>NZ_MPHJ01000010.1 GCF_001957125.1 Shewanella sp. UCD-KL12 | reverse complement strand
TGGGTCAAGCATCGGATGTGACACGATCACCGAGGGCGTTAGGATGGCAATACGGTTAACTCCGTGTTGAACCACGAACATAGACTGAAGACAGGTGTCACGACGGGTAATGTAAGGTAGGCGCTGCTTATTGAAAGATAAGTAATCCACGGATATCAGCATGACAACCGACGAAATTACTTGCTTCATCGACTGTGTTAGCTCAATCCCAATTGAGTCAAAAGAGCAAAAGCAGGCTTAAATATTTAGGCCGAAAGAGTGGTGTTCTGCTTGACGTGGGGAGTCATACCAACGCCCATTTAAGGGGCTGATAATAGTTTGCTAAAATTGTGTAGCGTAGCGAAACCGAGCAAACTGTTAGAAGTCCCGCTTTAAATGCTTGTTAGGCAGTAACTGAAAAGCCTAGGCCTTCAATGATTAAAATAAATACAGTTACTGCAATTAGAAGCAAAACTAAGCAAATAATGCTTGTCCATAAAATCCCCCAGTTTGACTGGTATTTTAGTCCTTCAGATATTTCAATATCTTCTTTAGTAAACTGGAATTTCTCAACTAATGCTTTAGTAATAGTTACAGTCAGTATTGGGATTATCATATTAGGAAAATTATCTGGCAAAAATGGTAAAATTAATAACAAACAAAAAATAATAATACTGCCTAATGCTATAGTGTTTTTTTTGCTCTTTTCACTTTTTAATACTTCAAAGTTAGTTTTGAGAAAATAGAGTGAAGCAAAAGGGCCCCCAAGAAATGATCCAAGAGCCGCCTGAGTTGGCGAATAAACAACCCCTGTTACCCCAATTAATTTTGGGTTTATCGATAGTTTTGTATTGGAGTCTGACTTTTTCGTGAGTCTTTTATTTAGTTCTTCTTGGATTTTTTTAGTTCTTTCTGGGTACGCTTCCCTGTCAATATGCTCAAGTACATCTTCCAATTCTTCTAAATTGTAGTTTTCATAATCTGGTTCAGAACTCACAATGTATCCTTACTGCCTAACGCCTTACTAAGCGGCGATAAAAAGTTGGCTAAAATTGCGAGGTACGAAGCTAGCCAACTGTTTAGCGTCCGTTTGAGTAACTTGTTAGGCTAATTTACAATTTTTCAGTGATAAGTATCATATTATCTATTTCAGATTTTCTCGGAATAGTTAACGATACGCCATGCACCAGATGGTTTCTCTGATCTGCCATTTTCCCCAAAAAAACAACATCACCTTCGTTAATTAAGCTATGTTGTTGAAGTATTCGGATTAGAGACTTACCACCTAAAGGCGCTCGTTGAGATACTAATTGAACTACTTTTTTTCGAGCCACTTTTTCAAAATCTATCCATGCTGTAATAAAGCACGTAAATCCAGAAACAAACATATACTCTTCATTGTTAATATGAGGCAAATGACCTACCACTGATAAAATCATATCATTACGTAAATCAAAAAGATCAAACTCTAGGTCTTTAGCTACGAGAACGCTGGCATCATCCAAACCAAACTCTAACTTTAATTCAGTCATTTTTTGATGAAGTTGTGGTGGAGCACCTTTGTACTTATCATTTAAAACGAAATAAAATTTTTTAACTGGGCACAACGCATCCCAATGATTAAGTAATCCTTCCAAGTCTTTTTTAAGTTTAGTAACGGCACTATTAATACTTTTTGTTACATCGCAAGGTGCATAAACTTGAAAGTATGTATTTTCACTTTCAATCCATCCATCATTTTTCCTATCACCTATATTGCCGTATGGTCTTACAGCTTGGAACCCACGATGTTTGTAACCCATAATTTTGGAGAAAAGATCTTCAAATCTTTGCCCGTCAGCTTCATGGATTTGTAGGTGGAACATATTTCTAGCAATAGCTAAAGTGACATCATTCATATTACATTTACCCTATTCTACTGACACAGCATTTTTGTTTCATTTTAAATGCCTTATCAGGCACCATACACTTTTTCACCTTTAGCCGAGAGAATAAGGTCATCTAATATAGCTGCTTCATCTTCCGTTATTTGGAAACTAGGACAATCCTCAATGAAAACTGTCAGATTGGTATAGTCATAATCAGTTATCTTTACAACCACTTGCTTCCCTGACTTATAGTAGACAGCACCTCTACTTGCAGGGTGTAGCTGTATGGATAAATTATCTATGTCAGCATAGTCAAGATGATATATGCTACCATTTATTAAAATTTCTAAGGTTTCTCCAATCCATTTGATTGGCTTGAAGTTTGATACAGTACAACCGCCATTAAGTCTGAATGGAATTAGAAGTTGGTTTGCACTTTTGTATCTCAAGTATAGATCTTCCACACACGGCAAATCAGTATGATCAATATGAATTATTTTATTTCTAAACTTCCTAAGTTCATGTAACTCTTCAATATGATTGTGCCATTTCTGGTTTTCAGTATCTATATCTGCATAAGGGTTCAAGTCTTTCAGCTCATTAAGTAATCCATACACATTTTTATTCTCAGAGTTGCTATTTTGCAATGAAATACCTTGGTGGGAAGCATAATCCTTGACTCTTTTTTCGAACAGCACTACCTCAAGTTTTAAGTCTTCAACTGAAGGTTTTCCATATCCTGGAAGTTCAACAAACGAAGAGCAAAAAGATGGCTTTCGTTCACTCTTGTTGAGCATCTTCTTTATAAAATCTATCAATGAAACCTCTATCCTTGATAAGGAGCCTAACGACCTAGTTCACGAGCCGTAGGTCTCGTGTAACAGCTTGTTCTTTAATTCGGAGAGAGGAGGTTGAAGCTACTCAATCCGTGAGTTTATATTCCATGCCCTTCGGGCTTAATTGATGCTCCCTGCGGCGTGAGGGAAGCATCGCTTCTTTACTTGAAGTCAATTGCAGATCTCTTTAAAAGCTGCGCTTTACGAGCCTTAGCAAGTGCCTTCAAGCTATCATAAATTAGGCGTTTCTTCCATCGCGTTTGGCTCTATCTATTCCCTCGGCTAGACTTAAATATCACTTCTTTTTTGCTAAAAATCGTCTACCGCAGGTCAAGAACATTTTTATATACGGCTTGCGCGTTTTGCCAAGCCCTCTTGGGAAATCGTGCGCTCAACTCATTGATAAAAGCCTATTTAAAACAATTGAATAACCAAACAAAACTCAAATTGTATCCAATACACTCTTGGTGTAAACGCGCAAGCACATTTTGTTTGCCTGCTATCTCAACTTTTTAAGGTCGCACACTTTTATCTTACTGAATCTACATCTACTTTTCCTTTCGCTCAATAGCAAACTGCGAACTGATTGCGCATAATTTGATGATTATCCGCACAAAGCCAATAATACTGTATAAAAACACAAACACTGATCTTTCTGACTGATGAGAAAAATATTGCAAAGCGGTTAGTGCTGCATTGGACGAATTGCTGACGTAAACACGTTTTGGTGCATAAATGAGTTTGACGCTTCGATGAACTGGCTAGCAGCCTGTGAGCTGAGTGGCGTGCAAGCTTCTAAATCAAGGATGATTAAGCAGAGCCTACATGGAGGTATCCACGGCGGTTTGCAAAGACACTAGCGAATTGACTGCGAAACGTTGAAGTCAGCTTTATCTCACTATGGGGCAATAATGGCTCACAAACTCTGCCCTGAGTTACCAAAAGCTACAATCGAAGAGACAAATAACTCTGTGTAGATACGGCTGAGAGCTTCGGCAGCATGGACGCTGCCGCAGAGGCTATAGGGACGACTCTTATGAAATCAACAGGCGGCGTGTAGCTGAATCTTCTCAAAAAAGAGTACACATGCCCCGCTGGCCAGGCGTTAGGTTGATAATATTCCTGACATCATTCGACATTTTCCTTCATCCATGGAGGTCTGATTCCGGCTTAAAAGCGCTGCCGCAATGACGGTTATATCAACAAAAATGTAACCAGCCTTCATTCCAAGGCTGGCTAATTTTTTGGGAAAGCAGTGTCAAACTCGCTACTTTTTTCTTGGTGGGTCGAAATGGGTTTCGCTCATATCGCTGTGCAGTACGGCGATCTTAGTTGGTGCTCCGTTTTCGGCTAAGTGTACAAGGCCTATTCCGCTTTGGTTCATTAAGCGTTTGCTACGCTCACCATTTGGGCGACGGCCTCGAATAAACATACGTTTACGCTTAGTGAAAAAGTTAAGGGGCGAGAAGTGACCGTAGAGCCAGCCATTAAGCTTATCAAAGATAGGTAGTAGCTTTTCGGGAAACTGGTTTTTTATGCCACTGCAGGTGATCTGATAGATCTTGGGCCCGCCCCTTCTAAAGCGAATACGCACGTCATAAGCAAATGAATAATGCACATCCCCCGACAAGATCACAAATTGCTCAGGCGTCTTTCTGTGCTGAAAAATACTCAGCAAGGTATTGGCAGTACCGGGGTGGGCCATCCAGTTTTCAGCATCAACCAGTAATGAACCGCCAAACATAGTGGCCGTTCGCTGCACTGTTTCTATCAGCTTTACACCAAACATAGGCGCGGCAGAAACAATAATGACATTCTCTTGCCCCACTAATTCTTGTTGAAATTCCATTAAGGCTTCCCAATCCATTAACCCTGAAGGTTTAGCCAGATCGGATTCACTACGCCAGCGGTTGGTACGTGTATCAAGTACCACCAATTTGGGTGAGGTGTTAAGCGTATAGTGCCAATGCTCAAACCTAAGTAGCTCATCGATGAGTTGGTTTTGCTTCTCATCATCGGGTTGTGAAAAGTAGCTGTCGATCAGTGGCGTTATCTCTGCTTGAAACTTCTTAGGCGCGTTGCCTAACCCCTGAAATAGTGCATAACCTATCAGTGCATTACCGATGATCCGTTTTGAGAAGGCGTGGCCATAGGCTGCTTCCTCCCACTTTGCCGTGAGGTTCCAGTCATCAGTCACATCGTGATCATCGAAGATCATATAAGTGGGTAGATGGGCCATTAAACGCCGAACCTGAGTAAGACCTGTTTTAAACTCCAGCAGATGTACCCACTGATTTTCCCAGCGGGTTTTATTTGCTGCCGACAAGCCTGCAACGTCTTTAGGGATCTCAACTTGATCCCAAAGTTCAGGTGACCAAGTTAGCAGGTACAGTGCAATAATCTCACCCAGAGTGACAATATGGTTCTCTGCCATTGAAGAGGTGAATATTGGGTGATTGATATACCATCGCCTGAATGCGCCAGTGGCTGGGTATTGAGTATTGGGAAGCAGGTTTTTATGTCTTTGGTAGAGCGCGGCAGGATGATAGCTAATTGCCTCACTGCCAGCGAGTGAGGCATCGGTAAATGTCTCTTGAGGCAAGCCCAAGAGCTTAATCACCTCTCCAATAGCAAAGATCATCGGCCCAGCAATATCATCAACATAGACTTGATCGCCACTCATCATTAGCAGAGAAGGTCTGGCTTCAATGCTAAGGTCTTGGCTTAGTCGAGTATCGGCTGCAACTAAAGCATCACCACTGTGATGGTGAGGATTACGGCATGAGCCGTGCAGTATATTTTCGACCTTAGGCTTAATGATAAACTCAGGTCTTGTTCGTTCTGGATAGTGTAGCTGTTCGATATTGCTAAATAATGCGCCATGTTGACTATCTTGCAGTTCGTAGCCGATAACTGCATCTGCTTGAAGCAGGGCGTCTTGATTAACTTGTACTAGATATTGCCAAGCATGAGTTCCAAGCTGGACTTGATGGCACTGTTCGGGCTCAAGGACTAAGGTGTGTTCACCTAAGGTTAAGGTCAACTCATTCATTGCTTTTGAGCTGACGAACCATAAGGTGAAGTTATCCTGATCGCAATGACGAAGTGTGGGGCCAGCAAGGACAAGGGGTAATGCAGCGGGCATCATTTAGTGTAAGTTCCAGACGTAATGGGTGAGTTCACAGAGTAAACAAAAGCAATGAATTTGCAAAATATTAATCGTCACAGAGTATGAAGATGAGCAAGGCGAGGTGTTTAACTTTGAGCCTAACCTCTGTAAAGGTAGAGAGTGTAAAGCTAGAGAGTTAAAAGGAAATTAGCGTAAAGGTTGCCAGTTCATATAGGCTTCGTCAGCAAGGGCCAGCATTGACAGATCTTCATGGGTATCACCGTAGGCATAGATCTTGTGGTAATCCTGCAAGGGATAGCGGGCTTTAACTTTACTGGCTTTTCTATCGCCGCTGCAATCACCTGCGAGATAACGGCCTGAGTACTTGCCGTTGATAATCTCCATCTCACTGCAGATCAGGGTGATCGCCATAGCATCACACCAAAATTTCAAATAGATATCTAAAGACGCCGAAACTAGCACGACTTGATCGCCACGTTCGATATGCCAGCGTATCTTGTTTAGGGCAACCTCTCTGATATGAAGCGGAATAATGTGCTTCGCATAATAAGCCCCTAAGGACTCAAGTTGCTGGGCATTGCGTCCTTTAAACGCAATATAAGCCACCATAGGACGCAATACTCGAGCAGGAAACAGACCCGCTTTAAAAGCGATAAAAAAGGGAAGAATAAAGCTGCCCCATAAAATAAAGCGTCTTTTTTTGGCTGAGTGGCGGATAAACTTTGAGAACATATCAGCGTGGGTGATGGTGCCATCAAAATCGAATAGCGCCAAACTAGGTTTGCTGTTTGTCATTATCCCCCCAATTTAACTTATTCGATAGGCGCTATTTTAGCGTGATTTACAGTTGCGAGCGAATGAAGATAAAAGTGCATCATTTATGGTGCAGAACAGAAAACAATCAAGATGTTAGTTACTAGCAAAGTATGTAATTATTGGCATCTCTTTGACGGTTGTGATTATGAGCGATATATGGATATGTTTGCGAGTTCTTATTGGTGTAAATTAAGTAAGTGGGCGCTTGTGTCTGCTTCCTTATTCACCTCATCTGCTTGGGCTGATATTGGCGATACGCCGGTGATTGGTGGAGTATTTAATGCCAGTGAGATAATGAAGCAGCAGATTGTTTCCTCATTAACCTATTCAACTAAGCTGACAAGGGATATTACTCTTTTTACTATCGGCGGTATGTCGCTCGACGCTTACATCTTGACCTTACCTTTGGATAGTAAGACTAAAACCAGAGTCATTGCTCAGCTCAGCGATCCAACCTACGCCATTCCACTCGGGCATTTCCTCTATAGTTTTTATGACAGGTATACGGGACTCAGTGACGCAGATGAGTTTAAGCACTATCTGGCGACTATCTATGATGAAGCGCAGCTCAAGCAGTTTGAGCATAGCCTTTATCACTTTGGATCGGCTCAAGAGAAGCCTTCAGAGCAAGAGACAGGTTCTGCCAAGCATCAGGGGGCACATAGTCAAGGGATAAAGGCAGATCGCCAGTTTATCGCCTCTATGGTGACGATTTACGATGCACTGGTCGATATAGGTATGTGGCAGGATATGGATACCGTACCCGCTAACTATACCTATCTCACTCAAAGCGCTGCCGATCTGCAGTTAGTGGACAAAATACAGCCCATTATTATCGAGCTCACAGCCAAGGCGGCGAGTAGTATGGATGCTGGAGAGATGAAGGCATCGGTTCTGGCGATTATCGAAGACAATAAGCCTGAACATAAAGGCAAGGTCAATAATAAGGCGCAGGCTCTGACCATTACCTTGATAGACTTTGTGCGTTTAAATGTCCTTAAGGCTTACCGTCAATTTGTCTTCAAGACTGAGCGAGAGCAAGCGTTAAATGCCTGGATGCAGGATACGTTCGATGCTGACAGCGATGCCTTGATCGGTTTTCTAGAGTCACAACAGCAACGCCGTTACTCGGTTCAGGTGACTGTCGATGGCTTGCAGCAGAGTTTAATTGAAGGCTTAGTGGATCAGTCTAACCCCTTTATCCATCGCGCCTATCAGATGCACAGTAGAGCTGCTGATTTTAAACCTCAGGTTGAAGTGACCGTAGAGCCAGAGCACCAACAGCAGGTTAAGTTTATGACTCAGCTTGCTAAGGAGACATATCGCGATCCCAATTACCTGCCATTCTTTAAACGTTTATATCGTGATAACCCTAATTCTATAGCGCAAGTTGGTATCTCCTCTACACCAACAATCAGTGTACGTAATCTGCCAATTATCAAAACAGGGGCTAAAGTCTCTGGTGAGGGGGGAACGGGGATCCCTAACTTCCACTTTGTCGATCGCAGTGAAGATCGCGCTTACTACTTTTTTGGCAATGATGCATTGCAACTCGACAGGTTAATGGACAGCCATGGGGTGAGAACCATGTTTGATCGCCTCGATTACCTGATCACACTCAACTGTAATGGCCAGTATGATTGGAATGCACACACAAGCTACGACGGTCTCGTCAACTTAGGCTTAGGTGAAGCGCAGCGAGATTATGGTGAGAAGCGCTGTACCAGGGAGTTGCAGGAGCGGGCTAAGGTTGAAGTAAAGTTGAGGAAGGATAGATCTGAACTTATCGATGATATTCGCGGTTATCAAGGTATCTCGTTCGTCGATATTTTCACTAAATTAACCAAAAAATGGAAGATTGAGCAAGCCATCTCAGAACTGGCGAAGCTTGATGGCCAAGGCATGCCAGATCATACCTTGATCTATAACCCTTGGTCGGATCATTTTGCACATTTCACAGGGCCTTTCAGTGACGAGATTATTATGCCCACCGGTGAGTTGAATCGACTCGATTTTTGGTTAGATAAGACTGAGCAGGTTTATAAAGATGCAGGGATCTACGATCAAACTCTCTGGGGAATGGCTGGCGATCATGGACTGTCTCCAGTTTTTTACGCACTTAACCCTGAGAGGCAAGTGTTTGATAACTTGTCGAAGCAGCTTGGCTACCCGCTTTTAGTGAAGAAGATCTCTTCCGATGAGGGGGAGGGGCCAAAAATGACCAATGCTCTCAATTATGCCAGTAACAAAGGGGTCGATGTCGTGGTGGCCTCGACGGCTGGTGGCAACATGATGATGGACTTTTTCAATGCTAAATCAGGCTGGGATCAACAACCGATCTACAGTGACCTGATTAACTGGACACCTATCAATGCGCCAATGCAATCCGATACAGTCGATATTGTTACTGAAACCGCCAATAGCCTGTCAGAGTCGTTAGATTATATGGTGATTAGGCAAAGGGCTTGCCACGCTGAGGGCTGTCAGGTGCGATTAATTGGCCATCGTGATGGTGTGCGACTCGATGAGCTGGTGGAGCGCAGAGGAGATAAACTGTTTTACTCAAGCACTAAGGGCGGTGTACCCAAGTTACTGGATATCACCAGCCTAAATCCATACAGGCACTCTCCCTCTCAAGCTGAGATAGCACATTTTACTGAGCTGCAAAATCTATGCATGACTCAAGCGAAGGTAGATGATGTGAGCTCCTGGTGCAATGTGGCGCAGTGGCGAGACTTAACGCGCTATACTCCTCGCCCTGATTCGGTGAGCCAGATAGCGAGCTTGTATGATGAACCGCGTGCGGGAACCATCAATCTGTTCCCTAAAGCGGGGATCGGCTTTAACACTAAGGTTCCGGGTCGCCATGCCGGAGAGAGTTTTTCTGAGAAAGATGCGTTCATCGGTTTTTGGGGCACGCCAATAGGGCCTAATGCCAATACGCTCAAGATTGAAGAGAACGGTTCGTTAGCACCAACCCTGTATGAGTTTTTAACGGGTGAGCAAGTGGTACCGGGTGAGAACGGTTGGGGCTACCCATCTTTATTAAATAAACTCGATATTCAGTGAGTTTGGCAGGCATGTGCAGACAGATATGTACAGACAGGCACGTATAGACCGTCATGTACAGAAAGTCATGTACAAAATAGTGATAGCAGCTTGGAGAGCAAAATGGCGAAAATAATGATAACGGGTGCGACAGGATTACTCGGCAGGGCTGTGAAAGCTCAGCTTGAGAAGGAGACTGAGCATCAAGTGATTGCCACAGGCTTTAGTCGTGCTCAAACGGGTATATACAAGTTAGACTTGACCCATGTCGATGAGATAGCGCAATTTATTGCACTGCATAAACCCGATGTGATCGTGCACTGCGCCGCCGAGCGCCGTCCCGATGTCTCGGAGCAAGATCCAAGCGCCGCATTAGCCCTCAATGTCAGTGCGACCAAGGCGCTCGCCGAGTCAGCCAAAAGGCATGGCACTTGGGTTATCTATATCTCCACCGATTATGTCTTTGATGGTACAGCACCTAACTACAGCGAGTCAGATAAACCAAACCCTGTGAACTTTTATGGTGAGTCAAAGTGGCAAGGTGAGCAGGCGTTGTTAGAGGTATCTAACGAGTTTGCTGTGCTTAGATTACCTATTCTCTATGGCCGTGTTGAACAGGTCTCTGAGTCCGCTATTTTAGTTCTGCTTAATCAGTTAATGGATAAGCAGACTCAAGAGATTGACCATTGGGCGGTTCGAAGCCCCACATCGACCATGGATATTGCTCAGGCTATTGAGCAGATGCTGGCGTTAAAACTGAATAATAGTGAGCTGTCGGGGATCTATCATTTCAGTGGCACAGAGACCATGAGCAAGTATCAGATGTTGCTCAGGTTGGGCGAGCTTTTCGAGCTGAGCACACAGCACCTAAAGCCTATCTCAGAGCCAATGGACAGTGCTAAACGCCCTAAAGATTGTACCTTAATCTGTGACAGGCTCGCTAAGCTTGGCATTCAATCTGAGGTATTATTCCGTGAGGGGGCTTTGGCTGCTTTGCGTGAGTCTCCAAACGCGCTTGCAAAAATTGGTTTGAGAATAGAATAATTATGCCGCATAAATTAGTGCCGAGTTTAAAAGCCTCCGATCAGTTGGCTTTTTTAAGAATATTTGGGTTAGTACTTAAGTTAGGTTTGACCTTCTTTGCCGCTGAGACCTTCGGTTTATCTATCCATAGCCCGGTACTCAATTACGCGCTATTACTAGAGGCGGCCTATCTGACGCTGACCTTTGTGATCCGTCAGCCCTTGATGGCGAAAGACTCTGGGCTGTTTATTGCGTTACTGCTAGATACCGCTTTTTGGATCACTTGGCTCTATTTCTCAGGTGGTGCGACAAACGCCTTTATCTCGCTCTTGTTGCTGCCTATTGCGATTGCGGCGATAACACTCCCTCGCTGGGCACCTTGGACACTGACCCTGATTTCGACATTAGCCTATAGTTTGATGCTCTACTCTGTGCCTGATAATCAGATGCAACATCACGGTATGGATATGAGCTCCCACTACTTAGGGATGTGGTTTAATTTTGTTATCTCATCACTGGTATTAACCACCAGTGTGGCCTTTATCGCTAAGCGTATGCGCCGGCAAGACTCAGAGCTCGCCTACATGAGAGAAGCTCAGCTTAGGCAGGAGAAGCTGTTAGCATTAGGCACGGCATCCGCGCAGATGGCTCATCAACTCGCAACCCCTCTATCGAGCTTGCGCCTGCTGGTGGATGAAGTCGCCGAAGAGCTCGAGCCTGACTCGCCCTCCGTTAAGGAGATGGAAGTGGCGCTTTGTCGTTGTGAACAAACGCTGACAGAGCTTAGGTTTGCTACCGAGTCTATCCGTGAGCAAAAACAGGTTGAGGTTGAGGCGAGTAACTTGATTGCTATGCTAAGGCAGCAAGTGACGTTATTGATGCCACAGCTTAAACTAAAGTTAGTGGTCGATTCTGAAGTGAAACAAAGCCCAGTGCTGACCGATACCAGCCTGCTGCCAGCACTGCTCTCGCTGATTGAAAATGCAGCCCGCGCCAGTGAAGATAAAACTGACGAAAAGCGTGTCAGAGTCGAGATTGATTTAGAGCCTGAGCAGTTGAATCTGCGCATTAGAGTACGGGATTATGGCGTCGGCATACCTAAGCACCTATTGTCTCAACTCGGGCATAAGTTAGTCGACAGCCCAACGGGTATGGGGATGGCATTGATGCTAAGTCATGCAAGTTTTGAACGGTTAGGTGGTACCTTAATGCTAGGAAGCCATAGTGAAGGTGGCGCTGTTGCTGAAGTTATCTTGCCAGTTATAGAGCATTAGTTAAGTGCTGTATTCAATAGTAATCTTGTGGAGAGCATGTGACAGAAAACAATAGATTATTGATCATCGAGGATGATCTGGCCTTTGCTGGCATATTGGCAAGGCGCTTAACGCGCCATGGGTTTGAGTGTCAGCTTGCCCATGATGCGACGCAAGGTTTGTTGCTGGCCCGTCAGTTTCAGCCAAGTCATATCCTGCTCGATATGAAGCTTGCAGAAGATAATGGTTTGGCACTGATTGAACCTTTAAGGCAGCACCTGCCTAAGGTACTGATGGTGTTGCTCACAGGCTATGCGAGTATTGCGACTGCCGTTGAGGCAATACGTCTTGGCGCAGATAACTATTTGTCAAAACCCGTCGATACACAAACATTGCTCAATGCGTTGAATGCTCAAGCTGAAGAATCTGTGGTTGCGCAAGTTGATGAGGAGCCGTTAAACCCTAAACGACTCGAGTGGGAGCATATCCAGCAAGTACTTAATGCGAACAAAGGCAATGTATCGGCAACTGCCAGACAATTAGGCATGCATAGGCGGACATTGCAGCGAAAATTGCTCAAGAAACCTGTTTCAGCCAAATCAACATAAGTAAATCAGTCGTTCTCTTCTATGATTAAGGGATATTTCACTGTAGTTTGCTTATATTGAAGATAGAGGGCCACATAAGATGACTCACAGTTCTGTATTTGAAACCGATAAGTTTTTACTCGACAACCCCAACGACCTTATCTCTATTGATAAGTGGCAGAAAACAGTAAACTTATTGGCAAAACTTTTCGATGCGCCTGCAGGATTTCTTGTACAACATACACCTGATGGGTTTCAGGTCACCATTGCCAGTGAGCAAGATTCCAACCCCTATCCCGCGGGTGTAGTGATTGAGCCCGATGTGAATATATTCTGCCGAAAGATCGTTGAAACGGGTGAAGAGCTGTATGTGGCTAATGCCCCTATCGATCCTTGCTGGGATAGCAATCCTGAAGTGCACAATGACGGCTTTACCTCCTACCTTGGAGTTCCTGTCTTTTGGCCTAATGGTACCGCCTTTGGCACCTTTTGTGTGATGGATTATAAGCAGACAGACTATCAAGAGGATTATCTAGAGCTCATTCGTCACCTGAAGGATATTCTTGAAGCTGACCTCGCTATGTTGGGGCTTTATGAGCAGATGCAGAAGTTGGCGATTACTGACCCTTTGTGTGGCATCAATAACCGACGTGGTTTTACCGTATTAGCAGAGCAAAGAGTCAAGTTAGCTAAGCGTACAGGCGGGCTATTGGGGTTACTTTATATTGACGTTGATGACTTCAAGTCAGTCAATGATCTCTATGGGCATAATATCGGTGATACTGTTTTGATACACTTAGCGAATACCATAGAGGAGTGTGTAAGGCATTCAGATGTGATCGGCCGTATGGGGGGCGATGAGTTTGTTGCTTTAGTCGTGATGGAGCAAGAAGATGATCTGAACAAGATTGAACAGCGTATTACTCAAGGGATCGCCTCCAGAGACGCCGCTCTACCTGAGTATGCAGTTTCAATAGGGCATGTGAAAGTTAAATTGCAGCAAGATTTTCTCTCTATTCTCGACAGAGCCGATAAAGAGATGTTGATCCGTAAGCGGGAGAAAAGTTGAGCTCTCTTAACTCTGTGCTTTTGATATAGCGAGTATAAAAAAATCCCCGAGGACTCGAAGTTGAAAATCGGAGTCGGCTCGGGGAGGGAAGTGCAGTGGTGATCCCTAAAGTTAAAATACTTCTACCTTGGCTATCAATCTAGCTGGAAGGCTTAAACGGCGCGTTATTAAAATCTGTACTCTCCAGATAACCAAGCGTTCATTCCAGTACCGGGCATGCGTTCACCTGGCGATAAATCTCCTCCCATTACTCGGTTATATCCCGCTAAGTGATCTTCATATTCAGTATCAAACAGATTGTTAACCCCAGCCTTAAGCATCCAGCTATCAGCATCATAAGCAACAGAGATATTCATCAAGCCATAGCCAGCCGTTCTCTGCTCAAACTGAGTCTTAGAGACCTTATCCTGTGCACTGACACCAAGGCCTTCAACTCTAGCTAACCAGTTGTTGCTTTTATAATTAACGCCAAGAATAACTTTAGGTGGCGAGATGCGATAAAGGTTGTCTTCGATATCACGACGCTCACCACTGACATAGCTGGCATTCATATCTAAGCTCCAGCTGTCATTTAACTGATAGGCGGCTGCTAGGTCCATACCAAAGAGCTCTGCATCGACATTGGCAAACTGCATCGGATTGTCATCGCCCATCATCATAGCTGCCATTTTAACGGCGGGATCAGTGGCGGGTACTCCTTGAATATAATCATCGATACGGTGGAGAAACACCCGAGGGCTTATGGTTAATTTGTCACTACTAAAGTCAGCGCCCAGCTCCAGTTGATAAGCGGTTTCGAGTTCAAGATCCATCTGGCCGACATAAGTGCGACCATCGGCAAGCCCTCCAGTTGACTGCATAGGTACCCAAAGGTATCTCTGCTGGTAGCTAGCACTTGCCTGCTTGCGCGCAAGCCCGAAGATCCAACTTAGCTCGCTGTTCACCTGATAGCGGCCGTTAAGCACCAGATCCACACCTGTTTGTGACTGAGTGCGGTCAGCATTGTTAAACTGGGTCATCAACATCTTAATGGCGGGCATCATCTCTGCCATCGAGTGAGAGACCTCACCCGCATCAGTCATATAATGCTTAACGCGTGCCCCCAACTGCCAGTTCCACTGGTTTATATCTTGCTGCCATTGAGCAAAAGCACTGTAGGTATCGTCTTGAACATCATTGAAGTTGTCGACATTGAACATCGCCATGGTGGGATCGGAGATCACAGAGTTGTGCTGGCTTAGTTGGCTGTCGATACCAAATAACCAAGTATCTTTACCGACAGAGATAGCACCGTCGAAACTAGCGCTATCGGCATTGTTATACCTTGCATTCATGCTAGGCATCTTCATACGTTGGCTAAAGTTATCCATGCCATGCTTGGCATCGCTGTAGGCGAGGTGCCAGTTTAGCTCCCAGCTTGAAAGTGCATGAATACCCTCAAGTTTGACTCTATCGCTACGAATAAAGTCGATATCCATAGGTAGGGCTGGCGTGCCAGCTTCTGTTGTTTCAAGGTGTTGGTAGCCGATAGCGATTGATTCATTACCTGAATCGCCTAAGTTAAAGCGGTATTGCCCGCCAAAGATATTTTTGTCGTACGTGGTGGGGGCTATCTCGTTGCCGCTACCCGAAGTGGTGTTTTCGCTGCCTTTGAGCAGGTCGCCATAAACAAGGAGTGCGTGGTCCTGATTGGCGATATTGGTTTTAGCACCAAGATGACTTCGTTGGCCGTTATCCTGATATTGCGCTGCCACTTTTCCGCTAATCTCATCGAAACTGGCTTGAGACTCTATCACTTTAACACTGCCACCTATGGTGTCTGTGCCTGCGGATACTGGTGCTATGCCACGAGTCATCTCTAGGCGCTCACTATTCACTAAGCTGGCATAGCTAAGTGGTGTATCCATGGCGTTAGGGCCAGCACTGGCAAGTGTCACACCATTAACTTGGGTGTTGACTCTATCGCCATATAGACCTCGGTATTGGGCGATACCTGTTAATGGACCATTACCATTAACAGCGGCGCCTGGCAGCTGCTCTAGTAAGCCACTGATATCGACTTGAGGTGTCGATGAGTCAGTCGATACTGAGCTATAGCTGCCTTCGTGATGACCAGTAACCTCAATCACTTCAAAGGCGGAATCGTCGGCGAAGGCGATAGAGTGAGTGGTAAGGGCGAGTAAAACAGAGGCTGAGATAACCGATAAGCGCAACGTCATAAGTATTTATCTTCGTGTTATGTGACTATTGTTAGTTTGTGCTTTTATGTAAACACCTTGATTCGCAACGGATTGTGTCAGTCATGATAATGGCTGACAAAGGTTAAGGTGCAAACTGCGACAAGCTGTCGCAGGGGAGATGGATATCGGGCTGTTTTTACTGGGGGAACGCCAGATTACTTAGTGATTAAGGGGAAGGCTGTTGAAAATGCTTCAATGCGCTCAATAATAAAGTCTATGGTTTTCCTCGTTTTTAGCGCCGGGTAGTCGGTTTGTAGATAGACCAGTTGTAGCGGAATTTTCTCCGCCAGTTGATCAGGAAAAAGTAGTACCAACTTGCCTTGGTGCACATCGGCTGCGACATCCAACCAACTCTTATAGGCAATGCCTTGACCGGCTAATGCCCATTCATGAATGACGGCGCCATCATTGCTGATCTTATTGCCCTTAACATGTGTTTCGTAACTCTCGCCTTTATGGCTAAAGCGCCAGCGATTCCAAGGCTCTCCGCCTCGATTAAGCAGTAATATTTTATGCTGACTGAGCTCATTCGGGTGCTTAGGCGTGCCATTTTGAGCGAGATAATCGGGAGAGGCGATGGCTACTCTGTGAGTCATGGCCAGCTGGCGACGCTTAAGGTTTGAGTCCTCTAACTGCCCATATCTCAGTGCCAGATGCAGGTTCTGATTGATGAGATCGGATATTTGATCGCCGAAGAAAAGGTTGAGGGTTAAATCGTTTGCCTGACTGGCAAATTCATCTAACCAGCCGCGAATGAGGTTACGTCCTAAATCTGAGGGTAAGGCAATACGTATCTCCCCTTTAAGCTCACCACGATTATCGGCCAGCGCATTACTCGCACCATCGAGGAGTTGCAGCGCCTTTCGACCTGTCTCGATAAAGACTTGCCCCTCCTGGGTGAGTTTCATGCTGCGTGTGGAGCGGGAAAATAGTTGGCAGTCAATCTGCTTCTCCAGCCTTTGTAGCGCGGCGCTGGCGGCAGCTGGTGTCATAGCAAGCTCACGTCCGGCGGCCGAAACACTTTGAAGGTCAGCGATCCTGATGGCGAGGTGGAGATCTTTGAGGTGATACATATCAAATATTTTTTGAAAATGATTCCAATAATAGCTCAATTATCAAAATTTGTTAACGGGAGTAGACTGAGCTCATGTTTTGGAACGATAGGAATTACCCCAATGGCGATCACTTTTAATCATCTCAATCTATTAGCGTCGACGGACAGTGATGCCGCTAAATTGCTTGTGGGTGTGTTAGGGCTAGAGATAGGCAGCAGGCCTAACTTTCCTTTTAAAGGTCAATGGTTATACCAAGGCGATAAAGCCTTAATACACATTATCGAATCAGAGGAGCAGGCCTGTCGACTGGGTCATATCGCGTTTGAGATCAATATGAACCTGACTGAGTTAACCGCGAAGCTGCAAGAGCACAGATTGAAGTACAACATTTTCCAAGTACCCGATAGCAAGATAGTGCAGGTATTCGTCAAGATCGGCGAGCTTGTGTTTGAGCTACAAACCCAGCATGAAAACAGCCAACAAGCATTCGACACTTTTAATCATCACCAGGAGCTATTATGAGTCTTTTTACCCCATATAAAAAATCACATCTGTCATTGAGTAACCGTATGGTGATGGCACCTATGACCCGTTCGAGAACGACTCAGCCAGGCAATACGCCCAATGAGATGATGGCCGAGTATTATGCACAGCGGGCCTCAACGGGGTTAATCATCACCGAGGCGACGCAGATCTCAGATGATAGCCAAGGTTATTCATTTACCCCAGGAGTCTATACGCCTGAGCAGGTAGCGGGCTGGAAAAAGGTCACATCGGCTGTGCATCAAGCTGGTGGCACCATTTTTAATCAGCTTTGGCATGTAGGACGGGTATCCCATCCGGTGTTTCAGCAGGGACAAGCTCCTATGGCCCCGTCGCCAATTAAGCCGACGGATACCCAAGTCTGGGTGGTCGATGAGCGCTATCCCGAGGGGCGGATGATAGATTGCCCAACGCCAAGAGCGATGAATCAAGAGGATATAGACCGTGTGATCAATGACTTTGCTCAAGGGGCAAAAAATGCCATCGATGCGGGCTTTGATGGGGTGGAGATCCATGGTGGTAATGGTTACTTAATCGATCAGTTTTTACGGACTAACTCTAACCATAGAGCTGATGAATATGGCGGCACGCCCGAGAAGCGTATTCGTTTTTTAATCGAAATCGTTAAAGCTGTCAGTGCTGAGATTGGCGCTGAAAAAGTGGGTGTCAGGTTAGCGCCTTTTGTCACCTTTAAAGATATGGCCTGCCCAGAAATTGTTGAGACGATATTGTTAGCTGCCAAGCAATTAGGCGAGATGAATATCGGTTATGTGCATCTCTCTGAAGCGGATTGGGACGATGCGCCGCAGATCCCAGAATCATTTCGCGTTGAGCTCAGAGAGGTGTTTAGTGGCACTATTATCGTAGCAGGGCGTTATGATGTTCAGCGTGCCGATGCGATCTTAGCTCAGGGTTATGCTGACCTTGTCGCGTTTGGGCGTGCCTTTATTGCTAACCCTGACTTACCTTACCGTCTAAGTAACCAACTGCCGTTGGCGAATTTTGATAAGGGCCCACTGTTTGGTGGCGGCGCAGCTGGCTATATCGACTACCCTGAATACCAAAGCTAGCTTACTAGTATGTAGGGAGTGAAGGGCGGGTTTTTCAGTGATTATTGCCGAGTTGCACTAACTAGCTCGGCAATGTTGTGCACTTCAAGCTTCTTCATCACTTTGGCGCGATGAACCTCTATGGTGCGTAGAGAGAGAAATAGCGCTTCAGAGATCTGCTTGTTGGTTTTACCTTCCGTCAGTAAGTGCAGCACTTGATGTTCTCTTGGGGAGAGGGTGCCAAGCTTACGTTTTAGAGACTGCTCCTCAAAGGTCCGCTGGCTATAGATTAATGCCTTCTCGATGGCATCGGCTAACTCAGTGCCTGAAACTGGTTTTTGGAAAAAGTCACAGGCGCCTTTACGAAACGCATCGACAGCCATAGGCATATCTCCGTGACCTGTGAGAAAGATAATACCAAGTGGGCTATCGGCTTTGAGTAAGCGGTTTTGCACCTCTTGTCCGGTGATCTCTGGCATCCTGCTATCTAAGATCACGCAGCCTGCCTGCTCGAGTGAGATCTCAGCTAAAAATTGAGTGCCGCTGCTAAATGTGCTGACCTGATAGTTAAACTGCTTAAGCATAAAGCTCAGTGAGTCGAGGATCGCCGCATCATCGTCGACAAGATACAGTGGCAGGACTGGGGAAGCTTGCTCAGGCATAGTACTCTCAATGTTGTTCACTCACATTAGAGTAATCTTATGTTGTGGCAGACACAATTTCACTCGCTTCACTTTAGAGGCAGATCACGGATTTGCTCGCTCTTTTATTTTTGAACCTGTCTTGTTTCACAACAATATCGCTTATATTAGTTTAATCTTAGGCAGTCACTGAGTTACTTATTCTTGCTGGGTTTATCGATGCAATTGCTGATCCGTGTTTTGCTTGTTTTACTTGCCTTTATGCTATCTCCTGCCTCTGCTCAACATGAGCCGTTAGCGACTCCTCATGTAGAAGCTGTGCAGACGTTTCGAGTGGGTGTGTTAGCCAATCATGGTGTGCAAAAAGGCAAGCTGCGGTGGCAACCTATGATGGAATATCTAGAGCAGAATGTGCCGGGAACCCAGTTTGAGGTGGTGCCAGTCGACTTTGATGAGATGAGTCATCAGCTGCTTAATCATGAAATTCAATTTATTGTGACTAACCCCGGTCAATATCTAAACCTGAGCACTAATTTCCCGCTGTCTTGGCTGGCAACCATGAAGAGCGATCTGCATAACGGGGCGACCTTTGCTATCGGCTCCACAATCATAGTCAGAGCCGATAGTGAGCTCTACACGTTGCAAGATCTTGAAGGTAAGCAACTCGTGGCTAGCGATCCTCAGGCATTGGGAGGCTATCAAGCGGCTATTGGTCTGTTCCATCGCATGGGCTATACCCCAGAGAACTTCTTCCACTCGATTCGCTTTCTAGGTTTTCCTCTCGAGCCTTTGGTCTATCAAGTGCGGGATGGCACTGTCGATGCGGCTATTACCCCTTTTTGTACATTAGAGGAGATGATTAGCGATGGCTTAGTGAGTGCTGATGACTTTAGGGTGATACACCCGACACAGCCCAAAGGTTATGACTGCTTGGTGAGTACCCAGCTGTATCCCAATTGGTCTTTTGCCGCTGCAGACTCAGTGTCTCCTGCAATGACGCAACAAATTGCGCAAGCACTCTATGATCTACCAGCCGATCATATCGCCGCGAAAACGGCGAAAACCTTAGGCTGGACAGCACCTATCAGTCAGCTAAAGGTCATCAAACTATTTAAAGAGCTACAACTCAAGATGCCGCCACCGCCATTGCATCACACTATGCTCAAATGGATGGAGCGCAACAAAGAGTGGGGCATAGCACTGCTTTTACTGTTTCTGGTGTCGACCATCTATCACCTTTGGCTTGAGTATAAGTTCAGGGAGAAAAGTGAGTACCTGCTTGAAACTGAGCGCCAGTTAAAAGATAAGGCGCTGCAAGTCGAGCGCATGCAAAGTGCTGCCATTTTAGGGGAGATTGGTTCAGGTTTAGCCCATGAGCTAAATCAACCCATAGCTGCCATTACTCAATACAGCGAAGGCGGCATGATGAGCCTAAACCATCAAGGTAAAGGCGAGTCAGAGATGTATGAACTGTTGGCCAAGGTTAACGCTCAGTCTGTACGTGCTGGAGCTGTTGTACACCGTATTCGAGGCTTGTTAAAGCGGCGCACTAGTGCCAAAGAGCCGCTAGATATGACTCATGTGGTTAACAATGCCTTGGTGCTGTTTAAGCGTGAGTTTACCCAGCAAGGGATCCACCTGTCACTGCAAACAAGTGGTGAGCCCTATCAGATAATGGGTGATGAAGTGGGCATGAGTCAGGTATTGGTGAACCTGTTAAAAAACAGTTTAGATGCCATGAGTGATATGGCTACCTCCCCTGATAGCGAACAGAAGTTGATCGCTGTGCAACTAAACTTTAACCCTAACCAGTTATCATTTTCGGTTATCGATAATGGCCCAGGGCTTAAAGGGGATGCCAGTGAGCTGATGGCCTCTTTCTACACCACTAAAGAGCAAGGCTTAGGGCTTGGCTTAGCTATCTGCCGTGATGTTGTGACGCAACATGATGGTAAGCTTAGCATCTCAAATTGCAATACCAGCCCGCTAACCACTTGGTCTAGAGGTTGCGTGGTGAGTATCACTATTCCTGTTTAGAAAATCGAGATAAGTGCTAGGTAAAGGCTCGTATCTATCTTGGTATCTCTCCTTACACCTTAGTCAGCACTAAACCACCTACTTCGGTAGGTGGGTTCGCTACAACAGGGCCTCTCTTATGCCATCGAGTTCCCTCTCCCTTGATGAGAGCGCGGTTATGCCGTTTGGTGAACTTCACCTCAGTTGCATCACAATTTTTCAGCAAGTTATTTAAATATCCCTGCGTAAGATCACACTCAGTTTGCCTATGTGGTTTACCACAATACCCTCACATTTCTTATGGGATAACAATGCTCATAAGCCCGCTGAAGAGCTGGGCAACGAAAACCATAATTAGTGAGCGTTCATCTGCACTGCAGGTGAGGAGGAAACAATGATTAAGCTTGATAGGCGTAATTTTATTAAGGGAGCGGGAGCCGGGGGCGCAAGTTGTGCACTCGCAACCATGCTGCCAGGAACGTTAGCTGCACTGGAAAATGCACCACTTAAAGCGGTCGGTAAAGAGGTCGCGAGTATCTGTGAAATGTGCTCGACGCGTTGCCCAATCTCGGCGCGGGTCGTTAACGGCAAAAACGTTTACATCACAGGTAATAAAGAAGCGAAATCTTTTGGTGGCAAAGTCTGCGCTCGAGGCGGCGCGGGTCACAGCTTACTCTATGATCCTCAGCGTATCGTTAATCCACTAAAACGAGTCGGTGAGCGCGGCGAAGGCAAATGGGCTGAGATTAGCTGGGATGAAGCCTACAAGACCATCGCGAATCAGCTCAATAAGATTAAGCGCGAACATGGCGCTGAAGCTGTTGCCTTCTCATCAAAGTCAGGCTCACTATCGGGTCACCTGTTTCACTTAGGTAAAGCCTTTGGCTCACCTAACGCCTTTACCCATGCCTCTACTTGTCCCGGCGCCTATGTTGTCGCAGCCAAAGCGATGTTTGGCACTAAAGTGAAGCGCGACATGGGTAATTCTAAATACATTATCAATTTCGGTCATAACCTCTATGAGGGGATCAATATGTCCGAGACGCGCGCCATGATGGACGCGCAGATGGAGAAAGGCACTAAGCTGGTGGTCTTTGAGCCACGTTTCTCGATTGTGGCCGATAAGGCCGATGAGTGGTTTGCTATTAAGCCCGGCACCGATGTCGCCGTTGCCTTAGCCCTTTGTCATGTATTGATTGAAGATGACCTGTATGACAAGGCATTTATCGAACAATATGTTGAAGGCTTCGATGAGTTTGCTAACGAGGTAAAAGCCTATACACCAGAGTGGGCGGCTGGGATCAGTGATGTGCTCGCCGCTGATATTCGCCGTATCGCCTATGAGTACGCATCCCACGCGCCTCATGCCGTGGTCGACTTTGGCCACCGCGCAACCTTTACCCCTGAAGAGTTCGATATGCGCCGCGCCCTGTTTGCCGCTAACGTCTTAATCGGCAACATCGAGCGTAAAGGTGGTTTATACCTTGGCAAGAAAGCCAAAACCTACAATAAGTTTGCGGGTGAAACCGTCGCTCCGGCACTGGGTAAGCCTGGGGTCGAGGGGCTACCTAAGCCTACGGCCAAACGTATCGATCAGGTCGATGAGCAGTACGCCATGATGTGGTCATCGGGCGGAATTTATCAAACCATTCTAGATGCAACGCTAGAGGCTACACCTTACCAGCTGAAAGCTTGGGTGATGAGCCGTACTAACCCAATGCAGACCATGACAGATAGAGCGCGTGTCGTTGAAACACTGAAAAAGCTCGATTTTGTGGTCAGCTGTGATGTCTATATCAGCGAAACCGCAGCCTACGCTGACATCATCTTGCCTGAGTCGACTTACCTTGAGCGTGATGAAGAGATAGCGGATAAGTCGGGTAAAAACCCAGCCTACTATGTACGTCAACGTGTGGTTGAGACCATAGGTCAAACCAAACCAAGCTGGCAGATATTCAAAGAGCTCGGTGAGGAGATGGGGCTAGGTCAGTTCTTCCCTTGGTCTAGCATGGAAACCTTGCAGATGCTGCAAGTTAACCGTGACACCACAGAGCTTAGGCGCATTAAAGAGAAGGGCTATGTCAGCTACGGCAAGCCATTAATGCTCAGAGAGCCTGAGATGGTGAGCACTTTTACTCAAACCTATAGCAAGGCTAAGCCAGTTGACGCCGATGGCACCTATGGCAGCCAACTTAAGTTTAAAACTCCAAGTGGCAAGATTGAGCTGACCTCTAAAAAAGTTGAGGGAATGGCTGCAGGCCGCGGTGTGATCAAGTACCGAGATGTGTCACTTAAGCAAGCCGATGAGCTCTACTTTATTCAGGGCAAGGTGGCGATTCATACCAATGGCGCCACTCACAATATCCCTATGTTGGCTAACTTGATGTCCGATAACGCAGTGTGGGTTCACCCTGTTACGGCTGGAAAGCTCGGGATCAGTTCAGGTGATGCTATTCGTCTTTCAAGCAGTGTCGGCAGCGAAGAGGGCACGGCCTTAGTTACTCCCGGCATACGTCAAGATACCGTATTTGCTTACATGGGCTTTGGTTCTAAGAACAAGGAGCTGGTGCGTGCAACAGGTAAAGGGGTGCATTGTGGCAACTTGCTACCACATAAGACTGCGCCTGTTTGCGGCATGAATATTCACACCACTGGCGTCAAGCTTGCGAAGATTTAGTAGGAGTTAAATTATGTCTAAGCGACTCATAATGATACATGACGAAAATAAATGTATCGGCTGCCAAGCTTGCAACATAGCTTGTCGCAGTGAAAATGGCACCCCAGATGAGGTGACCAGACTGCAAGTTCGAGTAGAGGGCCCGTTTGGTGATGCCCCTAACCTGCACTTTAAATATAACCGTGTCTCTTGCCAGCAGTGTGAAGATGCCCCTTGCGTTAAGGTTTGCCCAACAGGTGCGGCCTACGTCGGTGAAGATGGTCTAGTGTCTATCAAGGCTGAGAAGTGCGTTGGTTGTATGTACTGTGTAGCGGCGTGTCCTTACAAGGTTCGCTTTATGAACCCTGAGACTAAGGTTGCCGACAAGTGCAACTTCTGTAAGGAGACCCGCCTTGCCAAGGGTGAGTTACCAGCTTGTGTGACAGCTTGTCCAACCGATGCCTTGATCTTTGGTGATGCAAACGATCCGAGCAGTGAAGTGGTCAAAGTGCTCAACACTAAACCTAGCTACCAAGATAAAACACATCTTGGTACTAAACCGAGACTCTATCGTATTCCGACTAAGAGAGGGGGGATCCCATCATGAACAATATCTGGGGCGATATGGCGCAATATGATCCGGTCACTTGGAACTGGATCATCGCAATCTATCTATTTATGGCCGGTCTATCTGCCGGCAGTATCTTAATCGGCATCGGACTGCGCTGGTATCGCAGCGATGAAGATAAAAAAGCGGCTAAAGGAAGCGGCGCACAGGAAAGCGCGATTCTAAAGGCGGCCGCAATCATCAGTCCGATTGCGATAAGCTTAGGTTTGGCCTGTTTGGTCTTCGATCTCACTAAGCCGTTCCACTTCTGGTTGATTCTGATTAACTACAACTTCCAGTCAGTGATGGCCATCGGTGTGTTAGCCCTGCTTGCCTACTCTCCGCTGGGTATCGCCTATGCACTCATCGTGCTACGTGATGAACTGCCTAAGTGGAAACTTGGCTTCCTGCTACCTGTTGTTCAGATGCTCATGCCATTTAGAAAGGCGATTGAGGTCTTGCTGTTTATCTTAGCAATCGGCGTTGGCGCTTATACGGGCTTCCTTATCTCAGCCATGAACGCTTACCCTATGCTGAACACTGCGGTACTGCCTGCGCTGTTCTTAGTTTCAGGCCTATCGGCGGGTGCTGCAGCTAACTCAATCGTGGCGCTGTTAATGTTTAAAGTAGACAGCCATGACAAAGAGCTGAGTAAGATGCACGGACTTGAGCTACCAGTGATGGCGACTGAAATCATGTTCCTGTTTATGCTGTTTTGCGCACTCTACTTCAAAGGCGGCGCAGCGGCATTAGCACTCGCATCGTTGACTACAGGTGTGTGGGCGGCAGTATTCTGGATAGGCGTAGTGGGGATAGGTTTTGGTATTCCACTGCTATCTATGTTGATGCCAGGTTCAGTGCGCCATACCAAAGGCGCTATGGTCATGGTGGCCTGCAGCGGCTTGACAGGGGTGTTAGCACTGCGTCACTTTATTATCTATGCAGGACAGAGCTACATTCATTAGGTATAGGTTCGATTCACTCGACAGATGAAAGCCCAGATTAAACCTCTGGGCTTTTTTTGTTTTTGGTCGGTAGTGAATGTGTATTGAATCGTGTTATTTGAAGTCATACTTCATTGTTATCTAACGCCTGCCCTTTGGACAGAAACATCTTAGTTAACCTTAACCAATATTGGAGTGCAGAGCATGAGCTATGAGTCTTTGCGACAGGCCGTGGCTTTTGAGCTCATAAGAAGTATCCCTATAGGCTCTGCGAAATCAAACAACGTCCATGTTTAAAGGCCAGTTCGGTATCCATACCTCTCGTTCGAAGAGTTCCACTTCGTGAAACCTCACCCTTTTTTCGAAGTTCGCACACCTCTCAGCAAATGCTCAGCTAGCGAGTTCATAGCAGCCCTCTCACTTAACAACACTCTTTCTAACTTAGTTGCGAGCACCTATAACAGTAAAAAGATTGTGGACGCACTGTTAATAGCTTGGCTAGACGTTTTTTTCCCCTTAATTAATAGCTCATCGTACAACTAGTTTCAGACCTCTTAAAAAGACGAACAACAGTCGCCATGGCCATTCGTCACAATCAATAACAAAAATTACTAGCTAAAACAAATTTCATTATTAATCAGTAGATTTGACTTATTTTTTTATAAATCAGTATTCCCAATAAATCGTAAGTCGAATTCTAACTCGCAGCCAGTTGGTTTGAGCTATTAACCAAGTTGAATTTTAAATCGATAATACTCCCAACTTAACAACACAACCTAACTTAAAAGGTAATATGATGAACACTTCTAAATCACTTACGGCACTTGGCTTAATCGCAGCACTTTCACTTTCAGCTTCAACTGCTGTATTTGCAGAAGACACGCAAGTCCATGATGCTGACCCACGTAACACATCTTGGCGCGGTGGTATTGCTACAGACCACAATGGCGAAATTAAGTTAGTCGCAGGTGGTGGTTTTAACAACCTATATGGTGATGGCGAGTATCAGACTCAAACCATTATGATTGGTGAGTACTTCACTCAATCTGAGGACTTCAGATTCCGCCTTGCTAACTTTGATGAGCGCTTTGGTGGTGTTTACCTTGATGTTAATGTCACTGACGCTATGAATTTATATACCGCTGGTTACATGTTGCCACTTACCGCAACCAATGACAAAACCACCTTTTTCCCATCGGTCAACTACACCTACATTGACTTCGATACCAACAAGATTGCCGGAGATTTAAATGCGGGTATGGCTCCTTCACAGCTTGATGGCTATTCATTAGGCAGTGGTAACTCGTTTGCCTTGGAGTCGATGAATATTTCTGGTGGTGACGTAAAATCTATGCTCGGTGGCGATGATGCCCACATGGCGTCAGTTAACGTATATGGGTTGCACCCATGGAATGATACTCACTACACAGTATTTCAAGCATTTGGTGGCTCAACTTACGGCGGTGTAGAGATGCAAATGGTTGACTTAGTATTACTGCAAGGTACACGAACTAAAGTCGGTGATGCAGTATTCAATATCTACTTAGAAGCTAAGTACACCAACATCAGGCTAGATGACATTAACAACCCAATGTCGAACAGCACTTACATTCGCGGTGAAGACACTAAGATTTCTGTCGGTTTCGATTGGCGCTTCTAAGGGCATTAACCCCGTAGCTGCATCAACCTGATAGGGCCTGTATTGGGCCCTTTCGTTCACCCAAGATAATGGTTAACAATTTTATTTCCCTTACTGAAGCCATCGAAGCCGTCAATTAAAGAGCCCCCTATGAATAATTTAGATCTTCGTACCCTGCGCATTTTGTCGGATCTGTATCAGACAAAAAACACTTATCAAACTGCTGAAAACATGGAGGTCTCACAATCATTGGTCAGTCGAGCGCTAGCTAAAAGCCGTCAATCACTCAATGACCCTTTGTTTATATGTCAAGGTAAGCAACTCAACCCAACTCCACTCATGCAAGCACTGGCTATCGAGCTTCCAAACATCGCCGACCGCCTCAACGATATTGTGATGAAAAATACTTTCGACCCGGCCAAGCTGTACGGGCACTACCACCTATTTGTCGCCGCACAATTACCATCTCAAATAAGCACTGCACTGTCACAGCAGCTATCTACACAGGCCCTCAACGCCAGCTGGACGATCACCGATTGGCAAAGTCAAGCCATTGAAAAGTTCCTCGACCAGCGCGTTGTTTTAGGGCTCGACTACGTCAATCAAGATTTACCCAGCTTGATTGTTCAAGATAAAATCGTAAACGATGAATTGGTTGTTTGGGCAAACAATCAACACCCAATACATGACTTACCAGGTGTCACCTTGGCACAACTGGCACAGTATGAATTTATTTCATTGCCATTAAACGCTAACGATAAGTTCAGCAATAACCGCTTAGAGCACCTACTTGGTCAACACTCTCAGATCAGCTCACGGATACACACTCACTCTTTACCGCTGGCGACACAAATTGCCCACAATCAACCATTGTTATTTATCGGCTCGGCACTCAGTCTCGGTGAACAATGCTCAGCGCTAAAAGCGGTCAAACTGGCTGATCATCACATGCCGTTAATGCTCACCTGTGCATACTCGGGTAAACAGGCTCAAGAGCCGCTAACTTTATGGTTAAAATCGCTTATCAAAGAGACCATTACACCGCTGTACAACCCTTCATTGACTGTTGCCACTCGCCCCTGTCAGTCATAACCTATCCAGCTCGCCTTACAGCATTGTAAGGTGTTCGCCCTTACATAGTGTCCAGCACCTATCAATGACAAGTCATTATTCGACTTGTGCAAACTCGCTTAAGGCTATTAAACAAGTCGGTTAAAAACTTCATAATGGCCCCACGTTATTAAGCAGCACACCAACAGCGCTGGGATTAACACTTTACTTTACATAATGAGGCCTCTGATGAGAATCAACGATACAAGCTTACAATTTGAAGCTTTACCGCAGGTATACCCGCTACTCAACTCCATTGAGTTTATGTGGTTTATCGTCATAGTCACTATTGCCATCATCAGCTGGATAGCGGCCAAACTGTGGCAAATACACTCTATTCCTAAGCATTTAGCCAAAGAAAAAGGTCTCGCTCAAGCTAAGCTCATCTTCTGGCTATGTATTCTAGGTCTGGCATGGAAACCCCTATGGTTTCTCGCGGCGCTTGCCATCGTTACCGACTGGGATAAAGTTCAAACTTGGATAAAGGGAACAAGATAATGAAAGAGATAATGCTACCTTACATTCTTATCGTATGGTTATTGTTTAAATTTAAGGTACTTAACCGAACGCCAAAAAATTACTTTATCACTACTTTTATTGGTGTATTACTGGCGTTGTCACTGTTTTTCGGTCACCGGTTTTATTCACCGGCCGATTTGACTAACTCAACCACGGTAAAAGCCCCCCATGCGGTGCTCTCACCAGCACTTGGGCAGCATATTGATAGAGTCTATGTCGATCATAACCAAGCGTTCACTAAAGGTGATGTACTGTATGTACTCAAAGATGATAATTTGACCGCTAAAATTGCAGAGTTAGATGCTAAGCGAGTGAAAGTGCAACGCCAACAAGCGGCCTTACAGGTCACACTATCTCAGGCTAAGCGCGATCATCTGCGCCACCAAGGGTTGCAGCAACATGTCTCTTTAAAAGAGAAAGAGCAAGCTGCAGATCTTGTTGTAAAACTTAAAGCTGACCTCGCTGTTTTTGATGCAGAGAAGCTAAGCTTAGAAGCGCAGCGGGTTAATTTTGAGTTTGAGCTTGAGCGTTTAACAGTTACCGCCCCATTTGATGGCATGGTGACTCATGTGTTTATCGCCGATGGCTCGCGTGTTGGTTCATTGCACCTTTGGGACACAAGCAAAAAGTTTGTTGAGATGCGGATCCCAGATCAAGCTTATCGAAACATCCAGCCAGGACAGTTCAGTGAATTTTTTGTTCACAGCCATCCCGGCGAGATTTTTCGCGCTAAAGTGCACAGCATTGTTAAAGCGACCGGTGAGGCACAAGGAAGCTTATTACCTCAGGAGCAATTTGTTTCTCAGCATATACAGCGAGGCTCGGCACCCGTTGGCAGAACTGTGATTCTAGAAATAGATGCCGAGACGATGGCAAGGCTGCCTATTGGAGCCACTGGCTCAGCCTGGATTAGTGCTGACAAGCCAACACCGTTACTTGGCTTTATAGACATTATTGGTGCTGCGACCGTGAGAATTACTGCAGTGAAATCTTACCTACAAGCGCTGTAATTACGCACGCTAATCATCTTGATGGATCGCTTTATTCTCAGCTTTATTTCACTGATGGGAGTAAGGCGGTTTTTGCACATGTTAAATGGGCGGCAAGCTATCCCCTTTGCCCCCTGCATCACTTTCAAACAAGCTGTGACCAGTTAACAGTAACCCCCGCTAAGCACCAAGCGCTTCGCTCCCCAGTGACTGACTTTCCCTAAATAAACAAATTGTGGCCATTGTTGCGCTTTTAAGCCTAGGTGCTAATTCAAGTCCAAGCTCAAGTTTGACATCTCAAGCCCTAGTTCAACCCCAATACTAAAACTAAAACTAAAACTAAAACTAAAACCTGAGCCATAAGCACAAGTCTAATCTCAAGTACTAATCCGACTCAATGTTAGTCGGTTTAAGCTATTAATCAAGTCGATTTCAGTTGTAATAATAGCACCAGATTTAAACATAACCACTAACAACTTTTGAGGTAAACATCATGAAAAAAACTAACACATTAAGTTCTTTAGCCATCGCTGTTGCACTTGGAATGAGCACTACAGCCATCGCATCAGAAGCTCCAAATGCGCCTGCAAACGACACCAAAGCAGTCACTGTAAATAACTTTGTGGAAGCTGAAATGGATGCTCGCCTTTACCGCTTTTTTGATGAAGGTGGCCTGAATGTAGGCATGGTTTTCAATGAGGTGACCCCAACTGATCGTCAACCTGTACCAAGAATGAATCGCGACACCTTATATGCCGGTATTCAAGTTGATACCAGCAAAGGCTACACCATTACAATCCCAGAGCATGCCGATGACCGCTACGCTTCTGTATACATTTTAGATAATGAGCACAAAACGCTGCACATCCTAAAAGGATCTGGCACCACACATCACTTCGACAAACAAGAAGATACACGCTGGATTGCTGTGATCCCACGCGTTCAGGTCTTTGATGCAAAAGATGATGCTGATGTCGCTATTGCATCAAATATTCTAAACCAGATAAAAATTGAATCAGGCAACATGCAGCCTAAGCCGATGGTCAACTGGGACTGGGAGCAGATGATTGAGCTGCGATCGCAGTATGAGGTCGAGATGCGCGACAGCATTACTCAATATCCAAACGACTGGCAAGGTGCGCGCGGTGAAGTTGACCGATATAAAGGGCATAACATGGCAGTAGCGACATCTTGGGGGTTGTTCCCAAGCTCTGAAACCGTCTACATTGCTCAAGCACCAGAACTAGGTACTGACATCTGTTACAGCTCAACCTATCAAGAGCCTGAAAACACAGCGTTTTGGTCAATTACCGTTTACAACGACCAAGGCTATATGTTCTCAGATGACAATAACATCAACAGCCGTGTGGCGAAACAGAACCAAGATGGCTCAGTCACCATGCACTACGGTAGTGCTGAGGTTTGTGGCGATATCGACAACCGCTTGGACACCACTGAAGGGTGGAATATCTTAATGCGTGTATATGAGCCAGATCAAAGCGTTCGAGACGGCGAATACCTGCTACCGCCAATTATTGCCAAATAAGTGAGATCTAGCTAACTTGAGAACAAGCTAAGCGCTCTGCTTAGCTTGTTTGCTTGCGTTATATTTTCAATTCGCGCTCGGTTTCTGGTAATCTGGCCTAAGTAATAGTCAAGACAACCAGCGACTTCTTCCGCCTGTGTTTGGGAGCGAAATGGATAACTTAGATTTTAAAGCACTTAAGGTCTTACTCAACCTCTACAATACACGTAATACCTATGTGACTGCCGAACAACTGGATATATCCCAGTCAGCGGTGGCTCGGAATCTGGCTAAGTGCCGGCAATCATTTAACGAGCCATTGTTTATTCGCACTGGTAACCAACTCTCACCCACATCATTTACCGAAGCATTAGTAGAAAAACTGCCGAGTCTGCTCAATAGCATTGATGATATCGTCGCAACCAATAGCGAGTTTAATCCATCACAGCTAACCGGGCGCTATGTGATTTATCTGAATCATCAATCGCAACTTATCTATGGCAACAAAATATTTGAACTACTTAACCGCGATGCGCCAAAAGCGACTTGGTGCATCAAAGGCTGGGATCAAAGCTCTGTGGAGCAATTGTTAGATAATCGTGCAGCAATTGGCGTCAACTACTATAGTGCCACTTTACCCAACTCTATTTATCAAGAAAAAATTGTTGATGACGTATTTGCTATCTTTGCTCATAAAGATCACCCACTACATCAATTAGAACAAGTCACCCACAAGGCATTAGAGCAATATCACTTCGTTTCCATTGTCATCCCCAATATTGATGAAAAAAACATATACGTAGATTCAGTTCTTGAAGAAATGGGAGTAAAAGCAAGCGTGGGCTGTCAAACAGACAGTTTAAACCTTGGTATGCAAGTTGCTGAATCACAAAATATGCTACTACTGAGCACGATAGATATTGCTCTTTATCCATCAACTAACCTACGCCCGATCAAATTTAAAGTTAATTCAAAACGATTACCTGATTCGCATATAGTCTGCACCTATGCAAGAAAAAATCGCAATAAACCACTGACTAAATGGCTAAAGAAAATACTAGACGAAACAGCAACTCACTTTCCTCCTTTTGAGTTTTAACCACAGCTTTTAAGCTAACCCTTAGACTAGGCCACCTCTTAGACTAAGTCGCTCTACTCCTTTAGCCATTTATATCCGTTCTATACCCAGTCAAGTTCAAAATAGACTTGAACTAAGTCTTATGCAGCTATTTATCAAGTCAATATTAGCCTTCAAAATAGTCAGCAACTTATTACAACAAGATTAATTAGGTACTGATTATGAAAAACTCAACTGCATTAACTTCACTTAGCTTAGCCATTACTTTTGCCTTGAGTACTCACGCTATTGCCGAAGAAGTTGAACTGCAAGATATGTCCGATCCTCTCGCGGTTTACACCCAAGCAGGGCTTGGCTATACCGATAAGGGACTTAATTTAAAAGTGGGTCAAACCTACGACACAGGTTCTGATACAACGATGGGAATGAATGTATTAGAAGTGAAGGGCTTTGCCGGAGATGCCATTGGCTGGAAAAACCGAGAAGGAACAGACAGCATCGACTCGCTGCGCTTTCGTAACTACAGTGTTGACCTGACTAACGGCCGTGGCAGCCAGGTTGATGTCAACTTTGGTTTCACACCGACCCAAGGTACGCAAGGCAGTGCATCGTATAGCTTCATTCAAGCGCTTCCTAAGATGGGTCCCGTTAGCTTATACCCGTTGGCGGGTCTAGGTGTTGCATTTGGCGAGTCTTTTGATAGCAACAATACCGGTGCAGCGCAAGCACAAGACCGCTGGGATTTACACGGCACATTCTACGTTGCCGGATTATACGGAAAAGTCGAACTCAGTGATAAAATCTGGCTTAACTATAACCCAATGTACATGGGGACCATATCAGGGTCAGACACTTTTAAGCAGCATGGGCTGCAAGGCGAAGATAGCGTGTTGCTGCATGAAGCGGCACTCAGTTACCAACTGAATCCCCGTACTACGATACGATACTTCGCTAATTGGAATGAAAACCTTAGCTTTGAAAATGGTGATCATCGAATAGAAGTTAACTATCAGTTCTAAAGTTAAAAACGCCTCTTATCTTTTGAGGCGTTATACTTTTATGGGTATATGAAAACGTTAAAAATTAAACTTTTCAGGTACTCCATTTAAACGCAAAACACCCTCTAATTGATAAACTAACGATTCATAATTTATGTTTTGCGGTTAGCAGGTCAACCTCTTGGCTACTTATCTCCGACTTCTTAATCTGACGAAAAACTTTCTCAAAACAAGAGTGCACATTCCTCGCCGGATAGGCGTTAGGTTGCTGTGAAGGTACGACCTTCAAATAGCCTACCCAATATCAAAACCGCCCAATGAACCCACCAAAAAGATACTTCTGCCATGTTATCTGACAAGGTAATCCCCCAACCTTGGGAGAGATTTTAATCTCTGGCTCAGATACGTTTATTACAATTAGTGACATTATTGTATCTTTCAAAAGTTAAAAGAGGGACTTGTTATCATGACTACACCTAGCGCCAAGCCAGATCTAAAGACTGCTGCTACCTCGACTCGCCGTATGCCTTGGGTTGCAATCGGTGTTATCACTTCAATCGTGATAGTCGTAGCTATGCTGTTAACTGTGATGCCGAAAGGGTTTAAATCGACCCATGAGCAGATAGGTACGGGTAAACCTGCTTTAGTATTTGTCTATGATCCAAACCTTGCAGTAAGCGGTAGCCAGACTGAGCAGATGAATGAAGTGCGTGCCTCTATGAATAGTGGTGGTGAAGAGCAGATGTTCTTTCTTATTGCTCAAATTGGTACGCCAGATGGCGACAAGCTGATCGCTAAGCACAGAGCCAGACAGGCAGAACTGTTACTTTTTGACTCAGCCGGTAGCCTAATTAAAAGAGACTTTGCATTTAAAAGTGCCAGAGATATAGCCAAGTGGGTCCGCTAGAAGTAGTTAAAGAAAGAGGTTGTAGCAATTTGTTTTTTAAGATCTTGAAGGCGTAAATAGAAACTCGCTTGCTTGTAACATCATCTGGTGTGAACGGGGCTGTGACCTTCGGCAGCAAGGATGCTGCCGTAGAGGCTATAGGGACGACTCTTATGAAATCAACAGGCGGCGTGTAGCAGAACTTTATCAAAACAAGAGTGCACTACCCTCGCCGGGCAGGCGTTAGGTTACTGTGAAGGTGCGACCTTTAAATTACCTGCACAATATCAACCCTGTAAAATGAAACCCACCAAAAAGTATTTCAAACTTGTTATCTGACAAGTTCAGACTTATCTGGGTAATGAGATAAGCCTGAAAGTCAGATAAGCCAATTCAAATGTCTCAAACTAGTGTCTCAAATCGTTGAACACTCTCCACTGTCGACGGCCTGTCTCTAAAATAAAGCCGGCGGCTAATCCTGCGGCGGTATTGACTAGTAAACAGATTGCAGCGGTTGAGAGGATGACGAAGATACAGAAGGGGCGGCCATCGATAAAGCGTTTTGACCAGGCAAGCTGTAAGCCCGCTATGGCTAATAGACTGCCTAAGACTGCTAGTGGAATCAGTGACAATATGGTCGCAATGCCTTCTCCCCAGGTGAGGGCGATAAGCAGGCAAGTGCTGCCAAATATCGTTGGGGCCAGCCAAGTTCTGGCGCCGAAGTGATGCTGCACAGCAAGGCCGCCTGCACCGTGGCACATAGCGGTGGCACCGAAAGGGGCTAACACTAGGTTCATTAAACCTGAGCTGGTGGCAAGGCGTTTGGGAGTGAAGTTCTCTTTACCATTGACCATATCGGCAGGAAACTTATCCTTTGCCATTGCCGTGGTAGCGATAACCGCATTGGTGAGCGTTAGTGCTAGTTGCGGCAATACCAATAGTCCAGCTGCTGAAGTCCACTCATTAAAGCTAGGCCAGCTTAGCTGCCAGCTGGTGTCGACATTGAGATTAAAGCTAGGTGCCATACCACTGTTATATTGCCATATCATGCCCAATCCGAGCACTAAAGGCATAGCAAGGTAGCGTAGTGGCAGGAAGCGGCTGGCAAACAGCATGGCAAAGGCTGCAGCTCCGATAAACCAAGTCTCTCCCATCATCTGGCCACCCATCCAGATAAGTTGCAGTCCAATAGCAAGTTGGATACCAATACTGATCGCGGGAGAAAGCTGCTTTGCCATCCAAGTGATAGCCCCACTAAAAGCGAGCACTAATAATATAACGCCCATCATCATGCCGCTGGCTTGTAACATGCCGGGAGTTAAGCCTTGAGCGATCACTAAGGCGGCAATCACCTTCATAGGTTGAACTGGGATAGGGCGTCTGTAGTAAAAAGCGGTAAATAGCGCAAACAGCCCAAAACCCATAAATATCCCCTGAGGAGAAAAATGGTTAAGGGCAATAAGGCCTAGGACAAGTGGTAAAAATGTCCCAAGATCGGCGAAGGCTCCACTGAGTTCACCTGAGTATTGATCACATCTGTTAAGAAATGTGCTTTTGCATGTCATATAGCTTGCCGTGAGAAAAGAACATCTTATTCTTTACAATTATAGTGCCAATTTTCACTATCACATTTTAGGTACTTAGGGAGCAATTATGGTGGTTATAAACAGTAAGGTGGGACAAAGTGGCCATATAGTATGGTGACCTGTATCTAAATGGGCATTTATCAGGGAATACTAAATATGCTTAGCCTGACGGGTTAAGGTTCAATTTGTGCCGTTGCAGATAGGTGCATGGGATAAAAAGGTCAACCACCCTAAGGATGGTGAGTGGTTGACAAAAGTGCACCCTCTTGGGGGGGGGAGTGCGTACCTAGTTGAAGCTAGTCAGCATGACGAGCTCCCTGCTTATTTTTCATCGGATCGCCATCATAACCGAGCGTTTTCCAGTTCATGCGGGTGCCTTTGCTGTGGCAGTCGTTGCATTTAAGTGACTCCTCTTTGGGCGAGACCATGTGGTTGATGCGCCACCACATCTCAGTTGCTGCAAAGTCGTATTCACCGCTATATTCAAGCCCTTTTTCAACCATAGTTTCATTGGCCTGCATGCCCAGTTTTGCGGCGAGATCCCAATCAAATTCACTCCAGTAACCACCGATGCCGAATGTCTTAGCTGTGATGAAAACATTGAGTTTCTTGTCATATATCTGCTTACCAGTATGGACTTTGAAGGGGTAAATCTTGGCCTTGGAATCGTTAATATCACCGAGAGGATAGGTCAGCTTGGTGACTTGATTAGGCACCATCTTATCGCCCGCCATGTAGGCATCTGCGCGACCATTGAACCAGGCATAAGTCGGTTCAACCATTTTGCCCCACTCAAAACTGCCTTTTTTCTTTTGGAAGGTTTTCTTACCGTATTTGTCCTTGGTTTCAGGCCTATCTTCACCTGCTGTTGACCAGTCCCAACTCAGCTTTGTCGGTTCATTCTTAGCAAAGAATGGGATATGACAGGTCTGACAGGCAACCGTTGCCGTGTGAGTGTTGATGCGCTTGTTTTTATGGGGAGTGTTGTCGTGACAGTTTTCACACCCGATATGATCCAGACCACCCGGTGAGACTCCCATGGCATTACCCGTGATCTGATGCTGCTCGGTCGTATGACAGGCCTGGCATTGGAAGTCATTGCCGTCGGTGTCCATATGCACATCAGTGGCCTTGTCGGGGTAGGACATAGATGAGTCCAGGTCGCCATGCTTCACCGCATCGCCACCGCCACCGTAGAAGTGACAGCTACCACAGTTATCACGTACCGGAGTGCCAACATTTTGCGCGACTCGCTCCAGGTTGACTTTAGCCAGAGGCTCACCGGCGCCAACGGGATCTTTAATATAAGTCCCTGTGGTGTCGTGACAAACCAGACAATCGACCTTAGTCATATCGGTAAAGTCGAAGTTATTGTCTTTCCAGCCATAGCCGGCATGACAACTGGTACATCTGGGCTCGTTGCCTGAGATGGCGGTACAGAAGTTATTGATACTATTTTTCTTACCACGTTTCACCGTACGATCCGGAAGCTTTTGTTCCAGTTCCCAGGTCCAATGCGACGACTTCATAAAGTCTATGGCATGATCTTCATGACATTCGATGCATTGCTGGGTCACTTGAGTCCCTTCGGTGAAGGGGCCTTCAATATAATCTTTATGTTGATTGGCGGCATTCGCAGGGCTGCTGAGTAGAGATAAACCAGCTAGCGCGAGGGCAAAGGGGATCAGAGTGTGTTTCATATTATTTTTCTCCCCCCCCGGCCGAAGCCGGGGGCTTGAGCTGGACTAGAAGTTAACAGTCAAAGATGCATTGATATCAAAAGCGGTATCGACCACTGGCAGCATCGAATATGCATTGCCTGCGATAACGTCATCAATATCTTGTGGAGCACCGACGGGAGTGCCGCTACCTGTGTACTCGAAATCGTAATAGAGGCCAGCGAGCTTGATGAACATACGCGGGTTGATATCGAACATATAGTAGGCTTCACCTACGTGTCCGCGAGTGGCTAACTTACTGCCGATAGGGTCGTCTTGTGCTTGAGTAAATGGCGTCCAATATTTAGATCCATAGTTATATTCGAGACCGAACTTACCGTAAGGGGCTGGGATCTGAATGCCCGTATAGAAACCGTAACCATCTTTCGCACCACTGTCGTCTGCAGCGCTTGGCATCATAATTATTTCACTGCCATCGGCATTGAGCTGGGCTTCAAATACTGCGTCGCTAAGCATGCCACCGAACATTCCGGCATTACCGTTACCGTCGGCGCGCGTCCATCCGCCAGAGACAAACCATTTAACGTCGTTATCTTCTTCGCGAGCGAAGCCGATCCCGCCGAGGAACATGTCACCAATTACACCGCTGGGCTGTACCCGAGTTTCGAAGTTAAAGTTACTGAATTTCTGCATATCTTGATACATGGTTGGCGCAAAGATCCCCGCTAGTTGAGTCGGGAATGCCATGGTGCCTTTGAAGCCATCGTTAACATCTTTAGCGCCAAAGAGGGTAAATTGCAGAAAGTTCTTCCCGTCATTAATCGCATCTATGTTGAAGCCGCCAAGATGAGTATCTTTAGTGACAATATCACCGAACATCTCACCGTTGCCGTATTGAGACTCGAAGCCCTGACCATAACAAAAGCGAACAACTTGGCCTTCTACTCCAGTGATGTCACTTAAGTGATAACCCATGGTTGCGCCATCGAAGTTGAAGTTAACTAAGTGGCCCGAAGGTGTGCCGCCTCGCTTCTCATTTTCACGATACTGGGTCGGCGGGCCATAGGTTGAAGGGCGGCGTCCGATAGAGAGGTAAAGCGGTGAGCCATTGATATTTTTCCAATCGAAGTAGGCGCGCTCTACTCTTAACCAGTCACCGCTTGGGTTACCGCCGTTGGTGCCATCCATGGTGAATGAACGCCAGGAGTCAAATACCTGCACGCCGGTCGAATCTCCCCAGTTTTTGAACATGCTGAGGCGGCCAGCAAAACTGACGTTGTCCCATACCTTGGCTTTCAGGTTCAGTCTGAGCCTAGTGGTATAAAAGATATCGTTATCGATATCCTGCGTGGTCTTCTGGGCTAATAGATAGGGCATGATGCCCTGCAGTTGACCGTTTTGAAATGCTGCCGCTAGGTTAGGATCGGCTGCCATCATCTTACCCAGAGGTGAGGTCGGATCGTTTGGCATACCAAATGCGCCAGACATCGCCTTAGCGCCAAAATCGCTGAAATTCACCTTAATTGCAGGGTTCCAGGTGACATTTTGGTAGTGGAGGGAGTGTGCCTTGGTGCGGAAATCACCTGTGATTAGAATTCTGTCGAGTGCCGAGTGACGTTCGTTGTTATCGACGCGATCGTTGATATCGTCTAATTCACTGGTGATATCTTCTAGCTGTCTTTTTAGGTCGGCAATCTTTTGGTCATCGGTTTCACTCGCATATACCGATCCTGACAGTGCCAGTGCATTTGCAACGAGTAGTGATATTAAGGTTCTCATAACATCTCTCCTTAGGAGTGCTCGATCGTTTTTAGCTGCTTGCCGAGTCACTCATGAGCTAGGGCCCTTAACAAGGTTCAGGCCATAGCTTTATTGATGAAATCTGACTGACAATTAACAAATTTAGGCTGATGGGAGGCCTAGGGAGTCGTCCCCATATTTTTAAATTTGTCTCTAGTTAGTCGTTGATTAGCGTTTAATTGCTAACTCTATTAACCGCAGGTTTGTGGTTGGTCTGAGTCAGCTGCATGGTCATAAAGAAACTGCTGAATATCTTTGAGATCTTTATCAGAAAATGCGTTAAAGGCTTCTTGATCGCCTTTATGCTTCATGCGCTTAAAGAAGCGATCCCACTGACTCATGGTTTTGCTCATTGGGGTCATCTCTTTGCCTACAGCCCCTGGACTATGACAGGCTTTACACTCCTTTTTATACAGATGTTTTCCTTTCTTAGGGTTACCGCCATCTGCTGCGTACACCTGAGCACCAAATGAGAGTGTGAGTAGGATACATGCAGCTGCTTTTATTATCGGTTTCATCATCTTTTCCTCAGTCATCGGACTACGTGACTTTTCTTAGTGTTAGCAGAATTGTTCCGCCTTGTTACGTAACTTATCAAAAAGGGGTAGATGTTAATTTGATGTTGATCACCATTCATTATAAAAATCTAATTGATAAAAATATCATAAATAAAAATCTAATGGATTGGGTTGTTATGTTGTCCTTTGAATTTAAAGGGTTTCTGTTGGTTTGTTTTTGTGGGGTAATTTAGGGTTGAAATATCAGGATGTGAAAAATGAGATTCGCATCACTATTTTTTAAATTTAAATACTACTTAGGTAATAGCTGTGTGAAGAGGGGTTAAGACTTGAGATGAGGTAGTCCAAGGAGAGCGGGGGGATAACCTTTGTTATTATGACACTTCGCAGTCAACATAATTGCAGTGTCACTATGACACCGCGATGTCGAAATGACATTCGTTGAGGATGTCATAATGACACCTTTAAGTCTTGATGGATATGCAAAATCCTTTAAATATAACTAGTTATAACTTTGGCTTGGCTTGTGCAATAGACAGGGTAAGTTTAATAATTTAAATATATTTGAGGTTTTATCATGGCTATTAAGGTCAAAAACAATATTGAATGGGTTGGTCAACGTGATTGGGAAGTAAGGGACTTTCATGGTACTGAATATAAGACCGAAAGAGGGACTAGTTATAACAGTTACCTGATCCGAGAGGAAAAAACGGTACTGATTGATACTGTCGATCACAAGTTCAGTCATGAATTCGTGCAGAACTTAGAGCTGGAGATCGATCTAAAACAGATCGATTACATTGTCATTAATCACGCCGAAGAAGATCACGCTGGCGCCCTGACAGCCTTGTTAGCAAAAATTCCGGGCACACCTATTTATTGTACCGAAAATGCCATTGACTCTATTACTGGCCACCATCATCACCCTGAGTGGAACTTCAATATCGTTAAAACTGGCGATAGTTTGGAGTTAGGTAACGGCAAGCAATTGATCTTCATTGAGACCCCAATGTTACATTGGCCCGACAGTATGATGACCTATATGACCGAGGATGCCGTGTTGTTCAGTAACGACGCCTTTGGTCAGCATTACTGTGACGAGCGCCTATTTAACGATGAGGTCGATCAGACTGAATTGATGGATCAATGTCTACGCTATTACGCCAATATTCTTACCCCGTTTAGTCCCTTAGTGACGGCGAAGATCCAAGAGGTACTTAGCTTCAACTTGCCCGTCGATATGATTGCCACCGCTCATGGCGTAGTGTGGCGTGAAGATGCGACGCAGATTATTCATAAGTATCTGGAGTGGGCCGATCAGTATCAGGAAGACAGGATCACTATCTTCTATGATTCTATGTCTAACAATACTCGCATGATGGCGGATGCCATAGCGCAAGGGATCTATGATGTCGATCCCGGTGTAGCGGTGAAAATTTTTAACGTCTCACGTCACGATAAGAACGAGATCTTGACCAGCTTATTTAGATCTAAGGGAGTACTTGTTGGCTCATCGACCATGAACAATGTGATGATGCCTAAGGTCGCCGGGATGCTGGAGGAGATCACAGGTCTGCGCTTTAAGGACAAGAAGGCCGGGGCTTTTGGTAGCTTTGGTTGGAACGGTGGGGCTGTTGACCGTATTCACGCTCGTCTGACCGATGCAGGTTTTGAAACTGTGTTTGGATTAAAGGCTAAATGGAAGCCCGATGGCAAGGCCCTGTTGGCGTGTCGTGAGCATGGTAAGGAGGTGGCGCGCCAATGGGCTTTACATCCTCTGCAAGCACTCGATACCAAAGCAAATACACCAGCGGTCAACGATCCTGTTATGCCTATGAGTCAGTCAGCAGAGCTAGCGCATCAAGAAGAGGTGACTGTCGACAACGCCACAGATTTTGCTGGGCAGAGTCAAGTATGTACAGTGTGCCAGTGGGTCTACGATCCGGCATTGGGTGAACCTAATCAAGATGTCTCCCCTGGCACTGAATGGCAAGATGTGCCGGAGCATTTTCTTTGCCCTGACTGTAGCTTAGGTAAGGCAGTTTTTGAACCCCTTGCTAAAGAGGTGGCAGCATGAGTCTGCCCATCGTCATTATAGGCAGTGGTTTTGCCGCTTATCAGTTGGTGAAGACGCTACGCAGGCAAAATACAGAGCAGGCGATCACTGTGATCACCGCCAGCGGTGGTGATGATTATGCAAAACCCGATCTGAGCCATGTGTTTACTAAAGCGCAGTCGGCTAACGATCTGATTAAGATGAGTGCCGATGATTTTGCCAAGACCTATGGCATCACTTTGATACGTCATAGCCGTGTAGAGCGTATCGATGCGATACAAAAAACGTTGCGCTGTAATGGTGAGTCGATTGCTTATCGGCAACTGATCTTGGCAACAGGTGCCAAGTCGCTAGTGCCTCCTTTTAAGGGGGACGCGGTGGGGCGAATAATAACGCTCAACGGCTTGGAGGATTATGCGGCCTCCCAAGGTGAGCTTGAAAAGGCGCAATCTGTGCTGGTAATAGGTGCAGGCTTAATTGGCACTGAGATCGCAATGGATTTGGCCAGCGCGGGTAAACAAGTGATATTGACTGACAGATCTGAGGCGCTATTGCCGAGTCTGCTTCCTGATTTTGTTTCTGCGCAGCTCTATCAGTCTCTAGGCAATCAAGGGGTGACGATGGCGCTCAACACGCAAGTTGAGTCGATGCGACAAGATGAAGAAGCGATCGCCATCAGACTGGAAAGCGGTCAAGAGTATCGAGTGGACGCTGTGGTGTGCGCGGTTGGATTGCGGCCGAATATCGGTTTAGCCGCAGAGGCAGGCTTGAAAACCAATCGCGGTATCGTGGTGGATCGTCAATTGCGCACTTCGAATCCATATATTTTTGCGTTAGGGGATTGCGCCGAAATTGAAGGCAATGTGCTAGCTTATTTACAGCCAATTCTGTTGAGTGCCAATGCGTTAGCAAAAACCTTGCTGGGTCAGGACAGTGATGTGGCTTTGCCATCTATGATGGTTAAGATAAAGACCCCGCGTCTCCCCATGCAGTTAAGTGGTCGCACTGCTAGCGCCGATGCTAGCTGGCAAGTGAGTGCAAGTAGGGATGGAATGACGGCCAGAGCCTTAGATGATGAGCAGCAACTGATTGGTTTTGTGGTTACCGGCAGTCACATGAAGCAAGGGTTCTCCTTGTTACGTGAGCTTCCGCCAACTCTTTAATTAACAAACGCGTAAGCATAACCCCAGTATCATTGATGAGACTGGGGTTATCGATATTTACACAGTTTTTACTATGGCTGTTGACGTGTTGGCGCTAAAACGATTTCACGAACACAGACACTTTGTGGCTGCTCAAAAGCAAACAGTGCAGCATCTGCAACTGCTGTTGGCTCGATAACCCCACCCATAGATTCTTTCCAGTCTTGGTAGCCAGCTTTAATCTCTTCGCTAGTCGTGTGACTCAGTAAGGCAGTTTCAACCGCACCTGGCGCTATGGTGATCATACGAACATCGTCCATAGCCACTTCTTCACGGATATTTTCAGTCAGCGCGTGAACGGCAAACTTAGTGGCGCAGTAAGCGGCATGATTTGGGAATGTTTTACGGCCTGCAATTGAGCTGACGTTAATGATAGTACCGGTTTTACGTGCCTTCATATCCGCTAGCACCGCATGAATACCATTGAGTACGCCCATAACGTTAATGTTTAACATCTGGCTCCACTCTGCAGGGTCTTGCACATCTGCTGCACCAAGTAACATCACACCAGCATTGTTGATTAATCCGCCCACTTTGCCGTATTTAGCTTCTGCGGTTGCGATAGCCGCCTTCATTGCTGCTGCATCAGTCACATCGACACTGATGCATAAACTGTTTTCTAGCGCTAATGCCTGCATAGGCTCAACACGACGAGCGAGTAGAAGTAGAGGATGACCTTTCGCACTGAATGCTTGTGCCATTGCTGCGCCAATACCTGAAGATGCACCTGTAATTACGATTAGTTCTTTCATCTGTTTAAGCCTTTTATCTGTTTAGTCAAAGGGAGTGGCTATCTAATCATGCCAATCAGTATTAGCTGCTCCATTAAGTTGTATGCATTATAGGGCTGACGTTATTGTTGATATATGCCTTAAAAAGAACATGATTGTTTCCATATGGTGACAAGTGGAAGTATGCTTTCAGTTGAGAGTGTTATTTATCAAGACTGTTTATCAAAATAGTGATTATCTAGACTGTGGTTATTGAGATAGTGGTTATCAAGACAGTGACTATCGAGACAGTGATTGCCTATAAAGAGGAGAAGTATGAGTAAGCGTGAGATAAACCTAGCTGACATCAAGGCATTTACTGTTATTGCCGAGCAGGGAAGTTTTACTAAGGCAGCTGAGGTGCTCGATTGCTCTCGCTCCCACCTTTCAAAGCAACTCACCCAGTTAGAGGCTTGTCTTGGAGTCACACTTATCACCAGAACGACGCGTGCTCAGCGGATGACAGAGCAAGGCGAAGCGTTCTTTAATCGTTGTCGCGGTGCGTTTGATGATATTGAGCAGGCTATTGAGATCGCGGTCGATAACGCTCAAAGGCTGCAGGGAAGTATTAAGGTTAACTGTGTTGGTGGCTATCTCGGTGAAGAGGTCGTCGCACGCTTAGTGAATGAATTTATCGCTAAGTATCCTGGTATCTCGGTTGAGCTGGATTTCAGCAGTCAAAGGGTCGATCTCTTGGTGGATCAATTTGATCTGGTATTTAGGATGGGGGAGTTAGAAGATTCCGGCTTAGTGGCACGTAAGTTAATGGATATCACCAATATGACCCTTGCCTCACCTAAATATGTAGATGCCCGAGGTTTACCTGGCGATCCTAAAGCACTCAAGGCGCACCAATGTATTACTGGCTCAGTCAATAACTGGTCGTTTTTTCATATTGCTAACAGGGCTCAAAAGCTTGATGTGCATATTAATGGTGCCTTTCGTTGCCGTAATGGCAGGGCGATGAAGCAAAGTGCCTTAATGGGTAATGGGATTGTGAGGTTGCCTGAATTGTATTGTAGCGATGAGCTTGCCCGTGGCGAGTTAGTCTCTGTATTTGATGATTGGCAGGTCGCCGATACGCCTTTATACCTGCTTTATCATAAGGACAGGTATCAGCCAGCCCTATTAAAGGAGTTTGTGGGTTTTACCATTGATCACTTTAAGGAATACCTTGCCTAAATAGGTGTTAGATCCCGCTTTGATCTTAGCTTGAATATAGGCAGATCTAAGTTGGATCATAGTCAGATCTGACGAGAGTTCTTAATTAAAAATGCTCTGCTTTAGTCTTGGCTAAAGTAGGTTTTTGCATGATAGAAATAGAGTGAATCTTGTTATTTATTATGTGGTTAGTTTTTATTCATATTGGATGTAAAAAGCGGCACAAAAAAAGATCAAAATAAATTGCCGGAAGTGTTGGTTTTTTGAGCGTTTGTCGTACACAATCCTAAATGTTGGACTATCTTTAAATTCGACTGTTTTTTTACCTCTTCTGCTTATTTTGAACGATATTATTGAGTGCGCTAAGCTGAATTTTATTGAGTAGGAAGGGGATTGATGAACATCAGATAATAAAAATAAAGATAAGGGCTGAATGGATGAAAATGCTCAAGTTGGCACTTTATAGTGCACTCTTACTTTCTGGCTTACTCTCTCCTGCGATAGCTATCGCAGGGCAGCACTACTATGAGGCGCGAAGCGATGCCATGGGCGGCGCAGGCGTAGCCTCGTCAAACCGAGATGGCGCTGTTTTTATTAATCCTGCGCTGTTGGCACTACAAGCTCCTAAATTTAATGATTTCGCCACGCTATTACCTGCCTTTGGATTTGATGGGGCTAATAGCGAACAAGTGCTTGATAAATTTGGTGCATTACAATCTTCCTATAAAGGGCTAGATACGCCCATTGGTACAGTTGATGCCGCAAAGGTATCGCTATATCGTGATGAGTCACTGCAAAATAAGCATGCCTACGCCAGTGCAGGCCTTGGTTTTTCTGTTGTACTGCCTACTCATAAAATGCCGATGGCGGTATTTTATAAGAGTTATATCGATACCTTAGGCGTTGCCGCGATTGCACACTCAGATATCGACAGCTTAAATACATTAGCTTCCAATAATCCCCCCATGCTTACAGAGCTAGACGCTCAAGGACTAGGTTCTCAAGGATTAGGCTCACAAGGAACAGTCGTTACGGCCAGTGTTTCAGATCTAGGGGTGGCGTTAAGCTTTCCGCTATCAATAGTGAATATGCCTATTGCTATTGGGGTATCACCTAAACTGCAAAGAATAGATACCTACAGCAATGTGGCTAGCGTTAGTCACTTTGAGTCGAATGATTTTGATGACGCCCAATATCGCAATGATGGGACGGCATTTAATGTCGACTTAGGTGTGGCGATGGAGCCTGTTGATGGATTAACCGTTGGCCTATCGGGGCGTAATCTGATCAGTCAGGAAGTTGAAACGATAGAGGCACAAGGCAGACGGTTTACCTTCCAAGTTGAGCCCATGTATGCCGCTGGAGTGGCTTATGATTGGGAAAGCTTAACTTTGACCTCTGATATTGATCTTAATGCCCAAAAACGTTTTGAAGAGGTGGGAGATACCCAATATTGGCACTTAGGTGGCGAGATGCAAGCGACCGATTGGTTAGCGCTTCGCTTAGGTTACCGCCATGATATAAAAGATAATACTGCTAACATCTATTCACTCGGTACTGGCTTTGAGTTTGGTCGAGTCTTTTATCTCGACTTTACCGGCATGGTAGGCAGCAATGAAGCGATAGGTGGCGTGCTGCAAACTTCATATCATTTTTAGTTTACAGAAGTTTCGAGAGCGCTTCGCTTCGAGTCCGTTCGTAAACTCACTTCGATGACGCCAACAAGGTGAATATGGTGAAGCCATGAGCTTATGAACGAGAGACATGGATGACTAACTGGTTTAGTCAATGGATTTACACTGGCTGCGAGCTAAAAGCCCATCGCTTTTGATTTTTCTTGAGCTAGCAGTCGCGTAGCGACGTACTCGAAGGTGTTTCCCAGCCGTTCTCGAAGGGCGAAGCCCGAACTCGTAGCTGCTTTTCTCCCTTTACCCTAACTCCATTATCGACTTCACAGTTAACACCAAAGCGCTGATTGAGCAAAGAATCAGTGTTGCGCTGCGAGTTCTGTTTTTATCGACTCGGCCAACAAGTTTACCTGCAACTAGGTAACCTAATATCACAGAGGGGAGTAGGAACAGAGATAACCACAGGTGCTTAATCGTGAGTAAGCCTGTGATTGCTAGAATAACGAGGGCGATCATCGAGCTGAAGATGAAGAATGCTGATAGCGCCGCTCTAAACTGACTAGCATCTCTGCCCGAGAGTAAAATCGCCATAGGTGGCCCGCCTATGGCGGCGATATTGCCAAAAATACCCGACACTACACCCGCTGAAAATAAACTGGTTCGGTTAACCACAATATTGAACTTAAGTAAGCTTAGAATGACGGCCGCTGCAACTATGCCGGCAATTGCCAGACCTAAGATCGGTTGGGGGGCAAATATCAATAAGGCCGCACCGAGAAAACCACCCGGTATTCGCCCGAGTAGGGCATATTGCAAACCGTTAAATTCAAGGGCACCACGTTCACGAAATAGCGTTAGCAGTGAGATAGAAAAACCCATGATGATAACTGGTGCTGGCACAAGTTCAGGGTCAACGATGTAGAGTAGTGGCGATGCCACAACCGCTAAACCAAAACCGATAAGGCTTTGAGTCATTGCACCAAAGAAGATGATCAAGGAAGCGAGGGCGAGTGTGGTTGGATCTATCATAGCAAGCACGGCATTTACTCTTAACTATTTTCAGATATACCGATTGCGATTAAAACAACCGAGTTTTGATGGCGAACATGGACGACGAACTGAGTGTAACGCTTATTGGCGTTTAAGTATTGAGATAAGGTAAAGGCGTAGAAACAACTAAGGATCGCAAAGCGATCCTTAGAAATTGACTGGGAGTGGAGTAAGTGTGAGGTTACTCGACATCTTCCCATTCAATGCCCATCTCATCCATCAAGCGTTTCACTTCTGCTGGAATCGTATCAGGCTTATCTTTAGAAAGATCTTCATCATTCGGTAGGGGCTGACCCGTATACGCATGTAAAAATGCTTCACAAAGTAGTTCGCTGTTGGTAGCGTGGCGCAGGTTGTTTACCTGACGACGAGTACGCTCATCGGTAAGCACCTTGAGTACCTTAAGAGGAATGGATACGGTGATCTTCTTTACTTGTTCATTTTTTTTGCCGTGTTCAGCATATGGGCTGATGTAATCGCCATTCCACTCAGTCATTGACTCACCTGTAATTTCAAAATTCGGGGCAGATTTTAACCCTTTAAATTGTGTAGTCAAATTATTGCCTCTTATTTATGACAAATGCAAATAGATTTCTATATGTTTGGACGTCTAAACGTCTATAATTAGTTGACGCTAGCGCTCCCCTTAGGTACATTTAGACGTCCAGACATCTCTTTGTACCTTTTGATGTCGAAAAATATAACAATTGAAGTTCAGTATTATTTCTAGGAGTTGTAGATGAGTGAACGTAAACTAGCCACAATTGCAGTGCGCCAAGGGATTGAGTCCGATACCCAACATGGTGCCGTGGTGCCTCCCATCTATCTATCTACTAATTACTCCTTTGACGGGCATAAGAACCCAAGAGATTTTGATTACAGTCGTTCAGGTAACCCAACGCGATCAATTCTTGGGGATGCCATTGCAGGCCTTGAGAAAGGCGCGACTGGCGTTGTGACCTGTACCGGTATGGCTGCGATAACCTTAGTAACGAGTTTACTGGGCCCTGATGATCTATTGATCGTTCCTCATGATTGTTATGGTGGCAGCTACCGTCTATTTACCAACTTAGCGAAGAAGGGCGCATTTAAGCTTGCTGTCGTGGATCAAACTGACGGCGCGGCACTTGAAGCCGCTATTGCCCAAAAGCCTAAGATGGTTTGGCTAGAAACCCCCTCTAATCCGCTGCTACGTGTTGTTGATATCGAAGAGATAGCTAAAGCAAGTAAAGCCGTTGGCGCCCTTGTGGTAGTTGATAATACTTTCTTGTCTCCTATTTTACAGCAGCCGCTTTTGCTAGGCGCTGATATCGTTATTCACTCAACAACTAAGTACATTAACGGTCACAGTGATGTGGTTGGCGGCGCAGTGGTTGCGAAAGATGCCGAGCTGGGTGAGTTATTGCATTGGTGGTCAAATACTTTGGGGCTGACAGGCTCTGCATTTGATAGCTACCTAACTCTACGTGGTATTCGCACCCTTGCAGTACGAATTCGTGAACATCAAGCGAATGCTCAGCGAGTGCTTGAGGTGTTAACATCAAGTGCGGCGGTGGATAAAATTTACTATCCAGGGCTTGCTGATCACCCAGGTCATGAGATCGCAGCGAAACAGCAGAAAGGCTTTGGTGCTATGCTGAGTTTCGAGCTAAAAGGTGGTGAAGATGAGCTGGTAGCTTTTCTTGACAAATTAACTGTATTTTCAGTGGCAGAAAGTTTAGGTGGGGTAGAGAGTTTAGTCGCAGTTCCTGCGACAATGACCCACAGAGCTATGGAGCCAGAGGCTCGAGCAGAAGCTGGGGTAAAAGAGACCCTAATCCGTCTTTCTGTCGGTATTGAAGATGCTGACGATTTAGTTGCCGATATTGAAGCTGGACTTGCCGCAGCAGCCGCTGCAAGTTGTTAATCTCGGTAGAGTAGGAGTTAAAGATGGCGCGTGGTCATTTGCATAAATTTGGTGGTTCTAGCTTAGCGGATGCTGATTGCTACCGCCGTGTTGCTCATATTCTTCTTACTCATGGCAATAGCGACGATCTGGTCGTTGTATCTGCCGCGGGTAAGAGCACCAATTTTCTTTATAAGTTATTAGAACTCAAAGACAGCAAGCAGCTGTGGCAAGAGGAGCTACAAGTATTAATTAGCTTCCAACAGAATTTGATTGAGCAGCTGCTCTCCAATGAGCAAGCAAGAAGTTTAAGAGAGCGCTTATCTATCGATAAGTATCAGTTGATCAGTCTTTTCTCTCTCGATGAGCTAAATGAATACAAGCGCAGTGAAGTGGTGAGCTTTGGTGAGCGCTGGTCGGCGCGATTACTCGCTGCCTTGCTAAGAGAGTCTGGGGTTGCTGCATCGGATATCGATGCCAGAAGCTTGCTGATTGCCGATGAAGGCGCAGTGCCACAAATTAGACTCGATGAGTCTAGCGCTCGCGTTCAAAAAGCCGTTGAGACACACCCTAATGAGCGTTTGATCATCACAGGTTTTATCTGTGCTAACAGACAAGGTGAAACCTTGCTGCTAGGGCGTAATGGCTCTGATTACAGTGCAACCTTGATTGCCAGCCTAGCTAATATTGAGCGAGTGACAATTTGGACGGATGTTGAAGGGGTATTTAACGCCGATCCAAATAAAATTAATGATGCTAAGTTATTAAAAAGCTTGTCTTTAGATGAGGCTAACCGTTTAGCTCACTTAGGCTCTCCAGTACTGCACAATCGTTCACTACAGCCACTATTTGATACTGAAGTCAGCCTAGCGGTGCGCTCAAGTTACGCCTCCCATACCGATTTTACCTTGATTGCGCCTAAAAGCTCTCAAGCTAGTGCACCTGTGGTCACCAACCTGTCATCTGTGTCTCTGTTTAACTTCAGAATCGCCAGTGACGTTGCTCAATTAGCGGCTCTGCTGGAAGAGGCTGGGCTTATCCCGTTAGCTCACTGGAAGTTAGCACATAACCGGGTTGAGCTTGCTTTTACCCATGAGAATCAAAAGCAGGTTCAAGCTATTTTAGACACTGAAGAGCTGGCGATCTCAGATCTATCACTGCGTGAAGATCTTGGGCTTGTGGCACTTGTCAGTGCTGATGCTGGTTTATATCGTCGTGGCTTTGCCCGTCTGCTAAGCCGAGATGCAAGACCGCTATTTAAAGATGGCTTAAGTTTAGTCACCTTAGTGCCAGGCTCTCAGGTTAACTTGTTAACGCAGAAGGTACATCGCCGCTGCGCTGGTCCTCGTAAGCGTATTGGCGTGCTACTGCTTGGTGTTGGCAATATTGGCGAGGCTTGGGTCGATCTCTTTAACCGTGCTAGAGGCACGCTTAATAAAGAGCTAGAGGCGAGTGTTGAACTGGTGGGGCTACTGAGCTCGAAAAAGGCGTTACTCAAGGAGGAGGGGATTGAACTCGACTCTTGGAAAGAGGCGTTTGAGCAGCAAGCTACGCCTTGGTTATACGATCACATGTTTGAGCAGTTACAAGCGCTTGAATGTGATGAAATTATTGCCTTAGATATCAGTGCTAGTGCCGATCTTACCTTGCAATATCCTGAGTTTTTCTCTCGAGGTATTCATGTTGTCAGTGCTAACAAGCTCGCAGGTTCAGGTCCGCTAGCATTCTATCGTGAGCTGAAACAGCAGCTGGGTAATCGCCGACTATTTTGGCGTTACAATGCGAGCTGTGGTGCAGGACTTCCGGTGCAACATGCACTGAATGATCTACACAATAGCGGCGATAGCATTGAAGCGGTTGGTGGCATATTTTCTGGCACCCTCTGCTGGTTATTTGAAAACTATGATGCCAAAAAGCCGTTTTCTGAGTTAGTCATGGAAGCTAAAGGTTTAGGTATTACCGAGCCTGATCCGCGCGACGATCTTTCTGGTCGTGATATGCAGCGAAAACTACTCATTCTTGCCCGTGAAATAGGTCATGAAATTGAGCTGGAAGATATTGAGCTCAACTCGTTAGTCCCCACTGAATTAGCCGATATTCCATTAGCACAGTTTATTGAGCGAATTAGTGAACTTGACGGCGAAATGTTACAGCAGTTCCAAGCTGCCGCTGAGCAAGACAAGGTACTTAGATATGTCGCAGGGCTAGACCTTGTTGATGGCCAACTCAAAGCGGCTGTCGGCATTGAATGGGTTGACACTGAGCATGCTTACGCTAACTTAACCCCAGGTGATAATGTGTTTGTTATACGTAGCGCATTTTACCAAGACAACCCGCTAATTATCAGAGGCCCAGGTGCAGGGCGTGAAGTCACTGCAGCTGCGGTGCAATCTGATCTTGCCCAGATCTGTCGGGATCTGGTGCAGGAATAAAGCAGGACGCTGCGCTTCGAGTCTGTTCGCAGGGTGAATATGGTGAAGCCATGAGCTCATGAACAAGAGTCATGGATGACGAACTGGCTTAGTAAATGGATTTACATTCACTTCGAGGGCGCAGCGCTTCGAGTCCGTTCGTAAACTCACTTCGCTTTTGACTGTTCTTGAGCTAGTAGTCGCTCACTGCTAGCTGACCTATCTTTTTCTCGCAGTCGCGTAGCGACGTACTCGAAGGTGCTTCACAGCCGCTCTCGAAGGGCGAAGCCCGCACTCGGAGGCGTTTGGCGAAGCCCGAACTCGCAGTGACGAAGTCACAGTCTCGTTGCCCCCTGTTATATCTTATTTGAATTTACTCATCTTTTTACTATTGACTTCAACCTCAGCTTCTTTAATATAGCCATTTAGACGTCCAAACGTCTAGATGGATTTGTGCTAGATATCTTCAAGAGTGGGTTTTATTACCGCTAGTGCGAGCGTTTAGCTAATTTTTAGAGTGTCGTAGAGGGATAAGAAATGGGTTTTCATCATGCACAACATGCAACATCACTAAACCAGAGCTTAGCTGAGCTTAATGGTGATATTAACGTTTCTTTTGAGTTTTTCCCCCCTGCGTCACCTGAGATGGAAAAGATCCTCTGGAATTCGGTGAGACGACTAGAGCCACTTAACCCTAAATTTGTCTCTGTGACTTACGGTGCTAACTCTGGTGTTCGTGATCGTACCCATGGGGTGATTGAGCGTATTCAAAAAGAGACAGACTTGGTTGCAGCGCCTCACTTAACCTTAGTCGATGCCAGTGATGAAGAGCTAAAAGAGCTGGCTAAGCATTACTGGAGCTCAGGTATTCGTGACATAGTGGCTTTGCGCGGCGATCTACCCGATGGCAGCCCAAAGCCAACGCGCTTTGCAAATGACCTTGTTCGTCTGCTTCGCTCTGTTGCTGATTTTGATATCTCAGTCGCTGCTTATCCTGAGGTTCACCCTGATGCAAGAAATGCTCAGGCAGATCTTATTAACCTTAAAAAGAAGATTGATGCAGGTGCTAACCGCGCCATTACTCAGTTCTTTTTCGATGTAGAGTCTTACTTAAGATTCCGTGATCGCTGCGTTGCTGCAGGCATCGATGTTGAAATTATTCCTGGTATCTTACCAGTCACTAACTTCAAGCAACTTAAGCGCTTCGCTGGCATGACCAATGTGTCTATTCCAGCTTGGTTACATAAGCAGTTTGAAGGTTTAGATGACGATCCAACGACGCGTCAGATGGTCGGTGCTAACGTGGCTATCGATATGGTTAAAGTGCTGTCTCGAGAAGGGGTGAAGGATTTCCACTTCTACACGCTTAACCGTGCTGAACTCACTTATGCAATCTGCCATACATTAGGCGTGCGTCCTAACGTCTAGTTTTAGCTCTTGTTATAGCTCTAGCAAGAGTGCGTTAAACACTACTTTCATAAAACGCTAATGCCCCGTCTTTTGATGGGGCATTTTTGTTTCGATATTCTCTTAATTCTTTATCGATATAGGCTTAACACTTAGCAGTGGGTGAACTGTATTCGCTGTTTAGTCATTTTAGCTATGCTAGTGTGTTCAATTGACGTTAGCATTAATGCTAGATATTTAAGGAAGAATGTCATGAAAACCTTTGTGTTATCGCTTTTAGCTGTCTCAATATCGGCTTGTAGTGGAGTCAAATTTCAAACGAATATGAGTCCAGATATCAATGAGCATATTCAAAGTGCAGCCAGTGCTGACAAAGTTATTGAGTACAGCGCTGAAGAGATTCAACGTTATAGGGCTGACTCTCTTGGGCTATTAGTCTCCTCCTTTTGCCAGTCAGATCTTAACTCACCTAAACCTTCTAGGTATTCACTCAAGCAAGATCTAAAATATCAGACTCAGAAAGCGGGTGGGAATGGGTTTGTGGTTATGGAGTGCATTGATAACCCCTATCCTGGCTGCAATGCCTTTCTTGAGTGCCGAGCACTCGCCTATAGTGTGAGTTATGATGGCTAGAGGGAGAGGTCAGTGATTAACAAGAGAAGTTATACAGCGTCTTGTCATTGCGGTAGCGTCGAGCTGTCGCTTCAGCTCGGCGATGAGTTAGTCGATCCGCGCAGATGCGATTGCTCCATGTGTCGACGTCGCGGTGCAATCGTTGCGTCTGTTGCTTTAGCCGATCTTGAGGTGGTGAAGGGAAGCGAGCTGTTAACGCTTTATCAGTTTAATACCATGAGCGCTAAACATTACTTCTGCTCAAAGTGTGGTATTTATACCCATCATCAGAGGCGTTCTAACCCTCATCTGTATACTTTTAATCTGGCTTGCCTAGTGGGAGACAATCCATTCTCATTGCATCAGCTACTACGAGAGGGCGTTACACTAAAAGATGGGGTTAACCACCCAAGCGACACTTAACTATGTATCGGTAATTAACTAAGGTGTTGAAAATTAATTTGAATAACAAGCAGGGTGACAGCTTGAGTAAGCAAAAAGGTAATCAGACTTTATGCCCACTGTGCCAAAGTAGTAATGAGTGCGCAGTTAATTCAGGTGGAGATATTAATGCGTGTTGGTGTAGCAAAGTCTCTTTTCCATCGAAAGAGATAGTGGCTAAATCTCTGCTCTCTAAAAATACCTGTATTTGTAGAGCCTGCATCGAAAAACTTAAGCAAGAGGAGCAACTAGGTATCAAACGTGTAGATTGATACCCATTTTTAATGTAGCCCCGTGTCTATTTAACACGGGGGATATCAAACTTACAGCTTGGAACTTACAACTTACGGCTTAGTAAACTGCAGAAGCGATCAAGTTAACCCCACGCTGAAAACAGCCATCAGTCAGCCTTTTATGGGCAATACCGTGGAGCATAAAGGAGATATTATATCGATCGCCTTTTACAGGTAGCTTGCTAATGGCTGAGCCCCTTACGATAAAGCTTTCAGTATGGGTTGCGACATCTTTTTTACGCTCTATTGCTGTCACCTTGTACACTGTGGTGTCGAGCTTTTCATTTCCATCAACGACCATCGCCATCTGGCCTGGCTTGACCTGTTTCCAGTCTTCGTTCATTGCGTCTATGGCTTGATTATCATCAAGATCAAAGATGATTGGGTCACTGATTATCTCTTGCTTGTTGCCAGTTTTATTCTCTGTTTCGCTCTCTGTTTCACCGTAGGCTCTTTTGTAGTCGCGGCCTTTTAAGTTATTAAAGTAGATCATTTGTGTCTCGAGATAGATTAGCTATGCTTTAATAATACATAAAGATATACACTTGTATAGCTTGTTTTTGTAAAACTCTGATTTTAAGTGTCAATGAGCGTAAGTAAAAATTTACTCTTGTCGATCAAAACTGGCTTAACCCAGCTTAATACAAGGAGGTGCTGATGGCGGTCTTGAAACAAGTTTCTAAGAAAGAAGCGCACAACTACCGAATAGCTCTATTGACTTATATAGTGATAATGCTTTGTGTGTTAAGTGCTTGTCAATTGAATCGAGAAAAGCCGATGGGTAAAAGAGATGCTGTCATTGTGCTGCTTGCCCACCCAGATGATGAAACTTGGATTTCGGGAACATTGGCCAAGTTAGCGGTTAGGGGGCTTGAGGTTATTCCTGTATATGCAACCTCAGGCGATAAGGGCAGTGATCGTTCTGGCCGGGGACTATCTGGGGATCAGCTCGCTGAAGTGAGGGAGCGTGAAGCCATTATGGCTTGCCAAACCCTGGATGTAAGCTCACCGATTTTTTTACGTTTTGCTGACGGCAAGTTAAACCAGTTTCAATCTGAGTTACTCGCTAAATTTCAAGAGGTCGTAGAACAAGTTGAGCCTGCATGGATCCTATCTTTTATACGCGGTGGAATAACAGATAATCGGGATCATAAAGTGGTCAATAAACTCGTGTCACAACATTACTCATCCCGCGCTGTTTATTTTGCTGTTTCAGATACTCGCGCCATTGCTTTGAGGCGTTCTGCTGAAAAGTTTGGCATCAACTATTCAGTTGCGGTGCCTATCGAAAATAGTTTGGTTACCCATAGAGTGGATGTCTCTCAGTATCAAAAATTGCGTACTCAGGCTATGTCTCAGCATGTCAGTCAATTTCCGCCTGTTATGGTTAGCGCTTTTGGCGACTTTACGCAAAACACTCACTATGAAGAGCTAGTGTTAGGTGAGAATGAGGAGCTTAATGGGCTACTGCAATACTTAGACTGACATACTTAGACTGAAATAGGTTTACCTTTTTACTCCTATCAACTATTGCTGAAACCTTGTTCAATAACCATTATTTAGTCTGTTGTTAATGTTTCCGTATGAGCATTTGCGAGTGCTTTTTATAAAGCGTACTGGTTATAAGAATGATTATTATGAAGTGTGATCATTATGAGATGAAATCAACATGTATGCGTTCACGGAGTGGCTTATTTTCTATCTGGCGAGGGGAGACTCGATGAGCATACTGTATGACTATCGATGGCCAGTATGGCTACTAGATTACTGAGAGTTACCTTTGGGTACTTAACTGTTATAAAGGCGAGCTTGATGACTCCTTTAATAAGATGGGGCCAGCGTTAATCAACCTGCAGCATAGCCATTAGCTATACAGAATGGCCATTAGCTCTAGATAACAACCATTAGCTTTGATAACAGCTGCGCTAAAACTGGCGTAGCTGTTATCACGTTTATTGCTAGCGATTATCGATTACTTAAATCGATCATCTTTTGGGTAATGTCGCCAGCAAGCTTAGGATCATCGAGTTTGATACTCACGGGCTTGCCGTTTTCAATCAGATCGTAGAAGTTGACGTTAAAGCGGGTAAATACATCGCCCCAAGTATATTCTAAGAAGGTTGTTCCAGTCTCCAGACTCTGGCTAATAGTCCACTCGGTGGCGTACTCGGTCATCTCGCCATTTACAATGCGATTCGGCGCATCATGGGGCACTTTTACCATAGTCGCTTGTAACTTCATTAAGCCATTAATCGTGCTTTGCGGCTCGGTTAAATGCGAGAGAAAGTAACGAGCGTGCAGGTATCTTTGCTCGGGGTTAACGTTACCTTTTGCGCCTATGATGCTCTTAGCATTTGATGACTGTAGATCTTGTTTAGACCAGACCTTATCCCAGTTATCGATATGTGCTTTTACGCTAGGTTGATTAGTCATGACTTTAGCGTCATCACCGGTATATACATTCACACCTTCAGGATCTAGCTCTATGATGGCGCGATCGCCGCTCTTGTCTGTCACAGTCCAGTGAAACTTAGGCGCAATAGGTAAGCCAGGTAGATCCACTAAGGTGGACTTTATCTGATCAATATTAGCGATGACCTCTTTTACACTGGCAAAGTTAGTGGCTAAATACTCACCGTAGGTAAGTTGAGATACACTGCCTTTTTTAGGCTCACCCATAGTCATAGGGCCGTAATACAGTACGCTTGCTCTCATTCCTTCACTATTGACCACATCATGTACTAAGCCGCCGTAAGAGAAGATCCCTGCTATGGTGTACTTAGTTTTATAGCTGCCACCTGTTTTATCTAATCCTAGTAATAAGCGCTCAGAGCCAGCAGGCAATACTCGAATTTCACCTTTGGTCGGCTCGAGCCAATCATTGGTTCGACTGATCAAGGTGCCGAACTCTTTGGTGTTCCAAGCAACGTCAGTACAAGCTTCAGCGTTAAAGGAGCTAGCACTTGCTAGGCCTAAGGTGATCATGCAAGCCAGTGCTGTAGAGTGAATTTTCATATCTATGCCTCTAGTCATCAATGTAGGGCTATCATATGTGGTATATTTCATTAAAACACATCAGATATGTTGGGTTTAATCCACGATCTAGGGAAAGGCTATGAGCTTAAGTTATGAGCAGGTAAGGGCGTTTGTTACGGTTGCTGAAACAGGTTCTTTCAGTGCCGCTGCTAGGGCTCTAGGCAGAGATAGGTCAACCCTCAGCCAAGTCATTGCTAACTTGGAGATAGATCTGGGCTACGGGCTGTTCGATCGTTCGGCAAAGCTTCCCGTGCTGACACGAGATGGTCAGGCTTTGTTAAGTCATGCTAAAAACTTAGCGGAATATACCTCCTCTTTTGAGTCATTAAGCGCCAGCATAGGTAAGGGGATTGAGAGTGAGTTAACGATCGTGCATTGCGATCTTATCCCCAAAGAGTTGATAACCTTAAGTGTTCAAGCCATACGAGCGCAATTTCCCGATACCGATATTCATTGGCTTCATAGGAGTCGAGAGGAGATCATTGCAGAGCTAGAGGCGGGAGAGGCTGATTTAGGCTTAGGCATCGCTTTTAAAGCTAAGGCGATAAGTCGGATGCAGTATATTCACTTAGCTAACTTACATTTTATCCCGGTGGTTGGAGCGGCTCATCCCTTGGTAAAAGCCAGTGCTGTTGAAAAGGTGGGTATTACCCAGCTCAAAGAGGTTCGGCAGCTGGTGCCCGAAGATTGCATCACCGCAGAGATGCAAACCACAGTCGTTTTATCTCCTCATTATCAAAGAATAGAAAATATGAGCGTGCTTAAATCTTTATTGGAGGTTAATGAAGGTTGGGCGCTACTGCCTAAAGGGCTTGTTCATGAGGAGCTGCAGCAAGGAAAACTTGTCAGGTTGGAGGTTAAAGAGTTGAATCAGCCGATCGCATTTCCGTTAAGCTTGTGGTCATTTAAATCTAAAAACCCCACACCAGTTAGGCAAGCCTTAAGTAAGCGTATTTGTGAGGTAATGAGTGAGCTTGTCGGCAAGTACCAGCAAGTTTAAATGGGTTTAATGCTTCTTTTGAGTACCGATACTTTTTTCTGTTGTCCCATGATCTCAAATAGAACATGACAGCGCTTTTCACCACTTTTCTCATCGAAAATAGCTTCTAGATCAACAAAAGGCCCCTCAGTAAAGCGCACCTTATCGCCTGAGTTTATTTGCGGTAAATCAGCATCAGCTTTTGGGGGCAGCTCTGATTGCAGCGCATCGGCAATTCTTTGCTCGCGGATCTTGATGTTCTCAATGATATCATCGTCAATTGCAGTCATCAGCTCACTACAGCCTACAATTTTACCCACTCCGCGTGTTGAGTGAATTCTAGCGACACTAAACACCTTAGGGTCGAAATGAATGAATATATAGCCAGGAAATAAAGGCACATGTTTGATGCCAGCCTTGCCTCTAGTCACTTTTTTCTCGGCGAGCGTCGGCAAGTATGTTTCAACGTCCTGAAGAGCAAGGTTATGTACGGCTCTGGCTTCAGAGCGGAGTTTACAATAGAGGAGGTACCAAGCTTTCATTAATATTCATCATTTAACAGTTGGCTACAGAAAGGAACTTTCACTTTGAACCCATAGATCATAGCAAAACTCGATTTTTAAGTACAAAGTTAACCGCATTAAATTAATGTTACTGTGAAGGCTGTTCGCTAAAGGCCTATGGTTAAAGTGAGTGACCATAAAGGTTTTGCTGTGGCGCTGTTGTTAGTAAGTATAAGTTTATTAGGCTCCAATATTAGTAATATTCTCCATATTTCCATTTAGAAAAATGGAGAATATATAGGGGGAAGTAAACTGTACTCAAGAGGCGTAGGTATGATTATCTCGACCAACGGAAACCAGAAACTAAGATGAGAGCTCAAGTTGTTTCTCCGTTAAGAGTTGCTCTTCTAACCAGTTAATCGCTGTTTTGCTTCCGTCATTCACACCGGAAAACAGGCGTATGTTGAGCTCATCAACTTGGCGTCGTTCTGTGAGTTGCTGGGGGAGCTTGGCGTCTTGCTCATCATAAAAAACCACAGCAGTAGCCTTGAGGCGCTCGTGGGAGGCCATACAAAGTTGCGCCTCGAATGAGTAGGTATATTTGTGCTGTTTGTTCACTAAAAGGGCGTAGTCATGATTGAATGTTTGACTCATATACTCATCAAACTCGCCTAGCATCTCTAAGGTGATTTCAACACCAGGCTCTATCGTTACTTGGGCAATATTGTGAGTTAATAGCTCGACCGAACAACCAAAATTGAATTTGTGCATCTTATTCTTCCTTGTAATTATTATCTTTATAGCGCTTTAACAGCTTAGTCTACAGCTGATAAAACCGTGAAATGTATCCGGTTACATTTTTGTCAGTTTACACAATTTAGTACATGAGGCTTTGTCGTGATATAAGCTTCACTAAGTATCTCAAAGGGTTAGAGTCACAAGGTTTGATGAAAGTTCAGGGATTAAAAATGATTAATTTAAAATGGTCTTTAACCAACTCAAGGCAGCCTTAGTACCTAACTTGGTGGCAGGAAAACTCTTAATAGTGATGTTATCCATTTTTCGTCGCTTATCGAATTGTGACGGGATCGGGTTTTCATTCAACTCATGGTAAAGCACGGCGATAGCTTTTTGTTTATCTAAAGAGGCGAGGCAGAGTTGAGCTTCGTAGGTGTAGGAGTAGCGGTTAGCTTTATTAACTAATAGCGCAAAATGCACGCTGTAATGTGCGTCCAGGTAGTCATCAAGCTCTTCAACCATTTCAATAGACAGTTCGATCCCTTGGTCGACAATCACTTCGGCTATGTTATTGTCGAGGTGGTTGATCGTACAGCCAAAACTTAATCTGGGCATCGCCTCTCTCCTTTGAGCTTTTTATTAATATAGTTCAATCAGGATATAGGGTAAATATGTACACTCTTTGTTGGTTTCAGAAACTGTTTATTTTGAGCTAGATTTAGCTTTTTATGCAAAAGGGGAAGTTGTGGAGCAACTTGATGCCGTCGTGGTTGGTGCTGGGGTGATTGGGCTAGCGATTGCTGCTCGGTTGAGTCGCCAATTAGAAGATGTACTTGTTATCGACAAAAACAGCCATTTTGGTGCGGAAACCAGTAGCCGTAATAGTGAAGTGATCCACGCTGGGATCTATTACCCTCAACATAGCCTGAAAGCCAAATTATGTATTGAGGGCAAGCAGGCCTTATATCGCTACTGCGACTTAAGAGGGGTCGCTTATCAGCGTTTAGGTAAGTTGATTGTGGCGACGTCACAAGCTCAAGAAGCCAGCCTTGAAGCTGTGATGACAAAGGCTGCTGCAAATGGGGTTACAGATTTAGTCAGGCAGTCGACTGGTCAATTATGCTCATTTTCATCAGAGTTAAATGCCTCTGCTGCATTACTCTCTCCCTCTACTGGCATTATCGATAGCCATAATTATATGCAAAGCTTGCTGGCTGAAATTGAAAGTCATGGAGGCTGCTTTGTGCCAAATACAGGCTTTATTGCTGCAGACCCTGATGATAAAGGCTTTATTGTGCATTTAGATATCGATGGGGAGCGGTTAAAAGTTAGAACTCGATATCTTATCAACAGTGCGGGTTTATATAGCACTCAGGTCGCCTCAGGTATTCAGGGAGTGCAAAGCAAGCATATTCCAAGGCTTTATTGGTGCAAAGGGCATTATTTCTCTTATAGCGGAAAAAAACCTTTCTCTAAGCTTGTTTACCCAGTCCCTGAAGCGAATGTAAAAGGGTTAGGTATTCATGGGACTCTAGATATGGGCGGACAACTTAAGTTTGGGCCCGATACCCAATACCTTAGCGAGACACAGCACCCTGATTACCATGTCTCTTCAGCATTAAAACCAAAATTTTTTGAGGCTATTAAGCAGTACTTTCCCAATATTGACATTAATAAGCTGCAGCCAAGTTATGCTGGTATACGCCCAAAATTACAAGGGGCTAATGAGAGTTTTAAAGATTTTCAAATTCAGAGCCAAGCTGACCACTCAATTAACGGCTTGGTTAACCTACATGGCATAGAGTCTCCTGGTTTAACGGCAAGCCTAGCTATCGCCGGCTATGTTGCTGCCAGCTTAGGATTAACAAGCTAAGGAGAAATAGATAAGGGTAAAGAGTGAGGGCTAAAGGCACAAAAATCGAGCAAGATAATAATGCCATGCTCAAAACTGTACTAAGTTTATAGTTAGTTAGTGCAGTACAGGACCTCTCTTATGGAAAAGTTTATCGCTAGATTGAGGTGTTCATATGCGAAACGTCAAAATCGATTGGTATCGATTACTCGCTTATAGCTTACTCTTTTTATTTTTTTCTCTTATCGTAACCGTAGGCTTTGTTTTATCATTAACTGGTGAGGTTAAACACCTATCTCAGCTCAGAGTGCACCTATCGGGTATTGAGCTGGCGTTCTCCTTAGCCATGTTTATCAGTATTCCCGTATTACTGATCCGCTTTGGCTTCTTCTTTTATCAGATGATAAAGCGAGGAAGGCGAAATGGTATCGGCATCATCTGTTATCAAAACCTGTTCAACCCCTTCAACTTTCTGCTCTTCCCCAGTCTGCTTAACCACAATGGCCTTGAGTCCAGAAGGCGATGTATCGTCGCTGTCACACTGCTCCTCATACTCTACCTAGTGGTGTTTTTTGACACACAGATAAAGCCCGCATTGATGGGACTAGCTTGATTTTAAAGATGAGATAGTTGCAAATTTATTTTAACTTAAAGTTTATGTTTTTTTCGGTGACTTTTTGTTACTTGTTCACTTTGATTGATAGGTTTTCCCCATGTTTAAACCGAAGGTTTCAGGTTGGTATATTGTTAAATGTATTCTTGTTTGATTTTTATTTATTTTAATTGTTTTTAATTTTTAAGGTGAGTTCTGTGGATTGCTCTGCTTAGGTGTAAAGGAATGTGAGGTTTTATGTTTACAGTATACAGTTGAGTATATCACTTTGTATGTTTATGTTCTTTGGGGAGTTGTGTTGATCGTTAAATAATTTTAATAGATGTTGTTTTACGGTGCCGTTTGCTTGTGTTTAATAAGTGGTTTGTTTACATGTGGGGGGTAGGTCAAAATTAATTAATATTATTCATAATATATTTTAAGTTAATGTTTAATTAATGTTTTTGGTTGAACATGAAAACTCTTACCTATAAAGTAATAGTCGAGTGGTTACTGTTTTATAAGTAAATATAAACCTGGTTGAGTAACCAATTTATTAAGAGTTACAGCTTAATGTATATGGGGTTGGTGAGTTAATTCAAAACTTTCCGACGCCTAGTCATGTCATAAGTTTTTTACGTTCAGATTGTGAGTTAAATTTCACTCATCGTGCGGTAGCTATGCTTAAAATTTATGCTTTACACTCTGGGAATGGCTAAATAGTCATTGCCGTGCGGTAGCTATGTCTTTAATAAAATAAGTTTTTCTATGTTTAAATGTAAAGTCTTCTCTTTGTTTTATTGGCTTGTGTCTATAGTAACAATAAATTGAATGATAATTTAAACTATGAATCTTAGTTTGTTTCTGATTGATAATAGAAAATTCCCTCTACATTAAATTTAATTTTTCTAATATTTGTCTCTCAGCTGTATATGGAGTTAAGCCTTTAAAGGTGTTTTTAATTTGCCCTTTATATTTGCATGCCTATTATTTAATAAGAGTTATTAATGTTAATTAAAAAACGTACCTCAATTAATATTATGTGCGATACCGTACATGCATTAATGATGCGGGAAATAAAAACACGATTTGGTTCAAATCGACTTGGTTATTTCTGGGCGATTGCAGAGCCTGTAGCAGCTGTTGCCGTATTAGGGATTATTTTTACCCTGATGGGGCGTAGTAGTATCGCAAATATACCCATTGCCCTGTTCCTGTTTACAGCAATATTACCCTTTAATCTTTTCAAAAAGTTACTAACCCAACTTTCCGCAGCGGTTGAGTCCAATAAAGGCCTGTTAAGTTATCGCCAAGTCAGTGCCATTGACCCTGTTATTACTCGAATTCTTATCGAGCTTGCGACTTACTTAGTGGTTTATGTGTTGATTTTTGGATTTATGGCCTGGCTTGGGTTTGAGGTGATTCCCTATGACCTGTTAGGTGTATTGGCTGCAAGTGTGCTGGTCGCTATAACGGCCATCGGGTTAGGACTTATGTTTTGTAGTGCTGTTACCTATTGGAAAGATGCTGGCAAGGTGGTGAGCTTAATCAACCGACCTATGTTTTTCATGTCAGGTATCTTCTTCTGCGCCCCTATGATTCCGCCACAATATTGGTACTTGCTTGATTGGAATCCAATATTCCATGCTATTGAGCTTAGCCGTGACAGCTTCTTTAGCGTTTATGTCACGCCGGTAGGCAGTTGGGTTTACCTATCAGTTACTGCACTGATTAGCTTTACCTTGGGCTTATCTATATTCCAACTCAGTCGTTTTAGGTTTATCCGCACATGATCCACTTCGAATGCTTAAACAAATACTACCCCACTAAGCGTGGACGGCACTATGTATTTAAAGATCTGACGATTAGCTTACCAACAGATAGAAACATAGCCGTACTAGGGCCTAACGGTGTGGGTAAATCGACGCTAATACGCATGATGGGCGGATCCGATATGCCCAACTCAGGTCGAATTCATTCCGATAAAAATATCTCCTGGCCGCTCGGGTTGCAAGGTGGCCTTCAAGGCTCAATGACTGCCCGTGAAAATGTGCGCTTTGTAGCCAGAATTCATGGTTATAAAGACACCAAACCGATAGAGCAACAAGTTCAGAGATTTGCAGAAATTGGTAAGTTTTTCGATGAGCCAGTGAAGACCTATTCAAGCGGCATGCGCTCTCGTATCACCTTTGGTCTCACTATGGCTTTCGACTTTGATTTCGATGTGTTGCTGATCGATGAGTTAGGCGCTGTAGGTGATGCCAACTTCCGTAAGAAGAGTGAGAAATTACTCTTAGATAAATATGACCAGACCAAGCTTTTTATGGTGAATCACTCTATATCAGGTTTAAAAAAATTCTGTGATTCAGGGGTCGTCATTAAAAACCAAAGCTTAGTCTTTTTTGAAAAATTAGACGATGCAATCGAAGAGTATCAAGAGGTTTACGTTAAATAGTATGGTAAATAAACAAAACACTCAGTTAAAGAAGGCTGAGGCAATATCAGAGACTGAGGTTATTACACCTTTACAGCGAAAGGTACGAAAGCTGAAACGTAACCCTAAAGGTTTTATTGCAGACTCTAAGGCTTATGTGGGGGCTAAACGAACTGTATATCTTACTCATGCCAAATTAGGCTCCTTTGCCTTAGTGCTACTGGCATCGCTACTGGTCATTATCTATTACAGTGTTATCGCTTCCCCTAGATATGTCAGTCAGGTTCAATTTGTTGTAAAGCAAGCCACTAGCAATGAGTTGCCTGTTATAGGTTTAGCCGCTATGGGGACAGCTTCACCATCGACAAGAGATGCACTTATTTTACAGGAGTACATTCAGTCAAATGAGATGGCTCAAGCGCTCGATGAGCAGCTGGAACTAAAATCTCATTATCAACAAACAAGTTGGGATATGCTAAGTCGCTTAACTGCTGACAGTACTCAAGAAGAGTTTGTTGAGTTCTATCAAAAGCATATCAAGGTTACCTACAATGATATGTCTGAAATCTTGCATGTGGAAGTTCAAAGCTTCGACGCTGAGTACTCACTAAAACTTGCCCAAGCAGTACTTGCTACCAGTGAACGTTTTATAAATTCTCTGGGTGAAAATATGGCAAACCAGCAGATGAAGTATGCACAAAGTGAGGTGCAGCGAGCCTATAAAGAGTTAAAGCGACAACAAGTACAACTACTGAAGTTTCAGGATGAAAATATTCTATTTAACCCAGAAATTCAGAGTGCGGCATTAGTCGAAGCAATTAACCAACTTGAGTCATCAATCATTTCACAGAAAACTGAGCTTAAGTCACTAGAAGCCTATATGCGTTCAGATGCAGCGCAGATAAAAAGTAAGCAGTTTGAAATTCAAGCCCTAGAGCAGCAACTTAGTGAAGAGAAGCTAAAGCTTACTAGCCAAGACCAAGATGCGCTCAACAAGGTCAACGTCGACTTTAAAGATCTGGAGCTTAATAACTTATTGGCAGCAGATCTCTACAAGTCTGCTTTAGCTAGCCTAGAGCTTATTCGCGCCGAGGCATTTAAAAAACTTAAACATCTGTTAGTGGTTGAACACCCAAGACTGGCTCAGCAGGATAAATACCCTCAACGTCTCTACAGCATATTTACCTGGTTTATCTCACTCATACTCATCTATCTAGTAGGCCGCTTAATCGCCTCTGTGATTAAGGAACACAAAGAATGAAACCATTAACCAAAGTCGTAAAGCTAACAACTGCAATCGCCTTGATGTGCAGCCTAACTCTTAGCGTATTTAGTAGTACAGCTAACGCTTCAATGTCTATGCAGGCCGATGTTGATGATCAACAGCAGCAAAGCATCACTGAATCACTAGAAAATCAAAGATACGGTAATTGGCTTTTTAAAGGCGGGTTTAAAGGGCAGTCATTTTCAGCCATTAACCCAGAGTACCGCATCAGCCAAGGTGATAACCTACTTATTCAGCTATGGGGGGGGATAGATCATCAAGCCGAGATAACCGTTGATGCTCAGGGCAATATCTTTATCCCTAAAGTGGGCCCAATAAAGGTGTTAGGCGTTAAGAATGCCGATCTTAACGAAGTGATTTTTAAAAGTGTTAAGCGTGTTTATAAGTCAAATGTAGAAGTGTATGTGTCACTGGTATCTAGCCAAAAGGTAAAGATCTTCCTATCGGGCATGGTAGTTAAACCAGGTTTATATGAGGGACAAAGTGCCGATAGTGTATTGCGTTTTATCGATCAAGCTGGCGGTATTCGAGATGATTTAGGTAGCTACCGTAATATTCAGGTTAAGCGCAACAACAAGTCTAAGTATAAGATTGATCTCTATGAGTTTTTGCAAAGCGGTAATATGCCTGCCATTCAGCTTCAAGACGGCGATGTTGTCTTTGTTGGTGCAAAACAAGCTGAAGTCACACTTGAGGGCGACCTTGGTTTTGCTGGGAGATATGAACTTAGTAGAAATAAACAGGGACAACTCGAAAATCTCAGTCAGGTGTTAGCGGCAGTGGTTGCAAATAAAGATGCCACCCATGCTACCGTCATTGCGCCTGATAGTAATCGTGGCCCTAACATAACCTCTTCCGGCATTAGCGCTTCTAGTGACAGCGCTTCGAATATGAGTAATAGCAGCCAAGTGCGTGAAGTTACTGCTAAGCAGTACCTAATCGAGCAAGCACCTAAGGTTAACCTGCAAGCGGGTAGCCTAATCAAAATAACCTCACAACTGCGAGCGACCAGCATTAGTGTCGAGCTGTTGGGTGAGCATAACTCAGCGAAAGAGATGGTAGTGCCGTGGGGCTCAAGTGTTGCAGATCTGCTCGAGCAGATGGAATTTAGTGCTCTGTCTAACACTGGGGCAATCCAGCTTTACCGTGAATCAGTCGCTAAACGTCAAGCTGAGATGTTACAGGCATCACTAAGTTCGCTTGAGCAGAGTGTTCTTACAGCGCGTTCAGAGACTAAAGAGGCGGCACTGCTACGCCAAGCTGAAGCGGACATCATATTGCAGTGGGTGGCCAAAGCGCGTCAACAAACGCCAAAAGGGCAAGTGCTGCTGTCTGAAGGCTATGATGCCAGCAAGATCATTCTCTCCCAAGGTGACAAACTGGTTATTCCTGCTAAGCGTAACCTGATTATGGTACACGGTGAGGTGATGTTCCCTACTGCAATTACCTACCAAGATGGCATGTCTATTAACGACTTTATCAACAACTCTGGTGGCGCGACTCGAGATTTGAGTGACATGAATATTCTAGTGATGAAGCCCAATGGCAGCTTTATCGATATGAACGGCCAATTGAAAAAAGACTCTGTAATCAATCCTGGTGATGAAATTTTTGTGTTGGCCAAACCTGACTTTAAAGGCTTTCAGCTAACTAAAGATATCACGCAACTTATCTACCAGTTAGCTATGTCAACGGCAGTAGTGTTGGCGTTGTAAAAGAAACTGCTCCTATTTTATAAATATTGCTTAACCGCTTCTAACATGCGGGTTTTACTAAGAATGAGGAAGAATTAATGCTAAATAAATTTAAAAAGTTAGTAACGAAACCAAAATTATTTATTCGAGATAGCAAACTAATTCGTAAAATGAATGAGCCTAGTGACAATCTTAATATTCAACCAGTTAGTACTAACCATATAAATGCTGAACGAACGGGTGAAAAAGATATTAAACTATTCGTAAAAAATCATTTGTCCACACATTCTAGAGTTGCATTCATCGATCCAAAACCAGGTAAAAGAATGATTGCATTTACAAGATCTAACTATATTGAAGAATTATGTTGTTCTATTTGTAGTTTAGAGTCTAATGATTTTGAGCTAAGTCATATTACGAGGGAAGGGTTAAAAAAAGGAGTCTCACAAAAAGAACTTTATAATTCATTCTGGCTAAAACCAATTCAGCAGTTTAGACTTACAAACAAGTCGAATCGTGTAGAGAGGGTGTATTTCGAGGTACAGAAATGGACTGAAGATGAAGGATTTATAATGTCACCCTCTTCAAATCATATTTCAAGGAAGTTATGGGAATCAACTATAGATACCCATCAGTTATTTGACAAAGGAAAAGTTAATAATTATAGCAAAATACTTGGAGAATCTTGTGAAACAGAATGTAACTTTGATATTGACTACGTATTCACCTGGGTGAATTCTGAAGATAAAAACTGGCAGTCAATGTACAAGATTCATTCTTCCACCGAAATGACTGATTCTGATAATGAGTCTCGATTTTACTCGAGAGATGAGTTGAAGTATGCATTGAGATCTATAGAACTGTATGCTCCATGGGTCAGAAATATTTTTATTGTAAGTAATTGTCAACCACCAAGCTGGTTAAAGGTTAGCGATAGGTTACAGTGGGTCAATCATGAATCAATTATTAACGAAGAGCACCTTCCAACCTTTAACTCCCATGCTATTGAGTCTTGCCTTCATAAAATAGTGGGGCTGTCGAATCACTTTATATATGCAAATGATGACATACTTCTCATGAGACCTACTGACAAGTCTGATTTTTTTGAGCCTAATGGCAATTGCAAAATAAAACTTGAACCATATGGTAATGTTAATGGTGAGGTATGCGATAGCAGTCCTGATTACTTAAACGCATCGAGGAACAGTCAAAGGTTATTAGCTTCAAAATTTTCAATTATGCCTTCACAGCTTCATCGGCATACCCATCAAGCATTAAGAGTTGATATTCTAAACGAAATTGAGTCAGAGTTTAAGCATGAGTTTGAAAGAACAAGAAGTAGTAAATTTCGAACTATCTACGATATAAATATAACCTCATTCCTATTCCATCATTACTCATACTACTTAGGTCGATCAATTAAAGTCTATCCAACAGTATTACTAGCCAAAGAAAACTCAAAATATGTAGAGCAGTTTAACAGCCTCCTTAATCAGAAAAGTGAAGTGATATTCAATGATAAGTCAAGAGCACTGACGGTTTGTATTAATGACGGAACTGATAGCCACAAGAATGAGCACTGGAATAAAACAATTGTATCATTTCTTAATACATATTTTAAAGAAAGGTCTGTGTTTGAAGTTAATTTAAATAATAATGTAGGTTAATTGAGGTCACTGGTATGAGGGAGGGGTTGATATAAAAATTAAACAATATTCGTTCTACTAATGTATATTGAAGAAAAGCAAGTAAGACTACAATGATATTCTAATAGTTTCTCCTGAAGCCAGTGGTACCCAAGATGAGTTAATCGGTAACGATACCCTCTCCAGCAGTTATATGCTTGAATCTGCAGTTGAGGTAGGGCTATCTGCTCCAGAGTCAATGTTACCTTACTTGCCTCAATACCATCTTTGCAATTGCTTGCCGAATATTCACATTCAGAGTGGGTGCTGGAGTGGTAATAAGATCTTCGCATAACTTGTTAATAATATTAGCATCAAGTTTCTCTTATTACTGACTGTAGTGCCTACCTGCGCTTAAGTTATGTTATTTCTTAGTTTAAGGTTCATCTCGAATAATGCATACAGCTTACCCCCCACCAATTCTCGCCTTTATAGTGCCTTATACTCAGCGGCCCTATTTAGCTGGTGACAATAGACTCACTGAATTGGTAGATATTTTACTTAGAGTAGATAACTGCGAAGTTGTACTACATATTACAGGTGAGTTACCGAGAGAGAGCGTAGCGCTGATAAATTTGCTAAGTGTTGAAGCTGCAGGGAAGTTAACTGTACTAAATAAACAGATGTGTAGTTCAACTCCCTATTCCCCAGGCCAAGCAAGGAATGAAGCTGTAGGCAGTGCTAAGGGGAAATATCTGTTTTTTATGGATGTTGACCTTATAGCTTGCCCTAAGCTGCTTGCAACCATTGTCGATAGAGCAGAGCGTCTTACCTCAATTGGTGAGCAGGCCTTTGAGATGTTTCCCTGTTTGTACCTAAGTCAGCAAAAGTCGGCTGAACTGCAAGTACAACTTCAAGAGCTGGCTCAATCACAAGCTAAAGTGGTTTTGGCTGCTGATATGTCAGCTAACTTTAAAAGCTACCTTGAATCATTTATGCAGGGAAGTAACTGCAGCACAGACGGCATAGCATTAGCGAGTAGTTGTTTATTGGTAAATAAAGCATGGTTTAAAAAGCTTGGTGGATTTGATGCCTGTTTTATAGGTCATGGTGGTGAGGATCTGGAGTTCGTTCATCGTCTTTGTATGCATTATTCTATAGGTAAGCTACCTGAAGATTACACTGCAAATATTAAATCACAGCATCCTGCCCACTATCAGGGCTTTCGACGGTACTTCAGTTTATATGCTGTTCAGCACCTATTTGAGGAGCGATATTTTGTCCACCTTTGGCATCCTCGGCCCCTTGCAAGTTATTACCACAGGCGGCGTAACAGCAACGATCATCTACTTGAGGTGAAGTTAAAGAGTAGTGTTGAACAAGTGCGTCTAGAATCAAGTCATTCACCAGCGATCAAAAGTGCTTGTGGGGTTGATGAAAGAACAGTTTTAGTGCTTAAAACTCAATTTCATAAGTGGCTAGAAGAAACTCAGACAAGGTATGGCTTTGATAGAAAAAGCTATCCAGGGTTATTTCACTGGGCTGAAGGTGTAACAGTTAAGCGTACTAGGTCGCGTAAGTTCAGGAAGCTATTGTTAAAACCTAGATTGTTTTTTACTGATCTTTTTATGAAGCACCTATAAAGGTGACAAAATCTAAATAATTCAATGAGATTTTTGTTCATTCCCCTCTAATTATATAACCCTGATAAAACTATGAATTATAAAATCATTATTCCCTCGAGAATGGACTCTACTCGCTTGCCTGGAAAGCCTCTTAAGCTAATTGATGGAAAGCCCATGGTCTGGCACGTGTATCAGCGTGCGCTTGAAACGAATATTGGAGCTGAAAATATTATTATTGCAACCGATAGCGAGGCGATCTTTGCTGTGGCGAGTGATTTTGGCGCGCAGGTGATGATGACCTCGAGTGAGCATAGAAGTGGCACTGAGCGGTGTGCTGAGGTTGCTCGTAAATTAACTTGGTCGGATAACGAGATTGTGGTTAACCTGCAAGGCGATGAGCCATTAACCTCTGCTGATGTCATTGAGCTTGCAGCATCAACACTGTCTGATACATTTTTAGCTGGCATTGCAACCATCGCGTGCCCTATCAAAAGTGAAGCGGAGATAAGGGATCCTAACTGTGTTAAATTGCTTACGGATAGAAGCAACAAGGCCATGTTGTTCTCACGCTCTCCTATGTTTTCTGGTGTTAATGCACTCGATAGATGTGGCTCTAAAATAAATCAACAAGAAAGCGCTAACCAGAACTTCGGACCTTGGCTACGCCATATTGGTATTTATGCATACAGGGTATGGACTTTAGAGAGCTTAAGCTCGTTATCAGAAACTCAAATTGAGAAGTTTGAGCGCTTAGAGCAATTGCGAGCTATGTGGCACGGTATACATATTCAGGTTGCCAATATCAGTGAAGCACCAGGTCATGGTGTGGATACTCTAGAAGATCTAAAGCGAGTCAGAGAAAGGATAGCGCAACTTTGTTGCGTCTAGGGGGCTGGTAAGCGTCTTCGAGTACGTCGCTTCTGTTTTTCGAAGCGTAGCGATCTTGGTTGTTGCATTTTCTCAAAGTGAGTTAACTAACGATCTCGAAGGGAACTTGTTCCCGTACTCGTAACTCGACGCCACTTGTGGCGCACTTCCTTTTATAGATTAGAGAGTTTTATGATTTCCCCGCGGACTAGTACAATTTGGACAGGTTCTAATGGCATTGCGAAAGATGCGCATATCGCTAAGTTTTTTGAACAGAAAATCGAGAAGTTTACCTCTTTGACTCAAGTTGTTGATGGCGATGTAGTCGTGGGCTGGGGCAATAAAGCCAATACTAAAAAAGCTTGTCAGTTTGCCAATGAAGAACAGTTACCGTATCTGCGCTTAGAGGATGGTTTCATCAGCTATCTGGCTCATCCTTTAGATAACTCTCCTCGTTTGTCTTTGATTAAAGATTGCTCTGGTATCTACTATGATGCGGGGAGTGCTAGCGATCTAGAAAATTTGTGTACTGATATAGATGCTTGGTATGACAGTGACTATGAGCAGCGAGCATTAGCACTTAAAGCTAAGCTCACTCAATTAGGGATCTCAAAATATAATCACCTGCGTGAAGCGCTTCCGGATTGGCTAGTGCAGCAAGCAGATAACTCAGCGATTTTGGTCGTGGATCAAACTCAAGGTGATGTCTCTGTTACCCAAGGGATGGGGACATCGGCGAGCTTTTCTCAAATGATTGAGGAGGCGTTGGCAGCTCACCCTGAGCAAAAGGTGATAGTAAAAACTCATCCCGATGTGATTAAGGGAAAAAAGTCGGGCTTTGTAAATATTGCTGCTTGTAGCGACCCTAGAGTTCATCTACTTGGTGATGACTGTGAGCTTAAGGCGCTGCTTTCTAAAGTGGAACGTGTCTATACCGTCACATCGCAACTCGGGTTTGAAGCGCTGCTCTATGGTTTGCCTGTTCACTGCTATGGTTTGCCTTTTTATGCTGGCTGGGGACTTACTGAGGACAAACAGCGTTGTGATAGACGTACAAACACTCTTACGCTAGCACAGCTTATTGCGGCAACGCTTATCAAATATCCCAATTACCTCGATCCAGAAACCCAAGAAAGCTGTGAGGTGGAAGCGGTTGTAGATTGGTTGGCATTACAGCTTGAAGATCAACATCAAGCCGTTGATACCTGTTATGCATTTGGCTTTTCGTTATGGAAGCGCGCATTTATTAAACCTTTTATAGGTAGGAAGGCGAAGCGGGTTGTTTACATTAAAAACCAGCAGAAATTAGAGGCGCTAATTCAGTCTGATACTAATGCTGCCGTATTATTATGGGGGAAGAGCCGAGCTAAATGGGCCGAACAGTTGAAACAATATTGCCCCGTTTGGTTTATGGAGGATGGCTTTATACGCTCGGTAGGCTTAGGGGCAGATCTGCGTCGACCATCGTGCTTAGTTATTGACCGTCAAGGTATGTATTATGCGCCAGATGGGCCATCAGATGTGGTGGAAAAGCTTAACAATGTTAGCTTAAGTGATACTCAGAGTCAGCGTGCAAAACAACTAGCAGAAACCTTAGTAAAAAGGGCGCTGAGTAAATATAATGTCGGGCAGAAACATACAGCCAAACCGCTATTAGAAAAGATAGGTCAGCTAAAGCGCGCTGATAAGCAGCGAGAGCTTATTTTAGTGCCTGGTCAGTTTGAGCAAGACCAATCAATTGCTTCAAGCCGCGGAAAGGTGAAGAGCAATTTAGCGCTAATAAAGCAGGTGAGACAAGATTATCCCGATGCTTTTATTATGTATAAAGAGCATCCCGACCTCTATTCAGGTGTTCGACCCGGTGCGCTAGGCGAGCAGGCTGCACAGCAATATGCCGATATCTACTTAGCTGATATCGATATTGTATCTGTGCTTATGCTATGTGACCGTGTATGCACTATTACTTCGTTAACGGGCTTTGAAGCCTTGCTACGTGGCAAAAAGGTGACGACCTATGGCTCACCCTTTTATGCCGGTTGGGGGCTGACTGATGATGCGATTGTGTTTGCTGAAAGAACAAATAAACTGAGCTTAGAGCAGCTTGTTTATGTCACCTTAGTCAGCTACCCCAGTTATGTTGATTGGACTACGGGCAAGCTCACTTCACCTGAGAGAGTGATCCGTTTATTGAGTGAGGAGAGGGCGCAATATGAGCAGCAGGGAAAGGCGGGTTTACAGCTAAGCAGTTCATGGCTTTCACGCTTTAGCAGAAAAGTTAGATATTTTTATGAAGCCTGGAAGGTTTAAGCAGTGACGTTGTTATGAGCGCGTGCTCCTCTTCGTGTTCACTATGTCCTTCGTGGTGAAAAGCTTTTTATAAGATAAAGGCTTTTAGAAGCCTAGGCTTAGCTGTTGATTTTACTAGAAGTGAGTCTGCGAACGAACTCGAAGGGAACTTGTTCCCGCTCTCGTAACTCACAGCGAGATTACGACCGTCCTCGTAGCAAACTTGTTTGCGTTATCGGGGGGCGAAGCCCGTTCTATCATTGGAATTTTATGAGTCAGATTTTGTTTTTACAGGGGCCATTAGGGCCCTTTTTTAAGTTATTGAGCAGCTACTTTTCAGCTAAAGGGCACGCTACACATAAGATCAACTTTAATGGTGGTGATCGTTTTTATGCTGGTGCCGAGCATATTACCGACTATTACGGAACACCTGATAAGTGGCAGGCGTTTTTAACTCAATATATTGATGAGCATAAGATTGATAAAGTTGTGGTGTATGGAGATTGTCGTTTTTACCATAAAGTTGCGCGGCAGGTAGCTCAGGAATCTAATGTTGAATTTTGGTCATTCGAGGAGGGTTACCTCAGAGCTGGGTTTGTCACGCTAGAGAGAGGCGGTTGTAATGCGAACTCCCCGCTCTTTAACCAACTCGATAACTTAAGCGATGAAATTGATGTGGCTGAGAGTGTCAGTAGCCATAAAGTCACGCCTACTTTTGCACGTCGAGCCTGGTTTTCATTTTGTTATTACTCCTGGCTAACGATTTTAAGGCCACGTTTTAAAAACTACTTTCACCATAGACCTTGGCTATTTAGGCAGGAAACCTACTTCTGGATTAAGAGTATCATTGAAAAGTGGTCCGCTAAGTTAACAGACCCCCCTCGTTATAAGCGATTTATCAGTCAGTTTGATAAACAGTTCTTTCTGCTGCCTCTACAGGTTGAAGTAGATTTTCAACTTAGAGAGCATTCAGAGTTTGATTCAGTTAAACAAGTGATTGAGCATGTTCTGCGTTCCTTTTCGATGCATGCCAGCAAAGAAGCTGCATTACTGATTAAACACCATCCGCAAAATCGTGGTTTTGAACATTATGGCGCTTTGATTAATGCGCTGGTGACTGAGCTCGGCCTTGAAGGGCGCGTGCTATATGGTCACGATTTTAATCTGCCAGATGTTTACCATCATGCCAAAGGCGTGGTTACTGTTAATAGTACGGTGGGGATCTCTTCGTTGCTGCACAGCTTACCTACAAAGGTTCTTGGTAAAGCGCTTTATGATATCGAAGGCCTAACTTATCAAAATCATCTAGATAGCTTTTGGCTGAGACCTGCAGAGGTTGATGAGCGCTTATTTGCCAAGTTTAGAGCTTATCTTTGCGCTGAATCTCAAGTCGCTGGTGATTTTTACAAGGACTCAAAATTGTTAGTCGAAAGAGCGGAGCTAAAAATAATGGCTAGATGAACTTAGCCTTAGACTTAACCTTTGTAGAAAATCGCCAGTTAATTAGTCACTTATGTGTCAATTTGAAACACTTGCCTCCACCTTGTTGTTAACCAGTTCGTAACTTCGTATTATCCTTTTGTGGTCATAAGTATAACCTTGATGTTGGCTGCTTAAGGAATTGAATTGTTATGAAAATACTCTCAAGTAAATCTACTTTTTTGGGCATAATTGCGCTATTACTCTTCTCTCATGCATCTGCGAATGCAGCTAGCAATATACGTTGCCTATACTCCACGCCTACCACTAAACAAAATATTGATATTGAGATCGCTGAGTGTAGTTACCTGCACAAGTTTTCATTTGGAGAAAGTGTCCCAAGCTTATCTTGGTATCCCGTTTTTAATCTAGGTACCCAGATAACCGATAACGATAATGGCCTGATGCTTGGGGCTGGTGGAGGCTTTGGCTGGCAGGCCATTTTTGATATTGAGATATTTATTGAGGGAGGGATGTATTGGCTAGAGGAGTATGAATACGGCATACAGGGCCTTGCTTATAAAGATTACGGTGGGCCCTGGCAGTATTTTGGTAAGTTAGGTGCGGGTTATCATTTTACTGATCATTGGTCGATGGGGTATGCATATCTGCACGTCTCAAATGGTGGGGAATATGACATCAACCCTTCATTCGATGGTCACAGTGTATACCTGCAATATCAGTTTTAGTTGAGTCGTTGCTGAGTTGACTGTGTAGGCGAACGACTATCGTTCGCCTAGCAAAACACAAAAAAGTTAGATGCTACAAACATCTTTGCTGGTATGAAGTTCTTCGAGCTTAGCATGAGCTTTTGCGGCGCTGAAATGCGCTTTTGAATGCTCTCTTGCAATCTTTTCGCTATTTTTCTTGGCTCTTCTTCAATGTGCTTAAGCTTCCATAATACCTTGTGATAGTAGATCACCTTCTTACGTTTAAGCGTGAGCTTTCCGGTTGGATTCGTGCAGAGGGTTTTATGATAAAAATCCAGTTCTCGTCTTCCTTTGACTAACCTTGGGAAGTTTTCTGTATCTAATTTATTATCAACAAAATCGAGGACGATTTTTTTTAGTAAACCAAGGTCTCTTAAGGTACGAGCTATTCGATGGCCTACTCCTGAAATCTTGAGTTTATGGACTTCGCAGCGAAAGCGTTGCATATGCAGACGATCAGCTTTAAATAGGGGATCGTAGATAATCGTCAGTGGTGTTTTACACTCTGCACCATCATTGTTGTACCCACAGTATTGTGTTGCCTTTTCAGCTTTTAGCACTTTTGGATCCCAAGGAGCGACTTTTGCTGAATAAGAGCTTAAAGGCATCATAAGTAGGGCTCTATCTAACTTTAAAGTATTAGCGTGTAAGGCGACCGCAAACCCCCCCCTACTAACCCCATAGCCTATTCGTTCAGAGAAATCGGTAAGATTAGAGCCAAGATATTTAACAAAGTTCTGCAACTCGATAGAGCGATAATATTCATCTTTGCCTATATGAGTAAATGAGATGATGTTTTTATGCTGTTTAGTAAAAAAGTTATAACTCCAAGGAGCTGTCCCTTCACGTGCCTCTTGCTCTGTGAGCCCATCAGAGCCGGGCGGGAAAGTGATCACTACTGGTTCATTGATATTGAGCAGTCGATATTGAACGATCACATTGCCTATGCGTTGGCGGACAGTCTTATGGAAAGTTAGCAAAATACAGCCTTGGTTATGGATGATGAACGCATCAAATTTTGATATCTAGAGCATCGCTTGATATCTCTGTGGCTTATTGTATTTTTAAGTGCGCCTTAAAATCTTTGATGGATTTGAATGAGTGAGATCTAGGTCTCACTTTATCTTCGCCTTGTTAAGGTTATGTATTTTATGGTTTTTGTGAGGTTTTTCTCTTGTTCTTTTAATGCTTACTAAAGGTTTTTGGTTTGAGTGTTGAAGGTTGCGTTGACGTGTTGTTAGTTACTTTTTTTAACGTACGTATCGTAAATTCTAGGGGATGATTAAGTTATAGTGACTCGGCCCATGGGGATTCACACTTTTTCGACATCACTTGTGCTAATTCGATAGGGCCGTTCAGTTTTTAACTAGATTAATTTTGTGGAAGCATAAATCTAGAGACATAAAAAAAGGAGCCTTAGGCTCCTTTTTTTATGATCAAATCGCTTTTATTAAGCGGTATTAGCTCTCTTTAGAGGCGTTACCCTTACGATGTGACTTTCTATCGCCTGATGGGCGACGATCGCTTGAAGAGCGACGTGGGCGACGTGCTGGACGGCTATCACCAGTAGGGATTTCAGCGCCTTCAGCTTCGCGGATATTCAATGGTCTGCCACATACACGCACCTTTTTAAGGTGTTGTAATACATCTTTTGGCATACCATCTGGAAGATCAATTGCAGTAACTTGATCAAACAGTTGGATCTGACCGATGTAGCGGCTGTCGATGTTAGCTTCGTTAGCAACTGCGCCTACGATATTACCAACGCCAACACCGTTATCACGTCCTACATCTATGATGTAACGACACATCTTAACGTCTGGGTTGTCTTTAAGTGAGTCAGCCTTACCTAGGTCAGTAGGAGTTGGGCGAGAGTCACGACGTGGACGATCACCACGGTCACGAGAGTTACGGTCATTACGATCGCGTGAATTGCGATCATCACGATTGTCACGCTGACGCTCATGGATAGATGGTAACTGTAGTGGACGGTCTTTCTGTACCTGCTGTAGAAGTGCTGCAGCAAGGATATCGGTATCAACTTCTAGTTGCTGACAAAGTTGTGCAACTGCACCCTTCATGAAATCTAAAGAGTCTTTAGCGATAATGTCAGACACTTGCTCACCTAGGCGAGATAGACGACGTTCAGTCACTGTCTCTGGGCTAGGTACATCCATTGGCGAGATGCGGCTCTTAGTTGCACGTTCGATAGTGCGTAGCATACGCATCTCTCTGTGTGTAACGAAAAGGATCGCCATACCAGTACGGCCAGCACGACCTGTACGGCCGATACGGTGAACGTAAGCTTCAGTATCATATGGGATATCGTAGTTTACTACGTGTCCGATACGCTCAACATCAAGACCACGGGCCGCAACGTCAGTAGCAATGATGATATCTAGCTTGCCACGCTTAAGTTGGTCAACTGCGCGCTCACGGGCTTGTTGGTTCATATCACCGTGTAGTGGTGATGAAGCGTAGCCACGTGCTTCTAGCTTTTCAGCCAGTTCAACACAGCTGTTACGAGTACGAACGAAGATAATAATACCTTCAGTCTTCTCAACTTCTAGAACACGTACAAGTGCTTCTAGTTTGTTGTGTTGTGAAACTTGTACAAAACGCTGTTCGATGGTTTCAACAGTCGTTGTTGTTGCAGCAATTTTAACGTGTACTGGCTCAGCCAAGTACTTGTTAGCTACACGCTTAATCTGCTCAGGCATAGTTGCTGAGAATAGTGCTAGCTGACGCTGCTTAGGTGTGTGCTCAAGGATCCATTCGATATCATCGATGAAACCCATTTTTAGCATCTCATCGGCTTCATCAAGCACCATAGCTTTAAGCGATTCTAGCTTAAGCGTACCGCGGCGCATATGATCCATAACTCGGCCTGGAGTACCCACGATGATCTGTGGTCCACGACGCAAGGCATTCAGTTGCTGATGCATGCTCTGTCCGCCGTAAATTGGCAGTACGTGTAGGCCCTTCATGAATTTTGCGTAGCTGCCGAACGCTTCAGCAACCTGAACAGCAAGTTCACGTGTAGGTGCAAGCACTAAAATTTGAGGTGCATTAGTTGTAGGATCAATGCTGTTTAGTAGAGGCAGTGCGAAAGCACCTGTTTTACCTGTACCAGTTTGAGCTTGACCTAAAATATCTTTACCGGCCATGAGAGGATCGATACTCGCGGCCTGAATAGGAGTTGGTTTTTCGTAGCCGAGCTCGTCAAGAGCACGCAACAAAGGCTCGGCAAGACCGAGTTCGCGGAAAGTTTGTTCATTGGATGACATGGGTTGTAGCCTTGTGGTATAGCAGAGAGGCAAAGGCCTCTGGGTTTAAAGACAGAAAATCAACCCCGTGTCGACTTCCCGCACCGAAAAACTTATCAGTAAGCCGATTATTATAGCAGGGTGCAAATGGTATTACCAATTAATAATGGCTATTGAGCTGTGTTATATGAAAAAACCTAAGCAAATACTAAGCCAATTAATAAGTTAGGTGATTAAAAAATAATTTTAAGAGATAGTTTTCAGTGTTTTTTTAGCTTTAAGCTGTCAATTATCAGTAGTTGATAGGCCGATTCGCTCACAGCGGCCAGAAAATTAAGATCGATCTTTTCTGCTGTGTCAGTTTGGGAGTGGTAGTCCCTGTGTGGTGCTACGCCAAAGTAGAGCCAGGGGATGCCAGCCTTATGGATTGGGTAGTGATCTGATGCTCTGAGCCAATCGACCTTTTGAATACTTCTTCCAACTGGTCTTGGGTGTTTAGTCTTGATGCATAAGCCAGATACATCGGCTAATTGTGATTTTATCTCATCGAAATGTTGAAAATTTTTCCCACCCACTAAATAGATCACATAAGGACGACCTGGCCGGCCAATCATATCCATATTGATCGCAAGCTCTATTTGAGCAATTTGCGGATTTGTGCCCGATTCATTGAGCTTATCAGTTAAGGCATAGCCACCAAACAGCCCAGGTTCTTCAGCATCTGTGGCAACAAAGAGGTAATTAATTGGCTCACTGGTGCCCGCTTTTGCATCTAGTGATAGTTGATTCGCAAGCTGCAGTAAGGCGGCAACACCTGAAGCATTATCGTCGGCACCGGGATAGATCCGGCTTCCTTTTATGCCTAAATGATCGTAATGGGCTATCACCAGTCGCCATTTATCTGATGCTTCCTCTGCGGGTAGCACTCCAACCATATTGATGCCTTCATGCTCACTGAAGCCAAGTTGGTAATCAAAAGGCATGCCGTACTCAGCTTGCCATGGTTTAAGGCCAATCTCTTTATACCTTTTTGCAATAAACTGCCTGGTTTTTTCTGCGCCAGCTGTACCGGTTTTTCTTCCTTGAAACACGCGAGAGCTGAGTATAGTTAGATCTTCTTGAAGTTTATCTGTTGTAGCCCAGTTTAATGATAATTGAGAGCGGCAGGTTGGGGAGTTGCTTGTGTTTAGCTGGCTGCAAGCAGATACAAGCTGAGCAAGTAGCAATAGAGCCATGAGTCTGCATAGTGGTTTTATGCTGAACGAGTTAACGCATTTTTGAGGGATTGGATCCATCCGGCACCTTTCAATACGAGCTTTTATCTGTTTAAAGTATCTAACTTAGTTGCAATATTCGACAACTATTTATGTCTACATCTATTTCTTTCGGAAACTGATAGTGACAGCTACTTCTATCAAACGGCTACTTATACCCGAGTCTCATATCTTTCATCAGACTTTATTCATCAGGCTCTATTCAACAGGGATTCAATATATAGAGTTACAGTGCGCTCCTCTCATCAGGCCCTCTATTCTCCGTTCCCCAGCTGGTATTACTCAGTGCTATTTACTGCAGCCTCTCCTGAGATGACCATGGCTTCTTTTTGTGAACTCTTATCGGAGTAATAATCTGAACTTGGCTTAGCTTCAGAGATAACTGATTTGAATTTGTACTCTTCAACACCTGACACTAACCGAGATTTAGCCGCGACTTTAATCTCGCTATTGGGCGTTAAGTTACCTTTATCGAGTACGGTGACACGTCCATTGGGTAGGGTGATCGTGCTCGATTGGGCATCGCTTGTGATCACCTTAGCTTCGAATCGATGACACGCGCCGAATAGTGGGTCAATAACGGTAATAACAAGTAAGCCAAAGCTGGTTGCTAAAGCAAGTGTTAGCAGAATATTTTTCAATGTGAACATAAGCGAGCGTGGTATTTCTCTATCTGTTATAAATCTTAAAGTAAGCCCAAGCTATTGAAGCTTGGGCTTATTAATAGTCGATAGACTAGTTTAACAGATGATTTTACAGCAAAGGCTTAAGAAAGCGAGCAGTATGAGAGTCAGGGTGCTGAGCCACTTCCTCTGGTGTGCCACTGACTAAAATCGTTCCCCCACCAGAGCCGCCTTCAGGCCCTAAGTCGATGATCCAATCTGCAGTTTTTATCACATCTAAGTTATGCTCAATCACCACTATGGTATTGCCGTGGGATTTTAGTCGATGTAAGACATCTAGTAGTAACTGAATATCGGCAAAGTGCAGACCCGTTGTTGGTTCGTCGAGTATATAGAGGGTTTGACCTGTATCGCGCTTCGATAGCTCTTTAGCCAATTTTACTCGCTGTGCTTCACCGCCCGATAGAGTCGTTGCACTCTGTCCTAGCCCAATATATGACAAGCCAACTTCCATTAGCATCTGTAGCTTACGCGCGATTGCCGGTACTGCATCAAAGAACCCTCGGGCTTCCTCTACAGTCATCGACAATACTTCGTGGATGCTCTTACCTTTATATCTAATCTCTAAGGTTTCACGGTTATAGCGTTTACTCTTACAGCTGTCACAAGGAACATAGACATCGGGCAGGAAATGCATCTCAACTTTAATTAAGCCATCCCCCTGACAGGCCTCGCAGCGTCCGCCTTTAACGTTAAAGGAGAAGCGGCCAGGTTTATACCCTCGAGCACGAGACTCATGAGTTGCTGCAAACAGTTCACGAATAGGAGTGAAGATGCCGGTATAGGTTGCAGGGTTTGAGCGCGGCGTTCGGCCAATCGGGCTCTGATCGATATCGACCACCTTGTCACAATGATCCATGCCCTTAATACTTTCATAGGGGGCTGGCTCATCCACCGTGGCGCCGTTAAGTTGCCTGTGAGCGATTTTGTAGAAGGTGTCGTTGATCAATGTCGACTTACCTGAACCTGAAACGCCGGTGACACAGGTAAATAGGCCAACAGGAATCGTCAGGTCAACATCTTTTAGGTTGTTACCACTGGCGCCAAATAGCTCGATAAGTTTGTCGCCATCGTACTCGACTCTATCTTCAGTGATGTGGATCTGCTTAGTACCAGAAAGGTACTGACCTGTGATTGATGATTCACACTTGAGAATATCATCAAGGGTACCGTCGCAGATCACTTCGCCACCATGAACACCAGCACCTGGCCCGATATCGATAACGTGATCAGCCATTTTTATCGCATCTTCATCATGTTCAACTACGATAACCGTATTGCCAAGATCGCGAAGGTGTATCAAGGTCTGCAATAAGCGCTCGTTATCTCTTTGGTGTAAACCAATAGAAGGCTCATCGAGAACATACATCACACCTACCAAGCCTGCACCGATTTGACTTGCCAATCTAATGCGCTGCGCTTCACCACCCGATAGTGTATCTGCAGAGCGAGATAAACTGAGGTAGTTTAGGCCGACGTTGACTAAGAACCCGAGTCTGTCTCGTACCTCTTTAAGGATTTTTTCGGCGATCTGAGCTTTCTGCCCCGTAAGCTCTAACTGACTAAAGTAATCCATCGCTTCACCGATAGACCACTCAGTGAGTACAGGAAGGTTGAGATCTTTAATGAAGACGTTTCTTGCCTCTTCACGCAGACGTGAACCGCCACAGCTTTGACAAGATTGAGTGTTGATGAATTTTGCTAGCTCTTCACGGACTGCATTAGACTCAGTTTCTCGATAGCGGCGATCCATATTATTTAGGATGCCTTCAAACGGGTGGTTACGCGCCACGACATCGCCGCGATCATTAATATATTTAAAGGCGATGCTCTCTTTGCCTGAGCCATAAAGCACCAGCTTTTGAACCTTGTCGGTAAGCGACTGGAAAGGCGCTTCAACGTCAAACTTATAGTGTTCGGCCAGTGATGTGAGCATTTGAAAGTAGTAAAAATTACGTCTGTCCCAGCCACGTATAGCTCCGCCAGCGAGTGACAGTTCACCGTTAGTGATCACGCGGTCAGCATCGAAAAACTGCTGTACACCCAAACCATCACAGGTGCCACAAGCACCTGCTGGGTTGTTAAATGAGAAAATGCGCGGTTCAAGCTCTGCCATCGAATAGCCACATTTAGGGCAGGCAAAGTTAGCTGAAAATAGCAGTTCTTCAGATTGATTTTTTTTGTCGCTATCCATGCTGGCGACGGTGGCAATACCACCAGAAAGCTCTAGGGCAGTTTCAAATGACTCAGCAAGGCGTTGCTGAATATCATCTCGTACTTTAAATCGGTCGACGACAACTTCAATGGTGTGTTTTACATGTAGTTCTAATTCCGGTGGATCGGTCAGATCACAGACATCACCATCGATACGGGCACGAATGAAACCTTGAGCGGCCAAGCTATCGAGTAGTTTTACATGTTCACCTTTTCGGTTATTGACCACAGGAGCGAGCAACATCTGACGGCTGCCTTCAGGTAGCTCAATCACTTTATCAACCATCTGGCTGACGGTCTGTGCAGCTAATGGCTGGCCATGGGTTGGACAGCGAGGTTCACCGACTCGAGCAAATAGTAGTCGCAGATAATCATAGATCTCAGTGATGGTGCCGACCGTAGATCTTGGATTATGAGATGTCGATTTTTGTTCAATCGAGATAGCGGGACTCAGACCTTCAATTAAGTCGACGTCAGGCTTCTCCATTAAGCTTAAAAATTGGCGAGCATAGGCTGATAATGATTCAACATAGCGCCTCTGCCCTTCAGCATAGAGTGTGTCGAAGGCGAGAGAGGATTTCCCTGAACCTGAAAGGCCGGTGATCACAATCAACTTATCTCTAGGTATGGTTAAGTCGATGTTTTTGAGGTTGTGGGTACGAGCGCCACGTACTTCAATTTTGTCCATCTGTCTCTCTATTGCCGAATAAAAAAGAGATCGATTATCGCACAAAAATGGATAAAAGCAGAGTAGCTTTAACTATGAAATATGAGAGTGTTCGTAAACTCACTTCGAGGTCGTTCGCTGGCTCACTGCGAGAACGCTGCGCTACGAGAGCGGGAACCCGTTCCCTTCGAGTTCGTCAAAAAGGTGAATATAGTGAAGCCATGAGCTCATGAGCGAGAGTCATGGATGACGAACTGCCTAAGTAAATGGATTTACACTGGCTGCGAGATAAAAGAATAATTGTGTCCTCGTAGCAGCTTTGCTGCGTTCTCAAAGGGCGAAGCCCGAACTCGGAGTGACTAAGTCACGTTCTCGTCGCTGTTCTTCAGCGCCCTTAAAGGGCTAAGTCACACTTTCGCAATCTCGAAGCTGCATTCAGTTAGCTGCTTTGCGCTTGTAAACTTCTTCGTGATAACATGCGCGACTTATTTATGAATTCAGATCAGGGCGGAACATGGCCAATAACGGACTCTCAAAGACTGAGAAAAAAGTCGCGTTTTCTTTAGCCAGTGTATTTGGTTTACGCATGATGGGCTTGTTTATGATCATGCCCGTTTTTGCACTTTATGGACAACATTTAGAAGGCTTTTCACCACTTTGGGTGGGTATTGCTATTGGTGCATACGGTCTGACTCAAGCTGCGTTGCAGATCCCAATGGGGATTTTGTCGGATAAGTATGGCCGTAAGCCTATTATTCTTATCGGCTTGCTGATGTTTGCTTTTGGTAGCTTAGTTGCTGCCAATGCTGACACGATTTATGGTGTCGTTGCCGGTCGTGCACTGCAAGGGATGGGCGCCATAGCAGCGGCAGTTCTTGCTTTAGCAGCTGATTTAACACGTGATGAACAGCGCACAAAGGTGATGGCAATTATAGGCATGTGTATCGGATTCTCCTTTGCACTTTCACTGCTTGTTGGCCCGATTGTCGCTCAGCATCTTGGTTTATCTGGGCTTTTTGCTATGACGGCCGGCCTTGCTGTACTTGGCATGGTGATCGTTCAGGTTTTAGTGCCTAATCCCATATCACAGGCGCCAAAGGGTGATACGGTGGCAACGCCGACTAAGCTCAAAGCCATGTTAAAAGACCCTCAACTATTTAGACTCGACGCTGGTATCTTCATTCTCCACTTAGTTTTGACTGCCGTTTTTGTGGCATTACCTTTGGATCTGGTTGATGCAGGGCTAGTCAAGGAGAAGCACTGGATGCTTTATTTCCCTGCTTTTATTGCTGCCTTTTTCTTGATGGTGCCGCTTATTATTGTGGGCGTGAAGAAGAAAAATACCAAAGCGACCTTCCAAATAGCCTTGATGATTATGATGGTTGCACTTGGCGCAATGGCAATGTTTGCCAACAATTTAGTGGTGCTTAGTATTGCAGTGGTACTCTTCTTTACCGGGTTTAACTATTTAGAGGCTTCACTGCCAAGCTTGATTGCTAAGTTCTGTCCTGTTGGTGATAAAGGCTCTGCAATGGGCGTTTACTCAACGAGCCAGTTTCTCGGGGCTTTCTGTGGTGGTTTATTAGGCGGTGGCGCTTACCAACTTGTTGGGGCTGAAGGCGTGTTTGCGGTCGCATTAGGCTTGATGGTCATATGGTTATTTTTGACACTTGGCATGGAAAATCCAGTACTACTGAAGAGCTATACCCTTGAAGCTGCAGTAGAAGGTAAGGAGCAGGCGCGAGTTATGGCTACAGAGCTTTCACAGTTAACAGGTGTAGCAGAAGCGATTGTCGTTTTAGAAGAGAAAGTCGCATATTTAAAAGTTGATGAGCATTTCGATTTAAGAGAAGCGCGAGCTGTGTTAGGCTCTGTCAGCTAACTCGTTTGTTCGATGTTTTTTTACTCGAATTGAACGCAGAATTTATCGTAATTTTGAAAGAGAATCTCAGGAGATTTCAATGGCCAGTCGTGGTGTCAATAAGGTAATTTTGGTCGGTAACTTAGGGAAAGACCCTGAAGTTCGTTACATGCCAAATGGCAATGCCGTAGCCAACTTTACAGTGGCGACGAGTGAGTCTTGGAAAGACCAACAGGGTCAACCACAAGAGCGCACTGAGTGGCACAACATCGTCATGTACCGTCGCTTAGCTGAAGTAGCTGGTGAGTACCTGAAGAAAGGCTCAAAAGTCTATATCGAAGGCAAGCTACAAACAAGCAAGTGGCAAGATCAAAGCACGGGTCAAGATCGTTATAAGACTGAGATCAATGCTAACGAGATGCAGATGCTTGATAGCCGTGGTCAAGGTGGCGGTCAACAAGGTGGTTATGGTCAGCAACAGGGCCAGCAGCAACAGTCAGGTGGTTACGGTCAGCAGGCGCCTCAACAGCGTCAGCAAGCACCTCAGCAAGGCGGTTACAACCAGCAGAATGCTCAGCAACAAGCCCCACAGCAAGGTGGCTACCAGAATGCTCAGCAAGGTGGTCAACAGCAACAGGCTGCACCACAGCAGGCTCCTGCTTATGCACCTAAGCCTCAAGCTGCGCCACAGCAAGCAGCACCAAAAGCGGCTCCGCAGCAGCGTCCTGCACCTACGCCGCAACAGCAGCCACAAGGTCAACAGCCTCAACAGAACTTCACGCCAGATCTTGATGATGGCTGGGATGACGATATCCCGTTCTAGCAGACAGTCTATTTAAAACTGTAAAGTTAAAGCTAAAACCATATATAAACCCAGCATAAATGCTGGGTTTTTTATTAATCTGTTTGTGGTTTTAGTTCTGGTTTTAGTTCTGGTTTTAGTTCTGGTTTTAGTTCTGGTTTTGGCACTAGTGCTTATGGCCACTTGTTGACTGACTTGGTATGTAGGGTTTATCAACGCCTGTGGCAACCTCTAGTTGAGTCACTATCTGATTAAACTCACCGGTTATCTCACGCATCTGAGCTTGGACTATTTGGCTGGTTTGTCTAAGAGTGGCAGGCATATTCTTAAGGTATTTCTTACCAGTTTTTGTTTGGTAAAAAGCCGCGATATCTTTAAGCTCCTGCTCGCTATAAGTATCGGTATAAAGCGTGATAAATTTGGGCTGCACTTGCTCCCAGTTCAGGCGTTTTTTAGCTAAGTCGAAGGCTTTTTCTCTGTATTGGGTTTCTATTTCTCTATGCTCCTTTTTTAAGGGCATATCTTTAACCATATGAGCGAAACTGGCTTTAAGCTGATACATAGCCTGAGGAATAACATCTTGGGCATAGGTGGCATCCAATACTGCTTGTGCCGCAGCTTGGTGCGAGGTTTGCTCTGCATGAACAGCGCTGCTGAAGGCTGGTACTAGGGCGAATGCTAGGGCTAGCTTTAGGGAGGTAGGGCCGAGTAATTTCATGACAACTCCAGGTAAGGAGCCTAGTACTGCCCTTGGCGGGAAGTGCTAGGCTCCTTTATTAGTTACTTCAGGTCTGCTTGTATTGCGATACCTGAACTTGTGATTTCACTTTCAAGGGTGATGTAGTACCAACCTTCGCTTGGATTGGTGACAGTGAATGTTTCACTGGTACTGTTAGCGTTAGTCGATGAGGCTGAGTTAGACTGGGCACTCGGCCAGCTAGTACCGCCATATAGGCTAACATCGCCAGTGCCATGCGCTGTGCTCACCGTTAGCTCACTGCTTCCAGCATCAACCCACATGCTGTAGTAGTTCATGCCATCAGCACTACAAACAGCTTCGCCAGAGGTTAAACGACCATCACTAACCGCGCCTTGAGTTTGGCAAGCGTTAGCAATGTTTCCGCCATTAGGAGGAGTTACTGGTGGCGTGGTTGCGCCGCCAATACTGACATTGATAGTTGCACCGCTATACTCACTGTCGGTATCAACCACTATGTAACGCCAGCCGCGATTGGCAGTGACTTGAATCGACTCTTCATTACCTGCATTGGTAGAGCGCGCTTGGGCATTACCACTATCGGCCCAAGTATCGGCATTGTAATACAGGCTAGCATCACCAGTGCCACCTGAGGTGGTAATGGTTAACTGAGTATTATCTTCTTCGACATATACATAAAAGCTACTTCTACCGCCGCTGATACACTCATCTTTACCGAATGTCAGCTGGCCATAACTCATGGTTGCCGCGCCGCAATCAGGTGCTGGATCTGGGTTTGGATTAGGGTTGGTTCCGCCACCTTGTGCAGGGTCAGGCTCGGCAAATACCTCAGTGGTACTTACCAGTAGATCCGCACCGCCAAACTCACCCGATAGCGTCAGGTAGTGCCAGTATTCATTTGGATTGAGGGTAACCTGAATCACTTCATGATTGCCGTTACCTATGCCAAAACCTTCATTGCTCTCGCCGCTCGCCCAGCCTGTGCTGCTGAAGTAAATATCTGCATCACCCCAACCACCGCCTGTTTTAATCCAAAGTGTTTGGTTGCTTCCGTCTACGTTAGCAAAGGCAAAGCTTGCTCTACCGTTTTGTGAGTCAATACACTCCATAGGTTGATCGATAACAAGCGATGTATCTGGTGTATAGCGGAAAGCTTCGCTGGTAACGGTACAAGGTGAATAGTCTTTACTTATGGTCGATACAGGTCCCGTCCAGTTGCCTTCAGTGCCACTTGCCAAAGCAGCCGCATCAGATGGGCCATGATCAACGATACCGTTATCGACGCTGCTTAAGCCACTGGTTAGCCAGCCTGCCCACTCGTTGTCATAACGTGTGCCGATACCGTCCATAAAGGCTTGGTATTCTGTGTATTGATCGTTTCTTAGGAAAGCTAAGATCTGATCCACATCGGTTTTATGATTCTCAAACATAAAGCGTACAGCTAGGTAGCCCCAGCGATAGATACGGTCTTGGCCTGAGTTATAGTTATTTTTGAATATCGTTGATAATGGGAACTCACCCGTTTCACCCATAGTTATCGCAGAAGTATTTGCATCACGATATGAGATGTACTCCGCTAAACCTTCAATCCACCAGATAGTGTCGGCAGAGATCCCGCGGCTAAAGTCACCCTGTAGGTTGTAGCGACCATCAAGGTAGTGCACATACTCATGTTGTAGGTTCCAGATATGAAAATCAGGCTGACGCCATTCAGCTTCATAGGCGATAAACCTTGCTTGGTTTTTGAGGCCAGCAGGTGAGCCCTCTAAGTACATACCACCGTTATTGGTTGCTATGCCGAAGAAGGTACCAGCATAGGACTGATAGTCGCTTGAGCTATCGAAGACAATCAGCTCCAACGCACTATTGTTATCATTGGCAACTGGCGTATTGTTGGTGGCGAGCTTACTGTGGAAGTATACCTCTTGACCGCCAAGTACATCACAGGCCCAAGTTGCTTGGTCTCGATACATGCTTTGTGCCCGCATGGTGAGGGTATCTGAACACTTCCAGTTGAAGGCTAAGGTTTCAGCTTCTAGTTGTGCCTTAAATCCGCAGATATCGTAGTAGTTACAGTTGCTGCGGTCATAGTAATCAGCCATTTCTGCGGCTGCCATCCAGACAACTTTTGAGGCGTCATTTTTACTGCTGCTGTCTAGAATTGCTTTCACTAACGTGGTGACTCGGCTCTTCATCTCAGGGATATGATAGAGGCGAGAAAGCTCACGGACCCCATTAGTCAGTACATATTCTGCATCAGTACCGACTAAGTGGCGGTTAGCTAGTTGAAAGTTATTGAGGCTATCTAAAATGCTTTGATCGGTAGCAAATAGTGCCTTCATTGGCTCATCCCACTGAGCGCGAAACAGTGTGGTGAAGATAGAGTTCGCTGCGGCGTTCATGCCCCAGTTAACTTCCCAGCTTGCATCATAACGACTAAGCACTTCTTTAGTGATGTGGTTAAAATCAGCACCTAGCCCCATTGAATCAATCAGGATCAGTGTCTCCTTTAGCACACCAGAGTTTTCGGTTGAGACAGTCCAGATATTGCTGTTATTGAATAAGCCTGTTATCTGAGTTTTTACATCTGACTTCACTGCACTTGAATAGGCTGGTACATCATTTGGGCTATAGAATTGCACATAAAGTGCGGCTCGCTGGAAGTAGATAAGCGACTCTATACCTGTGGTATCTACGCCGGTATAGCTTGGCGCGCGATCGCGCACTGCTGCGGCTACGGTGCGCATATTAGACTCACTGAAAAGCGCCGTGGCATCCGCGCCTTTTAGGTTATACAGAGGGCTGACGCACTGGGGATCTGAACTTGCAAGCTCAGTGACAAGTGCATTACCGCTAAGGCCTATAAATGCACTGCAACCTGTCGCTGCTTGTGGGCCCACATTGCCAATAGGCCCTGGGGCTGATTGTGCCTGTGTTGATTGTGACCAAGGTGAGCTTGTTTGTATTGAGGGGAGTGAAGCATTATTGCTTAGGCTCTCCACATTTGCTTGTGCGCCATAGCTTGTTGCCAAGCTTAGGGCTACGACCAGAGTTTTAAGTTTCATGGGGTCTCCATTACTGTTGATTGCTCCCGAGTCTGTTTGACTGGGAGATAACTGTCTGCTGAGCAGATCTTGTTGGTGTTATAGAAATGAAAGAAGTGACCACATGCATGACAGCTAACTACGCAACACTTATCTCAGGTGTTCGTGTAACATGAATGTAACAATATATAAATGAGATATAATATACAATATAAAGTTGTTCGTTTTTGTTGTTCTTGAGCGGATTAAATAGCAAATACCCATGATAGTTGTCTGATTTTAAACCGCTTTGTCTTGCTGGTTTTTTTATCACTTTATTTTGAAATTCAGGTTTTTTTTGCTGATAAGCGCTAACTGATAGCCAAAAATTGAGTGCCTTTTTGTTGTAAATAGATTGAACCTGATCACTTAGGCGTGTATCAATATTGAATACTCAAGCTAATATGAAACTCGTCATGACTAAGTCCCCACTCCCCGCAAATTTTCTACATGTTGATTACCCTGAAGTCGGCGACACTAAGGTGATGTGCCTTAAACACTCACCAATACCTAAAGTGGCTAAAGGTCAGCTTATGATAAGAGTGGCTTATGCTGGAGTGAATGGTCCTGATATTGCGCAGCGAAAGGGGCTTTATCCCGCGCCTAAGGGAGCCAGTCCTATTTTAGGTTTAGAGGTGGCTGGTGAAGTCTGTGCCCTAGGCGATGAAGTGACTCAGTGGCAATTAGGAGACAAAGTGACCGCACTAGTGCCTGGCGGAGGATATGGTGAGTATGTGACGACCCACGCCGCTCACTGTTTACCTGTCCCCGAAGGCTGGACGCTTGCTCAAGCTGCTGCAATCCCTGAGACCTTCTTTACGGTATGGGGAAACCTATTTGTGCGCGCTGGCTTAAAAGCGGGTGAAACGGTATTAATTCATGGTGGGTCTGGGGGGATTGGCAGTGCAGCGACTGTGCTGGCAAAAGCATTTGGTGCCAAGGTGATAACAACATCTGCAAACAGTGATAAATCTGCTTACTGCCGTAGCCTGGGAGCGGATCTTGCCCTTAACTACAATGATGATTTTGTGGGAGCTGTGATGGCATTTACAGAGGGCAAAGGCGTGGAGCTGGTTTTTGATATGGCTGGTGGCGACTTTATCAATCAAAATCTCAAAGTGTTGGCACTAGATGGTCGCATGGTTTCGGTGGCGATGCAGCGCGGTGCTAAAGCTCAAGTTGATATTTTTCGACTGATGGCAAAAAGAATTACCTGGACTGGCTCGACCCTCAGACCACAGAGTATTGCAGCGAAAGCAAGTATTGCTCAGGAGTTACACTGCAAAGTATGGCCTCTACTCAATACTCCTTGTACAGACAACAAGCTCGTGCCCAATATTTTTGCGCAGTTCCCGCTCACTGAAGTTTGTCAGGCGCATGAGTTGATGGAATCGGGAGCGCATAGAGGCAAGATAGTACTGTCACTATCAAAGTCATAAGCGCTTATTGGCTGACATCTTTTTGTCATCTTGTTAGTTCACAGTAATGCCAATCGGTAATATACAAGTTGCTATGGGTATTAAAAGTCAGCCTTAAACTGGAATGCTAGCGCGTACAGTGAAAACACTTTTTTTAGCTGAAAAACTTGAATAACTGATTCTATCTACTAAATTCGATATTAGCTGAGGTATTAAAATTTTGTATCGTCCTGAAACAAAAAACTTAGATATCTCTTTATAATCTCAGGTAAATGTTGAGTAGTTATTTACCAAAATTAAACTTAATAGGCAGGAAAGGTCAGTACTAACTCTAGTTACTCGTTACTTCCCTCCTGTATGTGTTGATTTAAGGGTATTAGCATATATGTATAACACGACTAAAACTTCACTTTGGTATGGTGAGCTGAGAACGGCCCGTGGCAACGCTATTGTCATTCATGATAAAGCATTTCCTGAAGCTCAAGAGGGGCGTATCTACCTCTATAATGCAGTCAAAGACTCTATTATCGAGTATGCAGAGAATATAGTCGCCGGGAACTTACATGACCTAGATAAGGAAACGGTAAAAGCCGCCGAGGACACCTATGGGGCTGCGTGGAATTCGGCGCGTTCTGAGTTTATGGAGAAGCATCAGGGCTGGGTTGAGGCGAATGCAACCAAGCATAAACCGTTAATCTCTAAAGCTAAGGCTAAAGTGAGTGATGAGGTTGATAGTGAGCCAGGTACCGATGGTGACGATAGAGAGTTTGCTAACGGTTGGTCGGGTGGTGTTGAAGAGTAATAGGTCGTTTATTTCGAATTGATGAAATTAGAGCCTAGGGACTTATACGCTAAACGTTAGCACCTAGGCTTACTGGTTTAAAATGCCTCAAATTGATAGCGGCTAATATGATGATAAACATCACCTGGTGCTATCCAAGGATCTGCTGCAAGTGTTGGCTGGTTAGCCCCGTCGGGTAACTGCTGAGGTTCGATGCATACAGCTTGATGCTGCTTTAAAACCTGTCCACCTTTCCCCTTCGTTCCCTGTAGAAAGTTCGCGCCGTAGATCTGTACACTTGGCTGGTTAGTGTAAAGCGTCATACTCCTGCCAGATTCTGGTGCATAAAGACGACCAAATCGCGCTAACTCAGCACCTGATGTTCCTGTTAGGTAGCAGTTATCAATACCGGATGTACATGCGAGCGGTGGCTGATGTTGAAAATCAGCAAAGCGCTTTGCTTGTCTAAGATCTAGCAAGGAGCCTTTGGCATCTGTGGTATCTGTGGGAATGCCTGTTTCATCAAGCTTGAGGAGTTGAGTGCTATCTATCTGTAGCTGGTGGTTACCATTACTTGTCGATTGGCTTCCCTCTAAGTTGAAATAGCTATGCTGAGTCAGGCTAATGGGACACGCTTTATCGACTGCGGCAAAGATCTCCATGTAAAGGTTGTTGCCGACAAGGCGGTAATCGAGTTGGACATTACATTGCCCTGGAAAGCCCATATCGCCATCTGGACTCACCAAATTGAGCCGTACACCATCAGAAAGCTGCCCCATATGCCAGTGTTTCTGATTGAAGCCCTTACTGCCACCATGTAAGCAGTTACCCGCTTGGTTGATATCTAAATGGTACTCTTTGCCATCAATTCCCATCTTGCCCTTAGCGACTCTATTTGCATATCTTCCTGCAATAGCACCAAGGTGCGCTTGTTGTTCAAGATAATCTTCTAAACTGTCACAGCCAAGTACGATATTAGCCCGCTCTTGTTTACGATCTGGTGTCCATAATGAGCGTATGATCCCCCCTAAGCTAATGACCTCCATGGCGATAATGCCATTATCTATGATGACACGCTCAACTTGACCTCCACGGGGATCAGTCCAAGGAGCTAATGGGCGAAAACGTACCATGGGGAGGTCCTTAAAATTATTGAAGTAAATTACAGGGATATAACACGAGTTTGTGACCAAGCGATCCTAGGCCCTAAAGCCTAGGGTCAAATAGCGTTAATAAACGTCCTCATCGACACGCGTCGCGCCAGCACTCGCAGAGCAGAGATAGACAGTGGCTTCCAAACCCGTTTTCTTGGCGTATTGGCACTCTATAGCCTCAACCACTGCATCGGTTAGCTCATGGTCAACAAGGGCAACGATACAACCGCCAAATCCTCCTCCAGTCATTCGAACGCCACCGCGCATGCCAATTACTTCAGATACTATCTCTACTAAGGTATCTATCTCAGGGACTGTGATCTCAAAGTCATCTCGCATTGAGGCGTGTGACTGAGCCATTAATTCGCTTAACTTAGGAATATTGCCAGCTTCAAGGGCATGGGAGGCATTTTGAGTACGTCTATTTTCGCTAAGTACATGACGGGCACGTCTATAACAGACATCAGACAACTCAGATTTGGCCGCTTCTAATTGAGGTAATTCGACATGCCTTAGGCTTTCTACACCGAAGTGCTGTGCAACCTCTTCACACTGCTCGCGTCTCAAGTTGTACTCAGAGTCGACTAAGCCACGCTGCACATTAGAGTTGACGATGATCAGGCTTAAGTTTTCTGGGATATGTACCGGTTCGCTGTAGAGGTCTTCACAGTCGATAAGTAGGGCGTGATCTTGCTCGCCAAGTGCGCTGATCATCTGATCCATAATGCCGCAAGCACAACCAACATATTGGTTTTCGCCACGCTGTGCCATCTGAGCTACTGCGAGTGGTGAAAGTCGTAGTTGGCTGCAGTCATTGACTGCCGTACCAAAGGCTATTTCGAGCGCGGCAGAGGAGGAGAGTCCTGCACCTAGTGGAACATTACCAACAACAGAGATATCTAAGCCTCGTGCGAGTAGTCCTGCTGCGGCCATGGCAGCTGTAAAGCCTTTCAAGTAATTGACCCAGCCATCATCTGGTGTCATTACCCCTTCTTCACCAAAAGCCCACTGCTTTATCTCTCCAGGGAACGCATCAGATACGGCGCGATAAATATTATCATCGCGCCTTTTTACGGCGATAATGGTATGAAAATTAATGGCTGCTGGTAGTACAAAGCCATCGTTATAATCAGTATGCTCGCCGATCAAATTTACTCGGCCTGGTGCCAAGTAAAGATCGTCAGCTGTTGTGCCAAAGGTTTGCACAAATAGTTTGTTCGCGCGCTGTGCGGGATTCGACATGCTTTAAAGCTTCCCTTATAAAATGATTGCTCAAACCTGCTTTGCAGGGGACTTTTACCAGTACTTGATGACTGTTTGTTTTTGATTTTTTGACTATGTTTGACAAAAAATTATAGTGAACTAATTGTGTAATAAAATATTACATATGTTTTTATATCACGACTAAGCCGAAGCTGTAACTGAGTTTTTTCATCATTCTTATTCTTAAAATGACGGTTAATTACGTTTTTATATGTTTTTGGGGCTAAGTGACTATTTTTAGAACATTTAGCCTAAGATAAATTTACTGATAATGGATAAGCCCTAAGGAGCGTCATTACACGCTTTAGGGCTTATCCAGTGACTTATGCTTGTACTCATGATTAGCAAGGCTTGCTGTAAATTAGGCCTAGCTTTCTGTCGCGGGAATAGCAGTTTCTAATTGATCGCCAAATACGAACTTACTCAGTGCTAATGTCACTAAGATGGTTGCAAGCAAGGTGATAGCCATCATATGGATGAAATGGAATGGGCTCCAAATAAACGTAAAGACGGCATAGACAAGGACCCCAAACACTAAGCCTATTTTAATTGCTTTTGCATGGACATTTTTAAAGACTAGCGCGCAGATAAAGGCAGCGAGTACAGGCATTGAATAGAGGCCATTTAGCTGTTGAAGCAAAGAGATAATACTCTCAGATTTGGCAAAAACAGGTACTAATGACACTGATATTAAGGTGAAGACTAGTGCGACTCGAGTACCAATCTTTCTGACATCGGCATTCGGGTTAACATAGTTTTGATGAATATCACAGGTGTAGAGCGCTGCGGCTGAGTTAAGGCAGGAGTTAAATGAACTTAACACTGCGCCAGCAATCACTGCTGCAAATGCACCCGATAACCAGGCTGGCAGGATATCTCCTACTAGCCTACCGTAAGCCACGTCGCCGATATCGCCATAAAGTTTAAAGGCCACAATACCCGGTAATACCACGATAAATGGCACGATGAGCTTCATGATGACCGCGGCATAAAGCCCTTTTTGTGCCTCTTTGACAGACTTGGCGGCTAAAGCCCTTTGGGTGATAACCATATTGGTGCCCCAGTAGAAGATCTGAATGAAGATCATGCCTGTCAGTAGAGTGTGCCAAGGGATATCGGATTGATTGTCACCAATGAGGGTGATGCGTTCGATCGGCACTCCTGAAAGATCCCAGTTGACGGCATTCATGGCGAGGTAGGAGACGATAACTCCCATCGCAATTAGGCCGATGCCATTTAAAGTATCTGAGATGGCGATAGCTCTAAGGCCGCCGAAGATGGCATATATAGCACCAATAACGGCAAAGATGATAGCCAAGAGGGTAACGGATATCTGTAGACCAAACATCGACTTCATAAATAGTGAGCCGGTATAGAGGACAACAGGCAACAAGATGAAGGCATAACCTAACATAAACAAGACTGAGACCATGGCACGGATCCCTTTATCGTTATATTTACGCTCTAGCAGCTCTGTGGTCGTGGTGCAGTTGTATTTGTAATAAATGGGGATAAGCCACTTAGCTAAAATTATCAGACCAATCGCCGCGGCTATCTCCCACCAAGCCACTAATAACGCTTGGGCACCATTCATACCGACAATCTGTTCGGCGCTAATATTGGTCATCATTAATGAACCAGCGACAACAACCCAGCTAAGTCCACCGCCTGCGAGAAAGTAGTCTTTACTGTCGCTGGTATCACGTTTGATGTTACGGCACTTAAAGTAGGTAATTAGGCCTACTGTTGCCGTTAGGCCAAAAAATATGACCAGTTGAACTATCTGTTCCATGTTGATTTTCCTTTTATTATTATCCGTTCAATCATCTATCTACGTGCCAGATCTTGCAGTTGGCTTTGGGCGGTTACTGGTATCAGTTTGAACTCAAAACTCATTGGCTTAGCCTTGATACGATAAGGTTCGTGAACAGGCCGTCCCCAAGATGTATCACCGCCTAGCCCCATCTGTTTATGGTCTATATTCCAAGTGACATAGTCGCGTAGAGGGATCTCTGCACCGTGATTTTGGGTCACTGGCACTAAGCCTGAAGCTGAGCCCTGGGCGTCACCTTTTCTAAAATCGATATCGGCTTGAGAGAAAGGCCATAAGCTGGTTTGCATCTGTGTCGCTGCAACAGCCATAAGACCTATGCCTGCATCGTTAGTGACCGCGGCATAGCGAACTTGAGTTCTTTGGCCTGTTTCTTGTGGACGGGAATAACGATGAAATAGCTGTTCGATAGGTTGCTGATACCAACCAAGTGGGTTTCCTGTTGCTCTATCGACATAAGTCTCTTCGGGGCCGCGGCCAAAGTATTTCATAAAGCGGCGATCAAAAGGCAGGCGAGTGCTAAACCCAAAGCGGGGAAGGTCAGGCAGTGTCACAGAGCCTGGCTTAAATTGGCTGCTGATTAACAGCTCACCCTTCTGGTTTAGCCTATATAGGTTGGTTAGGCTAAATTTGAGCTGAGGGTGGGTCTGCTTGACCTCGATGCCAGCTTGAGTTTTTACTATTGAAACTAGTTCGAGCTCAGATGCTGCATCTTGCCAAACACCTCCCCATTTGGGCAGGCCGTTACCTAAGTCATTGTCAGTAGGGGCACGCCAGAAGTTTGCCATCAAGGGAGCGATGATCTGCTGCTGATGCTCGCTAGCTATCTTGGTCAGCCAGCCAGATTCTTTTGAAATCGTATAGCTGTTATCGTTGAGACTGATTGTCCACTGGCTTTCGCTCTCAGATATACGGCTATCTTGGTTGATTTTTTCCTCTGAGTTTACCGCCTGCTGCAGTGAAAACTGTTCAAAAGCTAGCTGGTGGCCAGATGGCAACAAGGGCTCTGGAGTATCGACAGTCGCTGAAACTAGCAAGTGATAGTCATATTTAGGGTTTAGCTTGCCTGCTAAGGTGTCTAATTTAAGTTTAAGCTGCTGACTCTTTCCGGCATTAATAGCTGGCATCGGCATGCGTCCAGTTTCAACGGTTCGACCATCCTGTTGCAGTGACCAAGTGAGCAGTAAGTTTGATGTCGATTTGAAATCAAACTTGTTGGTGAGCGTAAATCTCACTTGATTATCGTTCAGTTGAAGACTGCTGAACGTCAGAGGTTGATAGACTCGTTTTACTTCGCTTAAGTGCGGGTGAGGGTTACGATCGGGATCGACTAAGCCATTATTAAGAAAGTTGCCGTCGGTAGGCATATCGGGGTGATAGTCTTTACCGTATGCCCAATACCTTTGGCCTTGCTCATTAGTGAAAGCGAGAGATTGATCGACCCAGTCCCAGATAAAACCGCCTTGAAGGTTAGGGTACTTCTCGATGACATCCCAGTAATCTTGGAGGTTGCCTACTGAGTTTCCCATGGCGTGGGCATATTCAATCATGATAAGCGGTCTATCATGATTGTTCTTCGCATACTTTTCGATACGCTCTATCGATGGGTACATAGGGGCGACGATATCAGTGTAAGGCTCTGTGCCTGCGGGTTCATATTGAACCGGGCGGCTCGGATCGCGTTGTTTTACCCAGTGATACAGAGATTCGAACAACTTACCTTCCCCCGCCTCATTACCTAGCGACCAGATGATGACTGAAGGGTGGTTTTTATCTCGTTCAATCATGCGCTCAACTCTTGCCTGATGGGCAGGCAACCAACTCATCTCGTTGCCGATTTGCGTTTTTTTATCGATAGCTAACGGGTGTGACTCAATGTTGGCTTCATCGATAATATAGAGGCCATATTTATCGGCGAGCTGTAGCCAGTATGGGTCATTAGGGTAGTGACTAGAACGCACAGCATTGATGTTGCTTTGCTTAATTAAGCGAATATCTTTTTCCATGCTCTCACGGCTCACCACATGACCTGTTTGTGGATCGGTTTCGTGGCGGTCGACACCTCGAATCGTGATCGCTTTATTGTTTACGAGAAGTTGGCCTGATTTTATCTCTATATGACGAAATCCTAGCGCTTGTGTGCTGCTTTGTAGCAAGCGTTGCTCACTGTCTCTCATATTGACGATAAGTTTGTACAAAGAAGGGGTTTCAGCGCTCCAAAGAGCAGGCTGCTTGATGCTGAATTTAAGCTCGGTATCTTGCTCTCCTGAGAGCGTGAGAGATTGTTCACCACTGGCAAGTGATTTACCCGTTGGAGAGATAACTTGGTAGCTAAGGGAAACGGGCTGACTCTGTTGATGATTCTCAAGTGTTAACTTGAGTGTCATGTCGGCTTGAGTGAGCGAGTTATTGAGCTGATAACTGGCATCGATATCTTTAATGCGCTGCTGAGGAGCTGCATATAGATATACATCACGCTCGATGCCACTCATGCGTAGCATATCTTGGCTTTCTAGGTAGCTAGCATCACTCCAACGAATGATTTTCATCGCGATGAGGTTTTTACCTGGCTTGAGATATTTGGTGATATTAAATTCTGCAGGTGTCTTGGCTCCTTGGCTGTAGCCGACCTCCTTGCTATTTACATATAGCGCAAACGAAGAGCGGGCGGCGCCGACATGAAAAAACACCTGTTTATTTTGCCACTGCTCCGGCAAGGTTATCTCTCGTCGGTAGCTGCCTGTGGGGTTATGATCATTTGGCGCATCTGGCCAAGTGGTTGTGAAAGGGTATCGCTCATCTAAATAGATGGCGTGCCCATAGCCTTGAGTTTCCCAGTTACCAGGCACCTTGATGGTGCTCCAATGGGTTGAGTCATAGTTATCACTGGCAAAGTCAGCGGGTGCAGATTTTGGGTTTTTAGCGTAGTGAAAGGCCCAAATACCATTAAGGTTTAAGAAGTTATTGCTGCGCCTGTGATCGCCTTTCTTAGCGTTAAACTCAGAGCTGTATGGAAAGAAGCTGGCATGGGGAGCTTCTTTATTGATCTCGAAGATGGTGTGATCTTGCCAACGTTCGCCAGCTAAGCTTAATTGGCTGGTGAGGCATGTACAGAGCAAGCTTGTGTACATCAAACTAGTCATTATTGTTTTTGTCTTGCTAGTTTTAGATGTCGCAGTAATTAACATATGAAACCTTTTATTATTATCGTTAGTCATATTTGTTTATGTTTGGCGCGTTACTTTTCGTTTCTGCTCCAAACGATCGCGATATGCCTAAGGTCTGGGCTGATAGCGATGCGTGACGCAGAGTGATGCAAATGTGTAGGAGGTTTAAGGCTAGCGACGGTGAGCCAGCCACTGTTTTTATCTGCTTTTGATGGCCAAGCATTAAGCTGATCTTTATCGATATTGAAGATCCAGCTATTGTTGCTCCAAGCATAATCTTCACTGCCACTACCGACACTGATTAGCGAGCGATGACTTGCGGATATCGGATCGAAACGTTTAATGACTCTGTCGCCATCTTGTTGCTTATGCAGATAGCTAAATGCTCTATCTTTAGGGATTGCGTGGATGCTTCGTCCTGCATTGGCTACAACAAAATGACGTTCATCGGCTGCCTGAGGTGTGTCAGAGTTCGCTTCAAAATAGAGGCTGTAGGCATATCGCGCCCAGAGTAGCGTGCCAAGCTCTTCATGATGGGCATAATAGCCCGTTGGGATCATACTTTTGATGCTGCGAGTTCTGCTCTCATCATTTTGTTGCTGCCAAACACTTTGATGGGGAACGCCTTGCTCAATGATGTAACGGATCCCCTGCTTGTCTGCGTTAGCATGTTTGTCGGTAAGTTTGAGAGGCTGAGGAGAGTATTCGCTCTCATTTGGCGTGTTGGTTTGCTGAGTGAGTATTGCTGAAGTGCTACCGTTATGCTCAAACTGATATTGATAAATATCGTTATGCTTACCGCTTCTATCTGAGGCAAATAGGATACTTTTGCTATCTGAGGTAAATGCAGCTTGGTTGTCATAGCCACTGCGATCTGTCAGTAACTTCCCTTTGCCAAGGCGCCAGCTGGAATCTTGATGGTTAAATGTCAGCGGGTAAAGCGCGATGTCATAACCTGCAGCCAAAGTGGGCATAGCAAGGGTCGCACATGCTAAAAGGCTTAGGGCCTTAAAGCCGTTGAACAAACAATAAATACTGAGTCTATTTACTGTTTTTAAATGCAGTCTGTTTGTCTGGTTCACAGTAGGGTACTTCCCATCTTACGTAGGATGGGAAATACAATACTAGATTGTTAGGATAATGTATACAATGTGTGTAGGCTTGTTGGGTTAGCCTTTATGTTTCATCTCTTCAGCGTTAGAGATTGCCACATGCGAGTCAGGTAACAAGTCATTGACCACATGGTCGACAAAACCCGCACCCGCGGCTTCATAAAGGTTATAAACACAATGTACCCCCGATGCTTTTAATGACTCAGCATCTTCTGCGAATTGGACTATGGCGCTCATCTTGCCTTTATAGTTAAGCCTCTGAAGCTGCTCAACAGCAAACTGATTACCAATATGGTGTGGCATGGCGAGTAGCACCAGTTCAAGGTTTGGTGCATGCTCAAGTTTCTCCCAGAAGTCGGTATCGGAAGCATCGCCCTGAACTACATGTCGGCCATTTTGTTTATGGTAATCAACTAAGTCTTGTTTATGCTCTATCCCTAAAATCTCACCATCGAACTTACTCTTAAGCTCATCATAGGCACCGCTACCTATTCGTCCCATACCTAAAATAAGGAACCTTGGATTACCAACATGGATCTGTCTATCTTCAGGGTGCAGAGGGTGTTTCTCTAAACGCTTTAGTCGTCCCTGCATCTTTAGATAGAGCCTGTTAGACGAGGCATTGAGTGGGGCCGAAAACAGAAAACTAATACTTAAGGCAACCGCGAGAATGACCATCCATTGAGGAGGAAGCCAACCTTTACTGGTTGCAACTGCAGCCACGATCAAACCAAACTCACTGTAATTACCTAGGCTAAATGAGGTCATAAGTGATGTACGTGATCTCAACTTAAAGTGCGTGAGCAGGTAGAGGAAAAGCAGTATTTTGACCGGCACTATCAGTACTAGCAGACTGGCTAGGGCAATATCTGAATATGTCGGCAGACCATTAAGGCCAACCGTTAAGAAGAAGGCTACAAGGAACAACTCCTTGAAGTAAAATAGGGATTTCGCTAGCTCAGATGATTTAGCATGGCCCGCTAATAAGATACCTATGATCAGTGCGCCAAGATCGGGTTTTAAGCCGACGGCATTGAACAACCATCCACCCATAGCAAGCGCCATCACTAAGCCAAACAGGACCAATAGCTCACCATGTCCTACTTGGTCAAACACGCGGTAAATTAACGGCCTTGCTAATGGAAGGAGCAGTAAACCTAGGGCCCATATCGAGGGGATGTCGCCTTTTGAGATAGTGAGAAAGGCGACTGCAAAGATATCTTGCATGATCAAGATACCGATAGCCACTCGACCATATAGAGATTGCATATCACCTTTATCTTCGAGCACTTTCACTGCGAATATGGTACTTGAGAAGCTTAAGGCAAAGGCTAAAAGGCCAAGCTGATTGATATCCAGATCCGTTAGTTGCTCTAAACCTAAAATACCCAGTAATTTGAGCAGAGGTATGAAAAAGAGCATAGAGCCTATTAAGTGCAAGCTAGAGCCTGCCAATACTTCCGCCTTGAACAGGCTTCTTATATCGAGTTTGAGGCCAATAGCAAATAACAGTAAGGTGACGCCTAGCTCAGCGAGCTGCTCAAGCAGAGGCAGACTAGACTCATCGATGCCAAACAAAAACAGCACAAAGCCCGCAACGAGATAACCTATGAGTGGTGGTAGTCCAATTCGGCTGACTAACATGCCACAGGCTAATGTAATGATGAGGATTGCGGGTTCCATGATGCTTGTGATCCTTTGAGTTTAGCGCGGAAAAAAATTCTACCTATTATTGTATAATAATTGGGTTAACTTTCTATTAAAAATTACGATCTAATTTATAGAAATTTTCTTAATAATCGGGTAGGTAGAAGCAAATAAGTTTCAGGTAATCGCATTTTTAATGCTTTATCCTGAGGTGATAGTAAAAAGGCCATCAATGCTTGCACACTGATGGCCTTAAAAAGGAGTAAAGCTGTATTACTTTTCTAGCAGAAGATCCAGGTGACTAGCGAAATCAGCAGGTTTCATAAAACCAGTTACGCGTAGCTCATCTCTGGCTGCTCCCGTTTCGTCAAACATTAAAAGCGTTGGTAATCCAAGCACATCGTAGTGCTCTAGCAGCTCGATATCGATAGCATCATTCTTAGTGACATCCGCTTGCAGGAACACCATCTTAGCTAAACGCTCCTGAACAGCAGGGTCTTTAAATGTGATGTTTTCAAACTCTTTACAAGCCACACACCAATCGGCATAGAGGTCTAACATCACCGTTTTACCTTGTGATGCTGCTTTCTCTACTTCAGCATTAAGATCATCGAGTGACTTAATGCGCTTATGAGTAACGTGTTGCTCTGAAGCTGTCGTTAAGGCTTGCCCCTGGAAACCAAACTGTGACATCACAGCTTGAAAACCATAGGAGAAGCTTGCGAGTAGCATCAAGGTCAATACAATTGAACGTGTGGTCTGCTGCCAGCTAAACTCAGTCAGCTTATTTTGATGTATCAGGTAACCGACTAAGGTGATCCCCCAGATAGACCAAAGTAAATCTGAAACAAATCCAGGCCAGATCCGCCCAATCATAACGATTGATACAGCGATAAGCAGGAAGCCAAAGATAGTCTTAATAATATCCATCCAGCTACCGGCTCTTGGCAGTAATTTACCACCCGATGTACCTATAACTAGCAGAGGCAGTCCCATACCCATACTCAATACATACAGGGCTAAGAAGCCTTGCAGCAGATCGCCAGTTTGAGCCACATAAACGAGCGCACCTGATAGGGGAGCGGTTGTACATGGAGAGGCAACAAGGCCAGAGATAATCCCCATGATAAAGACACCAATGACATTGCCGCCTTTTTGATTATTAGAGAAGCTATTCATCTTCTCTTGCCATTTAGCAGGTAACTTCAGATCGTAAAGGCCAAACATAGATAGGCTGAGCACAAAGAATAGAATCGCCAGTACAATTAAGACTGCAGGGTGCTGTAGCGCTGCTTGATACTTCATGCCAGCCGAGGCAACGACTAAACCAAGTAGCGAATAGGTGATAGCCATACCTTGTACATAAACCATAGAGAGGCTAAAGGCTTTGGCTGTGGAGAGCTTCTCTCCTTGGCCCACAATGATCCCTGAAAGAATAGGGTACATAGGGAAGACACAGGGAGTTAGCGCAAGACCAATGCCCAATCCAAAAAAGATCACCAATGTCCAGATTAAGCTGTCACTCGATAGCATTTCACTTAAGCTATCTTGTTGAGTGATAGGTGCTTGTGCCGCTGAAGTTGAACCGTTTTGCGCATTCTTCAGCTTCTCGCCAGTAGGAAGCTCATCAGTTAACAGACCGTCATTAGCCGCTACTGGGGTTAATGAAGCTGTTTTCTTCGTCGGTGGGAAACAGAGTTTGCCCTCTGCACAACCCATAAAGGTGACATTAACAGTACCGCCTTCAATAGCCTCTCGAATGGCAATTGGGATCTCTACATAGCTAAGGAAGACATCTTGTTCACCAAAGTAGTCATCGGTATGCGGCACGCCTTTAGGGATTGCCATCTCACCAATGGTCGCACCATCAGCTTCGAATTTGAGCTTATCCCGATACATGTAGTAGCCATCGGCAATCACCCAACTAACTTTAAGATGTTGACCTTGTTGTTTAAAGTCGAAGACAAAAGCTTCGTCGACAGGCATCAACTTAGGCTCATCTTTTAGAAAGTCAAACTTGCTGCTACTGAAGATCCCTTCACTATGTACTGCAGGAGTCAGCAGCATCAAGGAGGTGAGCACTAATGAAATCGCTATGGTGACAATTTTTTTCATAGTTGAATAACTTCTTCTATCCATTAAATACAGATGGTTAATTCATCTTTATCTCGCTTTAACGCAAGACATTGAGCGGTTAGTCGTTAAGCTTGCTCATTAACCCAGTTTACATATTCAGGTAAGCCATGGCTGATAGGCAAGGCGATGATCTCTGGTACTTGGTAGCTGTGACCCAATTTTATTGCACTTTCGATAGCTGCATAGTGCTTGGCGACACACTTGATCTGCAGTTGGTACTCTTGCTCTTCACAGACCTCTCCTTCCCATTGGTAAATGGAGGTTACCTGTGAGGGGATCTGAATACATGCTGCAAGGTTAGCTGCAATTAATCTCTTAGCTAAAGCAGTGGCCTCCTCTTTGGAGGGGCAAGTTGTTATGACTAACAGAAGATCATTTTGCATTTCTGGCTGTTTTCCATTTAAGGTTTAAAACTGCTTTAAGCTTAATTTGCTACATTGTTATATGGGCTCAAACACATAGATTAAAAAAATGTTCATAAAGCCTACATACAGTGAGAGTCCATTAACTCGGTGCATACTCTACGTCTTTTAGGTTGAGCTTGCATTAAGGCATCGCTAAAATAGTGAGCTTATCCATGAATAGAGTGGCCGATTATGACTAAATTGGTTTGCCTCTACTTGAAAATAGACCCGTAAACCCCCATTTAGTTTTCATGTTGAGTAAATTATTACTTATCATTTGTTTCAATTTGTGAGGTCAGTTTGTTTTTTATCTTATTAGTTATCTTCGTTCTAGTACCAGTTATTGAACTGAACGTACTGATCCGCGTCGGTGAGTCTTTAGGGAGCTGGACGACCGTAGGTCTCGTTTTCTTTACTGCTATCGTTGGTGTGTCCCTGGTGAGAAGCCAAGGAATTAGCACCTTAATGCAGGTGCAACAGAAATTATCTAGAGGTGAAGCACCGGGGCAAGAGATTGTTGAGGGGATGATGTTAGCGATGTCAGGCCTACTTCTGCTTATCCCAGGTTTTGTCACTGACTTCATCGGCCTTATTTTACTGACGCCATTTACTCGTATTCCAGTGGCTGGCTTTCTGTATAAAAGAATGCAGGTTAAAGTGGCGGCTAATGGTGGTTTCCAAGCTGGATTTGGCCCAGGTATGGGGGGGCATCAAGGCGGCCCGCACTCAAGCTCTAGTGACAGTCCTTTTGGTCAGTCTCCTTTCGATAGACATCATAGCCAAGGTCGAAACCCTGAGGGTGGTGACACCTTTGATGGTGACTATGAGCACAAGCCTGATGCCAGTGACAAGCGTCCAGAGAGCCATCAGATAGATGACAAAGACAATCCTAAGTCCTAGGGTCTAGGTCCTTAACCTTAGGATTCTTTGGATAAAAATACTCTTCCTTACAATTTATATGACTGAATTTTCGTGTATTTTTGTAAGGAAGCTTCATAAAGCCTGATACTCCCTTTCCTTGAATTTTTCCCACATGACTTAAGATCCTGCTCAAACTAGCACGAAAGTCGGCTTGTTTTCTCGGATTTAGCAACCTTAAATAGCTGTGTATTTTCATATGGTTGGGCAATACTTCGAAGATGATGCAACCTGTGTGGTGGATCTTATTGATCCAAGCAAGCTCTGTCATGATCTCCCCCGGTAGCTCTAAGTTTTCATCAGGATCGCGACCATCTTCAAAATAGGAGTGTAGTCTGGATTTATCTTCTAAAGAGGGGGCGCTACCAACCTCAAAAGGGAGTGCCAGTTCAGGATCTATGATGAAGGGGGTGCTGGTATCTTCACGCTCTAGATGGATAGTGTCTCGTGCATTGAAGAAACAAGCCTTAAAAACGCCGATCCGTTTAATGCCTCTGGCGAGGGTCACCATATTATTAACAGCCAAAATGAGGGCTTGTCGCTCATCAGCATTGTAAAGTGCTAGGTTTGAGTCAACAAATACACCTGTTTCACGCCAGTGGATAGCAAGCCCACCTACAATTGAGTATTGGCTAATTCGACCTACAGAGGCGATAAAGCCCTTTTCTGTGTCTCCCATACCAGCCATAAAGTTACGGTAGTATTTTTCTAATTGGAGATCGTCCATCTTCTCAATAGGATCTTCTGTGTTGTGCTCCTTAAGAAAGGATTTCCGTGAACTGTAGATAACGGTTTCTACGTCGTGAGTTTGGCTGAGCTCCCATATAGGGATCTCCTCTATCAAAGCTGTTTTTGGTAGCTCAGGTAGGTGCAACCTATGACTATGTAACATGCTTTTAAGGAAGTAATCACCCGCTCGGTTTCTTGTTGCAGCGTCATCGCTGAGCATTGCATCTAATGTTTTGGCTAGCTCAATCGGGAGACCGATGGAGGTGGGTTTGATCACTTGGCTACCAAATCGGCTAGCTTGACCAGATGCAATAGCATAGAGAGTGGCTGCGACACCTTGTTCGTCAAAGCGAGTACTTGAAAGTGCACCGTTTAGCTGCTCATCACCGATAAAATAGACATCTCCCATTCTCGCGTTGGTATGTTGCTGATCACTCGAGAGTAAGTCCATGACGTTACCATTGACTGGATTACCTTGAGCATCGCGTTGAGCAAAAACTGCAGAGCCCCAATCAATCAGCGAAAGGTGATCAGCTTTTACATCATAGACAAGGTTTGATGGTTTTATATCACCATGAACCAGAGGGCGTCCGTGATGTAGATATTGCAGAATATGGGCTAATTGACGGGCAATGCTCATTACCATATGGGGAGGCAATGGACCTCTTTTAAGGCACAGTTGTTCTAAATCCTCGCCGGGGGCTCTGGCCATCACCAGTATCCCCTGTTTACCTGCGTGGGCAAACTTAATGGCTGGTGGCACATTCGGGTGCTTGACCTGACCAAGCATGAACGCTTCCTCCTCTAGCCTATCTTGTACGCTTTGGGGAAGGGTTACACGGGAAAACTTAAAAACATGGGACTCGTTATGTTGATTGACTCCAGCAAAAACAAAGCCATATGCTCCTTTACCGACCAGCTCAAGCTGGCTATAGCCGAGTTTGCCAAGTTGTTGCTTACAGAGTCGGATCCAGGCTCTATGCTTGCGGGCATCATTGGCCTTTAGCAGGAAGATTGATTGCTCTTCAGAAATATAGAAGTGTTGCAACTGAGGTGTTGGCTCTGCACTTACCTGAGACGAGGCTGAGTCTATTGTTGAGGTGCTAGTGGGCGAATGCATTGAAGTCGGCGACATTGGTTTGGGTTAGCACTCTTTGTTGGAGTCAGATGTGTCGTTCAGTATAACCCTAAGCCAGTTTAAAGTGCGAGATGTCTCGAGAGACTTATTAAGCTGTGTAGCGCCCTTGCATGTGTGGTTTTTTCGGCCCCTAAAGTATTTTATCGTAACCGATGTTGACCTAAATCAAGCCAGTTAAAATGCGTGGCAGGTAATCTTTAATGTGTAATCAAATTAAAGAGTAAAGAGGAGGGCATATGCCAGAGTTAGACAAGGCCCTATTAATTGAGTTATTAGAGTATCCCCGTAAACGTATCGTTGAGTCGATGGAGTTAAAGTTCTGTCCTCACGCAGGTTTCTTTAACACCAGTGATGAACAGTGCCTCAATTGCCACCAAGGCATGGAGTGTATCTGGATGAATCATAATGATGAGTTAGTCGCAGTCGAGGAAAAATCAGTAAAAGACCTTAAGCAGCAACTGCTTATTGCCGTGGATTTTATTGACTCAAACCTGACACCTCACCATCTGTCTCGAAGAAACTGTGAATGTGATAACTGTGTCTGGCTAAGAAAGACGCAGAAGGTATTAGCCCTAGACTAGCTCTAGCTAAGTCTTAGTTTAAGTGAAATGAGTGCAAAGTTTAGCTAAGTACTTCCTATCTTAGACTCTCAGTCTGTCACCTGTGCTAATGCTTTGCAGCGAGTGTTCTCATTTTGTCCCTCTTAAGGTATAACTATCGCCATGACATAGTGACCTCAGTTGATATTACCTTTTAATGGTGACGATATTGCGAGGTAGATAGGAGTACGTTAAGTTATGGAACCCAATTTCTGGCACGATAAATGGGATGCGAAACAGATAGGATTTCACTTAGGCCAAGTCAATGAGCTGCTGATCCAGCATTGGCCTCAATTAAAGCTTACAAGTAAGAGTAATGTTTTTGTTCCTCTATGCGGTAAGTCTTTGGACATGTGCTATTTGGCAGAGCAAGGGCATAGCGTATTAGGTTGTGAGCTTAGTCAAACCGCTGTTGAACAGTTTTATACTGAAAATGATTTACCCTTTAGCGTTGAGCCACTCGATTCTGTAAACCAGTTTTCTACAGAACAAGTGAGCATACTGCAGGGGGATCTGTTTACGCTCCAGCCCGACAGATTTAGTCATATTGATGCGTTTTACGATCGCGCCGCACTGATAGCTTGGCCTCAAGAGATGCGCATTGCATACGTTGAGAAGATAGCCTCACTCATTCCACCTAAAAGCATTGGGCTATTAATCACCTTAGATTATCCGCAAGAAGCATTAAAAGGCCCACCATTTGCTGTTTCTAATGACTGGGTACAGACTCATTTAAGTGAATATTTCGAGGTTGAACTACTCAGTAGTGATGATGTGTTAGCCGGTAACCAGCGCTTTGTGAGTAAAGGCGTACCTTGGTTAACTGAGTCATCGTATAAGTTAATCAGGAAAGGGTAAGCAAGTAGTCTTGCAAGCTCACTTCTAGAGCGCTTCGCTACGAGATCGTGAACAAATTCCCTTCGAGTTTGCCAACAAGTTGGCTACGATCTCTCAGGCCGAAGGCCGCCCTCGTAGTGACGTAGTCGCGTTCTCGAAGGCGCTTTCAGCCGTACTCGGCTCTATCTTTATTGCCTTATTTCATACATTAAAAAAGCGACCATCAGGTCGCTTTTTTTGCTAACAAAATCTTAAATCGTTTATAGAGTCATAAGACTCAACAATTAGAAGTTGTAACGTACACCAACAGTGAAGATGTTGTCATCTTCTAGGTCAACTTTAACGCCGCCAACTTTGTGGTCGCCTTCATACATAGCGTAGTGGCCGTAAACCATAGTTGATTTAGCAACTTTGTAGTCAGCACCAACAGTGATAACAGTAACGTTTACATCTGAACCATCGATGTCAGTAATGTTGCTGTAGTACTTACCGAAACCAGCTTCATCTTTACCGTATTCAGCTTTTAGGTTTACGCCGCCAAGGTTGTATGCAACGTTAACGAAGTAAGAATCACCTTCTTTATCAGAAGTTTGGCTTTCAGTGCTCTGGTATAGACCACCTACTTTGAAGTCACCCAATTTAACTTGAGCTACACCACGGTATGCATCGATGCCACCGATAGTGTTGTAAGCCGCTGCTACATAGTAGTTCTGTGCCTTAAGCTTCTTGTCACCGATAGTTGCACTTAGTGCGTACTGGTCTTCGTATGAAGTTTCGTTTGCTTCATTCGTGTAGTTGTCTTCCATTAGGTAAGTGGCATTCAACGTCACTAGATCAGCGATCTTTGGTGAGTAGTACCAGATACCGTCACCTTTACGTGATTGACCGCCAACTAGACGATCGATATCAGCGTTAGAGTTACCGAAAAGGTCAACGCCACCTTCAGACTGCTTAAATACAGTATCGTTTCGGCCAACAAGTACAGTACCTGCAGCGCTCTTAAGACCTAGGAAAGTGTTACGAGCCTTAAAAGTATCACCTGAATTAGTAGTGTTCTCTACCTGGAACTCCATCTGGTAAACAACATCGATGTTGTTAGTGATGCTTTCGCTACCCTTAACACCAACGTGAGAGAAGTTGTTCTCAAAAACAGTACCTTCTTTACCGTTTTGAGTGGTAGCGCCTGTATCTGAGTTAGTTACAGATAGATCTAAACGACCGTAGAAGTTTGGACCTTCAGCAGCAGCGCCAAAAGAAGCGATTGTAAGAATAGATGCAACTGATGCAGAAATTAAAGATTTTTTCATGTTTAAGTGCTCCCAAGAACCTAAGTTCTTCTCCATTTTAAAATGGTTATTTATGGTTGGTTATTTTTGTTGCAAGCGTCCATTCTTGTAACAAACATGAGGCCGAAGTTTACAGTTTTATGTCAATAAAATTGTGGTCTAGATCAAATTTTTACAAGCAAATAGCCAGAGTCTGGTCGATTTGTGACTAATTGGACCTTCTTGGCTACATTTCACCCAAAAGTGGCAAAAATCCAACTTATCAGCTACCTAAAAGTGAGTAGTTCAGCATATCAATATAATATTAATCAATGCTTATTAAGGTGTTGGTAATATTGTAATCTAAAAAATGGAGTTTGCTTCATTTTTGTTAAAAAATAGACGTTTGTATTAGGTTATTGGCTTTTGAAGACTAAAAAAGCTCATGAAGCACAGAGGGAGGCTGGGAGGAGATTTGGCTAATTTTTACGTTTAATAAAAAAAGCGGCGAAATAGCCGCTTTTTACTGTTATCGCTTATTAAGCTTAATAAAACTGAAACATTTAGCGATAAGAGGGTTTAAAAGTCGTAGCGCATACCAACAGTGAAGATGTCATCACTGAGGTCTTGGCTTACGCCATTTAGCTGCATATCGCCATCGTACTTAGTGTAGTGGCCATAGAAAAGGGTGCTTTTACTGATGCGGTAATCGGCACCGACGCTGAATTGCTGAAGATCAACGTTAGATACTGTTTCCATTCCTGCGCCATCGGCATTACCAACGAAGCGGCTAACGTATTTACCTAAACCAGAATCATCACTACCGTACATCGCTTTTAGCTTCAGGTTACCCATAACGTAAGCGGCGTTAACAAAGTAAGTATCACCCTCAAGGTTTGAGTACTTTTCGTCAACGTGTTCACTGTTTTGGTAGAAACCACCTAAGATCACATCACCTAGCTTGACCTGAGCCACACCACGGTATGCTTTTACATCATCAATACCGTCGTTATAGGCTGCAGACAGGAAGTAGTTTTGTGCTTTCAGCGCTTTATCACCTAAGGTGGCACTTAATGCGTACATATTACCTGCATCAATTCGCTCTTCGCCATCATATTTTACATAGTTGTCTTCAACTAAGTAGGTCGCATTGAAAGTGACCAAGTCGGCAATTTTTGGCGAGTAGTAACTAATACCATCGGCAGTACGAGATTGACCAGCGGCTAATAGATCGATATCTGAGTTGGTGTTGCCAAAGATATCAAAGCCACCTTCCGCTGCTTTAAATACCGTATCGTTACGACCAACGAGAGCGGTACCAGCTACAGTTTTAAGTCCTAAGAAAGTATTACGAGCCGCAAAGGTGCTACCTGAGTTATCGAAGTTACTTACACCGAATTCCATCTGGTAGATCACTTCAAGATCGTTATTGATCTTCTCAGTGCCTTTAACACCTAACCAAGAGAAGTTATTTTCAATCACAGTACCATCTTTTTGGTTCTGTGTTGCTATACCTGCGTCTGAGTTAGTAAAAGCGAGATCTGCTCTACCATAGAAGTTTGGGCCATCAGCAAGGGCTGAAAAAGAGGTGACTGCAAGAGTTGATAGAATCGTGGCGGACAGAACAGTTTTCTTCATTTTGGTCTTCCTGTTACTAGCTGTTCATTAGTGGAACTACCAATGAACACAATTAATTAAATGGGAATTTAACTCATCAATCAGCTTCAGAGGTTTCGATAGCTGAAGCTTTATATCTGTATTTGTCGGCTTCGAGTTTGTCATAGAATCGTCATGATATTATGGGATCTTGATCACGGGCTGACGATCTTTTGCTATATGCATCACGTTATTTTACAAGGATTTTTTGTTAGTGAGATATCTTGATAACAGTGAACGGTAGGGTGTTTCTTACTGGTAATATTTCTCTAAGTAAATTAACCAAGGTGACGATATTTTGTACTGTATGGCGTGCTGTATTTTGAGTGCTTCTACTTTGAACAAGGGACTCGTCTTTTTGCTTTAGTTTTTATGGAGGAAATAAGATAAAATCTAGCTCTAGGCTATATGCATAAGCTTTTTAGTTATTCGCTACTTTTTGTTTGGAGTTACAGTTGGAAAATCAGTTGCTTTCTGAAGCATATTTAAATCGGTTTGCAGGTATTGGTCGTCTATACGGAACAAAAGCCTTAGATCGGTTTGCTCAATCCCATGTCGCTGTGGTCGGTATTGGTGGCGTTGGTACTTGGGTTGCTGAGTCCTTAGCAAGAAGCGGAATTGGAGAGATCACTCTCATTGATCTTGACGATATCTGTGTAACTAATACCAATCGACAAATCCATGCGCTAAAAGGGACCATAGGTGAGTCTAAAGTTGAGGTGATGGCAGCGCGTATTTTACAGATTAATCCAGAGTGTAAGGTCAATCAGGTGGAAGACTTTATTACTGCTGACAACTTAGGTGAGTATTTTATTAGTAAAAAATACGCCAAAGAAGGCCAATCCGGCATGTTGGATTATGTGGTGGATTGTATTGATGCAGTAAAACCTAAGGCGGCGATGATAGCTTGGTGTAAAAGACAGAAACTGCCTTTAGTTACAGTTGGAGGCGCTGGAGGGCAGATCGATCCGACTCAGGTGCAAGTGACAGATTTGGCGAAGACTTATCAAGATCCACTGCTGGCTAAAGTACGAAATATTCTCAGACGTGAGTATAACTTTTCAAAGAACCTGCAAAGACGTTTCAGCATTGAAGCGGTGTTTTCGACTGAGCAGCTAGTGTACCCTCAGCTTGATGGTAGTGTTTGTAATAGCAAGGCGAATGTCGACGGCAGCATGAGAATGGACTGTGCATCAGGCTTTGGGGCCGTCACAGTTGTGACTGGAACATTTGGATTCATCGCTGCGAGCCGGGTGCTGATTAAGCTGGCAAATCAAGCGAACAAATAGCTGCCCTGATAGTTATACCGATAGGAGTTTACCCTGTTGGAATGATCTAGATCATAGGGTAATTCCGCAAACATTGATCAAAATCTAAATTTTGCCAAAGGTGGCTTGTTAGACTCAGGCCACTTTCATTACTGGCATATCTATTATGACAAGCACTGTTAATTACAGCCATGTGAGACAGGCGATGCTCACACGCTTTTTGCAATATATTAAATTCGATACTCAGTCCGATAGTCAGCAGCAAACGTGTCCAAGTACACCTTCGCAACTTGAGTTTGCTCAAGTGCTAAAGCTGGAGCTGGAGGAGTTAGGTTTTGACAGCGTTGAGCTATCTAGCAAAGGTTATTTAACGGCGAGTGTGCCAGCGACACTTGATGGCGTCCCCTGTATTGGCTTTATTGCTCACTTAGATACGGCGCCTGATTTTAACGGTGCAGATGTCAATCCCCAGATAATTGCTAACTATTCAGGTGAAGATATCTTGCTAGGAGAGCATGAGCTGTTAAGTACTGAGCAGTTTCCGAGCTTGCTGCAATATGAAGGTAAAACCCTGATCACAACTGACGGCTCCAGCCTGCTCGGTGGTGATGATAAGGCGGGGATTGCTGAAATTATTACGGCACTTCATCATCTCATTACCCACCCTGAGATCCCTCATGGAGAGATACGTTTATGCTTTACTCCCGATGAGGAGATTGGCAGAGGCGCTGATCATTTCGATGTTCCTGCTTTCGGTGCTCAATGGGCATATACCATTGACGGTGGCGAGATAGGTGAACTTGAATTTGAGAACTTTAATGCTGCTACGGCTGTGATCACTGCTAAAGGTAACAACTGTCATCCTGGATCTGCCTATGGTGTGATGGTGAACGCTCAGACAATGGCGGCTCGTTTTCATGCCAAAATGCCACTGCATGACACCCCTGAAGGCAGCAGAGATTATGATGGCTTTTTCCATCTAATTAATATGCAAGGTCAAACTGAGGAAGCTGAGTTAACCTATCTGGTTCGTGACTTTGATCTCGACTTATTTGAGAAGCGTAAACAGTGGTTATCAGAACGTGTCGCCAAATTTAATAGTGATCTTGTTTTGGGTAGCTTAGAGATAGAGTTAACTGATAGTTACTTTAATATGAAGGAGCAGGTGTTACCTTATCCCCATATTATAGATATCGCCAAAGAGGCGATGATGAGTCAGGGGATTACTCCTCTGGTTAAACCCATAAGAGGCGGAACCGATGGTTCAAGGCTGTCTTATATGGGTCTTCCATGTCCTAATCTCTTTACTGGTGGGCATAACTTCCATGGTAAGCATGAGTACATCTGTGTGGAGTCAATGGAAGCTGCAGTACGGGTGATTATCGATATTTGTGAAATTACAGCCAAAAATCATCGCTAGAAGCCATAGCTAGAAGTCATAGTTAAGAGCATTCGTTAGAATTATTAGCTAGAAACTAGAATCAACGGCTAAGGATGAAGCCTGCAATTAGTGGGTCAAATGGTGCAGCTTATACCTGATAAGCTGCGCTCTCGTCATCTATAGTATGAGACTGAACGATAGGGAATGAGATAAGGAAGCAGGCTCCTCCTAATTCACATTCGTCTTCAAATTTAATACTTCCTCTGAGAAGAGTTGCAGCATTATAAGCCGCAGATAACCCTAGCCCAGTTCCACCTTGATTTCTCGATGTGGTGTAGAAAGGTTCAAAAATGTGGCTTGCCGCTTCTGCTGAAATACCAGAACCATTATCCTGAATGGATATGTTGACCATATTATTGACGATTTTAGCTCTGATAATGATGATGCTTTTTTCTATATTTTTAAATGCATGGGAGTAGGCATTGGAAAGAATATTGGTTGTGATCTGCTTCAGTAGGCTTTGGTTAGTGATTATTTCTAGCTGTGAGTCTAAGTCGAACTGAACTTCAACGATCTGTTTATCGAAGAGTATTTTCATTGATTCATGGCTATCGATAAGCGCTTGTTTGAGATTGAAACTTTTTAGCTCCTCGTGACTCTGCTGTGCAGCCACAGTTTTAAATTTCTGAATAAGGGTGCTTGCCTTAGTGATATTACTGACAATCAGTTCACAGCTCTCCTGATATTCAGCAAGAATTGCGTTAATTTCCTCTATAGTTGTGTTTTCACCATGTATTAATAGAATCAACTCTTCGACATGAACCAGCTGTGATGTTGCGGCTGTTAAACAGATACCGATAGGGGTATTTATCTCGTGCGCCACGCCTGAAACTAGCCCTCCTAACGCTGCCATTTTCTCCTGTTCGACTAACACCTCCTGAGCACGCTTTAACACCAGTAGTGATTGTTCAAGCTCTTGGGTCCTCTCTTTGACTTGCTTGGCGAGTTCCTCTTTATAGCTGGTTTCCAGTGCGAGGAGCCGCTCTCTGTCGGTTAACGCATCTTGGAGTTCTTGTTTAGATTGCTTTATATCGGAGAAGGAGTTTCGCAGCTGCTGCTGCATGGTATTAATGGCTAATGACACTTGATGGAACTCATCGCCTTTCTTGTTATTTTGATCAAATTTTAAAGGTTGAAATGGAGTATCGAGATCGATCTTTTGGCAATAGATGCTTAGGCGATGTAGATGCCTAGCCACCATGTACCAAACCAGAAACAGAATAAAACCAGCGACAATAAAGGTTTTGATGGCGTTTGAAAGCAAGATGATAATCGCTCTGTCCAGTAGCTTCTCATATACCGCTTTTAGATCGGCCTGCACAAGCAAGGTGCCTACGGGAATGCTGTCGGTTCCTGAGCTATAAAATAGTTCAAACGTTTTTTCGATAGTATTTTCAGGTGTTGGAGTTCCTGAGATCCACACTTGACCACTGTCATCATTGATGGAGATATAGGTAATATCAGGCAGTTGAATTAATCCATTTAGCTGTGTGTTGATGAGCCTTTCATCGATCACCCAGATGCTCGCAGCGAGTACATCTAAGTTAACTTTTTCTATACTAGTAAACTGTCGAGAAATACGGTCGACATCACCCTTATAGTCATTGATCAACTGAAACCCAGTGGTGAGTAAGGTGATTAATGAGCTAAACAATATGATTGAAATAGTTAACTTACGGCCAATCTGGCTTTTGATTAATTTGCTTGTAAAAGTTTGCATGGATCCTTTTCTTAAGGCCTGAATCGTTAATCACGCTTGCTCACCTACGGCTCTGAATTATGTCAAAGTAAGCATCCCCTCATAAGCATAGACCCCACAGCGATAAATTCTCGACTTAGTTGCTTAAAAATTAACAAAAAATATCAATTTTCATTAATAAACTAGTTTTATATGGTTTTGGCATTAATTTTGCTTTTGAATTGAGTAAGAATGGGTTTTTGACACTAGGTATCCCAATGCAAAAAATTAAAACACAGATATTTAAATCATCCGCACCAAAACAGTTAATTTTTAGCGCCATGCTATGGTTGGCGATAGTAAGTGGTGCCTTGTTGTTTGCACCTAAAGGGATACTCTCAGTTGTACACTTAGACGAGGTAGTTAGCGCTAATTCTCACTACATTGGTTTAGCTTTCATTATTGGTATTGCTTTTATCATCACTCAAGTTGTGAACTACTTTTTAGATGAAGCGATTAGTGTGTTAAAGACTAAGCGAGCCACAGAGGTGATTGAGGAGAAGGTTAAGCTATTGGATCCGACTGAGCGTGCATTACTGCGAGAGTTTTTTCTACAAGGTGAAACCGTATTAACGCTTCCTCAAGATGAGACAGCGGTCAAAAGCCTTGTAGCGACCAATATTATTGAGCATTTAGGCAATCAAAAGCATTACGCAATACAGGGGCCAACAGCAGATTATAAGATCTCAATGCGGGCAAGAATATACCTGAATCGCCAGGTACTCAGGCTACCTGTGGGTGAGCCGAGTCAAGAAGAGATGCAGAATCTAATTAAAGCGAGGCCGACTTTTGCCAATAACCTAACAGGGCCAAGAAAGCACGCGGCCTAGGTTATCTATTACTGATTGCAGTTTATATTTCAGTGGACAAAAAGATGGGGGCGAACGCCCCCATTTGCATTAGAAACAGCAGGCACTACCTACTCCTTCATTAAACCGTGAGAGTTGAAAGTTTTATTCAGGCTTAGACTTCTGAATAAACATCCACATCAGGTAAGACATGATGCCTATCGTGGCAAAAATAACGATCATGGACATCAGCCCGATTGGGTTACCGAACATTAAATCTAGCCAAAAAGCCATAGTGAAATCCTCTTTCAAATCTATATTGTTTACTTATCTCCTAAACTAATCTTGTTTACAGGTCAACTTGCTGATCTCGATCAATTTTTTAGCCGAATAATTATAAAACTGAAGCTTAAATGTTAATTGTTTGCGTAGCATCTCACTTGGCTTAATTAGTCATTTAAGAAATACCGCATTATCGATGCTGACAATGAGTGTTTAACTGTATTAGGGGGAGTGGCTTTAGCGCGTAAAATGCAGTCATAAGACCGAAAATTGTTCGGTCAGCAGAGATATGCTTTTAAAACGCTTGCCATTAGCAGGCTCAAAGGTATAATTCCCGTCACTTACTGAGGTCATCATGATTTTAGTTAGTCTATTTGATTAAGCTGGTGTGGTGGAATTGGTAGACACGACGGATTCAAAAATCACAGCGTCTTCGATGTGTGATTTGATAAGTATTTGAAAGAGAATGAAATATTGGTAATGGAATAACCGATATTTGCTTGCAAAGTTTTGCAAAGTTATTTGGAAAGATTCAGAAAACTTTGCAAAGCTGAATAAGCTTAAAAGGTACTGCCGGTGTGGTGGAATTGGTAGACACGTCGGATTCAAAATCCGATTTCTTCGGAAGTGACGGTTCAAGTCCGTCCACCGGTACCATTATATTAAAGCCTAGCTCTTAATCGAGCTGGGCTTTTTTGTATCTTAAATTCAATACGTTAACTTACATTTTACCTAGCTGTTTTAAGCTTGCAAAGCTGCTCTCGCCAATTATTATATGGTCAAGCACATCTATACCTAACAGTTTTCCACATTCAACTATTTTGCTAGTTATTGTTATGTCACTACTGCTGGGGTCTGGATACCCTGACGGGTGGTTATGTACAAGTATAATTGCGGGCGCATTTAACATCACAGCCGTTCGTAATACTTCACATGGGCGAAGTGGACTGGCCCCAGAACCCTAGACATTTAACAGCCTCATTTTGAGACTGCTTCAAACGCCTCTGGACTCACTCCACCGAGGTGCGTGTGGCGTCGTTGGCGATTATAAAATACCTCGATGTAATCGAAAATATCGCTACGCGCCAGTTCACGGGTTTTGTAGATCCGTTTTTTAATCCTTTCCTTCTTTAAGCTGCTAAAAAATGATTCGGCCACCGCATTGTCCCAGCAATTACCGCGACGACTCATGCTTGGTTTAAGGTTATGCCGTTGACAGAACTTTTGCCAGTCGCCACTGGCGTACTGTGAGCCTTGGTCTGAGTGTATTATTACACTTTCAGTCGGCCTGCGACGCCATAGAGCCATCAATAAGGCATCCAGCACGATCTCCTTGGCCAAGGTTGGTTTCATCGACCAGCCGACGACCTTGCGGGAAAACAGGTCGAGTACCACCGCTAAATAAAGCCAACCTTGCCAGGTCCTGATGTAGGTAATATCAGTCACCCAGGCTTTATCCGGTGTTTCAACGGAAAACTCTCTGTTGAGTCGGTTCGGCATAACGATAGAGGGGCGGCCATAGGTGCCTTTGTGACGTTTATAACCCCGTACAGCCGCAATATCGTTAGCTTTCATGATCCGGTGGACACGATTTTTACCGCAGCATTCTCCCAGCTCTTTGAGATCGAGGCTTACGCGTCGATAGCCATAAATGCCATAGCTCGCATCATAGGATGAGCGAATAAGTTGCAGTAACCGTTGGTCTTCTTGAGCCCGTACCGATACAGACTCATGCAGCCACGCATAATAACCAGCCCTGGCGATTTTCAGCACACGACACATAGTAAGCACTTTAAAGCAGTGTTGATGTTCAAGAATAAATTGATACTTTACTCGGGCTGGCTTGCAAAGTACCTTGCGGCCTTTTTTAGAATATCTCGCTCTTCTTCAGTCCGTTTAAGTTGACCTCTAAGCCGAAGAATTTCTTTTTTGGCCTCGATAAGTTCATCGTCGCTCAATTGGCTGGAAGAGGGTTTTGCGGCTTTGACCCATTTATAAACACTGTGCTGAGACACGCCTAAACGTGCCGCAACATCAGCAGTTGTATAGCCACGTTCTAGCACTTGTTTAACGGCTCTTCTTTAAATTCTGGGGTATATCGTTGTCCACTCATAAACATATCTCCTATGCAAAAAGCTTAGGTGAAATTTGTCCATAAGACTCGGGGCAGTCCAATACTATTGTGACTTGGACTGATGACAAAGGTCCGCTTCTAGGTATCTGTGCACCCTCTGATGGTAACGAAGCGACTTATGGCAATGGGACTTTGGTTGGATTGAGGCTTGAAGACAAAGGTTCAGTCGATAGGATATATCAGACTGCACAGCGACTTGGTGCGAAAGTGCTATCAGCTCCAAATCCTGATGATGAGAGCTTTTATGGTGGCTATGTTAGGGACTTGGATGGTAACAAATTGTGCCTGTTTTTTATGCCGTGATGACTTTTAACATGTTTGGCGCGAATAGAAGAATGACTGGCGTTGTTTGCTAGAGTTAAATGATGAGTTTGCAGCTACATTGTAATGGCAGATAAGAACGGAACATTAAAGAGGTATTACTATGTCACATAAGGTTGCTTTGATCACAGGTGGAGCTACAGGTATTGGTAAAGCTACTGCGGAAAAGCTGATTAGACAAGGTTATCATGTTGTCATTTCTGGCAGGCGAGCAGAGCAGGGAAAAGATGTAGAGAAGGAACTGAATGAGTTGGCGTTTACGCTAAGAAATTCTGCTAGGGCTTTGTTTCTCCAAAATGATGTAACTGATGAAGAGCAGGTCATCAGTATGGTTGATTACATTGTAAAAGAGTTTGGTTCACTGGATATGGCAGTGAACAATGCAGGTCTTGCGAACGAAACCAAGACCATTGGCGACTCGACAACTCAGGCATTCAAGCAAATGCTGGATACGAATGTACTTGGGCTTTTCTATTGTATGAGATCACAAATTGAGCAAATGCGAAAACAAGGTAGTGGCTCTATTGTAAACCTTGCATCTATTGCAGGACTAAACGGTATGCCTTGGTCTGGTACATATGCTGCAACTAAGCATGCTGTCGTGGGATTAACCAAATCTGCTGCTCTTGACCACGCACTTGAAAATATACGTATCAATGCAGTTGCTCCCGGTGCAATTAAGACAGATATTATTTCTGGAGCTATTGAATTGGGTACTTATGATGAGAATATGATTGCTCAGATGCATCCAATGAATCGTATGGGTAACCCTCAAGAGGTGGCTAATGGCATTTGCTGGCTTCTATCTAATGAAGCATCGTTTGTTACAGGTCATATTCTGAATATTGATGGTGGTTTTCAGGCTAAATAGCTAAGGGATAACGTTGATGAAGCAGTATAAATCTGACAGTGTTAGGGTTCAGGATATCATTTGGTTTGGTTTGGAGAGACTTAGCATCTCCAAACAAGATATAGCAGCGAAAACCCACCTTCCTGCATCTATACTGCTAAGTCATCAGGCGGCGACAGTCGAGCAATACTTCTCCATTTGGGAAGTATTGCCAGACTTGGCTAATGACATTTCTATCGGTGTTAAATTTTCTCAAAAACTGGAAACAGCTCAGTTACCGCCTTCATATTACAATGCGTATTTGGCTAAAAACTATAGAGATGCCATTTATCGCGTTGCTCGATTTAAAAGGTTGTGTGCACCGGAAGCTATGCTGATAAGAGATGGAACAGATATTACATCCATAACAATAGAGTGGTTGAATACGGATAAATCTATACCTGATGCTCTTGTGGATGCTACGTTTGGATCTTTATTAGAACTTGGTATTAAGGGGACAAAGACTAACATACGAGCAGAATCTCTTGAACTGACAAGAGATAAACCGGAAACCAGTTACCTTGAAGAATACTTTGGTTGCGATATTCGGTACGGTAGCCAAAAGAATTCGATAACTTTCAGGAATTCAAACCTAGATTTAGAATTTGAAACTTATAACCGCGAGTTATCGAATATGATACTTCCTCAACTAGAAAATGAATTAAAAGCAGAGAGAAATAAAGGTTCTTTTTCAGGTCAGGTTAAATGGGTAATAGAGAGAAACTTGTCAGCAGGGAGCCCGACAGTGAACTTCATTGCTAAAGAACTAGGTGTAAGTACTCGTACACTCCAACGAAGAATTACCGAAGAAGGAAAAACATATAAAGACCTTCTTCTTCAGGTTAGAAGGCAGACAGCGAAGAGCTATCTACTAGATACAGAAATGAGTCTTTATGAGATTGCTGTGCTTTTAGGTTACGAAGATCAGAATTCATTTTATCGAGCTTTTAAACTATGGGAAGGGGAAACGCCATCAAACTGGAGGATGAGTAATCATTCTCAATCAGGATCACTGCATTAAGTCATTCATTTAGTTATAGTCAGAGAGTCGATTCTGTGCTCAACGCTTGCAAGCTAGATCCAACGCGATCCCTAGAGAATGCAAAAAAGATCCAGAAAAAATACAAATATTTATAACTATTTCAAAATGTTAGCGGTGAATTGAAAATCCGTTGCTTTCGAGCGTGACGGTTCAAGTCCGTCCTCCGGTACCAATCAAATACTCTTTATTAAGAGATACTCTCATTAGAGAGATAAGAACTTTATGTCTTAAATTCAGTGTCAGACCTCTTCATTAATTGCCTGCAGATCCCCTAGCCCTATTTCACCATAAGTCCCTTGTTTAGCTTTATTTTGAGCTTTAGCTGTCTCCTTGGTTACTACCTTGCTCTGGATATGAGTTTGTACTGCAAGGGTACAGGTACAGCAATTCAGCATTGGAGGCTAAATATGGGGCGACTATTTTGTACAGGTGATGACTACTGCTTACTGATTACTTAGGAGAAGGGAGGTAGGTGAAGCTGGTCTCGACTTATTTAGCTTCTATTGAGCAAACCTAGTTATAGGTTAACCTCTTCTAATGACGATTAGCTCGTTTGAAACAGGCAGAATAAACTCTGCCTGTTTTTAAGAAACCTTAGCGATGAGTTAGCTTTGTAGAATCTTTAGTGGCAGACCTAACATGTCGTCACCAGAGCCTGCTAGATACCAGATAATGCCCACTAAAGCGCCGACCGTGAGAAAGTACCAAATGGTAGAGAAGATCTGCCCGTAGCGATCTAATGGCAGCAGGTGACTTTGGTGGCGAGTCTTCCATTCAAACCCTATCTCTAGACTGCCAATCAATAATAGAAACCCTAACAATGCCAGCCCTAAGGTATAACTGATATAGACACCTACAGCAGCTCCAGCTATACAGGCTGATAGGCCCGCGATACTGTTCATTGAAAAGCTAACGCTCTTTAATATATGCCCACCATCGAGTGGTAAGATAGGTAATAGGTTAAAGAGGTTTAGCAGTGCGTTAAAGGCCGCAAGCCCTGCAAAAAAGACATTACCGGTAAGCCAATAAGCGACGAGGGCCAGTAGTGACATGATTAGGCCAAACGTCGGCCCCATTATTGATATCACAACATCTTGCCAGCGAGTATTAATTTTCTCATCGCTGAGAGCGAGGCCGCCCATAAAGGGAATGAGGTATATCCCTTTAGTTTTCATACCAAAATACTTCATCGCTTTTATATGGCCGTACTCATGGAATACGAGGCAAGCGATAAGTGCCATTGCAAATTGAAAGGAGAATAGCCAAGAATACGCCGCAACACTGGCCCCTGCTAATACAACCTTGATAACTTTAGCACTTTTTAAAAGCTTGAATCCTAATGATGCTAGGCCAATTAAGCTGAATTTTCTTTGTGCTTCTATTGGCTTTACCGGTACCTGGCGTTCAATATCTTTAGTATCACGGCTGCCTTCTGCAATGAGCTCATCATCTTTCAATAATCTATAATTGAGCTTGAAAGGCTGCCAGGTAAGATCGACCTCCAGAGATATTTGAATCTTGAACGCTTGAGTATCGAGTTCAGAAAGCTCACCAGTTGCAGCTTGGCTGTTGACAGGACTAGCTTGTGAAGATAGTTCAAATTGATGGCTTTTAAGCCCCTCATTATCAGCTGAAGCTTGCTTAACAGAGACTAAAGTATCGCCCCAAAATAGTTGTTGCCAGCCGGCCATCGAGCCTTCGAGTCTAAGTTCTTTACCTAGGCAATCAATTCTTAATAATTCCACAAATTTTCTCTTTGATTTTTACTAGGAGGGATTATGCATGGAAAGCGATAGGGAAGCGAGTAGCGCTCCTAGAAGCTAGGAGCGTATTAAATAATAGATTTGGTGCTTGATTAGTTTTTTGCGTTGTAGTCGAAGGTGATCTCTTGATTTTGATTGAAAACCGTACAAGTACCGTGCTCTCTTTGAGTACGAATAAATGCGTTACCGATATGGATCTCTACGTTAGCAAAAATATGTTTATTGGCTTCTATTCGGTTATCTTGATAATAACCTTCGATCTCCTGCTTGATGAACTCAAACTCAGCTTCCTCTTTTGCTTGCTCATCTGCCATCTTCTGTTTCTGCTCAAGCATCATTTTGACCTGCTCGACCATCATTTCATCACCTTGCCACTCGCTTTTTGGTGGCAGCTTTTTCAGGCGCGCTGCAAGCTCAAGTTTTGCTACTACCATCTCCTTAATGCTTTGATCGAGTTCCTTAAGGTTTTGCTTCAGATCACTTTGCTTCATCGCGCAAAATACTTCGGTCTTAGTACCAGCCGTAGCACCAATGACAACGGCTTTCAGCCCTTTATCCGCTTTTACAATGCCGCCGACAAGATCGCCGCGTCGGCCATTTGCATCACTTACAGTGAGTTTTTGCTTAGTTTTGCTATAGCTGTGCAATAACTGTTTAGTGACTAATATTTCACCTTGGGCATCAAGATCTGAGTATTGGATAAATTGAGCACATATCTGGCCGTTGGCTTTAATCTTGGTTGAGAGCTCTTTCTCTTTGAGCTGCCTACCGATAATCCCTTTGCTGACTATGACATCACCTTCGGCGATCAGACTTGATGAATCCACAAAGCCCATAACAGTAATGTCGCCAGTGCTTTTTACTACCATGCCTTCATGGACGTCGCCGGTGATCAAAATACTGCCTTTAAAGTCGACATTGCCATAACCGACATCAACATCTTTAATGTTCAGCACATCATCAACTTTCATTCCTGACTTAGTTTCAACTGGCTGGCCGGCAACAGAGGCGATTAAATGATTTGGATTGCTTGGGTCTATCTCTGTGCCGTCACCAGGCGTCAGAGCAATGTCTTTTCCTGGAGTGGGTTCGAGCACCTCTCCATGTATGTTGTAACCTTTTGAGCCTGACGTCGAAGGATGTTTAATTACCAGAAGATCTTTTGGTTTGACCATGATGACCGCACCTAAGTTACGCATATCTACTGTGCCATCTTCTCTTTGTTGCGGCTGTAGTAATCGCTCTCTGGCTAAGGGGACTTTACGCTCAATTCTAGCATTAACGCCATTGATTGAGGCTTTTCCTGTGGCAATGACACTCTTGCAAGTCTTTCCAGGCTGAAGTTCAGTTAGTTGTTTCAAGAGAGTCTGAATTTTAACTTTGCTCAACCCCATGCCAACATTATTGGTTTTTAGCGACTTAAGAATGTCTTGAATCGTTACCTCTTCACCGCCCCAAGCTGCTGTAAGTTGCATTTGAGCACTCATTTTGTCTTCACTAATTTCTACTTCTATCTGTCCGTTTCGGCGCTCGGCAATCTGGAAAAACTGTTCAAACTGGCCATCGTCTTGACCACAAAGCTGATTGACTTGAATAACCGCTTTTTGGATGTTGCCTTCTAATGGATAAAGGCTATCGAAATCAGGAAGTGCGAGCAGAGAATAGATGGCTTCCTCGGTGAGAGGGCCGTGAGTGTTGGGGGTGACCTTGAATTCCGCAAAGGCATTATCAACACTTAGTTCTATGAGTTCGGGCGATAGCATAGTCAATTCCGATATAATGATTAATTATTATTTTTTATTATCTCTTTACTACCATCTGAGTATAACAGCATAAAGTTTGGGCTATGAAGCCCTAACTGAGTGAAAGTTGAATGTAGATTAATAAGAATGGGAGAAATTTGATTTTGAGCAAAAAAATAGCACCATTGAGAGTGTTCAATAGTGCTATTTAACAGGCGTTTGTTATTAATTACTTATTGAAAATATTAGAATAAACTTTGTATTTGTTATTTTCTGCCGTGACGTTAACTTGTCCGAAATATGTATCAATTGTGTCACTGTAGGGAAGGTGTCTGTTAGCGACTATGTGCCAAACACCGGCTCTTTTTAGTTTTTTTACACTATCGCTTACAAAATTCTTAGCAATGTCGGTCGTACTCTTCAATCCATCATGGAAAGGCGGGTTGGAAATGATGCCATTAAAGGAGCCCTTGGTTTGAGCAAGCCCATCAGATGGATACGTTAACCCATTAAAGTCATTAGCTTTCAGAGTGAGCTCACACGATGCAATTGCCATAGCGTTGATATCTACACACTCGACCTGCAGTTGCGGCTGGGCTTTTAGCAGTGCGGCAGCAATAACGCCTGCACCGCAGCCAAAATCTAGTACTCTTCCTTGCATTGTTGGCAGGTTTGAGAGTAGTAGCTTAGTGCCTTCATCGAGTTTCTTTTCGCTAAAGACTCCGACTAAGTTACAGATGGTGACTTCCCCTTGTGGGGTTTTTAATTGGTATTGGCTGACCCAGTCATTAAGTTCTATTTTGGGAGCTTGCTCTTTTAGCTCTGTCTGATAGAGCAGGCAGTGCCTAGCATTATCCTGCTTGAAAGGCGCGTCAAAATAATGAGGGACTTGCTTAACCAGAGATCTTATTCCTCCCTTATTTTCACCTACAACAAGCAGTTGCCCACCAGGTTTCAAATGCTGACCTGCCAAGTTAATCAGGTATGCGGCAAGTGCTTTTGCTTTTGGGTAATAGATGATTGCTGTATCAAAAAGCATTTCATTGGGGAGGCAATGGCCAAAAAATAGCGATAAGTTCTGGCTAGTGTCATCGCTCATGGTCAAATGATGATGATAGTCCAGTGCTAGCCCCGTCACTTTAGCGGCAGTTTTTAAAAGCGTCTTTGGCAGTTGATCATCTTCGTAGTTGATCACCAATACATTTTTGTTTTCGACGAGCTCGCTATTTCTAAGAATGACTTGAGATGGATTAGTTAACACAATGGCCACAGTTGGTAAGTTTCATTGCCATTATATCTTAAAGCTAAATCACAGTGAATTGTGTTTATGCATACATATTCCAAGCAGCTTTTTAGAAACAACATTACAAATAATCACTTGTCTCTTAGGTCGCTGATAAGTGAGATTTATGAAAATTATTGAATTCGTTTTCATGTGTAAATAGCTGCAAAATTTTATTAAAAATTGAGCGACGTATGAATTCTTTGCCTAAGCTGTAGATACGTGAGGTTTAAGTATCCGCTGAAGTTGCTGTGAAGCTACATAGCTAAATATGACTGGTTATGTGTGGATAAAGGATAGTAAGGAGACTGGTTAATGCGCCTCTTGGCCACATGGATGTTATTACTAACCCTTTTTTGTGCTCAGTCGACCGCTGCACAGGTCATTGTGAATGATTCAGCCAATGGCTTTCCATTGCCTGCTCAGGAGTTGCGGCTGATATTTTCAATGCAAAAAGTCTATTGGCCCGATGGACAAAAAATTCAAGTCTTTATCTTATCTCCTAACTCAGAAACGCATAAAGATTTCTGCTTTCAACAACTTGATATGATGCCTTATATGCTGCAACGGAGGTGGGATCGCCTGGTTTTCTCAGGGACTGGAGAGCGCCCAATAATCTTAACTAGTGAAGCGGAGATGCAAGATCGGATATCTAAAACACCTGGTTCGATAGGTTATATAGCGGATTCAATTAAGAATGACGATTTCACTATGACATGGAGTGTTTATGAAGCTGATCGTTAAATATATCTTTTACATGTCTCTCTTTACCTTCTCTTTTCTACTCAATGCGTCTGAATGGCAATTTAATGGTTTTGTTGGCCAGGGCTACATTACAGCTGATGATACCGAGTTTATTGTTGGTGAAGATGGCAGCACTTTTGATATTACCGAAGCGGCATTTGCGGTTTCCTGGAAGCCCATTACAAACTTCAGGTTTGCTAGTGCACTTAGCTTTAGGCAGTGGGGGACGCTTGCCGATGCAGGCGTAGATTTTGATTATCTATTTGCCGAATATAGCTTTCAAGTGGGAGAGGGCACTGTTGGGCTAAGAGCGGGCCGATTTAAGAACGAAACGGGGTTTTACTCTAGTACCCGAGATGTCCCCTTTACTAGACCTAGCATTATGTTACCGCAATCTATCTATAGCGATTATTTTAGGGACGCTCAACTTCATATTGAGGGAGGGGATCTGTTTGGTATGCATCAGATCTTAAATGGTGCTTTGGATTGGCATATATCTGTCGGTAAGGTTCATGTTACTGAGGATTTAGATCGCAATGTTATGGGTGATGAAGATATTGGTGAGTTTGATTCAGAGCAATATTATTCCGCCGATCTTGAATTTCAAAATGACTATCTAAGATTAGGGGCGACTTACTATGATGCTGAGGTTAGCTATATGCCTGTGGCGGATAGCTATTATTTTCCTGGCAATATTAGATTAAAGAACTGGGTATTCTCTGGTCAATACAGATATATGAATTTTGAACTGACAGGAGAGTACATGGCTGGTGATAGGCTCGTTAATGGACTGGTTTTCCCACCAATGGCCAATGAGCTCATTGAAACAGGCGTTGGCTATTATCTTGACCTTAGAGCATACCTACCCCATGAAGTAGAGATTTTTGTACGGTTCGATAAGCATATAGATAATAGTGATGATCCTGATGGAAAGTATTATGAGGCCACAACAGGTTTCCCTGCTTACTTTGGTTATACCAATGACTGGACGTTTGGAGCAAGATGGTTCTTGAATAATGACTGGTTACTTGCGGCAGAATACCATCAAGTTGAAGGTGCTTCTTGGGTGACGCCCATTGTCGCACCTGATCCCACAACGCAATCAAAGTATTGGTCTATGTTTGCACTACAGCTTTCATACCGGTTCCAGTGGTGATCATATGACTACTCCTCAAGGCCGTACTTTCTTTATTAGCCTTAAATGGAAACTGCTTATCGCTGTGCTCATTATGCTAACTATTTTGGGAGGCATACTGGGGGGATTTGCCTATAGGCAGCTGATTAATCAGCAAGGGTATCTGCTTGACTCTCAACGCGAAGAGTTGGCTCAAAACCTAAAAACGTCAATATCGCTCAGTGTCGATCATTCATTGTCAGCGGCTCAGCAGATTGCCTTACTGGTTGATTCTGGCGAGCAAAATGTTATTGGTTATCAGGCTATGCTGCAGAACCATTGGCCAGATCTGCAGTTGTTCTGGGAGCTCGATAGATTAAGCCTGCTCTCTCTTTCTGGAGCGCTTTTAGCTCATGCGGGTAATCGTGTGGATAGAGATGATGAACTTTGGTTTGAGCAGGTCAGTGATAGTTTACAGCCCCATTGGCGTATTGTCTGTCAGCAGGACTGTTCTATTCAGGTGTTGGTTCCGAGTCTATTACAAGGAGAGCCCCACTTTCTCTTTCTGGAGTCAGGACTAACAGGTATCTTGGCAAGGTTTAGGATCAATGAGACTTTTGAGTTAGCCGTTTTAGGGCCGAGGATCCATGCTAGTGACAATATAAGTTATTGGGGGAGAGAGGTTTACAGCATAAGCAATAGGCGCACTACCCTCTATCAGTTAGAGCAGGCTGCTGGGCAGTTTACTTGGGAGCATATAGAAAATAATGGCGGAGTTTATGAGGTTGGTGGTGAACATTCAGCACTTTGGATTTTTCCTCTGGCTGAGGGGGAGGCACCGCCCGCCATTTTAGTGATCAATAATATTGATGACTGGCAATCGCTTCTCAATGAGTTTCAAGAGAGCATGTTAGGCACTCTGCTATTTAGTTTATTGCTTTCGGGCTGCTTAGTGATTCTCGCGGCGTGGGCGCCTGTTGTTAGCCTAAGTCGCCACGCCACTCTATTACCTAAGCTTGCGGACCATGATTTTGCAGCCTTAAAAGAGTTATCTCCCAGAAGAGAGTCGTTTGTTGTCGATGAGGTCGACCTTATCAATATTGCAACACACCAACTTGCTGACAAAATGCAAAATCTAGAGTTAGAAGTTGATGAATACACGGCTGAATTAGAGCGTTTGGCCATGCTAGATAGTTTAACTGGCTTGCCTAATAAAGCCATGCTCATTCATGAACTGCAGAAAACCATTGCTTGTGTTGGTCGGATCCATGACAAGGTTGCTTTGATGTTTCTTGATCTCGATGAGTTTAAGCGTATCAATGACACCTTAGGTCACACTCAGGGAGATGAGCTATTAAAGATAGTTTCTCACCGATTGAATCATAGTGTTAGGGCTATGGATACTGTGTTTAGACAGGGGGGAGATGAATTTCTTATTCTATTAAGGGGGATCCGTTCTGAGGAAGACGTTCGTAAAGTCATACATAAAATATTCTCTTCACTGCAACAGCCTGTGGTATTGGGTCATCATAAGTTGATTGTTACCACCAGTATCGGCGTAGCTTATTGTGAAAGCAGTAATGTCAGGGCTGAAGAGTTAATTAAATATGCCGATCTTGCCATGTATCAGGCAAAAGATGCTGGGCGAAGTAACTATCGTGTATTTACCGAAGAGATGCTGCAAAAAGCGAATAACCGTATGATGATTGAGCAAGATATAGGTAAGGCAATTGAGGAGAAACAGTTATCACTTTCTTTGCAGCCTATTGTGGCTTTAGCCGATGGCAAAGTGAAAGGGTTTGAAGCATTAATTCGGTGGCACCATCCAGAACTTGGCCTGATCATGCCAGGGAACTTCATTCCCGATATTGAAAATAGTGAAGCCATCATTCAGGTGGGTAACTATGTTCTGGAAGAGGGGGGATCAATCTTATCTCGGCTAATAGAGCAGGGCTGGGGTGAGCTTTATCTTGCGGTGAACTTATCGGCTAAACACTACTTAGATCCTGGTTTAATTGAATTGGTTCAACATATTCTATCTAAGTACAATATTCCCCCACAAAGCCTACTTTTAGAGGTGACCGAGGAGAGTGTTATTGAGCAGGTAGACTTGGCGATGTCGGCAATGAAGGAGTTGAAAAAGCTTGGAGTAAGAATAGCTATCGATGACTTTGGGACTGGGTATTCATCCTTGAGTTACTTGAAACAGTTACCATTTGATGTGTTGAAGATAGATCGCTGCTTTACCTCTGGCGTACTTGATAATAGCGTCGATACCCATATTGTGACCACAGTAATAGACTTGGCTCATAATTTAGGGCGCACTGTCGTGGCTGAGGGGATTGAAACCGCAGAGCAGTGTGAGTTTCTTGCTGAGGCTAATTGTGAGTTGGCCCAAGGTTACCTGTTTTCTAAGCCATTGGAGGAGAGGAAAGCCTTTAGGATCCTTAATGAGATCGAAGGTAATGGGGTTTGGCCCGTAGAGTCACTTCCCCAGCTTGCTAAGCTGGGGAGCTAAAAACTATGTGGTTAGTGCTTTTGTTTAGGCAATAAGCTGATGAGCTTAGCGGCGATATCGGTATTGTCCTGATAGCCTGAAAACAAGCTCGAAGCTGGACCTGTGGCAAAGACCTGCACGTCAACTCCTGTGTGTCCGCCCGTAGTCCAACCTGTATTGGAATGGCGATCGATAAGCAGCTTTATTGCTGTGGTCATCACCTCTTTTCCTTGCATTCTAGCAGTAGAAAGTTGAATCACATCTTGCTCATTAGGTACGAAGCCTAAGCTTAGGGTAACGCGAGCAAGCCAGTCTCCGTCTTTGAGAGCATCATTGGCAATAAAATCAGGGCTTGCTTTTATACCTCTGAGAATACTCGTATCCCACTTATATTCATCATTGGCACCTATGCTCAAACCACCTGTATTATGGTCGGCGGTAACGACCATCAAGGTGTCGTTATTTTGTCTGATAAATTGCTCAACCACTTCGATGGCATTGGCAAACTCCTCCATCTCTCCCATCGCTGTGGCAATATCATTATTGTGTCCTGCCCAGTCAATTAAGCTGCCTTCAACCAATAAAACGAACCCTTTCTCATTTTGTGATAGTAGCTCCAAAGCTTTGGCGGTCATTTTACTAAGTTTATTACTCTCTTTATCATCTATAGCCCAAGGGAGCTGCACATCAGCAAATAGGCCTATGACTTTACCTTGATTGACTGAATCAAGCTGGCTAAAGTCTGCAAGATATTGATAGCCTTTGGCCTCAAATTTCTCGATTAAACTGGCTGGGAAGTATCTTTGTCCCCCACCTAGCATGACATCAGCATCAGTACTTAAATAGCTAATGGCTAACTCGTCATAGTTTCTGCGGCTCTCGTTATGGCTGAGAAATGCAGCTGGCGTGGCGTGGTTTATCTGTGATGTTACAGCAACACCTGTAGCAAGACCGCGAGCCTTAGCTTTTTCCATTATGGTTTCAATAGGCTGTTTATTAACATCGACAGAGATTGCGCCATTGTATGATTTAACGCCTGTGGCTAATGCCGTTGCCGAGGCCGCTGAATCAGTGACATAACCACTGACGCGAGCCGGGTAGGTACTAGAAGTGCCAACTAGAAGGCGATCGAATACGGTCTGTTCAATCTCTTGTGTATCTGGGTTGTCTTTAAAGTAGCGGTAGGCACTGGTGTAAGCCGGCCCCATACCATCGCCTATCATTATCACAATATTTTTGGGAACGCTTGGAGCATCTCCAAGCATAGTGTGAACTGGCGTGTCAGTGTTGGCTGAAACACTGATGCTGGCCAATAACGCTATGCCAGATAATACACAAGATCTTAAGAAGATAAATTTTTGCCTAGCGCCCATTGCTAATATCCTAGCTTGCTCAAATATGTAAATTGACCGAGTGCGATTAACGCATCGGTCATCTCGTTACTGTCTAGCTGGTTTTGATTCGTGCTTCGATAGCGTCCATTAGCATACCAGTAATATCTACGTCATAAGCGCCTTGAATCTCTTTGATACAGGTTGGGCTAGTGACGTTTATTTCGGTTAGCTTGTCGCCAATGACATCGAGGCCGACAAAGATAAGGCCACGTTTTTTAAGCTCTGGACCTAATGTGCGGGCAATATGCCAGTCACTTTCAGATAACGGCTGAGCGACGCCTCGGCCACCTGCGGCCAAGTTACCTCGTGTTTCACCATTTTGAGGAATACGGGCTAAAGAGTAAGGAACAGGCTCTCCATCAACCACTAATATGCGCTTGTCGCCAGAGGTGATATCAGGGATAAAGGCTTGGATCATCGCATATTGCTGACCATGGTTAGTTAACGTTTCAATGATCACACCTAAGTTAGGATCGTTCTTTTTAACTCGGAAGATAGAGCTTCCACCCATGCCATCTAATGGCTTAAGAATAATATCGCCTTTCTCTTTGTAGAAGCTGCGGATCCTAGCTTCATCTCTCGTGACGATTGTCTCCGGGGTGAACTCTGAGAACCAAGCTGTAAACAATTTTTCGTTAGCATCACGTAAGCTTTGAGGTTTGTTGACGATTAGCACGCCTTCCTCTTCGGCACGTTCAAGCATGTAAGTGGCATAGATAAATTCAGTGTCAAAAGGGGGATCTTTACGCATTAAGACCACATCAAGATCTGCCATCGGTGTGTCAACCGCATCGCCTAACTCAAACCAGTCCTGTGGATCTTCTTTGACTGAAAGTGCTCTCATGTTCGCCATCGCTTTACCATTTACCATGGCAAGGTCTTGCATCTCCATGTAGAAAAGCTCATATCCACGGCTTTGTGCAGCAAGAAGCATGGCGAAACTAGAGTCTTTTTTGATGTTAATATCGCTGATTGGATCCATTACTATGCCGAGCTTGATCATCTGTTTGTTTCCTTTATTCACCATCTTTAGATGGGGCAATTGAATTTTGTGTTGAGCTTAAAATAAATTCAGGCCATAGCCTTTTGCTAGAACCTAGCGCTATAAATCACCAAACTTTAGCTGCAGTGCACTGATCGCTGTTAATGCTGCAGTTTCTGTTCTAAGTACTCTAGGGCCAAGTAAAACATCAGTAAATTCATCTTGCTCAGTCTTACTTATTTCTGTTTCTGACAAGCCGCCTTCAGGACCGATTAATAGCCTGACTTTAGGTACCTTGAGAGATAATCCACCGATCCCGTGAGATGCTCTCGGGTGCAGGTTTAATTTGAGTGCATCGGTTTGTTCACTGCACCAAGCTTCTAATGACATCGCTGGGCGGATCTCTGGAACATGACTTCGGCCCGACTGCTCACAGGCTGCAATGACAATTTTTTGCCATTGATGAATCTTCTTCTCTAAACGTTCACCAGACAATTTAACACCACAGCGTTCTGAAAAGAGTGGGGTTATGGTGTTGACGCCTAATTCAACGGATTTCTGGATGGTGAAGTCCATGCGGTCACCACGGGAGATCACTTGACCTAAGTGGATATGCAGTGGAGACTCACTGTTATTGGCATTCGAAGATAAGACCTTAACAGAGACATTTTTCTTACTCGCAGAGATAATCTCTGTTTGGAAATCTTCATTACCACCATTAAATAGGCAGATCTGTTCACCAGGCGCCATACGTAATACACGGCCAACGTGAGAGGCTGCTTCGTCATCGAGTGCTAGGCTTTCACCAACCGTTAATGGTGAATTTTGATAAATTCTTGGGATTCTCATCTCTATCTACTCTGCTATTTGACTGTTAACGGCGATTGAGTCGCATTGGTTTTTTACAAAAGGGTTATGATTTCCCTGCGTATCAGCGATCGCCTGATCTCTCTTACACTCGATAGTATCAACTGGATAGGTTTTATCCCATGCATTGAATAGTTTTAATTGGCTTTTTGCTATTTTAAAGCCATATGTTTTTTGCATATACAGGTAAGTTCGCGCGATACGACCTCTAGTGTAACTCGGTGGCTCGACCTTTCGTGATTTAAAATCAACAACCATAGCGCACTGGCCATATTGTGCAGGCTTTGCATTCCACTGACTGAAACGGTAGTTACTGCGATCGCCATTCACTTCACCTACTGCAGGTACAAGATTGTGTAGATCGGATTCCATCTTTTTAAATACTTGATCGCTTTTGCCACAATTCTTACGTCCGCCCTCTTGCCAGCATTGTCTTTGGTGGCCTAACTCCCAGGCTGGAACAATGTGTTCCCACTCGATTCTGCTGGCACGCTTTTGTTGCTTTCTCACTTGGTAACCGCAGCTTTGCAGATCTGGGTTCCACTTCTTACCCTCTATATTGATGTCACAGCCGCAATAGAAGCTCGTTTTAGGCAAGTTATCACTATAGATTTTTTTTGCTAGTCGCTTGGCCTGACTAAAACTGGTGGAGTGAGAGGGAGATGCAAATGCTGCTGATGATAAAAGAAGACTAAACGCTAAACCTATAAAGGCAGCATTGAGTGTTAATAAAGGTTTCAATGTGGTTCCCTAAAGTTGGGCTAAATAGGCATTACCCATAAAATATGATTGGCAAGACTCATGTCTGCTCTTTGGCGGGATTTTACTGGATGAGTGGGAATAGAAGCAAGAGGTTGGCCAAAGTAAGCACCCCATTAAGATCTTAAGCGCGTTTTAACGCCTGCTTACAACGTCTACAGCGGTATTGGGTTTCACCACGGACAACTTTGTTATGGCGGCGAATGCTCAGCGGCACGCTGCCACAGCCACATAAATACTCGAAGGTTCGCCCAGCCACAGATTGAGTGTTTAGCGAGTGAGTTGTTGCTGGCTGAAGTTGATAGATATTTATCATTAAAGCCTGCCACTCTTTACCATGGGGCTTAACTTTTCCAAATAGTTGATATGCGAGTAGGTGGCAGATCTCATGGGGAATAACTTGATCGATAAATGCTTGGTGATTTTCTGCAAGCAATGTGGCGTTAAACCTAAGTAGATTAAGCTGTAAATGGGCTGTACCTGCACTTTTCCCCCTGAGCGTAAACTTTATCTCAGGTCGTGCAAAAGTCTTACTTAGGTAGGCTTCTGCTTGTCGGTAGCACTCTAAGACCTGTTGAGCGACCTGTTGATGACGTTCATTCTCAAACTCATAATGAACGTCTTCTAGTTCAAGCTCACTGGCTGTTTTAGCATGTGTTGTTTTGAACAGTTTAAACATAATATTTTTGAAAGTGGTTCACACTTGCCATTAAAAAAGGCACTTAAATTTAAGTACCTTAAAGTCTATTTTGAAGGAGACGCTGAGTGCTCTATCTGTGTTATACCGTTCGGTATTAGCATGTCATTATAAGCTTTCTGCCCCAGCAATGACCATAGCTTTGATCTGCTCTACAATCTCACTCTCTATTTGCGCGTCGTAGCTTTGCACTTTAGGGGTATGTATATGCCCGACTGGGATAGCGCTATTGAATTGTTGCTGCAGTAAAATAGCTCGGTAGGAGATCTCATTTGAGAGATAGCCTCCACCAGAGCCTTCCACAGAGGTCTCGCTTTGTAGCTGAGTTAATGATGAAGCGTCAAACTGGCCTTTCGCTAAAGTTGTGACGCTGTGATTATCGTTAACCTTCCATTTCGAGACGGCTTCTGGAGTCGACTGCATGGCGGTAACAGGCAGTGAAAACTCAACAAACTCTGGGCCATTCAAGGTTTTCCCATTGAACTTGGGGGCGATGGGCTTCTCTTTATTGGCACCGGTTAATACATTCAAGTTATCAGGAGCTGCAGCGCTTCGGTTTCGGCCAGGAAAGCGTTCGAGATCGAAATCATCCCGTCCCATGCTAACCGTGAAAATCATATCTAAGCTATTTTCACGATAAAAAGGTGTGAGTAGTGACTCTATAATTCCTTGCTCGAAGTCGGCGAAACGCACCGGGATCATGACTGTTTGGACTTGCGCTTTTTTGCCGTTTACAGAAAATTGATATCCATCTAAAGCGAGCGCAGCTAAACCTGATGGGTTACTTTGATCTATGTGGCGATCGAGGAAGAAAGGGTCAAAGCCTGTGAGCAGTATTTTGATTGCAACATCGTCATCAAAGCTGATGTTACTAAACCCACGAGAGGACTTTTCAACGGCGCTGAGGTTGATGTTACGTTGCCAAGGTGCGATTTTAAACGCCGGAGCTTGCTCTTTTAATAGGGTTTTCATCGCTAAACGGCCCCAGTAAAGTGGGCGATCATCTTGCCCACCTGATTGGACGTCTCTGACAGCTTGCTGCCACAGCCTTTCTCCTTGTCTAGCAACCATTTGAGTCATCAGGAGTTCATCTGTTTGCTCACTATATTGGCTGGCGAGACTATCAACTAAAGCTTGATACCGTCCAACCACTTGTGGCATGGCTTGAGCTGCAGCATCAATTCGTGCTTCTTCAATATCGAGTTCTATCTTGGCAACTGCCGCTGTGCTGGCCATAGTGCCAGTGAGAAGTCCTGCAATGGCAAGCGCTAAACAGGGTTTAGTCATGGCTCGTTCCTTCAATCGGGTAAAAGTATATGAGCCAATTATCGATGTTATTCTTGTTAAGTCATTATCAACTCAATGAGTTGAATACCAATAGGTATAATAACTGGCTATCAGTTTGAATTTATTATAGTCAACGCCTGAGTATGCACGACATTTGTGTGCAAATAAAGTGTCTGAACTCTAGTGCTTTAAGGTGAGGGGCTGCGGTTTAGGCATAAGTTTCAAGCGACAAGTAACTTCGCTTTCTTCAAGTTTCATATTTTTAAGCTGTGATTTATCACTTACAGCTTTCTTCGCTCTATCTTGAACTTATCACTGCTTTTAAGTCTACATTCTCAGTGATTCAATCGATTCATGGCTACTGAATCTTTTAGTGAAGAAATCTAAAAAGACACTGATATTCGTCGCTAGCTGTCTGCGGCTAGAATATACGCCATAGACTTTGAATGCTTCGATAGGCCACTCTTGTAGGATGGGCACTAAGGTGCCGCTGGCTAGCTCGTTCTTACATACAGAGTTAGAGAGCATGGCAATGCCAAAATCATCCATGGCGAGTTTTTTTACCATGATTGCACTGTTAACGCGGACTTTTCGTTGAAATGACACCATGGTCTTTTTTGCCCCTTTGCCAAGAGGCCAGATAGGCGCTGAACGAGAGGTCCCTAACAGTATGCCACTGTGTTCGATTAGTGCCTGTGGTGTAGCTGGTGTGCCATTAGTTTTTAAATACCCTGGGCTTGCTACTAAGATAGGCTGGCGCTCAAAGAGTAAGCGAGCAACTAAATCAGAAGATTGCAGCGGCCCATACTTAATCGCAATATCATATCCTTCACCCACTAGACCCACTTCGCTGTCAGTAAATTGAATATCTAATTCTACATTAGGGTATAGACGCATGAAGCTGCTGCAGAGGTTGGCGATGATCTCTTGGCTAAAAGATACAGGTATCGCTACTCTTAATGAGCCTGACACATCATTATGGGTGTTTTCTATGGTTGCTTTAGCGGCTTCAATTTCATCGCGGATACTGGTGCAGTGCTGATAAAAGAGCGCACCAACCTGAGTGAGACTCAAATTTCGAGTATCTCGCTGCAAAAGACGTACACCAAGTTGCTCTTCGAGCTGAGCAACCTTACGACTTATGGTTGATTTTGGCATGCCTGTTTCGCGGGCTGCTTGGGAGAAGCCTTTGGCTCTAACTACCGCCGCAAACAGCATCATACCGTTAAGATCTGGCATGTTTTTATCACTGTCTCAAAAATGGAACAAAGCGTCTACCCTAGTTTAATGGTATTTGACGCCGTAACAAAGTTATATTTACTCGCTAAAAATTTTAGAGGCTAAGCAGAGGATCAATGATGACCAGCAACAATCAGCCCACAAACAAGACTCAGGCTCAATCTGCCGACCCGCTTTTTCTTAAAGCAGAGCATCTGGCACAAGACTTTTCGCTGTTCCCTGAACACAGCAAGCAGAGCCTAGCCGAGGAGATTAAAGGTCTTATCGGTGAGGATGCAATCCAATCAAATCTAAAAGAGCTAGAGCAGCTTGATGTCGATGGCTATGTCACTAAGGTGATTCAACCGACATTAGATAAAAACCGCGCCGGCGCAAAGCGCATGATTGCCGATCTTAAAGGCAAGCTAATTTCTGAAAACCATCAAGGGCCTTTTTATAGTGCCGAGATCGAACTGAACTTCGGTACTCGTACTCGCCGTATTGGTTTTGTTGCACAAGAAAGAACAACAAATAACGGTGCTTGGATGCCTGAGCATCACTTAGCGGCGTGTAAGGCTATTCGTCAGTACGCTGAACTGTCTATGCCGATTATCTACCTTATTGACACTCCTGGTGCTGATGCAGGTGAAATTGCTAACAGCCAAAACCAGGCACATAGCATCTCTAAAGCGATTGCTGAGAGTGCTAATGTTGATGTACCTACAGTCGGTATTGTTATCGGTGCTGGTTATTCAGGTGGTGCGATTCCATTGGCTGCAGCGAACATCTTGCTGTCGCTACGTGATGGTATCTTTAATACCATTCAACCACAGGGTCTTCAGAGCATTGCTCGTAAGTACAACTTGTCTTGGCAAGAGTGTGCTAAATCTGTGGGTGTTTCTCCTGAAGAGCTATACACCTCAGGCTGTATCGACGGTATTGTCGATTTCTCTCCTTCTGATAAAGATGAGCGTCAGCACAACTTGCGCCGCGCGATCATCAGCAGTATCGAAGCAGTTGAAAACGCAGCGATTCAGTTCGTTAGAGAATCAGAGGATCTGCGTGAGCATTATGACCGCAGTCTGACTCGTTTCTTAAGCCCGTCTAAGAATCTTGAAGCGCTAGAGCATCATGCAGAACTTGCGGTTGCCAATAACCCAACCATGCACCTTAACTTGTTTGGTAGCTCATACCGTTACTTGCGTTACCTAACGCTGCGTAGCCGTATCCAGTCTATCTCACAAGACCAGTATGGTCGCCTGTCTAAGGTGAGCGTACCTGAAGGCGACTTGCTTGCACGTATTCAGCAAGAGCAAGATCGCGTTTTCCAGTCTTGGTTATCAAGCCCTGATAAACTGGTTTACGACGAAGAGCTAAACAAGCTTTGGGGTAACTTCACCGCTAAACGTGATGATATTTCTACTGAGCGTAACATGCTGACTCGTCTTATCTTAGGTGAGCCAAAAGAGAACTATAAGAAGGCCCGTAAGGCGCTTATTTTCAATATTAGTTGGTCTTTATTCCATCGCTGGAAAGGTAATGCAGAGAACAACTTCAAGGGCTTAATCCAGTACCTTGAGACCCTTCCATCAGAAGTGACTCAAGCAGATTGGCCTGAACTGAATAAGTTAACTGTTCTTGATGTGGTTGTTCATGATGAACTTCGTGAAGACTTTATCTGGCAGTGTCATAACATTCTTGTCTTCAATGCACTTTATGATAACGTCGTTGGTAATTTAGCGTCTATTGCTAAAGAAGCTATGATGTCTAAGAGCCTATCTCGTGCTTCAGTGGATAACTTGCTTCATAGCTCTATTGACCGCGCACTCTCGACTCAAGATGTAGCTAACGATAAGAACAAGTTCTACAAGTGGCTTAAGTACTTCATGGGTCAGTCTAATCGCGCTGAACTGCTAACTAAGACTGAGCAGTGGAAGAGTGTTGGTTTCCCACAGTTAAACGATAGCTTGTTCGTTATTTTGACCTACTTCTTCGAGCGTCTACTGCCTGAATACTTCGATAGTGAAGAGGAAAGTGGCGAGTACACAGGGGCGATTAACCCTGTGCGTATCGGTCGTCGTAAAGATTTCTGGAACCGCCTCACCATGGGCTACCAAGATCTATTGATCCAGAAGGTACTGCGTGATGAAAAGCGTGCCGGTAAGATGGGCTGGGAAAGTGTTATCGGTAAGTTCTTCACCGATTTCGATGAGATCAATGCCGACAAGATGTCTGCTAACCTGCTTAACTTCCCAGGCTTCCGCCTCTCAATTGAAGATGCACTAGACAAAGGCATTCGCCCTTGTGGTCTTATTACAGGTATGGCTGACTTTGAGCAAAATGGTCAGCAGATGCGTGTGGGTGTTGCTGTATCAAACACGGCTTTCCAGGCTGGTGCCTTCGATATGGCTAGTGCTGAGAAATTCAGTTCACTATTGATTGAGTGTGCTAAACGTAAGTTGCCAGTTATCTGCTTTATTAGCTCAGGTGGTATGCAGACTAAAGAGGGTGCAGCCGCACTATTCTCAATGGCTGTGGTTAACGACCGTATTACTCGCTTCATCCGTGATAACGAGTTACCTGTACTGATGTTTGGTTATGGTGATTGTACTGGTGGAGCACAGGCAAGTTTTGTGACTCACCCATTAGTACAGACCTACTACCTGTCTGGTACAAATATGCCATTTGCGGGTCAGATGGTTGTTCCGGCTTACTTGCCGTCTACAGCGACTCTGTCTAACTACTTGTCGAAAGTACCAGGTGCGATGAATGCCTTGGTAAGCAACCCATTCAGCACAACGATTGATGACCAGTTAGCGAGTATCGATCCTTTGATGCCTAAGCCTACTGCTCAAATTGAAGATGTGATTGGCAATGCGCTTTCAACTTTAGTACCTGAGATGATGGTTGCTGATGAAAAGATTGTTCAGGATGATCCTCGTGAGTTGATGAAACCCATTAACAAGGTACTTGTTCATGCGCGTGGTTGTACTGCAGTTAAGCTAATTCGTAAGGCTCATGATAACGATATTAATGTCGTTCTTGTTGCTTCAGATCCGGATATGACCTCAGTACCTGCCGATATGCTTAAAGGCAAAGATAAGCTGGTTTGTATTGGTGGTAACACCTCTGATGAAAGTTACCTCAACGCATACTCTGTACTTAAAGTTGCTGAGTATGAAAATGTTGATGCACTTCATCCAGGTATTGGTTTCCTATCAGAAAGCCCACAGTTTGCAGCACTTTGTGTAAACAACGGCGTAAACTTCGTTGGCCCAAGTGTTCACTCGATGACGACTATGGGTAACAAGTCGAATGCGATTAAGACCTCACAGGCAAATGGTGTTCCAGTAGTACCAGGCAGCCACGGGATCTTAAGCAACGCTGAGCAAGCTGTGAACGTTGCTAACGAAATTGGTTACCCTGTTCTGCTTAAAGCTGTACAAGGTGGTGGCGGTAAAGGTATTCAGGTTGTTGAACGTCCAGGCGATATGATCAGCTTGTTCCAGCAAACCTCTACCGAAGCGGCAGCCGCATTTGGTAATGGCGATCTCTATCTTGAGAAGTATGTGACTTCACTGCGTCACATTGAAGTTCAGTTACTGCGTGATAAGTTTGGTAATACCAAAGTATTGGGTATTCGTGACTGTTCGGTTCAGCGTAACAACCAGAAGGTGATTGAAGAGTCTGGTTCTACTATGCTGCCAGCAGAGTTAAAAGAGAAGGTGCTGCAATATACACTCGATCTTGGTAATGCTACTGATTACATGGGCGCCGGTACGGTTGAATTTATCTATAACTTAGATGCGAATGAAGTCTACTTTATGGAGATGAATACGCGTCTACAGGTTGAGCATCCGGTGACAGAAGCGACATCATGTATCGATATCGTCAGTGCTGGTTTTGATATCGCCGCTGGTCGTTCAATTGATAAGCTAGAGCCGCAAGACAAAGGCTATGCGATTGAAGTGCGTGTAACGGCTGAGAAGGCTGCACTTGATAGTAATGGTGTGCTGCAGCTGCTACCACATCCAGGTATGATCACCGAATATGTGATGCCTGAGCGTGACGATGTTGAGATCATCTCTATTGCTGGCGAAGGTAAAGAAGTTTCACCTTACTACGATAGCTTAATCGCGCAAATTATTTGCCGTGGCGAGAGCCGTGAAGATGTGATTAATAAGCTGCACGATTACCTTGCTAATCAAGTGACCATTAAAGGCATTGCGACTAACATTCCGTTATTAACGCGTATTTTGAAAGATGGCACGTTTAACGAAGGTGTTTACGATACTAACTATCTACCACGTCTTATGGCTGAGCTTGATGTCCCTGAGCTGATTGCCGAAATGGAAGCGGCAGCTGAAACTGTTGGTGTAGATACTGCGTCACTACGTGTTGGTGAGAGTAACGAGCTGAAAGTAATGGCACAAGGTGCAGGTATCTTCTATACCTCTCCAGCGCCAGGTGAAGCTGACTTTGTTAAAGAAGGCGACATAGTTACTGCGGATCAGACTTTAGCGCTTACAGAAGCGATGAAGATGTTCTCACAGCTAAATCTTGCTGGCTATAACCGTAAAGACGCTGTGCTGTACCCTGAAGATAAGAAATACCGTATTGAGCGTATTCTTAATAGTAATGGGCAGCAGGTCTCGCAAGGTGATCTACTGTTTGTGGTATCACCTGTAGAGAGCTAACGCTTTAAGGTGCATTAGATACACTTTAGTTGAGTTCAAAATGATAATCCCCATCACACTCGATGGGGATTTTTTTATTTCTTCCCCTAGTAATATTACTTTATCTAATCTTATCGGACCCAAATCCCACAGCTTTTCTTGCTAACTTATTGAAAGTTAAGGTAAGTGTTGCATTAGAATTTATACCTTTGTGATTTGAATAAATGGGTGTAATTTTCGTTTTTTCTAATCCTATTTATTGAAGTAAAAAATAGATGACTAATAAAATCATTGTTGGCAGTGAAGAGTGGTGCTCTTTACCGGGGCTAGGTATCAAGGCGGTTAAGGCTCGTGTTGACTCTGGGGCTGCAACATCCTCAATACACGCGATCAATATTACGACCTTTAAGCGTAATGGCTGTACTTGGGTAAGCTATGAAGTACACCCAATTCAGGGGAGTCGTAAGGTGACCCTGCATTGTGAGTCCAAGCTTATCGATCGTCGTGTGATCAAAAGTTCAAACGGTGAAACTGAAAGGCGTTATGTCATCAGAGAGGTGATGCAACTTGGCGAGCAAAGCTGGGATGTGGATCTGACGTTAACCAACCGCGCGAATATGGGGTTTAGAATGCTATTAGGCCGAGAGGCCATGGGACAAAGGATTTTAGTTGATCCTTCAGCTAACTATAATTTCGGTGAGCTCAGTGAAGATGATGTTCACCAGCTTTATGGCAGTGCGGAAGTTGAGAAAAGTGGACTAAAGATTGGGCTCTTAGCGAGTAATCCGAACCTTTATAGTAATCGTCGAATTATGGAGGCCGGGCAGCAGCGTGGTCACGAAATGTTTTTCTATAACGTTCAGCAGTGTTATATGAAGCTTGACGCCTCTGAGCCTGAAGTGCATTACCGTGGTGGAAAGATCTTAAATGATCTCGATGCCGTGATCCCGAGGATCCGTCCAAGTATGACCTTTTATGGTTGTGCTTTGACCCGCCACTTCGAAAGCTTAGGTGTGATGGCGCTAAACAACTCGGAAGCGATCACTCAGTCACGAGATAAGTTGTTCTCGCTGCAGTTGCTGCAGAAGAATAATTTGGATATCCCGACGAGTGGTTTTGCTAATTCGCCAGCCGACACGACAGATCTGATTGATATGGTTGGTGGTGCGCCGCTGATTGTGAAGTTACTTGAAGGAACTCAAGGAAAAGGCGTGGTATTGGCCGAGACACGAAAAGCGGCAGAGAGCGTGATAAACGCGTTTAAATCACTTAAAGCTAACTTGCTTGTTCAGGAGTTTATTAAAGAAGCACAAGGTAAAGACCTGCGTTGTTTTGTTATCGACGGCAAGATAGTTGCCTCAATAGAGCGTACTGCTGCACCTGGCGAGTTTAGGGCTAATATCCACCAAGGGGGTACAGCATCGATTGTGCAGATAACGCCTGAAGAGCGTAAGCTTGCGATAAAGGCTGCCAAAACGATGGGATTACAGGTTGCAGGTGTAGATATCATACGGTCGAGCAAGGGACCTTTACTGCTGGAGATTAACTCATCTCCTGGGCTTGAGGGGATTGAGGCTGCTACAGGCATCGATGTCGCTGCCGCTATGATTGACTCAATAGAGAAGAAGCTGGGTTGGAAGCGCAGCGAGAAAACTGAGACTCCTGAGTAATTTCAATTTTCGGGGCTAGAGACCTAGCCCCGATTCTTTTAGCTATTTACTTATCAATTCAATTTTATCGAGTGTCATTATTAGGTTTATTACCGGGATTATATTGCTGATTTAGAGTGTTTTGTTCTACTTTTAAAGGGGGCCACTTATTGATGCCTTTAAGAGTAAAGCCTGTTATGACAGCGGATAGAGCAGATAAGCAATGTAGTTATATCTCAGATCACCCTTTTTACTTAGCTTGCCAATGGTTAGGTTGGGGCTTGTTTGTTTTTTTGATGACAACGCTAGTTTCTTTAAAATCCTTGGCATCAGAAACAGAGCCTACAGCGTCGGCATTTAACTTCTCATTGAGTGGTTTCGGCACGCTTGGGGTTGTGCATAATTCAAGTGATGAACTCTATTTTCATCGTGATTTTACAATGCCAGCTGATGGCAGCGACTTCTCATTTAAAACCGATAGCCTGCTTGGTCTACAACTCAATGCTGAATTGGCTTCACACTTAGATGGCGTTGCTCAAGTTGTGATTAAGGATCGTGTTAGCAGTGATGCCATTGACAGTGTCGAGCTATTTTTCTTGCGGTACCGCCCACATAGAGACTGGGCACTGCGTGCTGGTAGAACTAGCGTCGATTTTTATCTTTTATCTGAGTATCGCAATGTAAGTTATGCCTACCTTTGGTCTAGGCCCATTCCTGAGTTTTACGCATTAACTAGCTCTATAGCCAGAATCGATGGTGTTGATGCTGCATATACTTTTAGTCTTGGTCAGGGATATTTGGAGAGTAAATTAGCTTATGGTCAGGCTCAATCTGTACTCGATGGTGGTGGATATCGATTCGGTATAGATCTAGAGGAGTTGCTGGTTTTTACCAATACTTTTACTCAAGATCCTTGGTTAGTAAAATTAGCGATATCCACTTCAAAAATCTCTGCTCTGGACTTTATCACTAACGAGTTGGTGACAGCGCTCGATGAGATACCTGAGACGATTTGGCCAGATGCTACTCGCCTAGCGAATGCAACTGAGGGAGTTGGTCAAAGAGTGAGTTATTACACTTTAGGGACTCAATATGACCATAATCAATGGATACTTCAGTCAGAGCTTGGCTATACCGATTCTGAGTGGGGCTTGCTGCAATCATTTTATAATGGTTATGTCAGTGTAGGCTACCGTATTGATGAAGTTACGCTTTTTGGCGTTGTAGCCCATATTGAAAATAATGAAGATCCCAAGACTGGCAAACTTCCACAACTTCATTCCCAGCTTCCTCCTGAGATAGGCCTCTACATACAAGGCTTACATCATCTCACGTTAGAAGCATTAAACTCGACACGAGTGAAGCAAACGACATACTCGATTGGCGCTAGGTGGGACCTCTATCCAAATACTGCGATTAAGTTGCAATGGGATCATAGCCAAGTCGATCAGCGAGGAGCAGGACTCTGGACTAAGCCTGAAGTTATCGAGCAGGACCAGAGCGTTAACTTATTCTCACTTAATTTTAGTTTTGTCTTTAGCTTATGAGATTGGCTCTCGCGTTTCTTATCCTGACGGGGCTGACACCATTAAGTGCTAACTCCGAGGTTTTAGTCGTGGTTAATCAAAATAGTAGTGTTGAGTCACTGACTAAAAGTGAAGTCGTGGATATTTTTATGGGGCGTTTTAGCACCTTTCCAAATGGCGAGAAAGTTAAGGTGTTTGATTTGGCACCAAAATCTAAGCTGAAGAGTGAATTTTACGCCAAACTTGTTAACCGCACTGAGGCGCAAATTGACGCTTACTGGGCACGGCTACTATTTTCTGGGCGAAGTTCACCACCAGAAAAAACCAACTCATCAGCCCAATTAATTAATGAGTTACTCAGCACAAGTCATGGCATAGGCTATATTTCTAGTCAGGATCTCACTGACAGATTAAAAGTGGTGTATCGATTTGAGGCGTTTTAGTCATAAGCTCTATTTCAAACTTGCTCTTGCTATCGCTTTGAGCGCGACCTTAGTGGCTTTGATGAGCTCTTACTTCTTCTATTTTGGCGAAGTGCAGCGTAATCGACTCGATTCTATGGAGCATGTAAATCAGCTTTCTAGGACGGTTGAGAAAACGGCATCGATTGCTGTGTATGTTCAAGACTCAGAGTTAGCCAGTGAGATCATAGAGGGGATCGCTGTTAATGATGTGGTCTCTGAAGCGCAGCTGATCAGTGAGCCTGGTTTTTCGGTTTACTCTGGAAGGGCCTCACTCGTTGATAGGGAAGGGGTGTCGACACTGGTGCTTTATCATCCCTTTTCCGAATATGAGGTCATTGGTCAGCTAAAAATACTGCCCAACGCAGCATTCATCAATCAAAATGCCAAGAAGGCAGCAGTGAATCAAGCGCAGATGCTGGCGTTGCTCATTGTGATCACAGCCCTATTGGTATCCTTTATCGTGCATAAAGCACTGACCTCTCCCCTCAATAAGATCACTAATCGGTTTGAAGAGGTGAAACCGGGTGAGGACATTCGATTAACTGTACCTCGATTCCATCAAAAAGATGAGATAGGTAGTTTAGTCAATGGCATTAATACGCTAGTGACATCTCTTAATCAATCCATCGATTCCGAGCGTAGTTTAAGAGAAAAAACTGAGGTGTTAGAGAAGAAGTTCAGGCTTATCTTCGAGCAGGCAAGTGCTGGAATTTGCCTCATAGACAGAGACAATAGGCTGGTTACTGCCAATCCAGCATTTGAACGCATAATTTATAAATCACGTTCAATTGTAGACTCTAACGGGTTAAAGCTGACGGATTGGTTTTATAACCAGCCACAACTTGAAAGCTTTCTAACCGATATCAGGCAGAGTAAGAATTTAGATACCGTAGCATTAGATCTCAAGATGAAAACCTTAGCGGGTAAGCCAGATTGTTGGGTTCATTGCCTTTTTTCTAAGGTGCTGGATGATGAGCAGGTGAGTAATTTGATGATAGAGGTGTTGATGTATGATGTGACTGAGCGAACTGAGCGAGAGATTAACACCCGTTTTGAAGCTGATCATGATGCACTTACCCACCTTAAAAACAGAAGGGCCGGACGTCGAGATCTGCTTGAGCTTTTTGAACGGGCAAAAGAGAGTGACAAGATTGCTGTGATCATGAATATCGATCTCGATAACTTTAAAGTGATTAATGATGTTTATGGCCATGAACCGGGCGATATTGTGCTTATCGAAGTGGGTAGGCGAATGATGGCAGTATTTAGAAATGACGATCTTTGTATTCGCTGGGGGGGCGATGAGTTTATTGTTGGTTGCTACTTTGATAGCAATCAATTTAAAGAGCGTATCTTGCCCGCGATTGAAAAGTTAGCAAGTGAGCTGAGAGACTCTCTACATCAAAATGTGACCTTGCCATCAGGGGATTCTATTGAGGTGGGCGCGAGTATCGGAATAGCTATCTATCCTCATCATGGCCAAAATCTAGAGTCGGTGCTGTCTGCAGCAGACAAGGCGATGTACTATTCAAAGAGTGAAGGAAGAGACAGATACAGCATCTTCAGTGAGGCTACTCATGGAGCAGAAGAGTGAAGATGCTATGTGGTTTTACAGATAGTGATGACTTAGCTGGAGTGTGCCTAAGGTCTCTTTAGTACTATTTACACCTATATATACCTGCGCTCTATACCTGCGTTTTAGTTCAGTAGCTCATGGTCTTCAGGTAGCTGTCTGCTAATCCATAGTACTAACTTGTGTTTCATATTAGGTCCGTCCTCTTTGTCGAGTGCAAGAGGCTGGATGAGTTTATCGGTGACTAATAGACGGTAGATACATTCGACCTTATCTTTGGGTGAGATCCCCTTACCAAAATCGTCAAACCCACGCTTTTTGGCGTAACCTACACCAATTTCCATGGCCAGTTTTAGTAGTTGTGTATCGTGTTTACCTTGCTTCATATGAGCTCCCTCAAAAGGTTATATCCACAAATTACCTGAATTGAATAAGATAGCAAGGCTAGGCTTCACGATCCTTACTAATCAGTACTGGTATCAGTTCAAAAGCCGCTATCTGTTTCGATGGATATCATCACGTAGGCTTGAGCGAAGGCGTGCCACTGTTATATCAATAAATAGCTGCATACCATGTTTGTTAGCCGTAATGACTAGCCCTGCTTTCGGTATTGCAGTGGAGATTTTTTGTACCAACGCTTAAAAGCACGGGTGAAGTTGCTTGGGTCTTTAAAGCCTAATCGGAAGGATATCTCGATAATGGCAAGTTCAGATTCTAAGATATAGGTAAGGGCTAATCGCTTGCGGATCAGGTCTAGCTGATCACTGAATGTGGTGTTTTCCAACTTGAGTTTTCGCTGTAAGTTGCGGCTACTCATATGAAAAACTTTAGCTATGGCTTCGCGATCTGGATTACCTAAACTCATTGAAATAACAATCTCTTTAGCAACTTTACTACTAAATGATTGGCTGGACAGTCGGTTTAAATACTCCTCTATTGCAGCATCGTTCCTGATGGCCAGCTCTCTATTGGCTGATGGAAATGGGGTGTTTAGTGACTCATTGCTAAAGTAGATACGATTGCTGTCCGCATTAAAATGTATTGGACAGGAGAAAAGTGACTCAAAGGGAGTGACATCAGCGGGTGAGGGGCGTTCAAGCTCTAGTCTTACGGGCTTTATTTGGCCGTGACTAACCTGCAAAGGCATAAGGTAACTTGTCGCCATAAAGGCATCTATAGCTTCAAAGGCATAGTGATTTTCGGCTAATCGATTAAAGCAAAGTGCAGACTCTAGCTCACCTTCGACTATCTCCATCTCAAGCACATTACTGATAATTTCATAATATCGCTTAATTCTGATCCATGCATCGGCCAAAGACTCACTGACTAATAGTGAGAAACTAAGTGCATTAAAGCTCGTTGGTTGAACAAAGTTTGCCACTTTTAGCCCTATAGACTCATCTCCACAAGCGGTCACCGCTAACGCCCATAACTGTGTCACTTGGCTGGTGGGAATACGGCCATTGGGGTCTTGTAGTAACTCGGGGTTAATACCTAACTGTTGCAGTAGTGCTTTACTATCGACATCGTAACTATCTATGGTGCGGCATATGGCTAATGCCCAAGAAGAGAGGGTTGTTGGCTCTGTAGTGAGCTGTATATTGTCCTGAAAAGTCATAAATTAGTCTCGACCCAACCATTATTACTCTCTTTGATAAGCTAGGTTACAAATAAAAGGGGATACTCACAAACCAAAGTGATGAATTTATAAGCATGGAGAGTAGCTTAACTTATTAAGACTTAAGCAGTAAATCACCTTTTTAAAAACTATAAATATAAAACAAAGTTTAAGGGAGATGGTATGCATAATGAAGGTTTAGCTAAGGCTAAGACTAGTTTAAAGAAAGTGGGGCTTGGATTACTATGCTCTTCAGTCGTGATGCTAACGGGGTGCAATGACGATGATCACGATAACAGTGATGAGCTCGTTGTGGAGGAGCCAAAGCAGGTGACTCCAAGCCCATGCTTTTGGGTTGGCCCATATAATGTGGAGCATCCAGATAGAAACTTTGCCTACCCAGACACAGGCGCAAACTACTGGCATGCCGGATACATATTACCAGCAGGAGCAAAATTAAAGCTAAATGGTGAGTATCCTTATGCAAGGTATATCTCAATAAACAGTTATCGTGCGGATACATCTCCTGCATCGGCATTAACCGATAATGATATTGAGCCGGATGCGGGCTCTGTAAATCCTTACAGGCAAGGTGCTGAGCGACAGGGCGTTGCAAGAGATTTCACCATTGAACTGGCTAATGGCGAACCTGATGGAGATATTCCTGTAAATACTCTTTATGACCACGCTGAGCCTAGCGCAAAATCTACGTTAATTTATCGTGTTTATGTTGCTGATGAGGGAAGCGATGAATTTGGCAATGTTGCACTACCAGCTGTTGAGCTGACTTTAGATACCGGAGAGGTACTTGTGGGTGAGCAAGCTTGTAGTGCTCTACAGGTTGATACTCAGAACTTGGCTATTCCTTTAATACCCGCTGAGACTTATCAGCAGGTTAGATCTAACCCTGCAGTGCAACCTGCGCGAAACCCAGCTGTTTGGCGAGCGGCTTACAATGGCACATTCGGTTTTCAGTGTGCTTTCTTAGGGCGCTGCGACGGTACGCCTGAAAGACAAGTCACTTATTATGCTAATGCTGATAACCAGTATGTCAGTACATTTTTAAATAATGAGTTTGGTGCGGTAGCTGTGACACGAGGTAAGCTACCCTTCGTCCCCAAAACGCTTGCTTCTGAGGCTATTTTTGATGAAAGTGACAGCCAGTTAAGGTATTGGTCAATCTGTCAAAATGAATATTACTCTCAGATGGTTACCGACTGTATTTATGATGAGCAGTTGACGGTGGATGAAGAGGGTTACTACACGGTAGTCACGAGTTTATTGGATGATAAACCCCTTAATGCTACCAATGAGTGCGGTTACAACTATCTGCCTTGGACGGAAAAAGGAGATGGTTTTGGGCGCATGGTCGAGGGGGGGGAGAATCGATTAAATGAGGCATTACTGATAGTCAGAAATATGCTGCCAAAAGAGGATTTTCACCAAGCGATTCAGAATACTGCAGTGCCAGGTGATGAATACGCTGTCATGGGAGCATATTTACCAACGACAGAATATATGAGCCGGACTGACTTTGAAGGTTTAGGTTGCTCGCAATAGGAAATTAATAGCGTGAGAGCAATAAAAAAACCACCTTAATAGGTTAATGCTATTCGGATAAGCACTACTGCTTATATTTAAGTGGATAGCGGCTGGGTATATAGAGCACTGAACGTGGATATGTTCGGTGCTTTCTTTTATCTGGAAGGATAAAGTGTTTTATATCGGCCCGCATTTGCTTCAGCTTAGCTGGCAACTTCCCATCAGGTGATAAAGCAAGCCATCTTAATTGAGTGTCTATCAAGCTTATCGCTGCGGTAAAGCTAATACGGGTGGGTGCAACTTTGGCTTCTTTTGCTATCGCTACCATTTCTAAGCGAACCAGATTATAAGCGATAAGC
>NZ_MPHJ01000009.1 GCF_001957125.1 Shewanella sp. UCD-KL12 | reverse complement strand
CCGGTAGCTACGTTCGGAATCGATAACCGCTGAAAGCATCTAAGCGGGAAGCGAGTCCTAAGATGAGTCATCCCTAGAGATTTAATCTCTCTAAAGAGCCGTTCTAGACTAGGACGTTGATAGGCAAGGTGTGTAAGCGTTGTGAGGCGTTGAGCTAACTTGTACTAATGACTCGTGAGGCTTAACCATACAACCCAGATGGGTTTGTGGTGATTAGTGATGATTACTTTACAAGCACAAAAGAATACGACTTGATTTAAGTTAGAAYGATTATAGAACTAATTAGCTTTTCAAATTTCCAAATTAGTCTGGAAACCATAGCATTGTGGCCCCACCTGATCCCATCTCGAACTCAGAAGTGAAACGCAATAGCGCCGATGGTAGTGTGGGGTCTCCCCATGTGAGAGTAGGTCATTTCCAGGCGCCTATTTTGCTTCGATAGTTGAAGCAAGTCTCCTAGCCTTGACAAGCTAGCGACTTAAAAAGAATTTAGTAATATGCGCAAGTACTTTACTAAAGGAGCGGTAGTTCAGTTGGTTAGAATACCGGCCTGTCACGCCGGGGGTCGCGGGTTCGAGTCCCGTCCGCTCCGCCAACACAAAGACAAAAGCCTCTGCAGAAATGCAGAGGCTTTTTTCGTGTTTGGAAGATATAAAAATTTTTTATGCTGTGGCTATCCCAACTAATAGAGTTCACTCGTAACCACGCTATTTAGTGGCAGGAGCCTGTTAGCTCGCTGCTGTTAGCCTAGTTGTATTGCGCTCTATCACATGCTTAAAATATAAGATGCATATTTATTGGCTTTTTATGTGCGAGTTTAGGTACTATAGCCGACTTCGTTTTTTAGACTTTAATTTATTAGCTTTGATATAGCTTGTCTGACTTTTGTGGCTAGGTTTGATGGCTTATTACTCAATTGCATAGAACTATTTGCTGAGATCAAGCTTAGTAAAACGGTCCTTTTAGTTGACCTTTATTCTATTGCCATGTGATCATTGCAACTATCATGCTACTCAATTATGGGTATAATGTGTTGAAAGGAATGAGTTTATGAATTGCCGACTGGGTTGTGGTGCTTGCTGTATCGCTCCGTCCATCTCAAGTCCAATCCCTGGTATGCCTATGGGGAAGCTTGCTGGTGAGAGGTGCATTCAGCTCTCGGATGACAATTTATGTAAGATTTTCGGAATGAAAGAACGACCGGAAGTGTGTAGTTCCTTTACAGCAACTGAAGATGTGTGTGGAAAGACAAACGCTGAAGCAATAAGTTTAATTACTTACTTAGAGTCTCAAACAAATTAATACGGCTCTAAATATGTTTTGGAGCAACCCTCTAGGTTAACTTTTTAAGTTAGCCTTTAGATTAACTTTTTAAGGTGTGCAATGCAGTTAACTCGTTATACAGACTTTGGTATCCGTACCTTGATGTATTTGGCTATTCAGCCTGAAAGAGAGACGCTATTCAGGATTTCTGAGATCACTGAGGTCTTTGAATTGTCGCCTAATCATGTCTCTAAAATTGTACATCACTTGGGTAAGCTAGGTTATTTACAGACTATCAGAGGAAAAAGTGGTGGCTTTAAATTAGGCATGTCACCGGATGATATCAATATTGGTCAGTTAGTTAGGGTGCTTGAAAACTCCTTAGCGCCGATTGACTGTAGCAAGCCTTACTGTAGGTTTACTCCGGCTTGTCAGTTAAAAGGTGTTCTGGCTGAAGCTGTGAGTGCATATCTAACGGTACTGGATCAATATTCCTTGTCAGACATAGTCAGTAACAGGAACGATCTTGTTAAGTTGCTACCAGAGTTATCAATTCCAGTATTAGAGTTAGCTTAATACTCAACGACATGATGCTATTTCAGCCTGAGAGTAGCATCTTTACCTGTATTCTCTTTACTCGCTAATCTATAGGGTAAGAGTTCAGAAGTTCTGACCAATCTTATACCAGCTTTTTCCAGCCTAGGCAGGTTATGCTTAAGATAAGCGATGGTTTCTGGGTAGGGGTGGGCAATTGCAACTACCTGCCCTTGTTTATGAGCCAAAGCCATTAGGCGTTTAAATTGCAACTCTAGCGCTGCTGTCGACAGCTCATTATCCAGAAATACCTGTCTTCTTAATAAAGGGATCCCCAGCTTGTCTGCAGTTACTCCGGCTTTGGTGTACTTAGTGGTCATGCTGTCTACGAAGTAGAGATCTTTTTGCTTTAAGCTTTCCATCACCCACTGCATTGGCTCGTTCAGTTGAGTGAGCAGGCTGCCCATGTGGTTATTGACCCCTTTTGCAACAGGCACACTGCGAAAGGCTTCCACTACGGTGTGCTTTACCTCAGCCTCATCCATGCCATTGGTGATCCCGCCGGGCCCAAGCTTTTTGCCATTTAGTGCTTGCATAGGAAGGTGGAGCATCACTTCATAGCCTTTGCTATTGGCTTGATGGGCAACAGAGCTGCCTAAAGGAGTATGGGGAAGAACGGATAAGGTGATCTTGTTTGGCAAAGTCAGTACAGCTTCATCAGATTGACGATAACCAATATCGTCAATGATGATCGCTACTTGTGATGCTTTTACAAAACTACTCGATATAACAAGAACTACAAAAAGAATAAAAGAGCGCACTGTTTTCGGTATTTTCCATACCTTTTATTATTTTAGTAAAAGGCTTTAAGGATTAGTCTTTATCCATGTGATTGCGGAGTTAAGAGCTAAGTCTGTCTCCGTTTTATTTCTATAATCATTAGCATGGATCTCTGTGTGGTCGATTATAGGCATAGTTTGTTCGTTTGTTACAGTGTCTAATTCAAGTTTTATATCTGGCACTATCCCTTTTGCGTTGATGTCCTTTCCTTTTGGGGTGTTATATTTAGCTATTGTTAACTTAATCGCATTACCTTCCATCAATGTAGGAATTAGGCTCTGTACAGTGCCTTTCCCAAAGCTAGTTTCTCCAATGAGTGTTGCTCTTTTATTTTCCTGTAATGCAGCTGCTAGCACCTCTGACGCTGAGGCTGATCCTTTGTTGATGAGTACAGTCATTGGAATGTCGAGCAGCATGGTATGTGGAGAAGCATAGTATTCAGAGTTAGCATCAAAGAACCGCCCCTCAGTTGAAACAATCCGGCCTTTTGCGAGAAATATATCAGCAATCTTTATCGCTTGATCAAGTAGTCCGCCAGGGTTGTTCCTCAAATCTAAAACTAAACCGTTCAAGTCTAATGTTTGCCATTCAGATAGCTGTTTAACCACCTCTTCAGTGGAGTTGTCCTGAAAGCTTGCAAGCTTGATATAACCTATATTGCCTTCAAGGAGTTCTGCGGTAACTGATTGTACTGATATAACACTAGGGGTCAGGGTTACCTCATAGATACTACCCAGTTGGGAGTGTGTAAGTGCAAGTACGATAGGCTGGTTGTTCTGACTGTAATCTTTAATCTCTTTGAGTAGATCGTCTAACTTCTCTGAGTCCACATCTTGATTGTTTAACTTGATTATCTGATCACCAGCTTTGATGCCTGCTCGCTCAGCGGGGGAGCTTGGAAAGGGCGTTACTATGGTTATCTTATCTTCATCGGTTGCTATCTCTATGCCGAAACCAAAATATTCGCCTTTGTTAGCATCTCTGATATTGGAAAATTCTTGTTTATCAAGAAAGTTAGAGTAGGGATCTAATTTGGCAAAAATCCCCTCGATTGCAGCAGCAACCAATTCATCTTGGCTAAATTCAGTGACGTAATAAGTTTCGACCGTATCGATAACATCGAGCAGAACTGGGTAGTTGAGGCTTGGATGATACTGCTCTGCATTCTCCTGACCCGATAAGGTGACTGACACACCGAGTGCAACACCAAAGATAATACTGCAGAAATAACGAATAAATTGTGACATGGCAACCCCTATTAATTAGGGCTTCTGTCACTCCTAGCGTTTGCAATATCTCGCAGGATCGACCGCTTGCCCTTTATGCCTTACCTCAAAGTATAGGCCAGCCTGTGCTTGTCCACCTGAACGACCGACCAAAGCGATAGACTCCCCTTGATTGACGGTGTCTCCAGCATTTTTTAATAGAGTCTGTGCGTGACCGTAAAGGCTCATATAGCCCTTGCCATGGTCGACAACGAGCACCATACCAAAACCACGTAACCAATCAGCATAGATAACTTTACCCGCTGCAATTGCCGTTATTTTTTGGCCTTCAGGTGCGGAAAGAGTGACCCCCTTCCATTTGACTTGTCCCGAGCGGCGACTGCCAAACCCAGATCTAACGCGACCTTTCGTTGGCCAACTGAGCTTTTTACTGCTCGATAACCCTTCCATCGAAGGGCTACTTTTCATCGCTGTGATAGCTTGCTCAACGACACGCTTTAAACTGGCTTCCTCTATTTGAAGTTGCTCTAGCTTAGCGCCACTACTGCTCATTGTTTTCTGTAGTTGAGTGAGCGTTCTTTGTCTCTGCTCTTGCTCTTGATTAAGCTCTTTGGCCTGTTCCTGCTGGGTTAAAACTAACTTGTTAAGCTGTGCTTGCTGCTGCTTTTGTTCAAGTTGAATTTCACTAAGCTCTTCTATCGTTTTTTGAAGCTCTGTGATGGAAGCCATACGGGCATTATTTAGATATTGGTAGTAGGCGAGTAGGCGCTCTATGGTTGCAGGACTTTGCTGATTAAGTAACATCTTACTGTAATCATGATTTCCAGCTAAGTAAGCGCTGGCAAGTTGATTAGAAAGCGTCTCTTGTTGATCTGATTTAAGCTTATCTAGCTTGGTTTGTCGTTGTACTAATTCGGCTAGCTTTTTATCTGTTTTAGCGAGTGATTCTTTAGTCTCGTTAACTTTTCTTGCTGCAGCAGCAATGGCTTGCTCATCTTTCTTTAACAGGGAGACAAGTTTCTCTCGCTGTTTATTGGTATCTTTAAGATCGGATGCCTGTTTGCTTATCTGTGATTGCAAAGACTTAAGGTCGGACTGACGTTGCTGCAAGTCCGAAGCGTGTAGGGGCATTGATAGCAAGATAAAGCCAGCAAGAGTGCTGGCTTTACAAAAAAAGTAACGGTTAACCAATTATTATTTACTCACTTAATGTGATTATTGAGCGACCTGTCATCTCTGATGGTACGCTTTCTCCCATCAAGGTTAACATGGTTGGAGCAAGATCGCTCAAACGGCCGCCATCTTCAATACTCGCATCACGTCCTACATAAATGAGTGGGACTAATTCGCTAGTATGAGCAGTATGAGCTTGTCCGGTTTGCTCATCTGTCATCTGTTCGGCATTACCATGGTCTGCGGTGATTAAGCATTCACCACCAACCTTCTCTAACGCCTCAACAACGCGACCTATACAGGTATCAACAGCTTCACAAGCTTTCACTGCCGCTTCGAAACTGCCAGTGTGGCCGACCATATCACCGTTAGGGTAGTTACAGATAATCACATCATAATTGCTGGAATCTATAGCACCAATAAGCTTGTCTGTAAGCTCAGCTGAGCTCATCTCAGGCTGTAGGTCATAGGTGGCCACTTTAGGTGACTGAATAAGAATTCTATCTTCACCGGTAAATGGGTCCTCTTTACCACCATTAAAGAAGAAGGTCACATGAGCATACTTCTCAGTTTCTGAAATACGTAGCTGAGTCTTGCCATTATTTTGCAGTACTTCACCTAAGGTATTGTTCAGCTCTGTTGCTGGGAAAGCGATAGGTGCATCTATATTCGCAGCATATTGGGTTAGCATAACAAAGTGAGCATTAGGCTTGGCTTTACGCTCAAAACCATCGAAGTCATTGTCAACAAAGCTTCGAGTGATCTGTCTAGCGCGGTCGGCACGGAAGTTCATAAAGATAAGCGCATCATTGTCTGTTAGCTTAGCAACTTCACCTTGATTATCAGTGATTGCAGAGCTTGAAACAAACTCATCATTTTCATCGCGGGCATAAGCTGCTTCTAAAGCCTCAACTGCTCCAGAGTATTGGTATTGAGAAAGCCCTTGAGTGATAAGGTCGTAGGCTAACGTCACACGATCCCAACGGTTATCACGATCCATGGCATAGTAGCGGCCGATGAGTGAAGCTACTCGGCCCGTTCCTAATGTAGTAAACAGATCATCAAAATGAGCTAAACTCGACTTTGCACTTCTAGGTGGTGTATCGCGTCCATCTAGAAAAGCATGCAGGTAAACTTGTTTAGCACCGCGCTTTACCGCTAAACGGCACATAGCTTCTATATGCTTCTCGTGACTATGGACGCCACCGGGAGAGACTAGCCCCATAATATGAACGGCGCCATCTTTAGCTATAGCGTGGTCTATAGATGCCAATAAGGCCGGGTTGTTGTCAAATTCACCGTCATCAATTGCTTTCCCTATACGAGTAAGTTCTTGATAAACAATGCGTCCAGAGCCGATATTGATGTGGCCGACTTCTGAGTTACCCATCTGCCCGTCAGGTAATCCGACATCGAGACCAGAACCAGAAATTAAGCTGTTAGCGTATTGTTTATTGAGTCGATCCAAAACAGGGGTTTTAGCATGAAAAACAGCATTTTTCTGTGTGTTTTCACGGTAACCCCAGCCATCGAGGATCAGCAGTGCCAAGGGGCGTTTGCGTGTCGTCATGGTGGTACCTTTAAGTTTGAAAGATAGAGTTGAAATCAGAAATTGGTTAAATATTACTACGGAAGGCCTAGTTGAAAAAGGAATTTACCTAGATTGGAGCTATCGAGTTCACTGGATCTCGCTAACTTGCTTCATTCATCAGCATCTTGGGTGGTATACTCTGTGCCCTTATTGAACATATAGCCCTTACAAGTAGGCAGATTAATATGCAAGAATATATCGAATTTTTGAAAGCTAACCCTATGTTGAGCCTTGCCTGGATAGGTTTATTCATCGGCCTTATCGTTAGCGTTTTCAAATCTAGCATCTCTAAAGTTGCTACCGTTGATCACCAACAAGCGACTTTGCTTATTAATAAGCAAGACGCAAAAGTGATAGATGTGAGAGAAAAAGCTGAGTTTAAAAAGGGACATATTGTCGATGCTATCAATGTGCCTTTGTCAGAAATTAAAAATAATAAACTTTCTGCCCTTGAAAAGTTTAAAGCGAGTCCCATTATAATGGTATGTAATGCTGGTATGGTGTCATCACAAGCGTCGCAGTTGATGGTTAAAGCAGGTTTTGAATCTGTACATAACCTAAAAGGCGGTATGGGTGATTGGCAGTCAAACAACTTGCCAGTGTCAAAAAGTAAGAAATAGCAAAAACTAAAACCCGGGATGGTGTCTGAGGGCGAGTTTCAAGCCTCACGTAACAAAAGCCCTTATGATTGGCTTCAATTTGAAGCCCTTAAAATTGAATAGGTAAAATTATGGCTGAAGTAGCAAACAACGAACAACAAGATCCTCAATTCAACATCCAACGTGTTTACACGAAAGATATCTCTTTCGAAACACCAAACAGCCCAGCTGTTTTCCAGAAAGAGTGGAACCCAGAAGTTAAGCTAGATCTTGATACTCGTAGCGCTAAACTAGCTGACAACGTATTCGAAGTTGTTCTTTCTTTAACTGTTACTGCTAAAAACGGTGAAGAAACTGCATTCCTTTGTGAAGTTCAGCAAGCAGGTATCTTCGCAATTAATGGCCTAACAGAGCAGCAACTTGCACACTCTCTAGGTGCATACTGCCCTAACATTCTTTTCCCATATGCTCGTGAAGCAGTGGGTAGCTTGGTTTCTCGTGGTACTTTCCCACAGCTTAACCTAGCACCAGTTAACTTCGATGCACTTTTCGCTCAGTATGTTAACCAGCGTCAAGCCGGTGCAGAAGAAGCTGCTGCAGCTTCTGAAAAGACAGAAGAAGCAAGCGCATAATCAAAAACTGAACGTATCTGTTCAGCATTTCCTGTCGCTGCTCAGATAGCGACTGCTTCATTCGGGTGCTATGCTCGGATGAAGTGGTATAAAATTGAGTAGTTATATGAAAAACACTGCCGATATTACGGTATTAGGGGCGGGGTCTTATGGCACCGCCCTTGCTATTTCTCTAGCCAGTAACGGACATCGAACTTTGCTTTGGGGCCATGACCCTGAGCATATCAATAGCCTCAAGCGCGATAAGGCCAATGAGGAGTTCTTACCCGGTATTGCACTTCCTGAACTGCTTATTCCTGAAGCAGACCTAGCAACAGCACTTGCTGCATCCAACAATGTCCTCGTTGTTGTACCTAGTCATGTGTTTGGATTAGTGCTTGATCAAGCAAAGCCTTTGTTACGTGAAGATTCTCGTATCGTTTGGGCTACAAAGGGGCTTGAGCCAGAAACTGGCAGACTACTTCAAGAAGTCGCAGTTGAAGTGCTAGGTGATAAATACCCATTAGCTGTGCTGTCTGGCCCTACTTTTGCCAAAGAGTTAGCCGCAGGCTTACCGACAGCTATCTCTGTCGCGGGTACTGATGGGCAATTTACTGAAGACCTTGTTGAGCTTTTGCATAGCCCTAAACGTTTACGTGTCTACGCCAATGATGACTTTACCGGCCTGCAACTTGGTGGCGCCGTTAAGAATGTTATCGCTATTAGCGCTGGTATGTCTGATGGTATCGGTTTTGGTGCTAATGCCAGAACGGCACTTATCACCCGTGGTTTGGTAGAGCTTACTCGTCTTGGTGAGGCTATAGGTGCTCAAGGTTCTACCTTTATGGGAATGGCAGGTCTTGGCGACCTAGTATTGACCTGTACTGATAACCAATCACGCAATCGTCGCTTTGGTTTGGCGCTTGGGCAAGGTAAAGATGTTGAAGCTGCTCAAGTTGAAATTGGTCAGGTTGTCGAAGGTTATCGCAATACCAAAGAGGTTTACGCATTAGCTAAGCGTCTAGGGGTTGAGATGCCGATCACTGAGCAAGTGTACAAGGTGCTCTATCAAGGTGGCACGCCCCACGAAGCGGCTAAAGCCTTGTTGGCCAGAGAGAAAAAATCTGAGACTGAGGATAACGATTAATCCATTTCTTCAGTTTATGAGAAACAGTAAAAAGGGTGCTAAAATAGCGCCCTTATTTTTTGGTGGTTTTTAAGTAAACGAGCGCCCATAGGCTGCGTGAGTTGTTGAGGTAGAGCAAGTGAAACATCATGATGTAATCATTATCGGAGCAGGTGCGGCTGGACTTATGTGTGCAGCATCAGCGGGTTACCGTGGACGTGATGTACTCGTACTCGACAATGCTAAGCAAGCTGGACGTAAGATATTGATCAGTGGCGGCGGCCGCTGTAACTTCACCAATCAAAAAGTAGAGCCTCTTAACTTTATCTGCAGTAATGGTCACTTTGTTAAATCTGCACTTGCAAGATATCGCAGCAGTGATTTTATAGAGCTGGTTGAGCGACATGGCATTGAGTATCACGAGCGTGATCACGGTCAGTTGTTCTGTAATGATTCAGCGAAAGAGATCGTTACTATGCTGAAGACTGAATGCGAATGGGCTGGAGCTAAAATTCAGCTTAAGACAGAGATTAGTCAGATCGTTAAATTAGAAAACGGTCAGTTTGAATTGTCGACAGATAAAGAGACCTACACCTGTGAATCTTTAGTGATTGCTACAGGTGGCCTCTCAATGCCTAAACTTGGTGCCAGTCCCTATGGTTACCATATTGCTAAACAGTTCGGCCTTAAAGTGCTGCCAACGAGTGCTGGTTTAGTGCCTTTTACCTGGCACAGTGAGCAAAAGCAGAAGTTTGAGCCACTCTCTGGTATCGCTATACCTAGTACAATTACTGCAAAAGATGGCACTCAATTTAGCGAAGCTCTGCTGTTCACTCACCGAGGCCTATCAGGTCCTGCCATTTTGCAGATATCTAATTTCTGGAATCCAGGTGAGTCCATTAGTATTAATCTACTGCCCGGCATCGATGCCCGTGCAGCGATAGAGCTAGTGTTAGCCAATCACCCTAAACAGAGCTTGAGGAATACCCTTGCACACTGGCTGCCAAAGCGGTTAGTTGAAGCTCTTTTTGATGAAGCTTTGCTTAACAAGGCGATGAATCAGCTGGTACATAAAGAGCTAGAACAGCTAGCCGTCGATCTTGAATCGTGGGAGATCTTGATGAATGGCACTGAAGGTTACCGTACAGCAGAGGTGACCTTAGGTGGTGTCGATACTGACGAGTTGTCATCGAAAACCATGGAAGCGAAATCTGTATCAGGGCTCTTTTTCATTGGTGAGGTGATGGATGTCAGCGGTTGGTTGGGAGGGTTTAACTTCCAATGGGCTTGGTCATCGGGTGTTGCCGCAGGACAAGCTGTTTAACTGTTCACTTTTGATAACCAATCTGTAAAGTAGCCTGGTAATTGTCCAGTCCAGCGCTTGAATGAGCGTCTAAAGTTATTGCTGTCTGCAAATTGTAGCTGCTCTGCCACCGCAGTGTTGCTCTCGCCATCTATTGCTAATAGGTAAAGTGCTTGATGAAGGTTCGCTTCATCCTGAAGCTGTTGAAAACTGGTGTTGTACTCTTTTAAACGCCTCTTGAGCGTTGCAGGGCTTATCGTCAGTTTTTCAGCGATATCCGGAAGCGAAGCATGCTGGCCTTTGGTTTGTCTTATCATAGAGCGGATAGCGGCAGGTATACCTATTTTGTACTCTGCGTCTTGTAACTGGGAGCTAGCTTGCCTGTCTGCGAGCTTATACCCGTGTGAGTTCGCCATTTCAAAGCTTTGTTTCTGTAGGTTTTTCTCATAACTGATTGTACATATGGGTTGCTGAAACTTGAGCATATTACCCAAATACTTATGATATTGGTCGATATTTGAAGGCGCTGGGTAAGGTAGCGCAAACTCGGCGTGTAAGGCTTGATGTTTGAGGTGTTTGTAGCTGGATACCAAGCTGGAAAGGGTAAGCTCGATAAAGAAGCGTTGATGAGTGTGCGCTCCGATATCCAGTGTGAAGAGGAGGTGCTGTTTTGTCTCTGTTTGCCAGCGCCACCCCTGTAGCCAAGGCTGACTCAGCCAGTGATACTTTTGCCAATGAGACTCTAGTTGGCTTAAGTCACGACAGCATAGTAAACCATTGGTCATTAAACCACTTTGATTGGGTAGCCACTGTTGACCGAGTAAAAAGGCTAAATCCTCCCCTGGCCATAATTTTTGTGCATTGGCGATCAGCTTAAGCAGCTGCAGCGGGCTGATTTTATGCTGGGCTTTGAGATCCTCAATAAAGATCCCTGTTCCCGATAGCAGTTCAGTGAGGCTAAGTCGTCTTTGTTCAAAGAGTGAGATGAGATTCGATACCAGTAACTGGCTGTCGATGCATTTGTCACTGGCATAGGCGACGGCAAGCAAGGCTAAACGGCCTTTGGCCAATGACGGGCTTGTTTCACCTTTTCCATCTGCAGATTAATCTCAGCAATCAAGGTTTCGGCATCGCTATTTTTATCTGCAGCACTCTGGCGTTGCCAATGCAGCTCTGCGCTGCTTGCTCGATATCCGAGTAAGGCTAAGTTGTGGATGAGTTCACTGGTAATGGCTGTCGCTAAAGCCGGTGAGCATTCTGGCAGCATAAGGATGAACCTATCACCGGCGTAGCGACAGACTAGATCTTGTGAGCGTAATTGAGTTGCGATTAATTGGGCGACTTCGGTTAAGATCTTATCCCCTCGTGTTAACCCGTGCTTTTGGTTTACTGCGGTAAAGTTATCGAGATCTATCATGATGAGCGCTAAGTGATTAACTTGCTTTAAACTCTTACTCAGTTGATGACGCATTGCGCTAGCCGCGTATATTTGTGTGACATGATCAACCAGTTGGTGCTGACGGTAGAACTGCTCTCTGGTTCTGAGCTGCTCATTTATCCTTGTCTGCTCCTCACGCCATAACCACAAACCATAGGTAAGTGTGAGCAAGCCTAAAGGAGTGGGGATTTTTTCCAATAAGTTAAACCACAATGGCAGGCTGGCATTGACAAAAAATTCGTCTAGCAGATCCATAAAGCAACCTAAGCTGTAGGCTAGCAGACCAATCAGTAAGAGTTGCGTCACCTTGCCACCGGGACGTGCTAATAGCACTAAGACAAGCCAACTGATCCCTAGTAGCAGAAGAGCACCTTCAGTGAAGACATCGAGCCAGTCAATCTCTACTAACAGTTTGGTTTGTGCCTGCAGTAAACAAAGGCTTACTAAACCAGTCGATACAATGCAGGATGAAAATAAGATTTTGACTCTGAGTGATCTATTCATGCGTTTAGTTAATCAGCCATTATTACAAACAATGTGACTAGATTAGTGGGCATTTATGACGGCTTAGTGATCGGTTGGGCAGTCATATTAGCTCAGTGGATCCTACTTAATTGCGGAAGGTATTTTTAATATTGGCTCATAAAGTGGTGGCTTGTTACATTTATGGTTTGTATAAATTCAGTTTAATCAATTACTTATAAAGTCTCTGTTGGTTGCTTATTACTCATGTACAGCGATGCAGCGGCTTTATCACCTCAGTCATACGAGCTCACATCGCTAGATCAATTGCATTTATGGCCGTGTTTTGCAGCTGGTTTGAAAACAGCGTCACGGAACTGTCATCTCTCTGCCTTAGGTTTGCCTGCAATTCAGGTAATTAACCAAGGACTAGAACTAATGAAGCAGTTAAGCTCGCTTTCTCCTCTGTATGTCGCGCTATTAGCGACTAGCTTATGTATGCCTTCGGCAGCGTGGGCAGGGCGGATTGAAGGTGCCATTAAAGACGCTAATACTCAACTCCCACTGCAGGGGGCGCTGATCAGTATTGAAGAGCTGAACCTTAGGCTCGAATCTAATCGTGATGGCCGTTTTTTCTTTCCAAAGGTCCATGCGGGTGAGTACACCTTAGTTGCCAACTATTTAGGTGGGCAAACCTATAGAGAGCGAATCACAGTAACTGAAACAGGGATCGTCAATACCCAGATCCAGCTTCAGGGCAAAGGTATCGAACACATTCAGGTTGTCGGTCAACGTGGTGCCCTAAGTAAGTCGCTTAACCGTCAAAGAGCAGCGGATAACTTAGTCAGCGTACTGAGCGCCGATGCCTTAGGGAACTTCCCCGACACCAATATCAGTGAAGCGTTGCAGCGAGTGCCTGGGATTTCAGTAGAGCGTGATCAGGGGGAGGGGCGCTTTGTTCGTATTCGAGGTATGGCTCCGGATTACAATGCCGTTTCGATGAATGGTACCCGTTTACCTTCACCCGAAAGCGATCGCCGTGCGGTTGCACTGGATGTTGTCCCTGCAGACCTTTTGCAATCGGTTGAGGTCTCTAAGACCCTGACGCCAGATATGGATGCAGATTCTCTCGGTGGCGCCATCGAGGTTAAGAGCTTATCGGCCTTCGACCGTGATGATACTTATATGAATGTTAGCGCCGAAGGTTCCTATGATGAGATGACTGAAAGCACTAACCCTAAGTTGGCGGCGAGCTATAGTGATATTTTTGATGACACCTTCGGCGTCGCTGTAGCTGCCAGTTGGTATCAGCGTGATTTTGGCTCTGACAATGTTGAAACTGGCGGAAAATGGGACTTTGATGATCCAGCCTTGCTTGAAGAGGTTGAGCAAAGGGACTATCAGATCAACCGCGAACGACTAGGTTTAGGTGTGAATCTAGATTTTCGGCCAAATGATAATAATGACCTTTATCTAAGAACACTTTATAGCAGCTTTGTTGATAAAGAGAGCCGCAATGCAAACGAGATAAAGTGGGATGAGCCAACATTAGCTGAGAGTCCTGGAGCTGTTGAGGCGACGCGTTCACTTAAGTCTCGTGAGGAGAAGCAAGATATCGCCTCTGTGGTGTTCGGCGGTGAATCAAGGTTTGATAAATGGAGCTTGGACTATCAAGCCAGTTGGAGTCAGGCCAGTGCCGATAAGCCTAGGTATATCGGCGGGGCAGACTTTGAGGGGGAGTTTGATGATGTGGCCTATCAAAATTCAAGAATCCCACATATATCTGCAGCGGATGACTTTTATAGTGCCGATGAGTACTTGCTCGATAAGGTTGAAATTGCTGAATCGAGTGCGGTAGACACTATGGTTTCTGCTCAGTTCGACCTTAGTAAAGCTGGGTCAATTCAGCAGATGCCAGTGGAAATTCAGTTCGGTGCTAAGTACACGGCTCGCCAGAAAGAAAACCGTGAAGATATTTGGATATATGAAGATTTTAACGAGCAAGGGATCACCGACGATGCGTTACTGATGAGCGCCTTTGCTGGTGGTGAGCCAAATTACAATTTAGGACGCTTTGGCCCCTCAATCGATGCGGCACCAGTCTGGGCCTTAGTTAACAGCATGGACAGTGAGCAAGCCAAAGATGATATCGAGTCGCAGATTAATGATTTTGATATCGATGAAGATATTACAGCCGCCTACCTGATGGGGCATATTGATATTGATAACCTTAGGGTGTTAGCAGGCGTTAGATTTGAACATACGGCCATGAGAGCCCAAGGGACAGGCTTTGATGAGAGTCAGGATGATTTTTTCTCGAGTGACACAGATAAAGATTATCAACATTGGCTACCCGGTATACACCTGAATTATAAGTTGAGTGATAAGACGGTCATGCGGGCATCGTGGAGCAATACCATAGTCAGGCCGACCTTTGGTCAGCTAGCGCCAGGCTTTTTAATCGAGCAAGACGATGATGAACTTGAAGCTAGTTTTGGTAACCCAGATCTTGAAGCGCTGGAGTCGATGAATTGGGATTTAAGTATTGAACATTATATGGGGGGGCTCGGAGTCATTTCAGCCAGTGGTTTCTATAAAGATATTAGTAATTTTATCTATGAGGCCGATTTAGCAGGTTATGGAAAATACCAGGGCTTTGATAAGGCAGAAACGTTCACTAATGGTGATGACGCCGAGATCTTAGGTGTTGAACTGGCCTATGTGCAAGAGTTTGGCTTTATGCCTGAGGCGTGGCGCGGGCTTATCTTTACCACTAACCTGACCTTAAGCGACTCAACGGCCAATATTAGTTGGCAGGATGCAGGCACACAGGAGCGCGAGATCCCTCTACCTAGCCAGTCTGAGATGACGGCAAATGCATCTTTTGGCTATGAAAACAGCTATGTGAGTTTCAGACTATCGGCCGCTTATAAATCAGAATACCTCATAGAGGTCACCGAACTTGATGATGCTAACTTCGACCTCTACCAAGATGCGCATACGCAATGGGATTTTGTGGCGAAAAGCTATCTTACCGAAGATATCACCTTGTACTTTAAAGGCATTAACCTCACCGACGAACCTTTTTATGCCTATACAGGCCATAGCCGCTATAACGCGCAATACGAAGAGTATGGCCGCACGTTTCAGCTAGGTATTCAGTTCATCAACATGTAGAGCACAGAAAAATGAAAATAATAAAACCAGTTAATCCCCCTATGGCAAGTTGGTGCACCTTGATGCTGTCAGCTGCCTTGATGATAAATCCAGCCTTAGCTGACGAGGAAACAAGGGGAGTGGGCCCATTGGCGGGCAGTGAAATGGCAAAGTGGCAGCATGGTTTCGTGTTTGCCAGCGAGCAGCAAGGCTTGGTGCTTGAAAATAATAACAAGCTCACCAGCATAATGCCGGGTCAGTTTGAATACCTGAGTATCTTTGAAAATATTGGACTCACTTACGATACCCAAGTGGATCAAGTGCAGGGCATTAATCTGAGTCTGACCAATGCTTATCGCTTCCCCTTGCTACCTAAGCGGTCATTTCAGGTTGAGTGGTTGTGCTTACAGCCAAGAGCTGTTGATAACAATCTATATGCCTGGATTGGTGATGATGAAGGGCGTGCAGAGCAGTGGTTACTCATGTCAGGCAAGCAGTGGCAACCGCAACTGATGCGTGGCCTATCTGTCACTTTGGGGGCAGTAAAGTGCGCTGTCGATACTCGTGAGCAGCTATATGTCATAGATAATCAACAGGGGCTTTGGCGTTACCCAGCTGCACCTCATATGCCTGCCGAATCTGAGTTGGTAACAGCGCTGCCTGATAACCAATTAACAGGTCTGGTTTTCCATGACAATCAGCTTGTCATGCTCGATGAAGAGGGGCAGATTTTTAATCAGCAGGGTGAGGTTATTGCTAATCCTTTTGATGATCTGCAATCGCTGGAGAGCCTGTATATAGATGGTGACAGTGTTTGGGCATACTCAGATCATAATGATCGCTTCTATATGCGAAAGTGGCAGGGAGTGGCTAATAAAGCGCTAAGTTCAGGCGCTAGTGCTTCACAAACTCAAATTATCGAAGTGCCGACAGAGGTCGAAAGTGATATTGCAGATCGAGCCGGCGATACCATGGATGATCCCGCAATTTGGGTGCATCCCAGTGAACCTGAAAAAAGCCGTATTCTCGGGACGAATAAGCGTTGGGGTTTGCTGAGCTTTAATATGCAGGGACAACAAATACAGCAGATTGGGGCTGGTCGGGTTAATAATGTCGATATTAGGCAAGGTGTGCAGTTGGGGGGAGAAAGCCGAGACTTAGCCATAGCCAGTAATCGAGACCGCAATAGCCTGAGTATTTTCGACATCAATGAGCAGGGCGAGCTGACTCAGTTAACCGAACAAGCCACTAGTTTGAATGATATCTATGGCCTCTGCTTATACCAGCCTAAAGAGGATGAGCTATTTGTTTTTGTTAATGAAAAGTCGGGTGTTATTGCGCAAATTGCATTGCAATGGCAAGACAATCATTTAAAGGCGACCGAAGTAGCAACGTATCGCGTGCCGAGTCAGCCAGAGGGGTGTGTGGCGGATGATAAGCGGCATAAACTCTTTCTTGGTGAAGAAAATGAGGGGATTTGGTTGTTCGATTTGGCGGATGCCAACCCGCAAGCATCTGCCAAGATGATCATTAAAGCTGGTGGGCCACTGGTTGCTGATATAGAAGGGCTTTCTCTGTATCAGCCTGGTGATGAGGCTGGCTACTTAGTGGTGTCCAGTCAAGGTAATGATAGTTACTTACTCTATGATAGTGCGCCGCCATTTGCATATGTTGATCGCTTCAGAATTGGAGTTAACGCCCAACAAGGCCATGACGGTAGCGCTGAAACGGATGGTTTAGATGTCACATCAAGTGCCGTTGGTAGTGGTGTATGGGCCCAAGGCATGATGGTGGTACAAGATGGCCGTAATCGTATGCCAGATGAGAATCAAAATTTTAAATGGGTGCCCTGGAGTGCTATTACGTCTGCGTTAAAGCTGTAGAAAATGGCAGGGTAAGGTTCATTGTTAATGGTCTTATCCTGCTTAGTTCACACTTCTAATCATGGGGTTAGCTTTTAACTGATCCTTATCTCTTTCCTGAAATTCATCTCTACCTAGCCCCAGTATTGCCATGTATAACTTTAATATACAGGGATGTCATAAAAAAACTAACTCACTAAGGAAGGCGTACCCTATGCGCTAGTACTGCGCGATCGTTTAAAAGGAGATTTGTGATGTTCTTCGTTCATATGATGTTACTGTTGGCGGTGATCTTTGTGGGGATCCGTCATGGTGGAATAGCCTTTGGCCTCTTGGGTGGCTTAGGGGTTTCAATATTGGCGTTTGTGTTTGGTATTGCGCCGGGCTCACCGCCGATAAACGTGATGCTGATTATCTTGGCCGTGGTTGCCGCTTCTGCAACACTTGAAGCAACTGGCGGGCTTAAGTTACTGGTTCGTTTTGCCGAACGTTTGTTGCGTAAACACCCAGAACATATCGTCTTTCTAGGGCCTTTATGTACTTACTCTCTTACTGTGTTAGTCGGTACAGGTCACTCTGTTTATCCACTGCTTCCTGTGATTTATGATGTGGCTTACAAAAAAGGTATCCGTCCAGAGCGGCCTCTTGCCATCGCCACTGTGGCATCTCAGATGGGCATCACCGCCAGCCCAATTGCTGCTGCCGCCGCTGTGGTTATCGCGACCTCAATGGAAAATAATTTAGATATTGGTTTGATTGATGTCTTGATGGTGACGATACCTTCTACCTTGATTGGTGTGCTCGTTGCTTCTGCTTGGAGCTTAAAGCGTGGTAAAGATCTCGATAAAGACCCTGAGTTTCAAGCACGTTTAAAGGATGATGAGTTTAGGGAGAGTTTGATTGACCCTGAAATTGAATCTAGTGATAAACAAGCGGTAGAGAAAACCGCTAAACGTGGTTTAACGGTATTTTTGTTGGGGATCTTATCGGTCATTATCATTGCCATGTTTAACAAGCAGTTGCTGCCAGAAGGTGTGGGAATGTCGGTGGCGATACAGTTTATGATGCTGTCTGTGGGCGGTATTATTTTACTGAGTACCAATATCTCACCTAAAAAGATCGTCAACAGCAATGTATTCACTGCCGGGATGACGGCGGTGATCATTATCTTTGGTATCGCTTGGCTCAGTGACACGATTATCGGTCATCATAAAACCTATTTGGTCTCTATGGTGAGCGATCTTGTTAACCTCTACCCTTGGACCTTTGCGATAGCGATGTTTGTGGTATCTGTTTTCTTGAAGAGTCAGGCAGCGGTATTAACTATCATGTTGCCGCTTGGTTTCTCATTAGGTATTCTGGCCCCAGTATTAATCGGCGTATTGCCTGCTTGCTATGCTTACTTTTTCTTCCCGTTCTACCCAAGTGATCTCGCTGCAATAAGTTTTGATCGCTCAGGTACAACAAAGATTGGTAAATATGTCCTCAACCATAGCTTTATTATGCCTGGGTTTATCGGGGTGCTTACTGCGACTGTGATTGGTTACTTCCTCTCAATTACTATTAATTAGTTATCCATTAGATTTGTCCTTGCCAGCAAGCCGGGGAGTGGGTTGAACTCCCTGGTTTGTTTTGATGGCAATGACAAATCATCAGCACTTCACTTTCTGTTAATGTCTCGAGTGTTAATATAGCCGCTACTATTGATACTACTTCACTCATTTCGAGGCTAGCCTTGCTTAGAACTCTTTTTTGTCTCACCGTTTTTGCTCTCTTAGCTGGATGTTCTAGCCAACTCCCTGAGCAGCCGAGTAGAGGCTCTGCTAACCATAGTGCTTATAGTCAAAGCTTAGAAAAAAAGCTGCTGGCTTATCATAGTGAGTGGAAAGGCACGCCTTATCGTTATGGCGGTATGAGCAAGCGTGGTGTTGATTGCTCTGGCTTTGTATTACTTGCGTATAAAAGTATTTTAGGAAAACAGTTACCGCGTACAACCGAGAAGCAAAAAGATATTGGCCATAAGGTGTCGAAGAAAAACCTGAAAACAGGTGACTTGGTCTTTTTTAAAACAGGCTGGTCGACTCGTCATGTCGGTATCTATCTGAGCGACTCGAGATTTATGCATGCTTCAACGAGCCAAGGTGTGATGATCTCTCGTTTAGATAACAGTTACTGGAAGAGTAAATATTGGCTTTCAAGGGGCTTGTAGCCACTCTGATAAGTGACTAAATATCATCTTATTCGTCCCAAGTGGCTAGCTTGCTCTCTTTTTCACCATAGAGAGTGCAATTATCAAGTTTAACTTTAGCTGTTTATGCTACTTTATAGCCCATATTGAGCTGACTAGTTAGCTCTGGAACCTATATTGCCTACTTGATGTAGAGGAGAAGATAATGAGCAAAGCAAAAATCGGTATTGTTACCGTCAGTGATAGAGCCAGTGCTGGTGTTTATGAAGACCTTTCTGGTAAGGCGATTATCGATGTTCTTAATGAATACCTTACCTCAGAGTGGGAGCCTGTTTATGAGGTTATTCCAGATGAAACTGATGTTATCTCGGCAACACTAATTAAGATGGCTGATGAGCAAAACTGTAGTCTTATTGTCACTACAGGTGGCACAGGCCCAGCTAAGCGCGATGTGACTCCAGAAGCTACTGAAGCTGTTTGCGATCGTATGATGCCAGGTTTTGGTGAGCTAATGCGCGCTGAGTCTTTGAAGTTTGTTCCTACGGCCATTCTTTCTCGCCAGACAGCGGGTCTTCGCGGCGATTCATTGATTGTAAACCTGCCAGGCAAGCCAAAGTCGATTCGTGAGTGTCTGGATGCAGTATTCCCCGCTATTCCTTACTGTATCGATCTGATGGATGGACCTTTTCTTGAGTGTGATGAGTCAGTCATCAAGCCATTCAGACCTAAAGCTAAGTAAACTGCTTAAGTAGTATTCGGTAAACAGTAGAGTGTGTTTAGATACACGCTCTATTTTCCAGCTATCCCTTACTGTATCGATCTGATGGACGGACCTTTCCTTGAATGTGATGAGTCAGTCATCAAGCCATTCAGACCTAAAGCTAAGTAAACTGCATTAGTTGTATTCGGTAAACAGTAGAGTGTGTTTAGATGCACGCTCTATTTTTCCCCTGCCATTAGCCTTAAAAAGAGCTCAATACCCTGTTTTATTCTCTCTATTACTCCTATCTAGACATTATCTCGACAACAAGCTAAATCACTCAGCATACAGTGAAAATCTAATAAACTAACTCTTTATAAGTATGCTTTTATATAAGTACGAGCTAATAAGTGAGCGATTTATATATTTTCACATCTTTTTAGCTGTTTCGTACAAATAAGTATCATCTGTTTTACTTTATTTGTTTTACTCTTAGCTAGCAAATGATGGCCTATACTTTTTTGAGGCTGATTGAGTTTTTAGGAGAATGGAATGGCGTTTTTATCTTCATGGAGCATCAAACGTAAGTTGATGACAGTGATGTTAGTTTTTGGTTTGGCAGGGGTGACGATTCTAGTAGACGTTATTATTAATACTAATTTTGTGACTGATAAGTTTAATGAGTACGATCAGGCTGGTGTAAATAGCCAAAAATATATCTTATCTATTAGTCGAGACATGAATTACGTTTCTCGGTTGTCACGCAGCATCATGTTGGGGGATGACTTCAGCAAAAATTACTCCCTGTTAGATACGCGTATTAGTGATATTTATGGCCATTTCGATAACCTTGAATCTTCTTTAAAGCTTGTAACTGATACCGATGCCAGAAATAACCTTAATCGATTAGTTGGCAACTCTAAAAATGCGACTAAGACATTTCTTGAAGATGGCCGCGCTCGTATGTTGCAACTTAAATCTGTCGATCGTACCCCTGAAGTTTTACAGCAAGCTTGGGAGTCGTATCGAAAAGGTGCCAGTCCATTTGCTAATAAGGCAAGAAGCAGCTTTAAAGAGTTAGTGCAGGCGGAAGATAGCTCAAGAGATGCGATTCAGCAGGCTGCTATCGCCTCTATGGCTGATATGAAGGTACAGTTGATTGTCATTACTATTGCCTCATTTGCTTTAGGTGGTTTGATACTGCTGCTTGTGATGCGCACTATGATTCATTCAGTACAAACACTTACTCGTTCGATAGATGAAATCGAGAAAAACTCAGACCTTACTCGAAGAATTGATATTACATCTGGAGATGAGTTCGGAACATTATCACGCGCATTTAACCTGATGCTTGATAAGTTTCAGGCCAGTATTAATAGTGTGTCTAATACTTCGCAGCAACTGGCACTATCAGCGCAAGGCATGGCTGAGGTAACCTCTGTGACGGCAACTTCGGTACAAACTCAGAGACAAGAGCTTGATATGGTGGCTACAGCCATGAACGAGATGACGGCCACTGTTGTTGAGGTTGCTAAAAATGCTAATGATGCAGCCGATGCTGCTAATCAAACAGATAGCCAATCAAAAGATGGCATGAACGTCGTCAATAATACTGTTGAAACCATAGTGGGTTTAGCGGCCGAGATTGAGAGTGCTGCCGAGGTGATTCAAAACCTCGAAACAGACAGCAACCAAATTGGCACTATTCTCGATGTGATTAAGGGGATCGCTGAGCAGACTAACTTGCTGGCATTAAATGCGGCCATTGAAGCTGCAAGAGCGGGTGAGCAAGGCCGAGGCTTTGCGGTTGTTGCCGATGAGGTGAGAACTTTAGCCAGCCGGACTCAGGAATCTACCGAAGAAATTCAGGCTATGATCGAGAAACTCCAGGGTGGGGCTAAAACAGCGGTAAATGTGATGTCAGATAGTCGCAAATATGCCGATGACAGTGTGAGCCATGCTAAGTCAGCAGGTGAAGCGCTACATATGATCACTGAGTCTATCGGTACTATTACTGAGATGAATACTCAAATTGCTACAGCAGCGGAGGAGCAATCTGCAGTGTCAGAGGAAATTAACGCTAATATCGTTAATATTAATCATGCCGCTGAAGAAGCTGCCGAAGGGGCAAACTCAACCTCTACCGAAAGTGAGCGCCTGGCCGAGATGGCTCAAGAGCTGCAACAGCTGGTTCAGCAGTTTAAGATCTAATGTTTAAGATATCATTGATATCGCAGTCGCTTTTTATGCACCCTTCTTGATGATCTGATAGGCGCTATACCCAGTAAATATGAGTAAGCTGGGTATAGCGACTAAATGAGCAAAGATATTTGGCTCGGTAGTAAAGTGCAGCCAAAATAGTAAAGTCCAACTTATTCCTAGATAACTCAAACTCAATGTTAGGTGCTTCTTTGCTTGAGACATAGTCTTCTCCCACTACTCGTTATTAATTTTGCTGCATTTAAAGCTGATGAATGTTGTTCTCAACATCAGGCTTAACTTCTGTTGATAAGTATAAAAACTAGACAAACTCAATAAAAGTGTCATTATTGACAAAATAAAGGTCAAAAGTGACATTTGCCTTAATCGTTAGATAATGACTGCTCGAAGGAGTTAGAGATGAAGAAGATTGTTATTTTGGCTGCGGGTAATGTTGTCGCTGGTGGTGTGGTCAGTTTTCTTGATGTCTTTAGTTTCACTAATGCCTATTGGCGCAGGATGAATCCAGATGCGAATGAAGATCTGTTTCATTGTCATGTGGTATCTCCTGACGGTAAGCCTGTAAATACCAATCAGCATATCCAAATTCCCGCTATTGGTTTTGATAAGCCAGAAGATATCTTAGATGCCGATGCTGTGATTCTAGCTTCTGCTTTTGTTACCGGTAGAGAGGAGTTTCAACTTTATCTCAATGACTTTATGCCTCTGTTTGAGCCTTTGAGGTTATTTGCTGACAGTGGCAAGCCAGTAGCGGCTTACTGTTCAGGTACCTTAATGCTGGCAGCCTCTGGTGTGCTCAACCATAGAACTGCAACAACAGTATGGTGGCTCAAAGAGATGTTCGAACGTAATTTTCCCCAGGTAAAGCTCTGTATGGATAAGTTGGTTATCTCTGATGAACATATTCATACCGCAGGGGCAACCACGTCTAATTTAAGCTTAGCCTTGCATATCATAGGCATTCTTGTTGGTGAGCAAGTTGCACAGCAGATGGCAAAAATTTTGTTGATCGACCCAAACCGCTCTTCACAACAGCCTTTTATGTCGATGGATCTGTCTGTTGGAATTAACAGCCATAAAGATGAGCTGGTTATGAGCATTCAAAACTGGATGCAATCACATATGGCGCAGAGCTTTCTACTAGATGATATTGCAGAGAAGTTTGCTGTGGGCAAGCGGACTATGATCAGGCGGTTTAAGAAGGCGCTCAATGAAACGCCCGCTAGTTATATGCAAAGGCTGAGAGTCGATGAGGCAAAACGATTACTTGAAACAACAGAGCTTGCACTGGAGCAGATAGTCGATCGAGTTGGCTATGAAGATGTGAGTTCATTTAGAAAGCTGTTTATTCAGCTGACGAGTCTATCGCCTAGGGCTTATAGAGAGAAATTTAATACCCACGCCTGCTGTTGATGCTATGGTCTGGTCAGCAGGATGGGTAGTGATGAGCAATATGAGAGGAAGCTAAGCTAGAGGGCATTAATTTCCCGTTTGAGATCATAGCTGTTATCGGTAACGATTTTCTCAAGGGTCTGTACTCTAACTTCTAGGTGGCGATTTTGCTTCCTTAGCAGTTCGAGTTCATCTTGATTGATGTCAGCCTTGGTTACTTTTTTTAGCTTGAGGTATTGTTTAAACCCCTCAGTAAATGTCACGCAGGCAATTGAAGCGATCATGACAATCATGATGATGAGTTCTTTTTCCATGTCGAATACTCCTTATGTTTCTCTTGACCTAGTTGCAGTCTAAGAGCTGTTGATCATTTAAGATGAGGCTTTTTCCTGTTTAGCGTACTTGTCGATAACCTTGCCCGTAGTCGCCCAGACAATGACGCCTCCCCAAGCGATAAGGGAAAACCCTGCTGGAATACAGGCAAGCAGAATTAGCTTGAAATGTTTACGGTTAAACATGAGCGCGAGCATTGCAGGTAGAAACCAGAGAAGCAGGACTGCTGCTGCAACTAGTGCAATAAAAGCATAATTTTCGCTGGCCAATACCTTATCGATAAATTCCATTTTTACTCTCCTTGTGATCTTATGGTGATTGATATCAGCCCAGTGCAATTTATGCCCTGGGCATTATCCTGTTTATCTATAAACCGAAGACGATTTTCTCACTCTTTAATGAGCGCTCCATACCGAAGGTCAGTCCTACGGCAATGATTAAAGTGGTCAGTGAAGAGAGGAGTAGCTGCAACATAGGGATCTCGCGGCCTTTGATAAAGGCGATGAGTGCTTGTTGCTGCCCCGATACGGGTAACCACTGTAGGGTGTCTGGTGCAATATTGTAGCTGGCTGCCATGGATAGCATCATAGGGACTATGAGGACTAACGTTAGGTATGACTGCGCCTCTTTAAAGGTCTTAGCCATAAAGGATACGAATAGCTGTAGGCTGGCAGCCATCATAGCAATAGGTAATCCAATCAACAGCATAAGTAAAATAAAGTCTGTGCTGATACTGACGGTAAACCCTAGCTCCTGCCAAGGTACGAAAGCATAGGATATTTTGGATATTATTAGCGTTAACAGCAGACCGAGCATAGCAAATACCGTTACGGCAAATACCTTAGCTAAAACGATACTGCGGGTTGATACTGGATGGCTAAGAAGCAGAGATAACGAATTACGCTCACGTTCACCAGCACTTGTATCGATAGCTAGATTCATTCCAGAGATAAATACCGCATAGATCATCGTCATGGTCGCGACACCTAATATCACGCCACCTTTAGAGTCTGGCGTAGCTTCATCTTCGACATTGACTTTAATCGGCTGGACAACTCTAGGGTCGATGCCTCTGGCAATTAGACGTAAGCTGCCCATCTCTGCACTGTACGTTTGCAGGTTGCGTTCGAGCCTACGAATGGAGTTTTGTAGTTTCTCGTTAGAGTTATCGGCAATAAGGGTGATTTCAGCGCTTAACCCTTTTGCCATCAGGGCTGCGTAGTCATCGCTAATCACTAGGCGGATATCTTTAATATCCAGCTTTTTACCATCTTCATCGGTTGCCTGGCTATCACCATGAGTTATTCCCTGGCTTGATAGGTACTTGATTAAGTCAGGGGCATTGTTGCCATTTTCAATCTTAATATTAAGATCTTCCGGGCTAGACATCTGACCGATCAGCAGCATAAACATGCCGCACATCATCAAGGGCGTACCGATAGCATAATAGAGGCCAGCCATTACCGAACGCTTATCTCTAGCTGCATCGATAAGCTCCTTACGGACCATAGTTATTATCTTATTCATCATGCTGCTGTACCTCTATAGCTTCCTGCTAACCCGTTAAACCTACACACAAATCTATATGTAATCATTGTGTTCATCATGCTGCTATTCCTTCATCCGTGCCGATCAATTTAATAAACGCATCCTCTAATGAGTCTTTGCCTGTTTGTTGGCAAAGCTCTTCTGGGCTGCCTATGGCAACAACTTTTCCTTCTGCCATGACGATGACTTGATCACACAGTGCGGCAACCTCCTGCATGACATGACTAGAGAACAACACACAATGGCCTTGATCTTTCAGTGCTTTTAACAAGTCCCTTAGCACTCGTGTACTCATTACATCTAAGCCTCGGGTTGGCTCATCGAGTATGATATTGGTTGGCTGGTGGACAATGGCTTGCGCTAATGCTGTTTTCATACGTTGGCCTTGTGAAAAGCCCTTACAGCGGCGATCAGCAATATCATCCATATGCAGTTGAGTTAGTACATTCGCTGTCGCGGCTTTAGCATCTTTGCGAGACAGACCGTTAAGCTCTGCAAAGTAACTGATATATTCTCTTGGCGTTAAGCGCTCATAAAGACCAAATGGGTCTGGGAACAAACCCAGTTGCTGCTTGGCTGCTATTGGTGATTTAGCCACATCGATACCATCAATCTCAGCAATACCTTTGTCAGCCTGTAATAGTCCGAAAACCGTTCTTAAACAGGTTGTTTTACCTGCACCATTTGGCCCGAGTAACCCGGTAATCTGGCCATCTTTCGCTTCGAAGCTGAGATCATTGAGTGCCTGAACATCGCCGATATGTTTTGATAGGTTAGATACTTTAATCATGACTCGCTCCTTGTGTAGCTACTGCTTGGTCCGTTGAGGGGATCGCTTCAACGGTACTCGCATTGAGGTAGAAATTACGACTTACGTCCTTGTTTAGGCACTCGCCATCAATCTCGGTTACGCTACCTGTTTCGACAAGCTCTGCGATAAGGTCATTACCACATGATTGATGCGCAACACCGTGAGTGGCATAGGGAGCAATAAAGTGTTTAGCCTTGGTGAGCTTTTCCATGGCTAACTCACCCCAGCTTGGTGGCGTAGCTGGATCGAGCTCTCCCGACAATACCAATGTCGGAATATCACTACTGATAGGCTCAGAGAATGACTTATCTACCGCAGGCATATTCCAAATCGCACATGACTGCTCGAATGTCGTTACCATCTCCTTGCCAAAGTAGGTCGCATTAGCTGCATCTCGCTCAGCGGTTGTTAGACGCTGCCAGTCTTCACCACAGATCACAGAGGCATGCATTCCCATGGCGATACCTGTGCTATCAATTGTGAGCGCATACAGGCCTAAAATTGGCTGGAAGTTATCTTTGGCAGCTTCACTGATTGCATGGGGAATAAGTGCGCGGACATTAGGCATATAAAGGGCCATTCTTATCGCCCCCATAAACTTTGCACGGGTCATCGTTAATTGTGTCGCTTCACCTGTTAGCGGGTCACGTACCTGACTGATAGTGGGCGCTATGGTGAGTTTGGCATCAATACTCTCAAGGTCAGTTTTTAAGTGAGGAAACTGTGCCCCACAAAGTGAATTACTATTACAGTCCTCAATGAGTAGGTCGAAGGCGCGGCTGATGGCATTACCTATTGCCAACACACTTTGCTGCATAGGAACAACACCATCGATGGTGACCGTGGATAATACCTCTGGATAGTGACGCTGATACAGCTGAGCCATACGTGTGCCATATGAGATGCCATAAATATCTAGTTTTTTATAACCAAGGTGCTTACGTACAGCCTCAAAATCTTCAAGTGCATTTAAGCTACCATATTGGGTAACATCGGCGTCGAGCTCATCTAGGCAAGCTTGGGTTTCTGTCGCTACATCAAAGTCAGCTTCATTGATTGCTAGGGCGCTCTCAAAACCGTCACCTTCACAGTTCAAGATATTAGAGCGGCCAGTGCCTCGCTGATCGATCAACAAGATATCTTTATTCTGGCGGACTTTACTAAACATGCGATTAAAACCTGCCGCATTATCTATTGCCGATTGACCGGGTCCACCTGCTATGGCCAAAAACGCTTCTGAGTGGTCGCTATTTTTGATTGCTGGTAGTACAAGGTAATGAATTTTTATCTGCTTACCATCTGGTTTTGCTGCATTTTCAGGAACAGAAATAAAGCCACAGTTAAGCTGTTCTGACAGGCCGTCTACATAGCAGGCGCTATCTTTCTGGAGCGGTTCATCTTTAGCAGGTGAAGCTGCAAAAGCGGGCAGGCTGAGAAGCATGCTGCTAATAATAAGTGTGCTGACAAGCGTCATGAGTGGCTTTTCCTTAACTAATTTTATGGTCTCAGAGGTTTCAGACCTTTCTGGCTTTCCATATAGCATACTGCCTATTCCTTACTTGAATATTATTCAATCTATGCTAGATTATTACTGTATCGGTGTATCAATGTATTAATACAGTATCTAAAGGCTAATGTTAGAACTAATAAATGTCAACCCCAGTAGTGGCGAACCCATATATCGGCAATTAAGCGAACAGATCGTGCGTTTGATTGTGGGTGGCCAACTAGAAACTGATCAGGTATTACCTTCTGTAAGGCAGATGGCTGAGCATCTATCAGTAAACCCTATGACGGTATCGCGAGCTGTGCAGCAGCTTGTGGAGCAAGGCTGGTTGGAGAGGCGCCGTGGGCAACCGACAAGAGTGGCTAAGCGTGAAAGCTGTGAACCAACCTCCAGCGCTCAGTTGTTAAAACCCCAAGTTGATGACCTTTTGTCGCAGGCAAAACAGTTAGGTATAAGTCAGCAAGAGCTTAAAAAATTGATCGACAGCTGTTGGTAATACAGTAGAGCAGAATTAGCATAAAGGATTGAGCAGATGGATATGAATGAAGCCCCCATACTTGAGTTTAACAAGGTAACCAAACACTTTATTGCCAAGGGTGAAGTTGATAAAACTGCCATCAAGGAACTCAGCATTAAGCTCTATCCTGGTATGGTTGTTGGGCTGTTAGGGCAAAATGGAGCGGGTAAATCTACTTTAATGCGTTGTGCGCTTGGCATTATCGAGGCGAGTTTTGGTGAAATCACCATTTTAGGTGAATCAGTCAGTCAACTCAGCTCTAAAGCTAAGTCTCAAATAGGTTATGTCCCTCAACAACCTTTCGGCTATGAGGGTTTTAGCGTTGCTAGGGCTTTAGATCTACACCGTAGTTTTTATCCTGAGTGGGATATTGAGTTAGAGAGGGAGTGGTTACAGCGCTTCGACTTAGATACAAAGCAACAGGTACAGCGACTCTCTGTGGGTCAGCGTCAATCTCTAGCGCTAATTATGGCGATGGCTTACCGCCCCAAACTGCTTATTTTAGATGAGCCTGTAGCCAGTTTAGACCCTATCGCAAGACGTAAGTTTATGGCCGATCTGTTTGACTTGGCACTCGAGTCGGGCTCAGCAGTTTTATTTTCATCTCATATCACCTCAGACTTAGAGCGCGTAGCCAGTCACTTAGCTTTGATGAAAGAGGGCGAACTGCTGCTCTTTAAAGAGATTGACTCAGTAAGAGAGGAAGTTAAGCTGCTCACTCTGCCTACAGGTGAAGTACTCCCTATAGAGTTAAATGTCCTAAACCGTACAGCTGATAAGGTGCTGGTGGATAACTTCTGCTCAAAAATCTGTCCAAGCGATAGTAAGATTCAAGTGGAGTCGATGAACCTTGAGCAGTTGTTTATGGAGTTTCACCGATGAGCACTTTTTATCAAAATCAGCGAGTGAAAGAGGGAGGAGGTGTTAGTGCAAGTTTATCCCTGTTAACTCGCCGCCTGTCCGGTGCGACTCGACTATGGTTTTATGATGTGGGTTGTGCCAGCTTCATGGGGGCTGCGTTATTGGGCTTGTTGATGCTCATTCCCATTTTTTTGTTTGAAAAGTTTGTTGTTGTCCCGCTCATTATCAGTATGATCCAAGTGTCTGTCTCTGTTGCAGTTGCTTGGCAACTGAACCGCTTATCGGCGACGGAGTGGTCATGCTTGGTCCCTGAATATCGGCATAATATCTATTTTCAATCTGTGCTTATTTGGGGCGTTAGCCTACTATTGGGTTCAGGCCTCTGCCTCTATATTGATACTCAAGGTGCACTTTCGCAGTTAGCTATTGCCACCACATTAGGGCTTGGTTTTATCTACTTATGCCTGATAAAACCATCGACTTACTATCTATCTATTGTGCTCTACCTCTCCCTTGTCACGATTGAAACTGTGACGAGTGTTATACCGCCAGTCCTATTGCTACTCCTGCCAGTTATCTCCCTCGTATTAGCTTGGATGATTTGGCAAAAGGTTCTAGTGAGTGGCTGGCATCCAGATGCGAGAACTATCTATCACAATGCCTTAGAGATGGGTGGGGTTTGGTTACCCAGCCAAAATTCCTACCGTTATATTGCAAAACTTGAATCAAGTCTCCACCCATTAAACTTTTTTATGGGGCCGCTATTGAGCATGCTGATCATTGCTATGCCTCTATTTACCATTGCAGTTGCTTTGATCGCTTATTTGTTTGGACTAGATGTGCCTGTGCTATTTTTATTGGTGCAGTTCAGTGGCGTAGCTTGCGTCATGGTGCACTGGAGCAGAATACAGAGATGGCAAGCTGTTGAGGCCTTGTATATGTTGCCAGGCTTTAATGGCAAACAGGGAATGATAGATGCCTTTAATCGAGCTCAATGTAAGCTGTTATTGCTGTTAACCCTCATTATGGTGGTGACGGCTGCGGCGGTTTCTCTGGTTAACCCTGCTATTACAACAGCTATCTGGCTTCACTTTGTGCTGAGCTCCATTTTTGGTTGTGGCTTTATTTTAGGTGCAGGTAGTGCATGTAAAACGACATTACAGTTGTCGGCGACTATGCTGATTATTATTGCCCATTCAGCTTGGGTTTCGAGTAGTTTACGCCTGTTGACTGAAGAATCTCATGTTTGGCCTTGGTTAGCTGGTGACCTGATTTTTGTTGTTATATCTATGCTAACACTATGGTTTGGCAGCAAAAGGTTGTGGAAAGGTGATCTGGTCTAACCACTTTAGTTATAAAAAACTGTGCGCCAGATAACAAAATTTGAGCAAATGCTCTTATTTTTTTGAGGCTGTTCTAGTAAAATGCCCCCAAAAGCGGAACAACTGTACGCTAAAAAGGTCCCAAATTATGTCACTCGAGCAATATCATGTTACACGTCTACTTAAACAGCAGAGCCAGGAACTTGGCGATGCTATCGCGCTCGAAGGATTCGAAATGGCGGCCCCATGGCATCAGGTAAGCTGGAGCGCATTTGATAGCATTAGCACTAATATTGCTCAAGCTCTGATTCATTTTGGCGTAGACGTTCAAGATCGTGTGGTTATTCTTGCGCAAAACTGTCCTCAGTGGACCTGTGCTGATATTGCTAGCTTAAAATCTCGCTCAGTTGTTGTACCTATCTACCCGACCAGTACGTTTGAGCAGGCCAGTTATATTGTTAATGACGCCAAGGCTAAACTGATTTTTGTCGGCGATAGCGAGCAATACAAGATGGCATGTAAGCTTGCTACAGCCTGTAGTAGCCTAATGAAGGTCATAGTATTTGATAAGTCTGTCACCTTGGTAAGTGGTGCTGAGCATTACTACTTCGATGACCTCATCGCTCAAGCGTATCCAGCAGAGACCTTAACTGAGCTAGAGCAGCGTCTTAATGATGCAAATCTAGATGATCTACTGACGCTAATCTATACCTCTGGCACAACAGGCGATCCAAAAGGCGTAATGCTTGATTATCGCAACATCGCCTCTATGGTTAAGCAGCACGACAACTTCCTGCCGTTTACGCCTGGTGATGTATCACTGGCATTTTTACCACTAAGCCATGTTTTTGAGCGAGGCTGGACCTTTTATGTACTTTGTCGCGGTGGTCACAATGTCTACCTGCAAAATCCAATGGCTGCTAAAGAAGCGATTGCTATCGTTAAGCCTCACACCTTATGTGTCGTGCCTAGATTCTTAGAGAAGGTATACAGCGCTGTACAGGATAAGGTTATTAAGGCACCAGAGCTTCGCCAAAAGATGTTCACTTGGGCTATGTCAGTTGGACACAAGCAGTCAGAAGTTGGCCAAGGCCGACATAAAGCTTCATTGGGCTTAAGCTTGCAGTGGAAACTTGCCGATAAGTTAGTCTTCAGTAAACTGAAGCAAGTTTTAGGTGGTCGCCTTAAGTTTATGCCATGTGGTGGTGCTGCACTGGATCCAAATGTAAGTGCCTTCTTCCAGAGTATTGATGTCCCTGTGTTGTGTGGTTACGGTATGACAGAAACCACAGCTACAGCGACCTGTAATACCCTTGCTAACCGTGTGCCAGGCTCAAATGGTTGCGTTATTCCTGATGTTGAGATCAAGCTAGGTAAAGATAACGAGATCATGGTGCGTGGTGACACTGTAATGCGTGGTTACTACAATCGCCCACAAGAGACTGCTGAAACCTTTGAAGACGGTTGGCTAAAAACCGGTGATGCGGGTCGAATTGATGAGCATGGAAACCTGTTTATTACCGACCGTATCAAAGAGTTGATGAAGACCTCTAACGGTAAGTATATTGCGCCGCAGCGCGTTGAAGGTAAGGTGGGTTGTTGCCCATTCATCGAGCAAGTTGCCATAGTTGCAGATGCTAAAAACTACGTATCTGCACTGATTGTCCCAGCCTTTGAAAACCTTGAAGCTTGGGCCAAAGAGAAAGGGATACACTATGAGTCGCCAATGGAGTTACTGCGCCATACGCATGTGATTGAGCATTTCGAACAGCGCCTTAAGACACTACAGAGTGAACTTGCTGGATTTGAAAAGATTAAAAAATTCACCTTATTGCCAGAAGCATTTTCGATGGAAGCGGGCCTGATTACTCCGACCATGAAGTTGCGCCGCAAGGTGATTTACAACAAGTATGCTTGTGAGATCAATGCAATGTATGCTCGATAGGACTAAAAGGTATAGCGCTTAGTAATGGTGCTTTATAGAAAAAGGATGCTCAGGCATCCTTTTTTGTACATGGAAGTACTTATCCCCGGAGTACAGGAAGTACTAGGAGGGGGTTATGTCAGAAACATTTATGTCACTTTCCCATGGATGGAGAGAAAGTGACTTTGTGCATGGCCATAAAAAACTCCCTCAGTCTTACTAGAACTTAAAACCTTCTATCACCCAAGCCTAGAACCTAGAGATAGCTAGCCATCCTTCGTTGATTGCATCGCAACAAAAACTTAGTTAACGTCAGCGGTACAAGAAAAATAAGATCGATAACAATAGGATGTTTACTGTGTCAGAGACCTTTTTTAGTATAGAGATCCAGCCAAGATTTAATGAAACCGATGCGTTAGGTCATATCAATAATACAATTTTACCTGTGTGGAATGAGGCGGGAAGAACGCCAATATTTAAGATTTTTAATCCAAGTTTAAACTTAGCTAAGTGGGACCTTATCGTGGCAGGCTTTAATATCGCTTATCTGTCACCGACCAATTACGGTAGTCCGGTAACCATAAAAACCTGGGTTAGCCGTGTAGGCACGAGCAGCTTTGAGCTGACGCAGCAGAGTTGGCAGAAAGGTAAAAAGACCTCTGAGACTAAAACGACGATGGTGCATTATGATTACAATTTAGATAAGAGTCAGCCTATCTCTGATGAAGTGAAGCTGCAGTTACTCAAGCTTACTGGTGACTAGCTGACGTGAGTTGCGCTTGGTTGACTATTGATGCTTGGGCGATAAAAACTTTTGCACATACCAGCAGCTAGCTTCTACCTTGAGGTTAGCTGAGCTAGCCCAGCGCAATCCAAACCTAACCAGCTTCTCGGCAAGCCCTTGCCCACGTAATGTATCTGGCACAAAGGTGCTGCTGAAGTTAACTCGGTCATCATAAATCTCATAAATTAAAACAGCTTGTTCCTGCTCGATATCGATGACGAACTTGTGTTCATTTTCAATGTGTTTAACTTTTATCTCAACCATTTACGCCTCTCTCTTCGCTTCTTCATGGGCTCTTAGCGCGGATAATAGTTCAGGTGTTAGCTCAGCCTTTTTACCCGTTTGAAAGTTAAACATCACAACTTGCGAGTGACCTAAGGTGGTAATAGCCTGCTGAGCTTTACTAAATACTGTGTAGTGCATCATAAAGCGATCGGCTTGAATATCACTGATCTTAACGCCAACTAACAGGGTGTCAGGGAAAGTGACAGGGCGTTTATAGCGAGCATGGTTATCGCTAAGCACTGGCCCTACTTTACTGGTTTGTAGATCTGCTAATAGGTTTATCTGATTGAAAAAGTCTATGCGAGCAGTTTCAAAATATCTGAAGTAGGCTACGTTATTAATATGCTGCAGGGCATCCATCTCACCCCAGGCGACAGATATTTCGGTATTAGCTGGGTGCTGAGCGATAAATTTATCTAACATCTTGCCCTCTGTCATTATTAGAACGAACTAGTAAAATGAACGGTTAAAACGATCGTTTAACTTTGGGCCAGCATAACAGTATGCCATAGTGGCAACAAGCTGTTGTGAAAGGTATTAGAAGCAAAAAGAGGAGCTGTATATGAGTCAGGTAGAGCGCCACATACCTATATTTGGCATATTCGTCATCACTGTTGTCATGATAATGAGCGTAAGCGCTAATGCCGCAACAGCTAAATTTAACCTGGTGAAAAATACAGAAGAAAAACAAGCTCGGGCACTTATCGAGCCTATATCGAAACAGATGTTGGCTCTTTTTGATGAGCAACTACCTATGCAGCATGCATTAACTGTGGTCTACGGCGGTGAAGACGGTCCCTTATTTGATCCGGAAACGAGTCAGATTCTTATCCCTTATCAGTTCATCAGCCAAGTTTACGGGCGTTTTCATCATGATAACTACCAAGAGACAGGAGTGAGCCCAGAACAAGCAACCAGTGACGCCCTAATGCACACTTTAGCCCATGAATATGTTCATGCTTATATCTATGCTAATCAGGTGATTGTATTAGGCAAAGAGGAAGATGCCGCTGATACTCTTGCAACATTATTACTGATAAATTCGTTTGAGAATGGTGCCGATATTGCCATGAGCGCCGCTGATCTTTTTGCCTTGGAAGATGAAGATATAGAAGCCTTAGATGATGATCATTTTTGGGATGAGCATAGTTTAGACGCCCAGCGATATTTTAGTACTTTATGTTTAATTTATGGCAGTGATCCAGAGAAGTACTCGAGCATCATCTCTAAAGCTCAGCTTGAAATAGAAAGAGATAGCTATTGTGAGGAGGAGTATTTTAGACAAACAGAAAACTGGGACAGGCTAAATGCACGTTATGGCGTTCCAGCAAAATAGTTAGTGCTTAAAAATAGACACAAAAAAGCACTCGATTAAGAGTGCTTTTTTATCAAAAAATGTTTCTAGAAGGTTAGCTCTGCAAAGCTAGTGATCTGCTTATGGCTGCCAGTGCGCTGCTCACTTGAGCGAACCATCTGCATGGTACGCATACCTGCTTCTTCAGCCGCTTTTAGCTCTTCAACCACATCAGAGATATAAAGCACCTGCTTAGGTGCTAGGCTGATGGTATTGATGATGTTGCAGTAGGCCTGTTTGAAAAGCTTGTTACCTGTACGGGTATCGAAGTGGCCATCAAACTTAGGAGTTAGGTCGCCGCCATCACTGTGAGCAAACAACAGTTTTTGCGCTTCAGCAGAACCTGATGAGAAGCTGTAAATGCGCATGTTTTGCTGCTTTAACCCATCGATTGCTTCAATGAAATCTGGGAAAATATGCCCAGTGAACTCACCTTGAGAATAACCTTGTTTCCAGATTAGTCCTTGCAGAGTTTTGAGCGGCGTTGCTTTACGGTCTTCGGCAACCCATTGCTGTAGGATCTCAGTTACACGTTCGAGAGAGGCATCAGGCTCAAGCGCAATGTCTCTGACATCACAGATGCAGTTTTCAACTAATACATTGTGCTCATTTTCTTTTAGAAAATCGGGGAGTGCCTTGGCTGAGTAAGCAAAAAGCGTGTCTTTAATAAAGCTAAGTTCGGTCGTTGTACCTGCTGTATCTACAACTATGGCTCTGATACCCATGATTACTCCACAATGTGTCTGAAATTGTTATTTCAGTTACTGATAACGATATTTTCATTGCCGATCCTAAGCTGAATTGCCCGCTATTGCTAGCTTAATCGGTGAGCAAACTGTATTAAATTTACCAAATAAACGCTTTAAACAAGCCTCTTGGCAGTAGCATGATCTACTTCCTACTAATTTGAGTGTTTTTAAAACGATCTATAGCGTGTTAGGTTCGATGACTATCACTAATTTCATGGAAGATAATCACAGATGATTAAGCAGTTTATTGTAGGTCTAGCCTTAATGTTAACGCTTGGAGTTTCTGGTGCTGATAGCTATGCACAGAGCACTTCGCCAAATGACTTGAACACTACCCTTAATGTCAATTCCCCTTTACTGGAAAAGCCTATCTCTTTCACTGTCACTCTGCCACCGAGTTACTTAGAAAAAAATGATAAGCGCTATGTGGTTATGTTTGATTTTCACCCTCGTAGCCATGCTTACTTAAACGGTATGCATGATTGGATGAGTCATAATGGCGAGTGGCCCTGGCTTGAAACCATAATCATTACCGCTCCTGATGGTGATGAACAGCTAGGAAAACTCAAAGAATTGGCGATTGAGGAGCGGGGGAATACGCAACTGCTCGATTTTATGCAGCAAGCGCTGTTACCTGCAATCGATAAACAATACAGAACCAATGGTTTTCGCATCATGAATGGCTTTACAGGTAACGCGGGACTGGGTTTATATACCTTAATTAACCGCCCTGAGCTGTTTAATGCCTACTTCGTTGCTAGCCCCGTTTTGAGTAAAGACTTTGCCTATGTCATCAAGGATGCACCCAAAAAGCTTGCCGCAATGAAAGGTAAACCACGCTTTTTGTTTATGAGTACCAGTGACTCAAGCTTCGAGCAGAGACAGCTTGAAAGCTTTGCCACTATGGAGCAGACAATAAAAGATAATGCGGTTCCCATGTTGGATTATCATATCAGACGCTTCGATGGCACCTATTACATGACGCAACCAATTCTCGCCACAGCTTATGGTATCGAGTTATTGTTCAATGATATCCATCAGGTACTAACTGCAGACTCTGAAATCTCACGACAAGGCCCGCAAGTGATACTCGATCATTATAAATACCTCTCTGATGATAAATATGGTTTCGAGGTGCCCGCCACCGATTCTTTGATTGCTTTGGCCGAAGCTGAAACAGCGAATGGCTCTCTCGATGCTGCTGAGAAGGGGTTAGCCATCTTTCAGTTAACGGTTAAGAGCTATCCAGATTCTCCCACGGCTCATGATGCCCTAGCGGCTGCTTATGCGGATGCTGAAGAATTTGAGCTAGCGATTAAACATCAAAAGTTGGCTTTGGATAATACTCAACACCCATTTTGGATTAATAGATATTCTGAGCGTGTAAACAAGTATCAAGCAGCTATAGATGAACGTTCCAATAATCTATAGCGCTGTTACCTCAAAGTATTCGATATTAGATCCAATACTTTGAGGCTGCCTATTCGCTTAATAAGTGGTGTAACTTCTTGAGTTTTCAAGGCTGCTAAGAACAGACTTAAGAGTGGCATCTTTCAGTTTTAACTCAGGATCCATTGCCTTAAATTGCTCTAACATAGGCTCGGGGAGGTTATCGTAAAGAATCAGAAATTCACGATCGAGTTTTAGCATAGGTAGTGTTTTAGCGAGATCTTGGTTAGTTGTCGAAAACTGACTGGTCTCTTTAGTCCATTGATTTGTCAGTGTTGACCAGACTGCTTGATCATCTAAGGTCAGCAGATAAGCTTCGGCATCTTGCTTGCTGAGGAACTGCTGCTTTTTGGTGTTATATATGTATAGGCCCGGAAATCTATGTTGCTCCTTGGAGTTTGAAACGATATTTAGAAATTTAGATTTAACTCCGCCACCAATGGGAGTTACTTGACTGTTATTGGTTTGTGCATATGAGATAGGGCTGAAAATAACAATAAAGGGTAGCAAGAAATTAAGGCTGAACTTGAGTGGTGAGATATACATTTAACATCCTTATTAAAAGTTATATAGCTTGAAGATTTTAAAAGCTAGCATGTTCAGGGTCATAGTCAAGCCTTCATAAAATACCTTGTAACTTCTAGTTTTTGTTTATATTGTTATTAATCGTCTAAATTAAATGGAATTTTATGATGTTTGAGATCCCTAAGGATAGGAGTCGAAATAGCAAAGTAGCTTGGTTTACTTTTGTTATATCGATAGTCGTGATTTCACTATTTTTGATTTTTTTTGCAGGTAATCAAGCCTTCTCATCAGACAAGGTTCATCAAAACTCCCCTATTGATGAAATTATCACTTCCCCTCTCAATGTTACCGTTTCTGGTTACGGAAAATTTGTCCCAAGAATTCAACGCGGTATTAATGCCTTAAGTGGCGGTCATATCGTCGAAGTATTTAAAAAGCCAGGTAGTTTAGTAAAAAAAGGCCAAATTATATTAAGCCTTAATAATCCAAAACTTGAACGCCTGATGGAAACCAGTGAGTTAGCCTTATTAGAGGAGCAAGCTAATCAGCAACGAATTATTGCTGAATCAATTCAGGCGCTCGATGACCAGCGAGGCCAGATTCGCTTAGCTAAGGTGAGGTTAGCATTAGCTGACGCTGAGTTAGTGGCACATAAAAAGCTTAAAGATAATCAGGTCATTTCTACGCTGGATCTACATAAGGCCCAAGTAGCATGGGAGCAAGAGGATGCTATTTTGCAGATGGAACTCAGCCGCTTACAGACGCTGAAGAAAACCCGTAAGGCCATTGATGACTCAGGTCAGTATCGATTGGAAAAAGCCATTAAGCAGCGAGAGCTGTTAGTCTCAGAGGTTGAACAACTCAACATTCGCGCCAGTATGGACGGTATGTTAACTGAGTTATCGGATGATCTTGATATTGGTAGACGTGTTGATGAAGGTCAGGCAGTAGGCATGATCGCTGATCTTTCCTCCTATTATGCGCGTATTAATATTACCGCATCCGATGCCGAATATGTGAGTTCAGGTTTAGTTGCTCAAATTCAGTTTAAAGGTGTTGAGATATTTGGGCAGGTATCAAGAGTTGAACCAACCGTTAATAATGGCAGCGTTGAAATTGATATTAGTTTTAATAATAAACTTCCAGCGGCGGTTAGACCAAATATAGATGTTAACGCCAGCATAGAAGTCGCAGATCATAAAAATATATTAGTGGTAAATAGACCTGTTGGTGTTATTCGGCCTCATCGTGAATATTCACTGTTTGTTTTAGATGAGGCGGGTGAGGTATTTCTGCTACGTAGTATTAATGTGGGTGATATAGCGGGTGAACAGATGCAGGTGTTAGATGGTGCTTACCAAGGGGAGCAGATTTTAACGCGAGTTCCTAAGCATCTAGCTAGTGTCTCTCAAATTATGGTGGCTGATATTTATGAATAACTGTGTAATTGAACTCAAAGGCCTAAATCGGTCATTTGTTAATGGGGCTGGAGAGAACCATGTTTTAAAGCAGATTGATTTTACGGTTCATAGTGGCGATATGGTCGCTATCTTGGGTCAGTCTGGCAGTGGTAAGTCTACCTTATTGTCGATTATGGGGTTGCTCGATATAGCCGACAGTGGTCAGTACCTTCTCTGTGGTCAAGATGTTAGCACTCTATCTACTTACCAGCTCAGCCAGCTGCGAAATGGGCATATAGGCTGGGTGTTTCAAAATTTCAATTTGATTGCCGACATGACGGTCACTGAGAACCTAACGGTACCTTTGCGCTTTAATCAAACTATTAGTCGTGATGACTATGAGGCAAAGATCGATGAAGTACTTCGCAAGGTCGGTTTAGCGGATAAAAAGTCATTTTTCCCTGCTGAGCTATCAGGCGGGCAGCAGCAAAGAATCGCAATTGCTAGGGCACTTATCTGTCAGCCAGATATTATTTTATGCGATGAACCAACGGGTAACCTCGATTCTGCCAATTCTGACAATGTGATGGAGCTACTTAGTGGCCTACACCAAGAGGGGAGAACGGTACTGATTATTACCCATGATCCAGCTGTTGCTGCTTATTGCCATAAAGCATTTAAAATTTGTGATGGTGAGATTCAACCTATTCCATTGCAGGAGTTCAAGCATGCTGTTTGATCTTGCATATGGTTGGCGCAAGTGGCGAGGTCAACGTGGGATATGGTCGATATTGCTGCTAAGTTTATGTCTCTTTTGCAGCTTGATGGGGTTTGTGATTAACCTTTTTTGGTTACTTAATAGTGACCGCCCCCAATGGGTAGGTAGTAATCAACCAATAGTGACCATTGCTAGTAAAGACTTGAACAGTAACCTGCAACCAACTTCAGGCTTTGAAGTTGATTTGATGCTTGGAGTGTCTGGTGTCGAGCGGGTAGCAACCATTGCCACCAAGCGCAGTGCTATAACCCTAGGTTTGCAAGAGTTGCCTAGGTTAACGATTGGATTTTACTCTCAAAGCGCTATTGAGCTACTTGCCTTACCTGCACCATTTTCGTTGGCAAATTTTGAAGCTAAACGAGGCATAGTGTCACAACAATTTTGGCAGCAGCATTTTGAGCCATCGGCTTCGTCACAGCAAGACGCATTATATTATCGTGATAGTCCATTTTTAATTGCTGGCAGTGCCCCTATTTCTATGAAAAAGCTCGGCGATATGGAGATCGACCTCTGGTTACCCGATACCTTTCTGCAGCTAGGTGTGCCTGAGCAGTTTGATGATAATCCTGATGTATTTTTGAAGACTCAAGCCAACCGTTATGGTTTTGCGCAGCTATCACAGAAACAAGATTTGGAGCAACTTCAGAGCGCCTATAGGAACTTAAAACAGCAGACTCCTAGACCGGAAGGTGGCTTTGTTGATCACCACTTTCAGCCATGGTTAATCGAGGGCGTAGAACTGAACCCTAATGGCCGTGATGTTCTACAACGTCAGGCGTGGATATTACTGCTGTTATTGGCAGGCTTTGGTTTTATTATTTTTAGTGGCATCGTTTCAGCCTATACACAGCAAGGTATTGTTAGGCGATCTGAGATGAGCCTTAAGATAGCCCTTGGTGGCGATAGTAGAACTTTGGTTTATCAGTTGCTAAAAGAAAATATTGTTGCATTGGCTTTCGTGGGTATTGTTAGCCCTATTATCGGTTTTTTAGTGGTTCAATACGCAAGCAGTATTACTGTATATGAGCAATATTTTAATCAGGGGGTTAATTTTAATTTCTGGTTGTGGCTGTTTGCGCTTTTTGTCTCTCTGGGCCTGTTTATGGTTTGTGCGTTAATGCCATTGAAGGGGGCCATAAAGAGCACCTTTTCGCGGGGTAAGCAGGGGCATATGACTAAAGCTCAACAAAGAGCTACGCGGTTTATTTTGTTATTACAACTCGTGGTTATTACTGGGGTTAGTGTACTTTCCTTAAGCTTAATGTCTGACGAGTGGCGTAAATATAGTTCGGTTGAGATTGCTGACGATATCTTAAGCTTTCAACCTAAAGCCAATGGCAGTTTAAGTTTGATCATGAGTGCTAAACAGCTCAATGGTCGATGGTCGGTTGCAGGTAATCAGTTAGCATTGTCATCAAGACAATTTACCCAGCTTGGTGCTCAGTCATTAAAGTATCAAGTGGAGAGTGGTACCAGTTTAGAGAAGCCGATAAATGGTCTGTATGTTTCTGAAAACTATTTTAGTTTATTAGGTGTTCGACTCGCTGCCCCAGGAGACTTGCTTGAAAATAGTGTAATGCTCAATCAAACCATGGCGTCTCAGCTCGCGAATGAGTTGGGCTTAAGCAGTTGGCGAGCGACAAAAGGGTTAACGCTTAAGGTGTCAGGTTTCTATTATGAAAAGCAGGTTCGTATTGCAGGTATAGTTACTGACCAGCCTCATTTCGGGATAGCGCAAACTGTTAAGCCGCTAATTTATTTGAATCTCAAAGATCAAAATCCGCTTCTTGCCAACCGTATTGCACCCGTTTTTTACTCCAAAGGTGGAGATAAAGCCGCGATCTCATCCCACCTAAATGATTGGGCTTCGTTGCAATCACCTAAATTGAGTTATAGCGAAGGCAATACGCTAGTACAACAAATCGTGGATACCGATGCCGCTGGTAAGCTGCTGTTTTTAACCTCTAGTGTAATGGCCTTACTCATTATCGCTTTGGTTGTGTGTACGCTATACAACAAGTTCAGCTATTCAGTGAAAAGCGAGCAGATGAAGTGGGCTGTGATGCTAGCTGTCGGAGGACAAAAGCAAACTTTAATGCTGAGTATGGTGTGGCTGAATCTAGGGTTAACTATGCTTGCCATCGCGATCAGTATGTCCATCAGCTTTATGCTCGACAATTATAGTCAGGCATCTATGGGGGTTTCTCTATTACAGCCGCTCGTGTGGGCGGGGTGTGTCACTTTAAGCCTACTCTTTATTATAACTATTACCTTATGGGCGGCTAGAGGTGTGCTAAAGCAAAATATAAGCACCTTATTAAGGTTGTAACCATAATGGATAACGGCTCGTTGAAGTTAATGTGAGTATTAGTTGTCGCTTTGTCGCTTTGTCGCTTTGTCGTTGTTTTTGTTTTACGTAATGCATTCTTGTACCCTAAGCACATATTGTAAGGCTAGCAGTTAGCTTTTGTTGTCAATATTGTTCAAAGGAGTTGGCGAGTGGAAAATGCAAAATGGGTTACAAAATGGCAAGGTTTTAAAGGTGGGATAGTTACAGTTGCCAGATATCTGCCTGCGTTCATTTTGGGATTGTTTTTAGTCGAAGCGAATTTGCAGTTATTCAGTTATACAGCAAACCATATGTTGAGATACTTACAGTCAGTGCCAAACTATCATGAAAATAGTATCGAGAATCTCTGGCTGATCTTGCATGATGTCACCCTCATTGTTTTTCTGTCCTTTGTCTTCTATTTTAGCTATCGAAAGTTGCTAGCAAAATTTCCCGACAACCTATTATCTACCTCGCTAATGCAGTTCCCCATGCTGTTCGTCTGCTTTTTGCTTATATCGCCAACATTCGACTTTAGTACCTTACTTGCTAGTCATACATCGGTAACCCCACTTGTTGCTTCAACCTCCGTGTTATTGCTTTATGGTTTAAACAGACTGATGAAGCGTAAAGAAACGCGCTAGCGGCAGCCTCCTTGTTATTGGGAAGATGATTGTTAGCGCTCAATTTCTTGAAAATAACTCATCATACTTGTGGCACTTTTGGTTGATAAACTTTGTCTTTATGTTTGTAAGAAGTTAATATGCTTGTGTTTTTAAGGATAGCTACTGATATTTGGTTTGATATTGGTAAATTGAAACATATAGGGATAGCAATGAAATTCAATACTCTGTTGACCATGCCTCTTTTAACAGCGGCCATATTACTCATCGCACCAACTTCAGCCTTTGCAGCGAAAGACCTAGGCTTTTACTTAGGTGGTCAGGCAAATAACACTAGCATAGAAGATAATATCGGAACCTTTGATGAGTCTGCGATAGGGCTAGGTGTGTATGGTGGTTATAATTTCAATGATAGTTTCGGCCTTGAAGCCAGCATTTTCGCAACCGACAGCTTTGTCGATGAAGGCGATTTTCGTATGGCAGCGCTGAGCATCTCACCTGTTGTTCGTCATGCGTTTACAGATAGCGTTACGGTTTACCTTAAGGCAGGCTTAGTCATCAATAACACTTACAGTGATGATGACGATAATGATGAGAGTTACAAAGGAACAGGTTGGTTGTTTGGTGCCGGTGTTGATGTCACCTTAACTGAGTCTCTTGCGCTTCGCCTGTTTTATGAGATCAATGAGACAGAGCCTGAATCAGGTGAGCTAGATATGTATTACGCCGATATTAGCCTAGTCCAGTATGGGGTTGGTCTACATTATCGATTCTAGTTTATGCTGCGATCATAAACTTAATCAGTTTGAATTTTCCAAACTTCGTTTGGATTGATAGTTACTGTCATGGCTGCAACAGCCTCTTATCGCTTTTCTCTGATAAGCATGTCGGTCTAACGACCGAAGAAAGTCGTGGGTTTTCCACCCACACCCGACCAAGGAGGACTGCTCGTCCTTATCCTCCTTGGAACCACCATTACGCCCCGGCGAAGTTACATGCATTAAGTACGGGCCTCTGTGTTTATGGATCAATCGCTAACACTTCCGATGGAGCATCCTGCCCCCCGAAAGTTAACCCGACATCCATGTCGGTCTCACGCCATCTATTCCAACACCCATCGGCAACTTCCAACGGGGAATAGTTGTCGTAAATATTTACATTGGTTAGTCATGATCATGAGTTTCGCTGCTAATCATAAAAATATAAGTTCCATTGAGATTGGCAGATCTTTCTGGGTATTAGTTAACGGGTATTTATGAATTAGATTTGACGAGATAGTAAGTCAGTGCAGATACGGCTGCGAGTTTCGGTTTCAGAGATGAAACCGTAAAGCGGCCAGGGATGGTTTCACAGCGTCTCGCAGAAGTATCTGCACGTAAGCCCACGGCAGGTGATAGGTAACATTATGGGTAAATGTTAAAATGAGCATTCATGGAGTGATAGAAGATTCGCAAATAAGGTCGTTTATTCACATCCATGTGATCACGACATTCGCATGTCCATATGCAGCACCTGCTGCAAGCAATTGATAACCATGAGGTCATGGTTATCAATTGCGCTAGCTAAATACCTGACCCTTTAGGGCTACAGCAAAAGCGATTTAACCTCTATCGTTAGAGAGGTGATAAATCACTGATGGATAAGGTGTCCAGCTTTAACTACCTCAATGCAAGTCCCAGCTCCGTATGTGTAGGCTAGCTCTGCTGGGGTGCTGATATCCCACAGACAGAAATCGGCTTGCATACCGACTTCTAGGCAGCCAACGTTTTCCTCAACGCCTAAGGCTTTAGCCGCATTTAAGGTCATACCTTGTAAGGCTTCTTCTGGTGTTAAGCGGAACAGGGTACAGCCCATATTGAGCATCAATAGGCTTGAGCACAATGGCGATGAGCCAGGGTTGTAGTCACTGGCGAGCACCATAGGAACCTTGTGTTTGCGTAGTAGCTCTATAGGCGGCATCTGGGTTTCACGGAGGAAGTAAAATGCACCAGGGAGCAAGGTCGCGCAGGTTCCACTTTTGCTCAGCGCAATAACGCCAGCTTCATCTAGGTACTCGATATGGTCGACAGATTTGGCGCCTAGTTTAGCCGCCATGGCTGAGCCGCCTAAGTTAGAAAGCTGTTCAGCGTGTAGCTTAATATCGAGTCCAGCTTTTTTAGCCGCGCTAAGTACGCGTTCTGTCTGCTCGACACTAAAGGCGATGTTTTCGCAAAATACGTCGGCGGCATCGGCTAAGTCTTCTGCTATAACAGCAGGAAGCATCTCATTGATGACCATGTCCACATAGCCTTCGACATCATCTTTATATTCTGGCGGAATAGCATGAGCACCGAGAAAGGTGGTTTTCACATCGACGTGATGATGCTTACCCAGCTCTCGGGCTACGCGCAGTAGTTTGAGTTCTGTTTCAGTATCTAGGCCATAGCCAGACTTTATCTCAACGGTGGTGACACCCTCTTTAGCTAGCGCATTGAGGCGCTTACGACCTAGTTCAAATAACTCAGTTTCACTGGCCTCACGGCAAGCTTTAACGGTTGAGATAATACCGCCACCGCTGCGTGCTATCTCCTCATAGCTGGCACCTTGAAGTCGTAGCTCAAATTCATTGGCACGGCTGCCAGCAAACACTAGATGAGTATGGGCATCAATAAGTCCAGGGGTGATCCAGCCACCTTTACCTCTGTAAACTGGCGTTGACAAAACATCAAACTCTGGCAGTTCAGAACGTGGGCCAACCCAGATTATCTTGCCCTCTTTTACTGCTATTGCGGCATCTGTTATCGCACCATAAGGTGCTGAAACAGAAGGAGACATAGTCGCCACATTGACGTCAATCCAAACCTGATCCCAAGACATACTTTTCCCTCACTTTTTCAGTGTTGTTATTCTTGCTGTGTTTTGTCTGCTCAATACTAAATAAAATAAAGTTTGTGATCCAACTTGTATTTACTTGTATATACAAGCTAGGATTATAGCGGTTAATTTAATCGTTTGAAAAGCGTTATTGGTCGAAGACAAGTTCCTAGATTCTAGAAGCTAGGTCTACATACCGCAAAATATGAGTAAAGGATTGCTATGGCAACGCCCAAGTTTGCAGAGATTAAGCAGTATATTTTAGCCCGCATCGAATCTGGTGAGTGGGAGGAACATAGCCGTGTACCTTCAGAAAATCAGATGGCTGAGCTGTTTGAATGCAGTCGAATGACGGCTCGCAGGGCGTTAACTGAATTGACCGATGACGGCGTGCTTGAGCGCACTCAAGGTTTAGGTACCTTTGTCGCTGAGCTTAAGTCTCAATCTTCAATGATGGCCATTCGCAATATTGCCGATGAGATTAAAGACCGAGGCCATGGATACAGCGTTAAGCAGCTTGAGCTAACTCAGATTGAAGCCATAGCGCCGATTGCTATCGCGCTGGGGCTCGAAACAGGCAGCCCGGTTTATTACTCGGTACTGGTGCATTGCGAGCAGGGCTTGCCGCTGCAACTTGAGGAACGCTTTGTTAACCCTAGGCTAGTACCTGATTACCTAATACAAGATTTTACCGTTCAGACGCCCCATGAATATCTCTCTCAAGTCGCTCCGCTTACTGAAGCGAGGCACACCTTAGAGGCGGTGATTGCTAATGAGCATAATCAGCAATACCTCGAGATAGCGGCCACTGAGCCCTGCTTACAAATTTTACGTCGTACCTGGTCACGCCAAGGTGTGGTGAGTTACGCCAAATTGATCCACCCTGGGACGCGATTCCGTCTCGGTGGTCACCTGACTTTTTAAAGCGCTACTTTGTAGGGCTTTAAATGCCGCTAGTCGGCGCAGAAAGATAATAAAAACAAGTAAAACTAACGTTAGCAACACAAGACAAATTGATACGAGGTTTTTCAAGATGGATAAGAGACACGACCCAAGCCGTCGCATTATTGCCCCACACGGTAGCAAGCTTAGCTGTAAGAGCTGGATGACAGAAGCGCCGATGCGCATGTTGATGAATAATCTACACCCAGATGTTGCTGAACGCCCAGAGGACCTAGTTGTCTACGGTGGTATTGGCCGTGCAGCCCGTGATTGGGAATGTTACGACAAGATTGTTGAAGTACTCCAGCGCCTTGAAGAAGATGAAACCTTGATGGTGCAGTCAGGCAAGCCTGTCGGTGTTTTCAAGACCCATAGTAATGCACCTCGTGTGATTATCGCTAACTCTAACCTAGTACCACACTGGGCAAACTGGGAGCATTTCAACGAGCTCGATAAGAAAGGTTTGGCCATGTATGGTCAGATGACAGCGGGTTCTTGGATCTATATCGGCTCGCAAGGTATTGTTCAGGGGACTTATGAGACTTTCGTGGCTATGGCTAAGCAGCATTTTGGCGGCTCATCGGCTGGCAAGTGGATCTTAACCGGTGGTCTAGGTGGTATGGGTGGTGCTCAGCCTCTAGCGGGGACTATGGCGGGTTACTCTGTGTTGACTTGTGAAGTCGATGAGACCCGTATCGACTTCCGTCTACGTACTAAGTACGTTGATAAGAAAGCGACATCGCTTGATGAAGCATTAGCTATGATCGATGCAGCTAACAAGAGTGGCAAGCCTGCTTCTGTTGGCTTGTTAGCCAATGCTGCCGATGTGTTTGCTGAGCTGGTGGAGCGCGGTATTACTCCTGATGTGGTCACCGACCAAACGTCTGCACACGACCCGCTGAACGGTTATCTGCCACAAGGCTGGACACTTGAGCAAGCGGCCGATATGCGTAAGAAAGATGAAGCTGGTGTCGTTAAGGCTGCTAAGCAATCTATGGCTGTTCAAGTTAAGGCTATGCTAGCGCTTCAAGCGGCAGGCGCTGCAACCACCGATTACGGTAACAATATTCGTCAGATGGCTTTTGAAGAGGGTGTTGAAAACGCATTCGACTTCCCAGGTTTTGTACCTGCCTACGTGCGCCCACTGTTCTGTGAAGGTATTGGTCCATTCCGTTGGGTGGCGCTTTCTGGCGACCCTGAAGATATCTATAAGACAGATGCCAAAGTTAAAGAGCTAATTCCTGATAACCCACATCTGCATAACTGGTTAGATATGGCGCGTGAGCGTATTGCCTTCCAAGGATTACCTTCGCGTATCTGTTGGGTTGGCTTGAAAGACCGTGCTCGTTTGGCACTTGCCTTCAACGAAATGGTTAAAAATGGTGAGCTTTCAGCTCCTGTCGTTATCGGCCGTGACCACTTAGATTCTGGCTCTGTTGCTAGTCCTAACCGTGAAACTGAGTCTATGTTGGACGGCTCTGATGCTGTTTCAGATTGGCCATTGATGAATGCATTGCTTAACACGGCAAGTGGCGCGACTTGGGTGTCTCTGCATCACGGTGGTGGTGTCGGTATGGGCTTTAGCCAGCACTCAGGTGTGGTGATTGTTGCCGATGGTACCGATGATGCGGCTGCTCGTCTTGGTCGAGTGTTGTGGAATGACCCAGCAACAGGTGTGATGCGTCATGCTGACGCGGGTTACGATATCGCTAAAAACTGTGCAAAAGAGCAGGGCCTAGACCTGCCGATGTTGGAGAAGTAAAAATGAGCCATTTAGTATTAAAGCCAGGCACTTTGACCCTGTCACAAATTCGTCAAATCAGCCGTGAAAAAGTAAGCTTAACCCTTGCTGATGAAGCGGTTGCAGATATCAAAACTAGCTCAGGTATCGTGCAGAAGATTATCGATGAAGGCCGAACAGTTTACGGCATCAACACAGGTTTTGGTTTGCTTGCTAATACCAAGATTGAAGACAAAGATCTGCAGCTACTGCAGCGCTCAATTGTATTATCTCACGCGGCAGGTACTGGTCAGTACATGCAAGACGCGACAGTACGTTTGATGATGGTTCTTAAGATTAACTCATTAAGCCGAGGCTTCTCAGGTATTCGTCTTGAGGTGATTAACTTCCTAATTAAGCTAGTTAATGCTGAAGTTTACCCATGTGTACCAGAGAAAGGTTCTGTAGGCGCATCGGGCGACCTAGCACCACTATCACATATGAGCTTAACACTGCTTGGTGAAGGTGAGGTTAGCTACAAGGGGCAGATTATGTCTGCTAAAGAGGGTCTTGAAATTGCAGGACTTGAGCCTATCGAGCTTGCTGCTAAAGAGGGCTTAGCCCTGCTTAACGGTACTCAGGCATCAACGGCATTAGCACTTGAAGGCCTGTTTAATGCAGAAGACCTATTCGCTGCGAGCTCTGTGATTGGTGCGATGAGTGTTGAAGCGGCTATGGGTAGCCGAAGCCCGTTTGACCCACGTATTCATGCGGCTCGCGGTCAGAAAGGTCAGATTGATTCTGCTGCTCTGTTCCGTCACCTATTGGGCGAAGAGTCTGAAATTAGCTTAGATCACGCTAACTGCGAGAAGGTTCAAGATCCTTACTCACTACGTTGTCAGCCACAGGTACTCGGTGCGTGTTTAACGCAGATCCGTCATGCAGCAGAAGTGCTGGGCACCGAAGCCAATGGTGTGACCGATAACCCGCTCGTGTTCCAAGATACTGGCGATATTATCTCTGGTGGTAACTTCCATGCTGAGCCTGTTGCTATGGCCGCTGATAACTTAGCGATTGCACTATCTGAGCTTGGCGCGATAGCTGAGCGTCGTATCGCACTGCTTATCGATCCTAACCTGTCTAAACTGCCTCCATTCTTGGTAGATAACGGCGGTGTTAACTCAGGCTTTATGATTGCTCAGGTAACTGCTGCAGCACTGGCATCTGAGAACAAGACCTACGCACATCCAGCGTCGGTAGACAGCTTGCCAACATCGGCAAACCAGGAAGATCACGTCTCTATGGCGACCTTCGCGGCGCGCCGTCTACGTGACATGTCTGAAAACACTCGCGGCGTATTAGCCATTGAGCTGCTTGCTGCGGCGCAGGGCTTAGATTTCCGTGCTCCTTTGCAACCTAGTGTTGCTGTTGCTAAGGCGAAAGCGGAATTACGTGAGTTGGTTTCATATTACGATAAGGACCGTTACTTCGGCCCAGATATCGAAGCCTCTACAGACTTGCTACTGACAGCTAGTTTTAATAGCTACCTACCAGCCGGTGTTTTACCAAGTTTGTAAATTTACAAAGTTACTAGGTTCTAGTTCCTAGGCCCTAGAAACATCAAAAGCCGGCGTATCTATGCCGGCTTTTTGTTTATTCTCTTCCTAGGCGCAGCCTCTACTAGAGGCTCGCTCCTTCTCTAAGATCACATTCTAGAGTCCATTTCGCCGATCTTGAGGCTTAATAACTGTTTTGACCATTGGTTAACATCTACGCCTTCTATCCAGAAGGTTCTGCTTTGGCGGTGTTCGCCCTTACGTAAGTAAGTCTCTGCCGATCTAAATATCGCTTTCCATACCTTGATCGTTTCGGTCTTAAGTTTTCTGCCTGAGTCATCGTATAGGGTGACATCCATCTCTATTAACACGTAGTGCTCAGAGCTGGTACTGGATAAATCGAAGGTCAGGCCAAGGCGACCGTCGTCATCCCACTGAGCGTTAGCAAAGCTCACTTTTACACCTGCCTTGGCTGTCGACTTGAGTAATTCAGCCTGAGCGATAGCGCTAGCTGACATTGACTGGCTACTTGCTGTAGTCGCTGGTGTGGACGCTTTGTTAGCAACTGAGATAGTCGTTGATGTCCCTGCTGCAATCGCTGTGGCTGTTGGTTTATCCGCCTCAACGGCTTTATCTGCATCCGTAGGAGCGGTTTCGAAGATCACATACTCCCAAGTAAAGTCGTCATTGAGACGCACTTTGGCACCATTTTCTAAGGTAACAGTCGCTAATGTTTCGGTTGCTGCAAGTGCTAAACCGGGCAGAGTGAGCAGCAGTAGAGTAAAGGAGCTTAATAACGATAGACGTTTATGCATGAGAATTAACCTAATGAAGTAGATTGCTTGGGTTGATAACAATCAATTATACATGTGTGAGATAGTTTTACATGAGATAGGTTAATTCTCACGCTTTCTTACTGCAAAGCTGGGTAATTTACACTGCGGGTAAAAAGAGAGAACGACTCACATAGGAGCCGTTATCTTGTTTATTCATTACAATATGCTTGGCTGGTATTTATCGAAGGTTACATTGCCCAGCCGATACTGAACACTGCAGTCTCAGTGGCTGAGTTATAGCCTGTACTCAGCATTAAGCCGAAATCCATCATATATCTTACGCCTATTTCACCACCCCAAGTTGTCTCTTTTTCCTCTTCCCAAACCGGCTCACCATCGACGATATAAGGGACGATATTACTGGTGTAGTGAGATTCGTTATTATAGCTAGTGGCACCACCATAGATGCTAAAGTTACTGGTTAAGCTATAACTGAGGCCGAAGCGCCATAGGGTGTCTTGGGTGTATCCTTCAGCGGGTTCAGTGACATCCATATCGTCTTTGCTGCTTTTGGCATAACCAATATAATAACCCCATTGGGCATAATCACGATCATAGTGATAGGGGGACAGGGTAATACCATACATATCTATTGCTGCAGGAACATAGTCAGCAGTTAATCCGATTTTAGGCTTAAAACCAGGATTTGGATCTTCAGTTGGAATATTGGCAAATGCCTGTGAACTTGTGGCTAAAAGTACCAACATGAATAAATATTTTGTCATCTTCCCATCCAATTTCTGACTTTAGTGGTGGATTGTTGTTAAACTTTAAGCAACAGTCAATATGAGACGCTAAAAATTCTTATAAAAGAGACGTTTGTGTTTATATTGTTTATTGTTTGTATCTTGTTTTTAGGTTGGCTGGTCATTTTTTAACAAAGCTTTTTTATATTGGTACTTGGTAAGGATTAAAAATAGTGGATCAAGAAATTAGGCTACAGATCTCAAATTGGCTATCGACTTGGGGGATAAATACGACCCCATCTGATGGCGTCTCAACATCTGTGATGGTTTTTGCAAGTATTGTCATCGCTATGCTGGTTTATCTGTTCGTGAAACGTGGCGTAGTGCGAGCGATGAATATTGTTATCCAACGTTCAAAAGTGAGTTGGGATGATATTTTCATGGGGCATAAGGTGTTGGAGAAGTTTGCCATCATAGTCCCGACATTGGTGTTGAGTATCTTGATCCCGCTGGCGCTGACCGAACATGCTTTGCTGAGTAGCATGACTCAACGTCTGCTGAGTGTGACTATCTTGGTGCTGTTAATTCGCGCCGTGTATAGCGCATTAGATGCGGCCAATGAGATTGCAGATGTAAATTTAGTCAGCCGTCGTCTGCCGATAAAGAGCTTTGTGCAGCTGTTTAAACTGTTTTTGTTCTTTGTTGCCATCATAGTATCTATATCGATAATTGCTAACCAATCACCGGTCTACTTCCTAAGTGGTTTAGGTGTGATGACCGGTTTGGTCATGTTGGTCTTCAGGGATACGATTCTTGGCTTCGTTGCTGGGATTCAGCTAGCGGCAAACCGAATGGTAAGCCCAGGTGACTGGATCCAGATGGACAAGTATGGTGCTGACGGCTCCGTTGAAGAGGTCTCTTTAACCACGGTCAAAGTACGTAACTGGGATCAGACAATTACTATGATCCCTGCCTACGCTCTAGTTTCTGATGCCTTTAAAAACTGGCGTGGTATGTCTGAGTCAGGAGGTCGCCGAATTAAGCGTTCGGTACTTATTGATATCCACTCTATTCGTTTTCTTACTGAAGAGGAGCGTCAACGCTTATCTAAGGTTAACTGCTTGAAAGAGTATATGACGCGTAAGAGTGAAGAGTTGAACGACTTTAACCTAAAGACACCTGATGCGGATATGCCAGTCAATAGTCGTCATTTAACTAATATTGGTACGTTTAGAGCTTATTTGAAGGAGTTCGTGTCGAACCATGACAAGGTTCATAAAGATATGACCTTACTCGTAAGGCAGTTGGCTTCGACTAAAGAGGGAGTGCCGATAGAGATCTATATCTTTACTAACGATACGCGCTGGGCCATCTATGAAGATATCCAAGGTGACATATTCGACCATGTATTTGCCATATTGCCTGAGTTTGGCTTACGCGCATTTCAGGGGCCAACAGGCTCAGACATTCGGAGTTTAAGGGAAGGTGCTAGTTCCTAGATTCGAGCTACGAGCTACGGGAAAAAGGGTGAACGTCACTTTCATCACTCGCAGCTCGCTATCTCTGTCTTGAGTTTAAAGCTCACTCTAGCTCTCTCGTGTGACTAATATTGCAGCAAGTGCGACAAACACTCCGCCACTGGTTCTGTCGAACCAGTGAAGTTTATTGCTGGTTTTCAACCTGGGTGCTAGCACACTAGCCATACTGGCGTAGATCATCACAAAGCTGAAATCTACCACTGCCCATGTGCCAGCAAGAATGGCCAGTTGCGGGCCTTGTGGGGCGGAAATATCGATAAACTGCGGAAATAGAGCGCCAAAAAAGAGTAGATCTTTAGGGTTGCTTATTCCCACTAGAAAAGCCTGTTTGAACATCTGCTTTGGGGTGCCCTTACTCTTAATATGCTGCAGATCCAGCCCCTGTCCACTGGCTTTGGTGAGTAGCAGCTTTATCCCGAGGAATATCAGGTAAGCTGCGCCGCAATATTTCAAGATAGTGAAGCCATATTCAGTAGCACTGAGAAGCGCACCTAAACCCGCAGCGGATGCCATCATCAAAATGAGCGCAGAGGTGATGCTACCGAAAGCGGTTGCTAAAGAGCGAGTTTTACCAAAATGAATACCATGGCTCATCGATAACACTGCCATGGTGCCTGGCGACACTGCGATTAATAGGACGGCAAAAAAGTAGAGTAACCAGGTATCAAAGTTCATGGCAGTCTTGTTAACAGGCTAAATAATGGCGGCACTATAGCCGCCACTTGTTTAATGAACAAGCTATTTATGCAATATCCAATTATCGAGATTTGATGCTTGTGCGCCACTCAGTAACAACTTATCGAGTAAAGTCTGGGATCGCTTTGGGATGGCGCCCCTCAATGGAACGGTAAAAGCTAATAATCTGCTTCATATCGAATTCCATGTCATCACTGGTTTCTAACCCGTTTGGTATGACGACAGTTTTGCTACCGAAGTTGAGCCCTACGGTAACAATGGGAACACCAGCCTTACTGGCAATATGGTAAAAACCTGTCTTCCAGCGTTTTACTGGGCTTCGGGTTCCTTCAGGGGCTAAAGCAAGCGAAAAGCTGGGATCGGTTTGGTACAGATGCACGACACCGTCGACTAAGTTGTTGCTTTTTCTTCTGTCCACAGGCGTTCCACCTATGGCTTTAAAAAACCAGCCCCATGGCGGTATAAACAGTTGGTGTTTACCAAGAAAGTTGACCTTCGCCCCTAGGGCTCCACGGGCTAATACGCCAATGATGAAATCCCAGTTACTGGTATGTGGGCCGACGATTGCAAGAAATTGGTGTTCAGTGGGCAGTGAGCCTGAAATTTTCCAGCCTGAAAGCTTTAAGATAAATTTACAAAAAGATTGAAACATAAATACTCAATGCTATGTCATGAAGAGCCTCGTCATGATGATATTCATCAAGGCGATAGTTCATTAATTAAGGTACTATAGTAATATTACACCCTATATTGAAAAAGTGGATAACACCATGTTTAAAAAAGGACTTACAACTCTGCTTATGGTGTTTGCATTCAGCGCCAATGCGGTACCAACAGATGAGATTGCCCAAATTTTGTCTGAGCAGGAGGCCGCATGGAATCGTGGCGATCTTGATACCTATATGCAAGGTTATTGGAACAACGAGAAAATGCGTTTCGTATCGGGGAACAAGTTCCGTTACGGCTGGGAAGAAACACTCGCAGCTTATAAGCGGAATTATCCGGATAAGGCGACGTTAGGTGAGCTAAAATTCACCATTAAAGAAACAAAGATGTTGAGCAACTATGCGGCTATTGTCGTTGGACGCTGGCAGCTTACGCGGCCTAAAGACAAGCCCAATGGCGTATTCACCTTGCTTGTTGAAAAAATTGATGACCGTTGGGTGATTACCCACGATCACACATCAGATTAGTATCTGTTCTTTACTCCCATACTCAAGTGTCACCTCTCTGTATACGGCACTTGAAGCCTAATTATTCGTTTTAGCTACCCGGAATGTTTGCTGCCCTAGATTACGTCCTTTGCCGTCATATCGGATCTCAGTAAAGTGTGTGTTTTGTTGGCTGTCTTGAACAATAATTGTCGTTGAACGAGTGCCATACTCTGGGTGTTTGATATAGATTGAGGAGAGTAATCTTTCCCATTCCAAATCTATACCCGTCTGCGGTAGTTCAGAGTCTTTAGCACGGGTTTCATCTTTCATTATCGCTAATAGTGCATCTATATCTGGCTCATCGCATTGGGAGATTGACGCTTTGAGCGCTTGCGCACCTTGGGCCATCTTAGGCCAAATATCATCGATCGCACCATTACTGATGGAGTGAAAACCATTGGTTAACTGGGTGGTATGTCGCTTTTTACTGTTAAAGCAAAAGAGTGACTGCGCATTACCAAAAATAAGGTTAAAGGGGTTGTAGTGTTCGCTATGTTCACTGAGCCAAGTTGGAGTGAGAGGGCTATCTGGATGAAGTGCCTTTAATACTAACTCTCCTCTGCTCCGCATCTGATCTTGTTGCTGTAATGGATCCCTTATATTTGTGAGCGCAGAAAAATCTCCCTGTTTATTAATGCCTAACCAAGTGCCGCCAGCTTCGAGATCTCTACCCGCCAGTAATTCGTTTTCTGGTGGCCAGAAGTGCGCTTGCTCGGTGGGGCGGTGATGAAACTCATCGCGGTTCGCACATACGATTAACGGATACTTAGGGTGTTGGTTTAAAGCAATAAACAGAATACACATAGGGCTCAACTCTAGAGGAGTGTTATTACACGTTAATCTATTTTTGGTTGAAGTGGAATTTATCTAGTTGAAGATGATGAAACTCATCTATTGCAGAATCAGCACATACGATTAAGGGATACTTAGGATGTTGGTTTAAAGCAATAAACAGAATGCACATAGATACTCGCGTTAGCTAATCTTTGTTTGAATTTAAACCTGATTGTGCTCGAAAGCCATTTATTTGCAGCTTTTGACAAGGAAAGAGCGAAGAAGGCTGTGAATTACGAGATGCGAGGATAAGCCAAGAAAAAGCTAGAGACAGTAAAGCATAGTGGCAATGAATGGTCTCACTAGGTCATTCTGAACTTGTTTCAGAATCTAGTCTTTGTGGGCGACAGTCTAGATCCCGGCTAAAAGCATCGCCGGGATGACAAGCTCGCAGTTCGCGACTTGCTTAGCGCTTGAGCTGCTTTGATTGATAGCTTACTTAAAATTTCAGTCTTAGTGTTTATGCTCGCCATGACTGTGACTGTGCGCATGGGCTTTATCTTTAAGTAGCATGATGCGAGCCATAAACTTGCGAGGGCCTAAGCGGAGTAGGCTGGCGGCAAATAGCCCAGCTAAGATCACTATCGAAACTATACTAATTGGCTCAGGGATAGTCAGTACACTATGCCATTGTGGTTGGAACATAGCTGTGAATGCTAAACAGGTAATGATTAACCCAATAACCAGTGCTCTTTGTACCCAAGTCATGAGCTTAAGTTGCGCCAAGTTGAAGATAGGGGCTGCAATTAGAGCTAACATCACCGCAGGCATACTCCAGCCACTATAAGCTAAAGAAAGAGCTAAGACTGCGCCGCCTAAGTTGCAGAATCGCATTGGTAAAAACAGCACCATCAATACGATAACTTGAGTGATCGGATTCTCTAGTGGCACAGAAGGATGACCGATAAGATTCGCTAGCACTAGGCTGAGTATGATCCAAGGGGCGCTTCTGTCTATGATATGAGCAAAACCAAATCGTAACGGAGACTCGGGTATCGACAGATGAGGATCCGTAGGTTCGACTCGGCTATAGCTGAGTAAGACACCGATAACCAGCAAGCTAATGATTTGGAATAAGGCAACGAGAGGCCCTAGCAATAATGCTGTAATGATAAGAGCTTCAGGCCCCGCGAGCCGCTGTAACCAGCGCTTACCTAAATGAGAGCTTTGTGGTGATAAACCAAACTTAAACCTCAATCCGGCCACTGCATAGCTAAGTAGTAGTACAGGCGCTAAGGTGGTCACCCAATCTACTAGTTGTTCTGTGCTGTGGTCATGGTGGTGATGTTCATGGCCGCCCGAATCAAACATGAGTAGTAAAAATAGCAAGCCGATACCCAGTAAGCTGCCTATGCCTGCATGATATTCATGCTTTTCTGGATGCTGGCTACTGCTCTGTTCTGGTGAGTGATGATCATGGGGTTGATGTAATACCACATGTAAAATAGAGCCTGTGACAAAAGCCTGTAGATAGACGGTATTGTCTAGGCTTAGCTGAGTAAGCATCTGCTCCCCAGCAAAATAACCTACGCCTGTCAGCACCATCATGGCGGCTAACACGGCCATAGCCCAGCGACTGCCTACTTGTGGTTTCACCAGCCACCAGATGGCTAAGCCCACAGGTAGTCGATGTAATATGATGCCTAACGCCAGCAATATCGAGGTATCATCTTGTTGTGCCAATACCATGGCTCCACCATCTGTGATGGTGTGCAGTAGCAAGCCTGCTATGCCCAAGGTGAGAGTTAGGTTGTGGGTTACTTCGGAATAGCGGTGAAAAAGCTTTTCGCTGGCCGTGGGGCCCCAGATACCTATGATGACGAAGATGATGGCAAGAAAGCCACCATGCTCAAGTAGCTCAGGTAAAATATGCAGCAGCACAAGCCCGCCCAGTGATACGAATATAAATCCGTCCAGGCCTTTTTGTAGCCCGTTCTCAGTCGAAAAGAATCGATAGAAAATTGGACCTAATAATAGTGCGATACAGCTGGCTAAGAGATAGAGCATGATTTGTTAAGCTGGAACCAAAGAAAAACGACGAGATAGTATACCAGTTTCTGCAAAATAAGCAGGTTAGGTCGCATTATTTACATCCAATGTGATAATTTCTCAATTTTTAGCGCATTTTGCACATCCTATAAGCAATATCTATGTTGAAGTTTGCCTGATGCACTGCAACAACAGAGAATAAATCTCCTCACCTTGTGACTTTTTGTGTGAAATTGTCTATCTGTTTGTTTCCAAATGGTTATAGAATATATAGACAAACCCTTGCGTTAAAACACCAGGCAATAAACCTCTATGGATACCTTCTCAGCCGCAGTAATGCTATTTCTTATCATGGATCCACTCGGTAATCTGCCAATTTTTGCGTCAATCCTAAGACATATTGAGCCTAAGAAAAGGCGCCGAGTACTGATAAGAGAGTTACTGTTTGCGCTTGGTATTATGTTGTTATTTCTCTTTGCTGGTGAAGCGATCTTAAATTTCCTCAATTTAAAATCTGAGTCTGTCAGCATTGCGGGCGGTATTATTTTATTCCTCATCGCAATCCGTATGATTTTCCCTCAACCTGGTGGTGTCGTTGGCTTAGCGGCGGGTGAAGAGCCGTTTATTGTGCCTATGGCTATTCCTTTGATGGCTGGCCCTTCTGTATTGGCTGCACTTATTTTACTGGCTCACACCGATAGCAGTCGAATGATGGATTGGACGGTAGCCTTACTAGCAGCGTGGGGAGCGAGTGCTGTTATCTTGATGTTCTACAAGGTGTTCACTAAGGCTCTCGGCGAGAAGGGTTTGACTGCCGTAGAGCGTCTAATGGGCATGGTACTGGTAATGATATCAGTGCAGATGTTCCTTGATGGAATCGCTAGTTATATGGCTCATCTTGGGCAGGCTGCTCAGTAATCTATGCGCTAAACCTTAGTTCAATCGTATCGTCATTCTGAACTTGTTTCAGAATCTAGTTTTTCATTCGGTAGAAGGGTTTTGATTTAAAAAGCTGGTTCCCGGCTAACAGCATCGCCGGGATGACTGTATTAATATTTTGCGGCTGAGCTTGTTTGTTAGCCTTATCTTAACTGAAGCCTGTTCTACAGCAGGGCAGCCTAACCTTAGTCGATCGGCTTGCATCAAAATTCACTTACCAGCATACTCTTGGATATTGTATTCAATTGTTTATCACACCTTATCGTTGGATGAACGGTTCTATTTTTATCAGGGATAGGTATTTTTATGCTTTCTTGTCTTCTAGTGTGCGTCGCGGGCCTATCGGCTATAGATTCTCCTTTATATCATGATCTTTTGCCCTATCAAGGGACGCCAGTTTCCATGGAGGAGCGTGATAACAAGGGCAATCTTAGTATTGCTGCGACCTATGTTGATCAAGGTGCTTGGCATGGGTTCCACCTACCCGATAGTGAGGAATATTATGGTAGCTTTACTGGGCCACTTTTTATTGCTCAAGAGTACAGCTTACACCTGAGTGACAGCATACAGAGATTAGTACTGAAAGAGGCTGAAACTGGCCTAGAGCGAGATTTTTCAACGGCTCAGCGGCATAAAATTTACAGTCGACCTGATGGCCTGTATCAAGAGTATACCTGGGCAGACGTTACAGTCTCATTGAGCTTAGGGTTTAGCGATAACCGCACTTCAGTGGTGACCACTACGCTGACCAATCTATCCAACAAGGCGCAGCGCTGGCAACTCGTTTGGTCTGGTCAGCCATTTCAATCTCACCTTAAGCTGGAGGACTACCAACTTATAAAGCAAGTTCAGCAGTGGCAAACTGGTATTGCTTGGACGTTGAACCCAGTTATGGATACCTGGAACATACAGCTAGCTGACGCGAGCTTTGAGCTGTGGTTTGGACCTAAGGTGGAGATAACGGTTAACAAGGATAATAGCTATAGCGCTAAAAGCGCAGCGATTGAGCTCAAGGTTGGCCAGTCAGTTGAGCTATTAACGGCGCAGAGATACTTTCACACTCAGGATGAGCGACAAGCTAGTGGTGAGATAAACTGGCTACAATCCCAGGCATCCTTGGATGACAACCGTCAGAGATGGGAGCAAAGGCTCAATAGCGGTATTCAACAAGGGGAGAGTGAGTTTCGTCAACTTGCCGCCAAGAGTATGGTGACACTCATCCATAATTGGCGTAGTCCAGCTGGCGCCCTGAAGCACAATGCAGTGACACCGTCGATTACTTACAAATGGTTTAATGGCGTCTGGGCTTGGGACAGTTGGAAGCAGGCTGTTGCTTTGTCTCATTTTGATGTTGAGCTCGCTAAATCGAATGTGCTGGCAATGTTTGATTATCAGTTTACCGCCGAGGATATTATTCGCCCTCAAGATGCCGGTAACCTTCCCGATGCTATTTTCTATAACCAAGATCCTGCCCGAGGTGGAGAGGGAGGTAATTGGAATGAGCGCAACGGCAAACCACCATTGGCTGCTTGGGCGGTATGGGAGATCTATCAACAGAGCAAAGACCTGGCCTTCGTTGCCCAGATGTACCCTAAACTGGTTAGCTATCATCAGTGGTGGTATCGCAATCGAGATCATAATCGCAATGGCTTAGCTGAATATGGTGCCAATGTGCACCCTGCACATATTAAAGAGGGAAAATTAGATAGGGCTGCCATCATAGAAGCAGCTGCTTGGGAGTCGGGTATGGACAATGCCCCTAGGTTCGATGATGACGTCAGTGTACAGGTATTAGAGAACTTCAATGATAAGGGGGAGCTGATTGGTTATTCACTGTCCCAAGAGTCAGTAGATCTCAATGCTTACCTTTTTGCCGAAAAAGAGATTTTAGCCGATATGGCTGCGTTGCTTGACCGTAATGATGAGGCCAAGACCTGGTCTTCAGCTGCAATTGAGTTAAAGAAGCAGATCCGCAGTGAAATGTTTGATCTACAAACTGGTTTTTTCTATGACCTCAGGTTTAATGCGACAGACAGCTTTTTGATGACCGAATCAGGTAAAGGTGTTGAAGGCTGGTTGCCACTTTGGGCGGGGGTTGCAACAAAAGAGCAGGCGAAGGTGATGGTTGATAAGCACCTTAAACCACAACAGTTTTCTACTAAAATCCCTTTTCCTACGGTGAGTGCAGATAGCCCTAATTTTGCAGCAACCCAATATTGGCGAGGACCTGTTTGGCTTGACCAAGCGCTCTTTGGTTTACTTGGTTTACAGCGATACGGTTATCATTCTGAGGCCAAAACCTTAGCGACAAGATTGGTAGAGCAGGGAGAAGGTATTCTTGGTCAGTCGCCAATTAGAGAAAACTACGATCCACTCACTGGCGATGGCTTACATTGTACTAACTTCAGTTGGTCAGCCTCTGTGTTGTTGTTGATCTACCAAGATTGGTTGAATAAATAGTCTTTAAAAATGATTTTTTAGTGAATATCGGTACGGCTAAGTCATTGTTTAGGCTATATAGATTGATAAATCTAATAGTTTTCTGAGGCTTAGCGTTTATCACAGTGTTTAACTCTGTAAATCATACTTTTTTATTGTCATTCAACTGAAACAACTGTTACTGTTTTGTTCTGTTCATGTTGTTTTCGGGCATTTAGCGTGTTTACCTTTTCAATTGAGTGCTCGGGCGTTGTAGAGCTTACTCTACTTATCTGCTTTGTACTCTTTCGGGTTATATCAGTTAGCTGAGGTAGCCCTTTAGCTCGTTAGCGTAAACCTCGTTGTAGTTTTATGCCTCCCCGTTGGGATAGGTCTAAACTTAAAGCCAGATTGATGAACTTGAATGCCGCAGGGCTTAGTTTATCCGTAACAAACAACAGATATTTAAGTAGAAGAAGTCAGAAGGAACTCATTAACATGAAGAGTGGCAATAGTATCTCTCCGCGTTCAATACTCAGCATGTCATTATCTCTGCTGTTAGGTGTTGTTGCGTCATCAAGCGTTATCGCTAAGCCTTTAGAGGCAACAGATAGCGTATCAGCAGATATTGGCACCTTAGCCGATGCAGGGGTGATCAATAAAGAGCAGATCTTGTATTGGTTGATTAAACGAGGTGAGATTTCAGCATCAGCATCAGAGGATGATAAGCGTGCTGCGGTTGATCGCTTCACCCATAGAGCGACGACTTTTCAAAGCAAAGGCCGCCTTTTAGAAGCACAATTTGAAAAAAGCAGACTTAAGTCTGTAGCCCAGAGTAAGGCGTTACAGCGTAACTCTATCTCTAAGATGGACAGATCTGTCGGTATACTCGCCGATGCCGATATCTCTAAAACCGTTAAAGTGCTGGGGGTATTGATCGATTTTCCCGATCTGCCGTTTGATAATAATCGACTCTCCGCCAGTGATACGCCTATGTACTACCCAAGCTATCCCGTTGAACATTATAAAGACCTGATGTTTTCAACTACAGGTTTTGCCGGTCCTCAGGGGCAAAACCTAATGACTGGGTATCAATATTACCAAGCTGAGTCGGGTGAGCGTTTCTTCTTTACTGGGGATGTAAAAGGCTGGTTTACTGCAGCTAATAACGCCGCTTTTTATGGCGGTAACGATCCAGATAGTAATGACGATGACAAAGCCGTTCCCGATCTGGTTAAAGAAGCGGTAACTATGGCCGTTGCTGGCATGACAGCTGAAGAGCTTGCCAGTTACGATGTTGAAGATCCTTTCGATATTGATGGTGACGGCAACTTTGATGAGCCTGACGGCAATATCGATCACGTGATGCTGTTTCACTCAAGTATCGGCGAAGAGGCGGGTGGTGGTGTACTTGCTGATGATGCTATCTGGTCACATAGATTTTTCGTTTATACTGGAAATACGCCTGGTTATACCATTCCCGGCACGGGCAAAAAAGTATTTGGTTATACGGTGCAGCCAATTGATGCCGCTGCTGGCGTAGTGGTCCATGAGTTTGGTCATGACCTCGGGTTACCTGACGAGTATGACACCACCAATTCAGGCGATGGTTCACCCGTTGGCTCATGGTCTGTGATGTCTGGCGGCAGCTGGACAGGTGCTATTGCGGGGACGGTACCGACAGGTTTTAGCCCTTATGCACGTACTTACCTGCAAGATAGGTACAAGGGACGTTGGAGCAATGAGCAGGAGGTGTTACTGAGTAGCATCGGCGCTAGTGGTCTTGATGTTCAGTTGAACGAAGCGGTTAATCATTCACTGGTTAACCAGCTATCTATTCCGCTGCCTTCAGCAACTATCCCGTTTAAGCAGCCCTATGCTGGTAGTTATCAGTATTATTCTGGCCAAGGTCATTTGATCAATAATGCGCTGTCATTTGAGATAGATCTGCCAAGCGCAGCTCAGTTAACCTTAACCATGAAGGCGCATTGGAATATTGAGTTAGATTACGATTACGCTCAGTTGATGGTTGATGGTGTTGTTATTGCGGGTAACCATACTAAGGCAAGTAACACTACCAATGCTGCTCGGGACATCATCACTGGTAACTCAGGTGATATCAATGGCGCAGAGGGCGCGAATAATTGGGTTGATTTGGAATATGATTTAAGTGCTTACGCGGGAAGGGCGAATACTCAGATAAGTATCGTGTATATTACTGATCCTGCTGTTGGTGACTATGGTTTTGTGTTCGATAACTTGCAGATAACCGATGGCACTAGCGTGATTTATAGTGATGATGCTGAGACTGAAAATACCATGACCTTGGCAGGCTTCTCACGTATCGACAGTGAGCGTCCAGGCGCTGATCGCCGTTACATCGTGCAGCTTAGAAGCCACAATGGTGTAGATGCAGGGCTAGATAGTCACTCCTATGAGCCTGGTGTATTGCTTTGGTTAGAGGACTTTAGCTATGCCGATAATAACTCGAGCACACATCCTGGTTCTGGTTTAATCGGCGTTATCGATGCCGACCAAAACTTGATTGGTAACTATGGTACTAGCACTCAGATCCGTGATGCGACCTTTAGCATGTTTAATCAATCGAGCTACTTTGAGGATGATCACCTGAGTTCAGTCTCACTATTCGATGACAGCTTAGATTATAGTGCGCCAACTAAGCCTCAATCTGGCATCATTTTGCCTCAGATAGGTTTGACCATGGAGGTCACAGCACAGAGCGCTGACTCGTCAACGGCGACAGTTAGGTTTAACTATAATGGTGTAACGCCTCCACCGCCGCCAAGTTCTGACTTGTCATCAAGCTTTACTATGACTCAGGAAGTGCCTGGAACAGTGACATTCACAGCATCTGTTGAGGGGGGAGATGGCAATTACACCTACCTATGGAACTTTGGTGACTCAAGTGCAACAAGTGCAGAAGAGATGCCAGTATACACCTATGCAGACTCTGGCAGCTACTTAGTGACTTTGACTGTGACTGATGGACAAGGTGCGAGCGTTGAGAGCATGCAAGCGGTGACCGTTTCTCTACCTGTAGCGCCAATTGCTGGCTTTACCTTTGTGACGAGTGATTTGAGTGTCACTTTTACCGATACCACAACTGGTGGTGAAGGTGCGATGAGCTATTTGTGGAATTTCGGTGACGGACAGACAAGTACCGCTCAGTCGCCTACTCATACTTATGCTTCAGCTGGTAGCTATACTGTGATGATGACAGTGACAGACAGCCTTGGCATGGAGAGTAGTAGAAGCAGCTCGATTACTGTCACTGCGGCAGTGGTTACAACACCAGTGGTCACACCGTCATCAGGTGGTTCAGGTGGCGGTAGTTTAGGTTGGATAACACTCTCTTTATTAGCGCTTGTTGGACTAAGAAGAGCGCGTCGTTAATTGCATCTGTTTTGCACTGACAATAAAAAACGCCCTGAGGGGCGTTTTTTATTGTTGAGTATTTAAACTGATTTACAACTGTTCAATGAACTGGCGAGCTGCGGGAAGAAAGGTTTCGCTGACTATCAAATCTTCACCTTCAAAGGAGAAGTATCGACGCCTGCCCCAGAGCTCTTGACTGACAGGCTGATTAAGCGAGCTGGTTAACTCGGCCAGTTTTTCGCATGGGGTGAAATGAGCAACTTCTATTTTCCCTGGAGTAAAGTCATCCGTTGAAAATAGCAACTCACCGAGCGGCCGAGTGCCTAAAGTGAGAAAATCTTTATCTTTTTTTGCCAGTAATGGGCCTGAAATCAATGTGCGAGCAAATATCCAAGGTGTACCATCTAAACAGAGTAGAACTTCTCGTACCCAAGCTTGCTGCTGAGTAGGAAATTCGCCACTAAATGGGGTCAAATTACCTTCACCTAAGATTTTTACCTCAAAATGGGCACAGTGAGATTGCAACTTTTGAGTTAAACTTCCTGTAGAAAGCAACCATTCTGTTAATGGGGATTGGGGCAGTTCGGCGATTTTATCTGGTGAAAACCATTGAATTGATTCACCATAGGGGAAGCTTAACCTAGTCACACTCATCTAATTCTCGGTACAATACTGGCTTGCAAACTGGTGCAGTCTACCATGTCATAAAACGATAGTCAGAAAGATTAGTGGGCATCAAGGAGATACAGTTCAATATGAAAAGGTTCGATATGAAATCACTCTACCTGAAAAGGTTTGCGTCACTGCTGCTCATTTTAATTATGGGCGTCTTTAGCACGGCGAGTTACGCAGAAGATGAGGAGCCAGAAAAAGAGGAGATAGTGGATAACTATGCCTATTATGGATTTGAACCTGATCTGATTACTAACTATATCTCCACCGGCAAAAAGTTAGGCTTTGTACGTATAGGTATCGAGCTCATGGTCAAAGATCCTGAAGACCTTATTGATATAGAACATCATGATCCCCTGTTACGTGCAGCGATATTAGAGATTATGGGGAGCCAGACTTCAGATAAAGTAAAATCTCTCACTGGTCGAGAAGAGATACGCCGTGAGTGTTATGACACAGTGAATAGGCTTATTGAGCAAGAAACGGGTAAGCCATTAGTGGTCAACCTACTCTTTACCAAATATTTATACGACTAACTAAATAATACCGCCGTGAGTGATTCGACTGACGGCATAAGAACCCCCTATGACTAAAGCCGCTCAAAAAAAGCCATCTAAACCTGCTGCACAGCGTCGTTCGCAGAAACCTGCTAAAAAGCCGAATAAACCAGCCAAATATTCAGCGACTACGGTCGACTCAAAGGGCAAAGGGTTACATCAGAGAAACTTACATAGAGATGGCTATGACTTTGATAAGCTAACTCAAGCTTGCCCAGTGTTAACGCCGTTTGTCAGGCCAAATCCTTATGGCAAACTGTCTATAGATTTTGCTGATCCTCAGGCGGTTAAGGCACTTAACTTCGCCTTGCTTAAGTCTGATTATCAAATAGAGTTTTGGGATATTCCGCAGGGATTTTTATGTCCACCTATCCCTGGGCGTGTCGATTACATTCACTATCTTGAAGATCTTCTTCGTGGTGAGTTAGCGCTTGAAGATGAATTGGCACTTGAACAAAGTGGACAAAATGTCCATGCTGAATCTAAGTCATTAAAAAATAGTGGGAAAAATAGTAGATCTTCAACGAAACGTATGAAGATTAATGCGCTTGATATTGGTACAGGTGCTAACCTCATCTATCCCATCTTAGCTAGCCAAGCCTGTGGATGGCGATGTGTTGCCAGTGATGTCGACCCTCTCTCCATTAAAAATGCGGCAAACATCATTAATCACAATAGATGTTTGCAAGGGAAAATAGAAACTCGCCTACAAACCGATCATCAAAAAGTCTTCTCTGGGGTTATCTCTGCGGATGAACGGTTTGATGTGACTCTGTGTAATCCACCGTTTCACTCTTCACTTGCCGAAGCTGCAGAGGGCAGCCAACGTAAAGTGCAAAACTTAGCGGCTAATAGAGCCGCGAAAGGACATGCTTCTAATGTTGACTTAAGCAAGGAGAAGCTAAAGGCTGCAGAGTTAAATTTTGGTGGTCAAAAAGCTGAGCTGTGGTGCGATGGCGGCGAGAAGCAGTTTCTATTGAACATGATCAGTGAAAGTCGTGAGTTCAAGACTCAATGCCTATGGTTTACGAGTCTAGTATCGAAAAAAGAAAACCTTAAATCGAGTTATGCAGCACTTGAAAAAGTGGGAGCGGTTACAGTGAAGACCATAGATATGGCTCAGGGTAATAAGCTCACTCGGGTGTTGGCTTGGAGTTTCTTGACGCCAGCACAAAGAGACTTATGGGCTAAATATCGTAGCTAAGAGTCGAGGTTAAGTGGGTTGTTAGGCGAAGGTTTAAAGGGAGAGATAATGCAGGGATATAGGATTAGTACTGATTTAGTTGAGATGGATATCGATATTATTCATGCTGTTATCTCTGAAAGTTATTGGGCGAAGGGAATACCTAAAACTGTGTTGCAGAAAGCGCTCAATCACTCACTTTGCTTCGGTGTATTTACTGATGTTCAAGATGGCGATAAACAGGTTGGCTTCGGTCGTATGATCACCGACAGAGCCACCTATGCTTATCTAGCGGATGTGTTTATTGTCGATGAGTACCGTGGCCGCGGTTTAAGCAAGTTGCTGATGAATGCGATTGTAGACCACCCAGATCTGCAAGGCCTCAGGCGCATGGTACTTGCCACCCGCGATGCCCATGGACTGTATGCCCAGTTTGGCTTCAAACCTGTACCTAACCCAGAGGTGCTCATGCAGGTTTGGCAACCCAATGTATATAGCGCTAGCGAATAACGTCTTAATTATTTTTAAAAAATTTAATGTAATCCCATCAATGATATTGGCTAGCTTGTTGAAGTTCGTTGCTTCAATCTTGTCTAACGCCTGTCCGGCGAGGATTATACAAACACTTCTGTGATTACATTGGCTTTGAATATCAATTCTATTTAAGATAGCCAAGTTAAGTAGTGCAACCCAATGTTGTTTAAAAGGATCTTATAATGCAGTTAGGTATAAATGTAACGGGTAATCATAATAGCTTGAAGCAAAAAGGCTTTACCTTAATTGAGCTCGTCATTGTGATTATTATATTGGGTATTTTGGCTGTCACTGCAGCTCCTAAGTTTATCAATCTGCAATCAGATGCAAAAATCTCAACGGTTCAAGGCATAAAAGGGGCGATTAAGTCTTCACTAGACTTGGCACATTCGCGGGCAGCCATAGATGGTGTCGAAAAAGATGATCGAAGCGTTATCGATTACAACGGTGAAGATATTGAGATGAAGCTCGGTTACCCAGAGGCCTTCGGTGAAAATGGTGGCGGTGGCTTACGTGAAATGCTTGAAGTGGGCGAAGAGGTCGATTTCTGCTTCGGTAGCGGCTCTTGCACACCAAATGTATTAGTTGGCTCATCAAATGTGCGCTTTGGTTATTTCTTGGATGATGAAACCACCAATTGCCATGTCCGCTATATCGAGCCAACAGGAACGGGTGGTTCAGATACCACCTACACGCTGGAAGAAGACCTCACAGGTTGCTGATGTTTTGTTGAGTGAAAATGTCACTCTATTCTCTAATCAAGCTTCGCTTGAGCAACACAGTTAGACTTTATCTAATAACTTGAGATGAGTGGTGCAATCACTCATCGGCTTTGCTGCCGTTACCTCTCACTCCTGCAACGGAATTTGGGAGTGAAAATCAGTTTATCTATATGTTGTGATATAGCGCCTGCGGCTCACAAGTATGTATTCTCTATATATTTATTGACTGATTTTAAACTGCTTCCCTCACAAAGTGAGTAAGATCAATATTTGATTATGTATTGGGTATTATTCATCATTCTAGCCGTATCGACGGCTTGTTAAAATCTGTTAGCTAGCATAAATTCAACTCAATTCAGTGCATCAAGCGTTGCAACTTGGATGACTTATTTTAGATCATTTTTGATAGGATAAAAGTATGAAGCTAGATGCAGTATTGTGGGATTATGATGGAACGTTGGTTAATTCTGTACCTAAAAATATAGATATTACCAAGACAATTTTATCTATTGTTGCACCACATTTAACGGGTGATAATTTGCCTAAATATCTGCATAGCGAAGAACTTTATCATCAGGCAAATCATGCCGCTAGAAACTGGCAAGAGCTATATGTTGAATATTATGGTTTGTCCGATGCTGAGATGATTCAAGCTGGCAGTATGTGGGCGGAGCATCAAGAGAAGAATCAAACACAGGTTAACCTCTTTAATGGCATAACCAAAATCATAGACAGATTCTCTGACATTCATCATGGGATATGTTCACAAAATTCGCAGAGAAATATCCGCAATGTTCTTGAATTTCATGGTATTAACAAGCCATTTAAGGCCGTTGTGGGCTATGATGACGTCTCAAACGGCAATCAAAAGCCTCAAGCTGATGGTGGAATTCAATGTCTAGAGAGCATATTCGGCCACACCAATAGCCAACTATTGATGTATATCGGCGATCATGAAGCTGATACACAGTTTGCCCGAAATCTAGAGTCAGCCCTCGGTGGGCAGGCTAAAGTTATCTCTGTGGCCGCAGCCTATAGTCGAGCAAATCCATCTACTTGGACTGTTCAACCTGATCACATTGCCACAAATGTTGAAGACCTCTCACCTATCATTGAAAAGTACTTGTAATGTTCTATGTAAAATATGGAATTTAGCCTTTAAATTATTGATGCCAAATCGAAGAGGTTAATAATCGGGTGTAGATAGGGCTGCGAGCTTAGATTTCAAGGTGAGGCTTCACTTAGTGAAGCTCTTCGAACGAGAGGCAAGGATGCCGAACTGGCTTTTAAACATGGAAGTTTTTTGTCATCAAAGAGCCTACAAGGCCAAAAGTGTTCCCTACACTTTTTAGCATTCCAGCCATCCATGGCAGTCAGATGTATTCACGGCGTCTCGCAGAAGTATCTGCACATGAGCCTGCTGCAAGCAATTGATAACCATAAGGCTATGGTTATCAATCAAACTTGCTAAGTATCAATAACGCCAGATACAAAAAAGTTACTTCAACAATTGTTAACCCAAAATCCCAAATAGCGTTAGCGCCGAATAGGCCGCAGGCCGTCGATCAGCGCTGCGTCGTCTTAGCTCTACCTGCCTCGCACCTAGCCCCTCAAACCTTCTAAGAGGGATTCCAGAGTAACTTGCCGCAATCCGTCAGATCATACCCGCCCAAAGTAGAGGCCAATTGACGTGTCTGAGTACTCGATATCATATCGAACAGGTGCTGTAGTTGGCGTCTGAAGTAGATCCCTTGGGGCATGACAAAATCGAATGACTCAGTGATCAATGGTACGAAGCTTAGGCCACTTTCCATGGCGACTGACTGACAGCCGAAACCTATGTCAGCATCGCCGCGGGCGATAAAGCCTGCTAGTTCGCGCTCACTATAGGCGGTGACATTAGCGTTAAGATGAGAAAGGGCGGCGCCCTGTTTCATTAACCAATGCTCTAGGTGTTGCTGGCTGCCTGCTCCCGCTTGTCTGTCGACCCATCGCCATGGAAGTGAGACAATCTTGTCCTCTTCTTGGCAGCGTTGATGCATGTCTTGGCGCATCATTAGACCTTGATTACGAGTATAGCCGTGGATCATCACCCACTGTTGATGGTTAGGGTAACCCTTCAATAGCGCCGGATGACGAATATTTCGCTCCTCTACACTGCCCCAATGTAAGGTACAGACATCAGCATAGCCTCGTGAAAGGAGGTCGAGTCCTAATCGTGAGCCTGTTGAACTGTAGCTAATCAGGTCGCTCTTGCCTATTTGGGTCATTAGACGAGATACCAACATAGACAGCAGAGGATCATCGCTGCCTGTGATATGCATACGATCAGAGAGCATGCCGCTATGGCATGAGTCCATTACCCAGCGGTCGATTAAAATTTTAGGAAATAGCCACTTACCAGTCACCTTAGTCGCAGGTAGTATGCGGTCGTTCGCCATTGCGTAGACCTTTTTTTCATTAAGATCTAAGTATTCAGCGACCTGTTTGGCGCTCATATAGACGAGTTTACTCGGCTCTGTCATTGCTGTTTCCATTGCTCATTGCACAAGAGAAAGTGTCTCTCTTCACTTGCTGGTTTATTCATTATGTTTTTGTTGGACGCTTAGGTGGGACTGCGTCGAATTCGATATTTTCGGCACCATTATAGATAAGGAAGTGCTTGCCCTTAGCTCTAGCTATCATGGTAATACCTAGCTTTTGAGCGAGCTCTAAGCCCATCTGGGTCGCGCCACTGCGGGAGAGGACGACAGGAATGCCCATCTTGGCGACCTTAATCACCATCTCAGAGGTTAAACGACCTGTGGTGTAGAAGAGTTTATCTTCACCTATGGTCTCTTTTAACCACATCTCTCCAGCCAGTGTGTCTACAGCATTATGACGACCAACATCTTCGACAAAATCGACGATCTCATCTTCTTTACATAGGCCACAACCATGTACAGCACCTGCATTTTTGTAGGTTTCGTTATATTCACTAATGTTCTTTAGCAGGGCGTAAAGCATGCTCTGCTTTATCTGCGGGCTGGGTAGATTGATCTCATCGAGGCCATCCATAAAGCCACCATACACAGTGCCTTGACCGCAGCCTGAGGTCACAGTCTTCTCAGATAGCTTTTCATCTAAGTCAGCAGTGCTCTCTTTAGTGATAATAGCGGCTGAGCTAACTTCCCAGTCGACAATGACTGATTCAAGTTTGTCTAGATCTGAAATAAACCCTTGGTTTTTCAAATAACCTAGCGATAGTGCCTCTGCTCTAGCCCCGAGTGTCATTAGCGTCACAATGGGTTGCCAGTTGAGATAAACCGTTAAAGGACGCTCACAGGCAATATGTTTATCGACCTGCTCACCATTTTGATCGATGGCCTTTACTGCGATGGTTAATGGCACTTCAGTCGCTGTTCTTATCAAGCTGTGGTTGTGATTGCTCAAGGTTATAGACTCACTGTAAAAAATATCGGATATAGCTTAGCAATTATTGTACCTAGGTGTTGAAGAGTAGGGGGAATGCGTGATCTCTCGCATCGGGGGGAGTTAAAGCGCCCTATTATGTCCTACTCAAAATGGCACACAGGACAAATTGTCCTACTCTTAGTATGGAATTAATGATCCAGCGCAATTTTCTTTTATAATTTTGCTGGCACGCATATTGCTTGCTTATAGGTATCGGACGGGTATTGATGCTTAGGTTGCTGCAGTACTCGTAATTTAGCCAGCTTGTTATTGATCGCGATAAGTTGGCTACAAGTAAGGTGGAAACTGAATGCAACATACCGAAAGCGAATGGCCCATGCACGTTTCTCTTAAGAGAATCGAAAAGCTCGTTGGGCGCTGGACTTCTGTAAGCTGGGAGCTAGATCAAATATTACCCGCGAGTCATGAAGCCCCTGAGAATTCAAATGTTGTTCTACTTGAACTACATAAAGATGAGCGAGCGAGTTACCGTCTGAATTTAGATATGGACAACGCCATGTTGTACATAGTGTGCGATGAACTTGAAGATGGTACTTGGGTACCGGCGAGAATATCTGCCGATCAAAATGTCGCAGCAGGCTGTCTCGAAGGCGATACGCCAGTATTAAATCTACCTATGCCACAAGCTGTTGCTTGCTGGATCGAAGCCTTTATTACTCGTCATGGTGAAGTTGAGATATGTGCGCATCGTCGTAAGCATGTTAATCGCCGTAAGAATGAAGGTCCAAGTGCTAACCATAATTTTGAGCAGAGACGCTAATGAGCGATAAACCAAGTGGATTTTTCTCTCGTTGGAATCAGCGACGCCAAGAGGTCGAAGATGAAAGACTGGCCGAAGAAGCTGATAGCCAAAACCTTGAGAGTTCGGTTGAGCTAGCTGAGACCGAAAATCAGCAAACACCAGCTCAAGAGCTTCAAGACGAGAATCAAGTTCTCACCGCAGATGACCTTCCTGACCCAGATAAAATTGAGGTCGGTGGTAGCTTCGCCAGCTTTATGGGCGCTAATGTCGACCCAACGGCTAAAGCAGCTGCTTTGAAGGCGCTATGGAAGCAGCCGCAATACAATGAGATTGATGGCTTGCTTGAGTATGCGCTGGATTACAGTAATCAGCCTAAATTGAGTGCTGAGCAGTCCGCTGAGATAGCTAAAAAAGTCTTCCGCCACGTGACCAAGAAAGAGGAGGAAGTTGAAGCTGAAGAGCTGGAGCTTGCTCAAGAGGTTGAGGGTCATACAGATGGTGCTACCGGCGAAAATACAGCTGACAATGCTGTCGCCTCAAATAGCAATGAACCCAATTTAGACAGTGAAGCTGCTGAGGACATTTTGGACATCAAGAGTGATGACTTGTCCCAAAATGCACCAGATTCTAATAGTGATACAAAAGACGCGGTTGTTTGAAGTCATTTTAAATAAGTTTAATAACCACAGAATTGGTATGTGAATTGCTACCTTATTTAGCAAAAGCTAGAAAAGTTAAGCAGTAATCGGCAATTAAGTTGGCCCTGATGAAGCCAGCAAATTGAAAGAGATCACTAGCCGGAATCGAGTATATCTGCATAGATATCTTGAGGCGTAAAGAGATAGTGACCAAGTCGATGGCAACAGCCAAACTGTTCAGGAACGCAACGTGAGCATAAATTTGAATAATGATACCCAAGTTGAACTTCAAGGAGTTCGACAGCAGGTGTTGGCGAACACTCAAGTTCTTCAGAACCTGATCCCGCCAACAGTTAGCTACACCACTGAGGGCAACGTCCTTGTGATTGGGCCAGAAGATCTGGCTCGTCTTGCGGCAGCTAGACTCGCCAATATGGGCAAGGTAGCGATATTAGCCAATGAGGCGATCACCAGCCAAGATGAAGACCATCTTGAGAAGGTGATGACTTCAGCTGAAGATGTTGAAAGCTTCTATAACAAGCTTGTCGAGATTAAAGGCTTCCTAGGTCAGTTCCAGGTTAAAGTCGATTCAGGCTCTGAGACAGATACAGCAGTCATTGATTTAAGCTTAGTGGCTATTCGCAAAGCGCATTTCGACCTTATCTTAGATTTGAGTCAATCACCGTGTGTTAATCTTGAGATGCTTCCTCCTGGCTACTTCTATGTCGGCCAAGATACAGCAAAGCTTGATGATGCTATCAATCAGTTGCCAGACCTTATCGGTCAGTTTGATAAGCCTAGATACGTTAAGGTGAATAGTGAGCTTTGTGCCCATACCCGTAATGGTATCGATGGTTGTAATCGTTGCTTGAACTTCTGTCCTGCAGATGCGATTCAGAGCATTGATAAGATGATCGAGATAGACCCTTATCTTTGTCATGGTGCAGGTAGTTGTACCAATGCATGTCCTACTGGTGCTATCAGCTACGATCTTCCGACGCCTCAAGCGTTACACTCATACCTGCATAAGCTAGTCACTCGCTATAGTGAAAAAGCACAAGTTGCTCCAGTCATACTGTTCCATGATGAAGCGAATGGTGCTGCACTCATCACAAATGAGCTTCCAGGCTCAGTGATTCCGGTTGCGCTTGAAGAGATCACTGTTGCGAGCATGGATCACTGGATGTCATCTCTAGCATGGGGAGCGTGTCAGGTTCTTGTTTTGAATACTGCCGCGACAGCACCAACGCTCACTCAGATGCTTGAAGGCGACCTTAAGTTAGCTAACGACATTCTTGATGAGATGGGTCAACCACAACGTATCTCGCTAATTGATGAATCAACTATTGGTGATTTGAGTGCATTGCTTGAAGCAAGCTCAAGCTGGCCTGTAATTGTACCGGGCGAGTTTGCTGCAACGACTAAGCGCAGCACACTGTACGCAGCGATTGATCACTTAAATGAGCAAGCGGCCTCAGTTGAGAGCTGTTTGAGTCAAAGCAATCTTCCTTATGGCAAGGTCAGCGTCAACAAAGATAGCTGTACCTTATGTCTATCTTGTGTTTCAACCTGTCCAACGCAAGCTCTTACCGATGGTGGTGACAAGCCTGCACTTAATTTTGTAGAGCAAGACTGTGTGCAGTGTGGCTTATGTGAAAAAGCCTGTCCTGAAAATGCTATCAGCCTGACTTCGCAAATGAACTTCGATAAAGCCGAGCGTCAAGCCTGTAAAACCTTGAAAGAGGAGGAGCCGTTCGAGTGTATTCGTTGTGGAACTCCTTTTGCCACTAAATCCATGGTGCAGCGTATGCAAGATGTGATCGGTGGACATAGCGCGTTTAGTGCTAACACAGAGCGTTTAAAGATGTGTAGTGACTGCCGTGTGAAAGATATGTTTGAAGACATCCTTCAAGATCCTGAAAAGCAACTGCGATAAGAGTTAAGCCATGACCGAATTAGTAAGAGAAGTATCAGAAAACGATCAGTTAAGAGCCGACATCTATCAGCTATTGGCCGCGCTGTTGCGCAGTCAGCCAAGTGCAGAGTTGCTACAATTTCTTGGCAATCTTGAACTTGATGCTAGCGACGACAGCGAGATGACCAAAGCTTGGTCTGCGGTTAAGTTAGCCTCAAATCAGTTTAGTAGTGAACAGTTAGAAGATGAATATTTCAAAATATTCTACGGTGTAGGCAGCGGTGAGATCATGCCTTACGCAAGTTGGTTTATGACTGGTTCATTGATGGATAAGCCACTGGCTATGCTGCGTCAAGACTTGATGCAACTTGGCTTTGAACGCGAAGAAAATGTGAAAGAGCCTGAAGATCATGTTGCTGCACTTTGTGAAGTGATGGGGATCTTAATTCTTGAGGCTCCTGGGTACCGTCAACTAGGTTTCTACCAGCGCCACATCGGCAGTTGGATTGACCGTTTCTGTACCACTTTAGCGGCTACGCCAAGCGCTGCTTTCTACGCAACTGTTGCACAACTTGCTAAAGCGTTCTTTGAAGCTGAAGCCAATGAGTTTGAGCAACTACAACTTGATATCCCAGTTAACTGCCCAGGCTCTGAAGCCGCTCAGGCAGAGTCTGAGAAAAATGAAGCTGAAGCTAAAACAGAAGAAAGTGCAAAGATTGAATCGTCTGGCCGCGAGCTTGCCTCGTAACTAGCCGGTTGATTATGTATGCCAGCCTGTTTCTTGGGTTGGCATAATGAAAACGGAGGGAGTATCCCTCACCAAATAGACGGGTCATCTGTTATTGACCCACATTACAACACCAAGTGAAAACTAGGAGACACTATGAAGAAGCAAGCTTCCGACATGGGTCGTCGTCAACTGCTAAAAGCATTAGCAGTGGGCAGTGCGGCTGGCGCCGTAGCGACTGTCAGTGGACAAGCTCTTGCGGCATCACCAGCTGTAGCACCGACTACAGAGAAAGGCGATGGTTATAAAGAGACTGATCATGTTCGCAGTTATTACGCATCATTGCGTGGAAAGTAACTGTAGCTTTTAGATCTGATTAGTAATTAAGTTTGTTAAATCAATAAGATTAGGAGTGTGTGATGCGACTAACTCGCAATACAGGCCAGGCAGAAACGGCTAGCAAGCCAGCCTTAGGTCTAAACCGTCGTCAGTTCCTTCAGTCTGCAGGTCTTGCAACTGGTGGTATTGCTGCGGCATCAATGCTTGGCGCAGGTATGATGCGTAAAGCTGAAGCGAAAGAGGTGCCACATGATGCACCAACTGAAGTAAAGCGTACTATTTGTTCTCACTGTTCTGTGGGCTGTGGTATCTATGCTGAAGTTCAAAATGGCGTATGGACAGGTCAAGAGCCTGCGTTCGATCATCCTTTCAACGCTGGTGGTCACTGTGCTAAAGGTGCTTCACTACGTGAACATGGTCATGGTGAGAAGCGTCTAAAATACCCAATGAAGCTGGAAGGCGGAAAGTGGAAGAAGATCTCTTGGGATCAAGCGATTGAAGAAGTAGGTTCAAAGGCGCTTGATATTCGCAAGGAATCAGGTCCTGATTCAGTATTCTTTATGGGTAGTGCTAAGTTCTCTAACGAGCAAGCTTACATGTACCGTAAATTCGCAGCTATGTGGGGCACCAACAATGTCGATCACTCAGCGCGTATTTGTCACTCTACCACGGTAGCCGGTGTTGCAAACACTTGGGGCTACGGTGCGCAAACTAACTCTTTCAACGATATGCGTAACTCTAAGGCGATGATGTTCATTGGGTCTAACCCATGTGAAGCTCACCCTGTTGCGATGCAGCATGTACTTGAAGGTAAAGAACGCGGTGCGAAAATCATCGTTGTTGACCCAAGATTCACCCGAACTGCAGCTAAGTCTGATGAGTTCGTGCATATCCGCCCTGGTACAGATATTCCATATATCTATGGTCTGTTGTGGCACATCTTCGAAAACAAGTGGGAAGATCAAACTTTCATTGACCAACGTGTATACGGCATGGAGAGAATCCGTGAAGAGGTCGCTAAGTGGAATCCTGCTGAAGTTGAACTTGTTGCTGGTGTACCTGAAGATCAGATGCGTCGCGTAGCTAAGCTACTTGCAGAAACTAAGCCTGGTACTGTTGTTTGGTGTATGGGTGGTACTCAGCATCACGTAGGTAACGCTAACACGCGTGCTTACTGTATCCTTCAGCTTGCCCTAGGTAACATGGGTGTGTCTGGTGGCGGTACTAACATCTTCCGTGGCCACGATAACGTACAGGGCGCAACCGATTTCGGTCTGCTGTTCGATACACTACCTGGTTACTACGGTCTTAAGACTGGTTCTTGGAAGCACTGGTGTAATGTTTGGGATCTTGATTACGAGTGGGTTAAGAACCGCTTCGACCAACAAGAGCACCTAGGCCAAGTGCCAATGAACTCTACAGGTATCCCATGTTCTCGCTGGCATGATGGTGTACTTGAAGATAAGTCTAAGATTGCTCAGAAAGATAATATTCGTATGGCCTTCTTCTGGGGACAATCAGTTAACACTGAAACCCGTGGTCGTGACGTACGTGAAGCACTGAACAAGATGGACACAGTGGTTGTTGTCGATCCATACCCAACAATGGCGGGTGTAATGCACAACCGTACTGATGGTGTGTATCTGCTTCCTGCTGCTACTCAGTTTGAAACTTACGGTTCTATCTCAGCCTCTAACCGCTCACTACAGTGGCGCTCACAGGTTATCGAGCCTTTGTTCGAGTCTAAGCCTGATCACGTGATCATGTACAAGCTCGCTAAGAAGTGGGGCATCGAGAAAGAATTCTGTAAGCATATTAAGGTTAATGGTGATGAGCCGTTGATTGAAGATATGACGCGCGAATTTAACCGCGGCATGTGGACAATTGGTTACACTGGTCAGAGCCCAGAGCGTTTGAAGATGCACCAGGAAAACTGGGGTACTTTCGATATCAACTCTCTAGAAGCACCAGGTGGCCCAGCTAAAGGCGAGACTTACGGTCTACCTTGGCCATGTTGGGGTACACCAGAGATGAAGCATCCTGGTTCTCAAATCCTTTACCGCACAGGTCGTGAAGTGATTAACGGTGGTGGTAATTTCCGTGCACGTTACGGTGTTGAGCACAACGGTAACAACATTCTTGCTGAAGGTTCTTACTCTAAGGGTAGTGAAATCCAAGATGGTTACCCAGAGTTTACTGCAGACATGCTTAAGCAACTTGGCTGGTGGGATGACCTAACAGCTGAAGAGAAAGCGGCTGCTGACGGTAAGAACTGGAAGACTGACGTATCTGGTGGTATTCAGCGTGTGGCTATTAAGCATGGTTGTATGCCTTACGGTAACGCTAAAGCACGTTGTATCGTTTGGAACTTCCCAGATGATATTCCTTTGCACCGTGAGCCACTTTACACGCCTCGTCGTGACTTAGTGTCTAAGTACCCAACTTATGAAGATCGTATGGTTGCTCGCCTACCAACGCTTTATAAGACAATTCAGGAACAAGACTTCGCTAAAGACTTCCCAATAGCACTGACCTCTGGTCGTCTAGTGGAATATGAGGGTGGTGGTGAAGAGACTCGTTCTAACCCTTGGCTTGCAGAGCTTCAACAGGAGATGTTCATCGAGATCAACCCTGAAGATGCTGCAGATCGCGGTCTACGTGACGGTGATGATGTTTGGGTTCACAGCCCAGAAGGCGCCAAGATTAAAGTTCAGGCTATGGTTACACCGCGTGTTATCGCTGGTGAGTGTTTCATGCCGTACCACTTCGCGGGTGTATTCGAAGGTGAAAGCCTAGAGAAAAGCTACCCAGAAGGCACCGTACCTTATGTTATCGGTGAGTCGGCAAACACAGTATTAACCTACGGCTATGATGTGGTAACGCAGATGCAAGAAACTAAAGCATCACTTTGCCAAATCACTAAAGCCTAACTGAACTTGATGAGGAGATAGCCAATATGGCAGTCATGAAATTTTTGTGTGACACCAAACGCTGCATCGAGTGTAACGGTTGCGTCACAGCTTGTAAGAACGAAAACGATTCCGCTCTTGAGTGGGGCATTCAACGTCGCCGCGTAGTAACCATCAACGATGGTGAGCCAGGTGAAGCATCTATCTCAGTGGCATGTATGCACTGTACTGATGCACCTTGTCAGGCAGTCTGCCCAGCAGATTGTTTCTACCGTACTGAAGACGGCATAGTACTTCACAACAAAGATACTTGTATCGGTTGTGGTTACTGTCTATATGCATGTCCATTCGGTGCACCTCAGTTCCCTAAACAGGGTGCTTTTGGTAGCCGCGGTAAGATGGATAAGTGTACTTTCTGTGCCGGTGGCCCAGAAGAGAACTTCTCAAATGCTGAACGTCAGAAGTACGGTGCTAACCGTATCGCTGAAGGCAAGCTACCTATGTGTGCTGAGCTTTGTGCGACTAAAGCATTGCTTGCTGGTGACGCTGGTGTGGTATCGGATATCTATAGAGAGCGTACTGCTTCTCGTGGTAATCCTGGCAACATTTGGGGTTACACCCCAAAGACTGGCGTATAGGGCCAATAGAGCTGTGAGTCAAACTCACAGCTCATTATTAGTCCCATAAGGAGTGACTATGTTATTAAAATCACTGCGTAGCCTGTTTGCTTTGTTGGTTTTACCTTTAGTGTTGACCTTAGGCCTAGGTATGAGCTCGACAGCAATTGCTGCCGATGGTCAGACTAGCCAACAGATGGCCAATGCAAAAACCAGCGATGCTGATCTGTGGCGTGCTGTAAAAGCAGGAGACTCAGGTTTTACTACTGCGCAAGGTGTTGAAGCTAATGTGCTAATTAATGTTGCGGGCAATCAAGGTAAGGATATTAAGAATAATTATCTGACTCCTGCGATGGGCTTAGCAGTATTAGGTGTATTTGGTGCTTTCGTTATTTTCTATTTTGTTAATGGTCCATCTAAGTTACATGGTGGGTTCTCTGGCAAGATGGTACTGCGTTGGTCTAAGGCTGATTTGTGGATCCACTGGGTTCTAGCAATATCATGTCTTACGCTGATCTTAACGGGTATCAGTATCATGACAGGTAAACACATTATTCAACCTTATGTGGGTGAAGGTGTGTGGGCTGCATTGATCAATGCGAGTAAGTTTATCCATGACTATGTGGGTCCAGTCTTTATCGGTGCTTGGATATTGTGTGTCGTTAAGTGGATGCCTCTGCAGACATTTAAGATGTACGATCTTAAGTGGTTCCTCGTGGTTGGTGGTTACATCAACTTTGGACCATTCAAAGGTAAGCACCCAGATAGTGGCTTTGCCAATGCTGGTGAGAAGATGTGGTTCTGGACCTTAACTGTGTTCGGACTATTTATCAGTATCTCTGGCATCATGCTAGTTCTTCCAGGTTTAGATCTTCCTCGTGAAGCCTCTATGTTGGCACTGTTAATACATGCAATCAGTGCGATCATCATCATCGCCTTTACTATTGTTCATATTTGGATGGCAACAGTACTGAGTGAAGGTGGTATGGAGTGTATGGTTTCAGGTTACTGTGATGAAACTTGGGCTGTACAGCACCACAACCTCTGGTTCGATGAAATCAAAGAAAATGGTACTTTAGAGTACAAAGATTAAGCTTTAGTTTCGAGCTACGAGCTACGAGCTACGAGCTGTAAATCATAAGTAAAGCGCCTCGACTGGTAACAGTCGGGGCGTTTTTTTACATGGATGTAATTATCCCCGGTTCACATGGATGTGAAAGGAGGGGGTTTTTACATGGATATTCCTGTTATTAAGCGTTATCCCCGGTAAGCAGGATGCCTAGTGAGGGGATTTGAACATGGATATTCCTGTAATGAATAGTTATCCCCGGTAGGCAGGATGCCTAATGAGGGGAGCTGTATGTGGGTATACAAACCCCCTATCAATTTCGGTGTTTTTTGATTTGATCACTTTCCTACCTTAGCGCAATCATTGCTTCGCGTTTTGCACCTTTTTCCTACTCAATTTTAACCATTTTAGTGCCCACTAAGTTGCATCATTTTTCACCAAAAAATAACATTAGTAACCACTAATTTTAAGCGGGGTTAAGTGCCATTTAAGCTTGATTTAAGGCGGTTTTTTGCAATTTGAACTGTGTAACATTTCCCCATTTTGGGCATGAGATACCGAAAGTTAAATTACCCTAGATCAATATTTATCAGCGTGTTTTTGACTAGGTTGAGGGTGAAACTTCTGGAGGGCGTTGGTAGCTAGTGAAAGGTGAATTTCACCTCATTATCTGAAACAAAAAAGCAACATTCAGTTTGAAGTTTTTTTGGGTAACGTCATCCAATTTAAATGCCCTAAAAAAAGGGTCAGTTCCTCAACGGGAGTAATGATGAATAAGCAACAGCCAGATCTAAATCGTAGATCACTGCTGAAAGCACTCACTATCGGTGGCACAGCCACAGTTGCACTTGCTGCTACTGGTGTTAACGCTGCTCAGCCAACAGAAAGAAATATCAGCACTAAAGGTGCTGAAGGCTACCATGAGACTGCGCATATCCGCAGCTACTACAACAGCTTGCGTAGCTAATTTAGGAGAGTTTAATCGATGCAATTAAATCGTAAATCTACCGAGACGGCAAAAGTAGAGAAGTCATCTCTAGGCATTAATCGTCGTCAGTTTATGAAGCAAGCAGGTATCACATCTGGTGGTATTGCTGCTGTTTCTTTCTTAGGCACAGGCATGATGCGTAAAGCTGAAGCCAATGACATTCCACACAGTGCACCAGTTGAAGTGAAGCGTACTATCTGTTCTCACTGTGCTGTAGGTTGTGGTGTTTACGCTGAGGTACAAAATGGTGTTTGGACTGGTCAAGAGCCTGCTTTCGATCATCCATTCAACTCTGGTGGTCACTGTGCAAAAGGTGCCAGTTTGCGTTATCACACACACTCTAATAAGCGTGTGAAATACCCAATGAAGCTTGTGGGTGGTAAGTGGAAGAAGTTGTCTTGGGAGCAAGCGGTTAGCGAAATTGGCGACAAGATGCTTGAGATCAACAAGACATCGGGTCCAGATTCTGTTTACTTTATGGGTAGTGCTAAGTTCTCGAATGAGCAGGCATACATGTACCGTAAACTTGCGGCTATGTGGGGCACTAACAATGTCGATCACTCAGCACGTATTTGTCACTCAACGACAGTTGCAGGTGTTGCGAACACTTGGGGTTATGGCGCACAAACCAACTCATTTAATGATATTCGTAATGCTAAAAATATCTTCCTGATCGGGGCTAACCCGGCAGAGGCGCATCCAGTAGCGATGCAGCACATCATGATAGCTAAAGAGCGTGGTGCAACGATTACAGTTGCTGATCCTCGTTTCTCTCGCACGGCAGCACATGCCGACATTCATCTACCGCTTCGCCCTGGTACCGATATTCCATTGGTATACGGTCTAATGTGGCACATCTTCGAAAATGGCTGGGAAGATAAAGACTTTATCCGCGCACGCTCATTTGGCATGGACAAGATCCGTGAAGAGGCCAAGCGTTGGACTCCTGAAGAAGTTGAAAATGTAACGGGTGTGTCGAAGAAAGATGTTTATGCTGCGGCGAAACATATGGCGACGAATCGTCCAGGTACAGTGATCTGGTGTATGGGTGGTACTCAGCACACAGTGGGTAACGCTAACACACGTATCTACTCAATCCTCCAGTTAGTATTGGGTAACATGGGTATTCAGGGTGGTGGTACTAACATCTTCCGTGGTCATGATAACGTGCAGGGCGCGACCGATATGGGTCTGCTGTTCGATAACCTGCCTGGTTACTACGGCGTAGCAAAAGGTGCTTGGGAGCATTGGGCACGCGTATGGGATCTACCATATGAAGATGTTAAGGCACGCTTTGACCAACAGGCTTACCTAGGCCGTGAGCCAATGACTACACCTGGTATGCCATGTTCACGCTGGCAAGATGGTGTGCTTGAGCAAACAGATAAGTTAGCGCAGAAAGATAACCTACGTCTTGCTTTCTTCTGGGGGCAATCTGTCAACACTGAAACGCGTCAGATGGAAGTCCGTGACGCACTCGATAAGCTCGAGACAGTGGTTGTTGTCGATCCATACCCAACAATGGCTGGTGTAATGCATCGTCGTAAAGATGGGGTTTACCTGCTGCCTGCAGCAACCGTGTTTGAAGGTGAAGGTTCAGTTAACAACTCTGGCCGTAGTGCACAGTGGCGTGAGCAAGTTGTACCGCCAATGTTTGAGTCTAAGAATGACCTTGAGATCATGTACCGCATCGCTAAGCATGTGGGAATTGCTGAGGCTTGGACCAAGCATGTGAAAGTTGATGGCAATATGCCAAATCCTGACGACATCATGCGTGAGTATGCTAAAGGCATGCGCTCAATCGGTTACACAGGTTGGAGCCCTGAGCGTATTAAGGCTCATACCATGAACTGGGGCGACTTCTCTGCAGAAACACTGGAAGCACCAGGTGGTAAGAACAAGGGTGAGACTTACGGTCTACCTTGGCCATGTTGGGGTACACCAGAGCAGAAGCACCCAGGTTCACAGATTCTTTACCGTACAGGTAAAAACGTTAACCAAGGCGGTGGTAACTTCCGTGCTCGCTTCGGTGTTGAGTACGAAGGTGAGAACCTACTGGCTGAAAACTCTGCATCTGTTGGCGCTGAGATCCAAGATGGCTACCCACAATTTGATGACAAGATGCTCAAGCAGCTTGGCTGGTGGGATGAGCTGACAGCTGAAGAGAAGAAGCTTGCTGAAAACCGTACTTGGGCGACAGATTTAGGCGGCGGTATTGTACGTGTAGCACTGGCACACAACATGATGCCTTACGGTAACGCGAAAGCACGTTGTCGTGTATGGACTTTCCCAGATGAGATCCCAACTCACCGTGAGCCGCTATATACGCCTCGTCGTGATCTTATCGCTAAGTACCCAACTCATGACGATATGCAGGTTCATCGTCTGCCGACCTTGTTTAAGACACTTCAAGACAAGGTGATCAGCGATAACTTAGATAAGAAGTACCCACTTATCGTATCTTCTGGTCGTCTGGTTGAGTATGAAGGCGGTGGTGAAGAATCACGTTCAAACCCATGGCTTGCAGAGCTCCAGCAGGAGATGTTCATTGAACTTCATCCTGGTGATGCTGTCGATCGTGGTATCCGTAATGGTGACGATGTCTGGGTTGAAGGCGCCGAAGGTGGTCGTATCTTAGTGAAAGCTATGGTTACCAATCGCGTATTACCTGGCCAAACTTGGATGCCATACCACTTTGCAGGTGTGATGCACGGCGAAGAGCTTAACTACCCAGAATCTGGTGGACATAGCACTAAGCCATACGTTATCGGTGAGTCAGCGAATACCGTGATGACCTACGGATATGACCCTGTGACTCAGATGCAAGAGACCAAAGTATCTCTGTGTCAGATCGAAAAAGCATAACTGCAGATTAAGCTAGGAGAAATGCCACTATGGCTACAATGAAATTTATGTGTGATACCAAGCGCTGCATCGAGTGTAACGGTTGTGTCACAGCATGTAAGAACGAAAACGATTCCGCTCTTGAGTGGGGCATTCAACGTCGCCGCGTAGTGACTATCAATGATGGCGAACCAGGTGAAGCATCGATCTCAGTGGCATGTATGCACTGTACTGATGCGCCTTGCCAAGCAGTGTGTCCAGCTAACTGTTTCTATCAAACAGAAGATGGGTTAACACTGCACAACAAGGATACCTGTATCGGTTGTGGTTACTGTCTCTATGCTTGCCCATTCGGTGCACCTCAGTTCCCTAAGCAGGGCGCTTTTGGTAGTCGTGGCAAGATGGATAAGTGTACCTTCTGTGCGGGTGGCCCAGAAGCCGATCACTCAGATGCTGAGCGTCGTAAGTACGGTGCTAACCGTCTTGCTGAAGGCAAGTTACCTATGTGTGCTGAACTGTGTGCGACTAAGTCGCTACTTGCGGGTGATGCTGAGGTTATCTCTTCTATCTACCGTGAGCGTGTGACATACCGTGGTTCAAATAATGCTATCTGGGGCTAATAGGTCTGCTACGCATCTCTATTGATACCACTGCGTGATGTATACATCACGCTAAAATTCCACGCTGTGGTAGCACAGTGTGGAAGATAAGGATTTAATATGAACAGATGGTTCAAACAGATAGGCTTAACCATAGCAATTGCAGTGAGCATGATGTTCAGTGCTCTAGCATTTGCTCAAGCCGACCCTGTACAGACTACTGCCACAGAGGGGCAGATCTGGTCACACCTTAAAGCGGGTGTTACCGGTGAAACTACCTCACATGGCGAGTTCCACAATCAGCCGATCAATACCTATGATCTGCGTGTATTAGAGCTAAGAAGTGACCTATTAGCGCCGGCCTTGATGGCGGCACTATTTGGCATGATCATTATCTTTGTTGTTTTCATCAAGATAAATGGCATCTCTAAGTTACATGGTGGTTATTCAGGTAAGCTGGTTTATCGTTGGTCTAAGTTTGATGTATCGATTCACTGGCTAGGTGCTATACCTTGTCTACTGCTGATATTAACGGGTTTAGTCCTGTTATCAGGGCGCTACTTTTTCCAGCCTTATATCGGTGAAGGTTTCTGGTCTGGTTTGGTCTATGCTGCCAAGCAGATCCATGACTTCATGGCGATACCTTTCATGCTCGGTTGGGCTTTGATGGTAGCACTTTGGGCTAAAAATCAGTTGCCTAAGATGTATGACATCAAGTGGATGATGGTTGTTGGTGGTTACATCAACTTTGGTCCATTTAAGGGTAAGCACCCTGATGCTGGTTTCGCTAACGCCGGTGAGAAGATGTGGTTCTGGGCCTTTGCCCTATTTGGCCTCATTATCTCAGTGTCTGGCATGATGTTGCTATTCCCGAACTTGTTCGATGTAAGCCGCACAACGATGCTAATCGCACTCGCACTGCATTCGATTAGTGCGATTGTTATCTGTGCTTTCTCTATCGTACACATCTTCATGGCAACGGTTATGTCTGAAGGTGGTATGGAGTGTATGGTTTCAGGTTACTGTGACGAGACTTGGGCAAGCCAGCACCACAACCTTTGGTTCGATGAGATCAAAGCGAATGGTACGCTGAAATACAAAGACTAAGCTGCGAGCTATAAGTCTTAAGCTGTGAGTCATAAGTAAGAGCGCCTCGACTGGTAACAGTCGGGGCGTTTTTGTTTTCAGCCTTAAACCTGCTACTTCATTAGGTTGGTATAACCCATAGTCTTTGCCTGAAGTAGTTAATATAGCTATTTTTATGGTAAATATTGTGCAGAGTTTTAGCGGGTCATGCAGTGCAAGCTTCTAAATCAAGGATGATTTAGTAGAGCCTATAGGGATATATTTACGGCGACTTGCAGGTGCATGTTAGCTAAAGCTCCCCTTTAGGGAGTAATTTTAAAGCCACCTTCTGCGGCAGATGGATTCTTTCTATATGGACATGTTTATCCCAGATAAACCGAGAGGTAGAAGAAAGGGGAGAGGTTGACAGTTGGAGCCTCGTTTTTATGGTCTTGTATCTTGTTTTGCTCCAGCCTCTGCTTAATCATTGCCTCGCACCTCGCACCTCGCACCTCGCACCTCGCACCTCGCACCTCGTCACTTTAACTCTCCCTATATTAGCCTTGACGTAATTGATAATGCTTATCAAAAACTTCTCACTTTCAATACGTTAGATGATACAAGCTTGTTACAACTGCTTGATGAATTTTTGCTTAATTCAGCATGAAAATGAGTTCACAGAGTTTTAAGAAATTTGACAGGCTTAACAATTTGCCAATTAAGCCCAATTTCTTACTGTGCTACATCGACTCAGATCAATCTTTTTTGTGGCTGCTTTACCTATATTGCCGGGGCAATTTACTGGGTGTTTGTATAAAAATACAATTTGGTTCGAATGAATAACCACCGTTAACAGTTTGTTTACGTGTGTTTCGGTTCCAATCTTGATTTTGAACATTCCTAATATTTAACGATTCCTTTCTAGGGGTAAGAATGAAGAAGCAACAGCCTGATCTGAACCGCAGATCTTTGCTGAAAGCACTAACCATAGGTGGCACAGCAACAGCTGCTCTTGCCGTTACTGGTGTAAGTGCTGCTCAAGCAACAGAGAGCAATGTAAGCGCCAAAGGTGCTGATGGCTACCATGAGACTGCACATATCCGTAGTTATTACAATAGCTTGCGTAGCTAATTTAGGAGAGTTCGAGCGATGCAATTAACTCGCAAATCAAACGAGGCACCTAAAGTCGAGAAAAAGACTCTAGGCATTAGCCGTCGTCAGTTTATGAAGCATGCAGGTATCACTTCTGGTGGTATTGCAGCAGCTTCACTTTTAGGCACTGGCATGATGCGCCGTGCAGAAGCTAAAGATATTCCACATGATGCTCCGATCGAGATCAAGCGTACTGTATGTAGTGCTTGTGCGGTAGGTTGTGGTCTATACGCTGAAGTTCAAAATGGTGTTTGGACAGGTCAAGAGCCTGCATTTGATCATCCTTTCAATGCTGGTGGTCACTGTGCTAAAGGTGCTGCACTGCGTGAACATGGTCACGGTGAGAAGCGTCTTAAATACCCAATGAAACTTGTTGATGGCAAGTGGAAGAAACTATCTTGGGAGCAAGCTTTCAACGAAGTTGGCGACCAGATGCTAGATATCCGTAAAGAGTCAGGTCCTGATTCACTTTACTTTATGGGTAGCGCGAAGTTCTCGAACGAAGGTTGTTACATGTACCGCAAATTTGCGGCTATGTGGGGAACCAACAACGTCGATCACTCTGCACGAATCTGTCACTCTACCACGGTAGCCGGTGTTGCAAACACTTGGGGCTACGGTGCGCAAACTAACTCTTTCAACGATATTCAGAATGCTAATGCAATCTTCTTCATTGGGGCAAACCCAGCTGAAGCGCATCCTGTTGCAATGCAGCATATCTTGATAGCGAAAGAGAAGAACAACGCTAAAGTCATCGTGGTTGATCCACGTTTCTCACGTACTGCTGCTCACGCCGATCTACATTGCGGACTTCGCCCAGGTACTGATATTCCATTCATCTACGGTATGCTTTGGCACATCTTCGAAAATGGCTGGGAAGATAAGACATTTATCGAACAGCGCGTGTTCGAGATGGAAACTATTCGCGAAGAAGTGAAGAAGTTCCCACCTAAAGAAGTCGCTAACATCACAGGATGTAGTGAAGAGGAAGTTTACCAAGCCGCTAAGATGATGGCAGATAACCGTCCTGGTACTGTTGTTTGGTGTATGGGTGGTACTCAGCATCACGTTGGTAACGCTAACACGCGTGCTTACTGTATCCTTCAGCTTGCGCTAGGAAACATGGGCGTTAAAGGTGGTGGTACTAACATCTTCCGTGGTCACGATAACGTACAGGGCGCAACCGATTTAGGTCTGCTGTTTGATACGCTACCTGGTTACTACGGCCTTAAGACAGGCTCTTGGAAGCATTGGTCTCATGTATGGGACCTAGAGTTTGATTGGGTTAAGAATCGTTTCGATCAGAACGAGTACCTAGGTCGCGTTCCAATGAACACTCCTGGTATTCCATGTTCTCGCTGGCATGACGGTGTACTAGAGACACCTGAAGCACTGGCTCAGAAAGACCGTGTTCGTATGGCATTCTTCTGGGGTCAATCAGTTAACACTGAGACACGTCAGCGTGACGTGCGTGAAGCATTAGATAAGATGGACACTGTTGTTGTTGTGGATCCGTTCCCAACTATGGCTGGTGTTATGCACCGTCGTCAAAATGGTGTTTACCTACTTCCAGCAGCGACTCAGTTTGAGACTGAAGGTTCAGTATCTAATTCAGGTCGTAGCCAGCAGTGGCGTGAAAAGGTTATTGAGCCATTGTTCGAGTCTAAGACCGACCTTGAGATCATGTACCGCCTTTCACAGAAGCTTGGCTTTGCTAAAGAGTTCACTAAGCGTATTGCTAAAGACGCTAATGACGTGCTTGTTATCGAAGACATTACTCGCGAAATTAACCGCGGTATGTGGACTATCGGTATGTCAGGTCAAAGCCCTGAGCGTTTGAAGATGCACACTCAAAACTGGGGCACCTTCAGCAACAAGACGCTTGAAGCAACCGGCGGCCCTGCTAAAGGTGATACTTATGGTCTACCTTGGCCATGTTGGGGTACGCCAGAGCAGAAGCATCCAGGTACTCAAATTCTTTATAACACACACAAGCACGTGCTTGAGGGTGGCGGTAACTTCCGTGCTCGTTACGGTGTTGAGTACAAAGGTAAGAACCTACTTGCAGAAGGTAGCTTCTCTAAAGGTGCTGAAATCACTGACGGTTACCCAGAATTTACCTCTGAGATGCTTAAGCAACTTGGCTGGTGGGATGACCTAACAGCAACTGAGAAAGCTGAAGCCGATGGCAAAAACTGGAAGACCGATCTTTCTGGTGGTATCCAGCGTGTTGCAATGAAGCATGGTTGTATCCCTTACGGTAACGCTAAAGCGCGTTGTATCGTATGGACATTCCCTGATCAGGTTCCTGTTCACCGTGAGCCGTTATACACGCCTCGTCGTGATCTGGTTTCTAAATATCCTACATATGCTGATATGCAGGTTCACCGTCTACCTACGCTGTACAAGACGATTCAAGACAATGACAACTCAGCTCAGTACCCACTAGCCTTGACCTCTGGTCGCCTAGTTGAGTACGAAGGTGGTGGTGAAGAGTCTCGTTCTAACCCATGGCTAGCAGAACTTCAACAGCATATGTTTGTTGAAATTAACCCTGCAGATGCTGCTGATCGCGGTATCCGTAACGGTGACACAGTATGGTTAGAAGGTGCTGAAGGTGGTCGTATTAAGATCCAAGCTATGGTGACTCCACGCGTTAAGCCTGGTGTAACTTGGATGCCTTACCACTTCGCGGGTGAGATGCACGGTGAAAGCCTGGCACCTAACTACCCTGAAGGTACAGTACCTTATGTGATTGGTGAGTCAGCGAACACTGCATTGACTTATGGTTATGACCCTGTGACTCAAATGCAGGAAACCAAGTCTTCGCTTTGTCAGATTGAGAAAGCGTAAGCTAGGAGAATTGCCGTTATGGCTACAATGAAATTTTTATGTGATACCAAGCGCTGCATCGAATGTAACGGTTGTGTCACAGCATGTAAGAACGAAAACGACTCAGCACTTGAGTGGGGCATTCAACGTCGCCGCGTAGTGACTATCAACGATGGTCAACCAGGTGAAGCATCTATCTCAGTGGCATGTATGCACTGTACCGATGCACCTTGTGAAGCAGTATGTCCAGCTAACTGTTTCTACAAGACTGAAGATGGCTTAACACTACACAATAAAGATACCTGTATCGGTTGTGGTTACTGTCTATATGCTTGTCCGTTTGGCGCACCTCAGTTCCCTAAGAAGGGCGCTTTTGGTAGCCGCGGCAAGATGGATAAGTGTACTTTCTGTGCGGGTGGTCCTGAAGAAGATCATTCTGATGCAGAGCGTCAGAAGTACGGTTCAAACCGTATCGCTGAAGGTAAGCTACCTATGTGTGCTGAGCTATGTGCGACTAAGTCGTTACTTGCGGGTGATGCAGAGATTATCTCATCTATCTTCCGTGAGCGTGTTGCATACCGTGGCTCTAAAAATGCGATTTGGGGTTAATCTTTCAAGATTAACGACTCAAACGTATTAAGCCAAAATGTTCGCGTCGAGTCAGCTTGGCTCGGTGCGACAATTGAGGATGTAATATGAACAAATTGTTCAAACAGATAGGCTTAACTTTAGTGCTGATCTTCAGTGCTATTGGTTTGGCTCAAGCTGGCTCTGCTGAGCAGCCTGTTGCTACTGATGGCCAGATCTGGTCACAGCTAAAAGCAGGGGCTACGGGTGAAACTACCTCTCATGGTGAGTTCCACAATCAGCCAATCAATACCTATGATCTTCGTGTGCTTGAGTTACGTAGTGACCTATTAGCACCTGCTTTAATGGCAGCGCTATTTGGCATGATCATCATCTTTGTATTGTTCATTAAAGTGAATGGTATCTCTAAGCTACATGGCGGGTTTTCCGGCAAGCTAGTATACCGTTGGTCAAAATTTGATGTATCTATTCACTGGCTTGGCGCTATTCCGTGTCTGCTATTGATATTGACAGGTCTTACTCTATTGGCCGGACGCTTCTTCTTCCAACCTTATTTACCTGAAGGTGTATGGGCTGGTTTTGTATATGCTGCTAAGCAAGTACATGACTTTATGGCTATTCCTTTCATGTTAGGTTGGGCGCTGATGGTCACCTTATGGGCTAAGAACCAGTTACCAAAGATGTACGACATCAAGTGGATGATGGTTGTTGGTGGTTACATCAATTTCGGTCCATTCAAAGGTAAGCACCCTGATGCAGGTTTCGCGAACGCCGGCGAGAAGTTGTGGTTCTGGGCATTTGCTATCTTTGGCCTAGTTATCTCTGCTTCTGGTATGTTGCTGCTATTCCCGAACTTGTTCGAGCCTAGCCGTACACTAAGCTTAATCGCACTAGTGCTTCACTCTGTGAGCGCAATCATCATTACCGCGTTCTCTATCGTACATATCTTCATGGCAACTGTTATGTCTGAAGGTGGTATGGAGTGTATGGTTTCAGGCTACTGTGATGAAACTTGGGCAAGCCAGCATCACAACCTTTGGTTTGACGAAATCAAAGAGAATGGCACGCTTAAATATAAAGAGTAAGTTCTGCTGAGCTACGAGCTACGAGCTACGAGCTACGAGCTACGAGCTACGAGCTACGAGCTATAAGTGATAAGTAAGCACCCTGTTAGTTAACTAGCAGGGTGTTTTTTTATGTGAGGATAACCAAGTGGAATACTCATTGGTTAACTTGGTGAGTTAAGCTTTCGATATTTGGTCAACGCTTGAAACCCCTTCGCATCCATTCTATCTATTGCCTGTTGTAGGTATTTTATCTGGATATATAAATGTCGTGATCACATGGGTGTGAATACGACCCTATAAGGCCCCTCGCTGCATGCATAGAGTGAAAATGGCATATTCATCTTATGGGATGGATATGCCACTTTTATTTTCAGCCCTAAACCACTTACTTCAGTAGGTGGTTATCATCTATAGGCTTTGCCTGAAGTCGTAAATAGAGCCTTTTTATACCGAACTTTGTGCAGAGGTTTAGTGAATAGTGCAGTGCAAGCTTCTAAATCAGTGCTGGAACTGTTCCATACATTTACCTGCATTCCCTGCCATCCATAGCGGTCAGTGATTTAGTAGAGCCTATAGGGATATATCAACGGCGACTTGCAGGTGCACAGTAACTAAAGCTCCCTTATAGGGAGTCATTTTAAAGCCACCTTCTTTAGAAGGTGGATTATTTACATACCATTGGAGAGGTGGGTTAAAGACTTTCCCTCCCATGAGGAAGGTTAAAGTCCTCTTTGGGTCCAATGGGTACCACGCCGGTGGGATTGATCATCAGGTGGCTGGCATAGTAATGGGTTTTGATATGTTCAAAACTTACTGTGTCTGCGACTCCTGATACTTGGTAGAGCTCGCGTATATAACCACTGATAGCAGGGAAGTCGGTTACTCGTTTAAGGTTGGTCTTGAAGTGGCCAAAGTAGACGGCATCGAAACGGATTAACGTCGTAAATAGTCGCCAGTCAGCTTCAGTTATCTGCTCACCAACGAGATAGCGCTGCTGAGTTAATCGTTTTTCCAGCCATTCTAGGGAGTCGAAAAGGCTGTAACAGGCCTCTTCATAGGCTTGCTGCGTGGTAGCAAAACCTGCACGGTAAACACCATTATTTATGGTGTCGTAGATGCGGTCGTTCACGCTATCAATCTCTTGTCGTAGCGCTAGCGGGTAATAATCTGCAGTGTTGCCAGTTAGCGAGTTAAATGCCGTGTTGAACATGCGGATTGTTTCAGATGACTCGTTGCTGACTATGGTTTGTGTATGCTTATCCCATAGCACTGGTACAGTCACTCGCCCTTCATAATTGGCATCGCCTTTTAAATACAGCTGATAGAGAAAGTTAAACTCGTATAACGGGTCATTCAGCTCCCAACCATTTTCCAGCATGATAGGTTCAACAACGGTCACGTCGATATAATCTTGAAGTTGCTTTAGCTCACGAAAAATCAGGGCGCGATGGGCCCAAGGGCAGGCCAATGACACGTAAAGTTGGTAGCGTCCCTTCTCGGCTTTGAAACCTTTCTCACCATTAGGACCTGCTTCCCCATCTGCAGTTATCCAGTGTCTGAAGCTACTTGCCTGACGGCGAAAACTACCGTCACTGTTTTTGGTGTCATACCATTTATCGACCCACTTACCGTTTTGTAAAAGTCCCATTATGCTGCCCCTGCAGTTTCGTCGGAAAAAACTGATAGAATTAACATATCTACCTGCTGTTTAGCATCTGCAATGACCTGTTCCGGCGAGCCTTTCGAGCCGCTGACATGGATATGAAACACCTCTTTAACTCCAATAAATTTACAGATATGTTCAAGATAACCACTGGCATAATCCATCTCACTACCGATAGGTGTGCCGCCGCTGCCAGTGATGATGAAAGCGCGCTTGATGTCGAGTAAGCCAACTGGGCCCTTATCGGTATAGCTAAAGCTAACACCTGCACGACAGATAGCATCAATCCACTGTTTCAGTGAGGCTGGAATGCCAAAGTTATACATAGGTACCCCGATCACTAACGTATCTGCGCTGTTTAGCTCATCAACCAAGCTTACCGAAAGCGACAGCTGTTCTTGCAAGCTAGCTCGCTGAGTATCATTTGAACCGTGAACATCCATTAGATCTTGAGCGCTGATTGGAGGTAATGCTTGTTTTGCTAAATCTCGGGCTATGACAGGCATAGCTAACGCATCAGTTAGGTATTGGCCGACAATGCGAGTATTTGAGTCTTTCAACCGTGCACTGCTATTGATGTGTAATGTCGTCATGTATCTAGCTCCAGATATTGAGTAATTGGGTCTTTGTTCGTTATTTAGCTAGCCTTTGCTGCAGCATGCGGTCGCCACTTAAGCTACCAGCACCTCTAAAGACGAGTCCTAAGCTAATGACAAGTAGGGCTAAGCCAAACTCATAGCCGTTATTAGACATAAATAGCCCGTTTTGCAGATGCACACTGACGATGGCAACCAGCATAGTGATTGCCAGCACTAAGGCGGCTGGGCGCACAAATAAACCTAGTATTAGTAAAACGCCGCCGAAAAACTCTGCACCGCCTGCAAGCGCAGCCATCAGTAAGCCTGGCTCGAGCCCAATTGAGGCCATCCAACCCGCCGTGCCATCTAAACCATATCCACCAAACCAGCCGAACAGTTTCTGACTGCCGTGTGCGGCAAAAATTACCCCTGCACCAATACGAAGTGGCAGGGTATCTAGCCCTTTGGCTGTTTGTGTAAGCTTGTGAGTTAGTTGAGTCAGGCTTTTCATGGTTCGGCTCCAAATTTTGTGTGATTACCTAATTGATGAAACCATTGTAATGGTCACAAAAATTACAATAACCCCTATTTGTTGTTTAGAATGTTCTAAAAATTAGAACTATTGATGGAGTCGCTATGCAGAGAAATCCGATCACGATAGAGGTGTTACAAATTCTCGATGCGATTGAGCGTCGCGGTAGTTTCGCGAAAGCGGCAGAGGAGATGAACAAGGCGACTTCGGCAGTTTCATATGCGGTGCAGAAGCTAGAAGAGCAGTTAGATATAGCCCTATTTCAACGTCAGGGTCGTCGCAGTGTGTTAACTCCTTCAGGCCAGCTCATATTGGATGAGGGGAGGGAAATAGTGCAAGCCACCACGCGTTTAGCCAGTAAAGCGAAGGAGGTTGCTACAGGCTGGGAGACACATATCAGCATCGCTATCGAGTCACTCAAGCCTTATCCAGTATTTTTTACTGTGTTGAATGACTTCCTTAAAGAGCATCCTAGTATTGAGATTGATGTGAGTGAGTCGGTTCTCAATGGTGGCTGGGAGGCTCTCGAGCAAGATAAAGCCGATTTGATTGTTGGCTCACCTGGCCCCGTTCCCTTACAAAAGGGCTACCGTGCAATTCCTTTAGCATCTGTGGATCTATTGCCAGTGATTGCTTCTCATCATGAATTCGCTGATCTCATCGTACAGCCTGAGAATATTGAGATGCTTTTGCCTAAGGTCCGCCGCGTTATCACCCATGACACATCAGTCACTGATATTCGGCGTAGTGCAGGCTTGAGTAATGAAGGTAGAAGGTTTTATGTACAAACTATAGATCAAAAGCTCGAAGCCATTTTGGCTGGGATAGGTATAGGGCACCTACCTAGGCTGCGAGTGCAACAATATATAGATAATGGCCAGTTACGCCAGTTACCTCTTATAGAGGGGCCTGTTTGGGATAATTTTATCGCATGGAAAATCAGTAACAAAGGTAAGGGACTACAGGCGCTTACTCAAAAGATAATTGCCGAGCTAGGCTAAGTCGCTAATAGACTGTCATAGGGGAGAGGCTTTGTGCTAAAAACGCTGTTTGGAAGATTGGCGCGTTAATGTGTGCAAAATTTTGCATCTTTTTTTGAGTCCCCTCGTCTTCTATTAGATTGTTGAGCTTGAATCCAAAAAATCTAATTAGGAGTGTCATATGTCTTCGTTTAACAGCACATCAACTTATGGTGAGAACAGCTTTATCAAAAGCCAACCTGAGATGCTGAATAGTTTTTATAACACCAGTGACCTATTTCCATACTGGGTTGCAGATATGGATTTTCAGATTGCAGAACCAATTACGCAAGAGCTTGAGCGTTTGGTTAATCGAGGTGTCTATTCATATGAGTTTAAAGAGAAGCATATCTTTTCTGCGATTTCGGATTGGTATGACAGACGGCATAATGTCACTCTATCTAAGCAAAGTTTTGTACAGGTTCCGGGAGTCTTATCCGGTATCGCTTTATTGTTAAGATTGATGACTAACAAAGGTGATGGTGTGCTTATTCATACGCCTGCCTACCATCAATTCGCCAATTTAATTGAAAAAGCTGAGCGCCAAGTAGTTAGAAGTGCGTTAGTCAGCAATGGCAAAAGTTACCAGATAGACTTTGAAGCTTTAGAGCTGCAATTACTGCAGCGAAATGTCAAAGTGATGATATTTTGTAACCCTCATAATCCTACTGGTAGGGTTTGGACTCGAGTTGAGCTGGCTAAGTTAGTCGAAATATCACAACGTCATAATGTTTTAATTATTAGTGATGAAGTGCATGCTGATATTGTCTACGACGGTAATGAGTTCACTAGCTTAACAAGCTTTGACTATCATAATGTCATTGCGCTTATAGGGTCCCCGGCAAAGACTTTCGGTATGCATAGTATTTCCAATGGCTATATCTATACCAATGATAAAACAATGCTCTCTCAAATAAAGTCAGATGTTTCTGCTATGTACCTAGATCATGGAAACGCATTGACTACTTTCGCCACGATTGCTGCGTTTGAAAAAGGTGATGAGTGGCTAGATGACATGCTTATTTACTTAAAGGAGACTGTTAACTGGGTAACCCAATACTTAGAGGCTGAACTCCCCCAGATAAAGCTCTATAAGCCAGAAGGTACCTACCAAATCTGGTTTGATTTCACTGGCCTCAATTTATCTGAAATACAGCTTAATAACTTGATTTTTAAAGAAGCAAAAATGGGGCTAACACCTGGGAACTGGTTTGGTGCTGAAGACTACAATTTTATGAGGATGAATATCGCCACTTCCCGCGATAACATAATAAAGTCGTTTGAGTTACTAAATGAAGCAATAAAATCTGGTATCACTCAGTGCATACCAGAAGGTGAAACTTGTCAAAATAGGCAGCAAACATCCTCGTGTTGTTAGGGCGGAGTCATTCCGTGTGAATGGGCAAAAGGTATGCTGTTGTGATAACTTGTAAACACACCCAAAGCATTATTGGCTGGGTGTGTTTTGTTGCATTATAAGAGCTGAGGTGACGTTAGATTTTACCAAGCCATCTCTAAAATTTCTCGGCTGATATCTAAGTCTAGATCGCCAGACTCTGATAGCGCGGTCATACCGTGGGCTTCTAGTGCATCGATGACACTAGAGATTTGCTCTTTAGTGACATCATGATCACGCAAACGGGTCTTGAGTCCTACTTGCTGGAAGAAGTTCTCTGTTTTTACTATCGCTTGCTCTACACGGGCTGCTTCATCACCTTCTGTGATATCCCAAACACGCTCTGCATATTGGAGCAATTTAGCCTGCTTTTGTGTGCTACGAATACGCCAAACAGATGGTAATACAACAGCAAGTGTTTGCGCATGATCGATATTAAACAGAGCTGTGAGCTCATGACCTATCATGTGAGTGGTCCAGTCGAAAGGTACCCCGACACCTATCATGCCATTGAGTGCAGAAGTCGCACTCCACATAAGGTTAGCTCGTGCTTGATAGTTTTCAGGCTCGGCCACAGTAACTGGGCCAATTTCGATGAGCGTACGCATGATACCTTCGGCCGTTCTATCTTGTACTCTGGCATCCACAGGGTAGGTCGCATATTGCTCAAGTACATGAACGAAGGCATCAACTACACCGTTAGCCACTTGGATTTTAGGCAAGCTAAAGGTCAGTGTTGGATCCAGCAATGAGAATGTTGGGTAGATGCTTGGGTGATTGACTGGAAACTTACCACCTTGGTAACTGATGACACCAAAGGCGTTCATCTCAGAACCCGTTGCGGGTAAAGTTGCGATGGTGCCCAATGGTAATACGTCTTTACTGTCTAAAGGTACAGGCGCAAAACCATGAAAAAGTAGGCTGCTCGCATCGCCTTCATGTTTGGTTGCTAGGGCAATGAATTTAGTGCCGTCCATGACTGAACCGCCACCTACGGCTAATAGAAAGTCGACAGACTCTTCGCGAGCAAGTGTCGCGGCTTTAGCTAAGGTTTCAAACTTAGGGTTCGCTTCTATGCCGCCAAACTCAACAATGTGGCGTGACCCTAGCGCAGATAGCACTTTATCTAGTGTGCCAAAACGTTTTACGCTACCGCCACCATAAGTCACCATGACTCTAGCATCGGCTGGGATGAGTTGATCCAGTTCTGCGATTCTATCTTTACCGAAGACGATATGAGTAGGATTTCGATAGTCAAAATTGAGCATGGTCATAACCTATTTTATTAAGCTGTAAATTCTTAGGCTAATATTAGTCAAATTTGACAGTATAGGAATACACATTGCTGGACACTTCTTGCCTATTTCTATCTATTTTTACTTTAAAACCTCGATTTATGGCTATTTTGATGCTTTTTAGCATTTATAGGGTATTATTTTGTCATTATAGTTGAGAGGTGGTTTATGCAAGGTACAGCCCATTTAATGGCCGCGTTAGCGCATGAAGAGGGGATGAATGACACTGCACTAGATGGGGTTAAAATATTTCGCTGCTCGAAATATGCAGAGCCTGGCCCACTGTGCTATTACCAAGGTGTGCTCATTGTAGGCCAAGGGAAAAAGCGCGTGTATCTAGATGATAATGTATTCGATTACGATACGAATAATACCTTAGTGATGACGGTCCCTATGCCGGTGGAGTGCGAGACATTTGCTACGCCCGAAGAACCTGTACTCGTGTTAGTCGTTGATATTGATCTGCCGCAGCTTAATCACTTGATTCGAGTCATGGATGCACATTATCAACTTCCTACAGACATAGGTGAGTCCCATCTGCCTGGCTATTTTATTGCTGATAATAGTGATGATATGAACAATTGCGTGGTGCGTTTATTAGAGGCATTACAATCTCCGCTTGAGGCGGAAGCCCTTGGCCAAGCATTGCTGCAAGAGTTGCTATTTCGTTTGCTTGAACAGCCTAACTCGGCGCCTTTATATGCGCTTTCAATGAGTCATACTCGTTTGTCACGCATTGATAAAGCATTGAGCTTCATTCATAAAAATTATGGATCTAGTATCGAAGTGGAGCAACTTGCCAAATTAGTCAGTATGAGCCCTTCAGCTTTTCATCGTTGCTTTAAAGAGGTAACCAGTTGCTCACCGATACAATATTTGAAGAAAATCCGTCTTAATAAGGCAAGAGATCTATTGCAGCAGCAGGGGCTTAAAGTTAAAGATGCTGCGCTCGAAGTGGGCTATGAGAGCGCTGCGCAGTTTAGTCGTGAATTTAAGCGCTACTTTAAAAAAAATCCTGGAGAGATTATTCATCTCCCTAGGTAGTTTGGCTGAAGGAGAAGGTTAATGAGTGCTAAGAGATTGAATGAGTTAACAAGAGTGTAAATTCGCAAGAGCTAAAATATGATCTGCTTAACAAATTGGTAGTGAAAATCTAAATTGCTGTTGTAAGTTATAACCAGTTCACGTTTTGCCTATAACTAAAGTGATACTTTTGTGCGGCCAATATAGGATGTGCCACTCTTTTAAGTTATTACGTCCCTGACCTTTTCAAGCCAGTCTCAGATAGGAATTTTATGTCATCAATTATTCAACCCAACGGCAGTGAGATTATTAAGCCCTATCAGGCGGATATTACTGTTCCAAACTGGATGCTCGGCGCGATGGAGCGTGTCATGCAGTTTTATGTGGACAAGAATCTGAGACTTGATACCCAATCTGCAGATATGATGCCTACGCCAGTCGAAGGCAAGAAATATATGCTTTATGCACATATTCCTTTCTGTCATACCCTTTGCTCATTTTGTACTTTCCATCGCTTCCTTTTTAAAGAGGATAAGGCACGTGCTTATTTCATCTCGCTACGTAAAGAGATGGATATGGTTAAGGCCTTAGGTTATGACTTTGAGTCTATGTATATTGGTGGCGGTACGACTACGGTACTGGAAGATGAGCTTGCACGTACGATTGAACATGCAAAGAAGCTGTTTCCAAGTATTAAAGAGGTTTCTTGTGAGTCTGATCCACAACACTTAGATAGCCCTGGTTTTAAACAGCTTGAAGGGCTTGTTGATCGTATGTCTATTGGGGTTCAGAGCTTTAATGATGACATCCTGACCATGACTGACAGAATCGAAAAGTTTGGTTCAGGCCAGCAGACATTTGATAAAATCATGGCAGCTAAAGAGCTGTTTCCGATCATTAATGTCGATCTTATTTTTGGCTTCAGGGGCCAGACTGATGAGATCATTCAACATGATCTCGATATGGCTTCAAAGCTGGATCCGCGCCAGATCACTACCTATCCACTAATGATCACACATCAGACTCGTAAGAGTGTGAAAGGCAAATTGGCGGCATCTCAGGGAGATATGGCACGTCAATATCGTCAAATTCTTAATAGCTTAAATGGGCAATACAATCAGTTGTCTGCTTGGGCTTTTGGCAAGACTGATAATGAAGGTTTCGATGAGTATGTCATCGATTATGATGAGTACTTAGGCGTCGGTTCTGGTTCGTTTAGCTTCTTGGATGATACCTTATACGTAAATAACTTCTCCCTACGTAAGTATCATGAAAACATTGCAGCTGGCCGAATGGGTGTTGAGCAGCAGAAGAACTACAGTAAGAAAGATGTGATGCAATATCGCTTCCTGCTAGGCATGTTCTCTGGTCGTTTATCTCGTAAATACTTCCGTGAGACCTTCGGTGTTAATTTAGATACAGCTCTGTTCAAAGAGATGACATCTATGAAGGCGATTGGTGCGATTAAGAATGATCCGAGCGATCCTGATAACTTGATTGTCACCGACAACGGTAAGATGATGGGCTTGCTGATGATGAAAGAGTTTTATTCAGGCATGGACAATGTGCGCGCTCAACTGCGTAAGCCATTAAAGCCATGTGATATGTAATTGCTAGTATTGTTTACCGATTGATTAAAGGCTGAAGTGATACTTCGGCCTTTTTTGCTTTATAGCCTAACTCTACTCGCTTTATAGGCTGAGTATTTGGGGTCTTGAATCGGTTGATGTCGATTGGTATTTGATGATTACCGAATCGAAAAAGTGAATATTTATTGCGGTGACTTTTGATTGAGAAGGTAAATATGAGCGAAAAATTGAAGATGTTAGCGGGTGAAAATTTTCTGGCAAATGATGACGAGCTAGCTGCAGATAGGTTGAAAGCCAAACAGTTATGCCATCAATTTAATCAATTAGCACCCGATCTAAAGCTGGAAAGTGAACGCTTAATTTGTCAACTATTTAACCGTTGTGAAAGCCATACCATAGAGGTGCCATTTTACTGTGACTATGGTTTCAATATCTCAGTAGGAAGTAATTTTTATGCCAATCACGGCGTGATAATTCTTGATGCCGCACCTGTTCAAATAGGTGATGATGTGCTTTTAGCTCCCGGCGTAATGATCACAACGGTGACACACCCTATAGATGCACAGAAGCGACGCTTGGGCCTAGAAAGTGCGCTACCTATTACTATCGGCAACAATGTCTGGGTTGGTATGGGGGCTAAAATATTGCCTGGCGTCACCATAGGCGATAATGCCGTTGTGGCTGCTGGTGCTGTAGTCGTGAAGAATGTCGCTAGTAATACTGTGGTAGCTGGAGTTCCAGCGACTTTATTGAGACCGATTTGAATGTGATAGGAGAAAAAAGCTAGCAAATCCTTTTGCTTGAATGAACATCATCTAATGTACTTGTTGTTAGATTAGCAAACCATCTAGGGGAGTTAATCGCTGCCAGGGGATTAATTACTCCATGAATAGAGGCTAATGTATTAGCCAAATAAGATGAATAGAGAGCAGCTCGCTTTTGTCTCATTTTTACCTCTATTTATTATCTTTTTAAATTAACTAGCTGTATTTTAATTGGAAATTACTTTTTACTTAAGCTGAACGGTCCTTGGTGAGCTTTTGCTGTGATCTTGTTGTCATGCTCGTGGCTGTAGGACCTATGTGAGGGTTTAGACTTATCTCGAGTTGAATGAGCTCTTTACGTATTTGCTGAATGAAAGGGTCATCATAGTTGAGACTTTCAAACTCTTTGAGGCAACGCTGATAGCGTTTAAGCTTATTTTCTGGGGTACCAACAAGATCCAATATCTCGTCGAAATGAATAATTGATTCCATTACTAATTCCTACAACTCCATCCTTGGTGTAAGTTGATTTTACAAAACTAGCTTATTGGCATAATCATATTTTAGTAAAAAAAAAGCGCTAACATCATTGAAATAAATATAATGTGCCGAAAAAACAATAGGTTGGGAATGCCTTCTTATAATACCGCTAAATGATGCTTATGATCTCTGACATCTGCTTGAGAGATCTCTTACATGACGATTAGAACTTTTAACTTATTAAAAATATACATGTTATTGTAAAGAGGATAGTTAGATCTATTGAAAAAAAATCTGTATCAGGTAGCTTTGCATGTACAAATCGTGATTAAAGGTATGGAGGCCAAGATGATTGTGCGTATTGGGGAGTTTCAAGCAGCCGATGGGAAAAGTGAACAACTCTTTAGCTTTCTTCAATCTCTAACGGACTATATTACGCATTCTAAGGGATGTGTCTCTTATGATGTACTACGTAAGCATGACAGCCCTGGAGCCTTTGCTGTCATCGAACGTTGGCTTAGCATTGAGGCACATAGAGCCTCAGTTGATAACTTTCCTAAAGAGTTGATGGAACAAGCTATGCCACTATTTGCAGGTGCCCCAAAAGGGAGCTATTACCTGTCCTGAACGACCTGTTATAGCGTACAGAATTACTGGAGCCGTGAAATATGGAAGTCCTTTTTCAGACAGAGCGTATTATCTGTCGTGAGTTTGAAAGCCAAGACCTGCAAGCTTTTGCTGATTACCGCGCTTTACCTGAGGTGGCAAAGTATCAGAGCTGGAGTGAATACAGTTATCAAGATGCCTTGTCTCTCTTTGAAGAGATGAAGAAAGTGCCTTTTCCTACAGTGGGTCATTGGTTTCAGTTAGCGATCACAACTAAGGTATCTAATAATTCGGAAGACAGCCAATTGTTGGGCGATCTTGCTGTACATTTTATTGATGAACAGCAGATAGAGATAGGTTTTACATTTGCGCCTGATTTTCAAGGGCAAGGATTTGCTTCTGAAGCTGTTTTAGGCTTGCTGACTTACCTTTTTACTAAGCTAAAACCACATCGAGTGGTAGCAACTACTGATGCTGACAATGTCCCTTCATGGTTGCTACTGGAACGGGTTGGCTTTAGAAAAGAAGCGCATTACATTGAAAATGTCTTTTTTAAAGGTGCTTGGGGAAGTGAGTTTCAATATGCCATGCTAGCTTCAGAATGGAGGCCTTCACTTGGCTAATGATAAACCTGAGCTCATTGCTAATCTAATTGTGATTCAAGAAGTTGCTCAAGTCGATGATTTTATCAGGTTAAGGGAAATCTCTGGATTAACTCCTAGGCCTAGAGGCGCTGTTGTAAAAGGTCTGCCAAGGAGCTTATATGGTGTACACATTAAAGTATGTAGTCCAAAAGCTAAGCTTCAGACGATTGCTATGGGGCGCGTTGTCGGTGATGGTGCATTGAATTTTGAGATTGTTGATGTGGCAGTCGATCCTGAGTATCAAGGGCAAGGGCTGGGACGTGAAGTGATGCAGCAGATTATGAACTATCTAGATCGCGAGGCACCAGAGGGGGCTTACATCACCTTAATGGCTGATGTGCCTGCCTTGTACGAAAAGTTTGGATTTAAGCTCAGTCGCCCAGCGAGTGAAGGCATGTATATTGTAAAATAGTCCTCTTTACTGTTACTTGCCCCTCTCACAATTCAATAAAATAATTATTGCTCAATGGTTTAGCTAAGTAATGATTTGTCATTTCATCATAAGTTTTTCTTGAGTCTTGCTGTTAAAGTGAAGCTGCATTGAGCGCTTTATTACCGCTATTGTATACCAATCAGTATAAAGGTGTGATCGCTCTGCGAGAGTTTAGCGCTTCTGAGGCAAGACAACGAATGTAGGGCATAGTTGCTCTACGTTCAAGTTCGTTAACACCGCATCAGAACCGCTAAAACTCGCCCCTTGGGAGCTTTTTTGGCTGCCTATTTCTTCGTTGAATAACCTCACAAGGGATCACCATTGCATCATCTATTCGCCTCGAATTAGTTTGCCAAAAATAGTTCTGAGTAGATCACTTTCTTATACTGATTGGTATTAACGTTAGCTGTAGGGCAAGAAATCCCTTACCATCAATTTATGACAACATTATTGCGATAACCTTATGGCTAATATTCTTTTGGTTGCCAATTTGAACTGTGACCGTATTTTACAACTAGATAAACCCTTGCAGACTGGTGGGCGATTTCATTATCAAGATGGTGGTCAACGTTTAGGTGGTGGTGGCGCTAACACGGGGCTGGGTTTAGTTTGGGCACAGCATAGGGTTGCTTTAGTGAGCCAGGTGGGCCGAGATAAAATTGGTGATTGGTTGTTGGCCGAGGCGAGCACACAAGGGATAGAGTGTCAGCTCATTCAGCGCCATGAAGAAACAACCAACGAGATGTTATTGGTGATGACCCCAGATGGTGAACGCACGATAATTCGGCCCCAAAGGCCAATATTCGAGTTAGCTGCGCCGCCTATATGGCCACAATGGGATGCTGTCTACTTTAATTCATCGGCAGAAGGCGCTGTGAGTTGGGCTAAAACAGCGTTGAAAAGTTGTTTGGTCTTTGCGCAGCTGGCAAAGGATGATCGTCCAAGGCCTTGTCATATTTTAATTGCTTCTAAAACGGATATGCTAGGCAGAAGTACACTTTCTCCATGGCAATATGGTCTGAGCATTGCGGGTGATTCTTTGAAGTATTTTATTGTTACCGACGGTGCTGACGGAGCCTGTGTTTATACTGATGCAGGCATTGAGAGGGTTGAAGCTATTCCTTCTGAGGTTGTTGACACTACCGGCGCTGGCGATGCCTACGCTTCAGGCCTAATCCATGGAATGACTACAGGATTGACGATAAAGGAGTCAATGAGAGAAGGGGCACAATGGGCTGCATTTGCAGTCGCGACTCAAAGCTCTATTCCAGGAGAGGCGTTGAAGGCATATCTCGAATAAAGGCGACATTGCGCTTAACTAGGTGTCATAAATATCTCATTTTGGCGCCATACCACTGTAACCTTATCGATTTATTCTAGTTTGGTAGATTGAGTGTTCCTTCTTGATGCTAGTTTTATGCGTTTTTATCATATGTTTGCCCTGTCCCCCAACAGGGCTTTTTTTTACATTTTGTGAGTGACTTTCCATGTCATTGCTAACGTCACCGAATTCAATGTTCTCTTTTATCCCAGCTAATTAGGTGCCAAAACAACTTATTTCAGGTTAGTATTCACTAAGTTGTTACATTTGTAACGCACCGCTTATTGAAATGCTGTCATTGGGTGAGAATGTATGGGTAACACAGTTTGGAATGATAAGAAGAAGTTTATATGGATACTAACCATTCTGTTGTTAGGGGCATTTGTTTTAACGAGTAGCATCAGTTACCAAGTCGCCCATGATTCTTTAAGTGAGCAAATTGAGCAAAACTCCCTCCCGCTGACCAGTGATAATATTTACTCTGAAATCCAGCAAGATCTTTTACAGCCTATCTTTATCTCCTCCCTCATGGCACAAGATACCTTTGTTAGAGATTGGGCGATTAACGATGAAGAAGACTCTAGTAAACTGATTCGTTACCTAAAAGAGATCCAAGATAAATATGACACAGTGACCAGTTTTTTTGTCTCAGAAAAAAGCCGCAACTATTACCACTCAAGCGGGGTTTTGAAACAAATTGAAGATACAGCGACTGAAGATGCTTGGTATTTCAGGGTGCGTTCACTGCCTAAGTCTGAAAATTATGAGATCAATATCGATCCTGATTCGGCCGATAAAAATAGAACCGTTGTTTATGTTAATTATAAGGTTTTTGATTTCGAAGGTAACTTTATAGGTATTACCGGGGTTGGTTTAGCTGTTGAGAAGGTACAAAAACTCATTGAGCTCTATCAGCAAAGATATAATCGCCATGTATTTTTTGTCGATCGCGAGGGACGTGTGACATTGAATGGTGATAAGTATCAAGGCGCAAGTTCATTACAAGAGACGCCCGGTTTAGACAAGTTTGCTACCAGAATACTAACGAGCCCAAGTGCCTCAATTACTTACTTAAGAGATGGCAAGACAGTTTATTTGAACAGTAGGCTAGTATCAGAATTTAAGTGGTATCTGGTGGTTGAGCAGGAGGAAGTAGAGGCTGAGCGAAAGTTACTGACGACATTCTGGGGTAACTTATTAATAAGCCTGTTGGTAACCTTAGGGATACTGATAATCGCTAACCTCACTTTAGGCCGTTATCAACGTAAGCTTGAGCATATGGCGTCGACTGACAAGTTAACTGGAGCGGCAAACAGGCAAGTCTTCGAGGAGTATTTTCACAAAGCCTTAGCGCACGCCGAACAGCAGCAAACATTAGTTTCAGTACTCTTACTCGATATCGATCATTTTAAGTTAGTTAATGATAACTATGGTCATAATATTGGTGATCTTGTGATTAAGACTGTGGCTAATATCGTTAGTAATCAATTGAGAGAACAAGATATTGTTTGCCGATGGGGTGGTGAGGAATTTCTACTTTTATTACCGGAAATAGAACTAAGCCAAGCTGCGGATATCGGTGAGCGTATCCGAGGGGCAATTTCACAGCGTAAAATTCGGGTTAATGAGCATGAGCTCAGTGTGACAGTGAGTTGTGGTATTGCTCAGTACAAATCACATGAGAGGGCTGTAGAGCTCATTAATCGGGTTGATACGGCGCTTTATCAAGCGAAAGAGAGCGGGCGCGATCAAGTGGTATTATCCCATTAAAAAATAGGCTTAATATGAAGCAGGTTGCTGTAACTGATCGGCTTATTTTGCGTGAATTTAGTCCGCAAGATGCCAAAAGCTTTTATCTATTAAATTCAGATCCTGAAGTGGTTCGTTTTACTGGTGATGTCGCTTTTGACTCCGTTAAGGAGTCTGAACAATTTATTGAAACCTATTCCGAGTATGAGCTGCATGGATTTGGTCGCTGGTCACTGATAGATAAGGTGACGGGGGAATATTTTGGGTTTTGTGGTTTACGACGAGATCCTATCACTCAAGAAGTGGATTTAGGCTTTAGGCTACTTAAATCGGCCTGGGGTAAGGGCTTTGCTTATGAAGCTGCTTGCGCGGCACTCAAAATAGGTGCTCAGCAGTATGGCGTAAAGCAGTTTGTGGCTAATGCTATGAGAGATAATCAAGCCTCAATAAAGCTACTGGAACGATTAGGCTTTACACCCATGGAAGCAAAAAATGGTGATAGTCTGTGGTTAAGATTTGTATTAGCCTATGATATTGAAATCATTTAAGGGTAGTTTGATGTTGAAACAATTAATGGTTAAGCGTTTATCAGGTTTATATGTGGGGGAAGAGTTTAGCGAAACATCTGGTATTAGTAGTGGTATAGCTAATAAAAGATCTTCAGCATCGCTTATCGTCGAATTAGATAAGGTCAGTGGTGACCGACAGGCAGATCCCAAACATCATGGTGGGCTCGATAGAGTTTTACATCACTTTCCACGGGAGCATTATGGTCAATATCGCCGCTGGGACATGATGACGGGGTTTAGAGATGCCCCTGCAATGGGCGAAAATATTAGCAGTGTAGGTTTAGATGAGACCCAAGTGAATATTGGTGACATCATCACAATTGGTGAAGTAGAGCTACAAGTCACACAGCCGCGATCGCCCTGTTTTAAGCTAAATACTCAGTTTGGCCATAAAGAGTTTGCCCTAGCTATGCAGACAAGCGGTTTATGTGGTTGGTTTTATAGAGTCTTGGAGCCTGGGGTGATTAACTTGAGTGATAGTATTTCCCTTAAAGAGCGCCGTACAGATATCAGTGTTAGACAGGCTATGGCCCTCTATTTTTCGACCGAATTTGATGAGCAAGGCTATGAGCGCCTGGCGTCATGTGAGGGGTTGGCTGCATCTTGGGTCAACAGTTTACAGCGCAGGCTTGAGCGTAAAAAAATTGAAGATTGGCAGATGCGTCTCATCGGCCCAGTTTAATATCGTATTCACGTTACAGTATTATTTAAGTTATTTTTCAAGGAGAGAATCGAGTGACAGAACAAGCAGAAGATCAGATACAAGCGCTTAGCCAAGATGACAAAAATATGGGCATTGTGGTGCATGTCGCTAGTTTTGCTGGGTATTTGATCCCTTTCGGTAGCATACTTGGCCCATTGATAGTCTGGTTAATGAAGCGTGATGAGATCCCATTTGTCGATGAGTGTGGTCGTAACTGCCTGAACTTTAAGATAAGCATGCTAATCTGGGTGATGGTGAGTTTTGTACTCATGTTTGTTGGTATCGGTTTTATCCTTATTGGATTACTGGCAATTATTGATATTGTATTGACCATCATTGCAGCGATGAAGGCCAGTGAAGGGGTCTGCTATAAATACCCCTTATCAATACAGTTTTTAAAAGCCCGCAATTAAGGCTGATCAATATCGTGCCGAAGTTCCTAGGTACTAGCACCTAGGAACTTAAGGCTGTTATCAGCGGTTTTAACCAGTAAGAATGATCAAGTATTTGTGGTGGTTGGTATTACACCTTAAACCCAGCGACTAATGTATCGAGACGACTGGCCAGTTGATTCAACGATTGGCTAGCATTCGCTGCAGCATGAGCGGTATCAGTTGTTCTTTGTGTGATATCGTTAATTTCTGTGACATTACGATTAATATCTTCTACTACAGTGGATTGCTCTTCTGTCGCCGCTGCCACCTGAATATTCATATCTGTAATATGACCAATCTGCTCACTAATACCAGACAGTGACTGACTCGCTTTATCTACAGCAGTTACCCCCTCTAATGAGCGAGTTCGGCTTTGGGTCATCGCATCGACAGCACGTGCGGCTTCTGACTGCAGGTTGTCGATCATACGCTGCACCTCATCGGTAGATGCTGCTGTTCTTGAGGCAAGATCGCGCACCTCTTCAGCGACAACCGCAAACCCACGTCCCGCTTCACCTGCTCTTGCTGCTTCAATAGCCGCATTAAGTGCGAGTAAATTGGTTTGATCTGAGACTGCGCGGATCACATCTAAGATGCTGCCGATTGAGGTCGTGTGGGTGGCTAAGGATTCAATCACATCACCAACCTGTTCAACATCATTCGATAGTTGGTTAATCGTCTCACGGGCACTAGTAACGACAATCTGGCCTGTATTGGATTCGCTATCGGCCTCTTTCGCCGTTTCAGCTGCTTGTGCTGCATTGCCGGCAATTTCATTAACGGTAGCGCCCATCTCATTAATGGCTGTAACCACCATCAAGGTCTGATCTTTCTGCAACTGACTATCGTTTAAGGTTTGTTGGGCTTGGCTGGCAACATCTTTCGCCGATTGACTCAACTGCTCACTGGTTTCAGTGACTTCAATAATCGATGACTGGATCTTACTAATAAAGCTATTGAAGCCCTTAGCTAGCTGAGCGAGCTCATCATCACCTTTCACTGGTAGACGTTGGCGAAGATCGCCTTCTCCTTCACCGATATTTTGCAGCATATTTGCGACTTTAGAGATAGGTTGGCTAATAGAGCTGGCGACAAATACTGCAATCGCAATGAGTACGAGTGCAATAACTAAACCCCAGATGAGGATCTGATATGCCGACTCTTCGAGCATGGCAAAAACTTCACTCTCAGGCACTTGAGCCACTAAATACCAGTCCATAGAGGGGATATAGCTACTTGCTACCAGCATGGTTTGGTTATCAAGCTCAGTCTTAGTTAGCGTGAACTCACCTTTATTAAGGAGTTGGCTCGTCTGCGTTTGATAAATGCTATTGAGCTTTCTGCCAATTTGGTACGTATCACGATGTAACTTTACTTCGCCACTGGCATCGACCAGGTAAACAAAACCACTTTGCTCAATCTTGAAGGAGTTAAGTAGGTTCACCATATCATCTAGTGACTTAGCTAAACCGACTAAACCACGCCCATAGGGCTGTTGATAATTGATAAATAGCTTAACTTCACCATTAGACTCAGTGAACACATTGAGCATGCGCTCTTGGCCACTATTTTTATAGTTAAAAAACCAGGCGTCCTGACTTGGGGTTAACTCTCTTAAGAAACCATCTTGAGTATAATAGGCTGCACTGTCTCTATCGGCGAAGGATGCTTGCACCAGATCGTATTGGCGAGTGATCTTTTCTAGTTGATTAACGACTAAGGCTTCATCTGATTGTGGTCTGTCGTTTTCAAGCCATTGCAGTAACATTGGGCTGTTGGCTAGCTGCTCGGCGGCATTCATAAGGCTTGAGATATCAATCTCTACCTTGTTGCGGATCTGCAGTAACATATTTGGCAGTTCAGAACTCAACATACGTTGTTCAATGACCTGTTTTGCACTTCTTTGGCTGAGGACACCAACGAGTATGGTGGATAGCAGTACGGCAAGCGTAACCGTGAGTAATATCTTCTGTTTGATCGTCAGTATATTTAGTTTCATATTGTGCAACTTGCTTGTGTCTGAAGCGAGTGATTTAGGCTTGAGTGACAGAATGATAAAGTTGTTAATGGGCTCTGTTAGCGTAGCCCTTACAGACGATAAACATTTCTCTTGTTCTAAACTCTTGTTCTAAATAGTGGCTTCAATGCTGTTGTGAACAGGGGATCTCATGCAATCGGCTTTGGGGCTGAATGCTTAGATTGTTTTGTAGGATACTGACTAAGCGTTTAGATATTTAAGTAACGCTTTTATTAGAGGCGGCGATTATGGTTATTTTTTAGCTTAAGTGCAATCTGTTTTTTACAAGTTTGTATGATATTTAGCATAAAAAACGCGCCGTTAACGGCGCGTATTAAAAAGCTAATTACATATTAGGGTAGTTAGGGCCGCCACCGCCCTCTGGTGTGACCCAAGTGATGTTCTGGCTAGGGTCTTTGATATCGCAAGTCTTACAGTGAATACAGTTCTGGCCATTAATCACAAACTTGTTTTCACCTTCCTCTTCGATGACCTCGTAGACGCCAGCAGGACAATATCGCTGTGCCGGTTCATCGAACTTCACTAAGTTGATATCGATAGGAATACGTGCATCTTTGAGGCGAAGATGGCAGAGCTGATCCTCTTCATGGAAAGTATTAGACAGGTAAACCGATGACAGTTTATCGAAGCTGAGTTTGCCATCAGGCTTAGGGTAATCAATCTTATTGTAGGCACCAACTTCTGCCATCTGTGCATAATCTGGCTGCTCATCTCGCAAGGTAATAGGGAACTTACCACCAAACCAATTTTGATCGATAAAATTAAATGCGCCACCTAGGTAAGTCCCGAACTTGTGCATAGCAGGCCCGAAATTACGTGAACTATGAAGCTCATCCTGTAACCAGCTTTTCTCGAAGCGTTCGTTATAACAGTTGAGATCTTTACCACCATCGACACCAGCTTGAAAAGCATGGGCAATGGTTTCGGCGGCAAGTATGCCGCTCTTCATCGCAGTATGAGTGCCTTTGATCTTAGCGAAGTTTAGCGTGCCGGCATTACAACCAATGATCAAACCACCCGGGAAGGTCATCTTAGGTAGCGAGTTCAATCCACCTTTAGTAATTGCGCGTGCACCATAGCTTACCCGCTCTCCACCTTCTAAATGCTTAGCAATAACGGGATGCGTTTTATAGCGCTGAAACTCATCAAAAGGACTAAGATGTGGATTTTTGTAGTTAAGGTCGATAATCAGGCCGACTGCAACTTGATTATCTTCTAAATGATACAGAAAGCCTCCACCAGAGGCGCCTTCGGTCAGTGGCCAGCCACCGGTATGAACCACTTTGCCCTGTTCATGCTGCTCACTTGGGATCTTCCAAATCTCTTTAAAGCCAAGTCCATAGTGTTGTGGTGTCTTACCATTATCTAGATGAAACTTTTCGATGAGCTGTTTACCTAAGTGTCCACGACAACCTTCACTAAATATGGTGTATTTAGCGTGAAGCTCCATACCTGGCTCATAACCATCTTTAGGTTGACCATCTTCGCCGACACCCATATCACCAATAATGATCCCTTTTACGCTGTTATCTTCGTGATAAAGCAGATCACTGGCAGGGAAGCCTGGGAATATTTCGACTCCTAGCTCTTCAGCGCGCTCAGCTAACCAACGTGAGAGGTTACCGACACTGATGATGTAGTTACCGTCGTTGTGCATGGTTTTAGGTACAAGAGCGTTTGGCATCAGACGAGAGTTCTGCTCTGAACTCAACATATAGATCTCATCTTCAGTAACCTGAGTGTGTAGTGGAGCGCCTTTTTCTTTCCAGTCACTGAACAACTCTTCGAGCACTTTGGGCTCGAAGACGGCTCCTGAAAGAATATGGGCACCGACTTCGGAGCCTTTCTCTACAACACAAACAGTGAGCTCATTGCCACTGTCTTGAGATATCTGCATTAGTCGACATGCGGTTGCTAAGCCTGCAGGGCCTGCGCCCACTATGACGACATCGAACTCCATCGATTCGCGTTCCATCACTTCACCTCTAGGTCACATTTCCCCGTTAAACGGGTGTTTTAATCGTTCCCCCCACCATACCTGATATTTACGTAATCGCACAGAGAATAAACGGTGATATTTGTCTCTATGAATGCGATAAATGGTGTGAGCAGTGTCACAGAATGTTAACGCTTGAATGATCATGAGCAATAAATACACCTTTATAACTAGGGATTGAAGACAAAAGCACCTATAATTACTCACTGACGGTTCTCCGAGCTTTTTGTCCTACGTCATCAGATAAGGACTTTAAGCCGTGGCAATAACGCCACCGGGGTGTGAAAAGAAATGATCACACCTCCCCTTACTTGGAAAGGTGATCATGTCTCAACTACAAGACAAATTTGGTCGAAGGTTTCACTATTTGCGAATGTCAGTGACTGATGTTTGCAATTTCAAATGTACTTATTGCCTACCTGATGGCTACCGCCCTAATGGTCGCTCTCAATTTCTTGCGCTTAGTGAAATTGAAAATCTCGTGGGTGCATTCTCAGAAGTAGGTACGCAAAAAATCCGCATTACTGGCGGTGAGCCCTCCTTGCGTCGTGATTTTACCGATATTATTCGGGCTGTTGCCGATAATGATAAAATCAAGACTATCGCTACAACGACAAACGGTTATCGGTTAGAGAAGCATGCAAAAGAGTGGTATGACGCTGGCTTGAGACGTATTAATGTCTCTGTTGATAGCTTAGACCCACGTATGTTTTATCAGATCACTGGTGAGAATAAGTTTGATGAGGTTATGCGGGGTATTGATGCGGCACTCGAAGCGGGTTTCGAGCGAGTCAAAATCAATGCCGTGTTGTTGAAGGGCTTAAATGATAAAGACCTCCCTAGGTTTTTGCATTGGATTAAACATACACCTATAGATCTTCGTTTTATCGAATTGATGGAAACGGGTTTAGGTCATGACTACTTTAAAGCCCACCACCTTGCTGGTGCTGATATTCGCTCTCAGCTCGTTGCTGATGGCTGGAGTCTAGATGTCGCAGCGGCTGACGATGGCCCTGCGCAAAACTTTAGCCGAGATGATCATAAAGGGCGTATCGGTCTGATCATGCCCTACGACAAACATTTCTGTGCCAGTTGTAACAGGCTACGTGTATCGGCCAATGGTAAGCTTCACCTGTGTTTGTTCACCGAAAATGGTGTCGATCTCAGAGACCTTTTACAGCATGAGAATCAAAGGTCTGAGCTTGTTGAGCGCCTTCATGGTCAGCTTGCTGCTAAAAAAGAAACGCACTTCCTTCATGATGGTATAACCGGCGTGACTCAGCATTTAGCRTCGATTGGAGGCTAAAGGTTAGAGGTTCAAGTTGTGGAAAAAGAAACCACTAACTTTGAGCATTATGACGGTGTGACTCAACATTTAGCGTCGATTAGAAGTTAACTGTTTGAATCATCTCCAGCTGTCACTGTAGAGCAACGATTTACATTCGTATCATGACCTAGTGCAAAAACCTTAGCCTAGGTCATAGGTATAATATCTCAATTTTTCGAATTACTACCAAGCAGAGAGTCATTATGGGCCACTGTACAACGAGTAAGTTTGTTCCGTTAAATATTGCTGTATTAACCCTATCCGATAGCAGAGATTTGAGTCGAGATACTTCAGGGCAATTTCTCGAAGATAATTTGATTGAAGCGGGCCATAACCTGATTGACCGTAAGCTGATTAAAGATGATAAGTATCAGATCCGCTCAGTGCTTTCACAGTGGATTGCTAATGATGAAGTTCAGGTCATTATCACTACAGGTGGTACAGGCTTTACGGCGCGAGATAACACCCCTGATGCAGTAAAACCACTCTTTGATAGAGAGATTGAAGGTTTTGGTGAGCTATTTCGCCATATTACTTTTACTGAGCTAGGGACGTCTACTGTTCAGTCTAGAGCATTAGGTGGTTTTGCCAATCAAACGGCTATCTTCTGTTTGCCTGGCTCTACAGGTGCTTGCCGTACTGGATGGACAAAAATTCTTAAAGAGCAACTCGATGCCACCCACCGTCCATGTAACTTTGTGATGCATGTAAAGAAGCCTGTTGGTGAGTAGAGCTGAATGCCTATGCCTTTTGCCCATGTCGCTAAGTGCTGCATGTGAAATAGAGGGTAGGTGAGTAAATTGAATCAACTGAAATAGTGCCTCGTGAGGCATTATCTATACAGAATAAACAGATTAAGGTTTAAATCGATGAGTAGTGAATTTACCCATATCAATGCTGACGGCAACGCCCATATGGTTGATGTAACTGAAAAAGCGGTTACAGAGCGCGAAGCAAGAGCTGAAGCTTTCATTGAGATGGCACCAGCAACACTTGAGATGATCATGAGCGGCAGTCACCATAAAGGTGATGTGTTCGCCACTGCACGTATCGCAGGTATTCAAGCAGCGAAAAAAACATCGGATCTCATTCCGCTGTGCCACCCACTGATGCTAACTAAGGTTGAAGTTGAGCTTGAGGCGCAGCCTGACCTAAATCGTGTTCGTATTACCAGCCTATGTAAATTGTCGGGTAAAACGGGTGTAGAGATGGAAGCATTAACAGCCGCTTCAGTAGCCGCGCTGACGATTTATGATATGTGTAAAGCGGTACAGAAAGATATGGTGATCTCCCAGACTCGCTTGCTTGAGAAGCGTGGTGGTAAGTCAGGTCATTTCAAGGCGTAATCGGCTCCAGTTTTAAGGTATTGAAAGATGATAAATGTTCTGTTTTTTGCTCAGGTTCGTGAGCTTTTAGGTGAAAGTACCCTTGCTGTAGAAGCAAATGAGTTAACCTCGACTGCAGAAGGCGTGCGTGCTCAACTTGCAGCTAAAGATGATAAATGGGGCAAAATATTGGCTTCAGATAAGCTTTTAGTTGCAGTTAATCAGACGATTAGTGGTTGGGATACACCTGTTGAGGATGGTGATGAAGTTGCATTCTTTCCACCTGTAACCGGAGGTTAATGTGGCTACAGCATTAAATGAAGTAAGAGTTCAGACTGCTGACTTCAGTGTCCCTGAAGAGTATGCATTGATTGCAGGTGATAACAGTGATGGTGCTGTTGTGACATTTGTGGGCAAGGTACGTGATTTTAATGATGGCAGTGTCGTTACCGATCTGACGTTAGAACACTATCCCGGTATGACCGAGGCTGTGTTAAATCAAATTGCTGTAGAAGCTCGTGAGCGTTGGCCTCTGAATAATGTCACGATTATCCATCGCGTTGGAACGATGACACTGGGTGAGCAGATCGTGTTTATTGGCGTTACGAGTATGCACCGTAAAGCTGCTTTCGCTGCCTGTGAGTTCCTGATCGACTTTCTTAAGACTAAGGCGCCATTTTGGAAGCTAGAAGCTGGAGATAAAGGCGCGAATTGGGTCGAAGCAAAAGATGCAGACGAACAAGCCGCTAAGATGTGGGATAAAAAGTAATTTCAGTTTGATTTTATTGAGTTAAAGGAAAGGGAATGATGCGCTGGATAAAGTGGTTCGCTACTTGTGTTGTATCTATTGCTAGCTTAGTTGCAACACCCGTAATGAGTAATGATGTTCCTGCTATCGCGGCGGCATCAAATATTAAGTTTGCTCTTGATGAGATTGCCAGTCAGTTTACCCAAGATACGGGTGAAAGGGTGAGGATCTCTTATGGCTCCTCAGGAAACTTTGTTGCTCAGATTAAGCATGGCGCGCCATTCCAACTTTTTCTCTCCGCCGATGAGAAGTATATTTACCAGCTTAGCCAATCTAAGGCGATTAGTGATGAAGGGGTTCGATATGCAGTGGGTAGATTGGCCATTGCAGCACCTAACTATTCACCACTCAAGTTAGATGCAGAGCTTGAAGGGGTCAAAACGCTGCTTAAATCAGGTGACCTACAGCGATTCGCTATCGCCAACCCTGACCATGCTCCCTATGGTGAGCGAGCTCAAGAGGTGCTCGAAAGTCTGGGGTTATGGGATAGCATTCAACCTAAGCTGATTTTCGGGGAAAATGTTTCTCAAGCTGCCCAATTTGCAGTAAGTGGCTCAACACAAGGCGGTCTTATTGCCTTATCACTAGCGATAGCCCCGCAGTTTAAGAAGATGGGTCACTACGTCGTAATACCTGAAGAGCTGCATACGCCACTTAATCAGCGTATGGTGTTGACTCCGAAAGCCGGTGAAACAGCCAAGCATTTCTATAGATATATTCAATCAGACAGTGCGAGAAAAATATTCTCTGACTTTGGCTTTGGTTTACCTCAAGTTGAAAAAGAAGCGGATAAAACTGCTGATATAGGTCATTAATCTATGGATTGGGAAGCGCTGTGGTTATCCATAAAGCTGAGTAGTGTCACCGTTTTAATCTTGATCCCTTTCGCTATTTTGGTAAGCAGATATCTGGCTTACCATCAATTTACAGGTAAGTCCTGGGTCGAAGCCTTGATCATGGTGCCATTAGTGCTGCCGCCGACGGTGATTGGTTATTACTTGCTGGTTGGTCTAGGTAGTCAGTCTTGGCTTGGGCGATTCCTTGAGCAGGTTTTAGGTCAGCAGCTGGTATTTCACTTTTCAGGACTGGTTGTGGCCTCCATTATCGTTAATATCCCTTTTGCTATTCAGCCGATACAACGTGCTTTTGAAGCGGTACCGCAAGATGTACGAGATGCTGCTGCATGTTGCGGCATGAGCCGTTTAAAGGTGCTGTTTAAAATAGAGTTACCTATGGTTTGGCCTGGTGTGCTAACCGCGCTAGTACTGTGCTTCTCTCATGTTTTAGGAGAGTTTGGTGTGGTTCTAATGATGGGTGGCAACATTGCTGGTGAAACTAAAACCGTTGCTATCTCTATTTACGACAGTGTGCAGGCGTTTGATTTTGCCAGTGCCGGACAGATGTCTTTGGTACTGCTGCTGTTTGCCATTACTGTACTTGCACTGACAACCAGTATGTCTAGAAGACTAGGGAATGCCCATGGCTCAAGACACAGCTGATTTTGATCGTCACTTTAGGCGCGTGCAAGGGAGTTACAGATGCAAGATATAGCTGATCTCTATTGCCGAATTAAACAAGAAAAACATATCAAGCTAGATGCCGAATTTACCTGTAAAGCAGGGGAAGTCTTGGCTGTTGTTGGCCCATCTGGTGGTGGTAAGTCAACCTTACTTAGAATGATTGCTGGTTTGAATCAACCTGAATCGGGTGACATTCATTATGGTGACCGAGTCTGGTATGACAGTGACAAGAGGCTCAGCTTATCCCCGCAAGAACGCCATTTAGGCTATGTGCCGCAGCACTTTGGACTGTTTCCAAATCTGACCGCGATTGAAAACGTGATGGCGGCGCTGGATCATATTCCGAAATCTGAACGTAAAAAACGTGCAGAAGAGTGGCTGGAAAGGGTTAATTTACATGGATTACCGGATAGGTTGCCAGCCAACCTGTCAGGTGGTCAAAGACAGAGAGTCGCCCTTGCCAGAGCCTTGGCTCGTGAGCCGTCGGTATTACTACTCGATGAACCTTTCTCGGCGGTAGATAGAGAAACCCGTGAACGCCTCTACTTGGAGCTTGCTAGGCTCAAAGAGCAACTTGCTATCCCAGTTATCATGGTGACCCATGATCTCAATGAAGCCCTTTTGCTGGCCGACAAGATGATCTTGATCAGTCAAGGCAAGCTACTGCAGCAAGGTAAGCCCCATGAGGTATTAGTTCGTCCCCATAATGAGGCCGTGGCTAAGCAGATGGGGCTGAGAAATATCTTTGATGCTCATGTGGTTGCGCAGGAGGAGGAGCGACAGATAACCTGGCTGAGGTTTGGTGAGCACCTCATCGCGAGTACCTATTTTGAACAGATTGATATCGGCACTAAAGTGCGTTGGGTTATTCCCAATCAAGGTGTCAGATTTAACTCAATCACCAAAGGTCGCCTGTGTCGTAGTTTCAATAAATTAGATATTAAAATCGAATCTATGCTTACCATGGGAGAGAGCGTCAGGATCATTGCCTGTGTGAAGGGGGTTCGCCATAAAATTAATGCAGAGGTACCGCTACATCTCGCCAAAAAGCTCAAATTGGAAAAAGGCGTTGAAACAACCGTTGCGCTTAAGTCTGAGCTTATTCATATCTTAGAGGCGCATCAGCCCCATGAGTAGTTAATTAACACTAAAACCTGCTTAACCATAGTGTGGCGCTCTATTTATGATCAAACATTAATCTTGATTCCATCTGGGCTTTATAGTCATCAGCCTAGAATTGCTATTAATTTAAAAGGGGATCAAGATATGCCAAAAAAACTTACTGGTTCAATTATTCTATCCTGTGTTCTCACACTGCCAGCCTTTGCTGCGTACAATGGCCCTGGCGTCAGTTCTCACGTTAAAACCGCTGCGGATGCTAGTGAGGCGAAAGACGATACCCCAGTTGAACTGACTGGGCACTTAGTTAAGAGTCTAGGTGATGAGAAATATCTGTTTCGCGATACGAGTGGCGATGTAGAAGTTGAGATAGATGATGCCTTATGGCGTGATATCGAGGTTTCAAGTGATACTACCGTGACGCTCAAAGGTGAAGTGGATGACGAGTGGCAAGGTATTGAAATCGAAATTGACAGTATCGCTTTGGTTTCCGAATAGCTAAGACTCTCTATCAAGAAGCCCTTGTTCCGTCTAGTGACAATGTGTGAGTTGGATAGCAAGGTTTTAAAGATAGATATTTTGTAAGTACAATTGAATTAACTGTTTTTGATTTAATACGATAATATATCGGCATCATAAGTTTTATTGGAGGAGCCATGGCTCGTTGGCTAGCTAGTTTAGTGCTGTTTTCTGCTTCAGGTATCTCTGCAGCAGCTTGGGCAGAAGACTCCATCATGACACTGCTTTCTGATGAGAGTAACCTCACTCCGCAGGCATTTTTACAGCAAGTCGAAACTGAGTACCCTGGAACGGTTGCCGAATTTGAAATTGATGTTGAAAATGGCGAACTAATCTATGAGCTGAGTATTATAGATACTCAGCTCAAAACCATTACTGAGTTTGAGTTCAGAGCTAAAGATGGACGTTTGGTAAAGCAGCAGGTTGAGTCATTAGAGGCTGATGACCGTGACGAGCTGATTGCTGTAAATTTAATGGAAGATAAATCGCTCTCATTTTCTAGCTTAGTGAATAAAGCGATGTCAGCGAGACAGGCCTATATTCTAGAAGCGCAATTAGATCATGATTTAGGTATTAGCTACCTTGAGCTTAAGCTAATCGATGAAAATGGTAAGAGCAAAATTGCATTCGATATTGAGAGTCTGCGCCCTCTACCTCTGCTTAAATGGGATTAATGAAATATCATGAAGATACTACTTGTTGAAGATGATGCGACCACCATCGAATATGTGGTTAAAGGCTTTATTGAGCAAGGACATAATATTGAGACGGCTAGCGATGGCCATCAAGGGTTGTTGCTTGCGACAAGTATGAAGTATGACCTGATAATTCTCGACCGTATGTTACCTCAGCTTGATGGCTTAAAGGTACTTGCTGCGCTTAGAGCGACAGGAAGCCAGACACCTGTGTTGATTCTTTCCGCATTGAGTCATGTTGATGAGCGTGTGAAAGGGTTACGTGCTGGTGGCGATGACTATATGACTAAGCCATTTGCGTTTTCAGAACTGCTTGTCCGCGCAGAGAAGCTGATGCAAAGAGGTCAATCTCAGCCAGCAGAGACTGAGTTATCTGTGGGAAATTTAGTGATGGAGCTACTGACTCGTAAAGTGACCTTAGATGGTACTGAGTTGATGCTGCAGCCTAAAGAGTTTCAGCTGCTGAAATATCTAATGGAACATCCTAATCAAGTGATTAGCCGAACCTTATTATTTGAAGCCGTTTGGGATTATCACTTCGATCCACGTACTAATGTTATCGATGTACATATCGCTAAGCTCAGACGTAAGTTTGAAGAGTTAGGTTTTGGTGAGCTGATCGAGACTGTTCGAGGTGCTGGCTATCGCCTCCGTCAAGGGCATTAAGCCATATCAGAGTAGTGCCTGGCGTATCACCATTATCTTTTCGGCGCTGGTTACTCTCATTATCGGCACGCTCCTGTTTGGCATGTATAGGCAGCTCATGAATGAGCAGGAGCTACAAACTGATCAACACTTAGCTGCAGAGAAAGCTCGCTATCAACAGATGGCGCTGACCTTAGATAGAAGAAGTTTTGCTATCCAGGTAAAATCGGCTGATCCCAAAACGGCTCTGGTGGTTTGGCGCAACTCATTCGACCTTGTTGGGGCATTAAGCTTAATTCCTGACGATATGCCTCTGTTACCTCAAACTCGTGAATTTCCGATCTTAACCGGTGGTCCCGATAAGCTGCATATCTTAACGGGTGGCTTAGTTGTTACTCGCTACGGCCCAGTATTAATTGCGACTCGTACAGACCAGTTAGGCACCCTGATTGAGCGTTTTGTTAATGCTGCAATAACCGCATTGATGCTAACTATTGTGCTTACCCTGGCACTGGGTTACCTGTTCTCTAAGGCCATTTTACGCCGATTGGTACAATATAATCGCTTAAGCCGCTTGATTGAAAAAGGGGAGTACTCAACACGTTTACCTGTCAGTTGGCGACAAGATGAGTTTGATATGTTGGCGCGTAAGTTTAATGGCGTACTCGATACATTGGAGCATAACCTAACTGCGGTGAGGGGAGCGACAGACAACATAGCCCATGATCTACGTACTCCGCTGTCACACCTTAGAATTGGTCTAGAGCAGCTGCCCGATAAAACTTCTCAAGAGTTACCAGAAGCTTGTGCCATCCTCACCGAGGAGCTAGATCACTGCCTAGCAACGTTTGATGCCATGTTGTCTTTAACTCGAATAGAGGAGGGGCAGCAAACACTTGAGCTTCAAGAGCTGAGTATCAAGGATATGTGTGAAGATCTGTTTGAGATGGCCGAGGCAATGGCTGAATTAAATGGGCAGACGTTGGTGCTATCAACAGGCGAAGACACCTCAGTGACAGGTGACAAATATCTGTTATTTCAGGTGCTATTTAATCTGGTTGATAATGCGATTAAGTATGCGGGTGAAGGTGCAAAGATAGAGATAATACAGGTAGGAAAAGAGATACAGATCCGTGATAACGGTCCTGGAATTCCTACTGAAGCTAAAGATAAGGTGTTTGAACGGCTAGTGCGTTTAGACCCTAGTCGTCATAATAAGGGCACAGGTTTAGGTCTGTCTCTGGTTAAAGCGATTCTTGCCAGACATAATGCTCAAGTTACCCTGAGTGATAATCAGCCTGGGTTAGTGGTTAGTATTACATTTTAATTAATTCAAAGAGCCAGAAGTTATGTCCCAGCCTATGTACGAGATCATCGCAGATGAGCTTGATTTTATTGTTATAGCAAAATCCCATGATGTTCATTTTCATAGTCAAGATGGCTCTGCTGGAGTGATGGCCAGTGTCGAGAAAGACCTTGATATAAAACTGTTTTCAGTGCATCGCTTGGATACTATGACCTCTGGTTTACTCCTGTTTGCCAAGAGTTCTGCGGTAGCTGCTGAATTTACTCAGTTGTTTAGTGAGCATAAGGTTCAGAAGTATTATCTGGCATTAGCGCCTGGTAAGCCAAAGAAGAAGCAAGGTTGGGTGATAGGGGATATGGCAAAGGCCAGACGTAGTATGCATAAGTTGCTACGCACTACCAATAATCCTGCGATCACTCAGTTTTTCTCGCACTCAGTCGCAGAGGGCTTACGTCTATATCTACTTAAGCCACACAGTGGCAAGACCCATCAACTTAGAGTTGCCTTAGCAAGCATAGGCGTACCCATTTTAGGTGATGGACTCTATGGTGGCGCGCAGGCCGATAGAGGTTATCTACATGCCCTCAGCTTAAGCTTCTCTTTTAGAGAAGTTGATTATCAATATTTAAGCTTTCCAACTGCTGGAGAGGAATTTACTGGTCTTAGTGTGATAAAGCAGTTGCAAATATGGTCAGAGCCTGAGAAGTTAGATTGGCCTAAACGTAAATGAAGAGATTAAAGGAGATTTTTTAATGGACACAAACAAACTACTTCTGGTTGTTATCGCAATCTTGCTACCACCTGTGGCGGTTTTCTTAAAGTCAGGTGTCGGTAAAGACCTGCTTATTAACATCGTCTTGTGTTTACTCTTTTTTATACCTGGTTTGCTTCACGCATTATGGGTCGTTACTAAGTAGCCCTATACCGAATGGTAATAAAAACGCAGCCAGTGGCTGCGTTTTTTGTTGGTTTTAAAATGGCTTATGAAATCGCGCTAGAATGGCATTGTAAAGCCGATCGTGGCAGTGCGACCCATTCCTTTAAAGTAACGCGTATCTTTACCCACTGTTTGAGAGTAGTAGGTGTAGTAATCTTCATTCAATAGGTTTTGAATCCCAATACTTAAGGTGCCGTTATAAACTGGAATGGCCATCGAAGCATCGACTGTAGTGTAACCGTCGAAGCTTGAGTAGATCTCATCATTGGCATCTTTGAAGTCTTTATCCATAAAGAAGTTGGCCTGTATGCGAGTTGAGATATCGTTGTCGAAGTTATGAGTCCAGAATAAGTTGATACGGTTTGGTGAGATATTCGCACCATCTAAGTCAGTATCGACAGTTTGATCGTCATTTGAGTCATACTCGCCATTTTGTATAGCGATATTTACGCCCACATCATCATTATCACCAATATAAGCGGTGATATTAGACTCAATACCTTCGATAACACTCTTCTCGCGTTTAACGACAAAGGCACCACTGCCATCTTCCTTCTCTACCATACGGCTACCGTAGTCAGTAGATGAGCGGTAGTAGGCGATCTTGGCAATGAAATATTCTCCCTGATAATCAGCGCCAAACTCTATATTGTCAGTCACGATTGGTGTTAGCGCGAGTGAATCATCGATACTTGGATTTTCACCTGGGAAGCTATCGCCATCACGGAGAACGCGACCAATATCAGGCATGCCGAAACCTTGATTAAAACTAGTGTAGAGTCGAACCGATGAGTTGAGTTGATATGAAGCACCAATATTAAATAGGGTTTCATTGAAGTCTGGAGAGCCGCCCTCAATATGCTTATCACCATAGCCATACATGGTCTTGTAGTCATCGACTTTTAGTTTGGCGTATTCATAACGCACCCCGCCAGATAGGGTTAAGTTATCGATAAGATCATAATCTACTTGTGCATAGGGAGCGATATTTTCGTAAGTACTTTCAGGTACCCAAGAGATGCCGCTCATAACCATATCTTGCTCTGTAGTATCGCTAAAAATATCGACACCATAAGCTAGGTTAACACCTGAGTCAGCGATATTGTTGGCGATCATAGAGGCTTTCATGCCCCACTTAACTGACTTATTGCGTGACTGCTCATAATAGAGAGGCTCATCATTTTCACCGGTACCACATACCGTGACTTGGTCGCTACCCTCCATGCTTGGATCGTAAAAGTCAGACCAACAGCCACCGCCATATACGGCTTCAAAGTTTTGATTGAAAAACTGCAGGTGCATCTGCTGACCGGCAATATTTTCATGAGTATAAGTCAGGCTGGTGGTCGTAACTTGGTTGTTAGCGGCGTCCCAAGGCTGATCTTGCTTGATGGCCCCGGTAGGAATGTCGTTTTCTTTATCACCTTTAACGGCCATATAGTCGCCGTTGTTTTCCATATTATAGTGATTGATCATAAACTCTAGACGGGACTCATCGAAATTGTGCCCAAGCTTAAGAAATAGATCGGCACTTTGGCTGTCCATTGACTCGCCTTGAGTGGTGTCTACGCCAATCATCTCATCGTTGGCATCATAATAGACGCCATTGTTGCGGTAGCTGACTGAGCCAATCATATCTAACTGATCTGATTCACCAGAAAAGGCGTAACTAGTACCAAAGCTTATCCCGTCAGATTCTAAGTTGTTTGGCACTGTGACATCGAAACTCACTTGATGCTCATTATCACCAGTGGGCTTTTTGGTGATGTAGTTGATAATGCCACCTTGTGCACCTAGGCCATGCATAGCATTAGCGCCGTGAATAATTTCAATACGCTCTATCATTGCAGGATCAATTGTTTGACCTGAGCGGCCACCGCTACGCAGTGGATTAGACTGCGGTACGCCATCGATCATGATCAATGGCGTGCGCCCACGTAAGGTCTCGCCTGTATTACTCATTTTCTGACGGCTAGGTGAAAAGCTTGGTGCCAAGTTACCGATAATCGTCGACAGATCTTTAGTTGTTCTGAACTGCTGCTCAAGTTGCTCTTGATCAATGATGGTGACAGTATTTGGAATTGCACTGACGGGCTTGTCCATACGGCTTGAGGTGACGGTGATGACCTCAATATCTGATTCGTTTGCGGTAACAAGGTTTGGCGTTAATGCGGTAGTAATAGATAGCGCTATTAATGAAGCTTTAAATTTCATGGCTGAGTCATCCCGAGTAAAAAAATCACATAACACTTTTGCAGCGAAGGTTTTTATTATTAAACGCTAAGTGTAAATATGATGTAAATAACAATGATTTGTATTTCGGGTTAGTGTAAGGGCTTACAAATTTACTGTCTAGATAGTAGTCTAGGTATTCTTTAAACAAGGCTAAAGCTGTGATCTTGCTCTCAATTATTGCCTGCTTATGTAGTGATTGTGTTAATTGAGGGGCTGAGGGTTTGTCTTTCGATTAGATTGCGCTCACTCGAGTCATTGTCAATATGTGGGTTTATGGACGTGCACCGAGTGATGCCTTGTGGTGGGAGATCCTATATAATTAGGTGATTCAAATATGGCTTAATGACGATACGATGAATCGAACTAAGAAAATCACCTTAAAGCATAAAAAAAAGCTAAAAAAAGCCAATGCTAAGTTGAGCTCTAGTAATAAACCGAAATATGTCTCGAAAGCCGAGCGAGAGCGTTTAGCGAGCCTAGAGTCTGAAGTGGCCAGTGAGCAAGATACTCACGCTTCACGGGAAGCCAGCCCAGAAAGCTAATCATCTTATGTTTTCGTAAAACCGCTAAATACTTTGTATGTTTAATTTAGTATGAAAAGTCCCTTTATTAGATTAACAAAGGGCTAGTGAGTTTAACACTTGCTATAAATTTAACCGCAACTTGTATTATTCTTACATTTTTCCGCAATAAACCTCTATTTTTCACGCTTCAGTAATGTCGCATATAAGGTGATCTGTGGCACAATGTGTCGCTTCTCATCTCGTCTGTAGTTTTTCATCTGAATATTCTCTGCAGACAGAATAGTGAGCAGAGTTTTCGTTACCTATACTGTTTTTTACATCACGGTTATGTAATGCATTAGGTCGTAATGAAAGCTTTGCTTATTCCAAAAGGAGTTTCATGAATACAGTTTATTCAATAGGCGAACTTGAGTCGTTTTTAGTCGCTATTTTAGTGCTATTCATCGGCCATTCTGTCAATCGCCATGTGCCTTTCTTTAGAAAGTACAATATTCCTGAGCCTATTGTTGGCGGCCTCATTGTCGCAGCAGTCATTACAGTTTTGCACTTCAACCAGATCTCTTTGCAATTCACATTATCAATGCAAAATACCTTGATGCTGATGTTTTTCAGCACAGTGGGTCTCGCTGCAAGTTATAAGCTTTTGTTAAAAGGCGGCAGTAAAGTATTTGTATTTCTAGGGATAGCCTCCCTCTATATCATTATTCAAAATGCTGTCGGTGTGAGTATGGCTACGACACTAGGCTTAGAGCCGCTAATGGGACTCATTGCTGGTTCTATTACTCTGTCTGGTGGTCATGGTACTGGTGCTGCATGGGCGCAGACGTTCTCGGAAACATATGGCATAAATACCTTAGAGTTCGCCATGGCTGCAGCGACATTTGGTTTGGTGATGGGGGGGATTATTGGTGGGCCAGTCGCACAAAGGTTAATCAATAAAAACAATCTCGTGTCGTCTTATGGTGTTGGAGGCAATCATCATAAGGATCATCCTGATCTGGTGACCTATGATCAGTTAGAAGAGGATAGAGTGACCGCTAAGAGTATTTTAGAGGTGCTGTTTATTCTCCTGCTATGTGTGGCTGGTGCTAAATGGGTTGGCTCACTTGTCTCGACCATGGATATTAGCTGGTTAAAGATGCCTGACTTTGTCTATGCCCTATTTATTGGTGTGGTGATCACCAATATTACTGAGGTCTCTCGTGGGTATAAGATTAACAGTGAGAGCGTCGATATTTTAGGTACTGTGTCCCTGTCGCTGTTTTTAGCCATGGCCTTGATGAATCTCAAGCTGTGGGAAATCTTCGATCTGGCTATTCCCTTGCTGATCATTCTATTGACTCAGACAGTGATCTTGGCTCTATTTGCCTACTTTGTGACATTCCGTTTGATGGGCAGTAACTATGATGCCGCTGTTATGGCTGGTGGTCATTGTGGCTTCGGTATGGGAGCTACTCCAACTGCTGTGATGAATATGGGGGCATTAGTCACTAGAAGTGGGCCTTCACCACAAGCGTTCATGGTAGTGCCTATTGTGGGGGCTTTCTTTATCGATATCGTCAATGCGATTATCCTGCAGGGGTACTTAAGCTTTATTGGCTAAATTGTACTTATATTCTCGTATCGTTCTATCTAAGCCCTCTATATAGAGGGCTTTTGTTTTTATTGCCTTGATAAACCTTCTCTCTCATCTTTATAAGACTTCCTGTCGTCAGCTTTACTGAAAGCAACATTTGGCTGTTTGTAAGAAATAAATAAAATCATGCAATCAAAATTATCTGCTATTCGTTATAGGGGTGAACACTTCACTTTTTATAAAGGATAGAACTAGATGAAATCTTCAAATAAAGCCTTAGGATTAACTGTAGCTGGCATATTAGCTGCTGGACTCTCTGTAAGTGCGAATGCGGTACCGGACCAACCAACCGAGTGGGAAAAATGTGCTGGTATTGCAAAAGCGGGGGCTAATGACTGTGGTGCATTAGATGGCAGTCATGGCTGCGCAGGTCAAGCTAAGACTGATAACTTACCCCATGAGTGGGTGTACGTACCGGCCGGAACTTGTGACAAGATCACTGGTGGTGAAGTAAAAGCTGTTAAGCCGGCGAAGTCTTAATGAAACGGGGGAGCCTAACAGGTGCAGGCATAGGTCTGCGCCTCCCCCATGTGCAGCAGATCTTAGCTGCAGGCGAGACAGATATTCCCTGGTTTGAAGTTTTAGCGGATAACTGGCTTGTAGAGGGGGGCTTGAATAAACATATGCTAACGGCGATAGCCGAGCAATATCCAATAGTTCTGCACAGTGTGGGCCTTTCACTTGGAGGACCTTCTGAACTAGATTTTTCCTACCTTAATCAAATAAAAAAGCTTAAACAGCAGACAGGCGCACTTTGGTATTCAGAGCATGCTAGCTTCTCAGGGAGCGATAAGTTAAAGGTGCCAGATCTACTGCCTTTACCTTATACCTATGAGGCGGTGCAGCACTTGAGCCAGAGAATTAAACAAGTGCAGGATTTTATGGGTGAAAGAATTCTGCTGGAAAATGTGTCTACTTATGTGAGCTGTCAGTTTAATGAGATGACAGAGGGAGAGTTTATTGCTGAGGTAGCGCAAGAATCTGATTGTTACCTTTTGCTGGATATCAATAATGCCTTTGTTACGAGTGAAAATTTGAATCAAGACATGCGGACATTTATGGATGTGATACCTGTTAATCGAGTTAAGCAAATCCATCTCGCGGGTTTTCATGATAAGGGGGATTACCTGCTTGATGCCCATAATCATCCTGTTGATGAGCAGGTTTGGCATGCTTTTAAGTTATTTATTGAGAAGAATGGCCATATCCCCAGCATGATCGAGTGGGATAATGACCTACCGCCTTTAGAGCGATTGCTAGCAGAGAGAGCCATTGCTGCTGATATCTTAAAAGGGTCGGAGCCATTGAATGAGGCATGGAAGCTTGGAGGTAATCAATGCGCTTAGCACAGTGGCAAGATGCTTTTATTGACGCCTTGAGTCAAGACGGAAGCGATGAAGCTATGTTGTCATTGGTCAACCCCGCTCAAGGGAGTCGACTCGGCATATATCGTAATAACTCTTTGCAAGCACTCACATCCACACTGCGAATTACGTTTCCTATCTGTTTTGAACTTGTGGGAGAGCATTGCTTTAACCTACTAGCGAAGGAGTATATACAATCTAACCCAATGCTGGAGATTAACCTCAATCATTATGGAGAAAAATTTCCACTATTCTTGGAGCAGGTTATTGGTACTAGTGAACAGTTTTCAAAAGTTGAGTACTTAGGGCAAATGGCTCAGTTAGAGTGGTTAATCCAGCTCAGTTATTATGCTGCAGATAGTTTGAACTGCTTACCTATAGCGCAAATTGCTGAAGTTAATGAGCAGCAACATAAAGATTTGCTGCTATTGCTTAGGCCTGATGTGTTTATTTTGCAATCCGGTTATCCGCTTTATGATATTTGGCTTACTCATCAACAAGACACTCATATAGATATTGATTTTTCTCAGAGTGAATACTATTTCAGTATCTCCCGTGATCCTTATAAACCTCTCGTTAAGCAGATTAATGAACATCATTATTGTCTACTTCATGCCCTCTCTAAAGGGGAGAGCTTAGGCGAGATGATTGAGCAAGGGGTGGAGATGAGCAGTTTACCTGAGTGGATTGCTGCAGGGTGGGTCTGTGGTTTTCGTATGCGAGAAGCTAAGTAAATGCTGACTCGTGAGCAGTTGCAGAGCCTATATCGATATAGTTTTTGTTTAACGGCAGAGCGTGGCCTTGCTGAAGATTTATTGCAAAATGGATTAGAGAAGTGGCTCAAGTGCGGTAAAGACCTAGAGTATTCACATGCCTATATTCGCAAGATCATTCGCAACCAGTTTGTTGATGATTGCAGGCGCAAACAAAAAATTGCATTTGATCCCATTGATGAGCACGCTGCGGTGCTTTTAGATGAAACGTCTTTAGAGGCGTTGCAGATCCAGCATAACTTAATCGAGCAGGTATTCGAATTGCTCAATGCTGCCGAGAGAGAGGTGCTCTACTTGTGGGCAATTGATGGCTATACAGCAGCGGAAATCGCTGAAGATTTAGTGCAACCTAGAGGTACAGTCTTGTCTCGCTTGCATCGAATCAAGCAGAAAGTTGCAGAGATGAATGAGGTAAATGGTTGGCTGAAGGAGTTGTCATCATGAACAAGCGCCCTAAGGGACAAAGCTCCTTTAAGCAGTCGGCCAAGACCTTTATTGAGCAAGAATCACTTGATGAAGAGCAACTGCTTAAGTTTGAGATGTTATTGACCTCCCAGGAGGTTGAAATAACGACCGACAGTAGTTCTGAAGAGCAAGTAATAAGCTCACCAGTGACTAAAAGAGGAGGCCGAGCTTGGTATGGCCTATCGGCTTTAGCTGCAAGTTTAGTACTCGTGTTTATGTTGAGTGTTAATTATTTATCCCCTGTGCCAGATTTAAGCCTGCAGATCGCCGAAGAAGTGGCGATGAACCATATTAAGATGAAGCCGCTAGAACTCAGAACTGACAAGATAAAGCCTTTGCGAGATTACTTTACAGAGCTCGACTTCTCGGTTGTTGGCTCCAGCATCATTTCACAGCAAAATATCAATATGCTGGGGGGGCGTTATTGCTCCATTCAAGGCGTATCAGCTGCACAGATCCGTTATGAAACAGACACAGGTCAAAGGGTGACTTTATATGAGGTGGGTTATGATGTGCAGCGATACGGCGATATTCCGCAGCTTGAACTAGGCGAAGCGCCATTATCACTGGATGTAAAAGGAATAAACGTATCAATATGGGTGGAGAAGGGGCTGCTTATGGCCGCAGTAAAAAGCATTGAATAAATCATAAAAATTACAAGCTTATAATGGGAAAAATAACGGCTCTAATTCATGCCACTCAACGCAGCTTGCACACCCTGGAACATGCTCAAGTAGGTAATTGATATCGCCAGTATGTCTTAATAGACTGAGCACCATCATATGTTGTTGTAAATTCGCATCACGCTTGCCCTTATAGCCATAACCGTCTAAAAAAGCATGAAATACGCTTGCCTCACCTAGGGCTAACAGCAGTGCCGGAGAGGTAAACTCAAAGATCGGATCTGGGCAGGCCAAGGCATCACCAAAATCTATAATACCGCTAAATCTGTATTGACCTTGATGCAAGTTAACCATCAAATTCCCTGGGTGTAGATCTGTATGTATCAGGTGAGCTGTGCTGCTATTGAGTTGAGTGGATAACTTATCGGTGTGACGTTGGAGATAATTATTTAACGACGCTAATAAGGGTTCTGGAAGACCTTGACTCTTACGCTTGTCATAACACTTCTGGCTTTGTAGCCGGATAAACTCAGGCCAGTCTAGCCTTAAGCCTTCAATATTGTTTTCGGGAAGCTTGTGTAATTGAGCACTAAAGTCACCCAACTCTCGGGCAATAACACACTTCTCAGCCGTGGAAAGCTCACTGAGTACCGAAGACAACATGATGCCATCGAGCTTTTCAATTACTAAGTAGGGCCAGTTATCTACATCACCTGAGTAGAACAGTTTAGGCACTTTAACGCCCAAAGAGTGATGATTAAGTAATTTAAGGCTAAGGTAATCGCCTTGATATTGCGGGTGAAAATTTGGCGCGAGGATCTTAACGATATAGGCCTTATTAACTGGGCTCAGTTCGTCTGAACTTGAATCTAGAGTCAATTCGAAGACAGGGTTTGTACCTTCGAAATTTTGACTCACCTTGATAGCATTAATATTGTGCCGAATGCAGATGATGTCGAGGATTGGTCTCCATTGTTCGAGAGACCATTTATCACTAATGTCACAGGCTAGTTCATAGGAGGGGGCTGTTGGTAGTGTCGACATCTGCTGTGATATTCCTTATCAATTCTTGTTAAGTTAGCTTGCTGGCTTATGGTCGCGCTTATAAAGCTGCCATTGTTCGATGGCTTCACTACTTGGCAAGGTACAAATACCTGAAGTTAGGTCTAACTTTCCCTCAAGGGAGTGGCAATAAGCGGAGGCAGGGTTCACCATATCAACAGCTTGAGTGACATCTTGCTTAGTGGCTTTACGATATAAAGCCCACTCCTCGATATGCTCTCCGCTAGGTAGCTTACAGATACCAACTTGGCCATCAGGCTCTGATTGTATCTCTAGCTCTCCACCGATAGAGACGCAATATTCAGAAGCTGGATTCGCCATCTGAGTAGACATTTCTTTTGTTTGAGCGGCGGTTGATACGTTAGGTGCTTCTTGGTTACAAGCACTCAGTATTAGGGCGCTAGCGATAACTAGCGCTATTGAGCTTAGCTTAATCATATCCATCGATTCTCCGAGAAAGAGTGAGTTTTCTAGATTAATAATTACTAGAAACGGGTCAAATCCGTTAAAGGGTTAATTTGGGTGCAAATAAGAGTTGTCACAAAGCCATCTGACTGATGGCTAACTTTAACCTGAAAATGAATTAATCGACAAGGCTTTGGTCTTTCTGAGAGTGGTAGATGCAGCTTTAGCTAGCGTGTCACTATGAAGCAAATGGCTGATGGTGAGTGAAGATATATAGCTTTATCTGACTATTATCTAAATAAGGCTACTATCTAACAAGGCTACATCTGTACCTCTTGACGCAACAAGCCTGCCATTAATTGATATTGGTTTGCTAAGTTAGCAGTACGTGTCGCTCCTTTATTGTTACTTACTTGAATAACAGGGTTATTTACAAAGTTCCTAGCTTCATCCTGTGTGTTCAACTCAGGTATAGTTATTGTGTAGTGAGTCCCGTCTTGTACTGATACATGCCAAAATAGCGGCTCGGATTTGATTAATGCGCCTGAATCATCAGCATTGACTGCAAAGTCCTCTACGTATTTTAAACTAACTAAATTTTGTCCATTAGCCATTTGGAACTCTTGAGAATTACCTACTTTAACGCCATTAATTTCTGAGACTTGTAAGTTATTAGGTAGAGATACACTTGCTGCAAAAGCAGATGCTGAGGCGATTGTAATGATGGCTGATAGGGCAGTTTTAGTGAGTAATTTCATGTTTGACTCCAAGTATTCTTATGTTTAAGCAAGGTATTTGTGGACTCTTTGTCCCTTGATAAGAATGATATTGTCTCCCGTAGGGGGAGGGTCAAAATGTTTTTTCAATTTTTTTAAATAATTTTTTTAGGCGTTTTTAGGAGATGGAGTATGCAGGGAAGGTTGAAGGTTAGTGTTGAAGGTTAGTGTGATAAGAAGCTAGCCCACAATTACTTTATGGACTAGCCTTCATTGTCAGTTTTTTCATTCGGTAAAGCTAGCCACAGATCTTACAGTTTGCCTGCTTTGAAAGTTTCATCTCGCGAAACTCCATGGTCATGGCATCGATCATCAAGATACGACCTGCGAGTGGTTTGCCCATATTGGCTATCACCTTTATTGCTTCAACGGCTTGCAGGCAGCCTATCATACCTACGACAGGTGCTAGAATACCTGACTCGACACAAGTGAGGTGTTGTTCTCCGAATAGCTTGCTAAAGCAGTGGTAACAGGGATGCTCAGCTTGATAATCGAATACGGTTACAGTACCTTCCATGCGAATAGCAGCGGCAGAAACCAGAGGGATCTTATGACTAAAACAACTTTTATTCAGCTGCTCTCGCACTGCTACATTGTCGGTACAATCTAATACTAGCGAGTGTTTGGCGACCAGTTCATCTATCTCTGGATCATCTAGCACAGCATTAATCGTTTCGATCTGAATATGTGGGTTGAGCTCAGTTAGCGTCTGCTTCGCTGAGTCGACCTTAGCTTGCCCGACATTTTTATCTTGGTGTAGCACTTGCCGCTGTAGGTTAGAGATTTCGACAGTATCGAAGTCGACTAATGTCATCTGCCCTATGCCTGCAACAGCGAGATATTGAGTGGCTGCACAGCCCAAGCCTCCTGCGCCGATGACCAGTACCTTGGCAAGTTTAAGCTTTTCCTGGCCTTCAAAATCCATCGCCTTAATAGAGATCTGACGGCTGTACCTTAGCATCTCACTATCAGACAAGATCTCATCGTTGTCGGCTGTCGAACTCATATCTATTTTCCTGCGCTGTGTCGTCGTAAATTTGGTTAAATTAGCTTAGCAAAGAACCGAATTGAAAGGCTCTACAGTGACCAATGTGCCGTCCGGTGTATCACCTTGCTCTTGGGCCAAGATAACAAAGCAGTTGGCTAGGCTCATCGAAGTTAGCATGCCTGATCCCTGTCCCCCGGTAATGCTCACGGTAGCCTCACCATTATCATTTTGGCTCAAGATACCGCGTTGATACTCTACTCGGCCGGGGAATTTTCTTAGATCGCCTGTTAGCTTCGCCTTAAGCTGTAATGGTTTGGTTTGTGGCAAGCCCTGCATTTTAGTCAGTAATGGCCAAACAAGCTTATAGAAAGTCACCATTGAAGAGACTGGGTTTCCTGGAAGCCCACAAAAAATAGCATCGCCTAACTTACCAAAAGCAAAAGGCTTACCAGGTTTGATTGCGAGTTTCCAGAAAGTGATTTCACCCTCTTCGTCTAATATCTGTTTAGTGTAATCAGCGTCGCCAACCGATACCCCTCCCGAGGTTAAAACCATGTCGGCATTGGCTGAAGCATTTCTAAATGCCTGTCGAATCGCTTCAGGGTCATCTTCAATGACTCCCATATCGATCCATTCGACATTCGCTCGGCTTAGTAAACCTTGGATACTGTAACGGTTAGAATCATAGATCTGGCCTGGTGCTAAATCGCTTCCAATTGGGCGCAGTTCATCACCGGTAGAGAAAAATGCGACCTTAACTTTACGTGTGACTCTGATCTGACTAGCACCTATGGTGGCTAGCACACCGAGTTCAGCGGCACCGACTTGTGTGCCACGCATTAGCACTTTCCCGCCAGTTTTTACCTCTTCACCGCGATAGCGAATATTTGCGCCTTTGGCTTTAGGTGCTTCAATGAAGATGGCATCACCTTTTGCTTCAACCTTCTCTTGCATCTGCACGGTATCGTAACCTTCAGGCAGTGGTGCCCCGGTCATGATGCGAACGCAGGTATTTGGTTGAGCTTTTCCCTCAAATGGGTGTCCAGCAAATGATTGACCAATTAAAGGCAGGCTTTCATTGTTAGCAAGATCTTCAAAACGGAAGGCATAGCCGTCCATTGCTGAGTTATTAAATGGAGGTAGATCGATACTTGAGGCAAGATCTTCAGCCAGCACTCTACCTAATCCTTGAGACAGCGGAATCACTTCAGATTCATCAAGTTGACTAACTTGTTTGAGAAGTAATGTAATGGCTTCATCTGGGTGCATTAGGCTTGGCTGAGAACATGGATCGGCTTTAGTGGGCATCTGGCTACCTTAATGAGGAATGTTTAACCTCACGTAAATATACGCGACATTAGTAAAAGCGAAAGTTGATAGTCATTATGCCACGGTGAATTCAGAAGACTATGATCTCAACAGCAGTTTTTTATCTGGCTTTGTATTAGTTATGAGAAATTGGAGGAGAATAAAGCTGACACTGGGTTGAGAAAGTTAACTATAGTTTTGTGGTAAAAGGCTGGCAATGAAGTACCTAGGGCCTAGACCCTAGGTACTTTTTTTAACTTGCTGTCGCGACCTTAGTCGTTGGTGTTTGCTGTAGCTTAACTTGCTGGCCGTCTTGCAGCGTCTCAGCGCCTCGAATGACGACTGTGTCTGTATGCGTCAACTCGCCATTGACGGCAATCCAATCTCCCTCACCATCACCAAGCTCAACCGCTATTTTTACCGCTTTATTATCTAGATCAATCTTAAAAACATATGCGCCCGTTGAGCGTAAAATTATTGCATCTCTAGGTACTAAGGTGGTGAGCTGTTTAGGTGCGATAGGCAGCGCCAGAGAGACAAGCTCACCGACGCTGAAGGCATCTTGCATCTCTATAGGAAGATCAATACGGGCTTCAAAAGTCTGCGAGCGAATATCTGATACGGGAATAAGGCTGCGAATATTTGCGTGAAACTCACCTTCACTATGATAGATATTAAGCTCATCACCTACTTTAACTCGGCGACTATGCTTGAGCGGTGCATGGAGACGTATCTCTAAGTTATCGGGGTCAGTAATAGACACAATAGAGGCTGACCGCCCAATATCTTCACCTGCTTGGCGCGTGCGTTCAGTAATTATGCCAGCAAAAGGCGCTTTTACCTCAGTGCGTCGGATATCATCTAAGATCATCTTGAGTTTAATTTGTGCCAGTTTCAAGTTAGCCGCAGCGAGATCTTTATCTGAACGCGCCTTATCTAGCTCGGTTTCTGAAGCGTTTTTGCTGACAACTAGTTTCTCTAAACGTTTTAGCTCTTTCGTTAGGCGAGTAAGGCCGACTTGTTCGTACTCTATTTGGGCTTCTTGCTGCTCTTTTTGTAGTGAAAGACGGATAGTCTCTAACTTTGCTACCACCTCTCCGGCGGCAACCCGCGTACCCGCTTCCTGTACCCAATCGAGTTTACCATCTATTCCTGCGGTTAATTCAGCATTGCTTCTGGAGTGGACGGAGCCGATCACCATAATCTTAGGTGAGAGAGCTCGGTTCTCTACTTGAACTACGCTCACAAGTCTGGCTTTCTCTTCAGGCGCTTGAGTATCTTCGGCATGCACATAATTAGGAGCCAGTATAGATAAAGACAGACTGAGATAAAGAGTGGCTTGTTTAAATATTTTCATCACTGAGCTCCGGTACTAGATTCTGAGAAAGGCGTGAATGAGCTGGTCCTGGCTCGGTTGTCGAGTGTGTGGGTTACTCTTAAAAGGCTTGGCATTAAAATCAGAGTAAACAGTGCGCTGAACGTCATACCACCCACTATCACAGCCGCTAATCCTCGGTAGATCTCACTGCCGACACCAGGCACTAACATGAGAGGTAGCATGCCAAATATGGAGGTCAAAGTACTCATGTAAACTGGCCGTGCGCGGGTAGCGACAGCTTGATAGATAGCATCATCAATATTAAGACCATCACGGCTAGCTTGACGTGTTTGGTCGACAAGTAGAATAGCGTTATTAACCACTAAGCCCAGCAAGATGATGAAACCTATCATGGTAAGAAGATCTAAGCTTTGAAAGCTGAATAAGTTGAGTAATCTTAAGCTGACAACCCCACCACATATGGCAAGGGGCATAGAAAGTAATACTAAGGCACTGTCTTTGGCTGATTTAAACATTGCAGCCATTAAGAGAAACAGAATAAGCACGGCAAGTAAAAAGTTACCTCCCATCTCCTTGATGGTGCTGTCGAGTTTGTCAGCACTACCACGGAACTTAAGTGAGCTATTATCCGGTAGGCTTGCTTTGAGCTCAGGTATCGCCTTTTCATTGATAATCTCTAGGGCTTCATCGAGTGACATATCTGCTGGTGGGAAAATCAGTAAGCTAACACTACGTCTACCGTTGACTCGTTGTAGTTGAGTTGGACCAACGGTACGCTTGATGTTTGCCAGCTCTCCTATCGTTTGTATGCCTGCAGCTTGAGTGAACACAGGTGTGGCAGCCAGTTGCTCGGGAACTTGCCATTTCGGACCTTTGAGTAAAACGTCCATGCGTTCATTACCATCGAAGTACTCTCCGATAAAGAGTCCTGATGTATAGGCGCGAACAGCGTTCGCTATTTGCCCTTTATCGACACCAGCTTGTGCGAGTCGACGCTCATTTGGGATTAGCTGTAACTCAGGCTGAGCCATAGAAAGACCCGGTATTGGTCTGACAACGGCACCAGGAAGCGCATCGGTGATCAAGCCCATCCCTTTGCCAGCGGAAGCCATTAGCGCTTCCATGTCAGCACCTTGAAGATCTATGTTGATTGCGCGGCCACCATTAAAGCCAAATTGTAGTAACGACCCTCTATTGGTGAAAGCTTGAGTGTCAGGTAGTCCTATTAAGATCTCATCGTTAAGCAGCTTGATCATCTGATCGGCTTCAGAGGGATCTTCAGGGTAGATAAACAATACATTAAATGCTGCATACATAGAGAAGTTGTAGCCCTTGATGAAAGGGGCTTTCTCTTTGTCATAGTAAGGTTTGAGCCTTTCGATAATGACTTCGCCAACCTCTTTTTCTAGGGTTTTGACATTGGCGCCTGGCGGGAGAGAGAAGAATGCAAATATGCCATCTGAGCGCGCTTGAGGCAGGAAGTCTGATCTTGGCATTAGGGCAAAGGTGAGTACACCACTACCAAGTATCAGTAGAGCGCACCAGCTAGCAGCCCTTTTTTTATCCGCTGTGAGTCGGCGGATTAGCTGAGTGAGTTTGAGCCACTTGTTAGACTGACTGCTGTCAGCAGCTCCTTTAGGCAGTTTAAGCCAAAGAAGACTAAATACAGGGATTAAGGTGATTGCGCTGATAAATGAGGAGACGACAGCAACCGACAGGGTTAGGGCTAAATCAGAAAATAACTGCCCCTCTACACCGGGCATAAATAGAATAGGTAGGAAAATAGCGACAGTGGTGACTGTAGATGCCATCAAGGCGCCTCTGACTTGCTCAGTTCCCTTGGCTATTGCTTCTTTTAGAGGCTCACCTTTTTGCAGCAGTCTGACAATATTCTCCTGTACGATTATGGCCGCATCGAGCACTAAGCCAACGGCAAATGCCAGTCCAGCGAGTGAGATTACGTTCAAGGTTCGCCCCATAGCCTCTAGAGAGAAAAAAGCAATCAGCAGGGCGACAGGAATCGTTGATGCGATCATCAAGGTGGCTTTAAAACTGCGAAGGAAGGCGAACAGAATAATGAGCGCAAGTAATACGCCTATGGCTAGGTTGCCCTTTACCAATAAAATTGCGCGTTTAATATGTATGGAGGCATCGAAGGACAGGTCAATCACTAGGCCGGCGTCTTTTAGACCGCCGGCATTCAGTTCCTTGATGGCCTTGTTGACACCATCGAGCACTGTGACTGTGTTGGCGTCGAAGGTTCCTTGTAGCGTCATATAGTAAGCTGGGTACCCATTACGCTTAGTGAAGCCTTGCACCTCCGCAGTCGATACGCTGACGTCTGCGAGCTCATTTAGATAAACCGGCCTGCCGTCGTTATAAGTGACGATCAGGTTACCTAAGTTTTCCGGTGTATATTGTCCTAAGAATCTAACCGTATATTGGCGGCGACCCACGTTCGCGGTGCCGCCAGAGATATCAGCGGCGCGAGATAGGGTATTTCTAAGTTGATCTAAAGTGATACCCAGTGCTGCAGCGCGATAGGGATCAAATTGAATATGTAGCTCTTTAGGTTGACGACTCTGTAGTTGAACCGCGCCAACACCTGTTATCTGTCTTAATCTTGGTTCAACCAGATCATCGATCAGTTTTTGGTATTTACCAAAGTCTGTTTCGGGATTATCAGGGGCCATTCTGACGAGTAAAGAGGCTAAGTTGGGGGAGCCGCTACCGCCGCCGACATTAATAAATGGCTCATTGGCATCTAGGGGTCTTGGCGGTGTTTGGTTTAGCGCGTTGATCACATTGATCATCGCTTCTTGCATGTTGTTGCCGACTTCGAAGGTAAGCGTGACGGCGCCAAAACCTTGTGAAATATTTGATGTCATCTCCACAACGCCAGGAACCTGCCGTAGCACATACTCTTGAGGCTCGATGATATTTGATTCCATCTCCTGGGGAGCGGCAGAGCGCCAGTTGTTATAAACCGATATCTGGGGGCGTTGGATGTCTGGAAGTAGCTGTATTGGCAATTTGGAGATAGCGAGAAAGCCAAAAATAGCGATGAGCAGCAAAGTCACAAGTGTGCCAGCTGGATTTTTGGTGCTTATTTGCGTCAGGTTCATGGTCTTCCTTGCCACTTTTGAGAGTTGTTTGCTGCTCTCTTCCATTAGTGGTCATTCTATACTGACTTATAGTATGAGGTAAATGTTAACAGGTCTGCTTCATTTGGTTAGCAAATGTTGCAGTTTAACTTTGTCTTTAAAGGTCATTTCATCGTCTTAATGATAACTATTTGTATTTAATAAACAGTGAGTTAAGTAAATTTAATTGCATTTCTTTGTTATTTTTATGACAATGCAGCGCAATAAAATAGCCATTTAGATATCTGTATAGAGGAATTAAAATGCTGGCGCAAAAAATGATTGATCAACTAAATGCTCAAATTAATGTGGAGTTTTTCTCCTCAAATTTATATCTGCAGATGAGTGCTTGGTGTGAAGATAAAGGGTTTGAGGGCGCAGCGAAATTTATGCGTGTGCATGCTGATGAAGAGATGCAGCATATGCATCGACTATTCACTTATGTGAGTGAAACAGGTGGTATGCCACTACTTGGTACGATTGAAGCACCGCAAGCAGAGTTCTCTTCTCTACTGGCTCTGTTTGAGTATACCTATGAGCATGAGCAGATGATCACTTCAAAGATTAATGAATTAGCTCACGCAGCATTTACTAATCAAGATTATTCAACTTTTAACTTCCTGCAGTGGTATGTCTCTGAGCAGCATGAAGAGGAAAAGTTATTTAAGTCTATTGTTGATAAAATTCGTCTTGTTGGTGAAGATGGCAAGGCGCTGTTCTTTGTTGATAAAGACCTTGCTCAGATGGCTGTTGAAGAGTCTGCAAGTGTCATGACTGAGTCGGTTGCTTAACCCCTTGCCGAACGGTCGTCCAACAGAAAAAAAGGAGCCTTAAGGCTCCTTTTTTAACGCTATCATCTATTCATAAATGCGCTTAACCCATCTGTTTATCTAACTGATTTTCTAGCAAGAGTTGTAGTTTTTGTGCAGGCAAAGGCCTCGAGAATAGATAGCCTTGGCCAAAATTACAGCCTAATGTTTCTAGCTGCTGACGTTGTGCCTCACTTTCTATTCCCTCGGCAACTAGCTTGAGCCCTAGGCTTTGTCCCATCATCACAATAGCCTTAATTAAGTTAGCATCTGACTCTCTTTCCAGCATATTGTCCACAAAGCTTTTATCTATTTTAATGACTGAGATAGGGAAGCGTTTGAGATAGCTCAATGAGGAGTAACCCGTACCAAAATCATCGATGTAGATATCGACGCCAAGAGAACGAATAGACTCTAAAGCGAGCAAACACTGCTCGGTATCATCCATCAGCATGGATTCTGTAATTTCAATATGAAGGTATCTAGGGTGAATGCCACTCTTCTGCAGTTGCGCGTTGAGTAAACAGCTGAAATTGTGCTGATTCTCATTGATTAATTGCCTGCCGGAGACATTGATTGCCATGCTTATCTCCAGACCTTGTTGATGCCAATGGGCAAGATCGCTTAATGCTTGCTGTAATACCCACTCGCCAATCGGTTCAATGAGTCCTGTTTCTTCTGCAATGGGGATAAATTTGTCTGGCGAAATTAGACCGAATTTTGGATCTTGCCAGCGTATAAGGGCTTCGACACCGATAATTTGGTGGTTATCGACATTAACGATAGGTTGGTAGTGTAAACAGAACTCATGTTGCAGCACGGCTTGTCTGAGGCGCTGCTCAAGTTGAATCCGCTCCAACATATGCTGGTTCATCTCTGAAGAGTAGTAACGGTAGCTATTACGACCATCTGTTTTTGCTTGATACATGGCCGTTTCAGCATTACGAGTGAGTAACTCTTCACTTACCCCATTTTGTGGGTACAAGCTGATGCCTATGCTGGCTGAGATCATCAGCTCATCGCCGTTGACACCAAATGGAGATGCGAGATGAGCGATGATCTTCTCGGCGACTTGCTGTACTTGATGTCGATATTTGAGATGAGGCAAGATGATGATGAACTCATCACCACTGAGCCTAGCAATAAAGTCATTATTATCCGTGAGAGATTCTAGCCTTGAAGCAACTTGTCTTAGTAGTTCATTCCCGACAGAGTGGCCATAGATATCGTTGGTATACTTGAATCTATCTAGATCGATAAACAATAAGGCCAACTGATGGTTATTCTCTTGAGCGGTAGCAATATATTGCTGCACTTTAGTGGTGTAGAGTACGCGGTTGGGTAACTTGGTCAGCAGGTCATAATTGGTTTTATACCAGATATCTTTCTCATATTTCTTTCGATTACTAATATCAAGAAACAAACCGATATGTTGAATAATATTACCAGCATCATCTTTGACGACGGTAATGGCTAGGTATTCTGGATACACTTGGCCATTTTTGCGTTTATTCCAGATCTCGCCTTCCCATTTCCCCTCTGTCTGTAGCGTATCCCACATGCCATCATAAAAGTGTCTTGGTTGCTGGCTGGAGTTGAGGATAGAGGGATTTCTTCCCTTAACATCTTCTAGGCTGTATCCGGTAATTTGAGTGAAAGCTGGATTGATTAGTTCAATATGGTTATCGGCATCTGTTACAACAATCCCCTCTGATGAGTACTCAAATACTGCGGCTGCTAAATTAAGTTGTCGATAGGCTTTACGGCGCTCCTTGAGCATTGAGTTTAATGCTTTAGAGAGTTGTGCGATTTCATCATTCCCTTTGACAGGCACAGTAAGTTCAAGACTTGGGTTTTTAGCCATTTTCTGCATATCTCTGGCGATAAGCGAAATGCTATTAACTAAGTTACTGATCATGCTACGGCCAATAATGATAAGTAAGATTAGATTGATGATTGCTGCAAGAAAGCCTATCGCGAGAAAGAACAGTGATTCATTTTTCTGTTTATAACCTAGTCGGGTAATTTGTTCAGTGACATTTTGAGTGAGCTTATGCAGTTGATCGATTCTATGGCTAGCAATTTGCCACCAAAACTCACTATCTACCTCAGGGGCTTGATATTGAAGTTGTGATAGGGATTTGATCATAGGCTCATCGGCGATTCGAACCAAAGTATCTTGCTCTTTAATGCTTAGATTTTGTAGTTTGAATTGCCGTAGTTGATCTATCTTGGTGTGATACATCTCAACCGTATGATCAATCTGCTTAATTGCCGACTCTTGGTCGTCGGGGAGGCCTTTAATTTGCTTTAATTTATTCAACTTAAATTGCACCTGTTGCATGCCATTATTAAAGCTATCTAAGTATTGCTGTTCACCTCTAAGCAGATAGTTTTTAAAGTCATGAATAAGGCCGCCGTAACCCATTAAGCGACTAATTTTATAACTTTGTTCGACAATATATATCTGATTTCTTAAGCGATCCCTAACTTGTATCACTTCTTGATTTGATTTGCTGGCAAGTATTTCTCTGATGAGTTGTTGGTTGTTTAAACTTGCAGTTGAGAGTGTTTGAGCGATAGCTTCATTCAGTTGATGTTCGATACTCTTAATGGTGATAAATGCACTGGTATCTAAGAATTTTGCCGACAGCATTTGGTTCATCAAACCACGCTCTTTAGCTGCCATCTCTTGAACTGTAAGCACATTCAATAGGTCGTTATATGCCTTAGCTTGTAACGCATCTTCTGTTTGTAACTGAAGCTGAGAGATGAGGACTAGCAGGTGGTGGTTGTATTCTGAATAGAACTGAAAAGCTTGATTATCAAGTTGCTGATTGATGCCGAGTCGAATGCTATCCATCTCATGGCTTTTAGCTTTAATTCGTTCTAAATTTTTTCTAAGGGTTAGCGTTTGGCTCTGCTCACCCTCTAGTGTCTGAATAAATAACTGAAGCGCATCACTGTCTAGCAGTTTACCAAGTTGTGCATCGGTATGCTCTCTTTGTGAAGTAAGCGCCTGATGGAATTTTTCTCCATGGCTGCTGACAAAACCTGCTGAGAGACCACGCTCTCTTTGCAGTTCAAAAATGAGCTCTTCTACTTCACGGGTGATCTCAATGGCGAGTGTATTTCTCTGTGCTTCTTGATGCCGTTCAAGTAGGTGCATCATTCTCATCGAGCCAAAGATTGTAAGCAGCAGCATAGGTATAGAGGCAAACAAAATTAACTTTTGTTTTAGGCTCAATGTATTTAATACCGATAACATTCATCTGCTCCATGCATAACTATCAGAATATTTATCTATTTCAGCGACTGATAATTACTGAATTGAAAAAGAGGTTGGAATAGATAGCACAGCATAGCAATGCTGTCATACATATTTCACTAAACTCTAATCTAGGTCACGAAATATCATGTACGTGTCAAAAAACCGACTAAAGTACTATTTTTGTTGAGTTTATATTATTTACTACGTATTGAAAAAATGTATTTTTGATATGGATTCTGCTTAGGTTTACCTAGAGGGTAATCAAGTAACCATAAGAAATGTAAGGGTTTGCTTTAAATAAACAAAGAGCATGAAAGACGCTCTTTGTTTAGCAAGCTAAGATAATTGTAGTGAGGGCTGACTAGCTAACTTTAGCCATCATTGCATGTCTGAATTCGACAATATCTTCAATAGAAAGCACGGGTAGGTCATGTTTGATGCCAAACTCGATGATCTCAGGAAGCCTGGCCATAGTGCCATCAACATTTGTAACCTCACACAGTACGCCTGCAGGCTTTAAACCAGCCAGCTTCATAAGGTCTATTGTACCTTCGGTATGGCCGCGACGTGTTAGTACACCTCCAGGCTGAGCTCGGAGTGGATAAACATGTCCTGGGCGAGCAAGATCGCTAGCCACTGCGTCGTCGGCTATGGCAGCTTTAATTGTTGTGACCCTATCTGCTGCCGAAACTCCTGTGGTTACACCGACCTTAGCTTCAATGCTGACAGTGAAGGCGGTGCCGTATTGGCTAGAGTTATCTTCTACCATAGGAGGTAAGGCTAAATGCTTTACATGTTCATCGGTAAGGCAGAGGCAAACTATCCCGCTACACTCACGAATAAGTAGTGCCATTTGTTCATTGGTTAGCATTTCAGCGGAATAGATGAGATCGCCTTCATTTTCCCTGTCTTCGTCATCGACGACAAGAACTCCTCGACCTTGCTGTAGTGCTTTTAATGCGGTTTCGACACGGTTAATCGCTGTGCCGTATGGAGAAAGTAGTGACTGATTCATGGTTAAAATCCTTAATAAACAACATTGGGTTTTCCAGAATCAGGGCGTGCAGAAAATGACACTGGCATGATGGTAAATGCTGGTGCATCAGCAGAACAGAAAGCGTGCTAACAGATACCAATAAAGGCATGTTAATAACGACTCTTGTTCCATCTTACATTCTCTTTCATCCGGACTCAGACTGACAACTGCTGCATAATGCGATGAGTTGTAAGTGCATTACCGTCGGCTCTGGAATCGCTCTTTAAACTCGTTTAAATAAGCACACCAGATCTGCTGACCCCAAAGCCTACAAGATGTAGGTATGGGCGCTCGCGGGCTTAAGACATCATTGCATCATTGGATGCGTTCAGTACTATCACCGCCGGTGGGGAGTTTCACCCCGCCCTGAGAATTTACTCAACTGATCGTTGAGCGCGATTATGGTGCGCCTCTTTTTAGTAAATGACAAGTTGAGTTAATATTTTCGAGAGCTTGAGTTTGTTCTTTACCTCTTGGGGTATCGTCATTAGACTTCTGGGTCATTGCCACAAAGATAAAACCTCGTGCGGTCATCAATTACCAAGGATGTGTAAGGTGCCTAGATATTTCCAATTCGTTTCTCATTCAAGAGTAAGACTATTGTTCGGCTCTGCGCTGCTAGTTTTATGTGTTGGATGTGCCAATTCGTTAAGAGAACTCCCTATGAAAGCTGACAATGCAGTACAAGCTCCTATTGCTGAAAAGATCCCTCATAAGCTTAATATTCATGGCGTCACGCGAGTCGATGACTACTTTTGGTTAAGAGATGATAATCGTAAAGATCCAAAAATATTAGCGCATTTAGAAGCTGAAAATCGTTATAAAGAGAGTGAATTTACCCCTTTTAAGCATTTGCAGGAGTCATTGTTTGATGAGCTGATAGGTCGTCTCGATAAAGATGAGTCTAGCGTTCCCTACCATTGGCATAAGCATTGGTATTCGCGTCGTTACCAGCAAGGGTTTGAATATCCATTGATAGTGAGAAGTGATGCTATTGATACGCCAGCGGGGGAGGAGGAGATATTACTCGATGTCAATATTCGTGCTGATGGGCATGACTTCTATGGATTAGGTGGTATGTCTGTGAGTCCGAGTGAGTCTATGCTCGCTTTTGCCGAGGACACGCTAAGTCGACGCATCTATATCATCTATTTTAAAGATCTAATCACAGGTGAGTTGTTAGAAGACAAGATAGAGGGCGCTGATGGAGGCGTAGTTTGGGCTAACGATAATCAGCATGTTTTCTATATTAAGAAAGATCTGCAGACATTACTTGGTCATCAGGTGTTCCGTCATAAACTGGGTACTGAGCAGTCTCAAGATGTGTTGGTCTATGAAGAGAAAGATGACACTTATTACATCTCACTTGGAAAAAGCTTAGATGAATCTCGTATCGTGTTATTTCATGAAAGTACTATTACCAGTGAAGTCTCGATATTAGATGCCGATGAGCCACTAGGCCAATTCACTGCGTTGCTTCCCCGAGAGGAGGGGCATGAGTATTCGGTGTCTAAACTTGGCAATGAGTATTACATTCTAACAAACTGGCTGGCCGATAACTTTCGATTGATGCGAGTGAGTGAAGACAAGTTTGCTGATAAATCGCAATGGCAGGAGGTCATTGGGGCAAATGAAGCAACACGAATTGAGGATATATTGCTACTTCAAGATCACTTAGTCGTACAGACGCGTACTGATGGGATTAGCAAGATTGAGATCCGCCCACTCGATGAGCGTCCCCCTTATTATTTAGCATTTAATGACCCAGCCTATGTCGTGGGGCTCGATGTTAATGCGAGTCAGGCAAGTGATAAATTACGGATCTACTACTCAAGCCCGACGACGCCAGAGTCAATCTATGAGTATGATCTGAGTAATCCTATGACTAGAAACTTGCTGAAACAAGAGAAGGTCATAGGAGACTTTGATAGTGAGCTATATCAAGCAGAACGTGTATTTATTGATGCCAGAGATGGCGCTAAGGTGCCCGTGACTTTGGTCTATCGTAAAGATAAATTTCAAAAAGATGGCACTAATCCACTCTATCAATATGGTTACGGTGCTTATGGTCATACCATAGAGCCTGATTTTGACACTTCTGCACTGAGTTTATTGGATAGAGGGTTCGTGTATGCAATTGCTCATATACGAGGTGGGGAGATGCTGGGGCGTCCTTGGTATGATCAGGGGAGAATGCTTAATAAACAACACAGTTTCGATGACTTTGTTGATGTGACTAAATCATTAGTGGCTCAAGGGTATGCCGCTAGCAACAAAGTTGTTGCTGCGGGTGGCAGTGCGGGTGGCTTATTAATGGGAGGGGTGATTAACCAAGCTCCTGAGCTCTACTTTGCAGTTGCTGCGCATGTTCCCTTTGTCGATATTGTTACTACTATGCTGGATGAGTCTATCCCTTTAACCACCAATGAATATGATGAATGGGGCAACCCAAATGAGAAGCGCTATTTTGATTATATGCTGAGCTACTCTCCATATGATCAGATCAGCCAGCAAGCTTATCCTCATCTCTTGGTGACGACGGGATTACATGATTCTCAAGTGCAATACTTTGAACCTGCCAAGTGGGTAGCAAAGTTGCGCGATAATAAAACTGATGACAATAAGCTGCTATTTCATATTGATATGGAAGCGGGGCACGGTGGTAAGAGTGGAAGATATCGCCGCTATCAGGATACCGCCCAAGAGTATGCATTCTTTCTTGGTTTATTAGGTCTGAAGTAGGTGTCAGTCAAAGGAGCAGAAACGCTTTGGTATCTGTATATGATCCGTTGTCACAATGGTCACCTCTATACCGGGGTGACAACTGATATATCAAGACGTTTAAAAGAGCATCAAGCTGGTGGGGCTAAAGCGGCCAAATACCTTAGAGGGAAAGGCCCGCTTGCTTTAGCTTACTCTGAAGAGGTGGGTGATCGCTCACAGGCTTTGAAAAGAGAGATAGCGGTTAAGAAGCTCACTAAAAAGCAGAAGTTATTATTAATTTCTAGCGCCAGTTAATTGCACTTTGGGTAAACAGTCTTGATATAAAGATTAGATTGTTTACCCACTCAGGGCTGAAATTGTGAACGATTAAATCCACAGGCTAGTCTACTTGCTATACAATCTTCTATTTTTTTATGGTATCTCACCAAATTAAAGACAATTTTTTCACAGTCCAAGAGGTAACTTGCCCCCAACATTTGCTATGGGGTGTGTTATGTCGGTTAATCATCAGAATTTTATAGAGGCTACCTCTGCCAAAGAGCTGCAAAACTTTTTTTACTCTACAATTTTCATTTTATTTTTTTTGCACTTACTTACGCTTAATCAAGCGAGTAATTATGAGATCTTTAACAGTATAAATGCCATGAGCTCATTAATCCCTCAATGGCTGCAAGCCGTAGTGAATGACTTCGGTAATGGCATCACCTTAGGGGCAATTATTGTCTGTTACTTAGTTAAGCGCCCAGAGATGATGTGTAGGGTACTGTTTGCCGCGGTGTTGAGCTTGATCTGCGTGCCATTGTTAAAGCAGTATTTCGATGCGCCAAGGCCTCCACAAGTACTTGAGTATTTAAACATTGTCGGTGAAGCAAGATACAAACATAGCTTTCCCTCAGGGCATACCGCTACAGCATTTCTTTTTGCTGGATTGATAAGTATGTTTGACCTGCGAGCAAAGGTGAAGGTAACCCTGCTGATCTTAGCTGCATGTGTGGGTGGATCACGCATATTGATAGGGGCTCATTGGCCAGCAGATGTCGTTATGGGGGCGATAATAGGCTTGAGCTGTGCCTATGTTGCTACTAAGTTTTGCCCATTAATTACTTTAACCTTTAGAAAAAAACTACTGGCATACCTGTTATTGATCTCGGCTTTAATAATCAGCGAGATGAAAAGTGGTTATGACTTTCCCACTATTCCTCTGGTTCAGTATGTGAGGTGGGGCTTGTTGCTTTTTAGCGTTATCGCGGTAGTGATATTTATCTATAGAGAGTTTTCAGCTGGTATCGATGAGAAATTTGTCAGTATTGGGATGAAGCTTAATAAGTCGAATCAATAAATGGCGTGATGTAATACCAATTGGTATAAAGGTGTGGCCATTCAGCGAGAGTTTAGCGATTGTGAGACAAGGTGATTAATTGCTCCTCGGTAACCGCTCCTGCGTTACCCTACCTCCTATATCCATATAGTCGTGCATTAATGACATTCAGAACATCCATGTTTTTTGCAACGAGTGAGATACATAGTTATTCTACGTTTAAGCTCGTTAACGCCGCATAAGAAGCGCTAAAACTCGCCTAACAGGAGTGTTTTTGGCTGCCTACTTCTGTGTTGAATAAGTTCAAAAGGGATCACCATTCCCTCACTCATTCGCCTTGAATTATGCCGTCAAAAATAACTCTGAACTGACCACTTTCTTATACCGATTGGTATAATAGGGTGGGCAGCGACTCGTTTACTTGCAAAAGTCGCTGCGCCGGGAAGTTGGTGAATAGGGTTTCGTGAAGGTTAAATGAATTACTTTACACTTACCTGACCATCAATTTTATCGAAACTCAGGTTGCCAGAACCCGCCTCTAAAATATTCAAGCCTTTAGTATTGATAACCTCAATACCACCTGAGCCATCATCAATTGTGACTTTGCCCTGAATATCTTTCACGTAAATGCCACCTGATCCATCTGTGATACTAACGTCACCGTTGACCTGACTAATCTCTACTGAGCCAGAGCCATCATTTAATTCAATATCTCCTTCAACATTTGAGATGGTCATAGAGCCAGAACCATCCTGTATATCCAGACTATGGCCGCCATCTATCTCAACACTACCTGAGCCATCTTCTAATTTTATATCTGCCTTGATGCCAGAAATATTAATACTGCCGGAGCCATCATCAATATCCATTTTCATCTTAGCTGGCACTTTGATGACCAGATCGATATAAGGCGAATTCCCAGAGCCAATACGTGGGCCAAATTCTGCAACGAGATAAGCTGTGTTGCCTCTTTGAGTGAGTGATAAATTTGGCTCCATATCTTCATAGGTATAAATGTCTGCTTCTAGGGTGATGGTATCTATACCCTCTACACCTTTTATCTCGAGAGAACCTGCTCCTGTATTAGCCGCCAGCGCATTAAGCTCCCCAGCATCAATTTGTAGCTTCTGCTGGCTGTGCTCTAGTGGTTCCATGCTGGCACCATTGACGTTGATGATGCATCCAGATAGAGAGAGGGCGAAAATCGAAGCAAGTATAGTTGGGCGAGTGTTCATGTTTCTAATCCTTTGAAATCAATTTAGTGTGGCCAAGACTGATATTTTTATTCTTGTGCGCTTAGGTTATTTGCAATGCTGTTTAACCTTTCTAAGCAGTGTTTATGCCAAAGTTGTATCGCCATGTTTTTAAAGGGGATTGTTCATTATGTTTGGTAATGTTTATGAAAGTGTTAATCTTGATGATTAATCAGTGAGTTTTTAGACCTGTAAAAGTGGTGAATTTCATCACTGTCATCTGCAATGCTGTGAACTGGTCGTTTATAAAGACAGATAGAGAGAAGAAGTATGGATTACTTAGCAATTAACCAATCAGCATGGAATAAGCGCACTCAGACTCATGTGGCATCGAAATTTTATGATGTTGAGGGTTTTTTATCGGGCAAGTGTGCCCTGCAAGAGATAGAGGTTAGTGAGCTGGCAGTGAAGGGGAAAAGTTTGCTTCACCTTCAGTGTCACTTCGGGTTAGATACACTCTCCTGGGCGAGGAGAGGAGCCGAGGTTACTGGCATCGATCTCTCGTCAACTGCCATCGAAAAAGCCCAAGAGCTTGCTCATAAGACTGGTCTTGAAGCTGAGTTTATCTGTACCGATGTTTATGGCACTTCAAAACAGCTATCTAAGCAGTACGATATCGTATTTACCTCATACGGGGCACTTTGCTGGCTTCCAGACCTTGACCAGTGGGCGCAAGTTGTCAAAAGTTGTCTTAAAGAGGATGGGCAGTTTTATATGGTGGAGTTTCATCCGCTAGAGGCGCTATTTGATGGTTATAGCTATTTTGCTCAAGCTGAACCTGATGTAGATGTTGAGGGCACCTATACTGAAAACTGTTCAGGTGAAAAGGATACGTTAATCACATGGCCACACTCTATTTCGGATATTGTTAATGCCTTGCTCAGAGCAGGGCTTAAACTTGATCACTATAATGAATTTGATTTCAGCCCCTACAACTGTTTCGCAGGGTTGAATGAAGAGGTTGTTACACAGACCTCAGGTGAGCAAGTACTAAGATATTATATGGAACATAAAGCGCAAAGAGTGCCTCTGACGTATTCAATCTCTGCGACAAAGGGCTAGCTGATAGTAGCGTTGGGGTAAGCACTGTGACTTATCTCAACGCGCTAAATTACAGGGCCAAGCTCGATTGTATGTGTGATTACTTATCAAAGGGTGAGTATGCGAGCTTGGTTAGTTTTATCTATTATCATTTTTCTCTCTTCAGTCACCTCATCGGTCGTGGCTGCAACAACAGATGTTGTTATCCAGCCTAAACAATCGAAAGATGATGCGAGTTATCAATACTATGTCGATCTCATCTCTCTTGTATTGGAACAAACCCAAGTGGAATTCGGTGAAGCTCAACTGGTTGAATCAACATCAACATTCACTCAAAGCCGTGGGTTCAATGCACTGAACATGCAAAGGTTAGATCTCTACTGGGCTGGTACCAATGAATTCAGAGAGCTGGAGTATAGAGCTATTCGTATTCCGCTTATGGCAGGCTTACTGGGAGTTCGAGTACCTGTGATTAAGGCTGCCAATTATCAAATGTTTCTACAGATTGGGACTTCAGGGCAATTGAAAGCGCTGACAGCCTGCCAGGGAGATCAGTGGCCTGATTCGGATATTTTAGAGGAAAATGGCTATAGGGTTGAACGAGTGACTAAGTTCTCCCTTATGTATAGCATGCTTAAGCAGGGGCGTTGTGATTACTTCCCTAGAGGGATCACTGAGGTTTATGCTGAGCTGGAGGCCGGAGACAAACAAGGTTTAGTTGCTTTTGATAAAATACTACTCAGTTATCCATTTCCTATGTATATCTTCGTTGATAAAAGCAATGATGCTCTAGCCCTGCGATTAGAGTCTGGTTTATCGGTTTTAGTTAACTCGGGCAAGTTATCTGTATTTATGCAGCAGCATCCAGTGACTAAAACGCTTTTCCCTCTCGAAAAATATTCGGCTTCGAAATTGTTTCAGCTCACCAACCAATCTTTACCTAAATCGACCCCGCTAGATGATGAGTTACTCTGGTTAAAAATTAAAACCAGCCGGCACTAGTACCAACTGGTTTTAGTATTGAGTGTTTAAATACTATTGTTGTCTTAATACTGGGTACTGTAGGTATTGAGCATCGTAATAGGGACTTCTCTCATAAAACCAGCGCAGGCGTACCTTAGGGTCTGCTGCAAATGCTTTATCTTGTAGCGCTTTATCAAATGCCTGTTGTAGCTGTGGATCTGTGTTTAGCATCTGAGCTGCCAGAGGTTCTACGGCATAGTTTTCGATATATTCTGTGCGGGTAAAGATGGGGTTAAACAGGCCCCACTGTAGTAAGGAGTCTGGTGATTGAGGCTCGAGAAGTAAAATAGCCAAGTCGCCCAAGGGCTGTTGGGTAACAATTTTGACCGTGCCTGTTGGTAAGTTAGCAACAACAGACTTCAGTGAAGCGTCTGCAATGACTCTCTGTCTTCCCTCATAATCTGCCTGTTTGAACTTAGGTGCGCTAAGTGCATATTGATCTAGTTTTATCTTGGTTGGCTTTTCGAGCCGAGTCATACGAATACCGTGGATCTCTAAACGTTCTATTACCTCCTGCCACTGAGGGGGAATATAGTAAGCGCTTGGGCGAGTGATACTGATGTCCGGGACTGTGTTACCTATCACAGGTAAGTCAGGGTATAGTTTAGGTACACCAGTCCAGCGCACGACTTCATTGCCACTAATTGGGCTTGTCTCCATCTGGTATTCTATGCCTTTAAAGTCCCAGCCCTGCTGTTGTTGAACCTCTTTCCAAGTTAGCGTGATTCTTGGGGCGTAGTTATACTTATCCTGTTTAATGGCCGACTTGAGCTTAGTGGCCTGCTTGCCTACGGTTTTCAACGTGGCTTCAAGCATCACATAGGTGCCTAATACTCTCTGCTTGTAGGGTTTAAGGCTGTGATTTTCAATTAGGATTGTAGGCAGGTGTCTCGCATCCCCGTAGCCGTTTGAATAACGCGGGCTGGCATTCCATAGTGACATGCCTTTAGATAGGTCTGTGTTATCAATAGCAAAGACTAAGGGGCCTGGAATATGTCCTTGGCTGCTTAGTGCAGATTCAATGGCTGGTCTATAGCTATTTTCTAACCAGGCATAGCTTGAAGGGCTGAGGCCTTGGGGTAAGTTATAACCGAAGGTTACATCATATTGATAGTCGATACCGTCGGTAACATGTACATCAATATAGAGAGAGGGTTGCCACTCATTGATAGCGCGCAACATATGCTGCATCTCTAGCGCATCAGCCTTTGCGTAATCACGATTCAAATTGAGGTTTTTAGCCGTTGTACGCCAACCCATATTGACGGGACCGCGTTGGTTAACACGATTGTACTTACTAACACGTTCGTGACCATCAACGCTAAAAATAGGCACAAACAATAGATTGGCATTGTCGAGAAGTGAGCCTTTATCGCCGAGTACAATATCGCGCAACAACATCATGCCAGCATCTTTGCCATCAATTTCGCCTGAGTGAATGCCTGCTTGCACTAAAATGCTAGGTTTATTGTTTTCCGCAAGAGCCTTTGATGTCTCAGCACCTTCATTAGATGCCACGATCATCCAAATATCTCGCCCTTGTGGACTTTTGCCTATGCTGATCTTTTTTAACTTATCTGTCTGTGCAATAAGCTTATCAAGCCAGATAAAAGTGTCATCATAACTCGGAGAAGTTTTTAGTCCGTTTTGTTCAAAAGGGGTAGCCCATTCATCATCGGCACTTAGGAGTAGTTCTTCACTCTTACCATGCCATTCGATTGCTGGTGGCAATATGTGATCATTGATATAGGTAGAGGCAATTTGTGGTTCAGCTAGCTGTGACGATATTTCATCATTAGCTACTCCGTTATTAGCAATAGCGGATGAGCTAGCAAGGCTAACAAAGATGGCGGCTGATAAGTGCTTAAAGCGCATGTTAGGATCTCAATATAGGTCTTATTATTAGCCTGATATATTTAATTAAAATGCTAATGATCACAAGAGGGAAATGTTGAAAGTTATGGCCACTTTTATATGACCCTTATCTAAACTTAACTTTTACGATTTAATGAGAGTTATATGTTTAGGATATTAAATGATAATCAAGCTGCGCTTGATAAATGTCGCGGGATTCCATCCCACACCCGGGCAAGGAGGACTGCTCGTCCTAATCCTCCTTGCATCCACCTATGACGTCCCGGCGAAGTTGTAATCCTCATATATCACCTTAAATTCACTAACGCTTCCGATGGGGCATCCAAGCCCCCCGAAAGCTAAACTGACGTCCTGTCAGTTTTACGTAATTTAATCTTCCATATTTCGGCAACTTCCAACGGGGAGCGATAACACATCGAGTGAGTTTGAAAGGTATAAATATGACCTAAATCGAAGAGACAGTGCTTTGGTTTATAACGGGTGTAGATGCGGCCGAGGTTATAGGGATATTTCTTATGAAATAAAAAGCCGCACCGTATCATTGCAGTATCTGCACATAAGCCCACGGCAGGTGATAGGTAACAATGAAGTTATGAATTATCAAGTCTCTATCATGTAGCACTACCCCTTTGACATAAAAAATCCCAGCTAAGCGGGTGCTAGAGCTGGGATTATAGAGCGTACGATTCAATTAACTATCAGGCTACGGGTAACCTAACAGAAAGACCGTATTAAGCATTCGGTCCGGCATGCTTGATCGAATCTGGTACTTGGTACTTCTCGAAGTTAGTGGTAAAGCTCTCTGCCAATGTTTGGGCATACTCAGCATAAAGTGCTTTATCTTCCCAAGTATTTACTGGGTTAAGTAACTTAGTCTCAACACCTGGTATCGCGACAGGAACATGAAGGTTTAGTTTTTCTAAATGCTCTGTCTCAACACCTTTGAGTTCACCACTAACAATAGCATCAACAATTGCACGTGTAGTTGGGATATCAAAACGGCTACCAACACCATGAGGGCCGCCAGTCCAGCCTGTGTTGACTAGATAGACCTGACTACCAAATGACTCGATACGCTTCATCAATAGTTCAGCATAAACACCTGCTGGACGTGGGAAGAACGGCGCACCAAAACAGGTTGAGAAGGTTGATTGAATCGCAGCGCTTGAACCCATTTCAGTAGAGCCTACTTTAGCAGTATACCCAGATAGGAAGTGGTATGCCGCTTGCTCTTTTGTTAATAGAGAGACAGGTGGAAGCACGCCTGATACGTCACAGGTTAAGAAGACAACTGCATGGGGCTCTGCGCCGCAGTTTTCCTCTTTTCTTAGTTCGATATGCTCTAGTGGATAGGCCGCGCGACTATTTTCTGTAAGAGTTGAATTACTGTAATCTGGTACACGGTTCTCATCCATAACGACGTTTTCAAGCACAGTGCCGAAACGGATAGCATCCCAAATTACAGGCTCATTCTTTTGGCTAAGATCGATACATTTAGCGTAACAACCACCTTCAATGTTAAATACGCCACCAGGTGCCCAGCCGTGCTCATCGTCACCGATTAAGAAGCGCTTAGGATCGGCAGACAGGGTTGTTTTACCTGTACCTGATAGACCGAAAAATAGCGTGGTATCACCATCTTTACCTATGTTAGCCGAGCAGTGCATTGGCAACACACCCTTCGCAGGTAGTAAGAAGTTTTGCACTGAGAACATAGACTTTTTCATTTCGCCAGCATACTTAAGACCTGCTAGCAGTACTTTACGCTCGGCAAAGTTTAAGATCACTGTGGCGTCTGAGTGAGTACCGTCACGCTCAGGGACACACTCAAAGCCTGGTGCGTTGATAATTTGCCAAACAGGTTTGTCAGCGGCATTGAACTGCTCTGGGATAATAAATAGGTTGCGGGCAAATAACTGATGCCAAGCCGTTTCAGTGGTGACCTGTATTGGCTGATAATGAGCAGGGTCTGCACCTACCTCTAAATCTGAAATGAAAGTTTCTTTGTCGGCTAGGTAAGCTTCTACTCTTTCCCATAATGCCGCAAACTTCTCCTGCTCAAAGGGCTTATTGACAGAGCCCCAATCGATATCGGCTTCAGAGCTTGGTTCTTTGACGATAAATCGGTCATTGGGTGAACGGCCTGTACGTTCACCAGTTTTTGCGACTAACGCACCATTAGCTGTCAATTCACCCTCTTTACGAGATAGAGCAAGTTCGATGAGTTGTGCCGTTGTAGGGTTACGATGAGCCAATTGTGATCTATCCGCCATAGGTAAGGTCTCCATGTGTGAGGTCGGAATTTGGGTGCCAGTCTTTGCCAGCTTTTCTTTAGATAGAAAATTATTTTTTGTACAAATATGCGTCTTTGTGCGCTGAGCGCCGATTGTAACTTATGCAGAATTAAATGTGTGAGTAAGATCTCTGTTTGATCAAAAAAAAGATGTTGGTCACGCTAGGTGGGGAGGGTAAAAAGTGAGTGACTTACTGAAACAAGGATTGGGGCTGGCGGCTATGAAGGGCAGAAAAAAGGCGCATAAATGCGCCTTTTTTCTATAGCTGTGGTATCAAGCGATATTACTGCTTAGCGGCAGGAGCTTGAGCATTGTTAAAAATTGCTTCGATATCGATAGAATCGAAACTATAGTTGGTATTGCAATATTCACAACCCATCTCTACTTTGCCCTGTTCGGCAATGATGGCATCAATCTCTGCTTTAGCCACTGTTCGAATAGCCTGAGCACTGCGCTCTCTGGAACAAGTACAGGAGAAGCTGACGTCGATAGGATCAAAAAGGCGAACCTCTTCTTGGTGATAAAGACGGTGTAATACCTCTTCGGCTTCTAACTCATAAAGCTCTTCAGCTTTTACTGTAGCTGTAAGCTGCTGAAGATGTTCAAACTCTTCATTTTGCTCACCTTCACTTGGTAATACCTGTAGCAACATTCCTGCAGTTTGCTTGCCATTTGCAAATAGCTTAATAGAAGTTGGTAGCTGCTCTGATTGAGCAAAGTACTCTTCTAGGCAGGCAGATAATGTACTCTTATCAAGTGCTACAACACCTTGGTAGCGCTCACCGTCTGTCGGTGTCAGTGTGATCACCATATGGCCTTTACCAAATAAAGCTTGTAGATCGCTATCTTGGCTTAGTTCACCATTCCAACGAGCGACTCCTCGTAGTTGCTGGAGGTTATTGCCATTAATTACCGCTAACGAGACAGGACCATCACCTTGAAGTTGCACACTGATATCGCCATTAAATTTTAATGTTGCAGTAAGCAAAGATGTGGCAGCCATTAGTTCACCCAAAAGTTGTTGGATCTGCTCAGGATAGGTATGGGCAGATAAAACTTCTTGGTAGCTCTCTTCAAGCTGGACTAATTCGCCACGAACATCGGCATTTTCAAATAGGTAGCGGTGTAAATTATCTTTACTCATCTCAATCTCACAATTACATTTCTTCTGAAGCTGGTGTCCAGCATCGATTTAAATAGCTATATGGTGTCAGTTGCCCGAATTTTCAACACTGAATTCAATTAAAAATGGTTTTAACCCTCTTTAAAGCGAATAAGCTGACGTCGTTGCTTTTTATCTGGCTTATGGTCTGGTGCTGGGTTATTTAAAACGTTCAGTCGCCTGGCTTCAGCGTAAGTTTCTCGTTTTGCTATACTTTCGGGAGTTTCTTGGTACAGAGTTTGAGCAAATGTTGCTTTTTGACGTTGATCTGACAGTTTTAATATGACTATCTCTTTTTCGTCATATCCTTGTCTTAATTTTATAACAGCATCTAGCTCGGCCATTTTGCTTGATTTGGTTCTTTGGCCATTATAGTGTACTTTTCCGCCATTAATCATGTCTTTAGCTATTGCGCGTGTTTTATAAAAGCGCGCAGCCCAAAGCCATTTATCTAGCCGGACCGCTTGGCTCGGTTCGAGGGATTTAGTCATTGAGTCTCCATAGTGACATTAATGATGGTTGAGGTCACAAGCTGGGGATTAAGTTGTCACTTTATCTTAGTGATAACTTAATATAGCGATCGGCTTCACACCCTTTTCTCGCGCGTAAAGTTAGCATATTTGGCTTATTCTAGCCAATTGAGCGGGTGTTATTAGCTTGTTGCGCTTGTTGAGGTTAGCAGTGTGGGTTAGCATGAGTCAGGATTTGCTAAATTATCATTATTATAATCAGAACAGAGACCTGTACAGAGGGTCCACTTAAATATGGATTTATTAGATAAAGTTATTACGAAAGCTGCAGGTATTCCACACAAACCATTAAGCTCAGCTACTTTTTGGCTCTTTTTGGTGCTTGTAATCTACCTCTTAGCTCAGATCACATGGAAGCTGATACCAGCAGCATCGGATGATGCATCAAGTTGGCGTCCAACACCCGTTAGTAGTAACTCCTCAACGAGTGTGAATATTTCTCAACTACAAAAACTCGCGCTATTTGGTAAAGCTGACGCAGCTTCCACTAAGCCAAAAGCTGAGCCCGTTGCTGAAATGATTACTAACGCCCCTAAAACTTCCTTGTCGATTCAGTTAACAGGTGTTGTTGCCTCAACCTCACAGCAAAATGGTGTGGCTGTGATCGCGTCAAGTGGTTCTCAAAATACCTATGGTTTGGGAGATAAGATTAAGGGGACTTCGGCATCCTTAAAAGAGGTGTACGCCGATAGGATTATTATTACCAACTCTGGGCGCTACGAAACCTTGATGCTTGATGGCCTAAAGTACGAAACCAATAGTCAGGCAAATAAGCAACTTCAGCAGGCTAAGTCGGTTAAAAAAGTCGATCAACGCCGAAATAAGCAAGTTGCAAGAGAAATACAAAAATCTCGTGATGAGTTACTTGCTGATCCGAGTAAGATCACCGATTACTTAGCGGTCTCGCCTGTTCGCAGTGGTGGTGAGCTAAACGGTTATCGATTAAACCCTGGTAAGGATAGAGAGCTGTTCACCCAGGCAGGATTTAAGCCTAACGATCTGGCTAAATCGATGAATGGCTATGACTTAACCTCGATGAGTCAATCTATGGAGGTTATGGCGCAACTGCCTGAGCTTACCGAAATATCTCTGATGGTTGAAAGAGATGGTCAGTTAATAGAAATAATGTTTAGTCTGCCAGAATAATTAAAATTAGAGGGTGTGTCTTACTTATGACGCGCACCTCATCTGAATTAGTTAGAGCCTTATGGGCGAACCAATGGGTTATGGGAAGTAATATAATGAATAATAAGAGTTTTCGTAAAAAGTTAATCGCAGGGCTGGTGATGGGGGCCTCGTTATTAGCTCCTCAGATCGCTTGGTCTGAGCAATATGCGGCTAATTTTAAAGGAACAGACATTCAAGAGTTTATCAATATCGTAGGTAAAAACTTGAATCGCACCATTATTGTCGACCCAACGGTTCGCGGTAAGATCAATGTTCGTAGCTACGATCTTCTTGATGATGAGCAATATTATCAATTCTTCCTCAATGTACTACAGGTATATGGTTATGCCGTAGTAGAGATGGATAACAACATCATCAAGGTGATAAAAGATAAAGATGCAAAAACCGCATCAATTCGCGTTGCTGATGACAATACCCCCGGTGTTGGCGATGAGATGGTAACGCGCATAGTTGCCTTATATAACACCGAAGCTAAGCAGCTAGCTCCACTGCTTCGACAGCTAAATGATAATGCTGGCGGCGGTAACGTGGTTAACTATGATCCATCAAATGTTCTGATGATCTCTGGTCGAGCTGCGGTAGTAAATAAACTGGTTGAGATAGTTCGCCGTGTCGATAAACAGGGTGATACAGAGGCTCAGGTTGTCCCACTTGAATTTGCTTCAGCCGGTGAAATTGTTCGTATTATTGAGACGTTAAATCGAGCCAGTGGCAATAAGGCTCCGTCTGGTCAAGCGCCTAAAGTTGTCGCCGATGAGCGTATGAACGCCGTTATCGTCAGTGGAGACGAGAAGAGCCGTCAGCGAACGGTTGCATTAATCAAAAAGCTAGATGCTGAGCAAGCAAGTACAGGTAATACCAAAGTTCGATACCTACGTTATGCCAATGCAGAAGATCTTGTTGAAGTGCTCACTGGCTTTGCTGAACAGCTTGTCAGCGATCAAGATGGCGGCGCTAAGCAAGGTGGCGGTAAGCGTCGAAATGATATCAATATCATGGCGCACACAGATACGAATGCGATAGTGATCACCGCTGAACCTGATCAGATGCGTACCATCGAAAGTGTGGTTAATCAGCTAGATATTCGCCGTGCTCAGGTATTAGTAGAAGCGATTATTGTTGAAGTGTCTGAGGGTGACGATGTTGGTTTTGGTATCCAGTGGGCGACCGAATCTGGCGGCATGACCCAGTTTAATAACTTAGGCCCAACGATTGGTGAAGTTGGTGCAGGTGTGTGGCTAGCTCAAGATCAGAAAGCATCCCAGACCTGTTCAGGCTCTGGTGACAATCAGACCTGTACGGATAATCCGGACACTCCTGGTGATATTACGGTACTGGCCCAAGCACTAGGCAAAGTAAACGGTATGGCTTGGGGAGTCGCAATGGGTGACTTCGGTGCGTTAATTCAAGCGGTATCGAGCGATACTAAATCTAACGTACTTGCTACACCATCAATTACTACCTTAGATAACCAAGAAGCCTCATTTATCGTTGGTGATGAAGTACCGATTCTTACTGGTTCACAAAACTCCAGCAATGGTAACAGCAACCCATTCCAAACTGTTGAACGTAAAGAGGTTGGGGTTAAGTTGAAGGTGGTACCACAGATCAACGAAGGTACTTCAGTTAAGCTGACTATTGAGCAGGAAGTGTCGGGTATTAACGGTAAGACAGGGGTTGATGTGACCTTTGCTACACGTCGTTTAACCACTACGGTAATGGCTGATTCAGGTCAAATTGTGGTGTTAGGTGGTCTGATTAATGAAGAGGTTCAAGAGAGTGTACAGAAGGTGCCTTTCTTAGGAGACCTACCTATCATTGGTCATCTGTTTAAGTCATCTTCGAGCGGTAAAAAGAAAAAGAACCTAATGGTGTTTATTAAGCCAACGATTATTCGTGATGGCATCACTATGGAAGGTATTGCAGGTCGTAAATATAACTACTTCCGTGCACTACAACTTGAGCAGGTCGAACGTGGTATTAACTTAATGCCAAACAGTGAAGTACCAGTTCTTGAAGAGTGGAATCAATCTGAGTATCTGCCACCAGAAGTTAACGATATCCTTGAGCGTTATAAAGAGGGCAAAGGCTTAGAGACTAAGATGCGTGAGACTGATCCGGCTTTGAAGCATATTTCTGAAAATAAAGGCACGACTGCTGAAGAGGAAACTGTTACAGAGGACTCTTCAAGCGAGAATAAAGATAGCGCAATAGAAAATACAGAAGATAATGCCGATGAGTAATACTCAAATTCCTCAGAGTGACGAACTCGCTTTGGTTTCTGAAGAAGTATGGCAAGATGCAGAGATCGAGACTGATGAAGAGTTTCGCTCAGATAGCAGAGAGCGATTGCCCTTTGCTTTCTCCCATCGGTTTGATGTGGTGTTAGATAAAGGGGTTGATGATGCCCTGACTTTATACCATACAGCTAAAACGCCTCTTGAAGCCTTATTAGAAGTTAGACGCTATACGGGTCGTGAGCTTCCTTTGGTGCAACTGCTTGCCGTTGAATTTGAAGCGAGACTCACGCAAGCCTATCAAGCTAACTCCTCTGAAGCACAACAGCTGATGGAAGATATCGGCAACGAGATGGACCTGTTTACTTTAGCCGAGGAGCTGCCGCAAACAGAAGATCTGCTTGAGGGCGATGATGATGCACCGATTATTAAATTGATCAATGCATTGCTCTCAGAAGCGATCAAAGAGGAAGCATCAGATATTCACATCGAAACTTATGAGAAGCAGCTTGTTGTGCGCTTCCGTGTTGATGGTGTGCTTAAAGAGGTACTTAAACCGAATCGTAAGTTATCATCTCTTCTGGTGTCTCGTATCAAAGTTATGGCACGTCTCGATATTGCCGAGAAGCGAGTTCCCCAAGATGGCCGTATCTCATTAAGAATTGCGGGTCGTGCAGTCGATGTGCGTGTTTCTACTATGCCTTCTAGCCACGGTGAGCGAGTTGTTTTGCGTCTGCTGGATAAAAATGCCGGTAACCTAGACCTCATTCAGTTAGGCATGACAGATGCTGTACGGATCCAGTTTGATGAGTTGATCCGTAAACCCCATGGCATCATTCTGGTGACTGGTCCAACAGGTTCTGGTAAAAGTACCACCTTATATGCTGGTTTAACTGAACTAAATTCAAAAGATACCAATATCCTGACCGTCGAAGATCCAATTGAGTATGAGTTAGAAGGCATTGGCCAGACTCAGGTCAATACTAAAGTTGATATGACCTTTGCCCGTGGACTGCGCGCAATTCTTCGTCAAGATCCTGATGTTGTAATGATTGGTGAGATCCGAGACTTAGAAACTGCTCAAATTGCAGTGCAGGCCTCATTAACCGGTCACATGGTGCTATCAACGCTGCATACGAATACCGCATCAGGCTCTATTACTCGTCTACAAGATATGGGTGTCGAGCCCTTCCTCGTTTCTTCCAGTTTACTCGGTGTATTAGCCCAGCGATTAATTCGTACCTTATGTGGTGACTGTAAGTCTGAACATGTGCCGGATCAAAGTGAGCGTGCATTATTGGCCATGAAACCTGATGACCAAAGGGTTATTTATCGAGCTGAAGGTTGTAAGAGTTGTGGCCATAACGGCTATCGCGGACGAACGGGTATTCATGAACTACTGATTGTGGATGATGATGTACGAGAGTTGATTCATACCGGACGTGGTGAGCTCGCTATTGAGAAGCTTATTCGTAAAACAACCCCAAGTATTCGTCATGATGGCATGAGCAAAGTACTTGCAGGAAGAACCACCCTCGAAGAGGTGTTGCGTGTCACTCGCGAGGAATAGACTATGCCAGCATTTGAGTATAAGGCGTTAGATAAACAGGGAAAGCAACAAAAAGGTGTCATGGAGGCGGATACTGCAAGGCATGCGCGTAGCCAGCTACGTGAAATGCGCTTGATGCCTTTGGAGATCAACCCTGTTGTAGAGAAAGAGTCAAAGGCAAAATCGTCAGGAAAGAGCCTTTTTCAGCGGGGAATCTCCGTTGCGGAACTGGCGCTCATTACTCGACAAATTGCGACGTTAGTGGCTGCGGGATTACCCGTTGAAGAGGCATTAAAAGCGGTCGGCCAACAGTGTGAAAAAGATCGTTTAGCCAGTATGGTTATGGCTGTTAGGTCACGGGTCGTTGAAGGTTATAGCCTCGCCGATTCTATGGCTGAATTTCCTCATATTTTTGATGATCTTTACCGCGCTATGGTGGCCTCTGGAGAAAAGTCGGGTCACCTCGAAGTTGTACTCAATCGATTAGCCGATTACACCGAGCGACGCCAACAGCTTAAAAGCAAGATGACGCAAGCGATGATCTATCCGATTGTGCTAACGGTCGTTGCTATTAGTGTCATTGCTATTTTGTTGGCGGCTGTAGTGCCTCAAGTTGTTGGTCAGTTTGAACATATGGGGCAAGAGCTGCCGTGGACAACACAACTGCTTATCGCATCATCTGATTTTGTTCGCGATTACGGCCTAATCGTATTAGGTGTCATTGTCGCGACCTTTGTGCTGTTAAAGCGCTTATTGACTAAACCTGCTTACAGAATGAAGTACGATACTTTGCTGCTGAACCTACCTGTAATTGGTCGAGTGAGCAAAGGGCTTAACACCGCAAGGTTTGCAAGAACGTTGAGCATTTTAGCCGCAAGTTCAGTGCCTTTGTTAGATGCGATGCGTATCGCAAGCGAAGTATTGGTTAATGTAAGAGTGAGGGCCGCTGTAGAGGAGGCTACTGCTCGTGTGAGAGAGGGAACAAGTTTAGGTGCTGCGCTAACTAATACGAAACTTTTTCCACCTATGATGCTCTATATGATCACCTCAGGGGAGAAGAGTGGTCAGTTGGAGAACATGCTTGAACGTGCTGCCGATAACCAGGACCGCGAGTTTGAATCTAATGTCACCATTGCTCTGGGGGTGTTTGAGCCTCTGTTAGTGGTCAGTATGGCAGCAGTAGTATTGTTTATTGTCCTAGCGATCTTACAGCCTATTTTAGAGCTGAATAATATGATCAGTGGCTAAGGTTTAACATTTTAATCGATTTATTTTATTAATTTTTTCTCTGTATACACGTTAAGTCTACAGAGTCGTTTTAAGAGGATGTTGTGCATGCAAACTAGAAATAAGCAGAAAGGTTTTACCCTACTTGAAGTCATGGTGGTGATCGTTATTTTAGGGATTCTAGCTTCGATGGTTGTTCCTAACCTGATGGGAAACAAAGATAAGGCTGATCAACAAAAAGCGGTTTCAGATATTGTTGCGCTTGAAAATGCTTTAGACATGTATCGACTAGATAACAGTATCTACCCAACTACCGATCAAGGCCTTGATGCGCTAGTACAGAAGCCAAACAGCTCACCAGAGCCTCGTAACTATCGTGAAGATGGATATGTTAAGCGTCTGCCACAAGATCCTTGGAGAAATGACTATTTGCTATTAAGCCCTGGCGAAAATGGCAAGATTGATATTTTCAGTGCTGGTCCAGATGGGCAGGCAGGAACCGAAGATGACATCGGTAATTGGAATCTGCAGAACTTTCAATAAAACATCGTAAATCGATTATTTAGCTAATGCGTATATCTAAGCCGCAAGGCTTTACGCTCATGGAAGTGCTCTTGGTCGTCCTCTTAATGGGGCTGGCCGCTTCAGCTGTCACTATGACTATGAGTGGTGCAGATAGAAATAAAGAGCTGGAAAGAACAGCACTGCAATTTATGGCTGCTACTGAGATGGTACTCGATGAGACGGTATTGAGTGGTCACTTTATTGGGATAGTGGTTGAGGATACTAGCTACAAATTCGTTTACTACGATGAAGGAAAGTGGCAGGCATTAGACCAAGATCGCTTGCTCTCTGAGCGCCAAATGGATCCAGGTGTAGAGATTAGCCTAATTCTTGATGGGCTACCGCTTGTTCAAGAGGATGAGGAGCAGGACTCTTGGTTTGAAGAACCTTTGATAGAGAAAAGCGAAGAGGACAAGAAGAAGTTTCCTGAACCTCAGATCATGCTTTTCCCCAGTGGTGAAATGAGTGCATTCGAAATGACCTTTTTTAGCCATGATGAAAAGGGCAAAGAGATTGAAGCATTAGTTGTTGGTGATTCGCTCGGACGATTAACTCTGGGGAGAGACGATGAGTTCGATGGCGGTTTTCAATGATAATCAGCTTGAATAAAACTAAAGGTATGACGCTATTAGAGGTCATTGTCGCCTTAGCCGTGTTTGCCATTGCTGCTGTCTCTATTACTAAAAGCTTAGGTGATCAGATTGCAAATATGCCCATTCTTGAGGAGCGAACTTATGCTCAGTGGGTGGCTGATAATATTATGGTTGATGCCAGGTTAGAGGGTAAGTTTCCAGAGCTTGGTAAAAAAGATGGTGAGATGGAACTCGCTGGTCGAGATTGGTTTTGGCGCAAAGAGGTGATTAAAACCACTGATGATAAATTTCGTATGATTCAAGTCAGCGTAAGTGACGACAGTCGATATAAACGTATCATCGCTCAAGTGAGTAGTTATGTACTTAACCCAGAGTAGAGCAAATGCAGGCTTTACCCTGCTGGAGATGTTGGTGGCTATTGCCATCTTTGCCATGCTTGGGCTTGCGGCAAATTCGGTATTAAGCACTGTTATCCAAAATGATGAAGTGACCAAAGAGTTTTCCGCTGAACTTAAAGCGATGCAGCAAGGGTTTGGTGCATTAGAGCGAGACTTAGGGCAGATGGTTGCTCGCACACCGAGGTTACTCGAGGGAGGGCGAGGCTCTACAGTATTTCAAACTGGATCAGATATTCTGGATTCAGAGTCAGAAGCTTTAGTTTTCTTTCGTTTAGGCTGGCTCAATCCCGATGGCATTTTGCCTAGGGGAAGCATACAGTCTGTGGCCTATGTAGTAAGAGATAGTGCATTAGAGCGTTGGTATTATCCCTACCCTGAGCCAGAGTTTGGTGCTGAACCGATAAAGACCATAGTAATGAAAAATGTGGTTTCAGTTGAGTACTCCTTCTATATGGAAGATAAGTGGGAGCGTAAAGTCGATGGTACTAAATTACCGAAAGCGATCGCCATGGAGATCGAGTTAGAGGATTTAGGTAAAATCCAGCGTAAGTTCTTATTACCCTTAGGTGCGCCAGTTGGTTCCGGTAATGATGATAGTAACAATGGCGGCAATAATAACGGTGGCAATAATAACGGCGGTAACAACAATACCGGCGGTGGTAATAATAGCGGTGGTGGTAACCAGAATAGTGGCGACGAGGATAAAGGTGGCTGAGAACCAGATGGAATATAGACAACGAGTGTTTAGCGAGTGACTAATTTCCCGGGTAAACAGCGTGGTGTAGCCCTGATTGTGGTTATGCTGATTGTGGCTATGGTGGCAATTATTGCTACTAATATTAATAGCCGTAACCAGCTATCGGTTCGTCGCACACTCAACTTAGCTCAGTATGATCAGGCATTTTGGTATGCGATCTCTGCTGAAGAGCTTGCCAAAAAAGTGTTAAAGCAAGATCTGGATGATTCTGATAATACCGTACATCTACAGCAGTATTGGGCGCAGGCTGATGTTGTTTTTCCTGCTGACCATGGCGAGATAGGTGGGACGATATCAGATCTACAATCATGCTTTAATCTGAATTCGCTATCAGTTTCGACCGGAGAGGTTGAAAATGGCCAACCTAAACCTTCAACCGCTGCAGTGCAGTATAAAGGTTTGTTAGTGGCATTAGGTATGGATGATTTTGGTGCTGAGCGGTTAACCCATACGCTAAAAGACTATATTGATGATGATGCATTAGCGAGCCCCTTTGGTGCTGAAGATGCCGATTATGAGTCAAGAGCTGTGCCTTATCGTGCTGCAAACACCTTGATGAGCCATCGCAGCGAGCTAAGAGCGGTATTAGGTTATTCGCAAGATATCTACCTCAGGTTACAGCCCTATATTTGTGTTATTCCAGGTAATGATAAACAGGTTTTAAATGTTAACACCCTAAAAGTAGAGCAAGCAGCGCTGTTGGCAGGCATGTTTGATAATAAAATCTCTGTGGGTGAGGCCGAAAGCATTATTAATCAACGACCTGGCGACGGTTATGAGAAGATAGAAGACTTTACTGAGATCTCCTCGATCTCATCGATCGTTGCTGATGATGCTGCGCTTAAAACGAGCTTTACTGTCGATAGTCACTATTTCTTATTAGAGGCTGGCGCTAAAGTCGATAGTGCAACTTTTAGGCTCGAAAGTGTGATGAAGCGAAATGGCAATAACGGTATGGATATATTAACCCGTCAATTTGGTGGACAGAAGTAGCATTCATGATGTCTATAAGTGTGAATGAGCAGAATAAAAATAAGAGCTTCTTTTCTGGAGTAAGCCAGATGAGACTTGTGGAGAACAGATGTGAGTGAAAGACTATTTATCCGCTTAGGAACAAGCCAAGAGCAGAGCTGCTCGTGGCTGGTTTGGTCTGAGCAGGAACAAGAGATTATAGGCTCTGGTGAACTTAAAGATGCGCAGGCGTTATCGAGTTTATCTGAGCGCGCTGGTAATCGCCCTGTTGATGTACTTGTTCCCTCATCAGCTATTACCTTGACCACAGTTGAGCTACCTGAAAAGGGGCAGCGACAAGCTATTCAAGCTTTGCCGTTTATGCTTGAGGAAAATCTTGCTGAGAATGTCGATGATCTACATTTCGTTACAGGTCCTCGAGATGGTGAATCTTTAAGTGTGGCCGTAGTTGCTCATGAGCAGATGCAAACTTGGCTAACCTGGCTAACAGATGCAGGGCTAAAGGCTAAATGTATTGTGCCTGACTGCCTTGCTTTACCTCTGCAGGAATGTCAGTGGGCTGCAATAAAATTTAATCAGGAATATCTACTTAGGACTGGAGCAGGAGCTGGTGTTAGCCTCAGTGAAGAGTGGCTGAACATGGCATTGCCAAGACTGTTGCCAACAGATACTGACTCTCCTGTGACACTTGCCGCTTACAGTGAGTTGAACATAGCGGGCACAGATGTACAGCCTCAAGAGCTAAACCTGCCGATGCTAGTGCTTGCCAAAGGCATACTGACATCGCCAATGAATCTATTAACGGGCAGCTATCTGCCTAAGCGTGAATATGGTAAACATGTTCAGATATGGCGAAATGCAGCTGTTGTTATTGTGGTGGCTCTGATTTTATCACTAGTGAATAAAGGGCTTAATATTCACCAAATGAACAGTGAGAGAGCCTCTTTACAACAACAAAGTGAAGCAATTTTTAAGCAGGCTGTTCCGGGAACATCGCGTATTGTAAACCTTAGATCTCAAATGGATAGGCATCTTCGAAGTATGCAGGGCCAAGGTGGGGGGAGTGAGTTTTTCTCTATGCTTGAAGGCTTAGAAGAGGCATTTACTCAGGTTTCGGACTTAAAGCCGACAACGCTGCGATTTGATAGTGCTCGAAATGAATTGAGAATGCAGATAACTGCAAAGAGCTATGCTCAAGTTGAAAAGTTTAAAGAGATAGTTTCTCGCTCTTATCAGCTAGATTCAGGTGCAATGAATAGCGGTGAAGACTCTGTGACTAGCACATTAACGTTGAGGAGTAAGTAATATGGAAAACGTTAAGGTGTGGTGGAATGGACTCATTCTACGAGAGAAGCAGCTTGTTGGAACTGGTGGTATTTTCCTATTTATTGGTATTCTTTACTGGGGGATCTGGACACCTATCTCTAATGCGGAGTTAGATGCTGAGCGCAGCCTTCAAGCACAGCAAAATACGCTTAATTTTGTCAAACAGACTGCGAATAAAATTGCCGGCCTAAAAGAGAGTGGTAGTAAGCCTAACTTTAGTGGCAGTTTAAGTGCGGCAGTGAATCAGAGTGCAGGTGCGTTTGGGCTCGAGATCACGCGCATGCAGCCACAAGGAAAGAAGATTCAAATTTGGATGGATGATGTGCCATTCGACCCCTTGTTAGGCTATCTTAATGAGTTAGTTCAGGATAAGGGCCTATCGCTGGAAAGTATCGACCTCGCTGAGTCAGATACACCGGGCTTAGTACGTGTTCGCCGTATTCAGTTATCACAATAATGAGCATTTAGTATTTAAGGTGTAGTAGTGAATTTAGCTAAAAAGATTATTATTGGCGTGGGGATATACCTGGTTTTTCTTGTGGCATTATTGCCAGCCAGTGTTGTAGTAAAATTAGCGCCAATCCCTAATGGCGTTAGCCTAAGCGGCGTGTCTGGTTCTATTTGGTCGGGCAATATTGAGTCCGTCACTGTGCAAAATAGGCAACTTGAGCAAGTGCAATGGCAGTTAAGTCCATGGTCACTTGTACTTGGTCAGGCTAAGTTAGACTTAGTGATCGGCAATAGAGGCTCAGCGGTTAATGGTAAAGGTTTAGTAACCCTTTCTATGAGTGGCGTCGATGCAAAAGGATTGCGATTTGAATCGCCGAGTAGCTTCCTTTTAGGCAATAATAGGTTACCGTTTCGAACTAAAGTAGACGGTGATATCAGTTTGTTTATCGATACCTTAGAGCAAGGGATACCTTGGTGTGAGCAGCTTAATGGAAAGTTGTTTGTTAATCGCGCTAGCGTTAAAAATCAGTTTGGTGATTATCCATTAGGGGATATTGAGCTTGGACTGAGCTGTGTCGATGGCAATGTAAAGGTAAAGTCTGATGAGACGATGAATCAACTTGGCTTCACAGGAACTGTGACGCTGCAAGCTGAAAAGGTCGTACAGGTTAGTGCTAAGATTAAAGAAACAGCTTCACAGCCGGAAGACCTGAAAAAAGCATTGGCTTTCTTAGGTAAGAAAGACAGTCAAGGTTATTACCCGATAAGCTATCAAGGTAGGGTTCCCGGCTTGTAACGTGACAATCGATAAGAGAAAGGCACCCTTAGGTGCCTTTCTCTTTTCAGTCTCCAAGCCAATTAGCTCAAGCAGTCGCTCATTGTTTTTATTTCAACGTGACAGAAGCAATAAGTTAATGTGAAGCTCAATTTTATCGGTAGCTATTAACCCGCTTGTAGATCCTCGAGAAGTAGGTGGTAATCTCCAATAGCGGGGAAATCACTGAATATCTGATTGGGCTTTTTACTATCTGGATTGGTTATTCCTAACTGATGTGCCACTCCGGTATCTTTTGCAGCTTGCAAAATCGCTTCATTGTCATCGACAAATAGACAGCGACTAGGATCTAATTGAAATTGCAAAAAGAGGTGCTGCCAAAAGTGGGGATGCTCTTTAGGGTAGCCTGTTTCATGGCTAGATATCATATGATCTAAGCCGCTGGCCATCTCGGTGTGTTCTAGTTTTAACGCTAAACTTTTTGGGTGAGCGTTGGTGACCAAGATACGTGATTTTTTTTGCGCCCCCAAAGCTGATAGAAAAGGCATACTATCTTGTCTGAGCTGGATTCTATCGACTAATGTTTTATGTAATCCAAGAATATCTATCTGTAACTCACTCTCCCAGTAATCAAGGCAATACCAGTCTAACGTACCAAATACCTTATCATAAGATGATTCGACTAACGCTTGTGCTGCTTGGCTATCTAACCCTCTTTGCTGGCTTAATTCAGCGGGGACTAGACTTAACCAGAAGTGATTATCAAAATTGAGATCCAGTAAGGTTCCGTCCATATCCAATAACACTGTGTCTATCTCATTCCATGGAAACATTATTAATCCAGTTAAATTTTAGGGCCTTGCTTAGATATTAAAGCGACAAATTTCATTAGAGTTTAATACCGATCTATCTTATCTCTTTTTATAAAGACTAATCTAAGCACTTTCTTGTTGTAGATTAGAAACATGATAGTAAGATTATACCGTTAAGCAAATTTCATTTGGCTCAGGGATTATCATGAAGCACAAAAAACCGGACATTTTAAGTTCAGAAGTTGTGGCCCAAAGCCGCTTGTTTACAATTGAGCAAGTAAATCTGAAATTCTCAAACCAAGTTGAACGCCAGTACGAACGAATGAAAGGTAGTAACCGTGGTGCTGTAATGGTTGTGCCTGTGCTGAATGGTAAAACACTGCTTTTGGGGCGTGAATATGCCGCTGGTACACATAGTTATGAACTTGGCTTCCCAAAAGGCTTAATCGATCCTGGCGAAGAAGCTCATGAAGCTGCCAATAGAGAGCTGCAGGAGGAGATTGGCTTTGGTTCAAAAAAGCTAACTCATTTGATGGAATTGAGCTTAGCGCCTGGGTACTTTGCCAGCAAGATGCAGATCTTTATTGCAGAGGAACTATTTGAGAGTTCACTAGAGGGCGATGAGCCTGAGCCTATTGAGTTAGTTTCTTGGCCGTTAGATAAGTGGCAAAGTTTACTTGATGAGAAAGATTTTTCTGAATCGAGAAGTGTAAGCGCCTTGTTTTTAGCTCAAAAATATCTAAAACTATAATTGTTCGAAACAAAAATATTAGAACATAGTTCAATATTTGTCGTAGTAAAAGGCTGTTGGAGCGGTTATGAAGCCAGAAGAGTACATAGAGCAAGTAATTGAGATTGCAATCGATGCAGGTAACAAGATACGAGAGATCTATCTTGAGGGCTCTTTTGATAAAGAGATCAAATCTGATAATACACCGGTGACGTCTGCCGATATTGCTGCCCATAATATCATTACTTCCTCACTGAAGGCCTTGTCTCCTGATATTCCTGTACTTTCAGAAGAAGATGCTGAGATCCCCTTTTCTGAGCGTGAACATTGGCAACGCTACTGGCTTGTCGATCCGCTCGATGGCACCGGGGAGTTTATTGCTGGCAGCGGTGATTTTTCAGTGATCATTGCACTTGTTGAGCATAACCGCCCTATTATGGGTATCGTATATGTGCCTATGACTGAGGTGTGTTATTACGCGATTGCAGGTCTTGGTGCCTATAAGCGAGATGCATCATCGGAAGTTAGGATTGTGAGTCAACAATTGCCGCTCGCAGAAGATCCTCCTTTGAAGTTGGCTGTGAGCCGTAGGCAAGATCCGCAGTCGGTTTTAAAATTGTTTAGTCACTCAAAACATTGTGAGTTAGTTGTACTCGGCGGCGCAGCTTTAAAGAGTTGTTTAGTCGCAGAGGGGAAAGCTGATTGCTATGTACGTATTGGCCCCACTGGTGAGTGGGATACAGGCGCTGCACAAATTATTGTAGAAGAGGCCGGTGGTCAGATCATGGATATTGGCTTGCAGCCTTTAAGCTATAATGAGCGGGAGTCACTTGAGAATCCAAACTTTATCGTAGTAGGCTCACCCCACCTTCCATGGGATCAGTTACTGACTGCAGAAAGCTGATCACTGTTGTTATCTGGGCCACCTAACGTGTGGCTCAATAATGCTGTTCTTTTAATGTAAGGCCTATCTGAGAACTAGGATGGTTTCATGATTTTGAGTCGTCGCTTCCTTCCCTATTTTATTACTCAGTGTTTAGGTGCATTGAACGATAATGTTTATAAGAATGTCTTACTCTTGTTGGTGACCTATTCTCAGGTCGCAACGCTTCCCATCGATGTGAATCTATTTGTTAACTTGGCTGCAGGCCTATTTATTCTTCCCTTTTTTCTATTTTCAGCTCACGCAGGTTTGATTGCTGATAATATTGATAAGGCTATTTTGATCAGGCGACTCAAATTGCTAGAGGTTGTCATCATGTGCTGCGGTGCAGCTGCGATTATGACTCAAAGCTACCTGCTGATGTTGCTGTTACTTTTTCTTATGGGCTCCCAGTCAGCTTTTTTTGGGCCTGTGAAATATTCATTGCTGCCAAGAGTATTACAGGATATTGAGCTTGTAAGAGGCAATGCATGGGTTGAGATGGGAACCTTTATCTCCATTTTAGTCGGGACCATAGTAGCGGGCCTTATTGTCGCAAGTGATCATGCCAATATCCTTGCCGCTTTTTTGGTCGTTGTTTTGGCTCTAATGGGCTATATATCTAGTCGATTTATCCCTTTGATCCCTACCAATGCTGACGTAAAGAAAATAAGGTTTACGCCCTTTTCAGGCCTTGTTTCTAGTATAAAACGGGTAAAACGTAGTCCTTCTATATGGGCGGCTATAATGGCAATTAGTTGGTTTTGGTTTCTTGGTGCGACCTATTTAACTCAATTTCCAAACTTCGCAAAACTGCACCTACACTCAGGTGCTACCGTTGTTTCTCTTTTACTCGCGCTTTTTTCAATTGGTATTGCAGCCGGTTCATTCCTATGTGACCGCTTATCCTTTAGGCAAGTCGAGTTGGGGATCTTACCCTTCGGCTTATTAGGGCTCACGATTTTTGGCGTTGATCTTTATCTGGCTGTACCGTCAAAGAGTCCTGAGGTTATTTATAGTGCCTTGACCTTTATTGCCGAGCCACAACATTACAGGCTAATGTTTGATCTCTTTATGGTCGGCGTCAGTGGTGGTTTATTTATTGTTCCTCTCTATGCGTTCATCCAAGCTAGAAGTAACGAAAGAGAGTGCGCTCAAGCTATTGCAGCCAACAATATAATGAATGCTTTGTTTATGGTGACCGCAGCGGTTTTTGCGATTCTTTTCTTAGGTGTGTTGGGTGCAAGTATTCTGCAACTGTTTTTGCTGCTAGCAATTGCTAACGTATTGTTTGGTCTGTTTCTTTATAAGCGTTTACCTGAGTTAAGACTCAGGTTCGTATGTTATCTGTTTGGGCGGTTTATTAATCCACTTGCGGTAAAAGATCGTAAAGTAATACCTGCAAGAGGCAGTGCCTTATTGATTGGTGACACAACTTCAGCAAAGGAGTTTGTGTTACTACAAAGCTTAACTGTTCGCCCTATACAGTTCGTATGGTTAGATGCCCCCCACAATGGCTTTCTTGTTAACCTACTTCGTTCGACGAGTAGTATTATAGAGGGGGGTGATACGAGAGATGAACAGGGGAGTACTAATCTTGCCATAATAGAGCAGAGGCTTGCCCAAAGTAGTCATAGCGAACAGCTGATATATATATCCCGTCAGGATTGGCTGTTATTAGGCGATGAATTAAAGCTTAAGTTAAGCGCACTACCTCAGATAGCGATAGCTTTGAGTAAGGATGAATCGAAAAGTAAGCAAGAGGAGGGGGGCTCCTCTCATAGTGGTAGGGTCTATGTTGAGCTAACCTTGAACCCAAGTGCCAAGCCCACTTTGGATAAAGGCTAGGCTTTATTATTTAGCTGAATAGTGGTTAAGCCATTCATGCATAGCTTGATGATCCCCTTTAAATAGGATCCGTGTTTGCTTCTTGTCGAGTTGATACTGATACATAGGGTCGTAATACTTGGTCAGTAGCAGGCTGATCCACTCAAGGTGGGCCTCGGTAGAGTTATTCTGTAATTGAACTTTGAGCGCATTAGAAATGATTGATTGGAACTCGTCATGGAGTTGCCCACCAAGTCGCTTTTTAATGCCAGTAATGCTTTGACTTAAATAGTTAGAAAAAGCGCTAAACCCTTCCTCTTCACCTAAGCGTTCCACATAACCTGAATGCATCTTGTGTACATACTCTTCTAGCAATCTAGCGTGTCTATTCTCATTTGATTCATCTAATACCAGTATTTGGGTGGTTTGCATTGCAGAGTAAAATGCTTGAGGTATTGCAGAGCGCCCGATAAGAAAGCTTTCATCTTCAACAACTAAGCATTTCTCATTCCGCTGTTGGTGCTTTAATAGCTCTACCGCTAACTGATTTTCGAAGTTAATTTGAGTCGGCTGACCTTCATGATATCGCCCGAAGCTAGAGCCTCTATGGTGGGCGATACCTTCTAAATCGACAGACTCTGTTCGCTTTATCAGGAAGTCAGTTTTGCCACTTCCTGTTATTCCGCTAAGAATAAACATAGGTTGCAGGCTTGGTGAGGTATCTATTATTTCAATTAGATACTGTCGCATGGCTTTATAGCCGCCCTCGATATAGGGGACATCAACGCCGGCTTCTTTTAGCCACTGCTGAGTAAGTTGAGATCTTAAACCACCACGAAAACAACAAAGATATGCCGTGGGATTTTGCTCAAAATATTCTAGCCATGCATCTACTCGACCTTGTTTTACTTTGCCGCGAACAAGAGTGTGGCCTAACTCTATTGCTGCATCTTGTCCCTTATTTTTGTAGCATGTTCCAACCTTCTGTCGCTCGCTATCTTGCATTAGCGGTAGGTTGAAGCTTGATGGAAATGCACCTTTATTGAATTCTATCGGTGCCCTTACATCTAATATAGGGTGACCTGATAACATGATCTGTTTATAGGCTGATTTAGCAACAATATTTTGACTCATTAGATGAGTTCCACAAGTGTAGCTTGAGGCTTATCGGTCAATGTGCCGACACATTGAGTCGGGATATCATTGTCAGCTAAAAGCTTGATAAGTGCTTGTTCAGCCTCAACAGAAACTGAAATTAGCAAACCGCCACTTGTTTGAGGATCGCAGATAATTCCTTTTTGCAAATCCGTGAGTGTTGGTAAGTGTTCACCATAGCTTTCATAGTTTCTATGAGTGCCACCTGGAATGCATCCCATCTCGAGGTAGTTTTTGGCTTTTGGGAGAAGAGGCAGAGCATCAACTTCTATCTGGGCGTTAAGCGTAGCACCTTGACACATTTCAACTAGGTGGCCTGCAAGGCCAAATCCAGTAACATCTGTCATCGCATTCACCCCGGAGATTTTTGCTATAGCCGGGCCTAATAAATTGAGTTCGCACATGGCATCAACGGCAATATTGATATCTTCTGCCGCGATCTTTTTCTGTTTTTGTGCTGTAGTTAGAATCCCAATCCCTAAAGGTTTAGTTAGGTAAAGCTTATCACCTGATTTGGCCGTATCGTTTTGCTTAAGTTCATTCAGGGGAATTTGACCAGTGACAGCTAAGCCAAATATAGGCTCTGGAGAGTCTATGCTGTGTCCACCGGCTAACATAATACCTGCATCGGCGCAGGCTTGGCGCCCGCCATCGACCACTTGTTGGGCAACTTCTGCAGGCAAAATGTTTACTGGCCACCCTAGAATGGCAATGGCCATCATTGGGCTTCCACCCATGGCATAGATGTCGCTAATCGCGTTAGTGGCTGCAATACGGCCGAAAGTAAATGGGTCATCGACAATGGGCATAAAGAAATCAGTTGTGCTGATAATCCCTGTCTCTTCATTAAGTTTGTAAACCGCCGCATCATCTCGAGTTTGGTTACCTACAAGCAGACTAGGATCTTCAAAAACTGGAAGCTGTGAAGCTAAAATAGTGCCTAAGACTTTTGGTGAGATTTTACATCCACACCCTGCACCGTGACTATATTCTGTTAGCTTTATTGTAGACTCTGACATGACCAAAACTCTCTCGATAAGGTAGTTAGGCGGTCATCATAGACCTATCGCTAAGCTTCTTCAATCGGTAGGCTTGAGTAAGGTGAGCAAACACAAAAACGGCTTAGTGTTTTAAGCCGTTTTTTGTTTTGTAGTATTAAAAGGTCTCGGTGAGTTGTTTCCAGCTTCTATGTTGTTGCAGAAACTTTTGTTTCATCTCATCAACCTGCTGTACGAGTTGTTGATCGGACAACTGTTCCCGCTTTGCCTCAAGTAACTTCTTTTTTGCTATGTAGTAGTCAGCAAGCAGTGATTTTAAAACCTCATATTCAGCCTGCAACTTCTCGAGCAGCTCATCACAGTTATTCAGTGAAGCAATGCGATGCTGAGTTTTTTGTAATTGCATTTTTAGTTTGGCGCTTTCTATTCTTTCCTGTGGTGTGATCCGTAGATCTGTTGCTAATCCACACCAATACAGCGCGTTAATCAACCATTTCGTTGGGTCGTACTGCCACCAGTTAATACCGTTTCGGTAGTCATTTTCAAAGATATGATGAAAATTGTGGTAACCCTCACCATAGGTTAGTAACGCAATAAACCCATTATCACGAGCAGTATTTCTATCCGTATAGGGCTGGCTTCCCCATACATGAGCAAGTGAGTTGATGAAGAACGTACAGTGATGCACAACTACAAGTCTCAGTAAGCCCGCCATGAGTAACATCGCCAATATATCCCCGTTTAACCAACCTAAAAATGCTGGTAAACCGATATTCATTAAGACAACTAATGGAAGGTAATACTTGTGCTGCCACATTACAATTTTGTCGTTTTGCAGATCACGAACATTTTTATAGTCGTGGTATCGTTGAGATTGATACTCTCTTAGCATCCAACCTATGTGGCTGTACCAAAAGCCCATTTTGGCTGAGTATGGATCTTTGTCGTTATTATCAACGTGTTTATGATGCACTCGATGATCAGAAGACCAATGTAGTGCACTATTTTGTAATGCTAGGGCGCCACCTAGAGCAAACAAAAAGCGTACAGGCGCTTTGGTTTTATAGGTTTTATGCGACCAAAGGCGATGGTAACCAGCCGTAATAGATAGGCCGCTTGCAAAAGCAAAACCAATAAAGGCAAGCCATTCAATAAGTCCGTAGCCTTGGGTTATTCCATACCAAGGCACAAGGATCGCAGCACCTAAAAAGGTGATGAGAAACAGGGCAACATTGGTCCAAATTAGTGGGGGTTTGTTCATTATTATTATCCAACTCTGTTTTGAGCGTACATCTGTACGCTAATTTAGCTTGCAAATCACTATTGGTCAAGCTGCAAACATCTTTAGGGGCTGTGTTTTAGCACTAAAAAATGTATTATCTCCGAATCACAATTAAGTTTCGGATCCACCATGATGGGCGTAAGAGCACAGCAAAAAGAGAAGACGCGTAGAGCGCTTGTCGATGCGGCATTCAATCAACTCAATGCAGAAAGGAGCTTCTCTAGTCTGAGTTTGAGAGAAGTTGCCCGTGAGGCTAAAATTGCGCCGACCTCATTTTATCGTCATTTCAAAGATATGAATGAACTAGGTTTAACCATGGTCGATGAAGGTGGTTTAACCTTAAGGCAGATGATGCGTAAAGGGCGTCAGCGAGCAGAAGCCGGTGGCAGTGTCATACGTATATCTGTTGATACTTTTATGGAAGTCCTCGAATCAAACCCTAATGTATTTAGAATTTTGCTGCATGAGCGTTCAGGTACATCAGCTCCCTTTAGAGCTGCTGTTGCACGTGAGATAGAGCACTTTATCTCAGAACTGACTCACTATACCGAAGCTACGGCTAATCGAAGCCCCGAGCTTGCAAGGGCACAGGCTGAAGCGTTAGTGACTCTGGTTTTTAATGCGGGGGCTGCGGCTCTTGATATGAAACGAGTAGATCGAAAAGTGCTTGCTGATAGGTTGGTGATTCAGCTGCGTATGGTTGCTAAAGGCTCTGAAGCTTTGCAGCTTAAAATGGAAAAGCGTTAACTTTTAAATACCGCGTACGGACTGACCCCAACCTGTTGTATATAGATTGGGTTTAAACGATTTGATTAATGAAAAAGCCAGTAGCTAACACTACTGGCTTTTTCATTCGTTCAAATAATATTCTTACTAGAGATATTATTTTCTCTCAAGGAACACCCCTGATTCCATATGATCTGTATAGGGGAATTGATCAAATAGGGCGAAGCGCGTGATCTTATGTGTCTTGGTCAGCTCTTGTAAATTGTCCATTAAGGTATTGGGGTTGCAAGAGATGTAGACAATACGTTCGTAGCCTTGAACTAACTTTACTGTGTTCGCATCCATTCCTGCACGCGGTGGGTCGACAAAAATGGTATTACAGTTATAGCTATCTAGATCGATACCCTCTAACCGTCTAAAGCTACGCTTTTTAGCCATAGCATCAGTAAAGTCTTCTGCAGACATTCGAATAATCTGCAGGTTATCGACCTTATTGATCTCGATATTGTATTGTGCTGATTGTACTGAAGGTTTAGCTAGCTCAGTGGCTAAAACGCGGTCGAAGTTTTGCGCTAAGGCAATAGAGAAGTTGCCGTTGCCACAGTAAAGCTCTAATAGGTCACCTGTACTATTCTTAGTAACATCAATGGCCCACTCAAGCATTTTTACTGATACTTTACCGTTGGGTTGTGTGAAGCTATTTTCGATTTGATGGTAATGTAACTCTTTATCATTGACTGTGAGTGTTTCAACAACAAAGTCTTTATCGAAAATCAATTTTTGTTTGCGTGCCCTACCGATCAAGTTAACGTTAAACTTGGTAGCTAATCTCTCTTTAAGCGCTTTGGCTTCAACTTCCCACTGCTGGTCTAACTGTTTATGATAAAGTAATGAAACTAGAATCTCTCCACTAAGTGTGGAAAGGAAGTCAATTTGAAATAGCCTATGTCTTAGAATCGTATTAGGCTTTAACTCAGCGATTAGTGCTGGCATCATCTCATTAATAAGACTGCTTGCTGGCAGGAACTGATCGCAACGAACTTTACTGTCTAGTGCTTTATCAAACATGTAGTAATACATGTCTTCGCCGTCATGCCAAATACGGAATTCTGAACGCATCCGGTAGTTGGCCGTATCAGAACTGAATACTTCTAATTGTGGTGTATCGAAGTCTGTGAATATCTGTTCCAGCTTGATGCGCTTCTCTTCTAGTTGGGCATCATAGGTCGTAGGATCCATTGCTGCTAAATTCATTTCTTGATCACCTTGGCTATATTTGGGGCGGAATTATTATACTAGATGGCTAAGATGTCCAGTTTCTCGCTTTCGATTTCTACTTTCTTATGTGAAAATTCAACATTACTCTTGTAAATACGCTGGTGAGTTCAGGTGTTGTGTGAGTCAGTGCAGTTAGATTGAGCTTTGTTAATGGAGAAGTGATTTGCCTAAACCCATACTCGTGTTTGATTCAGGAATTGGTGGATTGACTATTCTTGAGGAAATTAAGCAAGTACTGCCCGATGAGAGATACATTTATCTATTTGATAATGCACGCTTACCCTATGGTGAATTGAGTGAGCAAACCTTGATAGATGGGTGCGTATCGCTGATAACAAAGTTTATAAAACTCAATCCTGTATCTATGGTAGTTATTGCTTGTAATACTGCCAGTACGTTGATTTTACCAGCGTTAAGGGCTGAGTTAGATATTCCAATTGTTGGAGTAGTACCTGCTGTTAAGCCTGCAGCTGTGTTATCAAAGAGAAAGCATATCGGTTTACTCGCGACACCAGGCACAATAAAACGCACTTATACACATGAGCTTATCACCCAATTTGCTGATAACTGTAAGGTTGAGCTTTATGGCTCATCTGAGTTAGTGCTTCTTGCCGAGCAAAAAGCCGCAGGCCTGCTAGTTACTAAAGATCAGATTGCTAGGATTTTACAACCGCTATTAGATAGTGAGATAGATACACTTGTCTTAGGTTGTACGCACTTTCCTATCTTAAGAGATGAGATGCAGGCTTATTTGGGAGAAGCAGTTAGCTTGGTGGACTCAGGTAAAGCAATAGCTGCTCGGGTTGTTAACTTAATTGAGCAACAGGCATATATAGAGCAGAAAGAAGTAGGCAGCATTAATGAGTTAAATGAAACTACCAAAAATACAGCATTCTATACATCAGATTCAGTTGGAGTTGGGCTGAAGACTACCTTAATCTCGTTTGGGTTAACTGTAATATCTAAAGTGAATCTATAACAATAAAAGTAAGTTTGAATGCTCATCTATTGATTGGTATTAGAATAAGGCGAGAAAATGGGTGTTTAAGCTGCATCAAAATATAAAAAATGGCCTTATAAGGTGGAGCCTTATAAAGCCATCATGATTATTGATAGGTTTCAGTTAAGCGTTTGCTTGACGTTCACTCTTATCAGAATCTTGAGATTTGGCTTCCCTAACTTTTAATGTACGTTCTTGGAAATCAAACTCGTTTAGTTTACTCATCGCTTTTTGCGCACCAGCTTCAGACATCTCAATGAAACCGAAACCTTTACGGCGTCCTGTTTTGCGATCGCGGACTAATCGGACTGAATTAACTGGGCCGTACTTACCAAATAACTCTTTTACCTCACCTTCATGTACTCGATATGGAAGGTTACCAACGTAAAGTGTCATTGTTGGTCCTGTGTATTGCTCAACACTCGCAGCATTGTCGCTGCTTTCTGCTGATTGACCTTTTAGTGAGAAAACAACGCTGGCAATAATAGTACCAGTAAAGAAAGCAACTGCAGCGTTTAACGATGGAGCGACAAAGTGAATCGCGACTGCACCAAGAATGGCGATAATCAAAACAATAAGAAATGGCTTTTGCATAAATATGATCTCTGAAGAATTGATAAATAACTGTTAATAGCAGGTATATGGTAATGAATTATTTAGCATTACACTAGTCCATTGCTGAAAAAATGAACTTAATAGTGAAGTAATTTTAATAATAGAATGATAAAGCAGCAAACATTGGGGTAAAAATAAGCTGAAAAGCGATATGTGTTTAAAAGTGCAGCAAGTGAACTTTAAATCACTAAAAAGGTCTTGCGCAGTTTTATAATCTGCCTATAATGCGCACCCACTGACACGGCAAACCAGTCTTCTTAAAGGAAAGCTGAAAAGCAGTCAGGGCAACGAGTTAAGCGATTTTAAAAACATTTTAAAAAAGCACTTGACGCCAACAACGGGAAGTGTAGAATACGCCTCCTCAAGCCAACGACCTAGCGTCTTATGGCTGCATCTGAAAGATGATGCAACGCTCTTTAACAATTTATCAAGTAATCTGTGTGGACATTCACAGGTGTTGAGTTATTCGAAATTGCTTCTTAGGAAGCAATCAAAAATTTAACTCAATGTAACGATGAGTGTTCATAGCAATATGTAATTTACAGAAATGTAATTATCGAGTTCACCAACTTCTTTATGAACGAAGTGAATGAGAAACAGTTTAATTCATTGAGTCGTTCTTCATCCTTAATTGGATGAGAACAAAAAAACTTTAATTGAAGAGTTTGATCATGGCTCAGATTGAACGCTGGCGGCAGGCCTAACACATGCAAGTCGAGCGGAAACAGAAAGGTGCTTGCACCTTTGCTGTCGAGCGGCGGACGGGTGAGTAATGCCTAGATATCTGCCTAGTCGTGGGGGATAACAGTTGGAAACGACTGCTAATACCGCATACGCCCTACGGGGGAAAGGAGGGGACCTTCGGGCCTTTCGCGATTAGATGAGTCTAGGTGGGATTAGCTAGTAGGTAAGGTAATGGCTTACCTAGGCGACG
>NZ_MPHJ01000008.1 GCF_001957125.1 Shewanella sp. UCD-KL12 | reverse complement strand
TAAAGCACTTACGGTGGCTGACTGAACTGATATTACCGCACCCTAGTCAACAGATTGTCTTGCAAGAATACTTACAAACCATTTCGGAGCGAATAGCTCGACTGAAGCGGCTCGACAATGAGCTAGAGCACCATGTGAAAATATGGCGTTACTATCCGGTAGTCAAAGCAATACAGGCATTACGTGGTGTGAGGTTACTGGTTGCTGCGGGTGTCATTGCAGAGTTAGGAGATCTAACTCGCTTTGATCATCCGCGAAAACTAATGAGTTATGTTGGCTTAGTGCCTTCAGAGCACTCTCCCAATTGAGTCAAAAGAGCAAAAGCAGGCTTAAATATTTAGGCCGAAAGAGTGGTGTTCTGCTTGACGTGGGGAGTCATACCAACGCCCCAGTCAGCGGCTGATAATAGCTTGCTAAAATGTGAAGCGAAGCGGAACCGAGCAAGCTGTTATCAGCCGCTGACTGTATTGGCTTGTTATATGCCGATTAACTCCGAATCTTTCCACACATCCTCGTAACCGACTGCAATTAGAAACCTATGCCCTGGAGGCAATGCCAAATAAGGTTCTATTTGAGGAAGGTAATCATTAATATGACTTACGTGTAATGGTTTGAAAAAGTCTGGATCATCGGTCCATTTTTCACCGCACCAAATATACCAACCACAAGTTCCATTTTCCGCAACTTGCCTCAAACCGTTTACAGGAAGTTTGCCAATAGTTTCAAGAGCAATGCCTAATTTATCAGTACCATTACACGGCGAATAATCCGCATTGAATTTGGCGCAAATGTCTTCCTGATTACTCATCGATTTCCTTAGGCATATAACGCCCTCGTTAATGGGCAAAATATTGTTGGCTAAAATGTTGAGGAACGAAACACAGCCAACTGTATTTTGTCCAGATTAAACAGCTTGTTATACGCATTTATTCGCTGACATAGTTATATTCATAATATTTTCTACGTTGCGGTAAGTTGCATCTCCGTTTCTTATATCCACAGAGATGTAGTTACCTTCTTCTATGAACTGCCTAAGTTGTTCACTAGAGCAGACTTTATCTTTGACATAGGCTCTAGAGTTTTGTTTTATCAAATCTAATTTTTTAGGGTTTTCGCCGAGCCCACCTAACTCAAGAGCTAATGAAATAGTTTTCCCTTGTGCAGAAAACCAAACTAATTTTATCCGCTCATCGCCCTCGGTGAAATACTTTCCAAAAATAGCTTTTAACTCATCTTCAGGTTTTGTTTGAACGAAGTCAGTAAAAATCCCCCTTCCAAAGTTAAAGATAACAATGACGATAGCTATAATTGAGAGCACTTTTTTGAAATTCACACCAATCCTTTATATACGTATAACGCCTACCATAAAAGGCGCGCGGCTTTTTTCGCGTCCTGCCCACATTTTTTGTGGGTGATTTTTCATGGTCTTGTTATGAGTTTTAAATGCATACAGTGCAAATTAACTGATATAACTCAGCTCTGTTAGGCATACTTGGTTTAGAGGATGCCTTAATGACTCTATCAATCTCATGCAAGAAGCCTTTGCCCGAAGAGAACTTTCCAATATTAAGACCATCTTCGATGATGCTTAGCCACTTAGTTTGCTGCTCTCCTTCCATGTAATAGATTGCAAAGTCTTTCATTGCAGGATAACAGTCTTCGTTACTGGGCCAATCCATACCATCACCATTACTCATAACATTTGTATAGTGCGCATGCACATTTACTTCATTAGACCAGTAAAAACGCGCAGCACAAAACTTATTAATTTCATTAAGTTATATCATTTCATCGAAATATACCATACGGATAAACGCGCATGCGTGTGTTACTAACCTATTAATAAACCTTGAGTTAAACCAACCATTTGATAAACATAGATTTTTACAGTTCAACAAAAATAAACGAGCAAAATAAATTCACTATTACTATTTACTCGTAAAGTTGAGCAAGCCCAACAAAAACCTGGTACATCAATAACAAAAAGCTCACTCCAGCTAATGCCGAAGTGAGCAATTTATGTCAATAAGTGTACTGTTTTTCTACACTAAAGGCGGTGTGCCTTCAGCATTAGAGAAGATGGCATCTATTTGTACCAACGCGTCCATCGGAATAGCTGAAACGCCTATGATGGTTTTAGCAGGCAAATCCCCCTTGAAGAAGGTGGTAAAAACCTCATTTACCGCGTCAACATCGGCAATATCTTTAAGTTGGATATTGAGTTTAACGGCATCGTCCATATCATGATCAACACTTTCGATAATCGCCTTGATATTGTTAAGACACTGTTGAGCTTGCTCCTTGATGCCAACTGCGACCACTTTACCCACTGTTGCGTCTATTGGCAGTTGCGCTGAGACATTGTTGTAGTGAGAAAATGCCACAGTTTGCGTCGAAAGCGCACTGATAGGCGCTTTGTCAGTGTTGTTTGGCTCAATGATAAGGCCATGTCTGTCTTCAACCGCTTGTGGCGGCGTGCCGTCACCGTGAGATACAGTAGCATCAATTTGTACTAGTGCATCCATTGACAAGCCTTCAGCCGCTACCACAGAACGTGCAGGGAAATAGGCTAAGGTTCTAGCAATCGATGAATCAGGGAAGAAGGTAGTATAAACTTCGTTCACCGCGTCGAGATCGGCAAGGTCTTTTAGATGGATATTGATTTTGACAATATCATCAAATGGCACAGTAATACTTTCTAGTATCGCTTTGATATTGGTTAAACATTGCTTGGTTTGCTCTTTTACACCGCCTGGGACGATATTGCCTGATTTTGGCTCTACTGGTAATTGCGCTGAGATATGGCTGTAATGAGAAAAAGCCACAGATTGTGTAGATACCGCACTGATTGGTGCATTGTCGGTATTTCTAACCAGTTTTACCAATGGGCAAGCAGCTTGTGGCGGCGTCCCCTCACCGTTTGAAAGCGCTGCATCCATCTGCACTAAAGCGCCGTCGAGAGGCAATGCTGCAACGGCAAGTACCGTACGAGTAGGCAGATAGCTCTGGAAGAATGAAGCATATACTTCATCTACCGCATCGAGATCTGTAATATTTTTAAGGTATACATTAATACGGACGACATCATGCATGGCATGTGCAGTGCTTTCGATGATGGCTTTAATATTTGCTAAACATTGCTTTGCCTGCGCTTCAACGCCACCAGCTACCAGTTGACCGCTTTTTGCATCAACAGGCAGTTGGCCAGAGATATTATTGTAATGAGAAAAAGCCACGCTTTGAGTCGATAGATTGCTTTGAGGCGCGTTATCTGTGTTTCTTGAAAGTTTTACTATCTTGTTAGTCATATCGGTATTTCATCCTTTATAAGTTAAGTTTTTCATGACAAAAATTGAAAATGGTTTTTCTTTGAGAAATTTATGGCACACGTGTTGGACTAGACTGCTAGAACCGTTATAAAGCCAGGTTCTAACAGCGCTCTTTTTATAGAGTTAGTTTTATAAAAATTGTGTTAATCAGTCAGAGCTAAGCGCCCAGTATTAAGCGTTCTGGGCACCTATTAGCTATCGACTCAGCGCTATACACTCAATGTAGATGTACTCAGTGCTGCGCCGCGAGCTCTTGACGCTCAAACTCGACATGAGGCGCTACAACCTCTTGCCCACGGGTGGCAATCTCTTCATACAACTTCCATTTACGCTCTAACACCTTTTGTGCTCGCTCTGTTAAAGAGGCTGCCAGTTCAGGGTTATTGCGCGCTAAGATCTGAAATCTCGCTTCATTAGCGCGGTACGCTTTGAGTGGAATAGACGGTCTTAACGAATCGAGTGAGAATGGGTTCTCCCCCACTTCGCGCAGATCGGGGTTATACCTAAACAGCGGCCAATGGCCTGACTTTACTGCCAGCTGTTGCTGCGTTAGTCCCTGCTCCATGGTGATACCATGAGCAATACAGTGACTGTAGGCGATGATGATTGATGGCCCTTTATAAGCCTCCGCTTCACGCATCGCGAGTAAGGTCTGCTGTGGATCGCCGCCCAGTGCAATACGCGCGACATAGACGTTGTTATAGGAGATAGCCTGCATAGCCACATCCTTTTTCGGGGTATGTTTACCCGATGCGGCAAACTTAGCCACTGCGCCAAGTGGGGTCGATTTTGACATCTGGCCACCTGTGTTGGAGTACACTTCGGTATCCATCACGAGCACGTTGACATCGGCGCCACTCGCAAGCACATGGTCTAGACCGCTAGAGCCAATATCGTAAGCCCAGCCATCACCACCCACTATCCATATTGATCGTCTGATCAATTGATCGGCGACCGAAATAAGGTTGAGTGCGTCGGTTGTTCCTAGCTTTTCAAGTTGCGATTTAAGGCTATCAACCCGTTTAATCTGCGCTTGAATATCTGACTCAGTTTCCTGTTCGTCATTGATGAGTCTGTCCACCAGCTCAGGCGCTAACGGACTTTCAGTCTGTTGACTCATCCGACCTAAGATCTGCTTAGCACTCTCTTGTTGTTTAACCGCTGCTAAACGGAAGCCAAAACCAAACTCGGCGTTGTCTTCAAACAGTGAGTTGGCCCATGCCGGACCTCGGCCTTTGTCGTTTTTAGCCCAAGGGGTGGTAGGTAAATTACCGCCGTAAATAGAGGAGCAACCTGTCGCATTAGCAATCATTAAGCGATCGCCAAACAGCTGTGACACCAGCTTAAGGTAGGGTGTTTCACCGCAACCTGAGCAGGCTCCTGAGAACTCAAACAGAGGCTGTAGGAACTGAGCGCCGCGAACATGTGAGAAATCCACTCGCGATCTGTCGTTATAGGGCAATGCTGTAAAGAAGGCCAAATCTTGCTCAGCTTGGGCCATATAGCTTTCTTTAGGCTGCATATTTAACGCTTTACGCTCAGGGGTTGTTTCTGTGGCTTCCTCTATCACCATAGGACAGGCATCGACACATAAGGTACAACCGGTGCAGTCTTGTGCAAACACTTGCAAGCTATACCGAGTATCAGGGAAACCGCGGGCACTGATGGTATGGGATTTAAAACCGCTCGGTGCCTTTTCAAGTTCAGATTTATCAAAGAACTTGGCTCGAATAGCTGCATGGGGGCAAACAATCGAGCAGTTACCACATTGAATGCACTCTTTTTGCTCCCACACTGGGATTTGCAGTGCGATATCCCGCTTTTCCCATTGTGTCGTCCCCGATGGATAGGTGCCATCAACGGGTAACATAGACACAGGAATAAGATCGCCCTTACCCGCCATCATTTTCGCTGTTACCTGTTTTACAAAATCAGGGGCTTTATCATTAACAAGGGCTTTATTAACAGCTTTAGCGGTGACAGATGCAGGAATTGCAACCTTCTCTAAGTGCGCTAAAGTGTGATCGACCGCTGCAAAGTTTTTCTCAATAACTTTGGGGCCCTTATGAGTATAAGTTTTCACGATCGCTTTTTTGATCTTTCCGATCGCTTCCTCTTTCTCTAATACCCCAGATAGCGCAAAGAAACAGGTCTGCATAATGGTATTGATGCGCTTACCCATGCCGGTATCTTCAGCAACCTTGTAAGCATCAATCACATGTAGGCTCATCTGCTTTTCAATCAACTTAGATTGCATCGCAGCTGGCAGTGTGTCCCACACTTTATCGGCAGTCACTTGTGTATTGAGTAAAAACACAGCCTTGTCAGCCGCTTTTGCTAACATATCCGTTGTATCAACGAAGGTAGGCTGATGACAGGCGATAAAGTTCGCGGACTGGATCAGATAAGGACTGTTGATGGCATCTTTACCAAACCGCAGATGCGACTCAGTTTGAGAGCCTGACTTTTTCGAGTCATAGACAAAATAACCTTGCGCAGAGAAAGCTGGATCTGCGCCGATGATCTTGATGGTGTTTTTATTCGCACCTACTGTGCCATCTGCCCCTAGGCCGTAGAAGATTGCTCTAACGACATCTTTAGACTCAATATCCCAGCTTGGGTCATAGTCGATATGTGAGTGGCTCACATCATCGATTATCCCAACGGTAAAGTGATGCTTAGGCGTATCCTTTGCCGAGTTATCAAAAATGGCCTTAACCATGGCTGGGGTAAACTCTTTACTCGACAGGCCATATCGACCAGCAATGAGTTTAGGTAGCTTGGCTAATTGTCCTGATTGGCTATAGCTGTCCATCAACGCGGTTAAAATGTCTTGATAGAGAGGATCGGCATTAGCACCTGGCTCCTTGGTTCTATCTAGCACAGTAATGCTGCTGGCCGTGTTAGGCAGTGCATCAATGAGATGTTTAGCGCTTAATGGGCGATAGAGCCGGACTTGCAGCAGGCCCACTTTCTCGCCACTTTTTGTCAGTGCATCGACCGTCTCTTTAACGGTTTCAATGCCTGAGCCCATGGCGATAATCACACGCTCAGCATCTTTCGCGCCGTAGTATTCAAGTAACTGGTAATAACGACCCGTAAGATCGCCCAGCTTGTCCATACAGCTTTGTACAATTTGAGGCGTATTATTATAAAACGGCGTGACTGTTTCACGGCCTTGAAAGTACACATCTGGATTTTGCGCCGTACCACGTATAAAGGGTTTATTTGGGCTTAACCCGCGTTCTCTATGGGCTCTAACAAGCTTGTCATCAATCATCTCGCGAATATCGCTATCACTGATAAGCTCAATTTTATTGACCTCATGAGAGGTTCTGAAACCGTCAAAGAAGTGCATAAATGGAATACGCGCATCGAGTGTTGCTGCATGGGCAACCATCGCCATGTCGTGGGCTTCCTGCACTGAAGATGAGGCTAATAGCGCGAACCCTGTACCACGCGCCGCCATTACATCTTGATGATCGCCAAAGATAGATAGCCCCTGGGCTGCAAGTGAACGCGCTGCGACATGAAATACAGTCGAGGTTAACTCACCAGCTATCTTGTACATGTTAGGCAGCATCAAGAGTAAGCCTTGAGATGCGGTAAAGGTGGTGGTCAAAGCGCCACTTTGCAATGAGCCATGTACAGTACCTGCTGCGCCCCCTTCACTTTGCATAGACGCGATAAGCGGTATACCGCCCCAAATGTTACGGGTGTCTTGTGTCGCCCACTCTTCAGCAAGTTCTGCCATGGTTGATGATGGGGTTATGGGATAGATGGCGCACACTTCACTCACACGATAGGCAATATGTGCAGCAGCTTCGTTACCATCACAGGTATGCATGATAGGTAAATTATTTTTATTTTTTAAATCAATCATATCTGCTCCTATGCCAGCTCGGCTTCTACCATTTCGATGGTTTGAGACAAGGGCATTGGTAAGTGGCCTATTCTGATTATTTGAATATTGGTCATATCTGCTCCTAGGCCAGCTCGGCTTCTACCATTTCGATCGCATGACAGGGGCACTGCGAATAACACGCTTCGCAACCCGTACATTTGTCATAATCGATCTTATAGCCTTTGCCTTCACCTAAACGGGTAATAGCACCGTGTGGACAAGCCCCAAAACAGCCGTTGCATTCAAAACAGTTACCACATGAATAACAGCGCTGGGCTTCATAAAGGGCCTCTTGCTCACTTAACCCATCAAGGACTTCATCAAAGTTAGTCCGGCGTTGAATTGGATCGCTGGCACTTTGCTCACTTTGCTCTGCATCGGTTTTGTACCAAAGTTGCAGTTCATCGACTTTGATAAGTGGCAGTTTCTCGACCTTGGTAAAGATACGTCCTTTAAGGAAAGCATCGATATTGGCAGCCGCTTTTTTGCCATGGCCAACGGCGATGGTCACAGTGCGATCGCATGGCACCATATCGCCACCAGCAAACACGCCTTTATAACCGGTCATCATGTTTTCATTAACCACAACACTGCCATCCCATTTATGCTCAACATCAGGAATGGCTTTGGTCAGTTTGCTATCGATATTTTGCCCAAGGGCTAAGATAAGTGAATCGGCTTCAATGGTTTCAAACTCACCAGAAGGCTGGGGTCTTCCCTCTTCATTGATGGTCATTTTCTCGAGGGTGAATGTTGTGCCATCAATCTGGTTTATGGTGCGTTGCCAATGGAACTCTACGCCTTCTTCCATCGCTTCAACACACTCAAAGTCATGGGCTGGCATATTGGCTCTATCGCGCCTGTAGATCACTTTAACTTCAGCGCCGAAACGCTTAGCAGTACGCGCCGCATCCATGGCGGTATTACCTCCACCATACACAGCAACAACTTTGCCAAGTTTTGGTGCTTTACCTAACTCTATGTCTCTGAGGTAGGAGACCGCATCTGTCACCTTGTCAGGATCGGCATTATCAATTTCAACACCACGGCCAATATGCGCGCCAATAGCGATAAATACCGCATCAAACTGGCCCTTCACTTTGGCAGCCAATATTGAATCGACTTCATGGTTGAGCACTATCTTGATGCCCATATCTTCGATGCGCTTTATCTCTTGCTGAAGCACATTACGCGGTAAACGATAAGCCGGAATACCAAAATGCATCATGCCGCCTGCCATAGGCGCACTGTCGCGTATCTCTACATCGTGGCCCATACGTTTAAGATGGTAGGCCGTGGCAAGACCACTAGGGCCTGCACCAACAATTAATACGCGCTTACCGGTAGGCTGCGCGTCAAAGCGCACCGGCCATTGCTTTTCGATGGCTTGGTCGCCTAAAAACCGCTCAACGGCATGCACGCTCACGGCATCATCAACATCGCTGCGGTTACAGGCGCTTTCACAGGGGTGATAACAGACTCGCCCATGAATAGCTGGCATAGGATTGTTTTTGATTAATGCCTGAAATGCTTGCTCAAATTGCTCTTTTTGTGCAAGCCCTAGCCACTCCTGTATATTGCTGCCAGTTGGGCAGGCATGGTTACAAGGTGGGAGTGAATTACTGTAGATAGGGAACTTACTGCGCACGGCGCCTGAGCCTCTTTTAACGGTAAGATCAGGGGGTAGCGTCATATCCTTGGAAATATGTCTCATACTTTACTGCCTTAATTTGGATCAGATGATGCGCCTTTGCAGGAAGATGCACGAGCGCATTGACCTTGCGCACAGGCTGGGAACCTGTGCGGTGATCTTTTGTTATATCGATCAGCTGTAGGCGTTTAGATTGCGACGCAGGTTCCTGAGCGCTCAGCTAGCACCTCAAGACCATGTTCAAGTGCGCCGATATAGGCTTTACCACCGAAGCTTGCAAAATCACTTACCGCCTCAACTTTGGGTCCCATAGAGCCTGCAGGGAAATCATATTGGCTCAGTTCAACAGGAGTGGCATTACGTAGTGCGCGCTGGGTTTCTTTACCCCAGTCGAGGTAAACGGCGTCTGCGTCAGTTAAAATCAGTAACTTATCTGCGTTCAATTGTTTTGCAAGCAAAGTGGCTGAAAGGTCTTTATCTATCACGCCTTCTACGCCGACATATCCATGGTCAGATTTACAAACTGGGATACCACCGCCACCACAGCAGATAACGACCTCATCAGAAGCCAGTAAAGTATCGATAGCATGCTTATCAATAATATTCACAGGTTTTGGTGAAGGAACGACGCGGCGAACAAATTCACCATCACGTTTCATGATCCAATTATTGGCCTCGGCAAGCACGCCGGCTTCCTCTTGGTTGTAGACAGGGCCGACAAATTTTGTTGGGTCGAGCATACTCTTATCGTTGGCATCGACTTCAATACGGGTCAGCAATGTGGTCACTTCACGCTTGGGCATTAAGTTTTGAACCTCTTGTGCCAACATGTAACCAATCATGCCTTCACTCTCGGCGCCTAATACATCTAATGGATAGGGAGACACCTTGGTATAGGCCAAGTTCTGCAGTGCAAGCAGGCCAACTTGTGGGCCATTACCATGAACAATAGCCACTCGGTACTCTTTAGCTATTTCGGCAATGGCCGCAGCAGCGATTTTGATATTAGCAAGTTGGTTATCGAAACTTGGGGCATCACCACGACGAAGTAATGCGTTACCACCTAGGGCAACAACAGCGATAGGTTTCATTGGAACTCCTTTAAAGGTCAGTTTGCTGCCAGGCGTTATTAATTAGGTGTTTAATTGCTCGCTTATCAAGGAGCTGCAGAGCATGAGCGAAGAGTTCACCTCAACTAGCGTTAAAAGAAACGACGTTACGGACACGCTTTATCACACACTGAAACCGAACTGATATTTATGCCTGGCGGGCAGATTTAGTTAATTTGATTTATGGCTTTATTGAATGGCGCTCGATGCAAAAATCGTCCTGCACCTGCGGTACCTAAAAACTCCCCATTACTTGCCACAACAACTCCACGGCTTATTGTCATGACCGGCCACCCAGTTACAGGGTGAGCTTCAAACGGGGTGTAGTCGCTATTGTCATGTAGGATGTCATGACTGATATTGACTTGAAGTTCTGGGTCAAAGAGCACGAGATCGGCGTCAGAGCCCAGGTAGAGACAGCCTTTTTGTGGATAAAGACCAAATAATTTAGCCGGTGCAGTGCTGTTAAGCTCGACAAATCGACTGGGAGAGATCTTTCCTTTTACTACCCCCTCAGAAAACATTAATGGCATACGGGTTTCCACCCCTGGCATGCCGTTAGGACAACGACAGAAGTTATCTTTACCCTGTTGTTTTTGTTCAGCAAAAGAAAAAGAGCAGTGATCGGTAGCAACGGTGTCTATGGTTTTATCCATTAGACCTTGCCAAAGCTTGTCTTGCTCTTCAATAGCCCTCAGTGGTGGGCTCATCACATATTTAAGACCATCTTCGTGTTCGTAATAACTCTCATCAAGGAACAGGTACTGTGGGCAAGTTTCCGCCCAAACATTCTGATTGCTTTGCCGAGCAAGGCGTATGTAGTCAAGCCCTAAGCCATTGGAGAGATGAACAATGTACAGAGGCGCATTATCGGCAATGTTAGCCAAATTGATGGTACGAGCAATGGCTTCAGCTTCACAAGCAATTGGCCTACTGATCCCATGATACTTAGCCGATGTCTTGCCCTCATCAATTAATTTTTGGCGCGCCATAGTCACAGCAGCATCATTTTCGGGGTGGACTGTGGTGAGAGCCCCAACACGGCTCAGCTCTGAGAGTGCTTCAAGTACCTCTTTATCCTCTAATTTATACAGATAAGTGAGATAGATTTTAAAGCTTGAGATCCCCTCTTCATGCACCATGGCTGACATCTGGCTTAAGATTTCATCATCGATATGTTGGATCACGCCATGGAAGCTATAGTCGATAACTGCCATGTCTTTGGCATACTCTTTATAGACGTTGAGCTGGTGGAACAGATCGCAACCTTTTGGGCCAAATCCCATATGATCTATGATGGTTGTGGTGCCGCCACAAGCCGCTGCTCGTGTGCCGGTATAAAAGTCATCGATGCTACGCGCGATACCAACGTCAATATTAAAATGGGTATGCACATCAATGCCGCCCGGCATCACGTACAATCCTTGTGCATCTATGATTTGACAGTCTTCGGGATAGTCAGTGATTTTAGTGTCAATGCAGGCAATTTTTCCATCAAGGATAAGTAACTCTTGTTTAGCCTGTTTTTGGTCATCGACAAGGGTACCGTTAATAATAAGCGTTGATGTTGACCCCATGGCACTACTCCTCAAACAGACAAATTCAGATCAAAAAAAAAAGAGTGATTACGAAAAAAAATGATGTTTACATAAAAGCACCTTAAGGGGTGGGAGTACCCCTTAAGGTGTGACTTTCTACTTCTTAAGCTGAGACAGGTACATCTGTGGGATCACAGCGTACATAGCAGCACAAGTAACAAGATGATCTTTCCATGTCTTCTCATTAGGCGCGTGTGCTTCTGGCTCTTTACCAGGACCGAAACCAATCACAGGGATACCGTGACGACCCATGATAGACACACCATTTGTTGAGAAGGTCCACTTATCAACAATAGGTTTCTTGTCAAATAGCAGCTCATAAGATGCTTCTAGTGTTTTAGTTGCAACATGCTCGCTATCGATCTTCCACGTTGGGAAGTAACACTCAGTTGGGTATACAAGGCCTGTATAAGCTGGGCGGTCGTACTCATACATAGAGACAACACCTTTCGCTTTTTGTACAGCAGGCAGTGCGCGAATTTCTTCAAGTGCACCTTCCCATGTCTCGCCCCAAGTAAGACGACGGTCGATTGAAACCGCGCAGCTATCAGCCACTGCACAACGGCTTGGTGATGTGAAGAAGATCTCAGATACAGTCAGCGTACCTTTACCTAAGAAGTCATCATCGCCTAAGTTTTGCGCTAAAGTTTCAACTTCACCTAAGATGTGACCCATCTTGAAGATGGCGTTATCACCGCGCTCAGGTGCGCTACCATGACAGCTGATCCCTGGCACATCGATACGGATCTCCATACGACCACGTTGGCCACGGTAGATCTGACAATCAGTAGGCTCAGTAGATACCACGAACTCAGGGCGAATATTGCTCTGCTCGATAATGTACTGCCAGCAAAGACCATCACAATCTTCTTCCTGAACGGTACCAGTCACTAGCAGTGTATACTCATCTTCAAGACCTAAGTCTTTGATAATTTTGCCGGCATAAACCATAGAAGCCATACCGCCTTCCTGATCTGATGCACCACGACCACCAATGATTTCATCATCTTCCATACCTTTGTATGGGTCAAAATCCCAGTTATCCATGTTGCCCACACCAACGGTATCGATATGTGCATCCATAGCAATTAGGTGAGGACCATGACCGATGTAGCCTAAAACGTTACCCATCGGATCGATTTCAACTTTATCGAAACCTACTTTTTCCATCTCTTCTTTAATACGTAAAACAACTTTCTCTTCATCACAGCTTTCACTTGGAATTGCGATCATATCTCGCAGAAACTTGGTCATATCTGCTTTGTATTCTTCTGCTTTTGCTAATACTTCATTGAAAGGAATAGTCATAATTTTTCTCCTTTGTAGCAGCTTGTTAGCCGCTGGAAATGTAATGTGTGAATTTCCTAAACCTGGGGATTAAGACAGGATGGTTTAGGAGTTCACATTGGGTTATTTAGCCGTTGTTGGGTACTTACCTTCCCAAACAACTTCTCTATAATTCACAGCATCGGTATCGCCCTCAGTGTTTAACAGCAACACGACTGAGTCTTTGTTTAAACCGAGCTTCTTCATTAAGGCTTCTTTGTCAGCATGGAAGTGGATTGCGGCTAACATGCCGAGTCCTACAGCCCCAGACTCACCAGAAATAATGCGTGGATCGTCACCTAATGGGTTACCAAGGACTCGCATACCGAGTGCAGCAACTTCATCTTCGACGGAGGCGAATTGCGTTGTGCAATCTCGCATGACTGGCCAACCGATTGTGGTTGGCTCACCACACGCGAGGCCTGCCATAATGGTGTCAAGATCGCCATCGACATTAACGATTTCACCTTTTTTGGTGATGCTAGAACGGTACATGCAATCAGCTTTAGCAGGCTCCACGATGACGGAGTGCAAGTTTTCGGCACCATAAACATTAGTCAGGTAACCAAGCGCCCCACTGGCTAATGCACCAACACCAGCCTGAAGTAGCACATGAGTAGGCGCTTTAATCTGATAGTCTTCTAGTTGCTTAACCGCTTCGATAACCATGGCGGTGTAACCTTGAGATATCCAAGTTGGGATCTCTTCATACCCTTCCCAAGCAGTATCTTGGATGACTTTCCAGCCATTTTCGTTAGCGGTTTTTAACACTAAACGTACGGTATCGTCATAGTTAAGATCGGTGACAATACACTCAGCGCCAAGCGCCTTAATGTTGTTTACCCGCTCAGCTGCAGAGCCTTTTGGCATATACACAACAGCATTTTGACCTAACTTTTGTGCAGCCCAGGCAACCCCTCGACCATGATTTCCATCAGTCGCGGTAGCAAAAGTCATCTTTTCGGAAATTTCATTTTTTAACTTGTCGAAATCAAATGCATTGATATCAAGCTTGAACTTATCGCAAAGTAGCAGTGCGATTGCATAGGCACCACCGAGCATTTTGAATGCGTTTAAACCAAAACGGTATGATTCATCTTTTACTAAGATCTTTCCTATACCGAACTCTTTGGCCAGACAGTCGAGAGAGCGAAGCGGCGTTGGCTCATAGCCTTCTATGCCACTGTGAAAAGCGAGTGCTTTTTTGGCTTCTTCAACGGTAAAAAGAGGAGAGAGTTGACCATTAAAATGACAGTTATCAGCGATCTCCATATTCAACGAGAATGTAGACATGCATACCTCATAAATGAAAAACAAAGATGGGACAGGCACCCTGCCCCAGATTTTAAATAATTAACGATTAATTACTTAACACGCTTTTTAGCATCAGCAATTAACTCAGCTAATACCTTGCCTGGCTCTTGGTACTTACGGTTTAAGATCATTGAAGCAATGATATATGGCTTCCAGCTTGCTTCTTTGTAAGTCGCAATACGGTACTTTTCAAAGACTGACTCTTCCACTTCACCCTCTTTACAAGAGACGCCAGTGATATCAGCAGGTAGGCAATGCATGTAAAGTGCTTCGCCATCTTTAGTCTTCTTCATCATCTCTTCGGTACAATGCCAATCTTTGTGCTTAGCATTTTGTGCAAGACACTCTTGCTCAAGTGATTTAAGACCGGCTTCATCATTAGCTCTAAGCAGTTCAGTACGCTTGCCCATTACTTGATAGGGTGCCCATGACTTAGGGTAAACGATGTCTGCGCCTTCAAAAGCTTCAGCCATAGTGTCTACTTGCGTGAAAGTACCACCAGAGGCTTTAGCATTTTTCTTTGCTTCTTCAACAACTTCAGGGATTAAGTCGTAACCTTCAGGGTGAGCTAGCGTTACGTCCATACCAAAGCGTGTCATCAATCCAATGATGCCTTGAGGTACTGAAAGTGGCTTACCGTAGCTTGGAGAATATGCCCAAGTCATGGCGATCTTCTTGCCTTTAAGCGCTTTTAGGTCGCCAAAGTGCTCTTCAAGCCATGCAAGATCGGCCATAGACTGTGTTGGGTGGTCAATATCACACTGTAAGTTTACAAGTGCTGGTCTGTGAGGAAGTACGCCCTCTTTAACACCGTCATCAAGTGCTTCACCGACTTCACGCATATAAGCGTTACCTGCACCTAAGTACATATCATCACGGATACCAATAGCATCGGCACAAAATGAGATCATGTTGGCAGTTTCACGAACCGTTTCACCATGTGCTATCTGAGATTTACCTTCGTCTAAATCTTGCTGAGCCAGACCTAGCATGTTTATTGCAGAGGCATATGAGAAACGGGTACGTGTTGAATTATCTCTAAATAGTGAGATACCTAGACCATTGTTAAATACGTTAGTAGCGATATTCTCATCGCGCATGGTCTTAAGTGCTTTTGCAGTTTTTAATACTTTTTCTAACTCTTCGGGAGTTTGCTCCCAAGTAAGTAGGAAATCTTTTTCATGAAGTTCAGATTTTAGTTCATTAATTTCTTTAATTAGTTCATTTAAACTTTTCATTTCTTTTCCTAATGTTGCCTAGACAGAACAAGCTGTGAGGATGGGTTACAAGATTCAGCTAATAAGAAGAACGAGCTGTCATGTCTTAAAGAGCATACTTTGTGCCAACAAGAACAAAAAACGGATAAGACACTGATATTCAATGAAAAGAATTATTTTTAGTGGTGTTTGTAAAATTGAAATGAGCGGGTTTTACTATCATTGATAGTCGGTGATAGCGTGATAGGTGATAGCTAGGCCGATAAAATTATCATTCTGATACCTTAGCGTGATCTAGCTAACATTTTTATTTTTGCTAGCTGATTTGAGATCAAACAATGATACATATCAAGACCAACGCTGTGCTTTATGTTTAGTGTAAATTATTAATTCTTCACGGCTAAACTGTATTCTATGTTTAAGACTCCCTACCAATCTGAATTAATGCAGATGCAACCCACTATCTTAAGGTTTGTACAGACGCTCTCCTCTGTACTACAGCTAGATGTTGAAGTTGTTGATGCAGATCTGGTTCGAATTGCCGGTACAGGCCCCTATAGCAAGTTTCTAGGCAAGAAGCTCAACACCAGCTCACGCATTTTTCGATATATCCTAGAAACTCACCAAACTAAAGTTGTGGTAAAAACCCGCTCAGATCCAATTTGCCAAGGCTGTGATAGTCGCGAAAATTGCCGCGAGACAGCATTTCTTGGTGTGCCTATCATGTTAGATTGCCGCTGCATCGGCGTGATAAGTTTAGTGGCGTTTAATCAAGAGTCTCGCGAACAACTTGAGCAGAAAGAGCAAATTCTCTCTGACTATATAAAGCATACCGCACAGATATTTGTCGCTAAGATGAGCGAAGCTGAAAACAAACTTGATCAAGTATTTACCAACTTAATTAGTAATATGGATCAAGGTGTATTGGTTCTCGATGATAATAATCGCGTTAAATATGGTAATACTCAGGCACTGAATAAGCTTGAGCTTAATCGCAGTGAGTTAGAGCAGTTAGCGGTAAGCATTCAGCCATTATCAGTCCATAACAATGAATTAAAAGGCCACCAGCAACATATCATCTCGTTAGGGCAGAGGCAGGAGTTAGTGGTCGGCCAATTTCATATCATTAATAGCCACCAGCTTTTTTTAATGTCTTTTTATCAGCCGAGCAGCACTTTAAACGATGAACTCAATTCACAATTAGACTTTAACAGTATCATAGGTAAGTCGCCTAAAATCATGAAATTAAAAACCTTAATTTCACGTGTTGCCAAAAGTCCATCGAGTATTCTGATCAGTGGCGAAAGCGGCACAGGTAAAGAGGTGTTTGCTAAAGCGATTCACGATTGTAGCGATCGCGCAAAGGAGCCTTTTGTAGCGATTAACTGTGCAGCTATCCCTGAACAACTACTTGAAAGTGAGCTATTTGGTTATGTTAAAGGTGCCTTTACCGGTGCGCTAACCAAGGGAAAAGTGGGACTGATACAAGCAGCTGACAAAGGGACCTTGTTCCTCGATGAGATTGGTGACATGTCTATTACGCTGCAAGCAAAGTTATTACGTATGCTTGAGGAGCGAGAGGTGATGCCGATTGGAGCCAGTAAAGCGACGCCTGTCGATATTCGGGTTATCTCTGCGACGAACCGTAATTTCAGCGAAATGATCGTTAATAATGAATTTAGAGAAGATCTCTATTATCGCCTCAACGTTATCCCGATGCACCTTCCACCTTTAAAGGAGCGTGAGGGGGATATTGAGCTACTCACTTACCACTTCCTTGATCATCATACCCAAAAAATTGGCGGTAACTACCCAGGTATCACGCCCAGTGTCATTGCCTGTTTAAATGCGTACCCATGGCCCGGGAATGTAAGGGAGTTAAGTAACCTCGTTGAGTACTTAGTGAATGTGGTTCCCGATGGCGATCCTATCGATGTTGACTTGCTTCCGCCTTACTTTGAAAACCCACCTTGTGAGATGGTAAAAGAGACCACTGTGACCAACAACCCTATGGATTGTGGTGATGAAAGCTTAAGCCTTGAGCAGATGGAAAAGATCAGAATTGAGGAGTGCATCAGCCGTCTAAGTAACCGTAAATTAGTGGCAGAGGAGTTAGGAATAGGCATTGCGACACTGTACCGTAAGATTAAAAAGTACGGGTTAAGCTCTCACTGCTGATTTAGGGCCTGTTGCGCTAATAACACTTATCGACACACTGTATGAGCGTTACTGGCTCCCAACCGATTAAATGAGGTAAATAAAGTCATTTAAGGCGCGACTGAATTACTTAAATGTGTGATTATCTAAGCAATTATTTAAGCTGTTTTTTAAGTAAGGAGTTTGATTAATGTCGCGTAACTCTTTATTTTAAATGCTGTTACGCTAACCTTGTATAGCTAGTCACACGGTGATAAAAGGAAGCCCTATGAGCCAAAGAACACTTAATACGCTATTTAAACCTCAATCTGTAGCGATTATTGGTGCTTCCAATCGTGAAAAACGCGCTGGCAATGTTGTGATGAGAAACCTGCTCGCAGGGAGTTTTTCTGGCCCAATTATGCCGGTCACGCCAAAGTATCAAGCCGTACTCGGTGTGCTGGCTTACCCAAGTATTGAAGCCCTCCCCCTAAAGCCAGATCTCGCCATCATCTGTACTGCAGCTCAAAAAGTACCAGCGATAGTAGAAACTCTGGCTCAGTTTGGTTGTAAAGTCGCCATTATTCATGCATCAGGTATGGGGCAGGAATTTAATGATGAGGGGGTTAACCTACTCACCTTAGCGAGGCAACACGCTAAACGTTATGGCATGCGCCTACTTGGCCCAAATAGCTTAGGCATGATGCTGCCCAATTTAGGGTTAAATGCCAGTTTAGCCCACACAACCGCCCTACCTGGCAAAATCGCTTTTGTATCGCAATCTGCCGCAATTTGCACCACAGTGTTGGATTGGGCTAATAACAAGGGCATTGGTTTCTCCTCATTTATATCATTAGGCGATGCAACCGATATCGATTTTGATGAACTGCTCGATTTCCTTGGCCGTGACGGTCGCACAAATGCGATTTTGCTCTATATTGATTCGATTAATGAAAAGAGGCACTTTCTCTCAGCCGCGCGAGCAGCATCGCGTAACAAGCCTATCTTGGTGATAAAATCTGGACGAAGTTTAGAGGGAACCACGGCGGCAAAGCTTCATACCGGCGGACTAACAGGTAGCGATGCCGTCTATGAGGCAGCCTTTAGGCGTGCTGGTATGTTGAGAGTAAACGATCTTATTGAACTGTTTGCCGCAGTGGAAACATTAGCCCACTCCGCCCCTCTACAAGGCGAAAGGCTGGCCATTGTGACGAATGGAGGCGGCCCTGCCGTACTTGCACTGGATCAGCTAATGTTAGGTGGCGGTAAGTCAGCACAATTGGATAATGATACGGTTGCAGGCCTTAATAAACTATTACCTTCAATCTGGTCAAGGCAAAATCCCATTGATATTGGCGGCGATGCCGACGCCAGCCGCTATGTCGATACCGTGAAATTGATGATGGACAGTGATACCGCTGACGCCATCTTAGTGCTTCACTCTCCTTCTGCATTAGGCGACAGCATTGAGATAGCCGATAAGTTAGCGGCCATGGTCGCTCAGCACCCTAATAGAAATCGGATAAATATTTTAACGAACTGGAGTGGTGAAGATTCTGCGTATCTGGCGCGTAAGCAGTTTAACCGCGCTGGGATCCCCACATATCGAACACCTGAAGGTGCGGTTGGTGCATTTATGCATATGGTTGAATATCGCCGTAACCAAAAGCTGCTGCAAGAAGTACCTCAGTCGATACCCGATAATATTCCAACAGATACAGAACTTGCTAATAACGCACTCAATCATGCCCAAAGCGAAGGCAAACGCATACTTGAAACCCATGAGTCGCAAGCAATTCTCAGTGCTTATGGTTTAAAGACGATTGATACTTATGTGGCGCGAACCCCTCAAGATGCTGTCACTATCGCCGACAAGATAGGCTACCCGGTCGCGCTAAAAGTCCAATCTCCAGATATTCATCATAAATCAGATGTTCATGGTGTAATGCTTAATCTAAACAGCGCTGATGAGGTTTTACATGCCGCGGCCTCAATTATTGAAAGAGTGAGCAGTACACACCCAGATGCAAACGTTGAAGGGCTAATCGTTCAAAAGATGGCACTCACAGCGGGTGCTCAAGAGATACGTGTTGCTGTCACTACCGATCCTGTTTTTGGACCCGCCATACTATTAGGTGAAGGGGGGTCTGAATGGGAGCCTTCTACAGATGCCGTCGTTGCCCTACCACCACTGAATATGACGCTTGCAAGATACATGGTTATTCAGGCCTTAAAAACTAAGAAGCTTAGAGACAGACACTTGCCCTTAGGGCTCGACATGCATGCCTTGTGTGTCATGTTAACTCAGATATCGCACTTGGTTATCGACTGCCCAGCGATTGCTAGCATAGACCTTAATCCTGTGCTTTGTGCAGGTAAAGATGTCACTATGCTAGATGTTAATATTCAACTACATGATAACCCTGTTGATAATGCTACGCGGCTTGCTATATCCCCCTACCCCAAAGAATTAGAGCAGATAGCAAAACTAAAAAATGGCCAAGACGTTATGCTAAGGCCGATCCTTCCTGAAGATGAGCCAAAACACTTAGCTTTTGATAACTCTCTGTCTGACGAGGACAGATATAAGCGTTACTTTGGAGTTCGCTCTAAGATGACCCATGAAGAGATGGCGGTACTCACTCAGATAGATTACGCCCGAGAGATGGCATTTATTGCTACGGCCAAAGGTGATGACGGCGAAGATATCACCTTAGGCGCGATCAGGGCATCGATTGATCCTGATAATACAGAGGCTGAATTTGCAATGGCGGTGAGAAGCGATCATCAAGGACAAGGCCTTGGTAAGCTTATGCTTGAAAAGCTGATTAAGTATTACAAGGATAATGATACTGAAGTGCTCACAGGCTTTACCATGTTCGAGAATCGCAGCATGGCTAACCTTGCCAAACGGCTAGGCTTTACTGTGACCTTTGATATGGAAGAGCATTTAATCAAGATGGATATGTCACTAAAATAACCCATAGTGCATGAGCTTGTAACCTGTAACCTGTAACTAGGAACTGGCCTCAGGGATTTACGTGAGGGGCTTAACCTGGGGTTCTCAACATGAGCGTCTTATATAACGTTCTGGGCATGAAGAATTTCTCGTTTCCTTCATGCTTATCTGCGCATATTTTACGATAAGCTCTTTACGATGAGCGCTTTACTATGTGTATTTTACTGAGACACTTATCCCAGAGATAAATGCACTGGATGCAGTGCATTAGTATTTTGTCAGTGAGTTTCTCTCGAGTTTGCCGCGTCAAACTACTCACTGCGTACACAGTTTCGGCCCGATGATTTAGCCCGGTATAAAGCCTCATCAGCACGAACAAAGTAACTTTCTCTATCATCACTGATGTTCAAGGTAGACACTCCCACAGAAACAGTAATAGAGCCAAGAGATAACTTTTTGTCTTTGCCTATGGTGAGCTTTCTATCTGCAATCACTTTTCTAATTGATTCAGCAAGCTTTACCGCATCATCAATGCAGGTATCGGGCAGTAAAATTGCAAACTCTTCGCCGCCATATCTTGCGACAAAGTCAGTCCCTTTAACGGATTGTTTTAACGCGATGGCAATATACGACAAGACTTTATCGCCAACTAAGTGGCCATGTTTGTCGTTAAATTGCTTGAAATGATCGATATCTAAAACTAATAAGCTACTCGGCGTTTGGCTTCGACTCAACGCCTGCATCTGTTTTAACACCTCTTCATCGAAGGCTCTGCGATTATTGAGTGAAGTCAGTTGATCTGTCATGGCAACTTGATTGAGGTTTTCCATCTCACTTTTAAGCGTACAAACCTCCTCCTTCATGGTGTTAAGGCTCGTCTCCATCTGCTTATTGCTCTGAATAACACCTTCCATATCATCGACCAATGAATCGACTAGCCTGTGCAGTACATCGACATCAGGTTTTTGTTTCAATTCCTGATTAAATTCGGCTAACGAATTTGAAATGCCTGTGGTGCCATGACTTAGCTTAGTAATTTTAGTTAATAAGGTATTGATGATTATCTGAGTTTCGATCTGTACATTTTCAATGACTTCTGGAGACTTCTCTTGAATATAATTTTTATGAAGTCCTGCATTAACTTCTGTACAAAAGCTAATACTATTTGAAATTAAGCCATCGATTGCACGTTTAAGATCTAAGTTAATACCTAAGTAGTACTCATACCATACGGCGTAATTGTCGGGGGTAACGGGGATATTTAGTTCTGACATTTTAGGTACTGCGTGTCTGAGAATTTTTGCAGAGACCTCTGAATCCGTAAGATGTTTAGCTAAGTTCATTCAATCACCACCATGTGAAATTGACAGATAATAAGTCACTATTATGAGTAGCTGACTGTTTACTGGTCTAGGTTAAATAGATAAATGTTGTACAACATTTGTCTTATTCACATTAACCATAAACTAAAAAGAGCATGTTTCCATCCTCTTTTTACCATTTTCTTATTTATCAGAACGACAACTTAGAAAAATATCCAGATCCTTGGAAAAAACTGATGATGTTAGGCTGTTAAAATTGCCAAGTTAACCAAGATAAAAGTCTTAGGTAGGTGAAGTTAGAACTCAGCATTAACCCTTTGCAGAAAAGATAAAAACTGGACTCTTTCTTCCGCGGTAAACTTTGCTGTGAGCTCTCCAGTTAATTGCAGATGTAAAGCATCATGCTCTTGATATAAAGCTTCACCTTTATCCGTTAACTCCACTAAAATTGAGCGTCTATCTGTCTCATGGGGCTTTCGAGTCACCAAACCAGACTTAACCATTTTATCTATCTGTACTGTCAGAGTGCCTGTCGTCACACCAATTTTTTCAGCAAGTTCTTTCATTCTCATTGGCCCGTTGCCTCCAAGAATCTCTACAGTGTGAATTTGAGGCAGAGAGTGACCATTATCTTTAACGACTGCTTGCTCCCAAGATGAAAGCTTTTCATAAAACTCAACCATTACGTGGTTTAATTTATCTTCAGTAGTCTGCATGGCACTCTCTAATTCATGATATTTATGATTAAATCAGCCTATTCATAACACTAGTCTGATTATATTGCTGGCGTGTATTTTGCCTGATCATGACAGTTAACTTCAATGGTCAAATGGCTCAACACGCTAAACTCTTTTAACTTATTTCGGTAATATTCAGCCTCTTTGGGCTCTGACGCTACAATTGAGATAGCTAGGCTGTAATGATCAGCGCTGACTCGCCAAATATGCAGATCTGTTATTAACACGCCCTCCTCAGACTCTATCGAAGCCATTACTTTCTCTCTATATTCACGCTCAATACTGGCATCTAATAAAATTGGCGAAGTTTGTTTCAGTAGTTGCCACGCCCAACGACTAATAATGATAGAGCCAACGATCCCCATCACAGGGTCAAGCCAGTTTAGTCCATAGAGTTTTCCGAGTAATAACGCACCGATTGCCAAGATAGAGGTTAAAGCATCGGCTAAAACGTGGAAATAAGCAGCTCTTAGATTATGGTCATGACCTTTAGCATCATTTTTTGTATCAGTCTCGTTTCCCGCCTTATGGCTTGAATCGTGGGAGCTATGGTTGTGAGAATGACTATGATCGTGAGAATGACTATGATCGTGAGAATGGTCGTGAGAATGACCGTGAGAGTGCCCATGGGAATGGCTGTGATGGTCTTTCAGCAAAAATACACTGATAACATTTACAGTCAGCCCAATGAATGCAACCAATATCGCTTCATTAAACTGGATCTGGTGTGGATTAAATAGTCTCATGCCAGACTCTACCAGCATCATTAAGGCTACGAGCCCTAACGCGATTGCACTGGTAAAACCGCCTAATACACTGACCTTACCCGTACCAAAACTAAACTCAGGGTTGTTAGCATGCTTTCTAGCATAATGGTAAGCAAACAGGGTGATCATAAATGCTGCTGCATGCGTCCCCATATGCCAACCATCTGCAAGCAGTGCCATAGAGCCATATACTGTGCCAGCCGTTATCTCTGCCACCATAGTGATCAACGTAAGGTAGAGCACGTACCTGGTATTTCGCTCTCCATCATTATTTGTATTTGAAAAGTCATGCTTGTGCTGAAAGTGTGCTAACGCATTATTATTGTTCATTTATAAGCCTAAAAATATATAGTCGCTTGCTCTAGCGTTAATCTCTTTGTTAAACGCCAATTATTTTGATTACCAAGTAGTTTGATAATCAACGTACTTTTAATGCTATTATAGTTTGACTGTCAAAGTAAATATTAAAAACCCAAAAATGTTACATTTTCAGGTCTTAGCAAGTTTTAATTGTGGCTATTAGTTGGTTTTAATAAGGGTAAGGCGTAGCACTGATAAAGATCATAGAGAGATGAAGGCGAACAAAGTAGTGAAATTACTGATGTAATCTTTTTGTTTTCTGTAGAAAAGCCACCTTCTGAAGTCGGTGATTTAGAGCTAAAAATAAAAAGGCTGCCTCGTAGGCAGCCTTAATTGCTAGGTTAACTGAATGACAGCTTCAGTTAAATACCGTTAATCGCTTCTTTACATAGCTCAGTGATACGAGCCCAGTCCCCCTGCTCCATTGCATCTGTTGGCGCAATCCAGCTTCCACCGATACAATCTACATTTTTAAGCGCTAGGTAATCGCGGTAGCTACTCGGTGTTATACCACCTGTTGGGCAAAAACGAATATCTGCTAATGGGCCTGAAAATGCTTTAAGTGCATTAACACCGCCCGAAGCTTCTGCTGGAAAAAACTTAAAGTTTTTATACCCAAGTGACATTCCAGTCATCACTTCAGAGATACTCGCGACACCAGGAATTAGCGGTGTAGTCCCTGCCATAGCAGCTTTAAGAAGACTCGGTGTTGCGCCAGGCGTGATCACAAACTGTGCACCAGCATCCACGGCTTGCTGAAGTTGCTCTTCATTTAAAATGGTGCCAGCGCCAACTAAGGCATCAGGTACCTCTTTGGCAATCTTAGCAATAGCTTCGAGTGCACAAGGTGTACGTAATGTTACCTCTAAAACGCTAATACCACCTGCTACAAGTGCTTTCGCTAGCGGGACTGCATCTTCAATTCTATTGATAACCATAACAGGAACAATAGGGCTACGTTTAAAAATATCTTGTGGTTGCAATGACCAGTTATTCTCAAGCATGTGTATATTCTTCCTTAATAGATTTCGTCAATAGCACTAGTACAGCGAGCACCAGTCTCAGGACTACTTAAATTTGAACGTAAAGCACCGAAGAGTTCACGGCCCATACCAAAACTTGTATTACGAAGTTCAACTTTGTCAGCAACACGGGCGTCAATGACGCTTTGTTCAACCAGAAGCGTTAGCTCACCGGTTGCCGCATCGACTCTGATCATGTCACCTGTGTGAACTTTTGCGATTAAGCCGCCATCTAACGCCTCTGGTGTTAGGTGAATAGCCGCAGGCACTTTACCTGACGCACCAGACATACGACCATCGGTCAATAATGCGACTTTAAATCCGCGGTCTTGCAGCGTGCCTAGAATAGGAGTGAGTTTATGTAGCTCAGGCATACCAATCGCTTTTGGCCCCTGTCCTTTAACAACAACCACACAATCTTTATCTAGCTCGCCCGCTTTGAAGATGGCATCGAGTTTATTTTGATCATCGATAACAACCGCTGGCGCTTCAACAAATCTGTGCTGCTCTTGCACCGCTGAAACCTTGATGACTGCACGCCCTAAGTTACCTTTCATTAACTTAAGACCGCCATTCACTTGGAAAGGCTTTGTAACGGATGTTAAAACTTCATTGTCTAAAGATTCAGTGGCACCATCCACCCAAGTTATCTCGCCATCGATTAATCTTGGCTCCTGGGTATACTTGCGCAGTCCGTAACCCGCTACGGTATTTACATCTTCATGTAACATACCCGCATCGAGCAGCTCTTTGATTAAGAAGCTCATTCCGCCAGCAGCATGGAAGTGGTTAATATCTGCATGTCCGTTTGGATAAACGCGCGCAAGTAGCGGTACTGCATCAGATAACTCAGAGAAATCATCCCAGTTAATAATGATACCGGCAGCGCGAGCTGCTGCGACAATGTGCATGGTTAAGTTCGTTGAACCGCCTGTAGCTAATAGCGCAACAATGCCATTAACTATCGACTTTTCATTAACCACTTCACCAATCGGTGTATATTGGGTGCCCATCTGAGTTAAACGGCATACTTGCTTTGCAGCAGTTTTGTTTAATGCTTCACGTAATGGGTCATCAGGATTAACAAATGATGAACCAGGTAACTGAAGGCCCATGACCTCAAGCATTAACTGGTTACTGTTTGCGGTACCATAAAAAGTACATGTTCCCGCACTATGATAAGACGCAGACTCAGCCTCTAACAGCGCAGCTCTATCGACTTTACCTTGTGCAAACTTTTGACGAATTCTCGCCTTCTCTTTATTTGGTATGCCAGATTTCATTGGGCCAGCAGGAACAAACATCATAGGAAGGTGACCAAAACTCAGAGCACCAATCAGCAAGCCGGGTACAATTTTGTCACAGATACCAAGGAGTAAGGCGCCATCAAACATGTTGTGAGATAAGCCAACAGCAGTCGCCATTGCAATCACTTCACGGCTGAGTAAACTCAGCTCCATGCCTGGCTGACCTTGAGTTACACCATCACACATAGCGGGTACACCGCCAGCAACCTGTGCAACACTTCCCACTTCAAGACATGCTTGTTTAAGCAACTCTGGATATGTTTCGTATGGCTGATGTGCAGACAACATATCATTGAAAGAGGTCACAATACCTATGTTGGCTTTTGTTAATGCCTTAATAGAACTCTTTTCTGCAGGTTTACAGGCTGCAAAACCATGGGCTAAATTGCCACAGCTAAGCGCGCTTCTGTGTACGCCATTAAGTTTTGCATCGTTAAGTGCAGCAAGGTATTTTGCTCGTGAATCAACACTGCGAGCAATGATTCTGTCAGTAACAGATTGAACAACTGAGTGCATAATTTCTCCTTAAGCGCTCCAGTAAACGTCTACAGGTGTCTTGTGTTGCCCTAAGACGGCCCTGATAGGCATGCTAGTAGCATCTTCATTTTCAAGCGCTTGACGATAAACAGATAACTTCTGCTCACCAACAATATGTAGATAGATTTGACGACTTGCCAATATCGCTGTTTTTGACAGTGATAGTCTTGGATTTGGCGCAGCACCAGGATTTACTGCAATGCATAGCTTGTCAGTAGACAGCGCGGCGTCTATCTCTTTTGAACAAGGGAACCAAGAACAGGTATGGCCATCATTGCCCATACCAAGCACCACAACATCAAACGGTGTTGGAAAGTTAGCCAGTTGCTCTATGGTCATGTCACATCCCTCTTCAGGGGATGAGAACATATTCTTTAAACCACGAAACTTTGCATTAACAGCTTTGTTCTTCAGTAGGTGAGCTCTGACCAACTTCTCATTTGAGTCATCAGAACTGATATCTACCCAACGCTCATCTGCAAGGGTGATATACACGTTTGACCACTCTATATTTTTGTTGCTGAGCAACATAAATAGGTTTAATGGTGTTGAACCACCAGAAACAATCAAACTTGCTTTACCACGGGTATCAACCGCTTCTTGCAGTTGTTTCGCGATGCGATCAGCTAACTGTGACTCTAGGGCTGCTTTATCATCAAATGATTTGAATACACTTTCTTTAATCATCAATAAATCCTCTTACTCGTCCCAAGAACGGCCGTCTTTAGCTATCAAAGCAACTGATGCCACTGGCCCCCAACTACCTGCAGGGTACGGCTTTGGCTTCTCGTTACTCTCTTCCCAAGCTTGAATAATGCCATCAACCCATGACCAAGCTTGCTCAACTTCATCACGACGAACAAACAGCGCTTGATTACCCAGCATCGCCTCAAGAAGTAGACGCTCGTAGGCATCTGCAATACGCTCATTTTTAAACGTATCAGAGAAGCTTAAATCGAGTTTTGTCGTTTGAAGACGTTGCTTCTGTTCAAGGCCAGGTACCTTGTTCATCATCTGAATTTCTACGCCTTCATGGGGCTGAAGTCGGATGGTGAGCTTATTTGGTGGCAGGTTTCTATAGTTTGAACGGTACAAGTTATGAGGCGGATTCTTAAAGTAGACCACGATCTCAGAGCTCTTAGATGGCATACGCTTACCACTACGTAAGTAGAAAGGTACGCCAGCCCAACGCCAGTTGTCGATATCAACTCTAAGCGCAACAAATGTTTCAGCGTAAGATTGTGTATTTGCCCCCTCTTCCTCTAAATAACCAGGAACTGGAGAGCCTTTTAGGAAACCTGAAGAGTATTGCCCACGAACCGTGCTTTCATAGATGGTATCTGAAGTGATTGGACGTAAAGACTTAAGGACTTTTACTTTCTCATCACGAATGCTATCGGCATCGAGATTAACTGGCGGGTCCATTGCAACAAGGGTTAATACCTGTAACAGATGGTTTTGGATCATATCTCTCATTTGACCCGCTTTATCAAAATAACCCCATCGGCCTTCGATACCAACCTCTTCGGCCACAGTGATCTGTACATGGTCTATGGTTCGGTTATCCCACTTAGACGCGAATAGCGAATTAGCAAAGCGCAGTGCGATCAGGTTTTGAACGGTTTCTTTACCAAGATAGTGGTCAATACGATAAATTTGATTTTCATTGAAATAAGCGGAGACATTATCGTTAATGACTTTAGATGATTCTAAATCGTAACCAATTGGTTTTTCTAAAACGACACGTGAATCAGGGAAAATAAGGTTTTGTTCATGAAGGCAACGACAGATATCACCGAAGATGGCAGGCGGGGTAGCAAAGTAACTGACCATCACCCGTTTTTCTGGCTCTAAAATATCGTGGAACGATTGGTAACCTTCTGACTCTGTAAAATTAGTACCGATATAATGACATCGTTGTAAGAAGCGCTGGACTGTATCTTCACAGAGTTCATCTTTTACAAAACCGCGAAGTGCTTTATCGACTAACTCTTTAAACTCTTCTTGGCTAAAGCTGTCTTTGGCAACGCCAAGCACTTTAGTATCAACGTTGAGTAGCCCAGCTTTGTCTAGTTGGTACAGTGAGGGAAGTAATTTACGACGAGCTAAATCCCCTTTCGTGCCAAACAAAACAAAATCGCAAGCTTTGGCTTCTGGTGTTGTTATGCCCATAGCTTCTTAATCTCCTAATGTCACAATGTTCAATCGAATCGATGTGAATCTCACGTGTTTGTTGTAATATAACAACAGAATTTGTTAATTGCATCTAAATTTTGCAAAAAAACGACAGTTTGCTAACTAGGCATACGACCCATTAATCTGATATGCTTTTTGTGATTAAATTACTCTATACAGTAGAAAGTTTTAATCTTTGTTAAAGTATAATTCGTCATACGGGTCAAGTTTCTTATTTTAAAAAACTTTCTAAAATGACAAAAAAGAAATAATAAAATTACATATTTTTCGAGTGGACGTACGCATATGAATACCCTAGAAAAGGTACAAAAAAGCCTTACCCATTTTAGCAAATCAGAGCGCAAAGTTGCAGAGGTCATTTTGGCTTCTCCACAGACGGCAATCCACTCAAGTATTGCTACTCTTGCGAAGATGGCCGATGTCAGTGAGCCTACAGTAAATAGATTCTGCCGACGCCTTGATACCAAAGGTTTTCCAGACTTTAAACTTCACCTAGCTCAAAGCTTAGCTAATGGTACTCCTTATGTCAGCCGACATGTGGAAGAAGATGACAGCCCTGACTCTTACACAACAAAAATCTTCGAGTCTTCAATGGCTTCCCTAGATACAGCTAGACAGAGTATTGATACTTCGGCCATTAATAAGGCGGTCGATATTTTGACTCAGGCTAAAAAGATCTCCTTTTTCGGCCTAGGTGCATCTGCTTCTGTCGCCCATGATGCACAAAATAAGTTCTTTCGCTTTAATGTGCCTGTTATCTGTTTCGACGATGTATTAATGCAACGTATGAGCTGCATCAACAGCGGTGAGGGAGATGTTATTGTACTTATCTCCCACACAGGTCGAACGAAATCATTAATCGATATTGCTAGGCTTGCCCGTGAGAATGGCGCAGCAGTTATCGGCATTACAGCCCGTCACTCTCCCCTTTCAACTGAGTGTACGCTACCTGTCACTATGGAAGTCCCTGAAGATACTGATATGTATCTTCCTATGGCATCAAGACTGGCTCAATTGGTTGTCGTTGACGTATTGGCAACAGGGTTTACGCTGAGACGTGGCCCACGCTTTAGAGAAAGTTTAAAGCGTGTTAAAGAGGTACTAAAGGAATCTAGAATCGATAAAGATCCTATCCTGTAACCCTCTTCCCACCGCAATTTAAGGCAGTACAATTTTTTTGTACTGCCTTTTTTATCTGTTTTAAGCTTGGCTTCACAAATTTTATATATTGTTTTAGATCATTTTGTTTGTAATTTTCCTACATAATTCCCAAAGCTCTGTTAATATAGTGTCAGATTTCTTTAAACTTAACGGAGTATGTCATGTTCCGCAGAACCAAAATTGTAACCACTTTGGGTCCAGCCACCGATAGAGATGACAACCTACGCCGCATTATCAAAGCCGGCGCTAATGTTGTTAGACTTAACTTCTCCCACGGCTCACCAGAAGATCATCTTAAACGCGCTTCAGATACACGTAGAATCGCTGCTGAGTTGGGTGTGCATGTTGCTGTTCTTGGTGATCTACAAGGTCCCAAAATTCGCGTTTCAACTTTTAAAGACAACAAAAAAGTACAGCTTAACTTAGGTGACAGCTTTATTTTGGATGCTGATCTTGAAAAAGGTGAAGGTGACGAAAAGCAAGTCGGTATCGATTATAAAGAGTTACCAAACGACGTTAATATCGGTGATATCTTGATGCTTGACGATGGACGCGTTCAGCTTAAAGTTGAAAGTGTCGACGGTAATAAGGTTCACACTACTGTTACTGTTGCAGGTCCTTTGTCAAATAACAAAGGTATCAACAAGCAAGGCGGTGGTTTATCTGCAGCTGCGCTAACAGAAAAAGACAAGCGCGATATCGTTACTGCTGCTGAAATTCAAGTTGATTACCTTGCTGTCTCTTTCCCACGCACCGGTGCCGATCTAGATTATGCCCGTGAACTTGCTCAACAAGCCGGTAGCAATGCACTTATCGTCTCTAAAGTTGAGCGTGCAGAAGCTGTTGCAACTGATGAAGCTATGGATGATGTGATCAAAGCCTCTGATGTTGTCATGGTAGCACGTGGTGATTTAGGTGTTGAAATTGGCGACCCTGCACTTGTTGCAGTACAGAAGAAACTCATCAGCCGCGCTCGTCAGCTTAACAAAAGCGTGATCACTGCGACTCAGATGATGGAGTCTATGATCACTAGCCCTATGCCTACACGTGCAGAGGTTATGGATGTAGCAAACGCTGTACTTGATGGCACTGATGCTGTGATGTTGTCTGCAGAAACTGCAGCTGGTGACTTCCCTGAAGAAACCGTTAAAGCAATGTCTGAAGTTTGTCTTGGCGCAGAGTCACACCCAAGTGTGCAAGTGTCAAAGCATAGACTAGACGAAAGCTTCAGCACTGTTGAAGAGACTATTGCGCTTTCTACCATGTATGCTGCAAACCACCTTAAAGGTATTAAAGCGATTGTAGCATTGACTGAATCGGGTGCAACGCCGCAGCTTATGTCTCGAATCAGCTCTTCTCTACCTATTTTCGCACTATCTCGTCATGAGAAGACGCTTGCGAAGATGGCTGTTTATCGTGGTGTTCAGGCTGTAGAGTTTGACTCAACCAGTGTAAAAGCTGAAGACGTTGCTCGTAAAGCATTAGAAACTCTAGCTCAAGCTGGTTACCTCCAGAGTGGTGACATGGTTCTGATGACGAAAGGTGATTCAATGGAAACCATTGGCGGCACCAATACTTGTAAGGTATTAATCGTCGCATAAGCAGATACTTGCTTAATAAAAGGCATGCATTAGCATGCCTTTTTTGTATCTGGCCAACCATTATCATCAGTAACTCAGTTAAATGCATGATGACCTAAACGCCTTGTTCAGAAGCCTAGATACAATTAATAGTCAAAGCTTTGCTCAATATAAGATAAAAGCCTGTTAATCCTGTGTCGCATTGAATTATTGATATAAAAAAGGACGCCTAAGCGCCCTTTCTTTATTCAAGCTTACCCCGCTTTATAACTGATTAAAGTCATCTACATTAATCGCAGCCGCTCTCAGTTTATCCGCATCAAGGATTTTTGCGTATTCAGAATCATCAATCACTTTCTCTTCAAGCGCGAGCTTAAATAATTGCTGATTATCTACTTTCTTAGGTAGTACGCCTTTTCGCTGTGCAGCCTTTATTTTGCTGTATATCTGTTTACAAGCATATTGAGCGATAAATGCGTTTTCAACATCAGCGATACCACTTTCTTCGCCATCTACATCAGGGCATAAGAAGGTAATGCGATCGCGAGCAGGACCTGGCTTTGACATGCCTTTGACTAGCTCAATGGCCATCTTATCGGTGGCGCCCTTAAAGTGGTTACCTAACGGGAATATTAGCCCGCGCATCAACCACGCTACAGGACGGTTAGGGAAGTTACGTAATGCATCCTCTAGTGCCTTAGCAGCATTCTGTAATCGAGTCGCCATAACATAACGAACTGCAGGTAGATCATCCTGCTGCCTACCATTATCTTCAAATAACTTAAGCGTCGCAGAGCCTAAATATAGCTCACTGAGCACATCGCCCATTCTGGCAGATAGCATCTCTTTACGTTTCAGATCACCACCAAGCATTAACATAGATATGTCTGTCATAAATGCGAGCGCTGATGAAAATCGGGTCATGTCTTTATAATACTGCTGTGTCTCTCCACTCACTGGAGATTGATTGAAACGGCTAGCGGTGAGCGCACTGAACAAGGCACTAAACGCATTTCTGGCACCGTACCCTATATGTCCTAGCAATAATGAATCAAATCGCTCAAGTGCAGCACTAGCATCCTCCATTGCAGCAGTTTCCATCTCAGCCAACACATATGGATGACAACGTGTTGCCCCCTGCCCAAAAATCATCAAGCTTCTGGTCAGTATGTTCGCCCCTTCAACCGTTATGGAAATAGGATTAGCCATGTAAGGGTGCCCAAGATAGTTTTTAGGTCCGAGCTGGATCCCCTTACCAGATTGAATATCCATTGCATCGTTTAATACATCACGGCTCATTTCAGTCATGTGGTATTTAGCAATTGCAGTCACCACAGAAGGTTTAACTTTAAGGTCAATGCCCGTCGTCGTTAAACGCCTTGCCGCTTCAAGCTGATAAGTATTAGCAATGATTCTTGCCATTGCTTCTTGCACGCCTTCAAAACTGCCTATCGATAGGCCAAACTGATGACGAACATAACTGTATGCCGTTGTGGTTTTAGTGCATGTGTGTCCAGATGCAGTAGCCAGTGCAGGGAGAGAGATCCCTCGGCCAGCAGACAGACATTCGACAAGCATACGCCAGCCTCTCCCTGCATATTGCGGTCCGCCAATGATCCAATCCAGAGGAATAAAGACATCCTCCCCTTGGGTCGTACCATTCATAAACGCCATATTGAGTGGGTTATGCCTTTGGCCGATCTTAACACCTGCATGATCGGTTGGGATAAGTGCACAAGTGATGCCTAAGGACTCTGTATCACCCAGGAGCTTGTCAGGATCTCGCATTTGAAAAGCTAGGCCTAACACGGTCGCAACTGGCGCTAATGTAATGTAGCGTTTATCCCAATTAAGTCGAAGGCCTAACACCTCCTTCCCTTCAAATTCCTGTCTGCACACAATCCCTTCATCAGGAATGGCGCCAGCATCAGAACCCGCTTCAGGACCGGTTAATGCAAAACATGGAACCGCTTCACCAGTCGCTAACTTAGGTAACCAATGCTCTCTTTGCTCCTGTGTACCGTAATGAGTAAGTAGCTCGCCAGGACCTAAAGAATTTGGCACCATTACCGTGACCGCAGCACTGACACTTCTGCTAGCGAGTTTGCTCACTATGGTAGAGTTTGCATAGGCAGAGAATGCTTTACCGCCATATTGCTTAGGGATAATCAGGGCAAAAAAGCCTTCATCTTTAAAATACTGCCACAGTTCAGGCGGTAAATCTTTGCGATTTTGAACAATGTCATAATCATCAATCATAGACAGTGCAGTCACGACCTGATTGTCCAAAAAATCCTGTTCTTCAGCAGTCAGCTTAGGTCTACCGTAACTGTGTAAGGTTTCCCAATTAGGTTTACCTCTAAATAACTCGCCTTCCCACCAAACATCGCCAGCTTCCATGGCTTCTTTTTCAGTATCTGATAATGGGGGAAGTAGTTTTTTAAAAAATGAAAAAACAGGACGAGTAATAAACTGCATCCTGATATTTTTTACACCAAAGAGCACAATAATAATTAATAGTGCAAGTATGAACAGTGTCATGGGGTTACCTTTTTCTCATTACCATTTAAGTAGATACAGGAACTGCAACGCCAGCAGAAAGGTATGGGATCACTTTTCTAATCACAGCTTCAATGTCATTATGTTCATCAAAATCAGCTGCAGCAATCTCAGTTAATGCATCTGCCGATGCCATAGTGAAAACAACCGTGCCTAAGGTAAAGTGTAAACGCCAAAACATCTCCGCGGGAGGAATATGTGGTGCACTATCAGCAACGGCTTTAACAAACTGAGTGAGATGTTGCCCATAGTGGGTCGTAATAAACCAGCGAAGATGCCCTTGGCTTTCAATGTAACCTCGGCCAAGTAGTTGCAAAAAGGTACGAGTACCTTCAGACCTTAGCTGATTAAGATCGAGCAAGGGTTTAACCAATGTCGAAAATATATCATTAAGGGATGCATTTTTATCGGCAGCTTGTAAACTGACAATCTCCGAAGACGCTGCGGGCATAAAAACATCCAAATAGCGTGCAAGCACAGCACGGATGAGCTCTTTTTTTGAACCAAAATGATAGTTAACAGAGGCTAAGTTAACTTCTGCTTTACTTGTTATCAGACGCAGTGAGGTTTCTGAAAAGCCCCGCTCAGCAAATAATTTCTCTGCGGCATCGAGAATTCTAATTTTTGTATCGGATCGACTTGCCATTCCGTGACCTTTTGACTCTATTTAAAACACTCGTTTAAATTAAACACTGGTTCACATTTTGTCAAACTAAATTATTGTCCAATGACCAGCTGTTACTAGATTTACACACCTTTGTATCCCTTTTCATCTGTTGCACTTTTAAATCATCAGTTTTTCGATAAAATACTCAACACAAAAACAACAAGGGAACTGATTTAATGAAACCTTCCATACCAAAGCTGTCACGAATTTCACTGCTTATCGCATTTTCATTAGGTTTAACAGCCTGTAATACATCTCAATCTGAACAGGTTGACACTAAGCAATCCCAACTAGATGRAGCAAAACAGTTTCTTGATGAATCAGAAAAAACATTGAGTGACTTATCTATTGAGATAAACCGCTCAGAGTGGATCTATAGCAACTTCATCACAGATGATACTGCAGCACTTTCAGCTTCTGTAGGAGAAAAGCAAACAGCAACTTCAGTAAAACTTGCCACACAAGCGGCTAAATATACTTCACTACCTTTAGATGAAGCTAGCATGAGAAAACTGAATATCCTCCGTAGCTCGCTGGTATTACCCGCTCCTCTCGATCCCGCTAAAAATGCTGAGTTAGCAGCAATAAGCTCTGAATTAAATGGCTTGTATGGTAAAGGTAAATACTGCTTTGAAGATGGCCGCTGTCTAACGCAGCCTGAACTGTCAGCCATTATGGGAGAATCAAAAGATCCAGCCCTACTGCTTGAGGTTTGGAAAGGCTGGCGAGAAATTGCTAAACCAATGCGTCCGCTTTTCGAGCGAGAAGTGGAGCTTGCTAATGAAGGGGCAAAAGATCTTGGTTATGCCAACTTATCAGAGCTTTGGCGCAGTCAATATGATATGAAACCCGATGAGTTTTCAACAGAGCTAGATCGCCTTTGGGGTCAAGTTAAGCCACTTTATGATTCACTGCATTGTTATGTACGTGGTGAGCTAAACGAAGAGTATGGTGAAGATGTTGTTCCATCCAATGGCGCTATTCCTGCACACCTTCTAGGAAATATGTGGGCGCAAAGTTGGGGCAATATTTATGACAAGGTCTCACCTGCTGATGCCGATCCTGGCTATGATGTCACTGAGTTACTTGCTAAGCATAACTATGATGAAATCAAGATGGTGAAACAAGCAGAAAGCTTCTTTAGTTCACTGGGGTTTGAAGAGCTACCTGATACATTTTGGCAACGCTCGTTATTCGTTCAACCTGAAGATCGTGATGTAGTATGTCATGCCTCTGCTTGGGATCTCGATAATCTCGATGATATTCGCATCAAGATGTGTATTCAAAAAACGGCTGAAGACTTTACTGTTATACACCACGAGCTTGGACATAATTACTATCAAAGAGCTTATAAGAATCAACCTTTCATCTTTAAAAACAGTGCAAATGATGGTTTCCATGAAGCGATTGGTGACACGATTGCCCTCTCTATCACCCCAAGCTACCTTAAACAGATAGGCTTGCTTGATGAGGTCCCTGACGCGTCTAAAGATATCGGATTGCTACTAAAACAGGCCCTCGACAAAGTGGCCTTTATGCCTTTTGGGCTCATGATAGATCAATGGCGCTGGAAAGTGTTTAGCGGCGAAATAACCCCTGAGCAATATAACCAAGCTTGGTGGGACCTTAGAGAGAAATACCAAGGTGTTAAAGCACCAATTGAGCGAGGTGAGGATTATTTTGATCCAGGCGCTAAATACCATGTACCAGGAAACGTACCATATACTCGCTATTTCTTAGCACACATTTTGCAGTTTCAGTTCCATAAATCTCTGTGTGATATTGCAGGAGATAAAGGGCCAGTCCATAGATGCAGCATATATGGTAATGAAGCGGCTGGCAGTAAGCTAAATACCATGTTGGAAATGGGGCAAAGCCGTCCGTGGCCAGAAGCGTTAGAAGTTGTGACCGGGAGTCCTGAAATGGATGCTACTGCCGTATTAGATTACTTCGCCCCCTTGCAAACTTGGTTAAACGAGCAAAACAGCGAAGCCAACCGTCAGTGTGGCTGGTAGTGGCAAGTAGGATCAATCTGTAGAATCGACGATATAAACTAAAATTCTATTGAGTTGTACTAACAAGCGCTAGAAAGTCTCTAGCGCTTTTTTGTGGCTAAGATTGTTGTAACAATTACCGCGTTCCCGAACCCTTCCTGTTTATTTCACTGTTTTCAATTTTCTTTTGTTTTGATTTGACTAGCATTAGGTATAAAGCCCCTGTTCCACCATGATCACGCTTGGCGCTGTGAAACGCGAGCACGCCTTCAGTATTTGATAACCAGTGTGCCACAAACGATTTTATAACAGCAGGGTAAGGCTTACTCTTATAGCCTTTACCGTGGATGATCAGCGCACTACGATCGCCTTTCTCTATACATGCTTGTACAAACAGAAAAACAGCCTCCCTAGCTTGCTTTACATTAAGTCCAGTGAGATTAAGTTCACTCTTAGCCTGATACTGACCTGAGCTTAACTTTCTAAAAACAGCGCCCTGAACACCCTCCTTACAAAAGCTAAGCTCTTCGTCAGGTGCAACAGGTGAGATTAACGCTGGATCAACAGGCATAGCTAATAACAAGGCTGAAGCTTGTGCAGCTTTATTTCTGGCAAGCTGCGCGCTAGTTTGCTGATAGCTATTTTGATGCAGTACTTTAGGTTGCCCGCCAAGAGGCTTAACCCCTTCCATCTCTTCAAGAAAAGAGGAAACATCATCACTCATTAAAAATCCCCTTTGAGTAGACACACTTTGTTAAGAACTAAAACTTTAGATCATTAAGGTCATCAATTATAGTGTCTGTAGTAATAGTTGATTTTGAAATACTCAATGACCTTGATAAAAAACATTGCACTCTTTGCGTTTATTACACTTTGCATGATACAGCCTGCGGCTGCCGTGCAGGAAGATAATGCTGCAATAAATCAATTCTATACCCAGTTTACCCAAGCGTTTGAACACTTAGACGCCGATCTGGTTGAAAAAGTGTATGCTGAAGATGCCTGCTATATACCAGAAACACAGAGTAAAGAGATCACTATGGGTCGTGACAATATCATTGCTCTATATAAAAAGTTTTTTGGTAAGATTAGACATAAAGAAGCGAGAATTGAGGTCGATTTTAGAGTTATCGATAGACAAATGGAAGCGAACAATGCAACCGATGTTGGCTATTTCTTAATTCGTTTTCATCCCCCCGTTGATACAGAAGAACCCGTTAGTGAGTTTGCTGGAAAATTTGTCACTGTTTCTAAGAAAAACAGTGAAGGAAAATGGCAATTAACCGTCGATACCAACAATCGTTCAGAACCCCCATTTTATTACAATGCAAAGCCCTCTCCCAACCTGTATTATGGCCGACAATTCTCCCCTCTCATATCAGCAAATAATGACAATTAATCAATCAGCACCTTGCCCCTGTGGAAAACAAGAAAATAGTAAGCCCCTGCCATATTTAACTTGTTGCGGTAAACTTCACCAAGGTGAACATAAAGCCCAAACACCTGAAGCGCTGATGAGAAGTAGGTATAGCGCTTTCGTTTATCAAGATTACGACTACCTCATTTTGACACACCATCCAAGCTACCTAAACGGTATGACGGCTTCTGATCTTTCTCAAGGGGGAGAGCCAGACTGGTTATCACTGCAGATCATTTCAAGCTCGATGACTAGCCCAGCAGGGCAAGTAGAGTTTCAAGCTTGGTATAGAACAGAAGATGGCATAGATGCTATTCATGAGCGTTCAGAGTTTATTTTTGTCGATGGCTCATGGCTGTATACTCAAGGCGAGCAGTTTGAAGCTGACCTGCCTAAGCGAAACCAAGTGTGTGTTTGCGGTAGTGGGAAAAAATTTAAGCAGTGTTGCTCAAGGTAAACAAGAACTACATATATAAAATTAGTGTATTAATTCATTCGACGATTTTACAAGAAACTGACTAAAGTCAGACTCTCTTAAAGCGGGACTATATAAAAACCCTTGGGCTTGATCGCAACGATGATCAGAAAGAAACGCTTCTTGCTCTTGGGTTTCAACCCCTTCGGCTGTGAGTGAAATATTGAGCGCCGATGCCATTGCAATAATCGCACTGACTATCTCACGACTTTCACGGCTCACGGTGAGATCTGAAATAAAGGAGCGGTCTATTTTCAGCTTACTGATTGGAAACTGCTTTAGGTATCTCATCGAGCTATACCCAGTACCAAAGTCATCAATGGCTAAACCAACACCTAACTCTGAAAGCTCAGTACAAAGCTTTGTTGCATATTCAATATCTTCCATCAATTCAGTTTCTGTTATCTCTAAAATAAGCGTACCAGGTTTAATACGATATCTAGAGATAAGGCTCCACACCTGATCAAACAGGTTCCCACTAAAAAACTGCCTCGCCGAAACGTTGACATGCATTGAAATATCTAACCTATGGTGCTGCCACAAGTTCAATTGTCTACATGCAGCTTCCAATACCCAAGTACCTATCGCATTAATGATCCCGGTCTGCTCTGCTATATCGATAAACGCGCCAGGATACAGCACGCCTTTTTTAGGGTGATGCCAACGGATCAATGCTTCAGCCCCAATATAAGATTTCTTCTTAAGATCTCTCAATGGCTGATAATAAAGTTCAAATTCACGGCCTCTTAGTGCCGTTTGTAGATCGCGCTCAATCTGAGCATCCTCTTTAAAGGTGTTTAGTAAAGCATTATTGAACACTTGGATAGCGTCACCCTGCTTTTTCTTTGCATATTGAATAGCAATATCTGCGCAAGCTAGGGGTATAAAGTTTTCTTCGACAGTAGATATATCTACAATCGATAAAGCAGGTTTTGGCTTAATTTTTTCGCGGCCTATAATGATTGGTGCGGTGAGTTGACTATAAAGTCGAGTGGTAATGTACTCAATATCGGCGTGGCTTTGTAGTTGTAAAATAATAGCAAACTCATCACTGCCAACACGTGCAAGCTGTTCGGTGCGATTGATATTGGAAAAATGCTTTAACCTTCGCGCTATTTCAATCAGTAAAACATCACCATTTTCATGCCCGTAAGTATCATTAAAACGCTTAAAACCGCGAATATCGACCAACACAAGATGACCCGTTTTACAAAGCTCTAGCTCTTTTGTGAAATAACTTCGATTATAAAGTCCAGTAAGTCCGCAGCGCCAAGCGAGACGTTCTAATTTAGCTTGATACTGCTTTTCATCAGAGATATCGTCCGCTTTAACCATTGCATAATGGTTACCCCGCTCGGTAATAAACTGTTTTACCGAATATCGTAGCCAATATGTTCTTCCATCAGCTCGAGTAATTTCATTCTCACCTTTTGCAACGCTACCATTAGCAACTTGAGTTAGCGCTTCTATCGCTTCCTCTGGGTGTTGTTTTACGAAATCTAGTTGCTTAAATGATTGACCAATGATGTGCTGTTTAGCCGTACCAGAAATAGATTCATGGGCCTGATTAACATACTCAACTAAATCTGTTTTCAAATTGATGAGCATGCTGACTTGTTCAGATTGCTCATCGGCACTTAATAGTAAGGTTAACCTTTCATCTTTCTCATAAGCATTTCGGGTAGCTAACGTGAGCGCTAATTGATCGGCAACATGGGTTGCGAGGTGAATCTCGCTATCAGTCCAAGGTATGTTTGAGGTTCTCTCTAAATAGAGGACTCCCTCAAGGTGACCATTAATTCTGATAGCAACATCTAAACTGGATAGGATCTGCTTAGGAGTAAAGTAAACCTCTCTTAACTCCTCGACCCTGTCGTCATGGGTAACATCACTAGCATCGATAAGACGCTTGTTTCTCAGCTCACAGATATAATTTGGACATTGTGAAGGGAGTGGGCGCTGTTTGACGAGCACGTTTGAAGGGCCATAATCCGCGGCGATATTCAGCGTATTGTCGTCACAAGAGATAACACTAACGCCGACATAACAGACAGCAAGCTGTTGGCACAGTAACTCTGTAGCCAACTCAGCTGTACTCTGAAAATTGCCATCTTGTTTCTCTTTCGAGTTAACAATAGACTCTAATAAGTATTGATACTCACGCTTCTTCACAAATGTCCCTAAACAGTAAGTGAAATCACTTACTCAACGCTTCCAACTAGCTAGTTAACTGTTAGCAGCTTTATTTTAAAGTTATTATTTTAATTATTTTTCAACCTACACTACACGAAGCTATCACCAATAAACAACACAGACTCATAATTAAATTGAGTTTTCTAATTGAAAAATCATTTTTTCCGCACTGAAACTGAAATCAATCTGTAACGTCACGCCCTTGTCATCTTTGCTGGTAGTGATAGCGACCTGCTCAAATCGTTCTTGTGCTTTTTTGGCTAACATTGCTGATTCAGACTGAGCTTGTTCACCTTGAAAAGTGATAATCAGTTGAGTGTCGTGCTCATCGATCACAGCGCCAATATCAGCATAGCTACCACAATCATTACAGGTATCATTGACTAAGTTTGATTGTGCGCTCTGAATTTTTTTCATGATTCTTTATCTCTTACAGGGTTTTGAAGTGTGCATTATACGCTAACTGTATGAATGCAATGCTACCTAACTCAAACTTAGTAATAAAAATGCCAATAAATAGCATGAAATATAAGGCCATTTCGTTTTTACACACCATTGGTGCAGCATATGAAACATTAAGTTAACAGGATGCGATGAGCTTTCCCATCTGCCTTTGCTTAGATAAAAGGTCAACAAAATGAACATCTGACAGATGAATGCTATCTTTATTCGTTGAATTTAGGGCTTTTGCTGATTGATATCTTTCTCGGGTAATAAGATCGCAGTTTGTTAACACTTTTTGCATTTGAGCAGACTCAGTCCCCCTGACGACTAATGCTTCAGGGGACAGTGCTTGCTGCAGCTGAAACGCTTTTACCCCACCATGTCTAAAAGACTCACTATGATTGACTGGATTACTCTCTCTAGAAAGATCATTGATTAACGTCTCAGCTTTTGGAAGCTCAAACTTTGCACGTAATTGACTGTCTTCATCTAGCTGACCTTTTTCAAGTTGGAACTGAGCCATATCACGGGCATCTGTCGAGAGTAAGGATAAGAGAAGTGCAAACTCCCCTCTGCGCTCACTATCTACAGCGTGATTAAGCCGTGAGCCTAATTGTGACTCATTTATTAAGATTGAACCAGGTCGCATAAAAAAACATCAATAAATCAACTCGTTGATAGTTAATCGACCGCTTAAAGTAATACTTTAGCTTTTTTTTCAAATAGGGGCTTTACACTGACAGAGTTTGTGACTACTATTGCCGCCGCAATTGAGGAGGGGTTCCCGAGTGGCCAAAGGGATCAGACTGTAAATCTGACGGCTCAGCCTTCGAAGGTTCGAATCCTTCTCCCTCCACCATTTGCACTTAGATAGAAAATAGAAATATCCGGAGGGGTTCCCGAGTGGCCAAAGGGATCAGACTGTAAATCTGACGGCTCAGCCTTCGAAGGTTCGAATCCTTCTCCCTCCACCATTTCTGTTTAATGTGTAAGAGTTTTAAAAAGTTGTAAAACCAATCTGTAAAAGATAGTTCATATTAATTTATGACTGTGAGTATGAAGAGACAATGTGGAGGGGTTCCCGAGTGGCCAAAGGGATCAGACTGTAAATCTGACGGCTCAGCCTTCGAAGGTTCGAATCCTTCTCCCTCCACCATCTTTTTGTATTAAGTTTTAAGTTTTAAGTTTTAAAATGTGTAAAACATATTTGATATTAATTTATAAAATATGAGTAAAGAAAAATGTGGAGGGGTTCCCGAGTGGCCAAAGGGATCAGACTGTAAATCTGACGGCTCAGCCTTCGAAGGTTCGAATCCTTCTCCCTCCACCACTTTCTTATTTAACGTAGACTCATCTCCCCGCTTTTTTGTTTCACTGCATACTTATACATCGTACTTCACCATCAAAGTTAGACTCCCCATCTTAATTAAAATAGTTTAATCAATCCCCTTTTTTCCAAAGATATTCTCGCACTTGCTTCCACGACTAATTCAATTTAGCTATCATCTAATTAATTAGAGAAACACCTTAGAGGCAAAATGAAGAATTCATGGGTAAATCAAGCTATTGCGATTATTGAAGCGGATTATCAGCGAAGTGCAGATACTCACCTCATTAAACTGGATATTCCATCACTTGCAGGGATAGATATCTATCTTAAAGATGAGAGCACTCACCCTACCGGCAGTCTTAAACATCGATTAGCCCGCTCTCTATTTCTTTATGCACTCTGTAACGGCTGGATTAATGAGAGAACGAGTGTCATTGAATCCTCTTCAGGGAGCACCGCCGTATCCGAAGCCTACTTTGCCCGTTTATTAGGCTTACCTTTTATTGCTGTTATGCCGCGTTCTACAGCCAAAAAGAAAGTTCAACAAATTGAGTTTTATGGTGGTCGATGCCACTTTGTTGATCACTCTAGTGAGATCTATGCGGAATCTGAACGGCTCGCCACAGAGTTAGATGGTCACTATATGGATCAATTTACCTATGCAGAGCGTGCTACTGACTGGCGCGGTAATAACAATATTGCTAATTCCATTTTTGAACAGATGGCAAAGGAGCCACACCCTATTCCCCAATGGATAGTGATGAGTCCTGGTACTGGTGGAACCTCTGCGACTATTGGTCGCTATATACGCTATCAACAACTTGAAACTCAGCTCTGTGTCGTCGACCCAGAGAACTCTGTTTTCTTTGATTACTTTACCCAAGGTGATAGCAAGATAACCTCAACGAAGGGCAGTAAGATAGAGGGAATTGGCAGACCAAGAGCTGAACCTTCCTTTATACCAGGTGTGATTGATCATATGGAGAAGATCGACGATACAGCCTCTATTGCAACCATGTATTGGTTAGAGCAGTTGATTGGTAGAAAAGCAGGTCCATCAACAGGGACGAATCTTTACGGCGTGTTAATGCTTGCATCAAAAATGCATGCTGAGGGAAGAAAGGGCTCACTTGTAACCCTATTATGTGATTCAGGTGAGCGTTACCTTGATACCTACTACAACAACGAGTGGATAGATTCAAATATTGGTGACCTTCAAGCGTACCAAAAAAGTCTTGAAAACCTCAGCCAGACAGGTCAATTGCTTTAATAGATAGCTTAGTCATCCCCTTTGGTATTATCCCCTGTACGCCTTAGTGCGAAATAAAAAGTGTGTAATAGAAGCTTACAGGGGAATGACATCAATGATCTGTTAATCGATATTTAGATACTTATGAGTCTGAATCGATAATCGCCAGTTGCGCTCAATACAGACTTTCATTGCGAGCTCCGTCGCCCTTGGTTTCTGACTAATTGGTTGCAGACAAATAGTCTTATCCACAAGGTCAATGCCATTTAAAAGCTCATCTAATTGCTCAATATGTTTCGTCATACTCACAGGGTGTTTTATCTCATTAGCTCTCTGAATAGATTGTGGTAACACCAACATGCCCGCTTTCATGTCCACTTTTGGCGACACAGTAACCCAAGTGCTCTGTGAGCATATGACCTCAAAGGTGCCGCTGGTTTCAATCTGGGTACTAAAGCCAGCTTCATTAAAGTGTTGAGTCAATGGCTGGAGATCATACATACACGGCTCGCCACCTGTGATGACTAAGTGCTTAGCAGTAAATCCTTTTTCTTCTATATAGTTAAGCAATGATTGTGGCGAGATATTGGACCATCTTCCAATTTCACCATCTACTTGAATAACAAGTTCAGGGGCAACTTTGTTTTCGTCTAATAACTCCCACGTATGCTTAGTATCACACCATGAGCATCCTACAGGACAACCTTGAAGTCTAAGGAATATAGCTGGAACGCCGGTAAAGTAACCTTCTCCCTGGATGGTCTCAAAAACTTCATTAACTGGGTATTTCATGGCTAACCTCTAAACAATGGGCGGCTTTTATAGTGTATTTTTTTGCTGTTCGCAAGCTATTAATCAAAACGGTTAATCGCAAACCGATACTTCACTAACGAGCTATTGAATCAACCGACTTCATACAATTGATATTATACAAGTGGCAGCCTGTCAGTTAAAATAGCTTTTATTTAAATATCTTAGTGATCTATATGTCAAAAGCAGTGGTAGTTTTCAGTGGCGGACAGGACTCAACAACCTGTTTAATTCAAGCACTTGAACAATATGATGAAGTTCATGGGATCACGTTCGATTATGGTCAGCGCCATCGTGAGGAGATAGAAGTTGCTGAGCAACTTGGCAAGCGTTTAGGCTTAGTCAGTCACAAAGTATTAGATGTCACTATGCTCAATGAGCTTGCCATTTCAGCCTTAACGCGTGACTCAATCGAAGTGTCCAACGATCTGATGGAAAACGGCCTGCCTAATACATTTGTTCCCGGTCGAAACATACTATTCCTAACTTTAGCAGGAATTTACGCCTATCAATTAGGCGCAGATACTGTGATCACTGGCGTTTGTGAAACCGATTACTCAGGTTATCCAGATTGTCGCAACGACTTTGTTAAAGCGATGAATAATGCGCTTGTGCAAGGTATGGACAGACAACTTGAATTAGTCACCCCGCTAATGTGGCTCAACAAGGCTGAAACTTGGGCTTTAGCAGATAAATACGAGCAGTTAGCATTAGTCAGAGATGAAACGTTAACCTGTTACAACGGTATTGTTGGTACAGGCTGTAAAACCTGTCCAGCCTGTTTATTAAGACAAGGTGGTTTAGATGACTACCTCAATAATAAAGATAAAGTTCAAGCCGATCTCCATAGCAAAATGAAGGCTTAACCTTGTCGAGTAAAACACCAGATGTAAACTTAAGCGGTAGAAATAGCAGCTATTTGTTTGCTTTAGCAATCACGTTAGTTTGCATCTTACTTTACTTCATGAACGCTGAAGCTTTTCTCGCCTATAGACGAGTCGAGATAGCTGACGGAGAGTATTGGCGAGTAGTAACTGGTAATCTGCTACACACGAATGCATGGCACTTAGCGATGAATTTAGCTGGGCTTTGGGTCATTCTACTCTTGCACCATATGCACTACCGGCTACTACAACTCTCAGTCTTGTTTTTAATATTTTGCTTACTTCAAGGTGTGAGTTTATATCTATTCGTTCCCAGTTTACTCGGCTATGTTGGACTTAGTGGCATGTTACACGGTCTGTTTACTTACGGTGCTATCAAAGATATTTTACTGGGCTATAAAACGGGCTACTTACTGCTGACAGGCGTAATACTGAAAGTCATCTATGAGCAGGTCTTTGGGGCCGGACAGCAGATAACAGATATGATAAATGCAAGGGTTGCCACTGAAGCCCACCTTATTGGTGTCATTTCTGCGATAGTACTATTTATTGTTGTTTTCTTAGTAAAACGAATAATTAAGCAAGTTAAATAGCTCAAGCGCCAAAGCTCAACGTTCAAATAGTCTTACGAAATAAGGTCAATTTAGCGCTAGCATAAAGGTTAGCGGTAAATTGCATTTTCAACGTGAACCGATAGATATTAAGCTTTAATCAATGCTTCCCTTAATTTCATGACTTGATCTCTCATGGCTGCAGCCTGCTCAAACTCTAAGTTTTTAGCATGTTCGTGCATCTGCTTCTCTAACGCGTCGATTTGATGGCTGAGGCTCGCCATATCGTTTAAGTTATATTTTGCTGTATTTTCAGCAACATTAAGTGTTTTCGTACCACTAGTGATCGTCGTCTCTCTCTCGCCAACATCCATCACATCGGTGATTTTCTTAACGACGCCTTTTGGTACGATACCGTTATCGAGGTTATATTGATGCTGTAGCTTTCTACGCCTTTCAGTCTCCCCCATAGCCTTAGCCATAGAGTCTGTAATGCGATCAGCATACAAAATCACCTTACCGTTCACATTTCTTGCTGCTCGGCCTATCGTTTGGATTAACGAACGCTCAGAGCGTAAAAAGCCTTCTTTGTCTGCATCTAAAATACACACTAGTGAGACTTCTGGCATATCAAGCCCCTCTCTGAGTAAGTTGATCCCCACCAACACATCAAAAACCCCTAATCGGAGATCCCTGATAATTTCGACTCGCTCTACGGTATCGATATCAGAATGCAGATACCTTACTTTGATGCCATGATCATCTAAGTACTCGCTGAGATCTTCAGACATACGCTTAGTTAACGTAGTCACCAATACCCTTTCATTCACGGCTATTCTTTTACGTATTTCTGAAAGCAGATCATCTACTTGTATCCCGACTGGCCTGACTTCTAGCTCTGGGTCGAGTAAGCCAGTTGGTCGTACAACTTGTTCAGCAATCTCACCGTCAGACTTGTCTATTTCGTATTGGCTAGGTGTTGCCGATACGAAGATAGCCTGGGGCATCAGGTTTTCAAATTCTTCAAATTTCAGTGGCCTGTTATCCAATGCCGAAGGTAATCTGAAGCCATATTCAACTAGATTAGACTTCCTTGACCTATCACCTTTATACATAGCACCTATCTGAGGCACTGTAACGTGTGATTCATCGATAATGAGTAAACCGTCGGCTGGTAAGTAATCGAGCAAGGTAGGTGGTCCCTCGCCTGTTGCTCTGCCTGATAAGTAACGTGAATAGTTTTCGATCCCGGAGCAATAACCCAGTTCAACCATCATCTCAAGATCATATTGAACTCGCTCAGTGATCCGTTGCGCCTCAATGAGTTTATTATTATCGAGTAGTTGCTGCTTTCTAACTCGCAACTCCTCTTTAATCTCTTCTGTAGCTGCAAGTATCTTTTCTCTTGGTGTGACATAGTGGCTTTTAGGGTACACAGTGATGCGAGCTATTCGCTTAACAATATGGCCTGTTAATGGGTCAAATAAACTTAACCTTTCTATTTCACCATCAAACAGCTCGACACGAATGGCATCCCTATCAGAATCTGCAGGAAATATATCGATAACCTCGCCTCGCACGCGAAAGGTACCTCTATCCAACTCAATATCATTCCGTGAATATTGCAGTTCACTCAAACGTAATAAGATGTCTCTTTGTCCCATAAAATCGCCCTGCCTAAGGTGCAGCAACATTTTCATGTAAGAGTCAGGATCGCCAAGACCATAGATTGCCGATACCGATGCAATCAAAACAACATCATTTCTTTCAAGCAGTGCCTTTGTTGCCGATAAGCGCATCTGTTCTATGTGAGCATTAACAGACGCATCTTTTTCAATAAAGGTATTAGTTGAAGGCACATAAGCTTCAGGCTGGTAGTAGTCATAATAGGAGACGAAGTACTCAACAGCATTATTGGGAAAGAACTCTTTCATCTCACCATACAATTGAGCGGCTAAGGTTTTATTAGGGGCCATGATTATCGTCGGTCTGGCCATCTGCTTAATCACGTTCGCTATGGTAAAGGTTTTACCCGACCCCGTGACGCCTAATAATGTCTGAGAAGCTAAACCAGATTCAAGACCATCGACAAGCTTTGCGATTGCCTTAGGTTGATCGCCAGCGGGCGAATAGTGGGATTTTAAGGTAAATGTTGATTCAGTCACAGACGCGTTCCTTTTATAAGCAGCAGCTATATTATACCAATCTGCATAAAGATGTGACCACTCAGCGAGAATTTAGCGCGTCTGGGAAAGGTCATTAATTGCTCCTGCATTAACGACATTCAGAACATCCATGTTCTTTGCAACAAGTGAAGAGCATAGTTATTCTACGTTTAAGCTCGTTAACACCGCACCAGACTTGCTAAAACTCGCCTTTCAGGCGCTTTTTTGGCTGCCTACTTCTTCGTTGAATAACTTCACAAGGGAGTACCATTGCATCAATTATTCGCCTCGAATTAGTTTGCCAAAAATAGCGCTGAGTAGAACACTTGCTTATGCAGATTGGTATTAAACCAATTCATAGGCAGGTGTAATCACTGAAGAGTGAAATGATTACCTTATGGATATGCCGCAATCAGCATTAACAGTTTCTGGCCTTACTTCACCCAATTAAACTGCTTTAGCTGATAATGATGAACTTTCAATGATAAATTTATGAAATTTTCGAACAATCAAGATATCACGTCGATTCGACGAAAAACTCGCCGCAAAGCCAGCAAATATAGCGGACTAATACACAAGAGTGGACATAATCTCAGTTACATTTAGATATACACTAATTGTAAGCTTGAAATAACTTCTTGCTTTTATTATCTTGCTGTTTTTGCTGGGGTTAATTTAAGAGCTAGATAATTGGTGATTTTAAGTTCAACCCCCGTTCCATCGGGGTTAGAAACACATTTTTAATGTTAACCCACAGGTTTATCCACAGATTTAGTGGATAACTCTTGCAAGCCCTTACAACATGGGGCTTTTAACAAGGTTATACAAATAGCCTGTCTCCATGCCCTGAGATGTAATTTTACAACATATGAAAGCCTTCACCCATTGCCACACTGGATCCACACAGCATTCAATGAAAACCCACACATGAAAGCAAACGATATTTTTTAATTAATCGAGCCTTGGTGAAAGCTAACGTTTCTATTAGGCAAACAACTTTACACCTGAGAGTGAGTTCATACCAACAGCAAACAAGGCGTAAAGAAATTTGATAGAAAGATAGATAGAAAGAGTAAGTAAAACCGCTTAAGGAGCCATAAACGTTAAAAATATCGATAAACAAGGTGAGTTGAAGGCTTAGAATCCAATAATCGAGCAGAATTTCATCATTATGCAATATTGACTAACTTACTGAGTATAAAGTCGTTAGCATTTTTGCTCACCAATAGACCAAAATGTGTGTTTCTGCGTCAGGACGAACATTAGATGAGCACTTAACAGCATAATTACACTTTTTTTTCTTCCTCGAGTTGACTCATCCTCAAGACCGATTTAATATGCGCTCCGTCTTCAACGACGAGCAACTTAAACGATTCCCCTGTAGTTCAGTTGGTAGAACGGCGGACTGTTAATCCGTATGTCACTGGTTCGAGTCCAGTCTGGGGAGCCAAAGTTGTTAAGAATTGAAAACAAAATCAGATTGTTATCTGAATAAAAGTATTCCCCTGTAGTTCAGTTGGTAGAACGGCGGACTGTTAATCCGTATGTCACTGGTTCGAGTCCAGTCTGGGGAGCCAACTTTTATAAGATAATATGATGAGTGAAACGATTCCCCTGTAGTTCAGTTGGTAGAACGGCGGACTGTTAATCCGTATGTCACTGGTTCGAGTCCAGTCTGGGGAGCCACTTCACTTACATAGTAATAAAAATATATCGATTCCCCTGTAGTTCAGTTGGTAGAACGGCGGACTGTTAATCCGTATGTCACTGGTTCGAGTCCAGTCTGGGGAGCCATATTTTTATCACATAATCTGAGTTAAACTAAATCGATTCCCCTGTAGTTCAGTTGGTAGAACGGCGGACTGTTAATCCGTATGTCACTGGTTCGAGTCCAGTCTGGGGAGCCAATTTAGCAAGTAAATAATTTATCGATTCCCCTGTAGTTCAGTTGGTAGAACGGCGGACTGTTAATCCGTATGTCACTGGTTCGAGTCCAGTCTGGGGAGCCATAATTTTATTTATATACTTACCACTTCTGCTTCACCTCTAAGTATCACTTTCTATTTATCATCAATTAAGTTTAGAATAACGTTCAGAATTTACTAGAATAATAGATGTATTCTATCCTAGCGAACGGAACGCTTATGAGCTTATCTCGACTTTTTCACCTCCTTTTGATTGTGATTTTTTTCAGCTTAACTTCGCTTTCTTATGTGGAAAGCAAATCATCACTCAATGCTAAAGCTCAACAGAGACTTTTAAGCTATCAAGCGCTCATTTCGAATACTCAATTTGAAGCGACTGATGGCATGAATTTACTTTCCTCTTTAGAAAAACACTTTTCGTTCCAGTTCTTTCAATATATCCACGAAAATGACAGTAGCTATAACCTGACTGAAGGTGAGCTGTTTCCCCAATACACAAACCCTTTAGCCCAAGTCTTTCCGGTTGAACTCCCTGATACACGTAATTTAAACCAAGGTCGTTTACAAGTACGGCTAAGCACTGATGATATTATTGGTGAAACTTTACTGACTTTCGAAAAAACATTAGCCGTTATCTGGCTTACTTATCTACTCATTGTTGTGCTATTTACTCTTATTATGCTTAGGTTTAAAAAATCTATCGCCTATGCCGCCTCCTATATTGAGAGTCTAACCAACCACTCTTATGATGCACTTGCAGCCTCTAAACTTTGCAGCGAATTAACCCCGATCAAAAATGCGCTCGAAAAATGTAAGGTAGAGCTAAAATTTAGCTCAGATGAAGCAATCAAAGAAAATGAAAAGCTACAAAAAGTCGCTTTTCAAGACACCATTACTGGTTTTGACACTAGAGTTCGATTCACTCAAAAGCTAGAGAGTTTCTCTAACCTCAGTAAAGAGGAGATTGGCTTACTGGCAATGGTTAAAGCCACAGAGCTTGGTCAGATAAACCAAACACATGGACGCTCTGCAGGGGATGATTATTTAGCTAAAATTGCAAACTGTATTCGTAAAGCTGTATCTAAATACCCTAATTCTCAATGTTATCGAATTTCAACAGCTGACTTCGCCATCTTTATCCCTAATCTTGTTTTAAAAGACGGTGTACCATTTCTGGAATCATTAAAATCGCTATTTGATGAGTATCAGCAGACGTTAAAAAGTGAGTCCATTGCCCATATCGGCCTAGTGCCTTACCATCAGGACAGCGACCCAGTCAGTTTACTTACACTTAGCGATACCGCTGTGAGTATTGCTCAAACCCTCGGTCCAAATTGCTTTCACATGCAAGACAAGCTTAATGGTGATGAAGTTTATGGTGATACTCGCTGGAAACTTGCTATTGAAGATCTCATTAGGCGACGCGCTATCAAATTTTATCAGCAACCTATTCAACCCTGTCGCACTGAAGTCAAAGTTTATAAAGAGCTCTTTTCGCGATTCTATAATAAAGATGGCAAGTTTTTACCAACAACCACGGTCATAGCTATGGCTGAAAGACATGGCATGATTTTAGAGCTTGATAAGTTGATTGTCTTAAACACATTAAAAATATTAATGGATACCCCATCTCTTGAAGGCGCGTACGGGATAAACATTAGCTCCTCTTCTATCATGCAGGAATCCTTTGTTGCATGGCTAAAAGATCAGTTAGTTAAAAAGCGACATATCGCCTCGCGACTGGTTTTTGAGACCAACGAAGCTGGCATGCAATCAAATCTAGCTGCGAGTTATAAGTTTGTACAAGTTATGCATAGTGTAGGGGCTAGAGTCTCTGTTGAGCACTTCGGCATGGGCTTTACCTCGTTTAAATTCTTCAGAGAAGTGAGACCAGACTTCATCAAACTTGATGGTAGCTATACTGATGGCATTGAAAAAGACACAAATAATATGTTTTTTATCAAGATGATTGTCGACATATCTAGAAGATTAGCCATTCGAGTGATAGCCACTTCAGTTGAAAGGCAAGAAGAGAAACTGGCACTTGAAAAAATGTTGATTGATGGTCTACAAGGTTATTACATCTCTCAACCTCAAGCTGTACAGGTATTGGATCCTAAATAAACGATTTTTAGCATTATCTATAAATTAATTAAAACCTTGTATTCTATGTGTTGTTTCTAGCTCAGGAAAAGCTGATAATAGCACTAATAATTATTCCCAAAAATGAATCGAGATGAGTGAGTATCTCCTATTATTGGTCAGTACTGTACTGGTCAATAATTTTGTATTAGTAAAATTCCTTGGCCTTTGCCCATTCATGGGGGTATCAAGCAAGCTTGAATCAGCTATTGGCATGTCCATGGCGACCACGTTTGTATTGACATTAGCCTCTGTACTGAGTTACCTCGTCAATCAATACTTGCTGTTGCCTTTTGATCTTAGCTACCTACGAACAATGAGCTTTATTTTAGTCATCGCTGTTGTCGTACAGTTCACTGAGATGTTGGTGCAAAAAACCAGTGCATCATTACATAGAGCACTCGGTATCTATCTGCCTCTTATCACCACGAACTGTGCAGTGCTCGGTGTAGCCCTTCTTAATATCAATGAAAAACACAACTTCATCCAATCTGCGATTTATGGCTTTGGTGCTGCTGTAGGTTTTTCACTTGTGCTCATTCTATTCTCTGCAATGCGAGAACGTCTTGCAGCTGCTGATGTACCTTTACCATTCAAAGGCGGTGCAATAGCCATGATTACTGCCGGACTCATGTCCCTCGCTTTCATGGGATTCACGGGGCTTGTAAAATAACAATGTCTGATATATTTATTGCAATAATTTTAGTCACTCTCCTTGCTCTTGTATTTGGAGTTGTGCTTGGCTTCGCTGCAGAAAAATTCAAAGTAGATGGCGACCCTTTAGTCGATCAACTCGAAGCGCTCCTTCCTCAAACACAATGTGGCCAGTGTGGCTACCCTGGATGTCGCCCATACGCTGAAGCGATATCTAATGGTGAAAAGATAAACAAGTGCCCCCCTGGTGGTGTTGCTACCATGGAGAAGCTTGCTGAAATGGCCGGTGTTGACCCTGAACCGCTCTCGATGACAGAAGAGGTGCAGATAAAAAAAGTCGCCTACATCAGAGAAGATGAATGCATAGGTTGTACTAAGTGCATTCAGGCCTGCCCTGTTGATGCCATTCTGGGCACAGGCAAGTTGATGCATACCGTTATTACCGACTACTGTACTGGTTGCGATCTATGTGTCGAGCCCTGCCCTGTCGACTGCATTGATATGATACCAGTGAGTCAAAATATGAAAAATTGGGATTGGAAGTTACATGCCATCCCAGTAAAAATGCTAGATGAGGACCACAAGTGCTAACTTTATTTGAACAGATTGATAAAGGGACACTTTGGCGTTCAATAGGCGGGATTCACCCTCCGGAGCGTAAATCACTCTCTAATAGACAGGCAATTGGGCGCTTTCCACTTGCCCAAGAGTATGTCATCCCTCTCACTCAAGTCGGTGAGTCTTCAGTGCTTGTTGTAAAGCAAGGTGATTACGTTGCTAAAGGCACAGTACTAACCGCAGGCACGCACTTTGCGCATCTCCCAGTGCACGCACCGACCTCAGGCTATATATCAGCTATCGAAGCAAGGCCAAGTAATCATGCCTCTGGGCTTGACGTTTTAAGTTGTGTTATTACCCCCGATGGCTTAGACACGCCATGTGCTGAGATACATCCTAAACTCAGTGCAGAAGATGTTTTACAGTTAACAGATAAACAGATCCTCAATAAGATTCAGCAAGCAGGTATTGCCGGGCTTGGAGGCGCTGCATTTCCCACTCATATCAAATTGAACCCAGCAAGTGATATTGAGTTGGTGATTATCAACGCTATTGAATGTGAACCCTATATTACTGCTGATGATATGCTCATGCGTGAAAATAGCGATGAGCTCCTCAACGGGATTGCTATCATACATAGGTTATTGAAGCCTAAGCGCCTTATCATCGCAATTGAAGATAACAAGCCTGAAGCCATTGAGATCATGCAGCACGCGTTAAGTCGAAGCAGTTTGCCTCAAGCAGGTGTACGCATTACTTGCTTACCAACTCTCTACCCGTCGGGCGGTGAAAAGCAGTTAATTCAAATCTTAACTGGACAAGAGGTGCCTTCTGGCGCGATTCCAGCCCAACTGGGTATTTTAGTACAAAATATTGCCACAGCTTATGCCATTAACGAGGCCGTCTTACAAGGTTACCCACTAATTGAGCGTGTTGTCACCATTACCGGTGAAAATACCAATAAGCCTGGTAACTACTGGCTGCCTATCGGAACCCCTATATCTCATTTGCTGACTCAGGCAGACTTTTCTGGCAATGAAAATGACAAAGTCATTATAGGTGGCCCTATGATGGGATATGCATTACACAATGATAATGCGCCAACATTAAAAGGCTCAAACTGCGTTCTGCTTCCCGCCAATAGCGAATTAGCGCCCCCGCAGGCAGAAATGCCCTGCGTGCGTTGTGGTGAGTGCGCACAAGTGTGCCCAGCCCAACTGCTACCTCAACAGTTATTTTGGCACTCAAAAGCGCAAGAATATGATAAAGCTTCGAGCTTTAACTTAGCAGACTGCATTGAATGTGGTTGCTGTACCTATGTGTGTCCCAGTGAAATTCCTTTGGTCGAATATTATAGAATTGCAAAAGCTGCGATTAAGACTGAAACAGAAGAGAAAAAACAAGCAGAGCTTGCCAAACAAAGGTTTGAGCTACGAACTCAACGTCTTGAAGATGAAAAACGTGCTCGCGAAGAAAAGCAAAAAGAAGCTGCTGCAAGACGTAAATCGACCATGACCTCAACCGATAAAGACGCGGTTGCTATGGCAATGGCGAGGATCAAGGCTAAAAAAGAGGCTAGCGCCAATTCAGGAGCAGAGTCATCAAAGCCAAAAGGAAAAGAGATCTCAGCAGCAGTTGCACGCGCTAAAGCAAAGAAAGCGGCGAAGGCATCCAGTGAGGAAAGTGAAGCAAATTCGACAGTCACAGATTCTGAAAGAAGTAGTAAAGTTGCAGCCGCAGTAGCTAGAGCGAAAGCCAAGAAAGCCGCAGCCAAAGATGGTTCGAGCCCGGCTGATGAGGCTGCAGACAAGCCTAAAACTAACCAAGCTAATGAGCTTGGCATTGACGAACTTGATGATAAGAAGGCTAAGATTGCTGCAGCAGTGGCTAGAGCGAAAGCCAAGAAAGCAACGGCCAAAGATGGTTTGAGCCCCACAGATGAAGCTACAGACAAGCCTGAAACCAACCAAGCGAATGAGCTTGGCAGTGACGAACTTGGTGATAAAAAGGCTAAGATTGCTGCAGCTGTGGCAAGAGCAAAAGCTAAGAAAGCAGCGGCCAAAGATGGTTTGAGCCCTGCTGATGAGGCTACAGACAAACCTAAAACCAACCAAGCTAATGAGCTTGGCAGTGATGAGCTTGATGATAAGAAGGCTAAGATTGCTGCAGCAGTGGCTAAGGCGAAAGCCAAGAAAGCAGCGAAAAAAGATGGTTTGAGCCCCACTGATGAGACTACAGACAAGCCTAAAACCAATCAAGCTAATGAGCTTGGCAGTGATGAGCTTGATGATAAGAAGGCAAAAATTGCTGCAGCGGTGGCTAAGGCGAAAGCCAAGAAGGCTGCGTCTAAAGATGGTTCTAGCACCACTGATGAGGCTACAGACAAACCTCAAACTGACCAAGCAGATACTCTGACCATTAATAAGATTGGCACTGATAAGCTTGATGATAAGAAAGCTAAAATTGCCGCGGCGGTCGCTAAAGCAAAAGCTAAGAAAGCGGCAGTAAAAGATGGTTCGAGCGCCACTAATGAGGCTACAGACAAGCCTGAAACCAACCAAGCTGATACTCTGACCATTAATGAAGTTGGCACAGATGAGCTTGATGATAGAAAAGCTAAGATTGCCGCAGCGGTCGCTAAGGCGAAAGCACGAAAAGCATCACGCTCTCTCACTAAAACTAATGAAAACAACAAGGATTAATGATGGCATTTAAGATAGCCTCTTCGCCTCATTTGAGCCGCCATTTTAAAACAAGCACGTTAATGCAACGTGTATTACTTTGCGCACTTCCTGGCGTTGCGGTGCAATGTTATTTCTTCGGTTGGGGGACAATCATACAAATACTGATCGCAATCAGTGTTGCATTAGCCAGTGAAGCTGCTGTTCTACGCCTGAGAAAAAGACCTGTAATTGCCACGCTCAAAGATAATAGTGCCCTGTTAACTGCGCTATTTATTGGTATAGCCATCCCTTCTCTTGCCCCATGGTGGTTAACGGTACTTGGCACCCTATTCGCTATTGTCATTGTTAAGCACCTCTACGGTGGGCTGGGGCACAACATATTTAACCCAGCTATGGCTGCCTATGTCATGCTACTTATCTCATTTCCAGTACAGATGACAAGTTGGGCCACGCCAAGCGCTTTGTTAAGCCAACCTGTAGAATTTTTATCTAGTTTACAGATGATTTTTATAGGCGCGTCATCAGCCATTGTTGATAGCATGACAATGGCAACCCCACTTGATACATTAAAAACCGACCTTGCTATGGGCCTAACCAGTCATGAAAGTCTAGCAAAGCCTGTATTTAGTGATGGTTTCGGTGTTGGCTGGTTCTGGATAAACCTTGCTTATCTTGCGGGTGGACTCGTGATGATAAAGCTCAAGCTTATTCGTTGGCATATCAGTACCGCAATACTCGCTTCCCTCTTTGTCTGTGCCAGTGTTGGCTTTTTACTAAACCCTGATACCCACGCGGGGCCGTTGATGCACCTCTTTTCAGGTGCCACTATGCTCGCCGCATTTTTTATCGCTACAGATCCTGTCACAGCCGCAACGAGCGTCAGAGGCCGTCTAGTATTTGGTGCTTTGATTGGTGTACTCGTCTATGTGATACGAACCTATGGCGGCTACCCCGATGCTTATGCTTTTGCTATTTTACTGGCTAACCTATGTGCCCCATTTATCGATCATTATATGAAACCTAGAGCCTACGGCCATAGGTCAAGAGGCTAAGAGAGCACATATGAAAAAGTCGATGTTAAAAAACGGACTGTTACTCGCGTTGTTTGCGCTAATATGTACCGCCTTTGTTGCCGTAGTCAATCATCAAACAATTGATAAAATTAACGAACAACAACAGCTAGAATTAAAGCGTGTTCTGCACCAATTAATTCCTGACAGCCTACATGATAATGAACTGACTCAATATTGTATTTTGATCCATGACGAAGAGGCACTGGGTGTCGATACGCCCCTTCCCGCTTATATTGCGACTAACCAGTCAGTACCTGTCGCCATAGCGATGGAAACGATAGCACCTGATGGTTACAACGGTAATATCAAGTTAATTATCGGTATCGATGTCAACGGGCAAGTACTCGGTGTAAGAACACTTTCCCATGCAGAAACACCAGGGTTAGGTGATAAAATAGATTTAAGAAAAAGTGACTGGGTGCTAGGTTTCAATCATAAGTCACTTATATCAGAGGATGATAAGCGCTGGAGTGTAAAAAAAGATGGTGGTGAGTTTGACCAATTTACAGGTGCTACAATCACTCCTAGAGCTTATGTGAAAGCAATAAAGAACGCATTGATTTACTTCAATCAAAACCAGCAAACATTATTACAACGTCCAGCGAACTGCGAAGTTGACTACCAATGAATACAGTTGAAGATCAAGAAAGTGATATGGCTAATACAACATTAGCTCCTACAGTACCCGGAGAGTACCAACAAATAGCCATACAAGGCCTATGGAAGAATAACCCAGGGCTAGTACAGTTACTTGGACTCTGTCCCCTTTTGGCGGTCACAGCGACCTTAACCAATGCGCTAGGCCTTGGGCTTGCGACACTCATTGTATTGGTCGGTTCAAATGTTCTAGTATCACTCATTAAGAATTATGTGCCTAAAGAGATACGTATCCCCATTTTTGTGATGATAATCGCAGCGCTTGTGACTAGCGTTCAACTCCTCATCAATGCTTATGCTTACGGCTTGTACTTATCACTGGGCATCTTTCTGCCATTAATTGTCACCAACTGTGTCATTATCGGCCGTGCAGAAGCTTTTGCGTCACGTAACTCTGTGGTAAAAGCGGCATTCGATGGCTTGATGATGGGACTAGGTTTTTTAGCTGTGTTGGCTGTATTAGGCGCAACTAGAGAAGTTTTAGGTCAGGGTACCTTATTCGATGGTGCCGACCTACTTCTAGGTGATTGGGCAGCAGGCTTAACTGTCCATCTTTGGCAATTAGAGACCAGTTTTTTGTTGGCGATGTTACCCCCGGGTGCATTTATCGCTATGGGCTTTTTAATCGCACTTAAGAATGTGATCGATAAAAAGGTAGCAGACTCAGCTCCCCAGCAACAACAAGAGCCTGTGGTTACACGAGCAAGAATAACCAAAGTAAGCTAAGAATAAGAATACTCAATGAATAAAGCTAAGCGTCAACAAATTTTAGAGATATTAAGGGCTAATAACCCAAAGCCAGAGACTGAACTCAACTTCTCTAGTCCCTTTGAGTTGCTTGTTGCAGTCACACTTTCTGCTCAGGCCACTGATGTCAGCGTTAATAAGGCTACGGATAAACTGTTTCCTGTTGCTAATACCGCCAAAGCTATCTATGACCTAGGTGTTGATGGGCTTAAAGGCTATATAAAAACAATTGGCCTTTACAACAATAAAGCCATTAATGTCATTAAAGCCTGTAAGATCCTCCTTGAAAAGTACGATGGAGAGGTCCCTGAGAATCGTGAAGCATTAGAGTCTTTACCTGGAGTTGGCAGAAAAACAGCAAATGTAGTGTTAAATACCGCATTTGGTTGGCCAACAATCGCTGTTGATACCCATATCTTTAGGGTTGCTAATAGAACCAAATTCGCAATGGGTAAAAATGTTGATCTTGTTGAGCAGAAAATGCTTAAAGTGGTCCCAGCTGAGTTTAAAGTTGATGTTCATCACTGGTTTATTTTACAAGGCCGTTATACCTGCTTAGCAAGAAAGCCTCGATGTGGCAGCTGTCTAATCGAAGAGTTATGTGAGTTTAAAGATAAAGTCTACCCTGATTAGTGACGCGATTGTCTTTAAATAATACCAATAAAAAAAGCCGCTAAGCGGCTTTTTTTATTGGAACTCATGATGCTGACCCACATAAATCGTAGTGCACAGCATTACGCAGGATATATCACTTAGTACATAGAAATGAAAAAGATTGATAAAAACGAGGCTACAACGGCAGTAAGACCAAGTGCAAACTTTAATTCTGTACTCATATACTTCTCCAAATATGATTAATAATCTTTCCCCTAGCGCATTATCATGATAATTCAAATAGAAGTTAATCGGCACGAAACAAAAACGTGAACTTGAACCAGAATATTTTACCCAGATTAGACGCGCGCAGCCCCTTCATGCATTAGCCCCAGTTTTATACCAGTTCCATTAAGTAAGGGATCATTCAGCGGGAATTTAAACTGCTGTAGGCAAGTAAGTGAATTGAAGCTAATAGTTATTCAATATCGAAAATCACTTAAGCTGCATAAAGCGGTTTAAACCCCATACTACGTAAGCCTCTCAGGACTTCTCCTTCTGTGTTGCATCGTCTCAAAAGGGAATAACCATTTCCTCAACGATGCGCCTTGAATTCAAAGCCCTGAGAGTGCTCTGAATTGATCATCAATTTAATGGAATTGGTAATACCCATCCAAGACGATATAAATTCAAGTCGTTACTTTCTTATAGTGATTGCTATTGGGTATAATCCAGCTCATAAATCTAATTAATTCTCTCGAGGTGTCAATGTCTCAACTACTCCATACCATGCTACGAGTTAGCAATTTAGACGCTAGTATTCATTTCTATACCCAAGTCATGGGTATGAAGCTGCTACGACAATCTGAAAATGAACAGTACCGTTATACACTTGCCTTTGTAGGTTTCAGTGAGGAGTCAACGGGGAGTTCAGTGATAGAGCTAACCCATAATTGGGATACAGACAGCTATGATTTAGGTGATGCCTTCGGCCATTTAGCCATAGGTGAAGAGGATATCTACGCAAGATGTAAGGCTATTGAGCTAGCGGGCGGTAAAGTTATTAGAGCACCAGGCCCAGTTGCAGGCGGCTCAACAGAGATAGCTTTTGTTGAAGATCCAGATGGTTATAAAATTGAACTTATTCAAATGTCATCAGCCACTCAAGGTTTAGGTTAAAACTCATCTGTTTAAACTTCATAAAAAAAGCGCCTTTCGGCGCTTTTTTTATGAGTGTCATTCAAATTAGAACTTGAATGTCACGCCACCGTAGATTTGACGACCGATGGTGTCATAAACTTCAGGTACTGTTCCTGCTGTGTTACCACTTCCAACCATAACCGGCTCAACATCTGTCAGGTTTTTAACACCTAATGTTGCGCTGATATCGTCTGAGAAGTGATACATACCAGAGATATTGTGGTAAAGCACTGATTCTGCAACATCACCTGAGTTGATATCATTCATCTCACCGATATAACGGTTCGAGTACATTACACTCCAATCACCTTGGCCAGCTTGTACGCTAAAGTTATTTTTAACTTCTGCATATCCACCGAACATACCGCCGATTGTACCAGTGTAATCAACACCATCTTGCTCAAACTCAAGCAGGTAAGTCAGGTCATTGTTGATCTTCCAGTCTAAGCCTAGGCCTTCGAAGGTATATGCTAAGTTGAAATCAACACCGCTTGTATCTTGGTAACCAACGTTTGTTAGTGGGTTAGTTAGTTCACTCAAGTCACCATTCGGACCGATCTTGAATGTTTCACACGCTGTCGCATCACCTTCGTAACAAGCATTAAGGCCGGCTTGTACATCTAGACGTGAGATAGCATCTTCAATCTTGAAGCGCCACCAGTCTAATGTTAGGGACATGCCGTCAATGTAGCTTGGTGAGTAAACTAGACCAGCTGTGTAAGACTCAGAGCTTTCAGCTTGCAGATTTTCATCTGACGTGTAGTTAACTAAGATCTGAGGATCTTCTTCATTGCCCCATGGATCATCTAGGTAATCGTATGAACCAACGTTACCGCCATATAGCTCACTAACGTTTGGTGCACGGAAGCCTGTCGCTGCAACAGTACGCATCATTAGGTCATCTGTTGCTTCATATGTAAGACCAATTTTCCAAGTCGATGCATTACCAAATGTAGAGTAATCATCGAAACGAAGTGCAAATTCACCCGTCAGCTTTTCAGTAAACGGAACACTTACTTCCTGGTATACAGAGAAAACACTGTAGCTACCATCTGTAGGGTCTTGCTGAGCCGCGGTGCCGTCACCAGCAACAATCACTGGATCTGGGTTGTAATAACCACTTTCATGACGATATTCTGCACCGATTGCAAATGCAACGGCACCAGCGTCTAAATCAAATGCTTCACCGCTAATCACACCAGATACGATATGCTGCTCGTTACCACCATCGGTAGTTTCTAAGTAGCTAACATCATCAATGATCGCTTGTGATAGTGGGTCACCACTGAACCATGCATCTTGATTATCGTACATTGACTGTTCCATCTTTGTTGCATTGATGGAGTTATGTACCCAAGTTGTCGCCTTGTTGCTACCGTAAGTGTATGAAACATCCCAATCCATACCAGTATGAACATCAAGAGAACCTGCAAGGCCACCAGAAACACGTAATGTATCTGTATCTTGCTCATAAATACGGTTACCCGCATCAGTCATACGACGACGATATTCAACAGCGCCCTCTTCAGGTGTCACGCCACCAGCAACCATCTCATCAGTAAGCGTAATACATTTGCTTGGATCAACACCGTCTTCACCACATACATCTAGCATCACTGATGCAGGCTGAGGCGCCATCATCTGCTTTGATTGACGGTTGGTATAAAGAATGTCACCGGTAAATACCATATCGCTACCGATATCTTGAGTAGCATTAGCAAAAATACTGTAACGAGTGCTTGGGGTTTGAAGCCAGCTGTCCTTGGTGTAGTCGTAACCTTCTGTACGATCTACCCAGTTGCCGTTCTCATCTTGAACTTTTCCGTCCAAAGAGCCACCAGGAACAAATGAACTTGCCCCCTCTTCAACCCAATCACGATCGCCCTGCATAACGCCGCCACGATCAGAATAAGCAGCACCGAATGTGAAGTTACCAGTATCAGTACTGAAACCGTATAGTGCACTTAGTTCTATGTTTTCGCCGTCGCTCTTATCTGTAGCGCCGCCGTTAATATCAAGCTGGAAGCCTTCAAAGTCTTTCTTAGTAATGATGTTAACAACACCAGCAATGGCATCTGAACCATATACTGCTGAAGCACCATCTTTTAGAATTTCAACACGTGCAATCATAGCGACGGGAATAGTGTTCAAATCCACAGCACTATCAGCACCAGAACCTGAGTTAACCATACGACGACCGTCAAGGAGTACTAACGTTCTGCTTGCACCCATACCACGAAGATCAACTTGCGCAACACCGTCAGAACCATTGTTAGTGGTAGAACCCATTGCCATACCTGCCATTGCAGGTTGTGCTTGTAGGATCTCATCAACTGATGTGTAACCTTCAGCTTTAATTGCCGATGCGTCAATAACGGTTACTGGTGAAGCAGTTTCCATATCCTGACGTTGAATACGGGAGCCTGTTACTGCAATGCGTTCCACATTGGCTGTCTCTTCTTGTGCAAACGCAGTAGTAGATACTGTCATTGCTGTAGTAGAAACTGATGCTATTAACCCAAGCTTAACCGCTTGAGATAATTTACTACTCTTATGCAGTGATGTTCTTATCATTAAGATTTACTCCCTAACTTATATTGCTTACTTATTATTTGTTTTTATTTTGCGCCGTTTACCTTGTTTATTTTTCGAAACAGATAAGTTTCATATTCGAAGTTAATGGCGTTGGAATTGATACTGTAGTTTCACCATTATTCAGTCAATCACCAATTTAATTAACCTGTGATAAGTAAAAGTTAAATAAAATAGCAATAAGCGTAACCAGCAGGCGATCAATATAAAATTAAATGGTTGCAAGCTGTTACAGGCAGAACAAAACACTAACCAAAGCAGGAAAAGGCAGAGATTACACCTGAGTAATCGTTAACATAACCACAACCTATGAAATAACTCAAAGTGTGATCTTAGTCACAGAAATTGATAATGTTAACTAAATGGTATGGCATACTGAAGGAACTTATTGATTGAGGTCAATTCAATTACTATTTAAATATACTAATTACCAGCTCACATTCAGGCTTGATACAGCCTATTTTCTAGCCGAACAATTATATTTACATAGTTATTAACATCTACAATTAAATACAAATTGATACACTTGCGTGAATGAGGTTAATATCAATACGGAAGCGCTACATAGTTATTAATTCCAATGGTAAAATTAAACAAATTTAATTATTACCGAGAGGTGACACGTTTTAAATATAATGAATTAAGCTGGAATGATTTAACCTTATCCCCTTATCCAGCTAAATAAGGGCAAATCGTTCACTCATAATTAATTTCTATCATGTAACTCACATTGTGTTGACCTATTGCGGATGGGTTTATAATTGTGAGTTCACCACCAATGGGAATGGTCAGTAGACCGTTATCAATCACATAACGGCCTGCATTCGTTCCATTAGCAAGTAAGGGGGAAAATTTAAAATCAGCATAGCTAGCTGGTATCAATTCTACTTTTACACTTTCACCTGATGCGGCAGAGATCTGCAACGTACCTGTAGCCCACTCAGAAGAGATGCAAGCATCGCCAACTCTATGTTCAACATTCACTTTACAGCTGGTATTAGCTTGATTGGCAATCTCACCTAATTGGAGCTGTTGGGTTTCAGACACTTTAATCGGAACAACAAGATTAAATTGTGCCTGTCCAATAACTGAAGCAAGAAAAAGTGTCGTTAGCATGATGACCATAATGTTAGCTGCGTAAAAAAAGTATAGAACGCAGTTATGGGCATTGCTGTGTCGTAGTTCAAAAAGCACAGAAAAAGCGTGTGTCAGCCTTATAATACTAATCAGTAAAAATTTTTACTCCACCTCAGCTTGCAGCACTATCGGCTTAAGTTCTCTGTACTCACCGGGAAGAAGTTCAATCGTTGAAATAATTTTATCGCCAATTGACATCTCATAATGGCCAGGTAGCATTCTATCTATTATAAAAACGCCATCAAATTCAACAATTGCTTTGTATTCTCTATGGTTAGATTTGTCCATAAAAACAACTTGAATACCTTTAGCAGGTAACGAGCCCCCTGCGACTCGCTCAAGCACAACGCCCTCCAGCTCAGCCGTATACAGTATCGGATACAAAATCTCCTGTATGTTCCCCGGGTGAGGATTTACATTAATAGCTGTCATGAGTGGTATTAAAAATGGATCTGGAAGACTGGCCTCTTTAAGGATGAGTCTTTGGGCACGTGTTGTTTGCAGGTGCGTGATCAATAACTCGCCATTATCATCAGTTACATCACCACTATTACTATGCCCAGAAAAGCTCAGACCACTAATGCCCTGCTCTTCATCATCAAAAATCCCATTGGCATTATCATCTTGAAACGCGAGAATTTTGACAGCACCCGTATTAAGGTGACTGACTCTGTCGAGTAACCACAAATTAGTTTCAGGATGCCAGAGGAGTGAGCTGTTCCATTTTAGCTGTGTAAACCAGTCACCACTCGAATAGTTATCAATAACCAGTCGTAACGAGCTATGATCGAACAGGTAAGAGAGTGAGTTTCGTATACTAAAAGGATCATCGGTTTGTGGTTGATAGTTCAATTCAACTTGATAATTGAAACGTTTAGTCAATGTCGAATTAGCATTTACCACCCATTGATTAATGGCGAGATCTGGTGTGACAGAGAAATCAAGGTACGTTCTAAGGTACCATTCATTTAACCTTCCTGACGCAGCAACTCTATTGTTTATTGTGTTTTGCTGTGGCGTTTGCTGCCACCTGACTTCATTACTAAACGCTAGCTTATTGACTTGACCTGATATAATGCCACTTAATTGAAGGTGATCCGCAGCAATATCATAGTCTTTCCAACTCCCAGAAAGCGTCCAACTCAAAGGCAATAGCGCTAAACTACCGTTAAGGTTTACTTGAGCTTGTTGATGTACGCTATTATTGTTATTTTCCCAACTAGCAAAATCATCATACAACTCCCAGTCGGCTAACCAGTTAATCTCGCCACTACTCCCTTGAATTGTTAGACCTGTAGCAAACCCACCATCACCAGCAGCGTAATTCATTTGAACTAAATTTTGACCTGCCAGCAAATTAACACTGACTTTAGGAATAGTTAGCCACTGACCTTCAATGGTTTCCTGTTGGACTAGGGATACACCAGCCGTTAACCCATCACTAACAGCCCAATTAGCATTAAGGTAATGTTGTTGAAGCTCGTCTGCATCACTGACCATAGCGCCATAACTAAACCCCAATGCCCCCTGCTCCATGACAGATTGATCCAGCACTTTACTGAATGTTTCAGTCCGCGTTTCACCATTAAGCCCAAAAAATCGTAATTGATATTGGTTTACACCAATATAGAAAGGGACGTCAATAAAGCGATACTTCGCGTCTTGCCCAGCTCGTTGAACGCTCACTAAGGTGTTGTTACGATATAATTCAACATCCCAACCAGGCTCAACTTCCCCTTCAACAGTGATAGAGCGAAAGTCTTCTGTAAAGCTATCACCAGCTGATATACGGACCCCAACGCCTTCTGTTGACTCAGAAATTAGCGGAATAGAATGGGACTCAATGCTCCCAAGCCTATAATGGCTTACCCATGAGTCAGCTAAGGTCTTTTCAATATATGCATTTACTGTTTCCCCTGTTGACGACCATGAGTATCCCGCGTAAGTATTATGCCCAGCAACATCAGCCCTTGCCTGAACAAAGCCATCAAGCCTTGTCGCTTTATGCGCTGCCTTGTCTTGTGATGTAACCCCTAGATCCATACTCATGGCAAGATCCCCTAGCATGGCATCTTCTCTATCTATTTCACTTACCTGTATAGATCCTTGCTGCTTTTGCAAAGCGGTAAACAACTCATAACGTTTTTTTCTCGCCATAAGTTGAGTTAAAGGAATCGCTGCAGACTCATCAATGAAAAACTGTTGTCTTGCTGGCTCAAAACTTATTGATAAACCAAACATACTTTCAATGATCTCGGCGTCTAGATAGAGATCCCAGTCGTCATAAAACAGTTTACTCATTTGTGATGAGCAACTTGCGCCATTCCCCCAAAAAGCCATGAGTCCATCACTGATATTTATTCGCTTTTCTTTATCAATGAACCAACCAGATACTGATTGTGTTTCTGAATCTAACTGTATTGGTAATAAAAGTAGCTCGGCTAGTAGCTGTATAGGCAGGTATTGCTTTCCATCTTGCTGATATGCAAATAGTTCATCACTCATTATCATGCTGCCGTACTTAAGTTGGCTGATGATAAATAACTCCTCAGAGGCATGATCAGAGGTATAGGAAACCAATACCTGTTTATCGCATCTTAAGCTTGTAACTACTCGCCCTTTATCTAAAGTAGACTCAGTATTGCGTTGACTTGCTTGCTCCCAATTGACAGTTACAGGCTCTCCTTTTTCATCAAGCTGATGATTGGAAGACACTATATTTGTCGCCACTTGCTTAATGACTACTTCACCTTGGATAACTCTACTGGCCTGCATAGCACTTTTATCATTAACAATACTTTTATCATTAACAGCGCTTTGATCACTCATTGCCTTTTTGTCATTAAAAGTCCTTTTCTCATAAAAAGTCCCTGGGTCCTGCACATGAGATAGCACAGCATTATCACTAACTGAGGAAATGGGATGAATTATTTGCTTTTTATTTGTAGTGACTGGCCTGGTTTCGCTGACTGACAGCTTAACAGACCGCTTCGAGTGTGCTTGTGGCTCAATGACAACATCTTGGCTAGCCGCGGTATGCCTCATCTCATGAGTTAATAAGCGATGAGCTTGTGAACTTGCAGGTGTACTGCTTGGTCTGTGGGAGTTTTTATCGTTGAAAGTCAGACTATTATCAATAAATGCATCCGAATGATTATCGCTTGGCACATTAATCTTGAGTAGGTAATGGGGTAAAACGTAACTTAACAAAAATCCGATGAGCAACAGCACAAAGACTAATAAAAGCAGTGGCCCAAGCAGGCCATGCTTTTTGTTATTGTTCTGTCTTGACTGATTCATCGGTACACTTTGACGAATAGATAAACGATTACAACACGAGTGTGCTTTCTACCGTCTTTGCATCAACAATAGAGCTACTCTCTGAGTACCTAACAAGAATCACAGCGCCCTTTTCAATAGGCTGGTTTAATTTGACGTTAAACACTCTAGAGGTAAGTTCAGTGTAAATCGTGGCGTTCTTTACACTGCCTATTGACTGCAACTTTGCATCAGAGTCACTGCTAGGCGTTTCAATAAAGAGCTCTATGTCCCCATATGAACTGCGCTCACCTTGTCTATTAATGACAATATCAACACTCATATCATTTTTGATCGCGGCATCTTCACCTATGCTGACTTCGCCATTCATTTCACCCACTCGTAATATGACTGGAATGGAGATCCGCATATAGGCAGTTACAGATAAACTAAACACATCACTTGAAATATCATCCGATGTCGATGCTTCTGGGGTATTAGGAATTTGATGAAACACGATATAGCTACGGTATTCAGCGGAAGGTAGTGATTTTGGTAATCTAGCCGCCATTCTGACCCGAGTCCCCTCTTCAGGCTCGAGTGATACGCGTCTTGGAGAGTAACGAACATACTTAGCTAATACAGGCTCTGCATCCTCGAGGGTTTGATAACCTCCAGCGGGTAACTGCAGCTTATCTTCAAAATAGATATTGTATCTTGCTTTAGCTGCGCCCTTATTAACGAGAGAGAACACTGCACTGCGATGCTTTTTATCATCTAGTTCAGCTCTTGTTGGAGAAACAAGCAAGTTTGCATTAACATTTACACAAAATAGTAGGGCTGCAATACAGCCCAAAAAGGATTTTTTCATCATTTACGCCCAGCTAAATTATTAGAAAACACGTGAAATCGTGTTTTAACCTTATTATTGGTTAGCTTACTTCGAGCATTAAAAGCCGTAAAAAATCCTAATATTGGTATTAAACATTAGGATTTTACTTAAGGCTTTTTTACTTAATAGATAACATCAACTGTGTAAGTCAGCGCATGAGCACCCGCTGTAGCAGAAGCGGCAACGACAGCCACAGTACCACCAACTTTCAGGTTCGCTGTATTTGCGGTAATACCAACAGTAGGACTTGCTACGCTAGGCGTAAAAGTAACACCAGCCACACTCGTATCGGCAGCAGAGAGACTTACAGTTACATTGCCATCAGCCGCTGTGATAGTGAAATCACCAGAAGCTGCAGTAGCACCACCCGCAACACAGTTAGTACCAGATGTGCCATCCGCATAATCTAAAACACACGAACCATCAGATGTAATATCAATATCACCAAATTCCATGGCGGTATTTTCTGTCACTGTGATTGGGTAAACTAAATTAAAATTCGCTGTACCAGACTGCTGAACGGCGCCAGCTTGACTTGAAAGAAGCAGTGTAGAGGCAACAAGTGTAGATAGGGCAATTTTATTCTTCATAATATGTTCCAAAGCGTACTTTTAGTTATTTTATTCTTATATGCGGATAAACATCCTTTTTGTTCAAATTTACAACTAAAATTCTTCCATGAAACACATAAGCTTATGTTTAAAGTGCATTTTGATCAGCACCTGTTATTTACCTTATCAAAAGAAAAACATTTAGCAACACCTTATTTACATTTACGACACATTTAGTAATATTTAAAATGGAAACATGTAAAGTACTGAATACACTTAATACTTTTAAGGATTTATCATATGAGTAAGCAGGACCAAGTAAATTTGCCTATTTTTGTAGTCTTAGCGGGCTATCCATTGCTATAAGATAAAATACATAAAATAGCCATCAGAGTGCGTAAAACGCCCCTTGCGTCTATTTTGTAATATCTTATATTCAAAATGAAGGCTAAAGCTAAGTATCATATACACGTTTATTTTTATGAATAATTATGACTTACTGGATCTTCACATTATTTTTCAAGGGCTGACAGTAAGCAGTCAACTCACAAAATATCGCTTAAGAGAATCAGTAAGGTAATCAGTAAGAGAATGAATCTAGGTGGTTTATGATGGTTATTCCAGCAAATCCAAACATTAAGTTTCGAAGTAAGCATTGCTTTGCTTTAATTTTATTACTCAGCCCAATATGCAAGGCTAGCGCCGCGATAACAATCACAGAGATCCAACCAATTAAATATCCATCAGTGATAAAAAACTTAACGAAAAGCTCAATTGTTAACGTTAACTGGAAAGGTGCACTAGGCGGAGCAACTAATGTAACTTTGTTAGATAATGACTATCACCAGGGACGCTATTTAATCACATCGGATACTAACAGCCCTATCAGTATCAACTTCTTTCAAGTCGGTAATGAAGCCAAGGTGAACCTAAAATCACTAAGAATCAGATATAAAAATAAAACCTACAAGAGCTTTCCTGTTACAGGGCTAGATAATCCGGGTCAAGCTGGGGAGTATTTTGATATAGGTGCTAAAGTTATTGCATCTAAAAAATCAACCGCTGGAGAGAAGTTTCCTCAATATACCTTGATAGTAGAGGAGCAATAGCCAGTATGGCTCCTCTCAATAGTGATATAATACCAATCAGTATAAAGATGTGATCGCTCAGCGAGAGTTTAGCGCTTCTGAGGCAAGGCAGCGAATGAAGGGCATAGTTGCTCTACGTTCAAATTCGTTAACACCGCATCAGAAACGCTAAAACTCGCCCTTTGGGAGCTTTTTGGGCTGCCTATTTCTTCGTTGAATAACTTCACAAGGGATCACCATTGTATCATTTATTCGCCTCGAATTAGTTTGCCAAAAATAGTTCTGAGTAGATCACTTTCTTATACTGATTGGTATAACTTAAGGTTCAGGCTGAACAATATTAAAGTGGCTATAAGCCCTTTCTGTCGCTATTCTGCCTCTTGGCGTTCTTTGAATAAACCCCTGCTGAATGAGGAAAGGTTCAAGTACATCTTCAATCGTTTCCCGCTCTTCACCAATGGCTGCAGCTAAATTATCTAGCCCAACGGGCCCGCCCATAAATTTATCGATAATTGCCAATAAGAGCTTTCTATCCATATAGTCAAAGCCTTCGGCATCGACATCTAGCATATCCAATGCAAGATCAGCCACCTGCTTATTGATCTCACCATCATGCTTAACCTCAGCGTAGTCACGTACACGCCTTAGCAGGCGATTAGCAATACGAGGCGTACCACGCGATCGTCTTGCAACTTCAATCGATCCTTGTTGATCTATCGGCAACTCTAAGACATTGGCTGAGCGAGTCACAATAGAACTAAGGTCGTTAACATTATAAAACTCAAGTCTTAGTGGAATGCCAAATCGCGCGCGTAAAGGTGAAGTAAGCGATCCCGCTCTTGTCGTTGCACCAATGAGTGTAAACGGAGGCAGATCTAACTTGATTGAACGCGCAGCAGGCCCCTCTCCGATCATAATATCAAGCTGGTAGTCTTCCATTGCTGGGTATAAAATCTCTTCAACTGCAGGGCTTAGTCTATGGATTTCATCAATAAATAACACATCACCAGGGTCTAGATTTGTTAGCAGCGCAGCTAAATCTCCCGCCTTTTCAAGTACCGGACCTGAAGTCGATTTAATGTTGACCCCCATCTCATTAGCCACAATCAAAGCGAGTGTCGTTTTACCAAGCCCTGGAGGGCCATAAATCAACATGTGATCGAGTGCTTCACCGCGATTTTGCGCAGCTTGAATGAACACCTTAAGTTGCGATCGAGTCGCATCTTGTCCAGTATACTCATCGAGCAATTTAGGACGCATCGCCCTATCAATTTGCTCTTCATACTCCTCAACACCTTGAGGTTCAGCATGAATGATACGATCAGCTTCTATCATCTATCTCTCTTTTTACTTAATCACAGCATTGACTTAAGTGAAGCCTTTATTAAAGCTTCTGAACTCATACCTTCTTGGTATGCCGCTGATACCGACTTACTAGCCTGAGCAGGTTTATAACCAAGTGCAAGCAAGGCAGCGATAGCATCTTCTTCTGCCGTATTGACGACGGGTGCAGGTGTATAATTTGACTTGAGCATAAACTCTCGCTCAGAGCCTGCAGATGCTTCCATAAGACTTTTGAGCTTATCACGCATTTCAACTAACAAACGCTCGGCGGTTTTTTTACCAACACCGGGCAATTTGACTAAAGTAGCAATGTCATCTCTCTCAACACAAGCGACAAACTCTGCCGATGTCATACCCGATAATATCGTCAAAGCGAGCTTAGGCCCTACACCATTGGTCTTAATCAATAACCTAAATAGCGCCCGTTCCTGTTTCGTGATGAAGCCATACAGCAGTTGAGCATCTTCACGCACAACAAAATGGGTATAAATGACCGCTTCATGGTTTAACTCTGGCAGCTCATAAAAACAGGTCAATGGCATCTGTACTTCGTAACCAAGACCACTTACATCAATTAAAATCTCTGGGGCTCGCTTTTCAACTAGCAAGCCTCGTAAACGACCTATCATCTATAACGTCCGTATGTTCTTCGATCAGCTTTTCCACCCAAGACCGCAAGGCTTTGACTGGTATGAAAATGACAAATAGCGATGGCTAATGCATCGGCTGCATCAGCCTGTGGCGATGCAGACAGCTTTAAAATCTGTTGTACCATGTGTTGAACTTGAGATTTTTGCGCTCTACCAGTCCCAACAACAGCACTCTTTATCTGAGTCGCAGAGTATTCAGCAACAGGCAGTTCGCCGTTTGTCGCTGCCACAATTGCAGCGCCTCTGGCTTGTCCGAGCTTTAATGCTGAATCGGCATTTTTTGCCATAAATACACGTTCAATTGCAAACTCTGTAGGTTGATACTGGCGTATGATCTCACTGACGCCGTCAAAGATTTGCTTTAATCGATATGGAAAATCATCTGAAGCGGTTCTAATACAACCGCTTCCTACATAGATGGGATGTCTACCATTTCTGCGGATCACCCCATATCCAGTGATCCTAGAGCCAGGATCAACACCAAGAATTATTGACATAGATTACTCTAATGTCTCCATGACATCTTCTGAAATTTCAGCATTGTGATAAACCTCTTGAACATCATCATGCTCTTCAAGATTATCAATTAAACGTAAAAATTTAGGTGCTGTACTGGCATCCAGATCAGCCTTTGTCGATGGGAACATAGTCACTTCAGCGTTAACCGATACAAGGCCTGCCGCATCGAGTGCATCTTTTACGGCACCAAAATCTTCAGGTGTTGTAAACACATCCATTGAAGCATCATCATGGGTGATAACATCTTCTGCGCCTGCTTCAAGTGCAGCATCCATCAAGGCATCTTCATCTGTGCCCTCATCGTAAGAGATGATACCTTTCTTATCAAACAGGTAAGCAACAGAGCCGTCAGTACCTAAGTTGCCACCAGACTTACTGAATGAATTACGAACGCCGGATACGGTACGATTTTTATTATCTGTCATGGTTTCAACCATCACAGCGGTTCCGCCTGGCCCATAGCCTTCATACATGATTGTTTCAAGTACCTGACCATCTAGTTCACCGGCGCCACGCTTGATAGCGCGCTCAACGGTATCTCTCGTCATATTATTTGACAGCGCTTTATCTATCGCAGCTCTTAATCTTGGGTTCGAATCAGCATCTGATCCCCCCTCTCGTGCAGCCACGGTGAGCTCTCGAATGAATTTGGTAAAAAGCTTTCCACGCTTAGCATCTTGCGCCGCTTTACGGTGCTTAATATTGGCCCATTTACTATGACCTGCCATGATAATGCTCCTCGAATAAAAAAATAAAACGCTGAAATAAAAAAGATGGGTATTTGAAAGTGAACATTTTCGAAATTGAACGTATTACGACAAAAAAGCCGAGTTTCCTCGGCTTTTTTACAGGTTAGTCTTAAGCTTCTTGCTCATCATCACTCTTGATGACACCGATACCTAATTCAACCAGCTGCTCTGGATTTGCAAACCCAGGTGCATTTGTCAAAGGACAGGCTGCTGTAGTGGTCTTCGGGAAAGCCATAACATCACGAATTGAGGTTGCACCCGTCATCAGCATGATGATTCTGTCTAAACCAAAAGCAAGGCCTGCATGGGGCGGTGTACCATAACGTAAAGCTTCAAGTAGGAAGCCGAACTTCTCATTCGCTTCTTCCTCTTCAATACCTAGAATGCGGAAAACAGCTGATTGCATTTCACTATTGTGAATACGGACTGAACCACCACCTAGCTCGCAACCATTAAGTACCATATCGTAGGCATCAGAGATAGCCGCCGTAGGATCAGCTTCTAGCTGCTCTGGTGTGATGCCGCTTGGCGCTGTGAATGGATGATGCATAGCATGCAAGCCACCGTCAGAGGTACGCTCAAACATTGGGAAATCAACAACCCAAAGCGGTTTCCATTCGCCTTGTAGCAATTCAAAGTCTTCACCCGCTTTTAAGCGTAATGCGCCCATCGCTTCAGCAACAACGTTAGCTTTATCTGCACCAAATAGTATTAGATCGCCATCTTTTGCATCTGTGCGCTCAAGTAGACCGTTAACTACGTCTTCGTTAAGGAACTTCAGTACTGGAGACTGTATACCTTCCAGGCCTTTAGCTCGATCATTCACCTTCATCCATGCTAAGCCTTTTGCACCATAGATTGTCGCGTACTTAGCGTACTCATCTAATTGCTTACGTGACAGTTTTGCGCCACCAGGGATACAAAGTACTGCGACACGTCCTTCTGGATCTGTCGCTGGTCCCTGAAAAACTTTGAACTCCACATCTGCCAACAAGTCAGCGACGTCAATCAGTTCAAGTGGATTACGTAGATCAGGCTTATCAGAACCAAAACGACGAATCGCTTCTTCGAAGGTCATCTTAGGGAATTCACCAAGATCTACATTCAATAGCTCTTTAAACAGACCACGTGTCATCTCTTCAGTTTTAGCCATCACCTGCGAAGATGACATAAAAGAGGTTTCGATATCAATTTGAGTGAATTCAGGTTGACGGTCTGCTCGTAAGTCTTCATCGCGGAAACACTTAACGATCTGGTAGTAACGGTCGAAACCAGACATCATTAATAGTTGCTTAAACAACTGAGGAGATTGCGGTAGTGCAAAAAATTGACCTTTGTAAGTACGGCTCGGTACAAGATAATCACGCGCCCCTTCAGGCGTTGCTTTGGTCAAAATTGGGGTTTCAATGTCAAGGAAACCATTGCCATCTAAGAATCGACGTACGGCACTGGTCACTTTTGAGCGGAAAACGATTCGGTCAGCCATCTCAGGACGTCGAAGATCTAAGTAGCGATACTTTAAGCGCTGCTCTTCAGTGTTATGTTGGTTTTTATCCATGTTGATCGGTAGAGGCGCAGAGCTATTAAGAATGGTAAGTCCTGTACCTAAAACTTCAATCTCACCAGTACGCATCTGATCATTGATTTGGCTATCAGGGCGCGCACGTACAAGACCTTTAACTTGCACACAAAACTCGCTACGCAGCGTACTTGCAACGTCAAACACTTCAGGTAAATCAGGATCATAAACGACCTGAATGATACCTTCCCTGTCTCTAAGATCGAGAAAAACAACCCCACCAAGATCACGGCTACGATTTACCCAACCCACTAGGGTTACTTCTTGTCCAACGTGAGACTTATTAACGTCTCCACAATATTGACTGCGCATCTAACTCTTTCCTTTAATCCGCAAACCTATGGCTGAGGAATATTTTAATCAACACAAAAGCGGCATTATAGTGAAATATTGCCGATTACAAAACCACTTAACCACTAGTCGGCCAAGGATCAATCACTTTTTTTCTAAATTTATCGTTTTGCACCATCTCTGATGCCATTATCAAGCTGATTTGTAGCAATTTCCACCACTTTGTTTGGCTCGATACATTAATTTATCAGCTGATTTAACAAGGTCAACTGCATTGTCGCCATCAGCAGGAAACATTGCAATGCCAATACTCGTATCGACATTCAAACGCAACTCTTCATACTCAAATGTCTTTGAAAGCTGACTGATAATGGTGTCTGCAACCTGACAAACAAGATCGAGATCCTTAGTCTTATTTAAAATAACCACAAACTCATTACTTCCAAATCTGGCTAAAGTATCCGATCGTCTTAAACAAGATTCAAGCTCATTAGCGACCATCACTAATAACTGGTCGCCCACCTTATGACTGGCAGATTTATTCACGGCTTTAAGACCACCAATATCAATAAACAACACACTAAATAACGCTTGTTCACGACTATGAAGTAATATGGATTGAGCTAGCCTGTCATCTAAAAGCGCACGATTTGGGTACCCTGTAAGTTGGTCATAATTGCTCATTTTCTCAAGCTTAGCTTCAAGTTGTCTGTTTTTACGCTTCTCTTTAATAATAAAATAGTTAGCCGCTCCAAGTGTGACGAGTAATAACCCTAAGGCTCCTAATGTCGCTAAACACCACTTAAAAAGTTGGCTATGGCCGTTATCCGCTGCGGGGGCTAACCAGTTTTGATAGATAGATTCACGTTTATTTTGATTGAGTTGTTTTATCGCAATATTCATTAACGGAACAAGCTGTGCCAATTTAGGGTGTACACCGAAGTGACTATGTTGCGCCGAAAAGTCCGCCAATACAGACATTTTAATTTGTGAGTAATCACCATGCTTAAGTGAGGTAGCCATGTTTATGGCTTTATCGACAAACGCATCTGCTTTACCTTCCGCTACCGACTTTAATCCAGCTTTTGCATCTGCTACCAAGACAAATTCGATACCATAATCTGCCGCCATTATATTATTAAGCAGTTGGTATCCTTCGATGATAGCCAGCCTTTGACCAGCTAACTCATGCAGATTAAAAATGACTTCTCTATCAATAGGCGTCGCAAGTGCCCAAGGTGACGGCCAGTATGGTTCACTAAAAAGTAACTTTTTCCCCCTTTCAGCAGTTTTTGCAACACTACCAGCAATGTCTACGTCTCCCTTTATTAGGGCATTGATTAACGATTGCCACTCATTAAACACTATAGGTTCAATATTTAACCCAAGAGAGTCGGAGAATAATGAAGCCACTTCACTATTGATGCCTGCAAAGTCACCATTACGGTCTGTATACTCCATCGGCTTCCAGTCTTTAAGGTAACCCACTTTTATAGTATCGAGTTCAGAGAGATAATCCTGCTGTTTTATTGTGAGAGGCAACGGAGATTGTTGATTGTCATAGATACGGTCTTGACTGTTGATAATCCATTTTTTTTCAAGCTCAACTAACGCTGAATTATCGATAAGCTCAAAGCCAGCTTTGACCCTTTTAGCCAAACCTGTATTGTTCAGGTGCGTGAGTACATAGATATCAGTGACAAACTCGATATCCGAGTAGGGGTAGAAATCTGACCAAGCATCATTTAACACAAGATAGTGATGGGTCCAGGATGATGCGGCAACAAAACTACTAATATGCCCCTCTTTAGCCGCTACAATCATTGCCGCTACAGAGTCGTATAGTTTGAGCTCTACATCAGGTAAAGCTTGTTTAAGCTCAGACAGGTATGGCGCAGTGGGTACAGCACCAACCCGAGTGCCCTTGATACTATCTAAATCAACAATTGGTTGACCAAAACTATGAAGTCGACTCTTTACCTTATATAACAGCTGGCTTCTTAATAGGCCTGTTTTAAACTCGTCGCTTTCTGGGTAGCCAATATGAACACTTGCACGCCCTGCGAGCACGTTATCGACTGATTCATTAAACTCACTGGTAATAAATGAGATCGGAATACCTGTCTTTTCTGACCACAAACGCCATATATCTACATATAAACCATGAGGTTGCTTATCTCCTCCAAAAGAGACATAAGGTTCTAAATTCATCGCGGTGGCAATCGATATGCCAACTTGGCTCTGATCTATACCTGTCCAGCGCTGTTCTATCTCAGTAAATATTGCAGACTCTAGCATGGCAAAACCATTATTGACTTTATCGAGCAATGCTTTATTAGTTAAGTTAATTGCTGGTCTAATCGGGACCTGTTTGATTAACAGCCTGTTAGAAAGAGGAAACTGATCGATTATCTGCTTATTAAGTTGGTGGTCTCTGAGGTAACCCTCCATTCCTGCAAATATTTTTACCTCTCCCTTGATGACTCCCTGTAATAGTTTATCTCTATTTAAATAACGCTTAAAAATCATAGAGGGGCTTTGCGCTAACAGTTCGGTTTCATGGGATGAACCTGAAACTATCCCAACTTGATAGGGGCTAATTTCTGAAAAATTATTTATTTGCTGTAGATCGCGATGTAAATAAAGATAGGTATTGACGGATGAAATTTGATCCGCAAATAAAAAATCATTACTGCGACTCGCAGTTTTAGCCATACCGATATGAAGATCAGCATGTCCTAACGAGAGCTGCTTCAGTGAGTCATTCCAATGACGGGAGACAAAAACAACGGGGGTTTCTACCTGCATTGACCAAGCCTTCCATGTATCAACTAACAGGCCCCGGGCTTCCCCCATGTCATCGACATATTGATATGGGTAACTATCTTCTCCCATCACAATAACGAGAGGCTCACTTTCTTGCGCCCAAATGAGCATTGAAGGGAGAGCAAGTAATATGGCTGCAAACAGGTTAATCATTAATTTCAAGAGCAATACCCAAAAAGATATACGAGTGTAAAAGGCTTGTTATACAAACGCTATTAGACAAAACTTTACGATAAATATCCAGTACTAGACTTGCTGCATGAGTACATCATTAGATAGAATGGAGTGTTGAATTTACACACATATATCTTATGAAATCATCCCAAGACAATATATATGCTACGGCATGCGAAAACATCAGTGACTTTCAGTTTGACGAAAAGGTTGCCGGTGTATTTAGTGACATGATCAAGCGGTCAGTGCCTGGTTATGGTCAAATCATCAATACTCTGGGTGATTTTGCGAATAAATTTGTCACTCAAGATAGCCATATCTATGACTTAGGTTGCTCACTCGGTGCAGCAACGTTAAGTGTTAGGCGTCATATTAAAAATAGAAACTGTCGAATTATTGCAGTAGACAACAGTCAATCTATGATTGAACGTTGTAGCGAAAACCTAACCGCTTATGTCAGTGACACTCCCGTTGACCTTATATGTGGCGACATCAGAGATATTAAAATAGAAAATGCATCTATGGTAATACTCAATTTTACCATGCAGTTCCTAGCCCCCAATGATAGAGACGAGTTGTTAGCTAAAATCTATAAAGGCCTGAACCCTGGTGGGATTTTGGTATTATCTGAGAAACTAAACTTTGAAGATGATGATATTCAGACCCTTTTATATGACCTTCATCTAGACTTTAAGCGAGCTAATGGATACAGCGAACTTGAAATTAGCCAAAAGCGAAGTTCATTAGAGCATGTCATGAAGCCAGATACCTTATCTCAACATGAGCAGCGTCTTAATCATCACGGCTTTAAACACTTTAACATATGGTTTCAGTGCTTTAACTTTGCTTCAATGGTTGCAATTAAGTAATTTAAACAATATATCCCGACTTATTAGTCGTATTAAAAGGTGATAAATACATTGATTAGCTTCAGCTCTTTTTACAAACAGATTGCTGATTCAAGCTTACAGCATTGGCTTGAAACTTTACCAGCCATTCTTGGCCAGTGGCAACGTGAGCACAAACATGGCAGCTTACCTAAATGGGAAAAAGTGCTTAACAAATTACACTACCCAACGCCTGATACACTTGAGCTAACAAACAGTGTCACAATTGGCTCTGGGTCTCAGTTAACTGCTGGAGAAAAAGAGAAGTTAGAAAATCTACTTCGTATTTTTATGCCATGGAGAAAAGGCCCTTTTTCTGTTCACGGTATCGACATCGATACTGAATGGCGTTCAGATTGGAAGTGGGAACGAGTTTTACCTCACCTATCACCTTTAGCCAATCGTACTGTGTTAGATGTTGGCTGCGGGAGCGGTTACCACATGTGGCGAATGCTCGGCGAGGGGGCAAAACATGTTGTAGGTATCGACCCTAGCACGCTATTTTTGTGTCAATTTGAAGCAATAAAACGTATTGCAGGCGATCAACACCCTGTACATTTGCTACCACTGGGCATCGAAGAGCTACCTCCATTAGATGCTTTTGATACAGTGTTTTCTATGGGTGTTCTTTACCATAGAAGATCACCTATTGATCATTTGTTACAGCTTAGAGATCAATTGCGAACAGGTGGTGAACTAGTTTTAGAAACATTAGTCATTGATGGTGATGAAAATACTGTTCTTGTCCCTGGAGATAGATATGGCAAGATGAATAATGTATGGTTTCTTCCATCTGCGGCTGCGCTAGAGGCTTGGTTGAAAAAAGCTGACTTTATCGATGTACGCTGTGTCGATGTTGACGTAACGTCATTGGCTGAGCAACGCAGTACGGATTGGATGCCAAATGAGTCTTTAGTTGACTACCTTGATCCTAGCAATATTGATTTGACGGTCGAAGGTTATCCAGCACCTAAACGTGCGACATTTATCGCAACCAAAAACCAGCCAAATAAAGATTTAGTTTAAATTTAACGATCGTTCATCTACAAACTCAGTGTTAGAGATGAACGAGATATAAATAAAATAGTAATGGGAAGCACTATGTTTAAGCAGATATTTTGTGTCGCTGCAATTCTTACAGTAGCAGGTTGCGCAACAACGACAAAAACTGAAGATTTACCCCAGCCAATTGATGCAGCAGCACTTGAAACAGGCCTAAATAATCAGCAAGCGAGCCTCCTCACTGCTATAGATGAAAATAAGCGAGCTCAGAATGCTAGCTTTAATGAACTATCAGCCCAACTTACCGATTTAAAAGCTCAACTTGCAACACTTGAACTAAAACCAGAAGAACAACCCATCCCTGTAGCGCTTGATTGCCCTCCTTCACCATTAGGCGGAAAGATAATACTCGGTGCAACAGAGCATGTGTTTATCGAAGAGATAAAATCTAGCTTTAAAACACGTATCGATACTGGCGCAGAATCATCGTCTTTAGATGCTCGCAACATTATTTTGTTTGAACGTGATGGTAAACAATGGGTACGTTTTGACGTCTTCACCCAAGGTGAAAAAGCCCCTGCTGAAACATTTGAGTCTAAAGTTGAGCGCTTTGTACGTATTAAACAAGATGCTGATGAAAAGAGTGATCGTCGACCTGTCATACATGCACACCTACAGATAGGTAAATATAAGGCCGAAACAGACCTCAACCTTGTTGACCGAAGCCACCTCGACTTTCCGTTATTGTTAGGTCGTAAGTTTATGCAAGACATTGCAGTTGTCGATGTTGGACAAACGTTTATCCATGGAAAAAAATCGACTCCAACAGTCGAAAAAAAATAGGAAATTTAGTTAATGCATTCTAAGAAGCCTTTTTACATATTGGTTGCCCTACTCTTTATTTCAGGTATAGCAGCTAGTGTTTACCGTGGAATAGAACACAAAGTTCCTTTCTTACCAGGCAAGCAAGTACAATCTTGGGCCGTTGATGCAAAAGTCAGATTCCAAGGAACAGGCGAGCCGACAGAGGTCTCTTTCGCACTACCCAACGATCCTGCTTTTGAGGTGTTAGTCGAAAATGCGACATCACCAGGTTATGGGCTAACTATTTCAGATGACCCACAAAATCGTCGCGCTATATGGTCTGTACGTCAGGCTCAAGGGCAGCAAGACCTCTATTACAAGGTAACCTTGATCCCTACTGGTATTACGACTATTGAAGCTGACGAGTCGCCTATAGCAGCCGCCCCTTATATCTGGCCAGCAGCTGAAAAAGTTGCAGCAGAGCAAGCTATTGCAGAGGTTTGGGCTAAAAGCGCGACAAATCTTTCATTTGCTCAGCAATTAAACAAAGCACTTAATGCCGAAGAGCGTAGCCAGAACATAGAGCTACTATTGAGCACAAATTCGGCGGCAAGACTCTTTGTGCGTATGCTCAATAATAAGGGAATACCTGCCCAAGAAGTTAGCGCGCTATATCTAGAAGATCAACGCCGTAGACAGCAGTTAACGACTTTTGTGGAAGTTTATAATGAAGGGGAATGGCATCTATTTAATCCAGCAGACGGTAGCCAAGGCCGACCAGATAACTTACTTTTATGGGATCGCTCAGGTAAATCAACTTTAGATGTTATTGGTGGCATTAACTCTCAAGTTAATTTTTCAATGCTGCAAGATACTCGCTCTGCATTAGCGACCTCTCTTGATGTTATGAAAAATCAAGGCACATTGGATTTCTCTCTCTATCAGCTTCCTCTTGAAGAGCAGTCACTTTTTAAGGGGATCTTGTTAATTCCGATTGGCGTATTAATGGTGGTATTTTTAAGGGTTATCGTGGGCTTAAAAACCTCAGGTACCTTTATGCCGGTATTAATAGCATTGGCTTTTATACAAACTACCCTGCTGACTGGCTTGATTGGGTTTATCCTAATCGTTGCCTGTGGTTTGATGATCCGCGCTTACCTCTCAGATCTTAACTTATTGCTCATATCACGAATATCGGCAGTCATTATTGTGGTAATTGGCATCATAGGCTTATTCACGCTACTCTCCTACAAATTTGGCTTGAGTGAAGGCTTAACGATCACTTTCTTCCCTATGATCATCCTTGCATGGACCATCGAAAGAATGTCAATTCTTTGGGAAGAGGAAGGCCCTAAAGAGGTTGTATTACAAGGTGGTGGTAGTCTATTCGTCGCAACACTCGCCTATTTAGCGATGAGCGCAAGCTGGGTTCAACATTGGGTATTTAACTTCCTAGGCATCCATTTAGTGATTTTAGCTGTCGTGCTTTTACTAGGCCAATATACTGGCTACCGTTTATTAGAGCTTAGACGATTCAAACCTTTGGCTGGAGAGTAATGATGAGACTCTCCTTCGCTAAGCCTTCTGCACTGCGCAACAATGGTGTGCTGTGTATGAATAAACGTAATATTGACTATATCGGCCGCTATAATCCAAGGAAGTTTTATAAGCGGGTCGATGATAAGTTAACCACTAAGCAACTGGCATTAGCCAATGATATTGCAGTGCCAGCTCTGATCGGTGTCGTTCGAGAACAACACGAGATTGAAGAGATACCAGAAATGGTAGCGAATGAAGATGGCTTTGTCATTAAGCCATCAAAGGGCTCTGGTGGTAAAGGGATCTTAGTGATCACCAAAGTTGAAGCTGGCCGTTACTATAAGCCCAACGGACAAGAGGTCACTCCATCTGATGTCTACAGACATGTTTCCAATGTGCTAAGTGGTCTTTTTTCATTAGGTGGTAATCAGGATGTAGCTATTGTTGAAGGACTCATTCAATTTGATCCTGTCTTTGATGGCTATTCCTATGAAGGTGTACCCGATATTCGCCTGATTGTTTATAAAGGTTTCCCAGTAATGGGAATGCTAAGACTCTCTACTGCGGCCTCTGATGGTAAGGCAAACCTACACCAAGGTGCAGTTGGTGTTGGCGTTGATATCGGCTCAGGTAAAGGATTACACGCAGTTCAGTTTGATACCCCTGTTGATGTTCACCCAGACACCAATAAAGTGTTGATTGACATTCAAGTTCCTCAATGGGATTTCTTACTTCATACAGCATCTAAAGCTTATGAAATGAGTGAAATGGGATACTTAGGAACTGACATGGTGCTAGATAAAGTAAAAGGTCCCCTTTTACTTGAACTCAATGCCCGTCCAGGTTTGGCTATTCAAATAGCTAACGGCCGTGGAATTCTTCCCTATCTTGACCATGTTGATAGCTTAGGTAACCATAATATGTCTGTGGATGAGCGTGTTGAATATGCGAAAAAGCATTTTTCTCATAGCGCTCAGCTTTAGTCTCACTTTTTCAAGTTCGGCGGCTTTTGCCGCCTCTCCTCTTCCTTTGCTGATTGAGCAATGCCTGCAGTTGCAAGCTCCCGTGTTTAAAAACAACCTTGCGTCTACGTACAGCCAAACTCTGCCTGAAGAAGTTAGCAATGAACGTGTTAAAGCCGATACATTCGAAGCGTCTTTATTAAGTCTATTCAACATCAAAGATAGGCTGGCATATTATAAAAAATACCCACTACCAGCCCTTTATCAAGAACACTTACTTCAGTGTCAACTTCACTTAGCTGATTTAATGGCTGAAACCATTAATTCACCTTGGCTTACTGAACTGATTGCAGGGGTAGAAAATCATGACGACGCTGATCAGGAACTGACTCTACTTGCAACTAGGTTGAAGTATATTCAAACCACTCACCTTGCGATTAAGGAGAAGTCACGACTGCATACTGCTCAAGCTAGTATCAAAAAAGGGCTTAGAGATCAGCAACTGGCCTTAACATTTCACTCAAACAACTGCCAACTAGCTAATGTAAGTGATGCCGGCACTAACCAAGCTGCCGAACAAGACAACTTCAATATCAATATTGCTAATTATCTCATTCTTCAAAATGATCCCGTATGCCAAAAACTGGTATGGCAAGCTTATCAAGGGCGAGCCGCACAGAAAAATCGTGGGGCTCTACAGCGAGTAAAACAACTCAAAAATCAACAAGCCTTACAAAGTGGCTTTGATGACTACTCAAGCTTTGCCCTAAAGGATCAGCTACTCTCCTCAACAGCATTGGTTAAGCAGTTTTTACAAACACAAACCTCTTTGATAGCCACGCCTCCTTGGCAATTTGGTCAGCAGCTTGCAAACTCAGCTAAGACACCGATAGCAAAGACCGATATTGCTACCTTACAAGCGCAAATTGAACTAAGGGCACAAACTTTAGGCTTTAAGTTTGAGCACATCTCGAGCAGCACCCATAGAGTCTGGCTAAACGGCCGATTACTCGGAGATATTTATATAAAGCAGGCTAAACAGTCCCGAAGCTACACGCTAAAGTCACCCGTTTTAGGTAGGCAATTTGGTCAAGTTCAACTTAATTTAAAAGAGGAAATTAACCGTTTTTCTCATAAGCTATCAGTTATTGAAGCTTATGCTTTAGCCCTCACTTCACTGTCTGGCAGTAGTCACTATTATCTGGTTAATACATTAGGTGAAACAATCGACTCCAGTACGCTTGGCCAGCGTTGGCTAAGCTTATATCTCTCTGATGGAATATTATTGCCACGTGAACACGCTAGCCGTGAATCATTAATGGACAAATTTTCTAAACAGCAAAAGGTTTTTAGAGCAAAGGTTGCGCTTAACTTTTATTCAAGTCCAATCCATAGGCCCTATGAGGATTTAAGCGAGGAATTTACAAAATCATTTAACGGGACGTGGGATAACGTAGAAGATTATCCCTATAATTTTTATGCTCTTGTCAGCTCAGGTCCCCTCTACTACCAAGAGTTATGGCAGGATTCGCTGGCAAACTATATTTATAAAATGACCAAACGCTGTAAAAACCCGCGCAGTGTGTACAATACGCTTCTAATTAACGAAGAATCTTTACCATTAGACCAAAGGCTTAGGGCATTAATCGGTGATCCGGTTGACGCCAGTTCTCTTATAAAAAGGATACATGATGACTTTTCTTATTCGGAAAAACATTCTCAAGATCAGTACACTGTCACTTGCGCTACTCAGCCTTAATGCAGTGAGCGCTGTTAAAGAGGTAGACCAAGCTCAAAAAGAGTATGTTTATACAGGAATACAAAAGAATCTAGAGGCGCACCTATATCAATTGCCTCCGAGGATCCAAGGGCATTATGGTATCCGATTATATCGAATGACGGGTGATGAGAAATACGCTAATGCAGCCCTTGTCGATCTCTATGCAGTAACAGAGTCTCAAGCTTTTTACGCTTGCTCACTTGATGAGCCTGGCTTTATAACGAGTGAAGCTAAAAAAGCTATTTCAGTACTTGGTAAAGGGCCTAGAGCTAAAGCGAGAAAGAAAGCACTAAAACCTTTTCCAGAGTTTCTATTTTATACCGATGTCTTACTTAGATTTTCAAGCAGAATTGATGAGTTTGGCCTAACAGGTCCCTGTAATGACAAGCTTATTTCAGCACTGAAAAAAGCGGACTTAGAAACAGGCTTAACTGATCCTGCAATGATAGAGTCATGGGCTGCACAATTAATCAATTACGCTTACTGGGCAAAACAGATAGGTGTTGGTGATTATATTAATGAATATAAACAGGCATTTATAAAAACCTACCCCGAAACTAAAGATGAAGAGTTAGATAAAAAACAATACCGTAATAAGTTATATGGAATGACGCACTTCATTTTTGCCGCAAGTGAGTATTATCAGCATAATGTAGATCCTAAAGAGTTCGCATGGATTCTAGGCTATTTCGATAACAATATTGATAGGATCTTAAAAGATGCCACTGATGATATTATTGCTGAAGTGGGGATCAGTTTTCATTTAGCTGGTTTATCAAATCACCCAGTCGTCGCTAAAACACAAGCTCACATTGTTAATGCGTTCGATGAAGAGGTGCAATTTATACCTTCGCCTATGGGTAACCCAGCGCTTGCACTCGGTGAGCACCGAAATGTACTTGCAATGATGCTGCTTAAGTGGCCAGAAAAATTGCATAAAGGCCCGTACTTTACAGAGTTGAAAGCAACCAAGAAGTACCTACCGAAACAAGTTTCTCCGAAGCAGTAGGATTTAGTGATATCAGCAAGCATAAAGATATGTCCGCCTGCGAGAGTTAAGCTTGAGGCACCGCACCAGCAGTGCTAAAGCTTGCCTTTCAGGCGCTCGGTTGACCACTTGAGTATGCTGGTTGATATTAGTGCAATTATTGATGGCTTTAGGCTGAATATCTTTGTGCAATCACTTCAGGCGAAAAGCTGAGGCTTACAGTACTGAGCACAGGTTTATCAGTAGGTACTGTATGTTGTAACTGCTTATTTATTTGCTCTACAGTCGGTGTGAGTTGATCAATATCATCGATTGCAGAGGGCGAATCGACTAAGTGAGGTGAAATGCTACCGTTCTCCTTCACCTCTCCAGACACTATCGGCCGATGAGGTTCAGGAAAGACCACACCGTTAATGGCATTCTCAGCCCCAATTAAGGGGGCCATCTCACTCGGTGTGAGTGCTTTTTCCTGGCGCTGTTCAACCAGCTGAGCTTTCGCTTCATTCATTTTCTTTAGCGCTTCAGATGCAACACGTATATCCGCCATTGAGGGATTGGTAGGTGCCATAGCTGCCGCGTAAACCTGTTTCATTTTATTTACTGTCGCTAAGGGATCGCCTGGCACAGTAGCAATATCAATTTGCACTTCACCATCGACAGCATAACGTCGCCCATCGCTCCCCTGCTCGTAAGTAAATTGCGGACTTTGAGCAAGATGTCCACCCACTGTAGAATGCGCTTGCTCGTGAGCCTTGACTTCAGAATCTCTGCTTGAAAGCTCTGCAAGTATTTGCTTTTCTATGGCTGCTTGCGCTTCGCTATCTTGATCATCACCTTCATCTACAGGATTAAGGTTATGGGTAAAAATAACAGGGGGCTCATCTTCAGTTTGCTTGGCTTCTTTAGCAGGGTTATCTGGCTTTACGTCACCTTGTCCTTTTATCGCAGTTTGAGTTTGAGAGTCAAAGCCGTTTTGCTGATTTGCATTATCAAATGGCTCTTGAAAAAAAGGATTTTGGGGATTATCTAAACCTAAGCCTAGCTCAGCGCCACTTGTAGTGCGAGAAGGGGCTGTATTGACCAAACCGGAAACTGTCAAAGGCCCCAAGTTTAAGCTGAAAGTAACAGGCTCTCCCCCCGTTGACCCCTTCATTAAGCTACTGGCATTAACGCCATTGGTTGGTGATGTGGAGGATGAAAGGTGAGAAGGTAAATTCAACGATTCAGTCGATTTAAGTGCAGCATTGTGGTTAATACTGAGGTGACTACTTAATGGTGCCTGATTAGTGCTATCAGCCGAAGTAACTTCAGTAGATGCGCCCGAACGGGGAGTTACAGATTGACTGGAGGCATGGTTAATAGCTTGACTGACAAGTGGATTGACAGAAGCCTGCTTCGTCGGCACAGCGCTCCCACTTGTCTCTTTTCCCTTGCTGGAAAGCTTCGACGACGAGCTGCTTGGCACAACTTGAATGTCAGGCGAAGCATTTACGCCTAACATAGTGACTACACCTCTAAATCTATTATTGTACCAATTGTTTCAGATGATGCTTCCAGCACTTCAACAGCAGCCTCACCTTGCTGCTCTGCTTCAATGGCTGAAACTAAAGCCTGAGTTTTATCTGGCTGCTCAACAGCTCTTGCTTCATCGGTTTGCAGATTAGTATCTGCAGGCTTAGCGATATCAATCGTCGCTTGAGTCAGACCAGATTGAGCACTCTGTAAGCCAGCAAGACCTGATACATTACTTGGTGGAATTTGCATATCCATAGCTCCAAAATTTTCTTGGTGTTATGGTTAATTATCAACCAGCGTTATAAGAAAGTACAGCCTATTTATAGTCCCTTGTTTTATAAAGAACTCATTTTTTAGATAACTCCCCTTTCCACGCTGGTATTTAACAATATGCTGTTATAAAAGCATTAGCGAAAAGCTTTTAAACCCAAGCTGACTCCCAGTCTTTCCAAACAGGGTTAAGCCCTCTTAGCTTCATTGCTTCACAAACTTCTATTGGCGTGCGCTCGTCACTAATTTCAAACTGATCTAATTCAGTATCTGGATTCACGTACCCTCCCGGCTGAGTAGAGCTACCCGCACTGAGTGTTGTAACACCAAGCCCAAATAGATTATCCCTTAACTCTGATGTCTCCCTTGTTGATAGGCTAATATCGAGCTGATGATTGAATAGGCGAAACGCACAAATAAGCTGAACTAGGCCTTTGTCCGTCAACTCCACTTTAGGAGAAATCCCCCCAGTACAAGGCCGTAAACGAGGTAATGATACACTGTACCTTGTTCGCCAATATTTAGACTCAAGATAGGCAAGGTGGTGCCCGAGTAGTAAGGCATCTAATCGCCAATCATCTAGTCCTAAAAGTACACCTAAGCCTATTTTATCAATACCTGATTTAGCAATACGTTCTGGCGTATCGAGGCGATAAGCATAATCACTTTTCTTTCCACGTGTGTGGTGCTGAGCGTAAGTATGTGGATTGTAAGTTTCTTGATAGATCATCACAGCATCTAAACCAAGGTTGACTAGCTCTTGATACTCCGTTTCGGCTAGAGGCTGCACCTCCATCGCGAGATAACTAAACTCGGCCTTCACCTGAGGCACGACCTTTTTAAAATAATCAATTCCAACCTTAGTTTCATGCTCGCCAGAAACTAACAAGATCGAATCATATCCCTGAGATTTAACCACTGACATCTCATCAGCCAACTCAGCTCTATTTAGGGTCTTGCGTTTGAGTTTGTTACTCATACTAAAACCGCAATAATCACACTCGTTCGCACATAAATTAGACAGGTACAGGGGGATATACATGCCGATATTGGCACCAAACCTTTGCTTTGTTAATTGCGCCGATTTTTGTGCCATACTCTCTAGGTAAGGCTCTGCTGCAGGTGAAAGCAGCGCCAGTAAACTGTTTAGATCCCCTGCTGGTGAATCTATTGCCTTCTCTACATCTACAGAGGTCGCTGAATATAAAGATAGCGATAGTTTTTCACGAGAGATGGTTTGTAAATAAGCTAAAAAGCTCATCTTCTCACTCCTCAACCTGTTATAGGCTTAGATAGTTAAAAAGCCGGTTAAGGGGCTAGTTTCATGTGCTTTAGAGCTTACTTTACCTAACCCCGCAACATAAGCTTCTCGACCTGTTGTCACCGCTTGGGAAAAACATGACGCCATCGAGATAGGATCTGGGCTGCTGGCGATGGCAGTATTGACTAAAACGGCATCAGCACCAAGCTCCATCGCATAGGTGGCCTGAGATGGAGCGCCTATTCCTGCATCAATGACGACTGGAATATTTGCTTGCTCAATGATTATCTTGAGAAAGGTCTCTGTAGCCAGTCCCTGATTTGAGCCTATGGGGCTGCCTAACGGCATAACCGCTGCGCAGCCAACTTCCTCTAAGCGCCGGCATAATACAGGGTCTGCATGAATATAAGGTAAAACGATAAACCCTTCATCACACAGTATTTTTGCAGCTTCTAATGTCTCAATCGGATCAGGCATTAAGTACTTAGGATCGGGATGGATCTCAAGCTTTACCCAGTTGGTACCTAGTACCTCTTTAGCTAACTGAGCAACAAAGACCGCCTCTTTGGCGTTTCTTGCACCTGATGTATTTGGCAGTAACTTTACACCGCTTTGTTTTAGTGGCTGCAAGATATCATCACGACCGGATTTCAAATCAAGGCGCTTCATCGCCATAGTGACGAGCTCAGAGCCCGACTGATTAATTGCGCTGAGCATCGTTGATGAATCGCTAAACTTGCCTGTTCCAGTGAACAGTCTAGAGCTAAATTTATGATCGGCTATCTTTAACATTCTATCCCCCTGCTACAACAGCAAACAACTCAAAATTATCACCCTGCAAACACATTCTATTGTCCCATTGTGATTTAGGAACCACCTGGCCATTACATGCAACCGCGACCGAGTTAAGTGCTATATTTTGTTGCTCTAGCAATGACTGAACAGTTATTGAGCGAACAAGCGTTACACTTTTATCATTGACGCTAACCGCTATTGCCGTTGAGCAAGTCTCTAATTCGCCATCACAGTTATTGTTGATAAGATTCATTGATTTCCCTTAACATTGAGTGGCATTTGCTATACTTGACTGACAACTCTCACAGGACAGATCCCGACTTAATCCAATTTCTCGCCAGCACATTTTCAATCCATCAAACTGAAGTAGTTTGCCAAATGGCACATCAATTCCCATTAGATAGTTCATCGCGACTAAGGATTGCATTGATGCCATAACACCAACCATAGGCCCTAACACCCCCGTTGTTTGACAGTTGTGTGTGACAACTGAGTCTTCAGGAAAAAGACAGTTATAACAGCCTGACTCTGGGGACTGGTTTAGGTCAACAATAAGCAATTGACCACTGAAATGAGCCACTGATGCACTGATCAGTGGTACTTGTTGTTTAACACACGTGGTATTGATTAATTGGCGGGTACTGAAGTTATCGGTACAGTCCAGTATCAGATCCGTTTTGGCCAATAACTCCCTGATATTAGAGTCGATAGCTTTGACGGTGACAGCGTTTATAGCACAAGCATGATTAGTTACAGTTAGCTTATCTCTAGCTATATCAGCCTTAAAATAACCAATATCATCGCTGCTATATAGCAGTTGCCTTGGGAGGTTAGACACCTCAATTTTATCATGATCGATTAGCGTGAGCGTTCCAACTCCTGCCGCAGCAAGGTATTGAGCCACTAAGTGACCTAATCCACCCATGCCAATAACGGTGACATGAGCGTTTGATAGTGCAACTTGCCCTCGTTCTCCAACCTCTGGAAGAAGTACTTGCCTTGAAAAGCGCATAAAGTCCGCATCAGACAGTGACATCTGCGTCCTCCCAGGCTTGAGCCAAAGCTTGAAATGATGCAGCTGGATCATCGGCTTCTGTTACCGCTCTAACAATGGCGATATCATCAACACCCGTTTTCTTTACCGTTTTTACTCGGCTTTGATCGATACCACCAATAGCCACTAGAGGATAGTGGCCTTTGAAAAGCTCGACATAATGGCAGAGTTTACTGAGCCCTTGTGGTGCCGATGGCATTACTTTGGTTGTCGTAGGGAAAATATGCCCTAATGCGATATAGGAAGGTGATATTTGAGACGCTAATAAGAGCTCAAAATAGCTATGACTCGATATTCCTAACGCCATTTGCGATTGAGCAATCTTTGTTAGATCGGCCTCATAAAGATCCTCTTGCCCTAAGTGAACCCCGTAGGCATTGTATTTTAGTGCAAGCTCCCAATGGTCATTGATAAACAAACGAGCCTGGTGATCGCGACCTAATGCGACTGCGTTAGCTATCTTGCTCTCCAATGCAGGATCATTGCTATCTTTGATCCTAAGTTGAATAGTCTTGGCTCCTGCCCGTAACAAGGTCTCTAACATTGAGAGGTCAGATACTACGGGATAGAGACCAAGGCGTTCATCAATTGATTTAAAAACAAGGTCTTTGTCTAAAGACGGACCATCGTCATAGCTAGATATCTTAGGGAAGTCACCAAGTACTTTAGGCCAACTGGTTTTGGCGACAGGGCCAGGGCCCTTGCCAACCTGATAACTTTGCTTGATGCCTGATGACACATACGCCTTTGCGACAACGATAGCATCATGGAGCACAAATCCAGATGCCATTACACAGGCGATGGCTGAACTTAAGGTACAGCCTGTGCCATGGGTGTTCTCAGATATAACTCTGGGACTTGTCAGTAAAAAACTTCTCCCTTGGTGTAGTACTGAGCTCCCTGGTGCATGAGTGCAAACAAAGAGGTCTTCTGCAGTATCAGCTCCCCACAGGGCCCCTTTATCCCCACCTTTAGCTAACACATTGCAGTTTAACGCCGTCGATAATGCTTGAGCCGCATGATGAAAAGCCTCCATCGTGCTTAACTCTTGACTCGCTAACTCTCTAAGCTCTGCGCTATTAGGAGTCACCAGTGTTATCAATCCAGCTAAAGCGGAGAAATCGATATTAGCTTGACTATCATCAAGGCGATCACCACAACTCGCGACCATAACTGGGTCTAAAATAACCGGGACCTCTACGGTGTTTCTCTTTTTATAATCATGTAGATCAATTGATAGCCAACGCGCTAAAAGCGCAACTTGCCTCTGGCTCGCCAGAAGGCCAATCTTGATCGCACTAGGTGGCATATCTTGTAGCAACGTATCAAGCTGAGACAAAAACATCCCATCAGACACAGGTTCGACTGCGTTAACCGCCACCGAACTCTGTGCTGTGATAGCCGTGACTATGGTACAAGCATGACAATTGAGATCATTGATGGTTAACAAGTCGGTTTGTATTCCCGCACCACCGCCACTGTCTGAACCAGCAATGGTCCAGACAATAGGTTTTGACGACGAAGGCAATGACGATGTACTTGTCATGTATTAGCCCTCAACCTCTTCAGCAAGCGCTTTATCGGCTTGTGGCAGTGATGTTTTATCAGCTGTCGCTTCATGGTAAAGGGCTGCGCCTTTGGCTTTAAACTCAGCAGACATCTGTGCCATACCAGATTGAATGTCCTCATTGTTTTTCAGCTTAAAGGCATCCTTGCTTTGCATCTCAATTTTCTGAGTAGCCGCGTATTCACGTACCTCTTGACTGATCTTCATCGAGCAGAACTTCGGTCCACACATAGAGCAAAAATGAGCAACTTTGGCTGATTCTTGAGGTAGCGACTCATCATGATAAGCTCTTGCTGTTTCAGGATCTAAACCTAGGTTATATTGATCTTCCCAGCGAAATTCGAAACGTGCTTTAGATAGCGCATTGTCGCGGATCTGAGCTGTGGGGTGTCCTTTTGCAACGTCGCCAGCATGCGCTGCGATCTTATATGCGATAAGCCCCTGTTTAACATCTTCTTTATTTGGAAGTCCTAGATGCTCCTTTGGCGTCACGTAACACAGCATCGCACAACCATACCAGGCAATCATTGCCGCACCGATCCCAGAGGTAAAATGATCATAACCTGGTGCTATATCAGTAGTTTGTGGGCCTAACGTATAAAAAGGTGCTTCATCACACACCTCCAGCTGCTTATCCATGTTCTCTTTTATTAAGTTCATGGGAATATGACCTGGGCCTTCGATGATTGTCTGAACATCATACTGCCAAGCAATTTTAACCAGCTCACCTAATGTCTCTAATTCAGAGAACTGCGCTTCGTCATTTGCATCAGCAATGGAACCTGGTCGCATGCCATCACCTAACGATAAAGACACATCATACGCGGCACAAATTTCACAGATATCTCTGAAGTGCTCATATAGGAAGTTTTCTTGATGATGAGATAAACACCACTTAGCCATAATCGAGCCACCACGAGAGACTATGCCAGTCAATCTTTTCGCCGTCATAGGGACATATCGTAGTAATACGCCAGCATGAATAGTAAAGTAATCAACGCCCTGCTCTGCTTGCTCAATCAAGGTATCTTTAAAAACATCCCAAGTGAGATCTTCAGCGACACCATTGACTTTCTCAAGCGCTTGGTAAATTGGTACTGTCCCAATTGGCACTGGAGAATTTCGAATAATCCACTCACGAGTTTCATGAATATAACGACCTGTAGAAAGGTCCATCACGGTATCGGCGCCCCACCGAGTAGACCACACTAGTTTCTCAACTTCCTCCTCAATGGACGAAGTGACTGCCGAATTACCAATATTAGCGTTCACTTTCACCAAGAAGTTGCGACCAATAATCATAGGCTCTGCTTCTGGGTGGTTAATATTAAGTGGAATAATGGCGCGCCCTCGGGCGACCTCTTCTCTAACAAATTCAGGTGTTATTGGCTGAGATATCGATGCACCAAAGCTTTCTCCTGGCGCCTTTTGTGTAAGAACCTCATCCGTCACTTCAGATAACGCCATATTCTCTCTAATGGCGATATATTCCATTTCAGGGGTAATTATTCCCTTTCTGGCATAATGAAGCTGGGTAACACATTGGCCTAACTTAGCTTTTCTTGGAAGAAGTAGTGATTCGAACCTAAGGTGATCTAGCCCATCATCGGCAAGACGCTGTTGAGTAAAACCTGAGCTGACGCCAACTAACTGCTGCGTATCATCACGCTCTAAAATCCAGTTCTGTCTCGCTTTATCTAAGCCATTTCGCACGTTAATGCTTGCATCAGGATCTGAATATGGTCCGGCGCAATCATAGACTTTTAAAGGCGGGTTGGTCTCAAAAACAGGCTCTGATTCACTGCCACCAACAAGCGTATCGGATTGTAAGATTTGGCGCATACCCACACGGATATCGTCACGACTACCTGTAAGGTAAACTTTCTCAGAATTAGGGTGCTGAAGAGGTTTTAATGTATCAATAAACTGTTGAGCTTGAGCTCGGGTTTCACGGCGGTTTGACATAAGCAATCTCACTTTTAATTGAAATGAAGTTGCTTGCCTGGAGAGTTGATTAGCAACATATAAGAGTGTTCTTATATGTAAAATAATGACATTTTATCGTAATTGGGTTGGCGTTTCCGATCGTTCAAAATCGATAACATCTGCCTTAGTAATCACCTAAAACAGATATTAAACACGCAGCTGTACACACGATTTATTGTAATTATCATGCTTGTTTCCTTCGCAGGTTTTAACCCGATCAGGTTCAACGGATCCCGAATAAACGGTCTCAGCCAATAGGCACTCCGACAAGATGTGAGCAGTATAATCGTAAACAACTAAAATTAACAAGTGCTTTGTAAAGGCAGCCCAATCAAATAAAATCACTTAAAAGTTTAAATAAAACAAATTAAAAACAAAAGCATACAATTTCAATATGAAAAATATCGATGAAGTTTTGTTTTTATGATTAATAATTTTCATATCTAATCCCGCTATTTTTTTGCGTTTTTATATGTTCTTTTTGCTATAGCTCGTTTTAAGGACTCAACGACTGAATCACCATCGCAACGAAAGGGGTAGCCTAAGTTTTCAGCATGTGGATTGATAGGGTTTGGTGTTTTTACGATTCTATAACAAGTATCCCCCTGCTTAACGACTCTATTGGGGTCTAACGCATTATCCAGTGTTTTGGCCTCACTCCATGTATCCACTTCAGGTAATTGGAGGATAATCATCTCGCCATCCATCTCACTCAGGGTTTTAATTTGAGTAAATTGATCTGCGCTATCCTTAACTAAATTATCGAGGCGCTGATCATTCTGACGAGTGAGATACCTTTGAGTCTTGTTATCAAAATAAGCAATGGAGCTATCACTTTTTGTCTTAAGTTCGTTGTAGCTAGGTGAGTCATAATATGAACCTGAGTTTATACCTACAGTTTTATTATCCATCGCTTTAAACAATGCTTTTAGCGCTTGGTCATCACTATTGGTGTTTACTTCTTCTACCGCCACAGGTACTTGAGCAGCTAGTTTGTCTTCCTCTTTTGATGATAGCGATAAAGTTGCTGAACGACTTGTATCCTTTGTCTCTGTTTGGCGACTCGATACTACCTTTTCAGCTTGGATTATATTGACTACTGCATGAGCCGCTTGTGTTAACGATGCTTCATTCTTTACGTTGCTGGTGTAATACATATAGGCATTGAGCTTTGAAGGCTTATAAGGAGAACGTACAGGAATTTGTAGTAGACTTGGGCTCCATAATTGTCCCAATAAAACAAGTAATAGCAAATGTAAGCTAAAAACTAAAACTATGCTCCACAGGCTGTTAGGTTTATTTATCTTTTCATGGGTAGATTCTAGATTTCGCCGAAAATTATCTTGTAAAAGAAGTTTTGGTACGTCAGCTACATGTCCATTTGATGCAAGCATCTGCTGACTAATTACCGGGAAGTCAATGATAGGCTCGCGATGAGTGAGTACATTAGTGTCTATCAGTGTTTGATCATGCAACACTTCTAAATCCCTCACAGATCTGGTCGAAAATTGACTCACTCATTCTTCCCTGATTATCAACGTTATTAAAGCTATCTAAGCTAGCAGCAACTATCCTAACTCTTGCTTTACGAACCTACGCAAGCAGACAGACAGTGACGCTTGCATTGCTGTAATTGGTATCAGTTTAGGTTTACTGATATGAACTTAACATCAAGTCAGATTATAAATCTCTAAATAAGTTCATTTTTAGTGCAAAACACTTTATTGCCAGCCCCTGAGTCATATGCGTTTGTTGAGTAAAAACGTCAGCAAGTAAAACCCGTCTTCATCAAGTTATTTATGAAGGTTCAAATCAACTAAGCGTACACATGTACGCTCAAGCTAGTTTTGCAAACCAATTACTGATAGACTTCCTTAAAATATTCATCATAAGCAGTTTAATGACAGTAGAAGAATCTATCGCCAATCAGTCTCCAGCAGTCACCCCAACAGTTGCTAGCTACTCTCCTAAAGAGGAGTTTGCCAATACCATGAGCCATGCCCTTGGCGTCATTGCAGGTATTGTAGGTCTCGTCCTTTCTCTCATAAAAGGCGCTGACTCACTAAGTTCAATCCAACTCTTTGGTGTAGTCATCTATTGCAGCAGTATTATTCTGCTTTTTAGCTGCTCAACGCTCTATCACGGGATCAGTTCCCCAAAATGGAAACATAAACTTAAAGTTGCTGATCACTGTGCCATCTATTTTTTAATAGCGGGTACCTATACCCCCTTAATGCTTATTGCATTGGATGGTTTTAAAGCCAATGTGATCTTAGTATTAATCTGGTCTCTTGCGTTTGGTGGTGTATTATTTAAAACCCTATTTATAAACCGCTTTAAAAAATTCAGTGTGGCACTCTACCTGCTCATGGGATGGTTATGTGCAACTGTAATGAGCGATTTAATCGTATCGATGACTGAGTTAGGTTTTCAGCTATTGTTATGGGGAGGCATTTTTTACAGTGTGGGGGTTATCTTCTATGTGGGGAAAAGGCTCCCTTATAACCACGCTATATGGCACCTTTTTGTGCTTGCCGGTGCCATCAGTCATTTTTTTTGTGTCTATTTAACCTTAATACATTAATAGCTATCACTATAAATTTATTCAGTATAAAGTCATTTCTTTGAGGCTCATAGAGCCTCTAAATATTGTGTATGATATTAACGGTTAAACTCAATCTAATTGAAACTCTGTCAACGCAATCTTTAGCCCATGAGCTTCATCAAGCAACCCATTTACTTTACACACTTCTATAATACATTCGAGCGTACATAGGCCCCCTTCTATCTGATTACGCCTTAAGGTGAAGTCGGAAACGGTGTCCGTATTGAGTGCATACTTATCTGCCAGCTGCAGATAGGGACTACGCTTGATCATTTTTCGAGCTTCTTGCCACGTTGCATCCAGAATGATCAAGGTATATGGAAGTGAATCTATATAGTTGCCTTGGTCAAGATCTATACCTTGTCCAGATTGGGTAATATCAGGTTCACCTCTGCCATCAAGCTTAGGGTACAGTAAGGCTGCTTGATGGTTTTTCAGCTGAGCGACTAGTGCTTCATCAGGATGAACTCTTGACCAAACTCGCCTCTCACACCACTCAGGATAAGCCTTTACAGCTAGGCTTCCTGTATTAGTTGTACGTAGCAACTCTCTTTCATGTGTTAATAACACAAACTTCATTTTTTAACTTCCATTAAGGTTTCTCAGCTCTACTCAAAAATGCACGGTTTAATAATGAGTCTGCACGACTATTTCAGCTAGCCAAACTCGCTACATCTAAGCACAGAGAGGTCCATCACCCTTTTAAAACTTTAGGCTATGCAACCAACTTAGTTTAAGATAAAATCAATGAAAACAATTCTCATTCCCAATTTTGAGCCGTGACAATTTATGCTTACACCATTAGCAGGGCTATTTTCTCGATTACAGTTTAAAATTTTTAGTTATTTTTCAGTATCCTTATTAGCTATTTTACTGATTGCAACAGGGATTGAAAGAGTTGTAATTAATCGATTACTGACATTACCTGTATCGACACAAACGCAGTTACATCAGCTTGCCACTGAAGCAACACAATTGGTCAACAACCAAGATTTAGTTGGACTTTCCAGGTGGGAAAAGCAACAGGATTTTAGGCTTTATGTGCTAGATAAGGACCTAGAATCAATCACCAAAACGGCCTTGCATCCTCACTTTGTATTTAAACTTCAATATTTAAGACAACTCGATCTTCCCATGGGAGACAGTGTTAGAAAACCGCTTATCGGCATTCCACTGCAAAACAGCTACCCATCAAACGGGCCGCTAACGCTTGTCATTCAATTGAGAGAAGAGCTTCATCCTGCTCAGAAACTTTCACAAAGCTTATGGCTTATACGGCTGCTTGTAGGGGTAGCTGTATTACTGGTTTTTACATCAATCTTAACCCGTTACTTGATCACGCCATTAAAACACCTTAAAGCGGGAACCCAAGAGCTTGCTAATGGGCAATTAGATACTAGGATCGCCCAACACTTTTCGGTTAATGAACCTGAGTTCTATCATTTAGCCACTGAATTTGATCATATGGCAGAACAAGTTCAAAACGCGATGCAAAACCAGAAACGTTTACTCAGGGATGTCTCTCACGAACTGAGAACCCCACTAGCAAGGCAGGAGCTAGCGCTGCACCTCTTATCAAAGCAACCGGGTAATGAAGAGAATAAATTTATTACCCGTTTAGAAAATGAAAACCAACAAATGGCTACGCTCATAGATAGTATTTTGGATTACAGTAGGCTTAACAATGCTTATGTTAAACTGAATATTGAACCTGTTTGGATCAGTGAGATCCGTGCAAAAGTATTGGAGGATATTCAATTTGAAGCAGCTCACCAACAACAGGTTGTTTGGAATGAACTATCACAAGATATCCAATTAAATACCGATGCAAGTTTTCTTTTACGTGCAATAGACAATGTATTAAGAAACGCACTTAAATACGCAGGTGAAAGTTGTACTGTAATGGTCAGTTGCCGAGCAAAAGGTGAGTTACTGATTATCGAGATAGAAGATGACGGTCCAGGTATTGCCAGTGCTGAACTAGAAAATATCTTCAACCCCTTTACCAGAATGGATGAAGCAAGGCACTCCAGCCAAGGTGGGTATGGGCTCGGCCTTGCTATTGTCAAAAAAAGCCTGAACCTATTAGGCGGAGAGGTCAGTGCTAGAAATCATCACCAAACGGGCTTGTGTATTCGCTTAACGCTCCCTCATACACCCAAGGACCGAGTTGAGGAAAAGCAAAGCTATGTAAATAATACATTAGGATTTAAAGTCGGCTAAGCCTGCTAATATCCCTCAGTAGAGTTCAGCTGTAGATAGCGATACTACAGCTGTAGTATTTAGCTGTAGTAATTAGCTGTAGTAATTAGCTATGCTTTTTAACTTTCTTAAGTGCAATCTGTTGTTTTAGTTTAGAGAGGTGATCGGTAAATACGATCCCATCGAGATGGTCCATCTCATGCTGAAGCACTATGGCTAAAAACTCATCGGTTTCGATTTCAAAGGGCTTGCCATTTCTATCAAGGGCTGCAACTTTTACTTTCTCACTTCTTGTAACTTTTGCACGGTAACCAGGAATAGATAAACACCCTTCCTCACCTTTGCACTCACCTTCAGCTGCAACTATTTCAGGATTTATCAGTACTTGTGGCTGATCTCTATCCGGAGAAAGGTCAATCACCAATATTGAATGAGTACTACCTACTTGTGTTGCAGCTAAACCAATACCATCATCAGTGTGATACATAGTTTCAAGAAGATCATCAATAAAACTCTGAACAGCTGCAATATCTTCAACAGGGCGAGCTTTTCGTTTCAGTCGCTCATCAGGAATAGTTAAAATATCAAGTACTGCCATTTTTAGATCACATAATGGAAAAATTTGGCGTCATTATGACCGAATGCCTCATAAAGGCAACACACCTATGTATAAATTAGCAGCAGTTATTTAACCAATTTTAACATGACTTGTAAAAATGCCTCTAGCTCGATAGTATAAAGTGGATCGTATAAAATATACAGGATGTACTATGTCAGTAGCTCAACGCACACCGCTTTCCAAAACTTTCTATGTCGCCAATACCATGGAGATATTTGAACGGCTTGCTTGGTATGGTTTTTTTACTCTATCTTCACTCTATATGACCTCTCCAACACACCAAGGAGGATTAGGGTTTAGTGACTCTGAGCGTGGGTTGCTACAAGGTATGATCCCATTTTTCCTCTATCTCTTTCCGGTTGTTACAGGTGCATTAGCTGACAGATACGGTTATCGGAAAATGTTTCTTATCGCCTATGCCATCATGTGCCCTAGCTACTTTATCTTAGGCCAAGTCGACTCTTTTGCAGGCTTTTTCATTGCCTTCATGGGGGTAGCGCTAGGTGCCGCCTGCTTTAAGCCGGTAGTGACAGGCACAGTAGCTCGAACCACAGACGAAACAAACCGCGGTTTAGGTTTTGGCATTTTCTATATGATGGTCAATATAGGTGGGTTTCTTGGTCCCTTCATCGCAGGATATGTACGTGCGATCAGTTGGGATTGGGTATTTATCATGTCATCATTTTGGATAGCAGTTAACTTCATCCCTGCCCTGCTTTTTTATAAAGAGCCAACAGATCAAAACGCACAAAAAGGGAAACCTTTAAAAGCGGTGTTTGCTGATATCCAAGAGGTGTTAGGTAACGTCCGGTTTGCTTTGCTCTTCTTTGGCACACTCATTATTCTCATGTCATACGGTGCTAAATGGATCTCAGGACAAACAACGGTCTTAATCTATTTAGGCTGGTTTACCGCTCACTATTTATGGAATGTAAAAGCAACAAAATCATTGCAAGCACCTTGGTATAAACAGAAAATTGCCATCGGCAATAAGCCGTTCGTCACCTACTTGCTTATCTTGTCTGGCTTTTGGATGGTCTACCAACAGATTTTTATCACACTACCTATTTATATAAGAGACTTTGTTGATACTTCAGATCTCATCGCAATGCTCTCGGCCTACCCAAGCTTATTGAATTTTTTTGCACCAGTCGATCTTCCAAGTCTTCAAACTGAACTTGCTCGTTTATCACAAGCGCTCCTGTTAAAGGAGATAGATCTTCAAGCGGCCTATTTTGAACTGGTTCACTACAAGGTCATGGTACCCGTTGCAGAAATTGGCCAAGGCTTAACAGCAATAGCTTCAGACCCCTCACAAACAGAGCATTTTGCATCATTATGGTCAAATGAATATCGACAGGTTAACCCTGAATACTTAATTGGACTTAACTTCTTATCAATAGTTGTACTGCAACTGCTTGTCAGTCGATTCGCTGAGCGATTTCAGGCCCTTCCTGTACTTGTCGCAGGCACTGTGATTATTGCCTTTGGAACTGCACTTGGTGGTGTTGCTCATGGGGCTATAATGGGTGGTGTGATGGTTTTAACTTCTATATTAGTATTTTCAATTGGTGAGATGGTCGCTTCGCCTAAAAGTCAGGAGTATGTGGCAAGCTTTGCCCCTAACGACAAAAAAGCGATGTTTATGGGCTACTACTTTGTTTCATCGGCTATTGGATTCTTACTGGCTGGGCCGCTATCAGGCTTTCTCTACTCAGAGGTTGCAAAGCAAGCCCAGCGACCAGATCTGATGTGGTACATCATAGGTCTATTTGGACTAGTTACTGCCGTAGGGTTAGTGATCTTCCATAAATTTAGTGTGCAACAAAACAAGAATAGTCAGCAGATATCTAATGAGGCTAAGGCTATCTAAACCGAGCGGTGACAGAACTCAATGGCTGCAATCTATTTTGCCATTGAGTATTTATATCAATCAATATAAAGATGAGATCGCTCAGCGAGAGTTTAGCGCTTCAGAGGCAAGGTCATTAAATGCTCCTGCATTAATGACATTCACCACATCCATGTGGCTAGCAACGAGTGAAGCGCATAGTTATTCTATGTTCTAGCTCTTTAACACAGCATATGAAGTGCTAAAACTCGCCTTCAGGAGTGTTTTTGGCCGCCTACTTCTTCGTTGAACAGCTTCACAAAGGAATAACCATTCCATCAGCTATTCGTCTTGAATTAGTTGCAAAAAAGCACTCTGAGTAGATCGCTTTCTTATACTGATTGGTATTAAGCAAGTGAACAACAAGATCGTAAACAGGTGAAGCGTTAAAATTGAGACTTAAACCCGAGTAACCACTTTGTCTCCTCATCATCCACACCATCAATTTTTGCCTTTTGGTATTGATAACCTAGCTCCCATGACCACTGCTCGCTAATCCTATACCCCAATGAAAGGCCGACTTTTGTTTCAATACGTTCAGTGCCATCAATCCCCCCCGCAAGCTCTGTGGAAAACTGATTGTACAAGCGCTCACTCCATGGCTTGAGTATTAACACCTTAGCTTTAGCAGCCAAACTATTATGAGTGCTACTGTCTTTTACCTCTAAATAATTGGCTGCGAACTCAGTGAATACAGCAGTTTCTAGCCATCCTTTAAACTCATTTATGACACCTAATTGATATTTATAATGTGCAAATCGACCTTGCTCTGTATCAGTTTTACCTCGATTTATAGAGCTAGTTATATTCCAATTGCTCTTTGGGTCATTAGGCGCATACAAATATGCAAGTGACCATTTGTCACCTGAGAAATTGCTGTTTACTGATATGCTCTGACTTTCTCCCCCTAGCCTGCCACCGACTTTTAATACATCGGCATCAAAACCAAAACCTAAATTTGTGGTCAAATTAAGCGGGTCTGCTATATGGCGTGTTGGCTGAGCGTGAACATTATGAGAAAGTAATGAAAGAGATGCTAATGATATAACACTGAGGTGTCTAAGAGATAAATTAGTAAAGTAAAACATCATCTATACCGTATAAATAAATGCATTATTGCTATGCCACCTTGCCAGTTCAAGGTGTTTTACATGTTTTTACACCCAGACAATCTGACTGCAACTTTATGCGTAATACGCAACAAATGCATCAAGTTACAGCGCCTAAAATGGGTTTTACTAGCGACTAATGAGCTAAAAAGATATGATATTTAACCTTGTATTGTGATAACTTTTTAATTTATAAATTCGACAAATTTTAATACGTTTTTTGTTTATCCTTATTCAGGTAACCTTATGAATTCAACAGCGTCAAAGATGTCGCCGATGGAGAAAATCTGGTTAATTGTCGGGATGATCCCAACAGGGAGCGTAAGCTCCTATGGCAAGGTCGCCGACTTAGCTGGTTTACCCGGTCGTGCCCGTTATGTCTCTAAAGCATTAAAATTAGCACCCGAGACATTAAACTTACCTTGGCACAGAGTGATCAATAGCCAAGGAAAAATTTCATTCAAACAAAACACGCAACCTTTTCACACTCAAACTGAACTGCTAAGGCTTGAAGGTGTTGAAGTAAACAGCGGAAAAGTCATACTTTCTGAATTTGAATGGAAGCCTGATATGGCAACATTAGTACTCCAATTGCCGTTTTAACGAAACAGGTACTGTGTGAACCAAAGCCTAGATTTAGTGTCTGACATTATGTCTTTAGCCACTTATTAACTCATACATGAGTTGATAAGATTGCCTATTATTAACCTTATGTTGTTCACATATATTGAGTTAAATCGTCAGCATAGCCATCAAGAAAAATAGTTAAGAAGGATAATTCATTGTCGATAGGTAAGCGTTTAGTGTTAGCAACCAGTATTGTATTATTTAGCTTTTCGGTAGCGGCAACCCCTACCCCGCTAACCCCTCATACAGCTGAATACCAAGTGAATTATGGCAGTATTGAGTTGGGTAAGGCGCGCTATCAGTTACCACAAGCTGAAGGTAATCTATACCATTACCGATTCGATAGCGATGTAAGCTTACTTGTCTTATCTGACCGTAGAAATATACGCAGTGACTTCACTTTAGACGGTGGACAATTGACCCCTATGCGTTATACCCATAACAGAAAGGGAACGGGCCCAAGTTTTCAAGAGCAAGCTGCTTTTGCAAAAGGGCAAGGAGTTGTACACAGTCGTTATAAAGATGAACGCTCAAAACTTGAATACACCGACATTCTTTATGACCCATTAATGGCGCAATTACAATTTAGGCTTGATATGGTTGAAGGGAAGAAGGCCTTCCATTATGCCATGGTTAAAGAGGGAGAAGTCGATGAGTACGATTTTAAAGTCATAGGTAAAGAGCGGATGAATATTGACAGTGGGAGCTATGAAACAATCAAGATTGAGGTGGTCAGAGACAGTAGTAAAAGACAAACCTTTTTTTGGATGGCACCCGATCTCGCCTATCTACCAGTACGTTTAACCCACTTTGAAAAAGGCAGTAAACAGCTCGATATAAAACTACTGAACTATCATTTTTCGCCTACTCAACAAACCGTAAAGCATGAAGAGCTCAAGCCCGCCGTCAATATACAACCGTAAAAGAGTGTGTATCGATTATATCAATACGTAAAAGGAGCTTATATTCAGCTCCTCATCACACCCAAGCGCTTAGTCCAAATTAACTAGACTGGCACCTTAGCCTCATTAGATTCACTCATTATCAATTCCCCCTTATGAAAAAGCTTCCAGTCTCCGGCAGCTAGGATATGCCAACTTTCATTTTTTGTAAGGGGCCTTGTCGCGATTACGGTCACAATATCTTCAGGGGTTGTCTCTTTTTTGAAATCAATAACAACATCAGTATCAATCAGCTTAGCCTCACCAAATGGGGCTTTTCGAGTGATATAACACAAGTTATTGCTACAGTAGCTCATCAAGTTATCCCCGTCGGTGAGGATCATATTAAACACACCTAAGGCTCTCACCTCATCCGCTAATTGAGCAATAAACTGATAAACCTCTACAATGTTATCTGGCTCTTGCTCGCCAAACTGCTTCACAACCTGCTCAAGCAACCAACAAAATGCTAATTCACTATCGGTATCTCCAACAGGCTGAAATTTAGAGACGACAAATTTCTCTTGGTAGTCGCTGAGTTGGCCATTATGGGCATATGTCCAATAGCGGCCCCATAGTTCACGGGTAAATGGATGCGTATTTTCTAAGGATACACAGCCACGATTTGCCTGGCGTATGTGACTCACTACCACTTCGCTTTTGATAGGGTAACTTTGTATGAGTTCAGCAATATGAGATTCACTGCTTGGACGGGCATCTTTAAATGTTCTGCTCCCTTTACCCTCATAGAAGGTGATCCCCCAACCATCAACATGGGGTCCTGTCACACCACCTCTTTGAGCTAAGCCTGTAAAACTAAAAACAATATCTGTAGGCACATTAGCACTCATGGCTAGGAGTTCGCACATTCATTTAACCTTTTAAATTACTACTCGTTAGATAATCTATTCTAACTTAATTTTAACCATATGATTAGAAAAGTAGTTTATGACCTAAATCCATTTTATTAAACGTTTGTTTGAAATAATACTTGTATTAAATTTCACATAGGTTTAAATTTTATGCGACACAGGTCAGACCACAACCTATAATTGTGATAATGATCGTCAAAAAATACTGACTTTAGGTCAAAAATTAGGTCGCATTTAAGGAGAATGACAGTGACAACCCTACTATGGATAATCGCGTTTCTTTTTGTCATAGGCACATTTGCCTACATGAGAGTATCTTTGCTTAGCTCCAGCATCGCCGTTGCAGCAGTTATAGCGGTGGGCTCAGTACTCGAAGTTGTCAGTCCCCTAGTGTGGCTCATCTTCTTGGCAATTGCTTTGCCACTCAATATTAATGCATTTAGAAAAAGCTTTATTACTAAGCCGTTACTAAAGCTTTATCGTGGGATCATGCCTGAAATGTCTTCTACTGAAAAAGAAGCGATTGAAGCAGGAACCACTTGGTGGGAAGCGGATCTTTTTGCAGGAAACCCAGACTGGAAAAAGCTGCATAATTACCCTGTCGCGCGATTAAGCGCTGAGGAGCAGGCATTTCTTGATGGACCCGTAGAAGAAGCCTGTAAAATGCTTAGTCAGCATCAGGTGTCTCATCAACTCGGTGATCTCCCTCCAGAAATTTGGCAATACCTTAAAGATCATGGCTTCTTCGCGATGATCATTAAAAAGAAGTACGGCGGTCTAGAGTATTCAGCCTACGCTCAATCACGTGTACTGCAAAAGCTTGCCGGTGTCAGTAGTGAATTAGCATCGACTGTTGGTGTACCTAATTCATTAGGCCCAGGTGAATTACTACAACATTATGGTACAGAGGCACAGCAAGATCATTACCTGCCTAGACTTGCTAAAGGTCTTGAAGTCCCCTGCTTTGCACTAACAAGCCCTGAAGCGGGCAGTGATGCTGGTGCAATACCTGACTTTGGTATTGTATGTAAAGGTCAATGGGAAGGTGAAGAAGTTCTCGGGATGAAATTGACCTGGAACAAGCGATATATCACCTTAGCGCCAGTAGCTACTGTTTTAGGCCTAGCATTTAAACTGCGAGATCCTAATAAGCTATTAGGCGATAAAGAGGAGCTGGGTATTACCTGTGCGCTTATCCCTACAGATATAGAGGGTGTTGAAACCGGTCGTCGTCATTTTCCGCTTAATTGTATGTTCCAAAACGGTCCAACAAAAGGTAACGAAGTTTTTGTTCCTCTTAGCTTTATTATTGGCGGACCAGAAATGGCGGGGCAAGGCTGGCGTATGCTGGTTGAATGTTTATCCGTTGGACGTGGTATTACCTTACCATCAAACTCTGCAGGTGGTATCAAAACTGCGGCAGTCGCAACTGGAGCCTATGCAAGGATCCGCCGTCAATTTAAATTACCAATTGGTAAGCTTGAAGGTATCGAAGAGCCGATGGCGCGAATTGGTGGTAATGCCTACTTAATGGATGCTGTGACTAGCTTGACTACGACAGGTATCGACCTAGGTGAAAAGCCTTCTGTTATCTCTGCAATCGTAAAGTTTCACCTTACCGACAGAATGCAAAAGTGTGTTATTGACGCTATGGATATTCATGGTGGTAAAGGTGTCTGTTTAGGACCCAATAACTATCTAGGCCGTGGTTATCAAGCCGCTCCTATTGCTATTACTGTAGAGGGAGCAAACATACTCACCCGTTCTATGATCATCTATGGTCAAGGTGCCATCCGCTGTCATCCCTATGTCATAGCAGAGATGGAATCAGCATTTGATACCGATAATCATCGCGGTTTAAGTAATTTTGATTCAGCCTTATTTGGTCACATTGGCTTTACAACCAGTAACTTAGTGCGAAGCTTTTGGCTTGGATTAACATCGAGTCGATTCTCTAATAGCCCTTATTCAGATAAAACCAAGCGCTACTACCAACATATGAATCGCTTTAGCGCTAACTTAGCTTTGCTTTCAGATCTTGCGATGGCAACACTAGGAGGCGGTCTTAAGCGTAAAGAGCGAGTTTCAGCAAGACTTGGTGATCTACTCAGTCAACTCTATCTGACATCAGCGACGCTAAAACGCTATCAAGATGAAGGTCGACAAAGTGAAGATCTAGCACTAGTACAGTGGGCAGCTGAAGATTCACTCTACAAGTTACAGGACTCACTTGATGATCTACTAGACAACTTCCCTATGGGGTTAGGTTTTGTATTGCGCGCGGTTATCTTTCCCTTTGGACGCCCTATCAAGCGCCCGAGTGACGTCTTAGATCATAAGGTCGCAAAGATAATGCAAACGCCTTGTTCTAGCCGTGAGCGATTAGGTCAAGGCCAATTCTGGACACCTTGCGAGAACAACCCTGTAGGTGTTCAAGAGCAAACGTTCAAGGACATTCTTGCTTGTGAACCTCTTCATGAAAAGATCTGTAAAGCTGCAGGCAAGCGCTTACCTTTTATTTGGTTAGATAAGCTCGCCGAAGAGGGAGTATCTCTGGGTATCCTTTCAGATGCCGAAGTTGATCTTCTTAAACGCGCCGAAATCGGTCGACTAAAGAGCATTAATGTTGATGACTTTGACTCTGATGAGCTAAAAGCTGTAGAGGTAAGCAGTCGAAAGCACGAACAAGCTGCTTAGCAGTACAGGTCTTGGTTAATCACCATGGCCTTGATGCACAGTATTGAAGCCAATAGGCTCAGGCTTTAGATAAGATAAAGGAGGCGAAAGCCTCCTTTTTTAATGTCATTAATAAAGAGGGAACGCTGGCTAATGCCCGATAAGTTTAATCACTCGGCCAATACTACTCTTTAGGCTTCTTCTTTAGTCATTGCCTCACTGGATACTTGATGAGCAAGATCATGCTCTTTTGCCAATGTCTGCGCCTCTAGTGGCAATAAACTTATTAACTCAATACCGCTCACCAACTTAGCAATGTCTCCTGTAAAAATATTTACTTTTCCATTAGCTAAGTAGACTAACGGCATTGCACACTCGCCGTAGCGTGCAACAAAATCATCAAAGCTAAAGCTGTCGGTGATATTGGTACTTTTAATAACTGCCCCTTTTGACATTAAACTGGCTAATTTTGCATAGGTAACTGACTCACCAAATAAACACATTCTCTCTAGATAGCTTTCAGATAATTGATGCCTTGCACTGCTCCCCTCATTGTTATTAAGGCCAAAGACTTTTTTAGTTCCCAACAGATCTTGAAAGTGAAAACAGACCAGAGGGTTAAGTTGCCTATAAGGTGATAATACTAATAACCGCCCTATACCTGTCATATCAAGGAAATTCCCAGCATGCTCCGATGTCGGGTTACCAAAATAAACGGGAATATTATCCATTCTTGCTAGTCGAATACTGTCCCAGTTATTGTCGGCTAATTGCACGGTGATATTTTTAGACCTTAGTACTTTAGCTAATTCTCTAGAAAAATGTGAAGCGCCAAATATTAGCAAGCCTTGTGCAGAGCCAGCATTAACATTCAAAAACCTAGCCCATGCACCTGCAGTTAGACTTTGGATAACAACCGTTCCTATGATGATCAAAAAGACCAATGGCACAATCAAGCCCGCACCTTGCACCCCTAGATTCTCCAGCTTTATTGCAAATAATGACGACACTGCCGCGGCCACTATGCCTCTTGGCGCCACCCAGCTTAAAAACCATTTATCATTACGTCTCAATGAAGTACCTATTCCGCATACCCACACGCTGAGCGGTCTAGCAATAAACATCACAATACAGAGCAAGCCAAACCCTCCCCAGCCAAGATCGAGTAATGCAGAGGAATCGAGTCGTGCAGCCAATAAAATGAAAAGTGCAGAGATTAACAATACAGTAAGCGTTTCTTTAAACTCGATAATATCTGCGATATCAATGCCCCGCATATTCGCAAGTACTATCCCCATTACAGTCACCGTCAATAAGCCTGATTCTTCCTGTAAAAGATTCGAAGCCACAAACACACCTAACATAATGGTGAGTACACCGGCATTCTTTAAATAATGAGGTAGAAGATGTCTTTTGATAATGATACCGAGTAGGTAACCTGTTATCGCGCCAAGCCCTAAACCGATACCTAACATATAGCCTAAAGCATACAAAACATGCTCTGTCGGATCTGCCGCAACGGCTATATATTCAAAAACTAATACCGCAAGCAACGCACCAATCGGATCTATCACTATCCCTTCCCAGCGCAAAATCCGTGCAAGTTCTGACTTAGGTTTCACACTTCTTAGCATAGGAACAATAACCGTTGGGCCAGTTACGACAACTAATGCGCCAAATAGCATCGCGACTTCCCACTGAAAACCAATGAGAAAATGTGTTGCTGTCGAGATACATACCCAAGTAATGACAGTGCCTATCGTGACAAGGTTAGTCACCATACGGCCATGATCTTTTATTTCAGAAAAATTAAGCGTTAAAGCCCCTTCAAACAAAATGATGGCAACACCTAAAGAGATGATAGGAAAAAGCAGATCACCAAAAATTGCATCTGGGTTAAGAATATTAAGACCTGGACCTAATATTAATCCGCATAAAAGTAGCGGTAAAATTGCAGGCAGGCGTAACTTCCAACCTAACCATTGGCACAGTAATGACAGAACGCCGAGTAAACCCAGCATAGCAGTGATCTGCTCAACCATAAGAATATCCTTTCAATAATGTTATCAGTATAGGTAACAGATCTTTGAAAGGAGAAAGCGCGAATTGAAGATTTTTGCAACTAGCCCTAGGCTACACATATTGCAGATACAAAAAAGCCCTTGTCTTTCGACAAGGGCTTCGTTGTTTGGCGGAGCGGACGGGACTCGAACCCGCGACCCCCGGCGTGACAGGCCGGTATTCTAACCAACTGAACTACCGCTCCTAAACTTATTGCCTTTCGGCATTTAACTGTTATGTCACTAACAATTAAACTAAATTTAGTAACTTGATTGGCGGAGCGGACGGGACTCGAACCCGCGACCCCCGGCGTGACAGGCCGGTATTCTAACCAACTGAACTACCGCTCCACATCAAGTTGCGGTGAATAATACGTAGACCTGATAGCCCCGTCAATAGTTATTTTTCACAGACAAACCAATCAGCCAAAAAAGCAGCAATATGATGCCTTAATAGCCGTTGGCGTATGCAAATAGTCGATTAGTTCTTTTCCTCTTCGGGCAGATCTTCAGGCATAGTGAGATCTATCTCATCCAAACTCGGCCCAATGTCCTTCTCTTTCTCTTGATCTAATCGCTGCTGTGTTGCCGCTAAAGCCTCTTTTAGGTTCCGCCTCTTACGCCAAATGAGTAATAAAAGCGTGCCTAAGATCAACAAAACCAAATTAACGGTAATGATCCAAAATATTGCATCATCTTTTGCTTTTTTCTCTGCAATAGCCGCTTTCTTTGCTGCTACGGCCGCTAACTCTTCAGCTGATGGTGGCGGCTTTGGAGGTTCAATTAAGTTAAAAAACTTCTCTGGCAAAGATAAAATAATTTCACGCCCACTTGTTGTCGTAGAAGCCGCTACCCCTTTAATTCTGTAACTACCAAAATCAGAAACCTCAGGAAGAGCTATTTCTGTTTGGGCTAACGCTAAACCATTTTGAGTAATAGGCAGTTGCAGACCTGCAGGTCCTACGAGCTCTAGATCTAAATGAGTATCGGCTAGCTGAACAACCTCTTCATTAACCTTTATAAAGAGTTTGTAGCGGCCGGTTAAGGGATCCTCTGGCTCTATAACATCAATCTCTATAGGAATGGGTGACAGCACAAATTTATGCGTACTCTCACGAGTAAATACATTATTCCTTACCTTCACTTGGAATGTGTAGTGTCCCCAAGGCTGATTAAGATTAATTTTTCCTGTAAAAATACCATCATCAGGTCGCTCATCAAGTCCTTCGCCGTGATCTTTATAGGAGCCCACGATCAAAGTACCCGAAGCAAAGTTTTCATCTCCAGGAAGGTGCTCACTAATAAACCTTGCAGTCCATTCAACCAGATAATCCAGTCCAGCCATTCTTAGGCGCTGCTCATCTCCAAGCAGGTGGGCGGTAACTTTAACCCGCTCCCCCTGAAATAATGGCTGCGGAAGAGGCTCTACACGAATACCAAGCTTTGAGATCTTCTGTATCGTTGAGCCCTCTACTACTCGACCTATAAGTTGCCAAGGCCCTGGCATTGGCTTTTCAATAGTGACCATATCGCCACTTAATCCATCAACCCATTGCACCTGTTCTGGGTGGCGACTCGCATACCATTTACTGCCATCGGGTAATACAATGACGACTGGCGCGCTACCATATTGCCTCTGAATAAAGAGCGTGACGCTATCAACCATATGATCGATTCTAAATCTATTTTTTAGCACGCTTGCTTCACTGGAAGAGACTACATTTGCTATAGCAGTGCTACTCACGAGTGCACTGAGACCGATAAGAAAACAGCAAACAAGATTCCTGCTCAACACAAACCAATTTGAACTCATAAAAATGACGTTAACCTTAGTCAATGAATTAAAGTATCAATACAATGTGGATGATTTTTTGGGTTGGCCGTAAAGCCAAGTAAATAAAAAATAGAGGATTCAGTACACCGACTTAGTCACGCCAAACACACATCCCACCCTTTGCAACTAAGTCGAGTCTCTCTTCATGCTTAGCTAGTTCATCGGCAGATGCTGAGATCACTTTAAGTTTTGCTCGATCTTGCGCTAAACGAATGATGCCACCAGCAGTTTCACTGGCAGCATCGCTAGAGAGATTAAATTTCGTTTGTCCACCTGTCATCATCAGGTAAACATCAGCTAGAATCTCCGCATCTAATAATGCACCGTGTAAATCACGACGTGAATTGTCAATGCCGTAACGCTTACAGAGTGCATCAAGGTTATTCTTTTGACCTGGATGAAGAAACTTTGCAATTTCTAAAGTATCTAAAATAGGGCAAATATCAGCAGTTTTTGGCCCTCTTGGCTGCAGCAATGAAAACTCATGATCCATAAAGCTAACATCGAATGATGCATTATGAGCGACAACTTCAGCACCATCGATAAACTCTATAAAGCTTTGTGCCACCTCGGCAAACTTTGGTTTATTAGCGACATACTCATTGGTGATCCCGTGAACTTCAATGGCCTCTTCATCAATAATCTGCTGAGGGTTGATATACTCATGATAATGACGGCCAGTTAGACGGCGATTAACCACTTCAACGCAACCAATTTCAATGATCCTATGACCGAGATAGATCGCACCTGCGCCTTGGTTCATACCGGTTGTTTCAGTATCAAGAATGATTTGGCGTTTTGAGCTGGAGACTATATTCATAAGAGGGATAACTCATTTAATTAAACATTTAGCTAGCCTACATCTAAAGAGGTTAGCCATTATCTTCAAAGTAAGGCTGAAAAGTATCCGTTTAAACACAGACTGCCTCGCTCTTTGAGCTAATTTGGGTATAATTTTGCGATAATTTAGATATGGTAACAAGTTGATGGCGGTATTGACTACCACTGGATTTCTCAATTTTAAAAAAAGCCATTTATGGTTTATTCAAGAGGTGTTATGAAGTCATTAGCAATTTATACCGATGGTTCCTGTCTTGGAAATCCAGGTCCTGGTGGTTATGGTGTGGTCATGAAGTATAAGGCACACACCAAAGAGATGGCTGATGGATTCTCAATGACGACAAATAACCGGATGGAGTTACTTGCGCCAATCATTGCACTAGAAGCCTTAAAGGTGCCTTGTAAAATCGTACTAACCAGTGATAGTCAATACATGCGAAAAGGGATCACCCAATGGATCCACGGCTGGAAACAGAAAGGCTGGCTAACGTCGACCAAACAGCCCGTAAAAAATGTCGACCTATGGAAACGCTTAGACGCAGCATCGGCTGTTCATGATATCGATTGGCGCTGGGTTAAAGGCCATGCAGGTCATATTGAGAATGAACGTTGTGATACCTTGGCCCGAGAAGCTGCTGAAGCCTCACCAAGCCAAGAAGATAGCGGCTATCCCGGTTAATTAATCAACATTTAGTTCTAATTTATTAAATTTTATACAAAAGTCATTGAATGCATCACATAGAGGCGTCAGATTGCGGCTCTTGTGATGGATGCGATAAAACTGTCTGGTTAAAGCTAAACCTTCCACTTCAATCACAGCGAGTTCTTTTCGGTTTAACTCCTTCTCTAACGTCAATTCAGATAAAACAGCCAGACCGGCACCTTGCTTAACCGCTTGCTTAATTGCATCTGGCGTGCTGAAACTAAAGCGCTCAACAGGTTGCATATCCAGCGCATTGGCTGCACTGATGAAATAGTCCCTTGTGCCAGAGCCCTCCTCTCGCATTACCCAAGGCATGCCTCTAATAGCATGAGGTGACACGACTTGTCCCGCAAGTGGATGAGCGGGATGACAAAAAATAAGTAAACGATCTTTATGCCATGACTCAACTTTAAGTCGGCTATCTAAGCACTGGCCTTCAATAAAACCGATTTCACTTCGAAACTCTAAAACGGACTTGATCACAGCTTGAGTATTATCAATATCAAGATCCACTAAAGCGCTAGTATGTTGTTGGCAAAATGCGACCGCACTTTTGGCCATCAGAAAGTTACCTATGGTCGAGCTTGCACTCACATTCAATGTGCCACTCAGTTCAGCTTCAGGTGATGAGAAAACGTGCTCAATTTGATTAACCTTCTGTAAAGCTTCGGTCGCTAAAGGTAACAATAGGCTACCTTGAGAGTTGAGCCTTAAACGGTTGCCAACACGTTCAAATAACCTGGCATCTAACTGTTTTTCAAGTTCGGCTAACGCCATTGAGGTCGCGGGCGCTGACAGGTTCATCATTTCCGCCGCTCTGGCTACTTGGCCACTTCTCGCGACGGCTTCAAAAATTGATAATTGCTTTAATGTTATTCGCATTTAGTTCTTAAATTTATTTATCCGGGTATTGTCTAAAGACGTTCGTCCCGCAGTGGGCGCTGGTGTCCAATTAGGCTGACGCATCTTCTGCTTCCCATAAATTGGCGTTAAAGGGGTTTCAAGCTTACGAGCGACAATAATATAAATGCTGCCTGTACCCGGTAACCATGCCTTAAGGGCATGTTGCCAGATACTCTCCTTTTCTATTTCGCTTAGTAGGTGGTGATGGATAATGCGCTCATCGGCAACAACCTGATAGCCAAGTAAACCTAACCAATCTTTGACTCTTGATGGAGTAAAAAAACGGCCACACCAAGGCAACTTATTTTGAAACTGAGGCAATATCTTACCAACAAAAGCTGGGCTTAATGGATTAAAACCAACGATAAATAGATAGCCGCCAGATATAAGTACCCTATCGGTTTCTCTCAATAGCTTGTATGGATCCGATTCAAACTCTAACAACATATTCATGACAACGGCATCTATCACGCCACTTTTAATAGGTAGCGCATTGAAATCGGCGCAAACTGACGCCCCCTGCCCATCAAACATGGAAAACGTCCTCCCCACAGGCAGGCCTGGCATATCTAATTGAGCACTTAACGGTCCTAAGCTCAACATGTGATACCCAAATACCTTAGGCCACCAAGGGGCTAACTGAAGCTCTACAGTGCGCTTTACCCTTTCACCATTAGGTAGATCTGGCCAACTTTGGGGTACCAAAATACTCATTTCATCAAACAAGCAGCGCTCCTAAACTTACATCTGACTCCCCAAAGCGCAATGTTTGGGATATTGGAATACGTTTATAACTGTGGTACATCTTGATGGTATAATCATTTATAACTATTACAACGCTTATAAGCAAAACACGCAAACTATTTGCAGCCATTGCTTAGCTAATACCCGTATAAATGGGCGTTACCTCTAATTCCTGCGTTATAGAGACGAGTTAAAACACCTATGCAAACAAAAGATAGCGTAAAACTGACCATTAACCCATTAGCAGTATTTAACGATAACTACATCTGGGTGATAGCCTGTGAAAATAATAAAGCTGTCTATGTCGTCGACCCTGGTGACGGTGAAGCGGTCATTGAATATTTAACCAATAATAATCTGAGCTTAGCGGGGGTCTTGATCACTCATCATCATAATGACCATACCGGTGGAGTGACTAAACTTATTGAACATGCTCAAACTTCAGTCGAGATATACGGACCTGAAAAAGAGGGAATTAACGGCGTTAATAAACCGATATCAAACCAGAAAAGTATTTTGCTTAAGGCATTTAACTTATCTGCGGAGGTCATTCAACTACCTGGACATACACTAGGTCATATTGGCTATCTAATCGATAGCAACCTTTTTTGCGGAGATACATTATTTAGTGGTGGTTGTGGCAGAATTTTCGAAGGCACTGCCGAGCAGATGCATGAGTCATTATCACGTCTCTCTCAGTTACCCGCAGATACCCAAGTATATTGCGCACATGAATATACCTTAGATAACTTAAAGTTTGCGCTGGCTGTTGAGCCATCAAACCTGAACTTGCAGGATTATTATTCCCTTTGTCTCAATAAGCGGCAACAACGAATTGCAACAATCCCTTCAAGCATAGCCATTGAGCGTAACATTAATCCCTTTCTTCGTTGCAATATCGATACTGTAGCCTCTTCAGTTAACCAACATTTCGGGACAAATAACTCAGATCCTCAGCAGGTTTTTACTCTTCTCAGGCAATGGAAAGACAATTTCTAAAAAACAGATTACAATGTTGCGCTAAAATAAGTCCCCGTTTTTGACTTTCAAACAGAGGGACAGAATTAAGGAATTCTTTTTCAATGCGCATAAATAGACTTGTAATAGCAGGAAGTATCATCCTGCTTTCAGGCTGCCAGTCATTCGACTCAAGCAATATAGATGATAAGCAAACACAAGAAACCCTAGTACCAGCACCTCCAGCATCCAAACCTAAAACTGAAGTTGTATCCGTTCCAGAGGTTGCCGAAATTACTGATGTATGGCAAAGGATCCGTCTAGGGCTTGAGTTCGATATACCTGATGAAAAGCTGGTAAATCAGTACCGAGATTGGTATATAAAAAACCCTCAACATTTGGCAAGGATCTCAGAGCGAGCCACCCCCTTTCTCTATCTCATCGTAGAGGAGATAGAGAAGCGTGATCTGCCTATTGAACTGGCTCTCCTACCTATTGTAGAAAGTGCATTCGATCCATTTGCCTATTCCCATGGAGCCGCATCTGGCTTATGGCAATTCACCTCCCCGATGGCCAGACATTTTGGCTTAGAGATGAACTGGTGGTATGACGGTCGCAGAGATGTACCAGCAGCGACTATCGCAGCACTTGATATGCTTGAATATCTTTATAAAAAAACCAACGGTAACTGGTTGTATGCAATAGCTGCCTATAATACCGGCGAAGGTCGAGTGCTAAACGCTGTAAAGCGCAATAAGAAAAAAGGTAAGCCAACCGATTTTTGGGCACTTAAGCTACCAACAGAAACCCAAAGGTATGTTCCACAGTTACTCGCCTTGGCTGATGTCATTCAACATGCTGATCAATATGGAATCATACTCAATCCTATCGATAATACACCTCACATCGAAGTGGTGAATGTTGGTGGCCAGATAGACCTAGCCCTAGCTGCTGGTTTTGCAGGCATGACGACATCTGAACTTCATCAGCTTAACCCTGGGTATAATCGCTGGGCTACCTCACCAGAAGGCCCGCATAATATAGTACTCCCAGTTGATAAAGTTGCAGACTTTAGTCTTGCACTCGCTGACACCCCAATCAATGACAGATTAAACTGGGAGCGCTATAAAATTAAGTCTGGTGATAGCTTAGGCCGTATTGCACAAGCGTACCATACGACGCCATCGGCCTTGCGTGCGGTTAACGATATTAAAGGCAATAAAATTATCGCTGGACGCCATCTGTTGATCCCGGTATCTGCCAATGATCCAGCTCAATACACACATACACTAGAGCAAAGAATAAAAGCCAAACAAAATGTCAGTCGTGGTAATCAAAAAATAGATTACACCGTTAAGTCTGGTGACTCCTTTTGGAAAATTGCTAATACCCATAAAGTCACAGTCAGTGAGCTAGCACGCTGGAACAATATGGCACCTAAAGACTCACTTAGAGTGGGTAAAAAATTGGCAATATGGACTGGAAGTAAAAGTGAAAACTCAGTAACACGTAAAGTCCGTTATACCGTTCGTTCTGGTGACTCTCTTGCTAGAATTGCGTCCAAGTTTAAGGTTAAGGTAGCCGATCTGGTACGATGGAACTCTCTTGAAAAAAGTAAGTATATTCAGCCGGGCCAACAACTGCAGCTTTACGTAGATATGAGTAATGTTAGAGCATAAACATGCTTGACACACACTTAGCAAGATAACATCAGTATTGTTGTTATCTTGCTTACTCATCACGCCTTTCCCCCTATCTGTATCATAAGTCACTTTCAAACAAAGCCCTGCTCCCAGTCCATAGATCTCGATCACAACTCAATAATAAACATATAACATGCAGTTTATAATGCATTGATTATGAAAAGTATTGTGATATAAAACGCTGACATCCAAATCAACTATAATCATTTTGGCTAAAGGATATTATGGATAGCAGCCTATATGCTCATGAAGTAGAACTGATCTACCCTGACGAATACAAGATATTATCTACGACAGATCTAGACAGTTTGATCACCCATGTAAATGACGACTTTACTCAAGTCTCAGGTTATGAAAACCAAGAACTCTTGAGTAAACCACATAATGTTATTAGGCATCCAGACATGCCTAAAGCGGCTTTTGAAGATCTGTGGCAAACCATCAAAAGTGGTCAAAATTGGATGGGCTTAGTTAAAAATCGATGTAAAGATGGACGATTTTATTGGGTCAATGCATTTGTTAGCCCCATTAGCATTAATGGTAAGATTGTCGAATATCAATCAGTAAGAACTAAACCAGAGTCAGGTCTAAAAGAGCGAGCCAATACTTGCTACCAAGCGATAAATGCTGGTAAACCACTAAAAGCAAAAAACAGCTTCAGCATTACCACAACACTGTTACTAGGTAGCCTCTGCAGCTTTGGCCTCTTGCTTATAGCCAGTCAGCTGAGCCTTACTTATGCAGTGCCTTTAACCTTAATGGCAATGGCTTCCAGTTTATATCCAATCATTAAACTCAAGCAGAGATTCAAGCTCGTTTTAAAGTTAAGCACACAAGTGCAAAATAATGACCTTGGTCAGAAAATCTATACTGGCTATCGAGATGAACTCTCACACCTGGAGTTTAGCTTACGAATGAAAATGGCTGAAAGTCTCTCAATTGTTGGCCGAGTTCACGACTCATCAGAAGCTCTCAACCGGGAGATGGAGAGTAATAACCAACAAAATATGGGTAACCAGCAGCAATTAGAGGAGCAAACGGAAAACTTAGATCAGATAGTTGTCGCTATCGGGCAGATGAACAGCGCGGTCTCTGATATTGCCCACAATACAACTAAGTCGACAGATGAGATATCTAGGTTAGTACAGCAGATAGCCACAACTGAATCGGCATTGAAAACAAGTCAAATGACCACTGCGGAGATCACGCAACTACTCGTTGACTCACAACAATCTATATCAGCATTAGAACAGCAATGTAGCGAGGTCAACTCAGTTCTCGAAGTTATCGAGTCGTTAGCAGAGCAAACCAACCTACTTGCTCTAAATGCAGCGATTGAAGCTGCTCGTGCAGGTGAAGCTGGTCGCGGTTTTGCTGTCGTAGCCGATGAAGTGAGAAGTTTGGCAAACCGTTCCCAAACATCGGCACAAGAGATCCAAGCTATCATCGATGCTTTAGGTCAAACAACCTCTCAAGCAGTCTCCAAAATGGAGCAAAGTCACCACTTAACACGAAAAAGTGTAGAGTCGGATCGCATGTTACAGGATAACCTGAACTCAGTGAGCCAGTCCCTTACAAACATTGTCTCAAATGGCGAAATGATTGCCGTCGCTTCAGAGGAGCAGGCTACAGTAATAAACCAAGTATACGGAAATGCACAAGAACTTGCAGATGGGAATGAGCAATTTAAACAAAGTTGTTCCGCTACGGCAATAAGCAGCCAAAGGATACAAATACAGTGCAGCAGGCAATTAGATCTCGTCAATCAATTCGATAATAAAAGATAAAAAAGGCCAACATGAAGTTCATGTTGGCCTACTGTCATTAAGTTATAGCTCAGTTTAGGAATGGATCTAAAGACAGAGTTACGTCTGCCATAGCCACGCCTTTTGATTCAGTTAAATGTCCTTTATAGGTAGCTATAAGTTGATAACCCTTCTTATTGACTTGAGCTACTACAGTTTTAGGTAAATTGAACCTTACTGGATTCACTTTATCTGCAGGTATAACCTCATCACGAATAGCCTGAGTAAACATCATATCATCAGACCAAGCCCAAACTTTATTCCCTTGCGGATCAACAAGCTTTACATCAGCAGTCATGCCCGAGCGGTATTGCACAGGCACCCCAAAGGTTTGTGTGTTTGTAATAAGCAAAGTTACCACGAACCCGGTATCTAAAGAGACTTGCAACTCTCCTGTAAAGAGCCCTTTTGGGATTACTTTCGCTGAGTCTGGATTAATCAAGGTAATCTCACCTCTATCTGCTTTTTCTATTTGCTGTACTTTAGGTTTGGTATGATCACCGCTACTCTCATGCTTAACCTCGCTCGTAGACATGCCTTGAGAGCAAGCACTTAAAGTAAAAACACACACTATAGAACTAAACACCTTTTTCATTAAAATCCACCTAGCTTCTTCAAAATACTATCTTTGAGTTTATCTTGAACCTTGTCTGTTTCCTGCTTGAGCTTAGCATCAAATAACGCAGCTGTATCGAGCGCAAACTCAGGCGATGACATGGTACCTGTAATAGCAAAGGGGATCTCAACACCATACAACATGTCTCTTTCACCTCCCCCTTGCCCTTCTAAAGAGCCAACCACTGAAGTACTGAGTTTATAATCCAGTGCTTCAGAAATAATATTAGCCGTGCCAGCACCTGAAAGCCTGATTAACGGTGAAGCCATCAATAAGTCTGGATTGGATGCTACGCCATTAACCATTGAAAATGTACCGGTTAGAGACGTAAAGTCAGTTTTCTTTTCTGATGATGCAGGCGCAGATAAATCACCACTTAATTTTGCTTGTGCATCTCTAATCATTTGCGGGATGTTGACGCCATAGAGCGCACCATCTGCAACTTCAAATTGACCTTTCATTGCTAAATTTTTCTTTAAATTTTCAGTGATTAAACTTCTTCCCTTTCCTTCCACGGTAAAATTAGCCGCTCCAGCCAGTAGATCAGTATCCGCAGCATCAATCAACAGCTGACGAATTTTCACCCCAGTTACAGACTTTTTAAACCTGTAGCTTGGAGTAGCTTGTTTACCATCTAAGGTTGCAGAAGCAAGTAATTTACCGTCATAGAGATCGGCATTAAGCTTATTAAGCGTTAGTACGCCCGCTTTCAACACTAGGTCCATTTGCCAGTTTTCGGTGAGCATATTGGACACTTTTATCGATTTAGCCGTTAGGGCTAAATCCATATCGACTGATTGCAGCGCAGATAAGTCCGGCTCACTCACAGGGCGATTTTTATCATCCGTGTTTACGCTTTTACTTGCTTCATTCTCTTCTTTCGGCATCAAGGTATCTAAATCAATATCGCCAAGCTCAACTGCCAGATCAACAAAAGGAACCTTTTTTCCATACTCGACCTTTAATCCTAAGCTAGCTTCAATGTTTGCAGCTTTTAATTGCTCGAGATTCATACTTAGTTGCTGGGCATCAAGATCAACGAGTACTTGAGCATTAAAGCTGACATCAAGCTTGTTATTAGGCAATCCCTCTCCAGCAATGCTGTTCTCAATTGAGAGATCTTTAAGCTCTACTTGTTTCATGGAAGGTGCAATTCTAATCAAGCCTTTACCTTTGCTCAATGCATTGACTTCGGCCGTGTTTGCGGAAAATTTATAGTCCAGTGATGCGAACTCTCCCAGCGAAAATTGCCCTAAGTGAAGTTCATCTAAGGTAAATACTTGCTCAGTTCCGGCTTTGTGATCTGTTAACGTTATCTGAGTATTGGTGATTGCTACACCACCAATCTCGAGGCTCGCTAAGCCAGCGCCAGTTGATGTCTCTTTAGGGGCTGCTTGCTCTTTACTGGGTTTATTACCTTGAAGCCCATCAAAGCTTGAACGGCCGTCTTTATGATTTTCGATGTGAAGTTTTAGCCCATCCAGATTTAATTGTGAAATTTCAACTTCACGACTAAAAAGTGGCATCAATTTAACTTCGGCGACAATGTGTTGAACTTCAACCATAGCGGCTGAATCAAATCCTTCAGGGTTAGACAATGAGATAGCTGATAATTCGATACCTAAACTCGGAAAGAAAGTCCAAGATAGATCGTTATCAATAATTAGCTCTCTACCTGTTTGCCCTTTTACCTCTTCGACTAATTGAGGCTTAAAGTCATTTGGATCGAAGATTAACGTTAAATACAGTGCCAGCGTGAGGATTAAGAGGAAGAATGAGATAAACAACCACTTCAAAATTTTCATAACAGGTTCCATCTGAATAAGATTTTTAAATTATAGCAAGCAAGAGAGCGCTAATGCAGACTTAGCGAGCCCAATACCATTTTCATCACAATATATCATCATGCCCGGCTCTACATTAATGTTATCCAGCTGCAGGGGAACATTAATCTCGCCCACATCTTTCTTAACGGTCTTGATAGGGTTAGTGCCTAAGGCCAAAACGCCTATTTCCATCTCCTTTAATGCCCCAACATCACGGACACAACCATTTATCACAATCCCTTCCCAACAGTTATCGACAGCACAAAGCGCTATCATATCACCTAGAAGAGCTCGCTCCATTGAAGCTGCGCCATCAACAACGAGTACTTTACCTTTGCCATTAGTATTGAGTATCTGTTTTACTTTAGAGTTATCTTCGAAACACTTGACCGTTACTATCTCCCCCCAAAATATTCTACGGTGGCCAAAGTGGGTGTAACGAGAGGTTAGTAATGATAAGTCATCACTATAATGATCAAATAAATCTGGCAATAGGTCCTTCATCTATAAACTCCATAAACAAACCATTAAATTACTTGTATGTGATTATTGGAACAATATTTACAATAAACCTTTAACTGTTAATATCAATATAAGGTGCAAATATCTTTTAGTGCATCACTGATGAAGCTATAATAATTTTTATTGGTTAATATTACCCACCACCTATCATAAGTGAACCTCAATGCTTGAAAATGAAGAACTACAAAGTGCGCTTAATGCACTTGATGAATATGGCTTTGAAAAGAAGCACTCCAGTGATTTATCTCAGGCTAGAAACAAGCAACAGATGAGTAAGTACATAGATTCACTTGATTATAGTTTACGAAGATTGCTGATATTGCAAGATACTGTAAATGAACTTGTCCTAGAAAAGAAAAGTATAATAGCGAAACAGGAAGCTGTTCAAACCTATAAAACTAAAGTGATAAATTTATCCAGACAGTTCAATATCTCCTATGATGAAGTATTACAAATAATGAGACAAACAAAAAACCAGACAAGGTAGATGTCTGGCTTTAAATGCTGAGCTTAATATAACGAACGCTCGATTACTTAAACCTTAAAGCTTGATACTAAGCCATCTAATTCTGATGAACCTTGTTGTATCTGCTCACTCGTTTCACCAATTTGAACACTCTTTTGTTGGTTTTCCACAGAGATGTCATTGATTCTAGTTACATTCATATTTAGCTCGGCGATTACCGCACTTTGCTCCTCTGTTGCTGCCGCTATTTGAATATTCATATCTGATATTTGACCGATAGAAGATTTGATTACATCTAAGGCTTCAACAACTTGGGAAGTTTCTTGCACTGTTTGACTTGATCGAGTTTTTGCACGTTCAACGGAGGCATTGACACTCTCGATCGATCCTCGAATCGCATCAATAATCCCATTGATCTCTTGTGTTGACTCTTGGGTACGGCTAGCGAGTGTTCTGACTTCATCAGCCACGACAGCAAACCCTCTGCCTGCCTCTCCAGCGCGAGCAGCTTCAATGGCCGCATTTAATGCCAGTAAGTTTGTTTGCTCAGCAATACCGACTATCACATCTAAAATTTGACCTATCTTACCGGAGCTAACTTGAAGCCCTTGAGCCACCTCAGATGTCGTTTCTAACTCTTGTGACAACTCATTAATCTTATGCACCGCGCTATCAACTACACGCGTCGTTTTATCGGCTTCAGTGTCTGCACTCCCAGCACTATCGGCAGCTAACTGCGCATTGGAGGCAACTTCAGATGCCGCCATCGACATCTCATTGATTGCAGTCGCAACACTTTCAGTTTCAGCTTGCATGTTGCTGGTTATCTCATTGGCTTCAGTTGAGATAGTGGCAAGCCCAGTGGCAAGTTCACGACTATGGTTTACTGACGTAAAGACCGATTGAACTAAGGTCTGTATTTTAACGACAAAGAGATTAAAGTTGCTCGCCACCTCTTTGAGCTCATCATTTCCCACTTCTTCTAACCGTAATGTCAGATCGCCTTCTCCCTTTGCAATATTCTCCAGAGCTAAAATCGTCTGTCTCATGGGTGTTGAGATACTACTAGTGATTATAAATAGAATCGATATAACAGGAAACCAAACTAGGGCTACAACTAAGAGGTATTGCCAAGCAAATGCCGTTTTTTGCTGATTAATATCATCAACATACATACCCGTACCGACAATCCATCCCCAAGGTTTAAATCGTTTAACCACACTCATTTTGGGGCTAGGCTCTGTGGCATTAGGTCGATTCCACATATATTCTACTCTGGCAAGATCCTTGTTAGCAGTCCCTTTGACCATCTCCTCAAACAGTTTTACTCCGTTAGGATCCTTCATGTTGAGCACATTGGTACCCACTAATTTTTTCGCAAAAGCATGCTGAACCATTATTCCTTGCCTATCAATTGTCCAGTAATACTCTTTACCTGCGTACCTTAAGGTATCTAACGCTAAAATGGCTCCGGCCTTTGCTTCCTCTTCGCTCATTAACCCTTTTTGAGCACTCTCATAATACTGAGCGATAACCTTCTCGCCCACATCAGCTAAAGACGCAAGCTTTGCCTCTTTCTCATCGACTAAGACATTCTCGATATTGAACAGTGCAAATAGGAACATAAAAATGGTGGCAACAATCGATAACCCCAGCATAAAGTACAATCGCTTAGAGATTTTTACTTTACGAAACATACTGATAATAGTATCCATTTTGCACCCTTAAGCCTTTTAAGTAATTACAGCTACCAATATAACTTTTAGAGATAATTGACTATTTGTCAAAAAACACTTGGAATTAATTAGTCTAAGAGGTGACTTGTTATATCGAGTAGTGTATTGCCGCTAAGCGATATTCATAAAACCCGTTTTAAACAGGTTTTATGAATTATTCCATTTAAGCTTCATTCTCGATATAGAGGACAATATTTTATCGGATTTAGGTATACGTAATGAAAGAAGCAGCCCCATAATCACAAAATAGATACTCGGCTCTATAACTTCGGATTTAACGGACCAATAGAAATGAATAGGAACAAGTAGTGCAACGAGATAAACAAAATTATGCAGCTGCTGCCACCGCTTACCCATCTTTCTTTTAATGAACTTAAATGAAGTCACAGACAAAGCTATGAGAATGATGTAGCCCAAAGCGCCAACGACAATATAGGGCCGTTTAACAACCTCTTGTAGAAACAATGACCACTCAAACAGCAGGTCAAAAGCAAGAAATGCCAGAATATGTAAACTCGCATAAGCAAAAACATACAAGCCAATTGGTCTGCGTAGCTGTATTAAAGCCCCCTGTTTAAAATATCGTGCTAAAGGTGAGAGCATTAATAGAACCACTAAGGTGTTCAAAGCACCAACCCCCGTATAGTGGATGATATACTCGACAGGGTCGCCGCCAGCGCTACCAGAAACAACTGAGAGGATAAGAAGGATAATAGGTAATATTGCCGTTAAGTGGACAGCGCCTTTTAACCAAAGAAGATGTTTTGCTGATAGCCTCATATTTGCTCCTACACGCTTTTTACGATGTTTTATTATTTTACAAATGAATCACATTAAAAGTACTTACGCAGGTCCACCCCTTTATACAGCTCTGCGACCTGATCGCCATAACCATTAAACAACTCAGTCTCAATTCGCTTAGCTGAAAATAGCCCTCCTTCACCAATTCTTCTTTCAGTGGCTTGGGACCAACGAGGGTGATCAACTTTTGGATTAACATTGGCATAGAACCCATATTCATGGGAAGCCAACTGATTCCAACTGGTTGGCGGCTGTTTATCCATGACTCTGATCCTAACGATTGACTTTATGCTCTTAAAACCATATTTCCACGGCACCACTAACCTGATTGGCGCCCCGTTTTGTGGTGGTAAGGTTTTCCCGTATAAACCCACTGATAAGAACGACAGATCATTCATCGCTTCAGCAACAGTTAAGCCTTCTACATAAGGGTAATGGATACCTCCCCCCATTAAGCGACTTTTCTGACCAGGCATCTGCTCTGGATCATAGAGGGTTTCAAATGCAACATATTTAGCTTTATCAGTTAAGCCTGCTTTTTTAAGTAGACTTGCTAGCGGAAATCCAACCCAAGGGATCACCATAGACCAAGCTTCTACACACCTAAGACGATACGTACGCTCTTCAAGAGCAATAAGTTTGGTCAGGTCGTCTAAATCTAAGGTCAATGTACGCTCAACCTCTCCATCTACCACAAGTTTCCATGGGTCAACATTGAACCCTTGAGCATTTTCAGCGGGATCTGATTTACCCGTACCAAACTCATAGAAATTGTTATGGCTCATCACCTTCTCTATGGGTGTGACACCCTCCTGCTGACTAAATAGGGGGTTAGAATGAAATGCTAATGGGATAGTCTTAAAGGGTGTAGTGCTTTTGGGACTGCCAAAAAGATCAAAGATGCCGGCCTGAACATAGCCTGGGATACTCGCACCGACAGCCCCTAACCCCATAGCTTGAATAATACGCCTTCTATCCTTAAAGACTGACTCTGGCGTGACTTCAGATTCTTTTACCTTCCATGGCGCACTTTTTGATATACCTTTAATAAATGTCATTGAAACCTCTACTGCGAATGGGTTCTAGCTTGCACTCAGTATAAGACAGGCTTAAAGCAGAAAAACTTTCCTGGTAAGTGTTTTTTCATCACTTTTCTGTTTTAACAAGGACCATATTTCACGGCGACAACGATGAACAGATAATTAACTGTTATTCATTTATACATTTCCCGTGTCTGACGACTTGAAGATCATTCCATCCCGTGAGAGTCTACGCATTTATTCCTTAGGATCCCCAGCACATGCCTATTGAGCTTGCACTTTCTATTCCTCAAATTATTGTCCTATCTGCAGTCGCTTTCCTCTCCATCCTTATTGGCGCCTTGATCAATCAACGCCTAACGAGGCATAAATGGGAAAATGTAAAAGCCCAATTGATTGAAGCGCAGTCACGTACAGCAGAAGCACTACAAAATGAAATAAGCCACCTTGAATCACTCCTTGCAGAGAAAGAATCCCACCTTAATCAACTACACCTCAAATTTGAACACAACTTAAGTGCTTTAGGCCAAGCACAAGCAGATTCTGCAAGACTTAACCATTGTGAGACACAACTGCAAGATGCTCAAAGAAAGTTGATGGAAACTCAACTAGCGCTGTCTAAATCCAATGCGATGCAGCAAACATTAACGGTTAAATACGATACACAGCAGCAAGCCTTAGAAGAAAAAATATCGGTTCTCGAAGAAGCTGAGTCGAGATTAAATATTCAATTTGAAAATCTTGCGAACAAGATTTTTGACGAAAAAAGTGAAAAGCTTAAAAACCAAAGTACACATCATTTGGACTCAGTACTTGCGCCTTTCAAGCAACAATTAGAGGGCTTTAGGAAACAAGTTCATGAATCCTATACTAATGAGCAATCTCAACGGAGTGCTTTTTCTCATCAACTTGAGTCACTAAAAGCACTTAACCTGCAGATGAGCCATGATGCAGTTAATCTCACAAAAGCCCTAAAAGGAGATAATAAGCAGCAAGGTAATTGGGGAGAGGTCATTTTAGAGAGAGTATTGCAAGAAAGTGGCCTAAGAGAAGGTCATGAATATGATACTCAAGCAGATCTTAAAAATGATGATGGTAAACGATTCAAACCAGATGTTATCGTGCACCTACCGGAAAATAAAGATGTCGTCATAGACGCCAAAATGTCCTTGCTCGCCTATGAGCGTTACTTTAACAGCGATGATGAAACGATTAGAGCTCAGGCATTAAAAGATCATATTGCCTCCATACGTGGGCATATCAAAGGACTCAGCCAAAAGGATTACCAAAAATTACACGGATTAAAGAGTCTAGATTACGTATTAATGTTTATTCCCCTGGAGCCCGCATTTTTACTTGCTCTAGAGCACGACCCAAGCTTGGTCAATTATGCGTTAGAGCTAAACATTATGTTGGTCAGCCCTACTAACTTGCTCGTTGCCTTAAGAACAATTAACAATATCTGGCGATACGAATATCAAAATCAAAATGCACAACGTATCGCTAAACAGGCTGGAAAGATATACGATAAACTCTGCGGTTATATTGAAGATATGGAAAAGCTCGGTAGAGCGATTGAAGGTGCTGAAAAAAGTTACACCAATGCTATGGGGAAACTTGCTAGCGGTAAAGGTAACTTAGTCAGACAAGCACATCAGATGCAACAATTAGGTGTTGATACTAGTAAGAAAATCGACCAGAAACTACTCGATTCGGCCCTGTCTGATTTCCGGATTGAGGAGACGAAGTTAAACTAAGGCTTTAACAGGTAGAACCATACAGTTATTCAAAGGAAAAGGAATGCACAAGCAGTTAATAGGCATTGTTAGTCACTTAAATATTTACGTAAAACTAAGTGTATTTCTTTTACTTTCATCCTTAGTAAGCCTTTCCGTTGCTCACGGGAACGATTTTACCCCTGAGCAGCAAAACTATCTCGACGCCCGCAAAGCCCTCCAACAGAACACGATTAGCAAATACAAAAAACTTCGAAGTCAGCTTGATACCTACCCATTAACGGTATATCTGGATTTCCATTATAAAATAAATGACATCATTAAACTCGATGGCGTTGATGCCTTAAATGAAATCACTCAATTTAAGGACACCCCTCTTTTTAATACCGCAAGATACCGCTACCTAATGAGAGCAGGCGCTCGTAAACATTGGAATGATTTTCTCATTGTTAGCCCCAGCAGACCCAATAACACCGTCTTACAGTGCTACTATTACCGTGCTCAATTGGCTAATGGAGATAAAGATCAAGCATTTAAAGGTGCGGTTTCGCTATGGTTATATGGTAAGTCAAGACCCGAAGAGTGCGATCCCCTTTTTAATGCTTGGCAAAAAGCGGGACAGAGGACTCAAGAGCTAATCTGGTCGCGCATGCTACTTAGCTTCGATGCTAATCAGTATGGTCTATTGACCTACTTATCAAGAAAAGTAACCACTCATAGAGATGAAGCTAAATTACTCCTCTCAGTGTATAAAGACCCAAGAAGCTTAAGGCATACTAAACGCTTTGTTGGCAGTGCCAATATTTATGGGGATATCATCGCTGCAGGGCTCAGAAAACTTGCCCGAAAAGACCTTAATAAAGCAGTAAAGCTCTATGTAAAATACCAGAAAAACGATAGGTTCACCGATTACCAAGGTCGAAAGCTGAGTCGATACTTCGTTAAACGAGCCATCATTAAGCAAGAAGAAAAGTTAAAGTCGTTCGTTGATACTATGCTACCTATGCTAGACAGTGATGATTTAGTTGAGCTTAGGTTAAGATGGGCAATAAGGCAGAATGATACTAAGAGCATAGATACTTATCTCGCGCTACTTAGTGATAAAAAACAAGCTAACCCGAGATGGCAGTACTGGCAATCTCGCTCTAACTCACAGAAAGCAAGCGATGACAAAATATTAACCCAATTGAGCCAACGGCGAAATTTCTATGGTTTTGCTGCCGCCAATAAGCTTCAAAGTGAATATCAGCTAGAACATGCAGACACAGTCAGTAATAACAGTCTCAGAGAACAGCTCTATCAAGACAAAGGGTTAGCTCGTGTCATTGAGCTGCTTGCTATAGATAAAGTTATCGATGCGCGTAGTGAATGGGTGTTGATGCTTAATCGTCACGATAAAGCGATGCAAAAAGAGTATGCCACATTTGCGTTAACAAACGGCTGGGACGCACTCGGCGTTCAAGCAAGCATTCAAGGCAAGCTTTGGAATGATATGACATTGAGATTCCCCTATGCCGCCAATGAAGCTTTTGTAAAATCGAGCAACAAACTCAGTGTCAATATTGATGAATTAAGGGCTATCGCCAGAAGAGAAAGTGCTTTTTACCCCTATGCCACTTCAGGTGTCGGTGCGAGAGGTTTGATGCAGTTGATGCCAGCTACGGCAAAGGAGACTGCAAAAAGGGCTGGCATAAAATACACAGGCCATAGAAGTTTGTATCAAAATGACCTTAATATTCGCTTGGGCAGTGCCTATTATGCTTCTCTATTGAAGCAATTTGATGATAATCGTATTTTAGCTACAGCGGCTTATAATGCAGGCCCCCACAGAGTTAAACGCTGGCTAAAGGCAACGAATGGCGAGCTAGATGCGATAGCGTTCATTGAATCTATCCCCTACTCTGAGACGCGTGAATATGTGCAAGCTGTATTGAGCTATCGTGTCATCTATCAGATTAAACAAGGTAAGCCTGCCGAACTGTTTTCAGCAAAAGAGCTCAACCATAACTATTGAATATTAATAGCTATCAAAGCCAACTCAATTGGGCGTAATCAGCAATACTTTCGACTTACTGCCGAATAATAAGGCACTCAGCATCACTTAATGTAAAGAAATTAGACAGTATGAAGATTGTGTGAATAATTCTTATTAACATATAATTATTATGTCAATCTATGATCTCACTGGAAAATCTATACTTGGGCGCTGAGTATCAACCTTTAATACGTACCTGTGACGCCACGGTATTTGGCTATGAAGCCCTCTCTCGATTTACAGATATAAATGGCCGACACACGCCTCCCAACCTTGTTTTTGACCAACTTCATCGTCAAGAAACACTGCTTGAAAAAGTTGAAATACAAGCAAAACTATTTCAACTCAAGCACTCAGTTTCAACATTACCCCTATTTATTAATCTTGACCCTCATGCCATCGGTCAACAAAGCCAACATATGTTAAACCTGTTATCTCACAGACCTAATTTAACGGTTGAGATAATTGAAAACACCTGCATTAACGATGCTAACCTGTCTGCCATACTTATTTCACACCTAAAGTCTAAGCAAGTTAAAGTGGCCTTGGACGATATTGGTGCGCCGCACTCAATGCTGTCACTTACAGTTCTAAGCCAGGTCGATACGCTAAAGTTTGATATCGATTGGTTAAACCAAGCAAACAATATTGAACAGCAACATCTAATGAGAGCCTTGATCCGCTTTGCCAAAGATTGCCATAAACTCACTGTGTTAGAAGGTGTTGAAACAGAGGAACACTTTGAGCTTGCAAAGCAACTTGGGATTGATTTAGTCCAAGGTTTTTTATTTAAATCTAAGTTTATAACTGCCCCTGTTGTCGTCCCATTAATCACCACGCTCGCCAACAATGGGGCTGGTATTTCAATAAAAAGTAAAACATTAAGCTTATGTTCCTAAACATGTGGCGTTAAACTTAAATGGCTGAGCTATGGGTATCACTGGATCAATCAGATATTTTATCGCATAGTAATATATTACCTTTTAGCACAGTTACTTCTGCTTAATTGCTCGGGATATCAATAAAGGGAGTTTTATGGATAAACAATCGATATCTGAGATAATCGAACAACTTGGTCGCGTATTACTTGGAAAGCCTGAACAGATAAAACTGGCGCTGACCTGCATTCTTGCCAAGGGACATCTTTTAATTGAAGACCTACCGGGTATGGGGAAAACAAGCCTATCTCACGGTATTGCTCAGAGCCTTGGCTTGAGCTACCAAAGAGTCCAATTTACCAGTGATATGCTGCCAGCCGATATTCTAGGCGTGTCTATTTTTGATAAAGAGCAGGCACAATTTGTCTTCCATCCAGGTCCGATTTTTAAACAGATGGTTTTAGCTGATGAGATCAATCGCGCCAGCCCAAAAACACAAAGTGCACTGCTTGAAGCTATGGCTGAAAATCAGATCACCGTTGATGGAGTAACTCATCCATTACCCAGCCCATTTTTTGTAATAGCAACGCAAAACCCCAGTGAACAATCTGGTACTTTTCCGCTCCCTGAATCACAGTTAGACAGATTTATGATGCGCCTGTCTATTGGTTATCCCAGTAAAGAAGCTGAATTGGATATGCTTAAGGGTCATGACCAGTCCCCGCAAGTGATAACATTGCCTCAGTGTATTACTCAATTAGAGCTAACAAAGCTGCAGCAAGCCGTTGAAAAAGTGAAAGCTTCTGATGCTTTGCTCAATTATGTTCTCGCATTAATCGACTCATCTCGAAGTCAAAATGAAGGTTATGGCTTATCGCCAAGAGCAAGTAAGGCGCTACTGCAAGCCGCTAAAGCTTGGGCCTTTCTTCATGGTCGTAACTATTTGGTGCCAGAAGATGTACAAGCTGTTTTTGCTGCAGTAGCAGAGCATAGGATCCGTAGCAGTAGCCAACAACAGGGAGCTGCGCTTTCACAAAAAATTCTTAGTATTGTTAATCCTATTTTATGATAGGTACTAAAGCGGCAAGCTCAAATAAACCAAGTCGAATCTCTCGGTGGTGGAGCGGCTGGCTATCGAGAAGGTTACCCCCATCAAAACAGGTGACACTCGCACACAAAAGTATCTTTATTTTGCCAACCGGATTTGGTTTGTTATGGGCTTGCCTTATCTTGCTGCTTTTTCTTTTTGGTACCAACTACCAGAATAACTTAGTAATAGGCCTCAGTTTTCTCTTATTGAGTCTATTTAATACCTGCATCATCTACAGTTACCGTAACTTGGCGGGACTCACGCTTAGCTCGAATAACTCCCCTCAATCCTACGCAGGAGAGACTTTAGTATTTCCCATTAAACTGCAGGCCAAACAGGCCCAGTTTGAAGTACTGCTGACTTACCCTAATAACCAAACAAACATAATAAAAGTAGTTGATGATCAAGCCTTTATTTCTCTCGTGCCTTTTAAAAATGGCCAACGGGGTCGAGTCTCTCCTGGTCGCTTAAAAGTGGAATCTAGATACCCATTAGGTCTTTGCAGAGCTTGGTCCCATATTGATTTAGACAACCAACTGATTGTATTTGCTACCCCTTTAGAGTCCAAAGCCTCTCTCACCGCCATGGAGACTGAAGATATCAGTCATACCTTAGACAAAGGTTTGCACATTCCAGGTGTTGATGAATTTAAAGGGCTTAGACAGCACATTCCAGGTGAGTCTCTACGTCAGGTTGCATGGAAACAGCTTGCCCAAGGCAGAGGCATGTTAAGTAAAGAGTTTCAGCAGCCACAAGGACAACCTCTTTGGCTCACCTTAGACAGATTAGGAGCGCCAGATATCGAGACGAGAATTAGTCAGTTAACTTGGTCTATCGACAGGTTAAGTGAGCGTGGACAGATATTTGGACTAGCCGTTGGTCAGCATAAAATCCCCCCTTCAGAAGGTGAGCAACACCGAGTGTTGTGTCAACAAACCATTGCCCTTATTCCAACTCGGAATGTGGCTTCTGTATGAGTAAAAACTCCCAGCAAGAAATTATCTCAAGGCATAGCTTACTCTGGCTACTTATCATCAATGTTGCCGTACTTATCCCTTTATACGATAAGTTTACTCCTTGGACTATGGCGATTTGCGCAATATGCCTGGTATGGCGCTACGGTATTTTTGTCGGTAAGGTCGCAAAACCGCCTCGAATATTGGTGACAACCTTAGCACTTGGTTCTGCCCTCACCTTAGCTTTAGCCACGTCGCAAATTGGTATTTTAAATGGTTTATTTAACCTGCTAATTCTTGGCTACGCACTCAAGTATATTGAGATGCAAGACAGACGTGATGTGAGAACCGTTGTATTAGTTGGTTATTTCCTTATCGCGATTACTCTCATTGGTCAACAATCTATCTATTACAGCATTATTCTGATGATTATTGTGGCTATTAATACTTGCGTGCTAGTCAGTCTTTATCGTGAAGATGTAAAAGTGAAAGAAACGGCAAAAATAGGCTTTACGCTCATCCTACAAAGCTTGCCGCTCGCCGCCCTACTCTTTTTAGTTTTTCCTCGACTGCCTCCATTGTGGATGGTTCCCCAATTTAAAACGGCACAAACGGGAATATCTGATGAGGTAAGCTTCGGTGAGATTGAGCGGCTGACTCGCTCCTCTGCTTTGGCTTTCAGAGCAAGCTTTACGGGCAAGCCTCCTGCTAACAATAAACTATACTGGCGAGCATTGGTTCTTGAGGACTATGATGGCGAGACATGGAAACAAAATGAGAGCATTATAGATTTAGAGGCCACTAACAAGCATTCAATTGACATTGTACCTACAGGCCTGTCTCAAGATTATTCCATCATCGCAGAACGCAGTAACCAACATTGGTTATTCTCCCTCGACGTAGGCACAAGCGATAATGCTCATATCATTCAATTGCCCGACTATCGCTTGTACTCGACTAAAGTGATAAATAGAAAATTTCAATATAAGGTCACTTCTTACCCTAGTCTTATCATGGATAAACAGCTCCCCTCTGTGCTTAGGCAAGTTAATTTACAACTACCTGAAGACAGCAATCCCAAAACCCTACAACTCGCCAATGAGTTCCATGAAAAATACCCAGATCCAGCACAAAGAGTGCTTGCTATGATGAATCTTTTTGGCCAAGAAAAGTATTACTATACCTTGAGCCCTCCACCCGTAGGCCCTCATCAAATTGATGACTTTCTCTTAGAAAACAAGCAAGGTTTTTGCGTCCATTATGCAAGTGCTTTGACATTTATGGCTAGGGCTACGGGGATACCTGCCAGAATGGTTACTGGCTATCAAGGCGGGGAATGGAACCCAAAAGCTAACTACCTCAGCGTTTACCAATATATGGCTCATGCTTGGGTAGAGGTATGGCTGCAAGACCGGGGCTGGGTACGCTTAGACCCTACTGCAATGATTGCCCCTCAGCGGGTATTAGAAGGTTTTGACGCTTACTTTCAAGGACAAGATAGTTACTTAATTGATAACCCATTTAACAGTCTTAGACTAAGAGAGTTCCCACTGCTTGCGGATCTCAGAATGACATTAGCCAGTATCGATTACTACTGGAGTGTCTGGGTACTTGGGTTTGACTCCGATAAGCAGGACAAAGTCTTAGAGCAACTTTTAGGTAAGGTCACTCAAGAGAGGCTCATCATATTCATGCTGGTCAGTATCTGTATTATCGGATTAGTCATAGCTTATACTGCAGGCTTACTGCACTTTACCCGCAACAAGGATAGAATCGCCACGGTTTATAACAAAACATGTCAACTCTTACACAAAAAAGGTGTGCCCCGTGCAACTCATCAAGGACCACTAGACTATTGCCAAGCTGTTAAATCTAAATACCCTAACATTGCGGGGGACTTTACACAGTTTACTAAATACTATATCGCACTCAAATATAAACCCTTAACACAGGCCAGTAATCGTCGAATGACCAAACTATTTATCAGGCAGTCGAGGTTGTTGAGAATAAATATTTTAAAAGAAAAACCAACGGATTAAGTAAGAAAACACGTCCTCTTCATCAGTATTGATTGCTGACAGGCTTTCAACGAAACAATACAGATAAACTTAAATATACCAAGCTGATTTTACTGGTTAAAATAAACTAATCTCTTACCCACTACTTTCAATAGACATACTCTCTCAATAACATAAAATAGTTCCTCATTAATCAGCTGTATACTTGCGATAATCAGCTCAATAACAAGTAAGCAGTTGCAATGACCTCAAAAGTCACATAATAGGAAATTTGATGCTCTATCTCGTTCAGTCTAATCGAATGGAATCCCTATCAAAGCAGCTTGCCTTTGAGCTCCAAACGCCAATCCAGGGTATGCCGCTGTTGATGCCAGAGCAGATACTGGTCCAAAGTCCAGGTATGTCTACCTGGTTAAGACTCGAGATAGCCAATAGTAACAAAATAGCAGCAGCGCTAGAGTTTCCCTTGCCATCAAGCTTTATCTGGCAACTTTGCCATACCTTGCTACCCGATGTGCCTAAAGAAAATGCGTTTACTAAGCCTGCAATGACATGGAAGTTAATGGAGTTGTTGCCCGAGCTATTACATATTGAAGAGTTTGCTCCGCTGAACAATTATCTTGCACAAGCCAGCACAGATGAGAATAGCAGCAAGCCTGTAATAAACTCACCGGCAGAGCACCCGTTGAAGCTATTTCAACTTTGCGGACAGATAGCAGATATTTTCGACCAATACTTAGTCTATCGTCCTGACTGGATCGCCGCTTGGGAATCAAATGAGCCAACACTGCCCCCTAATGGTGACAAGCTCTCCGATGCACAGCGCTGGCAGCCACTATTATGGCGAGCACTCATCGACTTTAACAACAATCATTTAGGCAAAAGCCAGCATCACCGTGCAAATTTACATCAGCAACTTTTCGATGCTCTTGATAATCCAGCAACTTGTCTAAATGGCCTGCCTAAGCGGTTATTTGTGTTTGGTATCTCATCGATGGCACCGCAAACCTTAGATGTGCTCTATCACCTTGCCAAACGCATTGATGTGATCATGTTGAACTTAAGCCCATGCCAGCATTACTGGGGAGACATTGTCGATCCTAGGCTAAGAGCACGTATGGCAGTTGAATATTCAGGTAAGCAAAAACTTGAACTTGATTGGGAGGACAAACTTGAGGTTGGCAATCCTATATTGGCCAACAATGGCAAGATGGGTCGCGAGTTGCTTGACCTGATTCTTGAGCTACCAGAGGCCCATACAAACTTTAATTTCGAGTGTTACCAAGACCCGGGGCAAGAGCGCCTTCTTCATGGTATTCAACATGATATTTTAGAGCTTAGCACTCGAAACCGAAGTTTAGGCCCTGATGCAGAGCTCTATCTGAGCTTAGATGACCGAAGAGTACTGGCCAAAGATGATGACTCTCTGACCCTAAGAAGCTGTCATAGCCCACTGCGGGAAATTGAGACCCTTCATGACCATTTACTAGAGATGCTCGCAAGAGAAAGTAGCGATAGTGGCAATAACTTAATGCCAAAAGATATCGTTATCATGTTACCTGATGTCGCCGCTTATGCTCCCTATATCGATGCCGTCTTCTCAGCAAAACAGGGGGATCATTTTATCCCTTACGCCATTGCCGATCGAGGTGCCGCTCAAGAGTCGCCGCTAATCAATAGCTTCTTACACTTACTGTCTATCAATCAAAGTCGATTTGCATTGACTGATATCATGGGGATCTTAGAGGTTCCAGCGGTTTTAAGACGTTTTGAACTTGATGATGAAGCCCTGCTGACCATCCGCCACTGGCTTGAGCAAGCCGGCGTTCGCTGGGGTCGAGATGAGAGCAGCCGTGTAGAACAGTCCTTACCCGCTTTTGATAAAAACTCCTGGGCCTTTGGCCTGAGAAGATTAATTCTTGGTTATGCGTTTGATGATGAGGCTGATATCTATCAAGAAACCCTCCTTGTCCAAGGCGTAGAAGGAGGCTCTGCTCAAGCCTTAGGTAAGCTACTTAACTTTATCGAAGCATTAGACGCTTGTCGTCAACAACTATCCAGCCACTGCGATATCGATACCCGTTTATCGCAGCTTACAGAGATGCTGGAGCTATTTTATGATGTGGATGATGAGGAGCAGCCACAGTTATTGGCTATTCGAGAAGCGGTGAGCAAGCTAAAAACACAATTGCTTGAAGCCGGCCAAGTGACTCCTCTCACCAGCCAGGTTTTGCAAAGCTGGTTCACCCGTACACTTTCTGAGTCCAGTGTTGGGCAGCGTTACTTAGCAGGCAGCGTCAACTTCTGCACCCTCATGCCCATGCGCTCAATCCCCTTTAAAGTGGTGTGTTTGGTAGGTATGAATGATGGGGTATACCCGAGAGTACAGCACCCAGTGGGCTTTGACTTAGTCGCCCAATATGGTCCCAGAAAAGGTGATCGCTCCCGTAGACTTGATGACCGATACCTCTTTCTTGAAGCCATCTTATCTGCTCGTGAGCAGCTATATATCAGTTATATCGGTCATAGCGAACGTGATAACTCTGAGCGAATTCCCTCTATGTTAATCTCAGAGCTCATCGAGTACTGTCAGCTCTGTTACTTGGCTGAGATTGATGCCCAGAGCAATGAAACAGATATTGCCAACATAGAACAAGCTATCTTTAATCAATTACTGATTGAGCAGCCGTTGCAGCCCTTTGATGAGCAGCTTTACGTAGAGCAGGCTGACTTACATTTTATGCCTAAACAAAGTTACAGTGCTCAGTGGTGCCCAACATCGCCATTAAAAGATAGTATTGTGCCAGTTAACTTTATCAATAAAACCACCGAGATAAACATCGAGAAAACTGAGCCGAACCACCAGCAAGACTCTGGCACCATTGAAGATGAACAGCTCGACTTATCAGCACTCATACGCTTTTTTAGAAACCCAGCTCAATACTTCTTTAACCGTACCCTAAAGGTAGATCTTGGCCTCAATATTCAGGCTGACGATAACGATGAGCCTTTTAGCCTCAATGCCCTTGAGCGATACAAGTTACAATCAACCCTATTAGATAATGCTATATCGCAAGGCTTAACGCTTCCCGAAGAAGCGCTCGTAACAAAATTAAAGGCTTCGGGAGAGCTCCCTCTTCACCCCTTCGATGATCTACTTTTAAATCAATATTTACACGATATTAAGCCACTAATAGGCCGCGCCATTTACCTGTTAGGTGAAACGCAAAATTCTCTGGATATCGAGCTCGATTTTCACAATGAACACGCCACGAACAAAACAACATTAGTGGGCCGTATCGATGATTTATGTGCAAAGGGCCTAGTCAACTACCGTCCTGGCACAGCTAATGGCCGCGATCTTATTCGTGTTTACCTGAGACACTTAGCTATCAACGCCATGAGTGATAAATTACAGAACGGTAAGGATGAAGCTGTCAGCCCCCGTCACAGCTATCTTCTGGATATAGGCCATTTCCACGCTTTTCATGCCATTGAAAGTGAACAGGCCCAAACGCTATTGTCCCAATGGCTAAATTACTTTCATGCAGGTCAAATGAACCCACTCATGTTTATGCCCAGAACAGCACTGGCCTATGTAGAAGCTGAGGGGGAGCATGAGGACAAGCTTAAAGAAGCACAGAGTCAATGGATGGATGAGCAGAGCCAGTTAGGGGAAGGCTATGAGCCACATTACCAACGTTTATACCAATTTCCAGAAGACTTCACTGAGTCTGATTTTGGCTACATAGCAACAAGCTTGCTGAGCCCAATGTTGAGTTTATATCACAAAGACAAGCTCAGTGAATTATCAAATTTTGTTGAGGGGAGCTGCTAATGTCGACTCACTCGAATCAGAACAAGGATACGGATGTGGCTGCATCTACTGCATTAGATACTCAAGCTATCATATCACAGCCACTCGATACTCTTACCCTCCCCTTCGGTGGTAGTCGGCTCATTGAGGCCAGTGCCGGCACAGGTAAAACGTATACCATTGCAGGGCTTTATATCCGTTTATTGTTAGGCCACAAGCTGAGTGCCCCATTAACCTGTGAGCAGATATTGGTAGTAACCTTTACCAATGCCGCCACTGGCGAGCTAAGAGATCGAATTCGCAAAAAAATTCAACTCGCCTATCGTCACTTCATTGGCCTTGATACCGGTGATCAGCTTATTGATGCGCTCTATCAACAAACACCTGAAACAGAACGACCGCTGGCATTAAAGCGACTCGATTTAGCGCTAAAGTCACTGGACGAAGCCGCCATTTTTACAATTCATGGCTTCTGTCAACGGATCTTAGCCGATATGGCTTTTGAATCTTCTTTACTATTTGAGTCAGAATTTACCTTAGATGACAGTGAGTTTTTACATCATGCAGTGCGTGATTTTTGGCGCGAGCAGTGTTATTCACTGCCTCTGTTCTTAGCTGAAATTATCCAAAATAAATTTGCAGACCCAGATACACTATCAAAGCAACTGAGGCCACTTTTAGGGGCAAGCCAGGCAAACGCACAACCTAAGCCCATAGAGTTTAGTAAAATCCAGGCGCTATTAACCACCAGCTTAAGTAGACTAAAGCTTATCTGGCCAAGAGAGCGTGATGAAACTGAAGCATTACTGCATTTACTGCCCTTAAACGGTGTTCGATTCGGGAAAAAAGCTGATAACTTTCCTAAACTTGCAGCCATGTTTGATGCCATGGATAATTGGTGCAGAAGCAGTCAAGGACTACCACCATTAAAGGTGTTAGACGCGTTGAGTTTAAATAATCTCAAGCTCAATAAAGGCGGTGAAGTCCCCAGTGCTGAACAAGCTTCGTTGCTCGCTCATATTGAGCGGTTGTCTGAACATATCAAACAGTTGGTTCCTAGCTTCATCTACTGTGCCCGGGACGGAATTAAGCAGCGCTTTGCCCAACAAAAAATAGAGCGAAATTTACTCACCCCAGATGATCTGTTAATCACTCTCGCTGGCGCACTGACTCCTTTAGCTGAGCCAGTATTAGACCCAACAAAAGCGAGTGATAGTGCCCAGTTGCTTGCCAAAACTATCGCAAAGCGTTTTCCTATCGCATTAATTGATGAGTTCCAAGACACCGATCCTCTTCAATACACCATATTTAACCGTATCTATCAACCAGATGACGATATAGATGAGACCGCTAAGTTAAACGAAACTCGCGATCTGAGCTTATTGATGATTGGCGATCCTAAACAAGCGATTTATGCTTTCAGGGGCGCAGATATTCACACCTATATTCAGGCCCGCACGCAAACACAGCAGCACTACAACTTAGATACCAATTACCGCTCAAGCCACAACATGATTGTGGCCGTCAATACCCTATTCGAAGGTAGAGATAACCCTTTTATTAGTCACTCTATCCCGTTTGAAGGCGTAAAACCCTCCCCATTTGCAACGGGAAAAATTCTCAATGACACGAGTGCAAGTGCAGCAGCCCTTAAAGTTAGGTTGCTCAGTGAAGATTCAGATAAGGGCCTGAACAAAACCACTGCCCGAAAGCGATTATCAGAAGATGCAGCGAGTGAAATCAAAAGATTGCTCAGTGAGGCGCAAACTGGCGAGTGTGGTATTGTTTCTAAGTCCAATAATGCTGAACATTCAGAGCCTCTTAAAGCTAAAGATATTGCCATACTCGTGCGTGATAGAAATGAAGCTGCTGTTATCCAAGCATCCCTGAGAGACCGAGGGATAGGCAGTGTATTTCTGAGCCGAGATAGTGTGTTTAATACCATTGAAGCTAGAGAGATGGCGCTGGTACTTAAAGCCTTAGCCAACCCAAAAGATGAGCGAGCACTTCGCTCGGCCCTTGCCACATCGCTACTTGGTTATGGCGCAGAGGAGATTCACCAATTCAATCAAGATGAGATGGTAAGACAAGGTTTACTTGAACAGTTTGATCGACTTCATCAAAACTGGCTGAGGCGTGGTGTTATGCCAGCATTACTCAATTTGGCCAATGAGACCAAACTGATTGAGCGTTTACTTAACGGCGATGGCGGCGACCGTCGTCTTACCGACTTTAGACATTTGGCCGAATTACTACAGCAAAAAGCCACTGAGCTCGATGGTGTCAGTGCATTGGTTAACTGGTATGAGCAAGCGCTCATTGACAGTAATGCCCATGAAGAGGCACAGCTCAGACTAGAAAGCGAACAGAACCTAGTACAAATCGTTACGATCCATAAGAGTAAAGGGCTCGAATACCCTATCTGCTTTATTCCCTTTGTGAGTTTAGCCCGCGACAATCGCCGTAAACCTACACCTATGCTTTATCACGACAATAACCAGTTAATTTGGGATATTGAACAAAGTGATGAGGGCTGGGAACGCCATAAACAGGAGAACCTTGCAGAAGACCTTCGCTTGCTTTATGTCGCTCTGACTAGACCTGTTTATTTATGTTACCTGTATATCGCAAACCAAAGCCGCTTCACTAAAAAGGCGGGGATCACCAGTCGACTCCATGAAACGGGCATAGGTTACCTATTGGGTATCAATGACAAGTCCTGTGATTTTACACTTATTCAAACTCAAGCAGATAAACTCTCCTGTGAAGCTATCTCAGTGAGTGAACTCGATGACCACATAGACCCTAGCCCTTTATTACAGCTGAGCCAAATAGAGCAAACACTTGCACCTAAGGTATTAAAGCGCCCTTATTCTACTCCGTGGCGTGTAGGAAGTTATTCTGGTTTGGTTCGAGACTTGCCCCACGAGCGAGTCGTGCCCGGTGCAGATGACGAGGTTTTTCCAGAGCTTGAAAAGATTAAAGAGGATATAGAGCCTTTACCTTCACGTTTCAGTTTTGAACGTGGCGCTAATGCGGGTAGCTTTATGCACCTTGTATTAGAGCTCATCGACTTTAATCAAGCAGATAAAGAGCTTGCTGAACACCTACCCACTGCGATGGAAAAGTATGGTATCGATGAAAGCTGGTATGACGTACTTTATCCATGGTACCTGGATCTTCTCAATGCGGCGCTCACCGTTAAAGGCTCACTTAAGCTTGCGCATTTATCCCCTCAGCAAAAACTAGTGGAAATGGAGTTTTACCTTCCCATAGAACAACTCAAGGCTCAAAGCCTTAACACAGTGCTGACAGAGCACGGCTATAGCGCAGGGCTCAATTTTGACGATCTTATGGGCATGCTTAAAGGCTTTATCGATTTAACATTTGAGCATAGGGGCAAGTACTACATCGCCGACTATAAATCTAACCATTTAGGTGATGACTTTACCGCTTACAACAAGCCTGCGATGAGTGAAGCGATTCGTTCTCATCGCTACGATTTACAATACATTATCTACACATTGGCCTTGCACCGTTACTTAAGTTTAAGAATGCCCCATTATGACTATGACCAGCACATAGGTGGATGCTACTACCTGTTCTTAAGAGGGATGTCTGTTGATGTTCCCGGCGCTGGCGTTTTCTTTGATAAGCCCCCAAGGGCATTAGTCGAATCACTCGACCAACTTTTCGACGATGCAGGCTCGATTACTGCACAAAAGGGATCATGATGGAAACGGCCGCCATACTCAGTTCAACTCAGCTAAGCGCGATTAAGAGCAGCATTATTGAACTAAGTGCAAGCAATACAATGACGCTACTCTTAAAACACTGGCAAGAGGAGCGTTTAATTACAGCGTTAGATAGACATTTCGCCCTTGAGATGGCCAAACTCCATCACAGTGAGCTTGAACAGTTATCCGAAGGTTTAGCTCAACCAGAAGCTGATAACTTAGCCGTACCACATATTGCTAACCCTTTATCTGAGCTATACCTTTTACTGTGTGCGCTATTAAGCCAACACCTCTCTCAGCAGCATACCTGCTTACCAATCAAGCAGATCGCACTAGATAATCCTATGCGGGAAACTCAGTCACACTGCCAAATTCTTTGCTCCCATAATGAGCTATTAGCTATATTGCCCCTTCTACCAGGGATCAGCACTATCTCTGCGACTCACGCTGTTGAGGACAAAGAGCAATCGGCTGAAAGTAAACCGGCAACGCCAATGGTATTAGACCAAGAGGTACTCTACTTACAACGCTATTATCAGTTTGAAAAACAGGTTGCACACTTTCTTACCACGCTTGCCACAGGCACTCAGACTATGCAGGACAACAAGAGTGATGCCACTGCAGCCATAATGTTAGATTTACTCTTTCCCCTGCAATCAGATAAGCAACAACTCGATTGGCAAAAAATTGCAACTGCCACCGCATTTACCCAGCGATTAGCCGTTATCACAGGCGGACCTGGTACAGGTAAAACGACAACAGTGACTAAACTGCTGTTTCTGCTGACCCAAAAAACGGATCTTAATATTCGCCTCGTAGCCCCTACAGGTAAAGCAGCTGCGAGATTAAGTGAGTCAATCAAAGCATCTAAAGTCAGACTAAAACAGCAGCTTAACCAACTAGATCACCTTCAACTTGAGCATGCACAAATAGACCTTACGCGTTTAAATAAGGTGCCAGAGGAAGCGTCCACGCTCCATAGGCTACTGGGCGTTATTCCAAACTCTACGCAGTTTAGGCACCATAAAGATAACCCTCTTAGATTAGATCTACTTGTGGTTGATGAAGCCTCTATGGTCGATCTTCCCATGATGCATAAACTCCTTAGCGCACTTCCTGTTAGCGCCAGACTCATTCTACTTGGCGATCAAGACCAACTTGCATCCGTTGAGGCTGGTGCAGTATTGGCTGATATCTGTGCAGGTCTTAAACTCCAACCTAGCTCAGACACAAACTCAAGTGTTCAACAAAAATGGCAGATGCGCTATTCAAGTGACAGTGCTGCACGTTTATCTCAGCTTACAGGCGCTTCACTCAATCAGTTTATTAGCCCAGTGCCTATGATAGGTGACAGTTTATCAATGCTCATGCACAGCCATAGGTTTAAAGGGGATGCGGGGATAGGTCAACTTGCTAATGCGGTAAATAACTCAGACAAGCTAGGCATTATGTCGGTTTGGCAAAAAGGTTACCATGAACTCCGCTGGATTGAGCATAATAAAACACATGCAAGTGGCGTTAACAGCAGTGGAAATACTGGTTTGGACGAGCTACTTATTCAAGCTGTAAGCCACTACCGAAACTATCTCGACCTAGCTAAAGATCCCCATTCAAATGCGTCGCAAATAATCGATAGCTATAACGAATTTCGCATACTCTGTGCTATGCGTGCTGGCGAGTATGGCGTAGATGGGATCAATCAAGGTGTCACAAACGCACTAAAACATGCCAAACTAATCTCAACGGAACATGAGTTTTATCTTGGCCGCCCAGTCATTATTCAAAGTAATGACTATAACTTGGGCCTGTTTAATGGTGATATTGGTCTTATTCTTCCCGAAAGTGAGCAGTTTGTAGATGGTGAACAGCAACTCTCAAGCCATAGCCCCCGCTTAATGGCTCACTTTATTCAAGCTGATGGCACAATACTCAAAGTACTGCCCGCGCGTCTCCCCAGCCACGAAACCTGTTTTGCCATGACAGTACATAAAAGCCAAGGCAGTGAATTTAGCAATGTCGCTTTAGTGCTCCCTTTATGGCCAAGCCCTGCTCAGAAGCAGTTATTAACGAAAGAGCTCATCTACACGGCTATCACCAGAGCAAAGCTTCATTTCACCTGCTTAGGTTCTCAACAAGTATTTGAGCATGCCAGTTTACAGGCAACACAAAGAGCATCAGGGCTTGCGAGGCGATTATGGCGTTAAAAGACAAGGCCCAGCTCTATTATGTTTACGATCCTATGTGCAGCTGGTGCTGGGGATATAATCCTACCTGGACAAGACTAAAATCAGAGTTGTCCAGATTAGAGATAAAACTGGAATATCGTTTAGGTGGGCTAGCGCCAGACTCCTCAGAAATAATGCCCGAGGAGATGCAGCTATTTTTAAAACAAACCTGGCACAAAATCCATGCTCTACTAGGTACCCAATTTAATCATGATTTCTGGGCACAGTGTCAGCCTAGGCGTTCAACATACCCAGCATGCCGCGCTGCATTAATTGCTAGAGATGAAGGCCTTGAGCAGCAGATGCTCAAGGGAATTCAAACAGCGTACTACCTTAAGGCAGAAAACCCATCTGATCTTGAAACCTTAACTAATGTCGCTAAAAATATCGGAATAGACTCAGCTCACTTTGTTAAACAGATGAACTGTCATCAAGTTAACCAAAGATTGTTAAATGAAATAAACTCAGTACAGCAACTGCCTATAAATGGACTTCCCTCTTTAGTCTTGCATCTTAATGATGAGCTAATCCCCATAGCCTTGGATTACCATGATTGGCAAACAAGCTATGACGCCATTGCTCAATTACTGCTGCAGCCCTCTAGATAGAAAGTTAAATAGATGAATATTTAGCAATAAGTTGATGGCTTTTCTTTCAACGACTATCTTCAATACTGGCGCTCACACTTTTATTCTGGAATATCTGTAAGGAAGAAGATATGAAAAAAATATGTTCACTCTTATTAGTAATGGTTTTGTCTGCATGTGCTTCAGCAGCAGCTACTTGGAAAGGTATGTCGGAGAGGGACATTTCTGCGTGGAAAGAGATAGGGTTTAATGCTGAACAGGCCCAAGCATGGCATGGCAGTGGCTTTACCCCCGAGCAATCCAATCTCTGGTCAACGGCTGGGTTTAACCTTGAAAGTGCCGGAGAATGGAGCAAACAATCCTTTAATTCAGAGGAAGCAAAAAACTGGAAATCTGGTGGTTTTGACTTAGAAAATGCGGTTGAATCAAGAGATAAAGGTTTGACACCGGTGAAAACAGACAACTGATAGGTAACGTCTCTTTTAAGTCTAAACAGGGCTCGAAATATGCAGTCCTCATCATACAAAAAATGAGTGATGTTTATAAAGCATCAAGCCCGCATAAGCGGGCTTTCTACTTCTATTTAGCTGTGCTAAATATCTCGAATCAATTGTGCTTAAACGATATAAGGCCAGATTAAAACGGTCGCAATTGTCCACATAGTGAGGCAAATAAACCTGTCAAGGTAGCACCAAGCTTTTGGTTTCTGAAACAAAGGGCTTAGGTATCTAGCACCAAAACTCAAGCTAAAAAACCATACAAAAGAAGCAAGTACAGCACCGGCACCAAACAGCGGGCGATCGGCTCCTTCAAATTGCGCGCTAATACTCCCCAGGAGCACAACGGTATCTAAATATAAGTGCGGATTGAGAAAACTAATACCAAGCGTGGTTAACACCGCGGCTTTTAACGAACCAGTCGCTTTAGTGCCATCTTGCGCTAAACTCTGTGACACAAAAGATGATTTAAGCGCTTTTGCACCATAGACCAGTAAAAAGATCGCCCCGCCAATACTCGCAATGTCTTTTATTAACGGAAATGCGAGTATTAAATGACCAAGTCCTGCGACACCCGCCGTGATCATTAATGCATCTATGATTGAACACAATGCAGCGATCGGTAAAGAGTGTGAACGTTTTAACCCCTGCTTTAACACGAAAGCATTCTGTGCGCCTACCGCCATAATAAGGCTTCCACCAATTCCCACACCTTGAATAAACGCCTGCATCTCGATACCTAAACAATAATTTTGAATTGTCGCTAAGTTTACAGCCGCCCCAAAAATAAATATAACTAATCTTTTTTATGCTGTATAAGTAAAATTTATACTCTAACAACTCAATTTTGGTGCTTAACTTTATGCTTGATTATGCCAACTTACACGCTTTAGCGACTGTGATTTCTGAGGGCGGTTTTGAGCGTGCTGCGAAAATACTCTGTATCAGTCAACCCGCGGTATCACAGCGTATCAAGCAGCTTGAAGAACGCGTAGGACAGTCGTTGGTTATTCGTGCCTCTCCCGTTGAGGCAACACCAACAGGAAAGCGCTTACTCCGGCATTACTCTCAAGTTCAACTACTAGAAAGTGAGTTAAGAGTAGAGATGGATGTTGACGATCCTAAGCAACCAACCATTGTCAAAATTGCAGTCAATGCCGATAGTTTAGCCACTTGGTTTTTACCTGCCTTATCGGAGGTATTTAAGCGCCATCAATGGTTATTAGAGCTTATTGTCGATGATGAATCTTATACCCATAACTTGCTTAAAACGGGTGAAGCCGTTGGCTGTGTGACCACGACTAAACATCCGCTTGCCGGCTGTAGCAGTGAATATTTAGGCGATATGGAGTACCTGTGTGTTGCCACACCTGACTTCATTGAGCGACACTTTCCCATCAACGTGTCACAAACCTCTTTGGAGTTAGCACCTGCCGTGGTGTTTTCCACAAAAGATAAGCTACATGAAAAGTATCTCAGCAAATATTTTAATATGAAAGTCGGTAGCTGGCGTGAGCATAAAATCCCATCATCAGAGAGCTTTCTTGATGCTATTTTACATGGGCTTGGTTATGGATTAGTCGCTCACCTGCAAGCAGAGCCTCTGTTAGAGAAGGGGCTAGTAATGGAGATAAAGCCAGGTACACGTAAACGTGTTTCACTGTATTGGCAACATTGGAATATCAAAGCAAAACAGACCACCATAGTTTATCGCTCATTAGCCGTAACTGCGAAACAGTCCCTGTGTCACGAATAGTTTAAAGCACAAAAAAAGGGCCAAAAGGCCCTTTTTTATTGGTCAAGAATGTTAGCTACTCGTGCCTGCACTTTCAGCCCTACTACCTTGATCCACTTTCGATGCCGGAGTCGGCCAAGCATTGAGCACAGCTTTAACTAAAGAAGCTAGCGGTATCGCAAAAAACACCCCCCATACTCCCCACAATCCACCGAAAATAAGCACTGCAGCGATAATAAATACGGGGTGAAGGTCTACGGCATCTGAGAACAAAATAGGCACTAAGAGGTTACCATCCAATGCTTGAATAATACCGTAACCTAACATCAGATAACCAAACTCTGGACTAATCCCCCATTGAAAGAAAGCCACTAAGGCAATCGGGAGTGTCACCAGTGTGGCTCCTACATAGGGAATGAGCACGGAAAGCCCTGTTAACACCCCTAATAAAGCAGCATAACGTAAATCCATAACAGCAAAAAAGATATAACTCACCACACCTATGATAAAAATCTCAATGACCTTACCTCTGATATAGTTAAAGATTTGCTGATTCATCTCATTCCATACTTTACGAGCCAGATCGCGGTTAGTAGGTATAAATCGTTTACTTCCTTTCAATAATTCATCTTTATCTTTCAAAAAGAAAAAAACCAATAAAGGAACCAGAATCGCATAAACCATTAAGACCAATAAGGATGCAGAATAACCCAGTAGCTGCTTGCCAATATCGAGCAAATGTTGAGTATCGAGCATCTTCTTTAGCTCACTCACCATACTATCAAGCTGGTCGGGGTTAACAAATTGCGGATATTGATTGATATAACCTTGGGCAGTTACCAAACCTTTATCTATCATGGTGGGTAGATCTGTAATTAAAGCCACGCCCTGCTTCCAAATGCTGGGGACTAAACCAAATGTAATAAGCAGCATCACACCGATAAATATGACGAGTACCAACGAGGCTGCAGTGGTGCGATTGATGCCCAGTTTCAACATTTGGGCCACTGGCCACTCGAGTAAAAAAGCCAAAACGAGTGCAACAAGTACAGGCGCTAATAGACCGCCAGCAAAATAGATAGCTAACGCTATCCCCATAAGAATAAGCACTAAAGTTACTGCTTGTGGATCGCTAAACCGCTCTTTATACCAATTTGCTAATAAAGTTAACATTCACCATCCCTACAATTAAACTGATGATATTTCATTATGATTAGAAGGTTATAATCCCTCTATTTAGTAATTTCTAACTTCAACATCTCTTTGTCATTTCTGATTTCAGAAAACTGATAGCCAGTTTTTTTCAAATATCGGGGAACATCTTGCCTAGAGCCAGTGTCTGATAACGCAACGCAGAGTACATCATTACCTCTAAGTTGCTTTAATGCGAGCTTTACTTTTACTAATGCTAGTGGACAACGAAGTGTGGTTAAATCGATAAAAACCATAATAATCTTGCTAGAAATATACTGAGCCTATTATCCTAACTTGTAGGACAAACCACAAGGGCTTCGCTGTGATTGCTTTATCAGCACATAAAGTCAGATAGATATATGTAGACTGGATATAAACAAATATAGAATATACGCCAAACAGCAGGTACTATTAATCTCAATTTAAACGCAATGACACCAGTTTTTCTAACAAAGCCAAGTAGTTGTTGCAATAAGTTTCAATTGAAATCAATGAGATGGTCCAACGAAGGCCACACACTCATATTAAGGATAGGTTTGATTAAACATACGTCTAAAAAGTCTCTGTTAGCGGGTGCGCTTTCATTTGTTTTATCTGCAGCAGCTCCCTTGGCGTTTGCTAACAATGATCTACCCGATCTTGGTACTGCCGCAGTCAATACCTTCAGCCTCGAAAAGGAAACGACCTACGGCGACGCTTATATGAGAGTGATACGCTCATCTGCGCCCATGCTCAATGACCCCGTGCTGAACCAATACCTGACAGAGCTAGGTAATAAGTTAGTTGCCCACGCAACTGGCGTTAAAACACCTTTCTATTTTTTTCTACTAAGAAATGATGAGATTAATGCGTTTGCATTTTTCGGTGGTCACGTTGGTGTGCACACAGGTCTTTTCCTTAACGCTGATAATGAAAGCCAAATAGCCTCAGTACTCGGTCACGAAATCACCCACGTTACCCAACGTCACTTAGCACGCTCATTAGAAGCACAAGATAAGAGTTCTACTGCCACAATTGCCGGTATGCTAGGTGCGATTTTGCTTACCATAGCTTCTCCTCAGGCCGGTATGGCGGCCCTTGCAACAACCCAAGCGCTGGCGACCCAATCTAAGATAAACTTTACCAGACTGCACGAGAAAGAAGCTGATCGTATCGGTATGCAGATATTGGTCGATGCCGGCTTTGATCCTAACGGCGCCGCAGATTTCTTTGCAAAACTGGCATCACGTTACCGTTTTACTTCTAAGCCGCCTCAGATGTTGTTGACTCACCCACTTCCTGAGTCTCGAATCACTGATGCTAGAAACCGTGCAGCGCAGTACCCGCACAGATACGTACCTGATAACATCGACTTTCAGCTAGCTAAAGCCCGTATCCAAGTGAGGTTTTCAAGCTATAGTGAAGAGGCTGCATTAGGTCTTTTTGAGCAGCAATTACAAAAGAAAACCTATACATTTAAGAGTGCAGCACTTTATGGCAAAGCATTATCACTGTTCCGCGCTAAGCGATTTGATGAAGCAGAAGCGATCATTGATAACTTGATAGCAAAAGATGGGAATAACCTCTTTTATATCGATACTAAAACAGATCTTTTAGTTCAAAGAAAAGATACTGATACTGCGATTAAGATGCTTGAAGAGCAGCGTGCCCTAAAACCTTCATCACAAGTTATCAATACTAACTTAGCTCACGTTTATATCGAGTCAGGTAAACCATTAATGGCGATCCCATTATTGGAGGAGTTAATCTTTTTAGATAAACAGAATCAACTTCCCTTCTTTTTACTCAGTGACGCATATAAAAAGACAGGTAATAAAGCCATGGAGCATTTTGTTAAAGCAGAATCGATGGCACTTTCAGCCGATTACAAAGGGGCCATTGACCAGCTGAACTTTGCCTATAAGTTGTCTGAAGAAAACCCACTGCAACTGGCTCGCATTGAAGCAAGGATCAGGCAGTTTAAGCAAGCCAAGTCATCCATAGAAGCACTTCAGTAGCAAGATAACTAAAAGAGGCCTAAATGAAAGGCCTCTTTTGCATTTCGGCTTCAATCAACCTCTGCACACTGTGACTTTGCTCACCTTTTAAAGTATCATGTGTGAAATATTCATATTAGGACTTAAGTCTATGACCCACGTCAGTATTATTCATAACCCTCGCTGTTCTAAAAGCCGTCAAACGCTTAGTTTGTTAGAAGAACATAATTGTGAAATCCAAGTAGTTGAATACCTGAAATCACCGTTAAAAAGTGGGGAAATTGAAGGTTTGTTGGTTAAACTCGGCCTTACGGCCAGAGAGATAATGAGAACCAAAGAAACTGAATATAAAGAGCAAAACCTAGCAGATCCAAGCTTAAGTGAAGCACAATTGATTGAAGCGATAGTAAAAACGCCAAAGTTACTTGAGCGCCCAATTGTACTAGCAAATGACAAAGCCGCCATTGGACGTCCACCTGAAAATGTCCTTGCGATTCTATAAGGCCTATCAATGACTTCATCGAGCTTGTTTCAATGGTGCCGTGCAGGTTATATCGCGTTAGTCCTGCTGCTTAGTGCCTGGTTTATCAACAAAGGGATCACAGGCGAATACTCTCTGGCATTTACAACACTGTGGATACTGCCACTTCTATTTCCTTTAAAAGGCATTATTGAAGGTAAACCTTACACTTATGCATGGGCAAGTTTCATCATCTGTGTCTATATGCTTCACGGACTTACGTTACTTTACGTCACTGAGAGTCACTTTATATTTGCATTAGTTGAAGTACTTCTGCTCGGCGCACTGCTCATCGGGTTTCCATTTTACGCCCGTATTAGAGGTAAAGAGCTAGGTTTAGGTTTAAAAAAGAGAAAAAAATAGCCTCTATTGACTCATAAAAAAAAGCGCCTTAGGGCGCTTTTTTATTGTAAGTCGTTAGCGATACCTTATGTCACAATATTTCTTAAGTAAAACCAGTGTTTGAATGTTAGCTCTCATGTTATATTTTGTTAAAAGAATAATTACTTAATAAATATTGGGAGTCCGCTTAAATGAGGAAACTTACCCCGCTTACCCTAGCGAGTATGCTCGTCTTAACGGCCTGTGGTGGCAGTTCGGATGGCGAATTAATCTCTCCTATTGACCCGCCTCCACCAGCCCTTAACCGGTGTGATCAACAAACGAGTCTCAATATCATTGAAACTAGCTCAGCCATTGAGTTTGTTACTGAGCAAAGCTACCAAACAGAGCAGGCTGCGGCAGTAATTGCAAGTATCAACGACGGCAATAGCCAAGGCTTACAATTCAGCTGGGAGCAGACTTCTGGCCCAGCGCTGACGCTAAAATCGATTAAAAGCCCAGTTTTAGCTTTTCAACCAAGTGTTTCTGGAGAGTATAGTTTTTCTGTCAGGGTGTCTGGCAATGGATTATTACTGAATGAATCTATCACCCTATCCGTTTCCAACAATTCACAAACTCAGTTAAATGTAAGAAGTGATCATCAAGTCGTTGAAGGTAACAAAGTCAGCTTTAGAACTGATAGAGTGGGTAACAATGCCAATCAAGTCCCTGCCGATCTTAATTGGTGTATCGCTTCAGGCCCTGAGCTCAATATCGATACCACTAATCCTGAAAGACCACAATTCACCGCCCCGGATGTAGATACCGATACCTTAGTTGTTTTACGTGCAAGCGGTACCTTTGAAGGTGAGAGCATTACAGATGAAGTCATAGCCTTAATTACTAGCGAACAGGCAATAACCTCCCCTTATTTTGATGAGCCCGTTGCACGTACATTTTCTTACCGGGAAAACTCTCCGTATAAAGCAGCATTATCCAAGTGCGTATACTCTAACCAACTCGCCGCCCCGTGTGAAATTCAAGAGCTTCCGTTATTAGGACAAACACTCTCCCAAGTCGACAAAGATAAGATTATGGATAGACTTATTGTCTCGCATCAATGGATGGGTGAAAACTTTGAATCATTTTTGGAAGAGATGGATCCCAATAGTGATTTTGCCAAACTACTACAATCGGTCACAGCTGTTGTGATCAGTTACGATATTCGCCCGTCTTTCTATTGGGTTGTGACAGGCGCGATTTATCTGGACCCGAGTGATCTATGGCTACTGGCTGCTGAACGTGATGTCATAAATGAAGCAGCAGATTTTAGAAGTTCTTTTGGTAATGAGCTTGGCTTTATTATGCCATGGCGCTACGTGAAAGATGACGCTTATGTCTCTTACACCAGTCCACGAGAAGTACGACAAGACCGCAGTTTTGATGATATGGGACCAGATTTAGCATCCCTACTCTATCATGAGCTTGCACATGCCAATGACTTCTTTCCAAGCTCTATCCATAGCAGTATTGCTATCGATAACCAAACCCTTTTAGCTCATTACAATCAACGTACTGAAGCAGGCTTATTAATTTCAGATCAAATTATTTCACTATTCCCATTACAAAGTGACGAGATGTACAGTTTAGCCAATGTTAGCTTTAGAGGCCAAAGCGCATCAGAAAGCCAAAAAGGGTATTTACCTATTGATATTACTCACTTTTTCTCAAACGACCATGCTACCGATTACTACGCTTACTCAACCAGCCGTGAAGATACGGCTATGCTGTTTGAGGAAGCGATGATGAGTCACAGATATGGGATCAGCCGAGATGTAGGGGTAACTGATAACCCAGATAATGCAACCGCGAGCAGTATCATTGTTGATTGGGGGCAGCGAGGAAGAATTGGAGAAAGAACGGAGGGCTCACTAATTCCTCAAAGAGCAGCATTTGTTATCGATGAGATCTTACCTGAGCTAAATGGTTCAGCGCTGTTAGCAACGCTGCCTGAACCTATTGCTATGGTTCAAGGGCTTTCATGGGCTGATAACTTAACGCTCACATCTCAGCAAGCTACTAAGCAAACGACTAAGCAAATGAAAGTTAGTCTTGAAGATGCTAACGAAGCGCCTAGTTACATTCCAGCGTTAAGAGTCAGTGGTGACAGGCATAAGCTAACGAAACACAAATAGCCTTTAACTAAACGAACGGGCCGATAATATACCTATATTATCGGCTTTTTTTGCAAGGTTATAATCTCAGCATCTCTTTTACAAATGGGATGGTTAACTTACGTTTATGCACTAATGAGTCTTTATCTAGCCTATCTAATACATCAAATAAGGTTCTTAAATCTCTGGCTAATCGATTAAGCAAGAATCGACCGACATCTTCCGGAAGCTGCAAACCTCTCATAGCTGCACGTCTTTGCAATGCTGCTAATTTCTCATCGTCTGCCATAGGTTGCAATTGATAATTTATCCCCCACTGCATTCTCGAAATAAGATCAGGAAGAGCAAACTCTGAATCTGAAGGAGCTACGCTGGCACTAACAATCAAAGAGCAGTTACTGTTTTCAGCGACGCGATTATAAAGATCAAATATAGCCTCCTCCCATAGTGGGTGGCCTGCAATCGCATCAACATCATCGATACAGATAAGATCTAATTGCTCTAAACCTTCAAGTAGTTCCGGCGATATACTGGCATGTATCCCTAAAGGAAGGTAAAAGCTACTTCTGCCAAGATCGTTAGCATGTGCACAAGCCGCATGCATCAGATGGGTACGTCCAGATTTTACTGGCCCCCAAAGAAAAACAGATTGCTCGGCAACCCCCTCTGCACAGGCTTGCAAACTTTGAATAAGCTCATCATTACCTGCAGCGGGATAATAACTGTTAAAGGTTTCATCATCTGGTAGATGTACAGGTAATGAAAGTTGTAATGGTGAGTTAGATTTCACTGAGATAGTTCTCATTCACTTGGGTATTTCTTAGGTACTCATTTTATCACGAGTACCCGATGAATAGTATTAACGAAGCAACGCCTGCTAACCTTGCCAACGATATTGTGGACCTTGCTTCTCAGTCTCAGGTAAAGTAATCGGCTGAAGTTCACTTTCCATACTCACTCTAGGCTCTAATTGCATAAGACGATGAAGATCATCCTCAGTACCAAAAAGATCTAACTTAAAGGTAATATGCGTCCCCTGTAATTGCGTAAGTTGAACAGATTTTACTGCACTTAATTGTTTGAAATATTTCTCAATTTCTACAATCTGCTTCATCTCTGTAATATCAACAAACGTGACGTAGCTATTGAGGTCTGTTCCTGTATCAGCAATGGCATATCGGCCAACATAATATTCACTGATCGCAGTAGAAATCTCAATAACTGCAGCATCAAGATCTTTAACATGGTTTGTCTTGCTAATTAACGGTGATAGCACAGCTTCACCACTGCCTCTGGGATAAAGCGCGAAATTATAACTAACCTGCTCAGCTCGTATATCAACCGACGCCATGACAAAATAATCAGACTGATAACGTTGAGATGCTGTCGCAACTTGATCGACAAACATTCCCCTAATATCGTTAATAGTGACATTCATATTGTCATCCAGATCCATCACTGGAAATAACATAGGTACGCCGCCAGACTCGGAAGCTGATTGAAACAGTGCCCTTGCTGGTAACTGAGATGCATCATTAATGATCTCTCTCTTACCCACATCATTTTCAACCAACCAGATTAATGTCAACGGTCTCTGTTTGCCCCAAACAGGCAACTGAGCATCACGTAACAATTTAATGATTCGCTGATGATCGAAATTAAGTTGTAAGTAAAGTTCCCCCTCTAACTCTTGATAACCGAACTGCCTGAGTAATGATGAGGGATCTTTAACTTTAGCTTGAATATTAGGGTGTGAAATCGCAGCTTGTGTGCCTGAGTTCTTTAAAATAACCTCTTTAAGACCAAGCGAAGTGGCTTTTCTCCTCTCAGCAACAGAACGTGACTCGACAGGAACCAAGGTTTGATCCAGTTGACTGACCTCAGCGGCAATCACATTAGATTGAAATAAGAGGCAACACGCACAAAAAATTGAAGACTTTATTGAAGACTTTAACAGGGTTTTCAGCATCTTAACTGTTCTAGAAAATACAACATTTTGAAATTGTATCACATCTTTCCACCCTCATCTTATTTGAGTTCAGCAAATGCTACTTTCTTAGAAAGAATTAATTTTTTAGTTATTTTTTAGATGAAACGTGAAACACCCACTAGGAATGTTGTTTCATCCTGTTAACATGAATAAGGTAACTAATAATAGAGATAACAATGAAAAACTTAGCCCTCGCACTTCAAGGGGCCCAGATGCTATTTGTCGCATTTGGTGCCCTGGTTCTTATGCCGCTTTTAACGGGTCTTGACACCAATGTCGCCCTTTTTACTGCCGGTATCGGCACCTTACTATTCCAGTTAATAACTAAAAGACAGATCCCCATTTTTCTTGCCTCTTCGTTCGCCTTTATTGCTCCCATCATGTATGGCGTGCAAACCTGGGGGATCCCATCAACTATGGGTGGGTTAATGGCGGCAGGTTTTGTGTATTTAATTCTTGCTTCGGTTGTCAAAGTTCGAGGTGATGGTTTTATTAAACGCCTTCTGCCACCTGTTGTTGTTGGACCCGTCATCATAGTGATTGGTTTGGGTCTCGCCCCTGTCGCCGTAAACATGGCCCTAGGTAAAAGCGGTGATGGCTCAATGGTACTCGTTGAGCAAAGTACCGCACTCATCATCTCTTTATCAGCATTATTAACGACAATTGGTGTCGCTATCTTTGCCAAAGGCTTACTCAAGTTGATGCCTATTTTGGCAGGGATAATAGTGGGTTATGGGTTAAGTCTCAGCTTCGGTATCGTAGATTTTACGCCTGTCACCACAGCGAGTTGGATTGCAATGCCTAATTTTGTCGCCCCGGAGTTTAATTGGCATGCTATCGCATTTATGATCCCAGTTGCTATCGCGCCAGCTGTTGAGCATATTGGCGATATTCTGGCGATTTCAAACGTTACCGGGAAAGACTATATGAAAAAGCCTGGCCTTCACCGAACACTTTCAGGTGATGGTGTAGCAACGATTGCCGCATCCGCTTTTGGTGGACCACCTAATACGACTTATTCAGAAGTGACTGGAGCTGTGACTCTTACTAAATCATTTAACCCTGTGATTATGACATGGACTGCAATCACAGCCATTTTGCTTGCCTTCATAGGAAAGCTTGGTGCACTGATGCAAACAATCCCAGTACCAGTCATGGGCGGCATCATGTGTTTATTGTTTGGGTCGATTGCTGCGGTAGGTTTGAACTCGTTAATCCGCAATCAGGTCGATCTCGCTGAACCAAGAAACTTGTGTATTGTCGGCGTGACCTTAGTCTTTGGTATCGGTGGTATGGCATTTGGCATCGGCTCATTTAGCCTGACGGGTATCAGCCTATGCGGTATAGTCGCTATCACGATGAACCTACTATTGCCTTTACCTGAAGCTGGCGATAACAAATAACAATTTAACCAAGTGCCATAAATTAATTATAAAAAGATTAGATACAAAAAAGCCTTTCAATTGAAAGGCTTTTTTATTCTAACCAAGAATATTATATCGCGGTTAGTCAGAACTATTTAGCTTCATCTTCTGAAGCATATTTTGCCGCAGTTTCAGAGATCAAGGTCTGTAGCTCACCTTTTTGGTACATCTCAGTTAAAATATCACAGCCACCAACAAGTTCACCTTCAACCCAAAGTTGTGGGAAGGTTGGCCAGTTTGCGTACTTAGGAAGCTCAGAGCGAATGTCTGGGTGCTGTAAAATATCAACAAATGCGAACTGCGCATTACAGTTAATCATGATTTGAGCAACTTGTGATGAAAAACCACAGCTTGGCAGCTTTGGAGAACCTTTCATATAAACTATGATTGGATTCTCAGCAATCTGTGACTTAATTTTCTCAACAGTTTCATTTACTTCATTTGTATCCATCAAAATTCCCAACATTCACTCAAAATAACTAAAGATAGGTGTATTGTACTCTAGGATCGCCAATAACAAAAACCTACTTTTTCCATGGTTAAAATTTATCGTATTTTCGATTGCATTAATCGGTAAATTAAAGATACTGATAGGAGATTTTTCGAGTAGAATCAATTGAAAATTAAAAATAACCCAACAATAAGTGGAGCAAAGTATGGCTTTCGAACTACCCGCACTACCCTATGCAATCGATGCATTAGAGCCGCATCTTTCTAAAGAGACTCTCGAGTTTCATTACGGCAAGCATCACAACACCTATGTGGTTAAGCTTAATGGCCTTGTTGAAGGGACTGAACTTGCCAATAAGAGCCTAGAAGAGATTATCAAGACTTCAACTGGTGGTATTTTCAATAATGCCGCTCAGATCTGGAATCATACTTTCTATTGGAACTGTTTATCGCCTAATGGTGGTGGAGCAGCCACTGGTGCTGTCGCCAAAGCTATTGATGAAGCTTTTGGCTCATTTGAAGCATTCAAAGCTAAGTTCACAGATTCCGCTGTAAACAACTTCGGTAGTGCTTGGACTTGGTTAGTTAAAAATGCTGATGGTAGCGTAGCGATTGTGAATACCAGTAATGCTGCAACGCCGCTGACTGACAGCAATGTGACTCCGATCATGACAGTAGATGTGTGGGAGCACGCTTACTACATTGATTACCGTAACGTTCGCCCAGATTACCTAGCCCACTTCTGGGAGCTAATCAACTGGGATTTTGTTAACCAGAACTTTTCATAATTCAGAAATTATTTAGCGAGTAACAATACTCTCGTATAAATAAAAAAAGGAGCCCAAACGGCTCCTTTTTTTATTCTTGCCAGTAATTTTCACCTTGTTCACAGTTAAACACAAGTGCAACAGTTGCATTTGCAACTGTTTCCCTTTGTTTTATTTGACTTTTTTTATACAAGTTTAATTTTTTTTGGTCTAAGATTAAAAGTAGGAGACTGGTTTTCAGTTATCGCTTACATACTTGTTAGGCGTTTCAGGGGGTGGAATATGGGCATTTTTGAGCATTACCAACAGCGCTACGAAAAAAAACTCGATGAAGAGTATTCACTGCAAGAGTTTTTGGAGATCTGTAAAGAAAACAGAAGTTCATACGCATCGGCTGCGGAGCGATTGCTTATTGCAATTGGCGAGCCTGAAGTGATTGACACATCGAAAGATCCAATCTTAAGCAGGATATTTTCTAATCGTTTAATCTCCAGATTTCCTGCATTCAAAGATTTCTACGGCATGGAGGAAGCCATAGAACAGATAGTGGCTTATCTAAAGCACTCTGCTCAAGGTCTTGAAGAATCAAAACAGATCCTTTATCTGCTTGGACCTGTTGGTGGTGGTAAATCCTCACTTGCAGAGAAGCTTAAAGATCTTATGCAGCAAGTCCCTATCTATGTTTTAACTGCAGATGGTGTCAGAAGTCCCGTTAATGACCACCCTTTCTGTCTATTCAACCCAAGTGAAGATAGTGAATTGCTGGAAAGCGAATACAAGATCCCATCTAGGTACCTCAAATCTATTATGTCGCCTTGGGCTGTAAAACGTTTACACGAGTTTGGTGGGGACATTTCCAAGTTTAAGGTGGTTAAAGTCTATCCTGCAATTTTAGACCAAATGGCCATAGCAAAAACAGAGCCTGGCGATGAAAACAATCAAGACATCTCCTCTCTTGTCGGTAAAGTCGATATTCGCCAGCTTGAGCATTTCGCGCAAAATGATGCAGATGCCTACTCCTATTCAGGAGCTTTGTGCCGAGCGAACCAAGGCTTAATGGAGTTCGTTGAGATGTTTAAAGCGCCAATCAAGGTGCTACACCCGCTATTAACTGCCACCCAAGAGGGAAATTATAACGGAACAGAGGGGTTATCAGCCCTCCCCTATAATGGAATAATCTTGGCTCACTCTAACGAGTCTGAGTGGACAACATTTAGAAATAATAAAACCAATGAGGCATTTCTTGATAGGGTCTATATCGTTAAGGTGCCATATTGCTTGCGTATCTCAGAAGAGATGCAAATTTATGAAAAACTGCTCAGTAATTCAGAGTTGTCTACAGCACCTTGTGCACCTGGTTCTCTTGAGACATTGGCTCAATTTAGTGTGCTATCTCGAATCAAGTCACCAGAGAACTCATCTATCTATTCAAAAATGCGTGTCTATGACGGTGAAAGCCTAAAAGATACCGACCCTAAAGCTAAATCATATCAAGAGTATCGTGATTACGCTGGCGTCGATGAAGGTATGCAAGGGTTATCAACCCGTTTTGCCTTTAAGATCCTCTCAAAAGTCTTTAATTTCGATCACTCCGAAATTGCAGCCAATCCTGTTCATCTATTTTATGTTCTTGAGCGTCAGATAGAGCAAGAGCAGTTTCCGACAGAAACCGCAGAGCGTTATTTAGAGTTTCTCAAGGGCTATTTAATTCCTAAATATGTCGAGTTTATAGGTAAGGAGATCCAGACAGCTTATCTTGAGTCGTATTCTGAATATGGGCAAAATATTTTCGACCGCTATGTGACTTATGCAGACTTCTGGATCCAAGACCAAGAGTACCGAGACCCAGAAACCGGCCAACTATTTGACCGTTCAGCCCTTAATGCAGAGCTTGAGAAAATAGAAAAGCCGGCTGGAATAAGTAACCCCAAAGATTTCAGAAACGAAATCGTTAACTTTGTGCTCAGAGCAAGAGCTAACAATGAAGGTTCAAACCCACTTTGGACTAGCTATGAGAAGTTGAGAACAGTGATAGAGAAGAAGATGTTCTCTAATACTGAAGATCTTCTTCCCGTTATCTCTTTTAACGCCAAAACCTCGACTGATGATCAACGTAAGCATGATGATTTCGTTAATCGAATGATGGAAAAAGGCTATACCAAAAAGCAAGTCAGACTACTTTCTGAGTGGTATTTGAGAGTACGTAAGTCTTCTTAACAGAGCAGACTGGGAGCTAAATGCTCCCTGATTTGGCTTGGGAGGTGCGCATGGCAAACTTTATCGATAGACGGCTCAATGCTAAAGGAAAAAGCACAGTTAACCGTCAACGTTTTATCAATCGTTATAAACAGCAAATCAAAAAAGCTGTTAGTGATGCAGTGACACGCCGCAGTGTCACCGATGTAGATAAAGGAGAAAAGATAGGTATACCTACAAAAGATATTAGTGAGCCCTCTTTTCACCAAGGACAAGGTGGTACGAGATCTAGGATACATCCTGGTAATGATCAGTTCATAAAAGGGGATAAAATTGAGCGTCCACCCTCTGGTGGCGGACAAGGTGCGGGGCAAGGCGATGCATCAGACTCTGGCGAAGGTGAAGATGATTTTGTATTTCAAATCTCTAAGGATGAGTATCTTGAGCTGTTATTTGAAGATCTTGAGCTACCAAACTTGCAGAATAATCGCCTGAATAAACTCGTTGAATATCAAACCTATAGAGCTGGTTTTACCAACGATGGCGTTCCTGCGAATATTAACATCGTTCGCTCTCTACGCTCTTCGTTAGCAAGACGTATTGCAATGACTTCAGGCAAGAAGAAATCCCTTCATGAGATGGAACAAGAGCTTGAAGAACTAGAAAATACACCTGGCGCAGAGGCTGAGCGTATTCTATTTTTGAAACAACAAATTGAAGAGGTAAAGCAGAAAATATCTAAGGTCCCATTTATTGATACCTTCGATTTGCGTTACAACAATTATGCGAAGCGAGAAGTTCCCTCTAGCCAAGCTGTGATGTTTTGTTTAATGGATGTTTCCGGCTCAATGGATCAAGCAACTAAAGATATGGCGAAGCGGTTTTATATTTTACTCTATCTCTTCCTAACACGAACCTATAAAAATCTCGAAGTGGTCTATATTCGCCATCACACTCAAGCTAAAGAGGTCGATGAACATGAGTTTTTCTATTCTCAAGAAACCGGTGGGACGATAGTCTCAAGTGCGCTTAAATTGATGCATCAAATTCAAAAGGAGCGTTATCCAGAAAGCGAATGGAATATCTACGCAGCTCAAGCATCTGATGGTGATAATTGGGCTGATGACTCTCCTGGTTGTAAACAGCTACTAGAGAAGCAATTACTACCCGTTGTAAGGTATTTTAGTTACATAGAAATCACAAATCGGGCCCACCAGACACTTTGGCGCGAATACGAAGGCCTACAAAAATCTTTTGATAATATTGCGGTGCAGCATATTAAACAGGCAGAAGATATTTACCCTGTATTTAGAGAGCTATTCAAAAAGCAAGCAGTTTAAGGGGGCGTTATGGATGACAAAAAAAAGCAGACACCGCTCGATGACGGGCCAGATTGGAATTTCTCGCTACTCCAGGAGTATTTGACGGAAATAGAACGGGTAGCAGATCATTACAAACTTAAATCTTACCCTAACCAAATTGAAGTGATCACAGCAGAGCAGATGATGGATGCATACGCAGGCATTGGTATGCCATTAGGTTATACCCACTGGTCATTTGGTAAAAAATTCATAGAGACTGAGCAAAGTTATAAACGCGGTCAGATGGGTTTAGCTTACGAGATTGTGATAAATTCTGATCCTTGTATTGCCTACCTGATGGAAGAAAATACCATAACCATGCAAGCACTAGTTATGGCTCACGCTAGCTTTGGCCACAACAGTTTTTTTAAAAACAATTACTTATTTAAAACATGGACAGACGCAAGTTCAATCATTGATTACCTCGTCTTTGCAAAAAACTATATCAGTCAATGTGAAGAAACCCATGGTGTTGAACAAGTAGAGCTTATTGTTGACTCTTGCCATGCGCTAATGAATTACGGTGTTGATCGATATAAAAGACCAAGCGAAATATCTTTTAAAGAGGAACAGCATAGACAAAAAGAGCGTGAAGAGTACCTACAAAGCCAGGTAAACGATCTATGGCGAACTGTCCCTAAAACGCCCCATGAGCACAGCGAGAAAGTTGAATTTAAATTTCCAGAAGAGCCCCAGGAAAATATTCTCTACTTTATAGAGAAGCATGCCCCGCTGCTTGAGCCTTGGCAAAGAGAGATCGTCCGCATAGTTCGTAAAATGGGGCAGTACTTCTATCCACAAAAGCAAACACAAGTGATGAACGAAGGCTGGGCAACATTTTGGCACTATACAATACTCAACCATCTCTATGATGATGGTAAAGTGACCGACAGATTCATGCTGGAGTTTTTGCAAAGCCATACTAATGTCGTTGCCCAGCCAAGTTACAATAGCCCGTATTATAGTGGCATTAACCCATATGCACTCGGCTTTAATATGTTTGTCGACATCAGGCGAATATGCGAAAACCCGACCGAAGAGGACAAAGAGTGGTTTCCGGATATAGCTGGCAGCGACTGGCTTGAAACCTTACATTTTGCGATGCAGAACTTCAAAGACGAAAGTTTTATCAGCCAATACTTGTCTCCTACCATCATTAGGCAATTCAAGCTATTTGGTATTTTAGATGATGATAAAAAGAACTACCTGTCTGTTTCTGCTATTCACGATGAGCAAGGCTATAAAGATATTCGTCAAATATTGTCTCAACAATACAACCTGTCGAACCTTGAACCTAATATCCAGATCCACCACGTAGAGGTAACTGGAGATCGATCGCTAACATTACAATATATCCCTAATAACAGAATACCACTGGCAGAAAGTTCTCACGAAGTGGTTAAGCATCTGCATCGACTTTGGGGCTTTGATGTCATATTAGAAGAGGTTAATGAGCAAGGTGATGCAAATATTATCGCGTCCTGCCCAGATAAAAATGAGGAGAAAGCGAGCGCCTAAGCAAGAGCAGAAGAATTTTTGACACAAAAAAAGCGCCTTATGGCGCTTTTTAATTTCAAAATCGCAATTTATGCAAATTTGAAATCAATATGTTCGATAAGTGGCTTGAATGCATGACGCTGCATAGCTTGTACGCGAACTTTAACATCGTCTTGACCAGCGATAGCGATAGTAAGGTCGCTTGAGTAGAAATCAGCATTTTCTTGAACGTTGATGATATCTTTGTGGTTAAACTTGATAGAGATTGGCTCTTTACCAGCACCATAGATAACAGCAGGTACTTTATTCGCATGACGTAGGCGGCGGCTCGAACCTTTCCCGATTTCAGTGCGGATTTCAGCAGCGATTGTATAAGACATGTTTTTCTCACTTAAATAATTAATTTCAGAGTGTCCCTACTTTCGACCAGTAGAGACGTTTTAACGCGGCGGCATTCTACCACAACCTATAGCGAGCCACAAACGGTTTAACTGACTCAACAGAAAGCCTAACTTTGGCGCTTTACCAATTACGGACAGGACCTGTATCGACATGGATAAAGCCTGAGCGGGCATAATAACCGACGCCACCTAATTTAAGCTCGATAGCCGCGTCCCTTAAGTGGCTTAATTTAACATCGGGGATCGCAATATCCATTGCCATCCCTTTCATATGATAACTCTTTTTAGCGACGCCATTACTTTTAGAGGCAAGCATTGCGTTAGTCTTAGGCGAGCGATAACCAGAGATAACATTAAAGTCTTGCTCAACATTGAGGGACTCTTTCAATTTAAAGAGTAGATCATAAAGTCTTTTATCCATAGGTGCAGACTCATTGCGCCTGTGATCCCTTAAGATATGACTAAAGTCAGTTAAAATCTCTTTTTGGTAATCTCCATCCACCCAATAGCTTCCCTGCCCTCGTTCACCTGTATGCAAATTATGAAACCCTAACGAACGGATACCTTTTGTAGATCGACTTGCATAAACTTTAGATGGAACTACCGAAAACATTGCAGCACTGCTAATACCAAGCAATAACTGTCTACGAGTTGGACATACTATCGACACACATTCACCATTGACTACTTTTCAACCAAAACAGCGAGTAAATTATACTGAATCGCAGTAGATATCAAGTTTACTCAGGTCAACAGGCAAATAGCGGTGAAGGTTTATAGCGCTAATAAGTCGCCAATGCTAGGCTAACTACCGAATTTTGATGGTAAATATCATTGCGGTATTGAGCGGCGCCCGATTTATCTACCCAAGCAGTCCAATAGACCAAGTGCACTGGTAAACTGTCATTTAATGAAAACCATTGGGTGGTTTGCCTCTCAATCTGCATGTCTACCCATGTTTGTTTATCTTTTACGAGGTGAGATGCCATCCAATTTGCTAAGCCTTCCACATTTTCAACTCGAATGCATCCTGAAGATAACGCCCTGTTCGCTTTGTCAAAGAGTGCTTTATCTTCTGTATCATGAAGGTAAACATTATACTTATTCTCAAAATAAAACTTATAACGCCCTAAGGTATTTCCTTCACCAGGTTTTTGTACCAAACGATACGGAAAACGTCCGCTTGCCAACTCTTGCCACTCTTGTGGCGTTTTGCTGACCGCTCCTCCGCTGTTATCAAACACATCAAAATTTCTATCAGTAATGTAACTGCCATCCTCTCTGACTTTCGGCAGCAGATCCCGTGTCAGCAGCCGACGCGGCACACGCCAGCTCGGATTAATGACAAGGTTTGAGATTTTACTGCTTAGCCTAGGAGTCTGACGATATGGCTTGCCAACAATCACTCGTGAGTACAGCTCGACTTCACCATGTGCATATAGCGTAAGTTCAAAAGCCGGAATATTAATCAGTATATATTGAGCCTCAATCGAAGCAAGATAACTGGCTTTCTTAATAAAGTTACTCGCTAACTGTTTCGCTCGCATTGCTGGAAGTAGATTAATCCAACGCAAAGTCTCAGGCCCTATTATCCCATCTCGCTTTAAACCATGGCGTTGCTGGAAATGTAAGACTGCACGAGTAAGATGAGCGTCAAAGACAGTATCTGATATTTCAGGCTCTTGCTGATCGCCAAGCAAAATTAGCCGCTCAGATATTTCTGGAATGAGATGACTGCGCTCTCCCTCTTTGAGCCAGACAGGAGATTCAAGGCGCTGCCATTTATGTGTTTTACTGAGCCACATCAGGTAACGCACTCGATTGCTAGTCGCTAAATAGTCGTTCGATGAGGGTTCTAAAGCAAGTGCCTTTTTAAGGAGGTCTTCATCACCTTCAAGTGCGCCGACAAGATTAGGTACCCCCAAAGATGACCAAAATACTTGTAACGCTTCACTCAGGCGAATGGCACTCGGCCTTGCTTGGAGCTCATTACCAGAAGTAAGGCTCGCGATATCATATTCTAGTTGCTCGGATGGCTTAATAAGCTGCATAAACTGCGCTTGAGAGGCTAATGTTTTAAAAGCAGCTTCGGATCGTTCTATAGCGAATAAAGGCTCGATACGTAATAACAGAAATAAAATTAACAACGTATAAGAAAAGTGACTCCTTCTATTCATAGATTTCCCTCCTTGATTGCTAACTATCGCAAGCAAACATGCCATATTTCACACTAAACTGATGCGTTAAGTATGGCAAATAAATAAGGAGCGTGAGTAGAAAACTATAGAAGGAAACCGCTCCCCTCTATAGTTACAGCTGGAGTTAGTACTGTTTAATGTTATGAAGAACTTAATGTTGCACGGCGAACATTAGTTTGTCCCGTGCCAGGAAAGTATTGCAATTGCCAGTTTTCAGAACCAATAGTCCGGTTATCTGAAATATAGTTGTAATAACAGTAAGAGCCACCCGTTACAGACGAACCATTTCCATACCAATAGACAATATCAGTATCCCCTCCAAATGCAGCATTACTGTGATGTGCAAGGACATAGTCATCTCCCTCTAACAGGCCTTGCCAAACCTCTTTACATTTATCGCCCGTTAAAAGGTTCCCATCTCCACCATTTGTAGTACTGAGTGGAAACCCAGTATCAGTTGAATCTAACGTACCATCACCATAACAGGCTAAATCTTCAACCTGACTGCTAGCACCTGATGCATTCCAACAACTATGGTACATTTTCACTCCAGAAGTGAATGCACCAAATACAGATTTAGCGGCAGAATCATGGGCGTCTTGACCTAAGTTGATAAATTTTGGCAGTGCAACAACGGATAAAATTCCAAGTATTATGATCACTACCACTAACTCAATTAACGTAAAACCTTTCGAAACAGCATATTTCATGAACTTCAACTCTTAAAATATATTCAACGGTGTATGGTATACATTATATCACTAAGCTTATTCAATTCTCACCATCAAACGAGTAAATATATTTAAGTTAATTTTAAGAGAGTGGTATCTGTCCAATCATTCTGATTCATTTTAAACTACCTTAACTCCCCTTTCATACGCCTCGGCATAAATTTAAAGTTGAATACCACGCTTACTCATCTTAATGAGAATCATGCTAGCCACGTCTAGGCTTGAACCGAAATGCGCCTTTTAAGGAGTAGAGAGGGATTTAAATCCAGTTGAGGATATTCAGATAAAAATAGCAAAACTTTCCATCCATGGTTTTGGCATAAGAGTGCTGACCGCCAAGGGCTGGTTGAAATACCAATAATGAATGGAACCTATTTTTAAAAATAGGTGACCAGACACAAACACGATTACCATACATCCCTGTGCAATCTGCATAAGTGTTCCAGGCACAAACACGATTACCATACATCCCTGTGCAATCTGCATAAGTGTTCCAGACACAAACACGATTACCATACATCCCTGTGCAATCTGCATAAGTGTTCCAGACACAAAAAAGCTCCGACATACATAGAGGCTGTTTGTTCATCTCAAAGAGAATGATGGTACCCGAGGCCGGACTCCAACCCCTGTCACAGTCGGCAAGCTTGGTAAGTGACGGGGCTAGCTTTTATTACTTCTAATACAATAAAGCCCCGACATACGTCGAGGCTGCTTGTTCATCTCAAAGAGAATGATGGTACCCGAGGCCGGACTTGGACCGGCACGTACCCTATGAAGAGTAGCGAGGGATTGTAAACCCCTAATACGGACTAAATAAGTATACGATAAATACAAAAAAGCCCTAACTTTCGTTAGGGCCTAAATGATGGTACCCGAGGCCGGACTTGAACCGGCACGCCTATTAAGCGAGGGATTTTAAATCCCTTGTGTCTACCAATTCCACCACTCGGGCAAAACTTTTGACCTTGATGAAACGTACTCTTGGTAGTAAGCACTGTACCTTTAAAAGATACTCACCAAATTCTAAATCGTGGAGGCGCGACCCGGAGTCGAACCGAGATCGACGGATTTGCAATCCGCAGCATAGCCATTCTGCCATCGCGCCACAATCTTAATGATTGATTGGAGCGACATATCGGGTTCGAACCGATGACCTATACCTTGGCAAGGTATCGCTCTACCAACTGAGCTAATGTCGCTTACATATTTTATCAATCATATCTGCAGTAAGTTGTTTCTTAAGAAGCTTTCCCTTGACTGCGGAATGGCATTCTACCGATTTAGCGCCAAGAGTCAATCGTATATTTCACGATAAATGACTACTTGAACACTAAATAGACTTATTGCATTTTAATTATTCGATTCTGCAGTTAAATCACCCCAAGCCGCTATGATATAGCTCATCATTGACCAAAAGGTAAGAACAGCTGCTACATAAAACAAAGCATATGCGGTATAAGTTAGAAAATCATTGGGGTGCCAAATCAATCCAGTTATCGCGACCATCTGAGCTGCTGTTTTATATTTACCAATCCAAGAAACTGCGACAGCACCACGCTTACCTATTTCAGCCATCCACTCTCGTAATGCGGAAATCACAATTTCACGGCCAATCATAAACAGCGCAGGTAGTGTAAGCCAAATATTGTTGTACTCAGCGACAAGCAAAACAAGTGCAGTTGTCACCATTATCTTATCTGCAACAGGGTCAAGGAATGCCCCAAACCGAGTCGACTGTTTAAGCTTGCGTGCGGCATAGCCATCTAATGCGTCTGTGACAGCTGCTAGCCAGAATATAAATGCGGCAGCAAAAGGTGACCAAGAGTAAGGAAGGTAAAAAACTACAACAAATATAGGCAGTAAAAAAAGCCTAAATAAAGTTAAAGCTATAGGTATATTAAACGGCATGAGAAAACCAATAGTTTAAAAGCAGCGCCAATTTTGCCCTAATTTTACTACCCTCGCAATGAATCATGGATTGTTTGTGCCATTTCTAGGCTAATACCGGGTACTTTTGCCAATTCAGACACACTCGCGCCCTTAACTTCCTGTATACCACCTAAATATTGCAACAGGGACTTACGTCGTTTAGGCCCAACACCTGGAATTGATTCAAGGGATGAAGTATTTCGGGTTTTCTGACGCTTATTTCTATGCCCAGTAATTGCAAAGCGGTGTGATTCATCACGTATGTGTTGAATTAGGTGCAGGGCTCCTGAATCTGCTGCAATGGTAAAAGAGAGTTCGTTTTCACCGTAAATAAGTGTTTCTAGCCCAGGTTTACGCCCTTCACCTTTAGCCACACCAATCAATAAAGGCGCGCGTTCGATATTCGCAAACTTCTCATCAACAATTTTCTGAGCGATACGAAGCTGGCCAGTGCCGCCATCAATAAACAGAATGTCAGGGATTTTCCCTGTACTGTCAATTTTGTCAAAACGGCGAGTGATTGCTTGTTTCATCGCAGCATAATCATCGCCAGGGGTTATCCCATTAATGTTATAGCGACGATAATCTGACTTACTTGGCCCCTCTCGATTAAAGACCACACATGACGCAACCGTACTTTCGCCCATAGTGTGGCTAATATCAAAGCATTCCATGCGCCGTATAGGACTTGAGAGTTCTAAGGTTTCTTCAAGCAATAAAAAACGCTCTTCGACGGTGTTTTTATGAGATAAGCGTGTTTTCACTGCGTTTGATGCATTTGTCACAGCAAGGCGTAGGAAGTTTGCCCGCTCACTGCGAACATTTGCTTTAATTTCTACTTTCTTCTGTAAAGAAGCTTGTATCGCTTTTTCAAGCTCAGGTAGATCATCAAAAGAGTGACTGAGCAAGATCTCCTTAGGCAGAGTGCGTTGACTGTCAGCATTGAGATAAAATTGAATCATAAAAGCACTTAACACTTCATCTAACTCAGTTTTAGCCGGGACTTTAGGGTAATAGCTGCGACTACCAAATATTTTGCCATTTCTAATAAACAGTAAATGAAAACAAGCCACACCGGATTCGTAATAAGCACCAATAACATCCATATCACCAGAGGAGTTTGAGACCTCTTGCTGCTCAGTAACCCTTCGTAGGGCTGAAATTTGATCCCTGATCCCTGCCGCAAGCTCATAATCGAGCGCCTTAGCTGCTGACTCCATTTTTTCAACAAGTTGGGTCATCACCTGTTGATCTCGTCCTTTAAGAAACAAACTAGCAAGAGTAACCTGCTCTTGATAATCAAAGTCAGAGATTTTGTTTACGCATGGTGCACTACAACGGCCTATCTGATATTGAAGGCAGGGACGCGAACGTGACTTGTAGTAGAGATCATCGCATTGACGAATAGGAAAAATCTTCTGCATGAGATGCAAACTCTCTCTTACAGCACCTCCATTAGGGTATGGTCCAAAATAGCTACCTTTATCGCGTTTAGGCCCTCTATGGTAGGCAAGCCTTGGATGTTTATGCTTACTGAGTAAAATATAGGGGTAAGATTTGTCGTCTCGAAGCAATACATTGTATTTAGGCATGTATTGCTTGATGTAATCATTTTCAAGAATAAGCGCGTCAGTTTCACTGTGTGTGAGCGTCACATCGATATTTTCGATATGAGACACTAACGCTTGTGTCTTCACATGTGGCAAGTTTTTGCGGAAATAGGAACTTAGACGTTTCTTTAAGTCTTTAGCTTTGCCGACATATATGACAGTACCTTCACCATCATACATTCGATAAACACCGGGTGATGAAGGTACACTTTTAAGAAAAACGGTTGAATCGAACTGAGTAGGCATAGATTTACTAAATAAAGTTGACTGTGTATTTGGTTATATCTGCCCTGTATCAAGCATCTTATAGCGAATGGCTAAGCGAGTTAGCTCTACATCACCACTGATCCCAAGCTTGGCAAACAGTCTATAGCGATAGCTATTCACCGTTTTAGGACTTAAATTAAGTTGCTCTGAGATTTCACTGACCTTTTCACCATTAGTGATCATCATCATTATCTGCAACTCACGTTCAGACAATGATTGAAAAGGGTTATCTTCACTAGGATTAAACTGGCTCAATGCCATCTGTTGTGCGATTTCAGGCGATAGATACCTTTGCCCATGAGCAACTTGCCTAATAGCTTGCAGAACTTCAGGAGGCGTGGCCCCTTTAGTCAAATAGCCCGATGCGCCAGCTTGCATCACTTTAGTTGGGAAAGGGTCTTCTGTTTGAATTGTCAGGACAATAATCTTAGCATGTGCTTGATACCGCAAAATTTTACGAGTAGCTTCTAAACCGCCTATCCCAGGCATGTTCATATCCATCAAGATAACATCAGCTTCGTTGTTTCGGCTCCACTGAACAGCAGTTTCACCATCTCCAGCTTCTCCAACAACTTTTATTCCACGCTCGTCTTCAAGAATTCGGCGTATACCAGTGCGGACTAATTCATGATCATCAACTAAATATACTGAAATCAATTCAAACAACCTTAGCTATCACTCGGTGAACCTTTCAAGATTCAAATTTTTAACTAGTGGTAATTTAGCCCATTAATCGCTAATAGGAAAGCTCGTTTTTGAATATGCTATCTAATTCAGAAATGGTTACAGCTTATATTGAATAGTTAATAAGCAAGCTATAAAAAATTTCTGTGTAATCGGCTTTTATTGATCACAATAGCTTATGTAGGATAAAGAGTTAGCAAGCCCAAACTATGTAGCTACTCAAGCGAATTTAATTCAAACAAACGCCATTTTCGATAATGAGCTTCATCAGATTCTTTGCTGAAAGAGAAGCACAGAGATAGCTGACTTTAAACAATAACAACACTAGGGTTCATATCCCTATCATGCTATTTCATTTCAGATACGAAAAAGCCCGCTATCTTTTAATAACGGGCTTCATCTGATTCTTTGCTGAAAGAGAAGCGCTGAGATAGCTGACTTTAAACAATAGCAACACTAGGGTTCATATTCCTATCATGCTATTTCATTTCAAATACGAAAAAGCCCGCTATCTTTCGATAACGGGCTTCATCTGAATGTGGCGGAGAGATAGGGATTTGAACCCTAGATGGGCTACAAACCCATGCCGGTTTTCAAGACCGGTGCATTCGACCACTCTGCCATCTCTCCGAACGCCGCGAATATTATAAGTATCTAAGGCTGATGTAAACCCTTTTTGTATTTTTTTATACTAACTGGCTATCTTATATGCAGCTAGAAATACTTGAGAATTAATTCGTAGCACGCTACAAAATCAAGCCAATTGCAGACAAGACTATTACCTAGCTTCTGGTATGTATTTACAGACCGATATGAATTCATTCTGTTTGCGTGCATAAACATGAAATTGCATATGGGCTAATGCTACGATGTGCTAACATCAACCTATTATTAATAATTTCTATTTAAGTAAGTAACAGCGTCTCTATGGCTTCTATGAATTCAAATCTAATTCCAGTATCTGCATTATCACCAAAGCACTCAATACCTAGTATCTCCTCGTTAAAATCTGATCGATGCGGTCTTTTATTAGGTCAAGAAAGAGTCATAGATGCATTTTCGCTCTTAGGTAAGATAGCTGATCAGCATATGTACCTCGCTGACTTTACAGCCACGGATAGAAAGCCTTTCATCAAAGCCCTTGTCAATAATGCAGGTACAATCAATAACCAATACCTGCTTTTGACCAATAGCGATGAAAAGCCTCAGTTTAGCTGGAATGAAATTGCAGCTCCAAAAATCGACAATGCTCAAGCAAAGACAGATACTTGTAACTTTGGGACTAAAAGTACTAGCTACCGCTACCTTGCCGGTAACATCTCTAAAGTAGATCTTCTAGGCCGTATAAAAAAAGCCGCGATACATGAGCCATCAGTCACTGAGCAATCATTTGCAGATTATACCTATGAAGCCGGTGCTTTATCACAGTGTCATTATCTATTTATATGTGCAGACTCACTGTGGAAACGTGAAGGCTTATGGGAGTTTGTTTTTGATATCATAGATAAACGTGAATATAAGGTTCATTCGTCCCTGCCCGCTATTCCCTTGCATTGTAAAATTATTATGGTGGGTTCGAGTACACAATATAGTGTCACTTGGCTTGAAGAAACGCGGTTTTTACAACACTTTCCACTGTTAGGAGAGATGGCCAGTGAGCTTGATTTAAATCGATACGAGAGCGAACAATACACACAATGGTTGGTCGAGGTTGCATCAAGTGCTGCTTTAACGCTAAGTCAGTCATCATTAGCCCCGCTTTATTTATATAGTGCACGTTTAGCCGATCATCAACAGCGCCTTTCTTTGCTTTCCACCCCAGTAAAGCAATTGCTCGCTCAGGCCAACGCCTATAGTCAAGAAGCTGAAATAACTGCTGAAGATATCAATAACGCATTAAAGCAGCACCAGCTGCGCCACAACTCATCGGAACAGCACTCTGCTCAGAACTTTGATGATAAGTTTATTAAGTTACCTACTGATGACTACATGATTGGGCAAATTAATGGTCTTACTGTTCTTGAAACTGTTGAGCACTGTTATGGTGAGCCAGCCAGAATAACAGCTTCAGTTCACTATGGTGACGGTGAGGTTGCCGATATAGAAAGAAAGTCTGAATTAGGCGGCAATATCCATGCTAAAGGCATGATGATCCTTTCTTCTTGTCTTTACCGTATTTTTGGTAAGGATGCCCCACTTCATCTAAACGCTAACATCGTGTTTGAGCAGTCATATCAAGAGATTGATGGTGACAGTGCTTCATTAGCGGAGTACTGTAGTTTAATTTCTGCCATCACTGAAAAACCAATCTACCAAGGCATTGCTGTTACTGGTGCTATAGACCAATTTGGCCAAGTGCAAGCCATTGGCGGCGTGAATGAAAAAGTAGAGGGCTTTTTTAATCTTTGTCAGCGAAGAGGCTTATCTGGCGAACAAGGAGTCATTATTCCTCGGTCAAATACACAGCAATTAAACCTATCCCCTGCAGTGCTCCAAGCCGTTGCTAATAATAAATTCAAACTCTATCACATTGAACATATAGACGAAGCTGTAGAGCTCTTGATGAACACCTCAGCAGGTATTGCAGATGAAAATGGTAACTTCCCTGATGATTCTGTTTATGGATTGGTACAAAGCCGATTAGCGAACCTTGCGGGTTATCAGGAAGAAGAGACAAGTTTTTTTGCGAAGTTACTCGAAAAATTAAGATTTTCTAGCTGATCGGAGTTGTTTAGCTTACACGTGTTCGCTAACCTTGGCAGCTCAAATTGCAGAAGTGAAGTAGAACAATGAGCAAAGCAAACAGTTTCAGTAAAGAAGAACTTATCGCCTGTGGCCATGCGGAATTATTTGGTAAGAACTCCCCTCGCCTTCCAATAGATAATATGTTGATGATAGACAGAGTGATAAAAATCAACGAAGATGGCGGAGAGTTTGGTAAAGGTGAAATTGTTGCAGAGCTAGATATCGATCCTAAGCTTTGGTTCTTCGGCTGTCACTTCGAAAATGACCCTGTAATGCCAGGCTGCCTCGGCCTAGACGCCATGTGGCAATTGGTTGGTTTTTTCCTCGGATGGGAAGGTGCTGAAGGTAAAGGGCGTGCCTTAGGTGTGGGTGAAGTCAAATTTACAGGCCAGGTACTACCTGATGCTAAAAAGGTCACTTACAAACTGACAATTAAGCGTAAGGTGTATCGCAAACTTACCATGGGTATTGCTGATGCCACTATGGAAGTCGATGGACGTGAAATCTACAGCGCTAAAGATCTAAAAGTTGGTATTTTCACAGATACTAGCACTTTCTAACCAGAATAGACTTTGCAATATAGCGTTTAAAAGCGATAAAAATGCCCTCTGTCTTTCACATTTTAGTGAAGCTAGAGGGCAAAATGCTGCGTTACTTATTAAATAAGCCACTTAACCGGCCATCTACGCCTTCGCGCCACCCCCCTAACCATTGTGACTTAGAATCAAGTGTCGAGTACGGACAATTCTCCTTTGAGCGGCCGCCAACTCCGGCTTGAAATCCTTTCGAAAAAGCTCTATCTAAACGATCTCTTTTTTGTCTCTTCATGCAAGCATCCTCTGTTTTACATACAAAGAAGCAATAGCTTCAACAGATAGAAATAGATCTTTTTCACCTTAAGATCAATCAAAATTTAACCAATTTACACGGTTATTTTTTAAGCTATTGAGTTATCAAGACAAAAAAAATCGAGGCATATACCTCGACTTTTATACAACTTTGAACTACTTGTAACGGCGACGTAACCAAAGTAACGGCAATGCAAACAACCAAGCAAAACTGGCAGCACCTTTGCGCTCATAATCTTCTGGCTCTTCATTATCATCGACACAGTTATTCGCGTTTAACCACTCATCCGTCGCTTCTACACCATTGGTTTGTAATACTACCGAACGAGGCAGATAAGAGGTGAGCGGGTCGCCATAACCATTTACTTCAAATACTGGCTTGCCATTTTCGATAACTAGATTTCCGTCTTCATCAAACTTATACTGAGGCTTACGCACAAATACTGTGCCTACAATCACGCCATCCTCGTTGATGCCGTTAGCTTCAACAACGAGTAGATCTTCGTTATAAGAGAGTATCGCACCAGAGCCATCCTCAACAGATACCTTTCTACGTTGCCACTTGTCATCGACTTTTTCAAAACCTTTAGACTCACAAGTTAATAGCTTATTTAGGTTATTAAATTCGTCAGTGTTTTTATCGAAAAGGAATCCGGCTTTAGGGCGTGGCTTCTCTTTATCATGAGTCGTTTCTATGTAACCAACAACTTGACCAGCATTATTGATATCTTTTGGTCTGCTACTTAGATCCGACGTAGAGTTATAAAAATCATTTGGTGTAACGATTTCAGTATCAGGCGTGTTTATATCGTAATAGAAGAATTTATCTCTGATGTAACCTTCAAGATACTGCTTGTAACTTCCGACTAAAATGCCACTGTCGTTGATATCATATGCGATAGATTCAAATCTATCATCTATCATCTCAACCCAGTTATATTCATATTCACCACTTGTATTCTTTGTCCAGTATGAAGCATCGTAAGCTAGCTTATCCTTGTTGCCTCGACGATAAACATGTGAGCGACCGACTACAACACCAGCATCATTGAGCCCTAGACCCTGCGCCCTATAAATATAGCTTGAGTCTGAACTTGGAGTTAACCCGAGTGGTAGCTCTGTGGCTGCAATCTCTCCGGCATTAAGTTGCCATACATAACCACGTACCTGATAAATGATGTAGCTGTTACCATAAACATCATAAGGGAATTGTAAAGATTGAATACAGACATCAATAGGATATTTGTCATCAGCAATACAGCTATCTATTCGCTCTTTTGAGTTTTTTGACAGCTCTGTACCAGCGTAACCTGTGATCAGGCCATTAGCGTTGACCTTAGCAGCCACAGAGTAACCGCCGATATTAACTGTAGTATCGTCTTTAACATATTCAGTTAAAGGTGGAACAATCTGGATCTCAGTATCATCGGCAGTTTTAACGAAACCACGCTCTTCAAACTCACGATAATACCAAAACTCTTGATCTTCAGTATCGCCAGTATAGGGCGCAGTTTGCTCTTCAGCCGTCATAGAGCCAACTTTAACACCGGCGTCATTAAACCCGTAAAAATAGGCATCAACTGAGTTTATTGTGTCAGGTTGCGTTTCATCGGTGTCACCAGGTGGTGTTGTACCGTTTACGCTATCAAACTCAGGTAACCAAGGTTTAGCCGCATTATTTTCATCTGCTGTGAAAGTAAAGTTGTTAGCAAGAATGGGTTCATTAATTGAAAAAGTGATCTGCTCCTCTGGAGCTATCCCATCTTCGATATCGATAACACCATCATCATCTTCAGAGGTTGATAGCTTTTTCTTACCTTTAGCCACACCCAATGATTCAGCATTAGCATTGACAGCCATACCGTAACCACTACGCGTACCTTGTAATGTACCGATAAGTTCAGCGCCGTCTTCCTGACTATATATTTCATCTAGGTTTTTAATTTCATATACAGGTGCCGCTTGAGCAGCCTGTAAAACACCCATTACACCTACTGCAACTAATGATAGGCCTTTATCCAGTTTCAACTTCATTAACGCTATTCCCATACTATTTCTAGTTTTAATTTTGTATTACTTAAGCGACTCTAACTCTTCCCATCGCTCGAAGCACACTTCCAACTCCTGCTCTTTGCTGGCTAGCTGGCCGAGTTGGAGATTAATTTTATCTTGATCTTGAGCGTAGAACTCTGGCGCACTAATCACTTCCTGTAACGCTTCAACCTCTTGCTCTAACTGCTCCATCTTGGCAGGTAAAGCTTCAAGTTCACGTTGAAGCTTATAAGAAAGTTTCTTCTCAGCTTTTGGTTTTATCTCTACAATTACCTCTTTAACCTCAACCTCTGGAGGTTGGACAGCCTTTGTCTCTTGAGGTTCCTCAGAATAAAATTTAGCTCCCTGAGAGACTGCATCTTGGTAACCACCAACATACTCACTCCAGCCACCATTGCCAGTAAACCACCAACTACTGGTGACTGTATTATCGATAAATGCTCTATCGTGGCTGACAATTAACAGTGTGCCTGGATATTCGGTTAGTAAAGACTCTAACAACTCTAAGGTCTCAATATCAAGATCGTTGGTTGGTTCATCAAGAATAATTAAGTTTGCAGGTTTAATTAATAGCCTAGCAAGCAACAATCTATTCTTTTCTCCACCAGAAAGTGCCTTTACAGGCGTTCTTGCTCGCATCGGAGAGAAAAGAAAGTCTTGTAAGTAACTTAAGATATGACGATCTTGCCCATTAATAGTGATGGTTTTTTTACCATCCCCTACATTTTCTTCAACCGTTTTTTCAGGATCTAATGCTTCACGGTATTGATCAAAGTAAGCAATCTCGAGCTTAGTACCTACTTTTACGCTACCTGATTGCGCTTCTAGCTGGCCAATTAACAGCTTAACCAGTGTAGACTTACCACAGCCATTAGGACCTACGAGTGCAATGCGGTCACCGCGCATAACAGCACTAGTGAAGTTCTTGACTAGATTCTTCTCAGGAAGATTGAAGTTTAGGTTTTCAATATCAAAAACAAGCTTTCCTGAGCGATCAGTATCGGCCACAGCCATCTTGGCGCCACCTTGACGATTCAGACGTGCCATACGCTCAACCCTCAGAGCCTTCAGCGCGCGAACACGACCTTCATTACGAGTACGCCTTGCTTTGACCCCCTGCCTAATCCATGTCTCTTCTTCTGCGAGTCGCTTATCAAATTGGGCATTTTGCTCAGCTTCAACCCTTAACCACTCAGCTTTACCTTCAAGGTACGTCTGATAATTACCTGGCCATGAAGTGACTACACCACGGTCTAAATCAACGATACGAGTCGCCATTCGCTGAATGAATCCTCTATCGTGACTGACGAATACAATGGCACCTCGATAGCTCATTAAAAACTGTTCAAGCCACTCGATAGTATCAATATCTAGATGGTTAGTTGGCTCATCTAACAATAACAGATCTGGGTCACTGACTAGAGCACGAGCAAGTGCAACCTTACGTTGCCAGCCTCCAGATAGCTCAGAAAGCGCACTGTCTGGGTCTAAACCTAAGAGTTCACAGTTTTGATTGATACGGTTATCCAACTGCCAGCCATTTAGATGGTCGATATCTCCCTGCAAACGCTCCATCTGCTTAAGCATGCGTTCCATCTCATCAGGCTCAGCGCTGCCTACATCATGGGACAGCTGATGGTAACGCTCCAACTTCTCCCCAACCTCTTGCAGGCCAGCTGAAATATAGGCATACACAGTTCCCTTCTCAGCTTTTGGTGGATCTTGCTGTAAACGACTCACTTTAACATCGGTAGCAATATTGAATTCGCCGTCATCAAGCAGCACATCACCGCTCAACACCTTCATTAAACTAGATTTACCAGCACCATTTCGGCCAACAATACAAACTCGTTCACCGGGCTCAATGGTAAAATCAGCTTTTTGTAATAGTGGGGTGTAACCATAGGCTAGAGAGCCACTATTAATACGAACAAGACTCAAGTTATGCTCCTAAAAAATTCTTTAATACAGCCTCATCAAATGGCCAATTAAGCTCATTATCTGAATCTACCTGCTTTAATACTGGAATACGAATACCGTACTGTTCAGCTAAATCTTCATCATCACAAATATCGTATTTGACATATGATATCCCTGATACCTTCACCAGCTCTTCAGCTAGCTCACACAGATGACAGGCATCTGTGTGGAACAAGATATAGCCATTACTCGGCATGGGTTAGTAGCCAAGTATTATGGATCTGAGGGTTACGCTTAAAATCTAACGGCAAAGTTTGATCATCTATATTTTTAACTTTGATGCCAGCAGCTTCTAATGCCTCAGTTTCCATCTTAAATTTACGTTTATTATTGGAAAAAATGATCTCGCCACCAGGTCTAAGGATTTTAATCAGATCCGTCAACAAGGCTACATGATCACGCAGTACGTCGAACGAGTCTTCCATACGCTTAGAGTTTGAAAAGGTTGGCGGATCAATAAAGATAAAATCAAAAGTATCATGCGTACGCTTGATCCAAGTTAAACAGTTGGCTTGTACAAATGAATACTTGTTGTCATTTAAACCATTTAAGGCAAAGTTCTCTTTCGCCCAGTTGATATAGGTATTAGACATATCCACAGTAGTCACAGTCTTTGCACCGCCTAAAGCCGCATGTACTGAAGCTGAACCGGTGTAAGCAAACAGGTTAAGCATATCTTTATTATGAGACTTCTCACCTACAAGCTTTCGAGTCAGTCGATGATCAAGGAAAAGCCCAGTATCGAGATACTCTTTAAGGTTTAACTTAAATCTTGCACCATACTCTGTCGTCACTAGCTCTAGCTTAGTTGCTGAAAGCTTCTCATACTGATTGATACCTTTTTGGCGTTCGCGCTTTTTCAAGATAATGTTTTTTGGATCAATACCTATCGCGCCAGGTAAAGCAATCAGAACATCTGTCAAACGACGCTTAGTCACGGACTCTGGGATATCCATTGGTGCGGTATACTCTTGAATGACCACATAATCCTGATATTTATCAATAGCAACTTTATAATCAGGTAGATCAGCATCGTAAATACGGTAGCTATCAATCCCCTCTTTTTTAGCCCACTTCTTCAATTGCTTATAATTTTTCTTCACACGGTTTGCAAATGGAACTGCAATATCGCTAACATCGCCTTCAATCTTGATGTTTTCAGGATCAACTCGGCGAGTATTTTCAGCATGAACAGTGTACAGATTAAATGCACAGTCTAAAGGACCGTTACTCATCTTCATCTGTTTATCCGCTTTGAGCTTCAAAGCAGATAAAAGCTCTTTGTCACTATTTAAAATAGCTAACTGCCATCCACCAAATTCAGCTTTAAATTTATCACCTAACTGGTAATAAAGTTGAAGTAGCTCAGTAACAGTGCCTAAACGTTCACCGTATGGTGGGTTACTGATCAAATAACCAGTGGCTTCAGGTACTTTGACCTCCAAAGCGTCACTGACACTAAAGTCAATCAGATCACTAACACCTGCGTTCTCAGCATTTTGTTGTGCGATTGAAATAAGGTGGGGTTGTATATCTGAGCCGTAAAACTTAGTTTTACAACGTGTGATACCAATAGAAGCCCTTGCGCCAGCTTCATTAAGCAGTTCTTGCCAAAGTTTATCGTTATGTCTCAGCCAATGCTCAAAGCCAAAACGCTCTCGCTTAAGCCCAGGTGCGATGTCACATGCCATCATGGCCGCTTCAATCAAAATGGTTCCACTACCACAGAAGGGATCAAGTAATGATACAGGCTGTTTTTTCCATCCACTACGAACTAGCATATTGGCAGCAAGGTTCTCTTTTAAAGGCGCCTCACCCGTCGTTGAACGATAACCACGTTTATGCAACGCAGGTCCTGAGAAATTCAAACCAATAGTGATCTCTCCACGGCGATAGTGGGCATCGATGACAAAATCAGCATCATGACGTGCAACATCTGGTCTTGAAAAGTCATCATCACGAAAACGGTCTACGATCGCATCTTTTATTTTCAGCGCGCCAAACATGGTGTTGTTAATGAAACCACCTTGTCCGTGGAAATCGATGCTAAATGTACTGCGGTTTGAAAACTGCATCTGCCAATCTATACCGTAAGCGGCGTTATAAAGCTGCTCAGGTGACTCACATGGTCCTTTATGGATCACAACAATGATCCGACTAGCAAGTCGTGACCAAAGCGTTATCCTATAGCCAAGTTCAAGTTCAGCGGAGAAATAAACACCTGCGACACTCTCTTTAATTTCAGAGGCACCGAGCTCAGCTAACTCAAGTGATAACGCATATTCATAGCCCCGAGGAGCAGCAGCAAAAAAATTTAACATTGTATAGATAGGCACACCGTAAAAATTAATCAGACATTATACCTTGATGAGCACTGAAATGATAAAAACTTATTGCCTCATATTGATATTATTCCAGCTAAATGCCTGATGTTTGTATAATCTCCCCCCACTTCGCCTTTTTATTGAGCGCTTAAAGTTAATATATAAAAACTGACTTGCAATGCCCTCATCATATCGCTATAGTTCGCCCCGCTTTGAGAGAGCAGCTAAATATTCAATTAGAAACGTTTACTGTGTCTACACTATCGAAGTTGAAAAATCGGACGCGGGATGGAGCAGTTTGGTAGCTCGTCGGGCTCATAACCCGAAGGTCGTTGGTTCAAATCCAGCTCCCGCAACCAATTCTTTAGTTAAAGAATTAAATCATTAACTCACTCATCTAGTGTATAGGTCATCCGGACGCGGGATGGAGCAGTTTGGTAGCTCGTCGGGCTCATAACCCGAAGGTCGTTGGTTCAAATCCAGCTCCCGCAACCAATTCTTYAGTTAAAGAATTAAAWCWTTAACTCACTCAYCTAGTGTATAGGTCATCCGGACGCGGGATGGAGCAGTTTGGTAGCTCGTCGGGCTCATAACCCGAAGGTCGTTGGTTCAAATCCAGCTCCCGCAACCAATTTTCAATTGAGAACACTCATTGAAAAGTAACCAGCGAAAGCTGGTTTTTTTATGTCTGAATTTCAGAAGAAGGGAAATAGAGTAATTTACTCAGCCCTACGCTTAACGCTTTATAAAGATTGAGAAGCTAATAGACTAGCCCGCAAAGTTTCGTTAAATGTCAAATACACTCAATTATAACCCCCTCCCCTTTGTCACTTGCCACATATGTTGTAAAAGTATTCAAACTTTACGAATTATTTAGTTCGATAAATTAAATAGTAATTTTTTAGCTGGCATAGATAAAAAGGTAGGTAACAAATATTGCGAGAGAGAAAATACTCATCTTAATTAGACACGTCTAACAATGGTATTTTATTAGTTAGGACATTAAGAAGGCCAGACAATAACAGCTTTATGTTTAAGCTGCTGCGATCTGATGTTTTATATTTAAAGGATGCAGCCTATCATGCATCACTTTAATGCATTCAAATTGGCTTAATGATTTCGAGTCACTTAACTTGAGTTCTTGTTCAAGCACCATAACAAGAGATGCTTGTATGCTAGTTTCGACAACTAAAACTTGTGCATTTACACCTTGGCATCTGAGCTGAAAAACTTTACCTAACTCACTATAGACACACATACTACTGGTATCAAAAAACCATGACTTTGGCATCTGAGGCTTTAATAAAAAGTGAGCAGCGGTTGCATTTAGCGCAAGTTGAACCATTAAAGCATCACTTAATCTTAATGATTTAGACAGGAGCTCAGTAAATTCAATATAAAATTTGGCATGACTAACATTAAACTCTAAATCCATCATAGCGTCAGGAATTAAAGTTTTGTTTTTATAAGGGGTCAGAAATTCCATATCTGAACCTAATGAAACGCTCAAAACACCATACGTATCATTATATCTCCACTGCCAATCCCTTTTTGGCATTAATAACATAATGTTTACCTGTCATATTGAATACAGGCCGATAATAGTTGATATTTCATCCAATATCAAAATATATTTGAATTATTCCATCAAGATTACAACAAGTTACATAGATCATGCGCGATCATAAAACGATCGCGCGATCTATTAAAGATCAAATAAATGATCTTATTATCTATCTAACCCTATAAGCATTAACAATATCTTCAATTAGCTTAGGTCCTTGATAAATAAACCCTGAATAAATCTGAACCATACTGGCACCGGCATCAAGTTTATCTATTGCATCTGCCGCGCTATTAATGCCGCCAACACCTATGATCGGAATTTCACCTTTAAGGCAATCTGAAAGTTGCTTAATAATAGATGTTGACAATGAATTCAATGGCTTACCACTTAACCCTCCAGATTCATTCGCATTAAGCAAACCACTCACACCATCACGGCTGAGCGTAGTGTTAGTGGCAATAGCCCCATCGAATTTATTTCGAATAAGAGAGTCAGCAATCTTTTGGACTTCTTCAGGAGAGAGATCTGGTGCAATTTTTAGTGCGATCGGAACATACTTGCCATGTTTCTCTGCCAGATCTTTTTGTTTATCTTTAAGCGATGCAAGTAGATCGTCCAACAGATCACCGTATTGTAAGCTTCTTAAGCCTGGCGTGTTCGGTGACGAAATATTCACAGCAATATAGGTAGCATATTCGTAGACCTTATCCATACAGATAAGATAATCATCTTTTCCCTGCTCTACCGGTGTATCTTTATTTTTACCTATATTGACACCAATAAGTGCACCAGATTTAGCTTGTTTCAAGTTAGCAATTAAGTTGTCTACGCCTTTATTATTAAAGCCCATTCTATTGATAATTGCTTTTGCAGGCTTGAGTCTGAACAGACGAGGTTGCTCATTACCAGGCTGCGGTCTTGGTGTCACAGTTCCAACTTCAATATGACCAAAACCCATCGCATGAAAGCCATCGATGCATTCACCATCTTTATCCATGCCTGCAGCAAGTCCCACTGGGTTAGGGAATGTAATTCCCATAAATTCAACCGGAGCTTGCTCAAATTTCTGTGCATAAAAACAATCTAAAGGTGAATTTGCCGTAGATTTAAGACTGCTCATCGCAAGGTGATGGGCTTTTTCTGGATCCATCTGGAACATGACTTTTTGAGCGATTTTGTAAAACATGCTTTCTCCTAAACCGAAAAAAGCCCCGGCAAATGCCAGGGCTGATTAATTGATTAACTCCTAACCTTCGCAATGAAGTATTAGAAGATTGAGCTCACGTAAAGCAACTGAGAACTTGGCAAACTCATGGCTTTGCGAAGTTTTAAAGTCTGCGAGCATATGGAACCATCTCTCCAACAAGCCCTCGTTGGATTCTATCCACTGATTTATAATGCTATCGGCATCACAGCTAGAGGTACATGTTCTTAATACAACAGAACTCAAAGAGCGTTGCTGCCAATCTAGCTCTTCTCTAAATGCTGCTCTTGCAAGTGCTTGCCAGTGATTAGCCACTGGCTGCTCACTGATTTGATCTAAGAACCAATGAAGGTCAACTTGAGCACCTAGCTTGAAGTACGTTTCAGCAACAAGTGGAACAGGCTTGCTTTCAACTTCTGCAATTTGAGCAATATCAAGTGCAGAGAACAATGTGCTCATGTTAACAACATCTGTCGCAACAGTCTCATTGACGCCTTCTTTCACTAGCGCTGCAATCTCAGCTCTAATGGCCTCAACTTCAGCATCAACCATATAGCTATGAACATTTGCTTTCAAATCAGCAAATACAGGTGCAAAAAATGCGACTGTCTGTTCGATACTGTGATTACGGTTGCGATGACGCAAGAACCAACGACAAGCTCTACGTATATTTCGGCGCAACTGATGTAACATTTCACCTTGCACAACAGCAGGGATGATGCCATTTAGTGATGTGATCTCTCTGGTTAAATCAGCTAAACCAAACACTTCACGTGCCATAGTATAACAAATAGCAGCTTCAGCTACTGAGGCACCTGTCTCATCTTGCATACGTTGAACAAAATTAAGACCTAAATCATTAACAAGTTCATTGGCTAATGAGGTTGCAATAATCTCCGCACGTAACGGATGAGCAACCATGCGATCTGTGTATTTCTCTTGAAGTTGCTGAGGGAAATAAGCAATCAGCAACTGGCTTAAGAATGCATCATCAGTGATTTCTGGAGTGATCAATTGCTCCTTTAACACCATTTTGGCATAAGCAACCAATACTGACAGCTCAGGTCGAGTCAGTGGCTTACCATTAGCTAAACGTTCAGCTAACTCCTCTTCCGAAGGAAGGAACTCTAAGCCTCTATCTAACTTACCGTCTTTCTCTAGGTAATGAATAAAGCGGATCTGCTCTTTTAGCTGCTCAGCACCACGAACTTGTGTCACCGAAATAGTACGAGTTTGATCGTTACAGTCTTGGAGTACGATACGGCTTACTTCATCAGTCATCTCAACGAGCAAGCGGTTACGTTGCTTGAGCGTCATCTCACCATCTGCGACTAATGCATTTAACAAGATCTTAATGTTGACCTCGTTATCTGAGCAATCAACACCGCCGACGTTATCGACGAAATCAGTATTCATACGACCACCGTTAGCGGCGTACTCGATACGACCTAATTGAGTGCAACCTAAGTTACCGCCCTCACCTATAATTCTGGCTTTTACTTCATTACCATTGACGCGTAATGCATCATTGGCGCGATCGCCAACCTCAGCATGCGTCTCTGTTGATGATTTGACATAAGTGCCAATACCACCATTCCAGATTAGGTCGACATCCATCTTCAGTAGCTCTTTAAGCAGCTCTGTAGGTGTCATTGAGGCTTTCTTAGTATCAAGCATCCTTTTCATCTCAACAGACAAAGGAATTGACTTAGCTGAACGTAAGAATATTCCACCACCTTTAGAGATTAACTCTTTGTTATAGTCATCCCAGCTTGAACGAGGTAGCTCAAATAAACGAGCTCGCTCTTTATAACTAGATGCTGCATCTGGATTTGGATCGATAAAAATATGCAGATGGTTAAATGCAGTCACCAATCGAGTGTGTTCAGATAACAACATACCGTTACCAAATACATCACCCGCCATGTCTCCTACGGCAAGACAAGTAAAATCGGTAGTCTGACAGTCAATGCCAATTTCGCGGAAGTGACGCTTTACAGATTCCCATGCACCACGGGCAGTAATACCCATCTTCTTATGGTCATAACCATTACTACCACCAGAGGCGAATGCATCCCCTAACCAGAAGCCATATTCCTCAGAAATGCTGTTTGCAATATCAGAGAAAGTCGCGGTGCCTTTATCGGCTGCGACAACAAGATATGGATCATCTTCATCATGACGAACAACATTGACAGGAGGTACAACCTCGCCTTCAATAATGTTGTCTGATATATCAAGCAAACCACGGATAAATAAACGGTAGCACTCTTGGCCTTCAGTAAAGAACGCTTCACGTCCACCTTCGGTTGGAAGCTGCTTACAGACAAAACCGCCCTTGGCTCCAACAGGAACAATAACAGTATTTTTAACTTGCTGAGCTTTTACTAAGCCTAAGACTTCGGTACGGAAATCTTCACGTCTATCAGACCAACGTAATCCACCACGAGCAACTTTACCGCCTCTTAAGTGCACACCTTCAACTCGAGGAGAGTATACAAATATCTCGAATTTAGGTAATGGACGAGGCATCTCAGGTATCGCTTCAGGCAGAAACTTGAATGAAACGTATGGCTTCTCATTACCGTCAACTGATGGTTGATAGAAGTTCGTTCTTAACGTGGCATTAATAAGATCTAAATAACGACGAATAATTCTGTCATCATCGAGACTAGAAACATCTTCAAGACGGTTATCAATCTGCTCTACAAACTTACTGAGAGTACGTGTTTTCAACTTAGGGTTGAACTTACGAATGAACATTTTAACCAAGAGATCAGCTATCTGTGGATAGCGGCTAAATGTTTCCTCAATATAAGCCTGACTGAAGGTTGCGTCAATTTGGCGCATATACTTGGCATAGGCACGTAAAATAGACACTTCACGACCGCCTAAACCAGTAGCTAGAACAAGGCGGTTAAAACCATCATCTTCTAATTGCTTTCTCCAAACCTGAGAAAGTGCAGTCTGGAACCTGTCTTGACTTTCAGCGATATTCTCAGTGGTCGCCCCCTGCACTGTCATCAAGAAGTCTAAGATCCAGAAGGTATGACCATCTGCTGTTTTTATCTCATATGGACGCTCATTGATAACCCGTAGCCCAAAGTTCTCCAGCATAGGCAGTACATCTGAAAGATGGATTGGCTCATCTTTATGAAATAATTTCAGACGAACTTTACTGTTATTCAGCGCAGTTTCCTGTGGCTGATAGAAAAGCATCCCAAGTTTATGTTCATCATCCAAAGCTTCTAATTGCAAGATATCAACAACAGCAGAACTTGGAAGTACATCTTCTTGGTAGCTACGTGGAAAAGCAGTTAAGTACCTTTTAGTAAGGCTTGTTCCTGACTCTTCACCTCGAGCACTACTTAGGGAATCATTCAGTTTATCTTCCCATGAACGAGCGGCTTCAGTTAAATTATTTTCAATGGCGGCCACGTCTACTTCCATACTATTGTTGTCGACTTTCACTATATAGTGAGTACGTGCAAGGGTTGACTCTGAAAAATAGGTGGTAAACTCAACCTCTGCATCAGTGTTAAAGTGTTGGGCTAAGATGCGTTGAGTATCTTCACGTAATTTCGTGTTGTAGCGATCTTTAGAGACATAAACTAAGCATGACAAGAAGCGTCCAAAGCCGTCCTTACGTACAAACAGCTTTAATTTATCTCTATCCTGCATCTCAAGCACGCCATGAGCCACATGTGCCAGCTCTTCTACGTTGCCTTGAATTAACTCATCTCTAGGCAAAGTCTCAAGGATATGCATTAGGGCTTTATAATCATGAGAGCGAGGGGTTAAACCTGAGCGATCAAGTACGCGTTGTACTTTTTCAGCTAATAGCGGGATCTCACGAGGACTTCTATTGTAGAGATTTGATGCATATAAACCTAAGAATCTATCCTCACCAATGACGTTTCCTTTCTTATCGAAACGCTTTACGCCTACATAATCAACATACGCAGGACGGTGTACTCGGCTCTTCTCACTACTTTTAGTTAATACTAATAAACTTGAATCTAAGGCTTCTTTACGTGCACTTTCTGAAAATTCTGATAGTAATAAGCCTGAATCAGGTTGAGGTTTACCTGGAATATTCATCAGACCAAGACTTGATGATGTATCAGGAATAAGCTCTAAATCACCTTCTACTTTTTTCAGGTCATATCTGCGATAGCCCAGTAAGGTAAAATGATGATTATTAAGATAGTTTAAAAAGTTAGTCGCTTCTTCTAGCTCCTGCTTTTCACCCGGGTATGGTCGCTTAGCCAGATCAGCGATTGTCACATCAAGTTTGTTAGACATTGCATCCCAATCATTGACAGATGCTGCAACATCTCCAATCACAGACGCAATCTCTTTTTCCAATTGCTTGATATCAGCTTTACTACTTAACCTATCAATCTCAATTAAAAATACAGCGACTTTTTCGAGTTCTTCTTTTGTGTCATCGCCGTAACTTACTTGACTGATAGTGCCTTTAGTACGCTTAACAGACATCGGTGTATGAAGCATCATATGGGCAGTTATACCAATACGGTTAAGCGCCATACCAACGGAGTCAACAAGGAAAGGCATATCAGGTTGAATGACTTCAATAATTGAATGCGTTGACTGCCAACCATGCTTTGACTGACTAGGGTTAAACACACGAATATGAGCATCACCTTTGCTTGTCATATTCGCAGCATTCCACAAACTTAAAACCGCACCATAAAGGTCACTATCATTACGGGCTTTAAGATCATCTTTCGACATGTGGGCATAGAGACAATTAGCAAACTGCTCTACTTGCTTAGCTTGAGTATTAGGTACTTTTGAATGAATAAGGTTGACTACATTTTCCAGTAGTACTGAAGGCATTGCATCTTTCAAGGCCATGTTGCTGTTTCCTTTAAGGGTCTATGGCAGCGCTTTTATAATTTTTGGGATGCTTGTTACATATGACAAGTCAATAATGTGACCTAGGTCATGCGCGAAGTTTATTACTAAATCTGCCACATTTCGAGAATTATTTTAGTGGTAGATCCTCCTAAAAACCAGTAATAGCAGTATTTTACCTTAATAGTTGAGAAATCAATCGTCATTACAGCTTAAGTATGCAATCTACAGCCAATAAAAAAGGGAGCCGAAGCTCCCTATCTACTTATCTTTTAGCGGGTTTTCGCCATAAAACAGCGCCTATGGCAGGTAAAATAATTATTGCCCCCAACATATTTACCAAAAACATAAATGTGAGCAAGATACCCATATCCATTTGGAATTTTAATGCAGAGAAGAACCAAGTGCTAACACCGATAGCTAAAGTCAATCCGGTAAATATAACTGCGCTACCTCTTTCGACTAATGCTTCATAATAAGCTTGCTGAACTGCCATTCCCTGACGCAACCTGCTCGCCATCGTAGAGAGTATGTAGATACCGTAATCAACACCAATACCAACACCCAAAGCAATAACAGGTAACGTACTAACAGCTAACCCAATGTCTAGCATTGTCATCAAAGCCTGGGCAAGAGTAGAAACAACATATAACGGCAAGATAACCGAAATAGTTGCCCGCAAAGATCTGAAACTGATTAAGCATAATATGAATACCGCACCATATACATATAGCATCATAGGCAACTGAGCCGCTGAAACTGCTTCATTAGTAGCAGCCATAACACCGACAGGGCCCGACGCCAGCCTAAACTTAAGCTTATCGTTATCCATCGTTTCACTTAAAGCTTTAACTTTATCGATAACCACTTCAATGGTTTCAGCTTTATGGTCTTTTAAAAATAGATAAACAGGCATGACAGAGCAATTGCTATTGAGTAAACCCGATGTAGTCGGTACTCGCCCAACAGCTTGCACTAAACTTGCTGTGGTACGGGGCAATACCTGCCATTTGGGGTTACCTTCATTGAAGCCAGCATTAACCCGCTTAGCCACTGAGGCAAGACTAGCTGTAGCCTCAACCCCTGGAGTGTTACTCATTAACCATTCAAATTCATCTATTTGCGTAAGCACAGAATGGTAGGTACAGGCTTCGGGAAATGCCTCAACAATAATGGTCATCACATCAGTCGTTATTGAAAACTTATCTGTGATATAAAAAGTGTCTTGATTATATCGAGAATCAAAGTGCAGCGCGGGCGCGCCTCCTTGTAGATCCCCAACCTTCATATTATTCGCTTGCTGTAAACCCAAAGCATACAAAAGAGCAGTGATGCTAAGCACCCAAATAGCATATTTTGGCGTTGCAAATAATGATAGCTGCTGCCAAATTTTGTTCATCTTAAGATTAAATTGCTTATTGTCTTTTGCTTTAGCAACTTGCGTATATGAGATAATCAAAGGCAGTAAAATCAAGTTGGTTAGAATAATAACTGCAACACCTAAAGACGCTGAAATGGCTAGCTCACGAATAATACCGATATCAATCGCAAGAAGGGTTAAAAAACCAACAGTGTCAGACAGTAGTGCGATACCACCAGGAATCAGTAAGCTTCTAAAAGCCAATGCAGCAGCCGCTTTAGTGGTTTCCCCATCAAATACTCTACGCCTTACCGCATTAATCATTTGTACGCTATGACTCACCCCTATTGCAAAGACGAGAAACGGGATCAAAATCGACATGGGGTCGAGCCCAAAGCCAACAACAGTTAGTAAGCCTAACTGCCAAATCACAGCAACTAAACTGCAAGCAAGCGGCAATAAAGTGAGAATGACAGACTTCGAAAACAGGTAAACCATAATAGCTGTCACGACGATTGCGATTAGGAAAAAGAGCATCACCCCTTTTGCACCTTCAGCAACATCACCAGCCATTTTGGCAAAGCCGATAATATGGATCTTTATTTTGTCATTTTCGTATTGTGCACGCAGTTCTTGCTCTAACTGCTCAGCAAATGCGAGTGTATCAAGTGGCTCACCCGTTTGCGGATCAAAATCCATCAACTGAGCTGTAACCATGGCAGCTGAATAATCTTCGGCTATCAAGCGGCCAACGATGCCGGCTTTTTCTATATTGTTTCGAACAACGTTTAAACCAAACTCAGTGGTCGTAAAATCCGCAGGTATAACTGGGCCGCCAGCAAAACCATCTTCTACGACTTCAGTAAATCGTGTTGAAGGTGAGAAAAGTGACTTCACCTGAGCGCGATCGACACCCGGTATAAAAAACAGCTGATCATGAACATTCTTCAGTGAGTTGAAAAAGTTCTCGTTGAAAATGTCTCCACTGCTATCTTCAACAGCAACCATGATACTGTTGGCACCACCGAATTGCTTCTGGTGCTTTAGATAGGTTTGCATATAGCTATGCTCGAGTGGGATGTTTTTAATAAACGCAGCATCCATCTTTAGATTGCTGGCTTGAAAAGCAAGAAAGACTGTCATCAATACAAACAGAAAGATAACAAAAGCCCTTCGCCTAAATAAGAAGGATTCTAATCCATTTACCAATCTATCTAACATCATTAAGATCCTATTATTGTAGTTTGAAAAGGCCCTTAGTACCTGCTATCCAGGTATGGCCTTGGGGATCTCGAGCTATCGAAACTAAGTTTTCACCCTGTCGCTGCTCAATAAGCTGACTTTTACCGTCAAGGGTGACATCAATAATCACACCGGCATTGCCAACAAGGCGTAACTTGTCATCGCCAACTAGCATCGCGCCATTAATTGTTGAGCTCACTGGTAATTCAACTTCAGTCCAATTAGCAAATGTGTTGTCAGTTTTAAAAACATGGCCTCTTAGCCCCACAACAAACACAGAGCCTTGAACTTCGAGGGCATTAAACATGGATCCATCATAGATAAATTCAACTTTGTTCCAGTTTTTCCCTTGATCGCTAGAAACAGCAACCAAACCAAGCTCGCCAACCATTAGCAACTGGTTGTTTGCTATCGGGATAACACGGTTAAAGTGCGGTAAAAGCATACTTCGTTCACTTAAGTATAAAGCTTCATCTTCAGCTTTTAGCTCGGCAAGATAATCAATATCCTCTTCAAAAAGTAATTCTTCGTGATATTCATCTACCCAGCTTTTACCACCATTATCGGTTCGAAAGTAGAGCCCATAGGCACCTACGGCGATGCCATTAAACTCATCAAAAAAGTAAATATCTAGGAGTGGCTTTTCTATCTCTTTGGAAGAAAACTGAAGTTGCCATGTTTTTCCACCATCTTCTGTATTGATAATGGTTGCATCGTGCCCTACGGCCCAAGCTTTAGTTGGCGTAATAAGAAAGACATTAGTCAAATGGGCGTTTGTTGGTGTTTTAACTTGCTGCCATTGAGGAGATGCTTGCTCATTAAAAACGAACACATGACCTCTCTCACCCACTGCAATAGAAGTACTGCCTTTGGTAGCAATATCAAGAATAATTGCGTCAATAGCGAGAGGTTGAATTTGGTTCTGGGATGCAAAGCTACTCTTCTCATCTGCTTTAGATGGTAAAGAGAGCAAAACAAAAAAAGTGATAAAAACTAATCGAAGCATGCTAAACAACATACAGACTTCCTTAAAGAATTGAGGGGTGGTCTCCCACCCCTTTAAAACTGACTATTAACGAATACCTGCACGTCTTAATGCCGCTGGTGTGAAGTTAGCTTCACTTAACTTGGCATCAAAATCATACATACGTCCTTCGTTATCAAGGCCCATAGCAATATAACGGCGAGATTGAAGATCATGGAACACTTCTAACGTACTCCAATGCGTTGGCACTTCGTAATAGTTGATAGCATGAGCAACGGCGACGCGATAAAGCTCATCACGGTTATCATACATATCCGCTAAAGATACCTGCCAAGAATCTTCATCGATATAGAAGGTGCGCGTCTTATAAATATGTCGCATGCCCTCTTTCAGTTCAGCCTTAACAACCCAAACTCTGTGCTTCTCCCAACGAACAAACTCAGGATTTATATGTCCTGGGTGGATGATTTGGTCATATTTAAGCTGATCAGAATGCAATTTATAATCGTTATACGGAATATAAACCTCTTTCTTTCCAAGTAGCTCCCAGTTATATCGCACTGGAGAGCCGTTAAACATATCAAAATCATCTGTGGTTCTTAAACCATCAGAAACTGAACCCGGTGTATCAAAAGCAACATTAGGTGCTTTACGTACACGACGTTGTCCAGTGTTATAAGTCCAAGCTTGTCTCGGTAGGGCTTCTTGATCCATTGTTTCTTTTACAAGTAATGCCGTACCCGCTAGACGTGCTGGTTGCGTCACAACTTGCTTGAAGTAGAACAGGGTATTAGAGGCATTCAGCTTATCGAGTGTGATCTCAGGTCGAGAATACTGAAAACGTATCTCTTCGGCAGTTTCAACAAGCGTGTAGCTACCACCTGCAGTTGGCGCAGCTTGGCTACGAGCAGTTTTAATATCTACACCACGAAAACGTAGGACATGGTTCCAGATAACCTCTAAACCGTTTTCAGGAATAGGAAATGGTACGCCAATCGATGCACCTTTAACGCCATTGCCTTGTGACACTAGCTCTGCACGAGTGGCATTCGCTTTAGTCGCATCATAGACAAATTGAGGCACAGAAGCTGTACGTCTGGTTTGATAAACATTCATCTTGAACGTATCAGGGTAAAGATCAAATAGCTTAATCAGACCTTCTGACAAGTTAGCTTTATATTTGTCTTTATTAGCATTTGTAATGGTAAATTCAATCTTATCAGCTGAGAATGGGTCTGGGTGATGCATGCCTTTCTCATAACCTGAAGGCGCTGCAGTGATCCCTCCATCCCATGCAGGGATAGACCCATCTTCATTTGCCGCTTTAACGCCACCTAATGGCGTAAGTTCGGTACCTAATTTTGCCGCTTCTGCGTCTGAGACTTTTGCAAGTGCACTAGGTGCACTCAATGCAACCATCACAGCCGCCGACAATATCGCAAGTTTGTTCATTATTATTGTCCTTGTGATCTAGATTGAAAATTTGATGTTGAAAGACACATAATCTCTGTCTGACATCTGGTTAGTCGTACCTACCCCACCAAAAAAGCTGTTATAGGAAAAATCTGCTCCCCAACGACTCTGATAGTCAAAGTTAACCCCTACAGATACAGACTTCTTTCCCTCTGTAAATAAGAACATAGGATCAGGTGTGATACCGTCCACATCATGTGAGAAAATCACACGTGGTGACATATTTACGCCTGCAAACAAGTTGTTGTAATCAGCTTTAGCGACAAGTCTGTAACCCCAAGCAAAATCAGTTGGGAATGGATTAGTTTCAGGGCCATTGTGAACAGCTTCAATAATACCTGGCATATCCGGGTTACCACCTGAGCGCGCAGTTCCAGGGCCATTAAGCCTTAACTCATCAAAACCTGGCATATCATGTATCCACACACCGCCTACTTCAGCAAGCATAACTAAGTTACTGGTCCCTAGCGTTGGCCCAAACAGATGAGTAAAGGTAGCTTGTGCCTGAGTGGTATCTAATCGTACAAATCCTTCGGCATACTGACCTGGAGCCACATTTTCAACTTGTGAGATACCATCAAGATCTGGTCTTAATCCAGCATTTGCAAGCTGCTGAGGCATGGCTGCAAATAACAGTTCTACGTCATCAATTTGTAGAGGTTCATCTTGGCGATGAGCGATTTCACCCGCCACCGATGTATCACCGATAAGCGTGTTAAAACTAAAGCCGTAGAGTTGGATATCTTCAGGGTATTCAATTTGTGCCTTTGAGAAAGTCTCAAGACCTAGCAATGTTTCTCTATCGACAGAGCCACCTGCAGCAGCAATTCCACCTAATACCGCTAAATCACGACCAATTGCTTCTTGGGTAAAGTTAGCAGTAGTACCACTAATAAGAGGACGGCGGCTATGATAGTTCATGTAATAGAGGCCGAATTCAGTTTCGCCAAGCTCTGGTGAATAGTAACCTAACTTAACACCATATTGGCCTGAATCACTGGCACTCGCTTGGTCTTCCACCAAAGTAGCTTTCGTTGGATAAGCTAACGCTAGCTGGCCTAATTCTGCAGCTGAGTATTGGCCTGAGCCTATCATCTGTACAAGCGTATTATATTCAGCCTGTATGAAGTCCATATTCATATCAGGGTTCGCTTGGAAACCTAACTGCGCATTTTGATTGTAACCACCATAACCCGCAAAATCATTGGTCGAGAAGTATGACCCTGGTGTTGGCACCCATACAGGTTCCCAATCATATTGGTAAAAACCTTCTACAGATAGCTCATCAGTCACACCAAATGAAGCCCAAACCATACCTTGCGGTCTAAATGCTTCTTTGAGCTCTGCGCCTGGCGCATTAAGAATATTAAGATCAACTGGATTAATCACCCCGATGCCATGCGGGATCAATGTACTTTCCCCCCATGAAACAACCTGTTGACCTACTCGAATAGAAAGTGGATTTGCACCATCATTAAAGTCGAAATCACCATACACAAATGCATCTAATAACCTGACATCTTTACACTGAACCTTTGCCGCCTCAGAATCAGCACATGGATCGTATTCTGCACCCGTTAGTGGGTCGCTGAATCCATAGCTGCCGTCATTGGCCTTTTGGTCATAGAAGTACATGCCACGGGCAAATACCCCGAAATTTTTATATTTCAGTGAAAGTTCATGCAAGCCTTTAAATACAACCGCAGTAGTATCCCCTTGAGAGTACAAGAGGTTACTTAAATCACCATTGCTTGAATAAGATCCGGGCTGAGCCCAGATTTCAGCAGCGGTGTACTTAGTGTTGTTAAATGCTGAGTAATTAGACCAATCAAACTGAGGGTGATTCACCTTACCAATATGGTTGTCCCAATCACGTCCCTCTACACGCCAGCTTGCACCAGCTGACCAAGTAGAATCGAACGTACCTTCAACTTCTCCCCAATTAAAAGATACTGCATTGACACTGGATGTGAGCCCCATGCTCAGTGCCGCTACGATCCCTAAAGCAAGTGTCGACCTATTAAAGCCGTTGTTAACCTTTTTCATTTTAGCGCTTCTCCGTAACCTGCTGGATTCTTGTTATTAGGAATGGCAACCAACATCTTGTTAGCGTGCAGGTAACACCATTGTTACAGCATTTACATGTTATGAGCAAGACAGAATTTAATAAAATCTTCTAAAGAATTAAGTACGTAAGAGGTTTTTAAAACGAGAATTTAAACGCTTGATTTAAAATCAGATGCCATAGGGGAATAACGCGGGGGATAAAGGAGTTAATTAACTGTAAATACAATCAATTAACTCTAATGTATATAAGGATTAGCAAGATTAAAAGCAAATCAGTCGTTTGAAGTAATTACTCTAACTTGATTTAAGTTTACAAAGAGATACAAGTTCACCTTGCTCTGTTAATACCAACTTAAACTGACCTTGTATTCCTAAGCTTGTTAAAAAACGTCTAAAGTGTCTGCCGTGGATCCAAAGTACCCTGCCTTTGGTATCACGTACTTCAACTTTATCTGCTTGTCCACGATAATACTGCTGAAAATCATGGTAACTAATATTCATCGAAAAATAGAAAATCATAACTTTAGTTACAACATTGAGTGAAGTTCCTTGCTCGCTATTAGCGAACAAGGAACTGTTAAACTAAGCTGCTAACGCTTTTGATACTTTTTCAAACAGATCTTTAGAAAGCTCCGGCAATGCAAGGATCCGCTGTAAAGAGGCTTTCATTAATTCCTGCCTTACTGAGTCGAATTTTTTGAACTGTATTAACGGAGTAATAATTCTTGCAGCCACTTGTGGGTTAACTTTATTCAATTTAATTATTGCGTCAGTTAAAAAATCGTACCCGCTGCCATCTACTTTATGGAATTGCACCAAGTTAGCCGCAGCAAAACTGCCTATCAATGAGCGAACTCTATTGGGGTTAGAAAAGCTGAAAGACTCATGTTCAGTTAACGCAATGAGAGTAGATAGACAGTTGTCGTTGTTGCTTGTTGCATTTAACGTTAGCCATTTGTCCATCACTAGCGGCGTAGTTTTCCACTTAGCTTCATAATCAGCCATCAGATTTTCTCTAACCTCTGATACGTCGCTATTAACTGAAAGAAGTGCACCTAAGCTATCAGTCATATTTTCAGCCTGCATATATTGCTTATGAGCATAATCTTGAAACTGCTGCGACACTTTTTGCAGCAAGGCTAAACAAGTATTTTTAAGCGAACGAGCTGAGGCATTATCTATATTCTCTAGCTCACGGTAGCGTGTCAATAACTCGTCTTCACAACCTGTAGCGATCTCTTCTACGACAAAATCACGAGCAACAGCCAATGAGTCAAGCTGAACCGTATCGACTTGTTCAATTAAGGCCGAAATATTAGGTAAAGTAAAGATTTCAGCAATCAATGCTTTATCTAAAGATTCAGACAATAAGATACCTTTATAAGCGTCAATAACTCTAGGATCAACATGCATTGCTTGCTGAGCATTTAACATCTCAACATTGGCCCAAATAGCTTGGCTCACCAAGGTAACAGAAGCTTCCCAGCGTGCAACTTCACTGCCAGCAAAGCGCATCAGATGAACTAATTGATCGATTGAGTAATCAAAAAGCAATTTAACTGGCGCCGAAAAATTTTGTAATAATGACGGCGTTGGTTTTTGATTGATATTGTTGAAAACGAACTCTTGTTTGCCTTCAGTGACGTTTAACACTTCACTGAGCAAGCTTTCTCCATCATTGGATAAAAGCTCTAAATCAAAAGGAATATGTAACGCTAGCTTCTCTTTTTGATCCGCAGTTTCTGCAGTGCTTTGCTCGATAGATAAACAATAACGGGCATTTAGCTCATCATAATGCTCCTCCACTTGAACCACAGGTGTGCCCGATTGGCTATACCAGCGCTTAAACTGCAGTAAGTCCACACCACTTGCATCTTGCATAGCACTCACAAAATCATCACAGGTTACTGCTTGGCCGTCGTGACGTTCAAAATAGAGTTTCATACCGGCTTGGAAACTCTGCTCACCAAGCAATGTATGCATCATTCGAATAACTTCAGCGCCCTTGTTATAGACAGTTACAGTATAAAAATTATTCATTTCGATGACAGATTCAGGCCTGATCGGATGAGCCATAGGCCCAGAGTCTTCAGCAAACTGTTGGTTTTTGATCACTTTAATTGCATGAATACGATTAACTGCACGGGAGCCTACATCAGAGCTAAACTCTTGATCTCTAAATACTGTTAACCCCTCTTTAAGGCTTAATTGAAACCAGTCACGGCAAGTTACTCGGTTCCCCGTCCAATTATGAAAATATTCGTGGCCAACAACTGACTCGATACCATGGTAATCATCATCTGTTGCAGAGCTAATATCAGCTAATACATACTTAGTATTAAATACATTCAGACCTTTATTTTCCATTGCCCCCATGTTGAAGAAATCAACAGCGACAATCATGTAGATATCAAGGTCGTATTCAAGATTGAAACGAGACTCATCCCAAGCCATCGACAATTTTAATGAATCGATAGCGTGTTGAGCTTTATGCAAATTACCTTTATCAACAAAAACCTGAAGCTTGACCTTACGTTGACTGCAAGTGATGAACTCATCTTCTAACAGGTCAAAATCCCCAGCCACAAGCGCAAACAAATAAGCGGGCTTTGGGAATGGATCGTGCCATTTTACAAAGTGCTTGCCCTCTAACGTTGAGCGTTGCTCAACTAAATTACCATTGCTCAAAAGGTAAGGAAAGGCCGCTTTATCAGCCTCAATACTGACCGTAAAAATAGCTAAAACATCTGGTCTATCAAGGAAGTAAGTGATTCTTCTAAAGCCTTCGGCTTCACACTGAGTACAGTATGCACCATCAGACATATAGAGCCCCTCAAGACTTAGATTAGCCTCAGGATCTAATTGGGTCACTATCTCCAATTCAAATTCTTCAAGTTCAGTGTCAATCGACAAGCCTGTTAACTCTTGCTTGTAATTAACCTCAGCTCCATTAATTTTTACTGATAAGAGCTTCATCTCATCACCATCAAGCACAAGGCAAGTGGCAAGTTCACTTTGCTTTACAACTTTACTGGTTGCCGTCACAACCGTTTCTTTACCGTCGAGTTGAAAGCTTAAATCAAGGTGAGTGATGGTGAATTGCGGAGCGGCATAGTCTTTCAGATATTTTGCTTGTACTTGTGTCATACGTTGACCCTAATATTCTTCTCAACTGACGGCAACGTCAGATTATTTATAAATATAAAAAAACGCGCTCAAAGCGCGTTTTTTAAAACCGTGACAATCTATTTAACGTCGTTTTTGGCGACTCGTTCGATATCGACAAGATCTAAGGTGATATAAACCGTCTCATCTAAGAATGCATCAGGCGTATCAACTTCGTCCTCGTCAGCAGCTTCAGACTCATCATCTTCATCATTAAGCTGTTTAACTACTTCAAGGCCCTGGCTAACACGGCGTTCATTCAAACGATCGAGTTGCTTTTTCTCATTAGCTTCTCGTTCAGCAATTCGCTCGCTCTCTACAAGAGATACCGTTGTTTCATTATGGTGCTTCTTAAATTCGGCAATATCTTGGAAAATATAGCCAAACTCAACATCCTCTTTGATACGAACTTGATGCTTTTTATCTAAGTTACTCACCAAGTTAGGATTGATATCCCCTAGAGTGCCATACTGAGCAACAGGTACTTTATCCCAAGGCAGTGCATTGTCTTCTTCAGCTTCACCATATTCACCAGGCTCTAATGCACTAGGGAAGGCAATATCTGGAGTCACACCTTTCAGCTGCGTACTACCACCGTTAATTCGATAGAATTTTGCAATCGTATACTGCACATGACCAATTGGCTTTTCATACATGTCATAAATACGGCCAAGACTCTTATGCTGTTGAACAGTCCCTTTACCAAAGGTGGACTCACCAACAATTAATGCTCGATCGTAATCTTGTAGCGCCGCAGCAAAAATTTCAGAAGCTGATGCACTATATCTATCAACCATCACAGTCAGTGGACCGCTATAACTTGCACGACCATCATTATCTCTATTTTGAGAGACTTTACCATTGGCATCACGGATTTGAACAACGGGTCCCTGCTCAATAAAGAGCCCTGTTAGCAAAGTCGCTTCTGTAAGTGCCCCGCCACCGTTACCGCGAAGGTCAATAATGATCCCTTCAACCTGAGCTTCTTTAAGCTTTACAATCTCTTTTGACACATCTTTCGATAGGTCCATATAGAAACCAGGGATCTGAATCACACCGACTTTTCTATTTGCATATAAACCATCATCTGGCTCTATGATCTCAGAGGTTGCCGCTCTATCTTCAAGACGAATCTTGTCTCTAACAATAACCACTTCAAAAGGTTTCGCTGAAGAGCCACCTTTTTTAGGTAAAATTTGTAGGACAACTTTACTGCCTTTAGGGCCTTTAATCAGCTCAACAACATCATCTAAGCGCCAGCCAATAACATCGACAATATCTTTGCCTTCTTGACCTACACCGACAATTTTATCTTCTGGTGATAATTTCTCACTGGTAGCGGCAGGACCGCCTGCAACAAGGCTTTTAATGACGGTATAATCATCATCCATCTGAAGTACAGCACCTATACCTTCAAGGCTAAGGTTCATCTCCATCTGGAAACGTTCTGCATTACGCGGAGAAAGGTAACTTGTATGAGGCTCTACAGTACGAGAAAAAGCGTTCATTACGCCTTGGAAGACATCTTCACTCTTAGTTTGGCTCAGACGTTTGATGGCATTGTTATAACGCTTTTCAAGAACAGGAACGATTTCTTCCCAGTTTTTTCCTGTCAGCTTTAAATTCAAGGCATCATACTTAACTCTTTGACGCCAAAGTTCATTGACTTCAGCCTCATCTTTTGGCCAAGCAGCATCCTCGCGATCGTACTGGTACTTATCATTAGCAACAGTAAAATCAATTTCGGTATCGAGTAGGGTTAATGCATAGGCAAATCTGTCATAACGACGCTTTTGGACCAGCTCAAACATTTTGTAAGCAGGTGTTAAATCACCGCTTTTAAGCATGTCATCAAACTGCTTTGAGTAAACTGAAAAGCTATCTAGATCGCTCTGGAGTAAAACATTTCGGCGAAAATCCAACTGTTTTAGATAACGTTTATAAACCTGCTCAGAAAAAGCGTCATCTAAGTCGAATCTATGGTAATGGGAACGAGTGAACAGGCCCGTAACGCGTTTGCTCGCAACTTTGTGTTGCGGCTCCTGCGTTAAAGCGGGTAACTCGCTGAATGGAACCGTAGGGGTTAACGCCCACGCCGAAAATCCTACAAATATACTGGCTATTGAGGCAGCCAGGGTAATTTTTCGCATCAACAAGTTACTCCTTTACTGAATTTACAGCATGATGTGCTCAACACTGACTTTAACGGTTAAACCTGAGTCTAGCTGCACTTGAACATCTTGCTTCTTAATGTCAACGATAACACCAGAAACAGGTGACTTACCTAGTTTGACATTAACACGTTGATTTTGTTTCAGCTCATTTAACACTGCTGGCGTTAAATTAACAACAGGTGCTGATTCTTTCGCTGGCTTTTTAGGCGCAGGCTTTGCTCGCTTAGCAGCGGGCTTTTTAGCAAACTTAGCTTCTTTTGCTGCTTGATTTTCTTTCTTCGCAGCAGTCGCTTTTGCAACACGCTTAGCTTTAGCTTTTTCTTGACTCTCTTTGAGTGTAGATTGAGCATGATCAATATGCTCCTGCTCTAACTCACCACACGCATTACCATCTAGGTCTATGCGTTGAGCACCTGTTTTTACACCTTTAAGGTAACGCCAACTACTAGTATAGCGTCTTAAAGCGATTCTTAATTGAGTTTTACTGACTTTAGAATCATCAGCTAACCTTTCAGCCAACTCCTGAAACAATCCAATCTTTAATGGTTTAGTTTCACCCTCGGCAATAAAGCACAAAGGAAATGTTTCATATAAATACGCAAGAATTGCGTTGGTGTCGGTCAACTTATCGGTTGATTCCATCATTACTTCCACAGTTAAAAAGGGGCACTAGCTATACAATAAATATAGTTAGGGTCATTTACATTTGTCTTTCGTCGACAAAATCAATCCATCCTAGTTAAAGGAAAAACTGACTTGCCACAAACACGGCAGACATACTTTAGCAATTACAATTAACAAACGCCAAGTATTCATTCCTTTATCAGAACAATCTCGACGTCCTTAGTATTCGAACCGCCTATTATAAACCCGACTTTGACGATTGCGACCATGAATTATGAAAAATTGGTCGTAGTTTAACCAAATAACGCATTTTCGAAGCCTGATACTAGATTTTCAAGGCCAAGCTGATCAATTTCGCTGAATCTATCGAACTTAGGGCTATCAATATCGAGTACAGCGATTAACTCTTTCCCGTTAAATACCGGGATAACGATTTCAGAGTTACTGGCAGAATCACATGCAATGTGTCCAGCAAACTCATGCACGTCTGCAACCCGAAAAGTGGTTTTATCTTGCGCTGCCGAACCGCACACACCTTTCCCTAGAGGTATGCGGGTACAAGCGACTTTTCCCTGAAAAGGCCCTAATACCAGCTGCTCACCTTTAACCAGATAGAACCCCACCCAATTGATATCATCCAAAGCGTCATTAACAATTGCTGAAAAATTTGCCATTGCTGCAATAAGGTCATCCTCACCAGCAAGTAATGCTCGCGCTTGTCTATCGAGTGTTTGATACATTTCCGAGTTCATACAAATTTCCTAACAATTTATTTTTTCGATTTAAGCTCTTTCTCTGCTTTTGTTGTCGGCTTTTTTGCAGCGACAGCTTTTTGAGGTGCTACGCCTTTAAGCAAATTCAATAGCTGATCTTTATTCTGCGCCAGATAAAAACTAAGCTTCTCACAGGTCGTTTCATCAATACCAAGGTCTGACTCTATAATAAAAGGGGTCAGGTTGTCGGAGATATCAAGCATCTTATCGTAGGCATCGGCCTCCTTTTTAGATGTGAATGTCATTTTTTCAACCCCTTCTCTGACCACTACAAATTGTGTTACAACCGCCATAACGCCCCTCTCACTGTTTATTTATACAGTCGTAGAGTCTCATAAATATAACTTCTTATGCAAGTGTTCTAGAAAACCTGATATTATCTTACTGATTGTATAGCTATATCTATCAAGTTCATTACAATTTTTCACATGCAGATTGATAAACTAAGCTGTGTGTTAACAAGCATTTCGAATAAAATAGCAAACAATAATAGGTGTGTAATAAAGTTTGAAACCATGTATCGAACATCATTGTGCTGATAAGAGTCTAACCTTGTGCCGATCGTGCGATCTGGTCATAAGGAAACGCGCATTGCCTTCTTGTGTTCGTGCATTATGTCCCCGTTGCCACACAGCAATTTATGACACCCCCTATTGCTCACTCAACGGCATGCTTGCCCTTTGCCTAACAGCTATCATCTTTTTTATTCCGGCAAACTTGTTGCCAGTCCTCGAGCTACATTTTTTAGGCAGCATAAGGACCACCACGATTATTGAAGGTGCGATGGCGGTGGCTTATCAAGGATATTGGATTGTCGGTATCGCGGTGTTAATCTCAGCCGTTATTGCTCCAGGCCTACTGCTACTTTCAGTGTTAACTCAAATCTTAATCATCAAATATCGATTAGATGTACCATTTTTTCGTGATATTTTGAAAAGGCTGCTTAAACTCCATGGCCTTTTATCTCAATTATCGATGCTAGAGATCTATATGATCAGTATTTTTGTCTCAGTATTCCAACTCACAGACTACACCGATATCCACTTAGATATGGGCACCTTCTGTTTTGCCATGCTATTTCTAGTGACACTATTTCTACAACGTGAATATCATCTAGATCATATGTGGAGTGTTTTAGATGAGTAAAATTGATGAAACAACGAGGCATCAAGGCAAAGATCTAGGGCTCACTCCTTGTCCCTCGTGCCAGCAACTGTCTGTTCATAAGAACGTCCATTGCTCTCGTTGTGGAGCAAAGCTTGAGTTAAGAGATTATTCCAGTTTACAAAAAAGTTGGGCGCTGCTGATAACTGCAGCCATTTTATTGATCCCAGCGAATGTCTATCCAATCACTATTTTTACCAGCCAAGGTCAAACACGTCACGACACTATTTTTACTGGTATCACGCATTTAGTTGATTTAGATATTATTCCAATCGCCATTATTTTATTTACAGCAAGTATACTTGTTCCTATCCTAAAAATTGTTGGATTAACCGTGTACTTAGCTGCGATCAGTTTTCAGCTACCTATCTCTAAAAAAAGGTTAATGACTGGTTTTCATATTATTGAATGGATTGGCCGTTGGTCGATGTTAGATCTGTTTGTCATATCAATTACTGCAGCTTTAGTTAACATGGGGCAGCTGCTTGATGCAAAACCTGGACCTGCCGCAACTGCATTCGCTTTAGTTATCTTGTTAACTCAGGTCGCCGCTAAAGTACTTGATACACGTTTACTCTGGGATCGATTGGAATCGAAAGATGACACAAATTGAAACACCGAAAGTTGTAAAAAAGAAACTCTTTTCACCAATTTGGCTACTCCCTCTTGTAGCTTTAGTACTTGGCTCTTGGCTAGGCATTAAAAGCATCCGAGAAGCAGGGATAGAAGTTCGTATTCACTTCCCTAGCGCTATTGGAATTGATGTGGGAAAAACCTTAGTACGCTATCAAGGCCTGACAGTCGGCAAAGTTGTAGACATTAGTATTGATGATGAACTGCAAGGTGTTAACGTTGATCTCAAGATGGATTACCGCGCAGATCCATTTTTAAATGAAGACACTAAATTTTGGCTGGTCACTCCTAAAGCTTCTATCACGGGTGTCGAAGGCTTAGACGCACTCTTTTCTGGAAATTATATTGGTATTCAGCCTGGCGGTGGCAAGTCTCAAACCTTTTTTGAAGCAGAGACTGATGCACCAGCCATGCTTCCGGGTGCAGATGGCTTAGTTATAGAGTTAACATCTGATACTTTGGGCTCCCTTGATGTTGGCTCACAGATTTTTTACCGTCAGATCCCAGTAGGAAAAGTCATTAGCTATCGCCTTATAGGCTCAAGCCAGATACAACTCAACGCTTTCATCCAAAAGCAATATTCTCATCTTGTGAAAACAGATTCACAATTTTGGAATGTTTCAGGACTTCATATCGATGCTTCACTTTCAGGGATTGAGATAAAGTCAGAAAGCCTCTCATCTATTCTTGCTGGAGGGCTCAGTTTTAGCTCCTCTGATGAATCCCAAAGGGCGCAGAATGGGCACAGTTACCATGTCTATGACAGTCAGTCCCTTGCGCAGGGTGGTATTGAGTTTACGTTAACAGCAGAGCAATCAGATGCAGCATCTACAGGAACGGATATTGTTTTTCGCGGTTTACAGGTAGGTCGTTTAACTGACACTAAACTGACAGATACTGGGGTTAAGTTCACAGCTAAGATTGATAAAGAGTATGCTCAACTTCTATCAGGTAGCTCACGCTTCTGGACTGAAGGCGCCGATATCTCTTTAGCGGGTGTTAAACATGCCGAGCGGTTAATAACTGGCAGTGTGATCAATCTATCCACAGGCACTGGCGAAGCGTTATCCCAATACACCCTGTTAGATACACCACCTGAAGAGAATGCTCAATCAAAGTTATCACTTACATTGACATCAGAAAATAACCCTGGCGTTAGCGCCGATGCACAAGTGCGTTATAAGCAGCTCCCTATTGGTAAAGTCTTATCTGTTAACCTAAATAAAGCGTTATCAGGCGTTGAATATAAAATTGAGATCTGGCCTGAGTACAGTGAGCTCATCACCTCTGACAGTTATTTCACAACTGAATCGGCACTCGACATCGACGCATCGCTGGATGGCGTTTCGGTTAAAACGCGTGACTTAACAACATTGACGAAAGGCGCTATAAGCTTAGTTCAAGGGCAGAGTAAGTCCCCAGTCAAAAACCAATCTCAGCTATCTCTGTTTAGCTCAGTATCTGATGCTAGCGACTATTTCAGTAATTTAAATCAAACAAGATTATCGCTAACAAGCTCGGATGGTGCAGGCCTCTCTAAGGGCTCTCCAATCTATTATCAAAAAATGAAAATAGGTGAAGTAAGCCAAGTAAACTGGCTAGCGGAGAGTGATGAATTTGATATTCAAATTCATATTCAAAAACAATTCAGTACGCTGATTAAAGCCAACACAGTATTTTGGCGAAACAGCGCCCTATCAGTAAACGCTGGGCTTTCAGGTGTTGATATAGAAGTATCACCACTAGAAGGAGCATTGAAAGGTAGCATAACCCTTGGGTTACTCAATGAAGGTGCTACAGGCTCACAAAGCTATCTATATGAGTCAAAAGCACTCGCTTTATCACAAGCAAAACCGATATTACTGACATTTCCTGCAGAGGTAAAACTTGCAGCTAAAGCACCAATTAGATACTTAGGTCATAAAGTTGGTGAAGTGGAGCGAGTGACCCTCAATAATGACTTACTTACAGTGAGTGTTAATGCATACCTCTATGGAGATTATGCAGAGCATTTTACTCAAGTTGATGCTGAGTATTTTCTTGTTGATGCACAAATATCCTTGGCCGGTATAAAAGCGCCAGAAACGGTTATTACCGGGCCGTATATCGGTGTAAAACCTGGGGTCAGCCATGCGTATACCACTCAATTTACTGGTGATGTCAAACCTGTCGTTCAATCAAAACATGGGTGGCTACAGTTTATTCTTGAAGATACAAACCTTGGCTCAATCAAGGCCGGCACCCCGATCATTTTTCGTGGTATAAAAATTGGGGCGATTGACAGCTATCAACTCAGTGATGCTGGTAATTCAGTTCAGATGTTTGCCCATATTGAGCAGCAATATCGTCACTTAGTGAATCAGAGCAGTCAATTTTGGGATCTCTCAGGCGTAAAAGTCGATGTTGGTTTGTTTTCTGGTGCAAAAATTGAAACTGGTTCCTTAGAAAGTATTCTTGCTGGAGGGATCGGCGTTGTTACAGAACAAGCAACCTCTCAAAGTAACCAACTTGAAGCACAAACCCGTTTTCAGTTGCAAAAACAGCTTGATCCAAAGTGGCTCACATGGGCACCAGAACAAGTTAGTCAATAATTTAGAACAGCCATGAATACCAAAGCCAGCACTATTTGCTGGCTTTGTAATACCAGTCTGCATAAGTAATTGGTCTTCTCAGCGCTATTTTTGGTAAACTAATTCGAGGAGAATAAGTGATGCAATGGTGCTCCCTTGTAAAGTTATTCAACGAAGAAGTAGGCAGCCAAAGAAGCGCCTGAAAGGCGAGTTTTAGCACATCTGGTGCTGTGTTAACGAGCTTAAACGTAGAGTAACTATGTTCTTCACTCGTTGCCTTGCCCCTGAAGTGCTAAACTCTCGCTGAGAGGCCACATTTTATACAGATTGGTATAAATTCTGTTCATTGGTCATCAATAGGATCATTAACTATGCTCACAGTTAGCAAGTTGAATTCTATCCTGTCACTCAGGGGAGCTTTATGTCTAAAGAAATCATGAAACAAGCAGCGAGTAATTTAAAAAAAGCTGTTCCTCTGATGTTAAAGCACCAAATTCCAACGACACCCACTAATTATGCGCTTTGGTATACTTACGTTTCAGAGCAAGCACCAGAGCTCAACAAAAAGCTAGATTCTATCATTGAACAACACAGTACCTGTCCCCCTGTCAGCTCAGATCTTCTATACAGAGAATATGTGTCAGATCCCGCAGAAGTAGATGTCATAGATATGCGCCAAAATATTGAGGCTATGGCAAATGAGCTTTCTCATTCACTCAAAGATACTAATCTCGATGCAACTCAATTTCAGCATCGTATCGATAGTAATTTTGAAAAGCTTAATCGCATTGAAGAGGAGGGAGTCAGTCTTGAAAAAGTACTCGGCGTTGTCAGGAACCTAGTAAAAGAATCTGAGGATATTCGCTCAAGCACGCAGTATTTCACTGGGCAACTCAGTAAGGCTCAGCAAGAGATAGACGCGTTAAAAAGTCAGCTCGCCAAGTCAGAGCATAATGTTTTGTATGATGCGCTTACAGGCGTGCTTAACCGACGTGCATTTGACAATGATATTGATGGTTTACTCAGCCAATCTCCTGATGGGTTATGCCTCATTTTAATCGATATCGATCACTTTAAAGCTTTCAATGACAACTATGGCCACTTACTTGGTGATCAGGTACTTAAAGCTGTAGCGAAACGATTACAAGAAGCTTGTAGAGACGGGGTAAAGCTCTACCGTTATGGCGGTGAAGAGTTTGCTGTTATCGTTCCTAACAGCCAACTAAGTGCTGCCCGTCACTTAGCTGAGGCAATGAGACGTGGTTTAGAGAAGGTCTCATTAAAAGATAGGAGAAAGGATGTTCGAATTAATAACATCACAGCCTCTTTTGGCGTAGCCCAATGGAATAAAAAACTTGGCACTAGCCAGCTAATAGAAAAAGCAGATGCGTTAATGTACGAAGCAAAGCGCCTAGGACGAAACCGTGTGATGCCAATGTCTAGTTAACATAATCTCGGTTATTTCTAACTAATTCTATTTACAATGCTCCCAAATCAAATTACATAAACCCAGGTCGTACAGAAGCGACATATATAGGATAACTCACACAAAAAGTTATTTTAGTATGTCGCGAAAACTCATAGTCTCATACCGGTACCGCCTTAACGAGAAGACGTAGAGCACCGTTAGATTCCAATCGATTAAATGGATAGCAAGTGATCAATGTCAATTGCTGTGAGTGAATAGGCTCCAACTGATAAACATCTGACTCATGCACTATTTGAGTCGATGTCACTCTAAACAACTGTTCATGCTCATCAGCACTTTGAATATTAATTTTTTGACCTGGTTTTATCCCATTTAAAATAGAGAAATGGGTATCATTGTGCCCTGCAATTACCCTACTTCCCTCAAAAGCGTCTAATCCCGCCCCATCGAGCGTAGCGGGACCAAAAGCTAAGTTTCGCCCCGATGCACCAGACAAGACATATAAAGGCTCACTCTTTCTATATTTACCTTCTCCTCCGTCAGCTAACAAAGTTAATTTAGCCACCGGATAAGTATCTGCCCAACTCCAGGGTTTATGAGGTTTTTGATCGATTAAAGTCTGTTGCCAGGCTTGCTGAATAAGAAACTGAGCAAAGTGTGCTTTAGCTTGCATATACCCTCCTTTTACAACTAATGCTATCCCAACAAGAACAGCAATAACTGCCAATATCCTTAAGTTAGCTTTGACTGTGTTCATGATTTATAGCCAGCGCTTGGGCTGTTAATTGCTTCATTGAAACTGTTTGAGGTTAAATGTTTAGACTTATCTCTATGAGACTCCAGTAGTGAACGGTAAATACCTAAGGTTGTCGCTCTATCTAGCCCAAAGCTGGCGATATAAGCCAAACCTAAACCAAGCAGTATCATGCCGATCATCATGAGTAAACGACTATCACCACCTGTTTGCGGCATTTTTCCTAAACTAGTTTGCCAGCCATGAGGAATAGCTCGAATAACACTTGCACTGTTTGAAACCACTGACGGGTGCTTCTGTGAGCTCATATCCACAGCGACTAAACTGGTATATTGGCTCACTAAATGATAATTGAGTGCCAATGCTGTTATCTGTTTTTTTATTCTCGAGTCATTAACCCCATCCTTGCTCATATCTAGTGCTGCGATCTGTTTTCTTGCCCACAAGAGATCTAACCCAGCAGCTTGCTGGCGATCTGTCAGTGAGAGGCTCCTTTGCCAGTACTGCTCACCGATATTGCCTGTTACAACCAATTCTGAAGCGACTGCAGAAAATATTTTAGGTTTCATTTTTATGGCCACGAGTAATGGCTCATTTGCATACAGATCTGGAATGTTAGCTGGCCAGTGATCTGGAATGGTGCCATCTGCATAATACAGTTCAATATCTGTTACCTGAGGGTGTTCTACTTTATACAGTAGTGACTCTAGTTTACTCTGCACCTCATCGAGCTTTCCAATATAGGTAAATGTTCCTCTGCCAAACTCAGCGGCTCTTTGCATAAAGTATGAGTTTGGCGCCGAGCCAATCCCGATAGTGAATAATCTCGCGCCGCCAATATGCTCTTCGATGTAACTAAATAGCTCCCTTTCATTGGTCACTGCACCATCCGTCATAAATAGCACTTGCTTTAACCTATTTATAGCGTCGAGGTTTTGATCATCAAACAGCGAAGGTTCCGCTGGGGTATCGGCCAATGCTTGCCTTAATGCTAAAGCCATTTCAGTCCCACCATTAGCACTTAGGCCGCGAATAAATTGATTTGCCCTACCGATATTGGCCGCTGTCGCATTAATCGCATGATCTGCTAGCAAGTTGACTGAAGAGTTAAATTCAATAATATTGAAGATATCTTTACTCCCAAGGCCTGCCAACGCAAAGACCATCGCTTTTTTGGCTTGTTCAATCGCTTCACCTGACATTGAGCCTGACGTGTCGATAACCAAAATTAACTCTCTAGCAACCTTGTTGTTATGCTTACCGAGCTCAGGGGGAACAATCATGAGTAACCCATAGTCACTTTCTACATGTTCCGCACTCAGTTTAGTTGAGTGTGTTTGCCCCTCTTGAGCATAAATGGCAGCGAGTGGCTCACCTGTTTCTATGGGTTTCCACTTAAGTACAAAATCCCGATTCGCTATCGTTTCACTCGTGAGTTGAACTTGATATCGAGACGATGATAATGGCAAGCTCTCAATGTCATGGTAGGGGCTACTGATCTGAGCAAGTTCCGCTCCAGCGTCAAGTGAAATATCTATGTTCACTTTAGGTCCTGCATCGACCGAGCTAAACCTTGAAGCAACATAATCCTTAAAACGCCCAGCAGTTGACTGAGTAACTCGCTGATTAAGGCTTTTAGGCTCATTTAAACCACTTCGTGCTTGACGGTTTGGAGAGTATCTAGGGTTAACCAGCATAGGAAACCTAAGACTAAACTCCCCTTTTTCAAATCTGACTAGCTCCTGATAGTTGATCTCAACAACTAACGTCTCATGAGGTGCTAAGTTAGCGACTGAAGTAGTAAAGATGTTTGCACGTGTTTGTTCAATTAAACTCGCACGATTCCCTGAATCTTTGGCAGCTTGAAACGACTTTCTTGCTTCATTGCGTGTTTTTACTTGCCCCTCTATCACTCGGTCACCGACTTTCAGCCTCATATAATCTACAGCGGCGTCATGGGGTAATGGGAAGACATAATCACCATTGATCCAATGTTCAGTGTCATTGTTAAAAGTCTGTTTAACTGACACACGATTAAGCCAGCCAGACACGTTCATCTCAACATCAGTATGCAAAGCTAGCGCTGTATGCTTTTCATCATCGCCAATATGCTGATAAATAAAACTTCCTTGGGTGACTTCTGTATCTTCATTGGCAATGACCTGATCACTTGAAAAAATCATATAAGCCAGCAACGTAAAAGATAACACCCTCCCCCAAAGGGGGGAGTGATGATTTTGCCTAAACTCAGCGTTCATATTATATTCCTTTACCATGAAACCTGTTTAGTGGTTAGCTGCTAAGGCTGCATCTTCTGTGACAAACTTGATGGTGACGCGGCGATCAAAAAAATCATTTTCAAAGCTTTGTTCATCGCTAATTGGTGCTGTTGCGCCATAAGCTCTAAAATCAAGGCGCTGCTCCTCAACCCCTTTGGCCACTAGATAACTTTTTACTTCAGCAACTCGTTGCTCTGACAGCGCTTGATTGTAAGTCGACTCCCCTCGACGATCGGCATAGCCTGTCAGGTCTAATCTCAGCTCTTGGGATAACGCCATAGCACTCGCCAACTCATCTAACTGAGGTTGAAAATGATTTTCTAGCTGAGATGAACCTGTTTTAAACTGAATATTAAGTTCAAGCTCTGTGAGCTTTTGATCTCTGGCTTGCTTGAGTGCGATAAGCTCGTCTTGAGCTGACTCATATTGATTGGTTAAAAGAGCGAGTGATTGTTGATCTACATTAAGCTGCGTTATCGTGACTTCCTGCTCGCTTAACTTGGCTTGCTGATGCTTTATCTCTGCTTCATCTCCGACAGACTTACCAATAATCCCCCCAGTGAATGCGCCAATAATGGCTCCTACTGGCCCGCCAACTACAGCGCCAAGCACAATGCCTGAACTCACACCAATTAACTCTTCGTTATGCTCTCTCTGGTTTTCTGCTTCAGCTGCAAAACCTGCCTTGGAAATCATTAGTGAGCTTACCACTAGCACGGCTATAATCTGTTTTTTCATATTCTCTATCCCTATTAGCATTAACGTACAAATGAGTGAGTCAACAAGATGAATCATCTCGTTTCGATAATTGAATTAAACCCCACGGAGATGACTTTGACAGGGATGAAAAGTGGCATTACAGGTATCAATTGTGGCAATAAAAAGGCAATGTCTTATCTTCGCTTCTCACTGCTAAGTTTTGCTGTATAGTCTCATTCAAACAGAGAGGCTTGCAGATATAGCCACTGTTTATCACTGTTGAATGACTATTTGGGAAGATGCTGCGCCATGAAACGAATTGCTATAGTAGAAGATGAAGTTGCTATTCGCGAAAACTACAAAGAAGTACTACAGCAACAAGGCTATAGTGTTCAAGCTTATGCTAACCGCCCACAGGCAATGCAAGCTTTTGCCACTCGCCTACCCGATCTCGCTATCATTGATATTGGCCTTGAAGATGAAATTGATGGAGGCTTTACGCTTTGTCAGTCTCTCAGAGCCATGTCGAGTAAATTACCCATCATTTTTTTGACCGCTAGAGACAGCGACTTTGATACTGTTTGCGGCCTAAGATTAGGCGCTGATGATTATTTAAGTAAAGATGTCAGTTTCCCCCACTTAATCGCGCGATTAGCAGCCCTATTTCGCCGCTCAGAATTGCAAGGTGTAGAAGCGGCTGATGACAACCTGCTTGAAAGAGATAAACTACTCATTGACGTCAATAGAATGCAGGTAAGTTGGAACCAGCTGTCAATTGAACTGACGGTGACTGAATTCTGGATGGTACATGCCCTAGCTAAAAGGCCTGGCCATGTGAGAAGTCGTCAAGAACTCATGCAAGAAGCGAAGATTTTTGTTGATGACAGTACAATCACTTCACATGTAAAACGGATCAGGAAGAAATTCCTAGCACTCGATGCTAACTTTGATTGTATAGACACAGTATATGGAATGGGTTATCGCTGGGATCCCCAGAGCTAACAGCTAAAACAGCAAGGTATTCCACTAAGGTTGAAACACCTTTTAATTCTGCTTTTGAGTAAAACTTTTGATAAAACGCCTTTTTGATTTCAAAGCTAAATTCGCCCTGTACGCATACTTTGCAGCCAGTCGGTCAAAAAGTGTGATGAAACGTGGTTACTTCAAGGTGACAAGTTTCTTGAGTTCAGTGACCCCGCCTGCCGTTTTTAGCGCACTTAAGGTCATTGCGGAAGTATTGTTGTTAGTTAAAGAGAAAATTGTTAGCTTTCATCCACCTGTTGGGCTCAGGTCTAAAGTGGCCATTTTATCGCTGTTTTTACTCTGCCTACCTTGGCTGGGCTATCAATATGTCTGGGAGATGGAAAAGTACCTCAGATACGGACAAGAGAAGACACTTGAAGGAACAACCCAGGCCCTAGCAACGGCGCTTCATGAACGGCCAAATTTATTCGATATACAAGCCAGCTTTTTAACCCAAGTAGAGCAAGGGCGCGATCTCTATGCTTACCCACTTGCAGGTGCTATCCAACTCGATGGAAAGCTCCATGATTGGGCTCAGTACCGCCACCGTAGTATCAACTACGGTGAGGGCCATCAGATCTTTAAAGCATCAGCAGACATGCCTCTCAATATTAGCTTTAACCATATGGTAGGCAAATATGGGGGCTTTCTATACGCATTTTTCGAAGTCACCGATCCTAGTGTTATCTACCGTGGAACGAACAGCTTAAAAATTGATGTTAATGATCACCTGGCGATAGCAACACTCGCCCCTGATGGAAAGTTTAAACGCTATATAATAGCAACCCAAAGAGATGGCTGGGTAAGTGCTTATGAGCTACCAGAGAACCCCAAACGCAGAATGCCAGTTACTCCTGAGCTCAAAATTCAGGGCAAGTGGCTAAAGACAGAAGTTGGATATAACGTTGAGATACGTCTTCCACTTGATATGGTAGGAAGTAAACTTGGTTTTGCTATCTATGATGTTAATGATCGTAAGACACGCTCACTTGACGCCATCGTCGGCACCTCTGCAATCGATGATGTAGAAAACTTAGGTACTGTCTTAGTCCCCTCCCCTGAAATTGAAAGTATCATCAAAGGTATGAGCCATAACAGCTCGCGCATTTGGGTAGTCGATAAGCATGGGCGTGTTCTGGCAAAATCTGGAGATATCAGAACCAGTAGCAGTGTTTGGACTCGCACAGTTCAAGAAAAGCCTGATGAAACCTTCTGGGGGCGCTTTAAACGCGACTACCTACACCGTTTTTACTACAAAATTCTCACGACACCACCGAAAGACTTTATTGACTCACTGCAGGACTCTACAGTACTGGAAGGTAGTCACATTAAGAATGCCCTTTCTGGTAAACAAGGCTCTACCTGGCGCTTAACGCCAGATAACAAAGCCGTCATACTCGCGGCAGCTAGCCCTATATGGATTGATGATAAAGTGATGGGAGTCGTTATTGCCGAAGAGACGACACATGGTATTCGCACCTTAAGAAACAAGGCGCTAGAAAAACTCTTTAACGTCATTCTTACCATTATGAGTATGGGAACTTTAGCCCTATTCTTTTTTGCATCGAGTATTTCAAGTCGGATCAGAAAGTTAAGGGATGAAGCGGAAGAGGCCATCGATAGCCAAGGGCGAATTAGAAAGTCAATTCAAGGCTCTGAAGTCAGAGATGAGATAGGTGACCTTTCAAGAAGCTTTTCAAGCATTGTCAGCCGCTTAGGTCAATATACCCATTACTTAGAGAATATGTCTTCACGCTTATCCCATGAGTTAAGAACACCGGTTGCGGTAGTTAGATCTTCGCTCGAACATTTAAGCCTACAACAGTTAGACAAAGATACGAGAAAGTACGTGGAGCGGGCTGAAGAGGGAGTGAGCAGGCTTAATATGATCCTCAACAATATGAGTGAAGCCACACGCCTAGAAGAAAGCCTATCTAAAGCTGAAATGGATATATTCCCACTATCAAAAGTTGTTTCTGGTTGTATGCAAGGTTATCAACTGACCTACCCCGATATCGAGTTTGTTACTGATATCACTGAGGACCCTTTGACTATGAGTGGGGTACCAGAGTATATCGCTCAGTTAATGGACAAACTCATTGCAAACGCCATGGAGTTCAGCAAAGACAACACGCCGATCACTGTCTCTCTTGTGGTGAAAAATAAACAAGCTGAGCTGAGCATAGCTAACTTTGGCCCGGTTCTGCCTGAGAAAATGGCTGAACAGATCTTTGAGTCCATGGTCTCTGTTCGTCAACAAAAAGCACAAGATAAACCTCATCTTGGTTTAGGTCTGTATATTGCGCGGCTCATAACCGACTTTCATCAAGGGACGATTAAGGCTAAAGATCTTATACCCACGAGCAAAAGCTCAGATAAACTGAATAGTTCAAAACACTCAGGGGTTGAGATTCTGGTCACTCTCCCCTATATAAAAGAATAATAACCTACTGAATTATTGGGATAAAAATACTGGTATATTCAAAACTATAAGGTCATATACCCAACTCAACCTAGATTTTGGCCATATAGATGTTAAGATGGCTAAAAATAAATTCCCTCTACTTGTCATGGAAGTATGCCCTATGAAAAAAGAAACTCAGATTATTACAGTTGGTCGCGACAAGAAATGGACCAAAGGTGTTATTAACCCGCCCGTATTTCGTGCATCAACCATGGTCTTCGACACCATAGATGAGATGCGTTTTGCCACTAAAAACCGTGCCAATGGTGAGATGTTCTATGGTAGACGCGGTGGGCCCACTCACTTTGCATTTCAAGCGGCAATAGCTGAATTAGAGGGTGGCTGCGGTACGGCTTTATATCCTTCGGGATCAGCCGCGATTAGTGGCGCTTTATTGTCATTTTTAAAAGCTGGCGACCACCTGTTGATGGTGGATAGCGCTTACGAGCCCACTCGTGATCTTTGTAATAAGTTACTAGCAGGCTTTGGCATAGAGACGACCTATTACGACCCTATGATAGGTGAAGGCATCGCCGAACTGATAAAACCAAACACTAAGGTGCTATTTCTAGAGTCTCCAGGTTCAATCACCATGGAGATACAAGATGTTCCAACACTCAGCCAAATAGCTCACCAGCATAACCTTGTGGTAATGCTCGACAACACATGGGCGTCACCTATTAATTCACGTCCATTTGAGATGGGAGTTGATATCTCCATTCAAGCTGCAACTAAGTATATTGTTGGTCACTCTGATGTGATGATGGGAACAGCAACATCGAATGAAGCACACTGGGAGCAGTTAAGAGAAAATAGCTACACCATGGGTCAATGCACTTCGCCAGATGATGTTTACCTTGCAAGCCGAGGACTGAGAACGCTCTCCGTGCGTATGCAGCAGCATGAACAAAATGCGCTAAAAGTCGCAAATTGGTTAGCAACACGTCCTGAAGTCGATCATTTGCGTCACCCAGCATTTGAGTCTTGCCCAGGACATGAGTTTTTCAAACGTGATTTTTCTGCCGCAAATGGATTATTTTCCTTTGTATTAAAACAAGGTGATATTAAATCTGTCACAGCATTCGTAGAAAATATGGACCATTTCAAAATGGGCTTCTCTTGGGGAGGGTTTGAAAGTTTAATTCTCGGTGTTTTTGGTATCGATAAACTAAGAACGGCAACTAAATGGGATAGTAGTAAGCCACTCATTCGTCTTCATATTGGTTTAGAAAACCCAGATGACCTAATTGCAGATCTTGAGCTGGCCTTCGAGCGATACAATGCGGTGATCAACGGCTAATGCCTGTAGACAGCCATTTAAATTGAGGTGAGCCACCTAAGGGCGGCTCATCGAGTTTAATGATATTCGGTATTTGTAACTTGCCTCTTCACACATGACTGGGCTCATATAAAAGCGGTTGACCAAACTCAAAACATTCTCCAGATACAATCGCTAGGCTTGAATCGTCATCACAAAAGTAAATTTCTGCTTCATTTAGCCCATAACGTTTTATCTCTTTACTGAGTCCAAGAGAGACTTGATTATCGCGCTTTGCGTGCGGTGTAAAATAAAAAGGCACTAGAGAAAGCCCACTTAATACCTGTAAATCAACACTGTTCTTATCACCACACAGGTAAGCAGTTGCTACAGAAGGCGTCATAATCATAGCACCTGCACTGACACCAATAAGTGCACCGCCGTCGGCAACATACTGCTTAAGTTGAGACATCAGTCCCCTGTGTTTAAGCCACTTCAAAAAACGAAATGTATCCCCACCAGATAAGTGGATAGCATCACAATTAAATAATGCTTCAACATCCTCTACAGCAAAGTCTGACTCTAGCTCCAAGTAACACGTTAACTTATCTCCGAGTTCATGGTAGATAAATTGAGTCTGCTTGAAATAGACTCTTTGAGGATCGGGCTGAGAAGCGATATAACCAATGTTTTTTTGTGTAGCACCTAGCGAGTCCAATACGCACTTGATTGCAGATAAACCATTTTGAGTATTGGGATCACTAATAAGTGCTATTTTCATGTTTTAGTTTCCATTCCAAATAAGTAACAATCAGGTTAAACACAATAACTCAAGCCTACAAGTATCTATACTAGATAAGTCTAAAATCATAAGTTAACGATGAACCACCTTATATTTGTACACAGTTTAAGCAGATGTTGGCTTAAAATAATTATTACGTATTAGTTGTTTTTTGTTAGGCGAATTTATTGTTAACATAATAGGTCGACTTATCGTCACTCTTTTTGATTATTATTTTTTGGGGTATTTTCCATCATGTTCAATCGGTCTCTTCCACTGCTTACCCTCCCCCTTGTAAGCCTGTTTTTTTCAATTTCAAGCCATGCACAATCTGATTACCAAGCTGTAAGCGACAATTTTAAATCTCAGTTTCACGCTCAACTTAAAAAGAACAAGGTTCCCGGCGGTGCTTTTGTCATTGTTGAGAACGATAAAGTATTGAAAATGAGCGCTTTTGGTAAGAGAGGCAAAGGCGATAGCCTTAATATTAATAGCCACACGGTTTTTCGACTCGCCTCTGTATCTAAAACCTTCGCAGGGACACTCGCTACTATGTTAGTGCAGGAGGATAAATTTAATTGGAATGAGCCGCTGCAAAAGTATATGCCAGACTTTACTCTTGCAGATCCAGTGGCCAGCCAACAGATAAATTTGGGGCATATCATAGGCCAAAGCACAGGTTTGATGCCCAATAGCTATGACAATATCCTTAACGCCAATGGAAAACTCAGCAAAATTATTCCAAAGTTCTCTAAGCTAACGCCTATGTGCACACCAGGAAAGTGCTACAGCTATCAAAATATCGCGTTCTCTTTTATTCAACCCGTCATTGAGCAACAAACCGGTGATAGCTACGCAAACTTAGTGGAAAAGCGGATTTTTCAACCTCTTAATATGCAAACGGCCTCTATCGGTATCGACAACTTTTTAGCGACAGACAATAGAGCCAGCCCGCATATAAAAACCCGTTCAGGCTTTAAGCAAGTAAAAGTAAAGTCAAACTACTACCAAGTTGAGCCAGCTGCTGGAGTTAATGCCAGTATTACTGATCTGTCCAAATGGTTAATTGCTAACCTTGGTCATAACCCTAAGGTACTTAGCCCACAATTATTAGCGGAAATAAAGCAGCCAGGTGTACGAACAAGTAAAGAGTTACGTCGCCGAGAATGGAAAACTCATTTACAAAATGCCCACTATGGTAAAGGTTGGCGCGTTTATGACTTTGAAGGTGAGGAGCTTATCTATCACGCGGGCTGGGTAGCGGGTTACGTCGCAGAGGTCGCTTACTCCCCACGGTTACAGGTCGGTATGGCGATGCTACTCAATGGTGAATCTCGAGTAATAGCCAAATTAGGTGCTAACTTTTGGCATAACATCTTTAAGCAGCACGCCAAAACACTAAAGCAAAGTAATAAGCAAAAAACGGCAGAATGATACCAATCGGTATTGGATAGTTGCCAGTGAGTCATAGACTCACTGGCAAAAGAATTTAACGACCAATCAGAAAAGTAGAAGCCTACTGATAAATGCACTACACAGGGTTATTGATATCAACATAATGATGTTCAATACCAAACTCTCTTGCTAGGTGCTCACCTAACGCCTGTATACCATACCTTTCAGTCGCATGATGCCCAGCGGCATAATAATTTACCCCAAGCTCTATCGCACTGTGATAAGTTCGTTCAGACACCTCTCCACTGATAAAGGCATCTACGCCCAAAGAGGCTGCATTATCGATATAGTCCTGAGCACCACCCGTACACCAAGCAACACTCTGTATGAACTCATCCTCAGCGCCTATATGCAGTGGCTGCCGATTAAGCACTGTTAGCAAACGCTCAGAAAACTCACTGGCCAGAATGGGTGTATCAAATCGACCTTGCCAAATTAACCCTTGAGCAACCCCTTCTACAGGTTCAGCGTCGGAAATGTCTAACTTACGACCTAGCTCAGCGTTGTTACCTAACATGGGGTGCGCATCCAATGGCAGGTGATAGCCAAATAGATTGATATCATGGGTAAGTAGGCCTTTAATCCTTCTCTGCTTCATGCCAGTTATCACTTCACTCTCCCCTTTCCAGAAGAAACCATGATGTACCAAAATCGCATCAGCATTAAGCTCAATGGCCTTGTCTATAAGACCCTGGCAAGCCGTCACCCCAGTGACGATTTTTCTAATCTCAGTTTTACCTTCGACCTGCAAACCGTTCGGAGCATAATCTTTAAATGATGAGATCTGCAAAAAATCTGCAAGGTACTTTTCTAACTCAGAACGTGTCATTGATGTTCCCTTTGAATAATGAAGATTAAGTTTAACCTATCAATTAATTACAGCACAGTTTTCAACACAAATTCTCTGAATCCAAGACGTCTCGACTTTGTAATTAACTTGATTAAAATCAAGTTAATTACAGGATATATGAATAAAAGCTGCAAAAAGCATCAATATTGGCCCTTTTTCAGTGAAAATTGGACTTTTTAGTGCTTTAACCTATAAAATTAGTGCAAACCTTCAAGTAAACATTAAAAAATAAATAGGTTGTTACTATGTCAAAACTGACCAAAGAAGAGGTTATCAGCACTCTAGAGTCTGCCCTCGCTAAAAAGCAAGGTACAGAAGTCACTATTGAGCAGAAAGGAAGCTGGTACAAAATCGATGGCGGTAAATCTTTACGCTTTAGCGAATTAGAAACTATGCTTGCCGAGTTTGATGGCGGTGAAGCTGCTCCTAAAGCCGTTGAAACGAAAGCTAAGCCTGTAGCAAAAACGGCTAAGCCTAAAGCTGCACCTAAAAAAGCTGCAACAAAGAAAACAACTTCGTCAAACAGCAAAGGTGGAAAAACACCAAAAGAGTTGTGGCGTGAGAAATTAGCAGGTAAAGGACAGTTACCTCGCGGTTTCTAATTTCGATGTTAATCAAATAGTAAAAAGGAGCCTTCTGGCTCCTTTTTTGTATTTGCTCGTTGTACATTTAACGAAGATCAATCGTTACATTGCGCGATCAACTCTGACTCGCCCTTGAAGATAAACGACTCTAACTTCATCTCCAACCGCAAATACCATTCCAGGATCCAGGTCTTGTAAAATCATTACTTGTTGACCATCTTCTTGATTGATCATTAATTCAACCAACTTTAACTCCTGATAATGGGTGCTATCCCCATAACGATTGCCGACACCGGCCCCCACTATGGCCCCTAAAACAGTCGCCACGTCTTGGCCACTTCCCCCACCAAACTGATGGCCAATTACGCCACCGATTAGCGCACCTCCAAAAGTTTTCCAGCCAAGGTTCCTGTCTTCTACGAGCTGTTTCTCTGTGATATTCCTAATAGATTCAATATCGCCGTAAACCACCTTCTCAACAGGTACAGCTTGGTCTCTTTGATAACCAGACGCCACAGGCGCTGTGATAAAAAATGTCATCAACAAGATCAATAAGTGATTAATACTGGGTTTCAACATAGACAATTTTCCGCTAAATTATAATAAGGCCTACTAAAGATAATCTTACTCAATTGTGAACTCACTGTCTTATTTAAATCACCAGCTAGAGCAATTTCCAGAGCCTGAGCTGGCACTCAATGACCCTAATGGTCTATTAGCGATTGGTGGCGATCTACAGCCCACCCGCTTACTCAATGCATACTATGAGGGGATCTTTCCTTGGTTTAATGTCGATGACCCTATTTTATGGTGGTCACCCGATCCTCGGGCAGTTTTTGTTCCTGGTAGCATGAAGGTCAGCCGGAGTCTCAGCAAGTTTTTAAAAAAACAGAACTGGACTTACTCTATTAACAGAGCGTTTGATGAGGTGATTAAAGGCTGTGCTCAGCCAAGGCTAAACCAAGATGGTACTTGGATAACCAGTGATATTCAGCATGCATACCAAACCTTACACACTCAAGGGGAAGTTCATTCGGTGGAGGTCTGGGAAAATGGTGACCTCATAGGTGGACTGTATGGCGTTGCAATCGGGCAAGTTTTTTGTGGTGAGTCTATGTTCCATCGACAAACAAATGCGTCAAAAGCGGCAATGTTAGTCTTACATCAACATCTACGTAAAAATGGTTTTAAGTTAGTCGATGCGCAAGTGATAAACCCACACCTGGTATCTTTAGGCGCTACAGCATTAAAAAGGAAAGATTTCATTAATCTACTAAAACGTTTTAGAGACAAGCCAGTCGCTGTCGATACTTGGTTACCCGCAGAGGTCTACATTGAGCTCTAAATCTCAGCAAGTCTCTGTTGGAGTGACAAAAGCATTTCCATGTAGTTACTTGGATTCACAAATGGAGCAGTTGTTGGTACTGCAAGAGGAGCGTGTTGATATCGCTCTTTTTGAACAACTGTTATCCCTTGGGTTTAGGCGCAGTGGCGGCACCATTTATAAGCCGCAATGCCCGCAATGTAATGCTTGCCAGCCTATCCGTCTGCCATCACAACTATTCACGCCATCGAGAAGGCAAAAAAGAACCCTTAAGAATAATAAAGACTTGATATGGAAAATTGTTGATAAGCAGGCTGAGTATCACTACCAACTTTATGAACAATATATAAATCAAAGGCACAGTGATGGCCCTATGTATCCAGCCTCTAAAGAGCAATACCAACACTTTATCGGCTCGGGTTGGCTTGACCCTGTGTTTATAGAGCTTTGGAAAGATGACAAGCTTGTGGGGGTTGCAGTCACTGATATACTTCCAAATAGCTTATCGGCTATTTATAGTTTTTTTGCACCTGAGGAGCATAAACGCTCCCTTGGCTCTCTGCTCATCTTAATTCAATGCCGTCTGGCGAAAATGATGCAAAAAGAGTTTGTCTATCTAGGTTATCAAATTGAGGAATCTAGCAAGATGAACTATAAAACAGACTATACTCCTTATCAGATCTTAACGGCTCAAGGCTGGCTGCAAACACCTGATGAGAAATAAAATATTACTTGTAACGTCTAGTTTGAACAGATAACGAGCTATTTTGTCCGATAAGCATGCCTGCTCTTTACAGCACGCTGAATTTACGGCATGATACGCCCGTTTTTAATATTTGAAGGCTAACAGGATAACTGATTAATGGCGAAAGAAGACAACATTGAGATGCAAGGCACGATCCTTGAAACCTTGCCGAACACAATGTTTCGTGTCGAGCTAGAGAACGGTCACGTTGTGATCGCACACATCTCAGGCAAAATGCGTAAAAACTACATCCGTATCTTAACGGGTGATAAAGTGACAGTTCAGCTGACCCCTTACGATTTGAGCAAAGGTCGCATCGTCTTCCGTTCACGCTAAGTTAGCTTTATTTGAATTTGAGAAACCGGCTTAGCCGGTTTTTTATTTGAAGTCATATAAAAAAGGGCTGCACTATGCAGCCCTTTTGTTTGCCTAAATTTCAAAGCTTACGATTAGGAGGTCACTTTGGCTAAGCTTTCTGTCGTAATAACAATCTCTCTATTATCAACATCAACATGCGCTTCGCCACCTTTCTCAAGCTCACCAAACAAAATCTGATCAGCAAGTGGACGTTTAATCAGCTCAGTCACAACCCGTGCCATTGGCCTTGCGCCCATAGATTTGTCATAGCCCTTTTCAGCCAGCAAGGTTCTCGCTTCATCGCTGACATGTAAGGTCACGCCTTTGTCATCTAACTGAGCTTGAAGTTCAACAAGGAACTTATCGACAACTTTCGCTATCACAGTCATGTCTAAATGATTAAACCAGATAATCTCATCTAGCCTGTTTCTGAACTCAGGTGAAAACACCTTATTGATCTCAGAGAGCGCATCAAGGCTATGGTCTTGCTGCTTGAAACCAATAGACTTACGCACCGTCTCCTGTACGCCAGCATTAGTGGTCATCACCAGCGTAACATGTCTAAAATCAGCCTTCCTACCATTGTTATCGGTTAAGGTACCGTGATCCATCACTTGTAATAACAAGTTATAGACATCAGGGTGCGCTTTCTCAATCTCATCGAGCAACACGACACAATGTGGATTTTTGATCACAGCATCGGTTAATAAACCGCCTTGGTCGTAACCAACATAACCAGGAGGTGCACCGATAAGACGTGAAACCGTGTGGCTTTCCATATATTCCGACATATCGAAACGCACTAGGTTAAGCCCTAGACCTTTCGCCAACTGACTCGTGACTTCCGTTTTACCGACACCCGTTGGTCCTGCAAACAGGAAACTACCTACAGGTTTTTCTTCGCCACTTAGTCCACTACGGGATAGCCTAATTGCCGAGCTAAGGCTCTCTATCGCATTATTTTGGCCAAATACAACCATCTTGAGGTTACGCTCTAGGTTCTTCAGCATATCCTTGTCAGTCGCCGATACCGACTTCTCAGGGATCCTAGCAATTTTAGCGATGATGGACTCAATCTCAGGTTGCCCAATCGTCTTCTTTCTTTTGCTAGCAGGTTGCATCGCCATGCGTGCACCAGCTTCATCGATAACATCAATGGCTTTATCCGGAAGGTGTCTGTCATTGATGTGCTTATCTGATAGCTTAGCAGCAATACTCAGCGCAGCTTGTGTATAGCGAACGCCATGGTGTTCCTCATATTTGGACTTTAAACCACGGAGTATTTTTGTTGTTTCTGCAACTGACGGTTCATTAATATCTACTTTTTGGAATCGACGAGCCAATGCCCTGTCTTTCTCAAAAATACTTTGATATTCCTGGAAAGTCGTCGATCCCATGCATCTTAGTTTACCGCCAGACAAAAGTGGCTTAAGTAGATTGGAAGCATCCATCACCCCACCAGAGGCTGCACCCGCGCCAATGATGGTATGAATTTCGTCGATAAACAAAATCGCTTTCTCATCGGACTCTAGCTCTTTAAGTAAACTTTTAAATCGCTTTTCAAAATCTCCACGGTATTTAGTTCCCGCGAGAAGCGCACCTAAATCAAGAGAGTAAACCGTGACATTTTCCATCACCTCTGGCACTTCATCGTTGACGATTCGGTAAGCTAAACCTTCGGCTATTGCAGTTTTACCCACACCAGCCTCCCCCACTAACAAGGGATTGTTCTTTCTTCTTCTACAGAGGATTTGAATCGAACGCTCAATCTCTTCACTGCGTCCAATTAAGGGGTCAATGTTACCTTGCTGAGCTCGTTCATTAAGATTGTCTGCAAATTGTGAGAGTTTACTCTTCTCCTCTTCAACTTCAGTATGATCTTCAATCCGATCTTGATTAGGGCTAATCTCACCATCAGCTTTAGAAACGCCATGAGAGATAAAGTTGACCACATCAAGACGAGTCACTTCTGCATTTCTTAATAAATATACGGCTTGAGATTCTTGCTCACTGAAAATAGCGACTAAAACGTTAGCACCGGTAACCTCATTTCTACCTGAGGATTGCACATGAAAAACCGCCCTTTGAAGCACACGTTGAAAACCTAATGTAGGCTGTGTCTCTCTATCATCTTCAGGATCGGCAATAATGGGTGTGGTTTGTTGAATGAAGCTAGATACTTCCTCCCTGAGCTTATCCAAATTTGAGCCACAAGCGACTAAGGCTTCTTGTGCAGCAGGGTTATCTATAAGCGCCAGCAATAAGTGTTCTACTGTCATATATTCATGACGAGCATCTCTGGCTTGCTGAAAAGCCAGGTTTAAGGTGACTTCGAGATCTTTGTTGAGCATAAGCACCCCCTAAAAAGTACAACATAAAAAAACTGATTCAGGCTTTCTCTAATGAACACAGTAACGGATGTTCGTTTTGTCTTGCAAATTGATTTACTTGCGCAACCTTAGTTTCTGCGATTCCAAAAGGAAAAATACCGCATATTCCTTTACCTTGGTGATGAATTGCCAACATGATATCTGTGGCTTCTTGTTCATTTTTCTTAAAAAAGAGTTGCAGGATCTCTATCACAAAATCCATCGGCGTATAATCATCATTATTGAGTATCACCTTGTACATTGGTGGCGGCATCAACTCTGATTCTACACGTTCTTCTACGTGCTCTACATTTCCTACTTTACCCATGTTTCAATATTAGCCTCTTGTCATGGCTTGTACCAATCAATCACAGAAATTGATGTTAGCACTACCAACATCGCATACCTATCACATTAATTGATACAACTTTTTACCAGTTTGTTGACTTTTTGTTAAATTACACTTGACTTCACACCAAACTGCTTTCATTCTGTTCAACAAGCGGTGAATTTTCCCGTTTATTTAGTTTTACTATCTTACTGGTAAGTAAACAACAGAAGGAAGTGGAAGTATGGCAAACGGAACTGTTAAATGGTTCAACAACGCCAAAGGATTCGGGTTTATTTGCCCTGATGCTGGCGGTGAAGATGTTTTTGCACACTATTCTACCATTGAAATGGAAGGCTATCGAACTCTAAAAGCAGGCCAACCAGTTCAATTTGAAGTAGAAGCAGGTCCAAAAGGTATGCACGCGTCGGCAATTTCACCAACTAACTAGATTTAGTGGTGACGATCAAAAAAGGCAGGGGTTCCCTGCCTTTTTTATTTTTGTTTTTCAGCTTAAGTCATCGCATCAAACACGTCGCGAAAAGCTAACCTAATATCGATTAGGCTAGCTAGATACTCTCTTATGCAAACAGTGCATTCAAAGTAACGCTTGGACGCATCTCTGCTGATGCTTTAACAGCATCTAGACGGTAATAACCCCCTAAATCAGCCGCATTACCTTGAGCAGAGTTTAGCTCATCAACAATCTTAGCTTCATTGCTAGTTAATGCTTCTGCCAGCTGTGAAAAACTTGCTTTAAGCTCAGCATCATCATTCTGACTGGCAACCGCTTGAGCCCAGTACATAGCAAGGTAGAAGTGACTGCCACGGTTATCAAGTTGTCCAACACGGCGTGAAGGTGACTTATTCTGATCTAAGAACTGACCAATCGCAGCATCAAGGGTGTCAGCTAAGACTTGTGCTTTGCTGTTATTGCGAGTCTGACTTAAGTGCTCAAGAGAAGCGGCTAACGCTAAGAACTCACCCAGTGAATCCCAACGAAGATGTCCCTCTTTCTCCACTTGTTGTACATGCTTAGGTGCACTTCCGCCTGCGCCAGTTTCGAACAGACCACCACCGTTCATCAATGGCACAATAGAGAGCATTTTAGCACTGGTACCAAGCTCAAGAATTGGGAAAAGATCGGTCAAATAATCACGTAATACGTTACCCGTTACAGAGATAGTATTTAGACCATCCTTTGTTCGTTGTAGAGTAAAGCGAGTAGCCTCAATAGGTGACAGAATGCGCAGTTCTAAGCCATCAGTATCATGCTCAGGAAGGTACTGGTTAACCTTCTTAATGATCTCAGCATCATGAGCTCGGCTCTCATCCAACCAGAAAACGGCAGGCGTATTAGATAGACGTGAACGGTTAACAGCAAGTTTCACCCAATCGCGGATCGGTGCATCTTTAACTTGACACATTCTCCAGATATCACCCGCTTCAACCTCATGAGAAAGCAGTACCTTACCCGCAGCATCGATGACATTCACTGTACCTGCAGCAGAAATTTCAAATGTCTTATCGTGACTGCCGTACTCTTCAGCTTTTTGCGCCATTAAGCCAACATTAGGGACACTACCCATAGTTGTTGGGTTAAATGCACCGTTCTCTTTACAGAAACTAATTGTCTCCTGGTATACGCCTGCATAACAACGATCTGGGATCATTGCTTTAGTATCTTTAGGCTGACCATCAGGGCCCCACATCATGCCTGATGTACGGATTGCAGCAGGCATAGACGCATCGATAATCACATCACTTGGTACGTGTAAGTTAGTGATACCTTTATCCGAGTCAACCATGGCAAGTTCTGGACGAGATTGATAAATAGCAGCGATATCTGCTTCAATCTCAGCTTTTTGCGCAGCGGGTAGTTGATTGATTTTAGTATAAACATCACCTAAACCATTGTTAACATCAACGCCTAGCTCTTCGAATAATGCACTGTGCTTTGCAAATAACTCTTTATAGTAAACCTTAACGGCATGACCAAAAAGAATCGGATCTGACACTTTCATCATGGTTGCTTTAAGGTGCAAAGATAGGAGTATATCTTGCTCTTTAGCATCTTGAGTTTCACGCTCAAAAAACTCAATCAGAGACTGTTTACTTAATACTGCCGCATCTATCACTTCACCAGCTTTTAGCGGGAAAGCAGCTTTGAGCTCTTGAGTAGCCCCATCTTTCGTTGTCAGTACGATACTGACAGCAGTCTCATCAGCCACTGTGACTGATTGCTCACTGCCATAAAAATCACCTTCGCTCATATGAGCGACATGAGTTTTAGAATCCTTCGACCAAGCGCCCATTGAGTGAGGGTTCTTTTGCGCATACTTCTTTACCGAACTAGGCGCTCGACGGTCTGAGTTACCTTCACGAAGTACTGGGTTAACGGCGCTGCCTTTAATCTTGTCGTAGCGTGATTTAATATCTTCTTCAACACTATTAGCTGGCTCATCTGGATATGATGGGATGTCATAACCTTTCTGTTGTAGCTCTAAAATACAGGCTTTCAACTGTGGAATTGAAGCACTGATATTAGGCAGCTTGATAATGTTAGCTTCAGGTTTACCCGCTAATACACCTAGCTCAGCAAGTGCATCTGAAATCTTTTGAGCTTCAGTTAACTTTTCAGGAAAGATTGCGATGATACGACCAGAAAGAGAGATATCTCGAGTCTCAACATTTATGCCTGCGGCTTTAGTAAATGTCTGAATGATAGGTAGCAAAGATAAAGTCGCTAAAGCGGGGGCTTCATCTGTTTCAGTATAAATAATTGTTGATGAATTGTCGGTCATTTTCCGTCCTACATTATTGTAAAATAAAGAATTTAAGATAATTTGAATTATTTCTTATACTGTTTCGTATTACTTACAGTTTTTTTGTATAGGTTTCCACTCTGCCACTGTCTAACGTCAGGCAGGCTTAATAAACATCAGATAGTAGTGGTTATTTCAGGTCAACTTGAAATTAAGGCTATCTCTTGCAGTTGCAAGACATCCACCTTTTTAACGCATTACTACCCGCGCTGAACTTCTCAAAACATAGTAACATTTTGCTATGGATCACGTTTTATTGGCGAACATCATAAAACATTCCTGACAATTTTCAAATTCCACTAATGGCGAATGCCGAGTACAATGCGAGAATAAATCATACTATGCCAGAAGATAGCCAGAGTGAGTGATAATATTTCTCGTACAAAACAGTCAAAAAGCACCACCACAAGTCGTGCAACAGATAAACCCTCTGCACGTAGAAAAAAAGTGGGCATTAGCAAAAGGCATAAACAAAATTCTAATCACCACGGTCAACGCAAACCCACACGTGCTAAGCCTGTCGTAAACGATCCTATCATCGTCCTATTTAACAAACCTTTCGATGTCTTATGTCAATTTACCGATGACCAGGGCCGTAAAACATTAAAGGACTTTATAAACGTTAAGGATGTCTACGCTGCAGGAAGGCTGGATAGAGACAGTGAAGGCCTACTATTGCTAACCAATGATGGTAAATTGCAATCAAGCATTACAGAGCCTAAAAAGAAAACATTTAAAACCTACTGGGTACAAGTTGAGGGTGCGCCCGATGAGCAGGAACTGCAAGCATTGCGCTCAGGTGTTGAGTTAAAAGATGGCATGACATTGCCCGCTAAAGTCTCAATTATCGAAGAGCCACAGGTCTGGGAGCGAGTACCAGCAATTCGTGAACGTCAAAACATTCCGACGACTTGGCTAGAAATTCAGATCTGTGAAGGACGAAATCGTCAGGTTAGACGGATGACAGCACACATAGGGTTTCCCACGCTGAGATTAATTCGTTATAAAATAGGTCAATGGAGCCTAGATAACATAGAAAACGGCCAATATCGTATCGTAGACATGGCAAATAAACGCTAATTAGCCTCAGCTTACTTTTTATAGGTGATTAAATGACTGAACGATATAAACCCAATGTCACCGTGGCGTGTATTATAGAATCCCATGGTAAATATCTAATCGTTGAAGAATGCATTGAAGGTCTGCAAAGATTTAATCAACCAGCAGGTCACTTAGAGCAAGGTGAAAGTATTCTTGAGGCGTGTCAGCGTGAAGTATTGGAGGAGACTGGATTATCGATAACCCCGCAAGGGTTAACGGGTATTTACCAGTATACAGCTAGTGATACTTTAAGCTTTTTGAGGTTTACCTTCCATGTCAGCTTAAGCTCGTGTGAAAAAGCGACACCTTTCGATCCAGTGATTAAAGACACACACTGGCTAAACTATGAAGAGATCAAATCACGGACAGCCAATCTTAGAAGTCCATTGGTCCTCTCCTGCATAGATGATTTCCTGAGTAAAACTCACTATCCGCTAGAACTGCTAAATGATGAATATCTCACGTTAGCCCCAGACCATAATGCATGATAGAATACGCCCCCGAAAAAGTAGCTTGTTTTGTATATTGCTCTGAGCTTATTTACTAACACAAAACTTAGTAATGAGTCGGAATTTATAGCATTCAAAATCAACTACATAAGTACACATTCAACGGTTTTTAGGAACTATGGCATCAATCGAACCCACTGCTATTACTAATAAAAAAGTCATTGTCGGCATGTCCGGCGGTGTTGATTCATCTGTTTCGGCCTACCTACTGCAAAAGCAGGGTTACCAAGTCGAAGGTCTTTTCATGAAAAACTGGGAAGAAGATGACACCGATGAATACTGCGCAGCTGCGACAGATCTTAAAGATGCGCAAGCTGTGTGCGACAAATTAGGTATTAAACTTCATACCGTCAATTTTGCTGCTGAATATTGGGACAATGTTTTCGAATATTTCTTAGCTGAATATAAAGCAGGCAGAACGCCTAACCCCGATATCATCTGTAATAAAGAGATCAAATTTAAGGCGTTTCTCGAGTTTGCCGATGAGATCCTTGATGCAGATTACATCGCGATGGGTCATTACGTACGCCGCAGCGACGCATCTGGCCAGAGCCAGATGCTACGTGGTGTCGACGGTAATAAAGACCAAAGCTATTTTCTCTACACATTAAGTCATGAACAAATTTCCCGTTCACTCTTCCCTGTGGGTGAGCTTGAAAAAAGTGAAGTTAGAGAAATAGCCAAAGAGATGGGCTTAGTTACCCATGATAAAAAAGACAGCACAGGGATCTGCTTTATTGGTGAGCGCAAGTTTACTGATTTCCTCAGTACTTTCCTGCCCGCTCAGCCTGGTAATATCGAAACCGCTGAAGGTGAAGTCATTGGTAAACACCAAGGCTTAATGTATCACACCTTAGGTCAACGTAAGGGTTTGGGCATTGGCGGCATGAAAAATAGCAATGACGACCCTTGGTATGTTGTTGACAAAGAGATGGATAGAAATGTGCTGGTAGTTGGTCAAGGTGGTACTCACCCTCGCCTAATGTCAGTTGGTTTCTATGCAGATCAATTGCATTGGGTTGATAGAAAAGGGCCTGTAGATGGCGCATCACTTACTGTCAAAACCCGTTACCGTCAACACGATGTGAAATGCCGTTTAGTTTATGAAGCTGATGACAGAATCAAGGTACTTTTTGATGAACCTGTTGCCGCTGTAACACCTGGGCAATCTGCCGTTTTTTATGATGCTGAAGTCTGTTTAGGCGGCGGTATTATTGACTCACTAATCAGAGAATAGATCGTGAACGAGCAACTCATTGAACGCACAATGGCATTTGCAGGGATCTTGCAGGCTATCGCACAAGTACAATACATCGCCAGACATGGAAGTGCTGATACTGATAGTTTAGCGGCTAGCTTAAATACAATCTTAGTCACCAATCCCGACTCTACCTCTGAGGTCTATGCTGACAAAGTCGCCCTCAAAAAAGGTTACCAACTGGTCATCAATCAACTCGGTGATGGCAAAGAGAAAGACGTAGAGATAACTCGATATTTAGTGGGTGTGCTCGCCCTTGAGCGTAAGCTATCCCGTGGCAACGCCATGGGTATTTTAGCCGAGCGTATCAATCAAGTTCATCGTCAGTTACACCATTTCTCAATCACAGATGAACAGGTTATTGCCAACTTTGCGGGTATCTATAGCGATATCATCAGTACATTAGGCCCAAAGATTCAAATCTCAGGCAATCCTGAATGCCTGAAACAGTCCCAGGTTCAAGAGAAAGTCCGTGCCCTATTACTCGCCGCAATGCGCAGTGCAGTACTATGGCGCCAATTAGGAGGCAAGCGTAGACACCTTGTCTTCGCCAGAAAAACAATAGTTGATATAGCTAATAAAAGCCTCACCCTATAATCAGACAAGTTCATTAAGGAGCTTCTAATGGAACTTTCCGCACTAACTGCTATCTCTCCCGTAGACGGTCGTTATGGTAGTAAAACCGCCTCATTAAGAGGGATTTTCAGCGAGTACGGCCTGACCAAGTATCGTGTTCAAGTCGAAATAAACTGGCTAAAGCTGCTTTCTAGCTGTCCAGAAATTGTTGAAGTTCCACCGTTCAGCGAGACGGCATTAGCCCTTCTGGACCAAATTAAAGATAACTTTAGTGAAGAAGATGCACTACGTGTAAAGGCAATTGAAGCAACGACTAACCATGATGTAAAAGCGGTTGAGTACTTCATAAAAGAACAGATTGCTGATAATGCTGAGTTAGTCGCTATCGATGAATTTGTGCACTTTGCATGTACTTCAGAAGATATCAACAACTTGTCTCATGGTCTTATGCTCAGCGAAGCACGCGATCAGGTACTTGTACCTTATTGTGAAAAGATCATCACAGCGATTAAAACCTTAGCGACAGATAATCGCTCTGTACCTTTAATGTCACGCACACACGGTCAACCAGCCTCACCTTCTACATTAGGTAAAGAGATGGCTAACGTTGCAGTTCGTTTAGAGCGCCAACTTAAGCAGATCGTAGCCGTTGAAGTTATGGGTAAGATAAATGGTGCAGTAGGTAACTACAATGCTCACCTTTCAGCCTACCCTGAAGTTGATTGGCATACACTGTCTGAGCGTTTTGTGACTAGCCTTGGCCTTAACTGGAACCCTTACACAACTCAAATTGAGCCTCACGATTACATCGCTGAGCTATTTGATGCTGTTGCGCGTTTCAACACTATCTTGATCGATTTCGATCGTGATATCTGGGGTTATATTGCATTAGGCCACTTCAAGCAGAGAACCATTGCAGGTGAGATCGGTTCTTCTACTATGCCACATAAAGTTAACCCTATCGATTTTGAAAACTCGGAAGGTAACTTAGGCATTGCCAATGCGCTAATGCAGCACTTAGCCGCTAAACTGCCTGTTTCTCGCTGGCAGCGTGACCTTACTGATTCAACAGTACTACGTAACTTAGGTGTAGGTATGGCTCATGCGTTAATCGCATACCAGGCCACACTAAAAGGGATCAGTAAGCTTGAAGTTAACGAAGAGCAACTTCGTGCAGAACTTGATAAGAACTGGGAAGTATTGGCTGAGCCTGTGCAAACAGTAATGCGTCGTTATGGTATTGAAAAGCCATATGAGAAGCTTAAAGAGCTCACACGTGGTAAGCGTATCGATGGCGAGCAGCTTGCTGTTTTCATCGACGGTTTAGAACTGCCAGCTGAAGTTAAAGTAGAACTTAAGAAGATGACGCCGGCAAACTACATTGGCCGCGCCGAAGCCTTCGTTGATGAACTAAAATAATAGCAGTTCACTGACAAGTAAAATAAGAGGCGGTAAGCTAACACTTACCGCCTTTTTTATGACTTAAATCTTTAATGGCCTAAAACTAAAATGTATAAACTCAACATTGATACTGCCAATTTTTTATCTAACCATTGGCAGAAAACACCATTAGTCATTAAAAAGGCTTTTAATGACTTCGTCGATCCTATTAGTGGTGATGAACTGGCAGGCCTTGCCTGTGAAGAACAGATATCATCTAGGATTATTCTGACTCAAAGTAAGGGCTGGGATATCATCCAAGGGCCTATCGAGTCTTTTGATGAGTATGGAGAAGATAACTGGCAGTTATTAGTTCAGGCTGTAAACCATTGGTTCCCAGACTCTGTACCACTTGTGGAAGCATTTAGATTTATTCCTGACTGGCGCTTTGATGATTTGATGGTCTCATTTGCCACACCCGGTGGTGGAGTCGGTCCACATATCGATAACTATGATGTATTTTTACTGCAAGGTGAAGGCACTCGTCGTTGGAAGGTGGGTGCTAAAGGTGAGTATTCACCACGTGGTGGTGATACTCATACAGCGCTAATTGATGACTTCGAGCCTATTATTGATGTGGTTTTAGAGAAAGGCGATATGCTTTACATCCCCCCAGGATTTCCACACAGGGGAGAGACAATCACCACAGCCTTAAGTTACTCCATTGGTTTTAGAGCGCCTAGTCAGCAGGAGTTAATGAGCAGTCTGGCCGATCAACTACTCGATACCAATACTGGCTTAAAACGTTTTATCTCCACAAGCGAGCCTGTAGCTGCAGCCAACCTCTCACTCTCCCATCAAGCGGGTATGGTGGAGCTCATCGCCTCTTTAATCTCTGAGCCAGGCTCCTGCCAACAGATGCTAGGACAGATGCTAAGCCAAAGCCGCTTCGAGTTAGACCTTTGTGAGCCTGAGCAGCAACTCACAGTAGATGATTTAATGTCTGCGTTAGAGGAAGGTGCAGAGCTTAGCCGAATAGGAGGCTTAAAGGTCATTCAAGTTGAAGGAGATCTAAAGTCGAGACTATTTATCAATGGAGAGAGCTTTGAGCTTGATGCAAGTCAGCAGCAGCGTGCAGAGATTGCTCGCCACTTCAACCTGAGTAATGAAGTCGCCCTCACCTTGTGTCAACATGAAAGCATTAGGCTGTTTATCCTCGAACAGCTTAACAGAGGTTTTTACTATTTAGCTTAATTCAATCCCAATATACTGATTGGCATTCCAATAGTGCTAATCGCGATCATCAGAGATAAAAATGGCACCCTTAGGTGCCATTTTATTAAACTCGATTCAATGCGGACTTGTTTTAAACACGGCGAGAAAGATATGCGTGTTAATTAAACTACCAGTGAAAGTTTGGCTCGTTTAGCCCCATAGTTTCTCATCGTTATGGATCTGATAGAGACTTTCAGCACGAGACACTAAAAGCTGAGCAAATTTTGCTTGAGTAGGCTCTTTAGTCGCCCCACTTTTTTCTAGGTTCTCGGCTTTTAATTGCCACATCATAGAGAAGTGACGTAAGGCATCACGCGCAGTTGCAGCAACTTTTACATCGACATAATCAGATGGCAAATCACCAGACATAACCCAAAATGTTTGCTTCTTTGGTTGCTTTGACTCCATCTTCCAGACAGCCACATAAGGCGCAAGATAACGGCTTTCATCAGCAATCACCTTACTTGGAATAATCCCTTTTTCACCTAAAAAGCGATTTGCCTTTTGAAAGTGTTCTCTGATCCACTCTTGTCTAAGTTCTTCTTGCTGTTCTGGTGTTAGCGCTTGAGTTTGATCGACTGCTTGTTCCGTCATACTTGATTCCTATCTTATTATTTTAAACGTCGAGATTCGGTTTAAATAAGCCATTAAATGAACACAATACCGCCGAAACGGTTTACGTTAACGTAAGGTGGAAAGCAAAATTGCCACATGGCTCACAATTAATCCCAATCTTTACTTTGTTGAGAGTATCCCTAAATGCTATCGTTCTGCAATAAATATAACAAGCCGCCAGATTAACTCTTTTGTAGGTCTGGTGTTTAAATTCCACAGCGGAGAACTGTACGTGGCTGTATTCAATCATATCTCTTTTGACGAACATGAGCAGATCGTATTTTGTCAGGACAAAGAAAGTGGCTTAAAAGCCATTATTGCTATTCATAATACCAATCTAGGGCCGGCAGTTGGTGGTTGTAGAATGTGGAACTATGAGTCAGATGATGAAGCGCTTAATGATGTACTACGCCTTTCACGCGGCATGACCTATAAGAATGCCCTCGCCGGTCTTACCATGGGTGGCGGTAAGTCGGTGATTATTGCCGATCCCAAAACTGAAGACAGAGAAGCACTGTTTCGCGCTTTCGGGCGCTGTATTGATAGTTTAGGCGGTAAATATTACTCAGCTGAAGATGTTGGTGTCTCGACCAGCGACATCATGATTGCTCATCAAGAAACGCCTTACATGGCAGGCCTTGAAGGCAAGAGTGGCGATCCGTCACCTTTTACTGCTTTAGGTACTTACTTAGGTATTAAAGCCGCAGCGAAGCATAAGCTTGGTGTTGATAGCCTTAAAGGGCTCAAAATATCAGTGCAAGGTGTTGGTCACGTGGGTTACTACCTATGCCGTCACCTTCATGAAGAAGGCGCTGAGCTCGTTGTCACAGATATACATCAAGCTTCGTTAGATAAGGTCGCCGATGAGTTTGGCGCGATCGTAGTGGCTCCCCAAGATATATACCACCAAGATGTAGATATCTACGCGCCATGTGCGCTAGGTGCGACAATTAATGACACTACAATACCACTACTTAAAGCTAAAATTGTCGCTGGGTGTGCAAACAACCAGTTGGCTGAAGCCCGCCATGGCGAGAAGCTTAAAGAGCTTGGTATTCTGTACGCACCTGACTATGTCATCAATGCTGGCGGCATCATCAATGTTTCTTTTGAAAAGGACTACGATGCAACTTTATCGACCAATAAAGTTGAAGAGATCTACAATACCTTGATGAGTATCTTTACTCAATCTGATACACAAAATCGTACTACGGCAGCGGTTGCCGATGAGATGGCCCGCAAGATTATTCAAGCAGCAAAATAATCTCGTTTTTTAAAGCAAGCAACGCCTTTTTAAACTAGAACACAATGGGACGAAATCTAAATTTCGTCCCATTTTTTTGTACAAAAAATAAATTACCAATGCCAGCAACTAGATAGAATTCAGACACAGAAATTTAATCATTTCGAACTGGATATTGTCATATTTGTCTGCTTGACTTAGAGCCTCAAAAGCTCGCAGAGGAAAGCAAAATGGTCACATTTAAATATGACTTGAATCAGGATGAAGTAGAGCTACAGGCCAGTAACTGGAGTGGGTTAGAGCAAGTTTTTGTTAATGGGAAACGTGTCTCAAGAAAGCTTAACTTTGGTCAAAATAGTGAGCACCAAGTTCACCTAAACGATGGTAAACCTTGTCGATTTCAATTGCTTATCGACCCTACATCTGAAGAGATGATATGCCGCATTTACAAAAGTAATAGTTTAATTACCAGCATCAATCAGGGAAAAGAGAACCTAAGCCAGAGCCGGAAGCTATTACAAAATCTGGTTATCTTTACCACCCTAGCAAGTTTAATATTACTGCTATTAAACTAGGATTATCCCACTGAAAGCACGGCCCATTATTAAGCGATTATAGGGTCGCGACGCAAAGCAAATTTTCTCGCATAAGGCTGTTAACGCAAAAGGTTTTAACACAGTGGGTTTTATCACAAGAGCATTTAACACAAAGACACTTAACATAAGGACAATGTCTCACCATCAATACAGATCAGCTGAGTAGATTGATAATTACCACTACCAGCAGTAACGGTTGTGATTGATAGCGTCTGTTTATCACTGGAGTTTCCAATCAACACTGATTTTAGAACAGTGCCATCACGGGGAAAAGATAGCCCAGAAACAAAATCTCCGACGACTAAATCTCTATACATCTTTACGGTGACACTGCCTATCGATCTAGGCTCTAACGCCCCCTCAGCGATCACTAAGGTATAACCTGAAGCAAGCTCAAGTCTTTCAAGATAAACGCCAGACATATTGGCTGCTGTATGTTGCAAGCTTGACGGTGTCTCAGTGCCCTCGCTGCTCTTATCGTAAATACTCGCAGAGCAAGCTGAAACCATCAAAGTTATGAGAGTAACCAGTATAAATTTATGCATGTGAATAAAGCCTGATGGAATATAGGTTGAATGATTAAAGAGGGAACCGGTTAATCTTATTGAGTAAGATAACAAAAGAAGCTTGTTCATCTAGCGATAAGTTTTCAAGAAAGTGTTCATTGACTCTTTCAGCTTCCCGTACCAGATCTTGCTCAAGTGCCTTACCGGTATCAGTGAGAAATATTTGAAATGCTCGGCGATTATCAGCTTCTTGATGACGATGAATAAACCCCTGAGTCTGTAACTGATCAAGTAGGCGTGTCATCGTGTAGTTGGCAACATCGCAGCGTTTCGATAATTCGGTTTGCGAAACCCCCTCCTCTTGCCAAAGGGCAAAAAGAACTGGCCATAACTTAATATCTAGCTGGTATCTTTTAAGCTTTTGATCTAACGCATTTTGCAGATCAATATTCAGATGAGATACCAAGTAACCAAGACTTTCATAATGTTTCAATTAGCATCTCCTACTTATCAGTACCTACACTAATACTAACACTAAGCAGATAAGAAACTAGCGATACTCATAACTAATTATAAAAGTTTTATATTATTAATTAGTTACAATCATTTCATTGGTATGAGTCAAGATCAGTAAGATATTGTTCTACAAATCGATAGAAGCAAGCCCTACCAAGCTTTGCGCTAAGCCCTCTTGGCAAATTCATGTAGACACCTTCATCTTCAATACTGAAACTGTGAAAATCTTCTAGTTCGAACTCAGTCCCTAGACTGGTTGTCAGCAGAAACTGACCAGATTTCTGTTGCTGATAATCGACTATCAAAAGAGGTGTGGAGGATACCGCTACTTTTAACTTCTCTACTGGCGTAATCAAGAAGTGCTCACCCTCTATACCATGCAGTATCGAACTGAATAAGCGCGCGAACTTAGTGGGTAGTGGTTCACCTTGATAAAACCAGCGCCCCTCATTATCGATATAAAACAGACAAGTTTCTACGCACAGCGCAGCGTTAAGGTTAATCTGTTTGAACGCTTGCTCAAATTTTTCACTGTCCACTTATGCCTCTACTCACTCTTTTTTGTTCATACTCAATGTAACTCATGAAAAAGGCTAGGAAAACCTAGCCTTCATACTCATTACAATTCTATTAAATATCGACAGTCGCTACAGCATTGTCAATAGTACCTGCACAGGATGCCTTGGCTTAAAGCCACCAAAGCGTTTAACTTGGCTACGGCAAGAGTAACCTGAAACCAGCACTTGCTCTTGAGGTAAGCTGCTTAAGGTTTTTTCCCAAGACATACTAAAAAGTGCTTGAGAATTTTGTTTATTTTCGAGTTCATGACCATACGTGCCAGCCATACCACAGCAACCTAGACTCACAGTCTCTAGCGTCGCGCCAAAGTGTGAAAAGATCATTTTCCACTCACTCGCTGTATTAGGTTTAGCTGTTGACTCCGTACAGTGACTAAACCAGGTAAACGATTTACCCGTTTGCTTATCGCTAGCAGGCATAGATTTGATGGCTTCGAGTAACCATTCATTGGCTAATTGAACTTCGAAATCTCCACGCTTATCTCCAAGTACCTGCCGATACTCATCGCGATAACAAAGTACCATTGCCGGATCGACACCCACCATAGGCATGCCCAAAGCATGTACTTTAGTCAAAAAATCAGCCGATGACTGGGCGGTCTTTGCGAACTTGTCTAAGAAACCTTTGATATGGATTGGCTTACCGTTTGGCTTATAGGGCAGTAATACAGGCTTGAGTCCCATTTTTTCAATCAGCTTGATGAAATGATAAACCGTATCGGCTTCGTAGAAGCTATTAAACGGGTCTTGTACAACCAACACATAGTTTTTACGTTCATCTTCAGCAATAGCCTCTAATGCTTCGAGATCGTAACCACGACAAGCATGACCATCTAGCTTCTGTTTAAGGGTGGGAACAGAAAGCGCTGGAGCATCAACATAGCCTAATGATTTTTTTATTACCCACTGACTGACACTGTTTTGTGCCACAAGGTTAGTCAGTCTAGGCGCTATTGCCATCAAGGGGAGCGAATCTTCAATGCCTGCAACTAAATAATCTTTTGCAGGACGCAGATACCTTTGATAATAGATATTAAAAAATTGTGCCCTAAACTTTGGAACATCAACTTTTACAGGGCATTGAGAAGCACACGCCTTACAGGCTAAGCAGCCCTTTAGAGACTCCATCACCTCTTGGGAGTAATCATATTCGCGGTGTATATTCAAGCTGTTCTGAGTACGTTGCAATAAACCTAGTGGCTTTTGCTTCGCAAGCTCAACTACATCAACACCTTCATTCTCGAGCAAGCGTAACCACTCACGCATCAAACCTGCTCGCCCTTTTGGCGAATGAACTCTGTCACCAGTAACCTTAAACGAAGGGCACATGGGTGAATAGTGGCTGTAATTAAAACATAAGCCATTACCATTACAGTTCATCACATCGGGAAAAGCATCACGGGTATTCACGGGGATCTGTCGATCGAGTTCACCTCGTTTAAGGCTATCGACATTATAGCGTAATGGACCTTTATCTCTAGGCGCCACCAGCTTACCAGGGTTGAGTTTATTATTGGGATCAAACAAGCCCTTAATCTCTTCGAGTAAGCCAAAAAGCTGCTCACCAAAGACTGCCGGTCCGTACTCGCCCCGCACGCCTTTACCATGCTCTCCCCACATCAAGCCGCCATATTTAACCGTTAAGTCAGCAACTTGATCAGAGACTTGCTTAAGCAGTTTCTCATCATTGATATCGCACATATCCAGCGCAGGACGAACATGTAGTACCCCAGCGTCCACATGCCCAAACATACCGTACTGCAGCTGATGAGCATCAAGCAAAGCCCTAAACTCCATAATGAAATCAGCTAACTTCTCTGGAGGTACTGCGGTGTCTTCAGCAAAAGCAATTGGTTTGCGCCGCCCTTTTGTCGCTCCAAGCAAACCAACAGCTTTCTTGCGCATGGCATAGATCATGTTGATACTTGGCTTATCATTGGTAACTTGATAGCCAAGTAAACCATTAGGTGCAGACTCTAATTGCGTATCTAGTGCCTGACAAAGTGCGTCTACCCGAGCTTCGACCTCATCTTTCTCCCCAGCAAACTCAACCATGTTGAGTCCATCAATCTGATTGCCGGGTACATCTTTAATCAGCTCGGACACTGAGTGCCAAATAATATCTTGTTGAGCAAGGTTAAGCACTTTCGAATCGACAGTTTCAACGACTGTCGCATTCGCTTTTACCAGATCCGGTGCATGCCTAAGTGCTGATTCAAATGAGTTATATTTAATATTCACCATCATCCGAACGCTAGGCAGTGGTGTGATATCAAGTTTTGCTTCTGTGATAACAGCAAGCGTTCCTTCAGATCCTGTTAGAATACGAGACAGGTTAAATTCACTCAGATCTTCATTCCAAACATTTTTCAGATCATAGCCAGTCAGGAAGCGGTTAAGCTTTGGAAACCTTGCCTCAATATGTTCACGGTTTTGACTACAGATACCAGCTACAGCTGTAATTAACTGCTGACCAAACTTGTTTGTCGTTATAGCATCGATATTGTCCAGTTCATCGCGTTTAATGGCAAAAGTATCCAAGATACTGCCATCATAAAGCACACTCGACAAACCAAGAACATGATCCGATGTTTTACCATAAACTAACGAACCAGCACCAGATGCGTCAGTGTTGATCATGCCACCCATCGTCGCACGATTAGATGTAGACAGGTCTGGACTAAAAAAGAAACCGTGAGGCCGTAGCGCATCATTAAGCGCATCTTTAACCACACCGGCTTGCACTTTAACCCAGCCCTCTTCAGCATTGATCTCGAGTACCTGATTGAGATAGCGAGACAAGTCTAAAATCAGACCATGAGTGAGCGACTGTCCATTAGTACCTGTACCACCACCTCTAGCACTGAACACGACACTATCGAACTCTTTACGTGATGCAAGTTCAAGTGCAATAGCAATATCTTGTTGATCTCTTGGATACAGAACAGCCTGAGGAAGAAATTGATAAACTGAATTATCTGTGGCTTGAGCTAAGCGTGCACTGTAGCGCTTATCTATGTCACCGCTAAATTTACTCTGTTGAAGTGCCGATAAAAAGGCGAGGTATTCTGGCTCAAGCATCTGCTCATGGGATAGCTTAGGCAATTTAGCAATAGGTAACATAAGTGTTTCTGTCTATTATATTTATGTAATTATACTTGCCATTATATAAAAAAAATCCATAAAAAAAAGCCGCTATATAGCGGCTTTTAAGATTAGCTTATTCTATTTAAGGAATAATTAACCGTGTTCTTTACCTAGGTATAACCAAGTATCGATAACAGTATCTGGGTTTAGTGATACCGTATCAATGCCCTGCTCTACTAACCAAGCTGCAAAATCAGCGTGGTCTGAAGGACCTTGGCCGCAGATACCAACATAAGCACCTTTAGCTTTAGCGGCTTTAATCGCCATAGCAAGTAGCACTTTAACTGCGTCATTACGCTCATCAAACAGGTGACTGATAATGCCAGAGTCACGATCTAGACCAAGCGTAAGCTGAGTCAGATCGTTTGAGCCGATTGAGAATCCATCGAAATACTCTAGGAATTGATCAGCAAGCAATGCATTCGATGGCAGTTCACACATCATGATAACGCGAAGACCGTCTTTACCACGCTCTAAACCTTGCTCTTTCAGTAGGTCGATAACCTGCTCAGCTTCACCTAACGTACGTACGAACGGGATCATAATCTCAACATTAGTGAGACCCATCTCGTTGCGAACACGCTTAATCGCTTCACACTCAAGTGCAAAACAATCACGGAAAGATTCAGAGATATAACGGCTTGCACCACGGAAGCCCAGCATTGGGTTCTCTTCCTCTGGCTCGTATCTGTCACCACCGACTAAGTTAGCGTATTCGTTCGACTTAAAGTCAGACATACGAATAATCACTTTCTTCGGATGGAAAGCTGATGCGATAGTCGCCATACCTTCAACCAGACGAGCAATATAAAACTCAACTGGTGATTCGTAACCTGCAATCATCTCGTGGATCTCTTGCTGAAGTTCAGCAGTTTGATCATTGAATTCAAGCAAGGCTTTCGGGTGAATACCGATCATACGGTTGATGATGAACTCAAGACGAGCAAGGCCAACACCTTCGTTAGGCAGGCGAGCAAAATCAAATGCTCTGTCTGGGTTACCGACGTTCATCATAATCTTCATCGGCAATTCAGGCATAGAATCAACGCGTGAACGAACCACATCGAAATCTTGAATACCGTCGTAGATGAAACCTGTGTCACCTTCAGCACAAGAAACTGTCACTTCCTGACCATTCTTGATACGCTCAGTCACGTCACCACAACCAACAACAGCAGGAACGCCAAGCTCACGTGCAATAATTGCAGCGTGACAAGTACGGCCACCACGGTTGGTAACGATAGCGCTTGCGCGCTTCATGATAGGTTCCCAATCAGGATCTGTCATATCGGTAACGAGTACGTCACCTTCTTTAATCTGGTCCATATCTTCGATTGAAGCCAGGACTTTAGCGACACCGTTACCGATCTTATGGCCAATTGCGCGACCTTCAGAAACGACTTCACTCTTTGTCTTAAGGTGGAAACGCTCAATCAGTTGCACATCTTCGCGAGAACGTACTGTCTCAGGGCGTGCTTGTACGATATAAAGCTTGCCATCGTTGCCATCTTTAGCCCATTCGATGTCCATTGGACGACCGTAGTGCTTTTCGATGATCATCGCTTGCTTAGCAAGTTCCATGACCTCTTCATCGTTCACTGAGAATTCACGGCGCATGTCAGCTGGAACATCTTCAATCTTAACTTGTTTACCATGCTCAAGATCATCTGAATAAACCATCTGGATCAACTTGCTACCAATGTTACGGCGAACAACCGCTTTATGGCCTGCAGTCAAGCTTGGCTTATGCACATAAAACTCATCAGGGTTAACCGCACCTTGAACAACCATTTCACCTAGACCAAATGATGAAGTAATGAATACCACGTCATTGTTGCCAGATTCAGTGTCCATGGTGAACATAACACCAGAAGCTGCAGTGTCAGAGCGAACCATGCGCTGAACACCAGCAGATAGCGCAACACCTTTATGGTCGTAACCTTGGTGAACACGGTAAGAGATAGCACGATCATTGAACAGTGATGCAAAAACATGCTTAATCGCGACAAGTACAGAGTCATAACCTTTAACGTTCAGGAACGTCTCTTGCTGACCAGCAAATGAAGCATCAGGCATATCTTCTGCAGTTGCTGAAGAGCGAACCGCAAAAGAAGCATTATTAGTTTCAGAAGAAAGTTTGTCGTAAGAGCTACGCACAACTTCTTCAAATTCGGGGTGGAACGGGGTATCGATAACCCATTGTCTGATCTGTGCACCGGCTGTAGCGAGTGCGTTCACGTCATCTACATCTAAAACATCTAGAATGTCGTATATCTTCTGGTTCAGTCCGCTTTGTTCAAGAAACTCATTGAACGCGTAAGATGTGGTTGCAAAACCGCCCGGCACTTGTACGCCTGCATTAGCTAAGTTGCTAATCATCTCTCCAAGAGAAGCGTTTTTACCGCCTACCTTGTTGACGTCACCCATGCCTAATTCTTGATACCAGAGTACATATTGCTGCACAGTTCTATCTCCGCAAGTTTATTTCAGTGTGGCCCCTTCACAGGAGGGCAGCGGCATTTTACACTCCATCGCAGGAAGCGTAAATCTATAATTTTATTTGTAATTTTATTACTACAAGAGGTCAAAATGTTACGTAAAGTTTTTTATATCTCAGATGGGACAGCGATCACAGCTGAAGTGTTTGGCCATGCGGTTCTTTCTCAATTTCCTATTGAATTTGACGCACTTACAATTCCTTTCGTTGAAACAGAAGCGAAAGCTAATGCTATTAAAGCACAAATTAATGATTGTTTTATTACAACAGGTGAACGACCACTGGTGTTCCATTCTATAGTCAAACCTGAGATTAGAGACATCATCTATAGCAGCGAAGGGATAGATTATGACTTTTTGAACACTTTTGTCGCTCCTTTAGAGCAACAATTGGGTATTAAGGCCTCTCCTGTCGTTCACCGTACCCACGGCAAGGCAAATGATGGCTATGAAGCACGTATTGATGCCATTAATTACACGATGGATAACGATGATGGGCAGACACTAAAGAATATAGATAAAGCCGATCTTGTGTTACTTGGCGTGTCTCGTTGTGGCAAAACCCCAAGTAGCCTCTACCTTTCAATGCAATTTGGTATAAAGGCAGCCAACTATCCATTTGTTGAAGATGACATGGATAACCTCAAACTTCCTGATGCATTAAAACGTAATAAGAAAAAACTATTTGGTCTAACTATCGATCCTGAACGTCTGCACGAGATACGTCAGAGCCGCATGGAGAACAGCCGCTACTCCTCTTTAAGACAGTGTCGCTTGGAAGTAAAAGAGGTAGAGATGATGTATAAACGCGAGCGTATCCCGTTTGTGAATACCACCAATCACTCTGTTGAAGAGATAGCGACGAAGATATTGGCAGAGACAGGTTTAGAGCGCCATATGTTCTAGTACGGTACTTATCGTATTAACTGTACTTAAATAAATACGGTGATTTTGTAAATAAAACAGCACAGCGCATGAAAATATCCCATTATTTTCCCCCTAAGGCGCTGTGCAACTCTGAACTATTCGTTATAATCCGAAGCAATCAGGCTAAATGCCCATACGAACGCTCGGTAAAATGAATGACCATTAAAACAGACGAACTACGCACCACTTTATTATGTAAGGCAATTTCTCCCGCTAAATTAGCTTCAGAGTATCCCCTAACACAAGAAGCTGCCGATTATCTGGTACAGCAAAGACGCGAAGTCGAAGCCATTTTAACGGGTGAAGATAATCGACTACTTGTGATCGTTGGTCCTTGCTCAATTCATGACACAGAAGCTGCAATTGATTATGCCAAGCGACTATCTAAGCTACATATGGAGCTTAAAGATGATCTTTGTATTTTGATGCGCGTTTATTTCGAAAAGCCACGTACCACAGTAGGCTGGAAAGGATTGATATCAGATCCTGATCTCGATGGCAGTTTCAATGCCAATAAAGGGTTACGTTTAGCTCGAGAGTTGTTGCAACAGATCACAGAGCTTAAGCTGCCTATCGCCACTGAATTCCTTGATATGGTGAATGGTCAGTATATTGCCGACCTTATCACTTGGGGCGCTGTGGGTGCACGCACAACTGAAAGCCAAATTCACCGTGAAATGGCTTCAGCGCTTTCTTGTCCCGTCGGCTTTAAAAATGGTACCGATGGCAATATCAATATCGCTATCGATGCAGTACGTGCGGCAAAAGAGCCACATATCTTCTACTCGCCTGATAAAGATGGTGCTATGGCGGTATACCGCACGAGCGGAAACCCATATGGTCACATCATTCTTCGTGGCGGCAAGCAGCCAAACTATCATGCTGAAGACATCAATACTGCAGCAGAGCAGCTAAAGAGTGTTGGTGTGTCTCATCGTATGGTCGTTGACTTTAGTCACGGCAACAGCCAAAAGAAACACGCACAACAACTTCAAGTTGCAGACAGCATCATGGAGCAGATGTCTCAAGGTTCTACTGCTATTGCAGGTATTATGGCTGAAAGCTTTATCGAAGAGGGTAATCAAAAAGTGATCCCTGGCGAGCCACTTGTCTATGGCAAGAGTATCACAGATGCTTGTTTACATTGGGCTGACTCTGAAAAGCTGCTTCGCGACCTAGCCAAAGCATCTAGAGCACGAATGAATAAACTCGCATAATCAGCTTTAAAAAATTGCGATAAAAGGGCTTCATTGTTGAAGCCCTTTTTTATGACTCTTTTTAAAGCAAACGCCTGTCTCTTACCCTATCTCTCGCTCTTTTTCTTAGATATTGAATCGTGCCTGTAATAGTGATAATCAGTAAACCTAGGCCTGAAAGCAATAGCACAATCAGATAAGTGGGGCCGATATAATGCTGGAAAATTCTTAAGTTATGCAACTCGAACAGAAAGTGCCACAATGACATTCTTGCATACTCATTGAGCTCTACAGGCATCTCACTTAACCGCTTTTCTGCATCTAATATCTTTCCCTGATGATAATCAAATACAATCAGTTCATCCAAATGACTATATGCTGCAACTGGCATTAAGCCTTCACTTTGCTCACTGGGTTGAACTGCTTGAAACTCATCAGTATTGATCCGCCATTTGAAAAGACCGCTAAACGATCCAACTAACAACTCATTTTTGTTTAATGGCTGCAGTATTGTCGCCCCCATACCATGAATGGGTACAGAGGCTTTCATCGGCATTAACAGGCTTCCCTCTTTAACTGCTCCGCTGTAGGCACCATCACGAGTTAACAGAACTAATTTTTCATCTAGCATTGCAGCCTGAGTGATTTTGTAGGGGAGCTTACTCGTAGCCTGTTCGGCATTGAAGTCGATTGGAGAGTTTGCTGAAACGATAAACAGCAATCCAGGTGGCCGCATCACCATAGCGGTTGTCGCGCAAATGATGAGTAAAGGCATAAAGATTAACCCTAGGCTGTTATGGTGTTTAGCCATAAACCTAAACAGCTTCCCTCCTTTAATTTTTCTCTCTCTAGACAGTAAGTTTCGCTTCGTTGCTTTCGGAAACAGCCAGTAATAAAGCCCACTGAGACAAAAGTAGATTAAAGCTAATGCCGTCACATCCATCAGCAAGCGTCCAGGAAGACCTAAGATCTCACCACTGTGAAGTGCAAAGATAAACCGAAACAGGGGGACAGCTTGCTTTGACTCAGCAAGAGAGATGTTAAAGATTCGGGCTTTATCCTCTTCAATGGTAAACAACTGATGATTTGCTACCGCAATAATCTGTTGCTCTGACCCTTTAATAATGGAGACGATCCTCTGATCTTGAGTTTGATCAAAATAGCGCCATTGCTGAGTATCAAGAGAATACCGAAATAAACCATCGCGACTGCCGATATAAAGTTCGTTGTCATTTAAATACAAGCTGTAAATGAGGTTTTGCCAAGCATGCCTCGCTAAAGGATTAGTGATCTGTTGGTAGTGACCTTGATAAAAATAGCCTAGACCACTCTTGCCACCAGCGTATACACCTCCATTTTCATCTTCCACCAAAACTTGGATAGCCCCTCGATTCCAGTTAGCAAAATGATAATTAGTAGGCAAACTCGTTATCGGCAATGATACCGATTGAATTAGACTTGGATGATTTAAGCCGATACCACTCACTGCAAAAATGATTAATAACGGCATAAAGATAAGGCTTAATATTTTGTGGAGTTTACTGGCAATTTTTGACATGGCACTTTTCATTGGTGAGTTAACTCGCTCCTAAGAGGTAAAAGCAGGGCTCTAGTCCCTGCTAGCGGTAGATAACCTGCTTTAAAACTGCATGGAGAACTTGGCTTGAATGCTACGCCCAGTCGCCAGTAAACTTTCAGATGCTGGTCGATACTCTTTATCGGTTAAGTTTGTGCCTTCAATACTCACCATCATCGACTCATCTTTGCCAAATCGACTGCCCATGGCTAAGTTAACCGTTCCCCAACCTGCGAAATGCTCAACATCACTACCAATAGAATCTTGCTCATCTGCATCACTTGCTGCGCGTATATAGGCATCTAACCAGTAGTAACCTAAGGTGTCATTTTCTGAGGTGAACTTGACCCCTCCTCGCCCATATAATGCAGGTAGCCCGGTTTTATCAGTAGTAAACTCCCCCCTCGTTTGCTCACGGTGGGACCATGTCGCACTTAAATAGAGCCTGATGTTTTCGAAATCAACAGCACTATCTAACTCAATACCTTTGCTCGTGGCTTTATCGGCATTGATATAGATATCGTCCCTTTGCTGGTTGATGCAGGTTAACTGTGTCGCAGCACAATTAACCGTCGTTAAATAGTCATCTGCATCGGTATAAAAAGCGGTGGCATCTATGATGATGGAACCATCTTTAAAACGATAACCAAGCTCATAATTAACCGATGTTTCCGCTTTAAGATCTGCATTGGGGTTAATATAAGTGCCTGCTGCGGTGGCGCCCATCGCCGTTTGTAGTAAAGTTGGATAACCGTATCCTTGTGACACTAACGCGCGAATATTTTGATCATCGCTCAATGCATAGTTGGTCGCAATTGAGCCGACGAGTTGGCTATCATCACTGTCTGTTGTCGCAAGTCCCCTTGTTGAAGCGAGCAGCTCTGACTCAATCCAATAGTGACGCGCCCCTACAGTAAGCAGCCAATCGTCACTAATACTCCACTCATCTTGCAGATAAATAGCAGAGGTGGTCAGTTGAGCACTTTCTACATCGGTTTTATCGGTTACGGATACTTGTGGCGGCATAGGACCTGGTATCACCACGGTCATTTGGGTGAGATTATGCGTACTTTTATCAACTTCATCTTTGGCATATTGAAAACCTGCAATCAAGTAGTGCGCTTGACCTAAGTTGAAATCAAACTGGCCGTTTACTCCTGAAGTTTCTAGCAGCTCATCAATTTGTGTATCAATGAGCATATTTGCGTTCATGGGTGGCGGCATAGGAACCGACATCTCCATATGTTGAACAAACAGCCTATCGATAGTCTGCTTATATCCATCAAGATGCAGCTTGTTCATCATGCCAGGTAAGTTGTCAGCCTCATAGAATACAGCGTACTTCTCTCTATCACGTTGTGGCATATCCAGCTTAAAACCTGGCATTCCGGTGGCTATTTCAGAACTCATATTATATTCATCATAGCTGGCCCCTAGCGCATGATCGCCAAAATGATAAGCCACATAAGCCATGATACTGTCATTAGCATAGGCGGTTTCATCTAGCTCCCCCTCTGGAGTTTGACGATTATCATGATCATTATCGGACCAAGAAAGACGATAATCTAAGTCTCCTACGGCGCCAAATGCAGATGCACTATATTGCTGACCTTGAGTTGCACTGTCATAGCCCGCTGTGACACTCGCTTGAAAAGGGGAATCTCCTCCCTTCTTAGTAATAAAGTTCACCACGCCGCCCAGCGCTTTCTGCCCGTAAAGCACAGATCCCGTACCTCGGATCACTTCTATTCTCTCGACCATTGCAGGGTCTAATAGTAAAGGAGCCCCATAACTTGAATGATCAGTGAGCTCCTGACCATCAATGAGCACAGCGACCCTACGGGAGGCTTCGCCACGAATTTTGATCCGTTTCATGCCAGCTGTCGCAGCGTCTGTAACCTCGACACCGGGCACATCTTTAAGAAGATCGGCTAAATTTGCTGCCGCACTGGTTTCTATCTCTTCACTGGTGATCACCGATGAAGATAACGGACTCTCCATTAAACGGCGTTCGGTACGTGTAGCGGTTACAGTAATCGTTTCAAAGACAGGCGCTTGACTGACTGCCATAGCAGCTTGATCATCAGCCAATACTGGCGTTGATAATGCAACACTCACAGCAACAGCGGTAAGTGATAAAGAGCGAGGTTTAATCACAGGTGAATTCCTTAACAACCATGTTGTAAATAGTAATAATTATCATTACCGAAGTGTACAAAGGAACCCAAGGAAGAAACAAGCTAAATGATAATGAGTATCATTTAACTTGTTTGAGATCATAGTTTTTACGATTAAATGTAAAGTTACTAGAAACTACACCCATCGAGTGGTTGCCACACCCCCCATTGACCTGAAGATGATGGGAGATCGTTTTTAGTCCACCACTGTGCTTGATAGATCACCGTTTTATACATCACTTCATCACCAAGGTTGTAGATAGTATTGGCATTCCATGTTACACGTTGACATGGATTCGGAGGCTCGGTTGGTGACTTAACATCCATCCTGAACGACAATTCAGCCTGTTTCGTCCAGACTTTATTCAAGGCCAAATCTTCAGAGTAAGTGATGTCACCATTGCTTTGTTTTACGCCTAGCTGTACCAAGTCGCTGTGCAAGTGTAAAACTGACTCAGCCAGTTGCTGCGCCCATATCTCAGTCGACTGGTTGTTAGCATCTATGGTTAATTTCTCAAAAATCAGTTCATCGCCTTGAGCGCTAAACAAACGAAACCAGATCTCATCATCGACATTGGCAGTCAGTCCATTGTCTACATATTGAGCTAACTGGCGCCACTCTACTGGTTGAGTTTCATTAACAATATTCAGATCGCTACAGTTGTAAAAACCTTCTCCAGCCGCATCCTCCCTTTGCCAACGCGTATATAAGGTTGCAGCCCCTACTCTACCTTGTGGTAAATCAAGATCCATTTGATACACCTTCCTACCATTAAGATCACTCACAGCAACATCGCCAAACTGAGCAATATGTTCGAGCTTTTCCCAGCTGAGTGATTCAGTTGCTGCATCAAAGTCTTCATTTGACAGGTAGAACTCCCAAAAACTTGGGTTATGGGGCGTATGGGCATCAAAAGTAATCGCTATCTGCCCTTTATCATCTGGTGTTACATCTGTGCGTTGCCAGTGGAGAGATGGCAGATCCATGCCAGATTTCTCACTATCACCTCCAGCACATAGCTGACCATTGGGTATCGCCTGCTGCACTGCATCAAGATTGTTATAATCTACGACATTTTCTGAAAACTCATTGTTTTGCACTAGCTGTTTTGTCCCCGTTGCCAAAAAGGCAGCTCGGCAGGCTAAATTGGGGATCGCGGAGCCATCATCTGGCCACCAATAGCCACCATCATCAACACACATTTGCTGCCTTGCTTTAGGGCTCTCCATATACCCATGAGCATTTACATCTGCAGCTAGTAGCAAACTAATCACTAGGCTTACAATTAACATTGAAGCACTTAAGGGAATTATCTGTTTCATAAGCTATCTCAACTTTGTTATGTATCCAGAGGAGCAAATAGATGCTCACCTGAATAAAAGAAGGCCTCAAACTCTATGAGGCGCTTTACTTTGTCGACAAACAAACATGGCGGGGCTCCCGCCATGGTCGATATGTGATTAATTGATGTTACAGACAAAGTCCCAATCACCGCTTGATGCACTAGGTTTCGCATTGGTCCACCAAAGCGCAACAAACACAGCCACGTCATCTTTCATCTTATCTCCGCCCAATGCATGACTTGGGTTGCCGGCCCAGTCAGTTTGTGGAAAGTTCGGGTAAGCTGGGATAACAGATGGGTCGACATTCGCGTCACTGCATAAGTCAGTTGTTGGCGGCGTGGTATCACCACAACCAGGCGCGGTAGGATCAAGCTCACACTCATCTGGAACCGTATTATCACCTTGACCAAAGTCATAGGTAACACCATCAAACGAGACAGTGAAATTCGACGGCATAGATACCGGTAAGTAATACTTTATCGTGCCACCAAAGTCGGCTCCCGGCGCAATAGACTTGTAACTTGGTAGTGTAAAACGAACTCTGTGGAAATCATTTTCTAATCCACCGACATTGCCCGACGCTGCATTTGAGCCATCAGAGATAACGCTTAAGTTCATTCCCGATTGATCACTAATTTGCGATGAGGTTGAGGTAGAGATATCAAACTCAAACACCGCACCACCAGGAATGGTGCTTTGGCTATTGTTAGTGATGGTCAACGTTGGCGTAATGGGGTAATTACTGTCGCCCACTTTATATCCGGATAAACTCACACTTAATGCTAATGAATTAGGCAAAGATGGTGAATTGCTCACCCTATTACCATAAGGCGTTGCACTGGCAAATTTATCATAGGCAATGGTCGTCATGGTCTCACCGATAAAGTATTCACCCAGACCATTGTTACGCTCTGGGTACCAATCAAAATCACCGGCAAGCTCCCAGAACATCACGCCGCCAATACCTTTATCCACCACATATTGAACCTTAGCATTCATCACCTGTTCATCTTCGGTAGAGAGATACACTTGCTTAGAGGGATTCCATAACCATGAAGACTGAGCCACATTGTCATAATGACGCTCATAGACACCGGTTAATGCATCGGCGGGGTCATTGGCAGGATCAAGCCCATAACTGCCTAAGTAGCTACCACTTAACCCTTGCTCAAGGTTTTTGGCGTGCCACATTGGGTTGGAGCCGGCAAACATCTCATTGCCATCTTTATCGAGATCGTGCCAGAGGTTATCTATGCCCTGTGCGCCATAGCCACAGCTATTATCACCTTCTCCGGTACCTACAGGACAGCTAGCTTGATCAGGTAATGCCGCTTTGCCCCACAGACCATTTGTTCCACCAGTGACGCCCTGCCAGCCTCGGGTATAGTAAGGCAGACCGATATTGATACGACCTGCTGGCATCGCGCCGCGGAAATAATGATAAGCCCAGTCGGTATTTAAGTAGCCTATTCCGCCATATTGCGCAGTGGAATAAACATCCCAAAATGCGAGCTCTGCATCTTCGCCAGTGTCATAAAGCGCAGAGTTATGCCCAACAAAGTCATTCCATGCGCCATGTAGGTCATAGGTCATGATGTTGACATAATCTAGGAATCGCGACATCTGATACGCTTCCATCCCACGAAGCAGATAACCCGAAGCTGGCGCAGCGACAGTTAGCATGTAATGTTTACCGTCTTGCTTACTGGCAGCATCAAGCTTTTCGCGTAGGGTTTTCATTAACAGATCATATTGACCAAATAAGCTGGCTCTTAGCGGTTCTGCAATAGCAAAATCATCTGGGTTGCCAGACTTAGCCATTGATGTTGCATACTCATAATCGATATCAGCACCATCGAAACCATAGGTACGTAGAAACTCCACCACTGAATCGGCAAAGGTATTGATGCCAGCTTGCGTCTTAGTCATCTCATAGAAGCCACCACTTGCCACCCGTTGACCACTTTCATCAAAGTAGCCGCCTGTTTCAGCCCAGCCACCGATAGAGATCAGTGTCTTCACTTGAGGATGTTGCTTCTTGTACTTATTAAGCAGGTTGAAATGCCCTTTATAACTAAACTCAGGATCCATTTCAGCGCCAACCACGCCATCCCAAGTCATGCCTGTAGCGGGGTTGTCTAAGCTATTAGGGTTGCCTACAGAGACCTTGTTGCTTCCATCAACATGGGCGAAGGCATAGTTAATATGGGTGATCTTATCCCATGGAATATCATTAACCAGATAACTTGGTTGACCATTGGTGCCATTTCTCCATGAGGTAAAATAACCTATGACTCGACGAGCATGATCAGCGCCCATCTTTTCACGCCCTTGCTCATCATAGATATCACAATATACAGAGTCTCCCTCTAGCCCATCAGGTCGACAAGCCTCATGGCTTGTCGGTCTGTCACCCACATAACCAACTACTGCACTTGAAAGTGTACTCGCCCCTAAATCATCTGTGACTTGGGCGGTAATAGACAGGTCGCCGGTCTGCATAGCGGTGTACAATGCCGAGTAAGGTGCGCTGGTATCGGTCTCAATCAATAAACCATTTACATAAAAACTCACACTCGCCACGCTACCATCACTGTCTTGAGCATCAGCATTTATGGCCAACTCACCATTTTCAGCCAGAGTGAAGTTTGCAGCAGGCGATACAAGCTGCACTGAAGGCAGCTGGTTAGCCGCTGTCACATTGACCGTTACCACATCAGAAACAGCGCTGTCGTTTTGACTGTCAAAAGCCCGTGTCTGCAGTGAGTGGCTACCCACACTCGTTGCCACCCAACTGAACTCATAAGGCGCATCTAGATCAGTACTGGCGACAATACCATCAACCAATAGCTCAAGCTTTACGACGCTGTCTCCCGCATCGGGATCTGACGCGTTTGCAATGACTAACAGCTGTTCGCCCGCACTGACAGCGCTGTCATTTAAGGGCGAAACAATAGTGGTAACAGGAGCTTGATTGAGGCTGCTTAAGACAGTGATATTGGTATGTTGCTCAGTAACAGCCCCATCATTATCGGTCGCTGTAGCAGTTAGCACTACCGCACCTTGTGTGTCAGCCAACCAAGGACTGGTAATGACCGCACCGTTAGCTGTCCAAACCAGACTTTCTACGGTACCGTCACTGTCTAGTGCTTCAGCATTAAGCACCACTTGATCATTTAAATTAACGCTAGAGCCATTTAGAGGAGTCAGGATACTCACACTTGGGGGTTGGTTAGCCGCTCCATCACATAACCCTAGCTCCTCCCAAACACCCCACTCACCTGAGCCTGCAGGCGATTCATTGGTTGTCCACCACTTGTTTTGATAGAGGGTATTTTCCTGGGTGACTTGGGTTGTACTGGCATATACCGTGTCGGCAGACCAAGGTGCGACGCCTTGACAATCAACAGCATAGGCCTGATTTACCATGGCTTGACTTAACAGCGATGTGCTTATTATTAAAGCGAGGCGATTCCGCCTGCCTAAATATGCAGTTTTGTTACTCATTCGATTATTCCTATTATTATTTAGTTGTACCGAAAACCTAAATATAGAGACAACAAAACTCAACAACATAACCACAAAGATAACTGCATCGGTATTTAATTCCATCCATTCATGCTATTAGTGATGAAGTAGATAGATGCTATTAATCTACACTCAAAATACTTGATTGTTTATTTATTTAATATAACAATAAACTTCGCGCTTATAACTAAATTAAAATTACATCTAATAATCAATCGCTAACCAACTTAAAACAATTAAAACCTAGATATTATTTATTAATGAGTATCAGTTATTTCACGAAGAATTATCTTACCCAAAATTGCGAAAGGTTAAACACGTATGTCAAACTAAGCTATCTAGGTTCATTTAAACTAAATCGTTTATAAATCAAACAAGTGAGTTGGCCAATTATAATCATTCCTTTAAAGCTTGAATTTCACTATAATTATCTCTTTAACGCTTCCCCACGATATAAAGCATAACCTTAGGTTGCCGTATGCCATTAACCCAAAATATTCTCTCCGTAACTGATGCTATGAGCGCACGTATTGAACATTCAGAAGCTCGTGTAATTAAAGCAATATTTCCATCTATAACGAATCATCACAACACACTATTTGGTGGTGAAGCCTTAGCTTGGATGGATGAAACAGCGTTTATCGCCGCGACGCGTTTCTGCCGTAAACCCCTAGTCACGGTAAGCTCAGATAGAATTGATTTCAAAAAAGCGATCCCAGCCGGTACGCTTGCCGAAATCATTGCCAAAGTGATCCACGTCGGCAACACCTCATTAAAAGTTGAAGTAAATATTTTTGTCGAAGATATGTATCAAGACCATAGAGAACACGCAATCAGAGGTGTGTTTACCTTTGTTGCCGTTGATGATGACCGCCAGCCAACTAAAGTCTGGACTGAATAAAACCCGCTATTCTTAACAAGTCGAGCTTGAAGTTGATTTACCAAGCTCGGTTTTAGGCAGCTCAATTTTAGCAAGTAGATTTTAAGCAACTTGCTTATAAACTTCCCCCAACCCGCTATAGACCAAAGTCTAACAAATACTGTAAAAATAGCAGGTAAGAGCAGTTTCCCGATAAACCAATAGGATCCCACTCACTTTTTCTGTTACATTGTCGTAATCTTCACGCGCAACGAAATCAAATATAAAGCCATGAAGCTAGAAAATTTAAATATTATTATCGCAGATGACCATCCTCTTTTTCGCAACGCCCTACGCCAAGCGTTAAGTGGTCCATTTAGTGATACTCAGTGGTTCGAAGCTGACAGTGCTGATGCACTGCAAATCCAACTTGAGAAAAGAGATGTAGAATATGACTTGGTGCTACTGGATCTTCAAATGCCAGGCTCCCATGGTTACTCTACATTAATCCACCTCAGAACCCATTTTCCCGATCTTCCGGTGGTGGTTATCTCTGCCCATGAAGATAACATGACGATAAGTCGCGCCGTCCATTATGGTAGCTCAGGGTTTATTCCTAAGTCCGCGTCTATGGAAACATTGGCAGCGGCCCTAACCTCAGTGCTATATGGTGATGTTTGGCTTCCTGAACATGTTGAAATTCAGGAGATAGTAGAAGATGCGACAGATCTTGTCGCCAGCAAACTGTCTGACTTAACACCACAACAATATAAAGTACTGCAGATGTTTGCTGAAGGCCTACTCAATAAGCAGATAGCTTATGATCTAGGAGTGTCTGAAGCGACAATTAAAGCACATGCTACAGCGATTTTTAGAAAGTTAGGTGTAAGAAATAGAACTCAAGCGGTTATATCTCTGCAACAACTTGAAATGGAGAAAGTTGAGCTCTAATCCATATCGCGATAAGTTGTTTACAATAAAAAAGCCAATCCTATTGATTTAATGCTATTCGGATAAGCACTACTGCTTATATTTAAGTGGATAGCGGCTGGGTATATAGAGCACTGAACGTGGATATGTTCGGTGCTTTCTTTTATCTGGAAGGATAAAGTGTTTTATATCGGCCCGCATTTGCTTCAGCTTAGCTGGCAACTTCCCATCAGGTGATAAAGCAAGCCATCTTAATTGAGTGTCTATCAAGCTTATCGCTGCGGTAAAGCTAATACGGGTGGGTGCAACTTTGGCTTCTTTTGCTATCGCTACCATTTCTAAGCGAACCAGATTATAAGCGATAAGC
>NZ_MPHJ01000061.1 GCF_001957125.1 Shewanella sp. UCD-KL12 | reverse complement strand
GGTAGCTACGTTCGGAATCGATAACCGCTGAAAGCATCTAAGCGGGAAGCGAGTCCTAAGATGAGTCATCCCTAGAGATTTAATCTCTCTAAAGAGCCGTTCTAGACTAGGACGTTGATAGGCAAGGTGTGTAAGCGTTGTGAGGCGTTGAGCTAACTTGTACTAATGACTCGTGAGGCTTAACCATACAACCCAGATGGGTTTGTGGTGATTAATGATGATTACTTTACAAGCACAAAAGAATACAAACTTGATTTAAGTTAGAATGATTATAAAACCCAATTAGCTTTTCAAATTTTACCCAATTAGTCTGGAAACCATAGCATTGTGGCCCCACCTGATCCCATCTCGAACTCAGAAGTGAAACGCAATAGCGCCGATGGTAGTGTGGGGTCTCCCCATGTGAGAGTAGGTCATTTCCAGGCGCCTAATAAACGATAAATCCCCAGCACTTTGTGTTGGGGATTTTTTCGTTTAACAGCTTTTGAAATGACCACTCGAACATGGGAAGTAAATAGCGCATGCGAAGCATGCTTCATTTCATGTGATAGTAGGGTGACGAGCCTACGCTTATCAAGCGAAGCTTGATGTTGGCTCTGAA
>NZ_MPHJ01000060.1 GCF_001957125.1 Shewanella sp. UCD-KL12 | reverse complement strand
GCAGACTCCAATCCGGACTACGACCGGCTTTGTGGGATTAGCTCCACCTCGCGGCTTTGCGACCCTCTGTACCGACCATTGTAGCACGTGTGTAGCCCTACTCGTAAGGGCCATGATGACTTGACGTCGTCCCCACCTTCCTCCGGTTTATCACCGGCAGTCTCCCTAAAGTTCCCACCATTACGTGCTGGCAAATAAGGATAAGGGTTGCGCTCGTTGCGGGACTTAACCCAACATTTCACAACACGAGCTGACGACAGCCATGCAGCACCTGTCTCAGAGYTCCCGAAGGCACTAARCYATCTCTRGYRAATTCTCTGGATGTCAAGAGTAGGTAAGGTTCTTCGCGTTGCATCGAATTAAACCACATGCTCCACCGCTTGTGCGGGCCCCCGTCAATTCATTTGAGTTTTAACCTTGCGGCCGTACTCCCCAGGCGGTCTACTTAATGCGTTAGCTTGGGAGCCCAGTAACTAAGTTACCAAACTCCGAGTAGACATCGTTTACGGCGTGGACTACCGGGGTATCTAATCCCGTTTGCTCCCCACGCTTTCGTACCTGAGCGTCAGTCTTTGTCCAGGGGGCCGCCTTCGCCACCGGTATTCCTTC
>NZ_MPHJ01000007.1 GCF_001957125.1 Shewanella sp. UCD-KL12 | reverse complement strand
AGGGATCGTCGCCTAGGTAAGCCATTACCTTACCTACTAGCTAATCCCACCTAGACTCATCTAATCGCGAAAGGCCCGAAGGTCCCCTCCTTTCCCCCGTAGGGCGTATGCGGTATTAGCAGTCGTTTCCAACTGTTATCCCCCACGACTAGGCAGATATCTAGGCATTACTCACCCGTCCGCCGCTCGACAGCAAAGGTGCAAGCACCTTTCTGTTTCCGCTCGACTTGCATGTGTTAGGCCTGCCGCCAGCGTTCAATCTGAGCCATGATCAAACTCTTCAATTAAAGTTTTGTTGGTTCCTAAGAACCGGCTCAATGAATTCTGATTTCGTTTAGAAGACTCGGAAGAATCTTAAAAACGTTTGTACATATTGCTATGAACACTCATCGTTACATTGAGTTAAATTTTTGATTGCTTCCTAAGAAGCAATTTCGAATAACTCAACACCTGTGAATGTCCACACAGATTTCTTGTTTCGTATTGTTAAAGAACGTTCGCCGCTGTGGGCTAGGGGTGCGTATTCTACACTTCCCTTGGTTGGCGTCAAGTGCTTTTAAAAATTAAATTTCTAAGCGTTTACTTGTTGCCCTGACTAGCTACTCGCCTTAGTTAGCTTATCGCTTAAGAAGACTGGTTTGCCGTGTCAGTGGGAGCGCATTATAGGGATGTCAGCCGTGATGGCAAGTGCTTTTTTGATATAAATCGATATTTTTTAGAAGTATTAAATTAAGCACATACTACACACCAGTTACCCCCAGATTTATCCACAATCGGCACCATTTCGTTCATTTTACATACTAAGCAGTCATTAATGACATCAAACTGGATCTTGGTGAATAATAACTTCTGCATCATCAAATAATGCTCTTATCCTCGCTTCGGTCTGATCCGCAATAGTATGTGCTTCTTTTAAACTAAGAGAACCATCCAACTCTAAATGACATTGAATAAACGTTGTCTTACCCGATTCACGGGTTCTCAAGTCATGGATCCCTTTAACTTGAGGATCTTGCTGTGCCAGCTCCATTATCTTTAACCGAGTGTCATCATCAAGCTCCCTATCCAATAGAGATTGAATTGAACGATAAGCCAAGTCTATTGCTTGCTGTCCAATGAAGATTGCAATAAGAATTGCAAACAAACCATCGGCCCACCACCAACCATATTGCGATAATACTAAGGCCAGTAGTACTGCAGCATTTAAAAACAGATCAGATTTATAATGAAGCGCGTCAGCCTCTACAACTGTACTTGATGTTGCTGCTAATGCTTTCTTCTGTAGAACCACAAGCGCGAAAGTCAGCACAATAGCAATAATAGAGACAACAACACCTAACATTGCATGGTTAACTGGAGCTGGGTTTATTAACCGGTCACCACCATGGAACAGAAGTAAAAATGCTGAGCCTAAAATGAATGCAGATTGTGCCAATGCGGCGAGAGGCTCAGCCTTACCATGGCCGTATCTATGATCTTGGTCGGGAGGTACGATCGCATAGCGGATAGCAATGAAATTGACAATTGATGCGAGTGCATCTGCAAAGGAATCAGTTAACGACGCCAGCATACTGGCTGAGCCAGAATAGAACCATGCCGCCATTTTAATGGTAATAAGGGTCAAGGCAGTTGCCACTGCAGCGCGGCTAGCTAACTTGACCCAAAAGTCGTATTGGGAAGCTTGAGTCATAAGATCATATTTCTACTATATATAGCTATTCATTTATCTTGAACTAGCTTGCAGGGGAAGCCTATGATCTTATTGTATACCAATCTTGCATTTAAAGCCGATGACTAGCGACCACCTTTACCTTTACGGCTATGGCCTTTTTCAAAGTTCTCCTTGAATTGCTCTTGCTGCTCTGGAGTCAAAAGCTGATAAACCTTGTTTTGCACTTTCAACATATCAAGTTTCTTCGCTTGGCTGTTTGCTTGCCTTTCCTGCATCATCGATTGCGCTTTTGCTTCATCAAAACTGTCTGCAGTGATCAGTGTTAAGAACTCTGCTTTTTTAGCCTGACGTTCCTCTTTTGATGGACGACTCTCTTTCATCGCAGTCTTTTGCTCTTTCATTAAAGACTTTATTTCAGTTTTTTGCTCATCAGTAAGGTCTAACCCTCTAAACATCTGGCGCATACCACCATGGTGTGACTTACCCTCACTCTTCATATGATGCTGACAACCCTGATCTCCATCATCGGCATACACTGCTGTTCCCATAAGGGCTGTACTAGCGAGTATTGCGAGTAAACTTGCTTTAACGGTATTCTTTTTCATTTCACTAGCCTCTATCTGGTAAGTTAATTGTTTTATTCAACAGGTTCTAGTGTAGAGGTTTCAATGTAAGCTAGGGTTAATTGATGGTAAAGCACTGTAAATTAGCTATTAGATTCTATTTCAAAATACCTTTCTCTGTCGTCTTTACTTAGACTTACACTCATAAACTGCAATTGACATCCAAAAGGGTATACTCCCTTGTTAGTGAAATGATTAAAGGTTGAGTTGAAATATGAGCCAGCTATTATTAATAGATGATGATTTAGGACTTTCTGAGTTGTTAGCGCAACTTCTTGAATTAGAGGGCTTCGAGCTTACTCTCGCCCATGATGGGCAAGCGGGTCTAGACCTTGCCTTGGCAAACAGTTATGACCTTATTCTGCTCGACGTGATGCTTCCTAAACTCAATGGCTTTGAGGTACTTAAAGCACTCAGGGCAAACAAGCAAACTCCAGTGCTAATGTTAACCGCCAGAGGCGATGAGATAGATCGAGTTGTCGGATTAGAGATTGGCGCCGACGATTACCTACCTAAACCCTTTAATGATAGAGAACTGGTTGCTCGAATTAAGGCTATTATTCGCCGAACTCATATTTTGCCAGATGATACACAACCTACAGTATATGAATACGGCGATATCAAACTTGACCCGAGTCGCCAGGAGGTCTACTGCCAAGAGCAGCTGCTTATTCTCACGGGGACTGAGTTCAGCCTACTTTTTGAGATGCTTCAAAATGGTGGAGAGCTAGTCAGTAAAGAGTCACTTAGTGAGACAGTACTGAGCAAAAAGCTGATGCCCTTTGATCGTAGTTTAGACATGCACCTCTCTAATTTAAGAAAGAAGCTTCCAGAGCGTGTTGATGGACGGCCGAGAGTTAAGACCATTCGTGGCAAAGGTTATATCTGGCTACCTTAATGAGTGTAAATAAACTTCCCAACCGCATTTTTATTAAATTGCTGCTAGGCTTTTGGCTTTGCAGCTCTTTAATTATCGTTATTGTTGGTTTACTGCCACTCCTGCAAAAAAACCATGATAGAGCCCCTCTGCCTCCGCATTTAGAGCAAATGTTATCTAGGGTGGCCGATAGAATTTCTTCTCGCTTAATTGAAAACCCTGAAGCAATTAGCAGTAAACCTCTTAAGCGGTTGACACATCAAAGAGATATGCGAGGCAAACCTGTTCGCTTCTACCTTGTCGATCAACAAGGGCGTGTCCTTAACGCCAATAAAGTATCTAGAGGACTGCGTCGCTTCATGCTTATTGCAGATGAAGTCAACCACCCTATATCACAACAGTTTAGAGATGAATTGATCTTCGGCCCGTACGAGTTTGATGTAGCTGATGAAAGCTATTCTCTCTACGGAAGACTAGGAGATCATCACCCTAGGCCCTGGTTCTTCTTTTTTGCTGAAAATAAGATCCTCACACTCAGCTTAGCAATATTACTTTCTGGTTTACTGTGTGCACTACTCGCATGGCACTTAGGTAAACCACTGCGAAGCTTGCGGTTAAGTGCAGATGCATTAGCGGCAGGAGATCTATCCAGCCGTGTTGATAACAACACGACAAACAGAAAAGATGAGATAGGACAGCTAGCTCAGGCCTTCAACGGAATGGCTACCTCTGTTGAAAATATGGTTAATAGCCAACAGCGATTGATCAGTGATATCTCCCACGAACTAAGGACGCCATTAACACGGCTGCAGCTAGCACTCGCCCTTGCGCGTAAGAAAGGGCAAGAATCAGCAGAAACGGAAAGAATTGGCTATGAAGCTGAACAGCTGGAGCAGATGATTGCAGAGTTGCTAGAGCTGTCTCGGGTAAAACTCAACATTCACGATACCAAGTACCAAGTTTTCCTTAATGAGACGCTAAGTCAGGTACTCGATGATGCTGAGTTTGAAGCTTCTCAGCAGGGCAAGCAGTTGTTAATTGATATTGATGATTCAATCTCATTGCCTACTAACCCTAGGCCAATGGCCCGTGCGATAGAGAACTTACTTAGAAATGCAATTCGTTATGCCGAGCTGCAAATCCATATTAAGGCACAAGCCACTGACTCTGAAGTAATTATAGTTATCACAGATGATGGGCCAGGCATTGAGAATGAACAAGACTTGCTCGCTATTTTCGATCCCTTTTATCGCCCTCAAACAGCAAGAGAAAGAGAGTCTGGAGGCTGGGGACTGGGTTTAGCAATCACTAAGGCAGCTATAGATGCTCATCAGGGACTGATTGTTGCTGAGAACAGAGCGCCTCATGGCTTAAAGGTGACCATTAAGCTGCCGAGCTAACTACACACGGTTGGCTCAATACCTTCTTAGCTAATAGCCAAGTCGAAAAAGCCTGCATGATGGGGGATTCGTTTATCTGAATGCCCCATCTACTGACTTAATGCATCGCTGAATGGGTAACACACTCGAGCATCACAGTTAAGCTGCTGAACTCATCGTACTTTGATGCAAGCTCAATTCCTTCTTAGCTAATAGCCATGCTGAAAAAACCTGCTTGGTGGGGATTCGTTTATCTGAATGCCCCATCAACTGACTTAATGCATAGCTAAACTGGAAGTACAGTTGTACATCCTCAAAGTGTTTATCTGCATCATCACTATTTATCATGGCTCCCCTTAGATAGCTCATCACAAGCTCAGCCCTATCAAAACCAGGCACATCGCCAATTCGAGAGATCATTTCTCTGTTCCACTGTAGATATTCAGCACAGAGATGCTCAAATCGATCACGGTAATGAGCAGTGGCTTGATCGAGCAGATCTTGATTTGGCATAACACGGTCAATGACAAACAGCTTCTCTGACAAAGTGAGATATAAACGATTACAGTGATGATAAAGAAAACATATCAGCGGGTCTTGATGCTCTTTCTCATCTTGCTTTGCCAGCTCAATCCAGGTTTGATAATCGTTACAGGCAACAGCAACAATTAGATCGGCTTCGGATGTAAAGTGATTATAGATAGTGCCTTTAGAGATTTGGCTTGCCTTCATTAAATGAGATCGACAGAGATCAAAGGTTTTATGTCCCTTTAGGCTGCGCTGAGCGGCCTTAACTAAATACTTTTCTCGCTGTGCCCAACTACTCATATCGACCCCGTCACACTTATTAACATTGCAATTTTTTAACTTCACAATTACAAGGTAGCAAGCTTTAGCCGACCTGGATATTGAGTAATACTGATACCACTATCAATAATCCCAATACCTCCATGTTAAAGATTGAACTACTTGAAAGCTTTATTGCTATCGCTGAATGCGGAAACCTATCTAAAGCAGCCGAAAAGCTCTGTCGCACTCAATCAACACTCAGTTTACAAATCAAAAAACTGGAGGAAAGTGTCGGTCAGTCGCTGTTATTGCGGGATAACAAAGGTGTCACCTTAACTGAGTCAGGCGCCACTTTATTGAACTACGCCTACAAGATGATGCAACTCAACTCTCAGGCTTTAGATGATCTCAAAGAGTGCCAAAACAGAGAGACGATTCGATTAGGTGTGCCGACTGATTACATTAACCGTTATTTAAGCAGCTGTTTATTAGAGTTCATAAGAGAATTTACCTGTATTGAGCTCGTCATTGATACCGATGTCAGTGGCAACTTATATAAGCGATTACAGCAAGGTGAATTTGATCTCATTGTCGCCACTCACTGGCAGCCACCGGTCAATGGTGAGCTGTTATTCGAAAGACGATTCCACTGGGTTGCTGCAAAAAATGGTAATGCCCATACACGCAACACTATTCCTATGGCCCTTTATCCAGAAAACTGCCCAATACGTGCACAGGTATTTGCCAATCACCAACTTTCTATGCGCCCCATTAATGTGTTGCTATCCACTCCCTCACCGCAAGCACTATGTATGGCTGTAGAAAATGATTTAGCTATCGCACCAATTGGCGAGTTTCGTATTAACGACAACATGCAGATACTCGATCCTATTGAGCATGGAATTCCGGCTTTACCTGTGTTCAATGAATCACTCTACCTCAACCCAGAGACACAGACTGATGCCACCAACCAGCTAATTACATTGATTAAAGCTAATGTCAGCAACTTAGCTGAAGTGGCCGATTAAAATAGCGAATTAGATCTGTAAAGAAGCCAGTTTCTGAAGTAAATGATTTAGGGCTACAAATTAAAATGCCAACCGAATGGTTGGCATTGCTTTAGCAAAAGCAGATAAGTTTTTATCACATCATGCTTACTGAAATCAGAAGTAGTACCCAAAGTTAATATTAATCCGCTTATCCCAGCTATCGCCTATTTCAGGCAAGCCAACATGACCATTGTCTCTGGTAGAAGCATACATATTTTTGCCGAGGATAAAATCGATCATGGTATAGGTCGGCCCTGAAGAAACTGCGCAGCCTGTGACATTTTGGTAGCTAGTATCAAAATCCTCATCGTCAACATCTGGGGTAACTATGCCAAAGTCATTGTAAAACTTCAGGCTCCCCCATTCAGTATCAAGTGTTTTCGCAAAGTTGACACTATATGCTTGCGCTTTTGAAGCTATTTCATATTGCCAGTTATATGCGGCAACCGCTATTTTATTGCTGTCAGCGGCATCCGCAGCATCATATTCATACTGCATTGCTTGCAGTTGTACGTTCCAGCCCTTATAGCTACTGTCCACATGAATAGCCACCGCATATCGATCACCATTATTACCCGTTTTACTGTTATAGATCTGACCATACTCAACCGAAGCACCAAGCGCCGTACTGCCACCGTCATAATTCATTTCATACATCTGGCGCAAATTGAACTGATTGGTCTCTTCGTTACTGTATTCAGTACCATTAACTACACCAGTATAGAGATCTGTGGAGTAACGATCGCTACGGCTTGCCCCATATTCTGCATTCTTATAAAAAGCCACCTCTGTACCCCAGGCACCACTTTTATACGCGCCTTTCACACCAAGATCATAATCATCTTCAAAACCGAGATAATATGGCATCCCAAACCAGAAGCTATTCGATATAAAACCTGGATTACCGAAAGGAACCTGATTAACGCCTACCTGAATTTGCCACTCGGGGCTTATATCATAATACCCATAGCCAAAGCGTAACGCTTGCCAACCATCAAAAAAGCGATATTCACTCGCTAAGCCCCAATCACCTAATTTCCCATTAAACTTAATTGCCGCCATATCAAAGGTGAAATCACCTAACTTATCTTTAGAGCTTTCACTATAATCTTTATATGCATAGTTAACTCGTACAGTACCACCTACATCTATACCATCTTGTTGCTCCTCGGCCATCAAATTAAAAGATGAAACACACAGTGGAATTACAATTAAAGATGTCAACTTGAACTTATTCATAAATACTCTCTTGGAAAACCATCAAAAAACAATAAACAGCTATTACTGAAAATATAATTACCATTTAAGTTTGGTTAGATCGCACTGAATAACTTCACCGCGGTTTGCTGGAGTACCAGGGTTATTTGCAGATTCACATAATAACGTCGTGCCATAATCATTACGTTTATCGTGGGCATTACTTCGAGCCCATACTGATACGATAGCTCTCTCTTCTGGTTTAGCTTCACAGCTGCCATCTACATCAAATGCATGAATGGTATTTTGATGAAAATACAACAGAGGATCTTGCTCAGCGCTCCCCGCTTGCCACATAGAGGCTTCATTGGCCTGGCTGGCATCAAACTGCACTCGGCGCATCTTGTTATCTTCTTTTACCGTCTTAACCAATGGTGAGTCTTCTCTTACAGCAAAGCTCTTGAATTGATTGGTACATGCAGGCTTACGCATGTTGTAGTAGAGCTCTGAGATGGCGTGATTATGATATGGATACAGAGTATCTACAGCCTGAACTGTCATCCCCACTTCGGCACCCACTTTTTCTCCGTTAATCTCATCGATACGCAACAAACCCCAATGGCCAAATATTTCGGCGTAGGCGTAACCGCCACGAATATTGTTGAAGTTTTTATCGTTGCGCTTGCTCTCTTCACCGTACATGGGGAACCAACCTGCAGCCGCCCATAAGTTTGGTAGTGCATTTGCGCTCACATCATATGGAAAAGAGGATGGCATTTTCACTTCGTTGCCTGTAACCATCTTGGTGAAGTTTTTAGTGAAGTTCAGCCCAATCTTTCTGACCTCTTTATTGGTCACTTTAGTATTAAAAAAATCTTCGAACGATGCACGCTTGGCCCACTGTGCCACTGGAGAGTTTTTCTCTAGTTCTCCCCCGGGGCTATATATCCAACTGACATCTCTGCGCGCACCAAAACATTGCTTGGCCTTTTCAGGGTTATTGATCACCTGGTAGATATTCTTCACCAAAATTTTCATATCACGGCGATCCATGATGCACATTTTTTTACCACCTTCGGTGGAATCAAATAACGCCTCATCCGAGTTAATACAGTTACTCTCTTCACCATTTGTTAATGCATGCGCATACCCTTTTAAATAAACTAATGTTTCATCCCATAATATATCTACATACTTCTGTTCTGACTTAGAATACATAGGTGTATCACCCAAACATTTAAACTCAGCATTATTAATATCATTAACATCTAAAACATCGGGTAAAGTATTAGCTGACACTCCATTACAAAACAAAAGTGCCAATACAAGAATTGATTTATTCATTTATTACATCACTCATAGCTGCATTAATTTCAAACTAATAATAATCTTGGAACCAATTCCAAAAATATAACAGCAACAAGTTAAGCCACTTATTATTCATTTATTATTTACATGAGTCACAATTATTCAAACTTTAATTGTTTCATAAAAGGTTTGTTTATATGAAGTTATAAGCAAGGCTTACAAAAAAGCCCCCGATGGATATCGAGGGCTGAGTTAGATAGCACTATTGCTAAAAACAGATCTTTGCAGGGATATGGGGACAAGCAATAGCGCTATAAGTACTCAAAATAGTGAGTTATACCTAAATAAGGCCAACCTTACTCTTTATGTTTATCAAACTTAAAGGTATGACAATTGCTGCATATCGGCTTCTTAGGCTTATGCTCGCCATGACACTCCTGACAAGGTAGGTCTTTACCATAGTGCAGGTTATTGTGTGGATTCTGCCACTTGTCCTCTTCACTACGAGCAGTTTGTTCAGCTAAATCATCAATATCATGACACTGCAAACAAGCTTGATCAGATGGGAACTGCTTAATGCCATTGTCATGGCATGTTTTACAATCCTTCCCTATCACCTCTTTATGATGATCACGTACCTCTACCGCTTGCGCCGATAAACTCACTAAGCCAGTTAGGACCAGCGCGAGTACAATATTTAGTTTTTTCATTATTGATTCCTCTTATTACAGGTCTAATTAGGCTTTCATGATGCTACGTGCAGCAGTCATACCCATCACCATACACTCAGGAATAGAGCAACTACCTAAGCGACTCACTCCGTGGATCCCACCACAAACTTCACCAGCGGCATATAGGCCTGAGATAGGCTCACCCGTAAAGCTGTCTTTCACTTCAGCTTTAGTATTCACTTGAACACCACCCTGACAGTAATGTACTTTCGGCCATAAACGAACCACGGTAAATGGTGCTTGGATATACTTATCCTTGGCCTTCGTCATGTTCTTACCGAACTGAGTATCCTCACCAGATTTAACGTAGCTGTTGTACTCTTCAATCTGAGCTTTTAATGGCTTAAGTGGTACATCAAAGTGCTTAGCAAGTTCTTCGATCGAATCAAACTTCCAGCCTACGTTGTACTTGATCACTTTCTTAGTATTCGGGTGCTTCTTGGAATCTTTATAGCTAGTGATCAAAATTGGAGGTAATGCCTCCCCCTTCTCATCGCGACATGCAAGCTCGGCATCGGCGCGGGTCTTACGGTCAGCAATCTCATTCATAAAGCGCTTACCCGTTAGACGGTTGATAGCCATTGAATGAGGGAAGTTGTAGATAGAGTAATTAGACACATAACCGAAGCCACCTTCATCAGGTGATGCCCATGGGCCAGATTGAATATGAGCCAAGTGAACGGGAACGGCACCTAAACGGAACATCTCATACATACCTTCACCCGTTGCACCTGGAGCGTTAGTGCAACCGACTTCAGAAGTCAGCGTTGGATCTTGTGCCATACGAAGATCAATGTTCTGCGCAAAGCCACCAGTCGCCATAATCACACCGCGTGATGCGCGGATATTTATGACCTTTCCAGGCTGATCTTCACCAAAGTGATAGTTCTGGCGCATTTTAACTCCAAGAATCTCACCTTTCTCACCCACTAAGAAGCCTTCAAACTTAGAACGATTATGGGTTTTCACACCAATTTTTTGGCACTGCTTGTAGAGTGGTTGTGTAATACCAGCACCACAGCTCACAGTTGTTTGATAAGTACGCGCAACAGAGTGGCCACCTAATTGCTGTAAGTAAGGGTGATATTCGCTGCCTGCATCAAAGGTCATCTGCAGTGCTTCCATCGCATGCTCTGCCACATGACGCAGTAGTGCTTCATCTGCTATTCCACGGCCAGATTTCATCTGATCGCTTACCATTCTGTCTACTGAGTCCTGCACACCCTCTTTGTTCTGCATCGGCGTATTCGGCGCGGCAAAAAGACCGCCGTTGATGGCTGAGTTACCACCAAAATAGGACATTTTTTCGAAGATATGAACGTCTTTAGCCCCTTTACGTGTGGCTTCTATTGCAGCCGCTAGCCCCGCAAAACCAGAACCAATAATGAGAACTTCAACTTCTTTATCCCATTTAACTCCTTCCGCTTTTTCAGAGATGGCCATTGCTGGTGCGGCCATTGCAACACCTGCAGCAGCTCCCATACCCTTAATGAAATTACGGCGTCCAAGCAGATTGTTATTGCTCATCTGTCATCACCCTTTTTAGTTTTAATCGACAAGGTAATAGTAAAGATGGAACACGTTCCAAAACGGGAGAAACAAGGCAGTGTATCTAATCGTGAATAGTTAAATGATGAAAGTTAAGACTAGGTTCAAATTTGGTTAAAACTATAACTTTTGAGGTATTTTGGAACCCGTTCCAAAAGCGGGTGAGCATTGAAAAACTCAACGAATTTCAAGCATAGGTCACCCCATGATGATAGTGTTGTATTAGCATAGTCTTGGGTAATAAAAATGGAACTAGAAGAGATCTACCGTCACGATCTTAGTTTGCTTATCGCACTGCAGATTTTGGTTGAAGAGTGCAGCGTTACACAAGCTGCTAAACGGCTACATTTGAGCCAATCTGCCACCAGCAGAATTTTGGCAAGACTGCGTGAAATGCTTGATGACCCACTATTTACCCGTGTCGGACAAAAATTGGTCCCGACGCAGCGGGCGCTCGAGTGTTACTCACAACTGCAGCAACCGACAGGGCAGTTGATCGAACTATTGAGCCCTAAAGAGTTTAGCCCTATCGCATGCCAACAAAAATTCACCATTGCTGCGACTGACTATGCCATGCAGGCTCTGGTGCCTTTCGTTTTACCCGAAATATACAGCAAAGCCCCTAATATTAAGCTCGAGGTGATCCCCGTTCAGCACCAAGAACTTCAATCCCAGCTGAGTAAACAGGGGGCTGACTTAGCTATCTGCCGAGCAATCGGTCAGACGGAGCAACTCAATCAAGAAAGCTTAGGCAAGGTAGGCGTCAGCTGCTTGCTTTCACCCGAGCACCCTTTAGCTGATTCAACATTGACGCTGGCCGATTATCTGCATTTTCCCCATGCAACAGTAGCGATTAGTGATGGAGTAAAAGCACTGGTGGATTCGGCAATTGCAACTCATCCTGATAGAAACGAGCTTTTAAGAGCGTCGCACCTTGATAGTGCGCTAGCTTTATTGCCATTTCACCCGCTAATCATCACATTGCCTGAGGGGATGGCTGAACTGGCAGCCACGAAGCATAGACTCAGACTCAAACCACTGCCTTTTAAGATACCAAGGCTAGATTACACCCTATTTTGGCACTCAAAATCTGAGCTAGATAAAGCACATCTCTGGCTAAGAGGGGAGATAGCACTCTCTATCCGTCAGTTGCTAAAGCAGTAAACCTTAAAAAGTAAGTAATAAAAAGACCTGCTACTGCAGGGCTTTGAAAGGGAAAACACTAAGCTAACAGTCAGGTGTAATACTCAGAGTTAGATTTTAACTAACACTCGGCCAGTTACCTGCCCTTTAACTATTTTATCGGCGTAAGCTGCAACCTCTTCAAGTGCAACGGTTTGGGCCGCTTGCTGGTAATAGCTATCAGGTAGCAACTCTATCACTCTTCCCCATGCCGCTTTACGTTTTTCAAATGGGCAAGACACTGAGTCGATACCGAGTAAGCTAACACCACGTAGAATGAATGGCATCACAGTGGTTGGTAGCGCAAAGCCACCAGCCAAACCACAGATAGCGGCTGCGCCACCATAATTCATCTGCGCTAATGCCGTTGCCAACACTTTATTACCCACAGTATCGACAATACCAGCCCAGCGCTGCTTCTCTAAGGGTCTAGCGTCTTGTTCAAATTCACTACGGTCAATCACCTCAGCAGCGCCGAGTGACAGCAACAATTCACTGTTCTGTTCGACTCGCCCAGAGCTTGCAACGACTTTATAGCCCAATCGAGCCAGTAAAGAGACAGCGACAGAGCCTACGCCACCACTTGCGCCAGTCACTAAAACTTCACCAGATTCAGGCGTGATCTTGGCATCTTGTAGCGCTTGCACACATAGCATAGCGGTTAAACCGGCAGTGCCTATCATCATCGACTGCTCTGCACTGCACGCTGCTGGCATTGGCACTAACCAATCCGATTTAACGCGTGCCTTTTCAGCCATACCGCCCCAATGATTCTCACCTACGCCCCAGCCAGTTAAGATAACCTCATCGCCTTTTTTATAGCGCGGGTCAGCTGATTCACTCACAACACCAGAGAAATCTATGCCGGGTACCATAGGGAAATTACGAATAATTCGGCCTGTGCCAGTAATGGCTAAACCATCTTTATAGTTTAATGAAGAGTAACTAACATCAACCAACACCTCGCCTTCAGGAAGCACTGACTCGGTTAGCGCTTCAATATTCGCTAAAGTTGTCTTACCTTCTTGGGTGAGCACTAACGCTTTAAACATAATTAATCCTCTCAATTTGGCAGGTTAGATTAGTCTAAAACACCACATGAATGAACTGCATATTTTGCATATACGTTATGCGCTCAATACATAATCTAGCGACATGACGTGAATAGATGCATTAAGCAGTATGAGAACTAGTCATGACTTATACCAATCAGTATAAAGACTTGCTCGCTCAGCGAGAGTTTAGCGCTTCTGAGGCAAGGCTACGAGTGAAGAGCATAGTTATTCTACGTTTAAGCTTGTTAACGCAGCATTCAGAAGCACTAAAACTCGCCTTGTAGGAGCTTTTTGGGCTTCCTGCTTCTTCGTTGAATAACCTCATAAGGAATCACCATTACATCATTTATTCGCCTTGAATTAGTTTGCCCAAAATAGCTCTGAGTAGATTAATTTCTTATACTGATTGGTATTAACTGGTGCTCCTGCCCCCAATATTGAGCAAACTCCTCGAGTGTCATTCCGGCCTTATTGGTCATGCTGCTGTCACAACTTTGACTGTATAGCAGGCGGGTTATTCTGAGCTCAGCTTTAATCATTGCCCCCATAATCGCTGTATTGCCACGCTTATCTTGAATACAAGTATCGGCATCATAATCAAGCAGTAACTTAACTGCATCATATTGACCTGCATATGCCGCTGTCATTAATGCGGTATAGCTTTGCTGATTGACTTGGTTTACAGGAAAGCCTGCATCAAGATACTGACTCAGCACTTCGGTATCCCCAACTCTAGCCGCAGCCATAAAATAATCGGTAAGTTCAGATGCTAATTGAGGTTTTTGGGAGGCGAGCTTACTGCTCTCGTTCGCTGATAAGGGGAGTGCTATAGAGCACAATAAGACGAGAGAGATGAGTAATTTTGTCATAACGCTAAAACCTGTTGATAAAAGGTTGCCCACAACATGTACTCTAAAGGGCAGAAAGAGCTTAATTACATGTTGTGGGACTTATTTTGAAATATAACGGCCCTACGCACTGGTTACTAAAGTGATTTAGATAACTGTTTTACTTTGCTTAAATCACCATTTACAGCACGTGTTAGTGCCTGACCATAATCCTTATCCGCTAAGTAGAAGTAGCTCAACATCTGGTGCTTAACTGCACTGTCTTTTACTTTAGACAGATCGCCAGATAAGTTAGTGATCAAGTCTTTCCTATCTTGTTTGCTTAAGCCGCGATAGAAGATACCCGCTTGTGTGTAGTTATCTTGCTTGCTGATCGCTTTCTGCTGCACATTACCTGACAAGGCAGTGTAAACAGCGCGATATTGATTATCATCAGTCAAATCTCGCTGACGGCTGGCTTGATAATTCACATCAGAGCTTGAGATCCCCATATTGGCAGCCCCTTCCTGATTGTGGTTCTGCACCTCGACTTGCGCTCTGTTAATCGGCAATTGAGTATGGTTTGCCCCAAGACGATATAACTGAGTATCGGCATAGGAAAAGATACGTCCCTGCAGCAATCTATCCTCAGAAGGTTCGATTCCTGGAATTAAGTTTGATGGTGCAAATGCTGCCTGCTCAGTCTCTTGAAAGAAGTTACCTGGCATACGATTTAGCGTCATAGTGCCCACTTTCGTTTCAGGCACATCTAGCCACATCTTAGTCGCATCGAGTGGGTTATAGTTAAAGTCATTCAGCTGATCTGGGCGAAGCACCTTCACATAGAGATCCCACTTAGGGAAGTTCCCAGCACCTATCTCGCGGTACAGATCGTCGGTCATATGGTTGAAGTTTTTGCCTTGCATCTCGACAACCTCTTCAGGGTTTAACCCCTTGACGCCCTGCTGACTTTTCCAGTTAAACTTTACATAGCTTGCTTGGTTTTCATCGTTCACCCACTTATAAGCATGCACACCCCAACCATCCATTTCACGGTAACTCGCAGGGGTACCTAGATTACTGTAGACCTGAGTTAACATATGAGTCGCGCTTGGTTCATGACTGAAAAAGTCAAAAAAGCGATTAGGATCTTGCATATTAGTGACTGGAGATGGTTTCAATGAGTGCACCATATCTGGAAACTTCATCGCATCACGAATAAAGAAGATAGGCAGGTTATTACCCACAAGATCCCAATTTCCCTCTTCTGTATAAAATTTAGTGGCAAACCCACGTGGATCTCTCAATGTTTCTGGCGATCCCTTAGAGTGAATGACCGAAGAGAAGCGCACAAATACTGGGGTTATTTTGCCTTTCTCACTAAAGGGTACTGAGCGCGTTAATTCGCTGAAGTCACCATTGGCAACAAACTCGCCATGGGCGCCAGCGCCACGAGGATGCACAACACGCTCAGGAATTCTCTCTCTAGCGAAGCGCTGCAGCTTTTGAATTAAATGCACATCTTGCAGTAACACACTGCCCTCACTGCCAGCTGTTAGAGAATTTTGGTTGTCGCCTACGGGGGCGCCGTTATCACGGGTTAATGTCGTTGCCTGAGCGCCAGTACTGAATGCTAAAGATAAAAATAGAAAACTTTTTGAGATATGCACAACGTATCCTCTGAATGCATGGGTTTGCTCTTTCTGCTTGCAAACAGTATATGCTGGACACATTAATAGAATAAAACGAACAAATTCGATTAAGCTAAACTACAAAACAAATTAAAAGATTAATTTAAGCTTTGATCCCTAAGGCTTTGAGTTTTCGATAAAGCGTATTGCGACTAATGCCTAATGCTTTAGCGCATTGAGTGATATTACCGTCTAGTCGATTGAAGGTTTCCATCACATTGGTGTTAATCGTCTCTTCCAAACCCGAGGGCTCTTTAAGGCAAGTATCAGCACTAGCAGCTTGAGCAAGTCGTTGTTGAATATTGTCGGGCAAGTGCTGCCTATTGACCTCGGCTTCCCCTTCAGACATCAAACAGATCACCTGCATTAGGTTATCAAGTTCACGCAAGTTTCCAGGCCAAGCGTAATCAAGTAATTGAGCTAATAAAGCGCTCTCGATACCTTGTTCTGCAACACGATACTTACGGTGCAGTTTATGGATAATTCGCTCAATATCGCCTCGCTCTCGCAGCGCGGGTATCGTCACCTGTAAGCCATTGAGACGATAGAAGAGATCTTGCCTAAACAAGCCATCCTCCACCTGCTTTTCTAAATTAATATGGGTGGCTGCTACAACTTGAATATCCACTTTGAAAGCCTGATTACTCCCAACAGGCGTGACCTCTCGCTCCTGCAAAACACGAAGTAATCGACTCTGTGTCGCAAGGGGCATCTCGCCAATCTCATCAAGAAACAGAAAGCCGCCATCAGCATGTCGGATCTTACCCTGGTAGCCATTTCGACTTGCCCCTGTAAAAGCACCAGCTTGATAACCGAAAAGCTCTGACTCCACTAAGTCGGCAGGAAGTGCTGCACAGTTAACCGCGACCAAAGGGGCCGATGAACGCAGGCTCTGAGCATGTAGCTTATTGACGAACTGCTCTTTTCCTACCCCGGTTTCACCTAAAATTAATAGCGGGATCGAGCGACCAATCACCTTACAGGCCTGTTGCCAAGCTCGCTCAAGCTTAGGCTCTCTAAATTTAACGCCGACTTGCTTAGCTGAGAAAACACGCTTACTGGGATGAATTGACTGACGTTTGATATGCAGCGATTCATGCCTTAATACTCCCTCTCCTTTATGCCAAGCTTGCCCTAAGTACCGGTTGATATCATCACCCACTCGCGGTGAGTTCAGCAGCTTTTGCGCCATGGGATTACTGCCCAGTATCTTGCCCTCATCATCGGCTATCACAATCCCCTGCCAACCAGAGTTGATAAGCGACGCTTGCTCAGCAAGATCGATACGGTAGTGAGACCCAGGTATATGACATAGCAGCGCTGTTTCAATCTGCTGCACTAAGCTAGAGATCAACACCAAGGTTTGCTGAGTATGCTGCGCCTGCTCAGTGGTAATGTCTATCGCGCCCAACATCTTCCCTGTTGATGAAAAAATTGGGCTAGCCGTACAGCTCATAAAGCGGTTTTGTTTGAGAAAATGTTGTTCACCTACCACTGAAATAGCCTGTTTTGCACTAAGCGCTGTGCCGATGGCATTAGTCCCTCTATGCTGCTCTAGCCAGTTTACCCCGACATCTAAAGCGATGTTCGCCAGCTTATCGGAATACTTAGATACCCCCCAATGACAGAGCACATACCCTTCACTGTCAGATAGGATTAAACGGCTACTAGTGTGGGACATAAGTTGATTAAACAGCGGGACGCCGTGGGTATTAACCAGCTCAATCAGCTGTTTATGAGTATGGTGACGCGCTTGCAAATCACTTAGCGCTAACCGCATATCTTGAGGATTTGCAGTCTCTCTCAGACCAGATTCTTGGCTACGCTGCCAAGAGTCGGCAAGCCAATGCTGCTGTAATTGTTGACCGTTAACTTGCTGAGAGCCCAACTGTTGAGCGTTCAATTTGAATGTCATCGCAGTGTTCCATTCTGGCACACCTAGGGTGTGCAGTTATGTCACAGTGCGAACACTAAACCAATGCTACTCCATCCTGGTTTTCGCACATTAAGAGTTCAAAAATTAGTTTTTCATCATACTGTTACCTCACCAATATCACAACTCCTGCCAGTTTGGCCTAATGCTTGCTCCATTCCCTATGAGTAAAGCAACAAGCTTTACGATGAATAACAACAAGATACATAAAGAAGTATTAGCTAAAGCGATCTAACAAGACAAATTAAAGGACAAAGATAATGAATTACGCACATCCAGGCAGCGCACAATCAAAGGTTAAGTTTAACAGTCAATATAACAACTTCATTGGCGGTGAGTGGGTGGCTCCCGTCGGCGGTGAATACTTTCCAAATAGCTCACCCGTTAATGGTGAGGTGTTCTGTCATGTTGCTCGCTCTGATGAGCGTGATATTGAACTCGCACTAGATGCTGCACATCAAGCTAAAGATAGCTGGGGCAAAACCTCAGTAACAGAGCGCTCAAACCTACTGTTAAAAATTGCCGATCGTATCGAGCAAAACATTGAGTACCTTGCCATTGCCGAGACATGGGAAAACGGTAAAGCAGTGCGTGAAACCTTAGCGGCCGATCTCCCCCTGTTTGTCGATCACTTCAGATACTTTGCCGGTTGTATACGCGCCCAAGAGGGCAGTGCTGCAGATATTGACGCCAATACTGTCAGCTACCACTTTCCTGAGCCTTTAGGTGTTGTCGGTCAGATCATTCCTTGGAATTTCCCACTATTGATGGCCGCCTGGAAAATTGCCCCAGCCTTAGCCGCTGGTAACTGTATCGTACTTAAACCTGCCGAGCAGACCCCTGTGTCTATCTTGGTCATGCTTGAACTTATTGAAGATCTGCTTCCTGCGGGGATCCTTAACGTAGTTAATGGTTTCGGTACTGAAGCGGGACAAGCGCTGGCCACCAGCAAGCGTATCGCAAAACTGGCCTTCACAGGCTCAACCAATATCGGCCAACATATTCTCAAATGCGCCGCTGACTCACTGATCCCCTCAACAGTAGAACTCGGTGGTAAATCACCGAATATTTACTTTAGCGACGTGATGGATCATGAGGATGAATACCTAGATAAAGCCGTAGAGGGCATGTTACTGGCCTTTTTCAACCAAGGTGAAGTCTGTACCTGTCCATCTCGCGTGTTGATTGATGAGAAAATTTACGACAAATTTATTGCCAAAGTGGTTGAGCGAGCTAAAACCATCAAGCAGGGCGATCCTCTCGATACCGATACCCAAGTCGGTGCGCAGGCCTCAAAAGAGCAGTTCGATAAAATAATGAGCTATCTAGCGATTGGTAAAGGTGAAGGCGCAGAGCTGCTACTGGGTGGTGATATGTGTAAGCTCGATGGCGATCATAGTACTGGCTACTATATCCAGCCGACGATTCTTAAAGGCACTAACGATATGCGTATCTTCCAGGAGGAGATTTTTGGTCCAGTGATCTCTGTCACCACCTTTAAAGATGAAGCCGAGGCATTAGCCATAGCCAATGATACCGAATACGGTTTAGGTGCCGGCGTGTGGACACGTGATATGAACAAGGCGCAGCGTATGGGCCGAGGTATTGAAGCAGGACGTGTCTGGATTAACTGTTATCACGCGTACCCAGCTCATGCGGCATTTGGTGGCTATAAGCGCTCGGGGATCGGCCGAGAAACCCACAAGATGATGCTATCTCATTATCAAAACACGAAGAATCTATTAATCAGCTATGACGTTAACCCACTAGGTTTCTTCTAAATATGCAATTTCGTTTAAGCTGAAATTGAGCAAAGCCATGCTTACACCAATCAGTATAGGTGTGGCTTTGCAGCCTTCCCCCTACAGATAAAACTGTGACTTTAGTTTCGGATTTCCATTTAAGAAAATAATAGAGCAAAGCTTTTCACTATGGTGATACGTACAGTCGAGTTAAATTAGTATCCATAATTTAAAAGTGGGTATAGCAGCATGGCTCTACAAGCAAAGCTAGCGCAAATCGTCACAGATCCAAATCTCAGCGTAAAACAGAAATCAAATTTCTTAGCCTTAGAGGCTGAAGCGAGTCTCCCCTATCTTGAAATTTCTGAGGCTGTCGACGCCGCAATGAGCAATGGCATAATCTGCGATATGTTTGAAGGTCACGCACCATTTAAGCCGCGCTATGTCTTACCAAACTATGCAAAGTACCTTAAACAAGGCTCACAATATTTAGAGCTCACTCCTGCTCAAGACCTCGATGAAGCCCTTAATGCACTGACGATTATTTATCACCATGTGCCTTCGGTAACAGGTATTCCCGTCTTCTTAGGTCACCTAGATACACTACTACTGCCTTATATGGACGGCGTTGATGAAGCAGCGCTTTATCGCAAATTAAAACTGTTTTGGATCATGTTAGATCGCACGCTTCCCGATGCCTTTATGCACGTCAATATTGGCCCCACAGATAATATTGTTTGCCGCACTATCTTAAAAATTGATGCCGAACTGAAGCAGATAGCACCCAACCTAACTTTCATGTATGACCCAAAGGTCACTCCTGAAGATCTACTGAAAGTCGCCACAAGCAATATCTGTGAGTGCAGTAAGCCCCATATCGCCAACTACCCTATTCATCGGGATACTTTTGATAAAGCTGGCTTTGGTATTGTTAGCTGTTATAACTCACTCCCTTTAGCTGGGGGAGCTAACACCTTAGTTCGTCTTAATCTGAAAGAGGTGGCATTAAAGGCTAACAGTATCGATGACTTTTTTGCTGAAACCTTGCCTCACTACAGCCAACTAACCTATGAACTTATTAACGCACGAGCCGGTTTTTTACATGAGAAATCAAATTTCTTCGACAGCTTCTTAGTCAAAGAGCAGCTCATTGATGAGAGCAGATTTGCCCCTATGTTTGGCATATACGGGATGGCTGAAGCGGTGAATATACTGCTAGGGACACCAGAACCAAGCGAGTCTGATTCAGGCAAACCAAGTAAGCAATATGGTCATAGTGCTTTAGCCAATGAGCTCGGGCATAAGATCTCAGCAGCGTTAGATAAAATAGTCAAAGCAACACAGGTCAAATACGGTTATAAGGGCCGAGCTTTGCTGCACGCTCAAGGGGGGATAAGTCTAGATAAACAGGTCACTCCTGGCGTAAGGGTGCCCTATGGTACAGAGCCAGACCCTATCTCTCACATTCAGGCTTTGGCCAAGCACCATCAATATTATACGTCGGGGATCAGTGACATCTTGACCATAGATGAAACCGTAAAAGCAAACCCTGATGCCATGTATCAACTTTGCAAAGGCGCTTTATCTCTAGGGTTTCGCGAGTTCACAGCAAATGTAGCCTCTAACGATCTTGTTCGCGTCACGGGTTATATGATTAAGCTCTCCGATATCGCCACATTTAAAGAGCAAGGTTCACGCACCAACACCACCTGGCTTGGCGAGGAAGCAGCAAAAAATACCGGAATATTAAATCGTACGCCAAGAGTTGCAAGCCATGAACAATCGCCACGCTACTCAAACTAGTCTGCAGCAAAGTGCCCAAGAGATTCAACTTGATAAAAGAGCACTGGTTAGCCAGATCATTAAGTTCTCTACCGTTGATGGACCCGGTAGCAGGCTAGTACTTTTTTTGCAGGGGTGTAATTACCAGTGTAAAAGTTGTCATAACCCTCACACCATAGAGCTGTGTGATAGTTGTGGCGACTGCGTTAGCCATTGCCCCGCTCAAGCACTAACAATGATAATTGAGCAGGACAAAAAGCAGATTATCCACTGGAATAGAGAGCTCTGCTCGCACTGTGATACTTGCCTAGAGGTATGTCCTAAACAATCTAGCCCAAAAACTTCTGATTATACCGTGTCACAGATACTCGACTTAATCCGAGACCAACTGCACTTTATCACGGGGATCACGGTATCAGGCGGTGAGGCTACACTACAACTTAGCTTTATTACGGCACTGTTTAAGGCGATTAAATATGATGAAACGCTCAAACATTTAAGCTGTATGCTAGACAGTAATGGCAGCCTCAGCGCCACAGCTTGGGAGAAGTTACTCCCCTATGTTGACGGTGTCATGCTAGATCTCAAAGCTTGGCAACAAGAGACCCACCAATATATAACGGGTCGAGGCAACCACAGGGTATTTCAATCCATTCAGCTAATTGCCAAATATAACAAGCTCTATGAAGTGCGCTTATTGCAGATCCCTGGCGTGACTGATTTTGAAGCAGAAATTGACTCACTGAGTGATTATCTCAAACGTTTACCGAGAGAAACTCGAATTAAACTCAACGCATTTCAACATCATGGCGTTAAAGGTGAATCACTCACATGGTCAGTCTGCACCAAAGGCAATATTGAGCAATTTGCTCAACAGCTGACAAACAGAGGGGTTCAACAACTCGTGCTACCTAGCTTTTATAACTGACTGAGCGATAACAGTTTATACCAACCAGCATAAGAAAGTGATCTACTCAGAGTGTTTTTTGGCAACTAATTCAAGGCGAATAGGTGATAGAATGGTTATTCCCTTGTGAAGCTATTCAACGAAGAAGTAGGCAGCCAAAAACACTCCTGAAAGGCGAGTTTTAGCACCTCATATGCTGTGTTAACGAGCTAGAACGTAGAATAACTATGCCCTTCACTCGTTGCAAAGAACATGGATGTTCTGAATGTCGTTAATGCAGGAGCAATTAATGACCTTGCCTCTGAAGCGCTAATATCTCGCTGAGCGATCACATCTTTATGCTGATTGGTATTACTGTTCTAAGCTTGATTGTACTATCTGCTGATACAGCCAACGGTGTGCCGGATCATTCATGCTTGGCTTGTGCCACACCACACTATAAGCCACTTCACCGTAATCAAAGGGGAGCTCTAGCGCCCTTAGTCCTCTGGCTTGAAAGGCAGTTTCGGCCCATCGACGTGAACAGGTGAATAACAGTTCACTGTGATGGCACATCAAGGCTGCACTGCCAAAGTCAGGCACTGAAATTGCCCGCTCTCGATGCCTGCCTAACTGAGCAAGCTGCATTTCAAAAAATGGCGTATTAAGGTCGCCATCAGTAATGCCAATATGTCCGTAGCTGAGGTAATCATCCAGACTAAATGAACGAGTATCTTTTCCATCTTCTACCAGCGGGTGAGCAGGATTCATCAAGCAAACCATTTCATCACTCAATAACTTTTCCCATACTAGATCTTTATGGATAGTGGGAGCACTACTCGGCTGACTCAAGTCATGGGGCAGAATAATAAAATCTAACTCACCTTTTGCTAGCCCATCAAAACCAACAGTATCTTTTAAGCTAATATCTAATCGAATGTTAGGCGCTAACGCTAACACTTGCGCACTCAACTTAGCCGCTAGCAACTCAAAGGTACTCTCACGCATAGACAGTGAAAACCGACCACAATACTGAGCAGGATCGAAGCCCTCTTGAGTCATAATTTGGTTCATATCATTGATCATTTGATGAACGCTAGGCCCTAATCGCCGTGCTAATGGAGTAGCAATCAAGGTATTACCGTGGCGATAGAACAGCTCATCATTGAGACTTTCTCTAAGCTGACCTAAGGTTTTGCTCACCGAAGATGGACTTAAGCAGAGCCGCTGGGCACTCGCCGTTACACTTAATGTATCTAACATCACATGCAAGGTGATCAGATGCTTCATGCTGATGCGAGAAAGTTTAATGAGATCCATAAGCAGTTTATTTCCCAAAAGTAGCTGTACTCGCTACGGATTTATCTCATTCTACAGTGAGATCTTTTGCCACACCATCGCTGTAGAGCCAAGGAAACTATCGCTATTTTCTGCCTGACACTATTTGCCGTATAATCACTAGTCATTACTCATTTTATTTAGCAGGCCGCATGTTCCATATCGCACTCTACGAACCTGAAATCGCTCCCAATACAGGCAATATTATTCGCTTGTGTGCCAATAATGGCTGCCAACTTCACTTGATTGAGCCTTTAGGTTTCGACTTAGAGGAGAAGAAGCTACGACGCGCGGGCCTAGATTATGCGGACCTAACTCGAGTGACCCGTCATAAAGACTATGAGAGCTTCCTCGAAGCTATGAGTGGCAAACGTATTATGGCCTGTACAACAAAAGGCAGCCGCCCTCACACTGAACTTGAGTTTGAAAAAGAGGATGTACTGCTCTTTGGTCCAGAGACACGAGGCTTACCGATTGAGATCATCGAGTCCTTACCCACATCTCAGCGTCTAAAGATCCCTATGGCAGGTACGAGTCGCAGTTTAAACCTCTCTAATGCAGTCGCCATTATTAGCTATGAAGCTTGGCGACAAGTAGGGTTTGAAGGCGCACTGTAAAGCTAATCCGATGACAAAGCGCTAGTGTTGATCTGGCTGCATCTCGACGCCGCGATAGAATAGATACCTGTCAGTATCATCATCGAGATACTGCACGTTTTGCAGCCAAAGCCAGCCATTTTTATTCGGTTCAAATCTGAGTTGGATCAGTGCAGGACGCTTATTCAACTCCCCCTCACCCAACAAAGTAAAGCTGCCATATTGCTTGTATAAGCTAAAACTCTGAGTTTTATCAATCTCATCGCCATCAAAGTAGGTAAGGAATACCGACTCTCCTCTCACCCTAAACCACCAAGTCTCACTGAAAGGCTTATTAGCATTTCTACTGACAGAGATGATCAGTTGCCGTTTATCTGCCGAGCAGATCGTCGACACCGTAACCTCCAAAGGCGCTTGCTTTAATTTTGCAGCACTTCCTTGCCACTCTCCGGCAAGCGCATCACAAAACTCGTTAAAATGCGCTTTCTCGGCCCAGCATGGAGACGCATAGAGGGTGAGCAGGAGTAAACTAAATTTAAAACAGCTCGATATCATCTTCTTGAAGGGTATGGTGCTCATCTTTATATAGCTTCAATGCTTCATGTACAGGGGTTCCTTGAAGAACATGCTCGAACATTTTTCGCTCACAATCAAGAGAATAACTTTCCTCTATCTCCTCTTGAAGCTTTTCCCAGGCACCTTGCGAAGTGCGGTCTTTTGAATTACTTAGCACCTCCTCCATCATAGCGAGCCCCATAATCACATGCTGTAATCGCTGAGAGACTCGATCATAAAATTGAAATGCGACCACCCCCTCTCTCACAGCTTCCGCTAAGTTTTCACCATGAGCTAATACTTCAGTAGGCGTATCCTCTAATTGGGTCAGATACTGATTCATCCCCTCTAAATGCTTCGCCATATCGGTAAATAATGCGCCTAGAGAGGTCACATTATGATCACCATCGGTAAGAGATAGCTCAATCTGCGCCATTGCGAGTAGTAAAACTTTGATGCTTTCTTGGATATGGCACCAGTCTACTTGGCTATCTGGTTGTTGGATATCTTCAGCTGGACTTATGGCCTGTGCATTAGTGATTGTCATCCCGGCCCTCCTTGTCTTTTATTCCTAGCATCAAGTGTAGAACAGCAAGTCGAAAAGGAAAGTTGCAGGAGGGGTATTAGCCTAAGCACTGACCCTTGTACAACAAAAAGGCCTAAAGTGAATGAACACTTTAGGCCTTAATATAGAGGTACTAGAACAGTGGTTTTGGCGTGACTAAAGCTAGCCTCCGAATCCCACCGCTTTAATATCTATTGTTTTAACATCACCATACTCAGCAACAATCGGCGCAACCTTCTCGGCATTGCCGATTACGACAAATTGCAGATTTTGCTGTGGAAAGTAACGCTGCACTAACCTTTGTGTCTCAGCCAAAGTGAGTCCATCAACATTTGCTTGAAAGTCATTGATAAACGCATCATCAAACCCATAGAGATACATATCTGACATTAAACCCGCTAGCTGGCCACTCGTTTCAAACTTAGGTGGGAACTGACCTTTGACATAAGCCTTAGCCGAATCAAGTGTGACCTGATCAACGCCCTTTTCCCATAATCTGGCATAGGTTTTTAAAGCAAGATCTATGGTCTCTTTAGTTGTCGCAGTCTTAGTAAAGGTACTGATCCTAAAAACGCCACCTTGCGAATAGGGAATAAAACCAGAGCGAGCCCCGTAAGTTAGTCCAGCGTTCACCCTTAGCTCATCATTTAGCCAAGAGGTAAAACGACCACCTAGTATGGTATTAACCACTTTCAGACCTACATAGTCAGGGTTGTCACGTGAAATTCCCTTGCCGCCAATTAAGAAGGTTGTCTCAATCGCATCGCTTTTGTCGACTAATAGCACCTTTGGAGCGTTAAGCTCAGGCTGTCCCTCTTTTAGAGGCGGCATCACAACAGCTTCTAAGTTCTGCCACTGACCAAATAGCGCTGTTAACTTTGACTTCATTGCCTTAGCGTCAAAATCTCCCACAACAGCAATTGCGGTATTACTTGGCTGATAGTAGCTTTTATGAAACGCCCGCATCTGAGAAACATTAAGATCGGCTAATGAGGTCGCGTTACCCGATGTCGCATTCCCATATGGATGCTCACCAAAAACTAACTTATCAAAGTAGCGACTGATCACAGAGCGTGGACTCTCTTTTGACTGTGATAAACCCGCTATCTCTCTTTGACGTAAGCGATCAAACTCCTCAGCACTAAAATCAGGTGAGAGTATTACACTCTTAAGCAAAGGCAGCATTTTATCACTGTCTTTTGCCATAAAATCGGCACCGATATAGCTACCCTCTTTTCCCGCATCGGCATAGATAGACGCCCCAAGAAAGTCGACCATCTGCTCGATCTCACTCTTAGACTTACCATCAGCGCCAAGTAGTAAGCTTTGTGCAGTCATTGAAGCAACACCTGAGGTGGTATCATTGACTGAGCCCGCTCTGACCACGGCACTCACTGTGATTAACGGCACCTCATTTTGCTCCATCAAATACAGAGTTAGCCCGTTATCTAACACCAGTTGTTCATATTGAGGAACGCTAAAACTACCGGTTTCAACTCGACTTGTTTCAGTTTGAGTCGCACATGCAGACAGTAACAAGCTACTTGCAGCAACAATGGCTGTTATAACTTTATTGGAACGCGTGGATAATTCAGTCATCGTTTTCATTCATCACTCTCCTCTGTAGCGGCTAGTACTGCAACGGTGCGGTTTGCACGACGTAGATAGGTTTGAGCGACACGCTGTAGGTCATCTGGTGTTACCTTGTTATAAGCATCTGGTGCATTGAATAGCTTCTCGAAGCTACCAAAGTAGAGCTCATAAGTGCCTACCGTATTTGCCTTACCGTTGATGGTTTCCATAGAACGATAAAAATTCATCAACTTGATATTTTTAACTTTCTCAAGCTCCTGCTCTGTCACACCTTCACGTGCCACGCGATTAATCTCAGCAATTAAGCTCTTTTCTAGCTCAACAGCGGTGATCCCAGGGTTCGCCACTCCCATGACATAGAAAAGATTCGGGTCTATGGTCATAGGCAGATAAGTTTCAACTTCAATAGCGAGCTGTTTCTCTACAAGAGATTGGTACAGACGAGAACTATTACCTGCACTAAGCACTGATGACAACAGATCAAGTGCGTAATAATCATCATGTGATGATGCCGGTACATGATACGCAAGCATCACATTAGGTGTGCTTACCGATGCTTTTTGAACAAAGACTCTGCGCTCGCCCTTTTGTAGCGGCTCTACCGTTTTCACTTCTCGTGGCGGTGCTTGTGCTGGTATAGGCGCAAAATACTTATTTGCTAATGCTTTTACTTCAGCGAGTTTCACATCACCCGCAATAACAACAACAGCATTGTTAGGGGCATAATAAGTTTTATGGTATTGCACCAGATCATCTAAAGTCCAAGCGGCAATATCAGACTCATGGCCAATGACTGACCAGCTATAGGGGTGAGCTCTAAAAGCCGCTCCCTTTATCTCCTCTTGTAGCGTACGCCAGTTTGAGTTTTCAAGACCAGTAGTTCGCTCTGAGGCAACAACCCCACGTTCACTTTCAACCATATTTGCGTCAATATCTAAGTGCGCAATACGATCAGATTCAAGATCAAAAATGGTTTCCAATGCATTTGCTGGGAACCAATCTGTATAAACGGTTAAGTTCTCAGTGGTGTAAGCATTATTGGCACCACCAGCGGCTTCCATAGTACGGTCGAACATCTTAGGACCATACTTTTTCGCCCCATTAAACATCATGTGTTCAAAAAAGTGAGAGATCCCAGTGATCCCAGGCACCTCATTACGAGAGCCTACCTTCCAAAAAAGATACATATTGGCGTTAGGGATTGAAGCATCCTCAACAACCATAATTTTCATGCCGTTATCTAGAGTAAAACTCTGGATATCTTCAGCTTGAGTCGCTTGAACTGAGATCGAGGTTATCAGTAACCCCAGTGTCAGTATCAATCCCGATACTATTCGGATCATTTTGCGCTCCCTATAAATGAGCAGACTGTGTGTTTATACCTATGGGTATTTAATGTGTGGTGAACATCTACCAACTAAAACCTATGCTCTAGCCTAGATAGATGAGATCAAGCGTCACTATAGAAAAACAAAACAAGATTAATATCAAGTCAAAGCTGCCAATTTACCATTTAGAGTTGTAACGGAATGCAATAAAAATAGAGATAACTTTCAATTCCATAAAAGGCTAAATCTTTATATTGGTGCTATGGTTTAGTAAAAAAAGGAGCGGAGCTAAGTGACGGACTCACAGACTTACGAATTTTCTGACTTAGATGGCATAGCCTGCAATACTGAGGTCAATATTCAGATCCCAACCCCCACACAAGCCATTCGCCTACGCACCCGAGTCATAGGTGTCGACCCTCAATTATCTGTCATTTTGGCCCTAGGAACAGACAAAAACTGGCAACATGCAACTGAATTTATTACTCAAGGGCAAAGTGTGGTGATTCGGATCATTAAGAGTGATGAGCCTGAAGCGACTGTGCTCGCATTTAGAAGTAATATCACTAAATTGCTCAATAGCGCCGGACGTTGGCTAGTTATCGACTATCCCAAAGCGCTACAAAAAGTCGCTTTAAGACAACACTCAAGAATCCCAATCAAGGTTGAATCATCAATGAGAGCCGCGCCATTAAAAGAGGGAGGAGAAAGTGCAGAAGCAAAACCCTTAGCTCATGGGCATCTAACAGATATTTCAATTAAAGGCGGTGCTTTTATCTGCAAGAAAACAGACAGGTTAATCAAGGATGGTAATAACCTTTTACAAGTGAAAATCATGCCCGAAATGGAAACCATATCAATACCCGTCACAATACGAAATGTGCTTGAAGTCGAAAGTGATAAAACACACAACCAATACGGTTTCGAACTCGATAGTCCACAAAGCGAGGCTGAGCTATTCGTTCAAAAGGTCATTCTTAATCACTTGCTGCAATAGCTTATTTGAGCAGATGACTTAATCAAAAAGGGCTAATTCCCCACTTATGGTTTAGGGATTTTTCGCTCTTTTGCTGCAGCTTCTTTCGCCTCTCTGAGGTATTTATCTTCTCTCGACTCCCGCTCATTAAATTGCTGCTGAGCTTTAGCTTTTTGCTCTGACTCCCAGTCATTATCTAACATCTTTTTATAGATCTTCTTCTCTCTGCCTTCAGTCTCATTGGCCGCTTCTTTTGCCTTTTTAAGCTGCGCTTGTTCAACCTGTTTAGACTCTTCTCGCGCTTCATCAGCCTTCTGGGTCAAACTCTTATACTCAGAAGCTTGTAGGTTTGCCGCCAAAAATAAACACACTAAACTTGCTAAGGTTAGCCCATGGCTACCCGCTAACTTCCCTATTATCATTTTCATCTAACACTCCTTTATTATCTGTTCATCACTTTGAGGCCTTATACTTTCTCCAGTTTGGCATACCTCATTTCTTTGCAACCAAAACTCGATAAACTCAGCCGCTGGCAGGGGTTTTGAGAATAGATATCCTTGCTGCAACTGTACGCCTTTCCCCTGTAATGACATGGATTGCGCCTCATCCTCTACACCTTCAGCAATGATCTGCAGCCCTAAAGATTTTGCCATCTGGATATAAGCATCCAGTACTTGAGTTCGATTAGGTGACAGCGTTAAGGTATCAATAAAGATCTTATCAATCTTCATCACATCTATGCTTAACTCTTGCAAATATGAGGCCCCCCCATATCCAGTTCCGGCGTCATCAAGTTCAACGCAAACTCCGAGCGCCTTCATCTTTTCAATATTGCTTCTCGCCTCTGCAAGGTTTTTCAACGGCAGACGCTCAGTGATCTCTATAGCCAGCTGATGAGAGGGGAAGCCCTGATTGGTCAGCTCAGTTAACTGCTCAGCAAAAGTTGACTCTTCTAGATGTTGCGGAACCAAGTTTATGCTACAACGAAAGCTTGTTGATGAATGTAAAACCTCAGCAAGATCTATGGGGATATTTTTCAGTAGCTGGAGTGTAACTTCGTTGATCAAGTCACTCTCCTCTAATGTCTGAATAAATAACGCTGGGGACTCTATACTTCCATCAGGCTTAACCCAACGCACAAGCGCTTCAGCCCCTGAAATAAACCCGGTTTTAGCATCGATAACAGGCTGATAGAAAGCAACCATCTCACCGTGTTGAACCGCTTGCAGAAGTTGGTAATCTAAAGAGTTATGCTGCTTCCTAATCAAACTGATGATATAGAAACACAATAAACTCAACATGATTGAGATTGGTGTCGTAAACATCAATGATGACAGCGCCAGGCTTCTCACTCTTTGTCTACCGACCACGGCATCGATATAAAATGGGAACTTATCACTTATGACTCTTTCAGAACTCAGTATACGGTCTTTTAAGCCTCCCACCTTAAAGATAAGGTCGTCATTAGATAGCCGAACTTCCACATTTCGGCAGTCCGTACAGTCGTCCTCAAAGAAAGAGTAGCTATCCTCTAGTGCGATACGCACAACATTAATTCGCTCTCTGGTTTCTAAGGTTAAAAACAGATCTCGCTTAGCGAGTCCTTGCCAGTCATATCCCATAAAGCTAATGGCACGGTTCTTTTTCTTATCCAGATAGATAATATTTTCAAAGGTCCTATCTAATTGAGATACTTTGATATTCCCAACTACGGAGCAGTAGGTCCAAGGATCTGAATCTCTATGCCTTATCAGGAATAACCCAGCACCTAAATGATCGAACAAAAACTCCTCTAGCGTTTCCTGTCCTTCATAGTCACAACCATCGAACTCGACTTCATTGAGCTTTTGTAAACTAAGGCCTGCCACATGCAGCTTATGTTCAATATAACTAAGCAGCTGTTTTGAATCAGATTTAACTTCTTTTGATACTTGCCAATACGCATAAGAATATGAGGTGATAACAGCGATAAATACCACTAAAAGAGAAAACAGTCCCCAGGAAGATACCTTTCTAAATTGCATAGTCAGTAATGTCCATCAACTAAATCAATAACTTCTTTAGTGGCAATACTCACAAACCCCTCCCCAGAGGACAGCTCAGAACAAAGGCGATATTTTAACCCTACATGAGTGATAATGTGCAGATAAAAATTAGCTAAATATCGGTTATATATTACAAAAACAAACTTCGGGTTTGAGTAAAGGTTGAAATAAGGTTACTTTTAACTCTGCTGTAATCTTGTACTAATAGATATAATGCATTTTTAACTAATTTCACACCTTAATGGATTTCAGTGATATGGGACAAGGGAGTATAGGAATGGGCCATTGGTCTTATCTATTATCTAAGCTGACTTCAGATAGGCCTAGCTTGTCTGAAAAGCTTGAGTCTTGGCTAGAAGAAACTGACGTTTCCCCTATTGCTATCATTAAGAATTACCACTTTATTGAAGCTAGCCCAACTGCCCTAAGCTATTTTCAAGCACAACCGGAACACCTACTAAACGCCACCCCCTATGATATATCCCCTCGAATCCAATCTTCTGGGCACAATAGTGTTGAATACTCACAAGAGCTAATTCAAAAAGCCTTAATGGGTGATGTCATAGAGTTTGATTGGCTTCATTTAAGCCAGCAGGGTAAAGAGCTACCCACTAAAGTCTCTCTGTTCCCTTTTAATCTTGATGGGCACCCCGTAGTTGTCGCTCAATTTGTGGCAGCAAATAGACGAACAAGAGCCAGAGCTAGCACAGATAATGGATTTAGCAGCTTACCTAGCCAATTGATGTCGATGACATTAGAGGACAGTGCTGAAGCGGTTTATATTACCGATGCCAAACATAATATCATCGCAGTCAATAAAGCAATGTCGCGGATCTGTGGCTATAGTGCCGATCAACTACTGCATAAAAGTATCGATCTTATTGACCTACGCAAACATACAGCACTAGAAGAACAAGAGTACAATAGCGCACTCGAGGAGCGAGGTAGCTGGCAAGGTGAGGTTTGGAAGCAAAGATCTGATGGTTCAGAGTTCCCAGCATGGAAAAGTTGCCGCAAACTGATTGCTGATAACCACACTTACTACGTCACTATTTTTAGTGACATCAGTAGTAAGAAGAAGCTAGAAGCCAAACTCACTGAACAAGCCATGTACGATACTCTGACAGGCTTGCCGAATCGATACCACCTTAAGCTGCTTCTTAACCAAGCACTGCAAGAAGTTAAAGATAACCCAGCCCAAATGGGCGCGTTAATGTTTCTTGATCTTAATGGCTTCAAAAACATTAATGACTGCTTCGGTCATGCGACTGGGGATAAGGTACTGCAACTTGTTTCAGCGCGATTAGAAGCCAGCTGTATCGAAAAAGCAGAAATTGCTCGGCTCGGTGGAGATGAGTTCACCTTAGTAATAAAAGGCTGCCAGGATAAAAGCGAAGTTGAGGCATTTTCTCAGCAAATTATGACCCTGTTTGAGGCCCCATTTGAGATTGATGACCAAAAGTTATACTTAGGAACCAGTATCGGTATCGCGTTATTTCCAGAGCACAGTAACCAAGCGAGTAAATTGCTCAGCTTAGCCGACACAGCCATGTATAGCGCGAAGAAAAGCCCACAGCATGTACTTTTTTATAATACTTCGATGCACGAAGAAGCTGAAAAGAAACTCACTTTACTTAGTGAGCTACGCCATGCTCACAGTCTCAAGCAGTTCAAACTCGCTTATCAAGTCATCGTCAATTTAGAGTGTAATACCGTTATTGGTGCAGAAGCCCTATTACGCTGGCAAAAGAGCGATGGCGAAGTGGTTAATGCGACCGATTTTGTTCCTTTGCTTGAAGAAACGGGGCTACTTATCTCAATTGGCCCTTGGGTATTGAAGCAAGCTTGTCAGCAGGTCGCCCAATGGCGGCACGAACACGCTCCAGATCTCAAAGTATGCGTTAATGTTTCACCTATGCAACTAGAGCATCCAGACTTTTCTCTCCATGTTAATCAAGCTTTAGAGATCAGTCAGCTGCCCGCCGACGCGCTAGTATTAGAGATCACCGAGTCAGCACTATTAAGGCAGCCTAAGAGAGTTAAAAAAACCCTAAGCCATCTCAAAGCGTTAGGCGTGAGTATTGCTATTGATGACTTCGGGGCAGGCTTATCCTCATTAAGCAAGCTTGGAAGCTTGCCCATAGATAGCTTAAAAATTGATGCAGGCTTTGCTAAGCGCTTAAGTGAGCCACAGGGGAAGCTACTTTGCCAGGCAATGATACAACTCGCTCAAGCTTTAGATATTAGTTTTGTCGTAGAAGGGATCGAAACACAGCAGCAGAAAGAGATCTTAGAAAAGATGGGGAAAGGCTTTGGTCAAGGATACTTCTTTGGTCACCCTAAAGCTGCAGATAGCTTTACCTCAGAGAGCTTCATTGCTATCGATGAGTAGTAGCAACAAAACATCAGTCATACGGACTGAAAAATAAGAGAGTGAAAGCTGCGCCGACATCCGCAGCCAGTTAATGACGCGCGCACTGCCTCCCTGCATGGACAGCACACCGACGCAGCCTTCACACCACCTGTAGTACAGATGATTCGAATACATTAGACCTCATCTAATCATAAATAAGCGTGATCAATTTACGGTTTTATTCAGCGCTCACTGATATATGTCACAAAAAACAGTTCCCTTTAGATTGAGCCGTTTCTACCTACATCAAAAAACATAATTAACGTTATGAAAATATCATTTTTTATAACGCTTTCTAATCTCTGCAGGCATTGAGTTTAAACGCTGTTCAACCATGGCGCCTAATGCCTTTGTTAACGGTGTCACTTCAACACTTGGCTCAATTGCCTTAAGCATCATGGCAGCAGCTTCGAGAGTTGATAAACTATCACTTCGACTTGCCTTCCTGATGGTGTAGTTAGACGCAGACTCTAAATCTAAATGCAGCGCAGGGTACTTCTGTAACCAAGGGTTTAGCTGTAAAAGCTTATAGGCTTTTCGCCATGTGCCATCCAACAATAAAATAATCACATCTTCTGCGAAGTCTACCTCAGCTGCATTTTGACTTTCATCTGAGGGGTAAACAAGGAACACAGGCTTTTTACTTGCCTCTAAGTATTGTTGCAACTGAGCAAAATCATCAGGCCCCTCACCAACAATAACTTGAGTACGGGGAATAACCAGAGAGAGTAAACGGACGCTATTTTTTGCATGACCCACTTCACTAGGATCTTGCAATACAATAATCTCTGTCATCACCTCAATCTGCTCGATACTTTTACAAAGACAAGCCTTCAAAGGGTAATGACATTTTGGGCAACTAGGACGCGTCACAAAGCTCTCAATTTTCAAACTGTGGGTAAAGTATTGTAACCGACATCAGATACAAACTGTATCAAGCAAATTATTTACACTCTCACCCAGCTTTATTACATTTGTATATTCATTAAGAGGTACGGAAGTACTTTGAAGTGAATTTTAAGGGACTATTTTTATTAACTATTTTCGAGATGTTATTCATTTAGATGAAGAATACTCTCTCGAAGTACAAGCCGTGAAAAACCAGTATATACAAGGAAGTAACATGAAAAAGTCAAGCTTAAGCATCGCTATTCTGCTCACACTTTCCCCTTACATTAAAGCTGAAGAGCAACAGATTTTAAATAGCTTCCAACATGAGGCTAACCTCACTTACGTTACAGATACTGGAGACGATGGCACTTCGCTCTGGCAACTAGACTATCGTTACTATTTCGATAAAGTCGACAGTGAACAAAGCCCCTATGCGCTCAATACTTTTATGGCTCAAAGCTCCAACATGGGCGCACAATATAGCTTAATGAATACCGAATACCGTGGCATTGGAGGTGATTTTGATACAGATAGCTACAGTATTGATGGCACCTATGTTTTCGACTCTAACTGGTTTTTAGGGCTAGCCTACCAACACGTAAGCCCAGAACAACAAAGTGCAACTTATGACCAAGATAGCGATACGTACACCATCAATGCCGGGTACTACATTAATAATAGCGCTTCCCTCAGTGCCTTCTACAGTAACAGTGAACAATCTGAAGAAATAGATCGTGAGTTTTATCAACTATCTATGGAACAATCTGTAGATAGTTATGGTGTCGAATATCGCCACTTCTTTGCATTGAACACACTTTCAGGCATCGATCTATCGGCCAGGCTAAGCCAGGAAAAACTTGACTATATTTCAATATCGAGTGGTGTCTCTAACACCACAAACCTCTCAAATAACACAGTCAATACGGCGGTAATTAACTTAGACTGGTATATAAATCGTTCATGGTCCATTGGCGCAAACTACCAATGGTTAGATATAGACGCTGAATATATCGCAACGGGCGATCTTGAATGGCATACAAAAATGTCACATAGCGATAGTTTTTATGGTTTGAAAACAGCCTATTGGTGGCAGATATCTCAACATTTTTCCGCTAATTTTAATGCCGTAAAACTTTTTGGTTCAGATGAAGATAATACCCCAGATGGCTTCTTGATTGGCGCATCGATCAATGGACGCTTTTAACTACTGATACCTTCCTCGCATGCCATCTTTGGCATCCGAGGATAAATACCTCTGACTGCCATGGAAGGTGGGAATGGCAATAAATGACTGGAACACCTCTTGTAAGTAAGCAGGGCCATGTATAAAAAAGCCCGCTACTGTGGTTAGCAGTTGGCGGGCAAAGGGTGTTGCTTAAAATAATCAGTTATCGTCTAACATCTAGGCTCTAGCAACTAAAGTCTAACGACTCGTGTTAATGCGCATGTTGCTCTTGATGCCAGTGGTCTAAACGAGACATTGCCATCATAGACAGTAATGATATCGCTAACCCCCCCATCACAAGTGCTACCGCATAAGGCGCTGTTAAACTGGTCTGCTGTACTAGACCTGCGAGCAAGGATGCACCGCTCATTTGAATGCAACCTAGCATAGCGGTTGCAGTACCTGCACGCTCACCAAATGCTGACAATGCCATACTCGTCGCAGGGCCAAGTAAAAGTGCAAATCCGACGCAAAGCAACATCATAGGGAACATGAAGCTCAGGGCTGCCGCTAAGCCTGTTTGTGGCCCCAACACTTGCACAAGCACCTGTAGTAGCGCCGATACCAGCATAGTTATCAGTGCCAAGATAACCGTTGGACGATTTCCAAGCTTAGAGATAACCATAGGAGCAAGAAAACACGCTGCGATATTCACTGCTGCATTTAGGCCGAATAACCCGCTAAAGGTCAGCTCTGACATACCTAAAGTGTCAATAATCCATACTGGTGCATATGAAACATAGCTCAAAATCGCAGCCATGCCAGCCATACAGCAGATGGCATAAAACATAAAGTGTGGCTCAACTAACACAGGCTTATAACGAGCCCAACGGTATAAAGGCCCTGTCGTTACTGTATTCTTAGGGCGAGTCTCTGGTAATCGATAACCGACGACTAGCATCATTACAATTGCGTATAACGTCATAAAAATAAAGGTCGAGCGCCAGCCAAACTGTAGCGCTAATAAGCCACCTAGTGTTGGAGCTAACGCAGGAATAACACAGATCACTCCATTAAGGTAACTGTAGTAACGCGCACCTTCTTTTGGAGAAAAGCAGTCACGTACCGCACTAAATACCACAATCGAGGTCGAGCACGCTGCTAAACCTTGTAGTACTCTCGCCAGCTGTAACCAATGAAACTCCATGGCAACGGCAGCAAACAAACTACTCAGCATATAAAGTAGTACGCCACCTATCGCAACAGGTCGTCGACCATAGCGATCTGCAAGTGGGCCAATCAAGATCTGACCTACACCCATAGCAAAAAGAAACAGTACGAGTGTTGACTGAACTTCACTCATTGAAACAGAAAACTCTGTCGCCATCGTAGGCATAGAAGGGAGATAGATGTCGATGGCAAGCGGGCTTAAGACCACCAAAGACATTAAAATGGGTAACAGATTTCGACGCATAATTTTCTCTAGATGTAGCATTATTCTATGACTTCATTTTAGCTCAGCCATGATATGAACAGAAATGGTATAATTTCAGAACTGAATTTCCTTTAAGGAATAACTGATGAAATTAGATAATTTGGCTCGCATCGATCTCAATCTATTAGTGATACTGCAAGTACTGCTAGAAGAGCAAAGTGTCACCCGTGCTGCGAGCCGACTTCACCTAAGCCAATCAGCACTGAGTAAAAGCTTAAACCGATTACGCGACACTCTTGGCGATCCACTGTTTCATCGTACCGCTCACGGTTTAACCCCTACGGCTCATGCGGTACTTTTAAGCCAGCAACTTCCAGATATGCTGCAAGGGCTTTATCAGCTCACACAACCACCAAGCTTTACTCCTGCGAGTAGTAACCGCCAATTCTCCTTTGCTATGGTTGAAAGTGCCTATGAAACCTTACTGCCCTATTTCATCGGACCGCTACTTAATACCGCCCCCAACCTTAAGTTAGATACTTATGTTTGGATGGAGCAATCAATGCAAGCTCTACAGAAAGGTCAGATCGATTTCGGCATTGCGGGTCGCGATCTACACCCTCAATCTGACTTTCAAATAGATAAGCTAGCTGACGGTATTGAGCATCAAACTTTGTTTACCGATAAACAGATCTGTCTGGTGAGAGAGAACCACCCCATCATCTCCGCAGTCACGACAGGGCAGTGGAACTTACAGATTTATCTCGAAATGTCACATGTACAAGTTCGCTGTGAAGGTAACGACTGGTGGGCATTGGACTATCATTTAGCTAACTCTGGGCATAGGCGTAAGCTCAGTACTACAGTGCCTGACTTCTATGGCGCTGCCAGTGTATGTGCCCATAGCGATCTCATCTTTACCTTGCCTTCAAGCTTCGCTCGACATGCTCAAAAGCTCTACCCACTCGTGGAGTTACCATTGCCATTTGAATTTATTCCTTTGGCTTATGTGCTGCTTTGGAATAGCCGAAACAATGAGGAGCCTGGACACAAGTGGATAAGAGAGACCATTTGTAAGAGTGTCGCTGAGGCTTTTGAGGACAGTTAACAACGGGTTCTCCTCTTCCCGTTCAGCTTAAATTAACCCTTTATGGCTTATCATAAACACATTGATAAGATTAAAAACATTAAGCGATTTCTGCTTGTTTTTGACAATTAGTTACATTTTCAAAGCCAGATTAACTGAATTTAACGTGATATCTGGTCAATAAAAAAGCAGAATCAATACAGATAAATTTTTGGAGTTATTATGATCTACAGTCAATTTCAGCAATCACCTTTTCAGGCTAGATTTTCTGGTGCCAAAGGTTGGATGGCATTTGCAGTCGGTCTGGCAGTTATCACGTTAACCCTTATCGCTTTGCCTTTTGTCTTGCTTATAGGTGCTATCAGCTTTTTACTATTGAGCCTTTTCGGCAGAATATTTTTAAAGAAGCAGCTTGCCCGGTTCCAGCAACAGCAGCGCTCATTTGGCGACCAAGCTGGCCAGGATCAATTTACACAAGAGCAGGGAAATCGTGTTTTCAGTGATCACCCATTTGCCGATAAGCATCCACAGGCTAAGCCTCATCAAGGTCGTACTTTCGAACACGATCCAAGCTAAATATCCGAGCTTAAAGCCCATATTTAACATCGTCACCTCAGGCTAATTGAGTTAGCCTGAGTCAAATAAACTGAGTTACACCTTAAATTGTGATGCGGCTAAGGGACGCTTTAACAGAGCTTCAAAACGCTTCCAACGTTCAGATGTTCTGGTTTCTCCCCCCTTTTCAACCCACCTAGCGACACTCTCTTCACCATGATTGTAGTTGATCACATAGGATCGGTTAGAGAGATAAAACTTAACCCTCTGCTCTGCTCGAGAACGGGTATACAAACCGTATTTAATCAACAAATTTTGCGCATCAAGCACTGAGATATGCCCATCTGTAAGCTGTTCACAAACTAAGTTATCCAAATAAGCCAACTTCTTATAGCAGCTTAATACCTGATGGTACCTCTCGATATCCCCTTCAATTCCAGCCAGTGGCATCAAGGTATCACGCTCAAAGCTGAGCACATCGTCAGGTGACATAATCAAACTTAGCCCGTAATTCGCGCTGCCTTCTGATAGAAATGAGATGGGGCTGTAGAGTGGATATACGGCATATTCAATCCACTGCTCATTTCTAACGAGATCTCGCTCCTGAAGTAGGTTGAATACATGATGTCCCGGATACCCCTCATGGCTTGCCAGCTCTAAGCAACGTTCGATATACAGCGGCTGATCTTGATTCAGCTGGATTAAGCTAGAGTAATTACCTTGATACCAGTTATAGGCAGTCCAAATTTTATCGGTAACAAACTCAATACTAAAATTTTCACCTTCCGGTAAAGCAATATGAGCACCAGTTAATGCTCTAGCCTTATCTACCGCGGCTTCAAAAACTGCAGGGATTTTATCTTGAGGTACGATAAATGCCGAACGAAATTGCTCAAACCGTGCAGCGAGTGAGCCACTACCCGGTAATAAAAGCTCAATTTCATCTTGAATTGATTCAAATGAGCAAAGCTCAAATTTTTGCGTTTGAGTATCATATAAACCGGTAGATTCAACATCAAAACTCCCAAGCTCACCCAAAAGATGCCCTAAATAGTACACCACAGATGACAACTGCTTCTTTAGGAAGCTATAGCGAGACTCAAGCTTGGTATCGACCTCAACCAAATCAAGTTCAGCAAGCTCAGACTCCAAAGTCTTAGCCACCTTGAGCAATGAGTTAAGAGGTAACTTTTCACAATCAGTCCTCCAGATCTCTGGCCCATAATAAGCATCAACATAAAATGGATCATGCATTCCAATAGCAAGGACGATTCTGACATATCGCTCAGCAACAGCATTCAGCTTGAGATTTAACTGACGGTTTTTCTCTACCAACACATCATCCGCTAGCATATTTTCAGCATGTTTCAGCAATGCGCTCTCCTAATATTCTTGAAAGATACAAGTGTAACATATTGCATATTGTATGCAGAAAGCAAGTTCACATGTTTTCATCGGTAAGTTTAGCGTATAGGAAAAGCTAAGAGAGAAGCTCTTTGGCACGCTCAAGGGAGTTGAGCTCATCGGGGGCGGTGGCTACTGAAAGTACATTTTCTACTTGCTGTAGTAACGAATCCCACAGAGGAGCAATCACCGCAAGCTCATCTTCGTTAGCTCGCTCTTTTGCAAGCTTCAATAGCGCCGAAGATGTAACGACATCAATTCGTCCAAGCATACCATCGGCTAGTGCGATACTGAGTTCAATCATCGCAGGGACACTATGGCCATACTTGATCACTTCACGAAGGTACTTCTCAGCCAAGGCTAGTTCATTTGTCGCTGAGCTATCGTCGTTCAATATAGCTTGAGCACGAGAAAGCATGGCATCGACCTGCCCTTGCTCGGCGGCCTCTTTCATCCACCTCTCGCTCGCCAGCATATCAACCTCAGCGCCTTCGCCATTGGCTAACATCAGTGCCAAATGAAATTGTGCGTGAGGAAAGCCAGCGTTAGCCGCTTGGGAGATAAAAAAGTTAGCCTTAATAAGGTCGCCTTGCTGATAAAAAAGCACCCCTAAATTAGCCATGGCTTCTGATTGTTCAAGATCGGCGGCCCGTTGCAGGTACTCCTCAGCCTTGGCTAAATCCACAGTAAGGGTTTCACTGCCTACTAGATAGAAATATCCGAGCAACGCCATGGCGTTAGGAACTCCCGCCTGTGCAGCCTGCGTGATAGCCTGCTCACCGGCAATGGTGTCTGCTTGACCATCATAACCATGGATTAAAGCAACACCATACTCATGCAGGGCATTCATATCTTTAGCCGATGCTTGTGCAAACCAATATTGAGCCTTAATTAAGGTCTCACTTGAGCCAGATTCTTGAGGCTTACAGTCATCAAGCTCTTCAATCGCCTGCTCCTGCTCTTGCTGCATCAAGGCGCGCGTTTTAAGTGACATTCCTACTAAGTACTGAGCTTCAGAATCGCCTTTCATGATGGCGCGATAACAGAGGTCGCGGCCAGCCAGTGAGTCGAAAGGTTCAAATTGATATTTAGGAAGAGGCTTACCCGTCACCTGTTTAAATAGTGACTCAACAAGCTTAAGCAGTTTACCGATAGACTTTTCACTTAACGCCAGTAACTGCTCAGCAGTTAAGTGATATTTTTCAGGATGGGCACCGCGATTACCGTCTCCTCTGAGCTTATGCAGTGCACGGGCAATACGCACATCAACGACACGCTTACTGTTAAGTGTCTCAATTCTGTCGTAAAGGTTTGGACTGTCGAACTTCACCCCTTTAGCTTCAGCCAGTTGATCTGTGAGCTTATGGGTGAAACTGCGAATTAACAGTAAAGCCTGAGTAGGAACATCTCTTACATAGCTTTTAGCTACGCCATAATCATGACCTAAATCAGCAGAGAATTGAGTAACAAATTCGACATCGGTAAGCACAGCGCAGCTCCATATTTTTAGAGCTTAAGTGTCATTTCTAATGAACGAACTTAAGCCCTAAAAGTGTTACACCTTAAACTTCTTCATCTATTGATTCAGCAGGCTTTGGACGTGACACCATATACAAGCGAAATAGTGCGACGTTTACAAATAGCCCCATGAAAGCAATAAACACTTCGACAATAAGCTGAAGTGGCACACCGACAGATTGCACAAGAGCTGAGAGAGAGCCGCCAACCAGTGACAGAGGAATGTATAACATCAACACCATCAAAGTTTTAAATGCGATTGGGCCACTGAATTTGAAACTGGCTTTAATCGCTTCGAACGGTGTTAAACGCTCAACAATAATCATAAAGTTTACAAAAGCTAATCGAGCAAATATGTAGATACTCATGGTTAAGCCTATCAACCACAGAGGACCAAAAGCGGCAAATATCATCACTGGAGCCAAAATAGCTAAACCAGAAAAAACACCAGCCAACAATAAACCAGGCACAAAGTTTAAACTGGTTTTCAATATCAATAATGTACTCGCTTCATGACCTTGAGATCGGATCTCCAAGAAGATGGTCAACGCGGCAATTAAAAGCGAAAATACCAGCAATAGGGCCATCATTGCAGCCATGTGTGAACCACCAAATTGAGGGTTCTCTATATCGGCACTTCCAATCTCCATACCTAGCCATAACTGAATACCAACTTGAATAAACAGAATCGGTACAGTTAAGGCCGCTAACTGGCTAATATGATTACGAAAGAAGTTAAAAGCTTCTGTTAATATCGCAGACAATGACATGCGTGTTTCCAATAGATAATTAAAAAAGCAAAACAGGGCTCACAGGATACCGAAATTTGATATTTTTTGCACCGACGAATGCTTGATTACCTCAGCCACTTGGTAAAATAGATGCAAAATTAATGTTAAAAAAGCTAGAATATGGACAAGAGTCAAACTAATACACCATTGGAAGGGAAAAAATGAAATTATCTGCTGTTATTGGTCTCATCATTACGAGTGTATCTTTAAGCTTACCTGCAACTGCAGGGTGGTTTGATGATCTGACTTCAAAAGAAGAAACTAAGCCACAAGCGACTCAGACACAAAACAATGATCTAGTCGGTAGCGTTATGTCTCAGCTAGGACTTAATCAAACACAAGCGGAAGGCGGCCTTGGCAGCTTGCTATCTCTGGCAAAATCTAGCCTTGGAAGTGGTGAGTTCTCCTCTATCGCTAGTGCGATTCCAGGTATCGATGGACTCTTATCTGCAGCTCCAGCGGTAGACAATGACTCAGGAATGTCTGGCCTACTTTCAAAAGCTGGTGATCTGGGTAGCTCTCTACAAGGTGGTGCTCAAGTTTATGATGCGTTTGAAAAGCTAGGTATCTCTAAAGAGCTTGCTGCACCTATGGTTGATATAGTGAAAGGTTATTTAGATGCAAATGCGGGCGATGGAACCACTGACCTTCTGATGAAAGGACTGGGCGCTATCCTTTAAGTTGTTAAATCAATGAGACGAGCTGTCGCTGAATTGATGATGACCTTCTACGATCTGACTCATATTGGAACTCTTCCGTTCAGCGTCACTCTAAGAGTTGATGCTCACTCAATCATTTAGTAGGTAAATAGATGCTGGCCAAACTAAAACAATTTCTTAATTCACACTCCCAAGCTGTTTCTCCTGAAGAGAAGGCCCATCAACTCAAGTTAGCCTCTGTAAGCTTACTGCTTGAAGTCGTTTTTGCAGATGAGACATTAGAAGATGAGGAAGCGAGTCTACTTCCTGAGCTGCTTACCAACTCATTTTCTCTAACACTCGCTGAAGCCAATGAACTCATTGCTGAAGCGAAAAAGATTCAGGGTGACTCCACGTCCCTTTATGAGTTTACCAAAGAGATTAATGAGCAATGCAGTGTTGAGCAAAAGCAGAAATTGATACTGTCGATGTGGAAAATGGCTTATGCAGATGGCCAACTTTGCCAATATGAAGATCAAATTATTAGAAGAGTTTCAGAACTGCTCTATTTAAAGCACAGCGAACTGATACAGATGCGTAATCTTGCTATTGAGAGTCAGTAGCATTCAATTCTGCTGGTAGTTAGACGATAAAAAAGAACAAAGGAGAGCACCGACGTACTCTCCTGAAACTATAACGACTAAACTTTAACGGCTAAGTTAGCTGTTTTGCGATATCAAAACCTTTTCCCCTGAGCGACTCAATTTTATCCTGCAGTCCATCGACTTCCATCTTCAGACCAAGAGAGATCGCCTGTTGAGACAACCAGCTTGTTCTCTCATTTTCATCAATCAAGTCCCAATCATCAATAATCATATGGGATAGGGCTAACAGTGCCGCCTGTTTCGAATAAGGGTCAGCTTGCTCTGGGTGGTTTTGATATTTTATCCCTTGAACGAGTTCAGAGGAGAATTTCCAGTTTTTAGCCAGCAATGCGGCAACCTCAGGCGACTCGTAACCCAATATATCTCGCTCTACCTGACACTTATTTTCACCACGCTCCACAGCCTCACGAATTTTGACTGACTTATCAGGCTCTATCGTTGCAATGAGTAGGTCGCCAATATCATGTAAAATACCGCAGGTAAAAGCAGTATCAGCAGGCGTATCGGAGCGCTTCGCGAGCTCTTGACCATACAGAGAAACCTCAAAAGTCTGCCCCCAAAACTCTCCGAGTTCGATACCTGCAATCGTGGGTACCGCGCCAATAACGGCAGAGGCTATCACTAAGGTTCTGAGGGTTTGCATCCCCAATCGAACTACCGCCTCATCAATAGAGCCAACTTCTCTGCTGCGCCCATAATGCGCAGAGTTCACTAAACGTAATATTCTGGCGCTAACAAGAGGGTCATGAGAGATCTTCTCAGTGATATCGGCGACTGAAGCACCGTCGTTATTGACAAGATCTAATAGCTCACTGACCGCCTTAGGTAAACGTGGTAACTCATCGATATGACTGAGTAATGCAGCTGAATCCATTCTATTTCTCCGCAATAATCTGTAACTATGAGTTAGAAATATAGGACACAAATTAAATAACTGCAGAGCTTTCGCTCATCAAATACTGCCCGTATTGTTGTGCGAAATAAGCATGATCCTCCAAGCTTATTAGCGGCCTTACCTTTCACTTAACGGTCAAAGCCGACTTCTCCTCTTAAGGCTATGCCGCTTGCAGTTTCTGCTTACTGAGTAGGTGACTCTTCTGCCACCACAAGATAGGCGCAACAATCAATGTCATCATCACGGCGTAGAGCATGTTCCACCCAAGCGCTATGCCCATCACAATACAAAAAAGACTACCAAGGCCAACAAGAGGCAGGTATCGCTTACTCAGTAGTTTAGCTGCAGCTAGCATAGACATCAGGTAAATAATAACAAACACACCATTTGTCCAAGCAATCAGATGCTCTAACTCCTGCCCAAGCAAATAGGTCATCACTATGACCACAGCCATTGCCAATAACACGGCGGACAGCGCTCTCACTGGCACCTGAAACTGGTTCAGAGAATCAAAATAATTTGGCAATATACCTTCACGACTAAAACTCCATACCAACCTAGAAACACTCGCGGTATAAACATTAACTGTGGCTAACCCACCAGCAATACCTAAAATTCCGATAATCTCAGCGCCATAACCCCCTAATAAGTTATCGAAAGTCACCACCATAGCTAGCCCACTGCTCATATCAGCCTCTGTCAGCAGTAGTAATCCGGTACAGGCTAGATACACTACGCCGACTAATACCGTCCCTATCATCATGGCAGGGATCATATCTCTCTTCGGCTCTTTAAAGTCGTTAGCCAAGTGAGTCATGGCCTCAATACCGAGAAAACTCCAAAAAGCGATACCCGCAGCTGCCATAATTAAATCTGACTCAGTACCCGCCTTATGGGAGATCAAGGCCAACCTATCTAGGCTTAATCCACCCGCCCCAAACATCAACACCACAACAGAAACGATGGCGAGCGTCAGCGCAAATTGCAACTTAGCTGAAATGTGAATTCCCCGAAAGTTGAGCAAAAAGAGCATGACCAAGAAGCCAAGCTGTACACCTACCTCACTCCAACCAGATATCGGAATCAAAGCTTCAACAAATTGAAAGGTCATCAAGATCGCAGCTGGCGCCCCTAAAGGAACAACGAGGAGGAATATCAAGCCAATCGTCCTACCTGCAGTACGACCAAATGCCTTCTCTACAAAATAGGCGGGACCTGCGGCATGGGGAAAAGCGCCAGCTAGACGACCAAAAACTAAGGTCACTGGAATAATCGCCAACGTCAGTAATAACCACGCAATTAAGGCACCACTACCCGCAATAGCAATCGTCATCTGAGGAAGAATAAATACCCCAGTCCCTAGTAAGGTTGTCGCCATGAGCCCTGCTCCCTGCCAACGCCCAATTGTTCCTTTCACTTGATCCATTTTCACCACATCCTATTAATGCATCTCTACTTCAGCTCAGCAAACACCTTCAAAGTGTCTGTACACACCACATTTTTTATCGCCTGAACACTTGTAAAAATAATGCTCACTACGCCACACCACTATTGGAATATGTTGCATTAGTATAGACTTAGCCAATTGGTCAAACTGTCGGACTTGCTCTGTGATTTCGACAAGAATACCGACAAAATGACGGCCATTGAGACTTATACCGTCAATTTGTTCGTTTGATATCATTTGTAAGGTGTCGCTTAAGGGGGTTAGTGTTTGAACTTCCACAAGTAAAGTGCTGCTCGTGAAGTGCACCTTGCTAACACCGGTCAACACTATACATAGGAGAGGAGCACAGATGGATAAACTGGACAAGTTCGATAAAGCCATTATTGCCGAGCTCAGAATTGACGCCAGACAGAGCGTGTCACATATCTCAGAAGCGGTGAATCTATCTCGCTCAGCGGTATCTGAACGAATTAAAAAGCTCGAACACACAGGTATCATCCGCGGCTATCAAGTGCTACTCAGTGAATCACAAAAAGAGGGGGTGTCAGCTTATTTCGAGATCCAACACAGATGTCCCCGTTGTGCCGATGTCGTCCATGTGTTTCAAGCGATTCCTGAAGTCATCACCTGCCGCGGTATCACTGGCGACATGGACTTGCTGGTGTATGTACAAGCTTCCTCAATGAAGCGCCTGCATGAGATCCGTGAACATATTGATGCTCAAACCGATATCATCAAATTAAAAACCCATGTGGTGATGAGTGAGTGGATTGATAATCAGGGTTAGCGAATTAGCCTTCCAAAAGCAGCTAATTTGCATTAACGAGTAGCAGCTCCCATATTCCTTTGACTACTTCTTCTGCCAAGGTGAAGTGAGTCTAACTGTTTAGCTGATAGAATCAGTCTCTCAGCCATATTCAATACCTTAGGATCGCTGCTCTCTTTTTGCATTGTTTGAGCATATCGCCTGCTAACTTGAATAGTCAGATGCTCTGCTTGGGAGAGCCCTCCATGCTCTAACTCCTTTATAAACAACAGCAGATAACAATCAAACAGAAGTAAGAACACAGACTCACTATGTAGATTATTTTTAACTAGTTGAAGCTTTTCTTTATCTTCAATCAGAGCAGCTATCACATGAGTGAGCGTTTCTATATTTGTTGCACCACTAAACAGCTCCCTTAACTCTAAGTCTTCAGCAAAGAACTCTCTAAGGTGCTTAGCAAATTCTGCCTTTTCCCATTGCGTGCCTACAGCAGCGATCACCCCCATGACATTTCCTTACTTAAATAAACGAGTGGCGACAGGGATAATGTTAAACTCTGAAGTTAATTCAGCTTGAAAATCCAATGCCAACAAAGCGATACCTTTATAAAAATCGGTTTGTGCATGCTCAACAGCTAGCGCTAAGCAGCGCCCTGACCAAGGCAGCATATGTTGCTGTATTAAGATCACCAAAGTGTCTTGCGCAGCTTTATTATCTGGCTCTGTGATTAGCTGACCTAACAACTGATCGATCACAGCATAAAAAAGGGCAATATGATCCAGTGGTTGCTTATGTGCTAACTCAAAGCTAATCCCGTTCGCTTTATAAAACGCCATCAAGGCAACGGTAGACTTATCATTCAGCAACTGCTCTTCACCTAGATATACTGAGCCCCACGGCATTGCTGCTGGCTCTCCTGGGCCAAAAAACAGCTGACCGTAATCCAGTTTTAACTCATTAATCTGCTCAGCGTTCCACTTTGCCAGAAAACCATTAAGCAGCGCTCTCCCCTGCTGATTCTCATTAGATTTGGTTAGTTCAGGCCAGGTCTCACCGAGTTTATTTTCAGCAAAACTGTCAATCGAAGCTTCACAGGGGTAATCCAATAAAACATTATGCAGCACTCGTGAAATAGCCTGCAGCTCTGAATAAGTATTTACGCTATCTGATATCACAATTACATCTCATTAAAAATGGCGCCCTATGGGCGCCATAAACAATTAAACTTCCGATAAGTTTAAGATCTGTCCTTCACCGCTGCCAGCTGGGCGGCCATTGACGTTTGCCTTGATAATCAAGTTAGGCGAAGTGATTGAAGGTGAAGGTAGCGGCGCAATATGCCCGTCACCATCGCCATACTTAGCACGCAGGTTATCCATAGTATCGAAATCCAGTGCTCGTAGTGGGCAAGACTCGATACATACAGGCTTACGACCATCGGCAATTCGTTCGAAACAGCCATCACACTTAGTCATCACCTTACGTTCACGATCTATTTGCGGTGCATCATACGGGCAAGCACGAGCACAGCTCTCACAGCCAATACACAGCTCAGAAGCTACATGTACTAGGCCATCTTCACGACGCTTATGCATAGCGCCCGTCGGACAAGCTTTAACACATACTGGCTCAGAGCAGTGGTTACAGCCAATAGACATATAGTAAGCAAATACGTTTTGCTCAAAACAGCCATTGTTACCTTTGGTCCACTCTCCGCCGCCATACTCATATACACGGCGCCAAGTTACGCCTTCAAGTGCAGGCAGGGTATTACCCTCTGGGTTGCTATTATTACGAATTTCATTGCTTTGACGGTCTTTGCAAGACACATGACATGCTTTACAGCCAGTGCACTTAGTGCTGTCTACATAAAAACCATATTGAGTTGGTTGAGTCATAATTAACGAGTCTCTTAAATCTTTTTAATGGCAACACGGTTGGTGTGCTGTGGATTGCCTTTAGCAACTGGGCTTGGCTGATAGCGAGTAAGTGTATTGATCGCCCCGCCTTCATCTATGATGTGACCTGTGCTGCCAACGGTATTGCCTGGGTTAAACCAAGCACCTTGACCTAATGCAAACACCCCAGGTGCCACACGTGGCGTAATACGGACCTTGACGGCAATCGAACCACGCTCGTTGTACATCTCAATTTTATCGCCAGAACTTAACCCGTTCTCAGCGGCATCCATTGGATTAACCCAAACGGCATCTTCTACCGCTTCACGCAGCCAAGGGACATTATGATAACTAGAGTGGGTGCGACCCTTAGTGTGATAACCCGCTAACTGAATAGGGTAATCGGTGCTAGTGTCTTCATCTTCATAACCATCCCAAGTGACTGTGTACTGAGGAATAGCTGTGATGGTGTCACCCTTAACGTCAGTGGTCGCCTCTTGATCCCAGTTAGCAGCGCGCCATGCAAGCTCGGCTGAATAGATCTCAATCTTGCCACTTGGGGTCGATAGGGCTGTTCCACCTTTGATATAGCTTTCTAGGGCAACATGATTGTCATTCATGTTCTTACGGAAGAAGCCGACCTCTTGCGCCTCTTTATAGGTCGCAGGGAATGCTGGTACAACGCCTAAGTTGTTGCTGTTATCTCTGGTCTTTTGATACAGCTCCTCAAGCCACTGCTCTTCGGTTTTACCTTCGGTAAACTCAGCTTCACAACCCATGTATTTAGCAATTAATGCTGCCGCCTCATACATAGACTTACAGTCCCACATAGGCTCAATCGCTGACTTCATCGCGGTGATATAACCCAGCGCACCTGATGCGTAGCTATCATTCACTAAGTCATTTGACTCTAACCAGCTAGTATCTGGCAGAATGATATCGGCAAATTTTGCCCCCGGCGTCATCCAGCAATCACAACTGACAATCAGCTCAACACCTGTTTCATCTTCTAAGATCTTAGCGGTGTTATTGATCTCGGCATGCTGGTTCAGCAGTGAGCTGTCTGATGCTGAGATGATGACCTTAATATTGGTACCTAGCGGCGCGTCTAAATCATCTGTACCGCGAACACCATGACTACGTGCCGTCATCGTTTCGCCGTTGTGGATAGCTTCAGACCAAGTAAAGAATGAGATGCTCTCTTTTACTGGGTTGCTACCTGCAGGAATACCTGAGCGTGACATACTGCTCATAAACGGTAGCTCACCGTTCGATGAACCTAAGGTACCTAACTTGCCTGTTAATACCGACAGCATATACAGAGCGCGCATGCTTTGCTCACCGTTAGCCTGACGGTTAACACCAGCGCCAACAACGATGTATGGCGCTTGAGCATTTTGTAGGTCGGTAGCAATCTGCCCAAACTGAGCCGCTGGGATACCGGTGATATTTTCTGCCCATTCAGGCGTTTTTAACGGCTGATCGGCGTATATACCCTGACTTAAAATATAATCACGATAGTTCTCTTCAGGCTTCATCACCTTAGCGTATTCTTGCTTAGTGGCATCACCGCTGGAAGCAAAAATCTCTTTTTGCTGCGCAATCGAAGCAGCATCGAAACCTACTGCATACTTATTGATGAAGTTAAGTGAGTTATTATCAACCCAACCTGAACTGATCATCTGGTAAGCAATCGCTTCAGCAAAGGCTGCATCGGTACCTGGACGGATTGGTAACCACTTAGACTCTTTACCTAGCATAGAATCTGTATAGCGAGGATCGAGCATCACCACTTTCAGACCGTTACTTTTCTGCAGTGCTTTAAGGTAGTCATAACCTTCGCCTGAACCCGACTGACGGATCTCACTTGGGTTATAAGCCACACCTAATAGGAAATCACTGTTTGCCAGAGTCACCGTCGATGAACCCGAAGTACTCCCCGTACCGAAGGTATGCTTAGCCGCTTCCATCTGTTGCGCCCAAGAGTAGTTTCCATAGGCATTAAGGCAACCGCCATTAAGGTTAAACAGACGGTTAAAACAGGCATTAGAAGCAAAACCATAGTAAGCACCCGAGCCGTAGCTGCGGAAAATAGCCTTGTTACCATGCTCAGCAATCACAGAGGTGAGCTTAGTACCGATAGTTTTAGCCGCTTCATCCCAGCTGATAGGGACAAACTTACCTTCGCCGCGCTTACCAACACGCTTCATCGGTGTTTTTAAACGATCGACGGCATAGGTACGCTGGCGCAATGAACGACCGCGAGCACAGGCTCGTACCTGATAAATATCATCACCATCTACGACGTCATGGTCAGTTTCAACGCGGGTGATAACACCATCACGACTAAACACTTTAACTGGACAGTTAGAGCCACAGTTAACCAGGCAAGATGACCAGGTGATCTGCTCTTCACCTACTGGCGGCTTTGGCGGTACAACATTGGCGTCATCTGAACTGGTTTTACAACCTGTTACGCTTGCTGCACAACCCATGGCTGCACTCATTTTTAAGAAACTTCTACGTTCCATTAATATTTCCTCTTACGATTGCTCTAACGCAACAAATAGCTAAACGACAACATCACTTGGTGCGCGTTATAGTCATGATTAAGCTCACCTAACGTGGTTAGCCCCGGCACAGTATTGGTCGCGACTTGAGCCGCATCTGTGTCGTAATAACGTTCATATTGATAACTCAGTTTCAATGCCATCTGCTTGCTCAAGGCATAGTTGGCATACATACGCACGCTGTGGTTATAGGAGAAGTAATCACCATATGGCTGGCTGCCATTAGTCGTGACAAGGCTGCCTCCGACCGAGGTGTCATTGATTGAATTGCTAAACAGGTAATCACCACCTAGGGTGAGTTGGTCCTGCATCAGGCCGCCATAACTAAAGCCAGCACCAATGTTGATAAACTCATCTTCGATATCGGCGTTCCAGTCTGGGCTCGAGAAACTCTGGCTACCGGCTTGTGCCGAGTTGATCCATTGCTGACCCGCAAAACCATACGCCGACAGATGTTTGCTCATCTGCAGGCTTAAGTTGATGTCGTAACCAAAATCTTCTGACTCCGTCAGACCTATCTCAGTAGCGTCATAATCATCTTTAGCGTAGCGGCCGGTAACGTCGATACTCACCCAAGAGAGCGGCGTGTGATTCACCTTTAGCTCGACAGCATTACGTTTACGATCCGCAAGGTAGTACTTACGCATCAGCGCATTATCTTCAGAGGAGGTAACTTGATTCACTTCATAGTCTGAGCCACCACGATTACCATGGCTGGCTTTTAGATTGACATTGAACTTGTCAAAGGCTCGGACATTCAGCTTGGCCCACAGGCTATCTTCATTGGTCTGCTCGCGTTCACTATAGGTACGATCAATCTCTTTGCGATCGTACCCCGCTTGTAGGCGGTAACCGCTGGCGATGCGATAACTGGCATTGACCTTATAAGTATTGCGTTCAATATCCTGTGGCACATTTTGCTTAAAGGCGCCGCTTAAACCGTTGTAACTATACTGCGCGAACTCCCATACTGAGCTTTGGTTATCTCGCTTGCTGTAATCAACACTACCGCCTAAACGTAGCCGGTTACTTAACATCGAAGTCACCGCAAACCGGCCATCTAAAGTATCTATCTGTCCATCCCAACTCTGCAGTGGGTTGCCACTCATCTGAATAAGCGCATCGTCCTGAATCATTCGCCCAGTCACTAAGCGACCGCTCATCACAGTGCGGTTGAGCTGATACTGACCCGAAAGAGACACCTGATGGGCCTCATTATCTGGCGTCGCTGAGTAGACATCATTCATGTGAGGAAGACTAAGATCTGTGATGTTATTACTGTAATAACTGCCGAAGTAGCTCAGCTCAGTTATCCAGTTATCACCAGTCAACGAAGCGCCAGAATCTAACTGCTTAGTCCTGGCATCGACAGGTAAGCCAAAGTTAACCGGGCTTGGGGCAACAAGACTCGTCGATTGATGGCCTGTTTTATCTTCCTGGCTATAGCGGATGAAAGTGTTATAAATCCCCTCCCCGTAACTGAAACCTATGGCAGACTTCTCACGTTTTAACGCCAGATCGAACTCATTGGTATAAGGGCTGGGAGTCAACATCCCATTGTTGTGCCAAAGCTGACTCTGCACATCGCCCGCCTGATAACTCTTAAGCGATTGATAATCCAGCTCCAGTTCATAGAGACCAGATTTGCCCACCTTGAGGTTGGCAAAGCCATTATCCATCCCCAACTGATGAGCTTGAACTTGGGCTTGATAGCCAGTTTCATTTTTATAACGGATATCACCACTTACGGCTGCAATTGCACCATCTTCAGCGGTTCCCAGAACATTACCAGCATGGATATCGTCCACAGAGTTGTAACCTGCCGAGACAGTCACCTCACCGTTGTAGCCATTGGTCGATACACAGCGTTTGCACTGATACTTATCCATGTTGAGCGAGTCAGTATTAGCATTACCAACACCGAAGTTTGTCGCCATGGCCGAGCTTGATACGGCTAGGAGCGACACTGTAATGATATTGAGTTTAAACTTCATGATATTGCTCCCTATTAACGCTGCAGCAGGCTGCCTGACGGATGATTAGAACCATGGATCTTGCTGTGGCAGTTTAAGCAACTCTTACCACCACCGAACGCATCCATTCCTGGCTCTTGCACGACTCTGCTGGCATGACCATCAGGAGCATGACACTGCTGACACAGCTGAGGTGCACGGCTATTAAGCATGCCTTCATTAACGCTGCCGTGAGGGTTATGACAGGTAACACAGTTCTCAGTTACTGGCGCATGCTCCCACAACACAGGGCCACGCTTTTCACTGTGACAGGAGTAACAGGTATCATTTATGGTTGGTTTATTCAGGGCGCTTTCACTCATAGAGCCATGAGGAGAGTGGCAATCGATACAGGTCATCTGGTTCCATTTCAAAGGATGAGATGAGCGCTTGTTCATATCGGCTTTCTCTTTGGTATGGCACGAAGTACAAGTGTCATTGACGCTGAGCTTATCTAGAGCAGGGTCTTTAGCGCTATGCACCGTATGGCAGTCGGCACATGCAATCTCTTCAAGGTTATGGGTACTGCTATGCCATGCCATCTGTTTAGGATCGTTATGACAACCTTGACATACACTATTTTGCGCGCTCGCTGATAACTTGCTTTGAGGACCAAAGCTAATCATCGGCTCTTTTCCACCTCGGTTATGCTTTCCTTGAGGGCCATGACAAGCTTCGCACTGTAAGCCAGCCATTGGTGACTGTTCATTGCTCATCTTGCCGTGGGTGCCATCAAAAATGGCCATTACAGCGTCGCTTTTTCGGTGACACATCAAGCAGGAATCAGCGCCTTTCGGTGAATATTCACCCGCCGAAAACTTTTCAACTAATATTTTTTCAAGTTGTTCACCTGGTAGATGATTCCAAGGAGTAGCATTTACGCTAAGAGATAAACACATAAGTGTGGCTACCCCAACTAATACCTTATTAAAGAAATGAGAGATCATTAATCGAACCTTACATAATTAACACAACAATTAACTCACCACTTGAATAGGAGCCAACCAGTTAAGATGATCAATATTCTAAGGTAAACAACTACTAATTTATGATTGTTAAATAGGTCAAAAATGAATTTGAGATAGGTTCAATGAATAAACAAAAACTGTGAACTTAAACAGGTTATATTTATAAACCATCAATATTCATCACATAAATCAAAACACTGCAACCATATGAATAGTAAGGTTATGCAAAAAAAATAAACGATGTGTAACGAGGGGATTGTTAATTTACAAGCATTAGTATGTTAAATGTTGAATTGTTACCAATGTAACTATAAACGATAAGCTTCAAACTTTTTAAAATTAATTATAAACTGCACTACTTGCAACTACACACATGCTTAGACAGTCAATATCTAAATAATACCTACAACTTAGATATAAGACATTTGAGAGAAATGTATATTTAGTTCTACATCTAAATAAACAAAAATATAATTAACCAAGTTCAATTATCCTTGAATAATCCTAATTATATAAAAAACCATATACAATACAATTAATGCATTTCACTTACCTCTTTAATATTTTAATTAAACAGACAACTCATTATTCCAACAAACCATCACATCACCTGCCCCTTAGTAAAAGTCACCGCTTAATGTTTCACTTAGCCTGATATTAGGGCTAATTATTTTCCTTTAAAGTGAATAGGGGTACACTATGACTACAAAATCTCAGGTATTTATCCATGCAAATCGAAAAGACAGCTGAACTGAACTTGTTATGGGGCACGCTTATCCTCGAAGAGCTAGCTCGCCTTGGTGTACAACACGTATGTATGGCTCCAGGCTCACGCTCAACGCCCTTGACGTTAGCTGCAGCAAAACAGATAAAACTCAAACAGCACCTGCATTTCGATGAACGTGGCTTAGGCTTTATGGCACTTGGCTTAGCCAAGGCCAGCCAAGCGCCTGTTGCGATAATTACCACCTCTGGCACTGCGGTTGCCAATCTTTATCCTGCGATTATCGAGGCATGGCTAACCCAAGTTCCTCTCATTGTCTTATCCGGAGATAGACCACCAGAGCTTATAGATTGCGGCGCGAATCAGGCGATCATTCAACCTGCTATTTTTGCTCAGTACGCTAAGCAGATAAACCTGCCGACACCTGAGGTATCAATTCGGCCAGAAGCACTACTCACGACATTAGATGATGCCATTAGCAATCAGACTCAACCCGTTCATATCAACTGTATGTACCGTGAGCCCCTTTATCCTTCGACTATGAGTGCCAACTTTACCAAGTACCTCAGCACACTTGGAAATTGGCAGCATGCCTCTCATCCTTACGTGCAATACGGCCACGCTAAACAGCAAAGTTTGCCGAGCCAGGATGGTTTAGCGCGTTTTGTCCACGGTAAAGGGGTGATCATCGCAGGAACCCTTGCGCCAGAAGAGTGTCCTGAAGCATTAGTACTCTTGTCACAAAAGCTTGGTTGGCCGCTATTAACAGATGCCCAGTCTCAACTGAGACAGCACCCAAGTGCCATAGGCAATATCGATCAGCTTCTGCATCACCCAAAAGCGAAAGCTATTCTGCAGCAGGCGGAGCGTGTGCTTATCTTTGGTGGACGCCTACTCTCTAAAAGGCTGATGACTTATCTTGCAGAGCAGAAGTGGAAGAGTTATTGGCAGGTATTACCTCATCAAACTCGTCTAGACCCCAGCCATAGTGCTAAGCAAGTATGGCATTGCGAGCTAGCAACATTCGCTTCTCAGCCTTGGCCACGTTCCTCTGAAGTGAATTGGGCGCTAGAGCTAATCCAACTCAATGACAAACTTGAGACACTGTTTCAGCAACAGATAGATAATGGTGAATTCGGTGAAGCGCTAGTCATTCGCACAATCGCAAAGGCTCAGCAAAAGACTCAACAACTCTTTATAGGTAACAGCTTACCTGTACGCCTATACGATATGTTTGCCCCAATCACTCCAGAGCAAGGTGTGACTTACACTAACCGCGGCGCCTCGGGTATCGATGGCCTACTAGCCACCGCTTCTGGTGTCGCCATGCATAAAGGGTTAGCGACCACCTTAGTCATTGGTGACATATCTGCACTGCATGATCTTAATTCCCTTGCTATAGCGCGCACGGTAGCCAGCCCTTTTGTGGTAGTCATATTAAACAATGATGGCGGCAACATCTTTAACCTACTGCCCGTTCCCGATGAGAAACTCAGAAGCGAATACTATCGACTCGCACACGGATTAGAGTTTGGCTATGGCGCAGCTATGTTCGGCCTGCCTTATAATCAGGTCGATGATATTGAAAGCTTTAAAGAAGCCTATCTCGATGCCCTTAGTTATGATGGAGCCTCAGTGATAGAGGTCAGCATAGCCCAAGATCAAGCGAGTAGTCAGATAGCTAAACTCGCCTCATGGGTTAAACAAAACTGATGCTATCTCTCTCCACTCATGGTGATTGCAATAATCCAACTCTAGTCATGCTACATGGATTTCTGGGCAATAAAGAGGATTGGCAACAACTGCTTCCAGAGCTGACTCAAACGTTTTATTGCGTCTGTGTCGATCTACCGGGTCATGGTGACAGCCCAATATTAAGCTTGAATACACCCGGTTTTGCGCAAGTAGCTAATGCAATACAGCAGACTTTGCTTCAACTTGATATTGAGTATTATCACCTACTGGGTTATTCACTTGGCGGCCGTATCTCTTTGCATATGGCAGAGCTATTTCCTCAACATCTCTTAAGCCTTAATATTGAATCAGCCCATCCAGGACTTATCTCTAGCAAAGATAAAGATATCCGCATCAAGAATGACAGCAAGTGGAACGATAAGCTGGCCTCGCAATCAATAGAGGTATTTCTTACCAAGTGGTATCAGCAAGGGGTTTTTGCTGAGCTCTCAGCCTCAGCCAGACAGTCACTTATAGATAAACGCAGTAACAATGATCCACAAGCTCTGCAGTCAATCTATCTGCCGACTTCACTTGCCGTACAGGGCGAACTTTGGCAAGTACCCAATCAGCTCTCAGCTCCTTGTCACTACTATGTCGGTAACGATGACAGCAAATTCTTAAATGTAGCCCTTAAGTGGCAAACGCAATCATCTATTAAAGTACACCAATTTAATCATGCTGGGCATAATGTCCATCTGGCAGCCCCACGTGAGTTTTGCCATCAACTGATAAAGCAACTAACCGAGAATGCTAAATGATCATCTCCTCTGCACAGCTTTACGCCTATAAAATTCCCTTAGATAGACTACTTCCTGTGGGTAAGCAGCGAATTGAAACGCGCAGTGGCTTAGTACTCAGTGTCGAAGCCACTCAAGTTGCTGAAGATGAGCACAATGAGGCCAATACACGCTCAGAGCAGGTTGAGATATCGCCTCTCTCAGGCATTGATATTGACGGCTGTCCACTTCAAGGGTTTAGTAAGGAGAGCCTACAGCTTGTCAGCGATAAACTTGAAAGCATGCTTGATGCCTTTATCGGTAAGCCAATCGCGCATCTGCTTGATGCTGCAGAAACTAGCCTTTATCCATCACTCGCATTCGGACTTAGCTTACTCCATGCAAAATTAGCTGGCCAACTTGATGGTCACAGCCTTCCATTGCGTAACCTCAAATCCGTGCCACTCATCTATCGCGCTGCTGACGAGGGTACAGAAACACTCAATGAACGCATACGCTCACTGCCTCTGCATACCCACTCGGTAAAGGTAAAAGTGGCTCAAACCTCATTAGAGGAGGAGATCAGGCTAGTTCATCAGGTGTTAGCCATAAGGCCCGATCTCAAGCTCAGGTTAGATGCCAACCGTGGATTTACCTTAGAGCAAGCCATCGAATTCGCAGCCTGTATTCCACTGGCTTCGGTAGAATATATTGAGGAGCCATGCATTAATCATCAAGACAATAGCGCGCTTTTCAACGCTATTGAAATACCTTGGGCACTCGATGAAACACTCAATGACCCAAGTTATCAATTTAGTATGCAGCCAGGTTTAACAGCGCTTGTTATCAAGCCTATGCTGCTAGGTACTATTGATAGATTACAAGCGTTACAAAGCCAAGCGGATCATCATGGTGTGCGTACCATTTTAAGCTCTGGCTTAGAGGGCAGTTTAGGCATTGAAGCTTTGGCTAAGTTAAGCCGCATCATCACACCAGATGAGCTGCCAGGGCTAGATACCTTAGGGGCATTTAGTCAAGATCTGCTTATTGACTCCGGAAAAGAGCGCCGCCTCACACTTAACCAGCTCACTGAAATAAAATCTGCTAAGTAATGGAGCGCTTATGAGTTACAGTGATTCACTCTCTCCAGTACATCAGGCAGCACAGGCGCACCCCAAAGCACTAGCTATTAACTGGCATGCTCAAGGGGCTCGAAAACAGCTAGATTATCGAACGCTCAGCCAATGTGTTATTTCTGTAGGCCAACAGCTCATATCAGCGGGACTGGCTCCTGGAGACAAGCTCGCTTGTATCGGCAAAAACTCAGCTGAATTGATTGTGCTTTATTGGGCCTGTATCGATCAAGGAGTGTTATTTTGCCCTCTCTCTCCGCGTTTTCCTTTAACCCAGATAAACCAACTCACTGAGAAGTATCACCTCAATGCGATTTGGGCACCCGAGCTAAACAGTGAACAGCTAACAGCCACTTCACTTCAATTATCCTTCTCAAGCCCGGCGCTTTTTAGCGAGAAAAAACCACAAGTCATCGATACTCAGCAGCCGGCAAATATTATTCTCACCTCAGGCAGCAGTGGCTTCCCAAAAGCTGCTGTGCACAGCCTAAGTAATCACATTGCCAGTGCTAAAGGCTCTCGTACATTAATCCCACTTCAGCTAGGTGACCATTGGTTATTGAGCCTGCCCATATTTCATATTGGCGGATTAGCCATAATCAATCGCTGTACCTTAGCTGGTGCAACTCTGGTACTCGAAGACAAGCACACCCCACTCGCCCAGCAAGTTTCACGAGATGATATCTCTCACCTCTCCTTGGTTTCAACTCAACTTGTTAGATTATTGGAGCAAGATGCCAGTAGCCTGAAAAGAGTCAAAGCCCTGCTGCTCGGTGGCGGTGCAATCCCGCAAAACCTACTTAGCAAACTAGCAGAGTTAGGAGTTGTCAGTTACACCAGTTACGGCATGACCGAGATGGGCTCACAGATCACCACAGGCTTTGCCAAATCAGACGGTAGCAGTGGCAAACTACTGCCAGGCCGCCAGCTTAAAATTGTGAAGGATAATATTCTCGTTAAGGGAGAAACACTATTTTTAGGTTATCTCAAGCCCGGTACCACTGAGCACACACTGATAGAACGGCCACTCGACGCCGATGGCTGGTTCAATACTAAAGATCGTGGTGAGTGGAATAGCGATGGTAACCTTCAGATCTTAGGTCGCAGTGACAACATGTTTATCTGCGGTGGGGAGAATATTCAACCAGAAGAGATAGAGGCGATTCTAAAACTGCACCCTCAAGTTGAAGATGCAATTGTCTTCCCTCAGGCTGATGATGAATTTGGCAATCTGCCAGCGGCAATCGTTAAAGGTAACCTTAGTGCTATACACGAGTATGAAGCGCTAGTCTGCCAACATGCTGCACGCTTTAAGCGTCCTCGCCACTATTACTCTTGGCCAGAAATTGAAAGCAACAGCCTAAAGGTCTCACGTAAGCAGGTAATAGAGGAAGTTTTAAAATCCCAGAAACTCGTGCCTAGGAACTAGGTTCTAGCCATTAATGTTCCAGACATAAATCCCCTCAATCGCTGTCCCTGCGATCGGGGATAAGTATATCCATATACAAAAAAACCTGCCGTGGCAGGTTTTAATTCAACTCAATCAAAAGGAAGGTTAGGCCTCCATTCGACCTTTAAGTTTATTCATCGCATTCTTCTCAAGCTGCCTGATACGCTCGGCTGATACTTGATAAGTTGCGGCCAACTCTTGCAGAGTTGTCTTATCTTCATTTAACCAACGCGCCTGCAAAATATGCTGACTACGCTCATCAAGGGTTTTAATCGCCGATAAAAGACGAGCTTGATTGCTTGCTTCTAAGTTATCTGTTTCAACTTGAGCTGCAAGATCTGATGAGTGATCTTCAAGATAAAGCGCTGGCGCATAATCTTGGCTATCATCATCACTATCACTAGTTAGGTCGAATGCTGGGTCTTGAGCAGCCATTCGTGATTCCATTTCGGTCACGTCAGCTTTTGAAACACCTAAGTTTTCAGCAACCATGCCGACTTCAGCATCACTAAACCAGCCAAGGCGCTTTTTCGATTTACGCAGGTTAAAGAACAACTTACGTTGTGCTTTAGTTGTAGCAACTTTAACTATGCGCCAGTTTTTAAGCACATACTCATGAATTTCTGCTTTGATCCAATGAACAGCAAATGAGACCAAACGTACACCCACATCAGGGTCGAAACGTTTAACCGCTTTCATCAGGCCGATATTACCTTCTTGAATAAGATCAGCTTGCGGCAAACCATAACCCGCATAGCCTTTAGCAACATGAACAACGAAACGTAGGTGAGACATAATAAGCTTTTTCGCTGCCTGCAGATCACCAGTTTCTTGCAAACGTTTCGCCAACTCATGCTCTTGATCAGCTTCCAACATTGAGATGTTGTGTGCCGAATGAACATAAGCTTCTAGGCTACCGCTTCCTTGAGGAACCACTAATGCCATTGATTGCGTTTGATTTGTCATTCACGCTCCTACCTTTCTAAAATCTTACTCGTCGAACAAAAAATATAACTTACAAGCTATTCACGGTTATAAAAGACAGAGCTTACAGCCTACTTATTACAACAACATGAAAATATTTGTAGCGCTGTCCTCTATTTTCTATGAGGACAAGCTGATGAACTATCGGTGATCCGACAACTTATGTCAATACACCTAAGTTGAAAAATAATATTGAGGTTTATTTTTGCCTCAGAGCAATAGACAAAGCAAATGAAGATTAGTTCATAAACTCTATCTGCCTAGAGAGCATCACTCATCGCAGGGCACACCTTTTAGCCCTGCAGTGATTATGAAGGCTCAATTGCTCTTAGGTGATGACGTACAGAGAGGTATGAGCCCAGCCAACCAAGAAAGGAAGCTAACCCAACCAACTGACCAAGTTCAACCAAAGAGAGGGACTGCATCTGTAACTGACTACCATAGAGACCCAGTAATTCAGCGAGAGCAGAATCAAGATACCAAACAAGCAGATTGATAATCACCCAAGCCAAGATACCACCTATGATACCGAACCAGATCCCGGTATACAGAAAGGGTCTTTGAATAAAGGCTTCTGTTGCACCAACAAGCTTCATCACCTCTATTTCAGTTCGGCGATTCATAATCGCTAATCTAATCGTATTACCAATGACTAACACAACAGCTAATACAAGTAGGGCTGCAATGGCCAATACCGTACGCTCTAACAGCCTAACAACAGCTTGCAAACGTTCAAGCCACTCAATATCTAAACGACCAAAGCTCACTTCGGGCTCCATCTCTAACTTTTTAAGTAACTCTCGAGCGCCTGTTGGGCTTGAATACCTTAAACTTGGGGTCACCATCACCACTGCAGGTAATGGATTTGAATCTAGATAGGAGAGTGCTTCTCCAAAGCCTGATAACGTCTGAAACTCCTCGAGCGCCTGATCTCGATTAATATAATTCACATCGCTGACTTCAGGATAAACTTTAATACGAGTAATTAAACTCTGAATCGTCCGCTCGCTCCTAGCTTCATCAATAAACAGGGATATCTCAGCGGCACTATTCCAAGATTGCGTGATAGTCTCTGCATTCTTAACCAATACTTGCAGCGCAGCCGGTAAGCTTAAACTCACCCCCAGTACGGCCATAGTCATTAGCGAAGAGATGGGGTTACGCCATAATTCGCCCATACTGCCCATTGCATGTTGAATATGACGAATAAAAAACATCACAATGCGACCCGATATAGGTAGCTTACTTCTGACTAATTGAGGCTTGCTGCTCATATTATTCCCTGTGTTCCATAAGGCAAATTGCAGTTAACGGCTAAGCGGGGCAGAAGGAGATGCAGTCAGCTCCTCTCCACCTAGCACACGCCCCTGCTTAAGGGTCAAGGTTCTGTATTTCATTCTAGCGATAAGACCAAGATCGTGGGTCGCTATCAATACTGTGGTACCCGCATCATTAAAAGTCTCAAACAGCCTTAAAATATCCATAGATAGCTTTGGATCTAAGTTACCCGTGGGCTCATCGGCTAATAGTAGAGGGGGTTTATTGACAATAGCACGGGCGATCCCTACACGTTGCTGCTCACCACCCGATAGCATGATAGGTTGATGACGCTCCTTGCCATATAAGCCCACCATATCGAGTGCAGCAAGTACGCGCTTTTTAATCTCACCATGAGAAAACCCCTCAATGACGAGTGGCAGTGCCACATTATCAAATACGCTTTTTTCCATCAGCAAGTGATGATTTTGGAAAATCATGCCGATGTCTCGTCTAAGAAACGGCACATCTTTACGCGAAAGGTTGGCAATATTATGACCGTTAATCAAAACGCGCCCAGCATTGGCGCGTTCGATAACAGTGATCAACTTGAGCAAGGTACTCTTACCTGCGCCTGAATGCCCTGTCAGAAATGCCATCTCACCTTTTTTAAGGTGAAAATTGACATCAGTTAAGGCTTTCTGGCCACCAGGGTAAACTTTACTGACCTGCTCAAATTGAATCATCTAGGTTTGCTGTCCGTTGTAATTATTAATGAACGACTTAGCTCACTTGGCTTGGTCTCTTCAAACTGGCCTATTTATTATCTTCACTCTCTTGAGTGAAAAGGGCCTCAACAAAATCATTTGCATCAAATGTACGCAGATCGTCAATTTGCTCACCGACACCTATGTGACGAATTGGAATACCAAACTTATCAGCAATCGCGAAGATCACGCCACCTTTCGCAGTACCATCAAGCTTACTGATCGTAATTCCTGTCACGCCTACAGCCTTCTTGAACAACTCAGCTTGGCTAATGGCGTTTTGACCTGTGCTCGCATCAAGGGTTAGCATCACCTCATGGGGGGCACTCTCATCTTGCTTCTTCATCACTCGAACGACTTTCTCAAGCTCATCCATCAAGTGACTCTTGTTTTGCAAACGACCAGCAGTGTCGGCAATCAAGATATCGACATTTCGAGCACGAGCAGCCTGCAGAGCATCAAACAGAACCGATGCACTATCAGCACCAGTATGTTGAGCAATAACAGGAATATCGTTGCGCTGACCCCATACCTGAAGTTGTTCTACTGCTGCAGCGCGGAAGGTATCCCCTGCAGCTAACATAACTGATTTCCCCTGCGCCTGATACTGCTTTGCTAGCTTACCAATAGTGGTGGTCTTACCCACACCATTGACGCCAACCATCAAGATAACAAATGGGCCATCACTGTTTTCAGGTACCAAAGGAATAGAAACAGGCTCTAATGTCTTCTGCATCTCTTCACGCAGCAGCTCATAAAGTGCTTCACCATCTTTTAACTGCTTACGGCTAGCTTGGTCTGTGAGGCTTTTAATTAAACGTGTGGTTGTTTCTACGCCCACATCGGCAATCAATAGCTGCTCTTCGAGCTCCTCAAAGAGATCATCATCAATCTTCTTGCCTTTAAACAGACCAACAAAGCCACTACCAATATTTTCACTGGTACGCTTTAAACCGCGCTTCAAGCGGGCAAAGAATCCCTCTTTAACAGGTTTTTCCTGAGGCTCAGGCTGCTGCTCAACATCTGACTCTGCGGCACTTTCAGCTTCAAGGCGCTCTGTCTCAAGGCGAGCAGCTTCTACTCTTTCGGCTTCAAGGCGTTCCGCCTCAAGACGGGCAGCTTCTACTCTTTCAGCTTCAAGGCGTTCCGCCTCAAGACGTGCAGCTTCCACTCTTTCAGCTTCAAGACGCTCTGCCTCACGGCGAGCAGCTTCTACTCTTTCAGCTTCAAGACGCTCTGCCTCACGGCGAGCAGCTTCTACTCTTTCAGCTTCAAGACGCTCTGCCTCACGGCGAGCAGCTTCTACTCTTTCGGCTTCAAGACGTTCTGCCTCAAGACGGGCAGCTTCCACTCTCTCGGCTTCGAGACGTTCTGCCTCAAGACGGGCAGCTTCTACTCTTTCAGCTTCTACTCTTTCAGCTTCAAGACGTTCTGCTTCAAGACGGGCAGCTTCCACTCTTTCAGCTTCGAGACGTTCCGCCTCAAGACGGGCAGCTTCCACTCTTTCGGCATCGAGACGTTCTGCTTCAAGACGGGCAGCTTCGAGACGTTCAGTCTCAAGGCGTTCTACTTCAAGACGTTCAGCTTCAAGGCGTTCGGCCTCTTTTTGTGCCAACGCATCTTGGTCTTGCTGATTATCACTCACCTCAGTTGCAACTGGAGTTGTAACTTCTGCTTCTGGCGCCTTTACTTCATCTTTCGACTTATCTTTGCGGAACCAGGAAAAAAAACCTTTCTTTGCCATGTGTACGTCCAGTGCTCAACTAACGATCAAAAAATTCTCTATCCCACTATGATTTTGGGATCTCTTTATGGCCGCTATTATACCCAATAGTGAGAAAAATTAACCTGCAGGCACAAGGTTATATGCAGCTAAACTGCACAAATTTTAAAGGATAGCCTGAGGTTTTCACTATTCTTGTAAGCTTTCGGGTAAAATAGCCGACTCAAATTAGCGAGACAGTCTATCACTTTCTCGCTTAGGGCAACATCACAGCTGCATCGGCAGGAAAAAATGGCAAAAAATAGACCCGCAAGCGGACAGGTCCGTATCATCTCTGGTCAATGGCGTTCACGTCGTTTACCTATACAAGACCTTGAAGGCTTACGCCCTACAACTGATAGAGTCAGAGAGACCCTATTTAACTGGCTTGCTGGCGATCTTGCTGGTGCCAGAGTCCTAGATTGCTTCGGTGGCAGTGGTGCACTGTTTTTCGAATCACTATCTCGCTACGCCAGCTACGGGAAGGCTTTTGAGCTGCAGGCTAGCGCCGCCGAGCAACTAAAAAAGAATCTTCAAACACTTAAGTGTGATCCAGCGACTGCAGAGGTCGTCAAGGGAGACACGCTTAAACTATTAGCCGTAGCGCCTAGTGAAGGTTTCGATATCGTTTATATCGATCCCCCTTTCAGAAAAGGGCTTGCTGAAAAAAGTATCCAACTGATCGATGAAAACAGTTGGCTGAATGAAAATGCCCAAGTTTATGTAGAAACTGAAAGTGAACAAGCTCAACTTCAGGTACCTGCTAATTGGGTACAGCTGAAAGAGAAAAAAGCCGGTCAGGTTATATACCGCTTATATCAATATCAGCCTTAAGCTACGAGTTACGAGTTACGAGTTACGAAAGAACATATCGATTAAGAGAGAAGTTTATGCAGTTTTTTATTATGGCAGGTAAGGCAGCAACACTATTTGCTTGGCTTATAATGGCTTACAACTTAATGGCACCTTTTACAGGTAATATCGCCGTTATACTTAATATCTTGTTAGCAATAACCATCTTCATGCACTGCTTTCAAGTTGTCATCTTCCATACTCTGTTCAAGTCACTTTTAACCTTAAAAAAGTCTGACTATTTTAGCGTATTCGCCTTCGGCATATTTAGCTTACTCAAGTACCGTAGCCAAGTAATGCAAAAATTAGCAAAGAGCAGCTAATTGTTTAGGTTCCTAGGTACTATTACCTAGGAACTAGAAACTTCTTCACTTAAGCCGCTTTTCTTCCTTGTATCAGCAAGGCGATAAAGTAGAGTCCGCCAACGATGGCCACCAAAGTACCTGCCGCAATTTGCGATGGATAAACTAGGTTTTGCCCTAACCAGTCTGAAAAAATCATCAAACCCGCTCCTATCATAGCTGCTACTGGGATCTGTAACTCCGCTCTTTTAGCACCTAGAATCACCGCCATATGGGGCGCAAGCAGGCCTACAAAAGCGACCGGCCCCATGGTTGCCGTCACGGCGCCACAAAGCAGTGCCACACAGCAGAGCAGTAATAAAAAGGCTTTGGGAACATTGAGCCCCCGCGCTTTAGCAAACTCTCGCCCGGTAGAGATAAGCGTTAACCAACGTACAGTAATCACAGCAAAACCAATGAGCAGCGCCACAGATGCGGTCAAGATCAATGCTGATAGTGGTGTCACACGGTAGGTCGACCCTGCAAGCCAACTTAAAATGGTATAAGACGTTTCATCACCTCGAGCAAGGGCAAACTGCACCATAGCCTCTATTAAAGCGGTTAAAGCAATACCGGTTAATATCAACATAGATGGCGCGTATTGATGGCGCTTACCTAAGATAAGTAACAAGCCAAGTACCGACATACTGCCAATAAAGGCAAGAGAGGTTGTCCCTTCGAAGATATTAAGCCCAAGGAAGATACTTCCACCAACGAGAGCTAATGTCGCTCCCGCTGAGATACCTAAAATATCCGGACTCGCTAACGGATTATAGATAAGCCTTTGCAATAGCACTCCAGCCACCGCAAGGCCTGCACCCGCTGCCATTGAGGTCAACAGCCTTGGCCAGCGCACTTCCCACCCGAAAGCATCGGGCAGTGAAAACAACCAAACAACCTCCTGTTCTACGGTTGCCTTAGAGATAAACAAAGAGATGATCGTGAGGACCAGTAAGCATAATGCCATCAAAGGCAGTGCCTTGGAGGCCATCTGATAACGGCTCTTAGGCAGCGACAGAGATAACTGATCTTGCGCCCCCATTTTTCGTCTGGTAAACCAGATTAGCGCAGGTGCACCAATCAAGGCTGCAGCGGTTCCCGAAGGCACAAGGTCGAAAGTGTAGACACTCATCAACATGGCTAAGGCATCGGTGGCGACCAGCACTAGTGCGCCAAGTAACATACTAAAAAACAGCTCATCTTTAGGCGTTCTAGCGCCTAACTGACGGGCAATATTAGGCGCTAATAGCCCAATAAAACTTATCACTCCAACTGCAGTAATTGAGGAGGCGACAAGCCATAATCCAATAGCAAATAGACCTAGAAAGGCTGGAATAATATTAAGCCCGCGAGCTGCTGCCCCCGCTTGCCCCATACGCAATAGAGATAATATTCGCGGTGCAAAGATAAAAATCAGTACTGCGACCGATAGCCTTGGCAATAACCACTGCACCTGCTGCCAGCCATTTTGCGCTAGATCCCCAGCGCCCCAGATAAACAAGTTTTTGGCATATTGATCGTTGAGCAAAATGATCGCTGTGGCTATTGCGCCCAGCAAAATATTGACCGCCATACCTGCTAACACCACAGGCAAGCCAGACATGTTACGAATGCCAGCAATTAAAATCACTAAACCTAGGGTTAACATGGCGCCCAGCATAGCGGCAAAAGAGGCATACTCACCTACCGCACTGGGGAAAAACACATTAACAATAACTAAGGCCAACCAAGCCCCTGAAGCTGTACCTAAAGTGAGGGGGGACACCAAGGGGTTTTGAGTCAGTTGCTGCATCAAGCTGCCCACTAGCCCTAGCATGCCACCAACTAGAATCGCCATCACGATGCGTGGAAGCTGAGATTCAACAAACATAATCTCATCAAAGTTGTTAGCCAGTAGTTGCCTTTGGGAGAAGTTTTTTAGCAACTCCCACTGACTCGATAAAGAGATCTGGGTATCCACCTGAGCCGAAATAGCCACAAGCAGAAGTAAGAGCGCAAAAGTACTAAAATAACGAATAATTTGGTCGCGTGGCATTATTGGGCTAACTCACCTTTGGCTGTTAATTGGCTAGATGCTTCTAGCTGTACGGGCGCTATCTCTAACAAGCTGCGCGTTAACGCTTGTGCCATATACTCAATCGAAATTGCTCCGCCGTAATTCCAAGCTGGCTCAATACTATTCATTCGTTTGCCTCGAACAAACGGCATCGCCTGCCACATGACACTCGACTCTAGTTCAGCCTCTTGTGCAAAAGGCTTAAAATAAAGCGCGATACCGTCATCGATATAATGTAGATCCTTAAGCCGTTTTTGCCTTGCCCCCCACTGAGTTCTACTCTGTTCAATGGCAGGTTCTATCCCAAGTAAAGAGAGTGCATATTGTGCCGTTGAATTATCACCAAACTGATAGATAGAGGTCATGCTAGCAAAACGAAAACTAGTGACTTTTGGCAAGTTGCCAGCATAAGCCTGCTCAAGTTGCAGCCTCATTTTGTCGATTTTACGCCCCATCTCAGCCAACCTTGCTTCAGCAAACTGTTCACGGCCTAACGCCTTAGCCAGCAGCTTAAAATTATCGATAGCCGCTTGAGCATTGTCATGATGTTCACTGTAGGTTTGGTAAAAAAGTACTGGCGCGATCTGTTCAAGCCGAGGCAGCAAGTCTAATTGCGGGGATGCAATAATGATAAGATCTGGCTTGAGTGCCGCTAGCCTTTGAAAGTTAGGCTCGACACGGGTACCGATATTTAACACGGAATCTGGCACAGCAGGTTTCATCACCCACTCACGATAGCCATCAATATCTGGCATGGCTATGGGGGTAATACCCAGCGCTAACACTTGCTCGGCAACATCCCAATTCAGGGCTGCAACTCGGGTGGGAATTTCTGTTAGCTGTTGTTGGCCACGGCTATCTTCAACAGTGATGCTAGCAAAACTTGAGTGGGATAGGAGTGACAATAGCGTCACGAGAGCAAAAGATGCCATTAAGCGAGTACAAGCTAACATACAACAGCCACTTTGTGGTCTTGCTCTGGATGGTCAATCAGTTTTACCGGGGTTGAATACAGATCCGACAGCAGCTGCTCATCTTGCAGCAGATCGACCTTACCTTGGAAAGCAACCTTGCCTGATTTAAGTGCCACTGTGTGTGTGGCATAACGCAGGGCTAAGTTGAGATCATGCAAAATGACGATCACCCCTTTACCAGTATTTTTATTCAGCTCACTCAATAGTTCCATTAATTGATACTGATGTTGAATATCCAATGCAGAGGTCGGCTCATCAAGAATAAGTAGATCCGCTTGCTGGGCAAGCAACATGGCCACCCAAGTACGTTGGCGTTCACCACCGGAAAGTTGATCTGCCAAGGTATCTTTAAACTGCTCGACGCCTGTTTCTCGCATCGCATCATTAATAATATCACTATCCTCTTTGCGCCAACGCCCTAAGGTGCCACGCCATGGAAATCGCCCTAACCTCACAAGTTCAGTCACATTTAAGCCAGCCACTTCAGGTAACTTTTGCGGCAAGTATGCCACCGTTTGTGCAAGCTGCTTAGGGGTAAAACTTGATAGCGCCTTGCCGTCCAGTTTTACCTGGCCAGATTCCGGTGCAAATTGATTTGCGAGCAAATTAACTAAGGTCGACTTACCTGAACCATTGTGCCCAAGTACGACGGTTAAGGCATGTGGGTCGATTGATAAGGCTTCAATATCCAAAATGGTGCGCTCACCACGGATAACTTTAACACCGCTTAATTGATACATTAATGGCTCTTCTGTTTTAGTCGCGGGCAGTTGTCACACACTTTGCCTGACTTAGTTTTATATACCGAGCAACAGCTAGTACGGCTCAAGGCTAACTTGCTATCCAGTTTAGAGATATATAGCGAAGATAGATGCTTTTCGGAGATGTTGAATGCTGTTAGCCACAATTTAGCATGATGTAGAATAAACTTATCTGACATCTGACAGTGCTGCTTTTGCACCTCAAGTAGCCTAGCTAAAATCGCATCGGCAACGAGATGCTGCACAAATCCTGGTCGACAGCGAACCCACAGATCTAACTCAGCTCTGTAGTGCTCAAACAGCTTAGATAATTGCTGGCCCGCCTGCAGAATAAGACACTCATAATCACCCTTGGCGCATTGCGTGTCGTCGAAACGAAAGCCTGCAACTAACCCCTGCTTACTGTGCTGGGACATATTACGTAGATCGGGCAGGGATTTCATATTATAGATAGCGACAAATGCCAGATAGAGCGGCTGCCACGTCAGCAAATCCCAACTACGGGTTAGCCAATATACCTTGCCAGCTTCTAATGTATTGCTTTGCAGATCACGATAGAGAGATTTAATCTCAGGCAGGTTAGACTGTTTGCCACTGATCATCCCCCTACCAGCACTACCAAGCTCCCCCTTTAGATAAGGTGTTGCCTGTTGGCATTGATCAAACAGTTGCTTCATTACAGCTTGGCTCACAACACTCTCCAACACGCGTTAGACTATATTGCTAAAGGGAGGTTACAGCTTAGCTGCACCTCCCAGGTTATGATGACTTAAGCAAAAAATTAAAAGTTATACTTAAAATTCAGCTCAATGTTTCTCTCGGCGCCATACCAGCAGTTCACTGAGTCATAGCAGGTGTAGTACTCTTCGTTAAACAGGTTATTGGCAACTAAGTTAACGCTAGCGCCCAGTAAGCTGCTACTCATCTGGCTAAGGTCATAGCCAAGTGACAGGTCGACTAAGGTGTATGACTCAACCATATCGGTATTCATAGCATCCATCTGCATCTCACCGACATACCTCACTCCGCCACCTAAGCGAGTGCCATTAAATAAGCCATCTTCAAAATAGTAGTTAGTCCAAAGTGATGCGGCATGCTTAGGAACATAGATTGGGCTCTTGCCCTCTAAGTCATTACCACTGTCTTTAGTGATCTCCATATCGATATAGGTGTAGTTAGCGTTAAGCTCAAGGTTATCTGTTACATACCAGTTAGCTTCAAACTCAGCCCCACGAGACTGTATCTCACCCACCTGCAGTTTATCGCCCCAAGGATCATCAGGATCGGCCATTAAGGCATCACTCTTAACGATATTAAACATCGAGACCGCTACCGTTTTACTCTGATCGTCTGACTGATACTTAACCCCTAACTCAAGTTGCTCACCCAGCTCTGGTTTATAAGTCGTCCCATCCTTTCTTGTACCTGCAACTGGCTCGAAACTAGTGGCGTAGCTGATAAAGGGTGAGAAACCACTTTCGAACTCATACATGGCTCCCACACGATAGGAGAACTGTTGATGATTTGCTTGGGTCTCAGAGTTACCATAATCGTCAGAGTATTCACTTGAAGAGCTGTAATCGTCGTAACGACCACCAAGAATAACGATAAGGTTATCGAGGCGCATCTGATCTTGGAAGTAACTACCTAACTGCTCAACTTCTACATTATCGACTGCGGTATAGCTTGATTGCAGCTGAGTTGGGTCAATCATATTATTGTTTGGATTGAAGATATTGAAGCTACCAAACTGGCTCGTCATACCAAACTCTGAGTAAGCTGAAGCACCGTCTAGCTTTTGATAATCGAGTCCAACTAACACATTATGCTCGACGCGGCCTGTAGTGAAGCTACCTGATAACTGGTTATCTATGGTGTAGCCCGTCGAAGACTCATCGGTGCTATAAATATTACGATCGAGCTCGCCAGTAACTGGATCAAAGTTATCTTGAGTATGGTAAGTATTCTCCTGATACAGAGTGGCATCCATATAACGGAAGCTCTGCATAAAAGACCAGCTGTCATTAAACTCATGATCAATCTTATAACCCGCTAACAAAAACTCACGCTCAAAGGTCGACCAGTTCTTGTCACCCGCAAAGGTTGAGGCTGAAGTCGAGCCAGCAGGGTTATCGTAGATCATACCTGATGATGGCAGCGATGAGTTCATCCCCATTGACGGATCGTTTTGATAGTAGAGGTTAAAGTTAATATAGGTGCTATCTGATACGTTCCAGTCAAGCGAAGGCGCAAATACAAAGCGCTCCTCTTCAGTATGATCGACCTGACCATCTTTGCTGCGCGCTAAAGCGATAACACGATAGGAGAAGTCGCTGTCGCCAATCTGCCCTGTGGTATCGATTGAAGCTTCTTTTAAGTTATGTGAACCAGTAGCAACGTTAACCTCAGTATTGCTATAAGCCTGTGGCGTTTTGGCAATCATATTCACCATGCCGCCTGGTGGCATAGATCCATAAAGGACTGAAGTGGGCCCTTTAAATACCTCAACCTGCTCCATCGCAATCGGATCTATCTGTGGCTGTAGATTCCAGCCATTCAGGTATTGAAGTACTAAGCCATCGTAGTAACTTTGGTTAACATCAAAGCCACGAATATTAAAGGTGTCATACATAGTCACCGCGCCACCTTTTTGCTCGGTAGTCACTCCAGGCACATAGCGTAATGCCTGATTTAACGACTTAACACCGCGCTCCTGCAGCAGCTCGCTATCAATAACAGTTACACCCTGAGGCGTTTCAAACGGAGTCAAAGAGGTTTTAGTTGCCGTATTTCGGTAGGCCTGACCTAGCACAGTGATGGTCTCCATTTTAGGGACCTCTATCTGCAAATCGTCAACCTCATCAGCACTGACACCTTGTGACAGTGTCAGTGATGCACCGATTGCGGTCGCTATAAGTGTGCGATGAAATACTTTGCTAGGTTTACTTGAGACCATACAGCCCTCTACTAATTCGGGTTATTCTTCTCATCAATAAGAGACAGTAAATGATGAGAATATAAATGAGAATGATTATCAGACGTGGATATTATAGTGTTTGAGCCAGAGAAAATTAACAATTTGGTGCATAGGAAGGGTAAATCTAAATAGAAGTGACCAGATCGGGACTGAAATCACAATTTTTTCTTAACGGGAAGCCAGTACTCCATTAAGGATCTCGGCTGATCATTATCCAGTTTCAAAGCTTTGCCATAATGCTCTAGCTCAAAACCTTCAACACCTAAATAGGCTGAATCAGGTAACCAATGACAGATTAACCACTCAACTATATGGCCAAAACCACTGACCTCGCCTTCATAGGAGACCACGGCGTATTCTTGTGAAGGGATAGATAAGCGATCAAACTCAATCACTTCAATATTCGAGCCTTCATGACAAGCCGAACGCTCAAAACCAGCCCAATAATTAAGCTGTGATTCATCGGCAAGCTGGATATGAGTATCCACAACACCGATTAAATCAGCAGAGGAGATATCGAGCCCCCCAACTTCATGATGAAATCGCTGCCAAGTTTCAGGCACTATGGTAGCAAAATCTGGCGCATCCGAGAGTAAGCCTTTAAATGGAGATGAAACGCCATAAAGCTCAAAAGCAGGCTTATGCTCAATACGAGTTTGCAAAAACGCCGTATTGAGTGCATGAGCCTCAACATCACCTGACAACTTAGCCAGTGGGTTTCTTAGTCCCACCCTTAGCCCTCGTAACTTGTACTCTCTTGGACTCGCACCAAAAAATTGTTTAAAAGCACGGCTAAAACTGACCTCAGAGTTAAACCCTAACTCATAGGCAATATCCAACATGCGCTCCTTACCCGCCAACACTCGCTCCGCAGCTAAGCTTAACTTAAGCTCACGCACGTACTGAGCAACGCTTTGCCCTGTATGGCTTTGAAATACACGTTGCAGCTGCCAGCGTGACCAACAGCTCTGCGCTGCAAGTTCCTCTAAGGAGAGCGTTTGGTCCAAATGCCCATGAATATACTCCAGTACCTTCTCTATACGGGAAAGAGGCGAATCAGTTGTCATTGCAGCCTCCTGAGACTTATTAAGTAAAGTGGAGTTAAGAGCGCGTAGTGAATAGCTATATTAACGCATATTGATACATGCTAATACAAACACCGATTGACTGATGTTAAGTCATGGTTCAGAAAGCCCCTATTGAATGCATCCTAGCCAAATATTGCAGGCATAAACCCCTTCTTTGGGCTTCCTGCCCTTCAGGGATAAATGCGTCCTTGCATAACGTCTATTTATACACATCCCTGCCAAATAGACATAGATGTTCCAGACATTAAAAAACCCCATTACCAGAGGTAACAGGGCTTCTACTTTTGATTCGCGTCGCTAGTTAATAGCGATAATCAAGCTATTGCGCAGTGGATTATCCCTTAGGGTAAACGTGAGCAACACCTTTATGGCAGTCTACACAAGTCTTACGCTTGTCAGCTTCTTTCTTGAAGTTACGCTCGTGCATACGCTTAGCCATCTTCTTCATAGTCTCTGGCTGGTTTTCGTAGATACGAGTATGACAATGAGTACAGTTTGCTGAATCAGTATCTTTAAAGTACTTAAGTGCTAGGTCAGCTTGCTCTTTACGGTTCTCATCCAACCACTCTTGCGTGTTGAAACCATCAATAGTTAGGTAACCGTATAGATCTTTAGATACGATGATCTTCTTCACTAGGTACTTAACAGGGTTATGTGGAAGGTGACAATCTTGACATTGTACAGTCACACCAGCACGACCTCCGCCGTGTGCAGATGCAAGCACTTCATCTTTTAGAGAGTGGTTGCTGTGACAAGACATACAGAACTCATCTGTACTTGTCGCGTGTAAAGTTTGTTGTGTAGCGAAATAGCCAACAACACCTACAACAACACCGACCACTAAAAGGGCTAGTATTGAGAATTTCGCGCTAGGTTTAAATAGTGCACGCCAGTTCATCACTCTTCTCCGTAAAATATGATTTTTTATTGAGTACCTAATGCTTAATGTATTGGCACTTATTTATTACTTCATCTCTATTGCCGCAAATTATAAACCAGAACCTACTCATTGATCTGGCTGAAATAGTACAAAATGAGACCTAGCTCTAACTCTATGTTGTGAAATAGAGAAAATTGCACTTAGTTCAAATTATATTCACATAAGCTAAAGTTAGCGGAAAGCCACATCCATAGCAAGGTAATAGGTGTAATTGACTGATAAAAATGATTTTTTATATCTATTTAGATATTTTTCAGCCCTATTAAACTATTTATTGACCTCAATCATGAAAAAAAATTAGAAAAGTTGAAACTTTTTTTATGCACGCTGGGTCTATTAAGTCATCACACTATTCATTTAGCGAATTAAGAGCAGAAATGACAAAGCAATTAGCACATTTGGTATTAATCATCTCTCTGGTTGGGCAGTTTATGCTTACACCGGCGATGGCTATGCCGAGCTTTTTGCATGCATTTACCCACGCTCAGATGTCGCAAATGGATCATGGTGATAATGCGATGAAGACGTTAGAGCCTGCTTTACAACAGAGTCCCACACCTAACGCAATTGAATCGATCTCAGATACCGATATTGTCATGCAACACGGTGAAAAAGATTGTGACATGGTGGTCTCAAATATGAGCGCCAACAATAGCGATATTCTGATCGACTGTGATGCCTTATGTGAAATGATGGGCGCAGGTGACTGTATTTCCCACTGTGCAAGCGCTACAGGTATTTTACTACAGGCTCAATTCGATATTTCATCACCAGAGTCAGACGGCAAAGTGCAAACCCTATCTTGGTCGACTCAAACAATAGATCCTGTTCATCCAAATCCCCCTCCAATTTGGCAAGCATAAAGATCCTTTAATGCTCTGCGCTAAGCACAATTTATAGCGCACAAAAATTCAATGTTATTTTTGCTTGAAGTCTGAGTGCTAGATCTTTCTATCTATGCTTGTTGCTCTACATTACCAAGAGCTCATAGATATTGATTAAGCATATAACTCTGACTCGGCACCGTTCAAATTGGAGTCTATTATGAAAACATTTATCACAGCTATTGCCCTAACCGTTGCTAGCCTTACAGCTTTTTCATCTACAGCCACTGCTGCCAGCGTCTCATTTCCAGATTCATTAGCAGTAACAGGCATTAATGGTGAAAGTCAGTTAGGTACGCAGCAGATCCAGCTAGCCGATGGAGAGAACCTTATTGAGCTTAAGTATCATGACATTTTTGAGGTCAATGCCGATGACTCTGGGGCTTGGGTGAAGTCGGCCCCTCTTTATTTGATCTTAGATACTGATGAGCAACTGCAATATAAAGCAATGACTCCCGTTATAGACACTGAAGATGAAGCCTATGACTTTATCAATAATCCAGTGATCACACTTAAAGGTGCGCATGGGGAAAGCAAAGATGTCGCCTTGTTGACTCACCACCAACTTATGGCGAAACTTCTTCTCGCGAAAAAGTAATTACACCTTGAGCTAAGCCATTTCAATAATCACATAATATTGGAATGGCTAGTTCGGTATAAAATGCGTGGGCCTGAGTTTAAACAGGCAGAATAATTCAATTATCACGTGAAATATCAGTCGATAAATGTGAATTCTGTCAATGCACTATTACTCACTCATGTTAGACTAGCTACAATTCATTATTGGAAGTTTTATGTTTTCGTTCTTTCGCCGTCATACATTAATAGCTTTTACCCTGCTCGCTATGTTGAGCCAAGGGTTGCTATCTAATGGCTCTTTGATGATAGGAAAAGCGCAAGCCCATGAAGCTATGATGACTGGTTCACACCATTCACAGATGATGAGTATGAATGATGGAGCTACATGCCACACGTCACAAGTTGATAATTCCTCCCCTTGCTGCGACTCCGAGCAGATCGACCGAGTGCTTCCCGACGAAGCTCAGAGCTGTTGTAACGGCAACGGATATTGCCAGGGTGATTGTAATCATTGTCTTGTGATCTCAGTGACAGGTACTCTATTTGAAACTAAACCTTGGCCAGGTTTTAGTCCCTCAGAGTTAGCTATGGCCACTCAAATGCCTCATTTTCATTCAATCTCGATCTCCAAAGATATCCGCCCCCCCATATCATAGCTAGAACAAACAGGCGCTTTTACGCCCTTGATTTGTCAGTTCAATGAACTGCTTACGATATACCTTTAAACAATTATTTTTATCGATCCAATTGATATGACTAGCTTTAGTGAGCTTTTAGGTGCTTTGTCAGACAAACGACCTATTTTCATCACTTATGCCTGCTAATCGTTGAAATTGCATTTATATTTGCCGTTATTTGTTTATGTTCTTGTTCAGATTCATGCTGTTACAGCTTGATATGACAATGCTTACCTATACGGCCATCTATATGATGGAGTTTATTAATGAAAACCCTTATTAGTTTAGTTTTATCAGCATTTATCTTTATCTCAATTGCACCTGCAGCGACTGCCGGTCAACATGAACATACACAGCATAAAGATCATGCTCAGCACCATGATATGAAAGCAGATTATGATTGCCCTATGCACCCTGAAGTGACAGGCAAGAAAGGCGACACTTGCCCTAAGTGCGGCATGAACTTAACAAAAGTTGAGTCTAGCCACAGTAAGCATAAAGCAGGATGTGGAGAAGACTGTAAGTCTTGCCCAAATCATGCTGGCAAGCACACAGCTAAACACAGTGCAGATACTCACGCATGCCCGATGAATCCTGCGATCACAGGAAAAGCAGGGGATACTTGTCATAAGTGTGGAATGAACCTAGAGCCTATGCAGGCAAAAGCTGATACCCACGCCTGCCCTATGAACCCTGCGATCACAGGAAAAAAGGGTGACACTTGCCCTAAATGTGGAATGAACCTAGAGCCTATGCAAGCTAAGGCAGATACCAAACCAACGGTTCACCACAAGCACTAATATTGAGTGGAGATGAGGCATTATGAGTCAATTTGAAATGAACAGTAAACGTACCAAACTAGCCTACCTGCTCAGTCTATTTATGATAGTCACACCGCAGTTAGCTCATTCGCAACCTTTAGTAGCAATAGCAGCAAGTGAACATGCAGGACACAGCCACAGCACAGGCTCCGAGACATACTCTTGCCCTATGCACCCTGAAGAAACCAGTCATGAACCAGGCAGTCGCTGCCCTAAATGTAATATGTTTCTCACTCTTGATGAGGCCAGTAAGCAGCAGGACCATAGCCAGCATCAGCATGATCAAGCTACTGAGCAGAAAACCTATGTCTGCCCTATGCACCCTGAAGAAACCAGCCATGAGCCAGGTAGCCGCTGCGCTATTTGCAACATGTTCTTAGTCGAAGAGGAGGAAGAGGAGACTGGTCAAGCTACTGAGCAGAAAACCTATGTCTGCCCTATGCACCCTGAAGAAACCAGTCATGAACCAGGTAGCCGCTGTGCTATTTGCAACATGTTCTTAGTGGAAGAGGAGACTGGTCAAGAGCATAGTCAGCATGATCAAATGGCCGAGCAGAAAACCTATGTCTGCCCTATGCACCCTGAAGAAACCAGTCATGAACCAGGTAGCCGCTGCGCAATTTGCAACATGTTCTTAGTGGAAGAGGAGGAAGAAGAAAGTGGTGAAGTGGATCACTCAGCACATGAGCACCAACCCCAAGCAACGACACCTGCAGACAAAGTATTTAATAGTGCTAAACCTGCCTCGCTCGATGATGGTGGAACGATCAAGTACGTATGCCCAATGCACGCACATATTATCAGTGACGTCCCCAGTACCTGCCCTATATGTGGTATGAACCTAGAAAAAGTTGAGGTAGGTGGCAGTAATAAAGAGATTCAAATTGATGTCTCAGGCGGCATGCAACAGGCGCTGGCGCTTAAAGTTGCCAAAGTAGAGAAAGATACCCTCTGGAAGTTTGTTCGAACTGTTGGCCAGATCGACTATGACGAGAGCCAAATCAATCATGTTCATGCCAGAGTTAATGGTTGGATTGAAAAATTAACCATTAAGTCTGTCGGTGACAAGATCACTAAGGGTCAGCTGCTTTATGAGATCTATTCACCTGATCTGGTCAATGCACAAGATGATTTTCTGTTAGCTCAAGACTCCCTAAGACGTGCTGGAGGCAGCGGTGACTATGAAGAGCTACTCAGAAAAGCGGGCCTTAGATTAGAACTTCTCGGGTTTAACAAAGCGCAGATAAAAGCTTTGGCAAAATCTAAGAAAACACAGTATCGCGTACCTTTTTATGCCAAAAACGATGGCATAGTTAAGCAGCTAACTGTCAGGGATGGTATGTATATCCAACCTTCTACAGAAGTGATGTCGGTTGTCGACCTATCAAAAGTTTGGGTTATCGCAGATGTTTTTGAAAATGAACAAAGCTGGTTAGCCGTCGGACAGAAAGCCGAAGTTTCTGTGCCCGCTATGGGGTTTAAAGGGATTGAAGGAGAGATTGATTATATCTACCCCGAACTGGATCCTGTAACACGTAGCCTACGGGTCAGAATTGTAGTGCAAAATAATGATATTGAGCTTAGACCAAATACCTTAGCCAAAATTGATATCTTTGGCGGCCCGAACGAAGACACCTTAGTGATCCCACAAGAAGCACTAATCCAAACGGGTAAAGAGAACCGCGTGATTGTGAAGCTAAAAGATAACAGCTTTACAGCCCGTAAAGTCACTGTCGGCATGTTAAGCCAAGGCAAAGCTGAGATTATCGACGGTCTACAAGAGGGTGAACGCGTAGTGACTTCTGGTCAGTTCCTACTCGATTCTGAAGCCAGCCTCAAAGGCAGCTTAATGCGCCTTAGCAGCGGCCACCAGCATTAGGAGGAGTTGATTATGCATAACAATAACCAAGCCTCCAAATGCAGGCTTACGCTTAGCAATAAGGTAAGAGCAAACAAGCTAGTTCAAGGGGGCTTTACTCATGCTTAAGAAGATAATTGAAGCCTCAATCAAGCAGAGGCTTATGGTGTTAATTGTCACCATAATGATCACTGTGTGGGGTGTACAAGAACTTAGGAACACCCCTTTAGACGCACTGCCTGATCTCTCGGATGTACAAGTAATCATTAAAACGCCATTTCCTGGCCAAGCACCTCAACTGGTTGAGGAACAAGTTACCTATCCGTTATCTACCGCTATGCTAGCTGTACCTGGCGCAAAAACGGTTCGTGGATATTCTTTCTTCGGGGACTCTTATGTCTATGTGATTTTCGAAGATGGTACAGATATCTATTGGGCTCGCTCACGTGTGCTCGAATACCTGAATCAAGTCAGCAGCAGCCTGCCACAAGGTATTCAACCATCACTAGGTCCTGATGCATCAGGTGTCGGTTGGATCTTTGAATATGCCTTAGTGGATAGATCCGGAAACTTAGATCTATCACAGCTAAAAAGCTTACAAGATTGGTATCTAAAGCTTGAGCTGCAAAGCGTTGCAGGCGTATCAGAAGTCGCAACGGTTGGTGGTATGGAGCAAACCTATCAGATCGTTATCGAACCCGATAAGCTCGCTATCTATAAACTTGATATTGCAGCGATTCAAACGGCAATATCTAAGTCTAACACTGAAGCAGGCGGCTCGGTCATCGAGATGGCTGAAGCCGAATATATGGTTAGGGCTAAAGGTTATCGCCAAACTTTAGATGACTTTAGAGAGATCCCTCTTGGGATCACCAGTCCGTCTGGCACACCGCTATTGCTAAAAGATGTAGCCACTGTCCGTAAGGGACCAGCTTCACGTCGCGGCATTGCTGAGTTAGATGGCGAAGGCGAAGTGGTTGGCGGCATCATAGTGATGCGTTATGGCGAAAATGCCTTAGCAACAATTGATGCGGTTAAAGATAAACTTGAGCAACTTAAATCAGGCTTACCTGAAGGTGTGGAGATCATCCCTACCTACGATAGATCGAATCTCATCGAAAGCTCGGTCGAAAACCTATTCCATAAGGTTGTCGAAGAGATGTTTGTTGTCGGTCTAGTCTGCTTGCTATTCCTGCTCCACGCACGCTCAACACTTGTCGCAGTCATAACGCTACCGTTAGCCATACTGATCGCATTTATCGTCATGAATAAGATGGGGGTAAACGCCAATATTATGAGCTTAGGTGGCATTGCGATCGCTATTGGTGCCGTAGTCGATGGTGCGATTGTCATGATCGAAAACATGCACAAGCATCTGGAGCATTTCGAGCAGGAAAACCAACGTTCGCCGAGCAATAAAGAGCATTGGAAGCTAGTATCTGAAGCATCCATTGAAGTCGGGCCTGCACTGTTTTTCTCTTTGCTTATTATTACACTCAGTTTCGTGCCTGTTTTTGCATTGGAAGCACAAGAGGGTCGACTATTTAGCCCACTGGCTTACACCAAAACCTTTGCTATGGCAGCTGCAGCAGTGCTCTCTATTACTTTAGTTCCTGTACTTATGGGCTTCTTTATTAAAGGAAAGATCCCTAAAGAAACCAGCAACCCTATCAGTCGTTTACTCATTGCCCTATATAAACCGGCTTTGACTCTGGTACTTAAGTTTCCAAAAATGACCTTAGTGGTGGCATTAATAGCATTGATGAGCGCTTGGTATCCTGTTAGTAATATGGGCAGTGAGTTTATGCCTGAACTTGAGGAGGGCGATCTCCTCTATATGCCAACAGCACTCCCAGGCATCAGTGCCAGTAAGGCCGCAGAGATACTGCAGCAGACTGACAGACTGATAAAAACGGTCCCTGAAGTTAAGCGTGTCTTTGGTAAAGTCGGGCGTGCAGAAACGGCAACCGATCCGGCACCGCTTACTATGCTTGAAACCACCATAATGCTTAAACCAAGAGATGAGTGGCGTGAGGGCTTCACATTGCAAGATGTGATTGACCAGCTGCAGCAAACAGTAAAAGTGCCAGGACTCACCAACGCTTGGGTTCAACCCATTAAAACCCGTATCGATATGCTATCAACTGGGATAAAAACCCCGGTAGGCATTAAGATAACCGGTGCTGATGTCAATGAACTCCAAAACATAGGGACCGAAATCGAGGGGATTTTAAGTAAGCTACCCAATACAAAATCAGCCTATGCTGAACGTGTAGGTGGTGGTCGTTACATAGATATCACTCCAAAGCTCGATGTTGCATCTCGCTATGATATGACCCTCACAGATATCCAAGACGTTGTCCGTTATGCCATTGGCGGTATGACGATTGGTGAATCTGTTCAAGGGGCTGAGCGTTACCCAATTAACTTACGTTACCCTCGTGAACTTAGAGACAATATAGAGAAGCTCAGAGAGTTACCTGTGATCACTAAAACAGGGCACTATCTGCCACTTCGAAACTTAGCCGACATAGAGATCACCGATGGTGCCCCTATGCTCAAGAGCGAGAATGGTCGATTAATTTCTTGGGTTTTTGTCGATATTGAAGGTACCTCAATTGGTGAATACATTGAAGAAGCGAAAACAGCTCTGAATGAGCAGTTAGTGGTTCCACCAAGGTATAGCTATGGCTTTGCAGGTCAATATGAATATATGCAGCGAGTCGATGCTAAATTGCAGAAAGTGATCCCTATGGCATTAGGCGTTATCTTTATCCTATTGATGATGACTTTCGGCTCAACACTACAAGCAAGCATGATCATGTTTAGCCTTCCCTTTGCTTTGGTTGGTAGTACCTGGTTGTTGTACGCACTAGACTTCAATATGTCAGTGGCAGTCGCTGTGGGTATGATAGCCCTCGCGGGGGTGGCTGCCGAGTTTGGGGTCGTCATGCTGGTATACCTCAACAATGCGATTAAGCATCGAAAAGAGACCGGTACCTATAGCTCTGTGACCGACCTAAAGGATGCCTTGATTGAAGGGGCTGTGATGCGTATTCGCCCTAAAGCCATGACAGTCGCGACCATCTTTTTCGGGTTACTGCCTATTATGTGGGGAGCAGGAGCCGGTAATGATGTGATGCAAAAAATTGCGGCCCCAATGGTGGGCGGCATGATAACAGCACCACTGTTATCACTGTTTGTGCTACCAGCCCTCTACCTGCTGGTTTACTCTCGTAAACTCGATAAGTCCTAATGAGCTAATCACTAAAACACCCGGTAATTGCCGGGTGGTTTTAAGACAAGCCATGCTCACTGTGAACTTTCACTCGGTAAGACTATAACTGGAAGCGTTCAACTGAACTCGTTAATGAGTGAGCAAGCTTATTCATCTCTTCACTTCGTGTTGCCATAGCTTTAGCTTCTTCACCATTCTCACTTGCGGCATCTGCAGCTTGATTCATGCTCGATACAATATTCTCACTATCGGTTAGCTGCACCTGAATCACCTGAACTATGCTTTTACTCATCTGCTCAATTGCGCTCAAAGAGTTGTCCATCAGCTCAATGGCTCGACTAAGCTCCTGGCTTTGAGCGACACACTCCGATGCCTGGGACTGCCCACTGTCAATGGCATCTACCGCACTAGCAGTCTCTGTTTGTAATGCTGTGATTGTTACCTGAATCTCCGCCGTTGACTCTTGGGTTCGCATCGCTAGCGTTCTCACTTCATCAGCCACAACCGCAAAGCCTCGCCCATGCTCACCCGCTCTAGCGGACTCAATGGCCGCATTAAGGGCTAATAGGTTAGTCTGCTCAGCAATAGAAACTATCGTATCTAATATCCCACCAATATTTTTACTATGGGTACTCAGCCTAGCCATCACGTCAACAGCATCAAGCAATCTTTCTGAAAGTTGAGTGATCCTGTTGCTGTTTGCATCTGCTATCTCCTTAATTTCATGGCTATGCTCTGAAGCTTCTGACACATTACCTGATGCAGTATCCGCCTCATCTCTCACCGTATTTGAGCTAACAGACATCTGTTCAGCACTGAGTTTTACCTCTGTTATACGGTCTATCTGCATATTGGCAGCTTCAGAGATTCGCTGACTTTGCTCACTGTAAGACACTGCGGCAGTATCGAGAAGGTGAGCATTTTGTTGTATCTCATTAAGTAGCTGAGTGAGATCTTGGGCTAGGGTATTAATACTATCGATTAAGGTGCCAAATTCATCATCACTATCCTTCTTCATCCGCCGACTAAGGTCACCACTGGCAATTCTAGCCAATGCTTTATTCACCCCACTGAGGGGGTTAAGCATAGCTCTGGTGGTAATGTATGAGATAAAGCTCGCCATAAGAATAAAGACCCCAGCGAGTACTACAGCTAAGGTCTCTCCAGTAACAATCTCATCTTTTGCCGTTTGTTGAAGAGAGGAAAAACGAGTATCGGCTAAAGTGAGTAACCCCTCTAGTTCGCCCAAACTGGCAGAAAAATCCTGCTGCACGCTACTATAGGCTTCACTGGATTGCGCTGTTTGCGCAATAACCTGATTTTGAAGTTGATACAGCTCACCAGGTTGATCAAGATAGTGGAAAATAATGGCTAACTTCTCACTAGCCTCACTGATGCTTGCTTGACTAGCTAGTGGCTCAGCCTGCCTTTTAAGGTAGTCGAAATTACTATTAAGGTTGCTTATCAGAAAAGCCATATCCTCTTTATGAGCCGAAATAGAGTCTAAGCTATCGGCTCTGGATAAGCCCGACATCGTATTTCCCATTGTAAACAGCATATCATCTAGGCGTGTACCTGTGCCTACGACCTCATCGAGTAATCTCTGCTGCTCACTCGGTACTGAAATCAGCTCTAGATCTAACATGGCATTACTAGCGCTAAACCTTGCTTCCTCAAAACGCTCATAATGATGCATAAATAGCTCTTTTGACGAAATGATTGCTAGTTTAGCTCTGAACATCTCATCACTGGCACCGGTGAAATCATTAAAGTAGCTTTCTGACTGCGCTATGGCCGTTAACATATTTGGTTGATCAGAAACCTTATGTTTAAGCTTGGCTGCATCTTCAGTAAACGCTTGCTGCAGTGTCGTAAACTCCTGCTGACTAGCCAACAGCTCTGAGCTGCTTTTTTGGGTGTTAGCAACTGAGACGATTTTTACCATATGCAGTATTTTGAGCTGTAGGCTATTACTCTGCTTTTGTACTGGAACGGCTAATGTTTCAATATCAAGATTAGCGCTACTAATCTGGCTCAATGATTGATAAAAGAAGCCTGTTGCAGCAAGAAGCAGCACACCAATGGCACTAAAGCCTAAGATTATTTTCTGCCGGATTGAAAGCTGAATCATAACCAGAATCCATCTGCCCATACTGAGTAGGTAAACTCTTTAAAGTTTAGCAGGGAATAATAATTCCAATTACTTTATACCAATCGATATAAAGATGAGGTTATTCAGTGGGAGTTCAACGCGCGCTAGGCAAGACAGGAACAAAAGTGAAGAATTGATAAAACTGCAATGGCGTAATCAAATATACGCCATTGATGATCTGATTTAATTGGATGAACTGCCAGAGTGGGTGCCACTTTTCATAAATGCTTCAGCCAACTGCTCCTCAGCTTCACGCTGCGCTCTCGTAGTACAACGCTTTGAAGGTAGTCGAGAACCAGTCACCCTTACCTTGTCACAACGGTAGCCATCATTTTGAGAGCCCGTTTTAGCTGATGTCACCTCCTCTTCTGAATTCGTCACTCCAGAACTACAGCCGACTAACAACACAAGGCCTGTGGTTAATAGTACAACTTGAATCTGCTTTAACATTTTTTTCCCCTTATGAATTTAAATCAATGCTCTAGCCTCTCTCAGCTAGCATGGCTACTTGGATAAATGTAGAGAAGGAGCCAAACTAGCAGAAGAATAATCAAGCGACAAATACACAAGATGTTGAAAATAAGCAATTTTAGCTTTCTAATTAATATTTCTTATCTTAGGCACAGGAATAAAAGCAACGTTTAAATTGCTTTAATAGTAGGCAATACTTCAGCTATCCACTAAAACAAAACTTTATACCGAATAGCACCCAGTAATAGGGAATAATGTTCCCCCCAAAAATAGCCATTAGCTCCTTGTTAGCTAATTAAGAAGATACCTAATGTCACAATAAATGCGTTATAAACGCTATTAAAAAGCTGTTTTCAAATCTATTTAGCTTGCAAGGTTATCACCGAGAAGAAGCCTCCCTGAGGATCATTGATCACTGCAAAACGTCCAACTCCAGAGATATCTGTTGGCGGCACACAAGCTTTACCACCCAGCTTTACAGCTTTCTCTACTGTCTCATCACAGTCATCAACCGCAAAATAGAGCATCCAATGAGGTGGTATCTCACCCCACTCTTCTGTCATCGCAAGCATACCTCCAACAGGTGCACCATCAACAAGCCACTCGGTATACTCTATCTCGGGCATGTCTCCAGCTTGGACTTCCCAGCCAAATACCTTAGGGTAAAATGTTTTTGCTTGCTCGCTGTCTCTTGTCGCTAGCTCCACCCAACATAATGTGCCTGACGAGTCTCTATATTGAGAGCCAATATGATCGCCCGCTTGCCAAACCGCAAACTTTGCTCCTTCAGGATCACTAAAAAGTGCCATCTTGCCTGCAGAGCCCACATCACAAGGACCCATCACAAGTGTTCCACCTTCTGCTTTAACCCTATCAACAGTTGCATCAACACTCTTTACAGCAAAATAAATTAACCAGTTCGTCGGCACTCCCTGCTCAGACATCTCTTTTGGCATCTGATACGCAGCGCCAATGTCACCACTATCATCATTGCTGCCTATTGAGAACATAGTATAAACACCATCAGGAATAGGCATGTCTTGAGTTTGCCAACCAAATAGTACGGCATAAAAGGTTTTTCCAGCCACAGCATCCTGACTAGCGAGTTCCACCCAACATGGCTGACCTTGCAGATATTGTTGCACTCTCATAGACACATCCTTGAATTGAAACAGAGAAACCAAACCAATAATTGATTTTAGTTAAGCTTGTTTTCTAATTTCTGTCTATGCTGAATGGGGAAGAAGTTTGATTTTTGGCAATATGTTTGAATTTAAATCACTATTACTACGATTAGCTGCCTGAAGAGACTCTTTAAGGAGTCACTTAACTCAGGATGAAAAAGTAACATTAAGGATGACACCATGGCATTGACTAAAACTCAGATCCAACTTGTTCAAGATTCATTTTTGAAGGTTGAACCCATTTCAGAAAAAGCAGCAGAGATCTTTTATGATGCCCTATTTGCCATTGATCCCTCTTTAAAAACTATGTTTCGCAATGATATGAAAGTTCAAGGGCGCAAACTGATGACTATGCTGAAAGCTGCTGTTGATGGATTAGATGATCTGGAAGCTTTAGTGCCAGCTTTACAGCAACTTGCTCAACGACATAATGCCTATGGCACCAAGAAAAGTCATTTTACCCCTGTAGGAAACGCCTTGCTATATACGTTAAAAACAGGCTTAGGTGATGCCTTTACCACAGAGGTGAGAGAAGCATGGGTATCTGTGATTCATACCGTTGCTGATACCATGAAACCAGAAATTACCGCTTAATGATTAAACTAGTATTAATAGAAAAATAAACTCAATATACTGCTTTATCGATAGCAGAAAAATGTCGACTTATTAAAAGCAACTTAGCCTCCAGTGTGCTGGAGCTTGCACATGGTGAAACCTATATTTCATCGAACAGCTAATTATAAGATCACTATTGAGGTTTGTTTTGTCATCTTTTTTACATGGATGCCGTTATTTCATCCTGCCATTGTTTATTACTCTTCTGTCGCTCACTCTTATTAGAGTGACCGAAACAAATTGGCAGGAATGGAATGACATTATTGCTCAACTCCCGTACTGGCTGCTGTCGATTGCAGCAGCAATGGCATTGCAATTTAATCGTAGTCGATTAGCCTACCTCGCTCTGTTATTGTTAACGTTTTATGCCAGTCAGCATAATCCTATCCCCTTATTTTCTCATTTGACTTACTACAGGGATGAAATTTTTATCGGCGGTACCTTTGTTATCACTTGGTTTGCCTTTATCAAAGATCGTGGACTGCTCTCATCTCACGGTGTAATCAGACTACTGGGAATTGCTTTTTGCATGGCGATGGGCGTCGCTTGGTTGGCAGGTCTCAAGCATTTTCAGACACAAATAACCACATTGTCACCGATAGAGTTACCACTCAAATTTCAAATATTGCTGCCTTTATATATTTGCTTTGCGCTGGTATTTAGCCGCGCCCTTTGGCGAGCAAACTTAGTCAACACCTCCATACTAACTAGCTTAGCAATCTGGAGCTTCTATTACTTTAAACCTGACTATCTACCTCTGGCCGTATTGTTATCTTCTCTTGCCGTTATCTATCTGTTTACTATTTTAATAGACTCCTACTTCCTTGCTTACAGGGATGAGCTGACGGGGTTAGCATCACGACGGGCACTGTATAATTTGGTGCTCTCTCTTGGACGCCGCTACAGTGTCGCCATGCTTGATATTGACCACTTCAAAAAATTTAATGATACCTATGGCCATGATGTTGGCGATCAAGTACTAAAGCTGGTTGCAGCAAAACTTGCGAAAGTCACCGGTGGCGGTAAGGTTTTCAGGTATGGTGGTGAAGAGTTCACTATCGTTTTCCCACGTAAGAATGCCGAATCAGTACTTGATGACTTAGAAGACGTTAGAGAAGCGGTTGAAGATTATCGTATCGTTTTACGGGATGATAAACGTAAGCAAGCTAATAATGCCCAATCTAAGGCGAAGCGTAACAAAGCTAAAAGTGGGGCTAAAAAAACAGTTAGTGTCACTATCTCAATCGGGGTTGCTGAACGTGAGGGAGGCGAGTTGTTCGATCAAACCATGAAACGAGCAGATGAAGCCCTCTACCGTGCCAAGAAAAAAGGCCGTAATCAGACCTGTCTTTAAGCACGATTAGAAAACAAAATAGCGAGAAAATGAAAAAAGACTCCACGCATAAACGTGGAGTCGACTCATCATTTAAAGGTTAGATTGAGTAAAAATAGTAGATCTGCGATTTCATTCTTATCACGATCCCTCTGATCACATCTAAGAATGCCAGAAAAGCAATTGGCTTCTCCCCTGATATCCAAGCCAGCCCCACAGAGCCGACAGGGATATCGTAATCATCAGCTTCATGTAACTTAAGACGAACAAAGTGATGCTTGTTATTCATATTTTGGCCGGTAGTCTGACGAACATTATCATCACGAGCAATCAAACTTCCCTGCGCCTCTCCAGTCGCCTCGATTATCCCTTCGACTTCGGCATTAAACACTTTTCCTGGGTATACCGCAGAAGCAAATTCAGCACTTTGACCAATTTTAACATTACGAATGGCCTGATGATTTACCCGCATTAAGACGTACTTTTCATTGGTATACATCTGAATTCGTGGCATAACACCTACAAACTGCCCTTCGCGCATGATGAAGTTAGTCACATAACCACTAGCAGGTGCATAAATCTTGGTGCTATCTAGATCCCACTGCGCTTTCGCTACATTCTCAGCCTCACCTTGTAAGTCTGATTCTCGACTCTGAATGGCCAACAAGGCTTTATCTATATCAAGCTTCGTCGTGTGAGCGGCAAGATTGGCTTTTTCAACCTGAGCGCTATATGTATTAACCCGCGCTTGAGCTATATCAACAGCGTTAGTTTGCTCATCTAACTGACTTTTGGTGATGGTATCCGGCACCACTCGATTTTGCTCGACAAAACGCGCTAAAGTCTTCTGCTTCCACTTTAAGTCTTGAGTCCCTGCAGAAAGTTGGCTTTCACTGATCTCAATATCTGTAATAGCAGCCTGATGCTCTTTCTTAGCGAGGCTAACATCCTCATTAGCAAGCGCTAGCTCAAGTTCAGCAGACTGCTTCGCTACCACAGCTTTATTCAACGCTATCTGATAAGGCTCGCCATCTAACTCATAAATAAGCTGACCAGCCTCAACCCGCTGATTCGGTTTCACATAGATATGTTTTACCTGCCCCTTAATCTGACTAGAGGCTGGCCTCAGTTGAATATGCGGCGACTGAACCAATGATCCCCCAGAAAGATCCATAGGTGTGTAGTTCAACAAGCCCACCCAAACAAACAGTAACCAAGCACCGCCACCAATATATGAAAAGGCTTTACTAAATTTATTCCAAGGCATACCTACAAGACGAAGTATGTAGATAAAGAGTGCCCATACTGCTAACCCCTCAAGCATTGACATTCTCCTCTTTGCTCTGAGCTACAGATGGATTTGTAGCGTGCTCTTCTCGCCAAATATCCCTTATTCGCCTTAACGCTTTCTCACCATCAACAAAAGCGACAATGACTGCCACTACCCATACCCAGTGCCAGATAAACCCTATCCAGGTAAGCGCGGTGATAAGCCCAATCTGCTGATGCTTCTCTTTGTGGGCTTTATTGATTGGCAGTTCATGAATTTTCCAAAACCCTATGGCCATTGCGGCGACTGTTGCAATCATAACAACAGCAGCGACGACATGAAGGGCGTCATCCACCCCAGTATCGACAAATGGCATACTGACTAAACTCATACTGCAACACCTCTGGTTCGTTCAACTAAACCTATATCAAGCAGGTCATCGCAACGGCGAGTATTTACAAATGGCATACTGACTAAACTCATGATGCAACACCTCTGGTTCGTTCAACTAAACCTATATCAAGCAGGTCATCGCAACGGCGAGTATTTACAAATGGCATACTGACTAAACTCATGCTGCAACACCTCTGGTTCGTTCAACTAAACCTATATCAAGCAGGTCATCACAACCGCGAGTATCGACAAGTGTCATACTGACTAAACTCATGCTTAAAAACCTCTGTATATCAAATCAAGCACTACGCAAATCAAGTTATAACTCATCAATTTTTGAGCCTATGAAATGACTGGAGCTTGCGGATGGTTGTAAAAATTTGTAACCAGTTTGACCTCTGTGTCATTTCTAACAAGATTTACAGTCAACTTGTATCAAATGGGCGCGCATAATGATTTAATTAAGCCAAACATAGTCAGTGAGTTTTAGAGATGAAGTTCAATACCTCTTTTATCAGAAGCTGTTATCTGCACAGTTTCTTTCTAGGCATCGAGCAGCGGTATGCAATTACGCCCCATACATTATCGATCCCACAATCTCTGATCGATGAACCTATGTCACTCATCCCCTTCTCTGAATTATCCCGCTGGATCGAGCAGATTGAAGTGTTAACTCAAGACGAAAATATGATGGTGAAAATTGCTGATTATCTCTGTTTCTCAAAACTGGATATTCCGGGCATTAATTTTCTTGGTGGTCCCGATCTTGCGATGTCTGTCAGGCGTATTAACTACGCGATATCAAGCTTTCACTCTGGGGCCAGCTATTACGTCATTCAATCAGGAAAGATAATCAAATGGTGCTACAGAAACCCATATGCATTCGATAAACAAAAAAGCCATGATTCACTGCGAGTGGCTATCTTTATCTTCAATGCGCTACGACATTTTCTTGGCCAAGATTACCAGCCCTTGCAGATCCACATTAGCGGACCTGTTACTAACAAATTGGAAACTGAGGCACTATTTGGCTGTAATGTCATTTGGAATGCAGCTCAAACAGAACTTTGGATTGATACTCAAGCTTTAGTTATGCAGTCTATTCAACCGCAGCCCGAGCAGAAAAAGCTGTCTTTATCGATTGCTGAACTTGAACAATATCTAGATATGCCCCAACCCCACGATACGCCTAAAGTGCTGTTTGAAATGGTTAATTACTCTCGATATTACGGACTTCCAAGCGTAGATAGGGTTGCAGAGCTCTTTAATACCTCTAGGCAGCAACTCCAAAGGGGATTGCAAAAACACGGCTTTAACTTTAATAATTTATCCGGTTACATCCTGAGTAACCAAGCCATAAAGTATATGCTTGAGAATAAAAGTATTGAGGAGATCACCTCTCTATTAGGCTATGCCAATAAGCAAAGCTTTAGTAAGGCTTTTAAGCGCTCACGTAACAGCACACCACAGCAGTATTTAGAGTCAATAAAGTCTAGTTAGCGCAAGTATTATGACCATAAATACACCGACAATAAAGGGAGGGGAAAACAGACTGGGGCGAATGTTGTAAGAGCAAAGCCGATGCACGGCTTTGCTCTCGATCAGGTGTGATTATCCGAAAGCAGGCAATAGATCGGCCATCACCAAGAGATGACATGCACCGGTGACAATACCAAATAAAATAACTATCGCAATAACAGGAGTACCGCCTGGTACTTTGAAGCCATCTGAATCAGGGAACATTTTTCTCGATTTATGCGCCATCATAGCAGGTACGATTGCCGCCCAAATGGTTGCTGCTAACGCAGCAAAACCGATAGCAATCAAAAAGCCGTTTGGAAACAGCAGCCCTAACACTGTTGGTGGCAGGAAAGTCACTGCAGCCGTTTTTAAACGTCCCATTGATGACTCATCAAAACCAAACAAATCAGCGAGATAGTCAAATAATCCTAAGGTCACGCCAAGGAACGATGAGGCTACGGCTAAATTGGCAAACAGGGTCAACATACTGGTCAGCCAGTCACTGGCAATCGCACCAGACAAAGCACCAACAAGGACGCCCATATTACCACCCTGAGCGATGATATCGACAAACTCACTTCTGGCGATATTTCCCATAGTCGCTACCAACCAGCAAAGGTAGATAACAAATGCGATTAAGGTGCCTAAAACGATTGCCTTGATGATAGTCGAAGGATCTTTACCATAGTATTTAACTAAGCTAGGTACGTTGCCATGATAGCCAAAACTCACTAAACCGAAAGGTAGAGCTGCTAACATATAGGGCAGATATGTCGCTTCGCCATCAGGGGAAAATAGCTTTACGGTATCGATATCAACCAACAGATTTCCAATCGCAAGGAAGAAGGTGATAATCATACCGCCAAGCATGATAGTGGTGATCCTATCGACAGCCTTTGTACTGATAAAAACAATAAAGGCTAAACCTAAGGCAAAGACGAGCCCGGCAATGCTTTGTGGTAGCTCGATACCAGCAGCTTCTAGGCTATGGTTAACAATCGATCCACCGCCACTGATGTACGCATAAGCGAGTATGTAGAGTACAAAGGCAATAGATAAGCCATTAACAATACGCCAGAAATTACCTAAGGTTTCACGTGTTAAGGTGTCGAAGCTAGCACCAGGTTTAAAGTGCAGGTTAGTTTCAAGTAACAACAAGCCTGACACCAACATGCAAAACCAAACGCCTATCAGCATAGCCACTGAGTAGCTAAACCACATTCCGGCACCAACAACGGGCAGAGAAAACATTCCTGCACCGACGGCTGTTCCGGCGATGATCACTGCTCCACCAAGCAAAGAGCGACTCTGTGTGCCACTCTTGGCAGCATTCATATGATTGGCCATTAAGTCTGGCTCTCCAACTTAATAAGCGTTTGTAGGTTTCTCAACATTAGGCTTTGTGCTCCGCGGCTACACTATCTTCAATTGTTTGTCTTACTGATGAACGAAGCAAGCCATTTGCACGTAATCTAATCCTTTGAACTTCATCTCGTTTTTCACTATCTAGAATATATCCAAGCTCCTTCAGTTTGACACTTAGGGTCCCGTATAACTTCTTATCGTAAAATTCTGGGGCCGTTATACCATGTAACGCGCCGAGTCTTTGTGCCAATTTGTGACTTTCACGCTCTAGTTCTGAGCGCTCCATCTTAGGACAGACATCCAGCAAGTTAAAAATAATTGCATAACGTTGCAAGGTTTCACTCACAGTACCAGCGAGTAAAAGTAGCTGATTAATCTTATCTTCTACAGGAGCAAAACTATTCCCCTCTGTCAGCAGTCCTTGCGCAACGAACAGGTCTAGCACCTGATTCACATTAGCTTCAACATCTTCAATCCCCATAAAGAGCTCAGCTTGGAGAAGAGGATAGAAATCATTAATGGTGTCGACGATCTCATCTCTTGAAAGATGCTCATGCTGAGTCACGCAACTGGCAACCAGTGACGGCACGACGAAAAGATGAATAATATTATTTCGATAATAGGTCATCGCCACAGCTATACTCTCATCGATAGAGATGATATCACCGAGTGGATCACTATCGAGCTGAATCTTCTTAAGCTCTAGCCCCTGCTGAACGAGATGTTTACCATCCCCCTCTGGTACTGATGTGTACGAGGTATAAGGCAGATCTTTGAGTAAACATAGGTAGAGGTCTAACTGTTTTTCCAACTGTTTTCTTTCGAGCGCATGTTGCTCAGATGCAAGTAAAACTAGGCTGGTCAATGTTACTGAGCTTACTGCTGCCGCATCATTGATATTAGTCATCACTCGATTTGCTAAGGTATTAACTACTGGGGTTAGCCATTTAGGCTTCTGCTCAGGATCATTAGCAACCTCACCTCTCCAATCAGGCACTTGCTCGTCGAGATAATTGTGTAGCGTAATAGGTTGACCGAAATTCACATAGCCTTGACCAAAATTACCTAGCTTACGAATGGCACCAAAAACTTGCCATACCGATTCTTTCTTTTTCTTCTTACCACTCAGTTCTTTATGATAAGTCGCAACTTCCATGACATGATCATAACCCAGATAAACAGGCACTAGAGTAACTGGACGCTCCACTCCTCTAAGTACACTATTCAATGTCATCGCAATCATGCCAGTCTTAGGCGCTAATAGACGACCAGTACGTGAGCGGCCTCCTTCGGTGAAATACTCAACCGAATAACCTTTGGTAAATAACTGATCTAAGTATTCACGAAATACTGCGGTATAAAGCTTATTGCCCCTAAAACTACGACGAATAAAGAATGCGCCACCACGTCTAAACATGGGACCTGCTGGCCAGAAGTTAAGGTTTATACCAGCGGCAATATGCGGTGGCACCATGCCTTGGTAATAAAGAATATAGGAAAGTAGTAGGTAATCCATATGGCTACGATGACAAGGCACATAGATGATCTCATGACCATCGTGATGCAACTTTCTGACCTGTTCAGCACCTTTGATATTGATACCTTTGTAGAGTTTATTCCACAACCAAGTCAAAAATCGTTCAGCGATACGCACTAAGCTATCTGAATAATCTGCGGCAACCTCATCAAGATACTCCATAGCTTTAGCCTTAGCTTCCGCTTCAGAGATCTTCTTATTGCTCACCTCCTCCGCAATCGCTTTTTGTAAGCTAGGGGAGTTGATCAGATCTTTAAACAACAACTGTCGATTAGGAAGAACAGGACCTGTCATCACTTTTCGCTGACGACTAAAGTGGACTCTAGCTACGCGTGCAAGCTTATGGGCAATCCGCTTGTCGGTGCCATGTTCATCAGCCATATGGCGGATAGACACTGCATCTGAAAATTGTACAAAGTTGTGACGCCCTAAAAAGAGGATCATAAGGCACTTGCGTAACCAAGTAGGATTCTGACGCTCAAGCACTGCAGCTTTCATTGTGTCGTCCTCCTTACCGGGAGTACGTCCCCAATACAGGCTGACAGGCACGAGTTGAATATCAAGCTCAGGCTTCTCTTTATGCACTTTCAATAAGTCCATAAAACTGTTCAAAAAGAACTCATTGCTCTCTCGGCAGCCAAATAAAGGTTTCGCCCCCTCTAGACAAACCACTCTAGGTGTAGATTTATTATCCACCTCAAGTGCGTCATAGGGACTGGGAAGGCCGTAGTTTGCAGTAATTTCGCTTAAAGCAGCGATATCACTGAGCGACTCAGTCTTCATCACATAAACAACTGGCTTTTCAGGATCGAGGTTAAGATCTGCGAAAGGTTCATGGGGCACAACGATAGTGTGCACCAGCTTTTTCTGGATCCAGCGTAATGATTTATACCAAAGAGAATCTTTTTTAGACATTTTCTTATGCAATGTGAGCCACCTTAATAGCCGCATAGAATACCAGATAAAGAAGAGATAGCCCTAATGTCATTAACAAAAGCCAATTTAAGTCATGCTATAGCGGCATCCCTAAGGATAGTCACTGTTTTAAATTGCAGCCTTTCAAACATAAATATCGAATTTGGCTCATAAATAATTAAAGTTGATAAAATTTGGTTAATCCTTGCACTGCAAAAAATACTGTATATACTGACAGGTACTGTATAGAAAGACAGGATTCATCATGAGACCTTTGACACCAAGACAAGCCGAGATCTTAGAGCTTATTAAGCGCAACATTTCCGATACTGGCATGCCGCCAACCCGCGCAGAGATAGCAAGACGTTTAGGTTTCAAGAGTGCAAATGCCGCAGAAGAGCATTTAAAGGCGCTAGCCAAAAAGGGCTGCATTGAAATTATTCCTGGCACCTCACGCGGTATTCGCTTAACTCAGGAGAGTGAACCAGAAGAGCAAGGTCTGCCCTTAATAGGCCAAGTTGCTGCTGGTGAACCCATTCTTGCTCAAGAGCATATTGAACAGCATTACCAAGTCGATCCTAATATGTTCCGTCCTAGTGCTGATTTTCTTTTGAAAGTTCGCGGCGACAGTATGAAAGATATTGGCATCTTAGAGGGTGATCTTCTCGCCGTGCATAAGATTGAACAAGCAAGAAACGGACAAGTGATTGTTGCCCGAGTCGAAGACGACGTCACCGTTAAGCGTTTTGAGAAAAAAGGCAGCATTGTATACCTGCATGCAGAAAATGAAGATTATTCACCAATTGTTGTCGATCTAACCAGTCAAAGCTTAAGCATTGAAGGTTTAGCCGTAGGTGTTATCCGCAACGGAAGTTGGCAGTAAATTGATAAACCCACTCATGTCAAAAGGAGGTCAGTAATGAAAACCCTAATAGGAATTAGCCCCAAACATCCTGGTTTATGGATAGATACTGCTGACCAATTACCTGCTGCGAAAGAGTGTACAAGCATTACCACTATGACAACACATACCCAAGGTCGAGAAGAGCTAAAAAAAGTCAGTAATCAGCTCGCCAGCCTGAGTCATCAAGGGCAATGGATAGTCCTGATAAGCCCCCCTAATATTGGCTATAAAAAGCTGCTAGCCGAAGCTGGAGTCAGAATGGATCGGGTACTTTTAGTCCATGCTAAAGATGAATTTGAAACCCTTTGGGCGATGGAAAAAGCTTTGACCAGTGGGACATCAAGCGCAGTGATCAGCTGGACGCCCTCTCTAGATACACGTGATAATCGACGCCTTCAATTAGTCGCAAAGAGTGCCAGAGCCTTAGGTATAGTTATCGAAGATGCTCAGACCCATGAACAGGTGATGCACAATACTGATATAGATGTGAGACAAGCTAGCCTGTTTGCGGCGCTACACTAAGCCTCTTTAATTCAAAGTAGCAGTACATCGTAAATATGGTAATTTAAAGTCCCCCTTGGGGATTTTTTCCCTTCAACCTGCTCAGTCCTAATCTCACCTAAACTCACCTTCTTGGCTAAAATTAAATATACACTCTGGCCATTATCAGCTTAATTTTTCTACATAACTTTTAGAAATTGATCTTGATCAAGATTTAAACACCAAGTAAGTTAGCAGTTATAACAACGATATTTTGTTATATCTAAAACGATTTTGTTGTCAGCTAAGTAAAGACCCTGCTTGTTGTATAAAAGCTAGAAATTTACCTCGCTGAAATCGGGCCTGATATATTCAGCCGTAGGTGTGAGCGTGGTTAAGTCTGGCAAAAATAAAGCCATATAAACAACAATATTTAAACCACCACTACACTTTGAAGTCATCGTTGCTTTTTTGGGAACTGAAGAGTTTACATAGAGCAGAGACTTACTGTGTGACTCTTCTTTGTCTTGTTGACAGAGGAGAAGTCTAGTGAAGCAATTGTTGTATTGTGTGTTGGCGTTAATATTTTCGCCTGCACTTTTTGCATCAGAAATGCCGCTTAATATGACAAAGGGCGTAACGGAAATTAGTGGGGAGGTTTATAACCTTCACATGATCATCCTTTACATCTGTTGTGCTATTGGCATCGTTGTTTTTGGCGCAATGATTTATGCCATGATCAACCACCGCAAATCAAAAGGCGCAGTAGCCGCCAACTTTCATGAAAGTACTAAAGTCGAGATTTTGTGGACTGTGGTACCTTTTATTATTCTTATAGGCATGGCAATTCCAGCAACCAAAACATTGATTGCAATGGAAGATCCAAGCGATGCTGACTTAACTATCAAAATCACTGGCTCACAGTGGAAGTGGCATTACAGTTACTTTAACCAAGACGTTGAGTTTTTCAGCTTGATGTCGACTCCTCGTGAACAAATTGAGGGAACGCAAGAAAAAGGCGAACACTACTTACTCGAAGTAGATAAGCCGCTCGTGCTGCCTATCAATCGAAAAGTGCGTTTTCTAATGACCTCAGAAGATGTGATCCACTCTTGGTGGGTTCCTGCTTTTGCAGTCAAAAAAGATGCTAACCCAGGCTTTATCAACGAAGCATGGACCAAAATAGATAAACCCGGTGTTTATCGAGGTCAATGTGCTGAGCTTTGCGGCAAGGACCATGGTTTTATGCCAATTGTGGTCGAAGCGCTATCAGAGGCCGACTTTGATAAATGGCTCATCGCGCAAAAACAAGCTGCCAACAATGCAGAAGCCGAAGCAAAAGCTGCGCTATCTCAAACCTTGAGCATGGACGAGTTAATGACTCAAGGAGAGCAAGTTTACTTGTCTCACTGCGCCGCATGTCACCAACCCAACGGGGCTGGCTTACCTGGTGTATTCCCGTCTCTTATCGGCAGTCCTGTCATCAAGGGGCCTGTCTCTGACCATATCAATATTGTGGTAAATGGTAAGTCAGGTACGGCAATGCAAGCCTTTGCTAAACAACTTACTGCGACAGAGATTGCTGCAGTTGTGACCTTTGAGAGAAATGCATGGGGAAATGACTCAGGTGAGAGCGTGCAAGCAGCGGATGTTAGTGCTGGTGAAAATGCTAACCCCGATGATGTAGGCGCAACTCCGACGACCTTACCCGCCAACCTACCAGAAACCCAAGCCGTTGAAGCAAAGGGAACTGAAGCTGTTGAAGAGGCAAAAGCGGTTGTGTTAGATGACTTAACCATGGACGAGTTAATGGCCATGGGTGAGAAAGTCTATATGACCAGTTGCGTAGCATGCCACCAGCCAACTGGTGCTGGTATGCCACCGGTTTTCCCTTCATTAATCGGTAGTCCTGTCATCACAGGTCCAGTGTCAAATCACCTAGATATTGTTATCAAAGGTAAGCCTGGCACGGCAATGCAGGCATTCTACTCTCAGTTAACACCGCAACAGCTTGCTGCAGTGGTGACTTATGAGCGTAATGCTTGGGGAAATAACTCTGGTGATGCCATTCAAGCTTCTGACGTTGTTGGTCACGGAAAGTAGGGGATAAAAATGAGCACAATTACTCAAGATTCACCTGTCGCTCACGACGATCACCATGATGACCATCATCATGGTGCTCCGAAAGGCATTATGCGTTGGATATTAACTACCAACCACAAAGATATTGGAACCCTGTACTTATGGTTTAGCTTCATCATGTTCCTGACTGGTGGCGCAATGGCTATGGTTATTCGCGCTGAGCTATTTCAGCCGGGCCTACAGTTAGTCGAACCTAACTTTTTTAACCAAATGACCACAGTACATGGTCTTGTTATGGTGTTCGGCGCCGTTATGCCCGCCTTTACAGGTCTGGCAAACTGGTTGATCCCTATGATGATTGGTGCGCCAGATATGGCACTGCCTCGAATGAATAACTGGAGCTTTTGGATCCTACCTTTTGCTTTTGTGATTTTACTGAGTTCACTGTTCATGGAAGGTGGCGGACCTAACTTTGGTTGGACTTTCTACGCGCCGCTATCGACGACATATAGCCCGGACAGCACAGCTTTATTCGTTTTTTCCGTGCACATTATGGGCATAAGTTCGATTATGGGCGCGATTAACGTCGTGGTGACCATTGTCAATATGCGTGCCCCCGGCATGACGTGGATGAAGTTGCCGTTATTTGTCTGGACCTGGTTAATTACCGCCTTCCTATTGATAGCGGTGATGCCGGTGCTTGCTGGCACGGTGACTATGGTGCTAACGGATAAATACTTCGGTACCGCGTTTTTTGATGCGGCAGGTGGTGGCGACCCTGTGATGTTCCAGCATATATTCTGGTTCTTCGGTCACCCTGAGGTTTACATCATGATCTTACCCTCTTTCGGCATTATCTCTGCAATCGTACCAGCATTCAGTCGTAAGCCTTTGTTTGGCTATGCTTCTATGGTTTACGCCACCGCGAGTATCGCTGTACTGTCGTTTTTGGTGTGGGCACATCACATGTTTACCACGGGGATGCCGGTGTTTGCCGAACTCTTCTTTATGTATTGCACCATGTTGATTGCGGTGCCGACTGGGGTGAAGGTGTTTAACTGGGTTGCGACGATGTGGCGTGGCTCAATCAGCTTTGAAACGCCAATGCTATTTGCCGTCGCGTTTATCATACTCTTCACCATCGGGGGCTTTTCAGGCCTAATGTTGGCGATTACTCCAGCCGATTTCCAGTATCACGATACATACTTTGTGGTAGCCCACTTCCACTATGTACTGGTGACTGGCGCAATATTCTCCATTATGGCGGCTGCTTATTATTGGCTGCCAAAATGGACCGGGAATATGTATAGCGAAACGCTGGGCCGTTGGCATTTTTGGTGTTCTGTTATCTCAGTAAATGTATTGTTTTTCCCTATGCATTTCCTTGGTTTAGCAGGTATGCCTCGCCGTATTCCTGATTATGCGATTCAGTTTGCTGACGTAAACCAAATTGTATCTATCGGCGGCTTTGCCTTTGGACTATCACAATTTATCTTTTTAGCGGTGGTACTCAAGTGTATTCGTGGGGGTGAAAAAGCCCCAGCTAAACCTTGGGAAGGTTCAGAAGGACTCGAATGGACCATTCCAAGTCCAGCACCTTACCACTCGTTTACAACACCACCAGAGGTGAAATAAAGATGAAACAGGTCCAGGGAAAATCTAATCGTAAACTTATAGGCATGCTCATTCTTGGCGCTGTCGGTATGTTTGGCTTTGGATTTGCTCTGGTACCTTTATATGATGTGCTTTGCGACACTTTAGGTATTAATGGCAAGACTCAAAGTACTGCCAGTGTTTATAAGCCCATCACGGTAGATACAAGTAGAACGGTAACCGTTGAGTTTATGTCCCAAATACAAAGCGATATGCCTTGGGAATTTAAACCGGAAATGAATACCATGCAGGTGCACCCAGGCGAGTTAATACGAACTCACTTTGTTGCTAAGAATTTGTCGGCAGAACATATTGTCGGCCAAGCAATACCGTCGGTCTCTCCAGGGTTAGGCGCCGCCTACTTTAATAAAACTGAGTGCTTTTGTTTTAATCAGCAAGTGCTCAAACCTACTGCCAGTGCAGATCTACCACTCATCTTTTATGTGGACCCTGAATTACCGGATTCCATTTCAACCTTGACCCTCTCTTACACCCTCTACAACATCACAGACAAAGGCTATGTCGACAATGTTGCAGAGTAAGGAGCCGCAAGATGAACACGTTATATCACCCTTTTAAAGTGCTAGCACCGCGTGCCGGGCCGATTATTGCCGCTGTCGATAATGAAGAGCAAGGAGCCACAAGATGACAATTAAGCACGAACCTTATTACGTACCCGCCCAAAGCGCTTGGCCGATTATTGGTGCCATAGGTCTATTCCTCATCGCCTTTGGTGCTGGTAGCTATGTCTCTGAATTGAACACAGAAGGCGGCATCGGCGGTTATATTCTGTTAGCGGGTATCGCCATTATCATTTTTATGATTTTTGGCTGGTTTAGAACAGTGATTGCAGAATCAATGGCTGGACTGTACTCCAAGCAGATGGATCGTTCATTTAGACAAGGTATGAGCTGGTTTATCTTTTCAGAAGTGATGTTCTTTGCGGCCTTTTTTGGCGCGCTATTTTACGCCCGTATGATCGCCATACCTTGGCTAGGTGGTGCATCAAATAATGCCATGACTCATGAGGTACTTTGGCCAACATTTGAAGCCGTTTGGCCATTAGTCACCACACCAGATGGCACTACAACCGAAGCGATGGGTTGGACCGGATTACCACTCTATAACACGCTAATTCTACTTACCTCTTCAGTTACATTGCATTTTGCACATGTCGGCTTAGAGAAAGATAAGCGCAAAGCATTGACCCTATGGCTGGGGCTTACAATTCTGTTAGGCATTGGATTCCTGTTCCTGCAGGTAGAGGAATATGTACACGCCTATACTGAAATGGGGCTAACGCTTGAGTCAGGGATTTACGGCAATACCTTCTTCTTACTCACAGGTTTTCACGGTATGCACGTTACCTTAGGAACCGTGTTTCTTATCGTATTGTTCATGCGAGTGCTTAAGGGGCATTTCACCCCTAAACAGCATTTTGCCTTTCAAGCAGGTAGTTGGTATTGGCACTTCGTTGATGTGGTATGGCTATGTCTGTTTATCTTCGTCTACGTACTATAGATAAAACAAAATAATGCATTAATAGGGCCTGGGGTTAGGCGTGATAATCCCAGCCCCTAAAGCGAGTAGCAACAACATAACCACCAATACCGAAAAGAGTACTCGGCGACCTAAAAACTGGCTCATCGGGACTTTATTTTCACCCTTAACCATCACAAACAAGGCTCGCGCTAAGTTAACAAGTATGAATAGTAGTAGCAGTACTAAAACCAGTTTAAAAACAAATAGTGCGTTCATTATGATTCCTCGAGTCCGTGGGGCGGCCGCATGGTTTTTTATTGTGCTTTCTACTGTGATAGTGTTTTCAATTTTGGTCAAGCTAGGTTTTTGGCAGCTCGAACGTGGCGAGCAAAAGCAACAATGGCAAGCAGCTCTTAGTGAACGTCAAGCAAGTGCGGAATTCGATTATTCACAATTACTAGCACTGCCTAAAACTGAAAACCCCACTGGTTTTAGACTAACCACTCAAGCTACACCTGCTATGCAGCACATTTTTTTACTTGATAACCAAGTACTCGATAGACAAGTTGGATATTTAGCTTATCAGGTTTTTGAAATCAGCCCGACTCAACCTTGGCTGCTCGTAGAGCTTGGGTTTGTTGCTGGAGAGTATGACCGCGCAGTGCTGCCAAGTATCGAACCCGTTAATCAGCCTCTGGAGCTTAAAGGTCGGGTATATCAAAAAGAGAGCAACCCAATGAGCTCTCAATTAATGGCTGAATCGGGGTGGCCTAAACGCATTCAAAACCTCAACCTTGAGCAACTGTCACTGTTAATAGATCACCCACTCGCCAGTAGCGTATTGCAGCCAAGTAATCTACCTAACGACACCCTGCCACACCCTTGGCAACCCATCCCCTTGTCAGCCCAGAAGCATCAAGGCTATGCGGTTCAATGGTTTAGCATGGCAGGCGTGTTTGGATTCATTATGCTTTATTTGCTTTTTCGCAAACTAAAACAATAAGATAAGTAATTTAACTTTATACCAACATCGCTATTGCTAACCCAGAATAGACCATGTAGGTTAGAAAATATGCGTCCTAGCCGTTCCGGGGTGCACTGATATTAAGTTGTTCACGATTACCAATCGTTTTGCATAGCTGTAATGGTAATGCAGGCTGACACAAGCTCAATGAGGTGGTGCAGCCACAAAGGTAACGTGATACCCAAATAATACAGAGGAGATAGAATGAACTCCCCCAAAAAGAACGGCAAAAAAACGCTGCTATTACTACTACTGGCCTTTGCTGTACCAGTTATCGCAGCCAAGCTGATTTTGAGCTTTGGGCTGTATAATGGCGGCGCAACCAACAAGGGTGAACTACTTGATGTAGGAATAAGCTACCCAAGCCTAGATATGACCAACCCTCAACCTAAAGAGTGGCAACTGTTATATCAGCTCCCGGCAGTTTGCGATAATAGTTGCCTAGATAGACTGTATATTTTGCAACAAAGTCATATCGCATTAGGCCGAAATCAGGACCGGGTCCATACTATTATCATGCTTGATCAAAACAGTGATATTTCAGCACTGGCCTCATTCGACTTTGTCACTGCAACCCCTACAGCTGCACTCAGTCAGCTACTTAAAGACCAAAAGTTTGTCATCGTTGATCCATTAGGCAGCATGGTCATGAGCTACCCAATCACCACAAGTCATCAAGCACAAATCATGCAGGGAAAGTCGATAGTGGCCGACCTTAGAAAGATGCTTAAACTGTCGAGGATTGGTTAATGGATATCAAACCTCTTCTTAAAGTGACGTTAGTTTTCACCCTTTGTGTGATATTGATGGGGGCCTACACACGCCTTTCTGATGCGGGGCTTGGTTGCCCAGATTGGCCGGGGTGCTATGGCATGCTAAAAGTCCCGAGTGCAAGCCACGAGCTCACAGCAGCTAAAGATGCCTTTCCAGAACACACGGTAGAAGCAGAAAAAGCCTGGCTTGAGATGATCCATCGTTATATTGCCGGCACCTTAGGGTTAATGGTGCTAGTCATCTTAATCATGTGCTTACGCAAAGCTGATGCGCCAAAAAAACTACCTATGTTTATAGCAGCATTAATCGTATTCCAAGCCGCGCTAGGCATGTGGACCGTCACGATGAAACTGATGCCAATCGTAGTTATGTCACACCTCATCGGTGGCTTTGCATTGATATCGCTATTGCTACTGCTCTACCTAAGAACTAAGCCGTTACGAATTCCCGGTGGTGATAGCTACGCGCGACAACTTGCGCCACTGGCACTGGCTTGTTTAGGAATATTAGTGCTACAGATTATACTCGGTGGCTGGACCTCCTCGAATTATGCAGCACTTGCTTGTACCTCTCTGCCTATCTGCGAAGGGGATTGGACCAATAATCTTAATTTAGTTCAAGCCTTTAACCCATTTCAGGGGGATCATGAGACCTATGAGTTTGGCGTTCTCGATTATCCCTCTCGCATGACCATACATGTTACCCACAGACTCGGTGCTATCGTGACAGCGGTTATGCTGATTTGGTTAGCTTATAAGCTCTTTACTCAATCTCAGTCTAGCTGCTTAAAGAGATCAGCAGTTGTGTTGAGCTTGCTGCTGGTACTACAGATATCGCTGGGGATCAGTAATGTCGTACTACATCTACCACTAGGTATTGCGGTATCACACAATGCTGGTGCGGCAATGCTGTTGCTCACTATGGTATTCATTAATTACGCCCTGTGGCGAAAAGCTTAAGACTAATCAAACAGATAATATAAAAACTATAATTTAAAGGCTTTAAGCCTAAGCGAGGGAACAGCATGGCAAAATCACTTTCCATTCCAGCCTCCAGTACCAAGGAGCAAAATAAGCCACTACAGTGGCGTGCATATTATGAGATGACTAAGCCCAAAGTAGTCGCACTCATGCTGTTAACAGTTCTGGTTGGTATGTGTTTAGCCGTGCCGGGAAGCGTGCCCTTGCAACCCTTGATTGTGGGGCTAATTGGTATTGGTATGATGGCGGGGGCAGCTGCTGCATTCAATCACCTCATCGATCGTAGAATCGATGGCCTGATGGCTCGCACCTATAACCGCCCCTTACCGAAAGGCCGAGTCTCTATTATCAAAGCCCTAATTTTTTCAGTAAGTTTGGCCACATTAGGTTTCGTACTTCTCTATACGCTAGTCAATGAACTCACAGCCTGGCTCACCTTTGCCAGTTTATTAGGCTATGCAGTGGTTTACACGGCTTACCTAAAACGTGCAACGCCACAAAATATAGTCGTCGGTGGGCTTGCGGGAGCTATGCCTCCATTACTTGGCTGGACATCAATAACTGGTGAGTTTCATGGTCATGCCCTGCTGCTTGTTATTATCATTTTCACCTGGACACCACCTCACTTCTGGGCATTAGCGATTCATAGGAAAGCAGAATATGCCAAAGTTGATATTCCTATGCTGCCAGTAACGCATGGTACTGAATTCACTAAAACCTGTATCTTGCTCTATACCGTTTTACTCGCCATCGCTTGCTTGCTTCCTGTTATTGTCGGTATGTGTGGCCCTATCTACCTTATTGGCTCAACACTGCTTAGCTGTGGATTTATCTATAAATCGTGGGAGCTTAAATACCAAGATAAACCAGGACTGGCAATGCAGGTCTTTCGATTCTCAATTTACCATTTGATGTTGTTATTTATCATATTACTTGTTGATCACTACCTTTGGGTTTAGCCCTAGATAGATAATTCATCATACATAGGAATTTAAGATGACCAAGCCTATAACACTTGTGGTAACTATCTTAATGGGGCTAGTCATCTTAGGTTTAGGTGGCTTCACTGCCATTCAACTTAAGCAGGCTAAGCAAGACACCATAATAAGCAAGCAGGATCATACGCTATCACTGTCCACCAGCTTTATCTTTCCAAAAGCAAAGCCACTTGCCCCATTTTCACTAACGGATCAACATGGGAACCAGTTCACCAACGCTCAATTAGCCAACAAGTGGAGTCTGTTTTTTATCGGCTATACATCTTGCCCCGATGTGTGTCCGACCACTATGGGCAAGCTAACATCAGCCTACCCTGAACTGCAAAATCACTCAGAAGTGCAAGTTATCTTTCTCTCTGTTGACCCTCAAAGAGATACTCAAGATAAGCTTCTGAGCTATATGAATTTTTTTAACCCTCAATTTACTGCAGTTACAGGTGATCATGCACAGCTCTTTCCTCTCACTAGAGATCTTGGTTTTGTCTATGCCATGATTGGTGACGGTGAGGACTATCAAGTCGATCATAGTGCTGCAATGGCGCTGATATCCCCTTCAGGCCAGAAGGTAGCAATTATAAAGCCTAAATCATCATCACCCGGTAAGCTTCCACAAATCACAAACAACAACCTCATCGCTGACGTCAATAAAATTATTAGCTATTACCAGTAGTTAAACGCCCTCGTAAATGACTTAATTTATGAGGGCTGTTATAAACACTTACATCAATTACGCTAGCAAAACAAACAATCTGTAACATAGAAATCAATAAGCCTCTCCTCATCTATCACCCTCTCAGCAACAAACTAAATTTCCCATTAAAAACAGATGCATGCACTGGGATTTGACAAAAAGGAAGATTCTAACTAAATAGCTAGCCTTGTTTATACTGGCTGGATACTAGTCCTATTAATTAATCAAAAAAAAGTAACAGGAAAAGAGGAAATACTGCTATTTGCCGACTATCTTTTGATCTTGCAGGGATGAGGAAAGCTATCCAAAGGAAAATTAAATGTCGGAACAAACAATTAAATTGGATTCGGAACTAACCATTCGAAATATTCAACCTATATTCACGCAACTTTCAGAACTACTCACTCATGATGAGCAGTTACATATTGATGCGAGCCAACTCACTCGAGTCGACACCGCCGGGGCACAGCTCCTTTATCTATTTTCCCAAACATGCAAAGCCCGTTCTCTCAACGTTGACTGGCTAGACTGCCAGCCAGAACTTAGAACTGATTTAGAAAACCTGGGGATCACAATTTCTGAACTCGCAACCCCAGAGTTACAAGCCGATCTCAATGAGGAGGTAATCCTATGAAAAAAATACTTGCGGTCGATGACTCTGCTTCTATGCGCCAAATGGTCGGATTCACTTTGAAAACGGCGGGCTTCGATGTAACAGAAGCCTCCAACGGTGACGAGGCACTAAAGGTTGCTCAAAAGGGCGAGTATGACTTGGTTATCTCAGATGTGAACATGCCAATCATGGACGGATTAACCCTTATTCGTAACTTGCGCACCCTACCAAGCTACAAATTCACCCCTTTGCTAATGCTAACAACAGAGTCTGGCACAGAAAAAAAACAGGAGGGCCGCTCCGCGGGAGCTACAGGCTGGATAGTAAAGCCATTCAATCCAGACCAATTACTAGCAACCGTACGTAAGGTGCTTGGTTAAGACAATCTAAATCATCAGATGGATCTAACGGATATTTAATATGGAAATCGATCTCAGCCAATTTAGTCAGGTGTTCTTTGAGGAGAGTCTAGAGGGTTTAGACGCTATGGAATCTGAACTCCTGAACCTAGACGTCAAAACTCCCGACGATGAAGCAATCAACACCATTTTCCGTGCTGCTCATTCCATCAAGGGAGGCAGTGCAACGTTTGGTTTCACTCAAGTAGCAAACTACACCCACCTACTCGAAACACTACTCGATGAGATCCGTGACGGCCGCCGGCAGATGACCAGTGCTCATCAAGATATGTTGCTGCTCTCAGTCGATCTACTTCGCAATATGTTCGATGCCTTAATGCGAAAAGTAGACTTTGACGATCCGCAATTAGCTCATCTTGAAAAGCAATTTAATGCCGCGCTTGAAGCGGGCAATCAAGATTCAGAGCAGAGTGAAGCTGATGTAGCAGCCGAGACACCAGAAGAGGCTACGCCAAGTCAGCTATGTTGGACAATCGATTTTCAAGCAGGGTCAGATATTCTTCGTTGCGGTAATGATCCTTATCTAATGTTTAATGAGCTCAGACAAATAGGCGAGCTTGATGTCAAATTATGTGAGAATGAGTCGCCAGATTTTGAGGATATGGACCCCGAGGCTTGCTATCTCAATTGGCAACTCACATTAGTCACTGATCAAGCGTTACCCCGTCTTAAAGAGGTATTTGAATGGGTTGAAGATGAGTGCACCATCAATTACTCATCTGAAGAGGTTAGCCCTCAGCCTGTGAGTAGTGATGACAATGAGAGCTCAGCACCAAGCTCACTTGATGAAACTGAAAACCAAACAGCTCAAGCCACAACTGCAGACAATGATGCATTAGCCGCAGTTAGCACAAACTCAAATAACGAGCTCGCAAAACCTAAAGCCGTCCCGCAAACAAAATCGCCAGAAAGTAGCTCGATTCGCGTCAGCATAGACAAGATAGATCTACTGATAAACATGGTTGGTGAGTTGGTCATCACCCAAGCTATGTTAGGTCAGATAGGCCAGCAAGAGGAGATAAATGAAGAGTCCCTTATCTCACTAAAGCAAGGCTTAGAGCAACTCGCCACACACACCCGAGATCTTCAAGAAAGTGTTATGCAGATCCGTATGCTACCTATCAGCTTTGCCTTTAACCGTTTTCCAAGACTGGTCAGAGATATTGGTCAACAGCTCGATAAGAAAGTTAACCTTGTCCTAAAAGGAGAAGATACAGAGCTAGACAAAACAGTCATGGAAAAGATTGTTGACCCTATGGTGCACTTGGTGCGCAACTCGTTAGATCATGGCCTTGAAACTCCAGATATTCGTCTAGCTAAGGGGAAATCTGAAGAGGGCACTATCACACTTAACGCCTTCCATCAGGGGGGGAGTATCATCATAGAGATCATTGATGATGGTGCTGGATTAGATACAGATCGCATTCTCACTAAAGCAAAAGAGAAAGGACTGGTTACTGAAAATGAAGAACTCAGTGATGAAGCCATTCACCAGCTTATTTTCAAGCCAGGATTTTCAACTGCAGATGCCGTCTCAGACCTTTCCGGTCGCGGCGTAGGTATGGATGTGGTTAGACGAAATATCAATGAGCTAAACGGCACCATAGAGCTTAAATCTACCCAAGATAAAGGCAGTCGCTTCACTATTAGACTCCCGCTCACCTTAGCTATTTTAGATGGTCAACTCGTTAGAGTCGGTAATCATACTTATGTGGTGCCTTTGGTTTCAATCCACGAATCTCTGCAAGTCGAACCCGAGAGAATCAATCGTCTCAGCGATGGTCATGAGCTGATCAGGCTAAGAGATGAGTACCTGCCAGTGATTAAGGTCTTTAATGAATTTGGCCATAAAGCTGATGCCAGTGAGATCAAAGATGGCCTAGTGATGGTGGTCGATTCTAATAACGAGAAAGTAGGCCTGTTAGTCGATGAGCTTCTTTCTCAGCAGCAAGTGGTGATCAAGAGCCTTGAAGATAACTACAACAAGGTTCCCGGTGTGTCTGGCGCAACTATATTAGGAGATGGCACCGTTGCACTAATCATAGACATTACCGGTCTAGTGAGCCTTGCAGGCATCACCAATATGAAAGAACACGCCGCTTAATTAAACATAAATGCAGTAGATATCCGTGAGCACAACAGATTATGGAAGATGGAGCCTGACGAGATGACAGAGCAAATTCAAAATACACAGCCCCAGCATGAACAGGGAATTAAACAAGTAAATGATGAGGACGGACAGCAATATCTCACCTTCATCATGGCCAACGAAGAGTATGGCGTCGATATACTTTCAGTGCAGGAGATACGTGGTTGGGAGTCGACCACAGTGATCCCTAACTCGCCAAGCCATGTCAAAGGCGTAATAAATCTAAGAGGCACCATAGTTCCTATCATAGATCTACGCCAACGCTTCGGTATTGAAACCTTAGATTACGGTGCTACCACAGTAGTCATAGTCGTTAAAGTCGCTTTCGAAAACGAGCATAAAGTCATCGGCATAGTAGTTGATGCCGTCTCAGATGTATTTAGCGTCAATCATGATGACGTACGTGATGCACCAGACTTTGGCAAAGAAACAGACCTCACCTTTATTAAAGGCTTGACCAATGTGGGCGAGAAGATGGTCATCTTGCTCGATATCAACAAGTTACTCGGCAGTGAAGTGTTACCTGAAGCCGAACAACTTTCAAACTTAATCAATACGCTTGATGCTCCGCAGCAAGCCGTTAATGCATAAACGGGTAAAACGAGGACACACGAATGGAAGCACAACACTCCAACTCATCTAATGTAAACAGCTTACCAGTTGCCGGATTGGTGGTTAGCGTAATTGCATTGGGGTTAACATTTTCAGGACAATCGGGAAGCTGGATAGCAGCGACCCAAATTCTCGCTATCGTACTCTTCGCTGCAGGCGTTGTGAAATTCAATCAAATCAACAAACTGTTTAACCAAGCCCTTAGCGAAATCAGCAATGCCTTGGTTAAGAATGAAGCCCCTAGCTTCTCAAACCTATCTTTACCAGGCTGGGAGTTACTCACGAGCCGATTAGATGAGCTTTATCAAAAGCGTCAACAGGATGAAACCTCTCTAAAAGCATTAGATATCTGTAATGCCAATGTCATGATGGCTGATGCTGAGCACAATATCACTTACCTTAACGACTCAGTTAACGAGATGCTGACCAATAATGAGCAAGCATTGAAAACTGCTCTAGTCAGCTTCGACGTGAAGAAACTAGTTGGGCAGAACATTGATATATTCCATAAAAATCCATCACATCAGCGACGCATGCTGGAAGGGTTGACGAGTACATATGAGACGACTATAGAAGTTGCAGGACTTAACTTTAGCCTAATTGCTAACCCTATTTTTAACGAAGGTGTACGCACCGGCACTGTTGTTGAGTGGGAAGATATTACCGAGAAGCTTTCTAAGGCACAGGATGACAAACAACAAGCCGCAGAGACAGGTCGTATCAAGCAAGCACTTGATGTCTGTAAGGCTAATGTGATGATGGCGGATGCTGATTACAACATCATCTATTTCAATGAGTCACTCAATGAAATGCTCACAGAGAATGAACGCACCTTGCAGCAAAATCTGAGTAAATTCGATATGAGCACGCTAATGGGCAGCAATATCGATATCTTCCATAAAAATCCTGCACATCAAAGAGGCATGTTAGATAAGCTTACTAGCACCTATGCAACCAGCATTGAAGTATCAGGGTTAACCTTCGATCTTATCGCGACCCCTGTATTTGAAAATGGTCAGCGCACAGGTACTGTGGTCGAGTGGCAAGACGTTACAGCTAAGCTTGCTCGTGAGAAAGAGGAGCAGCTGCAAGCCGCCGAAACGGGCCGTATCAAGCAGGCTTTAGATGTGTGTAAGGCTAATGTGATGATGGCTGACGCTGATTACAACATCATTTATCTCAATGAGTCACTCGATGAGATGCTTAGCGAGAATGAGAAAACGCTGCAACAAAGTTTATCAAAATTTGATATGAAGACCTTAATGGGTAGCAATATCGATATATTCCATAAAAACCCAGCGCATCAAAGGGGCATGTTAGATAAACTCACTAGCACCTATGAAACTAACATTGAGGTCTCAGGGTTAACCTTTGACCTTATCGCAACACCTGTATTTGATAACGGCCAGCGCACAGGTACTGTGGTCGAATGGCAAGATGTCACCGCTAAACTTGCTCGTGAGAAAGAGGAGAAGCAGCAAGCCGCTGACACAGGTCGCATCAAGCAAGCTTTAGATGTGTGTATGGCTAATGTGATGATGGCTGACGCTGATTACAACATCATCTACCTCAATGACTCGCTCAATACCATGCTAAGCGAGAACGAGAAGACATTGCAGCAGAGCCTCAGTCGCTTCGATGTGAAGAGTCTGATTGGCACTAATATCGATATTTTCCATAAAAAACCGTCTCATCAACGTAATATGCTCGACCAATTAACCACCACTTATGAAACCAGTATTGAAGTATCAGGCTTGACCTTCAATCTCATTGCCACCCCAGTATTTGATAGTGGTGAGCGCACAGGTACTGTAGTTGAATGGCAAGATGTCACTGCAAAACTGGCCAAAGAGCGCGAAGAGCTCCGCCTCTCCTCTGAGAACTCCCGCATCAAGCAGGCACTGGATAATGTCTCAGCCAATACCATGGTGGCAGATAACGATCTCAATATTATCTACATGAATAGCGCGGTTAATGACATGTTCAGAACCGCCCAATCTGACATAGTGAAAGATCTACCAAACTTCGATGCTAATAATCTTATCGGGGTGAATATTGATGACTTCCATAAAAATCCGGCCCACCAGCGTGGACTGCTTAAATCTCTGTCATCGACATACTCTAGTCAGTTATCCGTCGGTGGTCGCACCTTTAAGGTTGTAGCCAACCCAATTAATGATGATAACGGCGAGCGTATAGGTACAGTTGTTGAGTGGACAGATCGCACAGCTGAGGTCGCTATCGAACATGAGATTGATACCATCATCTCTGCTGCAGCGGCTGGTGATTTGAGTAATCGTATTGAAGTACAAAATAAAGAGGGCTTCTTCCTCAACCTATCTAACGGCCTTAACCGCTTAGTGGGCATTGCTGATAACGTAATCTCAGATGTGGTCAACATGTTCGATGGCTTAGCTAAGGGCGACCTTACTCGTCAAATTAATGGTGAATATGAGGGACAATTTGGCAAACTACAAACAGATGCCAATGCAACCGTTACTAAGCTAACCGACGTACTCGGCGGCATTAATGAATCAGCCAACACTGTGACCTCTGGAGCTGAAGAGATTGCTCAAGGTAATGCTGATCTCAGTCAACGCACCGAAGAGCAAGCAGCATCGCTAGAAGAGACGGCATCTAGCATGGAAGAGATGACAGCCACTGTGACTCAAAGCGCTCAAAATGCCACACTCGCCAACGAGCTTGCTCAAGAAGCGAATACCAAGGCTGAACATGGTGGCAAGGTGGTTGAACAAGCAGTTACCGCCATGGAAGCGATCAATGACTCCAGTAAGCGAATTTCTGACATCATAGGTGTGATTGATGAAATTGCTTTCCAAACAAACCTGTTAGCACTCAATGCCGCAGTAGAAGCAGCAAGAGCAGGCGAACAAGGTCGAGGCTTTGCGGTCGTAGCGGGTGAAGTACGTAATCTTGCTCAGCGAAGTGCGGGCGCAGCGAAGGAGATTAAGGAGCTGATTCGCGACAGTGTTGGCAAGGTAACCGACGGTACCGAGCTGGTAAATCAGTCAGGTTCAACCTTAGAAGATATCGTACAAGCCGTTACTAAAGTGGCCGATATGATTAGTCAGATTAGCGTAGCCTCCGATCAACAGTCCTCAGGTATTCAAGAGGTTAATAAGGCCATCTCACAGATGGATGAGATGACTCAACAAAATGCAGCTCTGGTAGAGGAGGTCTCAGCCGCAGGTGAGGCGATGGCAGATCAAGCGAGAAATATGAAGACCCAGTTAGGTTTCTTCCAAGCTAATGAGCAACAGAGCTCAGGCATGGAATCTGCACCTCTTGCATTAGTTTCCGGCGACAGTCATGGCAACCTAAGCATCAGCAAAGAGGAGTGGAATGAGTTTTAACAGCGAGCCGATAATCAGCATCTGATTTTTGAATAATGAAACAAGACCGTGAGGGGCCAATATATTGAAAATAATCAATACTTGGCCCATGTACCAACTCACAGATGAGGATTATACCGTCATACTTTGTGTGGAATATCAATCAAGCTTAAGGAGTAGAGATTGGAGATCATAGATGAAAAGGAGTTTTCTATGACACAAGCAGACTTTGATTTTATTCAAAGTCTTGCTTATGAGGAGACCGGAATTGTTCTTCCCGCAAGAAAAAAACATATGGTCTATTCCAGGTTAAGCAGACGTCTGCGACAACTGGGTTTAAAAAGTTTTTCTCAATATTGCCAAAGAGTTAAGAGTGAACCTAGCGAGTTAATGAATTTTGTTAATGCATTAACCACTAATCTAACTGCTTTTTTTAGAGAAGAGCATCACTTTGATTACCTTGAGAAGCAAGTTACACCTCTTTGGAGAAGAAGACGAGATAAGCGCTTACGTGTATGGTCCTCTGCTTGTTCAACTGGCGAAGAGCCTTACAGTATTGCTATGACTTTAGCTGACCACTTTGCGGGGGCCGAGTGGGACTTAAAAATATTAGCGACAGATCTTGATACTAATGTTCTCAATAAAGCATCAAAGGGCTGCTACTCAGAGGAGAGTATTACCGGCCTACCACAGCGTTACAGGGACAAATATATCAAAACGACTGAATCAGGTATTCAGATGAAGCAGAGCATCCAAAAGATGATCCACTTCAAACAGTTAAATTTGCTACAACACTGGCCAATGACTGGACAATTCGATCTTATCTTTTGCCGTAATGTCTTAATCTATTTTGATAATGAAACCAAAGCAAAAATTATCGCCAGATTCCGACAATTACTAGCCCCTGATGGCCTACTATTTATTGGCCACAGTGAAACTCTGACCAATATATCCGATGAGTTCGAGCTTATAGGACAAACTATGTATCAACCTCTACGGGGTAATCACAATAAGTTACACACAGAGAGGAACAAGGCAGCCCTCTGTTAACCAGTTAATACGCTTAAGCTTTTAAAAATATGATTAAGCTAGATAGACAAACAAGGACGAAACTATGATTAGCGTATTAGTGATCGATGATTCACCTTTGGTAAGGCAACTGCTTAGCCACCTATTAAATGACGCCGACGATATAAAAGTCGTCGCCACAGCCGAAGATCCCTATGAAGCACGAGATTTAATCAAGAAACTTAATCCAGATGTTTTAACCTTAGATATCGAAATGCCAAAAATGGACGGTATCGCATTTTTAAGAAACATCATGAAACTCAGGCCTATGCCAGTCGTTATGGTATCCACACTGACTGAAAAAGGCGCAGCTGTAACTTTGGAGGCTCTCTCGATTGGTGCTGTCGATTTTATATCTAAACCAAAATCAGATCTAACCAATCAACTTATGGGTTATAAACAAGAGCTTATTGATAAGGTTAGGCTGGCATACAAGAGCAAGGTTCGACCAAGATCAACAGCAGCACCGATAGCAGCTAAACCCCCTTTAACCGGTGAGATGTTCAGTAACAGGTTGATCGCTATCGGTGCCTCTACCGGAGGCACAGAAGCCATCCAAAGTGTGCTCACCCAACTACCTGCTAATACGCCTCCAATTGTGATCGCGCAACATATTCCAGCGGCCTTTAGCGCCTCTTTCGCGAAACGATTAAATAGCAATTGTGCGATGGAAGTCATCGAGGCTCAGGGAGGTGAGCGACTTAAAGCTGGTACAGCCTATCTAGCCCCAGGAAGTGCGCATATGATTATCGAGCGCAAAGGAAGTAATCTCTTTACCAAGCTGTTAGATACCGAACCTGTCAATCGGCATAAGCCCTCTGTCGATGTACTTTTCAATAGTGTGGTCGAATGCGCCGCTAAATCAACCATAGGTGTGATTCTCACTGGCATGGGTAAAGATGGTGCTAAAGGCTTACTCAATATGAAGAACAAAGGTTCGTATACCTTAGCGCAAGATGAGGCAAGCTCAGTTGTTTGGGGAATGCCAGGTGCTGCTGTTGAGCTTAATGCCCACCATGAACAGATGCACTTAGATAAGATCCCCCAAAAGCTGCTCTTTCTGTTAAAAACAGAGAATAGTAAAGCCAGCTAACTTCTTATTGCTTAGAACCTAGAACCTAGAACCTCAATTCTAGGTTCTATTCTTTTATCCAACTGCCATCATTTTTAGGTCGTACCCACGCCTGCGAAAACCAGTAGTAGCCAGACTGCGTCTTACTAGGCGCAGTACAGTTATAACGAGAACGCCCCGCAGGCAGATCTAATTCTGCTCTCACAGAAAACTCATTCTCACTCAACCAAAGGGGCTTCTTTGCCCCCTGCCCTTGAATAAAACACATCATCTGATGCGGGTAGATATCACTCATATCCAATGTAACTTTAAGCTCTGGGCGCCAGTTACCATCTTTTAATTCAGGGTTCTTTGGCGTCATTGATAACACAGGCATATTTAAACTATGCATCTTCACTTTTAAGCTAGAAAGCTCGGCATAAACACCCGCGACAGGAAAACGGGGCAAGGCTGTTAAAGGGGAGTGCAGACCAGCGGCTCCAGATTGCTGACCTAGGCCAACAAAACCATGTTGCTGCAACATCAGCTCGATATCTTGGTTGTATTCACCGTAAGGGTAAGCCAACATCTTGTGATTTTGTCCTGTGGCCTCGGCAATCGCTGCCTCGGTATTTAGGATATTAGCTTCAATTCGAGTCAACCACTGGGCTTTTGTCTCACCATCCAATCTGCGAATTAAATGTTCATGGTCCCAACTGTGGTTGGCAATTTCAGCTCCCTCTTTAGAGAGGTTGATTAACTCACTCCAGCTCATCATCTCGCTATACTTAGCTTTAATAGGCTCAACAGAAACAAATAGTGTGTAGGGAAAACCATATTCCTTTAAGATCGGGTGCGCTGTTCTTGCAATACTCTTATAGCCATCGTCAAAAGTGATCACTATCGTATTCTCTGCAATCGGGCGCTTGTCTCTTATTGCTTCAACAAGCTGAGACAGAGGTGTAACTACAAAATCATTATCGGCGATATACTGCATCTGCTCTTTAAACTGAGCTGGAGTCACACTTGTGATAGCAGGTGTATCTTCAGAAACATGGTGATACTGTAAAATCACTGCGGCTTGGGCATGTAAAGGCCAGACAATAAAAGTAAATAATATAAGCGCGATAAGCGATACATTCTTAAGCATAAATTTAACCTCTGAGATGATATGACCCCTGTCGAATTAATCCGAAACAAACAGAAAAATAGACAGTTACTTGCACTTGCTTTACCTATGATATTGTCAAATATCACCGTGCCTTTACTTGGTCTGGTAGACACTGCAGTAGTTGGGCATTTAAGCAATGCCTACTACCTAGGTGGGGTAGCGGTAGGGTCAACGCTTATCACCCTAATTCTATGGATGCTTGGGTTTCTTCGTATGGCGACCACAGGGCTTGTAGCCCAATCCTATGGCGCTGGAGATACCCAAGCACAGTATAAATTGCTATTACAAGCAGGTAGTTTAGCGGTTATTTTAGGGTTAAGCGCAGTCATTCTGCAACTGCCAATACTCAATCTCGCCCTCTCGCTTACCGATGCGAGCCATGAAGTACAGCAATATACTCGTGAATATTTTCAAATTAGGATCTGGTCAACCCCCTTTGCATTACTTAACTTAGCGCTATTAGGTTGGCTTCTGGGTAGACAACAGCCCAAAGCAGCAATGTGGCAATTAATCGTAGCCAATTTAGCCAATATCGCCTTAGATCTGCTGTTTGTACTCGGATTAGGCTGGGGTGTTAAGGGCGCTGCATTAGCCTCTGTATTTGCCGATATATCCGGATTTATCGTCGCACTGACCATGGTTTATATCCAAGTGAAAAAGGTGGGGGACTTTAACTTTCAAAAATTGCGTCAAAGCCTGAGCTTAAATAGCTATCGCAAATTATTGAGTTTAAATGCAGACATATTCATCCGAAGCTTATGCTTACAACTCTGTTTCGTATTTATGACCTTTCATGGTGCGAGTCTTGGTGATAATACTGTTGCGGCAAACGCCGTGCTGCTCAACCTACTGCTACTCATCAGCTACGCGCTAGATGGTATCGCCTATTATGCAGAAGCTGAGGTAGGTAGAGCATACGGGCAGAAGAATAAAGCCTTGATGCGGGATACGGTAATGCTAGCCTGGCTCTGGTCTGCCATATCGGCAATCTTATTCACTCTGATTTTTGCTTTCGCAGGTAACAGTATTATTGAGATGCTAACTAATATTGAAGAGGTAAGAGCCGTTGCTGGGAGCTACCTGTTTTGGATTGTTTTACTTCCGCTCCTTTCTTTCGGTTCTTACCTTTTTGATGGTGTCTATATTGGTGCAGCCAAAGGAAAAGTTATGCGTAATAGTATGATAATTTCCACCTTTGGCATATTTTTCCCAGTATGGTTTGTTTTTCAAAGCAGTGGCAATCATGCACTTTGGGCTGCGATGAGCGCTTTTATGCTGGCAAGAAGCTTGACCTTGACTCTACATTACCGATACAAGCTAAGAGATGAGGCATTTTAAGCATAAAAAAAAGCGAGTAGGCTAATAACCAACTCGCTTTTTCTTAATCTAACATCCGATCATCTAAGGTGTTTAGCCCCGGAATCTAGAAGCACCAATTACTGGTATGAATGCTCACCCGCTTGGTGCTCGGTAATATCTTTCACACCTGTTAATTCACCTGGGAACATCTCAAGTAATTGCTTTTCAATACCGTCTTTTAGCGTTACATCAACCATAGAACAACCGTTACAACCACCACCAAACTGTAGCACTGCAATGCCAGCGGCATCGATCTCTACGAGCATGATGTTACCACCGTGGCTTGCTAGCTGTGGGTTGATCTCTGATTGAATCACATACTCAATTCGTTCTGCCAGAGGCGCATCTTTTGATACTTTTCTCATTTTGGCATTTGGCGCTTTAAGCGTCAGCTGTGAACCAAGTTGATCTGTAACATAATCAATCGTTGCATCCTCTAAAAAGGGAACGCTTTTCTCATCGACCATGGCACTAAAACCATTAAATGGCAATTCAGTATCATCGGCTTCTACTGCATCTGGTGGACAGTAAGAAACACCACACTCAGCCGTAGCTGTGCCAGGGCTAATTACAAATACACGGATATGAGTTCCTTCAGGCTGGTCTGCTAACAAGGTTACAAAATGCGCCTGAGCTGCATCGGAAATGGTGATCATTAAGACTTGCTCCGTCTGGAAAACTTGACTAGTTTAGTGAGATATTGGCTTATGATACTCCTACTAGGGGTAGCTTTGTAGTCCCTTTGTAAATTGCTTTGAAATTTTTAGATTCACCATATCAATTATAGAGCCGAAAAAGATCCATTCACCCAGCCGATTTGTCTATCTAAAAACAATGGCTATAATGGGTTACAGCTGCTAATTTAACCTTATATTACAAGAATAAAGAACACTATTTATGTTGCGTATTTGCTTGCTTGTTACTGCTATTGTCAGTTCGAACCTCCTCTTTATGTCCCAGGTGGCAGCAAAAACACAAACAGTGAGCTGGATCTCAAATTCAAACCTAGACATTGAGATCACCTCCCCAGAAGCATTTTTAGGTTACCCCTTAGGTCAGTGGCACTTGAGACATGATCAAGTAAATTACTATCTCAAACACCTTGATTCACAGAGCAGCAAAGTTAGCCTTGAAATGAGTGGCCAAAGCCATGAATCAAGACAACAGCTTACAGCTATCATCACCTCACCTAGCAACCAAGCTAACCTTGCTACACTCCTGTCACAGCGACAAAAGGTTAAATCAGGAAAAGATCAAACTGGGCCACTAATCATTTGGTTGGCTTATTCAATTCATGGTGATGAGGCCAGTGGAGCCCATGCAGCCTTGGCATTAAGCTACTACCTAAGTAGCAGTAAAGAGCCTTGGGTTGAGACTCTACTTAATGAAGCTGTGGTACTGATCACGCCGAGCCAGAACCCTGATGGCCTAGATAGATTCTCTACTTGGACCAATAATTACCGCGGCCACACAGAGGTTAATGATAGTAATCACCTAGAACACAGGCAAAACTGGCCCAATGGCAGAACCAATCATTATTTTGCCGATCTCAATCGAGACTGGCTCTTCTTAAGGCACCCAGAATCCCGAGGCAGAGTGGCACTCTTTCACCGTTGGCAACCTCATTATGTGGGTGACTTTCACGAAATGGGGCGGGACCAAAGTTACTTCTTTCAGCCTGGGGTACCATCTCGAACCAACCCTGCAACCCCACAAGCCAATCAAGAGCTAACCGAAAAATTAGCTCAGTTTCACCGCCAAGCTTTAGATGAAACTAAACAGAGTTACTTCAGTCGTGAATTGTTTGATGACTTTTATTATGGCAAAGGCTCAACTTACCCTGATATCAATGGCTCTGTGGGTGTTCTTTTTGAGCAAGCAAGCACTAGAGGCCAAGTGCAGATGACCAAAAACGGGGAGATAAGGTTCAGCGATTCTATTATTAATCAGTTTAATACCTCAATCTCAAGCCTAAAAGGGAGCCTAGCGCTTAAAAAAGAGCTTATTGAATATCAGACTGACTTTTATCAGCAGAGAGACAAGAGCCTTAAGCGTGGCCGTCAAACAGGTTACCTGCTTGGTGCTTCAGGAAACTTAGGCCGTATGCAAGATCTCAGTAAACTGCTTAAGCAGCATCAGATAACGTTTTATTATCTGACTAAAGATGTACGCCAGAGCGATACGGATTTTCACGCCAACAGCAGTCTATTTATCCCGTTAAATCAACCGCAAAAAAGCCTATTGATGGCAATGTTTGATAACAGCACTGAGTTTACCGACCCCACTTTTTATGATGTATCTAGCTGGAACTTAGAGCATGCTTATAACCTGAACATGATCAGAAACAGTAAACTCGATATCGATGTGTTATCTCTTCAAGCCCCTAAAAATCCTAAGTTTACTCCAAACAAAGATGCCGTAGCCATTGTCATCGACTGGCAACAAGATATGGCTGCACCTGTATTACAGGCATTACTCCAATCTGGTATTAGGGTCAAATTTTCCGATAAATCCTTTGCAAGTATGATTCAAGATGAAACGATATATTTTCCCGCAGGAAGCTTACAGATCCCACTAAAGCAAGCAGGACACTCCCCTAGCGATGTCATGGATAGAGTCTCTGAGCTTGCCAAACAATATCCACTCAGTATGCACTCCGTCTTCACGAGCGCATCCGTTAAGGGCATCGACCTCGGCAGCCCTAGTTTTCATACTATAAAACCGATAAAACCATTACTCATTACAGGTAGAGGCACTGATGCTTCAGAAGTCGGTGAGCTATGGTACTACTTAGACCGTAAACTAAAGATACCAACCACGCTTATCGATACTGGCCACCTCGCTCGGGTCAAGCTTGCTCAATATACTCATGTAATAATGGCTGATGGCAGCTACTCCCCTCTAGATGAGAAGTTTGCGAGAAAGTTAGGGCAATTTACTAGTGATGGCGGCACCATTATTGCTCAAAAAGGGGCGTTAATTTGGCTAAATAAGAATAATGTCCTTAAGAGTGACATCAAGGGATCACGCTTTTATAAACAACTTTTCGATACCACAGGCTTAAGTTATGGGGATAAAGATAAACTCGCGGCACGACAATCAATTGGTGGTGCAATTGTTGAGCTTACACTTGATGAAACTAGCCCAGTTAACTTCGGCTTAGCTGGAAACAGGCTAGCTATATTAAAAAATAAAGCCCTTGGCTTAACCACTAGCTCAACCCCATTCACCGTGGCGGCAAAATATGCCGATGAACCTTTGCTCAGTGGTTACCTCGCGAAAGAATACCAACGCAGCTTCTCCAATAGCCCAGCAATCGCCTTGGAGCGTAGAGGTAAAGGTGCCATTGTCGCACTGACTGATAACCTGATGTTCCGTAACATATGGATAGGTTCAGAAAAGGTATACGCTAATGCACTCTACTTCGTACCTGCAATGGACTAACTGATGAACTCCGAGGTGCTAGAACCTAGCACCTCGGCGCTCTACAATCTAATCCAATAAACCTGGCGCCTCGGCTCTGGCTAAACACCAGACTTGAACATGAACATGTTTCGCTTCAAACAGAGATGCGATCTCAGTTGCTGTCGTGCCAGTTGTAACAACATCATCGATGAGTGCAATACGCTGATAAGCTAACTCCCCCTCTAGCGTAAAGGCATTACTTAGATTACTTCTGCGCTGCTTTCCCGTTAGCTCGGCTTGAGGCTTAGTATCTACACACCTCTCTAAACCTAAACTTGATACAGGAATATTAAGCTGCTTACCTATCGCAACGGCAATTAGCCAAGCTTGGTTAAAACCACGCTTTCTAAGCCGTTTGCTATGGAGGGGGACAGGCACTAACACTTGTGGTAATACTAATATCCCTGCAGATTCCAACTCCCAAACTCGCTCAATAAGCGCCCTTGAAAGCACCTCTAAACCAGCCAACTGCCCCTGATATTTGATTGCCCCAACCCATCGTCCTAAACCTTGATGGTAACTACAAGGAGCAATGACCAACAGAGGGCTTTTAGTTACACATGAGCCACAATACCTTGCTTGAACCTGCATCCCCCTACCACAACCTAAACAAACAGCTTGTTGATAAATAGTCGATGATAAACAGGCTGGGCATATACCTGAATCTGGTAACAGCATGCTTTGATGGCACATCAAACAGCGATTAGGTAAACTTGTCCCCACTAAACTGATAACACTAGTTACTGCCCCCTTGGCCCACAAGGTTAGCGTTTTTTTAAGTTGCGTTAACAGTGTTGCCTTCATCTATTGTCCATTAGAGGTTTTACCTTGAGTCAGTTACAACTAGCTATTGAGTCTATCGGGCCTTTAGGTGCTCAAGAGATTGTCATGCTTCATGGTTGGGGAATGAATAGTGCAGTTTTTACCCCGCTGCACACAGCTCTATCTGAGTATAGGGTCCACTACGTAGACCTGCCCGGATTCGGTAACAGCCCTGCAGCCGATGGCAATATTGATAGCTGGCTTGAGTTACTACTTTCTCAGCTACCCGATGGCGCAATTTGGGTCGGATGGTCACTGGGCGGGTTATTGGCAACCAAAGCTGCCCTTCAACAGCCTCTGAAGCTAAAAGGACTTGTCACTATCGCTTCATCTCCCTGCTTTATGGCTAGAGAAGCGGAGAAATGGCCAGGGATCCCACCACAGGTACTGGCTCAATTTGGCCAATCTCTAGATAAAGATTTAGCCCAAACCATAGAGCGATTTCTTGCTATTCAGGCTATGGGGAGTGTTACGGCCAAAGAGGATATTAAGCGCTTAAGAAACTTAGTGCTTGCTAAGCCACTTCCAGATTCTAATGCCTTAATACAAGGACTAAAGATGCTCGAAGAGGTGGATCTTAGAGATGAGATAGTCAACATTGAGCAGCCATGGCTGAGAATTTGGGGGCGCTTAGATGGGCTCGTCCCCCGCCGCGTCCCGCCTTTAATGCCTAAGCGAGAGCAACTCTATCAAGACACCTTGCTAGCAAAGGCTTCCCATGCGCCATTTTTCTCTCACCAAGAGGAGTTTTTAGCTGCTTTTGTGACCTGGATAGAAGAAATCACTAGTTAACCATTTCATTAACTAACATAGCTTTATCTTTGAGCTGTTTTTGTTTATTATTTAACCATAACAGTTAAGGATCTGCCTATGTTAGTGGTGACCAACTATCCGCAAGTACCTATAGCGACGACTAACGCCGCTACTGATGCTGCGCGTGTAGAAAGTCAGCAACGACCTCCTGTTATTCCCCCTCAAGAGTCCACTAAAGGACATGAAGAGCGAGCTTTTAACCCGCAACATGAGCGCACAGCTGAACAGGCTGAGAATCAAGCTAAACTCAATGAACGCCTGCAAGGTAAACAGCAAGGTCATGGTCAACAGCAACAGGAAGATAGACAGCAAAAGGAATCAGAAAAGCCACAGCAACTTGTCGTTGCTAGAGACCCCCTAAGAGGCCAGCCAGCACTCAATAGACGCGATATTCGCGTTGTGATGCAAGCCATTAATAGCAAACAGCCAGTAGAGTCTGACAACGTATTAAACAATCAGCCAGCTGAGTTTTACCACGCGGTTTCATTGCATATTAATAGTTACTACCAACATCAATCTCAACCTCAAGCTCAGCCGGCCATCTCAGCCTACATCTAAAGCCGCAAAGGTGTTACGGCCTCAACAGGTAAGTTAATAGCATCCTCTTGAGCAAGTTGCTGCTCAATATCTTTATCCCTGTTTATAGCAAGCATCTCCTCTGAAGATAGCGAGCGAAAACTTCCTTTTTGATATGCCATACTTCCCCAAAGTGCCCAAGCTAATGCAGCTTGTTTCATCTCATCATCTTGAGGTTTAGCGGTTAGTGTCTCAGAGGTGAAATCATATTTAAAACCTGCAGCCTCACGCTCAGGTTGCAGAACAACAACATCATCCCCGCGCATATAAGCCATGTTCTTGTCATACTGCATTAAGGCACGTCCAGGCCAATCATCACTCACTTGAGTTAAATCTTGCCCTAACATTGGATAGTAATCAGATACACCAATCATAGACAATAAAGTTGGCGCCATATCGATTTGACTCACAACACGCTCATCTGTTTTTGGCTCAACTCCGCCACCTAAGATAATGCCAGGGATCCTAAATCGAGAGATAGGTACTAGGCTGGCGCCCCCAACACGGCTGTCATGGTCGGCAACAATAAGAAATAGGGTATCATCCCAGTAGCTAGAGTTTTTAGCCAATTTAAAGAACTCTCCAACGGCGTAATCTGCATACTTGACTGCATTATTTACGGTCTGCTTTGGCTGCTCATAAAGCTCAACTTTATCATCGGGAAATTCATAAGGGTCGTGATTACTGGAGCTAAACACTAAGCTAAAAAACGGTTTCGCCTCTTGATTAAACTGCTCAAACTCCTGATGAGCACGGCGCAACAAGTCTTCATCAGACACACCCCATGAAGCTGTAAAGGATGGGTCCTTATAATCATTTTCATCAACAATATTACTGAAGCCATTACCAAGGAAAAAGCTTTTCATATTGTCGAAGTGGCTCTCACCGCCATAGACAAACTGAGTCTCATAACCATGACTCTTTAATAGCTCAGCAATCGTAAAGAACCCATGCTGACTCTTACCCAGTTTTACCACAGAGCGTGCGGGAGTCGGTGTAAATCCAGTGGTTATCGCTTCGATACCTCTAACCGAACGTGTGCCCGTTGCGTACAGATTTTCAAACGACCAGCCCTCTTTAGATAACTCATCAATATTTGGGGTTAGCGGTAAACCGCCCAAGCCACCTACAAATCGCGCCCCTAAACTTTCTTGTAAAATTATCACTAAGTTTTTAGGCTTACCTTGGTAACTTGCCGCATTAAACGAAACACTTGGCGCTTGTTCAGATAAGAAGGCTTCAGGGCTACGGCCACTCTCTTTACGTATGGTATCAATGATTAACTGCTCATCCATGCGGCCATAAATTTTAGCCGCATTAGCCTCGCCTCCCATCTGCTTAATCGCAAAAAACAGTGAGTATGATGAGTTAACAACGAGAGAGTTAACTAATGGATCATCGGTAAAAGCCACTAAAGCGGGGTTAAGAGGACGATGCCCTAAACTCGATCTAGCGCCGCCTAAAGTAACAACTATCACCAACACTGCAATAGCAGGTCGCCAGTACCATCTAGGGTAGATTAAATCCCGTAGCAAGTAGCCACTGAGCTTCCAGCCACCAAAGAGTGTCGCGGCGCTGACCACTAAACCCAGTATCACCTCAAGTTTTCGGCCTCCCCACAGCATAGATAGCACTTCTTTAGGATAGATAAGATATTCGATATAGAGACGATTTGGACGGATGCCATATTCTTCGATGAAAGAGGGGGATGAGACCTCTAAAAATACAATTAACCACAGACCTAAGGTCAGCCAGACACGTAGCAGTTTATTCCAACTTCTGCCAATAGGATGATCACCAGAAAACAACGCAGTGCCTAATGCGGCGACGCCCCACAACCAACAAAGAGACGCTATGTCGACTCTTAGTCCTTGTAGCAACAAGTGAGACCAACCATCAACGGCTACAACACGATCAGCTTGCCATATACCTAAACCGATTCGGCTGACAGTGACTAGAGTTAACGCAATTAAACAGAAAAATAAAATGGATCTAAAGGGACCCAAAAAATAGAAACGAGAAGCCATATGGCACCTAAATTTTACAAGAAATTTAAATCCATAATGTTATCCAGAGGCAGCTTGCTTAGATGTATGGAGTGGTCCATGCGCTATGACGCTCATTTCAGCAAATTACATCGCTGATTAAAAAGAGTCTCCTTTAGCTTTCACTCTCTATGGAGCTTTAGCTACAAGATAGGACAAGGAGCAAACAAACAAGTTCACCTTTAATTCACAAAACTTAAACGCAAATGCAATAAGTGTAACTCCCCCAACGATAGGGTATAACTCACAGGGTAAAAAAAATGTCGAAAGAGATAGCTCTTCCGACATTTAATCCAAGGCTAAAAGCCAATATCTACACTATTATTTTTTCAATTTTGCGAATGCATCAGCAAAGGCATTACCCATAGCCGCATTTGCAGTCTGCTTGGGTTGAGACTTATGTTGTGGTTTCCTCTGCTGATTTGGCTTACCAGCTGAGTGTGAATTCGGCTTAGTTCTTGGTGCGGGTTTATCACCAGCTTTTTCATCGAGGCGCATAGAGAGACCAATACGCTTACGCTCAACATCGACCTCCATCACCTTCACTTTAACCACATCACCCGCCTTGACGACGGTATGCGGATCGCTAACAAACTTATCAGTTAATGAGGAGATATGGACTAAGCCATCTTGATGTACACCAACATCGACAAATGCACCGAAGTTAGTCACATTGGTGACGACACCCTCGAGAATCATATCGGCTTTAAGGTCACTAACCTTTTCGACTCCCTCTTTAAACTTAGCGGTCTTAAACTCACCACGTGGGTCACGACCAGGCTTATCGAGTTCGCTCAAGATATCAGTCACGGTAGGCAAACCAAATTTATCAGTGATAAATTCAGCCGCCGTTAAACTCGCGAGTAAATCACTGTTACCCAGTAATGCCTCAACCGTCTCACCTTTGGCTTTAGCAATCGACTCAACCAATGTATACGCTTCAGGGTGAACAGAGGATGCATCGAGAGGATTATCGCCATTAAGAATACGCAGGAAACCAGCGGCTTGCTCGTAAGCTTTTGGCCCAAGGCGAGCAACCTTTAATAGCTGTTTACGTTGAGTAAACTGACCATTTTCGTCACGATAATTAACGATATTACGTGCCAGCGTCTTATTCAGTCCAGCCACTTGAGCTAACAAGGGAGCCGATGCCATGTTTAGATCGACACCCACACCATTCACACAGTCCTCAATGACCCCTTCGAGGGATAAGGTCAATTGACTCTGACTCACATCATGTTGATATTGCCCTACACCAATTGACTTAGGCTCAATCTTGACGAGTTCTGCAAGCGGGTCCTGTAGACGGCGTGCAATAGATACTGCGCCACGAATGGAAACATCAAGATCTGGGAATTCACTAGCAGCAAGCTCTGAAGCTGAATACACTGATGCTCCTGCCTCACTCACCATGATCTTAGTTAAGCTAGGCAGTTCAGCTTTGACGCTCGCAATTAACTCCCCAGCTAATTTATCAGTCTCTCTTGAAGCTGTCCCATTACCAACAGCCACTAGCTCAACCTTGTGCATTTTGGCAAGATTAGCCAGAGTACGAACCGACTTATCCCACTGATTTTGTGGAGCATGTGGGAATATAGTCGTGTGAGCCACCAGCTTGCCAGTGTTATTGACAATCGCAACCTTAACACCGCTTCTTAAACCTGGATCTAAGCCTAGCGTGGCTTTAGCACCTGCTGGAGGCGCCATAAGCAGATCCCCAAGATTACGTGCAAAGACATTAATTGCTTCAGACTCTGCATGCTCACGCATCTTGGCAACAAACTCAGTCTCCATCTGCAATGCGATCTTGATTCGCCAAGTTGCTGTTACCACAGTTTTAAGCCACTGATCGACTTCACTGCTGCTAAACTTAAACTTCAGGTGATCAGCGATGATGACTTCACAGTAGCTACCTAGCTTAGATTCATTATCAGGATCAGCATTCATACTCAGCGTTAACATGCCCTCATTGCGGCCTCTAAGCATGGCAAGCGCACGATGTGAGGGAACGTTAGCGAGCTTTTCAGTGTGCTCAAAGTAGTCTCGAAACTTTGCGCCCTCTTTCTCTTTCCCTTTAGCCACGCGACTTTCTAATACTGAGCTCTGACTTAAATGCTGTCTGATCTTTTGCAATAACGCAGCATCTTCAGCAAAGCGCTCCATCAAGATAAAGCGCGCGCCGTCGAGCACAAGTTTTGTATCGGTGTAAACTGAATCAGCCTTAACATACTTGCCAGCTTCCAATTCAATATCGGCATCACGATGAGCCAGTAGATAATCAGCTAATGGCTCAAGGCCTGCCTCTATAGCAATCTGTCCCTTAGTCCGACGCTTTGGCTTATAGGGAAGATATAGATCTTCTAAAAGTGTTTTGCTATCAGCATCAAATAAGGCGCGCTCTAGCTCAGGCGTTAACTTACCTTGAGTCTTAATGCTAGAGACAATCACATCTCGCCTATCATTCAAATCACGCAAATAGCTCAGTCTGCTGTTTAATGTACGCAGCTGAGAGTCATCTAAACCGCCTGTCGCCTCTTTACGGTAGCGAGCAACAAAGGGGACGGTTGCACCATCATCGAGTAATGAGATAGTTGAACTTACTTGCTGCTCACGAACATTGAGTTCTTGAGCAATAATCTGGGCAATATTGTGCGTCATTTGCATAAAAGTAGTGTCGCGCCGAAATGAAAGAATCTTGTGAGGGTCAAGATAACACAGGCAAAGGTGTGCTTGCATGTGAAAGCTGCACAGTTTAATCAAGCCGTCGGAGTGTTCCGACGACATTTAAGCGATCTATCACTTACTTGAGGCTGTTAAACTGTCAGCGCTCCCGAAGGTTGAATATTAAACAGCCTAGAACTGCACTATTTTCCACAGAGAATGTGCCAGCGATCTGTCGCTTCGGGATCACCATTTCTAAACCCTATGTAGCAATTTAACTTTTTAGTGATTTCGCTCTGAAATTGTGGCTCGGTAGAGGTAGGCACCTCTATCAAATGCAGCCCGCCTCTCTGGGCACATTCAACTAAGCTATCCATAAGCTGCCCTGTCGTTTCACAAAGGTGTCCATGCCCGCCATAGGCTTTAATCAATAACCGTGGTTCAAAACCTGTGTCATTACAGGCATAGATAGGCGCATCTCCAGCTTTACCTAAATGGAAGATATTGTTGCGCATATAGATAATCGTCACGTTGGCAGCTTGCTTTTGAAGGTTAATTAACTCATTAGCTTGAAAGTTAAACCCACCATCCCCCGTCAATACTAAAATCGGCTGCTCACTTTTCACCTCAGCGAGTTGATCGGCAATCGCTCTAGCATAGGGTAAGCACGTCCCCATGGCCGCATACCACGGGTTTGCTAGGTAACTTCGATTGATATCACTCGCAAAGGTATCTAGCTCAAAGCTCGCAAATAGCGCACTACCTACCTCAGGAACAAAAATATAGGGCTGAGCTAACTGGTGTTGAGCACAGTTAATGCTTGAGGCTAAATTATGATACCCGAGCATCACACTCGTCATATCTAGATTGCTTTCATTATGGGAAGTCTCTGATAATTTGTTTTTAGGCTTAGCCGCTAACGTAAGTAAGCTATCGACAACCACAGAGATATCCAGCTCGCATTTAGCCGTTCCTTTGAGCATCGTTTTATTAGGATGACTATCGACAAGGTGTGTCTGGCTACTAAAGGCATTATTGGTATCACTTGGCGATATGGCTGTACCTAGCTCTAATACATAATCAGCAACCGACTCGATGTAAGTTTTCCCATCAAGTTCACTGAAAGCGCCGTTATAGCTGCCTAAACAGAGGGGGTCACTCTCATCTAACATCCCCTTACCGAACCAGCTGGTCGCATAAGGGAGCTGTTGCTTGCGGCACATATTAAGAATCTTTTCTAGCAGAGGCTGATTAAGCCTTAGCTTCTCCCCAATAAAGACCAGCGGCGCCGTGGAAGCGGCAAGTTTAGATTTAATATCGCTAGCAATTAACTCTGCCCCGCTCAGGTTCAACTGCTGGCCTTGAGTAAGCTGAGCCAAGCTCGTTGGCAGGCTAAGAGATTGGGTAGGCTGACTTATCAGATCTCTAGGGATCTCAATGAATACTGGTTGTCGATTAAGGTATGCATATGTCAGTAGGTCTAAACATTGCTCTGCAGCAACATTAGGTTGACCACTATGACGCTGGCCTTGTAATCGCTCAGCTCTTACTCCAAGGGCACGAAACGAGTTTAACGCGGCATCGAGATCGGTATTCCACGCAGTATGGGGATGAACACTGTGATGCAGTGCATGACTATTAATCTCATTCTCTCCAGGCGCGCCAGAGATAAATACCACTGGAAGCCCTTCTGTTCTCGCTAATGCCGCGGCGCTAACACAGGGTAAGCTCCCCACTGTATAGGTTGTCATGCATACACCGAGTGGATTGAGTTCAGCTTGAGCACAGGCACTAAAACCCGCATGCATCTCATTACTCGATGGCAATACTTCAAGATGACCCTCTAATGAATTTATAAGGTTAGCAACGAAGTCACCACCCACGCCATAGGTTCTTTTTACCCCAAAGAAAGCTAACAACTCACCAAGGCTGTCTCCCAGTAGCGGCAGACGACTATAGTACTCATTACCAAAATTATCTTTAATCGATTTAGCCACAACCCAACCCTTTTCTTAACATTATTGAACGCAGCCTAGAGGGGATCAGCTTTTGGCATCTTGATCGAGATCATTTTCAATAAAATGGCAGTAAGGCCGCAAATGGAAAGCTAGATTTACGCTAGTGAACATTGGCGTGATAGTTCCAGCCCTAGAGTCATACAGGCTGGAGAAAAGAGTTTACAGTCAGCTCAGTTGCTTATATTTTTCGAGCTAATAGGGTGTGCTCTGGCATCCCTCTATGATTACTTAACACTTCAAAACCATGCCGACTTAATAAGTCGGGAATATTCTGCTTATGCCAAGCAGGTACAAATGGCTCATAAACATGATTAGCCAACCATTTAAAATAGATCCCTGCAAATTGATACTGGTTAAACATCTCTATCCAGCGACCTTTAAACTGAATCAATGAGGGCTCACAGATTGCGAGTAGACCATCATCAGCTAACACACGGTGGCACTCTTTCAGGGCCATATCGATATATTTTGGGGGGATCTCATGAAACACAAAGCTGGCTGTAATGCCATCGAAGCGTTTATCGCTAAATTGCATCTGCTCAGATAAACCCTGCACAAATTTAATGTCAGGATATGCGTGCGCCGCATGTTTGAGTAAATAGGGTGAAGGGTCTAGCCCCCATACATCATCAACACCAACAGCTTTGACTGCAGCGGCCATCTGCCCACCAGCACAGCCAATATCCAAAACACTATCGCACTCGGTAAACCAAGAGGCGATTCCCTTTCTCACCGACTTCATTTTACCAAGCATAGTGGCATCGAACGCACTGATGTAGCCACGTGTAATGGTATTGGAAAAATTACCATTTGGTATGCCATGAAACTCTTGTTGCAGGTATTTAGGCAGCTCATTTTTCCCTAAAAGAGAAGATGGGAACCGCTCAGGAACCTCAGCTCTGCCATTGCCTTTCTTAAAAATTGAACGCCTTAGCCTGCCTACATTAGTCCAAGTTTTAAAATTGATCTCATCAGCCCAAGTTGCAGGCAACTCAATACTTTCCCAATCAATGACTTGAGGGTCTCTCACTTGTTCATCTAAGCTTACTTTGCTCAATTCACTCATCATTAAACGCTTTATATTGAATCTTATTCACATACCACTCCTTGGCACCCGAAGGGGTTTTTACCACAACTTCATCATCAACTTGTTTGCCGATAAGCGCGCGAGCCATGGGCGAGTCGATAGTGATATAGCCTAACTTGGTATCCAGCTCATCTTTACCTACGATACGATATTGAACAACTTCACCGGCTTCATTTTCAAGCTCAATCCAAGCGCCAAAGAAAACCTTACCCTCTTGCTGAGGCGAATAGTCGACAATCTGCAACTCTTCCACACGCTTGACGAGATAACGCACTCGGCCATCAATCTGACGTAATAAGCGCTTGTTATAGGTGTAATCCGCATTTTCAGAGCGATCCCCTTGTGCTGCAGCTTCCTGCACCTTCTTAGTGATCTGGGGACGATACTCCTTCCAAAGATATTTCAGTTCTTTATCTAGGGCCTGCCAGCCCTTACGAGTGATTAACATGGCTTTCATTGTCGATGGAGATCCAAAAAAAGTGTGTAAAAGGGTGAGTGATAATACTGAGTCTAATTCTATTTAACTTTTAACTCATCTACTTTACTAGTTTCAAATGGATATAAGCCTGTAATTTTCCATTTTACTTTGCTCGTATCAATTTGGTTACAATTTCAAAAAGCACTCTAAAATCACATTATTTGCATACAATACAAACACTTATTTACCCCTACTGCTATATTAACTATATAAGAGGGATAATCTCACCTACAATCCTCTAGTCATAGGACGTTTAAAGCGGCTATATTAGCCTAAATAAAGAATATCAATATCAGCCAGTTGGCTACCGAATAGTATCGGGTTCCGAGAAAAAGGATAATAAATATGGGACAGGAAACCTCTAAAATTCTCGTCGTCGATGATGATATGAGACTCAGATCCTTACTCGAACGCTATCTTATGGAGCAAGGCTATCAGGTTCGTAGTGCCGCTAACGCAGAGCAGATGGATAGACTACTTGAGCGTGAAAACTTCCACCTTATCGTATTAGATCTGATGCTTCCTGGCGAAGACGGACTCTCTATTTGCCGTCGACTACGCCAAACTGGTAGTACTATCCCTATTGTGATGCTTACCGCTAAAGGTGATGAGGTCGACCGCATCATAGGACTTGAGCTCGGCGCCGATGATTACCTGCCTAAGCCATTCAACCCTCGTGAGCTATTAGCGCGCATCAAAGCTGTGATGCGTAGACAGAGCCCAGATGTACCAGGCGCACCAACTCAGCAAGAAGAAGAGATCACCTTTGGCGAGTTTGCCCTTAATCTTGCGACTCGCGAGATGTATCATAATGATGAAGCAATCTCCTTGACCAGTGGTGAATTTGCCGTACTTAAAGTGCTTGTCAGCCACCCGCGGGAGCCCCTCTCTCGAGACAAACTGATGAACTTAGCTCGTGGACGTGATTACTCAGCACTAGAGCGTTCTATCGATGTGCAAGTATCCCGTTTAAGACGCCTCATTGAGAAAGACCCTGCTAACCCGAGATATATTCAGACGGTATGGGGACTCGGTTACGTATTTGTGCCTGATGGCGCATCGCGTCGATAACAGCTGATATCGGAACTCGCTTTACATGCCAAACTTAAGGGGTAGACCAGTTACATGAAGTGGCTGAAAAAGTTATTACCCCGCAGTGCGTTTAGCCAAACAGTGATGCTGATTGGCAGCTTACTGCTGATCAATCAGCTCGTTTCCTACCTCTCTGTCGCAGCCTATTTCATCCAGCCAACCTACCAACAGATTAACCAGTTAATTGCACGTCAAGTGAAGCTACTTTTTGTTGATGGTGTCGATGTCGGTCGTGAGCACCTGACTATGGTAGATGCGCTGAATGCCAAAGTTCGCGATGATGGCATGCATGTTTACAATCAAAAACAAGCTCGAGAAGCCGGCATAGAGCAAGCGACCTATTACACCTTACTCTCATCGCAGATGTCAGAACACTTAGGTGGCAAAGCGGAAGTCAGAATCGCACAGGGCGAAGATTTCGAGATCTGGATTAGACCTCCTCAAGCCCCATCGATTTGGATAAAAGTCCCACTCACAGGCTTCAATGAATATGACTTATCTCCCCTCACTCTTTATTTAATGGTGATCGGCGCCTTGAGTGTGGCTGGCGGTTGGTGGTTCGCACGGCAGCAAAATAGGCCGTTACGGCGACTGCAGAAGGCGGCAATCTCAGTCTCTATGGGCGACTACCCAGAGCCTCTTCCCTCTAGCGGTTCAACAGAGATCGTTGAGGTGACGAATGCCTTTAACCAGATGTCACATGGCATGAAGCAGTTAGAGCAAGACAGAGCACTACTTATGGCAGGGATCTCCCACGATCTGCGTACTCCCTTAACTCGTATCCGCTTAGCGTCAGAGATGATGGTGGCTGAAGATGAATACCTTAAAGAGGGTATCGTCCATGATATCGAAGATATGGATGCCATCATCAATCAGTTTATCGCCTACATACGTCAAGATCAGGAGAGTATTCGCGAGCAGGAGCAGATCAATTACCTGATTGAAGATGTCGCGCAAGCTGAATCAAATCGTGATGGAGAGATAGAGGTCGTCCTTAACGAGTGCCCCCTAATTCCAATACAAAGCATTGCCATTAAGCGGATCTTGAGTAACTTGGTCGAAAACGCCTTTCGTTATGGCAATGGCTGGGTCAGGCTTAGCTCTCACTTTGATGGGCAGCGAGTAGGCTTCAGCGTTGAAGATAATGGCCCTGGAATACCTGAATCTGAGATACCAAATCTATTCCAGCCATTCACCCAGGGCGACTCAGCTCGAGGCAGTGTCGGCTCAGGCTTAGGACTCGCCATCATTAAGCGAATTGTTGACCGACATCAGGGTGAAGTCATACTGACCAACCGGGTTGCTGGCGGCTTGCAGGCACAGGTTTGGTTGCCACTTGAGTAGTAGCTAGCTCACCCTAATCAAAGGTTACTCAATTTAAAAGCTGTCATATTAGCGTCACACTAACGTCATAACACATTAATCTAAACGCCATATCCTTGCGGTAAATAATGTGTCTGTGTGATATCTATGAAAATATCAACTCTCTCTCTTTCTGCGTCGGCTACCCTATTGCTGCTTGCGGGAATACTTGCTGCGGTAGTGATCTGGAGCAATAATCAACGCCAAGAGATCGAATCTCAAACCGCTGAACTGCAGACACTACAGCAAACATTCCTTGTTGAGATAAGGCGAGAGCTAGATAGCTATCTCACGAGCGGAGATGCCAGTAAGCTAGAGATAGCTAAAGGTAAGCTCGAACAGATTGAAGCTCAGCTTACCCAAGCTGAAGAGTTTGACTCAGCCGAGCTTCAACAACTATTAAATACCTTTATTTACCGACTAGACACAGATTACCGTGCGGCAGGGAAACTGGCAGGTAACCCTAGGCAACTACTTGCTCATGCAGAATCCGAGATGCTCGACAATAACCGTCGGCTGGCTGACTATGCCGAACAAGGTCAAGCAGAGAACGGCTCACTGGCCAACACTTACCTAAGGCTTACACGTCAACTACCCCCTATGGTGTATCAACTTTCTCAGTTAACCCAAGGTTATCTCATAGGTAAAGATCAGCGGCTACAAGCATTTCTCGAGTCAACACTAATCGAGCTAGCTGATTGGCATAACCAACTCGACGCGCTGCCACTTATCGGGATATACCAAGTCGTAGAGGAGGATGAGTTTGCCCTTGGCGGTGCAGAAGAGGAGGTACTCGAACTGGGCGAAAACTATCGCTCTGAGCTACTGAGTCTCAGCCAAAGATACAGCAGAGAAATTACCAACACCCATGCATTGTTAAAAGAAAACCAATCCATTCAGGATGACCTGCAGCAATCTATCGCTGAAGTTGAATTAGCCCTACTCACATTAAATACCACCCAAGCAGATAAGAATCAGTTGCTCAAGCAAGAGTTACAACTTGCACTCTATACCGTTGTATCTGTACTCGCCCTATTTGCAGTCATCTACCTATTGTTACAGCAACAAAGAGTGGTATCTCCTCTAAAGCGCTTAAATCATGCTTTTCAGAAGCTCAGTGAATCCAATAATCGTGAGCAACTTGAAATTCAAAGGCGCTGTGAAACTGGCCAGATAGCAGGTCATTTCAACCAGCTGCTACTTAGATTTGAAGAGGAAGATGAAGCGCAGCGCCAGCAGATCACTCAAGTATCTAATTCTCTCTCTATGCTCGTTAGCAGAATATCTGAGATAACCCAAAGCACAGAGGAAACTCAAACTGTAGCCAGTAAAGCCCAGTCACAAACATCTGAAATTAGAAATTTAGCCCATGAAGTTAGCAGCACATCCGCGCTTGTCGAGAAAAGTGCTGAGCAAACCATGTTGCAGATGCAATCTAGCCAAGTAGAAGCGGAAGCGGTACTCACTGCCACTGAGGAAACTCGACAAGCCGTCATCCAATCACATCACTCTCTTTCTAGCCTGACAACCTCAGTTGCAGATGTATCAAAGATCATTGATGTCATCGGTAATATTGCAGAGCAGACTAACCTACTAGCACTCAATGCCGCGATTGAGGCTGCCAGAGCGGGAGAACAGGGACGAGGCTTTGCTGTTGTCGCAGATGAGGTGAGAAGCTTATCTCACCGCACACAAGCATCTCTTAAAGAGATCATGGAGATCCTGACTCAATTAACCCAAGCTAATTCGGCCCTAGAAGTGAGTATGACAGGGATAGAGCAAGCAACAGAAACCCAAAAGCAACGGGCCCATAGCCTTTCTCAGGTTGCGCTGTCTGTGCAAGCTCAAGCCAGTGATATGGCTGTAACGGCTAAGCAAGGGTCTGTCAATGCGCTACAGCAAGTGAACCACCTCGATGAATTTGTCCAAGCTATGGTACAGCTAAAAGACCAAGCTCAATCGACTTCAATGCAGAGCGAGGTTATCGGCGAAGAGGTTCAGCAAAGCGTTAGAGACATAGAGGCAAGTTTAGGGATCTCAACAGTACAAGGTAAGTTGCCACAAGCCGCGTAGTTTTTCCCCTGTGAAAAATGTTAATATCTCGAGCATAAACATACCTCAGATTAACATTTTCAGGGCCGAAATGAATATAAAGCGAAACCTAGTCACGCTAGTCGTTGCAGCAGCGTGTCTACCTGTTGCGACTCAAGCTCTTGCTAACACCCAGCAAGGCCCTTTTGCACTCTCTGTTTTAGCAGGATTAGAGTCTTACCCTGATTCAGAGTCTAGTGCCATGTCGCGAGGTGGAGGCCTCTCCTTTATCTGGGATGATCTGCGTTACAACAATACTTACCAGTTAGACAAAAACTACTTTAGAGCACGCGGTACTTACTATTATGAGCGCGACTCTGAAATGTATGATGAAGATAGGTATCGAGATTCTGCCGATCTCAAAATCAACTATCAGCGCCCTTTTGCCAGTTTTGGTGATACTCAAGAGTACCTAATCAGCTTCCATGGTCGCTATGAAGGCCACTATAACAGCCAACAGCTTGAAGAGTTTGAGCAACTAGCTGTAGCAGGGCTAAGTTTAAACAGTCGCTTTACAGACACCAATCATTACGATCTCGGCCTCACTTTAGGCTTAGCATATAGCGAAGAGGAGAAGGATGATGATTGGCCTAGAGAAGAGATGGGGCACGGTGAAGATGTGCTAAATCGTGCAGGCCTCGGTTACTTTGTTGAGTGGAGTAACGCCTATACCTTCGCACATAGCGGTGTACAGTTAACGGCTAAAGTCAGTCGCTTCGATGGACTATGGGCCTATGATGAGGGGCAGTTCTATACGGTAGACCGTCTTACCTTCGGCGTCGTTACCCCTCTGGCAGATGAAAACAATCTACTGCACTTTATGACACAATATATCAGCCGAGATTATGAGCTGGATCTTATTGGATTTGACGATACCCTCTATCGAGTAGCGGTTGAGTACATACACTATTTTTAAGTCACTTTATCTAGCAGCGATATTGAGCTGAGGTGATGTAATTTTAACTTGTAAAACTTACACTTCCCCTCTCAGAGAGTTCTAAATTCTGATCACAAAGCAGGGCTGTAATTCAGCCCTGTTTAATAGTCATACCGTAGAATATATTCAGTAGGTTAGAGCACTAACCTGCCCCTTTTTCAAATCATCTAGGAGGGACAATCAATGCTGATATTTAACTTCATTCTTATGGTGACCTTTTCACTGCTTCTCGTTGCCGTCGTAGGTCTGTTCCGGCCCTAATATAGGCACTACAGCGATTGTTATTGCTTGCGACACCATAGAAAATCTAGCTGATCATTGACGCTTTAACATATACATCAAAACGATTTTTCTTGGTTGCAATGACCATGCTTGGTTTTACGCCGTCTAAGTCTTCAGTGTCGTTAACTGAGGGCGCTTTACGCCTAGCCGCATAAGCTTTAACTCGTCATTGACGCTTTAACGTAAACATCAAAACGGTTTTTCTTGGTTGCAATGACCATAGAAGGTTTTACGCCGTCAAGATCTTCAGCATAATCAGGGCGCTTTACCACCACACGCTTAGTGGCCAAAGCCATGGCTGGCGCAAGCAGTCCGTCGGCATCAAGATCGGCACCGACTAACGTCTGAAATACCCGCATCTCTTTCTTTACCAATGCTGATTTAGATTTGTGTGGATACATAGGATCGAGATAGACCACATCGGCCTCTTCACCAAGCTCAGCAACAGCGTCTAAACTCGAGCCGTGGACGAGCTGCATACGCTCGCGCATCCAATCGCCTATCTCTTCACTTTCATAGGCACGGCGCAAGCCATCTTCAAGTAGTGCAGCAACCACAGGGTGACGCTCCACCATTGTGACTTTACAACCAAGGCTTGCTAGCACAAAAGCATCACGACCAAGACCAGCAGTACCATCGACCACTGTGGGGTTCACACCTTGCTTAAGACCCACCGCCTTGGCTATTGACTGGCCACGTCCACCACCAAATTTACGTCGATGAGCGACAGCACCGGAAATAAAATCCACACTGATGCCTTTTAACTTAGGTTCATCACGTTTATTCAAAGTCAGGGTATTGTTTTCAAAAACCAGCTCAAATACCGCCTCTTTATCAAAGGTCAGCTCCCAGCGCTCACAGATAGCTTCTAATGTTGGATATTGAGAGTTGAAAAAAATGGCTGTCACGGCTTTGAGTTCTATTGAGGACTAATGGGCTTATTATGCCCTATGGGGTCATAGCCTGACCACTAGCTTACTTCATTTGTCCTCAATCGTAGTCATCATGGCGAGCTAAAGCGAGTAACTGGGATGATACCCAATGCTGAAAATCCCTGATTTTTTCTAAAAAGTCCCCTAAAAAAGCTAAAACAAGCTCAATTAGAGCGCAGCTCACATCGCTATTTAGCGCCTTAATGCACCATCAGGCCGCAACAAAAACAATTAGCCTCAAACCAATTGAGATAACAAAGATGATGAGCATAAAACCCAATAGTGCACGTAGATTTAGCTACCTTGCACTATCAGCTGCTATAGCGCTAACCACCTTAGGTTGTAGCGATGGCAAAGATGGAACTGACGGACAACCTGGTGAGCCGGGAGAGATTGTCACAACTAAAGCAGAAGTATTAACCCTCAATATCACTCATAGTAAGATTGCTAACGCGCAGTTATCAATAGACTTTACCGCCTACAATGAAGCTCAACTTCCCGTGGTAAAGATTGCAGCTATCAAACTCGATACGGCGCAGTTATTACCTGAGTTTGAGGGTGAACGCTCCCAATGGCAGGCACTCTCTAGCGAATATTGCACTCCAGAGAAGGGCTGTGACGGTGTTCTGGTCGACAATATGGATGGTAGCTACCGCTATACCATGAGTGGGCCACTCATCGGTGAAGGGGTTGAATTTGACAGTGAGCTAACACAACGTGTCACCTTACGAGTCGAAAAGTCTGATCAAGTACCACAAACTTACAGCCATAATGATTATAATATTGATGGCTCAGAGGTCACTAATAATCGCGCCATCATAGATCAAACCACTTGTTTGAAATGTCATGATAGCATCGACAGCATTAAGCATGGCGGAGACCAACTTGAAAACTGTGCTAGCTGCCATACCAGCAATAAGATGTCTGATCCCAATAAAGTATGGCCTGTTCTTGCACACACAGTGCATATTGGTGTCACCTCTGAGCCGATAGGTAACTGTGCTAGCTGTCATGAAAAACTAGAATCAGATTCACTTAAACAGGCACTCAATTGGAACCAGATACCAACGAGAGAAACCTGTTCAAGTTGTCATGATATGACGACCAATGAAGTTTATGATCACTCAGGCCAAGAGAACAATGGCCAGTGCTTGACTTGTCATGCTCCTGAACAGACCTACGATGATCACCTTAGCAAATATGAGAAAGCCGTCGATGAGCAGCAACGCGGCATTGTCACTGTCGATGTACGCGATGCGAAACTGGTTGAGCAAACTATTGATGGTCAAACCGAGCAGTTTGCTGAGATAAGCTTTGCCCTACTCAATAAACAAGGGGAGCGTATTGCCATTGCCAATAACAACCCTGCCGATGCTGAGTGGATCAAGAACCTGCAAATGTATGTTAACTGGGGCACCTCGGTAGACTTTACTAGCAGCCGTGGTTACACCATCTATGTGAAGAGTAACAAGAAAGATATCACTCAAGATGGGAGTGATGGTATTACCCCTATCGGCGAACGAGCTCGCACGCCGCTACATAGCTCACAAGATAATGTGTTCACCTATTTGATGGGCCCTATCGTCACTCAAGACTCGCTTTCTGGCGATCTTATCGATGATGCAGGTTTTATCTCTAACCGTCTGATCTACTGTTTCGATCCTGCTCAAAATCTCGTGAGTTGTGATGAAGCTGGCCATGCTAAAAATGCATCGAGAAATGATCGTTGGTTCTTTAACAAAACAGGTTTAACACAAGATCCAGCTCAAGCTCGCCCTGTGATTGTTAGTAACGAGAAGTGTGGCTCTTGCCACGGCTTTGATGAGTTTAGTCAAAATACTGAGCTGGCTTGCCGTAGTTGTCATAGCCGTAAAACAGAGATTAATAAAAAACATGCCGATACCACCTGTTTCTCAGGGCATGACCACGATGAGCTAGGTAACCATATTCAGCCTCATGCTGAGCGCGCTATGCTACCTACAGGTAAATCTGGCTTTATCAGCTCAACAGCCGATATTGTCGACCCATGTCTAGCCTGTCATAACCCCAACACGCCACCGACTCAGGCTATCAGAGAGATGCACACTAAACCTAGCGACTGGGACTATGTTGAGCAACTGACTGTTACCCACCCAGATCACAAGGTATGGATGCACTCACTGCACACTAACCAACGTGCGACGCAAGACACTGTTAATGGTGTTCGTAATATCGATTACCCTGCCGACAAAGCTAACTGTTACCGCTGTCATGAGGGGGATACCTTTGGTGTTGAGCGCCTGACTTCACAGGGGCGCCCACTGGCATTAGATCTAGATTACGACCCTGACTCAACTGCACATCCTGCAACAGATATCAGTGTTGATGCTTATACCTCTCCAGTTTCTGCGACCTGTTATGCCTGTCATGCTAAACAGGAAAATGCTGAAGGAGAGTTAGTGATCAACAAAGCCGTTCGTGCTCATATGGAGCAAAATGGTGGCCGATTTGGTGTCACTGAAAACGAACTGCAAGTGGAATCATGCGCCGTTTGTCACTCAGTCGAAAACCTAAAGCAGGTTCATAACCTGTAACAGCTTTCCCTGCAATGAGAGCATTGCCGCCTAGGCTTAGCTTGCTAGGCGGTAAATCATCTAATCTGTGAACAAGAATGAATGCTAGATCATACTTTGCGGTGATAAGGTTTGCGGCGTTAAAAAATCCCACAATATAATATTGAAAAATTAACTTATTCAGTTCATTTCACGATAAAGCGAGACTCCCTTGCAACTCACGCAGCAATTGAAACTAGATACCGCTAAAAAGTTATTAATCTCAGCAAACAATACTGAGCTTGATAGTCCTGAGGTTGAGCTTAGCTACGCTGAAACTGCCGTATTGGAATGTCTCATTCTCCATCGTGATAACTTAGTGAGCAAAGAGCAACTGATGCAAGTAGGCTGGCCAGATCGTATTGTTGCTCAGTCATCGCTACAACAATGTATCAGCTTATTAAGACGAAAACTCGCCTCAAGCCCTGAGATAGAACTCAAAACCGTGCCACGTCATGGCTACGTGCTACACCTCCCCATTATTGCCCCCCCCCGTAAACATCGAAAGCCCTTGATGGCAGGCGTAGCGGCACTCATCTTTCTTGCACACCTTATTGGTATTACTTGGTGGTCGCCTTGGGTCGAAGCGATTTCAGATCCCGCTGCCCCCTACCAGCAACAGCAGCAGACGATAGCCCTTGATAATCTACATGGTCATGTTGAGGTGTTCACGCCTGAAACAGAAACGAGCCAACCAACACAGTCGCGATTAACCCAGCGTTTTAATCAGCAGATAATCAACGAAGATAAGTGGCAACCACCATTCAATACCTTTCATAGTTTTGCTGCTGTGACCTCAAGCGCTGATAGTTTTGCCATCTGCCCCAACTACAGTAATGGTCAGTGTCCAGGTAAGCAGCTGATCAATATCACAGGCGACCCAAGCCAAGGTGCAGAACTGGCCTTATCGGACTTTCTTAGCACTAAAATCCGTATGGAGCAGAAGACCTATAATAAGTTGTTACTGCCTGAACTCGAAGAGCACAGAGGCGATCTGCAGGAAGATGTTTACCATGGCGATCTCTACTTTGGCGCTAAAGGTAGCTTATTGGTTCGTAGCGACTTTCGAATATCTCTTGTTAATCTTGGTGATGATCAGGGACTCATCTATTTTGCTGCCTGCATCACCGATGAGAACTGCCACACCAGCCCAATGCGATATGTGATTCGCGGTGATTTTACTCAGAGCACTCATGATTGGCAGGGTAAGAAAGTAGAGCAGTTTGATGTCATCATCACTAAAACAGAATTAGCCTCCCCCAATTCACTCTCTGAGACGGCAAAAAAGCTCTATCTGAAGCTCAGAAAGCAGCACTTAACTCAAACAGAGTTACGCTTCTACCGCTTATATCAAGATGATGGTACAGCGGTTTGGTTGGTGCCTATGGGAGAGCATAAAATGGTTTGGATGCAGAAGCTGACACTTTTTCTGTAAACCAGCTCCTCATCTTGAGATATAATCAGCGTATTGGCCAACGCCACCCATTTTCTCCAGATTAGGAATATCGATGCTAAGCTACCGTCACGGCTACCATGCCGGAAATTATGCCGACGTATTAAAGCACTCAGTTCTGCTGCAAGTGCTAAAACTCATGCATAAAAAGCCCACCCCTTTTGTCTACATCGATACCCATGCTGGCGCTGGCGGTTATGCGCTAAGCGATGAATTCGCTCAAAAAACCGGTGAATATTTAGACGGTGTCGCTAAGCTATGGGACAAAGATGATCTGCCTGAGCCATTAGCTGAATATATTTCCGATGTGACTCACTTTAACCAAGGCAAATCTGAGCTCTCTTTCTACCCAGGCTCACCTGCTTTTGTCGATATGAACAGTTACGAAAAAGAGCGCATGGTGTTACATGAGCTACATGGCGCCGATCACGCCCAACTTGAAGAGCAGTTTTCTGGTGACCGATATATTCGTATCGTTAAAGACGATGGCTTAAAAGGGCTAATCGCAGCGGTGCCGCCTCGCGAGCGACGCGGGGTTATCTTGGTGGATCCAAGTTATGAGATGAAAACCGATTATCAGGATGTGCCTAATGCCATCATCAAGGCCCATAAAAAATTCGCCACTGGCGTTTATATGCTGTGGTACCCAGTAGTTAACCGCGCTCAAACCGAAGGCATGTTAAAAATCCTTGCTCAAAGTGGCATTAAAAATCAGCTACGTATCGAACAAGCCATCAAGGCTGACAGTGATGAGTTTGGTATGACAGCGGCTGGATTATGGATCATCAACCCGCCTTGGCAGCTCGACACTAAAGCCGATGAGATCTTAGCCTACCTATCACCTTTGCTAAACCAAGGTGGCGGTAAAGTGACTTTGAAGGTTGAAGTTCCAGAGTAATAGTGACAATTAAAGCGAGCACAAGTCAAAGCCGCTTCGTTGCGGCTTTTTTATTACTTAGTTGATGACTGAGTTTATGACTGAGGTTATGGCTGAGTTTAGCGCTTAGCTCATCTCACTGGCTGCCTTCCACCAGCTAACTTGAGTCTCTTCATGTAGCTCCTTAACGGTCTCAGGCACTATCTCTGTGTCGAACAAGCCTAAGGCCATGGCGACCCAAATTGCATACTCACCACTGCTATAGCCCCACTCTATGTTAGCACCACAGTCAGCACAGAATTTTCGCTGCACATTATCTGATGATTGATATACAGCCAGACTGGCTTCGCCGGATAGGTAGTTCACTTGGCTCCGCTTAAATCTCGCATAGGTCGCAAAAGCAGCCCCATGTTGCTTCTGGCACATATTACAGTGGCAGTTTGAGACCGCGACTGGCTCAGACTCAATTTGAAATCTAATCTTGCCACATAGGCAACTTCCCTGATGCATCTCTCTTTCCTTTTGACCTGCTGATATTAAATTGTCAAAACCTTAAAAAGGTTCACAAGGCGTACCTTGATGAAAAATCATCTGCCACTCGTCTAACTCTTCATTGTACTTCCACAATGAACTTCTCAATGAGTAACGCGTATTGAACTCGTCGTGCTTCTTCATCGTGGCTCGGTACAATAGCTGAGCAAGGTCTTTCGATATCAATCTCAATTCAAAACTAGTCGCACAAAAATTAGGGCATTTCTCTTTGGGTAGCCTCTCCAATACTTCGCGCTTACCAAAGCTCGTCCCCGATGCACCAAACTCATGAAAGTCTTCATGAATAAGTAGATCTAACTCATCAGAAGACGACCGAACATCGGACTTTAGCAGGTAGAGTTCTAATTCAACGAGTTTTTGCTTCAAATTAGTTAGCATGCAATCCCCCTTCTCTCTGCATTGACTAGCAGTTTAATTCGGTGACAATTACCAAGTTAAAGCATCAAAAATCAATAAGTTTCCTGCTTAAACATGGACTCTATTTCAATAAAGATCCACTCCATAACGGGTCCATAGGCTTTATCTCTACGGTTAACGACCCCTATTTCAACTAATAATGGATCGGGAATATACTCTGTAGACAGCTCAACAATATCGCCACTATACCAATTAGACTTAGCGACATGCTCAGGCACTAAGGCCCAACCGACACCGCGGATCACTAGCGCAGTCATATAGAAATAGCTATCAATATACCAATGGTTTGCCGACAGTGCTTTCTCTTGACTGCCCCCCAGTTTATCTCGAATAACCAGCTGCCGGTGTTGCCTCAAGTCAGCAATTTTGGGTGAAGGACAAGCTGCAAGAGAGTGATTATAGGCAACAATAAGTGACTGTTTAAACTGACCAATAGACATAAATTCTAGAGAACTTGGTAACTGACCAACATGAAATAGTATACCCATATCGGCTTTCCCCTCATCGACCCAGGCACTGATATCATCACGTGAGCCATTGATGATTGTCAGCTTCAGCAAGGGAAACTCCAGTGCAACACGCTCAAATAGCAATTCAAACGCATTAACTGGCACCGCCTCCTCCATAGCGACTGTGAGTGCTATCTCTTGACCGGTATTAAGCGTCATCGCTCTTGACTGTAATCGCTGACATTGCTCGAGCACTGCTTGAGCACTGCTTGAGCTTCAATATACATATCCTCGCCCAGCTTAGTTAACACAGGCAGCTTTGCACTACGGTCGAATAACTCAAAGCCGAGATCGATCTCTAAGTTAGCGATGGCGGTACTCACCCTTGATTGCGCCCTGCCCAGCTTTCTTGCAGCAGCAGAAAATGAGCCATGCTTTACCGAGAGCACAAAAGCCTCGAGTTGATACAGTGTCCAGTTCATCTAATCTCACCTAATCACTAAGTTCGTCTATCTACTCTAACATGTACCTATACGATTTTCGGATACTAACTGACTTAATCAATCCAAATTTAGCAGGTAAACTCGCCCCTCCTAGAAATTGCAGCCCGTGCCCCTTAGTTATTGGAATTGCTATTATGCAAGCAGAAGACCTTAAATTAGCCTCAACACAGTCAAGCTCCAATATAAACCGTACATTCTGGCGGTATGCGATCCCTTCGATTGCTGCCATGCTGGTCAACGGTCTATATCAAATTGTTGATGGAATTTTTATTGGTCAGTACATTGGCCACGAAGGTTTAGCAGGCATTAACATGGCCTGGCCAATCATCTATATTTTTGCAGGTATCGGCCTAATGATCGGCATGGGGTCGGGAAGCCTGCTATCAATAAATCGTGGTAAAGATGAGTTAACGCCAGCTGACAAGCAGTTACAGGGTAGCTGTAACTTAGCCATTATCAGCCGAACGTTAGCGACAGCTTTGATGCTGATAGTGGGCTTTGGCTTATTTGGCTCTTGGTTTTTATCCAATTACGGTACCGACCTTCTGCTTATGCAAGGAGGCATCGATAACTCACTCGCTCATGCGGATCAATATATCACCCCTTTTATCTGGAGCGTCAGCTTCACCATTTTAGCGGCTGCGATCCCCATTTTAATTCGTAATGATGAAAGCCCAAACATTGCAACTGGCTTGATGGTGATGGGAGCTTGTCTAAATATCTTACTCGATTATATCTTTATCGTGCGTTTAGATATGGGACTGCACGGCGCAGCGATTGCTACAGTCGCAGCACAGGTGAGCGTGGCTACATGCGGCTTGATCTACTTTATCTCCTCAATGACACAATTTAAGATCGGCAAGTTAACCATAAAAGCGGCCAACTTTAGATTTGATACTCAGCTTGCAAAACAGATCATGCTTTTAGGCGCTTCAAGCTTTGTTATGTACCTCTATACCAGCTTTGTATTCGCGCTACATAACCGTCTTTTCATGGAGTATGGCAACTCGATCACTGTTGGCGCTTTTGCAATAGTTGGCTACTTGATGGTGCTGTACTACTTTATCGCCGAAGGACTCGGTGAAGGTATGCAGCCACCTGTCAGCTACTTTTTTGGTGCTAACCAACCCCAAAATATTAAGAAGATGGTCATTCTTGCAACTAAGGTCACCATTAGTGCAGGTATCGCATGGGTCGCTATCTTGAACCTGTTTCCAAACACCATCATAGAGTTATTTAATAGTGACGACTCCCTGTTACTCCAGGAAACGATCACAGGAATTCAACTGCATCTATTTGCTATGTTTCTTGATGGCTTTATTGTCTTGGCAATCATGTATTTTATGGCTGTTAATCAAGGTGGTAGGTCCCTTGGTATATCGATAGGTAATATGATGATCCAGTTACCTTTCCTTTATATTCTTCCTAAGTTTCTTGGACTCAGCGGCGTCTGGCTTGCGATGCCAATATCTAATGTAGTGATGTTTTTGATTGTTGCTCCTATGGTTTGGCACCATATCAATGCAACTAAGAAGGGCGAAACGGTAGAGCTGCTAGGGTCTAGGGTCTAGGGAGTTTTAAGACTTTTGATAGCGTTTAAGTAAGATCTTCACTCGCTTAACGTATGCTCGGGTTTCGGGGTAAGGAGGGATACCATTATAGTTATCAACTGTGGTTGGCCCTGCATTGTAGGCTGCACAGGCAAGCTCAACGTCGCCATTAAAACGATTTAGCATTTTGGCTAAATACTTAGCTCCGCCATCGATGTTTTGCTCAGGGCGAAAGGCATTCTTAACGCCTAGCTCTTTTGCTGTATCTGGCATTAACTGCATTAGCCCCATAGCTCCGGTCCGAGATAAGGCAAATACATTAAACGCTGACTCAGCATGAATGACGGCTCTGATTAAGGCTGGATCTATACTGTGTTTCTTAGCCGCCTCGCCAATCAAGTCATCATAGTCCTGAGAGAAAAGTGGCATCTTGTTCCAATCAAGATCTGACTCTGGTCGACATGCATAGCAATCATAAAGCAAAACTTGATACTCACTCATGCCAGGCGCATGATCTGAAAAAGCGACAACGCCATTAGCTTGTTTATATTGATATACTTTAAGTTGTTCACTGGATGTGGCACTCGTCTCACCATGCTCTAGAAAGCTGTTATTATCGAGTACCGTGCTATCTATCGCTTGGCTATCGACACCTTGCTCGGTGGCAATGTCACTCAGTCCATTTTTCGAATAACTGGCCTTGTAGTGTGGCTTATCTTTAGCGAAGGCTTGTGAATGAGCCATAAGAGCACAGAAGCTACACATTAGCCAAAATCGATAACTTGCTCGCCTTGCCAGCTGTCGAGTGCTCATTTACAGTCCTGTATACTCATCAAGTTTAAGTACTTCAATCATAGCAAACAGCTGCTGCATCTCTCTGTTTATTTGGCTAAATTCATACTCGAATGTTGCACCATTAAAGATAGAACCAAGCTCAAACCGGTTTTCACGGCTAGCCAACATAATCAGTAATTTGTCTTCATAAAAAGCGCACTGTATCTTACCTGTAAAGCAACTCGCCAACTCCTGAAGACGTTCCATAAAGCTAACGGTCAGTAAATACCTCGCTTCGACTTGATCTGAAGAGAACACATCAAACTGCTTTTCAAAAATTGGATCTTCAAGCTTCACTCTCGAGAGTCGCTTAAAGGAGTCCGACAGAAAGTTAACCAGCCCACCTCGACTACGCACCACAACGGTATGTCCGCTGAACTTCTTGTGGCTGCTGAGTTGCACCATCACGCCTTTAAACGTTGTCACATTTTCAGTTCGCTTATCTCGCTTCACCTTTTTTGTCAGTTCTAACTCATTAATCGCGATCTCCACCCCTTTATGTGTTCCCTGCACATAATCTTCAAATCGAGCATTATCATAATATGGGAGTAGTTTAGAGCGCTTAAGCTCAGGCAAGCTCATGCTATGGGAAGAGCTAAAGATAAAGTCACTACCAAAATAGCTAAATATCTTGGGAAAAACCCTCGCCTTAACATCGCTTTGATAACGTTTCACGGGACGAGATGACCACCAAAACAGCGGGAGTGCAGGAATTAGGTAGAGAAACCAAGGAATACCCAAACGTTCACGAGTATCAAAGAGATAGATAACAAAGGCTATAATCGCAAAAATGATAAAGCTGAAATAGATACGTTGCCTAAGGGTTTTAAGAGAAGATACCCGCCGATTTTCAAACTTTCTGGTCAGTGGCTCTATATGCTGATCATAATGCGCTTGCAGCGAGGCAATATCGCCATCGGGGGCAACAAGCTGTTGAGATTGTCGCTTAGCCTTGATAGGCGCCCCGAGAATAAAACTAACTATATTCATTTTATATCAGGCTATTAGATTCAAAGAAGATCATTCGGTCGCTGTGTAAATTCATCTACTTCAAAAAGTCGGCGGCATCGACAGGTGCTTTCGACGCTTCATCAGCTTCGTAGAAAGGCATGACCTTAATGCTTGCCATAGAAGCAATGATTGACCCAGGAAAAATCTCCACAGCATTATTAAGCTCAGAGACTGAAGCATTATAAAAACGTCGCGCAGCTGAGATATGCGCTTCAACTTCATTGTAGGTCTGCATCGCCTGCAGCATAGTATTATCAGATTTTAGCTCAGGGTAAGCTTCTACATTTACCATCAGCTGCCCCATCTTACTGTTTAACTGTTCGGCGACAACAAGGTGCTCCTTGATAGCCTCTGCATCATTGTTGTCGTAAGCTTTACTCGTTTGAGCTCGTAGCTCTGTGATATCTGTTAATAGTGCCTTTTCATGCTCCATAAATTTTTGGGCAATTTTTAAAATATTGGGCACTAAATTTGAGCGTTTCTTTATCTGAACATCGATACCGGATAGCGCTTCACGACCTGCATTGCGCTTTTTAATTAAGCTCACATACCAGAGGTAGGCAATTATCACCAACAACCCAAGAGCCAACAACAATCCTTCCATCACACGTCCTTATTTATGCTAATTTTTGACTATTTACTCAATTTTTATATTTAGCTTTAACCCTCTACTCTTACCTATTTTTTCTCATATTTCCATATATTTATCTACACACTAGCGCTTAATAAAAAGGGGGTTTATTGCACTTATTTCAAACAGAATTGTTATTTATGTCGCTTTTATCTAAGTAAAGACATTTAAACAGAAAGCAGGGCGCTATATTGGTTGCTGTGGTAGGAAAAACGGAATAAAAAAAAATACATATACAGCAAGATACAAAAAACACTGGCATTTCAGTGACAAGCAACTGTGTTTCTAGTAGGCAATAAATGAACAGGAGTACAATAACTTTAGGGGAAGTTGGCAATAAATGCAGTGCTTAACTCCAGATAACACTTGTTAAAGACAGGTTTTCACTGCAAGCCAGTCAATCATGACATTTTCTAACCATTTAAGATGATTCTCCGACAAAGACGACTTAGATCCAGAGCTGAATGCCGTCCACTCGATGAACTCAATTCAAATCTTCACTAATGAACATAAATTCTCCGTACACCATTCAGGATTGATTCAGGGATAGATTGATATAGTTATCACACGGAAATTGACTCATCTCATTATCTGTAACCATAGTTCCACATCCCTTTTAGGCTCTAGATTGAGCCTATTTTTTTGCCTGAAATTTGGCAGACAAAATAGGTCAGCTTGCAGTCATACCAATTACATTAAAAGTTTGACCACTCAGCGGCAGGTCAAAGCGCTGTAAGCAAGGCGAGGGGATGAAGCTAATAGTTATTCTATATCGAAAACCCTCAACGAAGCTTAAAGTGCTTTGAGACCCGCACTACGTGAGCGTCTCAAACTCTCCACTTCTGCTTTACATTGATTTAAAAGGGAGTGGCCATTTCTTCATCAATGCGCCTTGAATTGAAAAGTTTGAGATGCTCTGAGTTGGCCAAATACTTAATACAATTGGTATTGTACCATTCAGTTTTCATACAGTAATACTTTGCTAAATTAGTTATTAAGCAAACAGTTAGAACGTTAACCCCATAGTTTTTCCTGTTTGCTTGGTAATTTTCATTGTTAGTGCAAATCAAATAACCCTTTAGGACCCATTTTTGGGTCCATTTTTTTGGCTGAAATGTAAGATTAATTGAGGGTAAACATTAAGGTATCGACCAAATCATCCTTAATATCTTGCTCAGTGAACACCACTGGTCGCCACTCCCCTTTAGAAAATAAGCGAGTTTGATCAACAAAGTGCTCCGACTCCGGATCATGGGACTGGCCATAGGTCAAAAACGCATCAGCTTTAGGCCCACTGTCAGTAAATTCTAGCGCCATCAGCCAACTTGCTCCGTGATATACGGGATACCCATAGCTTGGCACCTTAGCGCTGCTGCTGGTATTGATATTAAAGACCCCATCGATGGTTCCACCACCAGGGATCGACAGCATCTCCTCATTTTTCATATGATATTGAATCGCGCCTAAAGGCGCTGCTAAAGGGATGTTGACGCTAGCTAGATGCTGTACAGTACTTGCTAATGCCTGTAATGCAGGATCACTATTGGCGGTGCCGGTATGAATGGCCAAATCAGCAGGAGTCGCCACAGGTTTATTAGCATCAAATTCAGTGGCAAACAAACTATCACTCAACGCCTGCTCTCCACCCACATCGAACACCTTTAAAAACTCTCTGAATAGGTGAGCGCCTTGACTACTGGTCTTATAGAGACCATCCCAATTCGCTAATGTTGTACACGCCGCAGAGATATCAATAACCTCCTGACTTTCAAGGGTAATACTAGCGACACCAGTACAGCGTTCAACAAGCTGTTCTTTAAGTAATTCTGAAAGTTGAGCACGCTGGCTCATGACAACATTTTTTAGTTCATCAAGGTTAAACTTGCCATCCTCTCCCGATATTCCTTGGGCAGACTTCTCCTGTAGCATAGTGGCATTCATCCGAGTTCGAGGGCTACGTATCGTTTGCTCAGGGCCATAGACAATCGAGTAGCCTTCCAACGGCTGCTCTACATGATTCAGCCAATGGCTACTATTGGCATTGAACACATAATCGCTACGTAAGGCTTTAGGCGCTCTTTCGAAAGGAACGACACCAGCGATAGGCGTGTTACCTGTATCAACCCATTCAAATAGAGACATACTACCGTCAAGCACTAGTTGCCCTCTGCCGCCTTGCCACAAAGCTTTTCCAACAGGATCATTATTGACAAAGTCTTTCACAAGAATGGCCGCAAACGCATTTAAATTTGGTGCCCTTGAGCCATCGATAAAGAAGGCGTTACCCTTATTATCGGTCGCCATAGTATTGACCCAAGGTATCCCTTGGTATGTCTTAAATGCCGCTTCAAACTCTTCAATTGTTTTGGCTCTGTCCATGGCTAACCATTGACTCACCATGTTGCCGTTATTCACATTCGCGTCTCGATAACTCACCGCCGTTCCATCAGGGTACCAGCCAATCATGGGACCATAATGAGACGAGTAGAGTGTCTTAGTTATCTGCTCGTTGGTGCCATCATCGTTTCTCACCTCAACAGAAAACTCTTGGCTCAGCATCTGCCTATACTCACCCTCATAGAGATATCGCGTGCTATCTTGGGGATCTAACGTCAAACGATAGGTGGTAAACCGCTTAGATTGAGAAACGGTATGCGTCCAGGCAATATTCTCATTGAAACCAATAAGTACACCGGGCACCCCAACGAAAGAAACACCTGTGACATTCATCTCCCCTGGGATCTGCAGGTGATTCTCAACAAATCTAAGACTCCCTACCCAAGGAAAATGGGGATTTGACAGTAACATGCCACTGCCCGATTCAGTTTTATCTCGGCCTAGCGCCCAACCATTACTGCCTAAGCCCTCATTTTTACTGGCCACCTCAGTAAACATCTTTTGCAGACTCTTATCTGAAGTTACCGGCGATGCTGTGGCTATTTGAGTCGATAAGGCGCCACCACTGGCAAATAAGGCCAACTTTAGATGGTAAGCGTGCAGATCTGTCACTGTCAGTTCAGGGATCCAATCAGCACCTCTACAGGGTGATGGATAGTTTTGCGAACCTGCTTTATCCACAACAGCTTGATTAAAGCCTTCAGCATAGCCGGTGAGTAAATCACTCTGCTCCTGAGTCATACCTTCAACCGCAGCTTCCGCATCTTGATAAATATTCAGCGCTAAAGTGCCAAAATCCGTCAGGACATTAGCACTTCCGTTACCTGCACCGAAGGTGGCAGCTTTTTGGCCTCTAACCTCAATAATTTGCTCAGCTAAAGTACACATGTTTTCCTGAGCATGAGCATACGCTTGGCCATAACCCAAAGCGCGATAATCGGTCGCTGTGATATGGGGCACGCCATAGGAGGTGTACTCAATTTTTACGGTACTTGGCAGTACTTCAGGCTCGTTAGCGTCATCATCGCTTCCGCCACAGCCAGATAACCCCAATGTCATGGCCAACGCAATTGGTGTAAGGCACCTTTTATATTTATTATTTTCCATTTCGGCTAATCCCTTTTGAGTCGCAGCCTTATTCGGCCATGCCACCCAGTGTGCTATTTAAAATAAGTTTATGATTTGCTAATCATTTGTTACTTTAATTCACTAAAGGCGAACAACTCGACCGTCCCGACCCGTTCGGACTTTTTTATTCTCCCTAACAATCAGGTATTTAAACGTTTGTTTGATTATTTTTGATTCATTGCGGGGATTTTTATAATCGTTGTACCGGCATGCTTACCATGCAAATACAAAGTAAGGATTGATATAGGCCATGCAGTTGATGACCATTTTGTTGTTAATCTCAGTGGGTTTGAGCTTCTTTATGATGGGTTATGTGGCCACAACACCTTATCAGAATCGTAAGGCGAGACTCTGCTTTGCTATGATGTTGATTGGTCTTATCAGCCTAATGCTAGAGCTCGCCATTTTTGAGGAGGGTGCCAGCTTCCTATACATAATATCGTTATCAGGCCCTCTCTCTGTTTCTGTACCTATTTTTTTCTATCTGTACTTTAAAGCTAGCATGCGACTCAATGATAAATTCCAATGGCGAAGTGGCATACATTTAATATTCCCTTTGCTCTACCTGTTAACAATGATGCCCTACAACCTTCTCGACGAAGCAGGTAAGCAGTGGTTTTTTGCTAGCATTTACACTAATGAGCCTATTCCGTGGCAACTATCATTTATGCCAATCCGCTTTACCAGACTGTTGTTAATCAGCGGATTAGGCTCTGTTTACCTTTATTTGAGTTGGCGAGAGCTACACATTGAGATCAATAACAAGAAAAGTGATGTATTAAGAGAGATAGGCCGCCTCAAGGGGGGATTTATCGCTATCAGCATCAGTTTTGCAATCGTATTTTCTTTCTTCATTTTTAGGTTGCCACACCAGTTTACCTGGATGATATCTAGCATTGTTTTGGTCGTAACAGCCATCAGTTCGATGATTTTTTACTACCTGCCCGTGCTTGGAAAGAAGATCACTATCCAAGATAGAACAGTAGAGGGTCCACAGCAGAAAACCGAGAGGCCAGCGGCTCCACAGCTGCAAACGCACAAACCAACCGATAAACAATACCGCTCATCGGTTACCGCTAGCCAAGCAGAACAAGTGATCGACAACCTGCTTAGGCTCATGGAGAGTGGTATCTACAAGGATTCAAAGCTCTCACTTGGAAAGCTTGCATCGCAACTACAGGTCAGTACTCACCATCTATCTCAGATCATCAATCAGCAGACCCAAGGTAACTACTTTGATCTGCTCAATGAATACCGTATAGAAAGCGCCAAGCAGTTACTGATTGACGGCAAACTTAGCGTCATCGATATCGCCTATGAGGTGGGCTACAACAGTAAGTCCTCCTTCTATAGTGAATTTAAACGCCGAACCGATATGACCCCTAATAAATTCAAAAAATCACAGCTAAGCTAATACATTAGACTTTCAGCTTGAAGTGAACATTTTTCATACAAAACCACCTCAAATTTAAGTTTCAATTAAAACTTCTAAGACATGATGCTCGGTCATCTCGGAAAAACCGAGTTTGAGCTAGATAAAATCAGCATAAAAATGGCACATAGAGGCCAAAAATGAAGGATGTGGTATGGGTAAAAATAAAGATGAGAGCATGAAAATGCCTCTCAACTCTTCGGGTGCGCCTGAAGAGCAACAAAGTGGTGCATTTGTCCGCTTTCTCAACATCGTTGAACGATTAGGTAATCTACTTCCTCATCCAATTACACTTTTTGCCATGTTCTGTATGGCAGTTATTGTTATCAGTGGTATCGCAGGCTACTTTGAACTTACTGTTGTAGACCCAAGACCCGTAGGTGCATCAGGCCGTAGTGAAGATGGGCTTATTCACGTTGTAAGCTTAATGAATGGCGAAGGCTTGAGAATGATAGTCTCAAACCTAGTGACTAACTTTACCGGATTTACACCGCTTGGTACTGTGTTGGTTGCTCTGCTAGGTGTCGGTATTGCTGAACGTTCAGGCATGCTATCTGCAGCTATGCGCTCTCTAGTCATGGGGGCTTCTAAAAGGCTGGTCACACTAACCATCGTTTTCGCCGGTATCGTGTCTAACACAGCCTCTGAGCTAGGTTATGTCGTACTAATTCCTATGGCAGCCATGATATTCCATTCACTAGGCCGTCACCCTCTCGCAGGACTCGCAGCAGCCTTTGCTGGTGTATCTGGGGGCTATAGTGCCAACTTGCTACTCGGTACTGTCGATCCTCTTTTATCAGGTATCACTGAGGCTGCAGCTCAAATGATCGATCCTGAGTATACAGTTGGCCCAGAGGTAAACTGGTACTTCATGTTTGTTTCAACTTTCCTTATCACCACGCTCGGTGCGCTGGTAACAGAGAAAATTGTTGAACCTAAGCTTGGAAAATATGATGCAGATGAAGCTGCGACCGACCTTTCAAATCAGAAGATGGATGAGGTTACAGCCGATGAAAAGCGTGGCCTAAAAGCAGCGGGGATTTCGATTGTTATTCTAGGGGCGCTGGTCGCATTAACAGTTGTACCTGAGAGTGGTCCGCTGAGAAACCCTGAAACTGGCTTAGTTGCAGGTTCACCTTTCCTTAAGGGAATTGTTGCCTTTATCTTTATCTGTTTTGCGATTCCTGGTTTAGTCTACGGTAAAGTCGTTGGTACGATGAAGCGTGATAAAGATGTTATCGATGCCATGTCACACAGCATGAGCTCAATGGGCATGTATATCGTACTGGTTTTCTTCGCCTCTCAATTTGTCGCTTTCTTTAAGTGGACTAACTTAGGCGCTGTATTAGCGGTTTCTGGCGCCGATGCCTTAAGTGCCATAGGGCTCACCGGCCCACTGGTGTTTGTGCTGTTTATTATGATGTGTGGCTTTATCAACCTGATGCTAGGTAGTGCTTCTGCGCAATGGGCTGTTACAGCACCTATCTTTGTTCCTATGCTTATGCTGGTTGGTTATGCACCTGAGACCATTCAAGCTGCCTACCGAATTGGTGACTCAGTCACTAACCTGATCACACCTATGATGAGCTATTTCGGACTGATTTTAGCCGTGGCATCGCAATATAAGAAAAACCTAGGCATAGGCACCTTAATCGCGACTATGTTGCCATACTCAATCGTCTTCTTTATCGGTTGGACTATCTTCTTCTTCCTATGGGTATTTGTGCTTGGCCTGCCTGTAGGTCCTGGCGCTGCAACCTATTACACCCCTTAAAAAAGTGAGTAAATAGGTTCTAGAGACTAGGGAACACAAACAGGAAGCCGCACTCTTTTGAGAGTACGGCTTCGTCGTTTATAACAGGTTAGAAACTATTCCTGTCGCTCGTGATTAAACTCGCCATGATTCAAAAAATAGATAACCTCAGCGATCACCGCATCATTTTTCATCATATGCGAATGGATCGTTGGCAGGGCAATAAAGTCATTCATCCCCTCAGCTTTGGTGGCAGCTACAGACACTTTGCCATCATCTGGGTTAGGTAGCATGCTAGACATAAGCAAGTTGATGGATTGCGTGCCAGCTATGACACCTAAATCAAAGTTAACTGGACCTAGTCGCCTGGGAACACTGTTTATATCTGTACCTAATTGAGTTCCAGCCTCCCCAGTAATAAGCTCATACCCAGGTATTGAACCAAGCTTATCAACAAGCTCGCTCCCTTGATTTGGCGGGCCTAACATCACGACACGATTAATCGAATCTGCACTATGTTGGCTATAATATTGTCTTACCAGTATTCCACCAAGAGAGTGTGTCACGAAATTCACCTGTTTCGTGTTGAGCAATTCACATTGCTCCAGCCCCTCAGTCACCGCAACATTAGCAAGGGATTCAATTGGCATTTTTCGAGATGGGTAATTGATATTAGCAACGATATAGCCATTTTCGGTAAGTATCTCTTCCAGCTTTTCCATTGAGGATGCACTTCTACCTAAGCCATGGAGCAATACGACACACTCCTTTGCAACGGACTCAATTGGCAACAAACTCAACAATAACGCTGTAATAAAAAGAGATCTCAGCATCTATCATCCCTCACGATCTGACTACCACTGTTCTCGCTAACTTATCATGCCAGCCCTTATTAACTCGATTCATGACAAGGTATATCAGCCAAATGGATAAAAACAGTTAACTAATGTTTATCTGTAGCGTAACTCACTTACTGTAATCCAATAAAAAGCCCAGCAGATGCTGGGCTTTTTAGATTATTCAATGCGCAGATTAGTCAGCCTTTGGTAACTCAGCCTTAGCACCTTTCTTCTCTCGCTTGCTGAAGATACGCTCAACAACAACGAAGAAGATTGGGATAAAGAAAATACCTAAGAAGGTAGAACTCATCATGCCACCTAATACACCGGTACCAATCGCGTTTTGGCTACCAGAACCTACACCAGAACTGATTGCTAGCGGTACAACCCCTAGACCGAAGGCCAGTGAGGTCATGATGATCGGACGCAGACGTACACGCACAGCGTGCAGGGTTGCATCGACTAAGTTAGCCCCTTTCTCGTAGTACTCTTTAGCGAATTCTACAATCAAGATAGCATTCTTCGTCGCCAGACCGACTGTTGCCAGTAAGCTCACCTGGAAGAATACATCATTGGGCAAACCACGGGCATTCATCGCTAATAAGGAGCCGATAATACCTAAAGGCACAACCAAGACCACAGCGAACGGTACCGACCAACTCTCATAAAGAGCCGCAAGTACTAAGAAAACCACAATAATCGACAAGGCATAAAGCATAGGAGCTTGGTTACCCGAGAGGCGTTCCTCATAGGAGAGACCATTCCACTCTACACCAAATCCTGGTGGTAGCTTTTTAACCATAGCCTCGATATCAGCCATTGCAGCACCAGTACTGTAACCTTGAGCTGTACCACCCTGAATATTTACCGCAGGCAGGCCGTTGAAACGCTCTAAACGCGGCGAAGCATATTCCCATGTACCCGTTGCGAAAGCAGAGAAAGGCACCATCTCACCTTGGGTATTACGGACATACCAAGTATCAAGATCTTCAGGCTGCATACGATACTGGGCATCACCCTGCACATATACCTTCTTCACTCGGCCACGATCGATAAAGTCATTCACATATGAGCCACCCCATGCCGTACCCAGTACACTGTTTACTGAGTTAATATCGACACTTAAGGCTCTTATTTTCGCCTGATCTATCTGGATCTGATACTGAGGCGCATCTTCCTGACCATTAGGACGAACACCGACAAGGTTAGGGTTCTGCGATGCCATGCCGAGTAGCATATTACGTGCTTCGACAAGCTTTTCATGCCCCTGACCATTTCTATCTTGTAGATACAGATCAAAGCCGTTAGCCGTTCCCAACTCGATGACTGCAGGAGGAACAAAGGCAAACACAAAGGCCTCTTTCATCTGCATAAACATGCCCATGGCACGACCCGCAACTGATTGCACGTCTTGACCTGGGTTAGTTCGTTCAGCCCAGTCCTTCAAGCCAACAAACGCAATACCCATGTTTTGACCGTTACCCGCAAAGCTAAAGCCTGAAACGCTAAATACAGATTTAACATTATCGCCCTCAGCATTAAGGTAGAAGTCTGACACTTCATCTAAGACATCCTGCGTAGCCTCTTGGGTCGAGTTCACAGGCAAAATAGCCTGAGTAAACAAGATCCCTTGATCTTCATCTGGTAGGAATGCCGTTGGCATACGCATGAATATCCAACCCACAGCAACTGCAATGGCTAAATACACCATCATAGTGCGGCCTGTACGCTTAATCATGGCTGCCACACTGGCTTCATAACGCGAGGTCAGGTTGTCAAACTTACGGTTAAACCAACCAAAGAAGCCTGTTTTTGCATGGCTTTCGCCCTTCTTAATCGGCTTAAGCATAGTGGCACAAAGTGCAGGTGTCAGGATAATCGCAACCATCACAGACAGCGCCATTGCCGAAACAATAGTCACAGAGAACTGACGATAGATCACACCCGTAGAACCTGACATAAATGCCATAGGGACAAATACGGCGGACAGAGTCAAACCAATACCGACAAGGGCACCAGTGATCTGATCCATCGACTTCTTGGTGGCCTCTATGGGACTGAGTCCCTCCTCCTGCATCACACGTTCGACGTTTTCTACCACAACGATGGCATCATCAACCAACAGACCAATCGCTAACACCATAGCAAACATGGTTAAGGTGTTAATCGAGAAGCCCAGTGCAGACAAGATGGCAAAGGTACCTAAGAGTACAACCGGAATCGCAATAGTTGGGATCAGTGTTGCCCGGAAGTTCTGTAAAAATAGGAACATAATACAGAAAACCAGTACGACTGCTTCAAGTAGGGTGTGAACAACACCTTCAATCGATTTTTCAACAAACGGGGTGGTATCGTAGGGGTAAACCACTTCTAACCCTTGAGGAAAGAAAGGCTTCATCTCTTCGATTTTTTCACGCACAAGCTTAGCTGTCGCTAAAGCATTTGCGCCCGTTGCTAACTGAATACCGATACCTGCAGCAGGCTTACCGTTGTAGAAAGACTCTACTGCATAACTCTCTGCACCTAGCTCAACTCTGGCTACATCTTCGAGATAAACATTCGCGCCCGAAGAGTCAGATTTAATAATGATATTTTTAAACTGCTCCGCCGTCTGTAGTCGGCTCTGAGCTGATACCGTCGCATTTAACTGCTGACCAGGCAATGATGGCGAACCACCCAATTGACCTGCCGAAACCTGAGCATTCTGCTCACGAATCGAAGCCATAATGTCGATACTGGTGAGGTTATATTGAGTCAGTTTTAGCGGATCTAACCAGATACGCATCGCGTACTGAGCGCCAAATAACTGAATAGTACCCACACCGGCTACACGGCTCATAGGATCTTGAATATTCGATCCCACGTAATCAGAGATATCATTCTTATCCAAAGAGCCATCTTGGGATACGAAACCAACAACCATCAAAAAGCCAGCGCTAGACTTAGCTACGTTAACCCCTTGTGCCTGAACCTCCTGCGGCAGCAGTGGCATCGCAAGCTGGAGCTTGTTTTGCACCTGTACCTGGGCGATATCGGGATCAGCCTCTGCATTAAACGTCAGAGTGATCTGCGCATTACCAAAGCTATCACTGGTTGACGATATATAGCGCAGATGATCAAGACCTGTCATACGCTGCTCGATAACCTGAGTTACCGAGTCTTCCATCGTTTTCGCCGATGCTCCTGGATAAACAGCACTGATCACCACTGAAGGTGGTGCGATGTTAGGATACTGAGATACCGGAAGGCTCGTAATCGAAAGCAGCCCGGCTAGCATCACTAGAATGGCGATCACCCACGCAAAAATAGGGCGATCGATAAAGAAACGTGCCATAACTCTTCCTTAACCCTATTGCTGACCAGCAGGCTTATTAGATGAAGCACCTTGCGAAGCTGGAACTGCCTTCACTGGTGCACCTGGACGAATTTTTTGTAGACCTTCTACAATCAGTTTGTCACCAATTGCAAGTCCATCTGTAATGCGCCACTGGTTATTAATTACTTCAGCAGTCGTTACCACACGTGACTCAACCATACCTTCTGCATTCACTAGCATGGCAACGGCTTGCCCTTTCGTATTACGAGTGATGGCTCTTTGCGGTACAAGAATCGCTTGTGGATCGGTTCCCGCATTTAGCACTGCTCGAACATACATACCCGGAAGTAGCACTCCGTCAGGGTTAGGAAATTCAGCTCTTAAAGTTACAGAGCCAGTGCCTTCGTCTACTGTCACTTCAGAAAACTGCAGAACACCAGTCTGACTATAAGTAGTACCATCTTCTAGAATAAGTTGAACGTTTGCGTTATCAGCTGCTTGTAATTTACCTTGCTTAAGCTTTGCTTTCAGGCGTAATAGCTGAGCACTAGACTGAGCGATATCAACATTAATAGGGTCTAGCTGCTGAATTTTAGCTAAAATATCAGCTTGGTTAGCGGTTACAAGCGCACCAGCTGTCACACTAGACTTACCAATACGACCAGAGATTGGCGCCTTAACTTCGGTATAAACTAGATTGATCTCTGCGGTATTGATTGCAGCTTTGGCAACAACAACGTTAGCTAATGCTTCTTTATATAGCGCATCAGCCTCATCAAAATCTTGCTGACTGATTGCGTTGGTTTTAACTAGCTCTTTAAAACGCTTTGCCTTAGCTTTTGCAGAAACAAGCCCTGCATTTGCACGCGCTAAATCGGCTTCAGCACTAATGAGCGCCGCTTTATAGGTCGCAGAGTCTATCTGATAAAGTGATTGCCCTTTTTCAACATCACGACCTTCGATAAAACTACGCTCAGTAATAATACCTGAAGCTTGTGGCCTTACCTCTGCCTCAAGGAAAGCTTTACTGCGCCCAGGCAACTCAACATTAATAGCCTGAGCTTGCACAGCAACTTCTATAATACCAACTTCCGTTTTACCTGGAGCCCCTTGGCCCTGACCTTCACTGCCTCCTTGCCCACAAGCTGTTAACCACAAAGCTAAACCTAATAAAGAGGCAACTTTCACTATTTGCCGCATGAGAACTCCTATAAAGCAACTGATCCAGACATTATGGCCAAACAGCATAAATCACTGTTAGGGCTATATTTGGAAGCATAAATTTTTGGGTAATATTTGAACGTGCATTTATCTCACAACTAAGCAAAGTCAACAAGTAGAACTACCAGTAAATTTGTAAGCTAATGCAAATTTATAAGGTAAATCACCGTGTTATGTTAAAAAATGGTTAACACGCACAATATTTATTGCCACTCGTTAATTGGCTGTGGCTGCGGTTTTCAAAAAAATAATCATAATTACCACATGCTTACTCATGTAACTCTGCTCTTCAATGCACTTTATATTCATAACTTTTCATAACTTTTATTTTTTGGTTCATTCAAACCGTCATAGTTATTCACATCAAGACTCTACTATTTATCTGCGCTAACAATTTCTTTCTAATGAGATGAAGAACATGACAGTCAAGATGAAGCTACAACATACGTTACTACTAAGCGGGTTATTACTTTCTGGCACTTCGATCGCTCACGCTACAGATTCTGACTCTAGCTCAGAAGTACTTGGCGGTACTATTAACGGCAACCTCACCTTTGCATCAGACTACGTTTTTCGTGGTGAATCTGAAACTATGGATGGGGATGTGCCTGTTGTACAGGGCACTTTAGGTTGGGGAAATGATGATGGTTGGTACGGCGGTGTATTTGCCTCAAACATCAAGTTTGCCGATCCAAACCTTGAGATAGTAACCGCGCCCTTTATTGGTAAAGCGGGTGAATTTGGTGATAGCGGCTTTACTTATGACGTCATGGTGTTCTCTTACCTTTATCCAGGAGCTTCTTACTCTAACTACACTGAGCTATGGCTCAAAGTAGGTAAACAGTTTGGCCAGGCAAATGTTCAACTTGAGGTTACACCAACAATAGATGATTGGTTTGGTGTGAAGGGCTGGCAAGGTGTTAACTATGCCATTCATCCAAGTTATGAATTTAGTAACGGGCTGAAAGTTTCTGGCTCTGTGGGTTATCAAGACCTAGATGGTGAAGGTGCCGAGGGCTGGGGACACTGGAACTTAGGTATAAGTAAAGCTTACTTAGGCCTTAACTTTGACCTTAGATATCATGGCAGCACTGTCGATGAAAGCCATTTAGTTTACGGCACACAAACTGAAATTTTTGATGACCGATTTGTAATTGGCATCAATAAAAGCTTCTAAACTCTTACCGAGTTGTATTAGAAGCTGTAAGGAAACGATTTACCCTGCGACAATCTATCTCTATTTATTGCTCAATCTTCGGCAAGCTTGCGCCAGTCCTCTATAGGCTGGCGCTTTTTTCTTGGTAGCTCGTAGCTTATTAAAGCCGATTATCCCCAACGCTACATGCCAATATACGGCTAATATCAGCCAAACTTCTCCCCGACTCTTGCTGCCAGTTATTAAACACTTGCTGAACTTGTTTAAGACCACTTTTAGAGCTAAAGCCATAATCCACTAATTTATTAGCTGTCATATAACCTTGAATATCACCGGTAAGTAAAAAGGTGTCTTTGCCCATAGCCCGCAAAAAATAGGGCCCAGTATTACCACCAAGCCTTTGACCTCTACGCTTAAGTAGCGCCCATAAACCTGTTATATCCTCACTTGGCCAGCTCGCAATAAACTCAGCTAAACTACCATGTTCTCTGGCAATATCTTGTGTCATCAGAGCATTGTCATAAATCGCCATGGTTTTCTTCATATGACGTATTAGCTCAGGATCGCTGGCTCGCTCGTGCAGTTGCTCTGGCGACAGCATCAATACCTTCATCGGCTCAAAACCAAAGAAAGCTTTTTCGTATGCCGGCCACTTATTTTCAACAATCCGCCACACGAATCCAGACTGAAACACCTTTTTGCTCATCTCTGATAGCAGCTGAGCATCCTTATACTGGCCCATCTCATCGAGACTCAAGTTAGCGTTAGATGCCATCAAAGACTCGAGGCCTTCATCGCCTCCTTTACGGTCACTCGCTCTTTGGTAAATGGCTGAAAAAGATTCTTGCTGACTCATAGTGAAATCGTGCTCTGTGACAAATTGACTCCCAATATTAAGAAACCCTACCGAGAAAGCAATCACTAAATCCCCATAAAAGTAGCTTGTTTCATTACTCACTATAGCTATCGATTCACCGCGCAATATTGGGCAGATTTAAAGCAAACAGCTAGTTTTATCCCCGATGTCATGATAAACAATTAATAAGCAATAAGTAGTTTGGTTACCTACAGTTAACTATATAGTGGTTTATTTGGGGGAGATATCTATGGACGCAGGTCAGCTTTACCGAATGTTAGTGTTTGCCAATGTGGTTGAGCATGGATCGCTCACTGCAGCAGCAAATGCCTTAGGTATCAGTCGCTCTATGGTTAGCCAGCACCTGAAAAAGTTAGAGATCAGATGTGAAACCCAACTTCTACAACGAACAACCAGAAAAATGGGGCTGACTGAAAGCGGGCAAAACTTCTATTATTATTGTGCAGAGCTGCTACAACTCGCCAAACAAGCTGAAACCTCAATTCAACCGGATAATGCAGGGCTGCATGGCAATCTAAAAGTGCTCGCACCTGTCTGCTTCGGCGAAAATAATTTGATTAAACTGATCGGCAAGTTTCATCAAAACTACCCCAAAATTCGTGTATCGATACAGCTAGAAGATCGTCACCTTAGCCTACTAGAAAATAAGATCGATATTGCAATCCAAGCTGGTGCCAATATCACCCCAGACGTCAACGCTATCAAGCTCAGTACTTATGATGAATATCTGGTTTCTAGCCAAGATTACCTTGAAAGCAATGGGTCGCCACTACACCCAGATATGCTACAAATGCATCAATGGGTTCTACAGGCATCGAATACTCTGCCGAAGAATTATCAGATTAAAAACAGTTATGGAGACATGTTTAAGCTAAACATTAGCCCATTTATTACCTGTAATAGTAACCTTGGCGTGATGGGCTTGATTAAGCAAGGTTTAGGTATTGGTATCTTACCTAGCTATCTAGCAACGCCGCATATAGAGAATAACCAGCTGACACACCTCTTGCCTGATTATCATCTGCAAGAGGGAGCGATATATGCCACACATCCCTTTAATGAAGTCATACCGCCAAGAGTAAAAGTATTTATCGACTTCATCAGAGAACAAGTGGGCTCCTGACAGGGTTATTAGCTTGTAAGCGTTTGCGCTATGATCTGCAGCGACTAAAGTTATCTATATAAATCAAAATAAATGTGAGGGAAACGCTGATGGAGTTGTTTTATCATCCCCTTTCCCGCTACTCACAAAAAGTTTTAATCGCACTTTATGAAAAGCAGGCAAACTTTTACCCAAGAGTCATCGAACTATCAGATCCTTTTTCCCGTAGGGAGTTCTGCCACTTTTACCCTCCAGGTAAAGTACCACTACTCAAAAGCAAAACAGGTGTTTTAATACCTGAATCTAGCATTATTATCGAATACGTCGACAATGAGTTCTCAACAGGCACAACACTATTGCCTAAATCGCCCCAAATAGCGCTTGATACTCGCCTGCAAGATAGGTTAATTGACAATGAATTGAGTAATAGGTTACTTGAACTGGAACAGCAGAAACTGATTAACTCGGATAAAAACCAATTACTCATCAAGCAACTCGAAAAAGACATAAAACGTTTTTTACAATACTTAGATAAGCAGCTGGATAATAGCCACTGGCTTTGTAGCGATAGCTTAACACTTGCCGATTGCGCACTTTTCCCTTGCCTACACAGCGCGCAAACTCATTTCAAACTGTTCGAATATGACAATTTAGATCGCTACTGGCACCAAGCCCAGATGCGAGGGGCCTATCAACAGGTCGAAGAGGAAGTTGAGCTTGCTATGGGGGAGGCATTAGCAGGCAGAAGGCCAATACCTTAAAAAAAGTTCCCAGCACCTAAGTACTAGGAACGGATACCTTTTATATATTGCGCTCTTTCTTTAGCTGTAAAAACTGTTTCCACTTGACCACTTCTGGCGGTAGCTCAGGCGCGGGGCCTTCAAAGTTGACCTCTTTGACCATAGTATCAATCGGTACTTGCTTGCCTTTACAAACAAACACACCACGCACATGAACGATGCAATGCAGTTTGTTTTCACTGACGAAACGCTGCTCTATATAAAAATATTTCTCGTCCCAACCAACTAACTTAGTTTCGATTTCAAACTTAGTAAATGGCTTGATATCCCGGATATAGGTGAACTCTGCAGCGTTGACGATTGGCATCCACTTAAGCTTTATAAAGCGTTTAAGAAAGCCCATTTCGGCCAGCATATAGGTACGAGCGAGATCCATAAAAGCTGGATATCTTGAATTGGTCACATGAAAGTTAATATCACAGTCACAAGGCAAGGCACGATAAGCGATACGACTGGTGCCTAGAAAATCGATAGCGTTACAGTGGCGCACACGCCAGAGAAATAACCAGATAAGCCTAAAATAGAGATTCATGTACTGCTTAACCCGCATCCTTGATAAATAAGAGCCGAAAGGCTATCAGAGGTCATACCAGATAACAAGCTTGCAAGTTATCTAATATATAGCACTGATTGGTATAAGTGTTTTCCAATAATGAAAATGCCAGTAGGTTTACACCCGCTGGCATCTCTTTTTTCTACTAAAGGGTTTTAGGCTTTAGATGTTCTTTACTCGTCAGTGCTAATACCGCTATGTCGCAGTAGCGCATCAATCTTCGGCTCACGTCCTCGGAAACGTTTAAATAGGGTCATAGGCTCTTCACTGCCTCCCATCTGTAAGATGTTTTCAAGGAAGCTACGACCGGTACCTAAGTTAAAGATCCCCTCCTCTTCAAAACGCGAAAATGCATCGGCAGAGAGGACTTCAGCCCACTTGTAGCTGTAGTATCCTGCGGCATAACCACCAGCAAAGATATGAGCAAAACTATGCTGGAAACGATTAAACTCAGCAGCCTTAACCACAGCAACTTGTTTACGCACTTCGTTCAGTTTAGCTTGAATATTCGCACCTGCTTCAGGCGTGTACTCAAGGTGCAACCTGAAATCAAATAGAGAGAACTCAAGCTGGCGTAGCATCATCATGCCAGACTGGAAGTTCTTCGCAGCTAACATTTTGTCAAGCATTGCCTTCGGCAGTGGCTCACCTGTTTCATGGTGTCCTGAAATTTCAGCAAGCGCTTCCTCTTCATAACACCAGTTTTCCATAAACTGGCTAGGTAGCTCTACCGCATCCCAAGGTACGCCATTAATACCAGAGACTCCTGCTACATCTATTTTGGTCAACATGTGGTGAATACCATGACCAAACTCATGAAACAGAGTTGTCACCTCATCGTGGGTAAACAGTGCTGGCTTGCCATCTATTGGAGCGTTGAAATTACAGGTCAGGTATGCAACAGGATCTTGTAGGCCATTGGGCGTTAGCCGACGGGCTCGACAGTCATCCATCCATGCACCACCACGCTTACCTTCACGAGCGTAGAGATCTAAGTAGAAACTGCCACGATGAACACCTTCACTGTCGGTGATATGAAAGAAACGCACATCTTGATGCCAAGTATCAAACTCTTTTTGCTCTTTGACACTTAAGCCAAATAGGCGAGAGACGGTATAAAACAGACCCGATAAAACCTTATCTTCAGGGAAGTATGGGCGCAGTAGCTCTTGTGAAATCTCATACCTATGATGCTTTAGCTTCTCAGCATAAAAGCTTAAATCCCAAGGTTGTAGATCAGTAGCGCCAAACTCCTGTTCAGCAAAAGCGGTGAGTTCAGCAAGCTCAGTTTCTCCCTGCTCTTTTGAACGGCTCGCTAGTTCATTGAGAAAATCTAAAACTTGAGTCGGATTTTCAGCCATTTTAGTCGCTAGAGATTTATGTGCATAACTCTCGAAACCAAGTAGTTGAGCGAGCTCATGGCGCAGCGCCACAATCTCATCCATCAAAGGACCGTTATCATACTCTCCTGCAAATGGACCTTCGTCAGACGCTCGAGTCACAAAAGCTCGGTAGCACTCTTCACGTAGTTCGCGGTTTTCACTGTAGGTCATCACAGGTAGATAAGAGGGGAAGTCTAAGGTAAATAGCCAGCCCTCTTGCTCTTTGGCATCTGCCATCGCCTTAGCTGCTGCAATCGCAGAGTCAGGGAGACCAGCTAATTGCGTTTCCTCTGTGATGAGCTTACTCCAAGCTTGAGTTGCGTCGAGAAGCTGGTTTGAATAACTACTCGTCAGTTCAGACATTCGCTTCACAAGCTCGCCGTATCTCAACTTATCTTCATCACTCAGTCCAATACCGGAAAGCTCAAAATCTCTTAAGCTATGCTCAATCACAGTCTTTCTAGCTTGGCTCATCTGCTCAAACTCAGTGGATGCCCTTAATGATTTATAAGCTTGATAGAGAGGCTGATGCTGACCAACAAAAGTGCCATACTCAGAAAGAAGTGGTAGGCATGCATCATGTGCTTCACGCCACTCTTCACTGCTGACAACTGAATTCATATGAGAAACTGGCGACCAGATTTTGCCTAGCTCATCATCCACCTCCTCTAGAGGTGCTACGAGGTTATCCCAGGTAAAGGGGACTGATAGTGCTAAGACCTCATCAATTTTACTGCGGCAATTCGCAATGCCTTGCTCTACAGCAGCTTGTATATGCTCAGGTTTAATCTTTGAAAAAAGGGGTAACGTCGTGCTGGTAAGCAAAGGGTTGCTCATAGTCGGTCCTCAGCAAGTTAATAGCTATATAAACTAGATATGGGCAATAGTGGCACGATTCAAGAATTATTGCTCTTAAGTGCCATAATTGTTTTCTCTAGCAGTGAATTACTCATAAAACATTGACCTAGCTCAAATTATTACTTTACACATAATTTACATTCCATCTATTGTAATCGAGATCATAAATACGACGAGTTATCATTTACATTTATTGCTTTCCATATACTCTGGCTACAACTCCCTGTTCTTTCGCCAAATTTTGAGTTTACTATGAAAAATACCGCCCATTTAACATTTTTATCCTGCTGCATAATTGCCTCCTTTTCAGCTCAAGCTGATAACGTATCTAACCTTGATGACTCGCATAACATCAATAAACTGCCAAAAAATGAGCAAGCTGAGACGCAATTTATTGTCGACTTAGGTTGGGACTCTGAATATATCTCTGAAGGCCGTAACAACTTAGATAAAGGTGGTATCACGTGGGGGACAGTTGCAATCCAACATGGTGATCTTAATGTGTATGCCACGGGCGGCCGAGCCGATAGCCAAGATTATACTGAGTGGAACTTTGGACTAGAATACGGCATTGCACTGGCTGACAATGTAGAAGCGAGTATTGGTTACCAACGTCTCGAATTTTATGGTGAAGACAGAGATAGTGATAATGAGATTTTCAGCTCATTAGCATATACAGGCGTTGAGTGGTTAACCCCTTCAATAGCTTACACATATTCAACCGCTGCAGGTGGTTACTTTGTTGAAGCTAGTTTACATAGCAGTTGGGAGCTAGCTACTGGCTTAACTGTGACACCATATATAACTCAAGCTTTTGACTTTCAATATGTTACTGAAGAGCATAATGGCGCTAACCACTTCCAATTTGGGGTTGAAGCTGAATACCTCATTAACGATCAAATCGTTGTATCAGGGCACTTTAGCCATACGATTGCCCAGGAAGATATCAAGCTAGAAGCTGATGGCAATCAATCTAGCTTAGATCAAACTTATGCAGGTATTCACCTAACTTGGAGTTTCTAGTTCATCGCTGATTGAATTTAGATTAATGCTCGACTAAGTTTATCTATGAAGTGAGGCAAAGGATCGCCTCATTAAAATGTTCAACTTGGAGAAACAGGGAATGTTACTCACTCAACTATGCACACTGCTAACTTGTTCAAATCGCTTTAGTCAAAGTTACCTAAGCCGATGCTCTGCTTTATCTCTGCCAATAGTATTCATACTCAGCTTTTTTCCAGCAAATATGGTCTACGCTCAAGACCCGACAGAACGACTCACAAATGACGCTATACATAACATGCCAATGGATATGGCACTCGATAGTGATGGTAATCCGATAGCAATCCCCTCCTCTAATCAAAGCGCACTCAACTACCAGCCACAAGCTCCAAAGAGGCATCTGCGCTCTCATAAGAAAAGCACGAAAAAAACAAAAAGAAAGAAGAGTAAGCTTTCCCGTAAGCAGCAGCTTAAAACTAGATCACAAGTCGCTAACGACCCAAGTTGTCGCTGGATTGATCAGCGGATGGACCAACTTGAACAAAAGCTATCGTATTCAGGCAATAACACTGGCTATGGTTATCATTCTAAGGAGCTTAAAATAAGACAAAGTGAGTGGCAATGTATGAAATGCGGTGCCGAAGGGCCAAGTCAACGAGACTACGATAATTGCCAATACCGACGTTAACGCCTGCTCACTCTCCACGCTTGTGTTTACAGCTTACTGTTGGCTTTTACTACTTTTTACCCTAGGTAGGTAGAGCTTGAAAGATGCAGAGGTCTTGGCAGCAGCTCCTATTTCAGCAAGCGCATATATTTACTTTCATCTGCAACTTTTTCTACAGTTCTCCCGTCTTATACTTGAGCGCTGGTTCCAGAGATCTTTTCCCTCTACAATGAAGCACGCTTTTTAAAAAGCAACTGACCCACAACTTTTTGGAGATAATGATGGCCCAACATTTTGACTATATCTGTCTCGGTGCCGGCAGCGGCGGTATTGCATCGGCAAACAGAGCAGCGATGCGAGGCGCGAAAGTGCTACTTATCGAAGCGAAAGCCTTAGGTGGAACCTGTGTCAACGTGGGCTGTGTCCCTAAAAAGGTGATGTGGTATGGCGCTCAGGTAGCTGAAGCTATGCACCTTTACGCTAAAGACTACGGCTTTGATGTTACTGTAAACAAGTTTGACTGGAACACGCTCGTCGACAGCCGTGAAGCTTATATCGAGCGTATCCACGGTGCTTACGACCGAGGCCTTGAGAGTAACAAAGTTACCTTAGTTCGAGGTTATGGTCGTTTCGTTGATGAGCGCACCATTGAGGTCGATGGCCAGCACTACACAGCAGATAATATCCTTATTGCTACAGGTGGCTCACCAACTATTCCTAATATTCCAGGCGCTGAGTACGGAATCGACTCTGATGGTTTCTTTGAACTGAGGGAGCAACCAAAGCGTGTGGCAGTCATTGGTGCTGGTTACATCGCAATTGAGCTTGCTGGCGTGCTTCATGGCCTTGGCAGCGAAACCCACCTTTTTGTGCGTAAGCATGCTCCATTGCGTAGCTTCGACCCTATGTTAAGTGAGGCCTTGATGGAAGCTATGGCGACCGATGGTCCAACCTTGCACACCAATAGCACGCCAAAATCTGTAGAAAAAAATGCCGATGGCAGCCTGACATTGACCCTTGAGAATGGTGAAAGTTACCAAGTCGATACGCTCATTTGGGCCATTGGCCGTAAGCCATCTACTGGCAATATAGGCCTTGAAAATACCCAAGTTCAGCTTAATGACAAAGGTTATGTCATTGTCGATGAGCAGCAAAATACCACTAATCCTGGTATCTACTGTGTCGGTGATATCATCCAAGGCGGTGTAGAGCTGACGCCAGTTGCCGTCAAAGCCGGTCGACTACTGTCGGAGCGCCTGTTCAATGGCATGGACGATGCGAAGATGGATTATTCACTCATCCCAACCGTTGTCTTTAGTCACCCAGCCATAGGCACTATGGGTCTGACTGAACCTGAAGCCATAAGTGAATACGGCGAAGACCAAGTAAAAGTGTATACCTCTGGTTTCACCTCTATGTACACCGCAATTACTGCACATCGCCAAGCCTGTAAGATGAAGCTAGTCTGCGCAGGTCCCGACGAGAAAGTCGTGGGGATCCATGGACTAGGATACGGTATGGACGAGATCCTTCAAGGTTTCGGCGTTGCGATGAAAATGGGCGCAACTAAGAAAGATTTCGATGCCGTCGTTGCGATACACCCAACTGGTGCAGAGGAATTTGTTACCATGAGATAAGCAGTTATCTCATTACTGAGCGCAAACAGACGCACTCAACATAAGCCTGGGTTATCGGTAATCCAGGCTTTTTTATCCCCTAGATTTAACAGTATTCACCTCAAAAGATTAAGTTTTATTGAATTAAACACTAAGATAAATTGAATTTGTTGAGCTTGTTAGCTCAGCTATAATTATAATTCCATTTATCTTTATAGCGTTCGATGACTCAAGAGAATAAAGCAGTTACATCACGTATAGAAAAAGCAAAAAAGCATAGTCCTTTTTTTATCCTTGCCATTTTATGCCTGCTTCCTGTTATCTCATCACCCATCGCCTTAGTGCTTGGCTTCACCTTGGCAAGCATTGGCCTAGTACCAAAAGATATCGATCTCGCCTCGCTGACTAAACGCCTACTCTCATACTCCATCATAGGCCTAGGCTTTGGTATCCACCTTCAAACTGCTATATCTGCAAGTCTAGATAACCTGCCATTAATATTAGGCTCGATTATTTTCACGCTGATTTTAGGTTATCTGCTAACAAAAGCACTCAGGTTTGATAGCAAAACAGGACATCTGATCTCAGCAGGAACGGCGATTTGTGGTGGAAGTGCCATTGCCGCAGTCTCTCCCGCAATTAATGCTAACAGTGAGCAGTCTGCAATCGCACTGGCAACGGTTTTTATTTTGAATTCAGTTGCTCTATTTTTGTTTCCAACATTGGGTCATCTATTTTCTATGAGCCAATATGACTTTGGCGTTTGGAGTGCCATCGCAATACACGATACCTCATCTGTAGTAGGAGCAGCTTCAGCCTATGGTGAAGAAGCACTGACTACAGCAACGACGATCAAGTTAGCTCGCGCTTTATGGATCATCCCTATCGCACTGTTAAGCGCGCTACTTTTTGGTGGTAATAAGAATAAAATAACCATTCCTTACTTTATTGGCTTTTACTGCCTCGCGATTGGTGTTGCACATTGGTTTCCGCAAGGAGAAGCGGTTTATGAAGTGGTTTTTGAACTCTCAAAAAGAGTATTGGTTTTATGTCTGTTTTTAATTGGTGCAGGGATAACGGTGAGTAAAATGCGAGCCGCTGGCAGCAAACCTTTGCTGCTTGGTGTGCTGTTGTGGCTCTCAATTGGAACAGTATCTCTACTTTATATCTTGTATCTATAACACGCTAAAGAGACCAAAGTTTAGACGCTGAAACGAATTCAGAATAGGCGTTAAGCTTTACTTATCACCGATAATTTTGGATGGTTTGGCAGGATCTGACTTAATACCAATTGCTATCCATAAGAGACAGGCAAAAGCCATTAAGTCGATAAGGGCGCGCGTTAACCCTGTCGTCAAAAGAGAGGCTGCGACAAATACTGCACAACATAAGATAATTAACCACTGCTTCATTTTGCCTCCTATGTTTGCCAGGGAGATGATAAGTAGTGGTTATTATTTATCGAATATAGGTAAGTTCCCAAATACCCGTTTTCACTAACAAATAGCTATTCGGGCTAAGAGTCCAAACTTATACTGATTGGTATTACCTATACGGCATAAGGATCTTGGCTAGCATCATCATTCCAATGATATTCAGTGAGCCTTTCGATTCGTTTCGCCTCATCCATCCCAGCTTGCTGTGAAATATAGAAAAGTGCAGCATCGATTCCTGCTGAAACCCCAGATGAAGTCAAATATTTTCCATCATCAACCCAACGCGCACTCGGGTGCCAATTTGTTTTGTCCGATAGACTGGTCACCCAGTTATAAGCCATCTTATTGGTAGTAGCATTGAGACCATTTAACAAACCTGAGGTCGCTAAAAGGGCTGAGCCCGTACAGATTGAGAACACTTTTTTAGAAACACTTGCTTGCTTCTTTAACCAAGCCTGCATCTGCTTATCTTCTACTAGCTGCCTAGTACCAAGGCCACCAGGTACAATAAACAGATCGCAAGGCGTAACCTGATCCATCAAGATATCAGCGACGACCTTAGGCCCTTGATAACTTCTAATAATGCTCTTTGGCCCAACCAGCTTAATCTCAACATTCTTCATATGACCAATCATTTCAATTGGCCCATGAAGATCGAGTGTTTCATAATCATCAAAGACTAATGCTAATACCTGCAATGGCTGTTCTTTTGTTGCCGCAAATAGCTGAGTTGAAAAGCCACTCGTCGCTATTGCAGCCGTTCCTGCCGCAACTATGCCCGCAGATAAAAATTCCCGACGTCTCATAAAGTACTCATCTAATAAATAAATTCTAGGCTAGCCTGTATAGAGTGTTAGTCATCAAGATATTGAAATAATTCACTGTAAATATAGTTAGCTATATTTAATTTATTAATAAGTGGGAGCTAAGCCTAGCCAATTTAAAAAATGAGATAAAAAACTATTAAGCGATTTGATAAACAGAAGTAGGTCACAAATCAAATATTACTGTTACCTTTAAATCTCACTCCTCTGTTCTACACTTGTATGAGTTAATTCGTACTTATGGATCTTTAAGCCATGCCTGCTCGCTCCTTATTTCGGTGGCTCTCATTTAGCTCTATCGGCAGTAAAGTTATCGTCTCTATGATAAGCATTAGCTTGCTCGTACTCCTGCTTTCAGCTTCTAACTACCTAATGAACACCCGTGTAAAAGAGGACACTACATCTGTAAGTACTCACGAAATTCCTAAGGCCATTGCAGCGATCAACATGCTAGATGAGATTGGTGATATGAATGCCAACGTCCTTGAATATGTGTTAGGAGAGGTCGATGAGCGCAATGATTTCGACCGAAATCAGGAGGAGTTTGCACTTTACCTTTCGAACTTAAGACAAGCACTCACCACAAATGACAGAAGAATCGATGAAGTTGAAGAGCTGTTCAATGACTTTCATACAACAGCGAGAGCCCAAGTGTTCAACCGTTATAACCCGGATAATGAGGACTGGGCCAGACAGAGGGTTAAGGGGCTAACCGATATCACAGGTCGCAAGCTAGAGATCTTACTTGATAGCCTCAAAGAGAGCGAGATTCAAGATGTCGGCTCACAGCCAAACATAGACGAAGTGATTCATGATGATCTACCCGGTGTACGTTACTACTTAGAGTTAGTCGATGAAGCCGGGGATATGGTCGCCGACTTGAGTGATTATGTAGCGGGTAATTACGAGGCTAAAATCTCGTTCATTCAAAATGCTCAAAACTTCGAGGAGTTTCTTACCAAGTTAAAACCACTAGAGATGAAACCAACTGAGGTCGCTCAGCTACAAGAGGTTGAAGCCCTGTATAAGGTACTTAGAGATGGCGGCTTTGAAGTATTCCAGCGCTATAACTCCTCTAATAAAACATTAGCAATTAAGGCTATTGATGATTTAGAACATCAAACTTTTGCGAGGCTAGAACGGTTACTTGATGAGGTCTCCATCGATGCAGGGGAGAATGCCAATGTCGAATTACTTGGGCTTAGAGAGGTCACGGTATCGAACCAATATATTCTTATCACCTCTTTAGTCTTAGTCCTAATGCTCTGCGCTAGTATCATCTACTTTTCCTACCGAAGTATTACTGAACCAATTACCAAGTTAAGCGGCACTATGAAGCAACTTGCTGACGGTGATACCGAAGTGCAAGTCGTGTATCTAGAGCGTAATGATGAAGTGGGCTACATGGCCAAGGCGATCGAGATTTTTAAAAATAATATGATCGAAAGGAATCGTGTAGAGCAGGAGCTAGTCACAGCTAAAGATAATGCCGAAGAAGCCTCTAGAGCAAAAGCTAGCTTTCTAGCAACCATGTCACATGAGATACGAACACCGATGAACGGCATTATAGGTATGATAGATCTACTATTAACATCGAGCATGAATCGCGATCAGCGTAATATGACAAATACCATCCGGGAATCAGCCTTCTCTCTACTCAATATCATTAACGATATATTAGACTTCTCCAAAATAGAGGCGGGCAAGTTGGAGCTTGAAAACATTCACTTTTCAATCTCGGAACTACTTGAAAGTGTTGTAGATACCATCACCCCAAATGCCGATGAAAAAGGGGTCTCACTCGAGCTCTATACGGATCCTCAAATCCCTCATCAACTGCATGGTGATCCTATCAGGATCAGACAGATACTGTTTAATTTACTCGGTAACGCTGTAAAGTTTTCAAGCGATCAGCAACAAGCTGGTAAAGTTAGAATTTCCCTAACGTCACAAGAGATCAGTGACAAGCTAGTCTCATTCTCTATCGAGATTGAAGATAATGGTATTGGTATTAAGCCAGAGAGTTTAGAGGGACTATTTAAGCCGTTTACACAGGCTGAGTCATCCACCACACGTCGCTTTGGGGGCACAGGTCTCGGTCTCGCGATCTGCTATAACATAATCAGTCTTATGAAGGGTGATATCAAAGTTAAAAGCGAATCAGGCCAAGGTTCATCTTTCACTATCTCTCTCTCACTCCCATATAGCGATATCCCCAAACCCAAAGAGGATTATAAAGATACTCTGGTCATCAATGACATACAATCAGATTGGTTATCTGAGTGTGTGAATGGCTATTTTAATGCTCACAATATCAATATTATAACTTTGCCATATGTCAGTATTAACAGCTTTCTCAGTGATAACTATCAACACTCAATTCACACTGTGGTAGTTACCGATAATATTGCTCACTGTGAGGCGCAATTGACCCAGTACATTAGTAAAGAGCTAAAAGATAAGATTAAGTTTTTGGTGTTAAACAATGCTTCCAGAGGGGAGGGAGTGTTCAATGACCACTCATTCTCCATCGCAGCCTCTCCCTTAAAACTCACCACTTTGCTATACGGTTTTAATGTCGTACTCGGGCGTGAAAGCCCCCTAGAAAACCTCACACATGACGGTGAAGAGATACTGAAAAGCCACTTACCTCTCAAAGAGGCTGAAGAAGCTGGACGCCTCATTCTTGTCGCAGAAGATAATCAAACCAATCAGGAGGTGATAAAGCGTCAACTTAATAAGCTAGGTTACTCATGCATCATTGCAGACGATGGTATAGATGCGCTAGAACTCTACCCTAAGTACAATTTTGTAATGGTTTTGACTGACTGTCACATGCCAAGAATGGATGGTTACGAACTTGCTGGTTTACTTAAAAAGCAGCAAAAAAAGTCAGCGGTCAAACTCCCAATCATAGCGATTACAGCCAATGCATTAGTTGGTGAAGCAGATAAGTGTATAGCAGCAGGCATGGACGATTACTTGTCAAAACCTGTTGAGTTAGCCAAATTAAATTTAATGCTAAAAAAGTGGCTTACCGTTCCCAAAAAGGCAATTGGCACACAGGAAGAAACAGCGAGTCAGCCAGTTGTCAGCTTATTGGATAAACAGGCAATCACGACTATTTTTGCTGATGATATGCAAGATTACGCAGACTCTTTGGCTGACTTCCTTGAGCTAAGCTTGCCACAAGTCAAAGCCATGGTAAAAGATAAAAGCTTTAATGTTTCAACCATAGGTGAATTGGCTCATAAGCTTAAATCATCGGCCAAAATGCTTGGAGTTACATGTATTGGAGAGCCTTGCGAAGCCATAGAGCAAACAGCCAAGCAGGGAGACACTCCCGCTAACAAGGTGACGATTCAAGCTCAGTTAGACGCCATGGCCAAGATACTCCCTCAGATTGAAGATGAGATAACCAGTGTCATACATTCACAAGCTCATTCCTAAGACTTATTGCTCGTTTAAATAATAATGATTAGCTGGCTCTATTTTTAGCTGTCTGATTAACCAATATCCCGCTTAATATTGAGAAGATGCAGTAAGCAGAGAAGTAATAAAATCCCACTTCAAAATTAGCTTGGGTATTAAGCAAAGCCCCCATGCCAGCCGAAGCATTACCTGCCATATAGCTCACTATAACAGCGACGATAAACACGTCTGCCATGGACCATTTGCCGATAAAATTAGTCAGTAAACTCATCTTATTGCTGATCTGTCTCGATATAGGCAGCTGTTGAATCAACATAAAACTCAATTTAATAACTGGAATAATAATACTAAATAATCCCACCAGCGCAGCAACCAAGATATTCCCTGAGTGATACAGCTCCTCAACGGTGCCTAATATACTGCGCGTTTTCTGAAATACTTCCACCTCGCCTTCAATAGTATCTAAGCCCAACATGCTCGACATCATAGATAGCATCTCTTTTGCATTGGGGCTTCCCTCTGCGAGGTGCTCTATACCTGCCTGAGTTAATTCTGACTTCTCAATGGTACCGCTTAGGGTAAGAATAGGTTGAGTGACACCAGGCACAAGCAGCGCTAAAGAGGCAAGGATGACAACGAAGGAGAGTAGCCGATTCATAATAATTCCAACAAGCCGTTATCAACGGCAGTGATTCCAATCGGCATTATACTTATATTTTCAAAACTTGGGGGGGGTGAAGCTTTATTAATAAAATGGCGAGGGGTCAACCTCTAAGCTACTGGGTGATACGCCGCGCTCTATGTGTAGATCAGACTTCATCAGATCGACCATAGTCACATCGGTATAACGTTTATGCTTAACAGAATAGAAGCACTTTAAAACAGGGTGTAGGGCATCTCTATTCTTAGATTGCCACACAATACCTATACGGCCATCGGACAGCTCTACTAATGAACCAACAGGATAAACCCCCACACAGCGTATGAACTCATAAACGAGCTTTTCATCTAAATGAAATGGCGTGAGTGATAATAAGATTTTGAAGGCTGCAGCTGGGCTCATCGCCTCTTTGTAGCAACGCGTCGCTGTTAACGCATCGAAAATATCCACAATACAGCTCATGCGTCCATGGAGTGGAATTTCATCTCCCTTGAGACCTCTAGGATAACCGTTTCCATCCAACTTCTCATGATGCATCAAACACACATCTTTGCTAATTTTTGAGAGCCCTTGGGTTTGCTCCATAATATCAACGGCAAAGGTTTGATGCAGTTTCATATGCTCAAACTCTTTATCGGTAAGTCGTCCAGGCTTGTGTAATACCTTATTATCTACCTTTATTTTACCTATATCATGCAAGATGCCACCAACAGCTAGCTGGCGTAATATATCTCTCTCTAAATTAAGGTATTTACCGAAGGTGACCAACAGGAAAGAGACATTGATTGAGTGCTCCAGTAAATAGGCATCTTTAGTTCGCAGGGCTGAGACACATTTCAGCGCATCGGCATCAAGTAATACCGACTCAATCATGTTATCAGCTAGCACTTCGAAGGGCTCAACCTCAACGGCCTTGCCCTCAAAAACTTCAGATAGTACTTTTTGAACGAGATCTTTAGCTTCAACAATCAGCTTCTTAGACTCTTGCTGCTGCTTGTCGCGCGATGGCTGGGCCTTCTTCGCCACAGGTTTTGGTGAGATAGCCCGTTTTAAACCACAGCTATCAGCAGAACGTTCAACATCAATCCAAACATGGGTTATGCCATTTTTCTTAAGTTTTGCAATCGCATCTCTACTGCGAATTTGACCAGCATTTGCAATAGCAACCTGACCCTTTTGATCTATTGCACTCACAAACATTCCTATGGTCAACTTTGACACAGGAAATTTAATCAAGGCTTTAGAATCCGTCGCTTGGACCATCTACTCACATCCCCCCAGATGACATACGAGTATAGAATACTTTATAAACTTCTAACCCACTTATATTTTAGTATTCCAGTACGCCTAGTGTTTAATTATTTTAATTTTTTAGCATTTTGGCGTAAGGGGGAACATTCTATGCCCAGAATAACTAAATCACCACTTTAAAATAGTAATAACAGATCCAACAGACATAAAAACATACTGCAAACATATCCAACATTTAAGTAATGCACGGGGATTTATAATGAGTCACATGAATAGCTATGACTTAACTCTAAGTTGAATGCACTCTAACCCATTGGCTATCCAACGCCTTTTCATACAGTTAAAACACGATAAGCTTATATCGTCTGTCTGTTCATCCTCATCATCAGGCATAAACTTCTGACACATTAATGCAGCTTGTCGAGCAGCTGAATAATCCTCACTATCAGATTTGAACTGTAGAACATCGCCATTAATCTCAAACCAAGGTAAAAGTTGTTGCATCTAATACTCCTTCAAGTGCTGTTTAAGTGCATTACACCAACGACCTTCGCTGCTATAGACCAGTAGCGAGAACTTATGATCCCAATAGATAGCTTTTACTTTGTCAGTCAAAAACAGACTTTCATCAGCACCAAGCTGTTTCCCACAGGTAGAGACAACACAATCGAGTCCTGTTTGGCGCAAAAATGCCTCTACGTTGAGAGGGCTAACACCCGACTTTTCAAACTGAATCTGACCTTTCACGCGCCCATCCATACCATACAGACGTAAACCGAGCCCGGCTAAGGCTCCAATAACGCCCTGACCCGTTCCGCCATGCTCAGTTAAACTAATACCGAGTTGCTCAGCTAACAGATAAGCTTGTTGTTTTGTTTTGACCTCTGATTTAGCCTCACGGCCAAATTCAATTAATGCTTGCTGATGATAATCAGCAGTAAGATCTAAGATAGCCAAACCTGGGTCCGACGCCTCAGCTGATTGTTCAAGTAAGTGGGCAACCGCAATGGACTTAATCTCGTCGAAGCTTTTACTCGAATCTAGCTTAAAACACATAGCACTATTGTGTGAGGTATAGGGAATATCTGGGTGAACAAAGAGTTGATGGCGAGTCACCATAGGAATAGCTTGTTGAGCATCATCACTAAGCAAACCCGCTATCTCTTCGGCTATCTCTCCTGTCCCTTTAGTACCGATATCATCGGTATCATCGATACAGATCAACCAAGGTTTTTTATCAGAGTTTTGCATTACACTTTTCCATTACTATTGATTAAATCATGGGACTTTAAACGCTCAAGCACAGAGGGCACGATTGTCGCTGCGAGTACAGTAAAGAAGCCCCCTTTGAGCATGCTCAAACTAAATTGAACCATGGCCACTTCTAATGTCATGCCAACGAGGAGATCTTCCACCCAACCTTTTACTGCCCAAGCAAAACAGCCGACCAAGCCAACGAGGATGCATCGCCACCTCAGCGTAAATAACCCTGCAAACACGATTAAGCTAAGATCCATCGCCAGTGCTGGCAGCGCAAACTTAATTAAGATCAGTGGCCCGCCTTTGCCTACCCCTAAAGTCATGGCCACTATCCCAGCTAACATGCCACAACTTGTTATCGCTCCTAAGCGACCGACAACGCCATAGCAGATCAGATAGAAGAAGGTCATCAGAAACATGGAGTGGCCAGATAAACCAAGCTTAAGGCGTAGCATGCTTTTCATCACCACCAGCAAGGTCGCACAAAAACCAATAAAAAGAGCATCCTGAAGCCTAAAATCGCAGATTTTTCTCATAGTGTCTTATCTCTTGTTTACTAAAACTTCCAGTAGGTGGGTTTGTCATTTGTACCGTAATACCTAAACTGCGCGGCTGTAGCCATCTGCTTAGAAAGCTTTAGAAGTTGAATCAATAAAGGTAAAAGCACGCAGCTAACTAGCTCATGCCAGTTTCTAGGATCTCTGAGTGCCTTTGGCGTAATACGCGCCCCACGAAGACATTGGGCTTGATAAATATCCCTCATCTCTTTGCCCATTAAGGGTAATAAGCCAATAGAAGCGGTGATAACAAAAGCCCACTTAGCAGGCAGTATCCACGTGAGTACACGACCTATTTTTTCAGGTGCACAAGTCACTGAAAGCCACCAGCCTGGTATAAAAGCAAGGAGCACTCTTAGTACTGCAAGCAAACCTTGTAACATCTGCTCTTGGCCATGTAATAGATAGTAAAGCGCCATAGTGATCGCTAACTGCACACTAAATACCTTAACCAGTACAGTGACGCTTCCTTTGCGATATACCCCATGTAAAACCAAGACGAAATTACAAGCGCACAAGGTCATCAGGAACCGATCGGGCAGCATAAATGCTGAGCTTGATAGCAGGAGCACTAAAATCAGAGAAGCACTCGTAAATGTCCCCTCATAACGGCTAGCGGGATGAACTCCACAGCTCAAGTGATGGCTATGCCTGCTACCTCTAGAATGCATATACACGCTTTAGCAAACATTCAGCCCACATTGACTGACTCCTCTATCGATGCTTGATCAAATAGCTCACCATCAGCGATCCGCCAATACCGAGAAACTGGCGTATGGGGCAGTAACCTATGGCTGGTAAGTAAAATAGAGGTGCCCTGCTGACTTAACCTAATGAGCAGTTGCCAAACTCGACAGGTGTAGATCTGATCAAGGCCTGCAAACGGGTCATCGAGCAATAACACCTTAGGCTTGAACGCACAGATGGATGCCAGTGCCACTAGATGTTGTTGACCATAGGAGAGAGTATGAGGTGAGTGATCTTTTAGATGCTCTAGTCCAATTTCAACCAATAAGCTTTCAGCATTTTCAAGTGGCAAACTAAATCGCTTTAAACTAAATCTAAGCTCCTCTATGACAGATGACTCAAACAGCTGACGGTTCGGACGTTGAAATAGAAAACCTAACTCAGCGCCATACAGTCCTAACTTAGGCTTAAGCCCCATTAAGGTGATTGGTAAGCTAGCCACGCCTTGCTGTATACCCGCAATACTTTTAAGTAGGCTACTTTTTCCTGTGCCATTATCCCCCACCACAGCGACTATCTCGCCACTGTGTAAGGCTAAACTTTTACGGGATCGAAACAGCGGGTCTTCATGTTCAAAGCGATACTCTAATGGCGGTATTTCTAGGTGAGTCTCGTCAATCGCAGGCGTTACAGCACAGGCAAATTTAATTGTATTTGCCCTATAGCACCCAGGCAGCAGCTTGCCTTTGTCTAATTGCCAAAAGTGATCAACCAGTTCAATAAATGCTGAAGGGTTATGCTCAACGAGTATGATCGCAACGCCTTCATGTTTCAGCGCTTGCAGGGCTTTAATAAGCTCAGCAACACCGATATCATCAAGTTGCGCCCACGGCTCATCTAACAGTAATAGGCCTGGGTTAAAGACCAGTTGAGCCGCAAGCATCAAGCGATATTTTTGCCCTAATGACAAAGACTCAATTGGCATATCTAAACTAATAAAGAGCCCAACCCGCCTTAATGCATGCCTAACTTTGTCATACATACTCTGTGGAGGGACAGCTAAGTTCTCTAATGCAAAAGCAACTTCAGCACCTACACTTTGGCGAATAAGCTGAGCGTTAGGGTCTTGCATCACTAGGCCGATCATCAAGGCTTCAGATACCACAAGCCCCCCTTCGTAGGGCCTAGATACCCCCCCCATAATGATACTAAGCAGCGTAGACTTACCTGAGCCTGTCGGGCCATTGATACAATGTGCCTCGCCCTCTTTCACCGTTATAGACACGCCGTCTAAAATGGCTCTACCTTCACAGTGATAACGAAAGCTCAACTCATCGATTTTAAGTAAATCTACACGCTTATTCATAACCAGCCCTCTGAGAAACGCTATATTTGCCAGTTAATGCCTACAAATACCTGACGCCCAGCCTGAGGGATCCCTTCACTCTGGTAATAGTTTTCATCTAGCAGGTTGGTTGCTCTTAAATACAGTTCCAGGTTGTCATCTAAAATTGGCTGGGCAAGGTTTAGATCTAACAAGGTATAGTCCTCTACACTCTGCTCAACCCATAACTTTTCATTACCCACTTTCTCTTCCACGTAAAAGACCTGCCCCATGATGCGCTCAAGGTTCACGTTAATACGCAGTGCAAAAGGAAGTTCATATTCAGCCTGTAGGCGGAACTGATGCCTAGGGCGGTACTCTAGTGTCTGCATGCCATCGCTTGCGCCAACCTCTTCGGTATCTAAGAAGCTATAGGCGAATGTAACTGATAGCTCATCGATTGATTGGTTCGTTAATGCTAAATCGACCCCTTTAAACTGATATTGCCCCATGTTTTGGTATACGCCAGTGAGGTCTTTAGCGATATAGTTTTCAGCATCGGTATAATAGCCAGCCACATTGAGCGATGTATCAGCTCCCATCTCCTGCACAATACCCAGCTCAAAATGCTGAGATACCTCGGCTACCAGTTCATCATTTCCAGATGACTGAGAATAAAGGTTCCTCATTGAGGGGAAGCGCACTTTTCTCGCCACACCCGCATTTAGCTTTGTCTGCTGAAATAGCTGCCAATAGCCAGAGACTTGACCCGAATAATCAGCCTCAGAGTCACTTACACGATCTTGTTGATGATAAGCAGCCCCCAGGGTGACACCATAATCACTAGGGCTTTGATATTGATACTCTGTCGCTACTGTGTATAACCAAGCTGAGTCATCGAAATTATTATTCGAATTTCCTCCGCCGTTTCCACCACCGTTACCGCCGCCGTTATCGCCATTGCCGCCTCCTGAGCCTCCTCCATTGCCACCGCCAGAACCATTACCAAAAGTCACTGAGCTAGATTTATCAGAGAAACTCTCTGATACTGACTGCCAGCTTTGGTTCTCAGCAATCAATGCACTGGTTAAAAGGCCCACCTCTGCAAAGTCACTAATAAACTGCAGATTACCGCCCTGAATGGTTGAACGCCCATCCTGACTTTGTTTCAATTTACTGTAGCTATCATCCTTATATTGGTTTTCCAATACATCGCTTTGGTTGTGATAGCCAAAACCTCTGAGCGTAAACCTCTCATTAAATCGGTGTGCCATACCCAACTGGAATGTTTGCGACTGGTAATCATCGACACGCTCAAACTTAATGCTGCCACTGCCCGTTCCATCTCTTGATGGTTTGCCCCACTCACCTGAACGAAGACTTGCGTTTGCAGTGATCTGGGTATCATCAGATAACCAATAACTTCCCTGGGCATAGATATTATCAATGGTCTTATCGGAGTTATTTCTAACATCTCCCTGCTGAATATCATTCTCAGGGTAATCAGAAGAAAGGGGGAATCCGTCTGTTTGCTGATGAGAAACTGACACTAGACCTTGCCAATTATCTCCAGATCCTGCGGCACTGATATCACCGTTGAATACCCCATGTTCAGCCGCTTCTAGCTTTCCTGAGAGTAGTGGTGAATTGTCACCTTGCTTGGTAATTATATTTATCACACCACCAGCGCCACCTGGACCATATAAAACTGAGGTCGGGCCGACTGAAACTTCGACAGATGCTATTTGACTGGTTGGAATAACACTGGGATCAAACTGACCATCCTCAGCGCCATTGGCTGGAACACCATTAATCAGTAAGGTGACATGCCGCGTTTTGAACCCTCTAATATCAACCCTAGGTGTACCTTGAGCACCAGTTCGGACATATAAACCTGGCACGTTTTTCAACACTTGATCTAAGCTCTGAGCACCTAAAGCTTTAATTTCGTCCTCATTAATGCTCCAGTGTGTTGTTGATGCCTCGGTAGCTGTCGCTCTCTCTCCATGTACAACAATCACCTCACTGATGTTAAGGATTGCATCTCTTTCTATTGCTGCATCGGCATAAGCAAAGTTCAGCCCACTCGCTGCCGACATTGCTACAGCTAAAGCTGATATTTTGATGACTTTTCTCTGTTGTTTCATTTCTGCCTAGATCCTAAGGAGCACTTAATAGCGAGTATTCTCGATATTCGCCCTATTCCAGCAAGCGACAGAAAGCAAAAAACAAACCTATGTCGAGTTATTTAGACATCGTCTGTAACTTAGGGCACCCAATACAGACAAAAAGTCCCAAGCGGATACAGGTAAAGACAAAATTACTCACCATTTTTATGAGTAACTTATTGAATACTTATTTATAAATTGTCGAATTTAAGCTCAAGTTCACAGCTTGAAAGCCAACAACTTGACAGTTTTTACCTTGACCATTAATTTATGGTAAAGATTCTTATTAGCAACTAATCTGAGATTGAAAGTGGGAGCTAACCTTTCCGCTATAGATAGATTCGTTTTTACTGTTCTGTACGGAGTTTTCATTGGCTGCCATAATGCTGTCTCAGGCTATCTCAACACTTACCGATAAGCTTCAACAACTGAATTTTCAATCACATAGTGATCCTATTATTCAATTGTCTGTGGCTGTCAAAGCTATGCCTGTTATTGCCTGGTTAGCCGCTCAACCTATCTACCCTAGGATCTATTGGAAAGGCCGTGACACCGAAGAGGAGGTCTCAGCCATAGGTAGCTGTAAGGACTTCTTCTATGAAGAGGAGATAGATGACAATCAACTCTCTATGGAGTATCAGGCGCAAAGGGCTCTGACAAATAACCAGGAAGTACGCTATTACGGCGGTGTCGCTTTCGATAGAACCACTGAATGCTGGCCTGAATTTGGCCGTGCTCGCTTTGTTCTTCCTAGAATAGAGTTAAGACGAAGTGGCAATGATTACAAATTATTGGTAAACCTTAACTGCGAAAATTGCAGTGAGTCTGAACGTGCTCTCGCTATTGAAGCATTAGCAAGCTTAGCGTCGCCCACCCCTTTACCTCCGCCAAATAAAGTGAACTTATTAGGCCGAAGTGATAGACCCGATCGTTACCACTGGACTGAGCTCGTCAACAAGGTCACTCACCCAAAATTTATCAAAGACACCCCTAAGGTGGTGTTATCTCGTCTTACTCAGCTAGAGATAAATGAAGAGGTTAACCCTTGGATGCTACTTGCCTGCTGGCAAGGCCGTAACCCAAACAGTTTTCAATTTGGTTTTCAGTTTAGCCCCGATAGAACATTTATCTCCTGTACCCCAGAGAGGCTATATCGTCGCTGTCAGCGTGAGCTTTTCACTGAGGCATTAGCGGGAACAACGACTCGAGGGCTTAATCAGGAAGAGGATGAGCAGCTTGCTCAACAGCTTTTAGATGACACAAAAAATAGCCATGAAAACCAGCTTGTAAGGCAACACATTGTCGATGCACTTACGCCATTAAGTAACTATGTTGGCGCAGAGAAGCTCGCAAAGGTATTTAAACTTAGCCATATTCAACACCTACACCGCGCTATTCGTGCAGAGCTAAAACCTGGGGTCGATGACTTTCAGCTCCTTTTAGCTCTTCACCCAACACCTGCCGTCGGTGGACTGCCAAAAGAGCCAGCAATGAGCTTTATTCGTCAGCGCGAAGGTTATGCTCGAGGCTGGTATGCCGGCGCATGTGGCTACTTTAATAAGTATGAAAGTGAATTTGCAGTAGCAATTCGCAGTGCACTGATTGAGCCTGGCCGTATCAACTTATTTGCAGGTGCTGGCATTGTTTCAGGCTCTGAAGCTGACGCTGAGTGGGTGGAGTTAGAAAATAAACTCACTACGATTTTATCTATTCTTACTGAGCTATAGCTAAGCTCTGCATAAAAAGTGCGGAGTTTGAACCCTGTAAACTATTTCCCATTGAGCCTGTCTGCGCCCTCTCCAACATAGACTTTAAACAGTTTGTCTAACTCTCCACTTTCAACAAGCTGTTCGAGTCTTTTATCGAAGTGTGTCTTTAAGTTCTTACCTGAGCTGTTGTTACTAAACACAAAGTAAACCTCTAAACTAAACACATTCTCGACGATGACAAACTGTCTTGGATGACTTAATTCTGCGACTTTTGCTAGCATCGCCGGCTTATAGTCCAATACGGCATCTATCCTGCCTTGATTAACCCTGTTCAGCAGATCGAGTAAGTTAACACTCTCCTCGTAATACATAGGCACAGCAATAAGCTCATCGAAACGATACTCCAACAGTGCCTGCACCTTTTTATAGGCTAAGCTCTCCACCCCTTGCCACATTGCCGCTAACTCTGGCGTTAAAGCGATATCAACGCTATCAACTTCAATCGGCTGCTCGCTATAAAGCGAAGCTGAGCTATCAGCAGGATAGAAACCTAACGCCATATCTACTTTTTGATTTGCAATGAGATATCTCACCCGAGAAAATGGCACAAACTCAATCTCTAGCTGCCATTCAGGCTCTGGAAAAATCTGCTTAAGCGCATCGAAATAAAAGCCACTACCATCAAGGTTGGTATACCCAACCCAATTATCAGTAGCAATTTTAACTAACGTCGGTGCTGCAATAATTTGCACAGGCATACAACAAAATAGCAGTACGGCAATGCCACGAAACAGTTTATGGTTCATTAGGGTCACTTCTATTAAGCAGAGCGTCATCTTAATAACGCTCTCCTCTACGAGTAAGAGAGGCTTTGAGCTTCTCAATAAATCACTATCTAATAAGTTTAGAACAGGCTTGCATGAATATAGAGCGACCACACCTTCTTTTTAAAGGCACCTTGGGAAAATCGACGTAAAACCAAGTAATCAAAACTGCAGAATTAGGCTTGCTTGAAAAATAAACCCCTTTATAATGTGCCGCCCCTACAGGGGTAAACAATAATAATGATCACAAGGTATGCCGCTTAATATTATGAGCTGTATATCATCTATTTATCAGCGGGTTCCCTCACCCCGCGCTTCTCAACCACCACTAAAAAGGCCACAAGATGTTAACGTTAACACCAGCGCAGATTAAGCGTGCGCTATTGCTGCTTGTCAGCTTCCATATATTGATTATTTGTGCCAGTAACTATCTGGTTCAACTACCTTTCCAAATATTTGGCTTTCACACTACCTGGGGAGCATTTAGCTTTCCGTTTGTCTATCTCGCCACAGATCTAACTGTACGAATTTTTGGTCAAAGTGCAGCAAGGCGAATTATTTTTAGGGCGATGATACCTGCATTGGTGATCTCCTATTTGATGGGCGTCATGTTCCACCAAGCAGCTTTTCAGGGAGTCGCTGCACTCGCTGAGTTTAACAGTTTTGTATTCAGAATAGCCTTTGCGAGCTTCGCTGCTTATCTCATTGGCCAGCTAATGGATATCACCGTTTTTTCCAAGCTTAGAAACACGCAATCATGGTGGGTTGCACCAGCCGCTTCAACGGTTATTGGTAACTTGGTTGATACCTTAGTGTTTTTCTCACTGGCATTTTACGCATCAACAGATAGCTTTATGGCGCAGCACTGGCCAGAGATAGCCAGTGTCGACTATGGCTTTAAACTCATCGTTAGCTTGTGTCTATTTCTACCCGCTTATGGTGTATTACTTAAAATATTAGAGCAGAAGATAGTTAACCCAGCGCCCTAAAAGCGCTAAGAATCCCAACCAACTGGCCTGACCAGTCGTTTTGTACTATGATAGCGGCACTCAAAATTAACAATGAGATGCCGCTTTAACGGTATCAACTAGAGGCTTTATGTATACCGTTACTATCAAGCAGATCACAGATATCCAAGACAGTATCATTGATGAGGTTATCGCTGTTTGTGCTCAAATCCCTGAATTTGATAAGCCCTACTCACAGAGCGAATATCAAACTCGCCTACAGAACAGCACTGTCCTACTTCAGTATATCTATGTAGAAGATGAGCTTGCAGGTTTTAAACTGGGTTATTCCACGCAAAATAACCACTTCTATAGCTGGTTAGGTGGAATTTTACCTGATTTCAGAAAACTGGGATTAGCCGAGCTGCTACTAAAAGACCAAGAGTTGTGGGTATCAGCTCAAGGGTTTGCTGCAATAGAAGTTAAAACACTCAACCGTTTTGGCGCTATGTTAAGCATGCTCGTTAAGCATAGCTATGAGATCATGTCAGTCGATACCAACAAGCACTCTACATCATTAAATAAGCTTTACTTACAGAAGCTTATATAAAGTCTGGTGTTGTTATTGAAATTTTAAGTAATAATCGTGGAAAAAAGCTTGCAAGCACAAATGATAATGATTATTATTTACATGCGTTCCAAGAACTCACTCTACAAAGCTAAGGTAAGCACTTCATCTCTGTTTTCATTAGCCAACTATTTAATTAACTCTACTAAGGGTTAACTAAATAGAAACGTTAAGCGGGTTTCGCATAGCACGACATTGCTCACACACTCTTATAGCCGGGATACTCTTATCCCGGTATTTTTTTGTCTCCAGTTTATCAAGTTCTCAGGGCCATCTAAGCAGATACATCCCTTAGAAAGAAAAACAGACTCAATATAAAACAAGTAAAAGCAATAACTTAAATAAGGGTAAAAATAAAAAGATAAATATTCTATAAAAATGTACAAAAAATAGTTGCAAGACCAAATGATAATGATTACTATTTGCATGCGTTCCAAGAACTCACTCTACAAAGCTAAGGTAAGCACTTCATCTCTGTTTTCATTAGCCAACTATTTAATTAACTCTGCTCAAGGGTTAACTAAATAGAAACGTTAAGCGGGTTTCGCATAGCACGACATTGCTCACACACTCTTATAGCCGGGATACTCTAATCCCGGTATTTTTTTGCCTTGAATTTTCTTATCTCTTATCTCTTATCTCTTATCTCTTATCTCTTATCTCTTATCTCTTATCTCTTATCTAGATTAATTGCTCTCAACAACTAAAAATACAACCCATTGAATTACATTGACAAATAGCCTAATTATGTCTCTTTACAATACAAACGATAAAAAACAGTTGCACCCCTTAATGATAATAATTACTATTTGCATGCGTTCCAAGAACTCTTTCTTACTTATGTGATTCGCCTTTGTTTCATGTCTTAGGTTTATATTTAAGTTGAGTTTCGCAAGCACGACATTGCTCACACACTCTTTATAGCCTAGATACTTTTTCTAGGCTTTTTTTTGTCTAAATTTATATCAAATTCTAAGCAGACCCCATAAAAAAACCACTAACTGATGTAGTGGTTTTTATCGATGAGAATGAGCGGTGATTCCTAGTTAAGGCGCATTGAAGTGCAAACCTTCATAAGGTGTATCAGTCTGCTCCTCTTTGGCCTTGTGGTATAGACCAATGGTAAATAGCGTGCCTTTACCTAATGTAGAACTCACCTCTATGGTGCCGCCAATACGCTTAATGATGCCGTAGCTTAGTGATAACCCTAAGCCGGTACCATCCTTTCTGGTTGTATAGAAGGGGTCAAAAATACGCCCTAGTTGCTCCTGAGGGATACCTTTACCTTCATCTTCAATCTCAATCTTAACGCCAATCGGCTCATCCATATGCACCCAGTCATAGGTACGGATCCAAATTCGTCCCTTCTCGTCCATAGCGTGGGCTGCATTAACCACGAGGTTAATTAAGACTTGCAGCAGTTGAGGACGATTTACCTCTATCGGATAGCTAGCATTAAGCTCTTGATTCAATACAACCTGTTGCTCCTGAATAGAGTGACGGACAAGCACCAGCATCTCCTCAATAATCGGAGTAAGTTGGTGCATCTCTAATGGTGCGTTAAACTCACCAGGTCGGCTGTATTGCAGCAAGCTACGAATAATCGTGCTAATGCGTCCTACCTGCTGAATAACGAGGTCTATCTCCTCTTCGACAGCATCAGCATTGTCGCCGAGTTCATATTTAAGCAGCTCCATGTTCCCTAAGATCACTGCCGTAGGGTTATTGATCTCATGGGCGATACCTGCGGTTAACTCACCGAGCGCGGTTAACTTTTCATTGGTCACTAACTGCTGTCGAGTTTCATTAAGCAGCGCCACGTTGTTTTGTAACTCTTCGGTTTTCTCCTGCAGGCTACGTGTTCGCTCCTCAACTTTCACTTCAAGTTGCTCCGATGCAGCCTGAATTTGAGAGTTTCTACGCTGAAGCAGATCTAGCATGCGGTCGAACTGTTCCGCTAGGTTTGAAAGCTCATTTTCCCGCTCTAATCCAAGCGAACCAATACGCAAGTTTCGACCAGATTGAACCGCTTTTACTACATGATGAATTCGCTCAATCGGCTGCAGTAAGCTATATGCACCGCGATAAACCAACAAACCAGAGACCAGCAGCACCAACATTAAAATGGTACCCAGCTCGATAATATTCAGCAGATAGTTGTGGATAAATGGCGACTCAGAGAAACCTGTGTAGATCATACCAATCCGCTTGCCCTGAATATCAACCAGTGGAGAGTAAGCAGAGATAAACCAATCATTAAATACAAAGGCACGATCAACCCAAAGCAAGCCTTGAGATAACACTTTCTGTTTCACCTCTTCCGATACCAGGCTACCTAGAGCACGCCCTTGTGTTTCGTCACCTTGGGGGAAGAAATGTAAAGGTACATTGGTACTAATACGAATATTATCAAGAAAGATAGTCACAGTACCGATAGAGCGTTCAGGCAAGGTGCCTTTGTCGTATACAAGATCGCGAATATGGTCAACAATTCGGATATCTCGGTTAAACAGTATGCCACCGTCAAGATACCAAGCGACATTACCATCCGCATCAGGGATCGGTAAGATACTCCGGCTGAGTAGGCCTCTATCCTCTACTGTTTTTAATGGCTTTTGCGATCTGGGAGTTTCAACCAGTGGAATACTCGCCACTGCCACCATCTCAGGATCAATTCTTGCCAGCCTTTTAGGCCCTAATACCATTAAACCTGAGAAAGCTGAGCTTCCGTTGACTTTAGGCAACATAAACCGCAGATCGGGATCGGCAGCCGCCTCAGCGACACTGACCAAACGTAGAAAGTCTAAGTTGAGTGATTGCTTCTGCTGCTCTAAAAAATCCTCTATCGGCTTTCGCGCAGTCACTGAGGTATCAAACTGCCTAAACTCATTTTGAAACTCCCATGAGCTCATGACTAACTCTAGCTGTTTCTCTTGGCTATGCTGTACCGATACTAAGGTGTTATTAGCCACAGTAAGGTCAGCTTTAACCTTCATAAATAGCTGCTTACCGGTATAGCTAATATTCCAGTAGATAGTGATAAACACTAAGCTGACTAAAGTGAGCAAGATAGGTAACAGAGTTAAGATTAATATGCGATAGCGAACTTTGGCCTGCATCTGCTGCCAATTAACACCAAAGACTCGAGGGAAAAATGACACCTTTAGCCCTCCTCTTCTCTATCTGTGTCAAACCACTCTTTATATTTTCGGTCTAAGGTCTTACGTGAAACACCAAGATCTCTTGCCGCAGCAGACTTATTACCTTGATGAGCATCAACAACTTGCATCACATGGTGCTTCTCAACCTCTTTGAGCCCCCAACTTAATGGATAACCTGATTCATTCACAGATTCGCTCTTAGGTTGCTGCTTCCAATACTCTGCAGGTGGTTTACCTAGGAGTATGCAACGCTCAATCATATTACGTAGCTCACGAATATTACCTGGCCACTCATGCTGCTGTAGTTTGAGCATATCTTCATGACTCCAAACCACCTCTTTCACTCCCAACTCAGAAGCGAGCTGCAGGGTGAAATGATGCGTCAACTCAACCACATCTTCTGGTCGCTCTCGCAGTGGTGGAATAACGATATCGAGCACATTTAAACGGTAATAGAGATCACGCCTAAAGTTCCCCTCTTCAACCTCTTCAGCTAACTTACGGTTGGTTGCAGCTAAAACCCGCACATCAATATTGGTCTCTTTTTCGCTACCCACAGGTCGAATCGTTCTCTGCTCAAGCACTCTAAGTAGCGCAGTTTGCATCTTCAGTGGCATCTCACCAATTTCATCAAGAAATATGGTGCCACCAGAGGCGAAGCTGAATAACCCCTCTCGATTGCCTTTCGCACCAGTAAAAGCACCAGCAGAATGACCAAATAATTCACTCTCTAAAAGCTCTGGCGCTATCGCACCACAGTTAACAGGTACAAATGGCCCTTGCCTTCCACTGAGTAGATGCAGCTGCCGAGCCACTAGCTCTTTACCTGTGCCAGACTCACCTTCGATAAGAATAACGGCATTAGTTGGTGCAACACGCTCTATCACGTGTTTCACCTCTTTCATGGCTTCGCTGCTGCCTATGATGGTCGAAGACTGTCCGATAGAGACTTCACGACGCAACATCAAGTTTTCACGCTTCAACAGGCGACGTTCAATACAGCGATCGACCGCTTTCATCATCTGTTCTAAGTGGAAGGGCTTCATGATGAAATCAGAGGCACCAGCACGCAGCGCTTTAATCGCCACGTCCATATCGGCGTAGCCAGTCATAAAGATAATATCTGATCGACGTTCTTGGTCATCAAGTGCTTCATGCCACTCAATACCTGAACGCCCAGGCAAGCGAATATCGACAATCAGCAGGTCGAAATGACAGCGACTTCTAAGCTGCTCGGCATCTTCTACGCTCGACGCTGTCTCCACTAAAGCAAACTTCTTCGATAGGGCTTTTTTGAGGAAACTACGCATTCCAGGCTCATCATCTACAATAAGCACAGAAACAGCTGATGGAAGTGGTTTAGAATCTTTTTTAGTTTGGCTCATATTGTCTGCTTTAGGACATTTTGACTCATTTAATGATTATTCTATCACCAAGTTCAAGAAAATAGGTCACTGTGAACCAAAGAATGCGATGTTTGGGACAATATGTCTGTATGGTAACTTTTATTTTTGCGATCTTGCTCTCATTTCGTGCTGCAGTGTGAGACCCGTGTAACCATAAATAACTTGGCATTGTACTTGCTAAATACAAGGCAAATTGTTGGATGACCTCATATGGCAATGGGTCCTCTTATTAGATTAGCCAAGGAGCAAGAATGTTAAACCTTAAATCACTCTTCAGTATTGCATTAGCCGCTACGTTAGTTACAGGCATGCCTGCACAAGCTGAAGAGATCATTAAACTCGCCACTACAACGAGTACAGAAAACTCTGGCCTGCTTAAAAACCTACTACCAAAATTCGAAGCAGAATCTGGCTATAAAGTTCAGGTTATTGCTACAGGTACAGGTAAAGCTCTTAAGTTAGCACGCCAAGGCGACGTTGATGTCATCATGACTCACGCCCCTGCCGCTGAAGCAAAATTTGTTGATGAAGGCTTCGGACTTCTTCCACGCGGCATCATGGAGAACGATTTTGTGATCTTGGGCCCTAAAAATGACCCTGCAAAAATCCGTAGCAGTAAGACAGTTGAAGAAGCTTTTGCTAAAATAGCTAAATCAGGTGAAACCTTTGTATCTCGTGGAGATAACTCAGGGACTAACATGAAAGAGCTGATCATCTGGAAAGATGCCGATGTTGATCCCTCTTTCGCTACCTATAAGTCAGTAGGTCAAGGTATGGGTAAAACCCTGCTAATGGCTAACGAACTTCAAGGTTATACGCTTTCTGATCGTGGAACGTTTGTTGCGTATAAAGCAAAACTAGATATGGCGATTGATTTTGATGGCGGTGCAGCACTAGCTAACCCTTACCAAATCATGCTTATTAACCCTGCAAAATACCCTGACCTAAACCACAAAGGTGCAAGAGCCCTAAGTGATTGGCTGATCGGTGCTGAAGCACAAAGCATGATCAACAGCTACAAGGTTCAAGGTGAGCAACTATTTAAGGCAACTTATAGCGAATGACTCTAAGTTTCTGGTTAAGCAGCTTTTTAAAGCGCTCTACAGCGAACACATTTAAAGGTCTGAATATGCCGTTTTATAAATCGGACTATCACACATGAATGAAGGCTGGTTAGCCCTTTTACAGCAGGCCTTTGGCCTGCTGTTTTCATTGGACCCAGAAGTTTGGTCCATTGTTTCTGTCTCTTTTTCTGTATCTTTTGCAGCGCTAGCGATCACCTTGCTGCCCTCTATGATACTGGGGTTTGTGCTGGCATTTGGCCGCTTTCCAGGCCGCTGGATAATCACAAACCTCATTCAAACACTGCAATCGATACCTACAGTTGTTATCGGATTACTGGTTTACCTTATGCTTACCCGCATGGGTCCTCTTGGGGATCTTAAGTGGTTGTTCACCCAAAAAGGCATGATATTAGGTCAGATGCTGATCTGTGCGCCAGTGCTTGTAGCTATGAGTCAGGCAGCTTTCACCAGTGTAGACCGCAGAGCTTGGGAGACCTCCCGCACCTTAGGTGCTTCTTGGTTAAAAGCGATTTGGACTGTATGTAGAGAGCTTAAAGTGCCACTACTTATGGCTATTGTTGCCGGATTCAGCCGAATCTTAACCGAAGTCGGTTGCTCTATGATGGTCGGTGGTAATATTGCCGATGTAACCCGAAATATTCCAACAGCGATAGCACTCGAAACCAGTAAAGGCGACTTTGCCCAAGCTATCGCTTTAGGTTTAGTTCTGCTTATCCTATCTCTGGTACTCAACTTTACTTTGGGCAGCCTTAGAGGCAAAGCCGAACCGAGGAGCCATTAATTTATGGTTAAGTTGGTTGCACAAGATCTTAAGATGTACTTTGGTGATAGACACCTTTTTAGTGTCAACAGACTAGAGTTAGCTCAAGGGCTGACTATTCACCTGCAGGGAGATAACGGTTGCGGTAAAACAACCCTGATGAAACTTCTTGCAGGCCTTATAAAGCCTACCCAGGGAGAGATTTCCGCTAAAGGGTTTGCCCCATTACCTTGGTGGCGTTCCAATCCACTCCTAGGTAAAGCGGTTTACCTCCATCAGCACCCGTATCTATTCGACGGTAGTGTCGAGTACAACCTAAGTTACCCTCACGCATTTTGCAAAATGAGCAAGGCTGAACTTAAAAAACGCACAGATCAAGCAATAGAGATGGCAGCCTTAACTCACCTTAGAACGCAAGCTGCTTCTAGTTTATCCGGCGGCGAGAGACAAAGACTCGCTATTGCTCGCGCATGGATAATGCAACCTAAGCTACTGATGCTAGATGAACCAACGTCGAACATGGATCAATATTCACAAGATCTGGTATACACTATGATCGCCGACCTACAGCAACTTGGTACAGGCATGTTAATCAGTAGCCACCAATCTTGCTCACTCACCCGGTTATGTGACCAAACATGGGAAATTAATGCACAAGCTGTTGTATCATCGGTTCAGCTAAAACCTACACCTAGCAATACAGTAATTAACATACAGGATTCCGAATATGTCACTGCAAATTAATGCCGTCATCCTCGCAGGGGGAATGGCGCGACGTATGGGTGGAAATGATAAAGGCTTGGTCGATCTAAATGGTCAGCCTATGATAAAACATGCAATTGATCGGGTAAAACCTCAAGTTAAGGAGATCCTGATCAACGCAAACCGTAATCAGAACCTTTATGCTGAGTTCGGTTATCCAGTGGTCAGTGATGAAGACTCTGGTTACCTAGGCCCATTAGCCGGAATGATAACCGCTATGGCGCAGACAGATGCAGACTACCTGTTAGTGGTTCCTTGCGATTGCCCACTGTTACCGACCGACCTTGTATCACGTATGCTTTCACAGATTGAAAGTAATGATGCCGAGCTTGCGGTAGCCAGTGATGGAAAAAGAGAGCAACCTGTCGTGATGTTGCTCAAACCGTCTCTAAGAGATTCAATGAAAGCATTCTTAGATGCCGGCGAAAGAAAAATAGACTTTTGGTACGCAAAACATAACTGTGTTGTCACTGATTTTTCAGATCAACCCAATGCCTTTGTTAACGTGAACACGCCAGAACAAAAACAACAACTTGCTGAGGCAATTGCCAAATAAAATTTGAGGTTTAAATGAGCATTCCTTTTACCAATCCGCTGTCTATTCCAGTACTCGGATTTTGTGCCTATAGTGGCACAGGAAAAACCACCCTACTCAAGAAATTGATCCCAGAACTAAATCGTCGCGGGATAAGGCTAGCGGTTATTAAACACGCTCACCATGATTTCGATGTGGATATTCCAGGTAAAGACAGCTACGAGATGCGTAAAGCGGGTGCTCGCCAGATGTTAGTTGCCTCTCACGTACGCTGGGCCTTAATGACTGAAGATGAAGTCGAAGATGCGCCTAAGCTACCACACCTCTTACAACAAATTGAGCAAGACAAAGTTGATATCGTATTGGTCGAGGGCTTTAAGAAGCTAGAGCTGCCTAAAATAGAACTCCACCGCGCCGCTCACGGTAAGCCATTTATCCATACTCAAGATGACAATATTCAAGCCATCGCCTGCTGTGAAGATACGCAACTCCCTAGTGACTTACGTCGTTTGGATATTAATAATGTTGGCCAGATTGCAGACTTTGTTATTGAGTATGCAGAGCAATATCAACACTGCCCAACCAGCCTGCCGTTAGCGCCATCTTGTGGTTGTGAACTTGATACCAGCAAGACACTATCTGTACGCCAAGGGATAGATAAGATCCTCACCTATGTGAACCCGGTTTCAGAGAGTGAACTGGTTGCATTAGATGAGCTCAATGGCAGAGTACTAGCCCAAGATGCTATCTCTCCAATTGATGTCCCTCAGCAAACCAACTCGGCGATGGATGGCTACGCATTCAAATACTCGCAGCCAATGCTTCCAGAGTACAAGATCGTTGCCGATATTATGGCTGGGCATCAATATGACGGGATACTACAAGATAACGAAGCCGTTCGTATCATGACAGGCGCTACGGTTCCAGCAGGCGCTGACACCGTACAGATGAAAGAACTGGCCACAGATACAGGCGACACAGTCAGCTTTGAGGGAGAGATAACCTTAGCTCAGCATGTTCGCCTTGCAGGAGAAGATATTCCTCAGGGAAGTTCAGCACTTACTGCAAATAAACGTCTACAGGCACCCGAGCAGGGCCTATTAGCCTCTTTAGGCTTTGGTGAACTCCCAGTTTATAGACGACCAAGAGTGGCAGTATTTTCCACTGGTGATGAAGTTTGTCAGCCTGGCGAACCTTTAAAAGCAAACTGCATTTTTGACTCTAACCGCTTTACTATCAAGGCCATGCTAAAGCAGCTTGGTTGCGAAGTGATTGATCTTGGCATCATCCATGATTCACAAGCAGCGCTTGAGGAGACCTTGAAGCAAGCAGCAGTCGATGCCGATGTAGTGATCAGCTCAGGGGGGGTCTCTGTCGGTGATGCTGACTTTATTAAGCTTGCTTTAGAAGAGGTCGGTCAAATTAACTTCTGGCGTATCAATATGCGTCCAGGTCGACCACTCGCTTTTGGACAAATTGGTGACAGCCTCTTCTTTGGCCTACCAGGCAATCCTGTAGCTGTCATGGTCTCATTTATGCAGTTCGTCCAGCCAGCACTTCGTAAACTAGCCGGTGAAAGCGAATGGCAAGCAAGCATGATCCCAGCAGTGGCAGATTGCCATCTACGTAGCCGTACTGGCCGCACCGAATTTACCCGTGGCATCTATCATTTAGCGAGCGACGGTAAGCTTCACGTATCAACAACAGGCGCACAAGGCTCAGGGATGTTGAGCTCTATGGTAAAAGGTAACTGTTTAATCGTTGTAGGTGAAAAAGACGATCAGTTAAACCCTGGTGACACCGTTTATATTCAACCTTTTGCCGACCTTCTGTAGGCTCAATTGTAGGTATGTAGTATGAGTTTGATCGTCGACACCTTTGGCCGACAGGTAGAGTATTTACGCCTTTCAGTCACCGACAGATGTGATTTTCGTTGCGTCTACTGTATGAGTGAAGATCCCTGTTTTCTTGAGAGAGAGCAGGTGCTAAGCCTTGAAGAGCTAGCTTGGGTTGGCCAAGCGTTTACCGAACTTGGTGTAAAAAAAATCCGCTTAACGGGTGGTGAGCCACTAGTACGTACTGACTGTGATAAGTTGGTAAAACAGTTGGGCGCCTTGCCTGGTTTGTCTGAGTTATCCATGACAACCAATGGATCTAGACTCACTAAGTTTGCTAACAAGATGCGTGACTCAGGCTTAAGCCGACTCAACATCAGTTTAGATACGCTAAAGCCCGATCTTTTTACCGAACTTACACGTAACGGCAAAGTTGAGCGAGTGATCGCCGGCATTGATGCAGCTAAAGCCGCCGGCTTTAAACGCATTAAGATCAATGCCGTAATATTACGTGGGCAAAATGATGATGAGGTTCTTGACCTCATTGAGTTTTGCCGTGACCGCGAACTCGATATTGCCTTCATCGAAGAGATGCCTATCGGGGTTATCGATGAACGTAAAGAAAGCAGGCACTGCAGCAGTGAAGAGGTCAAAGCCATTATCTCTGAGCGTTATAAGCTTATGCTTTCCAACAAACGCACAGGTGGACCTGCACGCTATTACACTATGCCAGGTAGTCCAATCCATGTAGGCTTCATCTCCCCACATAGCAACAACTTTTGCCATGAATGTAATCGGGTTCGTGTTACCGTCGAAGGCAGATTATTACTCTGTCTAGGCAATGAACACTCGGTCGATCTAAAAGCGATAGTGCGAGAATACCCTGGTGATATTCAACGACTAAAAACTGCGATTTTAGAAGCCATTAAACGTAAACCTAAAGAGCATGTTTTTGGCGATCAGGGCGATGTACAGATCTTACGCTTTATGAATGCCACGGGCGGTTAGTAATATACAATGGCCAAACAAATGTTTATCTCTATGTTTGGCCACTCAACCGGTTTCAGCTAGCAATAATAGCAAATGGTATACGACAGGATTGACTGCTAATACCGGTCAGAATAAAGATGTGATCGCTCAGCGCTAAAACTCGCCTTTCAGGCGTGTTTTTGGCCGCCTACTTCTTCGTTGATTAGCTTCACAAGGCAATAACTATTCCATCAACTATTCGCCTTGAATTAGTTGCCAAAAAAACACTCTGAGTAGCTCACTTTCTTATGCTGATTGGTATAGTATCTATACTCTCCATTCTAATCTGAAGCAACAACATGGCATTATCACGGAAAAAGTGGAACAACATCATCATAATCGCAACGATTATGATGATATCGATCTTGACGCTTTTAGATAACAAAACCTCTCAGCTCCCTGATGATGCCGCACCGCTGTTCGATGACAACTCCCCTTTAAGCCAGTTACAACTTGATGACCTCTGGCTCAATCAAGGAAACACCAACTGGCAGTGTCATCCCAGCATTCTCAACTGCCAAACCTGGGCTGAAGCTTGGAGCCATATTCACTTATCGCCGTTAAGCCAGCAATTAGACGTTGAAGATAAAGGATTAGCACAAAAAGTGGTTATCTTGATCTCAGGTAAAACTGAGCCTCAGTTATGGTACTTCTTTGCTCAACCAGGGTTATTGCAATCACCAGCCAATAACTGGTATCAGATCCCACCGAGTCAGCGAGAAGCACTAACCCCCATCATCAAAGCTGAAGCGATAGAACAATAATTAAGCTTGCTGTACACAATATCACTAGAGAACTTATATGCCTGAATTACCAGAAGTTGAAGTCACCCGCCAAGGGATTACACCTCACCTTGTTGAGCAGCAAGTCACAGGACTCACCGTTCGTAATGCTAGCTTACGCTGGCCGGTACCCGATATTGCCCAGCAGATTGTCGGGCAAGAGATACGTAATGTACGTCGCCGAGCCAAATACCTGCTAATCGATACTGACGCCGGGACCACTATTGTGCATTTAGGCATGTCAGGCAGCCTACGTATCGTGCCTAAGTCCACCCCAGTAGAAAAACATGATCATATCGACCTTGAACTCGCTAGCGGTAAGGTACTGAGATATAACGACCCTAGACGATTCGGTGCTTGGCTTTGGTGTGAGCTCCCAGAAGAAGCTCATCCATTATTATCAAAGCTGGGCCCAGAGCCGTTAAAGGGAGCGTTTAATCCTGACTATCTACTGGAGTCACTTAAGGGCAAGAAGAAAGCGATAAAGTTATGTTTAATGGATAACCACATTGTCGTCGGCGTAGGGAACATCTATGCGAATGAGGCACTTTTCGCCGCAGGGATCCACCCTCAAGCTGAGGCAGGAAAAATAGATGTTGAGCGATTGACTATCTTAGTAACTGAAGTAAAACAGATATTGGCCAACGCGATTAAACAAGGGGGAACAACCCTCAAAGACTTTACCAACGCTGATGGCAAACCGGGCTACTTTGCCCAAAAGCTACATGTATATGGCCGTGGGGGTGAAACCTGTACCGCATGTGGCAACTTGCTCAGCGAGATAAAGCTAGGGCAGAGAGCAACGGTTTTTTGTGGGCTATGTCAGGCGAGATAAAACGATTAGGCCCTATCATCTAGGGCCTAATTTCAATCAGTATAATACTTATACCAGTTCCATTAAACATGTGATCAATTCAGAGCTTTCTCAGGGCTTTCAATTCAAGACGCATCGTTGAAGAAATGGCTATTCCCTTTTGAGGCGATGCAACGCAGGAGTGGAAGTCCTGAGACGCTCACGAAGTGCGGGTTTAAAATCCCTTTATGCTGCGCATGTGGCTTTCAAAATAGAACAACTATTAGCTTCAAACCACTTACTTGCCTACAGCGATTTTAACTCCCGCTGAATGGTCAACTCTTTAATGGAAATGGTATTAGAAACGGTACTCATAAGTACCAAATAGACTCGCATCAGACTCACTCTCTTGAGTGTCAAATTCCGAACGAGAAACAGTACCGCCGACACTCATCATTCCCTGCCAAATAGGCAATCGATAACTCAACTCAAGCATCAATAGGTCCTCTTTTGGCGTCTGGGGCGCCCAGCCATGCGACGGACTAGAGCCATCATTATTAAGCTGTGCATACCTGAGTATCGAGGTAATACCTTTACTATCTTCAAACTGACCAATTAGCCCTAAAGCATAAACGATGGCATCACTTTCGTAAGTGCTACCGTAGGTTTTACCGTAGTAACGCGAACCAGACTTATAGGTTGAATGCTCGTACATACAGTTGAAGACATTAGGGTCTTCGCCACAATCAACCTTAGTATCTGAATACTCGAAAAACAGTTTGTATTGTGATGTATCAAAAGCGAACCTGGTATCTGCACCAATGAGGTGTGCACAGTCAACGATATCCCAAGGTGCGGATCCTTTGGCATCTTCACATGTGCGTTCGTAATAAACACCTACAGGCACATTAAACCAAGTATCACTATATCGAATGTCGTAACCAGCCATCTGATTACCGTAGTTAGTACAGCCGGCCTCTCCAGCCTCACGACAATCTCTTTGGCCCGTTATCGACTTAAAGGCACTCTCTAATGTGCACTCCTCACCTTCACCACAAAATTGGGTAGACCATGAAAAACCAATCTCTAACTGCTGAAATGGTCGAATGGAGCTACGAAAGTTCCACAACAGAGGCTTAGAAACCGCCCTTTCCTCTTCCAATTGACTAATGCCAGCGGTAAGTGTCCAAGGGCCTAACCAAGAAAGCCAAGGCGTTTCAAAACCGGCGGCATTATTGCGGCTCACCATCACTGATGGCAATGGACGCGCATTATTCGATCTATGTAGTGACGAATCAAAACCTGGGCCCCACCATTGCTCTATTGCACCTGCGGTAAAGATCCAGTTACCCCAAATCATTGCCATATAAGAGCCATCAAGGCGAAAGTCTTCTTCGTCGGTGGCATCATAATGCGCAGATGCAGCAACTTTGAAGGCGAATCTATCTCCCATATATTCATGAGAAACCTGTAGATCACCTTGCTCCCGGTAATCGGAACCAAAATGCTGGAAACGAGCTGCATCGGTTGCAGCAGCAGCCTTAATACTGGTGTTACCACGATTTTCTACCGCATTTCGGTAATAGTAGTTTACTCGAGAAAATGCCTTGGCTAAGTCTGGTGTTAATCTAGATGGCTCAGCCTTACCTAAGTCGGCGCCAATGCCAGCCCACATCAAGGGATAAGTATTAACAGGTACAGTAATAACACCCGCATCTGCTAACGCCTGTATGTCTGCACGAAGGTATACGTCAGACACATCTACCCAGGGCGCTGAGACCGCTGAAAACGACGCTAATAGGGTGAATAAGAAACAAATTCTTACGCCGATAGATTTTTTCATGCTCTTAGTAACTAGTTTCATTTAACTTTACTTATTTAATGCCTTAGCAACGGCACAATGAACAAATTGACTGACATCTCCACCATGATAGGCAACTTCTTTAACCAGTGTGGATGAGATAAAAGAGTTTTCTTCTGCAGGGGTGAGAAATACGCTTTCTAGATCTGGGCTCAAACGGCGATTCATATTCGCTAGCTGAAATTCATACTCAAAATCAGATACCGCTCTTAAACCACGCACAAGAACACTCGCTTGCTGCTCCTTAGCAAAATCCACGAGTAAGCCACTGAAGCCTACCACTTCAACATTATTTAAATGTGAAGTAACCTCTTTTACGAGCTCTACACGCTGCTCTAAAGTAAACCTCGGTTGCTTGGAGGGGTTAGCGGCTATGGCAATAACGACATGCTTAAAAAGCTTTGCAGCACGCTCTATCAAATCAGTATGACCATTTGTTACTGGATCAAAAGTACCTGGGTATATCGCTCGAGTATGCATGGGTTAACGTCCAAAACTAAATTAAAAATAGGCTCTAAGTCCAAGAGTGATTGCAAAGGTGCTAGACCTTGCAGACTAGCACCTATAAATTACTGCTTTGACATTATGTTCTCAATGATTTTTGTGGTGGAGATACCATCTTCAAAACAGAGAACCTTTACCACGCCTCCAGCTTTAATAACCTCCTCGCCACCAGCGATCTCCTCAATCTTATAGTCGCCACCTTTAACTAACATATTTGGTAGTAAGCGAGAAATAATGCGCTGAGGAGTATCCTCACTAAATGGTACTACCCAATCTACTGAGGCGAGTCCGGCTAATACTGCCATACGTCTATCTAGCTGATTAACAGGCCTACCGTCACCTTTTAAACGCTTAACTGAATCATCATCATTAACAGCAACAATCAACCTATCACCATGGGATCTGGCTTCCTGCAGGTAGCTCACATGACCGGCATGCAAAATATCGAAACAACCATTGGTCATCACCACTCGCTCACCGCGTAACTTGGCCTGCTCAAGTGCATAAGCCAATTGATCTTCGGTTACTGCACCAAAACCCATCTCTCCATGATTTTGAGATAAGGCTTCTATCAGCTCAATTCGGCTAACGGTTGAAGTACCTAGTTTTGCTACTACTATGCCAGCAGCGATATTAGCAATAGCACAGGCCTCGGCAAGGCTACTGCCTGCTGACAATGAAGAAGCTAATGCAGAGATAACAGTATCGCCGGCACCAGTTACATCATGAACCTCGCGGGCAACGGTAGGGATATGTAGCTCATCGGCATCAGCGGTGATCAGTGTCATCCCCTTTTCAGAGCGGGTAACGAGCAGAGCTTCAAGCTCAAACTCTTTCAATACTTTGTGCGCTTTTTCAACCAGATCAGCCTCACTAGTGACTTCACCAACAACCAGTTCAAACTCACTCATATTAGGTGTTAACAGCGTCGCGCCACGGTAACGTGAAAAGTCGCTTCCTTTAGGATCGACTAATACTTTCACCCCTTGAGCTCTAGCCTGCCTAATAAAAGGCAGAGGATCAGCTAACGCCCCTTTGGCGTAATCTGAAAGAATCACCACATCGACCGTAGGAAGTTCCTCCACCACACTATTGAGTAGCGATTGACTCTCTTCGACGGGGTATTTTTCTTCAAAATCCAGGCGAATTAATTGCTGCTGGCGAGACATCACTCTAAGTTTAGTGATAGTCGGCTTATTGCTAACTGTGTGCCATTTAGGCTCAACGCCTAAAGCCTGCACTCCTGCCGTTAATGCTTCAGCAGCTTCATCTTGACCAACTATGCCTGCCAAAGAGACTTTTCCGCCAAGAGTCGCAATATTGAGTGCCACGTTAGCAGCTCCACCAGGGCGGTCTTCGCTCTGGCTGATCCGCACAACAGGAACCGGGGCCTCAGGAGAGATGCGTCCAGTAGGTCCTGTCCAGTAACGATCTAACATCACATCACCGACGACAAGGACTTTGGCTTTTTCAAACGCTGGCAGAGAAACCTTCATAACACTCTTATCTATTACAAAAAATGAGACCTGATTGTACCTAATTTTATTTGCTTCTGTTACCTTTGCCGCTTATTTATACTGACAGCATCTATTTAATCTTTGAAAACTGTTATCATCAAAGGTAAATTTTTATCGTTTTCAGATTAAGTATTCTTTGAGGATGTAGATAGCCACTACACCTCGTTCATACTTATCAATACTGGGTAATTGCTTTCATATGATCAAACGCATTTTAGTCATCCGACATGACAAGATTGGTGACTTTGTCCTTTATTGGCCAGCACTTTCTCTGCTAAAGGCCGCATTACCCCAAGCTAGTATCGAAGTGTTCGTCGCCCCCGTATTAAAAGAGTTTGCCGAAGCTTGCCCTTACATTGACCGCGTAATTGTTGATAGCGGTGACGATGTTGCAATAAGTGCAGAGTTTGCATCGCGTCAGTATGATGCTGTCATCGTCTCTTTGTCTCAATTCCGTATTTATAAGATGATCCGCCATTTGGATATCCCCTATAAATTAGCGCCGAAACATAACTGGTATCAATACCTCTATAAGCACAGAGCCGATGCCCAGTATAAAAAAGGGGAAGCCTGCTGGCGCGGTGGCTGTATGTTAGTTGAACATTTTCTCACTCAGCATGGTTATCCTATCCCTGAACTACCTCAACAGTATTGGGATATGAGCGCAGAACGTGAAAAGTGGCAAGAGTATTATGGCCGTACAGGAGATGAAAAGTTAATTTTTGCCCATGCTGGGACTGGTGGTTCATCGGGAATTTTGGCTCCTGCAGATTTTGCAAATCTCTTAACTCAAGTGAATAATAACACCCAAGCTAACTGCAAATTTGTTTTAACCTATAATGGCAGTGAAGAGGTGTTAGCTCAGGAAATTTTTAATATCCTAACTGCAGCATCTATCAAGGTAGAGATGGCAAAACCTCTCAATAGCCTTGCTGACTTTGCTAAGTCAATTGTAGCTGCCGATATGTTTATGGCGGGTTCCACAGGACCACTGCATATTGCTGGTTTACACAATGTGCCCACCGTTGGGTTTTATGCTGGTAGACGCTCTGCACCTAAGGTTCGCTGGCAAACCCTAACACAGAGCCATAAGCGCTTAGCTTATACTCCGCCAATTGGTAAGAAAACAGGCCGTAATATGGCACTCATTGATTTCAAAGCTGCAGCTACTGATATTGCAGATTTTTTAAATACTTATGACTCTAAGCAGTAATAAGTAACACATTATCGATTATCGCGACGTGAGATCCACTCAAGTCGCCTGAAAATTGGAAGATAGATATGATTATAGTCACAGGTGCTGCAGGCTTTATTGGTAGTAACTTAGTCAAAGCTCTCAACGATATGGGTCGTACCGATATTATTGCGGTTGATGATCTAACCGATGGCACACAGATGTTTAATTTAGCCGACTGTGAAATAGCCGATTATCTGGATAAGGACGATTTCCTTGCCAAGATAAAAGCCGGTGATTTCGATGGTCAACTTGAAGTTATCTTCCATGAAGGCGCTTGCTCATCAACCACTGAGTGGGATGGTAAGTTCATGATGGAAAACAATTATGAATACTCGAAGAGCTTACTGCATTTCTGCCAGGTAAATAACTGTCAGTTTATTTATGCTTCTTCAGCCTCAGTGTATGGCGGTAGTGAAAAGTTTGTTGAACAACGTGAATTTGAGAAGCCGCTGAATGTTTACGCATACTCCAAATTCCTATTTGACCAATATGTCAGACAGCAAAAGTTAACCACTCAAGTTGCAGGCTTACGCTACTTCAATGTTTATGGTCCTCGTGAGCAGCACAAGGGTGGCATGGCCAGCGTAGCTTTCCATTTCAACAATCAAATCAAATCTACAGCAATCTGTAGGTTGTTTGAAGGTGTTGACGGTTATGACGATGGACAACAATTACGAGATTTTGTTTATGTTGAAGACGTCGTTAAGGTGAACTTGTGGTTATGGCAAAACCCTGAGGTCTCAGGCGTGTATAACTGTGGTACAGGCGAAGCGCAAAGCTTTAATGATGTCGCAAACGCCGTCATTAACTACCACGGTAAAGGGGAGATTGAGTACATTCCTTTCCCTGATAAGCTAAAAGGCGCTTACCAAAGCTATACGCAAGCCGACCTGACTCAGTTACGTAAAGCGGGCTATAAAGAAGCTTTCAAGACGGTTGAACAAGCGGTACCTGAGTATATGGACTGGCTAAAGTCGCAACACTTTATCGGTCAGTAATCGAGTAAATAGAGCACCAAGTATGTTGGTGCTCTATTTTATTTCTCTGACAACTTCAATTAATTGAGTCGTTGAAATGGCAGGCGTACGGGGCAGGTAAACCACATCACATAATGGCTTTAGCTCATCAAACTTTCCTAGCCAGTCATCGCCCATCACTAAGCAATCCGCTTGATGAGATTTAATATATTCCGCTTTTAGCTCAAGAGACTCTTCAAGAAAAACCTCATCGACACTCGATAGCGCTTGTACAATTCTCATTCTGTCAGCTTCATTACAGATAGGAAATCGCTGTTTCTTAGAAAAATTCAGCGCATCCGATGAAACGCCTACAGTGAGATGAGCGCCAAGTTCCCGAGCCCTCTCTATGATATTAAGGTGGCCAATATGGAACATATCAAAGGTGCCAAATGTAATGATTCTCATGAAACCTCATCAGATAAAAGGGTATCGACAATGCGTTGACTACATAAGCCATCGATCTTGCCTGCAAGCTCATAGGTGTATTGAGCACGTTGGGCTGCAAACGACTCAGGATTAGCGATCTGTTGGTCTACCACAGATTTTAGCTCTTTATAGGACTCAGCATGAGCCGCAACACCCGCATATTTATACAGGTCTTCATCCATACGTTTATTAAAGCGAAATTTGAAAATACCGCGATAGCTCCAACGTAGGTGATAAAAGTCACACCAAACTACTGGTTTGTCGAGCGCTGCAAATTCGAAAAGAGCAGAAGAAGCATCACTGATCAATAGATCTGCAGATGCCATAAAGGGCAGCAAATTCGCTTGTTCAATAGGAGCAAGATAAGCATTATCAAATTGAGCCCAATGCTCTAACAACTGCTTTTGTTTTTTATAATTGGATTTACTCAGCGAGAAGTAATGTGGTTTGAGTAAAATATTATACTCAGCAAACTGTAGAGGCCAATCGCGGGCCATTTTTTCAATACTGCTTGGATAAAATGTCGGTGCGTATAATAAAGTTGGTTTATTAGGATCAAGCCCGAGTTCTTGCAAGTCTAAACCTTGCTCTTTACCTTGGATTATAGGGTCTAATTTGGCATAACCAGTATCGATAAACTGCTTACTAGGAAACATCTCTTGTAAGCGATTTAAACGATATTCGCCTTCAACAAAACGCACATCAATATCTGACTCAGATACCGTGTAATAACAGGATTTAGGCCCAATACCATGCTGCATCAAAGCCGTCCTGCTTACCCCTTTAAGCTTAGATGCGTTATCGAATGTATTACCAAAAATAACCCAGCTAGGTTTATGCTCAAGATAATAAGCTAAGGCCTGCTCAACATTATCTACCCATGTCACTGGCAAGTTATGCTGCTTCACGAGTGCATCTAATGCAACTTGCTGATCTTCACTGCGATAAACAATAAAGTGCACCGATTCACCACGAGCAATTAACTCGTCCATCACTGGCAAATATTGCGGTAGATAATAGGGATGCAGCATGTCAAAGCAAATCAAAATAGGCCTTCTTTACTGAAAAATATATATAAGAATTAGATTAACTAATCTAGTAAAGTTCCGCAGATCATAACACACCTATGCATCTATGCTATATCTCAGAATCGAAGAAGCTAGATACACACTCAAGAACGAATTGAAACACCCCTTAATTAAGCAAATCTTTTTAAAATAGTACTTTTCAGGGTATGCTTGCAGCAACAAAAATCACCAACTCCAGTTTATGTCGCTAGTATCCGATAAGCAGTTTCAACAGTGCCAACGCCTTTTATTCATATCACCAGTAGCTTTAGGGGATTTTCTCTACCTAAAGACCTTTCTTATTGCGTTAAAGCAGCGTTACCCTCATATCGAACTTGATATCTGGTTGGATGACAACAGGTGTAATTCTGATAGCTGGCGACTTTCTCGCAGTAAAATTTTACAACAATGGATGGAAACTGAAGGCTGCTTTACCCGTAGTTATGGTTGTACTGACTCCGTTGAGTCACGCAAGGCGCAAATCGAGCAAGCTAAAGGTCAACAATATGATCTCATCATTTGCCACTCGGTAAGCAAAAGCCAGCAGTATTCAGAGATTGCTCGAACGATTAGCCCAAATGCCTTTATTGTATCTAGCCTGCCTAAACGCTCTGCTTGGGGATTATTCGATAAAATACTCTACCGTCATTCGGATCGTGTATTTAGCCTTAACGCCAACGAGCTTGCGAGTAATCACCACATAACTGATCGCTATGAAAACATTTTTAGCCATATCACAGGGCTGCAATTAGCCAAGTCAGAATTAATGCCTGAACTCGTGGTACCCAAAAATGTTGAACCTATTACCGATGCTTGGCTAACAGAGCAGTTTGATGATCTAAGTAAGCAAGGCCCATTAATTTTCTTGAATCATCTTTCTACTAACGCTAAGAAAGATTGGCACCTCTCTCAGCTATTTGAATTAATAGAACGAATTGCAAAAGATGATGTGAACTATCGCTTTGTGATCAATGTGACTAAAGAGAATTATCAGCAAGTATCATCAAGCACTAAGGAGTTTGTTCAAAGCAGTAAGCTTCAAGTTGCGGTTTTTACCGTGCAGGAACACTTTTTTGAGCTACCTTCACTTATCGCACGTGCTGATTTTGTTATTACTGTAGACACTGCAATTTTACATTTTGCTTTCGCCGCTAAAAAACCTTTGCTCTCTATGATGCGACAGAAAAAACCCTACTGGGCGCCACCAGCAAGTCCATCCTCTCATGTCTTGTATGCCACTGAAGGAAAAGGACATATTTCTGATATCTCTGTTGACACTGTTTATCAACAGTACGCAAAGATGACAAAGGCTAACTAATTAAGGTATTCCAATGAAAAAAGCTATTTTCACACTCGCCATAGGCGATAACCCCATGTATAGAGCTGCTGTAGATAGCTTTAAAGAGTATGGTAAAAAGATTGGTGCCGATGTCATCGTATCAGATCAACTGCACTATAAAATCAATATCAATAACCCTAAGTTTGATGCCAGTCCAGCTTGGTCTGAGAAGCTATATATCCAAGAGCTCCTTAAAGAGTATGATCGAGTTTTATACTTAGATGCGGATATTATTGTTACGCCAGAGGCAAGGGATATTTTTGAGCTTTACCCAGATCTCGATACGGTTTACATGTTCAATGAAGGCTTGCATAGAGATCGCAGCCAACAGGCAGAGCAAATTAATAATGTGCTCGGCGAGGTTAACTGGCCAAAAGAAAATGACCAGGTTATTTACTATAACTCAGGTATGTTTTTAGTCTCGAAAGAGACTGGTCTATTTGATAATGCCAATATCGAAGAGATGCAAGCTATCTGTAATGAAGTTAAATTCTACGATCAAACGTACATTAACTATCTGATCAGAAGAGATAATATTAACAGTGTCGGGGTAGAAGCTAACTTTAACCGCATGCAATTGCTTAGTCATGAAAATTATCAAACTGCTGACTTTATACATTACTCAGGCAGAGGGTATCGACAAAAAGTTCCAATGAGAGAGTTGAAGTATATAATTGATTATTGTCAACTTTATTCAGATTCACTATCAGAAGCTGAGGTCTTGAAGTTTAAGCAAGAATCTTGGAATTGGTATATCTTAAAGCAATACCGCAAAACAAAATTACCTATGAGTTTTCTCAGTTTTGTCTTTGGCTTGTTTCATCCAAGTCATAAATACTAAGACCGATAAGTAAAACAAGCTAGCCCCTTTGATAGAAGATAACTGTTCGCCAAAGGGGCTAGATTGAGCAACACCTGCTGCCACACAGTTTTCACGCTCCATTCAATTCAACCCATCACTTCAATTAAATACTTAGCATCAATTGATTGCTTTTTGCTAAAGCTATTTGCCACTCCAAACTTTTTCTACTAATCAAACCTAAGTAACTATTTATGCTCGCTTCGAATATGGCGCAGAAAACTGCTGACAGATGCAACCCAATAAACAGAACAAAAAATCAACAAGCACCAACCAGACTAACAACTAAGCAAACACAGAAAAGCACCAAGGAAAAAACACAATAAAAACATTAAGTTGAAATGTTTGAGTTATATCCAAAATACGCGTTAAGCACTTATCTAATTACTCAACTCAAAGTAGAATCTGCTATATCACCCACTTCTAAATAAACTATGCGTACAAGTCTTATTATCACAACCTATAACTGGCCTGAGGCGCTTGAAGCGGTGCTTAATAGTGTTGCGAAACAAACCAGATTGCCAGACGAAGTGATCATTGCTGACGATGGTTCAAAAGAAGCCACCGTGCAGCTAATCAAGAAAATGGCAAAATCCTTTCCTGTGCCACTTATTCATAGCTGGCAAGAAGACCTAGGCTTTCGCTTATCACGCAGTAGAAACAAAGCCATTCATCTTGCGAGTATGGATTACATTGTGATGATTGACGGCGATATGATACTTAACAAGCACTTTATTGCTGACCATATCAAGGTGGCTGAACCGGGTTTTTTTATAACGGGTAAACGTGTCAAATTAGGTGAAAAACTAAGCCTTAAAGTGCTTAATCAACATGCTTCTCTCTCTTTTTTCACATCTGGGATTTCCAGAGGTAGAGAGCTATGCCTACGAAGCTCTGTTTTACAGTCAATGTATTGCAACAGCAGACCTTATAGCATAGACGGTATCCATGGCTGCAACTTAGCTTTTTGGCGGCAAGATGTCATCGCGGTAAATGGCTTTAACGCTGAGTTTGAAGGTTGGGGACCGGAAGATAAGGAATTTGCTTTACGTATGATAAATAATGGCATACTGAGAAAGCAGATTAAATTCTATGGTGTTGCCTTTCACTTAAATCATCATGAAAGCAGTAAAGAGCAGCTAGAAGAAAACGAACGGATTTTTCAAAACATTAAAAACAACCACATCATCTGTTGTCAGCGAGGTTTATGTGAATTTATTAACACATGGAAGGGTGAACAAAATAGCTGTAAACCGCTATATTAGTGCTTTATCGACCACCTCTCTTGCTACTCACCTATCAAACGGGCTATTTCATTCATGCCCACCTCAAGGCCATGAGTATCACTTAGCTCTGCCATATTATCTCTCACTATACTAATAGATTTCTTGTCTAAAAGTTGGCGAGTACTGGCTAACATCTCTCTTTCACTACTATCACAGGCTAAAATTAACTCTCTAGCGCTGCAGCTATCAATTCTGCTAGCCTGATCTTTAGCGATTGCAACTGCAAGTGTCGGTGTATTTAAAGCTACGGCTTGAAGTAAAGTATCGCCGCCACTCAAAATAGCCCCCTTTGCGCCAGCAAGTAAATTGATAAATTCACAGGTGCTTAACTCTGGGATAGCTAACACCCCTTCCATTTCTGGTAGTGGTTTGGGGTAATTGGGGCCGAACACCATTAAGCTTGGGACACCTGTTTCACGAAAAATTGTTTGAGCAACCTGTGCAAAACGATCTGCAGCCAACTCATGTTTCAGACTATGTCCACCGGAGCCTGCACTATAAAGCAGATATTCTCCCTGCTTAACCTGGTACCGTGAAAAGAGCCCTTGCTGAATCGTCTTCGTAGGGGATTTGAAAATACTGCCAGTAAAAATAGGCAGCTCTCGTTTAATCAACCCTAGCTTAAACCGATCAAATCGGCTGATATCACCAATCACAAACTCAGGTTGCACCACCCAGTGGCTATCAGTCACCAAGGCACGTTCGATTTTCATACCCCGTGAACGCTTGCGTCTGTGCTGACTAATAAAGATAACTTTAGCGCCAATACGGTTTGCATGCTTTAACTGAGCTTTACGACCTGCAGCGTCAAAAATGACAATATCAGGCCTAAGGTCATCCATTAACTGGTTAACCTCTTTAATTTTTTTGGTGGGGGTATCGTCCAGCAAGTGAGTAGAGTGTGGGCAAAAATCGGCATAAGGAGCCCGTCGATTTAACACAAAATCGATCTGAGCCTTAGGCCAACGACGCAAGATCTCGTCAGCAATAATTCTAGAGCGCATATACTCTCCAATCCCCTCTTCAGAGGAAACCGGAACAAACAAAAACTTAGGCGCCAACAACATCCATATATCCTTCATGAAGAAAGTGATCTTTACGTACTATCTTTTTGTGCGATTTATCTGTGCGATTTCTCAGTACTTTAATACAGCAAGAGGGCACTATTTTATCACTAATCCCTTTACCTACGCGACTCTAACACTCATAGTGATGAATTACCCTATAAATGCGTGTGAGACAGTTTATCAAATTGCGCAATGACGGGCGCTAACTTGATATTCTCCATCAAATACTCGCCCTTTGCCCGCTTCCCCCAAGGAATATCTCCGGCTTGCTGGGAAGCAACCACATCATGGTAAACGCTTACCACCGAGTCTAAGTATGTATATGGACCTGTCCGCCCAGGATTTGAATGAGCGTAGAGGCCAATAACTGCCGTTCCCTGAGTCACAGCCATATGAGCTGGACCTGTATCTGGTGCCAGTACTATGGACGCCTGCTTTAACACAGCCAGTAGTTGTGTTAGCGATGTCTTACCGACCTGATTGTCCAACGACTCAGAGCAAGCTTGCTCGATTGATTCTGCCAACTCCACCTCTAAAGCGGCTGGACCACCACATAAGAGCACGCGATAGCCTTTAGATACCGCATGTTCAGCTACAGCAGCATAGCGATCGCTTAGCCAGTTTCGCTCAGCCTTACTAGCAGCCGCACAGATCACTAATGTCCTATAGTTATCAGGTATCATCTGTTTAGCAAAATCTGTGTCAGCCTGAGGTACAGGTATATCCCACCTTGGAGTTAGGTCCTCTACACCTATCGCTTTAGCAAATCCCATAAAGCCCTCGAGTACGTGGGGGCGAGCTAAAGCTTCGACACTATGATTGGTCACTAACCACTGGCCCTCTTTTGCTCTTGCACGATCAAAACCGACTCGCACTTTGGCGGAGATTGCCAGCGAGGCGATTGTCGCCCTCAGTGCCACCTGCATATGCAATAACACATCAAACTTTTGACCAGCGAGATCTTCTCTTAACTTAAAATAGCTTCTCCAGCCCTGTGACTTATCAAAAATAACAAACTCAACCCCGGGAATATGTTTAAGAAGCTGATATTCAACCTTACCGATCACCCAAGTAATTTTAAGCTTTGGATATTGCCGCTGGATCGCTTGCACCATAGCCACAGCATGGCACACGTCACCTATAGCAGATAAGCGAAGTAAACAGAGAGAGTCACTATTATTTAGATTTAAGCTCATAGGGCCAGGTTGTTATTGGGGAACCGTATCGATTTTAATGTAGAATGCTATAAGGTTCCATGCTTACTCCACTAATTGCTGCTGGAACATTGTGCTTTTACCAACTGATTACCTCTTATGAAGATCATTAATACCAAAATTACAGATGTAAAAATCCTCAAACCTAAAGTTCACGGAGATGATAGAGGCTTTTTCCTCGAGACATTTAGAGAGGACTGGTTTCGAAAGCATGTCGCTGATGTTAGTTTCGTTCAGGAAAACCATAGCCACTCCTCACAGGGAACCTTAAGAGGGCTGCATTACCAATCACATCAAGCACAAGGAAAATTGGTTCGGGTAACTTCTGGAGAAATTTTCGATGTTGCTGTAGATATGCGCAGCACAAGTAAAACCTTCGGCCAATGGGTTGCCACCTATCTATCAGCAACTAATAAACAGCAATTATGGATCCCCGCAGGCTTTGCTCACGGCTTCTATGTCATTTCTGAGCAAGCTGATTGTCACTACAAATGCACCGATTACTACGCTCCCGAATTTGAAGAGACGATTCTGTGGAAAGATCCAACACTCAATATTGAATGGCCACTATTATCTGGCTTAGCGCCTAAGCTTTCTCTCAAAGACAGTGCTGGGAAATTATTTCCAAGTGACCCATATATCAGCGAGCAATCTGAGCACAGCCCCCTTGGAGGCTGTAATGAGTAAAACCATCCTTATTACTGGCGGCGCAGGATTTATAGGCTCAAGATTAGTGAGGTACTTACTAAGTGAAACTCCACATAAAGTGATTAACTTAGATAAGCTAACCTACGCGGGTAATTTACTCTCACTCAAACCAATAGAGCATGAGCCGCAATACCTTTTCATAAAAGGTGATATCTGTGATCGTCAATTGCTCGATCAGATATTAGCTGAGCAGCAGCCTGATCTCATCATGCACCTAGCAGCCGAGAGCCATGTCGATCGCTCTATCGATGGCCCAGCCGATTTTATCCAGACGAATATCATAGGTAGCTACACCCTACTCGAAGCCTGCAGAAGCTATATAGCCCAACTTACAGAAGATAAAAAAGCATCTTTTCGTTTTCACCATATCTCAACGGATGAAGTTTATGGCGACCTTGGACAGGAAGGGTTATTCACCGAATCTAGCCCCTATAAACCAAGCTCCCCCTACTCAGCGAGTAAAGCTGCTTCCGATCACTTAGTCAGAGCGTGGGGACGTACATTTCAACTGCCTATTGTGCTCAGTAACTGTTCGAATAACTATGGTCCCTATCAATACCCCGAGAAACTTATTCCGCAAACCATTCTTAATGCTATAGAGGGCAAGCCGATCCCTATTTATGGTAATGGCATGCAAGTGCGTGACTGGTTATATGTTGAAGATCATGTGAGAGCGTTATATCAAATTGCTATGCATGGAAAGTTAGGGGAAACCTACAATATCGGCGGAGAATGCGAGAAAAACAATCTTGCTCTTGTTATGGATATTTGTGAGCAACTCAATCACTTAGTGATATATAAACCTGACAAAATCGATGACTTTAAACAGCTAATAACCTTTGTTGATGATCGTCCAGGCCATGACCAAAGATATGCAATCGACTCAAGTAAAATCAAAGAGCAACTTGGCTGGCAACCAACAGAAAGTTTTGAATCAGGGTTAACACTGACTATTGAATGGTATCTGAGTCACCTTAGCTGGTGCCGAGAAAGATTATGAATGTACTCATTATCGGTAAGCATGGTCAACTGGCCCTAACCTTGATGCATTCATACCCAAACAATATCGAGCCTATAGCCATGGGTCGCAATGAGATAGATCTAAGTTCAACTGCGACAATAAGCTCTGTTATTAATCAGCATAACATCGCTCTAATCATCAATACGGCCGCCTACACCAATGTTGAACTGGCTGAGAATAATATAGCTGATGCTTTTTATCTCAATGAAATTGCTGCTGGTAACATAGCTGCTGCAGCAAATATCGCTGGTATAAAGCTCATTCACCTTTCTACTGATTATCTATTTGATGGGGCTAAAGTTACCCCATATACAACAATGGATAAACCAAGTCCTCTCAACATTTATGGTCTCTCTAAACTCAAAGGGGAAGCTGCTATAAAGCGACTAGAGAATAGTGACTTCACCATTATACGTAGTTCATGGCTCTACTCTATTGCCGGGGATAATTTTCTACTAACTATGCTTAGACTAATGCAAGAAAGGGATTCATTGCATGTAATTGACGACCAAGTTAGCTGCCCGACTTCCACTTATGAGCTAGCTAAATTTATCTGGAAAATCGCAGCTCAACAACATAAGGCTCCTACCTATCATTGGACGGATCTGGGTAAGGCAAGCTGGTTTGAATTTGCCTGTTCGATTCAAGACATAGCATTTAAATTGGGCAAAATAACTAAAAAAATCCCCATCGTGCCGATTACCTCGTCTGAATATGGCTCACTGGCGGTTAGACCTAGCTACAGCAAACTCGATATCAGTGAATCTCAAGCTATTCTCGAAGCAAAACCTTGGCAGCAAAACCTTGAAGCGATCATAAAATCCCTTTAAGCGAGATATCCTGATAGCTCATGACTGCAAACTCATTGTAGAATGTAGCTTACTGAAAGTTTATCGTTTATTTTTCTCATCAAGAACACGGCTCATTAAACATGCAGATAAAGCACACGCCTTTAGGTCATATCGCATTTTGTCCTCCAACTTCAGATGCTATCACCAATGAGTGGTTTACTGTCGAACATTGGCAGAAACTATCTGCAGTGACAGGCTCCTCCAAAGGGCGCTACACCACATGGTTTGTAAAACCTCAATCAAGTGAACAAAGTGAGTGGGTATTACGCCATTACTACCGTGGCGGATTGATAGAGAAAATAAGCAAAGACTCTTACCTGTACACAGGGCTAAAACGAACTCGAGCAGTTGCTGAGCTAGCACTACTAGAGCAGTTGTACAGTGAAGGATTTAATGTCCCAAGACCCGTTGCGGCCAATGTCGAGCGCTGTGGCGTTCATTATCGGGCCGATATCATTATTGAAAGAGTCGAAGGCGCCCAAGACCTTGTTGCCAAGTTAAGTCAAGAACCTATGTCTTCAACTCAGTGGCAAGACTTAGGCAGCTGTATTGCTAAGTTCCACCAGCGTGGGGTGTATCATGCCGACCTCAATGCCAAGAATATTCTCATCACAGACAATAAATTCTACCTCATAGATTTCGATCGAGGCGAACTACGCCAACCTAGCCCTAAGTGGCAGGGTGCTAATTTAGAGCGACTGTTACGTTCTTTTAGAAAAGAGCTCACTAAGCTGCCATCGCTGGCTTTTACTGAGTCTGATTGGCAAGAGTTGATACTTGGCTATTCAAAAACGTAGAACTTGTCTGATAACAAGTTTGAAGTATCTTTCTGTGCTGGGTTCATTAGGTACTTGGTCACACACTGAGAGCCATAGCGTCAATGGTGTTTATTGCTTGCAGTAGGCCCATGTGCAGATACTTCTTCGGGACGCTGTAAAGCCATCCGTGGCCGCTTAACGAAAACCTCCATGTTTTCGATACCCTCAGCCACATCGACACCTGATTATCAATCTCTTCAATTTAGGTTTTATGATTATTAATACGACTTTAAACAAATTAGAACATCAGCTCACCACAGATAATAAATAACCATGAAGGTTCAGCCTTTATTCGAAGGCAATCAAACGTTTTGTGAGTTCAAATTGATGCTTGAGTGAGCCTCTATTGTCATCGACCACTTTAAGTCCGGCTTCACTGGCTAGTTGATAACTGGCTTTATCATCGAAGTTGGCAATTAATCGCTCTGCCAAAGTATCTGCTGAATCAATGACTTTAAGCGCGCCAGCCTGTTTGAGTAAGCCCGTGATTTCAGCAAAATCCCAGTGCTGAGGACCTACATATACAGGCAGACCTAATGCCGCCGGCTCTAAGGGATTGTGGCCCCCGTTATCAATTAAGGTTCCACCGACAAAAGCTTGATCTGCTGCGCCATAAAACGTCAGTAACTCACCCATGGTATCGCCCAGTAATACTTGAGTCTCCGGCGTAACCGTGTCATTTAAACTACGACGTGACAAATTAAATCCGGCATCAAGGACCTTCTGTGCTGCGGCATTAAACTGTTCTGGGTGCCTCGGCACTATAATCAATAGCGCATCAGGCTTTTCCATCAATAAGCGTTGATGAGCCTTTAACATGGCTTCGAACTCTCCAGGATGAACACTCCCCGCCACCCAAATAGGACTTGCCACTCTCTGCCAATCTAATCTTAATGATTTCGCCAAATCGACTTTCTCTTTAGCGATAGTCAGATCAAACTTTAAGCTCCCTGTAACATGTACCTTTTCAGCTTTAACTCCTAATGAGATAAACCTTTCAGCCGCTTGTTGCGATTGAGCCGCAATCATATCTAGACGCTGCAGCATAGGTATAGATAGCCTAGCTTGTTTACGATATTTTTCTGCCGATTTTTCAGATAAACGGGCATTGGCTAGCATCAGTTTAATACCTGACCTTGATGCATGATGCACTAAGTTAGGCCAAAGCTCTGTTTCCATAATGATGATCTGCTTAGGTGAAACTTGCTTCAAAAAGCGTTGCACACAAACAGAGAGGTCAAAAGGCAGGTAGCAATGCTGTACGCTAGCCCCAAAAGCCTTGAGTACTTCCGCAGATCCTGTGGGACTCGTCGTCGTAACGGTAATCGATAGCTCAGGGTAAGCTTGCTGTATCTGTTTTATTAAAGGAATCGCCGCTAACGTTTCTCCCATAGATACGCTATGTATTAGCAGGTCACTCTTTTTCAGTGAAACGAGAGAGAATCGCTCACTCCAGCGAGATCGATAATCAGCACTCTTAAAGCCTCTGATTGCTAGGTATAAAATCAACAAAGGCAACAAAAGGTATAACAGGGCGGAATAAATAAAACGATTCATAGGAGCAATTACTTAATTAAGTCTTAGTAGCGTGAGAGGACATGCTATCACAGCACTCAAAATAGCGATATTATCGTCATAGCACAGCTTGCCAGCACTAGTAGACACAGGGTTTACTGGTCGGTTCAGAATTTCACTTTTTCTCACATAAAATCATTGGGCTAATACTCGTTAATACCCCATAGTCTTAAACACTAACAAATCATTTTTGCCTGACCAATTCCCTCAGTGCTAGTATGCTTGTTAGTTCAACTCATTTAAGCTCAAAATCACTAGGACAAAGATGAAAACCCGCGATAAAATAATACATGCAAGCTTGGAGCTTTTTAACGAGCATGGTGAAAGGACAATCACCACCAACCATATCGCAGCTCACTTAGGCATTAGCCCAGGTAACCTTTATTACCATTTCCGTAATAAAGAGGACATCATTCGTTCTATCTTTGCCCTTTATGAAAGTCACCTCGAAACAGGCTTTCAGCCTTATGAAGGTGAACCCGTCAATATAGACCTATTGATAGGTTACTTTGACGCTATGTTTTATGCCATGTGGGAGTTTAGGTTTATGTACGCCAACCTCTCCGATATCTTGAGCCGTGATAGTGAATTAAAAGCGCTCTATCTGAATGCTCAGCAGCAAGTTCTCACTCGTAGTAGCCATGTACTAAGCAAGTTAAAGCAAGATGAAGTGATCACCATAGAGAATGATGAGATACCTCCGCTTGCAGAAACAATTAGAATGATTGTCTGCTTTTGGATTAGCTACAAGCAGACCCACTCACCAGATACCAAGATAACTAAGTCGACACTTTACGAAGGTTTGTTGCGTATTTTAATGCTATCGAAAGCCTATTCAACACCGAGTTCTCGTGCCACTTTTGTTCGCTTAGAGCAACACTACCAAGAACTTGCTACTACTGACGCGACTAAAACAGACTGATATTGAGTTAAAACTAACTATCGCAAACACGATTTTGCGATAGTTAGTCTGCAGATGTTAAATTCCAACTTTTCTCTCCAAAGTCAAAAACTCCTTCTACAATCAAGTGTTAAATAGACGACGAGTCATAGCTAAATCTGTTTGTTACTGATTAGTTTTATTAATGTGAAAACCAGGCTAGCCCTAAACTAATTCATCTAGCGGTAACTCGTAAAAAAAAGGCTGTAGGGCGGAGAAGTTTAAGGTTAAAATGCCGCCACTCCACTACTCAAAATAATGCTAATTAAGGAGAATTCAGGTGGCAACGACCTCATTCTACGACCAGATCAATCAACAACTTACTGAAGTTAAAGCTGAAGGCTTATATAAGAGTGAGCGTGTAATCGTCTCTCCTCAGCAAACTGAAATTAAAGTCAATGGCACTGAAGTCATGAACTTCTGTGCTAATAACTACCTTGGCCTAGCTAACCACCCTGAGTTAGTAAAAGCAGCCCAAGATGGATTAAGCGATCATGGCTTTGGTATGGCTTCAGTAAGATTTATCTGTGGCACACAAGATATCCATAAGCAGCTTGAATCTAGCCTTAGTGAATTTTTAGGTATGGAAGACACCATACTTTACTCTTCTTGTTTCGATGCAAATGCTGGTCTTTTTGAAACCTTGCTCAGCAAAGAAGACGCTATCATCTCTGATGCGCTCAACCATGCTTCTATCATCGACGGAGTCCGTCTATGTAAGGCAATGCGCTTCCGCTATGCTAATAATGATATGGTCGATTTAGAGACTCAGCTAAAAGCGGCAAAAGAAGCGGGTGCTCGTAACATCATGATCGCCACCGATGGTGTGTTCTCTATGGACGGCGTTATCGCCAACCTAAAGGGTGTTTGTGATCTTGCTGACCAATATGGTGCCCTCGTCATGGTTGACGATTCGCACGCAGTAGGCTTTATCGGTCAAAATGGCCGAGGTACTCACGAGTACTGTGAAGTCATGGATCGCGTAGATATCATTACAGGTACCTTAGGTAAGGCGCTTGGTGGTGCTTCAGGCGGATTTACTTCAGCTAAAAAAGAGGTCGTCGATTGGTTGCGTCAGCGCTCACGTCCGTACCTTTTCTCTAACTCATTAGCTCCATCAATTGTAACCGCCTCTATCCACGTACTGGAAATGCTAAAGTCAGGCCAAGCAATACGTGAAGCGGTATGGGAAAATAGCCGCTACTTCCGCGAGAAGATGAGCGCTGCCGGCTTTACTTTAGGCGGTGCCGACCATGCAATCATTCCAGTAATGATTGGCGATGCCAAACTCGCTGGTGACTTTGCTAACCGTTTACTTGAAGAGAACATCTATGTCATTGGATTCTCTTTCCCTGTTGTGCCAAAAGGTCAGGCACGTATTCGTACTCAAATGTCTGCAGCGCACACTAAAGCTCAGCTAGATAAAGCTATCGAGTCATTTACTCGTATCGCAAAAGAGATGAAGATCATCTAACCATGACAAGTGGTTTGCCTGCCTCCATAAGCGTAGGCAAACTATAGTTAACGTGTCAGTTTTCTGCATGGTACTTAAGCCTTCCATAGCCAATAAGTATCAAAAGCAGTCTTGAAGGTCACAACATGAAAGCATTAAGCAAGTTAAAGCCTGAAGAAGGCATCTGGATGGTGGATGCACCTAAGCCAGAGATGGGTCATAACGACCTGCTAATTAAGATCCGTAAAACAGCAATTTGTGGTACCGATGTACACATCTATAACTGGGATACCTGGTCTCAAAACACCATTCCAGTACCTATGGTCGTTGGCCATGAATATGTCGGTGAAGTTGTCGATATAGGCCAAGAGGTTCGAGGCTTTACTATTGGTGACCGAGTATCAGGAGAGGGCCATATCACTTGTGGTCACTGCCGTAACTGTCGCGCAGGTCGTACCCATCTATGCCGAAACACATCTGGTGTTGGTGTAAATCGTGATGGTGCATTTGCTGAATACTTAGTCATTCCTGCTTTTAATGCATTTAAGATCCCAGATGATATCTCTGATGACCTAGCCTCTATCTTTGATCCATTCGGCAATGCTGTCCATACCGCACTTTCTTTCGACCTTGTCGGTGAAGATGTTTTGATCACAGGCGCTGGTCCTATCGGTATCATGGCTGCTGCAGTCTGTCGTCATGTCGGTGCCCGCCACGTTGTGATCACTGACGTTAACGAATACAGGCTTGAGCTTGCCGCTAAAATGGGCGCAACCCGTACCGTCAACGTAGCTAAAGAGAAGCTAGAAGATGTCATGTCAGAACTTGGTATGACTGAGGGCTTCGATGTAGGTCTAGAGATGTCAGGTGTACCAAGCGCCTTCCACTCAATGCTTGATACCATGAACCATGGTGGTAAAGTCGCTATGCTAGGTATTCCTGGCGATGATATGGCAATCGACTGGAGTAAAGTTATCTTTAAAGGTCTGATAATTAAAGGTATCTACGGCCGTGAAATGTTCGAAACCTGGTATAAGATGGCGAGTTTGATCCAATCAGGCTTAGATATCTCACCAATCATCACTCACCATTATAAGATTGAAGACTTCCAGCAGGGCTTCGACGCGATGCGTTCAGGTCAGTCAGGCAAAGTAATCTTAGACTGGAGCTAATTAACCCATAATTAGCTGGGGCTGTACTAATACAGCCCCATATTGCACAATTAAGCTATACCTTTATTACTTAACAGTACTTTTCTATGTCTAGCTTCCAGCATTTTAGCGTTAATCAGCTAATTCAACTTTCTCAAAGCGATTCTGAGATCCAAATTGTCGATATCCGTGATGCCGCCAGTTTCGAAACCAGTCATATCGAAAATTCAATTAACCTTAACAATGAAAACCTTGCTCAATTTATTGGTCAAGCCGATATGGATCTACCACTCATTGTTGTTTGTTATCACGGTATTAGTAGTCAAAGTGCTGCACAATATCTTGTCGAACAAGGCTTTGACGATGTCTATAGCCTAGACGGCGGCTTTCAAGCTTGGCGAGAAGCTCACGCATAGCATTAAGACAAAATAACCTTAAGGATACTCGATGATAGAAATAGGCAGACTTCCCAACAATCGAGCAGCACAAGCGCTAGTCGATTACCTTAAGGGGCAAAATGTCGACTGTAAGATTATGTCAGTTGAACAAGGGGTCGCTATTCTTGTTTTGCATGATCATGACAGTATCCGAGCTAGGCTCGAATTTGAGCACTTCATCCAAAACCCTCATGATCCCAAATACCTTCAAGCCTCATGGGATAATGGAGATAGCAACTTAAAGCTTGATTACGGCGCTCCTGGGCTACAACTGTTTACCCAATTTATTACAGGGGCAGGCCCATTAACACTGGGTATTATCCTCGTCTGTATTGGTGTTTTTGCCGGTTTCAATTTAGGGCTGGCCGATCCTATCTATCAGTACCTATCTTTTTTTAACGCTGTACCAGGCTCATCTCTCAATGAGTTTTGGCGACTCTTTACACCTAGCTTATTGCACTTCTCCGCGCTGCATATCATCTTTAATTTGCTTTGGTGGTGGTATCTCGGCGGCAAAATTGAAAATAAACTAGGCATAAGCCCCCTTCTCATCTTATTGCTAGTCGCAGGAACCTTGCCTAATATTGTGCAATATTTTGTTGCAGGCCCACACTTTGGCGGACTTTCTGGCGTTGTGTATGCAGTGGTAGGTTACACCTGGATTATGGGAACTAAGAGACCCGAGCTTGGAATAGGCCTCCCCCCGGCTTATATGGGCTTTATGTTGATCTGGCTAGTATTGGGGTTTACCGATATGTTCGGCTTATCCATCGCCAATGGCGCCCATATCGGTGGCTTGATTGTCGGGCTCGCACAAGGCCTGTTAGATAGTAAAAGAATCAAGCAGTAAAGCAGCTTCGAGCACGTTCGCAGACTCACTCCGAGAGCGAGAACAAGTTGGCTACGAGCTAGAGGCAAAAGCTTACTACCTCTTTCTCGTAGAAATGAAGTTTCGTTCTCGTAGTTGCACTGCAACACTCTCACTACTCGCAGCTTTAAATCATCTCCACAACTTTTTTCACGAGTTTCTCTATACCAATACTCGCTTCGGCAATACTGCCAGCCAGCATGTATGCTGGGGTGCTGACAATCTTATTTTCTTCATCAACCACAATATCCTCTACTATGGCATCTTGATGACAGCCCCCCATAAGATTAAACGCTTGGGCTGTTTCAGTATCATTGCCTATAGTCGCTACAACTCCCTCACCATACAGGCGTGGGATCATTATTGGGGCAATACAGATAAAACCTACAGGCTTATTGGTTTTTGCAAACTCAGCCACAAATAGAGAAACCAAAGGTAAGATCTCGCAATCGCTACCATTAGTAGCAAAATTACATAAGTTCTTGGCAGCGCCAAAACCACCAGGAATGATTAAGGCGTCAAACTCCTCTATCAACAAAGCATCTGTTGGTAATATTTCCCCACGGGCAATACGAGCCGACTCAACTAAAACATTACGACTCTCATCGGCTTCGACCTCTCCAGTCAGATGATTAACCACATGCATCTGAGAAATATTGGGTGCAAAACACTGGTAATCAACAGCCAGCCTTGAAAGCGCTAACAATGTTAATACTGACTCATGGATCTCACTACCATCGAATACGCCAGAGCCACTCAATAAAACTGCTATTTTTTTCATTAAAACTGACCTCTATATATCATTTTATTTTAACAAGATGACAACAAACCACTTGATCCGATTATTTTTCATGCTAAGTTAGTGCATCGACTTTACCAAGCGCTGATTATTTAGCCAAGGGGAGAGTCCAGAAAGACAGGGAAATAATTAAATCCACAAATTAGGATGATTTTCAAGAAACTAATGTCTAGTTCACACTTTTTTTAGTTTCAACTAGAAATCAATGAGTTACGACCCTCGATTTTCTAGCACTAAACAGAGCATCAAGTAAAGATAAAAGTTTAACTCACAGACTTATCCACAGGCTGTGTGTTATTTGCCGTGGCTGAAATTCCCCTTATGTGGCATGCTAGCAATACTATCTAAATCTGAGTCAAATACAGCTCTCGAAACCTAAGTCGAATACTAAATTATGCCTAAAATTGCCGAAAATCCTTTAGTTCTAGTGGATGGTTCCTCATACCTTTATCGCGCTTATTATGCACCGCCACATCTCACCAACTCTAAAGGTGAAGCTACAGGTGCAGTTTATGGCGTAATCAATATGCTAAGAAGCCTACTCAACCAATATGAGCCAAGCCAGATGGCGGTGGTTTTCGATGCAAAAGGCAAAACTTTCCGTAATGATATGTATGAGGACTATAAGGCTAACAGACCTGCGATGCCTGATGATCTTCGCACTCAGATAGAACCTTTACATCAGATCATTCGCGCGATGGGTTTACCGTTAGTTTGTATTCCAGGTGTTGAAGCTGATGATGTGATCGGCACCATAGCCACTCAAGCTAGCCAAGAGGGAAGAGCTGTACTTATCAGTACAGGTGATAAGGATATGGCACAGCTTGTCGATGAGAATGTCACGCTTATCAATACCATGACAAATACTGTGATGGGGCCTGATGAGGTAAAAGCTAAGTTTGGCGTTGGACCTGAGCTGATTATTGACTTCTTAGCACTGCAGGGGGACAAATCCGATAATATCCCGGGTCTACCTGGTGTTGGAGAGAAAACAGCAGTCGCTATGTTAACCGGTGCTGGCGGCGTAGATAAGATCCTCGCTAATCCAGAAAAAATGCCAGAGCTTGGATTTCGTGGCTCAAAGACAATGCCAGCAAAACTTGCCGAGCACGGGGATCTACTAAAACTCTCCTACGAGTTAGCGACCATAAAGTTAGATGTTGAACTTGAAGAGAGTTGGAAAGAGTTAAATGTCACGCCAGCTGATAAAGACCAACTCATAAAATACTTTGGAGAGATGGAATTTAAGCGCTGGTTAGCCGAGATTCTCGATAACAAGCTAGATAATAAAGCTAGTGCCAATAAAAGTGATAGCACTGATGAAGCGGTCACTAAACAAGAGATTGAAACTGAATATAGCACCATATTTACCCATGAAGAGCTAGACACTTGGATTGGTAAGCTTAAAAGCGCCGAGCTTATTGCCATTGATACCGAGACAACCAGTCTTAACTATATGGAAGCTAAGCTCGTAGGCATCTCATTCGCAGTCGAAGCAGGTAAAGCCGCTTACCTACCACTGGCTCATGATTACCTTGATGCACCCGCTCAACTCGATCAAGCGGAGGCTTTAGCAAAGCTCAAGCCACTACTTGAAGATGCCAAGCTTAAGAAAGTCGGGCAAAACCTAAAGTACGATATCAGTATCTTCGCCAATGTCGGTATTAAGCTCCAAGGTGTGGCGTTCGACACCATGCTTGAGTCATATGTATTTAATTCGGTAGCCTCTAAGCACAACATGGATGACCTAGCGCTAAAATACCTAGGCCATAAAAACATTAGCTTTGAAGAGATTGCTGGAAAAGGGGTTAAACAACTCACTTTCAATCAAATTGACCTAGAAACAGCGGCTCCCTATGCCGCAGAAGATGCCGATATCACCTTAAGATTACATCAGCATCTATGGGCCAGACTGGAAAAAGAGCCGCTGCTTGCGTCTGTGTTTACCGAAATCGAACTACCACTGGTTCAAATCCTATCTGATATAGAGCGTCAAGGCGTACTTATAGATAGCATGATGCTGGGCCAGCAAAGCGAAGAGCTAGCGAGAACCATAGATGAATTAGAGCAAAAAGCCTTTGAGATTGCCGGAGAGAAGTTTAACTTAAGCTCCCCAAAGCAGTTGCAGGTACTATTTTTCGAAAAACTGGGTTACCCAGTGATCAAGAAAACCCCTAAAGGCGCTCCATCTACAGCTGAAGAGGTATTGATTGAGCTAGCCCTAGATTACCCTCTACCAAAAATTATCCTAGAACATAGAAGCCTAGCGAAATTAAAGAGCACTTATACTGATAAGCTACCTTTGATGGTAAATGGCCAAAGTGGTCGTGTCCATACCAGCTACCATCAAGCTAATGCGGCGACAGGTCGCTTATCTTCAAGCGAGCCTAACTTGCAAAATATCCCAATTCGCACAGAAGAGGGACGCCGAATTCGTCACGCATTTATCGCTCAAGAGGGCAAAAAGGTACTCGCTGCCGATTACTCTCAAATAGAGCTACGCATCATGGCCCATCTATCACAAGATAAGGGATTACTAACAGCTTTTGCTGAAGGCAAAGATATCCATAAAGCCACAGCAGCTGAAGTGTTTGACGTAGATTTTGGCGAAGTCACCACTGAGCAACGCCGCCGTGCTAAAGCGGTTAATTTCGGCCTCATTTATGGCATGTCAGCCTTTGGACTAGCTAAACAATTAGATATTCCTCGAGCCGAAGCCCAGAAGTATATTGATACTTATTTCAAACGTTACCCTGGTGTATTGAAGTACATGGAAGATACACGCGCTGAAGCCGCTGAATTAGGCTACGTATCCACCCTCTATGGCCGCCGACTCTATCTACCTGCAATAAAAGACAGAAATGCCATGAGACGCCAAGCCGCAGAACGTGCAGCGATTAATGCACCGATGCAAGGCACCGCTGCTGACATCATCAAGAAAGCGATGATCGATATTGCCAATTGGATTAAAACGGAAACAGATGGCGAGATAATCATGATCATGCAAGTACACGATGAACTCGTTTTTGAAGTCGATATTGATAAAGCTGAAGAGATGAAACAAAAAGTTTGTCAGCTGATGGCAGCTACCGTAGCCCTTGATGTCAACCTACTTGCAGAAGCTGGAATTGGTGATAACTGGGAACAAGCACATTAAGGTTTAATACCACCTTTTTTCCACCAAAAGCCTTCGATTTTGTCGAAGGCTTTTTGCTTTCTGCTCATAAAAAAGTGACTAATAACATAGTTGCGATCACTCCCCTTCGCTAGATAATAGCAAACCCAGCTTTATCACTTAAGTAAGAACTCTAAATGTACAAAAAATTCAGTAACCGATGATTAATCGAGCGGAATCATTTAAGTGATTCATTTTTAAACGCTATAATGGTAATTATCAGATCAAAAGCCAACATTTTATCAACGAAATTGTTAGATCTAAGTCACAATATTGCCGTTCTTTTGAAAAAACAGTTTCCTAAATAACGGTCAATGGGGTATTATTCTCTGCGTAGGGTACAGAGGTTAAGATGTTCTATCTTTCAAACCTTTTATTTCACTTTATAGTGAACAGCCAAATTATGGCGCCTCAGCAGTTTATATTGCTGGGGCTTTTTTTCGTCTAAAATTTATTTTAGAGCATTTACTTTAATTAAAGTTAAATTCGCGGTATGATATCGATATTGAGAGTCGCAGAGTTCAACTCAGTGACACTTGAGTCTTGTTGAATTTAGCTTCTCCCCAAAAGAGCTAATTGGGCCGATGGTTTTTCCGTCGGCTATTTTTTTGCCTGAAACAAGCTAAATTTAAGCAAAAAAAATGCCTATCATAGGCAAGTATGACAGGCATTCTTAAGCGGTATTTTAAGTCATCAGTTCAACAATGATGATTCCAATTAATTACCCTTCTTTTGATTCATCGCTCGCTTCAGCTATTTCAGCCTCTGCAATAGCTTCAACCAACCATTGTGGATGACACCAATCATTCAGAATTCCCAGCACCTTAGCTTTACCAATCCCTTTTAGCGATGAGAAAGGTTCAACTTTAACTCGACCATCAAAATCACCTAAGTGCTTTCTGACTTCATTAACCATTTTCATCCGTTCACTTTGCTTCATCTTGTCAGCTTTAGTGAGCAGAGCTAATACAGGTACTTCGCTATCAACAGCCCATTCAATCATCTGCATATCCAGATCTTTTAATGGGTGCCTAATATCCATCAGTACAACCATACCGCCTAGACACTGTCGCTCTTGCAGATATTCACCTAGAGCTTCCTGCCATTTCTTCTTTAATGCTAAAGGAACCTGGGCAAAACCATAGCCAGGTAGATCTACCAAGCGACGGTGTTCATCAAGTTTGAAAACATTAATTAACTGAGTTCGCCCAGGGGTTTTACTGGTCCTAGCTAAACCTTTCTGATCTGTGAGCAGATTCAATGCACTCGACTTTCCGGCATTCGATCGCCCCGCAAACACAATCTCGACGCCAGCATCACCAGGAAGGTGCTCATCGAGATGTGCAATATCAGGAGCACTAATTAAAAACTTGGCTTTACGAAAATCAATACGAGATTCAGTCACTACTGACTCCAAAAATATTAAGTTTTGCACTATAAATATCGAAGAATTGCTTACATTTTCACAATTTCGTGTAAAATATTACCCCGATCACATAAGTTACATTTTATCACGCTTGCGGGCTCTGCTAGTAAGCTCAGGACAAAAAAATTTAACAATAAGTTGGAACGCCATGAAAAAGTTAGCTCTTGCGCTATCAGTTTTAGCCTGTATCTCTTCTCCTGTAATGGCAGAAGGTGACGCTGAAGCTGGAAAAACTAAAGCAATTGTTTGTTCTGCCTGTCACGGTGTTGATGGTAACAGCATGATAGACATGTACCCAAAGCTTGCTGGCCAGCAAGCAACTTACCTATCTAAGCAGCTGCATGATTTCAAAAATGCCGCGCAAACAGGTGGTAAAGATGGCCGTAACGATCCGATTATGGGTGGTATGGCTGTAATGCTAAGCGACCAAGATATTGAAGATGTTGCTGCATTCTATGCTTCACAGACTCAAACTGTCGCAGAAGTAAAAGATATTCCAGCTCTAGGTGAGCAGCTATATAGGGGCGGCGATATGGCTCGTGGTATCACAGCTTGTATTGCATGTCATGGCCCAGAAGGTAAGGGAATGGAACTAGCAGGCTTCCCAGCCATTGCTGGTCAACATGCCAATTACCTAAAAATACAGTTAAACAAGTTTAGCGATACAAATCGTAACAACGACTTAAACGGCATGATGCAAGATATCGCTAAAAAGCTAAACAGCGATGATATCGAAGCATTATCTAAATATATATCAAGCCTTAAGTAACTTTTAGGCTTGTTATGAAAAGGTGGCGCTGCCACCTTTTTTTTATCCATTACTTTACGTTTACGTAAAGTACCCTTAAAAACATGCTTGACAGAGATCACAGATTTAGGTTTAATAGCCCCGTACCGAGATGAACCCATCTGTTTGTATAAAATATTAAATAATAACTTACAGTTTTCGGTCGATATAAACATTTAAGATATAAGAATAAATTTACTCAATAACAATAATATAAATTAAGACTACTCCAATAAAAATAACAGGAGTTGTGATTTCACTTGAAATCCAGGTCAGTACAATATTCGTAAGGAACTTGGTTAGGAAGGCCATGTAGCTGTAATAGCACTCCCTTACAGGTTCAGAGAAAATCGTTCCGCCGATAAATTATTATCAGTTTTAGAACGTTTAATCACTGAGCTAACGGTAAACCTTAACAAGGATGGTTACATTTGGCGTCAAAGATGACGATAGGATTGTGATGTGTCATGAAGACCATCTACGGAAGCTGTGGTCAGGAAGACTCAGGAATATAAAGAAAGCGTCTGGAAGACCGACAACTAGAAAACATGCATGGAAAGCAGACTAAAAAAAGATGGATAACGACCGGGAAAGTCGCATAGCAAGTACGGATACTTGAAATCAGAATTGGTGTCTTTGACACTTTTTGGAAGGCGACAGTCATACTGTCGCCTTTTTTTATGGCAAAATACTAGAACCCATAAAATAGTGAGCAATCCATACCTATATGCTTAGATGCCCTCTTTGTCACAATGAACACACTTCACTATTTTACCAAGACAAAAAACGTAGCCTTTTTACCTGTCCTCAATGTCAGCTGATTTTCTCCGATGCACACAGCCACCTGCTACCTCATGTTGAGAAACGTAGATACCAACAAAACTCAGAGAAATACCAAAAGCCACTAGCCCAATTCTTACAGAGCTTGATCCAGGAATGTGCTCAGCAAAATGCACAACCACTAACAGGATTAAATTTTGGCCGCATAGCCAAACCAGACACACTTGAAGCAATTAGCATCTATGGCCATAAGCTAAGTCAATATGATCCATTTTTCGCTCCTGACCACAGCCTTCTCAAACAGGAATACGACTTTATCAGTTGCTATCGTGTCTTTGAGCACTTTCGCTTTCCATCAAGAGAGTGGTCATTACTTTGCAAGCTATTAAAGCCAGGTGCCTGGTTAGCGATAAATACCAAAATACTGACTGAGCCAGAGAACTTTACTAAGTGGCACCACAAAAATAATCCGACTCATGTGAGCTTTTATCAACGTCCAACATTCGAGTTTCTAGCCCAACAGGCAGGTTTTAAGCTATTATTCGCATCAAATGATCTCATTCTGGTGCAAAAACCATCAGGATCTGATATAAAACGCGACCAAAGTTCGCTAATTAATCTTTAATCAGCGCATTTATTTAAAAGTTTGTATTACCAGTTATTGAGAAAAACCATGTCACACTCTAAAAAGTCCCGTAAAAGTAATGAAAATGCGCCTAAATTGGCCCCAAGAACCAAGAAGAGTGAACGCGTTCTTGCTGGTAAAAAGCAGAATTCAGGCAATAAAGCAGGTAGCCGACACAATGCCAATATTGTGGGTGGTAATGCAGGTGGATCTGCCGCTAAGAAAGATCCACGACATGGTAGTAAAAAAGCGGTAGCCCTAGATCTGCCAACAAAAACAATTGCACCTAAGAAAGAGCAAGGGCCTAAGCTCAGCGATGAGCAGAAGCTGCTTAAGCTAGAGGAAGATCCAAGACTGAACCAGCTACTTGATATGCTCGAAGAGGGTAGAGAGTTAGGTCAGGAAGACCAGAAGTGGTTAGAAAAGACCTTAACCCAAATTGAGAAGCTAATGGAACGCTTAGGGATCACCGAAGAAGATGACCTTGAACAGGTCGTGCAATCGACTGCAGCTGCGAGTGATGATGACCTACTCGACAAGTTTGAGTCTGGCGCAGATCTATTAAAAGATTACCAGAAGTAAAAATTAACGCTTAGTTACACTAGTAGATGACACCTTAGGGAATGTTATCTACTAGTCATATATTCAGACAGGATACCTCATGACGACTGTGCTACTAGTCTCTGGCTTTATTATCATCGCGGCGCTTGCAAGCTATGCCACAATGTTAATGCTTAAATTGCGTAAACAAACCAAGCAAAGAGAGAAGAAACAGCAAGAGTTAAATGATATCAATCAAGCTCGAATAGATGAGCACTTAGGAAGTATCCGCTACATTGCGACAGCCATGCTCGAAGATCGCTGTGAACTGTCTGAAGGCGTAATGAGAATAGCAAAACTATTTGGCATTTTATCTATGTCTGAACAGGTGGAGTCAAAGTACCCTGCAATTTTCAAACATTTTGCCGTGATTCAAGATCACCCGATCATGGAAACCCGCAAACAGTTGGAAAAACAGCAGCGCATGAAGCTCGACTTTGCCCGAATGCGCTCAGAAGCGGAACTTGAAGCAGACATCCTCAATGAAGCTAAGCAGCTATCTAGCTTCACACCAAGTCCACTTCACTGAGCTTTTCTGCGTGAGTTGCTCTTGCCCTAGCAAGATCAACTCTCCATTACTCTCTATTTTATTGCCATATCGCGTGAGTCTGTGCACAAATTCTCCAATTGATCGCGACATTCACACTCAATTGATAGATATTCCCCAGCAGGAATGATCATATTTATTTTTCAGCTTTTATTTTTACAACATGGATCAAGGTTATTAAACTTATAACCATGCATACTTTACATGTTGCTAAACTACTACCCTCGGAGGACACGCCTTGAAGCAGCCCACCCAAATTAGTTGGGATCAGTCAATGATCGAAAAATACAATTACAGCGGTCCCCGTTATACCTCTTACCCAACAGCGCTGGAGTTTGACGATTCTTTCACTGAAGAGAAACTGCTGACCTCTATCAAGAACAGCAAAAGCGATAAGCTTTCTCTATATATACATATTCCTTACTGTGCCAAGCTTTGCTATTACTGCGGCTGTAATAAAGTGATTACACGCCATCAGCATAAAGCCGATCAGTATATCGAATACCTTGCTACTGAAATTGTTAAGCGTGCCCCGCTATTCAAAGACTACTTAGTCACTCAAATTCACTGGGGTGGCGGTACACCAACATTCTTAAGCCCTGAGCAGATCCTTAGACTGTCTGCATTGATTAAAACTAACTTTAATGTGGCTGATGTTGGCGAATACTCAATTGAGGTCGACCCACGCGAAATTGAGCTATCTATGCTTGATACATTGCAAGAAGCTGGGTTCAACCGTATCTCAATCGGTGTACAAGACTTTAATAAAAAGGTTCAGATTGCGGTTAACCGTGAGCAAGATGAGCAGTTCATCTTTGATCTTATGGCTAAAGCGAAAGAGATGGGCTTTGTATCTACTAACATAGATCTTATCTATGGCCTTCCACATCAGACACCTGAAACCTTTGCTGAAACTATGCAACGTGTTCTAGACCTAGATCCTGACCGCTTATCTGTATTTAACTATGCTCACCTGCCATCACGTTTTGCAGCTCAGCGTAAGATTAAAGATGAACATCTAGCATCACCTCAACAGAAGCTAGATATGCTGCATCAAACCATCGAGACCCTCACGGGTGCTGGTTACCAGTACATCGGCATGGATCACTTTGCTAAGCCAGATGACGAGCTTTCTATTCTACAGAACGAAGGCCGCCTACACAGAAACTTCCAGGGTTATACCACACAAGAAGAGTGTGACTTACTAGGTCTTGGTGTGTCTTCAATCAGCCAAATTGGTGATTGTTATGCACAAAACCAGAAAGATATCCGCCCTTACTTCGAGTCTATCGATGCTAACGGACATGCACTCTGGAAAGGTTGTGATCTAAATCGTGATGATGAGATTCGTCGTGTTGTGATTAAGCAGCTTATTTGTCATTTCGATCTTGATATGGCCCAAATTGATGACAAGCTTGGCATTAACTTCGAAGAGTACTTTGCAGAAGATCTAAAACTGCTACAAACTTTCATCGACGACAAGCTAGTGAATATCACAGATAGAAAGATCACTATTAGCCCAACAGGCCGTTTATTGATCCGTAATATCTGTATCTGTTTTGATGTCTACTACCGTGAAAAGGCTCGTCAGCAGCAGTTCTCTCGAGTTATCTAAACAGACTGAGACAACACTTTATAAAAGCCGACATCATGTCGGCTTTTTTGTCAGCTCATTTTGTAACTGTTTTTGTATACCATTTTAATCTCTCGCCAACCTGAGGCATAATCGAGGACATAACAATAATAGCCATTAAGGTCTTTGTAATGCATAAGCTTCTGCTACCCAGTTTACTCGCGATATCCCTTAGCGCTTGCCAAGTAACTCCCATTTCAACACAAGCGACTCAACCCGAATCAACAGTTGAAAGCCCACTCACCATTGGCATCAGTGATGCTAAGCTTAAAGCTATTGTTGAAGCAGATTGGCAAATTCAACTAGACAGCAATCCATCTCAAGCATTTCTTGATGGAGATCTCACTGCTGCAGGTAAACTCGCAGACTTATCACCACAACATTTGGCCTCGCTCAATCTACGTAAACAGCAGCTATTAGATGAGCTAAAAACAATAGATAGCGCCTCACTAACTAAAGAAGATAAGATCAACGCACAGATCCTCCAAGGCCAGCTACAAAATAGCGTCGATCTTTTTAAGTACAAAGACCACTACTTACCCATCACAGCCGAGAGTGGATTTCACGCCTATATCTCATCGATTACTAAGGCTAAGTTTGCCACCCAAGCGGATTATCAGCATTACATCGCTAAGCTTAATGCCCTGCCTCGCTATTTCGCCCAGCAAATTCACTGGTTAAAACAGGGACTATCGACAGGTATTACGCCTCCAAAAGTCACGCTTAAGGGGTTTGAAGACAGCATCAGTGCCTTTATGGTACCCGTTGAGGAGAGTGGCTACTTTCAGCCGTTCAAACACTACCCTAAGCACTTTACTCAAGCTCAGCAAGATGAACTCACCGCACAGGGAAAAGCATTAGTTGAACAAAAAGTCCTGCCACTTTATCAGGCGTTTTATGACTTTATGACCAAAGAGTATATTCCTAATGCTCGAGTCGATATTGCCAGCGCTAGCCTACCTTATGGCATCGAATTTTATGAAAACCGTGTGCGTTACTACACCACACTCGATATGAGTGCTGATGAGGTCCATCAACTTGGTCTAAAAGAAGTTAAACGTATCAGAGGTGAGATGCAGGAGATCATCGATGAGCTTGGCTTCGAAGGCAGCTTTGCTGACTTTCTTAACTTTTTACGCACAGACCCTCAGTTCTATCCAAAAACGGCAGAAGAGCTACTCAAAGAAGCAGCTTATATCGCCAAAAAAGCCGATGCTATGCTACCTAAGTATTTTGGCAAGTTACCCAGAACTCCCTATGGTATCCAACCTGTGCCAGCTGAAATCGCGCCAAAGTACACCACTGGGCGTTACTCAGGTTCCAACAGAGACGATCAACCGGGCTATTACTGGGTAAATACCTACGCCTTAGATAAAAGACCTTTATATGAGATGGAAGCGCTAACCTTGCATGAGGCAGTACCTGGTCACCACCTGCAGATATCGCTTAATAAAGAGCTGACTAACCTACCTAACTTCAGACGCTATAGCTACATATCAGCCTTTGGTGAAGGCTGGGGACTTTATTCAGAATATCTAGGTTTAGAAGCGGGCTTCTATCAAGATCCCTATAGCAACTTCGGCCGCCTAACCTATGAGATGTGGCGCGCTGCGCGTCTCGTTGTCGATACAGGTATGCATGCTAAAGGTTGGAGTCGTCAACAGGCACTAGACTTTATGGCGAGTAACACTGCCTTGTCGATGCACAACGTTACCACTGAGATTGATAGATACATCTCTTGGCCTGGCCAAGCGCTTTCATATAAGATTGGCGAATTGACGATTAAGCGACTCAGAGCAAAAGCTGAAGATGAGCTTGGCGAAACATTCGATATCAGAGCCTTTCATGATGCGTTGTTAGAAAATGGCTCAGTACCTATGTCGGTTCTCGAGCAACAGATCAATGACTTTATCTTAAAGCAAAAAAAGAGCAGCTAATACCAATGTGCTACGAGCGATATTGACCACCGTTCGTAGCACTGTTTTAGACTGTGGTACACTGCCAATAAGTATACATAAACCCAGTAGATATCATGACGGTAGCCATTGAGTCACAAGTCGACAATCCAGCCACAAAACAGCTCAGCTTTAGCTCTGAATACTCACTCAATAACGAACAGCAGCTAGATTTTTGGCGTCATATCGAAGAATCCTTCATCAAAATTAATGATCAGATATCACTAGGTTATACCTATATAAAACATCCAGATAGTAAACGAGCTGTGGTTCTCAGCAATGGTCGCGTCGAATCATACCTAAAATACAAAGAGTTAATCTTCGATCTTTATCAACAAGGTTACAGTGTTTTCGCGCTCGATCACCGTGGTCAGGGCCTATCTAGCCGTATCACCGACAACCCGCATCAAGGGCATATTGATAAGTTTGATACCTATATTGATGACTTTTCACTGTTTATTGATAGCGTCGTGAAACCTAAAGACTATCAAGATCTATTTCTCGTTGGCCACTCGATGGGCGGCGCCATTGGTACGCTCTATATGGATAAGCATCCAGAAACGTTTACCGCAGCTGCATTTTCAGCGCCTATGTATGGCATTAAATTGCCCATAAGTCGCCGGTTTATCCGCTGGCTGGCTAACTTACTCGATAGCGAGGCAGGTAAAGAGCCGAACTATATTTTAGGCGGCAAAGATTATCATGCGGATGCATTCGAAAAAAATGACCTCACCAAAAGCCAGTTACGCTACGATGATTATCGCCACCTCTATGAACAAAGGCCTGAATTAAAGCTCGGCTCCCCAACCAATCACTGGCTGGTCGAATCTATTGATGCTGGGCCTAAAACGATTAAAGCCGCAAAAAACAGTCAGTCACCGATTCTAATCCTTCAAGCAGATGAAGATACGATTGTCGATAATTTTGCTCAATACCATGCTGTAGGCGGTTTATGCCAGCTGGTTAATGTCCCTAATGCTCGTCATGAGATCTTTATGGAGCTCGATGAAAGTCGTAACTTTGCCCTGCAGGCAATGTTCAAGTTTCTTGCCTCAAACCACTCTCATTAAACAAATGCCAGCTGTATAAAATAGGGAGCCTAGCTCCCTACCTATCCTGCATATGATTAGCCTAACTGCCCTGCCACCATCAACTCTCGACTCTCGGGGATCTCATTGTATGAAAGTACGTGCAGACCTCTTGCAAACGCCAGCGCATAACGTGCCAGGATTGGCCTTAACTGAGGAGAGACCAACAGCATAGGGCTATGACCTTGCTCTTTTGCCTGCGCTAATAACTGTGGCATCTTCTGCTGTAGCTGAGCCAATAGTTGCGGTTCAACCGGAAAACTATCCAGCGACACCTTCCCCTGCTGTTGAGACTGATTGAGCGCCGTCATCAAGGTTTGCTCAAGCTCAGGGGCTAAAGTCAGTACGTTTAACTGCTGAGATTGGCCAGCTATAGTGTGCAAGATACTGCTTCGCAAAGCACAACGGACATCAGCTGCCAATAATACCGGGTCCTTACTGTTCTCACTGCAATCTAGCAAAGTCGTCGCTATGGTTCGAATATCTTTAAGTGATACCTGCTCCTTTAATAGTAAACGGTACACTTTTAGTTGTTGGATTGGTGTTAATGCTGTTGATAAAGACTCTGCTAACTTGGGTGACTGCTTAGCTAAGCGGTCGCTTAGGGCTATCACATCATCATGTTGCAGCATATCTGGCAATGATTCACGAATAAGCTTACTCACATGAGTCGCTATGACAGTGGCATTATCGACAACCGAATAACCAAGATTTAGCGCTTTTGCCTTACTCTCTGGCTCAACCCAGAGTGCATCCATCTGATAAGCAGGCTCTTTAGTAATAATGCCATCAATATCACCAAACACTGGCCCACTCTTAATCGCCATTAATTTCTCTGGTTCAAGCTCTGCTGTAACCACCGGATTTCCCATTAAATTAATTTGGTAAGCATTAGGGGCTAAGGCCAGATTATCTCTCACTCGAACCTCAGAAAGTAGGAATCCTGCTTGCTCTGACAAGGTACGCCTTATACCTGTTAACCGTTTCTGTAACTCAGCTCCCTTGCTACGCTCAACCAAGTGAACAAGTCGGTAACCGAGTCGAACCTCAATAAGATCAGTAAATGGCAACGCCTCCCAGCTGGGAACAGATGGTTCAGCAAGGCTCTTCTCTAATTTCTCCTCTACCCCCTCCTCAGGCAATACTTCAACTTTTTGACTCAGCTTCCAAGCCGAAAAGCCCAGTACAGCGGCAAAAGAAAGAAATACTAACGCTGGCATTCCAGGAACAATACCTAAGATCACCATGATGACCGCAGCTGTCGCTAAGGTTCTAGGGTTGGCGAGTAACTGCTTACTCAGCTGAGTCGGCATCTCCTCCGCATCGGAGACTCGGGTAACAATAATCGCGGCAGCGGTAGCTAGTAATAGCGACGGGATCTGCGCCACTAAGCCATCACCTATGGTTAGCAAGGCATAAGTTTTAAAGGCCTCGCTCACGCTTAAGTCATGCATAAACACACCAATGGCAATACCACCGAGTATATTGATCGCCAAAATCAATATACCTGCTATGGCGTCACCGCGAACAAACTTAGAGGCACCATCCATCGAACCGTAGAAATCGGCTTCTCTCGCCACCTCCTGACGGCGAAGTCTCGCCTGATCTTGGCTTAGCACGCCAGCATTAAGGTCAGCATCGATTGCCATCTGCTTGCCTGGCAGTGCATCTAAGGTAAAACGAGCCGATACCTCAGATATACGCTCCCCACCTTTAGTGATCACCACGAAGTTAATGATCATCAAGATAAGGAATATCACTGCACCGACCACATAGTTCCCATCGATAACCACTTCACCGAACGCTTGGATCACACGGCCAGCCGCATCTCCGCCTTGATGCCCCTCAATTAAAACCACTCGGGTTGAGGCCACATTCAAAGTTAGCCGCATCAGGGTCGCTAACAGCAATACTGTCGGAAACACTGAGAACTCTAGAGGCCGCCTAATAGAGACAGCTACCAGTAACACCATCACAGCTAAGACAATATTGAAGGTAAATAGGATATCCAGTAGCCAAGGTGGCAGTGGCAGTATGACCATAGCAAGTATGGTCAGCAGCATGATAGGTATACCTATATAGCTACGATTTCCAGCAAACGTACGAGATAACCAGTTCATGAGAGATACCTTTAATCGTGTCTTAAGTGTTTTGGAATGAAAAAGTTTGGTAATGGATCGGGGCGTTTTTTCTTACCCTCTCGAGCGGCCTTTATCTGCAACACATAGCTCAAGACGTGTGCGATAGCGATGAATAGAGCTGCTGGGATCTGTTGTTCGACTTTGGTTGAGTAGTAAATAGCACGCGTAAGTGGCGGAAGCTCTATCACTTCAACATCATTTCGTTGAGCAATTTGGCGCATATAAAGCGCAACTTCATCAGTCCCTTTGGTCAGCACATAGGGGGCATCAGCCTTTTCAACATCATATTTAAGCGCCACAGCATAGTGTGTAGGGTTAACCAGTAGCACATCTGCTTGTGGCACCGCAATTTCAGCTCTAGAGCGTCCCATACGTTGTTGTAACTGACGGATTTTCGCCTTTACTTCTGGCTTTCCATCTTGTTGCTTGTGCTCATCTTTAACATCTTGCCGAGACATTCTGAGCTCTTTATGGTGGTGCCAGTATTGATAAGGCACATCAATAAAAGTGATCACCAACAACCCAAGACCGAGATAAAGCACGCCTTCAGCGAGCATATTGATACCGTTACTGACCGCCTCGTCAATCGGCAGCTGATTGTAAGTCAGCAATGTTTGCAAGTTACTCTCTAAGAAGGTAAACATTATGCTGATAAGCAAAGTGATTTTTAGAATCGACTTTACTAACTCAACTAATGACTTTACTGAAAACATACGCCCTATCCCGGCAATAGGATCAATTCGGCTATATTTAAATTGCGCATTCTTAAAGCTAAACACAGGCCCGCCAGGCATAGCACCAGCAATCATGGCAATAATCGCGACCATGATGAACAGAGGGCCAAGTATATTAAGCATCTCAACTAAGGAAGCGCCAAGATGCTCGAGCAACATACCGGGACGGTCTAACTCCTCTTTGGTGATAGACATGTTAAAACGCGTCAACTCAGCGACTCGCGCAGCAAACCAATCTGCACTCAAAAACAGCATCAGAGAACAACCAATAATCAGTGCCGTTGATGCCAGATCTTTTGACCGGGGGACCTGTCCCTCATCTCTGGCTTTCTTTAACTTTTGGGGGGTGGCTTTCTCAGTCTTACTCTGCCCGGTATCCTTATTACTCATGTGATACCACCAATAAATTGATACATGGCAGCAAGCGCGTCCAAACACAGGTCGCTATAGCGGCTTGGTAAGCCACTAAATGAGAAAAATACGCACAATAAGCCCATCAACATAGACATGGGGAAGCCTAGGGCAAATACGTTTAATGAGGGAGCTGCACGGCTCAACACACCAAAGGTGATATTGACCATTAACATGGCAAGAATTGCTGGTATTGCTAGCATAAATGCCGATGCAAACAGCCAAGCATAACGTGCTACTAACCCCATGAAAGGCAGATCAAAAATGCCAGTACCTATGGGCCATAACCTAAAGCTATCGACTATAATTCCCAGCGCAACAAGATGACCGTCTAACGCCAAAAACAGCAGGGTGCCATAAAGCAGAAACCACTGGCTTAAAATGGGATTAGAGCTGCCGTTGGCTGGATCATTCATAATCGCCATGGCGAGTCCCATCTGCATCGACATCATGGCACCAAACAGTGTCATCACATGAATTAAGATGTAGAGGAACATGGCCAACATAAAACCAATAAGCAGCTGCTCGATAGCGATAAACAGAGCCGCAATCGAGATAGCATCTACCGAGGGGACTGCGGGTAACATAGGTGCAATGAGTGCAGAAATGAGCACAGCTAACAATATTCTCACCATGGCAGGAATATAGGAGCTACTCAAAAAAGGCATAACAATGAATGCCCCCATGATACGGCAGAAAGGCCACCAAAAAGTACCGATAAAACTGCTGATCTGAACTGAAGTAAGAGAGAGCATGGCTAACCAATTATATGGGGAATATTCATAAACAACCGATTAAACAGATCAGAGATCTGCTGCAGTAGCCATGGACCGGAAAACAGTACCATCAAGAGGGTCAGTACTAACCTAGGTAAAAAACTTAATGTCTGCTCATTGACCTGTGTCGCCGCTTGAAATACCGCGATTAATAGACCCACTAACAAACTGGGCACCACAAGTACTGCGACCATAGCGACCACCAAAAATATCGCATCAGCAAACATAGAGGTCAGTTCATTAACATCCATATTGCTACCTTAATATCCCTGTCACTGAGTTAATGACAAATTCCCAACCATTAAAAGCGACAATCACGCAACTGATCAGACAAAGTATAAAATAGATGATGTCACTGACACTGAGGTCATCTTCCAGCGCTTTTACTATTTGCATCATTTCACCTAACAAGATTAAAGTGCAGCCCGTACACCAACTAGCCAAAGCTAGACACAAGCGTCCCGACCGTCATGGACCAACCATCGACGAGTACGAATACCATCAGCTTAAATGGCAAAGAGATAATCAGTGGAGATAGCATCATCATACCCATAGACATCAAGACACTAGCCACAACTAAATCGATCACCAAAAATGGCAGGAAGAGTAAAAAACCGATCTGAAATGCTGTTTTAAGCTCACTCAATACAAATGCAGGCATGAGTACAAAGAAAGGCACCTCATCGGCAGTTAAGGTCACTGGCTCATCGGCAATTTTGAGCATCTGCTCCAAGTCTGTCTCTCGGGTTTGAGCTAACATAAACTTTCTCAGCGGCCCCTCCCCAATAGCTACAGCTTCATTGAGTTCTATTACCCCTTGATCATAAGGAAGGTAAGCTTGGTCATAGATATCTTGGCCAACGGGTCTCATAATAAAAATCGTCAACACCAAAGTAAGCCCAACTAACACCTTATTCGGTGGGCTCTGCTGTAGGCCTAGTGCTTGTCGTAATATAGCTAACACAATGATAATTCTGGTAAAGCTGGTTAACATCATCAGTAATGCAGGCAGAAAGCTAAGCACGGTCATTAATGCCAGAATCTCTAGCTTAATATTGACAGTCTGACTCTGGTCTCCATCATTAAGGGTGAACAGGGTTAATCCATCATTGGCTAAAGCCGCTGGCACAAAAAATAATGAAATAAGCAGCAGAACTCGAAACATATCAGTCATTCGCTCCGGTGAGACTGATGGCTTCCACTTCTAACAAGCGCACACCATAACGGCCGTTAACCTCAACGACCTCACCCCGTCCAAGCAATGCACCATTGACTCTAATATCTAAAGGCTCTCCAACCATACGATCGAGTGCAACAACATCTCCTTCGCCCATACGAGATAACTCACCTAAAGACATCTCAGCACTGGCAAGTTCCAGCGTGACCTGAACAGGCAGCTGCTGAAAAAATGATATGTCTTTAACGGGTTTAGCCTTAACAACTTCCTCCTGTGCAAACGCCTCATCATCAAATAGGTTGTCATCTAATAAAAAATCTTCATCTTGAAGCAGTGTTTGTTCTGACATCTAGTCATTCCTTAATAATTTAAAATTCAATTGTCTAAAAAGCTTGTTCTGTGAAACCTAATCACCGCTAATTCAGCTGTTATCACCATCATCTTGCTGAAAAATATCTTGGGTTAACTTAGCGACCATCTGTCCCTCATGGGTATGTATCGCAGCATAAAATAGTGGCCTTTTTCCTACCGTCACCGGACAGCGTGAATGTAAGTTCATCGGTAAAATATCTCCGGCCTTCAGTCCATTAAGTGAGGTTACGGGGGTAGTTTGTCTTCCAAGCTCGAGGGATACTTTTAGCGGGATCTGCTTTAATCTTTGAGCTAACTTTTCAGAAAGGCCGGCAGTAGCTTGATAGAAGCTAGGCTGCTCAGACATGAGTCCGAGGAGATACTCAGTCATGCAAAATTGAATCGGCGGAGTCATCTGACCTTTAGCAAAACTTAGAGACCAATTAATCGGTGCATCAATGGGGGTATTATTAGCAACTAACTCTAACTCTATCGCCTCCTCATCCAGCTCAGAAATTGGCAGCACCTTGAGCGCCGATAACATCAACTTTCTTGCCAGTCTAAATTCAGACTGACTCGGTGAACGCAATGGAGATTTGAAGGGAGTCGCTAAACTGCCGTAGTAACCACTCGCTAATTGATCGAGTGTACAACGGTCAATTCTCCACCAAGCCATTACAGCGCCATGATAGCTAAGTCTAAACCAAGCATTATGACCATCAGGCTCAATCGGTACACTTACCTCTTGAAGTGAAATATCTGTTAATCCGTGATGCCCTTGGCGAATTATTGGATTAAGTACACTATTAACCGAATCTAAAACTGCTCTTTGACAAGACTCGACTTGAATCAATAAACGGCTTCTAGCCAATTTTTCCTGAATTAAAGCAACAGGCCTTATTTTTTTACACTGACTAAATTTTAGTAACTTTGCTTTTGCTGTTGTTTTCATATTAACCCAACCAATATATAAGTCGTCAAATACATTTTATTTAACACCACTATATTTAAAAAATGACTATCGTCATAAATATGACACTCTCTACCGCAAGACCTAATTAAACCAATAAACCATTATAGGCACATGTGTATTAACGTGCCCACTCTAATTTAAATAAAACAAAATCTATATAAAGCGACCGAATTCAATATTTCTTTAATTATTTTTTAATTTAAATTTAAGAAAAAATTTAAAACGCATACCACACAGATAACTTAACCAGTAAAAACATATAGATACAGCAGGAACAAACCTCTGTATCAACATGTATCAATTGATAAAATTTTAAACAAAGCAATCTTAAAGTAATAAACCAAACATAGAAACAAACTAATTTTATATTTAAACGGTATCAGTAGAAGTTTATTCTTTCAACTGGCGAGCTCTCACAAAATAAATAAATTCACAAAAAAACATTTTACATATCCCTTCATTAATGTTTAATTATAGCCCGCAAACAAACTCCAATTAATCCTATTCAAAAAACATATAAATATTAAAACTCAAGATTTAATAACTTCTAAGTTATGTAAATAAAGGGAAGTAAATCCATTGAAGTCACTAGCTCATATATTAATCTTTTCACTGTTGATTAGCCTGGTCATATCAAATAGTGCATTAGCCAATATTACTCGCTATCAAACACCATTTGAGCAAGCCCAATGGAGCTTTCAAGGAAATCTATTTTCGTGCCAGATAGAACACAAAATCGAAGGCTTTGGAAATATAAAGTTAAAAGCGCTTCCAGGAGAGAAGCTGAGCTTAGTGCTCAGCGCTGACTGGCTTAATGCCGACGGTGCCACATCAAGTATTCAAGTAGTATCACCTTCGTGGAAAAATAACAGCGATGATGTTTTTGCAGAAGCTAAATTGTTCTGGCATGGAAACGTCGCCACAGGTCAGCAAAACATAAACCCATTTTTAGAAGCCCTTGAGCAAGGCTTAGCTTGGCAAGCAGATATCAAGCCTAAGCATAGCAGTCACTACCGAGTTAATAGCAGCCCAGTAAATACCAAGCAAGTAGCCAATAAATTCAGGCTTTGTAGATATCAGCTTTTACCTAAACCGTTTTCTTATGTTCGCAGTCTTGCCCTCTACTTTCCATCTGGTTCCAGTGAGATAACGGCTGATCATGAAGCCGATCTCAATGCAATAGTGAGATACGTTCAGGCTGATCCATCAATTACCCAAATATTAGTTGATGCTCATGCCGATAGTTCAGGTGAACGTTTAGCTAATTTGGTACTCAGTAAAGACAGAGCAGATGAAATAGCTTCTCGCCTTGTCGAGCTAGGTATTTCAGTAAAAATGATTCAAGCACGTCACCATGGCGCTCGCTCTCCAAAAGTGTCCAACAACACTCTCTCAGGTAGAGATACAAACCGCCGCGTCTCTGTACGCCTTATCAAGTCACCGCTAAATAGTGTGGCAGTATCCCCTAAAGAGGTTAACCATGACTCCGAATGATATACGACTGATAGACGCAAGCTTACCCGACAGCTGCCTCTCTCAGTTAACTCTACAGGGGTTTTCCACTTGGCAGTCTGGCAATTCAGCCCCCTGGCTTAGCATGATTAATCTGTCGGATTGTAGCAACGACGAGGTGGCAGCTAAGCTCACTCAATTTCCTGCGAGAAATCAGGTGGCGCTTTTAGCCCCAGAACAAACTGAGCTTGCGACTACGGCGATGCAGCTGGGTGTGCAAGATTACTTGCTACTTCCACTTGAAAGTGAACAGATATGCTCACTGGCTCAAAGACTTAGACGTCTAGAACAACCCGATGCCGAACTCGTCGTTGTTTCGCCTATCAGCCGTCAACTTATGATGCTTGCCCACAGAGCAGCTTCAACGGAAGCGAGCGTTTTATTAACAGGTGAAAGTGGTACAGGTAAGGAGCCTTTGGCTCGCTATATTCATCGCCACTCTACGCGCGCAGCCAAACCCTTCATCGCAGTTAACTGTGCCGCAATTCCAGAAAGCATTCTTGAGTCCATCTTATTTGGTCATCACAAGGGGGCATTTACTGGCGCGACGAGTGATCAAGCAGGAAAATTTGAGCTCGCTAATGGCGGAACCTTATTGCTTGATGAAATTGGCGAAATGCCAGTGCAGGTACAAGCTAAACTACTCAGGGTTTTACAAGAGAGAGAGGTGGAACGCCTTGGGGGTCATAAGTCTATTCCTCTGGATATTCGTATCATAGCCTCAACCAATCGAGACCTGAGAAAAGCCGTCCAGTCTGGCAGCTTTAGAGAAGACCTCTTCTATCGACTCGATGTGCTTCCCCTAAAAATATCGCCACTTAGAGATCGTCGTGCCGATATTTTGCCTCTAGCAGATCACTTTTTACAGAGATATCACCACTTGGCAGCTGGGCAATCTTGCTACTTCAGTGACCAAGCTAAGCTCAGATTAACTTCCCATAACTGGCCAGGTAATGTTCGAGAACTTGAGAACACCATCCAAAGAGCACTCGTCATGAGAAGAGGGCAAGCGCTTCAAGCGTCTGAGCTTGGCATCGAGGGAGACTCAGCCCTTACAGATGACACTCGAGTTCAAAGTGAGCAGGGATTAAAAGCCTCAAAGAAGCATGCTGAATTTCAATATATTTTAGATACCTTAAAAAAATTCAATGGTCACCGTAGCCAAAGCGCACAAGCGCTTGGCATGACGACGAGAGCCTTGAGATACAAGCTAGCTCAAATGCGAGAAGAGGGGATAGATATAGAGCAAGCATTAGGCAAAGCCGCATAAAGATCCCAATCAACATTTATCTTAGATAGGAATACCTAATGTCGAACTCGACCACAATTAGCCCTCAGTCGATGATGAGCACTTTAAGCATTCATACTGAAATGGCCAAAGGTGCTATTAAGATCCCTCAAAACCCGAGAGATCTAGGCGTGCACTCCCCCTCTTTTACAGAGCTAATGGAGAGTAAGGTCGCGGCAGTGAATACAGATCAAAATCATTCATCCGCGCTAATGCGCGCCGTTGATGGTGGAGAAAGTGACGATCTGGTGGGCGCGATGGTTGCTTCACAAAAAGCCAGTCTCTCCTTCTCTACCATGATTCAAATAAGAAACCGATTGGTTCAAGCCTTCGATGAGGTCATGAAAATGCCAGTCTGATCGAAAATTATTAGCCAAACAGAAATTACTAACCAGTTAATAAGATTGAGAAAGCATCGGGTGACATGCTTTCAATAAGGATTAAATCATGTCTACAACTCTTGCTCAACCGAGCCCAGCTATCACAGATGTCGGCGAAAAACCTGACACGCTTTCAAGCATGAAAGCTAAGTGGAAGCAGTTTAATCAGGGCGATAAGCAAGTGCTAATCTTGGCGATTCTTGCCAGCGTAGTGGCCTGTGTCATCGTGCTTTTACTCTGGACAGCAAGCCAAGGCTACCGCCCGCTTTATGGTCACCAAGAGAAAGTTGAAACCTCTCAGATCATCGAAGTACTCGAAGCTGAAGGAATAAAGTACCGCCTAGAGGCCAATACAGGACTGGTTTTAGTCCAAGAGGATAAGCTAGGTAAAGCACGCATGTTACTTGCGGCCCGAGGCGTAAAAGCACGGGTGCCATCTGGCATGGAGTCTCTCGATAATTCAACGATTGGTACTAGTCAGTTCATGGAGCAAGCTAAATACCGTCACAGCCTTGAGGGCGAATTATCAAGAACGATTATGGCGCTCAAATCGGTTCGAACAGCCAGAGTTCACTTGGCGATACCTAAACGGACGCTATTTATTCGTCAGCAACCTGAACTGCCCTCCGCTTCAGTCATGTTAGATCTTTATGCAGGGAGTAATATCCAACCCAACCAGATAGAGGCAATTGCTAATCTAGTCGCTGGTAGCGTTACGGGCATGACTGCAGAGCGAGTACAAGTGGTCGATCAAGAAGGCAACCACCTCAGCTCAGGCATCGCCATTAACCAAGACATTACTCAAGCCAGAGACAGACAATTAAAATATACCCAAGAGCTAGAGCAGAGCTTAATTAATAGAGCTTCCAGCATGCTATCCCCAGTATTGGGACAAGAGAATTTTCAGGTACAGATAGCGGCTCAAGTTAATTTTAATCAGGTCGAAGAGACCCGAGAGTCCCTTGACCCTCAAACTGTGATGTCTCAAGAGAAGCAAAGTACCAATGAAACCAATTCCAGTATGGCTATGGGTATTCCAGGTGCCCTTAGTAATCAACCCCCTACCGCCAATGCAGAGGGTGACGACAATGCTCGCCGTAACTTGAATCAGCAAGAGAGTAGACAGTTTGAGATTGGGCGCTCAGTAAGACATACCCGCTACCAACAGATGCAACTCGAGAATTTATCTGTCTCTGTATTACTCAATAATCAAGCCGCTGGTGAAACAGGCTGGAGCGAACAGCAAGTGTCACAACTTGGCATTATGGTAAAAGATGCGATTGGCTTTACAGCCGCCCGTGGTGATCAATTCAGCATCAATAGCTTCGACTTTGCCCCCGTTCATGCCGCAGTGTTTGAGCCTATGCCATGGTGGCAGACCGAAGGTTACCAATCGTACTTGAGGTATCTGATCGGTGGACTACTCGGCTTTGGTTTAATCCTATTTGTACTGAGACCTCTGGTATCACACCTCACTCGTACAACTGAATACAACAGTAATGAGGATAATTCTGCCGCCGTTGCAGAGCTTGATTCACCTAAAACGGAACAACTCGCCAACAATGCCCAAGCGGGAGATTCACAAGCGCTAGCCGATCAGTTAATGGGGCTAAGTAATGAGACTTCCAACAGTGACTGGATCAGTAATCAAGGATTACCGGCGCCAGAATCACCACTGACAGTGAAGATGGAGCACTTAAGCTTATTAGCGAATCAAGAACCCGCTCGCGTTGCAGAAGTCATCGCTCACTGGATTGGTGACAACGAAAATGAAAAGTAATGCTGCGGAAAGATCGAAAGCGCGAAAAGCTGAGCCAATAGATAAACCGATAGGATAGACATTGTGAATAATAGCGAACTCGGAATAAAAATGGATAATCTCGATCAAGCAGCCATGTTGCTGCTAAGTATGGGAGAGAAAGGTGCCGCGCAGGTGATGGCTCACCTTGATAGAAATGATGTTCAGCATTTAAGTCATAAAATGGCTCGCCTATCGAGTATTACTCAGCAAGAAGCTGAAGCGGTTCTCGGTCGCTTCTTTATGCGCTATCAAGAGCAATCCGGTATCGCTAGAGCATCACGTTCATACCTACAGAAAACCTTAGATATGGCACTGGGTGATCGGGTAGCAAAAAGCCTGATAGACAGCATTTATGGTGACGAGATCAAGACCTTAGTCAAGCGACTTGAATGGGTTGAACCACAGCTACTCGCAAGAGAGATCACTAACGAGCACAGCCAACTTCAAGCGGTACTGTTAGGCCTACTTCCTCCAGAAAGTGCCGCGCAAGTACTTCATAGTTTGCCAGAAGCTGGACAAGATGAAGTGCTAGTACGTATCGCTCAGCTCGGTGAACTAGACCGAGATGTGGTGGACGAGCTTAGACAACTCGTTGAACGCTGCATGCTTATCGCCATGGAAAAGAGTCATACTCAAGTCGCAGGAATCCGCCAAGTTGCAGATATTCTCAATCGATATGAGGGTGATAGAGAGCAGCTGATGGATATGATCAAGCTTCACGATAGACAGCTCGCCAGTAATGTCGCCGACAACATGTTTGACTTTATTATTCTTGGCCGCCAAAAGCCTGAAACCTTGCAAGAAATTATGGCAATCGTTCCGCCTGAGATGCTAGCACTGGCACTCAAAGGGATAGACCAAGAGCTTAAGAGTACCCTACTCGATGCCCTGCCTAAGCGTATGTCTTCAGCCATAGAAACCCAAGTTGATGCCATAGGGGCAGTACCTCTTAGCCAAGCCATTGCTGCACGCAAAGAGATTATGGAACTCGCCAAACAGATGATGGATGACGGCGACATTGAGTTGCAACTATTCGAGGAGCAAGTCGTTGAATAATGATTTCAGCTCAAAGCCAACAGTAAGCATGCTGACATTAGTCTGCGACAAGTCATAAACCAGGTGATCGGATAATGAAATCTACACAAAACAATATTGATCCTAAATGGCGCTTACAAGGCGACCTTGCCAGAAGGCACAGGTTCAGCCCACTCATTCCAGCCGACACGCCTGAAAATAGCAATGAACCTGGCTGGCAGGACTACCAACAAGCCTTCGATAAAGGCTATGACGAAGGGGTTGCTAAAGGTCATCAAGAGGGCTTTGAATCAGGCGAAGAGGCGGGACGACGCAGCGGCTACGCAAGCGGATTTAATCAGGGACGAATCGAAGGCCAAATGAAAGGAAAACAGGGCATCGATGAGCAACTCAATAACCTGCTGGCTCCTCTTGGCGCGCTAAAGTCACTACTCGAAGATGGACACCTAAGCCAGATCAACGAACAGCAGCAACTGATCTTAGATCTAGTGCGCCGCGTGGCTCAACAAGTGATCCGTTGCGAGCTCACCCTGCAGCCCCAACAGATCTTATCGTTAGTCGAAGAGACGGTAGCCTCCCTGCCTGACACTCGCTCCGACATAAAGATCCATCTAGAGCCTACAGCAGTTGAAAGACTCAGAGAGCTGGCAGCCGATAAGATACAAGATTGGATTCTAGTAGAAGATAGCACTATTTCATCTGGTGGCTGTCGCATAGTCAGCGATAACTCAGATGCCGATGCTTCGGTTGAAACTCGACTGAACGCCTGTATGGATCAAGTTGAAGCTAAACTTTACTCGCCAACTCCAGCAGCAGAGCCCGAACAAACTCCTAAGCTTGAAGCAAACAATGTCTAAGCATCAATTAGATAGTGCAGAGATCTTTGACTGGCCAAGTGTGCCAGTCGCCCAAGTCTATGGTCGACTAACCCGTGTCAATGGCTTACTCCTCGAAGCGGTGGGCTGTCAACTAGGAATGGGGGATCGTTGCAATATTGAGTGCCGCAATGGACGTCTAGTCGAAGCTGAAGTCGTGGGCTTTAACAAAGAGACATTATGCTTAATGCCCATTGAGCATACTTCAGGACTAATGCCTGGTTCCAGAGTGATGCCTGTTGCTGAGCAATCGCAGATCCCAGTAGGTCCAAGTCTTTTAGGTAGAGTGCTAGACGGTGCAGGACAGCCGTTAGATAATTTAGGCAAGCTCAATAGCCCACAAAAAATAACGCCCTCTTGCAGTACGATCAACCCTCTACAGCGCCAACCTATTCGCGAACCACTCGATGTAGGCATCAGGGCTATTAATGCCCTACTCCCCATAGGCCGTGGGCAACGCTTAGGGCTATTTGCAGGCTCAGGTGTCGGTAAGAGTGTCCTCCTCGGTATGATGACTCGATTTACCGAAGCCGACGTAGTCGTCGTTGCACTCATTGGCGAGCGTGGCCGTGAGGTTAGAGAGTTTATCGAAGAGTCATTAGGTGAAGAGGGCCGACGCAGAGCCATTGTCATTGCAGCTCCCGCTGACACAACGCCATTGATGCGCTTAAGGGCTATGCGACTGAGTCATCACATTGCCGCCGCCTTTCGAGATCAGGGTAAGCAGGTATTACTTTTAGTTGATTCACTGACACGTTTTGCACAAGCACAGCGTGAAATCGCACTCAGCTTAGGTGAGCCACCAGCAACCAAAGGTTATCCACCATCAGCTTTTGCTCAACTGCCAAGCCTAGTTGAACTAGCAGGTAATGGCGAGCACCCAACAGGCACGCTAACAGCCTTTTATACCGTGCTCACAGAGGGGGATGATCAACAAGATCCTATTGCCGACTCAGCTCGCGCCATTTTAGATGGTCATATCGTGCTCAGCCGTAAGCTTGCCGAGCAGGGGCATTTTCCCGCTATCGATATAGCCAGCTCAGTCAGCCGATTAGCGACGCAAGTAAGCACTACAGACGTTATCGCTTTAGGTCATCAGTTTAAACAACTTAATAGTCGCTATAACGAAGTGCGAGAACTACTGCCACTTGGCGGATATCAAGCTGGGCACGATCCACAAATGGATCTTGCCGTACAGCACTACCCTGAGATGGCAAAGTTTCTTAAGCAAGGCACTGATGAAAAATCTGATTTAAACCAAAGCCTCGAAGATCTAAAACAGTTAGTAGATTCAGTTATTCGTTAGAGGAAGCCTATGAAACAACTATTAATACTCTGTCAGCAGGAGGAGAAAAAGCTCAGACAATTAGGTGAACAACGCACCGATGCGCAAAATAGGGTCATAGCAAACCGTCAGCAAAACGAAGCCGTGACTCAAATGCTCAATGAATATCATCAAACTAGTTGCCACACCACTAGCCCACTGCTACTGCAGAATAACGCCAACTTACTCAGCTCGTTAAAGCCACTTCAAAAGAAGCTCAGTAAACAGCAGATGCTGTTACAGCAGGAACAACAAAGAATGGATGGTTTATGGCAAAAACAGCTGGGACGTCAGCAAGGACTGATCTGGCTCTATGAGCAACGAAAATCGGAGCAACGTAAAGCACAAGAGAGGCTGGAGCAAAAACAGGTCGACGACCTATCCTCACGGTATCAAGGCAGAGGTTAACGCTCCCTTGTCTCCCCATAATCCGTCACGGTATCAGCTTCACGATTAAGTATATTGTTGATCACTGTCTGTTGCGATACTAGCAAGTTGCCATTAGCTTCATTAGCTTGCTGACTATCTCTCACAACAGCTAGCAGGTTTTCCCACAATAAGTTCACTTGCAGGGCGCTCTGTTTTGGCAATTTTGAAATCAAGCTCTTCATGCCTGCCGCATCACCAGAAAAACCCAATTGCAATAATGCATCACTGCGCTTTTTAGCCTTAATCATCAATTCATCACACAGCTTAGCTTGGTGCTCATTATGATGTTTTAAGCCATCATTATCTCGGCGCTGCATCAAATCTCGCTGTCGGTTTAGCAGGCTTTTAAGCTGTTTATAGCTTTCAATATCTTGTCGGATGCCACGAACTAAGACCTGAACAATCTCTTTTTTAGAACTCATGATATTGCTCTCTTTAGCCGTGTTGCTGCAACATCGCCTCTGATATAGCATCCAGATCGAGTTTAAACGTGCCCGCTTTCAGAGACTGACGCAATTCATCAACTTTAGCTTGATCAACCTCATCAATTTGCTGAAGCTCTGGCTGAGAGCGAGACATAAGCTGCCAATCATCACTGACGACCTTCTGTGAAGGCACTTCAGCCCTGTCATTTTTCTCCTGCTGAATAGGCGCTTGAGTCTGCCCCTTCTTAGTACTTATTTCAGTGCTAATCGCACTATTTATCTTTTGGATTTCCATCTGTTTCACCGAGAATTTCTGCCGTTACCTTGTTAAAGCGACACAAAACTCAAAAGACTAAAATATGACTCATAAATAAGACAGGATTTAAGAGAGTTAAAACTGGGTCGCGACTCTTCCCTTTGCGGTTGGATAAGCGGTGATCACCTTGCCAGAGCTTAAGTTTCGGACTCGAATAGGTTGACCTTCTCCCCCGGATTCAAGTGCTTCCCCCTGCATATTGGCATAGAAGCCGCTGCTACTCGCTTCAATAATCACCTTGTCACCGATATTTACCCATTGGGGGGCACTTAACTGTTGCACCTGTATCGGCTTATGCCGACGTAGTCCGCGGATAACCTGACGCCCAACAATCTCATCAATTTGTGTCATCAAATGTCTATCGGATGACGTTAATCTGATCGTTTGCCACTCAATATCTTGTCGACTGACAAGCTCCCCCCGCTTCATCGCTCGGTTTGTCACTGGAATACTGGCTGACACTTTCACTCGAGCGCGTACAAACATAGACCAGCCTAAAGATGCACATTGAACACGTCGTTGAATATTGCCAAAAGCAAGGCCAGACGCAGCATCTATCGATAACGGCTCAGCACACATCGGTAATTTTTTAGCCCCTGAAGGCACCCTCACTTCAATCTCGTGTTGCAGTGATTTAACACCAGATTGACGCTGCCACTGCTTAAGCTCAGCCGAAATGAGTTGCTGCAACTCAACCTCTATCTGCTCACTCACCGAATTGCTCTCAGCGTAGGAAAACGATAGCGGAAGCAGAGCGGACAACAGGATCAACATATGGGAAATAACAGTTCCGTTCCTCTTCCACAAAACATGGCAAACCATTAATAAACCTCACAATTATTTATTGGCACGCAACTTGTACTATAGCCGCAGCAAGACTAAAACCGAACATACATTACTAGGAGTCGCAATGGCTATCAACCTCGATGCCGCACTTGGCATACATCCACAAACGCTCGATTTTCGAGTCGAGCGCAGCAAGATGCTAGCGGGTAACCTCGCCAATGCTGAGACACCGGGTTATAAGGCGAGAGACCTCGACTTCAAAACCGTCATGACCCAGATCAACTCAGGAATGGGCCATGACAGAAGTTATGAAGCCGCCTATCGAGTGCCATACCAGACCTCTAGTGATCAAAATACCGTTGAGCTAGGCAAAGAGCAGGCAAGATACTCACAAAATGCGATGGACTACCAAACCAGTCTCACATTTCTCAATATGAAGATTGCGGGACTGAAGTCTGCAATCGAAGGCCAATAGGAACCAATATGTCTTTTGGAGAGATCTACAACATTGCGGGAGCAGGCATGCATGCCCAAACCGTCCGCCTCAACACGGTAGCCAGTAACTTAGCTAACGCAGGTGCTGCAGCTGAAACACCAGAAACCGCTTTTCGTGCACTGAAACCTGTGTTCTCAACGATCTACAACCAAACCCAAGATGGTCAGCTTTCAGGCGCCCATGTTGAGGTATCGGCAATCGTCGAAGCAGACGCACCACTCGATATGCGTTACGAACCCGACCATCCCTATGCAGATGAACAAGGTTACGTCGCTTACTCCAATGTTAATACCGTCGAAGAGATGGCAGACATGATGGCAGCGAGTCGCTCTTTTGAAACCAACGTAGAAGTGATGAACCGTGCCCGTTCAATGCAGCAAGGTTTACTGCAGCTAGGAGCTAAATAGATGAGTGTAAACGCGGTTTCCAACCAGAATGACACTAACCCAGCCGGCGAACCTGAGATCATGGCCTCAGCCGGTGGTAGCTCCAGTTCAGCAGAGAGCACATCCTCTGCGGGCGGTAATGCCAGCACCATCAAGAATGATTTTATGACCTTGATGTTGGCGTCCATTCAAAACCAAGATCCCACCAACCCTATCGATAGTAATGAGTTTGTGACTCAGATGGCGCAGATCTCTCAAGTCGAAAGTTTAGAGATGATGCGCGCCAACCAAGCGATGAGCATGATCATGATGGAAAACTTAGGCATTGTGCAGTCGGCGCAGTTAATCGGTAAGAGCGCCATGGTGCCCGCCTCTGAGTTTGAAATTGATGCTGAAGCGATAGACGGCAAAATTTATCTAGAAAATGCCGCCGAAGAGCTCAGCCTAGAGATAACCGATGAAACTGGTGAAGTGGTTGCCACCATCAATCTAGGTGCACAAGAGCCTGGTGATGTGGCCTTTATCATAGACCCAGAAGCGTTAGATCTTCCACCTGGAGAGTACCAAGTCAAGGCTAAGGGGTCTGCAGGGGAAGAGACACTGACCGCAGATACCTTTATCAAGGCGCCTATCGAGAAAGTGCACTTTATCAGTGCCTCCGGCGTGATGATGGCCGAGCTTGGTAATGGCCTAGGTACGGTTTCTGTACTGGATATCTCTGAAGTTTCATAAACGCATTAAAATAATATCAATTAAAGGATACATAGCATGTCATTTAATATTGCCCTAAGCGGACTGCAAGCAACCACCCAAGACCTCAACACCATCAGTAATAACATTGCCAACTCATCCACTGTCGGGTTCAGAGGCGGGCGTAGTGAGTTCTCTGCCATCTATAACGGTGGCCAAGCTGGCGGTGTCAACGTGATGTCCACCAGCCAAAACTTCTCTATGGGTGGCAGCCTTGTTTATACCGGTCGCGAGCTCGATATGGGCGTCGAAGGTGATGGTTTCTTTATGCTATCGGCAAGTGATGGCAGCACCCTTTACTCTCGTGCAGGTATGTTTAACCAAGATGCGAATGGCTATGTCACCGACCCTGCTGGTAACCGAGTACAAGGCTATACAGTCGGCCCCAATGGCCAACTACAAAACGGTAATGTTAACGATCTGCAGATCCAATCAGGCTCCCTACCCGCTAAGGCAACGACGAATGTCGGCCAAGTCTCTAACTTAGATGCGAGTGTTGACCCAATCACTGCGGCTTTTGATCCTGATGATTCCTCCACTTACCACTCTTCAGGCACCGTCACTGTCTATGACTCACTCGGTAAAGAGCACGCCATGACTCAGTATTATGTCAAAACAGCAGACAATGAGTGGAAGGTTCATTACAGAATGGATGGTAACGATGTTGGCCCAGCTGGCGGTCACTCATTAGAATTTGATTCTGCAGGTAACCTCACCCAAGGGGAAACACTCAAGTTAGATATTGCAGCACAAGGCGGTGCTTCCGCGATGAGCATAGATCTAAGTTATAAGAACAGTACTCAGTACGCCTCTCCTTATAACAACTCTAGCTTAGTGCAAAATGGCTACACCTCAGGTGAGCTTAACGGCATCCGCATCGACGATGATGGCATGCTCTATGGCACATACACTAACGGGCAGGAGCAGATCCAAGGCCAAGTGGTGCTCGCCTCATTCAACAACCCTAATGGGTTAACTCCCGTTAGCCAAAATGCCTGGACTGCGACTAATGCTGCTGGACAACCCGTAGTGGGCACACCAGGCACAGGCACCTTTGGTTCCGTTGCAGGTGGTTATCTTGAGGGCTCTAACGTAGATCAAACCGCAGAGATGGTTAACCTGATGACCGCTCAACGTAACTATCAATCCAATGCCAAGGTGCTGCAGACCAATGCCAGCATGCAGCAGTCGCTGCTTAATGCCATCTAAGGAATTGAGTCATGGATAAGATGCTCTATACCGCTGCAAGCGGGGCAGCACGAGTGATGGAAGCACAAACAATACGTGCCCATAACCTAGCTAATGCTGAGACCACAGGCTTTAAGGCCGATCTTGAACGGGTTAATGCCAAGGTCGTTGCGGCGACAGGAAATAGCCTACAAACACGGGTCATGGCGCAAACCGAAAGCAGTGGCTTTAGTCAACAAGCGGGTGCGATGAACCCTACTGGTAGAACCTTAGATCTTGCGATTAAAGAGCAAGGTCTATTTACCGTGATGACTGAGCAGGGAGAAGGTTATACCCGCTCAGGCAATATCGTACCCGACACTAATGGTCAACTCACCATAGATGGGCGACCCGTGTCAGGCATTGATGGGCCAATCGTGCTGCCTGAGTATCGTGAACTCTTTGTTGGTGACGATGGCAGAATCAGTGTTATCGCAGCTGAAGGCGGCATTATTGAAGAGGTGGGTCAACTTAAGCTAGTAAACCCAGAACTAGACACTGTCGATAAAGGGCTTGATGGCCTGCTCTATAGCCGTGATGGAGAGCCGCTAGCAATCAATAATGAAGTGCGTGTTGATAGCGGTTTTCTTGAAGCAAGCAACGTCAAAGCAGTTAGCGAGCTTATCGCCTCAATGGATCTTAGCAGGCAATTTGAGATTCAGGTCAAGCTGATGAAAAGTGCTGAGAAACTCGCAGAAGCCGGTAACCGGCTTATCCGTAACGCCTAACCATTAGGCGCAGGACCACCAGCGTTAATAGAATTAAGGAATCAAGATGCAATCCTCGTTATGGGTAAGTAAAACTGGCCTCACGGCTCAAGATGTAAAGATGACTACCATTGCCAACAACTTGGCAAACGTTAATACCACAGGCTTTAAGCGTGACCGTGTCGCGTTTAACGATCTGTTCTACCAGACACAACGTCAACCGGGTGGCCAAGTCGATGAACTCAATGAGCTGCCATCAGGTCTGCAGTTAGGTACTGGTACACGTGTTGCGGGTACCCAAAAAGTATTTACAACAGGCGACCTGCTCACCACTAATCAACAACTCGATCTCGCCATCGAAGGCCAAGGCTTCTTTCAAATTGAGGAGCCAAATGGTGAACTGGCTTTCACTCGTGATGGGCAGTTTTACCGTAACAGTGATGGGCTAATGGTGACATCACAAGGCTTACCTTTAGTCCCCAATATTGAGATCCCTGAAGATGCGCAAACCATCACTATCGCAACCGATGGTGTCGTGACCGCGCAGATCTCAGGTCAAGCTGAAGCGCAAGAGTTGGGGCAGATCACCTTAGCCAACTTTACTAACCCTGCAGGCCTAGAAGCCCGTGGTGACAACCTCTATCGTGAAACAGGCGCATCAGGGGCAGCCATAGAGGGCGTTGCTGGCGATCAAGCCATAGGTCAGCTACGTCAAGGGGCACTAGAGGGCGCTAACGTGAACGTTGTTGAGGAGATGGTTGAGATGATTTCGACCCAGCGTGCCTATGAGATGAATGCCAAGGTGGTTTCAGCCTCAGATGACATGCTTAAGTTCCTCAATCAGGCACTTTAAGCCTTTACTCTTTGATTATCAGATAAGGAAAACAGATGCGCCACATATGGATAGGAATGCTATTACTGTTATCTGGATGTGTGTCTCACTTCCCCGAGCCAGAGACCAAGCCGGGGCAACCTGAGTGGGCACCACCAGAGATAGACTACAGCCTACCTGAAGCAAAAAATGGCAGCGTATATCGACAGGGCTACATGCTAACCCTGTTTAAAGATAAACGTGCTTTTAGGGAGGGAGACATCCTCACCGTTGCTCTGGATGAAAAAACCTACTCCAGCAAACGCGCAGATACTAAAGCGAATAAAGAGCAAGACATGTCAATTGGCGGTCAAGCTTCTACTGGCAGTGACAGCTTCAGTGGTAGTGGCAGTGGCGCCGCTTCTCGCGGCTTCAAAGGATCGGGTTCTAGCACGCAACAGAACCAGCTTTCAGGCTCAATCACTGTCACGGTGGCTAAAGTCTTGCCTAATGGCGCCCTGCTTATTCGAGGCGAAAAATGGTTGAGACTCAACCAAGGTGATGAATACCTGCGCCTACTAGGCCTGATCCGTACCGATGATATAGGTAACGATAATACTATCTCCTCACAGCGGATTGCCGATGCGCGCATCATCTATGGTGGCCAAGGCGCAATCGCTGATAGTAATGCGATGGGCTGGGCTGCACGTTACTTCAATAGCCCTTGGTTCCCACTATGATTCAGGCCGTTACACAGCTTTTATCAGCGAGCTATATAAGGTTTAACGCCATGCCTTATTTTACCATTTTCACCTGCTGCAAAGGTTAACCAATGAGACAGTTCAGTCTATTTATAGCGAGTGCTTTTCTCGCTTTTGTTATCGCTCAGCCCCCAGTTCAAGCTAAGGGCCAGAACCGTTATCTTATGGATATCGTCGACGTCCAAGGGATCAGGGATAACCAGCTGGTCGGTTATGGTCTAGTTGTCGGACTCGACGGCACAGGTGATAGAACCCAAGTTAGGTTTACCAGTCAGTCTATCGTCAACATGCTCAAACAGTTTGGCGTGCAGATAGATGGCAGAACCGACCCTAAACTGAAAAACGTTGCAGCAGTTGCAGTCCACGCAACCGTGCCACCTTTGGCAAGCCCAGGCCAAACACTCGATATTACCGTCTCATCTTTAGGTGATGCCAAAAGCCTACGTGGCGGTACCTTACTGATGACGCCTTTAAGGGCGGTCGACGGTGAGATATACGCAGTAGCTCAAGGTAACTTAGTCGTTGGTGGCGTTTCAGCACAAGGACGCAATGGCACCTCAGTCACCATCAATGTCCCGACCGTCGGGACCATCCCTAATGGGGCGCTATTGGAAGCACCGATGGAAAGTGACTTTAATGACAATGAGCAGATAGTGCTGAACCTAAGAGCCCCAAGTTTTATGACTGCTCGCAATATTGAGCGACAAGTTAATGCACTTTTTGGCCCTGATGTCGCTCAAGCAGACAGTAGTGCCAAAGTGTTGGTACGTGCGCCTAAAAGCAATCGCGAGCGCGTTACCTTTATGTCTATGCTCGAAGAGCTACAGATAGAGCAAGGTCGAAAGTCACCTCGAGTTGTCTTTAACAGTCGCACAGGCACCGTGGTTATGGGTGGCGATGTGGTCGTTAGAAAAGCTGCAGTAAGCCATGGCAACTTAACGGTTTCTATTACCGAGCAAGAGTTTGTCAGCCAACCTAATGCGCCAGTATGGGGAGGCCAAGGACAGGGAGAAACAGTGGTTATCTCAGATAGCCAGGTCGACATAGACACAGGTGATGGTCATATGTTTGTTTGGCCTGAAGGCATCGCTTTAGAGGAAGTTGTTCGCGCGGTTAACAGCCTAGGCGCTTCCCCAATGGATCTGATGGCAATTTTACAGGCGCTTGATGAAGCGGGTGCCCTAGAAGCTGAACTGGTGGTTATCTAATGAAATTAGAAAACTCACATGGATACCTTAATAACCTGAGCGCGGGTGAACTGATCAAAGCAAACGGTGAACATGGCGCACTTAAATTAGTCAGCCAACAGTTTGAAGCGCAGTTTTTGCAAACGGTGTTAAAGCAGATGCGTAGCGCATCAGATGTGATGGCAGACAGCGACAGCCCACTGTCATCACAAAATGATGGTATGTATCGAGATTGGCATGATGCTGAGTTAGCCGGCCGTTTAAGTCAGATGCAGAGTACTGGGCTGGCTAGCGTTATGACAAAACAATTAAGTGCCGCGCTTAAGTCTCAGCCTGACACGGTCGCTTCTACTGAACATACCCTAGAGGCTAATGCAGCAAATTCAGCCCAGTTTAACGGGCTAAATAGTGGCACTAAGGCGATGCAACCAGCACTCGTCGTTCCACTGTTTAACCAGGCAAACAAAGAGTAATTGCTCCACATAGCGGCTCACGCTAACGACACGAATAACAGAGATAAGGAAATATTATGAGCATGCTCAATATCGGCATGTCAGGACTCACATCGAGTATGGCAGCCCTGAATGCAACCTCCAATAACGTCGCAAATGCCATGGTGCCAGGTTACTCGCGCCAGCAAGTGATGTTGAGCTCTGTGGGTGGTGGCGTATACGGCAGTGGTGCTGGAGTACAGATAGATGGCGTTCGCCGTATCTCAGATCAATATGAGGTTGCTCAACTCTGGAATACCACCAGCGGTGTGGGCTACTCACGCGTTAAAAGTAGTTACTATGGACAGGTTGAACAGATCTTTGGCTCTAAAGGAAATAATATCTCCTTTGGACTCGATCAGCTGTTCGCTTCACTCAACTCAGCACTTGAACAACCAAGTGATATCGCTTACCGCCAAGGAGTGCTCAGTGAAGCCAAAGCGATGGGGCAAAGGTTTAACTCTATTAGCCAGTCGCTTAACTCTCAGCTAACTCAAATTGAGGGCCAGATTGGTGCCTCAGCAAAAGAGATAAACTCACAACTTGAAACCATAGCTAAGTTCAATGAGGAGATACAAAGATCGGGGGCCGATGTTCCCGCCTCACTGTTAGATGCCAGAGATGCGGCTATCGATGATCTGTCGCAACTGGTTGATATTCGAGTCACTGAAGATGCGAACGGCATGGTCAATATCTCTCTGGCGCAAGGTCAACCACTGCTTTCAGGTACGACTGCATCCACGTTAGAAGTGAAGCCAGATCCTAGCAACCCAGCACTCAGTACTATCACCATAAAATTTGGCGAATCAAGTTTTCCATTAGATGAAAGTGCAGGCGGAAGCTTAGGTGCGTTACTCGACTATCGTGACAACAGCCTGATGGAATCGATGGCCTTTGCCGATGAGATGGCCGTCACCTTTGCCGATGAGTTTAACGCCATTTTAGCAGGTGGTACCGATCTTAATGGCAACACGCCAACCCAAGACCTGTTCACCTACGACCCAACAAACCCAGCCGGTAGCCTCAAGGTCACCGATGGTTTTACCGCCGAGATGCTCGCTTTCGGTAAAGATGGCACCCCAGGTGATAACAGCAACCTCAAAGAGCTGATTGAGCTAGCGAACAAGGAATTTACCTTCGCATCTATCGATGTAACGGCTTCCATGGGAGATGCCTACTCAAGCATAGTGGGAAAACTCGGCTCAGAATCAAGACAAGCGCAAGTCAGTGAAGATACCGCGCTCAGCCTACAAAGAGAGGCTCAAGCACAATGGGCTAGTACAAGCGGAGTCAACATGGATGAGGAGGCAGTCAACTTAATCATCTACCAACAAAGCTATCAAGCCAATGCCAAGGTGATCTCCACAGCCGATCAACTCTTTCAAACCATACTCAACATTTAGTGGCCTACAGCGATAAGCCCCAGAGTCGATCAGCGCTAGTGATACAGAATAGAGGAACAAGATAATGCGAGTCAGTACCCACAACCTATATGCCAGTAATCTAAATAGTCTGCAAAACTCCACAGCAGACATAGCTCGCCTAAACCAGATGATGGCAACAGGTAAGTCAATCCTGCGCCCATCAGATGATCCTATCGGCTCAGTGAAGGTGATCTCAAGTCAACGTGATGTAGCGGCGACAGAGCAATACCTAAAAAATATAGGGTCGCTGAGCTCAAGCTTTGGTCGTGCAGAAACCAACCTCTCCTCTATGGTTGAGATAGAGTCGCGTATGCGAGAAATCACCCTTTCGGCTCGCAATGGTTCACTGTCAGCTGAAGACAGAGCGGCTTACGCCTCTGAACTTGAAGAGTTACTGGAAGCGTTTGTTGGCGCCGTCAATGCACAGGATGATGCAGGCAACTATATCTTTTCAGGTAATGAAACGAACACGGCACCAATAGGTCAAGATGCTAGTGGTAACTACATCTATCAGGGAGATAATAACCAAAGAGAGGTACAAACATCTGGCTCATCTTGGATGGCTGCCAATGTGACAGCAGAGCAGTTTCTTTTCTCGAATGGTAGTAGCGATATCCTTAACCAAACACAGGACTTTATCGATGTGCTTAAGGACCCCAGTTTATCTCCAGGTGAACCAGGATTTGATAACATCGCCAACACCATGATGGATACCCTTGATGACACGCTATCGAGCGTCAGTGGTGCTATAACGGATATAGGTGGTAAACAGAAGAGTCTGATGTTGATGGAGGAGTCCCATGAAGAGATGATTCTATTCAACCAAGAGGTGATTGGTGACACAGAGGGGCTAGATTATGCCCAAGCGACAGCTGAGTTTAATCTTAAGCTCACCACATTAAAGGTCACCCAGCAGACTTTTGTACAAATCAGTCAACTCACCCTGTTTAACCAACTTTAACAAGGAAGTACGACATGGCTATGGTTAGTGGAGTTTCAGATGCGCTGAGTGTTCAGCACCGTAGCCAAACTGTCAGCGCCCCTGTTGGTGAGCAACCAGCTCTCAAGCAGACTGAAACGAAACAAAGAACAGATATCCCCACCCATAGATTAAAGAGCTACTCTCGTTGGGCGAAAGTGACGCAGGGTCAACATAAAATCTCAGCCTCTCAGGTGGCTGAGCAAGGCTTAAGACAGATAACCCATCTACTAAAGCAGCTAAAGAAACAGAGCCAAAAAGCATTAAGTGTAGAAGGTCAGCAGCAAATAGAGTCGAGCAATCTCGCAAAGCAGATGCAGAAACGGCTCTCAAGCATTCAAGTTGAATATCAAAACACACCGCTAATCGATCATCAATTAAACCTGATATCGCCCAAGCGCCCAGCTGCACTTTATGAGTTCAAATTAAAATCTGTCGAACTTGCTAGCCCTAAGCCAAGAGATGAGCAAGTTGTTATCCAGCTAGCTCAAAAATCAGCGAGTCTCTATCTACCTGCTAACGACAATGCCCACCAGCTAAAGGCAAAAATAACCAAACAGATGGACTCGCTTGGCATTGGAGTATCAAAGTCTAATAGTTTTGTCGCTAACACCGAAACGATATACACCACCAATAAAAGCCACTGGCAAACGTTAAAATCAGGCATTATGATGACCGGGCAAGGGCAGCGACTTCCTGCTGGTGAAGCCAGAACAATCAAAGTTGATGAACAGTTGTCATGGCAAGATCCAAGAGAGTGGCGCTTTGGCACCAATGAGGAGCTTAAACAGGCTATCGCTAAGATCAATAAGTCACTACATAAAGTGGACCAGCAGCTACGAGAGATAGGTGAAGCTAAGCTAAAACTACAACGTCAGCTCGATAAACTAAACCTTAGCCAGAGTGACAGCCAAATGATTGAAGAGACACTCAATCAGTTAGACAGTCATATGCAGTCCAGCCCCTTCTATAAGCAGGTCACAGCTGTGATGGCCCAGGCTAATGTGACGCGCTCTCACGTTTCTTCATTATTAAAGTAGTCCCTTTCATTTTTAGTTTGTTGAAAGTCGGTCGCTATATCAATTTGACCTGATAAGTTTTCAAGCGGTTTTCGAGCCCCTATTCGTCTCCCTTGATACGCTTTCCATGTCCTTCCTATTTGATTTTTTGATTCATTTAACCGGCTATATAGCTGGTTTTTTTATCTCACACTTACTAGTAACCCGTTGTAAGCAAACCTAAAAGCAAGCAACCAGTTTGTGTTCTAATTTATATTTTTTTAACTATTTTTTAGTCGAAGGTTCAGTTTCAAATTTGGGAGTCGTTTTATCAAATATGAGACACAACGAATTGTTTAACTGTGACTTACTGTTCCTCATTAAAATTTATTGAGCCAGCTAAGCCTCAGATGAATAACTTTTAAAATATTTGGAGAAACAGCCATGTTATCAGTTCATACTAACTATGCGTCTATGGTCGCTCAAAATGCTGTAGGTAAAAACAATAGCTTACTTACAACCTCTATGGAGCGCCTATCAACAGGTCTTCGTATCAACAGTGCATCTGATGATGCTGCCGGTCTACAGATCGCTTCTCGTCTAAACGCTAACGTTGTAGGCATGGAAACTGCTAGCCGTAACGTGTCAGATGCAACTTCTATGCTTCAGACTGCCGATGGCGCGCTGGATGAGCTAAACACAATCGCTAACCGCCAGAAAGAGCTAGCTACACAAGCGGCTAACGGCGTGAACTCAGCGGAAGATCTAAAAGCACTGAATGCTGAATACCAAGAGCTAACAAAAGAGGTCGATCGTATCGTTGGCCAAACTGAATACGCGGGTAACAACCTATTCGCTACGTTAGACGGTGGAGTTAAATTCCAGATTGGTGCAGGTGCTGCTGAAACATTAGATGTTAAGACTGATGTTGTGGCTAAGCTTGCTGGTGATACTACTGATATTAGTGCTGCAGGTGGTGGTACTACCGCAATTGGCAACATAGATACATTTATCGATAACATTGGTAATGAACGCTCTAATTTAGGTGCCAACATTAACCGCCTAGGTCATACATCATCTAACTTAGCTAATGTCACCGAAAATACTAAAGCGGCTGCTGGCCGTATCATGGATGCCGATTTTGCTGTAGAAACAGCAAACATGACTAAAAACCAGTTACTTGTTCAAGCAGGTACTAGCATCCTATCTTCAGCCAACCAGAACACTGGTTTGGTTATGGGTCTGCTATAAGCACCTAAGCTTACTATCTAGAGTAAGCTGTATAAAGGAGCCTTACGGCTCCTTTTTTCTATCTAGACCTCACTATAACTCTCCCGTTAACAACAAGATTTCTCTAACACTCACTTCATCTCTCCCACAAAAGGTCGCCTTTAAACCTTGTCGGCTAGTGGCTTTGCATTCAACGAACTAAGCGGAAGCCTCACTTCCCGTATAGCAGATTTAATCGGAAGTGATTTAGAGACACTTAATCACAACACAAAAGTAAAACCAATTTAAACAATAACTTAACTTTTGGCATAGAGATTGCCCTACCCCTTTAACAGGAGGAGTCACAATGATATCTGGTATGAGTGCCGCCCAGTTCGCCGAACAACTGATTATGGCTGAACGTATGGGTAAAGATGAGCTCTACAAAACCCAAATGAATCGCTATCAAGCTCAGCTTGATGCCTATGGTGTGCTAGAGAAAAGCTTAAACAACATGACCAGTAAACTGGAAAAAATCGATGGCGATGCCTTCGATGATAAAACAGTTTCAGTCAGTGATGACAATGCCTCTGTTACTGTCGGCACCGATGCGCCTGAAGGGAGTTATGACCTCATCGTCAAACAGCTTGCTCAAGCCCATCAGCTAACAAAAACCTTTGCTAGTGAAGATGCTACAGGTCTTCCAACCAGTGGAGATTTCACCATAGAGATAGATGGTGAGGTGCTGACCATAGATATGGGCGCAATCAATAGTGATGGCAGTGTCACCATCAGCCAGTTCAGAGACTATATCAATGATCACCCCGACAACCCTGGGGTACAAGCTTCTTTAGTACGCACTGGTGGCAATGTTGAGTTTATGCTGACCTCAACAAAAACAGGTGCAGCGAGTGAGATCACCGTACTTGATAACGGTGCCAGTTTTGGCATGACAGAACGCCGCGCCGCCCAAGATGCATTGGCAACACTCAATGGTATTGATATTCAGAGTAGTAGTAACTACCTAGAAAATGTCGTCGATGGCATGAATATCGAACTCAACAAGGTTCATCAAGCCGGAGAAAGTAGCACGATTACAGTCGGGACTGACTTCGAATCCAGCGAGCAAGCGGTTAACGACTTTGTCGATGCCTTCAATACTCTTATGGATCAGATCAACAAGCTTACCCGCTCTATGGGCAGTGAAGTTGCCGATGAAGTTGATGATGAAAAAGATGATGACGACGAAGACGATGACTCTTCATCTGGCAGTGGCTCAGTCACTGAAGAGCAATTAGGAGTTCTAAAAGGGGACTCTAGCATTCGCATGCTACAAAACAGCATGAGACAAACAGTTTTCACCCCCTCACCTAACGGCATGCGTCTATCGGATATTGGCATTGAGATGACTCGTGACGGCAAGCTTGAGGTCAATGACGACAAGCTCTCAGAAGCCCTCAAAAGTGACCCATCTGCAGTAAAAGCCATGTTTACCGACGATGGCGGTTATGTCGACCGCCTCGATACCATGATCGATCCATTTACTAAGTCTAATGGCTACTTAGATCTTAAGCAGGGCAACCTAGATAAACAGGTTTCTCGCGTCGAAGACAACATGGATCGCCATGACTACCAGATGCAGCAAAGGTATCAGATCTACCTGGCCCAATTTACTGCAATGGAAGCCAACATTATGAAAATGAGTTCAGCCAGCGGGCTGTTTTAACAAAGGAAACCAACACTATGTTGAATGAGCATGATCCCTTCAGCGCTTATAAACAGACAACTTTAGATGCCAGAGCAGCAGCGGCAAATCCCCACGAGATGGTACGTATGCTGCTTGATGGACTACTCGAAGAGATGGAGCGAACTCGAGGGTTTATGGAGCGTAAAAGTTTTGAAGATAAGGGTAAGAGCGTTAATAAGTGTCTCAACATAGTGCATGGACTCGACTCAATGTTAGATCTTGAAAATGGTGGTGAAGTCGCAACAAGCCTGAACCGCCTTTATGACTACTGTAGTCGACAACTCGTTGCTGCCAGCGTTGAAAATAGCCCAAGTAACTTAGACCCCATCATAGAGGTGATCACTAATGTCAGAGAAGGTTGGGCAAATCTCAATTGAGCAGTGGGGACAGTTTGAACATGCCCTTTTAAAACATGCTAAGTCAAAGGACTGGGACAAGGTTATTAAGATCAACGAGCTGATGATTACGGCACTTACCAGTGAAGGAAAGGCTAAGAGTCGAGCCCAATTTGCTGCTAGACAAGCTTTGGCTAAAACCCATGCTCTCGTTCTTTCTCAGCTTAAGCAAGATAAAGATAAATTGGAAATCGAAATGAAGCAATTCAAAAGCCAACAGGATGGATTAGCAGCATACCAACTGACCAGCCTAAGTGGGGAAAGTGATGATATCTAGTACGATAGATCTAGCTGCTACGCCCCACAATTCAAAGAAGTCAGAGCAAAGCATTACTGATGCTACAGAGGACCTGTTGTCACTCGAACAGAGTGAATTCTCTGTTTATGCATCGGCAAGCCTTCCACAATTACAGGCGCTGACCACAGCAGGTACTTCAACGCCACAATCCCTTGAAGCGCATATCGGCAAGTTACAAACCCGCTTAGGTGCTGAAGCTACATTTAGCTCAGCCAGTCTGGATAAGAATCTTGAAGCAAAGGCTTATGAACCTAGCAAGCTCATCAACTTAGAGTTAGCCAAGCCACTGTCTTCTGAGCGCGCTTATACAAATGACCTCAGCCAAATAGTAGGGGCTATTGACCCTAAGCTTGCGAAAGTTATCGATAGAGGTTTGCCCGAATCAATACGACTCAACCATTCTAATACGCTCACAGAGCAGCAGTTGAGTAATCAAGATCCCAAAACCACGTTTCAAGCCTCAAAACAGAGCCAATTATCAACAATGGCACAGCCTGTATCGAACCAAGTTGCCACAGGTGTAGGCAATGCACTTAAAGGGGATATCAACCCTCAAGCGAACTTGATGCTAAATCAGATACTACAGGTAAATAACCAAATTCCAGACACAGATCCCGCGACGGTCGCGATTACAACGACCACTAGAGCCCAAGCTGCTGTGAGCCAGTGGGGACCGGTTTCAGTTTCAACCGCTGCACCTTTAGCTCAGCAGGCACAGGAGATGCTCACTCCACTAAGAGAGCAGCTGAGATTTCAGATCGATCAAAAGATTAAGCAAGCCGAGCTTAGGCTTGACCCTCCCTCTTTAGGCAAGGTTGAACTCAATATCCGTCTCGATGGCGATCGTTTACATATTCAGATGCATGCGGCCAATCCCAATGTTAGAGATTCGCTGCTAACAGGGCTTGAACGTCTCCGTGAGGAATTAGCGATGGATCATGGCGGACAGATTGAACTCGATATCGGCCAAGGTGAAAAAGAGCGACAGCCCGATGAGCGGCAAGCAAGTGTGATAGCGGATCATCAAATAGAGATGCTTGAGCCTGAATCCCCCCAACAAGACAAGCAGCAGATCAGCAATCAAATAGATCTATTAGCCTAACTAGGAGTAAGCCAATGGCTTTTGGTAATAGCAGTATGAGTAAAAAAATAACAATCTTACTTTTTCTTATCCTTTGGACAGCCTCAATATTTTGGGTTGGTTGGCAATCTCCAAGTATCATCGGAGGCCCATTTATTCCGAAAGAAACTCAGGATAACAGTGCAAAATTCTACCCATTAGATCGCTTTGTAATCTCTGTGCCTGGAGACAAATTCCCCCACTACTTGCTACTGGAGCTTGCTCTAAAGAGCAGTTCACCAGATGTCACCAAGACACTTTCAGAAGCAGATCCTCTTGTCAGAAACTCACTGATGAAGATGTTTTCTCGTAAACACTTTAATCAGTTAAACGATTCCAACCAGCTCGAAGGATTACAGCTAGAAGCCTTGACGCTACTTTCTGACGTACTTAAAGAGAACAACTATGAAATAGAACTCGATGAAGTGCTATTTACTCGCATGGTTATACAGTAGGAAGCGACATCATGAACTCTGGCCAACTCGCATACCAAGAATCATTTGAAGATAAAGCAATCAACAGGCTCAGTGAGAGTCAAGTAATGAAGCAGTACCTACCACTGGTCAAACGCTCTGTATCTCAGTTACGTAGTCACTGTGGCGCTGCATTAGCCATTGAAGACATGGAGCAGATTGGCATGATGGCGCTGCTTGAATCATCGAGACGCTATCCTGGCGAGTTTGATAACGGCTTTATCTCATTTGCAGGTCAGAGGATCCGAGGCGCTATTCTTGACGAATTAAGACGACAAGACTGGCGCCCTCGACCTGTAAGGCAGCAAGCACACGAACTGAATGATGTCGTACGTAAGTTGATGCGCAAGCTGGGGCGGGACCCCACCGATATAGAGGTTGCCCAGACCATGGGAATAACGAGAGAGCAGTATCGTGACCGCCTGTACGCCTCTCAATCTGAATCAATGAAAAGCTTAGATGACATGCTAAGTGCTGGTAGTCACTTCTCCGATAACGTTAATGCTATTGAACAATTTTCATCCAAACAGACATTAATGAAGGCAATATCGAAATTAAGCAAAAGAGAACAGGTGATCCTGTCGCTTTATTATCAACATGAACTCAATTTAAAAGAGATTGCCGGAACCCTAGGGTTAACTGAAACGCGGATCTGCCAACTACATAAACTGGCAGTCAAACACCTTCAGGAGATCTACCAACAGTGGGAAAGGTAATATAGGTAAGGAAACATGAGTAAGATTTTAGGGCTAGTCATCATTCTATTGTCGGTCTTTGGGGGTTATGTCTGGGCAGGGGGTAACCTAAGCTCACTTTGGCAGCCCGCTGAGATTCTTATCATATTTGGCGCCGGCTCTGGGGCCTTGATAATCGCTAACCCTAGAGCAGTCCTTGAAGAGATGCTCATTCAGCTAAAAGAGCTTATCTCAATCGAAAAAGAGGATCCTGAGCTTTACCCTCAACTCTTTGGTTTGATGGGAATGTTGATGAACCAAATCCAATCTCAAGGGCTTAAAGTACTCGATGAGCATGTCGAGAAGCCAAGAGAGAGTTCACTGTTTCTAATGTATCCCACAGTGCTAGAACACCCTAATGTGCTGCAATTTTTAATCGATAACCTACGTCTGCAATCTATCGGAAAAATATCTCCCCATGACCTTGAGCATATTTTAGAGGAGGAGATCTATCGTATCGAAGAGGACCGCATGAGGCCTTCGCATGCGCTAGCCAGAGTTGCAGAAGCTATGCCAGGCTTTGGTATTCTTGCCGCTGTGATGGGAATTATTATCACCATGTCCAGCATCGATGGTCCCATCACTATGATAGGCGTTAAAGTAGCAGCGGCTTTGGTGGGGACTTTTATTGGTATTTTTGCTTGTTACTGCTTATTTGAACCTGTCTCTAAGGCGCTGGAGCATTTGGTCGAAAGAAAATCCGCTCAACTACGCTGTGTTGCAGCCATTTTAACGGCCTTCTCTAAAGGCAAACCCCCCATGCTAGCCATAGACGCCGGAAGAAAGCAGATACAGAGTGAAAACAGACCTAGCTTTGTCGAACTTGAACGCTGGATGGTGGAGCAGAAAAGCTAATGGCAATAAAAAATGAGCCACTAGTGATCAAAAGACGTAAACGTAGCAAATCCAAAGGCTCCCACGGGGGCGCTTGGAAAGTTGCATTTGCCGACTTCACCTTAGCCATGATGGCACTCTTTATGGTGCTGTGGATCTTACAAATTGCCGACCAACAAGAGCGAACTATGATAGTTCAGTATCTCAACGGCGATATGTTTGCATCGGGTTCAATAAATCCGTTCGATCTTTCTCAGTCTCCGTCGATGATCGATCTTCAGGGCTCTGTTGCACTGCAACAAGCCATAATTCCCGCGACGGGAACGGGAGTGGACAGAGCCGGGCCAGCAATGCACAACCATATACCGGCAGGTGAAGATAACCCTAAAGCAGGTAAAGGCCCTGAGCTAAACTCGTTGGTACCAGGGCAGTTTGAAACTCAATCACAGCTAGAGTTTCTAGCTAGAGAGGTCAACAAGGTCATTGATCAGGTTAACCTCAGCGCCAATGTTGAAATAAAGGTCGTTCCCCAAGGTATCAGGATCCTTGTACACGACAACATTCACCAGTTTATGTTTACCCGAGGTAGTTCTGATATGAAACCATATTTTGAAGATCTACTTATGGCACTAGGGCCGCTTCTGGGTAAGGTCGAAAATAAGATCAGCATATCGGGCCATACAGACTCTACCCCATATGCTGGAAAAACATTTACCAACTGGGAACTGTCTAGCCAACGGGCACTGCTTGCAAGACGGGTATTGGAATATGCAGGAGTGAAACGCGATCAAGTCATTCAAGTCACCGGAATGGCCGATCAGGTACCTTATATCACTGACGACCCAGCGGCGGCAGCTAATAGACGCATCGAAATGTTAGTACTAACCAGCTCAACGGAGTCACAAATAAGAGAGATGGCAGGACTTCCAAGTAAGCCACCGAAGGAGGACGCCAGACTCACTCAGGCGCAACAAGCTGCAATGGATAACCAACCTCGTACTCGTTATCCAGAGCAATGGACAACTCCATGAGTCATTTTGAAGAGTTTATTCCAGCCGAAAAAAAGCAAGCAAATGAATTGCCCAATCATGAGCATCGACAATACTTGCGCATAAACCTAAGAGAGACAGGTGATGAGTCTCTGGCGCTTGCCTGCGATGGCGTGACGGTTGAACTCTATGCGGACAATTGGTGGCGAAAGCAGAGGTTGGGAATAGCTAATATCAAAAATATAGGGCTAGGTGGTGCGGGACTACTATCTGCAACTAGGCTAACTGTCGGCAGGTCAATAATCATAGAGTTTCAAGGCCAGCGCCTCAAGCTTGAAGTAGCAAGGAGTTGGCCTGTGAACAACAAGCTGCATTTTTCAGGTGCTAAGTGGGTTACTCAGGATGAAAATGAGATCATCAACATGATTAATCTTATCACCAAGAAAAATACATACACCCCAGCCAGTATCTAGCTCAATCTAACTCAACCCTGATTGAACTGCGATTTTTTTAGAGGTTTCCATGGAACGCATCTATCGGCGAAAAGGACCTGATGGTCTACAAAAGCTCTTTTTGTACCTCATACTGCTAGACTGGTTTATCTTGTTGTATATCTCGACAGAGATAAAGCATATGACATTTCGCCATGGTGCCGTAGCATCTATAATGCTCACCCTATTTAACCTTATTTTGGTTAACCTCTGCTACCGTAGAGCCAGGCGTTCTGGAGATAGTTATTTGATCTACCCGGTGATAGCTGGTGCTTTATTCTCTTTTGTTTTAATGAGTTATTTTTTCTTCTTTTAAGCAAAGACGAATCATCTTCCCACTAAAAGTAGCGCTAAATACAGGCCTAAAAATAGTGAAGCTTAACTGACAGACATTAACTTTTTTGTGGGAGCGGAGGCTATAAAACCAATAAAATCAGCCTCTGTTAGTGGCCTAGAAAAAAGGTAACCTTGGAACTTATCGCATCCTTCATGCATTAAAAATTCATATTGTGCCTGAGTCTCTACCCCCTCTGCGACAACTTGCAAATTTAATGCGTGCGCCATATCTATGATTGCTTTAACAATGGCATTTGATGAGCTGTTCTTACCGATTTCACTGACAAAGCTGGCATCAATCTTTAATCTAGAAAGCGGTATACTCTGCAAGTAGCTTAAAGAGCTATAGCCAGTACCAAAATCATCAATAGCAATTGATATACCGGCCTGCTTTAGCCGCAGCATTACCTGCTTAACCGAAGCCAAATTATTGAGTAAAGCATACTCAGTAAGCTCTAGTTCGATGGTTTTAGCATGAACGCCATGCTCGGCAATATGTTTGAAAAGTCCATCGACAAACTCCTCCTGATTAAACTGTCTGGCACTAACATTTATCGCAACAGCATCTAGTTGTAATGCTTTGTGCTCTAATCGCTTAATAAAGTCACAAGTCTCTATAAGAACCCAGCGCCCCAGCTCTTCAATTAAAGCACTCCCTTCTGCTAATGGAATAAAAGTGGCTGGCGAGATATTCCCCATCTCAGGGTGGTGCCATCTCAACAGTGCTTCAGCTGAAACGACAGTACCGTTTCGATCAATAATGGGCTGATACATGAGTGAAAGCTGTTTGGCAGCAATAGCCCCTCTTAGCTCACTTTGAATAAATAAACTATGTTGAGCGACCTCCTCCATCTCAGCGGTATAAAGTAAGTATCCATCTCTTCCCCTATCCTTAACCTGTTGCATAGCAACACCAGCCTGCTTAATTATCTGCTCTGGAGATATTTGAATCGACTGCTCAATAAAGCAGGCTCCAACACTGGCAGAAACAGCGATAGACTGGTTATTGATATTAAAACTGCGAGCAATGATTTGACGTATCTGACTGGCAAGAGCGTGCACGTGACGCCTCGCGGTATTACTATCATCAGATAGATTCTTAGTTAACACGACAAACTCATCGGCTCCAAGTCTTGCAACTAAGGCATTACTTGAAAAGTAACTAGAGAGACGCGCGGCGAGTTGGATCAACAATCGATCACCATGATGGTGGCCTAACGCTTCATTAATTAGCTTAAAGTTATCCAAGCCAATCAGGTATATGCCTGCGGAAGCATGCTGATGGTTTTCCTTCAGAGAATAAAGTTCATCGAGTAGACAGCTACGATTAGGCAGGTCGGTAAGCAGATCATGCTTAGCTTGATGAATAACAGCCTGCTTATTCCTGACTTCATTTGAAACGTCAGCGTGAGTACCAATCATTCGAATGGCTTTACCTTGCTCATCCCACTCAACGACCATGCCTCGGTCTAACACCCAGATGTAGTGACCATTTTTATGTTTAAGACGATGGACACTTTCAAATTCGTCTAGCTCATTATTCAAATATTGATTTAGCGTGTTTAACGCATCAGCTTTATCTTCCGGGTGCAGCAATGACTCCCAAGTCGATAACTCACTAGCTAGCTCATCACTGTTATAGCCAAGCATCTCTTTCCAGCGATCAGATAAGAAAACTTCCCCGCTAGCAAAGTTCCAATCCCAGATACCATTTCTAGAGACTTCAATAGCAAATAGCCAACGCTGCTGACTATCATTTAGCTGCTTCTCACTGCGCTCTAGCTTGTCATAAAAATTGATGAGATGACTCTTAATCGCCTCTAACTCGCTAAAAGCAACATTCACAGAGGAAAGGTGCCAATCAGAACTAGCACCAATTCGGCGAGGCTTATCATGGCTGACTAAACTAGCTTGCTTTGCCATAAGGCGAAGCGGTCTAATCAAATAGATATGATAAAACACAAGGAACAAGAGCAAGCCAATGAAAGTCACTCCCCATGAACGGATAGCACTCTGTAAAACTCGCTTGTCGACTTTAGTTAAAAGAGGGGATACATCATATTCTAAATATATAATGTTATTACTATCAATTAGCATGTCAGAGGTAATGGTAAGCGGAGAGTATGCCTGGATAGATAGTCTTGATTGGTTAAAATAGGTAAGAGAGTCGCCCTGTAAAGAGGCCTGTTCATGCATCGATGAGTCGTAACCATCGATAACAAGCTTTGCGGAACTTCCACGCCAGACAAGATGGTTTGCGAAACGAATTTCACTATTTTGCTGTAACACCGTATAGACCATTACCTCTAGATCTATAGCTGCCAGTGAGACCTCCTCCTCAACCCTATTAGAATCTTGCTCGCTCATAGCAAGCTCAACAATATGCTGCATTCTAAGTAGGTGCTTATCAATCCGCTCCATTGTTTCAACAACAGCCTGAGTACGGCTTTCATCACGTGCATAAAAGTACTCTGCCGACATCAGACAGAAGTAGAGCAAAAATGCTAAAGCAGGAACAACATAAACCAAAGATGGCCGACGAATCTTCAACAAGTTAATAAGCACCCAGATAGACATAGAGAGGACAAGAATAGATATTGGCAACTCAAAATGTAGTAAAAGTAATGAAATCCCATTTCATCAATAAAGATAAATGTTAACAAGCCCATCATCAGCAAGATACATAATTTAATAAATAAAAACCATGCTACAAATTAACTGCTCAGAGTCAGTGACTATATGAACCTGTATAAACCTACAAACAAACCAAAATCATCAAGCAAACTAGATGCTGAAAATGGTTATTAAACGAAACGAAGGCTGCATATAAATTTCCAACTATTAGCATGCTGTTATGTATGGTCAGAATGTTAAAGCACCTTCAGGACTACTTGTGGAGCGGATGTTCCCTAAATCTAAATCGTTTATTAGGCACCTGGAAATGACCTACGACCCATATGGATGTGGGAAGTGTCAATTATGCACGACTGAATGGATTCAGGAGGTAGGGTAACGCAGGAGCTGTTACCGAGGATGCTAGAGCCTTTATCGACCGACGTCGGAAGAAGCTATTTTGTAGCCTGCAACAAAGGCGCCTTTCAATGTCCAGCTTCGAGCAAGCTCTCCGCGTTCAGAGCCAACATCAAGCTTCGCTTGATAAGCGTAGGCTCGTCACCCTACTATCACATGAAATGAAGCATGCTTCGCATGCGCTATTTACTTCCCATGTTCGAGTGGTCATTTCAAAAGCTGTTAAACGAAAAAATCCCCAACACAAAGTGCTGGGGATTTATCGTTTATTAGGCGCCTGGAAATGACCTA
>NZ_MPHJ01000059.1 GCF_001957125.1 Shewanella sp. UCD-KL12 | reverse complement strand
GCCATTGGTGACGGTGAGGGTCTGACTCCAGCCATCTTGGCCGAACACTAATTCGGTGCCGTTGATGTGGGTGACGTTTAATATCGCGCCGTCGCCGCCATCCGTATCGACCTTGCCATCGCCGTCATCATGGGTGATGACATTGCCGCTGACCATTGCGCCTTCATCAACACTGAAGCTATCATCTTCCGCGATCGGCTCATCATTGACGGCGCCGACACTGATGGTGACGGTAGCGTCATCGCTGTCAGTGCCATCGCTTAAGGTGTAAGTGAAGCTTGGGTTTGTCTGGGTTGGATCACTGCCATCATGGRTGTACTCAAAGCTACCATCGGCTTTGATGCGCACGGTGCCATTGGTGACGGTGAGGGTCTGACTCCAGCCATCTTGGCCGAACACTAATTCGGTGCCGTCGATGTGGGTGACGTTYAATATCGCGCCGTCGCCGCCATCCGTATCGACCTTGCCATCGCCGTCATCATGGGTGATGACATTGCCGCTGACCATCGCGCCTTCATCAACACTGAAGCTATCATCTTCCGCGATCGGCTCATCATTGACGGCGCCGACACTGATGGTGACGGTAGCGTCATCGCTGTCAGTGCCATCGCTTAAGGTGTAAGTG
>NZ_MPHJ01000058.1 GCF_001957125.1 Shewanella sp. UCD-KL12 | reverse complement strand
CCATGAAGTCGGAATCGCTAGTAATCGTAGATCAGAATGCTACGGTGAATACGTTCCCGGGCCTTGTACACACCGCCCGTCACACCATGGGAGTGGGCTGCACCAGAAGTAGATAGCTTAACCTTTCGGGGAGGGCGTTTACCACGGTGTGGTTCATGACTGGGGTGAAGTCGTAACAAGGTAGCCCTAGGGGAACCTGGGGCTGGATCACCTCCTTACCTATACGACTAACTCAATATTTGCTGAGTGTTCACACAGATAACTTGTTCTTGTTAGAGCGAGTGGCACGCCCGAGCGGCGATGCTTGTTCTTTAAAAATTTGGAAAGCTGATAGTGTTAATGTGAAAGGGRCAACGATGAACTTATTCGTAAGTGATTGGTTGTTTATAGCATTAGCGCGAAATATTTATAATTGAGTTCTCAAAACACTTAAATCAAGTGCCCGAATCATAGCAATATGGTTCATGAGTATTCTTTTGGCGAAAGTAAACACCATTAGTTGCGATACAGTGCATGTAGGTTACAAACTTATGTGGGTTGTATGGTTAAGTGACTAAGCGTATACGGTGGATGCCTTGGCAGTCAGAGGCGATGAAGGACGTAGTAACTTGCGAAAAGCGTTGGCGAGCT
>NZ_MPHJ01000057.1 GCF_001957125.1 Shewanella sp. UCD-KL12 | reverse complement strand
TCTATCAAGCTTATCGCTGCGGTAAAGCTAATACGGGTGGGTGCAACTTTGGCTTCTTTTGCTATCGCTACCATTTCTAAGCGAACCAGATTATAAGCGATAAGCACACCCCATAGTTCTTGCTTAACACCTTCAACAAATTTGCTTCGTAACGTCACCTTACTTTGCAATTGAGTTTGCTTCAGTTCGCCGTATCCCTCCTCTATTTCCCAGCGTTGCCAGTAGATATTTAGTAGTTTATCCACCGGATATTTAACAGGGTCAACCAATGAGGTGACAAACCCCTTTATTTCACCTTYTGGCTCTTGATAAGCAATAAAACGAGCACGCCATGTTTCGGGGAGTTCGGGATTTTTCTTTCTCGYCTGGGGGGAGACTGGCATATCAATTAGCAAGTCATTATTMGCAAACTCTTCGACCACCTCATAGCGCATCTTCGATTTTATTGGTGTCAGCCAGTGTCGCTGTACTCCTGAGCCTTGCCAGTTTAATAGTAAGTCAGCAGAGAAATAACAACGGTCAAATAGGGTTAAGGAGTTATCTGAGGCTTCTTGAACTAAACGCTGAGCGAGTGTTACTTCTCCTACGTGGCAGCCATCAAAAGCTGCACCCAAGACCATTCTGGTTTCAGTCGATATAAGGCTA
>NZ_MPHJ01000056.1 GCF_001957125.1 Shewanella sp. UCD-KL12 | reverse complement strand
GGAGTGGACGAACCGCTGGTGTTCGGGTTGTTATGCCAATAGCATTGCCCGGTAGCTACGTTCGGAATCGATAACCGCTGAAAGCATCTAAGCGGGAAGCGAGTCCTAAGATGAGTCATCCCTAGAGATTTAATCTCTCTAAAGAGCCGTTCTAGACTAGGACGTTGATAGGCAAGGTGTGTAAGCGTTGTGAGGCGTTGAGCTAACTTGTACTAATGACTCGTGAGGCTTAACCATACAACCCAGATGGGTTTGTGGTGATTAGTGATGATTACTTTACAAGCACAAAAGAATACGAACTTGATTTAAGTTAGACCGATTATAGAACCTAATTAGCTTTTCAAATTTCCAAATTAGTCTGGAAACCATAGCATTGTGGCCCCACCTGATCCCATCTCGAACTCAGAAGTGAAACGCAATAGCGCCGATGGTAGTGTGGGGTCTCCCCATGTGAGAGTAGGTCATTTCCAGGCGCCTAATAAACGATAAATCCCCAGCACTTTGTGTTGGGGATTTTTTCGTTTAACAGCTTTTGAAATGACCACTCGAACATGGGAAGTAAATAGCGCATGCGAAGCATGCTTCATTTCATGTGATAGTAGGGTGACGAGCCTACGCTTATCAAGCGAAGCTTGATGTTGGCTCTGAA
>NZ_MPHJ01000055.1 GCF_001957125.1 Shewanella sp. UCD-KL12 | reverse complement strand
GAGAAAAACAAAAAGCCTACCGCCCTCGTTTTACTCGGTTGGTCAAATCGCTTCTTGCCACAAAACAAGTTTGTGACTTTCAGCGATTTCGCATCGTTTTACTTGTCAGTTTGCATGATGTTAAAAACGCACTCAGAAGCTCGCAAAACCGTTCTAAACTTTCAGCGTAGATTTGGGTGTTTTATAGGGGGATCGTGTCTTAAAATCGTTTTGAGGGGCTTTAATGGGGGTGAACGGGCGGTTTTTGCTAACTAACTCGCCCGTTTAACATAAAAGGGATTATGAGCACCATAATTTATAGTGTTTGATTTTGTTTTAGGTATTTTTTTTGATTTTTATTTATATGTTTGGCTTTTTGTTTGAATCGCTTATTTATTTGTCCTGCCGCATGTAATTGCCCCTTTAAACGAGTGTAAATGACTTCTTTTTCTTCTAGTGATAAATGAGCGTTGGGGGTAAATATTTCCAAGAAAGTTTGTTTTATTTTTCGTAGATTTTTATTTCTAACTGTTAACATATTGTTTTTTATGATTATTCCAGTAATCATCTTAGGTTGTTTTTCTCTGTATATTTTTATTTTTTTATTTTTTATAGTTAAACCTGATTCATTGACGATCGTTTTGACTTTTTTTAAAAAACCAGTTGGTATTTTTTCCCCTGA
>NZ_MPHJ01000054.1 GCF_001957125.1 Shewanella sp. UCD-KL12 | reverse complement strand
AAGCCATTACCTTACCTACTAGCTAATCCCACCTAGACTCATCTAATCGCGAAAGGCCCGAAGGTCCCCTCCTTTCCCCCGTAGGGCGTATGCGGTATTAGCAGTCGTTTCCAACTGTTATCCCCCACGACTAGGCAGATATCTAGGCATTACTCACCCGTCCGCCGCTCGACAGCAAAGGTGCAAGCACCTTCCTGTTTCCGCTCGACTTGCATGTGTTAGGCCTGCCGCCAGCGTTCAATCTGAGCCATGATCAAACTCTTCAATTAAAGTTTTTTGTTCTCACCCGATTAAGGATAAAGAACGGCTCAATGAATTCTGATTCGTTTAGAAGACTCGGAAGAATCTTAAAAACGTTTGTACATATTGCTATGAACATTCATCGTTACATTGAGTTAAATTTTTGATTGCTTCCTAAGAAGCAATTTCGAATAACTCAACACCTGTGAATGTCCACACAGATTTCTTGTTTCGTATTGTTAAAGAACGTGGCGCTAAGTAGCACCGCCGTTGACGCTAGGTCGCTGGCTTGAGGAGGCGTATTCTACACTTCCCGTTGTTGGCGTCAAGTGCTTTTAAAAATTTAATTTCAAACGTTTAAAACGAGGAAATTAATTAGCTTACTTGTTGCCCTGACTGGGTTTCAGCTTCTGTTTAAGAAGGCTGGTTTGCCGTGT
>NZ_MPHJ01000053.1 GCF_001957125.1 Shewanella sp. UCD-KL12 | reverse complement strand
AGGGATCGTCGCCTAGGTAAGCCATTACCTTACCTACTAGCTAATCCCACCTAGACTCATCTAATCGCGAAAGGCCCGAAGGTCCCCTCCTTTCCCCCGTAGGGCGTATGCGGTATTAGCAGTCGTTTCCAACTGTTATCCCCCACGACTAGGCAGATATCTAGGCATTACTCACCCGTCCGCCGCTCGACAGCAAAGGTGCAAGCACCTTTCTGTTTCCGCTCGACTTGCATGTGTTAGGCCTGCCGCCAGCGTTCAATCTGAGCCATGATCAAACTCTTCAATTAAAGTTTTGTTGATTCCTAAGAACCGGCTCAATGAATTCTGATTTCGTTTAGAAGACTCGGAAGAATCTTAAAAACGTTTGTACATATTGCTATGAACACTCATCGTTACATTGAGTTAAATTTTTGATTGCTTCCTAAGAAGCAATTTCGAATAACTCAACACCTGTGAATGTCCACACAGATTTCTTGTTTCGTATTGTTAAAGAACGTGGCGCTAAGTAGCACCGCCGTTGACGCTAGGTCGCTGGCTTGAGGAGGCGTATTCTACACTTCCCGTTGTTGGCGTCAAGTGCTTTTAAAAATTTAATTTCAAACGTTTAAAACGAGGAAATTAATTAGCTTACTTGTTGCCCTGACTGGGTTTCAGCTTCTGTTTAAGAAGGCTGGTTTGCCGTGT
>NZ_MPHJ01000052.1 GCF_001957125.1 Shewanella sp. UCD-KL12 | reverse complement strand
ATAATGCGCTCCCACTGACACGGCAAACCAGCCTTCTTAAACAGAAGCTGAAACCCAGTCAGGGCAACAAGTAAGCTAATTAATTTCCTCGTTTTAAACGTTTGAAATTAAATTTTTAAAAGCACTTGACGCCAACAACGGGAAGTGTAGAATACGCCTCCTCAAGCCAGCGACCTAGCGTCAACGGCGGTGCTACTTAGCGCCACGTTCTTTAACAATACGAAACAAGAAATCTGTGTGGACATTCACAGGTGTTGAGTTATTCGAAATTGCTTCTTAGGAAGCAATCAAAAATTTACTCAATGAATGAATGTTCATAGATTCGAACTTAGTTCGAGTCACTTATATAAACAGTATAATTCATTGAGCCGTTCTTCATCCTTAATCGGGTGAGAACAACAAAACTTTAATTGAAGAGTTTGATCATGGCTCAGATTGAACGCTGGCGGCAGGCCTAACACATGCAAGTCGAGCGGAAACAGGAAGGTGCTTGCACCTTTGCTGTCGAGCGGCGGACGGGTGAGTAATGCCTAGATATCTGCCTAGTCGTGGGGGATAACAGTTGGAAACGACTGCTAATACCGCATACGCCCTACGGGGGAAAGGAGGGGACCTTCGGGCCTTTCGCGATTAGATGAGTCTAGGTGGGATTAGCTAGTAGGTAAGGTAATGGCTTACCTAGGCGACGATCCCT
>NZ_MPHJ01000051.1 GCF_001957125.1 Shewanella sp. UCD-KL12 | reverse complement strand
ATCCTGCAGATGAAAGATAATCCCTACCAGTATTCTGGTGGGGATTTTTTTATGTTTGCGCAAGAGCTTGAGCTAGTTCATGAGTCTGTTGAAGAAAGTGGGTCTTATGGTTCTGTAATGGAGGCTATTGATTCAGAGTGGATAGAGCAGTCATTACTCACAGCCAACAAGGCAAGTATCCGTAATCGCCGTTTGCCTGCACAGCAGGCAGTCTGGCTCGTGCTTTGGATGGGGTTAATACGTAACCAGTCCATCAAAGAGGTTTGTGGCTCGATGGATATAGCGCTTCAGTCAGGAGACAACACTTGGTCTCGTGTAGCCCCGAGTGTACTGACTGATTGCCGACGACGCTTAGGCGAAGCCCCTATATCATACTTATTTAAATCTACGGTCTCAGCTTGGCTTGAAGAAGCCTTGGGGGACGATAACGAACTAGGACTCACAACTCTAGCAGTTGATGGAACCGTGTTTCGTTGCCAAGACTCACAAGAGAACGCCGATACATTTGGTTTTATTTCAAAAACACACAAACCCTATCCTCAGCTTCGATTAGTTAGCCTTATATCGACTGAAACCAGAATGGTCTTGGGTGCAGCTTTTGATGGCTGCCACGTAGGAGAAGTAACACTCGCTCAGCGTTTAGTTCAAGAAGCCTCAGATAACTCCTTAACCCTATTTGACCGTTGTTATTTCTCTGCTGACTTACTATTA
>NZ_MPHJ01000050.1 GCF_001957125.1 Shewanella sp. UCD-KL12 | reverse complement strand
TTTAAGTGGATAGCGGCTGGGTATATAGAGCACTGAACGTGGATATGTTCGGTGCTTTCTTTTATCTGGAAGGATAAAGTGTTTTATATCGGCCCGCATTTGCTTCAGCTTAGCTGGTAACTTTCCATCAGGTGATAAAGCAAGCCACCTTAATTGAGTGTCTATCAAGCTTATCGCTGCGGTAAAGCTAATACGGGTGGGCGCAACTTTGGCTTCTTTTGCTATCGCTACCATTTCTAAGCGAACCAGATTATAAGCGATAAGCACACCCCATAGTTCTTGCTTARCACCTTCAACAAATTTGCTTCGTAACGTCACCTTACTTTGCAATTGAGTTTGCTTCAGTTCGCCGTATCCCTCCTCTATTTCCCAGCGTTGCCAGTAGATATTTAGTAGTTTATCCACCGGATATTTAACTGGGTCAACCAATGAGGTGACAAACCCTTTTATTTCACCTTTTGGCTCTTGATAAGCAATAAAACGAGCACGCCATGTTTCGGGAAGTTCGGGATTTTTCTTTCTCGCCTGGGGGGAGACTGGCATATCAATTAGCAAGTCATTATTAGCAAACTCTTCGACCACCTCATAGCGCATCTTCGATTTTATTGGTGTCAGCCAGTGTCGCTGTACTCCTGAGCCTTGCCAGTTTAATAGTAAGTCAGCAGAGAAATAACAACGGTCAAATAGGGTTAAGGAGTTATCTGAGTATCTGAGGCTTCT
>NZ_MPHJ01000006.1 GCF_001957125.1 Shewanella sp. UCD-KL12 | reverse complement strand
TGCTTATCGCTTATAATCTGGTTCGCTTAGAAATGGTAGCGATAGCAAAAGAAGCCAAAGTTGCACCCACCCGTATTAGCTTTACCGCAGCGATAAGCTTGATAGACACTCAATTAAGATGGCTTGCTTTATCACCTGATGGGAAGTTGCCAGCTAAGCTGAAGCAAATGCGGGCCGATATAAAACACTTTATCCTTCCAGATAAAAGAAAGCACCGAACATATCCACGTTCAGTGCTCTATATACCCAGCCGCTATCCACTTAAATATAAGCAGTAGTGCTTATCCGAATAGCATTAGTCTTTATGACGGGCTTTTTTGTTCCTGGAACATTTGTGGCAATTTCTCATGGATAGAGTGAAATAGGCTTTGTATCTTGAATATACTGCTTTCCCCCGTGATCTTATTAAGGGGGAGGCATGATGCAGTGCGGGAGTGGTACTCTAAGTTAGAACATAGGGTAGACATGCAGCTTTAGGTTCTGGTGCCGTAAGGTGTGATACGCACTTAGAAATAGAGAGGGGTCTCTCTTCCCGTACCACTCCTTATCAATGAAAAGTTTATAACGAAAAAGCCTGTCTTTATGACGGGCTTTTTTGTGTCTTGAATATACTGCTTTCGCTCTTGAGTTTATTAGCGGGAGTTTGTGCGGTACAGGAATAGAATTCTGGTGTAGAAAAGTGGTGCCGCAAACCTAAGAAGTGCTACTAAGCCCCTGTGAGTTACTATCAATGTGTTGAGTGTGGTAACTGTGCGTAAGTTGTGTCTCGATCCTCTTTTCTTTCCATTCACTATATTCATATTGCTATGAGTTCTTCTATTGTTATACCTATAGTATTAACTTCTTACTAAATGTACTCGCTTGATAAATGCCTCCTCTGGTGTAATATAAAAATGTATCTAGTTACACATTGAATCGCTTAAATCAGTAGATTATCGAGGTCAATATTTGAAGGCGCTAGTCGACACACCAATATTGTATTTTTTTAAAGCTAATATTCACCATTTTATGAATGGTTTATTTTTACTGCTAGTACTACTAGTAACATTGGTGCTTGTCACTCTCCATGATAATCACCTCCTTTCCTTAAGTTATCTGCTGTTTCCACTTTTATTGTGTGTTTCTAGGTATCACTCACGCTTGTTAGTGAAAAGAGCTTTCGCTATCTTGGCCTTATTGCTGATATTAGTGCTAGGGATGACATTTCCTGCCGATGTTGAGGCGATTGAGGAGGGGTTTATACTTATTCCTCTGCTCTATATCCTCATTTTTCCTCACTCTCTTTGGCCAATACCTGTTTCTATTTTACTACTGTTAACTTACTTCCCCTCATTAGATAATCATGAACTTGTGGATTTTATTGAAGACTGCATTGAGGTCGTTGTTATTGCAACTTTTGCCACTGTCATGTCCTTTTATCAATATAAGACTAAGATGCAATCTCAGTTCTTTAAAGAGCAGAGCTTAACTGATGATTTAACTTTGATCCCAAATCGGAAGGCGTTTCATCAACAACTGCAAGAAAACTTTCAACGTTGGCAGGGGAATAGCCATTATGATTTTGCACTTGTCCTGATCGACTTAGATGATTTTAAACGCATTAATGATCAGTTTGGCCATGAAATAGGCGATCAGTTGCTTGCTGAGGTCGCTTATAGGCTGATGAAGTGCAGCTGCAATGGTGCGTCCGTTTATCGTTTAGGGGGCGACGAGTTCTGTATGTTGGTTTCTGGAGGGGAAGGGCAAGCTGCACTACAAAGCCAGATTGCAGCTGTCATAAGCAAAATGTTTGATGAGAGTACCTCTCAATATAGATTAAAGCGGTGTGTTCAGACTATCACCCCAACTGTGGGGATTTCACTTTTTCCCTATGATGCTAAAGAAGTTGATGTACTACTTCGCAACGCCGACCTAGCAATGCTTGATTGCAAAACTCATGGCAAGAATAATTATGCCTATTTTGAAAGAGGCATGTTTGAAACGGCTATTAGACAGTTTGAGATTGAGGATCAGTTAAAACGTGCTATCGATGACGAGCAACTGTATTTGGTTTACCAGCCTAAAGTGTGTCTTACTACTGGTAAGGTGAAAGGGGTTGAAGCCTTGATACGATGGCAGCACCCAGAGCTTGGCTCTGTCAGTCCTGCAGAGTTTATTCCTATTGCTGAATCATCAGGAATGATTGTACCAATCGGTTTATGGGTTTTGACTAAAGCTTGTCAGCAGCTTGCCAAATGGCAAGAAACTGAGGGCGAGTTTTATGTATCAGTGAACGTATCTGCAATACAGATACAGCAGTCAGGTTTGGTAAACGCTGTGACAGAGGTTATTGATAGGACTGGGGTAGACGCTAATTGGCTTGAGTTTGAACTGACAGAGACTGCTATCATGGAGTCACCTGAACTCTATGTTGAGAAGTTCCAAGCTTTTAAAAAACTTGGGATTAGAATTGCCATTGATGACTTTGGTGTTGCTTATTCTTCATTAGCTTATTTAACCAAGCTGCCAGTGGATACGCTTAAAATAGACAAGAGCTTTGTAGATAACTGCGATAGTAATCATAATGATAGGATGATTGTAAGGACCATAGTTCAACTAGGGCAAAACTTAGGCCTAACCACAGTAGCTGAAGGTGTTGAGTTTGAGACTCAACGAGAAATACTTGAAGAAGAAGGGGTCGACAGGTTTCAAGGGTACCTGTACTCAAAGCCTGTACCAGACACAGAGCTATTAACATTAGTTAGATTGTGAATTATGGCTAGGTCACGCTAAATCTAAGCTGTAAAAAAAGGCACTCAATGAGTGCCTTTAACTTAATAACCTAAATCTAAGTTATTAGTGCTTAAACATCGCAGAGATTGACTCTTCGTTGCTTACACGGCGAATCGCTTCAGCCATAACAGTCGACATAGTTAACTGTGAAACTTTGTCGATAGCAGCTATCTCAGGTGTAAGTGGAATCGTATCTGTAACGATCACTTCATCGATAACTGATTCAGCTAAGTTTTTCGCTGCATTACCAGAGAAAACAGGGTGAGTTGCATAAGCGAATACACGATTAGCACCGTGCTCTTTAAGAGCTTCAGCAGCTTTACAAAGTGTTCCACCCGTATCAATCATATCATCAACAATGATACAGTCGCGGCCTTGAACATCACCTATGATATGCATAACTTGAGCAACGTTTGCTTGTGGGCGACGCTTATCGATAATAGCCAGATCTGAATCATCAAGCAGTTTAGCGACTGCACGAGCACGTACAACACCACCGATATCTGGTGAAACCACTACAGGGTTCTCAAGCTTCTTCTCTAACATATCTTCTAATAGCACTGGGCTACCAAATACGTTATCAACAGGAACGTCAAAGAAGCCCTGGATCTGTTCAGCGTGTAGATCACATGTCAATACACGGTCAACACCGACACTTGAAAGGAAGTCAGCAACAACTTTAGCTGTAATAGGTACACGGGCACTACGAACACGACGATCTTGACGGGCATAACCGAAGTAAGGAATTACTGCGGTAATACGTCCAGCAGAAGCACGACGTAGTGCATCAACCATGACGATAAGTTCCATTAGGTTATCGTTAGTCGGTGCACAAGTAGATTGAATGATGAATACATCCGCACCACGTACATTTTCATTTATCTGGACACTGATTTCGCCGTCACTGAATACGCCTACTTCTGCGTCTCCAAGTTTACAAAATAGACGATCGGCTATCTTCTTAGCTAGACCAGGTGTGGCGTTACCGGCAAAAAGTTTAATGTCAGGCACTGTATGAACCTCAGGCGTATGCTTCATTTTTGTGGCTGAAGAGAGTCAAGCTCCCTCCAGAAGTGTTTTAAAGTTGAGATAATCTCAGCTCTAAAGGTGAAATATTTGTCCCTTTAGCGACAAAGCCAGTCATCTGTGGCGGTAGTTTCGCCATGATATCTAATGCTTGCTGCTGTTTTTCAAACTGACCGAAAACACATGCTCCGGTGCCAGTCATTCTAGACGGCGCATATTCTATCAGCCAGCCCAAGGCTTTGGCAACTTGAGGGTGGTGTTTACAGACTAGTTCTTGGCAATCATTTTGCCAAGAACTAGTCATCAGTACCTCAAGATCAAGCTTTGGAGTATCTCTTGGTAGAAGAGGGTCTTGGAACACTGCTGCTGTGGATACATGTACATCGGGCGTTAAAACTAGGTACCAATATTCGGTAGGTTTCACGCTGATAAGTTTCTCGCCAACACCTTCTGCAAAAGATGATAAACCATTAATAAAAACAGGAACATCAGCGCCAAGCTTTACGCCAATTTGCATTAATTCTTCTTTAGATAACCCGGTTTCCCAAAGGGCGTTTAGTGCGACTAAAGTTGTGGCTGCATCAGATGAACCTCCGCCGATCCCGCCTCCCATTGGTAGACGTTTATCGAGCCAAATCTCCGCGCCTAAATCAGTACCGCTATATTTTTGTAGGGATTTTGCGGCAAGGAGAATTAAGTTATCGCTATCTGCAACAGCATTGCCAAGATTTGAGTGCAAGGTCAACTTAGCATCTTGGGCTACTTGAAAATCTAGCAGGTCACAATGGTCTATAAACTGAAACAAGGTTTGTAGTTCATGGTAGCCATCTTCACGTCTATTATTAACATGGAGAAAAAGGTTTAGTTTGGCTGGCGCTGGCCAGGCCGTTGAACGGCTAGTTTGTTCACTGTACTTACTCATATTCGGCTTAATCAACTTTCGGTAAATTATCTAATTGGTCTTGCTTATCAGTCGTTAATGCTTGCCACTGACTAATCTGTAATTTCAAGCTGAGTGCACCTCGGCGCAGCTGAAGTAGTCTTGGTAATTCTGCGCCGCTTTGTTGCTGCCAACTTTTAAATTCAACTTGCCATGTTGGTGAATGCTTGGGGGTTACAAGTCGTTTAGGCCTCATTTGCTGATCACTGGAGGTGACATCATCTTCAGGCGCTACTTGCCCAGTGATCCATAATGGCAAGGCGTCAACAGGAATAGACCAGCCTGTGACATTACTAAGCAGCTGTTGCGCATCGTGATGCTGATATTGTTTACCGTCGACTTCGAGTGTGGTTTCACCTTGCTGACTCACTAAGGTCAGCACCGTTGTCCCTAAGGGAGTGGTGAGTCGTAATTCATCTCTGTCTGTAGTGTGCAGCCAATAGATATTACTACTTAGATTATCATCAGGTGTTTTAACCGCGAGTCTTCCTTTCATCTCCCAAGATTGTGCTTGAGCGACGTTTTCGACATCAATTGGCGTGAGGTAAGAGGGCGTTGTTGTACAAGCAGTAAGCAAACTTAAGCTCAACAGTAGTGCCAGTGCAAACATTTTTGTGAGATAGCTCAAATTATTCATCTATAGCTGTAAGTGTCGGTCTCTATGATACGAACGCGTGCTAAGAATGCCAGTGAAAAATACAAAATTTGCCTGTACCACTTAATGTATAAGGGGATGAACTTTGTAACATGCTTAAGTATATAGACGGTGAAAGTGGTGATCTTAATTGGATAAATGGGTAAGAATTGAGATTATTATTCGGTTTTGTTAAGCATATTCTGTTTTTAGTTCATCCAATTCAGTAGAATGTCCGACAATAAGTGAGATGCCTAGAGACCAGAACGAGTCAGATGACCCTTGTAGCAATCGGTATTAATCATAAAACAGCCACGGTAGACCTACGCGAAAAGGTCGCATTTTCACCAGATAAAATTCATGATGCTATGAAGAGTCTGGCTAAGTGCACCCAAACCGGCGAAGCTGTGATCATTTCAACCTGTAACCGCACAGAGCTGTATACCAATACGGCGAGTGAAGCAGACGTTACGCGTTGGCTAGAAGAGTATCACCAACTTTCCCACGAAGAGGTTGAGTCCTGTCTCTACCGCTTTGAAGGGCAGGGCGTTGCACAGCATTTAATGCGTGTATCCTCAGGGTTGGATTCTCTTATCTTAGGTGAGCCGCAAATTCTTGGGCAGGTGAAACAGTCTTTTGTTAAAGCCAAAGAGGCTGGAACGGTTGCTATTACCATGGACCGTCTATTTCAAAATACCTTTTCAGTTGCCAAAAAAGTCAGAACAGAAACAGAGATCGGTGCCGCAGCGGTATCAGTCGCTTTTGCCGCAGTCAGTATGGCAAAACATATCTTCTCTGCATTGAGCGCGACTAAAGTGCTGCTTATCGGTGCTGGCGAGACGATAGAGTTGGTCGCAAAGCATCTTAAAGATAATGGTGTGGCCTCTATGGTCGTTGCAAACCGTACACTTTCACGTGCCGAAGGCATGTGTGAAGAGTTTGGTGCAACAGCAATTACGCTCGAACAGATACCAGAGTATCTCCCTCAAGCCGATATCGTGATATCATCTACAGCAAGCCCATTACCGATACTCGGTAAAGGCATGGTAGAAAAAGCGCTTAAGCAGCGTCGTCATCAACCTATGCTACTCGTAGATATTGCCGTACCACGTGATATTGAAGCCGAAGTTGCAGAGCTAGACGATGCCTTCCTCTATACAGTGGATGACCTGCAAAGCATCATTGAACAGAATATGGCCTCGAGACGAGAGGCTGCCGAGCAAGCTGAAGTCATTGCTGAAGAAGAGTCTCATCTGTTCATGGAATGGGTCCGCTCATTAGAGTCGGTCGACAGTATCCGTGAATATCGCACTAACAGTATGGCGATTAAAGATGAACTTGTTGAGAAAGCGATCAATAAGTTAGCCCAAGGTGGCGACAGTGAACAGCTGATATTGGAGTTAGCGAATAAGCTAACTAATAAGTTGATTCATGCGCCAACCCAAGCATTGACTGCTGCAAGTCGCCAAGGTGATTTAAATAGCATTGGCCAGTTAAGAAGTGCGCTCGGATTAGATAAAAACTAAGGTTAGCGTTTTAATGAAGGACAGTGTGATCCGCAAGCTTGAAGGCTTGCTTGAGCGTAACGAAGAAGTTTTGGCTCTGCTGAGCGACCCTGGTGTCATTGCCGATCAGGAGCGTTTTCGTGCACTCTCAAAAGAGTACTCTCAGCTTGAGGATTTAGTTTCAGCTTTTAAATCTTTTCAACAAGCAACAGAAGATTTAGATGCCGCAAAAGAGATGCTCGAAGAGGAAGATCCTGAACTGAAGGAGATGGCTCAAGAGGAGATCAAGGAAGCTAAGGCTGTAATTGAAACGCTCGAAGAAGAGCTACAGATTTTACTGCTACCAAAAGACCCTAAAGATGACAACAATGCCTTTGTTGAGATCCGTGCGGGTGCTGGTGGCGATGAAGCTGCTATCTTTGCGGGTGATCTTTTCCGTATGTACAGCAAGTACATTGAAGATAACCGCTGGCAGTTAGAGGTTATGAACTCTAACGAAGGTGAGCATGGTGGCTTTAAAGAGATCATCATTAAAGTGACTGGTGAGCAAGTCTACGGAAAATTGAAGTTTGAGTCCGGTGGACATCGAGTTCAACGTGTACCAGAGACAGAATCTCAAGGTCGCGTTCATACTTCTGCTGTAACCGTTGTTGTAATGCCTGAAGTGCCAGAGGCTGAGGCTATCGAGATTAACTCTGCTGATCTGAAAGTCGATACTTTCCGTGCATCAGGAGCTGGTGGTCAGCACGTCAACAAAACCGATTCTGCTATTCGTATTACTCATATTCCATCAGGCATCGTGGTTGAATGTCAGGATCAGCGTTCTCAGCATAAAAACAGAGCTCAAGCAATGAGCGTACTTTCAGCGCGTATACAAGCCGTTGAAGATGAGAAACGCCGTAGCGAAGAGGAGACGACTCGCCGTAGCTTAGTGGCAAGTGGTGATCGCTCTGAACGAGTTCGTACCTATAACTTCCCTCAAGGACGGGTTAGTGATCATCGTATCAACTTGACTTTATACCGTTTGAACGAAGTCATGGAAGGCGAATTAGATGCTCTGATTGTTCCTTTACTGCAAGAAAACCAAGCCGATATGTTAGCGGCACTCGGAGAGGAGTAGGCAAACGCCTACATTCCACTTTAGGTTTTTGGATTCAGTCTCACACCGACGGGTGTCACATTAAGGAATTCCCTTGTATCAGACGTTAGCAGAAGCCCTCAATTGGGCTTCGCCCCAATTACTTGATATTTCCGATACGCCTAAGCTTGATGCTGAGGTGATGTTACTGCATATCATCCATAAGCAGCGCGGTTATCTTTATACTTGGCCCGATGAGCGATTAACATCGGAGCAGGTTGATGAATACACTAAGATGGTCGCTAGGCGTGTTTTAGGGACACCTATTGCGCACATAGTCGGTGAAAGAGAGTTTTGGTCATTGCCATTTATGGTTAACCCAACAACACTTATCCCAAGGCCTGACACTGAGATTTTAGTGGAAACTGCGCTAAACCTTCCACTTGCTGATAATGCTAAAGTGTTGGACCTCGGTACAGGGACAGGCGCAATTGCCTTGTCTCTGGCTTATGAAAAGAACCAATGGCAGATAACCGCCGTCGACAAAATTATCGAAGCCGTTGCGTTAGCTAAAGCTAATCGTGCTCACCTAAAGCTTGAGCAGGTTAATATCGTACAAAGTGATTGGTTTGAGTCAGTAGACTGTTATGACTTTAACCTTATTGTCTCTAACCCGCCCTATATCGATGAAACCGATGTCCACTTAGATCAAGGGGATGTTAGGTTTGAGCCACAAAGTGCACTTACAGCCTCTGAGCATGGCTTTGCCGACCTTTATCATATTGCCGACAGTGCCCGTGATTATTTAGCCCCTGGCGGATATTTACTTCTAGAGCATGGTTTCGGTCAGGCACTGCAACTTAGAGATAAGATGATTGAGCTTGGCTATGAAAATGTCGCCACAGTGCGTGATTTTGGTAGTAATGACAGATGTACCTTAGGGCGTTTTCCAAGGTAGTTTTTTAATAAGTTGTTATTGATGTAATTTGAAAGCCATTGGTATGCTGACCAATGGCTTTTTTGTTTGCGGTACGGAAAAGTCAAACACTTGTTGGTGATGTTTCATTTTAAATTACGTTAATTGAATTAGGGAAAAGTCGATTAAAGTTTGGCGGCTTTCTATCTTCATCATCTTGTTTTTTGCTGCTTTTTATTGCTTTTTTGTGTAGAGGGGGTAGGTAATTTGTTTTATGATGTTTAATCTTTGCTCTTTTTAAGTAAACCAAGGTTATACATTATGGATTTAGGACTGCAGAAGTTTCTTTTAGGCGACTGGTTAGTTGATCCTGTTCATAATTTGATAGTTAAAGCAGATGGTTCAACCGAAACTTCCCGAAAAATAGAGAAGAGACTTATGCAAGTTCTCATTGTTCTTGCTGAGGGAGCTGAGCATGGAGCGAGTAAGGAGGTACTGCTGCAGAAAGTATGGCCTGGGAAAGTCGTTACAGATGAAGCTATCTCTGTGGCTATAAGTCAGCTACGAAAAGCCTTAGGCTGTAATGCGAGGGCTCCCAAATACATACAAACTATTACTGGTTATGGTTTTAAGTTATTGCTTGTTGCAGAGGAAAGCTCTTTACCTCTATCTTCTGAGCAAGCTATTCAGGCTAGCTTTTCTGAGTCTAAGTGGTATCAAAAACCTAGATTTAAACTTCTATGTTTATTTTTGACTTTAGCTTTCATTTTACTGTTCAGTGCTTTTGATTTTGAGGGTAAAAATAGTAGAACTGAATTATTAAATAACGAACGCTTTTCTAAAGCCTTGTTTTTACTTCAAAGAGGTCCAGAAGATGCTAAAGAAGCAGAGATGTTGTTGGTTGGTTTAGATAGCGATATTCCTAACAATGCAGAAATATTGAATGCGCTTGGAAAAGCCAAATACTTTCAGTATGGAGAGGTTGAAAGCTCAAAAAAAGAGGAGCTATTAAGCCAAGCTAAAAATGCCTTCGAAAGAGCTATTGAGATAAATCCCGAACTAGCAGATGCTTATTTACAACTCGCATTAATCAGTATTAGGCAAGATAGAGATCTAACTTCCGCAGAGAGTTATTTAGTACAGTCGATTGCTCTGAATCCTGAACAAGTGATTAGCCATATACAGTATGCGTCAATCTTGCTGAGTCAAAGACGATTCGATGAAGCGCTTCATCATAATAAAATTGCTCAATCTATAGACCCTAAACATTACTCATCGGCAGCAATTGAATGGGTATACAACATGGCTGAGGAGTTTGAGTTGGCTAAAAGGGAACTGGCCAAGCTTTATACTCTCGAACCCGATTCTAGTGTATATAACAGATCAGCGATGAGGCTATTTGAGAGTATGGGGGATGAAGAAAGAGCTTTTCATCACTACCTTATAGCTTTTAAAGAGGCTGGTTATAGTCAGCTGGAAATAAGTGACGTTTCACTTGAGTTTGAAAAAGATGGGCTAAAGGGCCTTAATCACTGGCTTGCTAACGTGAAAAAGGAGCAATTAGATATAGGACAATACTCCCCACCTATATCGACGGCTCGTTACCATATTGCTGCTGGAGAGCTAGGTAAAGCATTAGATTATTTAGAGTTAGCCTATCAGCAAGAAGACTTAAGGTGTCTATGGTTTAACTCAGATCCTAAATATAAATCTTTATATGGATTACCTCGATTCGAAGCTCTTATAAAAAACATAGTAAACTCAACTGGTTAAAGTCTGTTATTGAGTCTTAAGCTTTTCTTTATATTTTCTTCAAGGTTTATACCTCTTGTGTCCCTATTCTTTGGCTAAATTAATTACAGACAAGATAAGCAGGGAATGAAAACCATAACCAAATTTATAAGCATACTTCTCGCATTTACGATGTTGGCATGTGGTGGCTCATCCGATAGCAATCAGGTGATGACTCCTACAGGCAACACTCCTGTTGAAGAGACTCGGACACCAAGTCTCGAATCTTACTTGTGGGCAATTGATGCTGGAAGTGGCATTAAATCTACGGCAGCTTTATCAGGCACTACAGCATATATAGGAACTGATAGTGGCGTTGTACTGGCTGTTAATCAACTCGATGGTAATGATATATGGCGAAGAGAGTTAGGCGGGAAGATCTCTGGTGGACTTCTTTACGTTGAGGGTAAGTTACTAACCCTTAATGCCGATGGGATTTTATATGCTCTCGATGGGGAGACTGGAGATACAATCTGGAGTCTAGCAACAGCTGGAGAGTCATTTTATGATCGTTGGGATTACCACACAAATACACCCATTGAGCAGGATGGTGTTGTTTATATAGCCTCGAGGAGTGGTGTTTTCTCCGCGTTAAATCTTGAGAATGGTGATGAGAAATGGTCTTATGACTTAAAATCTAACCTTCGTGGTACCCCTGTTGTTATAGGTGACACTGCATATCTAAGTTCAGAAACTAGCGTGATGAGCATCAACTTACTTGATGGAAGCCAGAATTGGTTTAGAACGGCAAGTCTGCCCACCTCTCCACAGGTCGCTAATGGTGTGGTCGTAGTTGGTTCGAGAGACGGTAATGTATTTGGTTTTAACGCGCTCAATGGTGAGACGCTTTGGGCTGTATCTCATAGTACCAGTTGGGTCACAGGAAATGCACTCATACAGGATGATGTCGCCTATATTGGTAGTTCTGATAATTACCAATTTCAGGCAATTAACCCTACCTCTGGAGAGGTTTTGTGGGCGATAAATTCTGGGATGAATGTTTTTTCTAAGCCTTTCATTGATAATAATATTATATATATGACTTCTGCAAATGCTTATGGCACGCCAGGCAGGGGCTATATCAAGGCGATGACTTTGGTTGGTGAAGTTCTGTGGAGTATAGAAGGTCGAAACTTTATCGGATCACCAATTGTTAGAGATAATCAACTTTATGTCGGCAGTGATGATGGTTTTTTCTATTCGATTAGCACAACTGAAAACAAGTGATAAAGAGTGAGCCTATTGGTTTACTCTGTGCCCAAGTCGTTGCTCTTCTTAAATTAAGGCTCACTTAGTAATATAGCCATGTGCAGTGTATTGCAGTAGCTAGGCTTATTTCTAAGCCACTAGCTTTTTGGTCATAAAATATTTGCAGCCGGTTTTTGGGTAGGCTTCTTGTGTCCATTGCAATACATAGCCTCTGGCTTCATAGAAAGGACGGGCTTGGAAATTTAGGGTATCTAGAATGGCGTATATGCAGCCTCGCTCTGTGGCTATAGCTTCTGCTTGTGCCAGAAGTTGTTCGCCTATACGTTGACCTCTGAGCGATTCACTGACCCATAGGTTGTCTATCTGTAACCAGTTGCCAAATGTTCTTGCAGAAAAACCTGCGAGTAAATTACCGTTTTCATCTTCAAGCTTTAGTCCTAGAGGTATGCGCTCAGAGACCTCCCAACGCTGCCAGTTAAATTCTGCAATTTTTTGTTCGACGCTATTGGCGAACTCTTGGGTGTCATCGAACGTGAAGGTGTGGCTCATGATAGTTTCTCATCTTGAAATATTATGCTGAGAGCATAAACTAAGCTTTGTTATGTGATAAGTGCATAATTTGCATTTGGAGATGAAGCTTGTGCATAGTATTTTGCAGCGATTAGATTTAAACCTACTTAAAGTCTTTAATGCCCTCTATTTACACCGCCATGTTTCGAGAGCGGCGAGCTCTATTCACCTTAGCCAATCGGCATTCAGTCATGCGCTAGCGAGATTACGGGTTCAACTAGAGGATGAGCTATTTGTTCGTAGTCATAGTCAGATGATCCCTACCGAATATGCAATGAGTATTCATCTTCCTGTCACTGAGGTGTTAGCGACACTCAATACATGTTTTGGACAGAAGGCAGAATTTGAGCCATCTAAAAGTAAACATGAGTTTAATTTTGCGGTAACCGACTTTACCACCCTCTTAATGATGCCAAGACTAATGACTCATCTTGCGCAAGTTGCACCAGAGGTGAGGGTTAATTTAACCAACCATGAAACTAAGTTGCCAATTAGCGCATTTGAGAGCGCAGATATCGATTTCTCTTTGGGGTTTGCTCATGGGGAAGTTGAGTCGACTCGGTTAATTAATGAGTGGGTGTGGTGGGAAGATTGTTACTGTACGCTTGCAAGTAACAAGTTGGCTAATTTAGATCTTGAAACCTTTCTTCAGCGAAAGCACATCTTAGTCTCTCCATGGGGCGAGAGAAGTGGTGTGGTAGATAAACAATTGAGCTTGTTAGGTCAACGCCGTGAAATTGCAATTCAACTGCCTAATGTGATGAATGCACCGTTTCTCGTTGCTGATTCAGAATTATTGATCACTTTACCTAAGTTTGCGGCGCTCGCACTGCAGGGGCAGCTTCCTATTGCACTATTTGACGTACCGTTTGATATGCCAAAGTATCAGCTTAAAGTGTTTACTTATGCTCCTACCCAAGCAAGTCCTGCTAATCGTTGGATGCTAGCCCAGTTAAGGCAGCTTTTTATGGCACAAAAGTGACACCATAAAACCTGTGTGTGTTTTTAATTCACTCTTGTATAGCACTGATAATGGAGATGGTGAGTCTGATCAGGTACAATACCGCCTTTGTCAGTATAATAAGAGAACGAAATGGAAACCCTTAACAGCCTTTACCCTGCTATCAAGCATATTCATTTAACCTTTATTGCTATTAGCGTCCTGTTCTTTTTAGTTCGTTTTGTTCTTCATATGCGTCAATCTCCAATAATGGACAAGAAGATAGTGAAAATTGCGCCTCACGTAATTGATACTTTCCTACTTCTTTCAGGCCTCACCTTATGCGTTATTATCATGCAATATCCTTTTGCTGATACATGGCTAACCGAGAAGCTTGCTGCAGTTGTTGCCTATATTATTTTGGGTGCAATCGCATTGAAAGCTAATCGTGGCAAGCTATTTAAAGTGTTTGCAGCTCTTGGTGCACTATCTTGGGTTGTGTATGCCGCAAAACTGGCTGTATTTAAACAGGCGATAATAATAGGCTAATGACAACATTAACTCTGAACGACACGATACAGCTGCCAGATTTGGCATTTGATATTACTCAGCATTTAGGTTTTTCAAAGCAAGAAGCTGCAAAATGGGCTTGGCTTGAAATAGCTGGATCAGTATTAAGCCATTATGTTGTTGATCGTCATCAACGACTCGAAGGCCTACTCCACTGGTTTTATAAAGATTTAGGTTTTTGCGTCCGTGAGTCTTACTACAGTGTTGAAGCTGCAGATCTTGGCGCTTGCGTGATCACTCGTCAGGGGAATAGCACCACATTAGCAACCTTGTTAATGTTGCTGGCTAAGCAGTTAGATCTTAAGTTAGAGCCACTGCTACTGCCTGGTACAACCGTACTTTGCAGCAGAATTGATGACGAAATTCGTTATATCGACCCTTTGACTGGTGGTGAACTATCTCGACACCAGTTGCATGTGTTGGTACGTGGAGAGCTAGGCAATGGTGTTGCTTTTAAGCCTAGATACCTGAAACCTGTTAGCTTGAAGCGTTTACTCTCTCGAATGATCCATGAGCTAAAGGCCGGCAGTATTGTATCTCATCAATACGAGGCTGCTATGGAGTGCTGTAACTTACTGCTTCAGTGGCACCCTGATGATCTCAACCTAAACCGTGAGCGAGCCTTTATCGCGCAGCAGTTAGGCTGTATCAGTGTTGCCGCTGCAGATCTAAAGCACTTTGTCGACAATAGTCCTCATGACCCAGTGATTGAGCTGGTAAAAATGCAGCTTAAAGAGCTCAAGGATGAAAGAGAGATCTATCATTAAATACCCGGAGGCAAGCTATCAGGCTTGCCTCTTTTATGTTTATCTATCTTGCGCTTGTTTTTTAACTGTCAAGCATCGCCTGAAGCAAGTATGGATATCCTATCAAATCTAGTAAATCGTAGCTTTAAGCAAAACTAGAAGCTAGAAATAAGCAACGACAAACAATCAACAAAAATAAGCAAAACAAAAAAATAGAATAATAATGCTATCGTAGGGGAGATATCACAGCATGAGCAGTACAGCTTTAGTGACAAATGACGCCACAGCCTTAGGTCTGCTGGCCGTCGTATTAGGTTTTGTATTTTATACCAGTAACAGTAAACATCCATTTTGGACCAAGTTCTATAAATTTATCCCAGCGCTATTAATGTGCTACTTCCTACCTTCACTGCTCAATACGTTTAATATTATCGATGGTCACGCATCTCAACTCTATTTTGTTGCGTCTCGTTACTTACTACCTGCTTGTTTAGTGCTATTGATATTGAGCGTCGATCTCAAGGCTATCTTGTCCCTGGGGCCGAAAGCGATAATCATGTTCTTAACTGGAACCGTAGGTATTGTGATTGGCGGCCCTATCGCATTACTTATTATCTCGGCTATTAACCCTGATGTGTTAGGTGTTACAGGGCCTGAAGCTGTGTGGCGTGGCATGACAACCTTAGCGGGGAGTTGGATTGGTGGTGGAGCTAACCAAGCCGCAATGAAAGAGATTTATGAGGCTGGTGGGGATATCTTCTCTATCATGGTGACTGTTGATGTTATCGTTGCCAATATCTGGATGGCAGTCCTTTTGTTTATGGCGTCAAAAGCCAAACAGATCGACGCCAAAACGGGCGCGGATACTACTGCTATTGAAGATTTAAAGGCTAAAGTTGAAAAGTATCATGCTGAAAATGCACGGATACCAAGCCTTAATGACCTGATGATGATCGTCGCGATAGGCTTTGGTGTGACAGGTCTGGCTCACCTTATTGCTGATTTTCTTGGTCCATTTTTTGAAGCGAACTATCCCTGGACACGTGATTACAGTCTGACCTCTAAGTTTTTCTGGCTCATAGTTACAGTAACCACGATTGGTTTGGCTATGTCATTTAGCCCTGTACGCCATATAGAAGCGGCAGGCGCTTCAAAAGTTGCATCGGCATTCCTCTATATTTTAGTGGCTACCATTGGTCTGCATATGGATGTCTCTAAGCTCGCCGACCCTGACAACTTATGGTATTTCGCTATAGGTATTATCTGGATGATCATTCATGCGAGCTTTATGCTTATTGTGGCTAAGATCATCAAGGCTCCGCTGTTTTATATGGCGGTTGGTAGTCAAGCTAACGTAGGTGGGGCTGCATCTGCCCCCGTTGTCGCTGCGGCTTTCCACCCAGCATTAGCGCCCGTGGGTGTACTACTTGCTGTATTGGGCTATGCTGTTGGGACATACATGGCTTGGATGTGTGGTCAGCTACTACAGTTAATTGCATCTTAAGTTGAACGATCGGCATTACAGCATGCTGTTGGGCACTTTTATTTGGAAATGATGTGGCTTGGATGTGTGGTCAGCTACTACAGATAATTGCATCTTAAGTTGAACGTTCGGCATTACAGCATGCTGTTGGACACTTTTATTTGGAAATGATGTGGCTTGGATGTGTGGTCAGCTACTACAGATAATTGCATCTTAAGTTGAACGTTCGGCATTACAGCATGCTGTTGGACACTTTTATTTGGAAATGATGTGGCTTGGATGTGTGGTCTGCTACTTCAGCTCATTGTGTCATAGGGCAAAGATGTGGTTTGGATGTTGGTTAGTTACTACAGAGCATTATAAGTCTGCTACTTAGCGGCAGCTTAACAACAAATTTTGATAATGCCGAGGCGCTGGCCTTGGCTCTTTTAGAGAGAAGTACTGATGAGTAATAAAATCATAAGTCTAGGTTCTATCGAGATCGCTAACGATAAACCTTTTGTGTTATTTGGTGGCATGAATGTGCTTGAGTCTCGTGACTTGGCAATGAAGATTGCCGAGACCTATGCTGAAGTCACTCAGAAGCTTGGTATTCCTTATGTATTCAAAGCCTCTTTCGATAAGGCTAACCGCTCTTCGGTGAACTCATACCGTGGTCCAGGTATGGAGGAGGGGCTGAAGATATTTGAAGAGATTAAAAAGACCTTTAACCTGCCTTTGATAACAGATGTACATGAGATCCACCAATGTGCACCCGTGGCTGAAGTGGTTGATATCATTCAATTGCCCGCCTTCCTTGCTCGTCAAACCGACCTTGTTGTCGCCATGGCAAAAACAGGCGCTATCATCAATGTGAAAAAGCCGCAGTTTTTAGCCCCTCATGAGATGCGTCATATCGTTACTAAGTTTAATGAAGCAGGCAATGATGAGATCATCCTTTGTGAGCGTGGCTCTAGCTTTGGCTACAACAACTTAGTTGTCGATATGCTGGGTATGGATGAGATGAAGCAGACTGGTTACCCAGTTATTTTCGATGCGACCCATGCCTTGCAGCGCCCTGGTGGCCGAGCTGACTCTGCTGGTGGCCGACGCGCCCAAGCGACTGAACTTGCTCGTAGTGGTATGGCATTAGGCTTAGCGGGCTTGTTTATCGAAGCGCATCCAGATCCTGATAATGCCAAGTGTGATGGTCCATGTGCATTGCCATTAAATCAACTAGAGAACTACCTAACTCAAATGAAAGCAGTAGATGATCTAGTTAAGTCATTTGATGCGATTGATACGAGTAAGTAATATCTAGCTTAGTGAGTTAAGCCTCGGAAAACCCCTGGGCTTTCTATTATCTCTTTTTCATCCAGACCAATTAGAGAGCATACAGGCTCAAATGAAAGCGGTAGATGATCGAGTTAAGTCATTTGATGCGATTGATACGAGTAAGTAATATCTAGCTTAGTGAGTTAAGCCTCGGAAAATGCCGGGGCTTTTTATTATCTCTTTTTCATCGGCATTAAGCTTTATTACAGTTTGTGGCTGTATTGTGCTGCTATATTAAAAAAGTTGCGCCTTTCATATATCATCACTTGATAATGAAAGCGCGAGACAATGATAACTTGAAGGTGAGGAACTATGGTGAATGAACAGGGTGCTCCAGGGAAACTTGGGCGAGTATTAGATGGTATTGAAAAGGTTGGTAATAAACTGCCAGATCCTGCCATGCTATTTCTAATTTTACTTTTTGCTGTGTGGGGATTATCTGCACTACTATCAGGTGTCAGTTTTGAAGCGATAGATCCTCGTACTAGTTCACCCATTGAAGTTAAAAACCTGCTGAGTGCAGAAGCACTGACTCACTTTTTGACAAGTATGGTAACCACCTTTACCGCGTTTGCACCTTTAGGGGTCGTATTGGTCGCCATGTTAGGTGTGGGCGTTGCAGAGCATTCAGGCTTTATCAATACCGCACTTAAAAAGATGCTTAAAGTGACACCGCTTAAGTTTTTAACGCCGGCAGTGGTATTGGTGGGAATTATCTCTCATACCGCAACCGATGCAGGTTATGTGGTGGTAATACCTTTAGCTGGCGTTATCTTTTTCACTGTTGGACGTCACCCATTAGCAGGTATTGCAGCAGCGTTTGCTGGTGTATCAGGGGGATTCTGCGCTAACTTTATCCCATCGGGTATCGATCCACTTTTGCAAAGCTTTACTCAGTCGGCGGCGCAAATTGTCGATCCAGATATTCAGATTAACCCATTGAACAACTGGTTCTTCGCGGCGTCGTCTTGTATTCCTATCGTGTTAGTTATCTGGTATTTAACCGATAAGGTGCTTGAGCCGAGGTTGAACAGAACTCACAAGGTCAATACCGATGAGGTTGACGTGCCTTCAATGGAGGAGAGCACGCCCAAGGAGGAGAAGGCATTCCTTGTTGCCAGTCTAGTAATGCTAGCGGCTATGGTAGGTTTCTTCTCGCTGACTATCTCGGAAACGTCAACACTGCGTGATGCCAATGGCTCTCTCACCAGTTTTAGCGCCCCTTTAATGCAATCTATTGTGCCATTAATCTTTATCTTCTTCGTGATCCCAGGTGTGATCTACGGGTACATGACAGGCACGTTTAAGAACTCTAGTGATGTGGTACAAGCCATGTCTAAGTCTATGAGTGGTATGGCACACTACATAGTGATGGCGTTCTTCTGTGCGCAGTTTGTTGCAGCATTTTCAGCATCAAACCTTGGCGCCTTGATTGCTGTAGAAGGGGCGAGCGGGCTTCAAGCGATGAATCTCCCTGCTGAAGTTACTGTGGTTGGTATGATCATTCTAGTGGCATTTGTGAACCTGTTTGTCGGCTCATCGTCGGCTAAGTGGGCGTTGATTGGTCCAGTTTTAGTGCCTATGCTGATGCAGCTAAATATTAGCCCTGATCTATCACAAGCGGCATATCGTGTCGGTGATTCTAGCTCCAATATTATTACGCCTCTGATGCCTTACTTCCCGCTGGTTGTTGTTTACTGTCAGCGGTATGTGAAGAATATTGGTATCGGAACCTTAATCTCTATGATGTTGCCATTTAGTCTTTGCTTACTGGCACTCTGGAGCAGTTGGTTATTGATCTACTGGTCGATTGGTATGCCATTAGGATTAGGTGCGAGTTATACCTACGGGTAATAAAGGTTAACTTTAGCCCTAAATTTAACGGTTAGCGTATCTAAAAAGGCCTCGAATTTATCGAGGCTTTTTTATGCTCTGATCGCACTGAACTGATAAGGGGCGGGTTGCGACAACGGGTATTCATAATACTAATAATGAGTATTTCTAACTTTCCTGTATAACACCTCGTTTGTACTAAGGTGATGGGATATCCTTCTCTATCAACTCTTCCTATCGCAGTCATCTATGTGGATCTTGTTTACCTTGCTCGCTGCATTTATGCAGGCGTGGCGTAACGCATTTCAAAGTCAGCTCAGCAAAGAGGTTAAGGTCGCTGGAGTGACCTTAGCAAGGTTTCTATGGGCAGCCCCCATTGCTGCGCTCTATCTGGTTTGCTTATATCTATGGCAACCCGTTGGCTGGCCTGATATCACTGCTGAGTTTTCTCTGTATGTGCTGGGCGCCTCTGCGGGGCAGATATTGGCAACGGTTTTGATGGTAAAGCTATTTAAACTGAAGAACTTTGCCATAGGTGCAGGGCTTGCAAAGAGCGAGGCCTTGGTCGCTGCGTTTCTTGGGGTGCTATTTTTTGGTACTCAGTTAACAGGACTAGGCTGGTTAGGTGTGATCATAGGCGGGCTTGCAGTTTTCATGATGAGTAGTGCGAAAGGTTTCAAGGATATATCATTTAAAACAGCGCTTATTGGTATAGCTTGTGGGACTGGTTTTGCTTTGACGTCACTGTGGGTACGAGAAGCAAGTTTAATATTGAACCTGCCTTTTCCACATCGTGCTGCCTGGGTACTATTGTTTGTGATCACACTGCAAACCATTGTCTTGCTTGTTTACCTTTTATATACCGATAAGCAAACCTTACTAGATCTAATTGATAGACCTAAGCCCACCTTTTTGATTAGCTTTACCAGTTGCATAGGCTCTATTGGATGGTTCAGTGCCATGTCACTTCAAGCTGTACCCTATGTGAAAACCTTAGGTCAGATAGAGGTGTTTTTTACCCTCTTAATATCTATGTTTTGGCTTAAGCAGAAGGTGGCAATTAAAGATATGCTTGCACTTATTTTGATTGCCTTGGCTGCCATCATGGTCGTTTGGCGCTAAGCCATTAAGATTAATGGCTGCTTAAACAGGCTTAGCGAAAAAACCTAGGGCTAGTAATAATCACTAAATGTGCAATCAAAATGCCAAATGTCGCACCCGCAAGGATATCGCCAAGGTAGTGATAATTTAGCCCAAGTTGGCCTATTATCACCGCAAGCATACAGGCTAACCAAAGCGGAGCTAGCCTAGGTAGGTGGTAGAGTAATACGCTTGCCAAGGCAAAGGTAAATAGCGTGTGACCAGACGGAAAAGAGTTATAGGCCGCTCCACTGGCAAAGGGACTAAATTGCTCCACACCGTGGCTTATCCAAGAGGGGTTACTGCCAAGTTCAATATCATTAATCCAAGTCTCTGGCCAAGTGCGGCCAAAGATAAACTTAGCACAGACCCTAACTGCCGAGGCGATGAGCAGGGTGGCTAGGAGTTGGAGCGCGAGGTGCTTGAATCTATGACGGCATTTTTTGAATAAACAGCTGAGAATAATAAGCCCAGATATTAGCTCCAGTAATATCGGTGCATTACTGAAGTAGTTGAGCAAACTGGCTGTATTGTTCATTGCATGCATCTGCTCTGCAATTGACCTATCCCAGAAGTTTATACTTATGAGTATCAATAGCAGCATCAAGCCGTAGCCAAGGCTTGCCAATAGCTTATGCTTCGAAGAGAGGGGTTGAGCCATGATTTTTGTGTTCAGCTTTTCAGGTAACATCCTTGGGGCTTGATGGTAGCAGGCTGTAGGTATGATTCCTATTTAACTTGAATTCACTATTATATTTTCATCTCATTGTGTTTTTCTTTATGTGCGTAAACTCTCAATCAAGTAATTCAGCTTTTGCGCTGATTCAGTGGGCGCTTGTTGCTGTAGGCAAGGTGTGTATTTTGCGGGTTTTATCCATTGCCTAGTTACTAACTCATCAATTAGATCAAGATATTGATGGCTTGTTTTACCCACAAATAGGTTAGTTAAGTCACGTTGGTTTGAAAGAGAAAGCATCTGCAGAAAACCGCTTAAGTAAAGATGGTCTTTGGTAAAACCACCGCCTCGGTATACCCGAGCGGTTGTGGTGAATGCCGCATCATTTTCCATAGAAAGCTCATCGACCAAGTAACTGTATGTTTGATAAAAGTCTTGCTCTTTTATCATCGAATTCACCGCGAGCACCCGGCAAGCTAACATATTGAGGCGAGAGTGAGCCATATGGCCTGATGCCAACTCAGCGAGTATCGCCAGTCCCTCTTGAGTTTGGGTGGTGCCTGGAAGCCCCAAACGCAATATTTTAAGCCCCTGAGATTTTGAATTAAGGCTAGTAGCCATATGTACCCCAAGTTCGTGGGCTATCAAACGCTGTACTTCAGATGCGCTAAAGTTCGCGTTTAGATTCACCACTAATTGAGTTGGCGATGACTTTATCATTGCCTTGGCGAGCAGTGAGGCACTTAGGCTAACATTGCTGTTCATTCCCCAAGCTTTGGCTTGTGTAGACATCAGCTCTGCGGCATCACTGGCAGACAATAATCTCTCTTCAGGCTCAGGGAGTGGTTTAGCATAAAGCAGGAACTGGGCGTTATTAATAGCGTCACTATCAGGCTTACCGTAATACCCGAGTGAGTGATGCAGAAATCTGTCAGTCGCCACACTGGTAAGCAGATCAACTTGAGAACTAAGGTTATTGATTATATCGCTGTAGAGTCTCTTTACTGCAGGGTCGGATATTTTATGAATATCAAGCCGGTACAATTGGCGTTTGAACTCATTTGCATCAAGGGTAAGCTGCAGATAGGTAAACTTAGGTTTGAACCGACTAGGAGCGGAGAGGAAGCGCTTTTTCTCACTGACTAAGTTTTTAGGGTTGATGTACTTCAAGGTACTGAACTTTTGTGACAAGCGGTATAGCTGGGTATCTAAGGTTAAAACATATGGGTCTATTGAGGAGCCGAGCATATCTGCTTTTGTTAACTTTTTATTGGCACTCGTAACACGCTGAAGGTACGCACTTGTTCCACTCAAACTGTTTTTAAGTCCAAGTTTTAATGCATCTATCACTAGCGGGTAGTGGTGAGTCCCGCTCTCATCCATATATAGTCGGCTTATCTCTATTGGGATTATCAGTGTCCGTTCAAACTCTGTATTGGTGTGGGTTGCGAGAAAGTTCGCCTTGAGGCTTTGAGTTTGTATGCTGCAGAGCGTTTTTACATTGGGGATCGTTATTTGGCCTAGATTATATTTCAGTTTATCTACAACTGAGGCCCAGCGGTTTAGATTGAGCTGAGAGCTATCAATGATAAAGGTTGGCATATCATTGCCAGCCACAGTTTGTGAGCTTCTTATGTCGAAAACGATGATGTGTTTATACAGGGATTCTAGTTTTCTAAGCAGCAGGTCATAGACTTGAAAGAAATAGCTATGTTTTAACTGAGCCGATTTAACCTGTTTATTCGTTAGCTTGTTTCGCCAAAGCGGGGTATTTGCTGATGTCTGGTAGCGAGTACAGAGCGCTTTGGGCTGATTAAGATCATATTCAAATAGAGAGTCCAGGCAAATAAGTGTGATTGGTTGAGCGTCTATGAGCTCATCACATAGTGGCGATCCTCCAAGGTAGCGCTCTGATTCATTGAGTGTGCATACTTGTTTGAGTGATTGTGGCAATTGCTTGCCGGAGTGAATACTGGCACAAATTATTGGCAGGTAATTTTCAATTTTTATGAAGCAACCAGACTCAGCCAATATGCCACACACTGGCTGGGAGTGATTGATTAAATTAATGATTTCATCTAATTGGTAAATCTGCATCGGTATCGCTCTAAGACAGTGGATACGCCAAGAGACAAGCCTCTTGGCGTATGGGATTCTATTATTTTTTAGGCGTGAGCCATAAGTGGTGAAGCCTGGGTTAGCAAAGGTGCAACAGCAACTTCGAGGGTAGTATCATGGTGACGTTTATGGCTACTGCTATTGAGGCTGTGAAAACGTTTAGGTTCACGGGTCAGTTTGATGTACTTAATCCAAACGAGTTCTAGTTTTGTTTTGGCTTTTTGAGGTTGTTTTAATACACGTAAGAAGTTGTCCTCTTCGATCGTTAATGGCTCTAGCGTTCCTATCTCTAGTGCCTGCATTGTATCGCCATATAACCCCAATAACTCAGCCTCCAGCAGGGTAAAGTCACCGGACTTTCTAAACCCTCTGGGGAAGTTAATATCATCATGAAAAGCTTTTTGACCAAAGCGAAATGAATCTTCAGACATTATGACCTCTACCCTGTTAAATAATGCAAAGTGCAAATGAGCAACAGCTGAGAAGTTAGGCGTTTTGTTGCTAAAAGAGAAACAAATGTTTTTTGTCGTCACCATAACTTTTCCCTGCTATTCTCCGGCTCCATAAATAAGAGAGTAAGAGATGGACGTAAAAGTTTTTAAAACATTTCTCGAGGTCGCTAAGACTCGTCATTTTGGTAAAGCTGCCGAAAACCTCTATATCACTCAGGCTGCAACAAGTGCCCGAATTAAACAGTTGGAACAGTTTTTCGATACCAGTTTGTTCGTGAGAGACAGAAACAATATCAAGATGACCTGCGCAGGTTCGCGTTTGGTTAGCTATGCCGAGGTGATGGTTAATACCTTAGAAGCTGCAAAAGCTGAACTCGCGCTGGGCGACGATAAAAGTTTACAGTTAATGTTAGCTGGCACTCCCAACATTTGGGATGCATACCTTCAGAAGAGCTTGAGTCAAATTGCCGAGGCTTTCTCTGGTTATGGGTTTCAAGCTGAAACCTTGGCGCTTGCTCAGTTGAACCGTCAGCTGTTGGAAAGAACGATTGATATCGCTTTCTCTTTTGACCCTCTTAAGTGCGACGACATAATTAGTAAACCAATAGCACAGACACAATTAGTGCTGGTATCGACTCTTGAGTCGGAGCTAAATACTGCGCTGTCTCATCGTTATGTTTATGTCGATTGGGGGACTCGATTTGCATCCGAGCATCACTTAAGACACCAGGGAATGCCAGCGCCTTATCTGCGTACCTCGACGGGGCGCATTGCATTAGATTTCATTTTAGATAGAGGTGGAGCTGCCTATTTACCTCTCTCTCTTGTGCATGAGCTACTGGCCGCTAAGCGTCTTTTCTTGGTTGAGGGAGGAGAGGTATGGTTAAGGCCGATATTTATCAACTACCGACAAGATTCTGCGTCGAGTGAGGCCATATTAAGGGTCGACTCACTGCTAGAGCAGTTACAGAGCTGCTAGGCTCATTTCTGCTTTTTAGCACTGCTCTTTTTCATCGCGATATTGATACACACCATTGCGCCGCCCCATGTGATACATAGGGCGGCGCACATCATTACTAAAGCGCCTGTTGTCATAGGGCGTCCTCCGAGTTGCTTGTAAATAAGTTAATAAACAGAGATACCAATAGCATACTGGCAATCAGTCCCCAGCCTAACAGTAACTGATCGCTAATCGGGTAGTCACCATAGCCATTTTTTATGGTGTTGATTACATTTTTTACTAAGATAATGGCTAGCATTGCAGGGCTGACAAAACGCAAGCAAAGGTCAAACCAAGCGGCAATGGTGAAGTCTGATAAGCGATTGGCATAATCTCTAATATCCGCAATTTTAAATAGCCAAGCTAAAATGATGAGCTCTATAAAGCAGCTAGTTAACAGCGCAATATTATTAATAAAGTAATCAATGAGATCGAGAAGTAGCAGCCCACCACTGGTTGCAAAAGCCATGGAGAGCACAAAGCCTGTCCCGCATACAATAATCGCAGCAGGCTTACGGTTAATGTTGAGCTTGTCTATCAAGGCTGATGTTACTGCTTCAATGATAGATATATGTGAGCTGAGCCCTGCTACAACTAAAGCTAGAAAAAACAGTGGCCCTAAAATATAGGGAGCGGGTAGCAGGTTAATCGCAGCCGGTATGGTCACAAAAGCGAGGCCAACGCCGGAAGATACAACGTCTGTTAACTCTTTACTCTGCTCCTGAGCCATATAGCCTAAAACACCAAAGATCAGTACACCTGATAAAATTGAAAAGCCACAATTGATCAGCACTGTCATAAAGGCGTTGTTGTTGATGTCTGATTTTTCGGGCAGGTAACTGGAGTAGGCCAACATGATGGCGAAGCCGACACTTAAGGTAAAGAATATCTGTCCGTAGGCCGCGGACCACACCTTTGCATCGAAAATTTTACTGAAGTCGGGCTCAAATAGATAATTGAGCCCCTCTAAGGCACCTGGAAGAAAAACGATCCGTCCTATAAGGGCAAGTACCATGATAAATAGTAGCGGCATCATGATTTTACTGGCTCGCTCTATTCCGCCCTTAACACCGGTAAAGATAGCGAGTGAGGTGATAGACCAAGCAATTGTCATAGGAATGGCAATGTGAAGCTGAAACCCTCCTAGTGAGGTCGGGGAGTTATCACTAAGCTGTAGATACTCTTTGAAGAAAAAATGGTTAGTGTCACTGCCCCAATCTTGAGAGATTGAGAAGCTTAAATAGGAGATTGCCCAGCCGATAATGGCCACATAATAGATGGCGATAATCGCCGCGATAAATACCTGAAACCAGCCAAGCCACTCTAACCTAAGGCCATAAGTGTTACCTAGGTTGGCAAATACTTTAGGAGCGGCTCCTCTAAGTCTATGGCCAAGGGAGAACTCCATAATCATAAATGGGATACCAGCTGAGATCATGGCAAATAGGTAGGGAATAAAAAAAGCACCGCCACCATTTTCATAGGCCATATAAGGGAAGCGCCATATGTTGCCAAGACCAATGGCTGAACCTACAGCGGCTAGAATAAAGCCTACTCGTGAGTTCCATTGCTCTCTTTTCATAACTTATCCATTGTTTTCAGTCAGCTGTTACTGAACTAATAGTAGACATAAAACTCATTTACTGCTGCTCAATATCATTCCTGCGCATGACCTACAGCCTAGAAGCTATATTAGTAAGGTGGTATGTAAGCCGTTTAACTGTTAGCTTGGATTTCGTAATTAAAGGAGTTTTATGAAGCTAATTTATTTTTTTATCTTATTGATTATTGGGTTTATGCCTTATCAGGCTGTTAATGCCAAAGAGGTTGTCACTGTTGCTGCTATCGATTGGTGCCCTCAACTTTGCCCTGAAGAGGAAAGTAGAGGTTACGTTATTGATATTATCAAAGCTGTTTTTCGGGATAGTGAGTATCAACTGGAAATTGATTATTACCCTTGGAGTAGAGCGATTTTTTTAGCTGAAACAGGCAAAGTTGACGCACTATTATCTCCCGCTAAAGCAGAGGCTCCAGCCTTACTGTACCCCAATCAAGAGGTGGGGATACAAAGGATGTGCTTCTTTACCCGCCAAGATTCAGACTGGCAATATCAAGGCGTTGATTCTTTAGAGGGCAAGCAGATAGGTATTGCTACTGATACCTCAATCGAAGAGTTAAATGAGTTTGTTGCCAATCACCCTGACCAATTTCAGTATCGGCCCTATTTTGAGCATTATATTGAGCAAAGCGCAGCAAAATTAGATAAGGGAAGGATGGATAGTTTTCTCTTCACTCATAATACAACGGTGTTTGAGTTAAGAAAATTGGGCAAAGGGTTAGCGTACAGAAATGCAGGCTGTGTTAATCGCACTGAAATTTATATGGCATTTACCCCTAAACTGCGTGTTGAGAAAAACCGTGCTGTGATGGCCTTTTTTGACAAGAAAATTAACGAATTGCATCAAGCTGGCGTGATCAGTGAGATCATGCAGTCTTACCAATTAGAGATCTGGAAATAAGGCCTAAGCATACAGGATGCATATCTTTATCGGTATTTAGACTCTAGCCTCTTAACCTGAGTGAGTAACTGCTGATTAGCAGGGACTTCTATCCCAAAACCAGTAGCGATTTTGACGACATACCCATTGATACTATCTATCTCAGTTAAGCGCTCATTTGCGATATCTTGATGCATAGAGGAGAAGTTTTTACTGGTCAGCGCTATAACATCATGCACCCTGTTTGTGAGTGCTAACTTATCAAGCTTAACTCCCGTGGCGAGTGCAACTTCAACGAGTTCATTGATAACCTCATTGATGGTTTGCTGATATTTAGGCGCCGCGAGCGCCCCATTAGGACACTGCTCAATGGCTGTAAGCGGGTTGATTGCTGCATTGATAGCAAGTTTTTGCCAGAGATAAGGTAGAATCGGTTCGCACCATTCACAATTGGGTATCGCATGGCTTAGTCGCTGTTTGAGCTCAGGGGAAAGTAGGGGCTTACAGAGGACTCCTATCTGAGTTAATCCACTACCAGTTTGTTTCAAGTACCAATCAGCCTCCCTGAGGGCTCCTTGAGATGTAGTGCCTAAACTGAGCCCTCTTCCTGATAGTAAAGATTCCACTTCTAGGTGCGGCCCCATGCCGTTATGTAGCAGTAAAACATGGCAGCGCTTTGGCAGTTTATCTATGACACCTTTAAGCGCACCATAGACTTGATATGCTTTGACACAAACGATAAGCAGTCCAGTCTGCTGAGTTAGCACCTGCTCACTTTCGTTTAAATCTGCTGTTGCAAGATTTATCAGTTGAGCTTGTGATTGTTGCAATTTTCCTGCAAGAGGCTGAAAGGTAAGAGTTTGCAGCGCTTGGCTCGGGCTTTTGCTTATAAAGTAGGGCGCGGAGCCTGTTTGAGCAAGTTGATGATAAATTAGCTGGCCAATCGCACCGGCACCAAGAATTGCAATTGAGGCGTTATCGGTTGGATACTCAAGCTGACCTTTAGACATCTAACTCTCTTTAACGGCTAATTAATTGGACTCTTTGAGTTTGGCAGCTTGAAAGTAACGCTGATAACTCCAAAGGCAAAAATAGAAAAGTAATATACCTGTCATATCGGCAATAAAGTCACCTATTGATGCACTTCTATATGGCAACCTAGATTGGATTAATTCAATAAAAACAGCGTAAGCGCCAAGCACTGCGGTGAGCAGGTACCATTTCGGCTTGAAAGCTAAGTAAGTGAGCAGCGATAAACAGAAAAAACTCCCTAAATGGCCGACCTTGTCCATATTGGGGATGAGCTGCGGATAGCTTTGCCTTGAAAATACCAAATAGCTTGTAGCTATTACAGCAAGGGCGAGGGCAAGTCTAAAAATATTTCGTCTTGATATCAAAATTCTGTCGATATTTTTTGGTTTGATTCATCATAAAAAAATGAGCAAGTGTTGTCACCACAAAACTCCTGTTTATCAGGGCCTATTAAGCCGAATTAATTCTGCCGATCATAATAGGCTCGTAAGTGGAACTCTAACTGCATAGTAAAAATAAATACGGTAAACTAGTGCCACTAACAAATGTGAATAGGACACTTGTAATGCCATCAATGGATATAGTTTCAGAAGTTGACGAAGTGGAACTACGTAATGCAGTAGATAACTCGGTACGTGAGTTGAAGTCACGCTTTGACTTTCGTGGGAAAGAAGCGAGCATAGAGTATAAAGATCACGTGGTGACTTTGTCTGCTGAAGATGACTTCCAGTGTCAGCAGCTGGTGGATATTTTACGTATGCAGATGAGCAAACGTAAAGTTGATCCTGCATCAATGGATGTTGATGAGAAAGCTGTTCACAGCGGCAAAACTTTTTCGTTAAAAGTCAGATTCAAAGAGGGCATCGAAAGCCTAATAGCTAAGAAACTAGTCAAAAAGATTAAAGACAGCAAGCTCAAAGTGCAGTCTGCAATTCAAGGAGACTCAGTGCGTGTCACAGGCAAGAAGCGCGATGACTTGCAAGCTGTGATGGCACTGGCACGTGAATCAGACCTAGGTCAGCCATTTCAGTTTAATAACTTTAGAGATTGATTTTTTAGTCGCACCAGCTAACGCTGGTGCCCAATGGTTTTTAAGTTAACTCTTTAGTCTATCTATCTCTTCACTGACTTCATAACCTTTATCTGTAATGATTTTCTCTAATACTACAAGTCGATGCTTAACACTTTCTACTTCGTCAATAAGCTTCATTTTATCACTAGAATCTATTTTTGCTTCAAGTTGTTTCATTCGTAAACGATATTTGAAAAAGTCTGCACCAAATATGGCGAAGAAAACAATAGCGACGATTAGAACTTGACTGATTTCCATATTCTTTCCTTGAATCTCGGTATATTTATAAAAATGTTAAATAGCAATAACTGAGTCAAAATATTAAAGTTAAGTTTTTCAGCTGGTTATAGAGTTATTTATCAACTCGTAGAATGAAGCCTGTTAATACTGTTGGTTTTTTATCATTAATTAGTTATTTTTACCACGTCTTTTAGCTGCCGATTTCGTCGTAGAATAGTCTCATAAGGAAATAACCATTCCATCAGAGATTCGCCTCGAATTATTTTGCCAAAACCTACTCTGAATCGCTCTTTTTCCACTGCTTGGTGTTACATGAACGCCAATATTCCTATTACACCAATCGTACACCTGAATAATAGTGTTAGTGAGGATCCGTTAATAATGTTAAATCAGGCGTGGCTTGATGAAATACCCTTTCAAGAAATCGATCAGTAAACGTAGTTTTTTGGACTCAGCACTGCCTGGTGGAAAAACACCATATACGTGAATATCTTTCAGCGAATACTCATCTAGTACAGAGACTAAGCTTCCTTGTTTAATTTTTGGTTCGGCATCGTACATGGGAATTTTAGCTAAGCCGTGACCGCCTTCGACAAAGGCTGTTCTCGCTGCTGCATTATTAGTCTGAAGTGTACCTTTTACTTCGATACTGAAAGATCGTGTGCCTTTGGTTAATTCAATTGTTCCGGATGTGAGCTTATATATTACCCATTGATGTTTATTTAATTCAGATGGATGCTTGGGAATACCGAATTTTTCAAAATACGACGGAGAGCCACAAAGGCAAGTTGTTAGCGTCGATAGCTTTGTGGCTTGTAGCCCTGAGTCTGGTAGTGGCGCACCTCGAATCGCTAAATCAATACCTTCTTTCATGATATCTACGACTTCATCAGTCAGCATGATATCGAGTTCAATTTTTGGATATAAGGTACGAAACTCGTTGAGAGCAGGAACTATGGTCTGTAGGCCTACATTGACCGGGCAAGTAATTTTTAATATGCCTACAGGCTCATGCTTTAGGTTCTCGATTTGTTGGTTAGCGGCAGATGCTTGCTCAGCAATAACGCGGCAGTGTTGGTAATATTCTCTACCCGCCTCAGTCAGTGAAATCGTCCGTGTAGAGCGATTAAGCAGTTTTATCCCTAAGTGGGCTTCTAGTTTTTTTATATGGTAGCTGACAACAGCACGGGATAAGCCTATACGCTTGGCTGCGGCACTTAATGAACCTTGTTCAATAACTTGTGCAAAAACCACCATACTTTTTAGTTGTTCAAATGAAATATTCACAGCTCAGCTCTCCCTGTTTGTAAAGTTCATTGTATCACTAGTTGATACAATGAAGTTCATTTTATCTGCATTGTATGGGCTGTGAGCTAGGGGTAAACTAGATTTCAAATAACCCCCCCTTGTTATAAATTGAAACAATGAAGGTCTAGAATGAATACTAAGAAAATATTAATGGTGCTAACGTCACATGCAGATTTAGGGAATACCGGAGAGAAAACCGGTTTTTGGGTAGAAGAGTTTGCTGCACCCTATTACACATTCAAAGATGCTGGTATCACGGTAACTTTAGCTTCTCCATTGGGTGGACTGGCACCAATCGATCCTAAAAGTGAATTAGAAGATTTTCAAACCCCTGCAACAGCTAGATATTACGCTGATGATGAGACCCAGAGCCTTATTAATAGTACCCGTGTTTTATCTGATATTAATGCGGAAGATTTTGACGCTGTTTTTTATCCAGGCGGGCACGGTCCGCTATGGGACTTAACTGACAATGAGTATTCGATTCAGTTAATCCAAAGTTTTCTTGCAGCCGATAAACCCGTTGCTACTGTTTGCCATGCGACAGCTGCGATACTCAATGTTAAAGACCAAGACGGTGAGTATGTAATCAAAGGTAAAGCGGTTTCTGGGTTTACTAACAGCGAAGAAGAAGCCGTGCAGTTAACCGATATCGTGCCATTTTTACTCGAAGATGAATTGATTAAACGTGGCGCGGACTTCCATAAAGTTGATGACTGGCAAGCCTTTGCAGTGCAAGACTCATTGATCATTTCAGGGCAAAACCCAGCAAGCTCAACATTAGCGGCGCAAAAGTTATTGAGTGCTATAACGGCATAAGAGTGGCAGAGGTTAACGATAAACGTCTTAAGTGTATTGATGAATGTTAATGGGCCAGCTTTAGCTTTTAGGTCTAGGAGAAACTGAAAATGAATGAGTTAAATAAAGTACTTTATACCGCAGATGTAACCACTCATGGTGGTCGAGATGGTTCTGCTAAGTCAGATGATGGCAATTTAGCCATCACATTATCGACGCCTAAAGGATTAGGTGGCATAGGCGGGGAAGGAACCAACCCAGAGCAGTTGTTTGCAGCGGGTTATTCCGCCTGTTTTATCGGTGCGTTAAAAGTCGTGATGGCTCAGGAGAAAATAAAGCTTCCTGAAGACAGTTATGTTAATGCCAAGGTATCGATTGGACCCATTACTCATGGCTTTGGGATTGCTGCAGAACTGAGTATTTATTTGGGGAATATAGATAAAAATACCGCTAAGGCTTTGGTCGAAAAAGCGCACCTTGTTTGTCCGTACTCTAATGCAACTCGGGGCAATATTCAGGTTTCATTAAACGTATTATAAATAAAGGAATAGGTATTCGTTATGAGCCAGACTCAAAATATAAACCGTCAAATACTGTTGGCCTCACGCCCCTTTGGTGCGCCGACAGAGGAAAACTTTAAAACTGTACTATCAGATATACCAAAGCCTAGGTCTGGAGAAGTTTTGTTGCGTACAGTATATCTTTCACTTGACCCTTATATGAGAGGGAGGATGAATGATGCTAAGTCCTATGCAGATCCTGTGGCGTTAAACGGCGTTATGGTTGGTGGAAGTGTTTGTCGTGTAGAAGAGTCAAATCATGCAGATTACCAGCAAGGAGATTGGGTTGTTTCTTTTGGTGGATGGCAAGATTACAGCATATCGAATGGCATAGGTTTACTTAAGTTAGATAGTCATCTTGCCAACCCATCCTATGCATTAGGTATTTTAGGCATGCCTGGACTAACCGCTTATATGGGGCTACTAGACATAGGTCAGCCAAAAACTGGCGAAACCGTCGTAGTCGCAGCAGCTACGGGAGCTGTTGGGAGTTTGGTTGGCCAAATTGCTAAAATAAAAGGGTGTAAGGTTATCGGGATAGCCGGTGGTGCTGAAAAATGCCAGTACGCCTTAGAAACCTTAGGTTTTGATGCGTGTTTAGATCATCGCTCTGATGAATTGGCTGAGCAGCTAGCTGAAGTGTGCGTTGATGGGATCGACGTCTATTTTGAAAATGTTGGTGGTAAAGTGTTTGACGCTGTTTTACCGCTTTTAAACCCAAGTGCACGTATACCTTTGTGTGGTCTTATCTCGCAATATAATGCGACTGAATTGCCAGATGGGCCTGATCGAATGTCGGCCTTGATGGGCAGCTTATTAGTTAAGCGAATAAAAATGCAGGGCTTTATAGTATTTGATGATTATGGGCACCGTTATAGTGAATTTAGCGAAGCTATGAGCCACTGGCTTGCTGAAGGAAGGGTTCAGTATAAAGAGCATAGGGTCGAAGGCCTTGAATCTACCGTATCGTCATTTATTGGGCTGTTGGAAGGTAAGAATTTCGGCAAACTGGTGGTTCGTATTGGGCCGGATAACTTTAGCTAAATAGGAGAGTTGTACATGATCACTGTTCATCATTTAAATGCCTCTCGCTCTAGACGGGTAATATGGTTACTTGAGGAGTTGCGGATACCTTACGAATTAGTAAAGCATCAACGAGATGAAAAGACACAATTAGCGCCAGACAGCTTAAAGAGTATTCACCCATTAGCAAAGGCTCCGGTCATTGTTGACGGTGCTATAACATTATGTGAGTCAGGAGCCGTGATGGAGTATATCTTAGACAATGCTCCTCAGAACAGACTCCGTCCTGGAGCTAATACTATCGAGTATTACCAATTCTTAGAGTGGCTACATTTTGCAGAAGGCTCTCTAAGCTTACCTGTTATTACCTCTTTATTTATGGAGATGGAAGACAGGGATGGCAATCAGGTCATGGATGCGTATATCGCTAAGGAAATAGAACTCGACCTCTCTTATATTGAATCTACATTAACCGTTAGGCCTTATTTTGCAGGCAGTGAGTTTAGTGCGGCAGATATTATGATGACGGTCATGCTGGAAATAGCCGATAAACGAGGACTATTAAAACAACGCGTTGAAACCAAGAAATACCTAGAAAGGGGGCAAAGCCGCACAGCTTACCAAGCGGCATTGAGACTAGGTTAATAAAGTGACCCATTAACGAATTACCTAGTGGAACAACTTTGTGTTTTAGTTAATTAGTAGGTTCAGTTTTATCGGTGAATAAGTTCATGAGTTAATAAGTCACTTCAAAACAGCCAGTAATTCAGTTCAATAGAGATTTTCATGCAGATAGCCCCACTTCGGGGCCATCTGCATGAAAATAAATCTACCTGTTATGCCTCAGGTTTAGGGCTATTAGAGTGAGTGGCTGATAGTTCGTTATTATGTTCATGGCGGGTACGTTTGTCGACGATATAGACCAAAATCAATACAGGAAAACCGATCAGACTGGCGGCGATAAAGAAGTTTACATAACCGAAGGTGTCCACATAGGCACCAGAGAAACCTGCAATAAACTTAGGGAAAAGTAACATAATGGATGAGAGCAGGGCGTACTGGGTGGCGCTATATCCAGAGCTTGTAAGACTCGATAGATAAGCGATAAAGGCCGCTGTTGCGATACCTGCACTGAAATTATCAACTGAGATGGCTAAAGTTAAAAATGGCACGCTATAACCTATGACTGCTTGCCAAGCAAAGAGTAGGTTAGTTACTGCCACGAGTAACGCGCCGAGAAATAGTATCTTCATGGTGCCGTAGCGAGCCAGCAGCAAGCCGCCGAAACCGGCTCCTACTAATGTCATAATCAGACCGTAGATCTTACTTATTGCAGCTATTTCCTCTTTAGCAAATCCCATATCAACGTAAAATACGTTGGCCATAATTCCCATGACGATATCTGAGATCCGGTAACAGGAGATCAGCATTAATATGAGTAAGGCATTCTTGCCATAACGCTTAAAGAAGTCGAGAAATGGCAAAACACTGGCTGTGTATAGCCAAGATAATGTGCCTGCTACGATTTTGGGGTAGCGTTGATTGAGCTCTTCTCTTAGTTGGGTCTCTTGGTTATCAGCTTGCTTGGTTTCAACTTTTGGCTCCTTACTGAAAAGGGTGGTGAGAATACCGACTGACATAAGCCCTGCCATAATGAGGTAAGCGACCTGCCAAGAGACTAAATTGTATTCGTTGTTGCCAGGATCAACCCAAGCCGCAATCGTTAACGCACCAGCGGTAGCAACGATCATGGCACTTCGGTAGCCAACTTGGTATGCAGCAGCAAGCGCAGCTTGCATCTTCTCCTCGGCAGACTCTATTCGAAATGCATCGATAACAATATCTTGAGTGGCGGAAGCGAAGGCAACCATCAAGGCAAACAGCGCTAACCGTTCAAGATCTTTTACCGGATCGCTAAACGACATTCCCAAAATGGCACCAACGAGCAGTAGCTGTGCAAACAGCATCCAGCCTCGACGCCTACCTAAAAGTCGGGTAAAAATCGGCAATGACAATCTATCTACCAGCGGTGACCATGCCCACTTGAAACCATAGGCGAGTGCTATCCAGCTAAAATAACCGATAGCTGTCCTATCTATCCCCGCTTCTCTAAGCCAGAAAGAAAGGGTGGAAAACACCAACATCAAAGGAAGGCCTGCTGAGAATCCTAGTAGTAACAGTACGAGTACACGCTTATGCATGTAGATAGATAGAGCATCTTTAATGCGTTCAGTTCGAGAAAGAGTGGCTGATGACATGCGAAGTATTCTGATTGATGTTAGCCCTAGCTTAATATGTATCTAAGCGAATGACTATAGACAGTTAGTTTAAGTAAATTAATTTTAAGTACTTAATTTTCAACGATGAAAACTCTGCTGTTTTAAAATGGACATAAAAAAGCCCAAACACGATGTTTGGGCTTGGTTTTTACAGTTACTTTTCAAGTATTTTAAAACTAGGAGTTAGGTCTGCTCCCAACACAGCCATTTGGCATTTGGCCACCAAGATTAAGGTAATCACAACACTCATCTACTTGCTTACGCAGGTAATGATTGCCGCGGATCATCCAATCAGGCCACTTGTCAAAGGCATGCAGTAGGTGCCAAAACACTTTCTCCATATCTGACTGCGCGTCACCCTGATGATTGAACTGTTGCCACTCTTCTAGGGTGTCCCATAGGTATAGTTGAACCTCATTAAAATCGAGTTGATTGCTCAAAAACGCTTTTCCATATTGGGCCAACTGGGGCGCTTTATTATCGATGAACTCATTTGGGGTCATCAAATCGCCTCCTTATTACAACCTAATCAGTATAGGACTAAAAATTGAACTCTGAACAATATTTGTGAATTATTTTGAACAAATTTGAATTCCAAAATATTTCATTACATTTATTAATTGGTTAGGCATTTTTCACGCCTAAGCGTATCCCTATTTTCTTGGCAGTAATGTTGCTTTTTTTAGAATAATGTCTTCGACGGGGAAGTCTGGCCAATCAAGTTTACTGTTATGTTCGGTTGCAACAAGTGCCATTGCCGCGAGCACCTCCTCACCTTCAGTTATCTCACCAAAAACGGCGTATCCCCATCGCCTTGAAGAGGGATCTAATCTTTCATTGTCTCCGACATTGAAGTAAAACTGGCTGGTGGCAGAATGAGGGTCATTGTCTCTTGCCATAGCGATAGTGCCTGGTGCATTGGATAGGCCGTTACCAGACTCGTTAACAATAGGAGCGTCATAGGGCTTCTCCTCTTGCTTGAGATCTAACCCACCACCTTGGACAACGAAGTCAGCAATGACTCGATGAAAAAGCGTATTGTCGTAATGACCTTTTACCACATAAGTCAGAAAATTATCGACCGTGATCGGCGCTCGTGTTCTATCGAGTTCAACGACGATTTTGCCCATACTGGTGTCGAGTTCAACCTGTGGGTAAAGGGTATTTTCTTGAATGTCGATAGCTGAAGCTATTGGGCTCATACAAGTGATTAATACCAGTAAAATTAGTGCGCTAAATCTATGGAACATAAGGCTTCCCTGTTTATTTTATTTGACATTAATAGCAGTTATGAATGATTACTGTTGAATAAAGCTATTCAGTTCTGGGTCATTAAGAATATCTGCGGTTAGCTGCCCAAATAGTTTGTTTATTTCAAGCTCTAAGGTCGCAAAGTCTGCGCTGAATGGGCCAGATAATGTGCCACGTGCAGAGTATCGTTTCGTGAGTTCTTGGTTACTGTTTTTTGCGATGACGTTAATGATGATATTACTTCTAGCTTCAAAGCCAAAGGTTGATTCATCAACATCTGTTAGTAGTTGCTCTAGTTGGAACTGCATATGGTTGACTGAGCTTGGATCTACCTGATAGCCAGCTTGGGTAAACCCTTGACGAAACAGCTCATCTAACTGTTTTCTTGGTGCTTCAGAGGGGCTGACAAGTCTTGCTGCATTATCATTATTACTAAATCGCACAATGAAGTTTGCTGAGCGTGTATCTATGGTCTCAATCGCTAGCGTTTGGCGCGAATGGCTTTGTTTTTGAACTTCAGGCACTTGTGGGTGTATGGCTATATGACTTGGTGTTTGACTCGCACAAGCCGACAGAAAAATAGATGCGGTTATCAGTAGAAAGAGACGTTTCATTTTGATGATTTTCTTTTTTCGTTAGAGCAAAAGTTAGGTGGTATCAGCATACCAGAATTAGTTTGCGATTCCACAGCAAGTCTGGCGCTGTTTTCGTTAAGCTCTAATACAGCTAGCTTTGCTAATATGCTGCCATTAGTTTTATCGATTCACCTTTAGGCCCCACAATGTATAAATTGCTTTCTCTCCCGCTTATTCTTACTGCACCTTTATTACTTCTGAGTCAGTCAATCCAAGCTCAACCCATAGAATCTAATCACTATATTGGGGGAACCTTAGGTTATGGTTTCCATGATTTTGAAACAAAAGAGCATGGCAGTGCTAACTTCAGCGATAGCATTACCGCTGATATCTACTATCGATACATGATTAATGAACACTTTGGTGTTGAAGTCGGTGGTATGTCTGGCTCTGGTGGTGCTTTTAGTATCTTTTCGGATATCTGGCATGATGTTAAAGGACTCAGCTATCGTGGCGTACGCACTACGGCCTATGGAAAGCTGCCTTTAAGTGCCAGTAATAGTCTGTATGCCAAAGCGGGCGCAGCGTATCAATGGATTAATTATGATATTAGCCAAGATAAAGACAGGGTCAGCGTGAGCGAAACGGATAATGGCTTCTACGGCGCTATCGGCTGGGAGTTTAGGTTCCAAAATGGCTTAGGTTTGAATGCCGAGTATCAGCATGTGCCAATGAGCAATTTAACATTAAAAAGTTACAATGTTGGTGTTAACTACGCATTTTAATAGCGCTTTTGGCGTTTGCTTTCCACGTATCCATATAGCGTCTTGATACTTTTAAAATAGCCCTTATCAGGTTAGAGTAAAAATTCGATGATGAAACTGGAAAGGGTTAATGAGCACAGAGCAAACCAAAACAGCTCAAATTATTACCATGGAGGCACCAAGCTCGCTGATTGATGAGCACGGTCGCCCAAGTTATGGCTATTTTGATGGTCCGGTTGCTGAGCTCTCGCTTTCAGAGTTTAACTATTTCAATGAGATGGATAAGCCTGCTTCCGTAATGGGCAGGCACTTTGACTTTAAGCAGTTCCAGTTTGTCAGTTTAACGACGCCCAGATACATCATAGGTGTCGCTATTGCTGATATTCGCTATGTCGGCAGTGCATTTTGTTATCTTTATGACATCAGTAAAAATAGGATAACTGAGACAAGTTGGCTCAAGCCTTTGGGGCTCGGCTATCAATTAACCCCTTCTCCTATGTCAGGCGTTGGCCAGATCAGCAGCGGTAAAGGCCAGATCAGGTTTAATCTAGTTGAAGGTATATGGCATCTATTCATCTCAACTAAAACCATTGATGCAGAGCTTGAGCTTGAAGCATTACCTTTAAGTTTACCTATCGCACTTTGCTCGCCAACAGGCTATAGCGGCTGGACTTATACGCAGAAGCACAATGGATTAAAGCCAAAAGGTACGTTGACGGTTCATGGCGAGCCTCAACCGTTAAACCATGCTTTAGCGGGTTATGATTTCTCTGCTGGCTACATGCGCAGGGAAACCAGTTGGCGCTGGGCGAGTATTAATGCCCACACTCCCGATGGGATCATGGGGCTTAACCTGGCTGCTGGTGTAAATGAAACGGGTGCTTGTGAGAATGTGTTTTGGATCAATGGCGAGCGCCACCTCTTAGGTCCTGTGCAGTTTGAATTTGAGCGAAATTCAGGTCATTACAATGACAGAGCCAATGATAGAGCCAATAACAGCGCTTCTGCTTGGCGAATATTTTCATATGATGGCAATTTAGAGTTAAGCTTTCAGCCAAGAAACTGCCGCTCAGAGAAGCTCAACCTTATCTTCCTTAAAAGTAACTTCCGACAATATATCGGTGAGTACTCTGGCCATGTCACCGATAACTTTGGTAAAAAACATCATCTACATAATGTACTCGGGTTAACCGAAGATCACTTTGCCCGTTGGTAAGCGCTTTTCATTGAAGGCTGACTGTATTTTTTGCGCTAGTAATTAGCTGAACTGGTATGGGGGAGTTCGCTTTCATTTTTCCTTATTACTTATCAATTATCAATTACCAATAGCTTCCTAGTGCTGGGCATGCACTTTTCACTTTGATGGCATTTCAGAATCTTGTTTTAGCGAGATTTGTCTAAACGTAATGTTCGAATGCATATAGATATTTCGACATTTACGCTCTTATCCTTGATACCTATTTCGTTGTTAGGTTACGCAAGACGGGCGAGTGTGACTTAGATCACGGTTGTTATCCCACCCCTTGAATTATTATCCCTCCACTTGGCTTGGTGCCGTTATTGGCACTTGCTGAGTAGAACCGTCTGATCCACGTCGCTTATACAGGCACGTGGCCTCTATTTAAGGAAAAGGGATTTTTAATGAAGTTGTTATCGATAGTACTCACATCTATGTTGAGTTTTAGCGCGTTGGCTGGAGAGTCGAATCATATTATTGGTGGTAATGTTGGTTATGGTGGTCAAGATTTTGAAGCAGCTAATGGTGAGGAATACGGTGGTGGAGATAGCGTTGGCATAGATGTTTATTATAGATATATGCTCAATGATAACTTCGGTTTAGAGGGGAGTGTGTTCAGCGGCAGTGGCGGCGTCGCGAGTGTATTTACCAGCTTTTTCTCCACCGTGGATAATATCAGTTATAAAGGAGTGCGTGCGGCTGTTTATGCTCAAGTGCCACTGTCTGCAAGTAATAGCTTATATGCCAAGCTAGGGGCTAGTGCCAATCAGCTTAACTATGATGTTTCAGGTGTTTTTGGTAGCGGTACTACAGAGAGTATTGAAACAGACGGCACAGATTTCTATGGCGCAGTAGGTTGGGGGATACGCTTTCAATCAGGTGTAGGCCTTAACCTAGAATACCAGTACGTGCCAATCCAAGAGCTTATCGTACAAAATTTCAGTATCGGTGTGAGTTATCAATTTTAGTTTAGCCTTCGAATGAAGGCTGATTACATTTTTGCTGGGCTCATTGAGCTGTTTTGATATTGGTATTTATGCTTGAAGGTTTTGTCTTTTATGTAACCTACCGCCTGTCCGGCGGTTGATATCAATACAGCTAGGGTTTATAGCAGACTAACAAATACAACGTCAGTCCAATGAACCCTATTTAAAAAGAGAGTTGTAACTTGCTATCGAGCAAGTTACTTCCTTGCGCCATAAAGCCCACTCTGTGGATGTGGTTCATCAGCTTGAGTGTCACTAGCGTCATTGTTCAAGTCAGAGCCTTGAGCCTCAAATGGCTCAGCTTTTTTGCTGATTTTTTGTGCCTGTAAGATAACAAATTTGCCGTTGGACTCTACCGTAGTGCAGTTTTTAAAGATGCGTTGCAGTTTAATATGGTAGGCCAAGTGTCGGTTACCGACGACATGTAAAATACCGCCATTTTTCAGGGCGCGCCAAGACTGTAAGAACATCTGCCAAGCGATGTGATCGGTAATGGCTTCACCTTGGTGAAAAGGGGGGTTACACAGTATCAAATCTGGGCGAACGCCGTCACTAAGGTGAGTCAAACAGTCGTCCCAGCCGAAGGTGGCTTGCTCACCTGATAAGCCTTCAGTATCTAATTTGTTGAGGGCCCAGTTCTGCTTGGCTGATGCTATCGCCATCTCAGAGTCATCGACAAAGTGGACATAGGCTTTAGGAAACAATTGTTTGGCATGTAAGCCTAAGACACCATTGCCACAACCTAAGTCGATAATAGACTTAAAGTCACCCTTAGGCATATTGTCTATCATGATACGTGCACCGATATCTAACTTGTTAGCGGCAAACACATTACTTAGATTGCTAATATCTAGTTTAAGCTCAGGAATAGACCAAAGAACTTCTTTGGGCAGCGAACGTGCCTTGCCATCACTGATACAGGTGATGACTCGGGTTTTCTTCCACGTTAAGCTCGCACTGGCGGGGCCTAAGTTTTTAGCCAACACTTCTAATAGAGACTTATTAATCGATTTGGCTTTGGCACCTATCAGAACTTGAGTGCCTTCAGGTAACACCTGAGATAACCGCTTAAGCTGGTGGGCGAAATAGGTCAGGTTTTTAGGCAGCTTCATTAGCACTAACTCAAGGGATGTTGGCATCACCTCTCGGCTGTTAAACCAACGAATCTTATCACTAGCGATTTGGTTTGCTGCTAAGTTTTGCTGCGCGCCTAATAGGCTTGTTTTAGCATCAGTCTCAACGCACAGTGGCCAATCTTTATCGATAGAGATGAGACTTGCCGTTAATGCACCAAAGTTATCATTGATGATGGCTGTGCTGATTGCAGATTGTTCAATTTCACAGAGGTGCTTAATCAGGTGTTCATCTGCAGCATCCCATGCCTGTAAATTTGATTCCTGATTGCTAGGATATCGCTGTAATTCAAGTTCGATATCCGCTACTGAAAAATGAGTTGTCATAAGTCAAACTTCGCCAATAAAATGAGGGCGCGCATTATCGCAGATTTAGTGTTCAATACCAATCAGTATAATATCAATCAGTATAAAGGTGTGATCGCTCAGCGGGAGTCTAGCGCTTCTGAGGTAAGGCAGCGAATGAAGGGCATAGTTGCTCTAGGTTCAAGTTCGTTAACAGCGCATAAAAACCGTTAAAACTCGCCCTTGGGAACTTTTTTGGCTACCTATTTCTTCGTTGAACAAGATCACAAGGGATCACCATTGCATCATTTATTCGCCTCGAGTGAGTTTGCCAAAAATAGTTCTGAGTTGATCACTTTCTTATACTGATTGGTATAATATATGTCCTGTGAGTGTCGCTTGGAAAATGTTGTGCTTCTTTGAGTGATGGCTTTATGAGTAGCGAGGATATGAAACAAGAGAGCTTAGGTTTAGAAGGCTTTGGTGAGTTGAGTGAAGAAAGCTTACACATTCATGAACAGTCAGTTGATGTTAAATGCTTAGGCGTTCCTGTAACGCTAATATCTGGCTACCTTAACTTTGAGCAGCAACAAGCTTTACTTAAGGAGGCTGCTCGTTACCCATTCGAATCGCCAGAAATTGCTGTGTATGGTAGGCGACATAAAATTCCAAGATCCCAAGCTTGGTTTGCTGACAGCAACTGCGACACATTTTATTCAGGCTTATTGGTAAAGGCTCAGCAGTGGCCCAAGTATGCCAACAGGTTAAGGCAAAAACTGCAGCGCGATTTTAATTTGTTATCTAATGGCGTCTTAGTTAACCATTATGGCGACGGGACGGAGTCCATGGGCTGGCACTGTGATAATGAGCCAGAGTTCGTAACCGGTAGTGATATTGCATCACTGACACTTGGTGCAGCTAGAGACTTTGTAGTTAGGCATAAACAGACTCAAGAGAAGATAACATTTTCGCTAAAATCTGGGGACCTCTTGATTATGCATTGGCCGATGCAAGAGGAGTGGGAGCATGCGTTGCCTAAGCGGATGAAAGTAACAGAGCCAAGAATTAACTATACCTTTAGGCAGATTATTCCCGGTTTTTTTAATCGCTGATTAGGGCGGGTATTACAATTTACTCTATCAGGTGAGGGCGAGTTACCATGTGGTTTGCTTAATGACTGGGGTACAAATATTCATCAGCCATTGAACTTTAGGTGAATTGCGTCTTGCGGCTTTGCATATTACGGCAACATCTGTAGGTGTGTTGGTTTTATTATCATCATTTGCAAAGCTATAGCTGTAATGTTCATCCATTAATTGCTCAAGCAGGTAGTAATTATCGATCACTATTCCGGGTTTTATGTCTGTGTCCATCTGTTGATAGATACTTTTGTTTTCATTGTAATTATCTACAATGGTTTTAACGAATTCCCCTTTTCTATTTCCTATATACTGGCCACTAACTGACATGATTTTACGCTGATAGATACTTTGGGGCCTCTCTTGCAGTGCGTGAACACCTAAATCTACCAGCTCTTCATTAAGCAATGCTTCTGAGTGCGGCGTCCATTCCCTTAACTCGATAACTGCTGGGGTGTGACTTCTAATCGTTTGAATGAGTTGTTTACCGATTGGAACGATAAAAGGGGCAGCCAAATGAATGGTGATTTTATCAATTTCTAGTGGGTTAAAGCTCTCTGGTTCAATTGCAAATCGCATCATCTCCATGGCTTCTTTGATTTTGGGTGCGATAACTTTAGCGTAGCTTGTCGGTTCGAGCCCTGAGGAGGTTCTAATAAAAAGTGGATCATCAAGCTCCTCTCGTAAATGCGCTAATACTTTGGAGACATAAGACTGCGAACGTGCAAGCTTTAGGGCTGCTTTTTGGGTTGAACCTGAATGGTATAGGGTGAGAAATACGGTTAAAGCATTGAGGTTTAACTGCTTCATAGGTGCCTTTAGTAAAAGATGTTTTATGATCTATTTATAACCTTTTTTTGTTCTGTATTGAAACAAGTGATGCGCTCGCACCACTTGTTACTCAAATTAGATTGACTCCTGAAGCAGAAGCTCCATGTCTGCCTTTTGTCTGAAAAATGTCATAGATTGCATTAAAGTGTACTCAGCGTTAAAAGGGTTATAGTCGATATTATCTTCAGTGATGAAACATTCAGTTTCTTCTATCTTGGTGATTTCAGTTTTTGTTGCATCTTCGGTTTCGAATCTGTGTTCCATATATTTGCAGAGATACTTCATCTCCTCATTATGGAAATGGGTATAGCTCCAGACATTTTTCTCTACACTACGAGCTCCTTCAGACTCATCCTCTCCATCAATTAAATAGCGAGTAAAACTGATGATCTCCACTTCAGAGAACCCTTGCTCAAGGCTTAGATAGCTTAAACTTATCCCTGATGTAAGTTTTACTACATAGATGTCATTACTTATGTCGCTGGTGCGCAAACTAATCACCTTCTCCTGTTGTAGTGAGCTTTGATCACAGGCATTAAATGGTGAGTCATCTTTTATTGAGTAAAAATTATAGTAGCGTCCATCAAACTCATAACTGTGGTCATTGGCGCATTTATAACGTGGATTATTAGGTTTCTCACGTTCAATTGGGTGGTCTGGGTCACCCTCAATCGGCTGCTGAATTTCACCTTCAATTGGATTAATTGGCTTCTCATGTTCAATAGGGTTAGCAGGGGCTGTAAAAATTGGGTTTTCGGGTGAAGGCGACATTTGCGGTGGTAGTGAGCCTTCATCTGATGAGCTTGAGCCACAAGCTCCTAACGCTAAAGGCAGTAGTAGTGCTGGTAGCTTAGTTTTCATCGTGTTTCCGTTACTAGTCGTTGTTACTATGTCGAGTACTTTACCGGAAGCTTGTATGATATTAGGAATATCCGATATTCCAACGTGGTTCGATATAACGCGTTTGATATCGCCTTTAAGAGGAGGAACGTTGACCTTTGATTGATGAGCAAGTAATCTGCCGCCATCGCATTTTACATGTTTGAGAAAATTATTATGTCAGTAGAGCAGCTCATAACCGAAAAACTCACCGCCGCCTTATCGCCAAGTCATCTGGAAGTGATTAACGAGAGCCATAACCATCATGTGCCTCCTAATTCAGAAACGCACTTTAAGGTGATTATTACCAGTGCATCATTTGAAGGTAAGCGGTTAATTGGCAGACATAGAGCGGTTAATGAAGCGCTGAGTGACGAGTTTGCTAATGGGTTACATGCCTTATCTATGCATACTTTCACGCCAGAAGAGTGGGCTGAAGAGTCAAACGTGCCTGACTCTCCTAAATGTAAAGGTTAGCATTTAAAGTCTACAAAATAAGGTTTTAAGCTTTTACGCTTAAAACCTTTATGACTATACAGCCCGCGCCTTTTATCGTCCTACCGCTCCAAAGCCTTTTCTTCTTGCCTCGTCAGTATCCTTCTTTTGCAATTCAAGCTTTTGTTTATCTATCCCCATAATTCTGTTATCAATATGTTAATCGTGCTTTTTATGTTGAGAATGGATGAGTCAACTAGAGAAATTAACAGAGTTAATAGGCAAAGGTGTTAGCTGGTGTACCCTGTTTATTGTATTGATGACCTTAGCCGTTGTGGTGCTGCGTTATCTGTTCAATACGGGGGCGACGGCGTTACAAGAGTCGGCTCTCTATCTGCACGGAGCCGTGTTTACCTTAGCTGCAGGCTACACGCTTAAGCATGATGGACATGTGCGGGTTGATATCTTCTATCGGCACTTTTCTTCTCGTAATCGCCACTGGGTGGACTTTCTCGGTACTCTGTTTTTACTTTTCCCCGTTTCGCTATTTATTGCCTATAGCTGTTTTGACTATGTATTAGCTTCCTGGAAGTATGCGGAGACATCCGTTGAAGCCGGTGGGCTAGCCTATGTCTATTTGCAAAAGAGCCTACTGCTCTTGTTGGTCGTCAGTCTATTGCTTCAGGGGGCTGTTGAATTAACAAAACATGGCCTTGCTCTGCTTCATAGGGATGGTCCTTCTCTTTATAAAAGTGAAGATGATAGCAACAGTGGGGCTGAACAATAATGGCCATTTTACTCTTTATTATTGTCTGCCTAGTACTGATGCTAGGTTACCCCGTTGCCTTGACGTTAGCCGGTGTCTCGCTCATGTTCGCTTTTGTTGGTGAGATGCTAGGTAGTTTCGATAGCAGTTTACTCGGCGTCTTGCCTAACAGGTTATTTGGGGTGATTAACAACCCTATTTTAATGGCGGTGCCTCTTTTTGTGTTTATGGGGGTTGTGCTTGAAAAATCAAAAGTGGCTGAGCAGTTACTCACGAGTATGGCTGAACTCTTTGGCCAGCTTCGTGGTGGCTTAATTTTTAGTGTGTTTTTTGTGGGTATGTTGCTTGCGGCCAGTACCGGTATCGTCGGTGCGACTGTTGTGACTATGGGGTTGATGTCGCTGCCAACGCTGTTAAAGCGTGGTTACGATCCAGCTTTTAGTGCAGGGGCTATCTGCGCGACTGGCACGTTAGGTCAGATCATTCCGCCCTCAATCGCTTTGGTATTGCTAGGGGATGTGCTCTCTAATGCCTATCAGCAGGCGCAGTTAAAGATGGGCGTGTATAGTCCTAAGTCAGTTTCTGTGGGCGACCTCTTTGCGGGCGCGCTACTTCCTGGCCTGTTGTTACTCGCACTTTATTGCTTATATACCTTAATACTGATTAGAGTTAAGCCGCAGCAGTTTCCTATGCCTGCCGAGTCAAGAAAAGTGGATCTTGCCTTTATTTTAAAAGTCATCAATGCATTGGTTCCGCCACTATTACTTATCTTTTTGGTACTAGGCTCAATTTTATTTGGCGTTGCAACGCCAACAGAAGCTGCCTCTGTGGGGGCTTTTGGTGCCCTCGTTATCGCTATGGTTAAACGGCAGATGTCACTCGCTATTTTAAAAGAGGTGATGCTTAACACCACTAAGGTTACCTCAATGGTGTTCCTTATTTTGATCGGTGCTTCAATTTTCTCTTTAGTGTTTCGAGGCTTGGGGGGGGAAGAGCTGATCCATCAGCTTTTTAATAGCATGCCTGGCGGTGTCATAGGTGCAACCTTGTTGGTTATGTTAGTGATCTTCCTTCTTGGCTTTATTCTCGACTTTATTGAGATCACTTTTGTGGTTGTGCCTTTAGTGGCGCCAATCTTACTGACCATGGGCTTAGATCCTATCTGGCTTGGCATTATGATCGCGGTAAATTTACAGACCTCTTTTTTGACTCCGCCATTTGGCTTTGCGCTGTTTTATTTAAGGGGCGTGACTAAAGACTTAGTTACCAGTGGTCAGATATACCGTGGGGTGATCCCGTTTGTCGTCATACAGCTTGTGCTAATGATTATGTTGAGTATCTGGCCGTCTTTGGTGACCTGGTTACCTGAACTTATCTATCGGTGAGGAGTGTTGCGCTTGTTTTAACATTGAGTTTGTTAGGTAGTTAGGTATTAGGTTCTAGGAACTAGGTCTATGTATTAGCCAACGAGTAAGACAAGTTAGGGTGTTTGCACTGGTATTAGGTCAGGCATCGGATATGGCGTAACGAGAAAGGAATTAATCAACGAGTAAGACAAGTTAGGGTGTTTGCACTGGTATTGGGTCAGGTATCGGATGTGGCGTAACGAGAAAGGAATTGATCAACGAGTAAGGCAAGTTAGGGTGTTTGCACTGGTATTGGGTCAGGTATCGGGTGTGGCGTAACGAGAAAGGGATTAATCAACGAGTAAGACAAGTTAGGGTGTTTGTACTGGTATTGGGTCAGGTATCGGATGTGGCGTAACGAGAAAGGGATTAATCAACGAGTAAGACAAGTTAGGGTGTTTGCACTGGTATTGGGTCAGGCATCGGATATGGCGTAACGAGAAAGGAATTAATCAACGAGTAAGACAAATTAGAGTGTTTATTGATTGTCAGATAAAGGAATAGGATATGAAAAACCAAACGCTACTTTTACTCTCATTAGCAGGTTTGCTGCTCTTGGGCTGCGGTGGGGAGGAGAAACAGGTCAGCACTGAGATCACGCCTGCGACAGATGCAATTGAATGGAAATTAGTAACCTCTTGGCCGAAAAATTTTCCTGGTCTTGGCATGGCGCCTGAGCGATTTGCGAAGCTTGTCGATGAAATGTCCAATGGGCGGCTTAAAATCAAAGTATATGGTGCTGGTGAATTGATGCCTGCATTTGAAGTGTTTGATGCCGTGAGCCAAGGTACCGTTCAGATGGGACACAGCGCTGCTTATTATTGGAAAGGTAAAACGCCTGCTGCACAATTCTTTACTTCTATTCCATTTGGTCTCAATGCCCAGGAGATGAATGGCTGGTTACATTATGGTGGCGGCATGGCGCTTTGGGAGGAGGTCTATGAGCCTTTTGGTATATTGCCGCTTGCGGGGGGTAATACTGGGGTGCAGATGGGGGGCTGGTTTAATAAAGAGATTAACTCCATGGAAGATCTCAAAGGGCTTAAAATGCGTCTACCAGGTCTTGGCGGCGAGGTGTTAAAGCGTGTTGGTGGCGTGCCAGTTACATTACCTGGGCGAGAGTTGTACACGGCACTGCAAACAGGCGCTATTGATGCTACAGAATGGGTAGGGCCTTTTAATGATTTAGCCTTCGGCCTACACAAGGCGGCCAAGTTTTATTATTACCCTGGCTGGCATGAACCTGGAACCACACTTGAGTTCCTCATTAATAAGGAAGCTATCGCGACTTTACCTGCGGATCTGCAATCAATCGTAAAAATTGCTGCTCGGGCCATAAATCAAGATATGCTGGATGAATATACTACCCGTCATGTTACTGCGCTGGAGTCGCTTATCAATGAGCATAATGTGGTGATCAAGCAATATCCCGATGAAGTGATGAGGGAATTAGCTGAAGTATCTAAAGTGGTGATTAAAGAGCAGTCTAAGCAAGATAAAACCATGCAAAAAGTCTATGAAGCTTATATGTCATATGAAGCAGGGGTGAGAAAGTATCATCTTATTTCAGAAGATGCATATAGTCGTTTGAGACAATGATTTTAGATGTTGAAAGCTAAGTTTATCAAGGTACTAGTCTTGTTTAGACTCATATATGTTTTTTGGAACTATCTAGCAAAGTCATAGTGTCATCTGCATATGTTAGAATGAGAAAAACAAAAAATGGCTCAAGTATTATTGCTATGAAGCCCAACAAACAGGAGAGTAGAGATGCCATTATTAGATAGCTTTACCGTCGATCATACCCGTATGCACGCTCCAGCTGTACGTGTTGCAAAAACCATGAAGACGCCAAGCGGTGATACTATTACAGTATTTGATCTGCGTTTTTGTGCACCAAATAAAGATATCCTCAGTGAACGAGGCATCCATACTTTAGAGCACCTTTATGCTGGCTTTATGCGTGACCATTTAAATGGCGAGACTGTAGAGATCATTGATATTTCTCCAATGGGGTGTCGCACAGGCTTTTATATGAGCTTAATCGGTACACCAGCTGAAGCAGAGGTTGCTGAAGCATGGTTAGCAGCCATGAACGATGTGTTGAAAGTGGCTGAGCAGGCTCAAATCCCAGAATTGAATGAATACCAGTGTGGTACTTTTGACATGCACTCGCTTGAGCAAGCTCAAAGTATTGCACGTACTATTATAGCTTCAGGGATTAGTGTGAATAAGAACGATGAATTGAAGCTGAGTGATGAGATCTTAAAAGGACTCTAAACTGCTTATTGATTTATGAAGCGGCTTCGGCCGCTTTTTTTATTGCCATTATAAATTTGATATTGATACTGCGATTCAAACAGGTCTTGGCATAATAGGTGTTTAACTGGCCCAATGTGTTAAAAAAGCTGTTTTAAGGTGAAAGCCATAGAAAGTGGTGCTCATAAATTGCGCAAGTCGATGTTAAAAAGTGGTTAAAAACTGTTCGGTCAAAAAGGTGTTATTTTTTAGCTATTTAAATAAATACTAATGTATCTGTGGTATTGAAATATGTGAATATCCTTGCTAGATAAGGCGGTTAATTGCATTAGAATGCCCTGAATCAAATTATTCTAGTAAAATGTGATCTAAGCCATAATTTAAAAATCCCCCTTCTCCTATTGAAACACCCACAATTTTCATGGCGATACCGTGACATTTGCGGTAAAATGCGCGCGAACAGCGTGATTATGATCGCATTTCCGTGATAAATCAGCGCTAGCTCATTGATATGAGTTTAGTTTTAAACCTGTCGTACTAAGCAGGAACGCGGCGCATTATCTTTCCTTCATAACGTAGTGCTTGTGGATATGATTACAATAAAGAAAGGATTGGACCTGCCTATAGCAGGCGGGCCAGAGCAAGTTGTCCATGATGGCCCAGCCATTAAACGTGTAGCTACTTTGGGTGAAGAGTATATTGGCTTACGTCCCACTATGAAAATTAAAGTGGGTGATAAAGTTAAAAAAGGTCAGGTTATCTTTGAAGATAAAAAGAACCTTGGTGTTAAATATACTGCTTTAGCCAGTGGCACAATTTCAGAAGTCAACCGGGGCGCACAACGTGTGCTGCAGTCAGTCGTCATCGATGTCGAGGGAGATGAATCTGTCTCTTTTGCTAAGTATGATGCAGCAGCAATAGATACGTTGGATTCGCAGTTAGTTAGAGACAACCTAATTGAATCAGGGTTGTGGACAGCATTGCGAACTCGTCCTTTCAGTAAAGCCCCAGCCGTAGATTCAACAGCTGCCGGCATTTTTGTTACCGCAATAGATACTCAGCCTCTTGCTGCTAACCCTGAAGTGGTTATTGGTGAGCATAAAGATGATTTTGCTAATGGACTTAAGGTTCTTGCAAGATTAACTGAAGGCAAAGTTTACTTGTGTAAAGCACCAGGCGCTGATATTCCTGCTGCCAATGCACAAGTAGAAGAGTTTGCAGGTGCACACCCTGCGGGTCTTGCTGGTACACATATTCATTTCCTAATGTCAGCTTCAGCGAAGCGAGTTGTTTGGCATGTGGGTTATCAAGATGTGATCGCTATTGGTCAGCTGTTCACTACAGGTGAGCTAAACACTCATCGCGTGGTAGCACTTGCTGGTCCTAAAGCGGCTAAGCCAAGATTGGTTCGTACTCATTTAGGTGCTTCAACTGCTGAATTAACAGCAGGCGAAACCTTAGATGGCGAAGTTCGTACTGTATCAGGCTCAATATTGAGCGGACGTACAGCGACTGGACCTCACGCATTTTTAGGTCGTTTCCATCAGCAAGTGTCACTACTTGAAGAGGGACGTGAGCAAGAGTTCATCGGTTGGGCTATGCCTGGTGCCGAAAAGTTCTCTATCACTCGTGCTTTCTTGGGTCACTTGTCACCTTCTCGTCTATTTAAGATGACGACAAGTACAGGTGGTTCAGACCGAGCTATGGTGCCTATTGGTAACTATGAGCGCGTCATGCCTCTCGATATTCTTCCTACTATGTTACTAAGAGACCTAGTTTCTGGCGACACTGATGGTGCTGCTGCATTAGGCGCACTTGAGTTGGATGAAGAAGATTTGGCACTGTGTACTTTCGTATGTCCAGGTAAGTATGACTATGCTACATACTTGCGTGACTGCTTAGATACGATCGTGAGGGAAGGCTAATGGGCTTGAAAGAGTTATTTAAGAGTGTAGAACCTCAGTTTGAAAAGGGCGGTAAATACGAAAAGTTTTACGCTGTTTTCGAAGCTGCTTATACGGTTTTTTACACACCAGGTCACGTGAACAAGGGCGCAACCCATGTTCGTGATAACTTAGACCTGAAGCGTATGATGATCATGGTTTGGGCATGTACATTCCCAGCTATGTTTGTCGGTATGTATAACGTCGGTTTACAAGCTCAAGATGCGCTTGTAGCTGGTTTTGCTACACCAGATGTATGGCAGGTTAGCCTGTTCGGTATGTTTGGTACTGAGCTAACGGCAAACTCAGGTATTCCAGCCTTACTTTGGTATGGCGCCTGTTTCTTCCTACCTATCTATGCGGTGACTTTCGCCGTAGGTGGTATTTGGGAAGTATTATTTGCTGCCGTTCGTGGCCATGAAGTTAACGAAGGTTTCTTCGTTACCTCTGTACTCTTTGCATTGACACTACCTGCAACAATTCCTTTATGGATGGTTGCACTAGGTATCACCTTTGGTGTGGTTGTCGCTAAAGAGATCTTTGGTGGCACAGGCCGTAACTTCCTTAACCCTGCGTTAGCCGGTCGTGCTTTCCTATTCTTCGCTTACCCACTCAGTATGTCTGGTGACACAACTTGGGTTGCTGCTGATGGTTTCTCTGGTGCAACTGCACTGAGCCAAGCGGCACAAGGTACGCTTGAATATGGATTTAGCCAAGACTGGTGGGATGCCTTCCTAGGTTTCATTCCTGGCTCTGTAGGTGAAGTTTCAACCTTAGCTATCTTGTTAGGTGGCGCGGTTATTGTGTACGCACGTATTGCATCATGGCGCATTATTGCCGGTGTAATGGTGGGCATGATTGCAGTCTCTTACCTATTGAACTTCATCGGTAGTGATACTAACCCAATGTTTGCAATGCCTTGGTACTGGCACCTTGTTTTAGGTGGTTTTGCCTTCGGTATGATGTTTATGGCGACAGATCCTGTATCTGCTTCATTTACAAACTCGGCAAAATGGGGTTATGGAATTTTGATTGGTGCAATGGCGGTATTTATTCGCGTCATTAACCCAGCATTCCCAGAAGGTATGATGTTGGCCATCCTATTCGCCAACTTGTTCGCTCCACTATTTGACCATTTTGTTGTTCAGGCAAATATCAAGCGGAGGATTGCACGTGGCTAGTAATAAAGATTCCTTTGGCAGAACACTCTTTGTCGTTGTTGGTTTATGTTTTATCTGTTCAGTTTTTGTATCAACTGCAGCAGTACTACTAAGACCTATCCAGATTGAGAATAAGCTGCTCGATAAGCAAAAATATATTCTTGAAGCTGCAGGTTTGATGCAGGAAAGCGATGTAGCAATGACGAAGGCAGAAGTGCTTTCTACATACGATAAGTATGTTGTTGCTAAGCTCGTTGACCTGAAAACAGGTAACTGGGTTGAAGGCGATGCTGATTCATTTGACGCAGATAAAGAAGCACGTGATGTGGCTAATTCATTTAAGCCTCAAAACGATATTGCTTCTGTTAAACGTGTAGCTAACACAGCTGTCGTTTATGTAGTTAATGATGACCAAGGTCAAGCTAAAACGCTTATCTTACCTATCAAGGGCTACGGTCTTTGGTCAACCATGTATGCATTCTTAGCGGTTGAAACTGATCTGAATACTATTCAGAGCCTAGTTTACTACTCATTCACCGGTGCTGGTGAAACACCAGGCTTAGGTGGTGAAGTTCAAAATCCTCAGTGGATGGCGAAGTGGCATGGTAAGAAGTTATATGATGCCCAAGGTAACTTGGCAATCAGTGTGACTAAAAACCCTGTTGTAGCAGCCGGTGACCATGGTGTTGATGCCTTATCTGGTGCAACTCTGACTGGTAACGGTGTTCAAAACTCACTTGAGTTTTGGTTAGGTGAGGAAGGTTTTGCTCACTTCATCGAGAAAGTTCGTAACGGAGGACTGAGCTAATGGCTAACGCTAAAGAACTTAAGCAGGTTCTATCGGGACCAATTGTTAGCAATAACCCGATTGCCTTACAGGTACTAGGTGTATGTAGTGCACTTGCTGTGACCAGTAAAATGGAAACCGCCTTGGTTATGACTATTGCACTGACTGCTGTTTGTGCTTGTTCAAACCTATTCATCTCCATGCTTCGTAACCATATTCCAAGTAGTGTACGTATTATCGTACAGATGACGATTATTGCGTCGCTTGTGATTGTGGTAGACCAAGTGCTACAAGCTTACGCTTACGATGTAGCTAAACAGCTTTCGGTATTCGTTGGTTTGATTATTACCAACTGTATCGTAATGGGTCGTGCTGAAGCTTATGCGATGAAAACACCGCCAATGATGAGCTTTATGGATGGTATCGGTAATGGCTTAGGCTACGGTGCAATTCTATTGTCAGTTGGTTTTGTCCGTGAACTCTTCGGTAATGGTTCGCTATTTGGTATTGAAATCTTGAGCAAAATTTCAGACGGTGGCTGGTACCAGCCAAACGGTCTGTTGTTGCTTCCACCAAGTGCGTTCTTCTTAATCGGTACTCTTATCTGGATTATCCGTACGGTTAAGCCAGAGCAAGTAGAAGCAAAAGGGTAAGCGCGATGGAACATTATATTAGTTTGCTAATTCGCTCTATTTTCATCGAAAACATGGCACTCTCTTTCTTCCTAGGTATGTGTACATTCCTAGCGGTTTCTAAGAAAGTGACCACGGCGATGGGACTAGGTATTGCAGTAGTTGTGGTTCTGGCTATTTCAGTTCCCGTAAACCAGATCATCTACCAAGGGCTACTTGCTCCAGGTGCTTTGGCTTGGGCTGGTGCACCTGAAGCTGATTTGAGCTTCTTGAAGTTCATCACCTTCATCGGTGTAATCGCAGCACTCGTACAGATCCTTGAGATGGTACTGGATAAGTTCTTCCCGCCGTTATATAACGCGTTGGGGATCTTCCTACCACTTATCACCGTAAACTGTGCAATTTTTGGTGCAGTATCTTTCATGGTTGAGCGTGACTACAACCTAGTTGAAAGTATGGTATTTGGTGTGGGCTCAGGACTTGGCTTTGCATTAGCTATTGTCTTGTTAGCTGGTATCCGTGAAAAGCTGAAATATGCTGATGTGCCTGATGGACTGCGTGGCTTAGGTATTACCTTTGTTACAGCAGGTTTGATGGCCCTTGGATTCATGTCGTTTTCTGGTGTGTCCCTATAAACGGGACCCATCGGGTTCCTGTTTCGGACTTTTAAGGATAAGTTAATGGATATTCTTAAATCTACTCCACTCGAGGTTTACCTTGGTGTGAGTATGTTTACAGCTATCGTTTTAGGTTTGGTACTTGTAATTTTATTTGCCAAATCAAAGCTAGTAAATAGCGGTGACATTACAATTGGTATCAATGATGACCCTGAAAAAGGCATCAAGCTAGCAGCAGGTGGCAAGCTACTAGGTGCACTGGCTGAGAGCGGTATTTTCGTATCGTCAGCTTGTGGCGGTGGTGGTACTTGTGGTCAGTGTAAAGTACACGTGAAATCTGGTGGTGGGGATATTCTACCAACAGAGCTTGATCATATCAGTAAAGGTGAGGCTCGTGAGGGCTGCCGTTTATCATGTCAGGTAAACGTAAAAACTGATATGGAGATCGAACTAGAAGAAGAGATCTTTGGTGTTAAAAAGTGGGAATGTACTGTTATCTCAAATGATAACAAAGCCACTTTCATTAAAGAGCTTAAGCTTCAAATTCCTGATGGTGATTCAGTACCTTTCCGTGCTGGTGGTTACATTCAGATTGAAGCGCCTGTACATCATGTTAAATATGCAGATTATGATATTCCTGCAGAATACCGTGGTGACTGGGAGCATTTTGGTTTCTTCAAGCTAGAGTCTCAAGTTGAAGATGAAACAATCCGTGCATACTCAATGGCGAACTATCCTGAAGAGGAAGGTATCATCATGTTGAACGTACGTATTGCAACGCCGCCTCCACGCAACTTAACACTGCCTTGCGGTAAGATGTCTTCATACATCTTCAGCCTAAAAGCGGGTGATAAGGTGACAATCTCAGGTCCATTTGGTGAGTTCTTCGCTAAAGAAACTGATAATGAGATGGTATTTGTCGGTGGTGGTGCAGGTATGGCACCAATGCGTTCTCACATCTTCGATCAGCTTAAGCGTCTTAATACAGATCGTAAGATGAGCTTCTGGTACGGTGCACGTTCTAAGCGTGAGATGTTCTATGTTGAAGATTTCGATGGCCTAGCGGCTGATAACGAGAACTTTGATTGGCATGTTGCGCTATCAGATCCACAACCTGAAGACAACTGGGAAGGTAAGACAGGCTTTATTCATAATGTACTTTATGAAAGCTACTTACGTGACCACGATGCGCCAGAAGATTGTGAATTTTACATGTGTGGCCCACCAATGATGAATGCTGCCGTTATCGGTATGCTTAAAGATCTTGGTGTCGAAGATGAAAACATCCTTCTGGATGACTTTGGTGGCTAATCACCTCCTATACAGCTAGAATCTTGTGATTGTTGTCATTTAGTCTAGTCAGAGAGCCGGTTGCTCTCTGATTATTAAATGTGTCGTAAAGTAGTATAGTGATAAGGATTTAGGTCAAAATGAATAAGACCTTAGTAAACTGGTTAGCCCTTGTATGGCTAGCCTTTTTTGTTTCTGGGTGTAGTCAATCTGCACAAATTATTTCGCTTTCTGGTAACACAATGGGCACAACCTATCACATCAAAGTGGTACAGAGTGAGCAGCTACCTGAAGCGAGTTTATTACAAGCTGAAATCGATCTTGCACTTGAGAAGGTCAATGATCAGATGTCGACTTACCGCCCTGACTCTGAGTTATCACGTTTTAACTCTATGAGCCACGAAGAGACTATTAGTGTTTCTAAAGATACGGCCTTTGTGATCAAAGAGGGGTTACATCTGTATGAAGTGACTGATGGTGCACTCGATATCACTTTAGGTCCTCTGGTTAACTTATGGGGTTTTGGCCCTGATAAGCGCCCAACTGAGGTGCCAAGTGAAGATATTATTGCAAAAGCCAAAGCAAAAACGGGTATTGAGTATCTTCATCTCGTTGGCAACAAACTCAGCAAGACCAACCCTGATCTGTATGTAGACCTATCCTCAATCGCGAAAGGCTTCGGTGTTGATGTGGTGGCAGGCATACTCGATAAGTACAAGGTGTCTGGGTATTTAGTTGAGATCGGTGGAGAGCTGAGCGTATACGGCAATAAAATCGATGGTGCGCCTTGGCGAGTAGCTATAGAGCAGCCAGATGTTGATGACCGTGAAATACAGCAAGTCATTGCGCCAGGCGATAATGCCATTGCAACTTCTGGTGATTATCGTAATTACTATGAAGAAGATGGTAGACAATTTTCTCACCTTATCGACCCACGCGATGGCTATCCGATAGATCATCGTCTCGCTTCTGTCACTGTTTTACATAAACAGTCCATGGTTGCCGATGGCTACGCTACTGCAATGATGGTACTTGGAACCGAGAAGTCATTAGCACTCGCTGAGCAAGAGAACTTAGCTATTATGCTGATTGAAAAGCAGGATGATGGATTTGAGGTTTTCTATAGTGATGCTTTTAAACCTTTTGTTGAGCAGTAATTTTAAATAGGTTGGTATGAGCAGGTTAAATAGCCTTAACTAATCTGTGTGTTTAGGTGATATAATCACCTCACTGCACCGTTGGAGTATATGATGAGTACATTTATCGCAGCATTCGTTGTCCTGTTGCTATTTTTTCTTTTAATGTCGATTGGCTACTTAGTTAAGCGTACTGCTGTTGCAGGAAGTTGTGGTGGATTAGGCGCTTTAGGTATCGATAAGGCCTGCGATTGTGACGATCCATGTGATAATCGCAAAGCTAAAATGGCAGCGGAAGAGGAGCGACGTGAGAAGCTCAACAAGGACCGCATTATCTAGCTCAATCTAGCATGGCAACCAAAGTTTGAAATGAAAAGGTACTAATTTTATTAGTGCCTTTTTTATACCTGCAGATTCCTTTAATACCAATCGATATAAAGATGTGGCCATTCAGCGAGAGTTTAGCGCTTGTGAGACAAGGCAACGAGTGAGAGACATAGTTATTCTACGTTTAAGCTCGTTAACGCAGCATCAGAAGTGCTAAAACTCGCCTTCTAGGAGTTTTTTTGGCAGCCTACTTCTGTGTTGAATAAGCTCGAAAGGGATCACCATTCCCTCACTCATTCGCCTTGAATTAAGCTGCCAAAAATAACTCTGAACTGACCACTTTCTTATACCGATTGGTATAACTATACTTCGATTACCTTCATCTCAAATTGAGTATGGATATTCAATGAGAACAGAACTCGAAGTGATCTTAGACTCCCTTGTACAGTTAACAGAGCAGCGGCAACTGGAATCTCTAACAAAAAGTTTGATCTCTACGGTTGAGCAATTTGTTGACCCGATATCAGTAAAGATATTTGATATTCAAATAGCAAACCGTGAACTCGAGGAGATTGCGATCCCAAAAGAGTTCACTGTTGCAGCGAATCAGCATAGTTTTGATAAAGATGAACTGTCAGATAGAGAGCAAGGCTCAGCGTGTTTTGTAAAATGTGTTAGCTCTCTGTCTACCTGCTACTCCAAAGATGCTGTACCTGCTCAAATTGCGATTCCTATTACCTTAAATGAGTGCGTGGTTAAGGTGCTATGGGTCAAGCTAGTCCAGTTAACTGAAGTGAGCATCAATTTGCTCAAAGGCTTAGCTAAGGTCTATGAGAACTTTCTCTCGATTGTCATTGAGTGTGAAACCGATGAGCTGACAGGACTACTTAATAGAAAGGCGTTTGAGCGTCGCTTAAAGCTCGCTGATTCAAATGTTTTTCAATTGGCGAGCGTGAGTGAAGAGTTGGTTGAGTGTCACTGGCTATGTATTTTTGATATCGATAAATTTAAAAGTATCAATGATACCTATGGGCACCTTTATGGTGATGAGATTTTGCTTGATCTTGTTAAGGTGATGGAATCCGTATTCAGCCAGCATGATGCCATGTTCCGCTTTGGAGGCGATGAGTTTGTTTTGCTTTTAGCCCCCTGCACCCGAACTGAAATGTTAGCAAGATGCCTACAGTTTCAAAGTGAGTTATCTCGCTTTCATGGTAATAAAATCCAAGTCACGGTATCAATGGGGATTACGCAGGTAAGCTCTGATGAGCAGGCCAGTAGCTTGCTGCTTAAAGCCGATCAAACCCTTTACCATATTAAAGAGACAGGTCGAAATCGAGTAGAAGTGTATGAAGACCTTTTAGCTCAAGGCCTATTAGTCGAAAAGAAATTCCAAGATGATATTGAGTTGTTTTAGCGCACTTAGTTAAAAGACTTCCACGACTTTGAGTGGATTAACCTCTGTATATAATTAAAACTAAAATGATAACAACAATAGTTATCATTGCTATCATATTGAAAAATAAAGATAATTTGTATTGCTGATTAAAATGTAATAGTCTCTAGAACTTGATATAGATCAACTTTCTTTTAAGGGACAGTAAGATGAAAGGTCAGCCGAACGTTGTTAGTCAGCTAAATAAGATCCTCACCTTTGAGTTAACTGCGATAAACCAGTACTTTCTTCATGCTCGCATGTTTAAAAATTGGGGCTTTGAGCAGTTAAACCACAAGACATATAAAAAATCGATTCAAGATATGAAACATGCCGATAAGTTGATCGAGCGTGTGCTGTTTCTTGAAGGCTTACCTAACCTGCAGCAATTAGAGAAATTGCGTATCGGCGAGCACAGCGAAGAGATGCTTAGCTGTGACAAAGTCATGGTTGAAGCTGAAATTGCAATACTTCGTACTGCTATTGAGGTCTGTGAAACTGAAAGTGACTATGTCAGCCGCGAACTGCTTCAAGGGCTACTTGATGATGAGGAGGAGCACCTAGATTGGCTCGAATCACAGCAAGAGTTGATAGGTCTTACCGGTATTCAGAATTTTCTTCAGTCAAAAATTAATAAATAAAAGGCGCTAACATGAAAGGTAATCAAGAAGTAATCGATGCACTTAACCATTTGCTGACTGGCGAACTCTCAGCAATGGATCAGTACTTTGTTCATGGATTAATGTATGAAGACTGGGGGCTAAATGAACTTCATAAGCGCATTTCACATGAATCTGATGATGAAAGAATGCACGCCGGTAAACTCGTGCAACGTATCCTTTTCTTAGAAGGGACGCCGGATGTTGCGAGCCGTGAAAAGCTAAACATTGGTAAAAACACTCAAGAGATGCTGCAAAACGATCTCAACTATGAATATTACGTTGCTGATAACTTACGTAAGGTCATCGCGCTGTGTGAAGAGAAGCAGGACTATCAGACAAGAGAGATCTTGGTGGTATTGCTTGAAGAGACAGAATCTGATCATATGTATTGGATGGAAAAACAGTTGGGACTGATTGATCGAGTTGGCTTGCAAAACTATCTGCAGACAATGATGTAAAGTTTATTCCCTAGGTATTTTACACCTAATACTTACAGACTAAGCGTTTAGCCATTACTGGCTAAACGCTTTTTTATTTCATGTAAAACCTGTACAGCTTTTGTTCAGTTTAATTGGTTATTATATCAACTTTAAATAGGGAGATATGATGATGACCAGTATCAAGTGTAATGGCGAGTTAGCATCGAACTCGATGCGGGTAGATACAGCGGAGTTTGTGGCGGCTTTACCTGTAGTCGTTAACGTATTACTGCTTAAGATTGCTTATCTAGAAAAGCAGCTAGTTATTGCGAATAATAGTAAGTCTATCTCTATGAAAAACTCTCTGCTAACTGATGAGGAGAGAAAGCTGCTAAGCGAGCTTTTTTAAGCTTTGTTGTTTTTCAATTAACTCCCACTATTTCAACATAATGAAAACACTTTTTACTCTTTTTTATTGCATTAACGCTTCACAGCTAGTCAATCTCTGATAGATTGATCCGTTAATAATAAAAATAAGTAAAAGGATCCCTTCATGAAGCAGCTAAAACGTTCTCTTAGCTTGCAGTTAATTTTTTCTATCGTTGGCGCCTTAGCCGTTTTACTTGCTGTTGTTTCTGGTTTTTTAGTTAACGCTGAAAGTGACCGAACTCGCACTCAGATAGATGCCGATCTTTCCGCTTTGGTTCAACTAAAATCTAATGAAGTGACTAGCTACTTTGTCGAGAAAGCTAAGGTGATTGATGCCGTTTTCTCATCCCCACAAGTGCAAGATTGGTTTACTCAGTACGATGCGCGTCTAAGCAATTTAGATAGCGATACGCAATACCAAAATGTGATTCAGTACTTTAAGCATTTCTCCGATAGCGACGCTGATATAAAGTCAGTCTTTTTTGGCTCTGCAAATACTTTCGAATACTTTGATTTAAATGGTCGTTATAACGATGAAAACTATTTCACCAATAAGCGACCTTGGTGGCAGGAGGGGATCAATAAAGATGGCATGTATGTGACAGATCCTGCCGTAGATGCCAATGATGGTTCAATTTCTGCCACCGTTAAGTCTGTGATTAAAAATCAGCAGGGCCAATTTATCGGGATCGGTGGTATGGATATCTTAATTGATACTATCGGTACTGAGCTTCTTGCTCAGATAAAATACCAAGGTCAAGGGCAAGCATTTTTAATCACTGAAACAGGCCAGTTGGTTTATTTCCCTGGTTTTAATGAAGAGTTTCAACCTGGCTCTCAAGCTAGTAAGGTCGACAGTTACTTCAAGGATACTCAAGGTTTTGGACAACTTACTCGCCAAATGAACGCGAGTGGACAGGGCGTTGCAGAGGTGACATTCAAAGGAGAGCTGCAAAGAGTCAGCTATGTCAGTGTTGGTGGTCAGTTTCCTCAACAGAAATGGCATTTAGCTTTTATGTTACCAACAGAGGTCATCGAAGCACCGGTTAATGAAGCTATGGTGAACGCGACGATACTTGCTATGGCCATCATGGTGCTCGTTGGCGCTACTGTTTGGATGATGCTACTGCCCTTTAGGCGCCAAGTTAATCGACTACTTGAGGCGATGGAAGATATTGCCCAGGGCGATAGTGATCTCTCTAAGCGTATTCATATGGAGAGAGAGGATGAACTTGGTAAGCTTGGCGATGCATTTAATCAATTTGCCGCTAAAGTACAAGGCATGCTCGAGCAAACTCGGGAGCTTACCCAGCGAGTTGATTCAGGCGTAAGTGGTGCTGTGTCTATTTGTGATGAAGCTTTGCACAGTGTCTCGCAGCAAAAGCAGGAGATCTCAAGTGTTGCTACCGCAGCGACTGAGATGGCGCATACCTCACAAGAGATGGCTAATAGTGCACAGCGTGCCAGTGAGTTTGCAGAAAAAGCGCAGACTGAATCACAAGAGGGTATGGCGATCGTTGCTAAAGCGACGAACGGTATGCAGTCTCTGTCGACGCAAGTTATTGAAGCGGCAAAGGTTGTTAGGCACCTAAGAACCAGCTCTGAGCAGATTGGTGAAGTGTTGAGTGTGATTCGTGGGATTGCCGAGCAGACTAACTTGTTGGCGCTTAATGCGGCTATTGAGGCTGCACGAGCTGGGGAGCAAGGTCGAGGCTTTGCCGTAGTCGCGGATGAAGTGAGAACCTTAGCCTCTAGAACTCAGGACTCCACAGCTAATATTCAAGATATTATTCAGACACTACAACAAAATGCACTGCAGGCTGAACAAGTCATGGAGGAGGGGGTTGAACAGGCTAATATTGGTCAGGATTTGACGACCCAAGTCGAGACGGCCCTGACTGGTATCACTGATGCTATTTCGGCGATTCAGCAACAGACGATTGAGATCACCTCAGCGATTGGTCAACAAGCTGTAGTGGCTGAAGAGGTCGCTTGTAATGTTGAAAATGTACGTGGTTTATCTGACGACTCATTGGCATCGAGTGAGGCTCTTTCAAACAGCCTCACAGAGTTCCAGCATGTTACAGAAGCGCTTTCACAAAATATTCAACAGTTTAAAATTTAATTTTACATATACGTGTATGCGTCGCTAGATAAAAAATGCCTGTCAGGTGACAGGCATTTTTCGTTCAGGCTTAAGCAGACAAGAGTTAGAAAGCACATGCTCACAGACTCTGTGTCATATGCTCAATCAGCATGCGTACCTTAGGGGAAAGGTGTCTATTGTGGGGGTAGATAGCCCAAATACCTTCATCCTCTGGACGGTATTGTTCAAGTATTGAGACTAAGTCTCCTGAATCTATATATGACTGAACATAGTAATCTGGTAGCTGAATGAGCCCAATACCTTTGATTGCTGCATCGACTAAAGCACTACCACTATTACAGCGTAAATTGCCGCTGACTCTTACGTTTTTACTCTTGCCGTTTTCTTGAAACCGCCAATAATCCAGAGTGCCGTTAAGGCAGTTATGCTGCTCAAGCTCAGAAAGTGAGTGAGGGCTACCAAACGTGCTTAGGTAGCTCGGCGCTGCGCATAGGAATTGGGTTCTTTTACCTAAACGTTTTGCCATCATGCTGGAGTCTTCAAGTTGACCTAGACGGATTGCTAAGTCATAGCCCTCATCGATCATATCGACCTTTAAATTTGTTAGATTCAGCTGGATATCAAGATCGGGATAGCTGGCCGCAAAATCATTAATCAAAGGAGCAATGGTATTTTCGCCATATGTCACTGGTGCTGTTATTTTTAAACGGCCTCTTGGCGTGGCCTGTAGATTGGTAATTGCTCTCTCTGCTTCATCTAACCCATCGAGCACTTGCCGACAGTGTTGAAAGTAGACCTGTCCAGCTTCAGTGACAGATACTCGGCGTGTTGTTCGATGAAATAGCTTAGTCGCCAAACGGGTCTCTAAGCTGCTGACCTGCCTACTGACTTGTGCGGTCGAGATCCCCAGTCGCTTTGCTGCTTTGGTGAAGCTTTCTGTTTCTGCGACTGCGACAAATTCACTGACACCTTCCCAGTTGAACATTGTTACCTCCTGGTAAAAGTGATTTTATAATGTGGTGGATTATCATTGTTTCAGTTTGAAATATAATACACCTCATCAGTTCATGCACGCTTTCATTTGCTTTCAACTAGGCTTATTTGAATCAGTGATGCTCGAACATAACAATATTCGTCAGAAACTCAGTATTGCCTTGGAGGCCACATGGAAAAAATTGATAACGAACCTATCATCAATAAGCTTGGCCAAGTGGTGCATTATGCGGTTAGAGGTTTAGCCGTACTCATGACTTTAGTGATTTTATGGGGAGTGATAGATGTCGGCATTACGCTTTATGAGGAGATCATTACCCCACCATATGGTCTATTGAGCTCTGGTGATATTCTTTCGCTTTTTGGTGCCTTTTTAGCTGTACTGATCGCGATTGAGATTTTTCAAAATATCACCATCTACCTGAAGGAGGAGATAATCCATGTTCAGATAGTGATTGCTACGGCATTGATGGCGATATCTCGTAAGATTATTGTTTTAGACTTTAAAACGGTCGAGCCTGAATATGTTTGGGCGTCAGGCGCTGTGATTATTGCCCTCGGTGTGACCTACTGGCTAATCTCACAAAAGCCAAAAATATCAAGAGCTAATGCTGATGATTAAATTAGTGATAGTAAATCGCGCTAGCTGAGGAGAGAGTTATGGCTGGAGGTTGGTCAAGAGATGGCGCTGTGCAAGAGCAGATTGACACAAGCGTTGCAGATGCAGTCGCACAAGCGAGAGACAAGTTATCTGCTGGGGTAAGTTTATCTCACTGTGAAGAGTGTGAGGATGAAATACCTCAAGCAAGGCGAGATGCTTTACCTGGCGTGCGTTTGTGTGTTGCCTGTCAAGCGGAGGTGGATGGCTTTCAAGCTAGACAGTTGGGTTATAACCGCCGTGGAAGTAAAGACAGCCAGTTAAGATAATTACGTTCAAATTTTGTTTTATCAGATGATTATTACCATGGGGTAAAAGTAATTTACCTATAAGTGGGATTATCATTTTTATATAGAGGGATATACTTATCCCATAGTTTAGGAACAAGTCTCCCCATGAGCTTGTATCCAAGTTAATGAAATCAAGAGTAATAGTACTCAACCTTATTGTTTTTAGGAGCTAAAATGACAGCACAAACAATCAAATCAAAAGCCGCAGTCGCTTGGGCCGTTGGCGAGCCTCTTACTATGGAAACAGTTGATGTCATGCCACCTCAAAAAGGTGAAGTACGCATCAAGATCATCGCAACAGGTGTTTGTCATACTGATGCTTTTACACTTTCTGGTGACGATCCAGAGGGGATTTTCCCTTGTATTCTTGGCCACGAAGGCGGCGGTATCGTTGAGTCTATCGGTGAAGGTGTAACCAGTGTAAAAGTTGGCGATCACGTGATCCCACTTTACACCCCTGAGTGTGGCGAATGTAAATTCTGTAAGTCAGGTAAAACTAACCTGTGTCAGAAGATCCGTGAAACACAAGGTAAAGGTTTAATGCCAGACGGTACCACTCGCTTCTCTAAAGATGGTAAAGATATCTTTCATTACATGGGCTGCTCAACGTTTTCTGAGTACACAGTATTGCCTGAAATCTCATTAGCAAAAGTTAACCCTGAAGCGCCACTCGAAGAGGTGTGCTTACTTGGTTGTGGCGTTACCACAGGCATGGGCGCAGTAATGAATACAGCTAAAGTTGAAGAGGGAGCTACGGTTGCTATCTTCGGTATGGGCGGTATTGGTCTATCTGCAGTCATAGGTGCAGCTATGGCAAAAGCATCTCGTATTATCGTTATCGATATTAATGAGAGCAAATTCCCATTGGCTCGCAAACTTGGTGCAACGGATTTCATCAACCCGAAAGATTACGATAAGCCGATTCAAGACGTGATTGTTGAGCTTACTGATGGCGGCGTAGATTACTCATTTGAGTGTATTGGTAACGTGAATGTGATGCGTTCAGCATTAGAGTGTTGTCATAAAGGTTGGGGTGAGTCAGTTGTTATTGGTGTTGCTGGAGCGGGTCAAGAGATCTCAACTCGTCCATTCCAGTTAGTAACAGGCCGCGTATGGAAAGGTTCTGCATTTGGTGGTGTTAAAGGTCGCTCTGAATTGCCTGAATATGTTGAGCGTTACATGGCGGGTGAGTTTGCGTTGAATGACTTTATTACTCATACCATGGGTCTTGAGCAAGTGAACGAAGCGTTCGATCTGATGCATGAAGGTAAGAGCATTCGAACTGTCATTCACTTCGACAAATAATTGAGTCATTGAGCGAACTAAATCGTTCAAATAATGACGATGTCAGTGGTTCTCACTGACATCGTTAAATTGCAAATATTGTCCAATAATATCAGGTAGCTAACGGGGGAACTCGTTTGTTTACTCTGCGCTGGGCAGCTGTAGTGAGTAAGGACAATACGCATGACAGTAGAAAATATCAGTATCAATAAGAGTTTTGGTGGTTGGCATAAACAATATACCCACCAGTCAAAGGTCCTTAATTGCCCGATGAGGTTTGCAATTTACTTGCCTCCTCAAGCATCTAATGGGCAAAAGGTGCCTGTATTGTATTGGCTATCAGGGTTAACTTGTAGTGATGAAAACTTTATGCAAAAAGCGGGTGCACAAAAATTGGCATCCGAGTTAGGAATCGCAATCGTTGCAGCTGACACTAGCCCACGGGGCAATGATATCGCTGATGACGAAGGTTATGATTTAGGCCAGGGAGCTGGTTTTTACCTCAACGCAACTCAAGCACCTTGGAATAAGCATTATCAAATGTATGATTACATTGTTAAAGAGCTGCCTGAGTTAGTTGAGTCTATGTTTCCTGTCACAGACAAGCGTGCTATCGCAGGACACTCAATGGGTGGACATGGCGCCTTAGTTATCGCGCTACGGAATAGTGAAGCATATCAATCTGTGTCTGCATTTAGCCCTATTAGTAATCCAATAAATTGTCCATGGGGTAAAAAAGCGTTTACTGCATACCTAGGTAGAGATACGGCAAATTGGTCTGAATATGATGCCAGCGTATTGATGCGTAACTCACTCGCCACACAAAAGGCGCCACGGGTTCCGGCATTGGTCAGCCAAGGTGAAGCTGATAACTTCTTAGTTGAACAGCTAAAACCTGAAGTATTGCAGGCTGCAGCTAAGAGCAGTGACTATCCGTTGACGTTAGAGAGCCATGAAGGTTATGACCATAGTTATTACTTTATAGCGAGCTTTATCGAGCAGCACCTAAGATTCCATGCAGAGCACTTGCTAACTGATTAGCAGTTTATAGTGTCAACTTGCAGCGAGATCCAACATGAGAAATGCCATTAACCTTATCGTTAATGGCATTTTTTGTTTTCAGTGCTAAACCACCTACTTCAGAAGGTGGATGATTTACTTCAGCGCTAAGAGATACTCCAAACAAATGACATAGAAATTGGTGTTTTTATTGGATACTGTTTTTATATACAGTATAGTGATGGGGAGGACTACTTTTACTTTGGTTTTTGACATTGGTTTTAAAAAAACGTTTTGATAGCTAATTTGAAAAAAATTATTCATATCGATATGGACTGCTACTTTGCTGCAGTGGAGATGCGTGACTTTCCTGAGCTGCGAGGCAAACCGATAGCCGTCGGTGGCCGAAGTGATCGCCGTGGTGTGATTAGCACTTGTAACTATGAAGCAAGAGCATTTGGTGTACGCTCGGCAATGGCGTCTGGCTATGCACTTAAACTGTGCCCTGATCTGATATTAGTTCCTGGGCGAATGGCAGTTTATAAAGAAGTATCAAGTCAGATCCGTGAGGTGTTTTCCCGATATACCGACCTCATTGAGCCTCTATCCCTCGATGAAGCCTATCTTGATGTTACCGATTGTACTCAACATAAGGGGTCAGCAACATTAATTGCCGCAGCGATTAGAGATGAAATTTTTGAGCTGACAGGCTTAACTGCATCAGCGGGCATTGCCCCGGTAAAGTTTCTCGCCAAGGTAGCCTCGGACTTAAATAAACCTAACGGCCAATATGTGATAACTCCAGATATGATCTCTCCATTTGTTAAGACGTTACCTTTAACTAAGATCCCAGGTGTAGGAAAAGTGACTGGCAAGAAGCTGGAAGATATCGGGTTAAAAACGTGTGGTGATCTACAAGACTATCCTAAAAGTGAGCTAATAAAGCGCTTTGGTAAGTTTGGTGCCGTTTTAGTTGAGCGGGCGCAAGGTATAGATGAGCGCAGTATATCGCCGCATCGTGAACGAAAGTCTGTGGGTGTCGAGACGACCCTAGCTAAAGATATCTATACCTTAGACCAGTGTCATTCGGTAATGCCTCAGCTTATTCAGGAGCTTGCTTCTCGGGTTAATCGCAGTGCAAAAGACAGAAAGATCAATAAACAGGTGGTAAAACTTAAGTTTAATGATTTCAAGCAGACCACGATTGAACATAGATCAGATGAGATGTCAGTGAAGTTATTTTATGACTTATTGACTCAAGCACTAGAGCGACAGCAGGGCAGAGGGATACGTTTGCTTGGGGTCAGTGTAGGGTTAGCGAGTCAGGCTGAAGTACAGCAGACTGAAGAAAATACCGTGAATGAGTCACAGATGGACTTAGGCTTTTAAAGAAGCGGTTTAAAAAATCACTCGTTTTACTAGAACATAGCTTCGAATAGAGGGAGTAGAGCGCATGAGCTGCGAGGAGGAGATTCGAGTTCCTAGCAGCCTAGGAACTCGGCATTTTGCTTAATCTTTCTCTGGAGTGCGCTCCAAAATAGCAAGCAGTAGAGTGTAGTATTGACCTACAGTTTCAATCAGTACCTTCTCATCTGGACTGTGTGGGTAACGAATGGTTGGGCCAATCGATACCATATCCATTTCAGGGTAAGGTTTCTTAAATAAACCACATTCAAGACCTGCATGGATGACCATGATCACAGGATCTTTATGGTAGATGCTTTCGTAAGTTTCACGTACCAGAGCCATAACAGGCGAGCTGTTATCTGGTTTCCACCCAGGGTAAGCGCCGCTAAACTCTACTTCACAACCAGCCAAGTTAGACAGTGAAGTTAGTACACTTTCGACTTCATCACGGCCTGAATCAATCAGTGAACGAATTAAACATAGCACTTCAACGCTCTCAGCTTCTGTGCTGATAACACCAAGGTTTAATGATGTCTCTGTGACACCTTCAACCTCATCACTCATACGGATAACGCCATTTGGACAGGCATTAAGTAGGTCGATTAAGGTGTTTTGAGCATCTTCGCTCATCACTTGTTTGGCTGCTGGAACTTCGGTTAACACAAATTCCATTCCTGGATCTGCAATTGCTAGCTCTTCTCTTACGAGTAGTTGGAACGCTTTTGCCAATGTTTCAAGTTTTGTGACATTTTCTGATGGCAGCATAAAGCTGACTGAAGCTTCGCGTGGAATAGCATTGCGCAGAGAACCGCCAGTGAAGTTAGTGAGCTCAATGGCTAACTCATCGGCATGGTTAAACAGAAAGCGTGCTAACAGCTTGTTGGCATTACCACGGCCCATGTGAATATTGACACCTGAGTGGCCGCCTTTTAATCCCGAAAGCGTTAAGGTGTAAGTTGAGTTTGTTTGCTCTGGTGCTTGCCAAACCATAGGTACGCTGATCTGTGCATCAACACCGCCAGCACAGCCCATGTAGATCTCACCTTCCTGCTCAGAGTCAGTATTGATAAGAATATCAGCATCTAGGTAGCCAGCTTCAAGGCCGAAAGCACCCGTCATGCCAGCTTCTTCATCTATGGTTAACAGCACTTCAAGTGGGCCATGAGCAATATCATCACTGCCAAGTACAGCCAAGGCTGAAGCCATACCTATACCGTTATCAGCACCAAGTGTCGTGCCTCGGGCCTTGACCCATTCACCATCAACGTATGGTTCAATTGGGTCTTTCTCAAAATCATGCTCTTTATCAGCATTCTTTTGTGGAACCATATCGATATGGGCTTGTAGAGCAACCGTTTTACGGTTTTCCATGCCCGCAGTTGCACCTTTCTTTATGATTAGGTTGCCGACCTTATCTTCAACAAGTTCGAGTTGCTTATCTTTGGCCCAAGCCTGAATGTACTCACTCAGTGCTTGCTCATGCTTTGATGGGTGCGGAATAGCACAGATCTGCTCGAACCACTGCCACAGTGCTTGAGGTTGTAATTGGCTTAATGCTGTCACGGGTAACTCCCCTTAAATTTCAACTTGAGGCTAAATTTGACAGCATTCTATCACAGCTTAATTGCAAGTTTATCTTACTCAGTAGGAGCGAATGTAAAGGGTGGAATACAAAGTTTCCATCAAAAATCGATAAGCACTTGGCATAGGCTTAAGTTAAGTTAATAATGCTAGCCAATAAATTTAATAATTATAATTGTACTCGTTACAAACCTACTGATTTTGCAGGGTTTACCTGTTTAGTGAGTGAGTTTGTTTATGAAGTAATACGATCACACAAGCGAAAGGAAAGTTCATGGCCCAGGTTAATTTTATTGATGTATTTGATGACAGTGCAATCTTTGAAGGTAGCGGTTGGGATGCGTTAGTGGTCGTTGCCACAGATCTCGCCCACACTGGTTTTGATGAGGTCGCCTTGTTGGCCGATCATGGCGCTAAAATCGATCATCGAGTAGGTAAGACATCGACCTTGTTATTTGCGCCAGGCTTAGCGGGTGGGCGATTGATTATTTCTCCTGTTAAAAATAGCCAAGATGATGTTGAAGATGTTCGTGTTTTTGCTGAAGCTGCAAGAGCGGGTATTAAAATAGCCAAAGAGGCGGGGGCCAAAAAGCCGTTACTGTTTGTGCCTAAAAGTGATGACTTACGCTATGGTTTTGCCACTGAAGTCGCTGCATTGGCATGTGGACAGGAGCTCTGGCAAGCACTTGAACGACGTGAAGCTAGTGGTGAACAGCCTGCATTTGAAGCGATAGGTTTGTTTAATACAACTCAGGCTAGCCAAAGCTTGAACGCGATAGAGGCGGGTCGGATCTTAGCCAGAGATTTGTGTGGCACTGAGCCTGAGCGTATGTCAGCGCCTGCATTTGCTGATTACTGTGTAGCGGCGTACCAAGATTCAGGTTTGAAAGTAAGTGTAATAGAAGATAGAGATGTACTAGAGCGAGACTATCCTCTAATGAGTGCCGTAGGGCGTTCATCTTTTGCTGTCTCTAGGCATCAGCCTCGCGTTGTAAAAGTAGAGTATGTTGGCGAAGGTGAAATTGAGCACACTTATTTTTATGCCGGAAAAGGCGTTATTTATGACACCGGTGGCGCAGATATCAAGGTTGCTGGTGGCATGGCTGGAATGAGTCGCGACAAAGGCGGGGCAGCAGCCGTTGCTGGTTTAATGAAAACCATCTCTATGCTTAAGCCTAAGGGGATTCGTGTAGTCGCTGAACTTGGGTTAGTTCGCAATAGCATAGGCAGTGAGGCTTTTGTTACGGATGAGATCATTACAAGCCATGCTGGGGTACGTGTCAGAATTGGTAATACTGATGCTGAAGGCAGGCTAGTGCTCGCTGATCTGCTGTCTCACTTACGTATTAAGGCTGAAAAGGCCGTTAATCCTGAGCTCTTTTCTGTGGCGACCTTAACTGGCCATGTCGTGCGCTGTTTCGGGGGCTATACAGCCACCGTTGAAAATAGTGTTGCAAAACAGGCTGGTGTTGCTGCAGGTATTGCAGCGCAGGCTGATGCATGGGGAGAGCCTATTGAGCAGTCTGTATTACGTCGTGAAGATTATGCCAAGATTGTCGACCCTTCAGGGGCTGCTGATATTCTCTCATCGAATAATGGTCCCTCATCAGTAACGGCGCGTGGTCACCAATATCCAGCAGCATTTCTGTTAAAAGCATCAGGACTAGAAGCACATGGACTGACATCTGCAAAACCAATGTCGTTTACTCATGTCGATATTGCAGGTAGTGCCACCGAAGGTCATCCGCTTTATGGGTCGCCAACAGCGACGCCTTTAGTGGGCTTATATAAGTACATGACCAAGTAGAGAGATCACACCTGCAAAACCAATGAACTAATGTGAGAATCTATCACCTCGATATAACGAGTAGTGCCACCGAAGGCCATCCGCTTTATGGGGCGTCAACAGCGACGCCTTTAGTGGACTTATATTAGTGTGCTTATATTAGTACATGATCAAGTAGAGAGATGATAGGTATCTATTAGCAATAAAGGTGTGTGGCTACTATGGTCATAAATCTGCAAAACCAAGGGCCTAATGTGGGGAGCTGTCACGTCGATATAACGAGTAGTGCCGCCGAAGGCCATCCGCTTTATGCTTTGCCTCACCTCTATTCATATCTCGCTCCTGAGCTAGATTCAATTATTACCCCCTTGCTCAGTTAAAAGTGTCGATCAAAATCGTGTTTTATATATCTCTATTTAGACTAAACAGCTAATTTTATATACGTAAAACCCTTAGTTTTGTAGTAAAATTACGCTAAATTCAATCATCAAGCCGATATAGCTAAGTTTTATTAATCTAAATCAAATAAAGCTTGTAATAAAACTACATTTATCTATAATGACACTCATCGATTAGGCACTGTTTATACGATATGTCTAACTGAGAAAGTCTATCCAGGAAGGATAATTCTCCAAGGAATCGAGCGACAAGTTGACTCAGCTTAGGTTTAACCTGTTTTCATATGATTAAAGTTTGAAAGCTAGTACTTAAGTTTAGAGTAATTTTATTACAACTTATCTAGGAGTATTGACTATGTCTTATACCGGAATACAGCACGTCTATTGGCAAACTACTTGGTTTTGTACTGATACTTTGCGTGGCGGTTTGTACCCAATGACCTTTAAGGGCTAACCCTCCTTATTGTTCAAGTTTTAGGGCTGACTACCCTGCGATTAACTCTTATTGATTTGATTGCTATCTAGTTACCATCCATCAACCTTAATCCCTTTGGGATGCTTAGACTCAAGAGGTTTATTGGTAAGTGGTTCAATTTAAATTGAATCTCTGATTGATAAACCATTGTAACTGCTAGCGCGGAAACTCTTTCCATTTGGAACGCTTGAAATTAGTCGTTGCCTGCTCATTGAGCAGGCATTTTTTTTGTTTTACTTTCTCTATGGCATATAGCTGTTTAGGCTAGTGCGCTTGCAGGCACCTCTCCATTGCGTCTTGTTCTGTTGGTTTATGCCAGTTTCTTTATAGCTATTGGTGTTAACTTTTAGTGTCATAGTTAATTTTGATTATATTCAACGTAAAATTATGTAGTAAAATTACCTAAAGTGACCGTTAATTAGCTGCTTTAATGTTTTTGAAGAAAAATCTTGTAATTTAATTACAGTTTAAATATAATCTCTCTCGTTGGTTAGGCAATGACGCCTTCCACCTCTAAGTCTATCCAGGATGGATAACTCTCCAAGGAATCGAGCGACAAGTTGACTCTAAATCTATCTGTTTCAGATAGCATGATAGTAAGTGTGACTAGAGTATTTATTACAACTTTGTTTAGGAGTATTGATTATGTCTTATACCGGAATGCAGCACGTTTATTGGCAGAACACTTGGTTTTGTACCGATTCTTTACGTGGCGGCTTGTACGCAATGACCTTCAAGGGCTAACCTTCCTTTAAGGTGATCTTGTTAAAGATCAAAAGGGTTTACTGCCCCTTCTATCATCAAACTAACCCCTTGTGATAGCAAGCTAGTTTCCATCTATCGACCCTTATCCCTTTTGGGATGTTTTGACTCAAGTCGTGTATTGATTGACTCTGCAAAGTGAATCGATACACCAGTGTAACTGTTAGCGCGGAAACTCTTTCCTTTTGGAACACTTGAATTAGTCTTTACCTGCTCATTGAGCAGGTTTTTTTTTGCTTTTTTTAAAGTAAAAAACAGTATCCTTTACAGCTGACACTCCTTGGTCCCTCTTCTATAGCCTCGCTAAATCAAACACCCTATAATCTGCCGCAATTGTGAACATGTGTTACGGTTTGCATCTTTCGATTCTGTACTACTTAGAATAATACTAATCGGTAACTGCAGAACGATTGTTCCAACATAAAAATAACTAAGGAACTGGGGTCCATGTTAGAAAAACTATTTAAGCTTAAAGAGCATCAAACATCGTTAAAACAGGAGGCTGTTGCTGGCCTGACTACATTCCTGACGATGGCATATATCATTTTTGTGAACCCTATGATGCTTGCTGATGCAGGGATGGATCATGGAGCGGTTTTCGTCGCGACATGTCTTGCTGCTGCTATTGGCTGTTTAATTATGGGGATAGTGGCTAACTATCCGATAGCCCTTGCGCCTGGTATGGGACTCAACGCATTTTTTACTTATACCGTTGTTGGCGAGATGGGGTATAGCTGGGAAACGGCACTAGGTGCGGTATTCTTGTCGGGGATCTGTTTCCTTATACTCTCTTTGGTACGGATCAGGGAATGGATTGTAAACAGTATTCCTATGTCATTAAGGCTAGGTATTGCAGCGGGTATCGGCCTGTTTTTAGCACTTATTGGCCTGAAAAGTGCGGGAATAGTAGTTGCTAGCCCTGCAACTTTAGTGACTATGGGGGATATCACGGCATTTCCAGCAGTGATGGCGGCAGTTGGTTTTTTCTTGATTATCGCTATGGTGCAACGCGGCATGAAGTCTGCGGTAGTGGTGAGCATCCTTGCTGTGACTATGCTTGGACTACTGTTTGGCGATGTTCAATATCAAGGTGTGGTGTCACTGCCCCCATCTATCATGCCGACGTTTATGAAGATGGATCTCTCTAGCGTACTTGAAATTAGCATGCTATCAGTTGTGTTTGCTTTTTTGTTTGTCGATCTATTTGATACCTCTGGCACCTTAGTTGCTGTCGCTCAACGTGGTGGGTTCCTCGATGATAAAGGTCGTCTACCTAGATTAAACCGCGCATTAACCGCTGATAGTACAGCGACTATTGCTGGCGCTATGCTGGGGACATCAACAACAACAAGTTATGTCGAGTCAACGGCGGGAGTTAGTGCTGGTGGCAGGACAGGGTTAACCGCAGTAGTGGTTGGTTTGCTTTTCTTACTCGCATTGTTTATTTCGCCGCTTGCAGGAATGGTCCCTGCTTATGCAACTGCTGGCACCTTGTTTTATGTGGCGATTTTAATGATGTCAGGCTTAGTGCATGTGGAGTGGGAAGACTTGACAGAAGCTGCTCCCGTTGTCGTGGTATGCATATTGATGCCTCTGACATTTTCAATTGCAACAGGGATCGCGATGGGCTTTATCTCTTACGCTGTGATTAAACTGATGTGTGGCCGTTATAAAGATTTGAGCTTAGGGGTCATAGTATTGGCAGGCCTGTTTATTGGTAAATTTATCTATGGCTAATGAGCTAAACTTGCCTTAGCTATGAGATTAATAAAGTGAATATTGGATACTATTAATTAGTGCAAATATAAGGTCATACAGTGTATGGCCTTTTATTTTGGCTTTTATTCATAATTTGATCTATTTAACGCTTCTTTTTACCTGCTTACTACCATTTGCCGTCAGGATTGGGTATAACGCTAAGTTCGGCTCTGTTTTATATAATGACAATGAAATTAAGTGAGATTGGTTACCGCCGCGTAGTGGTAAAGTTGGGAACGAGTGTATTAACCTCTGGCAGTAAACAGCTAGATAAAGCACATATGGTTGAGTTAGCAAGACAGATGGCGGCGTTGATGAAAGCCGGCGTTGAAGTTGTTTTGTGTACATCGGGGGCTATCGCAGCTGGTCGCGAGCACCTTGGTTACCCCTCACTTCCCGATACGGTAGCCAATAAGCAGCTGTTAGCAGCTGTAGGTCAAAGTCAGTTAATCCTTGCTTGGTCACAACTTTTTAGTATTTATGGACTCCATGTCGGGCAGCTTTTGCTGACTCGCGCCGACCTGCATGATCGCGAACGCTACCTTAATGCAAGAGATTCGCTCAATGCGCTGCTCGCTCAGGGAATTATTCCTATCATCAATGAGAATGATGCTGTAGCGACTAACGAAATTAAGGTCGGTGATAACGACAACCTTTCTGCTCGTGCTGCACTGCTTTGTGATGCTGACTTATTAATTTTACTTACCGATCAGCAAGGTTTATTCGATGCCGATCCCCGCTCAAATCCAGATGCAAAGCTAATTAAGCAAGTGGTTAATATTGATGACAGCTTGCGTCAGTTAGCTGGTGGTGCTGTGTCAGGTCTAGGCACAGGTGGAATGGCGACAAAACTCGAAGCGGCTGATATTGCGCGTAGAGCAGGTGTTGAAGTGGTCATCGCTTCAGGCCATCACCCACAAGTTATTCAAAAATCGGTGCACAAAGAGCCAGTAGGTACACATTTTACCGCTTTGGAAAATCCATTAGAAAGCCGTAAACAGTGGATCTTAGCGGGAAGAGCGACCAAAGGTAAGTTAGTGCTAGATAGTGGGGCGGTTAATGCCGTTACGCAAAAAGGTCGTAGCTTACTTTCAAAAGGGATTATCAAGGTGCTTGGCGAGTTTGAACGCGGAGCGACGCTGCAGCTAATCGACAGTGATGGCAAGGAGTATGCGAGAGGCATGAGCCGTTACAGCGCTAAAGATCTGCTTAAAATTGCCGGTGAGCACTCTGACAATATCGAATCTTTACTCGGTTACGATTATGGTGATGCCGTAGTTCATCGTAATGACATGGTTGTACTTTAAAACGAATAGCCCTAGGCCCTTACTACTAGCTACTATAAAAATTAGGATGATGAGACGTGATTGACAATAATCAAGAGTACCTACAAGCGCTTGGACTGCAGGCCAAACAAGCTAGCTACTCGTTAGCAAGCTTAAACGGGTTACAGAAACAGGCATTGTTACAAGCTATTGCTGTGAGTTTGACTGAAAGTAGCGAGCTGATTATTGCCGCTAATGCTAAAGATGTTAGCGCGGCTAAGGCTAACGGCCTTAACGATGCAATGATTGATCGCTTGCTGCTTGATGCTGAGCGCCTTAAGGCTGTGATCGCCGATATCGACAATGTCATTAATCTGACCGATCCCGTTGGTACTGAACTTGAAAGTCAGCTATTAGATAATGGCCTACGTTTATCGCGTCGCCGAGTACCATTAGGCGTAATAGGTGTTATCTATGAAGCCCGCCCGAATGTTACTGTTGATATCGCAGTATTAGCACTGAAAACAGGTAATGCTGTGATACTTCGTGGCGGTAAAGAGACATTGCAATCGAACCTAGCGTTAAGTGAAGCAATCCGCTCAGCCATTGTCTCTCAAGGCCTACCAGCTGATTGTGTGCAGCTTATTCAAAGCGCTGATCGCAGCTTAGTTTCTGGCTTACTAAAGTTAAATACTTATGTCGATATGATAGTGCCACGTGGTGGTCAGAATCTGCAGCGACTCTGTGCTGAACAAGCGACTATTCCAGTCATTTTAGGTGGTATAGGTATCTGTCATCTGTTCGCTGATAAAGATGCTGATATTGAAAAGTCTATTGAAGTGATTGCTAACGCTAAGGTACAGCGCCCTACCGTATGTAATGCATTGGATACAGCGCTTATCCATCAAGATATTGCAGCAAAGATATTGCCTAAACTGTTTAAAAAACTTGCAGCGCAGGGCGTAAGTTTTTATGGCTGTGACAAGGCGCAAGCCATTGCTGAAAAGCTAGGGTTTGATATCGAGCGTGCAACTGAAGATACTTTTGCTCAAGAGTGGCTGTCTTTGACATTAGGTATAAAGGTTGTTGATGATATCGACGAGGCAATCAGTCATATCAGAGCATACTCAAGTGGACATTCTGAAGGCATATTAACCGATAATATTCACGCGTCCGCCCATTTTATCAATGAAGTGGATTCTGCGGCCGTTTATGTTAATGCCAGTACTCGCTTTACCGATGGCGGCCAATTTGGCTTAGGCGCTGAAGTGGCTGTTAGTACCCAGAAGCTCCATGCTCGTGGGCCTATGGGATTGGAAGCGCTAACGACTTATAAGTGGATTGGGGTAGGGGAGTATACTCCTAGGAGCTGATCGCTTCCTGCGGATTTGTGCTGGTACTTCTGCGAATAGCCGTGAACACTTCTGATCGCCAGTGGCGAAGGAGATGCCGAAGAAATGCTAGATGCATTTGCGGCCATGTTTGGGAGGCTCGCAGCCGTATCTACACCGGGCTATTCACAAGCATGTTCTCTTTCTAATTTTGCCTTCTGATAATAATACTGAATGTAGCCAATTACTTTATTGGCTACATTTTTCATTCTGTTAGCTTAGCTTCTTAATCATTTCAGCAGCAGAGGCCATGGCTTCTTGTACCGGGCGTGCGGGGGATATTTTTGTGGTTTTAAATATTCCAGGGCAGGCGATGCGCCATGAGTTGATGACATTAGCAATGCTTTCGACATCATTGGCCTCAACAATGGTTACTCCCCATAGATCGGGTGAGGCATCAAACCGGATAACTTCTACGTTTTGAGGTGGAAATAGCTCGGCTGTAGCTAGTTTCTCAGCCGCCTGCAATCTGGCCATTGCATCCGTTTCTTCGTTTAATACCAATCAGTATAAGAAATAACATCTTGAATCCTCCATTAAGGATCGGTTTGTTGTTTGAAGTGGGTTTATAATTATAGTTGTACCGCTGAGGTTATGGTTTAAACAAGCATGGCTGAGTTTATTTGGCAGCTGAACGATCAAAACAGCAGATTGCCATGACCATGCCAGATTTTCGCCACTATTGATCTATATATTGGAGGGACCGTTTCCGATAAGACTTTGTTATGTATAAATGCCTTGGCTTGATAGCCTCATTGTACCATTTTGTGCTTTCCTCTATTCGTACATTCATTATTCCCACATCTATCTTACTCTTCATTATGAGTATCAGCTCAAGTCATGCCATCGAGCTAAAAGGCACTGAGCGAAAGGCACCTGAGTTAAAAAAATCGGAGCAAGCCATTTGGTCTTCAGAAGTGATAGATATAGAGAGGGTAACGCCAACCCTTTATCTTGTTAGATCTTATCAAGATATTCAGCTCAATGAAGATGAACCCGCTGTTAAAATGGGGGCGAACTCATTTATTTATATCGATGATCATGATGCTTATCTTATCGATACGCCATGGAATGTCTCAGATATGCCAGATCTTATGAGCTGGTTGCAAATGAAAGGTTTAACACTAAAAGGTGCCTTGGTAACGCATTACCACGCCGATAGCGCAGCTGGATTAGGTTATCTAGATAAAGCAGGCTTTGCCACTTATGCATCAGATATGACCAATACCTTATTGGAAAAGGAAGATAAGCCTGTCGCTAATCATACTTTTTTAAGTCGAAACTTCGAATTTGTAAAAGGCAGAATAGAAACATTTTTCCCTGGTGCTGGTCATAGCATGGATAACCTTGTTGTCTGGCTACCGGGAGAGAAGATATTGATTGGTGGCTGTTTTTTAAAGTCTAATCACTCAAATCATTTAGGCTGGACTGGCGATGCCGATTTAGAAAATTGGTATCACGCCGCGAGTAGAGTCAACGCTAAGTACCCTGATGTGAAATTGGCATTTCCTGGACATGGAAAAGGGGTTAAAGGCGCGGTGATTATTGAACATACCATGGCGATCACCAAGGAGTTTGCTAGCTTGAAATGAAGTTAGGTTTGATTGTGTTTTAGGGTCAAAGCGATATTGGATTTTGGTAGCGGGTTTTTAAATTGTATCTTCATGGTTATCTATTGCTCACAACCGTGTTCACTCTCGTTATTTGTAATAAACCTCCTTTTATTATTTAGACTCGATAGCTTGGTGCTCTTTACATTGTGCTAACAAGTTAATAGGCTTCTGTTTGTTGTAGATCTTGGCTTGGAGGCCATGCTGTGGAAGTTGAATTACAAATTGAAGTCATCAACGAAGAAGATAGCGCTGTTTTTGATGAGCTTGTCGCTGGTGTGCGAGCGCATAAGCATGAAAATATGGGGCCCGAAGAGACGCTGCCTTTATCTGTGGTTGCTCGTGACGAGAGCGGCAAGTTGATAGGAGGTGTATCAGGGCGGACTATCTATAAAAACTTCTTAATAAGTGTTGTCTGGGTTGATAAGCAAACGAGAGGTACAGGTTTGGGGCGTCAGCTTATGGAACTTGCTGAGGCAGAGGCGAGAAAGCAAGGCTGTTTAGTGGCTCAATTAGATACGCTCTCCTATCAAGCACCCGTTTTTTATCAAAAGCTAGGCTTTGAGATTGTAGGCACTGTACCTGAATTTCCTGGTAGTCCAGCAAGATATTTTATGCTAAAAAATTATCAATAAATTTGTCTACTTGAGTTACAGCTAGCTTCAAATGAAGCTAGGTTACATTTTATGTTTGGTTAATCTGATGGTGGATAGAGTTTTGAAAGCTGAAACTTCATATCTACTTTTAATACTCTAGTATTTGTTCAAACTTCGTTTGAAATTAAAGTTGTGGAATTCCATTCCACACCAGGGCAAGGAGGGCTGCTCGCCCTTATCCTCCTTGCATTCACCATGATGCCCCCGTGTAGTTGTTTCCGATATGACTTTTTGAAAGTAACTAATGCTTCCGATGAAGCTTAAATTGCGACTAGTCAGGCATACATTTTTAGCCCTGCTAGCAGTGCAACACATTTTGATTAATATTTTATGTGTTATTATTGTCTCTTCCACAGTTTCAAATCGTAATTATGCAACTTATTCCCTTATTAAAGCAGCCCCGAATTCATTGACGAAGATAGTGTTTTATTAATTAAAATTTCTAATTAACACTAACTTGAGGTCAAGTATGCAAAATAAACATTGGTCAAAATTCCAGTTATTGCACGAGGTTGTTACCAATCCTAATATTGTCGTTAAAGGCGAGTACAGTTACTACAGTGATTGCTGGGATAATGGTTTCGAGGAGTCGGTTGTCAGGTATCTACACGGTGACGAAGTGAGCCGAAACTGGGCGCCTAGATGGGAAATCGACAAGCTATATATCGGGAACTACGTCTGTATAGGGGCTGAAGCCGTTATTTTGATGGGTGGTAACCACACACATAGGGCGGATTGGTTCTGTCTGTACCCGTTTATGGAGTACATAGAAGAAGCCTATATTGGTAAGGGCGACACTCATATCGGTGATGGAGCATGGTTGGGTATGAGAGCCATGGTTATGCCGGGTGTCTCGATAGGAGAAGGGGCTATCGTAGCGGCAAACAGTGTTGTTACCAAAGATGTTGCCCCATACAGTGTCGTTGGTGGTACGCCTGCCAAGTTGGTTAAGTATCGTTTTGAGCCGCCAGTTATTAATGAGCTATTGTCGTTAAAAGTTTATGATTGGTCAGCGGAAAAGTTTGAGGCGCTCAAAAGATACTTATGCGCTTCAGACATTATAAAGTTAAAAAGCGCTGCTTTAGCTTATGATGCTCAACAATAGCTGCTTTAGCTTATAATTCGTGTGGGGTCAGGGTAAACTTAATTTCCTAGCCCCACATCCTGCCTTTAACCCCTTTGCACTAACTCATTTCTGTCCAAAAGCGATTTAGAGAAAATTAGTAAACTTCAATCGAAGAAATAAGTAATGAGGTGCAAGTGAGCACGAGGACTTCGGTTTCAAGGATGAAACCGCAGAGCGCCCAGGGATGGGTTTATAGCGTACCGAGAGATTACTTGCACTTAAGCCCGCTGCAGGCGATAGATAAGTATGCAATATTGGCATATAGCATACTGCCAAGTACCAACTAGACCCAATGAACCAAGTAAAGATTTTTGAAGCTTGTCATCCGGCAAGTAAACACACTTTTGTCCTGAAACGTGTTTAGCTGGCACATTATTTTAAATCGAAGAAATGCATAACCTGATGTAGGTGCGGCTATGGACTTCGGTTTCAGGGCCGCTCTATGACATCCATGTCACCACGGCATTTGTGAACCCATTTACATCAGTGAAACCGCAGAGCGTATAGGGACATATTTATAGCGCCCCACAGAAGTAACTACATATGAGCCTGCTGCAAGCAATAGATAACAATGAAGTCATGCTTACCAGGTGACATCCAAATATAAAGCTAGCCCAATGAATCCACTGTAGATATTTCAGAAACTTGTTATCCGACAAGTTTCTGCATAATGATGAAATAAACCAAGCATTGGTGAAACCTACCATCAAGTCTGATAAAACCTACCACTGATATTAATGGAGGTCCATGTAATCCTTTGAAATATAATTAAAAATAAAACTTGGTGCAGCTTTTGCTTTGTATTGAGTATATTCCAAAGGAATTCAATGACAGGATGGCATAAATGAATAAGCTAATTAAAAAACTTCTTACAGCGACCTTAAGCAGTGTCATGGTTGTTTCTGCTGCTTTCTCCTCTTTGGCTGTGACTGCAGCATCTGCTGATACTACAAAAACGTTAACTCAGACCTTTGCCTATACAGGTCAAGAGGTGCTGCTTGATATGGATATCGGTTCAGCTAAATTCATTGCCACAGATGAACAAGAGATCCGTATTGAAGTGCTTGTTACGCCAAATGAAAGTAACTGGTTCTCTTTATGGGGCAGTACAGATCTTGATGATGTTGAACTTGATATCAATGAGGCAGCTAAAGAGATTGAGCTTAAGGTGACGGAGCAAGATGATGTGAAACAGGAGTGGGTGGTTTATCTACCCCGTCAAGCTGCGGTTAACCTGAATGTAGGTATTGGCCAAGTTGAAGTATCAAACATGGAAAATAGTATAGATATCGATTTAGGTGTAGGTCATGCTGAAATTAATCATGAGATTTTATATAGCTCTATGTCACTTGAGTCTGGTGTTGGAGAGGTCTCAGTGAACTCTCAAGGGCAGAGTGTAGAGGTGAATAGAAACTTTGTGATGCAGAGTTACCACACTGAAGATCAAACTGGCTTTGGTCAGCTCAATGTCAATGTCGGTGTCGGTCAAATTGATGTTCACCATAAGCTTTAATCTGGACAAAAGCTTAGGATTAGGTAGTAGGTAGAGTTATTACTGAGTTTACTTGATAACAAAAAAGCCCACTGTGAATACTGATGTGTATACGCAGTGGGCTTTTTAGCTTGGTAAATGAGTTTTGAAAATTTGTTTATGAGCGCGATTTAAACGGACTCTCTGGTGGTCGTTCTTTTTAGCTTATTTAGGTGAGGCAACAATTGCTGCAGAGCGAGTGCAGTCAAGATTAACGCCAGACCCATATAGGTAGACTTGGCTATCTGCTCTTGTAAAATCCAAGCAATAAAGCCGATAGACATCACTGGAGTCATAAAGACGAGTGTACTGATACTCGCTGTGCGCTCAGCTTTCTTTAAGGCTACTAACCAAAGTACGAAAGTGACTCCCATCTCGAATACTCCTACATATATGCCAGCAGCAAAGGCCTGCGCATTCCAGCTAGGCAGCTCTTGTGTCCACAGCAAAGTGATTAAAATAAACGGAAAGCCCACTAAGAAGCTGAGTAACAAGCTAACGACAGGATCGCCTTTATCTTTGGTATTCACTATCCAGTAAAGGCACCAGAGCACCGTACTGGTAAGCGCAAGCAGTACGCCTGTTCCACTTTCAAAAGAGAAGCTGGTTAGGTTGCCATTGGTTGCGATCACAAACACACCTAGGTAGGCCACTAACGCCGCTGTTATATCGCTTTTTCTAAGCTTCTGCGAAAGTAATGGCACTGACAGTAAAGGCAGTAAAATCGCCCAAGTATAATTGAGTGACAGTGCTTGCTGAGCAGGAAGCAGATCGTAAGCCTTAAATAGTACTAAGTAATATAAAAAGGGGTTAAGTAACCCGGTTTGCAAGTAAAACCAGGGCCTAGCCGTAAACTGGGCTTTAATCAGGCTCAGTTTTTTCTGTGCGAGTAAAATTGTGCTTAAGGCAACAATAGAAGCTGCAGTAGCGACAAACACAAGTTGTAGCGGACTAAAATGTGCTAAAGCCAGTTTAAATGCAGTAGCGACGGTAGACCAAAGGCAGATAGCCCCTAAACCATATAGATAGGCCTGATTTGATTGTTTCAATGACTTTACTCTTAACAACAGAGACAACGACACGACGGGCTTATGTGAAATAAACCATCGCACTCTAAGATTGCATTCATTATACACTGGGTCTTATTGCAAAGATGAGTCAAAGATCAAAAAAATTATCTAAGTGAGCAATTTTTATTAGCTTAGCCTTGTAATCAATGTAAACGACCCAATATAGGGTTGTAAGGCAAGATAATGGGGTGCGTTAGCGCGAGCTGAAACACACTGACAAGCCGTTTGATGAGTGTTAATGGTTAAGATTTATTTCATATTAACTTAATACTCAGGCTTGAAATAGATTTCGACTAACCCCATATCTCCATCAGATAACAAATTTAGCAACACTAGATAAAAGATTTCAGGAGCACCCCATGGGTAAAATTATTGGTATCGATTTAGGCACAACAAACTCTTGCGTAGCTGTATTAGACGGCGACACACCACGCGTATTGGAGAATGCCGAAGGCGATCGTACTACCCCTTCAATCATTGCCTACACTGGCGAAGAGATTCTAGTGGGTCAGCCTGCAAAGCGTCAGGCAGTGACTAACCCGACTAACACATTCTTCGCGATTAAGCGTCTTATTGGTCGTCGTTTTAAAGATGATGAAGTCCAGCGTGATGTTGACATCATGCCGTTTAAAATTATCGGTGCTGACAATGGTGATGCATGGGTTGAAGCTCACGGTAAGAAGATGGCTCCACCTCAGGTTTCTGCTGAAACTTTGAAAAAGATGAAGAAGACTGCTGAAGACTTCCTAGGTGAAGAAGTTACTGAAGCTGTTATTACGGTTCCTGCATATTTCAACGATTCACAGCGTCAAGCGACTAAAGATGCAGGTCGTATCGCAGGTCTTGAAGTTAAGCGTATTATTAACGAGCCAACAGCGGCTGCACTTGCTTACGGTATCGATAAGAAGCAAGGCGACAACATCGTTGCTGTTTACGATTTAGGTGGTGGTACTTTCGATATCTCTATCATCGAAATTGATAGTGTTGACGGCGAGCAGACTTTCGAAGTACTTGCGACTAACGGTGACACTCACTTAGGTGGTGAAGATTTTGATAACCGTCTAATTAACTACCTAGCTGACGAGTTCAAGAAAGAGCAATCTCTTGACCTACGTAATGATCCGCTAGCGATGCAGCGTCTTAAAGAAGCTGCAGAGAAAGCAAAGATTGAGCTTTCAAGCGCATCACAAACTGAAGTTAACCTGCCTTACATCACTGCTGATGCAACAGGTCCTAAGCACTTAGTGGTTAAAATCACTCGTGCAAAACTTGAGTCGCTAGTAGAAGACCTAATTACTCGTACACTTGAGCCTCTAAAAGTTGCACTTGCAGATGCTGACTTATCAGTTTCTGATGTCAACGAAGTGATTCTTGTTGGTGGTCAGACTCGTATGCCTAAAGTACGTGAAGAGGTTTCTACTTTCTTCGGTAAAGAGCTACGCCAAGATGTTAACCCAGATGAAGCTGTTGCTATCGGTGCTGCTGTTCAAGCTGGTGTACTTTCTGGTGATGTAAAAGACGTACTACTACTTGACGTTACGCCTCTATCTCTAGGTATTGAGACTATGGGTAGCGTAATGACTAAGCTAATCGAGAAGAACACGACTATCCCGACTAAGGCTAGCCAGACATTCTCTACAGCTGATGACAACCAAGCTGCAGTAACGATTCATGTACTTCAAGGTGAGCGTAAGCAATCAAGCGGCAACAAGTCTCTAGGTCAATTTAACCTAGAAGGTATTGAGCCTGCACCACGTGGTATGCCACAGATTGAAGTTGGTTTCGATATCGATGCTGATGGTATCTTGCATGTATCAGCGACTGATAAGAAGACTGGTAAAGCACAGAACATCACAATTAAAGCCTCTTCAGGTCTAAGTGACGAAGAAGTTGAAGCTATGGTACGTGATGCTGAAGCCCATGCTGATGAAGATGCTAAATTCGAAGAGCTAGTCACTGCGCGTAACCAAGCTGATGGCATGGTTCACGCAACTAAGAAGCAGATCGAAGAAGCGGGTGAAGCACTACCAAGCGATGAGAAAGAGAAGATTGAAGCTGCAATGGCTGAAGTTGATACCGCAACTAAAGGTAACGACAAAGAAGCTATCGAGAAGTCAACTCAAGCGCTTATGGAAGCGTCTGCTAAGTTGATGGAAATTGCACAAGCTAAAGCACAAGCAGAGCAAGGTCAGCAAGCTCCTGAAGGCGAAGCACAAGCTGCTAAGCCAGACGAAGATGTTGTTGATGCTGAGTTCGAAGAAGTGAAAGATGACAAAAAATAATATAGGCTAACCCCTAAATTATTGAATACGGGCGCTAGGGGAAACTCTATCGCCCGTAGTTGTGATTTGAGCTAATAGATTAGCAAGCAGATCTGCTCCAACTTCATCAAAGAAAGCGTGAGATTATGTCAAAGCGAGATTATTACGAAGTACTAAGTGTCGGCCGTGATGCCAGCGAACGTGAAATTAAAAAGGCTTACAAACGTTTAGCCATGAAATTTCATCCTGATCGCAATCCTGGCGATAAAGCGGCAGAAGCCAGCTTCAAAGAAGTAAAAGAAGCTTACGAAATTTTGACCGACAGCGATAAAAAAGCAGCTTATGACCAGTTTGGTCATGCTGGCGTTGATCCTAACCGCGGTGGCGGCGGAGGTCATGGTGATTTCGGTGATGTGTTTGGCGATGTCTTTGGCGATATATTCGGTGGTGGCCGTCGTGGCGGTGGCCAGCGTCAAGCTGCTCGCGGTAGCGACTTACGCTATAACCTAGAGCTATCTTTAGAAGAAGCTGTAAAAGGTCTGTCAAAAGAGCTACGAATTCCGGCCCTAGCAGCCTGTGATACCTGTGATGGTAGTGGTGCTAAGAAAGGTTCTTCGCCAACAACTTGTGGTACTTGTCATGGACAAGGCCAAGTTCAGATGCGTCAGGGCTTCTTTGCTGTTCAGCAAGCCTGTCCTACCTGTCATGGTCGCGGTAAGATCATCAAAGACCCTTGTAATAAGTGTCATGGTGAAGGCCGTGTTGAAAAGAGCAAGACGCTATCGGTTAAGATCCCTGCTGGTGTAGATAATGGCGATCGCATTCGTCTATCAGGTGAAGGTGAAGCCGGTGAATTCGGTGCACCTCCTGGTGACTTATATGTACAGGTCAGTGTGCGTGAGCACTCTATCTTTGTACGTGATGGTAATAACCTTTACTGTGAAGTCCCTATTTCATTCGGAAAAGCGGCCTTAGGCGGCGAGATTGAAGTACCTACTCTCGATGGTAAGGTTAATCTTAAGATACCTTCAGAGACGCAAACCGGTCGTATGTTCCGTATGCGTGGTAAAGGGGTTAAGTCTGTTCGTAGCCATGCTGTTGGCGACCTGCTTTGTAAGGTTGTTATGGAAACGCCAGTTAATCTTAATGAGCGTCAAAAAGAGATGTTGCGTGAATTCGATGAAACCCTTTGTGGTACTGGCGCTTCAAAGAAGCACAGTCCGAAAGCTGAAGGTTTCTTCGATGGCGTGAAGAAGTTCTTTCAAGACTTGAATACCTAAATTTAATTTCACAGCGATATCGCTGCAATTAAATTGATAAAACCTCGCTCCGCGAGGTTTTTTTGTTTTCAGCCTTAAACCATCTACTTCAGTAGGTGATTATCATCAATTAGGCTTTGCCTGAAAGTATCTTGTTAAAGTGAGATCATCTGGGGAGAGTCGATTATTGTATCTATGGGGTACACAGCTTATAAGTTCATTCAGGTATAGCCTTTGTATGCCAGATGTTGTGCAGAGGTTTAGCGAGTAGTGCAGTGCAAGCTTCTAAATCAGGGATGATTTAGTAGAGCCTATAGGGATATATTTACGGCGACTTGCAGATGCACGGTAGCTAAAGCTCCCTTTTAGGGGGCTAATACAAAGCCACCTTCTTTAGAAGGTGGATTCTTTATACATGGATGTACTTATCCTCGCTCCCAAGGACATCTATGGAGGGGGGATTTGTGCCAACACGAAAACTCTTTCTGAATCTAGAAGCATTCCTATAATCATCACTATTCGAAAGAAACTGAATTGTGACATCAATGTATCGCTAAAAGTTAATGGAAGTTTGATAGAATCTGCCTAGAACCTAGGAATTGCATTACAAAGGACCCGCTATTCATGAAATCGCTGTTTATTTTACTTATCTCTGTATTTATCGCTTCGGGCTGTGCCACTCATCAATCTCCAACGGGACGTGGGCAGGTACTGCTGTTTTCATCGCAAGAGATCAATCAGATGGGTGAGCAATCATTTGCCCAGATGAAACAGCAGGAAAAAATAAGTCGGGATAAAAAACTAGTGAGCTATGTCGACTGTGTTGCAAAGCGGGTAACAGCGGTTCTACCTGATCAATCAGTCAATTGGGAAGTCGTTGTCTTTGATTCACAACAGGTCAATGCTTTTGCTCTGCCAGGAGGGTATATAGGTGTTTATACCGGTCTATTAAAGGTCGCTGAAAATGCAGACCAACTGGCTACTGTTATAGGTCATGAAGTCGCACATGTGCTTGCAAATCATAGTAATGAGCAGGTGTCACGTGCACAGATGACGGGAATGGGGATGCAGCTTGCCGATGCTGCATTGGGGGCTGGCGGTGTCAGCAATAAAGATCTTTATATGGCCGCATTAGGCCTAGGCACTCAAGTTGGTTTTATTTTGCCATATGGCCGTGAGCAAGAGAGTGAAGCTGATGTTATGGGCGTCGAGCTGATGGCAAGAGCTGGCTTTGATCCTAACCAAAGCATGCAACTTTGGTTGAATATGGCAAAACAGGGTGGGGACCAAGGGCCTGAGCTATTATCAACGCACCCATCCCATAGTCATAGAATTAATGATTTGACCAAAATGCAGGCCCAAGTAATGCCTCTTTATCAGGCAAGCAAAGGCAAAGTGCAAAATAGCTGTCAAAAAGCAAAATAAATATAAGGTTATTAAGATCACTCTTTTTAACTATGGTAAACTAGCGCGCGAAAATTAATTGAATCACTGAGAGTAGAATCATTATGTCTGACAAGTTCACTACTATTGAAGAGCAAGCAAGTTACGGCGTAGGTCGTCAACTTGGCGAGCAACTAGCTGCAAACTCATTTGAAGGTATCGATATTTCAGCTGTACAGCTTGGTCTATCTGATGCATTCGACGGCAAAGAAAGCCAAGTTGCTATGCAAGATCTTCAAGTTGCATTTACTGAGATCAGTCAGCGTATTCAGAAAGTACAGGAAGCTGCTGCTGAAGCCGCATCTGCTGAAGGCGAAACTTTCCTAGGTGAAAATGCTAAGCGTGATGGCGTTGTGACTCTAGAGTCTGGTCTACAATACGAAATCCTAAATGAAGGTACTGGTGAAACACCAAGCCTTGAAGCGACTGTTCGTACTCACTACCACGGTACTTTCATCAGCGGTGATGTATTCGATAGCTCTGTTGCACGTGATCAACCTGCTGAGTTCCCAGTTTCAGGTGTTATTGCTGGCTGGACAGAAGCACTACAGCTAATGCCTGTTGGTTCTAAGTGGAAGCTTTATGTTCCTCATCACTTAGCTTATGGCGAGCGTGGCGCAGGGGCTTCAATCCCTCCATACTCGGCATTGGTATTTGAAGTCGAATTACTCGATATTCTGTAATGAAAATTGCCTAAGCTAATGCTTAGGCATTTTTTTATCCTCAGAATTAACTGTTCTGCTTAAGCGTCATTGCTGCAAGCTAAAAACAGTAACCCTATTTCTAGCGATCCAATTTATCAGTTTTAAGGAAGTCAAAGATGAGTGAACAAGTAAGAGTGGCTATTACGGGCGGCAGTGGACGTATGGGGCGAACTCTTATTGAAGCAGCTAAACAACAACCTGTTATCTATTTAGGGGCGGCCATTGAAAGAGCTGGTTCTACATTAATCGGTGTTGATGCCGGTGAGCTCGCAGGTGTTGGCTCTATGAATGTTCCGATCACAGACTCTTTAGATAATGCTGTTGACGCTTTTGATGTACTTATCGACTTCACTTCTCCAGAAGCAAGCGTTGCTCATGCCAAATGGTGTGCTGACAACGGCAAAGCGATTGTCATTGGTACTACTGGTTTCAATGCAGAGCAGAAAGAGCAGATTTTAGCTTATGCTGAAAAGACGCCAATCGTGATGGCGCCTAACATGGCTGTCGGTGTTAACTTAATGTGGAAATTACTAGAAGTCGCTGCTGAGGTGATGGGTGATTATACTGACATTGAGATCATCGAAGGGCACCACAGATATAAGAAAGATGCGCCTTCAGGTACTGCGCTTAAGATGGGTGAAGTGATTGCTGAAACTTTAGGCCGTGATCTTAATAAATGTGCTGTATATGGTCGTGAAGGGATCACTGGTGAACGTGATCGTGAGACGATAGGTTTTTCTACCATACGTGCAGGTGATTTAGTGGGTGAACACACAGCGATGTTTGCTGATATTGGCGAGCGTTTAGAGATCACCCATAAAGCATCGAGTCGTATGACCTTTGCTAATGGTGCTATGAGGGCGTCAGCTTGGTTATCCGTACAGGAGCCAGGGCTCTATGATATGCAGCAGGTTCTAGGCCTCAAGTAATTGCTATTTTTTAAAACCGCCAATTAGGCGGTTTTTTTATGATCTATTTTCCAGAACCTAAACAGTTTGTAGCTGTGCTAAGTGTTAATGAGTTAATTAACTTTAGGCGATGAGAAAAATTATTTTTTGAAATTTAAATTTACAATTTGTAGACAGGGTGCTGAAACTCATATATAGTTGACCGAATTTGTCAAAATTTCGTATTTTAGCGAAAGTTGGTATTTTAAAAGTAAACAATAACATTATATTTCAGTGGCTTGGCTCTTTTTTGGAGGTCGCGTTGACAAAGTCTGCCTTACTCGTACTCGAAGATGGAACTGTATTCTCTGGCACAGCAATTGGTGCCGATGGACATGCTGTTGGTGAAGTCGTTTTTAACACTTCAATGACAGGTTACCAAGAGATCCTTACAGATCCTTCTTACTCTCGCCAGATCGTAACACTTACTTATCCTCACATTGGTAACACAGGTACTAATGATGAAGATACAGAATCAGATTCAGTTCATGCATGTGGACTAATCATCAGAGATCTTCCTTTAATCGCTAGCAACTTCCGTAATCAGCAAGGTCTGAGTGAATATCTGCAAGCTAACAATATTGTTGGTATTGCTGATATTGATACGCGAAAGTTGACTCGTATTCTACGAGAAAAAGGCGCGCAAGCAGGATGTATCTTAGTCGGTGATGATGCAGAAAAAGCACTCGCTGAAGCTAAAGCGTTTCCTGGTTTAAAAGGCATGGATTTAGCCAAAGAAGTCACTACTGAAAAGTCATATCAGTGGCGCAGCGGTAGCTGGCGTTTAGTCGGTGGTCTACCTGAAGATAAGCCAGAGTCTGAGCTTAAATACAAGGTTGTGGCCTATGACTATGGTGTGAAGCGTAACATTCTTCGTATGCTTGTTGACCGTGGTTGTGATGTCACTGTGGTGCCTGCTCAGACGCCTGCAAGTGAAGTACTTGCTATGAACCCTGATGGGATCTTCCTCTCAAACGGCCCTGGTGACCCTGAGCCATGTGATTATGCTATCGCAGCCATTCAAGAGATCCTGAAAACTGATATTCCAGTATTTGGTATCTGCTTGGGTCATCAGCTACTTGCGTTAGCGTCTGGTGCTAAGACACTTAAGATGAAGTTTGGTCACCATGGTGCTAACCACCCAGTGAGCAATATCGAGCAAGGTAATGTGATGATCACCAGTCAAAACCACGGTTTTGCTGCTGATGAAGCCAGCCTACCAGCAAACATTAAAGTGACCCACAAGTCACTGTTTGATGGTTCATTGCAAGGTATTCACCTGACTGACAAGCCTGCATTTAGCTTCCAGGGTCACCCTGAAGCGAGCCCAGGCCCCCATGATGCTGCTCCTTTGTTCAATCACTTTATTGAACTTATTGAGCTATATCGTCAAAACGCTAAGTAGTCAGGAGAAGTTTAAGAGATGCCAAAACGTACAGATATAAAAAGTATTCTTATCCTGGGTGCAGGTCCGATTGTTATCGGTCAAGCATGTGAGTTCGATTACTCTGGTGCTCAAGCATGTAAAGCACTGCGTGAAGAGGGTTACCGAGTTATTCTTGTTAACTCAAACCCAGCGACAATTATGACAGATCCTGAGATGGCCGATGCAACCTATATCGAGCCAATTCACTGGGAAGTTGTTCGCAACATTATTGCTAAAGAGCGCCCTGATGCGATTCTGCCTACTATGGGTGGTCAAACAGCACTTAACTGTGCCCTTGACCTAGAGAGCAAAGGTGTTCTAAAAGAGTTCAATGTCGATATGATTGGCGCAACCGCCGATGCAATTGATAAAGCTGAAGATCGCAGCCGCTTTGATACGGCAATGAAAGCAATTGGTCTTGAGTGTCCACGTGCTGGCATAGCCCATTCGATGGAAGAAGCTAATGCGGTACAGGCCGAAGTCGGCTTCCCGTGTATTATTCGTCCATCATTCACTATGGGTGGTAGCGGTGGCGGTATCGCATACAACCGTGAAGAGTTTGAAGAGATCTGTACATTAGGTCTGGACCTTTCTCCGACAAGCGAACTGCTAATCGATGAGTCACTTATTGGTTGGAAAGAGTACGAGATGGAAGTGGTACGCGATCGCAATGATAATTGCATCATCGTTTGTGCTATTGAAAACTTCGATCCTATGGGTGTGCACACGGGTGATTCAATCACAGTCGCACCAGCTCAGACTCTGACTGATAAAGAGTACCAGTTGATGCGTAACGCATCGCTTGCAGTACTGCGTGAAATTGGTGTTGAGACGGGTGGTTCAAACGTACAGTTTGGTATCAACCCGAAAGATGGCCGTATGGTTATTATCGAGATGAACCCACGTGTTTCTCGCTCTTCAGCGCTAGCTTCTAAGGCTACCGGCTTCCCAATTGCAAAAATTGCGGCCAAGCTTGCAGTGGGCTTCACCCTTGATGAGCTTAAGAATGACATTACTGGTGGTAACACGCCTGCATCATTCGAGCCTGCCATCGATTATGTCGTGACTAAAATGCCACGCTTTAATTTCGAGAAGTTTGCTGGCGCAAATGACCGTCTAACTACGCAGATGAAGTCTGTTGGTGAGGTGATGTCAATTGGTCGTACTTTCCAAGAGTCTTTGCAAAAAGCGTTGCGTGGTCTTGAAGTTGGTAAGAACGGTTTAGACCCAATTGTTGATCTTGAAGATGCAGACGCGATGTCGCGTATTCGTCATGAGTTAAAAGAGCCAGGTGCTGAAAGAATTTGGTACATTGCTGATGCATTCCGTGCCGGTCTTTCAGTCGATGAAATCTTTGCTTTGACCAATATCGACCCTTGGTTCCTAGTGCAGCTAGAAGATCTATTGCAACTAGAGAAACAGATCGAAACCGCAGGCATGTCAGGCTTAGATAAAGAGTTCTTGCTGAAGCTTAAGCGCAAAGGTTTCTCTGATATTCGTATCGCCGATATCCTTGGTGTGAGTGAGTCATCGATTCGTCGAGCTCGCCAAAAGTTTGAAGTACACCCAGTTTACAAGCGTGTTGATACCTGTGCAGCTGAGTTCTCGACAGATACGGCTTATATGTACTCTACCTATGAGGAAGAGTGTGAAGCTAATCCATCAAATCGTGACAAGATCATGATCTTAGGTGGTGGCCCTAACCGTATTGGTCAAGGTATTGAATTTGATTACTGTTGTGTTCATGCAGCGCTTGCGCTTCGTGAAGACGGTTATGAAACCATTATGGTTAACTGTAACCCGGAGACAGTGTCGACTGATTACGATACATCAGACAGACTTTACTTTGAGTCACTGACACTTGAAGACGTGCTTGAAATTGTGCGTATCGAAAACCCTAAAGGGGTAATCGTACACTACGGTGGTCAAACACCCCTTAAGCTAGCACGCGACCTTGAAGCTGCAGGTGTACCAATTATCGGTACTACGCCAGATGCAATTGACCGTGCAGAAGACAGAGAACGTTTCCAGCAAGCAATTGTACGTCTTGGCATGAAGCAGCCAGAAAACGATACCGTAACTACTGTTGAAGGTGCGGTTATCTCTGCTGAGCGAATTGGTTACCCATTAGTTGTACGCCCATCTTATGTACTCGGTGGCCGTGCGATGGAGATTGTTTACGATGAGGCTGACTTGCGTCGTTACTTCAACGAAGCGGTAAGCGTATCGAACTCTTCGCCAGTGTTGCTTGACCGTTTCCTTGATAACGCGATTGAAATTGATATCGATGCCGTATGTGATGGCGAAACTGTCGTTATCGGCTCAATCATGGAGCATATTGAACAAGCGGGTGTTCACTCAGGTGACTCTGGCTGTTCACTACCTCCATATTCGTTAAGCCAAGATGTACAAGATCGCATGCGTGTTGAAGTTGGTAAGCTGGCGATGGAGCTTGGTGTTGTTGGTCTTATGAATGTTCAGTTCGCGGTGAAGGATGATGAGATCTATATGATCGAAGTTAACCCTCGCGCAGCGCGTACTGTACCTTTCGTTTCTAAGGCTACCGGTATCCCACTTGCTAAAGTTGCTGCACGTGTAATGGCTGGGCAAAGCTTGAAAGAGCAGAACTTCACTGAAGAAGTTATTCCGCCTTTCTACTCTGTGAAAGAAGTCGTACTGCCATTTAACAAGTTCCCAGGTGTTGACCCACTACTCGGCCCTGAGATGCGTTCAACTGGTGAAGTTATGGGCGTTGGTGACACGTTTGCCGAAGCTTATGCTAAGGCACAACTTGGCGCTACAGCTGCTGTACCTAAGTCAGGTAGAGCCTTGCTTTCAGTACGTAACAGCGATAAAGCTCGTGTTGCTGATTTAGCATCAAAGCTTATTGCTTTGGGCTATGAGATTGATGCAACACACGGCACTGCAGTTATTCTTGGCGAAGCCGGTATTAATCCACGCTTAGTCAATAAGGTTCACGAAGGTCGCCCACATATTCTTGACCGTATCAAGAATGGTGAGTACACCTATATTGTGAACACAACTGAAGGGCGTCAGGCGATTGAAGACTCTCGTCAACTTCGTCGTGGTGCACTTAGATATAAGGTTGATTACACTACAACCTTGAACGCTGCATTTGCCACTTGTATGGCACATGCTGCAGATGACAGAACGACTGTCACTTCAGTTCAAGAGCTACATAAAAAAATTAAGTAGCATGTAGATTTGAGAAAAAGGCCGCATTAGCGGCTTTTTTTATGCCTGTAATTTCAATCCGATCGGCTAGTTAGCGAGTTCTTACAATTAGGCTAAACTTTATAGACTAATCTTGTTTAGTTGGTAAATAGCCATGAAAATTTCCAGCAAAATAGTGTTGGCTTCAGTGTTATTATCAGGGATTGGAATTTTCGCAGCAGGGTCGCTGGTTGGTTGGAAATCGTCTTCGATTGCTTCAACGGCACTGGAGAAAAGGGCTTTTGAGCAGCTCGTTGCTATTAGAGAGATTCAAAAATCTCAGGTCGAAAGATATTTCTCAACCATAGAGAAAGAGGTTATGACACTATCTAATGATGAGATGGTGATTGATGTAATGCGGCATTGGCCGAAGGAGTTTTTTGAATATAGCCAGCAATCCAAATCAAAAGATGATGCGGCGCTGAAACGTTATTACACTGAGCAGTTTGATAAAGAGTTCCGTAATCAAAATCCGTCAGCTGTAGGGAGCTCAACGAGTAAGCTTTCAATGCTGAATCGTAACTCTAAAGCTATTCAGCATGCCTATATCAGTGGTAATCCTAACCCGCTAGGCAGCAAAAACTCACTTGAGTACGCCAACGACGGTACGGCTTATAGTAAAACCCATAAAAAATATCACCCCCACTTTAACCAGTATTTGGAAGCTTTTGGCTTTTATGACATTTTCTTGGTTGAGCCTGAAACGGGCTATGTAGTTTATTCAGTGTTTAAGGAGTTGGATTATGCAACCTCCTTACTCGATGGGCCCTATAAAGATACCGGTCTTGCTGAAGCCTTTCGTCAAGCTAATCAATCAAACGATAAAAATGCAACATTTCTGATTGACTTCAAGCCTTATTATCCTTCATACGAAGCCGCTGCAGCATTTATTTCATCGCCTGTATTTACTAGCGAAGGTGAGAAACTAGGTATTCTTGTATTCCAGATGCCGATCGATGAGATCAATAGTTTGATGACCTATGATCAAGAGTGGTCAAAAGTAGGTTTAGGTAGCTCTGGTGAAACCTACCTTGTTGGTAATGATCACTTGCTTCGTAGTCAAAGTCGCTTTTTACATGATGATAAGGCGGGTTATATCAAAGCATTAAGGGCTTCAGGCATGGAGTCAAAGGTGGTTGATAAAATTGAGGCCAGTGGTTCTGCAATTGGTTATCAAAAAGTTGATAGTGAGGGCTCGCGTGCTGCGCATTCTGGCCAGTCAGGTATCAAGACTATTCTTGACTATAGAGATGTTGAAGTGTTGTCGGCTTTCGCCCCGCTTGAGATAAAGGGCGTAAAGTGGGCGATTCTTAGTGAAATTGATGTCAGTGAGGCGATGCAAGATAAAACAGATATGCTTAATGCTATTTGGATTACGATCACTGTCATTATGTTAATCCTAATCCCTGCAACTTTGGTTGCTGGTTTTATGGTAGGCAGGGGGATTTCTACACCGATTAATAATTTCATTACTCAGGTTAATAAGGTGACTGATAATAAAGATTTGACTATGAGAATAGATTATCAAGGTAAGGATGAGTTATTTTCATTGGCTAACTCCTTCAATCAGCTACTTCAAGAGTTACAAGGAATTTTAAATAGCGTTGAGGAGCTTGCTGCAACGCTACTTGATTCTACAGGAAAAATGATGGAGAACATTCGTGAAACTACTGATCAAACCTTACAGCAGTCTAACAGTGCAGATAGCGTCGCCGTTGCAACAAATGAGTTATTAGCCACGATTCAAGAGGTGGCACGTAATGCTGCAGGCGCTGCTGATTCAGTAAGAGAAACCAATGATAAGTGTTTAGAGACGACCCATGTTGCAGAGCGTTTAGAGCATGATATGGGAGAGTTAAATACCCAGATGGCATCGGCTTCTGGTTCTATTGAAAAGTTGGCGCAAGAGAGTGAGTCCATTGGATCGGTGCTGGATGTCATTCAAGCGATTGCCGAGCAGACCAATTTGCTAGCACTCAATGCTGCTATTGAAGCTGCAAGAGCTGGAGAGCAAGGAAGAGGTTTTGCGGTTGTTGCCGATGAGGTGAGAACGCTCGCTTCACGTACTCAACAATCAACTGAAGATATCCGTGAAAAAATTAACTCTTTGCAGCATGAAACTGAGACAACTGTAAAAATGGTTACCTCATCAAATGAGATGGCTAACGCAAGTATCGGTGCTTGCGAAGATAATCGCAAAATTTTAGCCGAAGTTGTGTCACTTGTATCGCAGTTGAGTGATATGAACATGCAGATAGCAACAGCTTCAGAGGAGCAGAGCGCTGTAGTAGGCGATATTAATGAGAACATCACAGAGATAGCAGATACCTCACAAAAAATATCGACTAAAGCGGAGCTGAGTAAAGATGATGTTGAGAGCTTAAGTCAGTTGGTACACGATCTTGAAGGTAAAATGAGTGAGTTTAAGCTCTAAGGGGGCTTTCTAATAAAAGAGGCCAACTATGGCCTCTTTTTGTGTTCCTTGGGAAAGTTGCCTAAAGATCGATTTCATAGGTATAGGAGATGACTACTTTATAATCTTCATCTATTTCATCTTCACTTACTTGGCTAACTAAAAAGCTAAAACCGCTCTTACTGATACTGACATTGTAATCTTGGTAGTCTAATCCGTCGTTAAAGTCGTAACTACCAAAATGAAGGCCTAGCTCCGCATCGCCTAATATTTCAAATGTGACATTGGCCTCAACATAGATATCATCACCAAAGTCAGATGACCAATCTGAGTTGGCTGTGGTAGATATACCAATTGACAGAACACTCCAACCAATTGAGGCATAAGCTTCACCAAAATCTAGATCGTCGCCATCTGGGTAACCATAGTAGACATAACCTATGTCATAACTAAACTCGCCAACCTCATTACCAAAGCCTAGATAAAGATCAACTTCGGTTGTTGCATCATCATTAAAGTCGATATTTGATGCCCATGTACCAAGGTAGAGACCGCTTTCCATCGCGTAGTCAATACCGCCTGATACTGCGGGATTATTGTCCGTTTGTGTAACCCCACGCCAAATATAGTTATTAGTTACACCTATATTAGCTGACAAGCCTTCGGTGGCGGTTGCGGGAGGTGCGATAGTAAACGTTGAACATAATGCTATTGCATATCCAATGTGATGTTTCATATTCATTCCCTTTTATCTAATTACTGCTTATTTGTGTTTATAAGCTTAACTTGGCGCCAATTATTTGATGCCAGTACATATTTGTCTGAAATTAATACAGCTTAGGTTGAACAACTGAAGTGTAGTGCAGATTTAACGTATTGCTAATTAAGGATAAATAGTTTTGCACTATATTGGTGAGTCACCATTTTAGGCTTTTGATTGTGGTTTTAGTGCATGCATGGATAAAAGTGAAAAACATGAAGCTAAAGGCATATCAAGACTGTGGGATAGCATCTGCAGCGATCAAAGTATAGAATGTGGTATTCCAAATAAATTTTACTGTGTTGGTTCTTGTAACCGACATAGACTGCTTTTGTTTTAAAGGAGACGAAAGAGGATTATGAATAAGGTTCCAATGACCGTTATCGGTGCTGAGCAGCTACGTACAGAGTTAGATCACCTGAAGTTCGAAAAGCGCCCAAAGATTGCAGAAGCGATTGGCACAGCACGTGAGTTAGGCGACTTGAAAGAAAATGCTGAATATCATGCTGCCCGTGAAGAGCAAGGTTTATGTGAAGCGCGAGTTCGGGATATTGAAGGTAAACTATCTAACGCCCAGATTATTGATGTAACCAAGATGGAAAATACGGGACGTATTATTTTTGGTACAACAGTGACTATTTTGAATATTGAGACTGAAGAAGAAGCGACTTACCGAATTGTTGGTGAAGATGAAGCGAATATCAAAGAGAATCTTATCTCTGTAACTTCACCTATAGCACGTGGGTTAGTCGGCAAAAACTTAGATGATGAAGTGAATATTCAAACTCCGGGTGGCATCACCGAGTACGAAATTATTGCAGTTGAATATATTTAAAGATTATCAATATATCTGAAAAAACCGCTCCTTGAAGCGGTTTTTTATTTTTTAAGGCACTGTCCTGCCCCAAATCATCTACTTGAGAAAGTGGGGATTGACGAGCGGGCCCATCTGAAGTGAATTAATGGCAATACATAACCAAAATTTAATTTGTATTAGCGATAAACTCCCTTTATGCTGTTTTACTACTAGCTTTCTTAGGCTAGACAAGTTGTATCTGCAAATGCTTCATTCATTGAAAGGTTGTTAGTGTATATTTACTTACGTTTAGGCTTACTATTGTTATTCATTGGGGGAATGTTTCTATCTCCGGTGTCTGCGAGCCTTGCTGATAACTTAAGTGTCAATCTGAATGAGCAAGTTTCAGCTGTTGAACAAGTGCACCTAGATAGTTCAGCATCTCCTTCAAGCACCAAACTACTGCAGTTAAAGCAACTACCTGGGCACAATCACGCTCACGGACAAGATGGCGACAGCTCTGAGTATGTTCCATTAGTATCTCAACGCTTAGTCAATTTTGCTCAACATGATCCTATAAGTAGCAAACCTGTTTATCTACTGGCCCATGAATTTTTCTCGCCTCCGGTACCTTCATTAACCATAGGTTATCGCATTGACTTCGCATGCTCACTTGATTGGGCTCTTCAGTTAAATAAAAACTCTATTCGGCTCTCCGGATGGAAAGACTCCAACCTTCAATATCGTTTTTCTCAAACCCGCTCTGCTTAGCTAGTTTATACCAATCGGTATAGCGCCAGTATTACTGGTCAATTTCCCTTTCTTTTTTCAGATACTCATCTTAGATATGAGTGATATGGCCTGCAGCTATCTGCGGCTAAAAGAAAGCTATTTAGCATTTGAAAGTAGAGTTATTTATGAGAACAAAGCCGAAAAATAAGCTGTTAAACCATTATTCTGCCTGGAAGTATATCGTCCTTATAGTGACGTTAATTGTCATGGCATTCAGTGCGCTACCTACCCTTTATGGTGAGGATGCCGCCATTCAAATTGGCGCCGATGCGGGCTTGAACATCTCCGCCCAAAAACTTCAGCAAGTGTTAGTCGAAGAGGGGATAGAAGTAAAAAGACTTGAGCAAAGTAACGGTAAGACGTTAGTTGTGCTCAATCAAGAGAACCAACAAAACCAAGCTAAAGCCCTGCTGCTAGAAAACCTTAATGATGAGTCAAAGCTGACTTTGTCATTATCGCCTGCAGCGCCTGATTGGTTGCTATCTATGGGTTTTAGCCCGATTAAGCTTGGCTTAGATCTGCGTGGTGGTGTGCAGTTTTTACTTGATGTTGAGATTGAGCCTGTATACCAACTGCAGCGAGATGCATTAATTGAGTCTGTTAGGCAATACGCTAAAGAGATTGGAGTGAGGGGAGTTAGCGTTCGTCAGGATAGCGAAGACAATGTGACAGTCGTCTTTTCAGACTCAGCACAAGCCTCTGCATTTAGGCAGTACATTGTAACTAGCTCACCAATTTGGCAGGTTACAAACAGAGATAGCAGTTCATTAATCGTGGCTATGAAAGCGGAGGAAAAATCTAAAATCCGCGACCTTACCGTGAAACAGAATCTACAGATAATGCGTAGCCGCATAGAGGAGCTTGGGATCACTGAGGCGTTAGTTCAAAGGCAAGGAGAGCATAGAATTCGTATAGAGCTGCCCGGTGTACAAGACCCTGCATTGGCCAAAAATGTTATAGGAGCGACGGCTAGCTTAGCATTTTATGAGGTTAAGCCATCTGGCTCTGTGAATTCGAAAATACTCAAGGGTCCATCTGATTCACCGGTATACGTAGCGAGAAGACCTGTACTTGGAGGGGAGCATATTGTCGATGCTAGAGCTGGGTTAGGTGAAATGGGGCTACCTGAAGTCGTTATTCATCTCGATAGAGAGGGAGGAAGGCTTATGTCGGACTTTTCTCGCGATAATATTGGCCAGCCTATGGCGACCTCATACAGTGAGTATATTCGAGACTCAGATGGGAAAGTACAGCAAACAACAGAGGTGATAAGCGTTGCTACGATTCAATCGCAATTAGGCGATCGCTTCAGCATTACCGGCTCAGGGAATTATGCCGAGGCTCAGCAATTGGCATTACTTCTTCGCGCTGGGTCAATGACGGCACCTGTGACGATTGTTGAGGAGCGGACTATCGGGCCAAGTTTGGGGGCTGAAAATATCAGTAATGGTTATTCAGCTTTAGCTTTAGGCATGTCGATGACGCTGCTCTTTATGGGACTCTGGTATAGGCGTCTTGGCTGGGTGGCTAATATTGCGCTAATTGCCAACATGGTGATCTTGTTTGGCTTGTTAGCATTAATCCCAGGTGCTGTACTGACTTTACCTGGCATTGCTGGTTTAGTGCTTACCGTAGGAATGGCAGTCGATACCAATGTACTCATTTTTGAACGAATAAAAGATAAATTGAAGGAGGGAAGGGGCTTTGCCCACGCTATTGACAGAGGTTTTGATAGTGCTGTCTCCACAATTTTTGATGCTAACTTCACCACCATGATAACCGCTGTAGTGCTCTACTCAATTGGTAACGGTCCTATTCAAGGTTTCGCATTGACCTTAGGTTTAGGCCTTTTAACGAGTATGTTTACAGGGATTTTTGCTTCAAGAGCAATTATCAACTTGGTATATGGACGTGACTTTAATCGTGAAGTGAAGGTGTAAGATGACATTATTTAATATGAAAAACTTTCCTGTGGATAGAGTGACTCAAGGTCGTTATATATCGAGCGTCATCTCTATTGTTTTAATGGTTATCTCGATAACGACTATCACAATTAATGGTTTTAATTGGGGGCTAGACTTTACTGGTGGGGTTGTTAGTGAGATACGGATCGATAAAAATATTAAGCCTGCCCAGATTCAAAATTTACTCGGGAATGCATCACATCAAGAGGTGAGCGTTATCTCTGCAGGCGAGCCAGGGCGGTGGGTATTAAGGTATAGCGAACCTGAAAAAGTGCAAGATGTGGATGCTAGCGTATTGGATGTTAAGCAAGTTCTGTTCCCTTTAAATAGCGATATTGAAGTGCTTAATACGAGCATCGTAGGCCCTCAAATCGGTCAGGAACTTGCGGAGCAGGGCGGGCTTGCACTTTTAGTCGCTATGTTATGTATCTTAGGTTATCTGAGCTTTCGCTTCGAGTGGCGCTTGGCGAGTGGTGCCCTGTTTGCATTGATTCATGATGTTGTTTTTGTTTTAGCCTTTTTTTCGTTAACACAGATGGAGGTTAACTTGACTGTTCTTGCGGCAGTTTTGGCGATTTTAGGCTATTCACTCAATGATTCAATTATTATCGCGGATAGGATCAGAGAGCTACTAACACTAAAGCCTAAAATGGCTATCGACGATATTTGTACTCGAGCTGTTAAAGCAACCTTTTCGCGAACTATGGTGACAAGTGGTACTACGTTAATGACGGTTAGTGCTTTATGGGTTATGGGGGGGGGGCCACTAGAGAGCTTTTCCATTGCGATGTTTATTGGCATTTTGACCGGTACTTGGTCCTCAATCTCTGTGGGGACATGCTTACCAGAGCTATTTGGTGTCAATGCGGAGCACTACAAGGTCATTCCGATATCTGATACGCCGTAACTCAATTTAAGGCATAAAAAAGCGGAGCCACTGATATCAGTGGCTCCGCTTTTAATAAAGGTTTTTTCTATTTTACTTTGAGGTCAAATAGAAATGGCCGTTCAAAATTGATTACTTAGCTTTTGGTATCGCTATTTTCATCTCTTCTGATTGACGGAATAGTACTAAAACATGACCAATTAGCTGTATTTTTACAGCTTGAGTTTCACGAAGGATAGCGTCAACGATTGCATTTTTAAGTTCTCTGTCACCAGAAGCAACCTTCACTTTGATCAGTTCGTGAAATGTGAGTGCATTATCTATTTCCGCCAGTACACCTTCAGTCAGGCCATTGGCACCAAGCATCACTACTGGCTTTAAATTGTGCGCTAAGCCTTTTAAGTGCTGTTTTTGTTTGGTTGTTAAGTTCATTTATACCAACTTTATGCTGAGTTACTGTTGAAAAGCCGCTATTCTACCCTTATATATGCATTATGTAACTCTCATTTGTTGCGGATTTTGAATGTCAGGTAAAAAAAGAACAGCAAGTTCCAACCGTTGGATGCAGGAACATTTTGACGATCACTATGTCAAATTGGCTCAGAAACGAGGATTTCGTTCTCGCGCTGCATTTAAAATGGAGGAACTTCAAGAGAAAGATAAGTTAATTCGACCCGGTATGACAGTGGTTGATTTAGGTGCTGCACCTGGAGGTTGGTCTCAGGTTGCAGTTAAACTAGCTGGAGAGTCTGGTAAAGTTATCGCATGTGATATTTTACCAATGGACCCAATAGTTGGTGTAGACTTTCTTCAAGGAGATTTTCGAGAGGAAAAAGTGCTCGACGCACTACTGACTCGTGTAGGTGATGCTAAAGTCGATGTTGTATTATCGGATATGGCACCTAATATGAGTGGTTCAGGTGGCGTTGATCAACCTCGCGCAATGTATTTAGTCGAACTCGCGTTAGATATGTGCCATCAAGTTTTGGCACCTAATGGTTGTTTTGCTGTCAAAGTCTTTCAGGGGGAAGGGTTTGAAGAGTACATGAAATCGGTGAGAGAAGCGTTTAAAACGGTTAAAACACGAAAGCCAGACTCTTCGCGGGCTCGTTCGCGAGAAGTCTATCTTGTGGCGACAGGGTACAAGTTGTAGTACTCTAATCGTCAGTTATCGCAAGACTGTATGAGGTCTAGTAATTTTGAGTGATATGGCAAAAAATTTAATTCTCTGGGTAGTCATCGCCGTTGTGCTGATGTCGGTATTTCAGGGCTATTCCCCCTCTTCTTCCACAGCGTCGAAGATGGATTATTCCGCGTTCTTAGATGACGTTCGTAGTGGACAGGTCAACACTGTTGTGGTGAAAAGCGATCTGCGTACTATTGAAGGTACTAAACGTACTGGAGAAAAGTTCACAACAATCATGCCTCTGTATGATCAAGATCTAATCAACGATCTTGACCGTAAAGGGATAAGTATGAAAGGTGAAGAAGCGGAAGAGTCAGGCTTCTTAACGCAGATATTTATCTCTTGGTTCCCAATGTTACTGCTTATCGGTGTGTGGATATTCTTCATGCGTCAGATGCAAGGTGGTGGCGGTAAAGGCGCTATGTCATTTGGTAAAAGTAAAGCCAAATTGATGAGTGAAGACCAGATCAAAACAACATTTACTGATGTTGCTGGCTGTGATGAAGCAAAAGAAGACGTTAAAGAGCTGGTAGATTACCTTAAGGAGCCTACAAAGTTCCAAAAACTAGGTGGTCGTATACCTACTGGTGTGCTTCTTGTTGGCCCTCCAGGAACGGGTAAAACCTTGCTTGCTAAAGCGATTGCTGGTGAAGCAAAAGTACCATTCTTTACTATTTCAGGTTCAGATTTTGTTGAGATGTTTGTCGGTGTTGGTGCCTCTCGTGTACGTGACATGTTTGAGCAAGCTAAGAAGTCCGCTCCTTGTATTATCTTCATCGATGAGATTGATGCCGTAGGTCGCCAACGTGGTGCCGGTGTTGGTGGTGGCCATGATGAGCGTGAGCAAACACTTAACCAAATGCTGGTTGAGATGGATGGTTTTGAAGGTAACGAAGGCGTTATCGTGATTGCTGCGACCAACAGACCAGATGTACTTGATGCTGCACTGCTTCGTCCTGGTCGTTTTGACCGTCAGGTGGTCGTTGGATTACCTGATGTTCGTGGTCGTGAACAGATCCTAAAAGTTCACATGCGTAAAGTACCTTTAGCCGATGACGTTAAAGCGAGTGTGATTGCGCGTGGTACCCCAGGTTTTTCTGGTGCAGATCTCGCTAACCTAGTTAACGAAGCGGCACTGTTTGCTGCTCGCGGTAGTCGACGTATAGTTGGCATGGAAGAGTTCGAGAGTGCTAAAGACAAGATCATGATGGGCGCTGAGCGTCGCACTATGGTGATGTCTGAAGAAGATAAAGAGATGACTGCTTACCATGAAGCGGGCCATGCTATCGTTGGTTGTTTAGTCCCTGAGCACGATCCAGTGCATAAGGTGACCATTATCCCTCGTGGTCGTGCATTAGGTGTGACGTTCTTTTTACCGGAAGCTGATGCTATTAGTCAGAGTCGACGTAAGCTTGAGAGTCAAATCTCAGTGGCTTATGGTGGACGTCTTGCTGAAGAGATTATCTACGGTAGTGAGCGTGTATCGACAGGTGCATCTCAAGATATTAAATACGCAACGTCAATCGCCCGTAATATGGTGACCCAGTGGGGCTTCTCTGAAAAGCTAGGTCCGGTGCTTTATGCTGAAGATGAGAATGAAGTATTCTTAGGCCGTAGCATGGGTAAGACTCAGCATATGTCTGATGAGACTGCCAGTATTATCGATGCAGAAGTTAAAACGCTTATCGATAACAACTATGACCGTGCGCAAACATTCCTCAATGACAACATGGATATCCTTCACGCGATGAAAGATGCCTTGATGAAGTATGAGACTATCGATGCTAATCAGATAGATGATCTGATGGAACGACGTGAAGTTCGTGCTCCTGCTGATTGGGATATGGATGATAACGGTTCGAGTAATGGTGATAAAGGTGATTCAAAGAAGGCAGAAGCAAGCTCTGATGATATAGAGCAAGTCTCTGAAGAGTCAGAAACCACTGACATCAAAGATGCTGATGAGTCTACAGCTAAGTAACCAATATGTTTGAATGAAGAAAACCCCGTTAAGGGGTTTTCTTGTTTTCAGTGTTTGGCTAAATACACATTTGAGTAAAATGGAGTTTCTGTGTTTCAACTAAAAAGCGGTAAGCGAACACTCATTGTTGATAATGCCACTGTGATGGGGATTTTAAACGTGACTCCAGACTCGTTCTCAGATGGTGGTGAGTTCGCAGCGTTTGATATGGCTTGTAAACATGCAGACCACATGGTCGCGCAAGGCGCCAAGATCATTGATATCGGCGGAGAGTCAACCCGGCCAGGCGCAGCTGATGTAGTGTTAGATGAAGAGCTTAATCGTGTTTTACCTTTGATTGATTACGTATCAAAAAACCTTGATGTTTTAATATCTATCGATACCAGCAAGCCTGAAGTGATGGAGCAAGCCATAAAAACCGGTGCTCATCTGATTAATGATGTACGTGCTCTGCAAGCTCCGGGCGCCATCGAGATGGCTGCATTACTTGATGTGCCAGTTTGTTTAATGCATATGCAGGGGCAGCCAAGAACCATGCAGAATGCCCCCACTTATAAAGATGTTGTCGAAGATATTATCGCCTTTTTTAGGCTTAGAATTGCCGCGTGTATTGAAGGCGGCATCGATGCTAAGCATTTGATACTCGATCCTGGCTTTGGCTTCGGTAAAACACTGACTGATAATTACGAATTACTTAACCGCTTGAGCGAGTTTAAGGTACTTGAACTGCCCTTGCTAATAGGCTTGTCAAGGAAGTCCATGATGGGCAACCTGCTAAATAGACAACCACAGCAGAGGTTAGCTGGTAGTCTCGCTGGTGCTATGCTAGCAGCTCAAGGAGGTGCAAATATATTAAGGGTACATGATGTACCTGAAACTGTAGATATCTTAAAAGTTATGGATGCTACAGAAAGATATCAGCAGCTTAGTATTTAGTTGCTAGTTAAGTTAAGCACACAGTTAAAACAGATCTTCCATATGGGTCATGGCGAAACAGTAAGCTTATTCAGCTTCAGTCATGATAAAGAGTTGTAAACTCAAAAAATGAAGATATCAAAATTTAGAAAGTTGATGGGGTTGTAGAGTGAGAAAATTCTTCGGAACAGATGGTATTCGTGGCAAAGTCGGTGCGGGCAAGATGACACCTGAGTTAGCATTAAAGCTTGGTTGGGCTGCTGGGCGGGTGTTATCTCGTTCAGGTACCAAGAAAGTGATTATTGGTAAAGACACGCGTATTTCAGGTTATTTGTTTGAGTCGGCCATGGAAGCGGGCTTATCTGCTGCAGGGCTTAATGTGATGTTGATGGGGCCAATGCCTACACCTGCAGTTGCGTATCTGACTCGTACATTTAGAGCTGAGGCCGGCGTGGTCATCAGTGCTTCCCATAACCCATATTATGATAATGGCATTAAGTTTTTCTCAACAGATGGCAGCAAACTCGATGATGAGATTGAGCTAGCCATAGAGCAGGAGCTTGATAAGCCCCTCACTTGTGTTGAATCACACTTATTAGGCAAGGTGTCACGTATCGATGATGCACCGGGGCGTTATATTGAGTACTGCAAAGGTAACTTTCCTGCAGATCAGACGCTTCACGGCCTTAAAATTGTCGTTGATTGTGCCCACGGTGCGACTTACCACATTGCACCTAACGTGTTTCGTGAATTAGGCGCTGAAGTGATAGCGATTGGTGATAAGCCTGATGGTCTTAATATCAACCATGAAGTCGGTGCTACATCGATGGCTAAAATCCGTAAAACAGTCATATCCGAAGGTGCTGATCTAGGTATTGCATTAGATGGTGATGGCGATCGTATCATGATGGTCAATCGCCATGGGCGAGTCATTGATGGTGATGAGATCCTCTATATTCTAGCTTTTGATGCTAAAACTCGAGGCGTATTAAAAGGTGGCGTCGTTGGTACCTTGATGTCTAACTTAGGTTTAGAGCTCGCACTGAAAGACCTTGAGATCCCATTCCTACGTTCTAAAGTGGGTGACAGGTATGTCATGGAGCTATTAAAAGAGAATAGTTGGCGCATAGGTGGTGAAAATTCAGGGCATATCTTGAATTTGGACCATGGCACAACAGGTGACGGTATCGTGGCTGGCATTTTAGTGCTAGCAGCAATGCGAAGACACAATGCCACACTCGACGAGTTAACTGAGAATATTAAGATGTTACCTCAGGTGTTGGTCAATGTTCGCTTTGAAGGAGAGCATAACCCATTAGAGTCAGAAGAGGTGCTTGCAGCTCAAAGTGAAGTCGAGGCTAAAATGGGTGAGCGCGGCCGAGTTTTACTGCGCAAATCTGGCACTGAACCATTGATCCGAGTGATGGTAGAAGGTGATGTTGAAGCTGAAGTACTTGAACATGCAAATTACATTGCTGACAAAGTCAGAAATCTTGTTTAAATTGCGCTTTAAGTTTATTGCTTAAAGGTATTGGGCGATAAATTCGATTCATTTAAGTTCTTTTTGATTAATTAATAGGTCGATGCGATTGAAAAAACATCGCTTCGACCATTAATCTAGAAAATTAGCGATTTAGCTATTGTAAGTTAACAAGTGGTTCGCTATTATTCACGCCGCTTTCAGAGGAGATGGTAATGGCTCTTAGACGTCCGATGGTCGCTGGTAACTGGAAAATGAACGGTAGTGCTCAATTAGCACAGGACCTGTTCAAAAAGTTTGCCACCAAGCTACAAAATGATTCAGCGGAAGTGGTCTTATGTCCACCAAGTATTTATCTAGAGAGTGTACGTCAGCAACTAGATATTAATAAAGATGCCTTAAATGGTTGTCTTGTCAGAATGGGCGCACAAAATCTTAGTCAACATGACTTTGGTGCTTATACTGGTGAAATATCTGGTCAGATGTTAAAAGATTCAGGATGCCGATATGTTATTATCGGACACTCCGAACGTCGCCGTATGTACGGAGAGACGAGTGATATCGTTGCAGAGAAGTTTGCAGCAGCTCAGAAACATGGATTAACACCGATATTATGTGTTGGTGAATCTGGTCCAGCTAGAGAAGCGAGAAGAACTTTTGAAGTTATCGCCGAAGAGCTAGACATAGTCATTGAAAAAAATGGCACCATGGCTTTTGACAACGCAATTATCGCCTACGAACCTTTATGGGCAGTAGGAACAGGTAAGAGTGCTACGCCAGAGCAGGCACAAGAAGTTCATGCGTTTATTCGCAAACGTCTCTCTGAAGTGTCTCCATTTATTGGAGAGAATATCAGGATTTTGTACGGTGGTAGCGTAACACCGAGTAATGCAGCAGATCTGTTTGCTCAACCTGATGTCGACGGTGGATTAATTGGCGGCGTAAGCTTGAATTCAACCGAGTTTTTAAGTTTATGTTCAATAGCGATGAGCGCATAATATGTATGAAGTTCTAATGGTAGTTTACTTGTTGGTTGCGATTGGCCTAGTAGGTCTTATCTTAATCCAACAAGGCAAAGGCGCTGACATGGGTGCCTCATTTGGTGCTGGTGCTTCAGCAACGCTTTTCGGGTCATCAGGTGCTGGTAACTTCTTGACTCGCTCAACTGCAATCTTAGCAGTTGGATTTTTTGCTCTTAGCCTTACTATTGGTAACCTAAGTGCAAATCATAAGAAAGGCGAAGAGTCTTGGAATGATTTAAGTTCTGGTGCAGCTCAGGTAACTGAACAAGTTACAGATAGTGCAGACCAGACTGAAAAGTCAGAAGATAAGATCCCTGACTAAATCGATGTAAAAGTCGGTAGGGGCTAGAACATTAGTCCCACTATCCTGAACTAGGATATAAAATGTAGGCTGAACATCTAAACCGAGATGTAAAAGTGGTTAGTCACATGCAGATGTGGTGGTGTCTTTGTATTAACTAGACACGCCGGCTTGTGATAAACATCTAAACCGAGATGTAAAAATGGTTAGTCACATGCGGATGTGGTGGAATTGGTAGACACGCCAGCTTGAGGGGCTGGTGAGCGAAAGCTCGTGGGGGTTCAAGTCCCCCCATCCGCACCAACTTTTGAACAGATTTACTGTTCGAGAGTAATAAAGTGGAAGGTTATTCGCTTTATTATTGCAAGTAGCATGATAACTCAATATACTTGCAGCAGTTGACGCGGGGTGGAGCAGTTTGGTAGCTCGTCGGGCTCATAACCCGAAGGTCGTCGGTTCAAATCCGGCCCCCGCAACCAGCTTCCCAATATATGACTAAGTGGTCTATATTGGTTACAGGTTCTAAATTCAACGACCTCGTCTTTACGGGGTTTTTTGTTATCTGGAACTTATAAAATGCTGCATTTGCAGTGTTGTACTGGGGCTATTGAGCCCTTTTTTGTTTTTCGGGGGGTAACCTTGGCTACTATAGAAAAGAAACTGGAAGAGATGCTTAAATCTCCAGTTGAAGCATCAGGGCATAAGCTTTGGGGCTTGGAATATATTCAAGCTGGTAAACACTCAACATTGAGAGTTTACATTGATAATGACAAAGGCATTTTTATTGAAGATTGCGCAGAAGCCAGTCGTCAGATCAGTGCTGTGCTCGATGTTGAAGACCCCATTTCAACCGAATACACATTAGAAGTTTCCTCTCCTGGTGTAGACCGACCTTTGTTTACTGCTGAGCAGTATGCGAGTTACATCGACGAGACTGTAAAAATTCAACTGACTATGCCTGTAGCGGGTAGTCGTAATTTAAAAGGTACCGTTACGGGTATTGAGGGCCAAATGCTCTCTCTTACTGTAGACGGTAACGAACTGATTATTGCCTTGGATAATATCCGTAAAGGTAACCTAATCGCTAAGTTTTGATGGATTCAAGAATCAACGAGGCAAGAGGATGAATAAAGAGATTCTGCTAGTCGCTGAGGCGGTTTCAAATGAGAAAGGCGTTCCTCGGGAGAAGATTTTCGAAGCGCTGGAAATAGCTTTAGCAACGGCTACAAAAAAGAAGCACGAAGGTGAAATCGAGGTTCGTGTCGATATCGATCGTAAGACTGGTGGTTATGATACTTACCGTCGTTGGATGGTTGTAGAAGACACAGGTGAACCTTTAGAGAACCCTTATGCTGAAATCACGCTAGAGGCGGCTCAGTTTGAAGATCCTGAGATTCAGCTTGGTGACTTCATTGAAGATGATATCGAATCTGTAGCGTTTGACCGTATCACGACTCAAACAGCTAAGCAGGTTATTGTCCAGAAGGTAAGAGAAGCTGAGCGTGCTCAGGTTGTTGAGCAGTTCCAGGACAAAGAAGGTGAATTAATCACTGGTGTGGTTAAGAAAAGCAACCGCGAAAGCGTCGTTGTCGATCTTGGTAGTAATGCTGATGCAGTACTATTTAAAGAAGACCTGATTGCACGTGAAAACTTCCGTCCAGGTGACCGTGTTCGTGCTTTCCTCTTTTCGGTTCGCCCAGAAGCACGTGGTGCACAGCTATTCTTGACTCGTACTAAGCCAGAAATGCTGATCGAGCTTTTCCGTGTCGAAGTACCAGAAATTCAAGATGAGATGATTGAGATCATGGGTGCTGCTCGTGATCCAGGCTCTCGCGCTAAAATCGCTGTTAAGTCAAACGACAAGCGTATCGATCCTATAGGTGCTTGTGTTGGTATGCGTGGTGCACGTGTACAAGCTGTGTCGAATGAACTTAACGGTGAGCGTGTTGATATCGTGCTTTGGGACGATAACCCAGCACAATATGTTATCAACTGTATGGCTCCTGCTGACGTAGCATCAATCATAGTTGATGAAGATAGCCACTCGATGGATATCGCAGTTGAAGCAGACAGCTTAGCGCAAGCTATTGGCCGTAACGGCCAGAACATTCGTTTAGCAACTCAACTATCTGGTTGGGAACTGAACGTAATGACTGTAGAAGATATGCAGTCTAAGCACCAAGCTGAAAGTGCAAAAGTGGTAGATTTATTCGTTACATCACTTGATATCGACGAAGAGTTTGCACAAGTACTATCTGACGAAGGTTTCACTTCACTTGAAGAGATCGCCTACGTTCCAGCTGCTGAACTAATGGACATTGACGGATTTGACGAAGATATCGTTGAGTCTTTGAGAGAGCGCGCGAAAGCGGCTATTTCAACGCGTGCGTTAGCGACAGAAGAAGCATTAGATGGTGCACAACCGAGTGAAGACCTACTTGCTCTAGAGGGACTAGAAAGACATTTGGCTTTCGTTTTTGCAAGTAAAGGTGTTAGTACACTTGAAGATTTAGCCGAACAAGGCATTGATGACTTGATCGATATAGAAGAATTGACAGAAGAAAAAGCTGGTGAGCTCATCATGGCAGCCCGCAACATCTGTTGGTTTGGCGACGAAGAATAACTCGCTCAACAGAGGGGATTGAACATAATGGCAGATACAACAGTAGAAAAACTGGCCAGTGAAGTAGGAAAGAGTGCTGACAGATTAGTTGAGCAGTTTTCTGAAGCTGGAATTAAGAAAAGTAAAGCAGATAGTGTTTCAGAATCTGAGAAGCAGCAGCTTCTTGATTTCTTGAAGAAGCAACATGGTGGCGACGCCGCTCCAACTAAGATGACGCTTCAGCGTAAATCTGTTTCTACTTTAAGTGTAGGCTCTGGCCGTGACACTAAAGATGTGAAAGTTGAAGTTCGCAAAAAGCGTACTTTCGTTAAGCGTGACCCAGCTGTAGAAGCTGCCGCTGCTGCAGAAGCTGAGGCAAAGGCCGCTGCAGAAACAGAAGCAAAAGCTAAGGCTGATGCTGAAGCGAAAGCAAAAGCTGACGCGTTAGCTGCTGAAAAAGCAAAAGCTGCTGCAGAAGCTGCAGAGAAAGCGAAAGCAAGTGCCGCTGAAAAAGCTAAGCCTGTTGCTGAAACTGCAGAAGAGAAAGCTGCTGCAGCCGAAGCTGCTAGATTACAGTCTGCACAAGAGACTGCTGCTAAAGCAAAAGCTGATGAAGAAGCTGCAGCTGCTGCAGAAGTTGCTCGTAAGCTTGCTGAAGAGAACTCTGCGCGCTGGGCTGAAGAAGAGAAGCAGCGTAAAGAAGCTGAGAAGTCAGGTGACCACCATATCACTACGTCTTCAGAAGCTCGTGCAGCTGAAGATACTGCTGATGCTAACGCTGAAAAGCGCGACCGTCGTCCACGTAAAGCACCTACTCCAGCACCTGCTACAACAGGTAAAGGTAAGCGCCGTGGTGGTAGAGATAACCGCAATACACGTAATGCTCGTGGCGGCCGTAACGCACGTAATACTCGTAGCGTTGCACCTGAGTCTATGGACCATGCATTCACTAAACCTGTTGCAGCAGTGAAAACTGATGTAAGCATTGGTGAAACTGTATCGGTTTCAGAGTTGGCATCAAAAATGTCAATCAAGGCCACTGAAATCATCAAAGCGATGATGAAGATGGGCTCAATGGTTACTATTAACCAGGTACTAGACCAAGAAACTGCTCAGCTAGTTGCTGAAGAGATGGGTCATAAAGTTGTGCTTACTCGTGAAAACGAGCTAGAGCATCAAGTACTTGCTGATCGTGATGGCAACATTGAAGCTGAGTCTCGTGCTCCTGTTGTTACTATCATGGGTCACGTAGATCATGGTAAGACATCGCTACTTGATCATATTCGTATGGCAAAAGTTGCTTCTGGCGAAGCCGGTGGTATTACCCAGCACATTGGTGCATACCATGTTGAAACTGACAACGGTATGATCACCTTCTTAGATACACCTGGTCACGCTGCCTTTACAGCAATGCGTGCTCGTGGTGCACAAGCAACAGATATCGTTATCTTAGTTGTAGCAGCAGATGATGGCGTTATGCCACAGACTATCGAGGCTATCCAGCACGCGAAAGCGGGTGGCGTACCTTTGATTGTTGCAGTTAACAAAATAGATAAGCCTGAAGCTGATCCAGATCGTGTTAAGACTGAACTGTCACAGCACGGTGTTATGTCTGAAGATTGGGGCGGAGACAACATGTTTGTTAACGTTTCAGCTAAGACTGGCCAAGGTATTGATGAATTGCTAGAAGGCATTCTTCTTGAAGCTGAAGTTCTTGAACTGAAAGCGATTAGAGAAGGTATGGCAGCTGGTGTTGTTGTCGAGTCTAAGCTAGATAAGGGTCGCGGCCCTGTTGCTACTGTTCTAGTACAGGAAGGTACACTTAAACAAGGTGATATCGTTCTATGTGGTCTTGAGTACGGTAAAGTTCGTGCTATGCGCGACGAGAACGGTGCACTTGTTACAGAGGCTGGACCATCGATTCCTGTTGAGATTCTAGGTCTTTCAGGCGTACCTTCAGCGGGTGATGAAGCAACGGTAGTACGTGATGAGCGTAAAGCACGTGAAGTTGCACTTTACCGCCAAGGTAAGTTCCGCGATGTTAAACTTGCACGTCAGCAGAAAGCTAAGCTTGAAAACATGTTTGCTAACATGACTGAAGGCGAAGTTCAGGAGCTGAACATCATTCTTAAGGCTGATGTACAAGGTTCTCTAGAAGCGATTGCTGATTCACTGAATAAGCTTTCTACCGACGAAGTTAAAGTTAACATCATCGCACGCGGTGTAGGTGGACTAACTGAGACTGATGCGACGCTAGCGGCTGCTTCTAACGCAATTATGCTTGGCTTTAACATCCGTGCAGATGCACAGGCTCGTAAAGTTATCGATGCTGAAAGTGTTGACCTTCGCTACTACAGCGTTATCTACAACTTGATTGATGAAGTTAGAAACGCAATGAGCGGTCTTCTTGCTCCTGAGTTCAAGCAAGTGATTCTAGGTCTTGCTGAAGTACGTGACGTATTTAAGTCTCCAAAGATTGGTGCTATCGCTGGTTGTATGGTTACTGAAGGTACTATCAAGAAGAGCGCTCCTATCCGCGTTCTTCGTGAAAACGTCGTTATCTACGAAGGTGAGCTTGAATCTCTTCGTCGTTTCAAAGACGATGTTACTGAAGTACGTAACGGCATGGAATGTGGTATCGGTGTGAAGAACTATAATGACGTCAGAGTTGGCGATCAGATAGAGGTCTTCGAAACCATCGAGATAGCTCGCTCCTTAGAAGAGTAAAGCGTAATAGGGCGGCGTTAGCCGCCCTTTTTGTTTATGCCTGCGTAAGCAGTTAATTATTATTAAGGCCAATCATTATGGCAAAAGAATTTAGTCGTACTCGACGTATAGGCCAGCAACTCCAGCAAGAGCTTGCTCAAGTCCTACAGCGTGATATTAAAGATCCGCGTATCGGTATGGTTACAGTGAACGATGTTGAAGTCTCACGTGACTTAAGCTACGCCAGAGTATTTGTCACCTTCTTTGAAGAAGATGAAAAGTTAATCGAAGAAAAAATTGAAGCATTAAGCACTGCAGCTGGATATATCCGCTCTTTAGTTGCCGGTCGTATGAAACTGCGTGTTATGCCTGAACTTAGATTTATCTATGATGCCTCATTAGTTGAAGGTATGCGTATGTCCAACTTAGTGACACGCATCATCTCTGATGACGAAGCAAAGCAAAAAAATGCTGATAGCGATGAAGGCACAAACAAAGAGCAGGAAGGTGACGCTTAATGGCTCGTCGTCAACGTGGTCGTTTTATCGATGGCATAGTATTACTAGATAAAGATACTGGCATGAGCTCAAATTTCGCTTTACAGAGAGTAAAGCGACTGTTTGATGCGAACAAAGCTGGCCATACAGGGGCGCTAGACCCGCTAGCAACCGGTATGCTGCCCATATGCCTAGGTGAGGCGACTAAGTTCTCTCAGCATCTGTTAGATGCCGATAAGCGCTATTTAGTGACGGCTAAGCTAGGTGTTCGTACCGATACTAGTGATTCTGACGGTGAAGTTGTTCAAACGCGTCCTGTCGATTTTTCTGAAGCTCTGTTAATGGAGTCGCTTGAGCATTTCCGTGGTGAGACCATGCAAGTGCCATCGATGTTTTCAGCGCTTAAATATCAAGGTCAACCGCTGTACAAGTATGCCCGTGAAGGCATTGAAGTCCCTCGCGAAGCTAGACCTATTACAGTATTTGATCTGAAGTTTGTTTCTCTTGAGGGCGATGAGCTCACTCTGGATATTCACTGTTCTAAAGGAACATATATCCGCACCATCACTGATGATCTCGGTGAGATGCTTGGTTGTGGCGCGCATGTCATTATGCTTAGGCGTACGCAAGTTGCTGGTTACCCTTACGAGCGCATGGTAACACTTGAGCAACTCAATGAGATGGTAGATAAGGCTAAAGCAGAAGAGCTTGATGCGATGCCAATACTCGATGAGCTGCTATTACCTATGGATACAGCTGTCAGCAAGTTTCAGGAGATCAATATACCTGAATCTGTCGAGCCCTATTTAATGAACGGTAATCCAGTTCAAGCACCAGGTACGGCACAAATAGCTGATGATGAAATTGTTCGTATCACTATCGGTGAGACCCGTAAATTTGTCGGCATTGGTTCGATAAATGATGATGGCTTATTGGCGCCCAAACGACTGATTGTTGTTAGAGGCACACCTGAGTAAGAAGTCTACCTGCAAGGGATTATTTAAATTTCCTGTTGCGAATGTTAGATAGAATAGGTAAAATGCCGCGCTCCTTTAGCTGAGTTAGTGATCGGCTAAAGATTTTTAAATGCATTATTTGGAGAGACAAAATGTCACTAAATGCTGAACAAACTGCAAAAATCCTGGCTGAATTCGGTCGTTGTGAAAACGATACTGGTTCTACTGAAGTTCAGGTAGCTCTTTTAACTGCACAGATTAACCATCTGCAAGGCCATTTCAAAGAGCACATCCACGATCATCACTCTCGTCGTGGTCTACTACGTATGGTTAGCACACGTCGTAAACTTCTTGCATACCTTAAGCGTACTGAAAATGTTCGTTACCAGGAACTAATCAAGAAGCTAGGTCTACGTCGTTAATTTTAACGATTAGATTTAGATAAAGGAGGCTTAGGCCTCCTTTTTTGTGCCTGTAAAACCAAGTATTAAGAAAGAGTTTAGAAAGCTGTAAGCTTTAAGATAGAACAAAGAAAGCTGTAAGTTTTAAGATAAAGCAGATAAAGCTTCGAGTTTTGATTTATTCTTTATTCATCTCGTTTTAAAGTCACTTACCACTTACCACTTACCACTTACCACTATCGAACTGTGTTGGGAGCAATAATGGTTAAAACTGGCTGATACTCGCGGTTTGACTCTTAATATACTTATCTTCAAACTCTTGCTGTGAAAGGGGTTTGCTAAAGTAAAAGCCCTGTCCCATTTGACAGTTGTTCGATTTAAGCCAATCTAACTGCTCTTCAGTTTCAATCCCTTCAGCGACGATATTAAGGTTAAGTTGCTTACCTAACATTAAGATAGTCGAAGCAATGGCACTCTCTTGAGGAAGGTCAGTAACAAAGCAGCGATCTATTTTCATTGTGGTGATTGGTAAATGCCTTAAGTAGGACAAAGATGAGTAGCCGGTACCAAAATCATCAACAGCAATACCAAACCCTGCGGACTTCAACTGCTCAAGCTTAGCGATTGCTTGCTCAACATCATTCATTAGCGAAGTTTCAGTTATCTCTATTTCTAATAGCTCAGGTTTTATCTGGTAGCGTAAAGAGAGCTGCTTAATATCAGGGACTAGGCTTGGGTCTTCAAATTGCTGCGAGGCAACATTGAGAGCGATAGGCAGTGCAAAGTTATACCTCTTCTGCCACTCTTTGAGTGTTTTACAGGTCTCTTCAATCACCCAACGTCCAATGGGGATGATGATGCCAGTCTCTTCTGCTACAGGGATAAATGACATAGGGCTAATTAGGCGGCCATCCTTCTGCCAACGTATCAAGGCTTCACAAGCGACAACCTTGCCCGTCTTTATATCGAGTTTTGGCTGATAATGAAGGATAAATTCATTATTTTTCAGTGCGTCATGTAGAGAAGCTTCTGTACGTAAGCGAACTGCTGCCCGCTCTGTCATCTGTTGCTTAAAGAAAGCCCATTGATTGGAGCCTGCCGCTTTTGCACTGTACATGGCAATATCGGAATGTCGAATAAGATCTTCAGCGCTCATGCCGTCATCTGGGTAGATTGAGATACCGACAGAGGCGGCTGGATGAATAGTATGTTCATTGAGCTGCATCGGCGTGTTTAATTGAAACAGCAAACGCTCAACAAACTCAGCAGCCTGAACCGGACTTCGGATCTCGTCGGCTAAAATAACAAACTCATCACCACCCAGTCGGGCAACGGTACCATTGTCGGCAACGACTCGCTCAAGCACTTGGGCTATTCTCGCTAAGAATTGATCTCCTATTGCGTGGCCGAGTGAATCATTGACGTTTTTAAATCGATCGAGATCGATAAAGAGCATACAAAATTGATGTTTATGTACTCTTGCTCGCTGAATGGTGACAGCTATTGTTTCTAAAAGTAAGGTTCGGTTTGGCAGGCCTGTGAGCGGATCGCGGGTGGCCATTTTTCTGAGTTTGCTCTGAGTCTGCCCAAATTGAATCAATATTTGATTAAACTTCGAAGTCACCAAACCAAGTTCATCATCCATGTGCGCTTTTGAGACTGGGAGGAGGTTCTCATCGGGTGATTCAGGGTCGATTTTATCAATAGCTTCACTGATCTCGGCGATAGGACGAGTGAGAAAGCGGTGGAATACGATGGAAAGCAACAAAGTTATCAATAATGCGCGGGCTAAAGTGGCCCCTAAGCTGAATCTTAACTGAGAAAAAAGTGAGTCGGTGAGCTCTTGCGTGTCATAGAAGATTGTTAATGTGCCAATCAACTGCTGCTTTTCAGTTTCGTTAAAGTAGAGTGGGCGATACAGAGAACGAGATATCTCTTTTAAATCGCCAAATAATTTTTTACTTAATTGAGCAAAAATATTTTGAGGTGTTATCGGCGATGCAACAGAGACAAACATCGAACCGTCATCGAGTTCAATAACCGCTGAACCGACATGTTCAACTTTCAGTACACCTTCTAAGGTTTGCTTCGCTAGGTTATCATCCAGTGCCCAAACGGCATTCGATGCCGGTTGCTCTACCGAATCTAACAACTCTTTTTGTGAGTCTTTTAGTTCATCACGAGCAGAAACACCGACTAAAGCTATCTCAACGATAAAAATCGCAACTGCGAAAAATAGTGCCGAAAAAACGACTAGGCTAGTTTGTTTCCATGTAAGCGATTTAAACCTGGCTGTCATTAACTCATCCGTTAATCAAAAGAACGTGACCAAAGTATTCAGGTATTTATGCATTCCATAACAAAATAATCCTGATAGTATTCACTTTAGAGAAAAGTTTCGGCTTTGTCATCACTCAGTACCCTTTATCTCTTGATTAGAGATGAAGTATACTTACGCGCGTAATTAAGGTAATTAAATTTAAGGAATGGTTCACGTGAATCCAATCGTAAAGAGTTTTGAGTATGGTCAGCACACAGTCACATTAGAGACTGGGGTTATTGCACGTCAAGCAGATGCTGCCGTTTTAGCAAGTATGGGTGATACGACAGTTCTAGTCACAGTTGTAGGTAAGAAGCACGAAGAGCCAGGCCGTGACTTTTTCCCACTAACAGTTAACTACATGGAAAAGACTTACGCAGCAGGTAAAATCCCAGGTGGATTTTTCAAGCGTGAAGGTCGCCCGTCAGAAAATGAAACTCTGATTGCACGTCTAATTGACCGCCCAATTCGTCCATTATTCCCTAATGGTTTTAAGAATGAAGTTCAGGTTGTCATCACAGTTGTTTCTGTAGACCCAGAAATCAACCCAGATGTTATCTCTATGATCGGTACTTCGGCGGCGCTAGCTATCTCAGGTATTCCATTCAGTGGTCCAATCGGTGTTGCACGTGTTGGTTATACCAATGGCGAATACGTACTTAACCCGAATGTTAGCGAACTTGCTGACAGCCAGCTTGACTTAGTTGTTGCTGGTACTGAAGGTGCAGTACTAATGGTTGAGTCTGAAGCATCAGCACTTCCAGAAGAAGTGATGCTAGGTGGTGTTGTATATGGTCACGATCAACAGCAAGTTGTTATCAATGCAATCAGCGAACTAAAAGCTGAAGCGGGTAAGCCTACTTGGGATTGGACTGCTCCAGAATCTGATGCCGATCTTGTTGAAAAAGTTAAGGCGCTTGCAGAAGAGCAGTTTTCGAATGCATACCAGATTGCTGACAAGACTGAACGTCGTGATGCCGTTAACGCACTTAAGAGTGATGCAATTGACAAGCTAGTTGCAGAAAATGCAGATGTTGATCTACGTGAAGTAGGTAAGATTCTATCTAGCGTTGAGAAGCAAGTTGTACGTAGCCGCATTATTGCTGGTAACCCACGTATTGATGGTCGTGAGCCTGATATGGTTCGTGGTCTAAACGTAATGGCTGGCGTACTTCCACGTACTCACGGTAGTGCACTATTCACTCGTGGCGAAACTCAGGCACTTGTGACTTGTACTTTGGGTACTGAGCGTGATGCTCAGAAAGTTGATAGCATCATGGGCGAGTACACTAACCGCTTCATGCTTCACTATAACTTCCCTCCATACTCAGTTGGTGAGACGGGTATGGTTGGTTCACCTAAGCGTCGCGAAATCGGTCACGGTAAGCTAGCTTGGCGTGGTATCAATGCTGTTATGCCTTCAGCTGAAGAGTTCCCATACAGCGTTCGTGTTGTATCTGAAATCACTGAATCTAACGGTTCAAGCTCTATGGCTTCAGTATGTGGTACTTCTCTTGCGCTTATGGATGCTGGTGTACCAATTAAGACATCTGTTGCTGGTATCGCTATGGGTCTAGTTAAAGAAGGTGACGATTTCGTCGTACTTTCTGACATTCTAGGTGATGAAGATCACTTAGGTGATATGGACTTTAAAGTTGCTGGTACTCGTGACGGTATTACTGCGCTGCAGATGGATATCAAGATTGAAGGTATCACTAAAGAGATCATGCAGATCGCACTTCAGCAAGCCTATGGCGCTCGTGTTCATATCTTAAACGTTATGGACCAGGCTATCGGTGAGCACCGTGATGATATCTCTGACCACGCTCCACGTATCACTACTCTGAAGATTAACCCTGAGAAGATCCGTGACGTTATTGGTAAAGGTGGTGCAACAATTCGTGCACTTACCGAAGAGACTGGTACAACTATCGAACTTGATGATGACGGTACTGTTAAAATCGCATCTGCAAACGGTGAAGCGACTAAAGAAGCTATCCGTCGTATCGAAGAGATCACTGCAGAAGTTGAAGTTGGCACTATCTACAATGGTAAAGTTGTTCGTATCGTTGATTTCGGTGCATTCGTTACTATCCTGCCAGGTAAAGATGGCCTAGTACACATCTCTCAGATTGCTGAAGAGCGTGTTGCTAACGTTTCTGACTACCTACAGACTGGTCAAGAAGTAAAAGTTAAGGTGATGGAAGTTGATCGCCAAGGTCGTGTACGTCTTTCTATGAAAGAAGCACAACCAAAAGCTGAAGAGACTCCAGCTGCTGAGTAAGCAATAATTGCTTATGTTGAAAGGAGACCTTAGGGTCTCCTTTTTTGTGCCTGTGAGTTAATCACTATCTTATAACAGGAGGTTTTTTATTTATTCAATGTAAAGTTTTGTCGATTTCTAACAATAAGCTGAATGAATTAAGAAAAATTTAAATCCTTGATAGCCGTAGTGAAAGGGGATTGCTATGATTAGCTGCATAGCAGAACTCAAAGGGTTAAATGGATGAATCAAAAAATGCGGACCACCGCAGTAGCTGTTTTGGCTGGTATGAGTATTTTTCTGACTGGGTGTGTGTCGACTCAAACCGGTGGAGGTGAACAAGCTCAGGTGATGGTAGAGCCCGTAATGCCTGATTATAAGCTTGAGATCACTCTGGCCAAATTAAATGAGATTTTGTCATCTGCTGAATTAACTGAAGAGCAAAGAGCAAGGTTTCATTACGACCGTGGAGTCATCTACGACAGTGTCGGTTTAAGGATCTTAAGTCGGATTGACTTTCATCAAGCCCTTAAACTTCAGCCCAACCTTGCCGATGCCTATAACTTTATTGGCATCTATAGTACCCAAGAAGGGGAGTTCGAGAGTGCTTATGAAGCATTTGATGCAGTACTAGAGCTTTCGCCTGATTATGACTATGCCTATTTGAACCGTGGTATTGCCCTTTATTATGGTGAGCGCTATGAACTGGCTGTATCTGATATGCGCTCGTTTCATATGCAAGATCCTAAAGATGGCTATCGCGCACTATGGTTATATTTAACTGAAAGTGCACAAGACGCTGAGCAGGCTAAAGCTACACTGGCACAAGGGCGTACGCAGCTTGCCGATAATGCATGGTCAACTGTGCTCGTTGATTTCTATTTAGGAAAGTTAAATCGCGAACAAGTTTTCACATCTGCTAAGCAAGGTCTATCACACCCAAATGAGTATGCAGAGCGCCTTTGCGAAGCTTACTTTTATATTGCTAAGGTTGCACAGGAGCAAGGCTTATATAGCGATGCGGCCAACTACTTTAGATTAGCACTTGCGACTAATATTTATGATTTCGTTGAGCATAGGTATGCTCGAGTTGAATTGGCAAGACTTAACTCACTCATTGCTCAGGAGCAATCTGAGAGTAAGTAGTGATTATCTGCCTTTACGCGCTTGCGTATAATAGGCAGTCCCTATCTTTAAATGTCACCTTAAGGGTGACATTTTTAGTTTTCAGCCCTAAACCACCTACTTTAGTAGGTGGTTATCATCCATTAGGCTTTGCCTGAAGTCGTTAATAGAGGCCTTTATATGCCGAACTTTGTACAGAGGTTTAGTGAATAGTGCATTGCAAGCTTCTAAATCAGGGATGATTTAGTAGAGCCTATAGGGATATATTAACGGCGACTTGCAGGTGCACGGTAACTAAACCTCTCTTATAGGGAGTAATTTTAAAGCCACCTTCTTCAGAAGATGGATTATTTACTTTAGCCCTTTACACTGCTTACGCTTGGTAAACTTCCCTGTACTCCGTCCAGCTAATCTCAAGACTAGGCGCTATATATGTCCTCCTTTAGGAGAGATTTTAAGTTTTAGCCCTTTACACTGCTTACGCTTGTTAAACTTCCCTAGACTCTGTCTAGCTAATTTCAAGGCGAGGCGCTATAATTGCGCCCCTTTAGCACACCACGAATCTGCAGGTAATCATGTCAGGCCATAAAGTAGAAGTCGGCAAACGTCGTACTTTCGCCATCATCTCTCACCCCGATGCGGGTAAAACCACCATTACTGAAAAAGTACTTTTGTTTGGAAATGCCTTACAGAAGGCGGGTACAGTAAAGGGGAAGAAATCTGGACAGCATGCTAAATCTGACTGGATGGAGATGGAGAAAGATCGTGGTATCTCAATCACGACCTCTGTGATGCAGTTTCCATACAATGACGCTTTGGTTAATCTACTCGATACTCCAGGCCACGAAGATTTCTCTGAAGATACGTACCGTACACTGACTGCGGTAGATTCTTGTTTAATGGTCATTGATTCAGCGAAAGGTGTTGAGCAACGAACCATTAAGTTAATGGAAGTGACGCGTCTTCGCGATACGCCTATTGTAACCTTCATGAACAAGTTAGATCGTGATATTCGCGATCCTCTCGAGTTGATGGATGAAGTGGAAGAGGTTCTAAATATTGCCTGTGCGCCGATAACTTGGCCTATCGGTTCTGGTAAAGAGTTTAAAGGTGTATATCACCTACTACGTGACGAAGTGATTTTATATCAAACTGGTCAAGGACATACGATTCAAGACTCTCAGGTCATAAAAGGCCTAGACAGCCCTGAGCTCGATGAAGCCATTGGTGCTTATGCGAGTGAAGTGCGTGAAGAGCTTGAGCTTGTTAGAGGTGCATCAAATGAGTTTGATCATGAGATGTTCCTTGCTGGTGAGTTAACGCCTGTTTATTTCGGTACAGCTTTGGGTAACTTTGGTGTTGACCATATTCTTGACGGTATCGTCGAATGGGCACCCACTCCACAGCCACGTGAAACAGAAGTCCGTGACATTGAGCCTGAAGATGAAAAGTTCAGTGGCTTCGTATTTAAGATCCAAGCGAATATGGATCCTAAGCACCGAGATCGCGTTGCATTTATGCGTATCTGTTCGGGCCGTTATGAACAGGGCATGAAGATGCATCATGTTCGATTAGGAAAAGATGTAAACGTAAGTGACGCGTTGACCTTTATGGCTGGTGACCGTAACCGTGCAGCAACTGCATACCCTGGCGATATCATTGGTCTGCACAACCATGGCACTATGCGAATTGGTGACACCTTCACTCAAGGTGAGAAGTTTCGCTTTACTGGTATTCCAAACTTTGCGCCAGAGATGTTCCGTCGTATTCGTTTGAAGGACCCTTTGAAACAGAAGCAGCTGCTTAAAGGGTTAGTACAGCTTTCTGAAGAGGGTGCAGTACAGGTCTTTAGACCAATAGATTCAAATGACTTGATTGTTGGGGCAGTTGGTGTGCTTCAGTTTGAAGTGGTTGTTGGTCGCCTAAAAACTGAATATAAAGTTGAAGCTATCTATGAAGCCATTAACGTCGCGACAGCTCGATGGGTATATTGTGACGACGAGCGTAAGCTTGAAGACTTTAGACGCAAGTGTAGCAATAACCTAGCGCTAGATGGTGGTGATAACCTTACCTATATCGCACCAACTATGGTGAACCTAAACTTGTCTACTGAGCGATACCCTGATATTCAGTTCGCTAAGACGAGAGAAAACTAAATAGCCCTTGCTCCTATGAGTGCTGTGTTATCGATTAAGCCCCAATTTAATGTTGGGGCTTTTTTATTGGGGCTTTTATATTGGTATTATACAATTACTGAACTCCTCCTAACTGTAGATTGTTAATGAACTTGATCACACGTGCATGGAAAACTTATATCTCCTGGTGCGATCGTATGGGGCTTACGCCTGAAAATAGGCGCTCGTGCGCACCAAGGCTATCAGAGCCGTCTTTAACAAGTGTTAAAGCGCATAGTAAAGAGAAAGAGAGCAAGTCTAAAGACGTTGGAACCTATGATGCGAATAATCGATAGCCACGCACACTTAGATGATCCTCAATTTGATCATGATCGCGAGTACTTGTTTACCGAGATGGCGTCGATGGGGATTGAGATGGCCATCATTCCTGGGATCTCTCCCCCTTTTTGGCCAAAGCAGCTCGAGGTCGCAAAGCAATACGCTTGTCCCTACGCGCTGGGGATACATCCTTGGTTCTGCGGTAACTCTCTAGCAACAGATGTACAGCAATTAAACGAACTGTTGGCCTTAAAAGTAAATGACCCACAATTAGTCGCTATTGGTGAGTGTGGTTTAGATAAAATAAAAAAGGCTAATTGGGCTCAGCAGGAGTTAGCGCTAGAGCAGCAACTTATCATTGCCAAACAGCTGAACTTGCCAGTCATTTTACATGTTGTTAAAGCCCACAATGAGATATTGACCATTCTTAAGCGTCACGCACTGCCAAAAGCGGGGGTGATTCATGGGTTTTATGGCAGCATTGAGGTTGCAAACGAATATATAAAGTTAGGTTATAAGCTCGGAATTGGCGGTCTTATATTAAATAGCAATGCAAAAAAATTAAAACAATGTGTGAGTCAACTCCCCTTAAATTCATTCATTATCGAGACAGATTCTCCTGCTATGGTGCCTCAAAATTCAGCAGAATCGCGCAATACTCCGCTTATTTTGCAGCGAATCATCTCTGAAATTGCAAATTTACAAAAAAAATCGAGTGTTCTTATTTCAGAACATGCGTTTCGAAACACGGTGCAACTCTTTGACCTTAAATTAATTTTAATTTAAACAGATGTGAATCGCATCATAAGTTGCGACTAAGGCACTGAAATTAAACTTCAAAAACTTGATCGAAACGACGATTTTCGCCAATTGCTCGGGTATAATCGAGCTCGAAAATAAGGTTGGTTAACAACACAATTAAAAAGTATTAACAATAGGGTGATGGTTAATGGATATTTTAATGAGTCTAGTAGGGGTGGTCACCTTACTTACAATTGCTTTTTTACTTTCAAATGGTAAAAAGTCAATCAACTACCGTACTGTTGGTGGTGCGTTAGCAATTCAAGCTGCATTCGGTGGCTTTGTTCTTTACGTTCCAGTTGGTCAAGAAGTACTTGGTGGCGTTTCAATGGGTGTTGCCAGTGTAATTGGTTACTCTCAAGCTGGTATCGACTTCCTTTTCGGTGGTTTAGGTACTGACGCAATGTTCGCGAACGGTGTAGGCTTCGTCTTCGCGATCCGCGTACTTCCAGTGATTATCTTCTTCTCTTCTTTAATCGCCGTACTTTACTATCTTGGCATTATGCAGATGGTTATTAAGTTCATCGGTGGTGGTCTACAGAAGGCACTAGGTACTAGCCGTACTGAGTCAATGTCTGCTACTGCAAACATCTTCGTTGGTCAAACTGAAGCACCGCTTGTTGTACGTCCTTTCATTGCGACTATGACTAACTCTGAGCTATTCGCTATCATGGTTGGTGGTCTTGCATCAATCGCTGGTGCGGTACTTGCGGGTTACGCTGGTATGGGTGTAAAGATTGAGTATCTAGTTGCTGCATCATTCATGGCGGCTCCTGGTGGTCTTATGATGGCTAAGCTAATGCATCCAGAGACTGAAGAAACTAAGAACGCAATGGACGATCTTCCTGAAGATACAGACAAGCCAGCTAACGTCATTGACGCTGCTGCTGCTGGTGCTGCTTCAGGTATGCATTTAGCACTAAACGTTGGTGCTATGCTACTTGCTTTCGTTGGTCTAATCGCAATGCTTAACGGTATGTTAGGTGGTATCGGTGGACTAGTTGGTTTCGAAAACCTTTCTCTAGAGCTTATCCTTGGTTACCTGTTCATGCCTTTAGCATTCCTTATCGGTGTGCCTTGGAATGAAGCTATGGTTGCAGGTTCATTCATTGGTCAGAAGATCATTGTTAACGAATTTGTTGCTTACCTAAACTTCGCTCCTTACCTAAAAGATATTGCTGATGGCGGTATGGTAGTTGCTGAAACTGGTGTTGCTATGACTGATAGAACTAAAGCTATCATCTCATTCGCACTATGTGGATTTGCTAACCTGTCTTCAATTGCAATTCTACTTGGTGGTCTAGGCGCTATGGCTCCAAGCCGTCGTCATGACCTTGCAAAGCTTGGTGTTCGTGCGGTAATCGCAGCATCACTTGCAAACCTAATGAGTGCAACACTTGCGGGTCTATTCTTAGCGTTATAATGATGAGGCGGCCTTAATGGCTGCCTTTTTTATACCTAAGGTAAATCTTGTGGGACCTTCCCACACTGGGCCCTGTTCATGGGGGCAGTGCCCAAGTTAGCTCAACCATTTTTCGAAGTATTTAGATTTATAGCATTGCGTCCTTTATTAACATTTAGGACGGATTGTGATTAGACAAGCGCAGCTTAAAATTGATTTTTTCTAAAGTTATTACTCAAATAACATGAATAATCAGGTGTTTGTTCTAATGTTAGGATTTTGTGTTCGCATTTTAACTTAAATTATATTGAGATTTATATAAATTTGGGTAGAATGCGGCGCCATAAGAAAAGAACGCTGTTTCAAAAAAACAGCAAACCATAAATAAATGGGGTTGATGATGAAAAACGTTAAAACTATAGCACTAGCTACAGCACTAGCAGCAACAATGGCTGCACCAACTTTCGCTGCTGACCGTGGCGAAGATATCCGTTCTGGCGATTACAGCTGGATGCAGTTCAACGCTATGTACGCGTTTGACGAGCTACCATCAAGCGGTGAGAGTGGACACGATTACCTAGAGATGGAATTTGGCGGTCGCGCTGGTGTTGTTGACCTTTACGGTTATGTTGATGTATTCAACTTGTTCACAGGCGATTCTGGCGATAAAGCTGCTGGTTCTGGCGCAAGCAAGATGTTCATGAAGTTCGCACCTCGTTTCTCTATCGATGCGATCACTGGTTGGGATCTTTCTGCTGGTCCTATCCAAGAAGTTTACTTCTCTACTCTATTTAACTGGGGTGGCGGTGCTGTCGGTGAAGATGTAAACGCATCTTTCTGGGGTGTTGGTGCTGATGTTATGGTTCCATGGTTAGGTAAAACTGGCATGAACCTTTACGCTCACTACGACATGAATGGTAAAGAGTGGAACGGTTACCAATTCTCTATGAACTGGTTCAAGCCTTTCTACTTCCTAGACAACGGTTCATTCGTGTCTTTCCAGGGTTATGTTGATTACCAGTTTGGCGCAGATGACGAGTACGGTAACGAGTTCGTACCTATGACTTCTAGCGGTGGTGCTGCATACTTCGGTCTACACTGGCATTCAGACAACTACGCACTAGGTTACGGTCTTAAAGGTTACAACGATGTATACCTTCTTGAAGATGGTGCAGGTATCGTTGGTCTAGAAACAACTGGTTGGGCTCACTACCTAACAGCTACTTACAAGTTCTAAGAATTTGTAATAGTGATAGAGCCGCAGATTTTGCGGCTCTATAATTTACCTTTTTGTAAATCAGGATTTAGTTACAAAAAGTATGTTAGTTTTTATTTAAGCATAAGCTATATTACTTGTTGGAAAGGACTGCGTTCATTTCAAACAGGATGCTTTACTAAAAATTAATAAGTTTGACGCGCTAAAATGGATTTTTCGCGGAAAGGTAGAAACACAGCTGAAACTTAGCAAACTCGTTTCCCTTCCCGGTCTTCACGGATTCAAGTCGTGACCTAGTGTCAGGATAGTTATTAGGTGAACCTAATAATATTGAATACCTGAATATGTAAAGGTTGTTACTGTATCAGTCCCTACACCTGATAACAGAGAACAGTTTTACGGCACTGCCTGAAGGCCCGGCCATAACAATAATCAATAAATGCTGCTGGAACCAAAATAGGTGCTGTCGCGCAATTTTATTTTGTTTTTTTATTTTGAATCAATGAATTATTAAATTACGTTTCGGAGACCAGTATGACTGATTTATCACAAGCGACAGAACTCAAACAAGCGGCTCAAACAGCGATTGAGCTAATGGATTTGACGACGCTTAATGACGACGATACCGATCAAAAAGTGATTGAACTTTGTCATAAGGCAATGACACCAGCTGGCAATACAGCGGCTATCTGTATCTACCCTCGCTTTATCCCAATTGCACGTAAGACACTAAACGAAATGGGCGCTGAAAGCGTTCGTATCGCAACAGTAACTAACTTCCCACACGGTAACGATGATATTGCTATTGCAGTATTAGAAACCCGTGCAGCTGTCGCTTATGGCGCTGATGAAGTTGATGTTGTTTTCCCATACCGCGCATTAATGGCTGGCAACGAAACTGTAGGTTTTGAGCTAGTTAAAGCTTGTAAAGAAGCGTGTGGTGAAGATGTACTGCTTAAAGTGATCATCGAGTCTGGTGTGTTGCAAGACCCTGCACTTATCCGTAAGGCTTCTGAGCTTTGTATCGATGCTGGCGCAGACTTTATCAAGACATCTACCGGTAAAGTTGCTGTTAATGCAACACTAGAAGCGGCAGAGATCATGATGACAGTGATCAGCGAGAAGAACACCAAAGTAGGCTTTAAGCCTGCAGGTGGCGTTCGTGATGCAGCCGCAGCTAAAGAGTTTCTTGGCGTTGCAGCTCGTCTTCTAGGCGATGATTGGGCTACTCCTCGTACATTCCGCTTCGGTGCATCAAGCTTACTCGTGAACTTACTGCATACCTTAGAGCTAGGTGATGCTGCTAAAGGTCCACAGGGCTACTAAGCGCAACAGCCCTGATTCATCAAATGAGAATTAGGGCTTTCTTTTTTAGTTAAGTGTGATCTAAATCTAATTGAAGACGCTAAAACTCGGCTAATATCAAATGTAGCAAAATTACAGTTTTAGAGTCTTACAAAAGAGTTTGTCAGCTAAAAAGTGAATTTTAGTTACAAACTTGGAGGCAGTACCATGTTTCTAGCACAAGAGATAATTCGTAAAAAACGTAATTCAGAAGTTTTGTCAAAAGAAGAGATCCAGTTCTTCGTTAATGGTATCACCGATGGCAGTGTATCAGAGGGGCAGATTGCAGCCTTTGGTATGGCTGTTTACTTTAATGATATGAATATGGATGAGCGCATCGCTATCACAACGGGTATGCGTGACTCAGGTACAGTGCTCGACTGGTCAAGTTTGAATCTTAATGGCCCGATTATCGATAAGCACAGTACAGGTGGTGTCGGTGATGTTATCAGTTTAATGCTTGGCCCAATGGCTGCCGCTTGTGGTGGTTATGTGCCAATGATCTCTGGTCGTGGTCTTGGCCATACTGGTGGCACGCTCGATAAGTTTGATGCTATTCCTGGTTATCAGACTGAGCCAGACAGTGCGTTATTTAGAAACGTTGTTAAAGACGTTGGTGTGGCTATCATAGGCCAAACAGGCGATTTAGTTCCTGCCGATAAACGTTTCTACTCCATTCGTGACAACACAGCTACCGTTGAATCAATTCCCCTAATCGTTGCCTCAATCTTGTCTAAGAAGCTTGCTTCTGGCTTAGATGCCTTAGCAATGGACGTTAAAGTAGGTAGTGGCGCCTTTATGCCTACCTATAAAGACTCTGAAGATCTTGCTCGCAGCATCACTGCTGTAGCAAATGGTGCTGGGACTAAAACCACAGCCTTGCTAACCGATATGAATCAGGTGCTAGCCTCTTGTGCTGGTAATGCTGTTGAAGTTAGAGAAGCCGTTAATTTTCTTACAGGTAAATACCGTAACCCACGTTTATACGAAGTGACTATGGGCTTGTGTGCTGAAATGCTACAGCTTGGTGGTATTGCAGCTAATGAAGCTGAAGCTCGCCAAAAGCTCAATCAGGTATTAGATAACGGTAAGGCGGCAGAGATATTCGGCCGTATGATCTCAGGGCTTGGTGGCCCAGCAGATTTTGTTGAGCGTCCTGAATTATACTTACCAGAAGCTAAGATTGTTCGTCCTGTTTATGCAGAGCAAACCGGTTTTGCTTCAGCCATGGATACTCGTGAACTTGGTCTTGCGGTAGTGACATTAGGTGGCGGTCGTCGTAAGCCTGGTGATGCACTCGATTACAGTGTTGGTTTAACAGAAGTTTGTGCTTTAGGTGATTCGATTACTAACGATAAGCCGATTGCAATGATCCATGCTCAAAGTGAAAGCGCCTTCGATGAAGCCGCTGCCGCTGTGAGAGGTGCGATTAAGGTTGCCGATGTGCAGCCTGAAAAAACACCTGAAATTTACCGCTATATTCGTGCTGAAGATCTTTAATTAGATTGGCACAAGAGGTTTTTATGAAAAGAACAATCATCATGATGATGGACTCATTCGGTGTTGGCGCTGCAAGTGATGCAGAGTCTTTCGGTGATATGGGGTCCGATACTTTTGGTAGCATTGCTAAAGCATGTGCTGAAGGTAGAGCTGATATTGGTCGTAAAGGACCGCTAATGCTCCCTAATCTTTCACGTCTTGGTTTAGCCATGGCGGGTAAAGAGAGTACTGGTGAGTTTGCGGCAGGTTTCGCCGACAATGTTGAAGTTATCGGTGCTTATGGTCATGCCGATGAGCTGAGCACAGGTAAAGATACGCCTAGTGGTCACTGGGAGATGGCGGGTGTACCTGTACTTTATGACTGGGGCTACTTTAGCGACCTGACTAACTCTTTTCCAAAAGAGCTAACAGATAAGATTTTGGCTCGTGCAGGTCTTGATGGGTATTTAGGTAACTGTCATGCATCAGGTACAGCCATCCTAGAAGAGCTTGGCGAAGAGCATATGCGCACAGGCCAACCTATCTTCTATACTTCAGCTGACTCAGTGTTTCAAATCGCCTGTCATGAAGAGAGTTTTGGACTAGAAAACCTCTATAATCTATGCATTATTGCACGTGAAGAGCTTGAGCCTTATAACATTGGCCGTGTGATTGCTCGTGCTTTTGTTGGAACTGATGCAAGTAATTTCGAACGTACAGGTAATCGTCGTGATTATGCTGTTGAGCCACCAGCAAAAACGGTACTAGATAAGCTTGCTGATAACGGTGGTGAAGTCGTCAGTGTGGGTAAGATTGCTGATATCTATGCCCATTGTGGTATCACTAAGAAGGTCAAAGCATCAGGCTTAGAAGCACTTTTTGATGCGACACTTGAGCAAGTTAAGCAAGCGGGTGATAAGACAATCGTATTCACAAACTTTGTGGATTTCGACTCTCACTATGGTCATCGTCGCGATATAGCGGGTTACGCAAAGGCACTTGAGTATTTCGATTCTCGTATGCCTGAAATGCTTGAGCTACTCGATGAAGATGACTTGCTGATACTGACTGCTGATCATGGTTGCGATCCAAGTTGGCAAGGTACTGACCATACGCGTGAGCGTGTACCTGTACTTGCTCTAGGTGCAGGACTTGAGGCGGGTTCCTTAGGTCGTCGTAAGAGCTTTGCTGATATCGGTCAGTCTATCGCAACTTATTTCAAGTTAGAGCCGATGGAATATGGCGAGTCTTTTATCAAATAGATAAAGCTTGCTACATAATTGCAGTCTGTCATTGAAGGTTATTGATGGCAGCTAATTTAAAATTTGGCGGTTAAGATGATGGCCGCCATTTTATAAACACTTAAGTACTCATTTAAAGTACAGGTTTAAGTTAAAATAATAGGGGTTTTACAGATGGCTACACCACATATTAATGCAGTAGACGGTGCTTTTGCAGATACAGTACTTTTTCCAGGCGATCCATTACGTGCTAAGTACATTGCTGAGACTTTCCTAGAGAACGTTGAGCAAGTCACTGATGTTCGTAACATGTTTGGTTTCACTGGTACTTACAAAGGTGTGCGTATTTCAGTTATGGGTTCTGGAATGGGTATCCCTTCAGCGTCTATCTATGCAACTGAGCTCATTAAAGATTACGGCGTTAAGAACCTTATCCGCGTTGGAACTTGTGGCGCAGTAAGCACTGACGTTAAAGTTCGTGACGTATTGATCGGTATGGGTGCTTGTACTGATTCACAAGTAAACCGTCTTCGTTTTAAAGGCCAAGACTTCGCAGCAATTGCTGATTACGGCCTGCTAAGCGCTGTTGTTAAAGCAGCTGATGCTAAAGGGACTAAGTACCGCGTAGGTAACGTATTCTCTGCAGATCTTTTCTACACGCCAGACCCAGAGATGTTTGACGTTATGGAGAAGATGGACGTACTAGGTGTCGAAATGGAAGCTGCTGGCCTTTACGGCGTAGCTAAAGAGTTCGGTGCAAAAGCACTGTGTGTTTGTACTGTATCTGATCATATCCGTACTGGTGAAAAGACCTCTTCTGATGAGCGTCAAACCACTTTCAACGAAATGATTGAGATGACTCTAGAAGCTGCAATTACTCTGTAATCTGTAAATTTTAAGCTTCAAGAAAAATGCACCAAGTTATTGGTGCATTTTTTTATCCTTCAAAATAACTATTGCTCACTCTTTAGTTTCATTACTTTCTTTAGCTTCTCTATTTTTTCTTTTCTTTACTCGAGTCTTACGTCTGTCGAAATCAGCGCGTTTAAATGACAAAGAGCGTGAAAGTAACATACCTATCAGTCCTGCGATGATAAGCATCATCTGTTGCTGTTCCATGTGGATCTGATGAGCCTCTTTAATTTCATTAAAGAAAAGCCTAGGCTCTAGCCTTACCTCTATAAACCCTAAGTTAGTGCCATCTTGGCTCACTGATTCTACATAGGGTGGATAACGGTCAAGCAGCGCTTTTAACTCTTCAGATTCAGGCTCTAGCTCCTCTTCTGATACACTTTGTGCATACGCTAACCTTTGCCCATCTTCACTAAAAATGCTGGCAGACATGACTTTAGGGTCCAAGACAAGCGCACTGGCTAGCCATTGGAGCTGTTCATCATTTTGTAATTGCAGTGCTGGTGCGGCGCCATAAGCCGTTTGTTGGACCAGTAATCTGGCCATCTTTTCAGTTTGGGACTTTAGAAGCTGCTGCCCTTGTAGTAGGCTAGTTTCCCATAACTGGATAAGACCCACTGCTAATGTGAGTGCAATTGCCATCTGCACTAGCCTGCTAATTCTATGGCTCTTTTTCAGACCTTTAATAAAAAACACTATATACCTGTATTTTTGAAGGGTTTACCTAATCATAATTGATTATGGCCTTACCCGGTAGTTGGAGAAGCATTACTAATGGAAAGTCTGAGTCATACATTGCTGTTTTCATGGTTGGCCGATGTTAAAAGTAACCCATTTCAATACCAAGGTAAGACTTTGTCTAAACACCGGGAAGAAACTGCCGATGGTTATGTGACACGCTTACGTTGTGTCTATCAAAGTCCCAATCAACAAGCTGCTTTGTCAGTGGCTATTGGTCAGTTAAATCAAGATTTAAGTTTGGCGATTATCGAGCGCGATACTGGTTTATTGTGTGTTGAGGTATGCTGTGATTCTCCGCTTAGCTTGACACAGTTGCAACTCATCTCTTCTGTTGAAGGTGTCGAGACGTTCGCAATATCCAATAAGCAAGCTCGGCTCAACCAGCCTGGTCTGTTAGTGATGGATATGGACTCAACTGCCATTGAAATCGAATGTATTGATGAGCTTGCTGTTATGGCGGGTGTGGGTGATGCCGTTGCCGAGGTGACTGAGCGTGCCATGCAAGGTGAGCTTGATTTCGAAGAGAGTCTTCGCGCTCGAGTCGCGCAGCTAAAAGGTGCCGATGAAGCGATTATTCAGACCTTATGTAATGAGTTACCTTTAATGCCGGGCTTAGTTGAGTCCGTTAACGTATTACAGTCTTATGGCTGGAAACTCGTTGTCGCTTCAGGTGGATTTACCCCGTTTGTTGGCCATTTAAAGCAGTTACTTGGATTAGATGCAGCTTTCGCTAACGAACTTGTGATTGAGAACGGTACCTTGAGTGGTACTGTTAGCGGTCAAGTTGTCGACGCGCAGTTTAAAGCCGATACCGTGCTTAAATGCGCAAAAGAGTGGGGTATTGCTGAAGGTCAAAGGCTGGCAATCGGTGACGGTGCCAACGATATCCCCATGATTGAAACGGCAGATTATGGCATTGCTTATCATCCTAAGCCCAAGCTAGAGCAAGCTGCGGACGTTGCTATTAGTAAACTGAACCTAAAGGCGTTACCTTTCCTATTAGTGCTAGACTGACAGTGACTTTGGCTGAGCGAATGTCGTTTTAGACTGGGATAAGCTGGGAGGTGACTTTCAGCTTTTTTAAGTGAAAATACTTAGTCCAAGTCGCTCTGCCGTCACTATTTAATTGCTCTTATTATCAAGTTCTCTCGCAGTCTCTTCAGCGCTCTTCTCTTGTGCTCTTAAAACTATTTTTAACCTTAGCAAAAAATTAGTTTTAAATTAATGTTTAAAACATGAGTATTAAAGCCTTAAAAACAGGGCCTTCACGGTTTATGCTGTTTTACTCAATTTCACCTATGACTCTCACTCGTTTTAGCCCTTGTTATTATTGAACTGACTCCGTAGTTTAATAGAAAAATAACGATAAAGACTTAACGCTGTGGCTATCGAACAAGACTCATTATATATCCCCTATCAAGGTGGCAAGCTGCATCTGAGACAGATAAAACCAATCAATGCTGACATGTCTAAACCGCCCATTTTGATGTTGCACGGAGCCATGTCTAATGGTCGGGTGTTTTATAGTGAGACAGGTAAAGGTTTAGCCTGTTTTCTGGCTGAGTCGGGTTTTGTTGTTTATGTGCTCGATATCGATGGCCGTGGTCTTAGCCTGCCCAAATTGCAGCGTGGCTCAGGGCTTGGTCAAGGACATGTTATCCGCGAACAGCTGCCATTAATTCAACATTTTATTCTCTCACTACATCTTAATGTTTCCAAAGTTCATTGGTGCGGACATTCCTGGGGAGGCGTGTTGATGGCAAGTGCTATAGCGAGGTATCCCTTGTTTCAAGATAGCGTAGCCTCCTTGCTAACGTTTGGAACTAAGCGCCGTATTAAGGTGAAATCTTTAAAAAAATGGTTGATGGTCGATATCGGTTGGAACCGATTAGCACCTGCTATAGCTTGGTCTCACGGGTATCTCGATGCCGTTCGCTGGCGAATGGGTATGGATAATGAGAGCCGTGCTTCCTTGGCTCAGAGTATAGATTGGGTTCGTGGCGAGTGGATAGATTCTGATGATGGTTTTGATTATGCTTGCTCAGCAGTCAGTGTTGCTGAGCTGGGAAAGTGGCCAAAAGCCTGGTTTATAGCTGGACTTGGTGATGAGGTACTTGGTCATCCCGATGATGTCGTTCGAATGATCCAAGAATGCCAGTTCTCAGATTGTAAATTTACCTTACTCTCAGAAGCTCAAGGCTATAAGCATAATTATGGTCATGCAGAGATGCTGACTCATAAAGATGCGGCTAACGACCACTTTCCAGAGGTAAAACAGTGGTATCAAACCTTGTAAGCTATCGCCTCATTACTCTGTAATCGCTGTTAACTAGAGTGGCTCTGTAACAGTTTTTAGCTTGAGTGATGCTGGAACCATTTTCCAGCTGGAATCAGTGGTGATATTGCTAACTGGCATCTGCAGCTAGATTGAGCTCATCCTCGTGCAGGTTAGGGTATCTTAACTTCACCTCTTCAGTGATATCTAGCAGCTCACCTACACCTATGATCCGCCAAAGCAGCTCCTCAAGCTTCTTCGATTTATGATTGGCGTGTATGGCTATATATTCCACTTCACGGCGAATATAGCTCAGATCAGGTTTTCCTGTTGCCCCCCTGTAGACCCTAAGCGCCATAAATCGTCCAAGGTTGTTACTTTGATGGATAAAGTGCTGCCTAGCATTGATATCGCCAATCTCACTAGGTTGGATACATTTGACTTTAACTTGTCCTTGGGACTGCCTTGAAACCTGTAGGTACAGCTCGAAATACTCAAGCCCATCTTGTGGTTTTAATGCTTTAACAGGCTCTATAAATTCACTTTTCAAGCGACCGTCTTTTAGCATCGCCTCTAGATTATATTCCAGTGCTTGTGTTGCAGAAGCGGCAAAGATATCAGTAATAATATTCTTATGTGTGCTGACCCCTAAGGTTGAGATTTTTGCACTTTTAGCTGTCTTCTCAATAAAGAAGGGGACGGAGTCTAAGTGCCTCATTAGCAGGTTTTTTAAACCATCGGCAAGTTCTTTCTTATCACTGTTCGCTTCAGTGACTTTCTCTAGTTTGTCACGATTGTGAATGATTAATTTATTGATAAACTCAACACCAACATGAGGCGTATGACCCATTACAGCTGCGATATGGTGTGTCACGCCCTTTTTTCTCGACTTGATTAAGCGATAGGGCAGGTGGTCGAGTTTTACTTTACCGGCTATTTGTTGCAGCTTAGGCAACTCAAGATGAATAGGAGCGGTTCTATCAAAAGGTGTTCCCTCCTCTAAATTTACCTGTAACCCTTTGCTGGAGATATCATGGGTCATGCCTGTCGCCATGACTTTACCTTGCCTTAAGATCACTGGGGTTTTAAATGAGTATCTTGCCTCATTTCGGCGCTCACTAAACTGCAATGAAATGAGCTTAGTTGGGTTTGATTTTACTTTTTGCTGGCCAAACACCTTTAGCTCATTGGCCTTCAGATCTGATTGGTTAGCCCAAGTCAGATAGTTTTGTTGAGCATCTTCAGTGGTTAAGTCCATCAGCTGCAATACGTGGGTAAAGCGCTTGAGTTGCGCCTCTGTCAGCGCACTGTAGCTAGTATCATCGCCAGGCAATCTTGATGCTTTATAGGATTTCTGATGGTCAATCTGGTGATGGGCTAGTTTAAAGATTTTCCATGAAGGTTTACTGGCACCAAAATTAAAAAATAACCCTTGCAGCTCTCGTTGCTTTAGCTCAGCTAGTGTGGCTGAGTAAAAATAGGTGTGCCCTTGAGTATGAAAGGTAAAGCAAAAGAACAAGCTATGGTCTTTATTTTCAGGGTGATTGAAGATGGTTGTGAGTCTGGCATCTGTTAACATCCCAGAGAGCTGACTGACATCTCTTTCATCTTGAAAATACTGCTGTAGGTGTTGATTGTCTCTACTCAGTAGTTTGTGGCTAAGTTGGTACTTGCCTTCATTGTTTTCTAAATACAGGGGCAAATGGGGGAGGTGTGGTAAATAGTGGCGCTCGAAGCCCAGACCTGTCGCTGCAACGAGTACATCATTAATATCGACTTTATATCTAAACTTATAGCCTTTAATGAGGTTAGCAAGCATCTCTGAGAGTTGTTCAGAGCCTCCGACACGCTTAAGGCGCATCCAGCAGTATTCATGGTTTGTTTCAGCATCCATAATCTCATAATCAACGCCCTGCTGAAGGTCTTCGTAGTAATACTCTTCGCCTAGCTCTAATAACTTAACCCTTATCGGTTTATCAAGGTCAAAATGATGTGTTAAGGGGAGTCTAATTCTTGCGCCGCCAACAGAAAGGTCTACGGTGATCCCCTGAACCTCAGCTCTTGAGGGCTGCAATACCGAGATACGTATGCTGTAATTCATACGCTCTTCACTGCGGTTAAAGTAGCTTCCTAAAACAACACCTTTAGCCATATATGGGTCTAATAAACTGTCATCTTGACCTTTATCAGAGTCTCTAAGCTTTAGCTTTCTTTGCTTATGGCCTTCGATGACATGCTCATAGGCACCTAAGGTATACTGATTTTGATAAAGGGCGACAGACTCCAAAAAGCTCTCTTTGGCAGGCTGATCTAAATAGTGATGTTGTTTACCGTGAATAACCTCTTCACAAGGCAGTTCAGATTTGTCTCTTAAATCGATAATGCGTGTACAGGGAGAGGAGATGCGATTAAGCTCCATTTTCAGAAGAAAACGGGTTGAGTTTGATTCATTTGAAGTCAGCTTTTCAAATAGCTCCTGAAATTCAGGCTCCATCAGTAGGGGCTTTAGCTGTTCAATTAAGGCACTGTGTTCGTCTAAACTCATCTACTCACTTCTTCTTATGTACTCGGTCTGTATTACCAAAAATTATACTGGCTGAAAACTCTTTCCGTTAATAGTATCATGTCGGCTTGCTATGGGTTTACTTGATAGTTAATTTAGCTAAATATCATATTTAAGTCTTTATTATTACTATATAAACTTTAGCACCGTTTATTCTCATCTACTCACAGGGTATTTGAGGGCAGACTTAACTCACAATTGAGTACGATTGAGTTATACGATTTCAAACTATAGCGAGGTTCAGCCCCGCTTTCTCCAATTTCACTTTATCTATATTGAGCTATGGCAAAGAATAAAACAGCGTTTGTATGCAATGAGTGTGGCCAGGACTTTCCACGTTGGCAGGGGCAGTGTAGTGCCTGTAATGAATGGAACACCATTACTGAGGTTCGCTTAGGCGCAGCTAAATCGAACAAAATCTCTGTATCTGGGTATGCGGGGGCTGTTGGTGGCGGCTCTAAAAAACTCAGTGAAATTAAGGAGTTTGAAGCCGAAAAAATGCTCACGGGTATCGGTGAGTTAGACAGGGTGCTTTGCGGAGGGCTGACGACAGGTTCAGTGAATATCATCTCTGGCGATCCTGGAGCGGGTAAGACCACCTTACTGTCAGATCTCGTTTCGCGTATGTCTCAGGTGATGCCTTCGCTTTATTGTACTGCAGAGGAATCGCTGTCGCAGTTTAAGAATCGCGTTAACCGTTTAAAGCTAAACTGCAATGAAGATAATCTGTTTTTAATGGCTGAAACGAGCGTTGAAGCCATTATCGAGGAACTCGAGGCGAAGCAGGTAAAATTTGCCGTTATTGATTCGATTCAAGCGGTTGTCACTGATTTGGCTAATGGTAGCCCAGGCTCACCCTCACAAGTTAAGAGTAGTGCTCAAGCGCTGACTCAGTACTGCAAGCAAAATAACGTGACCATGTTCTTGGTGGCTCATGTTAATAAGAACAATGAAACCGCAGGCCCGCAGACCTTAATTCATATTGTAGATTGCCTTACACACCTTGAGTGTAACGATGGGCAAGTGCGCACACTAAGAGCAAACAAGAACCGTTTTGGTGATGTCGATACCGTAGGTATTTTTAGAATGACTGAGCGTGGTATGTTGAGTGTCGATAACCCCAGTGAGATATTTTTATCCGGCTCGACCACTCAGTCTCCAGGTGCTGCAATTACCTGTATTCGCAAGGGTAACCGAAATCTTCTGTTAGAGATCCAATGCCTAACGACAGAGACAGAAGGGGAGTTCCCCCAGCGTGTTTGTGTAGGACTAAATATGAACCGTATTAAGATGCTGACCGGTATTTTGCGCAAGCATACTAAGACTAAAATATTTCACGACACTTATTTTAACTTAGTTGGTGGTTTGAAAATTGATGAGTCTGAAACCTGTATCGATCTCGCTTTAGTGGCTGCGCTTCTTAGTAGCTTAAATGATTTTGTTGTACCTAGAACGACCTGTATTATGGGCGAACTCAGTTTAAACGGTGATGTGCGACCAATAGACAGTGGTGTGCCTAGGGTAAAGGAAGCGGTACAACATGGTTTCAGTGAGGTATTTATTCCGTTTAGAAACTACCATAAATCGATGGAAGGTTTAGGGGCAAAGATCCATCCGATTAGAACTATCCATGAGTTGCTAGAGTTAATAAATTAACTCGTTGATTTTTTTGTTTGGTTCATTGGTCGGTTTTGGTATTTGGTGAGTGTGCTGAATACCAAAGTTGCATTGGTACTTATTGCCTGCAGCAGGTGCTGAAAATGGATTTACGAATGTCACTATCACAAGGTCAGAGATGCTCCCGGCATCTCAAGACATTTCCTATATCCATGTGGGTCTGGTGTGAATGAGTGACCTCATGTGCAAACACTTCTGTGACATGCCGCGAGCACTATCCCTGTCACGGAATGTCACAGCCGCGTTCACACCTGAGTATTTTTATCTTTGATTTGTGTTCACTGTTAGTCACTCACTTTTGAACAAAAGCTTGTTTACTTGTCTGATAATTAGTTGGTTAAATATCCTTTTAGTTCGGTTCATTTGGTTTTGTGGGTATTTGGCAGTATGCTGCATACCAATATTGTATTGTTATCTATCGCCTGCAGCGGGCTTTAGTGCAAGTAATCTCTCGGTACGCTATGAACCCATCCTTGGGCGCTCTGCGGTTTCATCCTTGAAACCGAAGTCCTCGTGCTCACTTGCACCTTATTACTCATCTCTTCGATTGAAGTTTGCTGCTTTTCTCTAAATCGATTTTGGAGATGAATGTGTTAGAGCGACCACTCTTATTTAATCTGATGTTGATTAGAAAAGTATCTTAGATCCTATTCTCTGACCCCATTATCTGTGAATCTTTTTCTCTTCGACTTGTGTTTACTGTTAGTAACTTACTTTTTGGACTGAAGTAATTCACCACGAAGGGCACAGAGGTCACGAAGAAAAAAAGTCTTTATAGACTCCGTCTAGATTTACCTATAAACAACAATCGAAGAGATAGATAAACGGGTGTAGATGCGGCTGCGGACTTCGGCTTCAGGGCCAAAAATGTTCCATACATTTTTCTGCATTCCCCACGTCCATGTGGGTCAGATGAAGCCGCAGAGCGTATAGGGAAATATTCACAGCGTGCCGCAGAAGTAGCTGCACATTCCTCGCCGGACAGGCGTTAGGTTACATTGAAAGTACGACCTTCATAAACAAATCCCAATACGAATTAAACTCAATGAAACAATAGAAAATGCACCAAACTTCATTTGAAGCTAATGACTCACACAGGTAGAGACTGTCTCTGGAGTACAGTAGGTTAGAGGGATAGTTATCTCTTTTTCATACGCTTGCTGATTGATAATTTTATATAGTGTAACTATGGCTTGCTTGCCCATCTCAAAAGGGTCTTGGCCTATGTTTCCGTGGGCGAGATTCTCTTGTAGGTATTCAAGTTGAATTTCGGCGGTATCAGCGATGAGAAGGATGATCTCCTTTTGTTGAAGGCTTGTCTTGTGTGGCTCAACTATCTCTCTGTAGCCATCAATGAATTGAGGCCAACCGCCAACGGCGATAAATGCATCTATCTCTCTATCTTGGTATGAATTTAGGACGACTTTTAGGTCTCTTAAGGCGTTATCGAATTGTCCAAAATTGTATAGCGGCTTACTTGATTCAATCCAGCCATTTTCACCGCTTAATCGTTCACCTGGTGGGTTGATATATGACTTTCCTGAAAGTGCTGAACGTACTCCCATCATGCGAAGATTGAGATTTGGCGAATCAGGGCGACCACTTTGGATAATCACTCCTCCCCCCTCGGGGCGAAGCTGTTTTAACTGTTCGCCCAGCGCTTTTCCAAGTTTGAAATCATCTGATCCCACATAGGCCTGCCGTAGGTTTTGATACTTAGCTAAAGTTTCACGGTCAAAGTCAGCATCATAGGTAATAACTGGGATACCTCTCTTTATTGCTTTTTGGATACTATGACTCGCCAGAAACTCAGATTGAGAGACAGAAACTGCAATGCCATCAACCCCTTCATCAATCAGGTCTGAAATTAGCCGATTCTGTGACCTGACATCTATATTACTGCTGCCTCTAAATATGCACTCTACATTGCCTAATTTAGCCGCCGCCACTTTACAACCCTCGCCGGTGGCAATAAAGAATGGGTTATTTATCTCCTTTGGGATGAGTGCCAACCTTAAATTATCAGCCAAAGCTGGGAGAGGTAAGGTTAATAATACGTAAAGCAGGGCGGTGGTTAGGGGGTAGTGCACAACTTATATCCTTGAGGTCCGGAGATCTCTAAAAAGTATAGTTGAACTTAATCTGATGAGGTTATGAGCCGATATAGGGAAAGTAAAGTTGGAGGAGGGCGTCGTTCATATCAGCCATTCAATGGCTGATATGAACAGTTGGTGCAGAGTTATTTGACGAAGTCACTCACTCGAGCAAACTCTATTGCTTCGTTACAGACTTTGAGCTTTTGCTCTTTGCTTGATGATTGGAATGCGGCTATATACTTATCGAGGTTTTCGCCAGTTTCAACGGTCATCATCATCTCTTCAATGCCCGCCTTTCTATGAGATGTCGCTGATTGGCCAACAATTGTGCCTTCAATTAACATGTCGTTTTCACTGTAAAAAGTACTACAGATCATCAAGCTTGCCATACCAATAGCGACATCTTGCTCAAGGTATTCTGCATGTGCAGAGCCGACGAATAGGCAGCTAACTAGGCCTGCTAAAATTACTTTCTTCATTAGGTTTAAACCCCTTTTATACTGTTCTAAGTCTCTTATGTAGATTGCATTTCTACTGGAGTGAAAGTAGCAATATTTCAATTTTAGAGGTTAGCATGGCGGGATCGCTTGAGATGTTATCCAGCGCAGCTTAGCCAAGCATCATGCTATTTCTGTGCTGTGAATCACTCAAGATCACATTATTTTAGTTCTAAAAACTGTGAAAGTTGGTCGATATCTATCACTTGCAGCTGATTTTCTCTCTTTTCGATTAATCCCATGTCCACAAGTTGATTAACGACTCTGCTATAAACCCGTTCTGAGCAGCCGAACCGTTCAGCTTCTTTATAGACATGAGTGAAGTTAACCGCCGGTTTTGCACCGATACAGTTTTGATGAATATCCCAGGCGATATTATAGATGAGGGGATGAAGGAAGCGGTTCATTGTCATCGTCATGCCTGTTTGGTACCGGCTTGATAATGCCTGACTAAGCCAGATCCCCACTTTAGAGTCACTTTCTAGTATCTCAGTCATCAGCTTAATCGGCAGCACTTGAGCTTCAACTGTTTTACTGGCTTTTACATTAAATTGGCAGGGGCTAGATGTTAGGTATTCCACCTCGCCAAATAGATGCTGATCGACAAAGTTAAGGCCTAAACTGTAGCTTCTGCCATTATTGGCTGTATAGCCTATCGTAAACTCTCCAGCTTCTACCCAGAATAGTTCTGTGATTGCTTGGCCTTGGTGTAATAGGTATTCACCGGGTAAAAATCGCTTTGTTTTTAAGGCGTGTAGCTCAATTTGACGACAGAATATTTCAAAGCCTTGTTCAGCGAGTGAATCAATGGTTTTCATTACCGCTCCTGCTCTAGTATTAGTGCTCGCATAATCAAAGACTGGTTTCTACCCAGACAATTGTCCTGAGATATTAACCTTGAGCTCGATATGATATCAGTTATCAGAAATAACGATACAGAACGAGGTTTTCAGATGACTCCACATATAAACGCTAATCCAGGCGAGATTGCAGAAATCGTATTAATGCCGGGCGATCCTTTGCGGGCAAAGTTTATTGCGGAAACATTTTTACAAGATGCAAAGCAGGTGAGTGATGTCAGAAATATGTTGGCGTTTACGGGTCACTATAAAGGGGTCAGAGTCTCTGTAATGGGTCACGGTATGGGAGTGCCTTCGGTTTCTATCTATGCCCATGAGTTGATCCATGAGTATGGCGCTAAAAAATTGATCCGCGTTGGCAGTTGCGGCGGCGTCGCTGAAGACCTTTCCCTTAAAGATATTATTGTCGTTAATGCCGCATCTACTGGCTCGGGCACAAATAGGGCGCGATTTGCAGGGTATGATTATGCTGCGGTTCCTGATTTTGAGTTATTAAAAAACTGCTGGCAAACTGCCGAAGCATTGAAGACGCCTGTACGTTATGGTGGCATTTTTACTAACGATTTCTTTTATAACGATCCTGAGAATTTAATGCCTGCGCTGCAGAAGATGAATATCCTTGCGTTGGATATGGAGTCCGCCGCCTTGTTTGCAATAGCTGCAGAAAACCGCGTCAAGGCGTTGAGTATTTTGACCGTATCAGATCATATGATTAATGGGGGCGAGATGAGCCCACAAGAGCGGCAAACAAGTTTTAATCAGATGCTTGAGCTAGCATTAGAAACAGCAATCAAAGAGTAGTTTATACTAATACTTTGCATACCAGAGCTGCCAATCGTTTACTTTGAATAAGCGGCATTGACGGCTCTGATTATGATGGGGCTCGAAGGTTATACCTAATGCGCTTTATGCTTTTTCATGTGCCTCTACAAACAGTTCTAGCTCACGGTTAAGCATTGCAGAGTCACCCGTATTGAGCTCAATCATTCGTCTTAGGTGACTAATGCTATCGACATCAATATGTAAGCATTTTAAGCCTAAATGCCCCGCCTTATGATGAGTTAAGCTTGTTTCCATCTGCACCTCAATATCTGAGCCCTGAAGTGTAAAACTGAGGATGATGGCAGCGTTGCTTGGGGAGAAAGCATCAGGTTCATCGACAAGTGCACCGTTCAGGCTTAGATCCAGAATATTGGTGTTCCACACCTTATCGTCCTGCTGCAGCTTGGCGCCTGTCGCAAATAGGATCCGTGCAAACTGTCGTTTCTCGTCCATAACACTTCCTTCTTATTTACAAAAAAGCATGTGGCTAGTCGTTAATGTCAGCCATAAATTAGCATGATGCTAGTTACCTTATAGGTATAAGCATATGCCAACTTATAATGCGTGTAAAAATTCTGCACGCTTTTATTGAGTTTAATGCAGAAAATACCGACAAGTTCTCATATTTTCACACTTGCTTATATGCAAATATGTAAATATGTGAATAATACAGGTGTTGATAGTTTTATCATCAATTCACTATCCCTATTATCATCGATTACATGTATCGACTTTAGCATTAGGAGTGGGCATTAGCTCATGACACTATGGCACATTCAATGACACACTCTTTGACAAGTACTGTACTGGTTGTTGATGACGAAGCGGTTATCAGGGCAAGACTGAAAGGCTACTTTGAGAAAGAGGGCTACCGAGTCATAGAAGCTGAAGATGGTGAGCAGATGTGGCATCAGTTCGATAAGCAACATATCGATCTGGTGATGTTAGATATTAACCTACCTGGTGTCGATGGGCTCAGTTTAGCAAGAGAGCTACGTAGTCGCTCCGATGTCGGTATCATATTAGTGACGGGCCGTGATGAAGCAATAGATAAGATTATTGGCTTAGAGATGGGCGCCGATGATTATGTCACTAAGCCTTTTGAGCTTAGAGAGTTATTGGTCAGAGTGAAAAACTTACTGTGGCGGATCTCGTTAGTTAAGAAGGCTGAAAAGGCGATTGTTGAGCAGATGGATGAGAAAGATGACGTCATTAAGTTTGAGGGCTACATCCTCGAGCTTAATAGCCGTAAGCTTATCCATAATGATGAGCATATCAAGCTGACTAAAGCGGAGTTTGAGCTTCTCGCAGCGTTTGCATTGCACCCACAGCAGGTGCTTACTCGTGAGCGCTTAATGCAGCAAACCAGCCATAGAAACCAAGATGTTAACGACCGTACTATCGATGTGATTATTAGGCGTCTAAGAAACAAGCTTACACCAGAACTGTTTGCCACAATTCATGGTGAAGGCTATCTATTTTCAGCGAAAGTTGAAGACTAGGTATATCATCTCTTTTCGCCCACTACTCGGTATATAGGGTAAAAATCGGCGGGCGCAAGACTGTCACTGAGTTGATAGTTTTTCAATACATCGCCCTCCAATCCTTGAATCGCTGGGCCAATGTCGCCAAAAGCCTTAGCGCCTTCTAACTCTCTTACGACGACATCGATAGCAAGCTTGCCTTGTAGTACGACAAGATCATCACAGCTATAAGCCACTTTGTTTCTGAACAGACCCCGTAAAACGGCAGGAGAGAGATAACTGCTGACAAGTTTTACTTCAGGGCGTGAACGCGATTTATCTACTTGCTTAGCCTGTAGCGATTGAGGGGCAAATGAACCGTGCGCTTGCCGATGAGTCAGCTCTCCAATGGCGGCTTCAATTGCCACTGCGCTACCTAAAATATAATCGGGCGTTTGATCGTTGAGGAGGTGGTGAAGCTGGTCGCGATAGAGGTTGCGATTATTATCGGCATGGCGAATTGAAGATATTTTAATTTTGGGGTTTTGCTGCAATGCTGTCGTTATTCCTAGCTCAACCCAGTCACTGCCTCCCTGCTTTTCTGGCCCGGTTAATAGGGCAACATTGGCTTGGCTTTGACGGCTTGCTTCTACATCTCGTCTGATATAGTCACCGGCATTCCAGCCCATTTGATACCAGTTCACACCAACGCGGCTCGATACTTTGTGGCTATCGATTCTGTTGACCAAGGCTATAATGGGTTTGGTTATCGGCTCTTGAAACTTTGATAGTAGGTTAGGTGCAACACTGCCAAGTAAAATGGCGTCATAGTCTTGCTGCATGCAGTAAGAAAGCTGCTTTAGCTGCTTCTTTTTTCCGTAATAGCTACCAGCTTCAAACAGCTCTAATGTAATATTAAGTGTCTTGGCATGTTCGACTAACCCATAATCTATGCCTATCCAGTAAGCATCTTTAAGATGTGGGACAAGTGCGCACACTTTCCAGTTTTTCTGGCTATGTTGCAATGGTTGGTAATTGTCAGTTTTTGTTTGTTGGAGCTTCACATTGAAAGGTGTTCGCTGCTCTATTTGCCAGCTTTGTGCGTTGACAAGACCACCGCCTAAAAGGACAGGCAGTGTGACGAACAATATGGTTAAATACCTCATAAGCAAGGGAGTTGAGCGTAAATTACGTTGCTTGAGCGCCATAGAAATTATTGTCGCCTGAAGTTTAAAGTGACATAAGAGTCTTTGATTAAGACTAATAGTATCAGTTTAAGGAAAAAGATGCCCTTCACACTATCAGGAAAGAGCCTAGTTGGACGCCTAATGCTCTCTTTTTGCTTATTAGGCTTCCTACTATTGTTGTTAGTATCACTAGGTAGCTTGAGTCTTTACTGGGTGAAGCAAGCGGATCAGTTTCTTTATAATAAAGCGCTTCCGGCATCCCAAGCTGCTCGCGAGTTGGTGCAATCGTCAAATGCGCTTGCTGAAAGTGCCAAAGCTCTCGGTAATGTTGAAGAGGAGGCACAGCGTCAGTTTATTGGTAGAACACTGTCGATAAACAGCACCAACTTGTTAAGTGCCATTGGCTTATTGAAGCGTTTAGAGGTGCGTAGTGACCATCAGTTAGAGCTGTCAGCTGGTGAGATTATCCATGAGCTGTCATCACTTGGCGTTCAGGTGGGTAAACGTTTAGAAGTTGCCAGTGAACTCACCCAGCTGGGTAAAGATCTTGTCGAATCGGCAAGTTATAGTACTGAGCTGCTTGAAGCTGAGCTAGCCGTTGTCGATTCAGCTATTTTATCTAAGTTGAGTCTCGCTTACCCAGAAGTTGCTGGTGAACTTGAGAGTGCCCATCTACTCGATACCGTTATTGAGCAAGATTTAGATATACAAGAGCGCCTAAACCGAGCGTTAACGCTTATCCATAACATCGCGTTAATCGGCCAGCTTTTACAGTCACCCGAACAGGAGGGGGCGCTGCTTACATTGCTCAGTGCTATGTCTCAGTTGCCAACGATAAGTTTACCTGCGACCTATCAGCTTCCTTCAACGCCGAACGCCCCTAGCTTTAATAATGCGAGGCCTCAGATAGACTTAATGGCACTTGAACTCCTTAAGGGGCTTATTAGGGATCCTGCTCGTTCAGAGGAGGTCTCTAAGGAGTTTTCAGTACTACGAAAGGTGTCTCATGGCTTAGCGTTGCAACAAGGTTATATTCATCTACTTAACAAGCAGGAGAGGCAGCTCAATACCCTGTCTAATAAATTAGCTGGACTAAACCAAACATTAGATAGTGCGATGGCAACCCAGCAGCAACAGGTAGAGCTGGCAAGAGGCGATTATCTGCAGCAGCTTTTCTGGGCTAAAACGGGGCTGTGGAGTACGGGGGTTTTGATGTTCTTAGTCATTATCTCTGTGATGTACCTAGTGATCTATAAAGGCATTGCACTAAGGCTTAATGAGGCATCTGAAGCCCTATCTCGCTTAAGCCTTGGTGATACCAATGTGACGATTAATTCTCATGGTGATGATGAACTCACTGCTATGGCAAATGCAATAAAGGCCTTTAAACAGAAAACCGCTCATAATCAAAAGCTTCAAGCAGAGCTTAGAAGCAGTGCTTCAGAACTTACTGAGCATAAAGCGGCACTGGAGATCACTGTTGAGGCTCGAACGCAGGAGCTTGCTGTCGCGAATAAACGACTTGATGCAGAGGCGAAGGGACATGCACAAGCAAGAACCATGGCCGAGGAGGCAAGTCAGGCTAAATCTTTGTTTTTGGCCACCATGAGTCATGAGATCCGTACGCCACTCAATGGGCTACTTGGCACATTAACTTTGTTGGGGCATTCAGATCTGCCCGTAGCGCAAAAACAGATGCTAGCCCTGTCACAATATAGTGGCACTCTACTGCAAACTGTACTTAACGATATTCTCGATTTTTCACGACTTGAGCAAGGCAAGCTGACAAATGAAGCGCGCCCCGTTGCTATTAATGATCTTCTCGATGAAGTGGTCGCTATCATGTTGGCCGGTGCAGGCCTTGCTGGTTTACGTTTAGTGCTCGACAGTCCTAAGCTTCCAGATTGGGTGAGTTTAGATGGCCCTAAGTTGCGTCAGGTTCTATTTAACCTTATTGGTAATGCCATTAAGTTTACCCCTCAGGGCCAGGTAAAGCTTAAGGTGTCATTTGATCAGTACAAGCTCTATTTTGAGGTCAGTGATACTGGGGTTGGGATCAGTAATGACGCTAAACAGCAACTCTTTAAGGCTTATAGTGCTCAACCAAACCAAGGGCGCTCTCGTGGTACTGGCCTAGGGCTTGCTATCAGTAAAGAGCTGGTGGAGTTGATGAACTTAAGCGGTAACCCCTATGATGACACATTAGATATGAGTGACAAGACTGCTGCGCTTTGGGTTAACAGTGAGGTAGACAAAGGCAGCTGCTTTGGCTTTAGTGTGCCATTAATTGAGTGCCAACAGGCTCTTGATGAACAAGCTCAGCAACTACAGCAAGTGGTTAAAAAGCGAGTTTTGGTGATTGAGGATAATAAAGTTAATGCCATGGTTGCACAGGGCTTTTTGGCGCATTTAGGTCATGACTCAGAGCTTGCTGGAAGTTGTGAAGAGGCAAGGGTGCTCTACAATAGCGAAAGCGCTGAACAGTTTGATGCCATAATGCTCGATATTCAGCTAGGTGATGGTTCAGGCTTTGAGCTACTCAACGAGCTGAGAGCTGTTAATCAGCGAGCGAGTCATCAGTTACCGATTGCCGCTTTTACTGCCCAGATACAGTCAGATGATCTCTACCATTACCAGCAAGTTGGTTTTGATATTGTGTTAGGTAAACCGCTGAATATGCAGTCTCTTGCAGCTTGGGTTGGCGTTGCCTGCAAACCAAATACAGATTCATCCGTTTCAATTGAGGCTAAAGCTGCAAGGGGAAAGGAGCCTGCAAGGATAAAAGAGGCGGTAATTGAGGATACACCATCGCTTCTCGAACTGACTCAAATACGGCAAGATCTTGAATATCTTGGCAAGGAAGCTGTGCTCGATATGCTTGATTTATTTAAACAGACAAGCCAGGTTCAGCTTGAAAAGCTGGGACTCTTTGGATCCGATACTGATAAGTTGCTGCATGCACTTAAAGGCAGTAGTGCCAGCATGGGATTAACAGCATTATCAGCCCTGTGTAAGGGCTTGGAGAAGTCTGATTACCAAGATAGTCAGCATCTGCAGCTTGTTGAACTGCTCGCCGACTCTGTCGCTGCACTGCAGGATTTTTTAGCTAGGGTTGAGGATGAGTAGCTATTAACGGCTTTTACCGATTGATATAGCTAGACCAACTTTTAGTGAGCGAGACACAAAGGGGCTCACTAAAATTGTTTCTGCCAAGACTGCAGAAGAGTGATAAAATTCGCCATCGTTTCTTTGTGTTCTATTTAAGGTGTCACAGCTCCATGTCTGCTTCTGATAAAGCGCTATCTTCTTCCCGTTCAGTCTCTCAAGAGCAAGCCTTGCAAGGCTTTGATTCTCTTTCGCTTATTCCTGAGCTGCTACAGACACTTACAGAACTTGGTTATCAACAGCCAACCCCTATTCAGCAACAGGGGATCCCTGCTGTATTGGAGGGGAAAGATATCATGGCTGGCGCGCAAACAGGCTCAGGGAAGACCGCCGCTTTTGCGCTACCAATTATACAAAAGCTCGCCGCGTCGCTAACCGATAAATTAGAGAGTAAACAAGCTACTGAGGGAAAAAGCGCAGCAAGGAAACCTATTCGTGCCCTAGTATTAACCCCCACTCGAGAGCTGGCTCTGCAGGTGCATGGGAGCTTTAATCAGTATGCAAGGCTAACACAAGTGACAAATGCACTTGTATACGGCGGTGTGAGCATAGAAGCACAAGCTAAGACCTTATCTGAAGGTGTTGATATCTTAATCGCAACGCCTGGACGTTTACTGGATCATCTAAGGCGAGGAAGTCTTACTTTAGATGAGCTTGAGCTATTAGTGTTCGATGAAGCTGATCGTATGTTGGATATGGGCTTTAAAGATGAGATAGATGCGCTCGTTAAACAACTTCCTCAATCTCGTCAAACTCTACTTTTCTCAGCCACCTTTGATGAGTCTATCTATGAGTTAAGTAAAACATTGCTACGTAAGCCTGTGATGATTGAGGTCGGGGAGCGTAATGCGGCAGCGGTTGAGATTGAGCAGAGAGTTTATGCCGTTGATAGCGATAGAAAGCTTGAGCTTATCACTCAGCTTATCTCTGCAGGCAAGCTCGAGCAGGTATTGATATTTAGTCGTAAAAAAGTGGCTGCAGATAAACTGGCTGCTAACTTAACGAAAGCGGGGATAACCTCACAAGCTTTTCATGGCGATCTTTCTCAAGGGGCGCGTGAAAAGGTTCTGCAGCAATTTAAGCTTGGCGAGCTCAGAGTGCTGGTGGCCACCGATGTTGCCGCGCGTGGTATTGATATTGTTGAGCTTAAATATGTAGTGAACTATGAGTTGCCCTATAAAGCTGAAGATTACGTGCATCGCATTGGCCGGACGGGGAGGGCGGGTAATAAGGGAGTGGCAATCACCTTGCTAAGCCGCGAAGATGAGCATTTGCTGGAAGAGGTAGAAGTTATTCTCGATAAACGGCTACCACAACAATGGCTTGAAGGTTTCGAACCTGACTTTAGCAAACCTGTCGAAACGCCACGTAAAGGCGGTCGAAATGCCCATAAACAGCGAGCCAAGAAGCGTGCTTTGCGCAGCTCAAGGAAGTAGCTAGCCTTCGAGTGAAGGCTGATTACATTTTCTACTGGGTTCATTGGGCGATTTTGATATTGGGTAGTTTGTTTATAGCCTTTACCTTCATTATTATCTATCGCTTGCAGCGGGCTCTTATGCAGGTACTTCTGCGAAACGCCGCAAGCACCTCCTTGTGGGCTCTGCGATGACATCCATGTCATCGAAGTCCGCAGCCGCACCTACACTTGGTTGATTCTCTCTTCGATTGAGGTTTTGTGAGTAACTCTAGGCTGAGTTCATCGCTCACTTATGCCCCATTGTGAGTTGTGGCCAAACTGCGTTTATATAAGGTGTTTAGACTTCGTCTAATAACTAAAGTCGCGGAATTCTATTCCCAGGGGATATCGGTCTGGCGACCGAAGAAAGTCGCTGGTTTTCCACCCACACCCGAGGCAAAGGGAGGTCAACAGCAACCCCCCTTTACCGAATCCCCGTGCCGCCCCATTGAAGTTGTGATCCTTGCGCTTATGGATAAATAGCTAACACTTTCGGTGGAACATCCTGTCCCCCGAAAGTTAGCCTGACATCCATGTCTGGCTCACGCTATTTATTCCAATGCCCTACGGCAACTTCCAACGGGGACTTGTAGTAGCTTGTGCCTTCAATTTGAATAAGGTGTCTAATTCATATCCACAACCAAGCTAGAGCCTACATTGAGCTTGATAGCAGAGCATCTGTAAGGGACGTGCAAGCTTCTAAATCATGGATGATTTAGTAGAGCTTCCATGGACGGACTTGCAGCGTCTTGCAAAGGCACTGGGCAGGTGATCTGCAATTTCAATATTGGTAGATGCTGCTCTAAATCATTTCTGTCCAGAAACAATTTACCAACCAATAAAATCCAACTCGAAGAAGCTACTTTCTTGAAATCATAGCAGGTGCAAACGCGGCAGTGACCTTCGACATCAAGGCCAAAATGTTCCATACATTTTTTGGCATTCTCTACGTTCGTGTAGATTAGATGTTATCGCCAAGGCTATAGGGTCACTTTTCATGAAATCAAAAGCCGGGGCAAGTCACTGAAGTGTTTTCACTTAAGGTCGTTTATAGGCATCCATGCCTTAACGACATTCGTATATCCTATACAGCACCAGCTGCAGGCAATAGATAACAATGAAGTTGTGTTCACCTGAAAATAACCAAGTACAAAGTCAGTCTAGTGAACTCTGCCTACATAAAGGCGATATTGTATTGTAGGGTGAGTTCTTTCTCTTCATTGACACCTAATCTGATCCTATGGGTCTTATGTTGAAAGCCAATAAATGCATCGAATGTGTTGGCTTGATAACCATTTTGGCCATAGGTGAAAAACGGGTCTAGCCCGAGGTGAAAGCCGGAGCCTAGGTTATATCGCGTGTAAAAGCCTGCAGTGACGATACCTGTGACTTCATCCATTAACTCATCGTTGATGTAACCCGCCATAATCACTGGATAGATTTTAAGGTTTTCGGCAAGTGGTAGCGTGGTGACATAACCGATAGAGGTTGAACGTCGCTCGGCATTACCGCTGGCTTCGGCATAAAAGCCTGCGCCCTTGTTCATGTTGGCATAGGTCATACTTAATGAATCACCTCCACCTTTGCTTTCAATCAATAGCTGGTTATTCCCCCAAGCAAATCCTGCACTGGCATCGAGCTTTCCTGAGGTGTCAGCCTTTACACCGATAGAGGAATACACAGCCGTTGGGTCGCTCATATCAACTGTTTTGTCTTTGTCTTTGTCTGTGTCTGTGTCTTTGTCATAGTCATTGTCATTTACAGCTTCATTAGCTGAGAGAAGTGCTTGCTCTGGCTGTTGACTCGGTATCGATTCTTGAACGCCTCCATAGGTGTTTTCTGCTGCAAAGAGGGGCGAGGATATCAGTATGGGTAATAGTAAGAGTTGCTGTATTTGTTTTTGTATTCGCTTTTGTATTGCCGCTGTATGGGAGAGCGTTTTCATAATTACCTCGATTTGTTAACCGTTATGATAGGTACAATGGCTTTTAAGATTAACAGCGGAAAGTGGAACAGCAGGTTGCAAAACTGGTATCTCATCTCCCTGTTTAAAGTCGATCGAAGATCAAGTTTTTACTGATAAATAGCTGCTAATCTGTTGTCCCGTTTGTGACCACTTTCTTCGCGCAATGCATTGCGCCGCACACGGAGCCCACTTTATGTCTAGCCAGTTTCAGCCCTGTTTAAAAACCTCAATTGCTAACCTTTGCCTCGATAACTATATCTTCAATGCTTCAGGCCCTCGCTGTACTACAGAGGCTGAGCTCCTTAGCCTTATGAATTCTCACGCTGCCGCTGTGATGACAAAATCTTGTACTATCCAGCCTAGAGAGGGTAATGCTGAGCCTAGATATAAAGCGCTGCCACTGGGCGCTATTCAGTCTATGGGATTACCGAATTTAGGTTATGAGGCCTACCTAGAGATGTTGCCTAGATTGAAGCAGGCTGATTCTTCAAAGGCTCTTTCTTCAGAGCCTATTCCTTCAAAACCTATCCCTTCAAAACCTATTGTCGTCAGTGTGTCTGGCTTCTGTGTTAGTGACAATGTCACTATGGTTAAGGCGTTTCAACAAAGCAGTGCCGATCTGATTGAGGTGAATTTCTCTTGTCCTAATATCGAAGGTAAGCCTCAATTAGGGTATGACTTTGAGCAAACCGAGCAGGCACTCGAAGCCATATGTGGGTTAGGGGATAAGCCGATAGGCCTTAAATTACCGCCCTATTTTGATTTTTCTCATTTTTCATCGATGGCGAATGTGATTAAAAAATTTCCGGTTAAGTTTATTACCTGCATCAACTCAGTGGGCAATACCTTAGTGATAGATCCTGACACTGAGAGTGCAATCATTAAACCCAAAGGAGGTTTTGGCGGTTTATGTGGTGATTATATTAAGCCGATAGGCTTGGCAAATGTCAGAGCATTTAGAGAGTTACTTCCAGACTCAATTGATGTGATCGGTGTGGGCGGAATAAAGTCTGGCAGTGATGCGTTTGAGTATCTGCTTGCTGGGGCAAGCGCAGTGCAGATTGCAACTTGCTATGAGAATGAGGGCACCCAGTGTTTTGAGCGGATAACGGCTGAGTTGATTGAGATATTAGCAGCGAAGCAATATCCAAATATTGCCGCTGCTAAGGGGAAATTGAAGCTACTGTAGCGGCAACTATTGATGTAGCGCTAAGTATTGATATAGGGCTAAGTGCACAAATAGCCCTAGCCATTGGAAACTAGACTTAAGCTTCCTCTTTTAAACCTTTAAGGTCCGCTTCAACCCAGCTTTGGGTTAAACGGGCCAGAGCGCAGTAAAACTCACCGCTATCACATTGGGTGACTTTCGCTGCAAAGTTTCCAAGCCAAGTAACTAGATAGCTTTCAATAAATTCAACCTGCTCTGTATCCTTAGCTGTTTTACATAAGTGTTCAACATAGGCCAAGATCACTGCAATATGGTCGGCAGGCTCAGGAAAGCTGCTCTGAACCTGCAGTTGGCTTTGCTTTAAAAAATGAACCATCTGCTGATGTTGTTCACCAAATAGGGTGGGCTCATCATCTTTGCTGCTTTTGCCACTGCTATCTTCAGCATTAAGGTAGAGACTGGCGTAAGGTGATGCGCTGTGTTTAGTACCCACTAAAAACAGACCGCAGTAATCAGCGGCAAGCTCCATGAGCGCTCTATCTGATTTAAGGTTTTCCAGTACGTGAGTCAAGGCATCGACATCTTGCTTAAACGCCGGCTCACTGGCAAGTTGTGCCCAAAATGCTTTGGCCTGCTCACTGGTAAGCTCGTGCAGTAGTTGATGATCGATCTCTTTAGCAAACAGTGATGAGAGCAGGCGATAGACCATGCCTCTTGCTTGGTTGATTGCATCTTGATTCATCTATTCCTCTCTCATCCTATCTTATTTATTCAGGCTATTTATCTTTGAGCTATAAACGAGTTTATGCGAGGTATGTCAGCGTGGCATACCTCTCTTAGCTAGCTAGATAAGTGTCTCAACGGGGCCATTAAACGAGCTGACTTCAGGTACTTTACCGCGATATTTCTCAAATTCAACTAAGCAGGTATAAGCTGCACATGCCTGAGCAAGTTTCGAGGTGCCAATATCTTGTGTCAGTGTATTTGGATCGCCATAGCTACAAAGTGCACCGACTTCAGCGCCACCCTCTTTGCTACCATCTTCGCCAACAGGGCCATACCAAGCACCTTCATGGATTCGAATGATCCCTTTCGGGAAGCTATCAGATACCACAGCACCAGCAAGTAGTTGACCACGCTCGTTAAATACTCGAACGATATCGCTATCTTTAATGCCACGTGCTTTGGCATCTTCTGGGCTTAAGTATACTGGCTCACGACCTTGAACTGTATAGGTTTCACGGTACTCTTTCGACTCACACATCTGCGAGTGAAGGCGCTTGTCTGGGTGGCAAGACTGCATCCAAACTGGGAACTTGTTTGAACCAGGTCCACCGTGGCTACGTTCAGTTTTTTCCATCCAAGTTGGGTGGCCAGGGCAATCATCGTATCCAAATTGCGCAATCTTACGACTGAAGATTTCAATCAAACCAGATGGCGTGCCCAATGGGTTAATTTCAGGATCTTCCCTAAAGTCAGCGTGGCGTGTCCAAGGCTTACCTTCACCGAAGTGAACATAACCCTCTTTCCAGAAATCCTCAAAATCAGGCATATCAAACTTACCCGCATTGGCTTGCTTACACTCAGTGTAGAGCTTGTTGAGCCACTCTAGCTCGCTCATATCACGGGTATATTCCTTCTCTTTGCCCATTACAGCGGCAAAGCGGGTGAAGATCTCAAAGTCAGATAGGCTCTCAAATAGAGGCTCTACCATCTTCTGCATCGCCAAGATGCCGCGATTGGCATAACTGCCGTATACATCGATATCGTTGCGCTCAAAGGTAGTACAAGCAGGCAATACGATATCAGAGAAGCGACAGGTCGCCGTCCAGTTCATATCGATAGTGACCACACACTCAAGCTTGTGGAACGCTTGCTTCATGCGGTTTCTATCTTGATGATGATTCCATGGGTTATTACCCGAAAACACCATCATCTTAATATCTGGGAAAGTCACTTTTGAGCCGTTAGCATCAATGGTCTTACCCGGCTCCATGATGGCATCAATCCAGCGGGCTACCGGAATGGTGCTACTCGCGCCTTTAAAGTCATTGCTATCAAACAGTGGCTTTTGATCTTCATCTAAGTTGCGAGGGAACGCGCCTGGTGCTGCTGCACCTGATGATGGCACACCAATACTTGAGTAGTGGTGACCGTAACTGATCCCGCCGCCAGGTAGACCAATCTGGCCTATCATGGTCGCTAGTACTGCTGCCATCCAGTAAGGTTGCTCACCATGTTGCTGACGTTGAATACACCAGCCCATCATTAGCTGAGTACGATCTCTGGTCATCACCTTCGCAAGGTCGCGAATAATTTCAGGGCTAACACCAGTGATTTTACTGGCCCACTCAGGGGTTTTAACTATGCCATCACTCTCACCCATTAGGTAAGGTAGGAACCTATCAAATCCTAAGCTGTAACCACCGATAAACTTCTTGTCATGTAAGCCTTTAGTCACCATCTCATGCGCGATACCAAGCATAAGTGCCACATCTGTTTGTGGGTTGACGTAGAGCTGCTCGCAGCCTAAGTATTTTTGAGTCTTGGTCACAACAGGATCAATACTGATCACACGGATTTTGCCCTGTTTAACCTTCTCTTTTAGCTTAGCTAAGTAGCCAAATGACTCATGGGTCTCCGCATTCCAGCCCACTTGTAGATTCTTGTAAGGATCGTTCGACCATAAAATGATGGTCTTTGATTCTTCAAGAATGAGCGGCCAAGAGGTGCCTTGAGCGTATACTTCAGTTGAGCCCAAGATATAAGGCAAAATAGTTTGGCCTGCACCCGTCGAGTAGTCGCCAATTTTCTTGACAAAGTTGCCGTGCATACCAATAGCACGTTGCATATGGCTTGTGCTTGAGTGCAGTTGACCCGTTGCGCGCCAGCCGGTTTGACCAGCGTGAAGCCCTGATGGCCCATACTTAGTCTGCACTTCATCGAGCGAGTCTTTAAGTAAGTGCAGCGCCTTGTCCCAAGTGACACGTACGAAGCGGAAATCACCACGCTGCGTGGTATCACTCTTATGGCCATTGAGTAGAAAATCTAGGCGTACCATAGGGTAGCGAACACGTGATGGGTTATAGACCAGCCCCTTAACACCATTGATCATATCCGTTGGATACTTATCTAAATCAAAAGGCTTAACCTGATCGATAACGCCGTTTTTACGCTTAATTTTAAAGGCACCGAAGTGAGTACCTGTAGTAAGCCAGCCATCTTTCTCTTTTGCGCCAGCAGCGGCTAATGCGTTTAGTGGGGCCAGTACAGAGGCACCGCTTAGGACAACATAAGATGTTGAAACTAAACCTTTTAAAAAGTCTCTTCTGTTCATTGTTTTAATCCTAATTCTGTTTCTTTACCAGTGCTAGTGTGCTGACTTATCGAAAGTTGAAGAGTGCTCTTGCAGGTACTTCTGTACAAGTGCTTGAGTATCTTGGTCCATGTTGACGAACGCTATCATGCCTTGGAACATGCCAGGCCAAGAGTTGGCGTCAAAATGTGCTTCATCAGGTTGGGTATGACATACACTACAGCTGGTGGTGTAAGTTTCACGAGCGTAGTCCCAAAGTGGCTGCAGATCAGTAACTAGGTAATCTTTCTCAGTCCAGATTTTAGCTTCAACACGTTGCCAGGCTAGACCTGTCATAGGGTCTTCTTTCTCTTCGAACACTTCCATCACACCCTCTTCAAGGGCTGCGTCTTTGGTCAGTTGAGCTGAAAGAATGTTAAGTCCGAAATCAAAGTAGATAACACGGCCAGCGCCTATCTTTTTACGCCATCCATCGATGCCAATCTTTACACGGTTACCTTTAGTCTCAAGTACCTTTACCTTAGTGGCGATATTTAAGGTACCGGCTTCAACATCGGTCTTTTCGTTGTAGAAAAGTGGCTTAGTTAGTGCGGTGAAGTAAGTTTGCTCAGTTTGTGGCGCGCTTTCGCCAGAACCGACCTGTGCAATTAACTCAGGTGCACGAGAGGTGCCCATATCTGGCAGCTTATGCGCGATTCCTTTGTGGCAATCGATACAGCTTTGATCAAGCTCTGCAGCACGCTTCATCTGCTTTTGTGCCAGCTTACTCATACTGTCCCACTTCATTGAGTCATAGTTGTGACAGTTTTTGCAGGCTAACGAGTTATCGCGATCGAAACGTTTCCACTCACGGCTAGCCATTTCAAGTCGTTTATCTTCAAACTTTTCTGGGGTATTAACCGTTTGTAGCATCCAGCCCCACATATCATGAGAAGCTTCAATCTTACGGGCAATTTTACGGCTCCAGTCATGAGGGACATGACAATCAGGGCAAGTCGCTCGTACACCAGAGTGATTTGACCAGTGAACGGTTTCTTGAAGCTCTTGATAAGGCATGCTCTCCATACTGTGGCAGCTTATGCAGAACTCCTCGGTATTGGTCATCTCAAGTGCCGTGTTAAACCCACCCCAGAAGATAACACCCATTAAAAAGGCGGATAGGCTCACTGTGCCTAAGGTAAGGTATTTGGCAGGCTTGGTCAGTGTGCGCCAGATATTGATTAACCACTTCATAACAGCATCCTTTAAATCTTAAAATTCGTTAAATGTAGATTGATTTGTCATGGTCAAAATTAATGACCGACAACACCGCCAAATGCCTGATACATCCATAAGATGAATCCGTAGGCACTGATGCCTGTAATGGTGATGATGGGGAATAACAAAAAGATGATAAAACCTAGGGCTTTAAGCTCTTTTGTTTTAACTTGCTTAGCTGTTTGGGATGAAGCTTGCTGAGTCATAGCTGGCTCTCTTAAGTGATCTTATCTTTGATGCAATAACTATAGAGCATGGATGTGAACAGGCGTCATACAAGGAATGAATGAGTTTTGACAGAATATGAAAAAATATGAACAGAAATAATGAGCGTCTTAACTCATTTGGAATATCGTCTATTTTTAGGCTCAAATAGCTATAGATTTGAAGGCTGATTGATATAATATTTCACGCAATATGTATTGCTTTAGTGAAGGTGTTTTAATGATGAAACCTGTTTGCATTTTTATGATTGCGCTGCTGTCAGCGCTGATCTCCCTCGATGCGTTGAGCCATGATGTGAGTAAGAGTGTAAGCCCTCACTTAGGTGATAAACCGACTCAGAAAAAAGCGACCCAGCAGCACGCGATTCAATTTAGCTATATCTGGGTTAACCATGTTACTGATCTTAGCCCTAGCTCTAGCCAGAGTCAGAACCATAGAGCTGAGGTGAATGCAGACGAGCTTGGGAAGCTCTTCGAGTTCAGAGGCGATGACTATCGTTTTATCGGCAGTGAGATAATAGATTATCAAGATGTTTTAACAGCAGAAGCTCACTCGGCCTCATCTCTTAGCATAGAGCTAACTCCACAAGGTGGGCATAAACTCACAACTGCCACAGCAGAAAACATTGGTAAGCAGATGGCAATATTGATTAATAATGAGGTGGTGAATATCGCAACCGTGCAGATGGCATTAGGCGCTAAAATGGTGGTCACAGGCTTAAGTGAGGAGCAAATAAACTACATGCTGTCGAGAGAAAGAGATTAGATTTTAATGTTCGCCTCTAGAAGCTTAAAACTTAGAACTTAGAACTTAGAACTTAGAACTTAGAACTTAGAACTTAGAACTTAGAATCTAAAACCTAAAACTTAGAACCTAAAACCTAAAACCTAAAACCTAAAACCTAAAACCTAAAACCTAAAACCTAAAACCTAGAGCTATTAATACCAAGCACCACCAAATTGGGATTGTAATATGAGTTGGTCCACTTTTAGCCAATAAGTGGATTAATGCCAAGCACCACCAAATTGGATGTACATGGTCCACTCCTCTGGGCCTTTGGCGATATCAATACCTGTGCGCAGGCCAAGCTGCCTAGCGATAAGGTATCTAAAGCCTGCGCCTTTTGACGTTTGCCAATCAGCATCTTCAAACTTACCGTCATCTTCGATGGCTTTCCCCGTTCCTGCAAAACCGAGTACCGTCCAGCGTTCATCGATATCATAGCTAAGCTCTACCTCGGCTAAGGCAGTGCTCTCTCCTTGGTAGCGCATGGCGGGAATACCACGCATGTCGAGAAAAGGTTTAGCATAAAATGGCACGCCTTCTGACACTGACTTGATATCACCTCTGATGCCAAGTCCCCATTTGGGCGCTATACGGTAGTAGCTTTGTACAAAACCGTTATATTCATGGTAATCAAAATCCCCGCCGAGATTTTCATGATGGAAGCTGGCTTTTATCCCTGCTTTTAATCCATCACGGGGTGAGAACTGGTTATCACGGCTGTCATAGGTCAATTTAACTGCGACTGAGGCATCTTTACTGTCTAACTCTATCGGGTCTATGCCGGGAATGGTGCCTGAAAAGTCAAAGGTGGAGTTTGAGCCCATATTGACGTAACTACCGCCTAAGAAAAAGTTACTCTCTCCCAAGCGAAAATCGATATCTTGTAGGAAATAGAGGCCTTCGATATTGAAGTCGTTGGCGATATTACTCGCGTCTGAGTAGTACTTTAAATTAAATGAGCCACCAAATAAGCCACCGATATAACGAATATTGTCATTTTTCCAGTTGCCAGAATGAAACACACCAGCCAATTTACTGCCGTTACTGGTCGCCCCACCGACAACGCCAGTCACACTGGGCGGGATTTTCGATACTTTATCCGGATTATCGAGTCTTATTGCTTTTTGCTCGTCGGTTTCATGGAAGAAAAGTAAGGCTACGCCGCCCCCAGTACCTACAGCAGGCTCGGTAATTAAAAAGGGGACTGGCATAAAGCCATGGGCATTGTTGAGAATATAACTGCTCGCATCAAGTTGACCATCTTTAGGGTCAATTAACTCATCAAACATGTCAGCTTGTACGCTTGTTGAAACAATGGGGAGAGCCGTTAGCAATAAAGCGAGCTTACTTATTTTGAAAACATGTCTAGAAGCCAAATCTGACAAATTGACGTTAAATGCAGGTATCGGCAGTAGCATTGACTCATCCTTTAGCGACCTTTGGGTATAACAAACTGAAGCAAACAATATATTAACAGTGCAGGTGCATCTAGTCATATAAGTATCTTTAGCTGCGTTGGAAGAGTGTTTGAGAGGGTTTGAATCTGGAAGTTCAATGAAGGGAGCTTTGAATAATCAGTTGTCAGCTTAGGTTCAGAGACTGATTTCAGTCTAAATAACATAACAGAAACCTTGTACATGTTCGTTTTTTAGAACAATTACGAATTTGCTACCTAAGCACTAGGTCAAAAGTACGCTATGGGGTAAACTCCGCCGCCAGCAAAGGCTGTGTTTTAGTGTTTATGCACTAATGGTTTTGAAACATAGAATTTCTTATTCGCAGGTCACTATAAAATACAGTAAGTATTAGTGGATCTCTCACCCGTTGACTAAACGGGGCTCTCACCTGCCATAGCCTTATAAACTTAAGAGATCAAAAGGGTCAATAATTATGCCGTCAGAACAGGCTAACTCTACACAAGTTCATTGTACATCAGCTCAAACATCTTCATTGCAATCGGGCTCAATGCTCGACCGCTATTTTAATATTTCACTACGTGGCAGCACAGTAAAACAAGAGGTCATTGCAGGCTTTACCACATTTCTTGCGATGGTTTACTCCGTTATTGTCGTACCCAATATGCTGGGGGCGGCAGGATTTGATTCTGGCGCGGTATTTATTGCCACTTGTATGATTGCAGCTTTCGGCTCACTGATTATGGGGCTTTGGGCTAATCTACCTATGGCGATAGGTTGCGCAATATCGTTAACGGCCTTTACCGCTTTTAGTATGGTGTTAGGGCAGGGGATCTCAATTCCCGTCACCTTAGGTGCCATCTTTTTAATGGGGGTGGTATTTACCTTTGTGAGCGTCACAGGACTTCGTCAGTGGATACTGACTAACCTGCCAAAAGGGATAGCTCATGGCACTGGTATCGGTATCGGTCTGTTTCTTCTTTTGATTGCAACCAATAGCGTACAGCTTATTGTTGGCAGCGATACTGGTTTGCCAGTAAAGCTTGGCGATATACACAGTTTGCCAGTGATTGCTGCAATACTTGGGCTAGCAGCGACCATCGGTCTTGAACGCCGCGGTGTACCCGGTGGGATCTTGATTGTGATTATTGCCTTGTCGGTATTTGGTTTGATTTTTGATCCGAACGTGAAGTACCAAGGCCTTTTTGCTTGGCCAGACCTAATGTCTGAGCAATCACTTATCGGTAAGATGGATATCATGGGGGCGCTAAACCCTGTTGTACTGCCTATTGTATTAGCCTTGGTTATGACGGCAATTTTCGATGCAACCGGGACAATCAGAGCCGTTGCCGGTCAAGCCGATCTACTCGATAAGAATGACAATATAGTTGGCGGCGGTAAGGCGTTAACCTCAGATTCTGTTAGTAGTATATTTGCAGGCGCTGTCGGCGGCGCACCTGCAGCTGTATATATTGAGTCTGCTGCAGGTACTGCTGCTGGTGGGAAAACAGGCCTGACAGCAACAATCGTTGGCTTACTTTTCATATTGATGATGTTTCTTGCCCCATTAAGTTACTTAGTCCCTGCCTATGCAACTGCTCCAGCGCTGATGTATGTTGGCTTATTAATGCTAAGCAACGTGACTAAGCTTGATTTCAATGACAAAGTCGATGCGATGGCGGGTCTGACATGTGCGATATTTATTATCTTAAGCTCAAATATCGTGACTGGAATTATGCTTGGATTTGTCACTTTAGTGGTTGGTCGAGTATGTAGTGGAGAGTGGCGCGCCTTAAAGCCTGGGGTGATAGCAATTACCTTAGGCTTAGTGGTCTTCTACATGGGCGGCTGGGCTATCTAACTGTAAGTCATTCAAGCCCCATCTATCCGTAGGGAGATGGGGCCTGAAGCCTGATAATTACTTGCTTGAAAAGGCTCTAAGGAGATCTTTCCAGGTGATCACACCGACTATTTTTCCTTGCTCAATCACAGGTAAAGAGCCTATGTCATGCTCAAGCATACGTTGACTGGCAAACTTTATTGAGTGCTGTGGCGCAATGGTGATTGGGTTACGGCTCATCACCTGATGGGCTCTTTTATGCAGTGTTTCACTATCGCGTTCTGTTTCGTTGATATTGCCGATGTTAGGACTTAGGGCACGTAAATAATCGCGCTCAGATAAGACCCCCTGCAGCTCATTGTGCTCAATGACAAGGAGATGGTGAAATGGGGCATGGTCAAATATCTCTTTAGCCACAGTAAGCCTGTCATCCATTTCAATAGTGACGACGCGGGTGGTCATTATCTCTGATACTTTGATGTCAGATGCTTGGTTATTCATCATGCCTCCTAGATCATTATCCGTTTACACACCTATAACAATAACCTAGCACAGATGAGAAGTGAATGATGTAGCAGACTTTTTCTACAAATAATGGGGATTAGCTTGTGCTGTTTTCTACGAGCAGGGATGAAGGCAGAGAGATGTTGAATGTCGTTCCTCTGCCGATTTCAGAGTGAAGGCGAACCTCGCCTTGTAACTCCTGAGTGACTAAGTTAAAAACGATATTCATCCCAAGACCACTGCCTCCTTTTCCGCGCTTAGTCGTAAAGAAAGGCGCAAATACTTGCTCTTGTACAGAGTCATCCATACCGCAGCCATTATCTTGGTAGACAATCTCTAAACCTGATTTAACCTTGATGATATTGAGGGTTAACTTACCGCTGCTGCCATCTGGAAAGGCATGGATCACTGAGTTGTTAAACAGGTTGCTGATGATCTGATAAAAGATACCTGGGGTGCTGTTTATTACTAGGTCGTCTGGGCAGCTATAACTATACTCATGGGGAGTTCTTGAGAGTAAGGGGTTGAGTGACAGAAAGATTTCATCAATATACTGTTTTAAGTTAAATTGATGAATATCCTCATGGGATTGATCCACTGAAACCTGCTTGAAACTCTTAATAAGTTTCGACGCTCTATTTAGGTTCGTTTGCACTAACGAAGCGCATTCAAAGACCTCATTTTGATACTGCTCAAAGTCTTCGTGGGAAACCTCACCTTCAGAATATTTGCTATTAAAGACCTTTACGCTCTCCTGTAGGTGAGAGGCCGCGGTGACGCTGATGCCTATGGGGGTATTGATTTCATGGGTTATACTCGCAACCAATCCACCTAAGGTGGCCATCTTCTCTTTATTGACCAGCTCTCCTTGAGTAAATTCAAGCTGCTCTAGTGCAACTTTAAGCTCATCATTACTCTGTTTATATTGCTCCGTTCTGTCCAGCACTCGCTGTTCAAGCTCCTGATTAAGGGTGATTAGTGCGGTCTCAGCTTCTTTTAAAGATTGAATGTTTTTAATTGTACCGGCTATTCGCGTTGCATTTCCTTGCTCATCTCGGTTGATAACTTGCCCCCGGTTTATCACCCATAGCCAGTTTCCGTCGAGTTGTTTGCCTCGATACACTATCTCGAATTTATCATCATTATTGTCTATGCAGGATTTGATTTTTGGCTTTATATTTGGCAGGTCATCGGGGTGAATATTTAGCTGCATAACCTTGTTAAGATCGGTTTCCCCCTCTGGATAACAGAGGAATGTATTGGTGCGAATGACGCTTTTAGCTTTGACATCCCAGTCCCAAAACTCATCACCACTTCCCCATAGGGATAACTGCAGACGTTCTTCACTGGCTTGTTTTTCACCCAGTAATAGAGCTAGTTGGTTAAACTTTTTCCATCGAGTGTAGAAAAAGAGGAGCAGTAACAGGAGCACCGTTAAGGTGTAGATACTATATGCCCACCAAGATAACCAAGGTGCAGGGAGAAGCTTTATCGCTAACTGCTTAATAGCACTATATTGGCCTGAAATACCTCTTGCTCTAAGCATGAAGATGTATGCACCAGAAGGCAGTCCTGTGAAATTTGCTTTTTGATTAGCGCTGGCTGTTATCCAGTTATCATTTAAACCTACGACTTTATATTCATAAACTAGTCGAGATGCTTTATGGAGTTCAGGGCTATGAAATGAGAGTGTGAAAATATTATCTCTATGGCTTAATGTAATGTGTTTGGCTTGGGAGATACTTGTTTGTAGCTGTTTAGCACTTGAGCTTTTATCTGAATTAAGCACTTCTATATGGCTGATCACAGGCTTTCTTGGGGGAGACTGTTTTGGCAGTTGAGAGGAGTAGAAGTAGTTAAAGCCGTTGACCCCACCAAGAAATATACGGTTATCTTTATCGACAAATCCAGCGCCAAAATTAAACTCATTATCCTGAAGTCCATCAATATAGGTATAGTTTTTAATATTAAGGTTTTGGGTATTGAGTACACTTAATCCTGTTGCTGTTCCTATCCACAGGTTTTGCTTATTATCCATAATGCTGAGGTAAACCGCATTACCGATGAGGCCGTTATTTGTATTAAAATTCTGGCTTTCAAAAGTCTTAGTGTTAAATGAAAATACGCCATCAGTACTGCCTATCCAAAGCGTATCGTTTTCACCTTCAAATAGAGCAAGCAAGTGCTTACTTGGGAGTTTATGCTTAGTATCAGTACTAAAGTGAGTGAAAGTCCCATCTGGCGATAATCGATTAAGGCCGCCATTATAGGAAGCAAGCCAAAAATTTCCCTCTCTGTCTTGGATGATATTACGTATATTATTACTCGATATTGTATTGGGGTTATTTTTGTCATGCTGATAATGCGTAAAGCCTTTTTGCTCAGAGATATAGCGAGTGACACCCGCATTTTTTGTTGTGATCCAAGCATTATCATCAGCGTCAAAATAGATACTGATTAGCTGGTCGCTAGGGAGTCCATTTTTATCTTCTGCATTGTGTTTGTAGTTGATATAACTTTGCTTATCCGCTGAGAAGATAAATAAGCCTTCATTTCGGGTGCCAATCCAGAATTTACCTTCTCTGTCTTCATTAATAAATGTGATAAAACTTTGGTTAAGTTTTGAACCTTTTACTTCGAATAAGCTAAACCCTGTGATCTGCTTATGTTCATCCATTTCTGCTAGATATAGGCCTAAAGAGGTTCCTATCCACAACTGCCGATAGCGATCGATAAAGATGGTACGAACATTGGCATTATTAAGGTTATTTTTGCTAAAACTAAATGGGTGAATATGACCAAAGCCCTCTGCGTCTAAGTAAATTCGGCTTAAGCCTCCCCCTTGTGTGCCGACCCAAAGTTGGTGTTCATCATCAAGATCGATTGCAGTAACCATAGGGCTTTTTAACCCGTAATGATTTTCAGAGCTGCCAGGGTAAAAGGTGATGTCATTGTGTTGGGGAGAGTATTTAGCTAATCCAACGCCCTCGATACCAATCCATAACTTGCCAAACCTATCTTTTTGTAAATTAGTGATCTTTCTTTCTTTGAGTGATGACAAGGTCGAAATTGGCTTTAAAGAACCAGTATAGATATCAAATAAAAACAATCCCTTGCTCTTAGTACCAATCCAAAGGGTATTGCTTTGTCCTATCTCAAGGCTAGTAATAGGGTCACTGATCTGCAGGTTAAGCTGAGTAAAGTGTTTGAGTTCTTGTTTCGCGGTGATTAAGGATAGGCCCGCTTGAGATATAAACCAAAGCCTGTCGAACCTATCGACGAAAAGCTGTGAAATCTGCTCATTGTCTAGATGGTTAGTGCCTGAGTCTTGACGGTAATGTTGAAGTATCTTGTTCTCTGAAGGGGAGAAGTGAATGAGCCCTTCATTTTCAGTCGCTAGCCATAAATTGCCCTGTTTATCTTGGCTGATATCGGTAAATACAGTGTCTGGTAAGGGGCTATTGGTATGGTTGTAATATTGAAATGAATCACTGAGCGGGTCGTAAAGATTGATACCTTCACTTCTTGTTAATAGCCACAGTTGATTGCTTCTGCCGTAAAACAGCTTATTGATGTAGCTTTCAGACGGGCCTTTATTATTGCCAGTGTATAGGTATTGCTTAAACTCCTTACCATCGAAGCGATTAAGGCCTGTCTGAGTAGAAACCCATAGGTAACCTTGGTGATCGGTTGCTATGTCAGTGACAGTATTCATCGATAAACCCTGCTCAGCAGTAAAGAGATCAAACCTAGGTTGGTTTGCCATCACAGAGGCTGGGAAAACGATGAACCAAATCAATAATAAAACTAGGCTTCGCATTGGGCTAAGTTATGTTTGTTTATTAGATTAAGGCTTTAAGTTTAGAGGCTAACGCGCAAAGCGCTATGTTTGTCTGGGTTTAGCACAAAAAAAAGAGTGGCAAAGCCACTCTTTTTTTGTTTCGTTATCTCTTAAAAGATAAGGTGAGCTGCACCTGCAATAATAGGCAGAGTGACTAATGTTCTTAAGATAAATACCACAAAAAGCTCGAAGATATTTACTGGGATCTTACTTCCCATCAGTAGTGCACCGACTTCGCTCATATAGATAAGCTGAGTGACAGATAGCGCGGCAATGATAAAGCGGGTCATATCTGACTCTATCGAGCTCGCTAGAATCGACGGTAGGAACATATCAGCAAAACCAACCACAATCGTTTGAGAGGCTGCAGCAGCTTCAGGTACTTGTAGCAGCTCAAGCAGTGGAATAAACGGCATACCTAAATATTCAAAAAACGGCGTATATTCAGCTATCACAAGGGCAATAGTACCGATACCCATAACCACTGGGATAACACCAAAGACCATATCGATGACATTCTTGATGCCATCTTTAAATGTTTGCTTGATACCGTTTGCCTGGCCTGCTTTGGCCAGTGCTTGATGCATGCCCCAAGAGAAGATGCCATGACCCTGTGGGATCATCTCATCATCTGGGTGTCTTGGTGTGTTATCTATGTAGTGATCTTTCTTCCAGCGCAGTGGTGGTAGTTTAGGTACTATGATTGCGGCCAGAATACCTGCTAAACACACAGTTAGGTAAAAAGGCACAAACATGTGCTCAAGTTTAACCTGAGTGATCACAACTAATGAGAAGGTGATAGAGACTGCAGAAAAGGTTGTACCGATAACCGCAGCTTCCCTTTGAGTATAGAGACGCTTCTCATATTGCTTACTTGTCATTAAGATAGCGACGCTGCCGTCACCTAACCAAGAAGCCATACAATCTACTGCACTTCTGCCTGGTAAGTTAAAAACGGGACGCATTATTTTAGTTAGTAGCGTGCCGATAAATTCCAGCAAGCCAAAGTTCATCAATAGTGGCAACAACATACCCGCAAAAATGAATACGCTAAACAAAGAAGGTAGCAGATCATTTAAGATCAGCGCGCCAGTATCACCAGATGTAATTGCCTCCGGTCCAACACCGAAGAAGGTCATTACAACAAATATTGCACCAAGCAAACGCACGACCAACCAAGCAGGCGTGACATTCAATAGAGCATTAAAGAATGCATGATTGATGATGACTGCTGGTTTAAAGAGCTTAGTTAATACACTTGCCGTTGTCGTTATCACAATGATTGCAGTGACGATAGCCGTTATCGTATCACCAAGTAGGCTTTGCAAGCCTTTAGAGACAATAGCAATCGGGATAGTGATAGCATCTTGGTAGCTAATCGGTGTCATAAACAGGAGCAAGCCTATTAAAGACGGTATGATAAACGTCAGTATCGTTTTTATGTTATGAGTTTGTTTTTCAGCCACTTTTTGTACCTAAATTACTGTTCGTTGCCCAATAGCAATAAGTTAACATTTCGTCCGAATTGAAATTAAGCATGAATATCCATTCAGTTTAAGGAGGGCAAGGTTACCCCCTTAAATCTAGTATGTAAAACGATTCTATTGCTTGATGAAATTAATCACTCAAACAGAATAGTTATTACAACTTTTTGAGTATTTATATTGTAACTGAACGAGAGCAGATTGCATCATGTACTTTTGTGTAAGCTAACTGTTAACTCTTGTGTTGGTAGTTGTTTGTTTTATGTTTTTACGGATCTATAAGATGAAAGTGGAGGTAGGAAGGTAAACTGGAAGATTATTCATGAGATTCAATGTTAATAGTTTATTTGTTTTAATTACTTATAGATTTAAAGTGTGTCTGGAACTATTAGATTCTCGTTTAACCTAGTGTATTTATCTATTTTATGCCTTTTGCACGATATTAAATTCCTTTAATAGATATACGTTTACAACTCGTTTTTAATTTGCGTCAATATGTTGGCGTTAATGTTTTGTTTGTGTATAATATTTGTAAATAGATAAAGGCAAGTAAGTCGCGAGGCTTATACGCAAAGTTACCAGTCTGAGTAATATTTTCAGATGGTGGGACTACCTAATCAATTCCTTTAGCTTGTCAAACAGGCTTATTGAGTAGCCCTCGTTTCTTGCCCTTCCTCTATTTGATTATCAATACTATTTAGTTTTGGCTTGAACATTCATTTATATTGAGTGTTATAAAACGGATTTTTAGTCATGTCGAAAAGTTGGCGCTCGTTAGTTATTTTTGTATTTGTTTTATCGACTTTATTCTCGATATCATCGGGATATGTCTTTGCCAAAACTACAAATGACCATCATGAAAAATTGATAAAACAAGGGATGACCAGAGTTGAAAATAAAATTACTCCACTCATCAATAAGCAAGATATATTTATCGATGTCACAGAGGCTGAACAAGAACTAAAACAAACCGTTGAAAGTGATGGGCCTTGCTTCGATATAAGCGATATAACTATCGAAGGTGTTACCGTGTTCGGTGAGTTGGCAATTGAGGGTGTTGCTCAAAAGTATAATCATAGATGCTTAAGCCTTACCATTATAAACCAGTTAGTTACCGAAATATCAGATCATTATATTGCGAACGGTTACATTACCAGCCGTGCTTATATTAAGCCTCAAGATCTATCTAGTGGGCAGTTAGTCATTGTCGTTGTAGAGGGATACTTACAGTCTATTCTTGCTTCTGAACAAACGTTGACGGACAGGCAGTTAGCAATGTCATTTCCTATCGAAAATGGCAATGTGTTGAACCTAAGAGATATTGAGCAAGGGCTAGAAAACTTAAACAGGCTTGGTCAAAACCAAGCGACCACAGCTTTATCTCCTGGCGACTCTCAAGGCAGCTCAGTTGTTGTTGTTAATAATCATATATCGCCTTCATGGCGTGGTTCGTTAAGTGTTAGTAATACTGGAATTGAAGAGACGGGATTATATCAACTCGATGGATACCTGATATACGATAATTTATTCGGTCTTAATGATAGCTTGATTACTTCTTTTTCATCCAATATAGGTGAGCACGACTTACCAGAGTCCAAGTCTCGTAGTTATTCGCTTATCGGTAACATTCCATATGGTTATTGGTTTTTTTCTGTCAATGGAACTTATTTTGAGTATGGGCAAACTGTATTAGGGAATGTTGTTAACTTTTTTACACATGGTTCATCATTAAATACGAGTGCCAAAGTTGAACATATGCTTTATCGCGGTGAAAGAGACAAAATTAATGTTGCAGCTTCTTTTGTGCGTAAAGAGAACAAAAATTATATCGAAGATGTATATCTAGAGACCTCTTCAAGAACGCTCTATATATGGCAAGTATCAGCTGACTATACGCGTTACTTTAATTTTGGTTCATTTAATGGCCGAGCCCAAATAGATCATAGTGTTCCTTGGTTTGACGCATCAACAAACTTAGTTGAAGCAGAGTTGGATTATCAGTTTACCAAATATCAATTAGACCTCTCTTTCTCTACCTCTTTTGAGTTGGGGGCACAATATATTCAATACCTCTCTTCAATCCATTTGCTGAGCTCTCCCGCAGAGATTTTGACCTCTGAGGGCTTGTCTGTTGGTGGGCGCTACTCAGTTCGCGGTATCGCAAACGACAGTTTATTCGGCTATCACGGCGGCTATCTAAGAAATGATTTTAACACGCCAATAAATGTGAGTTGGCTCAACCCCGTAAATCTGAGTTTATTTGCCGGTGTAGATGTAGGGATATCTAATCTACCTGAGTATCCGGATTTAGAATCAGAGTGGATGGCTGGGGCGATAGCAGGGTTTAGAGGCTCATACAGAAATATAAATTTAAGTGCTTCATATGCAAGAGCGTTAAGAATGCCAGATATTTTGAATGCAGAGGATTATGTGTTCGATATCACTGTCGGCATCAATTTTTAGCAAGGAAAGCTGATGAATTACAAACTGCGTAAAATAACAAGCTACTCATTAATTTTTGTGATGACTTTTAATCCACTCCTGCTTGCTGTTCAAGCGAATGAGAGGAATGAAGTAGCGCTACAGATGATTAAGAGCGCAGGTGTTGAGGTCGACACTAATGCAAGTGGTAATAATCAAGCAGGCCTTAAGTATTCAGCTAATGGCACCTTGGTCATAGACATTGCAGAGGCCAGTAAAGCTGGTGTTTCCCACAACAAATTCAATAAATACAATGTATCTGCCAATGGACTAATTCTCAATAACAGCAGTAACCCCTTGATATCAGCTTTAGGGGGATGGACTGATGGTAACCGCAGGTTAAGCGGTGGCAGTGCGAAAATCATTCTTGCAGAAGTTACCGGCAGCTCAAGCTCAAGCCTTTTAGGTTATAGCGAAGTGCTAGGTAGTGCGGCAGAGTTTGTATTGGCAAACCAGAATGGAATTACATGTAACGGTTGTGGATTTATTAACACGCCAAAAGTCACCTTCACGACAGGAGTACCAGACTTTCTCGATGGCCAGCTACTTGGTTTTGATGTATCAAAAGGCAGTGTGGTATTTGATGGTACTGGAATGAATGCCAGTAATATCAGTCAGTTTGATATTTTGAGCCGAGCTATAATCCTCAATGCTGCTCTTTATGGTGACAACCTCAATTTAGTGACCGGAGTTAATTACTACGATTACACAACCGGTGAGATCACGCCAATTGTCAGTCAAGGGGGAGCAAATGTTGATTTTGCTCTCGACGCTTCAAGTCTTGGAGGTATGTACGCAAACAATATCACCTTAATAGCAACAGAAGCGGGGGTTGGGGTTCGAAGTGATGGTGTTTTTAATGCTGTCAATGAGATGGAGTTAACCGCTACTGGTGAGCTGAGACTTAAAGATACCATGGCAAATGACTCGTTAACCTTATCTTCTAGCCTCGGCGATATTGTGACCTTAGGAAGCACTTATTCTACAAATTTAGAGGTTAACACTGAGAAAGATTTAATTAACGAGGGAACACTGGCTGCTGGCGATGAACTCAATATTGTTGCCAATAACATATATCAAAATGGTGCTGTTTATTCAGGCTTAAACTTGCAAGGACAGTTAACGACTGGCGCGAGTTTGAATATTGATAGCCAAGGGGAGTTGGTTAACCAAGGCAGTATCGTTAATGCCTCTGATATCTCATTAGCTGCTTCAAGTTTGTCGAATCTAGCTGAAGGAACGCTGCAAGCTGACCGGTTAAATATAGACTCTGACATATTGGATAATCAAGGAAGTCTAAGTGCGAGTGATTTGACTATTAATGCTCAAGCTTTCGTCAACTCAGGTGATGTTCAGGCTGTAAATATCGAGTTTAATATCGATGCTCTTGAGCTCGAACAAGGAAGTATTTATCAGTTTGGCGAGTCGGGAATATTTAGTTTTGAAGGTCAATCGTTAACACTCAATAGTGGCATGCTAGTCACTGAAGGTGACAGTAATATTCATGCGGCTGATAGTATTGTTAATCACAGTGATTGGCTCTCTTTGGGCCAGTTGAGCGCTGAGACAAGTCAATTTACTAACAGCGGGACTTTCGAGGCAAAAGAGCAAACTAGTCTCTACGTGAATGACATTATGAACAGCGGTAACCTGCTATTTGCCGCTGAAGCCTCACCTGACATTCAAGTTATCAACACACTGAATAACGATAATGGACTGCTGCAGTTTAGCAGTGAAAATGTTGAGCTAAGTACAGACTCTTTGAGCAATAAATCCGGGAGTATAACCCACCTAGGCTCAGGTGAAATGAAGCTTGAGCTTACTGAGCGGTTAGATAACAGCCAAGGCATCATCTTAGGAAATCAAATCAATCTTACCGCGCCAGAAGTTAATAACCAACAAGGTATAGTTCAGGGAGATATCGTTGGCGTACATGCTCAAGATTTTGTAAATGATCAGGGGCTGACATTAGCTTCTGGGACGCAAGACAACAGCTTGGTACTCAATGTAACCCGTAGTTTAAGTAATGTAGAAGGGGTTATACAGTCATCAGGTCAGGCATTTAGTTTATCGGCAGAAGAGATAGATAACCAAAAAGGTCAGATTGTTCATATTGGGTCAGAGCTGCTAGCGATTGATACTAAGCACTTCAACAATGATGAAGGTTTATTGTGGGCTAATACCGACCTGTCACTTAGCGTACCTGTGTTTACTAATCAGCAAGGGCAGGTTTCTGCGGGTCATAGGCTTAATGTTACAGCTGATGAGGTGGTTAACCGACAGGGCTCTTTACTTGGACAGAGTGTCTTCATTGACACCGATAAACTGACAAATGATCAAGGCTATATAGAGGCCGAACAACAGCTATTAGTAGAAACAACAGAGCTGCATAACATTGTCGGTGTGTTAAGTGCCCAAAGCCTTGAGCTTAATGCCTTGGATATGACTAATACAGGCAGTTTCATCAGCGAGATTATTCAATTAAATGCATTAGGACTAGAGAATCAAGGCAGCATTATTAGTCAGTATGCCAATTTGTCGGTATCGCAACTAAATAATAGTGGATTAATTAGGGCTGTGAATGACCATCAAGCTGAAAGCAGTGAAACGGGAGAGTTAACCATTGATGCTGACAACCTCGTTAACCGAGGCAGCATAGTCACCGATAGTGATGATTTTACGTTAAGCAATCTACACCTAGATAACCAATATGGCACCTTAGTTCATAGCGGACAAGGCAAAATGACGATAGCGCCTCTTGCAGATTTATTAAACCAATCAGGGGCTATCTTTACTGCTGGAGCTTTAGAACTCGAAGCCGCTAATGTGAGCAATGAGTCAGGTTTAATCCAATCGAGTCAGCAAGCTAGATTGATTGCGGACAAGATAAATAATGATAGTGGCAATATCATGGTGCTAGATCAGGGCGCTATGGAAATAAGTGTAAGCCAAACTATCAACAACCAAGGCGGAAGGTTATCTGCGGGGACGATCGGTTTATCTGGCTCAGAGTTAATTAATAAAAATGGCGTAATTGAGGCTTTTAATCAGTCGGATCAGGCACTCAATCTCAATTTCGATACATTGCGCAATGAGGCCGGAGTCATTGCATCAATGGGGAATATGGAGATAGATGCAGAAGAGCTTACAAATACAGGCACGTTAGCCAGCAAAGGGCTTATGACATTAAATATGTCAGGATTGCTCAATACTGCTACTGCAGGGATTAGCGCCAGCCAGTTAGTCATGTCTGTTGATAATATTATTAACTTAGGTGTCATAGAAGCTGGGGATGCACAATTTAGCAGTGCTGATATTCGCAACCAAGGCATGATTTTAGTCGATGGGACGCTAGCGTTAGATACCGACTTACTTGATAACACTGATGGTCTGATACAAACGGGCCAAAATACTGTGCTAAATACAGTCAATTTCAACAATCAAAATGGTGTATTACTCGTAACCGGTGGCGATCAGGTAAGTATAAATGTTGAAGCACTATTAGATAACAGGCAAGGGATTATCGGCAGTAACGCAACCAATAACAGTGTGCAAGCGATACAGGTCAATAATAACCAAGGGCGTCTTGAATTTTATCAAAACCTCGAGCTCGAGAGCCAACAGTTGATTAATCATCATGGATTGGTGGCGGCAAATAACAGTATTTTTGATGTTGATGAAATAGATAACACGTTAAGCGGGCAGATAACTTCAACGGATAGTTTAGTGATTAACAGTCAGAGCATAGACTCTGATGGCACCATTTCAGCCGCTGAACTGAGCCTCACTACTGATAGTTTACGTCAAGGACAAAACGGTGAAATCCTTGCCGATAATGCCGACATCAATACTCATACTTTAACTAACGAAGGCGCTATTGTCGCCAATCACTTAGTGATCGACGCTACCCAAGTCACCAATCTTGGGCTGTTAGCTGGCAACACGGCTTTACAGCTTTCTGCCAGCCAGTTGGAGAACCTGAACGGAACCATCAACAGCCAAGGTGAATTGATTATTCACACCACCGCACTTAACAACATTGAAGGCAATATTCATGGTGGACAGGTAAGCATTACGGCCAATAGCTTACTTAATGAAGCTGGTGAAATTGTCGGGTTTGATTCTGAAGGGAAGTCTTTAGCTCTTAGCGTTACACAAACACTGAATAACCTAGGTGGAGTGATTTATGCTGGCGGTGGCGAAGCGATAATTCAAGCTGACTCACTACTCAACTCAGGTGCGATCACATTTGCAGGTCAAGGAGAGTTAAGTCTAGTTTCATCGATGATTTCAAATCTTGACTCTGCAATTCTAAGTTCAGCATCTGGGCTGATCATTAACACTGACGTATTGGAGAATAAAGGTGTTGTAGAGGCTGGCTTGCTAGACGTGATAGCCACTAATGTCGACAACTCAGGGAGTATTTTAGCTGGAGAGTTGGATGTAACGGCTAGCGAGCTCAAACATACCGGTGTTATCGAAGTGGGGAAAGGGCATGTTAATGTCAGCAACTTAATCAACGATGGATATCTGATAGCGAGTGAACAGGCACTGGCGAACATAAGTGCTGAGCAAACGCCTAGTTTAAATATCATCGCAACAAACTTAACCTCAACGGGAGTGATGAGTGCTGATAACCTCTCTATTCAAAGTGACTCAATCGCTAACCAAGGATATTTAGGGGCGTCAAACCTCAACATTGAGACTGACTCGTTAACCAATAACGCCGATATTGTTGCCGCTGGTGGGGCGTTAACCAGTGATACGCTGGTTAACCGAGGCAGTATCGCGTTAGTTGGTGCAGGCGAGCTCACAATGGATGTCGGCTCTGCTTTGGACAATCAAGATGGCCAAATATTTAGCCAAGGTCTGCTCGCTGTAAACACAGACTCATTGATTAACCTTGATGGGTTAATTCAGTCTGATGCTGGGCTTGTAATAAATGCGGTAGAAGTGAACAACACTCATGGAAAGCTGCTTGCCTCTGGTGAACAGGCATTAGTCATTAATGCCACTCAACATCTTAATAACCAAGCTGGCACGATAGCTGCGCAGCGGCTTGATATTACTGCTTCAAGCCTCGACAACTCCAGCTTGAACCAAGTATCTGGGCAGATATTAGCCAATGATATAGCAATTAACTCAGGAATTATCGATAACACGGGTAGCCAAATATTGGGCGATCGGGTTGCATTTGTCAGTAATAACCTTATCAATCAGCAGGGGCGAATCGAGGCAAAACTGGGGTTAGATTTAGCGGTTAGCCAATTATTCGACAATACCACTGGTGAGTTGGTCACAACGGCTGATAGTGCCACCATCAATGCTGGGCAATTGCAAAACCACTCAGGGTTAATCCTGCAGCAAGGCGGTGATAATCTCAGCCTATTGATATCAGATAGTGTGCAAAATACCGCAGGTGTTATTTCATCAAGCCAAGGTTTACAGCTTACAGCTAAAAGTATTGATAACCAGGGCATGATTAACGCAGATCTGTTATCTCTGAGTGCAACCAATATAGATAACCAAGCAAATATTCAAGCTAACCGAGTTGTTATTGAGTCCGAGGACTTACTTAACGCCGGTGTTTTACTATCAAGCAGTACCAGCCCTGAATCACTGGTATTGGATGTGACTAATGGCATCATTAACACTGGTTTGATCCAGAGTAGCGGTGACACTCTCACATTGACTCAAGCAATAGATAATACCAATGGCATGCTGGTGCATACAGGCAGTGGCGCATTAGCGCTAACTAGTTTGGTAAATAATCGTGGCCAGGTGTACGCGTTAGCTGATTTAGTTTTGTCTGGTGAAAGTTTAAACAACGATAATGGCGTGGTTCAGACACAAGGGAGCGCAAGTTTTACTGTCAACTCACTGAGTAACCATAATGGCGAGATCAGCGCCCAAGGGGAGAACCTTGATTTTGCAGTTCGTGATAGTTTATCTAATCAAGATGGCGTCATAATCACTGAAGGCGCTAAATTGGCGCTTCAAGCTGGCGATATTGTTAACCATAATGGTGTTATTGCATCAGCAAGTGATTTGAGTTTGAAAGGTGAAACGCTTGTTAATATAGCGGGGCTGATCCGCGCCGAGAATGACTTAACGATTGATAGCCTGCAGCTGAATAATAGTGCGGGTGTTGTCAGTGCCCAAAATGTGGCGTTATTGGGTAATAGGCTTGATAACCAAAATGGGATCATAGAGTCGTCTGCGAGTATGGCGCTTAGCTTTGCAGAGATAAATAACCAGTCAGGCATCGTATTATCGAAAGGGGATAGTTTTAGTTTTTCAGGCCTACTTGATAATAGCCAAGGAGGATTATTAGAGGTTAATAGTACTGATTGGAGTACGACTGGACAAACCATCAATAATCAACTGGGTGTCATACGCCATACAGGTAGTGGCGTACTAGACTTAGCCCAAAATGATCAGCTTAATAATCAACAAGGTACTATCACCAGTTTAGGTGATATTCATTTATCCTTGATTGGGGGCTTAAATAATCATCAAGGCATAGTTCAGGCATCATCAGATATTAGCTTAGATGCACAGAGCAAGATAGATAATCGCGAAGGCTTGCTGGTTGCCGAAGGCAAGTTGCATTTAAATGCTAGCTCACTCGATAACCAAAAAGGACAGGTTTTATCCGCACAGGGCGTTAATCTGACTCTCGTCGCAGATCTTAATAACCAAGATGGACTGATCTATAACCAGTCGGGTCAGGGCAAAATAAACCTAGCAAGCTTGAATAATAGCAATGGGGTATTGCTTCATCAAGGTGCTGAAAGTCTTTCTATTACTGCGAACTCGCTATCAAACGATGGCGAGATCAGCGCAAATAATCAACTCAATCTAGCGGTCACCGATCTCACTAACACAGGGGTCATAGGTAGCTCATCGTTAAACCTAGATACACAAGAGATAAAAAATACAGGCACACTCGTTGCCGAACTTTTGCAAATCAATACTATCGATTTGGACAACCAAAATGGCACCATCTATGCCAGTGGCGAGTTTGGTGAGTCATTAATTATCAATTCAGTTAACCAAGTAAACAATCAATCAGGCCTGATCCAGTCGATGGGACAAGAGTTAAAGCTCGCTTCTGGCATTGACAACACTCAAGGTGAGATTTTAATGCTAGGTAATGGATTGTTATCTGCGACTCATCTTATCAATGATAATGGTCAGTTGTTGAGCTTAGGCAATATAGCCCTATCTGGCGACTTGAGTAACCAGTCGGGAGTGGTTGAAGCTATCGGTGATGTCAACATCAATGGTGGTGATATCAATAACCTTGGCGGTAGTATTCATGCCACTAATCAGTTAACCCTCGTCAGCGACAGCCTGAATAACCAAGGTGGGCGCATAACAGGTGCGGGGACAGTATATCGCATCGATAGTCAAATCCTAGATAACAGTGGTAGCGGTTTACTCGCAACCGATGCCAATTCTATGTTGATTACTGCTAATAGCTTGAATAACCAAGGCGGCTCAGTGCTGCATCAAGGCGGTGGCGCGTTAACGCTTGATGGCGGCACTATAAATAACAGCGCCGGCAGCTTAGTCACACAAGGGCTGCTAGCCCTAACGGCTAACTCACTGGTTAATGACAATGGAATGCTCAGCTCACAAGGCAGTCAAAGCCTGACATTAGGTAGCTTAAGCAATGACGCTGGACGTATCGAATCGGCAGCTGATTTAACCCTGGCGCTGTCAGGCAATGCCAGTAACCAAGGGGGAATAATCTTCGCGGCTCACTCCATGGATTTAAAGGCCGATGGTGAGCTTGATAATACCAGCGGTGTACTGTTGACTGATGGGAATTTGGCTATCAATGCCGGATCTATCATCAATGATGGCGGTACGGTGCAGGCACAAGAAGTCAATTTAGACAGTGTGAGCAGCATAAGCAACAAGGCGGGGGCAATTTCAGCCAACCAAGTGACATTAGCTGCAACAGCGCTGGACAATACTGGTGGCACCATATTGGCTACAGGCAGCATGAATAATGCATTGAATTTGTTAGCCGTTAACTCCCTCAATAATACCCAAGGGATATTAGCCAGCTATGCCCAAAACTGGGACATGGTGTTAACGGGTTTTGATAATACCGACGGTAGCATTATTCATCAAGGACAGGGAACACTGACCTTGAGCCATAGTGGAACATTGCAAAACTCAGGGGATCTGCTGTCAAACGGTAACTTAGTGTTATCGGCGCAAGACACCCATAACCAAGGGCAAATTCAGGCAGCTAATGAGCTAACAGTGAATGGTGGGCTAAATAATAGCAGTACGGGCGTGCTGGCCGCCAACCAGGTAGGTGTCAATGCTGGTGCAGAATCAATTGATAACCAAGGCTATATTTCGGCGAATACCAGACTCGAGATGAGCGGCTCAGTCGTTGACAATAGTGGTTTGCTATACAGTCAGCAGGACTTACTACTTAGTGCTAACACTGTGGCGAATTTAGGGACTGTTTCGGCAAATCGTGTGACGGTAGAGGGGTTTGAACAGCTGAGCAATAGTGGCCGTATTGAGAGCGGCATTGCGCACTTTACTGGTGATGAGCTGAATAACGATGCTGGCTTTATCTCATCATTGACAGATCAGACGATGAATTTAAATCGTTTAAGCTCAGTCAATGGTCATATCGAATCGGCGGGTAACTTGAGTATCGAGTTACAAGGTAGCGCGAACAATCAGGCTGGGGTTATTTATGGCGCGAGCGGATTACAGATAAAGGCCGCTGACGGGTTCAATAATAATGCCGGAGTCATACTTGCAAATGGTGGCATTGATATCGAAGCCGGCAGTTTCTCAAATGATGCCGGCACAGTACAAGCTCAAAATGTCACTCTTAGTAGTACCAGTTATTTAAGTAACATTGGTGGAGTGCTCTCAGGTATTCAAGTCGCACTGAGTGGCGAATCATTGAATAACAGCCAAGGCACTGTGCTTGCAAGTGATGGTGCTAATGCCTATTTGGATTTAAGTGGCGTTCGCTCGGTTAATAATGACCAGGGCGCCATTTTGTTATTAGGTGATGGCCTGCTATCGGCGACGAATCTTGTTAATGATAATGGCCAGTTGCTGAGTTCTGGAAATATTGCTCTATCTGGCGACTTAAGTAACCAGTCAGGAACTGTTGAAGCCATAGGTGATGTCAGCATTAATGGTGGTGATATCAATAACCTTAGTGGCAGTATTCATGCCAATAACCAATTAACCCTCGTCAGTGACAGCCTCAATAACCGAAGTGGCCGTATCACAGGTGCGGGCACAGTATATCGCATCGATAGTCAATCCCTTGATAACAGAGGTGGTTTACTTGCAACTGATGCCAATTCGATGTTGATTACTGCTAACAGCTTGAGTAACCAAGGCGGCGCTGTGCTGCATCAAGGCAGTGGCACGTTAACGCTTGATGGCGGCAATATAAATAACAGCGCTGGCAGCTTAGTCACCCAAGGGCAGCTAGCCTTAACGGCGAATTCATTGGTTAATGATAACGGAATGCTCAGTTCACAAGGCAGTCAAAGACTGACTTTGGCTAGTTTAAGCAATGGCGCTGGACGTATCGAATCGGCAGCAGATTTAACCATGGCGCTGTCAGGCAATGCCAACAACCAAGGGGGAATAATCTTCGCAGCTAACTCCTTAGACTTAAGGGCTGGTGGTGAGGTCAATAATACCAGCGGTGTACTGTTGGCCGATGGCAATCTGGCTATCAATGCCGGGGCTATTATCAATAATAGCGGTACGGTGCAGGCACAAACGGTCAATTTAGACAGTGCAGGCAGCATTAGCAACAAGGCAGGGGCAATCTCTGCCAACCAAGTGGTGTTAGCTGCAACAGCGCTGGATAATAGCAGCGGCACCATATTAGCCACTAGTAGCGCCAATAACTCACTGAATATGTCGGCCGTTAATTCGCTCAACAATACCCAAGGGACATTAGCCAGCTACGCCCAGAACTGGGACATGGTGTTAAGTGGATTTAATAATGCTGGTGGGGCCCTTATCCATCAGGGCAGCGGCACTTTCTCTATCGCTAACTCTGGTAGCTTACACAATTCGGGGGACATAGTATCAAAGGGTAACTTAGCGCTTTCGGCAAATACGTTAAGCAATCAAGGTCAGATCCAAGCGGCCAACAGCCTCACAATAAACGGTGGATTAGACAATAACGCAAGTGGCGTGATCGTCGGTAAAAATATCAGTGTCGATGCAGGTAATAAGCAGATAGATAACCTGGGCAGTATTTCAGCCATCAATGGACTCAGTCTTAGCGCGGCCGCTATTGATAACGGTGCGCTGCTTTATAGTCAGCAAGATCTCAATTTATCTGCGGGGAATATTGCTAACTCAGGCACAATGTCTGCGAGCAACTTGTCTGCTAATGGGTTTGCAGGCTTTGAAAATAGCGGCCGTGTAGAAGCCAGTAATGCCAGCTTTAGTGGAACAAGGCTCACCAATGCAGCAACTGGAGTATTAGTAGCCAGTGGCAGCACAGCAAGTGCTTTAGTCTTAGGCGTGAGTGAACTGGTTAATCAAGGAACACTATATAACAGCGGCGCTAATATGAGCTTTGCAGGCTCTGTGACTAACAGTGGGCAGTTGATCCATGCAGGAACTGGCACTTTAGTCATAGGTGATAAGGGTAGCACTAACCTCAGTGGTGGTGTTGTTTCAACAGCCGGTACAGCCAGCTTGAAAGGTAATATCAGTGGCGCGGGAAGTCTCTATGCCGTTAAAGGTATCAATATTGATACTGGCAGTACCTTTACCAACACAGATAGTAGCCTCTATACCCAAGGCAACTTGCAGATCAATAGCGCAGTTGATAATCAGGGAGGCTCTTTAGTTGCCGACGGTACGCTGGCAATCAACACATCTGGCGCGGTGAATAACAGCAAAGGGGTGATTCAAGGCAATAACCTAGATATTACAGCCGGGTCGTTGAATAACAACCAAGGCACAATGACTTCGTTAGGTGGTGGTAGCGGACAGATCACTGCCACAACATTAGATAACACTGATGGTAAAATTCAGTCGAGTAACACTCACTTCTCCTTAAGCACAACCGGCGGCAATCTGACGAATACTGATGGCATCATCGCTCATAACGGCAGTGGTGTACTTAGTTTGGACAGTCAGCGCAATATTGAGCAGCAATCAGGACTAATACAAACCTCTGGTGAACTTAATATCACAGCTGGTGGGAATATCAATAATAACAATGGTGTCATTATTGCCAGTATGTTTGATATTGCATCCTCTGGTGCTTTTAATAATGCCAGCGGCCAACTGATCGGCTTTAACAGCGGAGATTCAAGGCTGAGTGCATCGTCAATTGATAATCGTCAGGGGATGATTTCAAGTGATGGCAATCGCTTATCTATTACTACTCAGGGCTTGCTTGATAACACAGGTGGTAATATCTCCTCGTCGGCAAATGGCAGCCTAAATATCACTGCAAGTAGCATAAAGAATAACAACAGCTCGAGTTATATCCTATCTAATGGTGCAATTAACATTGATGGAGCCGCGAGTCTATCCAACAGCGGTATCATATCGTCGCTAACGGGATTAAGCGCTAATGTCGGCAGTATCGTAAATAGTGGAACCTTGGGCAGCCGCAACGGTACTGTCACTTTGGATTTGACTGGACCGCTGACTAATACTGGCATGATCACTGGCCAAACAGGGCTGGATATTAGTGCTACTGCAATAAACAACAGTGGCGGTACATTGCAATCTGACGGTTTAGTGAAGCTAGACAGTCAATCGTTGAATATCGGCCTTATCAATGGCCAAGATCTGGATATTGTATTGCGCGGTGGATTAACCATTGCCAGCTCAGATACATTGAGCGCCAGCAGAAATATCACGGTGAATACCGGCGGTAATAACATCAACAACCAAGGCAGGATCACCGCGACGGGGCTAGTGGACATATCTGGCCAGAACCTAACCAATACTGGCAGCATCAGCGCTGGGGGGAACGGCTCGCTTAACTTTAACAATATCGCCAATAGTGGCACGTTAAGCAGTAATAGTACGTTAACGGTTAATAGTAATATCTCCAGCAATAGCGGCACAATTGCCGCAGCTAATACATTAGACATCAATGGTCATGTAACCAACACCAACTTACTGTTTGCTGGCAATAATCTCACCATAGATGGCAATGTTACAAATAGCAGCAGTATCTATTCAGCGGGCAATGCTTCATTGACCGGCACTATCACCAATAATGCAGGTTCGATAGCGGCGGTGAACAATCTAAGTCTTACTGGAACCATTACCAATAACCGTAGTGGCTCTACCACTTTTGTTGAGGGAGAGACGACGTCAAGCACCTCTGGGGGAGGCTATCCGAGCACTGGCGGCAGTTATAACTCTTCAGGTAAAAGGTATGCTTATCTAGATAAAACCACCAAAACAACAACAGTTTATAACGCAACCGCCACTGGCAGCACAGGCATCATTGCCGCAGGAGGCGATTTAAGCTTAAGCGGTAATATAACCAATAATTACAGTACTATTTCGGCTGGGCGAAATATCAGCTTATCTGGTAGCAACTTAACGAATAACACGGCTCAAAACAAAGAGATATCAGATGTTAGGGTGATTAAGGAAACCTGGGTTGAAACTTGTTTGCAGGGTAATTCTAAGAATAATCGCTATACCTGTTATGAACCCGGCATGCTGGTCAAGAGTAGCGAAGAGGAAACCGACAGATACACAGAAACCACTTATGTCGGCGGGGCGTACGGCACCATAGTTGCTGGAGGTTCAATCACTGGTAACCTGTCAGGTCAGCTAGAAGCCAATGATGCCTCACCAGAGACTGGAAACAAGTATAGCGCCGATACCCGTGCCAGTGGCTCTCGTGGAGCGGCTTCAAGGGGAAATAGCGCCGATAGCAATGGTCAGCAGAGTGCTTCAGTTGACAGCGTCAACGGCAGTAGCTTGAACACATCTGGGCAAGGGCGTAATGCCACAGGCCAAAGTGCGAATATAGGCACGAATGTGAGTGTCGCAGGAGAAAATCAAGCCGCTAATGGAGCCAATGAGGTGGCCATTAATGGCGGTGATGACATAGGGCTTATCGCACAGGAAAGTGTCGATAACAATGGCAGTCATTTAAGTACATCTGGGCAAGATATTAATGCCGAGGGCGTAGGCACTCATATAACAACAGATGTAGATCTAGTAGGGCAAGATCAGTCATTTAATGGTGCTAATGAGCTGAATATTGCGGGCAATGCTGATCACAGACTAAGAGAGAGTGACAGCGTTGAGGTTGTTAGCCAAGAGATCGTTAGCAATCAAGATGTGTCTTCATCTTTGCGTGGAAAAAAACAATACCCCACAGATAAAGGCAATTGGGCACAAGATAGAAGACTTGATGTCGATAATGCTACAACCAATGAGCTCAAGCTTACTAGTGAGGAAAACGACTCAGAGCTAGTATTTGCCAGTGTCGTGGAAACTGGTCAGCCAGCTTTGCTAGAAAATGACTACGAGGTGAACCAATATCAGAAACAGTGGCGCCCTCAAATCACGACGTCAGTAGAGTCCGGTGGTTACCACATGCAGGATGGACCGATAGCTGTCAACCCTGATCTGGTTGCTGCTGGCGATCAGGATTTAGGTTTAACACCCATAGATAGTATTGGCTTAGCCCCTGAAGAGCAGTTGGCTGGTAGAACAGGCGAGATAGCCATAGCGCGTCATGAAGATCAAAGCAGTGGTCCAGGAGGCTTTGGTGTTGAGGCGCAGTCACCAGAACATAATTACCAGATAGCACAAGCTGGCAGTTTAACTAGCGAACAGGAGATCACCGCCGCAGCAGAGACCTTAACTCAACTTGAGAGTAAGGTGCTAATGGAGCATGAGGGCAAGGTCAGGGACGAGCAGGTCAACGACGCCACAGAGGCGGTATCGGTTTCCGCCAATGTGTTTATGACCGACGACCAAGTTAAGGTATTAACCGAAGGCTTAGGTTTCGATAAAGATATTATCGATGATGGACAGCAACTCCTCTATGCCGCGGTCAGTCAAAATGATCTTTTACAAGATGGAGTGACCATCAGTGCTGGCACATACATGGATATTACTGCTGATGAAAGCATTAAGATTGATGCTGGAATTGCCGCGAACGATGGATTAATTCTACGAACCCAAGGTGACTTGCTCACCCAAGATACCACCTACTTTGATAGCGAACAGCTACTGGGTTTACAGATGGGCGGCGACTTTACTAATAGCGCTAACCTAAGCAGCGACACCTTATGGTTAGATGTCGGTGGCGACTTTACCAATGACGCGACGCTTAATGGCGACAGTCAATTGTGGCTCAGCAGCGGCGGCGATTTTACCAATAACGCTAACCTGCTCTCTGATGGAGCGCTGAGCATCAATGCAAGTGGTGACATTCTCAATCAACAAGGACTCATCGCCGGCAGTGACGTAATGCTCAACGCAGGTGGCGATATTATCAATCGCACTGAGTTTAGCCAAAGCACTCATCAGCGAGGCAAAAACAGTAATACCTACACCTTTATTGGTGAAGAGTCGCAGATAATCTCGACCAACAGTTTAAGCATGAACGCGGGTAATAACATAGACCTGCAGGGCAGTAGTCTAGCGGCCAATGGCGATATTAGCTTAACTGCGGCGAATGATATTTTGCTTGGCGCGGTCGAAAATAAACAGGGTAGCGAGCGTTACTTTAAAGGCGGTTATGAGATAAAACATGACACCAGCTACGATGTGGTTGATCTACGCTCTGGCGGTAACTTATCTGTGATTGCCGGTAACAACCTTCAATCAGAGGGGGCGCAGTTTATTGCCGCTGGTGATATCACCTTAGCAGCTGCTAATGAGCTAAACCTGAACGCTGTGACTGAGTCGCATATTGCCAGCAGCATGGAGACAGATAAAGGCTTTTTCTCTACTAAGGTGACGACTAGCTCGAGTCAGCACGATATTGTTCAAGGCAGCGTAGTGCAGGCTGGTGGGAACATTTTGCTTAACGCAATAGCGAATGCCTCTGGCCAGATAGCAGTGCAGCAAAGCGGCGATGTGAACATTATCGGTTCTATGCTCACCGCTGGTAGTGACACTATCATCGCAGGCGATAACATTAATGTATTAGCCCAAAGTTATACCGACTATGAGATGGCATCTAAATCTAAATCGGCTTTCTGGGGACTATCGACCAGCGCTGACCTTGATGCCGAGAAAACGCAAAAACTGAGCAGCAGTCAACTGGCCGCTAATGGTGATTTGACCCTTATCTCGGCAGATGACATCACCATTGCTGGCAGCGACATGCTTGCCAACGGCAATATCAATATCAGTGCATTTGATGAACTCTTGATCACCTCAGCCGAAGAGTCATCTCAAGTGGAGTCAAAAAGTGAGAGTGGCGGCCTATTTTCAGGTGGCAACTTCTTCTCCTCCAGTGAAAGCATGCAGGGGCAAAAGTCTACAACCGCTTATGGCAGCTTGCTCAATGCGGGCTCCGATATCAATATCGATGCTGGCAGTGCCACTGTTGTGGGCTCAGACATCTTTGCGACAGGTAGCCTAGGTGTGAGCACCGATATCGGTGATATTCAGGTGTTAGCGGCTAAAGAAACCACTGAAACCTATTCAAGTGAGCGTCAGCTTGAAGTCGGTTTTGGTGACTTGCTCAAAGGGCTCACCAATCCCACTGATGCCATTAAAGTTGAAGATGGTCAGCTTAAGCTCTCTATTGCCAATGCTAACTATGACAAGGTTGACTTTAGTAGCAGTGAGACCAGCCATAAAGGTTCAAGTTTGACGGCCAATGGCAACGTCACATTAGATTCGGTGGCCGATATATTGGTAGAGGGCTCAGATCTTATTGCCAACGCCGATGCTACAACGGCGGCTAACGATGCCACGCCAGGTGACATCAACTTACTTGCTGGCGGAAATGTCACTATCAAGGAGGCTGAAAACAGCTATGAAGAGAGCCTAGAGGAGGTTCATGGCTCAGCTGAGATGAGTGTGGTAGTGCAGCATCAGGCTGTCGAAGTCGCCAAAGCCGCTATTGCAGTTAAAGAAGCGCACGATCAGGTCAAGCAAGCCGAAAAGGATTACCGCACCTATAAAAAGGAGCGTGACAACCTAGAAAACAGCCTGACTCAGTTGGAAGCAGATTATAACAATGGTGTACCAGGTGTTAACTATGCCGATGTCATCGAGATGCGCGAGTTGCTTGAAGATGTGAAAAGCGATGAAGAGTGGTATGTCGCAGGGGTTGCTTTAGCGGCGGCCAATGCGGTGTCAAAAACCACAGGCCTTGTTCAACAGACAGCAGCAGCGGCAGCGAGTACAGGAACCTATGGGTTCAACGCAGGTGTGCAGCTGGACATTGAAGCCAGTCAAACTGAGAGCAACTTCGAGCAGACCACCTCATTAGCATCCAACCTCAGCGGCAACAATATCAATATAGCCACTGGGCTTAATAGCGATGCTTCAGTTAATAACGCCATTAGTTCGGTCAATATTCAGGGCAGTCATTTAGGGGCTAATAACGGTATTAATATCGTCACTGACGAACTTAACATCACCGCTTCCCGTGATACCAGTGCCAGCAGTAGTGAGACCCAAAATGGCAATATCACCATAGCGCAAACTGTGTGGGGCGCGGCAGGTGGGCCAACAGTCAGTGCCAGTTATGACCGTAATCAAAGCAAAGATAAGACCACTACGTATAACAATTCGACGCTAACTGGCACGGATATCAATATTACTACCTCGGGAGACACTCGTATTGAGGGCGGGAATCTCACGGCAGATAATAGTCTCAACTTAGATATAGGTGGCGACCTCTTGCTTGAGTCTAAGCAGAACAGAGCCAGTGGTAGTAATAAGGGCTTTGGAGTTAGCGGTGGCTTTAGCTTCGGTGGTGACACCAGCAAGAATACTGGAAAATCAGCGTCGACCAGCTTTAACAGTGTTGGTGACACAAGCCAAGGCGTTAGCAGCGTTAATGGGGGCCTTAATGCCAGCAATGGGCGTTACCAAAGCAAAGAAACAGTACTCAGCAGTATTACGGGTAGCGAAGTTAATATCGATGTCGCAGGTAATACAGCCATCAATGGGGCATTGATTGCCGCAGTTGATGCTGATGGAGCTGATAATGGCCAGCTAACATTTAGCACAGACACAATCAGCTTCACCGATCTTAATAACACCAGCTTTAGTAATCAGCAGAGTTTAGGGCTCAGTACCAGTGTCGGTATTAGTGACAAGGCTAATGTAAACGATCCAAACCAAAGCAACACAGATATGACCCTTAACACCAGTACCCTTAGTTATAGCAATGAGTCTAGCTATGACAAGAGCAAGACCTTAGCCACACTGGGTAATGGCGCGGTGACGATTGGTGGCGTTGAAGTTGGCACTGCGGCTAATGATAGTGCGGGCAATGATTCAGCTAATGATGAACTGCTTGCTGGGCTTAATCGTGATACTGACAATATCGACAAAGAGTTTTACAGTGTTGACAGGCAGCAGGGCAATGTTGATCTAACAGTGGATCATCGATTGTTGAGTGAGGACGGTAGGGCGCAAATCAAAAATGACTTTGTTGACACTCATGAGTTTGGTGAAGATATCGTTGCGGCTGCAGGCTCACTCAATGAGAGTGATGCGCTAGGATTATTGGATTTCTGGAGCGCATTACACAATAACGCACAAGCAACAGATCTTAAGAATGACCTACTTAGAAATCCTGAAAATGCCTATATTCTTGAAGGGTTAAAGAGTGGTGACGGTGATGAGTACGCTGCTGCCATGCAAGAACTTGGAGCTTTAGCACAAGACAAGTTTGGTCTCGAGCTAACAGATGTGACCTTGTATGACGGTAATCAGACCAGCAGTGAATCACTGATGAATATGCTGGTAACTGACGTTAAAGGTGGCGTTGTTAATGATCCAAACAACGAGCATAACGGCGAGATCTTTATTGATGCGGGTGATGGAGCTAGCAAAACTGATTTAATTGACACTTTAGGTCATGAAACTATCGAGCTGCAAGCTGTACAGCAAGGTGGAGAGCATGATGATACTCAAGAAGCTTTAGCAGATGCTTTTGGAGTACAACTCGCGAGCCGAGTCGATCAAGCCGCAGGAGGTGACTTAGATAGTACAGGAGGCGCTGGGTTTAATGACTCGTTGAGAAATAGTCAGGCTGTGGCATCTGGTACCCAAAGAGCTGATGAAGTTGGTGGGGCGAATGTTGAGCATAGTCGAGTTCGATTAGATGAAGCTCAAACTCTTGACCGCATTAGGGGGGCGATAGGCAGAGATACAAGTCTAAGTACAGAAGAGCAACTGATAGCGCAAACCCAGGTTAATGCTCTCGCTTGTGCGGCAGTCAGTTGTGCTGACGGAGTGCCTACAGATGATCCCTTGTATAAAGAGCTCAAAACCCTACAAAGCATGGGGGAGGGGTTAAATGACCAAGGAGTAACGATTGGAGCTCTGATCGGTGAAGAGGAGGCTGGACAGTTTGAACGTGGATTTATGGATATCTATGTAAATGACACGATTCAATCCCTCGATGAAGAGTTGACTGTAGTAGGTGGGGCTGGTCAGGCGGTTGCTGGGGCTTTAGGTGTTTACGGTGGTGGAACTTTAGCAGTAGCAGGAGGAGTTGGATGCGGACCATCTGCTGGTTTATCTTGCTTATTGGTTCCTGCCGGTGCGGCTGTCGCTGAGTTTAGTCGTCAAGATATGGTTGCAGGTTTTGACAAAGTTACTGGTGATTATCAGCATACAGAAGGAGGTGCTGTTGCTGATTCACTTTATGTGGATAATCACCCTGGGGAAGTTAACCCTTTACTGGATCTAACAGTAGGCGCTGGCGTTTCTTCATTGGAAGCTTTGTCGGCTAAGGTTGGTGGCAAGCTACTGGGGTCAGCGCTTGAAAAGTATAAGGGGGGAGATGGGGAGAGCCTTCCTAGTGGGTATACCAAGCATGAAGATGGTTCGATTACTGGGCCAGGAAATGGGAAAGCAACAGATAGCGGTATGAGAACGGCTGATGGCTCTACTATTTATAAAAGAGACAGTAAAGGGCATTACTATATTGATGAAAATGGTAAGCAACAGCCAGTAAAAACCGGAGATAAGGTAGACTTACAAGCGGCAAGACAATTCCATAATCAGCGTCAAACGGATGCAGCTTCAAGTTTAAACATGCAAGGTGCAGACACTGTTTCTGAAGTAACAATCAAAAACTCTGATGGTGTGGTCGCACGGACGGATATTGTGGTTCAAGGGAAGAGTAACGGTACATTAGATATACCAGAAGGCTTTAGTGCAACTGATATTCATGGTAACCCCGTCACTCAAATTCCGTTAGACGCTAATGGTAGAGCCATGGTTGAAATCAAAACAGGAAGTGCTGATTTAACAGCCAATCAGAAAGCTTGCTATGGCGATGCTTGTGGAATTGGTGGCGTGACTGGTCGTGGTAAAAAAGCTGATGATGTAGAATTTAGGGATACCGATGCACCAAATATTGTTATTATTCTGCGAGATAAATCAAGAGGATCTTAAGTATGTTACAGAAAGTGGAAGTGCTAGCCTTGTGTAAAAAAATAGCACTGGACTATGAGGGGTGGGATTTTACTGCGGGTGCGTTTAAGGATAAACGCTTAAAACATACTATAAAGTTAGTAGATCCATTGTGGAGCTTCAGCCCTGGCTCAGCACTCGCTCAACCGATTGCCGGAGTGGCGAATAAAAAGGTTGATAAAATCTATAAAGAATCAGTGACTAAAACAGATTGGACGCACCGAGTAAGACATAAAAAATTTTTTGAGGGTTATGTTGCAGGATTTCGAATTTACGATTTAGTTGCTGACGATGCTGAAGCTAGGATTAGAAAAATTCTTGATGAAGGTATCGAGTTACTAAATAAGACTTATGATTTTAGCTCAGAGGAAGCGTTATTAAGAAGTATTCCCTTTGAGATTGAACAAGTTTCAGGTGTTAAGAACTGCATTATTCAAGGGTATTTAGGAAACACTGAATTTATTCGTAAGTACTATAACGAAGAGGTGGAAACGGAATATCCAAAGCGCTTAGATGATGTTAAAAAAGTGATGGAGTATCTTGGTCTAGAATAACTAAGACATCCATAACTATAATTGCAGGTTCCCTCTGCATGAAATTAATAGCACCACCCATAGTTAATCGCTCAAATTTACTCTCCTACAAAGCTTTAGATATTGGCCGAGGTAGGAGCTGTTTATGCCCCGCCCGAGAAGCGCGAAAATCAGTATCTAAGACACGCCTTTTTATAGAAATAACACAGCCTGCAGTAATTTTTGCTGAATAGTTCAAAAAGCCTCGCTAAAATCAGAACCCTTCCATTATTAATCGCTTAGCTAATCGGAGTAGTACATTTGAGTGCGATGAAAAAAAATATCATTATCAGCTGGTCATCAGGTAAAGACTCCACGCTGACGTTAGAACGCTTAATGGAGTCTGAGGATTATCGTGTAGTGGGCTTATACACCACGCATGTTAACGGCGAAGTCCCTTTTCAGGTGACGCCGATAGAGGTGGTGAGGATGCAGGCCCAAAGGCTTGGCTTGCCATTGGTGACCATTGAGCTACCAGAGGTTTTCCCTGCAAATGATGTCTACCAATCTTTAGTCATTGAAGGTATTAAATCATCCGGGTTAGCAATAGATGGCATAGCTTTTGGAGATATGTTTTGTAATGGCATTGTCGATTATCGCAAGAGCTATGTAGAACCAGCAGGGTATGAGGCTGTGTTTCCACTCCTAGGAGAAGATAGCCTAGTGCTAGCACAAGAGATCATCAGCCGAGGCATCGAGACTGTGATTGTCACTATTGATAGGCAGGCACAATTAACAGAAGCGTTATGTGGACAAACCTATACCAGTTCATTGATCGAGTCTTTAGGGGATAATGTCGACCCTTGCGGTGAGGACGGTGAGTTTCATACCTTAGTGATCAACAGCCAGTATTTTTCAGCGCCTATTAAGATAAAACCACAAAGCATAGAAACTGGTGAACGATTCAGCCACCTGCGTTATCAGGCTTTATCTGCCTAAAATTAATTGTAATAAGAGGTTGAGCTGAATGAGCTTCCTCCTCTTTTTACCCTCTTTCTTGCCGTTATCTCTCTTTCTCCTCTAGCTACTCATTATTCACCTCTTGTCATAGATGCAATATTGGCTGTGATAGCTAAACTTGATAGATAGAAGGCAGCAACTGCTGTTGTTTGTTAAGTGAGTCGAAGATGCAATTCAAGTTTAGGTTTTTAGTGCTTATCACTTTTCTGTTTCATCTGCTTACTTCACCAGTTCTTGCTAGTACTGAGCCCCCGTTAGCGATCGCTTTTGTTGAATACCCTCCCTACCATTTCACCCAAGATGAAAAAGTTGAAGGGGTATCGATTCGCATCATCGAGGAGGCTTTTAGACGAATAGAGACGCCTATTGAGTTTAAAGCTATTCCTTGGAGTCGCGCGCTTAACTGGCTAAAAGCTGGGAAGATAGATGCCATGGTGGGTGTATTTATGCGGGCTGACAGAGAGGAGTATATTGATTACAGTACGATGCCACTGTCCAAGGCGCAGATACATCTGTTTGTTACTGAAGATGCCAATATTGAATACAGTGAAGATTTAACGCTGCTTAGCCATCTCACCTTTGGCGTTAAAAAAGATTTTAGTTACGGACCTTACTTTGATGATTTAGTTGCCCAGAAGAAACTCACTAAGCTTAACGTAGATGTGGGGATCCCTCAGTTATTGGTGAAGCTATGCACTGGGGTCACAGATATTGTCGTAGGTGAGAGGGGGAATACTGAGTATGTGTTTAACCAGCTTAGTAAACAAACCAACCCACAATTTGAACGCTGCAAACAGATAATTGCGCTAAGCCCTGCTATTGACGCACGGTTGGCTTATTTGGCATTTTCTAAAAAGAATCGCCTTTCGGACATTCGCGAACAGTTTGATGAGGTGATGAGATTGATGAAACAAGACGGTAGCTTGCAAAGGATTGTCGAATCTTATCACCCATAAAAGTCACTGACCTCTATCCCTTCGGAGCATGTCCAGACAAGCACATGCTCCACTGACAAAACCTTAACCGAAGGTGTCTCGCATACTCTTAGCTTTGTCGGCATTGAGCTTTAACTCAAGTACCGAGTCTTCAACAGTTTGCAGTGCTTGCAAGTTTTCATTGGTGGCTTGACTGATTGCGTGAATGTTTTGGTTAATCTCATCGACAACATGTTTTTGTTGATCGGCTGCCACCGAATTTTGCTGCGCTAAGGAGTGAATGGTACTGACAGCTTGATAGATGGTATCAATCTTCTCCGACGAGCTTTGGGTATCGTTAGCGCATACTTCAGCTTGTGCGCGGCTTTGATCCATCTGATTAGCCCAACTGGTGATCATAGAGAACATCTTATCGACGCTCTTTGAGATACTGTTGGTCGACTCCTGTGTTCGACTCGACAAGGCTCTTACTTCATCGGCTACTACAGCGAAACCACGGCCTTGCTCTCCGGCGCGTGCAGCCTCAATAGCAGCGTTGAGGGCCAGTAGGTTGGTTTGTTCTGCAATCGCATCAATTTCAGACATGGCAGAAGCGACTTGCTCAGCTTCCTTGTTGAGCATATGTGCATTCGCGGCAGCTTCTGTTACGGCAAGGGTTAACTTATCGATGTTTTGCGTATTCGATTGCATCTTAATGCGGCTGTCACGGCAAAGCTGATAGGTTTCGTCTATGCTGCTTGAGGTTGATTGTGTATTGATAGCAACCTCACCTATGGTTGAGCCCATCTCCTCCATGGCACTGGCAATTTGTTCTACCTGCTGGCTTTCCTGATCGAGCCCTGCGTGAGTTTGCTTTGCAGATACAATAAGTTGTTGGGCTATTTCATCGATATGGTTGGCATTATCTTGAGAGCGGCCAAGCACGCCTTGCAGCTTGGCTCGTTGCATCATCATTTGAAAGTCGAGCAGTGAAGAGGTATCGCGGCCACAATAGATAAATCGGCTAACTGAGTCGTAGCCAGCCTTCATTTTCATCAGTTTAGCGGGGATCTTAAAGGCTTCATCATAGAAGATAGCAAGGTTGACCCCCATCAAAATAACGCCAGCTAAGATCACCCCCCAGCCCCAGATAAATCCGGCAATGATTAGCCCTGTTGTAGCCGATATACCAGATAGAATGCGCTTTTGATTTAAGCTCAGTGGATCAGAGACCCTTTTCCCTGAGTTGATACGCTGATATATCTTTTCCGCTTTGCGGATCAGCGTGTCGCTGGCTTTAATACGTACCGATTGATAGCCGACAATTTCACCTTTTTCAAACAGCGGTGAGACAAAAGCATCGACCCAGTAGTAGGAGCCATCTTTGCACCGATTCTTAACGATGCCGCGCCATGATTGGCCTGCATTAAGCTTGTTCCAAAGTTCTTTAAACGCTTCAGCAGGCATGTCAGGGTGGCGAACGACGTTGTGGCTGTGCCCAATTAGCTCTGATTCACTGTAGCCTGATATATCAACAAATGTTTGATTGGTATAGGTGATCACACCGCGCTTATCAGTGTTTGAGATCAGTTCATCGCCTGAAGATAACGTAATTTCACGCTTGGATGGATGGCCTTGGGTACTTGTCATTATTATTTTTTCCGTTCAAAACTACCAAATCAAAATTAGATTTTTTGTCGGCTTTTTATCAGGTGAGTGTACCATTTATGTAGCTGTTTTGTTGGGGGTTTCTGTGTTTGTTATCAGCTTGGAGGATAACGCTAATATAGTGACTTTTCGCTAAGTTATTTACTGTTTTTTATGAGCTTAGTAGATTAAATCTCTGGTGTAGTTACTTTTTTTGGCTATGCTATTTAAAGTATTGGTAATATTGACATTATATTGGTGCAATGTTTTTATTTTAGAATTGTTAGAAATCTGTGCTAGACCTCGGTAAAAAACTTTGCTTCCATGTATGTTAATGGAGTAGGTGATGAGTGAATTAAGGAAAAATGGTAGAGAAGAGTAGAAAGTTAACCAGTCTCGGTTTTAAGTTTGGTGCGTTAGGAGTTGCTGGTATTTTTATCGGTTTACTGTTGACCGTGCTGGGCTATCAAGACTTTGAAGGTAAAGGTTTTAATTTTTTTAATCACACCCTGAGCGAACTCGGTCACTATGGACACTCGCCATTTGCCGTTGTGTTTAATGGAGGCTTGTTTTTTGGTGGTTTAAGTTTAATTCTGTTTTGCCTGTTTTCTATTCAACTTATTGATAATAAGGCATTATATCCGTTATTTCTCTCTTTAGTGTGCACCTTTATCGCGCTGGCTGCGGCGGGGCTTTTTCCTGTTAACGTTTATCATCTGCATACCGCTGCATTGAAGTATTTTTTCTATTTTGGTAGCTGTAGCTCTTTTCTCTATATGGTGTATACGCTGATTAAGGGCGGGCTATTCTATTCTCGTTGGAATCTAATAACCGGGTTAATGACCTTTATCAGCTTTATGAGTTTTTTATTGCTGTCTCATAAGTCGCTTGGGTTAACGACCGCTGATAGACCTTTTTACCAAGAGATGGTGATGAGCTTACCTCGGCCTGAGATATGGTGGCCAGCAACATTAGAATGGATAAGTTTAGCGGCGTTTATTTTGTGGGTGATGGGCATGATTAATAGTTTGAGAAATAGAGTTTAAAGCAGAAGGTAGAGCAGACTCGAAGTTTAACGACTCAAGTCTGCTAATGTCGGTAGTAAATTATACCTTATTGAACCCAGCCTCTTGATGCCAGTAACCATTACAGCTGGCCGCATCAGAAATGATAAGGTTACTCTGCTTTTCAAGTAACTTATCAGCAAGAGAGACACTTTCCATGCTTGATGGCGATACTCTAAAGTAGTCTATGCCCATTTGCGTCATACTTGCCAACTCTGGAGACAGGTCGATACACGCTGCTGACTGGGTTTGAATTCCATTGAGTCTCAGTAAGGGCTGCGACTCCTGAGTCTGCGCCAATAGCCCTGCAGGGTTTTCGATACAGATGGTTTGGCACTTATCTTTTGTTAGACCTTTATGCCTTGCTGTAAAACAGCGAGCCGAGAGGGCTAAGGGGAGAAAACCGTGGCCGAACACTTCAACTTCAAATGCTGGAGTCTCTTCAGATAACACGTGCGACAGCCAGTTTTTCGATAGCTCTACAGGCATCACGAAGCGTTGCATTCCCCACTCTTGTAGTTTCTTTAAGCTCGCTAGGTTGTAGTTATTTACCGTTGGGCCGCAGACAAATGGCAGGTTTAGCTCTTTAGCGGCTTGTACTGCGCCCATGTCATTAGCTTCGATAATAAATTCACCATTATCTACCTGCTTTTTGATCTCTGTATATTCAGAAGGCGCCTCTAGCAATGCTAAGGTTGAAATGACCACCTCTTTGCCTGATTCTCTGAGCATATTGGCAAGTGCCATATAATCAGAAAACTTAAGCTCTCTTCGGCGACTACAGATAACTTCGCCTAAGTAAACGAGCGGGATATTGCTTTGTGCTACTGACTGGTAAAACTCAATAACGCTTTCTTTTGGCCAGCAATATAGCAGCGGCCCCAGTGATACTTTCATCTCAATTTTCCTAAATCTTTTTTCGTGCTAGCAGTGCAATATTGATTTTTATTTGAATCGTTTATTGCCAAGTACGCTCATAAGCACCGAGTGTCGTCGTTTGCCCCTCAGAGACCTTTGCAAGCGCTCTGTTCCACTCATCTTGAGTTTGATAGCTATCTGGGTTGGTAAGATAGGTATCGATGGCGCGTCGCCAAACGGAAGTGACCTGTTCGACATAGGCTGGGCTGCGCTGTCTGCCCTCAATTTTAAGCGAGACCACTTTTGCTTTGGCAAGCTCCGGTAGCAGACTCAAGGTATTTAAGCTTGTTGGCGACTCGAGCAGGTGAGTGGGCCGTTGATCTGCTTCAGTGGTATAACGGCCTTTACAGACGACAGGGTAACCCATCTGCTCATCGACGCCGGATTTATCAATCAGTACTTCATTGAGTCGAGTGAGTCGATCGCCGCCTTGTTCTTGCCAGCGAACATGGTTAGCAGGAGAGCAGGAGCCGCCCGTATTTGGGGATTGACCAGTGACATAAGAGGAGAGGTGGCAGCGCCCTTCAGCCATGATGCATAGGCTACCGAAAGCAAACACCTCTAAATCGACAGGGGTCACTTTTGACAAGTCTCTGACTTGTTTCATCGACAAGACTCTGGGCAGCACGGCACGCTCAATATTAAACTCCTCTTTATAGAGTTTTAGTGCCCCTAAATTGGTCGCACTTGCTTGCACAGATAAGTGTAGTGGCAGGTGCGGATAGTGAGTGTGGGCATAATCGAGCATTGAAAGATCGGCTACGATGAGCGCATCTATTCCTGTATTTGCTGCGATATCTACCGCCTCATACCAACGCTTCTCTTCGCCAGGTTTTGGGAAGGTGTTAATAGTGAGAAAGAGTTTTTTCCCTCGGCTTTTTGTATATTCAGCCGCTTGTTGAAGCTTTTTGGGAGTAAAGTTTAAGCCTGCAAATGATCTCGCGTTAGTATCATTTTTTAAACCTAAATAGACAGCATCCGCTCCTGCATTCAGTGCAGTTTTAAGCGACGCCAGATTGCCTGCCGGACACAGCAGTTCCATATATATACTCCGAATAGCTCCCAAATATTTGAAAAACGAGTTTAAAAGGGAATGGATATCCAATTCTTGATATAAAACAGGTTTGTGATCATAAGATCTGGGTAAAATCATTTTCTTTTAAACTCTGCTGTTGTAGGTAGAGGCTTCGCTCCCAGATATTAAGGATTGAGATTATTATGCAGATGCCTATCTCAGGTAGTTTTGCCAAGCAGTTGTTAACATTAGCGCCAAAGCTGGTTCGCACACCACTTTCATTGGTGCCATTTAAAATGAAAGCCGATATTCTCACCCGTATTTTAGCTTTGATGCTCAAACAGCAAGCGATTGATGAAGAGTTAGATTTTTTATCAGATCGTTGGGTCGCGATACATGTCGAAGATATGGGACTCGAGTTTGAGGTTAGTTATAACGATGGCTGGCAGGTGCGTCCAAGAGCCGATGCTGAAGTCTTGTTTGCAGGTCACTCGAAAGAGCTGCTGCTAGTTGCTGCGGGCAAAGAAGATCCCGATACGCTGTTTTTTCAACGTCGCCTTTCTATAGAGGGAGATACTGAGCTGGGGTTAGAGGTTAAGAACTTATTATTAAGTATCGAGTTTGACACTATGCCAGCACCCATTCGGCACAGTATTGAAAAGCTAGCTCAGTTACTTCAACAACTTGAGTCTAAAGCTGAACCTCAACTCGCCTAGTTGATGACGTTAGGCTGCTCCTCTGTAGCAGTTGTAGCAGCCTAACTGCATTCCCTCTCATTGGTTGTACTTTAATGCAAATGGCATTAGAGAATATTTCAAATTTCTCACTTTCTAAATTCTTGCCTATATTTATACCTAAGCTCACATCTGCTAAGGAGTGGTGTTGTGAAAGGTATGCTTGTCATTGAAGATAATAAAGCCATAGCTAAAGTGATTGAGCATATTGGTCGCTCACTGGGGTTTGAAGTCACTGTCGCACATTCATTTTCAGAAGTTAAAAAAATCCTCGTGCATCATCAAGAGTTCTTTGTAGCAACGGTTGATTATAGTTTGCCCGATGCCTATGAGGGGCAAGTGATCCCCTATATTTTGAAATACGATGTTCCAAGTATTGTGATGACAGGCAGGGTCAATGATAAAATTCATCAGCAGCTGCTTAACCTACCTATAATCGATTACATCACTAAAGAGAGCGCACAAGCCTATCACTATCTACAGAGGGTGTTAAAAGGCCAATTAACTAACCATGAAATTGGCGTGTTGGTGGTAGATGACTCTCTTTCTGTGAGGAGCTATGTTTGTAGTTTACTGAGCAGAAGAAACTTTACCGTTTATAACGAGCCTGATGGGACAAAAGGGCTTGAGACAATTCGCCAGCATGAAGATATTAAGTTAGTTATCACTGACTATGAAATGCCTGGAATGAGTGGAATTGAGTTAATTTTAAATATTCGTAAGCAGTACTCTGCAAGAGACTTAATCATCATAGGTTATTCTGGGTTGAACAAAAGTTATCAATCGGCACGGTTTATAAAGAGTGGGGCTGATGACTACCTTAAAAAGCCTTTCTGTCCCGAAGAGTTCTACTGTAGAATTTTCAAAAATATTGAGCAGTTACAAGTTATTGAAGAGGTGAAAATGTCTACTCAAATAGACTACCTTACCTCTTTATCCAACAGGCAATCTTTTATCGAGGAGCAATGTGACGATCTCGATGAGTTGAAAGCTAGTGAAAATGTCTACTGCTTGGCCATTATTCATATCGATAAATTTAATAGTATTAATGAGCTGCATGGCTGCCAAGCTGCCGATCAAGTTTTAATAAAAGCGGCAAATTTATTAACCGACGCTTTTAGTGAGAGCAAGGTTGCAAGGCTCTATGGTGCTGAGTTTGGCCTGCTTTTACAGCTTGATAGCTTAAAGCAAGGTAAGCTACAACTATCTGAATTTTTGGCAAAAAATAAGTTAAGCACCATTGCTTATGGTGATGAGTCTATAAGGTTCACCTTGAGCATAGGTGCAGTAAAAATTGAAGCACAAGCGTCGATACATGAGTGTATTGAGCAAGCGGAGGAAGCGATGTTTGCTTGTAAAAATGCAGAGGAGGGCGCTTTAACGTTTTTTGAGGATAAGCCAAAATTAACTAAAGTCGGTTAACTAAAGGCTGTTAACTTAAGCCAGTTAACTAATGCTAGCTTAACCAAGGTCGGTTATCGGAAAAGAGTGCTAGGAGGCCTTATTCAAGTCCTCCTAGGGGCATTGGTATGACACAGTTACTCTACAGGTTTACCCGTTATCAGATGATATTTAAGCAGCAGCTCATCATCAGATTCTTTATGCTCAGGGTCGGGGTCGATACAGTCGATAGGGCATACTGAGATACAGGTAGGCTTATCATAGTGACCAACGCACTCAGTACAGAGGACGGGATCTATCTCGTAGATCTCCTCCCCCATGGTTATCGCCTGGTTTGGACATTCTGGCTCGCACATATCGCAGTTGATACAGCTGTCGTCGATTAATAAAGCCATCTAATTAATGTACCTTTCTACCACTTTCTAATGTTCATTTTACACCTAAGCCCACAATTAAGCATGTGGGTTACGTGTGTCTTGCCCTTGAGGCAGGTTACGTAAAATAACAGCCTTGTCTAACTCGATTTCAGCTGGAAGTGTTAGAAACACAAAGTGACCTGAACCTAGACCTGACTCAACATTTGCACCTTTACGGTTAACTAGCTGCTCGATATTGAGTGTTAGGTTACCTTGTGGGGTCATTATCTCTACGCTGTCACCCACTGAGAATTTGTTCTTCACATCAATTTCTGCCATGCCTGCATCATTACGTTCTCCAGTGAATTCACCAACAAACTGTTGTGTGTCACTAATCGAGTAGCCGTAATCGTAGTTCTGATACTCATCATGAACATGGCGACGAAGGAAGCCTTCTGTATAGCCACGATGCGCTAAGCCTTCGAGGTTATGCATCAAGGTGCGATCGAAGTCTTTACCTGATGCGGCATCTTCGATTGCTTGACGGTAAAGCTGAGCTGTACGAGCCACATAGTAGAAAGACTTAGTACGTCCCTCAATTTTTAATGAGTCAACGCCCATCTTAGTAAGACGGTCGACATGTTGAATCGCACGCAGATCTTTTGAGTTCATGATATAGGTGCCGTGCTCGTCTTCGAACGCTGGCATATATTCACCTGGACGACCCGCCTCTTGTAGCATGACGACTTGATCGCTTGGTTGACCTTCACCTAATGTCGGCTTTTCAATCTGAACACCATTTTGGTCCACAATACCTTGAGGGTTTACTGCAACAATATCTCCCTCCATGGTCTCTTTAGCTTCATGTACGTCATATTTCCAGCGACATGAATTGGTGCAGGTACCTTGGTTAGGGTCGCGCTTGTTGATATAGCCTGATAATAGACAGCGGCCAGAGTAAGCCATGCAAAGTGCGCCGTGAACGAAGACCTCTAACTCGATGTCTGGGCAGCGCTGACGGATCTCTTCTATCTCATCAAGAGAAAGTTCACGAGATAAGATCACGCGCTTGATACCTTGTTGCTGCCAAAACTTAACTGATGCCCAGTTAATCGCGTTTGCTTGCACAGATAGATGCACGACCTGATCTGGAAATGCTTCACGGACCATCATGATAAGACCTGGGTCTGACATGATTAATGCATCAGGGTTCATGGCCACTACTGGCTCCATATCCCTGATATAGGTTTTAAGCTTAGTATTGTGCGGTGCAATGTTGCTCACAACATATAGCTTTTTACCTAGGTCGTGCGCTTCTTGGATACCTGTTGCAAGGTTTTCCATTTTGAAGTCATTATTTCTTACCCTAAGGCTGTATCTAGGCTGGCCTGCATAGACAGCATCTGCACCATAGGCAAACGCATAACGCATATTTTTTAGAGTCCCAGCGGGAGACAGTAGCTCAGGTTTAAACATAATAACTCTCAATTGGTGATTAAAGGCGCAACAAGCGGGCGGGCATTTTACTCAATGCCACTGCTGTTATCAAATTTAGTGCAATATATCTTTTTTTGCATGGTTAGCTGCTGTGACTGACATCATTTTTTATTCAACTAATCAGTGATTTTTATCCCTAACAATCTTAAAGTTAGCTAGAATCTAAACAAGATATTAACTGTACGAGTACTTTTTACACGTCTAGTTAACGTATGCACTGATATACTCTCTGAAAACATCGAGTCGTACCCTGTTGAAACAGAGCACAGTAAAAAATAATGGGAGCAACAATGTCTACTGAACATGAACTATTGGTTAGGCTTTTGAAGAAGTTAAAGGCTGATGCCCTAGTTTTACCAACATTGCCAGAAGTCGCAATGAAAGTTCAGGAGGTTGTGGCAAAGCCGGACTCTAGCCCTAAGCAAGTTGCAGAGATCATAGGTCAAGATGCTGCAATTTCTGCTCGAATGATTAAGGTCGCTAATAGTGCGTTATACAGCCGAGGTGTTAAGGCTGAAAACGTTAATAGTGCTGTAACGCGCATTGGACTAACCCAGATAAAAGCGATTGCAACATCAGTGGCTATGGAGCAACTGTTTATCTCGACCAATGAGATGGTTTGGGAGGTGATGGACGAGGTGTGGGGATCGTCTATCGACGTGACTTCAGCAGCTTGCGCCATGTTGCAGATCTATAATAAGTCTCATAAAGGCAGTGGGCTTAGTTTTGACACATTAACTTTGGCAGGCCTAGTGCATAATATTGGCGCGCTCCCTGTACTAACAGAAGCTGAAGCGACACCTGAGCTATTTACCAGTATTGATCAACTCAGAGCATTGGTAAGGAAGATGCAGGGGCCTATTGGCCGTGCGGTATTAAAAACTTGGGAGTTTGCACCTGAGGTTATGGAGGTCGTTGAAAGGTGGTCAGATCTTTCTTATTTGCCTGATAATGTCAATTACCTAGATTTTGTTCGTGCTGCAGCCTTTTACACCGGAGAGTTACGCTCTGGGGCTGAGCTTGAAGAGAGAATGGATGTGTTTGCCAAGCGCGGCTTACCTGTGTCACCAGAGGAGCTCGCCAGTGATGAATTTCTCGATAAGTACCACTCTATTAAGTTAAGCTACGAGTAAGCTTTACTCGCTAAAGGGTGAAGCCTAATTCGTCAGGTTTATTGACGGCGCGAATACGACAAGGAGTCGTTTAACCTAGTGGGTATCGTTGGACTAATTGCAGGACTCATACTTTTATTGTTCGCTGGTATCTTACTGAGTTACCGGCATAGCCAACGACAAGATGCATTCATTCGACTGCTTATCTCACAGCTAAAAAAACATATTGATAGGCTTACACCATCGAGTGTCATTGATGCCTCCCAAGATGCGGGTTTTGATAAACAGATCCCGAAGAGATACCTCGCTCAATACTCATATTTCGCTGAATTATTACAAACCCTGCCTCCTCGCAGTGACCGTGATAAATTAACCGGATTTGCTAATCGATTAGCGCTCAAACAATGGCTTGCTGATTCGGATAAAACCAAGGGAACATTAGTATTAATCGACATTTATCGACTCCGATTTGTTAACGATCTTTTTGGTTTCTCCTATGGGGACCAATTACTGAAACTGTTATCCCTAAGGCTAGCAGGCTTGGGGGATGAAGCCTCATTTTTGGCTAGGATGAATGAAGATGAGTTTCTGATTTATTTTGATGATGAGCAGAGCGAAGATCAGCTCAATGCATTAAAGCAGCGACTTCAATCCTCTTTTATGATTGATGATACTCCAGTCTCAGTGCAACTGCAGTTGGGCTATGTAGATGTGAAGCAGCACTATACGGATGTTAGTCAGCTATTAAGACGGTTAGACCTTGCATTGATCCATGCTAAAGGGAAGAAGCTGCACATTGCCGGTTACCAGACCGGTGATGATGAAATACAGCATCGACAGCTTAGTATCATCAATCATTTTCCAAGCGCTCTTGCACAAGGAGAATTGTATTTGGTGTATCAACCTAAGCTATGTATATCTTCGAAGCGTTTTACTCAAATGGAAGCCTTGATTAGATGGCAGCATAGTGAGTTAGGTACTATCTCTCCTGTTGAGTTTATCCCACTGCTTGAATATGCGGGCATGATTGGGCTACTCAGCCAATGGGCTATAGAAGCGGTCATCTCCCAGCAGGCTAAGTGGCGAGAGCGCGAGTTAGTATTTCAAGTTGCAGTGAATCTATCATCACAGGATATTCTCAGTGAAACATTGTGCAGTGATATTCAATCTAAGCTTGAGCAGTATCAACTTGATGCGAGCGCATTATCGATTGAAATTACTGAAAGCAAGCTGATGGAGGATATGGATCTTGCTATTGATATGGTTGATAAGCTCAGCGAGATAGGTGTCAGTATTGCGATAGATGACTTTGGAACAGGCCACTCATCGCTTGCCTATCTTAAACAGTTTACTGTTGATGAAGTCAAAATAGATAAAGCCTTTTTGGATGATTTATTAACCGATAAACATGCCGCTCACATCATGGAAACCTGTATTGCTCTGGCAAAAGGACTCGAGTTTAGTGTGACGGTGGAGGGGGTAGAAACATTCGATATCTACCATAAACTCGTTGAGATGGGAGTCGATAAAATTCAGGGCGATCTATTTTCTAAACCTTTGACAGCCAATGAGTTACAACAAAGTTGGACTCAGCTAAATAAATCACAAACTTAGAGGAGGCCCTTGCATGGAGGCCTCCGTGTATTTCGCTAAGTGATTAAAGGTTTATGCCAGTTGGGAATGATTGACTTAAGTGCTCAAGCAGTTCAGGTGACATTGGCGCTAATTGGCGCTTTTTATTCATACAGATCATCTCAATACTGGCTGTTACGGCTGGCTTTTTAGCATTCGGACGCCATATCTCTTGCTGCCAAACTGTTCTGTATTTACTCTCAAAGTAGAATCGGGTTCTCACATCAATGATATCAGCAAACTCAACGCCATCGTGACATAGCATATCGCTGCGATAAACAGCAAAGCCTAAGCCATACTCATCCCAAAGCGATGCTAAGATATCCGCGCCGATGACATGTTCTCTGGCGCGCTCAAAATATTTTAGAAAGTTAGGGTGATAGACCACACCGGAGAAGTCAGTATCTTCATAGTAGATCTGCACAGGGAAATTAAATGTAGGGCTATAATTCATCTCTTTACTGCTCTGCGAATTATTTTGCATAGTGTCTATTTACGACCAACAAGCTGAAAATTGGCGCTAGTCTAGCACAGCGACAGTTTAAAGAGGTTTTACCTTTGTCGATCATTGCTCACTTTAGGTGTAATTGAAGCCATTATTTTTTGGTAGCTGCCATCTTGCTTCAATGAACTGATCCCAGTATCGAGCAGTTTTGCTAGTGAGTTAGCTTGAGGGTTCTCTTTTGAGAATGCGAGGTATACGTTTCCCGTGTGATTATGAAAGGTTTGTTTTATCTCTGTTGTTACGCCCATTTGCGCAATGTATTGCTCAGCCACTAAATCATACATGATGGCCAGGTCAATTCTATCAAGCAGTAGTAGGTTAATGAGCTGATTATGATTTGAGAGCTTAACAATATGAATATTAGGCAGAAGGTGAAGTTCATCACCGTATTCATAACCTTCAATGATCCCTACCTTAGTGTGAGCGGGTAGTTTCCATTTGTCATGTACATCAAGCGGGGTATTCACATTTTGGTAAAATGAGGCGCTGGCTGAAAACAGAGGTTGCTCACCAAAAATAAAGTGATCTTCAGTGCTTCGCTCTTTAACTAAGTTGAACACACCATCAACGATGCCTTTTTTTGCCATCACCACAGCGCGAGAATAGGGCACAACAATGCTGTCGACTTGTACACCTACACGGGAGAAAGCAGAATTGATTAAAGAGTGGGAGATGCCGGTACCAGAGGCTTCAGCATAGGGGGCCCAGTTATCCTCTGCAGCGAGTTTTATACTATAAAGCTTATCTTCTTCGGCCCAGCTTAAGTTGCTTAAGAAGACACTTAATATTAAACCTATGCCAGAAATTGCATTCTTAGCAGCTATCCTTTTTGCTTGCATAACGTCCTTTCACCCTGAATATCCATATTAGCGCGAGGTTATCTTAATCTATTTCGGCCAAAAGGTGATTATTATTTAAATGTTTTTTGCTTAGTTTTTTACTTATGTGATTTGTGTATGCCAAGTTTATGTTCTTTAATGTTTTGATACAGATTCTACCTGTCTCAATTTTGTAGACCCTCTGCTACACTCAAAGCACTTATTTCTAATAATGAACAGTGACTAACGGCGAAATATGGATTCAGACGTTATCTATTCCTTAGTACAGAACGCAGCTTTATTGCTGGCTATGGTTTTTGTTTATGATGCGGTTCCTAGAAAGCAGCAAAGCGATCATTTCTTGCTATGGAGGATCTCGGTTGGCGCCATTATAGGTGGGATAACCATAACCACCATGATGACGCCATGGGAGTATCAAGATGGGATCTTTTTCGATACCCGCTCAGTCATTCTTGGTATTTCGGGGCTTTTCTTTGGTGGGCTACCCACTTTTATCGCTGTTGCTATCGCCTCTGCTTATCGAATTCTTGAGGGAGGCGCCGCGATATGGGCAGGTGTTGGCGTTATCATCTCTTCAGGCTTACTTGGTAGCTTATGGCGCTATAAGCGTAAACCTGTGATTGCTGAACTTAGTTATAAAGAGCTCTATCTGTTCGGCTTTATTCTGCATCTGTTATCACTCTCTTGGATGAGCGTATTGCCATTCGATACGGCGATATCAATTCTGCAGCAAATTAGCATGCCAGTACTCATGATTTTTCCTGTAGCGACCATGCTATTGGGGGTGTTGTTATCTAGAAGGTTAGAGATAGAGCGGGATGCCAAGATACAGCTGCAAGATGACTTCATTTTTCGTTCACAGTTTAATATTGGCAACATTGGTATCGCCATATCTTCTGTGGACCAGCATTGGATAAAGGTCAATCCACGTGTATGCCAGATGCTGAAATACTCAGAAGAGGAGATGCTGGCAAAAACATGGGCTCAGATGACCTATTTTGAGGATCTACAAGGGGATCTGGATCAGTTTCGAAGAATGTTAAACGGTGAAGTTGATGAGTACGAGATGGATAAGCGCTTTGTGGCGAAAGACGGCTCGATTGTTTATACCCATCTGACGGTTGCTTGCCAACGGGTCAATGGCAAGGTTCAGCTGGTTATCGCTGGCTTGTTGGACATTACTTCTCAGAAACAAGCGGAATCAGCAATGCGGTCGAGTCAAGAGCAGTTAGCCCTGGTACTCAGCAGTAGCGAATTAGGGCTTTGGGACTGGGATATAAAAACCAATAGAGTGGATCGAAATGAACGATGTGCTGAGCTGTTAGGTTGCACGGCTGAGGAGTTAAAGAAGGATGACCGACTATGGGTAAATGGTATTCATCCTCAAGACAGAGTTGCTGTATTGCACTCAATTGATGAACACCTTAAAGGGGACAATAAGCAACATAGCATAGAGTATCGTCTGATCTCTCTGAGTGGTGAGCTTAGGTGGATATTAGATCGCGGTAAAGTTGTGAGCCGAGACGATAATGGCGTGCCTCTTCGTATGTGTGGTACTCATACCGATATCAGTGATCGAAAAAGGGTTGAGGAGTCACTAAAGCTAGCCGCTTCCGTGTACAACAACTCGAGTGAAGCTATGAGCGTCCAAGACCGTCATGGAAAAATAATCACGATTAACTCGGCATTCACTGAAATAACTGGTTATAGCGAAGCGCAAATCATTAATCAGCATATTAATGTTCTTCAGTGTGAAAGGAATAAGAAAACTCAATTTGAGCAGATGAAAGCGCAGATTGCTGAGACGGGGCGATGGCAAGGTGAGACTTGGTTAAAACATAAAAACTCAAAAGAGTATATTGTTTGGTTAACGATAAATACCATCTTTGATAGTGCCGGAGAGGCTTATCGCCGTGTTGCGCTTTTTTCAGATATCACTGAGAAAAAACAAGCCGAGCATATTATCTGGAAGCAGGCAAATTATGACCCACTTACCGGCTTGCCAAATCGAAGAATGTTGCTTGAGTATCTAGGGACTGAGCTTTTAAAGGCTGATCGAAATCAACAGCATTTAGCCTTGATGTTTTTAGATTTAGATTACTTTAAAGAGGTCAACGATACCTTAGGACATGATGTTGGCGATCAACTATTAGTGGAAACGGCTAAACGGCTTAAAGGTTGTATTCGTGAGTCTGATGTTGTCGCAAGGCTAGGTGGTGATGAGTTTACTTTGGTGTTATCGGCGATTGAAGATAATCGAGGGGTAGAGCGGGTTGCTGAGAATATTCTTGCGAGAATATCTGAGCCCTTTAATTTAGGCAATGATACCGCCTATATCAGTGCCAGTATCGGTATCACACTTTATCCTGATGATGCATCTACCATAGATAGTCTGTTAAAACATGCTGATCAAGCTATGTATGCGGCTAAAGATCTGGGCAGAAATCGTTATCACTATTTTACCCCCTCAATGCAGGAGGAGGCTAAATATAGGATGGTGCTTATACGTGATCTTCGCAGGGCGATTAGCCATAAAGAGTTTGAAATCTATTATCAGCCAATAGTCGACTTATCAACCTCAGATGTGTTGAAGGCGGAAGCATTGATACGTTGGCATCATCCAGAAAGAGGGCTGGTATCACCTGCAGAGTTTATTCCTGTCGCGGAGGAGACTGGTTTAATTATCGATATCGGCAACTGGGTATTTGAGCAAGCGTCAAAACAGAGCGCGAAATGGCGAGAAAAGTTTGGTGTAGAGATTCAGATCAGCATCAATAAATCGCCAATCCAGTTTAGAGATGAAGGGGATAGCTTTGAAGATTGGATCTCGCAGCTTAAAGCGTTAAACCTAGGGAGTAATGGCATCTGTGTGGAGATCACTGAAGGCTTGTTACTCGATGCCAGTATGGGAGTATCTGAAAAGTTATTGGCCTATCGTGATGCGGGTATACAAGTATCACTCGATGATTTCGGTACTGGTTATTCATCGCTGGCATACCTTAAAAAGTTTGATATCGATTACCTGAAGATAGATCAGTCTTTTACTAAAAATTTAGAGTCCGATACTGAAGACTTTACCTTATGTGAGGCAATTATTGTCATGGCTCATAAATTAGGAATGAAGGTTATCGCTGAAGGTGTTGAAACAGAGTATCAGAAGTTAGTATTGTCTGAGTGTGGCTGCGATTATGGTCAAGGTTACCTATTTTCTAAGCCACTCCCTGTTACCGATTTTGAAGTAAAATATATCGCTAAGTTAGCAGAATTGAGTCAAGGAAAAGTATCTTCGTAGCCAGTGGAGGTCCTTTTTGATAGACTCCGCGCTCATTTATTATCCCGTGTGAGTTTTCCATGAAATTTGACGCCTTGAACTTGAATCCCTTATTGGTTGACGCCATTGAACAGTGTGGTTATCAACAGCTCACAGAGGTCCAGTCAGCTGTGATCCCCGTGGCATTAACGGGCGGCGATCTAATGGCGTGTGCTGAGACGGGAACTGGTAAAACGGCGGCTTTCGCTCTGCCCCTACTACAGAGGCTAATCAATGAAGCCTCTGAATCTACTCAACTTAGAGGCCTTATTCTGACTCCAACGCGAGAGCTTGCGATTCAAGTGGCTGAAAATATCAATCGCTATGCGCAATTTACTACTTTAAAAACAGTCGCGGTTTATGGTGGGGCGAATATGAACCCTCAGCGTAAAGCGATTAATGCTGGCGTGGACATTTTAGTTGCTACGCCTGGTAGGCTGTTTGACTTTATAGGGCAGCATGGGCTCGACTTATCTGGTGTTAACAATTTAGTGATTGATGAAGCCGATAGAATGTTGGATATGGGCTTTGTTCGTGATATTGAGAGAGTTAAATCGCTGGTTGCTCGCACCCATTTGACTCATTTCTTTTCGGCAACTTACAGTGATGAAGTTAAGCTGTTAGCTGAGAAGATGCTGCTATCTCCAAAATGGATCAATGTAGCAAAAACTCGATCTGCTGCGAGTGTTGAACAGGAGGTTTATCTCGTTGATAAACGTCGCAAAGCTGAGTTGTTATCAGAGCTAATCGGCCGTAATAACTGGCAGCAGGTGCTCGTATTTGCAAGTACCAAAGAGAGTGCTGAGCATCTAAAAGCTGAATTGACTCTTGATGGTATTAAGTGTGGCGTTTTTCATGGTGATAAAACCCAAGGCACACGAAACCGCACGCTCGAAGAGTTCAAATCTGGAAAAATCAGAGTGATGGTAGCAACAGATGTAGCGGCCAGAGGCATAGATATTCAAGCCTTGCCTTTGGTGATTAACCTTGAGCTTCCTTATGCTGCTGAAGATTATATTCACCGTGTCGGTCGTACAGGTCGGGCTGGATTAACTGGGCGAGCCATCTCTTTTGTATGCCCATCGGATAAAAAGATGCTTGAAGAGATAGAGACGCTAATTGAAGTAGCCTTGCCTCAAACCGTTTTGCCTGGTTATGAACTTGGGGCACCATTGCCTGCTCGTTACCGTGACAGTCAGGGTGAAACAACGAAAAAGAAGTTTGAACGCCGTAAGGGTAAACCCTCTCATAAAGGCAAAGCTAAAAGCCCTGCAGCAAAATCGAGTTATGCGAGTCGACGTTCGAATAAAAAGTGATGACTCCCATACTAGAGGGCTAGTATGAGCTATAAAAAAACCGCCGAAAGGCGGTTTTTTGCATCTAGTCTTTTACTGTTAGCGCTTAATCAATGTAAGAGGCTGTGCGGCATTACTCCTGAACGCTTATTAGGAGAGAGCCTCAAGCCCCTTAGAGCAATTTAAAGCTCTGCTTCGATCCACACTAGACGGTGATCTGATGAGATACTTTTACCGTCACCCCAACCAACACGAGAGTCGTTCATAAGCATATGACCGTCTTCGAAGCTTGCTGGCCAGAATACACCTGAATCTGTGATGTTCAGATCGTTAGATGGAATAGCATGATCAACACGTAGGCCGAAGGTACTGGTTACACGATCAGGGTAAGTGTTTTCTTTACAGTCACCTTGAGCGTAGCACTCAGTTGAACCTAAGCTATTTGGCGCGTAAACACCTTCGGTAGCCAGAACGTTTACACGTTCATGGTTCATCAAGTTTTGAATTGACTCAAGGAAACCATCACCGTTTTCTGGATCAGCATTAAGATCGCCCATGACCACGAAAGATGCATCTAAACCTAGACCACCTTTAACACCAGCATCATCGTAGATGTAGTCAGCGTTTGATACATAGTCATTCCAGAACTGAATCTCAGCACTGTTTAGCAACTTGTTGTTTTCTGTGACAGTATCGAATACTGGTGGCGTTGGGTGAGACAGAAGTAGGTGAACAACTTTCTCGCCATCTGCTGTAGGGATAAGAATAGGTGCGTCAACATGGTTCTTAGAAGATAGCGGCTTTTGTGCCCATGCTTCAGCTGTATACCACTCATCACCGCACTTCATGCCTTCAGGGATTGGGTTGTTTTCATCTTCACAGTTAGTGATTGTTGGGTTGGTTTCACCTGGCATATCTTTCCATTTGAAGTCTTGGAAAGTACGAATGTTGTCGGTATCGATTGGGTACTGTGATAGTAGACCAAAAGCATATTGACCGTGGTAGAAACCAAAGCCCCATGCATCGCCAGGAAGAGCAACAGTGCCGTTACGGTCTAGATCGAATTCGCTCAATAGGCCTGTGTTGGTTGAGAAGTTTTCAGCATAAGCGAACTGAATCGGCTCAAGCATCTGCTTTTCATCTGAAGTTGTACCTAGTGCGTTTTGTGGCACTGCAAGGTAGTTAAAACGGAAGCCTTTAATCGCATCTTGGTTTTCACCAAGGCCGTCGTTGTTAAATTCACCCATCATGATCACTGCTGGGCGCTCAGTCTGAATAACAGCGGCAACGTTACGGATCTGAATGATTTTTTCAACAACTTTTAGCTCATCTTCAGTAAGCTCGTCGTTAAACCACTTTTCCATTAACACATCTTGATCTGCTGCAGAGATCTGCATTTCAGTAACAAGCTCTTCGAAAGTGCTACGATCGAAAGAAAGGTTGTATGTAGCGAAGCGAACTGTCGTTGGCTCAGTCGGCTCTGGTGGATAAATATTAGTTGTTTCGTCATTACATCCTGCTAATAACGCAACAGAGATCGCAGCCGCAGCTGCAGTTTTTAGAAAATTCATAATTTGTGACCCATCAATATTATTTATTATATGAGCTTAATTATTTAAGCTTCGAAAGGATTTTATACAGGTGTCCACTCCTTGGATATGAAACATGTCAAATTGTGTGTGCGAACGCATAAAAATTGCCCGCTTGTTGCTATCTGTTTCTTGTTGTGTTGCTCGGATGTTGCGATTGATGGTGAGTGATAACGTTTGAACACTTTTTTAAGTTACTGCATGAGATTGAAGTCATTAAGTAGGTTTCATATTCGCAGAGTGCTGGCTTTTGTTGAATTCATATTGTAATTGAGTGTTTTGTTCGCTTGTAAATCATGAGACCCTAAACGATATCAACTTCTATTTTCGGATTGTTTAATGATCATCAAGCCCATAGCGACGAATGTTATTACTGGTTTTTTAGGTGTAGGTAAGACAACGCTTATTAAGCGATTGCTGGCTAATAAGCCTCAAGGAGAGAAATGGGCCGTACTAGTCAATGAGTTTGGTGAAATTGGCATAGATGCAGCTCTATTGGGCGGTAATCAGAGTGGCGATAGCAGTGAAGTAGAGATACGTGAGGTTGCTGGTGGGTGCATGTGTTGCGCTGCAGGAGTACCTATGCAAGTCGCCATTAACCAGCTTATCGCAAAGGCAAAGCCTGATAGGTTATTGATAGAGCCAACAGGCCTTGGACACCCTCGAGAGGTGCTCAAAGTACTGAGTGAGCCGCATTACCAAAATGTCATCAAGCTTAAATCTACGCTGTGTTTAGTCGATGCTAGAAAAGTGAGTGACTCTCGCTATCGTGAACATGAGATATTTAACCAACAGTTAGATGTGGCCGATATCATACTGGCGACGAAATCAGACTTATATTCTGATAATAGTTTAACTGAGTTAGCATCTTATCTCGCGACGACTCTAGAGACGAGCATTGTCCCTGTGAGCTTAAATGATAGCAACTCATTGCCTGAACGTTTACTGCTGCAACTCGATAAACCCACCGCAAGAAAGCCGAGTCAACTCGTTAAGAAAGCATCCGCATTAACCCCAAGAACTAGTGTATTTGAAGTTGATTTTCAAGCAGATCAACTAGAGTTTGATGAGCGCGGCCTTATATCAAAGCGTAATGCTGGTGAGGGGGCAAATAGCTGTGGCTGGATATTTGATCCCAGTTATGAATTTAATTTTGATGAGCTGTTGAGTTGGGTCAAAAGTTTAAACTTGTTACGCTTCAAAGCTGTGGTGATAACAGATGAAGGCATAGCAGGAATTAACTGTATAGAGGGGGAGCTGAGCGTAGTCGAATTAGATGATGTGATGGACTCAAGAGTGGAGCTTATAAGTTTAGATAAGATAGCTGCAGCAGAGATAGAAGCTAAATTACTTAGTTTATCTATTCGGTTAAGTTTCTAGAGGGCTTATTGCTGGAGACATCGCTTGGTTTCGGTTAGAGTGAGCAAATCAAACGAGTATAGTACTGCTGCCGTCAACGGCAGTTTATAGTTGATAACCTGTATAAATATGGATATTTATGATGTCAATGAATCGCACGCTATCTAACGTTAGCCTACTTGGCTTAACACTCTTTATTAGCTCCCCAAGCTTTATGTTGGTTGCAGATGAATCATCTTCAAGCCAAGCTTCAGCACATAGTGCTCAATACAGAGCTGTCTCGAGTTCAAATATGGGCTTTAGCGAAAGCTATAAGGCCTATAAAAAGGCGGTAGCTGACAACAATTCGGCTGAAATCGTTAAGTTTTCAGCTCAAGCTTATCAACTTGGTAAGCTGAAGTTCGGTGACGATAGTATCGATACCGCAAACTTAGGTTTAAATTATGCCTCGGCACTGCTTCAAGTTGAAAGCGCCGCTGATGAAGCTCAGGTTGCGGCAGGTAAGGCTCAAGCTCATCAGCTTTATATGAAAGCATTATCAGTCTATGAGCTTGAATACGGTGAGGAGTCCGTTGAGACTATCGACCCATTGATTGGCGCCGCGCAGACAAATTCAGATCTTAAGCAGGCAAAGTCACAATTTAAGAAAGCCGTTGAGATTGCTGAAGATAGTGAGCGACCTTTGTTGCTGGCGAGCGTACAGATGAGTGCTTTCAATGGGCTTAAGAACACACGCTTTTATGACCGAAAAACTCGAAATTATGCATTGAATGCATTCGACATCTATCAGAAAAACCTACCTGAAGATTCTATTTTAAGATTAGAGACAGCCTATACTGTTGGCTTGATTAGAATGGCAGAAGGCAAAAATTCTAAAGCTATTCCATTGTTTGAAGCAATAGTTGAGCAGTTCTCTAAGCTAGATTACAGCCACCCCTATGAACTTGGTTCTCATGCACGCTTAGTTGAGCTTTATGAGGGAGAGGGGGACAGTGAGTCTTCAACCAAGCACTGTATTGCCATTGGTAGTATGAGTCCCTGGCTGGATGATCAAGAGCAACAGCCGCTATTTAGAAAGCCCCCTAGGTACCCAATCTCTTATGCGAAAAAGGGAAAGGACGGCTGGGTACAGTTAGCCTTTACCGTTGATGAATATGGATTTGTTACTGAGCCAAAAGTTCTTGATTCAAAAGGTGGCTCTGGTTTTGAAAAATCTTCATTAGAGGCTGTGAGTAAATGGCGTTACGCCCCCAAATTTGTTGATGGTAAGGCAGTTGCTGCAGAAAATACGGTTCAATTGGACTTTACATTAGAGAAGCGTTAACGGTGTTATCTTATGGCCTTGATGACTCAAGGCCATATTATTGAACCTTCTTAGGTTAAAAAAGTTTACTTCCCCAGCCTAGCTTATTGCGTAATACGTGAAAGTAGTTATGCCCCTTAGGGTGAATAAGCCTGAGCCGTTCATGACTTCTTTTAACCAATATCTCATCGCCAGGAAGCACTGGCAGGGCAACATGACCATCACAACTAACTTCAAGGTTATCGCCATTATCCGGTGACACGACCAATTTTATCTTACAACTGGCATCAACCACTATGGGTCTGCAAGAGAGGGTATGGGGAAACATGGGCACTAAGATTAGCGCTTCAAGGTTAGGCGTTAAAATAGCGCCACCAGCAGATAAAGAGTAAGCGGTTGAGCCTGTTGGCGTTGAGACTATCATGCCATCTGCACGCTGACTGTACATGAATACATCATCAATATAGACCTCAAATTCAATCATATGGGCAACTTTTCCAGGGTGTAACACAGCTTCATTGACCGCAGTGTTACTGGACTTCATATTGCCATGGCGATGGACTTCGGCTTCAAGCAGAAAACGAAATTCAGTTTCAAAGTGACCTTCGAGTACTTCGCCGAGGGCGGTTTCGAAAGAGTCTGGGGGAAGGTCGGTTAGGAAACCTAAGTTACCCCGGTTAACCCCAATCACACCGATATCAAATCTGGCTAATACCCGAGCCGCACCTAACATATTGCCATCACCGCCAACAACAATGGCTAAGTCGCATTGTTCACCTAATTCAAGCAGGTCGACAGAGTGACAGTGAGAGCCAACATCGGGAGCGACACGCTCCTCGACTAAGATATTAAACCCTTGCATAGATAACCAATGGTGCAAACGCTTTAAGGTTAAGTTTGTGCCATGGTGGTTGGGCTTTCCAATGAGGCCGATTGTTTGAAATGTTTTAGGCATATTTATCTGTTAGGACTTGAATCCGGTAATTTGATCCCCATAATATGTTCAGACAACTTGGCATGCGGGATCGAGCATTTTCAATTTATTTGAGTATATGCCCAGAGCATGCAGAAACAAAGCATTTTAGCTGGAGTAAGAATGAGCAACGAGTCAAGCAAAGCGGAACATGAACAAGTAGATGTAGCTGTTGAAGGCGAGATCCTTAGTGGCGTTGAAGGTGAAGTCAGAACAGATGAAGCCAGCCTGATGGATGAGTTAACTCAGGCTAATTTCCGTGTTGAAGAATTAGAGCAGGCACTAGCTGAGTCTCAAGCTAAAGTTGAAGAGCAGAAAGATTCAGTGACTCGCGCTGCTGCATCAGAAGCTAATATTCGTCGCCGTGCAGCACAAGATGTTGAGAAGGCACATAAATTTGCGCTAGAAAAGTTTGCTAACGAGCTTTTACCTGTTATTGATAACATGGAGCGCGCGCTGCAGGGGACTGATGCAGAAGCTGAAGCGACTAAAGCGATTTATGAAGGTGTTGAGCTAACGCTTAAGAGCTTTGTGGGTACAGTAGATAAGTTTGGCTTAAAAGTCGTCGATCCAATAGGCGAAGCGTTTAACCCTGAGCACCACCAAGCTATTGGTATGCAGCCAAGCCCTGAGTTCCCAGCAAATACTGTGATGATGGTAATGCAGAAGGGTTATATCTTAAATGACCGCTTATTACGCCCAGCCATGGTCATGGTGTCTCAAGGCGGCGGTTCTGTTGATACCCAAGCGTAATTTAAGCTTTAGCAGCTAGAATTCAGTTTCTAGTTGCGAGCAGTAATAAAAAAGACTGCCTTGGCAGTCTTTTTTATTACTTGAAATTACTGATTGGTATTACTTTAAGTACGCTTCTATCTGTTGCTGAATCCCTGCACTATCAAGCTTTAACTCAGCTAAAATCTCTTTTGAATCACCGTGTTTAATAAACTCATCTGGTAAGCCTATCTGTAACGTTGGGGTGAAGATCTTCAGTTTTTGTAGCAACTCTAATACACCAGACCCAGCGCCACCCATAACGGCATTTTCTTCTACTGTCACTAACACATCATGGCTTTGCGCAAGCTGGGTGATCAGTTCAACATCGAGTGGCTTAACGAAGCGCATATCTGCAACAGTAGCATCGAGTGCTTCGGCTGCAGTGAGTGAGCTCGCCATCAGTGTGCCAAAGTTGAGTATGGCGATTTTTTTACCTTGGCGCTTAACTAGCCCTTTACCGATAGGTAATGCAGTCATCTCTTCTATCTGTAGCTCACCTGTAGCACTACCTCTTGGGTATCGCACTGCAGTTGGCCCATCTTGATAGCAGTAGCCGGTATAGAGCATCTGACGACACTCATTCTCGTCACTCGGTGCCATGATAACCATATTAGGAATATGACGCATAAAGCTTAAGTCAAACGCGCCTTGGTGCGTCGGGCCATCGGCGCCAACAATACCACCACGATCGATGGCAAACAGGACAGGTAGCTTTTGCAAAGCAACATCGTGAATGAGTTGATCGTACGCGCGCTGCAGGAATGTCGAATAGATGGCGACGACAGGCTTAAGTCCTTCACAGGCGAAACCTGCTGCTAAAGTCACTGCATGCTGCTCAGCAATCGCGGCATCAAAATACTGTTTAGGAAAACGCTGTGAGAACTCAACCATGCCAGAGCCTTCTCGCATAGCAGGAGTGATACCCAGTACTTTTTCATCTTGCTGCGAGATATCGCAAAGCCATTTACCGAACACTTGCGAGAAGGTTGGGTTTGCAGGCTTTGACGCTGGCTTTTCGAAGGTCGAAGGGTCAAATTTGGGTACTGCATGCCAGCCAATAGGATCTTTTTCAGCAGGCTCATAACCACGGCCTTTCTTGGTCATGATATGGAGTATCTGTGGGCCAGAAAGGTTACGCATGTTACGCATTGTTTCAACTAAAGCATCAACATCATGGCCATCAATTGGGCCAATATAGTTAAAGCCTAGCTCTTCAAACATGGTGCCAGGTACGACCATGCCCTTTAAATGTTCTTCGGTACGCTTGGCCATCTCTTTAATGGTTGGCATACCCTTTAGTACTTTCTTACTGCTCTCTCTAATCGTGGTATAGAGACGACCAGACATGAGCTGAGCAAGATGATTATTTAGTGCACCAACATTTTCAGAGATAGACATCTCATTATCATTGAGGATCACTAACATATCATTGTGAAGGTCACCGGCATGGTTCATGGCTTCAAAGACCATACCACCTGTCATGGCTCCATCACCTATGACAGAGACGACTTTACGTCCAGCTTGCTCTTTTTCTGCTGCAACAGCCATCGCTAGTGCGGCACTGACCGATGTACCTGAGTGCCCTACACTGAAGGTGTCGTACTCACTCTCTTCACGCCACGGGAAGGGGTGTATGCCTCCCTTTTGGCGAATGGTATGCATTTTATCACGACGTCCGGTCAGTATCTTATGTGGGTAGGCTTGATGTCCTACATCCCAGATAAGGCGATCGAATGGGGTGTTATAAACGTAATGAATCGCGACCGTTAGCTCAACGGTGCCAAGTCCTGAGGCGAAGTGACCACTAGATTTACCGACAGATTTAAGCAAAAAGCTTCTAAGCTCGTCAGCCAGTTTAGGCAGCAAGGTTTGAGGGAGCTGTCTTAGCTCATCTGGGGTATTAGCCTGCGCAAGCACAGGGTATTTAGAAATGTCCAAACTCATCGAGATATCGTGTCTCTTTTATTAAACTCTTCGCTCTATGATATATCGGGCGAATTGGGCGATTAACTGACTATTGTATGGTAATTTTGTCAGCGCTGATAGAGCATCGTCAATCAAACTTGTGGCAGTGGCTTGTGCGCCAGCTAATCCGAGTAGTTGAGGGTAGGTGCTTTTATTTGAATCACAGTCAGAACCTTGAGGTTTTCCAAGCTCTTCGGTACTCGAAGTGATATCGAGAACATCATCTTGTACCTGGAATGCTAATCCTATTGCGTCAGCAAATTCCATGAGCCTTGTTTGCTCTTCCTGTGGTAATTGGGCTGCAATCATAGGTAACTCGACTGCGCAGCGTATTAAGGCACCCGTTTTCAAATTATGTAATCGAGTTAACGTCGCTAAATCAATTTGTTTGTCGGTGGCGCTTAGATCCATCGCCTGTCCGCCACACATGCCTGAGTAGCCAGAGGCTTTAGCCAGTGCACTAACCATCGCGAGGTTTTGCTGCGGCTCGATATCTTCGATAGGTTGGCAGAGGATCTCAAATGCTAATGCTTGCAATGCATCGCCTGCCAAAATTGCCGTTGCTTCATCAAATGCGATATGTACCGTAGGTTGACCACGGCGTAATGCGTCATCATCCATTGCGGGTAGATCGTCATGGATCAATGAGTAAGCATGGACACATTCGATAGCAGCTGCACAACTATCAAGCTTCTCTAGTGGAATGTTGAGCATTTCCCCAATCGCGTACACGAGAAAAGGTCTGATTCGTTTACCACCAAGAAGAGCGCCATGTTTGATCGCTGCAATGAGCTTAGGATCAGTGACTGCTTGGGCATCAATGACCTGTTCTAACTGGTTATCAACGCGTTTCTGGTATCGAGTGATGGTATCGGCTAACACTTACTCGCCCTCAGGTGTAAATGTAGTTAAAGAGGCTGCTTCATCTTCTTGCATCAGTATAGCCACTTTTTGTTGCGCTTGTTCTAGCTTACCTTGGCTATTTCGAACAAGCTTTATGCCTCTTTCGAACTGCTTTAAAGCATCATCGAGAGAAACATCGCCCTGTTCAAGATCTGAGACTATACGTTCCAGTTCTGTAAGGGATTCTTCAAAAGTGAGATTTTCAGGTTTTTTAGCCACGGCAAGGATTCCTAGAAATAAGCGAGAGACAAGGTATCTCAGGCGGCGTCAAGGGTCAAATCCCGCTGCTGTATATTTGTGCGATAGCACGCTTTACAGAGGTTTTTTTATAAAAAATTGAATTTGAAGCTAAACTTGCGTGTAAGCTGTCCGATAATTGTAAGGTGGAGCATTTTTTTATCTGAGTGATATCAGCGAACGCTGATTAATTTAATTCTGCTGAGATTTCATTCGTCATAAGGGCTAATAGCGTCGTTTAGTCATGGGAAGTGTTTATTAAGGTCATGATTATTTAGAATTATGTCTGATTTGCAATGACGGCTTTGCTGATAATCGTTAAAATTAAATTTGTAGCAGAACGCTTTCGACTAAAGAGAAGGTAGGTTAGCTACAAGAAGAAAGTATATAAGTTCACTATTACGTAAAGTGAATGGCATTTTTTAAAGTATTTCTTACTGATCTGAGGTGACTCAGGAATCAGTTTATTTAAGGAGCAGTTGTGGATTTAGCAACCCTGATCGGACTTATCGGTGCATTTGGATTTATTATTGGCGCAATGGTCAGTAGTGGTGGTATTGCGATTTTCATCGATGTTCCCTCTGTATTAATTGTGCTCTGTGGTTCCCTTTTCGTGGTCATGATGAAATTCAACCTGAAGTCATTTTTGGGGGCGATGAAAATTGGCGTCAAAGCTTTTATGTTTAAGATTGATAAGCCTGATGAATTAATTGAACAGTCAGTGACTATGGCCGACGCCGCTCGTAAAGGGGGCTTTTTAGCGTTGGAAGAAGCCGAAATCACCAATAGTTTTATGCAAAAAGCGGTCGATATGTTGGTTGATGGCCATGATGGTGATGTGGTTCGTGATGCGCTTGAGAAAGATATAGCCTTGACCGAAGATCGCCATAAAGCTGGGGTGAGCATTTTTCAGACCCTAGGCGATGTCGCGCCAGCGATGGGAATGATTGGTACCCTGATTGGACTGGTTGCCATGTTATCAAATATGGATGACCCTAAATCTATCGGGCCTGCGATGGCTGTTGCACTGTTAACGACCTTATATGGCGCAGTTGTGGCCAACATGATTGCCATTCCGATTGCGGGTAAATTAGAGCTGCGTATGAAAGAGGAGATGCTTAACCGCAACTTGATCATGGATGCGGTTCTTGCCATTCAAGATGGACAAAACCCAAGGGTCATTGAGGGCTTCCTGAAGAATTACCTATCTGAAAAACAAAGACAAATAGACACGACGGACGGGGAGTGATCCCATGGCGAAGAAGGTTAAGTGTGACTGTCCACCACCCGGCGCCCCCTTGTGGCTAGCAACGTTTGCCGATCTTATGTCGCTGTTGATGTGCTTTTTCGTACTCTTGCTGGCTTTCTCAGAGATGGATGTAATGAAGTTTAAGCAGATCGCAGGCTCAATGAAATATGCTTTTGGTGTGCAAAATAAGGTAGAGGTAAAAGATATCCCTAAGGGGACTTCGGTCATAGCATTAGAGTTTAGACCTGGGCGACCAGAGCCTACGCCTATTGAGATTATTAACCAACAAACTAATGAGATGACTGAACAAACGATTGAGTACCAGGCTGGCGAGGATGACAGCGCAGGTGGTGTTCAGCAGCAGCGTGGTGAGCAACGTGGTGGTGAGGCATCATCTACTGCACAGCAACAAGATGACGCAAAATCTGAGTCTAAGTCCGAGTCAGAGTCAGAGGCTAAAGCCAAAGAGGAGTCTGAAGCTGAGGCTGCAGCTCAAGAGAATATTAATGATCAAGTGAAGAAGATGGCCCAAGAGCTCAATAAAGAGATTGTTGATGGTGCTATTGAAATCGAGTCTTTAGGACAGCAGATCATTATTCGAATTCGTGAAAAAGGGGCGTTCTCATCGGGCTCAGGTTTTCTGCAGCCAAGGTTCAAGCCTGTTATTCGTCGGGTCGGTGAGCTGTTAAAAGATGTACCAGGTATTGTGACTGTGTCAGGACATACTGATGATATGAATATCAGTAATGAACTGTACAGTTCTAATTGGGATCTCTCTAGCAAACGCGCCGTTGCTGTGGCTCATGAACTCATTCGAGTCAGGGGCTTCGATCAGCAGAGAATGAAAGTGGTCGGTATGGCTAACTCTGACCCACTTGTTGATAATGATTCTGCAGGCAATCGTGCGCGTAATCGTCGCGTGGAGATAGCTATAGAGCAAGGTAAGCCAAAAGAGTCTGATGAGATTTTGGTCGGACCTTAGAGTATCGCTCTTTAAATCTAACAGAGGAGGTGCCATGCATCTCCTTTTTTTATCTATGTAGTGTTATGGGATAAATCAATTCAACGTAGGCAATCTTTGTCGCTTCTTGGTATAATACCGCCCAATATTATTTAATGGCTTTACCCCCCGGAAGACCCTGATGAAATTTATCGTAAAACTGTTCCCTGAAATCATGATGAAAAGCAAACCGGTAAGAATGCGTTTTACCAAGATGCTTGAAACCAATATTCGCAATGTACTTAAAAAAGTTGATGAATCTGCGAAGGTTAAGCGTGATTGGGATAAAATCATGGTTATGGTGCCAAACGATAGACCTGACTTAGTTGAGGCTTTTGCTGAGCGTCTGGCGTGTATTCCTGGGATCGCACATGTTTTGCAAGTGAATGAAAGTACCTTTGAGTCGGTCGATGATATTTATCAACAGACCTTAGCCCTGTATAAAGATGAACTGGCAGGTAAGACTTTCTGTGTGCGAGTCAAAAGAGCGGGTAAGCATGAGTTTAAATCTATTGAAGTTGAGCGTTATGTTGGTGGCGGCTTAAATCAGTTTACTGAAGCTAAAGGGGTTAAGCTTAAAAACCCTGATATGACGATTAACTTAGAGATTGATAGAGAAAACCTTTATCTAGTCGTTAATCGCATTCAAGGCCTAGGCGGCTTCCCTATGGCAACACAAGAAGATGTTCTGTCACTGATCTCCGGTGGCTTTGACTCTGGCGTGTCGAGTTACCAATTTATCAAGCGTGGTTCAAGAACCCACTATTGCTTCTTTAACTTAGGTGGCGATCAGCACGAGATAGGTGTTAAGCAGGTGGCTTACCACCTGTGGCAGAAGTATGGTGAATCTCACAAGGTGAAGTTTGTCTCTGTGCCATTCGATCCTGTCGTCACTGAGATCCTTGAGAGAATTGATAATGGCCAGATGGGGGTTATCCTCAAGCGTATGATGATGCGTGCAGCTGCCAAAGTTGCTAGAAAAATGGGTATTCAAGCACTGGTAACGGGTGAGGCTATGGGACAGGTTTCTAGTCAGACTTTGACAAACCTTAATGTCATTGACCGTTGCACAGACCAACTAATCCTTCGTCCGTTAATTGCTATGGATAAGCAAGATATTATCAATATCAGCCGAGAAATTGGTACTGAAGACTTTGCTAAGTCGATTCCTGAGTATTGTGGTGTGATCTCTCAAAAACCAACGGTAAAAGCGGTATTATCTAAAGTTGAATCTGAGGAGGAGAAGTTCTCTGAAGATCTGATTGACCGTGTTATCGAAGCGGCAGAGGTAATTGATATCCGTGAGATTGCCAAGAGTGTAGATAAACAAATCGCTTCAACAGAAACCGTTGATGTTATCGACAGTAACGAAGTGATTATCGATGTTAGATCACCTGAAGAGGAGGAGCGTGATCCTCTGAGTGTTGATGGCGTTGAAGTTAAAACTATCCCTTTCTTTAAGCTAGCGACTCAATTTGCCGATCTTGCTAAAGATAAGACCTATCTGTTGTATTGTGACCGTGGTGTCATGAGCAAACTACAGGCGCTCTATCTTCAGGAGCAGGGCTATGAAAATGTAAAGGTCTACCGTCCATAGTAGAACTTAGTGTTAAGTCACGATACTTATTAATAAAAAACCGCATTTAAATGCGGTTTTTTGTTTTCAGCCCTAAACCACCGACTTCAGTAGGTGGTTATCATCAATTAGGCTTTGCCTGAAAGTATCTTGTTAAAGTGAGACCATCTGGTGAGAGTCGATCATTGTTTCTATGGGCTACACAGCTTATAAGTTCATTCAGGTATAGCCTTTTTATGCCAGATGTCGTGCAGAGGTTTAGCGAGTAGTGCAGTGCAAGCTTCTAAATCAGTGCTGGAACTGTTCCATTCATTTACCTGCATTCCCTGCCATCCATAGCGGTCAGTGATTTAGTAGAGCCTATAGGGATATATTTACGGCGACTTGCAGATGCACGGTAGCTAAAGCTCCCTTATAGGGGGCTAATACAAAGCCACCTGCTTCAGAAGGTGGATTCTTTACTTTCAGCCCTAAATCTAAACACTCAGAGTTTGGCTGCTCTACATCAGGTTGTTATACCGGTTATAAGGAACGACATAAGTGTGGGCTGAAGTGTGACTTATCTGGTGCTAGATAACGCTTCACTCTATTCTTTCCTGCCTGCTTTGCTTCTATTAAGGCTTCCTCTACATTGGCTAAAGCTATCTCTACACTCTCGTTACTCTCCCATATCGTGAAACCAATGCTACATGTAATAGGAAACGAGCTCCCCAGTAACTGTTGGCTTAAAGCGTTACAGATAGTCTCAGGAAGAGATAGGGTTTGATTAGCAATATCTGGGATGAAAATTAAAAAGCGGTCGTCGACCCAGCGTACCAGTAAACTCTCTTTTGGTAGCTGTAGTTCTAAATAGCGGCTAACAGCGATTAAAATCTCATCACCAATGCTATTGCCATAGAGTGAGTTGACCCTTCTAAAGTCATCTATATCAATCTCAATGAGGCTGTAAACATTATTGTTAGCTTTGGCTTTGTCATGATAGCTATTGAGCTTTAGTTGCCCTGAGCGTCTATTGAGTAAGTTTGTAAGCGGATCTCGCATAGAAAGGTGCTCGAATGCTTGGGTAACATCACCTAGCTCTATAATGCGGCGGTAACTAAAGAGCAACAAACTGACAGTTAAACTGACCCCTAATGGAATAAGCTCATCTAATTCCCACGCTTCTTGGTCCCTTGATAGATGATAAAGCCACTCAAGCATGTCAATGTTTATGAAAAGCATAAGCATTGCTAAGTTAAAAACAACTAAAATGACGGTCTCTTTAATTAAAGATGGGCGACTAAAGTAATCGATTGGAGGCATGGTCCCTGCCTGCTTTTATGTGCATTGATGTATTACATTGCCTGATTTTTGTTCAGAATGATAATGCTTTTTGTTAGTGTTATTAGATTGGACTGGTTTTATCGTTAGCTAAGATCAAAGAGCGGGATGGATTAAACTCTGTATCTTAATAACTTAATCTTAATAACTTAATCTTAATAACTTAGTGGACTTAGTCTCGCTAGACTTGGAAGTTGAGTGAGTAAGAGAGAAAATATAGTGGGAGTGACATGGTGGTAGGAACTAAAAAGCCGCATCACTGGTTAGTACTAACTCAGTATAAATGCGGCTTTATCCTCTAAATGCTAATCACTTAATGTTAATGACTTAAACGTTAATAGCTTAAGTGTGAGTAGCTGTAAGGCGATTTACTCTGCGTGATTGACGTTAGCAGTTGTTTCAGCTGTTTTTTCTTCAGCAACTAACATAGCATTCAAATCTTCATTTAGATTTTGATGCATTAACTCCATGCCTTCAGCAAGTTCAGCTGAGATAGTGGCGTGTAGGTCAGTGGTATCGATAACAAGCTCATCAGCACTGACAGTCGTTGCAGTTGAAAGGAAAGCAAGTACAAAAACAGTTTTAAGGTTTAGCATATTCGGTCGCCTCCAGGCGGGGATATTTCGTGTTGTCAGACACTCCCCAGTTACGTCGTAGAGGCTGTCTAACTATATTCATTTCGATGGCGTGAAATTTAACCAAAAACACTTCCCTTTTCAAACGATAAAATGTAACAATGAGGATTAGAAAAACTAATCATAAAATGAGATCGGGATCACTATGTCAAGACGATTACCTCCACTAAATGCTGTTAAGGCATTTGAGGCCGCAGCCAGACATCTTAGCTTTACTCGAGCCGCCGAAGAACTATTTGTGACCCAGGCCGCAGTGAGCCATCAAATTAAGGCATTAGAGGAGTATTTGAGCCTTAAGTTGTTTCGTCGTAAGAACCGTTCTTTGTTATTAACTGAGGAGGGGCAAGGTTATTTTTTGGATATCAAAGATATTTTTGTTCAGCTTGCAGATTCTACTGACAGGTTACTGGCCAGAAGTGCGATTGGCTCACTCACCGTAAGCATGTCCCCAAGTTTTGCTATTCAATGGTTAGTGCCAAGACTGGCTAAGTTTAGTGAGAATAATCCAGATATCGACGTCAGAATTAAAGCGGTTGATGATGACGATGATGCTCTGGCCGATGATGTCGATGTCGCTATATTTTATGGCCAAGGTAACTGGGCGGGTTTACGTGCTGATAAGCTGAGAAATGAGGTCTTAATTCCTGTTTGTTCTCCGCTGCTTTTAAATGGTCCTAAACCACTTGAAAAGCCAAGCGATCTTAGAAATCATACTCTTTTACATGATACCAGTCGTCATGATTGGCAGGCGTGGTTTAGACATTGTGGGATTAATGATATTAATGTGAATCAAGGTCCCATATTTAGTCATTCATCACTTGTATTACAAGCGGCTGCACATGGGCAGGGTATTGCATTAGGTTATAGCGTATTAGCTAGGCCTGATATCAAGGCTGGGAGACTCGTGTGTCCGTTCCAAGAGGTCTTAGTTAGCAAAGATGCCTATTACCTTGTTTGCCAACAAAACCATGCAGAGGTCGGTAAGATCGCAGCATTTAGAGAATGGATGTTAGATATGTTTGAAGAGGAGTCTCGCAGTGAGCTGCTTCCAGGTTAATGCCCCCTTAGAGGATGAAGGTTTACTGCCGAGTGAGTGCCTTGTCGATGGAAAGCCTCATGATACGCTCATCATATTTACCCATGGTGCAGGTGCGAATATGCATAGTGACTTTATGCAGGAGATGGCCAAAGGTTTAGCGGCCAAGGGCGGCGATCTTGGTATTGGTGTTTTGAGATTTAATTTTCCCTATATGAGAGCAAACGCTATAGATGGTAAGCGTCGTCCACCAGATCGTGCTCCTAAGATACTTAAAGACTTTAATATACATATTAAGGCAATCAGAGAAGCCTACTCACCAAAGAGGATAATCTTATTGGGGAAGTCGATGGGGGGGCGAATGGGGGCGATTCTTGCTGAAGAGACAAAGGTAGATGCTGTGATCTGTCTTGGCTATCCTTTTATTGCGTTAAAAGGTGGAGAGCCTAGGCTGGCACCCATTGAAGCGTGCCGTGCTCCGCTATGTGTGATTCAGGGGGAGCGCGATAAGTTTGGCGCTAAAGGTCAGGTTGAGTTATGGCCTGTAATGAATAAGGTAAAGCTGCATTGGTTGACTGACGGAGATCATAGTTTTAAACCGAGAAAGTCGTCAGGGACAACACAAGAGGCTAATCTGGCACTGGCTATGTCACATTGTATAGAGTTTATTCGGGGGTTAGATGCATAAAGGTTTTCTGTTATTGGCTGCACTCAGTGGATTTATTTCGGTGGCCTTTGGTGCATTCGGTGCACACGGGTTAAAGCAGGTTGCCACACCTGAGATGATTGCTATTTTTAACTTAGGTGTGGAATATCAGTTCTATCATACCTTTGCATTGATCACCGTTGCCTTTGCTGGTCATTGGATATCATCGAGACTACTGGTTTGGGCTGGCTACCTGTTTATTGCCGGTATCGTGTTCTTTTCGGGCTCTTTATACCTTTATGCATTAATTGGCGCCAAATGGACCGGGCCGATAACACCTATCGGTGGTTTTTGCTTCCTCATCGGCTGGTTGTTTATCGCATTAGCTGTATGGCGTAACCGAGTCGTGGAGCTGGACGATTAATTTGATCCCTGCTTTTTATCATATATACGCCGTTGTTGGCTGAATATGACCATACAGTGTAGAATGGCGACCATTATAAAGATGGTCGCCATTTTTTTACCAATTATGTATTTGCAACATCCGATGTTGAACGTCTCAACGTCGTCTAGTGTCAGGAATTTTGATGATTAACCTATTTTTGTTTTGCCGTGCAGGCTATGAAAAAGATTGTGCTGCAGAGATCCAACAGCGGGCCGCTGAACTCGATATTGGTGGTTTTGTAAAAACCAACAATAATGATGCCTATGTCATTTTTCAATGTTTTCAGCCTGGTGATGCCAGTGTTCTTGCACAAAAAATTGAATTGGATTCATTGATATTTGCCCGACAGATGTTTGCGGCTAAAGCGATATTGAAGAATCTGCCAGAGCAGGACAGAATTAGCCCTATATTAGACGCTTTATCTGAAGTGAATAAAGCGGGCGAGCTTAGGGTTGAGACGCCAGATACTAACGAAGCTAAGGAGTTATCTAACTTCTGTCGTAAGTTTACTGTGCCATTGCGTCAAAAGCTGAAAAAGGCCGGTACCTTGCTTGAAAAGGAAAACCCTAGACGCCCAATCCTTCATGTGTGCTTCGTCGCGCCTGGAACTGCCTATGTTGGTTTTTCACTAAGTAACAATAGTTCGCCATACTATGGCGGGATCCCTAGGCTTAAAATGGCTGCTGATGCGCCAAGCCGATCAACACTTAAGCTCGATGAAGCTTTTATTCACTTCATTCCAAAAGAGGAGCAGGAGGAGCGCTTGAGTAGCGGCATGAACTCTGTCGATCTTGGTGCTTGTCCGGGTGGTTGGACATATCAACTTGTTCGCCGAGGCATGTTTGTCGCAGCTGTTGATAATGGGCCTATGGCTGAAAGCTTAATGGAGACTGGTCAAGTTAAGCATTATCAGGCGGATGGTTTTCGGTTTGAACCACCTAGAAAAAATATTCACTGGCTGGTATGTGACATGATTGAAAAGCCATCTCGAGTGGCTGAACTTATTGAAGCTTGGGCGATCAATGGTTGGTTTAAAGAGGCTATTTTTAATCTTAAATTGCCGATGAAGAGCCGTTATAAAGATGTATCTACGATTCTTGCGACCATGGAAGAGATCTTGAAAGAAAACGGTATCAACCATTTTGAGATGTCATGCAAACACCTGTATCACGATCGCGATGAAGTCACAGTTCACTTAAGGTTAAATCCGCCACAAGCTAAGTAATACCAATCGGTATAAAGATGTGGCCATTTAGCGAGAGTTTAGCGCTTGTGAGACAAGGCAACGAGTGAGAGACATAGTTATTCTACGTTTAAGCTCGTTAACGCAGTATCAGAAGTGCTAAAACTCGCCTTCTAGGAGTTTTTTTGGCAGCCTACTTCTGTGTTGAATAAGCTCAAAAGGGATCACCATTCCCTCACTTATTCGCCTTGAATTAAGCCGCCAAAAATAACTCTGAACTGGCCACTTTCTTATTCCGATTGGTATAATAGTTTTAGAACTTTGAAAAGAAAAATGCCTAGATTGAAGAATCTAGGCATTTTTTATTAATCTTTCTCGGTTATAACGCCGAGGTAGAGATTATTTTTACAGACGGTCAATTACAGCTTGAGTGAAATCAGTCGTACCATGAGTACCACCTAAGTCACGCGTAGTGCGATCGCCTTCAGCGATTACAGCGGAAACTGCATTGCGAATGTTCTCTGCTTTATCAGCCATACCTAAGTATTCCAGCATCTGGATTGACGCTAAGATCACCGAAGTTGGGTTTGCTAAGTTTTTACCAGCAATATCAGGTGCGCTGCCGTGAACCGCTTCAAAAATTGCCGCATCTTTACCTATGTTAGCACCAGGTGCCATACCTAGGCCGCCAACTAAACCAGCACAAAGATCTGAAAGGATGTCACCAAATAAGTTTGTAGTAACAATCACGTCGAAGATCTCTGGATTCATAACCAGCTTCATACACGTTGCATCGACAATCATCTCTTCAGTGGTGATGTCTGGGTAACGCTTGCTGACTTCACGGGCTACTTTCAGGAATAGACCTGAAGTTGACTTCATGATGTTAGCTTTGTGTACGATAGTGACTTTCTTGCGGTTTTCTTTACGTGCAAGCTCGTAAGCAAACGTCGTGATCTGCTCTGCGCCTTGACGAGTGATGATACTCGTCGCTTCAGCTGTTGCGCCATCTTCAGATAAAGTCTGCCCAAGACCTGAGTACATGCCCTCAGTGTTCTCACGAACAGTAATGATATCGATATCTTCATAACGCGCCTGAGTTCCTTTAAAAGAAACAACTGGGCGGATGTTGGCATAAAGACTGAATTTCTTACGTAAGGTAACATTAATTGATGTAAAGCCTTCACCAACGGGAGTCGTTAATGGGCCTTTCAGAGTAATGCCATTTTTCTCGATCATATCGAGTGTGCGCTGAGGGAGTAGTTCCCCATGCTTTTCTAGTGCAGTTAAACCGGCGTCGGCAAATTCGTAATCGAAATCACAACCTGCTTTATCAAGGATCTTTATTGCTGCATCGATAATACTTGGTCCAATCCCATCACCAGGGATCACGGTTATCATTCTTTTTGACATGGAGAGTCCTTCCACGGTTGGTCGTTACTGCTACTGTCTGATCACCGCAAATTAGGGTGACACTACGACTTGGAATTATTTCTTATTGTTCACTTCTTTATTTTAAACAACTTTATACATTTTTCACAGGAAATAGTGAGCAATCTCACATTTTTTTCGGTAGTGTTACTTGCAATAAATAGGGCTTATGACGATGATTGATCGTTTAAGGTTAAAAAAGACTACTTTAGTCTAATAAAATCAGAAAAATGCTTAAGAAAACGAATAGAAAACAGTTAACAAAATATTAAAATAAGAAATGAGGAAGACCTTGAAGTCATTACCAATTGCATCTTTGATATTTATATCGACGAGTTTACTCTCTGCTAGCACATATGCGGCCTCAACGATTGATCCCATAACCCCAAATGAGATCATGCATTTTGAATCTTTGAAAAAACCTATTGTGTCTGACTCAGGTACGACGTTAGCTGTAGAGGTGTCGCCAGATAGGGGGGATAGTCATGGTTTAGTCAAACTACTGGACTCATCTAAAACCTTTAACCTTGAAGGGGCCTCAAAGCCAAAAATTAGCGCTGATGGTCGTTTTGTTGCCTTTAGCGTAAAAACACCTCTACTTGAGCTTGAGAAGGCTTCTAAGAAAGAGAAAAAGAAGCTGAAAGCAGGGATGGTGTTGCTTGATACTGTATCGGGCAAAGAGACCCGTTTTGAGCGGGTGAAAGAATTTGAGTTCAATGACACGAGTAGCTACCTCGCGATCTGGTATGAAGCTGATGAAGATAAGTCTGCTAAAAAAGGCGATGCAGCTAAAGCCGATAGCGATAAAGAGATAAAAGTTGATAAGTTTGATAAAGGTACACCTTTTGAACTGGTGTCTTTAAAAAATGCTAGCGCTCAAAAAGTTGCCAATGTCACTGACTATTACTTTGATAGAAGTGGAAAACATCTTGTTGTAGCAAGTAATAGTAGTAAAACTAAAGTTCATCAACTGGTTTTATTTAACCTGACTGACAATAGTAAAGAGATCGTACGTCAATACAGCAACCAGCAAATTGGTGATGTCTCTTTGAGTGATGATGGCAAATATATCGCATTTACTCATGGTGACGCCGAAATCCCTCCCTATGGGCGTGTCTACCAGTTATCACTTTTTAATATAGCAACGTCAGATGTTAAGGCCACACCGACATCTAAAGAGTGGAAATTAAACCGATATACAGAGTTAAGGTTTTCTGAAGATAGCCAGCGATTGTTCTTTGGGCGCGTTCCCCACGTTAGCCAACAAGTTGAGCTGGCTAAAATTGAGAAGCAAGCTGACCTGTTTGATGAGTCAATCGTAACTGGCCAACGCAAACTTCGCATTTGGCATGGTGATGACGCGCGTATTAAGCCCAATGAAATAAAGCAGTATGAGAAAGAGCAAAAGCGCACTTATCTTGCTGTTTTACATCTAAGTGGCAATAATTTAGTTCAGCTTGCAGATGAAAGTGTGCCTGATGTTGAACTGCAAGAGCAAACTCGTTTTGTACTCGCCAGCTCTGATATCCCTTACCGTAAAATGATCACGTGGGCTGGTTTTTATCGTGATTACTATCTGATTGATCTTAATACTGGGCGTAAAATACCGGTTTTAACTCAGCAACCGAGCAGTGAAGATCCTATTCTTTCGCCAAAGGAGCGATTCGTTACCTATTATCAGCAAGGTAATGTGTATCTCTATCAAATCTCGGAAGATAGACGTACAAATATTACCCAAGCGCTGAAGGTATCATTTGCCAATGAAGATCATGATTACCCATCAAATGCTCCAGGCTATGGCTTTGGTCCTTGGCTTGCCGATGATGCTGGTTTCTTAGTTTATGATAAATATGATATTTGGCAGGTTAATACTGAGTCTCACGAAGCATTTAAACTTACTGCAGGCAAAGGGCGTAAGCAAGGTATTCAATATCGTGTAACGGGTCTAGTAGAGGATAAGAATCATCCAGATGTGCTAGCGCATGATCAGCAAGTTTTACTTCATGGCTATAACGAAAAAACTAAGGGTGATGGCTTTTACCGTTCAAAAATAGGTGTGTCGGGTGTCGCTACCTTAATGGAGGGGGACTATAAAATTAAGCCTGTTGCCCGCAGTAAGGATGCACAAACGATAGCGTTCACTAAAGAGCGTTATGACCTGTTCCCTGATATCTATACTGCAGATTATTCAGCACCAGAAAAAGCGACTAAGCAAACAGATTTAGATGCTCAAAAGCGCCAATATAACTGGAGTGAGTCTGAGTTAGTTCACTGGACAAATGGTGACGGTCAACCACTCGACGGGGTACTGATTAAGCCAACTAACTATGTTGAAGGTCAGCGCTACCCAGTTCTTGTGTACTTTTATCGCTTTATGAGCGATAGGTTACATGCGTTTCCACAGATGAAGATTAACCATAGACCCAATTTTGCTTGGTTTGCTGATAACGGTTATGCCATTTTCCTTCCCGATATCCGCTTTGAAGTTGGGTACCCTGGCGCAAGTTCAGTGCAGGCTTTGACCTCTGGAGTACAGAAGCTGATTGAGATGGGTGTTGCAGATCCTGATGCTATTGGTATCCAAGGTCACTCTTGGGGAGGCTATCAAACGGCATTTGCTGTCACGCAAACACATATCTTTAAAGCTGCTGTCACCGGCGCGCCAGTATCTAATATGACAAGTGCCTATAGCGGTATCCGTCATGGTAGTGGTTTAGCGCGTCAGTTCCAGTATGAAACAGGCCAGAGCCGCATCGGCGAAAGCCTGTTTCGCTCACCACAGAAATATATAGAGAACTCACCAATATTTTATGCCGAGCGTATCAAGACTCCTATGATGATTATGTTTGGTGATAAAGACGATGCAGTGCCGTGGGAGCAAGGTATTGAATTATATTTGGCAATGCGCCGTGCAGGGAAAGATGTGGTCTTCTTACAGTATCAAGATGAGCCACATCACCTGAAGAAGTACCCTAACAAACTAGATTACAGTATTCGCATGATGGAGTATTTTGAGCATTACCTTAAAGGAAAACCAGCCCCAAGTTGGTTAACTCAAGGTGAAGCTTATACTGAGTATAAAAAAGCAGACTGATTAGCCTGCTATATTGTTTCGTGATCAAAAGTAAAAGCCGAGTTTTGACTCGGCTTTTTGCCAAAAACCTTAAGGAGATAGATATATGGATGGACTCTGGCTACACATGGGCACAGTTTTTATGGGGTTCTTTGCCATTATGAACCCTATTGCGAACGTACCGATTTTTTTAGGCTTGACCTCAGAAGAGGATGAAGCAACCACCAAAGCTATCGCATTTCGAGCCTTGCTGTTGGCGTTTATTATCATCACGTTATTCTCGTTAACGGGGCAGTATATTTTTACTTTGTTTGGTATCTCATTGTCAGCATTCAGGATCACTGGTGGCCTATTGGTTTTCTTGATTGGCTTTCATATGCTTCAAGGTAACAACTCAAGTGTGCACCATCCCGATCATCAGCAATTGGCTGAAAGCAAACAAAATGCCACCGATAAAGCATTGGCCCGTGAAGCGGCATTGAGCATTGCCGTGTCCCCTTTAGCCCTCCCTATTCTTGCAGGCCCTGGGACGATAGCGACGGCGATGAGTTTTTCAGCAGGCGGAGGCATAGAGGAGATGCTAATTACTATCGGGGCTTTTGGTCTGCTTTGTGCCATTACTTACGGGTTCTTTATTTCTGGTGGAAAGTTAGTGGGCTTTTTAGGTAGTGCCGCTTTAGGGGCTATTACTCGTATGATGGGGCTGATTTTAGCCGTTATTGGTACTCAGATGGCAGTTGAAGGCATAAAGGGCGCTTTTAACCTGTAACGCTTCGGTCGACTAAAATTAGGACATTAAAATGAACGATGACAAAGGTGCTGGAGTGCGTGTACCTCCACCATTAATTTTTATTAGCTTTATGTTGCTTGCTGTCGCCATTGAACTGTTGCTGCCACTTAATATGGTACTACCAAGGTTGATTGTTGTTTTGGGGGGAGGATTAATCATTGCGGGGATAGCGACCTTACTGTATTTAGCCATACAGTTTAGGCGAGTAAAAACCAATATTGAGCCGTGGAAGCCGACTTCATCAATTATAACCTCTGGCCTCTACGCTTATTCAAGAAACCCCATCTATTTGGCTTTTTGCACAGTGACTATCGGCTTAGGATTATTTTTCAGCCATATCTGGTTATTGCTTAGTGCTCTGCCATCTTGCATAGTTGTTTACTGTTTAGCAATCCGGCCTGAAGAGCGTTATTTAACGGCAAAGTTTGGTGATGAGTATCGGGAGTATCTACAGCGAGTTAGGCGTTGGATATAGCTGATTCTAGTTTTAGGTAAACAGCTGGCTCTGCTTTCGCATAATAAGTATGGAATATTAATATGATATTGGAAGTTGCAATCTTAAATGTGAGGCATGGGCAAAGTAAGGCGTTTGAAGTCGCTTTTGAGCAAGCTCAATCGATTATTTCAAGTATGGATGGTTACCTTTCTCATCAACTCCAAAAATGTGTTGAGAGGGATAATCGCTATATCTTACTCGTAAATTGGCAGTCTATTGAAGATCATACCCAGGGTTTTAGAAAATCACCAGAGTACCAAGAGTGGCGTGCATTACTGCATCATTTCTATGACCCTTTTCCCGATGTTGAACACTATCAGTCAGTGTTTTGATTGTGTCCCGAGTTTGGGGGGCAGCTTCATTTATTGAGAGGTTTTCATCTCGACTTTACTGTGATCTCTAAGGAGTAAATATGAAAAAAGTAGCTTTAGTCACTGGTGGTGGTCGTGGCATAGGCGCTGCAACAGCGCGATACTTGGCAAATCATGGTTATGCCGTTGCTGTAAATTACAAGCAAAATCAGGCTGCTGCTGAGAGCCTCGTGAAGGAGTTACAAGACTCAGGCTTCGAAGCCATCGCGCTGCAGGCTGATGTTTCGAGTGAGAAGCAAGTTATTGGCATGTTTGATGACTTAGATAAGGGGCTTGGGCGTATCACGGCTTTAGTGAATAATGCGGGAATATTAAAACCACAAATGAAAGTGGTTGATATGACAGCTGAGCGTATCAATAAAGTCTTAACCACCAATGTCACGAGTTACTTCTTATGTTGCCGTGAGGCGGTGAGACGAATGTCGATTAACTCTGGGGGCTATGGAGGGGCTATCGTCAATGTGTCATCTGCTGCGTCTAGAGTGGGGGCTCCGGGAGAATATGTCGATTATGCAGCATCAAAAGGGGCGGTTGATACGCTAACTACAGGTTTATCTATTGAGGTTGCCAATGACAGCATTCGGGTGAATGGTGTTAGACCTGGTTTTATTAACACCTCAATGCATGCCGATGGTGGAGAGCCTGAAAGAGTCAAACGTTTAGCGCCAACTATCCCCATGGGGCGAGGCGGGGAGCCTGAGGAGGTTGCAGCAGCAATCGCTTGGCTGCTATCTGATGAAGCTTCTTATGTGACAGGCAGCTTTATTGACCTTGCTGGCGGTAAATAATAGATATGGGGAATACCTTACGGAACTTGAAAGTACCTCAAATACGCACTAAGAGATGCTTGATCACCCTGTTGCAGCATTATGATTATCAACGCCTACAGGATTATTATCTCTCGAACAGTGAACACCTTTCTCCATGGGAGCCCGTAAGAGAGTGAATACTTTACTGAGTCTTCCATGAGGAAACGCTTGCAAGCGAGTAATGAGCAGTTTGTTCAAGGTGATGCGGTACACTTTGTGGCCCTACCGATAAATGATGATCCTGATTTTGCTGAGATTATTGGAGTGTGCAACTTTACTAATATTGTTAGGGGGCCTTTTCAGGCATGTCATTTAGGTTACTCTGTTGCTGAAAAGTATCAGGGGCAGGGCTTGATGCATGAGATATTACACGCTGGAATCGATTATATGTTTGATGAGTTAAAGCTGCATCGAATCATGGCGAACTATATGCCTGCAAAAACGCGAAGCGGTAAGTTGTTACAAACGCTTGGGTTTGAAAAAGAGGGCGTTGCCAAATCTTACTTAAAGATTGCAGGGAAATGGCAAGACCATGTGTTAACCGCTAAGGTTAACTCCCTATAGATGCTGATAAGTATTGGTCGTAGGTATCAGCTCCCCAAGCAATAAGCTTTTGGTTCTTAAAAAGAAGAGGGGTACATTCATCTCTGGTTGTTTCACCATCTGATTTTGCATGGTGAGTACGGTAAAAGAGCACCTGAAGTGCATCATCCCCAGTGATTTTTGCCTCTGAGAAGTCAGCTTTTCCCATCAGTAGCTTTATATCCGATATGTTAAGCCCTATGGTTAGATCTGCTAGTTTTGAGTTGTTAAATACCTGCCTATCTTCCCAGTGCATCTCATCTGGGGTTGGCTCATAAACAAGAACCACTACCGCGACAAAAGCGGTATAAGCAGCAAAAATTGAGCCTATAATGACAGGAACTTTAGATTTCATCTGTGTTTTAATCCTTGAAAACTGAATGGACGTATATAAGTTGTATCAGCATTGATACATAAGATACTCAATTAACGCCCAAGGGTAAATATTAACAAGGCAACTTAATGTTTACATTTTGTGTCAAAGTACTTAACTACACAGGTAATCGAAACTGACTCAAATTTGCTTTAAGAGGCATATCCGTTTGTAGCTGCACTAATTTGTAGCTTAAGCGAGCCATCTGCTTACCTGACTCGAGCTTCTTTGCTTGCTTAGCACCTACCTTGTCAATTGAGCTATATATATTGGCAAGGGAGCGAAATATCTTTAACAGTTCAATTGCTGACTTTGGCCCTATTCCTGGTACGCCAGGGATTTTATTACCACTGTCTCCAGCTAAGGCTAAGTAATCAATAAACTGAGAATGCTGTACACCCAGCTTACTCTCTCTCTCTTCAATAGTGAGATATGACTGATTGAAGTGATCCCATCTTTTTATATTGGGGTGATTGAGTTGAGTAAAGCCTTTGTCGGTTGAGACTATGATAGCTTGGCCGCCACTGATAGCCAGTTTAGTCGCCAGTGTAGCAATAACATCGTCGGCTTCAGAGTCTGCATCAAGTGAGTTGATATCTATCTCAGTGAGTTTAATTTTAAGCTCTGGTAGGTAGCGAGATAGCGCTTGGGGCATAGGTTTACGGCCCTTCTTATAATCTTCAAATAGTGTTTTTCGCCATGAGATCTCATCGCCATCCCAAACAATTGCTGCGTGAGTCGGCTGATGGTATTGCAGTAGTTTTTTACAAGCCGAAGAGACTCTCACATCAAGCCCTGAAATATCATCTTCATTAGGCTGAGCTGCATGGATACGACGTACCAAATTAAGGCCGTCAATAATCAAAAATGTGTTCATCAGGTTTATTGTTTTTTTAATTTTATGTAATGGTGATAGAAAGACCATCAGAGACCAACAAGGGGTCTCTGATAGTAGAAGGTTGAGCTTAATTGTCTATTTTATAACAGGGCGTATATTCACTGCCTGGTAACTTCATTCTTTGTTGTTTAACAAAAGCACTTAAGAGCTTATCCATCATAGCCATCAAATCAGGGTCTCCCTTAATCTCAAATGGCCCATGTTGCTTTACGCTTTTGATTGTTTCCATTTTTACATTGCCAGCAACAATTCCTGAGAAGGCTTTACGCAAGTTAGCAGCAAGCTCGGCTTTGTTGTCCTGAAAATGTAAATTGAGACTACTCATCATCTCATGTGTTGGATTAAAAGGCAGTTGAAATTCAGGTTCGATTTTCAATGACCAGTTATATTGATAAGAATCACCTGTTGTCTTCCGGTAGTCCTTGATCACATCGATGCCATGGCTCATGACTCGAGCGACGCGAACTGGGTCGTCGATGATAATTTCATACTTATCTTGAGCTTCTTGGCCTAAAGTAGCACCAATAAACTCATCGATTTTTGTAAAGTATTCAGCACTCTCCTTAGGCCCTGTTAAGACGAGAGGAAAGGGGATCGCTTCATTTTCTTTATTGAGTAATATCCCTAATAGGTAGAGCAGCTCCTCTGCCGTGCCTGCACCACCTGGGAAAATAACAATACCATGGCCTAAGCGTACAAAGGCTTCTAAACGTTTTTCAATATCAGGCAGAATAACAAGCTCGTTGACTATCTGGTTTGGCGGCTCAGCAGCAATAATACTGGGCTCAGTCAAACCAATATATCGAGCTTGGCTGATACGTTGTTTAGCATGACCTATAGTGGCACCTTTCATTGGGCCTTCCATCGCGCCGGGCCCACAACCGGTACAGATATTGAGCTCTCTTAGTCCCAATTCATAGCCTACTTCTCGAGTATATTGATACTCAGTACTGTTAATACTGTGGCCGCCCCAACAGACAACAATACAAGGCTCTTCAAGGGGGATCACATGACCATTACGTAATATATCGAAGACGACATTGGTGATATGGCTCGAGTTTGTCAGGTTAATATGTTTGAGATTATCGTATTTATCACTGATGTAGACGATATCTCTTAGCACTGCGAAAAGGTGTTCCTGAAGGCCACGAATTATTTTTCCGTCAACAAAAGCGGCTTCTGGTGGATTGGAGAGTTCAATCTTAATGCCTCGCTCGCGGCGTAGTACTTTAATATTAAAATCAGTGAATTGTTCGAAAAGGTTTTCCGCATTATCACTTTGAAGCCCTGAGGCCAGTACTGCGAGGGAGCAGCTGCGGTAAAGTTGGTAAAGTTCACTTTTTGAACTTTGTTTCAGACGGTCGACTTCAAGTTGCGAAAGCTGATCCATGCTTCCTTTAGGGCTGACTTTTACAATCATATAAACTCCTTAGCTGTGACTGGAGTGCAATGATGTGCTTGCTTGGCATCAATAAATCGATGCCGCCTATCGATAGATATAAGAGTGTTACAGGTATAGGCTACACGTCAATGATAACTCTGTCTCTGCTTTCATGTTTTGCACGATAAAGGGCAGCGTCAGCTCGGTCAAAAGTTTCGTTAATGAGCTCGTTATTGATAATTTGTGCTGCACCTATAGATACTGTAACTGTAATTCTCTGATTTTTAAACTTAAAGGGGATACTTTTTACTTTTTCTCTTACTCTGTTTAAAAGTTGGTCAATATCAGTTGCATTTACATCAGGGATAATTAATACAAATTCCTCCCCACCATAACGTGCCACAAATTCAGTGTCTCTCAGGGAGTTCTTGAGTGCCATGGCAATCACTTGGAGTGTTTTATCGCCGGTGCTATGACCAAAACTGTCGTTGATATTTTTAAAGTGATCAATATCTGCAACAGCAACCCATAAAGGTTGTTTATGGCGCTGAAAATTTCTAAATTCCTGCTCCATTCTCTCTTCAAGTGCAGCTCTATTAGGCAGTTGAGTTAAGGTATCAAGCAGGTTGAGCTTTTGCTGTTCAAATAGGCGTTCTTTATAGGTATCAGCCTCTTTACTAAGGGAGTTTAACTCTTCACGCATGGTTTCCATTGATTTACGCAATATCGCTTGTTCACGCTCTTCAAGGGCTTCTTTTCGACCTAAAGCGGCACGTATTGAAGCAAGTTGTTCTGTCACCTGAGATTTAAGGCTATGGATATCGTCAATATCTATTATTGCTTCACCCACGTTATCGACACTGTTATTTATCTCTCTATTGAGCTGTTTTTTAAGCTGGAAGCTACGATGATTATTGTTATAAGAGTCGCTGACGACCTCTCTAACTGCAGATAGAGCATCATTTAGTGCAAAGAGAAACTCTTGTGAAGCTGATTTTTCTCTTGCGATATTGTCTAGCAGCAGTGAGAGCACAGTTTGGTATGCATCGATAAGGTTGTCGATTTCGATATCATCAGACAGCCCCTCTTTTATGACGAGAATTCTGTCACGTTGATCTTTTCTGAATTCGATTTCAGAGATCATCTGGGCTAACTCATGGGCGAGCTGTCGATGTTTAGGGAGAACGACGAGTTTGTCACCCTGAGAAAGTTGCTCCTCTAGGATACTTTCGTAAAAGCCAACGAGCTTTTCTACTTTGGGAATATAGTCCCAAAAGGTGTGGAAAGGTTTAGAAAGATCTTTCTTGAAATAGTTGATCTCCTTTCGCACTTGCTCAGGAGCGGAATCAACTCTTTGAATTTGTCTTATTACACGGGAAAGGCTAGCTCTGCTATCTTCTAGCTGAACCATGACATGGTTATACTGCTGTTTTAGAAGTTGTTCAACCTCAACTAACTCAGGCAATGCATCATCAATACTTTCAAAATTGGTAAACTGATGTCTTAATTTGGCCAGCTTATTATCGAGCTCGATATTTTGCCCTTTACAGGCAAGACTGAGATGAGCAATGAACTGCAGTAGTGTTTGCAGTTTATCATTTTTGTCATCATTCATGCTCTCAAGCGCTACTCTCGCTGAATGCAGTTTTTGCTTTAATAAATTGAGTTGCGAGCTGTTTGCCATCGAATCCTTCATTAACCGTGTCCTACTTCTTCAAGGCAAAGTAAAATATCAAATGCACTTAGTACATCTAATGTTATAGCAATCCCTTTGGAGTGCAAATCTCATTTCACATAAAATCCTATTTATTGAGGATATTGCAGATGTTAATCATGAAATCTCGATATTTTCATGGCTCTTCCATCTTGGCCATTGAATTTCATCTTTAACGCCGTTTGTTTCAACCTTAAGTAAGCCTCTTACAATTCCCTTTTCAAGGTGTAGATATAAAGGCGTTGAAAATATTGCGGAGGGGGCAAAATTTAGCGCTTTAATTGAGACGTAATAATCTTTATCGTCGCCAAGGCTCATTGCTGCAGCTAAGGTTAATTGTGCGGCGCCATAATGGACCTCAGTAGAGAGCCGTATCTCAGGGTCCATCAAGAGTGGCAATGGCAACAGCCCTATATGTAGCTGCGTATCACCATAATCACGGTCGATGGCTTCGCGGCACTGACTGAGTAATGCTTCACCGGTGATCTGTTCTATTAAGGTGAGGATAAATAACCCTGGCCTTATTAAGTAGGCATTACCTGAAGTACAAGACTTAAGGGCTTCGAGTTGTAGCTGGTTCATATTGCTATTACATTGAATCCCTTGAGCGAGGTCAGCATTTAATTGTCCGGTTAAAGAAACAAGGGCTACGGCGCTTGGAGGGTTATGGCTAGCGTTTAGCTCATCAATAAATCCTCTATATCCAGGTAAGCGACTAACGGGTTCAATGAGCTTGTCTTGATTAGCTATAGTTAAGTTTAAGGCTAAGGCATTTTTTCTTCGCCATTGGTTGATACTCACGAGTGACACGAGTAACAGAAAAATAATGGCGGTAATTAAAATAACTCTAGAGCGACCCAGCTGAAAATTTAAGGTGTCTTGTTTCTCTAGTAAATTGGTTATCTCAAGTTTTAGCTTTTGCTCGGCTAATATTGACGCTGTGTTGTTAACTTTATCATCGGCCTTTTGCGGAGTGGATAAACTTAAGGTGAGCAGTTTATCTAAAATACTGAAGGCCTCTTCGTACTGTTTAAGCCCTTTTTTTATCTCTGCTTGATATTGCAGAGCCTCAATTTGAACATCCAGAAGTTGTAGGTTTTCAGCATTTTCTAGGGCTAATGCACTGTGCTTATCTGCTAATGGCCAGTCCTTCTGTGCAACTGCTACTTCGGCAATTAAGAGGTCGTTATAGACAAGGTAATGCTTGCTGTTTCTTGAGTGAAAAATGGCATTGGATTTAAATAGGAACTCAAAAGCAGTTTTGCTATTACCATTTTTAAAGTGGGCTTCACCCAAGTTATGATAATTGAGCGCTTGAGCTAGGAAGTTCTGATCATTGTAATCGAGCTGTTGAGCGTTAAGGTAATAATCAATTGCTTGATTCCAGAGTCCCTGATTCGCATGAACCATGGCCATTACAGTCATGCAATGAGAACGCAATCTATCTAAATTTAGCGCTTTAAAACCTTTGTCAGCTTCATGGGCATATTGAAGTGCTTCCTCCCACGACTCAAGGTCACGATAAACGCGGGCAAGTTGTAATTGCATATCAGCTTTTAGCAGCGGTTTCTCCAATTGATTGGAAAGTCGTAGTGCTTCGCCATAATGTTGTAAAGCTAAAGACAGCTGGTCTTGCTTGTTATAGTACTTACCTAGCGTCGCTTCGGCATGAGCAATTAAGTAGGTGTTTCCTAATTGATAAGTTGCATCTCGGTACAGCTTTAAGTGTACTTGAGCAGGCTTACTTTGATGAAGAATACGGTGTAGTTCTCCGAGGTGAAAGTGGCTAAGTTGCTTTAATAATTGCGACTTCAGGCCCTTTTCATTTTCAATCAAATTCAAGGCTTGAATATAGTGAGGTAGGGCTTGCTGATACTTGTTCTGGCTTCTTGCTATGTATCTCCCTTTTAGCATTTGAAGGTAGCCAGTGTCATATGCATTAATGCTAATCGACTCAAGTAGGGCCATTAATGACTCAGCTTTATTATACTTATCCTTATGCTTGATACTTGGATTAAGATAAAGCCTAGTCAGCGTTTGAAGTTTCTGCTTTAACTCATCAGCAAGGTAGCCTTGTTCGCTGGCAATGGCTTCAAACTCATCAAGACTGTTTGCCGATACGGGCAGAGAGATGGCGTCTTGTAACTCGTTAAACACGAGTATCGGTGTCTCTTTTATCTTAATTTCAAGTGCCAGCTGATCTTGGGCATTTACCGAAGACGCTGATAACAAAAAGATTAAAATCAATGATAAGAAAATCATACGCATAAAAAGTGAATACCTTGCCCTCTTTAAGGGACCTTGGGTCAATGCTGTAAATTTATCCAAGTAGACGCTTGTTGTTAAAGTCAGCCTATCTCGATTTTGTTGAGTGTTAACTTAGCCCTATCCCATTCCAACATTCACATTTAACAGTAAGTTAGATTTGTTTATCGACAAAACTTTATGTTACCAATGCATTAGCTGTTCGTGATGATGAAGATTAGAAATAGAGATATACTCTCGCTTACACTATAAAAATAACTAACAATCATAACAGAAGGAATCAAGAGTGAAACCTGTAGTCCCATTGATTTTAACTTTTTGTACTTTATTTTCATCTGCTACTTTAGCGGGTGTTAATTATCAAATTGATCTTACTGACTCCCAGCACCATTTAGCTCAACTTGTTGTTGATTTCCCAAAGTCAGACTCTAAAGCGTTAACAGTGAACTTACCTGTGTGGCGAACAGGTAAGTATCAAGTGTTACCACTCGCTGATGGTATTCGTTTTTTTAGTGCCAATGATCAAGATGGGCAGCCGCTTGAAGTTACTCGCACAGCGAGTGGTGAATGGACAATAGCACTCACTAAACCTTCTGCTGTTACTGTTACCTACCAACTATATGCCAATCAATTAGGTCAAAGAGTCGGGCATATTGATGCTACTCATGCCTTTTTAGATGCCAGTGGCAGTATGATTTATAGCCCTGAGTTTAGGGAGCATGAAGTCAAAGTTGAGTTAGCGGTACCTGAGAACTGGAAAAGTTATTCAGGAATGGAGCCCGGTGAAACGGCTCACTCATTTGTAGGAGAAAATTACGATCAGTTAGTCGACTCTCCTATTGAAACAGGGATCAGTCACCACAAAACGTTCTCATCAAATGGCCTTGATTATGAATTGGTTATTTGGGGGGAAGGAAATTATGATGTTGAACAGATGGTTACCGATCTGACTAAATTGAGCGGTCAGGCTGAAGCTATATGGGATGGTTATCCTTTTGAACGTTATGTTTACATGGTCCATGCGACGAGTGGTGCCAGTGGTGCGACCGAGCACCTCAACTCTACAGTCATTCAACGTCCGCGCTTTAGTTATCGTGAGAGAGAGGATTACCTTGGCTTTATCAAAACGGCATCTCATGAGTTTATCCATACTTGGAATGTGAAGGCTTATCGTCCTCAAGGTTTGGTTCCATACAATTATCAAGACGAAAACATGTCAGAACTGCTATGGATTGCAGAAGGTTCTACAAGCTATTTTCAAAGCCAGTTGTTACTAAGAGCTGGTGTCATTACCGCTAAAGAATTTCTAGATGACCTTGCAAAACGTATTGCTAGAAATGAGAAAACGCCAGGGCGCGAAGTGCAATCAGTGAGTGAAGCCAGTGAAAATAAATGGGCGAGTACTGGAGGCGATTATGCGATTAACCATAGTGCCAATATCTATTCAGAAGGTTTTCTAGCTTCATTAGCGTTAGATTTTCAACTGTTGGATGATACAGGACTTGATCATTCATACAGAGATGTACATCGCTTACTGTATAAAAATCACAAGATCCCAGTGGGTTATACTGTTTCTGATGTCAAAGCTATTCTTAGTCAGCTGACTGGGGAGAGCTATGAGCAATGGTGGCAGACTCATGTTAACTCGCCATTAAGCCTTGATTTCCAGGCCTTGTTAAAGCAAGCGGGTTTAATGATCAGTTATGGTGAAGACTCCAAGTTACAGGCCTTTGCAGGTATGAAGATTAGTCACAATTCACTCATATTGAGTGAGGTGTTACGGGATGGCCCAGCTTGGAATGCGGGCATAGTTCTTGGCGATGAAATTGTTGCAATCAATGGCTTGAAGGTTACTGCTAAAGATTTTAAAGCCAGGTTAAACGATTTTCAGCCCGGCGCAGAGATCAAAGTGAGCTTGTTTAGTGACGATAGACTTAAAGAGGTCACACTTAAACTTGGCGAGCAACAAAGTGGCAAACTAAAACTTGTCAGTGTAAAGAAACCGAAGCGCAGCCAGAAAGCCTTTTTCAAAGCTTGGTCAGGGGTTGATTGGCCTTTTGATAAGCATGGAAAGCTAAAACCGGGTAGCTGATAGCTGATTTGGCTAATACTCAAATAAAAATGCCGCTAACAACTTCTGCTGTTAGCGGCATTTTTGTCATAGATTCAAAGGGAGTTTATACCAATCAGTATAAGAAAGTGGTCAGTTCAGAGTTATTTTTGGCGGCATAATTTAAGGCGAATGAGTGAGGGAATGGTGATCCCTTTTGAGCTTATTCAAAATAGAAGTAGGTTGCCAAAAAAACTCCTAAAAGGCGAGTTTTAGTGCTTCTGATACAGTGTTAACGAGCTTAAACGTAGAATAACTATGTCTTTCACTCGTTGCCTTGTCTCACAAGCACTAAACTCTCGCTGAATGGCCACATCTTTATACCGATTGGTATTAGATACTCTCTTCTAGTCCACCTAGTACTTCGACTAATGCGTTCATTAAGGCAATCAATTCACTACCCATTAAAGCAAAGTCCGCATCGAGCCTAGCCATTGGATCTTCTGTGCCTACTTCATCATTGCCCGCTCTGAACTCTTCTGAGAACTTAAGGCGTTTAATCCCTGCGTCAGACTGCAGTAGGAATGCAATGGATTGACCGAAATGAAGGGCCAGTTTATGTACTTGCTTACCGACTTCGATATGTGCGAGTACTTCATCTTCGGTCAGATCTTGCTGTTTGAAGCGTACGATACCGCCCTCATCAGAATCAGACTTGAACTCAGCTTCATCTTGCATTTCGAAAGGTGCTGGCGTCGAGTTGGTCTTCACCCAGTCAGTTAACTGAGTTTCGATAGGCGTTTTAAAGCTCAGTGGAATGATTGGCAGTGAACCGAGAGCCTTACGTAAAAGGGCTAACAACTCTTCAGATTTAGCGGCACTAGAGCTATCGACCAAAATCATTTCGATTTCAGGAATGATAAGTGCGCGGATCTGGCTACGTCTTGAGAAAGCTCTAGGCAACAAGGTGATGGTTATCTCATCTTTTAGTGCATCTTTCTCTTTTTTCGCCAATTTACGATCTTCTTCAGCCTCAATTTGCGCTACTTTTTCTTCAAGCGCTTCTTTTACGACTTGTGACGGAAGGATTTTTTCCTCTTTAGTCGCACAGATTAAATGCCTTTCACTGGCGCTGTGCACTAATGTTTGACCCTGTTTGCCTAAGGCATTAGAGAAGCCAAACTTACTGATGTCTTGGCTTGAGCATGGAGAGAATGTGAAATCTTCCAATGACTTTTCAAGAGCCTCTGTATCGACAGAGAAAGGTTTATTAAAACGATAAACAGTCAGGTTTTTAAACCACATAATAAGTGCTCAATCAAAAAAATGAAGCCGCAGTGTAAGACATTGTCAGTCTCTGGTAAACCCGAAAAAGTGTATCTGGTTTGCTTGTGTTTTGATAATTCACAAAACTGTCATTAATCATGTTGGCCCTCTCTATTGCCTGCTGTATAAGGCTTTGCCAGTTATTTACCTCGCTATATTTCATCTTGTAAAAAAAATGGAGTTTTATTGAAATAAAACTGCAACGTAAACGCTGCAAACTTTCGGCCGTCCAAACCAATAACCAAGACGAACAGATACGTCGAAAGGATTAAATGATGAACGTTTTTTGCAAAACTCTACTAGCTTCTGCGCTTGCTACTGCCACTTTAGCTTCTGCACATGCTGCAGATCCTCTCACTGTCTACGGTAAGTTGAATGTTACCGCTCAATCTAATGATATTCAGGGTGAGTCTGAGACAACGATTCAAAGCAATGCGTCACGTTTCGGTGTAAAGGGGGCGTTTGAGCTAAGCAGCTCGCTAGAAGCTTTTTATACCGTGGAGTATGAAGTTGATACTGGTGATGACTCGAAAGAAAACTTCAAAGCGCGTAATCAATTTGTAGGCCTAAGAGGTAACTTCGGTGAAGTCTCTGTTGGTCGTAACGATACAATGCTTAAGAAATCACAAGGCAAGGTGGATCAGTTCAATGACCTTTCTGGTGATCTTAAGAACCTATTTAAAGGTGAAAACCGCTTAGCCCAGACTGCAACTTATGTGACTCCATCTTTGAGTGGCTTTAAGTTTGGAGCGACCTATGCTGCAAGTGGTGATAGCGATCAGCTTGAGCAAGATGGATACAGCTTAGCGGCTATGTATGGTGATTCAGGGCTTAAGAAGTCTCCTATCTATGCTTCTATTGCTTATGACTCAGATGTAAAAGGTTACCAAGTCGCTCGTGCTACGGTTCAAGGTAAGCTTGCAGGCTTCAAGCTAGGCGCTATGTACCAGCAGGAAGAGAAAGTTTATGCTTACGACGAAGAGGGGGTTGTTAACCCATTTGACGGTGATAGCTATTCAGGTTACTTAGTAAGTGCTGCATACACTATCGATGCTATCGTACTTAAAGCACAGTTCCAAGATATGGAAGAGAAGGGCGATTCATGGTCAGTCGGTGGTGATTATAAGTTAGGTAAGCCAACTAAACTATTTGCCTTCTACTCTAGCCGCTCTTATGAAAGCAAAACTGAAGATGATAACTTCATCGGTCTTGGTCTAGAACATAAGTTCTAATTGTTCTAATTAACGAACAACTAGATAAAAGGGAGGCTTAGGCCTCCTTTTTTGTGTCTGCTTTTCACACAAATAGATAAGTTTTATGACAACAAATTGAACTTTATGACAATATAACCCTGGCTGATCATAATTTTGTAATAAAACTGACCAATAATAGAAGCGTGAACATTCACTGACAGAAGATTGCATATGACTGCTAAGATATTAATTGTTGAAGATGAGTTGGCTATCCGAGAGATGCTGACCTTTGTTTTAGAGCAACATGGTTTTACCACGACTTCCGCTGAAGATTTTGACTCTGCACTAGACATGATATCGGAGCCTTATCCCGATCTTATTTTATTAGACTGGATGTTTCCTGGTGGCAGCGGTATAGGGCTAGCTAAGCGTTTACGTCAAGATGAGTTTACTCGACAGATCCCTATCATCATGCTTACAGCACGTGGTGAGGAGGAGGATAAGGTTCGAGGTCTTGAAGTTGGGGCAGATGATTATATCACTAAGCCTTTTTCGCCCAAGGAACTAGTTGCAAGAATTAAAGCTGTGATGCGCCGTAGCTCGCCAACAAGTCTTGAAGAGCCGATAGATGTACAAGGGCTGCTACTCGACCCTATTAGTCACAGAGTGACGGTGGGTGAGAAGGTGCTAGAGATGGGGCCGACTGAATTTAGGTTACTGCACTTCTTTATGACCCATCCTGAGCGAGTCTATAGCCGCGAGCAGTTACTCGATAATGTGTGGGGCACCAATGTTTATGTTGAAGATAGAACAGTGGATGTGCATATAAGGCGTTTACGCAAAGCCATTGAGCCTTCTGAGCATGACAGATTGATACAAACTGTGCGTGGTGCAGGTTACCGATTCTCGACGAGGCAATAACTCGTATTTACAGTGCTAGGCATAAGATACAGTTAGGCATGAGATCTAATTTAGGTTATCTTGTGCCCGTCTCTTACCTATGGTTTCGAAACTACTCTTATGTTTGATTCATATTCGGGTTATCGACTGCTATCTCGGCTAGTCACCTACCTACTGCTTTGTATGGTGCTAGGGTTACTTCTAGGTGAAGTGGTTCTGGTTTTGCTCATTGGCGCAATCGCACTGCTTATTTGGCATTATCGTCAGCTTTCAAGACTTAACTTCTGGCTATGGCGTGATAGGCGATTAACACCGCCCAATGGTAAAGGCAGTTGGGAAGGGGTCTTCAATGGGATCTATCGTCTTCAGGGTAAAAACCGTAAACGCGTTTCTCAATTAGCTTTTTTACTTGGTCGATTTAGGCAGGGCGCTGAAGCACTTCCCGATGCCGCTGTAGTATTAGATTCTGAACACAATATTATCTGGTGTAATAAGTTAGCCCAACTGCTACTGGGTTTTGTTTGGCCTCTTGATAGCGGCCAACGTATCGATAATTTACTGCGTCATCCTGACTTTTCTAATTACCTCAAAAAGGCAGCTTATCAAGAGCCGCTAGAGTTAGCCTCTCCCTTGTCTGAAGGACGTGTTCTTGAGATCCGTATTATGGGCTATGGTACGGGACAATTTCTTCTTATTGCCAGAGATATCACCCGTGTGAGACAGCTAGAGGGGATGCGCAAAGACTTTGTTGCGAATGTCTCGCATGAACTGAAAACCCCACTGACGGTACTGCAGGGCTACTTGGAGATGATGCAGGGGATGGCTGAGCCAGGTTCACCTAACATTAAAGCGATGCAGCAGATGCAGCAGCAAACAAACCGTATGAGATCTATGGTTGAGCAGTTATTAATACTTTCAAGGATAGAGGATTCGACCGAATTAAATGTAGAAAATACCATCAATATGGATCATCTCTTTGAGGTTTTAAAAGAGGAAGCGAACGCCCTATCACAAGGGGGTTATCACCTAAGCTTTGATTGTGTGGCTAATGTTCACCTCTATGGTAATGAGCTTGAGCTTAGGAGCGCTTGCTCTAACCTTATCTCGAATGCGATTCGCTATACAGAGCCTGGTGGAGATATCAGTGTTAGCTGGAAAAGAGTGGCAGCTGGTGGCCGTTTTAGTGTTACTGATAGTGGTGATGGTATTGCCCAGCAACACATTAGTAGGTTAACAGAGCGATTTTATCGAGTCGATAGTGCCAGAACGAGGCAAAGAGGTGGTACAGGGCTTGGGCTTGCCATCACTAAACATGCGCTTAGTAACCATCAGAGTGAGTTAATGATAGAAAGTGAACTTGGTAAAGGCAGTACCTTTAGCTTTGTTATTCCCAGTAACCTTATTGAAGGTAGCGGCCACTCAACCTAGATAAAATAAAGTTACTTAGTATTGGGTGAAAAGCAGACTGAGGTCTGCTTTTTTACTTTTAGATATCGCAAAGCATAGATAATCCTTAATACCTTTTACTTAAACTAGCATTAAAAAATGACTGAATATGACGATTGTCATCTAAGTGTCATGTCCGAGTAATAGACTTGTCATCATAGAAACAGATACTGGCTGCAACTTAAATGTTAACTCAATTAATGAGCAAGTACGCTTAACACTGGAGCAAAGAATGAAACTGAAACAGCTTGTCGGCGCGGTTAGTTTAACAGCCGCTAGTGTATTCTCTGCAGCATCAATGGCTGCAATCGATCAGACACTTCCTGTTTATGAAAAAACAAGTGGTGTATCGGGTAACCTCTCTTCTGTTGGCTCAGATACATTGGCCAACATGATGACTCTGTGGGCTGAAGAGTTTAAAGAGATGTACCCGAATGTGAACATTCAAATTCAAGCTGCTGGCTCTTCTACTGCGCCACCAGCATTGACTGAAGGTACTTCTCAGTTCGGTCCAATGAGCCGTAAAATGAAGCCTAATGAAATTGAAGCATTTGAGAAGCATTATGGCTACCAGCCAACAGCGATTCGCGTTGCTATTGATGCGTTAGCAGTATTTGTACATAAAGATAACCCGATTAAAGGCTTGAGCATTGAGCAGATAGATGGGATTTTCTCTGCAACCCACAAATGTGGTGGCAGCGATGTGAAGCGTTGGGGTGACCTTGGACTAGAAGGTGGTTGGTCTGCTCGTGACGTGCAGCTTTACGGCCGTAACTCAGTATCTGGTACATATGGCTACTTTAAGAAGAAGGGCCTATGTAAAGGTGACTTCAAAGCCAATGTGAATGAGCAGCCAGGTTCAGCTTCAGTGGTTCAGTCTGTATCTCAATCACTGAATGCTATCGGTTACTCTGGTATTGGTTATAAGACTGCAGGTGTTAAAGCGGTTGCTATCTCAAAGAAGGGTACTAAGTATATCGAAGCAAGTGCTGCCAATGCTGCAAGTGGTACTTACCCACTTTCACGTTACCTTTATGTGTATGTGAACAAGCACCCGAACAAGGAGCTATCTCCAATGGACCGCGAATTCTTGAAGTTTGCTCTGTCTAAGCAAGGTCAGCAGATTGTTGAGAAAGATGGTTATGTACCATTGCCACGCTCTGTGACAGCTAAAGATTTACAGAAAGCCGGTATCCGTCTGTAACCCTCTTAGCTCGACCTGTAAAAAGGCCTCAATTGAGGCCTTTTTTGATCTTGGTTTTCGTACGTTTTTCTTGCCTGTTGTTAGGCAGCGCCTAAGATTTCTTTGTCTTAATCCTATCGTTTCCTTAAAATCCAGGCAAAAAAAAGCGACCTAATCAGGTCGCTACAAGTTCCAATTCGGAATAGGGTGGATAGTTGCGCTAGAAACTATCTAAAAGGGAGTGATGATGAACAGTGAAAACAACTTCGGTTTAACGCTAAACGTTCATTAAACATTAGGTATAAACAGAAGCTAAATATTCGGTTCATATAGTCAGAGTCCCAAAGTTTGGAAAAGTTCACCTAAAAACTAAAAATAGTTATTTTTATTTTAAAAAGTTTGCTCAAACTACGGGGTTAACTCTATCAACCAAGCCTTAAACTCTTTATCCATGTCAGTTCCCCACACCTTAATAAGCGCTTGGTATCTTGGGTAGTCTCCTTTGCGAGTGAAGCTAAGCATGTTATCAATTTTGTCTTTATGATTTTCCATCATAAAGCGTACGGCTAAATAGCCCCAACGATAGACTCTGTCTGTTCCGCCATTGATCTCATAACTCGTATCGAACAGTTCACTTAACGGGTAGCTTTTGTTTTCGGCGAGAGACTGCTTTGCCAGTTCGATAGCTTTAGGGTTGTCGTCGCCTTGAGAGATATATTCACCTAAACCTTCGCTCCACCAAACTAAGTGAGGTAATAGTGGTGCGGGCTTGGGGCAATACTCTGGCGCGCTGTGGGAGTCATGTAGCGAAGCACAGAAATCACCGTATAGATTGAAATGCCCATCGAGGTAGTGCACGTATTCGTGAGCTAAATTCCAAATTTGGCCTTTTTTCTCATAAGCGACAAATTCAGCCTGATTACCTGGTTGATCGGGGAAGCCTTCTAAGAACATACCGCCGTTATCACTAGGTACATTGAAGTGAGCGGTTACATACTGCACGTAGTCTTCTCGTGTATGGTAGACATTGGCGCGCATGCTGACATTGTTGTCGTTAGCTACAGGTTTACCTTTTGTACCAAATAACTGGTGAAACTTAGCTTCCTGCTTACTGAGTAACTGGCAAGCATCTGTGACCTGCTTAGGGGTTAGCGCTTGGGAGCGAATAACAATCGTATCACTGCAGGCATGGCTTTGAGAGAGTACCTCTGAAATACCTGCTACTTGCTCTGCTTGCGTTGCTGTTGAAGCTAAACATAATAATCCAGTTATAGGCAGTAATTGATAGGTTTTCAAAGCGTGTTTCCTCAATATTTGTTTTTGTATACAATATTCCCAAGTGTTTCATCTTAGCTAAATGAAGTCAATTTCGATGACAAGTGAGTGTGCTGTCGCTAAGATTAACGCTATTAATGGCTAAGTTATCAATCTCTATCGGTATCAATGTCTATTCATGCCGAACAATCAAATATCAAAGTGTTAAAAGGAAGATGCTGTGTCGAACCAATGGGATAATAATCACGACTATCATTCGTTTGCTAATGTCGATGAGATAAGAGTTACACATTTAGATTTAGATTTAAGCGTTGATTTTGAGAGTAAAAAATTATCAGGTATTGCGGAGCTGGCATTAGATTTTATCAACTCAAACTGTCTTGATTTATACCTAGACTTACGTGAACTCAATATTTTTAATGTTGAAGATGACAAGGGAAGGCAGCTTAAATTTAATATCGATAAGCGAGATGATATTTTAGGTGAAAGGCTCAATATATCACTTGTAGAGCAGTGCAAAAGTGTCAAGGTACAATACCAAACCACAACAGGGGCTCAAGGGCTACAGTGGTTATCACCAGAGCAAACCAGTGGGAAATCACAGCCGTTTCTTTTTAGCCAATCTCAACCTGTAAATGCTAGAAGCTGGATCCCGCTGCAAGATAGTCCCAAAGCAAGAATAACCTTTAACGCTAAAGTTACTGCACCTGTTGGGATGCGGGCTGTAATGAGCGCGATGAATGACTCTTCTGCAAGTTTAAATGGCGAGTTTTCTTTCTCAATGGAAAAGCCAATGCCAACTCATTTGATGGCAATCGCAGTAGGGGATCTTGCTTTTGGCAAAATAGGTGAGAGGACAGGAGTTTATGCTGAGCCTGAGGTTTTACAGGCTGCAGTGAAAGAGTTTGAAGATACCGAGAAGATGGTTGAGATTGCAGAATCTCTACTTGGCCCTTATCCCTGGGGCCGTTATGACATGATAGTGCTACCGCCAAGCTTTCCCTTTGGTGGAATGGAAAATCCTCGTTTAGCTTTCATTACTCCAACACTTATTGCTGGAGATAAAAGCTTAGTGTCTACTGTGGCTCATGAGCTGGCACACTCTTGGACTGGAAACTTGGTTAGTAACGCGACTTGGCGCGATCTCTGGCTTAATGAAGGTTTCACGACTTACTTTACAAACCGTATTGTTGAGGCGGTATTTGGCAAAGAGCAAGCTGAACTCGAAGTCGTTTTAGAGTATGGACGTTTAAGAGAGGAGCTGGGGACAACTGAGCTTAGCGAGCAAAACTTACCTGCGAATGTACAAACACAAGACCCAAATGATGCGTTCAATCGTTTCACCTATGACAAGGCATCTATGTTTGTGCACGATTTAGAGCGCAGATTAGGGCGTCAATCATTCGATAAATTCCTTTATCGCTATGTGCAGCACTTTGCTTTTGAAGCGATAACCACAGAAAAGTTTATAGAATACGCTAAGCAAACACTACTTATAGACCATGCTGACTGTATCATTGAGGCTGAATTGCTTGAGTGGGTCTATGGTTGCGGTATGCCCGATTGGTTTAAGGCTCCGGTATCCAACAGCTTAGATAAAGTCGATGCCGCGTTAGCCGCTTGGCTCGATGGCGCTGTGGCGAGTGAGCTTAGTACGCAAGCGTGGCGAGTTCATCATTGGCAATATTTCTTGAACTCGTTACCTGAGGTGTTGAGTCAGGTTCAACTGATGGAATTAGATGAATGCTTTAGCCTGACGCAATCGACCAACGCTGAGATTGCTTGTGACTGGTTTCGGGTCGCTATTCGCAATCACTATGATCCAGTCTTACCCGCGTTAAGTGATTACCTCATTCAGATCGGGCGGGGTAAATTTGTTAGACCGCTATATTCAGAGCTGCAAGTTGCTGGCTATGAAAGTGAGATAAAAGAGATATACAGCAAGGCTAGACAAGGCTACCACCCCTCAATTGTGGTACAGCTAGATAAAAGCATAAGCTTAGATTAAAGATAAAAAAATGGCACCTCAATGAGGTGCCATAAAATTCTATAAAAGAATAAATGTCTGAATCGATATGCGGTATAGCGCTAGCAAACTCACTTATCTATCAGTTGAGAACTCATTGAGCCCTCGAATAGGGAGGTGATGAACCATGATGAAAACTAAAACAAGTTACGCTTAACTTGTTACATATAGTCAGAGTCACTATTTCAAGAAAAGTTCAGCTTAGCTGATAAATAAAGTTAACTTTTTTGTGTTTGGCGGACATCGATTATTAGGTTTTATATTTAAGTTGCTGATTTTTAGTCTGTTAGTGTTCTTTTGGGTTAAAGCAATAAACTGTTATCTATTTCAATAAACTGACAGCTCGCATCAATAAGTGATTTAGCAGTTAGTGCTGGCACGCCATAAACTTGAGTGTCTACACCATACTTTTGATAGACCTTAAGCATAAGTAGATCGAAATCCCCGTCACCTGAAAGTAAGATAATACGGTCAACTTCACTGGCGGCTTCCATTACATCAATAGCAATACCAACATCCCAGTCGCCCTTAGCTGAGCCATCACTGCGTTGAATGAAGGGTTTGAGCTTTACATCGAAACCTATGTGTTTAAGTGCATCTTGAAATTTTAGCTGCCCATCGTCACCTCTGTGAATAGCATATGCCGTCGCTAATACTATTTCACCTTCATGGCTGATATGTTGCCATAGCTTTCGATAGTTAAATTGACGGCCATAGGCTTGACGGCAGGTATAATAGATATTCTGTACGTCGACGAAGATGGCTATTTTTTTCTCTATCATTCTAGTTCTACTATGGCTTGGTGAGAGGTGGCTATTTTGACCTACTTCCACTGATGAAAACAAGTCGCGCTTCTCTTATAAGATATTGAGAAGTCAGAGAAGGCTACCTGATGACAAAATAATGAGACGATAAGCTGAAAGGCTAAAAGAGCTCTATCTCAGGCGTTGACTGCTGAGTTCGATTTGCTTGCTCGTTGGTTTTGCGTCTAATTGTTCTTCTATGCTCTTGCCAAGGGTTATCTGAAATTGTGAATACATCGAGTTTATCTCGTACGACTTGGCCTAAATTTTTCAGGTCATCAGAAGAGACATTATGCATTTTTGAAGTCTCAAGGGCATCGTTGTTTAGATCTTGCATCCCCGATATTGATGTTCTTACCTCTTCAGCGGCTTGAGTCTGGCAAGCGACTGATTGAGCGATGAGATCGATAGATGCTTTAGTCTCGGCAACAACAGCTTCAATCTCATTGAGCTCCACATTAACCTGTTCCACCTGTTTGACTGAGTTCTCTGTTTGGGTATGACTGCCTTGGATGTGCTCAGAGAGTTGCTCTGTGGACCCTTGTATCTCCTCAATCATCGTTTTCACTTCATTGGTCGATATTCGGGTGCGTTGAGCTAAACTGCGCACTTCATCGGCAACCACGGCGAAACCACGTCCCTGCTCACCCGCGCGAGCTGCTTCAATTGCTGCATTTAAGGCTAACAGGTTGGTCTGCTCTGCAATGGCGGTGATCACCTCTAAAATTGAACCTATTTGTTGACTACTATTTTGCAGAGATTGCAGTTCAATAAATGCTTCATCCATTTTGCTCGACAGTGAGTGTATCCCTTCAACGGTTTGAGAGACTATCTGTTGCCCCTGTATGACTCTCGACTCACCGCGTGTGGCCGTTTCTGTCATGGTGCCTATGAGCTCATTGACTTGAGTGGAGGTTTGATACATACGGTCAACCGATGATTCGACTTGTAAGCTGACACTGGATTGTAGGCTGGCCTTTTGAGTCATATTGAAATAGGTTTCAGAAAGATCTGATGACATAGGGATAAGGCGACTTGCTGACTCTGATGCTGCAAAAACCGCTGCTTCACATTGGCTTAAGTGCTGGTTTATAGTGCCTTGCAGGTGAGCTAAGTGTGCTGATGACGGCTCATTAATGCGTAGGGTCAAGTCTATGTTATTTTCGGGGGTCGATAATGCACCTGAAATGGCGTTAATATCCTTGATTGTCAGCCTGCTATGGTTCCAATGTATCGCTAAAATAATGACAGCGTTAATGGCGCCTATCGTAAGTGCTGAAGTGATTGATTCGGTCACTAGGTATGAAGTGATTAAACTCAAAGCTAAACCGGTTAAAAGTGGGGCAAATTTAGGTAGCCAGCGGGTGTTAGTTTGAGTCATCTCGTTGCTCCATGTAAATCTTGTCCATTTTTATACCAAGCTCATTAGCTATCTGCTCAGGACGTGCACATCACTAACTGGCTTGGTATTACAACTTAAACTGATTGGGTATACCTTGATTAACCCTAGACTGTTAATCAAACTTTGTCAGCCAAGCTTTAATATCAACCAGAATAATTATAGTAATGCTTGTGGCATTTGATAGCCCATCATGACTAACTCCTTGCCTTGACTTGTATATTTTTCATAAAGCTGCTCGATATCATTCGGTGCTTGAGAGGTATTGTCAAAGCCATGCTGTTGGTAAAACTCAACTAGGTGTGGCAAAGCGAACAGATAGGTTTTTTCTGAGATTAGCTTATCTGAGACGGCGCTCATGAGTTGGTGACCCACTCCCTGACCTCTTTGTTCTGGTTGGACAAGCATTCCGAGTAATAGATCGAACTCACCAATGGGCCTAAGTCTCAGTCCTGCAATAATTTGATCTGCATGAATTGTTTGATCTGGGCTAAATGTCTCTGGGTGATTAATCAATAACGCGACCTGCTCTTTTTGACTGATACGCGCATACGGCATAAAACGCTTATAAAAGCGGAACACTGCTTTTCGCTGTTTCTTTTCAACCCATATTAGTTTCAATTTTTTTCTCTTCTTTAACTGTGTTTCTTCATGCTCAAGATTATTAAAGAACAGGTATCAAGATTCAAGTCATCGCGTACTCATAGTGTGCTCATAGCGAACTGAGTATTTTGTATCCTCTTGGTTGGTGAGTGTTGCCTAGGTTGGAGGTTTGTTTCTGTTCGGTTTTATCTGTGTTGCACATCAGTGTGTTGTAGCACTCTGTTACAAGATATCGCTCAATAATGACTAATCATTTGCGCTGCTTTACACTGCTTTACCCTACACAGGCTGCTTTTTCTTTAAAATAGCAAGCATTCTCCATGCTGGTAATATAAGAAATTCATCAATGAAAAAAAGTCTGCTATTGATCCCCCTGCTTGCTGTGATAGCTGTTGCTTCATTCAGTAGTTTTACTCAAGCGAAAAAGCCAGGCGACAAGTCGGACCGCGCACCTAGAGTGGTACCTGTGGTGACTGGCGTTGTCGATCAGCATCTGTTATCTCAAACTATCTCATTAATCGGTAAGCTTGAGGCTGATAAATCTGTTTATATCTCCCCAGAGGTTGCAGGGAAAGTTAAAGCCATCAAGGTGACGGCGAATCAAGAGATCAAAGCGGGTCAATTGTTAATTCAACTTGAAGATGCTAAAGCGCAGGCAAGCGTTTCTGAGGCGATTGCCTACCTAAATGATGAGAAGCGTAAGCTTAGAGAGTTCCTCAAGTTAATTGACCGTAATGCGATCACTCAAACTGAAATCGATGCCCAGAAAGCCAGTGTAGATATCGCAACAGCTAGGCTCGAACTCGTACAAGCCGATCTCGATTATCACTATATTAAAGCACCATTTTCAGGTACTGCTGGCTTATTAGATTTCAGCCGAGGTTCTATGGTCACTGCGGGCAGTGAACTATTCACCCTAGACGATCTTTCCTCAATGAGGGTCGATCTGCAGGTGCCTGAAAACTACCTGTCTATGTTGAGTGTTGGTATGGAGGTGACTGCCACAAATAGAGCTTGGCCGGATGATGTTTTTGTAGGGCATGTGGTAGCAATTGATCCCAGGATTAACCAAGAGACCTTAAACCTTAAGGTGCGAGTTAACTTTGATAACGATGAGCATAGCGCCGCCCATAAGTTAAAGCCGGGTATGATGATGTCTGCCAAGCTAAGTTTTCCTGCGGTATCAGAACCCGTTATTCCTGTTCAAGCTATTGAATACTCAGGTACTAAGCGATTTGTTTATGTGGTTGGTGAAGATGCACTTGCCCAGCGTACAGAGGTATTCCTAGGGGCGCGAATTCAGGATGAAGTGATGATCACATCCGGCCTGACAATTGGCGACCGAATCGTCGTGCAGGGCTTGGTGAATATGCGTGATGGCTTAAGAGTCGATGACCTTTCTGATGGTACTGATGCTAGAACTGCCAGTAAGCAGGAAAGTGACGATCAGGGAGACAGAATTTAATGCTTATTTCTGACGTGTCGGTAAAACGCCCGGTTGTTGCCATTGTTTTAAGCCTGCTGTTATGTGTATTTGGTGCGGTGTCTTTCTCTAAGTTAGCCGTACGTGAAATGCCAGATGTAGAAAACCCAGTTGTGACAGTAATGACCACCTATGAAGGTGCATCTGCAACAATTATGGAAAGTCAGATCACTACAGCGCTTGAGGATGAGCTCACTGGTATAAGCGGTATTGATGAGATCAGCTCAGTGACAAGAAACGGTATGTCACGTATTACTATCACCTTCGATCTCGATTGGGATTTAACCGAAGGGGTGAGTGATGTGCGTGATGCTGTTGCAAGAGCGCAGCGCCGTTTGCCTGATGAAGCCGACGATCCCATTGTTTCGAAAGATAATGGTTCGGGTGAGCCTTCGGTCTATATCAATCTGAGTTCGTCGGTCATGGATAGAACCCAGCTCACCGATTATGCTCAGCGTGTATTAGAAGACAGGTTTAGCCTGATCACCGGAGTGAGCTCGGTCAGTATCTCTGGCGGCTTATATAAAGTGATGTATGTGCAGCTCAAACCTGAGTTGATGGCGGGTCGCAATGTGACCACTGCCGATATAATCGCTAGCTTAAAAACTGAAAATGTTGAAACACCTGGCGGTGAAGTAAGAAACGATACCACTGTGATGACAGTGCGTACGGCCCGTCTTTATAACAATCCTGATGACTTTGATTACCTTGTCGTTCGCACCGCGAGTGACGGTACTCCGGTGTATTTAAAGGATGTTGCTTCGGTATTTATTGGCGCCGAGAATGAAAACTCGACCTTTAAGAGTGACGGTGTGCCAAACCTAAGTTTAGGTATCATTGCGCAATCTGATGCTAACCCACTTGAAGTGGCAAAGGCTGCACATATCGAAGTTGAGCGGATTCAACAATTTTTGCCAGAAGGTACGCAGCTGGTGGTGGACTATGACTCCACTGTTTTCATTGACCGTTCAATTACTGAGGTCTACAACACGTTATTTATCACAGGTGGTTTAGTGGTGCTGGTGTTGTACATCTTTATTGGTCAAGCAAGGGCGACACTTATCCCTGCTGTGACAGTACCTGTATCACTTATCTCTGCATTTATCGCGGCTAACTTTTTCGGCTTTTCGATTAACTTGCTGACTCTGATGGCGTTGATTCTCTCCATTGGTCTCGTGGTGGATGATGCCATCGTGGTGGTGGAAAATATCTTCCATCATATTGAGAAGGGAGAGCCACCTTTGTTGGCTGCCTATAAAGGTACCCGAGAAGTCGGTTTTGCAGTTGTCGCGACGACAGCTGTATTGGTAATGGTCTTCCTGCCAATCTCCTTTATGGAGGGTATGGTAGGGCGCTTATTTACTGAGTTTTCAGTTATGTTGGCGATGTCGGTGATCTTCTCATCGATTGTGGCCTTAACCTTAACGCCAGTATTGGGCAGCAAAATCCTCAAGGCTAACGTTAAGAAGAACCGATTTAACCTCTGGGTTGATAGCGGTTTTAGCAAGCTTGAGCGCGTTTATCGACTGACTGTCGCTAAGGCAATTCAATTTAGGTTTGCCGCACCAATCGTGATCATTTTATGTATCGCTGGCAGTGGTGTCTTGATGCAAAACGTGCCATCACAACTTGCCCCTCAAGAGGATAGAGGTGTGATATTTGCCTTCGTCAAAGGGGCAGAAGGTACCAGTTACAATCGTATGACAGCCAATATGGATATTGTAGAAGACAAGTTGATGCCACTGTTAGGTCAAGGCGTGATTAAATCTTTCAGTATTCAAGCCCCCGCATTTGGCGGTAGAGCTGGCGATCAGACAGGCTTTGTGATTATGCAGCTTGAAGATTGGGAAGATAGAGATATCAATGCCCAGCAGGCGCTTGGCATAGTGGCGAAAGCATTGCAGGGGATCCCTGATGTGATGGTTCGCCCTATGCTACCGGGCTTTAGAGGTCAGTCGAGTGAGCCTGTACAGTTTGTGATTGGAGGCTCAGATTATAAGGAGTTATTTAAGTGGGCAGAGATCCTTCAAGAGGAGTCTATCCATAGCCCAATACTTGAAGGCCCGGATCTTGACTATGCCGAGACAACGCCAGAGCTGGTTGTGAGCGTTGATAGACAACGTGCAGCTGAGCTTGGTATTAGTGTTGCTGAGGTCTCAGAAACGCTTGAGGTGATGCTAGGTGGGCGCAGTGAAACCACCTTTGTTGAACGCGGTGAAGAGTATGATGTTTATTTACGAGGTGATGAGAATAGCTTTAATAGCATGGCGGATTTGAGTCAAATCTATATGCGTTCAGGTAATGGTGAATTGATCACGTTGGACTCGATAACTCATATCGAAGAGGTGGCTTCGGCTCATAAACTCAGCCATAACAATAAACAGAAATCGATCACGCTAAAAGCCAACTTAGGGGAAGGGTATACTTTAGGTGAAGCATTAGATTTTCTCGATGCTAAAGCGATAGAGATCTTACCTAGCGATATCTCAGTGAGCTACACCGGTGAGTCGAAAGACTTTAAAGAGAACCAGAGTAGTGTTCTCATAGTATTTGGCTTAGCGCTGTTAGTGGCCTATCTGGTTTTAGCAGCTCAGTTTGAAAGCTTTATTAACCCTATGGTGGTTATGTTTACCGTACCTATGGGGGTCTTTGGCGGTTTCCTCGGGCTTTTCTTGACTGGACAAGGGCTGAATATCTATAGCCAGATAGGCATGATCATGCTCATTGGTATGGTGACTAAGAACGGTATCTTGATTGTTGAGTTTGCCAATCAACTTAGGGATAAAGGGCTTGAAATTGAGCAGGCGATTATTGATGCTTCGGCGCGTCGTTTACGTCCAATTTTGATGACAGCCTTTACAACCTTGATTGGCGCTGTACCTTTAATTATGTCAACCGGTGCAGGCTCTGAGAGTCGTATTGCCGTGGGTACTGTGGTGTTCTTTGGAATGGCATTTGCGACCTTTGTGACGTTATTGGTCATACCTGCAATGTATAGGCTGATTTCAGGCGCAACACACTCTCCTGGTTTTGTTGAGGCCCAGCTTAATGAGGCTATAGAGGCGCAGCAATCAACTTTAGCTAAGTAGAACCGATATCGGTAGCAAGTCATTCAATAATTGAATGACTTGCTAGTGACTTATTTAAAGTCGAAGGGCTGCCTCTGCAATAGAGTGGTCATTCTCAATCGTGCTGCCGGACTGCCGGATACACCAATTGCTCCTATACAATGCCTATCTGTATCCTGCTTACCAAGCGTGATGGGTAATCCTCCTGCAAAAGTGATCAAGCCTCCATTTGACGATTCAATGCCAAATAGAGGCTCCCCTAGTTGAGATCGCTGGCCTAACTCATAGGTTGGTTTTTGAAATAGGGCTGCGGTGTATGCTTTCTTTATGGCAATATCGATTGCGCCGAGTAGCACGCCATCCATTCGTTTAAAGGTGATGAGATGACCGCCTGTATCAAGGAGCGCTATGTTCACGGTTACATTGAGTGTGTGAGCTTGTGCTATGGCAAGTTTAATGATTGTTTCAGCTTGTGAAAGTGGTAGGGGATTCATAAGGTTATAGTCCGAAGTACTTGGCCACTTTAAAAGCGGTTTAAAAATAGCGCTAGCATATCTTTGGTTTTTCCATCTACACAGTGAAATTCATTGAGTTATGATTTACTGTCGGCACAAATGTAGTCGCGTTATCCTGGTGTACTTTTTTGGGGGGATTGGTAAAAAGTGAGCCTCCAATGCTAATCTAGCAACTTCAGTAATATGCCTAGGCTTGAAGATGGAATTTGAAACGGCTAAACAGTACTTATTAACTAAACCTCACACCTTGCTAGACTTTCCTTTTGGTGCCGATGTGTTTGTGTTTAAGGTCAAAGGAAAAATGTTCGCGACCTTATCAATAGGAAAAATGGGCAAAAAAGGTGGCGATAAGGATAGTGATAAGGATGAGCCCGTTTTAGAGCCGCACTGGTGGATGAACCTTAAGTGCGACCCAGATGAAGCCGCGATTTTACGTGATATCTTTCCGTCAGTGATCCCGGGTTACCATATGAATAAGACGCTGTGGAATACCATTATTCTCGATGGTTCAATCCCATCGGGTGAGATTGAGCGCATGATAGATAATTCGTTCCAGCTGGTGGTGGCTAAGATGACCAAGAAAGCGCAGGCCTCTATTTTACCATTTCTATGACAAATTGATTATAGAGTGATGAAGGTTATAGTTTATACCGATTGATATGAGAACCTTTCTAACCAATTTAGCGCGTGTGGCCATAACACCTTGGCTTTTTTGCTAAAAAACTTCATATGGCCAATCTCATCGAGTTGGTAATTTTCAGGTGATAGGGTGAGCGTTTCAGGTTTCAAGCGACTAAACACTGACTGCATATCTAAGACGTTTGCATCGATGGCGATATCATCATCTACGGCATTGACCCACATCGAAGGTATAGACAATGTATCATACTGGTGGCAGTGGACCGTTTTACCGAAAGCTTGTTTTACGTAACCTTCACCATTACACCACTCGCGCCATTGTTGACCTACAGCCTTAGGTAACGGCTCCCCCATACCTAGCCATTGAGACTGGGTATAACCGAAAAGGGTATTACACAGAGGTATGAAGAGATTCATAAAGAAATGTGCCTTGATAAAATATGGCATCTTCATATTTTTTAGTTGGCCAGATGAACTGGCAAAGTTGAAGATAGAGCTTAATTCCATGGCATTATGCATGAGCCCAACCAGCTGACCTCCTGCACTATGGCCAATCAGATGATATCGAGTGTCAGGAAAACTCGTCTTTAACTGCTCAAGCACGGCAGGCATATCTTTTTCTCCCCAGCATTGCAGGGAGGCATCACTTTTTTTGAGCTTGTCTTTTTTCGAGTTGCCAATCCCCCTATTATCAAAGGTGATAACGCCATAGTTATTTTCACACAGATAGGAAGCAAAATTAGCGTAAAACTGTTGTTTTATCCCTGTGGCAGGTCCGATCAACACGGCGCCTTTGATTGGCTGTTCTGGTGTACTGTGGGGCGTATAGATAGTTGCTGAAATTTCATATTGATCAGCGCAAATTATCGATGTTCCATGGCTGGTAAATGGCGGCATAATTATTTAAACAGTGGTAGAGTTTATAAATAAACTATTAGTGGTCTAACCAGTAGTCAAGGGTTATATAAGTAAATCAGAATCCTTATTTGATAATCAACCTGCGAGTTCGATAATGATGCTTGATTAACAGGAAGGTTTTTCCTGTTAATCACACCTTGGTCATTGGCCCATTTTTAATCGTTTTAGAGGCTTACTCGGCTACCATCATAAAGACCGCGGATTAGTGTGCCTTTGCTGCTTTCATCAGGGGTGATTAACAGCAACTCTCCTGACTCGCCATTTTTAATACTGGAATCGACAGCTAATACCTTGTTGTTAAACAGGCCTAGTACTTGAGTTTGTGATGTGTGGCCGACGACGATATGTTTCACATCGAAATAGGCAAGCACGCGGTCGATCTCGCTCTCGTGATAATCATCTTCAAAGTAGCCTCTGAACCAAGTGGGTCCATTGCCTAAAAACAGGAAGTTAAGCAGCTCATCACTTTTTATCTCCGGCTTGCTCTTATCAATATTGGCGCGGTATACCTGATTGGCCTTGTCTAAGGTGAGTTTTCGGTCGACCCATTCGCCGCTGATTCCGCCATGGAGAAACAGGCTGTCATTGATTTTTACTATGGTGTGCTTGCTACGTAGCCATTGGCCGATCTCGCTGCTGGAATCATACAGCTCATCGTAGCTACGATTTAGCAGTTTTTCTGCAACCTGATAGCGCTCATTCACATACCTTAAGTCACCGCGCATCACCATCTGCTCATGGTTACCCATTAGCAGATGTAGCTTACCGCCAGCATCTTGCGCCTGTTTATCTAATTTATACATAAACCAGAGGACTTCGTTAACTTGATGGCCACGGTCGAACATATCGCCTGTCATCACCATATGGCCATTGCCAAAGGCCCAGTTGTTATCTTTATCGATAATCTTCTGGTTTTTAAGCAGAGTGATGAGTACATCATATTGACCATGGATATCACTGAGCGCGACAATTTTACTTACGCCTGTATAGGTGTGGTCGCTGATGTTTTTCGCTGTAGGGTTAAGCACTGGCTCAGGTAACTGGCCACAGTTATTGGGGCGAGTGAGCTGTTTGTCAGTTACAGGGGTGGTTAATAGTGCGCCAGCACAGACCCAATAAGCCTGCGCCTTTGTTTGATGTTTTGCTTTATCAAACAGGTAGGGACCATCAAAGGTGGTGCTAGCATTTGATTCGCTTGCTAAGACGCTCGGCTGTAGGCCGCTAAGCAGTAGAGCAAGCACAGCGATAGGTAGGATTATTTTCAATTGAAGCTCACTTTTATTTTAGTTCTTGTTTTAGATATCGATTAGTTTTGGTTTCAGTACTGGTTTTAGCTCAGACTGTAATTTTTGTTTCGTTATGGCGTTAGTGTGTTGTCTTTGCACCTACCAGCCGATGAGATAGCGGCTGCGTTTACTCAGTATTTTCTTAATGATCACGGCAATAAAGTATGAGATCCCCACTATGGCTAAGGTGACTAAAAGCGTGGTGAGAATATTCCCTTGTCCCTGCAGGTTAAACAGATCTGGGCTGTCGTAGAGCATCCACCAGGGCGTTGTGATCCAAGGGTGGATAAAGTAGATGGCAAAGCTGACTTCGGCCAACTTTTGCAATGGCTTGATACTGATATGCTCAAACTTATTGAGAATAGCCAGCAGTACTAGAGTCAGTAGTATTTTTTGTGGCAGCATCAGATCGGGAGCCGTGAGTTCAAAGGCCGATTTATTTAAGGTTCCAGCCCCAAAGAAGTAGGCTTGTCCCACGGCTAAGCCGATGGCAGCAATGAGCATCGCTATCCAATACTTTTCGATAAATGGGAATAAGCTGTCTCTGTGCTCTGAGCTCCAGACGCCAAAGAGATACACAGGCAGAAAGTAGAACAGGGACTGAATCGCGTTAAGGTTTGATTCCGGTCTGTGGATCAACATGGCGATGATAAAGAGGGGAATGGAATAGTGGATAAGGTGCTGCTTTTTAAGCAGGTGCATGACCCAAGGAGATAGCGCGAACAGCATCATCCCCATTGGGATATACCAATAGGCGGTCAAGGTTCTCCCGGTGATGACATACCAACTGGCTACCTCCACAGGATTCGTCAGTGAGGTATAGTTAAGGTGCATGAGCGGATCGGTTCCTGCCGTGATATGCCAGACTATCCATGGGAGTGACAGCAACAAGTAGGGCAGAAAAACAAATTTGGTCTTATTTTTCATGTATTTCTTATAATCTAAGCGATGAGAGAATACATGGTGAAATAGAAAGCCTGAGATAAACACAAAGAAGACGGTGCCGTTCATCATCAAGTTAAACCAAGCTTTGTCGGCTAACGTCTCTACCTGCCAGCCAGCAGGCCTGTAACAGTGGGCCATCACGATAAAAATAATAGCGATACCACGGAAGTGGTTGATGCTATTTAAAAACGCTTTTTTAGCAGGGGGAGACAGCCTTTCTTGCTTCGCCGCATTTTGATTATTTTCTGTGGTAACGTCTTGATTCACACTGCATCCCTTTCATATTTACTGCTCGGCAACATACTAGCACTATCTTTAACAGTGCATCTATGGCCGACATATAAAGAGAGATAAAATAGAGATAAAAACGAGGTTGTTGATTGAGTTTTAGGCGGTGGGTTTTCTCTTATCTGTAAAGGTTTTAATGGTCTTAGTTTCTCATCATGGTTAATGTGTTCTTATTCATAGCTACCTAATGACTAGTCGAATTCGATTAGAAAACGCCCTATGAAAGTGAATGCATAGGGCGTTATTAATGTACGTAGATATGAGCGAGTTAATCAGGTTTTAACTCTAATTCTCAGCATTCATGGCATCAATCTTATCGCCAATCGGTCCTGAGAAGTTATACCCATCAAACTTATCCCAGTTAATTGACCACGTCATCACTCCGCCAAAGTTGGGGAAGTGTTGGCTCGGCACGACACTGCTACAGGCCACACCTTTAGTGATACAGTCGAGTGCATCTATGATGTTTTGCGTCGGCGCTTGCCCTGAGTTGGCTGAAGCCGGGCCTGAAGGCAAGCCAATGGCCACTTGATCGTCCCGTAATGGTAAGAATTGAGAGCCATCAGCCAGCTCGAAGCCTTCAACTAACATCTTCACCGAAGCGACCATCATATCAACAGAGCCTTCAGGTGCAGCGCCACTGGTGTATGGATTCGACAGACCACCATTGTTATACAGCTGCACGTGAAGCAGATCTAACGTATCCCTTAACTCATTAATCAGCGGGATATAAGCTCCCCAGATCCCAGAGTAAGCGATCATGCCACCTTGAACATAAGGGTGCTCAGGTGCCATGGTGAGATACATATCACCGCCCATGTTGACCTCTATCTGCTTTAGGGCTCTTGGTAATCTAGCTTGGATCTGCGAGCCATGAAGCAAGTTAGAGCCACTCTCTAAGTCGATATCTAACCCGTCAAAGCCCCACTCGGCAATGATATCGGTGAGACTAGAGATAAAGTTGGCTTCATCTGAGTCGGTATTAAGGGTGATTGTGCCCTCTGCGCCGCCCAGTGATAATACGATTATCTTGCCCTGTGCCTGAAGCGCGGCAATATCTTGCTTAAATTCATCGGCATCAAGTGCGGGACAAGTTGAGTGAATATCACCACTGTACAAGTTAAAGTGCACTGTACCATTGGAGTTTCTATCGTTATCGGCAAAGGCGATATCGATAACATCCCATTTCGATGAGATCTCTTTTAGCGGCATAGGGCAGCCCGCAGGGTTAACAAAATCATGCCAATAGCCAATCAACTTATGTTTCTGTCCAACAGGAGCATTAACAACCTTAATGCTGATTGCTGAACTGGTGACACTGTTACCTTGGGCATCGGTTGCTTTTGCTGAGATGCTGTAGTTGCCAATTGCGCCCGGTGTCCAGCTTGCCAAGTAGGGTGAGCTAGTATCTGTGGACAGAGGCGCGCCATTCACTAAAAACTCCACTTGGGTTATTTCGGCGACAACCGATGAGGCGTTAGCACTAAAATTAACGGATTTGCCTAAGGTCACAGTACCATTAGCGTTGGTGGCGCTGATGCTGGCGACAATTGGCTCGTTGCTAACCGTAACAAGTAAGGTCTTCTCACTCGTATTTGATTCATTGTCGGTAGCGACAGCTTTGAGTTGCATCTCGCCTGAGCCTGTTGCTGTCCAGCTTGCAGAGTACGGGGCCGTAGTATCAACGCCAAGGCTAACACCTGCAGCAAAGAACGCTACCTGAGTCACGCTGCCATCACTATCTGTGGCATCAGCTGTTATGTCGATGGTGCTATCTGCAAGGACCACGGCATTGGCCGCAGGAGAGGTGATACTGAGCGTTGGTACAATGGCGCAGACGCCGAGATCGCTCCATGCATCACTCCAGTGATCCCCAACACCTGGCTCGTAGGCCCATGCGGCATTTGAAGAACACCATCCTGCGACATCACAACGATATTTATGATTAATATTTTCCACTTCATTGCCGTTTTGATAGCTAGTACCTGCAACAAAAGCCGGTACGCCAGCACAGCCACCACCGGCTTGACCACCACTTACATTGACCTGAACTTCTGAGCTAAAGCTGGTGGCGCCATCATTATCTGTTGCTTTAACTTTAAAGCGATGAAGCCCTTCAATTGCAGTCCAGCTATGCTCAAAGGGTGCATTAGCGAGCGTGACAAGCAATACATCATCCAGATAAAAATCTACTTGAGTGATGGCGCCATCGCTATCTGATGCCTCTGCACGCAATAGAGTATCAAGGCCTGCAGTGAGTTGTGATTGGGCTGTTGGACTCAGTAAAACAGCAGTCGGCGGTGTATTCCCATTGGCCGCATTCACGCTGACAGTCACACTCGCAGTTGAGCTAGCGCCTTTATCATCGGTTGCTAATGCTTGGATCTCATGGTTGCCTGATATCGCCGTCCAGTTGTGGCTATAGGGGGCTTGATTATCACTGCCTATACTCACGCCATCGACGAGATACTCGACACTGGCAATAGAGCCGTCACTGTCACTTGCATTAACACTGATGACAACGTTGTCATTTTCAGTGGAAGAAGCATTGTCTAAAGGTGAGGCGACAGATACCTGAGGAGGGAGATTTGAGACTCCTCCATCACACGGGCCCACTGCGCTCCACTCCTCATAGGGACCGGAGCGAGTGACAGGATCATTGCCTCTTGTCCACCAGTTGGCGCTGTAGGCGATATCAAGGTGTTGAACTTGGGCGCCACCGTTATAGGCTTGATTGGAGTCCCAAATAGCTAAGTTTGTGCAATCTACTGCTTGGCTAATTCCTGGAAATAACAGGCTAGACGCGATAAGACTGCGGTAAAGAAGGGGTTTAAGGCGCAAAACGCCCAAGGGGGTTGTGTGTGTGTTCATAATGCATTCCTGATGTTGTTGTTATTTTCATCACGAAATGTAGCCAAAGGCCAACTGCCATGTCGTATGCGTTACTCTTATGCCAGTCCATTGAATTTTTATTAAAGTCATAGGGTAAGATGACTTTCTAATTGAGTCTTTCCTTAACTCTTAATTCAACTTAAAGTGTTTTAGGGATAAAAGTAAAGTGACTAATGGGCTATTGGTTTAAATAATTAAGGAAGATAAATGAATAAATGTGCAACTGTGCTGCTGATCTTTATCAGCTGCATTTTCCAGCCATTGGCGGCTCAAGCTAAGGATTTAGCGCAAGAAGCTGTTATTGAATCCAGTCCGTTTAAAGCAAGCTCGTTAACAGTCACGACATTATCGACCATGCTTGCCAGTCGTGGCATAGGTGAATGGGGTTATGCCGCTCTCATCGAAGTCGATGGTAAGAAGATATTGTTTGATACTGGCAACCGGCCAGAAACCGTGCTTCAAAATGCCAAAGAGTTAGAGATTGATCTGTCCGATGTCGAAGATGTCATTTTAAGCCATAACCATGGGGATCATACTGGCGGGCTTATTTCACTGAGAGAAACCTTACGTAAACAAAACCCAAAGGCCTTAAGCCGCATTCATGTTGGTAAAGGCATCTTCAGTGAGCGAGCCAACAGTAACAATAGTATTTGGCAGACTCGTGATGCGCTTATTGCTTTAGGTAGTGAGTTTATCGTGTATGAAGAGCCGACTCAGATATTTCCAGGTGTCTGGTTAACAGGGCAAGTTCCTCGGATTCATCCAGAGAAAAACTGGGGCGGAAATGGAAAGCTGGTCATGGCATCAGGCTTAGTTGAGGATAATATTCCAGAAGATCTTTCACTGGTGATAGATACCGATGAAGGTTTTGTTCTGGTATCTGGCTGCGGCCATGCGGGGATCATCAATACCATGGAACATATCACCGCTAACATTCATCCAGGTAAAATCAAGACAGCGATAGGTGGTTTTCATCTGGTGTTTGCCTCCGATGAGCATTTAGCTTGGACCGCAAATAAGCTGCAAGGATTCGGGCTAGAGCAGATGATTGGCGGCCACTGTACCGGTATCGATGCCCTCTATACTTTACGCGGCCATCTTCACTCAGATAGAAAGCATATGGTCGTAGGGTCTGTGGGTGATGAGTTCACCTTAAAAGGGGGCATAAAGGCTGGGTTTATTGCCCATTAGTCGAGTGTTTGAAGGCCAAAGCGCTTACCTTAAAATGAAGGCTGATTACATTTATCGTTGATTCAACCGTCATTCCGGCAGAGATTTTGAGCCGGAATCCAGCTGTTATTGGGGAGTATGTTTGAAGGTTGTGTTTCAATGTCGCCTAACGTTTGTCGGCGGGCATATGCGCTCTTTTTTTGAGAAAGTTCTTCGAAACGCCGCAAGCACTTCTGGCCTCCTAGGATGGAAGGAATGCCAAATTTTTTATGGAGCATATTCGGCATAATTTAGAAGCTCGCAGCCACAGCTGTACTTGGTAGTTAATAAAAAGGTTGCTGGGGTTATTACTGGCTTAAACTTCTAAGCTTTAAGTTTATAAATCATGGCTTTAAACCAATAAAATGGGCATACAACCTCTTGATGGTGATCGTTGTGGAAAAAATCATCTATTAAGCCATAAGGGCATCAGGCATTCTGAAGCGGGTTTGCTTACATTTGTTCTCTGGTTAAATAACATTTATGCATGCTATTAATAGAGCGCGACCTCAATATGGACGTTAAATAATTCGTTGGTTTCAAATTAAGGGATAAAATTATGAAGCGTGTTAGCACTGCAATTGTTCTGATATTTTCTGCTCTAGTGGTGAGCAGCACGAGTTATAGCCAAGATGATATTTCTATCCCAAATGGTCCTTATCTAGGTCAAACACCACCAGGAGCAATACCTGAAATTTTCGCGCCCGGAATCGTTAATAAAGAGGGTTCTACTGACCTTGAAGGCATGTTCGGTTCGGACATGAATACCTTTTACTTTGTGAGGGAAGCGGAAGAGTATGCCGGCGTAGTTAAAGTGGGGGAGTTTAAAGGAGATGAAGAGTCTTATGGGCTGGCAGTGATTGAATATAAAAATAATCAATGGCAGCAATCGGTTGTTGCAAAAGCAGCGAGCGAGCCCTCTATCTCTCCCGATGGAAACACCATTTTGTTCAAGACTGGATATATAGAACGCACAAGTGACGGTTGGTCAGAGATGAAAAGCCTTGGTGAGCCGTTTGCTAGTATCAGTATTATGCGCTCTGCTATCGCCTCAAGCGGAACCATCTATTTTGATACCTATACTAAAGAGTTAGATACGCCTCTGCGCTACTCTCGTTTGGTTGACGGCAAATATGAGACGCCGAAATCACTGGGCCCACAGTTTGGCATTGGCAGATATAATGCCCATCCCTACATTGCGCCAGATGAAAGTTATATTGTTTTTGATAGCGTAAGAGATGCAGGGCTGGGCTCATCTGACCTCTACATCAGCTTTCGGGAAGCTGATGGTTGGGGGCCTGCGATCAATTTGGGCGACAAGATAAATACTCAAGCCTCAGAAAAAAATCCAAGTGTGTCACCCGATGGCAAATTTATCTTCTTTGATCGCCGGATAAAACGCGGAAACTCAGATGTGACTATCTACTGGGTAGATGCCCAGATCATTGAGACGCTGCGCCCCAAATTGCAAACCATATAACAAGCTGTTTCAGGGGCAAGACTAACTAGGTTCCCATTGCCCGCTGATTAACACGTAACATTGGCAATGAATAAATGGGGACCGCTTAGGAGCAGAGTAGACTCTATTCTGGGCAATTAATCTTGCTGTTATCAAGTTTCTCACTCCACGGGCAGGCGTTTGATAACAATACTGTATTGGTGAATTCAATGCTGCCAAATACCAAACCAGCCCAATGAACCCAATTAAATGGATATTTATCTAACTTGTTACCAGGCAAGTAAACAATCCCCCTTTGGTTAAAAACAAAAAAGCCACCCAAAAGGGTGGCTAGTTATGCTGAGCGACGAATTAGCTCATACGCTTGTACTTAAGACGATGTGGTTCAACCACATCAGTACCATAGGTATCTTTCAGCCAAGTCGAGTACTCAGTGTAGTTACCCTCATAAAAGTTCACCTGACCTTCATCACGGTAATCTAAGATGTGCGTCGCGATTCTATCGAGGAACCAGCGATCGTGCGAGATGACCATAGCACAGCCTGGGAACTCAAGCAGCGCTTCTTCAAGTGCACGTAATGTTTCAACATCTAAGTCGTTGGTTGGTTCATCGAGAAGCAGTACGTTACCGCCCGCTTGCAATAGCTTAGCTAAGTGAACTCGGTTTCGCTCACCGCCCGATAGGGTGCCGATGATCTTCTGCTGATCGCCGCCGCGGAAGTTAAAGCGTCCAACGTAAGCACGGCTTGGGATCTCTGTGTTGTTGATACGCATGATATCAAGCCCACCTGAGATCTCCTGCCAAACAGTGTTCTTATCGTTCATTGAATCACGGAACTGCTCAACTGAAGCGATTTGAACCGACTCACCTAGCTCAACTGTACCGCTATCTGGCTGCTCAGCACCTGAAATCATCTTAAACAGGGTTGATTTACCCGCACCGTTGGCACCGATGATACCCACGATAGCCCCTTTAGGAACTTTAAAGCTAAGGTTATCGATAAGTACGCGATCGCCATATGACTTGGTCAGGTTGTTAACTTCAATGACCTTATCACCTAGACGAGGCCCTGGCGGAATGAACAGCTCATTGGTTTCATTACGCTTCTGGTAATCATTGGTATTAAGCTCTTCAAAGCGAGCCATACGTGCTTTACCTTTAGACTGACGGCCTTTAGCACCTTGGCGTACCCACTCAAGCTCTTTGGCGATTGTCTTTTGACGGGCGCTTTCAGTGGCTGATTCTTGTTGCAGTCGAGCATCTTTCTGCTCAAGCCAAGAGGAGTAGTTACCTTCCCATGGGATACCTTCACCACGGTCAAGTTCTAAGATCCAACCTGCTGCATTATCAAGGAAGTATCTATCGTGGGTGATCGCCACGACTGTACCTGTGTAATCTTGCAAGAAGCGTTCAAGCCAGGCAACAGATTCAGCATCCAAGTGGTTGGTAGGCTCATCGAGCAGTAACATGTCAGGCTTTTCAAGCAGCAGGCGACAGATGGCCACACGGCGACGCTCACCACCGGATAAGACTTCAATTCTTTCGTCCCAATCAGGTAGGCGTAGCGCATTCGCTGCACGCTCAAGAATGTTATCTAGATTATGGGCATCTTGTGAAGCAATAATGGCCTCTAATTGGCCTTGCTCTTTTGCCAGCGCATCGAAATCAGCATCAGGCTCAGCATACAATGCATAGACCTCATCTAAACGAGTCAGTGCATTTTTGGCTTCAGAAACCGCTTCTTCAATGGCTTCACGTACAGTTTGTGATTCATCAAGTTTTGGCTCTTGTGGCAGGTAACCAATCTTAAGGTCCTGCATTGGGCGTGCTTCACCCTCAATTTCGGTATCGATACCCGCCATGATGCGAAGTAGGGTTGATTTACCTGAGCCGTTAAGGCCTAAGACACCGATTTTTGCGCCAGGGAAAAAACTTAAGGAGATATCTTTAAGGATCTGCTTTTTCGGAGGGACGATTTTGCCCACTCGCAGCATGCTATATACAAACTGAGCCATGATGAATTCACTTATTGACTAAAGAGTAGCGTAATTCTACGTGAATCTTTGCTGAACTTAAATCGGTTATTGGGGCTTAAGATTAACTCATTAAAGATAAGCGTACTGATAGACTTTGATTGCGCTTTGATTTGATGGGTAAGTGACTTTTTAAAGGACATCGCCACTGGCTACGAAAGGCTGGCGGAATTAACTATGGTAGAAATTGAAACACTGTTTTCGCTGGAATTGGATGTAAGGCATTCGAAAATAAACGTTTAACTTGATATTGAAAATAATTGGATAAAAACAAACACTCATGACACCTGTCGAAATAAATATTTTTAATACATGAATAATCCTCATGGCAAAAAGCAAGTAATTTCATGCTGTAAATGCTGGGATTGTGATCAATAGCAGAGTAGAATACCGCGCAACCCTACCTATAAGAATTTACAGCTGGAGTTACCAATGCTGAAAAAAGATATGAATATCGCGGACTTCGATCCACAACTGTTTCAAGCGATTGAAGATGAAACTCGCCGTCAGGAAGAGCATATCGAACTTATCGCTTCAGAGAACTACACCAGTCCACGTGTTCTTGAAGCTCAAGGTTCTCAGCTAACTAACAAGTATGCTGAAGGTTACCCTGGTAAGCGCTACTATGGTGGTTGTGAGCATGTTGATATTGCAGAAGAACTTGCAATTTCACGCGCTAAAGAGCTGTTCGGTGCGACTTACGCGAACGTGCAGCCACACTCAGGTTCTCAAGCAAACTCTGCTGTATTTATGGCATTGCTTGAAGGCGGAGATACTGTATTAGGCATGAGCCTAGCTCATGGCGGTCACTTGACCCACGGTTCTCACGTTAGTTTTTCTGGTAAATTATACAATGCTGTTCAATATGGTATTGACGAAACTACGGGTAAGATCGATTACGCCGAAGTTGAACGTCTTGCTGTTGAGCATAAGCCAAAGATGATCATTGCTGGTTTCAGTGCATATTCTGGCATCATCGATTGGGGCAAGTTCCGTGAAATCGCTGACAAAATCGGCGCTTATCTGTTTGTCGATATGGCACACGTTGCTGGTCTTGTTGCTGCAGGTATCTACCCGAACCCACTACCACATGCTCATGTTGTGACTACAACTACGCATAAGACATTAGCTGGCCCACGTGGCGGTTTGATTCTTTCTGCTATTGATGATGAAGCTATCTACAAGAAGCTTAACTCTGCAGTATTCCCTGGTGGTCAAGGTGGTCCTTTGATGCATGTTATCGCTGCTAAAGCGGTTGCATTTAAAGAAGCATTAGAGCCAGAGTTTACAGCATACCAAGAGCAAGTTGTTGTTAACGCTCAGGCTATGGCTAAAACATTCATCGAACGTGGTTATGATGTTGTGTCTGGTGGTACTGATAATCACCTATTCTTGCTTGATCTAATCAGCAAAGATATGACTGGTAAAGACGCTGATGCTGCACTTGGTCTTGCTAACATTACAGTTAACAAGAACTCAGTACCGAATGATCCACGTTCACCGTTCGTGACTTCTGGTCTGCGTATTGGTTCTCCTGCAATCACTCGCCGTGGCTTCAAAGAGGAGCAGTCGGTTGAGCTGACTAACTGGATGTGTGATGTTCTAGATGATATCTCTAACGAAGGTACCATCGAGCGTGTTAAGCACCAAGTGCTAGAATTGTGCGCTAAGTTCCCAGTTTACGCATAAGCTAATGGTTAACCTTTAGGGTTAATTCAGGTAAACTTTAATGGCCGCTATTTAGCGGCCATTTTATTTTCAGTTAGGGTGTAGAGTATATACACTAACTCATCTCATTTTTGTTTTCCTTGGAGGCTCGATGCATTGCCCATTCTGTAGCGCAACAGATACGAAGGTGATTGATTCTCGTCTGGTGGCTGATGGTCATCAGGTCCGACGCCGTAGAGAGTGTGTTGAATGCCATGAACGGTTCACGACCTTTGAAGGTGCTGAGCTGGTCATGCCACGTGTTGTAAAGCAAGACGGTAGCCGCCAACCATTCGATGAAGAGAAGCTTCGTGGTGGTATGTTAAGAGCTGTTGAAAAACGCCCAGTATCGATGGATCAGATTGAACAGTCATTGACTAAGATTAAGTCAACACTGCGTGGTACCGGTGAGCGTGAGATAAACTCTGAGATGATAGGTAACCTGATGATGGATCAGTTGATCAATCTAGATAAAGTTGCCTATATCCGCTTTGCTTCAGTTTATCGTGCTTTTGAAGATGTCTCTGAATTTGGTGATGCAATCGCTAAGTTACAGAAGTAATTTTCGTTATTCATAATAACTATTTTTTCGTCATGATTTTGGTCTATTAATTATGTGGTCAACAGAAGATACTGAGTTGATGAGCCGCGCTATCCAATTAGCGCGCAAAGGCCTTTACACTACACGCCCAAATCCTTGTGTGGGCTGCGTCATTACGCTCAATGGCCAAGTTATTGGTGAGGGATACCATATTCAAGCTGGTGGCCCCCATGCCGAAGTTCATGCCTTGGCGATGGCGAGAAAGAGTCTCAGTGAGCAAAGTGGCCTTAAAGGGGCAACGGCTTACGTTACCTTAGAACCCTGTAGCCACTACGGACGAACACCACCATGTGCAGAAGCCTTAATTAATCATGGTGTATCTCGCGTGGTTGTTGCTGTTGAAGACCCTAATCCGCAGGTATCTGGCCGTGGCATAAAAATGCTCAGAGATGCTGGTATAGAGGTCGATGTCGGCTTGCTCAGTGACGAGGCTGCATCAGTCAATTCTGGTTTTATGAAGCGTATGCGCTCGGGATTACCTTGGGTGACTGTTAAGCTCGCCGCAAGCCTTGATGGCAAAACGGCACTGCAAAATGGTGTATCTAAGTGGATAACAGGCCCTGAATCAAGGCGCGATGTCCAACGCCTTCGTGCGCGTCACTGTGCATTAGTCACAGGTATTGAAACCGTTTTAGCTGATGATCCTTCATTAAATGTCCGTCATGGTGAGCTCGGAGGAGCTGCTGAGTCACTCGACGAGTCTATGGTTATTCAACCTTTGCGCGTCATCTTAGATTCTCGAGCTAGGCTAACGAATGCTGGTAAACTATTTAGTATCGATAGCCCTATTCTTTTAGTTTCATGCTGTGACTATCCAGAAGATGAGCGAGCAAACTGGCCCGGACATGTTAGTCAGATTACGCTTGGCTGTGATAATAAGGGGCGAGTGTCGCTTTCGGCACTGTTTGAGCATTTAGGTAAAAGTTGTAATTCAGTGCTTGTTGAAGCGGGTGCAACACTCGCAGGAAGCGTCATTGCAGAGCAGCATGCCGATGAGTTAGTGCTCTATCAGGCAATGAAAATATTAGGTTCAGCTGGTCGAAATTTGATTTCACTGCCCAGCTATGAGGCGATGGAAGATGTTCCATCCATTACATTAATTGATGAACGTAAACTGGGTGCAGATACCCGTTTGACGTTAAAGATAGGATCATAGCGCATGTTTACTGGGATCATTGAGTCAGTCGGTACATTAAGAAAAATAGAGCGTTTAGGTGAAGATATTCGTCTTAATGTGGCAAGTGATAAACTTGATCTATCAGATGTCCGTTTAGGCGACAGTATCGCCACTAATGGCGTTTGTCTCACTGTGGTTGAGTGTTTAAGTGACGGTTACGTGGCCGATATATCAGCTGAAACAGTTGGTTTAACAGGTTTTGCTAACTATCAAGTCGGCACTAAAGTCAATCTTGAGAAAGCGGTAACACCGACGACACGTCTTGGTGGGCATATGGTAAGTGGCCATGTGGATGGTGTTGCCAGCGTTGATGATAGGCAGCTTCGCGGTAAGGCGATTGAGTTTTGGCTCAGTGCGCCAGCTGCGTTGGCCCGCTATATCGCGCATAAGGGGTCTATCACCATAGATGGCGTGAGCCTGACAGTGAATGAAGTCCAAGATAACCGCTTTAGACTAACAATCGTTCCCCATACCGCTGGTGAAACGACACTTGTTGACCTAAAAGCAGGTGATAGCGTCAACATTGAGGTTGACCTGATTGCACGTCACTTGGAGCGATTAATGACCTACGCAGATAAAGATTCTCAGCAACCAGAGTCCAATGTGACGATGGATCTGTTAGCTCGCTCAGGTTTTTTACGTTAGTGACTAGCAAAATCTGTAAATAGAAGATTAAATAATTAATAAAATATCAGTTTAAGGTTAATTCGCCTGAACTCGATACTCGAAACTATAAAATTTAAGGCCTTACAATGTCGTTACACAGTATAGAAGAGATCATCGAAGATATTCGTCTTGGTAAAATGGTTATCTTGATGGACGATGAAGATCGTGAAAATGAAGGTGACTTGATCATGGCAGCAGACATGGTCACGCCAGAAGCCGTTAATTTTATGGCTACTTTCGGTCGTGGTTTAATTTGTCAAACCTTGACTCGAGCGCGTTGTCAGCAGCTTAACCTGCCGTTAATGGTGACGAATAACAATGCTCAGTTCTCTACCAACTTTACCGTTTCGATTGAAGCTGCTGAAGGTGTGACAACAGGGATCTCTGCTCAAGATAGAGCGGTTACTGTTAAAGCTGCAGTAGGAAAAGATGCTAAGCCAAGTGATATCGTTCAGCCTGGCCATATTTTCCCTTTGATGGCGCAAGAGGGTGGCGTACTTATACGTGCAGGACACACTGAAGCTGGCTGTGATCTAGCAAGGCTTGCTGGCTTTGAACCATCATCTGTTATTGTTGAGATATTAAATGATGATGGCACCATGGCTCGTCGTCCTGATCTTGAAATTTTTGCCGAGAAGCATGGTTTAAAGATGGGCACCATCGCCGATCTTATCGAGTATCGAAATACTAAAGAGACCAGTGTCGTACGTGAAGCTCAGTGCAAGCTCCCGACTCGTTTTGGCGAGTTTGACATGATCACTTTCAGAGATACAGTTGATAATCAGCTTCATCATGTTTTGATTAAGGGTGAGATTAAAGAAGATCTGCTTGTACGTGTACACCTGCAGAACACCTTTAATGACCTGCTTCATTCTGAGCGCGATCAGCAACGTAGCTGGCCTCTTGAGAAGGCGATGCAACGTATTGCTGATGAAGGCGGCGTCTTAGTGTTACTGGGAAATGAAGAGCACAACAGTGATATTTTGGCGAAAGTGAAAGCCTTTGAACTTGAAGATAGTGGCCAAGCGCCAACGCCTGCTAAGTGGCAGGGTACGTCTCGTCAGGTGGGAGTCGGCTCTCAGATCCTTGCAGATGTAGGAGTAACGAAAATGCGCTTATTAAGCTCACCAAAGCGTTACCACTCTCTTTCTGGTTTTGGTTTAGAAGTCACTGATTATATAGCTGAATAGACTAGGTTCTATTCAAATTTTAAAAATTCTTATAATTTGCATGGCGATCAACGAGTGGGGCTGTGATATCATACCGCCTCTTCCGAGCCCGTGCTGGTAAAATCCGCTAATTTAGGTAAGATAAATGAACATAGTTCAAGGTAATATCGAGTCGAAAAACGCCAAGGTTGCTATCGTAGTATCACGCTTCAACAGTTTTGTTGTTGAAAGCTTACTCGACGGTGCGGTTGATACACTTAAACGCTTTGGTCAAGTCGCTGATGAGAATATCACAGTCGTACGTGTACCAGGAGCGGTAGAGCTACCTATAGCTGCACGTCGTGTTGCTGCTAGTGGTAAGTTTGATGGAATAATTGCACTCGGTGCTGTTATTCGTGGTGGAACACCACATTTTGAATTTGTTGCAGGTGAATGTAACAAGGGACTTGCTCAAATCGCACTTGAGTTTGACCTTCCTGTTTCATTCGGTGTATTAACAACAGATACCATTGAGCAAGCTATTGAACGCTCAGGTACTAAAGCGGGTAACAAGGGTGGCGAAGCTGCACTTGGTCTGCTTGAGACTGTTAATGTACTGCAAGAACTAGAACAGCAGTTGCAAGATTAGGAACAAAGATGAAGCCTTCAGAGCGCCGCAAGGCCCGCCGTTTAGCCGTACAAGCCATCTATTCTTGGCAGTTAAGCGGAAACAATGTTGCCGATGTGGAGCATGAGTTTCTCACAGAGCAAAAAATCGATGGTATTGATGTCGCCTACTTCCGTGAGTTACTCACAGGAACGACAACTAAATTAGCTCAACTTGATGAGTTAATTACTCCACATGTGGAGCGTCCATTTGATGAAGTCTCACCGATTGAGAAAGCCGTTTTAAGAATGGCTGCCTATGAGCTAACTTTCCGTAAGGACGTACCATATAAAGTCGCTATCAACGAAGCGATTGAACTTGCAAAGACTTTTGGTGCAGAAGATGGCCATAAGTTTGTAAATGGTATTCTCGACAAGATTGTTGGTCGTAAGTAATACTAAAACGGCATCTTAGGATGCCGTTTTTTTTGCCTACGTTTAGTAAAAGCTTATAGAGCAAGCCTCTTTATCTTTACTTCATTGATCACAGGTAGAATTTCCCCTTGAAAGAATTTCAGATAATAGAACATTTCTTTAATAGTAGAAGCCAGAATCGTCGTGATGTTGAACTCGGTATTGGTGACGACTGCGCTTTAGTTCAGCCCGCAATAAACAAATCGATAGCAATCTCTTGTGATACCTTAGTTGAGGGCGTTCACTTTTACCCTGATATTCCCCCTCAAGCTTTAGGCTATAAATCATTAGCTGTTAACCTTTCAGATCTGGCCTCTATGGGCGCAGAACCCGCTTGGATGACACTAGCACTTACTTTGCCAGATGTTGATGAAGCTTGGTTGAAGGAGTTCAGTAAAGGTTTCTTTGATGCTGCCCAATACTATGGTGTTGCACTGATTGGTGGGGATACTACCAGAGGGCCCCGTTCAATCACTGTTACCATCAATGGGCAGGTTCCGACAGGCAAAGCATTGACTCGAGGCGGTGCTCAAAACGGTGATTGGCTCTATGTGACTGGAACGCTTGGAGACTCATCTTTAGGGTTAGATTTGATTCGAGGTAAACGTACTGTTGACGCTGAGTATCACGAATACTTGATCAATAGGCATTATTATCCAAGTCCTAGAGTGCTAGCTGGACAATCTCTTAGAACATTAGCATCGGCTGCCATAGATTTGTCTGATGGGCTCGCTTCTGATATTAAGCATCTACTTAAGCAATCTGAAGTCGGCGCCATGATCGATGTTGGCCAACTGCCTCTTTCTGCGGCTTTGAAAGATTCAGTTACTCATGATGAAGCGTTGAGCTATGCACTGTCAGGTGGCGAAGATTATGAGTTACTTTTTGCAGTACCTGAAGCACAGAAAGGTGCTTTAGAAACTGCCTTAGCACATGCCGGTGTTCAGTTTACCCAGATTGGGCAGATCACACCGGGTGATAAATTGAGATTGAAACGCAACGGAGAGCAATTTAATCTGACAAATATAGGTTTTGAACACTTCTCCTGATGAAATTACTTTCTAAAGATAAAGCCCTGATGGCGCTTTCACTAAAAAATCCCATTCACTTTCTTGCACTGGGATTTGGCTCAGGTTTAGCGGCAAAAGCCCCAGGTACTTTTGGTACTCTGGCGGCTATTCCGCTCTACCTTCTAATGGCTCCGCTCAGCCTGCCTTGGTACCTTGCGCTTACATTATTGAGTGTGTTGGCCGGTTTTTATATCTGTGATAAAGCGGCAAAAGATATGGGCGTGCATGATCACGGTGCAATTGTCTGGGATGAAGTGGCTGGTTTATTGATCACTATGATTGCCGCCCCAGCTGGTTGGCTTTGGTTAGTCGTAGGCTTCGCGCTATTTCGTTTCTTCGATATTATAAAGCCTTGGCCAATTCGCTGGTTAGATGCCAAAGTGAAAGGGGGTTTTGGCATCATGATTGATGATGTACTTGCTGGTATATTCTCGCTAATCTGTTTACAAGTTTTGGCTTTCTATTTTGCTTAAAATACCCAAGTCGCTTTTGCAAAAAAGGTAGGGTCGGCAATATGACCGAATAGCTCTTGTCCGGCCTTGTCTGTCCCATTATAAGTCAAGCAAGCAGTTACCGGCCCGATAGGGTAACTTAGGCCCAAGTTGTAATAGACATAATCATCTCCTAGCGCATCTTTAGTATCCCACCAACCTAGTTGAGTATCTAAGCTAAGGCCTGAGTCCCATAGTGCTAAAGACTTGTTGTATTCAAGCCTGTAAGCTTTATCGACACTTAAATCACCTAAGATATCGTTTAGTGTATGGCTAAATGAGAACTGGCCATATGGGGTGTGTAGGTCAAACATGAGTTCGGTAAAATCTAACTCAATGCCTTTATCAGTACCGTGAATGAGGTATTGATATAGGGTCACTGACAGGTAGATATCTTCATTAAATATATGTCGGTAACCGAGGTAAACATCGGTTTCTAAATTTTCACCTGCCTCATAAGGGCTATCATCGTCGATAAAATTGAATGTCGAGATGAAGGTCCCTAAGTAGAAGCCATTGCCTATGTCATACCCCGCTAATACTTGTACGGCAGGATCGGTCTGAGTAAGCGATACCCCATATGCTCTATGGTCTGTGGTGACTGTTGCATAACCAAAATAACTCGCATCAGCTTGGCTAGGGAAGGGGAGCAGGGCTGAAGTAAAAATAAAAGGTATGAGGTAGAGAGGTATTTTACAATGAGGGTTAATTACACGCTTCCATGTGTTCTGTCGATAAATCATATCCCTTGCCTTATCACGGTTTATACCGATTGGTATAATGAGCTTCCTTAAGACCATTGATACCCAATGTGGTTATTCAATGGTGTTAAGGAAAATATAGACCAAGGGTTAAGCGATATCCAACTAGAGCCTTAATAGTTCTTTGGCATTGGCGAGCGTGTTGGTAGTGATCTCATCCCCTCCAAGCAGGCGCGCTAACTCCTCAATTCTTTGCTCTTTGTCTAAAGACTTCATTGAGGTTTCTGTTTTACCAGAACGGTTTTTCTTATCGACAAACATATGCTGATGCCCGTTTCCAGCAACTTGTGGCAGGTGCGTGACACACAGTACTTGAGTCGACTCTCCCAGTTTTCTAAGCATTCGGCCAACGACTGCTGCGGTAGGGCCCGAGATCCCAACATCAACTTCATCGAAAATAAGGGTTGGAGTGGATACTTTTTTAGCTGTGATCACTTGTATGCCTAATCCTATGCGAGATAGCTCTCCCCCAGATGCTACTTTTGCGAGTGGCTGCATAGGTTGGCCTGGGTTAGTCGTGACCAGAAATTCGATAGAGTCACAGCCATTAGGTGAACTAAGCTCTTCATTGAACTCGACTGAGATAGTGAACTTTCCCTTGGGCATACTGAGTTCATGAATCGAATGGGTTACCTGCTTATCAAGCTCTTTTGCATAACGCATACGGCTTTGACTTAGCTTCTTAGCATGCACTAGATAACCTTGGCGACTTGCTTCAACCTGCATTTTTAGCTCATCAAGTGCGTCTTCATCGGAATCTAATGCGTTAAGCTCATCTTTTAGAGACTTGTGATGCTTAGCAAGCTCATTAGGCATCACATGATGTTTACGAGCAAGTTCCATCGTTTTAGTAAGTCGCTGCTCAAGATAAGCAAAGTGCTCTGGGTCTAACTCTAAACCTGCAAGATAACTTTCTAACTCACTACTACTTTCTTGAACCTGAATAAGGGACTCATTGAGCATGTTAACGACGTTCGTTAATAGTGGGTCATAACTCTCAATCTCTTGAGCTTGTGTTATTCCTGCATTAAGCAGTGATTCAACGCTGCCTTGATCGTTATCTTGTAAAATAAATAGCTCATTTTTACAGGCTTCAATGAGTGCTGTACCGTTAGCTAATTTCTTATGCTCAGCCTCTATCTCTTCGAATTCGCCAATTAAGAGATTAAACTCATCGAGCTCTTCAACTTGGTATTGGAGTAGCTGCTTACGCGCAATTCTTTCATGCTGTGATTGCTGTAATATTTTGAGTTCTTTTTCAACGAGTTTACACCTCTGATAACCCGCACTGACGGAATCGAGGAGCATTTTATGGTTAGCATAGCTGTCGAGCAGCGTAAGTTGATGCTCGCTCTTTAACATGGCGTGGTGCGCATGCTGGCCATGGATACCGATGAGGAGTTGCCCTAGGCTTTTAGCTTGAGTTAATGGTACTGGGTTGCCATTGATATAAGCCCTTGAGCGACCGTCACTGCTGACTGTGCGTCTGAGTATACATTCGTTGTCTAACTCAAGATCGTTATCTTCAAGCCAACGTTTAGCAACCGGAATATCATTCAATGAAAACCGAGCACTCACTTCGGCTTTATTGGCGCCAGGTCTCACAGTACTGGCATCAGCTCTATTACCTAAGCAGAGGCCTAAGGCATCGATTGCGATAGATTTACCTGCTCCGGTTTCACCTGTAATACTGGTCATTCCAGGTTTAAAATCTAATTCTAGAAAGCGCACGATAGCGAAATTATTGATGCTAAGTTGGCAAAGCATAATGACACCCTTTTAATGTACTGTGTTTTTAAACAGTATATACTGATTTTATATACAGTAAAGCTTTGTGTGATTTCCGTTCAATAAAACTATGGTGCAGGCTTGTACCTTATAGCGCTAAGAGCACATATCTTAGGAATAATTTAAGTACAAATTCAGGTACTAATTCAGATACCAACTCAGGTACCGACTCAAATATAAATCCCTATTGAGTGCTTTAAAGCTTGAGCAAATAATCAATTGCCGGCAAAGAGATGATACTTAATAGGGTGCCTAGCATGATGGCCTGAGCACTAATAGTTGATTTAACTCGGTAACGTTGTGCAAGTAAAAATACACTTGCTGCAGTGGGCAATGCCGCTAATAAAACGCCCATAATCAGTAACTCACCACTTACACCAAATAATCGTAATAACAGATAAGCTAGCACAGGCTGGATAATTAGCTTACAGAAATTTATCCAGATTAACTCTGCAACATGATTTAGTTTAGTTGTAGAAAATGAGCTTTTAGCTATTTTTGTGTCAAGGGAAGGCTTATCTTGGTCGCCACGTGCTTTGACTAGCACCATGCCTATAGCAAACAGGGCACATGGGCTCGATGTCATACCGATTTGGTGCAGCATGATTGAGAGAGATTGATTAACCTCAACATTAAGAGCTGATAAAGCGACACCTATGCTACTGCCAATCACGATTGGGTTTTGAATTAGGGACTGAGACACGATAATGATAGGTGAAGTTTGTTTTTGGCCTAGATACAGCTCTATGGTAACCAGTACAAAAGCAAAAACGATCACTGATAATAACGTGGCTATGGCTGCTGCGGTTAATGCATTTGGGTGTTGAGGAAACAAGATTGTGAGTAGCGGCATACCGATAAAAGCGCAATTACCAAATGTCGTGTTTAACGCGCGAAGGGCTGCAATATCTGTACGCCCTTTATTGGTTCGATAGGAAATAAATATAACCAGTAGGTAGGTGATCAACATCGCTAAGCTATAACCTGCAATAAAGCCCCACTGCATAATCCCATCTATCGGTGTCTCGGCTAAAGCAATCAGCATAATCGCTGGAAAAGCGATGTAATAAACGTATTGGTTTAACACTTGATCTGTGTCTGAGGACAAAATCCTCAACTTCTGAACGAATGAGCCTAAAAGCATGATCCCAAGAACGGCAAATAGTGGGGTAAAAATAGCGGGCATTAACTTCCTTCCTAATAGTTAACGTAAATGATTTGCTTAGATCGGTGTTACTTTGAACAGTGCTACTGTGAACGGTATTACTTTTAACGGTATTAGTCTGAGCGGTACTGCACCTATCAGTAAACTAAAGTACCACAACTATAGATGATGGCGAATTAGCGATAAGTTTAAGCTTGGTTAGCTTTTTGTCGGCGAGAGGAAACCTTACTCTTTTTTAACTTTATTGTTTTATGTTGTAAAGCTTTAGGCTTGGCAGAGATCGGGGGAGCTTTTTTAAGGCCAACCGTCACTTGGCGTGTAGCGAGTGGATCTTTAATGGGAGGCAGCACACCCAGCTCTAAGAAAAAGTTGACCTGACGTCTTAGTTCAAACAAGGAACCCACTCTACTTTGCTCACCTATAGTAAGCTTCCAAGTATCAGTAAGTCCCTCTGCATTTGTCAGTACAAAACCTTCATAAATCAATTTTCGCATGCTACAACAACCATAAAAGGTAAATAGGCCCTATTATTAGGCTTCTGGTCGCCCAATTCCTATGTTTGACACGCCTGCTTCAATTATCTCATTACGTAAAGACTTGATAAAATCTGCTTTTAGTTTTGGATTATCTTCAATCAACTGAAGCAGCATAGATTGTAGCTCTTTCTCTTCAACCATCACTTCATGATTAAAGATGTAGTCATCGAAGGCGTCTTCGTCAAGCTCTACATCAGAAATCGCTTCGATATAGTTGGCCACAGTACTAGAGGAGAGTTTACTGATATTAACGATATCTTCTTCGACTTTGCTTTGTATCGCACTTAGCAGTGCAATAAGTGCAGTTGCTGCATCCATTGCAGGGTACACACCATAGACATCATAGTCAGCGGGATCTGGCGTGTTTAGATCTAATCTCTCTAAATAGATATCGATATTGAGTTTGAGTTTATTATCGTAGACAGACTGCCAGAGAAGATTCAGGGTCGTATCCAACACTTGTGGATCGCCAAATTCACAAACTTCTGAAAAAAGTTGATAGTTAGGCAGCATGCGCTGGCATAGGGCGATGGCAAATACTTTCTTCTGCTGAAAGTCTAATGCTTTTACACGTTTAAAGAAGCCGAGTTTGTTTGTCATCTAATACATCCATTGATAACTGTGATATTACTTGATTTGCTGCCGATTCTACCTTAGTTAGCTCATCAAGTAACTCTAGTATTTCTGGTTCCACTTCTGCGATCACAGCGCCTTGCTTTAAGCTCGATTCAATCTGCTGACAAAGCTTCTGTGTTGTTGGCACACCGCAATAGCAGCTTGCCCCATGTAGCTTATGTACCGTTGCAAGCATAAGCTTGTCATCAAAGCTCGCCATAGCACTTTCGAGCTGCTCGGTAGTGTCAGGCAGGGAGTCAACGAGCATCTTAAGCATATCGAGGGCTAGATCACTCTTGTTGTTAGCTTGGGTTAAGCAGAGATCCCAGTTAAGGGTAAATTGATCGAAGTGAGTGAAGCGAGGACGTGTTTTCCAACGACTGATCACACTTTTTAGCGCAGCCTCATCAATCGGCTTGGGCAGATACCCGTCCATGCCACTTTGCTCTATTCTCTCTCTCTCTTCTGCAATAGCATGGGCAGTAACCGCGATGATTGGCGTATTACGGTTCAGGGAGTTTTGTCTAATCTGTTTCGTCGCACTGATGCCATCAGTTCCAGGCATCTGAATGTCCATAAAAATGAGGTCAAAGCTTTTCTCTTTAGCGAGAGCTATGGCCCCTTGGCCGCTATCAACAATAGATACGTGACTAACGAGCTCTTTGAGTAATGTATCAATAAGCTTAAGGTTTGCTGGATTGTCATCGACTGCAAGTACACTCATCGTTTCTCTGGAAATTGCATCAGATAACTTATATTGTTCTGACCCTTTTGGTTTTTCTGTATTCGGTTGAGGGTCGATAAGTGTTTGTGCGAGCAGCTTCTCCCCAACAGGCGCCGCGAGGACTTTATCTGCAAAGGGCAGTATGGTGTGAAGCTCGTGGTTGAGATCGCCACTGATGAAGAGCAAGTATCGACTTCTAGATTTAATCAATTCAAGTTGTGGCGCAAGCTCTTCGTCTTTATCTAAGCCTTTATTACTGATCAGAGCATAATCAAAATAGGTATCATTTTTCTTAAAGCTATGAATAAGTTGATCTTTTGAACGTAAGTTGGTGACTTGCATACCCCAATGTCTAACTTGGCGGTCTAAGGTATTATTAGATAACTCTCTTGGCTCAAGCAGTAACACTGTTTTATTGACTAGCTTATCGACTGCCTGAATCTGGCCTATGGGGTATTGACTGGTATTTAACGGTAACGTAAACCAGAATGTCGAGCCTGAGTTAGGCTTTGAGTTACAGCCAATTTGCCCACCCATACGATTCACTAAGCGTTTAGTAATAATCAGACCTAAACCTGTCCCACCAAAGCGACGAGATATTGATGAGTCGGCTTGTCCAAAAGCTTGGAACAGAAACTCTTGCTGACTTTCATCGATGCCGATCCCTGTATCAATCACTTCACAGCGAAGATTCACCTTCTCATTCTTCGACTCTATAAGTTGAAGCTTTAGGTGAACACTACCTATATCTGTAAATTTGATTGCATTGCCAACTAAGTTGGTGATGATTTGGCTTATACGCATTCCATCACCGGATAGATCTTCGGGTATCGATTGGTCAACATCGACGACTAACTCGATATTTTTCTCTCTCGCGCTATTTGAAAGCAAGGTGATGGTATCGTCTAAGGTTTCCCTTAGGGCAAAAGGCATATTTTCTAAGACCATTTTACCCGCTTCAAGTTTGGAGAAGTCGAGAATGTCGTTGATTATGCCAAGTAGGTTGGTCGCACTTTTCTCGATAGTATTAATGTAGTCTTGCTGACTGGAGTGAAGTGGTGTTTTTAATAGCTGCTTAGCAAAACCAATCACACCATTAAGTGGCGTTCTAAGCTCGTGGGACATATTTGCCAAGAATTCAGATTTTATTCTACTGGCTTCAAGCGCACGTTTTTTGGCTAAATCAAGCTCGACGTTTTGTATCTCAATCTGTTCTAAGGTTTCCCTTAAATCTGAGGTGGCCTGATCGATATTCTGTTGCATCTCTTCATGGTATTCATCGAGCGATCCCGCCATGGCGTTAATCCCCCGTTTGAGGAGATCAAGTTCACCGATAAAGCTACCATCAACTCGGGTATCAAGTTTACCTTCACGTATTTTGGCGACGACCCTAACCATCTCTGTGATGGGCTGGGTGACATTTTTAACCAGTCTAAAAGTAAACAATAGGTTGAGCTGAACACCGATCAATACAATGATGAAGGCAGCGACAGCCGCGCGATGTTGTTGTAATAGTGCATTCTCTTTATTAACCAGTACCGCGATATATCCAAGCTTTGTTGCGACGAGCCGTTCCGAGTCGGTGTCATCAACTGAGTTGAGGTGCAGTTCATTATCAGAGGAAAATATTGGCGTTCGAAGAATAATACTGTCACCAACCTGTTCTAGCTGGGTATTGAGCAAGCTAGTGAAGGGGTGATCGTAACGCATCATTTCATGATTTTTATAATGATGGGAGGTGACAACCACTCGATTATTGGTGTCAAAGATAGCGATGAATTGAACAAGTGAAGCTTTATTCAGTTGTGTTGCAGTGATCAGCTTTTTGGTGCTTTCAAAGTCATTTTTCTCAAGGCCTATCGCTGTTGCAATAGCGAGTGGCTCAATAATATTACTGCCTTGTTCAATGAGAGTTTGTTCGAGTTCATAGAAACGATTTATGGTAAAATAGCTGCCCAGTAGAATACCAACTAGAATTGTCGGCGCTAACGCAAGTACAAGTACCCAAGAGCGGAGACTGTATTTGGTCATGTTATCGGCATTATTCATTAAGTTAGCTAATCTACCAGTTTGTTGACAAACGTTTCACTAGACTGCCAGAAAGTGGTTGGTCTTGGCCAGTATTATTATTGATTTAGAGGCCTCAATGGCACAGTTTTTTAAAGCAAAACCAAACAGATCTAAGCAGATGGCAGCCAAAATGAGTCTACAGGTGACTCAGTTAGATCACTTAGGTGCAGGTATTGGCCACCATGATGGAAAAATCATATTCGTGCCAGGTGCTTTGCCAGGAGAAACGACTCAAGTTCAAGTGATTGAACAAAAGAAACGTCATGCTAGAGCCAAATTGCTTGACGTCGTTACTCCATCAGATGATCGTGTTTTGCCCCTGTGTCCGCATTATGAGCAGTGTGGTGGCTGTGACCTACAGCACCTAGATATTGATAAGCAGCGGCAACATAAAGAAGATGCCTTGGTCGATCTGATGGCGAAGCTGAGTAATGCACGCTCAGAGTCTCTTTCATCAGCCCTTGTTGGTGCGCCTTGGCACTATCGTCGCCGCGCGCGTCTTGCAACCTATTATGACAAAGGGACAAAACAGACAAGCTTAGGTTTTAGAGCGCAATCGAGTAAGCAAGTCATTAAAATCGACCAGTGCCCTGTGCTTGCTACGCCGCTTTCCGAGTTGATTTCACCTTTGTCGGCATTATTAAACAGCCTGTCAGGTAAAAAAGCCTTAGGTCATGTGGAGTTGATTGAAGCTGATAATGGTCTTTTCTCTGTGATTAGGACGACCAAAGAATTCTCGACTAACGATATCAATAAGGTCACTGAGTTTGCAAAGCAGCATCACGTTAAACTCATCATTCAAGGAAATGAATCTGATTTAACCTTGGTTGGTGATGAGTTGAAGTCGCTGGCAAATGGTGATGAAGACCTGCCCCATTATGGTCTCGGAGATGATGTGAAGCTTAGTTTCACTCCGGGTAATTTTGTCCAAGTCAATGCGCAGATGAACCAAGCTATGGTTGACCAGGCGGTAGATTGGCTGTCGGTGAAGGCTGATGAAAATGTGTTAGACCTTTTCTGTGGTGTGGGGAATTTCAGCCTACCTTTAGCGAAAAAAGGTGGAAAGGTGATCGGAGTTGAAGGGGTACCAGAGATGGTGCATCAAGCTAAGATTAATGCCAAGTTAAGTGATTTAACCAATGTCTCCTTCTTTCATACCGATCTCAGCGCTGATATCTCAAAGGAGCCTTGGCTTGGTAAAGTCGATAAGCTACTTTTAGACCCAGCAAGAGCGGGCGCGTTTGAAAGTTTGCAGTGGCTGAAGAAGATGAAGCCTAAGTCGATTGTTTATGTTTCTTGTAATCCTGCCAGTTTGGCAAGAGATAGTGAGCCTTTGCTCAAGCATGGCTACAAATTGGTCAAGTTAGGTTTAGTTGATATGTTTCCTCAAACCCACCATATCGAAGCCATGGCATTGTTTGAGTTAGATAAGAGCTGAAAAAATAGCTCATTAGCGCTTTAGTCAGCGTTTGTTAATTGACAATGCAACAGGAATGCTGAAGATAGGTAATTCTGTTTGGGAGGAATCCCTAACTCAATTTTATACATCAGATTAAGGACGTATTTCAGATGGTATCAGTTCGAGAAGCACACTTTAGTGATCCGGATTTCCAACTAGAGGAGTGGGTTAACCGTTACATCAGTGATACTGATGAAGCGCAAACTCTACTTGAACTGATCGGCCAGATTGAATCTATGGTGTCGCAAGCCTCTGAAAGCGATCTAAGTTTGACCCAGCGCGCGAGGGAGATGATAGAGATCTTAGCGCCATTGAATATGGATATTGAGACCCTTCAAGCTTCAGTACTCTTTGTCGTATATGAAGCTGGCATTCTCTCAAAAGAGGCGCTCGAAGAGACTTTTGGCAAGGAGTTGGCCACGCTGGTTTGTAGTGTTGAAACTATGAACGCTATAGGTGCATTAAAAGTTGATAACCAATCACGCACCGCTGAGCCTCAGATAGATAATATTCGCCGCATGTTACTGGCCATGGTTGAAGATGTCCGTGCAGTGGTTATCAAGCTCGCTGAGCGTATCTGTTTACTCCGTGAAATTAAAAATGCAGATGAAGAGACGCGGGTCTTGGTTGCGCGGGAAATTGCTGACATCTATGCACCACTTGCTAACAGATTGGGAATTGGTCAGTTAAAGTGGGAGCTGGAGGATATCTCTTTTCGCTACCTGCACCCAGAAACCTACAAAGATATAGCGAAGCAACTCGATGGTAAGCGATTGGATCGTGAAACCTTCATTGATGATTTTGTTACCCAGCTACAAGAGCGATTAGATAAAGATCAGATCAGAGCCAAAGTTTATGGTCGCCCTAAGCACATCTATAGCATCTGGAAAAAGATGAAGGGTAAAGATCTTAAGTTTGATGAGCTCTTCGATGTGCGTGCTGTCCGCATAGTGACAGATAGACTACAAGATTGTTATGGCGCCTTAGGCGTGGTGCACACCCTTTGGCATCATATTCCTCGTGAATTTGATGATTATGTTGCCAACCCAAAACCCAATGGCTATCAATCTATCCACACTATTGTCGTTGGCCCAGAAGGTAAGACAGTTGAAATTCAGATCCGTACCGAACAGATGCATGAAGATGCAGAGCTTGGGGTCGCCGCTCATTGGAAATATAAAGAGGGCACCAGTGGTGGTAAGCAGAGCGGTTATGAAGAGAAGATAAACTGGCTACGTAAGATTTTACAGTGGCAAGAGGATGTGGCTGAAAGCGGTAATTTAGTTGAAGAGGTGCGTAGTCAAGTTTTCGAAGATAGGGTCTATGTGTTTACGCCTAACGGTGAAGTGGTCGATCTTCCCCTTGGTTCAACTGTGCTAGATTTTGCTTACTATATTCATTCCCATGTGGGCCATAAATGTATTGGTGCAAAAGTTGACGGGCGTATCGTGCCATTTACCTATCAGGTAGAAACGGGGCAACGCATAGAGATCATTACCTCTAAGCACCCTAACCCTAAGCGTGACTGGCTAAACCCGAATTTAGGCTATATCCGCTCCTCCCGTGCTCGCTCAAAAATACAGCATTGGTTTAAGCAGCAAGACAGAGACAAAAATATCGTCGCTGGTCGTGAGATGCTTGAAACTGAGCTATCTCGTGCCGGGCTCAAGCTTAAAGATGCACAAACAGCAGTCGAGCGTTTTAACATGGTCAGCATGGATGATCTTTTGGCTGGGATCGGTGGTGGGGATGTTAGGCTCAATCAAGTCGTTAATCACGTTCAAAGTCAGATGCGCAAACATGAAGTGTCTGATGAGGAGGTTGTAGAGGACCTCGTTAAGAAAAGCCAAAGCAAAGGTGGAAGAAAAGGTAAAGGCCAGGTTGAAGTAAGTGGTGTCGGCAACTTGATGAGTCATATTGCAAAGTGCTGTCAGCCAGTACCTGGCGATGAAATCTTTGGCTTTATTACTAAAGGCCGTGGCATATCTGTTCACCGAGCTGATTGCGATCAGATAAAAGAGCTAACGCGTGCGCATCCTGAACGCGCAGTGGATGTTGTTTGGGGCGAGAACTACTCTGGTGGTTATAAAATTCGTTTACGGATTATTGCTAGTGACCGTTCAGGATTACTCCGTGATTTGACCTCAGTGCTGGCAGCTGAGAAAACGCATGTGATGGCAATGAGCTCATCATCAGATGTGAAAACGCAAACTGCGGCCATAGAGCTGGAGCTTGAGCTATATAATCTCGATGGCTTATCGAAAGTGCTGTCTAAGATAAATCAGGTTGACGGTGTTAGCGAAGCCAGACGGTTATAGATTAATCAGAGTGAATGATTATCTGATTAAATAAAGAAAGGCGGCTTTGGCCGTCTTTTTGTTGCAGTAATACCAGTTCTATTAAACATGTGATCAATTCAGAGCTTTCTCAGGGATTTCGATCCAAGACGCATCGTTGAAGAAATGGTTATTCCCTTTTGAGGCGGTGCAACGTAGGAGTGGAAGTCCTGAGAAGCTCACGAAGTGCGGGTTAAAAATCACTTTATGCTGCGCATGTGGCTTTCGAAATAGAATAACTATTAGTGTCAATCCACTTACTTGCCTACAGCGATTTTAACTCCCGCTGAATGGGCAACTCTTTAATAGAATTGGTATAAAAGGGATACGATGAAAACGAATGAAATTCAACCGCTACTAGATGTTATGTCAAAGCTTAGAGATCCTAAGTCCGGCTGCCCATGGGATCTGCAACAATCTTTTAGCTCTATCGTGCCTTTTACATTAGAGGAGGCCTATGAGGTGGCTGACACCATAGAGCGAATGGCACTCGATGAGCTACCTGATGAGTTAGGCGATCTGTTATTTCAAGTCGTGTTCTATTGTCAACTAGGTAAAGAGCAGGGCCTGTTTGATTTCAATGATGTGGTTGAGAAGATTTGCCATAAACTCACGTCACGACATCCCCATGTCTTTGGGTCGCTTAAAGGGGCGAGTGCGAAGGAGGTAAAAGATAATTGGGAGTCAATAAAGGCCAAAGAGCGACAAGATAAAGCGCTTTATTCGGTGCTTGATAATATTCCATTGAACTTACCCGCGTTATCTCGCGCTGTGAAGATCCAAAAGCGAGTTGCAAGAGTGGGCTTTGATTGGGCTGAGCTTGAGCCTGTGGTTGATAAAATTCATGAGGAGATCGAAGAGGTTTTACATGAGGTTAAGCAAGATGAGCCAATCAAAGCGCAGGTCGTTGATGAGATGGGCGATCTACTTTTTGCCGTTACTAACCTTGCAAGGCATCTAGGGGTTGAACCTGAGCAAGCTTTAAGGCAGGCAAATACAAAGTTTGAACGTCGCTTTAGAGGGGTTGAAGCCTTAGCGAAAGAGAGTGGAAAGCCGATGCAAGCCCATAGTTTGACGGAATTAGATCACTATTGGGATAAAGTAAAGAGAAATGAAGTATGCAAATAGATAAAAATTTCGCTTAACATGTTTGTCGAAGCGCTAGGTATTTGCTACAATAACGCCCCGTCCTAGTGCTTTCTTACAAGCACATATTTCCAACTCATTTTCTCAGGTTCAGAATGACTACAAGGTATATCTTCGTTACTGGTGGCGTGGTTTCATCACTAGGTAAAGGCATTGCAGCGGCATCGCTTGCAGCAATTTTAGAGGCTCGAGGCCTAAACGTAACCATTATGAAGCTGGATCCTTACATTAACTTGGATCCAGGCACGATGAGCCCTACGCAACACGGGGAAGTGTTTGTTACTGAGGACGGCGCTGAAACAGATCTCGATCTGGGTCACTATGAGCGCTTTATCCGTACCAAGATGAATCGTCGTAATAACTTCACTACAGGCCGTATTTATGAAGAAGTACTTCGTAAAGAGCGTCGTGGTGATTACTTAGGTGCGACCATTCAGGTTATCCCGCATATTACTAATGCGATTAAAGAGAAAGTACTTGCTGGTGGCGAAGGGCATGATGTCGCTATCGTAGAGATTGGTGGCACAGTCGGTGACATCGAATCACTACCATTTTTAGAATCAATTCGTCAGTTGGGTGTTGAACTAGGGCGTGAACGCACCTTGTTTATGCATCTAACATTAGTACCTTTCTTAGGTGCTGCAGGTGAAGTTAAAACTAAGCCGACACAACATTCAGTGAAAGAGCTTCGCTCCATCGGTATTGCACCTGATGTACTGGTTTGTCGTGGTGATCGTGCTATCCCTGCAAATGAAAAAGCTAAAATTTCACTCTTCTGTAATGTTGAAGAGCGCGCTGTTATCTCGCTTAAAGATGTTGATAGTATCTACAAGATCCCAGCTTTACTTAAAGCACAGGGCCTTGATGACCTAGTGACTAAGCGTTTTGGTATTGAGTGTAAAGAAGCCGATCTTCACGAGTGGGAACAGGTTATCTATCAAGAGGCCAACCCAACGGGTGAAATCACTATCGGCATGGTCGGCAAGTATATCGAGCTACCAGATGCCTATAAGTCAGTTAACGAAGCATTAAAGCATGCTGGCCTGTTTAACCGTGTGTCGGTCAATATTAAGTATATTGATTCACAAACTGTTGAAGCTAAAGGCGAAGAAGAGCTTCAAGGCTTAGATGGTATCTTAGTACCAGGTGGTTTTGGCGAGCGTGGTGTTGAAGGTAAGATCCTTGCTGCAAAATATGCACGTGAAAACAACCTGCCATACTTTGGTATCTGCCTTGGTATGCAAGTTGCCCTTATTGAGTTTGCTCGTAATGTTGCTGGCCTTGAAGGTGCGCACTCTACTGAGTTTAACAGTGAGTCTCCGCATCCAGTAGTTGGCTTAATCACTGAGTGGCTCAACGAAGATGGTGCTGTTGAGCAGCGTCATGAAGAGTCTGACCTAGGTGGCACTATGCGTCTAGGTGCTCAGCTTTGTCACCTTGAAGAGGGCAGTAAAGCGGCTGAAGCATACAAAGGTAACTCTTGTGTTGAACGTCACCGTCATCGTTTTGAAGTGAACAACAACTATAAAGAACGTTTAGAGCAAGCTGGTTTAATATTTAGTGGTCTGTCTTCAGATCGCCAGCTTGTTGAGATGATTGAGCTGCCAAACCACCCTTGGTTTGTAGCAGGTCAATTCCACCCTGAATTTACATCAACCCCTCGTGATGGTCAGCCATTATTCGTAGGTTTCGTTGCTGCAGCCGCCGCGTATCAAAAACGCGATTTAGGCTAAACCAGATAAAAAGAGCCGCTTCCAATAAATGGAAGCGGCTTTTTTGGTTTTTGGTGATGTAAATTTGAGTGATCCAATTTCAGTTTTACTTTATTTTCAATTTAATTTTTAAACTTAAACCGAGGAAATTATGGCTAAAATTATTAATGTCATTGGTCGCGAAATCATGGATTCTCGTGGTAACCCAACTGTTGAAGCAGAAGTTCATTTAGAAGGTGGATTCATGGGCATGGCTGCAGCACCATCTGGTGCATCTACAGGTAGCCGTGAAGCACTAGAACTGCGTGATGGTGACAAAGCACGTTATTTAGGCAAAGGTGTATTGAAAGCTGTTGAAGCTGTCAATGGTCCTATCGCAGACGCGCTAAAAGGAAAAGATGCGACTGCGCAAGCTGAACTTGATCAAATCATGATTGATTTAGATGGCACAGAAAACAAAGCTAAGTTTGGCGCTAACGCTATCCTAGCTGTGTCTCTTGCGGCAGCGAAAGCGGCTGCAGCGTTTAAAGGTGTACCTTTATACGCACATATTGCTGACCTAAATGGTACTCCAGGTGTTTACTCTATGCCATTACCTATGATGAATATCATTAATGGCGGCGAGCATGCAGATAACTCTGTTGATATCCAAGAGTTCATGGTTCAACCTGTTGGTGCTGCAAACTTCCGCGAAGGCCTACGTATGGGCGCAGAAGTATTCCACAGCTTAGCTAAAGTACTTAAGGCTGATGGTCACTCTACAGCTGTTGGTGATGAAGGTGGATTCGCGCCAAACCTACCATCAAACGCATCTGCTTTGGCTGCAATTAAAGTTGCAGTGGCAAATGCAGGTTACGAGCTAGGTAAAGACATCACATTAGCGATGGATTGTGCTGCCTCTGAGTTTTATGACAAAGAAGCGAACATCTATGACCTTAAAGGTGAAGGTAAGAAGTTCACTTCAGAAGAGTTCAACTTCTTCTTGCAGGATCTAACTAAAGAATACCCGATAGTTTCTATTGAAGATGGTCTTGATGAGTCTGATTGGGACGGTTTCGCACACCAAACTAAACTAATGGGTGATAAAATCCAATTAGTTGGTGATGATCTATTCGTAACAAACACTAAAATTTTGAAGCGTGGTATCGACAACGGTATTGCTAACTCAATCCTAATTAAGTTCAACCAAATCGGTTCATTGACTGAAACTTTAGCTGCTATCAAGATGGCTAAAGATGCAGGCTTCACTGTTGTTATCTCTCACCGCTCAGGTGAAACTGAAGATGCGACTATTGCTGATTTAGCTGTGGGTACAGCTGCAGGTCAGATCAAAACGGGTTCTTTAAGCCGTAGTGATCGTGTTGCTAAGTACAACCAACTACTTCGTATCGAAGAGCAGCTTGGTGAGAAAGCACCATACCGTGGTCGCAGCGAGGTAAAAGGACAAGTATAACTGGCTAATAACTGCATTAATGCGAGCTATCACTGGCATTAATTGCACTTAAGCGAGGTTTAATTGTCTCTTAAATGAAAAGGTCACCACTGGGTGGCCTTTTTTGTTGTATTATCACGGCAGACTTGCTGAACATTGGTGTGATGAAAATTAACTATGAAACGGTTTCTACTTGTATTAATCAGCCTGTTAGCTGTGCTCCAGTACCAGTTATGGTTTGGTGTAAACAGTTTGCCTGGCTCTGTACAACTTAGAGAGCAGATTGCTGTCCAGCAGGAGAGCAATGCTAAGCTTGTTGCTCGCAATCAAGTATTACGTGAAGAGATAATTGATCTAAGAAGCGGCACAGAGGCGCTTGAGGAGCGAGCGCGTAATGAGCTCGGTATGGTCAAGAAAGGTGAAACATTTTTTCGCGTTGTTGGTGAACGCTTAAAGCCTGCCAACTAAAGCGTTGCAGCCAGAAATTAGCAGATATCAAATTAATGAATAACTCCATAGACAAGATTATTGCAATTGTACCAGCTGCCGGTATTGGTAGTCGGATGGGGGCTCAAATCCCTAAACAATATTTAGAATTAGATGGAAAGTCGATTTTGGCATTAACCTTAGAGTTATTACTAAGCCATGCAAAAATTGATCGTGTTATTGTCGCACTACACCCCAAGGATAGCTATTTTTCATCTCTGGCTATAGCAAACCATTCTAAGTTACAAACAGTGGTTGGCGGCGGTGAACGTGCCGATTCGGTGTTAGCATGTCTTAACCATATTGATGAGCCTTGCTGGGCTATGGTGCATGATGCTGCTCGCCCCTGTTTGACTCATAGTGATATCGACAAACTCATTGACTCAACTGATACGTTTCCTCAGGGGGCTATTTTGGCTTCTCCCGTTAGAGATACTATGAAGCGTAGCGATAAGCAGGGCAATATCACCCATACGGTCTGTCGAGAATTGTTATGGCATGCTTTGACGCCGCAATATTTCCCGGCTGATGCGTTAAAAGAAAACTTGAGTCTGGCGTTAGCGGCAAAAGCCAATATCACAGATGAAGCATCAGCAATGGAGTGGGCGGGGATCTCTCCTGGCCTCGTTAACGGACGAGTCGATAATATTAAAATTACTCACCCTGATGACTTACAACTCGCCGCCTTATTTTTAAGCCAGCGTACTAAAGGCTAGCTAACAAAGTCATAGTTTAATTGATAAACATGTTCAATCATTATAAAGAATTGAGCTTGCTACTATTTTGGATTTGAAATGAATATACGTATTGGTCATGGTTTCGATGTACATAAATTTGGTGGCGATAACCCCCTGTTATTAGGCGGTGTACACGTACCCTATGAGTGTGGCTTGATAGCGCACTCTGATGGAGACGTTGTTTTACACGCTATTTCAGATGCACTCTTAGGTTCATTAGCATTAGGGGATATAGGTAAACATTTTCCTGATACCGATAAAGCGTTTAAGGGGGCTGACAGCCGCCAGCTAATGCGTCACTGTTATCAGTTAATAAAAGATAAAGGTTTTGTACTAGGTAACTTAGATGTGACCATTATTGCTCAGGCACCTAAAATGGCACCACATATTGAAGCCATTAGACAAGTAATAGCAGAAGACCTATTGAGTGATCTAGATTGCATCAATGTTAAGGCTACTACCACAGAAAAGCTCGGGTTTACTGGGCGAAAAGAGGGGATCGCAGTCGAGGCTGTTGTTCTTGTATCTAAGCTTAATAAATAAATCGCCAGAAAAGCTAAACCCATTTGAGATTATAAAAAAACCATGATTGAACTCCATTATTTGCACGGCAAACCAATAGCAAAAGCAGATTTAAGATCAGTAAACAGTGACTTTATTGTTCAAGAGATCTTGCCTTTCTCTCCAACAGGCGAGGGAGAGCATCATCTGCTTCATATTCGTAAAGATGGTTTGAACACTGCTGATGTTGCAAAAATCCTCTCTGGCTTTGCGCATGTTCACCCTAAAGAGGTGACCTATGCGGGCCAAAAAGATAAGAATGCTGTGACTGAACAGTGGTTTGGCGTTCGAATTCCTGGCAAAGAAACACCTGAATGGGCAAGCTTGAACAGTGAACAAATCACCATTTTATCCAGCAGTAGGCACAGTAAAAAGCTGCGTATCGGTGCATTGGCCGGCAACCGTTTTACTTTGACGTTACGTAATGTAACCAATATCAGTGATGTGATAGCGCGTTTAGATAAAATCAAACAAACAGGCGTCCCCAATTATTTTGGTGAGCAACGTTTTGGTCATGATGGAAAAAATTTAGTTTTTGGCCGACAGATGTTTACTGGGCGCAAAGTAAAAGACAGAAAGAAACGCAGCATGTACCTTTCAGCTGTACGCTCATATCTGTTTAATGTGGTCGCTTCTGCAAGACTTGCTGAGCATGGGTTAGGGAATCTTGCTGGTGACAGTGTCATGCTGGCAGGAAGTCGTAGCTACTTTACTGCACAGCTGTGGGATGAGCCGCTATTAAAGCGATTAGCTGATAAGGATATTCAGTTATCAGCGCCTATGTGGGGAAGAGGGCAGGTGCTTGCTCAAGGTGATGCTGGAGAGTTTGAGTCTCAAGTACTCGCTGAGTTTGTTGCTGACTGTGATGGTTTAGAACATGCTGGTCTAGAGCAAGAGCGCAGACCTTTGATGCTTGAGCCACAAAACCTCTCATATCAACAAGAAGGTGATGATGTCATCATCTTAAAGTTTGCCCTTCCTGCAGGCAGCTTTGCTACTTCATTTTTACGTGAGTTGTTTGATTATGAAGACGTAAAAGAGCGGGAGTTTCGCCAGCGTCAAATAGAACGGCGTGAGCAGGAAGCTTCTCAAGAGTAACTCTGGCTTTAACCGCCCTGACTTTAAGCATTAAGCTGGTTGCCAGATTTGGCTGGTAACTTTGCCTTTTAACTTTGACCTTTAATAATAAAATTTCAAGTGGATTAGTAATGATTAAGATTCTTGTAAGTAATGATGATGGTGTCACAGCACCTGGTATAAAAGCGCTGTCGGATGCATTATCTGAGTCTTATCAAGTGATGACAGTAGGGCCTGATCGTAATTGCTCAGGTGCTAGTAACTCTTTGACCTTGACTAACCCTTTGAGAATTAATACTTTAAGCAGTGGTTTCGTTTCAGTCAGTGGTACGCCTACAGATAGTGTTCACCTTGCAATACGGGAGTTATATCCTGATGAGCCTGATATGGTTGTGGCAGGGATCAATGCTGGCGCTAATTTAGGCGATGATACACTCTATTCTGGTACCGTTGCCGCTGCCATGGAGGGACGATTTTTAGGCTTACCAGCAGTAGCTGTCTCATTGGTAGGGGCTAATCTTGAGCATTATGATACCGCGGCTTTCTTTGCGTGTAAGATTATTGCCGGCTTACTTAAAAAGCCCATAGCACAAGATCAGATCCTTAATATCAATGTGCCTGATCTCCCCATAGAGAAGATTAAAGGTATAAAAGTGACACGTCTAGGCGCTAGGCACAGAGCGGCTGGAATGATAAAAGCTCAAGACCCTGCAGGCAGAGATATCTATTGGTTAGGCCCACCAGGTGATGAGCAAGATGCATCAGAGGGAACAGACTTTCATGCCATAACCAATGGTTATGTCTCTGTCACCCCGTTAACCGTTGATCTCACAGCTTTTGAAAGAATTACACCACTGCAAGAATGGATTGATACGATATGAATGGCGCTGCTACGACATTAGCCCTGAATCTAGCTCGAAGTTTACATGAGTCAGGTATTAAGAGTGAGAAGGTACTACAGGCTGTAGCCAGTACACCGAGAGAAACATTTCTTGATGCCGCCTTAGGGCATAAAGCTTATGAAAATACAGCTTTACCGATAGGACAAGGGCAAACGATATCTCAGCCCTATATTGTCGCTAGAATGACTGAATTATTGTTAGGCAATGATCCCTCTAGAGTGCTTGAGATTGGTACAGGTTCTGGTTATCAAGCCGCAATACTTGCGCAACTTGTGCCAGAGCTGTGCACTGTTGAGCGGATTAAAGGGTTACAAATTCAGGCAAGGCAGAGATTGAAACGCTTAGATTTGCATAATATTTCGTTTAAGTATGGAGATGGCTGGAAGGGATGGCCTAATAAAGGTCCTTTCGATGCGATCATGGTTACAGCGGCTGCGACGAGTGTTCCTGAGGCCTTGCTTACTCAACTGGCTGATGGAGGGGTGTTAGTTATTCCTGTAGGGGATGAAGCTCAACAACTGCTTAAAGTTGTCCGCCAAGGTGATACTTATACTTCAGAGGTGGTTGAAATGGTTCGCTTTGTGCCACTTATCAATGGCGAGCTTGCCTAAGTTGATGGCTTTTGGGGTCAATAACTTCTATTCATTATCTTTTTGCCGCTAACTCTTTGCCGCTTTATTTTAGGAGCTTTTCTTGATTACTAGATTGAAGTACCAGCATCTACTTCTATTACTTCTATGTAGCTTTTTTTCTGGTTGTAGTTTTCAATCAGATAGACCCGCTCCAGTCGCTAATGTTTCCACTCCCGTGACGACTGCTTATAATAAAGGTGCATTAAAATCTGATTTTTATGTCGTTAAGAAAGGTGACACACTCTACTCAATTGCATGGGCTTCCAATAATGATTTTGTTGATTTAGCTAATAAAAACAAGCTGAAACAGCCTTATACCATTTACCCCGGTCAGCGTCTTAATCTGAATATGACACGAGCTGTTACAAATAGCCAAACGTCTAGACCTGTTACTAATACTCCGTCTAAAGTTGCAATGACAAAGAGTGAAAGTGTTAAAAAACAACAGTCTACAGCATCATCGGCAGTAAAAAATAAGCCAGAAGTGCCTAAAAAGAAACCACTTGATCAACCACAGCAGTCTGCGTATTCTGTAACGACTGGTCAACAAGATATTAACAAGCCTATCCACAGAGCAGAGACTCAGCTCCCTAAAAAGGTAAGCAGGTGGTTTTGGCCCGTTAAAGGAAAGTTGATTGGACGTTTCTCTGCGAGTGAGCAGGGAAACAAAGGGATTAAGATTGCTGGCAATCGGGGAGACATCATTAAGTCTGCTGCCGATGGACGAGTGGTCTATGCTGGGAGTGCTTTACGTGGTTATGGTAATTTAGTGATTGTTAAACATAGCGATGATTACTTAAGTGCTTATGCCCATGCAGATAAAATCTTAGTTAAAGAGAAGCAGTTTGTTGCAGTTGGGCAAACATTAGCAAAAATGGGTAATACAGGTACCGATCGGGTCATGTTACATTTTGAGATCCGTTATCATGGGAAGTCTGTTGACCCACTTAAATATTTACCTAAACAATAGTGGTTTAGGAGCCATTTTGGCATTTGGAGGATAGTACAGTGCAGTAGTTTAATTTGAAAATTTGGGAGATCATTTTATGGGTCGTAGAAAAAGTACCGCAGTAGCGGAGCCGTTAGTGGACTTGTCGAAGAACGAGTCTGACGTTAATTTAACTAAAGGGAATAAATTACAAGAAGCTGAACTTGAACAGCAGGTTCAAGATGATTTACAAAAAAACCTTGATGCAACTCAACTGTATTTAGGTGAAATTGGTTTTTCCCCCCTATTAAGTGCGGAAGAGGAAGTGTACTTTTCACGTAAAGCTTTAAAAGGCTGTGGCAAGTCACGTAACCGCATGATCGAAAGCAATCTAAGGCTTGTCGTTAAGATTGCCCGCCGTTATAACAATCGTGGATTAGCTCTGTTAGACCTCATTGAAGAGGGGAACTTAGGATTAATTCGTGCCGTTGAAAAATTTGATCCTGAGAGAGGTTTTCGTTTCTCAACCTATGCAACTTGGTGGATAAGACAAACTATTGAACGTGCGATCATGAATCAGACTCGAACGATCCGTTTGCCTATACATGTAGTTAAAGAGCTTAATGTATATCTAAGAACCGCTAGGGAGCTTGCGCATAAGTTGGATCATGAGCCTACAGCTGAAGAAATTGCAGATAAACTCGATCTGCCAAGTTCTGATGTTAGCCGCATGCTTAAGCTTAATGAAAGAATTACCTCAGTCGATACACCACTAGGTGGTGATAACGATAAAGCATTGCTCGATGTACTTGCTGATGATGATAATGTTGGTCCTGATTATAAAGTTCAAGATGAAGATATGTCTAAGTCTGTTGTTAAATGGCTTGATGAACTGAATACCAAACAAAGAGAGGTGTTAGCGCGCCGTTTTGGGTTATTGGGGTATGAACCATCTACGCTTGAGAATGTTGGTAAAGAGATTGGCTTGACCCGCGAACGTGTTCGTCAAATCCAGGTGGAAGCATTAAAACGTCTTAAAGATCTGCTTGGCGCACAGGGTTTATCAGTTGAAGCCATTTTTAAAATTTAGACTGAAATATTTAGAATTAGTAATAAGCAGCTTATCCCACGCATTTTAGAGTATTCTTTTTGGGAAAGTGGTTTTTAAAGATAACACTCAAGAAGCTAGCGCTTTTGTTGTGAGTAACATGCTTTAAATGATGATGTATTGGTGATAGATTTTTTATTCGGCTAAATATCGCACAGAATTAGCCTGCAGTTTTAAGCGTCACATATCAGTATTACTACAAAAAAAAGCGCACTTTACAGTGTAATGCTATTCGGATAAGCACTACTGCTTATATTTAAGTGGATAGCGGCTGGGTATATAGAGCACTGAACGTGGATATGTTCGGTGCTTTCTTTTATCTGGAAGGATAAAGTGTTTTATATCGGCCCGCATTTGCTTCAGCTTAGCTGGCAACTTCCCATCAGGTGATAAAGCAAGCCATCTTAATTGAGTGTCTATCAAGCTTATCGCTGCGGTAAAGCTAATACGGGTGGGTGCAACTTTGGCTTCTTTTGCTATCGCTACCATTTCTAAGCGAACCAGATTATAAGCGATAAG
>NZ_MPHJ01000049.1 GCF_001957125.1 Shewanella sp. UCD-KL12 | reverse complement strand
TTGACTGCATGTAAATGGGGCTATAGCTCAGCTGGGAGAGCGCCTGCCTTGCACGCAGGAGGTCTGCGGTTCGATCCCGCATAGCTCCACCATTTACTTTGCTGGTTAACAGGGGAACCTGATTAACTAAGTAGACTTACTTATTCAGCAATAAGTAAGGCATGCATTGGATAGAGATGCCAAAGATAAACTAAGACTTTATCTTTGGCTTTTTTAAGCCCGTTCTTTAAAAATTTGGAAAGCTGATAGTGTTAATGTGAAAGGGACAATGATGAACTTATTCGTAAGTGATTGGTTGTTTATAGCATTAGCGCGAAATATTTATAATTGAGTTCTCAAAACACTTAAATCAAGTGCCCGACTCTTTCATTGAAGATTTATTTCTTTAACGATGGGGTCATGAGTATTCTTTTGGCGAAAGTAAACACCATTAGTTGCGATACAGTGCATGTAAGTTTCAAACTTATGTGGGTTGTATGGTTAAGTGACTAAGCGTATACGGTGGATGCCTTGGCAGTCAGAGGCGATGAAGGACGTAGTAACTTGCGAAAAGCGTTGGCGAGCTAGTAACAAGCATTTGAGCTAACGATGTCCGAATGGGGAAACCCACTTACATAAGTAAGTATCACAACATGAATACATAGTGTTGTGAGGCAAACCCGGGGAACTGAAACATCTAAGTACCCGGAGGAAAAGAAATCAACCGAGATTCCCCTAGTAGCGGCGAGCGAACGGGGATTAGCCCTTAAGCATAGA
>NZ_MPHJ01000048.1 GCF_001957125.1 Shewanella sp. UCD-KL12 | reverse complement strand
ATGGATGGCGCGATTCTAGTAGTTGCTTCTACAGATGGTCCAATGCCACAGACTCGTGAGCACATCCTGCTTTCTCGTCAGGTTGGTGTACCTTTCATCATCGTATTCATGAACAAGTGTGACATGGTAGATGACGAAGAGCTTCTTGAGCTTGTAGAAATGGAAGTTCGTGAACTTCTTTCTGAGTATGAATTCCCAGGTGATGACCTTCCAGTTATCCAAGGTTCAGCACTTAAAGCCCTTGAAGGCGAAGCTGATTGGGAAGCTAAGATTCTTGAGCTTGCAGAAGCACTTGATACTTACATTCCAGAGCCAGAGCGTGCTATCGATGGTGCATTCATTCTTCCAATCGAAGATGTTTTCTCAATCTCAGGCCGTGGTACAGTAGTAACTGGTCGTGTAGAGCGCGGTATCATCAAAGTTGGTGAAGAAGTAGAAATCGTTGGTATCAAAGATACAACTAAGACTACTTGTACTGGTGTTGAAATGTTCCGTAAGCTTCTTGACGAAGGTCGTGCTGGCGAGAACTGTGGTGTTCTTCTACGTGGTACTAAGCGTGAAGATGTTGAGCGTGGTCAGGTTCTTGCTGCTCCTGGTTCAATCACTCCACACACTACTTTCAAGTCAGAAATCTACGTTCTGTCTAAAGAAGAAGGTGGACGTCATACTCCATTCTTCAAAGGCTACCGTCCACAGTTCTACTTCCGTACAACTGACGTAACCGGTACTATCGAGCTTCCAGAAGGCGTAGAGATGGTAATGCCTGGTGA
>NZ_MPHJ01000047.1 GCF_001957125.1 Shewanella sp. UCD-KL12 | reverse complement strand
CATTGGTGACGGTGAGGGTCTGACTCCAGCCATCTTGGCCGAACACTAATTCGGTGCCGTTGATGTGGGTGACGTTTAATATCGCGCCGTCGCCGCCATCCGTATCGACCTTGCCATCGCCGTCATCATGGGTGATGACATTGCCGCTGACCATTGCGCCTTCATCAACACTGAAGCTATCATCTTCCGCGATCGGCTCATCATTGACGGCGCCGACACTGATGGTGACGGTAGCRTCATCGCTGTCAGTGCCATCGCTTAAGGTGTAGGTGAAGCTTGGGTTTGTCTGGGTTGGRTCACTGCCATCATGGGTGTACTCAAAGCTACCGTCGGCTTTGATGCGCACGGTGCCATTGGTGACGGTGAGGGTCTGACTCCAGCCATCTTGGCCGAACACTAATTCGGTGCCGTTGATGTGGGTGACGTTTAATATCGCGCCGTCGCCGCCATCCGTATCGACCTTGCCATCGCCGTCATCATGGGTGATGACATTGCCGCTGACCATTGCGCCTTCATCAACACTGAAGCTATCATCTTCCGCGATCGGCTCATCATTGACGGCGCCGACACTGATGGTGACGGTAGCGTCATCGCTGTCAGTGCCATCGCTTAAGGTGTAGGTGAAGCTTGGGTTTGTCTGGGTTGGATCACTGCCATCATGGGTGTACTCAAAGCTACCGTCGGCTTTGATGCGCACGGTGCCATTGGTGACGGTGAGGGTCTGACTCCAGCCATCTTGGCCGAACACTAATTCGGTGCCGTCGATGTGGG
>NZ_MPHJ01000046.1 GCF_001957125.1 Shewanella sp. UCD-KL12 | reverse complement strand
CGCGAGGTGGAGCTAATCCCACAAAGCCGGTCGTAGTCCGGATTGGAGTCTGCAACTCGACTCCATGAAGTCGGAATCGCTAGTAATCGTAGATCAGAATGCTACGGTGAATACGTTCCCGGGCCTTGTACACACCGCCCGTCACACCATGGGAGTGGGCTGCACCAGAAGTAGATAGCTTAACCCTTCGGGGAGGGCGTTTACCACGGTGTGGTTCATGACTGGGGTGAAGTCGTAACAAGGTAGCCCTAGGGGAACCTGGGGCTGGATCACCTCCTTACCTATACGACTAACTCAATATTTGCTGAGTGTTCACACAGATAACTTGTTCTTGTTAGAGCGAGTGGCACGCCCGAGCGGCGATGCTTGTTCTTTAAAAATTTGGAAAGCTGATAGTGTTAATGTGAAAGGGACAAYGATGAACTTATTCGTAAGTGATTGGTTGTTTATAGCATTAGCGCGAAATATTTATAATTGAGTTCTCAAAACACTTAAATCAAGTGCCCGAATCATAGCAATATGRTTCATGAGTATTCTTTTGGCGAAAGTAAACACCATTAGTTGCGATACAGTGCATGTAGGTTACAAACTTATGTGGGTTGTATGGTTAAGTGACTAAGCGTATACGGTGGATGCCTTGGCAGTCAGAGGCGATGAAGGACGTAGTAACTTGCGAAAAGCGTTGGCGAGCTAGTAACAAGCATTTGAGCTAACGATGTCCGAATGGGGAAACCCACTTACATAAGTAAGTATCACAACATGAATACATAGTGTTGTGAGGCAAACCCGGGGAACTGAAACATCTAAGTACCCGGAGGAAAAGAAATCAACCGAGATTCCCCTAGTAGCGGCGAGCGAACGGGGATTAGCCCTTAAGCATAGA
>NZ_MPHJ01000045.1 GCF_001957125.1 Shewanella sp. UCD-KL12 | reverse complement strand
GGGAGACTGCCGGTGATAAACCGGAGGAAGGTGGGGACGACGTCAAGTCATCATGGCCCTTACGAGTAGGGCTACACACGTGCTACAATGGTCGGTACAGAGGGTCGCAAAGCCGCGAGGTGGAGCTAATCCCACAAAGCCGGTCGTAGTCCGGATTGGAGTCTGCAACTCGACTCCATGAAGTCGGAATCGCTAGTAATCGTAGATCAGAATGCTACGGTGAATACGTTCCCGGGCCTTGTACACACCGCCCGTCACACCATGGGAGTGGGCTGCACCAGAAGTAGATAGCTTAACCYTTCGGGGAGGGCGTTTACCACGGTGTGGTTCATGACTGGGGTGAAGTCGTAACAAGGTAGCCCTAGGGGAACCTGGGGCTGGATCACCTCCTTACCTATACGACTAACTCAATATTTGCTGAGTGTTCACACAGATWACTTGTTCTTGTTAGAGCGAGTGGCACGCCCGAGCGGCGATGCTTGTTCTTTAAAAATTTGGAAAGCTGATAGTGTTAATGTGAAAGGGACAACKATGAACTTATTCGTAAGTGATTGGTTGTTTATAGCATTAGCGCGAAATATTTATAATTGAGTTCTCAAAACACTTAAATCAAGTGCCCGAATCATAGCAATATGATTCATGAGTATTCTTTTGGCGAAAGTAAACACCATTAGTTGCGATACAGTGCATGTARGYTACAAACTTATGTGGGTTGTATGGTTAAGTGACTAAGCGTATACGGTGGATGCCTTGGCAGTCAGAGGCGATGAAGGACGTAGTAACTTGCGAAAAGCGTTGGCGAGCTAGTAACAAGCATTTGAGCTAACGATGTCCGAATGGGGAAACCCACTYACATAAGTRAGTATCACAACATGAATACATAGTGTTGTGAGGCAAACCCGGGGAACTGAAACATCTAAGTACCCGGAG
>NZ_MPHJ01000044.1 GCF_001957125.1 Shewanella sp. UCD-KL12 | reverse complement strand
GGGCGTTGGTATGACTCCCCACGTCAAGCAGAACACCACTCTTTCGGCCTAAATATTTAAGCCTGCTTTTGCTCTTTTGACTCAATTGGGATTGAGCTAACACAGTCGATGAAGCAAGTAATTTCGTCGGTTGTCATGCTGATATCCGTGGATTACTTATCTTTCAATAAGCAGCGCCTACCTTACATTACCCGTCGTGACACCTGTCTTCAGTCTATGTTCGTGGTTCAACACGGAGTTAACCGTATTGCCATCCTAACGCCCTCGGTGATCGTGTCACATCCGATGCTTGACCCACTGTATTAGCTCAAAATCGTTTATCATGCAGGTACTCTCGATAACCGCAATTTAGGGTTAACTTTTGTCAGTACCACTTCTCGTGAGATAGCCCAAATATAAGCAATCATCTCTCTGGCAATGGCTGTCACGACTACGTTGTTATGTTTACCTTTGTGCATGAGTTTTTGATATCGACGACATAGCCTTAACTGCGCTCGCCATGCGATATCGATAATATCTTTAGGTAAGTCCTCTTGTCTTTTTTGCATGTCTGTTGAGATATTCGCAGGGTACCGATAGGAGTGGGCTCCTTCAACCAGTAAGCGCCTTGCTCGACGAGTGCTCTGAAGGCACTAAGCCAACATAACTCATTAGTTTTCGCGGATGATCAAAGCGAGTTAGATCTCCTAACTCTGCAATGACACCCGCAGCAACCAGTAACCTCACACCACGTAATGCCTGTATTGCTTTGACTACCGGATAGTAACGCCATATTTTCACATGGTGCTCTAGCTCATTGTCGAGCCGCTTCAGTCGAGCTATTCGCTCCGAAATGGTTTGTAAGTATTCTTGCAAGACAATCTGTTGACTAGGGTGCGGTAATATCAGTTCAGTCAGCCACCGTAAGTGCTTTAGCGACCAATTAGCGGTGCCTCTATAGTTAATGTTATTTCTCAGCTGAAGCGCTTTAAGCTGGTATTTAGCGTCTTTTAAATCTTTCATCGCAGTTTCRCGAGCACGAGATAAATCGCGGATAGCTTCATCTTCAGGCTCCGGTACGTAGATAGTGGTCAGATCTTCAGATTTGAGTAGCTTTGCTAACTTAAGCGCATCACGTTTATCGGTTTTAATTTTCTCACCAGGCTTTTTGGGAATAAGAGAAGGGGCTATAACATAGCAACAGTGACCTAGGCTGGTGAGCAATCGGTAGATCCAGTAACCGCAGGGCCCTGYCTCATACACAAAGTGTAAGGTTGCTTCTGGGTACTTAGATTGAAACTGTCTAGCCAGTTTAGTGATAGAGGCTTTCGCACTTGAAATTCGTCCAAAATGAACCGCTTGCGCTCCTCTTTGATCTTCAATATAAGCAACTTCTACAAATTCTTTATGTGTATCAAGGCCAATAAAAAGTATGTTATGTTTATTCATGCTGATCTCCGATTTAGTTTCTTTAACAAAACTATTATGGCTCTGGCTTTCAGCTAACCCACGATTGATTGGAGATCAGCATCTTTAGTGGGGAGTCATTATGTCTA
>NZ_MPHJ01000043.1 GCF_001957125.1 Shewanella sp. UCD-KL12 | reverse complement strand
TGAGTCGACGCCGTTTTATCACATAATAAATCGTTGTGTAAGAAGAGCCTACCTCTGCGGGGAGGATAACCTCACAGGTAAAAGCTATGAGCATAGACGCTGCTGGATTGTCGATAAAGTCAAAGCGCTTTCTGCCATATTTTGTATCGATGTATGCGCCTATGCGGTGATGAATAATCACTATCACCTAGTCCTTAAAATCGATACCAATAAAGCGAAGTCATTGAGCAACCGTGAGGTGATTAGTCGATGGTGTAAGGTGACAAAAGGCCATGATGTCGCGACTAAATATATGAATGGAGGGACCTTAATTGAGGGGGAGCGTTTACTGCTTGATGGGTTATTGGCTGAATGGAATGAGCGTCTATCCAGCATCTCTTGGTTTATGCGGTGCCTTAATGAAGAGATAGCGCGTAGGGCCAATCGTGAGGATGGATGTAAAGGGGCTTTTTGGGAGGGACGCTTTAAGTCACAAGCTCTACTTGATGAACAAGCGCTATTAGCCTGCATGGTGTATGTTGATTTAAACCCAATTAGAGCGGGAATTACCAACACTCTGCAAGCTTCTGATTATACCTCTATTCAGGAGCGTATTAACCAGCTAAATACTCCTAATAAAGACACTAAAGCACATCATGAACCTGAATCAAAACCTGAACCTGAGCTAACCTCGAGTGAGCGACACAAACCTCTAGCCCAGTTTGATGGTGCAGCTCATTTAGCAACTCAATCAGGCATCCCATTTCATTTCAGTGATTACTTACAACTTATTGATTGGACTGGCAGAGCCATTAGGTCTGATAAAAAAGGTTTCATCGACTCTAGCCGCCCAAAATTAYTTGATGAACTTGGAATCTCATCCAATGCTTGGGTAACCTCAGCAAAAGAGTTTCGCCGCCAATACAGTGGTATTAGTGGTCGTTGGGATGCTATGTGTGATTTTAAAAAACAGCATCATTGTGGT
>NZ_MPHJ01000042.1 GCF_001957125.1 Shewanella sp. UCD-KL12 | reverse complement strand
CATTGCCGCTGACCATCGCGCCTTCATCAACACTGAAGCTATCATCTTCCGCGATCGGCTCATCATTGACGGCGCCGACACTGATGGTGACGGTAGCGTCATCGCTGTCAGTGCCATCGCTTAAGGTGTAGGTGAAGCTTGGGTTTGTCTGGGTTGGATCACTGCCATCATGGGTGTACTCAAAGCTACCGTCGGCTTTGATGCGCACGGTGCCATTGGTGACGGTGAGGGTCTGACTCCAGCCATCTTGGCCGAACACTAATTCGGTGCCGTCGATGTGGGTGACGTTTAATATCGCGCCGTCGCCGCCATCCGTATCGACCTTGCCATCGCCGTCATCATGGGTGATGACATTGCCGCTGACCATCGCGCCTTCATCAACATTGAAGCTATCATCTTCCGCGATCGGCTCATCATTGACGGCGCTGACACTGATGGTGACGGTAGCGTCATCGCTGTCAGTGCCATCGCTTAAGGTGTAGGTGAAGCTTGGGTTTGTCTGGGTTGGATCACTGCCATCATGGGTGTACTCAAAGCTACCGTCGGCTTTGATGCGCACGGTGCCATTGGTGACGGTGAGGGTCTGACTCCAGCCATCTTGGCCGAACACTAATTCGGTGCCGTTGATGTGGGTGACGTTCAATATCGCGCCGTCGCCGCCATCCGTATCGACCTTGCCATCGCCGTCATCATGGGTGATGACATTGCCGCTGACCATCGCGCCTTCATCAACACTGAAGCTATCATCTTCCGCGATCGGCTCATCATTGACGGCGCCGACACTGATGGTGACGGTAGCGTCATCGCTGTCAGTGCCATCGCTTAAGGTGTAGGTGAAGCTTGGGTTTGTCTGGGTTGGATCACTGCCATCATGGGTGTACTCAAAGCTACCGTCGGCTTTGATGCGCACGGTGCCATTGGTGACGGTGAGGGTCTGACTCCAGCCATCTTGGCCGAACACTAATTCGGTGCC
>NZ_MPHJ01000041.1 GCF_001957125.1 Shewanella sp. UCD-KL12 | reverse complement strand
CGCGAGGTGGAGCTAATCCCACAAAGCCGGTCGTAGTCCGGATTGGAGTCTGCAACTCGACTCCATGAAGTCGGAATCGCTAGTAATCGTAGATCAGAATGCTACGGTGAATACGTTCCCGGGCCTTGTACACACCGCCCGTCACACCATGGGAGTGGGCTGCACCAGAAGTAGATAGCTTAACCCTTCGGGGAGGGCGTTTACCACGGTGTGGTTCATGACTGGGGTGAAGTCGTAACAAGGTAGCCCTAGGGGAACCTGGGGCTGGATCACCTCCTTACCTATACGACTAACTCAACCCTGAGCATGTAAAAGTGCGCTGAGTGTCTACACAGATTACTTGATAGAAGAAAGAGAAATATATCGAAAGATATTTTTGAGAATTTTGATTCTTAATCAAGGCACTTGATGAGTCTCGTAGGGAGTGTGCTCTAGCACATGACTGAGAAACGAAGAAAGTAACGATGAGTAAGGATTAAAAGACCAAAGAGAATGGGTCTGTAGCTCAGCTGGTTAGAGCGCACCCCTGATAAGGGTGAGGTCGGTGGTTCAAGTCCACTCTGACCCACCAAATCTTTTCTACTCTGCGTTAGTTCAATACTCGTTTAGCAGGCTAAACGTCGCATTAAACTGCCTTGATTAGAATGCGATTTGGCTTCGCCAATGTTTACATTGGATATCTTGATTGTTTCTTGACTGCATGTAAATGGGGCTATAGCTCAGCTGGGAGAGCGCCTGCCTTGCACGCAGGAGGTCTGCGGTTCGATCCCGCATAGCTCCACCATTTACTTTGCTGGTTAACAGGGGAACCTGATTAACTAAGTAGACTTACTTATTCAGCAATAAGTAAGGCATGCATTGGATAGAGATGCCAAAGATAAACTAAGACTTTATCTTTGGCTTTTTTAAGCCCGTTCTTTAAAAATTTGGAAAGCTGATAGTGTTAATGTGAAAGGGACAATGATGAACTTATTCGTAAGTGATTGGTTG
>NZ_MPHJ01000040.1 GCF_001957125.1 Shewanella sp. UCD-KL12 | reverse complement strand
TGAGTCGACGCCGTTTTATCACATAATAAATCGTTGTGTAAGAAGAGCCTACCTCTGCGGGGAGGATAACCTCACAGGTAAAAGCTATGAGCATAGACGCTGCTGGATTGTCGATAAAGTCAAAGCGCTTTCTGCCATATTTTGTATCGATGTATGCGCCTATGCGGTGATGAATAATCACTATCACCTAGTCCTTAAAATCGATACCAATAAAGCGAAGTCATTGAGCAACCGTGAGGTGATTAGTCGATGGTGTAAGGTGACAAAAGGCCATGATGTCGCGACTAAATATATGAATAGAGAGACCTTAATTGAGGGGGAGCGTTTACTGCTTGATGGGTTATTGGCTGAATGGAATGAGCGTCTATCCAGCATCTCTTGGTTTATGCGGTGCCTTAATGAAGAGATAGCGCGTAGGGCCAATCGTGAGGATGGATGTAAAGGGGCTTTTTGGGAGGGACGCTTTAAGTCACAAGCTCTACTTGATGAACAAGCGCTATTAGCCTGCATGATGTATGTTGATTTAAACCCAATTAGAGCGGGTATTACCAACACTCTGCAAGCTTCTGATTATACCTCTATTCAGGAGCGTATTAACCAGCTAAATACTCCTAATAAAGACACTAAAGCACATCATGAACCTGAATCAAAACCTGAACCTGAGCTAACCTCGAGTGAGCGACACAAACCTCTAGCCCAGTTTGATGGTGCAACTCATTTAGCGACTCAATCAGGCATCCCATTTCATTTCAGTGATTACTTACAACTTATTGATTGGACTGGCAGAGCCATTAGGTCTGATAAAAAAGGTTTCATCGACTCTAGCCGCCCAAAATTACTTGATGAACTTGGAATCTCATCCAATGCTTGGGTAACCTCAGCAAAAGAGTTTCGCCGCCAATACAGTGGTATTAGTGGTCGTTGGGATGCTATGTGTGATTTTAAAAAACAGCATCATTGTGGTCAATGGTGCAAAGGTAAGGCCAGTAGCGATGCACTTCACCCCTCGCCTTAGTCGTATA
>NZ_MPHJ01000005.1 GCF_001957125.1 Shewanella sp. UCD-KL12 | reverse complement strand
CTAATAAACGATAAATCCCCAGCACTTTGTGTTGGGGATTTTTTCGTTTAACAGCTTTTGAAATGACCACTCGAACATGGGAAGTAAATAGCGCATGCGAAGCATGCTTCATTTCATGTGATAGTAGGGTGACGAGCCTACGCTTATCAAGCGAAGCTTGATGTTGGCTCTGAACGCGGAGAGCTTGCTCGAAGCTGGACATTGAAAGGCGCCTTTGTTGCAGGCTACAAAATAGCTTCTTCCGACGTCGGTCGATAAAGGCTCTAGCATCCTCGGTAACCGCTCCTGCGTTACCCTACCTCCTGAATCCATTCAGTCGTGCTTCGCTCTACCTCCTATATCCATATAGTCGTTCAATATCGACACTTCTGCTATCTATGGCGGTCTCGCGCCGCTGAACACGGCCATTAACTGCATTCATTTAGTTTTAAACGACTAATAATTAATGCTGAGTACTGTCAGCCGTCTTTTTTGCTTAACATATTCTGAATGATATAAATCATGAATGGCTATTGCTATTAATAGCTGGCTTGTTACTTTAGCTGCTATTAATGGATTAGCGATTTAAGGTTATCGATGAAACTTGAAATGATTTGTACTGGTGAAGAGGTGTTGGCTGGACAGATAGTTGATACTAATGCGGCTTGGTTTGCTAATACCCTTATGGAAAAAGGTATTGAGTGTCAGCGTCGTATCACTGTGGGTGATCGTTTAGAAGATCTCGTGGCTGTATTCGAAGAGCGAAGCCATGAGGCTGATATCATCATGGTTAATGGTGGTTTAGGTCCAACGAGTGATGATCTCTCGACTGAAGCTATGGCTTTAGCCATGGGGGTCCCTTTAGTTGAGAATAAAGAGTGGCGCACTAAGCTCGAAGATTGGTTTAGTCGTAATGCCAGGGTGATGGCTGAGAGTAATCTAAAGCAAGCCTTACTGCCTGAAACCGCGATCATGATTGATAATCCCGTTGGTACAGCTTGTGGGTTTGCAGTTAAGTTTAATCGTGCTTGGCTGTTCTTTACTCCAGGAGTGCCATTTGAATTTAAGAGAATGGTAAAAGAGCAATTTATTCCTTTCGTTGAGGAACGTTTTACAGCCTCCACCTCCGTAGCTTTAAAGAAGCTGTTAACTTTAGGCAATGGTGAGTCAGCTCTAGCTGATAGGTTAGAAGTTATCCCGCTCCCTGATGGGGTAACCTTAGGTTACCGCTCATATATGCCCTACATAGAAATTAAGTTATTTGCGCGAGGTGAAACGGCTATAGCTTCTTTGCCTCGAGTCGAATCAGAGGTGAAGGCGTTATTAGGCAATGCTGTAGTGGCTGAAAACGTTACGACACTCGATCAAGAGATCCATAATACTCTTCTCAATTCTGGAATAAGCTTAAGTGTTGCTGAGTCGTGTACTGGTGGCATGATAACCAGTGGTTTGATTGCTTTTGCTGGCAGCTCGTCATACTTGCATCATGGCCTAGTGACCTATAGCAATGAAGCTAAAGTAAAAGTACTTGGAGTCAACCCTCAGACACTGGATGATCACGGTGCAGTCTCTATAGCCACAGTTGAAGAGATGGCGAGAGGTGCTCGAGAAATCCTTGATAGTGATTACGCTCTAGCTACGAGTGGCATCGCGGGCCCAGATGGGGGAACTGAAGAAAAACCCGTTGGGACGGTAGCGATTGCACTTGCAACTAAGTACGGTGTGCATAGTCAGATGTTAAAATTACCTAGTCGGTCACGTGCATTAGTGAGAACCCTATCTACAGCAGTCGCTTATGACATGTTAAGGCGTGAACTCGCTCAAGAGGCTGTCATTGTCGATTACTCTTCCTTTAGTCGTTTCAGTAAGTAAAAGACTTTTAATCTCAGTACAACTTTTATAAAAAACGGTGCAACTAAGTTGCACCGTTTTTTGTTTAACTCTGTTTAAACTGCAGAGCTTTTTTCTGGCAAGCTAGTCATCGAAAATAAGCTTTAATTTTCCTGGTACCACCTCAATACGTTTAGTCATTTCAGCGAGTAATGCCTGATTTGACTCCTTGATATCGAGAACATAAACAGGCTGGGTCTCTAAAAATTGAGTGAGAAACTTCATGACCTGTGGTGAAAACTGTTGGATAGCTTTATCAAAGTCCTTAGGGCTTGATGAGATTTCAACGAGTTTTAGCTCACGAAGGTATACGCTATGATTGCTTGCGTCATACCAAGGCTTTGCTTCAAATGTTGTTTTCATCTCAGCCTTAAATGGCATAAGCGGATTACGGACCTTGATGACACTGAGTGCTGCAACAGACATCATCTCAGGTTTATGGCCTAGACTTACATCGATATTATTGATCCGCATCTCTATGCCAAAAAGTTGATTACCCTCTTTGACTTCAAAATGGATCTCATCAGAGAGGTAACCTTCAAGTTCAGCCTCAGTAATATTGTATTGACTGACACAACCCGTTAAGGACAAGATCAATAGTGCTACCGCAAAGTGAATTATCTTCATTAGCCAGTATTTCTCATTCCTGCTGCTACACCCGCAATGGTGAGCATAAGCGCAAGTTCCACATTTGTTGATGCACCTTCCTCTTTACGTGTTCTGGCAAGTAGTTCAGCCTGCATAAAGTTTAGTGGATCAATATAGGGATTTCTTAGCTCTACTGATTCGCGGTTCCATGGGGTGTGGGCCATCAATACTTCAGATTGAGTTAACTCCATAACGGCCTTAACGCCAGTCGCTAATCGTACTCTTAGTGCGTCACCCAAGTGATGAAGGTTCTCAGGAACTAAGCAGGTTTCATAGTATTTTGCTAAGTTAGGTTCAGCTTTCGCATAGACCATTTCAAGCATAGATATACGGGTTTTAAAGAAGGGCCAATCTTGCTCCATCTCTTGTAGTAGAGGTAGCTCACCACGTTCGCTTGCGGCTTGCAGCGCCTCACCAGCACCTAGCCAAGCGGGTAACATTAGGCGGTTTTGAGACCAGGCAAATATCCATGGAATAGCGCGTAAGCTCTCAATGCCACCATCGACACGACGCTTAGCCGGGCGGCTTCCTAATGGCAGTTTTCCTAGCTCTACTTCTGGGGTTGCAGCTCTAAAGTAAGCGACAAAATCAGGCTCCTCTCTCACGATAGAGCGGTATGCATCAACCGACTCTTCGGCAATTTTTTGCATACAGGCACGCCACTCAGGCTTAGGCTCTGGCGGGGGCAGTAGCGTAGCTTCCATGACCGCAGAGGTATATAAAGCAAGGCTCTGAACGGCAAGCTTTGGCAATCCAAATTTAAAGCGGATCATCTCTCCCTGTTCGGTAACACGGATACGTCCATCAACGGAACCTGGTGGTTGCGATAGGATTGCTTCATGAGCAGGTCCGCCGCCGCGACCAATAGTGCCGCCACGGCCGTGGAAAAGAGTGAGTTTAACGTCTGCTTGACGACTAATTTCGACCAGTTGCTCTTGGGCATGATATTGGGCCCAAGCTGCAGCCATTACACCGGCATCTTTTGCAGAATCAGAGTAGCCAATCATCACCTCTTGATGGCCCTTGGTGTAGCCTCGGTACCAATCGATATCAAATAATGCTGACATACAACTAGATGCATTATTCAGATCCGCTAAGGTTTCGAATAGTGGCACTACACGCATAGGATGCGGACAGCCAGTTTCTTTCAGGAGTAATAGTACCGTCAGCACATCAGATGGCTTACTCGCCATAGATATCACATATGAACCAAGCGCTCTAGCAGGTTGGCTTGCTACTAATCTACAGGTACTAACGACCTCTGCAACATCGCTGCTTGCTTGCCAATTAGAGGGGATAAGTGGACGCTTACTACTGAGCTCTCTAAGTAAAAAGGCTTGTTTTTCACTTTCGTCCCAGTGATTGAAGTCACCCATACCTAGATATCGAGTAAGCTCAGCGATAACATCACTATGGCGCTGGGCATCTTGCCTAATATCGAGTCTGAGCATATGAATGCCGAAGCAGGCTAAACGACGCAGCATGTCGAGTAATAGGCCGTTAGCAATAAGGCTCATCCCCGAGTCTTCTAGACTTCTGTAGAGCATCATCAGTGGATCTTTTAGATCATTCTCATGCCAGATGATAGTACTTAAATCGACTTCAGGATGATGACCTTCTAGGCGTTCATTGAGGTAGTCGACTGTGTTACGTAATCTTTGTCTGATCTCTCTCAATACGTCTCTGTAAGGCTCATGACTATTGTTAGTCAGTGCTAACAATTCATCATTAGCTTCCTCCATCGACAACTCATTGACCAACAAGACCACATCTTTCAGATATAAGCGTGCTGCTGTATGACGGTTGCGGTCAAGGACTTCTTGGGTAACCTGAGCGGTAACAAATGGATTGCCATCTCTATCGCCACCCATCCAACTTGAGAATCGTACTGGTGCAATATCGATGGGAAGCTGTTTGCCTGTTCTCTCTTCTACTTGCTCATTGAGCTGTCGAAGGAAGTCTGGGATTGCTTGCCAGAGCGAAACTTCAATCGTGCTTAGTCCCCACCTAGCTTCATCGACAGGGGTTGGCCGTTCGTGACGAATCTCATTGGTATGCCATATCTGTGCGATAAGCTGTCTGAGCCTTAGGTGATGCTGTTTCTTTTCACGCTCTGTAAGCTGAGGATTCTCAAGTGCTGCTAGGCTATCAATGACTGATGAGTATTTTTGAATAAGCGTACGTCTGGATATCTCAGTAGGGTGCGCGGTTAATACTAGGTCTATATCGAGGTTTTGTAGACAATCGAGCATTTTCTCTTGATCGATATTACTGCTCAATACTCTACCTAAAAGCTGCTCTACTGGGTCGGGAACACACACTAGTTCATCACAGTTACGGCTTATAGTATGGAATTGCTCGGCGATATTCGCGAGGTTAAGAAACTGATTGAAGGCTTTAGCAAAGGGAACTAATTCATTATCTGGTAGCGCTGTGAGCAACTTGAGCATCTCATCTCGAGAGGCTTCATCCCCTTGTCTTGAGCTTTTGGCTAATTGACGAATTTGCTCGATTTTTTCGAGGAAAGTGTCATCTAAATTGGTGCGAATTGTTTCACCTAAAATCTGCCCTAAGGTACCGACATTGGACCTTAAAGACGCATACATATCAGCCATACTTACTCCATACAGATTTACGCTAATCAACCACAATACCTAGTGTTCAGGGGGAAGGTCAATAACGAAAAGTGGGATATTGTGAGCTTATGTGTTCTATATCACTTCTGCTTTGCGCATAACGGTCAGCTGAAGTGATATTTTATTCAAATCGATAAGGCTTATTTAATACAGGCGTGAAAAATCAGTTGCTTGAGTAGATTGACAGTCTGATTTAGGTAGCTGATATCGAGAAACTCATCGGGTTGATGTGCTTGTTCAATACTACCAGGGCCAAGTACTAATGTTTGGCAGCCTAGTTTAGATATATAGGGTGCCTCCGTTGCGTAGTTAACGACTTCTGGTGCGCTTGCAGCAAGCTCGGCGACTAATTGGCTCCAGCTGTTCTGTGCACTATCTGCAAATGGTTCAGAGCCTGGATAGAGTGGAGCGACAACGATTGCGCCGGGAAATTGAGTACATACAGGTTTAAGGTAATTGAGAACAAGTTGCTCTAACTCCTCTAGAGGTAGTCCTGGCAGTGGACGTATATCGATATGTAGGTCGCAGCAGCCACATATGCGGTTTGCGGCATCACCACCGTGAACATGACCAAAGTTCATCGTTGGATAGGGGACACTAAAGGCATCTTCCCGATAGTTATCTGCAAGGTGTTGCTTAAGCTTAAGCAGTTGCCCCATGACCAAGTGCATGATCTCGATTGCATTTAATCCTTTTGCAGGATCTGATGAGTGTCCACTTCTGCCGGTTACACGAATTCCTTGGGTTAGGTGCCCTTTATGCATGTATACAGGCTTCAAGCTTGTTGGCTCACCAATGATGGCATAATCCGGTGAGATTGATTTAGCCTCAGCAAAGGCCTTGGCACCATTCATCGTGGTTTCTTCATCGGCACTGGCAAGAATATGTAGCGGCCTTTTGAATTGATCGAGTGGCAACTCCTTTAAGGCTTCCACTATTAGAGCAAAGAAGCCTTTCATATCGCAGGTGCCTAATCCATACCAGCGGCTATCTTTCTCTGTTAGGGTAAAAGGATCTTGGCTCCAGCGGCCCTCATCAAAGGGCACGGTATCAGTATGGCCAGCAAGGAGCAGTCCTCCTTTACCACTTCCAAATGATGCTACTAGATTATGCTTACCACGAGAGTCGGTTACCGCTTGAGTTGTACATTGAAAACCCAAATCGTCGAACCAGCCATTCAGTAGATTGATAACACCTTGGTTACTCATATCTTGATCTGCTTCTAAAGCACTAATTGAAGGGCTTGCGATTAGTTGGCTAAAGCATGTTTTCAGTTCTGGTAGTTTGCTCATATCTGGCCTGTAAAATATATATTCAAATATATTGCATAAATAGTTTGTTGTGGTAGTCTAGCAAACAGCTAAGACAAGTACCACAATACAGCGGTTATTAATGAGAGTAAAAATGATTGTTTCATACACAAAAATTCACATAAAGGTTACATGTAACGACTTCCTGCGACGATAAACTTGTCAACATTGGTGTTTCTGCCAGGGCTTAAGTAGTGCCCCCTCTTTTTTATATTGTTTACCAAAACTAAGAAGTCAAAATTATGAATAACATTGCCATTATCGGCGCCAGTGGATACACAGGTGCACAGATAACTTCTCTCATAAATGCTGATACAAATCTGACTATCCAAGGTCTGTATGTTTCAGAAAATAGCTTAGATAAAGGCAAGCCGTTGGCTGAGCTTTATCCTAGTTATAGTCATATTTCAGAATGTTTGTCCCCCCTAACTGAACAAGCTAAATCACTTATTGTCGAACAAGCAGATGCTGTTGTGCTAGCAACAGATCATGCTGTGAGCTTGCATCTTGCAGCTTGGTTTTATGAGAAGGGATTAGCTGTTTTTGATTTGAGTGGTGCTTATCGTTTTGCTGATACTGAACAATACCCACAATGGTATGGCTTCGAGCATGACTACCCAGAAGTGCTTTCTCAAGCTGTTTACGGCTTGGCTGAGTGGAATAGTGCAGATATTGCTGACAGTAAGATGATTGCTGTTCCTGGTTGTTACCCAACAGCATCATTAACTGCGTTGAAGCCTCTATCAAGTATGCTTACCGACTCACTCCCAGTGATTAATGCAGTGAGTGGTGTTACAGGTGCTGGAAGAAAGGCGCAGCTAAATACTAGCTTCTGTGAAGTGAGCTTAACGCCTTATGGCGTGTTAGGTCATAGACATCAACCGGAGATCGCGACTCAGTTAGGTCAAGAGGTGATCTTTACGCCTCACCTAGGTAATTTTAAGCGTGGTATTTTGGCAACGATCACTGTGCAACTTAAACCTGGTACCACGGAAGAGGATATCGCACAGGCTTATGCTGTTTACGATAATGCCCCTCTGGTCACAGTAAAGCAGAACCTATTCCCTAAAGTAGATGATGTGGTTAATACCCCAAATTGCCTCCTTGGCTGGAAGTTTGATTCTAAGACTGGCTACCTGGTTGTAGCGAGCGCAATTGATAACCTAATGAAAGGCGCTGCAAGTCAAGCTCATCAGTGCATAAAGATTCATTTTAAATACTAATTCATTTTCTGGATAGATATTATGTCAACGAACAATAAATCTTTGGTTATAAAAGTCGGCGGCGCATTACTTCAATGTGAAATGGGTATGGCTAGACTGATGGATACCGCAGCTAAGATGATAGCTAAAGGCCAAAAGCTGGTTTTAGTACACGGAGGAGGCTGTTTGGTTGATGAGCAGCTGACTGCTAATGGTATGAAAACTGAGAAATTGGATGGACTTAGAGTTACACCTGCCGAGCAAGTGCCTGTCATTGTAGGAGCGCTTGCAGGGACATCGAATAAACTTCTTCAAGCTGCAGCGATTAAGGCTGGGCTGACCTGTGTTGGGATGAGTCTTGCTGACGGCGGCATAGTGACAGCAAAAGTAAAAAATCAACAACTCGGGTTTGTGGGTGAGGTCGCACCAAAAGATGCAGGCTATCTTAACTACATTTTGTCTCAAGGCTGGTTGCCAATTGTTAGCTCAATAGCTATTGATGAAGCTGGGCAGCAGTTAAATGTAAATGCCGACCAAGCTGCAACAGTATTGGCTAAGCTAGTCGATGGCCAGTTAGTGCTCTTGTCGGATGTTTCTGGTGTGCTTGATGGTAAAGGTCAACTGATTAAGAGCTTAAATAGATCGCAAATTGAAGAGTTAACTCATATCGGTGTGATCGAAAAAGGGATGAAAGTGAAGGTTGAAGCTGCTTTAGAGGTTGCAGAATTAATGGGGCAGCCTGTGCAAGTCGCTTCTTGGAGAAGTGCTGAGCAGCTAACAGCACTGTCCAATGGTCAAGCTGTCGGCACACAGATTCAACCAAACTAGCTTTAAATATAGAAACAATAAATTCAACTTAATAGATAAATATCTGGCGACCTAAATGAAGTGGTTGCTAGGTGCCAGTTAAAGGAGAGCATGAGAATGAACCACCTGCTATCGATTAAAGATCTGTCTCAAAAGCAACTTCAAGAGTTACTAACGCTAGCAAAGCAGATTAAGGCAAACCCTGCTGAGTATAGTAATGCCCTTGCGGGTAAGAGTATTGCGACTATTTTTGAAAAGCCGTCGCTGCGTACTCGAGTCAGTTTTGATGTCGGTATCAATAAATTGGGTGGTCATGCGATCTACTTAGATCAGCAAAATGGTGCTATGGGCAAGCGTGAGCCAGTTAAAGATTTTGCGACTAATCTTTCTTGTTGGGTTGATGGCATCGTTGCCAGAACCTTTGCGCACTCTACCATCGAGGAGCTCGCTGAGCACGGTAGTGTGCCTGTGATCAATGCACTATCTGATATGTATCACCCGTGCCAAGGCCTAGCAGACTTTCTTACGCTATCAGAGCAGTTTGATGATGTCAGTAAAGTGAAATTAGCCTACATTGGTGATGGTAACAATGTGACACACTCTTTGATGTACGGTGCTGCATTGCTTGGCGCTAAGATGACAGTCGTATGTCCTCAAGGGCACTTCCCTGACGGTCAGGTTGTTGTTGAGGCGCAAGAGATTGCTGCTAAGCATGGCGGTGAATTAGTTTTAACATCAGACATCAGTGCGCTAGGCGAGCAGGATGCTATCTACACTGATACTTGGATTTCTATGGGTGATAACGCTGATATGGCTGAAATAGAAGCCAAATTTAAGCCTTACCAAATTAATGCAGAGTTGATGAGCAAAGCAGGCGCGAGCTACTTTATGCACTGTTTGCCAGCGTATCGTGAAGTTGAAGCAACTGCTGAAGTCGTTGATGGCGAAGGCTCTCTGATACTGCAACAAGCTGAAAACCGTATGCATGCACAAAATGCAGTACTTGTGACCTTACTGGGTCAATAACAAATTTACATATCGTCGACGGTTCGACGAAACAGTAGCAAGAATTAGGAAAAGAAGATGTCTAACGAAACGAAAAAAACAGGTGTTAAAAAGGTTGTTCTGGCCTACTCAGGCGGTCTAGATACCTCTGCAATTATTCCATGGCTTAAAGAGACCTATGATAATTGTGAAATTGTTGCCTTTTGTGCTGACGTTGGCCAGGGAGATGCAGAGCTTGAAGGGCTTCATGAGAAAGCGATAGCTTCAGGAGCATCTGAATGTCATATCGTTGATCTTAAAGAGGAGTTGGTAGCAGATTATATCTACCCAACTATCGCAACTGGTGCGATTTATGAAGGTACCTACTTACTTGGTACATCAATGGCTAGACCTATTATTGCTAAAGCTCAGGTAGAGGTTGCCCGTAAAGTAGGCGCCGATGCCGTATGCCATGGCTGTACGGGTAAAGGTAACGACCAAGTTCGTTTCGAAGGTTGTTTTGCAGCTCTGGCTCCTGATCTACAGGTTATTGCACCCTGGCGTGAGTGGGAGATGGTTAGCCGTGAAGACCTGCTTGATTACCTTGCTGAGCGTAATATTGAAAGTGCAGCTTCAGCGACTAAGATCTATAGCCGTGATGCGAACGCTTGGCATATCTCCCACGAAGGTGGTGAGCTAGAAGATCCATGGAACGAGCCTACTAAAGGCGTTTGGACCATGACTGTTGCTCCAGAGGATGCACCTGATGCACCTGAATATGTGACCTTAGAAGTTGAAAAAGGCTGTATCACTAAGGTTAACGGCGAAACTCTCTCTCCCTATGCAGCGCTGATGGTATTGAATGAAGTTGCTGGAGCACATGGTGTAGGTAGAATTGATATTACAGAAAACAGACTTGTGGGAATGAAGTCTCGCGGCTGTTATGAAACACCTGGCGGTACTGTGATGTTTGCAGCCTTACGTGCCATCGAAGAGCTAGTACTTGATAAGACCAGCCGTGAGTGGCGTGAGCAAGTTGGCGCTCAGATGGCTCATCTTGTTTATGATGGTCGCTGGTTTACGCCACTGTGTGAGTCACTATTAGGCGCATCACAGCCGTTAGCTAACCTAGTGAATGGTGAGGTGGTCATTAAGCTTTATAAAGGACAGGCACAAGCTGTTAAGAAGCGTTCACCAAACAGCCTTTACTCTGAAGAGTTTGCCACATTTGGGGAAGATGACGTGTACAACCAGAAAGATGCAGAAGGGTTCATCCGTCTTTATTCTCTATCGAGCCGTATCAGAGCGCTTAAAGGGCAATAAACCGCAGCAAATTATTTAATTTAAATAAAGGGCGCTAAGCGTCCTTTTTTGTAAAAGATGAGGATACCAGCATGGCATTATGGGGCGGCAGATTTAGCCAAGAGAGCAGCGCACTGTTCAAGTTATTCAATGATTCATTACCAGTTGATTACCGTTTGGTAGAGCAAGATATAGTAGGCTCAATAGCTTGGGCTGATGCCATCACTCAAGTTGGCGTTTTGACTCAGGATGAGTGCACAAGGTTACAACTCGCGCTTAAAGAGCTACTGGCAAAGGTTGAAGGCAAGCCAGAGCTAATTATATCGTCAGGTGCTGAAGATATTCATAGTTTCGTTGAGCAATCGCTAATTGCAAAAGTAGGCGACTTAGGTAAGAAGCTGCACACTGGCCGTTCTCGTAATGACCAAGTTGCTACCGATCTGAAGTTGTGGTGTAAAAAGGAAGGTCAGCAACAACTCGTATTACTTAATGGCTTGAAGCAAGCGCTCCTTGAGTTGGCTGAGCGTGAGTTAGATGCTGTAATGCCTGGTTATACTCATCTCCAGCGGGCTCAACCAGTTGCCTTTGGCCACTGGTGTCTTGCCTATGTGGAGATGTTCGAGCGTGATATAAGCCGTTTAGAAGATGCGCTGAAACGTGCTGACACTTGTCCTCTAGGTACAGGCGCGCTAGCAGGTACTGCTTACCCAATGGATAGATATAAGCTTGCTGAGTCTTTAGGTTTTGCATCGCCAACCCTAAATAGCTTAGATACAGTTTCAGATAGAGATCATGTTGTTGAGATCTGTAGTGATGCTTCAATTAGCATGATGCACCTGAGCCGTATGGCTGAAGATCTTATCTTCTTCAACAGTGGTGAGGCAGGCTTTATTGACTTAGATGATGAGGTGACATCAGGCTCATCATTGATGCCACAGAAGAAAAACCCAGATGCGCTCGAACTGATTCGTGGTAAAACTGGCAGAGTATACGGCAGCCTTATTGGTATCTTAACCACTATGAAGGCACTTCCTCTCGCTTACAATAAAGATATGCAAGAGGATAAAGAGGGCTTATTTGATGTGATGGATAGCTGGTCTATCTGTCTAGAGATGGCTGCTCTGGTATTAAGTGGTTTAAAGGTTAATCGTGAGAACACCCTCAAAGCTGCTCAGCAAGGCTATGCAAACTCTACCGAACTTGCTGACTATTTAGTTGCTAAGGGGATGCCGTTTAGAGAGGCACATCATGTTGTTGGTGAGGTTGTTGTTAAGGCGTTAGCTGAGCAAAAACCACTTGAAGATTTTGCGATAGATGAGCTGCAAGCGTTCTCATCAATAATTACCGATGATGTATATGATTGTCTAACGATTGAGTCATGTTTAGCTAAGCGGGAAGCTTTAGGTGGTACTTCATTAGCTCAAGTTCGTGCTGCTCTTGCGAGTAAATTAGCCTGATAATTGTTCAAATGATGAATGGTTAGAAAAATATTTTTGATGACGTCAAAAATAAGTCACTAATTTAAAACATTTATATCATAAAAAATGCCCCTTAAGTAAATCACTTAAGGGGCATTTTTATTTAGCTTTATATTCTATAAAACCAATACATAAAAGTTATTGAAACAGATCTTCTGCAGAATCATCGATGAATATATCGTTAGACTCAACAGCCTCTGTCGCGAACTCTTTAGGCTCAGTTCCCGAGATAAAGTACTCAAACTTACTGGTGTAATCTGTCTTGCGACTTAACTTTCCTGTTGCTAAATCAATTCTTACAGACACGATCCCCTCTGGCGGTGTTGTCGGTACTTCTGGGGTGCCGGCAAGGGCATTCTTCATAAACTCATTCCAGCCCGGGCCTGCTGTCTTAGCTCCGGCTTCGGCGGCAGAGATTTGATCTTTGGCAGCATTAGCATTCCAGCTAGTTCTACCTAACTCCTTGCTGTGGTCATCAAAGCCTACCCATACAGTAGTGGCTAGTTTAGGATTGAAACCACTAAACCAAGTATCGCGAGATTCGTTCGTTGTACCCGTTTTTCCGGCAATATCACGTCGATTAACCACTCGTGATGCACGCCAGGCGGTACCATTCCAACCTGTGCCCTTACTCCAGTTACCACCGCCCCAGATCACACTCTTAAGCGCTTCAGTAATGAGAAATGCAGTTTGCTCAGAGATAATCTGCTCAGCATAGCGAGCATCTGGTCCACCACAAATGTTCTCATCAGTGGCTTGTTCCTTTTGTTTAAACTCCTCTGCCATAGCAGCAAAAGGGTCATCGCTTTTTACTACAGCCGGAGCTGGAGTACAGGCCAAAGTTGGGTTAGATGTTTCAATGACATTGCCGTAAGAGTCTTCAATGCTCTCTACAAAGTAAGGCTCAACTTTGTAGCCGCCATTTGCAAATGTCGAGAACGCGGTGACAACCTGCAAAGGGGTGACTGAGTTAGAGCCTAAGGCGATAGATTCGTTTCTAGGAATGTCATCACGATCAAAGCCAAATTTAACTAAGGTATCAATAGCCATATCAAGGCCAGTGTAGCGCATGGTTCTAACTGACATGACGTTAACAGATTGAGCAAGGCCAACACGCAAGCGAGTAGGACCTGTATATCTGTCTGGAGAGTTCTTAGGGCGCCAAGCTGTACCTTGTCTGGTGTCGGCGTTATTGATTGGTGCGTTATTGATTAAGGTTGAAAGTGTATAGCCTTTCTCAATAGCTGCGGTATAGATGAATGGCTTAATATTCGAACCAAGTTGACGTTTAGCTTGGGTGACACGGTTATATTGACTCGTGTGGAAGCTAAATCCACCAACGAGGGCCTGTATTGCACCATTTTGTGGATCGAGTGAAACAATTGCACTAGAAACTACAGGGATTTGAGAAAGTTGCCAGAACTCTCCATTATTGCGTAGCCAAACCTTTTCACCCACAGTGAGCACATCTGCCGCTGCCTTAGGTGCTTTACCTTGGCGCTTATTGGTGATGAATTTACGAGCCCACTTTAATCCTTGCCAATCAAGCTGAATCGTTTCTCCATCAGAGGTAAGCACTGAGGCGCTTTGTTCATCGATCGACATGACTGCGGCAGGTATTAGCCCCTGAAAAGCTCTTGTTTGTTTAAGGTGCTCGAGAATACTCTCTGTTTCTAAAGGCGTGTCTGTCCACAATACATCAATAGCACCGCGGTACCCGTGTCTTTCATCATAGGCGTAAACGTTATTTCTTAATGCCTGCTGGGCATCTAACTGTAGCTTAGAATCAATACTGGTATAGATATTATAACCACCGGTGTAAGCCTCTTCCTCTCCAAATTTATCGACAAGATAATCTCGTGCCATCTCCGAAATGTAGGGGGCGTAAAGGTTGATTTCAGCACCATGATAACGTGCAGAAATAGGGGCCTGAATAGCATTTTTGTATTGAGTCTGAGTGATGTTTTTCTTCTCAAGCATACGGCTTAACACCCAGTTACGGCGGTTAGTTGCGCGCTCTGGATTTCGAATAGGGTTGGCTGCAGATGGAGCCTGAGGAAGGCCAGCAATCATAGCCATTTCTGGTAGTGTCAGCTCCTCTAACTCTTTACCGTAATAAACCTGTGCAGCGGCTCCGACACCATATGCACGGTTACCTAAGAACGAACGGTTCAGGTAAAGCTCTAAGATCTCCTCTTTAGACAGCGCTTTCTCAATCTTTATCGCAAGAAATATCTCTTTAATCTTACGGATATAGGTTTTCTCACGGGAGAGGAAAAATCCACGAGCAACCTGCTGAGTGATCGTACTCGCACCTTGGCTCTTTTTACCTGTGGTGATAAGAATTATTGCTGCACGAGTGATACCTATAGGGTCAATACCGTGGTGCTCAAAGAAACGTGCATCTTCAGTATCGAGTACAGCATTAATTAGCATAGGTGGAACATCTTGAAAAGACACTGGAATACGTCTCTTCTCACCAAACTGAGAGATAAGCTTTCCGTCATTACTATAGATACGTAATGGGGTCTGAAGTTTAACTGTCTTTAACGTATTAACGTCAGGAAGATCAGGTAACACATAGAAATATGCTCCAGCAATAGCTCCTATGCCTAAAAGGCCTAGGCTAAAAAGAGCAATAATAATACGTTTAAACCACTTCAACTGATGATTCCAATAATTTTAGCAAGGACAATAGTATATAAGGGGATAGCCTATTGGTGAAGTTAAAAATAGTTGTCAAAAAAATGGCAATTGTAAAACCTTGAAACATTCTGTACAAATATCTATAACGAGTTGATTTTGTGCTAATCTAATTCCTGAACAATAACAAAAAAGTGACTATGGACTATGCTTTCGAAATTATGGAAGCGTCAGGCTCCGCAGATGGTAGGGATCGATATTGGTTCCCATGAAATAAAGGCTGTACTGCTGAGTAAGACGGCTGACGGATACAAAATTGTAAGTCATGCTGCAGTGCCCGTAAAAAAGGGCGCCGTAAATGATCACGAGATTAGAGACAGTGATGCGATCACTGAGTCTTTGAAACAGGTGAAGCGTAGCTTACCCAAAAGTGCGAAATTTGCCTCAGTAGCAGTATCTGGCTCAGCTGTTATGACGAAAGTGATCTATATGGATGCGGCATTAAGTGAAGAGGAGATGGAGGCTCAGATAGAAATTGAGGCTGATAACCTAATCCCATATTCGTTAGATGAAGTAAGTATCGATTTTGAAACATTGAATACAAATAGTACCGACCCGACAAAAGTCGATGTGCTATTGAGTGCATGTCGAACTGAAAACATTGATGTCAGAGTTGATGCCTTAGACGAGATAGCCTTAGAGGCTAAAGTGGTCGATATTGAAGGGTACGCATTAGGCCGTTCCTATGAAATTGTAGCCTCTCAATTACCAGGGGAAGCCGAGGGGAAGGTTGTAGCCCTTGTTGATATTGGTTCCAACATTACTACTTTTGCCGTAGTAGAAAATGGTGAAACGAGTTTTACTCGTGAGCAAGCCTTCGGTGGAGAACAGTTTACTCAATCGATTCTTTCATTTTATGGCATGTCCCACGAACAAGCGGAAAAAGCAAAGATTGAAGGTGACCTTCCTCGAAACTATATGTTTGAAGTGTTATCACCTTTTCAGACTCAGTTGCTGCAGCAGATAAAGCGTACTTTACAGATCTATTGTACCTCCAGTGGCAAAGATAAAGTGGATCACATTGTGTTGTGTGGAGGAACTTCTAAGCTTGAGGGTATGGCAAATTTATTAACTAATGAGTTAGGTATCCACACAATCATCGCAGATCCTTTTCAAGGCTGCTTACATGCAGATGATGATGTTAAGACTCGACTTCAACCAAATATAAATAAATATATGGTGGCTTGTGGGTTAGCGCTGAGGAGTTACTCTCAATGGCGAACATAAACTTACTACCTTGGCGTGAAGAAGCACGAGAAAAGCAGAAGAAAGATTATATTGGACTACTCGCTCTAGTCTTCTTAGTTTCCTCATTGTTCGTTTATCTCTCTTTAATGTTTGTGGAGATGATGACTGATAATCAAAAATCAAGAAATGCATACCTTCAGACAGAAATTAGTTTGTTGGAGAAGCAGATTGCTGAAATCAAAGAGATAAAAACTAGAAAGAAAGATATTGAACGACGCACAGAGATTATTTTAAACCTACAGCAATCGAGAAACTTGCCGACTCATGTACTCGATGAACTTGTGCGCATAGTGCCTCCTGGGATCTACCTTTCGAGTATTGAAAAGAAGGGGAGTCTGTTATGGATTGAGGGCCGCAGTGAGTCGAATAATAACGTGGCGAATATGATGAGGAAGGTCAAAACCTCTACCTGGTTACATGACCCTAATATGCAATCAATTGTGGCTCAGAGTGCTGAAATGAGACAGTTACAACGCTTCAATCTAAAAGTAACCATTAGAGCATCAGAAGATAAAACTGAAGTGGCACAAGGAGCGAGCAGATGAATCTCGACTTGGATCAGTTTAACGATATCGACTTTGAAAATGTCGGTGGTTGGCCGCCACTGGTTAAAATTGTTTTTGCCGTACTGCTAGCTGTTTGTATCTTTGTTGCAAGTTATTTTTTGTTTGTCTCTGATGCAATTGATGAGCTTAACACTGTCCAGAATCAGGAAGCTGCTCTCAAGACTGACTTTAAATCCAAATACCAATTGGCAGCAAATTTAAAACTTTATAGAGAACAGTTGGCCATTATGGAGCTGCAGTTTGCTGAGCTGCTTAAAATGCTACCTTCTCAGAATGAAATGCCAGGTCTAGTCGATGATATTACTTTTGTTGCGACAGACTCAGGATTGAAAATAGACAGTCTAGATTGGCGTGAAGAGATTCAGAGAGACTTTTATATCGAGTTTCCTATCAGTATGTCGGTAAGTGGTGAATACCATGAACTAGGCCAGTTAGTCAGTGGTATAGCCAAGCTTCCTCGTATTGTCAGTTTGCATGATTTTGTGATTAAGAAAACTGATGATGGGGCGCTGGGGATGGAAATCCTAGCTAAAACCTATCGGTTTAAAGAGGGAGCTTCACTACCTCCAGAAGACAGTAAGGGGGCTAAAAAATGATTGCTAGATTACTTTCTTTAGGCCTTTTTTGTCTGTTTTTAACCGGTTGTGTTGGCGACCGTAGTGATTTAGAGCTATTTGTTACTACTACCAAGTCGCAACATGTAGCACATATTCCGCCATTGAAAGAAACACCTAAGTTTGAACATTTTGTATATCAAGCTGATTTGATGCGAAGTCCTTTTGTGCCTCCTTCAAGAGAGTTAACCGAGGAGGTGATAGATACAACCAAGGACTGTATTCAACCAGATCTTAATAGGCGTAAAGGACGGCTTGAAACTTATGCGTTAGATAGTTTGAAAATGCGTGGAACTTTGAGCGAACCAGATTCAATTTGGGCTCTGGTAGAAACAAACGATGGTAGTGTTTACCGTTTGGGTATTGGTGAGTATTTAGGGCTTTATAATGGCCGTATCGCTAAAGTCTCTCAGCAAATGGTCGAAATAATTGAATTAATTCCAGATGGATCAGGTTGCTGGACTGAAAGGTCAAGCAGCATGGAACTTACTGGTGAATAACAAGCGAAGGATGAGGGAATAATGGAATCTTCTGCCGCGATAAAAAACTTTTTTAATGTGTCTTCTCTTTTTAGAGTGTTCGGTGCTTTTATTTTTATAATGAGCGCTTCAAATGCTGCGGCTGAAAACCGCTTGGTGGATGTAAAGTACCATGCAGTTGTAGACCATCAATTAGAACTACAGCTAATTTTTGAGAATGATATAACGGCACCTGAAATATCACTCAATGCAGAGCCTGCTCAAATCAACTTAGGTTTTGATGGCACTATTTCTGGATTAGAGAAAGACAGCATACCTGTGGATACAGTTGGTGTTGAACTGATTGATATTAGTCAAGCTGGCGGTGTCATGCAGGTGGTAGTGACGCTGAATAACGTTAAGGCTTATAAGGGAAGGCTTGAAGGTAATACCTATAACCTAACCATCAATGATGAAGTTGCTGATCGTAATGAAGTGGCTACTAATCCTTTTATTAACGGTATCGAGAACATAGATTTTAGAAGAACCTCAGTAGGTGGTGGCGAGTTACTGGTTAAATTAAACAACAGCTCAGTTGCTGCGAATGTTAAACAGGTTGGTTCTAAGCTTGAATTGCAACTTTACAATACTGAGATCAGTGAAGAGCTCCTTTACGTGATGGATGTTCAAGATTTTGCCACGCCAGTGCGTAGTTTTGAAACATTTAAAGATGAGTTAACAACACGCATTTTAGTCGATATTTCAGGCCAGTATGAGTACAACTATAAGCAAGAGGGTAGCCTTTTTCGCCTAAGTGTTAAGAAAGCTGAAAAGCTAAAAGTGGCTAAAGAAGAGAAGAAATATGATGGACGTTCATTGTCACTAAACTTCCAAAGCATCTCAGTCAGAACCGTTTTGCAGATTATTGCCGATTATAATAATTTTAACTTAGTGACCAGTGATACTGTTGAAGGTGATATCACCTTACGTTTAGACGACGTACCTTGGGATCAAGCTTTAGATCTTATCTTGCAAACTAAGGGGTTAGATAAACGAATCGAAGGCAATATCTTAATGATTGCGCCTAGCGAAGAGCTAGCAATTCGAGAAAGCCAGCAGTTGAAAAATCAGCTGGAAGTGAAGGAGTTAGCGCCTTTATATTCTGAATATCTTCAAATTAACTACGCAAAAGCGACTGCGATTGCAGAGCTTCTGAAAAGTGAAGAATCTAGTTTATTGACGACACGAGGCAGTGTTGCAGTTGATGAGCGTACCAATACCTTGTTGGTGAAAGATACGGAAGAGACACTTGAGAATATTCATAGACTGATTGAAGTGCTAGATATACCAATACGTCAGGTACTTATTGAAGCGAGAATGGTAACGGTCAAAGACAATGTCTCTGAAGATCTTGGCATCCAATGGGGAATTACCGATCAGCAAGGTGATAAAGGAACCTCTGGTAGCTTAGAAGGCGCGGAGAGCATTGCTAATGGTCTTGTTCCAGCTTTAGCCGATAGGCTCAATGTAGCCTTACCTGCGCCTGCTGGAGCCGCTAGTATAGCGTTCCATGTCGCCAAACTTGCTGACGGCACAGTCCTTGATATGGAGCTAAGTGCTTTAGAGCAGGAAAATAAGGGTGAAATCATCGCTAGCCCGCGTATTACTACCTCTAATCAAAAAGCAGCCTATATCGAGCAAGGTGTGCAAATTCCTTATGTTGAATCTAGCTCTAGCGGTGCTTCAACGGTAAGCTTTAAAAAGGCGGTGTTATCACTACGTGTTACGCCGCAGATAACGCCAGATAATAGGGTTATTTTAGACTTAGAGATTACTCAAGATTCAAAAGGTGAAGTTGTAGATACACCTCTAGGTTCAGCGGTTTCAATTGATACGCAACGGATTGGTACCCAAGTGCTAGTCGATCATGGTGAAACGATAGTGCTAGGTGGTATCTATCAGCAAAACTTAATTAGCCGTGTGAGCAAGGTGCCAGTGCTTGGTGATATTCCTTTTGTTGGCTTCCTATTCAGGAGTACTTCAGACTCTAATGAAAGACAGGAGCTATTAATATTTGTAACTCCTAAAATCATCTCTGAAGAGTTATAGAGACACCTGATAGTCTAAAGTTAAGCCAGTGTATGAAACACTGGCTTTTTTATGTTCTAGTGACTAATTTTACATTATGTGTGATACATGGGTTGCCATTGATAGGGTTTAACTGAGATAATCAACGGTCAAGTCTCATTAGAGCAAGGTAACATTTTAGGTCGATTTTATTTTTTCAAATCGGCGTCCGCAAACTTCATATAAGATTCAGACGTAAAAGCAATGGCTGAGAAACGTAATATTTTTCTAGTAGGCCCTATGGGGGCTGGTAAAAGCACAATAGGCCGTCATCTAGCACAGATGCTACACCTAGACTTCCACGATTCAGATCACGAGATTGAAAAGCGCACTGGTGCTGACATCGCGTGGGTTTTTGATGTCGAAGGTGAAGAGGGCTTCCGCGTTCGCGAAACACAAGTAGTCGCAGACTTAACTGAAAAGCAAGGTATCGTTCTAGCGACAGGAGGGGGATCAATTCAAAGTAAAGAGATCCGTAATAATCTCTCTGCTCGTGGAATTGTCGTCTATTTAGAGACCACAATCGATAAGCAAGTTGCTCGTACCCAACGAGATAAGCGCCGTCCGTTACTACAGGTAGACGACCCAAGAGAAGTTTTGGAAAATCTAGCTGAGACTCGTAATCCTTTGTACGAAGAGATTGCTGATGTCATAGTAAAGACTGACGAACAAAGTGCAAAAGTAGTAGCTAATCAAATTATTGAACAGTTAGGTTTCTAGGCGGAATAATGAAGCAGATTCAGGTTGAGCTCGGTGACAGAAGTTATCCTATAGTTATTGGCCAGGATTTGATGAGTTGTGGCGAGCATTTTGCTCGCTACCTCCAAGACAAGAAAATTCTAATTGTTACAAATGACACGATAGCGCCACTCTATTTAGAGTCGCTACAGTCTACATTAGCTGAGTTTGATTGTGCTGAGCCCGTTATCTTACCTGATGGCGAGCAATACAAAACGATCACTCAGATGGATGATATCTTTACCTCCCTTTTACAACAAAACCTTGGCAGAGACACTGTTCTTATCGCGCTAGGTGGTGGTGTTATTGGTGATATGACCGGCTTCGCTGCCGCGAGTTATCAAAGGGGTGTTGATTTTATTCAAGTGCCAACGACACTACTTTCCCAAGTAGACTCATCTGTTGGTGGCAAAACTGCTGTTAACCATCCCTTAGGTAAAAACATGATAGGTGCCTTCTATCAACCTAAGCTGGTGGTCATCGATACTTGTTGCTTAAGTACACTTCCTGCTCGAGAGTTTGCCGCAGGTATGGCCGAAGTTATTAAGTACGGTATCATCTGGGATGAAGAGTTCTTCCAATGGTTAGAGAATAATATTTCTCAACTTAAGTCATTAGAAACAGAAGCTTTACAATATGCAATTGGTCGGTGTTGTGAAATTAAGGCTGAGGTTGTTGCTGAAGATGAAACGGAGAGAGGGGTGCGTGCGCTGCTCAATTTGGGTCATACTTTCGGACATGCTATCGAAGCTGAGATGGGCTACGGCGTCTGGTTACACGGTGAAGCAGTTTCTGCTGGCACAGTACTTGCTGCAAATACAGCTAAACAGATAGGTTTAATCGATGAGTCAATTGTTTGTCGGATTACTAAGATATTCCAAGCATTTGATTTACCAGTTTCACCTCCGGATTCAATGAACTTTGAACAGTTCATTAAGCATATGCGGCGAGATAAGAAGGTACTAAAGGGTCAAGTTAGGTTGGTGCTACCTGAAGCTATAGGCAAGTCAGGAGTATACAGTGATGTGACTGATGAGGTACTGGAACAGGTTATTCGCTGCACTTAGATTGATGTGGTGTGTGAGTGACATTTAACGACTCGATATTATTACCTAGCCAAGAAACCCTTGTTCAGAGACTGCAGCACGTTAGTCTTTATGGGCAACAGTTAATCGCCGTTACTGGCGGGAATGGCTCAGGTAAAACAACGCTAATTACTTCTCTTCTCAATGAACTTGAGGAGTTTAGCTCTGCACTCGTTACTTGCCCCAAACATTGTGAAAGTAGTGAAATTCGCCGAAAAATATTAGTTCAGCTATTTTCAGATCCCGTTTTTGATGATGAGATCCCATTAGCCGATACCATATTACGCCTATCTTCATCGCTGCCTCAATCTTCATTTATTGTACTAGATGATGCGCATTACCTCCCTATGGAGCTAATTGCTGAATGTATCATGCTAAGTCTGCTCGATATTCCTGGAAAAAACCTATCGTTGACTTTGACCTGTAGCCAGTCATTTTTTGATGAGCTTGAAGCTGGACTATCAGATACCCACCAAGAAACTCTGCTTTGTATTAATATTGAGCCTCTAGCTGCAAAGGAGAGAGAGGCCCTGTACTACACGTTACTGAGTCGTAGTGCTGAGGACCCTTTTACACCAAGGGAGATAGTTAAGTCTCAATTGGAAAAGCAGTTAGGCAACCCACAAGAGGTCGTCAATTTACTTGAATTATCACTTAATGGGCAAACCTCAATAGAGCCACCTCGTCGTTGGCCTAAGGGGCTGCTTGCAGGCCTGTTACTGCTTGTCGTTTGTATCACTTCTTTACTCTTGTTTATTATGCCTTCAAGCCAGGCGATTAGCCCCTCAATAGATAAAACGGTTACACAAGCATGGGGGAAACCAACGACGTTAGTGACATATGGTGAGCAAGTACTGGTTGGATATTTTGAGAATCGAGCCTATCTATTGGATAAACAGCGCGCAGAAATATTGCTAGCGAGCCAAGAGAAAAAGCATACTGAATCTCTGCTCTCTGCAGAGTCTTCGACAGAAGTTATTAGCAAGCCGGATACAGCGCTTGCCGAAAACAAACCAGAAGTTTTTACTGCAAAACCGGTCGAAATTATAGAGCTGCAAACGAATAAGCAGCCTACACCCGTTGAGGTTAAACAAGATAAGCCCGTTATTACTGATGGCTACACGCTCCAAATTGCCAGTGTACGCAAAGCAAAATCACTAAAGAACATCTTATCAGCCTTAAAGCCTGAGTCAGAGGTGAGCATTGCTCGTCACGGGGATCGTTGGATTGTCTTACTCGGGGAGTTTTCATCACTTGGGCTAGCAAATGAAAAGGCGCGTAGTTTGGTGGAAAAGTATCAAATTGGTTTACCTTGGGTCAGGCAGTTAAAAGATATAGTTGATTATGAGCGACAAGATAGCCTTGCTATTAATGATATTCCTATTTAAACAGAGTACAATCGACACCTTCTTTTGTCTTAGCATTCAATCAATTTAGATGAGTAAAAAACAGAGAGCCTTTCTGAAGTGGGCTGGTGGAAAATTTAAACTGATTGATGCACTCTCGGAGCACCTGCCTGAGGGAGATCGCTTAGTAGAGCCATTTGTTGGAGCAGGCTCCGTTTTTCTCAATACAAATTACTCTAGCTATCTTCTATGTGATATCAATCAAGATCTTATTAATCTCTATAAGATTGTTCAAACTGAGCCTGAAAGATATATTGAAGCCGCAAAGGCGATGTTCGTTGAAGAGATGAATGATAAAGAAGCCTACTACAAAGTAAGAGCTGAATTTAACCTCACCAGCGACCCATTTATTCGCTCAGTCTATTTCCTTTATATGAACCGTCACGGATTTAATGGCTTATGCCGTTATAATCGTAAGGGTGGGTTTAATGTCCCCTTTGGCTCATATAAAAAGCCTTACTTCCCAGAGAAAGAGCTACGTGCTTTCTCTGAAAAAGCGCAATGTGCAGAGTTCAGGTGTATCGGTTATGAGCAAGCTTTTGAGTTAGCCACCGAGGGCGATGTCGTATATTGCGATCCACCTTATGCGCCGCTATCCACCACAGCAAGTTTTACCACTTATGTGGGTGCAGGCTTTAGCTTAGATGACCAAGCGTTATTGGCCAGAGAGTCTCGTCACACCGCAATTGAACGTGGAATTCCTGTTTTGATCAGTAACCATGACACTCCGCTAACAAGAGAGCTTTACCATGGTGCCAATTTAGACACGATTAAAGTGCAGCGTAATATCAGCCAAAAAGGCAGTGGACGTAAGAAAGTAGATGAGTTGATGGCGTTATATGATGATCGCTACCACAGTGAAAATGATTAATATTCTCTTAGTTGGCTAACGATTACGTGTGCTAAGCAAGTACCTGTTTTACGATAAATATAAGCGTTATTATCAAGATAACGGCTAAAAGTATTCCCATCAAGATGAAAGGCAAAGGCGAGCTACTTTGAAAGTCCCTTTGCCTATTCTGTTCGCTTTGTACCCCAAAAAAGGCTGCTGCAGTCGTTAAAAATAGCTGCCAGAACTTAATAAGCATTAACTGAATTAAAAGCTGTTTAACTTACCGTTTGCAGGAGTCACTTCATCGAGTGGACTATCGTTATGGCCGTAAAGCAACTCGAGAAGGTCAACAAAGTGGAGTTGATTTGACTGGCTCTTACCAGTGAACCAATTGCTCCAGCTGAGATCTTCATTTTGACGAGCGCATCGGTTATTAGGATGGCTCGCAGGTAAGGAGGAGTTGTATGTTGAGTTTGCGCTACTGCATACACACGCTGAAGCTGATTCAGTTGATGAAAGGTTTTGAACACTCAGAGCTGTAACGGCGAGTACGCACGCTGAAGCCGCAAGAAAACAAGCTGATTTAATGCTCGCAGTGAGCTTATGTCCATTTTTCATCATATATCCTTTAATCAAACAGCCCTCACAGGTCGCGTAATTATAGCAAACCCGTTTATATTTTGAACATTTTTTTTAGTTGAAAGATAATATCATATAAAGGTATGAGTTTTTTGTGAATGATGCTGTTTAATTTGGCATAGGCTCTAGAGCCTAAAGTCAGCAAAAGGTAGAATAGCGTACTTCTTAGACACTGTATGAGTTTGCTATGCGCCCTTTTCTTATCGCTCCCTCTATTTTATCTGCCGATTTTGCCCGTTTAGGTGAAGATGTTGATGCTGTTCTCAATGCTGGCGCCGACGTGGTTCATTTTGATGTTATGGATAATCATTATGTGCCTAACCTGACAATTGGTCCTATGGTTTGCCAGGCGCTGAGAAACTATGGGGTTACTGCTGATATAGATGTTCACCTGATGGTTAAGCCTGTTGATCGCATGATTGGTGATTTTGCAAAAGCTGGTGCGTCAATCATCACATTCCACCCTGAAGCGACAGAGCATTTAGACAGAAGCTTACAGTTGATTAAAGAGTCAGGTTGTAAAGCTGGTTTAGTCTTAAACCCAGGTACACCCTTACATTGCTTAGACCATGTTATGGATAAGCTAGATGTCATTCTTCTTATGTCGGTTAACCCAGGTTTTGGTGGTCAGTCCTTCATCCCATCAACTTTAGATAAGCTGAGACAAGTTAGAAAGCTGATCGATGATAGCGGCTATGATATCCGTCTACAGGTCGATGGTGGTGTTAAAGTGGATAATATCGCTGAAATTGCAGCCGCTGGTGCAGACATGTTTGTAGCAGGCTCAGCTATTTTCAATAAGCCTGACTATAAAGCCGTTATCGATGAGATGCGTAGTGAGCTTGCTAAGGTTGATGCTTAATCTATGAGCTGCTGGAAAAATATTAAGGCAATTGCTTTTGATCTCGATGGAACATTGATTGATAGTGTTCCTGATCTTGCTGCTGCCACTCAAGCAACGCTTGAGGAGTTGGGCCTAGCATCATGTTCTCAAGAGCAAGTGAGAGGCTGGGTTGGTAATGGTGCTCAAGTATTAATGAGTCGTGCACTCAGTTTTGCCTTAGACCGAGAGGTTGAAAGTGAGGAACTTGAAAATGCGATGTCTCGTTTTATGCATCATTATCAAGTGCACTTACAGCAGCACAGCTTGTTATACCCAGGAGTAAAAGAAAGCCTAGCTCAACTCGCACAGCTTGGTTTTCCCCTTGCGATAGTAACGAACAAACCTCATAAGTTTACTCTGCCGCTTTTAGAAGCCTTCAGAATTCGAGATTATTTTTCGACGATTTTAGGTGGTGACTCCTTAGCCAAAATGAAGCCCGATCCTATGCCTTTGACCCATATTCTTGCTGATTGGCAGCTAGAGCAAAGCGAGCTTTTGATGGTCGGTGATTCGAAAAATGACATTTTAGCTGCAAAAGCTGCTGGTATTACCTCGATAGGCTTGACCTATGGGTATAACTACGGTGAAGATATCGGGCTGAGTGGCCCAAATGCGGTCTGTGAACAATTTAGTGAAATAATGACGCTGCTAAAAAGTAGCCTTAAAGCAACGGAGCAAGAATAGTATGACTAACCCCGCAAAACCCATAGTACTTAGCGGTGCTCAACCGTCAGGTGAGCTGACCATTGGTAACTACATGGGTGCATTAAGACAGTGGGTAGCTATGCAAGATAGTCATGACTGCCTGTATTGTGTCGTTGATCTGCATGCCATCACTGTTAGACAAGACCCACAAGCATTAAGAGATGCTTGTTTAGATACTTTAGCGTTATACCTAGCTTGTGGTGTAGACCCTAAGAAGAGTACTGTATTTATTCAGTCACAGGTGCCACAGCACACTCAACTAGGTTGGGCGCTTAACTGTTATACCCAGATGGGTGAACTGAATCGTATGACTCAGTTTAAAGATAAATCTCAAAAGCATGCTAACAACATTAATGTCGGTTTGTTTGGTTATCCTGTACTTATGGCGGCAGATATTCTTCTGTATCAGGCTAATGAGATCCCTGTTGGCCAAGATCAGAAGCAGCACCTAGAGTTAACTCGTGATATTGCAACGCGTTTTAATAATGCCTACGGTGATACTTTTACTATTCCAGAGCCATTCATTCCTGAGTTAGGCGCTAAGGTTATGTCGCTACAAGACCCGCTTAAGAAGATGTCTAAGTCTGATGATAACCGTAATAATGTTATCGGCTTGCTTGAAGATCCTAAAAAGATCATGAAGAAGATTAAGAAGGCGATGACCGATAGCGATGAGCCACCAGTTGTTCGTTTTGACACTGAAAACAAGCCAGGTGTATCTAACCTATTAAGCTTGATGTCAGGTGTTTCAGGCAAGAGTATTGCTGGCTTAGAGGCTGAATTTGAAGGCAAGATGTACGGTCATTTGAAAGTGGCAACAGGTGAAGCTGTTGTAGAGATGATTGAACCGCTACAAGCGAGATATCGTGAGTTCAGAGAAGATACTACCTTCTTGAATCAAGTGATGAAAGATGGTGCTGAAAAAGCTCAGGCTCGTGCCGAAGTGACAGTGAAAAAGGTCTACGAGAAGATTGGCTTGCTAGTATAAGTGAGTTTTTGAGTTTGTGATGAAAGCCGGCAGTTAGCCGGCTTTTTTGTGTAAGATTAGTTTTGAGCACAGATCCAAGCGATGAAAGCAGCTATGGCAGGCTCTTTTATCCTGCTCTTCTTACAGCTAAAGTTAAACTCAAAGCCTGTATGAATATCGGGTAAATTCAGAGCGATAAGGCGTTTATCTGCAATATCATTCATCACCATAAAGTCAGATGCTAATGCAACTCCTTGGCCTGCTATAGCGGCTTCTATGGCAAGTAACACGTGGCTGAATATATGTTCTTGCTGGCTATCAGGAAACGCGACTTGATTAGTTTGACTCCATCTCTGCCAGTCTAAGCCTAAAGGCCCTTCATCGACAGTGAGAAGAGGCTGTTTGAACAGTGAATCAACGCCAATCGTATCACCTATATCAAATAGCTCTGGGCTACACACAGGGATTAGTCTCTCTTGATGAAGTAGCTTGTGCCAGAACCCAGAGTGGCCACTTTGGCCGCTGATAAACATATCGGCGACAGAGTCAGACAGTTCAGGATCGTCAGTGATCATAATTAGTCTGATCTTGATATCAGGATACTGTCTCCTAAAGTGGCTAAGTCGAGGGATCAGCCACTTCACGGCAAAAGAGCTGTACACAGCTAACCTAAGCTCCTGGCTTTGTCCGCCAGATATCTGTTGATTAAGCCCACTTAAGCTATCAAAGATCTGCGTAAGCTCCTGATAAAGCAATTTTCCTTTTGAGGTTAGCTTTAACTGCCTCCCTTCCCGTTTAAATAGCTGTTCAGAGAAGTGCTCTTCCAAAACCTTTACTTGGTGGGAAACGGCGCTTTGGGTGATGCACAATTCATCAGCAGCCCGTGAAAAATGTTCCTGTCTGGCGGCTGCTTCAAATACCTGTAGAGCGCGTAAAGGGGGAATTCTTCTCATCTCTTCTATCCTAGGTTAAATCTCATTCATGAATGTAATTCATGTATGATTAGAAAGCATCATTTCAGCTAAGGTATTTATCTCGATATTATCCGACCCATAAACCCCACATGAGTTTTGAGATAAATGAAACCTGCTGTCATGCTCGCTATAGCGATACTTGTTATAGGGAATCTATTTAGTGCTTTATATGATGTTTCGGTGAAATGGTTACCGGATGATGCCAATGCTGCTACTTTCCTACTGGTGCGCCAGCTCACTGCAGTACTTATGATATTGCCATTTTGGCACTATACAAATAGGCCTAGAACATCCCATATGAAGTTACATATGTTTAGGGCTAATCTGGGCGCCTTCGGTGCTTTGATGCTCATCATGGGCCTTATGTCTCTTCCCTTAGCTACAGTGAGTTCACTGTTCTATTCGGCGCCTTTGATGATTATGATCTTAGGTGGCCTGTATTTGAAAGAGAAGATCTCAAACGTGCAGATAATGGCGTCAATTTTAGGCTTCATCGGCATATTGATTATCTTAAGACCTAGTGAGATGAACCTGTTTGGCCTGTTTGTTCTAGTGTCTGCGCTGACGTTTGCCGTGAATCAACTCGTGCTTAAAAAGCTACCTAACAGTGAGTCAGCATCAACAACATTGATGCTCTATAACCTGTTTAGTATTCCTCTTGTGATCTTGTTTGTTTATCTTCAAGGCTTTTCAGGTTTCAGCTGGGAGCTGCTAGCCGTTGCTGTGGCAAGCAATAGCTTCCTGTTAATTTATCACTGGCTTTGCGTATTGGCATACAGACGAGCTAAAGCGAGTGAAGTCGCAATAGCGGAGTACACAGGCCTGATATTTTGTGTGTTTTTTGGCTGGTTGTGGTTTGGAGAATGGTTAGATGCTTTAAGCTGGTTTGGTGCAGGGCTTATTGTTCTCCCTTCACTACTTCTACCTTGGTTGTTCTCCGGCGTTAGCAAGCAGCAGATCACTGCCCGCATTAGCCAGTATTACTTGAGTCATCGTAAAGTGTGAAGCTAGATTTGTGTTAAGAACTCGGCGTTTGAAATACCTTAATGACCTTACGGACACCAGCGGTATTTCTCGCTACATCAACAGCAAGTTCGACTTGATCACGAGCTACAACGCCGAGTAAAAATACTTCACCATTTTCAGTGATCACTTTAATACGTGTCACATCAAGGTTGTCTGTATTTAACATACGACTCTTAACCTTTGTGGTGATCCAAGTATCGTTACTTCTGGTGGTAAATGATGTGGGGTTACCGATGCGGATCTGATTGTGAATTTTTCCGCCTAACTTTAAGTCTTGAACTGCACGAATAGCTTTATCTCTTAACATTGAGTTAGGAGCTTGGCCAATCATCAGGGTATTACCGTTCATAACGACACCGGTAATATTTGCCTGGTTTTTCACATCTTCTAGTTTTGCCAGTTCACTGGAAATCTGAAAGTCAGCATTCGTATCATCAAGCTGAGTTTGAAAGCTCCGCTCATCGTTGACCATCATAGCGCCGCCGACTGCACCGACCATAACGGCTCCGGCACAGCCTTGTAGCATGAATAAAATTGCCATCATTGGTAGCAATCGTCTCATGCTTTGGTTCCTTTTACTGGCAGGTTGATCATTACTGCTCATCCTGAGGGAAGAGAGTGCGATCGATATTGTCACAAAGACAATGAATAGCGAGCAGATGAACTTCTTGAATACGTGCAGTACTGTTCGAAGGTACACGGATCTCAACGTCATTAACGCTTAACAAGCCAGCCATTGCACCGCCGTCTTTACCCGTCAATGATACTATGGTCATGTCTCGGCTTAATGCCGCTTCCATAGCTTTAATGACGTTACCTGAATTACCGCTTGTTGAGATAGCAAGTAAGATGTCACCAGGTTGACCAAGTGCCATAATCTGCTTAGAGAATATCTCATCGTAGCTGTAATCATTAGCAATCGCAGTAATCGTTGAAGTGTCACAACTTAGTGCGATAGCAGGCAATGGTGGGCGCTCAATCTCATAGCGGTTTAATAGCTCCGCAGAGAAGTGCTGTGCATCACCAGCACTACCACCGTTACCACAGGCTAGAATTTTATTACCGCCAAGGAGACATTGAACCATCATCTCAGCCGCTTTTTCGATAGACTCAGGAAGTGCTTCAGAGGCATCGATTTTAGTTTGAATTGAATGGGTAAAGCTGTCTTTAATACGTTCTAACATAGGTAAATCCTTAACTTTAGAGCTGTAGTTATCATGCCATAAGTTCATCGAGACAGATGGCATGAAACATTAATTTTGTTTTAAAAAGCGTTTTGTAACCAGTTTATCTGGTCATCATCAATAGCAATGAGATCGAAGCGGCAGATAGCATCAATATGGTTGAGCTGTATAAAGTGCTCAGCCGCCCGTTTCAATCTCTGAATTTGCTTATTTCCTAGTGCGTTTATTGCACCACCATAGCGACCCGATGAACGATATTTAACTTCTACAAATATCCATTCTTCACCTTGTTTCATAATCAGGTCTAGTTCACCAAATTTGTACTTTATATTTTGCTGTACAAAGGTGAGCCCTTGTTGTTCCAAGAACTCTCTAGCTAATCGCTCACCTGCTTGGCCGGAGGCTTGAGTCGCAAGCTGCTTATCATCCATGATAATGTCCTCTTACAGTGTATCTATCTCTCAAGCTAAAGGAATGGCCGCTTGAGGCATCGATGGTCTACTTAACTCAGACTCATCAAATATTACTGCGGACGTAAGCTACCTCTTTGATAGCGTCCCCAGCTTAGCTGTCTATTGACCGTGCCATCAGGTGCGACCGATAACATGCCACTTCTGCCAGAAAACTGATAGCCAGGCAGTGCACGCATCTGTGCAAGCTTGCCAACAAGCTCCAGTGCATCATAGCCCATAATATAGAGACGTTTCTGTCCGTAGCTCCAAGTTGGCCATAGTTGTTCAACCTGCTGCGTCTCGCTGTTATTAGTGATTAGCCAAGGGATATCACTAATATTGAGGTTGTTGAGCTCTTGAGAAATCGCTCTAGAGTTATCTTCAACGCGGCTTCTGCTCGTGGTGTATAAAGGGACTGGCTCTGCAAAAACACTGAAATTCACGTCAATAAAAGGCTTAAGTAGCGGCAAGTCTTTATTTCCAGAGATCATATAGATGGCATCTATATCTCGGCGAGAGCGAAAGTCGGCTTCAATTTTATTGCCAAGTAGCGCTTTGATTCTAGCAATACGCTCTTTGCTATCAATAACCCCTAATGATTTCTGGACAGTGACCTTCATCTTATCGCCAGCATCATAGTAATGAACCTCAGCCTCGCTTTCCGTGAGTTCAGACCATGCCTTAATGAAGCTGTCAGCCATTCGATGGCCTATTGAATTATTGCTAGCTAAAATTAGTGGTGTTGTTATGCCGTCAGCAAATAGCTTAGCTGCCGCATCACTGGCTTCGTGTGCAGGGGAAAGGGCAAAGTAAAACTGGTCATTATCAGGGATGAAATCATCAATATGGTTTAGATATAGCTGGGGGACACGATCAACGAACGTTGGAGCTTGTGTTGCTGCATTTTCAACGGGCTCTATTGTGTGATTATCTCTGGCCTCAGATACAGGAATAGGTTGCTGTAGTTCTTCAACCTCAGACTGTAACAATGGACCTATGACAAACTCAGCGCCTGCAGCCATTGCTTCCTGATAGGCAACCTTAGCCCCATTTGCGGTATCAAAGAAGTTAATTGACACATTTGCATCCGGGTTAGCAAGGTAACGAGACACAATCCCATGCTTTACGGTACTGGCTACAGAGGCTCTAGGGCCCGTAAGAGGTAGTAATACTGCTATGTTTTGTGGCTTGTAGGGCTTAGTTGTTAATGCTTTTTCAAGATCTGTTGGTAGCTTGACTGAAGCCGGATGAGTTGGGTTTAAACGTTGCCACTCACCTAAGTGTTGCACTAACTCATTGGGCGTTATTGCATAATGTTTAGCGATATAGGCTAACTGTAACCAACCAGCGAAAATGGGGTTTGAGGTGTCCTTGCTAAATGTCAGTAATGTTTGTTCATGTAGCGGCTGAAGGATACGCCAGATATTATCATTGACTTCACTTGCCTGTTCGTTTGGCAGGTATACACTTAACAAGCTTAGTTGCCTAGCTTGCTCAATTGGCTGTTGAGTCAATTGAAACAGGCGGGCTTTAAATTGGTAGTAGGCCACCATCTGCCAGTCAGCAAGTTGCCATTGAGACGGATAATTGAGCTCACTGAGTGCATGATCATAGGTCGATGTAAGCTCTAACGCTCTGGCTGTAAGATATTTATGCTCAGCAAGTAACTCAGGTTTTGATACTAAATTCGGTTTTATGGATTCTAATGTCTTGATTGCAGAGCTGCCATCGCCAGCATTAATAAATGCGTGAGCAGCAAGTAGTGCATACCTATTTTGCATTTCTTGATTGGCTGAATTTGAGGCTTTAGTGAGATAATCAGCAGCTTGTAAAGGAGCACTGACAAGAGATACCTGCGTTTCAGTGGGCTTTACTTGGCTTGGCGTTGAGCCACAACCGTACAATACCGTAGATAAAATCGCGATAGAAATAAATTTAGTTGTATTCAGTCTTTTCAACACACTTTTTTTCAACACAAGAGGCCACTCTGGTAAGATGCAGCCAATAGTTTAACCTTCTCTTACGCTTGACGAAAGTCTTGTGATAGTCAAACCGAGGTAGATATGGATCTGGCGGTCGCTCTTTACATAGTTCCAACCCCTATTGGTAACCTTGCCGATATCAGTTCGCGTGCCATTGAGGTGCTTAATAACGTGGCATTAATTGCCTGTGAAGACACCCGTCATAGTGGAAAATTGCTTAGCCATTTTGGCATAGAAACACGTAAAACAGCGCTTCATGATCATAATGAAAGAGACAGAGCAGATTGGATTATTCAAAAATTGAGTAATGGTGAGCCTGTTGCTCTGATCTCTGATGCGGGAACACCGTTAATTTCCGATCCTGGTTATCACTTAGTGACTGCGGTACGCGCAGCGGGTTATAACGTAATCCCTTTACCAGGTCCTTGTGCTGCAATTACAGCGTTAAGTGCATCAGGCTTACCTTCAGACCGATTCTCCTTTGAGGGATTTCTACCTTCAAAAGAGAAGGGACGCTTAGATAAACTCTCTGCGCTTAAAGAAGATCCAAGAACGCTTATCTTTTATGAATCTCCTCACCGAATCGTTCACAGCTTGGAGTCTATATTAGCTGCGTTAGGTGAAGAACGTCAGATAGTGATGGCGCGAGAAGTGACTAAGACTTTCGAAACATTTTTATCTGGTCCTGTCAGTGAGGTCCTAGAAACAGTAAAGAATGATCCCAACCAGCAACGCGGTGAAATCGTTCTAATGTGTCATGGCTATCGTAACGATGCAGAGGACTCAGGCATTCCGACCGAAGTGGTTAATACCCTTAAGATCCTTGTCGAAGAGCTACCTTTGAAGAAAGCAGCAGCAATCGCTGGCCAAATCTATGGCATAAAGAAAAACGCTCTGTATAAATATGGCTTAGAGATAGGCTTATAAGAGTTGCTTCTTAGCGTATTGCTTAGTTTTTTAGTGTGGCCTTCGTGCTAAGAGAAAGTCACCGCATCACTATCAGAGCAAGATAGTGTTGCTGTCATGGCTAACACTCGTTATAATCCGCGCCGAGTTGGCCAGACAGTTGCCGCGTTCGCAAGAACGGGGAGGAAAGTCCGGGCTTCATAGAGCAGGGTACCAGGTAACTCCTGGGCGGTGTGAACCGACGACAAGTGCAGCAGAGAGGAGACCGCCTTCCTAATTTCGATTAGGTCGGTAAGGGTGAAAGGGTGCGGTAAGAGCGCACCGGGCGGCTAGTAATAGTCGTTGCAAGGTAAACTCTACCCGAAGCAAGACCAAATAGGGTTCCATACGGCGCGGCTCGCGTTGGAACCGGGTAGGTCGCTTGAGCCTGTGAGCGATTGCAGGCCTAGATGAATAACTGTCCACGACAAGACCCGGCTTATCGGCCAACTCACCTAATTTACACGAAAGGCCTCACAGCAATGTGAGGCCTTTTACGTTTTTGCCTGTAAGCATCAGCTTATCGGGCATAAATGTCACCTAATAAAAGTAGAAGGCCTCGCAGCTATGTTGGGCCTTTTACGTTTCTGCCTGAAAGCATCAGCTTATCGGTTATAAATGTCACCTAATGAAAGAAAGCCTGTTTACCTATAGGTAAACAGGCTTTTTGTTATCAGTTAGTATCGTCATAACTATGGCTCATTACACCATTTTACTATGTGGCTGAAGGTTAGCTCACTCGCTACGCAGTTCAAATAAAGCCGCTCAATCATATAATCTTGATTGTTTTTTTATGGGTTATCGTCGACGAGATCAAAAAACATTTTTTGTTCTAACAGGCAAAACGGTTCGAAATCCTACCTGTTGGTAACTATTCAGACTTTTGTTAGCTTTTGTGAATTTGAAATGTGCTAACAATCACGAATAAATAAGCTGGCTTAACCTTGACTTAACATTTGGGCTTCTCGCTAAGGGGTGTTTGTTTACTTGTTGTTTACATCTGTCGCTGGTTTTGGGGGGGAACTCTCGCTAGAAGATATTGCATGAAATGCAATCGAGGTTGTCACACTTTAGTTTCTGTTGATTCGATACATTTCTCTTGCCCCAAAAAAAGAGGGTTTATAGACAAGAGAGTGGAGTTGATGATGAAACGAATCAATATGAAAGTTGCAACCTTAGCAACGTTTATTGGATTAGCCCTTACGGGTTGTTCAGGTGATGATGGCGAAAATGGTAAAGATGGAGCGCCAGGCCAGCCAAGTATTCCAGTGGCAACAGATGCAAAAGTACTGAATGTTGAAGTGGATAGAATCTCAGTAGGTAATCAGTCTGATATTACTTTTACAGTAACCAATGAAAAAGAATTACCTGTTGTTGGTTTAGAGAACTTTGGCTTTATCCTTTCAGGGCTTGAAGAGGGCGTGGAAGGTGATGCAAGTCGCTGGAGCTTATTGAGTTCTGAAGCTTGCCCTGCGAGTAAGTATTCTAAGTGTGGAACCCTTGTTGATAATCAAGATGGTAGCTACCTATACAGTTTCGATAAAGATGTTACTGCCGAACCATCTTTTACGGTTACAGATGAAAAGACGCTAAGGTTAGTCTTACGTACCGGTGGGGAAGCGGTAGGAGGAACAGAGTTATCCTACGCCAACACTCACTATGACTTCAGAGCTCAGGGCGAGGAGGCCTTATACAGCAAAAATGTGGTTAATAATCAAAACTGTGTCGGATGTCATGATGACTTTTCTATTCATGGTGGTAAATATACAGAGGTTGAAACCTGTGTTTCATGCCATACCGATAACAAGATGAGTGAGGCGAATAAAGTCTTTCCTATGCTGGCCCATGAAGTTCATGTTGGTGTTATTTCAGCGCCAGTTGGCGGTTGCGATAACTGTCACTCTGAAAATGAGCTGGCAACTGACTATGCTAACTGGCGTGAAGTACCGACAGCAGAGACTTGTGTAACCTGTCATACAGAGGTTGACTTCAAAGAGGGGATCAATCATTGGCCCTATGCCGATAACGCTCAGTGCGCAAATTGCCACACACCTGATGTGATTGAAAGTTTACATCTTGGCACATACCAAGGACAAAATGAGCGCCGTAAGAATCTGCACTTAACAGTAACCGACGCTAAGATGATTTCTCAGCCACAAGCTGAAGAAAATCAGGGTAAAGAGGGCTCATTCGTTCAAGTTACGATCGATATTTTAGATAAGAATGGTGTATCGCGTAATGAACAGCTAGATAAAGTTAACTACCTCTACTATGCCGAGTTTTATATCAACTGGGGCGATCATGATCAAGGCCTAGGGTTTGGAGAAGGCGTTGCTGATGGGCGCGGCAAGGTATTACGCGTACATACCAATAAAGGACCATATGAAGGTTATTCAGAGAAGCCCATTGTTGTTGATTATAAAAATGGTAAGACGACTTATGAGATAGGTCCCTTCTCAATGGAAGATAAGTTCAAAGGTGATGTGACAGATCTATATGGCACCATCTCTCCACGTATCTGGTTCTGTATGGATGCTGCAGGCGAGAACATTATGGATTGTGACGGTGAGACTGATTGGAGTAACGGTGCTGCGGGCTATAACTGGCTAGAGTTTTTCAATACCGAAGGCTTGATGGAGGAGCGTCCACGCCGTCAAATTGTGACCAATGAGCTATGTGGTGATTGCCATGGCACAACAACATCTGAAGATGGTTTTGTGCAGATGACGTTGAACTGTCGTAACTGCCACTCAAAAGCGGGTGATAGTGAGTTTCACGGCACAACTTGTGTCTCTGGCAATGTTGATAGCAATGAACAAATTCTATTGAAAGATTTGATGCCTCGTGGTGAACGTGATTGGACTACCGCCTCTAATGCTGCAGAAGAGTGCATGGCTTGTCATAATGCCAACGTGGTACCCACTCAGGTGATTCGCGATGCCCATACAAAGCAAGGTGATAAGGATTATGTTGAGCAGCTGACCATGAGCCACCCCGATCAGAAAGTGTGGATCCATGCAATGCATGCGAATAACCGAGCTAACCAAAGTGGCGAAGGGTGGAGACGTAACGTTGATTACTCTGCCGATCTGGCTAATTGTACCAAGTGTCATACAGATGATAGCTTCGATGCCAAATATCTTGTTGGACGTAAGCCCTTAGCATTAGATCTAGATTATATGGATAGCTATACCGATCCAACTAACCCTGTGAATGGCCGTTATGCTGTTGATGGTGTCGCTGATGCGTACGTCTCGCCTACTGCTGCCGTATGCTTAAGTTGTCACGGTAAGCGTGCAGCTGAAGAGGGAGAGGATCGTAAGCAAGTCCGTGCTGAAGTCGTCGCTCATATGAAGCAAAACGGTGCACAGTTTGGTGTAACACTTGATGAGTACACTGGAGAAGAGTCATGTAATGTATGTCATAGCCTTAATAATCTGAAGGAATCTCATCATCTGAAATAACAAAAATTCATCTCCTGCAAAGTTTTGATTATAAGTATTTGGCCCTAGGATTTTTCTAGGGCCTTTTTACAGGGATCACAAATATTAAGAATGTATGAGTTATTTAGACAGAACTCAGCATTATATCAGCATTGTAAATCGTTAAATCGTATAGCATGTGCTGCTATGGATCTACGTATTAAGTAGTCGCTAGGGGTAGATTGTGAAAATTACAGAATTTTTAATTATAGACTTAGATGCTAGAGACTTAGTTGATCTTAAAAGTTCGAGTCGAAGTGCACTGTCACTTGCGGAGTTAGAAGTTTTAAAATGTTTAGTCGAACATGTTGGTGAAGTGGTTAGCAAAGAAGTACTAAATGATGCTGGTTGGCCACAGAGAGTTGTTGCTCCTTCATCTTTGACTCAATGTATGAGTAGCTTACGAAAAAAGCTTGCTAGCCAAGATGAGATTGAACTTAAAAATATTCCCCGTTATGGCTATAGCCTCTGTATTGTCGATACTGCTGGCTTCAAAGAGCAAGCGTTTACCAGCACTGATATCGAAAAAAGCAATATGGGTGATTTTGAGCCTTCTGGGAAAATAACGACTAAAGCTGCGGTAATGCCTAGCACAGCTCAACACCGGAGAAATTTTATTTACCGATGGCTATCTTTAGTCGGGTTATTGGTCGTTATCGCCACATTGCATTTTACTGGCAGTCTAAAAAGAGTCGTGAATACCCTGTCATTAATCACCGAGCCCAACATAGCCTCCATTACGGAGAGGAGTTTTGCTTTAGCTGAAGCACCATCTTTAGCCAATACAGTCCTGTTAGATAATCAGCACGATCAACGCGTTCCTGTCGAACATCAGTTCGATAACTGGGTTAACTATGATGCTGTTTTAAATAACAGCTCAGATAAACAGATGTTTATGTTTGATAATGGCCAGTATGAATCTATAGCCTTATGCAATGAATTTGAAAAGAACTGCGTGGACAGCCAGCCACTTAACCTTGTTCGCTCTATTGTCGCCCCTATTGCTCCGCTCGATATTCAATGGCTCGCCGATACGAAATTAAGGATGGAACAGGTTACCTATAATAAGATACTGCTAGATCAGTTTGAGGGTAGCGATAAAGGGGTGGTAGAGGATATTTTTCGCGCCGATGTCTACTATTATTCCGAGAGTAAGAATGTTGTGCGTGCCGATGTGCGTTTATCGCTGATTTTTGACTCGGACATAAGAGGAAAACTGGTTGCCGCAGCCTGTATTACTGACGATCAACTTAAAGAGATCTCTATACGGTATCAATTTAGTGGTGACTTTAAACTTAAGCAATCCAAGGTTGATGGCAAAACAGTTAAAACTTTTCTCGTTGATATTAACGATCGAACATTCACTCGACCGCAAACATTATCTAAAGAGTCTGCTACCATCTATCGAGAGATCCGTAAAAGTGTACTTCAAAATGAGCGGATGGTTTTGAGGCAGCTTTATCAGGATGATGAAAGCGGTGTGTGGATGTTGCCTTTGTGGGGCGATACCATGGTGTGGGCTCATCGTGAGCAGATCTCATTATAAGTAAATATCAAAGCATATTTATAGAGGTTTTCGCATAAAAAAAGCCGCTTACTTCATAGTAAACGGCTATCTATTTAATTTGATTATTGTGAGGCTATGCTACCTACTCGGCTGAAAAATACACTTCAGCCTTTTAGCTATGATCAAGCGTGACATGGTAAATAGGCCACTGACTGTCTTTTGATGTAAGCGAAAGATAGTGTCGTAGAGGCGACGTACTAAACGGCCTTTCAATATTAGTCTGTCATTCATCATAGTGCTGATAGCAAAGTTATGACCAATAGCTACCACCATGCCACCGTCTTTGTAGACGAATGGCTTCAATGCCTTACCCTTCATTAAGCCAACTAAGCTTTTTGATAGGTGTACAGCGGCGCGGTTTGCTGCTTGCGCTTTGGGTGGCACCATAGTGCCATCACTTTGTGGAATGGCAGCACAATCACCCAGTGCAAATACATGTGGATCTAAGGTTGTTGCTAGTGTTTGATGCACCTTAAGCTGATTAACATTATTACTCTCTAACCCAGCGATGTTGTTTAACCAATCAGGGGCCTTAATACCCGCTGCCCAAAACTGAATATCAGCATCTATAGTGAGACCACTGCTGGTGGTCATGCTATGGCTTGTTACATGGGAGATGCGGGTATCTAGCATAAGATTGATATCATATTTCTCTAGGGTTGATTGTGCATGTTTAGACATCTTTAACGGACTATTTGGCAAGACTCTATCGCTTGCTTCAATTAAGTTGATTGTTAGCTTCGCTGCGTGAGGGTTCTGAGCGAGCTTGCTACTTACTTTTGCCAGCTCGGCGGCTAGCTCCAGCCCTGTAGCACCAGCGCCTACAATATTGACAGTACGCTGCTCACCTGAGCGCAGTAACGAGCTTATCTGTTGCCAGCTGTCACGTGCTTGCTCTGGAGTATCCAGGAACAAGCAGTGCTCAAGTGCTCCTTGAGTGGCAAAGTCATTGCTGATCGCGCCAATAGCAATCACTAGGTAATCATAATTGATTGTATCTAGATTACCGCTGGGTCTACGGACGATCAGCTGCTGATCTGCTCGATTGATATCTGTCATCCAAGCTTGATAATGCATATAGCCATTTTTGGCCCCATGACTGAAGTAGCATAAGGTATCTAAATCACTATCGAATGTGCCAGCAGCAATTTCATGGAACCTTGGTTTCCAGTAATGGTGGGTTTCACCATCGACTAAGATAACTTCATCATTTTTATTTACTGAGCGGCCTAACATACTGGCCAACTCAAGCCCGGCAGCACCACCGCCGACAATAACAACACGAGACATAATAGTTCCTTCGCGCACCCTGAGCGGTGCTTTACATATATTGATTGATGACTCCCAGGGCTTAATGCTTAGTTTCAATTTAGTGTATTGAGACTGGGATATCTGATGGCGGCTATTATAATTTGGCTTTAAATAGGAACAATTGGTGTAAAAGGTAAATAACTTTTACTCAGTTGTAATAATTGGCTGGCTGGTTTCCGAGGTGATCCCTTAGGCTTTATTGAGCAAGCTAAGCGTAAAAGCTGCACTTATATTAAGGCGAGAAGATCGTTAAAGCATATTAATGAGAACGGCTACCTGGATTGTTACTGTACGGTAAAGGTTATTTGCTTGGTAGGTGGATTATCACCTTGTGTGAGATAGCTATAATAGCTGCCATACAAACAAGGGAGCAGATGGCTGGCCTTGAATAGAATGAAAGGTAGAAGATAAATGAGTGCACAAACAATCAAATCAAAAGCAGCAGTCGCTTGGGCTGTCGGTGAGCCACTCTCAATGGAAATTGTTGATGTAATGCCACCGCAAGCTGGCGAAGTACGTATCAAGATGATCGCCACTGGCGTCTGTCACACCGATGCGTTCACACTTTCAGGTGATGATCCTGAAGGGATCTTCCCTTGTATATTAGGTCATGAAGGTGGCGGAATCGTTGAGTCTATCGGTGAAGGAGTGACTAGCGTACAAGTCGGTGACCATGTTATTCCTCTGTACACACCTGAATGTGGTGAGTGTAAATATTGTTTGTCCGGTAAGACTAACCTTTGTCAGAAGATCCGTGAGACTCAAGGTAAAGGTTTAATGCCAGATGGTACTACGCGCTTCTCAAAAGATGGCGTAGATATCTTCCATTACATGGGGACATCAACGTTCTCTGAGTACACCGTTTTACCTGAGATATCACTAGCAAAAGTGAACCCTGAAGCGCCTTTAGAGGAAGTATGTTTGCTGGGTTGTGGTGTCACTACGGGTATGGGAGCTGTTATGAATACAGCTAAAGTTGAGGAGGGCGCTACCGTTGCTATCTTCGGCATGGGCGGTATTGGCCTTTCGGCTGTCATTGGTGCCTCTATGGCAAAGGCGGCACGCATCATAGTTATCGATATTAATGAAAGTAAGTTTGAATTAGCACGTAAGTTAGGTGCAACAGACTTTATTAACCCTAAGAACTACGACAAACCAATCCAAGATGTGATTGTTGAGCTAACCGATGGTGGCGTAGATTACTCATTTGAGTGTATTGGTAATGTTGACGTGATGCGTAGTGCACTTGAGTGTTGTCATAAAGGTTGGGGTGAATCAGTGGTGATTGGTGTTGCTGGTGCAGGCCAAGAGATCTCAACTCGTCCATTTCAATTAGTAACAGGCCGAGTATGGAAAGGCTCTGCATTTGGTGGTGTTAAAGGTCGCTCAGAGTTACCTGAATACGTTGAGCGTTATATGGCGGGTGAGTTTCAGTTAAATGATTTTATTACTCACACCATGGGGCTAGAGCAGGTTAATGAAGCTTTTGACCTTATGCATGAAGGTAAGAGTATCCGTACTGTTATTCATTTCGATAAGTAAGACGTTTAAGGTTCGGGCATAGCAAATAGGCTATGCCTGAACATTTATCTTACTTGGTGTGACTAGGTTTAGCGGTAGATATGTCATCTCGCTAACACATGCGGAATTTGATCTGTTTCAGATAAGGTAGCTATTTATGAGTTGGGTTTTTCTATTGTTAGGGGTAATGGCTGAAGCGTTATCCCATGTGGCACTTAAGGCGACCGATGGTTTTACCAGACCTTTGCCTGCGGCTATGGTTATCTTGGGACATCTCACTGCCTTTCTATTTTTAGGTCAGGCGATGAAGGGGATGCCTGTTGGTGTTGTGCATGCTCTATGGGCAGGATTAGCCATAGTGACTGTGACTATGTTATCGGCGCTTTTTTATCGTCAACACCTGGATGCGACGGCTTGGGTGGGAATGATCTTTGTCGCTGCTGGTGTAGTGATGATCAATCTTTCACAAGGGCATAGCCATTAAGTTGGCAAAAAATTAAAAAGGGATATTCAACGGGGAGTATTCAGATTGGGGCAGGCTGGGAGGCTGCATTTTCCACTGTTTATATAAGGTATCAAATTCGCCCTGACGTAACAGGGTATCTAAATGGTGATTGAAAGATTTAATGATGTCGTAGTTGTTATATCTCATCTTAAATCCAAGAAAATAATGAATCTTGTCTTCGCTACCCAGATAGTCTAGGCCATTTAAGCCGAGCTGGTGGGCATAAAACGCGCCAACATCTCTGTTGACGAAATAGGCATCGAAACGTTCAATCGATAGCATTTTCAATGGTTGCTCATTGGCTGAATTAAACTGATAGATATGCATAGCTGGCATGCCCGACTGCTGCACTCTTTTATCTATATCGAGCAAAGATTGGTAAGTGTTTGAGGGAGCAAAAACGCCGATATTTTTGCCGGCGAGTTGGTTAATTGTTTTGACCTCTTTATGTTTGAGTGTGTAGAAGCCATATTCAGTTTCAAGCAGGGGAACTGAGAACCAGATACTGTTGGCGCGTTCAGCATTCCAACCAAGAAAATGCCCTTCGGCTAAGCCACTGTGAAAAACTTGTTTAGCGCGCTTATTGGGCAAGAGTTCAATGTCGCATGAGTGCTCCCAACTCTTGCAGGCTTGTCTGGTTATTTCAACTAAGATCCCTGTAACGTTATGGTTTTCATCTTCGTAGCTAAAGGGGGCAAATTCATGGCATACGATCTTCAACGACTCAGCATGGGACTGAAAAATCGTAGAGAAAAGCAGTATAAGTAAGAGGCTGTAACGAAGCATAAAGAGTCACTCTAAGTTCCATAAAGATAAGTCTAGTCTGTAAACATACGTGTATCAGTGATATCTCGCCTCAATCAGAATCGGTTTCTGACCTGAAAACGCCACTCCCAACTGTTTACTTCAACGCCAGTAGTAAAGGGGACACTGAAATCGATATGGGCGACATTGCCATAGCTTGAACGGGAGGAGTAGATGCGCGCCCCTATGCCGACGCTACCAATTGGCCCGTTGATCTCATTATTATCATCGGGTCCACCAAAGGCTTGCCCTACATCGACAAATGCAGCCCAGCCCAGTTCAGCTAATTGATACAAGTTTATATTGGGATAGTTTCTAATCTCAGAGGTAAACAGCCACTGGTTGTCACCGTGTTGATAGTCGTTAGGATAGCCTCGGATGCCTGTATCATCGCCAAGTGCAAAGGGTTTATCTAAGTAATTATTTTGTGAAGTACTGAGTCTGGTTTTTGTATAGACAGTCCATTTAGGATCTATTTGATAAAAGTATTCAGCGTTTATATTGACCTGAAAAAAGTCATCTTGGCTGGTGGCAAATACGCCCTGGCCATCAAAGCTAAGCAGCAATAACTCCTGACCAGCTTGGTAACCTCGGGTTGTTTTCCAATTGAGGTGATAACCCAGAGGTGAGCCGTCATTGGTATCTTGGGTTTCTAAGCCAAGTTTAAAGTAGTGATGCCAACCTAAGTTAAAGTCTTCGTTATAGTTGATAAGGTGGACATTATTGAGCACTCTAAAATCATCTTGAAGGTACTCGTAAGCTAGCCAAGGGTAGAGGAAGTCTCTGTCTTTAGGGAGTGCAGAGTCAGGATAGGTTTCAAGATTATCGAACTGACTGCGATCTTGTGTCACACCAGTAATAATACGAGAACGTGAGTCATCATTTAGGGTGATGCGCCAACCATATACTAGGCTATTAAAATCGTGCTGATGCTCAAACTCATTAATATCGATACCATTTTGTTTTACTGTATCGACACGCAGGTCATCGCTGTACATGGCTGAGTACATGTCTTGAGTATTGAGTGTATAAAAAGGTTTATTGAAGTAGAATTGTGTCGATTGGCCATCGCTATTCTCATCATAATGGAACGCAACTTTAGAGTGTTGAACAAAGCTCTCTAATGGGGCTTCTATGGCAAACTTGTAACCAGTTCTATCGGCATCTGAACTGTATTTAAGACGGGTTCGTATGCCATAACCAAGAAAGTTATCCTCTTTTAATCCCACTGAAAATTTACTCTCACCGCCGCTTCGACTAAGGCTCAATGTGGGTAAAAGAGACCAATTGTCCCAAGTTTCAACCAATAAAGTTTCTCCCTCTTCGGTGATGTCCGCATCGGGGGCGGGCTCAGCGATTGTGACTTTGGCGTCACGAAGGTAGGGCTCATATCTGAGTATTCTCTGGGCTTCATCCAGATCTTTTTGACTGACCTCATCCCCAGCACCGAAATCTAGCTTGTTGATGATGACAGGCTCACGGGTATTGATATGTAGGTAGTTGGCCCAGTGGTGAATAAAAAAGGTATCCGGTTCTGATTCATCAAAGATAGGGTGGCTGGAGACCACGATCTTGCGGATCAATATAGGCTCTTTAGACGTTTTTTTATTGCTTGGAAGAGATGCCCACTCTTGGGCTGCCAATACCGATGAAGTAGGTACACTGGCCTCGTCTCCTCTGCTTGGCATGCTTGCCAAAAAACAAAGAATAGATAGAGATAAAATCCGCTTTAATCCCATCATATAAAGGCCTTATACACTTTTAGTGTATGTTTGGCTGCGCAATTTAAAAAATTTTATTACAACTTAATAACACACTCGGAGTCGGCGTTAGTCAAGGAGAAACCGAAAATAAATGGGTGATTTTTATTCAGTTTTAGTTTGAATTTAAGAGACACATCAGGCTGGGTATAGGGTGCAGAGGAAAATGCGAAAGGGTAAAAATTACTGAGCACTAATTTGATATATTAGCGCTCAGTGACATCATCACTTATTAAAGCGTTCTTCTTGGAGGCACTGCGACGTTAGCGAATATTAATCCCGCAATTAACGACATAAAAATAAGGAAAATTTGCGTGCCTATATGTGATTGGTTGAGCATGGTCTCGCCTAAAATAAGCGTATTAAGGCCAATATAGGTTTTACTGCCAGGGACTAAGATGACGATCCCCTGCAAGAGTGCGATAGAGGCGGGGGCCTTCATCCAGCGAGCAAATAAGTTTGAATAGACACCAACGGCAAATGCGCCGAAGAAGATACCGATAGAGTCTCCGAGGTAGATGCTGCCTAGCATAGAGGAGAAGAAGGCCACTATCCCGGCGAGTATGCCCCAGGGAGCATCTTTCATTCGTGCCTTGAATATGATCACCAGCGCCATCGAAAGAATGGGGACTGCAGACCAGATAGCCCATTGTGGCACAGGGTCTGGGTCGAAACCTATGGCGTCACCAAAAATAGCGCTGCCAACAACCATACCCAAAATGACACCAAAGTAGAGCTTAAACAGCAGCATGAAGGCATCCATGATGCGTGCTGTTCCAGATATTAAGTCTCTTGCGGCCAGTTCTGCCATACCGAGTGTCAGGGCTAACCCGGGAATAAAGATAATGATCCCGGATAAGATCACTACTGGCATATTGATATTGGGGTCGACGTGAGAGATTGCACTGGCGATAACCGCACAGAGTATCGCGGCTAAAGGTTCTAGCATTTCAGCCATACGCTTAGAACGCTCTGCACGGTAAACTAAGCCATAAACCATAAGGCCTAACAGTGCTGACCAGAAAACATCGTTCCAACTGGTGCCCATCAGCATGGCAAAGGCACCTGCAGAGCTACCAAATGCAAGTAGGGTGAGCCTATTGCTGTATGGATTAGGTTTGTTAGCTATCTCTTCGAGGCGTTCTAGTGCTTCAGAAAGCGTGCGCTTTCCGGAAACTAGTTCTTCGACCAGCTCATCAGTTCTGGCAAGTGAGCCAAGATCTAACTCGCCAGGATTAACGCGGGCGACATGGTTATATTCTTGGTCTGTGTCATGTTGTAACACAAAGGTCATAGCTGTGGGGGAGATTAGAAAATATCCCTCCAACCCCAAGAGTTGAGTGACCGCTTGAAGGTGGGCTTCTAGTCGGTAAGCAGGGGTACCAAATTTATGTAACGACTTGCCTAACTTAATGATAAATCGTCGTTTTGTTATAAATTCTTCGTTGTTCACTCGTTAGGCCTGTTTTGGATTAAATTACCGTTTCCATCAAACGAGCGCATATTAACCTAGTTTGTGGAAAAAAGGTTAATCGTCTGGAAAATATTTACATCTTTGCTGTATGTTGTAATGCTGATCGTAAAAACAACCTACCCAAGGAAAAGGAACACATATGTCAGTGGTAATCTCAGGTCTTTATATCAGTCTCACTGCAATCTTAGTGGTGGCTTTTGCGATGAGGGTGATTAAGCTGCGCCGAAAACATAAAATAGGGCTTGGCAGCTCAGGTAATGAGGAGCTGAGAATAGCTAATCGTGTCCATGCTAACTTAGTTGAAAATGCCCCAATTGCAATGATTTTGTTGCTGGTCGCCGAGTTGAATAGTCTTTCTGCTATCTATATGCACCTGCTTGGTATCACTTGGTTAGTGGGGCGCTGCCTGCATGCCGTAGGTTTAACTAAAGGTCGTGGAGGCTATCACCTAGGGCGTTTCTGGGGAGGTTTACTGAGCTGGTCGGTCATTTTGATCTTAGCTGTGTTTAACCTAACTCACTTCACTCTGGATTCGATGGGTTATTTAGCTAACTCATGAGCGGCATAGGACAAGTTAAGCGGTAAAGCTTAGCTTGTCAAAAGGCCACACAGGTTTTAAGGGTAAACGAGTATTTCTATCTTAAAGCCGCTTTTCTTTACTTTTGTTCGTTTTTTGTTCGCCTAGATGGTGTGTCCCCTGCTATAATCCGCGTCCCGTTAATGGGCGCGAATGATTTTTCACCATTAGATAGCTAGGCTTTATGACTCATGCAAGTTGAATCCACTCTTTTTACTTATCCCAAATACCGCTCAGATCAAACGAAAGCGGCGCCTTTTTTACCTATGTCTCGTAAGGAGATGAATAAGTTAGGTTGGGATAGCTGCGACATTATCATAGTCACAGGCGATGCCTACGTGGATCACCCCAGTTTCGGTATGGCTGTTATCGGTCGTATGCTTGAAGCTCAGGGGTTCAGAGTGGGGATTATTTCTCAGCCTGACTGGTCTAATAAAAATGACTTCATGAAGCTGGGCAAGCCAAACCTCTATTTTGGGGTAACAGCTGGCAACATGGATTCGATGATTAACCGTTATACGGCAGAGCGTCGTATGCGCCATGATGATGCCTATACCGCAGGTAATATCGGCGGTAAACGCCCAGATCGTGCGGTCACTGTTTATACCCAACGCTGTAAAGAAGCGTTTAAACAAGTGCCTGTCGTCATTGGTGGCATAGAGGCGAGCCTACGTCGTATCGCTCACTATGATTATTGGTCAGATAAAGTGCGCCGTTCAGTCGTTTTAGATGCTAAAGCGGATATCTTAGTTTACGGTAATGCCGAGCGTCCGCTGGTGGAAATATCTCACCGTATGGCGAGTGGAGAATCACTCAGTGAAATGCACAATATTCGTGGTACCACAGTGATCCGTAAAGAACCCTTGCCTGAATGGAAGGGCATGGATTCGCGTAAGATCGATCAGCTACACAAGATTGACCCCATTCCAAACCCGTATGGGGCAGATGATGTTGGTTGTAAAAACCTCTCTGGCCCATCGGATGTGAAAGTTTTCGATAATGATGCGCCTAAGGCTATCAGTGTACAGCCTGCTCGCCCTAAGCCATGGGAGAAGACCTATGTCTTACTGCCTAGCTATGAAAAAGTGGCTGGCGATAAATACCTTTACGCCCATGCGTCTAGAATCTTGCACCAAGAGCAGAATCCTGGTTGTGCCAGAGCTCTGTTTCAACCCCATGCTGAGCGTGCTATCTGGGTAAATCCACCTGCATGGCCATTAAGCACCGAAGAGATGGATGGTGTGTTTGGTCTGGCGTATCAGCGAGTGCCACACCCTTCGTACGGTAAAGAGAAGATCCCTGCCTATGACATGATTAAGACCTCAATCAATATCATGCGTGGTTGTTTTGGTGGCTGTTCATTCTGCTCTATCACAGAGCATGAGGGGCGTATCATTCAGAGTCGTTCGCAAGAGTCGATTGTGAATGAGATTAAAGATATTCAAGACAAGGTGCCAGGCTTTACCGGCGTTATATCAGATCTTGGTGGTCCTACGGCTAACATGTATCACTTGGGCTGTAAGAGTGAGAAAGCTGAAAAAACCTGTCGCCGTATCTCCTGTATTTTCCCCGATATCTGTGGCCATATGGATACCGATCATCAGCCGACAATCGACCTGTACCGTGCGGCCCGCGATTTGCCAGGCATTAAGAAGATCTTAATTGCATCAGGTGTTCGCTATGATTTAGCTTCAGAAGATCCGCGTTATGTAAAAGAGCTAGCGACGCACCATGTCGGTGGTTATCTTAAGATTGCGCCAGAGCATACCGAAGAGGGCCCGCTGAACAAGATGATGAAGCCGGGCATGGGCACTTATGACAAGTTTAAAGAGCTATTCGATAAATACTCGAAAGAAGCAGGCAAGAAGCAGTACTTAATCCCTTACTTTATCTCGGCTCACCCAGGGACCACCAACGAAGATATGGTGAACCTAGCGCTGTGGCTAAAAGGCGAAAAGTTTAAGTTAGACCAGGTGCAGAACTTCTATCCATCACCTATGGCTAACGCGACAACGATTTATCACACTGAGCTTAACTCACTTAAAAACGTTAAGCACACCAGTGAAGAGGTGAGTGTGCCGAAGAAAGGCCGCCAACGTAAATTACATAAAGCACTGCTGCGTTATCATGACGAGGCGGGCTGGCCTATGATCCGTGAAGCGCTAATCGAGATGGGTAAAGAGAAGTTAATTGGTAATGGTGCCAACTGTCTCGTCCCAGCAGAATCACGTCAAGAACGTGAAGCCATGCGTAATAAGAGTAAGAATGGCACGAATAAGAGCGGCGCGAATAAGGGCAACAAGAAAGCGAGCTCAGATGGCAAGAAGGCCTTTACCCGTTTCTCTGAAGATCAGTTTGCCGATAGAAAGCCAAAAGGAAAAGCTGGCAGTTCAAATAAGTCAGGCTCCTCAAATAAACAGGGTGGCAAAGCCCCCACAGGGCAGGGAGCAGGTGCTAATAGCAAGAAGCGTCCAGCTAAGAAAAATGCTTGGGGTACTACGCCTAAGCATCAAAGGTAGCGCAGCTTCTAGCTAAATTATATAAAATAAGGGAGTATCCAATGGGTACTCCTTTTTTGTGGCCCTGTTGTAGTGTTACGAGCTTTTTGCTTAACCTATTTGGCATCATTGCTCGATTCCTTACACCCAACCCATTAAGATTGAGTAACAACAACCGTGAAAGCCAACAGGCCCTAGGAGTGTTTATGAGTGATAATTCAGCGGGTACCACTGAGGGGTATACTGATGAAGGCTTCTGGAACAAGGTAAAGCTGTTTGCCAAGAAAGCGGGTCGAGAAGTGATTGAAAATGCACTATGTCTCTATTATGCGGCGCAACGACCTGATACTCCTAAATGGGCTAAGACCATCATCTTTGGTGCTTTAGCCTATTTCATTACCCCGTTAGATGCGATTCCAGACTTAACGCCATTGGTTGGTTTTTCTGATGATTTGGGCGCATTAGCCGCCGCACTTGCTATGGTAAGCATGTATATCGATGATGCCGTAGAAAGTCAGGCGGCAGCCAAAGCTGCCACCTGGTTTGATTAGCTGTGCTGTTAATGTGAGCTGCTCATTTAGCTGTTTTGTGCGAACCAGGTTTGGCTATTAGTCACTGCAGCGCCACCAAAAGTGAGTGACAGCATATTGGCTGCAATCAGCTCTGCACCTGAGAAGCTATGGGCTGCATACTCTAACGCAGGCGCCGCGACACCATCTTCAATTACTTCACATTGATAGCCCTTATTAACAGCGCTGCGACAGATAGTCTGCACACAGGCTTGTGCCATTGCTCCGACAATCACGAGTTTATCTATGCCTAGCTCAACCAGAGTTTGTTCCAGTGCAGTATTGATAAAGCTGTCTATCTGATGTTTGACGATAACTGGCTCGCCCTCAATCGGTGCGACGCTGTTCTCAATCTCAATACCTGTTGTATTCACTGCAAAGAAGGGCGCATTTTCATCTTCAAAGATATGCTGAATATGGATAACAGGCAGCTGCTTAGCTCTGAAGTGAGTGAGTAACTCTTTTGCTTTTTGAGTACTCGTCACTGGATTTTCCAGCTCGAAACGTCCACCAGGGAAGTAATCATTTTGCAAATCGACCAAGACAAGTGCCGTGCGTTGCGCTTGGGCTAATGGCGCCTCAAGTTGCGTGAGTACGCTAAAATCGTCCTCTTCTAAATACCACTGCCCGTCTTGCGCTAAGGTCCATAGCTCCTTACTGATAAAGCCGCTGGCGATATTCATCGACCAGTTTGCCGATAAGATGGCTTGCTTATCGTTAAGCACCTTGATCTCAACATTTCGATACACGAGATCCCCAGGCTTACTTTCGGCAAACCCTAACCAAAACTGAGAGATGGCTTCAAGGCCATCGAATCGACCGAATGGCGATACCTGCATCTTAGCTTCAGGAAAGTAGCGGGCGATACATTTTTGGGTATTACCACGATTGAAATCGGCAACCCATTCTCGGCTTGCTTGCATGACTGATTGGCGAATTGACTGGCTCATCTTATTTATCTCTTGCTTGTTTAAGTATGCTGAGCAGTTTATTGTTATTTTAACTATTAATAATTATGTGGATATTGAAATCAATGTTCATAAAAAGTGAACAAAAGCGCTTGGCATACCAGATGCTGGTATTTGATGAGGTCATTAAGCAGGGCTCGTTTACCGCAGCGGCAGAGTCTCTGGGCCACACTAAGTCAGCAGTCAGTCAGTATGTGAGCCAGCTGGAAAGCGGGCTCAGTGTTAGGCTACTTAATCGCAGTACTCGGCAATTAAACCTAACCACTGCAGGCGTAAAACTAGCTAAGCGTAGCGAGCAACTGCTAGAGGTGTTGTCAATGACGCTCGATGAGATGCAATCACTTGAGCATGATCCAACAGGCAGAATATCGATCACAGCGCCTCATGCTTTTGAAGCTAATATGGTAACGCCAATAGTGGCTGAGCTTTGTAATGAATACCCTAAGCTAACTCCTGAATTGGCATTTACCGATGAAAGGCTAGATTTACTAGAGCATAAGCTGGACATTGCGATATCAGTTGGCCCGCAAAAAGACAGTAGCTATCAAGCGATTCTTATCGGCAAGCTAGACAGTATCTTAGTGGCATCACCGCGTTACCTTGCCAGGGTTGGCAAGCTTGAACTTTCAGATCTTACAATGCAGACTTTAGTGGTATTACCTTGGCAACAAGAGGCTGTTTTAAAGGGAAAGCAGGGGCAAGTGCTGAACTTTATTAGTGATAAAACGATAAAAGTGAATACGTCGATCAGCGCAATTAACTGTATTAAGTCGGGAGTCGGCATTGGTTTAGTCCCCTCAATCTTTGTACAGGACGAACTTGATTCGGGGGGATTATTGCAACTTGTGCCAGAGTTTACTGGTGAAGTACGGGATGTCTACGCACTGCATTCATATCAAAAGCAGCTTCCTTTAGTGATGAGGCGTTTTGTCGAACGTTTAAAGGCTGAGTTTACCCAGCAAAATAAGTTAAAAAATAGACGCCCCGAGTAATCGAGGCGCTAATTAAGCTTAGTCAGTCCAAGTTAGGTTGAAGTCGTATCTAAAGCCGATGGTGATTGCTTGATCGTCATTGCGATGTTCGAAGCTCTTATCTAGGTACTCTAAGTGCACGCGCAGGTTGTCAATTGGGTTCCATTCAAGTGTGGTATTGAAGCCATCATAGTCAGCTGAAGTGTTATCTTCGATGCCATCCTTAAACTGGAAATACCCCAACTTTACCTTGTAGTCTTTAGCAATTGGGTAGGCTAAAGCACTATCTAGCGTGCTTCCGCTTCGGTCTTGGCTCAATGCATCTAGGTTATATTGCTTGTCTTGGTAGCTGACAGCGACATAGAGGTCGTTGCTGAAGGTATAAGCGACGACGCCGCCTATTGTTTGGTCATCGCCTTCGATACCTGCATCAGTCATCGTATTTTGGCTAACATAGCCAAGACCTATATGCAGTTGGTCGACATCGTAGCCAAGGCCGAGGTTAACCATATCGGTTGCATCATCACCGCTTTCACCATCAAACTGTGCGCCAGCCATCCAAGTGAAGTCACCTGTGACTAGCTGGTAGGTCACGAAGTTATCGACGAAAAAGGGGCTCTCATGGTCATAGGCGTAAGGACTATTACCATGGTTAAAGATATCCACATACTCAGCCACTAAGGTGTATTGCGCAGGACGTTGCTTACCAATGCCGATTTGGCCATAGGGTGATGCGATAGCTGCATATGCTTGACGTGCTTTACCAAAGTTACCAGAGTTGGCAATATCGACACTCCACTCACCTTGGGCGATGGCTGTCCAGCCGTCGGCAAATTCAGTGCTAGCTTTAATACCTACACGAGACAGGGCATCACGGACATCCCAGGTTTCATCTCGCTCATTATCTAAGTAGCTTAGTGTTGGGCGAATGGAGCCGTAGAGGCTGAGTTGGCTATTTTCAAACTGGGAGGGCGTGGTACTTTTTTCGAGTCTGTTTTCAAGTTGTTTGATACGCTGCTCTAAAGACTGAGCATCATCTGCAAAGGCGTTGTAGCTGCAAAGTGTAACGGCAAGTGCTACTAGTGATGGTAGTGTTTTCATCGTATGCATCTTCTATGTTGTTAAATTCAGGCCGCAACAATTCATCAATCTCTTAAGGAAGAGCTGATTAGTGCGGTGCTGAATAATCTGTTATCAGAGCCGGGGCTCTATTTAAGAATGCTCACCCCCTTCTTGGGAAGGTGAGCATAGTTTGATGTTAGAGAGTTAGTCGTTTACTTAAGCTCGTTGAACCATAAGTTATGGTGCTGTTTAGCCCAGTTTTCATCGCAGTAGCCGGAGATCATGTTAGACATACCGCCCTCTGACATCACAGTTGCCATAAAGATGTGTACCACAGAGAAGGCACTAATAATGATGGTCGATAGGATATGCAATAGCAGCATTAAGTTCGCGGTATTCTTAGTGACGACAAAGGTTTCAGGAAACATCATTGTCAGGCCTGAAATCACCATCACACCACCGAAGAGTGCAAATACCCAGAACCATAATTTTTCACCTGCGTTTGCAAAGCCTGCATCTGGGTGATGTTTCTTACCCACGTTGAGATACCCCCCCAATACGGCAAACCATTTCAAGTCATAGCTTGCTGGGAGCTGCTTGGGTGCCCACATCAATATCATCAGGATATAGCCTAGGATGAAGGGAAAGGCCATCAGCTCATGCAGGCCACTGGAAAGGCCTACCAGTGATGCCCAGCTCGGTGCATTCATACTTGGCTCGAAGTAGTGACGGCCGCCAGCTAAGACTAAGCCAGTCAAGATGAGCAAGATGCAAGCTATAGCACCTAGCCAATGGACGCTAATACTTAAGCCTGACCAGCGTTTGATCATCTTACCTGAAAAGCCTTTATCCAGGCGTGAGATGCCGTTGACCTTGATGAAGATGATAAATAACGCGATGACACCAAATAGGCTCGCAAAAACTAGCAATGCGATACTGTCTGTATTGCTTAAATAGCCTAAGGTCGTCTCGTTGGCTTCCTCTGGTATTGATGCTGGCATCAATAATTCCGCTTGAGTTGGCATACCAAGCAGTTCCGGGATATCGCCTGCAATGGGTTGTACTTCAATTTTTTGCCATTGTTGAGGTTGTAGTGTTGCCACTTCTGCGGCCATTATTGCTGTTGAGGCAAACAGGCTGATGACAATAAAACTAAATAATCTTATTGCTCTGTTCATTCATAACTCCTGTAGCGACCAAGGTCGCCTATTAAGCGCTATCCGCCAGCATCTGCAGGCTTGGAGTGCAGATTGAGACGGATGATGCTGTTTTACTTATTACAAAGTGCGTAAATAGATATAAATCTCTTCAGCGCATTACTGTATTTGTTGGCTAATAAAAAGGTGCAGTTCAGTAGCAAATTCGCGCCAAAAAGTCTGTTGAGCATGGTGTTTTATCCCTTCACAGAAAGGAGTGATCCAAGTGCCAAGGTGCTTAGAGATAAACTCATCAGCAATTGCTGTTAGCTCCTCATGGTTTTGAATATTACCTGCTGATCTTTGCTCATCTGCTAAAGCGTGAACGCAGTAGAGAAACTCGAGTTCATTACCGATAAAGTCCGCTGGTTCATTAAGTTTTTCATCAATGACGAGGCCAATATGTTGATAAAACTCCGCAACTCTGACTGTTTCATCTGTGTTTATGACATGATTACCACTACGATAAACGCCCTCGTAGGGGGCAACCAGCAGCTTATATGGACCGATACACATACGGTTGAAATCAAATTCTAGTTCCGATGAGTCCTCGATAAATTTCTCTGCTTCTTTAAGTAAAAGACTATCTGGGTTATTAGCGTTTAGGTGCTCAATTAACCCAGCTAAAGCTTCATTACTAGAAGGGTTGAAAATCATCGACTTATAGACAAAGTAAGTCATTGCCAACGGGCCATATTGCGTTGTCATTATGCGCGTTCCTTAATAATCACCATGTTAGGTTTCGTGATGCAATCGCCGTAACCGATCCCCTCTTTGCTCGCTGAAGGTCGCTTTAACACCTCGTCGATGTTGCCGGTTTCGATACACTGCACAGGACACCCAGTCACACAGGCAGGTTTCATACCGCGATCGAGTAGTTCAACGCACATGTTGCACTTGTCCGCCTTACCATCGTCTTCACGGATACTGACGGCTGAATATGGACAGGCGCTTGCACACAGGCCACAGCCAGTACACTTTTCACGATCGAGCACTACGATACCGTCATCTCTTACGTGATAAGCCTTAGCCGGACAGACCATTAAGCAGGCGGGGTTTTCACAATGCATACAGGAGTGAGATAACCACACATCTACCGCACCATCTTCTCGCTGTACCTCATAGCGATCCACCTTACGGAATCTATGGTTCTCAGGCAGCTCGTTATGGATCTGGCAGGCAACAGTACAGGCACCACAACCGACACAGTTTTCTTGTCTGAAGACAAAGCCCACTTTTTGATTAATAGACATCTTTTACTCCTTAGGCTTTTTCTAGCGCGACATTGGTCGAATGGTAGGCTGAGCAGCCGCCCATATCGGTCAATTTGTCGGTGGTGAGGTTGTTGGTACAGCTGGCTCTGCCCTGGGGATCCATACGGCGCCAGTTATTTTTAGGTGCCATAACTGTGCCGCGTCCAACCTGGCCTGAAACCTGTGCAACAAAGAATGCTTCGCCTCTGTGATTGCTGAGTCTGACCGTGTCGTTGTTTTTAATCCCTAGTTCTTTGGCGTCTTCAGTGTTGATCTTGGCCATATATGCTGGGAAGTTACGAATATACTTCACGTTGTAGAATGAGCTGTTGGCACGCTGAGGGATCGCTGGAGATAACATCCTAAACGGTAAGCTCTTCTCCTCTGGGATCATCTCATCTTCAGGCAGACCAAAGTCGATCACTGGGTGGTAACCGGCGTCAATCATCATCTGAGAGTGGAACTCAATCTTGCCACTGTCAGTCTTGTATTTGCCATCACCAAAGTAGGGACGTTGATCGTAAACGGTGACGAACTTATCTTTGATGATCTGCTCGTAAGTGATGTTGTTGTGTCTGAAGGCGGGCTCCTCAGTGTCTAAGAAGTCACGCAATATCTGTTCATAATCGACACGCATCTCAGGGTGGTGATCTAGCCCCATATGAGCGGCTAACTCTTTAAAGAAGATCCAGTTATCTTTAGATTCACCTAAAGGCTCAATCACTTTTTCAGAGGTTTGCATGTGGTAACAGTTGTAATCAGTACCCATATCTGGGAACTCGAACTGAGTTGTCGATGGTACTATGATGTCGGCAAGTTCTGCGGTATCTGTCATTAAGAAATCATGAACCACTAAGAACAGGTCATCACGCATTGCCCCTAGGCGACAGGCGTTGGAATCAGGTGCGACTGAAACGAAGTTACCATTGTAATTAATCACAGCCTTAATAGGCTTGATTGGCTTACCATAAGCGGTAGGATTTGTCGGGTGAATGGCCTTGGCAATCTCTGTCATGTTGACATGGCCTACGGTGTCGCCATTAGGGTGGATATGATCGGCACGCCCTTTGGAGTAATTTAAGCTGTCATCCGCTTGGGTGTTGTCATAAATAAAGCCATTACCAATCTTACCGTACTGACCTGCTACAGCATGCATCATAGCGATAGCACGGGACATACGAGCACCGTTATAGTTACGCTGCATTCCGTAGCCTAAACGAATAACAGATAACTCAGATTCGCCGTAGACCTTAGCGAACTTGAACATCTTCTCTCTCGGTACGCCGGTGACCTTTTCAATTTCGTCGTAACTCATCTCATCAAGGCGTTTGAGTAGGTCTTGATAACCGAGCGTGTTAGCTTCGATAAACTTAAGATCGGCTAAGTTGTTTTCAATCAAGTACTTCATGATACCGGTAGCAAGATGGGTATCTGTGCTTGGTTTTGGCTGTAGCCAGATATCCGCTTGAGATGCGATAGGCGTACGCATTGGGTTTACAACCAAGAGTTTTGCACCTTTGTCTCGTGCTTGGTTGATAAACTTAATACCGTGTACGTTCGTCGCGGTTTCGTTTTGGCCCCAAGAGATATAACAGTTGGTGTAGATATTGTCGTATGGATCTGGACCTTGGTAAGTACCAGTCACAGACTTCAGGCCTTCATAGGCGGCGAAAACACACACTTTACGATCTAGCTTGCGAGCCCCTACAGCGTTAAAGAAACGGCTAGGTCCGCCGTATTTCCCAATAACGCCTTCGTGGCCTGAATAGCTGTATGGCAAAATGGAGTCAGCACCATGCTCTTTAATGATCTGCTGTAAACGGCTAGCGATTTTTGCATAAGCCTCGTCCCAGCTGATGCGGCGCCATTTTCCTTCGCCTTTTGCGCCTGCGCGCTCCATAGGGTGTAAAATTCGGTCTGCGGCATAGGTGTACTGCACATAGGCATGGCCTTTCACACAAGGAGAGGTGCCCATCTTCTTCATCTCTGAAGCACCTTCAACATAGGTCATACGGCCGTTTTGAACGGTAAATTTAAGCAGACACCGATCAGCACAGTTGCGCTGACAAGTATGGTAGACAATCTTACCTTCACGTTTGAGTAGTTTATCTGGCGCCCCGCCGCGTTCCGTTGCATTGGCAATGCCAGGCATCAAGCCTGACAGAGAGCTAACAACGGAGCTAGCTCCTACTCCCTGCAGGAAGGTGCGTCTGTTAATCTTCATATTTGTTCCCCATCTTGTCAGTGTTATTCACTGTTTATTTTTTATTTGCAAAGCCAGTGTTCTAGCTTTGTCGATATGTATGACTCAGGCTTCAGGCGTAGCTTGATGGTGTCGATACATGTTTTGCTCACTCAATATTATTTGGGTCTAACTCACTCTTTAGTCATATCAGTTTTATGTATGGGTATTCACCTCCTAGGGGCTTGATTGGTAAGGGCTAATCTATTGCAGGGATTAACCACTTATCGCTTTGTTACTGCTTGGGATCTATTCATCGCTGGCGAGCCGCCACTCTCTCTCGAGTCCACAGATCAGTTTGGATTTAACCCAGTTAAAAGCGGCTGAATTATTGGTATTTCCAAATAGCAGGTAGTTACCTATCTCTCGGTTTTCTCTCCGTCTAATTCGACACCTTTGAGCTAACTCATCGGGTAATTTGACGTATTGGATCTGGGGGAGCATCTTGACAAACTGACGTGTGAATTGATTACAGCTCAATGTCACAGCATCGCTTTCACTGAGTAACCTCATTGCTGAAGCTAGGCTGTCTGTGTAGCCCTCAACCTCCATGATGAGGTTCTGCTCTCGGCATAAATTCACCAGAAGTGGACACGTCAGATCGTCGTAGTTATCTATCTCAAGGCAGGAGTAGTGAGAGATGGTTTCTAGCGTTAATGGCTGGGACAGTATTGGGTGGTCTTTTCTAGCAAGTAGATAAAGGCTGTCAGTTTCTGCAAACATCTCATAATTTAATCCTTTGCCATTAAATCCTTCATATACCACCACGAAGTCCATATCACCGTTAGCGAGTTCCATACTGCAGTCGTGAGTGAGAACACGCACATCAAAACGAAGGTTAGGTGCTTCGAGCAGTATCTCATCACGTATTACTTTCTTTACTGCGTAAACAAACTCGTCATAAGCATGAATGATGTATTGACCACCAGACTCAGCGGGAGTGAAGACTGAGTGCTGCATCTCAATTTTCTGGTATTGCTCTACTAAAGACTTTGCCATTGGGATTAACTGATGGGTTTTTTCAGTGGCGACGAAACCAGATGATCTTCGTATAAAGAGTGAGTCCTTAAAAATATCACGTAATATTTTTAAGGTTCTGCTTACACCTGATGCTGTCATGCCTAATTCATTTGCAGCTTGATGACTTTGACCATGTTCATATATTGAAATAAACACTTTTAATTGATTGTAATTTAATTGGTCTATTTTATTCATGGTTTATTTCTGTTGATTTGTTATTGGTTATTATCATCTATGTATGTTTAAGGTAATACAGTGTTATATGTCACACTTTTAATATGGTTATTATTCTTACTTTGATATTAATCTCACTTTTCATTTATTGATAAATGCAAATATCAATAATCGAATTTTACTGGTGAATAGCATTAGCCTTTGTTTTTGTTTGCTTAAATATAAAAGGTGATTTGCGTGTTCTTGCCTATGTTATTGTTTTGAAAGGTGTTGATGTCTAACCTTGTTTGGTGTGTTTAATATTGTCGACCACTGGATTATCTCTATATTGATATTATCCCTTCCAAAAATACTATGTTGGAATTTATTTCATGTTTTTTTAATTTATTTTTAAAGTGTGAGCTCTGCTTTGTTGCTTAATTTAAAAGTTAATTCCAGTTATTAATTTATATTTATATGTGTATTTTAAAATAAAGGTCAATTTATATTGGCTATATATAAATATAGTTTATGTGTGAGGTGGATTATGTTGGATAGACGTTCCATATTAAAAATGGCTGCTGGTGGTGCCATGCTGTCGATTGTGCCTGTGGCACAACTACAAGCAAAAACTGCAGAAAAACGTTTGGCTATGGTTTTTGATGTTCGCCGCTGTACCGGATGCTTATCTTGTACAGTTTCTTGCGCGATGGAGAACCAGACAGATACAGGGCGTGGGAGAACGCGAGTTAATCAGGCAAGTATTGAGCAACAAGGTCAAATATCTACGTTAGCGGTACCGAATCAGTGCAATCAATGTGATAACCCAGCATGTGTTTATGTGTGTCCTGTAGAGGCAACATATAAGCGTAAAGAGGATGGCATTGTGGTTATCGACCATGATGAGTGCATCCATTGCCAGCTTTGTGTCGATGCATGTCCCTATGGCGCAAGACGCAAAGATGACACATTAGAGTCCCCGCCTGAAAAGTGTAATTTCTGTATTCACCGAGTGTCAGTCGGCCTTTTGCCTGCTTGTGTCGAGACCTGTATCGGTGAGGCTAGGGTCTTTGGGGATCTCAATGATCCTGCCAGTACGGTATCCCAGTTAGTGAAAGATAATAAGGTGTACGCCATGCTATCTGAGGCTGGCACTCAGCCCAATATTTTCTATATCGGTTTACCTGAGCAGGCAGATGATCAAGAGATCTTGTCGCTTAATTTTCTCGAATGGCAGCGCTAGGAGTTCGTAATGGATAGACGTAAATTTTTAACCCAAGCGGGTGTCGTGTCAGTCGCCGCAGCAACAGTGGGTTGTGGTGATAAAACTCAACCCATTCATCCTAAGCGCAGTCAAGATGTGGCTCGCTTCGGTCATCCTATTCCACCTGAGTGCTCGCAAAGTGCAGAGGGTCAATGGAGTAAGACGGCTGGAGTGAGGACGGCATACTCACGTTGCTTTAGCTGTTACAACATCTGTGGCTTACGTGTTCGTATTGATGAGAAAAGTGACAAGGTACTGAAAGTAGGTGGTAACCCCTATTGCGAGAACAACTCAGGCTCTCCCTTGCCCATTGAGGTGAGCGTGAAGCAAAGCTATATCGAAATGGCTGGTGAAGCGGGGCTGGCCAATCGCGCCACGACTTGTGCTAAGGGCGCAAGCTGTGCCGACTCGGTTGATGATGAGCGTCGGGTGAGTCAGGTACTCAAGCGAGCGGGTAAACGTGGTGAAGGCAAGTGGATCACAATCAGTTATGAACAGGCACTGTCTGAAATTGTAAAGGGTGGGGACCTGTTTGGAGAGGGGCATGTTGAAGGTTTAGCTGCGATACGTCAGCTCGATAAGCCAGTAAAACCAGGCTTTCCTGAGTTTGGCAGTGCAGCGAACCACCTGTTTGCTACCTTCTGTGCAGAAGATACCTTGCGCGGCAGTTTCTATGCCCGCTTTATGCAGCAAGCTTGGGGCACGAGTAACTTAGGGACTAAACATGCCTATTGCGGCGCTGCGCAAGCGACTGGCTACAGCTTAGGTATGGCTGCAGGGTTTGAAGAGTGGCTTAATGATGTTGACTGGGAAAATGTTGAGTATGGTCTGTTTATGGGCACCAGCCCAGGTTCATCGGGTGCCAGCCTTAACCGAGTCGGGCGTGGGCTTGCAGATAGCCGAGTAGATAGAAAGTTTAAGTATGTCTGCGTCGATCCGCTACTGCGTACCACAGTTGCTGCAGATACCAACGCTAAATGGTTAGCGGTTAAGCCGGGTCAAGATGCAGCATTCTCTTTTGGTGTTATTCGCACCATGCTTGAAGAGGAGTGGTTCAATAGAACCCATCTTGAAGGAGCGAGCGAGAAGGCTGCAAAAGCTGCAGGTGAGCTTAATTTTACCAATGCGGGTCACCTTGTGGTGATGGAGCCGACTCACCCTAATTACAGAGGTTTTGCTAAAGCGGCTGATTTCGGCCTTGGCGGCGATGAAGCGTTAATCATTAAGTCCTCTAGCTCAACGTTGGTGTCTGCAGAGGATGGCGATAAAGCTGAGCTGTTTGTCAGTAAGGTGGTCAAGGATAAAAAGGGTCGTAAGGTTAAGCTGGTTTCCTCTTTGCTCTTGCTGAAGTTAGAGGCGCAGCGAACAAGTATGCAGGTCTATGCCGAGCAGTCAGGCATCTCAGTGAAAGAGATGCGTCAAGTCGCCAAAGACTTAGCTCATTATGGTCGTAAGGCCTGTGTGGCAGGTAATGGCGGCACTAACTCATCTGATGGCTTTGTAATGGGCTGGATCTGGGCAACGCTCAATACCTTAGTGGGCTCTCATGATGCTAAAGGTGGCGCTATTTATGGTAATGGTCCGATCGGTGGCTTAGAGGGGCGTTACGATCTCGCTAATATCGAAAAGGGTGTCAGTTTAGATGGCGTTGTTAATGCCTGCCGTGATGGTGCGTATGAGTCTTCGACTGAGTATCAGCAGAAACGAGCTAAAGGACAAAATCCTTATCCTGCAAGTACACCTTGGCATGAAGTTCTGCCAGCAATGAATGCCGCCGAGCAGTGGACAAGCCATGCTAATGCCGATCCCTATCAGGCTAAGGCTTTGTTTAACTGGCGCAATAACTTTCTCTATAGTGCAGCCTCAATTAGTCAGGAGGTGGTTGAGAGTATTAAAGATCCAAAACGTCTGCCGTTAATTGTGGGTATTGATTGCCATATGAATGAAACGAACCGCTATGCGGATTATTTTATTCCAGATCGCTCTATGTTGGAGGAGTACGCCGCAGACCGTATGTGGGGCTCCCATATGTTAGGGGTCGTTGCCGCTGCGCCATTAGTGACACCAAGAACAGTAAAAAATGAGCGAGGCCAGCATGTGTGCATGGAGCAGTTACTCATCGATATCGCCTTAGAGATGGAGCTACCAGGTTTTGGTAAAGGGGCTATCGCCCATGCCGACGGTCAGCACGCTGATCTCTTGTGCTTTGAAGATTGGCATGGGAAATATCTAGCGAATGTGGCTTCTCAGTGTGAAAGCCTGCCCAAAGTGACTGCAGAAGATAGAGAGTGGGCTGGTTTAGATTACGCAATGAAACCATTGCTCTCTAAGCTGACCCCAACTGAAACGGCTCAAGTGGAGTCCCTCCTATCAAGAGGTGGATACTATGTGGCGGATGAGCGTTACGACGGTGAGTTTGTAAAAGGGGCGGGCGCCAAGTGTTTGCAGATTTATCATGAGGCTGTTGCACAGCTGCGTCATGCTTATTCAGGGGAGCATTACCCCGGCACTGTCACCTACCAAGAGCATAAATTCTGGAATGGTGACACCTGGGAGAGCCATTGGCCAAAGTCGGAATACCCTCTGTTGTTCTCAAGTTATAAGGCTACAGTGCGCTCAAACTATGCCGTTGCCTATAAACGCATTGCAGAGATAAGCCCGACAAACTACATCTATATGAACCAAGAGACTGCCAGTGAGCAGGGCTTAGTTAATGGCGACAATGTTCAGCTGATAACGGCAAACGGGAAACCCGCTGTAGGCATACTGCAAACTGACTCTGGCGTAGCTAAAGAGGCGGTATGTGTATCCCATGGCTTTGGTCACAGTGAGGGATTTGGCGGAGACGATCGTGTCATTGATGGGAAAAAGATCCCGGCGCTCACTCAGCGAGCTGGTGGTGTTGCAATCAACCAGATGATCCCGACTGATCCAACTCGTGGTGGCTCTGCCAGTATGCTCAACGACTATTGGACTGGAGCCAACTGTCGTCATGGGATCCCTGTGCGAGTTGTGAAAGTTTAGTCAGCCTCTGAGGCAAATGATTAATCGACAATAGTGCTTTACCCTTTCTGATCCACCAATCAGCCCCCTCAGTACCCGTTCACTGAGGGGTTTTTTATAGCTAGCCTGTAAGTAAACTCATTATTAGAGCTTAAGTTAATATTTATCTCATTATGTTAGGCTGTCTGGCACAAATTGATGGAGATAATAATGAAAACAACAAAACACTCACACCTAGCTTTATTACTGACCTCAGCCTCTATGTTAGCGATGCCAGCATTGGCAACAACAAGCGAACAAGATACGTTTTTTGATAGCATCGCCGCGCATTGTGGTAAGGCGTTTGAAGGTACAGTAACCGCTGGCAATACAGTCGATTCAGCTTTCAGTGGGAAGAAACTCGTGATGCACGTGCGTGAGTGCAGTGACACCCAGCTTAAAGTTCCTTTTCATGTTGGTGAAGATCACTCACGCACTTGGGTGATCACTAAAACGCAATATGGTTTGCACTTAGCCCATGACCATCGTCATAAAGATGGCAGTGAAGACAAGGTGACTATGTATGGCGGAATGACGGGAGATATGGGGAGCCCTAGCGAGCAATCTTTCCCTGTTGATGCTCACTCTATCAATAACTTCAGAGAAAACGGCCTAGATGTTTCAATAACGAATGTGTGGCATATGTATATCAAACCACAAGAGTTTACTTACCGTCTAACACGCGAGAATCGCGATTTTAGAGTAGATTTTGACCTGACTAAGCCTGTTGATTTACCGCCAGTGCCTTGGGGACATAAGTAGTTATAATTAATATGACTTTTAATAATTAAAGCCAATTAGCATAAGCGAATTGGCTTTTATTTTTTATCGAGTTAAATCGTTTACTTATTGGTGCATCTTTTCAATCATTGCAGCTCGATCATCGTAATCATCATGGCAGCTGCCACAACTATCTTTAGCGACATTCCAAGGCTGTACGTACATCCCATCATCAGAATAATTTTCGGGGCTAGCCGAAGGGTACTCTAGGTTAATTTTAAAAAAGTGATTGCTCTTTGGCATATGACAAGTGGTGCATTTTGCTACAAATTCATGCACTTCAAGATCTGGGGTAAACCTTTTGTCACCATGACAATCAGTACAGTCTTTTAGCATTGCATCTTCATGCCCAGGCTGATCTTCATTGGCCTTTGAGCGGTGAGGATTGTGGCAAGTATGGCAGGCCATTTCATGTTTCTTACCAGTCATTTCACCAGTATTAGCATCTAAGCCTAACATCGCATCACCGGCTACTCGTCCACCGTCGAAATACGGAATAGTACGGCCACCAATACTGTCACCACCAAAGTCATTGTTGTGTTCACTTACAAAGTCTGGATAGTGACGGTTAGTTTTCTTGCTGTGGCACTCTGAACAGGTTATCGCTAAACCATAACCCATGTCATCTTTGACTAGATCAGCGGTTAGACGTCCAGTCGCAACACGCGAAATATCATCTGCCGACATAGTTTTAATATGTTTGCTACCTGCACCATGACAAGCTTCACATTGAATACCAGGCTGATTGTAAGTGCCTGCAAACCCTTTTAGACCATCTTGATGATTAGGGTTTAGATCTGAGTCAGGGGTGTAGTCCTTCCAGCCCGTTGAGTGGCAAATACCACAGTCGAATTGTTGTGAATCCGGTGCGGCGTCAGGCAAGTACCCCTGCATATGATTGATTGAAATATCTTCGCCATTTTGTGGCATAGATACAGCGACTCCAGTTCCAGTAAGAATGAAGCCGTCTTTATCGAGGAAGTTCGCCCAAGTGTCGTAGCCGCCGATGACGTAGCTAATGTCACTCCAATCATTAGGAGTACCAGTGCTGTTATTCGCACCATACATAAGCTCAACTGCACCATCTATGAAACTGAATGGATATTCTGGTGCTTTGTCGTCGACAACTTTATTTAGCTTAAAGTTATGTCCGGTTTCAAAAAAGGTAGCTTTATCGCTGTGACAACCAATGCAAGTATTAGAACCGACATATTCTGCGACTTCTGGCTCGGGGTTAGTGACAGTAATCGTTACAGTGGTTGAGTCTGTTGCACCATGTGTATCGGCTATGCTGTAGTTAATATGTGTCGTACCCGCAGATTCTGGTGTGAACAGTAAGTCATTATTACTTTGGACTACAGTGCCACTGCCATCAGTGATAACAAAATCGACTAACTCTATAGCGTCGCCATCTGGATCATAATCATTGGCTAGCACTTTGATGCGAATTGGGTCGCCTTCTGCCCAAGCTGTAGCTGTGTCAGGTACCGCTACCGGTGGTCTATTTTCTATATCAGGTGAGTCGTCGCTACCGCAACCAACTACGGTGAGCCCCATTATCATTGTTAAGGATGCTGCTTTTAACATTCCCATCTCATCACTCTCTTTGTTATATACGCTCCTTCTTCGAAGAGCGCTAGTTATGCCACTTAAACGATGAGCCTGTTTGTGTAATAAAAAAATCAGTTCTTCGTTCAAGCAGCGGATCTTCTGTTCAGATCTTGTATGGTTTGAGCCTGACAACACTTAATGGGTAAATTGCTTTTATTGTCAGTAACTACTACAAATTTTTATATCGTGAGTTTGTAGCTTTTTTCATTGTCAAAGAAGCTATCTCGTGTTTGAAACCCAGAGAAGGCATTGAGTTAAACATCGCGTTGTAAGCAGCATAAACATGGCCGCAGCTAGTCGTGGTGCTTGCATGAGCTACTTTGTGAAACCGACAGTTACTAATTGTCGGTTTTAGAAACGTTCTGTTTAAGGACGGCCTCGCTTAACGGGTTTTATAAACCCAAAAAATCACGATATATCTACTTCACTGAATCTGTATCGATATCTATAACCAGTAATAATCAGCAAAACTTTAAAAGGAATATCGTCAGGATTTACTGTAATGCATTGATTATTAAGGTTTAAACTCTATCATTAAGTGCTGATGTCAACAATTAATGTTGTCGCAAAAGTATCTTTCTGGAAAGATACTAAGTGGAGTTTATCTTTCTCGCAAGATATAATGATGGGCAATAAACAAAAGTGAGAGGTAGGGCCATTGGAAAAGTGCATGGAAGACATTTTGCAGCTAAATGAAGCGAATTGGCCTGAGTGTGCAGCCACCTCATACCCGGCTTTATTGCGGCTGACGCAAGTTAACAATATCTTTATTCAATTAATTAAAGAGTGTGTCGAATCTTATGGGTTACAGAGTTCAGATTTCAATCTGTTGTGCAGCTTGCGCCGTAACCCTCCGCCGCATCTTCTTTCGCCTACAGATCTTTATCAAAGCATGCTATTTAGCTCTGGTGGTCTGACAAAAGTTCTTATCCGTCTGCAAAAAGAGGAGTTAATTGAGCGCTGTGAAAATCCGGATGATAAACGCAGTAAATTAGTTAAACTTTCGCAAAAAGGTAAGTTGCTGGTTGAGGAGATTATGCCTGTATTGCATAAGCGTGAGAACGATATGGTCGCTGCTTTGAGCGCTGAAGATTTAGCTCAATTAGATGATTTGATGATGCGCATAATGCAAAGCATGAATAGCAAAGGGCAAATATACCCGACAAGAGTGCAGTTTATGGGGGCTAGCAAAAATTGATGACCTCCTGCGCATAGAATTTTCTGGGTTTGAATACTAAAAAGCCTGCAGCGAGTCATTAGCTGCAGGCTTTTTTAATTTAGAGCGCGAATAACATCGAAGACTACTTATCTTCAAAAGTAAACGATTGTCCTGCTAGGGCTGCTTCAAACATCAAGCCGCCTTTGGCTAGCGTATAAACTGCCATTCCGTTAATGTAGGCCGCTTTTGCCGCTGCTTTTCCTGCACTGCTTGAGTTACCAGTGGTGCCAGCCTGGGCATTAGCACCGATAGTGATGGCAACTGCTGAGGCTTGGGCACCGAATTCGAAACTGCCGCTAGTAAATTCATTGTAGGCTTTGGCATCTCTGAAGAAGATTATTTCGCTATAGGCTTGTCCGCCTATCTGAAAGCCAAGAGAGACTTGGGTTAAGCTGGTGTCGCCAGTATAGCCATTCCCCTTAAACACACGTCCTTTGCCATAAGCTGCACCTATACCAAAACCGCCTTTTCCTACTGTTGGAAAGATGGCATAGCCATAAGCATTATCGAAAAACTTGTGGGTATCACTGGCTTGTTTGAAGTTGGCTATGGCTTCGGCGTAGCTTTCATCTGCTACCGCGACTTGAGAAATAAATAGAGTGGCACAAAGCACTGATAGTCTGGAGATGATAGAGATAAACTTTTTCATTTTTGGCTCCTTTTCAAAAAATACGGCAATAATCACAGCATACCCAGCTATTGGTCTGATGAGAATGCTGTAGGCAATAAAAAGCGCCTTTGAAGGCGCTTTTATCTATGTGTGTCAGCTTAGGTTCAGTGAATTAACCCTGAACGGTATTAAGCTTAATCGGTTGTTTTACCTGATTGGCTTTTACCTAAGACACTATTATCTAAGACATAGTGATTAAACCATTTCTGATCCCACTCCATCTTGGCTTTGCGATGTTGGTACTTACTTAGGCCATGACCTTCACCTGGGTAAACCACCAATTCAACAGGGACATTAAGATAATGTTTCAGCGCTCGATAAAGTCCTTGCGCATGACCTACAGGAACACGTTGATCGTTCTCGCCGATATGGATAAGTGTTGGGGTTTTTATCTTATCCGCACGGGTCAAAGATGATCCATGGCTATAAGCTTCAGGCTTTTCCCATGGCAGGCCTTCCATGAAGTTCACTACATGGCCTGGTGTGTCCTCTAGTATCCATTGAAGGCGCTGGTCAAACACTCCTGCACCAGAGCTGGCGGCTTTAAAGCGGGTGTTAGTACTGATTAACGCATTGGTGAGGTAGCCACCGTTACTCCATCCCATGACTGCCATCTTGTCACCGTCAGCGATACCATCGGCGATAAGCTGATCGACACCTGCCATGATATCTTTGACTTCGATATCGTGCTCTTTACCTACTAGGTCGGTGAGAAACTTGTCACCGTAGCCAGTAGAGCCGCGATAGTTTGGTGAGAGCAGTGCCCAGCCATTGGCGGTAAAAGTAGAGCGGCCGTATGATCTGTGTTGCAGGGCGTATGGCGTTGCCGAAGTGGGTCCACCATGGATCTGAACGATTAATGGTAGCGGCCCATCCTCTTTTTTATAACCTGCAGGCAGGTCGAGGATACCTTCAACCGTAGCACCGTCGGGTGCTTGCCATTTGACGATCTGTATCTGCGGCAATATCCAGCTATCGACTTGTGGGTTGATATTGGTCATGCGCTTATATTTAGCGCGAGAGCTATCGGCATCAGCGATGAATAGATCATAGAAGTGCTCTAAGCCGTTATGACTAAAAGCGAGCTTCTTGCCATTATGGCTGAAGCTATAGCTACCAATAACCAGATCATCTTTCACTACGGTGCGAGTGTCGCCTTGTTTACCTTTGTCTACCTCTGTACAAAACAGTTTGACTCGAGCGTGCTCAGATCCTCGATAACATATCTCATCGCTATTAGGGCGCCAGTTAATATCGGCTGAATTTAGTGTGACATCGTCAGGGCGAGATATCTCAAGGAGCTTATCTGTCTCTGTATTACTGATGAAGAGCTTACCTGGGTGGCCATCGAAGTCGATTCTAAACGCAAGTTGCTCATTATCACTGTGCCAGTCTAGCCCAAGTAACCAGCCGTAAGGCGATGGAGCCTGCTCACGCCATGCCTTGTCTGCTAATACTTTGTTTGATTGATTCTTAGTATTAAAAACCTCTACGTCAGACCAGCCTTCTAGGTAGACCAGTTCGTTATCTGAGGTGGTGATACGGGCTATTTTACTGCCATCGTCACTGACACTAAATTGCCACACAACCTTGTCGTCATCTAAGATAAGCTGTTGCTTAAAGTGGTCAAGGTCGAGTTTATATAATGGATTAGTCTTGCGTTCTCCGTGGCCATATTTAGGCGTGCTATGGCTTGCTCGCATTGAGGCCCAGAGGTCTTTATCTTTTACGGTTTTATTGGCTAAAAAGTAGAGGCTCTTGCCGTCGCCGCTAATTGAATATGCACTTACACCTTCGACCTCTTTAGTCATTGGCACGGCATCACCACCAGATTTAGCGATTCTGAAAACCTGCTTCTTACCATTAAAGGGGGCTTTTTTTCCTTCCTGGGTCACCTTACCTAAGTAGTAAATATATTCACCGTCCGGGCTCCACTGAGGGCTAGACTCACTCTCGTTTGTGAACGTGAGTCGAGTCGTCTTGCGGTTTTTAGTGTTGACCTGCCACAGATCTTTTTGGCTCTTGTCTAACTCTTTATCCCAGCGAGACTCAAGCCATACCGCTAGCTTGCCATCGGGACTGAGCTGAACACTTTGCATGCCACCTATATCAAAAAAGTCATCAGTGGTTATTTGATGAGTTCTTTCTACGGCTTGTGAGTAGGGGGTTAGGAGCAACCCTGCAGTGACCACTGCAAGTTTAGATACTTGGCATAGCTTTCCCATCTTGATCCCTTTTATGTCTGAATGCTTTGGTTGGTAATAATTATTTTTGTCGCTGACACAATAGCGTAAAAGGGTTGGATCGGAAATATAGTGAGTTAAAAAGCGATGGTATATTTGTTCAAGTAGATCACAGTTTATGATCTGCTTGATCTTTTTTGGGTTCCTCTTTTAACAACTGGTGCAGGTAGCTCAACTCTTCTGAGCTCAATAGTTGTGAGTTTGTCTTATTTAAACTGCTGTTATTAGCGACGTTTATGGTGAGTTTACCTCTCAAGTATGCGGCTCTGGTTATCTGTTGCAGTCCATAGATAGCAAGAATATAGATGGTTAGTAGTAGGGCTAAACGGGTAAACACTTGAGTCAATTCGGAGATTTGATCGCCGAAATAGAAGGGAAGGATGACAAGTATGGTGCGGATTAACCAATTTGCCATCATTGCAAAGGTCAGCACTAACAACCAACGAAACTTTATATCCCTTAGGCTCTCTTGATGCACCTTAGGTTTATGTCCTTGCGCTTTGATGAGCATGCGTATTATCAGCACAAAGTAGGTGGCGGTTTGAATGCTGAGTAACCCCGGCAGTAGGGTGCCTAATTGGCCCATGTAACCCAATCTGGTCTCTTTGCTTAATGCAATTAAACTCGGTTCTGGCATAACGTTTTTACTGGCTAAAGCGGCTATCAGCACAATAACGGCAACGATCAGAGCAAGGTAAAAATGCTTCGAGAAGCTGATTGAGCGACGAATATTATGCAAACTTCGGTAGCAGTAGAGATACAGGAGTGGCATCAAGAGAAAGTAAACGGGAACAATAAGCGTAAAAAGTAGGTGTATAGGAGCCGGGGAGTTATCTCGGTTAAGCATGCCAGTAAAGAAATACAGCGCCAATAAGCTAAAGATACCACCCAGTAATTTGTGGTTGCCGTTACCCTCTCGATAGATAAAACGAATATAAAGACCCAGCCCGATGCAGTGAAGACCGCCGAGTAGTGATAACCACCAATAACCCTGTGAGAAAAAGTCACTAAATTCATTCATAGCAATTCATTGTCAACTCAACTGAAAGCAAGAGCAAGTTAATTAGAGTAAATAAACAGCAGATGATTAAAGCGACAATTTAGTTAAAATGAATAAATAAATCGAAATCGTAGAGTAAAGCTAGGCAATAAAAGTTAGGCAATAACTGAGATGCAATACATCTTGGCAAAAAGCTGATAGGACAAGTTTTGCAGCACATGCTTTAACGTATGTGCTGCTCCCTTAAGTTAAAGGGCTTATTATGATTGCTCAGCTTGCTGCTTTCTTATATGCCGATTAGATTGGTGTGCAGGTGGTTTTCCAGGCACAGGGCCTCGGCCAGATAGAAGGTGTTGAATGGCCATTATCGGGTGAGGCAGTAACATTTTCGGCCCAGAGAAAATCATTATCTCTCTTGCTTTGGCTTTCATGTGCGGCTTATAGCAATGAACTGGGCACTTATTACATGTGGGCTTGTCTTGGCCGTAAGGGCATCTATCTAAGCGGGTATGGGCATAGGCAAGAAACTCTTGGCATTCGTCACAGTCTGCGCTATCCATCTGCTTATGGGCTTTGCAGTAGATCTGAACCATAGCCTTGATGGTTTGATACTCTCTAAGTAATTTTCCACTGAGAAGTTCTTGAGTTTCCATATGCTATCCTGATAACGCAATCGAGCTAAAATCGATAAGATTAATACCTTAGTAGTTTACTTGGGTATTATATGACTTGATTTGAGTATGCTTCAATTATGGTCGCTTAAACTATGAAGAAGCGCACAAAATAGTGGTTTAACGGCACTAAACTTTAATTATATTTCATCTGATTTTAATGAGCCTGCATGAATTTAATGACAGAATGGATATTCATATTCAAGCCTAGATTGTGCGAATTGTTGTAAATAAGCGCTTAAAGTTGAAAAATAGGGTTAAAAAGAGATATAAATACTTGATTTGAAGTAAGAGAATGCATTACTAATATCGGTTACTATCTAAACTTGAATAAAATACATACAGCCTGAAACAAGGTTGAGGTCAATCACTGGTGGACGACAATGAAATATATAGCCATTATTTTGCTAGTTGTATTAGGTGTTTATCTATATAAGCGCGCTAAAAGACTAGCAGAAGATGAACAGCAAGATCTAACTAAGCCTGCTGAGAAAGAGGTTTTCGATGACTCACCCGTAGAAGAAACCCAACAGCCTGCTTCTCAGGTTGATAATGTTATAGAGCCTGAGGTTAGTCCTAGCTCATCAGCCGTTGATGCAGAAAAGGCTGACAATGAAAAAACTGATGAGTCCTCTCCATCGGAGAGTCAGCCTCTAGAGTTTGGTTCAGAGCCTAAGCAGGAGCAAGATGTTGCTGTTGTCGAGCCTGAGCCCCAAACTGATGTGCCAGAGCCAGAGCCAGAGCCAGAGCCAGAGCCAGAGCCAGAGCCAGAGCCAGAGCCAGAGCCAGAGCCAGAGCCAAAAGTTGCTTCCGTTGCTGTGACCGATGAATCATGGGCTAACGATAAACTGACTCAGGCACTGTCTGAGTACAGAGGTGCTTCAAGTAATTCGATTAAACATGTTGGATTATTAGCGGCTATCGCAGAATGTTATAAACAGAGAAAGCAAGCTGAATACAGAGAGTATGGCGCGGCACTTTCACCCTATTACCTATCGCTGTTTGAAGCCCTTGAAACTAAGTCAAAAGAGAAGGGCGTCGGCTTTATGCACCTTTCTACTCTACTGAATGATAGTGGCGAGTTTGATAGCGCAATTGATGTATGTAACAAGGCGATTGAGTACGGTTTAACTGACGGTACCGTAACTGGTTTCGAAGGACGTATTACTCGTATCGAGAAAGCAAAAGCTAAATCTTTGAAGTAATAACTATTGGTAATATCTAGCGACAGATATTGTTTACCCAAACGGGTTTAAAGACGTGTAAAATAGGCGAACTTAAGGTTCGCCTATTTTTTTGCCGTTAATTAATGGAGTTTGTATGAGATTCATGAAGTGGGTTTTAGTAGGAGTATTTATCTCGTCTTTGACTGCGTGTACACAAAACCCTGAATGGACTCTATTCTATTACGCTGATGTTGAGCAGCTCCCTGAAAATGCCGAACTTAGCACGCATATTTCTGGTTATTACTCGACTTCGGAGCAGTGCTTATTGAAAGGCTCTGGCCTAGTAAGGCTTAGTGATTCAGGTGTGGGAAGTTACCAGTGTGGTCACTTATGTGTGGCTAATGATACTGGCGGATTAACTTGCCAAAGCTTTGTCGACAAGTTGGTACACTAGCCAGCTGACTTTGAGTGGTTAACTCGACCACTGAAGCTGCACTTTTACAATTCTCAATGCTGTAGACTCGTCTGCAGCAGTTATCTCCCAGCTTGAAGAGACATATATTAATGAAGTTAAGCGAGTTAAAGCTTGATGCTCAAGCGCGCAGCTTATCAATAGCAGCCGATATCAATTTTGATGAGTTTGCAAAGTTTGCCGAGCCTTTGTCTCGCGCCATCGACTCTAGAGTGATTGAGCAGCATGATGGCGCCGACAGACATCAATGGTTGCTTCTTTTTGAAGGAACCTATATTCAGCTTAATTATGAGTTCTATGGGGATATCTGTTGGCTCAGCGTTGAGCGAGACGATGATTATGAGGTACTTGAATACCTTGAGAGTTTATTACGGAGTTACTTATGAGTACAGCAGATAAGGGCTCAGGGTTCCATTACCAAGCGCTCACACCTGATCTGATTCTAGATGCCATTGAGAGCTTAGGCATCTACCCCGAAACAGGCTTGTTAGCACTCAACAGTTATGAAAACCGAGTTTATCAGTTTCGCTGCGATAATAATGTTCGTTATGTGGTGAAGTTCTATCGTCCTGAGCGTTGGACTGATGAACAGATCCAAGAGGAGCATGATTTTTCTCAAGCACTGGTGGATGAAGAGGTACCAGTCGCCACTCCTGTGATTATTGATGGGCGATCTCTACACCAATATCAAGGGTTTAAGTTTGCGCTATTTCCCTCTATTGGTGGACGCTCGTTTGAAGTAGATAACCTAGATCAGCTTGAAGCAACCGGAAGGTTTATAGGTCGCATTCACCAATTCTCTAAGCAAGGTAAATTTGCTCATCGTGATATCGTCAGCCCTAAGCTGCTCGGCGATGAGTCGCTTAGCTGGTTAAAGGAGTCTGGCCATGTGCCTAGCTCATTAGTTACTCCCTATTTTACTATCGTAGAACAAGTGCTGGAAAAGTCTAAAGAGATCTGGTTTAGGCAGCCTCATAGTCAAATTCGACTTCATGGCGATCTGCATCCTGGTAATATTCTTTGGACGCCGGACGGCCCTGGCTTTGTCGACCTTGACGATGCTCGTACAGGACCTGCAGTGCAGGACTTGTGGATGATGTTGACCGGAGACCGTGCACAGAAGGTGCTGCAACTCGAAATATTGCTAGAATCCTATGAGGAGTTCTGCGAATTTGATAGCAGTGAACTTAAGCTGATAGAACCCTTAAGAGCGATGAGAATGCTGCATTACAATGCGTGGCTGAGTCGTCGCTGGGAAGATCCGGCTTTTCCTATGAACTTTCCTTGGTATGCAGAAGAAAGGTATTGGGAGCAACAGATCTTAGGATTTAAAGAGCAATTGGCTGTTTTAGATGAGCCAGCTTTGAGTCTAATACCGGGTTATTAAGGTTAATAAGCTGTTTGATCTATCATTTTGTAACAGAAAAATGAACTTATAGGCTTGAGCTAGACTCGAAAGAACATTATGTTATCCTCCAAATTATCAAAATACGCTGCGAAATGCAGAAATAAGGGAATCACCATGAAAAAAGCATTATTAATTGCTGTCGCTATGTTAATGGCACCAATGGCTGCCTTAGCTGCCGATTATAAAGAAGGTGTTCACTACACAGTGATCAATCAGGGACCAGCAACGGCTAAGCCTGAAATTACTGAGTTTTTCTCTTTCTATTGTGGCCATTGTTTCAACTTCTCAAAGACTCAAGTGCCACAAATTAAAGCTAACAAGCCTGAAGGTGTGGTCTTTAAGCAGAAGCATGTTGAGTTTATCGGTAAAGAGATGGGTGTAGAGATGTCTCGCGCTTTTGCTGTTGCTCATCAGCTAAAAGTTGATGAAAAGATAGAGAAGGCAATCTTCTCTGCTATTCATGAAAAGAAGCAACGTTTCACTAGCCGCAATGATATCCGTCAGGTATTTATTGCCAACGGTGTAGACGGTAAAGATTTCGACGCTGCAGCTAACTCGTTTATGGTCAGTGCACAGATGTCACAGATGAAGCGAGCGACAGAGAACGCTCAGATCTCTGGTGTTCCAGCTTTAGTTGTTAATGGCAAGTACCGCGTAGAAACAGGCGCTATTAAGTCATATGACGAACTATTAGATATCGCTTACTACCTAACTTCAATGAAGTAATATCGGTCGAGTAAGACTAAAATCTAAAAAGGAGCCTCACGGCTCCTTTTTTGTGTCTGGAACACTTATGCAGATTAGCCATGGATGGTTACTAATCTGCTTTGTGTCTGGCTTCCCTGCATTAAAGAGTTATGCCAAAGCCCATGGATGGATAGCTTTGGTATTTGTGTCTGGCTTCTTGTAATAAAGAGTTATGCAGTTTAGCCATGGGCCAATGATGTTCCAGACATCATCTTGGCATTCACTACATCTGCCCCATATGGATATGGGAAATGTCTTTGAAATGTATGGAACATTTAAGACCGTGTAGGTCAAGGTTACTAATCTGTTTTGTGTCTGGATTTCTTGTTTCTGAGAGTTATGTCGGTTGACCATGGATGCTGAACAACCGACTTTGTGTCAGCCTATTCTCATTAAGCGCTGCGATAAGGCCTTAAATGACTTGATGCAAGGTGAGGCAGGGGGGTGGGCGAGTTTTTAAAGCGTAAAAAAAACCGTATTTCCTGGTCGCAAGAAATACGGTCATCGAGCCATAGGGCTCAGTTTTACCCTGAGTAACCATTCTAATCTAGCAGGGTGTCAATTTTTTGGCAAGTGACATTTTAAAATAATGACTTAGCTATAAGTCTGATAGACAAGAAAAAGTTTTACCGCTACTGGTACGGTTTCAAATATTTACAAAAAAAAACATAATTTAATGAAACTCTCATGGTAAAACACGTGTCAAAGACAGAGTCTGATCCAACAACAAATACAAAGTGGCCAGGGCTCATTTTCTTAAAGCAAGCACAAGTACAGCACAAGGAGGCAATGTGAGAGTTTTTCCTGTTTACGCACCAAAGCTTATTGTCAAACACGCGCGCATATTCTTATCTGGGGTGATCTGGGTTAAAGACCTAGGTCGATTAGAATTTGAAAAAGGGAGATTTTTATTACCGAGGAAAAGTGTACCTAAAGTAAAGCAGGCCATCATAGAATTAAATGAGCTCATTGAGGCTCAAAGTAGCGAAGCGAAGATGGCTTAAATCTTCGCTCATGCTATAAAGCTATTAACTAGCTCACTTCTTCATTGAGCAAGCCAACAAGTCCAGTGACTTTTTCGTTCCAAGAGTTTAAATCTTGGCTCAATTGTTGGTTTTGCTCAGTCAAGCTAATCCCTTTCTGTTTTTCCTCTTCAAGCTCCATTTTCAATAGCTCGATAGTTTCAAGTGCTGCTTGGATTTTTGTCTCCAGCTTGGACAGTAGTTCAAGGCTCATGGGGAGTCCTAATAGTTTCTGGATGGTCTGATTATTCTATCAGTGCGGGTACTGTAGTGAATAGTTAATTATGTTGAATGTAGAAAAAAGTCGCTGAAAATCGGAAGAAAAAGCGATTTTTTTGTGCTTGTTACACGCAGGGTGGGGTTAATACAAATTTTTAACGGGTTTGAATGGACTTGAGGGAGTTATTTGAACTAAGTGCAATCTTTATATCAGTGATAAATATGCCGCTTACGGACATAGCGCTCTTTAAAGGCAGGCACAAAAAAGCCCCTTGCGGGGCTTTAATTAACAGCTTTGCTTAGAAGCGGTAATCAACTGAAAGATAAAGTTGCTGACTGTCATTTAGTGATGCTTGGTTTGTCCAACCAATTTTGTCAGTTGGAGATGGGACTGGAGTTGTCTCAGATACATCATAGTCCTGCTTAAGGTAGCGGTAACCAATCTCTGTACTTAGTTGGTCATTTATCTTGTACATTAGACCAGTTTGACCACCCCAAACGAAACGGTTCTTTGAACTAAGCTCATCTGTGTCTGGGCTAATGTGGTTCACACCAGCTGATGCACCGATAAACCAGTTTAACTTATTGCTCGCACCTAGACCGACAAGATAGTCATAAGAAAGCATGAGGCTCTGCTGTCTGCTGAAATCGTCTGAGTTATAGTTATAAGTTGAGTACACACGGTTGTTATCATTCAAATATGCACCAACACGAACTTCATAGAACTCATTGTTTTCAGTTTCTTTAAAGCTCTGTGCGTTAAAACCTGGATCAACATTGGCCTGTGAAGAGCCTTTGTAAGTGTTCTGCTGTGCACCGACACCACCACCGATGAACCAGTCTGCAGCCATTGCTGGAGCTGACATTGCTGTTGCGATTACTGTTGCTAATGCGATAGTTTTGATTTTCATAATATATTCTCACTCTTTAAAATTACTGTGACTTAAATGTGAGTCGCTTTGGCTCTTTTTCCTTGTTTAAAAGGATTGGGCTTAGCGTCTTAGATTTAAGCGACTTAAATTTAAGTCATTCGGTTTTCGTTGAGGGCATACTAATCCGATGAGTCTGAACAATAACTGAATGACATAACGGAACGGAGTTCCTAATGCTTTTGATATAAGAGTAGGTATCTTGAGCTAACGCTTGGTACGAGCGGGATTGGACGTGGGATAGGTAGTCTTTTAGTAAAGTCTAATTTTTTGTTAATCAGAGTGCAGCATATCGCCTAGCCACTAATTATTGGGCTAGACGATGATGCCATCAGGCTAAATCTCGGGAAGATTATTAACCTGATGAGTTTGCTGGAAATTAGAAGCGGTAATCTACACTTAGGTAAACTTGTTGAGAATCCGTTGCCGACAGAGTTGTGACTTCACTTGTCGCTTTTGGCGTGGCCACTGGCTCATCCGGTGCGTTACTTACTGAGTAATCTTGATCGAGATAGCGGTAACCGAGTTCAGTGCTGAGATTTTCAGTAATATTGAAAATGATACCTGTTTGACCACCCCAGACGAAGTTATTGCCTGAGCTCATATTATCAGCCTCTGGACTCACATGGTTGCCACCTGCCGAGGCGCCGATAAACCAATTTAGTTTACTGCTACCCAGTGGAACTAAGTAGTCATAAGAGATGATGAAGCTTTGTTGACTGGTGCTATCGTCAGCATTGTATGAGTACGTTCCGTACATACGATTATTATCATCGAGGTATGCGCCGGCGCGTATCATATAAAACTCATTCTCTTCACTGGTCGATGTGATTGGTGAGTTTTCAGGGATGCTAGCTCCACCGGTGACCTCTTTTTCATAACCATTTTGCTGTGCACCGACACCACCACCGACAAACCAATCAGCTGCCATGGTTGGCATTGAGATCGCAGAGGTGATTAGGGCTGCAATTATTACCGTTTTATTTCTAGTTGGGGTACTCATAAAAGTGCTCTCATTTAGGGTAAGTATGTTTCGTTGAGGGCATATTATGTGAAGCAGGCTGAACCTTAACTGAATATTAATTTATTATTAATCGTCTGTGTTTCATTGGCTTTTACCGTCGGCTATAGGGTCTTATCGCCCTGCTAAACATTTATTCTTAGCGCTATAAACGTTGTTTTTTCTATCTGCGTTGATATATTAAGTGACTGAAATTTATGTTTAATTGAGGTCGTTATGAAGCTTGTTTTCGTTCATGGGTGGAGTGTTACAGACACGGAAACTTATGCTGGTCTACCTGAAGCGTTAATGAAACTTGCTAGTGATGATCTTAACCTAGAAATCCAGCATCTCTACCTAGGCCGCTATATTAGTTTCAATGATGCGGTGACATTAGATGATATTGCCTTTGCCTTTGAGTCGGCTCGTTTAAGGGAACTAGAGGGGGAAACCTTCTCTGTTATTACTCACTCTACAGGTGGACCTGTTATCCGTAACTGGCTTGCGCGCTTTTTCGATAGTGAGAACATGAACCTATGTCCTATACAGCATTTGGTGATGCTCGCTCCAGCAAATCATGGCTCTGCGTTAGCTCAGATAGGAAAGTCTCGTATTAGTCGTCTAGCCTCTTGGTTTAGTGGCGTTGAACCCGGACAGAAGGTGTTAGATTGGCTTGAGCTGGGCAGTGATGGACAGTATGAGTTGAATACTCACTGGCTTCAGCAGGAAAGCTGGGAAGCGGGCCCTTATCCCTTTGTACTGACTGGGGAGTCTATTGATAAAACCTTATATGATTATGTGAATAGCTATACCGCAGAGAAAGGCTCCGATGGTGTGGTCCGGGTTGCCTCCGCCAATATGAACTTTACTCATCTCAAGTTACATCAGCAAGATACTCAGTGTAATAGCTTCAACGGTGAATGTGTTTCTCAGCTGGCAATGAAGGCAGGTATACAGACGGCGACGCCCTGTGCTTTTGAGATTATTCCTAGAGCTAGCCATAGTCAAAGTAAGATGGGAATAATGAACTCAGTCACTAAACGAAATGCGTCAAGAAAGCCTGTCGTAAGTGCTATTTTACAATGCTTGTCAGTGGATTCTGTTAGTGATTATGAGCAAGTGTCGAAATTAATGGCGCAGCGCTCCAATATGGTTAAGCGCAAGGCTAGTTATAACATGCTGGTTGTACGTGTCACCGATGACCATGGTCATAGAGTGACTGACTTTGATCTATTTTTGCTTAGTGGCAAGGCATTTCACCCCGGCCAGCTACCTAGTGGATTTATGTTAGATAAGCAGAAAAACAGTGTGAATGGTAACTGCATCACACTCTATTTAGATTCAAGTAAATTGCTCAAGATAGCCGACGGTAAATTAGGCTTTAAAATTATAGCCAGACCCGATACGGGTTTTAGTTATTATCAAGCCGCCGAGTATCACTGTGAAGATATTAGCGTGCATGAGTTAATAAAAGCTGATCAAACATTGATGCTAGATATCGTCTTAAAGAGGCATATCCACAAAGAAACTTTCTCCCTCGTGAACACAGAGCTGAGCGGCCCATTTGACTCGCTGACTGGATTTACTGCTAAGTCGTAGAGGCTGATGGGTGCTTTTATTCGCTGTGAGGTGATACCACATAAGGATTAAACATTTGTTGAACGAGTGTACCTGCCTGACGATTCAAATTGCTAATGTGCTGTAAATCTCATATTTGAAAGTTCGCAATTATTATTTTTAACATTTCAGATTGGCTTCATAGTGCCGCTATAAAATGAATGCTCATTCATTTTCATTTGTCTTAGACAAAACTCGCTAACAAAAGTTAGCTCAATTTATAGAACACTCATCGATGCTCAGCCACTTAAGCTGCTGAGTGCAATCGATTTAAATAGGTTAAATCTCATTATGTTCAACCACTCTATTCAAAGGGGAGTGGCCTTGTTTCTCGGGCTACTCACTGTTTTTTCAGTGATCGCGATTGAAAATAGCGATGAAGACAAGCAGCTTATCGAACGCGAAAGTGCTGACACAAAGTACAATAGAGCCTTGCCTATCTGGGCTCAAGAAGCGATAGACTTAGGTCACGAGTTGCCAAAACCTTATGGCCTCAGCATGACCTATATGACGATGGATCAACCTCTGGTGGTCGATTCGGTTAGCTTTTCAGGCTTAGGGGCTATCGATGATATGTTGTCGATCACAGGCTCTGAGGCGCTGCAAGATTCGCAAACATTGACGCTGCGTGGTGACGTTTGGTTGCTGCCATTTCTTAATCTCTATGCTGTGCTCGGTCATACAGAAGGCAGTAGTGTAGCCAATGTTCAAGTTGATGCGGATCTGTCATCGATTCTTCCACCTTTATATTGCCAGTTTAATCCATGCAATATTCAATCAGAACCTTTCGATTTTGAATTGAATTTCAAAGGATTAACCTATGGCGTTGGTGGCACCTTAGTGGGTGGTATTGGCAACTGGTTTGCCTTGTTAGATGTGAATTACACCAACACTAACTTGGATATCCTCGATGGTGAGATCAGTACCATAGTCGTATCTCCTCGAGCTGGTTACCGTTTCCAAAATGGCAATAACGATATGCAGATCTGGTTTGGTGCTATGTACCAAAACGTAGAGCAAACCTTTAGCGGTTACCTGCATGATATCGGCATAGGTAACGAATTTGATTTTCTATCAGGTGGTAAATTTGAAGTAAACCAGCATCTAGAAGACAAATGGAACGGCCTAGTCGGTGGCCAGATCTCAATTAATAAACATATCGACCTCTTGCTAGAGATTGGTTTTGGCACTCGCACCAGTGGCATGTTAAGTGTCGGGTATAGATTCTAATGAAAAACAGCCTAACATCACTGAGTGTAGTCATCTTTATCGCCTTGATTACGGGCTGTAGCAGTAACGACTGGCAGATCAGAGCCACCCCTACAGACTTAGCCATCGGTGCGGCATTGGATGATAAACCTGACTCGGCCACCATGAATGAAGTAGAGCTGCATGAGTTTGCTAATGCGGGAATGCCAAAGGCAGTAAGGCCCTGCTGTGCTTTTGGCAATTCACAAAAGGTGACAGTGGCTTCAGTCCCTGTGCCTTTTTACCGCTTGTCTAATACGATAAATTTAGAAGATATCGGCCCTCATGCTTATGAGGCTGGTACATTTAGTCATCAAAAAGCCACGCCAAATGGCCGCCGTGGCGGCGAGAACAATGGCATTCTGTATACCCAGCTAGGTGGCTTTATCGACTTGGCACATGTAAGAGATACTGCCGACAATGCCGTGGCGCTCTTCTATAAAATCTATAGCAAACTTGGACAGGAAGCACGTATAGACTTGCCTGTGGAGATAGGCCCTAGGCATATCCAGTTATCTGCATTTGACGTGAGTCATCTGAGCGTTAAGCAGCGACAGGAGGTTGCGGCTAATATGGCGGCGCGCCTTGCATATTTTATGGCAGAAGCCCATGAAGTCGCACAGTGGCATGGCTATCGTACTTGGGTGCCTTGGTCTGAAGAGGTATCAGCCTATTCGCCTGAAGATCTCTACTCCAATATGTTAGGCGCTAAGATTGCCACTGCACTGCTAAGTAATAACCTGACCATGAATCGGGAGTTATACAACCAACATATGACCAGCTGGTTAAATGCGTCATTAGCTTGGTTGCGTCCAGTGTCTAAAGCGCAGACCAACGCCCTGTTTGATGTGATTGATGGGCACTGGTGGGATTCTCGTGAAGCACTACCGAGCAAATATATGCTGTTATTGCGCCACTATGATTTAGGCGATGATCAAGCTCCCTACTTGGTAGACACAGATTTGATTGAACAATCCACTCAGCGCGAGCAATTATCCGGCTTGCTGGCGATGAGTGAGCCTGCTAAACCACTCTCTCTTCCTTCTGTTATTCATGGGGTAGAGATTGATAAGGTTGCTCAGCAGTGGCTATTTGTTGCAGGTAAATATCAGGCAAGCTTTAGCCATATTCCAGAAGCGCTGTGGATCAATGGCTTTACGAGTGAGTCTTTCAAAGAGATCGCTGAGTATGATGCCCAAGTCGATCGTATGGAGCTAGACGCTCACCAGCGAGGAGCGAACTAATGTTGAAAGCTAACAGGTTTTCGTCTCCTTTTATTATCCTTACCCTGCTACTGACATTTTCGGTTGTTGCAGAGGAAGCTGATAACGAAGCGGAAGCTAAGCTTGAAAAAGCTAATCAGTCAGTGCCTGAGGATGAACTTAGTTGGATAGATAACTTCCTGAATAACTTAGGTGCAGATGGCGAGTTTGACCCAGATAAGCTGATCGACTTTAGTTTTCTTCCTGGCCCCTTTTACAACCCTGAGATGGATCTCGGTATTGGCCTATCTGCTGTCGGCCTCTATCGTGTCGACCCCGAAGATAAGCAAACTCAACTATCGTCATTGGTGATAAATGGCTTCGCTTCGACCAATGGTGCCCTCGGTGTCACCATAGCGAACAAGACCTTCCTGCATCAAGATCAGCGTAGGTTCTATCTGGATGCTGAAATTGCCGATGCACCGGATGTTTTCTATGGCGTGGGTTATCAAGATAATTATGATGATGACAACCGTAGCGACTTCAATAATAGGCAGTTCTCAGTCAGGCCTATGTGGCTGGAGCGATTATCTGAGACCAGCTTTATCGGCGCAGGTTTTGATTTTAGCTACGCACAAGCGAGCAGTATCGAGCTGTTAGAGTCAGATATTGATACCGATATATTAGCTCAGGATTCGAGAAGTGTCGGTGTCAATGTAATGATCAATTACGATACCCGTGACACTGTGCTCAACCCATCAAAAGGGCGTGTTTTACAGTTAGATGCAGCCTGGTATCGTCAAGCCTTAGGCGGTAAAACTGATTTCGAGTCACAGAGTTTCCTTTATAGTGAATATCTGCCTGTCGGCCGTAGTGGCAATGTGATTGCTTGGCAACTTCACGGTCGATTTACACAAGGTGATGTGCCGTGGGATAAGCTCTCTAAGCTAGGAGGCGGCGGGCATTTAAGGGGGTACACATCAGGGCGTTATCGCGATAAACAGATGCTACTGACTCAGGCTGAATATCGACTCAACCTACCTGGCAGAAACGGTATGGTGTTTTGGGCAGGAGTCGGTACGGTGGCGGATAAAGTCAGTGAGTTTAGCTCAGATGAGATCTTACCCAATGTTGGTATTGGCTATCGCTTTGAAGTTAAGCCTAATGTGAATCTTAGGCTAGATATGGGCTTTGGCGATGGTGATTCTGGCTTCTACTTTAACGTCAACGAGGCGTTCTAAAGCCCTTATTTTTAAAGGCCTACGACGAGTGTCGAAGGCCTGAGTAAACATGCTAATTGTGATGGCTAGAAATAGTAACCAAAGTTAACATTGACCCTAAGATCCCAGTCATCCCCATTTTCTGGCAGACCGACATGATCATTGTTAGCGGTTGAGAAGGTCATATTTTTACCTAAGATCACATCGAACATGGTGTAGGTAGGGCCTGCAGCAAAAGCGACGCCGGTGACATTTTGTAAGCTGTCATCATAATCACTGTCTGCTACATCTGGCGTCATCAAACCAAAGTCATTATATATCTTGTAGCTACCCCAGTTGGTCGGGAAACTCTTAGCTAAATTTACGCTATAGACCTGACCTTTGGTAGCGATCTCATATTGCCAGCTGACGACCGAGACCGCGATCTTGTTCGCATCGACGGCATCTGCCGCGTCATATTCATACTGCATTGCTTGTAGTTGTAAGTTCCAGCCTTGGTAACTGCTGTCTAGGTGTAGTGCTACCGCGTAACGGTCGCCATTGTTGCCGGTTTTGCTGTTATAGATCTGACCATACTGCACTGAGCCACCTAGTGTAGTAGAGCCACCCTCATATTCTGCGGTATAAGTTTGGCGCAGGTTGAATTGGTTGGTTTCTTCGTTGTGATACTCGATACCGCTAGCTGCAATGACGCCTGTGTATAGGTCAGTTGCGTAACGCTTGTTTTCAGTAGGGCCATATTCCGCATTTTTGAAGAAAGCCAGATCAGTATGCCAGCCATTGTTTTCGTAAACCGCTTTAACTCCCATATCGTGATCATCTTCGAAGCCTAAGTAGTAAGGTAGACCAAACCAAAAGCTGTTTGAGATAAACTCACGGTTACCAAATGGCACCTTAGTGATACCAAGTTGTAACTGCCACTGGGGGTCGATGTCGTAAAACCCGTAACCATATTTAATGAAGTCAGTGCTTGAGGTGAAACGGTACTCAGCGGCTAAGCCCCAGTCTCCAAGCTTGCCATCAAACTTAATTGCGGCAATATCGAAGGTGAAGTCACCGCCCTTGTTTTTTGAGGCTTCATCGTACTCTTTATAAGCGTAGTTAACGCGTACTGCACCGCCAATATTGATGCCATCTTCCTGCTCTTCTGCATAAGTTACAGAGCTTGAAAGTGCTATTGCTGTTGCCACCATCGACAACACAAATTGGGTGGTTCTTCTCATCATCATTACCTATTTATTATTACTATTTTATTTTTTGGATCAGTTGTATAAGCTCAAATCAGGGTCAGTGGCTTGCCACACTCTGAGATAATTGGCTATTTACTAATGGGCTATTTATTAACTGTTATGGCGAGTCGCTATACCTTGAGCTAGCACGATAGGGTTTCGGGGTATGAGCCTATGAGCTAAATCCTATTTCGGGGGAGTCTGGATTAAGTTTTATCGCTAATTTTATGTCGGGTTGGTAACTAAAAAAATGTGAAGTGAATTTTATATTGGGTTAACAATTATTGTTGTAATGTTTCTATGACGTGAATCACAAAGCTTAGTAATAGTTACTTTGTTTGATGCAGTGAGTTGGGTGCTAGTTGCGAATGTATTCGCTGGTGGCAAAAGCTAACTTGCAATCATGCTAGCAAAGTCGAATAGTTTGAAAGGTGATGGGTTATTACTTGTGCGGATAAACAGGGTTAAAGAGTGAAAAACTTGATGCGCACATAAGGCTGGACCACTGCATTGTCACGCCCTTACTTCTTGACTTTATAGGCTTGCATCCATAGGCTGCTTATTCAGTAATCAAGGTGGTATGCAATGCAAATAAACTATAATTTAAAACCTGCGTCTGAGCGCCGTACTGAACAGTTCGAGCCTGAAACTAATGTGGGATTCGGTAATCTCAGAACTGATCATATGTTTTTAATGGATTATCGCGATGGGGAGTGGCGTGATCCAAGAGTTGTCCCTTATGGACCTTTCGAGGTCGCTCCTGGTGCTATTGCACTGCACTACGGTCAGTCTGTGTTTGAAGGCGCGAAAGCGTTTAGGCACGATGATGGTGAGATCTATACGTTCCGCTTAGATAAAAATGCTGAGCGCCTCAACCAATCTGCCGATATTATCTGTATCCCAGGTCTAGACGAGGACATACAGATTGAGGCGATTAACGCCCTGATAGATGTTGATAGACTTTGGTTCCCAATGCAGGAAGACGCCTGCCTCTATATTCGTCCGTTTATCTTTGCCACTGAAGACAGATTATCTGTTAGTCCCAGTGAGCAGTACACCTTCTGTGTCATTTTGAGCCCTAGCGGCCCTTACTATGCTGACGGTTTCGATAAGGCGATTAGATTGCTTATCAGTGAACGTTTTCACCGTGCAGTTTCAGGTGGTACCGGTTCATCAAAAGCTGCGGGTAACTATGCAGCGTCATTAAAAGCGGGTAAAGCAGCGGCTGAATATGGCGCAGCTCAAGTATTGTATCTTGATGCTAACAATAAGCAGATTGAAGAGGTGGGTGCGATGAACCACTTCCATATCTTAAAAGATGGCACAGTGATCATTCCTAAGTTCACCGATACCATTTTAAAATCAATAACCTCTCAGTCGATTTTAGATCTTGGAGAGCTCCTTGGTTGTGAAGTACGCCAAGAGACTGTGATGCTAGATAAGTTTATTGCAGACGTTGAGTCGGGCGAAATTATTGAAGCAGGTGGTTTTGGGACAGCGGCTGTCGTTTCACCTGTAGGTTCATACATTTTTGAAGATAACAGAGTCATTACTGTCGGTGATGGCCAGGTGGGTGACAATACGCGTCGTCTGTATCAGGTGTTGACTGATATTCAAAAAGGTAAGCTTGAAGGCCCAACGGGTTGGATCAAACAGGTGCAGCGAGTCTCACCAGTTTAGCTTTATACCTATTGAGATAGTAAAAGGCGCTTCGGCGCCTTTTTTGTTGTCAAAGCGCAGCTATTCTCGTTCTGGAACAAGTTCAGGAGTCAGTAAGGCTGTGCAAGCATTCGCTTTTAACGGTTTGCTAAACAGAAAGCCCTGTACTTGATCGCACTCATGGTCCGTTAACAGTTCAAGTTGCTGCTGATTTTCCACTCCCTCAGCAACAACCTCTAGCTGTAAGCTTTTTGCTAGTGCGATAATGGCAGTTGTGATTGTGGCATCAGCCTGTTTGCTATCTATGTCATGTACGAACTCTTTATCAATCTTTAGTGTGTCCACAGGGAATCTTTTCAGATAACTGAGGCTAGAATAGCCTGTGCCAAAGTCATCGATGGCCAGTGATATGCCTAAAGTTTTTAATTGAGTAAAGATAGATACCGCATCTGTGGGGTTACTCATGATACTGGATTCAGTGATCTCTAACTCCAAAGATGAAGCGGGAAGGTTGGCGACGCCTAGCGCCACTTCGACAATATCAACGAGCTCTGTCTTTAGCTGTTTAGCCGATAAGTTAACTGCAATATTGAGCTGGGTATAACCCATATGATGCCAGTGAGACAGCTGTTGGCAGGCTTGATTCAATACCCAATGGCCTATCTTCTCAATCATACCTATCTCTTCCGCGACAGGAATAAACTCCATAGGGTTGATATGGCCTAATTCAGTCGAATGCCAACGTAACAGTGCTTCAAAACCTGTTAACTGCTGTCCAAGGACTGTGTATTTAGGTTGGTATACAAGGTAGAGCTCATTTCGGTCGAGGGCTTGCTTTAAACCTGCTTCAATCTCTACGTGCCGAGATGCGACCTCATTCATGGCTGGAAGGTAGAATTGATAGTTGTTACGTCCTTGAGACTTTGCATGGTACATGGCGGTATCGGCATACTTGACGAGCTGTTCGCTGCAAGATGCGTTATTAGGGTAGAGGCTAATACCAATCGAGGGGGAAACTGAAAACTTGTTGCCTTCTAGATTAAATGGCGTGTTAAAGGCCTGAATAATTTTATCTGCCACCTGCTTAGCTGCACTTTGCTTGCTGAGGTTTTCTAGAATAATGGTAAATTCATCCCCTCCTATACGAGCAACGGTATCACCTTGTCTCACAATGCTTTTTAGACGCTGGGCAACAGACTTTAATAACAGATCTCCGATATGGTGACCCATAGAGTCGTTGATATATTTGAAGCGATCTAAGTCGATAAACAGTAGCGCTACAAGCCTGTTTGTTCTGCTAGCTTGTTTAGTCGCGTGCTGAATTCTATCTTGAAATAAACAGCGGTTGGGCAGGCCTGTTAATGCATCATAATTGGCTAAGAAACGCAGATCTTCCTCGGCCTTTTTACGTGCGCTTATATCGTTAAATACAGCAACAAAATAGTCGTTTTTGCCATGGTGGTCGTCAATTTTAGTGACCTCAAGCCAAGTTAAAATCTGGCTGCCATCACGATGGGCTATGGTGCTTTCTCCTGACCAGTAATGGTTGCGGGCTAGCTCTCGTTGTATCTTTCGGTATTGTGAGAGTGCTTTTTTATTCGAAGCAAAATCAAGAATGTGCTTATTGACGACCTCTTCAAAAGAGAAGCCTGAGATGGATGAGAAAGCGGGGTTAACTGAGATTATTTGATGGTTATGATCGCCAACAATAACGGCCTCTCTCATGCTATCAAGTACTTGTGCGGATAACCTCAATGTACTTTCAGTCTGCTTTTTAGTGGTGATATCTCTTAGGGTGCCCGTCATTCTGAGGGCCCTATTTTGGCTATCGGTTTCGGCGACTTTGCCTCTGTCTAATAACCATATCCAACTGCCATCTTCATTTTTTATACGATACTCAGCTTCGAAGAAGACACTTTGACCTGCGAGATGGGCTTCGAGCAGGCTTTCGACTTTATCGCGATCTTCGGGATGAATAATATTTAGCAGAGTATTCGCGCTATTTCCAAACAGAACTGGGTTAGTGATATTACTTCTATAGATCTCATTTTTTTCAATATTCCAATCCCACATACCATCGCCAGATGCCCATAAAGCGAGTTTTAGCCTCTCTTCAGATGCTTGCACTGTTTTGGCAGCATTGCGGTGTTCTCTTCGCTTTGTTCTCAGCTTCATAAACAGAAGTAGGAGTATAAAAATAAGCGCGATTGAGTAGATTATCTGTAGTGAGTGCGTCAATCTCAATTTGGTATCGGAAGGTGAGGATATGAATGCGGTATTGTTGGTTAAGGCGTAAAGCACAGGAAATGAGATAAACTGAAGTTCTGCTTTTTTTATCCCTTGTTCGGTACTGTTTTCACTTAAAATAGAACAGTGAGGAATCTGGCTATTGCTAAATAAATCAATTGCTTGAGTTTCTTCTGAAATAGCTGCTATTTCGAAACAAAATATCGAGAGAGAGAGTGCAAGGATAATAGCTCTGATTGAAAGCATGTTGATAAGCAGTTGATTGTCTTTTTATGGGGGCAATTTATACAAGTTTTTGTTGGAATAGACAAGTGTATACCTCCTTGATGATGCAATTTGTATTATTTTAATGATTGATAAGCAGTGCAAAATTTATGAAAGTGCGAGCCGAATAGTTAGCTATTCGGCTCGCTATAAATTACAACTGGCTGACATCCACCTTAAGCGTATTTAGGTGAGTGGCAAGACTTGGCGTGACGCGTTTATCGACTCTACCGCCTAAATGCTCGCCGAAGAACTGCTCCATGGCGACGATATAGGCCAGTTTGTTATCACGCTTTCTAAAACCATGACCTTCATCTTTTGCCAGAATATACTCTACCGGAAGAGCCTGCTTATACATCACTCGCGCAATATTGTCGGACTCAAGTTGTGTGACCCTAGGATCGTTCGCCCCTTGTACTAGCATCAGTGGCGCCTTGATTTGATCGACAAACTTTATCGGTGAACGCGCTAGCATATCTTCTCTGTCTGCTGCGATTTCAGGGTCGCCCACTGCACTATAAAACTGTCCTAGGTATGGACGGAAGTGTGGCGGAAATGACTCTAGCAAGGTGATAAGGCTAGAGGGACCGACATATGAGATCACGGCTTGGTATAGATCTGGCGTAAAGGTTGCCCCTGCCAATGCAGCATAGCCACCATATGAAGCGCCCATGATCCCTAGGCGTTGCTTATCAGCAGTCCCTTGTTCTACAAGGTAGTTTGCCCCGTCAGTGAGATCATCTTGCATGCTACCTGTGCCCCAGTTCTTATTGCCCAAGTTTAGGAAGCGTTTACCAAAACCTGTCGATGCGCGAAAGTTGGGTTGCAGAACCGCGTAGCCCCGATTAGCAAGTAGCTGGGCTATAGGGTTGAAGTAACCAGAGCTGAGCGTCCAGTAGTCACGTGCCCAAGGGCCACCATGGGGCAGGATAACCGTGGGTAAGTTTTTACTCTGCCCTTTAGGAAGGGTGAGGTAAGCTTGTATGCTTACTCCGTCACGCGCCTGATAAGTGATGGATTGACGCTTAGAGAGCAGCTCAGGTTCAATTGATGCTTCCTGCTTGAGCAATACTGTCACACTGCCCTTGTTAGTATCAAAGCGGTAATCACTCCCCATATCGACATCACTGGCGACATGCAGTTGCCATAGACCGGTTTTTTCATTTCTGTCGCTGATGGTTATCTCAACGTCTTGTTTGAAGTGGTCATTAATCTTCTGCCAGTTTTTAGCAAACTCGTCATCTAACGGGTAAGTACGCAGGCGGCCGCCATAATAGGAGACGGCAAGTGGCGCACCGTCATCGTTGAAAATCACTTCCGAGACGTCAGACTCATCGAGTGGGTCACTATGCAGTGTATCTAGCTTTCCTGTTGCCAAATTTAGACGTAGCAGCTGTTGCTTATCTCGGCCCTCAATATCAGCGCTGAGATAGGCAAGGTTGTTATTACTATCGAAACTGAGAATATCTATGCTTTCGCCAAATTCTGTTTTGATGAGGCTAACCCACTTGCCATCGATTTTGGCGTAGAGATCTGAGGTATTGTCTGGGTTACTGCTGGTTCCGAGTACGGGTTGTCCTAACTTATTAACCTCGATTTGCGAGAAACCAAAGGTGTTAGCAAAAACATTACTGATATCCCCAGAGTTGATATTGAGGTGATAGATATCCATCTGCTGCGGGTTATCTTGGTTAGACATCAGCACTAATGTATCTGGCTTGTCTTTTGCCTGTTTGAGCAGGTCATACCTTATCTCATTGTTGCTCGTTAGCGCTGTGGTGTTAGCTGCCGGCTTAGTGTGTGTAGTATCTAAGGTTAACTTATAAATTTGAGTGTTTTCATTACCGCCACTGTCTTTGAGATAGAAGATCTCATTAGCTTCACTGGACCACCTGAAGTTCAATACAGGCTCCTTTGAGGTGGTAATGGGGAATGCTTTATCAACACCAGCGCCTGCAGGCATTAAGTAGATATTTTTAGCACCTTGGTACTCTTTAAAGAAGGCTAGCCATTGGCCATCGCTAGAGGTTTTTAATCCGCTGATCCCTTGCTCATTAAAGAAAGCTTCAACAGGAATAAGTGGCACCTGAGCAACTTGCTGTTGAGCGCTTGTTTGAGTCGGTAGCTTTGATTGTGATGGGGTCTGTGAGCAACCCGTAGCGAACAAGGTCGCGGCGAGTGTTGTCGCCAGTATGCTAGGTAAAATTGTATTCGTTTTCATGAATCATTCCTTTTATAACAGCTCAAACTTTAATCTGTTTTAGCTACAGATCCTTTATTCTTGAATTGCTAATCAGCCTATTACATAAAATAATTATTGTAAAACGATAATTTGATATTATTTTATGATGAAATGTTTCTGTCTGATATAATCTATTGAAAATAGTGGCAGGGAAAATTTATCGCAATGAATGCAAATATGCACAAGCTGATGAAGATCAGTGGTTTTTTTAGAGGTGTAGTCTTAATCGCGACTGCAGTTGTGTTGGTTTACCTAGGCTATAGCTATTGGGTTCATGATGAGATCCGCTTTGCTAATAGCATGCTTTTTAATGAGCTTTGGTTTGATGATCGAGCGAGCCGTAGTGTGTTGCTAGCGATACAATCCCCTATTTTAATCAGTTTGATTTTGGGTGTTTATTGGTTGCAGAAATTGCTGAGTCATTTTCAACAGGGGCTATTTTTTGGGCAGCAAGCAATGACCTGTTATCTGTGGCTTGTCTGGATTAAGTTGGCGGATTTTTGTATCGAAATAGTCCAGCATTTAGTGACGGGTTATTACCATGGCCAGTTTCATGAGAAGACACACTTAGAGCTACCGCTTGATTTTGGCAATATCACGACGCTGTTGTTGATGCTGTTGATTGTTTATCTGCTGAAGGCTGCGAGAGAAATTGAAGCCGAAAACAAAGAGTTTATCTAAGTTCGTTATCGTGTGTTGGATGAAAAAATTATGCAAATAATCGTTAATTTAGATGTCATGATGGCAGTGCGAAAAGTGAGTTCAAAGGAGCTCGCTAAAGCTATAGGCATCACGGAAGCTAATCTGTCATTGTTAAAGCGGGGCAAGGTAAAAGGGGTGCGTTTCGAGACGTTAGCCAGTATCTGTGGTTATCTGAACTGTCAGCCTGGAGATATTCTTGAATTTCGCCCTGAAGAGGCTGAATAGGTCATATTGAGTAGAAAAACCCGTCCGGTGAAAGAGTGATAGAAATACCGGACGGTGTGAGAACCTGTTTAACCTTATTTACCTGCGTATTTTGCCGTTAGCTTTTCAAGATAGGGCTGTACCTCTTTATCACCCCAGTCGAGATAACCTCTAAGAAAGCCGATTAAGTTACCTGAACCATCAAAAAAGTAGGTGGCTGGAACAACATCTGCAGGCATCACTTGATCTATCTGCTTGTTTGGATCGAGCCAAGTCTGATAATCGGCTAGGCCATGTTTGATTAGAAATGGTTTTACCAGCTCGGGCTCCTCATCGATTGAGATAGGCACAACCACGAGATTATTGTTTAGGTTAGCTTGGCGGATCTGCTCCATCTGCGGGATCTCTTTAATACAGGGGGCGCACCAAGTTGCCCATAGGTTTACCATCACCACCTTGCCTTTGAACTGCTTTAAGCTTATCTCATCACCTTGGGTGTCCGTAAATGAGACGTCAGGTACAGATCGTGCTGAGCTCATCTCAATAAACCGAGACATGATCATAGGTTTATCTATCGCATCTCCTGTGCTGTAGACCTTAGTGGTTGGAATAGAGGCCTGAGTTGCAGTAATGCTGCTTAACAATAGAGAGCTGGCTAAGGTAAACCCTAGCGCCAATTTTGTTGATAATGTGACATTTCGAAAATTGATCATGATTGACTTCCATCAACTTGAGAAGGGTGAACTGGCTCTGTCTGTTTTATCATTCTTGGGCGAATGAATATGAACACGCTAGCAATCGCGATAAGGACAAAGAGTAAGGGGGCTAGCCAAAGGATGGTAGTGCCGCCTGAAAGAGATGGCATATAGCGGATCTTCTCTCCATAACGCTCAACCATAAAATTAACTATCTCAACTTTACTATGGCCCTGCTCAAGCATCAGGTAGATCTGTGCTTTGAGCTCGCTGGCTATAGGAGCTTGAGAATCCAGCAGGTTTTGGTTGATTGATTTAGGGCAGCGAAGCTCTCTTGATATCTCTAATCTCAGCTTATGCTTTTGCTCACTGGTATAGGTAATAGGATCGGCTTTAGGGATTACTCTATCTTCAGCACTGGCGGCGCAGCTCGATGAGAATGCGCTTGAAAAGGTGAATACAACCAGTAACAGTGCTACGGCGATGTGTTTCATGGCTTCACCTCACCACGGGTTTGTAGGCCGGGCATGTTTCGCGCACACCTTGCTTGTTTGGACTTTTTTACAGGACGTAAGTTGTAGATGATTGAGCAACCTGCAAGCATCATAAATAGCGCGCCAATCCATAACCAGTTAACGAAAGGTTTATAGCTGATTCGAATTAAATACTCAGTTTCACTTAACGCCACTCCCATAGAGACATACAGATCGCCAAACAGTGATGAGTGAATGCCCGCAGCTGACATCTCCATCGCATTGGTTTTAAAAGTTTGTCTTTGTGGGTAGATATAGGTGACTATATTTTCATGCTTATCGAGCACCATGATTTTGGCTTGAATGGCCGTAAAGCTAGCTCTATCAACGTGCTGGGTCTCTTCATAAACAAAGGTATACCCTGCAACCTCTTTGCCATTACCCGGCCCCATCCTGAGTAACTCCTCCTGCTCGAAGTTAGATACGCACGTTGCGCCAAACACTGAGAGGGCAACACCTAAGTGAGCAAAACACATGCCTAAGAATCGCGCTCGGCTGCGTTTATCTACAGCTTGATAGCTTGAGTGAGCGCTGTGGGATAAAAATTGTTTCAGGCTCAGTAGTACGCAGGACAGAATCCATAAAACAGAAAAAGCGCCAAGCAGTAACCATATAGAAAACTCATCTTGGCTGGTAAAGGTGAACACACAAGCTAAGGTTAGGCTGATTAAGGCCATTACTGCAGGAGTTCGCAATGCTTCTACCCGAGCCGATTGCCACCTGATAAGTGGGGTCAGTCCCATTAAGATAAATACGCATACAGCAATTGGAATAAAGATGCTATTAAAGTAAGGCGGGCCCACCGAAATAGTGGCCCCTGTAGCGACTTCATAGATTATTGGATAGCAGGTTCCGAGTAGTACTGATAGCGCAGCGGCGACGAGCAGCAAGTTACCGAGTAACAGTAGGCTTTCTTTAGATAGTGCAGAGAAGTCGATTTTGAAATTAAGGTTACTAGACTTATAGGCAAACAATGCGAGTGCAGCGCCTGTATAAGTGAGAAGTAACACAAGAATAGAGAAGCCTCGAGTGGGATCAGAAGCAAACGCATGTACTGACTGCACCACACCGGATCTGACTAAGAATGTGCCAAGTAGGCTCAAAGAGAAGGCTAAAATACAGAGAAAGATAGTTGTTGAGCCAAAGAGCCCACGTTTATGTGTCATATTGACCGAATGCACGAGTCCAGTAGCGACTAGCCAAGGGATAAATGAAGCATTTTCTACTGGATCCCAGAACCACCACCCGCCCCAGCCAAGTTCGTTATAGGCCCACCATGAACCAAATGCGTTACCACCAGTAAGAAATACCCAGGCAGTAATAGCCCAAGGGCGTAAGTAAGCCGCTTTCTGTTTGGTTAAGCCTTCACCTAACAGTGCAGAAATGGCAGCGGCAAAACATATGGTAAGGCCGACATAGCCCAAAAACAGCATAGGTGGATGCAATATTAGGCCAATGTCTTGCAGGATAGGGTTGAGATCTCTGCCTTCAATAGGGTAGTTAGGCAGTAGTCTTGCAAATGGATTAGAAGTAAACAGCATAAACAGGCAAAAACCTGCGATGACAAAAGACAAAACAGCAATAAAGCGACCGATAAAGGCTCTATCTTGATATTTACCTGAGAAGGTGATGATACAGCCCCAAACTGCCATAGCTACAACCCAGAACAACATCGAACCTTCATGTCCCCCCCAAATCGCTGCGACTTTATAGATCAATGCAAGCTGAGTATTTGAGTTATTGGCCACATATGCCACGGTAAAGTCATCAACGACAAAAGAGATAAGCAAACAAGTAATAGAGGCGCAAAGGGAAAAGGTCATTATTCCTGTTAATGTTTTAACATAACTAAGAAGGTAATGGTTATTCTTGTATGAACCTATAAAAGTAATCATACCAAGTAATATCGATATAATTGTACTAACAATTAAAAATATAAGGCCTAATTCTGGAACCATAATGATACTTCTCTATTTTAGCTTGCCTAATTAATTATGTCGGTGTTAATTAAGTCAGTCTGATCTTTTGTTATGTTTATTGCTACTTTATATATTGTGTTCTAATTATATTGTTAGTCGTTTTTATTAAGGTTTGACCTTGTGGTGACGGGTCTGTTTTGTTAGTGGTAACCACTCTACCTTTCAACTTAAAGCAAAGGGTATTGTATATTAGCAATCAATTTTGTGACTCCTGTATCCTTTATTATCGATAGATCCTCCTTTGGTATTATTTCATATCTAAAGTTACGTTTTTTACATCTATTTAGATCTAAATGCCGTCTAAAATATCTGAAAAACAGCACTGCTGTGTTGGTCTATCTTGTTGTTATTATTTTATTTTTAGGTGTTTTAAAGTCTCAGGGTTTTCTGTGTTCACAAATCTGGTTTTAGTTCATGTTTTTTTATCATTTAGGTATGGACAATAGCGTTAACTCAATTGTTCTAGTTGTTCGGCTAAACAAGAGAGCTGCTTAGTTGAATGATTATAAAACGATGATAACTAGGAGAGATGATGAAAAACTGGAAACTAAAAACAGCCGCAGGTTTGCTGTTTTGTTTCACCGCAGTGGGTGCTAATGCCGCTGGTGGTAAATACAACAGCATTCCTGAAATGGGCGAATCAGCAAAAGCTGCAATTGCTAATTATCAAGGAACAGAAGAAACTAAAGGTGTTAAATCACTTCACGATTATGTCGTTCAAGAAAGTGAACTTTTTGATTTCTTATTCCAAAATCACCCAATGTTTAAATATCACGAAGAGGGTAACCTTATTGGTGAATATCACATTAGTGATCGTGGTGAAGAATATTTTGATACAGGTAATTCACCTAAATATAGTGAGCGAGTAGGTCGTCCAAGTGCAGTTCAGTATCGCCTTGGTGCTAAATCAACACTGGATTTTCCAAACAACTTCGTAGGTCCTGAGAAGTGTGGTGAGTGTCACGCAGTTCAGTTCGAGAAGTGGAAACGCTCTCGTCATGCAAACGTGGTTCGCTTCCCAAGTGAAATTACCGATAAAGAAGTACCAAATGGTGATCTGTCTGCTCGCCTATACGGTAGTGATGCAGCAATGTTACCAGATGGCATTCAGCCTGATGACGTTTATGCGATTATCGGTACTCCTCGTACTAAATATGGTCTGCTTGATAGTTACCTAGTACGTGGTACTTACCATATTCGTGATGGTCTGCTTTCTGAAGGTACAGGTAAGATGGTTGCCGGTGCTAACCAGTTCTCACGAGGTTGGGCTGAGTGGTTAACCCCTGAGATGGCTAAGAAGATCAACAAGGTTATCCCTGAGTTCCCTACAACGATTGAAGACTTTGGTGCTTCAGGGTCTCACCAGTGGGGCATGAGCTCTTACGGTGCTAAGTACGAAAAAGAGATGTTGTTCCAGCCAGGTAGCTCATATTGTGAAATGTGTCATACCTACAAGTTCGACTTCCAAAACAAGCAAGAGTTCTTTGATGCGCTTGGTGATAGCAAGAAGTTACAAGAGCACACTATCTCTAAAGGTATTGCATGTGAAGAGTGTCATGGCGCAGGTGGTCACCTAGACGGTGGTACTGGCGGTATGCAGTCTAACTGTGAGCGTTGTCATCAGCGTTTCAACTTCGTTGACGAGCTTGCTGAGACCGAGAAAGGCCAAGAGAAGATGGAATACGCCTTTGGCGTGAAGATGAAGTCTGCTTGCCCATCTTGTGGTACTGAAGGTTCACAGATGTTTGCTTCTGCTCACTATGAGAAGGGCATGCGTTGTACGACTTGTCATGATCCACATGAAGTGACTGATGGTGATTTCCTATCTGGTTTCACTAAGCCAAAGCTGAAGAAAGATTGTGTTGATTGTCATGAAGCACAGAAGACAATTGCTGACAACACTGACACTCATAGCAACATGACCTGTCAAAGCTGTCACATGCCTGCAATGGGTAGCTGTGAAAACTTCACTGCAGTTCAGTTCCCTGATATGGCTGGTTTCGATGCAGTTCGTAAGTCTCATATGTGGAAGATTGATGTTCACCCTGAACGTAAAACACTGAACCCACCTGCTGGTCAGCCGCGTGACTCTGCTGTTAAAGGTTGGACTGTTGCTAAGAACGAAGAGGATCATAACTACTTAGATCTTATGTGGTCATGTGCGCGTACTGCAGTCTCGGATCATGACAACGTTGAAAACAAAGGTTGTCACAGTCCATTCCAGTCTGAACTTGAAACTGGCATGCACTACAACGATCAGATGGAGATCTACGGTGAAGTGATGAAGTGGCAGACACCAGTTAAAGAGGTGTACGCAAAGGTTGAACAGGCACTTGTTCGTATCGACCAACTTCTTGAGGTGACTAAGCTACCAACTGCTGAGAAGACTCAGGTTCTTATGCTAGCTGAGAAGGCGCAAGAGACCGTTGACCTAATCAAAGAAGATGGCTCTTGGGGTGTTCATGGCTTCCGTTACAGCCAGAAGCGTCTCGATGCTGCACTCACTTATGTTACACAAGCTCAGAATATTCTAGATGGTAATGGTTACTAAATCAGAACCCACTAGCTACTGAGTTGTTACCCGCTTCGATCATATTAACTAAACAGCAATATGGTCGAAGCAAATAAGAGAATTACTATGAATAAAGTACTTGGAATAATTATTTTATCTTTCTTTTTAGCTGCACTATCTCCAAATAGTTTTGCTGGTGGAGGTTCAGATATGGCTCCGGCTAAAAATTATGAATTTCAACTGAACCATATATCCATGATGGAAGCAGAAACGTTAGTAGGAAAGGAAGGAGTTTACTTTTTTGATGTCAATACATTGGAACTGTGGGCTGAGGGATATATTCCAGGTGCTATCTATTTCAATGTTAAAGATTGGAAAAAATTATTACCTGAAAGCAAAGATACAGTAATGGTTTTTTATTGTGCTAATCGACTGTGCAATGCAAGTGAAATAGCAGCAAGAGCGGTAATGAAACTTGGCTATACCAGTGTGAGGCAGATGCCAGATGGTATTTATGGATGGAGGTTGTCAAACCGTCAAACAGAAAAACCATAGGCGTAGAATTAATTCGCTAGGCCAAATTAAACCTTAATTAATAATAGAGAAATTTTATGAAGACGTTTAAGAAAAGTATCGTTGCACTATCTTGCTTATCACTATTTTTATCAACGCAATGTATGGCTGAAGCAGAGGTTTTACCTGATAACAATAAAGAGTCATACAGCATAGGTGCTTCTTTTGGTAACTACATTTCAAGTCAACTTTACAGCCAATCACAACTGGGTGCCGATGTTGATGTTGATGTCGTTGTTGAGGGGCTACTTGATGCATTGAAAGGTGAATCAAAACTATCTAATGAAGATATTGTTTCCTATCTCAATATCCGTGCTGAACAGCTAAATGCAGCTAGAGAAGCCAAGGATAAAGAGATGGCAATTAAAACATTAGTTGCTGGCGAGAAGTTCTTATCAGAAAACAAGAAAAGTGCTGATGTGAGAACAACTGAATCTGGCCTGCAGTATGAAGTTATTAACAAAGGCAGTGGTGCAACCCCGCAAGCTAATGATGTTGTGACTGTGCATTACAAGGGGTATCTCATTGATGGCACTGAGTTTGATAACTCATATGCTCGTGATGAGCCTAACCGATTCTCGTTAGTGACTGTCATCGAAGGTTGGCAAGAGGGGCTTCAACTGATGAAAGAGGGAGCAACTTATAAGTTCAATATACCTTCAGAGCTTGCTTACGGTGAGCGTCAAGTTGGCATGATAGCGCCTAACTCAGCTTTGGTGTTTGAAGTGGAACTTGTCAAGGTCGAGGCACCAGGTGAGAACTCTCATGGTATGGGCCTTAGCGGCATGGGTATGGGCGGCATGATGGGTGCTAACCCTCACAAGTAAGTACCAGCAGCTTAGTTAAAGAGAAGAAGCATTATGAATTTACTATTAATTAGTACACTTGTTCTTTGTGCCTTGTTGATGATGACTTTTTTCTGTCATCACACATTATATCGAATTAAATATACTTCATTTTTTAGTGACTCTAATGAGCCCCTCTCTGATGCTTTTAAATATAAAGGTGCTAGCTTTTCATTTGTATTGTTATTAAATGCAACAGTAATTATCAGTGTCATTGCCGCCTATTCATATTTAGGTCGTCATAATGATATTGATTTAGCTAGATCCGATATTAATGTTGATTACCTACTCGCTGCAGAAATAAATAAAGCAAGAAGGCAAGCCAATGAGCAACCGAACAATAAAGCAGTGCTCATGGGTTTGGCCAGGGTTTCAATGGATGGAGGTCTATACCTCGAAGCTATTGATGCTTTAGATGAGTTGTTGGTTTATATGGATGATGATGCTGAAGTTATCGGATTAAAAGCAACAGCACTTTATTATAAAAATCATAGGTCAATGACAAGTGACGTGAAACTGCTTACACAAAGTGCGCTAGCTTTATATAAGCAAGAGTTCAACACTAGAGTGTTATTAGCCAATGATGCCTATATTAATCACGACTATAAATTAGCTATAAATCACTGGCAAATATTATTAGATAATACTAAGCAGCCATTTAATCGTAATGCAATTGAGTTCGCGATTAACAATGCACAGAAGCATTTAATCGCTAAAAAATGATTCAAATTATTAAAAATATAATTCGCCTAATGGCGAATATCGGAGGATGCTGTGAGTGAAAATTTAGAGAGACGGAGGTTCCTTAAATGTTTAGGGGCGAGCTCTTTGATCATTGCACCGCTAGGGTGTAGCTCTGTCAAAGAGGAGGGGGAGAGTAATCAACCCCACTACACTATGGTGTTCGACCAAAATAAGTGTACGGGTTGTGGTGAGTGTAAGCTTGCTTGTACTACTGCCAACAACCTACCGGAAGGTAAGTCACGGTTACTGCTTGAACAGCAATCGGGTGGCGTTGCAGGTGAAAAGTGTCCTCATTGCGGCAAGCTTGAGTGTGATTGTGAGCGCAAGTATGTACGTGTTTCCTGTCAACAATGTAAAAACGCGCCTTGTGTGACAGTGTGTCCAACAGGGGCTGCACACAGAGATGAGAAAACAGGCATTGTCACTATGGATGCCAGTAAGTGTGCCGGTTGTAAATACTGTATCGGTGCTTGTCCCTATGATGCGCGCTTTATCAATAAAGAGACCGATGTCGCTGATAACTGCGATTTCTGTTTGAATTCAAAGTTAGCTAAAGGTGAGCTACCAGCTTGTGTTCAAGCCTGCCGATACGATGCATTAATCTTCGGCGATGCAAAAGACCCATCCTCATATGTCAGCAAGCTGCTTAGAGTGAAGGATTCAGTTCGTATGAAGCCTGGTTTCGGTACAGAGCCAAGTTTGCGATACATCCCTATTGTTAAGGTAGGAGTATAAGATGGATGGAAATATCGAGTTTACTATGGGTCTATCCCAAGGTATCGCATGGCCTTGGCCTATCGCCGTTTATCTATTCTTTGCGGGGATTTCTGGCGGTGCGTTATCTATTGCTCTATTTATTCGCTTCTATAAGAAGCAGACTACAAATACGCCATTTTTAAAGGCGGCGTGTCTGACTTCTTTTGTAACAATCAGCTTAGGCATGATCTGTTTGGTTTTTGATTTGACTAATCCGCTGTTTTTCTGGCGAATTCTGGTCTTTTACAACTTGAACTCAGTCATGTCGGTTGGTGTGATCGCCTTGAATGCTTATATTCCGTTGGTAGCACTAGTGACACTTTTTGCTATGGAAGATGAGATTAAGCGAATTAAAGCACTGCAGTTCTTGTTGCCGATTATCGACAAGCTGCGCGGCTTACGTGCACCTGCTGAAAAGGCTGTACTGGTGCTTGCGCTTGCTGTTTGTGCCTATACTGGCTTCTTGATCTCTGCCTTGATCAGATTCCCCATTATCAACACCTCTGTGTTACCTGCTCTGTTTGTTGCATCGGGTCTATCAGCGGGTGCTGCAGTGGCGAAGATGATAGCGGTTGCTGGCTTTAAAGAAGATCTGCACAGTGGTGATATGAAGACTTTACATGGTGCTGAGTGGCCAATTATGGCGGCTGAAATCCTATTCATCTTCATGTTAGCCATGTCACTCTTTTCTGGCAATGCGGGTATGCAAAGTGCGTTTGCGGCTTTTCATACTGGTAACTGGGCGAGCGTATTTTGGATTGGTGTTGTTGGTATTGGCTTTGTTGCACCGCTGCTGCTTAACTTTGCAACCAGTAAGACATTTAGCCATTCAGCCAAAGCGCTGTACATGTCTGGTATGTGTGCGGTTGTAGGCATGATGTGTCTACGCTTGTTCATCCTTTATGCTGGACAGAACTTTGCAGTATAGGCGTTGCTAGTGTGCGAAGGCCACATTCGCACCTACTGATGTCTTGAGTCATATACCAATAGGTATAATTGCCTGACGCCCTGAACATCCCTGCAATCATGCCAGGTGTGTCAGGTAAATTGAGTGACTCAACTTTGCTAATCGAGTCTCTTTTATCTATGTCAGCCTCTGTGTACTACCCTGCAGGTATAGCAGTGGGCTGATTGAGTTATCTATTCTAGATTAGCTGTGTGTAGGGCAACTTATGATTATTTCACCCTTATTAGTAGTGATAAGTTGTCCGAAAGCACAGAGGTCGTGATTGGAGTTACTATGAAAAAATTATTGATACTGGCTGTTTTATGGCCTCTACTTATGGCTTGTGGGCAAGAAGCCCAGCCAATAACGACCCACACTGCAGAAGCTATTACAGACCATGAACGTTGTCACCAATGTGGCATGATGATCATTAAATATCCAGGCCCAAAGGGGCAGGTGTTTATCAAGCAGCAAGCGCATAGCGTTAAGTTTTGCTCAACCAGAGATATGTTTGCTTTTTCACTTCAGCCTGAGAATCAACGTCAACTGACAGGCTTGTTTGTTCATGATATGGCAAAGACTGATTGGGATAAGCCACAAGATGATGCTTTTATTGATGCGACTAAAGCTTGGTATGTTTACGGTACAAGTAAAAAGGCAGTTATGGGGCCGGCGGTTGCTTCATTTGAAACTAAAGATAGTGCAACTCAATTTGCGCAAGAGTTTGGTGGTGCCGTGATCAGTTATCAGCAAGTTAATATCTCCCTTTTAGCAGGAGACTAGCCTTAGCTAACTCCTAGTAATATTATTAAACTCTAAATTTGTGACCTGCTTGGCTAAGTTGGCATTGTTACTGCGCTTTTTGAGTGAGCAGTCACACCAAGTATGCGTTAAACTGCGTAAAATACTCATGTATGTCAGGGTTAATGAGTAGATTACATTTAGGGGGCTAAGGTGTTAAAAGTTACGCCATATTTATCACTTGATGCTGCAGCAAACCAGCTAGTGGATCTAAAGTCTGATCAGGCGATTAAATTAACCTTTTCTGAGTCTGCAGTGTTAAAACGTTTGTTATTATCTTCAGATTCTGTTTGTTCAAAAGATGATCTACTTGAAGCCGGCTGGCCTGATAGAGTCGTCGCTACAACCTCTTTAACGCAATGCATCAGTACCTTACGAAAAAAGCTTGAGCCTTACCGGGAAGTGCAGCTTAAAACGTTAGCGCGGCGAGGTTATCAACTTCATGTATCTAAAGCATCAAATATTACTATGCTTGCCGTCAATGATGCAGAATCACTGCGCTCGGCTATTATCGATGTCTCTCTGCTAGTCAAAATATCAGGTATCGTTCTTGCGCTGCTACTTCTAGTGACTTTTTGGTATTTCAGTGATTACCACAAGCTAACTCGGGAGCTGTCTAAGTTAAGTGCCGATAAGACAGTTGAGCTTGATATTACGGGGGTTAAGGGCAGTACCCAGCTTATTTATACCGATAGCGCACAACACCTTCACCCTTCAATGTGGGAGAAGCACCTGAGTTCCGTTGAAGGTAAAGAGGCCCCATTTAATAGCTTTAACGCTTTTGCCACTACAGATGGTCAGAACTACTCCATGGCTATTTGCCCTGGTGATATAGGCACTGCCTGTGAAGGGAAAGGCTTGATCAATGTCACCTCTATTGATTCAGAGCCTGCTGGGCTTGATATTCACGAATTTATTGAGCTGTCAAAGAAGATGGAGAAGCGAATTCGCTATAACCGTATCATGCTGCCACCGAGTGCAGAGGGTGAGGGCAAGCTGATTGAGCACCATTATCATACCGATGTGTATTTTCCGGTAAAAGGCGAGCTTCTCATTCGAGCCGATATCAGTATGTCGCTGATCTATAACTCAGACGATACTGGTGAGTTTCACTCCTCTACCTGTATTACCGATCAAGACTGTTTAACAACACCCATCAAGTATCAAGTCCGTGGCACGTTTAAACAGTATAGTGAGGCGGTTGATGGCATTGAGATTGATGCTTTTCAGGTACAAGTTCAACAGAAGAACCTGCTTAAACCTGATCAGCTTAATGACTCAGCCATCCCCTTTTATCGTGAGCTAAGAAAGCGTGATATTAAAGATAAACAACTCTACTTCTATCGTGTCTATCAAGATGACAAGACTGCGGTTTGGATTGTCCCTCTGTTTGGTAGCATCTCCTCTTGGTTTACTTATAGCACTGTAGATATTTAGCCCTATGTAGGGCTAAGTATTACCCCACATCTTCATCTTGTATTAGCTCTAAAGCACTAGGCTTTAGAGCTTTATGGCACACGCTTACACTGCTATCTTTCTCTACTCTCTACTCTCTACTTTCTACTTTCTACTCTCTACTCTCTACTTCCTGCTCTCTATTTCCACACTCACTTTGCTTTCAATTTTTTACCGTTAAAGGTTAGCGTTACACCGCGATAGGCACATTCAGGGGGGCTCGCTAGGGCTTCGGCACCTAAAACCCTGTATCAATTGTTATTAGTCAGCTTGAAAGCCCCCAGCCCTCCTTGAAGGCATAGACAAGGACACTGGTATAGGCTCGCCTAAGCTTTAGGCTTTTAGGTGATAGTGAGCAGACTTGTTGTCAAATGGAGCTATGTTTATGTCAAGTATAAATTGAACTCTCCTCTTAACTCTCATGCGTTTTTTAGCATATTTAAGCTTGTTTGCTGCTTCAAGGCCTTTTACATCTCTCTTTTAGATCTAAAACGTTCTACTTGCAACTGGTTAACCCTATGAATTTAAAGTTTTATATTGCTTTTACATCTAATTGCTTCTAATGATTTTTCAACTGTGTTGTTAAGCAGGTTTTTACTGTTTTTTATATGGAAAATAGGTCTTGCTCAGTTGTTCAAGACGTTCGGTGAACGGTTAGATTTCGTGACAGCATGTTGAAAAAACATGCTGGTAAAAGCAAAAAAATAAAACAATGATAAGTAGGAGTGAATGATGAGACGATGGAAACACAAGGTAGCGCTAAGCGTGCTGTTTTGTTTTGGTGCCATTGCCAATGCGAACGCTGCTGGTAAATATGACAGCATACCTCAAATGGGAAAAACGGCTAAAGAGTCGATTGCCAACTACCAAGGTACAGAGCAGGTTAATGGAGTTAAAACACTGCATGATTATATCGTGCAAGAGGAGGAGTTATTTGATTTCCTTTTCGAAAACCATCCAATGTTTAAGTACCAAGAGTCTGGCAACTTAGTTGGTGATTACCATATCAGTGATCGTGGTGAAGAGTACTTAGATACAGGTCATAGCCCTAAATACTCTAAGCGTGCAGGAACACCTCGCGCCGTGCAGTATCGCTTAGGTGCAAAATCAATTTTAGATTACCCAAACAACTTCGTTGGTCCAGAGAAGTGTGCTGAATGTCATGCTACGCAATATGAGAAGTGGCAGCGTTCACGTCATGCTAAAACAATTCGTTTTCCTGGGGATCACCCTGAGGTTAACAATGACCTAGAGCAGGCGATGTATGGCACCAAAGATACTTCTATTTTACCTGATGGTATTACTCCTGATGCTATCTATGCAACGGTAGGTACACCACGTACTAAGTATGGGTTTATCGATGCTTGGATGGTACGTGGTACTTACCATATCGAAGGCGGTCTACTTAAAGACGGCACAGGTAAGATGGTTGCAGGTGCTAACCAGTTCTCTCGTGGTTGGGCTGAGTGGCTAACCCCTGAGATGGCGAAGAAGATTAACGATGTAATTCCAGCCTTCCCTACAACACTTGAAGCCTTTGGTGCATCAGGTTCTCACCAGAAAGGCATGAGCTCATACGGCGCTAAATACCGTGAAGCTATGTTGTTCCAGCCTGCGAGTTCTTACTGTGAAGTTTGTCATACGTTTAAGTTTGATTTTCAAAACAAGCAAGAGTACTTCGATGCGCTGGGCGATCCTAAAAAGCTTCAAGAGCACACTATCTCTAAAGGTATTGCTTGTGAAGAGTGTCACGGCGCAGGTGGTCATCTAGACGGTGGCACTGGCGGTATGCAATCTAATTGTGAGCGTTGTCATCAGCGTTTCCAGTATGACGATACGCTAGCTGATACGCCAGAAGCTCAAGAGAAGGGTGAGTACGCCTTCGGTGTGAAGATGAAGTCTCTTTGTCCATCTTGTGGTACCGAAGGTTCGCAGATGTATAACTCTGTGCACTACGAAAAAGGTATGCGTTGTACAACATGTCACGATCCGCATGAAGTTACAGATGGCGATTGGAAGTCTGGTTTCACTAAGCCAAAGCTGAAGAAAGACTGTAAAGATTGTCACGAAGCGCAAACCTTGATTGCTGATAACACAGACACGCATAACAAGCAGACTTGTCAGAGCTGTCACATGCCTAACATGGGTAGCTGTGAGAACTTCAAAGCGATGCAGTTCCCTGATCAAGCTGGTTTCGATGCCGTTCGTAAGTCACACATGTGGAAGATTGACGTTGACCCAACACGTAAGACACTTAACCCACCAGAAGGTCAGCCTCGTACTGGCGGACCAGATGGCGTTAAAGGTTGGACAGTTGCTAAGAACGAAGAAGGTCGTAACTACCTAGATCTTATGTGGTCTTGTGCTCGTACAGCAATATCTGACCATGACGTTGTAGAGAACAAAGGTTGTCACAGCCAGTTCCAGTCAGAGCTTGAAGTTGGCCTACATTACGAAGACCAGTTAGAGATTTACGGTGAAGTAATGAAGTGGCAAACCCCTGTTAAAGAGGTTTACGCCAAGGTTGAGCAAGCACTTGTTCGTATTGACCAGCTATTAGAAGTCACCAAGCTGTCTACTGAAGACAAGACTCAGGTACTTATGCTTGCTGAGAAGGCACAAGAGACAGTTGACCTCATCAAGAAAGATGGCTCTTGGGGTGTACACGGTTTCCGTTACACCCAGAAGCGTCTAGATGCTGCACTGACTTATGTAACACAAGCGCAAAACATCCTAGATGGTACAGGTTACGCGGCTAAGTAAGCCCTAACTCGTTAGTAAAACCTTACCTCGGTGCTCAATGGTGTAGCACGGACGATACAGCTGAAAGTACCGAGGTAATTAAGAGATATAAATATGAAAAAAGCACTGGGTCAAATCATAGTTTCAATCGCTTTACTCTTGAGTACTGCAACCTGTTTTGCTGGAAGTGGTTCAGATTTTGGCCCCGCCAAAGTCTATGAGTTCCAGCTTAACCCTATCTCCATGATGGAGGCGGAAACCCTAGTGGGTATGGAAGGAGTCTACTTTTATGATGTAAATACGTTGGAGCTTTGGGCTGAAGGTTATATCCCAGGTGCTATCTACTTCAACGTTAAAGATTGGAAAAAGCTGCTGCCAGAGAACAAGGATACCGTCATGGTTTTTTATTGTGCTAACCGCTTATGTAATGCCAGTGAAATTGCGGCAAGAGCTGTAATGAAAGAGGGCTATACCGGAGTGAGGCATATGTATGACGGCATTTATGGGTGGCGCTTATCAAACCGAGTCACTGAAAAGCCTTAACAGAAAGATGTTCAGAAAAGCTAAGCATTAACAAGTTAGATTAAAAGATGAGAATACGATATGAAAAAGATGACTAAAACTTCCCTTGCTGTGATCACTGGCCTCTCTCTGTTTGTATCTGGATTCAGTATGGCAAATGACGCGGCTAACACTGACCTACAAAAAGAGTCCTACAGCATAGGGGCATCATTAGGAAAGTATGTTTCAAGCCAGATATATAGTCAGACACAGTTAGGTGTGGATGTCGATGTTGATCAGGTTATTCAAGGCGTTCTGGACTCGCTTAAGGGGGAGCAGAAGTTCTCTGATGAGGAGATTTTAACCCTTTTAAATCAACGTGCAGAGCAGTTAAACAGTGCCCGTGAAGCCAGAGATGCACAAATTGCACAGGCGAGCCTTAAGGCGGGCGTTGAATACTTAGCGAGCAACAAAAAAAGCGCCAAGGTTACCGAGACTGAATCGGGTCTGCAGTATGAAGTCATTACGCTAGGTGAAGGCCGCAAAGCCAACCCAGAAGATGTCGTCACGGTTCACTACAAGGGCATGCTGATTGACGGTACTGAGTTTGATAACTCATATGACAGAGACGAGCCAAATCGCTTTGCGCTTATGAGTGTTATCGAAGGCTGGCAAGAGGGGATAACCCTGATGCCTGAGGGCTCGACCTTCAAACTCTCAATCCCTGCAGAGCTTGCCTATGGTGACAAGCAAGTCGGTATTATTCCGCCAAGTTCGACACTGATTTTTGAAGTTGAGTTGGTAAAAGTTGAGGAGCCAGGTGAGAACTCTCACGGTATGGGGCTTAGCGGTATGGGCATGGGTGGAATGATGGGGATGAGTGGAAAGGGCCACTAGTCACCATTAGCAAATAAGTGTGAGCAAATTAATCCGTTTTAGAGTGTGTTTATGAATAGTCTTGTTGTTGGGATCGCAATTACTCTGTCAGCTTTTATAGCATTGCTATGGCGACATCATCTCCAATGTTTACGTCATTGTGAAGACATGAGTTCAACCGAGCATCTGCAGGTGTTGACCCCGCGTTCAAGCTCTGCTGACTACAAGATCCCCGCAGCACTATCCATAGCACTGATATTTATCTGTACCACGCTTTATTCCCACTTAGGGCGTTTTTCTGAGTGGGATAGGGCTGTGGTCGATGAAAGTATTGATTATCTGATCGCCGCAGATATCAATCGAAATGCACGTCGTGCAAGTGAACAACCAACCAATGAAATTGCATTATTAAATCTGGCTCAATCCTATGCTGATGGCGGGCTCTATAGCGAGTCTGTGAGTACGCTCGATGAGCTACTGCAGTTAACTGGAGAGGATGCTGGAGTCCTAGGCATGAAAGCTAGCGCACTGTACTACCGAGATGGCCGTGAGATGAACTTAGCCGTCACTTTAGTATTAAAGAGGGCGTTGGCTATCGATGAGTATGAGTACCAATCAAGGTTACTGCTTGCAACTCATGCCTACCTTCATGGTGACTATGAGCATGCCATTGAGCAGTGGCAGCTACTACTGAAAAGCGATAGTCAAAGCTTCAACCGTGAGTCAATTAATAATGCAATTTTGAAAGCCGAGCAAAATATATCTAATCGTTCAGTGACTACAACTGAGTAGAGTCACTAAAACCGAAATAAAAAACAGATCAGCAAAATAGCTGATAGATGGAGGATGATGTGAGTGAGAATATAGAGAGACGGAGGTTCCTAAAATGCTTAGGAGCCAGCTCTTTGATACTAGCTCCCTTAGGGTGTAGCTCGGTCAAAGAGGAGTCTGATGCAAGTAAGCCTCACTATGTAATGGTATTCGACCAAAACAAGTGTACAGGTTGTGGTGAGTGTAAAGAGGCATGTAACAAGGCCAATCATTTACCAGAGGGCAAGTCTCGCATGTTATTGGAGCAGCAATCTGGTGGTGTGATTGGTGAGAAGTGTCCTCACTGTGGCAAAACTGAGTGTGATTGCGAACGTAAGTTTGTACGTGTCTCTTGCCAACAGTGTCAGAACGCCCCTTGCGTTACTGTGTGTCCAACAGGTGCAGCCCATAGAGATGAGAAAACGGGTATTGTCACCATGAATGCTGATAAGTGTGCGGGTTGTAAGTACTGTATTGGTGCTTGTCCTTACGATGCACGTTTTATCAATAAAGAGACTGATGTTGCCGATAACTGTGATTTCTGTTTGAACAGTAAACTTGCAAAGGGTGAGTTACCTGCATGTGTTCAGCAGTGCCGTTATGATGCATTGATCTTTGGTGATGCAAGCGATCCGACCTCCTATGTGAGTAAGCTACTTAGGGTGAAGGACTCTGTGCGAATGAAGCCAGGTTTTGGGACCGAGCCGAGTTTGCGATACATACCTATTGTTAAGCTGGGAGTGTAGAGATGAACGCTTCAATGAAAATCACTCTCGATGGTATCGCCAGGCTAAGTCTACGATACATAGCGATTAATAAGCTGGGGGTGTAGAGATGAATGCTTCAATAGAGTTCACTATGGAGGGCTCCCCAAATATGCTGGCGTTCTCCGATAATAAGGTGGGGGTATAGCGATGGATGGTTCAATGGAATTCACTATGGGGCTATCTGATGGTATCGCTTGGCCCTGGCCTATTGCGGTATACCTATTTTTTGCAGGGATCTCAGGTGGTGCGATAGCAACGGCGATTTTTATTCGTTTCTATAAAGGGCAAACTGAAAATACGCCATTTTATAAAGCGGCTGCACTGATCTCGTTAGTGACAATTAGTTTAGGCATGCTGTGTTTGGTATTAGATCTAACCAATCCACTGTTTTTCTGGCGAATACTGGTTTACTACAACCTAAATTCAGTGATGTCGATAGGTGTGATTGCGCTGACGGCTTATATCCCTCTGGTTGCCTTAATTACACTGCTCGCGTTTGAAGATGAGATCCGTAAAATCCCAGCGCTAGCTGTGTTACTGCCTATCATCGAGAAGCTAAAAGGTGTGCGTCGCCCCTGTGAAGTGGTCGTGCTTATTTTGGCGATGGCGGTGTGTGCTTATACTGGCTTCTTGATCTCTGCACTTATTCGCTTCCCAATAATCAACACCTCTGTGTTACCTGCGCTATTTATTGCATCGGGTATCTCAGCGGGCGCTGCAAGTGCAAAAATGCTTGCAGTATCGATGTTTAAGGAAGAGTTGCACAGCCAAGATATGAAGCTGCTTCATGGCGCGGAATGGCCAATCATGGCGGCTGAAATCCTGTTTATCTTCATGATCGCTATGTCACTATTTAGTGGTAATGCGGGTATGCAAAGTGCTTTCTCGGCTTTCCATACTGGAGAATGGGCTGGAGTGTTCTGGCTAGGTGTTGTCGGTATCGGTTTCGGTGGTCCGCTGCTGCTCAACTTTGCAACGAGTAAACGCTTTAGTCACTCAGCAAAGGCGTTCTATGCCTCAGGTGTATGTGCTGTCAGTGGCATGATGTGTCTACGTTTATTCATCATTTATGCGGGTCAAAACTTTGCTATCTAGTGGGTCTTGATAGGTATCCCTCCTAATACACCGTCCCTGCAAGGTGAGTATTAGGTGGGATTGCCACGCTGAGATAAAAAGAGAAAACACTCAAGGCTATTATCGATGACTCACACCTCTTTGGTTATTCCCTGCAAGGTACTAAATGAGGTGTTGAGTCACTCTATCGCTTGTTGGAACTGCTATGAAAAAATTCCTTATATTGTGCTTAATTCTTCCATCACTCTTTGCATGTAGTCAGGGTGATGTCGCTGCAGTGAAGCAGCAAGCTGAAACGATCAACACCCATGACCGCTGTCACCAATGCGGCATGATGATAAAGAAGTACCCAGGACCTAAAGGTCAGGTTCACTTAAGAGGTGAAACCTTAGTGCCTAAGTTCTGCTCGACGCGGGATATGTTTAGCTTTGCGCTTCAGCCTGAGAATCAGCGTCAAATTACAGCGCTTATGGTGCATGACATGGCGGTGACGGATTGGCAGCATCCTGATGACTCTAGCTTTATTGATGCTAAGCAAGCGTGGTATGTGTACGGTACTAGCAAACAGGCTGTAATGGGGCCGGCCGTGGCACCTTTTAATAGCAAAGAGGCTGCTGAGCAGTTTGCAACAGAGTTTGGTGGAGCTGTGTTGCAGTTTGAAGATATCAACCTTGAACTCATTATGGGGAACTAAGATAATTTATGCTTCCGCCATGTTACGTCTCTGGAGAGTGATGCATGCTCCGCTCTGGACTATTAATACTATTATTGATTTTTACTAGTTTATCCCAGGCTAGGATTATTGAGATCAATGATGCCAAGTCGCTCACATATCATCTGCAACATGCCCAGTCTGGTGACCAACTGCAATTGAAAGCGGGTCTGTATCAGGGGCATTTCAACGTCGATAAAACCCTGTCTATTTTTAGCCTCGAACAGGTGACTATCGACGCCCTTGGTGAGGGAAGCGCTTTTACCGTATCTGCGCCTGATGTCACGATTGCGGGTTTGAAGATAGAAAACTGGGGAGCGGATCACTACGAGAGCGATGCTGCAGTGCTTGGTTTAAAGGGCGCTGATCGTCTGCATGTCAGTAATAACGAAATGAGTGGTGATGGTTTCGGCATCTATGCCAGTGAAGTCAAAGATATAGAGATCACCGCTAATGTTATTAAGGGCAACCTTGAGCTTTTTAAGTTAGATAGGGGAGATGGTATCCACTTAAGGCACGTTCATTTCGCCGTAATTAATGACAATGTTATCTCTCAGGTCAGAGACGGTGTCTATTTAGAGTCGACAGAGAGTAGCAAGGTGTTTGGCAATCGCTTCTTTGACCAGCAGTACGGTATTCACTATATGTACTCCAAATTTGACGAGGCTGCGAATAATCAGAGCTATCGGGTCGACGGTGGTTACGCCTTGATGAACTCAGAACAGATCCACCTTCACCATAACAAGGTATGGCAAGCGTTAGATTTTGGCATCTTACTCAATATGACTAAAGCGTCACTCGTCGAGTCCAATAAGGTTGAACAGATTATCAACCCGGCACAGGAGGTTATGCCTGGTAAAGAGGGGAAAGGGATCTTTATCTATGGTGCTCGGGATAACTCGGTGCGGGGTAATCGCTTTTCTCACTGCGATATTGGCTTCTATATGGCGATGGGAGGAGAGGGCAATCGGGTCTATGAGAACCTGTTTATCGATAACTTTAGTCAGGTGAAATATGTTGGCGATAAGCTACTTGAATGGAGTAAAGATGGCCGTGGCAACTACTGGAGTGGTTATCTAGGTTGGGATCACAATTTGGATGGCATCGGCAATACTCCCTATAGGCCCAATGATAATATTGATAAATTATTTTGGCTTTATCCTGAAGCGAGCTTTTTGATGGATAGCCCTATAGTTGCAGTGCTCAGATGGGTTGATAGGCAATTTGAATTGGGTGATGCAAACGGCATTATCGATAGCTACCCCCTATTACAATAATCGATATCGTGTGCTGACTCAGATCAGCCATTGTTTTATAGAATTAGGATGTAAGATGAACAAGGGCCTTGCAGTTACTGGGCGCAATATTCGACATGAGTTTGGTCACTTTTTAGCACTAGACGATGTCAGCTTCGACTTGCCTCAAGGGCAGACGATGGCGCTACTGGGCCATAATGGTGCCGGTAAATCTACCTTGATTAAAATATTGCTTGGGCTTATCACTCCTATGGGCGGTGAGATAGATATTCTAGGCCGCAAGGTCACTCAGCAGAGTGCGAGAGCCGATCTTAGAATTGGATATCTGCCTGAAAATGTCAGTTTTTATGACAAGCTCACTGGCGAAGAGATCTTAACTTACTTTGCCGAGTTAAAAGGCGTCAGTGCCAGCAAGGTTTCTGAGCTTATTGAGGAGTTTGGGCTCGAGTATGCAAAAGGCCGTCAACTGAAAACCTATTCTAAAGGCATGGCTCAGCGACTGGGCTTTGCCCAAGCTATTTTGAGTGAACCTGAGTTATTGCTACTCGATGAGCCTACAGTAGGACTCGATCCTGCGGCCTCTCAGTTTCTTTATGCCAAGATAGATGAGTTAAAGCAGCAGGGGACAGCTGTGATTGTATGCACCCATGAGCTGTCTTTGATTGAAAATAATATTGACCATGCACTGATTTTAGCAAGAGGGAAAAGTCTAGCCTCCGGCGGTATGGACTCTCTAAGGCAGCAAAGTCAGCTCAAGATAAAAATTACCTCCCCAGCGCTTAAGCAGGCCGTTTCACAATCAGCACGGTTACAAAGCCTGTGCATTGATGAGGCGCTTTATATTGATAGGGAGCATAAAGCGGAAATACTGCAATATTTAACTTCTCAGCATAGCGTGTTTGATCTTTCTATTTTTGAGCCAGGTCTTGCAGAGATCTATCGTTACTACAATGACCAAGCTTGTGACCGTTAAATCGGGTCAAAGCCAAGAGCGCCTTGTTATATGTTTATGAATATTAGTCAGTTAAAACGCTCCCCTGTGATGATTATCGCCAAGAAGGAGATCAGGGACTCACTGAGAAATCGCTGGGGAATGTTTATCTCCATCATCTTTTTAGTGCTCTCATTGAGTGTCACCTTTGCGGGTAGTGCCATTCGTGGAGAGTTGTCATTGCCAGATATCTCAGCCTTGATGTCTAGCCTTTCGACTATTGCGGTGTTTATTATTCCATTGGCTGCCATGCTGATCAGTTATGATGCGTTTGTTGGAGAGGATGAGGCGGGTACCTTGCTGTTACTGCTCTCCTACCCCTTGAGTCGGATGCAAATTTTGCAAGGGAAGTTGCTAGGGCATAGCATAGTGATGGGGTTAACTATCACCTCAGCCTTTGGCTTTACTTGTCTGCTTCTATTGTTAGTCGGGAATGGTTATAACACGCTCGATACCCTTATTCAGTTTGCGCAGTTTATTTGCAGCAGTATTATGCTGGCGATCACCTTTATCCTGTTTGGCTACATTGTCAGTCTAAAAGCGAGTGAGAAGGCTAAGGCAGTAGCGACCATTCTACTGCTGTGGTTTCTATTCGTGCTGATCTACGATCTGTTGCTGTTAACTTTGCTCATTGCTGACCTTTCATTTATCAATCAGCAAGTGATCAACTTTTTAATGGTACTGAATCCTACGGATCTTTATCGCGCGATGAATGTTTCTGGTTTAGATGCTGGCGGTGGCGGCTTATCGGTATTTGTCGACTCTGGCTGGGGCGTTTCTGGGCTTTTTGCTGGTATGTTGAGCTGGATATTAGCCTTAACGGCAGCGAGTTATACCATTTTTAATAAGCGTCCTCTTTAGCACTGGTTTTCTAATTTCACCCTTGCTAAATTAGGCGTCATTGACTTGTTTGAATAATGTAAAAGCCGAACAGATAATCTGTGATAACCTTCTATTTTGGAAGAGTCTTACCTAGACTATTTGCTAAAAGAGTCACATTATTCAGTAACTAAAGTCAGTAGACTAATTTGTAGTCGATCTATTATACCAATAAAATTGTTATCGATTAATTGAGGTTTAAGGTGCAAAAAATCACTCCTTATCTGGAGTTAGACGAAGAAGCCAAGCAGTTGGTGGATCGCGCTGAAAATAAAACCATTACCTTGACTCTGTCCGAGTCGGCGGTGTTAAATCAGCTTATTATCTCCACTGGTGCAGTCTGCACTAAAGAGGAGCTCCTCGCTGCTGGCTGGGTAGATAGAGTTGTTGCTGCAACGTCATTAACTCAGTGTGTAAGTACATTACGTAAAAAGCTCGAACCTTATCCAGAAGTCGTCTTGAGGACTATTGCTGGTCGTGGTTATCAGCTAAATATCTCTAATCGCTCCCATATCAAGATGTTGGCGGTCAACGATCCTGTTGCTGTTCGCGATGCCATTATTGATGTCTCTTTGCTGGTGAAAATCAGTGGCATTGTTATCGCCATAATATTGCTAACCTACCTGTGGTATAGCAGTGACTATCATGGCGTCGTGAAAGACGCTGGCAGCTGGAATAGTGAGAAAACTATTCCACTGAATATCGGCGGAATAAAGCAGGAGGTTCCGCTATTTTATAAGGATGATGTGGCGCATCTTCATCCCAGTATGTGGCAGAAGCATTTAGCACCTGAGAGTAATCATCTGGCTCAGCTTACACCTTACAGTGGTTATGCTGCCACTGATGGTAATTACTACTCTATGGCAGTTTGCCCTGACTATGATAAAAATGGCTGCGCTGGCCATGGCTTGATCAATATTGCTGCTACAGATCTCACTCCAGCTGGATTAGACATGGATAGCTTTGCTGAATTGACCAAGGCTATGGAGCAGCGGATCCGCTATAACCGGGTTATCATTCCACCAACAGAACTTGATAGCGCGCACTTTGTTGAGCATCACTATCATGCAGATATTTATTATCCTGTAAAAGGGGAGATGTTGGTCCGTTCTGATATCAGCCTGTCGCTGATCTATGAAGACGATAACAGTGGTAAGTTTTACTCGGCAGCCTGTGTAACGGATGAAGGTTGTTTGACTACACCAATCAAGTACAAGGTTAAGGGACACTTTACTCAGCACAGAGAGCAGATAGGTGAGTTAGATGTGGATGTGTTTCAGGTTAAGGTGTCACAAAAGCAGCTAATCAAGCCAGACAAGGTCAGCTCAGCGGCGATGCCATTTTATCGTGAGATCAGAAAGCATGAGATTATTGAAGAAGATCTCTACTTTTATCGCCTGTACAAGGACAAAGAAACAGCGGTTTGGATAGTCCCGCTACTGGGGAATACCGTTGCCTGGTATAAGTACGACAAGGTGCAGATTTAAGCTTGGATAAAAGATGGCTCTAGGTTCAAGGCTCGAGTTCCTAGAACTTAGAGCCAAGAACCTAATCGTTAACCTCTATTTGATAAACGCGAACGCATCGCCATAGAGATGCGGTTCATCAATGCCCATCTCGCGGAACTGTTCACGAGCTGCACCCACCATATCGAAACGTCCAGCAATATAGATGTCATAGCCATTTAGACTAACAAAGTCAGCTTTGATTTGAGCAAGTAGGTTAGCCTTCTTACCTTTCCAATCTCCACCAGCTTCCTCAAGTACGGGAACAAAATGCAGCCATGGATGGGCTTCATGCCATTCTTGAGCGATTGACTGGTAATACATGGCATCGGCATTGCGACAACCCCAGTAAAGTGTGGTTTCAACCTTTTGGCCAAGGGCTATCTGGTGCTCGACAATACTCTTGATATAGGAGAAACCTGTGCCACCAGCGATCAATAATCTTGGACGCTTACTCTCATGTCTTAGATGAGCTTCGCCGCCAGGAACTTCAATCTCAATAGATCCATCATTGGCCATGCAGTCTTTCATGCGTTCAACGACTTGCATAGGGTAGCTTTCGCTAACAGCAGCGCCAATATGCAGCTCGATATGTTCTGAGTCTGGTGCTGAGGCGATTGAAAATGGACGCTTGTCTTTCTCGCCCATAACGACGCAGAGATATTGACCTGCGTTGAAATCGAACGCTGTTTCAGGTTTTAGAATGATTTGATAAACCGCATCATTGAATGGGCTAACAGTTTCGATTTTACAGCTTATGGTGTTCATCTAACGTCCTTTTCGAACTCCTCTATGGGAGTTTTACTGTCTATTAAAATACAAAGTGTTAAGTACACAAATTTGAGTACAAAAGTCAGTGTTAAGCTGCGCCAAAGCGATAAATCTTGTTGATTTGGTGCAGCCTTCTATATGTAGTTAGCTCGCTATGTCTAGCTTACTAAGTCTAGCTGTCTATGCCTAAGTCAGCCCAAATAGCGTCAACTTTATCTTTAACGGCTTGATCCATTACGATTGGGGTTCCCCATTCGCGATCGGTTTCGCCTTCCCATTTATTGGTTGCATCCATGCCCATTTTTGAGCCTAGCCCCGCTACTGGAGAAGCAAAATCCAGATAGTCAATTGGCGTGTTCTCTATCATGACGGTATCGCGTTTAGGATCCATACGCGTGGTAATCGCCCAGATCACATCATTCCAATCACGGCAGTCAACATCTTCATCGACTACCACAATAAATTTGGTATACATAAACTGACGCAGGAAAGACCAAGCGCCCATCATCACTCGCTTAGCATGACCTGGGTACTGCTTGCGAATAGAGATGACCGCCATCCGGTAAGAGCAGCCTTCTGGTGGCAGGTAAAAGTCGATGATCTCTGGGTACTGCTTACGCAGAATTGGCACAAACACTTCGTTCAATGCCACACCTAACATGGCAGGCTCATCAGGCGGACGGCCTGTGTAAGTGCTGTGGTAGATAGCATCTTTTCTGTGAGTCACATGAGTCACAGTGAACACAGGGAAAGAGTCTGTCTCGTTATAATAGCCAGTATGATCGCCATAGGGGCCCTCTTCAGCCATCTCGTCAGGGTCAATATAGCCCTCTAAGATGATTTCGCTGGTGGCAGGGACCTCTAAGTCACAGCTAATGGCCTTACAGACTTCGGTGCGCTCGCCGCGAAGTAGGCCTGCAAAGGCATACTCACTCATGGAGTCCGGTACTGGGGTAACAGCGCCTAATATGGTGACAGGATCTGAGCCTAAAGCCACGACCACTGGGTAGCGTTCACCTGGGTGTTTCTCTTTAAAATCTTTAAAATCTAGCGCACCACCACGATGGTCGAGCCAACGCATGATGAGTTTATCTCTGCCCAGCAACTGCTGGCGATAGATACCTAAATTCTGACGCTTCTGTCGTGGCCCTTTGGTAATGGTCAATCCCCAAGTAACCAAAGGCGCGACATCGCCAGGCCAGCAGTGCTGTATTGGAAGCTTAGTCAGATCCACCTCATCACCTGTCTTTACCACCTCTTGACAAGGTGGGTTACGCACAGTCTTAGGTGGCATATTCAAGGCTTGCTTGAACATAGGAATTTTCGAAATAGCATCTTTAAAGCCGCGAGGAGGTTCAGGCTCTTTTAAAAAGGCAAGCAACTCACCCACTTCACGTAGGGCGAGGGGATCTTCTTTACCCAATGCCATAGCAACCCGCTTTGGTGTACCAAACAGGTTGGCTAGTACAGGCATCTCGTTACCGACTGGGTTTTCGAATAACAGAGCTGGGCCCTTGGCACGAAGCACACGATCGGCGATCTCAGTCATCTCAAGATGAGGGTCGACTGGGTGGCTGATCCGCTTAAGTTCACCATTGGCTTCTAGGTGGCTTATAAAACTACGTAGATCCTTAAAACTCATTGATAGTCGCTGCTATAAAAATGTGATATGGCGCGCACTATAGCATTTTTCGTACGTATGTTTAACTGCTTAGGACGAGAATAGGGCGATTAATGAAGAGACAAAAAATAGATAAGATAGAGGTAAATTACTTCTTGCTGTAAATAGGAGTAATATGGGGTTAGGTTTAAGGTTGAGGCGCAATAAAACGCTTATGAGAGGAGGTAAGATGAATCAATTAAATCGAATTGGCATAAGTTTGCTCTTGTCTGGTTTGTTGCTGCTCTCTAGCTTTGACTCGCAAGCCTCAGATCGCTTCAACTGGAGCAGTAATGTGTGGGTGCAACCGAGCTGGAGCAGTAGCTGGGGGCATAACTATTCCAATTACAATAGTGGTTGGCGCTGGGGAGTGGGTGTTAGTACTGGCTCCCCCTACTGGAATAACCATAACTACTATTGGAATCGGCCTTGGTATCGCCCCTATTGGCGTAATAGCTGGCGCTATCCCTATCGCTATGACAGGTATAATGATTATCGCTACCAGCGCTGTTCAACGCCGAAAGCATCGACTCCACCTAACACCCTTGAAGCACCTAAGCGAGTCACAACTAGTGTGCAATACGCATCTGGATTGAAGAGCTTGCCTGCAAATGCGCGTGTTATGCAAAGGGATGGACGCACCATCTATGAATGGCAAGGGGTCGAGTATATTTTCGATTGGGGCAGCGAGGCCTACCAAAAACTTAATTAACTCATATAAGCTGGTCTGTTGCTCTCACCATTAGAGGCTCTAATTGTAATCAATTCATTTCTAATGATAACCAAAGAGGCATCAAGTGGTATTGGTGCTTCTTTATATATTTGGTCCTTTTAAACTTCCTTCCTGGCTGATTAATATACTAAGCGTAAATCCCTTCCTATACTCATAGTTGGCGCTTCTTTTATTGAGAGCTATTTCTCTTTAGCGCTAATCTCTTTAGCGACATGGCACCTTTGAGTATGAATGACATCAAAAAATCAGAGATCCTTACTGAAAGTGGTACAAATGAACTCGAAATTATTGAGTTTCACCTTCATAAAACCTTACCTAATGGTGGCCATAAAGTCTGTCACTATGGCATCAACGTCGCCAAAGTGCGTGAGGTCATAAGGGTTCCTGAAACTGAAGATTACCCTAATGCCCAGGCACATATGGTGGGTGTCTTCTCCTTGCGAGATAACCTCATCCCTTTAGTGGATCTAGCTAGCTGGCTGGGGATCCCAACCTGTGATGACTTGACCAATAAAATCGTGATAGTGACTGATTTTAATAAGATGATTAACGGTTTTTTAGTCGATACCGTATTGAGTATTCATCGTGTTTCCTGGGAGCAGGTTGAGTCGCCGAGTCAGTTTTTAGAGGCTGGAGAGCAAGATTGCGTGGTGGCGGTCGTAAGACGAGATGGTCACCTGATAATGATCTTAGATTTTGAGAAGATCATCGCCGATATTAATCCTGAATTGAGCATGGATAAATATGATGTAACTCAAGATAAGAGCGTGGTGATTAATGACAATATGCTTGCCAAGCGGCAAGCTAAAACCGTGATGGTTGTCGATGATTCTGCCTTTATTCGTAAGATGATTGAAAAAACGCTTCAGTCTGCGGGCTATAACATCTTAGATGCCAAAGACGGTCAGGATGCGCTTGAGATCCTTGAAGACTTTGTTCGTCTGGCAGAGGAGGAGGGAGGCTCTGTCGAAAATTTTGTTGATGCAATCGTGTCAGATGTGGAGATGCCAAGAATGGATGGGCTACACCTGCTGAAGCGACTGCGGGATAGCAGCCACTATGCACAGACGCCGATAGTTATGTTCTCCTCTTTGATGAGTGAGGGGAACCGTCAAAAGGCGCTGCAGCTAGGGGCTAACGACACTATCACTAAACCTGAAATTGGCCGTATGGTTGCTATGATCGATGACCTTGTTGAGCTTAATAAGTGATTATCAGTGATTAAACTCGTCTCTTAGTATCGAGAACAGTGTTAAGTCATGATAGCTGCCTTTCCAAAAGCTATGCTGCCTTAACAGTCCTTCCCGGCTAAAACCAAGTTTGCCTAGTATGGCCTCAGAGGCGTGGTTACCAGTCATAGTGTACGCTTCTATACGATTAACATGTTGCGGGCAGTGAGTAGAGAAGCAGAACTCAATGACAGCTTGAAGGGATTCAGTGGCAAACCCTTTTCCCCATGTGCTTGGGCAGAACTCATAACCAATGACTGCCGTATGTCGGTCCGCTTCAAACCGATTAATACCGCAGCCACCAATATACTTGCTACTCTCTTTTTGTCTAACTGCCCATCTGAGCATCAAGCCCTTAGCGTATTTACCAGCATCTGAATTAATCAAGGAGGCTGCTTGGTCTATCTCTTGGAACTGTTCAATATCGTAGTATGTGAGCACGCGTGGATTGCTCAGCAGGGCAAACACTGAGTCTGTATCTGCCAGCGTGGTTTCATTCAATAATAGCCTTGTGGTTTCTAGCTTAGGAAACGGCTCCATCACAACCCCTTTTTATCGTATTGGCTTAGCTTTTTAAGAAGATTTCATATCGATGTATGGTGAATTCATCTTCTTGGTATTGGCTGTGATAGCGCATGCCTAACTTTGTTAACACCTTAATAGAACCTAAGTTCTCAGCTACTGCATCACCGACAACTCGATCAAGCGCCATATGCTGTTTTGCATATTCGATACAGGCCTGATTCGACTCTGTGGCATAGCCCTTACCCCAGTGAGTAGGGTGAAAGCGGTAACCAATATCAACGGCCTTGATATGGGCATCATTTTTAAAACCACAAAATCCAATGACCTCATTGGTCGCTTTTAGTACCACGGCCCAACGACCATAACCGAACTGTTTATACTCTTTTAGCCAGATGTTACTGATGATGTATTCAGCATCTTTAATGTTGCTACACTTGCCTGCATCACCAGTAAATTTGTTGACCTCTTCGGGGGCATTAAATTGATAAACGGCTTTGGCATCATCGAGATTAAACTCTCGAATGATGAGGCGCTCTGTCTGGGTTATGACTCTACTCATTCTTCACTCACCTTCATTTTCTATTTTAAATTTCATGACTAACTGTATTGGCTTTTACTTTATATGGAGCCTTAAACCCAAAACAGATACAGTTAATAGTTATAAAAACCAATACAGATGGTGATGCCGTGGCTAAATTTAAGTATAAGCAGATCGTTGATGAGATTATTCGTGGGATTGAGGCGGGCATCTATTCTGAGGCTATTGGCTGTAATAAGCTTGAGTCTGTCAGGTGCTACGCAAGGGATAAAGGTGTTGGGATATCGACTGTGAGTCAGGCATACCATGAGTTGGAGCGGCAAGGTTGGATACACTCAGTGCCTAAACGCGGCTATTTTGTCGTTAAAAAGCGCATGGTGTCTCCGCCTGACTATGGCGCTCGTATTAATCGGGTTCATGCTCAGCTTGATTTAGCCAATGCAGTGCAATACTCGTTTAACGACCCTGATATTTTGCCACTTTCATGTACAGCGCCTTGCACCGTTATTGATCAAGAGTTGGTGCTTAATCGCTTACACAAGCAGGTTATAAAGCACCGCCCCTATAAACTCTTGATGCAAGATCCTATCGAGGGACTCAAAGAGCTAAGGCATGAAATTTGTCGTCATCTGTTACGTTCGGGTCAAGTTTTTGCTAAAGAGCGAGTTTTGGTGACTAACGGTAGGCAAGAGGGGCTACTGTTGGCATTGACTGCCGCAAAAGCGATAGGAAAAACGGTGGCGGTTGAGTCGCCAGTATCGTTTTTCTTTCAGGCGATCCTAAAGCAGTTTAATGCCGATGTGATAGAAGTTCCCATGCAAGTGAGTTACAAAAGTGAGCTGGCATTGCTTTCAAAAGCATATCAAGAGCAGCCTTTTGATACTTATCTGGTGAATCCAAACTTTGCCGATCCTACTGGCCGGGTATTGTCCGTTGAGGAAAAAAAGTCGCTGATTAATTGGGCTGAAGATCATGATGTCACCTTGATTGAGTATGATCGTGGTGAGCTATACTTTGGTGCTTCTCGCCCTGTCACTATCGCGAGTTTAGTGGCAGAAACTTCCTCTTGTAGTGTTATTAGCATAGGTGATTTTTATGACACTATTTCACCAGCCATAAGTTTAGGTTATCTGTTGTGTATTAATACCTTTGATCAATGCCAGTTTGCTAAACAAATTCTTAGCGAAGAGCCGAGTATTGCACTGCAGTATATGGTGGCTAACCTCTTGTCATCAGGGGAGTATCATACGCTGACAGGTAAGCTCAGGGCGCAGATGAATATCAATTATCAAAAAACAAAACGTTTACTGGATGAGCGAATTGATGACTCTGTGTATATGAGTGAGCCAACGGGTGGGCCCTGTATCTGGTTTAAATTGCCAGAAGGAAGATCTGCTGAAGCCTTGTGGTCATTGGTTATCCAGCAAAAGCTCTCGATTGCTCCTGGGGCTATGTTTTCATTTACATCTAATTACGACAGCTATTTCAGAATTACTTTTGCTCTGCCATGGAATGAGAAAATGGAGTCAGGTGTTAACCATCTTGCTGAGATCATCAATGAATTTATAACGAAATAAGCACGCTAACGTCCTGTTATGCCTAGGGTGTTATACCTAGAGTGTTAAGTAGCCGTTCAGCTTGTTCTGGTAGAGTATACCGTATGCAGTGTTCTACTGCGTTACTAGTACAAAAGGATGACTGAATGATAAAAAACATGATGCCTAACCTAATCCAAAAAACAGTGGTGATAGCCTGTTCATTTATCTTCTCTACTAGCTTGGCATTTGCGTCTAATCATACTGCGGTGACAGCATCGTTGGTAAAATCAGAAATCGATGGCACTGTGCTTATCTGTCAATACCGCACCATGCAGCAAGCGCACTTTAAAGTACTTTTCAGCAATCAAACCTGCCCTTTATCAATACAGGTTGCCCACAAGAATAGCTGATAGGTGTTATTCCTAATCTTGCTTGAATTGTTACCACTGTATTTCAGCTAAAGGGTTTTCACCTTCGCCGATTATGGTCTTAACAACAGTATTTTTAGCATCTAGCAAGATAAGCCTAGGCACTCCTGCGTTGGCAAACTTAGCGTAGATGCTTCTATCGGTATCGGCAATCAAGGGGAAGTTTATCTCATAATCAGTAGCAAACTTGTCTAACGCCTCTCTATTATCTTCGCGGCCTATCGCGATGATATCTACATTTGGATCAAGGTTGAGATCTGATGCCTCTAGGGCTTTCATCGCGCGTTGGGAGTCTGGACACCAAGTTGCAAATAGCACTATTAATTTGGCATTACTCGACTGGTTAAGATCAATCAAATTACCTTGAATATCGGTAAATTCAGTCACTGGAACCAGCTGTCCCGCTTCTACATAAGTAAGGTACTCAAGGTGTTTACTATCTGTTGTCGATGCACAACCTGAGATGATAAGGGTCAAAGAGAGGAGTGAGGCGGAAATGAGCTGCTTCATCGCAAATCCATTTAATAGAAAGTGGCATTAAAATAGCAAATTTCGGCATTAATACCAATTCGATTAAGGAGTTGACCAGATGTTTAATGCAACTGGTATTATCCCAAGCCCATGACATAAACAAAACTGAACCCGCGCTCAAGTTTTGCAGCTTTATTCCCTCTAGAGAGTGTGCATAAACCGCTCTGGCCTAAATAGGTAATAATTATCAACGTCATTGGAGAAAGCAACTGTCTTAGCTCTACCTGTGATCTCAGTTCTGGGCACAAAACCTATAACCCGAGAGTCAGCGCTGGCATCGCGATTATCTCCCAGTGCTAGATAGGCATTATCTGGTACACGTACTGGGCCAAAGCTAGCAAGTCGAGAAGGAGTGTCGTGGGTTCTAACCATATGGTCGACGCCTAATAGCCTCTCTATGCTATCGGTTTTGGAAGCTAGCTTGTCTTGTCGCTCGTAGCTCAGCGCCTTGCCATTGATGTAAAGTGTATTTTGTCGCATTTCGACGATATCACCTGGAATACCAATGACACGCTTTACTAATTTTTTGTCAGCCTTGACTGAGTCGAAAATGATGATCTCTCCTCGAGCGGGGTCCGCCATCTTGACCAAGGAGATATGGGTGAAAGGCAGGCGTATATCGTAAGCCATCTTATTAACCAAGAGCCTGTCACCTTCAAGAATAGTAGGCTTCATAGAGCCTGTGGGGACTGAGTTCCAATCGGCCACAGCGCTTCTAAATACCAGCATCAAGGCCACAAAGAGTAAGAAAGAGCGGTTCTGTTTTAGTAACTTGAGTAATCCATTGATCATCTATTCATTCCCTATAAATTTCATATTGCTAGCTGTTCGCTGCACAACTTATGACTACAGGTTTGGCTTATAGGTTCATTTTAAGGGCTTAATTAATGTGTAATAAAAGTAAGCAGATGTAACAGGGGGAATTGTGATTGTGGGATAAGTTCTTGAGGATGTTTGACACTAATGAATCGGAAGATTATTGTCGGCGCACAAACAATGTTTTGTTTATATCAATCGGTATTATTAGGAGCACAAGAAAATAATGAAGTACCAATGGATCTTATTTGATGCTGATGAAACCTTGTTTCATTTTGACGCCTTTAAAGGTTTACAGCTGATGTTTTCAAGATTTGATGTCGATTTCTCTTTATCTGACTTTAAGATCTATCAGGAGGTGAATAAACCGTTATGGGTCGATTATCAAGACGGTAAGATATCGGCGTGTGAACTGCAAAATACCCGTTTTCAGTCTTGGGCCGAGAAGTTATCAGTGCCGACTCAGCACCTTAATAGCGGTTTTTTAGCGGCGATGGCGGATATTTGTAGCTTGCTACCAGGTGCCAAAGAGCTCATCGAGGCACTAACTGGTAAAGTTCAAATGGGGATCATTACCAATGGCTTTACTGAGTTGCAAACAATTCGATTAGAGCGAACCGGTTTATTGCAGAGCTTCTCTCCTGTTGTTATCTCTGAGGAGGTTGGAGTTGCTAAACCTGATGTGGCCATTTTTGAGCATGCTCTAGGTCATATGAACAACCCTGTAAGGGAAAAGGTTTTAATGGTTGGGGATAACCCACATTCAGATATTCAAGGCGGGTTAAATGCAGGTTTTGATACGTGCTGGCTTAACAGTGATGGCCAAGCTATACCTGAAGGCATAACTCCTCATTATCAAGTGGGCTCATTATCTGAGTTGCAAAATCTACTGTTAACTGTGGACAGTAAATAACGCTAGTGAGTTAAAATAAATATAAAGAGCCGAAAAAGCAGCAGTTAAGCCCTTTTTTAAGGGTTTATTGCGTTTTATGATGTTTTCTTGTCCAGTCATGCAATTTAGCTCTTTACATCAAGGTCAACAATCCCTATTATCAGCGGCGTTCGGAGAGATGGCAGAGTGGTCGAATGCACCGGTCTTGAAAACCGGCATGGGTTTGTAGCCCATCTAGGGTTCAAATCCCTATCTCTCCGCCACATTCAGATGAAGCCCCTAGCAGAAATGCTAGGGGCTTTTTCGTATATAAAATCGAAAGGCTCATCACTTCTTATTAGGGATAGTGATGAGCCTTTTTTCGTTTAAAGCAGTTAATAGTTACAAGTAGGTTTGTAGCTCATTAATATAGGGTTCAAATCCCTATCTCTCCGCCACATTCAGATGAAGCCCCTAGCAGAAATGCTAGGGGCTTTTTCGTATATAAAATCGAAAGGCTCATCACTTCTTATTAGGGATAGTGATGAGCCTTTTTTCGTTTAAAGCAGTTAATAGTTACAAGCAGGTTTGTAGCTCATTAATATAGGGTTCCTATTGTTTCAAGTAAGCTATCTCTCCGCATTCATTTCAGCCAAGATTCAGATGAAGCCCCTGGCACTTCTAATAATAAAGAGGGCTAGGGGCTTTTTCGTATGCCTGTAGAGTGAATCATGGGGGCCAAAATTTAAAACCCGCTCACCTATCTGAGTTTAAATCGACTGACCAGCTGTTCGAGTTGCACTGCCTGTGAACTCATCCCTTGGACCTTTTCAGATGTCTGATTAGAGATCTCTAGCACCTCATTTGATGACTCTCTGATAGAGGTGACATCTTTTGCTATCTCATTAGTGGTGACAGATTGCTGCTCTGTTGCTGTGGCGATTGAGGTGATCATAGCTGCCAAGCCACTGGCACCATCGACTATGGTGTCGAGGGACTCGCCGGCTTTTTTTGCTAACTCCACACTTCTATGTGCTTGTTCAGTACCCTCGGTAATGCTGGCAATCGCTACCTTAGTATCGGCTTGAATCGCGCCTATGGACTTGGCGACCTCCTGTGTCGCTTCACTCGTTCGGCTTGCCAGTGTTCTGACTTCATCAGCCACCACGGCAAATCCTCGCCCCTGCTCGCCTGCTCGGGCAGCCTCAATAGCCGCATTTAGCGCTAACAGGTTGGTCTGTTCAGCGATGCCATCAATAACCTGAATCACATCGCCTATCTCATTACTGCGAGTACCCAGTTGATCCACTGTCGCTGCCGCATCGGTGACCATCTCTGACAAGCGGTTTATGCCGTCGACAGTTTGCTTAACTATGTCACCTCCCTCTTGAGCCAGCTCTCCAGATTCAGTTGCATTAGTTGACGCCTGTGCGCTTTGTTGAGCGACTTCAGACACTGTGGCTGACATCTCTTCAGCAGCCGTTGCTATTGCCGTCGTTCGATGCACCTGTTCATTACAACTGGCTGCTGACTCTAGGGTCGCACTTTGGATATCAGATGATGAATTTGCTACTGTCGCAGCCACTGAGTTTATCTCTCTGAGTAGTTCATTGAGAGAATCGGTCATGATATTCATGGTTGAAGCTAAGTTACCTATCTCATCCGGGCGTGTGTCAGTAATAGGTTGAGAGGTGAGGTCGCCTTGGCTAATCTGGTTCGCTAAAGTAAGCACTTCGCCTAAGCGCTTCTTGATGCTAGTCGCAAGCAGATAAGAGATAATGGCTGCTAACAATACACCAATAACTGTAGCGACAATGAGGGTGAAAATCATGCTGTCGAGCAGGTGTAAGGTTTCCTCTAGCGCGTTTGTGGCATCCGTTTGCTCTTCACTTGCCGAAGAGTCCAATATCTCTTCCACTTTCTCAAACAGCGAGTGCTCCATATCATCAATGGCTTTTAATGCCGATGCGCGCCCCGTAGGATCGAAGCGTTCAAAAATTTGATAAGAGTCAGATTTAAGCTTGTTATAAAGCTGCTCAATCTTTTCTAAATTTTTAAGCTCTGCAGGTTTTTGCTCCAGAGGCCTTAATTGGTTTAAGTAATTAACAAACGATTCGGCATCTTTATCGAAAGCGTTTTTTTTGCTGGTATCTCCTGCGGCGAAACTTGTGACTGAGGCTAGCATGTCGCCAGCTTCATCGATGAGCTCCAGATAAAGGCGAACGCCGGGAAGGTCATCTTGAAGTGACTCTTCAAGGTCGGTGGACTGAAGGGCATCCTCGTACTCCTCCTGTTTTAACGTATCTAACAGGTTTTCCAGTTCAACACCCACTGTCGACTCTAACGTTTTTATTACCTCAAATGCCCAAGCTTCGGTATCTGGGTTATAGCGCTGGAATATATCTCTTCGAGTACGCATGGCGTATTCATCTACCAAGCTTTTGATGGTGTCCATCTTATCAATGTCACTTTGTTTGGCAGATTCCAACGGTCTAAGCTTGTTATAAAAGGTATTAAACTCTGCATAGTTCTCTTCAAAGTTGGCCACCTCATCAGTTTCTCCGGTGAGGTACTCGAGAACACTGGACTGCATGTCACCAACTTCATCGAGTACTTGGAGATATAGGATTGCGCCTGGCACATCATCCATCTCTACTTCTGTGGAGATTGCTCTTATTTGATTGCTATTTGTCCAAGTAGTGATAGAGATTAAGATCATCAACAGAATGACGATACCGAAACCTGCATATAAGCGTTGAGCAATGGTGAGGTTCATCGTATTTCCTTTCTCATATCGTGCATTAGCGGCAATTACTTAAGAAAATGACTGCAGTCGTAACGCTTTAAGCAGTTTATTAAGTTAAGCATAACTGGCGGAAATTGCTTATGAGGATTCGCTGGAAATATGCAGGGTAAACGTGAAGCTAAGTTGGTTTAATTAGGGTTAATATCCTCTCAAATGGATTACTTTCGAGAGGCATTTATTTCACTGTTAGAGGTCACAAGCCTCTTCGTTTCCAAAAGGCGGAGATCTGATCTTGCTCCTCTTGCATATGTACCTTGAAGGTCTTTTCTGCGATGACTTTTCCTTTAATCTCTAATGTCATACGCCACTTACCAAGCTTATTGTGCTCAGGGGCCCAAATTGTATCGCCAAGGTAAAACTTCCAATCATTTTCTTTTATAAATACCTCGCCATCGAAAGGCGGGCGTATATTACCGTCATCATCTGGGATATCTGGATGGTAGATGCAGTATCTTAACTTCTGATTTTTGGCTTTTTTTATCTGGGCAATAAAGCCAAATTCAATGTCTATTTCCGCAGGTACGTGAAGGGTCGCTTTTGTTAGTCTCGGTAGCTCATCTTCATGTTCATTCCACTTGGTAAAAATACCGCTATAAATAATCTTAACATCAGGTTTGAGCTTAGACATGGTGGCTGCATTTAAGTTGTTGGCATGATAGTTTATCAAAATGTTTAGCTAAGTACGCGTCAGCAGTGAGAGAAAACAGTGACCCAGAAAACCATTAAGTTTGAATATGAAAAAGAGACTAAAAATAGTGTCCGTTATCAAGAGCTCCCAGAGCCTGGTCAGGCTCCAGTGTTAGGCACTATCTATGTGCAGAAGTGGTTTGCCAGTGACACTAAAAATCTAACGATCACTATAGAAAAAACAGACTAGTAGCTCAATGCGCTAAAGACTGGCTTTATAGCCCCTTTCGTCTAGCTTTAATTTAATAAGATTTTTTAGAGCCAGTTTTGCAGACGGAAGTAATTGATATGTCTAAAGTCGCCATAGTTCAAGAGTCCCCAATAGTATTAAATCGTGAAAAAACCCTACTAAAAGCGGTTCAACTCATTCAAGAGGCTGCCTCCTGTGCAGCTAAGTTGGTCATTTTCCCTGAAGCTTTTATCTCTGGATATCCAGCTTGGATATGGCGTTTAAGGCCGGGGGGAGACTGGGGAACAAATGAGGCATTACATAAGCGATTACTCGATAGTTCAGTCAATATTGAAGCTGGTGAATTAGCCCCATTATGTGAGGCCGCTAAAAAGCATCAAGTGACGGTAGTCTGTGGCTTGAATGAGAGGGGAACAGAGCAAAGCCGGGCCACACTCTACAACACTGCAGTGGTGATTTCTGAAGAGGGAAAGCTGCTCAATCGTCATAGAAAGCTGATGCCTACTAACCCCGAACGTATGGTATGGGGCTTTGGTGATGGCTCTAGCTTAAGAGTGATAGACTCTCCCGTGGGGAGGCTCAGTACCTTGCTGTGCTGGGAGAACTATATGCCGTTAGCTAGGTATACTCTCTACTCTCAAGGTGTAGAGGTTTATATTGCGCCAACTTACGATAGCGGTGATGCTTGGCTTGGCACTATGCAACATATTGCGAGAGAGGGGCGCTGTTGGGTGCTTTGTTGCGGAGTAGCTTTAGAGCGTAGCGATCTGCCGGAGGATTTTCCTGAGAAGGATAGCTTGTACCCTGAAACTGATGAATGGATTAATCCTGGGGACTCAGTGATTGTGGCACCAGGTGGTGAAATAGTGGCAGGGCCATTAAGAAAGCAGAAGGGGATACTCTATGGTGACATCGATTTACAGCAGGCTGCTTTAGCTAAGCGAGTGCTAGATGTTGTAGGCCATTATTCAAGGCCAGATATTTTTACTCTAAATGTAAATACGCAAACACAAACTTCAATAAAGATTAATAAAACCAGATCCTAGGAGCTAGTACCTAGGATCTAACGTATTCAATTAGTTATGGTATTTTACAGCCATGTCGATTAAAGGCTCACGACTCGCTTTTTCTGCACGTAACCTTGCGAGATATTTTTCCCACAGATCAACTTGGTGTGTACCAAGGTCATGTAGTACCTTCCACGAAAATAGACCGGTATTATGACCATCGTCGAAGGTGATTTTAACGGCATAATTACCGACCGGATCGAGGGCGGTAATGTTAACGTTTTTCTTGTGAGTGACTAACACTGGGTTGCCGTGGCCATGTACCTCTGCAGAAGGCGAGTGGACACGAAGCATTTCACAACTGAGTTGAAAGGTCTGGCCATCATCAAATGTGACTTCGAGTAATCGAGATTTTTTCTTCAGCTTGAGTGCAGTGACTTGAGGCGTTTCAGAGTTATTCATAGTTAACCTGATAAAATAAAAACGTGCCAGTAGAGTAGCGCTTTTAGGTGAGTAAATCCCAAATATTGATCAAAACTAAGTGCAATAATACCAATTGGTATTATTTTAGTTTCTAATTCATCTCACCTGCTATGAGTAATCATTAATAACGAAATGAAGCTATCATAGACTTCAAATCATTTGCTTGAGTCGATAGGTGCTCACTGGTTTTTACCATTTCTGATGCACCTATAGAGGTCTGCTCTGCCCCATTCCTGATCATCTGAATATTCTGGCTTATATCTAGTGTAACACTGGCTTGCTCCTCAGATGCTACAGATATCTGGCTGGCCATATCGACGATCTGTTGGCTTGAACCTGCTATTTTTGCAAGGGACTCACCAGAACCCCTCGCTTCAGAAATTGTACTTTCAGCACTTGTTTGACTTGAGTGCATTGCTTTAGCTGCTTCATCTGCACTTTGTTGTAGATCGAGAATGACGGAGTTGATGCTAGATATAGACTCTTGGGTTTTAGAAGCTAGAGCACGTACTTCGTCAGCAACTACGGCAAATCCCCTTCCTTGTTCACCAGCCCTTGCAGCTTCAATAGCAGCATTTAAAGCGAGTAAGTTAGTCTGTTCTGCAATACTGCCTATGACCTCAGAAACTGAGCTAATGGTTGAGCTTTTTTCCTGTAAGGAGAGAATAACCTTAGTAGCGTCATTAATATCATTGGATAGTTTCTCTACATTTCTGACGGTTTGTTGGACATTTTTCTGACCTTCTTTAATCGTGACTTCTGAATCTTGTATCACGCCTAGGCAGCTAGAAGCATTGACGCTAACTTCATTGACGGTTGCGGTCATCTCCTCAATGGCCGTGGCAACGAGTTCAGTTTGTTGGAATTGTTCTTGAACGTTATTATTGGTCTGCTCTGACATTTCTGATGTTTGTAGCGCGGTGTCAGTTAACTGCTTAGAAGCTGTGGAGATACTACTTACTAGCTCTTTTAATTTTGTGTGCATTTTATGCATTGATAGGTACAAACCTTGTGCATTAGAAGTATGGCTAAAGTTTATGTCTAAATCTCCCTGGGCTATGCTATTGGCTATTTCAACCATCTCTGAGGGTTCTCCTCCCAGGGGCTGTGTAACAGAGCGACTAATGATTATCGCAATAATACTACCCATGATGATTGTGAGTATGCTTGATAGAAGTAGAATAAAACTTAAGGTATCACTAGCTTCAACTAGGCTTTGTTGATCGGCTTTGAACAGGGTTGCCTGGGAGGTTCTCATCTCCTCTAAAATACTTTTTATCTCTCTCGCTTTTGGCGCTGCTAGGGTACCTAGCCAATGGTTGGCTATATTCCACTTAGCACTACTACGGGAGTCAAACATCTCTTTGACGTATGGAGTAAAGTCAGCTCTAAACTGTGTGAATTGCTCCCATAACTGCAGTTGGTCAGTAGACATCAAATTGGATAAAAGCTGAATATCTTGTTGTAATTTATTGCTTCTATTCTCTAAATTGAGGTATTTATCCTTAAACTTGGGATCGCCTGAAAGCAGGTAAGCACGAATATTTGCTAAGCTCATAGCAAATGCCGCTCTGCTGTCGGCTAAAACTTTCAGTAACTGCTTATGTTCAATGTCGCTTGAGTTTAGCATCTCACTTTCAATGATTGCTGTGAGTGTTGCTAATGTCTTAGTTGCTGTGGGAGCTGCTTTAGTGAGAAGAAGGTTAAATGAGGGAATGTTCTTATCTGTATGGGCAATATCTTCAATCTGTTGCTGGGCCTGTTTAAATTCTCTAATCGCAGTTTTCATCTGATTGAGGCGATTGATATTTTCTGGAACTGTCCAATTTTCTGCAAAACGCTCCATAGTCGAGAGAGACTGCTCTAGCATCTCCCAGCCTTTCGCCCGTTCATTCTTAAAGAGTTTGGCTTTTTGAGGATCTCCACCCAGAATCAGGTAGCCTCTTAAACCTGATAATGTTTGTGTTATAGAGGCTTCTAGTTTCAAGCCTGCTTGAACTGTTGGGGTTCTGAGTTCTAGCAGCCTAGCCTGTGTCGTATTGATACTTACAATCTGTAAATAGACGATACTTGAGCTGATAATAAAGATAGCGATCACTAAGCCAAACCCAAGCAATAGCTTCTGTCTCACAGTTAAATTGGAGATGGTATCCATACATAATCCCTATGCTTTCATATCGTCGCGTATTTTTTCTACTTAACTATAGTTGAGCTCATAGAATTAGTGATATTTTGAAAAGGAAAATTGAACTAAATCAATTGCTCTTCAAGAGAGATACTTTGAGGGGGGGGGAATAGGTGGTGCGATAATAGTCACGAACTAACCTAGCTTTATGTTAGTTCGTGACTGTTGAGTGAGCCCAAAAGGATGGTTAGGTTATAAAATAAATCGACTGAGATCTTCGTCTTGCACTAAATTATCTAAGTGATCACTTACATATTTAGCGTCGATAACAAAGGTACTACCAGATTTATCTGAAGCCTCGTAAGAAAGTTCTTCAGTTAGCTTTTCCATCACAGTATGTAAACGACGAGCACCAATGTTTTCAGTGCGTTCATTCACCTGCCACGCAGCTTGCGCTATGCTCTCAATCCCATCTTCAGTAAATTCAATTGTGACATCTTCGGTACCCATCATCGCTACATGTTGTTCAGTAAGTGATGCGTGTGGCTCTGTCAAAATACGCTTAAAATCATCTGCGGTAAGGGCTTCAAGCTCTACACGTATAGGTAGACGGCCCTGTAGCTCTGGAATAAGGTCTGATGGTTTAGACATCTGGAATGCACCAGAGGCGATAAACAGAATATGGTCAGTTTTAACCATGCCATGCTTAGTGTTAACCGTACAGCCTTCGACTAAAGGTAGTAGATCACGCTGTACGCCTTCACGTGAGACATCAGGACCTGAGCTTTCACCGCGCTTACAGATCTTATCTATCTCGTCTAAGAAGACAATTCCGTGCTGTTCTACGAGCTCAATAGCTTGCTCTTTTAGGTCGTCCTGATTAACAAGTTTCGCCGCTTCCTCTTCAATCATCAGCTTGTAGGCTTCTTTGATTGGCAGTTTACGACGCTTGCTATCACCAGGCCCCATGTTTTGAAACATGCTCTGTAGTTGGTTCGTCATCTCTTCCATGCCTGGAGGAGACATAATTTCGATGCCGACTTGAGGTGCTGAGACGTCAATCTCAATCTCTTTATCATCTAGCTGGCCTTCACGTAATTTTTTACGGAAGATTTGACGAGTACCGCTATCGTCTTTAGTTTCGCTGTCCCAATCCTCTTTAGGCTTAGGTAGCAGAGCATCTAAAATGCGTTCTTCAGCAGCTTCTTCAGCTTTGAATTTGCACTTTTTCATCTGCTCTTCGCGGGTCAACTTGATTGCTGAGTCCGTTAGATCGCGAATGATCTGTTCAACTTCTTTACCAACATAGCCCACTTCGGTGAATTTAGTTGCTTCAACCTTAATAAAAGGAGCCTTAGCAAGCTTAGCTAAGCGGCGAGCAATTTCGGTTTTACCGACACCCGTTGGGCCGATCATCAAAATGTTCTTTGGTGTGACTTCTTGACGCAGATCGCTATCAAGTTGCATACGGCGCCAGCGGTTACGCAGTGCAATGGCCACTGAGCGTTTAGCATTATGTTGGCCAATAATGTGACTGTCTAACTCATGGACAATTTCACGTGGAGTCATTTGAGACATATTCTTTCCTCATGCAATAGCATCAGTATAGAAATTAAGCCGCAACTTACGAATGTAAGGTTAGCGGCTCAAGATCAGTAGTTTAATTCTTCGATGGTTTTGAACTGGTTGGTGAACACGCAGATATCACCGGCAATGGTTAGCGATTTTTCAGCAATCTCTAACGCTGGTAGTTCAGTATTCTCGAGTAGTGCGGTGGCTGCAGACTGAGCGAAATTTCCGCCAGAGCCGATGGCAATAAGATCATTTTCTGGCTGCACGACATCACCATTACCGGTAATAATCAGTGAGCATTCGCTGTCAGCGACAGCTAAAAGTGCCTCTAACTTACGTAGCATTTTGTCACTACGCCAGTCCTTTGCCATCTCAACGGCAGCTTTCATCAGGTGTCCCTGATGCATCTCTAATTTGGCTTCGAAACGTTCGAATAAAGTGAAAGCATCGGCGGTACCGCCTGCAAAACCAGCTAGAACTTTATTGTGATATAGGCGACGGACTTTCTTAGCATTACCCTTCATCACTGTGTTACCAAGAGATACTTGTCCATCTCCGGCGATAACGACCTGGTTATTACGGCGAACTGATACGATTGTGGTCACGACTGAATCCTCTTCTCAAACCAACGAACTGGTGTTCGTCAGTGGGTGATAGAAGATATATGGGGGTGGTTCGATAAATATCAAGGAAAAGAGGGATAAAACTGCGTATAAGGTTTATGAGTGGAGGTATGAGGTGAGCTTGATTATTAATATCTAGAGCCTAGATGTAGGCTCTAGATACTTTTCGGTTAGCTTCCTTCCCAGAACCAGATCTGACAACCGTTCAAACCGCCTCTTTGAAGTACATGGCGATGTTTCTCTGCTGCACGTTTACGTTCATAGGGACCGAGCACTACTTTATACCAGATACCACTTTGACCTTTGACCTTGCGAACTTGGGCTTCCAGTCCCTGGAATGCAATCACCGCCTTCATCTGTTCTGCCTGTGATTCCTTTCTAAAGGAGCCACACTGCATCTGATAAGGGCGTGTTGGTTTTACCTCTTGTGGCACATCAACTTCGACCTGTTTATTTTCCAGCTCTTGCTGATAGGTCCACTCCTCTTTAGGCTTAGGCGGCAAAGCCTTAGGATCTTTCTTTACCGTAGGCTTAACTACTTTTTCAGTGACAGGGGCCTCAGTGGTAGCTGGGCTATCTGTGTTATCAGCGCTACCATTGATGCTCCATAGGAAGTAAGCAAAGCCAACCGTTAGTGCCGTTATCACTAATAATTTGATAAGAGGAAAGCCTTTGGGAGCAGGTGCTTGACTCTTTCTACGGCTTGATTTGGCCTGACCTTTCTTAGTGGGCTTTCTATTGGCGTAATCGCGACTTGTCATTGTATTGAAATACCGTTGGTTACATACGCTCTAAGGTTTCAATACCCAACAGATCTAGGCCCTGCTTCAGCGTTTTAGCTGTCAGTTGTGCGATCAATAGGCGGCTCTTTTTCTGCTCTTCAGTTTCAGCAGCGAGTACTGGACAAGCTTCGTAGAAACTAGAGAAAGCACCAGCAAGTTCAAATAGGTAACCACACATCGCATGAGGTTGGCCTTTAGCTACCATGCGAGTAAGCACTTCGCCAAACTGCGCTAGCTTATTGCCTAGCTCTTTTTCTTTGTCATGCTCTAGAACCATCTTAGCATCGCTCAAATCAATATCTGCAGCGCGCTTAAAGATACCTGCAACACGGGTGTAAGCGTAAAGTAGGTAAGGTGCAGTATTACCTTCGAAGCTAAGCATCTGCTCGAAGCTAAAGATATAGTCACTAGCACGGTTTTTAGAAAGGTCTGCATATTTAACAGAGCTAATGCCTACCACTTTAGCGATCTTCTCGAGTTCAGCTTCATCCATATCAGGATTCTTACTACGAACAAGTTCCAGTGCGCGAGTATCGGCTTCTGATAGCAGATCGACGAGTTTAACCACGCCACCAGAGCGAGTTTTAAATGGACGACCATCAGCGCCATTCATGGTGCCGAAACCCATATGTTCAAGGCTGAGCTCTGGGCGTACAAAGTTAGCTTTGCGCGCTAAGTTAAATACCTGCTGGAAATGCAGCGCTTGGCGAAGATCGACAAAATAGAGTGCGCGATCGGCGTTTAGTACGTTCGAGCGGTAACGCATCGCTGCCATGTCACTCGTTGCGTATAGGTAGCCGCCATCTGCTTTCTGAATGATCACAGGAAGAGGCTCACCCTCTTTGTTTTTAAACTCATCTTGGAAGACAACTTTAGCGCCGTTGCTTTCAGATAGCAGGCCTTGAGATGCGAGTTCGTTGACAACCTGTTCAAGGTCATCGTTATAAGCACTTTCGCCACGTACATCTGCACGTGTCAGGCTAACCCCTAAGCGCTCATAGACTTCATGACAATGGCTTAGCGAGATATCATTAAATTCACGCCACAGCTTATTGCAGTACTCATCACCAGATTGTAGAGAGACTACAAGTTTACGTGCGCGGGTTGCGAACTCTTCAGACTCATCGAAACGCACCTTGGCGGCACGGTAGAAGGTCTCAAGGTCGGAAAGTTCCATTTGAGCTTGCTCACCATTCTTAGCTCTAAGTTCTTCCATATAAGCGAGTAACATGCCGAACTGAGTACCCCAGTCGCCAACATGGTTTTGACGAATCACTTTATGACCTTGAAACTCAAGTGCACGGACGACACTATCACCAATAATGGTTGAGCGCAGGTGGCCCACATGCATCTCTTTGGCTAAGTTCGGTGAAGAGTAGTCCACTACAACCGTTTGTTGTTCTGGTTGCGTGATACCTAAATGTTCATCTTTTAACGCTGCCATTAGCTGGTTAGCTAATGCATTTTCGTCGATAAAGAAGTTAATAAAACCAGGCCCAGCAATCTCAACTTTTGCTACCTGACTATCTTGAGGCAAGTTGTCGATAATAAGCTGAGCAATATCTCTAGGATTCTTGCGAGCAACTTTCGTTAGCATCATCGCCAAGTTACTAGCGAAATCACCGTGGGTCTTATCTTTAGTTCGGTCCACCTGAATGCGAGCTTCAAAATCAGTTGGAATAACGTCCTGTTGTTTGAGGGCGTCTAGGGCTTGAATAAGTAAAGATTGAATATGTGATTTCATTGGCGTTTGCTTGGCACTTAAAGATGATTAAAAGATTAAGGGATAACCGCACATTTTAGCCGTTAGTGGCGGTCAATTGCTATCCTCAAAACCAATTTATTTGGTTAATTTTACTGGTTTCCTGCCTTTGTCTCGCTAGCGCTTTACAACTGTTCTCATTTTTCATCGATTTAGAGCAGATCTTGAGGATCTCTGTCTAGGCTCCAGCGACAGCGTTTAGCAAGTGGTAAGGCTTCAATACTAGGAAGAGCATGTTCGAAAGCTTGCTGCATCATGCTGCGAGATTTTGTCTGAAACATCAGTTGGCGACGGTACTTTCCAGCCTTTCTATCCATAGGGGCGGGCATGGGGCCAATGACTTCGCAGTCATCATTTTGTGGCAGTAGCTCTGCAACTTGTGACAGAAAGTTATCAGCATCTTGGGCCAAGTGTGCTTCAGCGCGCAGTAGCATCATATTCCAGGCCGGTGGTAACAATGCTTGCTGACGTTCATTAAGTTGACCACGGGCAAATTCACCATAACCTTTATGCATCAGCTCACGGAGTATGGCATTGTCCGCTTGGTGAGTTTGCATTAAAACTGTGCCAGGCTTTCTGGCGCGGCCAGCACGACCTGATACCTGAGTATAGAGTTGACCGAAGCGCTCCGGAGCCCTGAAATCAGCACTAAATAGTGCACCATCCACATCGAGGAGGCCGACTAAAGTTACATCGGGGAAGTGATGCCCCTTCGCCAGCATCTGGGTGCCAACTAATATTTTATACTCTCCTTTATGAATAGCGTTGAGGTGTCCCTCTAAAGCACCTTTTCGGCTGGTGGTATCTCTATCTATTCGTACAACAGGGTGTTTAGGGAACTCCTTCTCTAAGGCATCGGCAAGTTGTTCGGTTCCGACACCTTGGCCCATCAACATGGTACTGCCACAGTTGTGACATTGCCGTGGGATAGCATATTGATTGCCACAATGATGACAGCGGATCTCCCCGAGTGCTTGATGAACCGTGAAGAAGGCATCGCAGCGATCGCATTCATGCAAATGGCCACATTCATGACAAAGCAAAGCGGGGGCAAAGCCACGTCGATTGAGAAACAGTAATACCTGATTGCCAGCATCAAGGTGGATGCGCATCTCATTAATCAGCGCATGTGACAGGCCGGTTTTAAGGGGCTGGTTGCTGATATCTATGATGCCTTGTCGGACTTTTTCAGCGTTACCTGCACGCTGGCCTAAACTGAGGTGCTTATAACGGCCACTTAAGGCATTTTGCAATGTCTCTAGTGAAGGGGTTGCACTGCCGAGTATTACTGGAATATGTTCAAGGTGGCCACGCATAACTGCTAAGTCTCTTGCATGGTAGCCGACGCCTTCTTGTTGCTTAAAGCTAGCATCGTGCTCCTCATCTAAAATAATCGCTCCAGGGAATGCCATCGGCGTAAAAAGCGCAGAGCGAGTGCCAATAATTATGGCCGCTTCACCTGTTCTTGCCTGTCGCCAAGCTGCCAATCTTTGATTGTCTGTTAACCCTGAATGAATCACAGCCACTTTGACATTAAAACGACTCTTAAATCGGCTAATTGTTTGGGGAGTTAAGCCTATTTCAGGGACTAAAATCAGTGCCTGCTTGCCTTGCTTAAGAATTGATTCTAATAGGGCTAGGTAAACCTCTGTTTTGCCTGAGCCTGTAATGCCTTCAAGCAAGGTGGTGTTATAGCCAGATTGCTGGTTAAGCGTGGCTACGGCGATAGCTTGTTCTGGGTTGAGCGTGAGAGGATCTTCGCCTAAATCTAGCCCGTCTCTCCAGCTAAGATCTATTTGGTTAACTCGTTCCGTTTTTTCGATCCAAGCCTTGTCCTGTAAAGCTTTAACTGCTGATTTACTCAGCTCTGAGCTATTGAGCTCATCTTGGGTTACTTCACCTTTTAACAGATATTCCATCACCTTTTTCTGTGCATGGGCGCGTTTAAGTGTGTCGAGTGAAGCCTCTTTCCCTGCTGCTGTGACAGTCCAGTAAACTGTAGTTTCTGCACTGACTTGTGCACCTTTTCTTAGTGCCACTGGAATAGCCTGAGATAGCATCTGACCTAGACTGCAAAAGTAATACCTTGCGGCCCAAGCAGTAAGTTTATAAAGTGAATCAGGCAGTAAGGGGCTATCATCTAACAGTTCAATGATAGATTTTATCTGGTTAGGTGCTAAGTTACAGTTATCAGTTGTTTGCGTAACTAAGCCAATCAACTGCTGACGACCGAAGGGGACTTTAACCCTCGTCCCTCTTTGAGGTGCAGGTGTGATCGATTCAGGTACTTTATAACTGAAGTTTTGTCGCATGGGGACAGGAAGAGCAACCTCAACGAACAGGGGCATAAATGGACAGGCTTTATCAAAGGATGAAAGCAGTGTACCCAGCCAGTTTGTATAGGGCTACTTTTATCTATGAATATCAGTGTTGCAACGGGAAGGATTCAATGAAAAAAACTATAACCTTAATGATGCTTTCGCTAATGCTTATCTACCTGCCATCAGCTTCAGTGGCGGCCTCTTCAAAGGTATCCCATGTTAGTATTAATGCTCAGCAGTTTATCTTAGGGGGCTACCCTAAGATCAGGTTAAATATCGTCTCTCAGCATGAGAATTTAGACAAAATGCAGTTTGTTTTAACACAAGGCACCAGTGAAGAGAGGTTGATGGTTAAGCCTATCAATAACTTTCTGCTACTCGTAACAGGTGTTGAAGATGTGGTGGATCCTGATGCAATGCTTGTGATTAGAGAGTATAGAGTTAATAAGTGGCGAGACATAAAATCATTTGAACTGTTTAAGGGGCAAGAGTTATCGCCTGAGCTTGCCACTCGCTTAGCTTCTAATGTTGCAGCTGAAAAAAAGCTTGTGCAACAACATAATATTGGGGCTGTTAACTCTGACGCCTCCAAGTCTGATAACTCCGTGGTGCATACTCAGCAGCAGATATCTGATGAATATCGGGGGGCCTTAGTGGATGATTCTTGTACGCTGAACTATACCTCAGATATGACCTTGTGGCGGATTGGTACTCAGCAATCAAAGGCGTGGGGGATTAGTACTTATGGTGCAATACTCGCTATTTTTGAAGCCAATAAGAAGGCTTTTTTAAAAGGGCGTATAGATAGCCTTAGAGCGGATGTGCCGTTATTGTGTCCCTCTTTAGCGTTAAGAGATAAATACGCTGACAGCAAAGTCGCAAAGGCGGCTTTCGAGGCTCTATAAAATAGTTATTTCTGCTGAGATTTTACGCTTGCAACTACTATCTGACTGCTGTAATATTCTGCGCCTGAATATTTTATTAACATCATGTGGTGTCCAGCTTCGGGTTGGGAGAGCGACATGGCCTTCAACTTGAGGTAATCCCAATGAAAACAGGCATTCATCCTGAATACGCAGAAATCACTGCAACTTGTACTTGTGGTAACGTGATCAAAGTAAATTCAACTGCAGGTAAAGCTCTGCACTTGGACGTATGTGGTTCATGTCACCCATTCTACACTGGTACACAGAAAGTTGTGGACACTGGTGGACGTATTGACAAGTTCAACAAGCGCTTCGGTGCTCTTGGTAAGAAGTAACTTTTACTTAAAAGTATTCTATACCGAACTAAAAGGTGCCTACATGGCACCTTTTTTGTGTCTGAAATTTATCTTGTGTAACTATATTAGAGCAATAGCAAAGGTGTCGTCTTAGGTATGGCACCTTTTTTGTTTTCTACGATAGCTGTTATATTGTTACTTCTCCCTCCTAATATAAGGCTATGCAGATGCAGCCCATAAATGCTTTATCTGTTGTCAGTCTGGTTTTGCCACGAGACATGCTATTAAAGCTTAGACTTTTCCCCTTAGTCGCTATGTCGATACTTGTAAGCTTTACTTTAGCTGCAGCGCCACTTGAGGCAAAAGCCTCTAAGCCGATTAGCCATTGTATGGCGCCTAAGTACGATGAGCAGGTTGAGCTAGAGTATGTCAATGACGGAGATACTCTGACCCTGAGTGATGGACGACTTGTACGTCTGATCGGCATCGACTCACCTGAGGTCGATTTTCAATATCCAGAACTGTCTGAACCTTATGGGGATGAAGCAAGGCATTTTTTACAGAAGTATCTGCATCCTGGGCAGGAGCTCTACCTCTCTTTTGATCAAAAGAAACTCGATCCTTTTGGGCGAACTTTAGCTTATGTCTATACCTTAGAGGGGGAGCACCTTCAAGAAACTATGCTAAGTAGAGGGTTTGCAAAGACTCGGGTCTATCAGAATGATTACTTCTGGCAATGCCTTAATGATGTAGAGCTCATTGCGCGTGATAAAAAGAGGGGGCTTTGGTCTCATCCTGACTATCAAGCAAAAACTGTGGGTGAGTTATCGAGAGAAGATCGTAATCGTTGGCGAGAGGTAAAGGGTGTAATCACTGGATATGAAAGAAAAGGCCAACATTTATGGTTAATTATGGATAACAAATTCTATATTGGTATACCTAGGGAAGATTATAGTAAGTTTAGCAACATTTTGAACCTTAACTTGCTAGAAACCCCAGTTATTGTGCGTGGTTCGTTGTATTATTCCTACAAAAAGTGGCAGTTGATTAGCTCTCATCCATCCCAGATAAGTTTGCAAAATAGGCCTTAGAGCAATAGTTGCAGACTTTAGTTGAATTTTACTAATATCTTGTTTAAATAGTGTGACATTTCGAGTATCGTAGCGACTTTAGTCGGCCAAGAATAATCGCTTGCAAAAAGTGAACCTCTGGATGAGCTAAAACAGACCTTATTGAAAAGTTAACTCGACGCATTTTCAGGATTAAAAAAATGTCAGATTTTCGCCAACAAGCCCTTGATTACCACGAATTCCCTGTACCAGGAAAAACCGCTGTTAGCCTAACTAAGCCAGCTGATACCAGTATGGACCTAGCCCTTGCATATAGCCCAGGTGTAGCCGAGCCGGTTCGTGAAATCGCTGCTAACCCTGATGATGCTTATCGCTATACAGCGAAAGGTAATACCGTTGCAGTTATCTCTAATGGTACTGCTATTTTAGGCTTAGGGAATTTAGGGCCGCTAGCATCTAAGCCTGTAATGGAAGGTAAAGCATTACTGTTTAAGCACTTTGCTAACATCGACGCTACAGATATTGAAGTTAAGCACCGTACCGCTGAAGAGTTTATCAATACTGTTGAGGCGATTGCTGATACGTTTGGTGGCATTAACTTAGAAGATATTAAAGCGCCTGAATGTTTTGAGATTGAAAAAGCACTTATCGAACGTTGTAGTGTCCCTGTTTTCCATGATGATCAACACGGCACTGCGATTGTGACTGCCGCAGGTATGATCAATGCGTTAGAGATCCAGGGTAAGAAGATTGAAGAGTCAATCTTTGTCTGTATGGGCGCAGGTGCTGCAGCTATTGCATGTATGACTATGTTGGTTAAGTGTGGCGTTCAACGTGAAAATGTTTATATGCTTGATAGAAAAGGGGTGATCCATACGCGCCGCGAAGATATCAATGAATATAAAGCCTTGTTTGCCAACAACACCGATAAGCGTACGCTGCAAGATGTAATTAAAGGCGCAGATGCATTTTTGGGGCTATCAGGTCCTGATGTTCTTGCTGCTGAAGATGTGGCACTAATGGCCGAAAAGCCAGTTATCTTTGCTTGCTCAAACCCAGATCCTGAGATTCGACCTGAAGTCGCTCATGATGTTCGTAAAGATCTGATCATGGGAACTGGACGTAGTGATTACCCTAATCAGGTAAACAACGTACTTTGTTTTCCATTTATCTTCCGCGGTGCATTAGATGTACGCGCTGCTAAGATTAATGATGAGATGAAAATTGCTGCCGTTCATGCGATTGCTGCACTGGCTAAAGAGGAAGTGCCTACATCGGTACTCGAAGCATACCCTGATGTGAGCGCATTAAGTTTTGGTCCTGACTATGTCATTCCAAAGCCCATGGACCCTCGCTTACTTTCAAATGTTGCTAAGGCTGTAGCGCTAGCAGCAATTGAGTCAGGTGTTGCCGCTATTACTGAGTTACCAGAAAATTATATGAGCTAATTTTTTAGCTTGATATCTGAAAGGGGCCTAAGGCCCCTTTTTTATTTTGAAATTTAATTAACCCTCTATCGCACTTTTTTAATTGTAGATAGCAAGATTTGTTTGTATTGTTGAATTTTAGTTTGGCTCCATTTTGAGCTCTTTGATTTTTGTTTAATCTCTATTGAGCGCCATTACGACTTACTACAAATCGAGAACGGCGCTTTGTCCCATAAGTGTGTTTTCGAATTTAATAACAATAATAAATTCTGCGGGAAGCGGATAATGAAACTAACACGAATTTTAACGAATAAGTTAACCAGCTTTTGGCTACTCTCTCTTGCCGCTGTAGCGTTTATATTTTTGCTGATCGCCTTTGTCGGCTTTACTCAGTTAACGTACAAGTTTCAGCAACAAAAAGTGACTGAGCTTGAGTCAATGCTGGTGCATCACTATGAGCTTGATGACAGTCAATCACTTGCTACTTGGTTACCATCTATTTTGACCGCGTATAACACTGTAAGCTTAAAGGTGAGTTCTAAGGGGGGAATACTCTACGAGTATCAGGCCGATGAGCCCTCTACGGCTGGTGTAGCCTATGAAAGGATGCTGCTTAAAGAGAGCGGCTTAATGCTTGAAGTCACTTTACCTCCCCCATTTCAGCTCTACGCATTATCTTGGTATGAACTTTTAATTTTGGTGATTGGCGTTACCTCGATTGCACTTTTTGTTCGTTTTGGACTGAAGTGGCTATCTAATGAGCTTCAGGGGATTGAAGATCTCGCATTGCGGAGCAAGCTTATTTTAGAAAATGATTACGAGAGGGCTTTAGCTGAGAGAGGAGATGGCAGACCAAGAATGATCAACCGCGCTTTAACTCACCTGCTGCTTGAGCTCGATGACGCAGAAAAGCAGCGAGCTAGATTCGATCAATTTATCCGCTCAAATACCTTTTTAGATCCTGAAACTGGCATAGGAAATCGATTATTTCTAAAAAACCGTCTCGATGCTTTGAGTAATGACCGTGGCATGATGGCCCCCGGGGTGCTGTTTTTGCTCGAGATGGAGGATATGGATCTGCTAGTGCAAGAGTTAGGTGATGACTCTATCGACGAGATGCTACATCAGACCATCAGTGATATTAACCAGATATTAGACAGCCAGGCAAACAGCATATTCTCTCGTCGTTCCTTTAATCAATTTGCTATCGTCGTGCCTCAAATTTCGCTAAAAGATGTTGAAAAATTAGCAGCTAAATTATTAAGGGCATGCTTAAGTCAAACCGTTCCAGAAACAGATAATAGTGAGGACTTTTTCCATATTGGCGCGGCATACTTTAAAGTGGGTGATAGCAAGGAGCAGCTATTAGAGGAGGCTGAACGCGCACTAAGGGCTGCTCAGTTCCAAGGTACTAGTGGCTGGTTTATGTATGATAAAGGTGCTGTAGATGAGGAGCTGGCAAAAGGCTCAGTTAGGTGGCGTAGCTTCCTAGAATATGCATTGGTTAATCGACGCTTGGTGGTTTTTTCCCAACCTGTTGTCGACAGTGATATGCAGACCCAACACCTTGAGGTTTCAAGTCGAATTAGAGATAACCGCAATAACCTAATCAGGGCAACCTTATATATTCCTATGGCCATTAAGTGTGGCCTAACACCTCAGTTTGAACGTCAGGTTATCGAAACCGTACTATTTGATTTGCTCTCTGGTGGTAAAGATACAACCACAAAATTTAGTATTAATCTGAGCTTAGACACCTTGTTAAGCCGTGCGTTTATTCGTTGGCTTAAGACCACGTTATTAGAATATCGTCATTTGACTCCTAGACTTATTTTCGAGGTCAATGAGGATATTGTTGTTCACAATCAAGACAAGCTAAAAGCAAGACTAGATATGATCAGAAAGATGGGGGCGAGCTTGTGTGTGGATAGAGTTGGCCAGCAAGTGGTGAGTACTCAGTATATTAAAGAGTGCCATTTTGATTTTATTAAGTTACATCGCTCTGTTGTGACTCAAATTCACCTAAGGCAAGAGAATCAACTATTTGTGCGTAGTCTTATTGGGGGGCTATATCGAACTGACGTGCAAGTTTTTGCTGAAGGGATAGAGTCTTTTGAGGAGTGGCAAACATTAAAAATTCTTGGTGTGAGCGCCGGGCAGGGCAGTTTATTTAGCGATCCTGTTGAAGAAGTTTGATTTAATTTTCGCTTTTTACATTCCACTGATAGTGAATGATGTCTGCTAACAAAGGTATTGCTAATGTTGATGTTATGAATGAATTTGAAGCCAGTATAGTGCAAATCACTAGCAGTTAGTTTCCAATGTGTATTTTTTCTATAAAATTAGAAGATTAGCCGCTACAATAAGTGTAAGAAATTTGACGCTTTATTAGAAAGCGTAATCGAAGTCGTAGCTCGCTGCTACTTCATCCGGCCAAGTAACCGTTTTGGCTTCCTGACAGCCCATTCCAAATTGGAACATGATAAAGATATTATGGACATTCTTTAAATGGAAAAGAGTCTTCTAAGTAGATTGGCCTTTTGGCAAAAAAACCATTCGAAACTCGAACTTGGCATCTACGTCTGTCCAGATAAACTTGTCGTGTATCAAGCGCAAGGTTCTGATGCTGAGGAAACGATAGAAACAGAAGCTCTTGTGCATGAATTTGAGTTTAATGGCTCAAATTGGTCCGCTGTATTTGGGTTGATTGCTAAGCAGTTCGATACCGCCAAAGTACAACTTATTTTAAGTGCCTCTTTTTACCAACTGCTCACTGTTGATAAACCTAACGTTGAAGTTGAAGAGCTGTCGCAGGCACTGCTCTGGTCTGTAAAAGATATGGTCAGCCAGCCTGTCTCTGAAATTCATATCGATTATTTTGATTCTCCTCTACCTAATAGCAGTAAGTTAAGTGTCGTTGTTGCTGATCGAAAATCACTTATCTCTATGGTGATGGCAGCAAAAGAGAGCCATATGCAGGTAGCTGGTATAAGTATTGAGGAGATGGTGGTTTCAAGCTTGTTTCCCCAAGACAGCCAAGCGCGACTGGTTTTGTGTCATGTTCCAGGCCAGGAGTTGTTGTTAACCGTAGTCAAGCAGGGTGAGCTGTATATGCAGCGACGCGTTCGAGGCTTTAATAAGCTTGATACTGTAACGACAGACGAGCTAGCAATGGGAATGGCTGATAACTTGAGTTTGGAACTGCAGCGCTCTATGGATTATTTTGAGAGTCAGCTGCGACAAGCACCGGTTGCCTCGATTGAACTGTTAATTAATGGCCAAGTTGAAAGCTTAGCCGAACTTGTTAGTGCCAATTTTAACCAGAAAGTGAATGTGATAACTGTTGATTCAGTGGAGGCTAAAATGGCCTTACTGGCTTGCGATGAGTTTACGCTAGCTGACTCAGCCGTCAATGGAGAATCAGTATGACTTTAAAGAGAAGGGTCAACCTGTACTCTGATTCATTAATTCCTCCTGAGCAAAGACTGAGTTTTAAACGTCTAACGCAAGCATTAGTTTTAATGCTGTCTGTGTTTATGGTGAGTGGTATCTCTGTATATGTGTTGGTTGTGGGCTCAGAAGGTGAGAGGGATGAACTCACTCAGCAAAAGCGCATTTTAGATAATGAAAAGAAAACCCTTGAGCAAGCTATATCCCAACGTGCCCCCGACAGCAAACTGGTTGAGCAAGTGGATCTACTGGCTCAACAGGTAGAGTTAAAGATTATGTTGATTGGAGAGCTAAGCCAGAGAGAGGCGTTAACCAGTCACGGGTATTCAGTATTGTTTAAAGACCTTGCTCGCGTTTCAAACAGCAATATCTGGCTGAACCGGATTCAAGTTGAGAATAACAACTTCATTTTTGAAGGTTATAGCTCCACTCCTAACAGTGTTCCTATGTGGGTAGAGCGCTTAAAGTCCACTGATACCCTAAAAGGACATGCTTTTGCTGCTATGGCGATGAGTCGAGGGGAAGACCAACCACTGGCATTTACCCTGACGAGTAAAGCACAAACGGAGGAGGCCCAGTGAAGCAAAAATGGAATGAATTGGCTGCCCGTTTCGACATCTTAAGTCAACGAGAAAGGGTGATGGTTGCTACCGCAGCATTTGTTGTCATTGGCATGCTCTGTTATCTACCGCTCGAGTCTCTGATCTTAGAGCAGCAAAAATTGGTTAAGCAGAATAAGGCGCTTGAAAGTGAGAACAAAATCTCGAAGCAGCAGATAGAGCTGTATGAGCAGCGCCTTGCTCAAGATCCCAATGATGAATACAAGAATCGTTTGGCTGTACTACAGCAACAAGATGCAGACTTAGATAATCAACTATCGTTTCAGATGGTTGATATGGTGCCTGCTAATCATATGCCTGCGTTATTGAGTGAGCTACTTGGTAAGGTCACAGGTGTAAAGTTACACGAGTTCAGCTCAATTGCACCCACGCCGCTACTTGCCGTTGGTGATGAAAAGAAGATGAATCTCTATAGTCACGGTATTCGCCTCACTTTAGAGGGAGATTACTTCTCTGTGCTTAAGTTCATTGAGGCCGTAGAAGGGATGCCGAATAAATTATATTGGAAAAAAATAGATTATAAGGTGGATGAGTATCCTGCTGCTAACGTGGTATTGGAGCTTTATACCTTAAGTATAAATAAGGACTTTATTAGTGTCGCTAATCAAGATTAATTCGGTCATGACATTGCTGTTCCTATTAGGTGTCTCGGCTGCCCAAGCTGATACGTTAAGGGATCCAACGCGACCCGGTCACGGTGCTGTGGCTATATCTTCAGCGGCTGCTGACATAGATACCTCCTTAACGCTTAACAGTGTAGTGAAGGCTGAAGCTTCATCTTATGCCGTTATCAATAATAAAATCTTTTCATTGGGTGATAGGGTGCAGGGGGTAACAATTACCGCCATAGACACCATTTCAGTGTCATTATCAGACGGACGTAAGTTAACCATGTACCAAGCTATAACAGAGACAAAGGGAAATTAAAAAAATGACTGCGCTTATAAAAATTACGCCCCTGTTAGCTTTGCTCTTAGTTGCATGCCAAACCACTGACAGACCCGACCCTCAAGCCTCGAAAGAGGTATTAGATAAGTCGGTGAAAGCTGAAGAAGCTAAAAGTAACACCCCACCGCCAGCGCAAATGCCTGAAGCAATACAGCAGGAGCTTGCTTCATCGGACCTATTAGCGGGTATTGCACCCACTCAAAGGGCTGAACGTCGATTTGATGTATCGGCCCATGATGTAGAGGCGAGTGTCTTTTTCCCGAGCTTAGTGCAGGGTACGCCCTTGAGTGTAGCTGTTCACCCAGAAGTGACGGGCACCATCTCGCTATCTCTCAAAGGAGTGACGCTCAGCGAAGCACTGCAAGTTGTTGAAGATATTTATGGGTATGAAGTGAGTCGTGAAGGGCGCATCTTACGCATCTATCCTGCTGGCATGCGCACAGAAACATTTCCGCTGAACTATCTCTATATGGAGCGACATGGTCTCTCATTGACCTCGGTCAACTCTGGACGTATCTCGGACAGTAACAACAATTCGAGCTCTGGAAATAGCAATAGTAATAATAGTAACAACAGCAGTAACAACAGCTCCTCTAACAATAGCTCAGACTCAAGTGGCAGTAATAGTAACGAAACAACCAATGGTACTTTTATTCGCTCAAAAACTAAGACAGACTTTTGGGGTGAGTTAAAGGAAACCTTAGTATCGATAGTGGGTAATACGGGGGGCGGACGTCAGGTTGTTGTAACTCCTCAGGCTGGGCTTGTGACTGTACGTGGCTATCCGAATGAATTAAGACAGGTTCGCTCATTTTTACAAACAGCTGAAAGCCATCTGCAGCGTCAGGTTATTTTAGAAGCCAAGATCTTAGAGGTCACTCTGTCTGATGGTTACCAGCAAGGGATCCATTGGGAAAATGTATTGGGTCATGTCGGTGATACAGATATCTCTTTTGGCACATCGCCAAGTGGTAGCGGCTTATCTGATCAGATAACGGGTGTAATTGGTGGGGTGACATCACTTAAGTTTTCAGGTAGTGACTTTAGCGCGATGATAAGCCTGCTCGACACTCAAGGTGATGTTGATGTGCTATCTAGCCCACGAGTAACGGCGTCAAATAACCAGAAGGCTGTGATTAAAGTAGGGACAGATGAGTACTTTGTTACAGATGTCTCCTCTACAACCGTAGCTGGTACCACGCCAGTTACGACACCTGAAGTGGAGTTAACGCCCTTTTTCTCAGGCATTGCGTTAGATGTGACGCCTCAGATTGATGGTGAAGGTAATGTGCTACTGCATATTCACCCTTCAGTTATCGATATTAAAGAGCAGGTTAAAACCATCAAGATCTCTGATAGTGCGCTTGAACTGCCTTTAGCTCAGAGTGATATTCGTGAGTCTGATACTGTGATTAAGGCTAGGACTGGCGATGTTGTCGTGATTGGCGGTTTAATGAAGAGTGAAAATATTGAGATAAAATCTCAAGTACCAATACTTGGTGATATTCCACTTGTAGGTGAGTTATTTACCAACCGCTCTAAGTCATTGAAGAAAACTGAACTTGTTATCTTGCTGAAGCCAACAGTTGTTGGTGCCGATACCTGGAAAGATGAACTACAACGCTCTAAAGAGTTACTCGATCGTTGGTACCCAGAAGAGCAAGATGAAAGCGATCAAGGGCAGTAAATTTTGTACCTGCAACATTTTGGGTTAGCGGAAACGCCTTTCTCACTCACCCCTAATACAGAGTTCTTCTTTGGGCTCGCGCCCCATGTTGAGGCGTTGCAGGTGCTACAAACAGCCCTGCAAACGGGGGAAGGATTTATCAAGGTGACAGGTGAGGTCGGAACCGGCAAAACACTCATCTGTCGTAAACTTATTAATGAGCTACCAAAACGCTTCCATTGTGCTTATCTTCCTAACCCTTATCTCTCTCCAGCTGAATTAAGATGGGCTGTCGCGCTTGAGCTGGGGTTGAAGTATTCAGCCGATATCGATCAGATACAGCTAACGGGCCTTATTCAACAACAGTTGCTGGCACTTTGTGCCCACGGTCATTCAATTGTTTTAGTACTTGATGAGGCTCAGGCTCTGCCAGATGAAAGTTTGGAAGCTTTACGGCTATTTACGAACTTAGAGACTGAGAGTCGAAAACTTTTGCAAGTTGTGCTGTTTGCTCAGCCTGAGCTAGATGAAAGACTGAATAAACATCACTTTAGGCAACTTAGGCAGAGGATAACCTTTAGCTATTGCCTAAGACCTTTAACCCTTGATGAAGCTGATGCGTATGTACAACATAGGTTATCGGTTGCTGGTAGCGTGGGCCAGCCGCTATTTAGCCATAAAGATACCCGTAAACTTGCTGCAGCCTCAAAAGGGATACCCAGATTGATCAATATTTTAGCTCATAAGGCCTTGTTGCTGAGCTTCGGTGAAGGAGCTAGTCGGGTCGAATATCGTCATGTTAAGGGCGCGATTATTGATACCCAAGATGCTCAGCTAAGTATTCGAGGTCGGTGGCTTTGGCTAATAGGATTAAGTTTAATCTCTGCGGTGAGTGGCCTTGGGTTACATCTTTTTTATGGAGTTAATGCATGAGTGTCATTAATTCTATGCTTAAAGATCTGGATAAGCGCCAGCAGCCTCATAGTCTAGAGAACCTTAATGTTGCCCCAGTCCAATATCGTGGTAAACCTGCTTCAAGCTTACCTTGGATCTTACTGGCAATCGTCTCTGTTTTACTTATCGCAGGTATCACTTATAGCTGGATAACACTGTCGAATATAGAGCCTACGGCTTCAAATCCGCCAGCCTCAAATCAATTACCAGCCTCGAACCCGACCCCAAAAGAGATAGAGCCTTCAGCTGGAGAAGAGCCATTAGCTAGGAAAGAATCTTCAGCTATAGAAGAGCCTACCGCTGGAATAGAGCCATCAGCAGGGATAGAACCTTCGGCTAATACCAATCCAATGACTGTAGCCGAGCTTGTGATTGAGCCAGTTCCTGCTATCGCGACTGCCTCAACAACAGCAGACTCGACACAGACTAAAGATCTGGTTGCAAAGCCAAGTGAGGCTGCAAGCTCACCAAGTGCTGTAGTGGAGGCTTCGGATTTAAATACTGTTAGTGTACAAGTTAATCCTTCTCAGCCATTAGTGACTAAAGTTAAGCCTGCACTTGAAGCTAAACTCGAACCTATGCTTGAGCAGTCAGAGACTATAACAAAGGCAGGAACAGAGCCTAGAGCTAGCTCAATGGCGGTGACTGAAGTGCAAGTTTCCAATGAGCAATTGGCACAAAGAAGGTACCGCTTAGCGAGTGAAGCTGAAAACCAGGGCTTATTGAGTGATGCGGTTGTCTATTACAGCGAAGTACTGGCATTGAAACCTGAGATGCACGCAGCAAGAAGGCAACTTGCGGCACTGTATTATGGTCAAAATAGGCTCGACTTAGCGAGTGATACTCTGTCTAAAGGTATGGCACTTTTTCCTCAGGAGCATGATTACGCGATCTTATTATCTCGTGTTCAGCTGGCATCCGGTAAGCGTAAACAAGCCATATTGACGCTTGGTTTGATCTCAGATCAAAGTAGTTACGCCAAGCAGAAATGGACAATGCAGAGTAGTTTAGCGCAGAAAGAGGGCGATTACCTGTTAGCGGAGCAGAGCTACCGCAATCTATTACGTATAGAAACTCATCAAGCTAAGTGGTGGATGGGGTTGGCGCATGCACTCGATGCCCAGCAGAAATATGAGCCTGCTAAACAAGCATACCATCAAGCCCTTTCTGCTAGTGGTTTGTCTAAGCAAGCTGCTGAATACATTGAAAACAGGTTAGTCCAGTTAGGAGAGAGCGAGTGAAACCAAAGTTAAAGATGCGTCTAGGTGATCTCCTTGTTCAAGAGCAGATTATTGGTGAAGACCAGCTATTACAAGCACTATCAGAACAGAGAAATAGCGGTAAAAAACTAGGTCGTACGCTCATCGATCTTAACTGTATTACCGAAGAGCAATTATTAAAGTTTTTATCCCAGCAACTGAATATTCCATTTCTTGATATCAGTAAGCGTCCAATTCCTGCTGAAGTTGTCAATCTACTGCCAGAGGTACAAGCTAGACGTTACCGTGCTTTAGTGGTCGAAGATAATGGTGACAGCGTTCTCGTTGCCATGAGCGATCCTGCCGATCTGCAGGCTATGGATAACCTTGAAGTACAACTACTACCTAAGTTAATCAAAATAGCTGTTGTCACTGAGAGCCAACTTCTCGATGCCTTTGACAACCTTTATCGACGTACCGATGAGATTGCTCAGATCGCTGGTAAGCTGGAGGAGGAGTATGCAGCCGATGACCAGTTTGATCTCGCCAGCCTAACCGATGGTGATAGTGATAACGAAACCACAGTTGTTAAGTTATTGCAGTCGATTTTTGAAGATGCAGTACAGATGAGAGCATCGGATATTCACATTGAACCTGGTGAGAAAGTGCTGCGTATTCGTCAACGTATTGATGGACAGCTGCATGAAAACACCTTACCTGAAGCCAGTATTGCTGCAGCCTTAGTACTTAGGCTGAAGCTAATGGCTGGCTTGGATATTTCTGAAAAACGCTTGCCTCAAGATGGGCGTTTTCATATGGAGATCAAGGGCCATAAGATAGATGTACGTATGTCGACTATGCCTATCTATCATGGTGAGTCAGTGGTGATGCGACTGCTTGATCAATCGGCAGGCTTATTGACCCTAAATGAAACTGGGATGCCACCAGAGATCTTGGCGCGAGTCCGTAAACAGATAAAGCGACCCCACGGTATGCTCTTGGTGACAGGCCCAACGGGTAGCGGTAAAACGACAACCTTGTATGGTGTGCTCAGTGAGCTGAATACTGCAGACAGAAAAATTATTACGGTAGAAGATCCTGTCGAGTACCAGTTGCCACGTATTAACCAAGTTCAGGTAAATCATAAAATTGGCTTAGATTTCTCTAACGTCCTTCGAACCACCTTACGTCAAGATCCCGATATCATCATGGTCGGTGAGATGCGAGACCAAGAAACCGTAGAAATTGGGCTTAGAGGTGCATTAACTGGTCACTTTGTACTGTCAACACTTCACACTAACGATGCGGTTACTAGTGCACTGCGTTTACTCGATATGGGGGCTGCCAGCTATTTAGTTGCGAGCGCACTCAGAGTAATTATCGCTCAACGACTGGTTCGACGGGTTTGTCATAACTGTTCCCGTGATTATCAGTTAACGGCGCAAGACAGTGCTTGGCTCGGCTCAGTAAGCCATCAGGACTTTTCTCAGGCCAAGTTTAAAATCGGCTCAGGATGTCAAAGCTGTAATGGCAGTGGTTATCGTGGGCGTATTGGTGTGTTTGAGATCTTAGAATTAGATGAATCTATGATTGAAGCCATGCGTACCGGTAATCCACAAGATTTTGCTCAAGCAGCAAAAAACAGTCCGAATTTTACGCCGCTAGCAGAGTCAGCCTTAAAATATCTTTCTGAGGGGATGACGACAATCGAAGAGGTTTCAAAGTTAGTAGAGGATGTGACTGAATCTCAAATACCTCTTTCTGCGGATATGGTGACGCAATAAGTGACTATTGAAAAGAGGGGCAAGGCTAATGGCGGTTTATAAGTACCGAGGGCGTGATGCCCAAGGCCAGCAAGTGACAGGGGTGGTTGATGCTACCTCTGAAAGTGCGGCTGCCGATCAACTTATGTCACGATCTGTTATTCCATTAGAGCTTAATGAAGCGAAGGAGAAACAGGATTTCTCTTTAGCCGCTATTTTCAAAGGTAAGGTGAGTTTAGCTGAACTACAGATATTTACTCGGCAGATGTATTCCTTAACTCGCTCTGGTATCCCTATTTTACGAGCGATTGCCGGCCTTTCTGAGACGACGCATTCTCAACGAATGCGCGATGCCCTCAATGATATCTCAGAGCAATTAACCTCTGGTCGACCGCTGTCTTCTGCGATGAACCATCATCCTGATGTGTTCGATGCGTTGTTTGTCTCTATGGTTCACGTAGGTGAGAATACAGGTAAGCTTGAAGATGCCTTTATGCAGCTCTCTGGTTACATTGAACGTGAGCAGGAGACTCGTCGTCGGATCAAGGCGGCGATGCGCTACCCTATTTTTGTATTGATCGCGATCGCCATTGCCATGGTGATATTAAACATTATGGTGATCCCCAAGTTTGCCGATATGTTCTCCCGTTTCGGTGCAGACCTGCCCTGGGCGACCAAACTGTTAATTAATACATCGAGTATATTCGTCAATTATTGGCCTGTTATGTTGGTGGGGCTTGCTGCCACCTTTATCGGTATCCGCTATTGGCATAGTACTGAGAAAGGTGAGAAGCAGTGGGATAAGTGGAAACTACATATCCCTGCTGTAGGCAGTATCATCGAGCGTTCAACTCTGTCTCGCTACTGCCGTAGTTTTTCTATGATGCTCAGCGCAGGCGTACCTATGACCCAGGCACTCAGTTTAGTCGCCGATGCGGTTGATAATGCTTATATGCATGATCGAATTGTCGCGATGCGCCGTGGAATAGAATCGGGTGACTCCATGCTACGTGTCTCGAATCAAAGCCAACTATTTACTCCACTGGTATTGCAGATGGTTGCAGTGGGTGAAGAGACAGGACAAATCGATCAGTTACTTAATGATGCTGCTGACTTCTATGAAGGTGAGGTCGATTATGATCTTAAGAACCTCACTGCCAAGCTCGAGCCTATCTTAATTGGTTTTGTTGCTGTGATCGTGCTGATCTTAGCCTTGGGTATCTACTTACCGATGTGGGATATGCTTAACGTTGTCAAAGGTGGACAGTAGATGTTTGAAAGGTCTGAAAGGCGATGAAGAGCCAGCAAAAGGCAGATGGCGAACTGCTACAGGTATTTGGCAAGGTGGTCGCTATCGTATTGCTTCTGACTTTGCTTAGCGTTTTGGGATTTCGTTACTTTGGCTCAGTGAGCAATATTAGTTCACAAGGGTTAAGAGTGGATCATAACCGTTTGCTCAATGTACTAGGTATGGTTAAGGCGCAGTGGTTAGCACAAGGTCGCCCGACAGAGATGAAGCTGAGCTGGGATTCGACTGGCACAGAATATGCTGAGTCTTATGTGAAAATGAGTGCTGGCGGCTGGCCTTTACCTAACAGTCTGGACGCATCAGGCTGTGAACAGCTCTGGTACCAATTGTTGGGGAAGGATACTTTGTTACAACAGTTTGTATCTGAGATCGACGCCAAAAGAGATGTTTGTAGCTACATTGCTAACAACTCTGATCGTATTGGTTATCAGCTGGCCTCTGGTCGCGTAATTTTTTTGACGAATGACAAATAATTGAGAAAATAGAGCTAGATCATAGGTTTCTAATTTTCTGTGAACTGTTAGAATTGTAAAATATGCTATGGGGGCTTATATGGATAAGCAAATCTGTGTTCGAATGGTTAGCCAAATGAATAACCAAGTGAATGCTCAATTTAAGGGTACAACTATGACTAATGCTCGAAGCCGTCAACAAGGGTTCTCGTTAATAGAACTTGTAATTGTCATTGTAATTCTTGGTTTGCTAGCGGCAACCGCGATTCCACGTTTTCTCAATGTCACAGAAGATGCAGAAGATGCCAGTTTAGATGGTGTGACTGGTGGCTTGGCTACTGCTGTTGGCTTTGTTCGTGCCCAGTGGGAAGTAGATGGGAGAAATAACAATACAGTTATTCTCGATGGTACTAGTGTTTCATTGGATACTCGCTTTGGTTTCCCTACAGGAACAGGTCCAAATGGTACAGATGTGACTGCTATGAACGATAACCGCTGCCAGCAGGTGTTTGACTCAGTACTGCAAAGCGCGCCACGAAATGTTCAGTACGATGAAGATGCTCGTAATCAACGCTACACCGTGAGAATGCTCGCAGGTGTTGGCGGAACAGCCACAGATCTGAATGGAGACACTGTCACAGGTATAGGTTTATGTGTCTATCATCAGGTTGCTTCGTTAGTGTTAGATCAGACTACAGGTGTACCAACACCAGCTCCTGATCTTGATGACGGAAAGGGGATCACCTATAACCCTGGTACTGGAACTGTAGTTAGTTTTACTAATTAAGAGCTCTAAAACCAATACATGAGTTTTGAGACGTTTTCTCTGTAATAGAGTCATATATTAAGTTGTATAAAAGGTAGTACAAATGAAGCAACAAAATGGTTTTACGCTAATTGAATTAGTGGTTGTCATTATCATTCTAGGTATTCTTGCTGTAACTGCAGCACCTAAGTTTATTAATCTTCAGTCCGATGCTCGTGCATCAACGGTTGCTGGTTTAGAAGCAGCGATAAAAGGTGGCGATAGCCTAGTTCATTCAAAATCTTTGATTGCAGGTAATGAGAGTAAGGCTGCCGCAAGTGGTGTTGAAGTAATTATCGACTCAGCGGGAAACAAGGTGTTGTTGAACTTTGGCCATGCGGTCGCTATTTGGGAAGATAGCCTGATTAATATGCTTGATATTGATGTGTCTGATGAAGATGACAGCATTACAACAACTGAGTGGGTATACGATGAAAGTGGAACAAATACTGTTGTTATCTACCCTCAAGGTGCAACTAAAGCGACATGTAATGTTACGTATACCAACACTGTTACGACAACTGCTGGTGAGTTTTCAATAAATAGTGTCGTTACTGGCTGTTAATACTTTAGGAAGTTTTTACAATGAAAAAGCAAAATGGTTTTACGCTAATTGAATTAGTGGTCGTTATTATCATTCTAGGTATTTTAGCTGTTACAGCTGCGCCTAAGTTTATCAACCTTCAGTCTGATGCTCGTGCCTCAACGTTAGATGGTATGAAAGGAGCACTACAGGGCGCAAACACCCTGCTTTACTCTAAGGCTGCTATCCAAGGTCAAGAAAAGGTTGATGGCGGATCAACTGCCAACATTGATACTGATAATGATGGAACTGCAGATGTTATTGGTGTCTATGGTTATGTGAAGGCTGATAAAGATGAGATGGCTAAAATCCTTGATATCGATGCAGCTGAATGGACAATCGTAGCTCCAGGCTCTGAAAGTGACGCTGACATGATCATTCATCCAGAAGATATTACTCCTGCCGACGATAAACAATGTTTCGTTGAGTATACTGATGCTACAAGTACAACAGCACCAGTTTACAAAACTGTTGCTGATGATTGTTAAGCAGGCCTGCAAACGTTGAGCTGATTTATAAAGCCAGTTGAGATATTCAACTGGCTTTTTTCATGCCTGCTATTTTTAACTCCAGAAAGCTTAAGAGCTACATACTTACTCGTATTTTTCTAAACAAGACTTCAGATCTTTACCCTCTCTACTACTCACCAGTCATTTATTCTGTTACGTTATTGTTAACTGTATTTCTGTTAACTAGAATTAAATAATGAGCCTAACAAGGCTGGCATTAAGGGGGAGTTAGATATGGGTAGAGTGAAGCAGCAAGGGTTTACCCTGATAGAGTTAGTTGTAGTGATTATTATCTTAGGGATCTTGGCAGTGACTGCAGCACCTAAATTTATCAATCTTCAAAGCGATGCTCGACTTTCTACACTAAATGGATTTAAAGGTGCGCTACAAGGGACTAACTCCTTAGTTTACTCAAAGGCTGCTATTGGTGGGGATGAAAAAACGGCTTCTGGCGATTGGGCGAACAACGATGGGGTCGACATTGGCTCTGATGACTTAGCGGTAACCAATTATGGCTATTTACAAGCTGATATCGATGAAGTTGCTAATGCGATGGACTTTGAGGCTGCAGATTGGCAAGTTGATTCATCTACGGCTGGAGAGCTCAAGTTTGCTCCTGTTAATGCGCCAGCAGATACCTGTCACTTTACCTATGTACAGGCAGCTGACGCGTCAACGTCGCCAACTTACCAGCTCTATACTCCAGGCGGTGGTGACGATCCATTTGCCTGTTAGCAATCGATAGGGCGCTATCTTGAGAAGGTCTACTTGGTAAGAGTGGGCCTTTTTTGTAGCTGATACATCATCTACATAGGCATCTACCATTGCTGTAACCTCAGGTAAATTGCTGCAGATATTCTTCTTCATACTATTCAATGAATGATTACGGTGTTACATTATTGTTAATTGGTGTTTTTGTTATAGATTTTAATAATGGTGAGTCGTATGAATAAATTTAAACAGCAGGGGTTTACCCTGATAGAGTTGGTTGTGGTGATTATCATTCTGGGTATTTTAGCGGTAACTGCTGCACCTAAGTTTATCAACTTACAATCTGATGCTAGAGAGTCGACTCTCAGTGGTATGAAGGCTGCACTCCAAGGAGCGAACGCACTCGTTTACTCTAAGGCTGCAATTCAAGGCTTAGAAACAGAAAATAATCAGGATGTTGAGCTGGAAGATGGTGTGACGATAACACTTGATTATGGGTATATAAGAAGCTTTAACAGTGAAACAACGACCATTACAAACCTAGAGCTTGCATTAGATATGCAGTTTGAAGAGGTACCTGGAAACAACACTGCTGCTACAGAGGATTGGGGAGTTCGTTCGCAAGGAGGAGTGATTATCTTTGTTCCTAAAGGGAAAACTCCAGGGGGAGATTGTCGTTTAGATTATACTGAGGCATCTGAAACTAACGATGTGATCACTCCACCGAGCTACGCGATTGTTGAAACAGGCTGCTAATTTTTAGCGGCAAGTTACAGTTAGCTATTACTATTGGAACCTCTAGCAAAAGCTGGAGGTTTTTTTATTTAAGCCATGTAGTTTAGTGTCAAAAGAATGGTTTTTATTTTTTAAGCTGATAGATATTATATACATATAAAAAATCAGGTTTTTTTGTCATACTTAGCTTTGAACATCGGAGTGTTAATCGATTTAATTAAACGGTATGCAGATGAGAAATAATGCCGGCTTTACCTTAGTAGAGCTAGTGACCACCATAATGCTAATTGCCATCCTGTCAGTGGTGATTTTGCCGCGCCTGATGACCAATTCAAGTTACAGTGCTTTTACGCTTAGAGATGAGTTTATTAGTGAACTGCGTAAAGCTCAGTTGATGGCGATGAATAACCAAGATCGTTGCTATCGAGTTGATATTGATAGCGATGGTTATCAACTGCGCAGATTCGACAACAATAACTGCAGTGGAGCAAGTCGAACTGAGGCTAAGCAGGATTTTGCTGGCGGCGCTAGCTTAACGCGAGCATCCGATAGTCATGATACCTTTAACGTGAGTTTCGATAATGCAGGGCTCACCAATATGGGTTGTAGCGGACCATGTATCAATGTGATCGCCGATGAGACTTTGCAGATCGCTATCGAGAGTCAGGGGTATATCCATGGTCGCTAATCCTTGTTCTAAATTATCAATGTTCCGCTCTCAAACTCTGTCTAAGTCACAGGGCTTTACTCTAATCGAGTTAGTCGTTGGTATGGTGGTGTTGAGTATTGCGCTAGTCTTGCTGACGAGTATGTTGTTTCCTCAAGCCGACCGTGCCGCTGAGACTTTACATAGAGTTCGTTCTGCTGAGCTTGCTCACTCGATATTGAATGAGATCTGGAGTAAGCGCTATGATCAAAATACTAACGCCAATGGTGGTACTCCCGCATGTGGAGCAGTGGCTAGACCTGAATTAGGCTTGCCAGCTGGAGACGATTGCACGCCACCTGTTAATTTTGGCCCGGATGCTGGAGAAACCCGAAATACCTTTAATGATGTCGATGACTATCATGGTTTAACACAGGCGAGTTTGATGCTTAACTCGAATAACACCTATGCAAGTGAGTATCCTAACTATCAGCTTAGTGTCACAGTTACCTACCCTAATAATCCCAATAGAAATACCAAGTTGATTCGCATTGATGTTACTACCCCTAGCAATGAAGTGATCACTTACAATGCTGTGCGGAGTAACTACTGATGAAGAGTTTAAACAAGGTTAAAGCATCAGGCTTCACGCTGGTTGAGATGGTGATGGTGATCATCATACTTGGCGTGTTAGTGCTTGGCGTGAGTAGTTTTGTGATCTTGGGAACACGAATATTTGTTGAGTCGACATCAGTTGATCAAGTACTCAGTCAAAGTCGTTTCGCGATGGAGCGTATGACCCGCGAAGTTCGAAATGCAGTGCCAAATAGTTTACGGGTCACAGAAAGCCCTACAACATTTCAGTGTATCGAGTTTGTGCCGATTCAGGGAAGTGCATCCTATCTTGATATTCCTATTGCTCCCGCAGCTTCAGCATTAACTGGAACAGTGATGACCGCTTCACAAGGTATCAATACTAATCAGCGTATGCTGGTTTACCCTTTGCAGCCAGCTCATATCTACTCGGCAACACCCACTGCAGCAGAAAGTCGTATGCTAGATATTGCAAGTTTTACTGCTGATGCTGACCCAAGAAGTGGAACCATTACTTTCGATGGCTTAGTGCGTTTCAGTGAGGCCTCGCCTAGAAGTCGTTATTTTATGGTAGCTAATGCGGTGAGCTACTGTTTTTTTGCTAATGGCGATATCAGACGCTACGACAGTTATAATATGTTTAATGACTTGCAACCTTCGCCAGATGATATGGGAGGCGATGATGACAGTGCATTGATGGCTGAAAATGTAGTGATTAATAATACGACAGGTTGGCCAATCTTTTATACACCGGGCACTTTAGCTAATAATGCCGTGGTGCAATTAACACCGCAGTTTTCAGTCAATGGTCAAGAGTTTCAATACCAACATCAAGTGCAGGTAGTCAATGTCCCTTAATATGCGCCGACATAGCCAGATACCTTTGCAAAAAGGATTAAGCCGTCGCCTTGCGAATCAGCAAGGTAGCGCATTGGTGATTGGTATTTTTGTTATCACAGTGATGTTTTTAATGGCGTCAGCGCTAATCAATGTGCTCGAAGATGCAGATGAGCAGGTGAACCTTGAGGTGTGGGGGACCCGCGCTCTGGCGGCCGCAAACTCTGGTGCCGACAGTGCATTAGCTCAGCTGTTTCCACTTGATGCCTCAGCGGCAACTTGCGCAGCAACCAGTGATTGGACTGTCCCTAATGAGCCAGGGTTTCATGGCTGCCGTGTAGCGTTAACCTGTAACGCCAGTTTAGTAAATACGGTAAACCATTATCGAATAACCAGCACTGCAACGTGCGAAACGGGTGATTGTGACAATGATAATGGTAACTGCTTAAGAGTTAACCGACAGGTGGAGGTTGAGGCCCGTGATTAGAGCTATGCTAGCAGTACTACTTATTAGCCTAAGCGGTATCGGTATGGCCTTCGCTGTACCGCAATGTGATGAGATTTTTACTGATCCGCCTACTGGAAATCATCACCCGAATGGTTTAGTCCACCCTGATGATATTGGTCCTGATCTAGGCAACCTTACCTGTGGTCGTAACGGCTGCAGTGGTCACAGTGCATCATTTACCCCTGGTGATTATGATTTTAGGCACGGTAGCTTTGGTAACAAATCTTTTTTAAGTACCAATGGCGCTACCACACGTCTCTATTTTGATAGTTTGTCGATGAACAATGCATCGCTCAATCGTTTTGGTGAGACAGAAGATCTCATCATCTATGTCAGGGGAAGTTTATCTGTTGCAGGGCAAAACTATATCAATGGCATTGTCTATGTTGCAGGCTCTGTCACCTTAACTGGTAACGCCAGTATTGATGGAGCACTCGCATCTGGTGGTAGCCTTAATATAGGTGGCAATGGCGATGTTGGCTTTGATGATGATGCTATCGAAGATGCCGACTTTGGTGGCATGTGTGATAATAACTCAGAACCTGTGCTGCCAGTGGTACCTCTTCAATGTCCTGCTGAACAAGTTGGAATAGCGGGTATCACCTACCGTACATACGACACAGGAGAGTGGAAGCCTGGGCAATACACTAGCCCTGTCGATCATGATGATTTCAATGATCTGCTTGATACGGTAAAGACCACCACCAACCAACTTGGTGAGTCTATTGAGCCTCGAATCGATGGCTATGGGGTGAGCATTAATCCTCACTCGAGCCAGGGAGACAACTACGTAGGTGTTTTCGAAGGGTACATAGATGTGCCAGAGACTGGCAAGTACACCTTCGGTATTGATGGTGATGATGCAATAGAGCTCCTAATTGATGATCAAGTCGTTGTAGGTTTTTATGGGTTGCACGGTCAATGTGGCAGTCCTTGCCGAACTGGAGATATTGGTCTTGCTGCGGGGACTCATAAGGTTGAGTTGCGCTTTCACGAAGCTACTGGCGCTGAGGCGTATCATCTTTACTGGCAGCCGCCATCGGCGTCTAGCTTAGTGCTTGTCCCAGATTCTGCTTATTTAACTTGTCCATTCCCACAGTTTGAGTTTGGACGAGTCACCTTGAATGATAGCGGCAGCGCGATCATCCAATTCGAAAATAGCTATGCTACAGCTCCGGTCATCATGTTAATGCCAACTATTAATGGCGCTAATTCTATTGCTGATGGGCCATCAACGGTAAGGCTAGTTTCTAGTAGTGCTGGGGCAGCTACCATTGTTCAAAACGATCCGCCGAGTAATAGAGTTCCTTCAACGTCTATCCCTGAAGTGGATTATTTTATCATGGAAGCAGGCTACCGTTTTTTAGCTCAAGGTAGTGCACTGCAAGCAGGGAAAGTGGAGACGGGTAAGTATCAAGGTAAGCGATTAGCCTCTTCAGGAAGGGGTTACGAGGAAATAGACTTCAGGCATAAGTTTGGCGCGCAGCCTGCAATGGTCGGGCAAACGTTATCCAGAGAAAATAATAGATTCATTACTACAGTGATTAATGATGTGGATACTGAGGGTGATGAGTTTGAAATAGCCATTGAAGCATCAGAGCTAAGCGGTGCGATTAATCAGGATGAAATTTTGGGTTATGTGGCCGGGTTAGGTTCAGGCTCAATACTGGTAGATGGCGAGAGCATCTTGTATGAATTTGGTTATGCATCCAATCACAATGGGGGGAATAGTACACGTAATTTGACTCAGCAATGTGCTCATCCGACCCTTTATGAAAACAACTATGTAAGTCAGCCCTATGTTGTGGCAAGCAAAAACTCACGTCGTGGTGCAGATGGGGGCTGGATAAGGCGCTGTCGCCATGACAGTTTTAATAATACAGTTAGTTTTGGAGTAGACGAAGACCAGCAGCTTGATGCTGAACGTAGTCATCTCGCAGAAGATATTGGCTACTTTGCTTTTGAAGCAGAAGCCGAGCCTCCGGCGACTAACCATTACCGTATTCAGTTCTCATCGGATGCATTAAGCTGTACGGCAAAAGAGATCACGATTAAATCTTGTGCTAATGAGGATTGCAGTACTTTAAGTTCTATTGAGTCATCGGTTGAGCTATACAAAGGTGATGTTAAATACAGTGATGTGAGCATTAAAGGTGAAACTGATACCCCTGTTTGGCATGGGGAAGGTGGCTTAACGACCTTAGGATTAGGCGCAACTTCACCTTCGGGGCCCTACTTTTGTTATATCGATGACAAGTTGGTCGACAATACAGCTTGTTCACTCAACTTTGCCGAGGCTGGCTTTATCGTTAATATCGACAATTTTCTTGCCAATAAACCCCAAGACAATGTCGAGATAACAGCGGTTAAAAAGAGTGACTCTAGCCCTCAATGTGAACCAACATTTGCCAGTACCAGTAAAGTGGTTAACTTTTGGAGTGAATATGTCAGCCCCACCCCAGCAGATATGGTGTCGGCAAAATCTATCTCAGTTAATGAGACAAACATTGGCAAGAGTGCATTAAATGCCACGCCATTTACCTTAGCGTTCGATAGCCAAGGTAAGGCTAAGTTTAAGCTTAATTATGCCGATGCAGGTAAAATAGCCCTGCATGCTAAATATACTGCACTGCCAGGGGATGATGACGAAGGCTTGGTTATGGAAGGTTCAGGCAATACTGTGCGTTATCCTGTTGGTCTATGTATAAAACCTGAAAAAACCTGCACGGCGGGTGATGCTTCCTGTGGTGCATTTAAGGTTGCAGGTGACACCTTCGATGTATCGATACAGGCGATGGCTTGGGAAAAAGATGGTGATACCGATTTTTGTAATAACTTAACGACGCCAAACTATGTTCAGGCTGATATCCCCTTAAAACACATACTAAAGCAGCCTTCAGCTGGAGTGTTAGGAGAGCTTAGCTTAGATTCATATAGCCATGATGCTAATGCCAATAGCCTCAATGAACTGGAGCTGTCTATCAGTGAGGTCGGAGTGTTTAGCTTAAAAGCGACGCCGCCAACAAACGACTATTTAGGTGAGGCTATCACAGTCACAGCAGCTGAAAGCAAACCCATTGGCCGATTCTATCCCAATGATTTTGCAGTCTATGATGAAAGTATGATCGCGTCATGTGATGGGGTGTTTTCCTATATGGATGAGCCTGTTACGTTAATGATGAAAATCAGAGCAAGAAACTTAAGTGGTGACACCACGAAGAACTACTTTGGTGATTTTGCTTCTGGTTCGGGCTTGCTCGTAGGTGAAGACAGTAATGCTGGTGTCAATTACCAGGCTAGATTGTCTGACCTGCCCTCTTTAGATTGGAGTCAGGCTAGCCAAGGGGTTGAAAATATTAATAGTAACATTCAATTTTCTCGCTTATTAAATAGCGCTACCGACGGCCCCTATACCTCTATGGCAATAGGTTTGCAGATGAATGACGCTGACAGCGTGAAAATCGCTGCAGCAGATATGAATGCGGGCACAATTGGCGACTGTGCCACTGCGGCTAGTTGTAATGCTAAGGAGTTAACCATTCAGCATTACCGTCATGGTCGAATTACCTTAGAAAATGCCTATGGGCCTGAAGATGCCATATTGAGAATGCCTGCCACAGCAGAGTTTTGGAATGGCGCACAATGGGCTGTGAATACGCTCGATAACTGTAGTGCAGTAGCGAGTATATTGCCTACAGCTGGTGTTATTTATAACCCGGCACTTGATGGTAGTCAGGCTGTGACACGTAACGGCGGCACTACTTTTGGGCTTGGACGTTTCGAGCTTCAGTGGCAATCATTAGTTGCCACACCGAATCGTTATCGTGGTCAAGTGACCGCTCCTCTTGAGGTGCCACTATGGTTGCAGTGGTATTGGAATTGGGAAGGTGATGGTGCGTTATCAGATCCAAGAGCGAGTGCTTTTTTTGGTACTTATCGTGGCCACGATAAAGTGATCCACTGGCGAGAAGTTAATTAGCATTAAGGCTACGCCTAGAGCTAAAACTCTAGGTGTGCTCCCTATCTTAGCTATACACCTGTACACTGTTCTTTGTAGGGCATATTTCGCTGAATTTAGGGCGTAAAAGCGCTGTTTCGCAAGATATTGAAAAAAAAGTCGCTTCATTAGCAAATGTTAACCTCATCACCCTTGTGTCATCAGTGTCTCGTTGTTAGAGTTACCTGATTTTTTATTTTCGGACTCCACTGAGACAGGCTGGTTACATGTTCAAGAAGCTGCGTGGCATTTTTTCTAACGATCTTTCGATCGATTTGGGTACAGCTAACACCTTAATTTACGTTCGCGAAGAGGGTATCGTACTAAACGAGCCTTCTGTTGTTGCTATTCGTGGCGAACGAGGAAGTGGCGGACAGAAGTCCGTGGCAGCTGTAGGTACTGAAGCTAAGCAGATGTTGGGGCGTACTCCAGGTAACATACAAGCAATTCGTCCAATGAAAGATGGTGTTATCGCCGATTTCTATGTGACCGAGAAGATGCTTCAACACTTCATTAAGCAAGTTCACAACAACAGCGTATTCCGTCCAAGCCCAAGGGTTTTGGTATGTGTACCTGTAGGTGCTACACAAGTTGAGCGCCGAGCAATTCGTGAGTCTGCAATGGGTGCTGGTGCTCGTGAAGTTTACTTAATCGAAGAGCCAATGGCTGCGGCTATTGGTGCTGGCTTGCCAGTTTCAGAAGCTACAGGCTCAATGGTTGTCGATATCGGTGGTGGTACTACTGAAGTGGCAATTATTTCGCTTAACGGTGTGGTTTACTCTTCATCGGTACGCATTGGTGGTGATAAGTTCGATGATGCAATCATCAACTATGTCCGTCGCAACTACGGTAGCCTGATTGGTGAAGCAACTGCTGAGCGCATTAAGCATACCATAGGCACTGCATACCCAGGCGATGAAGTGTTAGAGATTGAAGTACGTGGCCGTAACTTAGCCGAAGGTGTACCGCGTAGCTTTACTCTGAACAGTAATGAAATTTTAGAAGCACTGCAGGAGCCGTTATCGGGCATCGTGAGTGCTGTTATGGTTGCACTTGAGCAGTCACCGCCGGAGCTAGCATCAGATATCTCTGAGCGCGGCATGGTATTGACAGGTGGTGGTGCACTTATTCGTGACTTAGACCGCTTATTGATGCAGGAAACAGGTATTCCTGTCATGGTTGCTGACGATCCATTAACTTGTGTTGCACGCGGTGGCGGAAAAGCATTAGAGATGATCGATATGCACGGTGGTGACCTCTTCTCAGACGAGAACTAACCAGTTTGTAAAAGGCGGTGTTTCACCGCCTTATTTTATATCTATTGATATAATTTCTGTGCCTTCCTACTCTATTTTGTAGATAGCAAGTCAGAATACCGCACTCATCAGTCTATATATTGGATCTAGGGGAGCTGTGGGTATTTCAAGAAGCTCTTTTATTCTGTAGTCTATTGATAGCTTTCAGAATGCCGTACTCATTATAAGAATTACAATGCTGAGACGGTCACTGGTATTTCAATCGTTTATAAGTTTTTATGAAGCCAATTTTTGCACGTGGTATCTCAAACCAATTCAGATTGACGCTGGCGATCATTTTGTCAGTGATCCTTATTGTGGCTAATGGCCGCCTCGATCCCGTTCGTAAATCTATCTCCTCAGTCCTAAGTCCACTTCAGTATGTTGCCAATATCCCTGGCGCAATGTTGGATTGGTCTGCTGAAAGCTTCGCGACCCGCAACATGCTAGCTAAGCAAAATAAAGAGCTCCTACGTCAGCAGTTATTAATGAGTGAGCGACTGCAGCGCTTTGAGCATCTTCGTCAGGAAAATGATCGTCTGCGTGACTTGCTTGGCTCCCCTGTACACATGGATTCAAAAAAGGTCGTGGCTGAGGTGATGGAGGTCGCAAGCGATCCTTATCATCAATATGTTGTGCTCAACCATGGTGCGAGAACGGGGGTGTTTGTTGGTCAGCCAGTCGTTGATGCCCAAGGAGTCGTCGGTCAGGTCGTACAGGTCAGTGAGTTGACCAGTCGAGTGTTGTTAATCTCTGATGCGACTCATGGTATTCCGGTTCGAGTGACGCGTAATGACGTCCGCTTAGTGGTTAATGGCACGGGCGTATTAGATGAACTTGAGCTTAAATATGTGTCTAAGAGTACCGACATCTTAGTTGGAGATCTATTGGTCTCGTCTGGCCTGGGGAATCGTTTTCCTGAGGGCTATCCCGTAGCTCGCGTGATGAGTGTGGTTAAAGATGATGGCCAAAGCTATGCGACGGTTACCGCACAACCATTAGCCGCATTAGATAGAATTCGGTACCTGTTACTTATCTGGCCTGATGATATCGAGCCGCAACAAGAAGCGGAAGATGAGCTTTCAGATGAAGCCATTATAGAGGTGAGCGAATGAGTATGCATATTGCCAACGGCCGCTGGGTCGTGTGGTTAAGCCTGTTAGGGGCTATGCTACTGCAGATTATGCCTCTACCTGATCTGGTCGAAGCATGGCGTCCCGATTGGTTGTTATTAGTTATCATCTATTGGGCTATGGCTCTGCCGCATAGATACAATATCCTATCAGCTTGGATATTGGGTGTGATGTTGGATATCTTATTGGGGGCACATTTAGGCATTCGTGCGCTTTCTATCTCTATCGTCGTTTATGTGGTTGTGCTGCATTTTCAGCGTTTGCGAAACTTCCCCATGTGGCAACAGTCAATGATGATTGCCAGCTTAATCTGCCTGCATCATCTGGTGGTTTTTTGGATCCAATTTGTTGTGTCTACCGTTACGTTTGATGAAACCCTATTTCTTCCTGCTATCTCTAGCTTGATCATCTGGCCTTGGGTTTTTTGGATGTTACGCCGATTACGACGCATATATAAGGTGAGATAAAGATGGCGTTATCAGCACGATTAGTTTTAGCTTCGGCCTCTCCGCGTCGAAAAGAGATATTGGCACAGTTAGGCTTCTCTGTAGAGGACTTTAGTTTTACTACCTTGTCGGCTGATATCGATGAGAGCCATATAGCAGGCGAGTCTCCTCAAGTCTTTGTTTCGCGCTTAGCCGTTGAGAAGGCGCAAGCCGGGCTTGAAATGACTCCGCTTGAGAATGCTGTCGTATTAGGCTCAGATACCATAGTGGTATTGGGCGATACTATACTGGGTAAGCCAGTCGATGAAGCCGATGCTATGGCTATGCTGTCTAGATTATCTGGCCATTGTCATAGTGTTATGACAGCTGTGGCATTAACGGATGGAACTAAAACGGTGACTCGTTTAGTTGAGACCAAGGTGCAATTTTGCCAACTAAGTAAGCAAGATATTTTAGCCTATATCGCCACGAGTGAGCCTATGGACAAAGCTGGAGCTTATGGTATTCAAGCTTTAGGTGGCAGCTTTGTTGAGCGCATTGAGGGTAGCTATTCTGCTGTTGTGGGGCTGCCCATGGTAGAGACCCGTGAACTGCTAAAAGAGATGAACATTTTATAAAGTTATCTAGGCCCTAGAACCTAGAACCTAGAACCTATTATAAGTGAGTGTAAATATGAGCCGCGCCGTCAGAAACAAAGTACAGACAAAGATAGGTTCTGAACTATTGATCAATGTGACCCCAACCGAAGCCAGAGTCGCTTTGGTTGAGCACGGTGTGCTACAAGAGGTTCATATCGAACGGCGCATGAAGCGTGGGCTAGTGGGTAATATCTACAAGGGCAAAGTGAGCCGAGTCTTACCTGGTATGCAGGCTGCTTTTGTCGATATCGGTCTTGATAAGGCTGCATTCTTACATGCCTCTGATATTGTTCCCCATACTGAGTGTGTTGCCGATGTTGAAAAAGGCAACTTTGTCGTACGTGATATCGGTCAGCTAGTTAGGCAGGGGCAAGATATTATGGTGCAGGTGGTGAAAGACCCGCTAGGCACTAAAGGCGCTCGATTGACCACAGATATTACCTTACCTTCTCGTTATCTTGTATTTATGCCTGGCTCAAGTCATATCGGTGTCTCTCAGCGGATTGAATCAGAAGAAGTGAGAGCACGCCTTAAAGGTTTAACAGAACCTTTTGTCGATGAAGATGGCGGTTTTATTATCCGCACGGCTGCTGAGAGTGCGGGTGAGCAAGAGCTAGTTCAAGATGCCGCTTTTTTAAGAAGAGTATGGGCTAAGGTCAGTGAACGAAGAAAGCGCAGAGGCGTATCGCTGCTCTATCAAGATCTAGCGCTCCCTGTTCGTATCGTTCGTGATTTTGTTGGTACTGAGCTCGATCAGATCCAAGTAGATGCCAGCCAAACATTCGATGAGCTACAAACCTTCACTCAGGAGTTTATGCCAGAGATTGCTGATAAAATTGAGCACTACTCTGGGCCTGTGCCTATTTTCGATCTTTATGATGTTGAAAATGAAGTTCAACGTGCCCTAGGCCGTAAGGTCGAGCTTAAGTCTGGGGGCTACCTCATCATAGATCAGACTGAAGCTATGACGACCGTTGATATTAATACCGGTGCATTTGTCGGTCACAGAAACCTTGAAGAGACCATTTTCAATACTAATTTAGAGGCGACGCAAGCGATTGCTCGCCAACTTAGGTTGCGCAACTTAGGCGGCATTATCATTATCGACTTTATCGATATGCTTAATAGCGATCACCAAAAGCGCGTGTTAAATAGTCTTGAGCTTGCGCTTTCTAGCGACAGAGTAAAAACTAATATAAGTGGTTTCTCTGGCTTAGGCTTAGTTGAGATGACCCGCAAACGCACCCGTGAGAGCTTAGAGCATGTGCTTTGTGGTGAGTGCCCCTCATGCCTAGGCACTGGGAGTTTAAAAACCGTTGAGACAGTCTCTTATGAAATTTTCAGAGAGATAATTCGCCTTAACCGTGGCTATGACGCCGATGAGTTTTTGGTTTACTGCTCGCCTGCTGTTTATCACAGCCTGACAGGAGAGGAGAGCCATCTGGTTGCTGAGTTAGGTGTTTATATCGGTAAACGTGTCAGATTCCAGAATGAACCTATGTATGCACAAAACAAGTTCGATGTGGTGATAATGTAGTGTCACGTAAATTCTGCCCCTTTAAGTTCAGCCGTTTTTGCTGGCAAGTTTTAGCTATCATTTTAGTGCTTTTTGCGCTGGCTGTTAGCTTATTTAGGGGCTTGCTACCTCAGCTTGATGAGGTAAGAACTGAGTTAGTAAAATATATAGAAAACCAATACCAGATTGAAGTTAATGTGGGCCAGTTAGCTGCTGAGTGGCAGGCCTTTGGTCCTGCATTAACAGTAAAACAGCTGGCTATTCCTCCTCAAGAGCATCTGCCTTTTACACTCGTTGTCGATGCTGTTCATGTAAAGCTCGACTTCTGGGAAAGCCTATTTACCACCTCTGCGCAAATTGAGAACGTCATTTTTGATGGCGTTCATGTGGCGCTTGATATTGATAAATTGAATCAAGGTTCAGGCTCTACAAGTATCAAGGAGAGCGATACCGATTGGATCTATCTTTTATTACTGGAACAGCTAGAACGATTTTCTATTAAGCAGGCGAGCTTACAGCTACTCAGTGAAAATCATGATTATCGGCCTATCTTTGTCAAAGACCTCAAGTGGTTTAACAGCCCTAATCTACACCGCGGCCAAGGCAAGCTCTATCTTGATGAAGATGCATCTCAAGTCGAGCTCCTATCACTACAGCTAGATGTTAAGGGCAATGGCAACAAGCCTGATGAACTTGTTGGGCAGATCTACCTAGCAGCCCATTCTCTCGATTTAGGTGAGTGGGCCTCGAGACAGACCAATCCTTTTGATGAAACTGAAAAGCTTGAGTTAGAGGGAGTCGTGAACCTTCAAGCTTGGATGAAATTAAGCCAGCGCTCTATCGAGTCGGGACTGGTTGAGTTTTCACCTAGTTGGCTCGAGTGGAGTTTATATGATGAGCTACAACGTTTTGAAATAAAGGCGGGGCAGCTTGAGTGGCTTCCTACCAGTGACGGCTGGGAGTTAAGTAGCCGAGCGCTCTCTTTTGAGTCTAATCAGCAAGCTTGGCCAGCCCCTGTTTTTGTGGCGCATAAAAGCGGGGATAGTTTATTTACTTACCTTAATAAACTCGATACTCAAGCGCTTTTACCTTTGCTACCTCTGGCCCCAGGAATGGAACTTTCTACCCTTAAGGCTTGGCAAGAGGTAGACCCTCAAGGTGAAGTCAATTCGATTAAGTTAAGCAAGCAAGCTGGCGAGTCACTACAGATCTCAATGGATATGGATAAGCTTGCTTGGTCTCATTATGATGGGATCCCTGGGGTGAATCCTATGAATCTTCAATTGGGTTTTGCTGATAGCGCACTTTATATATCAGCGCCTAAACAAGATTACCTGTTAGATTTCGGCTCAGGTTTTAAAGCGCCGTTAAGTTTTAACGGTGAAGCATTTGAGGCTAAATTTGATCTCACAGAGCAGGCGCTTACGCTTCCTCAGATACAGTTAAATAACCATGATTTGATGATCGATGCTTCGATGAAACTCGGCTTTGCTGAGAAAGCTCATCTCGCTCTGCTTGCGGATGTAAAGATCAATGATGTCGCCGATGTCGGTAATTACCTGCCGCTAAAGGGGATGAGTAAGGGGCTCGTTGATTATCTTGAGGCTGGCCTAGTTAAAGGGGCTGTTCAAGATGCAAAGCTGGTCTGGCATGGTGCATTGAGTGATTACCCCTATCATGATAACTCGGGCATGTTCCAAGCTGACTTTACCCTTGAAGAGGCTGAATTTAAATTTCTACCCACTTGGCCAGCAGTGACAGATCTCAACCTTTCTGCAATGTTCACCAATGACCGTATGGACCTGCTTATCAATAGGGGTGACCTACTTGATGTGGTCGTTGATGGCGCCCGTGTCGATATTCCACATCTTGGGCCAAGATCGCTATTAGAAGTTAAAGGGGATATACAAGCCCATGGGCAAGCTGCGACAGAGGTCATACAAGCATCGCCATTAGCCGCTTCTGTAGGATCGACTTTAGCAGTGGTACAGATTAATGGTGATGTTAAGGCGACCTTAGATCTTGCTATTCCGCTATATGATGGTGAGCCAGGCGAATCAGTAAAAGAGGAGATCGCAGGTTTAGTCACCTTTGATAAAACGCCTGTGTATATCACTGAGCCCGGTGTCTTGCTTGATGAAGTGACTGGGCAGATAAGCTTTAATAACGATGTGGTAAAGGGTAAAGATGTCTCTGCTAACCTCTATCAACAGCCAATATCGTTGAGTTTTGATACTGGTAATATTGGTCGAAATTATGGCTTAAATTTAGATATGACTGGCCAATGGGCTTTGGACAAGCTTTCTGAAGAGCTAGATAACCCGCTGCAAGATTTCTATTCAGGTGATGTAAACTGGGGGGGCTCTATGACCTTAGTGTTTGATCAAACGGGCTACCGTATTCAAGCGCAAGTGGAGACCGACCTAATGGGGGTTGAGCTTGACCTGCCTGCACCATTTTACAAAGGGGCAGAGGAATCAAGAAAGCTGACCGCAGAGCTTATTGGGGATAATAAGCAGTCATCTTTAGGTATCAAGCTCGGTAAACAGATGGAGTTTTGGGGCGGCTTTGATCAGGGCTCAGAAAATAAACTCGCTCATTTTGACTTGTTATTAGGGCGCCTGTTCAAGCCTGGCGATCAACTTAAAAAAGAGCAAGGTCATTTGCAGCTAGCTATCGACCACACAGAGCTAACACCATGGCTGCCTGTGATCAATAGATTTACAGCCACTAAGAGCCTTGAAACAGCAGAAGGCCAAAGCGAGTCACAAGAACCTAGTGAGGTTTCAGTCATACAGGACTCTGCTGAGTTGGCCGTTACAGACGGTGCCGTTCAGCAACCTTTAGACGCTAAGAGCAGCAGGAAGAGTTTTTTCCCGCCATTAGTCAGTATCGATGCCGATATCAATCATCTAAACCTGATGGGACAGCCTCTAACAGATTTAAGTATGACAGCGTTTCCTACCAAAGACAGTTGGCGGTTCGAAGCAAAGTCCAATGAGTTTGATGGTCGAGTCGACTTTTATCCAGATTGGGTGACTCAAGGTTTAAAGCTGGTCGCATCAAAGTTCCACCTTGCTCCCACAGTTAAATCACAGCAAGATGCCGACTTTAAATCTGAGACAGTATTAGAGAACCTGCCGCCGTTAGCGGTAGATGTCGACGAGTTTTCATTTTATGGCAGTCCATTAGGCCACCTTGTTTTACAAGGGACACCTAAAGAGAGCAGTTATCAGATCCAAACGTTGTCGCTGACTACTCCTGATGTAAAGTTACGCGGTAAGGGAGTATGGCAAAATGGTAATAACGAGAACCTCACTCAACTTGATGTGAGCCTAACTGCGGTAAAGTTTGATGCTTTATCTGAAATTGTAGGCATGGACCCAGGCCTTAAAGATGCACCCGTTGAGGTTGAAGCTGAGATCTCTTGGCATGGTGCTCCCTATCAATTTTCTGTGGAGTCGCTGAATGGTTTGGTGACTTTCGACTTAGGGAAAGGTCACTTGTCTGAAGTCAGTGATAAGGGCGCACGAATTTTTTCACTCTTTAGCTTGGACTCTCTGCTGAGAAAACTCTCTTTAGATTTTTCAGATGTCTTCGGCAAAGGGCTATATTTCAACTCTTTTACTGGCACCCTTAATATCGACAATGGTGTGGTTAAAACACATGATACTGAAATGGATGCTGTTGCGGGGAATATGAGGGTTCGCGGTTATACCGACTTGATGACTGAAAGTTTGAATTACGACATTCGCTTCGTCCCTCAGCTAGCTTCCAGTGTACCAACTGTTGTGCTACTGACAACGGGTGGTTGGACATTCGGTCTAGGTGCTTTCGCGCTCACTAAAGTGTTAGAGCCTGTCATTGAGGTCATTTCAGAGATCCGTTTTCAGCTGACTGGCACCATGGCTGAGCCTAAGCTTGAAGAGCTTGGCCGTAAGAGTAAGGAGATTGAGATCCCTGAATCTATACTGCCGCGCCAACCTGAAGAGCCGGCAACAGATAAAAGTAATGACAAAGACTCAGTCCCCCTCGAGCCAACTGAAAACAGCGCTGAACCACAACCCAATGCTAAGGAGAGTGATCAGCTTCAGCCACCCACTGAGCTGCAGGAGTCAGGCGTTGAGATCCCGGCGACAAATGTCATAGAGATGCCAACTTTTAAAGAAAGTGAGCCGATAGAAAAGGAAATTGAAGATGCAGGTCAACCTACTACAGTGCCAAAGCAGTCAAGACGTATCGGAGAATCTAGACTACATAGAATCGCAGCTTAAGGCGCTACCAAGAGTAGAGGGAGAGCCTCAACTCGTAGTGCTTCCTGAGTGCTGCTTGCTTTTTGGTGGTCATGAGAGCCATCAGCTGCAATATGCTGGAGAAGATGCGCCACTTAAGAGTGCGTTAAGTGCACTTGCTAAGCAATATAGCCTCTATCTAGTTGCGGGTACCATTCCTGTCTCTGCAGGTGATAATCGCGTGTATAGCCGTACTTACCTGTTTGATAACTTGGGGCAGGTGTTAGGCGATTATGACAAGATCCACTTGTTTGATGTTGAAGTTTCAGACAATACTAAAGAGTATCGTGAGAGTGACACCTTCTGCCCAGGTAATAAAGTTAGTGTAATCGATACACCCTTTGGTAAGTTAGGCTTAGCGATATGTTACGATTTGCGTTTCCCCGATCTGTTTAGAGCTATGAGATTAGCAGGGGCAGAGATAATCGCCCTGCCTGCAGCGTTTACTAAAGTCACCGGAGAGGCGCACTGGCAAGCATTGATTCAAGCTAGAGCAATTGAGAATCAATGTTATGTTTTAGCTGCTGCACAATGGGGACAACACAATCAGGGCGGCCGTGAAACATGGGGTCAAAGTATGGTTGTTGACCCATGGGGGCAGATTAAAGCACAAAAGATGACAGGCTGTGGTTGGGTGCAAGCTAAGCTTGACCGGGATGAGATAGTTAAAATTAGACAGCAGATGCCCGTTGCTGGCCATAACCGATTTTCAGAGCCCCAATTACAGAAATAGTTGCAGAAATAGATATAGAAAGAGTTACAGAGTAATTAACAGATTCAGTGACAGAATAAGCGACAGAAGAATAGCGTTTAATCGTCAGCTCCTAAGACCTAGTATTTTGTAAAAATTAAGTACAAGAGAGAGAAATTAATGCCATTTTTAACCCAAGTAGAACAGAGCCTATTACAAGATGGACTCTCACTGGACGATTTGCAGGGGTATCTCAATAAGATCCATCAGCATGAGATTGACTTTTCAGACCTCTATTTTCAGGGCAGCCGTCATGAATCTTGGGTACTTGAAGATGGCATAGTTAAAGAGGGAAGCTTTCATATCGAACGTGGTGTCGGCGTGCGTGCTATCACTGGTGAGAAAACTGGATTTGCTTATGCTGATGAGATTAATCCAGCGGCATTAACGGCTTCTGCTGAGGCTGCTCGTGGTATTGCGGCTGCTGGTGGAAAAAATGCTGGTGTGCAGGCTTGGAAACGTCAAGAGATGAAGGCGCTTTATCAAAGCGCTGATCCTATTGCCGCGATGGAAGAGGCCAAAAAGATTGCGCTTCTTAAAGAGGCTGATGCTTATATTCGCAGTCTAGACAGCCGAATCATTCAAGTGGTAGTCAGCCTTTCAGGCGTGCATGAAGAGATACTTATCGCCGCGAGTGATGGCACTTTGGCTGCTGATATACGTCCACTTGTTCGTTTTAACTGCAGTGTTATCCTTGAAGATGATGGCAAGCGTGAGCGTGGTGCAAGTGGCGGCGGTGGTCGTCATGACTATCAAGTGCTAATGGAAACGGATGAAACCGGTCTGCCAAACTGTTTCTCTTTTGCCCGTGAAGCGGTGAGACAAGCTTCAGTTAACTTGACTGCTGTAGATGCTCCAGCGGGTGAGATGCCAGTAATCTTAGGGGCTGGTTGGCCTGGCGTGTTACTGCATGAGGCGGTAGGGCATGGTTTAGAGGGAGACTTTAACCGCAAAGGCAGCAGCGCATTTAGTGGTATGGTCGGTCAGCAGGTGGCCTCAAAGCTAGTGACTGTTGTTGATGATGGCACCATAGCGAATCGCCGTGGTTCACTCAGTATCGATGATGAGGGTGTTCAAACTCAAAAGACGGTTCTAATTGAAGACGGTATCTTAAAAGGTTATATGCAGGACAAGCTTAATGCGCGTCTTATGGGCGAGCAATCAACAGGTAATGGTCGTCGTGAATCATACGCTCACCTGCCGATGCCTCGTATGACCAACACCTACATGGAAGCGGGTGAATCTGATCCAAGTGAGATGATCAAGTCTGTAAAACAGGGGATCTACGCGCCTAATTTTGGTGGCGGTCAGGTCGATATCACCTCTGGTAAATTTGTATTCTCAGCTTCTGAAGCATATTTGATTGAAAATGGTGAAGTGACTCAGGCTATCAAGGGAGCTACGCTTATCGGTAATGGTCCTGAAGCTATGGGGCAGATATCTATGGTGGGTAATGATCTTGAGCTAGATAAAGGCGTTGGGGTTTGTGGCAAGGATGGTCAGAGTGTACCTGTTGGAGTGGGTCAGCCATCACTGAAACTAGATAGTTTGACTGTAGGTGGCACTGCTTAATATATGTCAATATGACAGGAACAATGTGATAGGAACTAGTCGCTCGACCTAGTTCCTTCTATTCCACCTCAATGAATGCTAAAATTCACTTATGGATTAGAGTTAATGCTCTAGAGTGTGTGCTTTAAGTGCAGAGGAATGGGGATGAAACTTTCACGATTAGCCTTGATGTCATTGCTGACAATAGGCTCTTTTACTGCACAGGCAGCTAGCCTAGGCTTTGAACAAGCTTGGAAACAGCTGCTGACAGTGAGCGATAAACTGCAGGCTAGCGCTCAAGAGGTACATAGAGCAGAGGCCGAGCATGAGGCGGGTAAAGACCTCAATCTACCCTCAATATCACTCAATGGTAGTTATACACGATTAGAGAAGCCTTTAGAGATGGATCTTCGCGATCTAAATCCTCTGGCGTCAATGGATCCCTCAACACTTCCTCCTGCACTTGGCGGCGCTTTAGCGACGATACCAAGCTCAATGTTTATTACGCCATTCACAGAGCAAGATATTTTCCGCTCAAGCTTACAAGCTATGTGGCCTATCTATACAGGCGGTAAAATTACTGCTGCCCAAGCGATACATGCTGCAGAGGTTGCCGAAAAAGAGCAGCAATTTCAGCTGACCACTAGAGATCTTTTTGTTCAGCTTGTTGATCGTTATTACGGTGTCGCAGTGAGTCAATCTCTGGCACAGACTCGCGGCCAGTTAGTTACCTCATTGGAGGAACATGCTGAGCATGCCAAAAAACTAGAAGAGCAGGGACAGATAGCCAAAGTCGAGCGCTTAAATGCTCAAGTCGCACTTGAGAATGCCAAAATTAATTTTGCCAGTGCAAAGCGCCAGGCTGAGATGGCTGAAATAGCCCTTGCACGTATGCTACACGAGCGTGAAGTTGCTACGCGCTCGCAACTGTTTATGTTACCTCAAGCCCCTTCTTTACCTCACTTAAGCCAGCTAACTATGGCGCAGCACCCTGCGCTTAAGCTGCTTGAAGCTAAAGAAGAGCAGGCGCAAGGCTTAGTAGCCATCGAGCAAGGCAAGTACCACCCAACAGTATTTCTTTATGGTAATTATACCCTCTATGAGGATGATAGCCTCTTCGCTAAGATGGAACCTGATTGGATGTTAGGTGTCGGGGTTAAAGTCCCGTTATTGAGCCGAGATGGTCGTAGCGGCAAGGTGAAAGCAGCCAAGAGTGCTCTGCTACAAGCAAGATACACCAAGGCACAGACACAGCAAGATCTGAGCTTGCTACTAGATCAAAGTTACCGACAGTTACTGCAGGCGCAAGAGGAAGTTAAATCATTAGAGCTATCGCTTGCCTTAGCTAAAGAGAACAAACGTCTGCGTGATTTAGCCTTCCGTCAAGGGTTATCAACCTCGATAGAGAAGGTCGATGCTGAACTTAAGCTAACCGCTGTTGATACTCAACAACTCGGTGCTAAGTATCGTTATATACAGGCATATGCACGCTTAATGGCTGTGAGTGGTCAACTGGATGAATTTTTAGGTCGCAGCAGTACTCAAGCTCGCGCGATGGAGGAGAGTAACAATGCAGGCTAATCGAATTTTTGCAGTGGCAGCACTTGTAGGACTAGTTGGCGTCTTAGGTTATGGCCTTAAGCTAGCTTATACCCCGAAAGTTGAAGTTTTACAGGGACAGATAGAGGCGCGCGAGTACAACATCTCATCTAAGGTGCCTGGTCGCGTTGAACAGGTAATGGTGAGACGTGGTGATACCGTTGAAGCTGGCGATCTGCTGTTTGCCATCAATAGCCCAGAGTTAAGTGCCAAACTGATGCAGGCTGAAGGCGGCAGAGATGCGGCGGCAGCGATGCAGCTTGAAGCTGACAGTGGTGCACGTAAGCAGCAGGTGATGGCATCTCGTGAGCAGTGGCAGAAAGCCAAGGCGGCAGCAACATTAGCTAAGACGACCTATAACAGAGTTGAAGTTTTATTTGTAGAAGGTGTGCTAGCGAGACAGAAGCGTGATGAAGCCTTTACGCAGTATCAGGCTGCAAAATATACCGAGCAAGCTGCCTTAGCCATGTATGAAATGGCAGAGGAGGGTGCCCGTGAAGAAACTAAAGCCGCCGCTGCTGGTAATGCAAGAATGGCGGAAGGCGCAGTAAATGAAGTCAGTGCGATCTTAGCTGATAGTCAGATGCGCTCGCCTAAGTCTGGTGAGATAAGCGAAGTTTTACTTCAAGCTGGAGAGTTAGCACCGAGCGGGTTTCCGGTAGTCAGTTTGATCGACATGCAAGATGCATGGGCGGTATTTCAGGTACGTGAAGATCAACTCAAGCAGTTTGCCAAAGGCACTAAGTTGATGATGACATTACCCGCCCTTGAACGCGACGTTGAGTTTACCGTTAGCCATGTCAGTGTGATGGGGGAGTTTGCCACTTGGCGTTCGACTGAAAGTGGTCATGATTTTGATATGCGCACCTTTGAAGTTGAGCTGCGGCCAAGTGTTGAAATTGATGATCTTAGAGTTGGCATGTCAGTGATTTTTACCCGCTAACCTGGGGATCATGATGACGTCAATATTGTCTCTTATTCGGGGGGAGTGTAAAGCGTTATGGCACTCACCTTGGCAGCTCGCTTTGGTTAGTTATATTCCCCTGTTGAGTATTCTTTGCCTGTGGTGGCTATTCAGCGCAGGCTTGCCCAGACAGTTGCCTGTTGCTGTCGTCGACCAAGATAGCAGTCAATTAAGTCGAGAGTTAACGCGTAAGCTTGCAGCTAACCCAGTGGTTTCACCGCAGGGGTTTGTTGATCTTCAAGGCGCTGTAACAGCCATGAAGCAAGCCGAAGTATACGCAATCATAGTGCTGCCATATGGCTTGAAGCGTGATTTAGTCACTGGCCATAGTCCCACCATCGATATTCGTTACAACAGCCAATTCTTGCTGGTAGGTAAACTACTGTCGAGTCAGATCCAGTTAACATTAGGCGCAGGTTTGCTTGATGTTGCTGAGGAAAAGTTACTGCTCCAAGGTGTCCCCAAGTCTCAACTGACGGTTAACTTGAGCCCAGTAACGAGTCAAACAACAGCATTATTTAACCGTAACAATAACTATGTTGGCTTTCTGGTACCGCCAGTGCTGGTGGCATTGTGGCAGTTGCTGGCCATGCTGACCTTTTCTAATAGCTTAAGTCGAGAGTTAACCCCTGAAGGTCAATTAACCCCTGGTGAAGGTATATGGCTGAGAGTGTTGGCTAAGCTTGCTGTGTTTACCCCACTTTTATTGCTGCAAGGCGGCTTTATTCTGGTATTTCTCTATCAATATCTGTCACTACCTGCGGCTGGGAGTTTAGGTTTATTGATTGTGGCTCAAGCTGTGATGCTGTTAGCTGTCTGGTTATTGGTATTACTTATTTTTTTCCTTATGCGCGATAGTGCACGTATGGTCAGTTTCGGCACTGCCATGTTCGCGCCTGCATTTGCATTTATGGGGATCACTTTTCCGGTACATGAGATGCCAGTTGTTGCGCAGTGGTGGCGATTGATTATGCCATCGAGTCACTATGTAGACTCCCATGTTAGCGTGATAAGTTATGGCTCAGGCTGGCAAACGGTTGCTGGGCAATTGACAAGTTATTGGGGCTTTCTATTAATAATACCTGTGCTGGTACTACTCTCCCGACGTATGAATACTCACTCGGTATCATTGAGTGCTTCGAGTAAGGGGTCAGCATGAATGGAACTAACCAGATGAGCTTTTTGCAGTTAATACTGGCAGAGCTTAAAGCCATTGTTGCAGATAAAGCCATTGCCGTGACCCTATTTGGTGGGGTGTTGTTTTATTCAGTGCTATATCCTCTGCCTTACCTTCATCAAGTGCCCACAGAGCAACAATTAGTGGTGGTGGATCTGGATCACTCTTCACTAAGCCGCCGACTTATTCGACATGCTGATGCCAGCGCTAAGATAAGCGTGATAGGGCAAGTTACCAGCATTACTCAAGCGCAGAGCTGGATTGAGTCGGGACGAGCCCATGGTTTATTGGTGATTCCTGAAGGCTTTAGACGAAACCTGTTACTGGGTAGAGGTGTCACGCTAAGTTATGGCGGTGATGCAAGCTATTTTCTGATCTATTCAGCAGTGGCTGAGGGGTTAGTTGCAGCGGGAATAGATGCAGGTAAACAGGTACAGCTTATAGGCATGTTAGCCAAGGGGGAGGCCCCTAAAAAGGCGGAACTTAGCCTCAATTCGGTAAAGATAAATAGTGTACCAGCTTTTAATCCAAGCCTAGGTTATACCCCTTATGTGGTGCCTGGACTATTTCTGCTTATCTTGCATCAAACCCTATTGATAGGCACAGGGATCTTAGGGGCGGGGCAGTGGCGCAATAAGGGCTATTGGAGCGAGCTTTCGCCACTTAAGCTCGTCTGTGGTCGTTTGTCGGCATTTATGCTGCTCTATCTATTTTTCACGAGTTTCTATATCGGGTTTTGCTTCTATTGGTACCAAGTGAGTGTGCAAGCCAGTCTTGGCGTCGTGGCGTTGTGGATGTTGCCATTTTTACTGGCTACGGGAGCTGCAGGCATAGCGTTGAGCACTTTATTTACCAGACGAGATCTACCGACCCAAGTGCTGTTACTTGTCTCTATGCCTATTATGTTTGTGTCTGGGTTTGTATGGCCATTAGCTTTGATACCTGAGCCACTAATCTGGCTATCTCAGCTGGTTCCTGCCGTCCCTGCCATCATGGGGATGTTAGAGCTTAATCAAATGGGGGCAGTTTGGTCGAGTGTCTTACCTAAGTGGCTACAGCTATGGGGGCTTTTTGGCGTATTTAGCTTGCTTGCTATTTATGGGGTGTCGAAGAGATTAAAGCCGCAGCCAACAGGTCACAATGAGTAAGCATTGATTCATGGTTAAGCTGTAATAGGTAAACAATTGAATAACGGCTGAATGTTAGACTGCTGCATCGTGTTAATTTGACCCGCTAGCAAGGCTGTTAGCGGGCTTTTCTCGATGAGACTAGGCGAAGCTAGGTTAGCTGAATTAGCTGTGTTTAGAAGTAGAGTGTCTCTACGCTCTCGCCATCGATAAACAGTTCACACTTATCCCCAGAGCTAGACTTACTCGCTTGGATTGCACCTGCGATAGCGCCAAATGCACCGCCTTGATCGCCGAGTACTGAGCCGAAGTAACAGCTGCTGGCAATGCGCAAGTCTTTATATTTGGCTTTAAAGTTTTGTGTTGGTGTATAAGGAGGAAACTTGCCTTTCATCAATGCATCGCCATTGACGGTTAGCTCTAGTTTCTTTTTCTCTACATCATACTTGCCACCAAACTTAAGTGTTTGGCCAGAAACAGTAACAGATTTTTCTTGGGCTATGATCGGTGGCGTGGCAGCACAACCAGCGAGAAAAGCGGTGAAAATGAGAGTAGTAATTAGGGTGTTAATGCGCATGTCTATATCCTTATTATGCGGTTTAGTGAGACAGCCTTGTCTAATATTCAGCGGTTAGGAGTATATAGAGATATGTGAGGTTTGCGTATAGCCTGAAAGTATAACAAAGCCCATTTAGCGCAAGTCTAAATGGGCTTTGTGTACTTAACTAATATTTTATCTATTACTAGCTAAGTGGTACTCCTAGCAGCACTGTTGTAATAACGCCGCTTGGTGTTGTTAAGCTGATAGATACTTGGCTAGTAGCAGCTGTACCACCATGTGACAAGCCAAAGCTTGTACCTGTTCCGCCATGGGAATTAGCATTCGGGACGGTATATCCATTAAAGGCCAAGTTACCATCAGTTGCTGAAATAGCTACAGTACTACCTGCTGGCATTATTTGATTAGCACTATCATAGAAGCGAACGCTGAACGTTGAACTTCCTTCTGCTGGGATTGCAGTTACAGGTACGACAGGGTCAGTCTCTAGGCCGAAATCGTCACGGACTAGATTATTTCCCTGCCAGATGGTGAAGCCCGCATTTGAACCTGACATTGTCATGATCAAAGCTTTACGGATATATGTTTTATTGTTCTGGCCTGTTCCACATAAGCTCCCTTCACATTGAGGGCCGTTAAAGAGCTCGTCTCGATCGCCGTACACATTGCTGCCCGTAGTGCTGAAGTATTTCTCTCCTTCATCATAGATGCCATTTTCATTATCATCACGAAAGGCATCAGGTAGGTCACTAAAGCCATTAGGGCCGTATATTTCGGTATCCATGCCGTTGCCGCTACAAGCAACAAGGATGTCCCCAGCTAGACAAGCATCGACTGCGGCTCCGTCTTCGCTATCGAAAATGTTATTACCATTAGTATCGAAGAAGGTTTCATGACCTAGTGCGTATGCCATCACAGTGATTCTATGGTCGGGTACACGAGGGTCTGCAGACGTCCAAGTGACGGTACAAGCGCCATTTACTGTAGGGCAACTCGCTTCAATTTGTCCACCTTCAGCGGTGAAGTTAATGGTAGTGTCATCTGGCGCTGGGTTACCGAAGCTATCTGAAGCATAAGCGGTAATCGTCTCAGTAACACCATTAACATTGCCAGCTTCAGGATTTAGGGTTGAGGTAGATAAGCTAAAACCAAGTTGCTGAGGCAGGCCAGTGTTGACGGTTAACTGCTCCGACTGACTCGTGATCACTTTACCTGTGTCGCTATCAGTCGCAGAAGCAATTACCCGCACAGGCGTTGGTACTGTACCTGACTCTACGCGCACGCTGGCAATACCAGCTGAATTAGTAAAGCTGCTATCTGTCGCTAGACCGTTAGAGAAGCTTAAGCCGCCGACTAAGGTGTCAAGCGAGAAGGATACCTCTTGCTGGGCGATAGGTTGTCCATCTGAGCCTGTGACTTTAAAGGTCACCAGTGAAGACTCTGTGCTGCCTGTGCCGCCAGCGCCCTTGATGCGGATAACCTTAGGTTCTGCCGACTCAAAGCTAAGGCTTGCTAAGGCTTGACTCTCTAAAGTAAAAGCTAGATTTGCAGTTAAGGTCAAATTGCCAGATTGCGTCGTTGCAACAATTTGGTCATTACGCTGACTATTACCACTACAGCTTGTGTTTTGAAAGGTTGAGCTAGCTTGACCTGCAAGCGTCGTTACTGGCGTATCAAGGCTGGCATTGTTGCCCACAACACAGTCAGAGCTAAAGCTAATCGATGAAGGGGTTTGTACCCGAGTAATCGTACCATCATCGGCCTGATTGATTAGAGTTGCAGTCACACCAAAACTACCGCCAGCACTGATAACATATTGTCCGTCAGTTGGAGTCAGTGAGGTTTCGAGCACCCCTTCGACAAAGTTATTGTTACTGTCAAAGTGGCCAAGCTTTAGTACTCCCTCGCCACCAATGGCATCGGCAGACAAGACTTCATATAAGCTGTTTGTTTGGAAGTTTTGGTCTTGATAATCTAATGAAACATTCAGACTAGCAGCACCAAGCTCTGTATCACTAGGCGTATAATTTACTTGGGCAATACCTTGAGCATTGGTCAGGGCGGTATTTGGCGTTAAAGTGACGTTGCCTGCGGTAAAGGTGACTAACTGGTCAGCGATCCCTTGGCTTGAAGTATCTAAAAACTGCGCCTGTAGCTGGACAGTTTCATCGACTTTAAACTGAGTGACCGTAGCGGCGCCGTTGATAATGCTCGCGCTAATCTTTGGTGTATCCTCACCGGGTGTTCCGCCATCAACAAACTCATAGTTTTTGCTAACCGATAAAATATTGTTTTCTGCCGCGCCTGTATCAAACTCTGCACTTAGCGTACCTGCACCTAAGGTGCTGTCAGAGTTTGCCAAAATAACTTCGGCGATACCACTTGAGTTGGTTAACTTAGTCGTCGGTGATAGCGTGCCCAGTGTGGCGCTGAAACTGACCAGACCACCACTGCTATTACTGCCACCTTGAGTCAGCTTTGCAACTGCACAGATGCTAGCGTTACTGTTAAAACTTAGCTCATCGGTCGCTTCGGCACATTGGCCATCAACGACTGTTTTATAGCTCAATGAGAGGGCATATTCCCCAGTATTACCACCATCGTCGCCACCGTCTGATGAGCCATTACAGCCCGAGAGTAGAGACAAGCCAAGTAGTGATACTAAAGCCGTTGAAGCAAGTTTTATCAGTCGCATATGCAACATCCTTGTGAAACAAAAAGTCGAAAATGAAATATTATGTTGTAATTATATCGTTATATATCTAGCTTTATCTATATTATTCAGATATTTCGCTACGTAAATATTTAACTAGTTCAATAGCTGATTTAGACGCTACATCAGGCTTTTTACTTAGCTCTTTATTTGATTGACGTACAAGCTGACGCAGCTTTTGTCTCTCAAGCTCAGGGTGCTTTTCAATTAGGCTCTGAATTGCACTGTCACCTTCGGTGAGCAACTGGTCTTTGAGTTTCTCAGCGACATTTAACTTAGCGCTTTCATTGCTGTTTTGGTTTAAAACGTTTTTGATATTGACCTGAAGTGCTTCGATATCTTCAAAGCGCATCAATTTACCTAGGTACTGTAGCTGACGGCGGTAAGCTTCAGTATTGATTTTGATGGTCTTTGTTTTAAGTACGTTATCGTACAAGTGCTCATCGAGATCTAACTTTTCGATCTGACTTTTACTTAGGCTAACGACCTTATTGCCTAGCTCCTGGTATATCGCGATTTCGCGCTTAACGTCCGCTCTGCTGACATATTCTTCGTCATGGTCAAAGGGCTGTTTAAAATGTTCTGAATCACCAACTACTTTCATATCTAAAATCTCTATCTTTAATTACAGTAATAATAACATTTCATAAGAAAATCACCTATCTCAGAGAGTAGTTATTTAATGTACTTGGGTTTTGGGTTTGCTATGCTATCAAGATCACTGATAACAGAAGAGCAGATTTGTGACGACACCTAGCATTGATATTGAATTAGATTCATTGAAAGACGCTGTATCTATGGCCTTAGAGTTTGCTAAGCAACTCGGTACATCAGGTGCGGAAGTAGCCATCAGTAAGCAACAGGGATTATCTGTTTCAACTCGTTTAAAAGAGGTTGAAACCGTTGAGTTTAATAAGGATGGCGCGTTAGGTATCACACTGTTTCGTGATGGCTGTAAAGGCAGTTCATCAACATCAGACTTGAGTCCTGAAGCAATTAAACAGGCCGTAAAAGCCGCTGATGGTATTGCTAAATTTACCTCTAGTGACTCATTTAATGGCCTCGCAGAAGCGGATTTGATGGCCAAAGAGTTTCCCGATTTAGGCTTATTTCATCCCCAAGAGATCTCTCCTGCAGAGCTTACTGAGCTTGCGGCTCGCTCAGAAGAGGCAGCGTTGGATGTCGACAGCCGTATCAAAAACTCTGACGGTGCGAGTGCCAATGCCCATACTGGCGTTAAGGTTTATGGTAATAGCCATGGTTTCTTAAGCGGTTATTCAAGCTCTCGATATAGTTTAAGTTGTGTTGTTATCGGTGAGACCGATGGCAATATGCAGCGTGATTACGATTATACGATATCTCGTAAATTCAATGAGCTGTTGTCTCCTGAAGAGGTCGGTAAAAAAGCATCAGAAAAGACTTTAGGTCGTCTTGGTGCGAGAAAGATTGCCACTACCGAGTTACCCGTCTTATTGGCGCCAGAGATAGCAACTGGACTGATGGGCCACCTTGTTGGCGCGATAAGTGGTAGCAGCTTATATCGTAAGTCGAGCTTCCTACTTGATGCTATCGACACCAAGATATTCCCTGATTGGTTTAATATTGAAGAGCAGCCACATCTGTTAGGTGGGCTAGCAAGTGCTAACTATGATAGCGAAGGTGTTGCGACTCAAGAGCGCTCGATTATCGATAGCGGTATTCTGTCAACTTACCTGTTAACTAGTTATTCGGCACGTAAATTGGGCCTTAAAAACACAGGTCATGCTGGCGGTATATACAACTGGACTCTGTCTGATACAGGTCAGACATTTGATGAACTCGTTAAAGAGATGGGAACTGGCCTCATTGTCACTGAAGTAATGGGGCAAGGGGTGAATGCTGTAACAGGTGATTATTCACGTGGTGCTGCGGGTTTCTATGTTGAAAATGGCGTGATCTTATATCCAGTTGAAGAGATCACCATAGCGGGTAACCTTAAGGATATGTATCAGAATATTGTTGCTGTGAGTAAAGATCGCGATCTTAGATCATCGATCCGTACCGGTGGTATCTTGCTGAGCGATATGAAGATAGCTGGCAGCTAAATATTCCTGACCTTTTAGTCAATAGCGACTAATTAATCGTTACCAGCCAATAGCTCCTAGGATATAGGCGCTATTGGCTTTGTTCAGCTTGCTGCCAGAATTCTGCTATTGCTCTGTGTAGCTGTTCATTAGTTAAAATCCCCACATGATCTTCATCATAGCCTCGGAGCATATCAGCGCTTTGCTGGGCTTGAAGTGTTAATTGACTCGCAAGACTTATTACTCCATCGCCGCTCTGTTGATTGAGTAACCCTGATATCTGATAGCCAAAGTTTAATTGGTGAGGTGGCATAGATTCGGATGCTGTGAACAGGTCTTCAATAAACTCACTCTTTGGCGCTAAATCACGCCAAGAGGGCATAACTACAGGCGCATAATCCACACCACTTTGTGCAGAGTCGACACCGCCAAAGGGGCTAGAAATCGAGGTGAAACTGATTATCTCATTACAACTGCCAGTTTTAGTGCAGATATTAAGATAGGCCTTAGATACTAACCCGCCCATGCTATGAGCAAGCAGATGAGCTTGATCAAATTGATGTTTGGCTTTGATAATACGGACTAAATTATCAAGCCCTTTTGCAACCATTAATAGTGGAAGACCTGTTGGATAGTTAAACACCCATATTTGGTATTTTTCTTTATCAATCCCAGCGATTAGAGGCTCAAAATCCCTAGCTGTTCCTGCCATACCGTGCACTAAAATGACCGGGATTTTGCTTTCATCAAAGGGCGATAAGAAGAACAAACCTGCATTTTCCTGCTGCAGATGAGTGATAGGTTGCCACATACCTAACCTAGCCCTGCTTCTATCAAACCTGTTGTCAGTTAGTGTGGTCACTTCTGCAAATCTGGCTTTAGAGATCCTCATGTTGGTGATCTCTTTAAGTGGCTTATCTACAAGGTTTATTGGAAAGTCAGTATCTGTGGCATTGAGTGTGACATTAAGTCGGTTGTTACTATCAGCTTCAGTTAATTTGATCAGCTCAAACTCTTCATCGACCTGAAATCTGAGATCATTATTTTTGTCGATAAACACAAATAGATAGCGGCTAGATGAGTGGGCCTGCAGGGTTATATCGTGCTCCCCCAGCATGACGTCAAAGCCATCAATTTTTAAAGCATCAAGGTCTTCAAGTAAGATCAAAATGAGGGTATCTGTTTCGAGCCTATCCTTAATTTGCACTTCATACTGAACAAAATCCTGTTTGAGAGTTTCAACATCCTTCGCTAGATGGCGAAACTGACTACAGCCAGTTAAAACTAAGGCGAATGAAGCTAGCAGTATTGGTAGTGAAAAGAATGAAACGAAAAAACGTACAAACCCCATAAGTTAATCTCTCCTTGATAACTGAAGTTTGAGTATACCTATAAATACTCTTTTTTAATCATTTTGCTAATCCATAGCATTAATAGTTGAATATATGGATAAACAGATATATGATTTGGCGTATATTCTATTTGCCATATATTTATGGCGTTTATCTGGTGGTATGTCTCAACGCCTGATAGTGACTTTGGAGCCTGCTATGACAGCCCTAGAACTTTTTAAACTGCTATCCGATGAAACCCGACTGCTAAGTCTGTTGCTTATTACTGAAGAGGGGGAGCTTTGTGTTTGCGAATTAATGCAAGCGCTTGGTGAGAGTCAGCCAAAAGTTTCTCGCCATTTAGCTCAAATGAGGAAGATAGGTTTACTTGTAGATAAGCGCCAGGGTCAGTGGGTGTTTTATCGCGTTAACCCTGAGCTGTCGGATTGGGTGAACAAGATACTTGTTGAGGTGAGTACAAATAACAAGATGTTGATTACTAAATATATTGCCAATTTACATCAAATGGGCGACAGGCCTGAGCGAGTCAAAGCCTGCTGCAGTTAATTGATTTACCCTTGTTATGCCGTTATCTAGTTAGAGGAATTAATGATGGGACTGTTTGAACGTTATCTCAGTGTTTGGGTAGGCTTAGCTATTCTTGCTGGTCTGATTTTGGGCAATGTTATACCCGATCTATTTGCATTAGTGGCATCACTGGAATATGCCCATGTGAATTTAGTGATTGCAGTACTTATCTGGGTGATGATCTACCCCATGATGGTGCAGATAGATTTTTCATCAATCAAAGATGTTAAAAAGAGCCCGCAAGGTCTGGTACTAACAGTCGTTATTAACTGGCTTGTGAAGCCATTTACCATGGCGCTACTTGCTTGGTTATTCTTTAAGGTGCTGTTTGTTGATTGGGTCGATCCGCAAACAGCTACCGAATATATCGCGGGTATGATCCTGCTTGGAGTTGCCCCTTGTACTGCCATGGTATTTGTTTGGAGCCAGCTTACCAAGGGCGATCCTAACTACACCTTAGTTCAGGTCTCGGTAAACGATCTGATCATGGTGGTAGCGTTTGCGCCGATTTGTGCGCTTTTGCTTGGGGTTAGTGATATTCAGGTGCCTTGGGAGACTTTACTCTCTTCAGTATTTTTGTATGTCGTTTTACCCCTTGTTGCCGGTGTTCTGACCCGCAAGCTGCTAGAGAAAAAAGTTGATTCTCAAACCGCAGATACGAAAAATGAGGCACTTGTTCGCTTCGTCGCTAAACTCAAACCTTGGTCAATTCTCGGTTTGCTAGGTACCGTAGTTCTACTATTTGGCTTTCAGGCACAGACAATACTCGATAAGCCACAGGCTATATTGCTTATCGCCATTCCACTGCTTATTCAGACTTATGGCATCTTTTTTGTGACCTACTATGTCGCTAAAAAGATGAGGCTAGCCCACAAAATTGCAGCGCCGGCTAGCATGATTGCGACATCTAACTTTTTTGAGCTTGCAGTTGCCGTCGCAATTTCACTCTTTGGCCTGCATTCAGGAGCAGCATTAGCCACCGTTGTCGGCGTGTTAGTTGAAGTGCCTGTGATGTTATCTATTGTTGCCTTTGTAAATCGTAATAGTGAGAAATATCAAGCCGATACTCAGGTTGATTCATCAGATTTAGAAGCCCAAACATAATTAAATAACTTGGCTGATATGCAGCACTTTGTTTAGCGAGTGTTGCGATAGAAGCTGCAGCTTTACGATTTTAAATATCTTGGAAAGAGGTTGGTTATGACTGTAAAGATAGGTATCAATGGCTTCGGCCGTATGGGACGTTTAGCACTTCGTGCTGCGTGGGAGTGGGATGATGTTGAGTTTGTGCACATTAATGATCCCGCTGGTGACGCTAAAACTTTAGCTCACCTGCTGACCTTTGATTCTGTTCATGGCCGCTGGAGTCATGAAGCCACAAGCGATGAGTCTAGTGGTGATGTTATCGGTAATGGCCATATTGTCATTGATGATAAACGTATCCCTACTAGCAGGAATACAGGAATTGCAGAAACTGACTGGTCAGGCTGTGATTTAGTTATCGAAGCTTCAGGTGTAATGAAAACCAAGGCGAAACTTCAAGCTTACCTTGACCAAGGTGTTAAACGTGTTGTGGTAACCGCACCAGTGAAAGAGGAGGGAGTACTGAATGTTGTTATGGGAGTAAACCATCATCTTTATGACCCACAAAACCACCCAATAGTGACAGCAGCATCTTGTACGACCAACTGCTTGGCACCGGTTGTGAAGGTACTCCATGAGAAGATTGGTATTAAGCATGGCTCTATGACCACAATTCATGACATCACCAATACTCAAACCATTCTAGACGCACCCCACAAAGACCTGCGCCGCGCTAGAGCCTGTGGCTTGAGCCTGATCCCTACGACGACAGGGTCGGCAACTGCGATCACCCACATCTTCCCTGAGCTAAAAGGCAAACTCAATGGCCATGCGGTACGTATTCCTTTGGCGAATGCATCCATTACCGATTGTGTGTTTGAGCTTGAAAAAGAGACGACAGAGGAGGAAGTTAATGCACTCCTTAAAGAGGCTGCAGAGGGAGAACTTAAAGATATTTTAGGCTATGAAGAGCGTCCGCTGGTATCTGTAGATTACAAGACAGATCCGCGTTCGAGCATTATCGATGCGCCTTCGACTATGGTTGTCAACGGTACACAAGTGAAGCTTTATGTGTGGTATGACAATGAGTGGGGCTATGCCAACCGAACAGCAGAGCTTGCACTAATGGTCGGTCTTAAAGACAAAAGCTAAGAAAGCCTCGAGTTATAAGAAAAAGATTAGCACGTCACGAGTGTCGAGCTAGAGCAAAGATAATGAGAAAAGCACTTGGTTTTATATCGCTAAGTTTGCTTAATCACCTGCTCGAAACTCGAAACTCGAAACTCGAAACTCGAAACTCGAAACTCGAAACTCGAAACTCGAAACTCGAAACTCGAAACTCGAAACTCGAAACTCGAAACTCGAAACTCGAAACTCGAAACTCGAAACTCGAAACTGTAGGTTGTTTATGTTAACCAGCATCAAAGCCCTGCCGGAGCAGGTGAAACAATATCTTATCGTGACAGGTAACTATTGGGCATTTACCTTGACCGATGGTGCGCTGCGTATGCTGGTGGTCTTGCATTTTCATCAGCTAGGCTACACCCCCCTGTCGATTGCCATGCTGTTTCTCTTTTATGAGATTTTTGGTGTGGTGACCAACTTAGTCGGCGGCTACTTAGGGGCTCGACTTGGGCTAAACAAAACCATGAATATCGGCCTTGGCTTACAGGTTGCTGCATTGGCTATGTTACTGGTGCCCAGCTCGATGCTGACTTTAGTATGGGTCATGGTCGCTCAAGGGATCTCAGGGATCGCTAAAGATCTCAATAAGATGAGTGCCAAGAGTTCGATAAAGATGTTGGTGAGCTCATATAAAGCGGGTGATAAGGACAAGGACATTCAGCAGCTTTATGCTTGGATAGCCAAGCTTACAGGTTCTAAAAATGCCCTCAAAGGAGCAGGGTTCTTTCTTGGTGGCGCTTTGTTAAGTCTGTTTGGGTTTACTCTCGCTATTGCCATTATGGCTATGGCGCTAGCTTTGGTCTGGATGTTGAGTATTTTCAGCTTAAAGCAGGACCTAGGTAAAGCCAAAAATAAGCCGAAGTTTAGTGAGATATTTTCTAAGAGCCGCAGCATCAACATACTCTCGGCTGCACGTATGTTTCTGTTTTCTGCTCGTGATGTTTGGTTTGTTGTAGCCTTGCCGCTTTACTTAGGCAGCCAGTTTGGTTGGGATCATTACTCTGTCGGCGGATTCCTCGCCTTATGGGTGATCGCTTATGGCTTTGTACAGACCCAAGCTCCTAGGTTAACAAAAAAAGCCGATGGCACTGCGCCTGGCGGGAGAGAAGCCCTATTATGGGTCGCTATGCTTGCTGCTATCCCAGCATTAATAGCTCTCGCCTTGATGTTTAATCTGAGTCCACAACTGAGCTTATTGATTGGTTTAATGGTTTTTGGCGCTGTGTTTGCGGTTAACTCCTCATTACACAGTTTTTTAATCGTCCATTATGCTAGCGATGATGGTGTATCCCTTGATGTTGGTTTTTACTATATGGCCAATGCGATGGGTCGCCTGATTGGCACTGTACTATCAGGTTATGTGTACCAGGTCGCAGGATTAGAAGCTTGTTTATGGATATCAAGTGTGATGCTTGCGATGACGGCTGTTATTAGTATCTATCTTCCTAAGAATTAGTCGTCCTGGAGTGAAGGCTAGGTTACATTTTTCTGTGGTGCTTGATGGTATTTTAATTTGGTAGCTTTTGAAGGCGGTGTTTTTCAAGGTCGTTGGCACGCTTCATTGAAATTTTTAGCGAGCACCTCCATTGAGTTTTTCTCAATTCTTAATGCTCGATTTGGCTTTATTGCTAGTAAAAGTATATTGCGAAGTAAAGGCCTGAGCCGAATATACTGCCTGCGATGAATAGATAAAGGGCTGTGTTTGTTTTTTTACTCTTTTTGTCATTCATTTTTGTCATTCAGATAGTCCCCCTTGATATGTTTTTCTAGATTGCTTAAACAAACAGTCTTGTTAGTTTGTGCTAGTCACTCTTTTGTTGCTGTTAAGGTGTTTGAGCGCTCCCGGTATATCTTTATCATGTGATATAGGTTGATGCAGGCTACGAAGGCATTCATGCCTGCCACAGGCCAAGCGGAAATATAGCAGCCATAGATAACGAATAAACTGCAGCCTGTGAAATTGAGTAACCGCAAATAGATGATATCTTTCATCATAAATGAGACCGCAATAAACCCTGATGCAATATAACCAAGCCACTCTGTAGCACTAATCATCTCCATGATGCCTCCATAAATCCCTCTTCACTATCATCTTCATTGACTCGTAATTTGCTCACACATTAACCTGTAAATCAATATTTACCCAAGTGTAATACTCGATGTTACTGTTTGTAAAATATTGATTATAAGTGATATTGTGCTTTTGTTCGTCGCCTATCATAGACTTGCTAGGATTAATAGTTACAGTGAATTAAATCGCTTTCAAATGAAGGCTACTTGTACTTTCTCTATTAGCTCTGTGTATTAGTGTTGAGCATTGAGCATTGAGCATTGAGCATTGAGCATTGAGCATTGAGCATTGAGCATTGAGCATTGAGCATTGAGCATTGAGCATTGAGCATTGAGGATTGAGGATTGAGGATTGAGGATTGAGGATTGAGGATTGAGGATTGAGGATTGAGGATTGAGGATTGAGGATTGAGGATTGAGCACTGGGAAGTGATTAACACACTGGCCTTCATTAACCCTATTAATGCCAACCTCGGCAAATGGAATGTCGAAAATATATTTGAATCAAACTTGTTATCCGACAAGTTCAACTCCTAATTAGATGGAACCACTAATTTTATTAAGATAATTAGTCAAGTTACCGTTTTGCATGCGTAAAACTATTCATGGCTAGATTTATCCTCCACCCTTTTCAAACCCTGACTATTCGTTGTACTCTGGGACGCGATCACAATATTAGCCATAGAGCTAAACGCAAAAACTATAAAAATAATCAGCAAGTATTGAAGAGGTTTGAATGGAAGTAATTACTGAGATTGTCAGTACAATCAATGGATTTGTATGGGGTACCCCCATGCTAGTCATGATTTTAGGTGTTGGCCTGTTTCTATCAGTCGGTTTGAAACTCATGCCAATTCTTAAGCTAGGGACTGGTTTTAAACTGCTTTGGTCTGGTCGGATCCCTGATAAAGATAAATCACAGAAAGGGGAAATTAGCCCTTTTAACGCGCTGATGACGTCACTGTCAGCAACAATTGGTACCGGTAATATTGCCGGCGTTGCAACAGCTATCTTTATTGGTGGTCCGGGAGCCCTATTTTGGATGTGGTGTACGGCGCTGGTCGGCATGGCTACCAAGTTCTCTGAGGCGGTACTTGCGGTTAAATATCGTGAAGTAGACGCTAATGGGAATCACATTGGTGGCCCTATGTACTACATCAAGAATGGTTTGAGTAGTAAGTGGGCTTGGCTTGGTACAGCGTTCGCTCTATTTGGCTCATTCGCAGGTTTCGGTATCGGCAATACTGTACAGTCAAACTCAGTAGCCGATGCACTAAGCAGTAACTTTGGTGTACCGACATGGGTCACAGGTCTGGTGCTTATGGTGCTGGTTGGTGCTGTACTAATGGGGGGGATTAAGCGTATCGCCGATGTTGCGGGTAAGCTTGTTCCCTTGATGACTCTTTTCTATATCGCCGCAGGTCTTGCTGTTTTAGTGGTTAATGCATCTGAGATCCCCGATGCGATTGCACTGATTGTCCATAGTGCATTTAACCCAGTGGCTGCTCAAGGTGGTTTCGCTGGTGCTGCTGTTTGGGCGGCAATTCGTTTTGGTGTCGCACGTGGTGTTTTCTCTAACGAAGCGGGCCTAGGTAGTGCGCCTATTGCTCATGCGTCAGCGCAGACTAACAACCCTGTTGCTCAGGGATTAGTTGCTATGTTGGGTACCTTTATTGATACCTTGATTGTCTGCTCTATTACTGGCTTGGCGATTATCGTATCTGGTTCTTGGACTTCTGGTGAGAATGGTGCAGCACTGACCTCTCTCGCTTTCTCTACAGCTATTCCGATGGGGAACTATATCGTAGCAATTGCGCTGTCGGTATTTGCGTTCACTACCATTTTAGGTTGGAGCGTATATAGCGAGAAGTGTGTTCAGTATCTATTTGGAGTAAAGGCGGTTAAACCATTTAGAGTGTTATGGATCTTAGTGGTGCCATTAGGTGCGATTAGCTCTCTAGACTTTATCTGGCTGTTAGCCGATACCCTCAATGCGATGATGGCAATACCTAACCTGATTGCGTTAGCGTTACTTAGCCCTGTGGTATTTAGTTTGACACGAGATTACTTTATCAAGAAGCGCGAAGATGAAGAGGCTGCTAAAGCTTCTTCTTAGCAGTAACGTGATAACTCGTATAAAAGCCAGTAGCTAAAAGCTGCTGGCTTTTTGCTATGTGCTGCAGCGAATCTAAAGTGAACACCTCCCTATGACTACCAAGGGCTCCTCGCTCGCTATGCGTCTCTCATGACAAAATGCGCTGAGCGATCACATCTTTATACTGATTGGTATAAGAGTTAACCAATTGAATTAAATGGTGTAAGTGATATTATCACTGAAGCTGATATGAACTTTATATTTTAGTCGTTGGTTTAAGGTAGGGTGGAGTTGCTCGATGAATAAAAAAAGCGATGTAAAGATAGATAAAAAAATTATTGAGTTAGAGAACCGTATTGCTGAACTGAAGCGATTTAAAGCTGAAGGCGTGCATAGGGCTTTACCAAGTCATAAAAAAGGCATCCCTATTAGCTTCAACTGGCGCGTAGCCTTAGGCTTTGTGATAGGTGTGTTAGTTGGCATGTACCTGACTGTTTAAGCTCTTTTTAAGAGAGTAAATCATAGACGTCAGCTTTAAAGTGATAGCTGTTTTCCGCTTTTTTGCTTAAACCCCGCCAGAGATTATGAGGAAGCTAACCCAAGCCTCTAATTACCTTCGTAGGCTTCCAGGTGTTTTTCCTGTCCATGTTTTATAAGCTCGAAAGAAAACGCGGGCATCACTGAAACCTAGCTGTAGTGCTATCTCATCGGTTGATAGCTCGCTACAAGTCAACCAGTAATCAGCCATCTCGATACGAATGTCATCTACCAGCGTTTGATAGCTTTTGCCTGTACTTAACAGTTTTCGCTGCAGGGTACGGCCTGACATATGAAGATGTTTTGCTACTTTTTGCCTATCTATTTTTCCCTGAGGAAGAAGCTGGCGAATAATTCTAGCTGTTTCAAGCTCTAGTCGGTCACTGCTATCAATATGGTCCAGGCTAAGTGTGGCGCTTGCTTTGAGCTGCTGCAGTCGTTTGGGGTTTTTATCCGGTAATGAGCGGTTGAGCATAATGTGAGAAATCAAGATTGAATCTTCTCTTTGCCCAAACTTAACGGGGCAGCCAAATACCTCCTCATATTGCACGACTTCTAAGGGAGTCGGTTGCGATTTTTGTAGCTTTACCTCTAAGGGGGAGGCCACTTTGTCATCAAGCAGGTATCTGGCGAAGTTAACCCAAGAGGCCAGCACATTATCGATGAGGTGAGGGATCACTAACGGGTTGCTATATTGGCAGCGCCATACCATTTTAACGCCTAGTTGGTGCTGTTTCAGCTCTGTGACACCCATATCACCGACCAGCTTCTCTAGTGGCATAGCCTCATTAATGGCGTGAGCTAAATGACTCGAGTGAAGGCCTATTTGTCCTAATATATGAAAGCGATCCGGTTGAATAAACTTGGCACTGTAGAGGCCAAATAGTGGATGCTTTGCTTGAGTTATAAGGTAGACCAGTAGCTGTTGAAACTGCTCTCCAGTTAGCCTTGCATCCAGTTGCAAGAAGGTATCAAACTCAATTCCAGTCTGCTTTAAGCCCGCTGAAATATCGACATGGTACTGTCTTGCTGCATGAAGAAATTGCTGCACTGGAGGGAGGGAGGTTGAACCTAATATGGGCTTTCTTTGCTCTTTAACTATACACATTGTCCATATTTGTCACTGACAGGTTCTGCCCACATTGTAGGATAAGCTAATAAAGGAAATCAATAGCTCAAGGCTGGGACGACTAGATGAAGACATTACAACAGGACAATCGTCAGTGGAATGGATGGGGAGATAAGGATAAAAGCCTTGCTCTTAGCGATGATGGCGCGGCGTTTATTACTCAGGTTTTAGGTCGGCCTAAGCCGTTAAAGGTGGCTAGTTTAGCTGAGGTTCTTGCGACTGTGCCTGAGTCTAGACTTGAGCAGAGTGCGCTTTACTCCATAGATAAAGAGGTGAGGCTACGTCATGCTCGTGGCCAAAGCTTACCTGATTGGTTAGCGATGAAAAGTGGTCAGTTCAACCTCTTTCCTGATGCAGTGGCATTCCCAAAAAGTGCAGAAGATGTACGTACATTGATGATGCAAGCAAAACAAGCTGGTTGGCAATTGATCCCCTATGGTGGGGGCACGTCAGTTGTTGGCCATATCACTCCTATCTCTACCGAGCAGATCGTTGTGACTATCTCTATGAGCTGTATGAACCGTCTGCTTGATATCGATCGCACCGATCAGATAGCTACCTTTTTAGCTGGTGTAAAGGGCCCATTCCTTGAATCTCAACTTCAGGCGCAGGGGTATACCTTGGGGCATTTTCCACAGTCTTTTGAGCTATCAACTTTAGGGGGCTGGGTTGTTACTCGCTCCAGTGGGCAACAATCTTTAGGTTATGGACGAATTGAAGATCTCTTTGCTGGTGGCAAGATGGAAACGTTTGGCGGTGAGGTAAAACTTCCCACTCTGCCAGCTTCATCGGCAGGGCCTGATTGGCGTCAGTTAGTGCTTGGTTCAGAAGGTCACCTAGGGATATTGACTGAAGCTAAGGTAAAGGTGAGCCGCCTGCCCGAGGAGGAGTTTTTTGGTGTCGCCTTTATGCCTGATTGGCAAAGTGGCGTTGCTTGTGCCAGAGAGGTGATTCAGCAAGGATTACCTTTGTCTATGTTACGGGTGAGCAACAGCATAGAAACCCAGACCCAGTTATTTCTGTCTGCAACGCAGACACAAAGGCAGTGGCTTAAACGGCTACTCTCAATTAAAGGTGTCGGGGATGACCGCTGCATGATGGTCTACGGCATCACAGGGTCAAAAAGTGTTAATAGAGGGACTTATAAACAGTTAAAGCAGGTGATTAAACAGTTCAGTGGGGTCAATACAGGCCAGAAACTGGGTAAACGCTGGGCTGAAAAGCGCTTTACTTTCCCCTATCTTAGGGAGACTTTATGGCAGATGGGTTATGCCATAGATACGTTAGAAACAGCGACTAATTGGTCTAATATCGATGATCTCACTGATAAAATAGAGGCTTCACTAAGTGGCGGACTAGAGGAGTTCGACAGTCCGGTACATGTGTTTTCACACCTTTCACACCTCTATAGCGATGGTGCAAGTATCTATACCACCTACCTGTTTCCCGTCGCCGATAGTTATGAGGAGACATACAGGAGGTGGCAAAAGCTCAAATCTACCACTTCAAGTATTATCGTGAAGAATAATGCCACTATTAGTCATCAACATGGTGTTGGCCAAGATCATGCGGATTATTTAGTACAAGAGAAGGGGGCAAGTGTCGTTGCTTCACTCCAAAGTTGCTTTAATCACTTCGATCCAGACAAGCAACTCAACGCTGGTAAACTCTTTAAGGCGATACCTTCTATAGATAAATCCAGAGGGTAAACAATGAAAACCTTAACACAAGCAGCGACAGAATTGAGGCTTACCCTCAGTGAGCAAGCTAAGGTTGAGTTTGACCTCATAGTGATTGGCGGTGGCATCACTGGGGCAAGAATATTCCATCAGGCGGCTGCGCAGGGAATAAAAGTCCTGCTGCTTGAGCAACAGGATTTTGCTTGGGGCACGTCGAGTCGCTCCTCTAAAATGGTCCATGGCGGCCTACGTTATCTAGCAAGTGGTCAGTGGCGTATGACGCGTGATGCCGCTAGAGAGCGAGAAAACTTGCTGAGTGAACTCCCCGGACTGGTAGAGTTGATGCCCTATCTGATGTTGCATCAGCAAGGTGATTTTCCGCCAGCACCGTTATTTCATCGGGTGTTGTCAGTTTACGATAAGCTTGCTGGCACGCAATATCATAAGCCTGTGACGCTTGAGCGTGCCGCATCTTGGCTACCTGAATTCTCCTTCGAGAATGTGGCAGGTGTTAGCCTATTCGCTGATGGTGTGACTGATGATGCCCGCTTAGTATTACGATCGCTTCAAGATGGCGTGCTAGCTGGTGGCGTAGCCTTAAATTATGCCAAAGCTGTGTGCTTGCTCGAGGATAAAACTGGTGTGACCGGTGTTGAGGTGACACTTGATGGTGGCAAGAGCTGTCACCAACTTAATGCAAAATGTGTAATCAATGCGACAGGCAGTTGGGCTGATAAGCTCCATCCGCTAAATAAAGGTGAGCTTAGACCCTTAAGGGGCAGTCATCTGGTGCTGCCATTTGCACGACTTCCAGTTTCTGCTTGTATCACCTTTTTTCACCCTAAAGATCGCCGTCCAGTTTATGTTTATCCATGGCAAGGTTGCAGCGTGATCGGTACAACGGATCTTGATCATAGGCGATCGCTAGATGAGGAGCCTGGGATCTCTCATCAAGAGGTAGAGTATCTATTGTCGCTGGCTAACCACTATTTTCCTCAGTTGGCTATTGATGAAGATGATGTCATTAGTTGCTGGAGTGGCATAAGACCCATAGTTACCCAAGGCAAGAGCCAAACCCCATCTAAAGAGTCTAGAGAGCATATGATCTGGTCAAAAGCGGGTTTAATCTCTGTGACAGGGGGAAAGCTGACAAGTTCAGAGCTCATGGCGAGGGAGACGCTTGAGGAGGTCAAGAAGCAGTATCCTACCTTGATTGGGCAGATATCCAATGCCAGTTTTAGTCAATTAACACAAGGGTATGCAGATAAAAGGCTTAAAGGTTATTTCGGTCACTTTGCTGCAGATGTCTCCTCGATGCAAAATGATGACACGCTTGGTGTCAGCCAGTGTCAGTGGCGAGAACTTGAGTGGTCACTGCAAAGTGAAAGCGTGGCTCATCTCGATGATCTTCTTCTTCGTCGTACACGCTTAGCCTTAATATTAGGTGAGGAGATTGAGCTTTATAGAGCCAAACTTCTTTGTCTATGTCAGCGAGTGCTTAGCTGGAGTGATGAGCAGGCCAATAGTGAATGGCAACGTTTTAAAAGCATCTTTAATGATAGTTATCAGCTACCTATAAAAACGACAGAGCAAGCTAAGGGAATTGGCATATGAGTGAGCAGAATATTGATACAAATATGCCAGAGGGTGACAGTCAGGATTGGATATTAACCATAGATAATGGCACACAAAGTGTGCGCGCTTTGCTTTTCGATCTTAAAGGCAACTTAGTGGCCAAATCTCAGGTAAAACTAACGCCCTATGAGTCACCCAACTCAGGTTGGTGTGAGCAGGGGGGAGAGTACTATTGGGACAATGTATGTTTAGCCTGTCAGCAATTATGGGCTCAAGGAGTTGATAAATCGAGGATCCGCGGGATGTCTGTCACGACGCAGCGTGGCACCATGTTACCGCTCGATGAACAAGGTAAGCCCTTATACCCAGCGATATTATGGCTCGATCAGAGAAAAGCACAGCCAGTAGCAGGGCTTGGTGGGATCTGGGATCCTCTGTTTAAGCTGATGGGGCTCACTGAGACTATCAACAATTTCCGCTGCCGTGCTCAACCAAACTGGCTATTTCTTGAGAAGCGTGCGCTTTGGGAGAAAACTCATAAGTTTGCCTTCCTATCAGGCTTTTTTCATCACAGATTAACAGGGGCTTGGGTTGATTCAACAGGCTCTCAGGTCGGCTATCTTCCATTCGATTATAAAAAGCATCGCTGGGCTAAACCATTCGATTGGAAGTGGCGAGCATTGAATGTTAAGCCTGAACAGTTATTGCCTCTGGTAAAACCGGGTACCTTAATAGGTGAGATCACCCAAGCTGCGAGCGATCAAACTGGAATTCCTAAGGGGCTAAAAGTGATTGCCGCCGCAGCGGATAAAGCCTGTGAGGTGTTAGGTTCTGGTGGCCAAGATAGTAATATTGGCTGTTTAAGCTTTGGCACTACGGCAACGATAAATGTCACCATGAAGCGTTACATTGAGGCTGTCCGGTTTCTACCTGCCTATCCTTCTGCGATTGCGGGGGCATTTTGTAGCGAAGTGATGCTATACCGTGGGTTTTGGATGGTGAGTTGGTTCAAGGAGCAGTTTGCGCATATAGAATTAGCCAAAGCCGAAAAAGCGGGGATTGAAGCGGAAGAGCTGTTTGATGAATTAGTGAATAGTGTACCTCCAGGCTCCATGGGACTAATGTTACAGCCCTACTGGGGACCAGGAGTTAAACAGCCAGGGCCCGAAGCAAAAGGCGCTGTTATCGGTTTTGGCGATCTACATACTCGGGCACATCTTTACCGGGCCATTATCGAGGGGATAGTCTTTGGCTTAAAGGAGGGCTTAGAGGCGATAGAGAAACGTGGAGGCTGTAAGGTCAAAGAGTTACGGGTCTCAGGTGGTGGTGCCCAAAGCGATGCTGCGATGCAGATAGCCGCAGATATTTTCGGACTCACAACGGTAAGGGCACATACGGTGGAGACCTCTGGGCTGGGCGCTGCAATCGATGCAGCAGTTGGACTCGGACTACATGCAGATTTTGATAGTGCGATTTCAGCTATGGTACATGCCGGAGAGAGGTTTGAACCAGATACTGATCATAATCAGATGTATGAGCGGCTTTATAGGGAAGTGTATCTAGATATCTATAAAAAGTTACAACCTCTTTATAGCAAGATTAGAGATATCACGGGTTATCCAGAGTAAAGCAAATAAGTTATTGACCCAGATTAGTGATGAATCTAAGAAGCACTCCTAGATTCATCGATTTAATGCGACTTGTTTTAAGGCAAGGCTATCAGTAAAAATCACCGCCCATAGCACGTTGTAGCTCAGCTTCAGCGAGCAACTCCTCTAAACGTTTTTTGACTTCACGCTTATGTTTAATCTCATCCGCTGCCTGCTGGTTTTTAGGGGCGGTAAACGCTTCGATCTCTGCATCGTTGGGCACAAGTTCAATAATCTGAGCCATAACGAACTCCTTAATTATGAAATACTCTTGGCCATATCTGTTAGGCCATAAAGTAGAAAATTAGGCTGACAATATGTCAGGAACTTTGTTAAAAAAAGCGCTATAGCTTAGGACGTTAACTCTGTTGAGTTGGAAATGTCCGGCTTCATATTAGTAAGCGCTGATAAGAAAGATATCAGGGTATTAAAAGGAAAAGTGAGATCGAATTAACATTATTTGTAGGTGATTAAAAATGATGTTTAAGTCATTTTTTGTGAGACTGTTCTGCAGCTAGTTATTGATTTTAAGTGTTTAATTATCACGTCGCTTATGAGTTATCGCCAGGGTGGCGATAACTCAAACTGACGAAGATCACAAATTTAGCAAACGCTAACTAATATCTACTTTGAATGGATTGCTTCTTAATATGGTTGAATATCATAGGCCGAAGCTGTAGTTATAGCCCAGTACAACCTTAGGGTCATCACCTTTAAGATCGGTATCGCTTACCATAAAAGAGATAGCACCAAAGTCAGTCTCTTTATTGAGGGAAATAGAGTAATCAGCATAGTTGCTAGTATCAAACCACGCGGTGACTACATCACCTGATGAGTAGCCATAATGCGCAGATATTGAGAGAGTTTCAGACAGTGGGAAGCTCACGCCTGCATCGATATAGCTCATATCGGTGTTATCCAGCGGCTCACTGGCGACATCGCTGTCAGCATTGACGACTTGTGAATAGCTTAAGCTGAACCATCTCCAGCTAATTGCGGCGGTGAGTTCACCAAAGTCTACGCTTGATTCACTGTCTGGATAGGCATAATACAAATAACTAATGTCGTAGCCGAACTCATCACCGATTGAACCTGCATAGCCAGCATAGAAGTCAATTTCATAGCTAGTGTCATCACCAAAGTCGACATTTGAAGCCCATGTACCTAAGTAGAGTCCACTTTCGTGTTCAAAGTCGAGACCTCCCTGTACAGCCACTGCGTCTTGAGTTTGTGTTACACCACGCCATAGATAGTTAGAGGCGGCACCGATATTACCGGTGACCTCTGCAATTGCAGTAGCCGGCATGAGGATAGTCGAAGCTAAGATTGAGCTTGATAGTAATGCTTGTTTCATGTTCATTCCCTTTAGTGGTTAGCATATTCACCGCTGCAGTTGAATTGGTATTAGTATTTGCAGTGATGTTCACTGAAAGAAGCGAGTATTGTGCCAATAGTTAAACTATTGAATATTAGTGGGTAATTAAGTTCATTTGCACGGTGGGAGACAAAGCTGGCTTATTATAGGGCAGAGGTGCACATAAAATGTGCATACATTGAAATGTAGATATAAAAAAACCTCCATATAGGAGGTTTTTTCAAGAGAATAAACGTTATTAGTTAACGCTATCTTTTAGAGTCTTACCAGCTTTAAACTTAGGCACAGTGGCTGCTGGGATCTGGATCTCTTTGCCTGTCTGTGGGTTACGACCAGTACGTGCAGCACGACTAGAAGTTTCAAAAGAACCAAAGCCAACGATAGAGATTTTGTCACCGCTCTTCATTGCTTCAGTAACAGTCTCTTCAAAAGATTTTAGTGCGCGTGCAGCTTCTGCTTTAGTCAGTTCTGCATTTTCAGCCATTTTTGCAACAAGTTCAGTCTTATTCATTTGAATCGTCTCTTCTTTCCGTAGATTAAATTAAGCTAACCACATTAAATACTTAGTAATTGCTTTCCCTAACATGCCATAAGAGTTGGCATATTTAAAGGGTTTTAGCCCCCAGAATTAATGTTTGAAGTCAATTTTGGGGTAAATAATCGCCAAAATAGAGCTGTTGGGCGAATCATCAGTCAATTGCTGCTTAAGTGAGCCCTTTTAGAAAGGGGGGGGGAGTGTTGAATAAACGCCTTCCTCAGCTTACTTAATCGCCTTTATTCACTGAGGTTTTTATGCATCAAGCAGCTGGTAGAGGAGTTGCTTAACAAGTTGTGGCTCAAAAGGTTTGTCGCACAGGGCATTTACGCCTGCGTGTGACACATTGCTTAGGTGCGTATCATTGGCCTCTGATGACACCATCAGGATGGGAATATGAGATTGTTGGCTATGGTGACGAATAAACTGCGTTAGCTCCAACCCATCAACACTTGGCATGTTGTAGTCAGTGATCACTAAGTCGAACATATTTAGCTTCATCAGCTCAATGGCTTCCTCACCATCACACGCTTCGGTGATCAACCTCAGGCCTAAATTGCCGATAGTGCGTTTGATAATATTTCTTGCCATCTTGCTGTCGTCGACAACGAGTACTCTGAGGTTATGTACATCAAAATGGTTGAGGTCGAGTTCATCATTACTCAATAGATCTATGGTCGCGTTGAGTGCTCTACCTAGATGCTCAGAGGAGAAAGGCTTGGGCAAGATGGAGACGACTCCCGATTGACGGTAAGCCTCTAAGTGTTCACGACGGCATTCACTAGATACCAGCATAAACTGGATATCTTGATATTCATCATTTTCCTTTAGCTGCTTAAGCAGATCTAATGCGGTGCCATCTTCAAAATGCATTGCACTCGCGACAAGATCTGGCTGGTGCCTGTCGATAATCGTCAAAGCATCATCTAAGGTTTTCGCCGTTTGTATGTTGTTGATCCCTTCGTCACTTAGCCTGCTACAGATAATTTTTCTTTGAGTGTCAGAGGGCTCAACAAGCAGGATAGAAAGTTCACTTGGCAACAGCATACTCATCGTCACGGTTCTCTTGTAGTTTTCGTTGCGGCTAAACTACCTTAATCTTTACAGAGGGGCAACATATCTAAGTGTTGTCAGCTTGTTCTCTGCTTCGAAGGTAATGCTTTGTTTTATTAGATAAAGCCACATATATCTGAAAAGATAAAAGTAGTACAGCAAGGGCTGCGATTGCTGGCACTGGAATATCGTGACCATCAATAACGACTTTCACATCTTCTGGGGAAATTTGGTAAGCGATAATAGCCGTGCCAGCTAGTGCAGAGAGGCCGAGTGTTTGAATAGCTAGATACACTTTAAAAATGATGCTCGCCCAGTTGGCTCTCAAAGCTAGTCCTATTAATACTGGGATCACACCGAGTGAAAAAAGGTCAACAGACTGAATACTCACAGCTCGAAATAGCGCAATACAGGCTAAAACAGAATACAAGATCATAAGTATCAATAATGCTATGGGTGGTTTTTTCATTGAGCTCTCAGCGACTGCACGTATTTATGCTGGCGAGTGTAAAAAAGTCGGCTGGCTCTGTCAAAGCAATCGAACATATAACAGACGATTGCCTTTAAAATAGATTTAGAAAATGTTTAGGGAAAATAATACAGCGCTATGATGCGAGTTTGATAGAATAGTCGCGTATTGATAATTATTGTTAAGTGACGAGTAAATTAATGACCGAATTAGATTTCTGGCAGTTAGTAACAAGAGTTTCACCTGAACAAGATCAAGTGAGCTTAGCTGAAAACTTGAAAGCAAAACTTGAGTGCTTGTCTGATGAAGAGCTAGTTGAATTCGACAAGATTTTTGGTCAACAGATGAGAAGGTCCTACTTCTGGACTGTGTGGGGAGCTGCGTACATTATTACAGGTTGTGATTCTGAGTATGCTTTTGCTGAGTTTAGGTGTTTTCTTATCTCATTGGGAAAAGATTGGTACGACAGAATTATTGCCAATCCAGACGATATTGCGCTGCTTCCTGAGTGGCCAGAAAAAGATGGTTATCCCTATCCATACGTAGATGAATATGACTTGTTAGCGGGTCAAATCTTTGAGGATAGAACTGCCGATGAGCTGCCGTTTGTTCCTTCAGGTAGGGCGACGCCTCAAGGCAAGAAGTTCACAACCAAGAAAAAGCAGTTAAAACTGGCTTACCCTCAACTGAGTCAAAGATTTCCCTTTTAAGCTTCACCTTGTGAGATGCAACGACTAAGTAATAAAAAAGCGAGGTTATCCTCGCTTTTTTATTGGCTAAGTTTAAGTAATGGTATTACTTCTCGTAACAGACTTCTGTGGCATTGTCATACGCACGACCATGGTCATCACAGATGTTATTCATAAACTGGTCTTCGGCCTTCTCTAAATCAGCATCAAAATCTTGCTGCTGGTTATTAATCATAGCGCCATCTGACTGGGCTTGTTGATCTGCCAGTATCTCATGATGCTGATCTATCGATGCTTGCTCTGTTGGGGTGAAATCATTTGCAAATGCTTGCCCTGACAGCATAGCACCGATAATCAGGCCAGATAGTAGGGCAACTTTACCAGAGAAGACTGTTTTAGTTTGTGTGATAGTGTGGCTCATAATTTGTCTCCAAATAATTTAATCGTCTGCAGTTACGTCATGTCAGTAACGGCTTGGTTCGATGAGGAGGTGTCGTCCTCTGGTGCTAAATTGATTTAACTCATATTTGAGTAGAGCTGATGCTCGTTAACTTATTCAGTATGTTAAACGGTAAACCATGAACCTAAGCTGAATGAAAAGTGACCGCCTTTTATACTGTTCAACTTGCATGGAAACTCAACTTACCTCTTGGTTACTTTCTGATACGTATGTTATCTCGTATAAGTTGAACACGAGCTGAATAAATATTGAGCACTAATCTTATGTGCTATATGTGCTAAAAGAATGTTGGGATTAATCTAGAGACGTAATTGAGCAGTTAGGGCTGGACGTGTTAAGAGGGTAGGGATGGCAACGTGGAGTGTGAGGTTGGCTTTGTATCAGATAAGTTGTTGCAAGAGATTGTCTCGCAACAACTAAGAGAATTGAAATAGCGCCTTTATTGAGAGATACAGCTCTCTTCACCTGTATTGATATCGATCGAATACTCAAGACAGATAGGTTGCAGTAGCTCGTGGCTTTCTTGCTCTAATTGTTGTTCAACTTGCTGTAGCTGAACTTCGGCATTCATATCTTCAGTTAGCGCTTCATATTGCTTAAGCAGTTCATCGGCTGTCGCTGTTTCATCTATCTCAATCGAGGAGATATCGCTCGCTGCTGAGAAAGTTGATACGGTGAAAAGAGAGAGCATCAAAATAGTTTTTAGTGATGAAGTCATAGTCATACTCAATTATTAAGCTGGAAATTTTCGGCATACTAGCATGCTAAAGTTGAATATTTGCTGAATTTTTTATGAGGTCTTCAAATTTTTTTTACGATTAATCGCTCTGCATTTTTTCACATTGAAAACCTTGCCTACTAGAGTCAAAGCGACATCTAAGCCCGCACTCCCAAGGGGCGTTATCAAATTTAGCCGATGTTTCTAGCGAGAACGTGCGACAAGATTGATAGTCATTAAAGTCATCGACCTTCTTATATCGTCCAGAGTTATAGCCATTGGTGTATACAAAAGAGGACCAAGTTTCTGGCTCATTGTGAGTCTCTGAACGGTTAATCAGGTATAGACTGGCACCGAGAGTGGTAAAAATAATGGTGACAATGATAATGGCGGGAAGATTTTTCATCAGCTTTGTATGCTTAATAAGAAGTAGGGCTATTCTATTTTGACAAGATAACATTTGATACAAATTTATCGGCTTTCTAGGGAATTATTTCAAAGCTGTTGCGGTCTTATCTATATCGTGCACTATACAGGTGAATAATCACTAATTGTTTTGCATTAAGCTAATATTCAGGTTAGCTTTTGTACGATAATTGCACATAGACAAAATTTAGCCTTAGGAGGCTCACATGAAGTTTACCCATCTGTTGTTAGCGGGGACTATGGTTTCTGGAGCCTTGCTTTCTGGCTCCGCAGTTGCTGATGAAGTGGTTGAAACCCCTATCACTGAACAGGGAGTTGTGAAAATCACTTGGCAAGACCCAAAAAGCTTTCGTGATGTTAAAGCTGCAAGTGATATACAGTCTCGCTATGAGCAGCGCACCTTTGAAAGCTTGACTAAAAGCCTTGATAAAGAGGCGAGTAAGTTGCTAAAACCTGAGCAAAAGCTAGAGATGATAGTCACTGATCTCGATCTTGCGGGTGATGTTAGACCTACCTTTGGTGCGACCATGAATGATATTCGTGTGATCAAGGATATCTACCCACCACGTATTACATTTAGCTACTCTATCCTTGAGGGAGATAAGGTGATTATGGTTGGTGATGAGAAGCTAACTGATATGGGCTTTATGCATACAACCGGTAGAATGAATGACAAGCCATTACGCTTTGAAGAAAAACTATTAGCTGACTGGTTAAAGAAGACTGTAGAACCTAAGTTATAGTTTTATTTTTACTTTGAAAGAAAAGGCTAAATGAGCAACTCGCTTATTTAGCCTTTTTTGATCTCTGCGTTATAACCGTAGAGCCTCTATTTCGCTTGCTCTTTAAATGCCTGTAATGTCTGCAGTAGTACTGCTAATTTAGGGACAAACTTTTCTAGTGCTGCCGGTAGCTCTTCAGCATCTGTTGGGAGTCTATCTAGCTCATCTGCAAGCTCCTGAACATAAGGCTTAAACCGCTTGCTGCTGGTGGTAAATCCTTGCTCTTGGGTGAAGATGGTATTAAATTTCCCGTGACCTGCTTTTTTCAGTTCATCTAGCTTGCCATCTGCATCGATGGATTTGCGATAGGCTGATTGTAAATTTTCTTTCAATTGTTCGATAACACGTGTGTGTGGCATAACAGCCTCTCAATGCATAAACTAACTAATTATCGAGATTATAAGGGGCTAATAAGATGGCAACAAGTCAACATAAGCTATTACTTGCAATTGCGCTGCTTATCGGCGCTAGCTCAGCTAATACTGTACAAGCAGCAGTAGAGGATAAACCGCCATTTTTTAGAATCGATTACCAGGGACAAACTGCGTACCTACTTGGTTCAATTCACGTGGGACAAGCTGACTTTTATCCTATGGCAAAACAGATAGAGGCGAAGTTTGATTCATCGGCCTCATTAGCTGTTGAAGCTGATGCCGCAAGTGCAGATATTATGGCGCTGATAAAGAAATATGGTTTAAAGCAAGTGGCAATGGATGATGAAACCCAATCAGTTTTAGATGAGTATTGTAAAACCCAAAGCCGAGTATGCGCGTCATTAGGGGGCTTCTCTCCTTGGCTGCAATCAATGCAGCTAGGCATGAATCGATTCGAAGAGTTAGGTTACAGCGCTAATTATGGCGTTGATCAGGTACTTATATCAAAAAATAGAGGTCGGCCACTGCTTGAGCTGGAAAGTACTGAATTCCAGTTTCAACTGCTTTCCTCCTTTGATGAAGAAGCGCAGCTCGGAATGGTTAGAGAGGCGATTGAGTCCCCCGATGATGATATGCATGGCTTAGTTCAGGCATGGCGAACTGGAGATGCAGCCCATATTGATGAGCTTATGGAGGGGCAGCTCACGGATGATGGCGACATGCTGATGTTAGAAAAGTTGCTATGGCAACGAAATGTAACTATGGCTGATAGAATCCGTGAGTTAATGGCTGCTCCTGATACCCCTCAGCCGATGTTTATTGTCATAGGTGCCGGCCATCTAGTAGGTGGGAAGAGTATTCCATTAGAGCTCATTGACCATGGAGCTAAAGTTAAAAACTGTTGGGAAAAACACTGTAACTAATCCAATTTGAAAAGCTTCTTTAAAAAATGGCGAACTATTAACGCTAGCTTGCATATGTCTGACTATACTTGGAACTCATTAGGTATGAGCAGCATGGAGGCTGAATGCAAGCTATCGCGATTCCTCCCCCACGAACAGGTTTCGAGGATATTCCAAGAAGCTGGGATAATAAGCATAATAAGGTGATTGCTAGGGTCGATCCTGGTGCCTTCTATATCTCTTCGCACGATGAATACATTTTTACTCGATTAGGTTCCTGCGTTGCGGCCTGCATCTGGGATCCACTGCTTGGTATTGGTGGTTTAAATCATTTTCTTTTACCAGAGCGTGAGCTGCATGAAGATTGGCATCAATTAACCAGTTACTCCTGTCGATATGGCAATTTAGCCATGGAACAATTGATTAATGGGATCTTGAAAGCGGGTGGTCAGCGTAAGCGGCTCAAGGCTAAAATTTTTGGCGGGGCCCAGATGACTAAGTCATCTGTGCTGAATGTTGGCTTGTCTAATATTGAGTTTGTAAAGGAGTACCTTAGCCTTGAAGGGATAGAGATTGAAAAGGAAGATTTAGCAGGCCCTTGGCCGCGCAAAGTCTTGTTTCATCCCAATAGCGGCAAAGTTTTACTTAAACGTCTATCTCCTGCGCGTATAGAACAGATGATGCAAGAGGAGAAGGTTTACCTCAAGCATATCGTTAAAGATCAAGAGGATAACCAAGTTGAGTTGTTTTGACTTTATCCCTGTTTAACTAAGCATCGTTCTCTCAGGTGTTTTTACAGCGAGCTTTTCGCTTAAGCCATTAGGTGACATCGCTCGATGCCTTGCACTAAAACCATTGAGGTTGAGCAAAACTCAATCTCGAAAGTTCAGCAAGCCCTTGTAGCCTAAAATGTTGAGGCTACAAGGACTGCTATTTCTATCTGCTGTACTCTCAATAAACTTTAAATTTTCTTCATCAAGTCTGAATTTTAGGCAAGGGTGTTTACTTTAAGGTATACTCGCGGGCTTGAAATCTGTTTGATGAGTTTAAATTTTGAAAGGTTCGGTTAACGTGGAAAATGATTTTTCGATTGAATTGAAGGCGATGCCTACCCTATTTTCCCTGTATCGTAAGATTTTCTTCGGGCGAAAGCCGGGGTGGAATGAGCAAGCTCTACCTAAGATCTATGTCTCAACGCCCAATGTCAGCCTATCTCCAGAAAAAGTCGAGCAGTACTCTTCGGTATGTGGCTTTGACTTTGACGGTAAGACACTGCCTATGACTTATATGTACGTAATGGCATTTAGGCTACACGCGGTTATTTTTACCCATGATGGTATCACCTTTCCCCTATTGGGAATGATTCACCTGAAAAATAGTATCACCCAACATAGAGGGCTATCTGTTGATGAGACCTTTAACATTGAGTGTGCGCTAACAAGTAGTACGGTGACGGATTCAGGTTTAGAGTTTGAATTAGTATCAAAAGCATTTGTCGGTGATGAGCTGGTCTGGGAGTCACTGTCGACCTACCTGTATCGAATCGAAAATAACAAACGTCGCATACGACCACCAAAAGCCAACCCAATGGCTTGGGATGCGCCAGAGTCTTGGAGTTTAGCTGAAGATTTAGGCCGCCGATATGCGAAAGCATCTGGCGACTATAACTTGATCCATCTTCACCCTGTACTCTCAAAGCGATTTGGTTTTGACCGTGTCTTAGCCCATGGTATGTGGTCTAAGGCTCGCTGTATTGCTCAGATGATGCCACAAATTGGTGAGCGTCCTTGCACGGTAGATGTTGCGTTTAAACTGCCATTATTTATGCCATCAGATGTCAGCTTTGACAGTGAACAAGATGAAGACAATCTCGTGTTTGAGCTGAGGGATGCTCGCGGTCGTCGACCACACTTATCAGGACAGATAAGCTTCCTATAATTGTTACGCTGGTTGGTATCAATATTAAAGGCGCCGATGGCGCCTTTTTTCTATCTAGTATAAATGTTAAGGCACGCTATGCCCTGTCGAAGCTTGCCAGATGCTAAACCATTGCTGTCTATCTAGCTTTATTTTACTCGAGGCAACAGCTGCACCAATTCTGGCTGTATTACCACTGCCTATTATAGGCTTTGGTTGGCTTGGAAGGGCTAACACCCAAGCATAGATAACTTGACTAATATCGTCAGTACCATGTTCATCAGCAATCTTATTGAGCACGGCTCTGAGTCTAATCGCTTGCTGGCTATCTGAGTTGAAGATATCACCGCCACCTAAGCATGACCAAGCCATTGGCGAAATGCCCAGTTGCTGACATTGATCTAAGGTGCCATCACTGAGTGAACCCATATTTATCGGAGAAAGCTCAACTTGATTAGTGACCAGATTGATATTTCGTTGAGCTAAGCTGGATTCGAGTAGTGAAAACTGCGAAGTCGTAAAGTTAGACACCCCGAAATTAAGTACCTTGCCACTTTGCTTTAACTGTTCGAAGCTTGATGCCACCTCTTCTGCATTCATTAATGGGTCAGGTCTATGTATCAGTAGTAAGTCTAAATAGTCGGTATTGAGTTGTGTGAGAGAGTTATCGACTGATACTAAAATGTTCTCCTTACTCGAATCATAGTGGTTAACATATCGCTCAGCTGTGCTGGGAAAAGCGGGCTTGATGCCACACTTACTGATTAATTGCATCTCACCACGCAAAGAGGGCTTTAGAGCGAGTGCTTCACCGAAGAGTCTTTCGCATTGATACTCACCATAGATATCGGCATGATCCATACTCGTTACACCTAACTCTAGATAGGTTTCAATGAGTGCCAGTCGTTGCTGCGCTGATAAGCCCCATGAATCCATACGCCAAAAACCTGCAATAAAATCTGATAGCTGCAGTGAGTTTGTTTCAGTTGTCATTTTATTTATGTCCTTCTTTTAGGCGTGCTGAGATTAGTTTCGGCTTAACCTGAAATTAATTCGTGTCGCTAGATTACTATTTATTGATGTAGATTCCAAAAAGCTTAAATAAGCTTCACTAATCTTCGTTTGGGTATTTAGCTAGTGACACAGATCTTTTATATTCTTGGCTCTCATCAAAAACACGCAAAACTCCCCTATAAACTCTTTGAAAAGAGGAAAATAAGAATGCTGACAGATATCGAAATATCACGCCAAGCGAAGCATCAGCCAATTAGAGATATTGCCCATAACCTAGGGTTAGAGCCGAGTGAATTATCCCTGTTTGGTGAAACTAAATCTAAAGTAAAGCTATCTGTACTGAACCGATTAGAAGATAACTTAGAAGGAAAGCTAGTTATCGTTACTGCGGTAACGCCGACTCCCTATGGAGAGGGAAAAACAGTGACTACGATAGGTTTGACTCAAGGGTTAAATGCTATTGGCAGCAAAACCACGGCATGTATTCGTCAGCCTAGTATGGGGCCCGTTTTTGGGATTAAGGGCGGTGCAGCGGGCGGCGGCTATGCGCAGGTTGTGCCTATGGAGGAGCTTAACCTGCACCTTACTGGAGATATACATGCAGTGAGCAGCGCCCATAACTTAGCCGCTGCTGCAATTGACGCCCGTTTGTTTCATGAGTCTAGGCTATCTAGAGATGAGTTTACTGAGCTGTCGGGCACGGAGCCATTAGATATCGACCCTGAGCAGATCCTTTGGCGTCGCGTGGTCGATCATAACGAACGTAGCTTAAGAAATATTACTGTTGGTCTGGGCGATGTAAACGGTCCAATACATGATTCAGGTTTTGATATTACTGCTGCATCAGAGCTGATGGCGATTTTGGCGCTAAGTCGAGATCTTAAAGATATGCGTCAGCGTATTGGTCAGCTCATATTAGCTTTAGATAAGCATGGCTTGCCGATTACTGCTGAAAAGTTAGGAGTAGCAGGGGCGATGACAGTTATCTTGACCGATGCAATCGAGCCCACATTGATGCAAACCCTAACAGGGGACCCCTGTTTAATTCATGCTGGCCCCTTTGCCAATATCGCCCATGGTAACTCATCGATAATTGCCGATAGAATCGCATTAAAGCTGTCAGACTTTGTTGTGACTGAGGGCGGTTTTGGTTCAGATATGGGGTTTGAAAAATTTTGTAATATCAAGGTGCGTGAGTCAGGTAAAGCGCCAGATGCTGCTGTGCTGGTGGTGACATTGAAGGCCCTTAAAGCTAACTCAGGTATTGCGTCTGATAGCGATATTAATCAAGAGGATATGCTTAGGCTTCAGGCAGGTTTTGCTAATCTTAAATGGCATATCGACAATGTTAGCCAATACGGTATTCCTGTTGTCGTGGCGATTAATCGTTTTCCGACCGATACCAGTGTTGAGTTAGACTGGCTTAAAACTGCGGTCAATGAAACTAGCGCATTTGGCTGTGAAGTCAGCGAAGCATTTAGTTTAGGGGCAGCAGGTGCTGAAGCATTAGCTAAAACAGTGGTTAATGCCACTAAGCATGTATCTCAGTTTAAACACCTATACCCAACAGAGGCCAGTATCGAAGCCAAGCTATTGACCATAGCTGAAGCTGGATACGGGGCAAAGGGAATTGCATTGTCAGAGGAAGCTAAACTTCAGTTAGCTAAGATTAAAGCTATGGGCTTAGAGCATCTCTCTGTTTGCGTAGCTAAAACGCCACTCTCTATCTGTCATGACCCTAAAGTTAAAGGGATCCCATCAAGCTTTGAGTTACCGATCACTCAATTTAAGATTAATGCAGGTGCTGGATTTATCACTGCGTTAGTTGGGAAGGTGATGACTATGCCAGGGCTTGGAATAAAACCAGGCTACCTCAATATCGATATCAATGAACACGATGAAATCGTAGGTTTAGCATAAATAGAAGAAGGCTAAGACGGCGGCCTGTGGCCTATTGCTTCGCGGGCGGTGAAACCTATACGACGAGCTACGCTCTATATGGAAAAACATGGCCACAAAAAAATTGAAGCCATGTTTTCCATTCGTCAGCTCACGCAGTGAGTATCGTCTAGGCTTGTGCAGCCAGCTAAGCTGGCGCTGTCAAGACGCTCACTTGGTAAGCGTTTTGCTGCTTCACTCTGATTGATAGATATGAACATCGCGTTGTGGGAACGGAATACTGATGTTCTCTTGATCAAATCTCATTTTCACCTCGCGAGTAATATCCCAGTAAACATCCCAGTAATCTTCAGGCTTAGCCCAAGGGCGCACAATAAAGTCCACAGAAGATTCGCCAAGCGTATGCAGTTTTACCATAGCTTGAGGCTCTTTGAGTGTCATAGGGTGTGCTGCAACAATCTCATTGAGTACGCGCTCAGCTTTTTCTATGTCATCGCTGTAGCCGATGCCAAAGGTCATGTCCACGCGTCTTTGGTGTTCAACTGTGATGTTGTTGATGGTATCGCCCCAAATCTTATTATTTGGAATGATCAGTCTCTGATTATCTAAGGTTTTAATCGTGGTCGAAACCAAACTCATATGGCTGACTTTACCTGTAACGCCAGCGGCATTGATCAGATCGCCGACATCATATGGGCGGTAGATTAATATCATCATGCCGGATGCAAAGTTTGACAAGGTATCTTGTAGTGCAAAGCCAATGATCACACCAGCAACACCGAAACCTGCCAACAGTGGGCCGAGTTCGAAGCCAAGCTGAGACAGTGCGATAAGCACACCGATAGTAAATACCGCTTTACTCGAGAGTGAGATAAAGAAGTCTTGTAACAGTTTACTGAATTTTAGCTTTGAGTTGCTGACCGCCTTTTTAACGATCTTTTCGACCCCTTTACCAACCAAATTGGCAATAAATAAGATCAAGCAAAATACAAATAACTTAAAGGCTATACTTGGGCCGTTTTCAATGGCTTGGTTTTTTGCTGCATCAAACCATTGCTCAATAAGGCTACTAGCAACATCGATATTGAGGACATCTTGAGTGATATCTCCCGAGGTACTGAATAGTGTCTGTTTAAGTTCAGAGGTATCTTGACCTAGAGAGTCTAAGCTCTCGATAGCAACACCTAAACTCGCGCTACTGTGAGCAAGCCTCTCATTGAGCTGAGTGATTCTGAGCGTTTGCTCTGAAGAGACATCTTTACCTGCTAGGCTCGCATCATCAACGGCTACTTTTAATCTATCTTGTGTGTAATGCACTAGGCTATCGAGCTCATCGGCACGCTCAATTAGAGCGCTTGTAAATTCAGACTTTAGATTGCCAATGTTTATTGAAAGCGTTTCTGACCAGCTAATTGTTTCAAGCTTGGCCTGGATCAGCTCATCACGTTCAGTTTCTCTATTGGAAAACTGCATCATAATATCGGCGTCATGGCCATTACCAAGACCCGTTTTGAGCTTTTCTATGCTTGCCGAGTAATGTGTATCGACAGCCTGTAGGAACTTGAGATGGTCACTGATATAAGGGGTAAGTAGTTTTGCATCTACTGGATTGACACTCATTTGCTCTTTGAGCTTGAGATGCAACTCATCCGCTTTCTGTTTAATTCTATACTCAGTAAATTGAGCGAGTTCACCTTGCTCAAGTTTTAGCTTATTAACATCACGATCTATAGCCTGTTGTAGAGCGTTAAGCTCAGAGCTTATGCTGGCCTCTTGGGCTTGTGATGGGATAGCGATAATTGCTGTGAGCAGGAACATCATTATGACGAATGTACGATGCATAGGTAAAATCCAGTTACTTTTGTAGAGGCTATAATATTACTTTCATTAGCTTAGTGTAAATTCACATTATCAATTATCTGTATTTGAATTTTTAATAGATGACATTTTAGGTCTTACTTCGTACAAAAGTAGCCATGACTTGCCGCTAACAAAGGGTATTTTGCTTTTTATTTTGCTAAACTCCCCTCCCTAATTTTTTAAGAGTAGAGGCTCATCTAGTGTTGTGTACCCATTGTAGTAAAGCGTTCGGTGTCAATGCGGTTGAGAACCAGCGCGGGAAAGGGCTAAATGCACAGGTTCAGTGCCCACATTGCCATGCATGGCTAGGCAAAAACCCTATCCTGACTCGAATTAAAATTTTTGCCTTTTATGCCGGTGTTGCAGCTTTAGTGTTTGGTTACTTTACGCCAGATATGCGAAATATAACGACACCCATAGCGATAGTGTCTGTGATTGCGCTGCTAGTCAGTCATATGATGGATCATCTTAAAGTGACTGAGGCCCCAGAAGTCGAAGAGAAAGATGACAGTGAGCATAGGCAGAAATACCGCTAACACTATTATGCGTATGCTAGATTAAGCTTGTGTTGGGCATATTATCTGATGATATGACTTTCACTTCTTTACACTTTTGGTAATATACTGTTAGGTTATTTCAGAAAGGAATTCTGATCGTTAGCTAATCATAGTTAATGACTTACATGGAGCTGTATATGAAGTATTTCCCCCAGGCTTTGTTGCATCTTTTGTATTAGTAGGTTGTAGTGCAAAAGCGGAACTGAGCTTATCCCAAGACCCAATTACTGTTAAGCAATCTGAGCTGTCTCAGTACTGGGTACAGGAATCGCAGCAGTTCAGTTTTAGCAACACCCTTACCCCACCCTCGGTTGATGGTCATGTCTCCATTAAATATTTGATTGACTCTGAAGGGCAGGTTTTCGACCCACAAGTTGAAGAATCGTATCCTGAGGGCGCCAGGGATAGGGTTGCACTGCTTGCACTATCAAACCTTGAATATAAAGCTGCAGACAGTAACGCGAAAGCTGTGCCTGTTTATGTCTCCACAAAATTTAATTTCAATGGTTTAGATAACTAAGATAATGTCTTAGTTTAAAGCGCTTTAAACCTTAATATTTAAAGGCTGGCACTTAAATCACTAGTAGTTAAGGCGTGAAACTTTCAAGCTTGGAAGAGAAGGCGTGCAGCTATAGCTGAGTGCTTGTTTTGGGAAGGCTACCTTGGGTTTTATCAGTGATACCAATTGAAACCCAAGGGTGAGCAGTTGAGCGCCAGTACTTAAACGTTAGTACTTAGCTGTTAGTACTTAAGCGTTAGCACTTTCAATAAAGTGCTATTAACTCAACTGAAGCTTAGAGGTTAGCTATTTAGCCAACAACTTGTACTTGAGACTCTAATGAAGCATCTACATAGTAGATCCCGCCACCGATAGCGATAAAGAATAAGGTGGTCCAAAAAAGCATTTTACCGTTTTCACGTAGAAACTCTAACATAGGTGTTTACTCCCTTTAATGGGTTAAATCTTGAGTCCAATTAGCTATGCTTATTGGTTTATCTGCTGTAATTTTAGGCTTTAGAGCTTAAGTCAGTATTAATTATCACTCGATAAAAAGTGACGCTGATCATGTTATTTTACAGCGCTTCGCTGTGATATACCTCAACTTTTCATCAGTTTGATAAATTTTTTATTACATTTATATCGTGAATATTTGCTATTTATATTAAAAGTGTAACTTGACTTAAGTTGCTGTTTGCATAAACTTGGACGCGATTTCGTCTCGTTATTATAGCGAGATTTGGGTTATTCTATAGCTTTCATCGGTGGTATTCATGGTCAGTAGTGTAAGACGAGGAGTTGCTTTATGGCTTTCAGCCATATTGATCTGCCTATCGTTTGCCGCCTCTGCCCACAGTGTTGAGCACATAGATCATGGTGTTCAAGAGCACTGTACTCTCTGTTTTCATAAGCACCAGCTTAATAAGCTGCTGCCAAGTGAGCTACTTCACCTTGCCGTAGTAAGCCAAACATTTGAACCCATAGCATTTCAGCTTATTGAGCGTCATGCTGTTCATACCAATGCATTTCGCAGTCGCGCCCCACCAATTTCAGTATAGCTAATTTCAACTTTAGTTAGCCAAACTCAACAACTCATAAGTACTTACTTAGATAGACTAAGTGCATTTTATATGCTCGCTATCTAGATATTCATGCCGCGACTTCTGTAAAGAGGGCAAAGGCTTTGGGCTTGCTTGTAACTCGTTAACTCCATGTTTATTAACTTTTATATTATGCCTACCTGATCCTACTTCTATAAAAAGTCAGGAGGTTTATGCTGTATTTTGGAGAAACAAATGAACGTTTTAAATAACCGCGTAACTTGCGTGGCTGCTGCATGTGCAATTTTTTCGACTTCCGCTTTTGCACAAGACTCAAGCTTAACTAATCCTGCTATTAGTGCAGTGCTTGATGGCTATTATCAAAACAGTGATCGCCCTATGGCTGAACGTGGTGAAGGCTTTGGTTTAGGGCATACTGAATTGGCAATGAGTGCCAATATTGATGATATGTTCTACGGTAAGCTAACTGCTGTCATCGAGATGCATGAAGGCGAAACAGAGATCGGCCTAGAGGAAGCGTTTATTCAAACACTCGCTATGCCAGGTGGCTTATCAATCCGTGCCGGTCGCTTCCTATCCGATGTGGGTTACTTGAATAACCAACATGTTCATACCGATTCATTTTCAGATAGACCAGCTGCATATCGCGCCTTTCTGGGGAGTCATTATTTTGATGATGGTGTACGCCTAAACTGGGTTGCTCCGACAGATCTCTATTGGACCATGGGGCTTGAAAGCTTTAAAGGTGACAGTATGCGCGCTGCGGGTGGTGAGCATGATGAGCATGACCATTTTGATGCAGAAGATGACCATGCAGAACGTGACTATAAAAATATAGGTATCTACACCGCTTATACTAAAATAGGTGGTGATATTGGTAACGGCTCATGGCAGGCTGGTTTAAGCTATATGCGCAATGAGAATGGCCGTATGGTTGAGGGTGAGCATGAAGATCATGCAGCACTCGAAGCAGGTCATGACGATCATAGCCATAGTGCAACCTTTACAGGTGAGAACACCTATATAGCTGACTTTGTTTATAAGTGGGCACCAAATGGAAACTATAAGTACCAGCATCTAACTGTAAGTGGTGAGTACTTTAAAGTGACTGACTTTGCACCGTTGGAAGATGGGCATGATCATGATGCACATTCAGCAGAAAGTGTTGACGACATGACGGGCTGGTACCTAAGTAGTGTTTATCAATTCACTCCTAACTGGTCTGCGGGTGTTCGTTATGGCGAAACAGATGTTCAGGAGCTACATGGTGACCATTTTCACCCTGAAAAGTTAAAAGAAACCGAAGTAAGCCTGGCGTGGCATCACAGTCATTTTTCGACTGTGCGTTTGCAATACACCAATCAGCAAGGTACCAACTACTTCGGTATAGAAGATGACAATATTTTCACTCTTCAATATGTAATGACTTTGGGGGCTCACGGTGCGCATCAATTCTAAGTTAATTAAAGTGGCAGTTACTGCCTTAGCGGTTAGCTACTCTGGTCTTGCAACAGCACAGCTAAATATTTTTGCTTGTGAGCCTGAGTATGCAGCATTAGCTAAAGAGCTTGCACCTGGGGCGGAGATCTATTCAGCCACAACAGCGATGCAAGATCCGCATCAAGTACAGGCAAGACCTAGCTTGATCGCTAAGATGCGTCAGGCAGACATTGCTGTCTGTGCTGGCGCTGACTTAGAGGTGGGCTGGCTTCCAATGCTGCAGATGAAATCATCGAATGCAAAAGTACGTTCGACAGATCAGGGACTCTTCTTTGCTGCAGAGCAGGTTGAGACGATAGATCAGCTTACGTCAGTAGATCGTAGCATGGGTGATGTACACGCTAAGGGTAATCCTCACCTTCATTTCTCTCCAGAGAGAATGTTACAAGTTGCCAAAAGTCTAACTGAGAAGTTGATAGCTACCGATCCTGGTTCAAAATCTCAGTACGAGGCTGCGCTGAATGACTTTAGTCAACGCTGGAGTGCTGCGATTCCGGTATGGGAAAGTAAAGCTTTACCTTTAAAAGGTAAAAAAGTGATCGCTTATCATTCTAGTTTTAAATACCTATTTGACTGGGTTGGAATGGAGCAGGTTGCTGATCTTGAGCCTAAGCCGGGTCTGCCACCAAGTAGCAGCCACTTAGCGAGTTTGCTTACTCGAGCAGAAGCTGGTGATATTATGGGGATCATCGTCGCGTCTTACCAAGACGAGCGCGGTGCAAACTGGTTAGGTGATAGAGCATCACTTCCTGTGCAAGTTTTACCTATGTCTGTTGGAGGGAATGATCAAAGCCAAGATCTATTCTCACTTTATGACAGCGTGTTAGATCTGCTGTTAAGTATTAAGGCAGGCTAATGTGTCAGGTTCGACATCTCTATGAGGTGTCGAACCGTTATCTATATTGGGCGCTAAACTTCGTATGCTTACAGGTTTAGTACCCTCTATAAATGAGTAAAATTTATGTTTGATATCAATCTACTCTCTATTTTATTACCTGCACTCGCAGCAGGGATCTTAGTCTTATCCACTCACGTGCTTTTAGGTCAGCAGGTTTTAAAGCGAGGCATTATCTTTATCGATCTAGCCATTGCTCAAGTCGCTGCTTTAGGTGCTATTGTGGCCCACCTTAACCATGATATAGCTCATCTTCCATTTGCTAACGTATGGATGCCAGCCCTTTTCGCACTCTTGGGGGCGGGTCTTATTGCTTGGTTATCTAAACGTATGGCTGATGAACTGGAAGCGATTATTGGTTGCTTTTATGTTTTAGCTGCTGTCGCAGCTATGCTGATGCTGTCGAATGATCCACATGGTGCGGAGATGCTTAAGCAGTTGCTGTCAGGGCAAATATTGTGGGTTAACTGGTCGCAGCTTATTTTACCAGCTTGTATATCAGCCATAGTATTAGCGCTAATTGTATTTAAGCCAAATATTCTCGAAGGTAGTGGCTTTTATATCTTGTTCGCGATTGTGATTACTCTTTCGGTGGAGCTTGTAGGTGTGTACTTAGTGTTTAGTACCCTCATTTTACCGGCGCTTGCCGTTAATAAATACCGGGCTAAATATCGTCTTGCTGCCGCTTATTTTGTCGGCTTATCAGGTTACCTTTTCGGGTTAGTCTTGTCGGCAAGTTTTGACTTACCAAGTGGTGCGGCAATTGTTGCTACCCTTGCTGTGAGTGCGACTCTATTTAGATTGACGCTGCATTTTTTGGCCAATTCAAAGGGCGTTGCAGATAAAGAGGTAGGTGCATAATTAATATCAGTTTGCGATAAAGGCGCTTAAATTAGTCTTTTTGCTCTAATTAATTATCGTCAATCTCGGGCTACATTCGTAAACAAAATATTGAGTCGCACCCCCTTGCTGGCTATACTGTCGCCATTGGAATCATGGGAGTTAGTTGTGCTGTTAATCCTCAGATCGTTGATATTGGCTATGATGCTTTTGCTAGCATTTGTTTTTGGTGGTCTTTTTTGTTTACTTAGACCTCGCCATCGAGACAATGTACACATGTTCGCTAAAATATTTTCTTTTGCCGCCCCAGTTTTGGGGATAAAAGTTATTGTACGTAAGCCAACTGCTGTAGTAAAAAGCGAGCCTTGCATCTACCTTGCGAACCATCAAAATAATTTTGATATGTTCACTCACACCGCGGCTGTGCCTAAAGGAACTGTGAGCTTAGGTAAGAAGAGTTTAGCTTGGGTACCATTTTTCGGGCAGATATACTGGTTATCCGGTAATATTTTGATCGATAGAAAAAACCGCAATCGCGCGTTTGAAACCATGGCGCAAACAGCGAGAAAGATTAAAGAGAAGTGTCTCTCAATCTGGATTTTTCCAGAGGGTACTCGCTCACGTGGTAAAGGGTTACTGCCGTTTAAATCTGGTGCCTTTCATACCGCTATAGAAGCTGGCGTATCTATGGTACCAGTGCTTGCCTCTAACCAAGGTCATATCAAATTGAATCGCTGGAATAATGGCGTGGTGATTATTGAGGTGATGGACCCTATTGAGACTAAGGGACTCGCTAAAAACCAAGTGAAGGAGCTTTCGTCACGTATTCATACCTTGATGTCGGCTAAGCTCACTCAGTTAAACTCTGAAGCGTCGGCTTTGATGGCAAAATAATCTGCTACTTATACTGATTGGTATTATAGCTAGACGTTAAATCGAGAGCCTCCTACATGGAGGCTTTTTTGTGGCGGCAGAAATTTAATCTTAATCGGAATAACTCTGGTTTTGATGTGTCAGTGGGATACGTATATAATCCCCTCAGTTATTTTATTGGGAGTCATTCATGTCAATTGAGCGTTTACTTACGGCACAGAAACAGGAAAATCTGGAGATAGTTGAAGCTATTCTTGGGGATGGATCAAAGCCTGATGCTGAGTACACAATTGAGCACCATTTTTCATCGACCAGCTTCGATCGTTTAGAAAAAGCAGCGGTAGATGCGTTCAAGCAAGGTTTTGAGGTGAATGATGCTGAAGAGATGGAGCTAGAAGATGGCTCTGTGATCTACTGTTTCGATGCTGTAGCCCAGCATAAGCTTGAAGTTGAGATCCTTGATCTAGCATGTGAGGGGTTACTCAAACTTGCTCAGAAGCAGAAAGTTGATTATGACGGCTGGGGCACTTACTTCATTGATGAAAATGGCGAAGTACGTGACGATGAGTTCGATGATGAATTAGATGACGGTGAAGATATTTCTCGTTAATATTTTCCAGTCTTGCGAAACTCAATAAAAGGCCCATAATTGGGCCTTTTTGCTTTCTGAGCCTTATGGCTTCTCTTGATAGATCACACACTGGTTTCGGCCAGCTTCCTTGGCTTCATAGAGTGCTTGATCGGCAAAGGATAACCACTGACCACTATTCTCTTGTTGTGCCTGGAGATCGCTAATGCCCATGCTGACAGTAACCTTAATTGATTGCCCCTCATAAACTAACGAGGTGGTTTCTATCTTCTTACGTAGGCGATCGGCAAAGTTAAGGGCATCTTGGGCATTGGTTTTGGCGAGTACTACCGAGAACTCCTCACCACCATAACGCCCTGCACAGTCAGTTTCACGCAGCGATTGCTTTAACAAGTGCGAAATATGCTGGATAACTTTATCACCCGCCATATGGCCGTAAGTATCATTGATCTTTTTAAAGTGATCGATATCGAACATGACTAGGCTGGTTTCATCGCCGTATCTGGCATGGCGATCAAACTCCTTTTGCATGCATATCTGCCAATGTCTGCGGTTATGTAATTGAGTAAGGCCGTCGGTTTGACTCAGATGCTCTAAACGTTCATTAACTGCTTTTAGCTGAAGCTTGTTGATCGCCACATCTGTCACATCATAAACAATCATACTGATATGAGTGATCTGCCCAGTCAGTGATGATAGGGGCAGTAGGGTGACGTTTTGGTACATAAAATCAGCGCGTCCTGTAATGGGACGATAGTTCTTAAATTTAAAGACGTAAGGTCTCTGTTCCCAGCTAATAAAAGCGCGGTTTTTCAGTAAAAAAACCGATTCCATCTTCTGTTTGAGCCAAGCCTCAGGCAGGTACTCGAACTGCTCGAACAGGTTGCAGTCTTTTATTGAGTTTGGAGAAACCCCACTGTGGTTCTCCATAAAGCCATTCCAAAGCTGAATATTGAAATTCTTATCGAGAACCACTAAGCCGACTTCGATGGTTTGAACCATATCGATTAACCAGTGGAGTTCGTTCATTGCGCTTTGGTCATGTGACATAGATGGGTCCAACTTAATCAAACAGGTAACCGAGCTTAAAATTAAGCGTCGGTAATGAGTCTTCGGTGAATAGCAAAAGTAGATCGCATTGAACATCGTGATCTTCGATTCGGTAGTTAATCTCCATTGCTAATGTGCGAGACCATTTTTCTGAATTATCGTGAATGAGATCATTCACCGTACAGTGACGTCCGAGTACTACCGGATGGCTCTGGCTAAACTTCATATGTAGCTGTTCAGAGATACCGTTGAGAAAAGCCCCAATCAATACATTACCAGTATCGATCATCACTTCCATCTCGGTATTTTTATCTTCAGGGTTTGCTAGGCCCATTAATTTGGCCATATCTTTAAAAGATGAGTCATGGAACAGCAACAGGGCTTCGCCTGCGACTCCTGCGCCAATAAAGCCCTGGCAAAGCGCAGATACCGTACTATGTTCTTCAGTCGCCTTAAGGGTCATTGTCAGCTCACTGACCTCGAGGACGTTGACATTTGGAATAGGTAATAGCACGAAAACATCGAGGAGTTTTGCGAGTAGGTCGGCTGCACGGCCCATAGCGACGTTGGCAATCTCCTGACAAGCATCACGAAGATCGACTTCAATCATCGGGCTTTCGGCGACTTCATCCCCGAGTGCGATGGTGAGAATGCCATATTCTTGTAAGATATTGCTAATCGCGTCAGCACTGACAGGTTTCTGGATAAAATCGAGCGCACCCATGGCTTTGACACGCTCGTGAGCCTTGATTTGAATATCGCCAGACACGACGATGACTAAAGCTGGAAGATCTTCTTGCTGAATGGTCTGTAAGACTTCATAGCCATCCATGACCGGCATATTGAGATCGAGAAATACCACCTCACCTTTACCGGCTCGAATAGCTTCAATGCCTTCGGCACCATTATTAGCGAAGGTAATATCGACATCCCACTCCTTGGGTAGGGTTCTCGCCATCTGTTTTCTGGCAAGAGCGGAATCATCGCATATCAGTACTGGGATCGGCATTATCGTTTCAACATCCTAATCTGCCCATATATTCAAGATAACACTTATTACTGACTTCGGTGCTTCAAATGATAAATTTAGGCGCAGTTTTTGTTAATTTTTTCAGGTTCAACGGACGATAAATAGGTATTAATCTGTATTTGATGAGTATGCCGATCTATTCATTGGCTTAATGTCTATGCTGAACTCAAAGACAAGTCTCTAACGTTAATTCCATAAAAAGCTAAATAAAGCGCTATCGATACCCTATAAGTTATTGTCTATTACTCTGAGTCAAAAGAGGAAAGTACTATGCCATTTTTTTGACGTCAGTCAAACTTTCTTTGTATGTTATCTCTATTAGTTAAATAATCCAAATATGTTAACCTCTAGTCTGGACAGACCAGTTTGATTAGTAGAGGGTGATATGGCAAGGAAGTTCGTTCAGCTTAAGATTAACCAACAGGTGGCACATGTTGTCTTAAACCGACCTGATAAATTCAATGCGCTTAACTTTGAGATGTTTCGTGAGATTGATGCAGTAATTAGCGAGCTAAAAAAAGATCGCACACTAAAGGCTGTGATTCTTTCAGGCAGTGAGGGGAATTTCAGTTCGGGTTTAGATGTTAAAAGTGTCATTAGTTCACCGACTCAACCGTTAAAGCTGCTTTTTAAATGGTTACCGGGCAATGCCAACTTAGCGCAAAGAGTGTCAGTAGGCTGGCGCCGTTTACCTGTGCCTGTTATTGCCGTTATCGAAGGTTGTTGCTTTGGTGGCGGCATGCAGATAGCGCTGGGCGCTGATATTCGTATCGCATCGAAAGAAGCCAAGCTGTCTATTATGGAGGCTAAGTGGGGCTTAGTACCGGATATGGCTGGGCTTGTCTCGCTACGTGAAGTGGTTTCTCGCGATCAAGCGATGTTGCTCACTATGACTGCAGAGATTTTAGCGGCCCCTGAGGCACTCAAAAAGGGGCTAGTGACTGAGGTGGTTGAGTCGCCTATAGAACGGGCCAGTGAGCTTGCATCACAACTGTCGAAAACGTCACCCGATGCTAATGCAGCCATAAAACATAGTATCAATCGAAGCTGGACGACAAGCGTTAGAAGCTTGCTGTCTCGTGAGTCAATCAGCCAGATTAAATTACTGCTTGGTAAAAACCGCATTGTTGCAGCAAAACGTCAAACTGGCGAGCCTGATAAAGCTTATAAAGTGAGGCAATCTTGGTGGTAGCTTGAAAAATGAGAGACTCACTTTTCCTACTAGACGCTTACTGGTTAAAAAGTGAGTTTGATCACACTCTGTCGTTCAGCTGCTAGTCTTCTTTAATCGAATCTCTATTATCCCACTCAATTTTTATTGCCATATCTTTATAATCAAGGATCGAGATGCGAAACCTATTTGAACGAATTTTATGGAGTAGCCGGCTGTCGGTGATGCTCGGAGTGTTTGCCTGCATTGTTGCTGCATTCGTAATATTCATCATGGGTGTACTAGATGTTATTCACATGCTCGAGCTTATCTGGAACTATATTTTAACCAGTAGTCATGAAGTGAGAAATGAACTGGTGATGGTGGTGGTAGAGATACTCGATACCTTCCTGTTAGGTGCAGTGTTGCTTATCTTTGCCTTTGGTTTATACGAGCTGTTTATCAGTAAATTAGAGCCAGCGGAGAAGAGTGAGGCGGGTGGTAAGATACTGATAATAAGCAGTATTGATTCACTTAAAAGTAAGTTGGGTAAAGTTATCTTGATGATGTTGATTATCAAGGTGTTCTCATACTTTACCGAGATGAAGCCAACTTCTATGTTAGAGCTGCTCTATATGGGCATCATAGTCGTCTTAATTGCACTGGCTTTGATGCTGACCAAAGAGAAAAAAGATTAAGCCAATATCGCTAGTGCCTATACTCTGGTTTTCCGAAGCAGGCTTCTAGCGTTTGCTAATCCTTTGTGCAAAGCCTTCTATCAGTTTTAAAGTGGTATTCCAGGCTGTTTCGTTATTAAGGTTTAACGCCAGTCGTTGCTGACTATAACGATAGGGGGCATTTTGAGGAGAGAGTTCAGCCCTATCTTTGACGGTCGCATAGGAAGCTCTATGGCCGTCTTCAGATTGAATATCGAGAATAGGGACCTCAAGTTGGGCTAACATTTTCGCTAGCGCTTGATTCTCTTCTTTCATCTTCATATAAGGGTTTATTAGCACTAAGATATCTGGCTTAGGTAAGAGATTATTACTGATCATTGAGATCGCAAGGCCAGCTCCCTGACCGCTAGTGATCAGTAAACGTTTACCTGGATAGGGAGCGCCGATAGCATCAAGTTGACTCATTGTTTGGGTAACAAACTGAGTTTGCTTCTCTCGAATATCTTTCCAAACCTCTTCTGAGTACTGCTTAGTTGCCTCATTGGCTTTTTGATTATTTATACCTTCGCCTGCTTTTGCTACCTCTTCAGGTTGAGTCGCAAAATTGGGTGTCGAGACCTTCTTCGGTGGCGTTATGGCGATTGTTGCCCAGCCTGTTCGCGTTAATTCGCGCCTAAGGTAGGCGTTTAATCCTGCCCCGTCTGCACCCATACCTGGAGTTGCAAATAAAATAGCTGCGCCTAATTTCTTCTTACCGCTCCATGATTTTACTAAAATCTCGCTCTGTTGCTGGCCAACGGTTATCTCTATGACCTCCTCTTGCGGCAGGTAATCATATTTGCTGTGCTTATCGACTTTTTTCTCTTCAACTTGCTCATTAGTCACATTGGTTTCTGGATCGGCGGCAAAGCTTGGAATACAAATTAATAGGCTGGCTGAACTAACGAGTATCAGGAGGCTTAAACTGAGCGGTGATCGCATAAAAGAGGAAAGAAGCTAATGAATACAATAGTGAAAGTATAACAGGATATGCAGACTAAGAGAGTAAAAAAGGGCCAAATTGATAGACCTTAGGTGCTAGCACCTAAGGTCTAAATACTTGTAGCGTTAGGCGTGACTGACGAGCACTAGGCGCACAGCATCAAGCTGTAGCAGGCTGTCGTCTAAATAGCCATTAAGCTCTGTCATCTGCTCTTTTAGGTGAGTCAGTTCTTCATCACGAATATTCGGGTTAACCGCTTTGAGTGCTTCAAGACGCTCAAGCTCGCCCGTTAGCTGCGAAGTCATTCGTGCGCGAGCACTTTCGGCAAGTAGCTTAAGCTCGCTTTGAGCAAACTCTTCACCTTTGGCAAATAGTGGGTGCAACACGGTTTGAGATGCGTTCACTAACTTGCTGGCGATATGACGATTTACCGCGCTAAGCTGCTTATCGAAGCTCTCGTAGCTGACATTATCAGAGAGGTTATTGCCGTTTTTATCCAGTAAAATACGTACAGGCGTTGGTGGCAAGTAACGATATAGCTGACTTGATTTCGGCGCTGAAGCATCGACCATATAGATTAGCTCAAGGAAGATGGTGCCAGCAGGCAGGGCTTTATTTTTCAATACTGCCACGCTTGTGGTACCCGTCTCTGATGAGGTGATCAGATCTAAGCCCGTTTGAACCAGAGGGTGCTCTTGTGTGATCAGTGCAATATCGTCTCTAGATAGAGCGACATCACGATCAAAAGTTACTGTCATACCATCTTCAGAAAGACCTGGGTAGGTAGGGAACATCATGTGTTCACTGGTTCTGAGTACGATATTATTTTCACCGCTGTCTTCTTGCTCGACACCGATAATATCCCACAATCTGATCACTGAACCGATAAGCTGAGTGTCTTCATCTCGCTCGGCAATGCGCTCAACGAGTTTGTTAGCACGTTCACCGCCGTGAGAGTTAATCTCAAGCAGTTTATCGCGCCCTTGCTCCATGGCTACCTTTAGCTCTTGGTAACGAGTCTGAGTGTTTTCTAGCAGCGCTTCTAAGGCAGATTCATCCTGGTTGATGAGCTGTGACAGTAGTGACTCTGAAAACTCGTTAAACAGAATGTGACCACTTGGACAGGTTTGCTCAAAGGCGTTAAGCCCTTGGTGGTACCACTGCATCAAGCACTCTTGCGCAGTACCGGCAAGGTAGGGCAAGTGGATCTCAACATCATTGTTTTGACCGATACGATCGAGTCGACCGATACGTTGCTCGAGAAGATCTGGGTTAAGCGGCAGATCAAATAGCACAAGTTGGCTAGCAAATTGGAAGTTACGACCTTCAGATCCAATTTCACTACAGATAAGCGCCTGAGCACCACCTGTCTCTTGTGCAAAGTAAGCCCCTGCTTTATCACGCTCAATAATCGACATGCCTTCATGGAAAACGGTTGTCTGAATACCTTCACGGGTACGTAGGGCTTCCTCTAGGCTTAGTGCTGTTTCAGCCTGGCTAGCAATGATTAATACTTTCTTACTGCGATTGGCTTTTAGGAACTCAATGAGCCAGTCAACTCTTGGATCAAACTTCCACCAGCTGGCACTACTGCTGTCGAAGTCTTGGTAGATCTTTTCAGGGCTCAATGCCTGCTTTACTTTTGCAGCAGTATCCAAGTGGCCATTCATCATTGCACCAACACGAGCGGCGGTAGCATATTGCGACGGCATCTGTTGTGGGTGGGTATGAAGAATACGCGTTGGGAATCCTGCTACTGATGCACGACTGTTACGATAAAGCACTCGGCCAGTACCGTGACGGTCAAGTAGATCTTGCAGTAGTTCATCACGAGCAGCTTGCTGCTGGTCGCTATCGGCACTGCTCGATTGAATCAGTTCAAGCACATCACTAATATCTTTTTCACTCAATAGTTCAGTGAGGTTTGCAACTGCATCGCTGTCCAGTTCACCACCACTAGCAAGGGCTTCGGCAACACTGGCAACCTCTTTATAACTGCTCTCCTCTGCGAGGAAAGCTTCATAGTCATAGAAGCGGTCAGGATCGAGTAAGCGTAATCTAGCAAAGTGACTCTGATGGCCAAGTTGATCGGGCGTTGCTGTAAGTAGTAAAACTCCAGGAACCACTTCACTCAGGGCTTCAACCACACGATAAGCACGGCTTGGCGCCTCTTCAGTCCACTCAAGGTGGTGCGCTTCATCGACAACCATTAGATCCCAATCAGCATCCAGAGCCTGTTCGAGACGTTTCTTTTTACGTAGCAGCTCAAGGGAGCAGATCACTAACTGTTCAGTGTAAAAAGGGTTATCGTTATCGGCGTAGGCCTCGATACATCTGTCTTCATCAAATACAGAGAACTTAAGGTTGAAGCGACGTAACATCTCAACTAACCATTGGTGACGCAATGTATCGGGAACTATCACCAAGATACGTTCAGCACGGCCAGTGAGTAACTGCTGATGAATAATCAAGCCAGCTTCGATGGTTTTACCTAGGCCCACTTCATCGGCAAGTAATACCCGAGGTGCGAATCGGCGACCCACTTCATGGGCAATCCACTGCTGGTGAGGGATCAAGCCTACACGTGGCCCTTGGAGCCCAAGTAGATCGGATGTCGCAAGTTTATGACGCAATAGCTGGCTATTAAAGCGCACACCAAATCTATCGAGACGATCGATCTGGCCAGCAAAAAGGCGGTCTTGAGGCTTATTGAAGCGAATATTGTGATTAAGCAGTGTTTCTCTCAGGCTGGTTTGTTCGCCTGTTTCGCAATGAACTCCGTGATAGATAATGAGCTCGTTTTTTTCCTCAAGCTCAGTAACTGTCAGACTCCAGCCTTCATGGCTTTCAACTTTGTCGCCTGGGTTATAGATAACTCGAGTTAGGGGGGCATCTGCACGTGAGAACAACCTGTTCTCATCGGTGGCTGGAAACATTAGTGTGACCATACGGCCTTCTAATCCTACTACAGTACCTAAACCAAGTTCTGATTCAGTATCACTTATCCAACGTTGACCTAAGGAAAAGGGCATTAACTATTTCTCATCTACGGGTGAACCACGAAAGGGCGCGTATTTTACCTAAACTCCCTCAAAGTGCAAGGTTCTGGCCCTAGCTTTAGCGGGGATCTGCTTGGGTAATATTTGTTTATCAACAGCATAATTATTACCGGAGTCGATGATAAATTATACAGCTAGTTTATCTAATTGCCATTTGTCATATCAGTGTAATCTAAGTGGTAGAGTCTCAGTAAAAGAAAGTTCTAAGCAAGTGATTGAAGCGGCTTCTTAATAGTGTCAGTATAAAATCAAGGTGATAGCTATTTATTGCTTTATGATCACTGAACATTTTCTTCGATAAACATAATTAATGGATTAATTTAAGGACTAGGAGCCGCGAAAACACGACATCATATCGATAGACATAATTGGAGGCGCCATGGAACAAGACGACAGAAAGTTGTTTGTACTGGATACCAATGTATTACTACATGAACCTTTAGCTATCTATTCATTTAAGGAACACGATGTAGTTGTCCCAATGACCGTTCTAGAAGAACTGGATCAGATAAAAGATAGAAAACGAGATGTAAGCAGAGATGCTCGAGTTGCCATCAGAGCACTCGAAGATATCTTAGGTGGCAAAACCACACCCGAGGAGATCGTTCAGGGTGTACCTCTACCACGGCGAGAAGATCATGGTGATGCCTGTGGCACACTTTCTATATTTCCCGATCACCAACTTGAAATGACCCTTGCCTCCTTACCGGCAGATAATAACGACAATCGCATCATCAATACCGCACTTCACCTGCAGAAGATAAACCAGCCCCGTAGCGTTGTTCTGGTGACCAAAGATATCAATATGCGCCTTAAGGCTAAAGGTGCGGGTATCAAGTTGGTCGAAGACTATCGTACCGACCAGCTAATCGATGATATTCGTTTCCTCACTAAAGGTTTTCATCAGTTTGGAGGGGATTTTTGGGAACGTAAAGAGCATGTTTCAACCGAGACCCAAGGTAGACACACGATACATACAGTGCCTACAGCCGAAGTGGGTGATGAGCACTTTTACACTAACCAATACCTGTTAGATGAAGATTCTAACTTTTGTGGCAGAATTCAAAATATCGATAACGGTGAGCTGAAACTGCTGGATTTAGGTAAAGACAGGTTACTCAACCTTAACGCTTGGGGGATCAGGCCGAAGAATATCTATCAAGGCATGGCGTTGCAGGCGCTGCTCGATCCTGACATTGATCTGGTTATCTTAACGGGCCCTGCAGGTTGTGGTAAAACCTTACTCGCCATCGCAGCAGCCCTTGAGATGGTGGTAGAGCGGGGGCTTTATGACAAAGTGATCGTTACCCGAAATACCCCAGAAATCGCCGAGTCCATTGGTTTTTTACCTGGTACCGAAGAGGAGAAGATGGCGCCTTGGCTTGCGGCAATCACAGACACCTTAGAGGTGCTGCATAAGAATGACGTTAACCCGAGTGGCAGCATGAACTACATCATGGATAAGGCCAATATCCAGTTTAAATCAATTAACTTTATGCGTGGGCGCTCTATTCAAAACTCTGTCGTCATCTTGGATGAGTGTCAAAACCTAACCGCTTCTCAAATTAAAACCATGATCACTCGTATGGGTGAGGGCACTAAGCTTATCTGTGGCGGTAACTTGTCTCAGATTGACTCTAACTACCTGACTCCGGTGACATCAGGACTCACCTATATTGTGGAGCGATTTAAAGACTTTGAAGGCAGTGCCAATATTTACCTTAACGGTGTTGTGCGTTCTCGCCTTGCTGAGTTCGCTGAAGAAAATCTTTAACTAATAATTAGTTAACTTAACCATTGGCTGCTTGCCAGCTAAAGTTAGGCCTCCATAGCAACTGGGGGCCTTATTATTTTCTTCTGCTGATTTGTAGCAAAATGGTAAAAAATTAATCAGCTCTGTTTCTGACTGTAAGAGAGGTGTTTACTAGAGGTCTATATCTCACCTCTGTGGACTTATTAGACTAATATAGTGTATTCCATTCACCTAACTTCCTGATACTATACTGGTAATGAAATTAAGAACCTGTACTGGGAATGACAGGTTCGATCAAGGGCCATGAATGAAATCGACTGAGCCGGATCTTCAACTGAAGTCCCCGATACAGAAAAACTACAACCGTGCTGTTTTTTATACTTATATTGGTGTGATCATCATGGCACTCCTAACCGCATGGTTTTTCTTCGAACGCCAAAAAACACTGCTTATGGATCAAAGAGAGGAGCAGGTTGAACGTCATGTTTTGCAGATTGACTTGCTGCTTGAATCCAGTATCCGTGCGGTAAAAAGTTTAAGAAATGTCGCAGTCGATCATCTCAGGCTGGGTGAGCTTGTGCGTAAAGACCGCCTACCTCAATATGAAAAATTCAATGAAAGTGGCCAATTCTTTACCTTAGAACCTAGCTATGCACAAAGTGGTGAGCCCTTTACCAATATGGGACGTATTACTGGTGCCGGCTCGCTAAATGGTCGTAGCGAAAAGTTTTACCAAGAGCTAGAGATGCTATTTGAGCTGTCGCTTTCATTCCCGGTGGCAACAGAAGCTGCGCCAAAAGCCGACTCCATCTATTACATCTCCAAACGCCGCATCATGTCATATTTCCCCTGGCCATCTGATGAGCAAAGATTTAGAGAGGAGCTGCTCAATAAGAACCAGTTCCAGCTAGCCACACCGGCTATGAATCCGCAAAGAACGGTGTTTTGGAGTCCAGCTTATGTTGATCCAACTGATAAGGGCTTATTGACTACCTTAGGTGTGCCTATCTATTTGCAAGATGAGTTTATCGGTTCGATAAATTTAGATATGACACTCGCATCGCTTGCGCGTCAAATACGCCTCTATTTCAAAATGCCAGGCACAGTGATCCTGCTTGATCAGCACAATAATATTTTGTCTCACAGTGATGATGAGTACACTGAGATAAGCCGTGTTTATCATATCAGTCAAAAGATCCCTTCTGAACTGCACTCTATTCCTGAGTCTGAGTTGTTTGATGCGCATGAAGGCATCATTCGAAATGGTTACTATATCCACTCAGTTGCGCTGCAAAATGCCCCTTGGCGATTACTCTACCTTCAAGACCGAGATGATCTATTTATGGACTCTTGGGAGAAGTTAGAGCTGACGTTTATTTTAGTCGTTTTAGCCCTGTCTATCTTGGTGACCATAGTTCACTGGCAAACTAGGCGCTCTTTCGTCAATCCGGCATCAAGATTATTGAGTCACCTAGAGGGCTGCTCTCAGGAGCCGCGCAAACCCCCAGAGCAGATCTCCCAAGGCTGGGAACCTTGGTTCCAGCTAGTCAGTAGAATTTTTGAAGAGAACCAGCAATATACTAGGCACTTAGCCGAACAAAACAGGCGACTCGATAAGCTGGTGGCCCGTCGAACTGACAGACTTAAAGAGACCACCGAGCGCCGTGAGCGAGAATATGCATTGCTGCGTTCACTGCTCGATGCGATTCCTGAGGCGATTGTCTTTAAGGATAAAGAGGGCAAGTATCTAGGGTGTAATAAGTCAGCCGAGCGCATGTTGGGTTATACCGAAAGCGAGATGATAGGCCAACAAACGATTAAGGTCAGCTCAGATGAGCAGTCAGTACGTATTCGCGCCGAAGATGAGCGAGTGTTGTCTGATAGGACGCCGCTACGTTACCAAGAAAAGGTCGAGCTAGCCGGTAAACCTATTTTGCTAGATACCTTAAAGCTGCCGTTCTATAACAGACGTGGTGAGCTATTAGGTTTGATTGCCGTATGGCGTGATGTGACTCGTGAGTATGAATCTGCTGAGCAGCTTCGATTGTCTGAGGAGCGTTATCACCTTGCCATGGATGCGGTAGAAGATGGTCTATGGGATTGGTATCTCGATTCTAAGCAGATCATCTGTAACCCCGCTTACTATTCAATGTTGGGTTATAAGAGTAATGAGTTCCCAGCGTTAGTCTCTACAATTGACGATCTTATCCACCCTGATGACAGGATTCGGGTAGAGGAGTATCGCGAGCAGTACCTTGGCGATCCAATTGGTGCTTATGATATCGAATTTAGAATGCGCAGTAAGAGTGGACAGTATCACTGGTTACTCTCCCGTGGGCGTGTTGTTGAATTTACCGCAGATAATCAGCCTAAGCGTATGGTGGGGACGCATAAAGATATTACTCGACATAAGAGTAACGAAGTCGCGCTACTTGAGGCTAAGCAAGACGCTGAATCTGCCAACCTCTACAAGAGTGAGTTCTTGGCGAATATGAGCCATGAGATCCGTACTCCTATGAATGCCATCATAGGTATGCTGCAACTTGCTCAACGAACAGACTTAACCCCTAAGCAGGAAGATTACCTTGATAAGGCGGGCTTCTCGGCGCAATCACTATTGAGGATTATCAATGATATTCTCGATTTCTCAAAGATTGAAGCGGGTAAACTTGAGCTTGAAAGAGTCGCTTTCCCACTGGACAAAGTGTTAGATCATGCACTGGATCTTAATGCGTTAAAGTCGCAACAAAAAGGTGTTGAGCTACTGCTCTATGCACCGGTTACGGCAGGCTTGATCCTTGAGGGCGATCCATTGCGTCTAGGGCAGGTCTTGATCAATATGCTTTCAAATGCGGTGAAGTTTACCCAAAGTGGGGAAATTGAACTTGGCTGTGAAGATGTGGGCGAGCGAGATCATCGTATAACCCTTAAGTTCTGGGTTCGCGATACAGGTATTGGTATCAGTAAAGAGCAGCAGGCGAGCTTATTTGATGCTTTCGCGCAGGCCGACGGCTCTACCACGCGTAAGTATGGTGGTACAGGTCTTGGTCTCTCTATTAGTAAACACTTAGTGTCTATGATGGGCGGTCAGATGCAGGTGCAAAGCGAGATGGGAGTGGGGAGTACCTTCAGTTTCACCATCAGCTTCGAGATTGCTGAAGAGGCTGAAGTTAAGCCTATGATAGTCCCTGAGCGACTAGGGAATCTGAAGACGCTAGTGGTTGACGATAACCCTACTGCACTACAGATCTACTCAGCGGTAATGCGCGATTTCCATTTTGAAGTGGATACTGCTGCGAGTGGTTCAGAAGCCCTCTATAAGCTAGGAAAGAGCTCTGTCGATCTGCTACTACTCGATTGGATGATGCCTGAAATGGATGGCATTCAAGTGATCGAAGAGCTAGATAAAATGGTGGCTGATGGGCGTTTAGATAAACGACCAATAGTGATCATGATGACGGCTTATGCAGCAGAGCCGCTAAGGGAGGACGCTGAACGCTCAGATATCTACGCCATGTTGCAAAAGCCATTTAAAGCCTCTGCACTATTCGATGAAATTATCGGTGCATTTGCCGATGAGCCTAAATTGAACCCAGTGAAGGAGTTAGAGGTTGAGGAGGCTATCGATGAGCACGCAGGTGTCGTCCTGTTGGTTGAGGATAACTTCATTAACCAGCAAGTGGCTACTGAGCTACTTAAGAGTGCAGGTTATGAGGTTGATGTGGCCGATAATGGTCAGATCGCTATCGATATGATTGCCGAGAAGCGTTTCGATGCGGTGTTGATGGATATTCAGATGCCGGTTATGGATGGTTTAACGGCAACTAAAGAGCTTAGAAAGCACTTTAATCAGCAGGAGTTACCTATCATAGCTATGACGGCGCATGCCATGTCTGGCGATAGAGAAAAAAGCCTTTCTGCGGGAATGAATGCCCATATCACTAAGCCTATCGTACTTAATGAGCTGTTTGATACCTTGAGCTTTTGGGTTAAGCAGAAAGAAGAGAAGAGCTAAGGTTACATCTACAGCTTAGCTAATTGTCACCTTAGCTAAGCGCGCGATTTTCACTAAATCGCTAAATGAATGATTTGCACTTGAGACTAAAGAGATAGCTGTTAAGCTATCTCTTAGCACTCTAGTGCAAAAATAGAACAGAATCTCAACGTTTTAGATATAGAACAAAAATTAATAGTGAACTGTTGAGATAAATACTGTTTGAGCCTCATTCAAGGAGACAAAATGAAACCTTACAATCTCGCATTGGCAATAGCGCTGCTTTCTGTGCCTGTTGTCGATGTCGTCGCAGCCCCATCGAACACCGCAACTATCATCAAAAAAAGCCAGTCTGCCAAAGGCTTTATCAATCTCTTTTATTCAAAAACAGATGGCGAACTCTATTTAGAGGCGAACAAACTAGAGCAACCTTTTCTGCTATTAACGAGTTTGCCCCATGGTGTGGGATCTAATGATATTGGGCTAGACAGAGGTCAGCTTGGTTATACCCGCATGGTGCAGTTTGAGCGCCATGGTCCATATCTCATTTTAAAGCAGCTTAATACCCAGTACCGTGCCAGCACAGATAACGCCGCCGAGCAGCGTGCGGTCAAAGAAGCATTTGCCGAGTCTGTACTTTGGCGCGGAAAAGTTATCGATGGTAAGCGCGATTTGGTCTCTATCAATGAGCTGGTTGTGAACGATCTTCACGGTATTAGCACTGTGCTCGAAGAGACGAAGCAGGGCAGTTATCAGCTAGATAAATCTCGCTCACTCATTATCCCTGAAGGAGTGAAGTCCTTTGAGCGCAACAGTGATGTGGATGTGCTGTTAACCTTTAACAGTAGCAAAGCGGGTAACTATGTCGCTCAGGTGACGCCAGATGCACATCATATGTCGGTGCGTCTGCGTTACTCCTTTATTCAGTTACCTGAAACTGGCTATACAGCAAGAAGCTACCACCCAATGAGTGGCTACCTCTCTGATGAGTATTTAGATTACGGTACTCAAGTTAACCAAGATATTCGCCAACGTCACCTGTTGCGTCATCGCTTGCAAAAGGTAAATCCTGGCTCTGAGCCCAGTGAAGTCGTTAAACCTATTACCTACTACTTAGACCCTGGTGTACCTGAGCCTATCCGCAGCGCGCTTCTCGATGGTGCGAGCTGGTGGGAAGAAGCATTTGAACAAGCTGGCTTTATCGGTGGCTTTAAGGTTGAGTTGCTACCTGAAGATGCCGATCCGCAAGATGTGCGATATAACGTGATCCAATGGGCGCATAGAGCCACCAGAGGCTGGTCATACGGCTCTGCAGTCGCTGATCCAAGAACGGGTGAGATTATTAAAGGCCATGTCACCTTAGGGAGTCAGCGCGTTCGCCAAGATCATCTCATTGCTCGTGGACTTACTGCAGGCTGGGAAGATAGACAAGCGGCTGAAGAGGCAGCAATGGCGCTATCTCTCGCCCGTATTCGTCAGCTTTCAGCCCATGAAGTGGGTCATACTTTAGGCTTTGATCATAACTTTGCAGCATCAAGTAATTCAGATGCTTCTGTAATGGATTACCCCCATCCTCAAGCGACGCTTAATGGCGATAAAATTGATATCTCTGAGCCCTATGGTGTAGGTGTTGGCGCATGGGACAAATATATCGTGGAGTATGGTTATCGCGAATTTGCCGATGCAACTGAAGAGGCGAGTCAACTGAATGCGCTGATGAGTCAAGCTCAGCAACAGGGGCTTAGATATATTGGTGAAGCAGACTCGAGAGCAAAAGGTGCAAGTAACGCTTATGCGAGTCTTTGGGATAGAGGCGAAGATCCTGTGAAGGAGCTCATTCGCATTGGTGAAGTTCGCGCTAAAGCGATTAAAGACTTCTCTGCAAAAGCCCTGCTCACTGGGCAACCGCTTGGTGAACTCAGTGATATTTTTGTGCCTATCTACCTACTTAATCGTTATCAGATAACTGCTGCGGCTAAGTTTATTGGTGGAACGACCTATAGCTACAATGAGGGCGTCGATGGAGAAGCGTGGCACTATATCGCGCCTCAACTGCAAAAAGGTGCCCTGGATGCGCTTTTGCAAACACTTTCGCCCCAAGAGTTGGCTATTTCACAAAGCTTGAGTGAGTCATTAGTCCCTAAAGCGGGCAATTATAGCAGGACTCGTGAAAGTTTCGACTCTGGCTTAGGTGTTATCACTGATCCTATCGGCATGGCCGAAGTATTGAGCCGTCATACAGCCAAGCAGTTGTTCTCGCCACTTAGACTAAATCGAGTCAACCAGAGCTATATGAGTGATAGAGAGCAGCTATCAGTCCCTTCATTAGTCGATAAAGTACTAGGTTTTACGCTCTATGCTGATATTCCAACTGGTGCAGAGTTAGGGGTTTGGATGCGCGTAAACAGCGTGGTACTTGATGAGCTATTAACGAGCTACCATGACAAACAAACCAGCCCAGAAGTGAAAGCGCAATTGGCTGACCGTCTGCGTTATACCCTTAAGCAACTTAAGCGTAAGGTGAAGCGTGTGAGTGCTTATGAAGCTGCGCACTTTGCATGGCTTGCAGAAGGTGTTGAGAAGGGAATGAAAGACTCTAAAGTTAACTTGATAACTAAGCCTCTTAAAATGCCTCCAGGCTCACCGATCTAGTATCTTTAGTCCCTAGGTTCTAGAAACTAGGGACTAGCCTTTACTTCTGCATAAACACAACGACTACTGCATGCACAGGCTTTAAACTGGCATTGCCGTATCGGTGTGGCAGGTGACCTTTAAAATAGGTGAGGTTGCCTGCTTCAATCTCAAACATCTCTCCATGAACTTCCAATGTTGCTGTACCTTCAAGGCAGAGAAACAGTTCATGACTGCCTTCTGGGTGAGGTACGCCCTTAGTGTTGCAACCAGGCATGATAATCACATCATTTATCTGCAGGTTTTGTGTACTGATGGGGCTAGTACGGGTACTGATAAACTTACCGTCATCTTGATGAGAAACGGGCATATCCTTACGTTCAACTTTAGTTACGTGCACCGACTGCCTGTGAGTGATTAAATCATCTACCGATACACCCAACGCCTGAGCCACTTTTACTACAACGCTGATACTTGGGTTACTGTTGGCGCTTTCCATATTGGCTAATGTTGCTCTGGGGATCCCTGCCATATCGGCTAACTCATTTTGGGTCAGTTTATGTTGAGCGCGTAAGCGTTTAATACCTTCATTGATCGGGTTGCTCATCTGTATCCTTTTTAGCGATTGCCTTAAAGCTGCTAGGTCATTGGCGTTGAATGTTGCGTTTAAAACTAACATATCAACATAGTAAGAATGTAAATTCTAATATTAAAACATATTTCTTATAAATTGGCTTTTGTTGCCGTGTAAGTGTTGTGTAAAGCCTTTTAGTGATGATATTTTATCGCCGGCTTTTATATATCAACATTAGTACTAATAAAAGTACTATCATTATTTGGAGTTCAACATGAACGTAGATCAGCACCTTAAAGTAGCTCAGTGGCACATCGAACAGGCTCGTCTTCACGCAACAAGTGAGCACGCATGTGGTTGCCCAGCAAACGATCACGATCAAAAAGCGATCGATGCTATTGAAGCTGGCCTAGTTCAAGAAGAGAAGACCTGCGCAGTAGGTTAATTTTCTTTTCAAGTCATTGTGACTTGAAAGCAAAAATTCTAAAGCCCAGTTCCTGAGGAACTGGGCTTTTTGTTTTATTTCTGTTCGGTTAGTCATTGTAAGCTGACACTTTGCAACTTATTTACTGCTAGCTTGTCTATTGGAGTAGCTGGGGGATTCCCCTTTACATCTTTGACTCTAATAAGTGTTGTTTCAGGACTGTAGCGAACAGAACATGGCAAAACAGATCATACATCTGCTGATATTTATCGCGCTTGTTGGGCAGAGCTTGCTGTCTCCAGCGATGGCCATGCCGGAGTTTCTCCACTCAATTAGTCATAAAGTCGCTGAACAACCTGTAGTGACATCTCAGAAACATCAGACTGCGACCGAAGCTGGTGATATCAGAGCCTTAATTTTTACTGATGGCCAAATTGTACACTGCGATCAGCCTTGTATGATTTTAGCGAGTGGCCACTGTGTAACACACTGCACTTTACTAACAGGAATAGTTATTCACTCACCGTTAATTTTAATTCGATCAACATCCTCTGAGCCTGTGCCTAACCGTTTATGGTCTATTCAGACTGCAGAGTCTACTCCAGATTATCGCCCTCCAATCGCTTAACTTTATTTTCAGTTCAGACGAGATGACTATTTTCATGTTGATAAATAGCGAAAATCTCTAAAGCGTTCAAATTTAGCAATTGAGCATAAATGTATCAATTTGCATAAAATGTAATTCATTTGTTCACTGGTGATGTAATTTAAACTAGAGTGTTGTTACACACTTGTGGTCAAAAAGATTGGAGTTCTATATGAAGTTGTTAACCAGCGTGGCCTTATCTGCAGTATTTGTGTTCTCTTCAGCATCGGTTGTCGCCGATATTCCTGATTTCTCTAAAACCTCAGCAGCTAAATCAAGCTATGATTTTTCAAAGAATAAACCTATATCAGGCAATCATTTACAGCAGTCATCGACTCGTCATGATTTCTCAAAAACTGTTGCAGCAGATAAAGATTATCAGTTCTCAAAAAATGAGATCCCAGCAGTTAAGGTGAGTGTTGCGCCTTCAACCCAGCATGATTTCTCAACGACGACAGCACTCAAGCAGAGCTGAAAGTCACTGGACTGTATTCTTGTGCAATAAAGAGTAGACAGATAAAGAGTAGACAGATAAAGAATAGTAAAAGCGTTTGAAGTAAAGGCCCTGGACTAAGGCGAGCAGTCTGGTCTAGGGGCTTTCTTTTTTGAAAGATTCGCTTCTATTTTCTACTTAAAACTTAAAACTTAAAACTTAAAACTTAAAACTTAAAACTTAAAACTTAAAACTTATAGCTTATAGCTTCTCATTTTTCTGCTCTCTCTTATCGATGGCATTCCCCTGTCGATAGGCATCAAATACGCCTATAGCCCAGCCTAGGATAAACACCCAAGTCGCCAAAGTAACATATTGCCCATTTGCGGGCTGCTCAGTGATTAGCTTAGTGATAACGCTAATGTCGAGCGGTACTGCACCGGATAAGATCTGCTCAGAGATCTCTTTCGCCCGCTCAACGGCTTGATAAAGCAGGTATACCAAACCAGTCAAACTACAGGCTGAGATCAAGGTTGCGGTATTGTACTTTTTTAAATAAAAGTGTCCTGCACCTGGGCAGACAAAAGCTGAAAGTAAGCTTGCTGTAATTGCCTTATTCATTGTCCATCCTTTTACCTAGCACTGTTTATTAATACGGTTTGGGCTCAACTGTGGGGTCATTCTAAATCAATTCTACGTATTGCTAGTGTTAAAAAAGCCAGCTTGTCGATGAATTTTTGTTTAGTTTGAGCTTGCTTCGCTGTAGTCGCTCCGCTTGAGCGTATTGCATTAAGCTGACTCTGTACGCCGGCTTGCTCCTGAACGAGCCAGCCTCTAATCATCACATAATAGCGTGAGTCGGTGCCGTATAGGCTTATAGTTTCAAGCGAGCTGGCTTCATTAGGTTTACTGAGTGCTAATGAGATTGCCTCAACCATGACGCCTACTTGATAGGTTTGTGAAGCCTGATCATGCTCTGTATTTGTTGGAGTGACATTGTTTTGTTGGGCACAGGCGGTGAGTAAAAGTGCACTGAATAGAATGATGTTGATGCGCAGTTTCATAGCGATCCCCCATTTAAAATACTGAACTGCAGCATATCAGGGGAGTTTAGTGATTAATAGGTTAAGCCCGACCCTTGATGGGGCCGGGATTGCCGGGAAGCAAATATATTATGAGCTAATTCAATCTGTGGATACTTTACCTCCTTGCCGTTTCTACCAAACAGTCTATTTCTGTTTAGGGTAAGGAATGCGGAAAGCGAGTGCATAGGTGACTGGCAGCACAATGAGTGTCAGCACCGAGGCAAAGCCTAAGCCGAATATGATGGTGATGGCCATTGACCCGAAAAAGGCATCAGACAGTAAGGGCACCATACCTAACATGGTCGTAATCGCAGCCATTAATACTGGCCTAACACGACTCACCGAAGAGTCAACCACAGCCTGATAAGCTTCTTTCCCGCCACTTAGTTCTAGATTTATCTGATCGACTAGCACGATACCATTTTTGATAATCATACCTGTCAGACTTAACAGGCCAAGCAGTGCCATAAAGCTAAAGGGGGCATCGAATATTAATAAACCTGACACCACACCGATTAACGCTAAGGGCACGGTAAACCAGATAACTAATGGCTGACGTACTGAGTTAAATAGCAGCACTGTGATCAGGAACATCGCCAGATAGCCCATAGGAATTGAGCTAAACACAGATACCTGAGCTTCGCCTGCTGTTTCAAATTCGCCGCCCCATTCGAGCTGATAACCACTTGGTAGGGCAATGGCTTCAATATCTGCCCTGACTTTTCTAAATACAGAGTCCGCAGTCTCATCGGTACCGTTGATAGGATCGGCGTACACAGCTAGCATACGTTTTCTGTCACGGCGCATAATAAGCGGGTTTTCCCACTCGGTAGTAAATTCAGACACCACTTGAGTTGCAGGCACAAAGACATTGTTCTCTGAGCTCCATACTTGTAGCTTCCAAAGGCTGTCAGCATCGAGACGCTCCTCTGCTGGCGCTCTAGCTATGATAGGCATCAGGTGGCTATTCTCTCTGTAGACGCCAACCTGCTTACCGCTGAAGTTAACCAGTAGCGAGTTATCGAGATCTTGTTTACTGATCCCGGTTTCTCGTGCCTGAGCCAGAGCCAGTTGAGGACGTATCATAGTTACTTGATTACGCCAGCTGTGTCTCACTCCAACAGCGGTGGGTTCTGCATCTAATACTGCCTTGGCTTGAGTCGCTAGCTGACGTAGTACTTTAGGATCTTCGCCATAAAAACGGGCTTCAATCTTAGCTGCTGGGCTTGGGCCATTTTCCATATACTTAAAACGGTACTCAGCTTCTGGATACTTAAGGCTTAACTCCTTTTCCAGTGTGCGCATATATTGGTTCAGACTGGTGAGATCTGTCATCTCGATAAGTAGCTGGCCATAAGCGTTATAGCCTTTCTCTGGTGCATAGGAGAGTACAAATCGTTGAGCGCCCTGACCAACGACACTAGTCAGATTGACTAAGCCGATATCATGGTTCTCCTGCTGCTGCATCAAGTCCTTCTCTATGCGTCCGAGTAAGTGCTCAGTAGCTTTGATATCTGTACCTTCAGGCATCCACACATCGACGAAAAACATCGGTGTGTTTGAAGCCGGAAAGAAAACGTTTTTCACATGGCCAAAGCCCATCACTGAGGCCACTAAAGCTGCAATGACAGTTAATATCGTTAAGGCACGAAAACGCATCGCAAAATTCAAGCTGCTGCGATAGATCTGAAATACCCAACCTTTATAAGGGTCGTCGTTGTCATCACCACTAACTTCGCCATCTTTGAACATCAAGTGACAGAAGAAAGGGGTCAAGGTCATGGCTGTGATCCAGCTGATAAACAGGGAGATCAATAGCACTTGGAACAGCGATGCACAGAACTCACCCGTTGCCGTATCAGATAAACCGATTGGGGCAAAGGCAAGAATAGCGATAATAGTGGCACCAAGTAGTGGCCATTGGCTTTGAGTGACGACCTGTTTAGCGGTTTCTAAGCGGCTATGGCCACGTTTAATGCCTATGAGTATGCCTTCGGTGACAACGATTGCGTTATCAACCAACATACCTAATGCGATGATCAGGGCGCCAAGGGAGATGATCTGTAACTCGATATTAAGCACATTCATCATGATAAAGGTGCCTAAAATGGTCAGTAGCAGGACTAGCCCCATTAACAGGCCAGCCCGTACGCCCATAAAGATCAGTAGCACGCCAATAACGATGGCAATAGACTCAGCGAGGTTGACTAAGAAGCCTGTAACAGTCTGGTCAACCATTTTACTCTGGTCATAGACGGTCACTAGCTCAAGGCCTATAGGGCGTTGGTTATCAAGCTCTGCCAGTCTTTGATTAATGGCTTCACCAACATCGACCACGTTAACGCCGCTTGAGAATGCGATACCCACTGATAGAGCACTCTCGCCGTTACCGTGATAGATCTCTGTTGGTGTTTCGTCATCATCTTTATAGACTTTGGCAATATCGCCAAGATAAACCAATTTGGTACTGCCTGGCGCGCTGATTAGTAGGCGCTCCATCTGATCAACTTGATTAAACTCACCGGTTGGGTGAATACGAATACGGTTATCACCGACGCGAATGCTACCCGCGTTAGAAACGACATTTTGGCTGTTGATTAAGCCGTAGATATAGTCTTGATCCAGCCCTAAAGCATTGAGTTTCTGCTGGGAGATCTCTACCACGACTTGCTGGGTAATTTTACCAGCAATATTGACCTTTTTAACGCCATCAACCAATACCAGCTCTCGTCTAAGAAAGTCAGCATAATTTTGCAGTTCACGACTAGTGTAACCATCGCCTGTAATATTGAGAAGAACACCATAAACATCACCGAAATCATCGATAACTGATGGCGTGGCCACTCCAGGGGGGAGCTCATTGATCTTATCATTCACCTTACGGCGTAGCTCATCCCAAACCTGTGGGAGTTCATCTGCGCCATAATGATCTTCAACTTCTATCTCTATCTGAGATAGCCCAGCGCTATTGACTGAAGTGATATGTTTAACGGCATCGAGTTGTTGTATAGCATCTTCAAGGGGAAGGGTGACCTCCTCTTCAACCTGTTCTGGTGAAGCGCCAGGGTAAGCGGTAACAACAAGTGCTTGCTTGAGGGTAAACTCGGGAAACTCAAGTTGGCCTAAACCAAGGAATGAGATACTGCCCCCCACGAGCAGTAATAGGGCGAACATCCAGCTAACAACTTTATGTTCGATTGAGTATTGAGCGAAATTCACAGATCAGATCCTTGCAGACGAAAGCTAAAATTAATTCTGGTAGATTCAGGCGTTATACGCCACGTTGCCAGCGAAGCGGTTTAACTTGTTGCTCATCTGATAAATACTGTACGCCTGCGACAACTAGCTGATCGCCTAGGCTTAATCCATCAACAATCTCCACGCCATCAGTTGTGATGCGACCTAAAGTAACGATTTGAGCTGTCACATTGCCAGTGTCTGCATGATAGAGCCAGATGATGTTCTCACCATCAAGATCGCGTTTCATCACTGCACTGGTGGGGATAACGGTTTTACTTTCTTCGTTGCCCAATGACAGGTCTAAGGTTAACTCGGCGCTCATGCCTGGTAGTACGTTAATCTGTGTGGGTCTAGGTAGCGTGTAAACAACTTCATAGCTTTGAGTGCCAGGCGTGACTTGGGTTGCATACTCTTTAAGGGTAACTCGATAGTTATTTACAGGCTGGTTGCTGAAGCTGACTCTAGGCTGAAACTTAGCGTTAGGGTTAAATGTAATCGCTCGGTTGGCCATAGATTCAGGCACCTGAATGACCACATCGATATCAGCATCTTTCTGTAACACTAATACTGGTTGATTGGCTTGGAGCATCTGAAAATTATCGATTGAAATCTTTGCAACTGTGCCATCATATGGCGCTATTAAGCTAGTGTACCCTAGTTGATCGCGAGCATTGGACAAGGCTGCAGTAGCTGATTTTAGCTGGGCTTTAGCTAAGTCGTAATCGGCAGGTGAGATTAACTGGCGGCGCAGTAATTCACCCTTACGTTTAAAGTCGGCAGCTGCAAGCTCATGATCGGCTTCACGGTTAAGTAAGGTGTTGCGGGCATCTCTGTCATCTAACTGCGCCAACACTTCGCCTTTTTTAACGTGTACGCCTTCGACTAACGTAAAATCGATAAGCTGCCCAGAGACTCTGAAGCCTAGCTCAGCTTGCTTAGTGGCGGCTATTTTTGCAGGAAAAACACGAATTGAACTCGCATTAATATCAGTGACCTCTAACAATTTCACCGGTCTTATAGGCGTAGGAGCAATTTCAGTAGACTCTACGCTACAACCAGCTAACCAGGCTGTAGATATTAAAAGGATGAGTATTTTTGATAGATGCTTCATAAAGCGAGTTCCATATTTGCGACAAGTTGTATCATTGATGGCTAAGATAACAGTCTCTACTAATTTACAAAACGGGAATGATCGGAATCATCAGTTCCATTTTTTGAGACTATTTATGGTTGATTGTTATCACAAAGCGTGTGCATGATCTGATTTGTTATAAAATGCTCGAGCTTTTAGTCAATAACTCAGGCGCATCTCTGAGGTTATTTTTGCTGTTTTGAGTGTTTTTTTGAGAGCGGTATTAAGCGTTTTATTAAAATTTGAGAGTGAGTGATGAAAACTGAAGATATCTCCCTGTTCCACCGTATCGTCGAAACTGGCAGTCTCGTTGATGCAGCCGACCTGCTTAACCTGCCTAAATCGACAGTGAGCCGTCGGTTACAGATCTTAGAAGATGATCTTAACGTAAAGCTGTTTCATCGCCAGAGCCGCTCCATGACATTAACCGCATCAGGTAGCCATTTTTACGATAAAACCTTGTCTATTCTCGGCGAGCTTGAGCAAACGATGACTGAGCTCACCGATAGCGAAGCAGAAATTGGTGGCCATCTGCGGATTCTGATCTTTCCTGTGCCTGAAGTTTTGGATATCGCCAATGCCATCTTCGACTTTATGGATCATAACCCTGAGCTCACCGTCGAGCTGATCGTCAGTACCGAGCCTCAAGATATGATCCGTAATAATATCGATCTGGCCTTCATGGTTGAGGACTCATTTAATGAAAATGAGATGGTGGCACGCGAGGTGCTCAATGAAGAGCTGCATTTCGTTGCTAGCCCAGATTATCTAGCAAAGGCGGGAACACCTGTGCTCCCCGAAGAGCTTGAGAAGCATAATTCAATTCTATTTCGCTACCCTAATGGACGGATCTTTAATGAGGTGCCATTTGGTAATGATATGAAAATAGCGGTAACAGGTAACTTATGTCTCAATAGTATTCAGCTCTGTTTAGAAGCGAGCCTAGCGGGACGTGGTATTGCCTTTCTGCCGATTGAGGTCACCCGTGAATTTGTAGAGCGGGGTGAGCTCACTATGCTGTATGAAGATGTAGAGCCATACCTGGGTAAGTGTTATCTGGTGTATCCGTCAAGGCGCTTTATTAGCCTCGCGAGCCAACGATTTATTGACCATATGATGGCGGCGCTAGAGCGTTGTAACTCAGGCCAGGCTTGTGGCCGCGAGGAAAGACTCCGTGGTTCTATCAAATCTTGGGTATAGCGTTAGTTATGAGTTGTAGGCTCTAAGCAGTAAGTAAAGCGAGAGCCCGGAGATCTATCTGGGCTCTGCTGTTTTTATCCTTTAAACTCTAGTCTTTAAGCTTTAGCCTTTAAGCTTTCCGCTTTCTTCGACCAGCCTTGAGTTATAACGTCTTCCTCAGATTCATTACCTATCTCTGTGTTTATTTGTTAGTCTAATTGCGTAAAATGACAGCGCTGTCACTACCGTCAAAGTTCTAGTATTGTTAGGGCTATCTGGCAAAAGTGGGGCGTCGCGATTCCTGTTGTTAAAAACGAAAGCTTTAGCGAGAGTCACAACAGGAAGCTAAATCTAAGTTAAAGCATATTATTGATACAGATAGGGATATGGATCATGAGGCTAATAAGCGCTAAAACAAAGTTTAAAACTAATACAATGACTTATCGAGTATTAAAGTCATGGTTACCGCTATTCTTCGCAGTCATTGGGAGTGTATTACTTGTGTCAGCTTGTGGCGGGAGTGACTCGACGGCTCAATCGTCCGATAATAGCGCGCCTATCGACTCTGGTCACTCTGCTGACGAGCAGATTTCACGTGCAAATTTAGCGATCAATGGTATTGAGTATCAGCCGATCTTGGATGAACTGGCTCTACCAACCTACTGGCTTGCAGCGAGTGAGCCAAGTGAAGAGATACTATCAGCATTGAAAGCCCAGTTAACTGGGCTTTCAGAACTATTTTCGAGTCAATTCTCTGTTGAAGATTTCGCATTATCCATCAGTCTCGATCCGTTGCAAACGCAAGCGATAGTCATAGATTATTCAAGTTCACAGATAGGTATGAGTCGAGTGCAGCTAACCTTATCTGCAATGCCTGACACGGATAAGCTAACTCAACCTTTGGCAACAGCAATCTATTTAAGCTTAAGACAAGCGCATCAAGTTCAAGGTGATTTGCTAGAAAAACTGGTAAGTCATGGTTTAGCGCTGCAGTTTATAGCAACACAAGTTAAGCCTGATCACTTGTATCAAGCGACACAAATCTCAACTTCTGAGCTGGCTGATGCACTTACCTTAACCAAAGCCGCGATTGATGCTGGCGGTACAGTCGCAGATTGGTTCAATCCACAAGATAGCGGGCTTAATGTTTTAGGCTCAGATTTTAAAGATAATGGAGCGGCGTGGAAGCTGGGCCATTACCTTGCAGCAGAGCATTTTGCTAGATATCCAGGTAGCGATGCCAGTAATGCCTTCGCAGTCGATGCAAACCTCTTTAAAGTGAGTCTAGACTCATCAATAGCAGTGAGTCATAAGGCCGAGCAATATGTCAGAACGGATGATGTTAACCAACAAGTTGCTGTCAGCGAATTAACAAGGCAAGCGAGTGACTTTATTGGCGCCTATTTTCTAGAGGGCTGGAACCAAGAGAAGCTTATTGCTTTAACGTTCGATGATGGCCCTTCACCTTATACGACCCAAATTTTAGACCGGTTAGCGGAGCATCAAGTTCCGGCAAGTTTCTTCTGGACGGGGGAAAACATGAAATCTAATCAAGCTATTATGGCTAGAGCCTTGGCGGAGGGGCATACTTTGGCCAATCATAGCTGGAGCCATCCCTATGGGCGCTCACTCACTAATGAAGTGTTATGGCAACAACAAGTGCTTAAAACCAATGCACTGTTTCAAAGTTCAGTTGGCATAACGCCACGTTTCTATCGACCGCCATTTGGTGAGATCACCGACGAGCAGATCGCTTTTTTAGATGAAAAAGGCATGAAAGTGATCTTATGGTCGGTAGATACGCGAGACTGGAACTCGCCCACAGTCACCACAGAAAATATCAGTGATGTGATGATTAACAATCTGCATCCTGAAGTGATTAACTTGATGCACGATGCGGGTGGTAATAGACAAAATACCGTCGATGCACTGCCTACCGTTATCGAGTACTACCGCAGTCAGGGCTACCGCTTTGTGAATCTCGAACAGATGCTTGGGATCAGTGATAAGAGGTAGATTCTTTTTGAGGGCTGGAGGGTTTGAGGTAAGGGCTTGAGGCCTGGATAAGCATCCTAGTGTCTCTAGCCCTCATACTGATATTTTATGCAGCCTGAAAGTGCCAAACTAAGGCGGTTTTTTACTTTAAGCTTAACCCGTTTGGAATGGCTGAAAGTTATAGAAACTCTATAGAGTCGAGGAAAGCCATAGCGGTATTTTCCTCTTGTGTATCACTGTAGCTGGCCATAAATACTAATAGATGCTCACCGACAATAAATACCTGTTGGATTAGAGTAACTTCAGTTTCTTGGGCCTGCATTTTTACTTTCATCTGATAGCCACGCTTGCCATTTTGATCGATAAAGCCACGTTCTTGGTCTACGGCAAAGTTACTGCCAGCAATATTGCCGTAGATAGCGCTCAATTGATTAAATTTTTCGTATTCATCGGGAATAAACTCAATGTCAGACTCTTCGAAGTTCTCCATGGTTGAGCTTACAGACATTGCTACCATAACAATCTGTTTCTCTTTGCTTTTGGGAGCAATAATTGATTCGATGTCAGAAGTCGTATCCGTGTCGCGGCTAACCTGAGAGCCTTTGAGCATTTCAACTTTGACGGGGACTGATGACAGGTGGTATCCCGTGAGCGGGAGTGCGGCGAACCATTGTTGATAAACAAAGGTGATGATTACAGCTATAACTGTGATTTTAAAGATATTATACATATTTACCCTTACATTCCATGTATGTGACTAGCAGGTCCTTCCGGCATTATATTACTGTTTTGGCTTTATACCAATCAGTATTCGATACAGTGGTTGTCACTGTCCCTACCAGGTTGCCTTATAGCTTCTTAGATATGCTCTTGAACGTAAAATGTACCACTTCTTTAATCAGCTTTAATCCGGCGCCACTATGATCCCCAGTGGTGCTAGCAGTTGCTCCTGCTGCCACTGGCTTATCATCACCCCTTCAAGCTTAACGTTTCTCGGGTCGAGCCCTTCGAGTTCAACTCGGCACAAGTTGCAGCCTTCAAGCTCGAAACTGCCCCACTGAGACTGAGAAAATTCACCGCCACTCAGATCAGACCCTTTCATCGAAGCACCCAGTAAGTTTGCGCCGCGCCAGCGATTGTCCATCAACTCGCACTTTTCTAGTTTGGCGGATTCAAGGTTGACGTAGGAGAGGTTTGATTCCGTAATATAAGCGCTGCAGAAAAAAGTCTTGTGAGTGATGTGATTGGCGAACGATGCACGAGAAAAGTCAGCGCCTTGCAGGTTACACTCACGCAGCTCAATGCCAAAACAGCGAGAGCCAGTGAATATTGCCATGCTCAGGTTACAGTGCTTAAAGCTAGCGCTAATCAGAGTGGCATAGCTAAAGTTACAGCCCTCGCTTTCACCTGATTCGATAAAGCGGCAGTTGATAAAGCTGGCATCGGTCAGGTCTGCGCGGCCAAAGTCACAACGGGTAAATTCGCAGCGTTCGAATATAACCTCTTGCAGGTCTTCGCCGCTGAAACTCGTTTCATAATAACTTTTGTCTGTGAACCTCTCTGGCTGCATATCTATTCCTTAGCTTGCTGGTTTCTTTAGGTGCTCTTTTTTAGGTGATCCGGTTCTGAGATCTTTTTGGCCAAAATATAGCAGGCTATACCCATCACAGTATTGGTAATTGGTAGCGCCATCATCAAGCCTTTTACACCACCTAAATATGAGCCAAGCGCTGCCAGCGGCAACATAATTAAGAACAGGCGACATACGTTGAGCACTAAAGAGCTCATGGGTCTGTGATAGGCATTCAGCGACGTGGCAATGAGTATCACTATGCCCAATGGCCCATAGGCGGCAGGCAGGGCAATAATGTAGAAGGTTAACCACTCAATAACCTGAGGGTCGCTGCTAAAAAGCTGCGCAAGAGGTGCGGCTAATAAAAATAGCGGCAGATAAAGTAGCGTCTGAAACACCAAAACAAATTTGAGCGACAACAGCAGGGCATCACGGGCTCGCGCTGTTTGTCCAGCCCCTAAATTCTGGGCAATAAAGGGCACTAAGCTTGATGATAGTGCCATGACTACGATAAGCAGCACCGACTCAATACGTGTACCCGCACCGAAGGCGGCGACCGCACTATGATCGATGCGCGCCAGCATAGCCATTATCATGGCGTTGGCTAACGGGTTCAGCAGGTTCATTAAGGCCGCAGGTTGGGCAATATGAGCGAGTTGTTTCCAGTTACACTTGAGTCGCTCGATATTAAACTCGGCAAACTCCACTAAGTGACGCTTAAAGATCAGCAGGTAGCTCGACAGAGACAGGGCGACAATCCAGGAGATCACCGTCGCTATCGCCGCACCTTGTATTTCAAGCCGCGGAAAGGGGCCAATACCAAAGATAAGCAGCGGATCGAGTATCAGATTAATTAACGCCGCTAACATCATTATCTTAGCTGGAGAGCGGGTATCACCCGTAGCCCTAAGCCCTTGGTTACCAACCATCATCAGTACTAACAGAGGTGCGCCAAGATACCAGATAAACATGTAATCACGGATCAGTGGCAGGCTAGAGTCATTAGCTCCAAGCAGGCTAAATAGCGGGTTGATACACAAGCTGCCAAGCAGGGAAACAAAGGCGATAAGCAAAAAGGTCAACAGTAATGAGTCATGCAGAAACACCTTGGCCTTGGGGGCATGACCACCGCCTATCAAGCGACCAAGATTAGTAGATACCCCAGCGCCGATACCTATGGCAATGCTAGAGATGACTAAGGTTACCGGAAAGGTAAAGCTGATCGCAGCTAAGGATTCTGTCCCTAACTGACTGATAAAAAAAGTGTCGACGAGGCTGAACCCAAGAATGGTTAAAATACCAATCAGGTTTGGGAGGCTCATATTTAGCAGTACACGACCAATTGGCTGTGTTAGCAGCCCGTGTCTGTCTTTCATGGAGAAGTCTTGCCTAATCTACTGAGGGAGCGCAATTCTATCAGGATTGCTTGCTCATTTATAAAGACCAGTTAAAAAAAGTGAGATATTTTTTGTAAAGGCCTTGGATCTGTTCGTCTTGACCCCCATATCTCAAACATCTAACGGCATTAGTCTGTTAAAGGTTGCAGTGGTCAACTTATTAACACCGCCGAATAAATTGATAATCAGCCAACACAGTGTTGGGTAAAAAAATCATTAGGAGCATACATGAATATTCGTCCATTACATGACCGCGTTATCGTTAAACGTTCTGAAGTTGAATCAAAGTCAGCGGGTGGCATCGTGCTAACCGGTAGTGCAGCTGAGCAGTCAACTCGCGGTGAAGTACTTGCAGTAGGCAATGGCCGTATTCTTGAAAATGGTTCTGTTCAGCCACTTGACGTAAAAGTTGGCGACACAGTGATCTTCAACGAAGGTTACGGCGTGAAGAAAGAAAAAATTGATGGTGAAGAAGTTCTGATCCTTTCAGAGTCGGATCTAATGGCTGTAGTGAGCTAAATCACTTCGTTTAGATATTTTCCAATGTGTGATGGCCTCGAATTAGGCCACAGACAATTTAAAAAGAATTTAAAGGACACTTAAAGATGGCAGCTAAAGAAGTATTATTTGGTAACGATGCACGTGTAAAAATGCTTGCAGGCGTTAACGTTCTAGCAAACGCAGTTCGCGTTACTTTAGGCCCAAAAGGTCGTAACGTTGTACTAGACAAGAGCTTCGGTGCTCCACTAATCACTAAAGATGGTGTGTCTGTTGCTAAAGAGATTGAACTTGAAGATAAGTTCGAAAACATGGGCGCACAGATGGTTAAAGAAGTTGCTTCTAAAGCCAATGATGCTGCCGGTGACGGTACTACAACTGCAACAGTACTTGCTCAGTCAATTGTTACTGAAGGTCTAAAGGCCGTTGCTGCTGGCATGAACCCAATGGATCTTAAGCGCGGTATCGACAAAGCCGTTATTGCTGCTGTTGCCGAGCTTAAAAACCTATCTCAAGAGTGTGCAGACACTAATGCTATCGCTCAGGTTGGTACTATCTCTGCGAACTCTGATGAGACAATCGGTGAAATCATCGCAACTGCGATGGAGCGTGTAGGTAAAGAAGGCGTTATCACTGTTGAAGAAGGTCAGGCACTAGAGAACGAGCTAGACGTTGTTGAAGGTATGCAGTTCGACCGTGGTTACCTATCTCCATACTTCATCAACAAGCCAGAGACTGGTAGCGTTGAGCTAGAAAGCCCGTTCATCCTGCTTGTTGATAAGAAAGTATCAAACATCCGTGAACTACTCCCTATCCTTGAAGGTCTAGCTAAAACGGGTAAGCCACTGCTTATCGTTGCTGAAGACGTTGAAGGTGAAGCGCTAGCAACACTTGTTGTCAACAACATGCGTGGCATCGTTAAAGTTGCAGCAGTTAAGGCGCCAGGTTTTGGTGACCGTCGTAAAGCTATGCTACAAGATATCGCCATCCTAACCGGCGGTACTGTTATTGCTGAAGAGATTGGTCTTGAGCTTGAAAAAGCGACCCTAGAAGACCTAGGTACTGCTAAGCGCGTTATCATCACTAAAGATGACACCACTATCATCGACGGTACTGGTGAGCAAGAGCAGATCTCAGCTCGCGTTTCACAGATTAAGATCCAAGCTGAAGAATCAACGTCAGATTACGACAAAGAAAAGCTTCAAGAGCGTATGGCTAAACTTGCTGGCGGCGTAGCTGTTATCAAGGTTGGTGCAGCGACTGAAGTTGAAATGAAAGAGAAGAAAGCACGCGTAGAAGATGCTCTACACGCGACTCGCGCTGCGGTTGAAGAGGGTGTAGTTGCTGGTGGTGGTGTTGCACTGGTACGTGTTGCTAGCAAGATTGGTGATGTTGAAGTTATCAACGAAGACCAGAAGCACGGTGTGGTTATCGCACTACGCGCTATGGAAGCACCACTACGTCAAATCGCGACTAACGCTGGTGAAGAAGGTTCAGTTGTTGCTAACAACGTTAAGAACGGTTCAGGTAACTACGGTTACAACGCGGGTAACGACACTTACGGTGACATGCTAGAGATGGGTATCCTTGACCCAACTAAAGTAACCCGTAGCGCACTACAGTTCGCAGCATCTATTGCTGGCCTAATGATCACTACCGAAGCTATGGTTGGTGAGATTCCACAAGATGCAGCAGCTGGTGGCATGCCTGATATGGGTGGTATGGGCGGTATGGGTGGAATGGGCGGCATGATGTAATTTTTGCTGGTCTAAATTGATTCTTACTGCGTTGCCATTCGCTCGCGTAAGAAAGACTACGCGTCGCTCAAGGCGCCTTGTCATAATCAATCTATCCTGCGCAAAAACGTCTGTTGGTCTATAGCTCAAAAGCTTAGAACTAAAGATGAAAGCCGATACTTTTAGAGTATCGGTTTTTTTATGTCTGGAGTTTGAAGAGGTGCTAACTAAATAGGTGCTAGTGCAATGTTGTGAACACCGTCATTCCGGCAATGCTTGTGGGCCGGAATCTAGTGGCTTTTCTGCTAATGGGCTCTGTTCCCTTTATCATATCCGTTTAAGAAGCTAAACGTCGTGGCAAGAAGCCTTGCTCTAAATCGATTTTTCCTGCGTTAGTTACTTTTGCTGGTCTTAGCCTAGAAGCTTAAACCCTAAAAGATTTAAAGCCTCGATACCTTACGGTATCGGGGCTTTTTCTTTACCGTCATTCCGGTGATGCTCTTAGCCGGAATCTAGCTTTTAGTTAAATTTACTCTGATCCCATTTATTATATCTTTAACAGATATTATCGGCGCCTTTCCCTGTTGTGACTCTTTTCCCAGTGCAAGCCGTAATGAATAAAGCCATCCCACCGATGGCTAAAGTGCCATCTAGTGCTACAGATATAGGTGATAGTGCCGTTCTATATGCTTGTCCTGCAGTAGATATTTCTTCATAAATACTGACCGAGTAGGCTTTATTGAAACTAAAGGTATTATTGACGGATTCACTTGGAAGGTACCTTACTCCTGAAATATTGCCTTGAAAAACAAATTTATCACCAAGTTTTTTATGCTCTTTTACCTTAAAATCATTGGCATTAAGCCACTCTTTAGTTGCTTCTGAGGGGATAGCATTAAAGGTGAGGGAATATGTCCCCTTGATATTGTCATTAGCCTCTACTTTAAAATAATCAAAGTGACCTTGGATGTTCGGTTTATAGCTTGATTTTAAAATGTTGACGAGCGTTTCTGACGGCTTGATAACGTAGTGGTACTTCTCTCCGATGATGACTAGGTTCTTGTTATCTTCACTAATTAAAAAACTAGCGAATGACTCATCATAGCTAGACTCTCGCCATAAGGCTTCTGTAAACACGCATGAAGTCGTTAGAAGTGAAAAAAATACAGAAATGAAAAGTTTTATGGGTTTAGCAGTCATTCTTAGTTCCTTTAATGTCGTAAAGCCGAGTAATAAATGGCGTCAGAGTAAACTTTTACTCCGACCCTTTTTAATATTAATTACACCATTGCCTTTCACATGGGATGCCGTCGCTATCGCCATCCATTTTGGTGCCGGGGCAGTTTCTCTGGTAGTACTTTGCTTCGGCGCATGAGCGCATTTGGCTGCAGTGTTGCTTCCCGGCTTCACAGCGAAATGTCTCATTGGGCTGCTCCCACTTTATTGGTTCTGCAGCTAGTTGCTGCAGGGGAGGCTCGTTACTGATTTCCACTTGTGTGTTTGATTGTGCTGTTAGCGCTTCGAATCTTTGAAAGCCGAAGATACCTAGTACAAGAATGACAAGTAGCGGTATAAGCATGACACTGGATGATTTGGATTGGCGACTGTGTCTGTTGTGACTCTTCTTATTATGATTAGTGGTTGCATCCCGTTTAGAGGTTGATGCGATAACAGCAACACCCTCAATATTGGCTTTGATAGCTTTACTCTTGCCATCGCTCTGCAATTCTGAGAAATAGTTAACTTGGTCACCAACGACAGGCTTTCTTACCATCTGCTTTAATATTGAGATATGAATAAACACATCTTTGCCGTTAGCCGTTTCTGGTTTAATAAAGCCAAAGCCTTTTTCATCGTTCCAACGAACAATCTTGCCTCTTTCCATGCTTTTCAAGTTTTACTCCTTAGACTGTCTGTTGGCTTCAACCACAATCTTGGCAGTTCAACGTATAGGCCTCTCTGCGCTTCTGCACCTTAGTATTCTTGCTTTTGCTCTTTGTTTTGAGACGGTGGCAGCCCTGCTTCATCGGCGTGTTCTTTGTGCATATGTTGCATTTCACGTACTAATTCCTAGAAGAGAGTCAAACTTGCCATACATTGGGGTGTAATTGTTTGATTTTACGCAATGTTCGTAGCTTATCTTTTCTTTAGCAAGCAAATGAAGTTGGCAGAGTTAGCTTTCATTAAAAGCGAACTTTTAGTCTTTGATGACTAGCACTTGATGCTTTGTCGCTGCTTAGTTTTAAGAATCATCTATCAATCGCATCCATTCTACTGTGCTAGCTCTCAAGCGAAGGGAGAGCTAGAGCTTGATAATCATTGGACTCATAATATCTACAAGAAAAGTGTGAAAACTAGGCTGACTTAATTGACCAAGCTATTATTTCAAACTCCTCAATTTTATGAGAAAAAACCAGCATGAGGGAGGCGGTTCCATATTCGAATTGGCATACGCCCGACACGACAATGGGTCCATCCGTTTTTTGTTTATGGAGCTGGTTCATCTGTAGTTTGTTGCAACGCTCCATCTGTCCAAGAGGTTTAGCTTTTTCAAGCATACTGCGATAGTTTTGTTCGTTTGAAATGAGGTGTTTTGAATCTATGTGCTTCTCTAAAGCTTGGTATGACCAAGATCTTGAGAGGTCTGAGGTGAATTCGGCGGCGACTGGGGTCAAGGTGATAATGTCACTGACAGTTTCTTTAGTAGAACTATTATCATAAATACCATATATGATGGCGATGACGAGTATGGCTATGGTGAGGTTTTTCATTCAAGGTCCATTTGAATTATTTGATATCGAAGAAGTTTCTCATAAAAAGGCTCTCATAAAAAGGCTCTCATAAAAAGCCCCCCATAGACAGGCCTACATCCTTCAGTAAATAGAATTAATTAGTAGGCTTAACGTCTGCTACTACCTCAATTTATACTCAATTTACACTCAATTTCCCTATCTACTTAATGCTTCAGTTTAGGCTGTGTCCACTCCTCTTACCCTGTATAGAAATTGTGATATTAACTAACTATCAGTGAAAACGATCATCACTTTAAGAAGAACTAAATCTATAACTTGTTGATTTTGTGTGAGTATGAATTTGGCATAACTTTTGCTGTTAACGATGTGTTAAATATCGTTCGATAAATCTTAAGGGACAGCCAAGGGGATAGGCATGAGTGAAGCTGCAATAATCAAAACAATAGCGGTAGATGGGGAAAGTCAGAATGTAACGACTCAATCGGTGAGCCATTCAATGAGTGATTCTAGAAGCGGGAGCTGGCTGGGCCATAGTGCCAAACTATGGTTTGCAGTGACCGTTGTAGGGCAATGGATTTTCGCAGCCTATGTGGCCATGTTTTATGGTGGGGTTGCAATTTCTGGCGATCTGTCAGGATGGAACAAGGTGATGCCACACGGTTATGTTGCAGGCGACAGCATAGGAAACTTCGCTGTTGGTATGCATCTTTTATTGGCATTAGTGGTGCTTGTTGGTGGTCCACTACAGCTTATTCCTCAGATAAGATCTTATGCGCCTAAGTTGCACCGCGTAAATGGGCGGATCTATATTTTTACCGCTTTTATATTGAGTTTAGGCGGCCTATTTATGGTGTGGAGCCGTGGTGTTGCAGGCGGCGAAATCGGTAAGTACAGCATCAGTTTAAACGCTATTTTAATCATGATGTTTGCAGGTCTTGCGGTATACCATGCGATTAAGCGTGATATTAAAACCCATAGACGTTGGGCATTACGCTTGTTTATCGCTATGGGAGGGGTGTGGTTTTTCCGTATCGGGCTGATGTTGTGGTTGATGGTACACCAAGCGCCGGTAGGCTTTGATCCTAAAACATTCGAAGGCCCATTTTTAAGCTTCTTAGGCTTTGCTCAGTACCTGATCCCGCTGGCGGTCGCTCAAATGTACTTTGCTGCATCTGACAGTAAAAGCCCAAAGGTTAAGTTAGCGTTTTCTTTCAGTTTAGTGGTACTTACTCTCGCTATGGCTGGCGGGATATTCGCTGCTTCAATGGGAATGTGGTTACCAAGGATTTAATTTTTAAGCTATTTAAGAGTCTATTTTAGAAACTGAATTAGGAATCTAAGTAACAACCTAATAGAAAAGTGTCTGACATTGAGGTCATCGCCCTAATTCATTAAGAGCAAACACTAACAACTAAGAGCAACCACTAACAGAAATCCTCAGTACTTCGCTATGAAGGCTGAGGCTTTTTTATACAAAATATTATGTAAGCTGCGCTACCTGAGTCGCATGACTAATAATATGAGTTATTTGTATATAAATTTTTCTTTCTAGTTGGATGTTTATAAGTCTTTATTTTTATCTGCCTTTTATAGTTTGGTATAGTTGGATTTATTATTATGTTTTATATGGTCCATACTAATGTACTAGCCGTTTAGTTTATGTTTTATTTAATCTCAGGTGTTTATTGGTCTACATGAAATTATTTATTGTGGATAATTGTTTTGGGCTTTTTATTGTTTGACAAAATTTTATTTTGCAGTTTATAATCTCGCTGTAACATATATAATGTTCGACTCATAAAATAAAAGGCGACTCACGGATGAGAGCACTAATATTGGTTGCGATAGCAACTATAGCATTTTCGACACTATCTTCTGCTGTAGAATTAGATGTAAGAGCTAAAGACTGGAAGGATTTAGATCTTCCCAATCGTTTCCCACAAACCTTTATTATATCGAAAGACCTTTCTCCTGTTTATTTTGAAACCGGTGAAAACTCCAGTGAACTAGTGGAGTTTTTGCTGTCGATAAATAAAAATAGCTTGGATGTAGATATTGACGATGATGACATACCAAAAATAAAAGCTTTAATAAAGATGGTTTTATCTGCAGCAGAGAGTGATGATCCCACTGCCAATTATTACATAATAAATGTTTCTGTTAGCAAGATGTTTGATTGTGAGCCATGTAATGAACAGAAAGAATATATGGATGTGCTAAATTTAAATGAGTTTCATATTGTTAATATAAATCTAATATGAATATGGTGTAATTTTAATATAAAGTTGAAAGTTTAGTTATGATTTAGGTTATAACTTACCGTGCACAATGAAGTGCGATTAATGTAAATTAAAGGAGTTTTATATGAAAAATAAACTTATTGGGTTAACAGCAATGCTAACAGCAAGTGCTATGTTTTCAAACTTTGCACTAGCAGCAGATGACGTAGTTAATCCAGATGGTTCAATTGGAGGGTGTTTATGGGGCTTCTGCTTCTATATCACATGGTAGAGTAATATTGATGGCAGTGTGTATTTGATAAAGTTCACACTGCCAAGCGATTCTAATACTAAATCTTTATATTCATAGAATACTATTATAAATTGATATGTTTGTACTTCCTTATTGACTATTCTTCGCTTTTTAAAAATGAGCTCAGCGTCACAATAAATGGCTTCAATACGAAAAGCGCTAACCACTGAGCGAACTTACCTTGAGCCCTTAGGTCATATTGCTGAATATCACTATATTTAGGCCTGCAAATGTTGAAAACTACTCTGGTTATCTTGTCTATTTTTAGCTTTATCCCATTAGCTGCTCATGCGTCGACTTCACTCGGTACTACCGAGCATGAAGCGAACATCCAATATGATGCTAAAGCGATCTGTCATAGTGTGATTAAAGCCTTAAGAGAGGATTGGGATGAGAGCACAAGCGTTGGGCCTAAGTTAGATGAGCAGGGTACAACTAAGATTGTTTTTATGACAGATGAAGGTGAACGCGCTTGTCGAGTGTGGACGACGAGTAAAGGTGGGCAAAAAGGCTTCCTGTCTCCCGCTCCAGTCAAAGCTGATGAATGTCCGCTAGGTATCTTCTTTACGGTAAAACCAGTTAGTGAAGAGGAGCATGAAGTTGATATTACCTTCGGTGGATAGTGGATCTTAAAGAGTCACTGGTTTTCATGGGAGGCTTAATTTCAACTTATGCAACCTATAACCCTGTAACAATTATCTCCATGTTTTCAGTCTCATATTTTAATTATCGCCTTGGCGGTCGCTATAAATCACCATAAACTGATGTTTTTGGTATTTTTCTATGCGTGCCTTATTTGCCATCGTAGCTCTCGTTTCAACTGTTCCTCTGCTGGGGTGTAGCACCTCAGACTCCAAGCCATCGATGAACGACCTCTTTTGTGACTATGCTGTGGCGGGGCTTGTCGATACGGTTTCCCAATCATGTATCGCTCAAGCCGAACAAGGAAATAGTCATGCAGCAATGAACCTTGCTTACCTCTATGTTAAAGCGGAGTTGATTGCTACCAACCCCAAACGTGCAACGGAGCTGTACCATATGGCAGCGAGTATGGGAGAGCCGACGGCTGAATATGCTCTGGCTGAGCTCTATCGTACAGGCTTTACTGGGGCGAGACAGCCCAAGCTTGCGCGAGAATGGTATATGAAGGCTGCTCAGCAGCAACATGAATATCAAAAGGATGCTCAGTTTATGCTGGGTTTGATGTATTTTGAAGGTAATGGCGGGGGCAAAGATCTATCGGCAGCCGAGCATTGGCTTAAACTCAGTGTTGATAATGGCCATGGCGAAGCGGCTTATCTGCTTGGACAGATTAACTTCGATGAGTACTACAACATACAGCGAGCACACTCTTGGTTTCAAAAAAGTGCAGAGCTGGGCCATGTGCCTGCTAATCATAAACTGGGTTTGATGTATTCAGATGGTTCGATGGGGCATACCGATCAACAGCAAGCTAGGCTGTGGTTCCTGAAGGCTGCAGAAATGGGCAGTGCCGATAGCCAAGTGAATCTTGCAACACTTGAGTTTAATGGTATCAACGGCGAGTCAGATCTAATGCAATGTTATGTCTGGCTCAGTGCGGCAGACTCCCAAGGTCACGAAATTGCTCGGGAGCGTATGGCGTTATTGATACCTATGCTGAGTGAGAGTGAATTACAACAAGCTCAAGGGCTGAGTCAGCGCTGTATTCAAAGTCAGTTTAAAGACTGTGGAGAAAGTAAGCTGCGTTTATGATAGCTAAATAGTACTTGAGCGATTGAGGGCCAATGGACTATCCGTTTTATACATTACCCATTAGCTAATAAAAATCCATTGCCATGACTAAACCTGAATATAAGTCGTTAGGTTTAGTGAGTAAATTGATGGCTAGACACCTGTCTCTCTTGTGTTGTAAAATCCAGCGGAATTTCAAAGAGAGAGTCAAATGAAAAAGATATTATTAGGTTTAGTTTTGCTTGCCGTTACTGGGTGTTCAAGTAATGGGTTAACTGAGCTAAAGCCGATGGATCCTAATTTCGATAAAGAGATCGTCATGACAAACGACTCGAAGCAGACGGCGCAAGTTAGAAGTATTGTGACGAACTGGATGGTCGATAATGGTTATAAGGTCTCTAAGACCACAGCAAGCCCAACAGCTCAATTAGCAGATGATCAGGTTATGTTTGAGTTTAATGCTAACTGGTGGTGGGATATTGCCACTTACATGCGCTATGTAAACTTAGATGTGACAGACAACAAAGGAAACAAACTTGCCGCACTTGATTTTGACTCTGTTCAGTACGGTGGCATGGACAAATTTGGCAATGCTGAGGAGAGGCTGACGCTTATTATGGAAGTGTTCTTCCAAAAGATTTCAGTACAAGATGCGGAGCGTCAGTTAGAGCATGGTAAAGACAAGAGTGCTAGCTCGGAAGTCACTTGTGCCTACGACTGTTAGTCACTGATTAGTAAATATTATCGTTACTATGATGTGTGCTGTATCAGCGGACCCGCGTCCACTCTACCCAAGAGGTGAGCTGTTCGGCTCACCTTAATTTATGCAAATGCTTACGGCAAGCAGTGTAACTAACCTGAGTTATACCGCTCAAGCCAGGCTTATTTCATTGGTTCATTTCATTGATTTAGTGGCAAGGTTGAGGCCTATTAGTCATCACTGTATGATTAATCTACGATAATTTTGTTTAAAATAATACGAAGAACTTTCAAAGGCCTCTGTGAATGCGATATTTGTTTGCCCTTTTTTTAGCGTTAGTTTTGTATTCAACTACGGCTGTTAGCACCACGATTGGCAGCTATTACATTCCAAAATTAGTGGTAGATAAGCAGCAAGGTCTGTTTATTAAAATGCATAACCAAGTGTTGCAGCGTATATCACTGGATGCCAACCTCATTATTCAGCCTACTAAGCGCACCCAGCGAGACTTTAAGCAATATAAGCTAGAGGCCTATTTTCCTGAATTATTAGAAAACTTACCTAAGGCTAGTGTCATCATCTCGGAGCCTTTTTATCTTAAAAAAATAGTGCTGTTTACTAAGCTAGGTTCAGATATTAAGACCATCAATGATTTAGAAGGTAAACTTGTGGGGGCCGTCACTGGCTACAGTTATGGTGAAAATATTACCCAAAACCCAGCTATCCATTTGGACTACACCAAAAATGATGATGTTAATATTGAAAGGCTAATGCGAGGTTATATTGATGCGATTATTGGTGATAGCAAATCAACTGTCGCCGCCATAGAAGGTAGCAAGTTTGCACAGATGATACATTATGATTTAACTGCACCGCTTGATGTATTAGAGGTGTTTTATGTATGCCAAGACTCGCTCTCAGGTAAAACACTTTGCACTGCCATCAATGATGCCCTAACGCAGATGAAAACCGAGGGGATCATTGAGTTAGACCTAGCTTCTGGTTATGCAAATATCGCCTTGTAAGCGGTGAATATTGAGCGCGAGTAGATAGCAAAAAGGCCCAATAAAGGGCCTTTTTAGTTTTTACTTAAGGGTTATTTGATAATAACCGCTTATACGTTTGGTTGAGCAATACTTGCTTCTGCGCCAACTTCTTCATTAGCCAGCTTGTTTACTAGCAATGAGATTGCGCCGTCACCGGTAATGTTACAGGCGGTGCCGAAACTGTCTTGTGCCATGTATAGGGCTATCATTAGCGCAAGCTCTGCCTCACCGAAACCTAACATAGTAGCCATAAGACCAAGGGCTGCCATTACCGCGCCACCAGGTGCACCTGGTGCTGCAATCATAGTTACACCTAGCATCATGATAAACGGTAGCATCTCAAGTAGTGATGGCAGCGCTAAGTTTTGGCTGAGCACCATCACTGCCGTCGCGCAAGTCACTAAGGTGATGGTTGAGCCTGAAAGGTGGATCGTGGCACAAAGTGGTACGGTAAAGTTGGCGATCGAGCTCTTAACGCCATTCTCTTTAGTCTGACGTAGCGTTACCGGAATCGTCGCTGCCGATGACATGGTACCAATTGCTGTGAAGTAGGCAGGTAGCATGTTTTTAATTAGCTTAATGGGTGATAAGCCAACAGCTAGGCCCGCTACAATATATTGAATCGTGATCCATACCCAGTGCATAAGCACGACAAGTGCTAACACCACACCAAAGGTTTTCAGTGTCGAGAATACTGTTCCTTCAGCGGCCATTTCGGCAAAAATACCAGCGATAAAGAAGGGCAATACCGGGATAACGACACGAGAGAGTAGTAAATCGATAATCGCGCGACCATCATCGGCTATCGATTTCAAGTTTTTACTGCCAGTTACGCTGATGCCTAAACCGAATAGGAAGGCTGCGGCTAATGCGGTCATAACACCAAACAGAGGAGGAACCTCTAAGGTGATGAAGCTTGTTAACTGGTTGGCTGAATCAGCCGGTACTGCTGGCGCCGATGGTAAGCCTGACAGTGCAAAACTTGCTACAAGGAATGCAAGACTACCAGCCACGACGGTTGAGCCATAAGCTAGGCCAACAGTTTTACCTAACAAGGAACCCGAATTTTTGGGTAGGCTTGCGATACCACTGGTGATGTAAAACAGAATAATGAGGGGGATGGTGAACCCGATCAGCTGGCCGACAACGGCTTTGATCGTAAGTAGACAGCGAACTATGATATCTGGCGCAAAAAAGCCCATTAGAATACCAATGAATATGCCCGCTACGAGCTTTAAAACTAACTTCATCAATCTTTCTCCAACTTGAATGAGTAAAAGACTGTCCATATCAAGTGATCATTAAACGTAGTAATGATCTACTGTCCGATTTTTATCGGAACAATATACTGAAAATGCACCTTTATGTATTCATTAAGCCGCATAGAAGGCTCTAGTTAATCCAAGTTGTAGCAATTGAGTGACATTAAGTTCACCTACTAGAGGGAAGGTGTGTAGAGCTGTAACAATTTTGTTTCATCTGGGGTTGAGGTTCGAGAGTTGAGATTCGAGAGTTGAGATCAGTGTAAGGTTTACACTCAATAGCAGTCATCACTATTTTGGGCTTAGGATGCGTAATTTTAGCGTTTAATAATCGATAATTATTATATCAATGCTATATAGTCGTTTAATTAACTTTTTTAGCTGATATTTGTTATTTACTTACTAACTATTTAAGAGAGTGTTATTTTGTTCTCGTTTTAAAGCCCTCAATAAAATATTGAGAGCTTATTTGTTAAACTTACTGGGCTACATTAATAAATGGATCCCAAGTAAAGTAACCTATTACTTGACCATTACTATTATCGATAAGCTTAAATGAGAGAGTGTATTGAATCGTTTGGCCTGGTTCAATAATACTTCCTTGAGCGACATAATCATAACTATCATATTCTACTATGACACCATTTTTGGGTTCAGCCCCTGCTGGAAGGTATAGTTTAGTATGCATATTGAAATATGTAAGAGGGGTAATACAGGTACTCGGATTAAAGTGACCATCATACAGAAATGCCGTGTTGCGTGCGTTATCATCCAGTGTTGTCATCGACCACCTTATGGCATCACCTGCTACGGCATTGATACGAAGCTCGGATTTTCCTTGATCATTTGCGACCACATTATCTTGTGCGACCATTGAAATAAAAACATCCGATGAACTATATGAACCCAGATTAGTTGGCTGATTAACATTACCGGCAGGTATAGAACCATCTCTAACTTGAGTAGAAAGTTGATCTGCGTTTACACTTACTTGTACATTAATTAAAGACATTATTATTCTCCATGAAATATTTGAATTGATCCATTCAATTCAATTTGTGATAAAGGTTACTCGTCTCTATCAGCACTGAAGTATAGCCAGGCATTATGGATGTATAATAATTATTGGTTATTAACAGTTGAATTTTAGATATATTATACTTTACGACTAAAACTATAATATTTTAGTTTACCTAGGTGAGTATGCTAATTAATTTTCTTATTGATTGGTTTTGAATGTCGGTAGCTAATTCCTTGTTAATTAATCGAATATAATTAAAATGATTAAAGGCTGAATTGTGGTTGCTCACTTCCTTGTGAGCGGGGGATGTTTATAGGTTAATGCTTATCGTATTTAGCTTCTCTTAACTTCGCCTCCTCATCCCATTGAGGAATGACTTTGTCGATGAATTGAGCTTTTTCTAAATTGAGTTTATCCATATCTAAGCCGATAGCAGCTTGAGCTCTTGCCTTGGTTGAGATATCTGGGATAGCAACTGGCTGTTTAACCCCTTTGCTGCTCAGCAGCCTAGCCAGTTTAATCCGTGCATTGGCTGCTTTGTCGATAGCGGTACCTAAGACTCTAAGTGCTTCATCAGGGTTATGCATGGCAATGCCATGTGAAGCTGTTGCGTGATCCCAGCGCCATTGTGCGTGACGTATATCCTGCTGGATGTCATGAACCTCTTCATCAGTCGCTCCTGCCGCCAGTGCTGCTGCAGTTTCGTAGTGAGCATGTACTAACTGGGTTTCAGCATTAACCTTAAGCTCGTCAATCTTAGCTTTACGCTGAGCGACAATATCTTGCAACTGCTCTTTAGATTGCTCATGGCAGCTAGCGCAGGCCTGTTCGAAACGATCGAATGGGTTACCGACTCTATGGTCGGTGTACTTACGACCTTGCTCATTGACGACTTTCGGCATGTGACAGTCGATACAGGTGACATCGTTTTGGCCATGTATTCCCTGACTCCAAGTTTCATAGTCTGGGTGCTGGGCTTTAAGCATAGGTGTTTTCGACAGTTGATGAGTCCAATCGGTGAAGTCTATGGAGTCAAAGTAAGCTTCAACTTCATCTGCTTTCACCCCATTATCCCAAGGGAATTTGGCTTTTTTATTTTTACCCTCGAAGTAGTATTCGACATGACACTGTCCACAGACCATAGCCTGTTTATCCTTGCGGCCTGCGTCATCCCACTCTAAGCCAATGCTACTCATCGCTCGCTCAGCGAAAGGTCTAGCCATACGCAATTTTGATGAACCAGGCTCATGGCAATCTTGGCAACCGATAGTGTTAACTATCTCTGAGCCGCCTTTGCTCCACTTGCCATCGAAGAATCCATCTTCCCCCTGCTCAGCGATCATCCTTGGTACGTCGGGGCCCTTACAGCTCCAACAAGCCATGGGCATCATATCGGGCTGTTGTTCATCTGGGGAGCCGGTTCTCAGCGTTTCTCTGAGATCAGTAACGGCATATTGATGGCCTCTTGCACGGGTGTAGTCTCTGGAGAAGGCATAGCCTGCCCATAAAACGACCAGGTTAGGGTTTTCGGCGACTTCATCAATCTTCTCACTGTAATCTGTGGTTTTCTTCCAGCTTTTATACTGTTTAGGAAACTTCTTACTGTATTGCTCGCTGCGTGGGTCAAGGCCTTGACCTTCATCTTGTGCAAAGGCAAAAGATGAAGATACTAGGGCTAATGATATAAGGAAACTTACTGGCTTAAGCCTTAAAGTCGTTGGTTTCATTTACTTTCCTTTCTATTGATTAACTTGAAAACTCGATTTGGAGGTGATGTGATCAAGTAACCCATGAGATAAGATAGCTAAATATTAAGACCAATCATTGATTAGAAATAGTTGAGTTAATTTAACGGTGTAGTCAGTATTTTTTAATTAAGAGTGCACTTAATTTTAAGGCAGGTATTAAAGGGGAGGGAATGTGGGTTGGGCGAGTTTATGAGTGGTAATTTGAGCTGCTTTGAGGCTGGTTAAGCCCCAAGAGCAGTGCATTTAAGTCAGCGCTATCTAATCGTCGGTGACCTATTTTTGTAACTGAGCCTTCGCGGCTTCAACTTTTGAGAAGTCTAGCCCTAACTCAACGACCGCCTCTTTTAGCAGGGCTGGGTTTTGCATTACCTGACCCATCAATTGCTGTAGCTGCTCAGGAGGTAGACCTAGTTGACCAATAGTCGCCATAGCAGCGATTGGGTTTTCGGTTAGCGTTTGAAATAGCTCGCTAATTTGTTCATCATTGATATTGTTTTCTTTTAAGATGGCAAGAATAGGATTCATTGCATTACCTGTTTAGTTTTAAAATATGTTCCAATTCTACCACTCATCGTCGCTTTTTTTCGGTAATTTGTGAGTATAAAGCTAATTAGCGCAAGCTATCTTATTCGCTAAACACGCTTTTTATTAGGCTACGATCCCTTTTAAGCTGCCCTTTTTACTGTTGTTCTAGCATCATTCTTGTCTGAATTGCATGCTCCTGATAGGAGATAGATTTGCTTATATCTCAATTGAATTTTTCAAATCCTTCACTGGTAGCTCAAACCTGTTTATTATCTAAAGCGCTAATAAAACGCCTGCTTTTTTAGACTGTTTGAATATTTTTGACTGTGAACTTGCACACAGTTTAGTGCGTGAAATTATCAAATAATCAGTCGTTATTGGCCTAGGCCATAAACTGATTAATGAGTAGAGGCTTTGTCGATACTCGTTACTCTCTCTGTACCTTTATCTAGATAAGTTCTATTTATGCCTAGACCTAAGAAGTCTCGCAACCTCTCGTGCTGCGCACCGTGTAGCATGTTTAAGCCTAATGGCATTCCATCTGTCGAGCTGAAGAAAACGCAGTTAGAAGCCGATGAATTTGAAGCATTGAATTTAGGGGATGTGCAAAAGATGCCTCAACTAGAAGCCGCTAAGGCTATGGGGATCTCAAGGCAGACATTTGGTTATCTACTCGCAAGTGCACGTAAGAAAGTGGCCACAGCCATTGTTCGAGGAGATGCCTTGCTATTACCCAAAAGCGACTCATAGTACGAGCCGTAGATAAGGAAACGATATGATTATCGCACTGCCAATGAGCCGAGGACGGCTAGCAAGTCACTTTACTAAAGCGCAAAGGATAGGCTTTTTCAATCAGTATCATCAGTTGCTCACCAGTTTTGATAACCCGGCCCTTGCTGGAGGCTGTAGTGCAAAAAAGGCGATGTTAGATCTCATTAAAGCACAGAAGACAGATATCGTTATTGTGCAGCACATAGGTGAACGTATGTTGGGTAAGTTACTGGCTGCGGGAGTATGTGTTAGTAAGGGAGATAGCCAGGACTCTATTGAAACGCTATTAACGGCTAGTCTCGATCTTAATCATCGTCTACTGGATGCATCAGAAGGCCGAGCCTCACTCAATCATGAGAAAAAGGGGGGATGTTGCAGTGGTGCAACGGGGGGCTGTGGTTGCGGTAGCAAAAAAAGTATTAGCCCTAACATGCATAAGTTAGCACTGGTTGCTCCGCCTCAAACTAAACTCGAAACCTCAGACATAGGTAAGCTACATTATTCAGGTTTTAGCATCGACAATTAGCTAAATAGGTACGACTTTGCAGATGCTAGTTGAGTGGCGAGTGAATCTTGGATTGCAAGCAGGGAGGCCCTGCTTGCAATCGATACTATAGGTATGCAGACATTGTGATTTCTTCCCCTTGATGAGCGAATCATAGACTGACACGGTAAGGGCTTAGAAATTGAACTGAACAGGGAGTATGTCTGCTGCTCCGATACGCAGTAGCATAAGCTCTGTTTTTAACTTATCTTCTTCTCGTTTCAGGCTCTTTTTATCTTCTTTGCTATTAGCAACCTCTTGGCCAGCATTAATCTTTTTGTTGAGGCTTGTTATTTCACGGTTAATATTGTCCAGCCTAGATTCAATGCTTGATATCCGCTGTTTTATCTCATATTTACGGTGGCCTTCATTATACCTTTTTAGGAATTCGTTATTGGAACAAACACCATTGTAGTAGGCCCCCTGTAACCCCAGCTTGTAGCCATTTTCTGATTGACAGTAATTTTTAAGCCCGGCTTGATAGCCTGAAGTCCACTGCTTGCTATCCACTGATAAACCAAACTCATTACAGTCTTTGATGTAATCATTGACGGTATAAGAGACTACACCGTTATTACCGTCAGTCATCCCTATGGAATACCAATCAGCAAGTTGGCATTGTTCCATATCCATGCTTGAACATTGAGTGAGGCTTAAGGCTGTTATTGCTGCAAGTATTTTAAGTTTCATGATATCTCCCCATCGAGTATGGGGCGGTAATCTACCAGAGATATCAGTGCGAAACCTGTCGTTTTTTATGTTTATTTCACATCTGTATCGTTTTTGTGCTTTTTGCAATTAACTTTGTTTATTTTTATGGGGTTACGTTTGTTTTTGGTTTGCTTTTTGGGTTGTGTTGGTTGCGGTTTTATTGTGTTTTTGTTTGGTGTGACGCTGTGCTGATCGTCGCTATATCGATTGGTATTATTGAACTATCTGATACTTGCTCAAAATGGCGTCGTAAACACCCGATTGTTTGATGTTATCTAGGCCTTGGGCAAACTTCTCTGCATAAGCTGCTTCGTTGTCGAGGCGGCTAAAACCGACATAGAGTGGCGTTGTGATATTTTCGCTGCCGGCAAAGCTAATATATTTGTCGTAACCAAGCTCTTTGGCGGTATGTTCAATGACATATCGATTACCGATAAACAGATCGACTCTTCCTCGTTGAAGTAAGTTTAAGTTTATTTTGTGTGGCGTTTCACCTGAGGCTATGTAGTGATAGGCGTGTGCAGATAAGTATTTATTAAGCACTGGGCCATAATCATAGCCGCGAATGCTGGCAATGCTCTGCTGTTGCAGGCTATGAATACTTTGGTAGCGCCAAGTTGAATTTTTACGGACGTAAAAATCATTACTAAACTGCCCCACAGGTGCGTCATCATAGATCAATAAGTTGAACTGTTTGACATGCTCAGGAGTAACCGCGAGAACGGCATGAATTTTATTGTGTTTAGCCAGTTTTAGTGCCCGCTGAAAAGGGATGGTTTCAAACTTTACTCTAACGCCTACGCTTGCAAAGGCTTGCTCGGTAAGCTCGACGACATAGCCTGAGTTATTCTCACAGATGTAGGGGCACCAGATATCTGATGCGATAATAATCTCTTCTGCTTTTGATGAAAAACTGAATATGGCTAAGGCAAGTAAGCTTATGAGTTTACACTTCAAAATAGTCCTCTAAGCTGAGAAAAAAGCGTTCTCAGTAATCAAAAAAGTGATAAGTAGGTCGTGCCATTCTAACAGATAGGCTTAAAGCAGGTATAACTAGGGGGATTAGTTAATGTTACCGCAGCTAAGGGATTGCCATAATAGTAAAGACTGATATCTTTAGTGCATAGGTGAGCGTGCAGCATTTAGCTGTAACTGCTATTTAATGAATGTTTGTCATGGATGTACTTCATATGAAATCGTCGATTTTACCTAGTGTCACAGAGCTCATTGGCAATACAGATCTGCTTAGAGTAAACAGCATTTCTGATCTGACAGGTTGTGAAGTGTTACTCAAGTGTGAGCAGCAAAATCCTGGTGGCTCAATCAAAGATAGGGCGGCACTGCAACTCGTTCAAGATGCCATCGCCAGTGGCAAGCTTAAGCCTGGTATGACAATTGTCGAAGGCACTGCAGGTAATACTGGCATAGGTTTAGCCCTAGTGGCTAAGGCACTAGGCTTTAAGATGTTGGTGGTGATGCCCAAAGGGCAAGCACCAGAAAAAGCCCTTATGGTCACACTATATGGCGCCGAACTTAAGTTGGTTGATGCTTGTCCATTTGCCAATCCCGATCACTTTTATCATACCGCTAAGCGTATCGGTGAAAGTGATGATAAATACTGGTGGGCCGATCAGTTTGAGAATACCAGTAACGCCAAAGCCCATTATCAACATACTGGGCCGGAGATTTGGCAGCAGACTCAAGGTAAGATCGATGCGCTGGTCTCAGTTGCCGGCACTGGCGGGACGATTGCTGGTAATTCGCGTTATTTGTCAGAGCGTAATCCCAACTTAGAGACCTGGCTGGTGGATCCGGATGGATCGGGGATCTACTCATACCTAAAAACGGGCGAGTATGTGTCGACAGGAAGCTCGTTCACCGAAGGTATCGGTATTATGCGCTGCGTGGAGAACTTTCGTCAGGCTAAGGTGGATAGGGCAATCACCTTACCCGATAGAGATTTGATCGCTATCGCCAAGCAAGTGCAGGAGCTCGATGGCATTGTGCTCGGTAGCAGCTCAGCCCTTAATCTTGCTGGCGCGCTCTATGCTGCAGCTAAGCTGGGCAGGGGGAAAACCATAGTGACCTTTTGCTGTGATGTGCCAGAGCGCTCCTCCTCTAAGCTATTTAATCCACAGTTTTTAACCGATAAAGGCTACCTGGCCCCCTACGAATCCATTGAAGCTATGTATCGGCGTTACCAGGACGAGTCATTGAATAATGTCGTAGACGTTACGGAGTAGCGTCAAGCTTTGGCTCGGTGTAGCGTTTGAAAATCGCGTCACCTTGCTGCTCTCTCACCTCGCTGATTGATTGCCACAGTTGCTGAGTAAGCTGAGGATGCTCTTGATACCAAGCGTGGGAGACTGGCACAAACCAGTCCATCTGCATAAAGTCCTCATCTAAGGTTGAGATCTCTTGGCTTAGTCTTAGCTTTTGAATGGTATGTTGACCGATGAACCGCTCAACGACATAACCGTCTAGCCTTTCTCTGGCGATGAGGTTAAAGCCCTCTTCGACGCTTAAGTTGTTGGCAGGCAATACATCAAGTTTGTTGAGCTTGTCGTGGGCGACATAGCCTAAAGGCGCTGATACACCTAGTTTAAGATTAGTGAAGCGACCGTTATGCCACTGCAGTGTAGAGTGCTTTGCGGTGAATATTGGGTACCTTGCTCGCCATAGTCTCAGCTTAGGTTCTATCACACCATCTACCTTGGGAAATACCCATTGGGAATCTCTGTCTTGCGTCCAGATTGCAGCAAAAATGGCATCGGATTTCCCTTGAGATAACTGCTGAATACAGCGCTTCCAAGGTAACCGGCTGAATGTAATGGGTAGCTCGATAGCTTGCGCCGCATTAATGATGATATCAGCCAGTGTCCCGCGATTGCCAAGAGTGTTAGTAAAGTTCTGATCACCTTTAGTGACGAATGGAAAATTATTTCTATCTTCGTAGCATATTCTTAGCGTTGGGGTGGGCGTGGGAGATAACCTTGCTTGGGAAGTGTAAGGTTCGGCGATGGCTTTTTGCATCATCGCCATATAGAGAGTGAGTACTATCAGGTATAACAAGGGGCTTGGCACTAATTTTAGCGATAATTTTGGCGAGAGTGCCTTTGAGGCTTTTGCACTGTATCTATGATGGTATCGACCCGTCTTTCCCATTAGCTAACCGCTCCCAATCGCCACTATCACCTATTATATAATCATAGCAGCTCTATTTTTAGCGGTTAACTTAGAAATCTTCATGGTCAATATCGAGAAAAGATTGCAGGCTCACAGTTATAGAGCCTGCATTTAATACCAGCTGATAGCGTCTAAAATGCACCTGCAGCACCGGGAAAGACAACAGGGCTTGCGTTGCCATTAGCGCTAACACTGGCGACGCCGACAAGAAGCTAGTTATCGATAACCAGACTCTTTACCTTGAAGGATCTAATCTAGAAGAGTCTACTTTGCTGTAGTTATAGCATCTAAAATGCACCTGCTGCTCCCGGGAAGACAACAGGGCTAACGTTACCATTAGCACTAACACTGGCGACGCCGACAAGAAGCTAGTTATCGATAACCAGACTCTTTACCTTGAAGGATCTAATCTAGAAGAGTCTACTTTGCTGTAGTTATAGCATCTACAACGCACCTGCAGCACCGGGAAAGACAACAGGGCTTGCGTTGCCATTAGCACTAACACTGGCGACGCCGACAAGAAGCTAGTTATCGATAACCAGACTCTTTACCTTGAAGGATCTAATCTAGAAGAGTCTACTTTGCTGTAGTTATAGCATCTAAAACGCACCTGCAGCACCGGGAAAGACAACAGGGCTTGCGTTGCCATTAGCACTAACACTGGCGACGCCGACAAGAAGCTAGTTATCGATAACCAGACTCTTTACCTTGAAGGATCTAATCTAGAAGAGTCTACTTTGCTGTAGTTATAGCGTCTAAAACGCACCTGCTGCTCCCGGGAAGACAACAGGGCTAACGTTACCATTAGCACTAACACTGGCGACGCCGAATAGATAGTTATCGATAACCATATTCTTCAGTTTAAAGGACTCCACCTTGCCGACATAGCGACTATGGGTCCACTCAGGCTCTGTGGTTAAGCGCCAATAAACGCGGTAACCCACAATATCTTGCTGCTTGCTAGGCTGCCAATTAAGTGTGGTGCTGGCCGAGACCTTACCTTCAATCGTGACAGCTTTTGGCGGCGCAGGTGCCCAGGCCATAGAGGCTAGACTTATAGCATTGAGTGCGGTGAGCTTAGCATTAAAGTCAAAATCCACGCCTTCAATCACATCACCGTAGGCTATGCCACTTTCGACACGGATATCTTGATGTTGACGGTTGTAGTTCTCGTTGGTCTCCATGATACGTACCGCAGGAAAGCCAGCCTTGTTAAAGGGAAGGTGATGGCCGCCGCGGCCGAAACGATCTAAGCGGTAAACCATCATCACATCTAAGTTGGTCATGTATTGATCTGATAGGGACTTGATCTTGCGCGCTAAGTTACGTGAGGCTGAGTCATTCTCACCACCGCTGAAATAACGCTCTTTCGCTTCCTCTGCCGTTTCTGCTATGCGAACGCCTTCAGAAAATACACGGACGCTGTGGTTGTTGATGACGCCATTGACCCCCTCAATATTACCAATCATGTCGTTATTGAGTACCGCTTGTACCTGCCAGTTTTTATCTTTGGCGTATTGAGCAAGCGTTGCACCGCCATAGAGCCCTTGCTCCTCACCAGAGAGTGCGGCGTAGACGATAGAGCCTGAAAACTGGTACTTAGACAGTACGCGAGCAGCTTCAATAGCTCCTGCAACGCCTGAGGCATTATCATTCGCGCCGGGGGAGATTGAACTTGAATTCATCACATCGGTAACGCGAGAATCGATATCACCGCTCATCATGACAACACGATTTGGTGAGATAGAGCCACGTTGAATAGCAATGACATTCACCACCTCGGTTGGGTCTGGAATGCGCTTGCCAGTAACAGTATCTGCTAAGGTTATTACCTCTAAACAGCCACCGCAGTCGGCAGAGATACGTTCAAATTCGGCTTTAATCCAGCGTCTAGCAGCGCCTATCCCTTGGGTGTCAGACTCTGTTTCAGATAGGGTGTGGCGAGTGCCAAAGCTGACAAGTTTTTCTACATCACGACGAAGACGTTCAGCACTCGGGGCGCTGGCGATGTCATACAGACGCATATCTTCTTGAGAGGGAGCGGCGGTTATTGCTTTAGCCTGACTACTGCTGGTAAATAGTACGCCTGCAAGTGCGGCTGAAACCAGCAATACCGAAGCGATACGCTTAGTTGAAAATAAGGGTTTAGCCGAAGTGGGCTGATTCATGGAAACCTCATTGTTATTATTGTGTGGTTTTCTTTTATTGAGTTTTAGCAGGATTAACAGTATCAAAAAATCGCCATTTTGAAAAAAGGTTATCTAGGGGAATTGTTAGCCTATATTTCTAGCTAGCTAACCTGACTTACCCAGCTAATCATGTCGATATTAGGATCAATATTAGGTCAAGTTATGTTGAGTGCCGTTTCCCGCGAGGTTGATAAGTGATCGCTTGTTAGAGTGCTTACTCTCTTAAATTAGCGGCATGACATTGGAGTCATAACATGAAGAAGCAAACTCAATTTAGTGAACAGCTTGAAACCTTTCATCAGTTGCACGTAGGGACTTCACCTTTGGTGTTGGTCAATGTTTGGGACGCAGCCAGTGCAATGATAGTACAAGCATCAGGAGCCAAGGCATTGGCGACCAGTAGTGCATCACTGGCTTGGTCATTAGGTTATGCCGATGGCGGAGATCTTCCCGTTGATGCATTGTTGTTTGCTGTTGCGAATATCATGCGAGTGAGCAAGTTGCCTGTGACTGTGGATATAGAGGATGGCTATAGCGATAAACCCGAAGAGGTGGTGTCTTTAGTGGCTGAGCTTGTTCGTTTAGGCGTGGTTGGTATCAACATAGAGGATGGAGAACAATCATCTGAGTTGCTGGTGGATAAAATAACAGCGATACGGGCATCTTCATGTTGTAGACAGGTATTTATCAATGCCAGAACCGATGTATACCTTCGAGAGCTTGTATCTCATGATGGAGCGCTAGATATAACTAAGTCTCGTTTAAAACGTTATCAAGCAGCAGGCGCAGATTGTGGCTTTATTCCAGGTATAGATGCTGAAGATATCGCTTTGCGGTTGCGTAGCGATCTTATTATGCCACTGAATTTTATGCTAGCTGGCGACCACTTAGCGGTTTCAACACACGCTGAATTGTTGCTTAAACAAGGGGTTATCAGGTTTAGTGTCGGACCTGGGAGCTTCCTCGATACATACTCGACTTTGAAACACAGAACGAAATTGTCTGTGAAGCCTTTTAAAGACAACGAGCAGCGTGAATTACTCCATTATAATGAAATGAATACCTTGGTTATGTGCACTAGGTAAGTTGATAATTAAGGGCGGAAGGCATAAATCATGAAAGATGCAGCTGTGGATTCAAGCCCTTTTCCAACTTTCAGGGTATACTTTGGATCCTTATATTCTGACTATCAAAGCTACTTATCATGATTACTTTTACCACCAATTTTGGCGATATTGAGATAGAGCTCGATATGGAAACCGCACCAGTGAGCTCGAAGAACTTCTTGAAATATTGTGAGGATGGTTTCTACGAGGGCACTATTTTTCATCGTGTGATCAAAGGGTTTATGATCCAAGGTGGTGGCTTTACAGCTGATATGGATGAAAAGCCGACGCGAGCGGCAATAGTTAATGAGGCTAATCGCGGACTGAAAAATATCAAAGGCACCTTAGCCATGGCGCGCACCGATGCGCCGCATTCAGCGACAGGGCAGTTCTTCATTAACTTAGGGAATAATGACTTTCTCGATCACACTGGCACCACGAATGCGGGCTGGGGCTATGCGGTATTTGGCGCTGTGACCGCTGGTATGGATGTGGTTAGAAAGATAGAGAAGGCCAGAACGACCTCAAAAATGGGCCATGATGATGTGCCAAGAGAGGCTATCATAATTGAGAAGGTGACAATCACGTAAGGCTACTATTAAGTGGTGTTACACTTTTTGCATTAAGATCTTCTCCTCTATCTGCTCGGCAGGTAGAGGTTTGGAGAACAGAAATCCCTGGGCAAATTCATACTTACACTCTTGTAGGTAAGAGAGCTGCCCCTGCTCCTCCACGCCTTCAGCCACAAGTGTTAGCCCCATTTTTTCACAGATTGCCTTGGTGGCTTCAACAATTGCGTGTGAGCCATCTTCTGTAGATTGTACAAAGCTCTGATCTAGCTTAACTGTGCTAATCGGCAGGTTTTGAAGCTGACCAAGGGATGAGTAACCTGTACCGAAATCATCTAGGTATAGATGTACGCCAATGGCTGCCAATTCATATAAGCATTTAAGCCCCACTTTATAGTTTTGCATCAGGGCTGATTCAGTGATCTCCAGCGCGATGTGCTTAGGTGGAACCTGATACTTATCGCACAGTAATTTGACTTGCTTTGGCAGACTCTTATCTAACTGTTTTCGAGATAGATTGATGCTCATGGTCAATGAGGGGTCGTAGTGCCTATGCCACTTCCTTAACTGCTTAATAGATTCTGCTAGTACCCATTGCCCTATTGAGAGGATCTGTCCTGATTCCTCTGCAATGGGAATAAACTCAGCAGGAGAGACTTGGCCGAGTTCTGCATCATTCCATCGTAGTAGGGCTTCAAAGCCGACGACAACCAGCGTGTCTGTGGCGATGATAGGCTGGAAGTAAAGCTGTAAGCTGTTGTTATCAATAGCCTGTGATAAACGTTGCCTGATATGAGTTTTTAAAAATAACGCATTAGCAATGTCTTCAGAGAAGTGTTGATATTGATTTATTCCCCGCTCTTTGGCGTGGTGCATCGCCATATCTGCTTGAGCGATCAGCTCTTCAGGATCGACAGTATCTAAAGGAAAGCTTGAGTAACCTATGCTACAGCTTAAAGATAACTGATCGATACCGTCGATATAAAATGGCTGGGTCAAAATATGAGTGATAGAAGCGGCAAAATCATCGGGTGGAGAGTAGTTTTTTTCGCTGAGTAAAATAATGAACTCATCCCCGCCAAACCTCGCGAGCACGCAGTCTTTCGATAATGTATTGAGTAATCGGTTCGCGACTGAGATCAGTACTTGATCGCCAGTCGAGTGACCATAGGTATCATTAATGAGCTTAAAGCCATCAATATCAAGGAAGAATAAACTGAAAGCTTGTTGTGTATTACAGAGGTTTTGGATCTGCTTGATGCCCCCTCTGCGGTTGTATGTTTGGGTTAAATCGTCATGCTCAGCATTGTATTGTTCCTGAAAAAATCGCTTTTTTTGCGCCGTGGAGTCCGTGAGCTGAAGCAGCAGCTGGCTCGTATCTTCTTGCCAGATAGGCTCAATTCGAAACCATACTTTTTTGCTACCTGTATGGCACTCAAGCTCTAGCTTAACTTTTATATGCTTTTTTACTGAGCTGATTAAGGCCCTCTGTTTGTCACGGTTACCTAAAAACTGAGTCAGATTTTTGAGTTCATCGCCAAACTTTTCTGTAAAAGCTTGGTTAGCGCTAAGCAAGTCTCCTTGCTCAGAGAAAAGCAGTGAGAGATTGGTACAATCAACGGCGGCTAACTCGCGGCGCATGGTGCTTTCATGGCCTAACACTTGGACTAGCATAGCGATAGTTCCGTCCGGCAGGGGAAAGCCTGAGAAATGACACATGGCTTGCTTAGTCTTGAATTTAGGGCTGAATCTCCACCATGTTTTTATCACTTCACCGTTTAAAAACTTTGCATGGTAGTTTTCTAGTGTGGCTGCCACGGCTGCTGACATGTCGGCGCCCATATCTCTTTGCTGTAACTCTGAGGTGCAGCTAGACTCCCACATTGGCAGCGAGGCCTGATTTGCCCAGTGGATTCTTTTTCTCTTTATATCGTATATCCATACAGGAGTATGAAGATGATTAAAGACGTTAAGATCATACAAAGTCGTGTATCCCTCAATTACTTTATGCAAATAACAGCTGAAATGTTAATGCTATGGTTATCAGAGTAAACAGTATCAAATAAACTGTCTAACTCTAATTGGTTGTAATATATGTCTTTTGGCTGGATTGTTTTTGTTTGTGAACAGTGGGGTGCTCGTGTGATTAATCCTGTTGTTACTTATGCCAACTTCTCTGAAAAAACAGATGTTATAGCTATATTTTCCGCATAATTTAGAATTAAACCGCTATTGATTAAATACCTTTAAATAGGTAAGTGCTCGAAAATTTATTTTGATTATTTTTAATCATGCTGTTTTCTGTTGTTTCTGCATCTGGGATTTGTATTTGAAGTCTGGCTTGCAATCGGTTAACTGATTTAGGGTTTGGGTGTTTGTAACAGATGTCTCGTTTTTGCGCTTGGAGGTGAACTAAATCGTTACATTTACCTCCAAGTAGGTAACCGAAGTTGAACCTGTTTAAAACGACAGATCTATATCGCAATTTTTGCTGTGAAAATCACAACTAGTCTAACGACTCAAGTCGAGATCGTAACGATATACTGTACGTTAAAGGTCGGTGTGACGCTTACTTACTTAAGCCCTTGACCATGAATGCTATCGGCAGCTTATTAGCGAGTTTTAGGACTTGTTATACCTCGGTTTAAATCGGTAAACCCCTACTGATTGTTATCTAAAAACTGAGTTAAATAGTGGAGCCCTGATTGACCTGATGTCTCATTGTTTAAACATAAATATATCGCTGTCTCATGTGCAGCGATAAGTTTAAATGCAGTGAGTTCATCTTGATCTAGCTGCTGAGCCTGCGCATCACTTAACCATTGTCGATACCTTATCTCATAGGGTTTGACCCATGCTGATAAGGTTGCTAATAACTCTTCCTTTTCAAGTGTTAGCCACCGCTTGGCATCACTTTCTCCTTTGAGCATTTGCTGCTTATCTTCGCGGTTGAAAGGTATCTGTTTCTTGCTCAAAAATATTTCTAGTTTATCTGCAGTTCGTGACTCTACATCGATGAGGCTTTGCCAGAGGTATTGCGCGCTTTTGTCCGAATAATATTGTTCAAAATACTGAAAAAAGCTGATGCCATACACTTCACCTAAGTAGGCGGTCATTACTTGCTGGCTAGTGTTAGTTTCTATCATATTCTTTTTATCTTACTCAGTATTAATCAGGTGCTTACGTCTATCAGTGTCTGTTGGGATAGCAGACTCTAGCTACATGACCTTATCACAGTTAGCTGGTGGCTAGCTTGCGTGATTTTTGGGGGATGACTAAACTTTATTGAATACATTTTCAGGTGTTGATTGGCAATTGTAGGCAATATCATGCTCAAGACATTTAGCAGAGCCACTTGTTTAAGCTTATTACTTGTTTTACCTCTTGCTGCTAGCAGTATTTTTTGCCTGCAAGTACTTGCAGCTGAGGATGCAGCCTTCCCTTTACGTGAAAAGTACCATGACGTACCGACCATCTCTCATCAAGCGCTCTATCGTGAATTAACTTCCACTATTGTTGTTGATGTTAGGTCTAAATATGAATTTGATACCTTGCATATTGCCGACGCAGTTAATATTTCTATCTCAAATGCGGGTTTTATTACGCGATTAATGAAGATACGAGAGAGATAGTCGACCTATTGTTTTTTACTGTAATGGCATCTCTTGTGCCAAGTCCTATAAAGCGAGCGATAAAGCCCTTAAATTCGGTATTAAAAATGTGTCGACTTTCGATCTTGGTATTTTTGAATGGGTTAAGGCGCACCCTGATGCTTCGGTATTGCTTGGTGAAAGCCCTGTACCAATAGAGCGGTTAATCGATGAGAAGAAAAAAGCGGCTCATCTGCTTTCTCCTGCAGAGTTTGTTGCCAAAATCGATAGTGACTCTATGGTGATTGATATAAGAGAACACTTTCAAAGAGATGTAGTGATATTGACTAAAGTGACTCGCGTTGCCTCATCCGATAAGATTATTGGTTTGATTCGAAAGGCCAAGAAATACGATCAGACTATGCTGATCTATGATGCTGTGGGTAAGCAAACTCGCTGGCTACAATATCTACTCGAAAAAGAGGGCGTCGAGGAGTACTACTTTATGAAGGAGGGCTTAAAGGGTTATCTTAAAGCGGGTATTGGCCCCTCAGAGTATGACTAAAACTGATCTAGTCTCAGGGCTCAACTAAATAGCTCATCGAGTCGATAATATTGTAACTGCTTCTCTAGAACAGCGTCTTCCCGCGCTAGTGGCTGAAGTGCTATTTGGCACATTTTAGTGGCTACTTGATTACCTGTTATTGGGCGGTATTTTTTTAGCAGGCCAAGTCGGCATATTAAAGGCAGCAAGCTTGCTCCAATTTTCTCCCCTAGTCTAAAATCCTTACGCTCACCTAACAGCAGTGAGGGCTGAATGATGCTGATTTTCTCAAAGTTAAATGTAGTTACCTTAGCCTCTAACTCACCTTTCATTTTCATGTAGGCATTAGCGCTATCTGGGTTTGCACCACTAGAGGAGACGAGTAAGTAGTGCTTTACGCCACTGGTGAGGGCTAGCTCGGCAGCTTGATACATCGACAACTCTCTGTTGCTCGATTGAACCTGCCTGCTTTAATGTTGTGCCTAGGCAAGAGAGTAGAATATCGCCTTGAAAAGCTGTAGAAAACTGTTCTAGATTACTGAAATCGACCACATGATTAGTGATCTTTTTACTGTTATAGGCAATCGGTCTGCGAGTTATCGCGATAACCTTGTCTATTTGTTCATGCTGACTCAGGAGCGCCACAAGCTCACGGCCAACAACACCCGTTGCGCCTAGTACTATGGCGGTTTTGTTCATGTGATTACCTACATTTGCCTATATTGCCGTTCACAGACTAGCTTGTATTTTCATATGAGAGAAGCCTAAGCTGAGTTTTATATGGCAGAGGGAATGTATAGCATTTGTGTCAGGTTAAATATTGATAAAATGAATGAGTATTGAAATGCCGATGAGGATAACGCCTAAGATTTTAGCGAATACCTCACCTTTGGGCGCGACTTTTTCGACAAATACAGCCAAGGTTAATATCGCTATCCAGAAGAGATCCATCACGCCAAGGACAAATAGCAGTGCCATCAGAATCCAGCAACAGCCTAGACAATATTGACCATGACTAAAGCCCAGTTTGATGGCATTAAATCTGCCTTCGCGCCAATCTTTAGTGATAAGACTTAAAGGGGAACGACAGTTTTTCAGGCAACTCTGTTTGATAGGCAGCCATTGATAAATACCAGCGAGTAATAACAACAGGCTCGTAAAACTAAGGTGGCCGCTTTTCATCATAGGTGTAAGTAACGACACCGTATGCAGGTAATATTGAATGCCAGTGATTATCAGGCTGTATAACATCCAAGCTAGCAGATAACCTGCGACGAAATAGTAGCTAGAGGTATAAGCAACCTGCCTTGCTTTCCTGCTGTCATTAATACGCTGAACTAATAAGATGACAGGAATGGCGGAAGGCAGCATCATGCCTGTCATCATTATGCCCCACATCACAAATAACATAGCAATATCTTTGCTGCTCCAAGCGGCGATAGGCTGCATGTTCATCGACATGAGCTCGAGCATGTAATACCAGGAGAGGGCTATGAGGGCGAGAATAGTGACCATAAGCCCCACCCTGCTATAGTTGAGTGCTTGCCTCTTCATATTAACGGGTCTGCTTTAAATCTAAGGTATTAACCATTGTTGCTCCAATTTACCTCGGCCTTGGCAGCGAAGCGGCCAACATGCTCAAACGAGAGCGCATCATGTTTGAGGCTCATCGATTCTGTTGTGCCTATGATCCCTTCATTCCAGAAAAAACCACCATCGGGGAAGCTGATTCTTACCTGTTTGTCATTACCTGTCATAGGGTCGAGCAGAGGTTTATGTTGAACGCTAATAATATTCGCAATTGAAAAGCCTGCCCGGGTGTCATCGGTATCCATCTTAATGGCATGAATTTGCGGGCCGACAAAGGTTGAGAAGGTGCCAGCAAGTGCCTCAAACGGCATGCCGCCAGCAGAGCCTGAGAAGATAGTAACAATGGCCCCTACTTGTTCGGTAGAAGCTGCTGAGTCGATAAATAGTATAGCGGTGCCGTCACCTTCATGAATCGCCTTTGGCCAAGATGCCGCCATCACAATCTTCATGCCTGTGAGGTCAATTTTATTCAGCTGGCCTGACTTGATATAAAAACCAATCATCGCCTGACAGCCGCCTGTATCACTATCCGGGAAGCCTGCAAATTGGCAACCGCAGCCATGGCTACAGTTACAGCACTCAATTTGGTGCATAGACAGAGCCCACTTCTGTTCATCAGCCATTTGTTCATCAGCCATTGTCTTCTCCTGTTAAACCGCTTGGTAATAGCTAAAGCCTGATGTTGAGTATAGTTCAGGGATCTTCATTGCACTCTTAGCTGGCAAAGTCACAAATCAGCAACATTTCTTTCATGTGTTGGTCAAGTCTCGGGGCTAGGCTATGCACATATTTCGTCAATGGTGATGACACTATGTTAAAGCCGACAAAAAGATTAGAGAGCAAGGTTCACGCGATGCAGAGGGGTCAAAAGCGGGCTGAAAGCCAGTTGGACTCAAATGTAAAACAGCTCAAAGCGAGCAAGCAGGTGTTTAATGCCATCTGGCTGTCAGATGTTCACTTAGGGACGAAAGACTGCAAGGCGCAGTACCTGTTGCAGCTGCTCAAACAGACGCAGACGGAGACGCTATATCTGGTTGGCGACATCATAGATATCTGGGCGATGAAGCGGCGGGTATATTGGCCTGAATCGCATAATCAGGTTCTACAGCAACTGGTTTCAATGGCCAGGAATGGCACCCAAATAATCTATATTCCTGGCAACCATGACGAGCAATTTAAATCCTACGATGGCTTTCATTTGTGGGACGTTTCCATTGCCAAGGAGCATGTGCATACCATGATAGGTGGGCAGCGGATTTTAATGCTGCACGGTGATCAATTTGACTCTCAAGTTTGTGTCGGTAAGGCGTTAACTAAGTTGGGCGATCGCCTCTATGATATCTTACTCCTGCTTAACAGGCAGCTTCATAAAGTTCGTACTCACTTAGGCTATCCCTATTGGTCATTGGCAAGTTATATCAAGCTCAGAGTGAACAAGGCTCAACAAGCCATTAGCCTGTTTCGTGATGCCGTTGTTACCTACGCAACTGATAGAGGTGTCGATGGGGTGATCTGCGGTCATATTCATCAACCAGAGCTCTCCCGTGAGGGCAAGATGATCTATGCCAATGATGGCGACTGGGTAGAAAACTGCACTTTCATTGCAGAGTCTGAAAGGGGCGACTTACAGTTACGCCAATGGGATGAGCAGCAATCAGATTCCAGCTTAATCAGTTCAATCTCTTTGGGGCGTTCAGCGCCTAAATCACTAAAAAAACGAGTAGCCTGATGAGGAGGCAAGTCTGATACTCTGCTTGATAACTTGGTCGAGCGCAATCTACCTAAGTTAAATCAAGCTTGAGCGCCTTACCCCATGCCCTTAATTGAAAGTCTCAATCTAAAGTCTCAATCTAAAGCGGTTAAATCTAGCGAGTCTCAGTCATGTCTTAGGTCAGTCTCAGGTATTCAATGCTAATTAACATAAGATTTGCTAGTTTAGGCGCTAGCGTATTAAACGACTGATTTTCAAGGATGGACATGGACGAGCATATTGTTATTTTAATCATTGCTTTGGTGATATTACTCTACGGATATATTTCGAAGGCACTGTCACGGTTAAATATCTCTGGCCCTATGATGTTTACCGGTTTTGGCCTGTTACTTTCCCCTTTTGGTTTCAATATCACTCAAGTTGAGGTCAACGCCGAGTTTGTCACTATTATCGTTGAGATAGCTTTGGTGTTAGTGCTGTTTGCCGACGCCGCTCTACTAGACCTTAAATTGCTCAAGCAGTCATGGAAGATCCCTGCAAGGCTGCTTTTTATCGGACTCCCTATCACCATTCTTGCGGGCACCTATGTGGCGACACTGGTTTTCCCCGGCGAGCCGATGACTTATCTGATCTTATTAGCACTTCTGCTCACACCGACAGATGCAGCGCTAGGAAAAGCCGTAGTATCAGATCCGAAAGTACCGAAAAAAATCCGCTCTAGTATTAATGTTGAGAGTGGACTTAATGATGGCATTGTCTTCCCCATCGTTTTAACCGTTGTCGCCATGATTGTCAGCGGGCTGACTGAAACACAAGACAATAGCTGGGTTGGCTATGTCGTTGAGCAAATTGTGTTTGGTGCATTAGTCGGCGGGGTTGTCGGTTACCTGGGAACTAAGCTTACCATGCAGGCTGTTGAGAAGAACTGGATGGAGTCTAACTACCAAAACCTGATACCAATTGCCTTAGCCATATTGTCGTTTTATCTGTCTGAATCATTAGCGGGTAATGGTTTTATCGCTGCCTTTTTTGCTGGACTCTATGCGGGTAATACTTGCGAGACGACGCGGCAGCATATTGAAGATTTTGCCGAAACCGAAGGGGAGTTGTTTGTACTCGTCAGCTTCTTCCTATTTGGTCTCGCGTTTGTGCCTATGACTTTGGCGCATATTAGCCTTGATGTGGTTCTCTATGCGCTATTAAGCCTGACTGTGCTGCGAATGCTGCCGGTGATGATAAGCCTAATTGGAGCTAAGTTAGATCTGGCAACCATGGCTTTTATCGCGTGGTTTGGCCCGCGGGGTATCGCATCTATCTTGTATGTCCTTATTGTCGCGCATGAACTTGGTGGCATAGAGGGATTTGAAACCATCTATGCTGTGGTTACAGTCACAGTGTTGATGAGTATTCTCGCCCATGGCTTAACTGCTCAGCCTTTTGCTAACTGGTATGCTAAAAACCATAAAGAGCGCTAGATTTGGGGCTAGTTAACCTGTGTAGTTTCAAGTTTATGGCTAGAGTAGATATCGGCTGAACAATAAAAAAGCGCTGACAGTTCAGCGCTTTTTTCATTGCTTGTACTAGCTGGCTTTTCTGACCGCGAGGGATCTTAATAACACACCTAAGGTGGTACCGTTATGCAGTAAAGCACTTGCTGCAGGGCTGAGTTTCCCGAGCGCAGCTGCGAGCATAATACCGCTATTTACTACTTCTGCTATACGGATGTTACTGCTTACTAGTTTCATCGCTTCTTGGGATAATAGACGCGCATCGACTAGGCCAGATATTCCCTCTTTCAGCAAGACGGCATCAGCGGTTTGCTGAGCAAGCTCAGTACCTTGACCCATAGCGACACCGATATCTGCATTGGTGAGTGCAGGTGCATCATTCACCCCATCACCCACAAACATCACCTTATGACCAGCAGCTTGCAGCTGAGAAACTATGTCTGCTTTCGACTCTGGCGTGGCATCAGCAAACACCATATCCATACCGAGCTCGGCAGCAATCTGCTCAGCCTTTGCCTGCTTGTCGCCTGTAAGCAACACCAGTTGCTTGATACCGGCTGCTCTCAATGCTTGCAAGGTTTCAATCGCCTCAGGCCTGATATTGTCAGTCAGGCCTATAATCCCAATTAACTTCTCGTTTTTAGAGACAAATAGCAGATGTCTTCCTTGAGCTTCCAATGCTTCAATCTGCTCTTCAGAAGCGGCGAAGTTAACATTTTCATGCACCTCTAAGAAGTGACGGCTACCTATGACGAGAACATTGCCATTAAGGTTACTGCGTAGTCCATGCGCAATGACATATTCAACTTCCCCATGGTCAATATGTGGCAACTCATGATGTTTGGCTGCATTGACTATCGATTGCGATAAAGGATGGTTACAGTGCTCTTCAACTGAAGCCGCGATGGCTAACAGCTCTCTGGCATCATCTTTATCACGCAGACAGATCACATCTGTGACTTCCATATCCCCATAGGTCAGGGTACCTGTTTTATCAAAAATACAGGTATCGACCTGCGCTAATTGCTCAATGGCGCGACCGCCTTTTAGCAGCAGGCCTTGATTGGCAGCGCGGTACATAATGGACTTAAAGGCCACTGGGGTACTTAATTTCAGGGCGCAGGAGTAATCGACAAGAAACACTGAGGCTAAGCGGTTCACATCTTGAGTGAGGCCGAACACGAGTGCGCCTATGCCTAAGGTGATCTTAACTCGGCGATCGGCCATCGCTTGTGTCGCTTGTTGAGTCTCGCTCTTCTCGCTAAGAGAGTCTGCGATAAACTGGGCAATACGAGCCGTTGTCGCTTCACTACCGACCTTATCGGCCTCAACGACAATATTACCTTCCTGTACTAAGGTGCCAGCGTAAAGGTAGGCGTCTAACTCTCGCCTTACGGGGACACTTTCGCCAGTGAGTGAGGCTTGATTGATCAAGGCTTCGCCTTTGACAATTCTGCCATCAGCAGGCACAGGGTCGCCAGGACTTAATAGCATGTTATCGCCAACCACTAAGCTGTCAGAGGCGACCTGCATCTCAACACCATCACGCCAAACCCAGATCTGACGAACATTAGGTTGCATGAGGTTAGCCAGCATTTGATCGCTGTTACGGCTAGTCTCCTGCTCCATATACTCGCCTAAGGTCAGCAGTGACTGCGTTAACATGGCTGTCTTATAGTCACCACGCCAAGCAGAAAGGCCAACAGCAATCGCATCAAGTGCTTCAACTTTAAGAGAGCGCTCCTTGATACTCTCTACACCCTCTTGAATTGTCGGTGCAATCAAAGGGAGGGTCGTTAATGCTGCAAAGCGTCCGGGAAGAAAATAACTCGCCAATACGCCAATCACATTTAGCACGACATCACCTCGGGTAAAGTCATGTTCACTCTCGCCTTGAGTGGCACTCTCCCAATCTAGATCGTCGATACGCTGCTGCAGCATAGATGGCTCTATCAGCTGGTGGTCATACTCGATAACAATCGATTTAGCTGCATCATTGACTCTAACTTGCAATACACCTTGAATAGCCAACAAGCCCTGTTTCACCCATGATTGAGTGTCCGGATGGCAGGCGATTTCAGGCACTCTGAAACGCGCACGTCCGGGAACATGATGGACAAGCAGGATAGAGGTCATTGAGCATCCTTGTGTAGATTTCGATAATACTCAAGTTCAGCTTGGCTATCCTCAAGCTTCTCTTTCAACTCTTCAACTTCACCGCGTACAGCTGACCAGGCCTTTGCACCTGTTTGTGTCACACTTTGCTGAACCTTCTTATTCGACATTAAGTAAGCAATAGCAGCGCCAGCCACTATGCCTGTCACTAAGTGAGTGCGGTTATTCTGTTTACTGTAGGGCGCCGCGGGTGCCTGAGCTTGTGAATAATATGGCTGATTGTATGGATTGTAATATGGGTTGTAATAGGGAGAATTAGGCTTCTTCATCTTGGGTATTTCCTTTCATTTCGTCCATTAGGTGCATGCCTGCGGCGCCAACACTGAGTAGAGCTAACATCGACAACAGAGGTCGACCCGCCATCGCTCCAGCGGCTGCAGTGGCTAGGCCGCCAATCGCGCCCGCTTTAACCGCGTCGGTAAGCACCTGTTTTGTCGCTTCATCTAAACTCACTTCCTGCTGTTGATAGGCGTGCCACTGTTTAGCAGAGGAGGCGCCACCACCTATCAAGGCCGCGGCTATCATGGCGCGACTGGCAGGACTGAGTTGATCTGATTGGTTACTCACTTTTCGCTCTCTGGCGTCACGCTTGCTGGCTCTGGAGTCTCATTCGGCTCTGTTGGCGTAGCTTCATCTGGTGCACGGTGACGCTCAACTGACTCATTAAAACCTTGTTTACCCGCTTGATATGTTTCGCGGAATATCTCGCTACCCGCATTTACATTATTTTTTACGCTGCTGGCTGTCTGTGCTGAGCCTTGTTTGACCTTGTCGGCACCTGTTTTAAGCATGTCGCCAGCGCCCATAAACATCTGCATCATGCTATTGCGCACATTTTCATTACTCATAATCATGGCGGCAGCCGCACCTATCATTGCCCCTTTCCAAAACTCTTTATCATCGACGCCGAGCTTATGAATAAGGTCTTTGAATATGCCTGCTTGATCGCCCATCATACCCTCAAGCATGCCTTGAGCCTGCTGAAAAATAGCATCGCTCTGGCCATGGTGCTCAGAGCCATGATCTTGGTGACCATTGTGATGCATATGCGGGTGACCATGCTGAAATTGTCCTTGATGCTGGTGCATATGAGCATGGGGATGCATCTGAGGATGACCTTGAGGCGGCATCATAGGTTGAGGTGGCATCATGTGTTGAGGTGGATAGTAACCTGGCGGAGGAGTCATCGGCTGCGGTGGGTATCCGTAGTAGTGCATTGCCTGAGCATGCCATAGAGCGGCAGGATCTTGATGAGGCGGGAAAGGCATACCTTGATAGTTCTCTTGGTCCTTATTATTCATGATAGTTCTCCTAGTTCAGGTAAAAGTTGTTCAGCTAACTGCTGCAGCTGATTGATCGCCGCAGTGGATGTTTCTGGGTGTTGGTCGAAGGCTTGGTTGATCAAGTTAAATGGGATGACCTGTGCGTCATACTCGATCACTAAACTGCCGGCGGCGATATTGAGGCGATAATCTTTCAAAGCTGGAAAACTTTGAAGGGTGCTTTTTATCCCGTCGGTATTAAAGTCTCTTAAGTAGCTAATAACACTTAATTTAAATTTGAGTCTCAGTCGCCCTGGAATATGGTGAGCAACAGACACCCACTGCTTGAGCTGTTCGAAATGATTATCATCTTCACTTTTCATCATAAAAATATACACTTGCGTCAAATTAGGCTCAGATTATCCCCTTTGCAAACGTGAAAAACTGCTCAAGATCAAAGAAATCTGAGTTGAATTGTAAAGACGTCAGGTGTAACATGAATAAAAGTCATTCTCATTAGCGTTGAATCTATGAAGCCTCTCATTCACAGCACTGCCAATCGCATCAGAGTCCGTTCTGACTTCATCAGAACTAATCCAAAACTTGTTTCTGCGCAAATAGATGAAATGAAAGATTTGACTGGTATTGTTGATATTAGCTTCAAGCGATATGCAGGTTCTGTGGCTATTGTTTTTGATAACAAGCTCAATAGCGCTGAAGATATAATGCAGATGGTTGAGAATTCAAAATGGCTAAGTGTGACGGCGAGTGATGAGCTGGTAAGCAGTTTAACTCGTAACTATGCCAAGAAAATCTGCAAGGGTGTTGCCATGTTGGCTTTGAGAAAAACCTTAACGCCATCTCTTCTAAAGGCTATTTCAGCCGTATAGCAATCGCGCATAGCAGCAAAAATATCGCTCAGCCTAACGTGCTAGCGCTTCCAATGACATACTCATTTAACTGAGTATGTCATTGTTAAATTTTAATTTATCTACTTTTTCTAAAGATCATAAACCAGTATGTCGCTATCAGTTTTCTATGCTGGATCACTGCTGGCTATAAACCTGCCACAGGTTTGTGACCTGTGTGTATTTTCTCAATACTTTTTATCAGCATATAAAGACACGTCGTTAGCATAATACCGCCGAGGTAATAGAGTATTCCATTACTGCTCTGGCTGAGCTTAGTGGCTAATAACGGCCCCATTACAGAGCCAATACTGTAACTGAGTAGCATGATCTCAGTGGCCGAAACAATTTTGGCCATCGGCAGCGCGTCACAAGCCAGCGTTATTGCTATCGGATACAAGGCAAAACTCGCCGCACCTAATATCAGATAACTGATCCCAATTAACAGGAGTGACTGAGACTCGAGCACGCCTACTACAGCAAGTGTACCTAATAAGCTAAACATCGCCATCAGCAAGCTCTTACCCACTCTTGTAGAGAGGTAGCTTACCAGTGGCTGCACTAGCATGCCTCCCAATACAATGCCTGCCATCAATACGCCAACAAACGGTGCCTGAGTCGCTTGGGTCGAAATATACAGTGGCATCAGCCCGTAAATAGGGCCTAATAGCAGACCAGAGATTAAGCAGCCTAAGATAGCGGGGCGGCTTAACTTCTTTATTTCGCTCATTAGCATCTTTTCTTGTGCCTTACTTTCTGGCTGCCCCGATTTAATCAAAAGAGGGGGCAGTATAGCCAGCAGCAGTAAACCTATAATGCACAAATAAGGCGTCATCCCTTCTATTCCTATGGGGGCGATCGCGAGTTGTCCCAGTGCGCTACCACCATAAAGCGAGGTCATGTATAGCCCTAAACGCTTAGCTCTGGCTTTAGCGCTATTTGCCATCAACAACCATGATTCGACCACCACAAATACCCCAGCTACCGCCATGCCCGCAATAAACCTAGCTGCAAGCCAAACTGAAGCGCTGGGAAACATTAGCATGACTATGATGCTTGCAATTAGCAGGCTAAGAAATGCGATAAATGCGACTCTATGTCCTATTTTTCGTACCACTCTTTCTATGCTAGTAGCGCCAATGAGTAGGCCTAAATAGAAGATGCTAGCGAGCCAAGGGGCGAGTGAATGGTCTAGCCCAAATGAGGTCATCGATAGAGGGATCAGACTCATTAAGAAGCCTGATGCAACAGCAAAAAAGGACAGTCCTAGAACAGGAACTAAGGTGCTATTTTTTGAATCATGAACGGCGGTAGTATCCACCTTTATCTCCTAGTGAACAGGTTAAAAATCGAGTTGATTGACTGGATCGGGAGGCGGATTCTAGAACTTTTTTTAGGGAAGTAAAGCAGAATAAACAGTCGAAGGATTAATTAGCGTTAATGTTTGTTTTTCTACTTTACATCAATGCTTTACTGGATTTGTTGTTATATCAGATGCGGCAGGTGGATTGTAGTTTGTAGATGATACGAGCATTAGGTGTTTGGGAGTAAAAAACTGTTAGATTATTCTTTGCTAGTCCAAGTCACTGATTTTTGCTGTTGATCTAGCTGAGTGTATATGAGTCTTCGTCAAAACTTCGTCAAAAAAGCAATCCTGATGAAAATAATTTGTGGTTTTGTTACCTGCTTGGAATATTTTGTTTTTCAAAGTTTATCAATGTAACGCTTTTGAGTATGGTGAGTGGCAAAGCTCAAATGCTAATTACTTGCATTATCTTAGCGGTTTTAAACTCAATATTTCTCAAGATGTTTTAGTTAGAAGGTTAGATGTCGTATGCAAAATAGTGAAAGCGATAGTTTAGCTGAGTTCGTCATATCTCCTTTGATTCTACAGACAATGATGCCTGCAATATCACAGCTGGGTTTTGCTGGATTTTGGTTTCAAGGTATCCCAAATAGAGCGTCTCAAGACTTCCTGCTCAATAGTAAGAAAAGTATCCTAAGTCGGCGAATGTTATATAGCTCGGGAGGCGTATATAGCTCGTCACGTACAGTCCAGAAGTTACAACGCCAATATATAGAGCAAGTCGCTGCTAGAGACTGCAATTTTGGTCATGCGTTAAATTTAGAGCAAGCCTATTATTACCAGTTATCTGGAAGTGGGCAGGCTAAAAAAGCCCATAAGCTATTTAACACCTATGGCATAAAAACCGTGCTCAGTTACCCTGTTCGACATTACGCCTCTGAAGCTTGGAGTGGGCGTTTCACCTTGCTATCTAAAGATAAAGATACACAGTTAAATCTTGTCCATTTAGAGACTTCAATGAAACGAGCGCAATCAACATTGCTAGAACATTATCACCATCAATTAAATCCCTATAGACAAGCCACACTTTTTAATCAAACAGCGATTAAAGCGTTAAAAATGGTAGCGAGAGGCTTACAAAACTCCGAGATATCGGAGGAGCTTCACATTACTATTCGTGGAGTGGAATATCATCTAGAGACCATGAGAAATAAGCTGTCGGCAAGCAATCGAGCGAATTTGGTTCATATTGCTCATCAGCTGGAGATTATATAGGCCATGTTGGTATTACTTGTTGAAGATAATCATTTATTAGCAAAGAATATTATTCATTATTTAGAGCTTATCGATATCGAGTGTGACTACGCTCGTTCGTTAGCACAAGCTGATAGCCAAGTTTACAGCCGACCTTATGACGCCATTATTCTTGACCTGAACTTGCCTGATGGCGATGGTCTTGAAGCCTGTAAAAAGTGGAAAGATCAGCGGGTAATTTCACCTGTTATCATGCTAACAGCTAGGAGTGGATTGCAAGATAAGCTATCCGGCTTTGAAGTGGGAGCTGATGACTATTTAATTAAACCATTTGCCATGCCTGAGCTGGTGGCTAGGTTAAGAGTCGTTGCTGAGCGTAGGCCAGCCCCCAAATTATTAAAAATTGGTGAACTAGAGTTCGATTTTGCGGGCCATCGCGTACACCGTTTAGGTGAAGAGTTACTACTTTCTCGTACAGGCTGGCAGATATTATCTTTACTCGCTAGACGTAGCCCAGAGACTGTTGAGCGTGAAGAGATTGAACGCATATTATGGCCTGATAGTTTGCCAGATAGTGACAGTTTAAGAAGTCATATGCACCTATTAAGAAAAATCGTTGATAAGCCTTATAAATATCAATATCTCCATACTATTCGGGGCGTTGGTTTATGTTTGAAGGCTGATGTTAATGAAGCATAAGATGAGTTTAAAGCGTGTATATCAATGCTATGGCGTGGTCTTTTTGGCTGTGACTTTATTGATAAACATTTTTATTCCTTTATGCATGATGTGTACTGGCATGTTTAGCATGCATGAGATCACGATGAAAAGCGCGGCTCAGGCGGCAGAACAGCATCTGGTAGAGACTGGTAACCTCTACCAAACAGACAATATTAAAATATATAGGGATTGGGACAGCGCTCCAGAGCAAGTTAAATCAATTACTAATGGCATTAAGCCGACGCAATTAAATGACGTTGAATATCATCACCATAATGGCCAGTTCATCGATGCATTAATGGTATATGAGCAGCGCACTGGTGAGAATTTATATGTCTGGCTTAACTATAATGCGACCCATGATCTGGAGTTTGCCCCCAAAAATATGGCGGCAATCTGTCTATTGATCACCATGACTTTCGGTGTTGTTGCCAGCCTGGCTTTATATATGCAAAGTCGAGTTATATCGCCAGTCCATCAAATAAGTCGTGCAATTAAGCAGCATGACTGGCAAAAAATGCAAAGCCTTAACTTCCCCCAGCAATGCTACGCCGAATTACAGTCGATTGTAGATGCTCTGGATATCTCGATTAAGCAGCTCAAAGACGCGCAGCAAAGGGAGTTATCATTTTTACGTTTTGCTAGCCACGAACTGCGCACACCTATTGCTATATGTCAGTCATCTTTTGATATTCTAACCCTGCAGCACGGTCAATTAGAGGGGCCGACTTTACATGCTAGCCAGGCAACTCGGCAGATGAAGTCTATTACAGAAACTTTACTTTGGTTAATGAGCTCTGAGTGTACATCCATGGGGCACAGCAAGGTTAAATTGGCAGAACTCTTACGTCAGGTTATAAGCGATCAGCAAGACGCTAAAGGGGATCACTCACCGATAGACTTGATATGTGATGAAACCGAAGTGACTGTGCAAAAAGATCCACTCACCATTATTTTAAACAACTTAGTTCGTAATAGTTTAGAGCATGGGGCGCAAGGGATCAGAGTCGAGCAGGTGGGTAATACCATTGAAATTATTAATGCTATGTCGCCGAAAAACAGTAGTGGTTTTGGTTTAGGCTTAATGCTTGTTGAGCGTTTAGCTAACCAGCTAGGCTGGACTTATCATTCTACCAGAGAGGATAAGCTGTTTAGAGCAGTATTAACTGTTAACACTTAGAGAATCCGTTTCTGTTTGTTATTTTAATATTTTAAGTGGTAGGTGATCTATATTACCTGCCACTTTTTTATTTAATGTGATTTTAAATTTTTTGTTCAAGATATAAATATTGTTTGACGTAGATTTCACATTGTTAAAATTTATATCTTTTTAGTTTGACGTAGTTTTCACGTTTTATTTTAATTATTTTTAGCCTTTTTATTTGTTTTTTACACTTTTCCTTCCTTAAACCACAGTGCTTCTTAATTTATGAGCAGATATGGATTGCGCTCACAAAGTATATTGCTCGCTTCTTTAATCTGTTGCTGAATCTTATGAATAAGGAATTGTTATATGAAAAAGCAACTTATTACAGCTATGACTGCTTTTCTGATTGCGCCAGCTATGTCTGCTACCTCAGTAGATATTGGTTATAAAGCTTACACCTCAGATACCAAGGATGATAATGGCGGAGCGTACGATCAACCTTTTGTAAAGTTAACCCACTTTAATAAGGCTGATTGGGGAACGTTACTGGCTTATATAAAGTTAGAGAATCCTGGAGAGGTTAAGGATGCCCAACATGATGCTGACGGCAAGTTAACCGTTAAATCATTAATTATTGTTGATAAGCAGATTTCAGATTCTAAATATAATTTCTGGATGCAAAACTTCCTTGTCTCTAATCGAACAGTGATGGAGGATAATTTATATCTAGGGGTTACTACAAACCGTAAATATGGTGATCTATTTCTTAACGCGGGAGCAGGTGTAAATTACTCTGCAGCAAGTTTAACTCCAACAGGCGAAAGCTTCGATGGTATCAGCGGCTATGCAGCCGTTATCAATGCCCGTTATCCATTCTCAGCCTTAGGACTTAAGCACTCGTTATCAGTTAATTATGAAGGACAGTTTGATCGTGATGAGCAGCATATGAGCACCTTAGGTTATGCCAGTTACGGTCACCAGCTCATTACGACGTTAAAGACGAGTATGACCGATTCTTTCTATACCAAATTACATATGACGCATTTCGATAGCTGGGGCTCTACGGCTAACGATGGTATCGAATATGGCGTAGCGGTTGGCTTTACCTTCTAGCATCGGATCGAACAATAGGAATAACACAGTGATTAAAAAAACAATACTCGCTAGTGCGATAGTTGCATTAGCTATGGGCTGCTCAGTAAAAGAGAGCGATCAATTAACTAAGACTGAGGGAACGGCTTTTGGTAAGCACGGTGAGATTCAAGTGCAGACCGAAACTAAAAATGGTCAGCTAGTCGATATCAGCGTGCTTAAGCAAAATGAAAATAAAGTATTAGCGGCATCGGTATTTACCGAAATGAAAGATGCCATGATTGCCAATAACAGTACCCAAGTTGATGCTATTAGTGGAGCGACAATCACCAGTAGTGCATTTAAAGAGGCTGTTGAAAATTCACTCGCTGCTGCTGGCGTAACCTTAGTTGCTGGCTTAGCGAAGGGGAGTGATAAATCACAAACATTGCTGGCCAGTGAGCAGAACTTCGATGTTGTAGTGATAGGTTCTGGTGGAGCAGGTTTCAGCGCGGCGATAACGGCTAAAAATGCTGGTGCTAATGTGGTGATTATCGAGAAGATGCCAACAGTTGGTGGTAACAGCTTGATCACTGGTGGCCAGATGAACGTGCCTGGTAACTGGGTGCAGAAGGAGATGGGCATCGAAGACGACATCGAACTGTTTGTGAAAGATACCCTGAAAGGCGGCGATTATCAGGGAAATCCGGAAATGGTCCAGATCTTGGCTGAGCAGGCACTTCCTGCAGCAGAGTGGCTTAGAGACTATATCAAGGTCGATTTTTACCAAGACCAACTATTTCAATTCGGCGGGCATAGCGTTAAGCGTGCTCTGATCCCTCGTAACCATACAGGTGCAGAATGGATCAGTAAGTTTATGGCAAAAACAGATGAACTGCAGATCCCTATTCATACTCGCACCACAGCTACAGCCTTGATTAAAGATCAGAGCGGACGCGTTATCGGTGTAGAAGCTGAGAAGAATGGTCAGGTGATCAGCTATTACGCCAAGCGCGGAGTGATTATGGCAACGGGTGGCTTCGGTGCTAACGTTGAAATGCGTACCAAGTATGTTCCAGAGTTGGATAATCGCTACGGCACCACCAATGCTCGTGGAATTATGGGGGACGGCATCGTGATGGCTGAGAAGCTGAATGCCAAAACTCATAACATGGAGTCGATACAAACATACCCTATTTGTCATACGGATACTGGCGTTATCTCATTAATTGCCGACTCACGCTTTTTTGGGGCCATTGTTGTCAACAAAGAGGGCAATAGATTTGTTGAAGAGCTTGAGCGCCGTGATGTGATTAGTCGTGCAATCTTAGCCCAAACTGACCAGCAAGCTTACGTGCTTTGGGGCGGTGAAATCGAAGATATTGCTGGTGTGGTTGATATTCATAAAGATGAATTTGGTGAACTAAACCGTAAAGGTATGATGTTTAAGGCTGATTCAATAGAAGAGCTTGCAGGTAAGTTTGGTATCGATGAAAAGGCACTGATGGCTCAAGTTGGACGTGTTAACCAGTTTGCCAAAGCCGATAATGATAAAGAGTTTAATCATCGTGGTGGCCTTAAGACCATTATGAAGCCGCCTTTTTACATGTTGGTTGCTAAGCCTTCAGTGCATCACACCATGGGTGGTTTAATGACTGATACACATACCCGAGTTTTGGATACCCAAGGTCAGGTGATTGCTGGTTTGTTTGCTGCAGGTGAAGTAACAGGTATGACTCATGGTTCTAATCGCTTAGGTGGCAACGCCATTACCGATATTACTGTATTTGGCCGTATTGCTGGTAAAGAAGCTGCGGCGCAGTAGGGGATAACTACAAAGGTGCCATAAGATGCCGATCACTGAGCTGGTCGGCATTTTTATATAATTTATAGAGGATTAGTATGAAGCTTCTGCAGATGCTCTGGTTGAGTTTACCTCTTTTTGCTACTCAGGTTGAGGCCCATATCAATATCGAGCAGATAACTGGTAATACCATGGGAACAACTTACACCATACAGTTGCGATTAGAGGATTCTAACGCGACAAAGTCAGAGATAAAAACCTCAGTAGAGCAGGAGCTGGAGCGAGTCAATGATGCTCTGTCTGTGTTCCGTGTAGATTCTGAAATCTCGACCCTTAATGAGAATGAGACTGGTGTTGCTCTTCCTGTATCTAAGTACCTTTGGGATGTACTCAAGATTGCTCAGGCTATATCGGCGCAAACAGATGGCGCACTCGATGTGACATTGGGGCCTGTGATTGAGTTTTGGGGTTTTGGGGTTAAACCCAGAGATCTACAACATAAAGATCGAGGGCAACTAGAGTATGCACGTTCGAAAACTGGCATGAATGGTTTTAGTTTAGATGCAGGAACGCTAACTAAGGTCATAGCAGGCTTGCAGATAAACCCCTCTGCGGTGGCTAAAGGTTATGGTGTTGATCGTATTGCTGAGGTGCTTGATAAAGCTGGGGTGAGTCATTATCTGGTTGAGATTGGTGGTGAGGTGAAAACACGTGGTGTTGGGGCTAGAGGGTTAAATTGGAAAGTCGCAGTGACACGGCCACAAAAACTTAGTTTAGAGTTTCAGCGAGTATTCACTCTAAAAGATTTTTCGATGGCTACATCTGGTAGCTATGTGAATTATTTTGAGAGTAATGATCAGCACCTTAGCCATATATTTAATCCCAACACAGGTATGCCTATTTGGAGTGATTTACTGTCAGTCACGGTGCTTCATGAAAGCTGCGCAGTTGCTGATGCTTTTGCCACCTCGATGATGGTATTGACGGTGGAACGTTCGTTACAGATAGCGAATAAACTTGTACTTCCTGTGATGATAATTGAGCAGACAGATAGTGGTCAGGATATTCATTATAGTGAAAGCATTTATCAATATATGTATCAAACAGGACAAAAAGATGGAATTTGAGAAGTCTTTACATTTAATCATTGGCCTAAGTTCTTTGGTGTTATTGCTATGTGGTTTTTTTCTAATATTGCTAATGTCATTTGCGTAATAGAGCGAATTTTTTTAGAAAGTTGTTAGCTACAGTATTTTAATATGTTGGTTTTATAGGGGATTGAGTTGTTGGGTTTTAAAAAAGCATTAATATTATCATCAGTTCTATTATTGACTGTGAGCTTGTTAGTTTCAAATTGGCTTTCATATATTCATATTCGGGATATAACAGTTCAGAGTGTGAATGAACAAACACTAGCTTTCGTTAACTCTGAATCAAAAAAGTTGAATACGTGGTTTGATAATCAAACTTTGGTAATTAACTCTATCGTTAATAATTACAAAAGAGGCAAGATTAATGATGACTTCTCTCTTATAGCAAGAGTGGCTCAGGAGGGCAGCCATTTGACCAATATTTGTCTGGGATTTGAATCTGGAATTGCGTACTCATCAACTAGTGACCATGGCTGGGTTAATGGTATGAGCCCAGCGGATTATGATCCTCGGATACGGCCATGGTATAAGCAGGCTCGCAATGTAAATGGGCTTGATGTTACGGATACTTATATTGACAAATATACTGGAAAAAAAGGGGTATCAATAGTTAGCAACCTTGGAGATGGTGCTATTTTCGGAAGTATAGAACTTACTAGGTTAGATGCGACAGTTTCAAGTATTGATTTTCCTGGCGCTTTTGCTGTCATCACTGATGCGGCAGGTAGAATTATGGCGTCTAGTGAACTAGATTACCGGCTTGGGACTCGCTTTAGTGACATAGGTTTAACTCATGTTGAGAAAGAGGTACTTGCTAGTGCTGAAACTCAACAGGAGTACAAATTAAATGGTGTGGAGAAGTTGGCTTACTCAAAAACAATAGAGTTAGTTAATAGTAAACACTGGGTTTTAATTGTTGGTGTGGATAAAAGTGTGGCATATGCCAGTGTTAATGAAGCTTTAAAAGACGCAATTACTGTTTCTATAGTAATGTTGTTAGTCAGTATATTAACCTCTCTTACTGTACTCAAAGTACTGTATCGTCCGATTGTAGAGCTTAAAGATATGGTGAGTGACCTATCTACAGGACAAGGTGACTTAACAAGGCGATTAACAATTAATAGTAATGATGATTTAGGGGAGATATCAGCAGGAATCAATCGGTTTATCTCTATGCTGCAAGGGCTGATGCTAGAAGTAAAGGAGTCTGCTAATCATATATCATACAGTGTGGATTGTTTGAAACTACAAACAGAGACTAACACTAAAATATTAGACTCACATACACGTGAAACTGAATTGGTTGTTACCGCGATTGAGGAGATGAGTGCGACTGCAAATGATGTTGCTAGTAACGCTTCTGATACGGCACTCTTTGCACAAAATACAAATTTACAAGCAACAAAGTCCAAGGTTGGGGTGGGTGAGGCAACACAAACCGTTGACTTGCTCATTTCAGAAGTTGATAAGACTGCCTCTGGCATTAACGCTATAGACAAAGACACATTAGATATTACCAATGTACTAAAGGTCATTGGTGACATTGCGGATCAAACGAATCTACTTGCATTAAATGCAGCTATTGAGGCCGCGAGAGCAGGAGAACAAGGCAGAGGTTTTGCTGTTGTTGCTGATGAGGTTAGAGCATTAGCAGCAAGAACACAGACAAGCACTGCTGAAATTGAAGCTACATTATCAAAATTACGTACGGGGGCAGATACAGCAATGTCTGCTATGGAGTCGACTAAAGATACTTGCTATAAAACGGCAAAGGCGACGAGTTTAGTTGCTAATGACTTAGATGTTATTAGTGACTCGGTAAGAAAGATTACTGAGTTGAATACGCAGGTTGCAACAGCTGCTGAGGAGCAAAGTTCTGTGTCTTCAGAAATAACTCGCAATATATCTTCAATGAATGACATGGTTACAGAGTTAACTACTAGTGGAGAACAGACAGTTAAAGAAACAAAAACTTTAGTTGTTGCCAATAGCAGATTAAATACTTTAGTTGAACGTTTTAAATTGAAATAACTTTAATTTAAATTGATGGGTATACAGCAATAAAATTATAATATTGTTGCTGTATATCACCTCTTGCGCCAGTGCCTTAATTTTGACATTTTATTTCTCGACTCATCGCTAGTGATTTTTTCTATTTCATTCCACCCATATTTAGCTATGTCTTCTAGTTGTATTTTAGCCAATGAGTGGTTGGTATCTGATTTTATTGTGCTGTTTGTTTTAAGTTTTTTAATTGTGTTGGTTTTTATTGTTGGGCTTTTTAAGTTTTTGCTTGATATTTTTGTAGTTGACATTACTGTTTTCTGTGTGGTTTATAGTTTGTTTTGTTTTAATTATTATACCTGTTATGTGTAACTTATAATATGTTTTGTTGTTTTTTGTGAATGAGTGATTTATCTGTTGTTAGTGTTTTTAATAATGGTGGTTTTTTGGGTGTATTCTAATAAGGTAATTTAGGTAAGGGTGTTAATTAGTCATTCTGTCCATGTTGTTAAATTAAATTGCTAAATAAATGATTTATGCGACAAAAAACAGATTTTTTTATTGAAAAATATAGACTAAGAGGAATAATGAGAAGTTACTCTTTACTTCTTGGTTGTCGTTAATTCAAATTCAATTATCTGCTAGGAATTATTTATTATGCTGAAGAACAACTTTATCCGTTTAATCACGATCTTTCCCTTACTCTTATCGGGCTCACTTGCAGCCGATGAACTCGTTGCTTTTGATGACATGAGTGGTCAATTGAACATTGCTGGTGGCACTGCACATATTCCAGTGATGAAGAAAGCCGCGAGAGAGATAATGGGTCATAACCCAGATATTCGTATCACTATTGCAGGTGGCGGTTCTGGGGTGGGAGTGCAGCAAGTTGCTAAAGGTTTAGTGGATATAGGTAATACAGGGCGTGCTTTAAAAAATAAGGAGATGGGCTTAGGGCTAGATTCTTTCGCTTTTGCAATTGATGGTGTTGCAGTGATCATTCACCCTGAAAACCCAGTGGATGATTTAAGTCAGCAGCAGATAATAGACATCTACCAAGGTAAGCTGACGAACTGGCGCGAGCTGGGCGGCCAAGATAAACAGATACATCTATTTAGCCGTGATGAGGCGAGTGGTACTCGCTCAGTATTTAGCAAGAAACTATTAAAAGGTGCCACACTCGCAACAAGCGCTAATATCGTGCCATCTAATGGGGCGATGAAAACCGCTGTATCACAAGATTTAGGGGCGATCGGTTACAGCAGTGTTGGCTACATTGATGATATGGTCAAAGCGCCAACTTACAATAAAATCACACCTAGCCAAGAGGCTTGTGCTTCTGGAGAGTACCCTGTTGTCCGCCGTTTATATATGAATACCAAGGGAGCACCGAGTGGTTTAACTCAAGCTTTCATTGATTATATTTATAGCCCGAAAGGTGCGCAGCACATACAGGCTGCTGGTTATATAGCACTTGATACCAAACTATAAGCTTTTACTAAAGCAAAACACCTGCATGCAAGGCTTGTTGATAACCTTAGTGGTTGTCAGCGGGCTAATATTGCTTGCAGTGTTTGGGTTTTTGATTTGGTTTTCTTTGCCGGTTTTTTTCAGTGAATCCAATCAAGTTTTCAGTTTCACCTGGCGACCAGAGCAGGGACACTTCGGCATTTTAGCTATGGTCTTGGGCACAATATTGCTAGCGTCAATCTCTGCATCGCTGGCATTTGTTATCGCCATAGGATTGAATAGCTTTTGTTTGCTATCACGACAACGTTGGTTGGTTTGTAGCTTACAATCTATGCTCAAATTTATGGCCGCTATACCGACAGTGGTATATGGCCTAGCCGCGCTTTTTATTCTATTACCATTATTGCGTAATACCTTTCAGTTAGGTTCTGGTTATAGCCTATTTGCAGCTATATGCATGCTAGTGCTACTTATTTTACCTGTGATTTGTATCATTTTAGACAATATTACCCGGCCTTTATGGCAGCAGCATTCCTTAAGTGCGCAAGCGCTAGGCTTGAGCCCTGAGCAAACCTATTTATATGTGATTTTACCTCACTGTAAGGTGAATATATGTGGTGCAGCACTGCTTGGGTTTAACCGAGCGATAGGTGACACCATGCTGCCCTTGATGCTTGCGGGGAATGCCACTCAGTTGCCTTCGGGAGTCTTCGATGCCATTCGAAGTTTAACTGCGCATATCGCCTTAGTGATAGCGACCGATCAAGGTAGCCAAGCTTACAACTCACTCTTTGCTGCTGGGATCATTCTATTAATGAGTAGTGCTTGTATCAGTATATTGTCGCGTTACTTGGTGGGGCGAACAAGATTGGCAGCCGCTAAATGAGTCGCTGGATACGTTATTGGGGCAATATCTGTAGTTTTTTACTATTGATTACCATGCTGATATTGATTGGCTTTATTTTATTTAAAGGCTTACCGATAGTAGATTTTCAGCTCTTTTTTGGTGATACCCCCCCTCTTGCTGCAATCTTGGGGGAAAAGCCTGTATGGGAAGGGATATGGCCCGCCTGTGTCGGCTCTATATCCGTTGTCATACTTGCCGTCTCTTTAGCCTCTGGGCCAGGTGTTGCCTGCGGCATTTGGCTCGCTAGTGCACCGGATAAACCCGCTCAGAAAATACTGAGTACGCTTGTTGATATTTTGGCAGGGATCCCATCGATTTTAATGGGGTTGTTTGGCTTTAGCTTAATACTACTGTTAAGGGCAAGTGTGTTCCCACAGGCTAATGCGAGCCTATTGCTGGCGGCATTTTGTCTAGCCTTGCTCATATTACCTTACATCGCTTGTGCGACCCAAAATGCATTAACGAGTTTACCTAAACAGCTAGCTGTAACAGGGGCTGCATTAGGGTTGACGCAGTGGCAAGTGACTTATCGAATACTCTTACCACAAGCTAAAAATGGCATTATGAGTGGTCTCATGCTGGCGATAGGTAGAGCGGCTGAAGATACTGCTGTGATAATGCTTACCGGGGCCGTTGCAAATGCAGGTTTGCCAGGCGGATTTTTAGAACGATTTGAAGCTTTGCCATTTACTATTTTTTATTACAGCGCTCAATATCAATCCCAGCAAGAGCTCAATATGGCCTTTGGTGCAGCATTGGTACTGCTTATGGTGACGAGTACAGTCTTTACCTTACTCGCCGCCAGTATCAAACGACCTAAGTTTACTAGGCTCTCAAACAGTAATAAAGGTGACACATGTTAGATAAGGCTGGCGACGGCGAGATCATAGGTTTATTCCAAGATGTAGATATCGGCTTTGCCGATAAAGCTGTCCTTAAAGGGGTAAATTTGCAACTCCATAAAGGCCAATTACATATGCTGACTGGTGCGTCAGGTTGTGGAAAAACAACCTTGTTAAGGGCATTAAACCGGCTTAATGACTGTTTCGACAAGCATTATATGCATGGTCATATTCGGCTGAAGTTGACCGAAGGAGAGCTCAATATCAGTCAGCTTACTCATCAATATTTGCCACTGCTTCGCAGAAAGGTGGGGATGGTGTTTCAAACACCTAACCTGTTACCGGGTAGCATCATCGAAAATTTGTTGTTGCCATTGAAGGTTGTCGCTGGGCTCAAATCAACTCCAGCTATTGAGCGTTGTGAAAAGGTGTTACAGCAGGTGAGATTATGGGATGAGGTCAAAGACAGGCTCAATGGGGATGCATACTCACTTTCTGGCGGGCAGCAGCAAAGGTTATGCTTAGCCAGAACCTTAGTACTTGAGCCGGAATTACTCCTATTAGATGAGCCCACGGCTTCGCTAGATCCTCTAAATACACAAGTGATAGAGGAGTTGCTGGAGTCATTTAAGGGGCAATATACCATGGTGATGGTGTCACATTGCCCCGAACAAACTCAGCGATTAGCCAATAAGGTCTTTAAGCTGGAATACCAACAAGTTTATTGATTTTTGTTGAGGTGATGCGCTGAGGATGCGTGTATATTGTTGCTCTGTTATTACGGCAGAAACCAACTAAAGTTATATTTGATTGCTCAGCGAGTTCTATTGCTAAAGATGTCGCTGCTGATATTGCAAATATGATTTCAATATTAGCACTGGCAGACTTTTGCACCATTTCAAAACTGGCTCTGCTAGTTAACATAATAGCAGAAGGACTTGGTTTGTTATATTTTGAGTAAGAACCAATTAATTTGTCGAGTGCGATGTGCCTGCCTATATCTTCATAACTTGAAATAATGTCACCGTTATCAGATAGTGATATTGCAGCATGTGTGGCACCAGTGATATTAAACATAGATTGAACTTTAGCTAATTGTTCTAATGAGTGTGGCAATAAGTTAATGTTGAACTCATTATTATTATCGACACGTGTTATTGGCTTGACTGCATGTTCGAGTTGAGCGACGCCACATAGCCCACAGCCCGTTCTACCAGCCATATTTCTACGCTGCTCTTTTAAGGCCATAAAACATCTATTGGTGATCTCAATATGTATCAATACCCCACTACTATTAGGTTCAACATCGATAGATTTTATATCAGACATCTTCTCTACAATGCGCTCAGACAGGGTGAAACCTATGGCGAAACATTCAAGATCTGCAGGGCTGGCCATCATTACTGTATGTGAAATACCATTATAAATTAAGGCAACCCTAGCTTCAGATGCGACTGATTCTATAATTTTTGACTCTCTGAAATTTCTGAAACATCTAACAGTTTTCTGTTCAATTACATTGTCTAATTGATTTTGAATTGAACTCATAATATATATTTCCTTTAAATAAATTATAGCTAGTCAATAACGCTTGTTATAATTATTGCTGTCTGTCACAAATGTTATTTTAATAAATTAATTATCTTGTTTATGAATATGGTTCTGTTTATTATCCAGTTCGTTCAAGAGGAAGAACGTCGTCTCCGGTGAGGCGTCCGGACTTCAAATCCGGGTAGGGCTGCCAGCAGTCCTGGGTAGGTTCAACTCCTATGTTCTTCCGCCAAATTTCTTCTCTGGTAAATAATTCGTTATCACGAATAACTCGGCTGTTACTGCCATATTTTCTACTTGTAAAACCACTTCTATCGAAGAACTCTAATATCTGAATGCTTGCCTTTCTTCCTAATTTAACGAGTTCTCTAAATTCAGTCGTTTTTATTTCGCCATGATTATGAATATGGCTGCGAATATGTTCTGCATAGCAATAGATTGACTCTGATATGACATATCTGTCCTTTAAAATTGAGGTAAGAAAACCTAGCTGGACGAGTTTGTAGCAAAAGTGGCGCATCGATTTTGGCGTGACATCATTTAGCATGGCAAAATCAGTCACCCAAAGTGGCGCATTGGCTTGCTCACACTGGGAGGAGATACGTTGCCACAGCAGGGTTTCTTGCTCTGTTAGCTCAATATTGTGTTTAGGGAGGTGAACTAAACCTCGGCTCATCTTCAGTGTTTGCTGCTGGCATAGGTCAGCAATCACCTTGTTAACAATCTCAAAGGGATATTTACCATGGCTCATGCGTTGAACTCGGCTGATCGCTAAGCCAAGTTGATCTGGGTATTGGCTATGATATTCATCGATAATCGACAACAGTTGAGCCCTTATCAGCACTAAAAGCTCAGGGTGAAGCGCGTATCCTGCAAGGTTCACCACTTGAAGCTGCGAAAATAGCTGCTTCAGCTGCTTATCTTTGAGTTGCCAGCTCCAACAGAAGTCAGTGATTAGCACAGGTTTAAAGCGGCTTTGGAACTGCAGTGCACTGGTCGGTGAAAGGCAATTTGCAAGTTGGCTAAGATACTCGAGCCGCTCAGGTTTCCGCTTGGCCCTAGTTGGCACTGTTAGCTCCAACACCTGTGCGCCACCTAAGGTTTTAGTCGCTGCGGCATCACGGATGATTATTCTATCTTGCTTGGTGAGTGCGAGTGCTTGTTCAAGTTGTAATTCGACTAATGCACGGTTTTGTTGCAGTGATTTAAGTAGTGATACTCTTGCCATGCTGTGGCTGCCACCATGATAGACATGGACACTTTGCCAGTGCTTAATACCTTGCTGGCCATCAAAAATGGCGGTCACTCTATCTAATGGGGGCGCTGGTTTTAGCGATGTTAGCCAGTCACCTCGATTTAAGCCTGAGTGAGAGTCGACGCCAGTCAGGTTTAATGCGACTCTATCCCCAACATGTGCAGCTAGAGACTGGCGTCCTTGGCTGTGTATATTACGAACTCTCAGGGTTTGGTTTTGGGTGGACGAGTAGAGCTTTTGGTCAAGCTCAATGGCGCCACTCACCACAGTGCCCGTGGCAACAAGGCCTGCGCCTTTGACGCTAAAGACACGGTCGACTGCCATTCTAAAGCTCTGAATTGAGGCTTGAGCAGTTTGCTTAATGACAAGCTGCTTAATATGCTCTCTTAGTGTCTCAACTTCACTGCCTGTGATGGATGAAACTGCGAATAGTCCACTCACATTGCCGTTATAGCTTGCCAATAGCTGTTGGGTTTCTTGCTCGACCTCTTTAAGGCGCCTTGCATCAATGCGATCGACTTTGGTAAGCACAACAATTAAGTTGTCCAGCTCAAGCAGCCTCAAGATATCGAGATGTTCAACGGTTTGCGGCATTACGCCATCATCACAGGCTATGACGAGCATGGCATGCTTTGCACCACTGACGCCAACGAGCATATTGCTGATGAATTTTTCATGGCCGGGAACATCGATAAAGCCGAGGCGACAATCTGGACTCACATCCATAAAGGCGTAGCCAAGATCGATTGTCATGCCGCGTTTTTTCTCTTCCGGCAGTCTGTCGGCATCTGTGCCTGTGAGCGCCTGAAGTAGTGTGGTTTTCCCATGATCGACATGCCCCGCAGTGACTATGATCATTGTGAGCCCCCTGTTGAAACTAGCAAAGTGACGATAGGCCTAAAGGTAAAAATGATCATAATTTCTGGCCTACTTCTCTCAGTGCATTGATCAAGCGCACCTCTTGTTCAGACCCCCTTAAATCGAGCCAATATTGGTTATTGCTCACTCGGCCAATAATGGGGCGTGGGCTCTGCTTAAATTTCTGCTCCAGTTGATGCACTGGGTATAGACTCTTTGAGGTTGGGGTAAAGGTGAGTGCCAATGATTCGAGTAAGGTGTCAGGTTGTGAGCCACTGCCGACTTGAGTCTGTGTCGGCACTATGGCCAGATTGAAGTGGGGAGCGAAGAACTCAGGAAGCTCAACCATCAACAACTGCCCAAGTTGCTCTAGCTCTGCCACTGGCCTGGACATTTTACGCAGCATAGGTAGCTCATCATTGAGTGCTTTTGGGTTGCGATAGAGAAGTAAGGTGGCTTCAAGCGCTGCTAGGGTCATCTTGTCACAACGCAGTGCGCGCTTAAGCGGATGCTGCTGTAGTTTTTCTATTAGCTCAGAATCGCCAACGATTAGCCCTGCTTGCGGGCCGCCAAGTAATTTGTCGCCAGAAAAACTGATTAAGTTAACGCCATCTTGGATCATTTTCTGAGGCGTAGGCTCATCACCGAGCCCAAACTCGGTAAGATCGGTCAGCGCGCCGCTGCCTAAGTCTGACAGTAACGGCAGCTTATGTTGCTGACAGAGCTGTGCTAATGCTTTTTCATCTACCGCAGAGGTGAAACCATGAATATGATAGTTGCTGGTGTGTACCTTCATAATGGCTGCGGTGTTGTCGGTAATGGCTTCTTGGTAGTCTTTAAGGTGAGTGCGGTTGGTGCTACCGACCTCTATTAAGGTGCAACCAGCTTGGCGCATGATATCGGGAATTCGAAATGCACCACCAATCTCCACAAGCTCACCCCGCGAGACAATCACCTCTTTGCCCGCAGCGACACTGGATAACATCAGCAGTACAGCGGCAGCGTTATTGTTCACTAGGCAGCAGCTCTGGGAGCCAGTGAGTTGCTGGAGAATTTTTCCAATCGCTTGGTCGCGATGACCACGTTTGCCAGCTTCAAGCTCAAATTCCAGCGGAGTGGGGTAGCGCATCACCTTAGTGACTGCAGAGATGGCACTTTCGGCAAGTTGAGAGCGGCCAAGGTTAGTGTGTAAAATTGTGCCGGTTAGATTCCATACCGCTTGCAGGCTATGACGCTGGGCTGCTAATAATTGCTCGGATAACGTTTTAATGAGGGTGTCATGGGTTGCGCAAAATTTTGGTAACACCTCTCGCTCGGCAATATGGGCTCTTGCTTGATTAAGCAGCATGCTAAGTTGCTGCTTTACCCAAGCCTCACCATATTCCTGCCGCAGCTTTAATACTGTACTGTTCAGCAGCAGGTTATCCATGGCTGGTAGAGAGCGGTATAGGGCGGCTGTGGTATTGATAGCTTGGGTCATCAGATTCAGTTACTTAAAGTTAAAGTCAGTTGTTATCAAAACAGTAAAAAGCGCTGCAGACTCAAGCTTGAGTCTGCAGCGCTTGTCGATTTTACTGTTCGTGAGCCAGTAATAACGGGTTCACAGTTGTCGCTAAATAGCCTTGCTCGACGACATGTTGATCCATCATCAGGGTGGCGAGATCGTCCGCGGCAACTTCCAGCTTAGGGTTGATATCGGTAAACAACATCTTGGTGTATCCCTTACAGGTGTCGCAGCTTTCGACTCTAACCGGCGCCTTAGTTTCAGTTTCAGACCAGAGGAAAACCCCTTTGTCTTCACCGCAACTGGTGCACTCGGCGCGGATCTGATGCCACTGGGTTTCACATAGGCTGCAGTGCAGGTAACGTAAACCAGCGCGTGGCTTCTCCTTGATCACGCTCGCCACAGGATGGCTACCGCAAACAGGGCATAAGGTCTTATGACCTTCATCAGTCTTCGCCAACTCGCTCGCTACGCCTGTTGCCCAATGGGACCAATAAACAGCCAAAGAAGCCCAGATAAACAGGGTGTATTTAGCCGGGACCTCGGCAAACTTGCCTAGCAACATCGACTTGGCATATTGCTGTAAAGTCGCCGTTTCAGTGACAGCTAGATCCTTCAACACAGTTATCAGCTCAGCTTGGCTCTTAGTGGAGAGCTTAGGCATGAGCTCACTAATCAGCTCCAGCAATACCGACTGCCAATAATTCCCCCAGTCAAAATGTCCCTGAGCCATAGGATGAGCGCATGCTAAGTCGAACTCTGGCTTAGGGCCAAAGCAGCTCTCATCGGATGTTTCAGTTGGTGTGGCCACCTTTTTCTGGGCGTTAACGACTAAGGTTAGTAGCTGAAAGTACTCAGGAAGCCCTGACTCTTCTGCTAGCTCTGCCAATCTTGTAGCCCTGAATTGGTAGACCGATCGTGGATCGGCTGGGATCATTGTTTTGATCGCCAAATTTTGGCTTGGGATCTTTTCAGCATCCAGTATTGCTGTGCTCATAATTAGTGTTTTTCCTGCTTAATAGTCTTTAGTTCAGGATCCTTGAGCATGTTAGGGTGGTGTTTTTTACACCAGGCGCGGGAAACCTTGCCATATAACATGCCTGCAACGGAGCCTTCCACCCAAGTTGCCATCCAGAAATGCACGATCACGAAGATAAACATGATCACCGCGCAAACGGCGTGCAGTAGAATGGCCCATTGGATTGCGGCGGATTCAAAATATGGGGCAAAGTAGGGCTGCCACATCATGATGCCAGTTACCGTGAGTACGATAGAGGTCACCACAAACGTGCGGAACAGTACCTTTTGACCTGGGTTGTAATGACCGATGGCGGGGATCTTGTCCTCGTTCTCAAACATCACATCCTTGATGGCTAGCATCCACTTCAGATCGTTCTTTTCCCACTTGTTATGGTGGTAGTAACGCACGAGCATCAACATTAGCGGCAGACACATCATCAGGCCGGCAATGGGATGAACGAAGCGCGCCATTTGCGGTGTACCCGCAATAGCCCCTAACCACTGAAAAGATGGGAAAAAGAAGGCAAACCCTGTTAGAAAGGTTACAAGCCCAGTTGCCACAATAAACCAGTGGCAAAGCCTATCGAACAGGGTGTGACGCATAATCATATTTGGCTTATTCATAAACGTTACTCCTTATCCGATGAGGTTGGATGGCTGTGATCAATCGCTTCGCGATTTTCATCTTCTTCGACATCACTTTCGTCTACGAGATTGCGACCCACAGTGATACGGTGCACACACGCCACTGCCACCGTTGCCAAGATACCTGCCGCGCCCAATGGCTTAACCACATCTTGCCAAAGTTTAATCGGCACGCTGGTCTTGGGATCGGCGGGTAAGCCATAACTTTCTGGTTTGTCGACATCATGAAGGATCATCATCATGCCAGTGCCACCCACACCTTCAGGGTTGTATAGTCCGGCTTTGGTGAAGCCTCGCTTATGCAGCTCTTTGATACGAAGATCGGCGATAAACAGCATATCTTCACGGGTGCCAAATCTTAGTGCGCCCGTGACACAAGACTTCACACAGGCTGGCTCTTGGCCTACCTGCAGTCGGTCTGAACACATGTTGCACTTATAAGCTTTCTGATCGATGCTATCGAGCTTAGGCACATCGAATGGGCAAGCTGTCACACAGTAGCCACAGCCAATACACTTATCTGAGTTGATATCCACCACACCATTGGCGCGCTGAACAATTGCGCCTTTGGTTGAACAGGCGGTCAAGCAGGCTGGGTCTTCACAGTGCATACAGCCACTGTGGGTAAACTGCCAACGTAGCTTATCTTTATCATCGGTGACTTCGTTGAACTTCATCAGCGTCCAACATTCTGATGAAAGGTCGGCTGGGTTTTGGTAGCTACCGGTAAACTCACCAACTGGGGCGCGAAGATCGTTCCATTCAGAACACGCCACCTGACAACCTTTACAACCAGTACATTTAGTTGCATCAAATAACTTGGCTATCTTGCTGAGCTTCTTTCTTACCTGAGCTGCAGGTGTCAAAGAAGAGGTACCTGAGCTTAAAATGATATCTTGTGTAGACATGATTAGACTCCCTCAACCTTAGCAACATTCACCAGGAAGGCCTTGAATTCAGGCACCTGAGTATTTGCATCACCCACTTCAGTGGTCAAAATGTTGCAGCTGGTGCTCTTACGAGTCAGCGCGTTATGACCGCCATGACGTGGCAAGCCGACAGTGTGTACGAGTTGGCCATTGACCTTCAGCGGCTGCAGACGTTTAGTCACCAGCGCTTTGGTCTTGAGTTCACCACGCTTAGAGCTCACAGTGACCCAATCGCCGTTGTTGATCCCTTTCGCTTTAGCTAACACTTCATCGAGTTCAACAAAGGTCTCAGGCATAGAGATAGCCGCAAGGCGACAATGCTTAGTCCAGAAGTTGAAGTGCTCTGTCACACAATAAGTGGTACAGACATAGGGGAAGTCATTGTGCGATCCTAAGGTTTCAGCCACACCGTCTAGCATACGAACTGCAGGGTTACTGATAACGTTAGGGTGCAGTGGGTTAGTGCCAATTGGTGACTCCACCGGCTCATAGTGCTCAGGGAACGGGCCTTCAGCCAATTTGTCTAGGGCGAAGAAGCGTCCTGCACCTTCTGGCTGCATGATAAATGGATGGGCTGATTCTTGTGGAGAGATCTTCATATTGAAGTCACCCACATCTATGCCATGCCACTTGCCATTATCCCACTCGAGAATTGCACGTTTTGGATCCCACGGCTTACCATTAACATCGCTTGAGGCGCGGTTATACAGTACGCGGCGGTTTGCAGGCCATGCGAATGCCCAGCCAGGGGTAATACCTTTACCTGACTTATCCGTGTTATCACGGCGGGCCATCATGTTGCCCTCTTCGGTCCATGAACCTGAGTAGATCCAACAACCACAGGCGGTGCTACCGTCATCTTTTAGTTCACTAAAGCTATTGAGTTGCTTACCGGTTTTCAGATCGATACCGTTAAGCTCTTTAGCGACTTCAAAGCCATGTGGGAACATTTTATCGTGGTATCCAGCCCAGTGAGCGGCTTGGATAGGCTCTGGCAGTACACCGCCTTCGTCGTCATACAGGGCTCTAAGCTTCATCAATAGACCCGATAAAATCTCGGCATCTGGCTTAGACTCACCCGGTGGATTAGCGCCTTTCCAGTGCCACTGCATCCAACGACCAGAGTTGACGATACAGCCCTCTTCTTCGGCAAACAGTGTAGTGGGTAGACGGAATACTTCTGTCTGGATCTCGCTTGGCTCGACGTTGTTAAACTCGCCGGCTTTTTCCCAGAACACAGAGGTCTCTGTCGCTAACGGATCCATCACAACCATATACTTGAGCTTACAGAATGCCGCTAAAGTCTTGTTACGGTTTGGCATGGAGTTAATCGCGTTAACGCCCTGAATGAAGTAGCCGTTAACCTCACCCTTGTACATCATGTCGATGTGCTTGGTGAAGTCATACTGGAGATCCCATTTAGGCAACCAGTCGTAGCCATAATCATTTTCGCTAGTGGCGTGATTGCCCCAGAAACTCTTCATTTGCGAGACAAAAAATTTAGGGTAATTTGACCAGTAGTTGGTCTGACCCGGACGCAGTGGTTGTGGGGTGTAACGATTCAGATAGCTCTTAAGGTCGGTATCTTTATCATTAGGCAGCTTAAGGTAACCCGGTAGTGCCTGACATAGCAGACCCATATCCGTTGCACCTTGTACGTTCGAGTGGCCACGTAGTGCGTTAACACCACCGCCAAGTACGCCGATGTTACCCAGTAGTAGCTGGACCATCGCCATAGAACGAATATTTTGTGCACCCTTAGTGTGGTGAGTCCAACCTAAGGCATACATGAAGGTCGCTGCTTTATCATGAGTATGGGTGCTACCGATTAGGGCGCAGACCTTCTCATAATCTTCAACAGGGGTACCTGTAATATTGCTGACGGTTTCAAAATCGTAACGATCGACGTGCTTTTTCAGCAGGTTCCACACACAGCGTGGATGAGACAGAGTTTCATCAACTTTGGCGTAACCATTTTCGTCTAAGTCGTAGTGCCAGGTCTCTTTGTCGTAGGTACGGGTCTTCTCATCGAAGCCGCTAAATAGACCTTCATTGAACTCGAAGTCTTCACGGACAATGTAGCTGGCATTGGTGTACGCCTTTACATAGTCATAGTTCACTTGTTTGGTTTCAATAAGGTATCGACTTAGGCCTAGCAGGAACGCGATATCGGTACCACTACGCAAGGGGGCGTAACAGTCAGATAGTGCTGCACTGCGGTTGTATCTAGGGTCAACAACAACCAGTTTGGCGTTATTGTGTTCCATAGCTTCTGTAACCCAGCCGAAACCGACCGGATGTGCTTCGGCGGCATTACCGCCCATGATCACCACGACGTTTGAGTTCTTAATATCGATCCAGTGGTTGGTCATGGCACCGCGCCCAAATGTTGGAGCAAGACTTGCTACCGTTGGGGAGTGTCAGTTACGCGCAATAGTATCGATGGCCACTAGGCCAAGAGAACGGGCAAATTTATGGGTAATAAACGCGCCTTCGTTGGGTTGTGCTGATGAGGTCATCATGCCTGCAGATAGCCAACGGTTTACGGTTTGGCCTTCATCGTTTTTCTCGATGAAGTTGGCATCACGGTCATCTTTCATATGACGAGCGATGCGGTTGAATGCATCATCCCAGCTGATGCGCTTCCATTTGTCGGAGCCAGGCTCACGGACTTCAGGGAACTGGTTACGATTAGGGCTGTTGACGTAATCCACTAAGCCAGCACCTTTAGGGCAAAGTGCGCCGCGGTTTACTGGGTTATCGGAGTCACCTTCGATGTGGAAAATGGCTTTCTCGGCATTTTTACCTGTACTACCGTGACTGTACATCAGCAGGCCACAACCCACCGAGCAATAACAGCAGTTATTGCGGGTCTCTTTGGCTCGAAGTAGCTTATACTCGCGCACGTCAGCCATTGCACTGCTTGGCATTAAGCCTAGCCCTGCAATCGCCGAGGTGGCGGTACTACTTGCGCACAGTTTAAAAAACTGACGTCTGTTCATCTTACCCTCTCATAGTTATCAATAAGCAGCATATCCAACAGTGCTGCCCAGGTTCACACAGTTTGTTTTAGTTTCACTTCACTCTATTTGTTAAACTCATCAGGCTTAGTTACAGAGTGAAAAATACTAGACAAGCTCTAATTAAATTATCCGTAAACTTACCTAAACTGACAATAAGTCCGTCATGCGCTAGATCTCATTTGGATTGCAATGGTGGTTGATGCTGGTTGATCGCTTGATTTCTGGTTGTTTGTTCTGGTTTTTTTATTTGTTGTGGTTTTAATGTCTAATTTTCTGCAGTTTTGCGGGTTTGGACTAAATGTCGCTGCTGTTGGTGTCAAAATGTCTCACTTTGGGAGGTGCTTTATTATGCATTTATCTATTAGTAGATGTCGTTACTGGCTATTGGGTACAGCCGTTATTGAGGGGGGAGTGCCAATATACTGAGTTGTCATCTCAGCATCATGCCTGTAGAACTGAACACTGTAGAGCGTTCACGCTGGTTACTGCTGTGAGTTGTTACTCATTTTTTTTAGCGGCGGAAGTTAGCCTGAACGTGTGAGGCGCCGTTGTTGATTCTTAAAAGAGCTTGATACTTTGTCTAAATAGACAAAATGACGCAATGCAATACTGCAAAAATCTCCTTTGTTACACGCTTACTGAGTAATACTGCCTAAATAGCTGTGCAATCTATGTTGTACAAAATTTAATCTCATCGAAAATAGAGGTAAAAACTTGGCCTAGTCATGGCTAACTTAGCAAGAGTTAGATGATCTCTAGCTAGTTTTTATGCTATTAGTTGGGCCTACTTTATAGTGAATAGAGCCCAGTTTATGGAGAGTCCTTAAATGGAGAGCCCCTCAAAGTACAGCACGATTGCGGCCTGGGCTATTGCCATATCAAGAGCCTTGAGCGCCAGTGGTGTCGATCCATATCAAGTATTCGACGCCGCAGGCTTATCCCTTAAGGATGTAGAAGTATCTCCAGAGTCTAGAATTGCGATTGAGCATATGACTCGGCTCTGGCACTTGGCAGACAAAGCGACGGGGTCATCAGCATTTGGCTTAACTGTTGGGCAATATGCTTACCCAATGCATTTTCGCTCTCTTGGTTTATTGATGATGACATCAGCATCGCTGGCACAAGCGTTTGAGACGCTACCTAATTACTCGGCATTGGTGAGTAACTCTGCGGCAATTACACTACAAAGAACCCCAGACAGGCTCGGTTTTACTATCATGCCATTGCCGGGCGTGGATATTAGCCCTATGTCGATAGATGCTTTTTTTGCGACCTTAATGCATCACGGTGAACTCATTTTGGGTCATGGAAAATTCGTGTTAACTGTCGAGTTGATGCGTCCTGAGCCTAAAGATAAAACGCCGTGGCATTCTAGCTTTTCCTGTCCTGTCTCTTTTAATAAGCCAGTGAACTGCTTATGGATGGATAGAGGGATGCTTGAGCAAGCGACTGTGATGGGGAATCCCAAGTTGGCGGCTCAAAATGAAACTAAGGTCAGGCAGTACTTAGATACAATGCAGGCCCTGCAATGGCAGGAGAGAACCAGCCAGGCTATTCACGCCATGTTGGCTTCTGGTGAGCCAACGGCTCAGAAAGTGGCCCAAGTGTACAATGTGAGTGAGCGGACCTTGAGCCGTAAATTAAACGCTGAGGGCAGCAGCTTTCGGCTGTTACTCCAACAAAAGCGTCAAGAGCTGGCGTATCACTACTTGATGAATACTGAACTCTCCATCACCTTGCTTTCAGATAGATTAGGTTATAGCAGTTTGACCAACTTTTCCCGTGCCTTTCATCGTTGGCATGGTGCCAGTCCCGCCGCTTTTCGCGAACAAAGTAAAATATAAACGTACGTTTATATTGGCCGAAAATGATAACTACTATGTTGCATTAGTGTAATAGGTTGGCTCTAGTTGTTAATACCAGAGCGAACTAAGATGGCGAATAATCATAATAAAATGGACTGCTGCTTACAGCGTCTCCCCAGTGTAAAGCTTAGTGAAAAAAATAGCGTAAGAATTAGTGCAAAAATGGGTACAAAAGTCGCGCGTAGACTCAAGCTTGTATTGCCTGGGTTAAGCGCAATGTGGCTGGTGGCGTGCCAACCCTCAGTCGACTCAGCCCCCGCAGCGTCGGTAACACCTGTTACTGAGGATGCTATTGACGCTTATGGATTTACACCAGCAACAAGTCACACCTTAGCGGTAAACTCGGGGCTCATGTCTCAGCTGCCTTTTCAAGATAAGCAAGATTTCACCGACGCAGGTCGAGGCTTTATCGCCAAGCTGCCAGCGCTGGTGGTGCTTGATGCTCAGGGCAAGAAAATTTGGGATAGGCCAGCTTATGATTTTATTCAGGGGGAGGCACCTGCGACTGTTAACCCAAGCTTATGGCGCCAAGCAAGTTTGAACAATATCGATGGCCTCTTTGAGGTGACGGAGGGGATCTATCAACTTCGTGGCTTCGATTTAGCCAATATGACCGTTATTGCAGGTAAAAAAGGCTGGATAATCGTCGACCCTTTGACGACCGCTGAGACGGGCAAAGCTGCCTTGGATTTTATCAATGAACAGTTAGGCAAGCGACCTATCTCTAGCATCATTTTTACTCATAGCCATATGGATCACTTTGGCGGAGCACTGGGCTTGCTTGATACACTGTCAGAGCAAGAGGTTGCTGCCATTGAGGTCGTGGCGCCGGGTGGCTTTATGCATGAAGCCACCAGTGAGAATGTGATGGCGGGGACCGCCATGAGTCGCCGCGCTATGTATATGTATGGTAAGCAGCTGCCGAGAACGGCTCGGGGTCATATCGATTCAGGCTTAGGTAAAGAGCCTGCCTTTGGCACCTTTAGTATTTTATCTCCGACTATTACGGTAGAGACTGATGAGGCTAAGGTTATCGATGGGGTGCCCTTTGAATTTCAAATTGTTTCAGGCACTGAAGCGCCTTCTGAGTTTACCTTCTATCTACCGCAGCATCAGGCTTATTGCGGCGCTGAACTTGTCTCAAAGACCATGCATAACCTCTATACCTTACGCGGTGCAAAAGTGAGGGATGCACTGGAATGGAGTCGCTCGATCGATGAGGCACTCACTAATCAGCAAGAGGCTAAGGTCTATTTCGGCAGTCATCATTGGCCGATATGGGGTGGAGATGCTATTGCTGATTTTTTAGTTAAGCAGCGAGATACCTATAAATATATCCATGATCAGTCAGTACGTATGCTCAATCAGGGGCTGACGCCTGCTGAGATAGCAGAAGCGATTGAGATGCCACCAGCGCTGGCTAATACCTTCGCCAGTCGAGGCTATTACGGTACCGCTAAACATAATGCCAAGGCGGTTTATCAGGCCTACCTTGGCTGGTATGACGCAAACCCGGCTAACTTAGACCCTCTGCCTAGCTCTCAATCGGCACAAAAATATATTGAGTTAATGGGCGGCAACGCTGCTGTGCTTACCCATGGCGAGCAAGCCTTTGCTGCAGGGGAGTATCGCTGGGCGGCAGAGCTGCTCAATAAACTGGTTTTTGCTGATAGTACTAATCAGCAAGCTAAAGCGCTGCTGGCTAAGGCCTATGATCAGCTTGGCTATCAGGCTGAATCTGCAGCCTGGCGCGATGTGTATCTCTCGGCTGCATTTGAACTGCGTCATGGTGCGCCAGAGAAGGGGATCGATCTTGTCTCTATGAAGCAGATCTTATTGCGATCTCCTGTAGAGAACTTTCTGCAATCTATGGCGTCACGTGTGATAGGCCCTGATGCGTTTGGTCAACATTACCTGCTTAATATTACCTTCACTGACTTGAATGAAAACTATGTGTTAGAGCTGAAAAACTCAGTGCTGCACCATAAAAAAGCAGCCAAGGCGCCTAATGCCAACGTGACCTTAAATATCAGCCATGAACTGTTTATTGATCTGATTATCGGCACTGCAGGGGCGAGTGATCTGCTGTTTTCTGATGAGTTGAACATTCAAGGCAGTAAGTTAGATTTAATCGGATTCTTTAGGTTATTAGATAAGCCAAAAGGTGTGTTCAATATCGTCACGCCTTAGGTGAGTGTTAACCTGTTTAGCTTGAGTTGACAATGAGTGCCCACCTCAATGGTGGGCTGCATCACAATAAGCGGTATAGACAAAGCACCTTAAGGTAAATTGTGTTGACTCATTAAAAAGAAAACGACCTAATGCAAGGAGTTGTCATTCCCATTAAGTCGTTTTATGAGTAGATGTTTCCCACAGTTTGACAGTCAAGATCCTGCCATCAATATGCTACGCCATAAGGTTCGCTATGCTGAGGAGTCTGACAACCCAGGTTTGATCCCCATCTGGCTATCGATGGAGGAAGCAGGGATGGGAGGGAGCAAAGAGGAAGCTTGGTTGCTCTATATGGCTGAGTATCGCTTACTGTTAGATACCTTGTCTGATGATATGCTAGAGGGACACTGGCGTATTTGGTGTTTAGACAATATCTATAAACCGCTCAGTGCCCTTACTAGATTAGTCGATACAGACGTGCAGCAGCAGCAACTTAATCACTTATTTTATGAGCTGCGTGTGACCAGCCAGTTTTTTAAAGCGGGTTTGACTGCTTAAATTTATCGAATAGACATAAGAGAACGCCTAGCGGTCAACGACATCTAGGCGTACAGAGTAGGCGTATCTGATAGGTATTAATCTATAGTCAGTGCGACCATCTTCAGTGGATGGTTACCATCAAATGATGGGAAATCCTCATGGCAATCTAGCCAGTTATGTTGGCTCACCGTACGCCCCTGCTTTTCGACGCAACGAACGAGTGCGTTAAACCAAGCATCACGATCTACTTTAGCCACATTGTTGCAGCAGACTATGGTGCCACCTGATTTGGTGGTGAGTAGGGCTGGCTTAAATAGGCTTTGGTAGTCATTGATCAGATCGACAATACCAAATGGGCTTTTAGCAAAACGTGGCGGGTCGAGAAAAACCAGATCGAACTGTGTTGTGGGTAACTTAGGGTATTTAGGTAGCTTTTGGTTACGGCGTCCGCCGACTTTAAGCCCTGCCAGCTGTCTAAGCGCAGGAAAAGCATCACTTTGGACAAACTCACAAACATCGCTGACACCATTGAGCTCTGCATTGGTTTTACCTGCCGCCAGAGCAAATGATGAGAAGTCGACATTCATCACCCGAGTTGCACCACCAACCGCTGCAGCGGTGCCTATGCCGCAGGTATAGGAGAATAGGTTAAGCACTGTTTTATTCTGGCTATTGGCTTTAACAAACTCACGGCCTTTACGCATATCCAGAAACAGCAAGGGGTCTTGCCCTTCATGGCGCAGCTTTGAGGTGAATTTGATGCCGTTTTCATGCATAACTTGGGCTTGGTTAGCAAAATCATCATTAATGACATCAAGCTTGTTCATTACACGCGAGTTTTTATCTGAGCGGTCATTGTAGATAACGGGTAACGGCTCAAGGTGAGTGAGCGAGTCGCTGACCTCTTTTAATTCGTCATCAGTCAAGGTTTGATGAAAGCTCTGAATTAACCATGCCTCGCCATATCTGTCGATGTTTAATCCATTGATACCTTCGACAGTGCCATGAAATACCCGATAACAATCTGTATTGCGCTCTTTTGCTTGGGCAAGCAGATCGTGACGCTTTTCGAGCGCGGTGGCTAATAATGCGGAGATGGTCATGGTAAAAAACTCAGTTAAATGGCTAATATGGGTTGGTGGGCAGTTGCCTGAGTGTAATGATAACAAAATAGCCCGTTAAAATCGGTGTCGGGCCTGATAAAAATGAGACTTACATGTTCAACGAGGCAGATATGAGCATAATTGAGAAAAAACCTAAGCTTATTTTGGTCCACGGCATATTCAATACCGGCAAAGTGATGGGGTGGATGAAGAAGCAGTTTCAGTCTCAGGGCTTTGACTGTTTCACGCCAACCTTATCTCCCTTCGATGGTGGGCAAGGTATAGAGTATGCGGCTGAAAAGCTTAAACAACAGATTATCGCTCAATTCGGTGAAGATGAAAAAATTGTGATTATCGGCTTCAGTATGGGAGGGATAGTTGCCCGCTTTTATCTGCAGCAACTTGGGGGGAGCGTGCGGACCACCCACCTGTTCACTATCTCAAGTCCACATCTTGGCAGTTATATGGCTTACCTTCCCTATCCATCTAAAGCATTCAAGCAGCTTAGACCCGAGAGTGAGTTACTGAGCTTACTCGATAAAACGGCTGCTAGTTTGAGTGAACTTTCGCTCCACTCATACAGTGCTGCAATAGATTATACCGTAGCGCCTAGCCGTTCATATTGGGCTATAGCGACGAATAAACAATTTAGTGTTTATCTGCATATGTCGATGATCTTCAGTCAAAAAGTAGTTGATGAGATCTTATGTCGGCTGGAGAGCTAAGACTCTTCTCTTATGATTTAACACTTGCATGTTTGCGCCTAAGCTTTGGCAAAGCTTCTAACGAACAGACCAATAATCCTGTCCAGATTAAGGCGAAGCTGACCGCTTTGACTTGATCAAAATGCTCGTTAAATAGCAAAACAGCTAAAAGAAAATGCATGCTAGGTTCGATATATTGCATTAGACCTATCATAGACAGGCTAGTACGGCTGATAGCGAGTGCGAAAAAGATAAGCGGCATCAAGGTCACGGGAGCCGTTCCCATATACAGAAAGAGTTGTCGCCAATCAAAGGCTTGCACTTCAGAAAATAGCCCTGCTAAAGCAGTGCTTTGCTCAGATAGCCCTAGCCAAAGTAGATAACTTAGTGCAATAGGCATAAGAAGCGCCGCCTCGAGTGTCACAGAGGTCATGGAGTCGAATCGAATAAACTTTTTACATAAGCCATATAGCGCAAAAAATCCGCCCATACACAGAGATAGCCAAGGCAATTCGCCGTAATTAAAGATCATATAACTGATCCCGCAAATGCCTAATATCACAGCGAGTGATTGCGCTTTGGACAGTTTATCCCCAAGAAACACGACCCCGAGCCCTATGGCAAATAAAGGATTAATAAAGAAGCCAAGACTGGCGGCAAGGACCTGCCCGTGGGTGATAGCCCAAGTGAAGCTATACCAAGAGAAGCACATGATGACTGCGGCGAGGCCACAAAGGGCTACCGAGCGCTTATCAGCTTTAAGCGCAGCTAAAGAGGGCAGCTTTTTTCCTAAAACGAGAATCACTAACAGCATAAATGGTACTGAAAAAGTGATCCTAAAGGCCTGCAGCTCATTGGTATCTGCACCAGGCAGCATCTGAAAGTAGAGTGGCATTAATCCCCAAAGAATAAATGCAAAGGCGGCAAGTGCATTGCCTTGGAATGTCGGGCGACTTGTGTGTGGCATAGGGCTGTATCCAAAACGACTTAGGATGATGAAAATGAAACTTTTATGGTTATACCGAGTGGTATTAGGCTCGAGTGAATAGGCAGATACTATCAACATAGTTGGGATTATCAAAGGGAAGTTTTTAATGGCTGACAGATGTTAAATTTACTAACTAACACTTTAAAGTCTGGCTTGTTTAACCTATTGTTTAATAGGTATTTTTGTGGTTATTTGTTTTTCTGTACTTATCGATGAATCGTCTTGTTTACAGATTGTTAACCTACCACTTTTGTTTACAGTAATGCTTAAAGGGGGCTGGCCTCTGCCTAGGGGAACCTTGTCATTGATAGCAAGCCAATTGAACCAAGAGTGATACAATTTCAGGTATAATCCCCAAGTGAATGATTATGATTTTTGCAGGCGAACAACCTGCTGCTTTAGCGACAAGTAGGATGAGTGAGTGGAAAATAAGATTGAAGTTAAGATGACAAAAGATGGTTCTCATACGCTGATGAGTTCATTGTTTGATGATAGTTATCATGCTCACAACGGTGCTATGAGTGAGTCTGAACATGTCTATATTGATGCAGGCTTTGCTGCTCTTTCTCCAGACTTCAACAGAGTCGATATTCTTGAACTAGGTTTTGGCTCTGGCATGAATGCCATCTTGACGTTAAAAAGCGCTTTATCTCAAACAGGTAAGATAGAGAGGCCAATTCGATTTACCTCTATTGAGGCGTATCCCATCCCTATGGATGTGGTCGCTCAACTTAACTATAAGGCCGGATTTACCCCTGAACTTGCTGTACTGTTCGATAAGTTACACCAAGCGCCTTGGGATTGTGATGTGGAGATCATTCCAGGTTTTATCCTGCACAAGGTACATGGCAAGTTGCAGGACTTTACTGGTGATACAGACTCAATAAACCTCGTTTTCTATGATGCTTTTGCGCCGAGTAAACAGCCGGAGCTTTGGCAGCAAGACAATTTCGATAGGCTGTTTCCTGTGATGCAAGCAGGCGGCATGTTGGTATCCTATTGCGCTAATGGTCAGTTTAAGCGCAACTTAAAAGCTGCGGGATTCAAAGTAAAGCCATACCCAGGAGCACTTGGTCGCCGTGAGATGACACGGGCGTGGAAGTAGCTATGCTGCGGAGCTGGGAATATTCCTACTGCGGCAGTCAACAGGCAGTTTAAGCGCAACTTAAAAGCGGCGGGATTCAAAGTAAAGCCATACCCAGGAGCACTTGGTCGACGTGAGATGACACGGGCGTGGAAGTAGGTATGCTGCGGAACTGGGAATATTCCTACTGCGGCAATCAATAGGCAGTTTAAGCGCAACTTAAAAGCGGCGGGCTTTAAGGTGAAAGCCTATCCTGGCGCCTTAGGTCGACGTGAGATGACTCGTGTATGGAAATAGCGACCACTAAAGCGCAATGATAATGCTTTCTTAATGCAGGGTGACCATCAAAGCTCGATGCTGTTAAGAAGGCTAATATTGCGCCTATTTGTAGATTCCTCCTCATTTGAACCATTAGTTTGTAACATCTGATTAACTGAACTTTCTTTTTTTTTCAGAGTCGATAGATTAGACACTCAAGAATATGAGTGTTATCGCGATCATATCGGGACTTTAAATGGAGTTAGTGGCAGATGGAAAATAGAACAGGCGGTTTACCTCGCTCATCGGTGCTTGTTGCACTTTCAGTGTTGGCACCTATGATTGCAGTGGCATCATTTGGTGCGCATGCAGCCTCGAAGAATAGTGAAGTGGTACTTGAGTCTCATCATGTTGAGGCCTCCTATAACCTGACTCATCCCATTTTACCCGCCAATATATTACCAAGCGATGGGAAAGAGTTGATTACGTTTGGTGTGGATGGCTTGCAGCAAAAGTGGCTGAGTGTTTTTGCTTTTGATAAAGCACTCGGTAAATATGCTGAGGTATCGAAAACCAAACTGACTGGCGAGTTTTGGGGATTTGATTTAACCCAACGTGATGACGCATCTTCAGCTCAAGCAGATAAGTTACAGCAGCTGATGTTTGCTTCGAGTCATCACCTCTATAAATTCGTTCCAAGTGACAAGCTCAATCCCTTTCAGGTCGTTGCCGATATCCACTCTATGTCTTTAAAGTCACGTCCAGCGCATATCAGTGATAGCGATTTTATTCGTGATCTTAATGGCGATGGACTCGATGACATTATTATCTCTGACTTTTCTCAAGTTGAGCTTTTTATTGCCCAGAGTGAGGGCGGATTCAAGCGACAAAACCTTCCTATTAAGCCTCAAGTTAGGCTTTATAATAATGGTGCTCGTTACACTGAATCAAAGGTCTATAGTGCAGATATAAACTTGGATGGAAAACCGGATATTGTCAAAATTGGTGAAGGTGAACTTGAGGTTTATGCTCAGCAAGAGTCTGGTAGTTTTGATGATATCGCTAGCTACAGTTCGGTGCGTTTGGCCATTAGCGGTATGGATTGGTGGAATAAGCGAGATGCTTATGGTGAACAGTTAGATCAAAGCGATCTTGTTTACCGAAAAGTGGAGGAGCTTAAGGATATTAATAATGATGGCCTGACGGATATGGTCGTACGTTATACCAAGAGTTCAGGCGTACTCGACCGAGTTAATGACTATGAGGTATACCTAGGTGAAAACATAAAGGGCAAGCTGACCTTTCCCAAAAAACCTAACAGTGTCATAAGAGCCGATGGAACGCTAACTGGGCTTGAGTTTATCGATATCGATAGCGATATGAAAGATGAAGTACTGGTGGCGGGTTTTGATATTGGCTTGTCACAAATCATTGGTGCATTAATCTCTGGCAGCATAGACCAAGATGTTTATCTGTTTAAGATGGATGAAGAGGGCCAGTTTTCTGAAGATGCGAATGCGACTAAAGAGGTTGAGTTAAGCTTTAGCTTAACATCTGGCCAAAGCGGCAGCCCAGTCGTTAAGCTTGCCGATCTTAATGGTGATGGTTTACAAGATCTTTTACTGTCGGATGGAGATGATACGCTGGAGGTTTTTCTTGGCGGCGACAGTGAGCGACTTTTCTCTAAGCACAGTGACAAAGTTGGTGTAAAACTTCCTCAAGATGGCGGCATGGTCACCAGTGAAGATTTGAATGGTGATGGCAAAGACGATCTCTTGATTAAATATGGTCAACAAGACGATGAGCCATTGCAGAATAAGTTTATGGTTATTTTAGCTGGGTAGGGTTGTTTATATAGATCTGTAATAGCTGGCGTTGTCGATTAGCGGTGCAAACTCTAAGCTTCATTTAAATAACATTATTCACGACAGTTAAAAACAAAAAAGAGTGCCAATAGGTGCTCTTTTTTTTGTTTGCTTACCTTGATATTCAATGGCTAACAAATCAAAAGGCAGGATTACTTACTATTACTTACTATTACTTAGCTTGACACTTCTTGACCGCTTTCACTTGTCATAATTAACGCCTGAGTAAAAAGGCGATAACAAATGCGTGTCAAAGGGAGTTAAATTTTGAAAAATAAATTATGGGGATATGCATTCCTACTTACAGGAATGCTAATGGGGGCTACAGCTTGTAGCTCTGATGATGAAGAGAGTTCATCGGATGCGAGCTATATTCAGCTCTATAACGCATCAGCTAATAGTACTAGCTTAAGTTTGTCATTAGATGATTACCTGTATACCGCGGTGGAATATGGCAATGCTATGCCTAAGTATGCGTATTCAACGGGTGAGTTTGATTTGGAGATCATTGGCGAAGATGAGATAGGCGATGAGTTGGTTAGCTATCAGGGGAGTGTTGATTTAAATAATGGTGAGCATCATCTCTTTATGTTGATCGGTGATTATCATTCGCCTGAATTTATCGATATCAGCTATCAGACGACTGAGATGGATGAGTTTAACGATAATGAAGATGAGAGTTACAGCAAGATGCAACTGCTTGTCGGGCATGTTGCAATGCAAGCTGATTCGTTTGATGTCTATATCGGAGTCGATGGCCGTGAGTTTATTGATGCCACCTTGCTCGATAACCTGAGCTATAAAGGCAGTACTACAGGGGTGACCTTAGATACTGGAGATTACCTTGTTTACCTGACCGAACCTGGATCCTTAGTGCCTGTGTACACAACGGCAACGCTTTCTCTCACCTCACAAACGGTTTACAAGCTGATTATTAGAGACAGTTTTGGGCCAGGGAGTCTTAAGGTCACGATAGATAATGTGGACTCCACCTCTGGTGCTGATAATTATGCCAATATCGAGGCTAATGCTGAGTTTAGAGTGTTCAATGGTCTCAGCGAGCATAGTGCGGTGGATGTTAAGGTCTCGAATAACGGCAGTAATGTTGAAATGGAAGATATTGTGCTCGGTCAGAGCACTGACTTTCAGGCTGTTGATTTCGATGACTATGGTGTGACGATTACTGACACTGAATCGCAGCAATTATTAGCCAATAACCTCCTAGTGACTTTCAATCAGGATGAGAGTAAGTCTATGCTGATTTACCAAGATGCTGAGGGGCAGATAAAAGGATTAACGCAAACACATGACCTTAGGCCTAGGGCTTATAAGAGTGAAATAAGCTTCGCCAATCTTGTTGATGACTTTGATGAGCTAAGTCTTTACTTTGTTGCTGACAGTGAAACGATAGATTCTGCGGAGTATAAAATTGATGGGGTAGAGCTTGCCGATATCGCCTATCTCACTATACCGTTAGGGGACTATGAGCTTAATGTGGTTCATGAGGATGATAATGGTAATCTGACCTTGCTATATCAGTCACAGACCCTGCAATTTGATGGCAGTCAGTATGCATTAGCTTTATACCAAGATACTGAACAGTCGCTAGGTTATAAAGTTGCTGTTATCGAGTAGTGGTGATTGAATGATATCGGTTGAGTCATGAGCAACTGCCCCTGATAAGAGTGCCTGCATGGGCACTCTTTCACTTGTTAGCTAGGACTATGATTACGCATAACATTGAGCATCAAAGGGCTGGAAAGCAGATCGGATCTGTGTACGTTAAACGAGATATAGCTATAACGTTTCCCGAGGTATTTAGCGCCATCTAGACGGTCTTTTAATTGCTCACCTTGCCCGCAACGCTCCCCAGAAAGAAAATCCATTAACTTAATGCCGATATCACTACGGGCTTTATATCCTAAGGATAGGTTGAGCGGATTTTCAACTAAAGTGAATACCAGATATAGCAAGTAATCTTCGGCAACTTGCCGACCACCAATATATGCCGTTAACATAAACAGACAAGCAGGCTTATCCTTAGCGATAAAGTCTTGAGTGGTGAGATCTGTTTCTTGTATTCTCCCTGTGAGCAAGTCCGATAGAGTCTGCTCACTGACACGTATATAGATGGAGTGGCCCATCAAGATATCGTCTATTTGATAGAAGAGCACTTCAGTAGAAGGAAATGAAGTTAGTTGAGATAAAAACTCAGCAGTCCAAGGCTCACGCTGTCGGGTTAAATTATTATGGTAGTGACATACCCAAGCTAATTTTTGAGCCAGGTTATCACAATGCTTGTTAAGCCTTTCAAAGTTGAGGGCATCTTGAGGGATATAGGGGTGGGCGCCCATAAGGTGGTTGTAATTAGTTTGCTGAGCTAACATCTGCTGAAAAGCTGACATTGATGGCAGCTGTTTCAACTCAAAATCTGGATTGGAGAGTAGCAAGTGTGGCTCATCGCCAAAAAACTCCATCAGTGCTACTTGCCTTCGAATGTTAGGGCTGACCCGTCCTCGCTCCCAGCGACTTATTGTCAATGAATCTAACTCCGAGAACTGTGAACTGAACTCTTGTAAGGCGATCGCCAAAGATTCTTGAGAAAGGTTCTGTTGAGTGCGTTTTTGAAGTAAGTACTCATCGATCCCTGTGTATTTCATCAGATTCATTTTCCTGTTGGAGACTTCGCTGATAACTCAATAACTTAAGCTGAACCCATGCTGTACCAATGGGGCTAAAAGACCTAGGCATGTGTTAATTAAATTATCCTTCGCTTGCACTAATGTGGACGCATGGCATCTGGTTAAATAATCACACTTACTGAATGATAGCCATACACACCTATTGGTACCAATGTACCGCTTTATGTCGAGGAATACACTATGACAAATTTGAAAAGAAGTTTACTTGCTGCATTGTGCGTTTCTGTTCTGAGTGGTTGCGCGAGTACCGGTGAAGATGGTGAACGAGATCAAAATCGTGGTTTGAAAACTGGTGCGGCTGGTGGAGCCTTAGTTGGTTTAGCTATGGGGGCGGCGATGGGCGATGCAAGCCTTGCAGCCAAAGGCGCTATGGTAGGTGCGGCGACGGGCGCTGCAGCTGGTGCTGCAGCGGATTACCAAAATGATAGAGAAGATCACCGCAATGAAAACGCGACTAAAAACATCAACGTGAGTGGTCTGGGCAATACTGCTTTAGCCACACCAGCAGCCACTGCGATGCAAAATTGGGATAAGTTAGATACGTTTACAGGTCAATGGCGAGTTGATATTTGGGCATTTGATGCCAATGGTGAGCGCATTGAAGCTAATGGGACGGCAACAGGTAGCCTTGCAAAAACAACCGCTGCCGAACTTAATTTCGACGAACTCGCTGTTAATGGTGAACCTCATGCTTTAAATGGAAAAGTGAAACTCGCCTATACGCAAAATGATGGTTATAGCCTAAAAACGAATTTTAGTAATAATGAGCAGATGCGATTTTCTGGGGAGTTAGATGGTACCACTCAGAGATACAGCTATTATCCTGTGAATGTTCAGGGACAAACCTTAAATGGCGATGAGCGTAATAACATGCGTTTAGAGTTAAGGTTCATTGGTAATGATGTGTTCTTAGTCGATACCTTCAGCCAAATTAAAGGCGAAGAGCAGCAGATACAATCATATCGTTTTACTCGTCAGGGATAAGAGTCGCTGTAGACATCAAGGGAGCCGTGAGCTCCCTTGTTGATCATACATTAGTGACGAGAGTTAGAACCTACGGCCTATCGATACGATGAGTTGATCCCAGTTGAGGAATCCATACTCAGCAAAGATATTCCACTCATTATTTGGGCCAAAGTCATACACCATACTTACCGACATATTGTGGCTCTGCGAGCTAACCAAGTTAACATCGTAATCAACGGTTAAGCTGCCTGGTGCGCCTCTAGGTGAGGGCACATTAAAGACATAACTACCGGTAACATTCTGATTGATTAGCTGGTAATTATAGCCAAGCATAACAGCAAGCTTACCACCGTAGACATCGTGACGTTGTCCGACGCGCACTGAACCGATATAAGTTTGGATTTTACTGTCGGTTGTGGTTGTCCAGGAGTTAGTAAACGCGGCAACACCGGTAAAGATAAACGGGTGCATACCTGGAATTATCTCTGCTTGACCGGCTAAAACTGTACCTAAACCCACATTATAAGCGGTATAGTCGATAGGGATTGGCAGGACAACACCTTCAAAGCCACCACCGGGTAATCCTTCTGCATTACTCAGATCTGCGAGGATATTTTTCTCCCCTTTTGTATGCCCTATCAAGCCATAAACATTAAGAAAAGGCAGTACCCAAGCATCTATTTTTAGTTGGAAGCTTTGATCTTCACCTGTGATCACCACATCTTCTGCTGGAATAACGACATCGCTGTTGATATTACCAAGCCAGCCAGTGCCTTCTAATCCTAAATTGAAGTTATCTGTCGCGTCGTAGTTAACTGATTGGGTGTTGTAGTAGAAATTCATCCCGACTGGAATTGGCAGTTCATAGCCAAGCTCTCTGGCTTTTTCGCCAAGAAAAGGTAGATGACTCCAGTGCTCGGGTTGTTCTCTCTCTATATCGCTTGTCGCTGAATCCATATTTTCAGTATTCGTGGCTTCGTTGCTAAAACTTGAAGTACTAAAAGTGCAGAGGGCGGCGAGCGCCAATATTGGGTATTTCATGTTATTTATATCTCGGAAATGGAATTAAAAAGCTTCGGTAAACGTCAGATAAAATCCATTTCCATCTTCACTAAGTCCAAGGTCTAGGCGTACGTTCATTCGGGGTTGGAGTTCATAGCGGTAGCCAATGCCGTAGCTATAAAGGAGTGCTTGGTATAGATCGGTATCAGTGCCGGCGATAGCGCCAATACCGGCCCAAAGTGTCATACCGTGGGCAGAAAGATCGCCGTTGCCCCGTAAAAAGGTGTGGCGATACTCGAGGGTGTGTTCAATGGTGCTGTTATCTCGGTAGCGCCCTTGATAAATCCCTCGCAGTGAAGATTGGCCACCTAACGTAGGCATATCATAATAAGGGACATCTCCCGTACTCCACTGGAATGCGTTATAGAAGGCGAATACACGTCCCGGGTTAAGGCTTAAGTAGTAGCGATGATCAAGCAATACCTTTTCATATTGGTTATCACTGCCAAAAGCTGGATTATAGTTAATGTATTCAAAGTTAAGATATTGTCCCTCCCAGGCGTTAACTGTGACATCTCGACTGTCATAGTTGAGGCTAAATCCTAGCCCTATAGAAAGTGGTTTATCTTTGAATGCTTGGAAGTTTTCATCTTCAATCGCTGATGGAGGTAATGTGCTCTGATCGGGGTCAAAGTACTTAATTCTTATCGCAGGGCCAATATAGAAACCATAGGTGTTTTGGAAATCTAAGTTAGCGTTATAGGTCAGTGACATCTTATCTAATAGTGTGTCATCGGACGGCTCCCGTTGTTCACCTGCAACTTGGCCAACCCCCCAAAAGTTCTCACTCTGATTAGCGAGTAAAAAATGCCCAGTATAGCGGATAGCATTATTATCAAAAAATAGGTTTTGCTTTGAGCGAATACCGTAACCTAGACCGCCGTCTGTTTTGCTGCCGACCCCAAAAAGAGAGACGCTTGAACGTTGCAGCTCGGCTTGGTTTCGATCGGTTTTAAATGAGTAGAGCCCACCGACGGCAGCCATGATACCGCCCTCTGGTGAGTAAGCCGGCCCACCAAGAATGTCGAACATATCCAGTCCATTTTTGTCTATATGGGCGCTTTTGGCATACTCGAGATCTGTCTCATATAGGCTGAGCTGATCGCACTCAGGCTCTGAGCTGCAATCGTCTTGAGCCTCACTGGCTTCATCTATTGCTTTATCATAGGTATAGCTTCTTAATTCAGCTTGTTCAACAGTTTCAAAAAAGGGTAGCAGGCTATGCTTGGTAGGTAACGAGCTCGAATGCTCATGAGCGATGGCACCTGACATCATTGAACAACATGCGATGACAATGATTAATATTGGAACTTGAATGTATTTCAAGTGTTCTCCCCTATAGCTAAATATTTGTTATGACTTTTACTATGACAAACTGGACGTAAAATAAATGTGGAGTATACACATCTGTATAGTCTTTTGAATAAGTTTATATTAAATAATCTAGCTGCAGCTGAAGTTTTCTCTTAGTAATTAATAGTCGAGCAGAATAGCTTCTTCAAAATGTTTGCTTGAATGATTGATTAATGTTTTTTTTAAGTGCTGCGTCGATGATTTTTGAAATGTTTGGAGAGATGACTTGTTATTTATTGCTTGCCAATGTTTCCAGCTGTTAATAATTGCAACTAGTGGTAAATAACTTGTTAATGATTTTTTGAGCTTGCTCAAGTTTTAAGTACCACTTTGTGGGTAATATTGCTCTGTTCACAAAATAATTATATTGAACAACTCCACGGAGATGATGAGCAATGTTAAATACTAAAAAAAGTAAATTATGGTTAGTGCTCGCTGCTGCTATGACTATGGGAGTCGTAGGTTGTAGCGATGGTGAAGATGGCAAGGATGGCGAAGATGGTCAGCCTGGTGGCGGTGGTGAGCCAGGGACTTCAGGGATTCACATTGATATGGCTGCTGAAGCAGTAGCGAGTATCAGCAATGCGACATATGCAGACGGTATCATTACCGTTGATTTCGATCTGGAAAATAAACAGGGTGTAGGACTACACGGTCTGAGTGCTGAAAATGAATTTCATGATTTCCGCTTCTCGTTAGCCCAGCTAAAGACCAATGAAGGATCTGATTTAAAGCAGTGGATTTCACTATTAAATGAAACAACTAATGATGCTGGTACAACCTTCGAGCAAGGTTTTGAGCAGCTAAAAAACTGTGCAGAGTGTTTAGTTGATCATAAAGATGGTACCTATACCTATACATTCAGTACTAATCTAACTTCAGCTGTTGATCCTGCTGGTGTGGTATTTGATGCTGCGCTGACTCAACGTATTGCAATCGAGATGCAGTTTGAATATGACTCAGGTCATGAGCTAGCTGAAAATGCTCATTATGATTGGATCCCTGCTACCAATGGCACAGAGGGTCTTGAAACTCGTGAGTTAGTGACGCTTGAGACATGTTACACCTGTCATCAGCCTGACAGCCTTAAGGCTCACGGTGGTCGTAGACTTGATCTAGAAAACTGCCAGTCATGCCATAACGGTATTGTCTCTGATCCAAATGCTGTATCTGTTGAGCTAGGCCATATGGTACATGCGATTCATATGGGACCAGAGCGTGAAGGTAAAGATGCAGAAGGCAACGTTGTTCCTATGCCTTACACAATCGCGGGTTACGGCGGTGACCATGCATTTGATTACCCTGCATTCCCAACTAAGCCATTTATGGATTGTGCGGTTTGTCATGTGCAAGACGAAGAGCTAGCAGATAAAGATTTATGGCTGGCCAATGCCAATGCTAATGCATGTAGTGGTTGTCACACTGATTCACCAGCACAGCATAAATCAGATAAGAACCCTGAATTTGCATGTACTGACTGTCACAGTGTTGAGGTACATACTCAAGCAGCCAACCCTTATAAAGCAGCTAAAGATTACAGTGTAGAAGTCAGTAATGTGACTATCGATGCTGCTAACCTGATTAAGTTTGATATGAAGGTTATGGATGCCAATGGTGAGTTAGTTGCTAAGGATGAGGTTTATAAGGAAGGTTACAGCAAACCTTATATGGTTGTTAGCTGGGATGTAGAGAAAGACTACCCAGATTATAATCAAGCACCATACAGTGAGCGTCGAATCGATATCAAAGATGAGACTAAAGCGACTTGGAATGCTGATAACACGGTAAGTGTTGCTGTTACTATCAACTTCCCTGCAGATGTAGCAACACGTTCACTTGAAGTGCTACCTGTACTAAAAGTTTGTTTCGAAGAGGGGACTGATAAACGTACTAGCTGCGATGCTGAAAACGCTTACCCAGCTTATGTACAGACTCCTGCTTACCGCACAGTGTTAGCTGATGCTGAAGCCGTTGTTGGTGAGCGTCGTCCGATTGTTGATACTGCATCTTGTCATGGGTGTCATAGCTATGAGTTCTACCATGATTCAAATGGTGTGAACTGTATTGCTTGTCATACCAACGATAAGAGCCTTAAGGGCAATGGTGAAGCGAGCAATGGCGCGGCTTTACTTAAGTCTACCAGTTTCATGTACAAGGCCCATAAAGCTGAAGGACATGATAATGGCCATGGCGGAAGCGGTACAATCCTTAAGACAGACTGTACTACTTGTCACTCAGCAACTGAGGGATACGGTGGCTTGAAGTATGGCTTCGAATTAGGTCGTAATGCAGGTCAAGCTCATGCGATTCCAAGCACTCAGAGCCCTGCAGCAGATGAAGTGGTAGAAACCTTCTATGCCTCTCCTGATGTAGCTGCTTGTATGAGCTGTCACCAGAAGTATATGTCTGATGCTGCTATGTCGCATGTTAGAAGCAACGGTGGCTATTTCGGTGCTAACAAAGATGCTGATCATATCGTTGATGTGAATGATGCGGGTAATGCAAAAGATGCTAAGGAAGCTTGTGCAACTTGTCATAGCCCAGAGAAAATCATGGGTCACCACGGTTTTACTCTGTAATTGTTAAGTTCCTAGAGAGGCACTTAAGCTAGCTCTAGGAGTTTATGCTCCAAAATGTTTTCCTGCAAAAGCAAAGGCACCTTAGGGTGCCTTTTTTGTATTCTAACAGGACTAACAACAGTCATTGTTTAGAATTAATGCACTAATTCTGGTGGTGACTGATTAGTAGAAAAATGAGTTCAAAACCCTGAATACTATGAAGATCACTGTTTTAAGATACTCGTCTTGAGCTTGGTCACACTAGCAGATGAACACTGTAGACAAGTGTCTTAGATAAGGAATATAACCTATATCTAAATAGGTATTTGCTTGTATGGTAACTGCACTATTTGTAAAGATAATAACAACGGCTAACAATCAATTATTCAATGCAGGGGGATAATGATGGGGACTGCCAATAAAAGTTCACTTGAGTGTTTTCAAGAGTACGCCATGGTTAACAATGGTGCTGGCAATAAAGTTCGAAAGCGTATTTGGGAATTGACGTTAGAGGAGTGTAGAGAGCGCGCTCGGGTGCATGATGCCAAAGATGATGATGATAACTTTAGAATATTGACCTTGAAACTAGGTAAGAAAGTTCTGACTATGGAGCAGATCCACCATGGATGTTCACGGCTCAGAGTACCTAGGTTAAAAGTTGAAGAGATGAAAGCTAAGTTAATGCATGCTGTGAACTCAGGTGTATTTGATCAAGAACTTGTGCATGCTCAAAGACTTCAAACAAAAGCTGAACTTTGACCTTTTAATGGTCTAGACACTTAAAAAACATAAGTCTTATTGGCTTATGTTTTTTATTTTTCAATGAACACTTAATTGCTAATAAATATCATTTATATTTCCTGATATTCTCTCTCATTAAAATAATTCTATTCAGCTAAGGTTAATTATTACCGTGTATTATTTGCTCAGTAGTTTGATTCAGGCTAATGACAATAGATTTTAATTTTTATTCATCTTGTTAGCCCTTAACGACCTCGGAGGATTTATGATCGGTTTCGACCCTACTGTATTTGATTACAACGCCATGATAGCGATTCAGTTTATCACTTCACTGGGGTTGATTATCATGATCACCGTATTTGGTGCCTTTGCCTTCGCGTTATTCCAAGAGTGGAAAACAGTTCGTGAATACACCCTTAAAAAGCGTAATTGTAAGTTTTTTGAAAGCTTATCTAGGCATAGGTCAGGCACTAAGTAAATTTACTTGCTACTTGTTGATCTTGAAAAGATAAACTGGCGATACAACCACCACCACTAGCCTCTACCAAGCTAAAATCCCAGTGATACCTTTGGCAAAGAGCGTCAACTATCTGCAAGCCCAATCCATGTCCATTTGAAGAGTGTTCGGCTTCAGTTAATCCACTACCCGAATCGCGGACTTCAATCAAGTTGCTGCTAATCGTTAATGTTATCTCACCAGACTCTGTGGCATTAATCGCATTATGAAGTAAGTTGCTGAGTAACATCTTCAGCACAGGTTCACTTGGCCGGATTAAGGGTTCATCTAATAGGTTTAAAACTAAGGTTAAGCCTTTAGAGTCGATTAACGGCTTTAGGTATTCGAGTAGGCGTTCAATCTCTGCCGCATGTAGGCGTCTAGGTTGACTGTTTTCTTTAGATTGCTCCTGCTTCACTAAGCTAAGCAGTGCATCAATCGTATTTTGCATATCAATGGCTGACTTACAGATCCGTTCAGTTTGGCGTGTTTGAAACTGAGGATCGCCGCCCCTTTTTAATAACTTAGAGGCACCAAGAATAACGGTTAATGGGGTTCTTAACTCATGGCTAGCATATCGTGCAAACGCTTGCTCTTGCTTGATAAGTTGTTGGTTTTCTTGGTGGTAACTATTTAATGTGTCAGCAAGTTGAGTGAACTCTGAAGCTGAGCTCCCAGGGACTGAAAAACTTTTATTTTTATTATCAGATTTTAGCTGTGAGCTAAGGTGATCGACAGGCTGAACGAGGCGCTTTGATAGCTTGGAAATAGCAAAATCAAAGGCAAGATATAGGATAATCATGACCACCAGTGACGCAATATTTATGTGGCGCCACTCTTTTGAGGTCAGCTCAACACTATCTGCCTCCATGGTTAGGTATAACGAGTGTTTCACCCCATCTTTTAGGAATGTTTGATGGGATAAAAACATATCTTGGGCGATATCATCAGTGATTTCGGCATTGAAACCAATGGGGAAACTTCCTAACTGACCAAGATTTTTAGGTATGTCAGATACTGAGTCATAAGCAACAATATTTGGGCCGATGGCTAAGGGAGATTCAGCGCCTCGTTGAAACTTATCTATGGCGTAGTCGACACTTTGGTTTAAATTTCGCGTATTAATCTCATCCTCAAGCCAGTAAAGACCCGCTTGAGATAAAATAAATATCAGCACACCAATTGATAAGGCTATGCCATTAAAATACAGGCTTAGCTTATTGGTAAAAGTCTTTGTTGAGGAGTTAATTTTTTGACTCATTAGCATGCGCCGTTGTTTGTATCACTGCTTGGATCTTGCAGGAGCTTAAAGCCAATTTTTGGTACTGTGACTAATACTGGGTGATCGAAAGGTTTATCAAGTTGATTGCGCAATTGATACATGTGGCTGCGTAAAATATCATTTCCCGGCGGCATATCACCCCATAGCTCTTCAATAAGTTCTTCACGCTTGACGACATTAGGTGCTTTATTGATAAGCAGTTGCAATATTTGATAGCAAGCAGGGGTAAGAGCGAGTTTTCTACCCTGTCTAAACACCTGATGTTCAGCGGTATTTAATTCCACTTCACCGAAAGATATGACGCCTTTGGCAACCCGGCCTTGCTGTCTCTTTAGCAGAGCGGTCACTCTGACATCAAGCACATCTAAGTCAAAGGGTTTGGCTAGATAGTCATCGGCACCGGAGGCAAATCCATTAAGGAGATCTTGTTTATCATCGAGTGCGGTTAACATTAAGATCGGGGTCGTACACCCTTGCTCTCTGAGCTTATTGGAGACAGTTAAACCATCCATTTTCGGTAACATAAGATCTAAAATGACGACATCAAACGTGCCATTTAGTGCTAATGACAGCCCGAGTTCCCCATTCGTTGCAAAATCTACCTCTGCACCTTGGGCTTCAAAATAGTCCGCAAGGATCCCCGCTACATCCTGATTATCCTCAACGACGAGTATCTTTGTTCTATCCATGAGAGCTCCGTTAAAATTTAGAATTGTGTCAGTTGACTGTAGAAGAAATGTCGATGACAATAATTTCACAGCCTGTGTATCAAGCTGTATAGTGTAATTTACTCTTTTAGCCTGTACGGGAGACAAGTATGACACAGTTGGGAAATGATAATGATGGTAAGCAGCAAATCTGCCTTTCCGTCGTGATCCCTATGTTTAACGAATCAGAGGTTATCAGGCCTCTCTTTAAACGGTTAAGCAAAGTGTTATCACAAGTTTCTGTGACATCGGAGATTATCTTTATCGATGATGGTAGCAGCGATGATACATGGCAACTGGTGCAGCAACTCCCTTTATCAGTAAGTGAGCATCAATGCATCAAACTAAGCCGAAATTTTGGTAAAGAGGCTGCTATGACGGCAGGGCTTGAGCAGGCAAGAGGCCTTTGCGTTATCTTGCTCGATGCCGATCTGCAGGACCCACCTGAATTGATCCCGCAGATGCTTGAAGCCTGGAGAGATGGGGCTGATGTTGTCAACATGAAGCGTGATGAGCGCCATGGAGAGTCGTGGTTTAAACGCTTTTCAGCCGCTGCTTTCTATCGAGTGATTAACTCAATGTCCGACTCTGCGGTGCCTGAAAATGTTGGTGACTTTAGATTATTGAGCCGTCAAGTTGTCGATAGTATTAACTCATTACCAGAGCGTAACCGCTTTATGAAGGGGATCCTCAGTTGGCCTGGCTTTAGCCAAGTGACGATACTGTTTGATCGTGACCCTCGATTTATCGGTGAAACTAAATGGAATTACCCCAAGTTAGTAGGGCTAGCGATGGATGGCATTACCTCCTTTAGCATTAAACCTTTAAGACTGGCGACTTGGGCAGGTTTGCTCACTGCGTTAAGTGCTTTCATTTATGGTATCTGGGTGCTGGTGAAAACGTCCATTTGGGGAGATGCTGTTGCAGGTTATCCCTCTATGATGATTATCCAATTAGGCTTAGCCGGTATTCAGTTGCTCGCGTTAGGTATGATGGGAGAGTATATCGGGCGAATTTTTATGGAGGTAAAACAGCGGCCAATCTACGTGATAGGTGATGTGACTCATCAAGTCAGTGGTCGAGATAGAACGCCAAAGAGTAATGTCAGTTACTTGGACCAGACCCGATGAATAACAGATTAAGTAAGGCCTTGCTCGCCAACCCGTTAATGGCGGTGTTGAGTATTTTGTTACTTGTTCGCCTATTATCACTCGCTATCTATCCATTGATGGATACGACAGAGGCCCGATACGGTGAGATGGCCCGACTGATGGCCGAAACAGGCAACTGGTTAACACCACTGTTTAATTATGATGTGCCATTCTGGGGCAAACCGCCCCTGCATACTTGGATGAGTGCAACTGGCATTGAGTTATTTGGCGTTTCGGAGTTTGCTGTGCGCTTCCCTCATTGGTTGGCTGCAGTCGTGGTTATCGGATTAACCGCACATTTTGCTAAAACGTTGGGGTTATCAGCACTTAAAGTCGCCATTCTTCTGACCTCTACTGTGGTGTTTTATGTCAGTGCTGGTGCAGTCATGACAGATATGGCGCTGACTGTCGGTATGACGCTGGCTATGGTTGGCTTTTACCTGTGCTGGCAAGGTAACAAGTCTTGGGGCTATTTAGGCTTTGTGGGCTTAGCGATAGGTTTATTGGCAAAAGGGCCTGTCATACTCGTTCTTATGGGCTTAGCCGTTGCCTTATGGTTAGTCTGGGGCTTTGGTGCTATTAAGCCTTGGCGAGAGCTGGTTAAAAGAGTGCCGCTTGTGTCGGGCTTACTGCTGATGTTGCTCTGTAGTCTACCTTGGTATCTGATGGCTGAGCAGGCTACACCGGGTTTTCTTGAGTATTTCATTCTAGGAGAGCACTGGCTAAGGTTTGTTGATAGTGGCTGGCAGGGCGATCTATATGGCACAGCACATGATGAGCCTAGAGGCACCATTTGGCTATTCTTTGCTGTTGCCGCACTGCCTTGGACTCTATTTATTCCTCGCGCTTTATGGCGTCTATGGCGTAAAGGCCAGGGGCTTGATCTGCAGACAAAATTCTTTGTCAGTTGGATGATATCGCCAATGATATTATTCACTTTTGCTGGAAACGTACTGCCAGCTTATGTCCTTCCTGGCGTGCCGGCCGTTGCCTTGTTAATCGCTCATGCGTGGGCGGGGGCAGAAGTGCCTAAGTTTAAAGGGATAGCTTTAATTATCTCAGCTCTGTTATTACTCACCGCAATTGTATTAGGTTTAGGCCCAAGTAAAGATAAGAGTGACCGTTGGCTTTTACAGCAACGTACTCAAGCGCTTCCTACCTATTATTGGCAAAACCTTGAGTTCTCTTCCCGCTTTTATAGTCAAGGAAAGGCAGAGTTAGTAAAAGATGCAGAGGAGTATCGCCAGGTTCAAATGAGTCCTCATTATTTAGTGGTTGGGTTAAAGCAACTTCAGGACACTAGCGTGTTTGCTAACTGCCAGTTGCAAGCGCAAAGAAAAAGAAAAGCGCTGCTATTCTGTGAAAACCCATGAAGCTTCCATCTAAGCTTGCAGGGTTGAAAGAGGTAACTGGTTTGCAGTTCTTATTGGTAGGGGGCGGCGGTTTTGTTGTAGACATGCTGCTATTCCTATCATTCTCACATTATCTTGGTTGGCCTGTGATCGTCGCGAGATTAGCTGCCTTTGGTTTTGCGGTTATTTTTACCTGGTCGGGAAACCGCATTTTTACTTTTAGCCATCGGCCAAAGATGAAAAAAGGCAAGCAGTTATCGCTTTGTGCGCTTGTTGCTTGCTTGGCGGCTATGGTTAATCTGTCCGTGTTCTACTTTTTTAATTCACTCGCTATAGATGTTCCCTATTGGTCTGCTGCGTGTTTAGCCATAGGCGTGCTTGCAGGTCTAGTGATTAACTGGCTTGGGGCAAATAAACTCGCCTTTCGCTAGTGGTATATGCTCTGTGCTATTTCATCATTAAGTTTGTATTAATAAATTAATGAAGTTTAAGGTGAGTATCACGCTGCGGTTATGCGACAATATGGGTTATATTGCAGGGTTATGATTATTAAGTTATAGGCTCAAAGCCACTATATTATTGGCTGTTTGCCTGGAGTGAACATGATAAATAAAAAAACAAAAATCCTAGTTAGCGCAGCGACAGTATGCTCAATGCTCTTCATCTCAGGTTGTCAGACAACGAATCCGTACACCAATGAAGGCCAAAATGCTAAAGCCACTAATGGCGCCTTAATTGGGGCGATAGCTGGTGCCGCTATTGGTGTTGCATCTTCAAGTAAAAGTGACCGAGGTAAGGGCGCACTGATTGGTGCTGCTTCTGGTGCTGCATTAGGTGGTGGTATCGGTTATTACATGGATACTCAAGAAGCTGAGCTTAGAAAGCAGCTCCAATCTACCGGTGTGAGCGTGACGCGCTCGGGCGAAAATATTGTACTGAATATGCCTAATGAGGTGACTTTTGGTGTCGACGAGGTGAAATTAAACCCAGGTGCCAAGAATGTACTTAATAGCGTGGCTCTAGTTGCCAAGGAGTATGATCAAACTCAATTAAACGTATTAGGCTATACCGATAGTTCAGGTTCTGAATCGTATAACCTTCGTTTATCTAAAATACGTGCTATTGAAGTGGGTAATTACTTAGTTGCCCAGAAGGTAGAGTATGCACGAGTTAAATCTGAAGGTATTGGTGAGGCTAGACCGATTGCTACCAATAGTACCGCAGAAGGACGCGCTCAAAACCGCCGTGTTGAAATTATCTTGAGCCCACTGCCACAAGGCTAAAAACAGCCGAAGGGAGATGAGTTAAACCCTTAGGTCCAGCGAGCATCTTCTTTTACTGTCCCCCTAATAATGGCTTCCTTATGGATAATGCCGATCGTTTAAGAGGACTTGAACGATCCTGCAGATGAAAGATAATCCCTACCAGTATTCTGGTGGGGATTTTTTTATGTTTGCGCAAGAGCTTGAGCTAGTTCATGAGTCTGTTGAAGAAAGTGGGTCTTATGGTTCTGTAATGGAGGCTATTGATTCAGAGTGGATAGAGCAGTCATTACTCACAGCCAACAAGGCAAGTATCCGTAATCGCCGTTTGCCTGCACAGCAGGCAGTCTGGCTCGTGCTTTGGATGGGGTTAATACGTAACCAGTCCATCAAAGAGGTTTG
>NZ_MPHJ01000039.1 GCF_001957125.1 Shewanella sp. UCD-KL12 | reverse complement strand
ATCCTGCAGATGAAAGATAATCCCTACCAGTATTCTGGTGGGGATTTTTTTATGTTTGCGCAAGAGCTTGAGCTAGTTCATGAGTCTGTTGAAGAAAGTGGGTCTTATGGTTCTGTAATGGAGGCTATTGATTCAGAGTGGATAGAGCAGTCATTACTCACAGCCAACAAGGCAAGTATCCGTAATCGCCGTTTGCCTGCACAGCAGGCAGTCTGGCTCGTGCTTTGGATGGGGTTAATACGTAACCAGTCCATCAAAGAGGTTTGTGGCTCGATGGATATAGCGCTTCAGTCAGGAGGCAACACTTGGTCTCGTGTAGCCCCGAGTGTACTGACTGATTGCCGACGACGCTTAGGGGAAGCCCCTATGTCATATTTATTTAAATCTACGGTCTCAGCTTGGCTTGAACAAGCCTTGGGGGACGATAACGAACTAGGACTTACAACTCTAGCAGTTGATGGAACCGTGTTTCGTTGCCAAGACTCACAAGAGAACGCCGATACATTTGGTTTTATTTCAAAAACACACAAACCCTATCCTCAGCTTCGATTAGTTAGCCTTATATCGACTGAAACCAGAATGGTCTTGGGTGCAGCTTTTGATGGCTGCCACGTAGGAGAAGTAACACTCGCTCAGCGTTTAGTTCAAGAAGCCTCAGATAACTCCTTAACCCTATTTGACCGTTGTTATTTCTCTGCTGACTTACTATTAAACTGGCAAGGCTCAGGAGTACAGCGACACTGGCTGACACCAATAAAATCGAAGATGCGCTATGAGGTGGTCGAAGAGTTTGCKAATAATGACTTGCTAATTGATATGCCAGTCTCCCCCCAGGCGAGAAAGAAAAATCCCGAACTCCCCGAAACATGGCGTGCTCGTTTTATTGCTTATCAAGAGCCAAAAGGTGAAATAAAGGGGTTTGTCACCTCATTGGTTGACCCTGTTAAATATCCGGTGGATAAACTACTAAATATCTACTGGCAACGCTGGGAAATAGAGGAGGGATACGGCGAACTGAAGCAAACTCAATTGCAAAGTAAGGTGACGTTACGAAGCAAATTTGTTGAAGGTGTTAAGCAAGAACTATGGGGTG
>NZ_MPHJ01000038.1 GCF_001957125.1 Shewanella sp. UCD-KL12 | reverse complement strand
AGCGTTGTGAGGCGTTGAGCTAACTTGTACTAATGACTCGTGAGGCTTAACCATACAACCCAGATGGGTTTGTGGTGATTAGTGATGATTACTTTACAAGCACAAAAGAATACGACTTGATTTAAGTTAGAATGATTATAAAACCCAATTAGCTTTTCAAATTTCCAAATTAGTCTGGAAACCATAGCATTGTGGCCCCACCTGATCCCATCTCGAACTCAGAAGTGAAACGCAATAGCGCCGATGGTAGTGTGGGGTCTCCCCATGTGAGAGTAGGTCATTTCCAGGCGCCTAATTTAATTTTAATGCCTAAATGACATTAAAATGATTATTTAGCTGATATGGCTCAGTCGGTAGAGCGCATCCTTGGTAAGGATGAGGTCCCCAGTTCGATTCTGGGTATCAGCACCATATTTAGCTACTTAGCTAACAAAATTTGTCTGGAAACCATAGCATTGTGGTACCACCTGATCCCATCTCGAACTCAGAAGTGAAACGCAATAGCGCCGATGGTAGTGTGGGGTCTCCCCATGTGAGAGTAGGTCATTTCCAGGCGCCTAATTTCTCGTAAAGAGAGTCGATAAATCCCCAGCACTTTGTGTTGGGGATTTTTTCGTTTAACAGCTTTTGAAATGACCACTCGAACATGGGGAAGTGAAGAGTCCGAGCGTAGTGAGGTTCAATACCCATGTGGAAGGCAGTAAATCGCTCCTGCATATACTGCATTCCCTACATCCATGTAGGTCATAGGGTGAAGCACTTGCGCTTATCAAACGTAGTTTGATGCATGGGATGAACGCGGAGGGTTTACCCGTAGCTGACCATGACAGGCGGCTTTATTCAGCCCTAGCACTCTCTATTACAATAAACGCTAGGGCTTTTTTTCGTATATACGCTCCGCGAAGGAGAGACTCTCGATGTCGGTCGATAAATGCTCCTTCAATATCGACACTTCCGCCATCCATGGCGGTCGACCCGCCGCTGAGCTTGGTCAGAAACTGCATCCATGCGTTGCTGACATTCGGCATTTCCATGTGCTTAGCCTCTGCCTTCGCAAGAAGTTACTCTCGCCACGAGCTAGCAATGTACTTGGTACATTAAACATAACCTCTTTGCTCCATGTATTCACTGTATGAACGTCGAGAGGTCATAGATATGCTCTTGTGTTACCGTCGTTAATAGCTCCTGCATTATTTTACATTCGACCCCTTGGCCTTGTACTTCCTGAATCCATTGAATCGTGCATAAGTAGCATTTTCAACATCAATGGGATCGGAGGTCTTCTAGATCTTCAATTATTCATTTAGCAGCTTCTCGAAATGACAATCTGAACATGGGAATGAAGACTTAGAACGTGTGAGGTACAACAGCCATATGACAGGCGGTAATTGACCTCGATAACGGCTCCTGCGTTAATCTACCTCCTATATCCATATAATCGTGCATAATCGATACTTCAGTCATTAAAGGCGAGCTAGTGTCACTATAAACTCGCTTAAAGTGAGAATTTGGTCATGAAACTAGATAGGGTTAGAGAAGTATAGAGCTCAGAGTATATTCATGAAGGTGTTTGTATATTAAAAGCTGATGAACAGTGATTCGTTTAGCCCTAAGTTGTAGTAAAGCTGGCTATGCCCTAAGGCTAGCTATTTCTTTATAGGTGCTTGAACAAGGTTGTTCTACTGTAAAAATAAATTCTTTAATCAAGCAAACTCCAATATATGGACTAGACTGATTATCCAGCAGACTTTTAAGGTACTAAACACTTAAGGCTTTATTAGCTGTTTGTGGGTAAGTGTGGGGGTAACTCGTGTGTAATATGTGTTTAAAGTGCTTCTTTCAAAAAACATCAGTTTTTGGCAAATAAGCCCTTGCTATCATGGCAGACATCCCTATAATGCGCTCCCACTGACACGGCAAACCAGCCTTCTTAAACAGAAGCTGAAACCCAGTCAGGGCAACAAGTAAGCTAATTAATTTCCTCGTTTTAAACGTTTGAAATTAAATTTTTAAAAGCACTTGACGCCAACAACGGGAAGTGTAGAATACGCCTCCTCAAGCCAGCGACCTAGCGTCAACGGCGGTGCTACTTAGCGCCACGTTCTTTAACAATACGAAACAAGAAATCTGTGTGGACATTCACAGGTGTTGAGTTATTCGAAATTGCTTCTTAGGAAGC
>NZ_MPHJ01000037.1 GCF_001957125.1 Shewanella sp. UCD-KL12 | reverse complement strand
AAGCGTTGTGAGGCGTTGAGCTAACTTGTACTAATGACTCGTGAGGCTTAACCATACAACCCAGATGGGTTTGTGGTGATTAGTGATGATTACTTTACAAGCACAAAAGAATACGACTTGATTTAAGTTAGAATGATTATAAAACCCAATTAGCTTTTCAAATTTCCAAATTAGTCTGGAAACCATAGCATTGTGGCCCCACCTGATCCCATCTCGAACTCAGAAGTGAAACGCAATAGCGCCGATGGTAGTGTGGGGTCTCCCCATGTGAGAGTAGGTCATTTCCAGGCGCCTAATTAAGTAGAGAAGCCACCTTATTAAGGTGGCTTTTTTGCGTTTGGGCTTTTTAAAATATTTCAAAGTTTATGTCTCGAACTTGCCCGCAGCGAAATCAGGTGGCTTATCCACTTAAGCACGTGCGTGCAATACCAACTCCCGACGTCGGTCGATAAATGCTCCTCGGCTCTAGCATCCTCGGTAACCGCTCCTGCGTTACCCTACCTCCTGAATCCATTCAGTCGTGCTACGCTCTACCTCCTATATCCATATAGTCGTTCAATATCGACACTTCGCCATCCATGGCGGTCGACCCGCCGCTGAGCTTGGTCAGAAACTGCATCCATGCGTTTCTGACATTCGACACTTCCATGTGCCTAGCCTCCGCCTTCGCAAGAAGTTACTCTCGCTACGAGCTAGCAATGTACTTCGTACATAAACCGCAATCTCTCCGCCCCCATGTGTTCGCTTCGCGAACGTCGAGAGTAGGTCATTTCCAGGCGCCTAATAAACGGTTAATCTCAATAAACTGGTACAGGTTAATATAAACGTGGAGGGTGGCGACCTACATGGATGTAGGAAGTGCAGTTTATGCAGGATGCATTAAACTGCCCCGTAGCTGACCATGACAGGCGCACTCTTAATTTAAGTAGAGAAGCCACCACTCTTATAAGTTAAGAGCAGGTGGCTTATAAAGAGCCGACGTCGGTCGATAAATGCTCCTCGATGAAAGCTGATGTACTATTCTACATTCCTCTCTCTTACTTTCTTACTTTCTTGTTATCCATACCGTCGTGCATATTTGATGCTTCTCACGTCCTTATGGAGAAATATTGAAATATCTTGTGCTTCAGCAACAGACAATGGACTAAATCATTGTGTAATTTGACCTTTAGTGCATGCCCTCTTGAGGGTTACTTAATTGCATAGTTCAAAGCATTTGATTGTCTTTCTGATATGAACTTAGTTTGCGGGCATTCAGGCGTAAGCCATTTCGAATTCAAGGCTGCTACTGATATGTGTATTGCTTGCTCTCTTTTGTGGGTAACCCTGTGGGTATGTGGTGCGCAAAATGTAGTTAACTAGTGATTCTAGAAAAAAGCACTTTTTTAGATAATTAGCCCTTGCGCACTTTCTTAAACTCCCTATAATGCGCATCCACTGACACGGCACAGCAGACCAACTAACTAGTCAAAAGCTTTGATAGTACGGGACTTGCAGAGGTGTTAGAGGTTAGGTTTTTGATTGAAAACTTAGTCTGGTGAAAAGCGAGTATAAGTGGTTAGTAGATGTGCCTTACATACGAGAGTGTATAAGAAAGCGTCAGTTGAAAAACTTCTTATAATAAGCGCTTGACGTCAACAACGGGAAGTGTAGAATACGCCTCCTCAAGCCAGCGACCTAGCGTCAACGGCGGTGCTACTTAGCGCCACGTTCTTTAACAATACGAAACAAGAAATCTGTGTGGACATTCACAGGTGTTGAGTTATTCGAAATTGCTTCTTAGGAAGCAATCAAAAATTTAACTCAATGTAACGATGAGTGTTCATAGCAATATGTACAAACGTTTTTAAGATTCTTCCGAGTCTTCTAAACGAAATCAGAATTCATTGAGCCGGTTCTTAGGAACCAACAAAACTTTAATTGAAGAGTTTGATCATGGCTCAGATTGAACGCTGGCGGCAGGCCTAACACATGCAAGTCGAGCGGAAACAGGAAGGTGCTTGCACCTTTGCTGTCGAGCGGCGGACGGGTGAGTAATGCCTAGATATCTGCCTAGTCGTGGGGGATAACAGTTGGAAACGACTGCTAATACCGCATACGCCCTACGGGGGAAAGGAGGGGACCTTCGGGCCTTTCGCGATTAGATGAGTCTAGGTGGGATTAGCTAGTAGGTAAGGTAATGGCTTACCTAGGCGACGATCCCT
>NZ_MPHJ01000036.1 GCF_001957125.1 Shewanella sp. UCD-KL12 | reverse complement strand
CAAACTTATGTGGGTTGTATGGTTAAGTGACTAAGCGTATACGGTGGATGCCTTGGCAGTCAGAGGCGATGAAGGACGTAGTAACTTGCGAAAAGCGTTGGCGAGCTAGTAACAAGCATTTGAGCTAACGATGTCCGAATGGGGAAACCCACTTACATAAGTAAGTATCACAACATGAATACATAGTGTTGTGAGGCAAACCCGGGGAACTGAAACATCTAAGTACCCGGAGGAAAAGAAATCAACCGAGATTCCCCTAGTAGCGGCGAGCGAACGGGGATTAGCCCTTAAGCATAGAGGGTGTTAGTGGAATGTGTTGGAAAGCACAGCGGCACAGGGTGATAGCCCCGTACACGAAAACTAACTTTATGTGAAAACGAGTAGGACGGGACACGTGACATCTTGTCTGAACATGGGGGGACCATCCTCCAAGGCTAAATACTCCTGACTGACCGATAGTGAACCAGTACCGTGAGGGAAAGGCGAAAAGAACCCCTGTGAGGGGAGTGAAATAGAACCTGAAACCGTGTACGTACAAGCAGTGGGAGCGGTTCTTGAGACCGTGACTGCGTACCTTTTGTATAATGGGTCAGCGACTTACATTTTGTAGCAAGGTTAAGCGAATAGCGGAGCCGTAGGGAAACCGAGTGTTAACTGCGCGTTTAGTTGCAAGGTGTAGACCCGAAACCGAGTGATCTAGCCATGGGCAGGTTGAAGGTTGAGTAACATCAACTGGAGGACCGAACACACGTATGTTGAAAAATGCGGTGATGACTTGTGGCTGGGGGTGAAAGGCCAATCAAACTCGGAGATATCTGGTTCTCCTCGAAAGCTATTTAGGTAGCGCCTCGAGCGAATACCACTGGGGGTAGAGCACTGTTAAGGCTAGGGGGTCATCCCGACTTACCAACCCTTTGCAAACTCCGAATACCAGTGAGTACTACTCGGGAGACACACGGCGGGTGCTAACGTCCGTCGTGAAAAGGGAAACAACCCAGACCATCAGCTAAGGTCCCAAAGTTATTGCTAAGTGGGAAACGATGTGGGAAGGCTTAGACAGCTAGGATGTTGGCTTAGAAGCAGCCATCATTTAAAGAAAGCGTAATAGCTCACTAGTCGAGTCGGCCTGCGCGGAAGATTTAACGGGGCTAAGCAATACACCGAAGCTATGGGTTTGCTAGTTTACTAGCAAGCGGTAGAGGAGCGTTCTGTAAGCGGTTGAAGGTGAAGGGGTAACCCACACTGGACGTATCAGAAGTGCGAATGCTGACATGAGTAACGATAAAGGGAGTGAAAAACTCCCTCGCCGAAAGACCAAGGGTTCCTGTCCAATGTTAATCAGGGCAGGGTGAGTCGACCCCTAAGGCGAGGCCGAAAGGCGTAGTCGATGGGAAACGGGTTAATATTCCCGTACTTCTGCTAACTGCGATGGAGAGACGGAGAAGGCTAGGCTAGCGCGGCGTTGGTTGTCCGCGTTTAAGGCTGTAGGCTGTTCACTTAGGCAAATCCGGGTGAACATAAGGCTGAGAGTTGATGACGAGTCCCCAAGGGGATGAAGTAGTTGATGCCATGCTTCCAGGAAAATCTTCTAAGCTTCAGGTTAGTAGGAATCGTACCCCAAACCGACACAGGTGGTTGGGTAGAGAATACCAAGGCGCTTGAGAGAACTCGGCTGAAGGAACTAGGCAAAATGGTACCGTAACTTCGGGAGAAGGTACGCTGCCGGCGGTGATGGGACTTGCTCCYTAAGCTGCTGGCAGTCGCAGATACCAGGTGGCTGCAACTGTTTATCAAAAACACAGTACTGTGCAAACTCGCAAGAGGAAGTATACGGTATGGAGTCAACCTTGAAATACCACCCTTGTAGTTTTGATGTTCTAACTCTGGCCCCTGAATCGGGGTTGAGGACAGTGCCTGGTGGGTAGTTTGACTGGGGCGGTCTCCTCCCAAAGAGTAACGGAGGAGCACGAAGGTTGGCTAAGTACGGTCGGACATCGTACGGTTAGTGCAATGGCATAAGCCAGCTTAACTGCGAGACATACACGTCGAGCAGGTACGAAAGTAGGTCATAGTGATCCGGTGGTTCTGAATGGAAGGGCCATCGCTCAACGGATAAAAGGTACGCCGGGGATAACAGGCTGATACCGCCCAAGAGTTCATATCGACGGCGGTGTTTGGCACCTCGATGTCGGCTCATCACATCCTGGGGCTGAAGTCGGTCCCAAGGGTATGGCTGTTCGCCATTTAAAGTGGTACGCGAGCTGGGTTCAGAACGTCGTGAGACAGTTCGGTCCCTATCTGCCGTGGGCGTTGGATGATTGAAGGAAGCTGCTCCTAGTACGAGAGGACCGGAGTGGACGAACCGCTGGTGTTCGGGTTGTTATGCCAATAGCATTGCCCGGTAGCTACGTTCGGAATCGATAACCGCTGAAAGCATCTAAGCGGGAAGCGAGTCCTAAGATGAGTCATCCCTAGAGATTTAATCTCTCTAAAGAGCCGTTCTAGACTAGGACGTTGATAGGCAAGGTGTGTAAGCGTTGTGAGGCGTTGAGCTAACTTGTACTAATGACTCGTGAGGCTTAACCATACAACCCAGATGGGTTTGTGGTGATTA
>NZ_MPHJ01000035.1 GCF_001957125.1 Shewanella sp. UCD-KL12 | reverse complement strand
CGAACCAGTGACCCCCTCCTTGTAAGGGAGGTGCTCTCCCAGCTGAGCTAATCGACCTGGGATTYCATAATGTTTTAATTCTTTATGARAAGAATGGTGGTCGATACTGGGCTCGAACCAGTGACCCCCTCCTTGTAAGGGAGGTGCTCTCCCAGCTGAGCTAATCGACCTGGGACTTACTATTTTACAAAATACACTATCTTCACAAAAAAGATATGGTGGTCGATACTGGGCTCGAACCAGTGACCCCCTCCTTGTAAGGGAGGTGCTCTCCCAGCTGAGCTAATCGACCTCGCTGTGTGGGCCGTATTATAGGGAGGGAGGAAGTAGTGTCAACGCTTTTTTAGATAAAAACTCGAGTACGGTGCAATTTCACCCTGACTGCTGAATTGTTACTCAAGCTATTGTTGCTTTGTGTATTATTCGCCCTTTTTGAGGGGGCACTCGCGGCTGGTATCTAGAGAGGGCATATTTGTTATTGGTATAACTCAAGAATTATTTATAGGGTAAGCAAATATCTGGCTTACTTGGCTTCATATTATAGAAAGAGAATAGTATTTAAATCGCATAACCTTAATATGTTATTTTCTCTTACCTCATTTGACTGTTAGAATATGCGCCAAATTCATTGGTACAGTCTAGAATTTAGACTTTCTATAATAGGTTAGTGTCCCACTATGACAACTAAGACGCGTTTTGCTCCAAGTCCTACCGGTTTCTTACATGTTGGAGGTGCTCGTACAGCACTTTATTCTTGGTTATATGCTCGTGCAAATAATGGCGAGTTCGTTTTAAGAATTGAAGATACTGATCTTGAGCGTTCAACACCTGAAGCTTGTCAGGCTATTCTTGATGGTATGGAGTGGTTAGGCTTGAATTGGGAACACGGGCCTTTTTACCAAACGAAACGATTCGATCGCTATAATGAAATCATCGCACAGATGCTAGAGCAGGGGAGTGCATATAAATGCTACTGTTCACGCGAGCGAATAGAAAAGATGCGTGAAGAGCAAGCAGCAAACGGTGAAAGTCAGAAATATGATGGTTGCTGTCGCGATCTTGCTCCACGTGATACTGCCGAGCCGTTTGTTATCCGATTTAAGAACCCAACTGAGGGTAGTGTAGTATTTGATGATCACGTTCGTGGTCGTATTGAGATCGCAAACTCGGAGTTAGACGATCTGATCATAGCGCGCACGGAAGGAACTCCAACTTACAATTTCTGTGTAGTAGTTGATGATTGGGATATGGGGATCACGTGTGTTGTTCGCGGTGAAGATCATATTAATAATACGCCAAGACAGATAAACATCCTCAAAGCGCTAGGCGCCCCAATTCCTGAATATGCACATGTTGCTATGATTTTAGGTGATGATGGCGCTAAGCTTTCTAAGCGTCATGGTGCTGTAGGTGTCATGCAGTACCGCGATGATGGTTTCCTACCTGAAGCACTGCTTAATTACTTGGTTCGTTTAGGTTGGTCCCATGGTGATCAAGAGATCTTCTCTATAGAGGAGATGAAACAACTCTTTAAGCTTGAGGATATTAATAAAGCGGCTTCAGCATTTAATACAGATAAGCTTATATGGTTGAATCAGCACTATATGAAGGAACTTGCTCCTGAATATGTGGCAGAACAACTTAAATGGCACATGGATGACCAAAAAATAGATATTAGTAATGGCCCTGCACTTACTGAGATCGTTTCAGCCTTATCTGAGCGCGCTAAAACATTAAAAGAGCTCGCTGCATCTAGCCGCTATTTCTTTGAAGATTTTGAAGAGTTCGACGCAACAGCGGCTAAGAAGCACCTTAGAGGTGTAGCTATGGAGCCACTTGAGCTGATTCAGAAGAAACTTGCTGAAATTAGTGAGTGGACTTTAGAGAATATTCATCAAGCAATTGAAGATACAGCTGCTGAGTTAGAGGTTGGTATGGGGAAGGTGGGCATGCCTTTACGTGTAGCCGTTACAGGAGCGGGTATGTCTCCTGCTGTTGATTTAACCTTATTCTTGGTTGGAAAGACTCGTTCTGAGCAAAGAATCTCCAAAGCGATTGAATTTGTAGCAAATAGAATAAATTCCTAAAAAACGAGTTGACACTTTTGGGTGTGCTGCATAGAATGCGCCACGCACTTGAGACACAACGAAGCAAAAGCTTAGTAGCGTACTCAAAAGTGATAGGTTAAAGAGGGGCCTTAGCTCAGCTGGGAGAGCGCAACACTGGCAGTGTTGAGGTCAGCGGTTCGATCCCGCTAGGCTCCACCATTTAACCACTCTGCTTAATAGAGTATAAATTTAAGTCTGCCTCATTTTGTTTAGTGAGATTAAGTCAGATGAGTTGCAACCCTTAGCCTTTGGGTCATCAGCTAATAAACAACTCTTTATTTATAGAGTTAAAAGAATAAATGTCCGGGTCCCCATCGTCTAGAGGCCTAGGACACCGCCCTTTCACGGCGGTAACAGGGGTTCGAATCCCCTTGGGGATACCACTATTTACAAAGCGTTGAATCTTAGCCTACAAGGTTTAACGAGTACTCACTCTTTGCAGAGTCTAATGCAGTCCGGGTCCCCATCGTCTAGCGGGAACAAGACTAGGACACCGCGTAGTGGTTTCTTATAGAGAGTACGGCGGTAACATGGGTTCGAATACTTAGCCTTTGGATTCTAGCTAATAGACAACTCTTTATTTATAGAGTTAAAAGAATAAATGTCCGGGTCCCCATCGTCTAGAGGCCTAGGACACCGCCCTTTCACGGCGGTAACAGGGGTTCGAATCCCCTTGGGGATACCACTATTTACAAAGCGTTGAGTTTTAGCCTACAAAACTTAATGAGTATTCACTCTTTGCAGAGTCTAATGCAGTCCGGGTCCCCATCGTCTAGCGGGAACAAGACTAGGACACCGTGCAGTGGTTTCTTATAGAGAGTACGGCGGTAACATGGGTTCGAATCCTTAGCCTTTGGATTCTAGCTAATAGACAACTCTTTATTTATAGAGTTAAAAGAATAAATGTCCGGGTCCCCATCGTCTAGAGGCCTAGGACACCGCCCTTTCACGGCGGTAACAGGGGTTCGAATCCCCTTGGGGATACCACTATTTACAAAGCGTTGAGTTTTAGCCTACAAGGTTCAACGAGTATTCACTCTTTGCAGAGTCTAATGCAGTCCGGGTCCCCATCGTCTAGAGGCCTAGGACACCGCCCTTTCACGGCGGTAACAGGGGTTCGAATCCCCTTGGGGATACCACTATTTGAAAATAATGAGATTTCGGTCTGGTTATTTAAGCGTTAAATCTTAGCCTACAAGGTTCAACGAGTATTCACTCTTTGCAGAGTCTAATGCAGTCCGGGTCCCCATCGTCTAGCGGGAACAAGACTAGGACACCGCGCAGTGGTTTCTTATAGATAGTACGGCGGTAACATGGGTTCGAATCCTTAGCCTTTGGATTCTAGCTAATAGACAACTCTTTATTTATAGAGTTAAAAGAATAAATGTCCGGGTCCCCATCGTCTAGAGGCCTAGGACACCGCCCTTTCACGGCGGTAACAGGGGTTCGAATCCCCTTGGGGATACCACTATTTACAAAGCGTTGAGTTTTAGCCTACAAAACTTAATGAGTATTCACTCTTTGCAGAGTCTAATGCAGTCCGGGTCCCCATCGTCTAGAGGCCTAGGACACCGCCCTTTCACGGCGGTAACAGGGGTTCGAATCCCCTTGGGGATACCACTATTT
>NZ_MPHJ01000034.1 GCF_001957125.1 Shewanella sp. UCD-KL12 | reverse complement strand
GTGGGTCAAGCATCGGATGTGACACGATCACCGAGGGCGTTAGGATGGCAATACGGTTAACTCCGTGTTGAACCACGAACATAGACTGAAGACAGGTGTCACGACGGGTAATGTAAGGTAGGCGCTGCTTATTGAAAGATAAGTAATCCACGGATATCAGCATGACAACCGACGAAATTACTTGCTTCATCGACTGTGTTAGCTCAATCCCAATTGAGTCAAAAGAGCAAAAGCAGGCTTAAATATTTAGGCCGAAAGAGTGGTGTTCTGCTTGACGTGGGGAGTCATACCAACGCCCTGTTAAGGGGCAAATTGTAGTTGGCTAAAATGTGAAGCGGAGCGGAACCAGCCAACTGTAATTTGTCCCGCTTTAACAGCTTGTTATACGTAATATACACCAAACTAAAATATACTGTTTTTACCTTTGACCGTGAACATTTCACCGATAATTAACTCTGTTTTAGTTAACTCGTAAGGTACGACAACGATAACTGAATAACCACTAACGTGATCTAAATCTACAGCAATTGAATCAGAGCCATTAACCATAACGTCATAAACCAAAGCCGATGCAATAATTTCTTTGGCTTTAGCTGAATCGATGTAGTGATTTTTAAGTAAGTCGATTAATTCTGATGATTTAGGTCTTTCTTCACCATTTGAAGCAGACAAGTTAACTTGTTCGCCATTTGGTTTCATTATTTCACCAAATGGAAAGAACTCTTCATTTTCCAACAAAAGTTGTTTAGCTATTGGAAATACAGCATCAAATAACTTTTGAGTTTCAACTTTTCCTTGTTCCATACTACTTCCAAAACAATTAAAACTTAGGATTAAAAATATTGCAGCGAGCTTAGTATGCATAATTACGTATAACGCCGCATTAAGCGGACTAAAATCGTGGGTTATACTGTGTAGCGAAGCGGAACGTAACCCACTGTTTTTGTTCCGTTTAAATGCCTTGTTATGTGCAATTTCACACGATTAACCTTGGAGGAAATAATACGAAATAAGTAAACTCAGCAATAAAATAGTAACGATAGCTTTGGTTGCTCTCTTTGTATTTATATATGCTTTTTCTCCTGCCTTTACAACTTCCCACTCTATTTTTAGTAAATCTTGTGAAACATTAATGATGTCATCGATCTGACTTTGAATTTCAGACTTATCAAACATGACGTCACGGTCTGATATCGACAATTTAGCTTTATTTAATTTATTAATTAACTCTTTGTCTTTATTTTTATTTAACCTCAAAAGAATTCTATTATGGCATTCACAGAAAATACTAGAATCTTCTTTCGATAATTCATTGAACTCTGCAATCCACTCAACCCCGTCAAATGGAGTTGCTTTTCTTCTTTCTTGTAACTGAATTAATTGCCAAGAAGTTGATATTCTGTCGAAACTAGAAGTAAATTTAGCAACATCTTCTCGAAGTGCATCAATCCAATTTTGTCGAAACTCAGACACCTTTCCCTCTTTTTGATTTATTAAGGCAATGAAAGAGAAAATTCCAGTCAATGATGCAGCAGTTATAACCCCTACAGCAACAAAAATTGTATTTGGTATTACCATTTAGACTCCAATATATGGTTTGCACATAACGCCCGCATAAAGTGCGGAGCAAGTTGGACGCTTTCTTGCGCCGTTTGTATTTGCAAAAAATCGGACAGCTTGTGGAGTCAGATTTAATGCGCTTGTTAGGAATACTCTACCATTTGCAACAACTTATCAAAAGATCCTGCGATTTCTGAAACGTAATAACCATCATGGTAGAAGGCATAAACACCAAAAGAATTGGCATCTATAAACAAAAGGTCACCGTTTTCTTCACCAATTGCAATTCCACGGGAAAGTCTCTCTATTGTAAAATTTGAGCCACTTTCATTTTGAATAACATTGCCATGAAGAAATTCCTGAGCCGTAAGCAAAAACATTTTTAGCGCATAGATAAATGGAACTGGCTCAAGTCTATCGAGTGAAAAATCTGACTCTAGAGTAAGAGGCTCTTGTCCCTCCCAGTCAGAGGGAAGAACTGTAGCCATGAACCAATAGCAGTCTTGTATTTCTATTTCAAGTTCAGGCTCATCTTTGAGTAAGAAATCTAAATATGGTTTAGGTAATTCCAAACCATATTTTGAAATAGTTGAATTGAGTACCTGAGTCCGATTCATAGTATTCCTAACGCCGTTTTAAGCGGCAATAAAATAGTTGGTTATAATAGCGACGAAGGAGCAAAAGCCAACTGTTTTTTGTCCGACTTGAAAACCCTTGTTAGCATTCTAGAAAACCATAACATGATCTACGAGATATTGACCTTCTTTATGAACCAATAGCATTTCAGCTACAAATTCACCTTCAGCTTTACTGAAGGATTGTTTCCAAATTATTGCCGCAGCATCAGGCCTTTTAAAAACGGAAACAGGTGTTCTTTCTCCAAAATACCCCTTCTCATTTTGATAATGTTCACATACTGATTTGAGATATTCTTCTGTGACAATACTTTTCATTCTTTGTGTAAAGTCTTGAACATGCTTTTTATGATTTATCTCAGTAGAAGCGTCCATCAAATTATCCATAATAGGATTAGCTATATCAAAAATTTGTTTTTCAGATAATGATTGAAAATTCATCCAGACTCCATGGAATGCTAACGCCCTAATAAGGGGCTGATAATGCTTGGCTATACTGTGTAGCGGAGCGAAACTGAGCCAAGGTTTAGCAGTCCCGCTTTATTTGCTTGTTAGTGTTCAATTTAAGAAATATGTAACTAAATCAATATATGTTTTTAGTGCAGGTAATACTAAGAATATCACCGTAAAAATTACAGCCCATTTTTTACTAAACCACCACTTTTTAAGATCCTGAAAATGGTCAGGGAGAACTTCAAGTTTATCTTTTTCAGAAACTATACTCGGGTAAATTTGTAATGATATGTCTGTATCATATTTAACAAGATTCAAAGTACGTAACTTGTTTATTGATGTTTCTGAATAACAATCAAGAGCTTCTAAATCAGAAGTCAGCATGCTATTCCCCTTGTTAACAAAGTACTCTGCCAAATACTTTAAAAGAAACTTATCATCTTCCGTGTACACCGAACTCTCCTTGAACACTAACGCCACAATAATGGGCAAATAACGCTTGGCTAAAATAGCGACGCAGGAGCAAAAGCCAAGCTGTTATTTGTCCTGTTGATTGCCTTGTTAGTTGCTTGATATTTAAAGCAATAAACTAACAACACACTACCATGTTTCTATACCTAACGGAAGAAACCAAAAGCTTTCCCGCACGACACACCAAAGCCTGAACTTTGAGCCTTAAAAACTAAAGCCAGTTTGAGCTTATTACTGTGAAAGGCGAAAACGGGATTGGGCAAAAAGGAAGAGTGATTTTACGGCACTTCCATTGCCAAACCAAAGATGAACCAGACACGAAACTACGTGTTAAGCAATAAACTAGCAAATAAAATAATACTGATTTAGTGCGGGCAACTAGACATAATGACTCCCCACTAAAGATGCTGATCTCCAATCAATCGTGGGTTAGCTGAAAGCCAGAGCCATAATAGTTTTGTTAAAGAAACTAAATCGGAGATCAGCATGAATAAACATAACATACTTTTTATTGGCCTTGATACACATAAAGAATTTGTAGAAGTTGCTTATATTGAAGATCAAAGAGGAGCGCAAGCGGTTCATTTTGGACGAATTTCAAGTGCGAAAGCCTCTATCACTAAACTGGCTAGACAGTTTCAATCTAAGTACCCAGAAGCAACCTTACACTTTGTGTA
>NZ_MPHJ01000033.1 GCF_001957125.1 Shewanella sp. UCD-KL12 | reverse complement strand
GTCGTTGTCGATGTCTTCATCATTATCTAACACATTACCAGTAGCAACCGTGTCTTCTTCAATGGTATTGCTGTCATTGACCAATACACTGGCATCATCAACAGGTGTCACTTCTATAGTCAGAGTCGCTGTTGAGCCAGTATTAGTGGTGTAAGTGATGACAGGAACGGTGCCATTCCAATTTTCATTTGGCGTGAAGGTATATGAGCCATCTTCATTGATGACGAGTGAGCCACCTTCAAGTACGACAGTGGTGCCAGCTTCATGGGTTTCGCCATCAACTTCAATGCTTGCAACGGTTAGGTCGTTGTCGATGTCTTCATCATTATCCAAGACATTACCAGTAGCAACCGTGTCTTCTTCAATGGTATTGCTGTCATTGACCAATACACTGGCATCATCAACAGGTGTCACTTCTATAGTCAGAGTCGCTGTTGAGCCAGTATTAGTGGTGTAAGTGATGACTGGAACGGTGCCATTCCAATTTTCATTTGGCGTGAAGGTATATGAGCCATCTTCATTGATGACGAGTGAGCCCCCTTCAAGTACGACAGTGGTGCCAGCTTCATGGGTTTCACCATCAACTTCAAAGCTTGCAACGGTTAGGTCGTTGTCGATGTCTTCATCATTATCCAAGACATTACCAGTAGCAACCGTGTCTTCTTCAATGGTATTGCTGTCATTGACCAATACACTGGCATCGTCAACAGGTGTCACTTCTATAGTCAGAGTCGCTGTTGAGCCAGTATTAGTGGTGTAAGTGATGACAGGAACGGTGCCATTCCAATTTTCATTTGGCGCGAAGGTATATGAGCCATCTTCATTGATGACGAGTGAGCCACCTTCAAGTACGACAGTGGTACCAGCTTCATGGATTTCGCCATCAACTTCAAAGCTTGCAACGGTTAGGTCGTTGTCGATGTCTTCATCATTATCTAACACATTACCAGTAGCAACCGTGTCTTCTTCAATGGTATTGCTGTCATTGACCAATACACTGGCATCATCAACAGGTGTCACTTCTATAGTCAGAGTCGCTGTTGAGCCAGTATTAGTGGTGTAAGTGATGACAGGAACGGTGCCATTCCAATTTTCATTTGGCGTGAAGGTATATGAGCCATCTTCATTGATGACGAGTGAGCCCCCTTCAAGTACGACAGTGGTGCCAGCTTCATGGGTTTCGCCATCAACTTCAAAAATGACAACACTTAATTCATTATCAACATCGGAGTCGTTATCTAATACATTTCCTATGGCTATTTCATCTTCGTCAATGGTATTGATATCATCTTCTAGTACCGACGCAATATCACTAACACTTTTGTCAACATTACCAGCAGATGAAAATTCAGACAGGCTTGCTCCTGAAGTCGTAAAACCTGAACTGGCAATAGTTTCATCTCCGCTTCGCGCTAAGGAGACAAAATCACCACCTTCGTTCCCATTTGTACCAACTCCTGCTGCGGTTTCTGGCCCTTCAGTTGGGTCTTCACCTGCTAAGATTTGGTCTTGAATAGCTTGAATTTCATCAAGTTCTGAGAGGTCTACATCAGTTAAAGTGGCTGTTTCATTGGGAGATACTTGATTGGAGTAGCTTGTACCGTCCTCATACTCGATTTCAAGTTGCGCATTTTCTTCTATAAACAAAGCTGTGCCAACTGGAAGGTGCTCGCCAGATGCTATTGGTCGTTTCTCACCATTGATTTCAACAGTGATCTCACCATTAGCTATCAAAACTTGTCCATCTTGTGTGGTGACTAAAGATTTCATTCCAAACTCCAAACAAATAACATTAGTAGCGCGGCTTTGGTGACACTTTTACCCAATAGAAGCAGCAAGGCCTTAAAGTAGATCATGAATGTTACTCTATGTATCGAGGGGGGTCAATTTATTGACGTTTGAATATCTATTTTTGGGTAAGCCGATAGTTTTATTCACTAGAGAGGTTAGGGGTAAAAGAAAAAGCCGCTAAATGTAGCGGCTTTGTTAATTGTGTTTTTTGGGAGGAGCTTATGGAATTGTGTCGACAACTAATGCATCTGCAGCGAGTAGACTATTTATAATATCTATATCAGTAGCAAGTACGCCCCCATTCGTTAAATCAACGCTATCTATGATGATGGTTAAGTCCACATCACCATCATTATCGGCATCTATTGAAATTTCGGTGTTTCCATTTACAAAGTTGAAATCTAAATAATCATCAAGCACTGAAGCATCTTCATCTTCACCGACGAGCATATCTGCTAAATCTAAAGCATCATCAGAAACGTTAAAGTTATACACAGTATCTGTGCTGCCGTCAGCGTCTTCACTTAACCATAATGCAGTATCTTCAACTAGGTCGATACCTAAGTCTAAGCTGTCACTACCCAGGCCACCAATAAGGATATCGCCGCCTTCATCAGCATTCAGGGTGTCATCACCTAGGCCTCCAGCTAAGTAATCTGAGTCAGAATCTCCAGTTAATACATCGGCACCTGTTGTGCCCGTTTGTACGGTATGGGCATCAGGTACAAGTGTAATGGTAAATTCTCCTTCACCGTCATTATCAAATACAGGGTCTTGGTCTGCATCTCCTGCAGAGTAGGTAAAATGAATATCAAGAGGGTCTTGCTCGACTGATGAGGCTGCTGATAGCCCAGTGATTTGAAAATCGTCCCCGCTAGAGTAGGTGATATCAACTGATATGATGTTTGAGTTCGCTGCATCTAGTAATAAATCAAGTACTTCGCCATTAATATGCGCAATTAGCGGGCCGCTATTTGTACCGTTAGCATAATAAACGGTATAAGTGACAAAGGTTTCACCACCTCTTTGACCTTCATTCACACCCGCTCCCATACTGATTAGCGCATGGGTTGTACCACCGTTTAAATAGGTTATCGTTAATATTTCACCGGCTGAAATTACAGGGTTATCAACACCAATCCCTGAGTTATTCGAGTTGACAGAACCGTTACTAGAAAGGACTGCAATGGCGTTATCAATAGAACCATCATGGGAGTATATTGTGCCGTCAGGGCCAACATCATATGTGCCATTATTACCAGCTGGGAAGTCAGATAAATTAAACACTATGAGTGATTCAATATCTATCTCTTGCAGTAATGTGAATTGATAATCATATCCGCCATTATTATCAGAGACAGCTTCTATTATGAAGACCTCAATATTTCCTGCCATGGCTGTAACTGTAGCGCCATCATTTGAAGTCACATAATTTAACGCCACACCGTTATGAGTTAGGTTTTGCCCTTCTACCACGGAGAGGTTAATCGACCCTACACCATCCGCTCCAGTGGCAAATAGATCGCCGGATACTGTTTCATTAATGGTGTTGTTGATGATATGTAGCTCTTGCGAGTTTAACTCGTCTATAGGTGAGTCATCCTCAATAGTTACATTGAGTGTAGTTGATGCGTTTCCACCATCCCCATCATTGATATTTACAGTAAATTCAAGATTAAACAGGTCTTCAATGTTTACGCCTGTATGATCAATGGCCGCCAGTAAGGTTACTGTATAACCTAAGCTGAAGTTGTTTGCTTGAGACTGATTAAAGTTTGAGTCAAATACTATTGTTATTACATCGGTATTTCCTGCCGAGCCAGTCAATGTGTTACTGCCTGCATCCCACGACCAAACCACGCTAACTCCGTTAGATGTGGTTGCAGGGATACTGCCGATATCGATGACGGAAACTGTAAAGTCATTAACTCCATTATCGAGATCGGTAAACACTAGGGTACCGTTTACAATCGTGAGGTTGGTTGAATCAGATGGGTTACCCACATTATCTATTAAGCCATGAGTCAAACCTTCTTCAGATACCGTTATTGGATCAATATCGGTTATTTCGGGCTCATCATTTATTGGATTAGTGGTAATCGTGACTGTAGCATCATCAGTATCAGAACCATCGCTTAAGGTGTAATCAAAGGTTGGTGGTGTTTGTTCTGGGTCACTGCCATCATGTTGATACTCGAAAGTACCATCGGCTTTGATACGTAGGGTACCGTTACCGACTGAGAAGTCCTGGCTCCAACCATCTTGGTCAAAGACCAGCAGTACGCCATCGACGTGAGTCACAGTGAGTGTGCCACCGTCGCCCCCATCACTGTCTTGTAGTCCATCGTTGTTATCAATGTGGGTGATGACATTACCACCGAGCAATGCACCTTCATCGACAGTAAAGCTATCATCTTCAGCAAACGGACCATCATTAACGGCATTGATCGTGATCGTGACCGTGGCATCATCAGAATCAACGCCATCACTTAAGGTGTAATCAAAGGTTGGTGGTGTTTGTTCTGGGTCACTGCCATCATGTTGATACTCGAAAGTACCATCGGCTTTGATACGTAGGGTACCGTTACCAACAGAAAAATCCTGACTCCAGCCATCTTGGTCAAAGACCAGCAGTACGCCATCGACGTGAGTGACTGTGAGTGTGCCACCGTCGCCCCCATCACTGTCTTGTAGTCCATCGTTGTTATCAATGTGGGTGATGATATTGCCACTGAGCAATGCACCTTCATCGACAGTAAAGCTATCATCTTCAGCAAACGGACCATCATTAACGGCATTGGTCGTGATCGTGACTGTAGCATCATCAGTATCAGCGCCATCACTTAAGGTGTAATCAAAGGTTGGTGGTGTTTGTTCTGGGTCACTGCCATCATGTTGATACTCGAAAGTACCATCGGCTTTGATACGTAGGGTACCGTTACCGACAGAGAAGTCCTGGCTCCAACCATCTTGGTCAAAGACCAGCAGTACGCCATCGACGTGAGTGACTGTGAGTGTGCCACCGTCGCCCCCATCACTGTCTTGTAGTCCATCGTTGTTATCAATGTGGGTGATGACATTGCCACCGAGCAATGCACCTTCATCGACAGTAAAGCTATCATCTTCAGCAAATGGACCATCATTAACGGCATTGGTCGTGATCGTGACCGTGGCATCATCAGAATCAACGCCATCACTTAAGGTGTAATCAAAGGTTGGGGGTGTTTGTTCTGGGTCACTGCCATCATGTTGATACTCGAAAGTACCATCGGCTTTGATACGTAGGGTACCGTTACCGACTGAGAAGTCCTGGCTCCAACCATCTTGGTCAAAGACCAGCAGTACGCCATCGACGTGAGTGACTGTGAGTGTGCCACCGTCGCCCCCATCACTGTCTTGTAGTCCATCGTTGTTATCAATGTGGGTGATGACATTGCCACCGAGCAATGCACCTTCATCGACAGTAAAGCTATCATCTTCAGCAAACGGACCATCATTAACGGCATTAGTCGTGATCGTGACCGTRGCATCATCAGAATCAACGCCATCACTTAAGGTGTAATCGAAGGTTGGTGGTGTTTGTTCTGGGTCACTGCCATCATGTTGATACTCGAAAGTACCATCGGCTTTGATACGTAGGGTACCGTTACCAACAGAAAAATCCTGACTCCAGCCATCTTGTCCAAAGACCAGCAGTACGCCATCGACGTGAGTGACTGTGAGTGTGCCACCGTCGCCCCCATCACTGTCTTGTAGTCCATCGTTGTTATCAATGTGGGTGATGACATTGCCACCGAGCAATGCACCTTCATCGACAGTAAAGCTATCATCTTCAGCAAACGGACCATCATTAACGGCATTGGTCGTGATCGTGACCGTGGCATCATCAGAATCAACGCCATCACTTAAGGTGTAATCAAAGGTTGGTGGTGTTTGTTCTGGGTCACTGCCATCATGTTGATACTCGAAAGTACCATCGGCTTTGATACGTAGGGTACCGTTACCGACTGAGAAGTCCTGGCTCCAACCATCTTGGTCAAAGACCAGCAGTACGCCATCGACGTGAGTCACAGTGAGTGTGCCACCGTCGCCCCCATCACTGTCTTGTAGTCCATCGTTGTTATCAATGTGGGTGATGACATTACCACCGAGCAATGCAC
>NZ_MPHJ01000032.1 GCF_001957125.1 Shewanella sp. UCD-KL12 | reverse complement strand
AGCGTTGTGAGGCGTTGAGCTAACTTGTACTAATGACTCGTGAGGCTTAACCATACAACCCAGATGGGTTTGTGGTGATTAGTGATGATTACTTTACAAGCACAAAAGAATACGACTTGATTTAAGTTAGAATGATTATAAAACCCAATTAGCTTTTCAAATTTCCAAATTAGTCTGGAAACCATAGCATTGTGGCCCCACCTGATCCCATCTCGAACTCAGAAGTGAAACGCAATAGCGCCGATGGTAGTGTGGGGTCTCCCCATGTGAGAGTAGGTCATTTCCAGGCGCCTAATTTGATTTTCACTTTCTAGAAAGTGATATCAAAGTCTACTGATAGTGACATATCAGAGACTATAAAGAATTTAGTGAAATGCTTCGGCAATTTACTAAAGGAGCGGTAGTTCAGTTGGTTAGAATACCGGCCTGTCACGCCGGGGGTCGCGGGTTCGAGTCCCGTCCGCTCCGCCAACACAAAGACGAAAGCCTCTGCAGCAATGCAGAGGCTTTTTTCGTTATGGCATCGCGGATAAATTCGCCTCAGCTACGCTAAATCTTCGCGATCGTATGCTTGTCGCTATCGCCACACTCGCCCACAATCATTACGATAAGCCCTAACAAAAATGTTAGGGCTTTTTCGTATCTCAGTTATATGGACAAATATACGAGCAGAGCGGTAGTTCAGTTGGTTAGCCTCTTTAAAAATAGAAAGCGGCCTGTCTCACGTGCCGAAGGCACATTCGAGTCCCGTCCGCTCCGCCAACACAAAGACAAAAGCCTCTGCAGAAATGCAGAGGCTTTTTTCGTTATGGCTTTTCGTATCTCAGTTATATGGAAAATATACGAGCAGAGCGGTAGTTCAGTTGGTTAGCCTCTTTATAGATAGAAAGCGGCCTGTCTCAAGTGCCGTAGGCACATTCGAGTCCCGTCCGCTCCGCCAACACAAAGACGAAAGCCTCTGCAGAAATGCAGAGGCTTTTTTCGTATGCGTGTCTCAAAGAAAAATCAAAGTGAAATGCGTAAGCACTTTGCTAAAGGAGCGGTCACTCTCGACCATCCATGGTCTAGGTGACATTTGTGCATCCATGCACTTCGTAGTTCAGTTGGTTAGGGCTTTTTATTAGAGATCGTCGGCCTGTCACGCCGGGGGGCGCGGGTTCGAGTCCCGTCCAACAGCATCCATGCTTAACTGCCCAGTTCGGCATACATGCCTCTCGTTCATAGGCATATCGCTACGCGATATTCACCCGCCAACACAAAGACGAAAGCCTCTACAGTAATGTAGAGGCTTTTTTCGTATCTGTTTTTCGGCAAAATGATTACAAAATAGTTGAGTGGGTTATATAAGCGCTTTGCTAAAGGAACGGTCACTTTCGACCATCCATGGCCTTGGTGACATTTGTGCATCCATGCACTTCGTAGTTCAGTTGGTTAGGGCTATTTATTTGAGATAGTCGGCCTGTCACGCAGGGAGGGGCGCGGGTTTGAGTTCCGTCCAACAGTATCCATGCTTAACTGCCCAGTTCGGCACTCATGCCTCTCGTTCATACGCATATCGCTACGCGATATTCACCCGCCAACACAAAGACGAAATCCTCTACAGCAATGTAGATGCTTTTTTCGTTACCATAAGCGCTAACACTTCTTATAAATGAGGGAGTGCTTTTTTGTGGCTGAAATCAAAGCTTTCCGTGCAGAAGGTATAGCAAGTATAAAATAACCTGAACTGGTGCAGCCTGTACAAAGTTTATTGTCTGAAATAGATCTAAGCCTGTTAATGATCCACTAGGTTCAATGAAATGTTCTTCATAATCGGCTGTGAGCCTGAGTGCTAATACTTTCTATGAGCTAAGTACGTTACAATGCAGTTTTATTGCTCCGAAAATTCATCTGTATGCCTGTATTAGAACAATCTTTAAAGCCTTTCAATACATTCCAAATTGAGCATAGTTGTGCGCAATTGTTCCATGCTAAAAACAAGGAGGAATTAACTCAGTACTGCTTAGCGCTTTATCGAAGTGACAAACCTTTCATGTTATTAGGTGGCGGCAGCAATATTGTGCTAACTGAAGATTTTCAGGGGGCAGTTGTTCGAGTCGAGTCTAAAGGTGTGCTCAAGTCAGAAGATGATAATTTTTATTATCTGGATGTTCAGGCAGGTGAAAATTGGCATGAACTAGTTGAAACCTCTTTATTGATGTCTATTCAAGGGTTAGAGAATTTAGCCTTAATTCCTGGCACTGTTGGTGCATCGCCTATTCAAAATATTGGTGCGTATGGCGTTGAGCTTAAAGATGTTTGTGATTGGGTAGAGTACCTTGATCTTACATCTGGTGAATTAATAAGACTTAAAGCTGCTGATTGTGACTTCAGTTATAGAGAATCCATCTTTAAAAAAGCGCTGAAAACCAAAGCTGTGATCACTGCTGTGGGCTTTAAAATTCGAAAGGTATGGCAGCCAGTGCTTACTTATGGTCCCTTAAAAGCTTTTGATAAAGAGACAGTAACAGCAAAACAGGTATTTGATTGCATCTGTAGCCTGAGGAATGAAAAGTTGCCTGATCCAGCCGTTCTGGGTAATGCTGGAAGTTTTTTTAAAAACCCTGTTATTTCTAAAGCGCGATTTATGAGGCTGAAGGAAGAATTTAACCACGCTGTTGGCTTCACCATAAATGATGAGCAAGTTAAAGTCGCTGCAGGATGGTTAATTGATAATCTCGGCCTAAAGGGATATACAGTCGGTGGCGCTTCAGTACATGAAGATCAAGCTTTAGTACTAGTTAATCTCGGGAAGGCAACTGGAAGTGATGTTGTTCAGTTAGCCAAAAATATTATTAACTCAGTTAAGCATGTTTATGATATTACTCTAGAAGTTGAACCTAGAATTATTGGTGCTAACGGAGAAAAGGAATTAGTAAATGATTGAACAATGGAGTCGCAAAAGAGAGATATTGGCTAGCTTATCAAATCAGCAGTTTGTGTCGGGTGAAGAGTTAGCTAAGCAGGCGGGTGTATCAAGAACCGCTATTGGTAATCATATAAGCTCTTTAGAAGAATATGGCGTTGAAATTTATAGCGTCAAGGGCAAGGGCTATAAATTGGCCAACCCGGTTTCGCTTATTAATGAAGAGAAGCTGAGATCTGCTAGCAGTAGCCGTTGTTTCTATTTTGACGAGTTGCCTAGCACTAACGGTTTTTTGCTTAAGCATGTCGAAGAGTTAAGTTCTGGTGATATTTGTATTGCTGAGTATCAATCTTCAGGTCGCGGTCGACGAGGCCGTAATTGGGTTTCGCCTTATGGTTGTCATCTATATTGTTCAATGTATTGGCGATTAGAGCAAGGGATGGCTCAGGCGTCAGGACTTAGCTTAGTTGTTGCTTGTGCACTAGTTAAAGCGCTTACAAGTTTAGGAATTGATGGACTAGGTGTGAAATGGCCTAATGATATTTATCTAAATGGCAAAAAACTGGCCGGCGTATTAATCGAAATGAGTGGTCAAGCTGACAGTGAATGCCACTTAGTCATAGGGGTAGGTATTAATATTTCTATGTCTCAGGAACAGGGTGATAAGATCGACCAAGCTTGGAGTGATCTTTCACAGAGCCTTGTTTGCCCGGATAAAACAGATTTGGCTATAGCCCTTCAAAAGCAGCTGAAGAGTGACTTAGAGCAATTTCAAACAGAAGGGTTAACACCATTTCTATCACGTTGGGCCGCAGTAGATATCTTCATGGGCAAACAGGTCAAGTTGCTGATGGGAGACAATGAGGTTCGTGGTATCTGTAGAGGTATTGATACTACAGGTGCCATCCTACTTGATACCGATGAGGGAGTCGTTCCCTTTGTAGGTGGCGAGATCAGCCTTAGACCAAGTTAGTAATAAGCAACTACTTACGCAGCAATACCTGGTTCATGAGGTGATCATCTCCCTTTTGCAAGATGAGGTGAGCCCTATCTCTAGTCGGCTCGATATTTAATTTGAGGTTTGGTCCATTGATGCTGTCCCAAATATTGGCAGCTGTTGAGGTCGCTTCTTGATCGTTAAGCTTTGAGTAGTGATGAAAATATGATTTTTCATCACTAAATGCGCCGCCACGGAACTGCAGGAACCTATCTACATACCATTTTTTGAGCAGTGGCTCACTGGCGTCCACATAAATAGAAAAATCGACAAAGTCTGATACGAAGGGCTGCTGAATACCAACTGCAGCATCCTGACCGCTCTGTAGAACGTTCAAACCTTCAATGATGAGAATATCAGGCTGTTCGATGCTCTGTGTTCTATCTGAAACCCTGTCATAACTTATATGGGAGTATATTGGAGCCTGGACATTATTATCTCCAGCTTTAATCTTAGAGATAAACTCAACGAGCATCTTCATATCATAGCTTTCTGGAAAACCTTTGCGCTGAAGTAATCCGCGTCGCTTTAATTCTGCAAGGGGGTACAGGAATCCGTCTGTAGTGACCAGATCGACTTTAGGGTGTTCATGCCATTGACTCAATAAAGATTGAAGAATACGTGCTGTAGTACTCTTACCTACCGCTACGCTTCCTGCGATACTGATAATATAAGGCCTTTTAGGCGGTTTACAGCTTAAAAATTCGTTTAGTACGAGCCCTCGTTGCTGTTTGGCGCCGACAATTAAGTTCAACAAGCGACTCAAAGGGAGATATATGTCGGTAACTTCAGTAAGAGAAAGCTTTTCATTGATACCCCTAAGCATGGTCAACTCGGACTCACTTAAGGTCAAAGGGACTGAATCTCGTAGTTCTGCCCACTGTGCTCTGTTAAATGCCATGTACAGTGCATTATGAATTTTGTTTTCGATAGGCATTGCTTCTCTCCATTTGAGGAATGAACAGTACACGATCAATTTCTGATGAACAATAATAATGGGCCATATGAAGTGGCTGTTTGCTAATAAAAAGTTTTTACGACTAAAAAAACATCGAAAGTGTGTTTTTATGGATGAAAAAGCGCCGTTCAGCATCTTTTTTTAGTTTTTTTAGAAAAAGCTATTGCACTTGTCCGCACATTTCCATAATATCCGCTACCGAAATGACACGCCGGCATAGCTCAGTTGGTAGAGCAACTGACTTGTAATCAGTAGGTCCCGAGTTCGACTCTTGGTGCCGGCACCATTTCTCTGGAGGGGTTCCCGAGTGGCCAAAGGGATCAGACTGTAAATCTGACGGCTCAGCCTTCGAAGGTTCGAATCCTTCTCCCTCCACCATATTCTAGGTAGTTAGGTAACCTGAAGTAGGTTGCGCGGATGTCGTATAATGGTATTACTCCAGCCTTCCAAGCTGATAACGCGGGTTCGATTCCCGCCATCCGCTCCAATTTTCGCTGATGTGCTCGCCCTTATGAGCACACCCTCTCGAGGGTGAGGTTTTAAGTCACTGCCATCAGCGCCAATCTGCTTCAAATATCCTATAAAAACTTAATTGATTCGATGACATTTATGCATCGAATTTTTTGTTGTATGTCGGTTTCATCACCAAGATATCTAATTGGGGCAATACCATGGCTAAAGAAAAATTTGAACGTAGCAAACCTCACGTAAACGTGGGCACCATCGGTCACGTTGACCATGGTAAAACTACTCTAACTGCTGCTATCTCTGCAGTATTGACTAAGACTTACGGTGGTGAAGTTAAAGATTTCGCACAAATCGATAACGCTCCAGAAGAGCGCGAGCGTGGTATTACAATTAATACCTCTCACATCGAATATGACACTCCATCACGTCACTACGCACACGTAGATTGTCCTGGTCACGCCGATTATGTTAAAAACATGATTACTGGTGCTGCACAGATGGATGGCGCGATTCTAGTAGTTGCTTCTACAGATGGTCCAATGCCACAGACTCGTGAGCACATCCTGCTTTCTCGTCAGGTTGGTGTACCTTTCATCATCGTATTCATGAACAAGTGTGACATGGTAGATGACGAAGAGCTTCTTGAGCTTGTAGAAATGGAAGTTCGTGAACTTCTTTCTGAGTATGAATTCCCAGGTGATGACCTTCCAGTTATCCAAGGTTCAGCACTTAAAGCCCTTGAAGGCGAAGCTGATTGGGAAGCTAAGATTCTTGAGCTTGCAGAAGCACTTGATA
>NZ_MPHJ01000031.1 GCF_001957125.1 Shewanella sp. UCD-KL12 | reverse complement strand
ACAAACCTCTTTGATGGACTGGTTACGTATTAACCCCATCCAAAGCACGAGCCAGACTGCCTGCTGTGCAGGCAAACGGCGATTACGGATACTTGCCTTGTTGGCTGTGAGTAATGACTGCTCTATCCACTCTGAATCAATAGCCTCCATTACAGAACCATAAGACCCACTTTCTTCAACAGACTCATGAACTAGCTCAAGCTCTTGCGCAAACATAAAAAAATCCCCACCAGAATACTGGTAGGGATTATCTTTCATCTGCAGGATCGTTCAAGTCCTCTTAAACGATCGGCATTACACTTTACAGTGCGCTTTTTGTTATCTCCTCTTCAGCCCCTTTCAGTACTAATAAGAGTAAGTATTTAGGTTGGCATAAGTTGCTTTAGCCTGTATAGGATGTCGTGTGCTTGTTTAGGGCTTAACTCATCCGGGTTAATCCCCTGCAGGGCATCATCTACTGGCGATGTCTGCGGCTCAGGGAAGCTTAAGCTTTGCTGAGTTGGATTATAACCAGACTGCTCGCTATCACGACTCTCTAAGTGATGAAGTTTATGTTTGGCAGCGGCAATCACTTTTGCAGGAACACCTGCAAGGGCTGCAACTTGCAAACCATAACTTTTACTTGCCGCTCCCTCTTGTACTGCATGCATGAATACTATGTTGTCTCCATGCTCAATCGCATCTAAGTGGACATTAACGACATTACTCATAAGTTCTGGAAGCTGAGTTAATTCAAAGTAATGCGTTGCAAAAAGTGTCATGGCTTGAATTTTTTCTGCAAGATACTCTGCAGCCGACCAAGCAAGAGAGAGACCGTCATAGGTAGATGTTCCACGGCCAATTTCATCCATCAAAACTAAACTCTGAGTCGTCGCATTATGGAGAATATTGGCCGTTTCTGTCATCTCAACCATGAACGTTGAGCGGCCAGAGGCTAAATCATCTGATGCGCCTATACGGGTAAATATTCTATCTACTGGGCCAATAATGGCACTCTGAGCTGGCACGTAAGAACCGATATGCGCCATTAATGTAATTAAAGCCACCTGTCTCATATAAGTCGACTTACCGCCCATATTTGGCCCTGTGACAATCAACATCTTTCGTTGGCTGCTAAGTGCTACTGGGTTGGCGATAAATGGGCTTTGACTCACTTGCTCAACGACGGGGTGGCGCCCTGATTCTATCTGGATACCTGGAGTGTTGCTTAGTGTAGGGCATTGATAATTGAGTGTCTCAGCGCGCTCAGCGAAATTACTAAGCACATCAAGCTCTGCAGCGCCTTGGGCGAATAGCTGCAGTTCATGTAACTTAGGTAAGATAAGGTCAAATAACTCTTCCCATAACTGCTTTTCGAGTGCTAGGGCTTTACCTTGGCTCGATAGGACTTTCTCTTCATGCTCTTTAAGCTCGGCTATGATATAGCGCTCAGTATTCTTAAGGGTTTGCCTACGTTGATAGCTAAGCGGAACAAGATCTGACTCTCTGCGGCTCACCTCTATGTAGTAGCCATGTACTCGGTTGTAGCCAACTTTCAGAGTCGATATTCCCGTAGCTTCCTTTTCTCGGGCTTCAAGCTCACCTAAATAATCCGTTGCCCCCTGACTTAAGGCGCGCCATTGATCGAGTTCAGCATTGTAGCCATCTTTTAATACACCACCATCACGGATCAACATTGGCGGAGTATCAATGATTGCTCGGTCGAGAAGTGCGAGCTCTTCTGGGAACTCACCGATAGTCTTTGCAAGCTTAATCAAATGTGCTGATTGGCTATTAGCCAGCATAAGTTGAAGTTCAGGCAAGGTTGAAAGTGCCTGTTTCAATCTAGAAAAGTCTCTTGGACGTGCGCTTCTAAGTGCTAAGCGGGCGGTGATACGTTCTACATCCCCTAATGACTTTAGCTGAGGGGCTAATGTTTCAAATAGCCCAGTCTCAAGTATCTCAGTGACTGCACTCAGTCGTGATTCAATTTGTGCTTGTTGGCGTAGTGGCTCATGGACCCAGCGCTGCAACATACGGCTCCCCATAGGGGTGGTCGTATTATCGAGCACTGATGCCAAGGTATTATCGACACCGCCTTGCAAGTTAGTAGTGAGCTCAAGGTTTCTTCTTGTGGCTGCATCCAGCACAATACTGGTGCTTTGATCGAATTTTACGATTGAATTAATATGCGGCAAGGCAGTACGTTGGGTGTCTTTTACATATTGCATTAAGCAACCAGCAGCTTGCAGTGATAAACGCACATTATCAAGACCAAATCCACGAAGATCTTTAGTACCAAATTGATCTAATAGCAGCTTATGACAGGTATCATAATCAAACTCCCACTCAGGACGACGGCGCTTACCGTTAAAATTGTCAATGAGGGCTATGTCGCTAAAGTCTTCACTATATAAGAGTTCTGCAGGGTTTGTGCGTTGTAATTCAGCCTCTAAAGATTCAGTGGTTTCGAGTTCAGAAACCACAAAGCGTCCTGAGCTAAGATCAAGTGTGGCGTAACCGTAGCCCACTTTGCCATGATAAACCGCAGCAAGCAGGTTATCTTGTCGCTCTTGCAGTAGCGCTTCATCGGTGAGTGTACCTGGTGTAACGATACGGACAACTTTACGTTCAACCGGGCCTTTCGATGTTGCCGGATCGCCGACCTGCTCGCAGATGGCGACAGACACTCTCAGTTGAACTAATTTGGCTAAATATCCCTCTACAGCATGATAGGGAAGCCCTGCCATTGGGATGGGATCGCCTCCACTCTTGCCTCTTGCTGTCAGAGAGATGCCCAGTAGTTCGGATGCTTTTTTTGCATCATCGTAGAAAAGCTCATAAAAGTCGCCCATACGATAAAATAGCAACATCTCAGGATGCTCAGCTTTCAAGGTCAAATATTGACGCATCATGGGAGTGTGTTTTTCTAAGTTTTGAGTATCGATTACATTCATCTACTGTGCGTCTCTTCTATGACGTTGAAACTTGTATTTAGCTCTGACTAAATACCTTTAATATTTGCGCCAATATTAACAACTTTTCGAGCTTAGTAGAGGACTTAAACTGAGAAATAGTGAGATTGTTTTTATCTTTATCTACCTTAGCTTCATCATTATGGATATTGAGACAGTAAAAAAATTTATCAACAGTACTTGATACTGTACAACTATACAGTATACTAGCTTACATATTGAGACGCCTTTATGAGCAAGTGGCAAAAGCTACAGCTAGCGTGTCGTTAAATAGATTTATATCAGCATGGACTCATTGACTGACTTCATGCACGAAGAGGATTTTGGAATGAAGATTGATGCGAATAAAGAGAAAGCGCTTAACGCTGTTTTAGGCCAAATTGAAAAGCAGTTTGGTAAAGGCTCTATCATGAAGTTGGGCGAAAACCGCTCTATGGATGTTGAGACTATCTCTACAGGTTCTCTCTCTTTGGACGTTGCACTCGGTGCTGGCGGACTTCCTATGGGACGTATCGTTGAGATATATGGCCCAGAATCTTCAGGTAAAACGACACTGACACTAGAAGTGATTGCTGCCGCACAGCGTGAAGGTAAAGTCTGTGCCTTTATCGATGCCGAGCATGCGTTAGACCCTATCTATGCTCAAAAGTTAGGTGTAGATATTGATAACCTTCTTTGTTCGCAGCCTGATACTGGTGAGCAAGCGTTAGAGATTTGTGATGCATTGACTCGTTCTGGCGCCGTTGACGTTATCGTTGTCGATTCAGTGGCTGCACTAACGCCAAAAGCTGAGATTGAAGGCGAAATTGGTGATTCACATATGGGTCTAGCTGCTCGTATGATGAGCCAAGCGATGCGTAAGCTTGCAGGTAACTTGAAGCAAACCAATACTATGCTTATCTTCATTAACCAAATCCGTATGAAGATTGGTGTTATGTTTGGTAACCCAGAAACAACAACGGGTGGTAATGCGCTAAAATTCTATGCTTCTGTCCGTTTGGATATTCGCCGTACTGGTGCAATCAAAGACCGTGATGAAGTTATTGGTAACGAAACGCGTGTTAAGGTTGTTAAGAATAAGATAGCAGCGCCATTTAAGCAGGCAGAGTTTCAAATCCTTTATGGACAGGGTATCAACAGTACAGGTGAGCTGGTTGATCTAGGTGTAGCGCACAAGCTTGTTGAAAAAGCGGGTGCTTGGTACAGCTATAAGGGCGATAAGATCGGTCAAGGCCGTGCTAATGCTGGTAAATTCCTTATTGAAAACCCAGCCATTGCCGCTGAAATCGAAACGGCACTAAGAGGTATGTTACTACAAAGCCCTGAATCTGCAGATTCAGCAAGTGGTGATGAGAATGTCGATCTTGAGACGGGTGAAGTTTTTTAAGTAACTGATTCCAATTAGCTTGTTACGCAAGTTAGCGAGTGAGTGACTTAACTCATATTATCGCGGTAGCACTTCTTGTGCACCGCGATTTTATTTTTTAAAAGCGTAAATATCAGAATTGTGCTCACTAGTTTGGCTTTCGTAGCCTCTTTCCCGTAATACCCTTCTTAAAACTCTGGTTGTTAGCGGACAGACTGCTTATAATACGCCTCAAAATAGGGGAAGTGTGCTTAAAATAACAATTGCCTTTAGCATCCGTTAGCCGCCACTAAACCAAAAATTTACGCAATGACAACTCAGGGTGATTTCATGTATCAAACCACTGCAGCGCTAAGAACTGCTTTCTTAGAGTATTTCCGCAAAAATGAACATCAGGTTGTGGACAGCAGTTCGCTGGTGCCTGTAAATGATCCTACCTTACTCTTTACAAACGCGGGTATGAATCAGTTTAAGGATGTATTTCTTGGTGAAGATAAGCGTAGCTATACTCGTGCGACCTCTTCACAACGCTGTGTTAGAGCCGGTGGTAAGCATAATGATTTAGACAACGTAGGTTACACTGCCCGTCACCATACTTTTTTCGAAATGTTAGGTAACTTTAGCTTCGGCGATTATTTTAAGCGCGAAGCGATCGGGTTTGCCTGGAACTTTCTGACTCAAGAACTCAAGCTTCCTAAAGAGAGACTATGCGTCACTATTTATGAAACTGATGATGAAGCATATGACATCTGGACAAAAGAGATCGGCGTGCCTGCTGAGAACTTAATTCGTATCGGTGATAATAAAGGTGCTCCATACGCTTCAGATAACTTTTGGCAGATGGGAGATACAGGTCCTTGTGGTCCTTGTTCTGAAATCTTCTATGATCATGGCGATCATATCTGGGGCGGTCGCCCTGGTACACCTGAAGAGGATGGTGACCGATTTATTGAGATCTGGAACATCGTCTTTATGCAATATAACCGCCAGTCAAATGGTGATATGTTGCCACTGCCTAAGCCATCTGTGGATACGGGCATGGGGATTGAGCGTATTGCTGCTATTTTACAGGGCGTCCATTCAAACTATGAGATTGATATCTTTCAGGCCCTGATTAAAAAGACGGCTTCGATTCTTAATGTTACCGATCTAGAAAACAAATCACTGCGTGTTATCTCTGATCATATTCGTTCATGTGCATTCCTTATTGCCGATGGCGTTATGCCATCTAATGAAGGCCGTGGTTATGTGCTACGCCGTATTATTCGACGCGCGGTTCGTCATGGCAACAAACTTGGCGCTACTGACTCATTCTTCTATAAATTAGTGCCAACACTGATTGAAGTTATGGGAGATGCGGCTAAAGGTTTAGTAGCAACTCAAGCTATTGTAGAAAAATCACTAAAAGCGGAAGAGGAGCAGTTTGCGCGTACCCTTGAACGTGGTTTAGGGATCTTAGATGGTGCATTAAACGCACTTGAAGGCAGCACACTTGATGGTGAGACAGCCTTTAAACTTTACGATACTTACGGCTTCCCGGTTGATCTGACTGCTGATGTTTGTAGAGAACGAAACATTACTGTCGATGAAGCTGGTTTTGAATCTGCAATGGCAGAGCAAAGAAGTCGAGCTCAAGCTGCAGGCCAGTTTGATACCGATTACAATGACTCGCTTAAAATCGATGATGAAACTGAGTTTTCTGGTTATACAGATCTCGTCTCAACAGGCAAAATCATCAATATTTTCAAAGCAGGTGAATCAGTTGATAAAATTACTGCTGGTGAAGATGCCATAGTAATACTGGATACAACACCATTTTATGGTGAGTCTGGCGGACAATGTGGTGATAGCGGTCTCTTAAGTATCGATGGCGTTGAGTTTATTGTTAAAGATACTCAGAAATACGGACAAGCTGTTGGACATACCGGTGCATTAACATCGGGTGAGTTCACGGTTGGACAAGATGTTGTTGCTTCAGTGGATAAAAAACTGCGTCACCGTACTGAACTGAACCATTCAGTCACACACCTTCTTCATGCTGCGCTGCGTCAAATCCTTGGTACGCATGTGAGTCAAAAGGGATCGCTTGTTGATCCTGAACGTCTACGTTTTGATTTTTCTCACTTCGATGGCGTGAAGCCTGAAGAGTTGCAAGCTGTTGAAGAGCTCGTAAATACACAAATTCGACGTAACCATGAGCTTAGTGCTCAGGTGATGAGTATTGATGCAGCAAAAGAGCAGGGCGCAATGGCACTGTTTGGTGAGAAATATGCTGATGAAGTACGTGTAGTGACTATGGGAGATTTCTCAATAGAGCTTTGTGGTGGTACTCACGTTGGCCGTACGGGTGATATTGGTCTATTTAAGATCACATCTGAAGCTGGTATTGCTGCTGGTGTACGTCGTATTGAAGCGGTAACAGGTGCTGCTGCGATGGCTTATGTTGCTGCACAGAAGGCTGAGCTTGATAAGGCTGCTAAATTACTTAAAGCCGATAGTAATAGCCTAGTGACTAAGCTAAAAGCTCAGCTTGACCGTACTAAGCAACTTGAGAAAGAGTTGTCTCAGCTAAAAGATAAGCTAGCTGCGGCTACAAGTGCAGATTTAGCGGGTGAGGCTCAGGAGATTAATGGCATTAAGGTTTTAATTAAGAAACTTGATGGTGTAGAGCCTGGTGCGTTGAGAGGGTTGCAAGATGAGCTAAAACAAAAGCTAGGTTCTGGGATTGTTGTCTTAGGCATTGCTGGAGAAGCTAAAGTAAATCTCATCGTCGGTGTGACAAAGGATTTAACTGGCAAAGTTAAAGCTGGAGAGCTGGTAGCCAATATAGCCTCTCAGGTCGGCGGTAAAGGTGGTGGTCGCCCTGATATGGCTCAGGCGGGTGGTAGCAAGCCTGAAAACTTAGATGAGGCACTTGCACAAGTGGCTCCGTGGTTAGCTGAACGTTTAGGCTAACATCTTGCACTTCTTTTAGCTTTTCAACTTCGAAAGCTAAGGCTATACAAAGGCGCTATAATTTTTATAGCGCCTTTTTCGTTTTAGTGATTTTACATTTATCTAGGTATACCGATTGGCATAATGTTTAAGTGAATGGCTTTTGCTTGTTGTAATGGAAGGTGAATTCTTTGGCAAAGTTTGTTAACACATTAGTATTTTGATTAGGTATTTGCATTCTGGAAGCGCTTTCAGCCTTGGTATAGCTAGGATTTAATGCTAATTTAATTCCAAGGTTAGATAATCCTTATCTAAAGTGTGTCGACTATTAGCCTGTTTGCTTAATGTTCGAGGTCTGTATCACGCTTTGGCTTAAATAAGGTGTATTTAAATGGGGGTTTTCCATTAGAGGACTTTTAATTTGTACTAAGCTAACCTTATAATAAGCATATAACGGAATAATATCGTATAAAGCTAAATTTGGAACTAAAGGAGTAAACGAATGCTGATATTGACTCGTCGTGTTGGTGAAACACTGATGATTGGTGATGAAGTAACTGTCACTGTTTTAGGCGTAAAGGGTAATCAAGTACGCATCGGTGTTAATGCACCTAAAGAAGTTTCTGTACACCGTGAAGAGATCTATCAACGCATTCAATCTGAAAAGGCTGGTAATGCATCTGAAGGTGGTAATTTCTAACTATTATCACATCAAGAATAGTCTTGAGTTCGATAGCCTTGAAATAGAAGAGTCAGTTTTTAAGCTGGCTTTTTTGTTTTCTGGCTTTTGCTTTCTACCCTGTTTATTGACGATAGAGCAGGCTATATTTCTGCTGTTTGGCTGATATCTGACTAATCTGTTTAAAAACAGGCCAAACAGAAATCCTTTATAAGAAATGGTTTGACTTATTTTCGTCAAACAGTAATATGTGCGCCAAGAAACGGAGAGGTGGCCGAGTGGCCGAAGGCGCTCCCCTGCTAAGGGAGTATGGGCTTTAAATCCCATCGAGGGTTCGAATCCCTCCTTCTCCGCCATTTCTTACTGTAGACGACGATGCGGATGTAGCTCAGCTGGATAGAGTACCTGGCTACGAACCAGGCGGTCGGAGGTTCGAATCCTCCCATCCGCACCATAATCTACAATGTGTTTGAATGTTTTAATGAGCGGATGTAGCTCAGCTGGATAGAGTACCTGGCTACGAACCAGGCGGTCGGAGGTTCGAATCCTCCCATCCGCACCATTGAATCATTTGAAAGCTTTACCTTTATATATGCGGATGTAGCTCAGCTGGATAGAGTACCTGGCTACGAACCAGGCGGTCGGAGGTTCGAATCCTCCCATCCGCACCATATAAAGCATAGAATTTGCGCGTGTAGCTCAGCTGGATAGAGTACCTGGCTACGAACCAGGCGGTCGGAGGTTCGAATCCTCCCACGCGCACCATTTACTTGTAAAAGTGAATTAGGAGAGGTGGCCGAGTGGCCGAAGGCGCTCCCCTGCTAAGGGAGTATGGGCTTTAAATCCCATCGAGGGTTCGAATCCCTCCCTCTCCGCCATTACAAACAAGCCCGTAGACGCTGTCTTCGGGCTTTTTTGTCCCCTTCATCTATTATCGATCTGTTGATGAGAAGATGTTGAGTGTGAAGACATTAAATATGCGGATGTAGCTCAGCTGGATAGAGTACCTGGCTACGAACCAGGCGGTCGGAGGTTCGAATCCTCCCATCCGCACCATTTAATGTATAAGTTGAAAGTATTGAACAGCGTTGCGGATGTAGCTCAGCTGGATAGAGTACCTGGCTACGAACCAGGCGGTCGGAGGTTCGAATCCTCCCATCCGCACCATTCAATATTAAACCTGATTTGCGCGTGTAGCTCAGCTGGATAGAGTACCTGGCTACGAACCAGGCGGTCGGAGGTTCGAATCCTCCCACGCGCACCATTTACTTGCAAAAGTGAATTAGGAGAGGTGGCCGAGTGGCCGAAGGCGCTCCCCTGCTAAGGGAGTATGGGCTTTAAATCCCATCGAGGGTTCGAATCCCTCCCTCTCCGCCATTACAAATAAGCCCGTAGATTGCTACGGGCTTTTTTGTGTCTGTTCGATTATGTAATCCACATCCACTTCAGTCGCAGAGTTACAATTTACTGTTTATCGTAATCTTGCCATTTATTGCGACGACCCACTCCCCTTGTGATGATACCAATTGCATTAAAAGTTTGACCATTCAGCGGGAGTTCAAAGCGCTGTAAGTAAGGCGTGGGGATGAAGCTAATAGTTATTCTATATCGAAAACCCGTAACGAAGCTTAAAGCGCTTTGAGACCCGCACTGCGTGAGCGTCTCAAACTCTCCACTTCTGCTTTGCATTGATTTAAAAGGGAATGGCCATTTTTTCATCAATGCGCCTTGAATTGAAAAATTTGAGATGCTCTGAGTTGGTCAAATACTTAATACAATTGGTATTAATAAATCAGTATAAGGCACGTTTTAATAGAATTTTATCAGCCTCTTTTAGGCTGAGTACCTAAGTAAAAGTGCATAAGTTTTCAAAATCACTGTTTCGTGTTCAGTTTACTGAATTCTCTTTCTTGTTAGAACTCATGTTAATTATTAGATAAATACTAACGATGGCTTGATTGTTGTTGAATTACCATTATATGGCCTCATTAATTATATTATTCTCATTTGGTGGCTTTTGTTTTTACTAATCTTGGTATGACCAATTTACAAGTAGCTCGCATTTTTGTTATAGATTAGTTATTGTTTTCCTATTGAAGGGCGTTTAACGACCATTTATTTGGCTGTTTTACACTTCTATGAGAATGCTGATTAGTGTGCGGGTGCATAAAGTTGTAGTTTAAGCCTGTATATATTCATTTTGGGTGTAGCGCTAAGTGATAACCTAAATACTGTTTACATTGAGGATGATATGGACACAATTTCTGAGCAATTGATACAAGCCGCTGGGATTATGCTCTTAGGCATGGGGCTTGTTTTTGTATTTCTAACGATACTGATCCTCTGTATTAAATTGGTCGCTTTAAAGTTTGCCCCTCAAGCTAAAGAGCAAGAGGTATCAAGGAGCGGGCAGGCTAAAGTACAGCAAGAGAGTATTGACCCAAAAATTGTCGCTGTGATCACCTCAGCCATACATCAATATCGCGTTAAAGCATAATAAGAGTAGTAGGGAGTTTTTATGAGTAAGCCACTAGCATTAACCGATGTAGTATTAAGGGATGCGCATCAATCCATTCTCGCGACACGCCTTCGTCTAGAAGATATGCTACCGATAGCACCGCTATTAGATCAAGTGGGTCTATGGTCTCTAGAATCATGGGGCGGTGCCACCTTTGATGCTTGTATTCGTTATTTAGGTGAAGATCCTTGGGAGCGTTTGCGCGAGTTGAAAAAGGCGATGCCTAATACGCCTCAGCAGATGCTACTGCGGGGACAAAACTTATTGGGCTATCGTCACTATGCTGATGATCTGGTCTATAAGTTCGTCGATAGAGCGCACACTAACGGTGTCGACGTATTTAGAATCTTTGATGCTATGAATGATGTTCGCAATTTACAGACTTCAATCAAAGCCGTTCAAGAAGTCGGTGCTCACGCTCAAGGGACAATCTCTTACACAACTAGCCCTGTGCATACCTTAGACACATGGGTCGATATGGCAAAACGCCTAGAAGATCTAGGTTGTCATTCATTATGTATCAAGGACATGGCTGGTTTACTTAAGCCCTATGATGCGTTCGATATGATAAGCCAGATAAAATCTGAAACCGATCTACTGGTCGCTATGCAGTGTCATGCTACGACGGGTTTAAGTACTGCTACTTACCTTAAGTCTATCGAAGCCGGTATCGATGTTTTAGATACGGCAATATCTCCTCTTAGCCAAACCTATGGCCACAGCGCAACTGAAACCTTAGTTGCCATGGTTGAAGGTACAGATAGAGCAACGGGCTATGATATGGCTCTGCTTGAAGAGATTGCCGCATACTTTAGAGTGGTTCGTAAAAAGTATGCGCAGTTTGAAGGTGAGCTTAAAGGTATTGATTCACGTATTTTAAGAGCTCAAGTACCTGGTGGCATGCTGACAAATATGGAGAGTCAGTTAAAAGAGCAGGGCGCTGCAGATAAGTTAGATCTTGTGCTTGAAGAGATCCCGCGTGTTCGTGAAGACCTTGGCTTCCTTCCTTTAGTTACGCCAACGTCACAAATTGTAGGCACTCAGTCTGTGATTAATGTATTAACGGGTGAACGCTATAAGTCGATGACTAAAGAGACTGAGGGAGTGCTTAAGGGGGAGTATGGCGCCACGCCAGCACCTGTTAATAGCGAGCTGCAAGCTAAAGTATTGGATGGTCAAGAGCCTATTACCTGCCGTCCAGCGGATCTGTTAACTCCTGAGTTTGAAAAGCTGACGCTTGAGTTACAGGAAAAGGCCAAAGCAGATAGCCTAGCGCTTGCTGATGAGCTAGCTGATGATGTGCTCACCTATGCGCTATTTCCTCAAATAGGCTTAAAGTTTATTAAAAATCGTAACAACCCTGATGCTTTTGAGCCTAAACCCCAAGCAGAGCAAGCGGCTGAAGTTACACCGAGTAAGCCAGCCGAAGAACGTGGCGCAGAAACTTATACCGTTAATGTTCAAGGTCAGAGCTTTGTGGTTGAAGTGTCCTCTGGTGGCGATATTAATCAAATTGTCGCTGCTGAAAATGTTGTGCCTTTTGTTACCCCTCAAACAGCCCCTGCGCAAGTTACCAGTAATGAAGTTAAATTAGAGATGAACGCGCCTCTTTCTGGGAATATTTTTAAGGTCAATGTATCACCTGGCGATACGGTTCAGGCTGGTGATGTGGTTATTATCCTTGAAGCGATGAAGATGGAAACAGAGGTTCGCGCTGAAACAGATGGTGTTGTGAGTAAAGTGTGGGTGAAAGAGGGTGACGCTGTTGCCGTAGGCAATCAATTACTTGGCATAGCATAGGGGGCACCATGGACGGATTAATTGCATTTTGGTCTGAGTCGGGCATAGCCAACTTTACCGGTGGTCAGCTGTTAATGATGGCTGTCGGTGCCTTGTTGCTTTACTTAGCAATCGTACGAGGCTTTGAGCCTTTACTGTTATTGCCGATAGGGTTTGGTGCTATTTTGGCTAATATTCCTAACGGCGGCTTCACCGACGAGGGTGGGTTGCTGTATTTGGCGTACCATGTTGGTATCGAAACAGGCGTGTTTCCATTGTTGATCTTTATGGGGGTCGGTGCTTTAACCGATTTCGGCGCGCTAATCGCTAACCCGAAAATGTTACTATTAGGGGCTGCTGCTCAATTTGGTATTTTTGCAACTTTAATTGGTGCTATCGCACTTAACTGGGTACCAGGTTTTGAGTTTAGTATGCAGGACGCTGGTGCAATTGCGATTATTGGTGGTGCGGATGGTCCCACAGCAATATTCTTGGCATCAAAGTTAGCACCTGAGCTTTTAGGGGCGATAGCGGTAGCTGCATACTCCTATATGGCGTTAGTCCCTATTATTCAGCCACCTATTATGAAGTTGCTCACCACTGAGTCTGAACGACAGATAAAAATGGAACAGCTACGTGAAGTCAGCAAAAAAGAGAAAATAATCTTCCCTTTAATGGTGCTTGGACTAACGATTTTATTCCTTCCTGCTGCAACGCCGCTGGTTGGCATGTTTTGTTTAGGGAATTTAATGCGTGAGTCAGGTGTTGTTGATAGATTATCTAACACTGCACAAAATGAGCTGATTAATATTGTAACCATCTTTTTAGGTCTTGCTGTTGGATCTAAACTTTCAGCTGATCAGTTTCTTCAACTTGAAACCTTAGGGATTCTTGTTTTGGGAGCTGTCGCATTCGCAATAGGAACAGCGACTGGCGTATTGATGGCTAAACTCATGAGTAAGCTCTCCGGTGGGAAGATTAATCCTTTAATTGGCGCTGCTGGTGTCTCAGCTGTACCTATGGCTGCTAGAGTGGTCAATAAGGTGGGACTTGAGTCTAATCAACAAAACTTCCTACTGATGCATGCAATGGGGCCAAATGTTGCGGGAGTACTAGGTTCGGCTGTCGCTGCTGGTGTATTAATTGCTGTTTTAGGATAACCTTTTCAACAGTAAAAAAGCCCATCATTCGATTAATGCCGATCGTTTAAGAGGACTTGAACGATCCTGCAGATGAAAGATAATCCCTACCAGTATTCTGGTGGGGATTTTTTTATGTTTGCGCAAGAGCTTGAGCTAGTTCATGAGTCTGTTGAAGAAAGTGGGTCTTATGGTTCTGTAATGGAGGCTATTGATTCAGAGTGGATAGAGCAGTCATTACTCACAGCCAACAAGGCAAGTATCCGTAATCGCCGTTTGCCTGCACAGCAGGCAGTCTGGCTCGTGCTTTGGATGGGGTTAATACGTAACCAGTCCATCAAAGAGGTTTGT
>NZ_MPHJ01000004.1 GCF_001957125.1 Shewanella sp. UCD-KL12 | reverse complement strand
GTGATTATTCATCACCGCATAGGCGCATACATCGATACAAAATATGGCAGAAAGCGCTTTGACTTTATCGACAATCCAGCAGCGTCTATGCTCATAGCTTTTACCTGTGAGGTTATCCTCCCCGCAGAGGTAGGMTCTTCTTACACAACGATTTATTATGTGATAAAACGGCGTCGACTCAGCATCAATAAGGGTTCTTCGAGCAGAAGTCATAATAACCATCCTATACAACACTATGTTGAGATAACTAAAAGCCTAGTTGAGGAAATACTAAAGTACAAAAGATATGGCTGTCCTGTCTCTTTTTTATCTATCTCATTATTTACTCAGATCTTTATGTGGGGATTCGTCAGACTCTGACCCCAAATATCTCAACTTTAGAAAGATGCCATGCTTTCTGAGAAACTCTAAAGTGTCATCTTCATTCTCTAATGACTTACACACTAAGAATACTCCGCTTTCTAATTTTTCTAAGGCGACACAGATAACTGGTGACTCTTCATATTCGAGAGCTTTAGTAATGCCATCTATTTCTAGCTTTTCAAACTCAGTTACTAACCACTTTAACTCGTACATCATACCACCTACTTCGAAGATTTAGCCTTATTCTATCAAGAGTCGACTTGGGCCTTAATACTAACTGGAAATTACACCACTCGGCCTAAATAAGCACAATGATGCATACAAACATAACAGCTTATTAACGCCCACTTAAGCGGACAAAAATAGTTGGCTAAACTTGTTGAGGCACGAAACAAAGCCAACTGTTTTTGTTCCGTTTAAAGTGCTTGTTAGAACCCTACCAATTCATGGTTGAAGGGTTTTCTATTGATTCTCCTGATGATTCCAACCATATTTTTAACTTTTGCCATAATTCACGCATATTCATATGTGTGGATATTCCAGCTTCATATGAATTATTTTCTCTCATATCATACAACTCTTCGTTTTTTTGTTCACATATAGACTTTAAACCTTCTATAAAACTAGAAGCTCTTTCTGGACAATTTACATTTGGAAAGGAGTCACAAACATATGAAAATATATCTGTATAAATTTCGTTCATTTCAATATCTGTACAAGGAGCATTTATTGGGGATATATAACCTAGCCAATTAACGTTTATAGCTGCAGCAGTCTCTCCCAATATAATCGACGTATTACAAGCATAAGCAAAAACATTAAATGTATTATTAATGCCCAATACTCTTTGATCGAATGCATTATTACCATGCTGGTCTTTCAATATGTCGATATCGCCATGTGACATTGCAAAACAATTAATATCTCTAGCACTTAACTCAGTGTGTAAATTATTTTTTGTTGCATCATCACTATGGAGATTCACTGTGAAGCCTGTTAACCCAAGATTGTTAAAAACCGTCAGGTTATCTTGAGTGTTATCGTCATAATTTGTAATGAATGAAATCATATTATTTGCTATTCTCTCTAGCTAGCAGGTCTCTCGCCATTCGTAGTACTTCAACTGAATACCTAACCCCAATGTCACTCCCATCTCTTATGTGTAAAGACATTTCTCTTGCAGTTATTTTGTTACCATCTAGTGACTTATAAATCACCTTATTCGGGTCAATAATTTCATTCACTAATTTAGAAAAAACATCTCTTCCTGCACTTCTAACATAGCTTTCTTCCCACTCAACTTTAGGCTCACCAAGTTTTATTGAAAGCTCTTTCAAAAAATTACGTAATGACGAAGAACGACTAGCGGATAGGTTAATATCCATACCACTCATAATCATATCAATATTATATTTACTGCCTAATAAGTTTCTAAGGACTTGCTTGGGGTATGTTATGTCTTCAGGCATTGGCAATCTGTCATAAATTGCTTCTGCTTTATCTGTTTCTTTGATTAATGTTTTCAGATTTATATCATCAGCGAAAAGCCAAGATTCAATTGATGGAGTTGCCGTGCAGACAGGGATTTTGCTATTGTTTATTTTACTCTTAGTTCTTGCAATAAATTTAGATTCATAAATGCTTCCCACATCTAAATCTAGTAAAACTATTACATTATCATTATGTCTAATTTCTTCAGAGTCCAAAACTTTCAATAAGTTTAGTTTCCCCATAAGAACAAAAATATTTACTTTACTTTGATCATAACCTGCTAACGTAATAATATTTTTAACAATTTTTACATCTGTTGACCCTTCCACAATTATCGTAGTTGAATTGTTCATAACTGCATCAACCAGTGATCGGGCTAAATGATCCATCTTCAATTCTGAGGGTATCTTTTTCATGGTAATTATTATTCCAATTTATATTTTAAATCTAGCTTACCCTGGCGAATTGGGTTCTAACGCCCTGAATAACGGGCAAATAATATGTTGGCTAAAATAAGCGACGCAGGAGCAAAAAGCCAACTGTTATTTGTCCTGTTGATTAGCTTGTTATTTGATGGCAGCAGTTAACTCCCAACAGACACAAGCACTTTACTAAAAATGGCAGCCCAACCGTAGAGCTAAAAAGTGCCCAGCACCACGACTGACCAAACCTTGAACTTTGAGCAAACACTATGTTGGTAGTTTACGCAAAACTTCACGGCGAAAACTGAGGCGTAACCAGCTAAAAAAATTTAGAAAACACCGCTTTTATAAATAAATATTTACGAGATTTCGTGGTGCCAAATAACATTTTTATATACGGCTTGCGCGTTTTGCCAAGCCCTCTTGGGAAAGCGTGCGCTCAACTCATTGATAAAAGCCTATTAAAAACAGCTCAATAACTCAATAGCTGTCGAATAGTATCCAATACACTCTTAGTGTAAACGCGCATGCACACTTTGCTTGCCTGTTATCTCAACTTTTTATGGCCGCACAATTTATCTTACTGAATCTACGCCTACTTTTCCTTGCACTCGATAGCAAACCGCGAACAGATTGAGCATAATTTGATGATTATCCGCACAAAGCCGAAAATACTGTATAAAAACACAAACACTGACCTTTCCGACTGATGAGAAAAATATTGCAAAGAGGTTAATGCTGCATTGGAGGAATTGCTGACGTAAACTCGTTTTGGGGCATAAATGAGTTTCAAACTAAGGCTAAAGTTATTCAGAAAAATTAAATCGAAGAGAAAAACAACCAAGTGTAGGTACGGCTGCGGACTTCGGATTAATGGCAAAAAATGTTCCATACATTTTTCGGCATTCGCCACGTCCATGTGGGTCAGATAAAGCGGCAAAGCGTATAGGGGGTCTTTTTATGAGATCAATAGCCACAGCGTTTCGCAGAACTTTCTCAAAAAAAGAGTGCACATTCCTCGCCGGACAGGCGGTAGATAACCATGAATATATGACCTTCAAGCAAATTACCCAATGTCATAAAGCTGGATCCTGAAACAAGTTCAGGATGACGGTAACAATACTTCAAACAGAAACTAAATCAGAAAATGTAATCAACCTTCATTCGAAGACTAACGCATTTTGGGGCATTAATGAGTTTGACGCTTCGATGAACTGGCTAGCAGCCTGTGCGCTGTGTGGCGTGCAAGCTTCTAAATCAAGGCCAGAAATGTTCCCTCGGTAACTGCTCCCTGCGTTACTCTACCTCCTGAATCCTTTCAGTCGTACATTTCTTGGCATTTCCACCAATCCTTGGCAGTCAGAGATTTAGTTGAGCCATCATGGCCAATTTCGTTCCATACAAAATTTGGCATTTCCTCCATCCCTGGAGGTCAGAAGATTTTACGGCGGTTTGCAAAGACACTAGCGCATTGGCTGCGAAACGTTGAAGTCAGCTTTATCTCACTATGTGGCAGAATTAGTTGAACCATTCCAAGCACTCTCTAGTAGCCAGTACGCTCAGTGGTGTGCAAGCTTCTAAATCACGGCGTCTTGCAAAAACACTATCGAATTGGCTGCTGATCAATGCTGTCTACGCCAATACATGGCAAAGGTCACGCCTGATTCACTGTATGGTGGGACACCAGCTAAGTTAATCAGAATAATTGATTAGAACTCAGAAAGTGTCTAGAATTCTTGGGCTTACAAAGTAGGGCTTACAAAGTAGGGCTTATCAAATAGTAAAAGCATAAAAATGGAAAATGGAGAAAGCGATGAAAAGGATGTTAACGGCTTTTATTTTACTCATGACATTATCTGTATTTCCGACATTTGGAAATGACAGTGTTTTAACCCAAGCCTATGAGTCAAATCGCAGCGATATTCAAGTTAAAGGCAGTGGTACGGTTATTAGGTTATTGCCAGATGATACTCAAGGTTCAAAACATCAAAAGTTTATTCTGCGTTTACAGAGCAAGCAGACAATCTTAGTGTCGCATAACATTGACCTTGCGCCGAGAATTTCGTCCCTTAATATTGGCGATACCGTGCAGTTCTATGGTGAGTATGAGTGGAATAAAAAAGGGGGCCTTGTTCATTGGACACATAAAGACCCTAATGGTCGCCATGCTCATGGCTGGCTAAAACACAACGGCCGTCTGTACCAGTAGTTTTTGTCGACGAGTAGTTTCAAGAAAAACCTAACTATTTACACATTCAGCGAGCCGCAGGCGATAGGTAAAATTGAAGTATTGTTATTCAACACGCCAACAAAGTACCTATCCCGCTTTATGAACTCCGCTTTATGAACTGACATAAAAAAGATTTACAACTTGCTATCAGGCAAGTCGTTAACTATTGGCATCTAAGTACAACATAGCTTCTAGCACGCTGCCGCCAATGGCGCGGGCTTTATCTGAGACGGTAAGGTAATCCGCTTCATCGCCTCTTGGGTCGATATCGCCAATCTTAAAACCTTCTGTCACCTCTAAGCCTTCATTAAGCAGTCCACGCACCATACCTGCAAGTGGCGCATTTACTGGGGTGTCATCTATCTGGGCGATGAGATCTCCCTCTTTGACTATGTCTCCCAGTTTTACATGACAATGCATGACACCAGGATTTGGCGCTCGAAGTACTCTTTGATGAGTAAATCCACCGATGTTACCTGGTATACCTGTGTTTGGTGTCGTTTCACCTTTATAGATGATTCGACCTAAATCATGGCCTCGATTGGTTTCTATTACGGCATGGCAATCTACACCAGCCATAAAGCCAGGGCCAAGGGCTATGGTATGAGGCGCTAAGTCTTTCGTCGTGCCTAAGTTGCGTTTAGCTAAAATAGCATCAACGACAAATCGAGGGCGGAGTTTATTTACGTTACAACACTCTTCGTCAGCAAGAACTGGGATCATACCGAGATCGAGTATGCTGTGAATCGTGCTGCAGCATGTGGCTTTACTGGCTGTAATGCCTTCAACGGTGACATTGCCATCAAACAGGCATTGGGCGAAGGAGACTGTGCGACGGATAACGGTTGGTTTTGGGCTTTCAGTTAACACGACTTTAAACCCAGCATTGTGAAGACGAATAGCAACGCCTGTGGCTATATCACCAGCTCCGCGGATCATCACCAGTTTTTTCTGATTGATGCGGCTATCATCTTTCATTAAGCCACCAGCCGCGGCATTTTTTACCTTTAATACCTCTCCCATCACACTGATCGCAATCTCTTCAGGGGTTTCAGCGCCGATACTGAAACCGACTGGCGAGTATACGCTCTCAATCTTTTTATCCTCGATACCTATCTGTCTGAGGTGATTGAACAGGGTTTGCACCTTACGCTTACTGGCCATTAGGCCAATATATTGCGCATCTTGTTGAACAATCTTAGAGATAGCATCTTTATCTTGATGGTTAGTTGCTATGACGACAAATGACTTGTCTGTGATAGTGAGTTTATCGATAGCATCTTCCATGGTATCACCAAGCACTAATTTGGTACCTTGAGGGAAATTGCCTTCGGCTAAACTGTCCTCATAAGCATCAGCTACAGTAATATCAAACCCTAACACATGACCGGCTTGCGCAACGGCGCGGTTAACATGGCCTGCTCCCACTAAGACAAGGGCAGGGCGTAGGCCGAACACATCGATATGCACCGACATGGTGCCGCCGCAGTCCATGCCCATTGCATCAGGGCCAGTACGCGCCATGCGTCCCTTAACCACTCTTGGTTCTCTCTTTTTTATCGCTTCAATGGCTTGTTCAATAACAAACCTCTCTATCATTCCACCACCCACAGTCCCGATAATTTTTCCATCAGCTTTAATGATCATCTGGCCTTGGTGCCTTGGGGCTGAGCCAGACGTTTCTAGGATATTAGCCATAGCAAATGGAATGTTTTGTGTTTCGAGTTGCGCTGCATGTGCAAAAATATTCATATTCGAACCTTGTATAAGCTATCTAACGTAAATGCAGATCGTAAATGGGCTCTGCTGAATGCATACTGGCTAAACAGATCCCTGTGAGTGAGCCATGCTGAGCTAAAAGCGCACTGGCTAAGGCTGCAATATCTGAATAATGAGTGGCGAGGTCGATCTTATTGATCAACCAAATACGCCGGCTACCAGTTGGTGTGTGTTTAAACATGCCCTCTGGGTGAGCAATTAACTGCCCTAACACCTGTTGATCTAACAGATCGCTTGCTTTAGTTGCGGTGATCTGTGAAAACTCACGCCATCGATGAATATTGTCGGCAATGATGGGCTTATTTATCACTTCACAGCCTGTTACAGCGATGACGGTATCAACATCTGTAGGAATGCAAGGCTCATGCCTAGAAGGGGCTTTAATTGGGCGGGATCTTGCGCCATCAGCTTCAACGAATATGATATCAAATTGACCTGACGCTTTAATGGCATTCACTTGAGCTATTGAGAGTCCCTGCACCTTAGTTTTGACCGGTGTTTGTGGTGGCGTTTGACCTGTTGTTTGTGCTGAGTTATCAAGACTGTTGGCTAAGCCATGGTAGGCAAAAATTAATTTAGGACTCGTGAGTGCGAGTTTTGTTGGGATGTAAAACGGTGAATCGAGTGGAGTGATTTTTTCAGAGTACTTTTCAGAGTCCTTTTCAGAGCCGATTCCCGAGCTTTTTCTTAAACTGTGATCGTGCGCATACTGCCTCAAAAAGGGAGCTTCTGTCCCTATACAGACATAGTAAGCAGCGCCGCTATCATGAGTATCACTATGATAGTCAGGGCTATCATTTTTATCATAGGTATCACTGGCAGAGTTATTGTTAGTGGCATTGCTGGCCGCTTGATCTGGATTAAGACGAGCACTAACACAGGAGGCCTGAACATCAGTGCTGCTGTAGGTGGTAGATGACAAATCAAACATCTCATCGCATTGACTTAATGAAGGGCGGTACATCTTTGTTGTCGTGGTGATAAGCACCCTGAGCCCTGCCTGTTTGGCCTGTTCGCCTAAGGTGAATGCGCAACTTGTTTTACCCCCGCCTCCTACAAGTGCGATTAATCGGCACTCTGATTTTTTACTGTTATCAAATCTGGTAGCAGTATATGCAGGCTTATTGTCTGATATAACGTCTTGCTTAGGCTTATGTTGCAGTAAGAGATCAAGCAGCATAAAGTATCAAGCTCCGCAAAATGATAAGTGGCAAATAAAAAAGGAACAAGAATGATGCCAACTGCTGAGTTGATACAGGATAAAGCTCAAGTTAAAGAGATTGATTGCATTATGCCTGCCGCGGGTCTGTCTTCACGTATGGGGCAGTGGAAGATGATGCTACCATTTAACAATCAAACCATATTGGCTCAAAGTATTGAAAATGCACTTAAGTTTTGCTCTAGGGTGATTTTAGTGGCCGGCTTTCGCGCCGATGAGCTTGTTAAGGGCTTTCAGGGACACCCAAATGTCACAGTGGTCGTTAACTCAAATTTTGAAGATGGCATGCTTAGCTCGATAAAAGTTGGGCTAGCGTCAGTTAAGAGTGAGCATTTTTTTATCGCTCATGGTGATATGCCGTGTATCAAAACCGAAATTTATCGCGCTTGTTGGCAACAACGTGGTGACTATAGCTTGTTTCCTGGCAACCAAGAACAGACAGGTCACCCTGTGTTACTGCCAAAAACACTGATCCCATCGATTGTTAATAGTGAACAAACAGGCAGCTTACGTAAGATATTAATGCAATCTCAGGTTAAGTACTTGCACCTTGAAGATGAATCCCTGCTTTTAGATGTCGATACACCAGAGGCGTATCAGCAACTTTTATTACAAAGTTCTAATTAGCCACGCGCGTTCCCCCGTGCAGGCTACTGTCTACTGGCTACTAGCTCTGACCATTTGTGCGTTAGCCGCTTAGCGTGCTGAGTACTGAAAACTCCTTCAATCGATCCATAGCTTCAATTTATCCATCACATTTTCTTATTCCAAGTTCCTCTCTTGTTTGAGTGACTAATATTTTGAGCGTGTATATAGGGCTCATGCTTAGGGCAAAGTGTTTAGCGCTGGCTTTAGTTTTTACACTTATTCTCGTTCTAATAGTCACTTTTTATCAATTTGATAAAGATTCTTATATTGATAGAAGGATATTGATAAACCACTAAAAAACCATTTGAGAGTGATTCCTATTCCCAGCATTTTATCGGTTTGCACACAGGCAGATTGGCTCGTTTGAACCATTAATTTGAGCTAGATCACGTATTTCTCCAATGGTAAGTCACTTTTCAAAGCTTGGCTCATTAGTTGCCCTTATAGCGGTAACGAATATGTTTGATTCCATCTTTACAACAGTTAGAGCCGTCTACATTGCTTGACGAAATGTTTGGTCTCTTAATAACAAAAATAGAGCATCAAGGAGTTTTTTAATGAGTGATATCATGCGTCCTGTTCCATTTACAGAGCTACTAACTCGCATGTTTAGCGAGTACAAAGAGAGTGGTTCAATCTTCGGTATTCCAGCAAAACAATTTTATAAAAAGCAAGCGAATAAAAACCTCGACGTTTGGGGTGAAAACTGTGAAACCCCAGTGGGACCTGCTGCAGGCCCACATACACAGCTAGCACAAAACATCATCTGTTCTTGGTTGGCAGGCGGTCGCTTTATGGAGCTAAAAACAGTCCAGAAGCTTGATACGTTAGAGATCGCTAAGCCCTGTATTGATGCCGAAGATGAGTGTTTTAATACTGAGTGGTCCACAGAATTTACCCTCATTAAAGCCTATGATGAGTATCTAAAAGCCTGGATTGCTCTGCATCTACTTGAGGAGGTGTTCCAGCCAGTAACCAATGGCGGAGACCGCTCATTTGTGTTCAACATGAGTGTTGGCTATGACCTAGCCGGTATTCAAACTGAACCTATGCAGAAATATATTCATGACATGTTAGACAGCAGTAAGCATCAAGATTTTAAACGCTATCTGTCTGAACTAGAATCATTTATCTCACAATCTGAGTTCACTAATAAGTTTGGCATCGAAATTCCAGTGATGCGTATGAAGCATTTGTGTGAAAAAGTTTCACCACAACTGACTCAAGGTGTGACACTCTCAACCATGCATGGCTGTCCACCAAAAGAGATTGAAAAAATCTGTCAGTACATGATTGAAGACAAAAATATCAATACCTTCGTCAAGCTCAACCCAACACTATTAGGGTTTAAGCGAGTACGTGAGATTTTAGATAATGCGGGCTTCACCCATGTTGCACTCAGTGAAGAGTCATTTAGCCATGATCTGCAGTTACCTGACGCAAAAGCTATGTTGCATCGTCTAAGAGCACTCGGCGCAGAGAAAGGTATCGGCTTTGGCGTTAAGCTAACGAATACATTAGGCACATTGAACAAGAAAGGTCGTTTGCCAGATAAAGAGATGTATATGTCTGGTCGAGCGCTGTTCCCATTATCAATCAATGTGGCATTAGAGCTATCTCGTGAGTTTGATGGTGAGTTACCTATCTCATATTCAGGTGGCGCGAGTAAGTTCAACATTCAAGAGATCTTTGAGACGGGTATTCGCCCAATTACCATGGCAACCGATCTGCTCAAGCCTGGTGGTTACCTTAGATTGGCAGATTGTGCCGAAGCCCTTGAAAATAGCCCAGCTTGGGAGATGAACAAGGTTGACTTAGTTAAGCTTGAAGCGCTTGCTGAAAAGTCGCTAGTTGCAGATTACACCCAAAAAGAGTGGCGCGGACCTGAAGAGATCACAGTAGAGAAGGCGCTACCTATCTCAGATTGTTCAGTTGCACCTTGTGTGACGGCTTGTCCAATTAGTCAGGATATCCCTGAATATATCCGCTTAATGGGTGAGAAAAAGTATACCGAAGCCCTAGAGCTTATCTATGCACGTAATGCTTTGCCATCAATCACTGGCCATATCTGTGATCATCAGTGTCAGTACAACTGTACTCGCCGTGATTATGAAGGCGCCCTGAACATCCGTGAGATGAAGAAAGTGGCACTGGAAAAAGGCTGGGATGATTACAAAGCCAAGTGGCATCAACCTAAGCTTGATACCAATAAGCACCCAGTTGCTGTGTTAGGTGCAGGCCCTGCAGGCCTTTCTGCAGCTTTCTTTATGGCCAAAGCCGGTCATCCCGTCACTATTTTCGAGAAAGAAGCGAATGCGGGTGGTGTGGTTAAGAACATCATTCCACATTTCAGAATTCCTGCAGAAGCGATTGAGCATGATATTGAGTTTGTCACTTCACATGGGGTCAATATCGAGTACGGTTGTGATGAAAACCTAACCATAGATGTGCTAAATGCCAGTGGCTTTAAGTATATCTGCCTTGGGATAGGCGCCGATAAAGGCAACCCTATCAAACTTGATGGTGACAACACTAACATCTATAAGTCGCTGGAGTTCCTTTCTCAGTTTAACAAAGGTGAGTACAAGCACTCAGATGCGCCGCTAGGTAAGCATGTGGCAGTTGTTGGTGCGGGTAATACTGCAATGGACAGTGCGCGCGCTGCACTGAAAGTTGATGGCGTAGACAAGGTGACCGTACTTTACCGTCGTACGATTGCTGAGATGCCTGCCTATAAAGAGGAGTATGAAGAAGCCGTAGAAGATGGCGTTGAGTTTATGTTCCTTACCAATCCTGAAGCGTTCGATAGCAATGGCAAGTTAACTGCCCGTGTTATGGAGCTCGGTGAGGTTGATGCTAAAGGTCGTCGCCGCCCAGTTGCAACTGACAAGACCGTTGAGCTTGATGTTGATGCCTTGATCACTGCCGTGGGTGAGCAGAGTAACTGCGAAGTCCTTAGCCGTATCGGCATTCCAATGGGTGAAGATGGTTGGCCAGTTGTTGAAAAAGAGACTGGCGAGACAGGCATTGAGAACGTTTACCTCATAGGTGATGCTCACACTGGCCCATCATCGATTGTGTCTGCCGTATCTGGTGGTAGAAAAGCTGCATCATCAATTCTTAATAAGATGGCCATTGCCGATGAGCAGCTAACAGTTACCTCTAATGTTGATGTTGATGAGCTATATAGCCGCAAAGGTGAAATCCAAGTTCAACTTATTGCCAGTGCTGATGATAAAGATGGTTTTGTTGAGCAGGAAGCTAAGCGTTGCCTAGAGTGCTCATACGTGTGTAGTAAGTGTGTTGATGTTTGTCCAAACCGCGCCAATATCTCACTGCCTATTCCTGGTTTCAAAGATAAATTCCAGGTACTGCATATCGATGCTTACTGTAATGAATGTGGTAACTGTGCTCAGTTCTGTCCATGGCAGGGTAAGCCTTACCAAGACAAGTTCACTATCTATAACTTAGCCGATGACTTTAAAAACAGTAAAAACTCAGGTTTCTATGTTGATGGTAACGATGTAGCCATCAGAAAAGCGGGTGAGAGCTATAGCGCGACGTTAAGCAATAAGGGCGAAGTTGAGTTGCCTGAGTCGCTAGCAGCAGAAGCGAAGATGATTAACTTTGTCGTTAAGCACCACAGCTACCTTCTTGGTCAAGTTGAACTTTAGGAGTTTCAAATGATTTTACTTAAAAATGCTACAGCGGTTCAATTTGAGCCTGGCTTTATCAAGGAGAGCGTCGATATTGTTATCGATGGGACTGTGATTAAAGAGGTGGGTGAGAATCTATCTCAAAAATACCCTAATGCTACAGTGAAAGAGATGAAAGGTAAGTTAGTCATGCCGGGCATTGTGTGTTCACACAATCACTTTTACTCGGGACTTGCTCGCGGCATCATGGCTGATATTAAGCCAAGCCCTGATTTTATCTCCATCTTAAAAAATCTGTGGTGGAAGATGGATAAAGCCCTCGATGAGGAAGCGGTGTATTACAGCGGCCTGATCTGTTCGCTAGAAGCGATTAAAACGGGTTGTTCATCGGTTATTGATCATCATGCTTCACCACACTTTATTGGTGGCTCACTCAAGACACTGCGCAACGGCTTTATGAAAGCAGGTTTGCGCGGCATGACCTGTTATGAAACCACAGACCGTAACGGCGGCCTTGAAGAGATGCGTTTAGGGGTAGAGGAGAATATTAACTTCGCTAACCTTATCGACACCGCTAAAAAAGCAGGAGATGAACCCTACCTTGTTGAAGCGCATATTGGTGCCCATGCACCATTCACCGTTAGCAATGAAGGCTTAGCAATGATGAGTGAAGCGGTTAAGTGTACTGGCCGTGGTATCCATATTCATGTTGCTGAAGATCTTTATGATGTCAGTCATAGCCATCACCTGTACGGGCAAGACATTGTTGAGCGCCTCGATAGCTTTGGGCTTATCAATAATAAAACCTTGCTAGCTCATGGCTTGTTCCTCTCCGATCGCGATGTAGAGATTTTAAATGCTAAAGATGGTTTCTTAGCACATAACGCAAGATCGAATATGAATAATAACGTGGGTTATAACCATAAACTGGCGCGTTTCAAGAACGTAGCATTAGGAACCGATGGTATTGGTGCTGACATGTTTGAAGAGCTGAAGTTTGCATACTTTAAGCATAGAGATGCGGGTGGTCCATTATGGCCTGATAGCTTCCTGAAAAGTATGTGGAACGGTAATGAGATCTTAGCAAGGAACTTCGGTGCTAAATTTGGCCGCTTAGAAGCTGGCAACAAAGCCGATCTGACAATTCTTGATTACATGAGTCCAACCCCGTTTGTGGCTGACAATCTACCTGGGCATGTTGCCTTTGGCATGAATGCCGGCAATGTAAACAGTGTGATGGTAGAGGGGCACTTTGTCTATGAAGATAGAGCGTTCCCATTTGATGTAGCACCTATCTATGCTGAAGCTCAAAAGGTTGCCGCTAGAATTTGGCGGAATATGGATAAACTTAGCTAAATTGAGACTAGATTATGGTTACGGTAAATACGCAATTCAAACAAGCTGAAGCTTGTGGAGTCGCAGAGTATGTCGCCGATCGCCATTTCGAAGGACAGTTGGAGGGGCGGTTTTTCCGCTCCTCATGTTCCCGTGGTGTGATTGATGATATAGAGCTCCCCACATTCCCCTCTGGATACCATCTCTTCAGTGCAAGTGATGTTCCAGGGGAGAATTCACTTCCTGTTGTTACAGATGATTGGCCAGCGTTTGCAGAGAAAGAGGTTAACTACGTAGGCCAAGTTATCTATCTCTTAGTAGGCCCAGATACTGAGGTTATAGAGGACCTACTCAGTCAGATAAAAGTTAGTTATATACCTTCTACACCTGCTTACACCATCTCTCAGTCCCAACTCGCCCAAGATGGCGCAATTCATGGTGACGACAATATATTTGACCAGCACGAACTGCTCAAGGGCGATATCGATAAAGGCTTTGAACAGGCGGTGACTATTATTGAAGATCGCTGCTCTACCAGTTATCAAGAACACCTCTACTTAGAAACTCAGGGTCTTATTGGTTATCCCAAAGCGGGAAAAATTGTCATTGAAGGGTCAATGCAATGCCCGTGGGATGTACATCGCTGTGTGGCGAATGTTTTAGGCCATGAAGATGTACGTGTTATTCAATGTACTACTGGCGGCGGCTTTGGGGGGAAAGAGGATTTTCCTAATGTGTTAGCTGGGCCGTTAGCAGTTGCTGTGGAGCGATTACAAAAACCTATCAGTATCACCTTTAACCGTACTGAAGATATTGCGTTTACCACTAAGCGCCACCCCGTTGAGTTTAACTATCGAACGGGTGTCGATAAACATGGCAAAATCGTGGCGATGGACTTGAGGTTAAATATCAACTCAGGGGCTTACTTTAGTTTGTCAGGTATCGTACTGCAGCGTTCATTGACCACCTGTACCAATGTGTATGACATTCCTAATGTGAGAGCATCTGGCACTGCATGGGCAACCAACACGGTACCAAATGGCGCATTTAGAGGTTTTGGTGCACCGCAAACCTGTTTTGCTATCGAAACCCACTTGAGCCATGTGGCTAAAGAGATAGGGCAAGATCCTGTGGCCTTTAAACAGGCTCATTTTCTCACGACAGAGTCTAGAACCTTAACGGGGGCTGAGATCTATGGCGAGCTCGTTCTCGATAAGTTAGTCTCACGCGCCAATGAACTCAGTGGTTATTATGAGAAGGCGGCGCATTACGCTAAGCAAGGCGAGATTGGCGATGATAAGTTTGGTAAACGACGTGGTATCGGCCTTTCAATATTTCAGCATGGATGCGGCTTTGCCGGGGATCTAGAAGACTCCTTACTTAAAGCTAAAACGGCCATCATTAAAGATGAGCAAGGTAATGTTGAAATATTGGCATCTAACGTCGATATGGGTCAGGGGTTGAGCCTCACATTTTGTAAGATTGTGGCTGAAGCGCTGGAACTCTCACTTGAACGTGTACATATGGCCACGCCTGATACCGATACTGTCCCAGATTCTGGGCCGACCTCAGCGTCACGATCGATTTTGATCGTGGGTTACCTCCTTGAAAAAGCCGCTAAGGCGCTTAAGGCGAATTGGATTGAGGGAGAGGCTCAGCGCTTCGATCAAGTTTACAAAAAACCAGATTATCACCAATGGGATCAAGAAACCTATCAAGGTAATGCCTACCAAGCGACCAGCTATGGCGTGAATGTGGTGGAACTTGAGCTGGATCTAGTGACAGGTCAAAGTGAAATCCTAGGGCTTTGGGCGGTTTATGATATCGGCCACGCAATCGATGCCAAGGTGTTTAAAGGCCAGATTGATGGCGGGCTGATACAGGCCATAGGTTACGGCAGTTGCGAGAAGCTTGAACTTAATGATCAAGGCGGTTTTGCGCAGCAGAGCATGGCTGATTATATCGTGCCTACGGCGATGGATGTGCCAAGTATTGTCAGTGACTTTGTTGAGAACCCATATGACTTTGGGCCTCAAGGGGCTAAAGGCGGCGGGGAGTTGACTCACAATGGTGGCGCTGCAGCCTATGTTGCTGCAATTGAATCTGCTACTAACTTGAAGATATTGTCTATTCCAGTCACCCCGGAACTGGTCACTGAAATGCTTTATGCCAGTGAGAATGGAGGCGAAAATGGAGATTAATTTCACGCTGAACTACCAAGCACAATCCTTAGAGATTGAACCTATGCATTCATTACTTAAAACATTAAGAGATGCGATTGGTTTAAAGACCAAGCAAGAAGATGTTGGTGAAGGTGATAGTGACTGTTTCGGAGGGCATCATGCAGATTAATTTTACACTGAACAGTAAAGCGCAATCGCTGACGATCGATCCTATGCAGTCATTACTTAAAACCTTGCGAGATGTCATTGGTTTAAAGGCGACAAAAGAGGGCTGCGGGGAAGGTGAATGCGGTGCTTGCTCGGCAATAGTTAATGGAAAGCTGGTTAACACTTGTCTGTTTCCTATCGCTCAAGTTGATGGCGCTGAAGTGTTAACACTTGAGGGGCTGAGGGAGACACCAAGAGGACGTTGCTTAATCGATGCTCTTTTGACGGCAAAGGGTGTCCAGTGCGGCTTTTGTACGCCGGGGATGGTGCTCGCGCTTTATCAGGTTTTAGTCAATAGTCCTGATGTTAAAACGATCACTGAGCAAGATATTCGTGTTGGGATCTCAGGAAATCTGTGTCGATGTACAGGCTACGCCATGATTGTTGATGCCGTTAAAATCGCGGTGGAGCAAGGGGGGGATTTATGGTGACTACTATGGTGAAAAATATGGTTCATGCATATAGACCAGACACGATCGTACAAGCATTGGATAACTTGGCCAGCGGAGATGTTGCGATTTTTGCTGGTGGCACAGATATTATGGTAGGGGATAAACCTCGCTGTCGCTCCTTTAACGGTGAGCCCAGTGCGATGCTGTTTATTGATGCGATTAATGAGCTTAAGCAATTTAGAGAAACCCATGAATCACTCTTTGTCGGTGCTGGCTTAAGTTTAACTGAGATTGAGACTAACAAACGTGTACCCAAAATACTACGCGATAGTATTTTACAGGTTGCCGCGCCGGGTGTGAGAAACTGTGCAACGATGGGCGGTAATATCTGTAATGCGTCACCTGCAGCAGATACCTTACCCATCCTTTATCTTCTTGATACTCATGTGGTGGTCAATTCTGTTAGCGGTGAAATTGTTTTTCCTATTGAGCAATTTATTACGGGCCCAGGTACAACGCACCTAACACCTTGTGATCTGCTGACGCAAGTTAAGATCCCTAAGATGGAATTTACCCATACTAGCTACACAAAAGTAGGCACGCGATGCGCTAATGCATTAACTAAGCTCTCTATGGTGGGGGCTGCGAATGTGAGAGAGGGGGTATTTACTGATTGGCGGGTGGCATTCGGTGCCGTTGGCCCGACTGTGGTGCGTCACCGTGAGATAGAGTCTCTCATCATAGGCAAACCTGTTAGTTGGCTTAGCAATGAGTCAAATATCAATACTATTATTGCTGCGTATCGAGATAAGTTGAGTCCATTGAGCGATCAGCGCTCTACGGCTGCATACAGATTAAGGACATCAATTAAACTATTGGAAAAGTGGCTAAATGAGCTAAAAGACCTGTAAAAATCTTGCCGTGTCAGCCCAGTCACTCACGCTTTGAGCAATTTCATTGAGTTAGTTGATCTGGGCCGCGGTTTTATCGCGAGTTTACCTAGCCTTTATCTATACTCGCAAGATCGGAAAGGGTATAATTCTTTTCCGATTTCTCATCGGATTAGGACCTACACAATGCCCAACCCTCTTTATAATAAAAATATCATCTCTATACCTGATCTTTCCCGAAATGAACTTGAGCTGATTGTTTCAACAGCCCAAAGCTTAAAACAATCACCACGTCCTGAATTACTTAAAAACAAAGTTGTGGCGAGTTGTTTCTTTGAAGCGTCAACACGTACTCGTTTATCCTTTGAGACTGCTGTATTTCGTTTAGGTGGCAGTATTATTGGTTTTCCTGATGGCGGTAATACCTCTTCAGGTAAAAAAGGTGAAACCCTTGCCGATACTGTGCAGGTTATCTCCTCATATTGTGATGCGTTCTTTATGCGTCATCATCAAGAGGGCGCGGCGCGTTTAGCGAGTGAGTTCTCTTCGGTACCTGTTATTAATGGCGGTGACGGTTCAAATCAGCACCCGACACAAACCTTGCTTGATCTGTTCAGCATCTATGAAACTCAGGGCAGTTTAGACAAGTTAAAAGTGGCGTTTGTTGGCGATCTTAAATATGGCCGTACTGTGCACTCTTTGACTCAAGCGCTGTCTTTGTTTGATTGTGAGTTTCATTTTGTCGCTCCTCAAGCGTTATCTATGCCTGATTACATTCTCGATGAATTGAAAGAGAAGGGCGTAGTGTTCCACATTCATGAAGATCTCGAAGCTGTGATTGATCAGTTAGATATCGTGTATATGACGCGAGTTCAAAAAGAGCGTTTTGATGAGACTGAATATCAGCATATGAAATCTAGCTTTATTCTGAATTCTCAAATGCTAACAGGTGTTAAATCTAACCTTAAGGTACTGCACCCGCTACCTCGTGTTGATGAAATTACTATAGATGTCGATAAGACCCCTTATGCATACTACTTCCAGCAGGCTGAAAATGGCGTTTATGCCAGACAAGCACTGCTAGCCCTAGTGATGACCAATGAATTTGGAGCGCAATAATGAAAAAGCATCTACAAGTTGAAGCGATTCAGTCGGGCACAGTTATTGATCATATCTCTGCAGGTCAGGGCATTAAAATCTTAAAGTTTTTTGACCTTTCAAGTGATTCGCATCGCATCACGGTAGGGATTAACTTACCTAGTCACGATGGTGCTAATAAAGACCTGATCAAGATTGAGAACCTTAGGTTCGATAAAGAGCAGGGTAACCAGTTAGCATTATTTGCCCCTGATGCCACAATCAACGTGATTGAAAATTTTGAAGTCGTTAACAAGTTTAAAGTTGAATTGCCTAAGCAAGTTGCAGGTGTGTTCTCATGCCCGAACAGTAACTGTATTAGTCATAATGAGCCTATCGATAGCCGCTTTAACCTGACAATAAGACCCAATAGCACTAAGTTAAAGTGTCATTATTGTGAGAAGGCCTTTGATAAAGGACTCTTTACTGAGCTTGGATAAACCTAAGCTTAGGGACAATCAGTAATAGAGCGGTACATCCCTTTGGGTTGTACCGTTTTTTTAAACCATTCAAAACCTATGGCGCTAAATAATTTTAAGCTACATAAGTAACTATCAATATCGACACGCGGCTTCAGTGGATGATATCTATCAAATTGATAGTTTTTATTAATATGATAGTTTTTCGAGCACAACAATTTGATGAGAACCTTTTTTAAACATCCTATCTATAACCAAAGGTACTAACTGTTACCTTGTTAGGTGTTTAACTTACTGTAAACCTGCCTTTTTATCTCTGCACTTGCGCTTGATCACACTTTACCTCCAAAAAAAATAGACCTACCTCTCTTGGCGTACATATTGCTCTTTATTCATTAATAGCTAGTTCATTTGAATTTTTTTGATAATAAAGAAATTAGCAACATATAGGAAAGGTCAAAATATGATTGAGCAATTCTTAAAGCCAGATTCAACATCTGAAGCGATGCAAATGATGCGTCTACACAGTAAAAATGCGACTTGGTTTGCTGGTGGTTCGAAACTTAATGCAATGCCAACTAAGACTGATAGAACCATTGCTATCTCTCTTGCATCACTCACCCATAAACGTGTTGAAAGCCGTAGTACTGGCTTACATATCGGTGCGATGTGCCCAGTGCAAACTTTAGTTGAACATGAACTGGTTCCTTCAGCGCTTCAACATGCGGCTAAATTTATCTACTCCAAACATATGCGTAATCAAGCCACTTTAGGCGGTGAAATTGCGGCATACCAGGCAGAGTCTCTCCTATTACCGACGCTCATCGCAATGAACGCCAAGGTGGTTTTGGTCGAGTCTGGTGAAATTTTGGTAGAAGATTACATTGCGCTTGAGCAACGTGAGTTGATTCTGGAGGTGGTGATCCCCGATCCAGACTTAACATGTCTCTCTTATAACATCACACGTTCAGCAGCTGGTCTTAGCATAGTGCACGCCGCTGTTTCACTGAACAATGAAGGCCAAAAAATTATCGTCATCGATGGCGTTTCACCATCTAGACATGGGATCCCGACACCATTACGTTTCCGTGATTTAGAAGCACAAGATCTTGAAGGTGAAGCGTTAGAGGAGGCTGTTCGTGCAATGATTTTGCCTGAGTCTGATATCAAAGGGAGCGCTGAATACAAACGTTATATCGCCAGTATTGTGATTTCAGATCTGCTAACTGAGTGCCAGCGCCTTCAAGGGGAGCGTTAATTATGGGTATTGTATTAACTATCAATGGTCGTGAGAAAAGTGTTGATTGCGATCTTGGCGAGAACTGCCAAACATTATTAAAAAGACTTGGTTTCAATTCTGTACGAAATAGTGATGATGGCTTTGGATTCGCGGGTTCAGATACTATTTTAGTTAACGGCACCTTGATGAACGCATCTTTGCTTATTGCAGCTCAGCTTGATGGTTGTGAAGTTGAAACCGCGGAGTCTCTAGGTAGCTGGAATGAATTAAGTTTTGTGCAGCAGGCCATGGTTGATGTGGGCGTGGTGCAATCGGGTTATAACGACCCAGCTATGGCGCTAATTTTAACTCAGTTGCTTAAGCATAATCCTAACCCTAATCGTGCAGAGATAGATGATGCATTAACAGGGATATTTAGCCGTGATGCGGGTTACCAGCAGTATTATGAGGTGATTGAGCTCGCCGTTGCCCGTATCGCAAACCCTGAAATACAAAAGCAATTTGCGCCAGAGTTTCGTGATGACCTTTCTGTCGTGGGTAAAAACACCCCCAAAACAGATGCTGCGAAAATGGTGCAAGCTAAACCTTGTTATGTAGAAGATAGAATTCCTGCTGACGCTTGCGTGATTAAAATGCTACGCAGCCCCCATGCTCATGCATGGATAACGCATCTTGATGTGTCTAAAGCTGAAGCACTTGATGGCGTTGTTTCGGTTATTACCTATAAGAACTGTCCTGATCTTGCTTACACGCCTGGCGGCCAGAGCGCGCCAGAGCCTTCGCCACTTGATAGGCGCATGTTCTGTCAAAAACTTCGTCACGTTGGTGATAGGGTGGCGGCAGTTGTTGCAGAGTCAGTTGAAATTGCTGAGCAAGCCCTGAAGCTGATAGCAGTTGAATATGACGTACTCAAAGCTGTTATCTCTATCGATGATGCCATGTCTGCCGATGCACCGATTATTCACAACGGCCCAATAGAGTACAAGGTTGCCGCACCAGAAGATCTAGAGGAGCAGAATCGCAATGCAGATCCTAAAGAGGGTAAGTTTATTGTTAACTTCCCGATAGGCTGTTTCCCTCGTAAGAATATCGCTGCGAGCGTTCGTGGGCATATTGGTGATTTACAGAAGGGGTTTGATGAAGCTGATTGCATCATCGAACGAACTTATGAGTCTAAGCAAGTCCAGCAACTCCCGACAGAAACACATATCTGTTATAGCTATATGGATGATGATCGCTTGATCATGCATGACTCAACACAAGTGCCTTGGCATGTACGTCGTCAAGTGGCGAACATCATCGGCGTTAAACAAAATAAAGTGCATATTATCAAAGAGCGTGTGGGTGGCGGCTTTGGCTCTAAGCAAGATATCTTACTGCAAGATGTTTGTGCATGGGCGACTTGGACAACGGGCCGTGGCGTCTATTTCCACCATACTCGCGAAGAGGAGTTTATTGCTAACTCAACACGTCATGTGGCAAAAGTTCATGTCAAAATTGGTGCTAGAAATGACGGTACTTTAACCGCCATTGATATGGATTTCCTTGCTAATACCGGTCCTTATGGTAACCACGCGCTAACGGTTCCTTGTAATGGCCCTGCGTTATCTCTGCCGTTATACCCTTGTGATAATGTCGATTTTCGCGTAACCACCTACTACTCAAATATCTGTCCTACAGGCGCATATCAGGGATATGGCGCACCTAAAGGGAACTTTGCCTTAACTATGGCGATGTCAGAAATGGCAGATATGCTCGGTATTGATCATTTAGATATGGTTGAGAAAAACCGCGTTAAAGAGGGGCAAGAGCTTAAGATTTTAGCTGCGATTGGTGAAGGTAAAATGCCGGCAACTGCGCCAAGAGCGTTAAGTTGTGCACTTGAGCCTATTCTCAAGAAAGGCCGTGAGATGATCAATTGGGACAGTGAGAAGAAGCGTGATGGTGACTGGCGCATCGGTCGCGGCGTTTCAATCATTCAGCAAAAGTCGGGGATACCTGATATTGATCAAGCGAACTGCTCGATTAAGATGGCCTCTGATGGCACTTTCATTGTTCATTCTGGTGGTGCTGATATTGGTACTGGGCTTGATACCGTTGTCGCTAAGCTTACGGCTGAAGTTTTACGTTGTCCGCTTGATGAAATCACTATTCACTCAGGTGATACAGACCACACGCCATTTGATAAAGGCGCTTATGCATCATCTGGTACCTGTTTCTCTGGGAATGCCGCTAAGATTGCTGCAGAAAATATGCGTGAGAAAATCTTAACTTGTGGCGCAGATATGCTCGAAGAGAAAGTTGAGGATGTCACGATTGTTGCCCCAGGCATCGTTAAGGGTAAAAAAGGGCAGGTGAGCTTTTTTGATATCGCCCACCGTGCTGAAAGTGGCACTGGTTGGGGGCAACTCCTTGCTAATGGCTGCTTCACTACGCCTTTGTTTGCCTTCCCTTATGGCGCTAATTTCACTGAGGTTGCGGTCAATGTCCGTACTGGTGAGATTAAGCTAGAAAAATTCCATGCCCTGCTTGATTGTGGTACCCCAATCAACCCAGACCTAGCCCTTGGGCAGATCTATGGTGCGAGCATGCGCGCAATTGGTCATAGCTTGATCGAAGAGTTGATCTATGACGAGCATGGTGTGCCCTTAACTCGTGATCTAAAGAGCTACGGCGCACCTATGATTGGTGATATTCCTAAAGAGTTCAAAGCTGTACTCGTACCAAGTGATGACAAGGTTGGGCCTTATGGGGCTAAGTCTATCTCTGAAATTGGTGTAAACGGTGCAGCACCTGCCATTGCCTCTGCAATTCATGATGCATGTGGTGTTTGGATCCGTGATTGGCACTTCACACCAGAGAAGGTGCTTGCTGGCCTGAACAAGTTCTAAACCCTTTGTAGTTCAAGAAACACTTCAAAAAACATATGGGGGAGGCAGAAAATATTCTGCTAACCCCTTCATTTTGCGAGTTATCTGTTTTTGTTTGATCTGTAGTTTACCGAAAACCGCTGGCGGTGTTGTTATCGTTAGTTTGCATGACTCGCCGTTAAGAGTTGGGATAAGGATTCGAGATGAAACTGTTATACAAGGTTGAAGACAAACCGCCTATGGGCGCCAGTATTTTATTGGCACTGCAGCATATGTTAGCTGCGATGGGCGCGATTGTTGCTGTTCCTCTAGTTGTTGGCTCTGCCATCGGTCTTGCGACTGAAGAGATGGTTATCTTAGTCAACGCTGCTCTCATGGTCTCAGGTATTGTGACCATCATTCAATGTAAAGGTGCAGGTCCCGTTGGGATCCGGTTGCCTGTTGTTATGGGCACTAGCTTTACGTTTGTCGCTATCGCGATATCTATCGGAATTGATTCAGGTGTATCAGCCATATTTGGCGCTGCTTTAGTTGGCTCACTAGTGATGATCATTGGTAGTCGGTTTATGCCACAGATCAGAAAGTTATTTCCACCCGTTGTTTCAGGCACAGTAGTGGTATTGATTGGATTAACGATTTTACCTGTTGCGGTCGATTGGTTAGCAGGCGCCTATGTTGGCGATGAAGAGTATGGTCACTTAAGCCATCTTCTTTTAGGCTCCCTGGTGTTGTTAATTGTCATTGTTTTATCCCAGTTTGGTAAAGGAATTGTCGCCGCAGCGGCGATTGTCATTGGCATGCTTGCGGGCTACTTAGTGGCTATTATGCTTGGCGTTGTTGATTTCAGTCCAATAGGCGCTGCGCCACTGTTTGCGTTGCCGACACTTCTTCCATTTGGCATATCGTTTACCATTAGCGGCATTATCGGTATGTCTATCGCTTATCTAGTGACAATTATGGAGTCTACTGGTGATTTTCTTGCACTCAGCGACGCGACTAATACTAAATTAACCGGCGATAAGCTCTCTAAAGGTATCTTATGTGATGGGCTTGGTAGCGCATTAGCGTCTACGTTAGGTACAACACCTTTCTCCTCTTTCAGCCAAAATGTGGGTATTGTTTCTATTACTGGGGTTGCGAGTCGTCACGTAGTGGCAGTCACAGGACTTATCATGTTGTTCGCTGGCCTGTTTCCTAAAATTGGTGCCCTTGTTGTAACCATTCCATCTCCAGTACTCGGTGGAGCGGGGATTGTGATGTTCGCAATGATCATCTCTTCAGGGATCGGCATTCTTTCAAAAATTAACTTCACTAAACGTAACATGCTGATCATTGCTGTCGGTGTCGCTACAGGCATGGCAGTGACCATGAGACCTGAAATTCTTAATTACTTCCCAGATTCTATCAAGGTGATCTTCGGCTCAGGGATCACAGCAGGTTCTTTAGTTGCCTTGGTACTCAATATTGTACTCAGAGTGAGCAAGTCTGATGAGGCTCAGTGTACAGAAGAGAAGCGTGAAGCCCTACAGGAGATCATTAAGGAATGCGACGCAAATAGCGATGCATTGCAAAAGGAAGAAACAGAAAAATCAAAAATTGAGACAACATAGTTATAAGTCAACATTGGAACGGATATCGGTCACAAAAGGTTGAACTGGTTAAGACGCGGCATACTTGGATGTCAATAATATCAACGCCTTCAAAAACAGACGTATATTAGTACAACCTACTGATCGTAATACTAATTAGGGGTAATGATGGAATACAATAATACTTTAAAAGCAATACGGGCATCCATGTTAGATATCGCTTGCGTCGTTGACGATCCTGCAGATATTGAGAAAAATTTACGTTATATAGAAGACGGTCTATTACTGATCACCAATGGCCGTATCGAGTGGGTTGGTGAATGGGAAGAGGGCAAAGATAAGATCCCTGAAGGGGTCAGAGTCCGCAGCTATCCAGGTAAAATTGTGATGCCTGGTTTTGTTGATACCCATATTCACTATCCACAATCTGAAATGGTTGGGGCTTATGGCGAACAGCTACTTGAATGGCTAGATAACTATGTTTTCCCAACAGAGGTGCGTTATAAAGATAAAGACTATGCCAAAGAGATGTCAGAATTCTTTGTTAAGCAACTCTTACGTAATGGTACTACTACCGCACTAGTATTTGGTACCGTTCACCCTGAGTCAGTTAACTCGCTGTTTGAAGTGGCTGAAAATATCAATATGCGCATGATTGCCGGTAAGGTAATGATGGACAGAAATGCGCCTGATTACCTCCTTGATACGCCGGAGATAAGCTATAACCAAAGCAAAGAACTCATCGAGAAGTGGCATAAACGGGGACGTTTACTGTATGCGATTACCCCAAGGTTCGCGCCGACCTCTTCACCAGAACAACTGGATATGGCGGGTAAGTTAAAAGCTGAGTTTCCTGATACCTATATGCATACTCACTTATGTGAAAATAAGAATGAGATTAAATGGGTTAAAGAGCTATTTCCTGAGCGTGCCAGTTACCTAGATGTGTATCATCACCATGGCCTAACCGGGCCAAAGAGTGTCTTCGCCCATAGTATCCATTTAGAAGATTGTGAGTGGGATTGTTTAAAAGAGACTGATTCTGCAATCTCTTTCTGTCCGACTTCAAACCTGTATTTGGGCAGCGGTCTATTTAAACTCCAAGAGGCGTGGAAGCGCAAAGTTAAAGTGGGCGTAGGTACTGATATCGGTGCAGGCACCACATTCAACATCATGCAGACCCTGAATGAAGCTTATAAGGTGATGCAACTTCAAGAATATCGTTTATCGGCTTTCGAGGCTTTCTATCTGGCAACATTAGGAGGCGCTAAGTCGTTATCACTGGATCACCTTATCGGCAACTTTGAGATTGGTAAAGAAGCGGATTTTGTTGTTATCGACCCTTGCGCTACACCTTTGCAGCAGCTGAGATTTGATAACTCAAAATCACTCGCCGATGAGTTGTTTGTACTCATCACCTTAGGGGATGATCGCAGTATTTACCGTACTTATGTTGATGGACGTTTAGTCTACGCACGTAATTAATCTGTATAGGAAGGATGAAAGTTTGAACGGGAATATCTTGGCTCCAGGGTCAAGATATATGGAGAAGTACGGGCTTACGGTAAGTGACCGGCAGTATAGCTGAGCTTATCTATTGAACATTAGGTTAGGTCAAATTACGTTTATACCTACAGTGGTTTGGCCTAACTAGTCTGCTTGAAGTCTAAAAAATGACACCTGCAGGGTGAACAGTCAGTCCCTACTTTGAGGCTATAAAAGGAAACAATAAAATGTCTGATAGTAATACCATTGAAAATGATAAGTTACCAAAAGATGACTTAGCGTCAAAAGGGCAATTAGATGACTATTTTAGTATCACAGAAAGGGGGAGTTCGGTTAAGCAAGAGTTGATTGCTGGTGTCACCACGTTTTTAGCGATGGTTTACTCAGTCATCGTGGTTCCCAGTATGCTAGGGGTCGCAGGCTTTGATCAAGGGGCGGTATTTATCGCAACTTGTCTAGTCGCAGCCTTTGGTTCATTGGTAATGGGTCTATGGGCTAAACTACCCATGGCTATTGGTTGTGCAATCTCTTTGACTGCATTTACCGCGTTTAGTTTAGTCCTCGGGCAGGGGATCAGTATCCCTGTCGCACTTGGCGCAGTATTCCTTATGGGTGTAGTGTTTACCGCTATTACCGTAACTGGCGTGCGCCAATGGATATTAACCAATTTACCTTATGGTATCGCACACGGTACTGGGATAGGTATTGGTCTGTTCTTACTGCTAATTGCAGCAAACGGCGTTGGATTAGTGGTTGCAAATCCCCACGATGGTTTGCCTGTGGCATTAGGTGATTTCAATTCACTGTCTGTGATCATGTCTGTTATCGGTCTCGCGGCTATCTTAGGCCTTGAAAAGCGCCGCATTCCGGGTGGCATTCTACTGGTGATTGTTGGCATATCTATCTTTGGTCTGATTTTCGACCCTAAAGTTACCTACCATGGGCTTTTTGCAATGCCAAACTTTGGTGGTGAAAATTCACTCATTGGCACTATGGATATTATGGGCGCAATGAACCCCATTTTAATCCCTACAGTACTGGCATTAGTGATGACCGCTATTTTTGATGCAACAGGTACAATCCGTGCGGTTGCTGGCCAAGCAAACTTGCTTGATAAAAATGGTCATATCATTAACGGCGGTAAGGCACTCACTTCAGATTCTGTGAGTAGTATTTTTGCCGGTGCCGTTGGTGGCGCTCCAGCTGCTGTATATATTGAGTCAGCAGCGGGGACTGCTGCAGGTGGTAAAACTGGTTTAACAGCAACTGTGGTAGGTGGCCTTTTCATCTGTATGTTATTCCTAGCACCTGTTAGTTACCTTGTGCCAGCTTATGCAACAGCACCTGCATTGATGTACGTAGGTCTGTTAATGATGTCAAATGTGAGTAAGCTCGATCTTGCCGACTCAGTTGATGCATTATCAGGTTTGATGTGTGCTGTATTCATCGTTCTAACCAGTAATATTGTGACTGGTATTATGCTAGGCTTTGTCACCCTTGTTATTGGCCGCGTTATTTCTGGTGATTGGAAGAAACTCAATATTGGAACCGTATTGATAACAGTCGTCTTAGTGGTCTTTTATGCAGGCGGATGGGCTATCTAAATAGATATCTGAAAACTATAACGAAAAAACTATAACGAAAAGATGTAGGTATGAATGATGTGCTCTTAGAACAACTCAAGAGCACTCAAAGTACCATGTATGAAAATAGAGCAAGTAATTAAATATAATTAAGGAAGTAACATGAAAAACAGGTTGTTAATAGTTGCACTACTTGCAAGCCCTACAGCAATGGCTGATAGCTTAATTCATTGGTCAGATTTTAGTGTGACTGGCCTATATGGACAAAATTACTTAGAGCCAGGTGAACATTTTGGTGGCTATGAAGGCCAAGCAAATCAAACGACGATAACCCTTGAAACCGCTGGCGGTTGGGCCAAAGGTGATTGGTTTGCATTCCAAGATTTCATCTATTATAACGATGGTAGCAGTGATGATAACTTTGCTAACTATGGTGAGTACGGTGCACGCTTTAGTGCCAGCAAAATGTTTGATTCAAAAGTCGGTTTTGGCCCTTTGACTGATGTGTCTTTGGCACTTCAGTTTGAGCAAGGAAGCGCAGCAGCAAGCACCTTCTTGTACGGTGTTGGCACAGATTGGGCAATTCCAGGTTTCAGCTACTTTAATTTAAATGTCTACCACCGCTCAGAAGTGACAGCGAACCCTGCTGAGGGCTCAGTGAAAGGCGCGAGTAACGGTTGGCAGCTAACGCCAGTGTGGCGGGTTGATTTTGGCGATACAGGTATTGTGTTTGATGGTTTCATTGACTGGATTTTCGCACTTGATGATGCTGATAGAACGAACGGTTTCGGTGGCATAGCTCATGCTGAAAACATGGTGCACTTTAACCCTCAGCTTAAGTATCAGTTCCCTAACTCAGGCTTCATGGTGGGTATCGAATATGATTACTGGAAAAACAAGTATGGTATCGAAGGCATGGACCAAAACACTGGCTCTGTGATTGTTAAGTATCACTTCTAAGCAATAAGCATTAATAGAGTAAAGCGAGCTGATTAGCTCGCTTTTTTTTGGTTAAATTTCGCTTGCAGTAGATGAGAGGTATAGAAAACCAGCTTTCGCTAGTTACTTATCAATGAGTTATCTCAATTGAAAATTGGTTGCGGGAGCTTGATTGCTTTCTATAAGGGCAGGGCAACGACCTTCGCCTAGCAGTTATAACTCGTCAGTTATAACCCAGCATTTATAAAGAGTTGAGCCAAAAGAGCTACCAAACTGATCCATCACGCGGTTAGTTTGTGAAATTTAGGCATAAAAAAACCAGCTTTCGCTGGTTACTTCTCAATGAGTTATCTCAATCGAAAATTGGTTGCGGGAGCTGGATTGCTTTCTATAAGGGCAGGGCAACGACCTTCGCTAGCTGTTATAACCCGGCTGTTAAAAAAAGTTGAGCCAAACGAGCTACCAAACGGATCCATCACGCGGTTAGTTTGTGAAATTTAGGCATAAAAAAACCAGCTTTTGCTGGTTACTTCTCAATGAAATCATTTAATTGAGAGTTGGTACAACCGAGTGGATTCGAACCACCGACCCCTACCATGTCAAGGTAGTGCTCTAACCAACTGAGCTACGGTTGTATCGTTTATCTTGAAAATTGGTTGCGGGAGCTGGATTTGAACCAACGACCTTCGGGTTATGAGCCCGACGAGCTACCAAACTGCTCCATCCCGCGTCCGTACTTTCTACAAGAGAACGCATTAAGTTGTTTAAATTCTACTTAAAAAGAATTGGTACAACCGAGTGGATTCGAACCACCGACCCCTACCATGTCAAGGTAGTGCTCTAACCAACTGAGCTACGGTTGTATCGCTTATTTTGAAAATTGGTTGCGGGAGCTGGATTTGAACCAACGACCTTCGGGTTATGAGCCCGACGAGCTACCAAACTGCTCCATCCCGCGTCCGGATGACCTATACACTAGATGAGTGAATTGAATTTTAATTCTTCAATTAAAGAATTGGTACAACTGAGTGGATTCGAACCACCGACCCCTACCATGTCAAGGTAGTGCTCTAACCAACTGAGCTACAGTTGTATCGGTTATCTTGAAAGTGGTTGCGGGAGCTGGATTTGAACCAACGACCTTCGGGTTATGAGCCCGACGAGCTACCAAACTGCTCCATCCCGCGTCCGTATTTCATGACATCGTTCATTTGGCTTATGCCTTAGAACGAGCGCTATAGTAAGGGGGATAGGGCTTTGGTTGCAAGCAAAAAGATGGTTTTATTGTTTAAGCGGTGATTTGGTGTGCAACTTGCTCTTTTCTGGTACGAAAACCTACTCAGAGGGGAGCCTCCAAGTAGGTTTCGGTTGATTTTTTATGACTGTGGACTGGCGTGATCTTCTAATGCTGCTTTGCTATACCCTGACTTTTGAATATATCTAAGTCTAAAGGCGAACAATATTGCCGCACTTGTCAAACCTGCAATGAGTCCAATCCAGAATCCTTGCGCGCCCATTGCTGGCACGATGAGATCGGTTCTTGCTAATAGATAACCGATCACCATACCGATAGCCCAGTATGATACTAAGGTAATATAGAATGCACTTCTGGTATCTTTATAACCACGTAAAGCACCAGCTGCAACGACCTGTACAGAATCAGACAGTTGATAGAGGGCTGCAAAGAACATTAAGGTCCCCGCTAAAGAAACAACTTCGGGGTTATTGTTATACAAGTGAGCGATTTCAGTCCTAAATATCACAGTGATAATTGCGGTGAGCATCGCAAGGCTAAATGAGATGATTAAACCAACTTTTGTCACCAATGCAGAGATATCCTTTCGATCTTGGCCTAGATAGTAGCCAACACGAATTGAAACTGCAATACCGATAGATAGCGGCAGCATGAATACGATTGATGAAAAGTTGAGTGCTATTTGATGTCCTGCAACGACCGTTGCACCAAGTGGGGCAAGGAGGAGTGCAATAACAGCAAAAAGACTGACTTCAAAAAATAGTGCCATGGCAATAGGGAAGCCATGTTTAGTCATATCCCATATGGTATGCCAATGGGGTTTATGGAAGGACTTAAAAGGCGCGAGCTCTTTAAAGTTTTTATGCAGCTGCATATAGATAACCATAGCAATTAACATAGCCCAAAAAACCAAGGCAGTTGCTATACCACAACCAGCACCTCCCATCGGCTCAATACCAAAGTGCCCATATATAAAGATATAGTTCGCAGGGATATTCACAGCTAGCCCAACGAACCCTATCACCATTGTCGGTAAGGTGTAGGAGATACCTTCACTACAGCCTCTTAATACTTGATATAGAACAAACGCGGGGACACCCCAGGCAAACCCTTCTAGATAACCATTGCTTAATCGCGCAAGCTCGGGCTCTAATTGCATCATAGTGAAGATGTTATCTGCAAAACTGAGAAACAGAACCACACCTACACTACCAATTATGGCAATATAAGCAGCTTGAAATGCTAGGGGTTGAATTGCTTTTTGATTATCAGCACCATGGTGATGAGCAAAAACGGGTGTAAAGGCTAAAAGTAACCCTTGAACAAATAATAGAGCGGGCAACCATAAGCTTGTTCCAATAGCAACGGCAGCCATATCGACGGCACTCACTCTACCAGCCATGACGGTATCAATAAATCCCATCATGGTTTGTGTTACTTGTGCGATAAGTACAGGGAGTGCAAGTTGTACTAGACGTTTGGCTTGAAAGCCGAATTGATTCATTAAATACTGCCTTTAAATACTAACGAGAGAAAATATGTTTACAGGTATAGTTCAAGCCACATGCGAAGTGGTTGCGATAAATAAGAAAGATGGCTTAAATACGCTAGAGATCGCTATGGAGTCCGAGTTACGTGAAGGGCTCATAACAGGCGCAAGTGTTGCTAATAACGGAGTCTGTTTAACGGTTACACGAATTGAAGATAATAGGGTTTTTTTTGATGTAATGGAAGAGACTTTGAGTGTGACAAACCTCTCAGAATTGAAACTTGGTTCTAAGGTAAATATTGAGCGCTCTTTGACATTTGGCACAGAGATAGGTGGACATATCCTATCTGGGCATATTCATAGTCAAGCTAAAGTTAAACAGGTCAGCCACACCGACACTCACTATGATATTGAGCTTGAGGTGGATCAAAAATGGATGAACTACATCTTGTACAAAGGCTTTGTTGGCGTTAATGGTTGCAGTTTGACGGTTGGAAAGACCCATACTAATGGTTTTACCCTTCATCTTATTCCTGAAACATTGAAATTGACTAACTTGGATGAAGCTCAAGTTGGTGAATACCTTAATATCGAGATTGATAGTCAAACCCAGGCAATTGTCGATACTGTTGAACGTGTTCTTGCCCAAAGAGGGATTAACGCAAGCGTTTAAGTATCACTTTTATCGTCATAATCATATAAGAGTCATATAGATGTATGAGTCTCAGGTGTATGCTCAGTAGATCTGTTCATCGCCTGAGTCGATATAAAGCTCAATGCTATGCCTAGCTTCATCGAGGTGAAGGCGTAGATGTATTGGATTACAACAGATCCTACAATCATCATAATAATCTTGATCGCCGCAAGTTCCATCAACATCAATATGTTGATGGTGACCGCAATGAGGACAGCTAATTGTTTGAGTGGCGTACTTCATAACGACTCCCACTTTAGCAGTAGTAACTAACAAGTTAAGCTGTAAAGAATCAAAGTGTCGACTTTAGCTTATGCGCCTTGGTATCCAACAGCTGTTCTCCCTCCGTCGACTGTAATTACTTGCCCAGTTATATAGTGACTATCAATAAGAAAACGAACTGTATTAGTGATATCAGCAGTAGAGCCGAGCTTATTAAGAGGGATCTCTCTAATTATAGAGTCTTGTACACTAGTTTGACTATTTTCTGGCCATAGAATAGCCCCTGGCGCGATACCATTTACCCGAACATCTGGGCCAAGCTCTTGTGATAATGATAATGTCGCCATTTGCAATCCGGCTTTTGAAATAGAATAAAGGCCATGATTTTTTAATGGCTTTACGCCATGAATATCGAGTAAGTTGATAATTGAACCATGATGGGCTCGTAGCGAAGCTGACAGTTTTTGGGCAAGAAAATACGGTGCTAATAAATTCACCGTAAGGAGTTTCTGACTATCAACGAAATTTAAACTCTCCAATGGTGTGGGATAGAATGAAGATGCATTGTTAATCAGTATTGATACAGGATAATTGGCCGCAAAACTCGCTAGCTGTTCAATCCCTTGTTCTGTCGATAACTCTGCTTGAACGATAACGCTAGAATTCACTCTTTTCTTATTTAACTCATCACACAACGCTTGTGCGGCATGATGTGAATTAGCATAATGTATGAGTACATTGTAACCCTGATTGTGTAGCATTATCGCGATGTCGCGGCCGATGCGCTGCGCTGCGCCTGTAACGAGTGCCCAGTTTGTCATTCCTCTTAGCTCCAAAATGAGAGAGTTAACGCCATATTATACTAACTGGTATTATAGGCATCTAAGAGGATGATTATCATTGATTATTCATAAAAGTAAATGAATGTATAATTACTGGCTTGTTGGGGTTACCTGCCAGTATTGAACTTTGTCTGTGTTTGAGAGGTGAGTGGGTGAGGGGGATTGACTGAGTCATTGCTTAAATCATTATCGAGCATTTGCAGCATAGCCTCAAATTGGTCATCTAAGCTTGCTTGTATTTCCATTGCCAAAGAAGACTGTATTGAAGTGTTTATATCAGTGCCTTTAACTTGGGCGTGCTTGACATATGCACCCTCAACGATATTGATTTCAACTATCGCACTATCATTTTCTGTTTGCTCTACTGTTTTACCCAGTAGTTCCTGTTTCGCAATATCTGGTGATGCAGCTTGTAATAGTGCGCCTGTCAGTATTAATAGTGTGAGCATTTTGCCTTCTTCCTTGTTTGGCTAGTATGAACTGGGCTCACAATATCGATGCTTGATTAAACTAAGGTGACATTAAAATTTAAAATTCATGACATTAAGTGATGAAAGCCACCAATTGAGCATGTCTGAGGCTTGCACTAGATGTGTATGATCTCGTAGAATTGCTGTCTTGTGCCTATGGTTACTAAGACTCTTGTAATGGCTTACTCCATAGGTGCTTCTCTTTTACTATTTAATTAGCAAGTGGCCCTACGTGGGGGTCACCACTGGATAAGGAATTTTCATGCCTGTTATTACACTTCCTGATGGAAGCAAACGTGAGTTTGCAAACCCTGTTTCAACTTTAGATGTTGCAGCCGATATTGGCCCCGGTCTTGCGAAAGCATGTATCGCTGGTCGAGTTAACGGTGAACTAAAAGATGCTTGCGACATTATCGATACCGATTCAGAGCTTTCTATCATTACCGCTAAAGATGATGAGGGTGTTGAGATCCTTCGTCACTCGTGCGCACATCTACTCGGCCATGCATTCAAGCAACTTTGGCCAGAAGCTAAGATGGCTATCGGTCCAGTTATCGATAATGGTTTTTACTATGATATCGATCTTGACCACAAGCTCACCCAGGAAGATATTGATGCGCTTCAAAAGCGCATGACTCAGCTTGCTAAGACTAATTATAAAGTTGAAAAGCGAGTCGGAAGCTGGCAGGTAGCACGTGATACATTTGAAGCACGTGGTGAAACATACAAGATGGAAATCTTGGATGAAAACGTCAGTAAAGATGATTCACCAGCACTTTATCACCATGAAGAATATGTTGATATGTGTCGCGGCCCTCATGTACCAAACATGAAATTCTGTCAAAACTTTAAGTTGATGAGTGTTGCAGGTGCATATTGGCGCGGTAACTCAGACAACAAGATGCTACAACGTGTGTACGGTACTGCTTGGGCTGATAAGAAAGCACTTAAAGTGCATCTCAATCGCCTTGAAGAAGCTGCTAAACGTGATCACCGTAAAATTGGTAAGCAGCTTGACCTTTATCATATGCAGGAAGAAGCGCCTGGGATGGTATTTTGGCATAACGATGGCTGGAGCTTGTTCTTAGAACTTGAAAAGTTCATTCGTCAAAAGCTAGGTCAATACACTTATCAAGAAGTAAAAGGTCCGTTGATGATGGATCGCGTTCTTTGGGAACGTAGTGGTCACTGGGATAAGTACTCAGAGGCTATGTTTACGACTAACTCTGAAAGCCGTGAATATGCTATTAAGCCGATGAACTGTCCAGGTCACGTACAGATTTTTAACCAAGGCCTTAAGTCTTACCGTGATTTACCACTACGTATGGCTGAGTTTGGTTGTTGTCATCGTAATGAGCCATCAGGTTCTTTACACGGCTTGATGCGTGTACGTGGTTTCACACAAGATGATGCTCATGTGTTCTGTACCGAAGATCAAGTTCAGCAAGAGGTGAGCGCATGTATTAAGATGGTTTACGATACTTATGAAACATTTGGTTTTAAAGATATCGTTGTTAAGCTGTCTACCCGTCCTGAGAAGCGTATCGGTGATGATGATATGTGGGACAGATCGGAAGAAGCACTTAAGCAGGCATTAACTGCTAATGGTATTGCTTATGAGATCTTACCGGGTGAAGGTGCTTTCTACGGCCCTAAGATTGAGTTCACCTTACATGATTGCTTAGATCGTGCATGGCAGTGTGGCACTGTGCAGTTAGATTATGCACTTCCAGGCCGTTTAGGTGCGACTTATGTTGCTGAAGATAATAGCCGTCAAACGCCTGTTATGATTCACCGTGCAATTTTAGGTTCACTAGAACGTTTCCTCGGTATTCTTATTGAGGAATATGCGGGTAAATTCCCTACTTGGTTGGCACCTCAACAAGTCGTCGTCATGAATATTACTGATAAACAATCAGATTATGTCGATGAAGTAGTCAATTTATTCAAAGAAAATGGAATTCGCGCCTCTAAAGACTTGAGGAATGAGAAGATAGGCTTTAAAATACGCGAGCACACCTTAAGGCGTGTTCCTTATTTATTGGTCGTCGGCGATCAAGAGATGGAAAATAAGGAAGTTGCGGTACGAACCCGAGATGGGGTTGATTTAGGCAAAATGCGAATCGAAGAATTTGCATCTAAAATCACCGAACAGATTTCGTCCCGTAGTCTCAATTTGTTGGAGGAATAGGTCATAAAGATCAAAAAAACAGCAGGGCGCCAGGCGGCCCCGAATAGAATAAACGAACTCATCACCGGCGTACCAGAAGTACGATTAAACGGTTTAGAAGGTGAGCCTCTTGGATTGCTAACAATTAGGGAAGCACAGGAACTAGCTGATGAAGCTGGTGTTGACCTGGTTGAAATTAGTCCTAACGCTGAGCCGCCTGTTTGTCGTATAATGGACTACGGTAAGTTCCTTTTTGATAAAGCTAAGGCTCAAAAGGAACAAAAAAAGAAGCAGAAACAGATACAGGTGAAGGAAGTTAAATTCCGTCCCGGTACTGATGAAAACGATTACCAGGTAAAACTACGCAACCTGACTCGTTTTCTAACTGACGGCGACAAAGCGAAAGTTACGCTGCGTTTCCGTGGTCGTGAGATGGCTCACCAAAGTCTTGGTATGAATCTTTTGAATCGTATTAAAGATGATTTGGCTGAGATAGCAGTAGTTGAGTCTTTCCCGAAAATGGAAGGGCGTCAAGCTGTGATGGTACTCGCGCCGAAAAAGAAATAGTAAGGCAACTTAAAAGTAGCAGGGGTCTGTAAGGTCTCTGCTCGCCTTGCGTTTTATTAATGTCCCAATGCGGAGTTTTAGCAATGCCTAAAATGAAAACAGACAAGGGTGTACAAAAGCGTTTTAAGAAAACCGCCAATGGTTTCAAGCGCAAGCAAGCCCATTTACGTCACATTTTGACCAAGAAGAGCACTAAGCGTAAACGTCACTTACGTGCAAAATGTTTAGTAGCCAAGTCTGATGTGCCAGCAATTGCACGTCAACTACCATACGCTTAATTAAAGGAGCAATGAACAATGCCTAGAGTTAAGCGTGGTGTAACCGCTCGTGCTCGTCACAAGAAAGTACTTAAATTAGCCAAAGGTTATTACGGAGCTCGCTCTCGTACTTACCGTGTTGCAGTTCAGGCTGTAACTAAAGCTGGTCAATATGCTTACCGTGATCGTCGTCAGAAGAAACGTCAATTCCGTCAACTTTGGATTGCACGTATCAATGCGGCCGCTCGTCAAAATGGTCTGTCTTACAGCCGTTTCATTAATGGTTTGAAAAAAGCCTCTATTGAAATCGATCGTAAGATCTTGGCTGATATTGCTGTTTTCGATAAAGTTGTTTTCACAACTTTAGTTGAAAAAGCAAAAGAAGCATTAGCTAAGTAATTAGTTAGTACATCTTTAAAAAAGGGACCTTCGGGTCCCTTTTTTGTTTTCTGACTGACAGAAACGAATTGAGTTAGAGGGCTCTACATCTATTGAAGAGCTATCACTCCTATTCCTAGCCGTTATCTGTTATTTCTCAGCGCTTATATCTTTGAGAAAAAGCCTAATTTAGATCAGAGCCTATGAAGCAAAAGCATCATGTCATGTACCTGGTTCATCAATCAGGACTCTTGATTAAAGCAGAGTTGAACTGTTACGTGCGAACTGAGTAGAACAACCTTTAAAATAGGGGCTAGCCATGCCGCTAACACTGAAAGTCAGGCGCCTTTTTACACGTTGAGCATTATGATGGATGTAAACTAAGCACTGTACTACATTACTTTGCTACTACTGATTAGTATAAGTATTAATGTTAAGGGAGTGATTTATGCTCAATTTTAGGCAAAAAAATAGTAGGCATTTGCCTACTATTTATGTGATAACGCTGTTAGCTATTACTTAGCGTCTAAGTAACGCTCTGCATCTAGGGCGGCCATACAACCAGTACCCGCAGAGGTGATAGCTTGGCGGTAATGTTGATCCATTACATCGCCTGCAGCAAAAACACCTTCGATGCTTGCCTGAGTTGCATTGCCGTCAAGGCCACTTTGTACTTTAATGTAGCCATTGTTCATCTCAAGCTGACCTTCAAACATTGAAGTGTTTGGCTTGTGACCAATAGCAACGAATACGCCCATGACTTCAAGGGAGCTTACTGTGCCATCTTTAGTACTCTTCATCTTTAGACCAGTAACACCCATCTCATCGCCAACAACTTCATCGAGTGTGTTGTCTAAGTGCAAGATGATGTTACCGTTTTCAACTTTATCCATCAGACGTTTAGTTAAAATCTTTTCACTACGGAAAGTATCACGGCGGTGAATAAGATGAACTTCTGATGCGATATTGCTTAGATACAGGGCTTCCTCAACAGCAGTGTTACCACCACCAATCACAGCAACTTTTTGGTTACGGTAGAAGAAACCATCACAAGTAGCACAGGCTGAAACACCTTTACCTTTAAAGGCTTCTTCAGACTCTAGGCCTAAATACATCGCAGACGCGCCAGTAGAGATAATGAGTGCATCACAGGTAAAGCTGCCATTGTCACCTTTAAGTTCAAATGGGCGAACGTTTAAGTTCACTTCATTAATATGATCAAAAAGAATCTCTGTATCGAACTTTTCAGCATGCTTCTGCATGCGTTCCATCAATGCTGGGCCAGTAAGGTCATCAGCATCGCCTGGCCAGTTTTCAACTTCAGTCGTAGTGGTTAATTGACCACCTTGCTGTAATCCTGTTACTAAAACTGGTTTAAGGTTAGCTCGGGCAGCATAAACAGCTGCAGTGTAACCAGCTGGCCCTGAACCTAAAATCAAAAGATCACAGTGTCTAACTTGACTCATTTTTTTCTCCGTGCATTTTAGCAAATTGCAGCGATTGTATGGAATTTCACTCTGAGGGTAAAGGCAATCTTTCAGATTGTCTTAATCGAAAAAAGGGAGCCAAGGCTCCCTTTAGATATCAAACCGCAAAAATTAGTTTAATAGGATCTTTGGATCGACAAACTCAAAGTCCAATGCTTCTGCCACTTCTTTACAAGTGATTTTACCATGCATGACGTTTAAGCCATTAAGTAAGTGCTTGTCTTGCAACAAGGCATCACGGTAGCCTAGATCGGCTAGCTTGATGATATATGGCAAGGTTGCATTGTTCAGTGCAAATGTTGAAGTACGTGCAACTGCGCCAGGCATGTTTGCTACACAGTAATGTACAACATCATCAACGATGTAAGTAGGGTCTTGGTGAGTCGTAGCATGAGAAGTTTCAATACAACCACCTTGGTCGATAGCGACATCAACAATAGCAGCGCCAGGCTTCATATTGGCAATGTGCTCTTTGGTGACAAGTTTTGGTGCTGCAGCGCCAGGAACCAATACACCACCGATAACAAGATCAGCTTCTAATACATGCTTTTCAATAGCATCAGCAGTAGAGTAAATAGCTTTAACTCTATTATCGAACTGGGCATTTAGACGACGTAGTGCATCGATACTTCTATCTAAAATGACTACATCAGCGCCAAGGCCTACAGCCATTTGAGCAGCATTAGTACCAACCATACCACCGCCAATAATCACAACTTTGGCTGGTTCAACACCAGGCACACCACCAAGTAGCATACCTCGTCCGCCCATAGATTTTTCAAGTGCCATAGCACCTGCTTGAATCGACATACGACCAGCTACTTCAGACATAGGTGCGAGTAAGGGAAGGGCACCACGGTCATCGGTCACAGTTTCGTATGCGATACAAACTGATCCACTTTTGACTAAGTCTTCAGTTTGTGGAAGATCTGGCGCAAGGTGAAGGTAGGTAAATAGCAGTTGATCTTCACGTAACATTGCACGTTCTACTGCCTGTGGCTCCTTTACTTTGACTATCATTTCAGACTGAGCAAATACTTCTGCTGCAGTCGCTAATATTGACGCCCCAACGTCTATATAGTCTTGATCTGTAAAACCAATTCCGTTACCGGCATTAGTTTCAATGAATACTTCATGACCTTTATTAGTCAATTCACGAACACTAGATGGAACCATTCCAACACGATACTCGTGGTTTTTGATTTCTTTAGGTACACCAATTATCATCTTCGAGCCTCAAATTGCATAAAAACCCAAGTTATATGGGTTTAATTGTTATTTTGTAGAGTCCTGAACGTGATTGTTTCAGGGAAATCTAGTATAGTATTAGTTCAGCAGAATATGATGCTGAACTTTCGACATACGTAGTGATAAATGTTGTTTTAGTGATAAAGCAAGGTTAAAAATATGCTTAATAATAAAAAGAGTCCTATAAAAGACTTAGATCGGATAGATCGAAACATACTTAACGAGTTACAGACTGACGGTCGCATTTCAAATGTGGAATTGTCTAAACGAGTAGGTTTAAGTCCCACACCTTGCCTTGAGAGAGTTAAAAGACTTGAGAAGCAGGGTTATATCAACGGATATACGGCATTAGTGAATCCCCATTTCTTGGGTGCATCTTTACTTGTGTTTGTGGAAATTACACTGAATCGTGAAAATTCTGATGTATTTGATAAGTTTAATCGTGCTGTACAGTTATTGGATGACATTCAAGAATGTCACCTTGTATCTGGCGACTTCGATTATTTATTGAAGACACGTGTATCAGATATGTCTGCTTATCGTCGCTTGTTAGGTGAAACTTTACTCAAGTTGCCATCTGTTTCTGACACTCGTACCTATGTAGTGATGGAAGAAGTTAAGCAAACTAATAAAGTTGCAATCAACGTTACCGCTGAATCTATTTAAACAGCATAAGGTACCGTACCAAAAAGGAGCCATAAACGGCTCCTTTTTTATTTTGTGTATTTATTGCACACAAGTATTAATTATCATAAAGATAATGGCCATATCGTAGCTAAAACGCTGCAAACACAGAGCATATTTGATATCTTAGCTTTACCTGTCTTTATCTTTTTTTATGGGTTTTCATTTGGCTAAGGGAAATAGTGTTAAAACGCTCAGCGGAGTGCAGCGACTTTTAGAAGGTGGCTTAATACTTTGCTGTATGCTTGCTACTTACATTTTGCTTTCATTAAGTAGTTTCGATTCTTCAGACCCCGGTTGGAGTCAGTCTAACTTTGAAGGTGAAATTCAAAACCTTACCGGTGCTGTAGGCGCATGGTTAGCCGATGTGCTGTTTTATTTCTTTGGTTATACCGCTTATATTATTCCTATTATCATAGCGTTAACTGGTTGGCTGCTATTTAAACGAACCCATAAACTGTTAGAAATTGATTATTTCTCAGTGGGGTTAAGGCTCATTGGCTTCTTGCTAATTGTATTTAGTCTCGCTGCGCTTGGCAGTATGAATGCTTCGGACATTTACGAGTTTTCTGCAGGCGGTGTGTCTGGTGATGTCATTCGTGACGCAATGCTTCCCTATTTTAATCAATTAGGCACAACCCTATTACTGCTTTGCTTCGTTGGTGCTGGCTTTACCTTACTGACAGGGCTGAGCTGGTTGACTGTGATTGATCTTACTGGCTCATCAGTAATATGGGTATACCATTTATTACGTGCATTGCCTGAAAAATTTAAGCGCAACACATCAGAAACTGAAGACACCAAGGGCTTTATGTCTGTTTTTGATAAGTTCAAAGAGCGCCGTGCTTATCGTCGTGAACTTGAAGAAGATTCCGAATATGATGATGTTGAAGATGATACTTATCAACGTGACAGAGTGGATAGTGGTGCTATTGAAAAGCGTGTAGAGCCAGCAATTTCACTTGCAGCAACAGATTCAGCACCAGAGATGGGGGGAGTTGAATCGTCTGCTATCCAGTCTGATGCTGAAACAAATGGCGATGAAGCAATTGATTTCGATACCATTGATTTTGAGACGAAGGCTTCGACAGGCGCTGTAACCCAGCAGCAACGGCAGAGTTCAGTTAATTCAAAAGCAGCAGTTCAAGAGTCGGCAAAAATTGTTGATGGTATTGTCGTATTGCCAGGCCAAAGCGTCGAAGAGGCTAAAAAACCTATCACTCCATTGCCATGCATTTCATTGCTTGATGTCCCTAACCGGAAGAAGAATCCTATTAGTCGTGAAGAGCTTGACCAAGTTGGGGCACTGGTTGAGGCCAAGCTTGCTGACTTCAACATTGTTGCCAAAGTGATGGGGATCTTCCCAGGGCCTGTGGTTACAAGGTTTGAATTAGAGTTAGCGCCTGGTGTTAAGGCATCAAAAATCACAAACTTGTCTAAAGATCTAGCCCGCTCTTTACTGGCAGAAAGTGTTCGTGTTGTTGAAGTCATTCCAGGCAAAGCCTATGTAGGGTTAGAGCTACCAAACAAATTCCGTGAAACTGTCTTTATGCGGGATGTGTTAGACAGCCAATCATTTGCTGAAAACCCATCACACTTGAGCATGGTATTAGGGCAGGACATTGCAGGTGATCCTGTTGTCGTTGATCTTGGTAAGATGCCACATTTGCTTGTTGCCGGTACAACAGGCTCAGGTAAGTCGGTAGGCGTTAACGTGATGATCACAAGCTTACTGTATAAGTCAGGCCCAGATGATGTACGTTTCATCATGATTGATCCTAAGATGCTCGAGCTTTCTGTTTACGAGGGGATCCCTCATCTATTGTGTGAAGTCGTCACTGATATGAAAGAGGCTGCGAACTCGCTGCGTTGGTGTGTAGGTGAAATGGAGCGCCGTTATAAATTGATGTCGGCGCTTGGCGTTCGAAACCTTAAGGGCTATAACGCTAAGATAAAAGAAGCAAAAGAATCTGGTTCGCCGTTGTTTGATCCACTCTGGAAATCTTCAGATAGTATGGAGCCTGAAGCACCAGAACTTGAGAAACTTCCTTCAATCGTTGTTATTGTCGATGAGTTTGCTGACATGATGATGATTGTAGGTAAAAAGGTTGAGGAGCTAATTGCTCGTATTGCTCAAAAAGCACGTGCTGCTGGCATTCACCTGATATTGGCAACTCAAAGACCTTCAGTAGATGTTATCACTGGTTTAATTAAAGCCAATATACCGACTCGAATGGCTTTCCAAGTTTCTAGCCGAATAGATTCAAGAACCATTTTAGATCAGCAAGGTGCAGAAACTCTCTTAGGGATGGGGGATATGCTCTATTTGCCTCCAGGAACCAGTGTCCCCATTCGTGTGCACGGTGCCTTTATTGACGATCACGAAGTACATGCTGTTGTTGCTGATTGGCATAGTCGCGGAAAACCGCAATATATCTCTGATATTCTTCAAGGGTCAGCTGAAGGCGAGCAGGTATTATTGCCTGGTGAAACTGGAGAATCCGATGATGATACTGATGCGCTCTATGATGAGGCCGTCGCATTTGTCACTGAAACCCGCCGTGGGTCAATTTCAAGTGTACAGCGTAAGTTTAAGATAGGTTACAATCGCGCCGCTCGAATTATCGAGCAGATGGAAGCCCAAGGTGTAGTGAGTTCACAAGGCCATAACGGTAACAGAGAAGTGTTGGCGCCACCGCCACCAAAAACCTTTTAATAGTAAGGGACCAGCTCCCTGTACCGATTGCATTAGTTTAAGGAAAATGATGAAAAACATTTTTAGCGTTCTCGCATTAGCATTACCCATTGTGGCGTCAAGTTCAGTCTATGCGGATGAGTCTTCACAATTGAAAGCCAAATTGACTGAGGTCGATACGCTTAAAGCGAACTTTAGCCAAGTCGTAACAGATATTAACAACAAAGAGATCCAGAAGGGTAGCGGTGTATTTGCCTTAGCCTACCCAAATCAGTTTTATTGGCACCTTACCGAGCCTGATGAATCTTTGATTGTTGCTGACGGTACAGATGTTTGGATCTATAACCCATTTGCAGAGCAAGTGTCTGTGATGGATCTTAATCAGGCTATTTCAGCGTCTCCAATAGCACTCTTAGTACACCGCGATGAGCAAACTTGGTCTAAGTATTCAGTCACATCTGCAAATGGGTGTTTTGATATTATGCCTAAGAGCAGCGATGCTGGTGTCGAGTCGGTGCAAGTTTGCTTCGATGATACAAAGCTCACTAAAATGGTGTTAAAAGATCAACAGGGCAATGTCAGTGCATTTGAATTATCAAGCCAAGCGCCGATAACAGCAGATGAACGCGCTCTGTTTAAATTTACCCTTCCTGAAGATGTTGATATCGATGATCAACGTCTCAACTCAATTAACTAAGAGCTTTTTGTGTCAAGTTTTAGCTTTGATTTTGCACCGGATTTTAGACCCCTAGCGGCGCGCATGCGCCCAGAAGAGTTATCTCAGTATATAGGGCAATCGCACCTATTAGGGGAGGGGAAACCCCTGCGTAAAGCGCTAGAGGCCGGTCGTGCCCATTCGATGATGTTTTGGGGGCCTCCTGGTACAGGGAAAACAACACTCGCTGAGTTAGTGGCACATTATGCTAATGCGCATGTTGAGAGAATATCTGCTGTTACTTCAGGTGTTAAAGAGATCCGTACCGCGATTGAACATGCTAAAAATGTCGCTGAATCTCGCGGGCAAAGAACTTTACTGTTTGTCGATGAAGTCCATCGATTTAATAAAAGTCAGCAAGATGCCTTTTTGCCTTTTATTGAAGATGGCACTGTAATATTTATTGGTGCAACGACTGAAAACCCTTCGTTTGAGATCAATAACGCATTGCTATCAAGGGCGCGCGTTTATCTCATCAAGAAGCTCACTAATGATGAGATTATTCAGATCGTTCGCCAAGCGCTCGCCGATGAAGAGCGAGGGCTAGGTAAACGAAACTTGACCATCACAGATATTGTTGCCAATAAGCTTGCCAACATCTGTGAAGGTGATGCCCGTAAAGCGCTTAATCTCATTGAGCTGATGAGTGACATGATTGCTGATGGTGAGCAGTTTACCGAAGAGATGATCATTGAGGTTGCCGGTCAACAACTTGCTGGTTTTGATAAGAATGGCGATCAGTTTTACGATCTTATCTCAGCCGTGCATAAGTCCATACGTGGTTCAGCACCCGATGCAGCACTTTACTGGTTTTGTCGCATGCTTGAAGGCGGCTGTGATCCGCTTTATATTGCCCGCAGACTGTTGGCGATAGCATCTGAGGATATAGGCAATGCCGATCCAGTGGCTATGACTGTAGCACTCAACGCATGGGAGTGCTTTCATCGTGTTGGACCTTCAGAAGGTGAGCGTGCGATCGCTCAAGCCATTGTTTATCTCGCGAGTGCGCCTAAGAGTAATGCTGTTTACACCGCTTTTAAAGCTGCAAGGCAGCTAGCTCGTGAAACGGGTAACGATGCTGTCCCTGAGCACTTAAGAAATGCGCCCACACAGTTAATGCAAGATCTTGGCTATGGTGAAGGGTACAGATATGCACATGATGAGCCGAACAGCTATGCCAGTGGCGAGTGTTATTTTCCCGAAAGATTAGCAGGTAGTCGATTTTATCATCCAACTGAGCATGGATTTGAAAAGCGAATAAAAACAAAATTAGATCAGTTAGCGCAACTCGACAAGGAAAGCGAGATGAAACGGTATGAATAATATTCTATTTGTCGCACTTGGTGGTTCAATTGGTGCAGTTTTTCGGTATCTGATCTCAATATTCATGGTTCAGGTATTTGGCTCTGCATTTCCTTTTGGTACACTGTTAGTAAATATCCTTGGCTCCTTTTTAATGGGTGTTATATACGCCTTAGGTCAGGTCAGTGAAGTCAGTCCTGAAATAAAAGCTTTGGTTGGTGTTGGCCTTTTAGGGGCACTCACTACTTTTTCAACCTTTTCCAACGAAACTTTGTTACTCATACAAGGTGGCGACTGGCTAAAGGCATTTTTAAATATCGCTCTGAACCTCTGCCTATGTATATTCATGGTCTACTTGGGACAGCAGTTGGTTTTTTCTCGCATTTAACTATTAAGAATATAAAACATGTTAGATCCAAAATTTTTGCGTAACGAATTAGAAGCAACGGCTGAACGTCTTGCAACCCGCGGTTTTATTCTGGATGTTGAGCGTCTCAGTAAATTAGAGGAAAAGCGTAAGTCACTGCAGATAGCGACTGAAGAGCTACAAGCATCGCGCAATGCTATCTCCAAGTCTATCGGACAAGCTAAAGCAAAAGGTGAAGACGTTGCGCCTATCATGGCACAGGTTGGTAACTTAGGTGCTGAACTCGATGCTAAGAAGGCTGAACTTGCTGATCTGTTAACTGAGCTTAACGCTATCGCGATGAGCGTACCTAACTTACCTGATGAGTCTGCGCCTCTTGGTGCTGATGAGAGCGAGAATGTTGAAGTTCGTCGTTGGGGCACGCCAAAAGAGTTTAGTTTTGATGTAAAAGATCATGTTGAGCTGGGCGAAACCTTAGGTGGACTTGATTTTAAGAACGCCGTTAAGTTAACTGGGTCGCGTTTTATTATTATGAAAGGGCAAATTGCCCGCATGCACCGCGCACTTGCGCAGTTTATGTTAGATCTACACACTGAAGAGCATGGTTACACAGAGGCTTATGTTCCTCTTCTTGTAAACGAAGACAGCCTTTTAGGCACAGGTCAGCTGCCTAAGTTCGGTGAAGACCTTTTCCATACAAAGCCTGCAACAGAAGAGGGGCAGGGACTCAGCCTAATACCAACTGCTGAAGTACCTTTAACCAATATTGCTCGTGACACTATCATTGATGAAGATGAGTTACCGGTTAAGCTAACGGCACATACCCCTTGCTTCAGAAGCGAAGCGGGATCTTATGGACGTGATACTCGTGGTCTAATTCGTCAGCATCAATTTGATAAAGTTGAACTTGTTCAGCTTGTTAAACCTGAAGATTCAATGCAAGCATTAGAAACACTAACAGCTCATGCTGAGACTGTTTTGCAAAAGCTTGGTCTTCCATACCGTACCGTAGTGCTTTGTACTGGCGATATGGGCTTCGGTGCTAGCAAGACTTTTGATATTGAAGTCTGGTTACCAGCTCAGAATACATTCAGAGAGATTTCGTCTTGTAGTAACATGCAGGATTTCCAGGCACGCCGTATGCAGGCACGCTATAAATCAAAAGCGGCCAAGAAGCCTGCTTTACTTCACACGCTAAATGGTTCTGGTTTAGCTGTTGGCCGTACGCTAGTTGCTGTACTTGAGAACTACCAAAATGAAGATGGTAGCATTACGGTACCTGAGGCACTTCGCTCGTACATGAATGGCTTGGAAAAGATTGGCTAAAACACGTGATAAAAATACTCGTAACGTTTTGTTATGAGTATTTTATGGGGCATTTAGCTCAATATCAAAGTGTATAAAATAACAATAATAACAATCAGGCATAGATAATGGATAATGGTTGGCGCTACTTTCAGTGGCTTACCTATGTAGTGATCATCTGTATATTTGGTGGCATTATGTTCGCGACATTTGGCGAAGCTGCAATACTCATTTTCAAGAATATTATCTGATCCAATCAAAAAAACCTCTGCATTACTGCAGAGGTTTTTTTATATACATTTGGCAGGTTTGGGAAGGCCGGCAATCTTAGTCGCCTGTTTGGCAGGCCCGGTTGGAAAGAGTTTATAAAGGTACTTTGAGTTCCCCTTGTCTTCACCGAGTTTCTTGCCAATCGCTTTAACTAATATACGTATAGCTGGGCTGGTTTTAAACTCTATATAAAAATCGCGAACAAAGTGAACGACTTCCCAGTGAGCTTCAGTGAGAGTAATGTTTTCATTCAAAGCGATCAGTTCTGCGATTGCTTCATTCCAATCATCGACATGTTTTAGGTAGCCCTGACTGTCAGTTTCAATCTGTTTATCTTGGTATACGATATGATTCACCAGGTGATCACCTTTTCATGAGTTAAGGATTGTTCTACAAATTCGCTATGATTGATTAAGGGATACTCATTCAATAATTGGCGTAAGCCTCGTGCAACGGCATCACTTTCGAGCAATATAATTTTCCTACCAAGCAGCGCTGTCTTCCATTTTTGCTCTAAGAGTGCGTTAACACAGCTTCCTGAAAGTAAGATAGTGTCAAGCTTATCGGCGTAACGTAATGCACATTCAAGTGCGCTATCTTGATTTGGAGAGCTTTGTATATGATGTAATATCATTAGAATACTAGGACCTCATCGCTAAGTTTAAGATGCTCAGTGATTGATTGTGGTACTACCTTGCTAACTTCTATCGTCAACGCTTCATCCATTAAGCCGAACCGAGTCAGTGAGGTGGAGCATGCCAATACGGTTTCAATGTCATAGAGGGCTAACGCCCCAAAGGTTGCAATATAATCTTTTGCACCTGCAGTTTCTGGGGACTGAGATGAAACGAGGTGAAGCACTCCCTCGTCAACAAAGATTAAACTGACTTCTTGCTCAAAGCTGGCGCTTAAAAGGGCGAGATCTAATGCTTCTCTCCCATGTGGAGAGCTGTGAGGCGGTCGGCGAAAAATGATGGTTAATTTCTTCATTAAAAACTCACTAATCGGTCAGAATTTTCTATGCCGGTGACTAATTCGCCCAGGCCTCCCATAGTAAAGGGGGCTTGCAAATTCCAATGTGAAAGCTCTGCTTCCTGTGCTTCAGTTTCAGAAAGTACGCCGCGCCTTAATGCTGCTGAGGCACAGTTTACCAGCTCAATATTATTTTCTACGGCAAGGCTAACCCAAGCTGCGGTTAAATCAAACTCATCGGATGCAGGGCTGTTTAATGCATTAGAGTTATACACGCCATCTTGGTAGAAAAAGACCTTGTTTATTACGTGGCCCATCTTGAGTGCTGATTGGGTAAATTTATAGGCGTTATAGCTGGCAGAACTTGAGTAAGATGCGCCATTAACCTGAATGATGAATTTGCTCATGGAATAACTTTAATTAGCAGTTTTTAAAAATAGTGTATTAGAACAGGCAAAAAAATAGCCCCTCGAGAGGGGCCATTATAGCGCATTAATACAAATGTAGACGTGTTATTTTTTAACACATCTCTTGTATTTATTTAGTCGTCATTACCAATGCCCATAAGATGAAGCAGAGCAATAAAGAGGTTAATAAAGTCAAGGTATAAGGCGATAGTTGCACGTATGTAGTTGGTTTCACCACCATTGACGATACGACTTGTGTCATACAAGATAAAGCCTGTCATGAGTAGTGCTATACCCGCATTCAGTGCCATAAACACAACACCGCTACCAATGAAAATATTAGCTATACCAGCCACAATCGCAATGATTAGGCCGGCTAACAAAAAACCTCTCATAAATGAGAAATCTTTCTTAGTGGTAATCGCGTATCCCGAGAGGGTGATAAATACGACTGACGTTAATCCGAGTGCTTGCATGATTAACTGTGGACCATTAGCCATACCTGCATAATGATTAAGTATGTAACCAAGTGATGCGCCCTGCATGCCAGTAAAGGCAAATACCCAGAATAGGCCCGCTGCAGTTTCTGCTTTGCGCAGTGTCACGAAGAGGAGTACTAAGCTACCAATCGAAAGACCTAAAGACATCATAGGACTGATGGCTAGTGCCATTGCCAAACCTGCACATACAGCAGAAAAAGCTAATGTCATTGAAAGTAGCATGTAAGTGTTTTTAAGAAGCTTATTCACTTCCAGTGTGGAAGCTCCTGTAGAATACAGCGTCTGTTGCGTCATAAATCTCTCCAGTGACTCAATTTAATCAAATATACTTAGTGCTTGTAATTAGATAGAGATGGTAACAAAGAGTTCCATGCTCTTAGATAAATCCCTTGATCACATGCAAGTTACTAAATCATACCTTAGGTTGATAGGTGGTTAAAGTAACAATATAAATATTGCGACTTTTGCCTTAAATTTAGCTTAAATTAGCGAAGTTTCTAATTAAACCAATCTTGATGTAACTTTTCACTATCTCCCAAGTAATCAAGCACCCAAGACATAGCCGGGGACATATTCGCGCCATTCCAGGCTAAACAACATGGGCTAGGGCCTTTAACGGTTTCTAACTCTTTACGTATAAGGACACCTGCCTGAATAAATGGCTCAGCGAAATGCAGTGGCATATAGCCAATACCAAGCCCCTCTCTAAAGCAATTTATAGCTCGGATCCAGTCTGGTACGACAAGCCGCCTTTGATTATCTAGCAGCCATGTCATGCGTTTAGGAATTTCACGTGAAGTATCTTCAAGACAAATAGAGGGATATTGACGTAACTCTTCGTCGCAAAGCGGTCTATCAAGTTCGGCCAGTGGGTGTTTCTTGCTTACAACAAATGCCCACTCTATTTCACCCATATCCCTAAATTGGTATTCTCCACCTACAGGTATAGCAGTGGTTGCCCCTATTGCAATATCACTTCTCCCATTGGCTATCGACTCCCAAACGCCATTAAAGACTTCTATTCGGATAATTAGCTCAATGTTATTGAAGTTGCGGTAAAAATCAGCAATCAGAACGCTTATTTTGTCGGCTCTGACGATATTATCAAAAGCTATTGACAATGTTGGCTGCCAGCCATTTGCCACTCGCTTAGTATCATCTTTCATCGATGCCATATTTGTCAGCAAGGAACGGGTTTGTTCAACAAAATGTTCACCTGCAGGGGTCAAACTCACACTGCGATGGTGTCGTTCAAATAATGCGACGCCTAATTCGTCTTCAACCTGTTTGACTGCATAACTGACTGCAGAGGGGACTTTGTGTAATTTATTAGCAGCAGCGGTGAAGCTCCCGACCCGTGCGACCATATCGATCAATTGCAGAGATTGTTCAGAAAGCATGCTTGCATATCCTTGCTGTGATTTTTTTTGAAGGCTGACATCAAAATTAAACGCTTCACATTCATTAAGCAAGTGTTTAGGCTGCGCATCCCGTAAAATATTCTTAATCAGTATCAGTAGTAAATTATTATCATGAATTCAGTAAACAATACCAAGTACTTCTTTTTCCTCTCCTACCTAGCTTTACTCAGTATGTTAGGTTTCATTGCAACAGATATGTATCTTCCAGCATTTAAAGCGATTGAAGATACAATGCAGGCAACACCTTCTCAAGTCGCAGGTTCATTAACCAGTTTTCTCGCTGGTTTAGCGATTGGCCAGTTAATGTATGGACCTCTTGTTCAACGAATTGGCAAAAGAAATTCACTGCTTGTTGGACTTTCTATTTTTGCTGCGGCAAGTTTTTCAATCGCATCAAGTGAAACTGTAGCCGCTTTTAATATCTCTCGATTCTTTCAAGCCTTAGGTGCATGTAGTGCAGGGGTGATATGGCAAGCGATCGTTATTGAGAAATATGATGCAGTAAAAGCACAGAGTGTGTTTTCTAACATTATGCCTCTCGTTGCATTATCGCCTGCTTTAGCTCCTTTACTGGGTGCCTTTGTGCTGCAATCTAATGGCTGGCAGACCATATTTATCATATTAACTGTACTGGCTGCAGTATTGATGGTTCTCACAGTACTTTTTGTGCCGAAAGAAAAGGTGTGTAAAACAACAGCTCAAAGTAAAAGCGCTATCTCTTACTGGGGGTTACTCAATAATCCAAAGTATTTAGGGAATGTGATCATTTTCGGTGCTTGTTCTGGTGCATTCTTTGCCTACCTAACGGTATGGCCAATTGTCATGGAGCAGCACGGTTATGCCGCTAAAGAGATTGGCCTAAGTTTTATCCCACAAACCATTATGTTTATTGTGGGTGGTTATGCGAGTAAGACATTGATCCGTAAATTCGGTGTTGAAACGGCATTGTCTGTACTATTAGTGTTATTTGCAGTTTGTGTTGCTGCGATAGTTGCAAGTACCTTAGTTTTTAGTTTTACCAGTCTGCTACCACTTTTGATTGCTTTCTCTATCCTAGCGGCAGCGAACGGCGCTATCTACCCGATTGTGGTTAATAGTGCACTACAAGAGTTTACTGATAATGCGACTAAGGCAGCAGGCTTACAGAACTTCTTGCAGATAAGTATCGCTTTTGGTGCGTCTAGTTTAGTGGCTATGTGGGCAAACCTAGGCGAGGTTGCTATTGGCTCTGGGATACTTCTCTGTGCAGTCGGTGTTTTTGCTGGTTTCAGGTTACGTAAAAATAGCAGTTGGAATGAAGTAAAAAATGGATTTATTACTCCAGATCCTGCACGTATTGCGCTAAAAGCGGATGAACTGTCTCAGGCTGATCAGCAAAAGTAAGATATTTTAATCAGTTAGCGTTATTTTCAAGCAGTTAAGAGTAAAGCGCCATACAAACTTGCTTTGGGGCTTTACATCTTTTCCCAGTCGCTATATTATTCGCGGCGTTCGGAGAGATGGCAGAGTGGTCGAATGCACCGGTCTTGAAAACCGGCATGGGTTTGTAGCCCATCTAGGGTTCAAATCCCTATCTCTCCGCCACATTCAAGACAAAAGGCTCATCAGAAATGATGAGCCTTTTTTCGTTTTTAAAAGGCTAGGATTTAAACCCTAGGGTTCCTAATGTTTAAAGTCATCTATCCCTCAGCCGGATTCAGACGAAGCCCCTAGCAGAAATGCTAGGGGCTTTTTCGTTTAGGAAACATAGTTTAATAGGGAGAAGAACCCAAAGGCTCCTAAAGTTCAAAGTCAGCTATCCCTTAGCCGTATTTAGATGAATCCCTTAGCAGAAATGCTAGGGGCTTTTTGTTCTATTTTTATCCCTTTAATTTATGCTATTGGTGAGAACCTAAACTTTTTAGTCAGTTTTTGAGCAACTAAACGGTATGTCGTTAAAAAACCTATTTGGGGCTTTACATCTTTTATCTGTCGCTATATTATTCGCGGCGTTCGGAGAGATGGCAGAGTGGTCGAATGCACCGGTCTTGAAAACCGGCATGGGTTTGTAGCCCATCTAGGGTTCAAATCCCTATCTCTCCGCCACATTCAGATGAAGCCCCTAGCAGAAATGCTAGGGGCTTTTTCGTTTAGGAAAAATAGTTTGATAGGAAGATGAACCCAAAGGTTCCTATTATTTAAAGTCAGCTATCCCTCCGCCACATTCAGATGAAGCCCGTTATCGAAAGATACCGGGCTTTTTCGTATCTGAAAGGAAATATTGTAATAGGAATTTGAACCCTAGTGTTCCTATTGTTTAAAGTCAGATGAAGCCTCTAGCAGAAATGCTAGGGGCTTTTTCGTATCTGAAAAGAAATATTGTAATAGGAATATGACCCCTAGGGTTCCTAATGTTTAAAGTCAGCTATCCCTCAGCATTCTTTGCAGCAGAAAGTCAGATGAAGCCCGTTATCGAAAAATACTTGGGATTTCCGGATGTATGAACCCTTTAGCTTCCTTGAGTGATGTAAGCATGATTAAACCGACTAGATAGCAAGTTACATGCGGCAATTATATGAACCTTTAAATTTTACCAGTATGTAGTAGGTTTATCATATCTGTTGCTGCTTATGTAACTACAGGTTTTTAAAGGGAGTTCAATTGTAAAATTCTGTCTACTGCAGCTGTATTCTCTTGTATTTAGCGTATAGCTAGTTCATTGTGCCATTTTGTCAGGATGACAAACACGCATCCTGATGTAGTATATAAAAGGAATTATTTTATGCAGTTTCAAATCAATAAGCTTGCTTTAGCCTCTTCAATACTTATTTCAGCCTTTGCCTTACAAGCTTGCAATCATGAGTCTACCTCTTCAAATCTAGATACATCAGCAAGTCCCGAACTCGCCGCTACTGAGATTGCCGCAATGAAGTCACTTGATGTTAATGTTATCTATTTAGATCGCAGAATGTTGCCTGCTAATGCGGTACTTGAAGTCACACTCGAAGATATCTCTAGGGCTGATGCAGCTGCTGATGTTATCTCGGCTTACTCTTTAACTGATATCGGTACGCCCCCTTATGCGGTAAGTATCGAGTACGATGCTAGTAAGATACTTGATAGACACAGATATAGCTTACGCGCGACGATTAAAGTTGCAGACAGCTTAGTGTTTACATCTACCACCAATATTGACCCATTTGTAGAGGGGGTGAATCAGCCTATTGAGATAAAACTGGATCGTGTATCCCGTTCAAAGAGTACTCAATCAGAAAACACTGCTAATGCTGAGTTTACCAATACTTATTGGAAACTGATGAGTTTAGCTGACAAACCAGCCAAGTTAGGTGCTGGTGACAAAGAGGTTTTTATTCAGTTCGTTGCAGACAAAAATCTTATCAAGGGTTTTTCTGGTTGTAATAATTTCAGTGGCTCTTTTGAGGCTAACCAAGGTAAATTAACCATGGGTCCCGTAGCTGGCACACGTAAAATGTGTATGGAAGGCATGGAACAGGAGCTAGCATTTCTTAAGTCTATCGGTGAGTTTGCGAGTTACAGTATTAATGGTGAATCACTTACTGTGAAGAGTAATAAAGGTGAGTTGCTTGCTACTTTTGAATCACGTTATATGAACTAGTGATGTACGACTGATATAAAAATGCCGCTCTATAAACAGAGCGGCATTTGTATCTTAATCCACAAAAACAGGCTGACAGTTACTTAATCAGCTCTGGCTCCATATTATGGGGACGCTCATTGCTCACGCGAGACTTACTACCAACCAGCTTCTTGATATCTTCAATAGCGAGATATAAACAAGGGATAAGCATTAAGGTTACTACGGTTGCGAATAGGACACCGAAGGCGAGGGAGGTTGCCATTGGGATCACCATTTTAGCCTGCATGCTGGTTTCAGTCATGATTGGCATCAAACCGATAAAAGTGGTGAGAGATGTCAACATGATCGCTCTAAAACGTCTGCAGCCAGCTTCTAGCACCGCTCGTTTCATTTCAATACCAGCTTCTCTTGATTTGTTAATGTAATCAACCATCACCAAGGAATCATTTACTACGACACCAGCTGCTGCAATGATGCCGAACAGTGATAGCGCACTTAAATCAATGCCCATGATCATATGACCTACTACTGAGCCAATGACACCAAATGGGATCACTGACATGATCATAATTGGCTGTGAGTACGATTTAAGTGGGATAGCCAACAGGCTGTATATGATCAGCAAGGATATAATAAAATCCCTCATCTGTGTTTTAGCGCTATCCATCTGCTCTTGTATATTACCCGATACTTCACTTTTAACACGAGGATACTTTTTCAGTAACTCGGGCATAAAGTTATCACGGATCTCCTCTGCAAGCTTAAAAGGTTCAGCTTGATCTGCATCAACCGATGCCCAAACATTAATGGTACGGTTGCCGTTTTCGCGGCGTATACCATTAACACCTTGGGTCACATGAATGATGGCAACTTCTGATAGGGGAACTTCTACCCCTTGCGGAGTCACAATCATCACCTCTGAAACCTGAGCGATTGAGTTACGCTGCTCCTCTGGGTAGCGCAGCATCACTTTAATCTCCTCACCATTTCTTAAGATACGTTGTGCTTCAAGACCATAGAAGCTATTGCCAACTTGAGAAGCGATATTGGCTAAGGTTAACCCGAGGCCATAAGCTTGGGGTTTAAGTTCAAACTGCACCTCTTTTGCGCTTGATTGGCGACTGTCGTTAACATCTCCAACCCCTTTAAGCGTATTCAGTTTAGCTTTTAGCTCCTTTGAAGCTGCAACGAGCTGCTCTTCATGCTTACTCTCAAGGCGGAAGCTTATGTCTCCATCATCCCGACCTCCTCCAAAGAGGTTATCTTGCACTTCAAACGACTTCATTCCCGGAATGAGCGGCATGGCCTGTCGCCAAAGTTCAGCCAAAGCAAAGGTATCTAATGGCCTGATCTCTGGATCGACCAGTTTTGTCATCACTTCAGCCGAGGTGCGTCCCCTTAAGTCGACCTGCATATCTGAGATCATGCCTTGCCCATATTTTTCTTCTAGCTCTTTATCGACATCATAAAGGGCTTTTTCTATGGCGAGTGCAGCTGAAAGGGTCGCTTTTTCTGAAGCATCAACGTTCATCTCAAAGTTAATACGTGGGAAGTCATGTGGGATCTTAGGCTGACCGATGAAGCGGATCATGCCTCCAGCATAAAGACCTGCACAAACTAAGATAAAGCTGATAAACAACATAATGATGGCATAACGGTATTCGACAGCTTTCGTTAGGCTAGGGCGATAAATGTTCTTTATGAAGGACTGTAGTCCAGTGTCGACTTTATCTTGAATAAAGTTAACGCCGTTTCTAAGCCAGTCTAAAGGGTTACGAGAACCAGGTTTTACGATTGTCTTCTGTTTCATTCTCGCTAAGTGAGCAGGTAAAATAAGCTTAGATTCAACCAGAGAGAAAATGAGACATAAGATCACAACATAACCAATGGCTTGACCGAATGCCGAAGAGGGGCCGTCATCTAAGGTTATCGGTAGGAAAGCTGCTATGGTTGTTAGCACACCAAAGGTTGCAGGCATAGCAACACGCTTTACGCCACGGATCACGTTATCAAGGTTTTGCCCGTTTCGCTCACACTCATCATGGGCGCTTTCCCCCATAACAATGGCGTCATCGACGACAATACCGAGTACTAATATGAAGGCAAAAAGGCTGATCACATTTACAGTGACATCAATCATTGCCATAGGCATAAAGAGTAGGGTGCCGAGGAAACACACTGGTAACCCCATCATGACCCAGAAAGCAAGGCGGACACGTAGAAACAGCGCTAGCATCATAAAGACCAGTACAGCACCTGTTTTCATACTATCTAACATAAGGTCTAACCGTCCCTCTAGATAGTAGGTCATGTCGACCCAAGTCTCTAACTTTAGGCCTTCGGGGAGTTCTAACTGCTTTTCTGCCACGTACTCTTTAACGACGTCAGCGACATCAGTCATACTCTGATCGTTAGCGGCACCAATAAAGAAGGTGACTGAATTTTTACCATTGAATTTAGAGTATTGTATTCCCTCCTCAAAACCATCGACCACAGTGGCGATATCACCGAGTAGTACGTTAGTTCCATCTTCTAAGGTTATGAGTGGGAGGTTTTCAAATTCATAGCCTACATAGGCTTGGTTTTGTACTCGTAGATTGATGTAACCGTTTTCAGCACGGATCTGGCCGGCTGACATATTTCTTGAAAAACCGCGTACAGCATCAGCAACATCATTAAAGCTTAAACCAAACTCTCTTAATCTATCTCTGCTGACTTCAATAGCGATTTCATAACCAAGACCACCGTAAAACTCAGTGATATTAACCCGCGGGAGCTGCATGAGCTCATCATGGATCTTCTCTCCTAGCTCTTTAAGCTGCCTTGGAGTCATATCACCATAGAGGCTCATATACATCACTTCTTGACGTAATTTTATGCGCTCTATTTTTGGGCGTTCCATACCATCAGGGAAACTTGAGATTGAATCTATTTCTGACTTTATCTCATCGAGAACGATTTGAGGATCATAGGAATCTTCAATTCTAAAGTAGCCAGTTGCTGAGTTTCTATTTGAATAGGTGATGACACGTTTAAGGCCTTGAACACTTTCTAAGGCCTCTTCAACTTTAATCGTGATCCCCTCTTCAACTTCCTGAGGGGCTGCGCCAGGGTAGAAAGCGTTAAACTCAACCCAGTTGATCTCAACTTGTGGGAAGAACTGTTTGCGAATCGTATCCGCCGTTAATAGTCCACCTAAGATAATAATGATCATTAACAGGTTTGCTGCGACACTATTGCGAGCAAACCAGGCTATTATCCCTGTTTGCGTATCCTCATGTTTAGCTAAAGGGCGCTCGTTATCATTGGTTACTGTCATGGATTATTCCTTCTCTTCCATAGCAAGCTGAGTCTCGGTCTCATTGACTTCATCTTGCTGCAGTAACTTATCCTCTGGTAACGCAAGTTGCATGCCTTCTACTGGGTAATCTAACGCCGAGGTGATCACTTTCATCCCTTGTGCTAGACCTTCAGATATCACCACCTCTGCGCCAAACTGACGAATAACATTGACATTTTTATAGCTAAGCTTGTTATCTTCATCAAGTACGGCAATTTTCCCGTTGACGACCAAGTGTCTTGGCATTACAGCGACTTCACCTGCTTGTGTACCAGCAATATTCGCGGTGACATATGTGCCATATCTCAGCGCATTTTTATCTGAGTTCAATCCATAGGGGTCGATAACTTCTGCAACTAGGTAGGTCATGCGACTACGACTATCAATTACACCTTCACTGCGGACAATTTTTCCAGACCACTCCTGCTTGGCACCGCTAAAGTCAGCAACAAGCGTCACGTCTGAATTTCTACCCTTATCGATAAGGTATTGGATCTCTTTATCTGCCAAAGGCAAACGGATCTCAGCCTTGTGAGTGCTCAACACCTTACCTAATGGTGTTCCCATACTCACATAGGAACCTAAACCTATATTTCGGCTTTCAATAAGAGCGTCATAGGGGGCCTTGATTGTTGTGCGCTCTACATTACGTAGTGCTCGTTTAAGACCTGCTTCTGAGGAGTTGAGTCTAGCAATCTCTTGTGCAAGCTGAGGTTTACGCAAACTTAATTCGGTTGGCACGCCGTCTTTAATTCGTTTCCACTCCTCCTCGGCAACCTTACCGTAAGCTTTCTCTTGTACTAAGGTTGCTCTGGCCGATGCTAAGCTTGCTTCGGCATCAATAAGATCGGCGTCGTAATCACTCGAATCAATTCTAGCGAGCACTTCCCCTTTCTTGACGAAACCGCCACGCACGAATGTATCGGATAGGAAAACTATCTCACCATTTACCTGTGATACTAACTCAGTTTCATATTTTGCATTAACAACACCATAAGAGCTCACCGCAAAAGTCATCGGATTGAGTTCAACCTGCTTAAACGCGACGAGCGGGGTATTGTCTACAGCTTCTTTCTCTTCAGGTGGTTTCTTCATTGCTGAAATCCCTAAGAAGCTCCCAATTCCTACTGAAAGAACGACAATAGGCAAAATAATCTGTTTTTTTGTAGCCACGAACACTTCCTCTTGTTGAAGCCTGAATTTCTGTTTTTATCATTATCGGCGAAAGATTTTTTTACTCCCACATGTTAAATGATCTGCATCAATGTTACATGGCCATTATGTAAATATGTATGTATGTTCGATATGCTCACTTGAGAAAAATTAAAATATTTCTTATCTATTGATATCAATGATAATTATTGATTTTTTCTCGGTAGATTTTTGAGCTTATAAAGGTTGCAATTTTTAATGTTTTTTACATTTAGTGAATTTGCCAACATAATATTGATCAATATCACTAAATTAGAAAAACTGCGTGTTAAGGTGTATTGAGTAATGAGATCATTTATTAGGTTTTTCTCATAAAAGTCATAGACTAACCTAAAGTGATTACTTTTTAGTTAAAGCGCTTTGTAGTAATTGTGTAGTAATAAGGAGAATCTTATGGGTGACTTAGCATATCGTGCAGGAGTAAAGGAAGAAAACCTGGTCGTTCGCTATCTCAAGTTAGAGGGAGTAACACAAGATAATAAGGCGACTATTATTGCTCGCATTGATCATGTCATAGGAATTGAAAGTGTCTCTTATGATGAAGCATCAGCAACGTTAAAAATGGCCTATGATGCTACACACTGCGATTTAGAATTATTTCAACAACTTATACAGGAGCAGGGGGCTGATCTTTCACACGGAATGTGGACGCGTGTCAAAGAGGGCTATTATAAGTTTGTTGATCAAAACGTGAAAGATAATGCCGAACATGACCCCCATGTTAATAATGCTTTGCCAAAGGCCTTGCCTGGGAGCCGTAAGCGGTAGCAACTATTGAGGCAAGCTACCTAGCAAGACACTTGGGGAATATCTTGCCAGCAGGTGGTGTATTGAGGGGTCAAGTATTGTCTTCTCATGCTCCACTTTGGTGTGATCCCCTGTGCCGCCATAAACACTGAATCTGCGCCATATCGATGGTTTAGGCTATCATACACCTCCATCAACGCTGAGTTTCTTTGCGGTGCGAATAGATCTTGCTGGTGATGTACTTCATTGACTAGATCGATAAGTCCCACGCCAACCTTATAATAGCGTACACCTGACCTGAATTGGCGCTGAGCTATACCTGTCACTATTTTTGTTATCTCTGCGGTATTGTTTGTCGGATAGGCAAAACGATGGGTGATCTTGAACCCTGTAGGTTGCTCGTCGAAAGGGGAGTTTGATGCAAAGATAAGTAATACAGAGCACAGAGAGCCTTGCTCCCTTGCTTTGCTTGTTGCTATGCCGACATGTTTACTCAAAGCCTGCTGCAGTGATACTGAGTCTGTGATCCGCTCACCCATACTGCGGGTTGAAAAAATCTGCTGCTTATCGGCTCGAGTTTGATCCCAGCCTTTACAAATTTCCCCATTAAGTTCGCGTACTGTGCGCTCGACCTCAATGCTAAATTGTTTCCTCGCAAGTCCTGGTGCCATCTGGGATAGTGCATAAGCCGTTTTTATTCCCATCAGATCAAGTCTTTTTGATAGGCGCCGACCTATACCCCATACATCATTAGGCAGCATTTGTGACAGAATTGCTTTGCGTTGGGCTGAATTATCAATCAAGCAGACCCCTCTATAGTCAGGGAGCTTCTTCGCTGCATGGTTGGCAATTTTAGCTAAGGTTAATGTCTCGCCGATGCCTACAGAAACGGCGAGACGTGTCTCTTTCCATACCGTTTTTCGTAGTGCTTCCCCGTGTTTTATCAGGCAGGGAATAGCGGGATAACAATGTTTAAATGACAAGAAGGATTCATCGATACTGTAGATATGCTGTTCGGGAGCAAACCTGCCAATCACCTCCATCATGTTGGCTGATAACGAGCCATAAAGTTCATAATTACTGCTAAGTGCAATGACGCCTAAATGCTCACATTGGGACTTTACTTTAAAGTAAGGTTCAAATTTAGGTATTCCCAAAGCGCATGCTTGACGATTTGCCGCCACAATACACCCATCGTTATTAGATAACACCACAATAGGGCGTCCGCGCCATTCAGGACGAAATACCTGTTCAGCGCTGCAATAAAAGGAGTTAGCATCGACTAAGGCAAACATATTGCCCCTTTTATGTCGCTTCTGTTAAATATTTTCACCTCAAGAAGGCTCATCCTATTTGCGGCTTTGATAGTAATGGGCTTGGTCGATGGCAACGTATAGAGCGTACTACAACGCCTTCTACACTAAATTGGTCATACTCATGTATCGTGACGGGGTGATGTTCATCATTGGCCGAGAGCAATAATCGCCTGTTAGTATCAATAATTTTGCAGACAAAGCTGCCATTGTAATTCGCTACGATAACGTCTTGATTTTGAATTGAAACATGTCTATCTACGATAAGGATATCACCATCAAAAATCCCTACGTTTTGCATAGAGCCGCCACTAGCCTGACCGATGAAGGTGGCGCTCGGGTGCTCAACGAGTAGCTCATCTAAGCTAAGGGGGAGCTGCTTATAGTCTGCAGCTGGTGACTCAAAGCCAGTAATACCAGCACTTGCAGATATCGGGATCACTTTCATCATGTTACTTCACTCTACACTAATGACTGTATGTTTATACAGTTATTAGTGTAGCAGTAATCTTATTGCTGGCAATCTTTTTTGCTGCATCGATTCACATCTTTGACATATAACAAGTTATTCATGAAGTGAAAGAGCAAAACTTGTCGATTTAAACTACATTTAGCTGCATAGGTAATGCGTGCCTGGATACGTTTCCCTTCATTTATTTTTCTAAATCTGTTTGAGTGACTCGGCACCACAAGATAGGGCTTAAAGGAGTAATAGCGATATGCATCAAGTTCAGGGAGAGATAATGTGAAGCTCAGGCTGTTACTGATAGGGCTGTATTTAGCATGTTTCTCGATAGCTACATTTGCTGAAGATATCGAAGTGACTCTCTACGCTGATTCTAATTATCCGCCTTATTCCTACACCGAGAGGGGAGAGCTGAAAGGCATTTACTCTCAAATTATTAAACTCGCTACATCTAGGATGAAGGGCTATAAGGTTAATCTTGTCGCTGTGCCCTGGAAAAGGGGCTTGCGCTTAATAGAAAATGGAGAGGGGTTTGCTATTTACCCCCCCTATTTTCATGTTGAAAAAAGACCCTATATCTGGCCTTACTCTATGCCCATCTTGGATGAAAGGGTGATTGTCATGTGCCGAGAAGAGTTATTTTTCAGGGCGCTAAGGCTCAATTGGCCTGAAGATTATTATGGGTTAATTATCGGGATTAATTCAGGTTTCCATTTAGGTGGCGAAGCTTTCTGGCAGGCAGTAAAGGATGAGAAGATCACAGTCAGTGAAGCAAAAGGAAACCGAGAAAACCTATTACAACTAGGGCTCAAGCGAATAGATTGCTATCTAAATGATAGGATCTCTATCCTGTGGGAGCTGAAACAGCTTAAGTTAGCTGGAGAGTACGATGAGGGAGGCAAGCACGCCATTTTGATGGAGGGAGCCACAGTGAGTATAGAGCAAGGTTTTGTTGGTTATACAGCTATGGATGATGGCAAGTATCCCTTTAAAGAAAATTTCAAAAAGCAACTCGATATGATTATTTACGATATGCGACGGACTGGAGAGATGCAAAAAATTGTTAATGACTTCCTCCGTTAATCCCTTTCTGCGCTAATGACTTCCTCCGTTAATCCCTTTCTGCGCTAATGACTTCTTCACTCACGATTTTCCATGAGTACTGCGCGAGATATTCTAAGCTGACTTGCACACTCTTTGTTCTGTGTCCCTCTAAGGAATCATAACCATTGAATATAATCCTCTCTTACTGGGCTTATTCGCAGTAAATCTTTTTCAAACGGAATGAGTTTGGTAGAATAGAGCTAATTAAAGGAGAGTTATCAATGTCAGTGTATGTAGTGGGCCATAAGATCCCAGATTCAGATTCAATTTGTGGTGCAATCGCACTTGCACACCTTAAAAACCAGATCGGTGAGCCATCAATTCCAGCTCGTTTAGGTGAGTTGTCGCCTGAAACAGCTTTTATTCTAGATAAATTTGGTTTCGAAGCCCCAGAATTTAAAACAAGCTATGCCGGTGAAGAGGTATATATTGTTGATCACTCTGAACTTACTCAAGCGCCAGATGATATTGCCGAAGCGACAATTGTCGGTATTGTTGATCATCATAAACTTGGTGACTTAACAACCTCTACTCCACTAGAGTGTTGGATCCGTCCAGTAGGCTGTAGTAACACGATTATTAAGATGATGTACGACTTTCATAATGTTGAAATCTCAAAAGAGATCGCAGGAATTATGATGTGCGCTATCTTGAGTGATACGGTTATTTTTAAATCGCCAACCTGTACCACTGCCGATATCAAGTGTGTTGAAGCGCTAGCTGAAATAGCTGGAATTGAAGACTTTAAAGAGCTAGGTATGGAGATGTTCAGAGTGAAATCTGCCGTCGACGGTACGCCTGTACGTGAATTGGTCATGCGTGACTTTAAAGATTTCAACATGAACGGCCATTTGGTCGGTATTGGTCAACTAGAAGTGATTGACCTTGCGGTTTTTGATGATATCAAAGCTGAGCTTGAAGCCGATATTGCAGCACTTAAAGCTGAAGGCGAACGTCACAGTATGTTGTTGCTGTTGACTGACATCATGAAAGAGGGATCAGAGTTGTTGATCGTCAGTGATGATGCAAGCTTAACAGAGCGTGCATACGGAAAAGCGACAGAAAATGGCCGTGTATGGTTAGATGGTGTACTAAGCCGTAAAAAACAAGTTGTACCAAATCTGCAAGAAGCGCTAGCTTAATATTACTACCGCTGACTACCATCAAGGTAGCGGTTTAAAAGAAAGGCCGAAACATGACTGTTTCGGCCTTTTTTATGCCTTGTTACCTGATTAGGATGACTGCGGCTGACTTGCTTGCCTTAATAGATTTAAGCGAGACTGAGCAATACCGAGCACTGAGTGGGCAGGGTGGTCCACAGCACTTAACTTTGTGGTGTTATCGCCATTAATGCCGGCTTTCTCCCTGGTTTTATTATTGAGTAAAATACCTGACTCAACCCCAGTAAGCAGCTCAATGGCTTGGCTAACATGAGTGATAGACCAGATATTAAATTGCCCTTTTTTAACAGCATCAACAATATCGTGTCTAAGCATCAGGTTTTGCACATTAGACTGAGGAATAATCACGCCTTGGTGCTTTGTACGCCCCTTGATCTGACACACATCAAAGAAGCCTTCAATCTTCTCATTGACCCCTCCAATAGGCTGAGCTTCGCCAAACTGGTTCATGGAGCCTGTGATAGCAATATCTTGCCTAATGGGTTTGTCAGAAAAGGCTGAGACAATGGCACATAGCTCAGCCATTGAAGCACTGTCACCATCGACCCCACCATAAGATTGCTCGAAGGTAATATGCGTTGTTAGAGGGATTTTGGCTGTTTTACCTAAAATAGAGGAAAGATAGGCGGAAAGTATCATGACGCCTTTAGAGTGTAAGCTACCGCCTAAATCTACTTTTCTTTCAATATCAAAGACCTTGCCTTCACCAAAAGCCGTTGTTGCCGTAATACGGTTTGGCGCACCGAACTGATGATCTGAGGTAGATATGACAGATAAAGCATTAACTTGGCCGACAACCTGACTGTCAGTGCTGATTAAGGTCGTACCATTCACATAACTCTGCATCACATTATCTTTTAAACGGCAGATCCTCACTTCATGGTTTTGTAATGCTTGCTCAACGTGACTTGCTCTGATCATGTTGGCATTTAAAGAACGCGCCACGTAGTTGGATTCACGTAGTAAGTTTGCAATATCCGCTGAGTGCAGTGACAGCTTATTCTGATCGTCCGCTTGGCGAGAGCTAAACTCAATGATGCGCTTGATGGCATTGCGATCACAATGCAGCATCTTATTACCGTGCACGATACTGGAGATAAATTTGGCATAGAGCGCCTCAGATTTATCGTTGCGTGGCATGACATCTTCAAAGTCAGCCGTTACTCTAAATAGCTCACTAAATTCAGGATCATAATGCTGCAGTAGCTGGTAAGTTTGGTAATCCCCGAAAAGAATTATCTTCACATCCAGAGGAATGGCTTCAGGGTCGAGTGAAATTGTCCCTGATAGCGTAACCTCTCGCTCTAAAGAGCTTAGGCTGAGCTTACGAGAGCGTAGGGCACGTTTGAGCCCATCCCATACGTATGGCTGCTCAAGCACCTTAGCCGCATCAATCATCAAGACACCGCCGTTGGCTTTGTGTAGACTGCCAGAACGGATCAATGAGAAGTCAGAAAAAATGGTGCCTTTAAAGGTCGCATTTTCGATATAGCCGAAAATAGAGTGATAGTTTGGCGCTTCTTCAACAACGATAGGCATCTTATCATCGGCTTGACTCACTAAGACATTCACTTGATAACGGCGAGGCATTTTTTTATCTAAAGAAGCGTAAGATAAGGCGAGTTGTTCCTCATTATTTTCAAGGAACAGATCTAAGTTATCTAGAATATCTTTGTGCATAGCATTGAGGTAGGTTTTCACAGCTGTAAAGCTTGCGTAGCTTTCTTTAACCTTACTCATGAGGTGATCAAGTACCTCTAGGGCGACCTGTTCATCTTGTTTCTGCTGCTTATCTGAGTACTCCTCCTCCCAAACCGTAAACTGCCTAACGATGCCTCTTAATTTAGATTCAAGCTCGACAATCCCATCTTCGAGTTCATCTTGCTGCTTTTTAGTTAACTCTCTGAAAGATTCATCGGTGTGGGGCTCTTCACCGTTCATTGCCACAAGCTCATAACTGCCTTGTGCCGTTATGGTTAGGCTCACACTACGCTCTTGTGCTTCTTTAGTTAGGCCTGCAAGTGCTGCTTCTTGTCTATTTGATAGCTGGCTTTTGAGTTTTTCAGCACTGGAGTAATACATCTCATTGTCGAATGCTAATGGCAAAGCCTTAGTGAGCTTAACAATGAACTTTTCGATATCTTTCTTAAACTTACCACCTTTTCCAGCGGGCATTTTGAGTACTTTAGGTACGCGGGCATCATCGAAATTAATGACATAACACCAGTCATGGAGACTGTTATTGCGACCATTAGGCTCATGACGATTAAGATAACGCATGACCATAGTGCGCTTACCTAAACCATTACGTCCTATGGCGTATATGTTGTAACCCTTATCTGGCATAGACATAGCAAACTCGACAGCTTGCTGGGCACGTTCTTGTCCGACTATTTCATCGAGGGGTGTTAAGTGTTTAGTTGACTTGCAATCGACATCCAGGTCTGAAAGTTGTGAATATCGGTATAGCTGGTCACTGCTTAGAGGGGGGAAAGAAGATGTTGGCATAGGCACCTCATATATGACTCTTGATAAATTCAGTGTAGGCATGAAGATTTGAAATTTCAGTAGTTAATTTCGATAGTTATAAAATTCTCACTAATATTACGTTCAAGTGCTTAATTTATGAACTGGATGGCGATTAGTCAGGCAAAAACTCAGCGCGAACGAGTGAATTTACTCAGTCAAATTGATGATAGAGGTAAGTATAGATAAGCTTATGCATGAGGATTACACAATCATTCATATTGAACAGTTAGCCAGAAGAGTGACTATTGGCCGTCTATTTATGTGGTTTTACTCAATAAAAAGCGAGGTCATCACACTGAGTGACGCCTCGCTTTTTGGCTATACCATTAACGCCTTTATAGCGCTCATAAGGTTAAGATGTCGTTTGTTTATTGCTTAGTCGATAGACCAGTAAATAAAGTACTGGCAAGATCACTAGCGTCAGCAGAGTCGATGACACTATTCCACCAATGACCACAGTCGCAAGCGGCCGTTGGACTTCGGCGCCAGTGCCAACATTTAGCGCCATAGGAATAAAGCCTAAACTTGCCACCAATGCTGTCATCAGTACTGGGCGAAGTCGCTGACTTGCCCCCTGTTTTATCGCATCGATAAGTACAAGACCTTGCTGTTTTAGCTCTTTGATAAAGCTCAACATCACCACACCATTTAATACAGCAATACCAGATAATGCGATAAAGCCAACGGCTGCAGAGATAGACAGCGGCATATCTCTCAGTACAAGCGCAAGTACACCACCGGTTAACGCCAGTGGTACGCCACTGAAGATAATGAGTGAGTCTCTAATTGAGCCGAATGCGCTATATAGCAGACCGAAAATAAGCAGAAGAGTGAGTGGCACTAATACCATTAAACGATTAGATGCCGATTCAAGTTGCTCAAAAGTACCGCCATATTCGCTCCAATAACCGCTTGGCAGCTTGAGCTCACTATCCATTAGCAATTTAGTATCTTTGATAAAGGAGCCAAGATCTCTGCCTTCTACATTCGCCGTTACCACAACGTGACGCTTACCGCTTAAACGGTTTATCTGGTTTGGACCGACTTTAAACATGATGTCGGCCACTTCTCCAAGTGGTACGTAACTCAGATCTGGATTGAGATCAGAAGGTAAAGCTATTGGGAGATTCTCAAGGGCGCGTAAGTCTTGACTGATATTGTCGGCCATACGAACAACGAGCTTAAAGCGGCGATCGCCTTCATAGATCAGCCCAACATTAACCCCAGACACAGCAGCTTGTAGGGCTTGCTGTACATCTATGATAGTCAGGCCCAGTAAAGCTAAATGATCGCGATTAGGCTCAATGGATAATGTCGGTAGACCGGACATCTGCTCTACACGTACATCTTTTGCACCAACAATCTTATTGAAAAGAGATACTGCTCGGTCGCCGGCATCCTTAAGTGTATCAAGATCGTCACCATAAACACGTAGCGCAACATCGGCACGTACGCCTGCGATCAGTTCATTGAAACGCATCTCAATAGGTTGAGTAAACTCATAGTTATTACCAGGAACTTGCTCCACATGCTCTCTAAGTTCATCCATGAACTGCGCTTTGCTCTTAGAGGGATCGGCCCATTGGTCACGAGGCTTGATGATAAGAATCGTATCGGCAACACTTGGCGGCATTGGATCGGTTGCCACCTCGGGTGTACCAATTTTAGAAAATACTCGCTCTACTTCATCAAGCTCACTGATGACGAGCTCAAGTTTTTTCTGCATTTGAGTAGATTGCTCAAGCCCAGTACCAGTGATACGCATAGCATGCATTGCAATATCACCTTCATCGAGCTTAGGTAAAAACTCAGATCCTAAACGGCTCATCTGAAAAGCCGTGACTAGCATTATTCCAATTGCCGTAAATAGGATAACAGCAGGTCTTTTTAGAGAGAAAAATAGCACAGGCTCATAGAGGCTACGGGCTTTAGCCATCAGTATGTTCTCTTTCTCGCTAACTTTACCTTTAACAAACAATGCGATGGCAGCAGGCACAAAGGTAACTGACAAAATCAGCGCACCAATAAGCGCAGCAACAACCGTAAAGGCCATTGGGTGGAACATCTTGCCTTCAACGCCACTGAGGGCAAAAATTGGCAGGTACACCAACATGATGATTAGCACACCAAATACGGCTGGACGGAATACCTCGCGGGTTGCCTCAAAGACCACTTTGAGACGCTCCTCTAATGTGAGTAAACGGCCATATTGATGTTGGGCTAAACCAAGTCTGCGAAGGGCGTTTTCCACTATGATAACCGCACCATCAACGATGATACCGAAATCAATTGCGCCTAAGCTCATTAAGTTACCTGAGACTCGGTTGGCAGTCATACCTGTGATGGCAAATAGCATACTGAGAGGGATGACAAGCGCTGCGATTAAGGCGGCACGGAAATTACCCAATAAGGCAAAAAGCACCACAATTACCAGTACAGCGCCTTCAAACAGGTTTTTTTGTACTGTTGCAATGGCTTTATCGACAAGTCCTGTTCTGTCATAAACTGCTTCTGCAATTATGCCAGCAGGTAAACTGTTATTAACCTGTTCTAGCCTGTCACCAACCTCTTTTGCGACAACACGGCTGTTTTCACCTAGTAGCATAAAGGCGGTACCCAGAACAGTTTCTTGCCCGTTCTGAGTGGCCGCGCCAGTTCTAAGTTGTTTACCATAAAACACATCAGCCACATCACCAATACGAACTGGTGCATCATCACGCTTAGTGATCACGACTTGGCGGATCTCCTCAAGATCCTTAAGCTGACCCGGTGAGCGGACTAACCATTGCTCGCCATTTCTTTCTATATAGCCTGCACCTGCATTACGGTTGTTACGTTCAAGGGCTGTTATGAGGTCATCAACAGTGATCTTAAACGCCAGCAGTTTTGCTGGGTCTGGGGCCACTTGGTATTCACGCTCGTAACCACCAAGACTGTTAATCTCAGTGACTCCAGGCACTTTGACTAATTGAGGTCGAATGATCCAATCCTGAATGGTACGCAGATCTTCGGCAGTATAGGCCGTGCCATCTTCTTTCAGTGCGCCATCGAGGGCACGGATAGAATAGGTGAATACTTCGCCAAGACCACTACTGACAGGTCCAAGAGCTGGCTCTGCTTCAGCTGGTAGCTCACTTCGAATACCTTGCAGGCGTTCAGCTATCTGCTGCCGTGCCCAGTAGATATCAGTTCCTTCGTCAAAAATAACAGTAACTTGAGATAAACCGTAGCGTGAAATTGAACGAGTATGATCAAGCTTTGGGATCCCAGCCATGGCATTTTCAATCACATAGGTCAGACGTTGCTCAGACTCTAGTGGTGAATAACCAGCAATAGCCGTATTGACCTGTACCTGGACATTGGTAATATCCGGCACAGCATCAATGGGTAACTTAAAGGTGTTGTATACCCCGAGCAGTGCAATGAGCAATGTCATTGCAAGCACGAGTAAGCGCCTTTGCAGTGCAAAAGAGATGATTGCATTCATAATTATCGCTCCTAATGCACGTGCTTCGCGGCATCTTTCATGATGTCAGCTTTTAATAAGTAACTATTTTCAGTGACATATTCAGCATCACTATTTAAGCCTGCTAATACTTCGACAAAGACGCCATCGCTGTCACCTAAGGTGAGTGTTCTGACTTCAAAAGTATTGCCGTGCTTGATAAAGACAGCTGGCTTATCGTTGAAAGTCTGTAGCGCATCAACACGAACAGCAAGTGGTACAGGCTTAGACCCTGTTTCAATCTTGGCTTGAATGTGCATACCTGGTCGCCAGTGACCTTGCTTATTATTAATCACAGCGCGTACTCGGGCGATATGTCCGCCAGTCATAGTTGGTGCTATGTAACTGATTGTGCTCTGTGCAAAAAGGGGATGTTGACTGTGAGAACTGCTGTGATTGTCACCGTGATCATCGCCAATGCTCACTTTTTGGCCTAAGTTAAGCTTCTCAATATTTTTTGGAAATGCCGATAGGTCTATCCACACATTAGAGAGATCGCTAATACGAAGCAGTGAACGATTAAAGGTATTATCACCTAGGCTTAGAAATTGCTCGGTAACTTGGCCATCAGCAGGGCTAATGACTTGATAGGTCTGCAGTGTTGTAGAGTTACGCACTGTTGCTATGACCTGGCCTTTAGTTACGCTATCTCCAATGGTGACATTTAATGATTCTATGACTCCTGCATAAGGGGCATTTACATTAAATTCCTTATCCGTTATTGGGGCAACGATACCAAAAAGGGTATCAATAAAGACTAAAGTTTGGCTACCTGCAGTTTGGGTTTGCACGCCAGAGAGCTTAAGCAAACGATCATTAATCTCAGTGCGACCAGTAAAGTTATCGTAGTGCCAGTCAAAGTTTTTGCCATTAAAGCTCGCATGAACTTCAACTTCAAAGGAGTGTGGTTCGGCAATACTGACTTCACTGACAAGGTAATCTTCTTCAGGGGTAAAGGTAATTTTATCTGTGTTATTGCCTAAACGGTTAAGTAGCAGTTCCAATTGCACCTCATTTGGCGCAATTGGCTGATCTTTCTGGTAGGCATAAACTCGAAATTCAGCTGGGATCCCAGATTCAGCCATGGTTATCTCGATTGAAAAGTCTCCCTCTTGCACCAGCCTGCCACCATGAGGCCCCTCTGGAATATGTTCCTCTTCCTCTTCATGGCCGTGACCATGGTCGCCACTGGCAAATGCAGAGTTAAGCGTAAACACAGATATCAAGATTAAACCAACAAGCAATATAACGATTGAGCGGATTTGAGCTGAGCTTTGTGTGAAATTAGCAGACATTATTGATTCTCCAGTGCCACAGATGTGCTGATGTGTGTGGCTGTCATAGATTGACCTGTAATACGTTCAAGTTCGAGTAGCTGCATATAAGCCAAGGTATTGGCTTCTATGAGTTCACGCTCGACACTGACAAGCTGAGATTGTGCATCGACAAGCTGAAGTACGTTGATTTGACCGGCTTGATAAGCTAATTGGCTATCATTTAATAAACGCTGGGCCATAGGCACTAGCTGTTGCTTCAATCTTTGCGCTTGTTTTGCGTTATTTAGCATTGCTTGATGAATTGCCATAAGCGTAAGTTTGATTTGACCACGGGCTAATCTTTGTTGTTCTAATGCCATATCCTCTTTTGCCTTAGCCGCAAGAATATTGCCTTGGTTAGGGTTCGAAAGGGGAATGGGCATTGAGAAATTGAACATTAAGGCGCCATCATCAAAGCCATCAACCCCTTTTACGCCCATCCCTAAGGTAATATCGTATTGCGCTTTTGATTCTTCCATGCGGCGTTTGGCGTACATTAAACGCTCAACACTTAAAAGAGCTAAATATTGAGGCGCGCTCTCTACTGCATTAAGTACGCTGGCTAAGGTTGGTAATTGCTGAAGTTGGCTGAGCTCACCGCTAACATGGTTAAATGTCGGTTCACTAGACCACATAGCGGCTAAACGATATTTGGCTACCTGCGCTTCACCGTTAAGTTGCTGTTGTGCGGCTTTTGTTTGGTGTAAGCGTAAAGCGAGTTTACTCACATCGGCTTGGGGGACAGCGCCAGCTTTAGCCCTGAGCTCTATCGTGTTTAAGGCTTTAGATTCAAGTGCTAAACGCTTTTCGCCCCATGCCTGCAGCGCTTGCAAACGCAGCACTTGATAATAACGTTCAGTGGCATCAGACATGATAGCTAAACGTTGTTGTTCATACCGTCTCATTTGCTGTTGTTGTTGCGCTTGTGCGAAATCAACGCGACGCTGACGTTTGTCTCCAAGTTCAATAAGCTGGCTTAAAGCTAAAGTCACTTCAGCATTTTCAACGCCCTGCATATTGCCAGTTCCGAGCACATTTTCAACTGACATTGAAAACTTTGGATTGGGGGTGATGCCAGCTTGTATTGTTGCTGCTTCATTCGCTCTTAACTCATAGGGATAAGTTTTGAGTTGAGCATTATGCAGTAAGGTTTGTTCAAGCACCCAAGGTAAACTGATACTTGGCTGCTCATTGATATTCGAGGTCTGTGCTAATGCTTGACCAGTTAATAGGGCAAGCATGCATAAACTCACTGTGACCAGCGAACGTCTGCAGGCCACAAGCGTGATCTCTTGGTATCTCTTCACGAGAATAAACTCCAATAAAAGTAGAACGATTAGATGGCAAATAGCATCATTTAATCGAAAAATATCTGTAAGTCATTAATTGATATACTAATAGCAGGTTGCAAACTCAACAGATATCACCCAATGTTCTCGATTGATAACGTGTTAAACAGGCATACGCTGCCAAGTAACAAATTGGATTTGTTACAAGCTAAAAATTACGACAGAAAAAATGTAATGGAGGTTAAGCGTGTGGAGGAGGTATGGGCGGTGCGTAGTTTCGATTTTGATATGAAACCATAAACTGGCTAGCACCATCGACTTGATTAAAGTCTAGAAAGAAACTGAGCTCAATAGGGGGATGACAAGAGGTGTGAAAATCACTGTCATGTTCTTGATCCGATATGCTTCTAGCATGTTTGCATTGGTGCCCTTGAGAATGGCAACAAGACTCAGTTTGTTCTGAATTAAGACTTGATAAGTGAGTGCTTTGTTCATTGAGATGTATCTCAGATGCAATACAGGTAGGGAATAGCTGCGACACAAACACCACCAGTAATAATACTAGTGTCAACTTAGATTGGAACATCTGTGTTGAATGGCTCATATTGCGAAATTTTATAACCTAATTGTTAGCTGATGCGCATTAAAACAGAGTCACAGGATAAGGTCTAGCATGAAACGAATAAAAGGTGTAAATCGTATCTTAAAGATGCAATTAACGTGAGCTTGCTACAAGAAATGGTTGCGACTAAATGCCATGAACGCTTAAGTGGTTTGTTTTTACACAGCTGTAATGGTCACCATATTGTAATCAACTTGTACTGTTGATATTGACATTGCTTTACAAAAATCCAATGGCACAGTGTTATCAAGGTGTGAATAAAAATAGAGGATAGGATATAATCTACAAGAGTATGTAGCAGTAGGGTGTATGAATAAAACGATGACTCATGATGTAAAGAGTAACTCTGTAGATATTCAGGTCCCTGATCTTCTCTCCTTTTTATCAAGTAATAGCCCTGTATTGCAGTTAATGATAGATACATTACCTGTGCCGATCTTTTATAAGGATGTTTCGGGTATTTATCTCGGTTGTAATCATGCTTTTGAAGATTTTATCAAATTAACTCGTCAACAGATGATTGGCCGCAGTGTGTTTGAACTGTTTGATAAGGAGTTGGCGGAAGTATATCAACAAGCCGATCAAGCATTGTTCGATCATCCTGGTATTCAAGTTTATGAAAAACAGATCCGCTCAACTCAAGGAGATGAACTGTTTGTTAAGTTCCATAAGACCAGCTTTTTAGATGATGAAGGCAATGTTGCCGGGCTCATCGGTGTTATTTTTGATATTACCGCGCAGAAAAAACTGGAAGCAGTATTAACAAAGCAAGCGACCATTGATGATTTGACGGGTTTATACAATCGCCGGGAGGGTTTAAGGCAGGGAGATATCCATTACAGGATATCCTGCCGAGGAGAAGGTCAGTTTGCCGTACTTATGTTAGATGTCGACTATTTTAAGAAAGTGAACGATCAATACGGCCATGTTGTTGGTGATCAGGCACTTAAGTTTATCGCCAAAACGCTCTTGTCACACAGCCGCGTTACCGATGTGCTGATACGTTATGGTGGTGAAGAGTTTATGATTTTAGTGTCCGGTTGTGGTGAAGATGATGCCACAGCATTGGCGGAGTCATACCGTGAAACCTTAGCCACTAAAACGATGCCACTCGATTGCGGAAAATCGCTAGCGCTCACTGTAAGTATCGGCATATCTTATTTTAGAAACCAAAGCTTTAGTGCCATGATCCATGAAGCGGATACGGCACTTTATGAAGCAAAAAGAAGAAACCGAAACACTGTCTGCAGTTACTAGTTAACCAAGAGGTTAGAGAGAATAAACCGTTTACCCCAGGGCGGTTTTAAACGAAGCTTAAAATAGCTTAACCAATTTTCCCTTCACTGATTTACCCTTTAGATAGTCCCATGTTACCCTCACCAGCACTGTTCTAGATAGCAAGATTAGATAGTATACCAATTCGATTAAAAAGTTGACCATTCAGCGGGAGTTAAAATCGCTGTAGGCAAGTAAGTGGATTGAAGCTAATAGTTATTCTATTCCGAAAGCCACATACGCGGTATAAAGTGATTATAAACCCGCACTTCGTGAGCTTCTCAGGACTTCCACTCCTGCGTTGCATCACCTCAAAAGGGAATAACCATTTCTTCAGCGATGCGCCTTGGATCGAAATCCCTGAGAAAACTCTGAATTGATCACATGTTTAATGGAACTGGTATTAGTTAACGACCTCATTTCAAACGACAATAAATAAAAGCAGACCCCAAAATGACAGTAATGAATTCAAGCTTCGCAGAAGGCACTCGCTCAGAAAACGATTTATTAGGTTCAAAAGAGATCCCTAATGATGCATATTTTGGTATTCATACCTTAAGAGCGATAGAAAACTTTAAAATTAGCAATGAAAAGATTGGTGATTGTGTCGAGTTTGTACGGGGCATGGTAAAAACTAAAAAAGCCGCTGCGATGGCGAACTCTGAGCTTGGTACGATTCCTGTTGAGATAGCACAGTCCATTATTAAAGCATGTGATACTTTGCTTGAGAGTGATAAGTACTACTCACAGTTTCCTGTTGATGCATTTCAGGGCGGTGCAGGCACTTCAGTTAATATGAATACTAATGAAGTGATAGCAAACATTGCATTGGAACAAAATGGCCAGGCAAAAGGAGCTTATCAATTTATTAATCCCAACGATCATGTCAATAAAAGCCAAAGCACCAATGATGCTTATCCCACCGGTTTTCGTGTTGCTTTGTTTGAACGTACAGATACGGTCATTGATGCTTTATCACAGCTTATTGAAACATTTATGCTCAAGTCTGAAGAGTTTAATGACGTACTTAAAATGGGACGAACTCAGCTACAAGATGCCGTGCCTATGACGTTAGGACAGGAGTTTCGCGCTTTTGGCATTACCCTCAAAGAGGAGATCAAAAGCATTAAACGCTGCCAGGAGTTACTGCTTGAGATTAACTTAGGCGCAACGGCGATTGGTACGGGATTAAATACACCTGATGGCTACTCTGAGTTGGCAATAAGTAAGCTGGCACAAATAACAGGGCGTGCCTTTGTACCTGCTGAAGATTTAGTTGAAGCGACATCTGATTGCGGTGCATATGTGATGCTTTCAGGTGCACTTAAACGCTTTGCGATTAAGTTATCAAAAATCTGTAATGATTTACGCCTTCTATCATCAGGACCTCGTACAGGTCTTAATGAGATTAACTTACCTGAAATGCAAGCAGGGTCTTCAATCATGCCGGCAAAAGTTAATCCAGTGATCCCAGAAGTGGTGAATCAAGTTGCCTTCAAGGTGTGTGGTAATGATCTTACTATTACCATGGCGGCTGAAGCTGGCCAGTTACAACTGAACGTCATGGAGCCAGTGATTGGCCAGAGTTTATTTGAATCTCTTACACTACTTGAAAACGCCTGTTATTCATTGAAAGACAAATGTATAAAAGGCATTACAGCTAACCGCGAAACGTGTCAGGAGTTTGTCTTAAATTCTATAGGCATCATTACCTATCTAAACCCATTTATTGGTCACCATGAGGGAGACATAGTGGGTAAAATTTGTGCTCAAACAGGTAAAAGTGTTCGTGAGGTTGTATTAGAAAGAGGGCTACTTACTGAGGCGAAGCTTAATGAAATCTTCTCAATTGAGAATTTGATGAACCCTCAATATAAAGCTGAACGTTACAACAAATAACAGAGATATCCATTGTCGCTAAAAAGGTCTATCAAGCAGTTGATAGGCCTTTTTTGTCTCTTCTATCCCGCCTAGCTATGGGCTTTGAGTTTTTTGACTTTAATCTTAAAAAGCGATATCCATAACCACAAGGCTGTTAACCATATGTAGCCACATTGTATTTGACGTGTAAACTGTGACATACTCCAAGTATCTGTTATTGAATGTCTTATTTATGAAATTATTGATTGTTGGTGCTGGTATTGTTGGTTTGTCTCTAGCTCGCCGCCTTGATGAGCTTTGCATTGATTATGTGATGATCGAAAAATCAACTGGATGGTCATCTGATGGGGCCGGGATCTGCTTACCTGCAAATGCAGTCGCTGGGCTGGAACGTTTAGGCTTAAAAGACCAGGTTGTTGCTCAATCCCATCAAGTAAAGCAAGTAAGTTATGTTAAACCTAATGGTAAAGTTCTCTCATCAGCTTCATTGTTAGATGAACCGTTAAGCAAACAGCCTTTTCTGGCGTTGCCTAGATTTAAGCTCCTTGAAATTTTGCGTCAAGGCATGGATGAGAAAGTTAGATTCAATACTCAAGTTGCAAATATTGAACAAATAGAGCAGGGGTGTTTAGTCACCTTTGACAATGAGCTAACCGCTCATTTTGATCTTGTTGTTGCCGCTGATGGAATCAACTCAGACATTAGAAACGAGCTTTTCAGCTCACCTGAACTCGATGATATGGGAGTGACCAACTGGCGCTTTTTAATTGATCAAGATGATTCAGATCTTGAACCAACCTACTATCTAGGGTCTGATAATTTCTTTATGCGCTATCCGATGCCCAATAACCAAGTATATTGTTATGCGCATATTTTAGATGATATTAAGGGCAAGTCGCTGACTGATAATAGCTTTGGTAATACGTTAGCTAATACTCAAAGTGGTAAGAAAGCACTTTTAGCGAGCCGTTTTTCCAGTTTTGATGAAAAGGTACAGCAAGCTATTTCATCGATAGATTGTGATACAGCACTTATTCAAGGTCGATTAAAGTCAGTGACATCAAGAGAAGTCTATATAGGCAATGTGGTCTTAATTGGCGATGCACTTCATGGCTGCCCACCTTCATTGCAGCAGGGCGTAGGGATGGGGTTAGAGGATGTACATTGCTTAGCTGATCTTTTAGAGAAAGAGACAAACGTTGCAAGCATATTACACAGCTTTAAAGCTAAGCGTCTTAAACAGGTATCTTGGGTTGTTGATGAGTCAACTCGCGTGATCCGTTTAGCATCAAAAGGACGTTTCTGGTTAGGGCGCGTCATTAGAAATATAATTGTGCGTGTCACGGGTCCTGCAAATGTCAACGGATGGCGCAAATTGCTGTTATGGGATAAAAACTAGAGATACGTATCCTTCAAGGCACGCGGATAGAAGTTTTATTCAGACTGTCTAGCAGATTTAGCCAATTTTTATGCCAGCCCTTGCAAGTGTGTATCAAATCTGCAAACTTGGATTGAATATTGAGAGCAAACTAATTAGGATCGTCCCATCTAATTACACACAAGACTTAATTTAATGACCACTGAGCTTTATTTTATCTATGATTCTCACTGCCCTTGGAGCTATGCAACGACTCCTTTAGTGAATGCGCTGTTAGAAGCGCATCCTGATATGAGCGTGCACCTACTACACAGCGCGCACTTTATCGGCACTGATAGTGCTGGTGAAGAGCAGATGGAGGAGGTCGCAAGGCTCAGTGGACTTAAGTTCGGCAGAGATCATATCCGCTATGTAAATAGCCCAAAAAGTTCAATTAAAACTGCGAACTTGATGGGATGGATGCAAAGTAAGCAGCCACAAAAGCTATTACCGGCACTTAATGCGCTTCAGAAAGCCCATTTTATCGAAGGTAATCCATTAGATACCAAGCATGATTTCACCGACATTATTGAGAAGTTTAAACTCTCTCCATCTAATAAAGTCTTTAAAGACGAATTGAGTAGTGATGCTGAGTATGTACTTGAAGATATTGCAGAAATACAGCAGATGATTGGTACTACAGCTTTTCCTGCTTTAATCATGACCTTAGATGATCAAGCTATATTTATCGATCACTCTCAGTACCTAAGTGACCCGCAGGCGGTTGTTGCTGCTGTAGCAAAAGATATTGATGCGCTCAATCAGTAACTGAGGCTGTATAGGGCTTTATGCAAGCTTAGTTTTATTAGTGATTTAAACTAAATAGCTAAGTTCAAATCACTTAAACTCAGTGACTCATATTAATGACTAAAACCACGGCGATGACCGTGGTTTTTTTATGGGGTTCAGGCTCAATTCGCTATCTGTATAAAGAGTATGCCTAGCTTTACGGTTAATGTTTAAACCTTTTAGCTGCATTGTCAGGTTATGTCGCCTTATTCTGTTAGAATGCCGCGCATAATTATAATAATTAGCTATTTGGAGTTTATGAAAGATTTTATCATCATTGGCGCAGGGCAGTCTGGACTGTCTATGGCATACAACTTAGCACTGAACAATAAAGATTACCTGATATTAGACGCAAATGGTCACATCGGAGCGCCTTGGTTAAAACGTTGGGACTCTTTAAAACTCTTTACCCCGACAGAGTACAATCACTTACCTGGCATGCCATTTCCGTTTCCACAAGGCTATTACCCTAATAAATACGAAGTGGCAGACTATCTGAAAAGTTATGTTGAAAAGTTTTCCATGCCAATTGAGTTTAACCAAAGAATAACGTCAGTTAAAAAAGTTAACGGTATTTTTGAGATCACAAGCGAAACTGGCCATTACCAAGCTAAGCAGGTAATTATAGCAACCGGTCCATTTCATACACCGTACACGCCACCATGCCATGCTGATATTTGTAAAAGTGTTGTCCAACTGCACAGTGAACACTACAAAAATCCTGAACAGCTCCAAGATGGAGATTGCTTGGTCGTGGGCGCAGGGGATTCTGGCGTACAGATCTTATCTGAAATAGCAGACACTGGGCGTAAAGTGCACTTCTCTGGCACAGATAAAATCAAAGCTATTCCACAGTCATTTCTGGGTAAAACCTTATGGTGGTGGTTCACAAAGCTTGGGTTTTTATCCGTGAGCCGTTTTAGCAAATTAGGCAAATGGCTAAGTAAAGGCGTTCAACCAGTTATTGGTACTGATGTGAAGTCACTGCTAGCTAAAGATAATGTTATTCATATGGGCAGAACGCTATCGGCCGACCGAGACAGTATAAAGTTTCAAAAAGGCAGTGTTAGCAGTATTAAAAACATTGTCTGGGCGACTGGGTTTAAACCAAATTTTTTCTGGATTGATAATATAACTTTTGATGAGATGAACTATCCAAGTAATTATAGAGGCGTCAGCGATGATATGGACGGCTTGTACTTTATAGGGTTGCCTTGGTTATATACCCGAGGTTCAGCAACACTCGGCGGAGTATGGAAAGATGCTGAATACTTAATGGACTATATTCGCCAGAACAAAGAAGAGCAGGGTGTGTTTGAACAGTCGCAATGCCTTGTAAACTCATAAAAAGTGTTTTAACAGGCTTAGATTGAGTAATCTGAAGAGGTTTGATTATCATGAACACTAAATTTGATATCGAACCTCGTCCCTTTGTTGATTGTACTCTTGAGCTCAATTGACCCTTTTAAGCCTTGTATCACCTGGTTATAGATGATGTGAGCGCCAAGACCAACACAGCCGAGGTTTCGGCTTGTGGTAAAAAAAGGGTCAAATATTTTATCTTTTTGCTCATCAGTTAGCCCTTTACCATTGTCTTCATAAATCAAGTGAACTTGCTCATCAACGCAGCTAAGAGTGATCTTGATTAGTGCCTCTTTATTTTGGCTTTCCAATCGCTTGTCATTAACGTCTGTTTGACCACTAAAATCAAATGCGTGATTAACTGAATTAATAATAAGGTTACTTATAATCTTAGATAAGGTCTCAGGTTGACTGATTATGGTTAATTCACTATCACAATTTAAAATCACTCTATAGCGTGCATGTTTAAATGAGTCATTAACTGAAAAAACGATCCCTTCTAAACAGTCTTTAACCTTGAATTTTCTTATTCTAACACCCGAAGGTTCCACAACCACCAACTTGAAGCTACTGACAAGTAATGCTGCCCGTTGCAAATTTGAGGTGAGAAGGGCGCATGTTTGCTCGGCTGTGTCGATGAAGTACGCTAGTTCTTCAGGTGACAAGGTATTGTCTTTATAGGCTCGGTTAATCCTTTGGATATTTTGTTCAAGAAAAGTGCTAGAAGTTATACCAACACCTATAGGCGTATTGATCTCGTGAGCGACACCTGCAACGAGTTCACCTAGGGATGCCATTTTTTCTTTTTGAATAAGTTGTGCTTGAGTTGCTGTAAGATCAGACAAAGCGTTATTAAGATTATGATTAGCGCTCTCTAGGGCTTGGGTTCTATCTTGCACTGTCTGTTCTAAGTTACTTTGATAGTGCTTAATTTCCTTTAAAATTACGAGTCCTTCTAAGACTAAGAAAATCACGGCTACCAGATACGCCATTAACCTTAAAAGATGCCAGCCCCACCAAGCAAGATCCCATAATGCTGATTGCTCAAACATGATAGCAGCTGCGCCAAATAGCAAACAATTCATGCTAAAAAGAAGATCGTTAATATTATCGTTTTGTTTGTTGGTTTGAATCAGCTTAAATGCAGCGATAAAGAATCCAATTCCGCCGATGATATTGAGCCACATTGCTGTTTGAGTAAACACGCCATCACGCACCATTACTGGTATGAATGTTGGGTAGGCTAGACTGATAACTCCAACAAAAATTGAGGCTGTAAATACAATACATGGCGCGATAAAGTTATTCGATAGGCCTGATTTAGTAAATAAAAATGATGCGAAAAGCAGACCACCAAATAATGTCGCTAGGCTGTGTAGCCAAACAAATTGTTGACCTACTGGGACTATAGCGTGAAACCCATCTAGGGTTCCCATAGCAATCATTGCACAAGCTATTTCAATATTATGGCTGGTTCCTCGTTTACTTTTCTCAAAAACGATGAGTAAAAGAGCGAGGAAAAGTGCGATCGAAGAGCCAAACATCTCTATTGATGCATGAGCTTCTGGCATAGACCAAATATTTGATTTAAGAACTGTGTTACTAACAATAAGTGCAGCTATGTGAATAAATAGACTTAGGCCTATGGTTAGCCAGATAATGAGTTGTGTTATAGATTTATCCAAGATAAAGACCAATTGCGTTAATAAATACGACAAAGAACCAATCAAACTTGTATGGATAGCATGCACTAGCTGAGAATGTTCTTAGCCGAAGTGTAGTTCGCTTACCATTATTTTGTATGAGCTTTCTAAGCTAAATAACGATATTGCTCTACAATTTAGTTTGCTTAATAGAACCCTTACTCACTTGGGAGGCGTACTCTATGAGTAAGTTACAGCTAGAGCCCATGACTATCGAAGTCGATGGTATTAAATACCCAGAATGGATTGAAGGCGTAAAAGGTTTTTGGGATTTTAATCGAGTAACCGATTCGAAAAACCTGAAAACTATGCAGCCAATTTTATAGCCATTAATGAGACTAGGTATAAAGATGGTGTTTATCGCTTAAGGCAATTGCATTGAACAAGCCAAGCTTTAAGCTCTCACATAGGTGTGCGCACAATGTATATTATGTTAAATTGGGTTTGTGTGCATATATGTAGTTAATGGCGAATGAGTTAGCATTCTAGAGTAATTATAAACCGCCATAGTCCCTAGCCTGTAGTACATAATTGCTCATTACTTGAAACAATACCTCGGCTCGAACCATTACACAGTTATAAACAAAGCATTTGTATTAGAGTGCGTTCATTAGTGCTTGAGTTCAAAGTCCTAGCCTATTTTTAAAATGAATCTAATTTAAATATTCCAGTACTCAGCCCCTAAAGATTACTGAGCATTGCTTAGCTCTGAACTAAACAACAAATAAACTAGGCAGCAAAAGTCGGTTAGATGAAATTGTTGCTGTGTATTATTCCTGAATGTTCACAGAGCTATTCACTAAGCGCGATTTAGTCGAAGCTATTTACTAATGTTTAATACTAACTGCTTCACTGAGCACTGATCTTTAATTTTGCCCCTTAATAACGCTGCGCTACGTAAAATCTAAGCACTGATGACCCACAAAAGTTTAAATTACGCACGTACAAGCGCTTAATCTTATGTACTTTTCTAGCTTAACGCTTATCAAACCTGGATTGTGTAAGTTGAAACTACACAGGCATTGAGGCTTTAGTTTTGAGACCTAAGTTTAAGGAGCAGTTTTTAGGAATGGCTTCTAGTCATATTTTTAATATAGTTTTTTCATTGCTGTTGCCATAGAGCTATGATCGATAGCTCTATGATGGTCTCGTGGCCTAAATAATCATTAAGGATATAAATGCTCAGTTAAAGTAAGTTTCAGTTGCTCATATTTCTTAAGTTCAAGCTACTGGCTACTGGCTACTGGAAGCAAGGTTTATACTTGTTTTAGTCAGTTTGCTGTTCAAATAAGTCCTGATACTAGCCATTGTATATGGCAAAAGTCCAAGACAAGTGAACCAAATCAGTAACCTAAATATGAGACTTGAATAGTGATCATAGTGCTTAGTACTAACCTAAAACATCACAGCGATGTGAGTAACACAGGTTTTATGTACAAGTAAGTCATTAAAAGACAGGGTTTTATCGTTAATATAATCATCTAACAAATACGTGGATAATTATCTGTCGAGTTAAATATTTGTGTAAAATACAGCCCTATTTAGATTTTTTGTTCAATTGCCGATAATGACACTTATCGGCATTAACTTATGCGAACTTATGTATGTAAAGTCTGGACTGTTTAGAATTATTATGTCGCAACATGAAGAAGTATTGGTGTCCTTCCTGAAGGACTATCCATTTAGTCTATGCCTTGTAGATGGTCGAGTGGTTTATTTTGAGCACTCTGATGCCGCTCTATTTGGGATGTATGTAGGTATTGTGATGTCGTATCGATACTTTCATGACCGGCATCGGCTTGAACATGCGATAAAGGTCTGCCGTTTAAATTAATATCATGGGTAATGCCTGTATGGCGAATATTATGAACGCTCAATGCCCTCATCTGCTTTGCATCATCATTGAACCCATCATTTTCGGCACAGATAGCAGCATGTTCAATGATCTTTTCAACTTCCTCTCTGATTTGGCGTATACCTAAATTAGCATTAAGGGTACCAGCTTCCCTTCCCCGTCCTGCAGCTTTACGGCGAATAAACAAAGGTTGCGACTCCCCTGCACTTGGATAATCAGTAAGTTTTAGATAGCGCCTATATTCCACTAAGCCAGATAGTAATGCTTTAGATATAGCAACGCTACGCCGCTTTCCACCTTTACTTAGTGGAATGTGAAAGCTCCATATCCCAGTCTGCATATCTTGTTTAAATTGACTCATCACTGGAGAGTAACCTGCCCTAGCCCCAACTTCTGATACCCTTAAATAACAGGAGTAGATAAGTTTGATCATAAATAAACTACGTTGGTGTATTTCAGGTTGATCTTTAGCTAGCTTCTCAACGACTGCAATTACATATGACCATTGAAGCTCAGTAAAAGCGAGCATGTTACTATCTTCAGTATTGACGCGGTACTTCTTCTTAGAGGAAAAACGACTGTGATTCATCCATGCTTGAGCTGGGTTACGCTCGCAATAATCTTCACTCATTAAATAACTATAAAAAGATGAAAGTATAGCGACCTTAGTCTTGATTGCATTTTCACTTAATGAATAAGGTAACTCCTCCCCTAATTCTTTTTTACCAATAAAAGGACGCCAAGCAAGATTAGGGAGTCTCTGTCCCTCTTCCTTATTCAACTTAAATTGAGCAACGTTAAAGTAACCAATCAAATCTTTAGGTGGGTTTTGACAGTAACTGATGTAACGGCCCATCTCTCTTCGAGTTAATGCTGCAGGTGATTGAAGCGCTACATCAAAGCACCAATGGAAAAAAGTCGTGAGCTCGCTGCGATACGCTTTATAACTGTTTTCATTATGTTGTTGCTCAAACAGCAATTCACATGCGTGTTCATAGATTAAACCTGCGTCACCAACGTGGCTAAGGCTAACTTGGGTAATATATTGGTTGATGACACTATTACCAAGTTCTATATATTTCGCTGATTCAAAAAGAGGCAGAACAGGCGGCAGTTGCATGAATGAGTACTCGATTCCATCTTCTAGAGACGGATTTCATAAGGTTTACAGGTAAGACATTGATCTTAGCAATGTCATTTGATGTTTTCTATCAGAAATTACCCTCTTTTAAACCAGCACCAGTTTAAACAGCTTCAAGTATTGCTAGAGCAGCCTCATGGAACTAGTTGTGATATTTGTCTTTGATTGACTTGTTATTTCTTCAACTTGTTCAATACTTGTATTTGACTTAAAAGTTGCAGTGCCTTGGCAGTCAGCGGCGCAGCTTGATGCACAATCATTAGTACAATTAATTTTTTTGCTACAGCACCAAAGGCACATTTGCCAGACTTTCTGTTTTGATTCCTGATCAAGGCAACGAAAGTCAGCGGCGCAAAGGACACCAGACTGAATAAGTTGGGTCAGTTTTTGGGTAGATATTGAAAGGTTTACTCTTTGAGTACTCATTGTGAGCTCCTTAGATGTTTAGAGAACAATTCTACAACTAAATGCGAATCATTATCAATGACAAGGTATCCACTTGATATCATATGTCAAAAATATTAAGAGGTAGATGTCGACCCTTAAGAGTTTTTTTGTACATTTTTCCACTGTCCTGAACATTGTTCTACACTCAATGTATAGGGATGAAAGTTTTTAAACACTATTGAGGTTGTCTAATGCTGATCGATATAGCAAAGAAAAGCCCCCTCTTTTCAGGTAAGAAGAAGACACCAACAGAGAGTTCCGGTCCTGCTTGGCGGATCCTGATTGTTGATGATGAACCAGATGTCCATACCGTGACTAAGCTTGCCTTGTCACGGTTTAAGCTTGATGGCCGCTCTTTAGAGTTTATTAACGCTTATAGCGGTGAAGAAGCAAAACAAGTTTTATTAAAAGAGAAAAATGTTGCGATGGCTTTTGTCGATGTCGTAATGGAAAGTGATCACGCAGGTCTTGAGTTAGTAAAATGGATACGCGAAGAGTCCAAAAATAATGCCATCAGATTAATCCTTCGTACAGGCCAACCAGGTCAAGCCCCAGAAGAAGATGTCATCGTTAATTACGATATCAATGATTATAAAGCTAAGGCTGAGTTGGACTCACGCAAGTTAGTTACAAGTGTCTACTCCGCCCTACGTTCATATAGAGATATCATTGAAATTGAAAATGCTCGCGCTAACCAAGTAAAACATCGCAAAGGCTTAGAGCGTGTGTTGCAAGCTACATCAGGGCTGTTTGAATTACGCACATTACATAATTTTGCTGATGGTCTCTTAACCCAAGTCGCTAATCTACTGAACTTAGATACCGAAACCTTACTACTTTCATGCAACGCGATGGATGCAATGAGTGAGGACGTAAATACCGACGGCATGCACATTCTAGCTGGTACTGGCCAATTTTCTAGTCACCATGACAAACCTGTTCCTGAGCATATTAAACTCCTACTGGACGAAGCTTTAAAACAAAAACGTTGCTTATATGAAGATGATTGTTTTGTGGGTTACTTCCCGGCTAAAAGTGGTTGGATAAATCTGCTTTATATGGACGGTATAAGCAAAATTGATGACTTAGATAAAAAGCTTGTCGATATTTTTGCTATTAATGTTGGCGTCGCTTTTGAAAACCTCCTCCTTAATAAAGAGTTAGAGGATACGCAATCTGAACTTATTTTACGTTTAGGTGATGTTGTTGAAAGTCGCTCTAAGGAAGCGGCCAACCATGTGAAAAGAATGGCAGAGTATTGCTATCATTTAGCATTACTTTCAGGATTAGAGATGCATGAAGCTGAGCTAATCAAGCATGCGTCGCCTATGCACGACATAGGTAAGATTGCCACGCCTGATGCTGTATTACTTAAGCCAGGTAAGCTTAATGATGAAGAATGGGAAATTATGCGCCAACACCCTGCGGTGGGACATCAGATACTAGCTAACTCTGAGCGACCTATTCTCAATGCTGCTAGTGTGATTGCACTACAACATCATGAAAAATATGATGGTTCAGGCTACCCGTCTGGCCTAAAAGGTGACGATATTCATGTGTTTGCTAGAATCGTAGCTATTGCTGACGTGTTCGATGCACTGTCACATGCTCGTTGCTACAAGCCTGCTTGGCCGATAGATGAAGTAATGAAAGTAATGAAAGAAAGCTCAGGGTCACACTTTGACCCTGCATTGCTAAAATTATTTATCGATAACATTGATGTATTTTCAAAAGTTAAAGATGAATGGACAGACGATTAAGGGCCGTAATACCTATTTGTTAATTTTATTATTATCGGCAAGGAAATCGAAAATGGCGACATGTTGTTCGCCATTTTTTATGAAAGATACAAAAGTTCGCCATACCATGTAATTACTGCTACATGAACCAAAGATAAATTCACCGTTATATTCGGTTTCATTGGTTTGGGTTATATTTACCGGAATAATGCCCATAAACATGTCTCTACCTTCAACATGAACTTTAACATTTGAAATCGGTTCAGAGCTTGATATTGTTAAAGTTAATGGTTTTTCGCTGGGTGTGGATAAAGGGGTAATTAATAGAGATAATTGTATATTATCGACTTGCTTTGTACATGCTGCATAGTGGAAGTTACATAGGGAGTTATCTATAACTAATGGAGTAGTTTCCTGCTTTTTTTCAGGTGTGCAAGCTATGCAGGCAAACATTAGAAATAGCGCAATAATACTGGCTTTACAGCTGGCTAAGTTAACTGGTAGCACAAAAATTAACCTTTACATTAAAAGTGTTTACATTCTATGGCGTAGGTTGATCTAGATCAACATTTCACGCCTCACATTTCCTATCTTTTTTGACATGGCTCAAGTATCATTGCTTTACCTTGTTAATAATACAATTATTGCAGGGATACACGTTGACACATAACAGCTTGTTCCGTAGGGAACCGGTTTTTGTGTCATTTTAAGAGTAAAGACACCATTTACTTAATAATAAGTATAAGTAATAAGCAGTGGAAGCAATATGATGAATCATTCCCAGCCTCAAGGCGCTGATTACAATTACACCGTTGTACGCCAATTTGCACTCACAACCGTATTGTGGGGAATAGTTGGAATGTCAGTCGGTGTATTGATCGCGGCGCAGTTAATCTGGCCACAACTAAACTTCGATACTCCATGGTTAACGTATAGTCGTCTAAGACCACTACACACCAATGCCGTGATTTTCGCGTTTGGTACTTCAGCACTCTTCGCAACATCCTACTATATCGTTCAACGCACCTGTCAAACCAAATTATTTGCACCAAAATTGGCTGCATTTACTTTTTGGGGTTGGCAAGCAATTATCCTATCAGCAGTAATCACTTTGCCTTTGGGCATTACTAGTGGTAAAGAATATGCTGAATTGGAATGGCCAATAGATATCGCTATTACCCTAGTCTGGGTGGCTTATGGCGCAGTCTTCTTTGGTACCATTGTCAAACGAACCACCTCACATATTTATGTGGCTAACTGGTTCTTTGGTGCTTTCATTATAACCGTTGCTGTTCTTCACATAGTTAACTCTATGGCGATGCCAGTCAGCATGTGGAAGTCATATTCTATCTATGCTGGTGCTGTCGATGCGATGGTTCAATGGTGGTATGGTCACAATGCCGTAGGTTTCTTACTTACAGCTGGTTTCTTAGGTATGATGTACTACTTCGTTCCTAAGCAAGCTGGACGACCTGTATATTCATACCGCCTGTCAATTGTCCACTTCTGGGCATTGATTGCACTATATATCTGGGCTGGTCCTCACCACTTGCACTACACTGCACTTCCTGATTGGACTCAGTCGTTAGGTATGGTGATGTCGCTTATTCTGTTTGCTCCATCTTGGGGTGGCATGATTAACGGTATTATGACCCTATCAGGTGCTTGGCATAAGCTAAGAACTGATCCTGTATTGCGATTCCTTGTTGTTTCATTGTCTTTCTACGGTATGTCTACCTTTGAAGGCCCAATGATGGCAATTAAGACGGTTAACGCATTGTCGCACTATACAGATTGGACTGTCGGTCACGTTCACTCAGGTGCACTAGGCTGGGTTGCTATGGTTTCTATTGGTTCTCTATATCACCTTATCCCAGTACTTTACGGACATGGTCGTATGTATAGCACTAACCTAGTTAACGTTCATTTTTGGTTAGCAACAATTGGTACGGTTCTATATATCGTTTCAATGTGGATCTCTGGTGTGATGCAAGGTCTTATGTGGCGTGCAGTTAACTCTGACGGCACTTTGACATACAGCTTCGTTGAAAGTATTGAAGCGTCATATCCATTCTACTTCGTCAGATTCATCGGTGGTTGTTTCTTCGTTACTGGTATGCTGCTAATGGCATATAACGTAATCAAGACAGTTAAAGCACCTAAAGAATCTTTACCTGCGTTAGCAGAAGCATAGGGGGAGAACGATGAAATTTAATCATGAGTTAGTCGAGAAAAACATCGGTCTTCTAGGTATCTTTACCGTAATCGCCATCAGTTTTGGTGGATTGGTTCAGATCACTCCCCTGCTGTTTCAAAAGGACACGACTGAACCTGTAGATGGTTTACGTCCTTATACAGCACTAGAGCTTGAAGGTCGTGATATCTATATCCGTGAAGGTTGTTATAACTGTCATAGCCAGATGATCCGTCCTCTTCGTGCAGAAACCGAGCGTTATGGTCATTACTCTGTTGCGGGTGAATCAGTTTGGGATCACCCATTCCAGTGGGGGTCTAAGCGTACAGGTCCTGATCTAGCACGTGTCGGTGGTCGTTATAGCGACAAGTGGCATGAAGTTCACCTTATTGATCCGCGTGCTGTGGTACCTCAGTCTAATATGCCAGGTTTCCCTTGGTTAGCTGAGAACACGCTTGATGGAAAGTTAACTGCTGATAAGATAAAGATTTTCCAAAACTTCGGTGTACCTTACACGCAAGCAGATATTGATGGTGCTCAAAAAGCCGTTGAAGGTAAAACTGAAATGGAAGCCATTATCGCCTATCTGCAGTCTCTTGGACATGCACTGAAATAATTGGAGGCAATTATATGGATTACGGAGTTATACAAGGCCTAATTACGATTGTAGTGATGCTGACTTTCCTCGGTATATTTGCTTGGGCTTATAGTTCGCGACGTAAGGATCAATTCGACGAAGCGGCTAATCTTGTTTTTTCAGATGATGAACCAAACAAGAACTCAGGAGAAGATAAGTGATGACAAGCTTCTGGAGTATATGGATTACCGTACTCACAATTGTGGTAATCGCAGGATGTTTCATCCTTTTAAGATTGGTTTCTAAAAACACCACTGGTGTTGAAGAAGGCGAATCTATGGGCCATACCTTCGATGGTATTGAAGAGCTTAATAACCCACTACCAAAGTGGTGGAGTTATATGTTCTACCTAACTATCGTGTTTGGTGTTATTTATTTAGCACTTTACCCAGGACTTGGAAACTTTAAAGGTTTCCTTGGCTGGAGTAGTTCAAACCAGAGTATTGGTACAGAGAATGGTATTAAAGCTGATTCAGAAGCAGCCACTGCCCTAGCGACTAGCGAAGGACGTTGGGTGCAATATGACCAAGAAGTCATGCGTGCCGATGAGAAATATGGCCCTATCTTCAAGGCATATGCTGAAACACCACTTGATGAGTTAGTTAAGAATGAAGAAGCACTGAAAGTTGGTGGTCGTCTATTCTTACATAACTGTTCACAGTGTCACGGTAGTGATGCCCGTGGTAGTACTGGTTTCCCTAACCTTACTGACGGCGATTGGTTATATGGCGGAGAGCTTGAAACAATCAAGGCCTCAATCATGAACGGTCGTCACGGTATGATGCCGCCTAAAGGTGGTTTGCCTATCGAAGATAGTGAGATCAAAGGCTTGGCTGAGTATGTAGTCAAACTTTCTGGTCGCGAGCATGATGAAGCGTTAGCCGCACAGGGCCAAGGCTCATTCATGAAAGGCTGTTTTGCTTGTCATGGTATGGATGCTACTGGTAACAAGATGATGGGTGCCCCTAACCTTGTTAACAACATCTGGTTATACGGCGGAAGTCGTGGTGCTATTGAGCAGTCGATTAAGTATGGCCGCAGTGGTGTTATGCCAGCATGGAAAGATGTATTAGGTGAAGAAAAAGTTCACGTAATCACTGCCTATGTTTATAGCTTGTCAAACAAGTAGTTACATCTAAGTAACATAAGGGCCTCGATCTAATCGAGGCCCTTTTTTTAGGTGCTAAATCACAGTTTTAACGGTAAAATAATCGTAATTATTCTAATAGGTATGACAGATGAACGTACAACCACCCTGGTATAAGCAGTTCTGGCCCTGGTTCTTAATTATTCTTCCTCTTTGTGCTGTTGTAGCAAGTATGAATTTGGTCTATCTAGCTGTTGTAAACAAAGACTCATTAGTCTCTGAAGATTACTATAAAGACGGTAAGCGTATAAATATGGATCTTAAGAAGATTAAATACGCTAAACAACTTGGCCTGCAGTTTGAGATGTTAGTTGACCATAATACTTTGGCTATCACTCAGCATGGCGGTGAAGCCTATACTGCAGCACTTAACGTTGAGTTTTTTCACCCGACGATTCAAGCCCGTGACTTTACAAAGATGGTTCCGGCTGGTGGTGATCAAGTTTATCGAATTGAACTTGAGGAGCCAATTACAGGTTCTTGGGAAGTAAGATTAGATGGTTTCGATCGTAAATGGCGCATTCAAAAACGATTAGAGATTAAAGATGATGGTCAATATTGGCTAAACTAAGCAAATAGTCCCCTTTCATCTTATACCGATGCAAGTTACTTAACCGTGGCTTACATCGGTTATCGATTTTAAATAATCACTTATTGACTTAAGTTATTCATTGCTTAGTCCGTGTGCTTATAAATAGGTTCTTTAAAACTGTCTATGCAACTTCTTGATTGTTTCCACTGTGGCGAGCCTGTATTAACGGGTTCTCAATTCACCACACTCATCGACAACAAAGAACAATGTATGTGTTGTCCTGGTTGTCAGGCTGTATCGGCTGCAATCATTGATGCAGGTTTAACTAACTATTATAAATATCGAACTGAGCCAGGCAGTAAGCAAAATGCCATCGTGCCTGAAGAGCTTTCAACGTTTTCAGCATTCGACCTACCAGAAGTTCAACAAGACTTTGTTTATCAAAATAGTGAGACATCGAGCGTATCACTCTCTATCGATGGGATCACTTGTGCAGCTTGTGCATGGTTAATCGAACATAAGCTTAAAAATCTTGCTGGAATTGTAAATATTCAGGTCAACACGACAACAGAAAGAGCTTTAGTGACTTGGCTGCCAGAGCAACTAAAGCTGAGTGACATCCTTAACAACATCAGTGCGATTGGTTATCAAGCGGCCCCCTATCAAGTCGATGAACAGGAAGTGTTAAGTAAAAAGAATAGTCGCAAGTTTTTATTAAGGCTTGGCCTTGCAGGCTTTGCAACCATGCAAGTTATGATGTTTGCCCTCGCCCTCTATGCTGGTTACTTCACTGATTTAGAAGTTGAATATCGAGATTACTTTCGCTGGGTCAGTTTAATTTTTGCCGCGCCAGTGGTTTTCTACTCAGCACAACCTTTCTATTTCAGTGCGATTCGTTCTATGTTTAGTGGTCGGCTTAATATGGACGTCTCCGTGTCTATTGCCATATTGGGTGCATATATAGCGAGCTGTATAGCAACCATAAATGGCAACGGAGAGGTGTATTTTGAGTCTGTTAGTATGTTTACCTTTTTCCTATTACTGGGTCGCTACTTTGAACAAAATGCCCGTCAAAAAGCATCTGTAAGCTCAAGTAACCTGCATAAACTGGTCCCATTAACGGCACATTTATATAAGGATTCAGGTGTCGAAGAGGTCCCTGCTAAGGGGCTCGTTGTGGGTGACATAATTTTAGTTAAACCTGGCGAAGTCGTCGCAGCTGATGGACACATCGTTTATGGCAGCTCATGCTTTAACGAAGCTATGCTGACCGGTGAGCAAAAACCAGTTAACAAAACAACCACTGCAGAAGTATATGCAGGAACGATTAACGTAGAGCAACCTGTTCGAGTACAAGTCACCGCCATTGGCCAAGACCAATTAGTGTCAGAGATAATACGTCTACAAGAGTCAGCCTCAAACAATAAGCCCAAGGTTGCACTCTATGTTGATAATATCTCAAATTATTTTACTTGGACCATACTGACGGTCGCAGCTTTAACTTATATCGTTTGGAAAATTTATTGGCCTGAAGATGCCTTTTGGGTCACGCTCTCTGTGCTCGTTGCAACCTGCCCCTGTGCACTCGCACTCGCAACCCCCACTGCAGTTACTTGTGCCACAGGGATATTTACACGTATTGGTGTGATAGCCAGAAAGCCAGGTGTCTTTGAAAAGTTACCATTGATTGATCATGTTGTTTTCGATAAAACGGGCACCCTGACCTGCGGAAATCTAGAGCTAGAATCTGTCACAATAACAGGCACTATCCCCGAAAAAGAGGCGCTTTCAATTGCTGCGGCACTTGAAGAAAGTTCGCTACACCCTATTGCTAAAGCATTCGAACCTTACCGTAGACACGACATGGAAGTGTTACAGTGCCAGAGTCATATCGGCAAAGGAGTAAGCGGATCTATTGGTAATATCGAGTATCGTTTAGGCAGTGCGAAATTTGTTGGCTTATCTTCTCAGGAGCAACAGACGGTTTATCTAAGTGATTCACGCTCTGTCATTGCTCAATTTGTTTTGGTTGATGCCATTCGCAGTGATGCATCTCAAACCGTTAAAGCATTAGCTCTTTCGGGAAGTAAAGTATCGATTGCAAGTGGTGACACCTCAACTCATGTCGATGAAGTTGCCCAAAGAGTGGGTATTTCTGATGTGAATAAAGGACTGTCACCTGAAGGCAAACTAACCCTCATTAGGCAGTATCAGCAAACATCGAATGTTGCTATGTTTGGTGATGGGATAAACGATGCCCCAGTCTTAGCGGGGGCAAACCTATCTATCGCTATGGGGAGTGGCGCTGCGATAACAAAAAGCAGTGCAGACATTATACTGTTAGGGGATCAATTAAGCCGTTATACCGACGCGGTTAACGTTGCAAAGCTAACTGAAAAAATTATCAAACAAAATTTATACTGGGCGCTTGGATATAACCTGTTTATAATCCCTCTAGCCGTTACGGGCCATGTATTACCTTATGTTGCAGCACTCGGCATGTCAGCCAGTTCACTTATCGTTGTTGGCAATAGCCTCAGATTACTAAAGGTTCGTTTATGAGTATTATTTACGTTTTGATCCCTATTGCTATGCTGTTCGTACTGATTGCTATTGGCATTTTCTTCTGGGCCGTTAAATCCGAGCAGTTTGATGACCTCGACAGACAAAGTGTTTCTATTCTATTTGATGATGAACAGCCCTCTGTTACCAGTAAAGAGTCTGACGACTCAAAACCCGTTTGATTGATTATAACGTTACAGGCGCTTTTTTAGTCGGCCTGATGGGCGCAGGACATTGCATTGGTATGTGCGGTGGTCTAATTGGTGCGTTTTCATCGCAGCTTCCATCAAGTGGCAATAAAAATAAGTTTGTTTCACGACTGCAGTTTTTACTGACCTACAACCTTGGCAGAATATTAAGTTATGCGACTGCTGGCGCATTAGTGGGCGGTTCTGCAAGTGTTCTAGGCTTATTGTTTGATCTTGATATTTATCTGATAACACTTCGAATAATCGCAGGTGTTATGATGATCGCAACGGGCCTGTATATCGCCAATATCTGGTCGGGTATTGTTCAAGTAGAACGCTTAGGTAAATTCGTCTGGCGTTTTGTAGCGCCAATCGCTAATCGCGTACTCCCTATTCAGACCGCACCACAAGCTTTCCTCGGGGGAATATTGTGGGGCTGGTTACCTTGTGGTTTGGTATATAGCACATTAACATGGGCTGTAGCGTCTAACTCTGCGCAACAAGGCGCCTTGATTATGGCGGCATTTGGACTGGGAACTTTACCAGCTCTCTTGAGTGTTGGTATGGCGGCCAATGCTTTGGGGCAATGGGTTAAGAATCGAGCGGTAAGGCTGATAAGTGGTGCAATTTTAGTTTCGTTTGGTTTACAAACTTTATATATCGCATTTTCGCAGCTTAGCTAGCTCAGTTTATTAAATTAGTTTAACATATATGTAATCGCGAAATTTGAGAAACACTATGACAGACAAGATTAAGACTCGTCGCTCGACAGTGCCTGGATGTGCCATTCATTGTCATGACTGTAGTATGGGAACCTTATGTATTCCATTTACCCTCAATAGCAACGAACTCGATCAGTTAGATGAGATAATTGAGAGAAAGAAGCCAATTCAAAAAGGTGAGCAAATCTTTAAGTCTGGTGACCCACTAAAATCTCTTTTCGCCATACGTTCTGGTACAGTTAAAAGCTTTACGATCACAGAACAAGGTGACGAGCAGATCACAGGCTTTCATCTTGCTGGTGATGTTATTGGCTTCGATGGTATCCATTCCCAATCTCACCAAAGTTTTGCACAAGCACTTGAAACCTCTATGGTCTGCGAGATCCCTTACACTACTCTTGATGATCTCAGTGGCACTATGCCGAAATTAAGACAGCAAGTAATGCGCTTAATGAGTCATGAAATTCAAAGTGACCAAGAGATGATATTATTACTGAGTAAAAAGAATGCTGAAGAGAGACTCGCTGCATTCATCAGTAATCTAGCAAATCGTTTTGGTAGTCGAGGGTTTTCTCCGAAGGAATTCAGATTAACGATGACCCGCGGAGATATTGGTAACTACTTAGGATTAACAGTAGAAACCATTAGTCGTTTGCTCGGCCGTTTCCAAAAAGCTGACCTTATCGAAGTAAAGGGTAAATACATTACCATTGTTAACTTTGAACAGCTCTCTGAGTTAGCTGGAAACAACGCCATCGCGCGTTAAGTATTTGGGCATTTAGTCAATTTGTATCTAAGTGCCCAATCGTCATACCTTTTTTCACTTCTAGATCTCGTTACTGGCATAAAGATATGCTGATGTTGATCAAAATCATTGCTTTTTGTACTCTTTAGCTCATTATTAATTTACTGTCTAAACAAAGGAGTGACTATGAAGCAATTACAGAAACTCTTGGTCGTCATCGATCCTACTAGCGATGTACAACCAGCCCTTGCACGTGCCATTGAATTAGCCTCTCCCAATAATGCCTCCATCACTGTTTTCTTATCTATTTTCGATTTCTCTTATGAGATGACCTCTATTTTGTCTGGCCATGAACGTGAAGCGATGCGCCAAGGTGTTATTGCTCAACGACAAGCTTGGCTAGAAGAGTTAATAGCGGGTTACTCAAACGGCAAAACACAGATTGAAAGTGAAGTTATTTGGCATAACCGCCCATTTGAAAGCATTATTCAACATGCAATAGCTGGGCAGTACGACATCATTGTGAAAGGTACTCACCTTCATGATAAATTGAAATCAGTTATCTTTACTCCAACAGATTGGCACCTTATGCGAAAGTCGCCAGTACCAATGTTGCTCGTTAAAGATCATGACTGGCCCGTTGCTGGTAAAATCCTATGTGCTATCAATGTTGGTTCTGAGGATGATGATCATCAAGCGCTAAATGGAAAAATCATTGATCATGCTAAATGTCTTGCTGAACAGTTCGATGCTCAAGTTCATTTAGTCAATGGTTATCCAGGCACGCCTGTTAACCTAGCCATTGAACTGCCTGATTTTGACGCGCACACTTACGGTGAAACTATCAGAATGCAGCATGAACAAAGGGTGTGTTATTTAGCAAATAGCTATGGGATCTCGAGTGATTTTTGTCATGTCAAAGAGGGATTACCTGAAGATGTTATTCCTGAGATTGCGCGTCAAATTGATGCCGAGCTCGTTATCTTAGGTACGGTTGGCAGGACGGGGATTTCAGCAGCATTGATTGGTAATACCGCAGAGCATGTTATCGACAGTATAAATTGTGATCTGCTTGCGATTAAACCTGATGGTTATATCTCTCCTTTAGCGGAGGAGTAATACTCGCACGCTTCTTTGTTCAAAAATGCTAAAGATTGCTATATACTACGCGCCCAGAATTTAAGTGAACTAGGCGCGTTTTTTATGTCCGACGATCTATCAAAACAACAGATCACCCGAATGAATAAACTTCAGAAAAAGCTACGCAGTGAAGTGGGTAAGGCAATTTCTGACTATCAAATGATAGAGGAAGGTGATCGTGTAATGTGCTGCCTATCTGGTGGCAAAGATAGTTATGCGATGCTGGACATATTAATCAATCTACAGCAACGCGCACCAATTAAATTTGAAATTGTTGCAGTAAATTTAGATCAGAAACAACCTGGTTTCCCTGAAGAAATTTTGCCTGCATACCTAGATACATTAGGCGTGCCCTACCATATTCTTGAAAAAGACACTTACTCTATTGTCCGAGACAAAATCCCTGAGGGGCAAAAAACGTGTTCCTTATGTTCTCGACTTCGCCGTGGCACACTTTATGGTTTTGCTCAAAATATAGGGGCAACTAAAATCGCGCTTGGGCACCATAGAGATGACATTATCGAAACACTCTTTCTCAATATGTTCTTTGCTGGGAAGCAAAAGGCAATGCCACCAAAACTTTTGTCGGATGATGGTGCCAATGTTGTTATCAGACCTCTGGCATACTCAAGGGAGAAAGATATTGCTGAATATGCTGATTTAAAATCATTCCCTATTATTCCTTGCAACTTATGTGGTTCACAAGAAAACTTAAAGCGAGTCGCTGTAAAAGATATGCTTAATAGTTGGGATAGAGACTTCCCTGGACGCATTGAGAGCATTTTTACAGCAATGCAGAACACATCCCCCTCTCAAGGTGTTGATCGCGAGCAATTTGATTTCACCGCGCTTAAACGCGATCCTGATGCGCCATTAAAAGGCGATGTTGCAGAATCTCAATTACCAGCGTTCGATTTCCTCGATCCGGCGAATAACGGTCATATTGATCTCGATGCTGCAAACAAGGTTAGACAAGAGAATTTGATTGAGGTTGTTAATACTTACACGCCATAAGCACTTAGATATTTAGATGTTTAGATGTTTAGATATTTAGTAACTTAAATGCTTCGCAAATAAAAATCCCGGCTTATGCCGGGATTTTTGGTTTAATGAGTTGTGCTTTTACAGTTAACCGTTTGTCCAAGGGCTTACAACTAAGGGTTTCCTATCGAACTCAAGTTTAACAAGTGATTCGATCTGCTCAGCTGAAAGTCTCAATTTCCCTTTTACGACCTGTTCTTTACCATCGATGGTAACCAGTACTTTATCATTTTCTGAAAACTCGAAGTTAAGACCTGAGATATCATTACTGAAATAGCGCATAGGAAACCCTTGCATGTCGTACAGCATTCTATTCATCTCAGCTTGGATCTCACTGACTTCTGTTTGACTGTAGTGCTGTTTAGTATTTTTAGCTCTTACTTGCATTGCGATACTGCAATTATCCGCTGAACCATCAATCTCAAGGTTTACTAGTGCCCTATCGGACTTAAGCTTACCGTCATAGGGTAAAAATATTCTTTGCTGTGCTGTAATGGTCAGCGGGAACGTTTCTTTTTCTGTTGTGATCGTTCCACTTTTAACACGACATAAGTCCTTATTAGGGACTGAAAATGCAATCTCTATCAAGGGGTAATTACCTTTATTGACCTGTTTGAGTCTTTGGTAAAATCCTTGATATTCAAGAGAGATTGGTGCTGCCTGTACAGACGTGGCAGCCAGAATTAAACAACTAAACAGAAGGCCTTTCTTCATGATTCTCCACCAAATACCGCTTATTTTGTCGTAACATCTCCAGGAGCTCATCGATATAGGCCTCCTGTCGTTCGGAATAATTAATTAAACCATATACTAACTGATCTGCTGCAGGAAGTTTGCCTTGAGCACGTAAATCAGCTCGAATAGATCGTAATAAAGAGTAAGCGGCATTTGAGTTGAGGTTTCTCATATATGAAGCGACTGACGCTTCAACTGAGTCAAACTTGGCAACTTCATGGGACTTACCACTTGTTCTTGACTGCGGCACTAAACCACAACCTTTTCTAAAACACCACTGACCAAAAAAATTAAGCCCTTGTTTCGCGAAGCGGGAACTGCCCCAGCCTGTTTCGTTCGCAGCTTGAATTAATACCATAGACTCAGGAATGATATCGGTTCTGACCAGTAGCTCCTGCAATGTCTTTTCATTAAAGGAGCGAGAAGAGAATTGATATTTATTGGCTATCTCTTCAATGCGATAGAGCTCCGCATCTGTTAACACTAATCCATCGATTAGGTGCTGCAAGCTTCTTTGTAGAAAGGCACGCTCATCCATAATGATTGCATTTTGATGCCTGATTGATGGGCGAAGATAGTTAAAAAATGTTTGCTTTTTCTCTGATACTGAAGAAATGGATTCAAAATCTGGGATCAAACTCATCGCCTGTTCATTTTCAATTAACTTACCAACTGTACCCTGCTCTGTTTTCACAGAATCTATGAACAAAACTTTTAAAAGAATGAAAGTGACGATCACTAAGCTCAATGAAACGGTTACTCTTGCAACTCTTCCTGCTTTCATCTTTATCTCTTGTTATAAAAAATTGACTGGGATTATATGACATATATCAAAATTGACAAAACCCAACACAAAGCCATAGCCCTAGGGTATAATCGTCAATTATTGAGTCGCATAGTAAATGGGTATTCAGGAAGGAACAACCCGAATGCAAGATAATGAATTAAATAAATTTAACAACATCGTCGCCGTTGGTGGTGGTCATGGCCTGGGTCGTGTGTTATCCGCGCTATCTTTCCTTGGCCCAAAACTCACAGGTGTTGTAGCGACAACGGATAATGGTGGCTCTACGGGTCGCCTAAGGCAGCAGCAGGACTGTATTGCGTGGGGAGACATGAGAAACTGTTTATCTCAACTTGCTAATCACCCATCGATAGGCTCCCTCTTATTTGAATACCGTTTTACTGGTGAAAATGATCTGTCAGGCCACAACTTAGGCAATCTAATTTTATTAGCCCTAGATCAACTTTGTGTCCGACCGTTAGAGGCTGTTAATCTTATAAGGCAGCTTTTAAAAATCGAGACTAAGGTCATACCTATGTCGGAAGAGCCGACACACTTAGTCGCTATTGAAGCTTGTGGTAACAAGGTGTTTGGTGAAACCAGTGTTGATGGCATGGTCGAGCATCCAATGGCATTGTCTTTAGAGCCTATGGTTACTGCGACCTGTGAGGCTTGTGAAGCTGTTAGGCATGCAGACTTAGTCATATTGGGCCCAGGTAGCTTTCTAACCAGTATTATGCCCCCACTACTGTTACCAAAGTTTTGCGCGGCACTGAATGAATCAGAAGCTAAAGTAATACTGATTGATAATTTAACCCGAGAGCCCTCTCCTTCAGCGGATTTTTCGCTGCGACAAAGGATTGATTGGTGTCACCAAGTATTAGGCATGAAAGTGATTGAGCAAGTACTTTGCCACGCTGACACGAGTTACCAAGAGGGAATAATCTCCTACCGCCCACTGGTAAGTAAACATCATAGAGGTTTACACGACAGAACGGCACTTGCAGATGCACTCGCAAGCATGGTCGCGGCATCGCCTAGATAATAAGCCTATTTTTTATCACTAGGTTCTATTTCTTGGCCCTATGCTTAAGTTATAAAGAGTAATAAAAAGGACAGCTTAAGCTGTCCTTTTTATTGAGTATTACCGAGTGCAGACTCTACCTTTAAACTTTTATAAAACTGCAGCAATCGCTTTGCAGATCACTGGCATATTTTCTTTTGTCATACCAGCGACACTGATGCGTCCAGAGCCAACAATATAAACCGCATGTTCATCTTTTAGTTGTGTCACTTGCGCTTTAGACAATCCGGAGAAGCTAAACATGCCATTTTGACTTGAGATAAAGCTGAAATCTTGTGTCACGCCTTCATGCTTCAATGACTCTACAAACAAGCTACGCATTTGAGCAATTCGCTCACGCATCTCGCTAAGCTCAGATTCCCATAACTGCTTCAACTCATCATCGCCGAGTATAGTACTCACGATCAATGCACCGTGAGCAGGCGGGTTTGAGTAATTACCACGAATAGTGCTTTTAACTTGACTAAAAGCTTTAGTAACACTTTCTGTCGTATCACCAACAAGGGTTACGGCACCAATGCGTTCGTTATAAAGGCCAAAGTTTTTAGAGAAAGAGTTAGCAATAAGCAGTTCAGGTACTTTAGCTGCAACGATTCTTAGCCCTTGAGCATCTTCATCGACCCCAGCACCAAAGCCTTGGTAAGCAAAATCAAATAATGGCACCAAACCTTGTGATAAGCACAGATCTGCAATGGTGTGCCACTCTTGTTCAGTCAGATCAATCCCTGTCGGGTTATGACAGCAACCATGTAATAAGACCAAGTCTCCCGCTTTTGCGGTCTTAAGATCTTCAAGCATTGCTTCAAAGTCTTTTCCGTGGGTCTCAGCTTGATAGTAACGGTACTGCTTAATGGCAAGCCCTGCAGATTTAAAAATGTTTTGGTGATTGGCCCAGGTTGGGTTGCTGACCCAAATTGTTTTAGATTCTGTATTACGGACTAAAAACTCTGCAGCTACTCGTAGTGAGCCTGTACCGCCAGGCGCTTGAGCTGTTAGCGCACGTTTAGCTGTTACTACATCGTGCGTCGCACCAAAAAGTAACTCTTGAACAACACGGTTGTATGCTTCAACACCTTCGATGCCAAGATAGCTTTTACTCTTCTCTGATGAGAGCAATTTCTCTTCCGCCAGTTTTACCGATCTTAGTATTGGGGTTAAACCTGACTCATCTTTATAGATCCCAACCCCAAGGTTTACTTTACCTTTCCTTGTATCGGCTTTAAATGCATCAGTAAGGCCTAAAATGGGATCTGCTGGAGCAAGTTCAACCTGGCTAAATATCATAAGATCTTTCCTAAAATAGTGTGTAGGGGGTTATTAGGCTCTCTTTATACCATTCAAACAAAGACACTGGTAGTGAGTTTTCATACTGGTAGAGAAAATACTTTATTATTGGGATAACAAGCAAAATAAATAACAATTTTTAACGAAAAATGAATTAAACCGTCAATATTTAAAAGATTGTATATCTGTTAATTCTAAAGCGGTTGGTTCTGAATCTTAATGCAACAATGAAGAGAGCGTTCAGCAAACTAAGATATATAAGAGGTGAACTAAGCCCCTGACTCACTCAAGCCCAAGCTTGAATCGGCATGTGGTTTTTAAAGAGTAGTGTGGGATTTTGTAACTGGCTTTTATGTACAGGCACAAAAAAAACTGACATAAACCAAGAACCGATTAATGGTACTTAACTTCTTAACTTCTTAACTTCAGACTTTAACTGGCGCGTGTCCTATAAAGAGTATCGTGGGAGGGGAAATCTTGCTTATGCGCTAGATACAAAAAAGCCCTAACTTTCGTTAGGGCCTAAATGATGGTACCCGAGGCCGGACTTGAACCGGCACGCCTATTAAGCGAGGGATTTTAAATCCCTTGTGTCTACCAATTCCACCACTCGGGCAAAACTGTTGACCTTGATGAAACGTACTCTTGGTAGTAAGTACTGTATCTTTAAAAGATACTCACCAAACTCTAAATCGTGGAGGCGCGACCCGGAGTCGAACCGAGATCGACGGATTTGCAATCCGCAGCATAGCCATTCTGCCATCGCGCCACAATTTTAATAGATTGGAGCGACATATCGGGTTCGAACCGATGACCTATACCTTGGCAAGGTATCGCTCTACCAACTGAGCTAATGTCGCAATCTTATCTATCTAGCCAACTTTACAAGAAGGCTTTGCAGCAAGTTCTTTCTTAAGAAGCTTTCCCTTGACTGCGGAATGGCATTCTACCGATTTACTCCACAGAGTCAATCAAGATACCTACTAAAAATGCGCTTTTTTAACTGACTGATGCTAAAACGATCATAGTGGTCAAAAATAGACAAACTTACGTTTAATCAGTGTTCAATTAAGCTAATTTATCTGAAAATAAATTAGTGCGTCAATTGATGCGCTATAAAACTAAGGTCATTTAAAAGACATTTTAGGGCGATTAAACAGCAGAAACAAAAAAGCCTCGTATAAACGAGGCTTTTTAATTGCTTACTGACTCTTAGCCATTTGGTAGAGACTGATAGTTAAGCTCAAGCATCTTTTGCATAACACCGACTACCTGGCAGCTGTAGCCAAACTCGTTGTCATACCATACATAAAGAATCGCACGGTTGCCCTCTGCGATAGTCGCGTGTGAATCGACAACACCCGCATATCGAGAACCAACAAGATCTGATGAAACAATCTCAGTAGACTCAGTGAAGTCTATTTGATTTTGTAATTCAGAATGTAGAGACATATCACGTAGGTATTGGTTTACCGCGTCTTTGCTAGTGGTTTCATTATCAAGGTTTAGCGTAATGATAGCCATAGAGACATTTGGCGTCGGCACACGAATAGCATTACCAGTCAGCTTACCGGCTAATACTGGCAACGCTTTAGAAACTGCTTTAGCAGCGCCAGTTTCAGTAATAACCATATTGAGTGGCGCACTACGACCACGACGGTCAGCGCTATGATAGTTATCGATTAAGTTCTGATCATTGGTATATGAATGAATTGTTTCAACATGGCCATTGGTAATACCATACTTATCATTCATCGCCTTTAAAACGGGTGTGATAGCGTTAGTTGTACAGCTTGCTGCTGATACAATCTTATCTTCACTCAGAATATCCGCTTCATTCACACCGTAAACAATGTTTTTAATCTGACCTTTTGCAGGGGCAGTAAGCAGTACTTTAGCTGAACCTTTAGATTTAAGGTGCAAACCAAGCCCATCTTCGTCTTTCCAGATCCCAGTGTTGTCTACAACTAACGCATCTTTAATGCCGTATTTAGTGTAATCAATTTCATCTGGTGAGTTTGCGTAAATAACTTGAATATATGTGCCATTGGCAATAATCGCATTATTTTCTTCGTCAACTTCAACTGAACCATTAAACGGCCCATGAACAGAGTCACGACGTAAGAGACTTGCGCGCTTCTCTAAATCACCTTTACGGCCACCACGCAATACGATAGCGCGAAGGCGTAGCTTATTACTTACACCAGTTCTTTCTATTAGCAAACGAGCAAGTAAACGGCCTATACGACCAAAGCCATAAAGCACAACGTCTTTAGCTTCTTGAGTATCTTCGTGGTCGATTGCAGACGCTAATTCGCGGCTCATATATGCTTCAATGCCGCTAGCATCGTCATTTTCTTGCCAGTATTTAATCGCAAGTTTACCGATATCGACTTTGCATTGCTTAACAGCTAACTTGCTGAGTGCTTCAACAAAAGGAAAGCTTTCACGTAGTCTTAATTTATAGCCGACAAAACGACGAACCAGACGGTGTGATTTAATGATCTCAATGGTAGAGGCATTGAGTAGCGGCTTACCGTATAGAACGACTTCGACACCTTGATTACGATACAACTTACCAAGCAAAGGCTGCATAGCCTCTGCCATTTCGAAACGTTCTTGCCAGCTTTGTAGGTGTTTATCAGCGCTCATTTACAAATCCTTTATCTCACTTTCCTGTATTTTTTTACAGAAATGATTGAGTAACAAAAAGAAAAGACCAATACTTAGTTTATTATAAGGGGTGGAATACCCTTTAGGTCGGCGCTATTGTAATGAAAAGTAGCCTTTCAGGCTAGCAAGATATTTTTTGTAACGCTGTAATTTTATTAGCAAAAAAGTGGCTTGGAGCCTATTTTGACTAGAAATTTTGTAATAATTACATCATTTATTAGCTTTGTCGCATTTTCGAGCCTTTTGGGCTGCGAAAAACAACCAGATACAGGAACTATATGTAAAAATAATCCTGAACTTTGTAACGATATTCATGCTGATAGCTGGTGTAGATATGAGAAAGGCGATCTAATACGCAAAAGATTTAAACTAAAATTTACCGAATCACCAACAGGTGAACAGTTATACCAACACTTGCTCAACTTAGAGAAGTATAATAAATGTATTGAGCTTGCTGCTGGCGTACAGCATATATTGCATCCTGAAAGAACAAACGATCGTGTTCGCGCTTTTGGATTAAGCGCCCAAAATCTTGCGCAGATGCAAGACTCTACAAAAAACAGTGAAGATTTTTACTTAGCCTTTTATCACTGGACTCGTTTTAATGATTTAAACGCTCAAAAGGTTGTGCTAAAAGCGCAAAAGGACGGCAAAATAAAGGACATTCAACTTTTGTCTCAAATTGCTTCCTATTACCAAAAGTTTGATCCGAAACAATCTAATGACATTTACCTAGAAGTGTTGGATTTAAGTCATGAGGATAACTTCAATCCAGACTGGTTGTTGGGCTTATCTAACAACTATCGCAAACTCAATGATCTCGAACTCACCTATTTACTGTCACGTGCCAATGTCATTATGACCAAGCAAAGTGTCTCCGAACAGAAAATGTTAGCCCTCCTTGGGGGAGATAAGTCACTAATGCAGTTTTTAGATGACCAAGCTGAAGAGCTTGTCGATGTGATTGAAGACGGTGGCTTTGCTAATAGTTCAATCAAAGCAAAGTTACAACGTGCCCCCTCCCCTTAATTTTGACTATAAAGTTACCCGTTTATTTCGCTTTGTCCAATATGGGTTATATTTTATATCTGAGGCTATTTGTGCCATTTTCTTTCATAGAAATATGTATGCCATAACGGTGCATATTTACAAAGCGATGGTCGTTTTTTGTAAAAAACATGACCAATGTAAAAGAAAAAGCGATTATGTTAACCATTCAGCCGCTAAAAACAGGATATTACTTGACGGTGGCTGTCAGTTTGGTAATTTTACTACCAGTAGATAATTTTCCAATCACTAGAGGGATATCAGATGACTATCCGCGTAGCAATTAACGGTTATGGCCGTATCGGACGAAATGTTTTACGTGCACTTTATGAAAGCGAAAAGGATTACCCAATCCAAATCGTTGCACTCAATGATCTCGGCGATGCATCAATCAATGCACACCTAACTAAGTATGATTCCGTTCACGGTCGTTTCAATGCAAAAGTGGAAAACGATGATGAAGCTATCTATGTGAACCAAGATAAGATTCTAACTTTCTCTGAGCGTGACCCATCAAAACTGCCATGGGCAGAGCTCAATGTTGATGTGGTATTTGAATGTACTGGTATATTCACATCTAAAGAAGCTGTTCAGCCTCACCTAGATGCAGGTGCTAAAAAAGTACTTATCTCTGCACCAGGTAAGAATGTTGATGCTACTGTTGTTTACGGTGTAAATAACGATGAAATCACTGCTGACATGACTGTTATTTCAAATGCTTCTTGTACTACTAACTGTTTAGCGCCATTCGCTAAGCCGTTAAATGACGAGATTGGTATTGAGTCTGGCTTGATGACGACTATTCACGCTTACACGAACGATCAGCGTCTATCAGATGTTTATCACACAGACCTTAGACGTGCTCGTGCCGCTGCAATGTCAATGATCCCAACTAAGACAGGTGCTGCTGCAGCTGTGGGTCTTGTTGTTCCAGAATTAGCCGGTAAATTTGACGGCCTAGCGGTTCGAGTTCCTACCGTGAACGTTTCTCTTGTAGATCTATCATTCATCGCTGCGCGTGACACTACTGTTGAAGAAGTTAACGCAATTATCGAAAGTGCAGCTTCACTTTCGCCAATGAATGAAGTTTTGGCAGTGAACAAAGAGCCTTTGGTTTCTATCGACTTTAACCACAACCCGTTCTCGTCAAACTTTGACGCAACACAAACTCGTGTAAACGGCCGTTTAGTTAAAGTTATGGCTTGGTACGATAACGAGTGGGGTTTCAGTAACCGTATGCTCGATAATGCTGTAGCACTAATGACTGCAAAGTAAACTGCTCATGTAAGCTTATAGAATATTAGTTTTATAAGCTTAAGCGTTTAAAAGCCAACCTTTCGGTTGGCTTTTTTGTACTTATGATGTCTCGCTCTAAACTCATAGAGCAATTAATTTAACGCTTGAAATTGATAATTGTCTCTTCCTATTGATTTGGCTTTATACATCAATTTATCGGCAAGATTTATTAACTTTTGCGCGTCTACCCTCTTTGCTCCACAATGCACTGCGCCAAGACTTATCGTCACATCATGATCTGTGTTATCAACTAGAATAGATTGAGATGAAACGATGTTTTGCACCGATTTTGCGACCATTTCAGCTTCATTGACACCTAGGTTAGTAATGAGTACACAGAACTCTTCACCACCGACTCTGGCAAAAATACTCTGCTTTGGTAAAACATCACTTACCCTTTTAACAATGTCTTGAATGACTTTATCACCAGCAGGATGACCAAAGTTATCATTTATCGATTTAAAATGGTCAATATCAAAAAGTATCAGTGATAATACGGACGAGTCAGAAATACAACGCTTATGTAACTGCTCCATAAAGTTGCGACGGTTATTAATCCCCGTTAGTTCATCTGTACGCGCTAATCGATTGAGTTCTTCATTTAGCGCACTCAGGGCTAATGTACGCATATATACGGCACGTCGTAAGTGTACTATGTACGTAATGACTGCTATTACAATACAGAAAAGTGTTAAAGGAAGAAGGTATTTCGGATAGACAGTTTCTGCATGTATCCACTTTGCTGTGATTCTATCTAAATCTACTTGAGATAAGTTTTTCAGCCCTTGTCGCAATTCCATTTGTAAATGATAGCTGTCCTCCCGTACAGCAGGCCTTACTAAGCCTGTATAGAGGTGCTTCACAGGAGAAAAACGTACTGGGCTATCAGATGTATAGAGATAAAAGTTAGCTACTTGAAAGTCTGCCACAAACGCTTTGATATCACCTGCAAAAGCACGTTGAATCATCTCTTCATTATTCTTATAGCTAACAACTTCTGCTTCAGGAAAATGTTGAAAGACATAACTTTGCTCATAGCCGCCAGCCACAACACCAAGTTTGCCAGACTCAAGAAAAGTGTCTACATCAGTGCCCAATAAAGATGAAGAAAAAAACAGTTGGGTTTCAATTTCAACTATGCCATCTAAGTAGTTTAGATACTCATCCCGCGACTCTGACCAAAGTAGCCCAGCATGCAGATCAGCCTTTCCTTGCCGTACTAACTGTAAAGAGTCATTCCAATCAGTGAGCAGGAAGGAAACCTTTACCCCGTTAACGCGGCCGTATTCTTTCCAAAAGTCGACCAACATCCCCTGAGGTTCGCCATATTTATCTATATATGAAAACGGTTTCCACGCTTTTGAGTTTGCAATGACAAGTTCTTTATCTTGGCTGAATAGATCTTGCTTGTATTTAGTATCGCTGGCTATTGAAGTATTCGCAGGGAGGAATATTGAAATGACACAGCCAATGAAAATAGTTGTAAGTGGTGTGTATCGCCTTATCCAAGAACAAGCAATAAGAGAAAGTTGCATGAGTTACATCCAATTGTAAAAATCGTAGTGGTCTACGTGGCATTCTTTGCCAATGACTAATCATAACAGGTACAGGTTATTACTGTAAGTAATGCAAGTTCAATTCACGCTTGTTATGTTAAATTGCATGAATGTAACTGCTTGTTTGATTATCCATCTAGGTTGATATATCAAAACGTTTTTATTTCGCTATCAAGCTGTTCAATAGCGTATTGGCAAAGGCTCTTACAATAAAATTATTTTAGTTATTCATTTACTTTTTCTGCCTTACAAGTAAAAATGTTGCGCCTTAATATCTCGTTACTATGCTGAATATATGCCGTTATCTTTTGTACTTGTAGAACCTACTCGCCCAGCTAATGTTGGCGCAGCAGCACGTGCGATAAAAACCATGGGGTTTGACCAGCTCATACTGGTCAATTCAACGCTTCATCTTGAAAAAGAAGCGCATTGGTTAGCCCATGGTGCTACAGATATCCTCGATAATGTTAAAGTGGTGAGTTCTGTTGAAGCTTTGCGGGATAACTTCGATCAACTCATAGCGACTACTGCGCGGGAACGGGGAACACCTAGGCAGTTTTTAACACCAGAATCTTTACAAGAAACTTTAGTTAATCAAGCTGGATCAGTTAATCGAATTGCCCTTCTTTTCGGTAGAGAATCCAGTGGACTCACCAATAGTGAATTAGCCATATGTGATCTCTACTCATATGTTCCGCTTCATGCTGATTACCCGTCACTTAATTTGGCACAAGCAGTCATGGTATATAGCTATGCATTAAGTCAGGTTAACAATAGGCTGCGCTCCATAAGTACTAAGGCTGAAGATGGTCAATTACAAGCACTTAAAAGTAGAACACGTAATATGCTCATGCAAATAAACAGTAATGAAGATCCTAAGTTAGCTCAATGGCTGCTTGATGGGATGAGTTTACTGGGCGACAGAGACTGTAAAATGGCTCATCAACTGCTCAATGATATCAGTAAGAAACTCGATTAAATAATGCCGCCTAGGTACAAAAAGTAGGTTCGTGAAGTTTAGGTTAAATGAGCTTGTTTCACTGTACACGCCATATCCCACAGCGAATACGAATCGCTCTCTTTCGTGTTACAAATTGCTTATGTTTCAGGTAGATATAATCCTCCCTAATAGACTTATTTAGTCTAATTCTTCACGCTAGTTGTCCTATTATTTATTTGATGTAGATCAATTTTTTATGCTGGCTGTCCTTTATTCATATCGAGCAACTACTTCATGGATAAAAAAGCCTATAGATAATAAATGGCGTGATTAACAATGGGAGCCGACTGATGAAAGGTAAGAGTAAAGTCACGAGTGTACTAAATCAGATGTTGTTGCTAGAACTCACCTCTATAAATCAATATTTTTTACATGCAAGGATCTATAAAAACTGGGGATTAGAGGAGTTAAACGAAAAGGAATACGAAAAATCGATACTTGATATGAAACAAGCCGATGATCTGATCGAGCGGATCTTATTTCTAGAAGCACTACCTAATTTGCAGCAACTCAATAAGCTCCGCATTGGTGAACATACTGCAGAGATGATCCAATGTGATATGGACTTGCAGATAGAACAGATTGCAGCTTTAAGAGATGCAATTGCTCTCTGTGAGGTCGAAGAGGATTATATTAGTCGTGAATTACTCGAAAAGATCCTCAATGGTGAAGAGGACCATTTAGACTGGATTGAGTCGCAACAATTCTTGATTGATACAACAGGTATTGAAAATTATCAACAATCTATGATGGAGGATTAACATGAAAGGTGTTCAGAATGTTATCAACAACTTAAATAAGCAGCTGACCCTAGAGTTGACCTCTATGGATCAGTACCTAGCGCATGCAAAAATGTATGAAGACTGGGGGATTAATAAACTTCATGAAAAACTTGAGCATGAACATCTAGAAGAGCTAGATCATGCAAAAAGGATCACTGAGCGCATTCTTTTTCTTGAAGGGACGCCTGATACAGCTTCAAGACAAGCGATCCATGTGGGAGATAATGTAAAACAGATGCTAGAAAATGATCTTGAAGCCGAACGAACAGTTGCTGCGAGTCTTAGAGAAATTATAGGTATCTGTGAAAAAGAGCAAGATTATATTAGCCGTGAAATCCTTGAAGATCTGCTTGATGATACTGAGATGGATCATATTTATTGGCTAGAGCAACATTTAGGTTTGATAGATAAAATAGGGATTCAAAACTATATTCAATCACAGATGGGCAGTCAGGATAGTTGATAAAGTCATGCTGACTCACTAAGCAGAGATTAATAGCTAAGGTGTGTATTAATCTCTGTTATTTTGTTCAAACTTGATAGATATTTGCTTTAGTAACACTCGTCTTAATGGCATCATCTAAGGCCGTAATGTTATATTGTATATAACCAAGTAGTATTGCCTCCTCTTTTGGCGCTAAATTTAAACATATCACCTTGCGATACATCGAGAGCGTTTCGGCCTTATGTTTAAGTAATGCACTTACTGACACCTCTTTTGCATTCTGATGATAATCCATCATGGTAGACAGAGACAGGGTGAGCATAGTATTAATACCCTGTTTAATACTTTCACAATCTACCTGTCTGACCGCATTAGCAGCCCTTGCACGAGCATGAACACAATCAGAATATCTAGTTTGGTACATGGTTGAATTAGCTTTGTTGTATACACCCATTAGTGACCTCTATATAAGGAATGGCAACCCGTTAAAGTCATTATGTCTAACGCTAACTGAACCTCAGCTTAATCGATTAACCATTCAAACTTTCGAATGAGGTAGAGCTTAGTAAGGAAATTCAAGTACAAAAAAACCTGCTAAAAGCAGGCTTTAAGTAAAACCGGTTAACTTATCTGTTAGCGAATTAAGTTAAGGGTTTTAGAGAAAATGTACTCGCTCATCGCGATTAGTTTAGGACCACATAGCCACGATTTACCATACAGTTTTTAACAATCGTTTGTTTTTCTGCTTCATGGCTAGCTTCATTTTGACGGCTAGAGCGGTTTCTTCCTAAAGCGCCACCAACGACACCGATAGCTGCACCTGTTTTAGCACCATCTGTGCCTGAACCACCAGAAATTGCACCAGCAGCAGCACCTAAAGCCGCGCCTTTAGCCGCACCAGATACTACTCCACCTTCAGCTTGTTGCTTTTGAGCCTGCTGGGAGAGTTCAGTACACTCATGCATATCAAAGATATAGTCTTTTTCATCTACACCGGTTTTATCAATAACAACATTTGACGCCGCTACTGATGCATGAAAAATAAAAATTCCAGTTGCTAATAATACTCTCTTCATCAAAACACCTTGATTGTAATTATTTTGTTAATAGATTACTACGATCGGCATGAGCCGTAAATAGGCGGATCTTAGTGGTTTCAAGCTGAATAGGAACTTAATGAGCAATTAATATGTTAGACGCATATGTCTTATGTACTGAAAAAGTATTGGTATGTCACAAATTTGATTGCGTGAGCGGCTAATCTAGTGAGAATGACTGGTTTACTTAATTTTAAGCTTATGGCCGAAACCTGGATAACTACTGATTAACTGTAAATTTTATTAGCTAGTAACGCTTGATCCGAACCACTTTCATTACTTCGATATCAAATCCTGCAACCTTCTCTGTTTCAGGGTAATAGGTCATGTTCACCCTATTGCCTTTTAAACATTTGAACTTCTTAGGTCTCCTGAATTTAAATGGCGCATCACAACCTTCAATCATGACGGTATGTTGTACCCACTCCTCAACATCTCTTTGAGTATGAGAAATAATTTTTACTCCCTCAGAGTGGACTAATTTCTCATGAGTTGTGAGCATCTTATCTAACTTTGACTTCATTTTATCCCCCTCTTTTTTACAGCCATTAATAATAGCAAGGGAACATAATTTACGCACTATTTTGTGCAAAATTTCAAACTTAAAAATGCTCAACTATGCTTATTGAGTGGTTTTAAATCCGACTTAGTAACAATGCGTCTAAATGAATAAGTCACTAAATCACATCTCAAAATACACAAGGCGCAAACTGGCAACTCATTGACTTTAAAGAGGGACATATGGCTTGGTTAGATACCATTAACTTTGTAAAGGGCTTAAGTGGCAAGAAATTAGAAGCTGCTGAAATTTTTGCGAACTACTTTATTAGTAAAGAAGTTCAAACGCATGTGTCAAAAGAACTATCTATGGTGCCAGCATCATCACTCGCACCAATCAATAAGTTGCTAGGAGGAGCAGAACAGATATTTAAACAAGATATGTTTGTTCCCCCCTATGACGATAGCTCTTATGAGTTAATGAAAAGGATGACTGACAGAGCTAACAGACAAGCTGGAAACACAGTTGATTAATCGCTAAGTATACCTATCTTTAAGCCAGCCATAATGATAATAGCCCCATTGTCCTATGCGACGAAGTTTTGCTAAGGGGAATTTGGGTAATGGTTTATTATAGAGCGGCAATTTAGGGATCTGCTTTCCCGCGATCCTTTGTGCTGTTCGATAGGCAGCTTGTGCACTAAAAGAAACCCCTGAACCACAATACCCAAGACTATAGCTTACGCCATCGTTCTCATATACATGAGGCATATCATCAAGTGCGGCTGCAATCCATCCCGTCCAATTATAATCAATTGGAATATTAGACAAGCATGGAAAACATTGGTTTAAGGCATACTTCAGTCGCTGCGCGTAGATAGGGTTTGATGCATCTTTACCATAAATGGCGCCGCGCCCACCAAAAAGTAGCCTATTGTCAGGCAGTAACCGATAGTAATACTTTAAAATTCTTGTATCCATTGTTACTTGATGGGTATTTAAGCCAGCCTGCTCAAGTTGATCAGAAGTTAAGGGCCTAGTGACTATGATATTACTCAAAATGGGTAAAAACCGGTTGTCTACGGCTTGATGAAAGTGTTGCGGGGTGTAGGCATTTCCAGCTGTAACGACTTTCTTAGCAGTAATTTGTGCCCTAGAGGTAATTAATTTATGCAGCCCATGTTCCGTCGTCCACTTATTAATGCAAGAGCCTTCATGGATCTCAACGCCAAGTGACTCTACCGCACTCTTGTAACCAAGTACTAATTTAAGCGGGTTTAACCCAAAACCATCATTTAAGCGTAGGGCTCCAAATGATTGATGATGCAGCATAAATTCGCTTTTAAATCTATCTTGTGAAATATACTCAGCCTGCCCACCGAGATGAGTTGAGATAAACTTACTGGCGTTTTTGAGTTGTTCAAGCGCCTTAGGGTTATGAGCGACTTTTAAATACCCCTTCTCTTGAGGCTCACATGCTATCTGATGCTTTGCGATCAGATTATCTACGCGCTCAACAGCTTGTGTGAACTCATTATAGATACCCTGTGTTACCTCAAGGCCCCATTGAGAAGCCATCTGACTATAACTTAACCTGCCAGAACCTTTGAGCACAAAACCAGCATTACGACCACTTGCCCCAAAGCCAACGCGATTGGCCTCAACCACAGTTGCTCGTATATTAAATTCTGAGGCTAAATAATATGCGGTGAGTAATCCCGTATACCCTGCCCCAATAATAGCAACATCAGTATTTATATCATTGCATAACGGGCTAGTCGCTGACTTAGCGACTTCAACAGTTGATGACCAATATGATTGTGGACAGTCTAACCCTGCAGCAGAACTATGAACTAAAGGGTCAAAATGTAACTCATCACTGCATTTGTGAGTCATGAACGTGCCTTGTTATTGAAAAAGATACTTAAAAAGATGTTCAAAACGTTATTTAAAAATAAGTAACATTTCACAGGCTGTACAATGACAATCATCACCACAAATAACACAAACATAATCAGGATGCTCGAGCGCATCATTCCACCGATCTTTATGCTCTTTAATAAGCATTCCACCCGCTTTCGTAAAATACTTAACGGCTGAATTATTTGGGCTTTGCTTCCATAGGTGGCTGATACCCGCTTTTGCACCTTGTCTCTTGGTTGCAGCAATTGAAGCTGCGAGTAGTTTACCGCCTATTCCAGCCCCACGGTAAGACTCTGCGACAGTATTACATTTAAAGTAGCACACATGTTCAAGTTCTATGCCCCAAGCATCAGGGGTACACCACTTATCGACTTGCCAGGTACCTGGTGCATAAGTCAAACGAAAACCAACTAGCTGATCATCTTGGTATGCAACGAAGTTAGCATTTATGTCATGGCTAAAGCCTTTTAAATAAAGCGCTTCAAGTGAACATTTATCTAAGTAGCCATCCCCATGAACTTGATTGCCTAGCGAGATAACATCATCAAAATGTTCCGGGCATAGAGTTTGTATCATAGTTATCTCCAGAGAAATTATGATGATTAAGCTACCCAAAATTAACCAATATGTATATAGATAGACAGCTTTGATAAGTCTATTCACGCAACTCATAGCTAATAATCACAGTGAATTTAATCTCCCTAAAAAAACACGGCTAGTTTTTAACCATAATTATCAAGAGATAACACAAACAACGTAAAAGCTATGGAGCAAATGTTAACTAGAGGTTACTATTTGAATTGAAGGGTTGAATAACAGGGATCTGAACCATCATGAATGAACTGCCGAAGGAAGAAACAGGCATTCGCTTTAAAAAAGCTATCGATAAACCTAAAAAATTACTGGTCGTTGTTTATGAGCTATTCAGTAAAACGCTAACCGCAATAGGTGGCCTGCTTGGTAGGCTCACTGCGGCTCAAAAGCTATACCTAATTGCCCTTACTCTTTTGATCTCGTCCGATACGCTTGGCTTAGTTGCCATTATTACTGTTTTTGGATTAGTACTAGAGTTTTGGCCACTGTTTGATCGGATATGGCATACTTTGTCAGGAAAAGCCCTATTACTGCTTTTTTATGCTGTTATCGCAAATTTTGCTATTGCTGGTGCTGCGTCAGTTGTTAATGAAGTTGTCGGTGTTGCAACGACCCATTTTTCATACACTCATAATTTCGCAATATTGCTTTACTTACCGGCATGGATTATCGCCATGACCGCACTCGCTATTTTGATGTTACAGGTTGCAGTCCCCTTTTATCTCGTTGGCTTATTGCTACTTAAACCATTTGGCGTTAAAGGGTTAAGACTGATTAATCACAACCATTTTCGTTATACCACTATGATCATCCGACTAGCGCTATCCAGTGTCGTGCTGTATCACTTAGTCTTAATTGCTAGTTTAGATAGTGAATTATCTGAAGATCTCAAAGATCCTAATGGCATTGTTAATGAAGAGCTGTCTAAAGCAGCCAAGGCTGAGCTAGCTAAAGAACTAGAATCCATAGATAAAGATCTCAAAGGAAACCAAGCAGAAGATATTACTATTGGCTTATCTTTAACCTCTGATGAAATGAAGGATGCTCAAGAGGAACTTTATAAAGATGTACGCGCAAACTATGAGAAAACCGTTAGAACTTTAATCGCCCAATTTGCTTATCGATTAGAGTCAGATAGCCGTTCGCGTTGTCAAATATCTGCAGGCTCCAATGTGGTAGAGCTAAATGATTATGAGATAGTAGAAATATCGAAAAATAAAAATGAAGAGTTTGGTTTTTCTTTTGAAGTTAAAAAATGTATTTCCCCAGCCTTCCCTGCTGAAGATTTAGGGACTTAACACAAGTTCAATAAACATAAACACTGAACAGGCAATTGCCTAGGTTTTATCCTAGATAAAGAAAAAGCTAACAGTAAATGCCTGTTAGCTTTTTTATATCTAGCAAAGAGCGCCACTACCACGGGATCTCACGACCGTTGAAATCAAAAAACTTACCCGTATTTTCAATATTTAACTGATCGAGAACCTGCTTTAGACCTGTGACTGATTCTTCAGTGTCTATAAGTCCATTAGGCCCGCCCATCTCAGTTCGAACCCAGCCGGGATGAAGTGCAACAGCGGTGATATCTTCACCTTTGAGATCAATTGATAAGCTTTTAACCACAGCATTGATTGCGGCTTTAGAGGAACGGTATATATACGCACCACCACTGCTATTATCACCCATACTGCCCATCTTTGATGAAAGAACAGCAAAAATTGACGAAGGGGTTTGCTTAAGGTTATGACGAAAAGCTTCTAGTACTTTTAATGGTGAAATAGTGTTTATTTCAAATACACGTCGCCACTCATCGGCATCTGTCTGACCAAGGTAACCACCTTTAGGGCCATAATACCCCGCATTATTAATCAGCAGATCGATAGGATCATTCTTAAGGCTATCAGCAAGTTGCTGAACAGCGCCATGATCAGTGACATCTAATTGGAAAACTGAAAGTGTTTCATACTGATTAAGCATCTGAGTTAATTCATGCGCTTGTTCTGGCTCACGACAACAAGCAGTCACATTCCAACCATCATTAAGATAATGCTTAACCATGGTAAGCCCAAGCCCGCGATTTGCACCAGTGATTAACAGATGTTTGGCCATTGGTTTTTCCTTAAAAAAAATCGTTAAATTGAGATGATAATAAATGAATAATGTACGATAAAGCCGTAAAAAGGCAAAGCGTTTATAGGAATTTAAGAATAAAACTAATGATTTATCTTAGCCAAGAACTCATCGATCATCACTGAGAGTTTTTCATGGAAGTGTTCTTCAAAGTCATCTAAATCACAACCAAAATGGTCAAGATATTGTGCAGCTTTGTCATGACTTAACTGTTTTTGATTGACTGAATATTGCATTTCAGCAAGTGATTTATCATAACGTGGTAAAGGGAGCCAGATAATAAAGTTACTATCAACTTGCTTTAATTCTTGATTAGCAAATCGGCAAAAGTCAGCAATATGATCTAAACCGTCAGGCCCTAAACATCCAGGTTCTATTCGGCATAAGACGGTAAGCTTCTTCTCTTTTGGTAACGCGGTTGATTTGGGCATAACTTTTTTACCAAACACAATTCATCTAATAATTATAACGCTTGTCATTTAAAACGTTGTGTTAAAGCATTATATCAGCTTTCATCTCCATAAAACCTAAACCTTTTAGTTATATATAACCCCAGCTTTGCATCATACATCTCTATTACGTTTAACTCTTTAAGGCATTAGGCTAGAAATCAAACACAATAATGTGTATACAATATACCTAAAAGATAATAATAGAGTCATTATATGCTCACTTTCATTAAGCGCTCCCTCGTTGCCCAGCTCACTTTAGGTTTGTCTATTGCACTGTTTATAATCACACTCATCAATGGGATGTTGAATATTCAGCGTGTTACAGAAACCACTAATGCGTATTACCAAAGAGAAGTTACGCTAGCGCTAGAGCGAGTAAAAACCCAACTAAGCGGGATTTTAGAAACGAAGAAATTACAATCCGACATGCTTTTTATGAACCCAACGACGTTAGATGCTATTGAAAGCCTAAAAATTAGGGCTGCAAGCTATGAAGATAACCAAGCAATTGTTACCTTACTTGAGTACATTAAATCAGTCTCAGATAACGATCCGTTAATCGTCACCCCCTACTTCTCCTCAGCGGTCACCAATGAGTATTTTGATAAATTTGGCCGCTACCTGGAGAATGACTATAACGTGTCTAAGCGCCCATGGTGGGACGATCTATTACGCCAAAATCGTTCCTATATTGAAGATCCTCAACGGGATCTGTCAGGCCGCCTTGCTCTTGCCATGCGTGAACCTCTTTATCGAAATAATAAACTCATTGGCAGTATCGGCATGGATATTCAAATGACTGAGTTTACGCAGGAACTGATGAAAATAGCGAAAATTAATGGTCTTGGTGAATCGTTTCTGATGACAGAACAAGGTACTGCGGTAGCCTTCCCTGATATGGGTAAGTTTACAGGCAGCAAACTCAAAATTGCAGATGTAGACAAGCATTATTCAGGGGCACAAGGTTTTGCACAGTTACAAACCGCTATGCTTAATGACACTGTCCGTGGTGCAAAGGTTACCTGGCATGGAGAACAATATCTGGTTTTTAGTCAGCCAATCAAAATTAAATCTCCATACCTTGATTGGCAAGTTGCCATAATGCTACCTGAAAGCGCCATCTCAACACCAGTCAATGCAGCCCAGCTAGAAGAAGCTGTCAGGGCTTTTATCATACTTGCACTGATGATACTCGTGATAACCTTTTATAGTCGATGGCAACTGGCACCACTGCAAACTCTAGTACATGGCCTTGAAAATATAGCGTCAGGTCAAGCCGATCTTACTCGTAGAATAACCTTAACTCGACAAGATGAACTCGGTGTGCTTGCAAACGCGTTCAATAATTTTGTTTCACAACTGCAAGTAATCATTCATGGTACAAGGGATTCAGCGACAGGCCTGAAGCTAGAAACTTCTACGGCACAGACGGCTATCGAACTGTCGCAGGAATATATTAATGGTCAAAAACAAGCAATAGGTACAGTCGTCGCAGCAGCAACTGAAATGGCCCAGACTTCCGAGCATGTTGCTAGTCGAGCGCAAGCGGTGCATGAGTTAGCTAAACAAACAGGGCAAAACGTTGACGAAGGTATGCTGGTCGTTGCCAAGTCGGTAGCAGGAATTGAGCAGTTAGTAGAGCAGATTAATGACGCTTCAATGGTTGTTAAAGGGTTAGAGAAAGAAGCCCTTAATATTTCAGCAGTGCTAGAGGTGATACGAACCATTGCAGAGCAAACTAACTTACTGGCTTTAAACGCTGCGATTGAAGCAGCAAGAGCGGGCGAACAAGGCCGTGGTTTTGCTGTTGTCGCCGATGAAGTACGCTCTTTAGCATCTAAGACTCAAGAGTCTACAGCCAGTATTCAAGACATTATTATAAAATTACAAACAAGTGCCTCAAAGGCGGTAAGTGTGATGGATACGAGTCAAAATGAAGCTAATAATAGTAAAGTTCATAGCAATGATATTACTCAAGTTTTTGAGAACATCGCTCAAGTTCTAGGCCAGTTTCAAGTTCAAACCAACGAAATAGCCAGTGCTATTAATCAACAGAATACTACCGCTCAAGAAGTAAGTGAAAACATCATTAAAATCAGTGATAAAGCACAAGAAAGTGTTGAGCAAATACTTCATGTTAATGACTCAATCACAAATACGGGCCAGCAAACTGAACAGCTCAACAATCAAATATCACAATTTAGGGTCTAATTAAGTTATTATCTCCAAAAAAGCTGGATTTACCTTGAATACAGAGACGTTTATAAAGCAAACAATGGCATGCGATAGCCTAGAAGCCACTCATACAGTACAAGCACTGTGGAGTGGTTATGGGGAGATAGTTCGTTATTCAATCAGTGAGGATAACTGCCCTAACAGTATAATTGTAAAACATATTTTACCACCAACAGAGATACTTGATGCTTCGCACCCAAGAGGTTGGAGCACGAAGACATCACATGTTAGAAAACTTATCTCTTATCAAGTTGAAGCGAATTGGTATCAGTACTGGTCAAGCCTTTGTGAGGTAAGCTGCGCTGTCCCAACTTGTTTTGGTATCTTGGCAAATGACATTCCACAATTCATTCAAGTTCAAAATACAGATAAGATTGATGTTCTTGCAGGTCAACCTGAAATAGCACCTGATATCAAAGTGTTAAACTTCAAAACCGCGTCAGTTCACGGTTCAGCATTTGATGCTAACAAATCTAATACCATTTTGCTGAGCGATCTTGACCTCCATGGCTTTCCCATCCGCCATCAAGCCTTAACACTCGCCCAAGCCAAAGTGTGTATTAAGTGGTTAGCAAATTTTCATGGAAAATTTATGCAAGACTCACCTTCTGCAGATTGGCCACAAGGCTTGTGGGATAAGGGTTGTTACTGGCATTTAGAAACACGACAAGACGAATATAAAGCCATGCCCAGCAGTGAGATAAAACGGCTAGCACCTCTACTAGATAAATCTCTTAACTCCACACGCTTTAAGACGCTAATACATGGTGATGCAAAAGTTGCCAATTTTTGCTTCAACACAGACTCTACGCAAGTCGCTGCAGTCGACTTCCAGTATGTAGGTGGTGGATGTGGCATGCGTGACCTCGTCTACTTTATTGGCAGTTGTTTAACAGATAAAGAGTGTGAAGCTTCACATAAAGCACTTTGTAGTTACTATTTCTCAGCCTTACATACCGCTTTACAACGCCATAAAAACAATATTGATGCTAGCGAAGTTGAAAATGAATGGTCACGTCTGTTTTCAATAGCTTGGGCAGATTTTCATCGGTTTATCCTTGGCTGGTCACCTGATCATAAAAAGAATAATGAATTTAGTCGTTCGATGGCGGTGCAAGTAATAGCCAGTCTCAAATCATCGCCTAACATTTACTGACGAGATAAGATACACTTGTAAAGTGAATAGCTAAAGCAAAAAAGCTTTCATGAATAAGACAAAACATAGACAAACAAAGGGACTCATAGGTATCTGACGAATAGTTTTTATTGAGCATAAATTTCAATTTGCACTAATCTCGACTAAGCTTTGTAACAAGAGAGCTAACGGATAAACGTAAATCGGCATTAAGCCAAACGTGTCATAGGACACATACCTTACGAAATCACGGCTCTCTTCTTTCCTAACAAACATTCAAACTAACCAAGCATTTGAGTTCATTTTCAAATTGATTCATTCGTCCAGCTAATTCGTGATATAAATTATGTTTAAGAAGCGCCTTTATACAGATTGGTATTAACTACTGATGGTTATTTAAATGAATAAAACAATACTTACATTACTGCTCTCTGCACTATCTACAGAAGTAATGGCGTCTGATATTGTATTCGTTCATAGCTATCATCTTGATTACCCGTGGGTAAAGGAGTATCGAGATGGATTTTTAGCCACCATTAAAAGTAATAGTATTCGTGAGTATCACATGGATACTAAACGCAAAAAACTTGAAGAGTTTGATAAAATTGCTGATGAAACTTGGCAGTTAATTTCCGAGGAACAGCCTAAGCTATTGGTGATTGCCGACGATAACGCGTTAAAATTACTTGGCAGTAAGATAAATCACGCTAATATCCCAGTTATATTTTTAGGTATCAATGCCAATCCTAGACACTATATTAAGCTCAATAAAAAAGTAAGTGGCGCACTTGAGCGACCCTTACTTAAACGCTCAGTTATGATGCTCAAATCTATATTACCTGATATAAGTAAAATCAAAGTGTTAATGGATTCAAACCCCACCTCTTATGCAATTTTAGAAACGTCTTTTGATGACAAGTTTAATCAAAATATTGCAGGCACTCAGATTGATATTAAATTACAGAAGAATTTTGTAGACTGGAAAGTATCGGTAACTGAATCAAAAGATCAACAATATGACGCTATTATAGTGGCGAACTATGCGGCTTTAAGTGATAAATCAGGTAATAACATTAGCTTAGATGAGGTGAGTGAATGGACGAGCCAAAATAGCACTGTTCCTATGTTTGCTTTTTGGTCCTATTCAATCGGTAAGGGAAAAGCGATTGGTGGGCTTACGATCAGTGGTACTCAACAAGGAATCGAAGCGGCTAACAAAGCGAATCAATTTTTTGCAACAGGCACGCTCCCCTCAATCTCAACGCCCTCACGGGGACAATTTGTTTTTAGTGAATATGAGCTTAACCGATGGGACATAAAGCTTCCGAGCAATATTGATAATAAATCAATTTTGCTCGATTAACTAAAGCCAGACCAAAAAGCACTAACAATTTTCAGCTTCTTTTTTTATCGCCTCAGCTTCAGTCAGTAAATTATCAATAGCCTGATCAAAACTATCAAACCTCTCCTTTTCCATATACATTTTTATTTTCACTATCAGATCATTGCTAAGTTCAATATGCGATTTTTTTTGACGTTTTTTTATTTGTGATAACTCTTTACGAACCATACGCCAACCATAATCGCTAAAGTATAGATTTAGCTGCTGGTTCAATAGCGTGAGTGATTGGGTTAAAGCTGTACCTTGTTTTTTTCTGTTCAAGGTCACTTGCTGTAAACGCTCCATTAAAATTATATATTCTGGGTTATCACTTTTATCCATTTCGATAATTAAATCTGAAAACCAATCTTTTCGTAAATCAAGTTCACTTGGGTGAACAATTCTAAAGATCAACGGCAGTGAAACGGTTAACTCAGACTCTTCAAGCAACAAGAGTTTCCGTCCAGCTTTTGGTGCTTCACCATGGTAGACCCAAGGGTATTTCAAACTCATATTTTCTCCGTAGAATTTTTACTGATAAATACATCAAGTATCAACTTCTATCAATTTCGCTTAACGGTGTATTCGAATTGGACAGCCTAAAATCTTGCTTTACCCCATCAATAATTGACGACATTGTACCAGCAAACTCCCTTACTTCAATAGTATGGTGCAACCATTATTAATGACGTGTTTTGATTTTATTGGCGATTAAACATGCAGTTAAGTTATCGAGCTTTGCCTGAACTGACAATCTTTTTCACCCCTTGCTAAAAAAGCCAATTCCATTAAAAAAACATTTTTCAGATGACAAAATCATTTAGTATACCCGGTCACACTTACTTGTTTAATAATTAAACCAATAAGTACTATTTCTGTGTGATATTTATTCTAATACTCTTTCTGTTAATTTCTACCAGTGATAATGACGATTATCACTGGTAGCTGTGATGCCATTTAGATATAATTTGTGGCTTATAAAAAGCTGCATCCTTGCTACAAACGAACATTACATTGGTATTAAGGTTCTTGAATAAATATGTCTAAGTTAACTCAACATCTGCCAAATTCGTTTGTTTCAAATAATGGCCACCAGCAAAAGCTAACTGAAGACAATCTGTTTTTTGAAGAGCAAGCCCTACCTATCTCTATCTTAGATGACTTCAAAAGTGCAGCGAGTGAAACTCAGTATGAGATCTCTTACAATACACGCCGTGCTTACCAAACAAGCTTTAATATCTTTAGCCGATATTGCGAGCAACATGGATTAAATACCCTGCCGGCAGATCCCCGCTCAGTCATCTCTTTTATTGGTCAGCAAAAAGAGCTGATTAATCAAAAAACAGGCGCGCAGCTGTCTAAGCAAACATTAACGACTAGGCTTGCTGCGATCCGATTTTTTCATATTCAGGCAGGTTTTCATTCTCCTACCGAACACCCATTAGTGCTTCGTGTTATGAGAGGCTTGAGTCGAAATCAGTTAAGAGTCACTAGCGATTATGATCAACAGCCTATTTTATATGATGAGCTTGAACTGCTGATCCAGACGATTGATAACCAAAAGCAGACATTAACAAAAGCCAGGGATAAGGCGATAATTCAACTTGGGTTTCAGGGAGGTTTTCGGCGTTCAGAACTCGCGAGCATTCAAGTTAGTCACGTTAATTTTTTACGTAATAAACTCAAAGTACGACTCGCTTACTCTAAAAGTAATCAACAAGGTCATAAAGAATGGAAAGATCTGCCTGAGGCCGAACCATTTTCTGCCATGTCAGCGGTAAAGCTCTGGCTTGATGAATCACAAATTAAACAGGGACATCTTTTTCGTTCACTGTCACGTGATGGCGAAAGCCTACGCCCCTACTTTCAAGCAAAATCTGACCTTGATCAGGATGCAGGTGTTCAAAAAAATAGTGGTTTTTTACGCGGTGATGATATTTACCAAATCATTAGAAAGTATTGTCATAAAGCGGGCTTAAGTTCAGATCTTTATGGCGCACATAGTTTGCGCAGCGGCTGTGTTACTCAGCTACATGAAAATGATAAAGACCATCTGTATATCATGGGTCGAACAGGTCATACCGACCCTCGTTCATTAAGGCATTATTTAAAGCCTAAAGATTAATCAGACTATATTAATCTCATTTTATCTTCTGGTTGATAGAGTAAATACATCTCCTATAAAATGGTTACACCACTTTATCATGAATTGATTTTTTACTGGTAAGTATTGCCATTTAAGAAAGTTAAGATAGAACAAAATGTATACTAATTAAACAGATAGAGATAAAAAAGCGAAGCTAGATAGCTTCGCTTTTTTAGATTATCGAACAGGTTGAAACGCTGAGTTTTTCAAAAAAACCACAGGTTTTAATTAACCCACTAAATTAGTCTTATAGCTTCTGCAAGAAAGCATCGACACTTGCCTGCTCTCTATTTTTAAGTTTGACACAGTTACCCACTTGCTCATTTAGCTTAGCTAACGAACGTTTAAACTCTGGCGAGCTTGAAAGTTTAGGCGTAAAGAAATCATTGGTTCGCTCAAGGGCCTTAACATCACAGCCACTGCCCGTATAATTGGGCAATTTAGCAACAGAAAATGGGGGTAATTTAGCTTTCACTGCTGGGTAATTTGCATACAGCCAATCTCTAAATAATGCTTTTCTTGCTGGTGTATAAGATTGACCGTACATGATGTAGTTTAAATCTGGCGAATTTAACTTATCCGTTAAACTATAATCTAGCATCGCTTTTTGTGCTTTAGGCTCTGCTGCATAGCCTAATGCGTACATTAGTTTTGTGCGCATTTGCGGGTTTTTAGTGGTCTCAAATTTATTTTTAAATTGCTTTATAAGCTTATTATCACCATAGAAAACAGCTATTTGGAGTTGAGTGCCAATCAAGTAAGCATCAAAGTGCTTACTCTCATTAAGATAATCTAAACTTGCTTGTTTAGCGGCATTGATAACCGTTTTATCTTTAGCTTCAAATGCCAAAATAGAAATCAGACTCGGTCTTAGTTTACTGATCGCAGCACTTTCACCATCAACAGCAACACTGCCATATTTAGTTATCGCGTTTTGCGCTTTCCCACTAATAAATGTTGCCCATTCAGCACGATTAGATTCATCTATAAAGGTATCTTTTTGGATCTGTAAATAAGACAAAGCCGATGAAACAATTTGAGGATGCGCATCATCTACAAACTCTCCTAAAAGAGATAGGAGTTCACCTGCAGTGATAAAACCGCCATCAAGCAGCGCATCAGCTGATGAAATTAACGCTTTACGCTCTCTATCTGTCAACGCCGCTTTTGCATTTTTAAGCAAATTCGATAGCTGCTTGTCATCTAATAACCAACGGTAATAACCCATAGCTTCCGCATCTGGATAGATCCAATCTGGTTCAAACTCAAGCGTGACTTGCTTTGTTTTACTATCTAACAATACGGTTTGAGTGATCTGTCGCTCATCTTTACCATACTTGATAGATACTGGGACAACCCATTGTTGTGCTGGCGCCTCACTACCTGAATATACAAATCGCTCTTGAGAAAGATCTAACGTTTTACCATTAACCTTAACCTTGATGAGTGGATAGGAAGATTGTTCAATAAAGGTACTTAACACTTTGCCGACATCTTTACCTGACGCTTTAGAAAGCGCAGACCAGAGGTCATCTGCGGTAGTATTCTGAAATGCGTTATCTTTAATATATTGACGGATCCCTTGCTTAAACTCCTCTTCACCAATCCAATTTTCAACCATAGATAACACGGCTGAACCTTTGCTATAAGCGAGACCGAGGCCATCCATGATATCCGCTTCTGTTTTTATCGGTTTACGAATTGGCTTAGTCGATAAACGTGCATCCATACTCATAACACGATTTTTAGACAATCTAAGATGTGACTCAAACTCTGGATGAAGTTCATGAGTGACCTTAGCGGCCATCCAACTTGCAAATGCTTCGTTTAACCAGAGATCGTTCCACCACTGCATGGTGACGAGATTGCCATACCACTGATGAGCCAGTTCATGGGCGACGACTGATACTGAAGTACGTTTGGTATTTTGATTAGCTGTACTTTCATCGAGCAGTAAAATGTCTTCACGATATGTTACTAAACCCGCATTCTCCATGGCGCCAAACGGAAACTCAGGTAGCGCAACAGAATCTAATTTTTTATAGGGGTAATCAACTCCAAAGTAAGACTCTAAACGTTCAAGGATCGCAGGCATCTCATTGGCGGCATAATTAGCTAAACCGATTTTACCTTTGGTCGTAATGACTTTACCAGGGATCTTCATCCCTTCTACTTTAATTGATTCAAACTGACCAATGGCATATGCCACTAAATACGAAGGGAGCGGTTTTGTTTGAGCAAAAACATGCGTTGTTTGGTCCCCACTCACTTGTTTGCTGACTACCGGCGTATTACTAAACACTTGCTCGGTACTTGGGGATGTTATGGTGACTTGAAACGGGATCTTATATTCAGGCTCATCAAAGACAGGAAAGCTTCTGCGCGCGTCACTCATTTCAAACTGAGTAAATAAATAGGGCTGGCCTGCATCTATTGTCTTATATAGACCTACAGCTTGACGATTATACGGTGCGGTAAAATCCAAGTGAAGTTGGTAAGTACCTGGCGTAATGTCGGTATCACATATCAAATTGACAATGCCTGTATCTAGCATTTTAGCGGTCATATCACAGGACTGTTCGCCAGATAGTTGAATGTTAGTTGCGGTATAATCAACACCGTTTAACTGAATAACTTTCGTTTTCTCAACAACTTGGATCTTAATGTCAGTACTACCAGAGAAACTATCCTGATAGGGATCCAGCGCTAAGCTTACAGCCTGTGAAATTGGTTTTGCATGTTTACTCAATACAAATTGATTTGCTTGTAACTCACCTGCTCCAAGCAGAGAAACAGTTACTAAGCCAGTGGCCATAACTCGATACATATCTATTCCTTTATTATTGTTAGCGCTGTTTAAATTTGACGATTTGAAAAACTTGAGATGAAGTTAACCCCAAAAAGATGAAGCTCAGTCGAAAGTGCACACTCAATAAACTCGCACTCGAGTGCTTCGACTGCCTAGGCTTAACAACAAGTTGCGCAATATTAACAAAGCTAATACATTCAGCGCTAGCGTATCTTGGCTGATTTACGAAAGCGCTGCTCATTCATAATGGTTTGATAAGAGTTTTTTGAGGTTTTATCACAAATAAAAAACTCTGGCTGATGAAGCTCACTCAATTAATCGTGCAAAATCAGTAGGTTACTTTTTGGTGGTGAGCAGTAGTGAAAGTTAAGTTGCTATAAGTATCAAAACGGACTGTTACACTTTATTACCATAGGCGTTAAGCTGATTGGGTGCTCAAATGTTAACTCTTGAGCATGTAACATTAATCGACTAGCCATAAAAAAAGTTTCATCAGGCGAGTAAAGGTCACAACCTAAAATAGAGTGACCAAGATGTTGGCTGTGTAACCTCAGCTGATGAGTACGTCCAGTAACAGGCTCATACTCAACACGCGTCACTTGCCTGCTACCCGCTCTAACATCATCGACATAAAACTTATCATTAGGAGATTGAGTGAAATGCGCTAACACACGAAACTTAGAGCGAGCTGGCTTGCCTGTGTCTTGGCAAATCTTCATTAGCGGAAAGTTATCGATATCTTTAGCAATAGCAGCATCAACAATCCCTTCATTTAACTTAAGTTTGCCATGCAATAAAGCGGTGTAGCGTTTAGCAACTCTACGTTCGCTAAACTGCTTGCATAATAAGGCGTTAACTTGCTTATTCATGGCAAGCAACATGACACCGGATGTGCCAAAGTCTAGCCTGTGGATCAAGGTACAAGTTGGAAAGTCCTTCACTAGGCGATGATGAACAGAATCTATATTAAGTGGATGCTTTCCCGATAAACTCAACAAACCGCTTGGCTTATTGATCACAAGTATATGCTCGTCCTTGAACAGGATTTCAATCTCTTCATGACATTTAGGGACGATAAATGGATCGGCTTGAGGCTGCATTAATGCTCATTGAGTTACTATCTTGATAATTGAAGCGAATTTTACACAAAACCGATGGGAGTAAACAGAGTAATAGACATTTTGGCAAAATTTGTACTGCTTGCTATGAGGTTAGATGCTAATTATTAGGCCCAACAAATCCCTTGAATAAACGCGTAACAGTATAAAAAGCCCTAATTTATAGGGCTTTATCATTACTTGATTTATTCACAGTTAGCAATAAACTTAAAAGCTAGCTGTTAGCGTAAGGCCTGAGTACGCGCGATAACCTCTTAGCATGATATGGTACATACCAGATTGGCTAACAGTAATTGAGCAGCTCTCCTCATTACCGTTTTTATAAGGGCGACAATCATAACTGGCTGTCGAAGGCGCACTCCCTGCTTTTACATAGAGATCGGCATCACCACTGCCACCTGTTGTCACCACAGAGAGCTGAGAGCCGGCAGACACATAGACTTGATAAGCTGATTCAGAATTTTTAGCGCCACTGATATTAGTGACTGCTACGCCATTTTCTAAACAGTTAGTACCGGTACAGCTACCGCCTCCACCGCCACTAGAATAGCTTGCGGTCAGTGTCGTATCAGCGTAGCTACTATACCCATGTAACATCACATACCATTTACCCTCAGCTGGGTTATTGATGCTACAAGATTCATTGTTGCCACTTTCATAGGGACGACATTGATAGCTACTTTGTGTCGGCATGCTGCCTTGCTGTAGATAGAGATCTGCATCGCCACTACCGCCAGCAAGATTTACTGCTAACGTACTCATACCTGCAGGTACATCGATAAAGTAACCCGTTTCAGAACCTGTCACGCCACTTGCGCCGACCCCTTGATTATTAGTCAACTCAGTTTCTTCTACTGGGCAGTTATTGCCACATCCACCACCTGCACCATCAAGCGCGAAAAGCAGCTCATTGGGCGAGCCCGTTTTGGCATCTGTGACTTTCCCTGCTGTAGCTCGACTTGAAAGCAACGCATCAACTTGAGCTGGTGTAAGAGAAGGTGATTCATCAAGATACAGTGCGGCTACACCAGCAACATGGGGAGACGCCATAGAGGTGCCACTGATAGTGTTAGTGGCGGAGTTTGACGTGTACCACGCGGAGGTAATACCTGAACCTGGCGCGTAAATATCTAAACAAGTACCATAGTTTGAAAAACTAGAACGACTATCATTGCTAGCTGTAGAGCCTACTGTAATTGCGTCTGCAGCCCGTGCAGGCGAGTAGTTACAGGCATTGGTGTTATCATTACCAGCAGCAACAACAAAGGTTATCCCTGAAGCAACGGCTGCATTTACCGCATCATCAGTAGCTTGTGATGCCCCTCCCCCTAAGCTCATATTGGCAACCGATGGCCCCTGAGCATTATCTTTTACCCAGTTGATACCGGCAATCACCCCTGAGTTACTGCCTGAGCCGCTACAACTGAGCACGCGTACTCCAACGACATTGGCATTTTTAGCGATACCGTAACTTGAACCTGCAATCGTACCGGCAACATGGGTACCATGACCATTACAATCTGTTGCGTCACTGTCATTATCAATAAAATCATAACCACTGACAGCGCGGCCACCAAACTCGTTATGGCTATTGAGTACCCCGGTATCGATCACATACGCCGTTACACCAGCACCATCAAAATCATAATGGTAGTTACCATCTAAAGGCAGATCACGTTGATCGCTTCTATCTAAACCCCAAGTCGGGCTACCTTGATCGCCTGGATTACTTGCTAACGGACTAATAGACATCATTTGATCTTGCTCAACATACTTAACATTGGGGTCATTGAGTATCTTGTTAATGTCTGCTTTGCTTCCATTTACCACAACACCATTTAATGCGCTACCAAAGTGTTTTTTAATACGCACACCAAACCGATTCGTTAACTGTTCACCTTGTTGCTGCGCATAACTTTTAATTGAAAGGCCATCTGAAAGGTTAAGTACACTTGGCGTGTTAAAAACAACGATATAGGTATCTTTAATAGCACGTGATTGTTCGACCTCAATCATCTGTGCTTGATACTCTTGTGCTTGAATAGCAGTTGATGCCAATCCTGTGGTAACTGCTATTGCTATCAAATGTTTCTTATACATGGTTTAACTCCATTTATATTAATTAATGCCTCAGGGGCAGAGTTAACCTAGTTTATTAATAAATAAGTACAATATTAGATAAAGAGTTTGTTGCGTCGGGAGAGTTAACCTGCGTAAAATTATATTTACGGCTTATGTTCAACTAAATAAAAAATCTGGAATTTTGAAAAGAGTTTATTTTATAAAAAATGCAAATCAGTAAACGACAAGATTAAAAAAAGTGATGGAGTTTTATTAACTATTTGTTTGATTAAGCCCCTCACAAATTCATCACTTAACCATTATCTTATTAACTCTTTGAGTTCATAAATGAAAATATAAAGAGTTACTAGAAGGCAAGCTAAGAGATAAACAGAAAGTATGATTTGTTGATTTATGCCGATTTATGTGTAAAAAACCGGCATAAATCACTTTAATTATGGTTATAACACTTTTTGATAAAATACTAACTCCATATCACCAAGGGGGTCTCGGTGTACTTCTTTCTTTAAAAATGTCATCCCTAGCTTTTTCATTATATTGATGGAGCCATGGTTATTCTCTATTGCTAAAGCAGAGACTGTGGTAATTTTTTCATCTGCACTCACAGCTTCCATCACAGCCTTAGCGGCCTCTGTGCCAAACCCTTTACCCCATGTCGCTCGCTTAAAACGCCAACCTAGCTCTAAATTATGGTATTGAGGTTGGTCTGTAAAAAAGTCCATCGGCCGCACCAGTACCCAACCTAAATAGTCACTACTAAAATCATCACACGGCGTTTTTAATGATACTTTCCAAATTCCCCAGCCTTCAGTCTCGTCAGCATAACTTTCAAGTCTTGGGAGCGATACTGACAAAATATCCTCCATGCTTGTCATTTTACCGCCATTGATAAACTTCATTACTTCAGTGTCTTGATCAAGCTCAAACAAGGCATCTGCATCGTTACGGGTCATAAACTGAAAGGTTAACCTGTCACTGTTAGGGATTTTCACATTTGCTCCTTATGTAAAATTTTAAAAACCATATTACTTTAAATGTGGTTTTTAAACCTAAAAAAACAGTTAACTTTAACTAACAGATCGCACAATAGCTGTGATTCACAGCCTGTACTCACTTTCACTGGTTATGCACGACTTATGCAGTTTTAAAAATATAACCCCGAGATATTTTTAACCTCTATGCATTTTTTAGGGTAAATATGCACAAAAGGTACCTGAGATGCCACAGGCAAGCGTTAAGTTGAATACCTTTAGATACAAGTTTGTCTCATAAGCACTATTTACAACTAAACTTAATTAATGCGATGAAAAGACAGAACGTTACAGATGGCTCAAACTGCAGAGGCATTACAAAAACTGGTTGATGACATAGCTGCGAGTGTGGCTATTGTTGAGTGCGACACCAAACAACAATATCGAGTCGTGGCTTACAATCAGCTTTTCCTTCAAATGCTGGGGCAAGAATCAACAAAAATCCCTAAACCTTGCCTACTCAGTGCATTAGTATCAGCTGCTGCAGCTGAGCTGTTTAGCACTTACCTGCCCGCCGTATTTCAGTTACATGAAGCAATAGAGATTGAACGTAGTTTTGGTCAATCAAAACAAGCCCCTTGGTGGCGGTTGTTTTTAAATCCCATGGAAGATGCTACAACTAAACCCAAGCGAGTCATGATTATAGGTATTCATATCAATGAAACCCATGATGAGTTTCAAACTGAAAACTCCCGCTTTAGCTCAGTCATTGACACGGCCTATGATGGCATTATCAGCATTGACACAGAGCAGAGAATTACACTTTTTAATCATGCAGCAGAACGTATGTTTGAGTATCAAGCAAGTGAAGTACTGGGCCGATTTGTTACCTGTTTAATGCCAGAAAAATATCGCAATGCACATGCTGGCTATATTCATCAGTTTTCTAAATCTAACATATTAAGTAGAAATAGAAGCGATCGTGTATTAATCACTGGCGTTAAAAAAAGCGGTGTTGAATTTCCAGCTGAAATAAGCATCTCTAAGATAGTCGTAGAAGGAGAGCTAGAGTTCACCGCTATTATCAGAGACATTTCAAATCGATTGGCGCTTATAGATAAACTTACCTTACAAGCAAACACTGATAATTTAACCGGCTTAAAAAACAGAACCTACTTTAACCAACAACTCGATAATATGAGTTTGCAGTTTAAAAGGTTTAATATGTGTTTCTCTATACTTATGTTAGATCTAGATAACTTCAAACTACTCAATGATAACCATGGTCATTTATTTGGTGACGAAGTGCTTAAACAGTTTTCAAAGGCCGCAAGTGGTGTTTTAAGAGAAGTTGATCTATTAGCAAGGTATGGCGGAGAGGAGTTTATTGCATTATTACCAAATACCAACTTAGCTCAAGCAAAAGACAGTGCTGAAAGAGTGAGAAAAAAAATTGAGCATTTAAATGTGACTAACGATAAGGACAATATTGTTAAGTTCACGGTGAGTATTGGTATTGCTGAATTTCAAGTGACAGATGATACCAAAAGCTTAGTTGCCCGTGCTGATGAAGCACTGTATCGAGCAAAACATCTTGGTCGTAACAGTGTCAGTAAATGAGAATAAAAAGGCCGTCAGAAGATGGCGACCTTATGCTTATCAAGTCACTGATTGACAATAGCCTAAGAAATTAGAATCGGTAACCCACCGTAAACATCACGGTGCCAAAATCTTTGTTAGAAACTGCATTTTTTTCACGATGTGTCGGGGTAACCACTTTATCTTTATTGCTGTAAGCAGTGCCTGATACATTCATATCCCTTGAACCATTTTGGAAGGTGTAATGTAGGTTAAAGTTCAGGCCTCTATCTTATAAACACGTGATAGATAACGTTTAGCCAAAATAATGTTGTTGAGTTAGCGTTAACCTAAACCAGTTTCTCCTATCTTATTTTTCTTAAATTCTGTATACTGCCGCGCTGCTTTTAAAGCTCATTTATTCCGCTATTTACCCCGAGGATCGCCGTTATCATTAGTACGAACAATATCACCATGCAGTTTGGCGCTGAGCCTTTGTTTGAAAACATTTCAGCTAAATTTGGTCACGGCAATCGTTATGGCCTTATTGGTGCAAACGGTTGTGGTAAATCCACATTTATGAAAATCCTTAGTGGCGTACTAGCACCAAGTTCAGGCAATGTCTCAATCACACCGGGCTTAAAAGTCGGTACTTTGAGTCAAGATCAGTTTGCCTTTGAGCAATACAGTGTTGTTGATACTGTGATCATGGGTGATGCGAAACTGTGGGAAGTCAAACAAGAACGTGACCGTATCTACTCATTGCCAGAGATGAGCGAAGAGGACGGCATGAAGGTTGCGGAACTCGAAAGTGAATTCGCTGAAATGGACGGCTACAGTGCCGAGAGTCGCGCTGGCGAGATTTTACTTGAAGCGGGTATCGAAGAGAACTTTCACTTCGGACTTATGGAGCAAGTCGCTCCAGGTTGGAAATTAAGGGTATTACTCGCTCAAGCACTTTTTTCAAACCCTGATATCTTGCTGCTTGATGAGCCAACCAACAACTTGGATATTCATACTATCTCATGGTTAGCGGGTGAGCTTAATCAACGTAAATGCACCATGATCATCATCTCCCACGACAGACACTTCCTTAACTCAGTCTGTACTCATATGGCGGATATTGATTACGGCGAACTGCGTATCTACCCTGGTAACTACGAATACTTCCTAGAAGCTTCTGGTCTTATTCAAGAACAGCTATTAGCCGGTAATGCAAAGAAGAGCGCCGAAATGGCTGAGCTACAAGACTTTGTAAACCGCTTTGGTGCGAATGCTTCTAAAGCGAAGCAAGCAAGCTCGCGTGCTAAAAAGCTCGAGAAAATCAGTCTTGATGATGTAAAGTCATCAAGCCGTATGACACCCTCTCTGCGTTTTGATGAAAGCAAAAAGATGCACAGGCAAGCGCTTGTCATCGAAGAACTCGGTCACGGCTTTGATGGAGAGACCCTTTTCTCTGGTGGCGATTTGATTCTTGAAGCTGGTGCTAAGCTTGCCGTTATCGGTGAGAACGGTGTTGGTAAAACTACCCTGCTTCGCTGTTTAGTCAACGAGCTTGCTAATAATGAAGGTACCATCAAGTGGTCTGAAAATGCCGCGATTGGTTACTGCCCGCAAGACAGCAGCAAAGATTTCGACAATGATCTGTCATTATTTGATTGGATGTCTCAGTGGCGTACACCTAAGCACAATGACCTAATGGTTCGCGGTATGCTAGGTCGCCTACTCTTTACCGAAGACGATGCCAACAAGAAAGCCAAAAACTGCTCAGGTGGCGAGAAAAACCGTCTGTTATTTGGCAAGTTAATGATGCAAGACATCAACGTGCTAGTGATGGATGAGCCAACAAACCACATGGACATGGAAGCCATTGAAGCACTAAACAATGCGCTTAAACTATTTGAAGGTACCCTACTTTTCGTCAGCCATGACAGAGAGTTTGTATCTTCATTGGCAACTCACATTATTGATGTAAAAGATCAAAAGCTAGTTAGCTTCCACGGTACATTTGATGAGTACCTTGCCAGCACAGCTGAAGCCTTAGCAAAAGGCACCGCGTAATACTTGCTATCACCATTAGCGGCTTGGACAGTTCGAAGCTGAAAATGAATCAATACCGATAGCAATAAATGCCGCCAACTTAATAGTAAGTCAGCGGCATTTTTGTATCTGAAGCACGTTCACAATGACCTGTCTTTAGTTCAGGAATAGGATATGAATAGGCTGTCATTCCGGCGTGCCTTTAGCCGGAATCCATTCTTGTATGTTCAAAAGCTGGATCCTGAAACAAGTTCAGGATGACGATACCTTAGCTTCACTAGGCCATCGGCCATCATCTTGGCTCTCCAAGACCGAAGGTCGCCATCTCTGCTCTACAAAACCGCAGGTTATCATCTAAGCTCCCAAGCATAGTGCCCTTATTCCTTTTACCTATTTTGCGAACGGATGATCTCCTCATCCACCCATTTTAATAGCTGCTTGATCGCTTTAGATAATATCTGGTTTTGCCGCACGATATAACCAAGGCTAGTCGTTGGGAATTCAGGTAACGGCGTCACCTGAGTCTTTAAGTTTCGTTTACTAGATATTGAAAAATCTGGTACAATTGCGACACCAAAACCTGCTTCTGCCCAATCAATCTGAGCATCAACACTGCCCACTTCCATTATGCGATACTGAGGTAAATCGAGTGATGATAGCGCAGAATCGAGTAGATCACGGGTGCGAGTATCATGGCCTAATAAGATTAGAGTCGGTTCACTTTCAAGTTCCCGTTCGGGTTGCTGCTTCGCATTTTGCCATAAGGCTAAGTTATCACCCAGTGCACACCAGCGGATCTGTTGCAGCTCAGTGAAGTGCAGCGGTTGACTCTCTTTTTGAGCAATAACAAAGCCTAAGTCGGCTTGGGCACTTTTTACTAATTCAGATGCCTGAGATGAGGTGGTATTTAACAGTGAGAAGTCGATACCTGGGAATTGGGTTTTGAACAACTGAAAGGGAGATATTAACAGCAACCGAGAGATAATATCACTGGCTGCTATGGTGAGCGTGCCTTGGCTGAGATCATTAATAGCATTGAGATCCCCTTGGCAGATCTGCAGCTCCATTAACGTTTCTTGGCTAGTAAGCAGTAAACGTTCGCCCGCCTGAGTTAAATGAAAAGGGTTGCGCTCAATCAACTTGACACGAGTATTATTTTCTAACTGTTTGATATGCAAACTGACATTTGGTTGAGTCATATGAAGCGCTGCAGCAGCTTTACCAAAGTGTTGGTACTGAGCTAACGTAACAAATGTTTTTAGCCAATTGAGTTCTAGCATGATCATACCTTTTGGTGTCAGTTTTAGCTCACTATCATTTATGGGCTTATCATATATCAAATTACCCCATATGAAATCCTTATTGATTTGATAATAATAATTAATTTACCATATTTACGATATTCAATTAGCATAGTCGCTTAATTATTCAGGAGTGTGAGCTATGCCGTCTATTGTTGTTGTGGGTGCTAATTGGGGTGATGAAGGAAAAGGTCGAATAGTTGACTTTTTAGCAGCAGATGCCGCTGCAAGTATTCGTTTTCAAGGTGGTAATAACGCCGGCCACACCGTCGTCAATGACTTTGGTACCTTTAAACTGCATCAACTTCCAAGTGGTATCTTCAACCCTGACTGCACTGCGGTGTTAGGTCCTGGTATGGTCATCAGTCCTGCAGCATTAAGCGAAGAGATTGCCGAAGTGAAAGCTGCTGGCGTGAGTGTAAAGCTGCACATTTCAGATCGCGCTACCTTATGTCTGCCATTACATGCTTTGGAAGATACCCTTGAGGAGCAGCGTCTAGGTGACGCTGCTTATGGCTCTACCAGACAAGGGATATCACCAGCCTATGGTGATCGAGTAATGAAAAAAGGCATACTTGTTGGTTGGTTAAAACAACCAGAAGTGCTACTTGAGCGTATACAATTTATGCTCGATTGGAAGATGCCTCAATTAAAGGCACTCTACCCTAGCTGTGATTTCAGCCAAAGCGCTGAAGAGATGACAGAATGGTTATTAGAAGTTACCGCACCTTGGCGTGAATTTATCTGTAACGTCACAGAGCCTTTGAAAGCTATGCAAAACAATGATGCTAGTTTACTGTTTGAAGCACAGCTTGGCGCTGGCCGAGATTTGGTTTATGGGGAATACCCATGGACGACCTCATCAAACGTCACTGCAGCATATGCAGGAATAGGCAGCGGGTTACCAACACTACGCCCAGAGCGGATCATTGCCGTGGCTAAATCATTTAGCTCATCAGTAGGAACTGGTACTTTAGTGACAGCGATGGAAGAGCAAGATAACTTCCGTGAAACGTCTAATGAATATGGTGCAACCACTGGGCGTCCTCGTGATATGGGCTACTTTGATGCCGTTGCCACTCGTAATGGAATCGAATTACAAGCCGCAACAGAGATTGCACTGACTAAGATTGATTGCTTGACGGGCATGAAAGATCTTAAGATCTGCGTATCTTATGAAGGCGAGCACACTCAAAACCCAATCTGGCCTCAAACCGCTGCCCTTTCACCTGTTTATGAAGAGATGCAAGGTTGGAGCGAGGATATTACCGCTTGTAGAACCTTTGATAGCCTGCCCCAAGCTGCTCAGCACTATGTGCTTAGTATCGAGGCGCTCATGGGAGTCCCTATTAAAATGGTCTCAGTAGGACCAGAGCGCGACCAGATGATCCTTCGATAGTCATCGGTATCTCTATGCATGGTCATCTATTAATAGTTATCTGTAAGTGAGTTATTTTAGTGGATTGCCTTTAGGCTTATTCTGGGATTTACTTGTTCGGGATCTAGATGTTGATGTTATTTCAGCAAATGGATCCCGATCACTCAGTATAGTGGATAGCATCAATAGAAGAATGTGAGGCTAACCTAAGCTATTGCAAGGCTAATTTGAGCCAAAGTTAACGATACTCCCACATTCTTCAATTGTCCCCAGATCTGTTTAGAGATAAGACTTCTTCGTTAAATCTTTAGTAATAATTCATAGGCGCTAAGCCTTTTGCTTATTAAACTGCAACAAGCTCATCACTGACAAAAATGTAAAAAACACCGGGTCGCTCCAGCCTATTCCGCTAAATATGCCAGTAAGTCCTGCATAGGTGGTGATCACGACCCCTAACAGATTTAAAATGAGTAACGCTAAAAACAGTCTCTTGGCAATATTTCCAGGTTCAATGTCCCGCAGTAACAAGCTAATGGCAGCAATCCCTCCTAGAAATATCGAAGTATGTTGTGACAGAAAATATGCGTATTGATCGTTTATCTCAACACCATACATGGGCCACATAAGCGCCGGAATAATAAAAAGCGCTAATGCAAAAATCGCGTAGATACCACCATGTACTGTCAAAAATGTTCTGTTATTCATAATACTACCCTACTCACTATTACTAACTGATATTCTTCTGCTTAAGCTATGTTGTTACTTAAGGTTCTGCTTTAAAAGTCTGCTTAAATAATTCGACTAGTTAAACTGGCAATAAAGGCGCCTGGTTAACTATCGATAAAGCAGTGTTTATGTCAAAAACAGTACCTTTAATATTCTCTATGCCCATCTTCTTTAAACGAGCGCTATGCATTTTTAAATAGTCCTGAGCACTGGACTCATCTTCAAATAGATAGATCCCACCACCAAGTTGTAAGGCTTCATTTTCAGTCCAAATTTTCCAAATCATCCCAGGCTCTTCATTAATGGACTTTGCCAGCTCAAGCATCTGCTCGGCCATCTCATCACCATAAGGACCAGTAAAATTAAAATCTACTTGTAGTAATTTCTTCATGTTACGTTTCCACCAACAACTGTTTATGTCTGAATTAAGAGTGGCGAATAGCATTATTTATTCGCTTCTCTCGCTTAAGTGCCATAATACCTGCACAGATTGAACATAAAAGTTCATAATATTGCGCATTACTGTGGGAAAAACTGACAGATGAGACTCAAAACAACACTAGAACAATGGTTAACCTTGTATGAGATAGATCGTGCCGGCAGTATTCAAGCGGCAGCAGTAACCCTTAACAAGAGTCACACCACGCTTATCTATTCAGTGAAGAAACTGGAGCAACAACTTGATGTTAGTTTGGTCGAGATAAAAGGCCGTAGAGCCGTACTGACTGATGACGGGAAATCGCTGCTACGACGAGCTGATTCAATGTTAGAGCAAGCCAGAGCACTGGAAGAGATGAGTACACAATTGGCTAAAGGCATTGAGTCTGAAATTACTGTCGCCATCGATCATTTATGCGACCGAAGTTGGTTGTATCACCCCATGGCCACGTTTTTAAAAGATAATAGCAACACCTCCATTCAAGTCGTCGAAACATCACTATCTAAAACATCTTCAATGGTCACAGATGAGCAAGCGGATATTTCTATTGTTACTTTACCTATCACCAACTTTCCTTGTGAAGCGTTTGGTATGGTGACTATGCAAGCCGTTGTAGCTAAGGACCACCCACTGGCCAAAAAAGAGGGATTATGTTTGGCGGACTTTACCACCCATTGCCAAATAGTAGTGAGAGATTTAGGCAGTGATTCCAAACAAGATGTAGGTTGGCTTAAAGCACAACAGCGCATTACGCTAGATAACTTTGATCACGCTTGGGAGGCCGTTGAACAAGGGGTTGGCTTTTGCCGTATGCCAGCACATCAACTAAAAAGCCGTGACGACAGTAAAATCTCAGTGTTAAAGTTAGAACATGCCGAACGCTATCAAGTCCCTATGCATTTAACGCTCCCCAAGGGGGTAAAAACAGGGCCAGCAGCAAAAAGTCTATTCGAAAAGCTGCTAGAAAATAGTCAACAGCGATCATCTCAACCGTCCACATATGATGACTCTTAATCGATTTCATATGAGTATAATCTTGGTAGGACGGTAGAGCATGAGCTAAGAGAATAAAGACAAGTACAAGGATAAGAGTCAGCCATTACTCATTTTGAAATCAGGTATTAGAGATTGAATTATTAAACTAGTGACTAGCATGAGCGCCGAGAGTTAACTAGATGCTCTACTTACGAAACGATTGAGTTCTTTAATTGATGGTGTTGTTAGTTAAAGGGCCATTTCACTTTTAGATGTGTAAATGGCCTTGCTACTACTTCAGGTTATGACGAAGCTGTTACCGCTGTCTCTTTTCTCACCTTCTTAGCTCTGCGTTCTAAAAACTCCTTTCTGACAAAAGTCAGTAAAGCGAAGGAGACCATAGCTGTACCCACGATAGAACTGATAACTAACATAAGCAGATACCAAGTTGGCATTCTTGCACCGTCATGTAAAAAGCGCGCGCTGTAGCTTAACTGCCTCGTAAAACTCCTTTGGCTAAAGGTTTGAGCTGTCACGAGTTTACCTGAAAGCAAGTCAATCTGAATCGTATCAGCTTGTAATAACCCCACTGGATTGGCTCCATTAAAGTTAAGTGAATAGATATAGCTGCCCTCTACTGGTTTACGTGGTTTAGACACAGAAACTAGCTCTGACTCTGGCCATATCTTTTGCGCAGCAAGAATTTGGGACTCCCAGTCATTGGCAAGCGCCTGGCTAAGTTTTGGCTGGTTTTCATCAAAGCTTGCAGCAGTTCTAACACCATAGGTAATGTAAGCGCCACTAATTGCCATGATTAACATAGGAATTGAAAAGATAAGCCCCAATTGAATGTGGCTCTTAATTAATGCACTGTTTTTACTATTTTTAGGTAAAGTATGCTTCCAACGAAAGCCGTTACGAATCAGCCACCATAGATATAGGCCGATAAACATAATAACTGTTGCCAAAATAGCGCTGATCGCATTGGCATGCTTACCCACATCCCCTAATTGAAAATTACGGTGGAACCAGAACATCCAACTTTGCAGAGAGTCTTTACTCTTTACCAGAGTTTCTATTTCATTAAATTCTGTGTCGAGAAATACAGATCCTTGACGAGAATGCGCATCGACATAGGGATACATCTTAGTCGGTAGTTTTACGCCGCTCGCATCTGGATATTGATCAAGCGCTTTAGACGCGAGTTCAGCTTTAAGCTCGTGATCTAGATTCTTGCTTATCTCAGCAAAAACTTGCCCCTTATTATCCATACGTTTAAGCAGATCTGCACCGCCTAAATATACCCCTGTCGTTAACACCACTAACATGATCAAACTGATAAAAAATCCAACCCAATTATGTACAAGCTTTAATATTTTGGTCATATCTATTTTTATAATTTACCCACAATGGCGCTAAGGTTAACAGTAATGATTCCTATTTCAATAGTTGGGGATGCATTTACAAAGTAAGGTTTTCAGGGCTTAGATGATAACCGTCACAACACAGACTATAGGGTGATATAAGGCACAATAGCTTGATAAAGAAACCAGCTTAAAACACTGAACATTAGAGACTTATATACAGAAGAGTTAATTTTTTAAAATTCAATTAAGGGATAGCTAAGCTAATCCTGCAATAATTACGAACATTCACTAAGTGCTGAAAATTATGTAAATCAACACATATTGAGTAAAGCAGGTCTGCAATACAGCCTTTAGGAAATGATATGAACCAGTTAGTTTTTATCGCGTTAGTTACTATGGTCGTGCTGATTGTGGCAACAATCATCATCATTCCAGTGACTAAACTCATGTTCAATGTTGCCGTCACCGTCGTCCCTTTTATCATTATTTCAATAGGGGCATATTTCATGTACCAACACCTTCTAAAGAGGAATAAATAATGAATACTGTCATCGTAATAACCACAATCATTTTCTTTGCAGTATTATTGACTTTGAGTTGCCGAAAAAAGAAGTAGATTTGTCATCGGCATGACAAAAGAGGCTTACATAGAAAATACAGTTTTAATCAAAACTTGGTATTTTCTATTTCGCCGGGCAAAGAAAGCTTTACGTTGTTAAGCTTAAAACCACTTCCCTTGTCCCTTCTTGCTCGTTGATTCACAAATAACAGGCACCGGTTAATCCAACCAATTTCACTGTTCCGTAACAGTAAAGCATGATCACCATACTTATCTGACTTTTAGCCCTTCCCATCACAAGTGCCCCTACGATTTAAAACATTCAAATGAATGAACCCACTCCTTATTGGTATCGATAACAGATTGTAAACAGTAATAAATTAGTCTACTTTTGTAATATAGAAACTAGGGAGTTTGTTATGAAAGGTATTTTATTTTCTGAGTTCATCGTACTGGTTGAAGACACATTTGGCTTAGAAATGTGTCAAGAGATGTTAGACCTCAATGACAACGAAGGTAATTATACGAGTGTTGGTAGCTATGATCATAAAGAACTTATCAAGCTAATCATGACGTTAAGCAAATTAACAAACATCCCCGTAGAAGAACTACAAGAAGTATATGGAGCAGCAGTTTTTAATCAGCTTTATCAAAGTATGCCAAGTCTAGAAGGCCAATCTAACACCACATTTGATTTCATTAAGAGTGTAGAAAACTATATACACATAGAAGTGAAAAAGTTATACCCCAATGCTAACCCGCCAAGGTTTAACTTCATCTCATCTTCTGAAACTGAATTAGTTATGGATTACATTTCAGTCCGCTGTCTATCTCATGTTTGTTTCGGGCTCATAAAGGGATGTGCAGCACACTTTAAAGAAGAGATTGAAATAAAGATGCACGCCATTAACAGTGATAATACTCATGTCAGGTTTCATTTAGCTCATTTATAAAATAGGTTTAATATGTCGAAACAAGGCCCAATGAGCCAAGACAAAGAGATAGAGCTTCTACAACGTAAACTCAAGCGAGTACAAGCGGCGAAAATTACCGCTGAGCAGTTATTGGAAAAAAAAAGTCGGGAGCTTTATCTCGCAAAACAATTAGTTGAAGACTCATTAGTTATCGTCAAACAGCAATCAGAAAAAGATATTACATTACTAAAATTCAAAGCTTATGTAGAGTCAATACTACTGGACTACCACCAGCTATTATTACAAAACCCATTATCCTCTCACCTCTTACAGGGGTTAGTTAATGATCTACAAGCAATAGAACAGATTAAAGGTGTTCATTTATCTATATTGACAGACGAATTAGGCAGTAAAAACAAAATTTTTTATGCTGGTGACGTAACAATATTGAATGGAGTTAAAACCAACTATAACCCGCTTGATCAAAAATCAAGATTAACCTGGTATGAAGATGGAAATATTGTGTTGGTATTCATTAGGGGGGAGCTTAAACAATTAGGGTATTTCTCTTTTCATCTAGACTCACCATTAAGCTGGCAAAAAACAATTGGCAAGCAGCTCATCTTATTTGCCGAGATGATCACAGCCTCTCATGAGAGACAAGCCTTACTTACCAAAACGATATCAGAAAAAAAACGAGCAGAACACTCTGAACAAGCGACGAAGAATTTTGTGGCCATGATCAACCATGAACTGAGAACGCCACTTAATGGAATACTCGGTTCTGTCGATCTAATAAAAGAGACTCAGTTAACACCATTCCAAAAGAAACTCCAAAAAACCATGACACAATCCGGCGAACTGCTGCGGGTTATTATCAATGATCTATTAGACTACAGTAAGATGAGTGCTGGAATGCTGCAGATAAATTCGCACGCCTTTTCACCACTTGAGATTTTCACAACAACTCAGAACGTTTTCTCCCTCAAAGCGGCTCAAAACAATATTGATTTTACTTTTAAGTATTTGACTTCACTTCCTATACAATTAAATGGTGATCCCGATAGAATTAAGCAAATATTAGTCAATTTAATTAGTAATGCGCTAAAGTTTACCGCTCAAGGAACGATAACCGTATCAGTTTGCTGGCAAGATAACAGATTGTCCTTCGCTGTTGCAGATACAGGCCAAGGGATCCCACATGATAAAATTGCAAGTCTCTACTCACCCTTTACGCAAGTTGATACAGCCAGTAATCGTCAATTTGAAGGAACGGGATTAGGATTAGCGATTTGTAAACAGCTTATTGAAATCATGCAGGGCGACATTGAACTAACCACCTCATTGGGTGAAGGTAGCTGTTTCAAAGTATCGTTACCTTTAACTATATCCACAGAAGCACCAGAGTTAACAAAACAACCAGCAACCCCCTTTCCTATCTCAACGTTGTCGGTACTTGTTGCTGAAGATAGCCAAACTAATCAAATGCTAATTGCGGCAATTCTGGAACGCTTAAATGTTACGGCACATATAGTCAGTAATGGACAAGATGCACTGCACTTTTTAAAAAATAGATCTGTTGATGTGATTCTTATGGACTGTCGTATGCCAATTATGGATGGTTTTGAAACAACAACTCAGCTGCGTGCTCAAGGTTATAAGAAACCTATCATTGCCTTAACGGCCAGTACTACAACCCTTGAAAGAGAAAGGTGCATCAGTTCAGGTATGGATGAAATAGTAAATAAACCCTACAAAAAAGCTGACATAGTTGAAGTACTAAACAAGTGGGGTAATAGATAACGACCAGCAACACAAAAGTTCATTTGCATTGTTAAACAATCTCAACATTTTCTGCTACTAATCTCGGTATACTTCACCCTGCTATTTACAATAATGTTTCTAAGCAGCCATCATTTTAAAGGTAAGATCATCAATTTAATATTTAAACAGCGGATACTTTTTTAAAGAAAATATTCCTTAAAATAATACTTTAATGTGAGTTCGTCATAAATAAGTGGTTCAAAAATCGGGTTGTTCTGGCGCAACAGCAATACTATTTTGATCAAATACCTCGAAGCTTTTCCCTTTCAACCAAAGCATTGAGCCATTGTGTGCTGCTTGCTTATAAGCCCATGTGGCAATGGCTTCAGTTCTATGTTGATCGCAGTTAAAATACGGCTGTAAACGTTCAGTCAGTTCTGAAGAATTTAGAATGATATTTTGTTCAAACCAACGATCTTTATGCTCCTCTGCTGCAAGATGATCACTCTTAGCCTTATTACATTTACCATGGGCTAAAACAAAATTATGGGCAAGATCATTTGGGTATCTAGCTCTTGGTATAAAGTGGTCAACCTCTGGCATCATTTTCTGTCTCGATCCTCGGCTTGTATCTGCAATTTCATTTTTAGTTATTGCTAGTTCATCTTCATTAATAGATTTATTACAATAAAAACATCGGCCTTTTTGTATATCATAAAGCACAGGTCTTGCCTTGAATAATGATTTACGGCTGCAGCCAAACAGAAAATCGGACAAATCACCTTGCCCACCAATCAAGGACTGGTTAGGCAATAAACTACATACTTTCTGTGTCCAATGGCTTCGAGCTAGTGATACCACTAGGTCATGAAAACGACGAAAACAATATGCGATATCAGGATTAAGTACAATCTGCTTATTATTACCAGTGTGGGGGTAAAAGTAGCATTCTTCTTTTCCTGCTAATAACTGTAATCGCCATAATGGCCCCTCTTTTAAGGTTCTACGGGTTTGACTCATTAACTTGCCCCAATTATCATTTTTCTTAAGCTGGGAAAGCGTTCTGATGCCTTGTTCACGGTAATAAGCGAGGTTGTTGATTAATGCCGATTGGCTACCTGAATTTTGAAGCAAGATTGTGGGGACCTGACACTTTTCACCTGACATGTAGGGCAAAGAATGTTGCCAGTATAGTTCGATAAATTTCTCGACCAACTCATCAATAATTATCACGTTTTGCTGTATGTTTTGCATACCGCTGGAATGAGACGAACTCCGAAATTTATTATTTATTGGCCGTTCAATACAGATATCAGCTAAAGCATGAAGCAATGCAAACTTATAGGTAGCATTGAATTCGCCTTCAACTAAGAGACGCTGTAAATAAGCGATAAAATTAACTTGTTTTTGTGCATCGACAACTTCAAAGTTATCACTGTTCATAGAATAGTTTCTGCTCTTCTGAACCACAATTATTGACATGTGATATCACAACGGTTTGCCATTGAACTTGATCACGGCCTAATTTGTCTTGTTCAAGCTGAGTGTGTTCAATCACAGTGAGTTCATTGTTTGAACATAGTGCTTGAAGCTCTTCAATACTAACCTTGTACATAATTCTCTCATCTCCACTACTTCCACTCCCCCTTTGATGCCTGAGTGTAATGATTAGCTTTCCATTAGGTGTTAATAACCCCTTTAATGAATTAATTGAATCGCTACGTTTACCTAGTGGGATATGCATCCAAACGGCGCTAAGTAAAATAAGGTCAAACTTTAAATTAACTGCTTTTGTTACTAATAAATAGGGGAGTGAATCATTGAGCCAAGTAACAGGTAGAGTATTTTTAGTGGTAATTTTCGATGTATTATTTTTACCTTGCTTCGCTAGCGAGTATGCAGGCTCAACAGCAAAAACTTGTATTAGGTTTTCATCTGTTGATAACTGTGCTAAAAATTTTGCGTCACGGCCAGAACCAGCTCCAATGTCTAGGATGCGACATACTAGCTTTGAACCTCGGATACTCTTTTTTAGTATTGGTAACCAAGCTTGATGAACCGCTTCAAACTGAGTTGAGTCATATTGTTCAGCTAGTTTAACGGCATGCTCATTGTAGAATCGAATATTTATTTCATGTGATGATTCACTTTTTATAGCTTTAGTCACGACCCTCTACCTTAGTTCGCTAAACCGATTCTTGATTAATGTGAACATAAAGGACGTTAACATACTGAAATAGATAAAAGAAAGTAATGTCACATTTTTTTGACCTATAACATATTAGCTTTTAATAGATTGGTGGGGCTCCATTTCAAGTTCACTAAAAGTTATAGAAGGGTTTAACGGAAAGAAATCATTTTATCCCTAAAACTATTACGCTAGATTATCGGTGTAGAGTGTTTAAGTTAATCTACTATCTAGCTTCTCAATTATCCGCATTAAGTCTCGGTACTCAGATGCAGTAATCGCATCTAACAGCCCTGCTTCCCACTCGAGTGCCTTTGGGGCGATTGATAGATAAAGCTGTTTGCCTTTAGGCGTTAACTCTAAAAGCGAAGCGCGTTTATCTTTTGAGTCTATCTGTTTTACCAAATAGCCTTTATCTAGCATCAGTTTAACTGCCCGTGAAACGGTAGATTTATCCATTGATGCCAGCACAGTTAACGCTTTTGCACTGATTCCTTGGTCTACATGGCTTAGTTTAGCATTGCCGCTATTCGGTTGTTGAGCCAAGTGAACGAGTATGCGCCATTCAGGAACAGTAAGGTTAAATTCAACCTGATACACCTCTGCAAACTTGTCACTCACGTTTTGCGCCAAGTTCACTAATCTATAGGGAAGAAACTGGTTTAAAGAAAGGCTTGAGTCATCTTGTTCAGCGGCGATATGTTGATTCATTGTCATTTACTCATAGTCATATTTACAGGATTATTTACAATCTCAAATCGACACAATCTATTCTCACATGAGAATAGATTATTGCAATAACTGTTTATCATTTAATTAGATTTGGCTTGGTAATCTACTAACACTTTTTTCGCACGTAAAAGCATACTGGTTTTAACTAGGTGAATATGCCTTAGAATGGACAGATTAAAGCTTGTAATTATTGCTTTACAATATGTCTGCTAAGTTGACACTTTTAACCATAAGCATTTTTAGTAAGAATCTATTCAAACTTGAAACTAGTCTCACTTGAGAGTAGTTTTATTGATAGAAGATAAGAATAATGCAAGGTAAAGGACGATAAGATGACAACTGAACTTGAATATATGCATGGTTTTGGTAACGAATTTGAAACTGAAGCACTACCAGGTGCCCTACCAGTAGGTCAATTTAGCCCGCAAAAAGTTAAGTATGATCTGTATGCAGAGCAGTTTAACGTCACCGCTTTTACCGCACCACGTAGTGATAATCGTCGTAACTGGTTCTACCGTATTCGCCCATCTGTCGTTCAAGGTGATTATGAAGCAATTGATAATGGCCTAATCCGCACAGCCCCAATTACTGAAGCTGTGACTCCGCCAACCATGTTCCGTTGGGATCCAGTTGACATACCAACGGATAGAACTGATTTTGTTGATGGATTAGTGACAATGGCCGCCAATGGTAGTGCTAATGGCCAAGCCGGTGTAGGCGTTCATATCTACTCGATCAACAGCTCGATGCATGATCGTTATTTCTATAATGCCGACGGTGAGATGCTGTTTGTGCCTGAACTTGGCGAGATAGTGTTAAACACCGAGTGTGGCAAGTTAGCAATAAAAGCTGGCGAAATCGCTGTGATTCCTCGTGGGATCAAATTTTCGGTTGAACTACTTACAGATGAAGCGCGTGGTTATATCTGTGAAAACTATGGCCATCCGTATGTATTGGCCGAGCGTGGACCTGTTGGTGCTAATGGTTTTGCTAATGACAGAGACTTTAAATACCCGGTTGCTCACTTTGAAGATAAAGAAGGAGATTTTGAGTTAATCGCTAAGTTTAATGGCAATATGTTCCGCTGTGATATTGGCCACTCTCCATTAGATGTTGTTGCTTGGACAGGAAACAGCGCCCCGTACAAGTATGACTTAGCCCGTTTTAATGTAATGAATACGGTGAGTTTCGATCATCCCGACCCATCGATTTTTACTGTACTCACCTCACCTTCTGGTACCCCAGGTGTGGCCAACCTTGATTTTGCAATCTTCCCGCCACGTTGGATGGTGGCAGAGAACACCTTTAGACCGCCTTATTACCATCGCAATATGATGAGTGAATTTATGGGGCTGATTGAAGGTGTATATGATGCTAAGGAGAAAGGCTTTGTACCTGGCGGTTCAAGTCTGCACAACTGTATGTCTCCGCACGGTCCTGAAGCGGATGTATTTGAAAAAGCATCCAATGCAGAGCTTGCACCGCAACGTTATGAAAACACCCTCGCCTTTATGTTTGAGTCTCGCTATATATTCTCGCCAACTAAATATGCACTAGAGGGTAAAGAGAGACAGCCAAACTATACCGATTGTTGGAGAACAATTAAGAAGAAGTTTGCAGTTTAAAGCTAAGAAGACGGCTTTGCCTGTTAGAGCAAAGATGATGGCCTTTGGTCTGATGGAGCTAAGGTGACGCTGCGCTAGACAGCTTATTTGCTAGATTGATTACTTTACCTGAACAAGATAAGAAGAGTTGCGCCAAGCCATTGCGGCGTTACTTTAGCCGGAATTCTTATTAGCCTGCGTGGAATTGGATTCTGAAATAAATTCAGAATGACAGACTAATTCACAATGACAGGCTAGTTCAGAATGACGGATCAATGCTAAATGACAAACCAACCCATAATGATATACCAATGCAAAATGACAGAGCTGTAGTGAATATTTCATGCAATGAATTAAAAAGATTGGCTGCGATAGCGCTTATTGTTTACCCAGTCAATCCAATCTGATTCTAGCTTTCTAATCCCACCAGGATATTGACCTAAAATCGAATTGACCTGTGCGTTTGGCTCACAGCGAGTATCAACAAGATGGGCCAGTAACAGCTTCATTGTTTGCTTGCCTTTACTGGTACTCATTAAATATTGCACTAATGAGTAAGACTGCGCATAGAGTAAGCTTTGTATACTACCGCTGTTCCAATGTTGTACTTTCGCACTAATTAAAGCGGTAAGATTAAGCTGAGTGCCCGATAAAATCTGTTGCCAATTTGGCGAAGCAAGTTTGGCAGCATGCCCTTGCATTTTTATCGCTGAAAAATATTCAGCCATGCCCTCATTAAACCAGCGTGGAGTGAGACCAAATAATCTCGCATTAAGCACGTGCACCGATTCATGAATAGAGGTTTGATGGGCCTGAGCATCATTTCGATACCACACAGCAGCGAGATTAAACTCTGAGATATAAAAGCCTTGGCTCTGACCCATACCTGGCGCATATTGTTGTACCAGCTTATGATAGCTCGCCCGATCTTTAGCCAATGTTAGATTGACCGTTGCTTCAGGTACACCTGAGCTTGGTAGGTAAAACTTATAGATTTCGCTTACTTTCTTAATCGCTGCGGTAACATTATCTCTATAAGAGACAGGAAAGCTTCCCCCAGTCGATTTAAGGTTTAACTCAAAGCCATATTGGGTATCGTGATAATCAGTTAACTCTGCTTGGTACTGCTGACTCTGCCTTGGGTTATCACTAAAGTGCATCTGCCCTTTGTCATCAACCCAAGTGTAGATCTCAGAAGCGCCTTTTGAGGTTGGGCTATTTTCAATTTGATTTGCGTTTTCTGGACCACAGCCTTTGAGAGTTTTCAAAATAGCAGAGTGCTGTTCGGCTAACTTCTCTTGTTGTGTTAGCGGCTTGCTCGTTTGCTCGATTTCACTTAGCTGTTCACTCTTTTCAAGACCATTTGCATTTTGTGGCATTAGAAGCGCTGTTGAAATAAAAAACACGCTAGCGGCAGGTTTAATCATCTTATATCACTCCTTGATAGTCATTTTAGATTACCGCGAATAGATGTTAGGTCGCAACTTGATTCAGCTAAGTAGCTTTTTATGAATAGCTTAATAAAGACTGTAAGATCATTAGTACAAATATTAGTAATTTAAAAAGAAGGTTGTGAGTGAAGTAAGGAGATCTGTTACATTATTGCATCAATGTTTTAAGTGGCTATTGCGATGACTCCCCCTATGCCGATGGTTCTAGCATAGCAATAGCTGGTTATTCCCATTACGCCACTTTAGCTGCAACGATCACGAGAGATAATAACAATGAACTTATTAAAAATAAGTCGTAAAACCCATAAATGGTTGATGCTTTTTCTTGGCGTCCAGTTTGTGATCTGGTCAGTATCGGGTGCCTATATGGTGATATTCGATATCAACTATATACACGGTAATAGTTTGGTTGAAAATAATCAGACTAAGATCTCCCCAAGTCACGTTAACTACTCTCTTAACGAACTCATACAAGCATACCCTCAAGCCAAACAGCTATCGCTTGGTGTGTTTGTTGATCGCCCTGTATATCGGTTTAAACATGAAGATAAGCGTTTTATGCTAGATGCAGGCTCAGGAGAGTTGTTATCCCCTATTGATAAAGCCGCTGCAATCTTGATGGCAAGTTCAGAATATACAGGTAGTGGAAAAATCAGTTCCGCAGAGTTATTCACATCCAGTTCAAGCAAGCTTCCCTCAGAATTAAGTAAAGGTTACTTGCCCGCATGGCGGATAAATTTTGATGATTTTGGTAGCCCCTCACTGTATATCTCCGCACGTACTGGTGAGTTAGTCACTAAGCGTCATGAGTTCTGGCGCACCTTTGATCTTATGTTCTCGCTACATGTGATGGACTATAAAGAGCAAGATATCAGTAACTGGTTACTCTTTTTCTTTGTCACATTCTCGTTAGCCGCATCAGTACTCGGTTTAATACTGACTTACTACAGGATTTTTAAATCCGATTCACTCGATACCCAAGGTAAGCAACCAAAGGAGATGCGCTAATGTCTCTCATAAAAGTTTGTCATAAATGGCTGTCTTTGTTGGTTGGCTTACAACTACTTATCTGGATTGGAACCGGCTTGTTTTTTAATGTTATGGATCATGAGAAGGCAAAAGGTACCAAGTACCTTATAAAGCAAGACAAGGTCGATGTTTCTCTGAGTCAGCTTATTGAGCCTCAAAAAGTGTTAAACAGCTTTCCACTCGCAGTGAGTCTAGAGCAGGTTAATTTATTAGCGAAACCTTACTATCTACTTACCCATACAAAAGGCCTGTATAAACATTTTAAAAATGAATACACCTTAGTTGATGCAAAAACGGGCAAGCAAGTTGTGATTAAGCAGGCGTTAGCCAATGCCATCGCGCTGAGCTCCTATTCTGGGCCTGGGGAAATTACCTCAACGGTTAAGCTGCTCCCTCCTCATGAGGATAGACTCAAAGAAAAAAATCCACTTTGGCGGGTAAACTTTGACGATGCTATCAATACGAGTGTCTATATCGACGCAGGCTCAGGCAGGCTGATAGGCCATGCAAATGATGATAAGCGGATCATCGATCTCGTGTTTATGCTGCACTTTATGGATTATGCACAAGAGCGAAGCTTTAATAATATTCAAATCATTATATTCGCTATATTTACCCTGTTTTTTGCTTTAACCGGTTTTATCTGGGTTATTGAATCAGCGTTTAATGGCAAATATAAACTCAGCGCAATTTTCACAAACCTAGCGACAACTAGGCCAGTAGAGATATTCAATAAAAATGGCAAACAAGTAGAAACGCTTGACATGTCTAGCCATGAAAACTTACTAGATAGCTTGTTAAATCATGGCATTGCTCTGCCCTCAACCTGTGCTGGTGGCGGTACGTGTGGCAGGTGCAAAATACAAACAACGGAAGATGTTATAGCAACCTCTGCCGACATCGCACATTTCACTGCAGATGAAATAGCCTCGGGTTTTCGACTCGCTTGCCAGCATAGTAGCGATGAGTTACAAGCTTTGACCTTGCTTGATGTAACTCAGGCTTCCAACCATCAATTAAAACTGATGAGTAGTGAGTTTATTAGTCCCTATATTAAAGAGCTTAAGTTTATAGCCTTAAATGAGCAAGCCATTGAATTTAAAGCTGGTGCATATATGCGTTTCTTTATTCCTGCAGCAAAAGGGGTGTCTGTTCCGGTGAACTTACCACCAGAGTTAATGCATCACTGGCAAGATGTACTTGAGCAAGAGTATGACCATTTAGCTTGTAGTCGTAACTATTCGTTAGCTAACGGTGATGGGAAGAGCAATGAGCTTGTTTTTACTATTAAAATCCAAACATCACCTAACAGCAAGGTAACCCCAGGTATTGGCTCAAGTTACATCTGTAATCTGGCCGAAGGCCAAACCATAGAAGCTGTCGGGCCGTTTGAAGAGTTTTTTGCCGTAGAAGGCTCTAACTCACCTATGGTCTTAATTGGTGCAGGGTCTGGCATGGCACCGCTTAAAGCATTAATAGAGGAGCAGTTGATAAAGCTCAATAGCAAGCGCCCTATTCACTTCTATTTTGGCGCCAGAACCCAAGTTGATCTGATCTACGCTACACAATTTGAAGCCTTAGCTGCTCGTTATGAGAATTTCACCTATAACCCTGTACTGTCGAGAACAGATGAACATTGGCCAGGAAGCACTGGTTACGTGCAAGATAAAATTGCCGATGACTTTAAAACGTTATCAAAGCATGGCGCTATTTCAGAGTTTGAGTTTTACCTCTGCGGCCCTACTGCCATGATGAATTCATCAATAGAGTTCTTGAGAGCTAAAGGCGTGGATAACACTCAAATCGCCTTTGATGATTTTTCTTAATGAGTACAAGATACATTTAAACTCAAAGCGGGATCCCGGATCAAGTTCATGATGAACTAAGTTCGTCATTCCGGCGTGCTTTTGGCCGGAATCTATTCTTGTATGTTATAAGCTGGATCCTGAAACTAGTTCAGGATGACCTAAGTATGTCATTCCGGTGTGCTTTTAGCCGGAATCTATTCTTGTATGGTATATGCTGGATTCTGAAACTAGTTCAGGATGACGGTAGTGAGTGAAAGGTGACACAGGATTAATGAGGAAAGTAAATAAGGGGGGCACTTCCTTGTGCGGCTCTGCAGGGAGCACTAATCCAAGCAGGGATATTTTAACTATCGGCTTCTAACATAGAAAAATTAGAAGTCGTAACGCATACCTAAGCTGATGATAGTGTCATCAAAATCATCATGTTGCTTAACATCAAATTGGCCAATTTCAGTATGCAGGCGTGTAGATTTTGACAAACGATACTCGGCGCCTACTGCCCAAGTGGTTACTTCTGGCGCCTCAGTTAAGGTTTCACCAATTGAGTCATAGATTTTGCCAGCAATGCGACCAGTACCTGAGTCATCTTGGCCGTATTGGGCTTTAAGTGTGAGATTATCAATTTTATATTTAGCACTAACAATAAAACCTGCACCGTCTCGTTGCTCCCAACCAGTTTTTCCTTCATTGACCATCTCTGAAGCCTGATACATTGTGCCAAGCATTAAGTAATCTATCTTAACTTGTGCTACTGCGCGGAAACCTTTGATATCTTCAACACCATCCGTGTAAGCACCTGCTAGGTACACATTTCCAGATTTAAAGTGTTTGTCACCATAAGTGATCGCCAATTGGTAGTTACCATTTTCTTTACGTTGATCGCCATCTTGGTAGTAGTTATCTTCCATCAAATAACTTGCACCAAACTGCAAATTATTCCATTTGGCAGATTTATACTCAAAAGAGTCGCCCCAACGCTTGTCCCCTGCAAACAAACGGTCATGTTTTAACGAATACATGTCCATGGCATCGGCGCCGCCTTTTGCCATTTTAAATACTGGGTCGATACGGCCAAATGCTAGCTGTCCAGCACTTGCATGCTTAAGACCGATAAATGTAGGGCGTGCTGAAAAAGGGTTGCTGCCTTTGTCTTGTGAACCACCATTAACGCCAACCTCAATCTGATAAAAAAGATCAAGATCAGTAGCGAGCTCTGATGCGCCTTTAATGCCCAGTCTGCTCCAGTTATTCTCTAGCACCATGCCACTTTTACCATTGTGAGTCGCGGAGCCACTATCTGAGCTAGTTATGGAGTAATCGATACGGCCATAAAAGCGATAGTCATCAGCCAATAGTTGCGGTGAGGCCAGTAAAGCTGCAGTTAAAAAGCTTAGTTGGAATTTGTTCATCATCATCTCTCTTAAATTTTATAATAATTCAAAGCTGTATAACCGCGTAGCATATTGAGGCTTAGCACTACGCGGCGTTTTAATTAGATAGGTTTGCTATGCGTTGAGATAACGCCATCTTGTTTCATCTGCTTGTAAAGCAGTTCGGCTTGATTTAGGTAGATATCCCAAGAGTTTGAGCGCTTAGTAAATCCAGTCGCAGCGTAGCTTCCGGTGTCGCCAGTGGCAGGTAGGTCATTGATATCAAATAGTGAGCCACCCTCTTGCAGGTGAACGTTGAGCGCATCAACCATGACGTTAAATCCGATACGCGCAGGCTCTACATAGTTAATTGAAGCGTACTTAGATTGGCGATAGAATTTCTTCAGCGATGCATCTTTGATTGATGATTTTTCGTCTGCAAAGATTTCATCGTAATAGGCTTTTGTAATTGCTTTGGTATTAGTATCAACCACTAAACGTAAAACAGATGTCACACCGGTCCAATTGCCTTTTGCATCAAGTAGTTTTTCAGCATTTTGGTAGAACTTTAAGCTTGTGCCTTCACCGTTAATTTGATTGTGTATTTTGGCGGTCAATGGGATCATAGACTGCTGAATACTGTTGGAAGCACCCGCTACGACATCGATATCAGCATACTTTAAACGGTTAGGTTGTTTTAGCTTGTTTCGAAGCGCTGGATCATAATCAGGATTGAGTTCAAAGGTTAACTTGTCTTGCTCTACTATCAATTTTTCCATGGTTAGCGCAGATTGTACCCAAGCCGTCCCCTTTTTCTTACCCATAGAGAAGTTGTATTCAGACATACGTTTTGGCACATCTTGATACATGCGGGTGTAATAGTTAGGGCGTCCACTTTCATTAAATTCAGCTAATATCACATCACTTGGATTTGCACTGTCTAACACGACAGCCATACTGCCCATGTGACCTTGTCTGAACCTTGCTTCTTCATAGTAGTAGTCACCGATTATCAAGCCTAATTGCGGTTGAATTGACCACTTCAGTTTAAAGTCGTCGCTACTTGAGTCATCCTTAGAGCCAACAGCTACATATTCAGGCTGTGTACCATCTGTTCTTGGTAGCGAGTTGATCGCTTTTAAAATGCCATTTGATGAAAACGTTGCGCCGGAAACGGCATCTATGCCTTCGTGGCCATTGTTTGTCACAATTTTTGCTAGCAAACGCTCTGCATTTAAAAATAGTGATTCCGTTTCATTATGGGATTTAGTGGTGATATCTGTAATTTTGCCATCTGCTACTTGAACATTCAGCGTAATAACGCTTTTTTTACCTTTGGCACTCACTTCATGTGTCCCATCAAGGTATTTGCCTGCCGGCGCTGTCGTTGTTGCACAGCCTACAATCGCTAAAGCGACTCCAGTACAAATTAAACTTTTTCTTAATGTAATAAGTGATCTCATCCAACCCGCCTTAATTATGTTCTTAACTTGTGGCTAAGAATAACCAAGCTGGAAATTGCGACAATGACGGAAAACCGAAGGTTTTGTGCTTTGTTTTAGAATGTTTGATCTAGTTAACAATATCTGACCATTTATTACTAAATAAATGCTCACCATGTTATCTATTAAAATAACGAACTAACCGAACGTTGGTATTAACTGATTTAATAGATACCAAGTTATAGGTTCACGATTAAGTTAAACGCCATGGCAATACAAAGGTAAACATATAAAGCCAAACATATAAATATAGTAAATCGCACCTATTTATATATAACTATTAAAGTAATGGATATAAAATGAGATACCTTTATAAAACGTCTAGTTTTGTCCTTTGTGCAGTATCGGCAATGCTATTATCAAGTTCAGCCGCAGCTAAGCACATAAGCTCTGAGCCTCACTATGAAGCAAAAACAGAAATATTTGAGCCCTATCGGTGCGATGGTAATGCACTGATAAGTGAAAATCAGGGTGTGATTAGCCTAAATACGCTTAAGTATTTTGGTACATCGATTACGATAGACCTCTATGATGCACAGACGAGTGAAGGGAAAGTGGCGCTCTGCAACGCATTGAATGTCATTCAAAAATATCATTACCATGCATCAAACTACAGTACATATCCAAATATTGTGAATGTAAAATCCATCAACAATGACCCGGCAACACGCCATACAATTTCTTCTGAATTAACTGAAATATTGGCTGCTAGTATCGAGTGGTATGGGCTAAGTGATGGCTACTTTAATATCGCGCTCTCACCTGTAATTGATGTGTGGCGAACATACAGAAACAACTGTAATAAAAAGGGAATATGTAAGCTGCCAAGTGATCTTGAGTTAACTAAGGCTGCTCAATATACCAAAATCTCTGACATTAATTTAGATACTGAAAACAATACGATTTCAATGAAAGCTGGCATGAGTATTGACTTAGGGGGGATAGCAAAAGGCTGGATGGCTGAAAAAGTGTATGAGCAACTCAAGTCTGATGGAATGACCTCATTTATGATCAATGCTGGTGGCAATATTCGGCACTTTGGCAGGCACCCTGAGGGGCGAGAATTTGCTACAGCTATTGAAGACCCACTATGTAAAAAATCCGATTATCAACTAGAACGATGTCAAACACCGTCAGGTTTATATCATGAAATTATCAAAGGTGAAGATCTGACCATCGTTTCAAGTGGTAACTATTTAAACTACTTTACGGTTGATGGAAAAGATTACCATCACATTATCAATCCGAAAACACTATACCCTAAAGAAGATGGCATCTCAGTTTCTACAATACTTAAATCAAAGCAGATATGCGCCGATGTGATATCTACAGCATTATTTTTAATGCCTATAGAGCAAGCTATTACTTTCGCAGATGAAAACCAATATATAAAATCTGTATGGTATTTGGATGAGGACGGTAACAAACGGTTTAGTCATAACTTTAATGACTAGATTAATTAAGTTTACACGAACAATTAAATATAGGAAATCGATGGTGCTTACATAAACATATTATTTGGAAAAGTTATTAATGACTAACTTAATAACTAATGATTAATAACCAACGCTTAATATCTAATGCTTAGTAATTAAATTGATACCTAGCTTGATAAATCTGAGCATTATAAACGAGTGATAAGATTATTATACTTCGGTTTTCCGTAATGTCTTTAACACTGTGAAGCTAGTCATAAACTACTAGCTTCACGCCTCTATTCGTCTAGAATGAACAGTATAATTGCCCTACCCGTAAAGCACTGCTGATCACATAACATTATGAATATAATCTCACCTATTTTTTGCGTGCTATTGGCTGTTAGCTTTTGCTTTTGCTTTTGCTTTTCAAGTTCCTCGTATTCTGCAGAACCTGTTCGTATCGGTGCACTTGCTTTTGCCTCTCCAGATGCAGTGAGTCATAGATGGCAGCCAACTTTTGACAGAGTATCTGAACAAACGGGGCTCACCTTTGACTTAATTCCGCTTACGCCGACACAGCTCAACGAGTATGTCGCAAATAAGAAACTGGATTTCATTATAGGGAATGCGTTAACAACGGTTGAATTTAAAAAAGATTTTGGCGTGAGTCAGCTACTTACATTGGTTCCAGATCATCATGAACGGCCTGAGCGCGCAGTGGGCTCAGCCCTTATTACTCGCGCCAATGTAAAAGTGGATAACTTCTCAGATCTTAAACATCTCACTGTTATCTCATCAGATCCGAAGGCTTTTGGCGGTTTTCAGATCATGGCTGGTGAGATGGCAAACCATGAACTCAACCCTTTTAATGACTTAGGCAAGTTAACTTTTGTCGGCTTTCCTCAAAGCAAACTACTCAATCTATTAATTGATGGTACTGCGGATGTGGCCATTTTGCCTACTTGTGTACTTGAAGCTGCAGTCAAAGATAATGAAATCGCGCCTGGTGTGCTAAAAGTGGTACTCAGCACACCCCATAAAGATTTTGAGTGTCAGTCATCTAGCCGACTTTATCCCTCTTATGCGCTGTCTAAATTAGGCCATGTAGACCATAAACTTGCGACCCAAATTGTCGCAGCAATGTTAACCATAAAAGCCTCTGATAAAGCAGCGGCGAAGGGGCGTTATCAATATTGGTCAGCCCCAGTTAATGATAGCCATGTGTTCCACCTGCTTAAGCAACTTAATCAATGGCCATTTGTGACTAATTGGGACAGGTTAGTTAAAGATGCTGTGCCTTGGACGTTCGCTATATTTTTGGCTTTGCTTCTAGGATATTTACACCATTTAAGAGTGAAACGACTTGTAGTGTTGCGAACCCGCGCACTGTCAGATGAGATGGAGCAACATAAAAATACGCAAAAGACCCTGTTTGAGCAGCAGAAACAGTTTTATAAGGCTCAACGTGTGCTATTAACTGGTGAAATGGCATCTGGTATCGCTCATGAGCTTAATCAACCTCTCGCTGGTATTCGATATCTAACACAAGGGTGTATTTATCGTATTACAGATGAACAACTTGAGTTAAAAACGGCACTAGAGAAGACAATCCAACAGGTTGACCGAGCTCAAAGCACCATCAAACGTTTCAGACAGTTTTGTCATCAGTCGAGTCAATTTGAACGCTGTGATATAACAAGCTTGATTGAAGATGTTTTAAAACTGATGCAGCCAGATTTCAATCGCTTATCTATTAGTCCATCACTCCATTTTGCTAAGATAGAGATAGAGGCTGATGTCAGCTTATTACAGCAAGTATTAGTCAATTTGATTAGAAACGCTTTAGATGCAATGGAGACCGTATCTGCTGCAAAACTGTCAATCACAGTAAAAGAGTTAGATAAGCAGGCAGTGATCACTATTCAAGACAATGGTATTGGCTTATCAGATCAAGCGTTAGAACGTTTATTCTTTCCATTTGAAACCACAAAAGAGCATGGTTTAGGCCTTGGTATGGTGGTATGTAAGCGAATTATTGAAGAACATGGGGGAGTGATCAATGCCTCTAACAAACCCATAGATCAACTCGGTAACCTAACCAAGGGGTTAGTCATATCGATCCATCTTCCTATGAAAGCACGCACTTAGGAGCGAACTTATGTGTAATATCTATCTGGTCGATGACGATCAAGACGTACTAGACTCATTAGGTTGGATGCTAGATGGGCTAAACCTTTCAACTAAAGGCTTTCTTAGCGCCGACAGTTTCCTAAGCAGCGTTGATATTGAACAAGCCGGGATAGCCATTTTAGATATTCAAATGCCTGGAATGGATGGCATCGCCTTACTAAACCATATCAAAAAACACAAAAGCCCTATGAGCATTATCATGTTAACTGGCCATGGCACTATTGCTATGGCAGTAAATACGATACAACAAGGGGCGATGGACTTTTTAGAGAAGCCTGTTGACGGTGACAAGCTTAAAATTTTACTAGAAAAAGCCAAGCAAATAACCGAAGACAATTTTAATACACAGTCCAAGCTAAACAGCTTAGAAGATAAAGTGAATAGTCTGACAAGCCGTGAAACTCAGGTAATGACACAAGTGTTAGAGGGTAAACTCAATAAAGTGATCGCCGCTGATTTGAATGTTGGACAGCGCACAATTGAGCTGCATAGACAAAAGGTGATGCAAAAAATGGCAGTGAATAACGTTGCTGAACTGGCGTATTTAATGGCTAAGTCGAGGGAGTAAAAATTGACTCCCTCTTAGGTCTAATACCTTGTTATGTTTATCTCATGCTAGTTTTTGTTTTAGATCCAGCAGCTGCAAAAAAACATCGATATTGAGTGGTTTCTGTAAATATGCGATATCTGGGTAGGCCTCTGCATTTGGGATCTCACTTTTATCATTAGCTGACAAGATAAAGTAATGGACTTGGTGAATTTGCTTCTTTTTCATCTTAGAAATTAACGTTAACCCATCTGTATTACCTAAGCGATAGTCCATAACAACAATGTTTGGCTGTAATTGAGAGAACTCAGTTAACGCTGATACATCATCAGCTTTTACACTGACATTAAACCCTTCATTTTGTAAAATATTACTGCAGACCTCTAGGTTAAACCGGTTATCGTCAACCAATAGTAGCGAGCTGTGTGCTAGTGAAGGAGGTAGAGGGCTAACATGTTCATTATTACTCCTTTGCTCACCCATCACTGACGCTTTATTATTGGTAATACCGTTTCCAGTTAATGAAGCATTGAAACCATCAGCTCTGTGATTGACACGTTCGATGGGGTGATACGGGAAGCGGAACACAACTAAGGTTCCTCTATTCTCAGCGCTGCGTATTCGAATACTCCCGCCAACATCTTCGATGACTCGCTTACAGGTATATAGACCTATCCCGATCCCCGACTGATCGTTGTGCCCTAACTCAGAACCGGTATTAAAGGGCTGGGTGATGGCTTTCATTGAGCCTGCTGACATCCCCTTTCCTGAATCTTTAACCGCCACACGTATAAAGTGTTGCAGCCTTGATGATTTTAAACTGATATCAAAGATCACTTCAGGGCCTGAGCTGTACTTAAACGCGTTATTGATAAAGTTAGTGGTTAGCTGAAAAAACTTAGTGCTGTCTAGCAACATTGAGTCGGGTAAGGCGCCATGATGTTGCATAACCAAGCGCTTTGAATGTATCTGACTGAAGGCTTGATAATATTCATCAATGTTTTTTAGTTCATTGAATAGATCAACCTCTTTGTTTTCAAGTTTAAGGTGGCCAGCCACTGATTTGGAAAAGTTGAGGGTATTTTCTGCAACACTATTAAGGAGATTGGCAGACCAAATAATTTTATCTAACGTTGCACGTCCAGATAGATCACAGTAGTCACTATTTTTAAGCATATTACTGTACCCCAAAACAGCATTTATTGGGGTTCGGATCTCATGGTTAATGGTTGATAAAAGCGCTATTTTAGAGTTAGTTTGTATGGCAAGTTGCGCCATGTGAAGATGGTTACGCACTTTTAAATATAGGAGTACTGAGATAGTAAAACCCATAGCCATAATTAACAGTACCAACACAAAAACTTCATAAGTTTCTTTCTTAGGTGCCCAATACCTGACATTAAGATTGTACTGCTGAGCATACTCAGGAATTGCGATAATATCGGCGCCACTATAGCTAAACAGCGATGAAAGCCAGCTGATACTTGGGTTTAAGCAGTTACTATTTTCGAAGGTAATATTATCTAGCGTGAGCTGAACGCAAACGCCGCTATGGCTATCAATTCGTTGCTGTACTCGCTCATGAGAGATTGCGTAAACCAGATAGGGCATATTGGGCTCATCAATATGAAACAATATCGTAGAGTATCCACGCATTTCGTAGAAATCATCACCCTCGTTTTCTACAAACTCTCCGCTCATAATATCTGATTTAAAACTGGGATCTGACACATATCTGAGGGTGTTTCTGTCATTTAAGGTAAAAGCCACTGCCGATTTTATCTTTAATAACTCTTCAGAAAAAAGGTTAAATTCTTCGGGCGTGACAATTGCCGAAGCATCGAAGAAGGACTTTAATGCGTTCAACATTATCTTATGTTGCAACATCATGTCGTAGGCTGAACTAAAGACTAGGTCAGCCTTGCGCTGATAATCATCTTCAAACTCATTATAGGAGTGATTGAGTAAGATAAGGATCACCATAAGTGTTGAGATAAACCCAATCACAATACTTAATAGTGCAGACGCATTAAATTTCACCTTGAATAACCTTTACTTCATTTTTTAACATAGAGATATTTAATAGCAGCTCTTGTTTATTCGCCGTTTTTTGAAAAACAGGTTCATTGTGAAGACTTAAATAGCTGCATATTCCCTTTAACTGATGGGAAAGAGATGACAAACCATGTCGCTCTGATGCATCTAACATTTCAGCTTGTTCAAATAAAAGGTCGAGCTCTTCACTGAGAATGCTAAATAGCTGAAACCGCTTATCTGCGTGCTGATGATCAAAAAATGCCGCTATCTTTTTTCTGACTCTATCGCTCTGACTATCCATAGTTCTCCTTAGTGCAACCGTAGTTTTCAACCCATGACGTGACATACCGGCCCTCTATGGGTGGACTAAAATAGTAGCCCTGTGCAACCTCGCAACCCAAACGCTTAAGCAGCCTTAATACACTTAAGGTTTCGACTCCTTCCGCAACCACTGTAACCTTGAGCTTTTTAGCCAGTGCAATTGTAGATTCGACGATGGCAAGGTGTTTTGCATTCCTATCGAGATCTGAAATGAAATCTTTATCAATTTTTATCTCATCAAAGGGGATATTATCCAGCCTGTCGAAAGTGGAGTAGCTTTTACCAAAGTCATCGAGAGAGATAATGATGTCATTGATGATTAATTTTGCTATTGAGCGAAGTGCCAAATCTTGATCGATTGTTTCTTGTGTTTCGGTGAGCTCAAGCACTAGCGTAATATTTGGAAGGCTATGCTTTTTATCAATCACATATTCGATAAACGCTTCATTTAATAGATCTTGTGCACTGATATTCACTGACAATGAAAATGGTTGGAGTTGAGGACAAAGCTCCCATTGGCTCAGTGCTTGATCAATCACGAGTTGAGAAAAGTGGCAATTAAGCCCAGCTTCACTAATTAAGGGGATAAATCTATCTGGGTAGATAAAGCCGTCACCTTGAATGCATAACCTGGATAAGGCTTCAAACCCAACAATAGCCTGACTTGCAATATCGATTTTAGGTTGATAGCACAATATCAAGTTGTCTTGATTAAGCAGCTCACTAATATGCCCATGACGGATGGTATCTGTGTCATTTAGGTAAGATGACTTAGGCGCCTTATATTTAAGGGCCGTTAACAGGGTAAACAGTTGGCTGATATCAACTGGTTTTTGAAACACACCAACTAAGTTTAAATTAAAGCTTTTGGTAATATTACTGATAAGCTCTAAGGTCCTCACATCAGAACTACTTACAACCGCTAATGGGATCCCGCAGCAGGTTCTACAGGTCGCCATATGGTTAATAATCGCAAGGCCATCACCGTTATCCATTTTCAGATCGGCAATAACCAGATCATAGGGACAAAATACCGCTTGTTCACTTAGCATTAGCAGCTCTATGGCACTGTTGCCACAGTCAGCTTCGGTAAATGTTAAACTATGATCCTGCATCAGGACTTCAAATTCTGCTTTAATACTTTCACGGATAAATCGTTGATCATCCACAATAAGAATATTCATCTTGATTACTTTCCTTTAACGCTTACAGCTAAAACTTTGCTAAGCTTGGACGGTGAAATTACGGATAACTTCAATAAAAAACTGTTTGCCATCACTTCTGAACGACTAATTAGAAAAGAAGTTATATCGACTTTCTTCTTAGTTTCGCTTATCGACTTCACCTTAAATGGAACAAGTTTGGCTCGATTAAGCTTTTTGTTGAATACGTCATCACAAGTACTAATCGCTAAATATGTAAGCTGCTTTACTCTTACAAAATAGTTCATGTAAATAGACATTAAGCTGTTTTCAATTTGAGTCGTAGCACCCGCAGAAGACAGAACTAACACCGCATTTGACCGGCCAACTCCCTGGGCTTGGGTCATTTCTTGTAATGATATTTTAAAGTTAAGTAACTCGAGTACTTGCTGAGAAGTCGTTTCAATAAATAAGCAGTGACCAACAATCTGTCCACCAAATGCACTGGCAACACTAATGTTGAGATCACTAAGCTGTTCCCGCTTAGCGTCTATCTGCTCTAAAGATAAACAAGGATTACCTTCATATTGTAAAATCATTGCTAAGATCAGATGGAAACAAGGATGTTTGTTGTTGATATCTTTAATGATGTATTCATCGTTACTGTAGTAAGGGTGGGAGGATTTTCGTTTATTAATCGGTAAGGCCAATAGCTTAGTGCACTCATTAAGAAACTCATTATCTTTGCCATATATATCCACAAGTTCATGGTTATAAAGCTCAACAATTTCGGCTTGTTTAGCCAGAGAAGGGATGTTCACTCCCCGCTCCCAACGACTGACTGTGATCGTATCAAGGTTATAAAAAAGGCTACTTTGCTCTCTTAAATGCAGGCATAACTGCTCTTGAGAAAGATCATTATGTTGTCGAGTATTTCTTAAAAAAATTGAGAACACGTGGCTATCTTTATCATTTGCGCAGCAGTAAGCTGTAGAGCTCATATCGTGTTCCATTGGTTTTACTAATATTTTCCAGTAGTTCTAAATATTCATCTTTATTGATCCCATCAATACGCTCCGGATGCATTTCGGTGTACAGAATCCACATACGATGGAGGTTTCCGACAAAAAATAGTCCCGTTACCTGTTCATCGACCATAATGCCCTACCCGTTTTAGCTCTACATTGTTAAATTTTCTAACAACTGAGTCTAAAACATTCTAATCAAGGGCGACATTGGCAAGTTCATTATTGAATTTAAAACAAAATGCCTAGAGATATTGTATACAAAAGCTACAGGGACGTGGAGTATCGATAAATACAGTGAACAGAGAATATAGAATAGAGCTACTCAGGCCAAATAATTATAAACATTAATATCATTTAGGTAATGTAACAATATGTTTTAGTATATTTTTCTTTCAGAAGTGACTTAGGGGATCATGTTATGCAGCAAGCATAAAAAAAGGAATAAAAGTAAGCGGCTATGTGATTATGATTAAGCTAACCGACCTCTTCGATACACCCAGCCTTGGCAGAACTCCCAACCATTTTCACGGCAAGCAAAGCCTGCTTGATAGCGGTTATAGCTCAATGTTATCGGGTTGGAATGCGTCGCTTGAACACTTAGCGGTGAATTATTTTGATCTACCACGAATAGTAAGCAGCTAGAGCTAGTAGCAAGTACTACTCCTAAAACAAGGCCAAGCGCCATGCTTAACGTTTTTGATGAAAATGTACTGCAAATATTCAATGCCATCTACGACTCCTTCCTCTGCTGCGACTATCCTGAGCGCCGCGTTAAAAACTGTCTATCAGGGTCATCATCAATGATGAGGCTTGTTTATTTTTATAATTAACATCTGTTGCTAAAAAAGCTCGACCTCCTATAAATATAGGGAAGTCGAGCTAAGATGGCAAAGACTATTATTTTACTGCGTTAACTTATGTAACCGTTGAAACAGTATGATTTAAAGCGCTACAAGGTTTACTCTTCTGTCGTTGGCACATCATCCTTGGATGATAGAGGTGAGCCAGTTGGTTTTTCGAGCTCAGCTTGCATCTCTTCAACTGTCAGTACGCCACCACCTAATGCTCGATAAAGCGTTATCATCGATAGCAACCTATCACGCTTCACTTGGCTTAACGTTAACTCAGCGCTAAATAAGCTACGCTGCGCATCCATCAGATCCAGTGAGCTTGATACACCATTACGATATCTGAGCATAGCGAGGCGTGTATACTCAGTTGATGCCGCAACTAACTCCTGCTGAGCATCAATCGCAAGCTCAGAGCGTCTAAAACTGTTCATCGCATCATTCACTTCAAAGTAAGCACTCAACACTGTGCTTCGATAGCTAAGCATTGCTTGTTTAGCACTCTCCTGAGCGATATCGTACTGAGCTGAGATACTACCTGAGTTAAAAATGGGCGCCGTTATGCCGCCGAGTAATGACCAAGTCACGCCCTCACTATCAAATATCTGACTTAAATCTTCTGATTCAGTACCGTAACTGCCGCTAATGGTAAATTTTGGAAAGAATGCTGTTTTAGCGACACCCACATTAGCGTTTGCAGCGATCAGCGCTTGCTCAGCCGATTTGACATCGGGCCTTTGAGACAACATTTGCGATGGAATACCTACAGCAAACGATTCGGGAAACAAAGCACCTTCTGCTCTCATTTGGCTTTCGGTTTTTACTTTCAGTGGGTAGCTAAATTCACCTAACAATATGCGCAGTTGGTTTGCTTTTTCATTTCGCTCAAAATCAAGATCAGGCAAAGTTACTTTAGCACTTTGATATTCCACCTCAGCCTGCCTTACCTGTAGCCCAGATATCACACCATTTTGTTTACGAAGCCGAGCCAAGTCGCGCTCTTTTTTTCGTAGCTCGACGGTATTTAAAGAGATCTGATAACGCTGCTCAATATCTAGCCATTCATAATAACGACTAGCAACATCACTGATGAGACTAATCGTCGCTAAGTTCAGGGCCTCTTGTGATGAGATAAAGTTCGCGTATTCAGCTTCACTTCGGCGTCTATTAGCCCCCCAAATATCAAGCTCCCAAGAGACTGTACCTGCAATATCGAACGTATCTTCTTTGACAGGGTCTGTATTGGTTAATGCGCTATCGAGTGCCCGTTCTCCATTAGCATTGAGACCCACAACAGGGTACAAGGCCGCATCAGTGACAGTAACGCCAGCTCGAGCTGCTAACAACCTTGAACGCACCCCTTCAAGATCCAGGTTTTGTGCCAATGCATGCTCAATGAGTACTTGTAAATCTGGGTCTAAGTAAAACTCCCGCCAATGAGATAAACCTATGTTCTGACCACCCGTTTGCTGCAATTCTTGATGAAACTGCTCTGGAATATCTAGCTCCGGCCTTTGATAATCAGGCCCCATAGCGCAGCCTGCGAGTAAACTTGTACCGAGTATTGCTGCTTGCGCCTTAAGCTTAAAAGGTAAGCTTTTGCATTGCTGTTTGCTTGTATCATTAAGCATTAGTCGTTACCTCCGCTGTATCAGACTTATCAGCTAGTTTAGATCTCACCCAACCTGCGGTAGTCACGAAAAATAGCGGTACTAACACTATGCCTATCGTGGTCGCGAAAATCATGCCACACAAGATGGGAATAGAGATGCTTTGCCGACTCACAGCACCAGGGCCAACAGAGAGCACCAGAGGTAGAACCCCTAGAATGAAAGCAAGTGATGTCATTAAGATGGGTCTAAAGCGCATATTTGCTGCTTCCAGCGCTGCATCTAAACGGTTTTTGCCCTCTTTATGCAACTGGTTTGCAAACTCAACAATCAAGATTGAGTTTTTCGCAGCCATACCAATCAGGGCAATAAACGCCACTTGAAAGAAAAGATTACTTTCCATACCACTGACTAAGGTGCCTAAGGCTGCACCGAGCATAGCAATTGGTGCGATAAGCAATACCGCGATTGGAATAGTCCAACTCTCATAGAGAGCTGCAAGAAACAGAAAGACAAATATCATAGCTAAAGTGACCGCAATGGCAGTTTGGTTAGCAGATTTGACCTCTTGATAGGTGATGCCTGTCCACTCATAACTAAATTCATTGGGTAGCATAGGTTTAGCAACACGTTCAATGGCGCGGATCACATCACCGGATGCATAACCTGGTGCTGGTGATGCGTTAATAGAAGCACTGGTGAACATATTGTAATGAGTCACTGCAGCAGGTCCTACCGAGTAATCATATTTAGCCAACACACCAATTGGTACCATAGCACCCGATGAAGAGCGAACATGGTAATCCTCTATCTGATCAGGGAATTGGCGGAACTGCTCTTCAGCTTGGACTTTAACGCGGTAAACTCGCCCAAACAGGTTGAAGTCATTGACTGTAGATGAGTCGGTAAAGGTTTTAATGGTGCCATAAATATCTGAGACTTTGACGCCAATAGCCATCGCTTTTGCTTCATCGACACTTAGGTGTAGCTGAGGTATTGCACTTTGCAGTGACAGACCTGCTGTAGCGATTTCAGGTTGCAGTTTAAGTGCTTCAACTAACTCATCTGCAGTTTCCATTAAACCTTTAAAGTTAGTGCCTGAGGTATCTTGCAGCTCCATCTCAACCCCAGAGCCATTACCTAATCCTGGTACAGCTGATGGCAGATAGATATTAAACTCAGCTTCGAGGACATCGTTTAGATCTTGCTTAATCTCACTCATCACCTTTTGAACTGTCGCGTCACTCTCTACTCGCTCAGACCAAGGCTTAAGAATAATTTCAAACTGACCATTGGCTTGATTAGAGCCTGAACGTCTGTTTTCGCCCGCTAAGGTAAACGAGTAAGCAACAGCAGGATGTGCAAGCACTTTAGCTTCTGCCTTTTTCAATACTTCTTGAGAGCGGTTAACCGTCGCACCGTTAGGCAGAGACATATCGATAAAGAATCGTCCCTGATCTTCATCAGGCATAAAGCTTGATGGCAATGAACTCATGATTAAATATACGCCACCCACCATTATCGCGAACAACAGATAACTGCGCTTAGCATGTTTATTTGTCAGTGCTACAAGCCCTACATACTTATTTGTTGCGGTATCTAAGCGATCGTTCATCCACTTAAAGAACCCAGACGTTGCTTTATCGCCAGGTTTAAGCAGCAGTGCACAAAGCGCAGGAGATAGCGTTAGAGCCACGACAGTTGAAATAAGTACAGCAACGGTAATGGCTACAGCAAACTCACGATACATAATACCTGTGATCCCTGACAAGAAAGAGACAGGCACAAATACCGCGGCAAGCACTAAACTGGTTGCGATTAACGCACCGGAGAGCTCTTTCATGGCCACTTTCGTCGCATCAGAAGGACTTAACCCCTTTTCATGCATTAAGCGTTCAACGTTTTCTACCACAACAATCGCATCATCAACCACAATACCAATTGCCAGTACGAGTGCGAGTAGACTGACTGTATTGATGGTAAAGCCAAACGCTAACATAGCGGCTAACGTACCAATCAAAGAGACAGGCACGGCAATCGCAGGAATAAGCGTGGCGCGAATATTTTGCAAGAATAGAAAGACGACAAAAATGACTAATATGAGTGCTTCGACTAGGGTTTTAACCACTTCATCGATTGAGTTTTCAATGAACACAGAGGCATCAAAGAAGACTTCCCAATCCATACCTTGAGGGAACTTATGAGCCAGCTTTGCCATCTCATCTTTGACCTTTTGAGTCACCTCTAAGGCATTAGCACCCGGTAACAGGTATACCTGTAAAATGGTGGCGTTTTTACCATTGAGTTGAGACTGTAAGGTGTAAGCTGAAGAGCCTAGTTCAATCTTGGCGATATCACGCAAGCGTATGATAGAGCCGTCTGAATTTGCACGTACGATGATTTCATTAAACTCAGGTACGCTGCTCATTCGTCCAGCCGCTGTAATAGGCAGCGTCATACTTAGAGATTCTGTATTGGGCTGTGAGCCTATGCTGCCGGCCGGTGACTCTTTGTTTTGCGCCTTAATCGCGTCAGTGACATCTCCTGTGGTGAGTCCATACCCTGCCATAGTGTCTGGATTTAACCAGACTCGCATAGAGTAGCTCCTAGCACCTGTATTTCTCACACGGCCAACGCCTGGGATACGCTTCAGCGCCGACTGAATATTGATGGTGCCATAGTTGCTCAGGTAGATCTCATCATAGCGTTCATCTTCAGAGGTTAAGGCCAGTTTCAGTAATTCAACAGAAGCCTCTTTAGAGACTGACACGCCCTCTGTTTGTACATCAATAGGTAAACTGCCCGTTGCTTGCTGGGTTGAGTTTTGAGCATCAACGGCGGCAAGATCGGGATTAGTACCCACATCAAAAGTGATAGTGACATTGGCACTGCCAGAGTTGGTGCTCTTAGAGCTCATATAGATCATATTAGGCAGGCCGTTTAACTCCTGCTCTAATGGTGTAGCCACTGACTCTGCAGCAGTTGTTGAAGTCGCACCTGGGTATGACGCGGATATTTTCACCTGTGGCGGTGTGATATAGGGATATTGATCGATAGGCAATTGAAACATAGCGATCAAGCCCAGCAGCACGATAACAATAGATATCACGCTTGCATATACGGGACGGTTAACAAAAAACTGAGCCATTAGTTTTGCTCCTGTTTTTGTTCAAGCTCCTGCTGTTTTAATGCCTGCTCTTTCTCTTTAACATCTTCTTTTTTGTAGTATTGCTCTGCGGTTAAAGGCTCAGCGAGTTGGCCATGACGCACACGGTGCATCCCCTCAACAATAACAAGTTCACCCGCTTTTAGACCACTCTGGACAACAACCCCCTCTTTGCCTTGGTGTTTTATAACGATAAAGCGGCGCTCCACCTTATTATTTGGTAGTACGACCATGACATAAACACCGCCCTGCTCTACTTGGGTTGCCTTATGCGGAATAACGATGGCATCGCTGACTTCACTTAACTTGATGCGTACATTGGTATATTGACCCGGTAGCAGCTCTTTATCAGGATTGGGTAGTTCAGCTCTTACCTGAAAGGTACCTGTTTCAGGGTTAACTGAAGGGTCGGTAAAGCGGACGTCACCAAGGTAACGATATTCGCTGTTATCAGGCAAGGTGATCGTCACAAAACCTTCTACAGCCTTACCCTCTGATTCAGCTTCCTTTTGCGCCGTGTAACTTGTCATGCGTCTACGGGCATTAAGATAGTCTAGTGCCGACATATTAAAGGTGACATAGATTGGATCGACCTGCTTGACCCGCGTCAGTAAAGATTGACCACTACTACCGACTAAAGCCCCAATATCCACCTCAGAGCGACTAACTAGACCTGTAATAGGAGATTTAATCTCAGTGTAGCTAAGCTCCAATTGCGCTTCTTCAAGTTCAGCTTTACTTGCAGCAACACTGGATTTCGCCTGAGACAATATCGACAATGCATTATCAAAATCGAGTTGGCTGGCTGCATCTTGTTCATAGAGAGGTTTTAAGCGTTCGACATCTCGTTGTGCTTTTTGAAGCGCAGATTGTTGCGATTCAACATTCGCACTGAGACGGTTAACCACCGCTAAGTAAGGACGGTTATCAATTTGGTACAGTAAAGCCCCTTCTTTAACCGCACTTCCCTCTACAAAGCTTTTATTTTCAACAAAGCCATCAATGCGAGCTCTAACTTCAACATCAAGAGATGCTTTCGTTACGCCGACATAATTTCCATACAGGGGAACGGTGGCCGTTGATACCTGTTCAACGACGACGAGTTTAGGCGTAATTTGAATCGGCTCTTTTTCACAGGCTGTAAGTGCAGCCATTGAGGAAAAGACCAGAGCAAGCTTAAATACTGAGCGATTTAGGAGGTGTGCCATTCTTTCGTCCCGGAAATTGATGATCGGCTGTCTAAATTTGTATTTTTAAAAATCAATTAGATGCGCTAAAACGCGTGCCAAAAAGAGTTGCAATAAAGATGTGAACTCAGTGTAAGTTCTATGTGTATGCTACAGCAAGAGTCAGAGCAAGATAATTTTAGTTTTACTGATAATTAGCGCGATAATTAGGCAAATGTAACGGCTAATACCCAGCGAAGCAGTCACTCTGTTAACAAGAGTGACACGCCTGACTAAACATATTTTGATATGGGCAAATAATACAACAAAAAGTTAGCAGTCAAATTAGCCAGTTATCATTTTTTCGAGAGTGAATTTTTGAAATTGTCCGCAAGTAGATTAAGCGGTCTAAGTTGAGCTTCACTATGCCGGCTACGGCTGTACAACGAAGACTCGATAAATAATTCAAACCAAGCATTAAGAGAGGTTGCATTATGCACTTCACCGCACGCGCCAAGCGCTAAAGCTGCGACTTCAGCTGTGCCCAGTTGAAAATCTCGGCTGCCTTTGCGTAAACCATATTTTGCCACGGTTTCAGGCGTAAAGGACAAGATAGGTAGATTATGAAGATAAGGACTCTTTCGAAACATTTTGATCGCTTCACGCCAGCTCCCATCTAATAAAATAAACAGGGGCTTTTTACCTGTTTCGCACTGAGAGTGAGGTACTGAACTGACGACTTCCTGTTCTGGATAGGCATACTCACCAGGAAACACAAGGTATGGCTGATGTTTTGATGAATTGATCAGTTCTAGTATTTTCCGATTGGGCTGAGTCCGAGACCAGATATAAGCGTGTGTGTTAGGAATAAGATCTGCGATTAATCTGCCACTGTTGCTCGGCTTTAGGACTTCATCATCGTACATGATCAATAAAAATGCGCTATTTGACCTAACTTGTTGCCGAAACTGACAAGTACAAAACTGCTCAGCGAGTAGACACAATTCACACCTGACAATATTTTTTCCACGTGCTGTAAAAGGTTTTGAAGAGATAGCTTTACGATATTGATAAAGCTGATGTACTGCATGTGGCTCAAAACTCATAATCTACTAGGTACCGTTAAAAAAGTTGATGGCACTTTTAAATGCCTATGACGCTCACTGATTGGTGGACTTTACCATACTTTAGCTGTTTGAAGGATTACGATTAATCCATTACAAGCTCGAACATAAATAAAGCATGCTATTTGTCAAAGTACAAAGCAAATTATTTCACTGCTTAAACAGACTGCTATATTGATAGATAAACCCAACAAATAGATGTTATCAGCACAATTTGACTGCAACACTACATATACAAAGTGTAAGTATCAGTTTACGCGGTTTACGCGGTTTACACCTTAGAAAAACTTATGAAAATGATGCAAATAAATACCTGAAAATTATCAAGTAACAGATTGTAATTATTCTATCAATAAGTATGATGCGCCCTCCTTATTGAAAGCATTATTTTTTGTAGTTTTGGAAGTCAGATGAACCGGCCAAATATTGATCCACCCTCAAATGTCATTAACTCACATTTTTCCTCTATTATTTTTTTAATTGTAATGATGGTTGCCTGTGGCCAGATGGCGCAGACTATTTTTGTTCCAGCCCTTCCAGCTATTGCAGATAGCTTCTTAGTGTCTGCGGGACAATTACAAGCCATCATGGCCTGTTACCTTATCTCTTATGGTTTATTCCAATTCCTCTATGGCCCTGCATCAGATAGATTTGGTCGAAAGCCACTGCTCATCATAGGTTTAACTATTTTTGTTATCGGTGCCGTGTGCGCAGGTATAGCGACAAATTATAATCAACTTATTATAGCGACATTACTACAAGGTATTGGAACTGCCAGTGCTGGTGCACTATGTAGAAGCATTCCACGAGATTACTATTTTGGGGAGCCATTAGTATCACTTAATAGCTATATCTCAATGGCAGTGGTTTTTTCGCCTCTTATTGCCCCGTTCGCTGGTAGCTTAATGACCGAGTATTTTAGTTGGCAATCGGTTTATCTACTTTTAGCAATACTTGGCACTTTAGTTTTATGCTTGATTATCTTCAAGTTTAAAGAATCATTGCCTAAAGAAAAGCGCAGACCTGAAGCAGTGTTAGCATCATATCGGTTTGTTTTATCCCATAAGAAATTTAAGAGCTACTTAGTATGCCTTGTGGCTACTTTCTCTGGTATTGCTGCATTTGAAGCCATTGCTGGTGTACTTTATGGCCAAGTGTTATCACTTTCTCCTTTATGGGTAAGCATCTATTTTGTGGCGCCGATACCTGGCTACCTCGCTGGTGCATATTGTGCGGCTAAATTAAGAGATAACAACAAAAGCACCTACCGAAGTGTGGCATTGCTCGGTGCTGGCGCGTTATTTTTGTTAATCCCAGGCCTGTCTAACTTAGTGATTGGTTGGAGTTTACTTATAGGCTCAGTACTATTTTTCTCAGGTGCGGGCATGCTATTTCCTGTTCTAACCTCTGCCGCATTAGAGCCCTTCCCTCGCCACGCGGGCGTTGCTGGAGCACTCTTAGGTGGATTACAAAATTTTGGTGCTGGAATAGCTGCGTTATTGATTGCTTTAGTGCCTATGCACGGCCAATTGAATATAGGGGCGCTGTGTGCATTTATGGTTGTGCTAGTGATTCTGGCTTTGAATTATGCTCGTACCGGGACAGATCTGGATAACAGTGATGTTGCGGTGCAGTAGTTATCGATTGCGTGGATGAAGCTTAAGCAATAAAAAAGGCGAGCAAATAATTGCTCGCCTTTTTCATACTAGCGTTATCAGCCTGCTTAGAGAATTCTTCTTAGTAAAAAATCGGCTTTTAGGCGTCTAATACGTGTCATGATTTTACGAACTGGCACAGGATAATCGTTTAACGTTTCAATCTGGCTGTAATGATACAAACGTTCAGTGTGCTGTAATATATGCGCCTGCTCCTGCTCAAAACTCTCCTTCCATGCACCACAATCATCATGGAGAAGTAATCCATTTTCAAGATCAAGTGCCCAAGCACGTGGGTTTAAATTACTCCCAGTGATGAGGTGCTTTTTACTGTCTGCACTGATCCCTTTAAGGTGGTAACTATTGATGCCATCTTTCCAGAGATGAATGTTTAACTGGCCGTTCTCTATCGCCCATTGTTGACGTTTTGCGAATTTTCGCAAAGACTGCTCATACATATATGGCAGCGCGCCTATGGTTGAGAACTCCTCCTCAGGGGGAATATAAAAATCATTTGCGGTTTTATCACCGACCACGATATCAATGCGTTTGCCGTCCCTTAGATGCTTAGCAAGTGCTCTGGCCAATATATAAGGGGGGTTGAAATAAGGCGTGCAGATAAATAAGGCTTCTTGTGATTGTGACACCATGTCTACAACCATCTTGTTAAGCTTATTCTTTTTGCGCCCTAAACCAACAACAGGTGTCACCCTGTTACCGATAGTGGTTGAGTCAAACTTATACTTAGCGCTGGCTAAACGCAGCTTGAGGCTGCGAAGATCATTCTTTTTAGGCAGCGTCTCCTGCTCTTTTGGCTGGGTCAGTGAGCTAACCGCTACATCTTTAACTAAATAGGTCTGGATCATCTCCCGCATTGAGCGAGCTAGCTCCTCAGACTCAATGACATGGTATCTGTCAAAACGGTACTTTTCTTGTTGATGTAGGTAGATGTTATTGATACTTGCGCCGCTATAAACCACAGCATCATCAACAATAAACCCTTTAAGGTGGAGCACGCCCATAAACTCACGAGATTTAACCGGCACACCTAAGATCTCAATCGGATGCTCAGCGCTTTCCATGACCTTACGGTACATCTGGTAATTACCGCTATCGCCTTTGTGGCCAATCAGTCCTCGTCTGGCACGATGAAAATCAACTAAGACTTTAATATCGAGTGCAGGATTTTTATCCTTAGCAGCCATTAGTGCTGATAATATTTCACGCCCAGCCTCATCATCTTCAAGATAGAGTGCTGCGATATAGATTGAATGAACCGCATTACCAATGCGTTTCAATAACTCAGCCTTAAGGGCTTTGGGTGTAAGCAACCATTGAAGTGAATCTGGTTGAATTGGTATTCCACCTAGCTTATCAAGCAAGGTCATCTCCTTTAAAAATGCTTTCCATCACGATAGTAGCAAGCTGGATTTAACTCTCTAAACATAACTGCAAGATGTTGTAGTTCCGGATACGCTGTTGAAATAGCATCACGGATCGCTTGCTCTACTTTATCGTGGGTCTCGGGATCTTTAGGAAACCAAAGTACTTCTACTTGTGTAGTACTGAGGTCCAAATTGCCGTCACGGTAACTAAGACTTGGGATCCAGTCTAAGGTAAAACCTTGTGCATTTACCTGACATAGATCGGCTAATTGCTCGAGTAATGTATGGCTTAGCTTAGCAACAACACTCTCGGGCAGACCGCGCATACGAATATGAGGCATATTGATCCCTTAATATAATTCATAAGGGGATAGAAATTACCGATTAACGCCTCATTGGGCAAGGGTTTTCTCCAATTTTGCCTGATAACACATTAAGAAGCGGAGCAATTTTGAACAAATGTGGATTTAAGGTATAAAAAACATCAAATTTAATTAGATTTAATGCTGAAGGATTACTGGGCTAAGCTCGATATTTAAACAGCTTGTATTGAATACAAGCTTAAGTCGCACTAATTACAACTTCTCGATTATCAATCACGGATTTATGCCTTTAGCCAAGTTATAATTAATTATCTTAATCTACTTATGCATGGTCTAATGAATAGCAAAATTTTAGTGACTATTTTAATTACCCTCGTTTCCGCTTGGGCTATTTTTCACTTTAAGAGTGAATTAGGCATCTTTATCTTGCCCCTTTTTATCGCGTTAGTAACCTTTGTCACTCTCAGGCTGTATCGGTTAATGGAAAAAGATAAACCTGAAGATGAATAAACGCTATGATAATGGTTCATTCTTCAGTCTCGCCTCGTAACATCGAGGCGTTTTTATGTGAGCCTTATGCGATATTTACTCAGTACACTCGTGTTTATCAGTGCATTTTCAGCACCCGTATTAGCTAATGATTACTTTAACAATATTCTCTCAATAATTGAGCCGCCTCACTCCCATACCTCCATTATTGCCACCAACCTTATCTCTGGTGAAACCATTTTCCAGAAAAATGCCGATACCTTGTTGCTACCCGCCAGTACGATGAAGTTACTTACAGCCGTTGGAGCAACATCTGTACTCGGTAAAGAGTTTAGGTATCAAACCCAGTTCTTTTCTCACTACCCAATAGCCAATGGCGTGATTGATGGCGATCTTTATATCAAGTTTTCAGGAGATCCCACTCTGAAATTAAGTGATTTCAGAGAAGTATTTAAACAACTCAGCGACCAAGGGCTCCATAAAATATCTGGTAATGTTTACCTCGTTGGTGAAACAAACGAGCAATTACAAGCACCAGGCTGGGTGTGGGATGATTTAGGGATCTGTTACGCGGCGCCAGTATCAAGTTTTATCATCAATAGAAACTGTATACACGCGGAGTTAAAAGCAAAACTGGCAAGCAGCAAGAGTCAATTGTCTATGCCTAGTTACCTGCCTGTATCGATTGAGAATACCGCTGTATTTGATAAAACGGAGAATAATCCTTTTTGTGAGCTATCTTTGACTCGTTTGGCAAGTAACCAATTTAATCTCAGTGGCTGCTTTCCTGGTTCGAAATCACTTAAGCTTGCTATCGCCATTACAGATCCTAGTCTATTCGCTCAACAAAGCCTGGCGCAGCTATTTAAATCTAATCAGATAAAGCTTAAGGGTTCTGTTTACTTAAATGGCAACCTTCCTAAGTATCGAAGCCTTATCGCTAGTCATGAGTCAGCACCTTTAAAAGATATAGTGAAAACCATGCTGGTCAAATCTGATAACTTAATTGCCGATAGCCTATTAAAAGAGCTAGGTAGAACAATATACGGCGCACCTGGCAGTTTTTCTAAAGGTGCTTTAGCGCTTAAAGAGGTGCTTGTTCGTGACGGCGTTGCACTCGATTATGCCCAAATAATTGATGGTTCAGGGCTATCTAGGTATAACTTACTCAGTGCCAGACAACTAAGCCAAGTACTAAACTTAATCTATAAAGACACTCGATTCGACTATATCATCGACTCGTTGCCTATCTCAGGGATCAGTGGCACCTTAAAGTACAAGACAAGCTTTAATAAGCCACCGTTAAAACAGCATATTTTAGCTAAAACAGGCTCTATGCAGGGTGTTGATAACTTGGCTGGATTTATCCGCGCTAAGGCCATCGATGATACGCTATTTGTCATTATGGAGAATGGTCAAAGCCCAATAGAAAAAAAGGAGCAACTCGCGCCCTTTAGTGCACTATTTTTACAATCTATGATGGATAAACCATTAATGCCAAGTGTAGATACCAGCGGTTCAATTTCATCTAGCAAATAGAATTTCACCAATAAAGAATCCCCCCTGAAGCTTGTGGTTTAGGGCTGAAATTAAAAAGGGGGCGAATACCTTAGTATTCGCCCCCTTTTGCTTGTAGAGCTTTTAGAACAGTTCTTCTGGAATATCCATGATAGACGCATCACCAGCGATCACTTGAGCAAGGTGGTACTCAGCTTTTGGCAGCATCTTGGTTAGATAGAACTTAGACAACATCTGCTTTTGCTGCGTAAATGCTGGATCGGCATGTGTACTTGACTTATCAGCCATCAGTAGCCAGAAATAGCCATATAGTACATGGCCAAATGCATCGAGAAAGTCGACGGCTGATGCATTAATAAGTGCAGGTCTCTCAAGCTTGCTTTCATTAATATCAGCCGCGACTTTTAAAAGCTTCACAAATAAGCTGATAACAGTTGCCTTGTCTGCTTCATCAACGTTATCAAGGGTTGCGAGGTTGTCTGTGCACTCAGCAATAAACTCCGTTAATGCCGTTAAATTGTCACCCGTAACCTTGCGGCCAAGGAAATCGATAGCCTGGATGCCATTGGTTCCTTCGTAAATTTGGGCAATTCTCGTATCACGAACCAGTTGCTCGATACCTGTTTCACGTATATAGCCGTGGCCACCAAATACTTGTTGGGCGGTTACCGCAGCATCTAACCCTCTATCACTCAAGAAAGCTTTAGCGACTGGCGTTAGTAGACCCACATAGCGACTGGCTTTTGCTTTCTCTTCACCTTCACCATATTTTGCGATATCTAATTGCTTAGCGGTTAATACCGAAAGCGCCCTGCCAGCTTCAGTTAGCACGCGAATATTCAGTAACATACGACGTACATCGCCGTGAACTAGGATAGGATCACTTGTTGCCCCTGTAGGAGAGCCACCTGCTGCAACACCTTGTACACGCTCTTTGGCATAATCCGCAGCCATCTGATAGGCCGCTTGTGATGTACCAAGCCCTTGGATACCAATAGCGAGACGTTCATAATTCATCATGGTGAACATACACACTAAACCGCGGTTTGGCTTACCAATTAAGTAGCCTTGCGCCTCATCATAATTCATTACACACGTTGAAGAAGCTTTCAGGCCCATCTTATGCTCAATTGAGCCAACCGTAACACCATTAGGCTCAGTGAGTGTTCCTGCATCATCAACTTTAATTTTAGGTACTAAGAATAGCGATATTCCGTTAGAGTCTGGCAACTTTGCTAACACTAAGTGAATAACGTTTTCAGTTAGATCGTGATCGCCACCAGTAATGAATATTTTGCTACCAGTAATGTTATAACTGCCATCAGCGTTAGGAACAGCCTTAGTACGAATGCCACGAAGATCAGAGCCTGCCTGAGGCTCTGTCATATCCATCGCCCCGGCCCATTCACCGCTATAAAGCTGTGGTAAATACTTCTCTTTAAGCTCATCGCTGCCATGAGCATTGATACATAACGCGGCACCTGCAGTAAGAGAGCCATATAAAGTAAATGCATTACAAGCACTGTAAGCCATCTCATCAACGAGTACGCCCAACATCTTTGGCATCCCCATACCACCCAGCTCCGGATCGCCACACAAGCCTACCCAGCCGCCTTCAGCATAATGGTTATATGCCTCCTTATAGCCATCAGGCGTGATCACCTTATCATCTTGGTGCACTACGCCTTGCTCATCGCCAGCACGATTTATAGGATGTAATAGATCACGACTGATTTTTTCAGCTTCATCCATAATTGCAACGGCAGTGTCCATATCGACATTTTCAGCAATTGCAGGAAGTGATGTCCATGTTTGAGGCGCATCGAACACCTTATCTAACAGGAATTTCATTTCGGCTAACGGAGCTTGGTATGGATTCATTCTCGACTCTCAAACGTTGGATTTAAACACTTGTTTAATTTATACCAGATACCGTAGGAAAAGAAAGCGAAATTTAAATACTTGTGAATAAAAAGCTTGATTAAAAATTTAAGTTTACCAATAAAAAAGGCTCCTGATATTTCAGAAGCCTTCATGCAAATAGTGAGTGACTCACCTTTAAAACGCTGCAGTAACCATTACCACATTAAATCATCAGGAATGACATAATCTGCATATGGATCGTCCTCTTCAACCACTTGCGAGTTATCACTCTTCTCCCAGAGGTAACCACACCACTGTGGGACTAACATGTTAACCCTTTCAGCAAGCTTATGAGGCACTAGATAACTCGTTTCTTCGTGACGGACAATACCAAGTTGGCCATTTTGAAGTTGCGCTTGAAGTGTATCATTCACATAAACTGAGAAGATCTTGTTATTATGAGTAAAGTTAAACTTAACCTCAGCATTTTGGGGCAACTTAATTGCTAAGCGAGTAAACTCAGTGACAAGTCCACGTACCAGCCCTTTTTCCGCTGCGGCAGCAAATTTTTGCTCATTCAATGCTTTATCTTTACTTGCTTGCTCAAGCTTCTGTGCTGCGATCTGCTGCTTTAAATCAGCTGAGCCGTCATCCACTTTCGCTTTTCGATCACGTCTTTTTTGAGTTTTAGCTTTCTGCACTTTTTGCTTACTGACTAAACCTGCTTTTAGCAGTTGCTCTTGAAATGGATTTGCCATCTTGTTCTCACTTACTCTTAATCTTGTAACAAACACTTTTAACTAATTGATTGGTAGATCTCTGTAAGCGCCGCGAGCGGATCATTTGCTTTTGTAATAGGTCTGCCTATTACAAGATAATCAGACCCAGCCTCAAGCGCCTCAGGTGGCGTCATGACCCTATGTTGATCGCCCTTATCAGCACCTACTGGTCTGATACCTGGCGTACACAGCTTAAAGGCCTCACCTAATTGTGATTTTAATACCTGTGCTTCGTGCGCTGAACATACTACGCCATCAAGGCCGGCTTGCTGCGTCAATTTAGCTAAACGCTGAACATGTTCAAACGCAGGTACGTCTATACCGATAAGTTTAAGATCTTCATCACTCATTGAGGTCAAGACTGTTACCGCGATCAAAATCGGCGCTTTATCCCCATAAGGCTCTAAGGCATTTTTTGCCGCTTGCATCATCGCCAGACCACCACTGGCATGGACATTGGTCATCCATACGCCAAGCTCAGCTGCAGCTGTAACAGCTTTAGCCACAGTATTTGGAATGTCATGAAACTTAAGGTCGAGGAAAACATCGAAGCCACGTTGATGAATCGCCTTGATAAAGTCAGGGCCAAAGAGTGTAAACATCTCCTTGCCAACTTTCAGACGACACATATTTGGGTCTAACTTGTCTATCAATTGCAAAGCAGCATTTTTATCATCAAAATCTAGTGCGACTAATATCGATTTGTTATTCATTAATTCTCCAATTGCTTTGCTTTAATATACGGATATCACTTTAATATCAGCTTGGTCGCTGATTTGTTGACTAGACAGAAAATTACTCCCCATCTAATCCTCTAATTCTTTTTATTTTCCCCCAACTCTTACAAGATGGACAGTGCCAATAAAGGCGATGTGAGGGGAAGCCACATTCACTACAGCGATAGCCAGGGCGGAATTTGATCTGCTGTTCAACTAATTTTTCGAGCATAGTCAGGCTGTCTTTCGCTTGGCCATCTTCAGCTTGCTGAACATGCATCTGCATAAGGTGTTGGAAGCTTTTCATTGTCGGATTACGGTATAAACGATCGAGAACAAGCTGCTCAGCTTCCGGGAGATCTCCCTGCTCAATCATATTCTTTGCAAGCGTCACAACAACACTTGCTCCAGCTCCATTTTGTATTGCTTGTCTAAGAAGCTCGCTGTAGCCATTAAGGTCTTTACTATCATGGTAAGCTTGACGTGCTATAGCTAAAGAGTCAGGAAAAAGCTCTATGTCAGCTTCAAGCAGTTTAGCGAGTAACTCTTTACACCTTGTATGCTCACCTGAATCTAAGTGCTTCTCTGCAAGCGTAAGTAGCGCTCTGCCACACTGTGGGTCTTGCTTTAACGCAGACTGCAGCAACTTAATCTGATTTGCAGTATTAGTTTCTTCATTAGCGAGCTCACAATAGAAATGCGCCGCACTGTGTTTAAGGCTCTGCTGACGCTTTCGCTTTAAACTTTTAATGATGTTAATCGCTTTCTGCCACTCTTTGGTAACCTGGTAGATATCTATTAGGTGCGTTTCAGCATCTTCAGAGTGATCTTCCTGCTTTACAAGGTTAAGAAAAATCTCTTCTGCGCGGTCATAAAAACCCGCAGCTAGATAATCCTTACCTAACTCCATCATGGCAATGTCTCTTTGCTCATTAGTAAGGCTGGGCCTGGCAATTAAGTTTTGATGGATTCGAATAGAACGATCCACTTCGCCGCGTTTTCTAAATAGTGAACCTAAAGAGAGATGTGTATCGATGGTTTCATCATCGACATCGAGCATAGTAATAAATAGATCGACCGCTTTATCTGACTCATTAGAAAGCAGAAAGTTAAGCCCTGTGAAATAATCACGACTCAACTGTTTTCTTTGGTTACTCTGTTTGTGCCTTACACTGCGCCGCCCCATGTACCACCCGTAACCGGCAGCAATAGGCAGCAGCAAAAACAGGATCTCTAGCATATTAAGCGTCGACTTCCGATACTGTGGCTACTTGAGTCGTTTGAGATTCAAGTTGGTTGAGTTTCTTGTTGGCACTTCTCAGTGCAAACTTTAATTTAGCAATATGGTAGATGGCAAAAATCCAACTGATAAGAAAGCCTAAGAGGAACACAGTTGCAAGTACAATGGGTAATCTAAACTCACCTTGGGCAACAAAATAGCTGATAGTAACGACTTGTTCGTTACGTGCTCCAAAGATCAGCGCTAAGAAGAAAAGCAGTGCTACTAGCACTGTGACGATAAATGACCGCACGATACACCCCACATAGCTATTTTAATCAAGTGATTATCTAAGAAAATGACCAAACTAGCTAGTAATACGCAAAATTTAGGCATAAAAAAGCCTCCATACGGAGGCTTTTAAAACAATGTCATTTATGCGTTGATAGCATCGACACGTTCACGCAGTTCTTTGCCTGGCTTAAAGTGCGGTACATACTTGCCTTCCAATTCAACTGAGGTTCCAGTTTTTGGGTTACGACCTGTACGTGGTGCACGGAAATGTAGTGAGAAGCTACCAAAGCCACGGATCTCTATACGATCACCGCCTTCCAATGTATGAGCCATCTGCTCTAACATCTCTTTGATTGCGCTTTCCACTTCTTTAGCCGACAGCTGCGACTGCCTAGTGGCAAGTTTTTCGATCAGTTCGGATTTAGTCATCCTATACCCTCTATTATCAAGCCAAACACAGTCACCTAACAGGGGTGCAAGCACCCCAGAACTTCAGGCGATCACTCTTGCAAGTAATTACTTGCGAGCCGCTTTGAACGCTTCAGCCATAGCACTGCTCATCACAGCGTCTTCTTGCTTGTTCAAGCTAGCCATTGCTTCTTTCTCTTCAGCTTCATCTTTCGCACGGATAGATAGGCTGATAGTACGGTTCTTACGGTCAACACCCATGAACTTAGATTCAACAGCGTCGCCTACAGAGTAAACTGTAGATGCATCTTCGATACGCTCACGAGAGATATCAGATACACGTAGGTAACCTTCAACAGTTTCCGCAAGTTCAATTGTAACACCTTTTGCGTCAACAGCTGTAACAGTACCGTTAACAACAGTTCCCTTCTTCTTATCAGCAAGGTAAGCGTTGAATGGATCGTCTTCAGTCTGCTTAACACCAAGGCTGATACGCTCGCGCTCAGGGTCAACAGAAAGAACAACTGCGTTGATCTCGTCGCCTTTCTTGTAATCAGCAACAGCTTCTTCGCCAGTACCGTTCCAAGAGATATCAGAAAGGTGAACTAGACCGTCGATGCCACCGTCAAGACCGATGAAGATACCGAAGTCAGTGATTGACTTGATCTTACCAGTAACTTTATCACCCTTGTTAAAGCGCTCTGCGAAGTCATCCCATGGGTTAACTTTACACTGCTTAAGACCAAGAGAAATACGACGACGCTCTTCATCGATGTCAAGAACTAGAACTTCAACTTCATCACCTAGGTTAACAACCTTTGATGGGTGGATGTTCTTGTTAGTCCAATCCATTTCAGAAACGTGAACAAGACCTTCAACGCCTTCTTCAATTTCAACGAAACAACCGTAGTCAGTTAGGTTAGTAACGCGACCAGTCAAACGTGTGTTTTCTGGGTAGCGCTTGCTGATTTCTAACCATGGATCTTCGCCAAGTTGCTTAAGACCTAGTGAAACACGAGTGCGCTCACGGTCATACTTAAGTACTTTAACGTCGATTTCATCGCCAACATTAACGATTTCAGATGGGTGCTTAACACGCTTCCAAGCCATATCAGTGATATGTAGAAGACCGTCAACACCACCAAGGTCTACGAATGCACCGTAGTCAGTTAGGTTCTTAACGATACCCTTAACTGATTGACCTTCTTGTAGGTTCTCAAGAAGAGCATCACGCTCTGCACTGCTTTCAGACTCGATAACAGCACGACGAGAAACAACAACGTTGTTGCGCTTCTGGTCTAACTTGATAACTTTGAATTCTAGATCTTTGTTTTCTAGGTGAGCAGTGTCGCGAACTGGGCGAACGTCAACTAGAGAACCTGGTAGGAATGCACGGATACCGTTTAATTCAACAGTGAAACCGCCTTTAACCTTACCATTGATGACACCGATTACAGTTTCAGCATCTTCGTACGCTTTTTCTAGAACAATCCAAGCTTCGTGACGCTTAGCTTTTTCGCGAGAAAGTTGAGTCTCACCGAAGCCATCTTCAACAGAGTCAAGCGCAACGTGCACAGTATCACCAACAGAAATTTCAAGTTCGCCTTGAGCGTTCTTGAACTGTTCAGCTGGGATTGGGCTTTCTGACTTAAGGCCAGCGTCAACTAGTACAGTACCGTTCTCGATGCGTACAACTACACCAGTTACGATAGAACCAGGACGGAACTCAAGTTCATTAAGGGATTGTTCAAATAGATCAGCAAAAGATTCAGTCATTTTTAAGTTACTTTCTTTAATAAACCACGGCTCATCCTGGACGTGGAGTCAGTATAATAATTCGCATCATCCATGCTGCGAATGGTTAAATCTAGATTAACATTAACCTAGATTTGGTAAATTTGTTTGTATGTGCGTCAATGCAAGATCGAGCACTTCTTCTATCCCGATACCCGAAGTATCAATCACTAATGCATCATCAGCTGGAATTAAAGGCGCTACACTGCGATTCATATCGCGGTCATCACGTTCTTTAATCTCGGATAAAAGACGGTCGATATTAACATCGAAGCCCTTGTCCTGCAACTGATTATAGCGTCTCTGCGCCCTTTCTTCAGCAGATGCTGTTAAATAAATTTTAGCTGGGGTATTTGGAAAAACAACTGTCCCCATATCACGACCGTCAGCGATTAAACCTGGCATTTCATTAAATGCACGTTGACGGCGTAATAATGCTTCTCTAACACGCGGGAATGCAGCGACTTGAGATGCAGCACTTGAACACTCTTGAGATCGGATATCTGTTGAGACATCTTCACCTTCGAGTACAACTTTAATACCTTGAGTTTCACTGCCGGTAATGAACTGCACATCCAGGTGCGCGGCGAGTAAGGTAAGCGACTCTTCGTTATTAAGTTCTACATTATGATGAATAGCGGCTAAGGCTAATACACGGTATATGGCTCCACTGTCCAATAGCTTCCAACCCAATTTCTCGGCAAGCAATTGACTAATGGTTCCTTTTCCCGCACCGCTAGGGCCGTCAATAGTGACAACAGGCGCCCGTTCTGACATAAATTTCTCCACAGTAAAATCTATCTTCCCTAAGATTTTTATAATGAGTGCTTCCAGTGACCCCACATAGATTATCCGTACACTGAAAAATTAAGCGCGCGTATTATAAACCAAGTAAATAAATAAAGCGGTAAAAACTTCAGCTAATTCGCGTACCAGTTCAGATTTGATTCAGCATATTGAGCGGGAATATGAGGTAGAAAATCAATAAAATGGATCTAAAGACCCACTTTATTGATTCGGAATTTCACAGTAAAAATTACTGTGCTAGCGCTGAAAACTGCTTGAAGTAATCAGGGAAGGTCTTAGACGTACAGTCAGGATCATTTATCGTTATACCGCAGTCGGCAAACGCTAGCATAGAAAAGCACATCGCCATTCTGTGATCGTTATAGGTATCGATCGCTGCCGTATGAGGTTTTACTGGTGGCGTGACACTAATATAATCGTGCCCTTCATCAACTATAGCGCCGACTTTTCTAAGTTCAGTGGCCATAGCAGCTAACCGGTCAGTTTCTTTAATTCGCCAATTATAGATATTACGAATGTGAGTGGTGCCTGTTGCAAACAGTGCTGCAGTCGCGATAGTCATAGCGGCATCGGGAATATGGTTCATATCCAGATCGACAGCATTCAGTTTTGACACTCTAGAGATAATGTAATCATCACCCCACTCTATCTCAGCCCCCATTTTCTCAAGTACATCAGCAAACTTTACATCGCCTTGAATACTTTTAAGGCCAACGCCTGTGACCTTAACTTCACCACCTTTAATAGCACCTGCTGCAAGAAAGTAAGAAGCGGATGAAGCATCACCTTCTACTAGCACTTTGCCTGGGGATACATAACTTTGACCAGACTTAATCTCAAAACACTCGTAATTGTGGTTGATAACCTCAACGCCAAACTGTGCCATGAGCGCGAGAGTAATATCGATGTAAGGCTTAGAAACTAACTCCCCTTTTATCTTAATGTTGACATCACCTTTCGCTAAAGGAGCAACCATTAATAGGGCGGTTAAAAACTGGCTAGATAGATCGCCTGCTATTTCAACGTCGCCGGCATTAAGGCCAGTGGCGTTTATGGCCAATGGCGGAAAACCATCGTTTTTAAGGTAAGTGACATTGGCACCTAATTGACGTAATGCATCAACAAGATCGCCAATCGGGCGCTCTTCCATACGTGGTTCACCAGTAAGAGTGAATTCACCTTGTCCGAGAGTAAGCGCAGCACACAAAGGTCTCATTGCTGTACCAGCATTACCTAAGAAAAGCGTTTGGGCTTGAGTCGCGTTAAGCGGCGCACCTATTCCCTCAAGTTCACACACAGTATTGTTTTCACTGAGTTTGTAATTAACACCAAGTTTCTTGAGTGATGTCAGCATATAGCGGATATCATCAGAATCTAACAAGTTAGTGAGTGTCGTGGTGCCTTTAGCAAGTGTTGCTAATAATAGTGCACGGTTAGAGATGCTTTTTGACCCAGGAATATTAATCGTTCCCTGGACCTTGTTAATAGGCTCAAGACGTAGCTGCTTCATTAAAATGCTTCTTTTCATTGCGGGACAAACAAACCGCAGGTTGACATTAGACGTTCATGGTAAACAGACACTAGGAGCACCATCACGACAAAATGGCGATCTGTTTAACCGGCGTTTGAACTTCGTAGTACTAAATTTACTGATTAAGCGGCACTATTCAACACTTTTTTATGATTTTATGCTGTTTAAAGGTAATTTTATTTCAAAGCCCGATATTTCCATCAAATATTCTATAAAAATGGGTAAAAAAGTGACTTTTGTTTACGTCTTAATCAACGGTGTGCATAGGTGGAACAAAATAATGCCAGATGAATACTTTAGCCATTTAGCGTGAATTACTATTATTAAAGATTAGAATTAAGTTACTCTAAACTCATGGAGCCAATGGCTGATTGAGCCAACAAATAAAAAGGGTTATTTATCTATGTTCGATACACTCTCCGCGATGCCTTCCGATCCTATTCTTGGATTGATGACAAAATATAGAGAAGATTCACACGCGCAAAAGATTGATCTTGGTGTTGGTGTTTATAAAGATGAGCTAGGTCATACACCGATTTTAGACTGTGTGAAAAAAGCAGAGCAACACCGTATCGATACCGAGGAAACAAAAGTTTACATTGGGCCTACAGGCTCTGCCGACTTTAACTCTCTACTGGGCGAGCTGGCATTTGGCGCTGATAATCCAGCTATTTTAGCTAATCGAGTCCGTACCGTCTCGACACCGGGTGGCACAGGCGCATTGAGAGTAGCAGCAGATTTTATTAAGCGTGCGAGTCAAGCTACAAGTTCACAAAAAGCAGTGATTTGGGTTAGCGATCCTACATGGGCGAACCATACAGGGCTGTTTGAAGCCGCTGGCGTGGAAGTAAAAACTTATCCTTATTACGATTATGACAGTAAAAGCCTAAAATTTGATGAGATGAAAGCCGCACTCTCTCAGATTGGGCCAGATGATGTTGTTTTGCTCCATGCATGCTGTCATAACCCAAGTGGTATGGATTTAAACACAACCCAATGGGATGAAATCATCGAAATAGCTCAACAGCAAGGTTTTACCCCGCTGATAGATATGGCTTACCAAGGCTTTGGTGATGGTGTCGACGAAGATGCTTACGGCGTACGTAAAATGGCAGCTGCAGTTGATAATATGATTTTATGCAGTTCTTGTTCGAAGAATTTTGGGCTTTACCGTGAACGTATTGGGGCTTGCTCTATTGTCGGAAAGGATGCAAATTCAGCCAACGTTGCCTTCTCTGTTCTTCTTTATGTTGTGCGTTGTATCTACTCTATGCCGCCTGCTCATGGCGCAGCAATTGTAGAAACTATTCTTGGCTCAGCAGAGCTAAAACAGCAGTGGTTAAACGAATTGAAAGTGATGCGTGACCGCATCAATGGCAATCGTAGTATGCTCGTTGAAAAGCTGAAAGAGAAAGGCGTGGAGCGAGACTTTAGTTTTATCGCTAAGCAGAAAGGTATGTTCTCTTTCTTGGGTGTCAATCCAGAGCAAGTCGCACGTCTTCAGCAAGAACACAGCATCTACATGGTAGATTCAAGCAGGATAAGCATAGCGGGAATAGGCCTAGGTAATGTAGATTACCTCGCAGAATCGATTGCAAAAGTGATTTAAAAGACGCTTGCATAGCAAGTTAGTCGACGGGCTTTGCCCTGTAGGACGCTTTGCTATTTGACGCCAACTTCGTTGGCTAAATGAAAAGTCATTGTAGGCTTTCATCTAGTCAACGAAGTTGTACCAATTGCATTAACGATTATTAGCTGCAAACTCTTTCATAAACTCAACAAGTGCTTCAACCCCTTCGATTGGCATAGCGTTGTAAATACTTGCGCGCATCCCGCCAACACTACGGTGCCCTTTCAAAGCGACTAAATTGGTCTCTGTTGCGAGCTTGAGAAACTCACTGTTAAGCTCTTCATTCGCTAGGTAAAAGGTAACATTCATCAAAGAGCGGTTAGCTTGATGAACCTTACAGGTATAGAAGTCACTACTGTCGATAAAATCATAAAGTAACGCTGCTTTTTGACGGTTTGTGTTAGCCATTCTATCAACGCCGCCTTTACTTTTTAACCAGGCAAATACTTCAGCAGCTAAGTACCAAGCAAATGTCGGTGGCGTGTTGTACATAGAGTCATGTTTAACCGCTAGACGATAATCCATAATTGAAGACTGAGGTAAACATGGCAGGTTTAGCATGTCATCACGTACGATCACAATACTTAAACCAGATGGACCGATATTCTTCTGAGCACCCGCATATATGAGTCCATACTTGCTGACATCTATCTCTCGAGACATGATATTTGACGACATATCAGCAATAATAGGCCAAGGTGAGTCTATCTCATCAAATATTTCGATACCATCAACTGTCTCATTTGGACAGTAATGTAGGTAGCGATAATCCTTGTCAATTTCATTGAGCTGAGGAATGACTACCTGACTAATTCCATTGGTGTTTTCAACAATATCAAGGTTATCAATTTGAGCATCACAGGTTAACTTTCTGGCTTCTTCTACTGAAGATTTAGACCAGCTTCCAGAGGTTAAGTACAGTGCTTGACCATTTTCACCCAAGAAATTATTCACAACAGCTGAGAACTGGCCACGGCCACCACCATGCATAAACAGTACATGGTAATTAGCAGGTATTGACATTAACTCACGAAGATCTGACTCAGCGCGTGCAGTGAGTTCAACGAACTCCTTGCTACGATGACTAATCTCCATTACAGAGGTACCAAGCCCGTTCCAATCTAAGAGTTCAGACTGCGCCTTTTTCATTACATCTTGGGGTAACATTGCAGGACCTGCACAGAAATTATATGTCGTGCTCACTTAATTATCCTCGTATCTGTTAATGACAAACTGACTGTTTAGATTAGTTTGCCAGATGGCTGGTTGCTTTACTTATAATATTTTTCTATTTGGAATTATCTTTTCTATTAATCGACGCCTAAAACAAAACGAGCGTCCAATTGGACGCTCGTTTTAGAGATTAAAACCTACTCGGCAGGTTCAGCCTCTGGTGTATCATCTGCTTTTGGGTTTTCACCTTCAACAGTTTCAGTTGCTTCAGCTTCACCGCCTTCAACTACGATAGGATTACCCTCTTCATCAAGTTCGACTTCATCCTCTTGGATCTCATCAATTCTCTGAAGACCGACAACCTTCTCATCGTCAGCAGTACGGATAATGGTAACACCTTGAGTGTTTCGACCAATTGACGATACGCCGGTAGCAGGCGTACGCACAAGGGTACCCTTATCACTGATCAGCATTATCTCATCGTTTTCACCGACCTGAACCGCGCCAACAACAGCACCATTACGATCGCTTACCTTGATTGAAACAACACCTTTCGTTGCTCGGCTCTTCGCTGGGTACTCTTCAAGTGCTGTACGCTTACCATAACCGTTTTCAGTTACGGTTAAGATAGCCCCATCTTCTTTAGGGACAATCAAAGAAACAACTTTTTGATCGTCTTCAAGACGTATGCCACGTACACCTGTAGCGGTACGACCCATAGGTCTTAGTGCCAATACTTCTTCGTTTGTTTCAGGATCTAACTTCACAAGGCCCGTTTCTGAATCACGGACTTTTTCGTTAAATCTAACTACTTTACCAGCATCAGAGAACAACATGATATCGTCATTACCATCTGTAATATCGACACCAATAAGCTGATCGCCATCCTTAAGGTTAACCGCAATAATACCGTTCGCACGTGGGTTACTATAAGCGGTTAGTGCTGTTTTCTTCACTGTGCCATGCGATGTCGCCATGATGATGTACTTGTCATCTTCATATTCACGTACAGGCAAGATAGCAGTAATGCGCTCACCTTCAGATAGCGGCAGTAAATTAACAATTGGGCGACCACGAGCCTGACGGCTAGCAAGTGGTAATTGATAAACCTTAAGCCAATAAAGCTTACCAAAGTCAGAGAAACAAAGAATGGTATCGTGAGTATTGGCTACCAATAATTTCTCAACAAAATCTTCATCTTTTACTTTAGCTGCAGATTTTCCTTTACCACCACGGCGCTGAGCTTGGTAATCGGTCAAAGGTTGATACTTGGCATAGCCCAAATGAGAAAGTGTAACAACAACATCTTCTTCGTTGATCAGATCTTCAAGACTCATATCAACTTCATTGGCATTAATTACTGTACGACGCTCATCACCGAAGTTCTCAAGTACTTCCTGCAGCTCTTCAGTGATCACTTCCATCAAGCGCTCAGGGCTACGAAGGATGTAAAGAAGCTCAGCGATGATTTTTAGTAGTTCTTCATATTCAGCTAAGATCTTTTCGTGTTCAAGACCGGTTAGCTTGTGAAGACGAAGATCAAGTATCGCTTGTGCTTGCTGTTCTGTCAGGTAGTAGTTGCCATCACGGATACCGTACTGAGGCTCTAACCATTCAGGGCGAGCTGCATCATCACCAGCCTTTTCGAGCATACCTTGTACATGACCAAGCGCCCAACCTTGAGCAACAAGCTTAACTTTTGCTTCAGCAGGGGTCGGTGATGCTTTGATAAGCGCGATAATTGGATCAATGTTGGCTAATGCAATCGCTAAAGATTCAAGAATATGAGCACGTTCACGTGCTTTCTTAAGCTCAAATACAGTACGACGAGTAACCACTTCACGGCGATGTAGAATAAAGCACTCTAGCATCTCTTTAAGGTTAAACAATTTAGGCTGACCATTGGTCAATGCCACCATGTTAATACCAAAAGAGCACTGCATTTGTGTTTGTGCGTAAAGATTGTTTAGAACAACCTCACCCACTTCACCACGCTTGATTTCGATAACGATGCGCATACCATCTTTATCGGACTCATCACGTAGACCACTAATGCCTTCAATCTTTTTATCTTTGACTAGCTCGGCAATCTTCTCAATCAGACGTGCTTTGTTAACTTGATAAGGAATTTCGTTAACGATAATACGCTCACGACCATTATCTTCGGTCTGAACTTCAGCTCGTGCGCGCATTACAGCACGTCCGCGACCTGTTTTATAAGCGTCAATAATCCCTTTACGGCCATTAACGATACCCGCAGTAGGGAAATCAGGGCCTGGGATATATTCCATTAGCTGTTCAATTGATAGCGCTGGCTCATCAATTAAGGCTAAACAACCACTGATCACTTCATTGAGGTTGTGTGGTGGAATATTGGTTGCCATACCAACCGCAATACCTGAAGAGCCGTTAACCAAAAGCGTAGGAATACGTGTAGGCATCACTTCAGGGATATGTTCTGTACCATCATAGTTAGGCACAAAATCAACGGTCTCTTTTTCAAGATCGGCTAATAGTTGATGGGCTAACTTATCCATACGGATTTCGGTGTAACGCATTGCTGCTGCAGCGTCGCCGTCGACAGAACCGAAGTTACCTTGACCATCTACTAATGTGTAACGCATTGAAAATGGTTGGGCTAAACGTACAATAGTGTCGTATACCGCAGTATCACCATGTGGGTGATATTTACCAATTACGTCGCCGACAACACGTGCCGACTTTTTATAAGGTTTGTTCCAATCGTTTTTTAGTTCACTCATCGCGAATAAAACACGACGGTGAACAGGCTTAAGGCCGTCACGAACGTCCGGTAAAGCACGGCCAACGATCACGCTCATCGCGTAATCTAGATATGAATTCTTTAATTCGTCTTCAATATTAATTGGTGTTATAGATGAAGCCAGATCAGTCATAAACTGCTCGATCCCTTGAAAATTAGCTTAAATATCATCCTCCCATATGGAGCGATGAAATTGAATAGCCTGAAAACGTGATTTGGCATTCTAACACAGTTATTTTTTGCTACCAGACCCTATTCAACATTCACCAAAAATAAGTGATACAAGACGAATAAGTTAATTAAAATCAAAGAATGTTCGCTAATTCATCAATTGTTGAAATATTCGCTCGTTTCACATTTATCAAGGCTTTGAATCTCATTACCTATAGGTATAATGACCAAAACAGTAAACGCTATCGAGGTGATATAGTGGCCCAGGAACTTCAGCAAGAAATAAATGTCGATCCAAAAGAGATTGAAAAATTTGAAAAGATGGCAGCGACTTGGTGGGATCCTGAAGGAGAATTCAAGCCTCTGCATAAACTTAACCCTCTTAGGCTTAACTATATTGATCAAGCAAGCGAAGGCTTATTTGGTAAACGTGTCCTTGATGTAGGTTGCGGTGGCGGAATTCTCGCTGAGAGCATGGCTAGAATTGGCGCTGATGTCACAGGCCTTGATATGGGCACTGAACCTCTAGATGTTGCTAGGCTCCATGCATTAGAAACTGGCGTGGAACTCAATTATATTCAGGACACTGCAGAATCTCATCGTGAAAACCACCGTGAAGCTTATGATGTAGTCACTTGCATGGAGATGCTAGAGCATGTTCCAAGCCCACGCTCAGTCGTCCAAGCCTGCGCCGATATGGTAAAACCTGGTGGCCATGTCTTTTTCTCTACTATTAATAGAAATCTTCGCGCCTACGTGGAAACTATTCTAGGTGCAGAGTACCTATTAAAGATGCTACCTGTTGGTACCCACGATCATAATAAGTTCATTAAGCCATCTGAACTTATCTCTCTTGCTGAAAATGCAGAGTTATTCTGTGAAGATGCAACGGGTATCACGTACAACCCTATCACTGAAACGTTTACCTACACCAAAAATGTCGACGTAAACTATATGATAGCCACCCGTAAGAGTAACGACTAAACATAACAGGCCTAAAATGACGTTAAGCAAAGCGACAAATAAAATACACGCTGTACTCTTTGATCTCGATGGTACCTTAGTCGATACAGCGCCAGACCTTGTCGCAGCGCTTAACCTTAGCTTAAATGATCATGGTTTCCAGTCTGTTGAGCTTTCTGCTGTCAGAGAGGCAGCCTCTAATGGCAGCTTAGCGCTTGTAAAAGCCGCTGTTGGTCAATCTAGCGATGAGCAACAATACTCGATTCAGCAAGGCTTACTCAATCACTACCAGGTGGTCAACGGTCAGTTTTCACGCTTATTCGATGGTGTCAGTGAGTTTCTAAGTCATTTAGATGACTTAAACATCCCATATGGTGTGGTCACCAACAAGCCTGCACGATTCACTCGCCCTCTTATGCATGCGCTCGCACTGACCGATAGAGTAAAAACAGTGATTAGCGGGGATTCAACACAATTCTCTAAACCCCATGTAGCCCCGATGTTACTCGCTGCGCAGCAGATCAATTGTCATCCTGAAAAAATTCTTTACCTCGGTGATGCAGAGCGTGACCTTATCGCGGCACAAAATAGTGCTATGCATGGTGGTATAGCACTATGGGGCTATATAGGTCCTAACGACTCGCCTAATGACTGGCCTCATAGTTACTCATATACACATCCCAAGATGATAATCCTCGAGTAAAGCTCCAGTGGCGAATTTCGCGCTTTAATTCGCCACATTTCATTTCTTACTCAACAACGGTTGCAAGTCATGATCGAAAGGATCCGATCGTTTTTACACCTAGCGATCTAAAAGATAATCAATCATTGTACTGATCTTCACGATTAAATTTATTCGGCGAATATTTAGCCTGAAGCTCTCAAACCCAATGAGTTCAAACCTTATAGGTAAGCCGCTACTAACCAATTATTTTACCCTCAAGTTATCCACAAGATTCCCCCAGCTTATTGACTGAAAACACACTTGCAAAATGGCGGCAACAACACTATCTTGTACCTTAGAAATTTTAAAACACTATATATTGTGTGTAAGTGACAATCGCAGACACTAGAACCCATTCGGAAAAACTCATGGAAGTTACCGAAGAAGTGTGAATTAAGATTGTTATACAGGGAATCGTAAGGAGAGCTGTGCTGCTCTTCTTCATAATATTAGAATCAAGGCCTATCTTTAATGAATAGCAATATGAAAGTCACTAAACGCAGTGGCGAACGCGAAACAATTGACCTCGAAAAAATCCATCGCGTCATCGACTGGGCAGCAAAAGATCTTAACAATGTCTCAGTCTCAGAAGTTGAGCTTCGCTCCCATCTACAATTTTTTGATGGTATCCCTACTGAAGCTATTCATGAAACTATCATTAAAGCCGCCGCTGATTTGATCTCCCCTGAGGCACCTGATTACCAGTTTCTTGCCGCTCGTTTAGCTGTTTTTCATCTACGTAAAAAAGCATTTGGACAGTTTGAGCCGCCAAAACTTTATGACCACGTCGTTAATTTAGTTGAGCTTGGCAAATACGATGCCCATATCCTCAACGACTACACCCGCGAAGAGATAGATATCCTTGATGGATATATTGACCACTGGCGTGATATGAACTTCTCTTATGCTGCGGTAAAACAGCTAGAGGGCAAGTACTTGGTCCAAAACCGTGTGAGTCATGAGATCTATGAAAGCGCACAGTTTCTCTATATTTTAGTGGCAGCTTGTTTATTCGCGAAATACCCTGCTGAAACGCGTCTGAGCTACATTAAGAAGTTCTATGATGCGGTATCAACCTTTAAGATCTCATTGCCAACACCAATCATGGCTGGCGTTCGAACCCCAACTCGCCAATTCAGCTCATGTGTATTAATTGAGTGTGGTGACAGCCTTGATTCTATTAATGCGACAGCTTCCTCTATTGTTAAGTACGTCAGTCAGCGTGCCGGGATAGGTGTGAATGCAGGGCGTATTCGTGCTTTAGGTAGCCCTATTCGTGGTGGTGAAGCATTCCATACTGGCTGCTTGCCTTTCTTCAAGTATTTCCAAACTGCGGTAAAATCTTGTTCACAAGGTGGTGTACGCGGCGGTGCTGCAACCCTGTTTTACCCTTTATGGCATCTAGAAGTTGAATCGCTGCTCGTACTTAAGAACAACCGTGGTGTTGAAGACAACCGTGTACGTCAACTTGATTACGGTGTTCAACTTAACAAGTTGATGTACCAAAGATTAATCAAAGGCGGCTCAATTAGTCTGTTTAGCCCATCGGATGTCCCTGGTCTATACGACGCTTTCTTTGAAGATCAAGATGAGTTTGAACGTCTATACCATCAATATGAGCAAGATGAGTCTGTACGTAAGACACAAGTTAAAGCCAGTGAGCTTTTCTCGCTACTGATGCAGGAGCGTGCTTCAACAGGCCGTATCTATATTCAGAATGTCGATCACTGTAATACCCATAGCCCATTTGATAGCAAAGTTGCACCAGTAAGACAGTCAAACCTCTGTCTAGAGATTGCTTTGCCGACTAAGCCACTTAACAACATCGATGATCCAGAAGGTGAAATCGCGCTTTGTACCCTTTCAGCATTAAACTTGGGCGCAATTAAAGATCTTTCAGAGCTTGAATCACTGTCTGATCTTGCAGTTAGGGCACTTGATAACCTACTCGATTATCAAGACTACCCACTGATCGCAGCGAAAAAGTCATCAATGAATCGTCGTACGCTTGGGATAGGCGTGATCAACTTTGCAAACTACCTTGCCAAAGAAGGTGTGCGTTACTCTGACGGCTCTGCAAACAACATCACTCATAAGACGTTCGAAGCCATTCAATACTACTTATTGAAAGCCTCAATGAACCTGGCAAAAGAGCAAGGTGCATGCCCCTCTTTCCATGAAACAACATATTCTAAAGGTATCTTGCCAATTGATACCTACAAGCGTCACCTCGATCAGATTTGTGATGAACCGCTTCATATGGACTGGGAAACACTGCGTCAAGATATCGTCCAACACGGACTACGTAACTCGACACTTTCAGCACTTATGCCGTCAGAGACATCTTCTCAAATCTCTAACGCGACAAATGGTATCGAGCCACCTCGTGGACTAATCAGTGTTAAATCAAGTAAAGATGGTCAACTTAAGCAAGTGGTACCTGATTTTGAAAAGTACCAATATAGCTATGAGCTGCTTTGGCAGATGCCGAATAATGATGGTTACTTACAGTTAGTTGGTCTAATGCAGAAGTTTGTTGACCAAGCTATTTCAGCAAACACTAACTATGACCCATCACGCTTCGATGGTCAGAAGGTCCCGATGCAAGTACTGCTAAAAGATCTTCTTAATGCATACAAGCTCGGTGTTAAAACCCTTTATTATCATAACACCCGTGATGGTGCGACCGATGCTCATAACGATATCGTTAGTGTCGAAAAAGAAGATGAAGGTTGTGAAGGCGGCGCTTGTAAGATCTAAGCACCTCTACTTTCATTGAAAAATAATAATGTGAGCCAATAACAAAGGTAAGATTACTTTTTAATTGGCTCACAATTTTTGTAAGCGTTTCGTGATATTCAGTCGTACACCTACTTTTTCGACATTTATCACAGACCAATTAGCTATCTCTAAGGGACGTTCATGACCTACACGACGTTTAACCAAGTAAAAAATGATCAACTACTCGAACCTATGTTCATGGGCAACTCCGTTAACGTCTCTCGTTATGATCAACAAAAACATGTCTCTTTTGAAAAACTTATCGAAAAGCAGCTGTCTTTCTTCTGGCGTCCAGAGGAAATTGATATCTCAAAAGATAGAGCCGACTGGCAGCGTTTAACTGAGTCTGAGAAGCATATATTCATCTCAAATCTCAAGTATCAAACACTTCTCGACAGTATGGCCGCTCGCTCAGTCAATGCCGTATTACTACCACTTGTTTCGCTGCCTGAAGTTGAGACTTGGGTAGAGACTTGGGCATTTAGTGAAACGATCCACTCACGTTCATACACCCATATTCTACGAAACCTATTCACAGAACCTGGTGAAGTGTTCGATGATATCGTGGTTAACCCAGCTATTTTGAAACGTGCCACCAGTATTGCCAAATACTTTGATGATGTGATTTTAACGACTCAGCTTCTTCAGTCGCAAGGTGAAGGGACTTACGAAGTTGAAGGCACAACAATTGAAGTGTCTAAGCGCAAACTAAAAGAGCGTCTGTATCTTGCAGTGTGTTCTGTGAATGCTTTAGAAGCAATTCGTTTTTATGTTAGTTTCGCCTGTTCATTTGCTTTTGCTGAGCGAGAACTACTTGAAGGTAATGCAAAAATAATCAAACTGATTGCCCGTGATGAAGCGCTACACCTTTCAGGTACTCAGCACATTCTTAAACTGTGGGCTAATGGCAGTGATGACCCTGAGATGGTTGAAGTTTCTCAAGAGCTACGCGAACAGGGACGCCAAGTATTTCTTGATGTTGTAAACCAAGAGAAAGAGTGGGCAGATTATCTATTTAAAGATGGCTCGATGATCGGGTTAAATGCTGAAATATTGAAGCAGTATATTGAATATATAAGTAATAATCGTATGGAAGCAATTGGCTATGAACCGCCATTTGCCATCAAGAACAACCCACTTCCTTGGATTAATACTTATCTTGTCAGCGATAACGTTCAAGTAGCTCCACAAGAGAGTGAGATCACTTCTTACCTTGTTGGCCAAGTTGATGCGACTGTCTCAGATGATGATTTCGATGACTTCGAACTTTAAGATCCTACATAAGGCACCTATTGTAAGCCTTAATGGACAACCAGTGCTGCTGTTCAATCAGCAGCATATCAGTCTGTTAGATGCACTCGAACAGAAGAGAGTTAAAGTCTTCTCTGAGTGCCGCAACGGTTACTGTGGTGCATGTAAAACCAAGATCAATAGTGGCAGTGTTGTTTATCATACACAGCCACTTATTGAGCTTGAAGATGATGAGTGTTTGCCTTGCTGTTGTACCCCAACGAGCGACTTAGACTTAGCATTATCGAGTGCGGGTGCAGAGCTTGCGCCCAAGCGAGCTACTACGACGCCAACTCAAGGCCATCGACAAGTCTCAAGCCCATCCGAGCTTAAGCCAAACAGCCCGACTTAAATTGCCATTCAGTACGACGCAAAGAACAAAGCGCCGTAAAACTCATCCCTCGCTGTCATCTAACTAGCGTAAAACCTTAATTTTCTTAAAAGGTTTACCAATTCAACCGCTAATCAAAGGTAACTTTTTAGCCAGCTAAAAATTGCTTTGAATTACGTTTCCAATAATATCTCTGAACAGATGACACTCTTTAACTGATTAGCATTGCTCACTTTAAACTTAACCGCAGTATCGAGCATTTCCAGATCCATTCCTGAGTAAAAAGCATAATCTAAATGACCAGTTTCATGGCGAGCTAACGCAATAGCGAATGCAGTAAAAAGTGTTTCTCTATGGGATGTATCTCTGAAGTGGCAAGCTCCATTGATAAGTGCGGATAAAACTAAAGATTCAGTATTGGATCTTTGACAAAACAATCCAGTATGCCACCTTTCATTCATACAGAAAGCTGATTCAACCATATCTTTGGAGCAGTTGATAACATCAATGTTATCCGAGCAGATCGTGTTTGCTCTCTTTAACCATTCACCGACTTGATATGAGGAGTTTGACTTATGAAACGATGCGCTAGAGCAGCTAAATAAACTCATTTTAAGATCCTTAATAGTTGGTGGGGAAGCGGCTCACAGAGCCTGTGAGCTAGCAATTAGTGGCAATATTCCTACCCCGAAACCAACACAGCCCCGAGCATTTCTGATCAGGGCTGATTTTACTTAACTGTCATTTGCTGCTTATTTTGATTAGCTAGGTGCTAAAACATTACTCAACAAAATAGTAAGCATATTTAGTAAATATGGAATCTTAAAAAGTAAAACTATCAATTATTATCGGCAACAATTAATTTAACGTCAATACGATCCACAAATAGGGAGACCTTAGTCTCATATCATGGCACTAACTTGACTTAAGCAGCTTGAATTCAACAAGTAAATGTCAAAGCTTTGCTATAGATCATCACTTTGTAGATAGATGACTGTTCCAAAGAAAAAGCATACTCTCTATTAAATCAGCCTACCAAACTTTAGCTGTGTATACTTACAGCTTTATCGCAAGTTCTGCACCTTGTCTGATTGCGCGCTTTGCATCAAGCTCAGCGGCAACATCGGCGCCACCAATAAGGTGTACGGGCAAACCTGTTGCCTGCATTTCGTCAAACAAACTTCGGTTAGAAACTTGTCCTGCACATAGCACGACATTATCGACTTCTAGTACCTGCGCTTTATTATCTACCGTTATGTGAAGCCCCATATCGTCAAACTTTTGATAATTTACGCCTGCGATCATATTAACATTATGCTGTTTTAAAACAGCGCGGTGGATCCAGCCAGTTGTTTTGCCTAAGTCTTTACCCATCTTGCTTGTCTTACGCTGCAGTAGATAAATCTCTTTCTCGTCTCTATGATTAGATTCAGCGACCATTAAGCCACCTGGCTCGGCATAGGTTTTATCTATTCCCCACTCCTTTAGCCAACGGTTTGGATTTAAGGTTGATGACTCTCGCTCACAAAGAAAATGCGCCATATCAAAACCAATACCGCCTGCCCCGATGAGCGCCACGCGTTCACCTAATTTTACTTCACCGTTTAATACTTGCTGGTAATCAACGACGCGTGCATCGTCAAATCCCTCAATATCAATCGCTCGAGGCACAACACCTGATGACATCACAATTTCATCAAACTGCTCATCACGTACAACAGATGCATCGAGGCGAGTATTGAGTCTAAGCTCAACATTATTACGCTTCATCTGTTCATTAAAATAGCGAATTGTCTCATCAAATTCCTCTTTACCAGGGACTTTCCTTGCCAAGTTGAACTGACCACCCACTTCACTTTTCGCTTCGAAAAGTACCACCTCATGACCACGCCCTGCAGCATAAACTGAAAATGCCATACCGGCAGGTCCGGCTCCCATCACCGCAATACGTTTTTTCTTAGTAACAGGGTGAAAGTTAAGTTCTGTTTCATAACAGGCTCTTGGGTTGACAAGACATGTTGAACGTTTTCTGGCAAAAACATGATCTAGACAAGCTTGATTACAGCCTATACAAGTATTGATGAGTTCAGGGGTGTTGGCCGCAGCTTTATTAACAAAATCCGCATCGGCGAGGAACGGTCTAGCCATTGAGACCATATCAGCCTGCCCAGAGGCAATAATGTTCTCTGCAACTTCTGGGGTATTAATGCGGTTAGTTGCAACCAGAGGCACTGACACTTCAGTTTTGAGTTTTTCAGTCACCCAAGCAAAAGCGCCTCTAGGGACACTTGTAGCAATAGTCGGTACTCTGGCTTCATGCCAACCAATACCAGTATTAATAATGCTTACCCCAGCCAGCTCTAGACGTTTAGCCAGGTCTACCACCTCTTGCCAGCTCGAGCCTTTATCAACCAGATCTAGCATAGATAGCCTAAAGATAATGATGAACTCTTTACCCACTTTTTCTCGAATGCTGCGAACGACCTCTAACGGGAAACGAATACGGTTTTCAAAATTACCTCCCCACTCATCCGTCCGAACATTGGTCCTTGCACAGACAAATTCGTTAATCAGGTAACCTTCAGACCCCATGACCTCAACGCCATCATAGCCCGCTTTTTTTGATAGGGCAGCTGATGAAGCATAATCTTTGATAGTGCCTTTTATCTGCCTGACAGACATTGGAGATGGCGTAAACGGATTAATTGGTGCCTTAAGTTTACTAGGTGCGACTGAGAATGGATGATAGCTATACCTGCCTGCATGAAGCAGCTGAATACAGATCTTACCGCCAGCATCATGTACGGCGCGCGTGATCCCTTTGTGCTTGCCCACTTGCCATGGGTAACTAAGCTGACAACCGTTAGGCGCAAGTCTTCCTCTAAGATTAGGCGAAATACCCCCGGTGACAATAAGGCCTACACCACCTAAGGCACGTTCCTTATAAAAAGCTGCTAGTTTGTCAAAGCCGCCCTTCTCCTCTTCTAAACCCGTATGCATTGAGCCCATAAGTACACGATTTTTGAGCTGGGTGAAACCTAAGTCTAAAGGTTCTAATAAGTAAGGAAACGACATTCAAACATCCTTTTAAAACAAGTGATTTAAATCAGCATACCTCTTGTTTACGTTAAGCTCAATACTCGAATAGAGGCCAGTTTATTAGATTCCTTTACAATTGAATTACCCTTTGATGTAATTTTTCAGTTAGCATAGACCTATTAGAGCCATAAAGGATTGGATAATGTCCGCTAAACCCTCATTAATTAAAAGAATATTTCTGCTGCTATGGAATACCATCAATGGGATCCGTAAATTTACCCTGAACCTATTTTTCTTCGGGATTCTCGCAATACTGCTGATTGCAGTCACTTCAGATGAAGCGGTTAAAGTAGAAGACGGCTCAGCCTTAGTATTAAACCTCGCAGGTTCAATTGTCGAGCAAAAGCGTCAAGTTGACCCGTTTGAAGCTGCGATGAAAAGCAATAAAAGCAATGATGCAGGTGAACTATTACTCGCTGATATATTAACGATTATCGATAACGCTGCCGCCGATGAGCGAATCTCTGCGATAGTGCTTGATATGGGTAAACTCAGATGGACTGGCGTCAGCAAGCTACAAACCATAGGTGAAGCACTCAACCGCTTTAAAGCATCGGGCAAACCTATAATTGCAAAGGGCAACAGTTACGGCCAAAACCAATACTTTCTTGCTAGCTTTGCCGACACTATCTACTTAAACCCCCAAGGTAGCGTTCAAATCGAAGGCTTAAGTCGTTATCGTCAGTATTATAAATCTGCCTTGGATAAGTTAAAAATCAATGCCCATATTTTCAGGGTTGGTACCTTTAAATCAGCCGTTGAGCCTTATATACGTGACGACATGTCCCCTGCCGCTAAAGAGGCTAATATTGCGCTGCTTAACGATCTCTGGGCAAGCTATGCTAAAACGGTAGCAAACAACCGTGATATTGCATCTGATAGTCTTGTTTTAAATGCTCAGGACTACCTTGCTGAGCTCGATAAAGCTGGCGGAAAATCGGCTGATATGGCGATTAATTTAGGTTTAGTAGATGAACTCGCCTCTGAAGAAGCGTTTCGCTTACAGATGATTGATCTTGTTGGTAAAGCTGCTGAAGGTAATAAATACAAGCAAGTTAGCCTTACCGATTATCAATCATTGATCACGACCCTTCCAGATCTTCTTATCGAAGATACAGTCGGTATCATTGTAGCTAAAGGTACAATCCTTAATGGAAACCAACCCGCTGGCCAAATTGGTGGTAAAAGTACTTCACAACTGCTAAGAAAAGCGAGATTCGATGATCAAGTAAAAGCTGTAGTGCTTAGAGTCGACAGTCCTGGCGGCAGCGCGTTTGCGTCTGAGCAGATCCGTCAAGAAGTCATTGCACTTAAAACTGCAGGTAAACCCGTTGTTGTGAGTATGGGCAGTTATGCCGCCTCTGGTGGTTACTGGATCTCTGCAAGTGCAGATTATATCTACGCAACCCCAACAACACTCACAGGCTCCATCGGTATCTTTGGTATGATCACCACTTTTGAGGATTCTCTTTCAAGCATAGGTATACACACCGATGGTGTAGCGACCTCTGAATGGGCTGGGATCTCAGTGGCTAAAGGGATAACACCTGAAATAAAAAGTGTTATCCAGCGTCATATTGAGCGCGGTTATCAAGACTTCATCTCACTCGTGGCTAACGAACGAGAGATGAGCCTAGAGGCTGTGAATAATATCGCTCAAGGGCGAGTCTGGTCTGGCCAAAAGGCATTAGAGCTTGGGCTTATCGATGAAGTTGGCGATCTTGATAATGCTGTAGCAAAAGCGGCAGAGATGGCTGAGCTCACCGACTTTGATACTCAAATTATCGAGCAGGAACTGACCCCACAAGAGCAGTTTATTCAGGAAATGTTTGCCTCTGCTGCAGTGTATCTTCCACAAAGTGACATAGGAAACTCAGTGATAGAGCAACTGCTGATAAAATGGTCAGGCGTTATCGATGAGTTTAATAGCTTCGATGATCCAAACGGTATGTATCTCTACTGTGATAACTGCACGCTTTAAAAGCTAAACGTATACTTAGCCCGATAGAGTCAACACTATCGGGCTTTTTTATTGCCTGAAACCGCTATAACACCTACCGAATCACTTTTTTCCTACTTTAGTCTCATAAATCATTGGGTGAACCTACTCAAACAAGTATACTTCTGCCAAATTGCGATCATCAGAAAATAACAATGAAAAAACGTTCAATATATGTAGCCTACACAGGCGGCACAATCGGTATGCAAAAAACAGATCATGGTTTTGCGCCTGTTGCTGGATTTTTAACTGACTGTGTAAAAGCAATGCCAGAGTTTTATCATGATGATATGCCAAATTTTGTGATTCAAGAGTACAGTCCATTAATCGATTCATCTGATATGGCACCGACTGATTGGCAGATGATTGCCGATGACATCAAGCGCAATTATGACAAGTATGATGGCTTTGTGATCCTGCACGGTACTGACACTATGGCCTTTACCGCTTCAGCCCTGTCATTTATGCTGCAAGACCTTACAAAGCCTGTCATCGTTACCGGCTCTCAAATCCCCCTTGCACAGTTAAGATCTGATGGACAAACAAACCTACTAAACTCGCTTTATATCGCTGCAAACTATCCAATAGCAGAAGTCGGTTTGTTCTTTAATAACAAACTATTTCGCGGTAACAGAACGACTAAAGCCCATGCTGATGGCTTTGGGGCTTTTGCATCTCCTAACTTTCCATTGTTATTGGAAGCAGGTATTCAAATTCGTGTAAAAGCCGGCGAGATTGCAAAGCACGCTGAAAAAAAGCTCGGGGTTGCATGTATTAGTCCGCAACCGATAGGTGTTGTGACTCTTTACCCTGGGATCACCACAGATATTATTGAAAATATTCTTCAGCAACCGGTTAAGGCTCTTATCTTGCTTACCTACGGTGTCGGTAATGCACCTCAAAACCCAGCCTTATTGAAGGTACTCTCTGATGCGAGTCAACGAGGGATAATCCTTGTCAACTTAACTCAGTGTCTACAAGGGAAGGTAAATATGTCTGGCTATGCCACCGGTAACGCCCTTGAAGCGGCTGGTGTGATAAGTGGAGCTGATATGACGACTGAGGCCGCCTTGACAAAATTACACTATCTACTGTCTCAACCACTCTCAGCCGATGAAGTTAGGCAGGCAATGCAAAGAAGTTTAGTTGGCGAGTTGAGCGAAGATTAATAAAAAGCTTAGGAGCGAGTGATTAGCTCCTAAGTCTGTTGTTAGAGGTCTTTCTCTTTAAATTCAGCGATTGCCTCACCTTTAAACTGTTTCTTTAGCTGTGACTTGCTTAGTTCGTTAAGCTCACCGTTACCATTAACGGTGAGATGGTCAGTCTGCTCAAGCCTTCTCGCCTGATAAAGCATAACCAATTGCATCGTCGACTCTAACTGCTCAGCAGATAGACGTGTACCATCTTCCCACTTTCCAAGCTCCACGCCAGTGATTAACCTTTCATAGACTTCATGAGGCATCTCATCAACGAGTTTATTAATATCTGTCATACTTTTTTCCGTTTATGCAGCACTATTCTTACTCTAGTGATTAAGTATCCCACAAAGCCTAAAACGAAAAAAGCGCCAGCAATGTATGATCGCATACCTTCTGCAGGCTCACCGCCCCAAAACCAGATAACAACCCCAGCAATAAAGAGTGTCATACACAGCATACTGTGGTTCAAAAGTTGATTCCCACGTTTAATATCACTGATAACTTTCATTGATTGAGTATTACCAGTCAGATCAGCTTTGCATGAACTGCATTCTTTTGCTTTATTGGAAATCCGCTTCTTACAACTCGGGCATTCTATTAACGCCATGACTACCTCTAGCTCTTATAGTACGTAAATGAGGCCAGAGTCATCTCCAGCCTCACGTTGATTACTTCAATTCATCAACGACAGCGAGCATGGCTGTAAGTGATGCTTCGCCAAGGTAAATAGAACGCTCAGGAGACCAGCCTGACATAGGATCAGCAAGATTATCATTATCTTTAAAAGGCATTTCAAGCGTATTTGATAAACATTGGAAAGTTTCTGCCACCCAATTAGACGCTACTGTTAAGTTGGCTTTTCCTGGCTCATCTTTGTCATAGCCAAATTTAGTTTGAAAATCAGCGCTGGTTAGCATTAATGCATCAACAAACTTTTGCTGTAATTTAGCCATCTTGTCGTTGTAAGAAGGAACGCCCTCACAGCCAGCAAGAAATACATATGGCAAGCCTTCATCACCGTGAACATCGTAAAAAAGATCCACGCCAGTTTCTTTCATCTTATTGGTCACGTGGAATACTTCTGGGCTTTTCTCTAAAGAGGGGCTTTGCCATTCTCGGTTTAAATTGACCCCAGCAGCATTCGTTCTTAAATGTCCTCTTACGCTACCATCAGGATTCATATTTGGCACAATATAGAAGTTAGCTTTATCGAGTAAGGCTTTGGCATTAGCGCAGTCACTATCGAGCAAATTATTAATAAAGCCTTCAACTAACCATTCAGCCATAGTTTCACCTGGATGCTGACGTGCAGTGATCCAGATATTTGCTTTAGATTCATCACCATTGCCAACCTTAACTAAGGTCAGGTCACGATTATCGAGTGTCAGCCCTAAATGCTCTAAACTGACCAGTGGGTGGACCTGTACAGCGGCAAGTAAATCTTGATGACGCTCGTAGCTGTAAGGAGCAAAGTATGCAATTTGAATAGCATCACAATCAAGATCTACTGCTATAGTCAGTTTACCGTCTTTGTACTCAGTTGGTAGCCTAAACCACTGCTGTCTATCGTAGGTAGCCACAGCCTGATAGTTTTCCCACCCTTGTGGGTAGGAAGCCGAACCAGCATTCATAATATTAAGGATATAGCGGTTACCGACTTCACCGTCGAGACGGAAATTAAACCACTGATAAAACTCCCCACCCTCATCTGGGCGTATCGCTAATTGCACATCATTAATATCGTCTTGATTGATGACTTCGATATTTCCACCATCAAAATTTGCACTGATCCGCATACCAATTCCTTTAATTATTCTAATAGAGTGAGCCACTGCTATTTATCGACTCAATTGATTGCCTATAGGATAAACGAAATTAAAAACTTGGGTAGGGATAAAAACAAAAAAGCCACATCGAGTGTGGCTTTTACATACGAAATGTTAATCAATTACCAAGCTGCAAAACTATAACCTTGACCCCTAACAGTATTGATCAAGGTTTTAGGTAGCTGAGTATCAGCTAATTTTCGCCGCGTATTACTAATATGCATATCAAGATTACGGTCAAATCGACCTAAATCTTTTTGTAACACACTACGTTGCAGTTCCTGCTTAGTGATCACCTCTCCTTTTCGTTCGAAGAGATATTTAAATAATTTAAACTCAGTTTGAGTGAGAGTTACTTTTCTCGAGGCGATAGAAACACTATATTGAATCTCATCAAATTTGACTTCATTGTCAGATGTTGAGAGCGGTAATACTTGCTCTGCCCGAGTTAACTCTACGCGACGTTGTAATGCAATCATGCGGACTAAAAGCTCCTTTACGCTAAAAGGCTTCGTCAGAAAATCATCAGCCCCTAGTTCATAGCCTTTTATTCTTTCATCTTCATTATCGATGGCAGAAATAACTATCACAGGGATCTGATCTTTCCTTGCAGCCAATAAACCAAATCCATCTAATTTCGGCATCATGATATCTAGCAGTATTATGTCGGGGAGGTCTTTATCTAATAGTGTCAGTGCCTCAAAACCATTCTCAGCACAAACAATATCGTGTCCTTCTGCCTCTAACGCTTCCTCAAGTAATTCCCTAAAAACTAGATCATCATCAACCAGTAATATTTTGCTCATCTCACCAAACATTGCGAATGCGAACCGTTATCATTAACACTACTATAGCTAATGTTAGATTTCCAGCAGTTTTTTATATAATTGTGAGCCATGCTAGTTATTTATACTAAGACTTAAGGTTAATAGTTTGTGAATAAACTGCACTTGATACGATAAAAAGCGAAAGGCCAGCTTATGCTGGCCTTTTTTAAAAAAGCGTGGTGTGGAAATTACTGCTTGAGCATGAGCTCCTTAATGTATTTTACTGGGGCGCTGCCGTAGCTTAGGAACTCCTCATGAAAACCCTTTAAAGAAAACTTCTCACCTTGAGCGGCTTTCTGCTCCTCTCTGAAATCATAAATTTCACGATAGCCAGAATAGTAACTAGTTAACTGAACTTGGCTAAGTGTTGCCCTTCTCCACTTACCTTCGGCCTCAGCGGTTTGCTGGAACGCCTCTTCTGTCATCAATGCAATGGCTTGCTCTTCAGTCATCCCTTTAACTTGAATGCTGTAATCAAGGATGGTGTTGGCGATAACACGTAGGTTCCACTTGTAATACATTAACCAAAGTTCTGGCTCAAAATCTCCATACCCCTCTTCAAGCATCATACGTTCGGTATAAACCGCCCAGCCCTCAACCATCGCGCCATTGCCAAACAGGCTCTTGATCATACTTGGAGATTCATTCGAGTAAACAAGCTGGGTGTAATGCCCTGGGATCGCTTCATGAATATTGAGTACCTGTAATATCCAATGGTTATATTCACGCAGATAACTTTCAGCTGATTCATCACTCATGCCATCAAGCGGCGTTACATTGTAGTATGTGTTGCTTGATTTTTCGTATGGGCCCGGTGCACTGATAGAGGCACCTGCAAAACCGCGCATATATTCGGGAGTTTCACGTACAACCAAAGGTTTTTCGGGGTCTAAAGTAACCAGCTTTTTATCATTAACAAACTTAATCAGTTCAGGAATTTGTGCGCGAACCTCATCAACAAAATTATCACGTTGAACATGTTTAGATGATAACTTATCAATCAGTTGTCGCGTTGCAATATTGTCATCTTCAGGCTTTGCTGTATCAAAGTATTTAGACCAAAGTTGCTCAGTGATCTTTGCCATCTCCTTTTGAACCCTGACTTTATCCGCCGAGGCTTTCTCATACAGTGCTTTACCACTCATTCCAGCCTGAATATCAAAAGAGAACTTCTCTTCATAAAGCGCTTCGCCAATTCTAAAACTACGAGCGCCTTGCTGTTCAAGTTTTGTCGCTAAATCCTCTAGCCAAGTTATCTGTTCATTAATTGCATCCGTTGCTAGGTTAAAGCGCTGGACGAATAACGCCTTTTCATCTTCAGTCAGCCCAGAGTTAGAGACTTGCTCAAGTAGTTCATCGGAAAAGACCGAAAAAGCCCCCTGATTCTGCATATGCGCCAGCTGGGTATGCTCAAGTGTAGGGTTAGTGATGTTTTCGCGTGCTGCGCGATAATACGCAGGAACATTTTCCATTCTTGCAAGCACTGAGCGTAAACGAGTATCTAGCGGCGCGAAATCTTCATTGATCAACTGCGCGAAACCACCAGCAACATTATAAGAGGATGGATCCCACTGCCATGATTTAAATTTAGTGATATCCCAGATATCTCTTTGAAGCAGATTCTCCATTAGTCGATAATCAATTAACTCACTTGGCGTTAATTTTGTTGTGTCAAATGCCGTTAACTTTTCAAGTTGGCGCTGATTAAAAGCGAGTGAATGGGCTCTATTTTCAGCATTAGGCACTTTCAGCACACCATCATATTTGTGAAAGCCGCTATACAATGCCCATGTAGGCGACTCTTTCCATAGTTCATCAATAAATTGAGCTGAGAATGTAGCAAAGCTCTGTTGCTGCGCAGCCTGCGAATTAACTGGGGTAGGTTTATCTTTCTGAGTTTGACAACCTGCTATGCCTGCAAATGACAAAACAATCGCTAATGATAAGGTGGCTTTTTTCATTTTAGTTTCCAATTTTATTTTCGTTATTATCCAGGGACTAATACCAAACGGTATACCCTGTATTTAAATGGCAAAACGAGGCTGACAGTTAAACATGAATGAGTAAAAAGATCAGCTTAAGCTACTATTTTGTAATAGAAGTTTACAAAAATCATTAAGCTTGTACGCTAATCTAATCATCACTGTAATGACTATGGTGCTCAACCCACTGTAGAACATCAGCAAAGCGATAATGTTCCAAACGACTAAAGCCATGACAGCTTCTCATTTTGAGCCGGGTGAAAATAGGCGTGGTTAACCCGCACAGAAAACGTGCTAACAATACCGCTGAGTTCCTATTACCCAACTTATTACTGGCATCACGGGTTAACTCTGTAAAATTTAGCGCATCTAAAGGCTGTAAATAGGCCTGTGGGGGAAGTATGGCTTGGTCACCAAGACAGACACTACATGTACCACAAGGCTGCTGCATATCTGTATCGGCAAAATAATGTGCAAGCTGCTGACTCAGACAATGATTTGAGGTAAAGAATGCAACAAGGTGATTAATACGGGCCACTTCACTTTGCTCTTTATTTCTAAAACGCTCAAACAGAGATGATTGCAAGGCATTCACATCAATTTCAGTGCCTAATACCTCATAAACTTGTGTCATCTGCTTGCTTTGTAACTCAATCATGCCCTTCTCATCTAAATAATTTATTGCCTTAAGCACGCGTTGACGATCACTAGCATAGACTTGATTAAGTTTATCAAAATTAACAGTAGACCAAATTTTAGCTTTATCAGAACTGTTAAAAATAGCGCGTATAAAATCGCTACGTTCAGCATTAAAAGCTGCCATAATCTCGCTTTCACTGTTAAGTAGTTTAAATTTATACTCAGCAAAATAGCTATAAGTGGGTTTAATCACTTTGAGTAATTCAAGGTAAACGAGTAAGGTTTTTAATGATAAAGGGCGAATATTTGATTGAGAAGAGAGGCTATTTAGTACCACTTCCCACTCTTTATTTTTACCAAACTGTGCTGGCTTACTTTGAGCTTGATAAACAGCGCGGATCTCATTAAGTACAGTAGCGATGTCAGACGACTCTGGGGTGTCGCCATAGACAAAGTTTTCAAGCGTATTAAGATTATCGCCATTGGCTAATACTAAGCAGTCTGACTGCCCACCATCCCGCCCTGCACGGCCAATTTCCTGCGCATAGTTTTCAATAGATTTAGGGAGATCGTAATGTACGACAAATCGAATATCACTTTTATCTATCCCCATACCGAAAGCGATAGTTGCAACGATTATCTGTTGTTTGCCAGCCATAAATGATTGCTGAATACTCGTACGTACTTCTGCAGACATCCCCGCATGATATGCCTTAGCCGAAATCCCACGCCGAGACAGCTGCTCTGCTACCTGCTCTGCTGTTTGTTGTAAGGTTACATAGATAATACCTGATTGATTTAAGCGTGATTGTAACCACAAGGATAAACGTTCAACCTTATCAACACTTTTCACGCCAATAACACCAAGGTGCAAGTTTGGCCGGTAGAAACCGGTCATTGTTACATTAGCCTCATCAATACCAAATTTACTGCCCATATCCGTAATAACTTTAGGCGTAGCAGTTGCGGTTAACAGCAATGTTTGCGGTATTTTCAATTCGTGTTGATATTTCGGCAATTTGAGGTAATCGGGTCTGAAATTATGACCCCACTCAGAAATACAATGCGCTTCATCGACAACCAGTAACGAAATAGGCACTTCACTTATAAATTGTCTGAACCGTTCATTATTGAGACGTTCAACAGAGATCATGAGTACCTTAATCTGGCCACCTCTTATCCCTTTCATTACCTCGTTAGCCTGCTCACGGCTCTGTGTAGAATCTATACTTGCCGCGCGAATGCCTCTTTGGGCTAGATATGCTAGTTGATCTTGCATCAGTGCTAGCAAGGGCGACACCACTAAAGTCAAATGAGGCATCACTGTTGCTGGTAACTGATAACAGAGGGATTTTCCTGACCCAGTGGGAAATATTGCTGCTGCGCTATGACCAGCTAAGATAGCTGAGATCACTTGCTCTTGCCCTTCTCTGAATTGCTGGAAACCAAAATGTGATTGTAGAAGAGTTAATGCTCGTGTGTTGCTGCTCAGTGACATGCAATGGGGCCCGCTAGTGGTTAGAGTAGGTAAAGATACAAATAGATCTGTAAGCATAAACTTGTTTCATATGAAATATCACAGCTTTTCTGTTTAATTCGTATTTATTTTATTGTGGCATCTTCGAAAATAGCGAACCTTGCCTAATACTCGGCGACGGCCAGCTTTTGACAAGGTGTTCACCTAAACTAGAATTACAACTAGCAGTTAAACTAGCAATTTAAGTCAGGTTACCTCTGAATATGATAAAGCGATGCACTCACGGCGCTCCCCAAGTTGTCTCAAACAGGCTTAACATAAGCTGGGGTGCACTCTTGCTGAGACTCATTGTTTTATTACTCATCGTCGGGCACGCTCAGGCTAGAGAAGTACACAAAGAGATCACCATTACCACTCAACAATGGCCGCCTTATCAATTTGAATCCAACCGTATACAGTCAGGCTTTGCTATCAATGCATTATCTTGTGTCATGAAACGATTAAACCAGGACTACCGTGTGATATTTCTCCCTTGGGGACGCGCTCAAAATGGCGTTGCACAAGGGAAGTATGATGGTTTCTTTTCTGCATCTCAAAACAGCACCCGAGACAGTTATGCTGTCCACTCCAACACTTTTATAGAGCAGCAGTGGAATTTTTACCTACTTAAAGACACCACAATATCACTCGACAAACAGGCGATTAAACAAGACGCTAAATTTGGTAGTCGTAAACACGCAAACACCACTTTTTGGTTAAAGAGAAATGATTTTAAAGTTATTTATGAAACAACCCGTGTGGAGGAGTTAATCAAGCTTTTACAGGCTGGAAAGATTGATGGAATTATGGAAAACAAGCTGCTGTTTTCTGATGCGGTTAATAGAGCGCACTTATCTATGTCTCAATTCAAAGTCGTACCTAATATTAGCAAACCTTTAGGGGTTTATTTCGGTAAAATTTTCCTACAGAGCTACCCTGACTTTCTTAATCAGTTTAACGCTCACACTGAAGCATGTAGATTTGAAACCTATGATTAACCTCCTCAAGTCGATTACTCTTGGTCATCATCCGGCATTATCACAGACACGAAAACATCCCCTACAACCCAAAACTGAGTATCATGAAATCTATTATTTTTCAGCTAAGACAAAGTGGGCGGTGATCGGGTTGTGATCTGAAGATTGGGTAGGTTGTGATTCAGCACTTTCGAGTACTAGCCCACGGTAAAAAAGATGATCCAACGGATAGCCGAATACTGTCTGCCTATGATCAACGTTATAGTTAGCTTCAATAAGGCTAAACCTTTGAGCAAACTGCATAACCAACTTCATCCTTTCCTCTCTCCAGGTATTGAAATCACCAGCAAGAATTATCGGACCATTATGATTAGTTAACTCAGCAGCCAAAACCTCTAGTTGACTCTTATAGTGAGTGAGATTCCATTCAAAATTTATCCCGTGTAGGTTTACGACCAATAAGCTCGTATCATTTGATAGTGGATAAAAAGCCAAAGTTCCTGACTTTGCAAAACGAATTAGTGGCTCATTAGCGGTATAGGCACAAACATGTGATGCGGAGACCTTAGATAGGTTCATGACACCATACACTGTATCCCATAAGGTAAATGCTTGAGCCATAGCAACTTGAAGTGGCGCATGTTGAATGTACCTTTTTAACTCTGGGGTCAAACTCGCTTCTTGCAGTAATACTAACTGACTTGCGTTATTTAACGCTGATAACTGCTCCTCCCACCCCTCTCGTTGTTGCTTATAAATGTTCCAAACGGATACACTTAGTTGCCCCTGATTATCTAAAGAGCCGATAGCTTGATGTGCTTCACACTGGAAGTTAAATACACTGTTATTTAAATCTGTCATCACCTTAGGCTCGTCATTCGCCCATAACGCTAAAGATAGGATCAACAGAGCAACAAAGGCAAATAGCAGAGCAGTGACACGGCGATTAATGAAAACCATTTGCATATTAAAATTATGTATAAAAAGAAACTAAGTGTTCAATATCATAACGCAAAGCAGCATGGCACTTTGAAGAATTTGTTAATCACACGCTTATCTTTAAAAAAATGATGGTTAAATGGGTAATCTTGACTAAATAAACAGATTTAAATGAATGCTTGATGCAAAATAGCCAGTCACCCAAACACTGAACCTTTTTAGTCTGGGATCAATAACCTCAACGGGCAAGATACATGGATCAAGTTTACCAACTCATCACACTACTGAGTGTACTGCTTTACTGGGTTATCATCATAGGGATCACCGCAAGAGTCGTTATAAGAAGACGCTCCATAGGTGTATCATTTGCTTGGATCATGGTTATCTATGTCATTCCAGTTGTCGGTATTATTGCTTACCTACTCTTTGGTGAGCAAAATATTGGTCGTACGCGGGCTCTAAGAGCGAAAGAGATGTACCAACCTTACGCTGATTGGTTTTCGCACCTTTTCACGCTTCGCCAATATCAACCATCTATGCTCAGTGAATATGCTCAAACCGTCGGAAAACTCTGTGAGAACCATTTAGGCATCCCTGCACTTGCCGACAATGAACTCACATTAAAATCATCCCCTCATGACATACTTAACTCTATCATCAAAGATATTGATGGCGCTTCAGAGAATGTCTATCTTGAGTTTTATATCTGGCACCCTGGCGGTATTGCTGATGAGGTAGCCTTAGCACTTATAAGGGCTGCAGAAAGAGGTGTTGAAGTCAGGTTACTGCTAGATGCTGCAGGAAGCTTTCAATTTTTTAGAAGCCAATGGCCTGAAAAACTAAAAAGTGCCGGTATAGAGCTTGCAAGAGCCTTAAAAGTCTCACCGTTTCGAGTTCTTTTTAGGCGTATGGATCTTAGAATGCATAGAAAAATTGTCATAATAGACAATGAAACTGCTTATACAGGCTCCATGAATCTGGTCGATCCTAGCTGTTTTAAAACCAATTCAGGTGTCGGCGAGTGGATAGATGTCGTGGTGAGAATACAGGGTAGCAGCGTGCCATTACTCAACGCAATTCAATCTTGGGATTGGGAGGTTGAAACCAATCACCGTCAGCTACCTATGCCCCCTATCTGTAAACCGCACTCAATTGATGAAAAATTAGACCTAGTACAAGTGATACCATCAGGACCTGGCATGCCAGAAGAGATAATTCATGAAGTACTGCTACAAAGCCTGTATCAAGCCAAGCATAAGATTGTTATCACAACCCCTTACTTTGTACCAAGCGAAAACCTTCAAGTGGCACTGATCGCAGCTGCTCACCGGGGAGTATGTGTCAATATTATTATTCCTAACAAAAATGATTCGTTAATGGTTGAATGGGCCAGTAGGTCCTTTTTTAGCGAGTTATTAGAGGCTGGAGTTAAGATTCATCGATTTGAAGGTGGCTTGTTACATACCAAGTCTGTTGTTATTGATGAAGCCTTTAGCTTAATTGGTACAGTCAATTTGGATATGCGTAGCTTATGGCTCAACTTTGAACTTACCCTTGCTGTAGACGACCCATCATTCACACAAAAACTGACCAAGTTACAACAAGACTATATGGCAAACGCGTGGGTTATTGATGTAAATAAGTGGCGTAAAAGACCTGTGTATAAACGTGTCACAGAGCAATTCTTTTACCTGTTTAGCCCATTACTTTAGTCCGTTGTTTTAGTTCACTACTTTAGAGCATTGCGCTAAACGAGTATTTTACGATCATAATGAGTCGCTATCTAATGTTAACGCTAGTATATGCGTCAAAATTAATGAGATAACGGCTCAAAGCGCTTTCAATAATAAATAGAAATTTCACTCAGTGTTTTTACCTTATTGATTAATGTTGAAATCTAATCTTTCGTAAAAAGGAAACTGTCGTAATAACCAGGTGTATTCAGGATTACTGCGCGTGTGCTGAACCTGATTATCAAGTTGAAATATTTGTGTCTCAGCCCAACGTTCGAGCGGGAAAAGGTGCGAAGTAATAGGGTCTTGTTGCAACATTTTGACGAAGGACCCATCACCTATTGCCATTTTCAAGCCATGCTCAATACGCTTAGCGAGGAGTGGATTGCCCTTATCCACAAAGAACAACATATTAAAAGGGTAAACAATTAAAAAGTCATCAAACAAAGTTAAGTTATCTCCCAGTAAAACATGATACCTCTCTATTTCACTGTAACCTTCATGGATCCCACGAGGAAAATAATCGCATTGTCCCTTAGTGAGCATAATAAAATTGGTATCAAACTTATTTACTGTAAGCAAAGTCAGCCCAGCATCTTTGAGTATACTAGCATCGGGCCAATGCTCAGCTTGACAGGCTGTCAGTGTTTTAAGTTTCTGCAAGCTTTTAATGGCTTTAAATTTCAACCTGTCTTCCTTACGAATAATCAGTGCTCTAACCCCTAAAATCCCACCGAGCAGATCGATGGGGATCTCTAGATAGCTATCTTGCCTCTCTTTATTGGCACCAGACCAGATAATGTCTAAATAAGTACTATCTTCAAGTAAGCGGAACCATCTAGCTTGAGTCATCGGATAGGGACTGAGAACTAACTGGGCCTCACCATATTTCTCAGTAGATTTGTCTATTGCAAGTTGAATGATATTAATAAAGTACTGATGTGAAGTGTCATTTTCAGACTGAGGTGCTATGGTTCTGATCACTTGAAGACTTTCATTAGCGCTGCAAACCCGACACGCTATCATGGTCAAAAACATGAGTAGGTAACTCATCATTTTAGTAAAACGATATATTCTTCGTAGACTGAACTCCTTCATAGCCTTGACCTTAACTATTGCCTCTTAGCTTAGAATAAGTGTAGAAGAGACCTGATACTATAGAGTTGTTTCCGCTCTCTTTAACGTAAATTAAGTGTTTAAATTGTTTACCAAACACGCAAACACTTGAATTGACACTTTTATCCCTTGACCATTAATCATCGATTGCGTAAAGTACGGCTCCGTTAAAGGCAAAAGCATTTCAGCCTGCTTTTAAATAGTCTTTAACAATAGTGTTTTATTCGCACGTAAAATGAATAAACAATCTGGTTAAAGTGTCTGAGTGGCTGTCGCAGTTATATAAGCACGCACAGCGTGATTCTTCTGCCGACGCTAACTAGTTCACAAACCATCGTGTTGTATTCGCACGAAAAATGAATAAACAATCTGGTGAGGTGTCTGAGTGGCTGAAGGAGCACGCCTGGAAAGTGTGTGATGGGTTAAACTATCCGAGGGTTCGAATCCCTCCCTCACCGCCAAATTCTAAAAAAATAGCGACTTTAAAAGTCGCTATTTTTTTGTCTGTAGTTTGTACATTTAACATCATCTAGTCAAAACACTTTTAATTCTGATGATTGCATCTAAGTATTTCTTCCTGATGCGTCAGATTCGTAGCAATCAAATCAATGCTCACCAGTCAATTTGGCCTCTAGCTCTGCTATACGGTTAACTGCAGCAACATGAAGTGCTTCTAACTCTCGACGGTTATACTTGTGAGTACCAAAAGGCCGTTGAGCACACTGACTTTGCTGTTTACTCGTCAAGTTCTTATTTTTAAGATCGGACTCAGTTCGGTAGCTAAGGCCTTGCACTGGTGCATTAATATTTGTGGTTAACTTACCTACGCTATTAATCGTCGTTGTGGCTAAACCTTTTTTACCTATGCTGCATGAAACTCCGCGTTTAGATACGTTAAAACGCAGCCAGCGCCCTCCAAAAGAGCGAAAAAACCTAAATGCCATATAACTAGTTTACCTTGCTCGTGTTAAGTCGCTGGATTCTGTGTGATTAAAAAAGATATGGCAAAGCTGGTTTAACTAAGTGTGACCTGATACCACTCGAGAGTTCTCAGCGATGTATTGAGACTTGAATGAGAGAAAAGCGTAATTGATTAATGTTAAAAAACATGATTGTAAGGTATTGGCGACTATGGCTAAATCAACATAAAGCTAAATCATTAAACACGAGTTTAGCTTTATGTTGAACGGGTAACTAATTTGTTCTGAGTCCTATTAACTTAGCTTAAATTTACTTACCTCATTAGCCATAGCATTTGCATTAGTAAGTAGCGCCTCATTAAGCTCGCTCAATTCATTCGCCACACCTTGTGTGTTTTGGTACGTTTCGCTGATCCTAAGGGCATTCTGATTCACCTCTTCAGAGACTGTTGATTGCTCATGGGTGGCAGCTGCAATCTGCTCATTCATGCTATCTATAACCCCCACCTCTTCGACGATTCTATCTAATTCTTCACCAGCACGTTGAGACTCTTTAACACTAAGCTCAGCTTGGCTTCTCCCTTTCTCAATTGCACTGACAGCAATTTTGGCTCCTGATTGCAAACGCTCAGTCATAGTACGTATATCTTCAGTTGAAGACTGTGCTCGTTGGGCAAGACTTCTTACTTCATCAGCAACGACAGCAAATCCACGTCCCATCTCCCCCGCTCTAGCAGCTTCAATAGCGGCATTAAGCGCAAGCAGGTTTGTTTGTTCAGCAATACCTCTAATCACCTCAAGTACGCTAACAATACCTTGTATATCATTGTCTAATTCATCAATAGCTTGAGAGGCTGAGCCAATTTCTTGTGAAAGAAGTTTTATACTATTGCCAGTCTTTCTTACCTCGCGGCTGCCCTCTTTCGCTTCGACATTCGCCGCTGTTGACGCTTCAGATGCACTAACTGCATTTTGCGCAATCTCTTGCACTGTGGCACTCATTTCAGTCATTGCTGAAGCCACTTGCTCAGATTCGCTGTATCCGATAGCAACATCTTTTTGCATGACCGTGGCGCAGCTATCCATCTTTTGAGATGCGTTTAATACACTCGTACTGTTATCACGGACACGATAGATCACTTGCTCAAAATCTTGCATCATCTGGTTAAATGCGCACCCAAGCTGGCCAAGCTCATCACTTGCCTTCTCGTTAACACGTAGACTCAAATCAAAATTCTGCTGGGCCTGCATTACTGTCCTGTGCATACTGCGCACGCTGTTATGCATATAACGACCAATTATGATTGAAACACTAAAGACTAAAGTGCCAGATATAAGCATCAACAAGATAATGCTATACATGAGTGAATTTGATGCTGACAGCTCTCGCTGCGTATCACCTAACAAGTTATTAGCGAGTCGCTGTTCAAACTGGCTAAGTAACTCTATTCGACTCGTTGATATTTCAAACCAAGCTTCAGGATTCTGTTGTGATATTTGTGATAGGTTTTGACTAAACGCAATATCCCTTAACCTATTAACATCTGCAGAGGCTTGATTGTTAAGCAATGCTTGATAATCACGTTTCACCAGTCCAGTTGCGAGTGCTATAAATCGTTCTTGATAGCTATTTTGTTCAGATACTAAAGTCACAAACTTGATAAAGCGTTTAGCATTAAGTTGTTGTTGGCCAAATGTTGAACTTAACACTGCCCGCTCGATACCAGCACGTTCTTTCATTTGTAAAAAAGCACTAAATGAAGCGGCTTTGATGGCAATTGGCTGGCTCGCTCCCTCTAATGCAGTTTGATCAACGATAGAAAGCAGCGAGGCATTAAGCTCAGTATAAAAGGCGACCTCTTCAGCTACTGAGATATTCAGCCCTGACACCCTGTCCCTAATTTGACTTATCTGATTGAAAGCTGTGACCACGCGTTGAAGTTGACTATCAAAGGTGCTCGGTAGCTCCTTGTTAGCCACAAAACGATTAAAGCTGGCGATAGCGCTATCCGTCTTTCGCTTCTGCGCTGGTAATGCATTAATAAATGCTTGCCCTTGGGAACTAATAAAACCAGCGCTCATTCCACGCTCTTTTTGGAGCTCATGAACCAGTGCACTATTTACACTTGCCAGCTCACTAAGTGTTAGTACGCCACGAAGATTTTGGCTTAGTTGAAACTGGTTATAAACGATAGAAAGCCCAAAAAAGATGCAGCCAAAAATGGGAGGGAGAATAACAATCAGTAGTTTGTTTCTAATTGTTAGATTTTCGATCCATCGAATATTCATAAATGATCTCCTTGATCAAACGGATAATGACAATATGGCAAGAGTGTAGTTTATAAACCTAAGTTTACTAATACTTAATGTAATAAAAAGCCCTCAAATTGAGGGCTTTTTTATTCTACATCAAATTTAGCGAGACATTGGTCAAACTTTAATACTTTTTTATGAGCTAGCCATAGTAATTATGAGTATCTATTTATCCGAAAATGCCTATGTGTGCTCTTATGCATTACCTTTTACTTGCATTTTTAGCTCAGCAGCAAAATTGAGCATTCTATCGAGTGGGATCAAGGCGCCCTCTCTTAATTCATCATCTACAAAAATCTCATGAAGACTGCTATCTTGAGTTGTTAGCGCTTGCTCGATAGCTTGAAGTCCATTCATTGCCATCCAGGGACAATGTGCACAGCTTCGACATGTTGCACCATTCCCACCAGTAGGTGCTTCTATCAAGATCTTATCAGGAGCCGCTTGTTGCATCTTATAAAAGATACCTTTATCGGTCGCGACGATAAATTTGTCATTATCCATCTGCTTAGCAGCATTAATTAACTGACTGGTAGAGCCAACAGCATCGGCTAACTCTACAACACTCGCTGGTGATTCAGGGTGTACTAGAATTGCTGCAGTAGGATGTTGTAGCTTGAGCTCACGTAAAGCCTTAGCTTTAAACTCATCATGAACAATACACTCCCCTTGCCACATCAACATTTCAGCACCGGTTTCTTTGGCGATATAGCTACCTAAATGACGATCAGGTCCCCAGATAATCTTCTTATCTTCACTATCAAGATGTTCGACAATCTCAAGTGCAATACTTGATGTAACAACCCAATCAGCTCTGGCTTTAACTGCTGCTGACGTATTGGCATAAACCACAACGGTATGATCAGGGTGCGCATCACAAAATTCACTGAACTTATCTATCGGGCATCCCACATCAAGAGAGCAAGTTGCATCTAAAGCAGGCATTAGTACTGTTTTTTCAGGACTTAAGATTTTTGAGGTCTCCCCCATAAACTTAACACCAGCCACAATAAGTGTTTTTGCTGGGTGATCGCGACCAAACCTTGCCATTTCAAGGGAGTCAGATACACAACCGCCAGTCTCTTCAGCCAAAGCTTGGATCTCTGGATCTGTATAGTAATGGGCTACAAGCACAGCATCTTTGTCTTTAAGGAGTTGCTTGATACGTGACTTATAACGTGCACGCTCAATCTCTGTCAAAGGCAGTGGTTTAGGCGGAAAAGGATATTGAATAGCATCAATTTGTGGTACTGACTGACTCATCGTTACAACCAAAGAGGATTTTATTAGCGGGATTATACGTAAATATGATTGAAAAATTAACTAAAAATGAGCTATAGACCATAAAAAAGAGCGCATATGCGCTCTTTTTTTAACGATAGGCACTGAGTGATATCACTGCATTGCCAGTAACATCTCTTGTGGCTGCTCTAAGTACTGCTTCCATAAGTTACAGAACCTAGCAATTGTGCCACCATCGATAACACGGTGATCGCCTGACCAACTTACCTGCATAATCTTACGCGCTTCAACCTCACCATTTGCGTTAAAGCGAGGCAATACCTGTAATTTACCTAAGGCTACAATGGCAACCTCTGGCTTATTGATAATAGGTGTGGCAACTGTGCCGCCTAATGCACCAATATTAGAGATAGTCACAGTGCCTTGCTTCAGATCATTTGGGTTAACACGGCCGCTACGAGCTGCAGATGTTAGTCTAGTGATCTCAGTTGCAATCTCTAAAATAGATTTGTTTTGTACATCTTTCACATTCGGTACAAGTAAACCGACTTTAGAATCAACAGCCATACCTATGTTGTGGTTAGCGAAGTAAGTTAGCTCAGTACAATCACTATTCACTTGGCTATTTATTACAGGGAATGCTTTGATTGCTAACGATAAGGACTTCATAAAGAAAGGCATCATAGTGAGCTTAAGCTCATCTGTAGAGTATTTCTTCTTCATTCCTTCACGTAACTGAACAAGCTCTGTCAGATCTATCTCTTCACAATAGGTAAAGTGAGGAATAGTCGATACTGATTCACTCATCATTTTAGCCATGACCGCTTGTACGCCACGTATCGGCTCGACCCGATTACTAACATTACTCGTCGTTTGATCTACGACATAACTTGTATCGGTACTCACCTTATCACTGCGAGTATCCTCTGAAGATACATAGGTTGAACCTTGTGCTAGATGACTTGAATGATGACGCTCAATGTCTTCTTTATATACACGACCATTTTTACCAGTACCCGTGACAGAAGCGATATTGATATCTAAACTTCTGGCTAAGCGCCTGACAGCGGGACTTGCAAGTGCTTTACCTTGAGCAACTGGCTCACTGATACCGCTATCAGTCGCCTGCTTAGGTATGCTTTGTGTAACTTGAGACTCTAACTCAACAGCTGTTTCAGATGCCACTTCAACGGAAAATAACGGCTCGTGTACCTTTGCAAGTTGCCCTTTACGGTAGTGAAGCTTTGCAATTTTTCCCGATTTAATCGCAGGGATTTGTACCAGAGCTTTGTCGGTCATAACATCAGCAATGGGTTGATCTTCTACGACAATATCCCCCTCATTAACTAGCCACTCGACAAGCTCACACTCAACAATGCCTTCCCCAATATCGGGCAATAAGAACTCTTCTATTTGAACAGACAATCCAGCTGTCTCAACTGATATATCGCTATTTAATGGCAGTGAAATATTTTCACTGAAACTATGCTCATGTTGCTCTTCAGGTGTATCAACTGAAATATCCCCTTCACTTACAACTTGCTCAGAGCCATTAATTTCAACAGAGTACAACGGAGCATGTACCTTGGCAATCTCACCTTTTGCATAGTGAAGTTTCTTGATAACTCCACCATGAGGCGCAGGAATTTGCACTAATGCTTTATCGGTCATGACATCGGCAATCGGTTGGTCTTCGGTGACAATATCACCTTCGTTTACCAGCCATTCAACCAACTCACATTCAACAACCCCTTCACCAATATCGGGAAGAATAAAATCTTTAATCATGCCTGGCTCCTAAAAATTTACTGTAGCTTTTATCGCTTCAAAAGTCTTAAGCGCGTCAGGCATGTACTCTTTTTCATGGATAAGAGGATATGGTGTGTCTAGACCACAAACCCGAGCGATAGGTGATTCTAGGTGTAAGAAACACTCTTCTTGGATGGTTGCAGCTATCTCGCCAGCAAAACCTCCAGTGAGTGGTGCTTCATGATTAATTAATAATCGCCCTGTCTTTTTCACAGAAGCAGCAACGGTTTCAACATCCCAAGGTGCTAAGGTTCTCAGGTCTATGATTTCACATGATATGCCTTTCTTTGCAGCCATATCAGCAGCAGCTTCTATGATCTCCATCTGCGCGCCCCAAGCGAGTAAGCTAATATCTTTACCCTCTCGCACGATCTCGGCTTTGCCAAGTTCAATCTCATATTCTTCATCAGGCACTTCTCCGACATTCGCTCGATACAAGCGTTTAGGCTCGAAGAAGATAACAGGGTTATTATCACGAATAGAGGCAAGTAATAGCCCTTTAGCTTGATAGGCGTTACGAGGCACAACCACTTTTAACCCAGCGGTTTGAGTGAAATACGCTTCTGGTGATTGAGAATGATAATGACCGCCAGCTATGCCCCCGCCATATGGGGTTCTGAATGTAACACCACCAACATTAAACTCATTACCACTACGGTATCTAAATTTTGCAGTCTCATTAACGATTTGATCGATAGCTGGGAAGATATAATCAGCAAACTGAATTTCAGCAATTGCAGTCATACCGTTTGAAGCTAACCCGTTAGCAAAACCTGCAATACCTTGCTCGGTCAATGGAGAGTTAAAACAGCGCTCTCTACCAAACTTTTCCTGTAAACCAGAAGTTGCACGGAACACACCACCAAAATGGCCAACATCTTCACCAAAAAGTACCGCTTTATCATCCGTCTCCATCGCAGTACTCAGGGCATCATTGATGGCTTGTAACATATTAATCTGAGCCACGGCTTAAACTCTCCCTTTACTGTGTGGATATGAATCCGGGTATTTTTTAAGGTGCTTTTTAAGCGACTTTAATTGTTGCTGTAAGCGAGGCGTCGGTGTGTCGTAGACATCTTCGATTAAGGTATCAAGCATACACATAGGTCGCTTCTCAGCCAGTTTCAGCTCTTCAAGTACCTCTTTTCGATACTTTTCGTACATGTCGCTATCTTGCTTTTCGGTCAACCAACCTTTGTTAATCATCCAAAGTTTAAAACGCTTAACGGGATCATGTTGCTGCCATTTAGCCTCTTCATCTTTAGAGCGGTAACCTGATGGGTCATCAGATGATGAGTGTGCGCCAAGGCGATAGGTCATCGCTTCTATTAATACAGGCGCATTATTTTCTACCGCATAAGCGCGAGCCTGTTGAGTGGCTGCAAGCACTGCCAACATGTCGTTACCATCAACGCGTATTGTGTGCATACCGTAGCCAGGGCCACGACTAGCAATACCATTACCAGAAAACTGCTCTGTAGTGGGTGTTGAGATGGCATAGCCATTGTTTCTACAAAAAAAGATGGTTGGAGAGTTAAGCACTGCGGCCATATTTAAGCCAGCGTGAAAATCTCCTTCTGATGCTGCGCCTTCGCCAAAATAACAGATGGCAACATTGCGCTTACCTTGCATCTTAAAACTGTAACCAACGCCCGTTGCTTGTGGGATCTGCGTCGCTAACGGCGATGAAATTGTTTGATAATTTAACGCTGCACTGCCGTAATGGATTGGCATCTGTCGACCTTTACCAAGATCTTTTTCATTACTGAACAACTGATTCATAAACTGTTCAGTAGTAAAACCACGGTAACGAATAGCTGCATGCTCGCGATACTGAGCTAAAATGACATCTTCATCATCTAATGATGCTGTACTGCCAATAATAGAGGCTTCTTCACCAGTACAGGTCATATAAAAACTGATACGCCCTTGCCTTTGTGCGCCGAGCATACGTTCGTCTAAAACACGCGTAAATACGCATGTATCATAAATGCGATGAGCTAACGCTTCATCAATAGCTGGCAGTACGGCTTTGTCGTACACAGTACCGTCGGCTTGCAATACTTTTAAAATAGGGATATTCACTGAATCCCTGTCGAGAAAACTGACGCGATGGACAGTCTCATTATCGCTTGTTGCGTTGCTCATAATATTCTCTTATCAGCTGAGTGCTTTGTTCTGTATTGATCGCTCTGTTGAGCGGATCAGCATTTGTTGTAATACGCGGGAAAGACATTACGTTAACGTAAACTTGCAAGCAACCATTGCATTAGCTTGAATAAAAACTAACACTTGGTGCATGCGTATGTTTAGCTTTACAACATAGTCGACGCCCTTACTAACTAGCCAATATTGTCGGTGCTCGCAGGCTTTAAACATAAAACGGTTCTTTGCCCCACAGGGACCTTTGCATTTGGAAAAACGATCGCTTCAACGTCATGCTCAACTTTAATTGCCGTCCCCCCCTCTTTTGCTAGGATGTAACCTTTAGGGAAAGCAGTAAAATTTTCGACATCATTTGCAAAGGTGAACTCAAAATCTTCAACCCCTTTATTAATCGCGCGGCAAACCTGATAAAGATTCACTTTGGTTTCATCAAATTCACCTAGATCTAGAGGGCTGTCAGTGATTAAGCGATTTAACATCTCTTTAAGTGCTATAAACCGCGTCATATCATTCTGACCAAAAGGCAACACTTTACCCAGCTCAATGGTAAAAGCATCAGCCTGATAGTTTTTTGAAGAGTAATAGCTAAATGTTGTAGTTGGTTCATGATGAAACAGTATGGTGTCTATGCCACAAGCTTCCAGGAACATGATCTGCTCACTACTGTATTTTCTACCAGGACGGAATGGGTAAATGGCAAACTTCTCATGTTTTGATGCACGTATCGCCGTATGTAAATCGTAATGAATACGCTGCTTTGGAGAGTTCGATGCAGCAAAGAACTGATCAACATAGTGCTCGAGCTTCTTCGCTCTTATGCGCTCGGGGTTGACGAGACCTTCGCCCGCAGAATGTGCACCATTAAACAAACGGTTGAGATTTTCCTCAATAAAGCGCGTTCCGTTAATGATTGCTGGCGGGTTACCAAATAAAAATAGCACTCTTTGTTTAGCAATAATCTTTTCTTGTAATAGCGCCTTGACTAATTCATTGCAGAGCTCAATAGGTGCGGTTTCATTACCATGAACAGCACATGAAAGTACGATATCTTTATGTTCAGCAGAGGCCGCTGTGATGCTTTTAGGTTCAAAAACAATCACACCTGTGTCCCACACTTCTACGTCTGTATGTTCACCTATGGTAAAACGCTCGCCGCCCTCAAAATGTTGCGGGTTATCTAATGTGAACTTCAAAAAGTCTTGTGAGTCAGTTAGTGCTTGTAACACAAAATTCTCCTTAATCGCCTTACCCAGAACTGCAGTCTATAAGTCACTCACAGTAGGTAAGATCCATTTATTTTTATATGAAAAATCTATTGCTTAGAATAATAACACTTAATACCAATCAGTATAAAGATGTGATCGCTCAGCGAGAGTTTAGCGCTTCTGAGGCAAGGCAGCGAATGAAGGGCTTAGTTGCTCTACGTTCAAATTCGTTAACACCGCATCAGAACCGCTAAGACTCGCCCCTTGGGAGCTTTTTTGGCTGCCTATTTCTTCGTTGAATAACTTCACAAGGGATCACCATTGCATCATTTATTCGCCTCGAATTAGTTTGCCAAAAATAGTTCTGAGTAGATCACTTTCTTATACTGATTGGTATAACCCCACGTCAGCTATTTATCAGCTCATCAAATATTATCTTTACTTAATGATGAATTAGGCCTTGCAAATCATTAGCAGAAAAGACACACTCAAGACGTCTAGCCATCCAGACGGTTGTATTTCTGTTTTATCTCTGGTTAGCATTTTGTTTGATTATTGATTTTTGATTTTTGATTTAGTGCAGTAATGAGGTTGATATGGCAATTGCAACGTTTGGCGCTGGCTGCTTTTGGGGCGTAGAATATTTTTTTAATGAAATCTCAGGGGTTAAACATACTCGTTGCGGCTATATGGGTGGAAACGATGCATGTAATACTTATGCAGAGGTAAAAGCTGGCCACACAGGTCACGCAGAGGTTGTTGAAGTTGAATATGATGAAACCCAAGTTTCTTTTGAAGCACTATTAAACGTATTTTGGCAGAACCATAACCCGACGACATTAAACCGACAAGGTGGTGATATTGGTTCCCAATATCGCAGCGCTATCTTCTTCCATGATAAACAGCAGAAACACATTGCAGAGCAATCAAAACTCGCGTTAATCAAAAGCGCTAAATGGGGGGAAAGGCAAATAGTAACAGAGATAGTACCGGCCCTTACCTTCAACCTTGCTGAAGAGTATCATCAGAACTACCTTGAAAAGAATAACCTCCCAAGCTGTCATATCTCTTTTTAATAACAGATCTTTTAATAGAAGTGCCGAGACCTAGCGACTAGGCACTTCTATCTAGGACAGCTTTTAACTTAGTAAACCATCAATAATCGCTTGTGCTTCAGCAATCACTTGCTCTAAGTGCTCTTGACTGATAAAGCTCTCACCATAGATTTTAAACAAGGCTTCAGTACCTGATGGACGTGCTGCAAACCAAGCATTTTCAGTAACAACTTTGATACCACCAATCTCAGCCCCATTACCTGGGGCCTTCGTCAGCACGGTTACTATCTTTTCACCGGCTAACTGCTCAGTACCTAAGGTATTAATATTAACTGACGTTTTAAGGATACCTGCAAACTTCGCTTTTTTACTGGCTTCCACTGGGCTATCGACTCGCTGGTAGAAACTCTCACCATGTAAGCCCACTAACTCGTTATATCGCTCAGATGGACTTTTCCCTGTCACTGCAAGAATTTCAGCGGCTAATAGCGCAAGGATAAAGCCGTCTTTGTCGGTACACCAAGTACTACCATCTCTACGTAAAAAAGCTGCGCCAGCACTCTCTTCACCACCAAAAGCCAGTGTTGCGTTACCTAACCCCTCTACAAACCATTTAAAGCCAACAGGGACTTCGCTCATAGTTTTTCCATGCTGCTGACACACTTTGTCTATCATGGCGCTAGAGACGAGGGTTTTACCGATAATTAACGCTTCAGACCAATCAGGTCTATGGGTAACAAGATAGTCAATGGCTACCGCAAGAAAGTGATTAGGATTCATTAAGCCAAAGCCTGGGCATACGATCCCGTGGCGATCGTAATCAGGATCATTACCGACACAAAGATCAAACTGTTCTTGTTGTTTAAGGAGCCCTGCCATAGCAAAAGGTGATGAGCAATCCATACGAATCTTGCCATCTTTATCTAGTGGCATGAAACTGAAACTTGGGTCGATACTATCATTAACCAAGGTGATATCTAGACCGTAATACGCAGCAATTTTTGCCCAGTAATGAATACCAGAGCCACCCAGTGGATCGACTCCTAAGCGGACATTTGCATTTGCGATTGCTTCCATATCGATAACAGATGCCAAATCTTCAACATATGGCGTAATCAGATCTTGCTGATCAATTAAAGGCGACGTTAACGCTTGTGTGAACTCAATTCGATTGACCCCAATTAATTGGTCTTTCAAGTATTGATTTGCTCTATTTTCAATCCATTGAGTTATCTCACCTTCAGCAGGGCCACCGTGTGGCGGGTTATACTTAATACCGCCATCTTGTGGAGGATTATGCGAAGGAGTAACGATAAGCCCATCGGCAAGTTCATCACCATTAAGTTTGCTCGAACGGTTAGCATTAATGATTGAATGAGACACCACAGGTGTAGGTGTAAAGCCATCCGCTTTATGTACGACAACTTGCACATTATTGGCAACTAACACTTCAATGGCGCTGATAAAAGCTGCCTGAGACAAGGCATGAGTGTCTATACCAAGATATAGCGGGCCAAGAATATTTGCACTGGCTCTATAATCAACAACAGCTTGGGTTATTGCTAAGATGTGCTGTTGATTGAAACTCGTTTTCAATGAGCTTCCACGGTGGCCAGAGGTACCAAAACAAACACGCTGGGCGTCAATAGAAACATCTGGGGTAATTGAAAAATAATGACTCATTAATTTGGGAATGTTAACTAGATCTTTTTGCTGTGCGATCTGCCCTGCTCGTTCATGAATACTCAAACTCGACTCCTTAACCAAACGTGTTCTTTAACCATAGCGACAAATAAAAAAGCTGAATTCATTCAGCAATGACTTCAGCTATTTTAATGTGCATTGTGCGACATAGTTATTACAGATTATTCGTGATCGCTTCAATTTGTGCTTCTACTGTGCCGTATTGCTGCAGCACTTCAGTTAAGATATTGCGTTTCTTAGCTGTGTTGTTATTCGTCGTTACCCAGAAGCCACTTTGACCAATCTCTTTAGGATTCGCTGATTTACTTGCTTTTAGCAGTGAATCTTTAGATGTCGCAAAGTAGAGGCGGTCTCTTCCCTGAATTTGAAGAACTTGAGAAAACTGGTCGGGAGCAGCACGGTACACAGCCTCAAGAATAAACAGGAAGCGTCCAACAGCACCCTTTTGGGCTGCCAGCTCCTCTTTATCGATACACTCAGTAAAGTCTGTATTTATCTGTGGCGGGGTTTCTACGACTTCAGCAGGTGCAGTCACCGCCTCCATACCAGGATGACTGATAGTTTCAGGCGTGTCATGATTTACAGATTCGACATCTAGCCCTAGTAAACGGCGTAGAATATCTGAAGCACTTTCACCAATTTGCTCAGTTTTTCCTGCAATATGGCGATATAGCTCTTCATCGACCTCAATATATTTCATGACCTTAGTCTTCCTTAAGTGAAATTTTGTTGAATAACTGCTCGATTTGAACAGAAGTAAACACTTCATCTATTATGTTTAAGTTAATCTTCAACGATCTATAGCAAGTGTATGTCAACTCGCTGCAAGGAATAAAGAGCCTTCGAAGTAAAAATTAACCAGATCGTGATTTGAACTTTAAAACAGCTATTGTTTGTTTAAAAAGTCAGCATCTATATTCATAATAACCAAGTATTCTTGTCAAGATAACCCAGATGCAGGCACAATCGGGGTAATTTAAACCTCAATAGGATCTGTCATGCATTTTATCTCATCAGGCGAAGGCTCTGTGGTAATTCTAATCCATGGCCTATTTGGTAACCTTGATAACTTAAAAGGCTTGGCAAAACACTTAGAGTCGAGCCATAAAGTTATCCGAGTAGATGTCCCCAATCATGGCCTAAGTCCACATTGGGACGCCATGGACTACCCAAAACTTGGCCAAGCAATTTTAGCGCTGATGGCTGACAACAATATTGAGCGAGCTCACCTTGTTGGCCACTCTATGGGGGGGAAAATTGCAATGGCCGCTGCGCTTGCTTCTCCCGAGAAAGTCACTAGTTTAGTTGTCGCCGATATTGCACCTGTTAGTTACCATGAACGGCATAATCTTATTTTTAATGCGCTACAAAATATTGACCTTGATGCAGTACAAGACAGAACTCAAGCACTACAAGCGTTAACAAGTGCCGGTATTGATGAGGGGACAGCACAATTTCTATTAAAGAATTTAAGCCGTACTGCGACAGGCTTCAAATGGAAAATGAATCTTGATGGTTTGCAAGCCTGTTACCCAAGTTTAATCGGCTGGTATAACGATATTAGCCTTACGGACTTTGCTCAATACAAACAAGGCACATTGTTTATCAGAGGCGCTGATTCTGATTATGTTACTGCGGATCATCGAGAAGCTATAATCAAACAATTTCCTCGTGTTCAAGCTAAAACAATTGAGGGAGCTGGACATTGGCTTCATGCACAAAAACCGACCATTTTCAATCGAATAGTGAGTGACTTTATCAATAAACATGATAGGGAATGATCCTTAAATCTCGCTCTTCTATATAGCAGACAGGATTCAACTATGATATATTCGCGCCTCTTTTGAACCTGAGGAAGCGATAGATGTTATCTCAGCATATGGAACAAATTGAAGCATTAGGGCTAAACCTCTTCTTTGCAGCAATTTTTTTCTTTATCGGTATGGCCATTCATGATGTGCTAAAACAGGGCCAAGTGCCTAAGTTTGGTCGATACATCGTATGGTTAGTTTTATTTCTCGGCTGCGCCGGATTCATAGCAAAAGGGTTAATTCAGATGTCCTGGGAAGGTTCAGGCATAGGTTAAGACAGTTCCAATGGCAAAAGAAACATCAGACAGAACCACAATAGATCTATTCGCAACTGAAAAGCGTCGCGGTCGTCCACGTAGTAACCCACTACCTCGAGATCAGCAGCTAAAAATCAATAAGCGTAATCAGATCCAACGCGATAAAGCGAATGGTTTAAAACGAATAGAGTTAAAGGTGTCACAAGATTTGTATGACGCCTTGAATGAAAAAGCTTTGGCCAGTAATATCAGCCGCAGCCAATTAATAGAATTAATATTGCAAAAGCAGGTTAGCGCCTAACGCTTTTGTTAACGAAAACATTACAGCGAATAAGATAAAGGAAAGACAATGGCAACTGTAGGTCTTTTTTTCGGTAGCGATACAGGTAACACTGAAGCCGTAGCCAAAATGATCCAGAAAAAACTGGGTAAGAAAATGGTTGAGGTGAAAGATATCGCCAAAAGTACCAAGGAACAAATTGAAGATTATGATCTTCTTCTTTTTGGTATCCCAACCTGGTATTACGGTGAAGCACAATGTGATTGGGACGACTTCTTCCCTGAACTTGAACAGATCAATTTCGAAGATAAGTTAATCGCAATCTTTGGTTGTGGTGATCAAGAAGATTACGCTGAGTACTTCCTTGATGCTATGGGCATGGTTAATGAGATTGTTGAGGGCCGAGGTGGCATTGTTATCGGTCATTGGCCAGTCGAAGGTTACGATTTTGAAGCCTCTAAAGGACTAACCTCTGATGAGAAGCACTTTGTAGGTTTAGGTATTGATGAAGATAGACAACCTGAATTGACTGAAGAGCGCGTCGATGCTTGGGTTAAGCAGATATATGAAGAGATGTGTCTTGCTGAATTAGAAGATTAATGCTTCTAACCTAAGAAAAAGCGGCGACTAGCAATAGCGCCGCTTTTTTGTTGTCTTCAATCTGAGGGCATTTTTTCTAACCATTAAACCGCTGAGTATATGATGACCAAATTTGATAGTTCTTCCACTCACTGGGATATATTTTGTACGGTTATCGATAACTATGGGGATATAGGCGTTACGTGGCGCTTAGCTAGGCAACTTTCAAATGACTTCAACATCTCGGTCCGCCTATGGGTCGATGATCTCAATAGCTTTACCCATATTTTACCAGCTTTAGATCCTGCGTTAGATAGTCAGACCCATCAAGGGGTGACCATTATTCACTGGCAAAATCCGCTCGTTATTAAGTGGCAAGCAGGTGACGTACTCATTGAGGCGTTTGCTTGTGAACTACCTTCAAGTGTTACCAGTGAGCTAGAACGTTTAGATAAACCGCCAAGCTGGATTAATTTAGAGTACTTGAGCTCAGAGTCATGGGTCGATGACTGTCACGGCCTGCCCTCATTGCAAAGCAATGGCATAGCCAAACATTTCTACTTTCCTGGTTTTTCCAAGCACTCTGGCGGACTGATCTGCGAAACAGGCTTATTAGACCAAGTCACTCAATGGCAGGCAGATAAAGCTCATCGAGCAGCCTTATTACAAAAATTATCTATTGAAGGGGTAAATGAAAGCGATACATTAATTAGTGTATTTAGCTATGAGACAAGTGCATTAACAACGCTCTGTGAATTATGGAGTCAATCTACAACGCCAGTCCATGCGTTAGTTCCCCAAGGAAAAAGTCTAACGAGTATTCAGCCACTATTTTCTAACGCTTTGCTGCAACCAGGCGATTGTGTGACCTTAGGCAGTTTATCGCTACATATCCTGCCAATGACTGATCAAGTCAGCTACGATCAACTGCTTTGGAGTTGTGATTTTAATATTGTTCGCGGTGAAGACTCTTTCTTGCGTGCTCAATGGGCCAAGCGCCCCTTTATCTGGCATATTTATCCACAAGAAAATGATGCGCATTTAGATAAATTAAAGGCCTTCTTTACTCGGTATAGCCGCTCTTTGGATAATGAAACGAGTCATGCATGGCAACAGCTTAATATTGGCTTCAATCAGCAAGACAATCAAACCGTTGCTGCGCAGTGGCAAAAACTGCATCTTAAATACCCACAACTGACTTCGCATGCAACAAAATGGCCGGTAGAAGCAATTAATGACGCAGATTTAGCAACTCGACTAGTGCAATTTGTCAAAAAAGGCTAAGATTCTCGCCATTCAAATTTGTTGGCACTCGGTTCAACTAAAATATTGAACTAAAGAATAGGAATAGATAATGAAAACAGCTCAAGAGATACGCGTAGGTAACGTCATCATGATAGGTAAAGATCCTATGGTGGTACTAAAGACCGACTATCACATGTCTGGGCGCGGCTCTTCTGTCGTAAAAATGAAAATAAAAAACCTACTTACTGGCAGTGGCACAGAAACCGCCTTTAAAGCAGAAGATAAAGTTGAAGATATCATTCTTGAGCGCCTAGATTGTACTTACTCTTACTATGCCGATCCTATGTATGTATTTATGGATGAAGAGTACAACCCTTATGATGTTGAAGCTGAAAACGTTGGTGATGCACTTAACTATATCGTTGACGGTATGGAAGATATCGTCCAGGTTACCTTCTATGAAGGTAAAGCCATCTCTGTTGAGCTACCAACAACAGTTGCTCGTGAAGTAGGTTACACTGAGCCATCGGCTCGTGGTGACACTTCAGGTAAAGTCATGAAGCCTGCAACTCTTTTAGGTACTGACTTCACCCTTACTGTTGCTGATTTCGTTAAAACGGGTGATTTTATTGAAATTGATACACGTACTCATGAGTTCAAGAAGCGCGTTTAAGTTTCATTAAACCTTTATGAAAATGGGAAGCCAGTGATCGCACTGGCTTTTTTGTAACCTTTAAATCTCAGATTTTATCCGTCTCTCTCATTTGAACAACCCCGCACAAAGCATATAACCCCAAAGCAAAGGTTTTATTCAGTGCATAACTCCGCAAGTAATTATCAATACGCACTCACTTAGTATTAACAACTAAAAATTCTTATCTCAAATTGCAATAAAATCAACGAAACAACTTCTAAAACTGTCAGTTATTCGTTATTGTCCAGAGACTTTATGCGGTATTCGCATTTTAAAGCTACTCAGTGATGCTTTTTAGAAATGTAGAGGTTATTTGTGCGTCCAATCATCAAATCAAACAAACTAGACACTGTCTGTTATGACATCAGAGGGCCTGTACACAAAGAGGCACGCCGCCTTGAAGATGAAGGACACCGCATTTTAAAGCTAAATATTGGTAATCCTGCTCCCTTTGGTTTTGAAGCGCCAGAAGAGATTGTACGTGACGTTATCTTGAATCTTCCAAGTGCCCAGGGCTATTGTGAATCCAAAGGTCTTTTCTCCGCCAGAAAGGCCATTGTTCAGCATTATCAATCACAAGGGATCTTTGGTGTTGATATCGAAGATATCTATATCGGTAACGGTGTTTCAGAGCTTATCGTAATGGCCATGCAGGGCCTATTAAATTCCGGTGATGAAGTGCTTATACCTTCCCCTGATTACCCGTTATGGACAGCTGCAGTTCACCTTTCAGGTGGCCATGCTCAGCACTATCGCTGTGATGAGGAAGCGGACTGGTTTCCGGATCTTGATGATATTAGATCAAAAATAACACCAAGAACTAGAGGCTTAGTACTGATAAACCCGAATAACCCTACAGGTGCCGTGTACTCCAAAGCGCTGTTACTAGAAGCTATTGAGATCTGTAGAGAGCATAACCTTATTCTCTTTGCCGATGAGATCTATGACAAGATCTTGTACGACGAAGCTCAGCATGTCCCAGCCGCTAGCTTATCGGATGACATACTCACAGTAACGTTCAACGGATTATCAAAATCTTACCGAGCAGCTGGATTTCGAGTCGGTTGGATGATGTTATCGGGGAACTTAAAAGCGGCAAAAAGCTATATTGAAGGTCTTGAAATGTTGGCTTCAATGCGACTTTGCTCCAATGTCCCAAATCAACATGCCATTCAAACTGCGCTTGGTGGTTACCAAAGTATAAACGAGCTGCTAATTGATGACGGCAGGTTAAAAGTTCAACGTGACACATGCATTGAGCTACTCAACCAGATCCCAGGAGTCAGTGTTAAATGTCCTAAAGGGGCCATGTATGCCTTCCCTAAACTTGATAGTAAAAAGTTCAATATTCGCGATGACGAGCGTTTAGTACTTGATCTATTAAGAGAGAAAAAGATCCTACTCGTCCATGGCACCGCATTTAACTGGCCAGAGCCAGATCATCTTAGAGTCGTTTTCCTCCCCCATAAAGAAGATCTAGAGAAAGCACTGATCGAATTTGGTGAGTTTATGGAAACATATCGCCAATAGCCAGTTCCGTAACTCGTCACTATCTCGATAATAAAAGTAACCTCATGGGTTGCTTTTATTTTTCTAATTAGATGCTTGTGCTAATGTAAGTTTATCTCGTTAAAGAAATAGGCAGAATTTATCCATGAGCCATCTTTTCGCCCACCTTGCTCGCATGAAATTAATTCAACGCTGGCCACTCATGTACAATGTTAGAACTGAAAACGTTCAAGAACACTCGCTACAAGTTGCCATGATATCCCATAGTCTAGCAATCATTAGTAATCGTAAATTTGGTACGACCCTATCACCTGATAGAGCTGCAACAATCGCAATATTTCACGATGCAAGTGAGATTATCACAGGAGACTTACCCACCCCGGTAAAGTACTTCAATAAAGAGATTGAATCTGAATACAAAAAAATTGAAGCTATAGCTGAGAAAAGGCTATTGGAGATGGTCCCCGATGAGTTTCAGGATGATTATAAGGCCCTGCTAGTCAGTGAGTATGCAGATGCAAGATACAAGTCATTAGTGAAATCAGCTGACACCATTTGCGCCTATATCAAATGCCTTGAGGAGCATGGCGCGGGAAACAAGGAGTTCAATACAGCCCGAAAACGGTTAGAACACGCTTTGAGTGAAAACCCCGATCCCGCGGTTAAGTATTTTATCGATTGCTTTATTCCTAGTTTTAAATTGAATTTAGATGATATTAATCAGCTGCTTTAATACCAATTGGAATAACACTTCTTATAAGTAGCATTGAAAAGAGATCCCTTATGACAGAGTCTGTATGGCACGCACGACGTTTAAGCGAAGATAAAAAACGACGCAACGATCACCGTAGCCCTTACCAAAGAGATAGAGCTAGAATCCTTCACTCTGCTGCATTTAGGCGCTTACAGGCCAAAACCCAGGTGTTAGGAGTAGGCATGAATGATTTCTATCGTACTCGTCTTACACACTCTCTTGAAGTATCCCAAATAGGTACAGGTATTCGCGCTCAACTCAAGCAAAAGCGCCCAGAGCTAGAAAGGCTGTTTGATTCAATGAGTTTGATAGAGTCATTATGCCTGGCTCATGATATCGGTCACCCACCATTTGGACATGGCGGTGAAGTCGCGCTTAACTATATGATGCGTAAACATGGTGGGTTTGAAGGCAATGGGCAAACGTTCAGAATACTGACTGGACTCGAGCCCTATACTGAGTTTTTTGGCATGAACTTATGTAGAAGGACTTTATTGGGAGTATTAAAGTACCCTGCCCCCTATTCTGATCTTTTACAGGATTATGACATTGATAGTATATCTAATATTCGACAGCTCAAACCCGCTCAGTGGACGCCGGTAAAAGGCATTTTTGACGATGATATCGATATATTAGAGTGGGTACTTGAGCCACTCAGCCTCAGTGATAAAGAGCGGTTTTTAGCAAGCCATAAACCCATAGATCATCGCCATAAGCGAACTCAGTTTAAATCCTTAGACTGTTCTATCATGGAGCTAGCTGACGATATTGCCTATGCAGTTCATGATTTAGAGGATGCTATCGTTATGGGAATAGTTAATCTTGAACAATGGAAAAGTGATGTCGCAAACCCGCTTATATTAAGTGAAGACAGCTGGATAAGTGACGAATTTTGTACCATTGGCAGTAAACTTTTTTCAAGTAAACATCATTTAAGAAAGGATGCTATCGGCACCTTAGTAAACGGTTTTGTCACCGCTATAGATATCAAGGAAGATACTAATTTTAATGATGAGCTATTGCGCTTTAACGCAGGTCTCGATGACAACTTCACCATCGCACTAGAAACATTAAAAAGCTTCGTTTATAAATATGTGATCAGAAAGCCTGAAATACAGATGCTGGAGTACAAGGGACAACAGATAGTGATGGAGCTATTTGAAGCGTTTGAATCAGATCCTGAACGACTATTACCTACTAATACCCAAAAAAGGTGGCGTGATAGTAAAGCGAACGGTCTAAATAGCCATAGGGTCATTGCTGATTACATCTCAGGCATGACCGATGAATTCGCTGCACGTTTACACCAACATCTGTTCAGTCCTAATTCTGGATCTTTGATTGAATTAAATAGAGAGCTTTAACTCAATCAATAACCACATGTTAGAAACCCATGCTATACACATTAGCCAAAGACGCTCCGCCTAGGAGCGTCACTTTATCTTTTCAATAAAAATCAAGATTTTAACAGCAAGTTGTCTCAACAGTTATTGGAGCAAATTAGGAAACAAGCCTTTAAATCCAGCTGCAATCACCTCAATACCGATAGACAACATAAGTAGACCCATTAAACGGGTTATGACGTTAATGCCCGTCTTACCCAATAACTTATAGATCATAGGTGCTGAACGAAACAGGATGTAGCTTGTTAAGCCAAACAGAACCACCGTAATAGACATGCCGATATGATTAATAAAGTTATCATTTTCGGCAGCGGATACAATCACAGAGCTAATCGCGCCCGGTCCAGCCATTAACGGCAAGGCAAGAGGCACTACAGCTACTGATTCCATGCCTGATGCTTCACGGTCCTCCTCTTTGTTTCGTTTCACCTCACCCAGCTTTCCTTGTAGCATCGACATGGCGATGATGGCTATCAAAGAGCCCCCTGCAATTCTAAATGCAGAAAGTGAGATACTAAACATGTTCAGGATATGTTGGCCTGCAAATATAGTGACCAATAAGATCACTACCACTGCAAAGTTAGCGACCTTGCCAGTTTGATCCCGTTCAAAGGGCGTCTGGTGACTAGTCAAGCTGACAAAAACAGGTAAAAGTCCAACCGGATTGATAATCGCAACCAAGCCCAAGAAAAACTTAACGTAAAGAGTCAAATCCACTTACATATCCTCAAGAGATAACACGGTAATATAAAAATATACGGCTTTTAGGCAATTGTCATAATAGCCTATAAAGATCGCTACTTTACCCTATGATTTAACCAGGTAAAAATGAGTTTTTTTATCTGTTTGACACAGTTCGCATAAGATTTTTTATGCTATTTTTGTCTGTTTTGTTCATCAAAGCAGCATACAAGTCGTTAACAATGTAATTTAATTACATATAGCAAAGAAACTGTGGTAAAGATCACGGTTACAAAACGGATTTGGGTGTAATTTTTCTCCAAGAGAACATTTAGCCAAAATCGTTTTTGGCTAAATTTTTTCGAGGAACTTAATATGACAGTTACCAATGAGCAAGAGCTCGACCTTCTTGTGCAACGTGTCGCAGATGCTCAGGCTCAATTTGCCAATTATACTCAAGAGCAGGTAGATAAAATTTTTAGAGCTGCTGCACTCGCTGCGGCTGATGCACGTATCTCTCTTGCCAAAATGGCTGCATCTGAAACCGGCATGGGCGTGATAGAAGACAAGGTGATCAAAAATCACTTTGCATCTGAGTATATCTATAACAAATACAAAGATGACAAAACCTGCGGGATTTTAGATGAAGACCCAACATTTGGGACCATCACGATTGCAGAGCCAGTCGGAATTATCTGCGGGATAGTGCCCACCACAAACCCAACGTCTACCGCTATCTTCAAAGCGCTTATCAGTCTAAAAACACGTAATGGCATCATCTTCTCACCGCATCCACGCGCTAAAGCGTCGACTACGACTGCTGCACGTATTGTATTAGAAGCAGCCATTGAAGCTGGTGCACCAAAGGACATCATAGGCTGGATTGATCAGCCAAGTGTCGCCTTGTCTAATCAGCTTATGACTCATGATAAGATTAATCTTATCTTAGCGACCGGTGGCCCTGGTATGGTGAAAGCTGCCTATTCATCAGGCAAACCAGCCATTGGTGTCGGTGCGGGTAACACGCCTATTGTGATAGATGAAAGTGCCGACATCAAACGCGCCGTCAGCTCAATTTTAATGTCTAAGACATTTGATAACGGTGTCGTATGTGCTTCAGAGCAAGCTGTTATTGTCGTCGATGAAATATATGACACAGTTAAAGAGCGCTTTGCATCACACGGTGGTTACTTGCTGAGTAAAGATGAAACAGCAGCGATGCAAGATATCATCTTGAAAAATGGTGGCCTTAATGCAGACATCGTTGGCCAAAGTGCGTCAACCATTGCCGCAATGGCCAATATAGATGTCCCTCACTGGACCAAGGTATTAATTGGTGAAGCCAGTGATATCTCAGAAGCCGAAGCCTTCGCCCACGAAAAGCTTTCACCACTTTTAGGTATGTACCGCGCAAGTGATTTTGAAGATGCGATGGATAAAGCTGAAGCCTTAGTGACTCTCGGCGGTATTGGCCATACATCTGGCTTATATACAGATCAAGATACCCAAGGCGATCGTATCAAGGCCTTTGGCTTTAGAATGAAGACAGCCAGAATACTGATTAACACACCAGCTTCTCAGGGTGGTATTGGCGATCTTTATAACTTCAAATTAGCCCCCTCTCTGACATTAGGTTGCGGTTCATGGGGCGGAAACTCAATTTCTGAAAACGTTGGACCAAGTCATCTAATCAATAAAAAAATGGTCGCTAAGAGGGCCGAGAATATGTTGTGGCATAAACTTCCTTCATCTATCTACTTCCGACGTGGCAGCTTGCCCATTGCACTTGAAGAGCTTAGTGAGAAGAAACGAGCGCTAATCGTTACTGATAAGTATCTGTTCAACAATGGATACTGTGATGAAACAATTAAAATTTTAAAAGCTCAGGGCATCGAAACAGATGTATTTTATGAAGTAGAAGCAGATCCGACTTTAGCAATCGTTAATCAGGGTGCCAAGATGGCCCATAGCTTCCAACCAGATGTGATTATTGCATTAGGTGGAGGCTCACCTATGGATGCAGCTAAAATAATCTGGGTTATGTATGAACACCCAGATGTTGATTTTGCCGATCTGGCTTTACGCTTTATGGATATCCGCAAACGTATCTATAAATTTCCAAAACTTGGTGTAAAAGCTCAGATGGTTGCGATTCCAACCACATCTGGCACTGGCTCTGAAGTGACACCATTTGCAGTTGTAACTGATGAAAAAACCGGCATGAAATACCCTATTGCCGATTATCAGTTAACACCGAACATGGCCATTGTCGATCCTAACTTGGTAATGGATATGCCAAAGTCACTCACCGCATTTGGTGGTATTGATGCTGTGACTCATGCGCTAGAAGCTTATGTCAGTATCATGGCTAATGAATACAGCGATGGCCAAGCCCTGCAGGCATTGGACCTACTATTTAAGTATCTGCCTGATGCTTATAACGAAGGAGCTAACGCCCCTGTAGCCCGTGAAAAGGTACATAATGGTTCAACCATAGCCGGTATCGCGTTTGCCAATGCCTTCCTTGGCGTATGTCACTCTATGGCGCACAAACTCGGCGCAGAGTTTCATTTAGCACATGGCTTAGCAAATGCGCTACTCATTAGTAATGTGATCCGTTTTAACGCAACGGATATGCCGACAAAACAAGCTGCATTTAGCCAGTACGATCGTCCTCAAGCACTTTGCCGTTATGCAAAGATAGCTGATTATCTCAACTTAGATGGAACGACAGATGAAGAGAAAGTCGAAGCTCTCCTTGAAAAGATCGATGAGCTCAAGAAGACGATTGGCATTCCGGCTTCAATCCAAGAAGCAGGCGTCAATGAAGCCGATTTCTTAGCTAAGATTGATGAGTTAGCAGAAGATGCATTTGATGATCAATGTACAGGTGCCAACCCAAGATACCCATTGATTGCAGAGTTAAAGCAAGTGCTACTCGATAGCTTCTATGGCAGAGCCTATTCAGATAAATAAGCTAAGACAACAACAATATTAATGGCATAAAAAAGCCAGCGTTTCTCAAGTAACGCTGGCTTTTTATATTAAAAGGTTACTACATCGCCTTTTTCTCAATACGGTAAGCATGAAGTAATGGTTCTGTATAGCCTGAAGGCTGCTCTTTTCCTTTAAATATCAACTCGCAAGCCGCTTTAAATGCAACGCCATCAAAACTTGGAGCCATACAGGTATAGGTTGGATCAGCGCTATTTTGACTATCAACAACAACCGCCATTCGTTTCAGTGATGCTGTTACTTGCTCTTCTGTACAAATATCATGGATAAGCCAGTTCGCAATATACTGTGATGATATCCTTAACGTAGCTCGGTCCTCCATTAAGCCAACATTATTAATGTCAGGAACCTTTGAGCAACCTACACCACTATCAATCCAACGTACAACATAACCTAAGATCCCTTGTGCATTATTATCTAGCTCATGTTGTATCTCTTGGTCAGTCAATGACCCTTTTAGCAGAGGAATAGTTAAAATATCATCTAAACTCGCACAGGCTCTTTGTTTAAGTGTTTTCTGCTTCTCTGCCACATCCACACTATGATAATGCGTTGAGTGTAATACGGCGCCATTTGGCGAAGGGACCCAAGCAGTATTAGCACCTGCATTAGGATGACCTATCTTTTGAGTGAGCATCGCAGCCATCTCATCTGGCATCGCCCACATCCCTTTTCCTATTTGTGCACGGCCAGGTAAGCCACATGCTAAACCAACATCAACATTCCAATCTTCATACGCGTTGATCCAGGCTTGCTGCTTCATTTTAGTCTTAGGGACAAAGGGTCCCGCTAACATCGAAGTGTGGAGCTCATCACCGGTTCTATCGAGAAAACCGGTATTAATAAACACCACCCGTTCTTTTGCGACACGGATACACGCTTTAAGGTTAACGGTAGTGCGTCGCTCCTCATCCATAATGCCTAACTTAATGGTATTACGAGATAAACTAAACGCATCCTCAATCATAGTGAATAGCTCACATGCAAAAGCCACTTCATCTGGACCATGCATCTTTGGCTTAACGATATTGATTGAACCAGCTCGGCTATTTGCACGACCGTTATTATTGCCTTTTAGATCGTGGATTGCTGCAAGCACAGTCACCATGCCATCTAAAATTCCCTCAGGGATCTCCTGTCCCTCTTTATCTAAAATAGCCTCATTCGTCATCAAATGGCCGACATTACGAACGAACAATAGGCTTCGGCCAGGTAAGTTGAACGAAACTCCCTTGGGTGAGAGGTAGCAACGGTCATTATTTAACTCGCGGGTTATCGTTTTGCCCCCTTTTGACAGCTCCGCCGTTAAATCTCCCTTCATTAAACCAAGCCAATTGCTATAGACTTCGCATTTATCTTCAGCATCAACTGCTGCAACTGAATCTTCACAGTCCATAATGGTGGTAACTGCCGCCTCTACAAGGAGATCTTTTACACCTGCCGGATCAGTTTTTCCAATACTGCTAGCTCTATCGATTTGAATCTCAACATGCAGGCCATTATTTCTTAATAAAATGGCTGTCGGCGCTTGCTCACTGCCAAGGTAGCCAACAAATTTTTCATGGTGTTGAAGGTGTGTGTCAGTCCCATCGTTCAACGTAATGAGTAGCGTCTGGTTTGCAACTTGATAGTGGCTCACCTCGCTATGGCTACCTACAGATAAAGGTGCTAACTGGTCTAAGTGCGCTTTTGCAAATGCAACGACTTTATCGCCTCGAACAGGGTTAAAGCATGTACCTATTTCAGCACCACCCGTTTCACTTATCGCATCTGTACCATAAAGGGCATCATATAAACTGCCCCAACGAGCATTAGCAGCATTGAGCGCAAAGCGGGCATTCTTTACTGGCACAACGAGTTGCGGCCCTGCCTGCTTTGCAATTTCAATATCAACATTTTCAGTCGTAATACTGAAGTTCTCACCCTCAGGGACTATGTAGTTAATCTCTTCTAAGAAATTTCGATACGCCGCAGGGTCAAAATCTTGATTAGCTAAATGCCAGGCATCTATCTTCAGCTGAAGTTCATCTCGTACTTTTAGTAACGCTCTGTTCTTTGGGCCAAGTGAGTCTAAAATAGCTTCTAGTTTGTTCCAAAACTTATCCGATGAGATCCCTGTTCCAGGAATAATCTGTTCGTTGATCAATTCGTGCAACGAGCTTGCAACGCTTAAACTGCCAACCTGAATTCGTGATGTCATGGTTATTCCCTTAAATAGTAGCGATTAACTTAATAGCGCTAATTTTATCCAGCCAGAGTGTATTTAACTAATTTATCGTAGTTATAATTACCATTCACCAGAATTATATCTCTACAAGTCTTACACTGTGTCCCGTTACAGACATAAGTCGATTAGAAACGATCAATGATTCTTGCTGTCTCAGTAATAAGCTCACGCATCCATTTATGCGCTGGGTTGTGCTGCAATAGCGGGCTCCATGCCATTGTTAATTCAATAGGAGGAATATCGAACGGCGGGCTGACAATACTGACTCGGGTATTATCTTGCTGCAGCCTTGCCATTTTACTTGGTACAGTTGCGATTAAATCTTGTCTTTCAGCCAAAGAGCTTGCTGCTTGATAATTTCGGGTAAACACTGTGATCCGTCGTTTAGCATCTAATCGAGCCAATGCTTCATCAACCCAACCTAAACGTTGAACATCATCAGGATCCATGCCCACACCGACACCCATACCGGTTTTACTCACCCATACATGATGTGAATCTAAGTAACTGTCGAGGTTAAAGTCTTTAAGAACAGGATGAGTACGATTGATTAAGCAGCTAAATGTGTCTTTCCAAAGAACTTTTTGATGAAAAGACTGCGGAATGTTGTCAAATCGGTTTATCGCCATATCAACTCTTCCCTGTTCCACATCTGAGAAGTTCACATCACTTGGCGTCATGATATCTAGAATCACTTTTGGGGCTTCATTACGTAGCCTTGCTATTAATAGTGGTATTAATGTCGACTCAGCATAATCGGAAGCCATCATCCGAAAGACCTGCTCGCTCTCACGGGCATTAAACTCTGCTTTAGGCTGGACTGCTTTTTCTAGCCCATTTAATAACTCACGAATAACGGGTTTAAGCTCGCTTGCCCGCTCAGTTGGCGTCATCCCCTTGCTGGTTCGAATTAATAGCGGATCATCGAACAATGTACGCAACCTTTTTAGACCATTACTCATGGCCGGTTGGCTTATCCCAAGCTGATCTGCAGCACGAGTTACATTTAATTCTCTAAGTAAAACATCAAAATAAACAAGTAAATTCAGGTCAATACGAGATATATTCATAGAATCAATACCGAAGATAACAACTATAAATTAGACTAATTTGACTCAATATTACTATTATTTTTAACGGAAGCAATCGTTGTTAAACACATTTTTTGTAGGAAGGGACTTACCATGTCAAATTACACAGCAGATATTGATACAGCAACAACACTAATAGAGAAAGAAGGTAGTGCCTGGAATGCAATCAACCCTGAGTCTGTCGCTCGTATGAGAGCTCAGAATCAGTTTAAGACTGGGTTAGACATCGCTAAGTACACGGCTAAGATAATGCGTGAAGATATGGATAACTATGATGCTGATAGCTCTCAGTACACCCAATCTTTAGGTTGCTGGCATGGCTTTATCGGTCAGCAGAAGATGATCTCTATTAAAAAGCACCTGTTGACAACAAAACGTCGCTACCTTTACCTATCAGGTTGGATGGTTGCTGCACTTCGTAGTGAGTTTGGTCCTTTGCCAGATCAATCAATGCATGAGAAGACATCTGTAGCAAGCCTCATTGCTGAGCTTTACACCTTCCTAAGACAAGCCGATGCACGTGAGCTAGGTGGATTATTTCGTGAGCTAGATAAGGCTGAAGGCGCAAATAAAGCAGCTATTCAAGATAAGATTGATAATTTCGAAACTCACGTAGTACCAATTATTGCTGATATCGATGCAGGTTTTGGTAATGAGGAAGCTACGTACCTTATGGCTAAACAGATGATTGAAGCAGGTGCTTGCTGTATTCAACTTGAAAACCAAGTATCTGATGTTAAACAGTGTGGACACCAAGATGGTAAAGTCACTGTTCCCCATGTTGAGTTTTTAGCAAAGATCAACGCTGTAAGATACGCTTTCTTAGAACTGGGTATCGACGATGGTGTTATCGTGGCTCGTACTGACTCGCTAGGCGCAGGTCTTACACAAAAGATTGCAGTAACCAAAGAGCCAGGCGACCTTGGTGATAAGTACAACTCATTTATTGAAGTTGAAGAAGTGACGAGTAGTAACTTAGACAATGGTGATGTGGTCTTTAAGCGTGGCGATAAACTTGTTAAGCCATCTCGCCTACCTAATGGTCTGTTTAAGTTCCGCTCAGGCACTGGTGAAGAGCGTTGTGTACTTGACTGTATCACTAGCCTACAAAATGGTGCAGATCTATTGTGGATTGAAACAGAGAAGCCTCACGTTGCTCAAATCGGCGCTATGGTTAACGCTATCCGCGAAGTCGTCCCAAATGCTAAGCTTGTTTACAATAACTCACCTTCATTTAACTGGACACTTAACTTCCGTCAGCAGATATTTGATGCGATGCAGGAAGCGGGTAATGACGTTTCAGCTTACGACCGCGCTGATCTAATGGATATTAAGTACGATGAGACTGAACTAGCGACTCAAGCTGATGAAAAGATCCGTACCTTCCAAGCTGACGCAGCACGTGAAGCAGGTATCTTCCACCACTTAATTACGCTACCGACTTATCACACAGCCGCATTGTCAACTGACAACTTGGCTAAAGAGTACTTCGGTGACCAAGGTATGCTAGGTTATGTGGCTAATGTACAACGTAAGGAGATACGTCAGGGTATTGCTTGTGTTAAGCACCAGAACATGGCGGGCTCTGATATGGGCGATGATCACAAAGAGTACTTCTCAGGCGATCAGGCGCTAAAAGCTTCAGGTAAAGACAATACGATGAACCAGTTTGGTTAATTCAAACTGACGAATAAAAGCCAGAGCCTATGCTCTGGTTTTTTTTGCTCAAATTATCTGGAATATATTACCAATAGCATTAAACGTTGAACCACTAAGCGGGAGTTCAAAGCGCTGCAGACAATCATAGCGGATGAGTTAATCGTTATTTTCGACAGTGGCATCCTGCTGCCCCTTATCTTTTGCATCAATACCGTCGTATATCGAATCCACGCAATGAAACCTAAAGGGCGTTGAAACCTGAACTTACTGAGCCCCTCTTCCATGGATATGAAACTTGAATAATAGTCACTATAAACGGTATCTGGTTGATGTTTAGACCGATTTAATTATGGATGCAATATGCCGGATTTTAAAGTGGGACGGCATAAACAAAAAGGTTAAATAAAAGACTAGGTATTAGAGACCAAGTATTAAGCTTGAGTGTTAGAGGTTGAGTGTAAAAGCTTAAGTGTTAGAGGCTAATGTTACAGGAAGAGTTTTAATGAGTGGCTGGAACAAAACGGGTTAATCAGACATATAGTCAATGCTTAATTGTGAGCACTATCAACTGAAGACGGTGCTTTAGGCCTGAAAATAAAAAAACCAGAATCAAGATTCTGGTTTTTTATTAGGATTACAAATAGCTAGATTTATACAGATTAGACTTATTTTTTAGTCCAGCGATCCATCCAGCCCAGTACATTGGCGTACCACTGCTCTAAGTTGTCAGGGTTTAAGATCCAATGGTTCTCATCAGGATAGATAAGTAACTCAGACGGGATCCCCTTGCGCTGCATAAAGCTAAATGCGGCAAGGCCTTGACCATAAGGCACTCGGAAGTCTTTTTCACCATGTATCACTAACATAGGTGTCTTCCAGTTTTCTACATAGTTTACTGGGTTAAACTTCTCGTACAGCTCTTTGTTTTGATCATAAGTGCCGCCAAATTCATATTCAGGGAACCACAACTCTTCTGTAACGTAATACATAGAGCGCATATCAAATAAGCCTGCATGGTTTACTAGGCAGTTAAAACCGTCACTCCAGTTACCCTGGATCCAGTTCATCATATAGCCACCATATGAACCACCAAGCGCACAGGTACGATTTGGATCTAACCATTTTTGCTGCTGAGTGACAGCATCTAGGCCTTTTTGTAGATCTTCAAGTGGCTTGCCGCCCCAATCTTGGGTAATTGAATCAGTAAAAGCCTGTCCATAACCGGTAGATCCATGGAAGTCGATCATCACGACGCCATAACCAGCACCAGCCCAAAGTTGAGCATTCCAACGGCTACTAAACGAATTACCAAATGAACCTTGAGGACCGCCATGAACTAAAAATGCGATAGGATATTGAGTTCCCGCTTTATAGTCTGATGGTTTAATCCAGTATCCATGTACTTCTTCGTTATTCCAGCCCTTGAAACTAAACTGTTCAAACTCACCGAATTTGATTTTAGCGAGCTTCTCACTATTGATATCTGTAAGCTTTTGAATGCCCTGACCATCGATATTAATGGAGTGTAGATCGCCTGGTTGCACTAGGCTCTTGTGATTAAAAACTATCTTATCGTTACTGACACCAACAATGCTGTTGCTACCATCATTAAAGATTGTTTTTACATCACCAAATTGGGTGTTCACTTCAAACACTGAAACTTGACCAACATCTTGTGCTGTTACATATAAAGTACGGTTGTCTTTACCAAAAGTAAGCGAGCTTGCACTTCTGTCCCATAAAGGAGCAACTTCTTTCTCTTGGCCGGTTACCGTATCGCGTAACATAATGCGGTATCTATCTGCTTCAAAGCCAGGCTTTGTCATTGCTAAATAAGCAAGGTAGCGGCCGTCAGCAGAAAACGTTGGATGTGCATCCCACGCTTTATTAGATTCTGTTAAATTTACCGCATCACCGCCAGTTACCGGTACTTGCCACAGATCATAGTTAGTGATCCATGCCTGATCTTTACTCGGTGCTTTAGCACTGTAAACCACATGCTTTCCGTCTGGAGTAAATGTCACCTCCTCCATGCCTGAGAATGGCTTAGGGGGTGTTTCTGTATCTAAACCCGCTGTCACATCAACCGCATCAGTGATCTTCTCACCATTTAATTGTGCGACAAAAAGGTGGCTTCTTGAATGATCGCTCCACGTATCCCAATGTCTTACCATCAGTTGCTTATATTCACGACCTGTTGATGTGCGTTCAGCTTCAGCGTTAAACTTGTCTTTTGAACACTTTAGATCTTTGCAGTCTGGGAAGACACGCATATTCAGGACAACCTGCTTGCCGTCCTGAGATAGCTTGAATCCTTCAATATCAAGAGGTAGGTCAGAGACCTGTTTTGCCTCTCCTCCAGTTAAAGCAAGCTGATATAACTGACTTGAGCCATCACGACTTGCCAAAAAGTAAACTGATTGGTCATCTGCTGAAAACACTGCACTGTGTTCAGTGCCAACAGCATAAGTAAGTTGTTTCGCTTTACTTTCCGCTTGCGTTAGGTCTTGAAGATATAGATCTGAACTTGCCTTCCCTTCCTCATCAAATTTTTTGACAGCATAAACTAATTTGTTGCCGTCATTTGATAAGTTAGCTGAATGAAGTTTGTTGATTTTAACTAGGTCCTGAACCTTAAAAGGCTGTGGGGATGAGGCTTGAGCCGACATTACGACTCCGGTACTCGCCATAGCAAGTATGATTGCAGTTTTTTTCATTGTTATTATCATCTTTTTAGATTTCAAACCTACCTTAACATCACTTTGCAACCTACAGCTTGGTGATACGTTAAAGTTTGAATGATTGTAGTCAGTGCATCCATGCAAGCCTGAGCCTAATGAATGTATAGACCCGAATATGCGAACACTATCCAAAAAATTTGGCTTAAGCAAGTTACCTAAGCCAAACTTTACTATGACTCAATATTTAAGCATTTACTTAACGTCAACTTTCCAGATTGCTGGGCCTGTTTCATGGGCATTAACGCCTTCAGAATCGACAGCAACAGTCACTGGCATATCTTTAACATCAAACTCATAGATAGCCTCCATACCTAAATCTTCGAAAGCAACAACACGTGATTTTTTAATCGCTTTTGAAACTAAGTATGCCGCGCCGCCAACGGCCATTAGATAAACCGCTTTATGCTTTTTAATAGAAGCGACTGTCGCAGGACCTCGTTCAGCTTTGCCAATCATGCCCATTAAGCCGGTTTTCTCTAGCATTAGATCGGTAAACTTGTCCATGCGAGTCGCAGTTGTAGGGCCTGCTGGTCCTACAACTTCATTACCAACAGGATCGACCGGACCCACGTAATAGATAAACTTACCGGTAAAATCGACGCCTTCTGGTAGACCTTCACCGCTTTCAATCAAGGTTTGAATGCGTTTATGAGCTGCATCTCGACCAGTTAACATTTTACCGTTCAGCAGCAAGGTATCGCCACTCTTCCACTTTTCAATCTCTTCTTGAGTCACATTATCTAGGTTGACTCTATGGGTATTCTCACCTGCTTCACGAGTGATCACAGGCCAATCCTCAAGCGAAGGAGGCGTTAACTGTGCAGGGCCTGTACCATCTAGATGAAAGTGAACGTGGCGAGTCGCGGCGCAGTTAGGGATCATGACAACGGGCTTTGATGCCGCATGCGTAGGCACAGACTTAATTTTCACATCAAGCACTGTGGTTAAACCGCCTAAGCCTTGTGCACCTATGCCTAAATTATTTGAACGCTCAAAAATATCAAGACGAAGTTTCTCTTCGGCAGTTTCTGCGCCTTTTTCTTGTAATTCATGGATATTAGCTGGATCCATTAATGACTCTTTGGCAAGTACAGCGGCTTTTTCAGCTGTACCACCGATACCTATGCCAAGCATACCAGGGGGACACCAACCCGCTCCCATTGTCGGTAACGTTCTTTCAACCCAGGCAGCGATATCATCTGAAGGATTAAGCATTGCCATCTTAGATTTATTCTCAGACCCACCACCTTTAGCTGCAATCGCCACTTCAACATGATTGCCAGGTACCATGTCTATATGTACTACTGACGGCGTATTGTCTCGGGTATTTTTACGGCTACCAGCAGGGTCAGCGACAATAGATGCACGTAGTGGGTTATCAGGGTTTAGATAAGCTTGTCTTACCCCTTCATCAACCATTTGCTGGACTGTCATGTCAGTTTTATCCCACTTAACAGCCATACCAACTTTGACAAAGCAAGTTACAATGCCAGTATCTTGGCAAAGCGGTCGCTTGCCTTCAGCCGACATGCGTGAGTTAATCAATATTTGTGCAATAGCATCTTTTGCTGCAGCACTTTCCTCTCGCTCATAGGCTTGCGTCATCGCATCGACGAAATCCTTAGGATGATAATAAGAGATGTATTGTAGGGAATCGGCTACACTCTCGATGAGATCAGCTTGTTTGATAACAACTTCTTTGCTCACAATCGCTTCCTTTTTAGTGACATTAGGATACTTTTCCGCCAATTCAGGTCGGCGCATCTGTTTTTATTAATGCTAGCTTATAGATATGATACTCTTTCGCGACTTTTAGGGCTATATCACATTTTAGATAAGGTTAATCGATGAGCTTTTCGGCGCCTCAAGCTGTTTCAATACTGCGTCTAGACAGTAATTTAACGACCACAGAACTGTTTTCTCACTTAGCCAATATGCCTTGGTCTATATTGCTCGATTCTGCTAATGCCAATCATTGCGACAGCCGATTTGATATTATCTGTGTTGACCCTATCGTAACACTCGTTACATCGGGCCTTGAAACTAAAATCGAGACCTTATCAAAAGAGGGAATTTATGAGTCGACCACTAGCAGTCTCAACCCTTTGGATATCATTAAGCAACAAATTGCTCATTATTTCCCTGAAAAAAAACAGTCGCCCTTACCTTTCTCAGGCGGCGCTATTGGTTGCTTCAATTATGACTTAGGTCGACATATTGAAACGCTTCCAGTGATTGCACAAGATGATATTCAACTTGCTGATATGCATGTTGGTTTATATCGATGGGCAGTGATATTTGACTATAAAACGGGTGAGTGGAACCTTGTGCACTATGGTTCAGAATCAGATGCTAAAAAAGCACTCGAGTGGTTAAAGGAGCAATTATCCAGTTCAATACAAGAAACCCCCTTTAAACTTGACAGTGAATGGCAACCTCAAATCACTAAAAATGAATACATTGAAAAGTTTAATCATATCCAAGAGTATCTGCACAGCGGTGACTGTTATCAGATAAATTTAACGCAGAGATTTAGTGCTGATTATCATGGCAATGAGTGGCAAGCCTACCTCGCTCTTCGTGATACCAATAAAGCCCCATTTTCTGCCTTTATACGGGTTCCACAAGCGACTGTACTTTCTATCTCTCCAGAGCGATTTATTCAGTTAAAAGGTAAAGAGATTCAAACTAAGCCAATTAAAGGGACCAGTCCAAGGCATGCAAATCTGAAAGATGATAAGTCGTCAGCACTTAAACTACAGGCATCAACTAAAGATAGAGCAGAAAACCTGATGATTGTTGATCTGCTTCGCAACGACTTAGGTAAGGTTGCAGAGCCAGGTTCAGTGTCTGTTCCACACCTGTTTGAGATAGAAAGCTTTCCAGCTGTTCATCACTTAGTGAGTACAGTAACCGCTAAATTATCTACAAATTACCAAGCAACGGATCTTCTGAAAGCCGCTTTTCCTGGTGGGTCTATCACTGGTGCTCCCAAAATTAGAGCGATGGAAATTATCGAAGAGCTTGAACCTTCAAGAAGATCGCTTTACTGTGGTTCTATCGGTTATATCAGTCAAGATGGTCAAATGGACTCAAGTATTACGATTAGAACCTTAATTGCTAAAAATAACCAAATCCATTGCTGGGCCGGAGGAGGAATCGTTGCCGACTCGACCGCAGAGAATGAGTACCAAGAGAGCTATGATAAGGTAAGTAAGATTTTGCCAGTCCTGCAAACCTAATACCGGCTTGACTGAAGAGTGAATAAAAGAGGTTATATGGCACATATTGCTTTGAACATGCAACTTACAGACTTTAAGACCCGCTATAGCCTTCTTCAGTTACCCTCTGATCCATCACTAAATATCAGCTCACCGCTTCGACAAGCAGCTGTGCTTATCGCACTGACTAAATTCGATGGTGAAATTCATATATTACTGACCAAGCGTCCAAATCATCTACGTTCTCACCCTGGACAAATTAGCTTTCCGGGGGGGAAGTTTGAACAAGATGATAAGTCGCTGGTTGAGACAGCGCTTAGAGAAGCAGATGAAGAGATTGCATTATCGCCAGACAATGTAGAAGTTATTGGTCAATACCCAGTGCAACAAACCTTTACGGGGTTTGAAATTACGCCAGTGATAGGACTCATCAAAGAGCAATTCAATCCGATACTGGATCCAGGTGAAGTTGAAGAGCTTTTCACTGTACCTCTTTCATTTTTAATTCAGAACAAACACAGACAAAAACATGTATATCATCGACATGGAAAACGCCATTGCGTATATTTCATTCGCTACCGTGAACACCTAATATGGGGGGCTACGGCAGCAATACTCAATAGGCTATGTATACACTTGCAATAAAAACGCTAAACCCAAAAGCGTAGGTATAGCCCTGCAGCTAATGAACTCAACAGCAACAAAGGTATATTAAACCAATAACCCATCTTACTATGGTGAGCAAAGTAGTAATTAAAACCCAAGCTGATAAAACTGATTGCAGCACACCACCAGATAATATGTTCTAGTTGCAGCGTACGCATTGGGTCCCACTCTAACCTTACCGATGCGCCTTTACTCAAATAGTAACCAACCGCTCTGTCTGGTCTTGCTTTATCAAACACCAATAATGCATAGATGGCTAATGCCCAACCAGTAATCGAAAGAAATGCCAAAAAACGCTGAAAAAGAGTAATTTTCTTCATGGCATGCTCCTAAAACATAGATAACCTTATAGCTCATGTTTTAATCATAACAATTATGCTTTATACCTGCCAATCAAGGATTAAACGGCTAATGTCCTTTCCTATCGCATCTCATCTTATAAGCTCGTTTTATAGAAACTGGTTACTACTTAAGATTCATCTGTTCTGTGCTATTTGTGCCTTTCTCATACAGTCAATCATAAGCACAGGCTGACTTGAAGATAGTCTTTTCTGTTAAATGTACAAATAAGCTAATAAAACAGCCAGATTAATGGGTTTATCCGTTATTGATACTTGAGAAAAGCTGCCAGCAAGGTAATATAAACGTCCGATTTTTTATAAAACGTTTCGTTGGAGAACTAAGCAACAATGAGCATTACATCTGTAGCTTCTGTATTTAAAGGTGAGTTTGCGATCGGTTCGCAAGTTACCGTTCGAGGTTGGGTAAGATCTCGTCGAGATTCCAAGGCTGGGATCTCTTTTCTTGCCGTTTATGATGGTTCCTGTTTTGACCCTATTCAGGGTGTAGTGCCAAATAACTTAGAAAATTATAATAACGAAATATTAAAGCTTACTGCTGGCTGTTCTGTTGTTATGACAGGTGAAGTTGTTGAATCTCCAGGAAAGGGCCAGTCATTCGAGCTTCAAGTTACTGATGTTGAAGTTGCTGGTATGGTTGATGATCCTGATACATACCCAATGGCAGCTAAACGTCACTCAATAGAGCATTTGCGCGAGCTAGCTCACCTGCGCCCTCGTACCAATATCATTGGTGCAGTCGCTCGAGTGCGCAATAGTCTGTCTCAAGCCATTCATCGTTTCTACCACGAGCAAGGCTTTATCTGGGTATCGACGCCACTAATCACCGCTTCTGATTGTGAAGGTGCTGGTGAGATGTTCCGTGTATCGACACTTGATATGGAAAACTTACCTCGCACAGATGAAGGTAAAGTTGATTATAATGAAGACTTTTTCGGTAAAGAATCTTTCCTTACCGTATCAGGTCAGCTTAACGCAGAGACCTATGCGAGTGCATTGTCAAAAGTGTATACCTTTGGCCCGACATTCCGTGCAGAAAACTCAAACACTAGCCGTCACTTGGCTGAGTTTTGGATGGTTGAGCCAGAAGTTGCTTTCGCCGATCTAGATGATGTTGCTGGTCTTGCTGAGCAGATGCTTAAGTTCTGCTTCAAAGCGGTACTTGAAGAGCGTCGTGATGATCTTGAGTTCTTCGCTCAACGCGTAGATAAAACCGTCATTGACCGTCTTGAATCTTTTGTCACCAGTGACTTCGCTCAAGTTGATTACACTGATGCCGTTGAGATCTTAAAGAACTGTGGTAAGAAGTTTGAGTATGATGTCGAGTGGGGTATCGATCTACAATCAGAGCATGAGAGATATCTTGCAGAAGAACACTTCAAAGCACCTGTTGTCGTTAAGAACTACCCGAAAGATATTAAAGCTTTCTATATGCGCCTCAATGAAGATGGTAAAACCGTCGCTGCAATGGACGTACTAGCACCAGGCATTGGTGAAATCATCGGTGGTGCACAGCGTGAAGAGCGTCTAGATGTACTTGATGCGCGTCTTGAAGAGATGAACCTAAGTAAAGAGGATTACTGGTGGTACCGTGATCTGCGTCGCTATGGCACAGTGCCTCATTCAGGATTTGGACTCGGCTTTGAACGCCTTGTTTCATATGTAACGGGTGTGGCTAACATTCGCGATGTGATCCCATTCCCAAGAGCACCAAAGTCTGCGAGCTTCTAAGGGTAGAGTTGAGCTAATTTAAGCTCGCGTTTACATCTAAATAAAAACGCCCTTTGGGCGTTTTTTTATGGAGTAAATTTATGACTCAAGCAAAGCAAACTTGCTAACGTCGCTGCTGGCTTCGTAGTTCCATCGAGGCGCGTTTGAGATTTTTTTGTGCCTGCTCGAAATAGCTTGGCGAGCTATCTATAGCTCTTTGAAACAAGTCGATAGCTTGTTGGTATTGCCCCTCTAACATCAAAAAATAACCGAGATCATTTAACGCATCGGCAGGCTCCATAGTATGCTCAAAAGTTGTTAATGCACGTCCATAGAGGCCTTTTCTTACATAAACTAAGCCTAAATTTGTCCAGCCTCGATCAAAATTCGGGTCTTCTTTTACTGCCTTTTTAAGGTATTTCTCAGCAAGCGTAAAGTTGCCAGTAAGGTAATAGGAATAACCAAGATTAGTGGTGATAAGCGCTGAACGCGGCTCTCTTTGTAATGCTAATTGATAATAGTCTCTCGCTATCTGATGGTTATTGTCCATATCCTCTAAGATAGCGATAGCATTATATATTCTTACTGGTGACTCCTTATCTAATGGGTAGAAACCATTGGACATCATACTATTGCCATCGACTTCAAGGCGTTTTTGATCTAGCTCGACAGCCTTCATCAAATGTATTCTTGCTTGTGTATGCTGGCGCTTATCCATATTAATTAGCCCTAAGCCCGCATGTGACATTAACATATTCGGGTCGACCACTAGCGCTTCATTGTAAGTTAGATAAGCTAATTGAATATTACCTTTGATGCTGTGTATTCTTGCAATGTTATACAGTGTTTCAGCATTTTGATCATTAAAGTCCAGTGCCTGAACATAGAGATATAATGCTTGATCTAAATTTCCAGATTTCTCTTCATGACTGGCTCTTGCTAATGCATCAGCTTCATCTTTTGGTGGATTAGCAGCAGCGACTGACACTGCAGTGTTACCATCATACAGATCTTGGCGTGAAGGAGGCGTGTTTTCGACTGCCGCGAGCTCTTCATCTTGAGTAGAGCCGCAACCTTGCATAAATATAACCATAGAGAGGCAAGCTGTGGTAAAAAGCATACGGCTGTGTTTTACAACTTCATATCTCTTGTTTGTGCTCATCTACGCTCTCCAGATCCGTTTATCAAGTGAGACTAAAATGCCTGTCCCCATACCTTCATGACTTTGAGTACGGCAGGACCTACAGCGACAATAAAAAAGGAAGGCCAGATACAGCACATCATAGGAAAAATCATTTTAACTGCTAGCTTTGCCGCTTGCTCTTCAGCTTCCTGCAAACGTTTATTGCGATATTCATCTGAGAAAACCCTTAAGGTTTCAGCAATACCTGTGCCTAAACGAATGCTTTGAGAGATAGCTGAATTTAACCCTTTAATGTCTTCTAAACCTGTCCTATCTACAAACTCCTCTAGTGACACTTTAACCGTTAAACCTGCCCTCACCTTGCTACATACGAGCTCGAGTTCACTAGCAAGGCTTGGGTGACTTAACGCTAATTCATTCGATACTCTTTGAATGGCTGCTAATAAGCCAAGTCCAGCTTCACAGCAAACGACTAATAGATCTAAAGCATCAGGAAAACCTCGTCTCAGCATCTTCATGCGTCGCTTTGCTAATGTTTGCAATATCATAGATGGTAATAAGAATGCACCGCCCATTAAGAATGCAATGACATAAACCGTCATCATAGTAGACAGATCAGGGAAATAGGTCAGCACGATGACGGATAACCCAGCCCCTAATAGTATTAAAATCAATCGAATAGAGCTGAAAATTGATAGAGCATTTTCAGAATGAAGGCCTGCATGAATTAATAGTTTTCGGGTTTCATCATTTGATAAGTTAATTGGAGAGCGTTTAGGTGAGTGGCTTATCCCATGTTCTAGCGTCGAATTAACATCATTTTGAGCATCAAAAAGTGGTTCACTTTCTTTATTTATATGCTTTAAGCGTTTTCTTAATGGTGAGTAGATCCCGCTTATAAGAAAGGAGATAGCAATTGCAAACGTGATCCCAGCGATAGCAGCAATACCATAAATCCCCCACTTTACATTTTCAGGGTCATCAAATAGCGAGCCAAATAATCCAATTAAATAATCCATAGTTACATATCTATTTTAATTATCTTACTGATCCACCAGCCACCAATTGTCATTCCTATGGCCCCCCACATCAATAACTTTTGCCCAGCTTCTGTCCCTGTTAACTCACCAACATAACCAGGCGTCTGGATATAAATCACTGCAAATAATACAAAGGGTAGCAAAATCAAAATCCAGGCAGATAACCGCCCCTCAGCAGATAATGTTTTGACTCTGCGCCTAAAGGTAAATCTTTCACGAATCACTCTTGAAAGGTTACCTATATTTTCCGCAAGATTACCCCCAGTTTCCTTTTGCACCATCACTGCACTGGCAAACGCCATTGCAGAGATACTCGGTACCCGCTCGATGAAACCAAGTAAGGCTCGTTTAGTATCTTTAGTGTAGTTTATATTGGCAAACATCAACTTAAACTCTTTTGCTATTGCACCATCAAGCTCTTCAGTAGCAAGTTTAATGGCATCTGAAAAAGAGTATCCAGCCTGCAGTGCCCGGCGAATGACATCAAGTGCATCTGGAAAACTCCCCTCTATTTCATCCATTCTCTTGTTCGTGTCGCGATTAAGTTTAAAATTAAATAGAAAAACAGTGATAGCAAATAGCACAAAAGTAACAGTAGGGTCTTTTAGGAAGGTCCAAGTAATTAAGGCAACGATTGTGGCGGTAACAAGGGTCAATAATAAAAAGTGATGACCCATCATTTTATAATCAGCTAACTCTAACCGATAACTCAGGTTCTCAATAAACTCAACTTGTTCAAGTGTCCTTCCTATTTTAGTCACTTTTTGCAGGCGGCTTTTCCTGAGAAGTGAGGTTTCATATGCTTCACCATCAGCCTTTTCTGAAAGCTGCTTTAACCTTTTACGTACTAGCGCAGTATTCGCTCTTTGAGGGCTGTAAACGGGTAGAAATAAAGCTTGTGATAATAAAATCACTGCTAAAAAGATCAAACCAAGAAATATCACTTCATTAGAAAACATGTCAGTAGCCCCTAAAAATCAGCAAATGGATCGCCGCTATTAAACAGTTCGTAAGGAAGGTCAATACCATGTTGCTTAAGCTTGCTATGAAAACCAGGGATCACGCCAGTAGCATTAAAATTACCAATTATGTCACCATTTTGATCGCGCCCTTCACGGACAAAATGAAAGATCTCTGACATAGTGATAATCTCACCCTCCATCCCATTAATCTCTTGAATACTGGTAATACGTCTCCCCCCATCTTCGAGTCGCTCAAGTTGCACAACAAGATCAATAGCTGAGGCAATTTGTGTACGAATATTACTTACTGGCATGTCAAAACCAGCCATACACACCATGTACTCTAGGCGCCCTAATGCATCCCTTGCGCTGTTAGCATGTAAAGTTGTCAAGGACCCTTCATGGCCGGTATTCATTGCGGTTAACATATCTAATGCTTCACCACCTCGCACCTCGCCGATAACGATTCTGTCTGGCCTCATTCTCAAGCAGTTCTTGACTAGCTCACGCTGACTAACTTCACCTCTGCCCTCAATATTGGCAGGACGAGTCTCTAGTCTTACTGTATGAGGCTGCTGTAATTGTAGTTCAGCAGAATCCTCAATCGTCACGATGCGTTCATCACTTGGTATGTATCCTGATAACATATTAAGTAATGTCGTCTTACCACTACCGGTTCCCCCTGATACTAGAATGTTAAGCTTGCCAGCCACTGAGCCTTTCAGTAGCTCAACCATAGGTGCGGTGATTGAGCCATAACTTATCAATTGTTCAGCTTTTAGCTTATCTACAGCAAAACGTCTTATTGATAGAGCTGGGCCGTCTAGTGCAAGCGGCGGAATGATGGCATTAACGCGAGAGCCATCCTCTAGCCTTGCATCAACCATAGGGGACGATTCATCAATACGTCGCCCAACACTAGAGACGATTCGGTCAATGATATTCAGTAGGTGTGCGTTGTTATGAAAGTTAATCGCAACAGGCTCTAATTTACCTCGTCGCTCTACATAGACACGATCAAATGAGTTAACTAAGATGTCTGAAACTGAAGGGTCAGCAAGTAATGTTTCAAGTGGACCTAAACCCAGCACTTCATCTATGATTAGCTTGATTAGCCTTTGTCTAGCGGTAAGGTTTATTGGGAGATGTACATCATTAATTAACTTTTCACAAATATCAGTGATCTGTTGCTTAGCTTGGTCTTTTGATATTGTCTCTATTAATGAAAGGTCCATCACATTAAGGAGCTGATTATATAGCTGCTCTTTTAGCAATAGCTCCTCTTGTGAAAGAGGCTTAAATTCTACTTCTTCATTATTTTGTATCAGGCTCATTATCACTTCCCTAATAGTCGATTCCAAAATCCATTTGAATGCTCATCTGCTGATTTAGATTTTGGGAAAAAATGCTCTGTGACGCTGATAAGATCGGTTAGCATCTGTTCTCGTTTTGCCACATCAACAATTGGTGTGCCTAGATCGATACACTGGCTAGCTAGTTTAAAGTCATTAGAGACCACAAATACTGAATTGATCCCAACAGTCTCTTTGATATCTTTTAACGTAATGCCCGAACTGGTTTTTTGATACCTATTGACTAATATGTGAATTTTACCTTTTTCAATTCCCATAAAGTTCACCAGTTGATTAACCACAGCTCGTGTCTCGCGTATGCTCATTACGTTTTGCTGCATCACCAACAGAATCTCAGCATTAGTTAACATATCGGCATTCCATACCTCTGGACCTCTAGATAGGTCAATAAAAACCTGATCGTAAAACTGTCGGCATTTAAGCAGGAGATCATTAGTATTTCTAAGGTTTATAGGCTCTGGAGAGTTAAGCACAGCAAAAGGCTCTGCAGCTAATAGGTGCAAGTGACCTCGATTAGTCATCGCTCCTTTTAACGCCACTTCATCTAATGAGTCTAGCTCCTGTATAGCATCTGTAATGTAATAGCTTGGCTCTAAGCCCAACATGTGAGCTAAGGTGCCCTGTAGTAAGTCAGTATCAAGCAGGGAGACCTCTCCCTCCTCTCTCGCTGCAGTTATCACAGCTAAGCTCGTTGCGATGAAACTTGCACCAGAGCCACCCTTGCCGTTCACAATGGCCAAAACAGGTGCTAGATCCGCTTTTTCAGCGAGTTTATTGGCAATTTTCTCTAATGAAGTAACGAGTTCATTATCAGCGCTATCAATAGGAATAAAATCACTCACACCTTGTTGAAATGCCAGTCTTAGCACATTCTGAGGCGTATCTTGCCCTAAAATAATAACGTCGACTTGGTATGTAGCTGCAAGCTTTAGTGCTTGAACAGCTTGAGACTCTTCGTTGGGTAAAACCAATAAGATAAGGTTAAACGGGCGAGCATTAGGCTGATTACTAATAAAGGGGTTCAGTGTTTCAATAGCTTGCCATGAAAGGTTTAAGCAATTATCGAGTATCGCCTCAATTTCACTAAGGGACTGATGCTGGCTATTAATGACTTGGGCATGAACAGGGTATGGCAAAATGCTATTTGTCTGGTGAACAGTCGTTTTATGCATAGTTTTTGACGTCGGATTCGCATGCGTCTTTAAGTTAGTCTCCTTTTCATTATTATCAGACACTATTAACTCCAACGGCTTATCCATTCGGCCTTCCTTCCCAGAAAAAATCCTTATATTTACTATAGTAAGAATTTCGAGACTGGAGATGAATTAATTACAATCTATGTACCCACTACCTGGGTCTTCATCATCAACATGGTAAACCCCAAGGCTTTCTCTCGGTAAAAAAGTCGTAAAAGTCGGCGAATTAATGACTCTTGCGAGCCCGGGAACCAAAAACTGATGTTGATAATTTGATATATCGGCTCTTACTAAGGCAATATCAATACCAGTAGCGGTATTGCCAGCCTCATCTAAATAACTGATGGTTAAATTTGAAGGAGACAGGTTAGGGATAAGATTCGCACCGTAAAACAGGGCCATATTGCTAATATCTGTGTCGTCAATCTGGCAAACGACGGCTATTCTAGCGGCTCTACGTGAGGCCTCGTGAAGTACATTGTAGGTAAACATCAAGCGACCCACTTCAATAATGGCAAATAGCAAAAACAGAAAAAAGCCGCCAACAATGGCAAATTCAACGGCATAGACTCCCTTTTGGTATTTCATATCGCTCTCACCGTATAACTAACACTCATATTGAAGCTCATATCAGAACTTCCCTTCTCTCCTAAACTAAAATGAGACAGTCGCTCTCCGAATAGGGGTTGCCAGTCATATTCTACAGTTATCGTGATTCTTTCTGTTGCCGGTAATGCGGTTATCGTCACATCTGATGGAGATAGGCCATCCAGCAGCGCAGAAGTACCGCCGACGTAGCCGTACACTAAGATATCTTTGGTGTTAGAAATACAGTTTTTGCAACTCGCATCATTAAACGGATCAGGCAGGTTTTCAGTGGTATTTTGAATTGCGGTTGTAGATATATAACGACCAGCATCCCTTACCATTCGAGTCAGGTGGCTATATTGAAACAGAGCTCGACCAATCTCACCTGTAGCAAACACCAGAATAAGTAACATAGGAAGCATGATAGTAAACTCAACTGCTGCGACGCCTTTTTGATTTATCATCACTGTCTCCATTATGAATCTGGGCTATCAGGATCACGATAAAGCACTATGGTTGAGGTGTTACTGACAAATCCAGGGTCCAGCGAAGCACTACCAGTGCTTGAACACACGCGAGCAAACTCACCGACAATATGAGCATCATTCCCCTTCTGGTTTACTTCCTGAATTAAAAAGAAACAGCCAGTTCCTAATGAAGTAATAGTATTTGCACCATTTGTCATCCCATCACAAAGGCCGACAACAACAGGCAGTTCCCGACGCCCACCTGAGGTATTAACGGTGTCTATAGATATGTCACCGCTGTCACAGTTAAGTAATTCATCATTATCTAGATAGTTCTGGTAGCTGTATTCAGCCTCTCCTGCATCAAGTGGAACAATCACACCATCCGAATCAACATCAACTCTGTCCCCCTGGCATATATTGGTGTCTCTTTTATGATCTGTTGAATTGACCCCCCCACCTTGCCATTTTCCTAAACGCGTATTAATGCCTTGCACGACAGGCCCTACAGTATTTCCAGGCTCAGTATTTACTTGATCACCAGGGCTTACACAGGAACCTGGGGTAAACTCACCAGCTAAAGCCCGGCGGATATCAGCGCCGCCTGATGAACCATCGAGGCGGAGTAATTGAAAGTTTCCTGGACCAATCGCAGAGCCTTGATTTGAGCCTGTCTTCATGACATAAAGGGTACGTAATGGTAACCCAAATGGTGCATCAGTCACTTCACCTGAAATCGGGTCAGTAATGGTAAAGTCTGGATCAGAATTGACACCACAAACCATTAAGGGCACAACTCGGTTAAGACATTCTATATCGGTACTTTTACCAGCAACGGCCGAAGCTCTAACCACTTTATTAAAATTTAAAATTTGTGCGATAAAGTTATTAAGCCCAACATTTTCAATACGTACACGTACATATTTACTGCCTTCATCGAAAACAGGAATAAAAGGATCTGGCCACTCAGAAAACTCAATAAAGAGATTAGGTGTAACTTGCGTTGAGTTATAGTCTGGCGATGAGAGGCTTATACTTGTATCTAGGTCAGCATTTTCAGAAAACTGAAAGTTTTCTATGAGGATGGCTGTCGCCGCTTCTCTGGCTTCATAAAGGCTCCCTCCACCTTGTAATATTTTGCCAGCATATAGCGCCGAAGAGTCTGCCGCATTTTGCAGACGCCCTTTATCCAACAACATATGGCCACTGTCTAAGGCTAACGCTGCCACAGCAAGCAATGAAAAAAGGCCTATTGTAAACATCACAAGCATAGCGCCACATTGCTTTGAACAAGTACGAGAGTTTAGCTGTTTAACAATATTTTGTGAGGGAAACATCTTGCCTCCATTCACTATTATCTATTGGCTATTAGCTATCCGTTGGCAACCCTGCTTCAAGATAGTCTAGGCCACATTATTACCTAAGTTTAAGTATGGTTTTCAGTACATACTCTGTAAAGGTAGAGAAGATTAAAAAGGTAGCCATTATTTATTTACTTTAATCGTAATCTTTTCTCTGGCATTCCTAGGTAGGTAGTTACTGTCTCTATAGGATTTCATCACCTTTTCACCATAATTTCCTTCTAAGGTTAAAACAATCCCCTCATTTCTTTCTGGAGCATTCATATCGAGTATCTGTAGTTGCTTTACTTGATGGTAACTTTCACCCATTGGAAAGTTATTCAGCTCAGCACAGCCCGTTAAGCTTACAACTGATACAGCTACAACAACTTTCAAATAGTTGACTATTTCTCTACTTTTCATCACGTTAATCTCCAACACTTTTCGTAAAAACTCTCTCTTTCTACTTACGTACAGGCATATTTCATACAAAACCACTAAAGCGAGTGACCGTATTTTTGTTGAGTGCCGCTATCATCTAATTTTACTTCACTTTCTACAGCCTCATAGGGGGTTTGATGTTTATCAGAATCTTGCTGCTTTTCTGTTAACTTGCCTAATAAGTAGAATTCGATATCAGATGGAGAGACAAAGTCGTCTGTGGGTAAAGAGATCTGTTTTCTATTAAATGGCCTTACGAGCCTAGGGGTCACTAAGATCACAAGTTCACTCTGACCGCTTTTAAAGCTTTTACTGGTAAACAGTTGCCCAAGTATCGGTATATCACCCAAGCCTGGTAACTTATCGATATTTTCTCTTAATGTATCGCTGATCAAGCCACTAATTGCGATCGTTTGACCATCGGCTAACTCAACAGTTGTAGCCGTTGTACGTTTGATAATAGAGGGGACAACAAGGGCAACACTTGAACCGCCTCCGGAAAGTGTCACGGAGTTAGCGTTACTGACTTCACTCACCATCACATTCAAATTCAAATTGATCTGTCCAGAATCTAGCACTATTGGTACAAATTTAACCCCAACACCAAAATCTCGATATTGGATTGTGGTCGAGCCATTTGTGCCAGGCACAGGGATTGGAAACTCACCACCAGACAAGAACTCAGCTGATTGTCCGCTCATTGCGGTCACATTAGGCTCAGCGAGGACTTTTGCAAGGCCATTTTGTTTGGCTACATCTAATGCAAAATTCATCAATAAGTTGTCATTAAGATACCTTGCAAAGAAACCCCGGTTATCTATCGCTGCAGCAGGGTTTAAATCAAAAGCACCACCGCCGCCAGCCGTACCTCCTGAAAACTTATCTCCTTGACTGTATATAAAAAACTTTGAATCAAACTGTTTGGCTACTTCTCGTTGCACTTCTGCTATAACCACTTCAAGCATCACTTGATGATCGCCACCTACAGTCATCATATTGAGCACACTGCTCTTCACTTTAGATACAGAAGCTGCTTGCGCATAGGCTTGTGCTAACTCAACCGCCGTATTCATCTTTTGTAAATTTGAAGCCTGTCCACTAATGAGTAATTGGCCTTGCGACGTTTGTACCCCAAGCTTTTCAGATGGTAGGAACTCATGTAACCTCGTTTTTAACCCATTAAGGTCGTGCGTTATCTCAATATCCAGTACCTCAACAAGCTGCTCATTTTTATCCCAAATCATTATATTTGTACTGCCTAACTTTTTACCAAGTACATATAACTCATTGTTAGGCAGTAATTTTATATCACCAATTTTTGGATTACCGACACTCACCCTATGAACGGCATGTCCAATCTTAAAAACTTTAGATTTAAAAATAGGGATATGTTTTATCTCTCTTTCCGCCCCCGTAGGACCACCTGCATAGCTTGTAAAAGAAAACAAACATAAACCAAAGATGCAAGTTGCTAGCCTAGCCAAATTAAGTATTGAACGTGCCATGGTGCACTCCTGTATGTTATTTATGGAAACCATAAACACTTAACGCTAATTATTGACCTTGATAACCTGCTCTTTCATTCCTTTTAGCAGGTACACTTTTGATTTAGATTCAGAGGATACTCTCACGATGGCTGGGATAGGTTCTGTCACGATATTCTGCTCTTCCGCAGCAGAAACGCCAGTATCTTCGACAGCTCCACTGTCTGAATCTCGGATCAGAGCGAGCTCAACTTTGGCAGAATCATTGGGGTTTCTTAAAGCAAGTTGCAACTTACCGCGCCCCTTAGCAATCATAATGGTTTCAGCTTGCTCGAGGTTTAACTCTAGTGTGACAGCACGTACAAGTTTAGGCTTGTTCTCGTCATTAGAAGCACGTTGATCAATTGCAAGGATTTTGACGTTTGCTAATACAACATCTGTTTGTAATCGACCATCTCTTTTAAAAAGATTGAGCACATCAACACGATTACCAGGGAGTAAAAAACCTGCAACACCAATGACATCATTAACCCTAATAGTAACAGCTCTCATCTGGGGGGAGATCAAACTGGCTAAGGTACTGCCTTCACCTTTCTTAGTTAAGCGTTCGCTACGTAAGATTTCACCAACATAGAGGTTTTGCTTAACCACCATGCCTTCAGCTTCTTCAAAAGATTTGATTGCCGTCTCTGGGATCACAGAGTTTGGCATAGGGGTTAACTTAAGGTTTTTTCGCTCAAGAATTGCTCCTAAAGGCGCAACTGTTGCCATAGTGATCACACCTGTTGATGCTTGAGGAGAGTTTGCTTCAGTATTTGATTTGAGCCAACTTTGAGCAAGAAATACAGCAGCAACGCCAAATATCAATGAAAGTAAGACAAATAATAGTGTTTTATTGTTCATCAAAAGCTCCTTAGACGCTTATTGATATCAAGGCTGTTTATTAGACAAAGTAGATAGACCAAGCTTCAGCAATTAAAGACTTGGTGACCTCTCGCTTTAACCCCATAAAGCTGATTTGATCTGACATTATCCCTAACAGGTCTCTGGGGTAACAAGGGATCAAAGGCTTTTCAAATAACTGATGATAATCATTAAGAAGGTGACGGTATTCCTCTTCATGACACACTAACTTTTGCTCTTCACACACTTGAAACCATATTTTTCTATATAGCGGTTCATCGAGTGCATCAAAGTGGATCTTGTAACCCAGTCTTCTTAAAAAAGCATCATCAACAAGTTCATTAGGATTTAGATTAGTAGAAAAAAGTAGAATTAGCTCAAAAGGGATCTCAAAATGCTCGCCAGATTGTAATGCAAGAAAGTCACGTCTCTCTTCCATAGGGATAATCCAGCGGTTAAACAACTGTTTTGCACTGATTTTTTGACGGCCAAGGTCGTCTAATAGTAAGATGCCATTGTTCGCTTTTAGCTGTATTGGGGCCATATAGGTCCTACTATGGCTATCAAATTGCACCTCAAGCATCTCGGCGGTTAACTCCCCGCCGGTAATTCTTAACGGGCGTTTACACTTTATCCATCTCGGATCATGACCTTGTACTAGGTCTAACTGGTTCATACTCGATGTATCATCATCGACTCGATAATGGAGCTGAGGGTCATAAACCTGAATAATTTCATTACCAATAGAGATGGCATAAGGGATCAAAACTGAATCACCCAATGTCAAGTTTAGGTTCCGACACAGGTAACTTTTACCAGTACCTGGAGGCCCATAAATAAGCACTGGCCTACTAGAATTTAAAGCTGGGCCAATTTTGTGCAGAAGATCATTAGGTAGCACAAGTGACTTAAGTCCATGTTGTAACATCTCAAGTGTTATTGAGTTTCGTCTACTCGACTGTTGGCAACATATCTCTGTATATTGTGCCAGAGGAACTGGTACTAAACCTCTATAACCGCTTTTAGCAGAGGCTTGTTTGGCATACTCGTCCCCTCCTTGGCTTAATGCATAACGCATCTGCCCATCAGGGGTGGATTGTCGATTTTCTACCCATGCCAACTGTTTAGCATCGTCCAACAGTTTCTGAATAATCCCCCCTGTTATCCCCATGTTGGTGACTATTTCAGCCTTTGTGAGCACACCACCTGCAAGTAAGTGCTTTAGCATAAGCTCAAGTAACACTGACTCTTGTATACCAGTTTGTTCAACGGTTTTTGGCCTAGGCGCTAATTCACTGCTATTTAATTCTTCAATTTTGGGAGGTGTTTGCGGATCGTCCGTGCTAAGTCTCAACATATTTATATGCCCCAAAGGCCAAAGTATTGATTCCAATTAAAATACAGCGCTAAAATTTCACTATTCAAAGAGCAAGCCCATAGCCAGCCGATAGCGAGTGCAGGAGCATAAGGCACTTTTTGCCCTGCTGCTTCATCAGCTTCAGGCTTAAAGTAACTTTGTAGATAGATGCAATCCCAATATCTTTTTAAGGTCTTAACCAGACCTCGAAAACCAGTCTTCCAAATGATCAACACAAGACTCGTTCCAGCACCAGCAACGATGCCATATGCGATACTGGAAAAAAGCAGTTCAGGCCCCATTAACGCACCTATTCCCATCATCAGCTTGATATCACCTGCACCTAAGATCCGAAAAAGAAAAGTTGGGAAAAGTAGAATGAAGGCTAGCCCAAAACCGAAGCTTGCCATTAACACACCAGCAAGTTGTGCATAATATGCATTAATCGCAAAGCCAGAGAAAATAGCCAATAAACAGAGCTTATTAGGGATCTTTTCTTGATAGAGGTCCATGATTATCGCTGCGGTAAAAAAAAGACCTGATAAGATAAGCTGAAGAGTTAATTGTGTTTCAATCATAACCAGTCACCATGGACATAATTATAGAAAACCTGCTTTAAAGCTTGCCCACATCCATATGGGCACCGAGTTATATCTAAAAGTGTTATTCTAAGAGCCAGATGTACAGTCACTACTTGCACCTGTTACAGCTGAAGCAAGACAGTTAAGCTTGCTTGTTGCATTTGAACCAAGCTGATTAAATGCCGCAATCATACCGCCAACAACTAAACCACCTGCAATCGCATATTCAACAGCAGTTAAACCACTTTCATCTTCAATAAAGTCTGTAAATATCTGTTTAATATTCATGAGTCGATCTCCTAATCATATATACGGCACTTGGCCATTTACTTACCTCAATGAATCTATCTCAACTAGCTTTTATCAGACCTGTTATTAGACCTGTGATTAGAGAATGATTAACGAAATAGTTAACAACTAATTCGCGTGCTCTACTAACACGAGATAAGTGATTTAATAAGCAAACATCGCTTATTCCACTGGCCTTAAGTGTCAAAATTCATAAACATTTAAAGCTAACTTAAAAGTAGCAAATCCCTCTTATCCCCTCTATGTGGATAAATTAAATGATCTAAGAGTGCTCTGCTCTTTAAGGAGTAGATATATCCCATCTAAGGAAAGCTTGGAGGTGATAGATGAAGAAAGTCTCTATTTTCAATTGAAATTTAAAACCACTTAAAACATTCACCATTTAAACAAAGGGTTATAGACTTATAGTTTTAAAAGAAAATACAAAATCATTTTTTAGATTTTTATATACTTAAGTTAAATTAGATCACTTATTTAATCAGTTGGTTTAAACTTACAATACTAAAAATATGATTGAGGCAGTTGAAAGCCTTGGTAGTACAGCCATCGAAGAGGAAATCTAAATCATTTTCATCTAGATATTGGAAGAAAGAAGTGATCGATGCTCAAAAGTGGAAATTGAAGTGCCTAACACTTCAACAAGAGTTGGTGATATCTATTCTGTATCAAGGCTAGACGCTAAAAGCCCGTCTATAAATCCTCCCTATCTATCAAAGTCTAGTGCCAGAACTAAATTTGTAAAGTTATTAGTAGCACAGCTTACTTTTCAATGTACTCATGCCATGACAATTCTAGTCATGGTTATAAATATCAGTTAATCAGCGTAACCTAAGCGCTCAATGATCCTGTAAATATTACTGATCTCATAACTTACGCCAAAATTATCCAAAATATAATTCTGAATCTCACTACCGTGCAATTTATCCTTGTCGCAGCTGCTAGTCCTATGCTTGATAAAAATAGACAATTGCTTCAGCTGCTCTTCTGTTAACGCAGCTGGCCTGCCGCTATGTTTTTTATCTTTCAACCCCTCTAAACCTTGGCTTAAATAGCTACTCACCCACTTATTTACACTAGTACGGCTCACTTTGAGGTAATCAGAAATTTGATATCGTGACTTTCCCTCATGAAAATGCAATAAAGCTAATAATTTCAATCTCATTCTGGCATTTTTTTCTTGACGAATTAGTTTCATAAAATCAGGAGCTTCTAGACTGTCATTAATCATCTTAACCCTCACTATCACGTCTGTAGATATCATCTCTTAACTGTAATTTTCCTCGTTCATCTACCCAAGTTGTATGATAGGTAATGAATACAGGCAAAGGCTGCCCGACTTTATATGATTGTGTCGATTTTTCATTTACCGCCCTTCGCAGTTTACTCATTCGATTATCACCTTGCATTAAGTAGTCAGAAAGACCTTGGGGGTTCTCCAATCGAATACAGCCATGACTCATAGCTCTATTGGGATAGGAAAAGAACGACTTTGTTGGTGTATCATGCAAGTAAATCGCACTATTGTTGGGAATCCTAAATCGATATCTTCCTAGTGCATTTTTAGCACCAGGTAATTGAATCAGCTGATGATTAGTCAGTAGTGACGCTAGTTTTTTACTATTGATCTTATCGAGTGCTATTAAAGAGAAATCATCGAGTCTTCTTAATTTAAAATCTTGATGGCTTAAGTAGCCAGGTTGCTTATCATTAAGCGGGATCAACTCTTTACTGACTATGCTCCAAGGTGGGGTCCAACTTGGGTTTACTGTGATTTGAGTTAATGTTGTAGTCATCGTTGGCGTAGGTGTTTTCGGCTTTCCAACGATAACTTTCATTGTTAACACCTTATGCTCATTTTCTAAGAGCTTTAACTCAAAGCTAGGAATATTGATCCTCAAATACCTACTAGGTAACTCGTTAGGTAATTTGAACCAGCGCCATAGATTTAACTGCATGAGTTCGACACGCTTTCTAGGCAGTACATTGAGTAAGTTAATTGTGACCTCATCGAGTTTGCCATTTTCAGCAATACCGTGTCGCTTTTGAAAATTTTTGATACCTTCAATTAAGCTAGGATCGTATATCGCTGCTCTATGTTGTGATGGTTGTGATGGTTGTGATGATTCAGGGGGATCGATATCACCCAGCTCAACTAAGCGCTGCCTAAGCTGCAGAATATTATTGTTACTTTGTCCTAATCTAAATGTCATCCCCTCAATGCCTGGCCATGGCTTTCTCGCTAAGGTTTTATAATGCCTGATCATCTCTCTTAACCTTGAAACTTCATCATAAGGTGGTGATAGACTTGAAATAAAACTAGAAAATGAATTTTTTTTCGCCATATCGATAAAATGAATCTCAGTGAATAAATCAACCCCACCATTAGAGGCGTTTACAGTATTTAAAAAATACACTGCAGCCCTTGTATAAGCCTGATCTTTTTCATATGTCATTAGCAATTGAGTATCTGTTTGTTCAGAAGACAAAAACTTTGCTATATCAACACCTAAATCATCCATTAATAAACTGAAACTTACTGCTTGTATGGTTAACCCATATTTATCAAACCAAACGAGTTGATTACCGTTTGATTGATATATATCTGTAGCTGTTAATGCCCTACTTGAAGGGCTCGGCTGAGCGAATGCCAACGAAGAATAGAAGAATAAACTGATCATAAACACAATATTCTTCATCATCATTCTCCCATATCAATAAAAACCACTAGGTAACTTCTTCGTTTGTCTCAATCATGACATTTAGAACAAACCTCTTTTAACCAACTGTTAAACCAACAAAACATTCATACTTACAAATGTATTCTCATTATTTATCACACAATAATATCAATGTTGCTCCTTTAAGATTTAGTACACTCCACTAAGAAAAACAAAGTTAACCAGATCAAGTTAGCACAGTATTTTTATCCGAAAACACCTCTATTCCTGTAAGTCCCAACTATACTTTCTTAAGTTAACAACACGAATTTAAGACAATGGTTATGACAATAGTTAAGAGAATCGAATGAAACCTAACCCTAGTTAATGCTAGTGCCTTTAATGCTTTGGGAGCTTTATGGACAGACATTTTGAATTGATACAACAAATAGGTTTAACCTTAGTAATCATCTGCTTATTACTTGTGAACCTCGTCCCTGCATGGGCGGTTTACCAGTCTCGATTATCGATTAAAACTGATAAGCCTTCAGGTTCGAGTTTGGCGGAGCGATATCTAATACTAGGGGATTGGCCTGCCGATTCTGAGCTTGCTAGTGTTATTAAGGATAATCAAAACTATATAGTCACTTCAGCGGTAGAATCCGAAGCTAGCACATTGATAAAACAGGTAGAAGATTGATATAGGCATCAAGTTAACTGAGTTGCGTCTAAGATGAATATTCGATAGGAAAAAGCATGGAAAGTGATATGCAAATTGATATGGAATCTACAGAAAACTGTATCTCGATGAAGCGAACCTTCTGGCGCACCAATGCATTAATGCTCCTTTTTCTGGTCGCTTTATATAATTTCAAATTACTCATTCAATATTTTTCATCTTTCTCCATAGCATCTGTCATGACCCATGTAAGAAGTGAAGATCTGATGAGCCCTGGACTGTTATTTGATATAGGAATATTCATTTTTTTAGTTGTTTTGTTTCATTTTATTTGGTCTTTGATTATCACTATCTCATGTAAACCATGGTTTAAACTCATTAAGCATAATGGAATTAAAACCCAAATTTGGTTTGTCATCGTATTACTTCACTTTACATTAATACTCGCAGCGAATGCCTATTTTTATCCAACGTCATTATTAGGATTTCTCAGAAATACCCCTATTGCGAGCCCAATCAGTTTACTTATGATGTTAACCACCGTAATCACACTATTTCTATGGGCAACTTATTCACAGTTTGGCAAAAAAAACACTTTAGTTGGGATAGCCTCTGCCACAGTATTAGTATTCATTTTAAATTACAGTCCTGAGCCTAAACACGCTGCGAGTGTTCAGCAGAAGCCAAATATCTTCATTATAGGCATAGACGGTCTTAGACCCGATCATCTCAATTACAAAAACAGTACCAATAATTTTACGCCATTTATAGATGATTTCATTTCTCAATCTACAGTTTATAGCAACACCTATACCCCCCTTGGTCGTACATATGTCGCTTGGATGAGCATCTTATCTGGCTTGTACCCAAAACATCATGGCGCAAGGTTTAATTTGGCTCCACCAGAGCTTGTTAATCAAGAATTTCCACTGATAAGAGAACTAAACCGTAAAGACTATCAAACGACATATGCTATGGATGAGAGACGATTTAATCAAATTGATGCTTCCTATGGCTTTGATCAGGTAATAGGCCCCAAAATAGGAGCAGCCGATGCCATCATAAGTGGCTTAGCAGATTTTCCACTGATTAACTTGCTATCAAATACTCCTGGGGTCTCAAAGCTATTTCCCTACTTGTATATAAATCGAGGTTACGGAAAAGCTTATTCTCCAATAAAATTTAATGATGAGGTTCTCCGCAGCTTATCGAGTACAGAACCAAACTTTCTATCAGTGCATTTCTGCCAATTACATTGGCCCTATACCTCCAAAGATTTTATCGACGTTAATAGTGCTGAATGGAAAGGGAACTATAACCATTTCATGTACCAAGCTATGTTAAAGAAGGTTGATCTGCAGATAGATGATTTTCTCTCTAAACTTGAGCAAAGAGGTTACCTCGATAATGCCATTGTTTATCTCATCTCAGATCATGGTGAAGGGTTTATGCTCGAACAAGATGAAATTAACAACCCATCTTTAGCCATGAACGAAACATTACATACCAGCGCATGGGGTCACGGCACTAATATTTTGAGTCAAGATCAAACTAACGTATTGATGGCATATCGCCGTTTTGATAATCAACAGATATCACCTCCTATTAATAAAGAAATCCAAGGTAGTTTCTCACTCATTGATATTGCTCCAAGCCTATTTCAAGAGCTTAGCTTAACACTGCAAAAGAGCGATCAACCTTTTGATGGGCTTCCGTTACAAACTGCAAATGATACGAAAGTAGACCGTTCAATCTTTGTAGAGTCTTCGGTTCCATTTCGTTCGATTAATGCCAGTTTTATCGACGAAAAGCAGGTTATCTATGAAACCGCTTCTAATTATGAAGTCAGAGAAAATGGCCGTGCAGTCATTATTCCTTCAGTTTATAAAGAGATGGTGGCCAGGAAGCAGCGAGCTATCTATTTTAAACAGTGGCAGCTAGCCATACTACCTAACTTTGATGAGCTAGTGCTGATAGATACACATAAAAAGCTATGGTATCAAGTGTCACAGTATCAAGGTAAAGCACCTTGGAGAAGCATGCTATTTGATTTATGTCACCACTATAAAAACGATCTCGGATTCGATCAACGTCTCCATTGCAAACAAAGCCAAGTTACACAGCGAGCTAGTAACATACAGGCTTTAAACCAATTAGAGTTAGGACAATAGAATGGCTATCCGAAGCATAATTATTGCTCGAACACTATTTAACCTCGCGGTTTTAATCAGCTGCTTTTTGCTTGGTGGTCTGTTCGCATTAAACCAGTGGCAACCTTTTACTTTCATCTTTACTGCTGTGGCCGATACTCAGGGGCTATGGAACAGGTATACCGCCTCAACTCCCCGACTTTTAGAGCCTATTGTCTATCCAGGAGATGGTGTGAAAAGTTATAACCTTGATAAGGCGTATACTGGCTATACCCTTTTACAAGGGACCATGCCTGGAGGCCCACAAGTCAAACTGATAGACATGAATGGTAACGAAATACATCGCTGGGATGTAAATTTTTTTGATATTTGGCCTACCCCTGATCACCTGAGCGAGAGCTTCAGGCCTGTATCTGAACTTTATACACATACTCAAGGGTTTGTTGCCTTACCTGATGGGTCAATCATAGTAAATGTAGGGGGTAAAGGGTCGGCAAAATTAGACAAATGTTCAAATGTGATCTGGACCGTAAATAGACGTACACATCACTCTGTAACCCAAACTACTGATGGGAATTTCTGGATCCCTGCTCACCGAGATATTGAAGATATTCCAGAGCACCTTCTATTTGCCGGTATAACTAAAGATCATCTTAATAATAGGGAGCAAGACACATTTTTTGGCTATGAAAACCTCATATTACTTATCGATAATGAGGGCAACATACTAAGAGAGTTTTCTATGCTTGAAGCCATATATCAAGCCAGTTGGGAGGCTGCGGTGGTCAGCTCCTTAAAGTCGAAACCATTTGATCTTACCCATATCAATGATATTGAGATAGTCACCCCCGCATTAGCAAGAAAAATTAACAATGTGAATGAGGGCGATCTTTTAATCTCTATCCGACAGATGCATATGCTCACTATTTTAGATCAATTTACAGGCAAAATTAAGTGGCGTCACTTCGGCCCTTGGGTGAGCCAACATGATCCTGATATCACCATTGAAGGTAATATAGTTGTCTTTAATAACAGTGTCGTAGAGGTCGCTTTCAACAGGCCAGCAGGGAGTAATATTGTAGAGCTAGACCCTGCGACAAACCAGACAAGAATTCTATACCCGACTGAAGATTCGCCATCATTTTTTACTAACATAATGGGTAGCCATCAAGGTCTTGAAAATAACAATAGACTAATTTCTGAAAGCCGAGCGGGCCGTGTATTTGAAGTCACTTCATCTGGAGAGTTAGTTTGGCAATACATATTACCCTATAACAATGATATGGCATCTTTGATTGCTATCTCTCAGAGAGTTGAAAGTGATTACTTTCAAGTGAATGATTGGCAGTGTGAACCTAAACAGCAAATTTAATATTTGAGGTTACTATGATGAACTTATTAAAAATATTTTTTCTTATCATCCCCCTTCTCCCATTTTCTGTAGAAGCGTACGTGGGCCCAGGGACAGGCCTTTCAGTCTTAGGTTCTGTCATCGCATTTGTCGGTGCTCTTTTATTGCTCATACTTGGCTTTATCTGGTATCCAATAAAGCGACTCATAACAGCCAAAAAACAACAAAAGCAACCTGAACAGATAAACAATAATGAAGCTAGAAATCGCCATAATTTGGACGACTAAGCCATGGAGCTATTTTTTTATATTATTTCAGTTACTTTATTTAGCTTATGTTTTGTCTACATTAAAATCACCAATCAATTCGAAGTGGTGATTAACCTTGTCAAAGATACTTACCAAGTAATCTCAGATAAAGAGCAACCAGATGAAGCTAAAGAACTAGCATGCCAGAAATCTAGTTTGGCACTCATAAAACAACTAATCATAATTGTCTCTAAATTGGCATTGGCACTGTTATCAAGCGCCATACCAGTCCTTATTGGCACTCAAGTTTCATTGCTTTCTTTCGAAAAGTTTCAGTTATTCATCTTTAGGCTAGATATATTCATTATTACCTGTGTAATCTTAATTATCCCCTTTACAGCCTCTTTGATTATCAAACAACTGAATAAAGGTGGCGATCATGATTAAAGATCAAAACTACTCATTTTTAGAACAAAAAGTTCACCAACTCGCCTTCAGCTCATCCTCATTGCAAAACATACTGGCAGACATAGAAAACTCGCTCTTTGAAGAGCGCTGGAAAAATATCAAAGTAAAGCAACCTATCTTTATCTGCTCTCTTCCAAGAGCAGGTACAACGATTCTACTTGAAGCACTGAATACACATCCGTCACTTGCCACTTATCATTATCGTGATATGCCATTTATATTGACTCCTTATCTTTGGCAGAAATTTTCCCATAGATTTCATCATGCAGGTATAAAAAAAGAGCGTTCACATCTTGATGGCATTGTGGTTAATACCGACAGCCCAGAGGCTTTTGAAGAGGTCATTTGGAAACTAGCGGCCCCCTCTGATTATAAACACAGTACGATTCCATTATGTCTTGATGCAAAAGATAAGCTTCAAACTTTATTGCATAAACAGATAAAAAAAATTATCGCTGTTCGTATGAAAGAGAATGGTAGTGCAAGCAGATACATAAGTAAGAATAATGCTAATATTGCGAGAACAAAAGTGATCAGCTCCCTCTACCCAGATTCAATCATTCTAGTGCCATTTAGGGACCCCTTTGAGCAAGCGATCTCGTTACTCCGTCAACATAATCACTTTAGTACTCTTCACCGTGACAGCCATTTCTCAAAAATATATATGAAAAGTATTGGCCATTATGAGTTTGGGGCCTTACATAAACCCATTGCCTTCCCAAAGCTTAAGCGTTTTATCGGCGGTCACCAATTCTCTGAATTAAATTACTGGCTTGCCTATTGGCTGGCCGCGTTTACTCACCTTTCTAGGTTGCCTAACATTAAACTCATCGGCTATGAATCACTGTGCAGCAATGCAAAACTGGGGATTAAATGTTTATCAGAGGAGTTACAACTCGATTGCAATCAGCCGATAATAGATTCAATGTCAAATAAATTACACCCTAACACTCAACAGCGATTTGATAACCATGACGTTGACCCCCAATTAAAAAAAGCATGCATCGAGTGTTACGAGCACTTGTTAAGCAGGTGCATCTTACAAAAATAAGTAAAATCAACTATTAAGCTATAGCGATGAACACTGGCTGTTTTACAAACAACAACTATACTCAACTATGGCTTATAAAAACGACAACATGAACATAGATTCAAATATACAGTGATGTAAAAATTGAGACTGACTAGGGAAAGCGTTAATGTCATCATTTGTAATCATTAGAAGTGCTCCGTTTCGAGTGCTCTTCCCATTAATATTGGCAATCCTGCTATGTTATTCTTTGGATAACATTTCAGCGATGCTTACTTCCTATGAAGGGCTTATTGAGTCATTTCCCTTTATCATGTTGTCTATTGTTATTTTTCTTAGCCAGCCCTTTAATCAAGGCGCTACGGGCCTAGTTGCGCTTTTAATGGCAATCAGTTTCTATTTAATGCAAAACTTTATTGATTTCGACACCATTAATGATCTGCAGAAGTTTTCCTACTATTTAATTGCATTCGCGCTCCCTTTAAACCTGTTTATCATCCACTTTCTACCCGAAAAACGTCTACTATCTCGCTTTGGATTAAACTATCTTTTCTTCATTATTTTTCAAGTGCTGTGGTGTTTTTTACTCATTGAACAACTTGAAGCAAAGCATGTTAGCTGGTTATGGGCAGCCTATCTAAAACCACTACCAACACTGTCCAGTTCCCCCTTTCTATTAATCATCATTTCGATTGTACTAACTGTGGTAAGCGCTTTAATGGTCTTATTCAGAAACTCAAACTTTGATCATACCGTTTATATCAATCTATTGTTTTCAACACTGGCGCTAGTGCTTTTCGACACCCCCTCAATTCCAGCCATCTGCTTTTCATTTGCAGCAATTTTGCTTGTCATTAGCATAATTACCTCCAGCCATGAACTGGCTTTTATCGACCAACTCACTGAACTACAAGGACGTAGAGCGTTAGAAATTGAAATGGAACATATCTCAGGCCTCTATACTATCGCTATGCTTGATGTCGATTATTTTAAGAAATTTAATGACGATTACGGCCATAGAACAGGGGATGAAGTATTAAAGTTAGTTGCCCAGTTAATGAAAAACACGGGGGGTAAGGCACAGGTATTTAGATACGGAGGAGAGGAGTTTGTTATCTTATTTAAAGCCAAAAACTCAAATCAGTGTCTCCCCTACCTCAATCAATTAAGGGCAAACATTGCTGATTATGATCTGATTATACGAGATCATCATGAGCGTCCTATTCTTGATAAGGATGGTAAACATAATCAACACCAAGTGGGTGAACATAAAAAGGTCAATATCACTGTTAGCATTGGCGTCGCCGATAGCATTAATGACAGAACAAAAGAGCATAACCTTGGCACAGACGAAGTATTTAAAGCAGCCGATAAAGCGTTATATCGAGCCAAGAGTGGCGGAAGAAATCGAGTGACAAACCTAAGATTTGCTTAAGATTTTAATACACTATTTGTCGGTAACTATTTTCTACAAGCTCTACTCTTGTATTGGATAGACTGGCCTTACCTTTGGATCTTAGCTAGACCAAATCACCTTATATTCAACCCCTTGAGATTGTAAAAACGCTTCTGCTTTTCGGCCCTGTAACATTGCTATCGTAGATAACATTCCCGCAGTTAAACAATTGCCAGCTTTAACAGTCACACACAGTGGTCCCCCCATAATAGGATACCCCGTAACAGGGTTTATAATATGCCCATACCGCTTGCCTTCATGGGTAATGTAACGCCTACTATTGCCGCTTGATGCCAAAGCTCCCTGAGACAACGTCATGATCTCATCTACATGGTCTAAATGCTCTGGCGACTCCACCCCCACTCTCCATGGTGTATTGTTTAGCACTGAACAGCTGATATCTCCGCCTAAATTGACTAAAACAGGCAACTGCGGATAGTGAAGTGCAAAGTACTGGGCTAATCTATCGCACGCATACTCCTTACCTATCCCTCCAAAATCAAGACTCACTCCCTTGGGGATGTATAGTTGATTGCCATTGAATTTTAACCCATCAAAACCAACTGTTTTGAGTGACCGAGTTATCGCTTCATGCGAAGGCACTGTAGCGCCTCGATGAAAAGCCCACAACTTTAAAACCCTACCAGCAGTAATATCAAATAAACCTTCGCTCAGTTCAAAACATTGCTTGGCAAAGCTGATTAACGCTATTGTCTCCTCGTCTAACCTTTGCCAACGGTCTACATTGCTATTGATCTGATCAAGCATGTTTCCTTTAATAAAACGACTGTACTTTAACTCAATACGCTTGGTTTCAGTTACAGCATGCTCAGCCATTTGTTTAACCAGCTGTCGCTTCGAAGATTTTACTAATAACTCACAAGGACTAGCCATAACGTGAAAGGTCACTTTATAGCAACCACTGATACCCGTAATTTGATAAAGCGCTTCGCGACTTAAACTTTTAGCCAAGGTTGTCGTTGTCATAGGAATGAAAAGCCAATTTGAAAAAAAACAGCCTTAGTGCTGGGATATAAGTCGTGTGCACTAAGCTGGCCAGTTGCAGCTTGATCGTTATCAAAAGGGTTTTGCTGATAATACTCTAATCGATAAGTCGCCAGGCCAGTATCTGATATCTGATGTCCAAACTTTATACCGAATGTATAAGCTTTCAAATTACCTAGCCTATAATCTGCGCTAGCATACTGAGGGAGCAGCTCACTTTCATTAAGGTAACGAGTATAAAAATCAGCAGCTTGTTGTTGATAATACCTAAAGTGGACTTGTCCAAACATTGTTGGAGAAAAATTATACCTATAATGGCTCTCTAAGGTATGAGAACTCACCCCCCAACTGTCTTGACTCAGGCGATATGAGATGTCGGCAACACCAGTAACAAGTGCATGCTTGCTTAAGAGAAAAATACTTTGCTTAGTGCGATCTTCAGGCCTGCTTTCATACAGGTAAGATTGGCTCGTCCCCTGCTCATCAATCACACTTAACAATTTATAGGGATCGGTCATATAGCCTGAAATGGTGGACCAATTTAAATTTAACTGCAGTAGCGAGAAACGCGTTAAAGTTTGAGTAAACCCTAAACTTAAATCAAATGTTTGCTTATCAGCGCTTCCCGTTTGCCTAGTGCTATCAAACTGCTCTCTAAAAGCCTCTTCTGTCTCAAAGTCTCTTCTAAATTGCATTTTACTTAATGGGACAGGTCTGTTACCAACTGGTTTAACGACATCATAATAATATGCTGCAGATAACGACACTTGAGTGTTGTTCTTATTAAAAGAGCGTTCCAATCCAGTATTTGCCCCTATGGAGGTGTAATCAAACTCCTTAGAGAAGTAGAGTCCATTTACAGAGGTCCATGTGGGTGACCAGATCTCCGTCCAATTACCACTTAACTGTAATCGCGTATCTTTAAAGGTATCGTCCAAAGGCTCAGCGCCAGCAGCAATGGTATACTCGCCATTGCCAGAGGGGCGTGTAAACGTTTGGGCAGCCTCTTGTGGCACAGCGCCATTCGCTGATGCGCCAGTTAATGTATCAAGTACTAACTTGCCAGAATAACTACGTTTGTCGCCTTGAATTTTTTCAATATAAAAAATCCCTTCAGCAGCAGTCACCTTATCAAGCTCTTGGTAATATAAAAAAGCCGTATCAATTTTGATATCACTATCAGCGCCGACTTTACCAGCCCCAAACTGCGCTTGATTAATTTGATTGTTTTCCACTAATTGTTCTTGTGCTAGCGCAGGTAATGCAGTGGCATTGAGCAGTGATAAGCTCGCGGCAGATAAACTCGATAACACTGCCCCATGGGGAGGAGTTTGCTGTTTAGGCACAATTAAAGGCGTACTGGACTCAGTATTAGACCCATCAATAAACTTAGTATTAGATTTAATTACAGCCACAGCCGCCACCAGCAAGCGCTCTACCACCGCTGGTTCCCTCTTTACTAAAGTAGATATGATCGTTAATCGTTAAATCCATTTTATCAATATCTAGAGCCATATCTTTACGCGCTAGCTGATCGCGTTCCCAAGGCTCGACCCCTAAGCTTGAACAACCAACAAGAGTAAAGCAGCATAAAATGGCGGTAATGAATGATTTTTTCATATTGCTCCACGTACGTATATCTATTCAATTTAAATGCACAGCGTAAAACATTAATGGTTCATTGATGGTCAATCATCCACCATAGCTAACCAACGCTTTATTTCCGCTTCATACTTCATGTGATCCTCACGATAAAACCCAACATGCTGAGCCACAAGCTCCCCCTTACGATTAAACAGATAACTCGTTGGCATACCAATAATGTCAAACTCACTCGCAACCTGCATGTCTGCGTCATAAGCTATATCAAACGATGCTTGAATCTCTTTCAGGAATTGCTTGGCAAGCTTTGGATCTGTATCTAGATTAATTGCAACTATCTTCAACCCCTGAGCGGCATATTTATTATGCATCGAGTTCATCCAAGGAAAGGACTTTCTACAGGGCCCACACCAAGAGGCCCAAAAATCAACATAAACGACGCTACCAAGGTACTCATTTAGCTCAAAAGATACACCTTGAGCACTTTGCACATTAACATTAAGACTCGGCTCAGCATTAGCGGGATTAACAGGCAAAAAAACACTGAGTAGGATTAAGAATATAAATACCGACGAGGATATTCTCCATTGAGATATATTCACCTTACAATCCTTAAATCCGTATACTATTAAACCAGTTATACACCTTGCCACCTACTTGTTCCAGCACTGGAGCATAAATCAATGATTATCCAAGTCAGACATTTAAAGCGTTACACAATACTTATTAGCCAAAGTTAACCCTTTCGCCTCTGTCAATGTGTAAAACAAATAAAGTATTTTGATTTGCCTTAGGTCAATAATTACGGCAAATTATTGTATTATATAAATCAACTATTTAAAGAATAGCTTATGTGGTTTCAAAAAGAGTTTAATCTACAAGCAAAGCCTAGAGGTTTTCATTTGATCACTGATGAAATTATCAGTTTACTTCCAGAGTTAAACAAATTAACGATGGGACTTGCTCATATACACCTTCAACATACTTCTGCAGCCCTGACACTCAATGAAAATGCCGATCCCAGTGTACGTGTTGATTTTGAGCGGTACTTCAATAGATTAGCCCCCGAAAACGAGCATTACTATACCCATACCTATGAAGGTCCTGATGATATGCCAGCTCATATTAAATCAAGCTTATTAGGCGCATCTCTTACACTTCCTATAACCAATGGCCGTTTAAACTTAGGTACTTGGCAAGGTATCTACTTATGTGAGCCTCGAGACTCAGGTGGTAGCCGTAGAGTCGTGGTGACCTTACAGGGTGAATAATCAATTTATCATATTTGCAAAGCTCACCTATTCACAGCTAACCTCGCCTCTTTTTATAACCTCTGACGATAAAGGCTTTGCGCTTAAGTCTATTTACTCTAAATAATCGCATTTGAGTGTTTGTTTTTCATACAGCCGCGTTAGATAATTAACAAAGGACTATCGAGGGACGCTGCCATGAAACTGCCTAGCACACAATCGTCAAATCTTAGTAATTTAGAGAAACTACAAGAGAAACGAAAAGAGCAGATGGAGCGGCTCAGTACTGGGCTAAAGATTAATAAAGCTTCAGATGATCCCGCAGGCTTTCAGATAGCGAACCGGTTAACGTCCAGCATCAACGAGTCTGATATTCGCACAAGAAATGCAAGAGATGAGCAGAGCATACTAAATACTCAGGCAGGCCAATACTCATCTATTACAGATAACCTTGTCAGAGCCAGAGAGTTAACAATACAAGCCGGTAATCCTTTATATGACAAGCAAGCGATTCAAACTGAACTTGATCTGCTTACTGAAGAGATAAATGTGATTGCAGAGGAAGTATTAGGCCAAAGTAATTTTATCTCAGGACTCGATGCGAGTGATCCAAGTGCTTCATTAACAGTTATTGATGATGCAAGCGTAGTTATTGATGATGCGGCAAGTGCGGGTGGGGCTGAAAGTAACGCCATTGATAGCCGAGTGAATAATTACCAAATTAGTAGTATTAATACCAGTGAGGCACGTTCACGGATCCAAGACACAGATTACGCTCAATCATCAGCAGATCTTCTAAAGACTGAACTACAGCTAAAAATTGCTGTCATCTTAAAAAAGGATGAAGAGGAGCGTAAGGGCCTACTGTTTAATCAATATATTTAATCTGTTTCTTGAATCTGTTTTAAAGTAAGGCATAGCTATTCTAAGCCAACAGGTTTGAGCAGAGATAACCAATCTTCCCCGGACATCTCAGACACAGGCTTTGCATCTTGTTGGTAGATACTCTGAGCAAGGTTCTGCTTTGTCTGCTGTAAAAGCTGAATTCGCTCCTCTACCGTGTCTTTACAAATAAGCTTATATACAAATACTGATTTATCTTGCCCTATCCGATGGGCCCTATCACTAGCCTGTTGCTCAGCAGCGGGATTCCACCATGGATCAGTGTGTATCACCACATCGGCTGCCGTTAAGTTTAAACCTGCGCCACCAGCCTTTAGACTGATAAGAAAAATAGGGACTTCATGTTGCTGAAAACGATCAACGAGTTGGCCTCTATCACGGCTCTTACCCGTCAACTCAACAAAATCGATAGTCAGATTTTCTAGCAGCTCAGCAATTAAATCTAACATACTGGTAAAAGATGAAAATATCAGGATCCGTCTGCCCTCTTCAACCATATTAGGTAACTTATCAGCTAACCAGTTTAACTTACCTGAACTGGTTTCCTGTGAGAGATGCTCGCTATGACCTGTACCTGAAGTCGCTCGCTCCGAATGCTCAAGTGAAACGTTTTCTTGGCCTGCTGAAAACTTAAGTAACTGAGGGTGGCAGCATACTTGTCGTAATTTAAGTAAAGCATTACTAATAGCCAGTCGATTACGTTTTATACCTGATACAGAGACAGCCTTTCTCACCTCTTCAGACATGGTCAAGCGAATCGTTTCATATAGATCCCCTTGGGCTTGGGTTAAACTTATATACTCATTAATAACTGTTTTTTCGGGTAGTTCCTTGGCGACTTGAGCCTTAACTCTACGTAACATGAATGGGCTAATTCGCTGTACTAATGCTTGGCGCCTCTCATCATCTTGCTCCTTTTCAATCGGTATCTGATAAAGACGTTGAAATTGAGAGTAGGTTCCAAGGAAACCCGGCATAAGAAAATTAAACAGTGACCAAAGCTCACCTAAATGATTCTCCATTGGGGTACCAGTCAGGCAAAGTCTGTGCCTTGCAGATAACCCGCACACCACACGATTAATTCGACTTCTTACATTTTTAATCATCTGCGCTTCATCTAAAATAATCAGATGAAAATGTTGTTCAGCCCAAAATTTTGCATCTTGCTGCAACGTACCGTAGCTAGTGAGTATCAGGTCACTTTCAGAAATTTGAGACTGTAACTTGTGTCGCTTTGGTCCTGACCATAGTAATAACTTGAGCGATGGCGCAAAACTTTGCGTCTCATGTTGCCAATTTGCAAGCAAGCTCGTTGGCGCTATCACTAAACTTGGCAGAGTTACCTCACCAGACTCTTTATCAAGCAAGATGCTGCTTAGGGTTTGAATGGTTTTCCCAAGCCCCATATCATCAGCGAGTAGTCCTGAAAATTCATGCTGTTTTAAAAATTGCAGCCAGCTCACGCCACTTAACTGATACTCTCTTAACTGTGCATTGAGCCCAACAGGGTGTTTAACCACTCCCTCAGCCTCGTTTTCAAGGTAGGAGAACATCTTGCTCGCCTTATTCTGTAACCAACTACTACCTTGCCAAAGCCACTCTTTTTTATTGATTTTTTCTAATGATGCCAACTCAGCAATTCTGGTTAGTTGATGGATTGGGAGTGTTAAGGTTTCTTCATTCGATAGAGGCTTAGCCTCATACAGTTCAACTAATACCGCTAGAATTTGCTTAATCCTCTGGGCAGGTAGTGACAACCTTTGGCCAGAATCTAGCTCCATTAATACCGTTTCATTATCACTGACATTTTGCAAAAGCCCCTTTCTTATCGCTTTTACCAAATAAGGTAATAAATTAATCTTTCGACCATCAAACTCGACCCCCAGCTCTAGATCAAACCAGCGCTTTTCCGTTAGCGCTTGTCCAACATACGTATACCAACGCTGGGGTTTAACTAAATCAAACCTATTTTTCAGCTTTAGTTCAATCAGCCACCCAGCTAACATCAGACGCCTGAGCATGATTAACTGCTCACTTAAGCTGCCAGTTAAAAGCCGTGTACCTAACGTAAACTGCTGCCAAACAACAGATTCAAACTGCGTAGAAAGCAGTGGTATGGATACCAGCTGTGTATTAAACTCCGCAGCAATTTTTATGAGGTGTGGCGCCTCATTAGCAACGGAGAAAAGCAAGTCAAGCGGATAGTCTTCGCCATTACTATTTAACGAAAACTCAGACACGTCGAGCTCTAATTGAAGCTGCTCATCCCATGAAAATTCAAGATGATGACGTGAAACACTCAGTTTGGGTTGCCACTCTCTTTCTTTGTCATTTAAATCAACGATGTATTGTCCAAGAGATTCATCACTGCAATTAGCTATCGAAGATGAATCAAGCCGTACTACACTATTGCTCGCTAAATCCAAATAGCAGTCTTTTGTGATCTCATAAAAGTAATCATGATCGATAAAATCATTAAAGCTATGATGCTCTATCTTAAGTGGCTTACTGCCATCACAGCTTTGCCAGAAGCAATGCTCGGTTGCCATAAGGTGGGATATAAACTCATCATCACAAATAGCTTCAACAGATAGCGAAACTTTATTAACCAGCTTCTCCTGTTCATCAGCCGATAAACGGGATGCCAATTCCTTTAGCTTTTCCAACAACCAGTGATCGGTTTGACAAATAAACTTAGGTAAGCTGCTTCTAGCTAGAATTTCAAAACCAAAGTCGGCTTTAATTGAGTAGTCGCCGGTTTTACTGACATAGCCTTTATACACTTCAAGGTGAAGCACTTCACCGCGTATACTCAACAGATAGACAACCCTGTGCCTAGCCATATTTGGATAAGGATCAAAACGTTGACTAAGGTCAGTTTTAAGTAGTCTAACAGCTGTGTCGGCGCGTTTTTTCTCACTGGGATAGGGCGCGATGGGCTTTAGTTTCGCTAGGTGATCAATAGCGATAGCCGCAATGTGAACGCAAGGCATCGCTTCCGATTTACAATAGGTACAATGCGTATTAGATGATGCAATGATAGGACCTGCAGACCAATCTAGCTCGGCGAAGACCTTATCGGTTATATCACTTTCATCGCGAGTCTTTTCCCCAACTATATGCTGGCTAAATTGTGCGGACAAGATAGGCTCTCGATAGTCATTTTTAAATATGGACCGAGTCGTTAGCAGTTTTGCAGCATCAAACAACATCGCCTTGCTAATAAAGTTTTCTAGCTCTAACAATCTCACGCCTTAGTAATCACTCAAAAGAAGCCACAAGACTCAAATAACCCATTTACTCTTCCTTGCCAGAACAGACAAGTGCTAAAGAGTCAACGATGTCAATTAGCCCATTGGAATAAAGTCGAAAAGATCAACTATAACACTGATACCGGATGATTTTTATCAAAATCATCAAGGAATAGAGAAACCCCTAATATTTGGTGTTTGATAGCTTTTCTGCTGACTTCAAAATTTAATAATTATTTTTAAACTAGCTATCGCTTTTGCAGGCATAATTCCTATAGAATTACTTTATACAATATCCAAAGAGATAAAGATGATAGATTTTGATCCTGCAGAACACCCTCACCGACGATATAACCCATTAACAGGTGACTGGGTATTAGTGTCCCCACATAGAGCAAAGCGACCTTGGCAGGGTCAAGATGAACAAGTGCAACAAACAGAATCAGCTAGCTATGACACCCGTTGCTTTCTTTGCCCTGGTAACCTAAGGGTTAATGGTGAGACAAATCCTGAGTACCAAACAACCTTTGTTTTCGAGAATGACTTTGCTGCGTTATCGCCTAATACCCCGAATGCCCCCGTCAATACAGATCCACTTATGCACAGTGAAAGTGCTCAAGGTCTTAGTAAAGTGATCTGTTTCTCGCCAGATCATAGTAAAAGTTTACCTAGGTTAACGGTTGAACAGATCCATTTGGTGATTAATACATGGCAAACAGAGATAGAAGGATTAAGCCGCCACTATCCTTGGGTACAAGCATTTGAAAACAAAGGCGCAGTTATGGGCTGCTCACAACCCCATCCTCATGGGCAGATATGGGCAAATAGCTTTATTCCTAATGAGGTAAAGCGTAAAGATAAAAACCTAAAGCGCTATCAACAACAGCATGCTAGTAATTTGCTGCTTGATTATGCCTTGCGAGAGAAGCGAGATGGAAGCCGCACAGTGATAGAGACAGAGTATTGGATAGCCGTTGTTCCTTATTGGGCAGCTTGGCCATTTGAGACTATTTTAATGCCAAAGATTGCGATTACACGTTTTGATCAGCTAGATAGTGCCAGTAGTGAAGATCTTGCATTGGCGATAAAGCAGTTAACCATACGCTATGATAACTTATTTAGTTGCTCATTCCCCTACTCCATGGGCTGGCACTTTGCACCGTTTGTACGAGATGAAAATGGCGAATTGCTATCAGGTGACCATTGGCAGCTTCACGCCGTGTTTTATCCTCCTCTTCTACGCTCATCCAGCGTCAAGAAATTTATGGTTGGCTACGAGATGCTCGCTGAGCCCCAAAGAGATTTAACACCGGAGCAAGCTGCAGAGAAATTAAGAAACGTTTGCGATATTCATTATTTAGACAGATAACAAAAAGTGAACACAAGTGCATTGAGCTCACCTATCTATAAAGATAGTTGAGCTAACAGTGCTGCTTTACTCATTGGCTTGTAAAAATAGTAGCCTTGCACTAAGCCAATACCTGCTTGTTTAACAAACGCTAATTCTTGTTCAACTTCAACACCTTCAGCAATAACATCTAGCCCTAAAGCATGACTTAATGACGTTATCGCAGTTACGAGCGCTTGCTGTTTATAATTTCCTTCAGACTGTTGAATAAAACTTTTATCAATTTTAATTTGATCTAATGGAAACTGACTTAGATAGGATAAAGAGGAAAACCCGGTACCAAAGTCATCAATAGCAACTTTTAATCCCATCTCTCTTAATTTGTTTAATGATTGAATTGAGTGATGATTGTTTTTCATTAATAACGATTCAGTGATCTCAATTGTCATAGATTCAAAGGGAAAGCCCTCAGTCGTTAAATCCACTGCTATATCTTCTATCGATTTTACTAAGCTGTCTTGCAATGCATGAGACCAAAACTCATACATAGAGACATTAATTGATAAACCTATTTCAGGCTTTATCTGTTTAAACTCCATTAAGGCATTCATCGCCTCTTTACGCACCCACTGACCAATTTCAACAATCAAACCACTACTTTCAGCGATGGGGATAAAATCTTGTGGAGAGATGTAATTCCCTTGATGCTTCCACCGAAGCAAAACCTCCGCACGAATAATCTCCCCTGTGGTTAATGAAACAATGGGTTGAAAGTTAAGCTCGAACGCATCTAGATCTAATGCTAATCGTAATGCGGTATGAATTACAGCTGTGCGCTCAGCATCTTGCTGCATCTGCTGAGTAAAGAAATGGAATCGATTTCTGCCCTCCTCTTTTGAAGCATACATCGCCTGATCCGCACAATTTAATAACTGCTCAAGGTTCAATGCATCTTCAGGGAAGCGCGCAATGCCGACGCTGATACTAGTTAATACTTGTTTATCATCAATAAGATAAGGCCGAGAAACACTTTCTACAATATGATCGGCGAGCTTTGTGAGTTCACTGGCTTTCACTAACCCAGGTAAAAAAAGTGCAAATTCATCGCCACCTAATCTAGCAAGTAGAAATGATTCGTGGATACAGTGACTTATTCGTTTTGATACTTCGACGAGTAACTTGTCACCTTTGTCGTGACCTAACGTGTCATTAACCTGCTTAAAATGATCTAAGTCCATCAACATAAATGAAAAACCTGGCATTAAACTGTCAGAGTTTATCTCTTCTTGCATGACACGAAACAGCTGATGACGGTTGGCAAGGGAAGTTAATGAATCAAAATTAGCTTGATAATCGATCAATTCAGAGGCTTGTTTTCTCTCACTAATATCACTAAATAACCATGCATAGCATACTTCATCTAAGCAAGGGTCTTTAAACATGGTCACAGTTAGATCGAGATGAAAACTAGCGCCACATAAACGCTTACCAATTAGCTCCCCTTGCCATGCTTCGTTCTTTTGTAAAGACTCATACATATGAGCGATTTTGTTTAACCCTGAAGGTTCAAAAAAATGGTGAGGGTCAAATTGATGTTCTTTCTCGGCAGATAGTTTAATTAATTGATAAAACGCCGGGTTGGCATTCAGAATATTCCAATTATCGTTGGTGATAACGAGCGCGATGGGTAAGTGCTTAAATATATTACTTGTTAAACGTTGAAACTGAAGGGCTCGACTTCTTTCTATGGCTAAGCTCGCTAAACTGGCAGCTTCTGAGATAAGTAATAGATCTTGCGCTGTTGGTGACTTTTGAGAGTCGTAATACATGGCAAATGTGCCAATAATATTGCCTTTGCTGTCTTTAATCGGCTCCGACCAACAAGCTTTCAAACCCGCCTTTAATGGTAACGCTTTAAAAGGAGCCCAAAAGGGGTGGGTTTCAATATCTTCAACGATGACACGTTCACCACGATAAGCAGCTGTACCACATGAACCGACACCATCACCTATCTCAATGCCATGAATGGCCTTATTGTAATCATCGGGTAATCTAGGCGCAGCGCCATTAAGGAGCCGCTTACCATCATCACTAAGGAGTAAAACTGAGCCCATAGTGCCCAGTTTTTCAGCTTCAATAAGTGAGACTAAAGAGGATAATATTTCGCTAAGAGGTGAGCCATCTAACAGGAGCGCTAGTATCGCTCCATAATGTTTCACGCTGACATGATAGTCAGTTACGACTGGAAAAACTTCAATACTTGATGAACCACTCTGTTCCATAGATGCTCATACCTAAACAACCCGTATATCGTACATAGTACCGATTTATGCTTTAAAACACTATGAAATTGTAAGGTTAATCTTCAACACAAGCTACTGATACCAATCACTATAAATCCCTATCAATGAGTAAGTTATAAAATAGCCATCCTCACATTCTCTAGACTACAAAGATCCTATATTAACAAAATATAAGCATGCTTTAGCGATATGCCTATGTAATGAGGTCAGGCTGAGCTTCGGGTATTATTAACAGCTGAAGATAACTAAAAGATTGTGCGGATTTCTTGCAGACAGTAATGGGGTATTAGCCTAATGAGGGGTAAGGTAAACTATCTTCATACATTATCAGACGATAATCATCAGACCACCATCACCCTTGCAGAAAAGGGCGATGGTAAAGGGAATAGGCGCCGCTTGCTGTTATTCAGCTATACGCTCAAGCTTGGCCATATAAAAGCCATCAAACCCTGAGTCAGCAACACTGATAGTCTCATCTTCAATAAATTTGAAATGTTTGTTTTCCGCCAGAAAAGCATCCACTTGGTCTCTATTCTCTTCAGGCATGATTGAGCAAGTTGCGTAAACTAAAATCCCATCAACTTTAACCATACGACTATAACTTTGCAGAATATGCTTTTGCAGCTCTACTAGTACAGGTAGGCGCTCTGGAGTATCACGCCACTTGGCATCTGGATTACGTTTAAGTACGCCAAGTCCAGAACATGGCACATCTAACAACACACGGTCAGCACTTAATTTAAGCCGTTTAATAGTCTTAGAGCTTGCGATTATACGCGTCTCTACGTTATGAGCATTAGCACGTCGAGCACGCTGCTTTAAGCTATCAAGTTTCCATTGCTCGACATCCATAGCAAGCAATCGACCTTTACCTTTCATCTGCGCCGCAATAGAAAGTGTTTTACCACCGGCACCGGCACATGCATCTATCACTCGCATGCCAGGTTTTGCATCTAAAGCCGCTGCAACAAGTTGAGAGCCAGCATCTTGCTGTTCAAACCAACCTTTTTTGAAACACTCAGTACGGAACAACGCTGAATCTGAAGTGACCTCAAGCGCTGTATCAACACCGTCGACCTCTTTTGTCTGTACCTGCTCATTTCTTAACTTCTTTGCTAGCTCTTCACGAGTACACTTTAATAGATTAACTCTAAGATAACGTTTAGGTTGTGCATTTAAAGCCGCTCTCTCTTTAGCCCAATCCTCACCCAGTTGAGCTTGTCCCATCTCATCAAGCCATTCGGGACAACCATCCCACAATGCTGGCTGAGCCTTTGCTTGCTCTAACCGTTCAGCATAAAGCGCTTTATCAAGTTGAAGCGCATATTGCATTTTAGGCAAGTCTAGCTCATGGAACGTATGCCATGCATTGAGTAATCGGGTCCCCATTCGAGACATTTCATCAAACTTCACATCAGATAGGTAACAATAGAGGTTTAACCGACGTAAAATATCACCTGCTACAACTGTAATGCGAGCCTGCTCAGAAGGCGCTAGATTCAGGCCCGAGAAATGATGGGAATAGGCACGGTCTAAAGGTTTGCCTTCAGATAAAACCATATCCAAAACATTGATAACTAATTCGGTCGAGCTAGGGGAAAGCGGAGAGTTAAGCATGAAATCGCCTGCGGTGTATGGGTAATAAAAAACGAGTGGATCATAGGAGTTAAGCCTGTAATACGCAAGCAAAGTATAGCTCTATATCTACAATTTTTAACTCCGCAAAATAATTGGCACTCTCAGCACAAAGTAGAAAACAAAAATCACTACTCTTGTGCTGATTGAACCTAAGCTCTGAAATATAAGTTTTGAAATATAGTTACTGTAAAAAGGCCTATGACCTACCCCAAGGGTTTAGCGGTAGTTTGTCGTCCTTGAGGGTTTCAGTTTTCGCTTTGCGGCTGCCTTTATCTGTGTGTTTCTCTGAGTTTCGCTTTGGCGTATTTTTACTCTGTCTTCCTTCAGTTACTGGCTTATTTACTGTGCTTTTCTTGGCAGGCTTGTTTTTAGGTACAAAGTTTAGCACTGACACAGGGACAAGTTTACGAGGTTCAAACCCTTCGATGACTCGGCGCTCGATAAGCTGGTTTATTCGACTTTCAATCATACAGAGGTTTTTAAAGTCATCTTTCGAAACCAAAGAGAGTGCCTCTCCCTTAGCGCCTGCGCGACCTGTTCGCCCAATACGGTGGACATATTCATCGGCAGGAAAAGGCAGGTCATAATTGATCACTAAAGGAAGTTCATCAATATCGATACCCCGTGCTGAGATCCCTGTTGAGATAAGGTATTTAATTTTCCCAGATTTAAAGTCAGCTAAGATACTTTCCCTAATCGCTTGGGTTCTCCCACTGTGTATGCACTCAGCTTGAATCTCACGATTTTCGAGTTGTGCCACCAGCTTAGCTGCGCCATGTTTGGTTTCAATAAAAATAAGTGCTTGGGGCCAGTCACTCTGCTTAATGAGATGACTAAGTAGAGCTGACTTTTTGTCCTTGTCGACTGTCACTAACCATTGTTCAATATTAGGCTTGCCTTCACTTTTTTGCGTGACTGAAAGCTGGACGGCATTAACTGCAGTCTCCTTAGCAAGCTCCCTCACCTGACGAGATAATGTCGCTGAGAAGAGTAAGGTTTGCTTATGCTCAGGCAAGGTATCGACAATTTTATTAATGTCTTCAATAAAGCCCATATCAAGCATTTTATCTGCTTCATCTAAGACTAATAGCTCTACTTCATCGAAATGAATCGCTCTTTGGGTATAAAGATCTCTTAAGCGACCCGGTGTAGCGACAACGATATCGACACCTTCAATTAACTGCTGTTTTTGAGGGGCATAATCAACACCACCATATACAGCCATAGCCTTCAAATTTAAGTTTTTGCCATATGCTTCAATACTCTTAAATACCTGAATGGCTAACTCTCGAGTGGGAGTTAATATTAATGCCCTAGCGCGTTTTTTTCGCAGGGTTTCACCACTGGCTAATTTTTCTAAAATCGGTAATACAAATGTCGCCGTTTTACCACTCCCCGTTTGCGCCGCAGCGATCAAACTTTTGCCTTTGACAGCGAGGGGGATAGCTTCTGCTTGAATAGGAGTTGGCGTGTCATAGCCAAGGTCTTTAAGGGAGTCGAGTATAGGTTGGCTTAAACCAAGGGACGAGAAGGACATGTACAGCTCTCAAGGATAGTTGCGAAACAGAATAATAATGCTCAAATTCAATCACATTATAAAGGCACAGCAATTATAATACGAATCAGTATAAGGTGGGTAACTTTTATGTTTGCGACGAATTACAGACTTAAGAGCCAATCATGACAAGTTATCTTAACCATGTCTGCCTTTAGAAGTGCTCTTAACTCAACATTTGTGCCTAATCAATATCACCATACGCCGTGGCGGAAACAATAATACATTGCACCGAATAGCCAAACTCAAACCAAAATTCGTCATCAATAGTTATATCGGCTAAAAACTGTGTTCCAGCCACTTTTGATTTTGCATCAGCTATCGCGTTTGCAGTTGATGCTGATTCGCCATAGGGAATAAAATACAAAACAGAGGTTTGACAGCTCTCTCCTGATACTTTGCTCAGCAGTTGCGGAACACTACCATCATTTAGATGAAAACTCTGGGTTACAAAGGAGCCATGATTAGCCAGGTTACAACCTGATAAACACACTAATAATATGAGAGATAGATAAAGCCTAGACTTAAACAAATAACCTCCGAATGACAATATAGCCATCTTGTATCACGTTAAAAACCGTACTGCCAAAAAACACCAAATGAGTCAAAGTCATTACCGACACGAGTCAATACTCCCTTACTGTAGTTCAGCTTAATACTGCTACTCCGACTCAGAGGAAATGAATAGGTGACACCAAAACGTGAGTTCTCTTGACGGTCATTCGACTCAATATTGTTTTTCGAGGTTTCACCCCCAAAGAAATAGTTGGAGTTTAGCGATACCCAGTGACCTGGGCTCAAAGTGTAGATAAGATGCCCCTGCAAAGTATATTGTGGCTCTTGAGTCAGTAAAATATCATTATAATATTCATCATTATCCGCATACAACCTCATGGATGCGATAAGATTGTAATACCAGCGGCCTAGCTTTTGCGACATGCCAACACCGGGCCTAAATATCCAGCGATTCGTCCCTGCATTTAACAAAACATCGTCACTATAACTGCCGATAGGTGCGGTGATCTGTAAGCTTGTACCAACGACAACTCCCTGCTGCCAACTGGCAAAATCTTTAGGCTTTAACGCTGGAGCGCCATAAAAGTTCCAAGTAAGCCGAATGCTTGGATCGGTATAGCCACACCGATCCGCAGTGACAGTCTCACCATCAAGTCTTGCACTCCCGTCAAAGCATACTCTAGAAACGGCCATGTCAACTTTTGAAGATTGACCTGCAAGTGCAAATGAATGCGCGTAACCGATAACAGCACCGTCAATTTCAAGGTTTACATCTTCAACAGGTGCACTTGGTGATGGAGACACTTCCCCTTGAGAGCGGGCATAACCTACAACAAGAAAGTTCATCCCGATAGGAATATTGCTATAACTTCGCGGTTCAAGATCTTGAGCCATCGCTTGGTAGCTCGTTAAAGATAGAATAATGGCTATACAAATTGTTAAGGCTGCATACCTACAAGCCTTAACTTGTTTAACATAGCTCAAACCATTGCCATTACGATAATATGAAATCAATTTACCACCTTATTTGATGCAAGCCTCAATAAAACAACTTAATAGCAACAAGTTAGACACATCATAAACTAAGGGTTAGCGAGGGTAAATCATGAAATTAAAATAATGAACAGAGGGAAAGTTTGATTGATTGCAACCCACTCAAAAGGGCTAAAATATGCCGACTATCTCATAAACTATGATTTTACTGCCTATATCCAGCGTAAATGAGTCAAACATAGAGCGACCAATTAGCGCTGCCCCCAAGGGGGATGAGGGCGTGATCACTGTGATAAATTGGCTAAATGACGACGGCTCATAACCACATAGTACTTCTCTGGCTTCAAGCTTTAAACCACCGCCACCAGGAGCCACAAAACATGTTTTAAGTTCACCTTGAGGGTCTTCAATGGTGACCAAAGCAGATACCCCAACTTGAGCCTCTTCACTGAAATCATTTATTGCCATACTTGAAAATAGATTTATCTCAGCTTCACACTCAGTGACACGTTTAGCTTGTCCGTGAGCTAGGTATGAAGCTTCAAGGCCGAAAGTTTCATATTTACTTTTTGCAACGGTTTCGGTGTGGGTCGCCGTTTCATGGGCTTGGTTCGCCGCATTAATTGCCAACGCCCGCTTTACCTCAAGTTGGGTGACTATGCTTTCTACAAGTTTACTTTTATTCATACCAGCTTTTATTCATAGCACCTTTTATTTACAACACCTTTACTTACAGAGATGAGTACCTTCACTCTCCCTTATTGATCGCTATTAAGCGGTTAATAAATCGCTTTACAGCATCTTCATCTTCAAATTTAAACCCTAAACCATAATGGATACCATTGAGACTTTTTTGTACTCTTTTAGGAAAGCGAGTCATCTCATTATTGTGAAAATAGCCTGTTTTATGTGTCACCCCTTCAAGTGAAGAGAAATCTTCCAAAAACACTTCATAAGCAGGTCTTATCACTAATTGGCAATCCCTATCTGCTCCATGTAAGTAAATCGGCTCTTTAAGCTTTGGGAGCATATATTCAGTGATTTTTTTGATAGTAAAATTGGTCCGACACTCTAACTGAGATAACACCAACATGATTGTACTGTGTTCAATCGCCAAAAGGCTTCCCCTTATTAATAAAGAAAATAATCAGTGAGAATCTAACAAAAATGGAGCCAAATGGCTCCACTTATTTATTGCAAATACGCGATAAAAAAATACTTATATCGAGGGATTAACTAGTCCTGTTCAAAATACCAATAACCGCAATTAATCCACTCAAGCATGATTTCAACAAACGCAGTATCTTCTAGCCAGTTAGAAAGATGATCATAGCTAATCGTCTGATTATCACAAAGTACAGGAATGACATCTATTAAAGATAGAGGGAGAGTGACCTGTTCACCGTTAAGGAAGAAAACGCCCCTATCGACACTGGCATCAAAATAAAGCGCTTTTAGCCCACCTATACGTATTAATGGTTGATTTTGAATGATCTGTTTAAAGTCTTCGCAACTAAAGCCAAGGTTTTCATCTGGCAAGTCCAGCTCACATTTAGATTGAGTGAGATAACGTCCAGAAAACTCGCTAATTAATTGATCATTTAGCTGCGAAAGAAGCTGAGCTTTGATACGTGATAAATCGTTTACATCTACCCTGCCACTGTTAACAGAAAGTTTTCTATCAGGATCTTCTACCTGCTCACAACCTAGCTCGTTATCAATCAAGTGATCAGCTAACGCGCTAACCATATCTTTTGTCGATGCAGTACGATAGCCAACAGAGAAGCTCATAGACGACTCTAACGTGACTCCATCATGTGGGAAACCTGGAGGCAGATAAAGAATGTCGCCGGGAAGAAGCTCAACATCAATAATTGGATCAAACGCCTCGGTATGGAGCAAAGCTGGGTGAACGGCAAACTCTTTGTGCGGTCCTCTATCACCCACACGCCAGCGTCTTCGACCTGAACCTTGACAGATAAATACATCATAGAGATCGATATGAGGGCCAACTCCACCACCAGGAGTCGCATAACTCACCATCACATCATCAAATCGCCAGCGAGGAATAAAATCAAAGCATTGGATCAGTTTCTCGGCATCGGGCACCCAGTTATTTAGCGCTTGTACCACTAACGTCCAATCACTTTCACCTAAGTGCTCATAAGATTGAAAAGGGCCAAACTCTGCTTGCCAATCCCCCTGCTCTTTATAGATACGCCTTGACTCGACTAATTCGTCACACGCAAGACCAGCCATCTCTTCAGGTGATAATAGGTCTTTGAAATTCTTGAACCCTTGTCGAATGACTAACGGCTTCTTTTGCCAGTATTGTTTCAGAAATATCTCTGGTGTCAGCTGACCTAAATCTAATTGCATATATATGTAACCTAATAATCTTGCGTACTTGAATTGCGCAGATATTAGCAATGATGCATTTTCGAAACGCTCGATGAGATCATAAAAACTGAGTGGCTAATGAAGAAAAGGTCAATAAAAGACGATTTTGTACTGAACTAACATCACAATTGGACAAAATGATATAAGCATTTCCTGAGTTAACCGCCTTTACGCTGCACACCCGCAAACCATTGTATTTACATGACTTATACCACTTAAACCAACATTGACCTAGTCTAATTTATGGGTTTATTGTGCGAAAGTGAACGATTTTAATAAAAATCTATAAAACTATTCCCAAAGTGTTGATATACTTCCCCCCGAATTTTAGAACGTAACTCCAATTAGAGTAGAAAAATGACTGATTTATCAAAGTACAGAAACATTGGTATCTTTGCTCACGTTGACGCGGGTAAGACCACCACAACAGAGCGTATCCTTAAGCTTACCGGTAAGATCCATAAGATAGGTGAAGTTCATGATGGCGAATCAACAACTGACTTCATGGAACAGGAAGCTGAGCGTGGTATTACCATTCAGTCTGCTGCTGTAAGTTGTTTTTGGAACGATCACCGTTTTAACGTTATTGACACCCCTGGTCACGTTGACTTCACAGTTGAAGTTTACCGTTCACTTAAGGTTCTTGATGGCGGTGTTGGTGTATTCTGTGGTTCTGGTGGTGTTGAGCCTCAGTCAGAGACTAACTGGCGTTATGCGAACGAATCAGAAGTTGCACGTATTATCTTCGTAAACAAGTTAGACCGTATGGGTGCTGACTTCCTACGTGTAGTTAAGCAAACTAAAGACGTACTAGCGGCTAACCCACTAGTTATGGTTCTTCCTATCGGTATCGAAGATGAGTTCAGTGGTGTTGTTGACCTACTAACTCGTAAAGCTTGGATATGGGATGAAACTGGTCAAGCTGAAAACTACAAGATCGAAGACGTTCCAGCTGACATGGTTGACCAAGTTGAAGAGTACCGTGAGATGCTAATCGAAACTGCTGTTGAGCAGGACGATGATCTTATGGAAGCTTACATGGAAGGCGAAGAGCCATCTATGGAAGACATTAAGCGTTGTATCCGTAGCGGTACTCGTACTATGGACTTCTTCCCAACATACTGTGGTTCTGCGTTTAAGAACAAAGGTATGCAGCTTCTTCTTGACGCTGTTGTTGATTACCTACCAAACCCAGTTGAAGTTGATCCACAGCCTCTTACTGATGAAGAAGGTAACGAGACTGGCGAGCACGCACTTGTATCTATCGATGAGCCATTTAAAGCACTTGCTTTCAAAATCATGGATGACCGCTTCGGTGCACTAACCTTCGTACGTATCTACTCAGGTAAGATCAACAAAGGTGACACCATCCTTAACTCGTTCACAGGTAAAACTGAGCGTGTTGGACGTATGGTTGAGATGCAAGCTGATGAGCGTAACGAGCTTGATTACGCACAAGCTGGTGACATCATTGCTATCGTAGGTATGAAGAACGTTCAAACTGGTCACACATTATGTGATGTTAAGAACCCTTGTACTCTTGAAGCTATGGTATTCCCAGAGCCAGTAATCTCTATCGCTGTTGCGCCAAAAGATAAAGGCGGATCAGAGAAGATGGGTATCGCTATCGGTAAGATGATTGCAGAAGATCCATCATTCCGCGTAGAAACTGATGAAGATTCAGGTGAAACAATTCTTAAAGGTATGGGTGAGCTTCACCTAGACATTAAGGTTGATATCCTTAAGCGTACCTACGGTGTTGACCTAATCGTTGGTGAGCCTCAAGTTGCATACCGTGAAACTATCACTCAGATCACTGAAGATAGCTACACGCACAAGAAGCAGTCTGGTGGTTCTGGTCAGTTCGGTAAGATTGACTACATCATCCGCCCTGGTGAGCAAAACACTGGCTTCACATTCAAGTCATCAGTTGTTGGTGGTAACGTTCCTAAGGAATTCTGGCCTGCAGTTGAGAAAGGTTTCGCATCTATGATGGAAACTGGTACTGTTGCTGGCTTCCCAGTACTTGACGTTGAACTTGAGCTAGTAGATGGTGCTTTCCACGCAGTTGATTCATCAGCTATCGCGTTCGAAATCGCAGCTAAAGGCGCTTTCCGTCAGTCTATGCCAAAAGCAGGTGCACAACTTCTTGAGCCTATCATGAATGTTGATGTATTCAGCCCAGATGACAACGTTGGTGATGTTATTGGTGACCTTAACCGTCGCCGCGGCATGATCAAAGATCAGATGGCTGGTGTTACTGGTGTTCGTATTAAAGCTGACGTACCGTTATCAGAAATGTTCGGTTACATCGGTTCACTACGTACAATGACTTCTGGTCGTGGTCAGTTCTCTATGGAGTTCGCACACTACGCACCATGTCCAAACAGTGTTTCTGAGAAAGTTATCGCTGAAGTTAAAGAACGTGAAGCAGCTGCTAAGAAGTAATTTTACTTTTTAATATTTGCACATGATAAAACCCGCGACTTATCTCGCGGGTTTTTTATTTGCTTGCTATAAGTGCATTAGATGCAACGATACATAAAACAACTTTCTAAATACCGGGTAAAAGGCACATCAAGGCAATGACATTACGCAGTGCAGATTCAGTTATCGTTCTCGATTTCGAAACTACAGGTCTCTCTCCTAATCAGGGCGATCGCGCCATTGAGATAGGCGCAGTAAAAATACAAAACGGCCAAGTCACAGATACCTTTCAGGAATTAATGAACCCTGGTTTTAGGGTTAGCGCCTTTATTGAAGGCTATACAGGTATCACCAATTCTATGTTAAGCCGTGCGGATTCTTGTGAAGCTGTTATGGCACGTTTTGCCGACTTTATCGGCTCAGATAATCTAGTCGCACACAATGCGTCTTTCGATCAACGGTTTCTTGATGCCGAACTGGCAACGATCAATAGAGGATACGGAGGTGAGTTTGCCTGTTCTATGCTGATCTCAAGACGCATATTTCAAGATGCACCTAACCACAAACTTGGCGGTTTAGTCGCGTATAAGCAGATTGATAATGATGGGGTATTTCACAGGGCGTTGGCAGATTCAGAAATGACGGCAAAGCTTTGGCTGCTTATGCTTGATGAGATGGAAAAGGATTATAATATATCAATGCCCTCATTTAAGTTAATGCAACAGATTGCGAAAAAATCAAAGTCCCAAGTATCAAGCTTTCTCAGACAAGTATAATTGATTTTTCCGCAATACATTTAGTTGATAACAAGCCCACAAATAAAAACACCGTCAATAAGCTCGCTGTATTCGTTAACTAAGGCTAAATACCCAGTTCATTAAGCAGATCGTCAGCATCGTCTGTGATCACTGCAGCTGAAGTGGGCTGTGACCATGAAGCTTTTTTATCTTTAGTCGAGCCGTTAACGCCATGCTCTGCAATCAAGTCATCGGGATCAAAGTCATCTTCAGCATCAAACTCATCGAGCTTAATAAACTCTGTTTTATCCATTGCAAACTCTAGATAAAAGATATGATTGCTTTGAGTTCTAAATGATACCCTTCTCGCCACAGCCTCATCTAGGTTCGTATCAATTGAGATTGTAAGCTCTTTATTAATCGTCAGCATCTTAGGCTGACTTTGATTTATCGATGTTTGCAGCTGTTTATTCACCTTGTTGATGAAGTCACCCAGTATTTGATTCATCAACTCACCCATGATGTCACCAACTTCATCAGAAGTGTGTGAAAAAGCAAGCTCAGATTCAGGCATTCCCATCTGTTTCATATAAGAGCGATAGATCTCTATTGCTGCTGGGGCTGAAAAATTGATGACAACCAACCCAGAAAAACCACCATCGAAAATTGAGAAACAACCAAGGTCAGGCTTAAGGCAAGTGCGGGTAATACGTTGCACCATTGCAGCATGAGTCACTTGACTCGCCGTTGTACTGGAAAGTACATGAGAAACGGAATTACACAGTTTCAAAAGAATGTCATCAGAGGTGATAACTTGTGATGTCGTAGTCATGAGAACAACCAAAAAGGAATAATATTTAATTTTGCGCTCAAATAACAAAAAAATCAAAGTGAAAACAATATATTAACCAATAAATCCTCTTCAACAAGCCCCGAAATCACTTAAACCTCTGTTATTACGGCTTTAAATTTACACTCCAAGTAAACAACCGATAAATAATTAACCTATCGAATACGACTAACTTACATTAATTAGGTATAAAAAAGACCACTGCAACATCCACAAGAGTGAGCAATGTCTAGAATCCAATAAAAATCGTTCAACACCATATAATTAGCGTCATATGGAAGGTATATTTTATAGGTAATCACAATATTCCTCATAAGGGAAAGCTATGACAAAACTACTACGGCAACTATCTATTCTTCAACGTCTTATCTTAATGTTAGCATTAGCGGCCATCGGCACATTTGTATTCGCCAGTTTCTCTATTAACGAGCAGAGAAATAACTTAATCGAACAAAAATGGATTCAAAATGATGCACAACTTGGTACGGCGCTCAGTATTATTGAAGCGCATCGCCAGCAAGCTTTAGACGGAAAAATAACCCTTGAGGACGCTAAGACTGAAGCTGCCGAGCTAGTCAATCAGATGAATTATGGCAAAGATGGTTACTTTATTCTCATCGATAACCAGCACAAAATACTCGCACATGGCGGCTCGGATAGATTAATTGGTCAAGCCGCTACAGCCGTAAAAACAAAATCAAATAATGACACTCTGACCAGCCTAATTAATGAGGCAAAACAAAGCCATAACTCACAGCTCACTTTACAGGTTGCCGACCCTGTAAGCGGTGGATTTCAAGAGAAGTTGGTTGAGGCAAGGTATTATTCACAATGGCAATGGACACTCATTACGGGCAGCCATATCAGTGATATTGATGACGCTACATTCTCAATCGTCGGCAATTATCTGATAATAATGGTATTGATTGCTGCACCTATATTTGCTTTTTTCTTAATCCTTAATCATTCCATAACTTCGCCACTGAAAGAAGCGATTGCAGCCATGAATAATATCGCCCAAGGTGAAGGCGATTTAACTAAACGCTTGCCAACTCAAGGACGTGATGAAGTTGTAGAGCTTGCAGTCGCGTTTAATTTATTTGTCAAAAAAATAGCTGATATGGTTGGTCACCTTCAACCGCTTGGCGCCACGCTAGATCAAGATGCAAACCGTTTATTGAGATCGGTACAAGAATCGAATGATTGCGTTGATCACCTGCATGAAGAAACAAGCAGCGTCGCAACCGCGATCAACGAGATGCTATCAACGACCCATGAGATGGCAAGTAATACTCAGCAGGCTGCGGATGCTGCCAATAGTGTGAAAGTGCAAGCACAACAGAGCAAGGCACAGATGGATTTGACGGTATCAAACACACAGATACTCGTTACTGAACTAAAAACTGCTGAAGGGATCACCCAAAACCTTGCACTGTCTTCAGATCAGATTGGTAGTATTTTAGATGTCATTAGAGGTATCGCAGATCAAACGAACCTACTTGCACTTAATGCCGCTATTGAAGCTGCAAGGGCTGGTGCTCATGGTAGAGGCTTTGCCGTTGTGGCTGATGAAGTAAGAGCATTAGCAACCAGAACCCAAGAATCGACCAATGAGATACAAAAAATAATTAGCGAAATCCAATCAGGTGTATCCTCTGTGATGACAAGTAACAGTGATACCCAACAAAGGTCTATTGAACTGCAATCTCAAGCAAAAGATGCTGGGGACTCATTAACTGAGATTTTAGCACTCATTGCCCATATCAGTGATATGAATACTCAGCTTGCCAGCGCAACAGAGGAGCAATCTTTAGTCACTGAGGAGGTTAACCGTAATATCTGCAGCATTACAGAATTAACCGAGGTATCTGTTAAGTCAATTGAAAGTAATCGCTCTGCAGCGATCTCACTTCAAGATATCAGTGCTGACTCATCTAATACGCTCAGCCAGTTTAAGGTTTAGCTTTAGGTTTAGGTTTAGGTTTAGGTTATCAAGCCAAGGGAGAGCAACGCTCTCCCTCATCATCTACTAACAAATCGAAAAAAAATCTCAAGACACCCTATAAAACTCTAGGTTAACAATCTATGCTAAGCTACTGACTCATATTTCAAAACACTTAGGTAATAGGCTTTCATGGCTCGAATGACGTTAGCAGTTCATGCCCAGCAATACAGCATACATAGCTTCAGCCCTGATTCATCGATAGCGCCTGAAATCTTTCAACAAGAGATGTTCTTTATCGCTAAAACAAAAGATGAGATTTCCGTGGTTGTGCCTAAAGAGTTAGTATTAGATAGCCTTGAAGAGGAAAGCGATTGGGGCTGCTTAGAAGTTATTGGTCCGTTAGGTTTCTCAATGACAGGGATACTCTCCAGCGTATCAGGTGCCCTTGCCGATGCCGACATTAGCATTTTTGCTATATCAACATTTGATACCGACTATATTCTCGTCAAAAATGACAAGCTGCCCTTAGCCATAACGACGCTGAAAAAAAAGAACTTTATCATTTCTGAATATTAATCCATTTTATACTTCATTTTAAGAGTTGTTGATATGTATGAAAAATCAGTCACTATAACTGCGACCCATGGCATTCACACTAGACCTGCAGCCCTACTCGTAAAAGCTGCTAAAACATTTAATTGTGATGTTCTGGTAGAGTGTAATGGCAAACAAGCCAGTGCTAAGAGTCTATTTAAATTACAAACCTTAGGCTTATACCAAGGAGTTACTGTCAAAGTATTCGCTGAAGGTGATGAAGCAGAGCAAGCGGTTGAGAAAGTATCTGAGCTACTTATCACCTTGAGCTAGAACTGAAAAACCAATGTAATAAAGATATATACAGGAATTTAGTATGCCCATCTCAGGAATTGTTGTGTCATCAGGCGTAGCCTTTGGTCAATCAAAAATTGTTCAGCCACACAAAGCCGAGTTAGATTACCGTGTACTTCCCACCAGCCAGATAAATATCGAACTCGATAAACTCAAGCAGGCAATTTTTGAGTTTGTCCAGTTACTCAGCAATAGCTTAGAAAAGCTGGAAGCTGAGAGTGAAAACTATCAACTCATCGAAGCGGATATATTATTGCTTGATGATGATGAGTTAAAAGACCAATTAAATAGCGCTATTTCTGAACAAAGGTTTACCGCAGCCGTTGCTGTTGAACGGATATTTACACAACAAGCCGATCAGTTAAAAGCCATGGAAGATCCCTATCTCGCACACCGCGCTGATGATGTTTTATGCCTTTCAACTCGATTAATCTCGGCCATTTTTGGCAATATCAAACACGATCTGCAACAGCTTAGCGCGCCGACAATTTTGTTTGCATCAGATCTGACGCCCGCAGAGTTTGCAAATCTCCCGCTTGATAAGATCAGTGGGATAGTGCTCAAAACAGGCGGCTTAACCAGTCATACAGCGATTCTGGCCAGAAGTGTTGGGATCCCAGCCCTGTTGAGCTGTGATTTCGATGCGCTTGTGCCTAAAACGCTTAAAGATAATCAAGTTATTGCACTTGATGCTCTATCTGGTGAAGTTCATATTAACCCGAGCACAGATACCCTCGATAAACTTAAGCAACTCAATGAAGACGATAGTTTAAGAAAGAGTCAATTACTCAAATTCAAAGACAAGCTAACACTTACCAAAGATAATCATAAGATCCCATTGCTCGCGAATGTCGGCTGCATTAGCGAGATCAGGCAACTCTCTGAGATTGGTGCTGATGGCATTGGATTATTTCGGACTGAGTTTATGTTAATGAATGCCCAAGAGCTACCAAGTGAAGAGGTCCAATATGGTATTTATTGTGACGCATTACAGTTACTCAATGGTAAAACCTTCACCATAAGAACCATAGATATTGGCGCAGATAAAGAACTCCCCTGCTTATCTTTACCCGATGAGGAGAACCCAGCCCTTGGCTTGCGTGGGATTAGGTATTCACTCGCTAACCTTCCTCTATTAAAAACCCAATTAAAGGCAATTCTTAGGGCGGCAAATCACGGCAAAGTCAGGTTAATGTTTCCGATGATCAACCAAGTCGAGGAACTCGACTCCCTATTTGATATTATCGAGCAGTGTAAAGTCGAGCTAATAGAAAGCGAAAGAGGATTTGGAGAACTCGATTTTGGCGTTGTCATAGAAACCCCAGCCGCAGTAATAAACCTGCCATCGATGATAGACAAGCTTGATTTCATCAGCATAGGTACTAACGATCTGACTCAATACACTATGGCTGCAGATAGAACTAACCCTATGTTAGCAAAGCGCTATCCGTCACTGTCTCCTGCCGTGTTAGCTTTAATCAAGATGACAATAGCTTGTGCAAAACCAGCAGGGCTTACAATTTCAGTTTGCGGAGAAATGGGCAGTAATCAAAACATAGCTCCCATCCTTATAGGGATGGGCGTTGATGAACTCAGTGTTGCGCCTTCTAGTTTACTGGAGCTTAAATCATCACTGGGTAAGCATACCTTGTCTACTTATCAAAAATGGTGCAATCAAGCATTATCCATACAAAGATTGGATGAACTAAATGATTATGTGTCACACTGTAACTAACTGGTATGATTCAGCATATAAATATGAAACGCATAATAAATAAGATTATAAAAAAGACTAAAAATAGTACTAGGGGATAAAAAATGGGTTTTTTAAGCCGTATAAGACGTTTAATGTCCGGGCAAACCGATCTCGTAGGCGGCATTGATGTATATGCACCAGTATCAGGTGAAATTGTGCCAATTGAGAAGGTTCCCGACGTTGTTTTTGCTGAAAAAATTGTTGGTGATGGATTAGCCATCAAGCCTAAAGGAAAGCAGATAGTTGCACCGATAGATGGCACAATTGGAAAAATATTTGAAACAAACCACGCATTTAGTATTGAGTCTCCCCAAGGCCTTGAACTTTTTGTCCATTTCGGTGTTGGCACCGTAGAGTTAAGGGGTAACGGTTTTAAACGTTTAGCCGAAGAGGGTCAAGAGGTCAAAGCAGGTCAACCTATCCTTGAATTTGACCTTAACTATCTTAAAGACCAAGTAGAAAGTTTGCTCACTCCCGTTGTGTTAGCGAACATGGAAGATATCCAGTCGTTAGAAAAACGACAAGGCAGTATTGAAGCTGGAAAAGATGTCATTTTCACCGTCGTACTCTAAAACCACTTGATCATCCCCTAATGCTTCATCAGTTACTGGTGAAGCATTTTTATTTACCCCTATTTTGTTCAAGCACACCCATAAAGGTTTAATTAAATCGCAAACAGCATTATTTATACCTAAGATAATCCAAAAAATTATATCTCAGATAACCCTAGTCACATGACGTAGATGCTAAGAACCTATTGTGAAAGTTCTACTCAAGGCTTACATAGATATAACTTTTACCTATGTGCGAAGCGGTTCTGGCTTCAAATTCCTACTCAGCGTATAAATTATTATCTTAATTGGTATGACATCTATACATGAAGCCAACTGACGCTTGTGAGAACTCTCAGGCAATGCCACAATGCAAATAAATAACAATTCGCTCGTTCGAATAAAATATAAGCAAGACAAGGAGTAATCATCTTGACCCTCTACGGCATCAAAAACTGCGATACAGTCAGAAAAGCCAGAAAATGGCTTGATAAAAACCAACCAAACATTTCATTTCATGATTTTCGTGAAGATGGGCTCGACAAAGAGCAGTTAACCCATTGGGTTGCGTTGATTGGATGGGAAAAGTTATTTAATAAGCGTAGTACCAGCTTTAGAAACCTTTCTGATGCCGATAAAGCCGATATTGACCAAGATAAAGCTATCGAACTCATGCTAAACCACCCAACCTTGATTAAAAGGCCAGTACTTGTCGTCGATGACAAAATCCAAGTAGGCTTTAAAGAAGCTGATTACCAAGCGTGGTTTAACTCATGAGTCAGGATGTATTAACACTCGCTCAGGATCTCATTTCACGCCCTTCAGTCACTCCTTTAGATGAAGGCTGTCAGCAACTTATGGCAGATAGACTTGCCAATGCAGGTTTTGACATCGAATCTATGGTGTTTGAAGATACGACAAATATGTGGGCAAGGCGCGGGAGTCAAAAACCCCTGTTTTGTTTTGCAGGCCATACCGATGTTGTGCCTGTCGGTGATCTTAACCGTTGGCATACCCCGCCATTCGACCCAGTGGTTATTGATGGCTACCTTCATGGTCGCGGCGCAGCTGATATGAAAGGCTCTTTGGCCGCAATGCTGGTTGCCACTGAGCGATTTGTGGCAAAGAATCCAGATCATAAAGGCTCAATTGCTTTCTTGATCACTAGTGATGAAGAGGGGCCATTTATTAATGGTACAACCCGTGTTATCGATACCTTAGAAGCACGGAATGAGAAAATCACATGGTCTCTTGTCGGCGAGCCATCTTCTACCCACAAGCTGGGTGATATCGTTAAGAATGGACGTAGAGGTAGCCTAACAGGAAACTTAACCGTTAACGGTATCCAAGGCCATGTGGCCTACCCTCACCTTGCTGATAACCCAATTCATAAAGCGGCGCCAGCCCTTGATGAGCTAGCAAGGATGAAGTGGGATAACGGCAATGAGTATTTTCCGCCGACTAGCTTTCAAATAGCCAATATCAATGGTGGAACAGGCGCTTCAAACGTTATACCTGGAGCGTTAGAAGTGATGTTTAACTTCAGGTACTCCACTGAGGTTACCGCTGAAATTCTAATCCAACGTGTGCTGAATATTCTTGACGCACATGGATTAGATTATGACATAAGCTGGATCTATAACGGCCTGCCATTTCTTACCGAAGATGGGCCTTTGCTTGATGCCACCCGTGAAGCGATAAAACACGTCACAGGTACTGAAACAGATCCTCAGACTTCTGGCGGTACATCTGATGGCCGCTTTATTGCCCCAACTGGCGCACAAGTGATTGAGCTAGGCCCAGTCAATGCAACCATACATAAAGTCAATGAATGCGTAAAAGTCTCAGATCTTGAGCAGCTGGCCCTATGTTATGAGGTAATTTTGGAAAAGCTACTTTGCTAAACCCGCTAACAGCCTATGGCCTTGACTCGAGTGCGCTTATCGAACATCAAGGCCACAAGCTCGAATCACACACAGCTGCTGCGCTATCACAGATGACTGCAGCGGCCGTGACTGCAGGCATTGATATCCAGATATGCTCTGGATACCGTGATTTTGACCGTCAAATGCATATCTGGAATAACAAGGCTAATGGCCTACGACCAGTGCTTGATCTCGAATCTAAGCCGGTTGACATAAGCGAAAAGTCAGCGGATGAGATTATCGACCTGATTCTACTCTGGTCGGCGTTACCTGGTACTTCACGCCACCATTGGGGGACTGATGTCGATCTATTTGATGGCAATCAAATCACTCAATCCCAACTGCAGCTTATTTCAGCTGAATATGACAAAGATGGCCCCTGCAGTGCGCTGCACCAATGGTTGGTACTCAATGCCAGTAAATACGGGTTTTACTTCCCTTTTCAACTCGGTTTAAGTGGTGTTAGTCCAGAGCCCTGGCACTTAAGCTACTTTCCAGTAGCAAACAACATATTAAGCGGTTTTGATATCCATGTTTTAAAGCAGGCCATATCGAACTCAGATATCAGGTTCAAGTCAGAGTTACTCGCTAGACTTGAACCATTAGTGAATCATTACGTCTTTAAAGTCGCACCTAGCCCCTCAGGGGTTACGCAAGTGCTTTAGCTAGCGCATTAATTCACACGAATACAATTATCTTTAATTTTTCAGTACAACACAGTAGGCAATATGAACTCTTCACCTTCTAAAAAGCAGATAACAATTGATAACAAACGTTTAAGTTATTTAGATATTGGTACTGGGCCTGTACTTCTATTTGGCCATAGTTATCTTTGGGACTCACAGATGTGGGCACCTCAAATAGAATGTCTTTCACAGCATTACCGCTGCATAGTTCCAGAGTTATGGGGCCACGGTGATTCAGAAAGCCTACCAGAGTCTACTCACTCTCTAAGAGATATCAGTGCGCAAATGCTTGAACTCATGGATGCGCTATCGATTGACTCATTCAGTATTGTCGGGCTATCAGTCGGTGGAATGTGGGGAGCTGAGCTTGCATTATTGGCTCCAACGCGCGTCCAAACCTTAGTGATGATGAACTCATTTATTGGTTATGAGCCTGAAGTTGCCCGAGCTAAGTATTACAACATGTTAGATATCATACGTAACACTCAGGCTGTACCCGCTGCATTAATTGAGCAGATCACGCCGCTTTACTTCTGCAAAGACGCTGACAAAAAGCACCCAGCGCTTTTTCAGGGCTTTGCAACATCGCTAGAAAACTTAGAGCCTGCAAGGATAGAGAGCATTTATCGATTAGGTAAAATCATTTTTGGACGCCGAGATACCATGGATGATATTGAGAATTTGACCTTGCCTTGCTTAATTATGACTGGTGTCGAAGACACAGTTAGGCCTGTACTTGAAAGTTATCTGATGCACGATGCGATTGATGGTAGTGAGTTTATACATATCCCCAATGCAGGCCATATATCAACACTGGAAGAGCCAGATTTCATCAATAACCAGCTTAAACATTTTCTCGGTAAGCACCTTAAGTAATTGCTAGAAGTGCTGAGTTTAACAAACACAGCCAGAATTCATTCTGGCTGTGTTATTTACCTAGCCAGACAAACCTTCAAAGCCTTTTCATCCCATTAACAAGACTCACCACAATCTAGAACCACAAACAAAACACAGTTAACACCAAATAGATTAAACACCTTAATTATTAATTAATGTTAATTAGGTATCTTACTGAATAGACCAGCATAGTGAGAAATCAGTGCTAGAATACTGAATCAACTTGGCTGACAAGTTCCCTCTTCAACTGCATACTTTTGAGAACAATGAAAATACTAAAACCGCTTTTTGAAAACAATCGCCGTTGGGCTGAACGTATCGTACAAGAGAAACCCGATTTTTTTGAGCAACTCGCTACCCAACAAAATCCTGAATACCTGTGGATTGGCTGCTCTGATAGCCGTGTCCCCTCTAACCAGATCATTGACTTGATGCCAGGTGAAGTTTTTGTTCACAGAAACATCGCTAACATGGTTATTCACACCGACCTTAACTGTTTATCTGTACTGCAATATGCAGTAGAAGTACTAAAAGTTAAGCACATCATGGTCGTTGGCCACTATGGTTGCGGTGGAGTCAAAGCCTCTATGGGCAATGATAGGCTTGGGTTAATCGATAACTGGTTAGGCCACATTCGAGATGTTCATCGCTTACATACTGAGGAGCTCAGTCAACTAGAGGGTGAAGAGAAATTTGATCGCCTATGTGAGCTTAATGTCATCGAACAAGTTGGTAATGTAAGCAGTACTAATATCGTGCAAGATGCTTGGGCCAGAGGTCAAAACATCTCAGTTCACGGCTGGATTTACGGTATCGACAACGGATTATTATCAGATTTAGATGTAACTGTCGACAACGACAAGTTCAAACCAGAAAACTAAGCTGCACTGATAAGCTGCACTGAACAGCCCTTAAAAATTCTCATTTTAAGGGCTAGCTGCATACGCTTTACCCTATCACATCGTTTTTTTTCAGTTTTAACTGAATATTCCTTAATAAACATCGCAGTTTTCCATCCAACCCAGTTATAATCCTGTAGTTATGATTTATTTCACGCGCAAATAAGCGCAGCGAATTCTAAGGAAATTTCCATGCCCGGTTTTGAATTATTTGGCCCTGAAGAGAAGCAAGAAGTTGCAGATGTAATGGAGAACGGTTTCACCTTCCGTTATAACTTTGATCATATGCGCAACGACCGCTGGAAAACGCGTGAGATGGAGCAATTGCTTTGTGAAAAGATGAATGTTAAACATGCTCATCTACTGTCAAGTGGTACTGCAGCACTTCAAACTGCATTAGCCGCTGCCGGTATTGGTGCTGGCGACGAAGTTATCGTGCCTCCATTCACTTTTGTCGCCTCAGTTGAAGCAGTATTTATGGCAGGTGCCGTCCCTGTTTTTGCTGAAATCGATGAGACCTTATGTCTATCTCCAGAAGGCATTGAAGCTGCTATTACTCCACGTACAAAAGCGGTCAACCTTGTGCATATGTGTGGTTCTATGGGCAAGTTAGATGAAATTAAAGCGGTTTGTGAAAAGCATGACTTAGTGCTTTTAGAAGATGCTTGTCAGGCGATTGGTGGCACATACAAAGGTCAGGCACTCGGTACTATCGGCGATGTAGGCTGTTACTCGTTTGACTCAGTTAAAACCATCACATGTGGTGAAGGTGGAGCGGTAATCACTAACAGTGAAACCATCTACAACCATTCACATATGTTCTCAGACCATGGCCACGACCATGTGGGTAACGATCGTGGTGCAGAAGGCCACCCTATTATGGGTCTGAACTTCCGTATTTCAGAAATGAACTCCGCTATGGGTCTTGCGCAGTTGCGTAAACTGGATACCATCATCGAGATTCAGCGCAAGAACAAAAACACCATAAAATCAGCAATGGCTGATATCAGTGAAGTGACTTTCCGTGAACTTCCTGATGCTGAAGGTGATTCAGCAGGTTTCTTGACATTCATGATGTCATCTGAAGAGCGCACCATAGAGATCAACAAAAAGTTAGCTGAGAATGGCGTTGACGGTTGCTTCTACTGGTATGTTAATAACTGGCACTACCTCAGCAACTGGAAGCACATTCAAGAGTTGAAATCATGCTCTGCCCTACCGATCACATTAATCAAAGATCGTCCAGACTACACTAAGGTATCAGTACCAAAATCTGATGCTATTATGAGTAAAACCATCTCTATGCTAATTAAGCTATCTTGGACTGAAGAAGAGATTGCTCAGCGTATCGAGAATATTAAGAAAGCCTTTGCCTAGGCGCTAAAGTCTTATACCTATTGCGCCTTTTTTAAGGCGCGATTTCACTTTTTACAGTAAAAATCTCAACGGAGAATGTTGTAATGAGTTTTAAAAATTTCAAATGCGTACCAAAAATGATTTTTGGTCGTGGGTCATTTGTCGATCTCGATCTAGTATTGAGCGAAGAGCGTAAAACAGAAGATGACTTTGTTGTTTTCCTTGTCGATGATGTTCATCAAGACAAGCCACTGGCTAAACGTGTTCCTGTAAAAGCCCATGATCTTTTAATCTACGTTAACGTAGACGACGAGCCATCAACAAAGCAGGTTGATGCATTAACAGAACAAGTTCAAGCCTTTGCAGGTAAACAACCTGTCAGTGTCGTTGGTTTAGGTGGTGGTTCAACACTAGACTTAGCGAAAGCGGTCTCTTTAATGCTAACTAACCCTGGCGGCAGTGCAATGTACCAAGGTTGGGATCTAATCAAGAACCCAGCAATTCACCATATTGGTATTCCTACTATCTCTGGTACTGGCGCTGAAGCTTCTCGCACAGCGGTACTTTGTGGGCCTGTACGTAAGCTTGGTTTGAACTCAGATTACACAGTATTTGATCAAATCATTATGGATTCAGAACTGATTGCCGGTGTATCTACCGACCAATGGTTCTACACAGGTATGGACTGTTATATTCACTGTGTTGAATCACTGCAAGGCACGTTCCTTAATGAGTTTGCTAAAGCCTTTGCAGAAAAGTCTATGGACCTTTGTCGTGAAGTCTATATAGATGATCATGAAGAGAAAGATGACAAATTGATGATGGCTTCCTACATGGGTGGTATGAGTATCGCCTACAGCCAAGTTGGTGCTTGTCATGCTGTTTCATATGGTCTTGGTTACGTACTTGGTTATCATCATGGAATAGGTAACTGTATTACCTTTGATGTACTTGACGATTTCTACCCAGAAGGCATTGCCGAATTCCGTGCTATGGTGAAGAAGCATAACATCACTATCCCTAAAGGTATCTGTAAAGATCTGCCTGATGAGACGATTGCTAAAATGGTAAAAGTCGCTAAGAGCATGGGTCCACTTTGGGAAAATGTTTACGGTCCAACTTGGGAAGATAAAGTCACTGACGAAATGTTAACAGCGCTTTATCGCCGCATGTAATTTCGGACTTTTATCGTCCTTAGACAGTATTTAGGGCTCTTTAGAGCCCTTTTATATTCAGATATTTGTAATAGGTATAATTCATGAACGTTACCCTGTTAATCCCTGCACGCTATGGTTCGAGCCGCTTTCCTGGCAAACCACTCGCTCCGATTAACGGCAAGCCAATGATCCAGCACGTGTATGAACGTGCGGCTCTAGCAAAAGGCTTAACCGCTATTTATGTCGCCACTGACGATGTTCGCATTAAGGACGCCGTTGAAGCATTTGGTGGTCAAGTGGTAATGACCAGCGCAGAAGCTGCTTCTGGTACCGACAGAATTGAAGATGCGATTACTCAATTAGGGTTAAAGGATGATGATCTCGTCGTTAACCTTCAGGGCGATCAACCGCTCATTGACCCAATATCTATCGAGCAAATTATCAGCTTGTTTGAGCGCCACCCCGGTGAATTTGGTATGGCTACTTTAGGGTTTGAGATCACCGAAGAGTGTGAGCTTAATGATCCAAAGCATGTGAAGATGGTGTTTGATAATGAGTTTAATGCCCTCTATTTCTCACGAGCCCGCATTCCATTTGGCCGTGACACTGATGACTATCCGGTTTATAAACACTTAGGTGTTTACGCTTACACACGTAAATTCGTTTCTACATTCGCTAAGCTACCATTAGGACGCTTAGAAGATTTAGAAAAGCTTGAGCAACTTAGAGCACTTGAGCATGGTTACAAGATAAAAGTCGCTATTAGTGCTTTTGATTCTCCTGAAGTGGATACGCCTGAAGATATCAGAGTCTGTGAAGCTAGATTAGCCGTAGACTAAATAGAAAAAGAGCTCACATCATGAGCTCTTTTTTATTCTAACCACCTGATGACATAATCAATCAACAAGCTCAAAGCGATTAGCGAACGTTTCCACTAAGTTCTGACTATCCTAGTTTGCCAAGAATGTCGAATTAACTTATTCAGTTTCTGTAAAGCCATATTTCATATCTGTCCCCTAAGCTTCCTAAAAGTATCCTGAACTTCAAAAGTGATCTTTAATCCATTTTCAATACTAGATGCAGTTGCTGATACGCCTTCAACTTAAGTTTTTACTAAAGAAAATTTGATATACTAGTGATAAACTTTTTAGCACCATTGACAGATAACTCGCATTCTCGCTTGCAATAAGATCTGTTTGCTAACCGAAAGTTATTTTAGGAGTATTATGTCCGATCTTGAAACTTGGCTTATCATCATATTGGTTATAGGCGTTATCGCCAGCAATTTGGCCGTACTAAAATACAGCGCCAAATATAAAATGCCTCAGTTTGGCAAAGAGAATAAACCAAAAGAGTTAAATAAAACGTCTAACACCACTAACAGCACTCAAGCCCCAGACGATAACTCAAATAAACAAAATGGTGATACCACTAAGAAAGCGCCCACTCAAGTAGATAGTGATAACTAAGCATAACGGTTAACAAGTTAGCTAATTGGCTGAATAATCAGCTCTTTAACAAGACAGCAATCACATCAGTGCTTTGCTTAATACAGAGTGATCAGAGATAAGCTTTCAGCCAAAATATATTGTTCTTCTCATATAAAAAACGACCTGATTGCTCAGATCGTTTTCATTTTAAGTTTAAGTCTTATTGTTCATCTACTGGTATTAAAAATGGGCAGAGCAATTGGTATAACGCTTCGCCCTCTACTGCATATCAATTTACTGCATATCAACTCGCAACGTCACACCGCTATGGCTACCGCCCACTAAGATATAATGCCAGCCAGTCGCCAAACCATTGACCGTAATAGTCTCAGTATTACCTGAAGTATTAGATACCTGAGTATAAGATGAACTTGAAGGCCAGCCAGTTTGACTATAGTAAAGCGCGACATCGCCAGTACCATGTTGCGTTCGGATGATTGTTTGCGTCACGCCATCAGCATAAAAGTAAAAATACTTATCACTTCCTGCCGTCACACAGATAGGCGCACCGCTTTGAGGCGTAATATAATCCTCTTCCGCTTGAGTTGAGCACGCATTGACTAAACCATTTACCGGCAGACTAGATACAGAGGCTGAAGCAACGCTAGTACCTGTCGCGCCTAAATTATCAGTCACGGTGAGTGTTACGGTATAATCACCTGCTGATACATAGGTATGGTTAGGGCTAGCCTGACTACTCGTATTACCATCACCAAAATCCCAACTATAACTCGCTATCGAGCCATCACTGTCACTTGAGCCTTGACTACTGAAGCTTATCGCTGAGTCGACCTCTCCTGAATATGGTCCATTAGCCATGGCAACTGGTGCAACATTTTGTGAACCCGTCACGCTTGCAGTTGTCGTGCTGCTATGAGTTAAACCGCCATTATCTGTCACTGTTAACGTCACAGTATAATTTTGCACAACAGAGTAAGCATGACTTGGGTTAGCTAGTGTACTAGCGCTTCCATCACCAAAGTCCCACTCAAAGCTAACTATATTGCCATCAGAATCATTCGAGCCTTGGCTAGAAAACTGAATGCTTTGCCCAGCACTGCCTGTATAGGCACCATTAGCATTCGCGGTTGGTGCAACATTTTCCGTACCGGCATCAAAGGTCGCAAGCAAGGTTACATCGGCAAAAGTGTTATAGGCTTTAAGATTGACATACCATACACCCTCTGTCGGCGAAGCTTCAGTACAAGTTTCGCTGTTTCCACCTATGTAAGGACGACATACATAACTTGTGTCTGTTGGCTCTGACCCCAACTGAGTGTAAAGGTCAGCATCTCCTGTACCACCACTAATTTTGACCACTAGATTAGTCGCACCAGCTGGAACTGTAATGAAGAATTTTGCAGCATCACCAGTATTAGCTGATACGCCAGTCTTGGCAACACCATTACGTAATTCCACAAGACCTGAATGAGTTACCACAGCGTTTGTCGTTGATGTAGCTATGCCGCCTAAATCATCTGTCACTGTCAACGTCACATTGAAGTTATCTGCAGTTAAGTAAGTATGAACGGGGTTTGCATCGGTACTTAAAGAACCATCACCAAAATCCCAACTGTAACTTGCTATAGTGCCATCGACATCACTAGAGCCGTTACTTGAAAAACTAATAGGTGAGCCTAATGTGGCCGAGTAAGGACCATTAACCACGGCAGTAGGTAGCTGATTATGACTCACAGGATGATCATAAGTGGCTTTTAAGCTTACATCACTGTAATCCAAAAACGCGTCTATCATTATATTGTAAGTGCCGCCAAGATCAGCTCCTGTGAACTCACAGACTTCACGTAATCCAGGCGCAGCAAAGGGTTTACAGTCGGCTACGGAAGTTGTGGGAATAATATCACGGCTCACGTACAGATCAGGATCAGGCCCGCCTTGTAACGTACTGCCATAACCCCCAGGGATCTCCACCATTACTCTGGTCGCGTCATTAGGTACGGTAAAGCTATAATGCTTTGGTGCAGAACCTTTAACCGCAGCTAAACCGCTCTCATCAATTGCCGTTACTCGCTCACAACCGTTACATAAGGTGGGATCATCCATCGCAACAACAATCAACCTTGCATTAGTATATGCTGAGAAGGCATCGATCGTTATATGGTAAGTCCCCGTCGTTTTAGGGCCAACAAGGCCGATAAACTCAGGTGTGCCTGCCGAGCTAAAAGAGAATAGATCGTAGGTCCAGTTAGTCCCATCATATGAAGGCGCTTGTCCATGTCTTACATAGAGATCAGGATCTTCTGAAAACCCATCAAGATACACAGCCATCACCTCTGTGCCAGTTGGCAGGTCGATGGTGTAGGTATTTATTTCGCCTTTCAATGCCGATAGACCAGGGAGCTCCATTAACACTGTCCCTTCTGGTGGCGCGTCGACACCTGAACCATCCCAGTTATGAGGAAAACTTGAAGTATATGCGCTTAATCCTACAGAAATCAGATTATCATCAGTCCAAAGTGAACTACGCGCAGGGTGATTTAATGCGCCATACATACGCTGAGCTTGCTGCTGAGTAAACATGGCGTAGTTATCTGTGTAATGCATAAAGTTTTCTGTATTGGTCGCTTGCCCCAAACAGTTTTCAGCATTATTCGCCATAGAGTTACTGCTCATTTGTGGCGTATCACACACTCTATCACCTGTATGAGAACAGAAAATCTCATTGTCAGTGTTACATTGAGCGCCATCAAAAACATGTGGCAAGTTAAGCCAATGGCCAAATTCATGAGTTAAAATTGAGCGGAAGTTTTCATCTGTATTTGTACCAAGATATGCACCGTTATACACCACGCGAGCAAGGCCGGCATCAGACATCGACGTGGTTGGGTACCAAGCTACCCCTGAATTATTGGTTGCACCATCACCATCTATATCATTCATGATATAGATATTCATATAACGATAGTTATCCCAGGCATCAGCGGCTATCTCAGCATCTTTTGCTGCGCGAGCCTCGTCATTGGGTGCCTCGTAATTACCATACCCTGTTGCTTCTCCATGCCTAACGATACCGTTGGTTGGATTACCCCATGGATCGATTTTCGCAAGAACAAACTCGACATTCATGTTCTCGCGTATCGCTTGAAACTGTGAAGCAATCGGTCCATCAAGGGTATTAAGCCCTTGAAAATCTTCATTACTTCTCTTGAGTGCATTAGCAATTAGCGAGTCAGGTACACAAGAGCCGCCACTCTCACAATTGTGGATTGCACCATAGACATGAAATACCACAGGGATGATATATTCACCTTCATCAGGTACGCCTATTGATTGATTTTCAACTAAAAAATCATCAGCACTCAATAGGTTGAGCTTTGAGTTAAGCTTATTACTTCCTTTTGGTTCTGCAGCGCCAAAAAACAGTCCCTCATTTGGGCTAGGCACCCAAGTTTGACCATTCTCGTCAGTACCACAAACCTGACCGCCTGCTTTGAAGTGATTCGAGATGGTATTGCTCTGTTTATTACTGGCTTGGTTAATCTTATTAACTGACTGCCCTGCCCAACCTTGCCCGATCGGCAACGTTGCACAGAGGGTAAGTGCTGTTAATATTGCACCGCCTTTGATTGTTTTTATCATGGTTATGTTCTCAAAGTATCAGGGGAAAATCATATATTGGTCTATGCCAACATAGATGCTCTGTTCGGTGATATATCTGCCCATATTCACCGTTATTATGGTTTTTATTAATACTGATTTACGTGCCTGCTCCCTTTAAAACAATCAAGGAATTGCACACGAATAAATCACTATTCAGTTCAACCTAGCACAAAAGATATCCAATATACAATTTTAAGAAACATTTTATTAACATAAACAATAGGTGCCAATATCAAGACCTTTAGTCAATAAAACCCTTGATTTGATTAATGGAATACGAAAAAAAAGACCAAGCAGTAAGCTGCTTGGTCTTTTTATTAAGTGGTTAGTCTTATCTACTGACTCTTTTCTAATTCAACTTCTAATGCCCTAGTGACAGCTTCGGGTGAACTCGAATTTCTTGCAAATAGAGAGTAAGCAACAGGTATCACCATCAAGGTAAATAGCGTTGCTAATATGATTCCCGATAGCACAACGACACCAATTACAAAGCGAGTTTCAGCACCTGCACCTTGTGACATAACCAAGGGAATCGCACCCGCTGCCGTGGTGATACCAGTCATCAAAATAGGCCTTAGTCTTTGCGCTGCGGCTTGCACAATAGCGGTATCAAAATCAATGCCTCTATCTCTTAACTGATTGGCAAATTCAACAATTAAAATACCATTTTTGGCCGCTAATCCAACCAACATAATAATACCTATCTGGCTATAGATATTAAGGCTTTGATCCGTAAGCCAGAGGCCAACAAGCGCCCCAAGGGTTGCTAATGGTACAGTTAACATGATCACCATAGGATGAATATAACTTTCAAATTGCGCTGCGAGTACTAAAAATACAATCCCAAGTGCCAAGATAAATACAAAGTACATTGAGCTACCGGACTCTTGGTAATCGAGTGACTGCCCCTTGTAACTGATCACAGCTTCAGCTGGAAGATAGGTTGCGGTTAGATCGTTAAGATAACCCAATGCTTCCCCTAAACTGTAGCCATCAGCCAAGTTAGCTTCTAAGGTAATTGCACGCATTCTGTTATAACGATTTAATCGGCTCGCATCGGCAAACTCTTCAACACTCACTAAGTTAGATAATGGGATCAGTTCCTGGCTGCGATCTGAGCGTACATAGATATTCTCCAAATCCGCTGCCGTATTCTGATTTTCGCGATTACCCTCGATAATCACATCATACTCTTTACCCTCGCGCATAAAGGTAGTGACTAAGCGAGAGCCTAGCATTGACTCGAGTGTTCTTCCTATGTGTGAGATTGAAACCCCAAGATCTGCCGCACGCTCTTTATCAATAATAACCCGCAATTGTGGCTTAGTTTCTTGATAATCATGATCTAAACCCACTAAGTTAGGGTTCTCTTTAGCTTTTTCGAGAATAATGTCACGCCATTGGGCCAATACTTCATAACTTGGCCCTCCAAGTACAAACTGCACCGGTTTACCTACGCCACGACCAAATGCTTGCCGCATGACAGGAAATGCCCTTACTCCGGCAAGATCTGACAAGCGGCTGCGAATATCTGTGGTGATCTCAGAGGCTGAGCGGCGCTCTGCCCAATCTTCGAGCACAATAATCGCCATTCCGTTAGAGAAATCGGCACTGCTACCAAAGCTTCTTGGCGCTCTGATCAACAAACGCTTAATATCACCACTGTCTACTAAAGGCATTAAGCGGTTTTCGATTTCGTCCATATAAGATTCAATATATTCGAAACTTGCGCCTTGTGGTCCGTTAACAATCAAGAACATAGAGCCACGATCTTCTCGTGGGGCGAACTCTTGTGGGACCTCTTTCATCAATAGCGCACTGCATCCTAGCGCTGCAATGATAAAAGAGGAGATAATAATAGGATGCTTCATCGCCTTAACCAGCAATGCTTGATACTTAGCACTGACAAAGTTCATTGCTGCATCGACTTTACGTACCAGCCAAGAATCCTCTCCAGCAGGTTTTAGTAGTTTAGAGCACATCATGGGGCTCAATGTCAGTGCCACTATGCTCGAAAAGATCACTGCGGCACTCATCGCCACGGCAAACTCTTTAAATAGCTTACCTAAATCTCCCTCTAAGAAGGTTATCGGCATAAATACAGCAACCAGTACCAAGGTGGTCGCAACGACAGCAAAAGCCACCTCTCGGGAGCCCAGATAAGCCGCTTTTAACGGAGAGTCTCCCTCTTCGATACGTCTATGAATATTTTCAAGCACCACAATAGCGTCATCAACCACCATACCAATGGCTAGGATCATCGCTAATAAGGTCAGTAAGTTAATCGTATAACCTAAGGCATAGAGAACAATAAATGTCGCCATTAAAGAGACGGGAACAGTGAGCGCTGGAATTAACATTGCCCGTACACTACCAAGAAAAAGGTAGATGACGATGATGACTAAAAACATCGCAATAAAGAGAGTCTGATACACCTCTTTTACCGAAGCTTCAATAAACACCGAGCTATCATAGGAGCGCTTTATTTCCATTCCAGCGGGTAAACTTGGGTTTATCTTATCGACTAAAGCATTCGCAGCTCTTGCAACATCGAGCGTATTAGCCGTTGACTGTTTGGATATCCCTAAGCCTATCATTGCCTCACGGTTACCGCGGAAGGTGATCCGCTCCTCTTCAGAGCCAATACCCACTTTAGCCACGTCACCTAATTTAACTAAATAACCGTCATCTCCCTCAGTGAGTACGAGATTGGCAAAGTCATCAACATTTTTAAAACTACGCTCAACTCTTACGGTAAAGTGACGCTCTTTTGATTCAACCGAGCCTGCAGGAAGCTCAACATTCTCAGAGCGCAGCACACTCTCAATATCAGCAACCGTCAGCCCTCTCGCGGCGAGAGCTTGTCTGTCTATCCATATCCGCATCGCATAAACTTTACCGCCACCAATACGAATATTAGCGACGCCATCGATAACCGAAAGTCTATCTGTAAGATAACGCCTAGCGTAATCAGTCAGCTGTAATGTGGTCATCTGATCTGACACTAAGTTCAGCCACATGATAACCTCATCCCCCCCATTTGCCTTTTGAACTTCTGGTGGCTCTGCTTCTTCAGGTAGGTTATTCAGCAAACCCGAAACCCGGTCTCGGACATCATTGGCTGCCGCTTCAATATCGCGGTCAATATCAAACTCTAATGTTACCGAAGAGCGACCATCTCGGCTCGATGAGTTGATATGTCTTATCCCTTCTACACCACTGATACGGTCTTCAACAAGCTGAGTGATACGACTTTCAACCACCGAGGCACTCGCACCTCTGTAGTTGGTTTGAATAGAGACCACAGGTGGATCAATATTTGGGTATTCTCGTAAAGGAAGTTTATCAAACGCGACCAAGCCAAAAGCTATCAACAAAATGCTGATAACAGAGGCAAAGACAGGACGTTTTACTGAAAGGTCGGTTAATATCATACAGTTGGCCCAACCTTAGCTTCTTTAAGGAAGCTAAAACGTTCACTAAACTGTACTTTCACTTTATCGCCAGGGCGTACTTTTAAGATCCCACGGATAACAACTTGCTCATCAAGCTCTACGCCATCGAGCACTTCAACCCAGCCTCGTTTACGTAGACCAAGCTCCACTTCTCTTCGCTCAATGACTTGCTCATCATTCACTAGGTACACGTAATGCCTATCTTGGATCGGGATGATGGCAGATTCAGGTAAGATAAGTGCTTCCCTACTCTCTTTAATCAGCGTGACCTTCATTAACATACCTGGTAGTAACCGGTTGTTAGGGTTTGCCATCTCAGCACGCACTATAACGGCACGAGTTGTTGGGTTGATGCGGCTATCGATTGAGGTAACTTTACCGATAAACATCTCATCAGGAAACGCAACGGCACTTGCTTCGACTGATTTACCAATTGCTAATGATTGTAAAAAGCGTTCAGGTACAGAAAAGTCCAACTTAATCACTGAGATATCATCTAATGTAGTGATAACAGTTCCAGGAGTTAATAAACTACCGACACTAATTTGGCGAAGGCCTAATCGCCCGTTAAATGGCGCAATGATCTTTCTATCTGATAGTGCAGCTTGTGATTGTTCCAGCTCAGCTTTAGCTGTATCAATCAAAGTTTGGAGTCTATCTCTTTCAAGTTCTGCAATGGTTTGGCTTGTCACCAATGAGCGGATCCGCTCTAGTTCCCGCATATGGTCCATAACACGAACCTTTGCAACTTTAACCCGGGCTACCTGCTCACGATCTTGTAGTTGAACAAGTAGTCTTCCTTTTTCAACTAAATCACCGTCGCTGAAATTAATCTGTGTGGCAACTTCTGTCACTTTAGGGGTGACTGTAATAGATTCATTCGCTTTGCTCGTCCCTAAAGCTTCCACTTCATCCCTAACAGGCTCAATGGCAGCTTTTGCCACAACAACATTAGCTATTGGACGAGATTTTGGTGCTGAAGGTTTGTTATCTGATGAGTTTTGTTGATAAACCAGCCAAGAAAGTGATAACACAATTAACAATATTATTATTTTTTTCATTAATTTTCCGAAAGACTACTTATTTTTATGTAGGTAGTTTACCCATAGACTAAGCGGCTTCAAGGTGTTTTACTTTTACTTACAAATGAAACTTTATAGCAACATTAGAAGTAAGAGGAACCTGCATCATCATCCTGCAGAGATAAACGCTACTTAAAACAAGTCAAGCAGATGGATCTCATTCCTTATTCGCTGTTTTCTTGATTATTTATTCTGTTAACCAGATTCTAGTTGCTGCTTTTTTACCATTAATTGCTATTTTGGTAGATAGCTAATATTGCTAGTGATGAGTTTTACGAGGGATAAAGCAGAGGTGGGCCGAGACATATAAAAACCTTGCGCACATATACACTCCATCTTTGTCAGTTGTTTATACTGACTTAACGCCTCAACACCCTCAGCAACTGTTTTGATCCCTAGTGAATGGGCTAGATTAATAATAGTATTGAGTATGATCTGATTACCATTTTCACAATCAAGTTGACTAATGAAGCTTCGATCTATCTTCAAACAGTCAAAGGTAAACTGATGTAAATAACTTAATGAGGAGAAGCCAGTACCAAAATCATCAAGTGCAATTTCGATCCCCATACGCTTTAAGGCTTCTATCGTTACCTTAGTTTCATCAACACTGCTCACCAAGGTTTGTTCGGTGATCTCTAGGGTTAAATGTTGAAATATATACGGCTCGAGTTCAAATGCTGAAGTTAATATCATCATTAACTTAGGGGAGTTAAACCCCTCACCCGAAATGTTAATATTAAGCCTAAAATCTGTTGGCAGCTGACGGATCTCTTTTTGTAAAAATTCTATAGCCAAGGACACAACATGCTGATCCAATTCAGTCAATAGATCACTCACCTGTAACCCATCAAGAAATTGGTTTGGCAGTATATAACCATGCTTAGGGTGCAACCATCGTATCAAGCCTTCAGCTGCTACTATCTGCCCTGTAGCTAGTTCAATAATGGGCTGAAACTCCAGATAAAACTGCTGCTCCTCAATAGCGGTAACAAAATTGCTTCTTACGCTAAATTGGCTAAGACCAGCTAAATCATTTTGAGGTTTGTGGTAGCAAACTTGATTGCGTCCCTGTAATTTTGCTTGATACATAGCTTCATCTGCCTGAACGAAGAGGTTCGCAGCGTTATCATGATTATTTTGTAAAACTGCACACCCGATACTAGTGGATATATTAACTTGATGACCATCTATTAGTTTTATCTCAGCGACTTGACGAACAATAGCGTTTATTGTTTGCTCAATTTCCTCTATCCCCTTCAACGTCTCAATCAATACCGAAAATTCATCACCACCTAGTCGACATAAGGTATCCGATACCTTTAAACAGCCCCTTATGGTTTTTGACACCATAACCAGCAATGCATCACCAACCCCATGACCAAATGAGTCATTAATATGTTTAAACTTATCAAGATCTAGGTATAAAACAGCTAAAGTCGTATTGGATACTCTTTTAGCGTTATCTATTGCATGCTCTACTCTGTCAGTAAATAGCACTCTATTTGGCAGGTGTGTAAGGGGGTCGTGTAACGCTAAAAACTCGAGCTCTGCTTTGGCGTTCATTCGTTCAATCGCGTTATAAATGTGCTTAGCTACAAAGCTTAATAACTGTTTATCTTTCTCCTGATAAATAACAGTATCAGAATAACTTTGAACGACCACAATACCTTTGACATTATCATTATCCCCAAAGGGGATCCCCAACCATGATTTTGGTAACGATCCTTTAAGGTAAAATGTCTTACTCGCTATTTTTTGTTCTATTTCCCATTCATGTATCAGCAAGGGTTGATTTATCTCCATGACATAACCGGTAATGCTAGGCTGCGCGACATTGATAGGCACTTCTTCGTCTTCTACAACGCAATCTCTTTCATCAGCGCAATAGGGTAAAACTAAGTGTGTACCATCGTCATTCATAAGCGCAATATAGAAGTTTTTTGCAAAGGTAAGTCGTGAAATACACGCATGAAGACGCTGATAAAATAGTTTTAGTGAATCAGTCTCGAAAATCAATTCAGCGATTTCAAACAAGGTGTCTTGAATTTTAGAACTATACTCTAGCTCCTCAATAGTGTGTTGAAGCTTATTTAATGTCTTGTTTTTAGAGATTTTCATCGCAGCAATTGAGGCTATCGCATAAAGGGTCTTCTTATGCTGCTGATTATAAAATCCCTTCAGTCTATGTTCTGAATCAATCACTCCTATGACTTTTCCATCAACAATCATTGGCACGGCAAGCTCTGATAGCCTAGATTCATCATCAACAATATAATCAGGGAAGTTTCGAGTGTCATTAATAAGCACAGGTATTTTGGTCACAGCGACCTTACCAACAACGCCCTCTCCCACCTTAATTTCTAAGGGCGAAAGTATTTCATACCGTTTCGGGTTTTTATTTCCAAATGCCGCTTTCTGACAAAGTACTTGCCGCTTTTCATCCAGCAAATAGACAACAACATCTTCAAAACCTAATTCTGAAACAACATTTCTTGCAAGATGCCACAGGGTGTTCTCAGTACTATGAATTGAGAGCATATCAATGGCGAACTCACTCACTATTGTCAGATACTTTGACTCTATCTCATTAAGATCAATCTGCTTCTTCATCTACACCTCGAAATCAAGATACAAATCAAAGTATAGAGTCTTATATAAAAACCTATATAAATTAGAGACAAAAAAAAGGAGGCCAATGGCCTCCTTATGTTGTTTCGTCTGCTAATTTATTAGCGGATCTTACGATCTTCCTGCATCAGCTCCGAGAAGCCTTCATACACAGCTTCAACAACTTCATTCTCTAAAGGCTTGTCTGTCGCGTCATGAAGGTAGATACGAGTGGTCTTTTCACCTTCATCTTCCTTAAGCACTACACGGTATGACCCTTCTTTTACAGGTAGTTTCTTTTCACTCCATAAAGAGCTCCAGAAACCTGAGTCATCGGTAACATTGATGTAATAAAGGCCTTTATTACTATCCATATCGATAATTTCAAAACCCATCTCAGGTAGAACAATTCTTAGTCTGTCCCAAGTACGCATAAATGGTGCTTGAGCTAACCAATAAGAAGGCGAAGCTTGCTCTCCCTCAACATCTGAAGCAGTCCCATTTATGATACTAATATCAATACCTAGACTCTCTCTAAGACGCTTAGCTTTCATTGCTTGATTACGTTTAATGCTCATATACGCAACAGCATTATTTAGCATATCTATAGTATAGCGTTGCTTATCTTCACCACTTAAAATAATGTCTTGTAACGTTCCGTCGTAACTTTCTTCATGATCAATAAGATTAATCAGCAAGTTACCACTACGTCCATGTGGACGAACATCAACTAAAAACTCATAACGCTGACGCAGAGTATAAACCTCATCACTGCCCCAGAAGCTGGTATCGAGCACTTCTTGGCTCTCAATCCAATCTGTTTCAATGATGCCTTTCTCGTAATCTTCATTCAAAACAGCTATCGATTTACTCGATAGATAGTCTTTGAGTACAGAGTAAAGTTCGTTTTTAAGTTCAATATCACTATCGATAGACTCAACAACAATCTTAATATTGTCGCTACCCTCTTCGACATGTGTACCCTCAGCCATAGGTAACACTTGTAGAGGCGGTCGAATATCTAGCTTTTTGCCGACAAGCGCTACATCTACATTTTTACCGTACTGAGGAATATCGTACTCTTTGCTATAGGTCGGTGTATTAAGCCCTTCAGGTATCGTCAATGCTGGTTCAATACTCACATTGGTATACTCATCGCCACCATTTGCCTGTCGCCTATCAACAGGAGTGCTACAAGCTGCAAGCGCAGCAATCAGAACTAAAGGAGTAACTAGTTTGAACATCTATTATTTAACCTCTATTCGGGCATTTTTCATCGCGTCTAACAACAGACCATGAAACTCGGTCGAAAGTTCCGTTAAAGGTAATCTTATATCACCATGACTTATCAAACCCATTCGATGTACAGCCCACTTTACAGGGATAGGGTTTGCTTCGCAAAACAATGCGCTAAATAAGCCTTTAATCGAATCTTCAGCTGCCATAGCAGTTTGAAGATCACCTTTAATGGCTGCATCACACATTAATTTAAACTGTTTCGGCACAATGTTGTTAGCAACAGAAATGACACCGTTACCGCCTAAAGAGAGAAACTCTCTGGCTGTCGCGTCATCACCGCTATAGAGAAGGAAATCTTCACCACATAGTTCTCTTAAGCGCTTAACGCGGCTCACATCTCCAGTCGCTTCTTTTACACCGATAATGTTTGGTACATTAACAAGCTCAGCAACGGTTTCCGGTAGCATATCGACCGTAGTACGACCGGGAACATTATAAAGAATTTGTGGTATGTCAGTGCTCTGTGCAACCGCTTTATAATGGGCAATCAAGCCCTTCGGGCTTGGTTTATTATAATAAGGGGTCACGCCAAGCATTGCGGCTACCCCTAAATCATTTTGGGCTTTGGTAAGCTCAACCGCTTCTGCCGTAGCATTGGCGCCATTGCCACCAATGACTGGAATACGACCAGATGCAAACTTAACAGTATGTGCAACAACTTCTATATGTTCAGAAATTGGTAGGGTAGCAGATTCACCAGTGGTGCCTACGGCAACGATGGCATCTGTACCTTCTGTAATATGGTACTCAACTAACTTTTCAAGACTTTTATAATCTACTGAGCCATCACTATTGAGTGGTGTGATTAAGGCTACGATGCTTCCGTTTATCATGTGACTTCCCCAGGATTCAGGACTGGCTATGGTACTGATGCTAACCATTAAAAACAAGCATTTCAGCGATTCATTAACGTTAAGACTTTTTCACTATGAATAGTATTCAATCTAAGATTTGATATATAAGACAGGGATCTCATCTTAGTAAACTTGTGGTAGCATTGGTCATCGCGTTTAAATGCACCTGTTTACGGTGCATTTTTGTACAGAATTAGCTACAAAGTAAGGAAAATTCATGTCCAACCATCTTGTTGTTACTGCGATGGGCTCAGATCGCCCAGGTATAGTCAGTAAATTCGCAAGACTTGCTAGTGAATGTGACTGTGACATTGTCGACAGTCGTATGGCCTTATTCGGCAACGAGTTCACCTTAATCATGATGCTTTCTGGCTCTTGGGCTTCCATTACAAAAATGGAAACCCAACTCCCAAGCTTAAGTGTTGAACTCGAACTCATGACGGTGATGAAGCGTACCTCAAAACACACCGCACCAAACTATATCTCACGTCTAGGAGTGACTTTTACCGGCCAAGATCAACGTGGCACGATGAAGAAAATCACTCAATTTCTTGCTGACCGTTCATTGGATCTTGCCGCAGTACGCTCCCATGCAGAAGAAGATGATCAGGGCAAGCCAACACAGAATGTGTTCTTAACTATCAATGTTCCTGAAAAAGTGGAACTTGATAAGTTAGAGGTGAGCATCAATGAGATTGCTTCAGAACTATCATTAGAGTGCGTTATTGAACGTATGCAAGGTATTAGCACAACAGAAAAGGAATAATAGATGAAAACATTAATTGCAGGCGATACGGCCCCACTCTTTGAGCTTCAAAACCAAAATGAACAAACAATCTCATTAAAAGAGTGTCTGGCTAAAGGCCCTGTGCTGGTTTATTTCTACCCTAAAGCATCTACACCGGGCTGTACCGTACAGGCCTGTGGCCTTAGAGACAGCATTACAGAACTTAACGAGTTAAATATAACTGTATTAGGCATCAGCCCTGATCCTGTTAAAAAGTTAGCGCGCTTTGCAGAAAAGCAGGCGCTTAACTTCTCACTGTTAAGTGATGAGGACCACGCTATTGCCGATGCATTCGGTGTGTGGGGCGAGAAGAAGTTTATGGGTAAGGTATATGACGGTATCCACAGACTGAGCTTCTTGGTTACTGAAGATGGAAAAGTCAGCCATCTGTTTAATAAGTTCAAAACCAAAGAGCATCATGAAGTCGTGCTCAACCATCTAAAGCAAAGCTAATAACGATTAATATATAATCTCAACAAATAGCTTTTCTACAAAAGAGTTCCTCTCTAAAGCCAGTTGCACATTGCCACTGGCTTTTGTTTACCTATAGCCAATCCTAAATTAATTCTGCTACATATCACGATAATCCAGAATAATTATTAGCCAGTTGGCTCAAAACACAAAGCACAACTGTTGCAATAAATCTGCATCCGTTCATAGTGAGCCTGAGATCAGAATATTTGCTAGGAGATGTAAGAAAGATGAGCCAAACGAACCTACTTTTGTTGTGCGGCGGTGGCGGCGATGAACACGCTATTTCATTAATGTCTGCCAACTTTTTTGAAGCATCACTAGCGAGTCTCCCACATATCAACCTAGTAAGGGTCGAGCTAGACAGTAGCGGTCGTTATCAAACCGCAAATGGCGATTATTGCGAACTGACCAATCTAAAACAGCTCCGTTTCGATAATGATTCGATTGCACCTTGGCCTGTGGATTATGCTATTCCATGCATTCATGGCTATCCTGGGGAAACTGGCGATATTCAATCATATTTTGAACTGATCAATTTGCCCTATTTTGGCTGTGATGCAGAGTCTAGCCGTAACTGCTTTAATAAAATCACTGCCAAAATGTGGTTTACTGCACTCGGGATCCCTAATACTCCCTATATTTTCCTCAATGAGCTAAATGATGAGGCTATAGCAAGTACAGTTCAGGCATTAGACAAGTGGGGGTCCGTATTTATTAAAGCGGCATCTCAAGGCTCATCTGTCGGTTGCTATCGCGCAGATACGCCAGATGAGATCGCGTCTTCGCTAATAGAAGCATTCAAATTTTCTCCTTATGTCGTCGTTGAGAAAACCATTACAGCAAGAGAGTTAGAGGTTGCGGTTTATGAGCTTAATGGTGAAGTCATTGCCACTAAACCTGGGGAGATAATCTGTGCATCAAACTCCTTTTATACCTTCGATGAGAAGTACGCAGCAAATAGCCAAGCTGAAACAAAAATTGAAGCGGATGTTACCGATGAACTCAGTAATAAAATTCGCGAATATGCGGTAAAAGTCTTTAAGGGAATGAAGTTAAGGCATCTCTCGCGCATCGACTTTTTCTTAACCGATGACAATGAAATATTACTCAATGAGATAAATACCTTCCCAGGTTCAACACCCATCTCAATGTTTCCAAAGATGTTGCAAAACCATGGGGATAGCTTTAGTGATTTCTTAGTGTCGAATATTCAATCACAACTTGAAATAACACCTTAATTTTTAGCTGCGGCTTTATTATACCAATCGGTATAAGAAAGTGGTCAGTTCAGAGTTATTTTTGGCGGCTTAATTCAAGGCGAATAAGTGAGGGAATGGTGATCCCTTTCGAGCTTATTCAACACAGAAGTAGGCTGCCAAAAAAACTCCTAGAAGGCGAGTTTTAGCACTTCTGATGCTGCGTTAACGAGCTTAAACGTAGAATAACTATGTCTCTCACTCGTTGCCTTGTCTCACAAGCGCTAAACTCTCGCTGAATGGCCACATCTTTATACCGATTGGTATTAGATCTCTACACCGTATTCAAGGTAGAGGGCGCTCATATAACCGTCTCGATACATGCTATTCAGGGCTTGCTCTAATATTTTGATCTGCTCGTTTGGCATCTCAATATTGCAAGCCATCGCTCTTAAAGAGGTATAAAAAACCAGTTCAGGCGCGCCAAAGTTGATTGCTTGTTGATGCATCTGCTCCTGCGCACTGATCAGTTCAGCAGCCCACAACTCAATTCTTGAACGCTTAAGTTTTCTTAAATTTTGCGCACTCACAGAGGCAAGCTCAACATTAAAGCCTAACTCCTTTAGGTATTCACCTATACCACTACCGAGAAAGCTACCAATTTTATATGGCTTTGCATCGCTGAGTGTTGTCAAAGGTATCCGCTCGCTATCGCTACTATACAATCCATATCTAGACACGAGTACAGGGCTTATCCAATGAAAGCTTGCTTCCCGCTCTTGGCTTCTTGCAACAGGTAATACGCAGTGACCCGGCATTCTTTCCGTGGTAATGATTGCCCTTTTAAGAGGAATAAAACTAAGCTCATATTGCAATTCAGTACGTGAGAATAGCTCTTTGAGCATATCGACTAGCAGGCCTTTGTGGGTTTTACCTACACGCAGCGCAAAAGGAGACTCTTCGTAGGTTAATATTTGCAAAGTCTCAGCCCTCAAAGAGACAGAAAACAAGCACAAGATAACCAGAGTAACTAACTTATTTCCAAACATTTATCGCCTCTTCATAGGGTAAAGTTTTCCCCACAGGAGCAGACTTTAGACGCCTCTTAGGTGAGCCAGGTTTCATTAACCAATCATTTGCTGGTGACAGCGCATTCAGCTTAGGTGCACATTTTAGTGTGCTTTGTTGACTCATCTCCTCTAGATGTTGGTCTACCGCAGTTGCGAAGTGGTCCATACCATCTTGTGTGGTCACCTTACCCTCAACGATTTTTGATATATATTGCCACCAGTAATTCGCTAAACCCGGGTAGTCAGGAACATTAGTCCCTGTCGGCGTCCACACATCTCGCCCTCTGCTGCGATAGAACTCAACTAAACCACCAAGATAAGGTGCGCGCTCACTCATCACATCTGAGTCAATATCTGATTGCCGTATGGGTGTCAGCCCGACTAACGTCTTTTTTAATGATACGGTTTTAGAGACAACAAACTGCGCATAGAGCCAAGCCGCCTGTTGCCTTTTCAAAGGGGTAGATTTAAGTAGCGTCCATGAACCAGCATCTTGATAACCTGATTTCATGCCTGTTTTCCAATACTTTCCAACTGGAGACGGGGCCACACGCCACTTAGGAGTACCATCATCATTTACAACGGGCAGATCAGCACGGGTCAGATCGGCAACAAAAGCGGTATACCAAAAAATTTGTTGGGCAATGAGTCCTTTACCAGGCCACTCGCCCGCTTGGGTAAAGTTAAGGTGAATGGAATCTTCAGGGGCAAACCTGTTAAGCCAATAGATAAATTTATCAATGGCATAAACAGCAGCAGGACTATTAAGTGCCCCGCCTCGCTCTACACTGGCACCAACGGGACGGCAATTCTCAACTCTAATTCCCCATTCATCGACTGGTAGCCCGTTTGGTAAGCCGATATCACCAACACCTGCCATAGAGAGCCATGCATCTGACATTCGCCAACCCAATGATGGGTCAGTTTTAGCGTAATCCATGTGGCCGTATATTCGTTCACCATCTATCTCTTTGACATCCTCACTGAAGAACTCTGCGATATCTTCATAGGCTTGCCAGTTTTGAGGCACACCTAATTCATACCCGTAATTTGCTTTAAACCGTTTTTTAAAGTCTGCACGGTTAAACCAGTCATGGCGATACCAGTACAAGTTAGCAAACTGTTGATCCGGCAACTGATAGAGCTTCCCGTCAGGCCCTGTGGTAAATTTAAGCCCGATGAAATCATTGAGATCCAGCGTTGGTAATGTAACTTCAGCCCCATCTAGCACCATAAAATCAGAGAGTGGCAGGATCATATCAGAGCGAAAGTGTGTACCAATAAGATCACTATCATTGATATACGCATCATAGAGGTTTTGTCGGGTCATGATCTGCGCTGAGAGTTTTTTGATCACATCATCTTCGCCAGTCAGCTCATGAACAACTCGGATCCCTGTGATTTCATAAAAAGCTTTAGCTAAAACAGATGCTTCATACCAGTGAGTCGTTATGCGTTCAGATACGACGCGGATCTCCATGCCCGAATAAGGTTTACTGACCTCGCTGAACCACTTCATCTCTTGAAGCTGCTCTTTAGTGGTTAACGTTGAGGGTTGAAATTCATTGTTGACCCAATGCTCAATCGCATTGGATTGTGACGGGGTTAAAGCGCTGGTGTCAAAACATACAAGATGCAGAAGTGCGATAAAAAATATTAGAAAAATATGCTTACTTGGACGCAACACCCTATTCTCCTGCCTAAAAATCAAAGTCTTTATAACTATGGTTGACCACTTAAGGTTGCGCCAACAAAGTTAACACCTTTTCTATTACCTTCTTAAAATTCAAAATCAATAATAGATTCTGCCTTAACAAGATAAAATCGAAAAACGATACTTATCTTAGCTATAACGTTAGGTTTTACAGTAAACTCAAGGCAATACTTAAACCTACTTATAAACAAATCAACATAGTCATAGATGTTACTCGGTGGAATAAAATTGAAGAATTTTGATTACAATTTACTTTCAGTGCTTGAAGTTTTACTCGAAGAAAAGAGCGTAACATCGGCAGCGGCACGGTTACACCTAAGTCAATCAGCGGTAAGTAAACAGTTGTCTAAGTTACGTGAGACCTTTGATGATAAACTGTTTGAACGAACTGCATACGGGCTCAGACCCACGCCTAAAGCCAAGCAATTAGCCCCACAATTAAGGCTGGTGCTTAATCAAGTTGAACAACTTACTCGACCCAGCGAATTCGACCCCTCTATGAGTCAGCGAAAATTTCGAATTGAACTAGTAGAAACAGCATATTCACTCACCTACCCCTACTTTATGCCAGAGCTACTCAAGCAGGCCCCAAATATCACAGTCGACAGTCAAACTTGGCACAGTGAGAGCATGGATAAGTTATTACGATGCGAAACTGACATGGGTATTGCTTGTCGGGAGTGGGATGAGCGCTCATTATTACATATCAAAAATTTACCCCAAGAGCTTAACTATGTTGAGCTCACTCGTGATCACTCTGTTTGCCTAGTTAGGAAAAATCATCCTTTACTCGAAGAGGAGTGGAATCTAGACACATTTCTTAAATACCGTCACCTACAAGTCACCTTTGGAGGCATAACCCATTGGTTATTAGATGATGTTTTACAAATGCAGCACCTCAAGCGTGATATAGCGGTCAACCTGACAGATTTTCATAGCGCTATGCAGCTCTGTGAAAAGAGCGATCTTATTCTTTGCTCACCGGCAAAATATGCACAAGAGATGTTAGGACACTATCAGTTAATCACTCTCCCCGTACCCACAAAGCTGATCCCGGGTACTTATGCTTTGCTTTGGCATAAACATTTTGATTTAGACCCCAGCCACCGCTGGCTAAGAGAGATGATGATCTCATCGGTTCAAAATGCCTATCCAGAGACTTGAATCTGCACAAAAGACCTTATAGGTATACATGGCTGTTACGAACTGGGCATTCCACAGCTTGTCGTAGATAATAAAAAAGCCTGACTTGTGAAAGTCAGGCTTTTAGTTTTGTATACATCTTTTATGTTTACGTGCTTTTAGTCTAAGTGACTAAGCTCAGAGACATAGCCCAGAGACATAGCCCAGAGACATAGTACGAAGACATAGCAAGCTTACTTATCAGATGTTTTGGAAAGTATCCAAACAGAGGCTGCAGCAACAGCTGTAAACCCAACTAATACAATAACTGGCATGGCGCTATAACCAAGGACATGCCATATAACACTCTCTAATGTACTCATAACAGCTCCTTAATGCCAACCTTCAACTTTGTTCATATCAGGCAACTTGTGAGCAATACCTTTATGACAGTCAACACAGGTCTTTTCACCACTCGCAAGCGCAGTTGAGTGCTGTCTAACACTTCGTGGGCTTTGCTCAGAAAAGTCCATAAACTCAAAGTTATGACAGTTACGACACTCCAAAGAGTCATTACTTTTCATTCTTGCCCACTCCCTTTCAGCTAAATGAGCACGGCGCTCTTTAAACTTCTCAGGAGTGTTAATAGTCTGAGTAACAAAGTATGCAAACAGCTCTTTAGAAGCCTGAACTTTACGTACTATCTTATCCGTCCAAGCATGAGGTACGTGACAATCTGAACAGATAGCACGTACACCTGAGCGGTTAGCATAATGTATTGTTTCTTGAATTTCAGCCACAATTGGTGCGTGACAACCAGAACAAAACTCTTCAGTGTTAGTTGCTTCCATTCCGGTGTTAAATGCACCCCAGAACATCAGACCACCGGCAAAGCCCATGAACAGAACAATACCTACAGCAGCTTTACTCGGCCGCCTTAATATTGTCCAGAAGCCTTTTAAGGCGTTAATAATGAATTTCATATTACTACCTGCCTATTGTTATTATTGCAGTGATTTAACGCGTTCGAAGGAGTTACCCACCAACGGTTTGGCATCTGCTTGAGTGACATGACACTGAAGGCAAAAGTATCGTCTTGGAGAAACATCGGCTAATACTTCATCATTACGATTCGTAAAGTGAGTCACACTGATTTTAGTGGCACCCATCTCTTTAGCATTTTTCCAACCATGACATGATAAACACTTGTTCGCGTTTAGTGATACTTCATAGCTCCTAATATGGTGTGGGATCAATGGAGGCTGAAAGACATAACTACTTTCAATATCTACCTGATCTCTTGGCACCTTCTTCATAGGATCTGCCACTCTTGTTGTTTCTAACTCCGCACTACCTCGCAGCGACTCAACACCACCGATACCGCGATCTTGGCTAACGGCAAATACACTGACTAGGCCTAAGCTCAAACTGATTGTTAATAAAAGTAACTTTTTCATGTTAAACCCGCCTTATCCCACTTTAGTAATTTTTATTGGACACTTTTTAAAGTCTGTCTGTTTTGACAGAGGGTCAGTTGCATCTAAAATCAGCTTGTTAACTAAAATACGAGCATCGAAAAATGGAACAAACACTAAGCCTTTCGGTGGACGGTTACGACCTCTTGTCTCAACACGAACACGAACATCACCACGCTTATTGCTCATTAATACTTCATCGCCACGGCGCACACCATGTGATTTAGCATCATCTGGATGCATGTAACAAACGGCATCAGGAACAGCCTTGTAAAGCTCAGGAACGCGGCGCGTCATGGTGCCTGTGTGCCAATGCTCTAAAACACGGCCAGTACATAACCAAAGGTTGTACTCTTCATCAGGTGATTCTGGTGGCGCTTCATACGGTGCAGAGATAATCCAAGCTCTACCATCTGGCTTACCATAGAATTCAAAGCCTTTACCTTTACCTACATAAGGATCAGATCCCTCTTTAAAGCGCCATTTAGTCTCTTTACCATTAACGACAGGCCAGCGTAAGCCACGCTCTTGATGGTAACGATCATAAGGCGCTAAATCGTGCCCGTGGTCACGACCAAAGCTTGCGTACTCCTCAAAGAGTCCTTTTTGAACATAGTAACCTTGATCTTTCGCATCATCGTTCAATGCTTGTGCTTCAGATAGTGGGAACTTGTTGACTTGGCCATTTTCAAATAGCACTTCACACATGTTTTTACCACGTACTTCAGGCATCTTGGCAATCAGCTCTTCACTCCACACTTCCTCAATTTTAAAGCGTTTAGCAAATTCCATTATCTGCCACAGATCAGACTTAGCTTCACCTGGTGCTGCAACTTGCTGGTACCATACCTGTGTACGACGCTCAGCATTACCATAAGCCCCCTCTTTCTCAACCCACATTGCAGTAGGAAGAATCAAGTCAGCTGCTTGCGCTGTTGCTGTTGGGTATGGATCAGAACAAACGATAAAGTTTGCAGGGTTACGGTAACCTGGTAAACGCTCTTCATTGATGTTTGGACCGGCTTGCATGTTGTTGTTACACATGGTCCAGTAAGCATTTAATACGCCATCATTTAGCTTACGATCTTGCAAGACTGCATGGAATCCAGGTTTTGCTGGAATCGTACCCTCTGGGATTTTCCACAATTTTTCAGATAGCTTACGGTGCTTAGGATTGGCAACAACCATATCTGCTGGTAAACGGTGTGAGAAGGTACCCACTTCACGTGCTGTACCACACGCTGAAGGCTGGCCTGTCAATGAGAAAGGTCCATTACCTGGCTGCGAGATTTTTCCAACAAGTAGATGGATGTTATAAACCAATGAGTTCATCCATACACCACGAGTATGCTGATTCATACCCATAGTCCAAAGTGACATCACCTTAATCTTTGGATCAGCAAACTGCTTAGCAAGTGTAAGAAGCTTATCTTCTGTTAGACCTGTCATCTCAGCTGTTTTTTCTAGCGTGTATGGTGCAACAGACTTTTTGTACTGCTCAAAGTCGATAGCTTGCACTTTGCCAACGTTAGGATTAGCCGCTTTCTGTTGTAGAGGATGTTCATCTCTTAAACCGTAACCAATATCAGTGGTCGCTTGTTTGAAATGCGTGTGCTTATTAACAAAATCCCAATTAACAGCATCGTTTTCAATGATGTAATTAGCAATGAAGTTAGCAATGGCAAGATCTGATTGCGGCTTGAAGATATAACCTTTATCAGCAAGCTCAAAAGAACGGTGGTAATACGTTGATAAAACGTTCACTTTCACATGGGGATGACTTAAACGTCTGTCTGTGATGCGGCTCCACAAAATTGGGTGCATCTCAGCCATATTTGAGCCCCACAATACAAAGGCATCGGCTTCTTCGAAATCGTCATAACAGCCCATAGGCTCATCGATACCAAAGCTACGCATAAAGCCACCAACAGCTGAAGCCATACAGTGACGTGCATTAGGGTCTATGTTGTTTGAACGAAAGCCTGCTTTCATCATTTTTGATGCAGCGTAACCTTCCATGACAGTCCACTGGCCTGAACCAAACATACCAACACTGGTTGGTCCCTTCTCTTTTAAAGCCGTTTTCCACTTATCGGCCATAATATCGAAGGCTTGATCCCAACTTACAGGGGCAAAATCACCATTTTTATCAAACTTACCATTTGTTTGACGAAGAAGTGGCTGAGTTAATCGGTCCGACCCATACATGATTTTTGACAGGAAGTAACCTTTAATACAGTTAAGACCTTTGTTCACTGGCGCTTCTGGATCGCCCTGGGTCGCAACGACTTTACCTTCCTGAGTACCTACAAGCACTGAACAACCTGTACCACAGAAACGACAAGGGGCTTTATCCCAGTGTATCTTTGATTCTTCACTTGATGCGATCAAGTTTGTCGCTGTGGCTGGAAGAGTAACACCTGCAAGCGCTGCAGCTGAAGCTGCAGCATTTGCTTTGATAAACTCACGTCTGGACATTTTCATACTTGTTCCTCGCTAACACGATAGCTGTTATTTGGGGATTGATTTTTATTATTGGGTTCAATATCGATCTGGTGATAAACCATAGTTGCGCCAAGTACACCTGGCATATCATTTATTTTTCCAATGACGTCAGTGATGAAACCTTCAGTTTGCGTCTCAAGAACGACGACAATTTTGCCGACTTCACTGACGCCATAAATCTCGGCTTCTTCAAACGCTTCGATAAGCTTTTTAGTTGTATTTAGGTGCTCAGGGCTAACTTGTACAAGTAGGCTTGAGATATGCGCCTCTGGTAACGACATGTGGGCGTTCCTTATCTGTCTGAGGGAAAAAATTGAAGTGATGTTGCTTGGGCAACTAGAGATGCTGCTCCCTGTCTAAATACTAAAAGTATCGAGACAAGGGATGCCTGAAAGACGGCAAGAAAAATCAAGATTGCTCGAGCTAAATTTTTCTGTTCTTCGGCAATGGAACTCATATTTACTCCAACTTAGGGTTAAACCCTTCGCAAGGTGAGTCAACACACATTGACTCAAGAATTTCATGGAAACTAACTTTCTGTTTTTCCAAGCTCTTTACGTGCTGGTGATCATAACCCCAAGTTGATAACAAACTGTATACCCATAATTTGGTAAAGGTCTATTCAGTTGATCTAAATCATACTTTTCACCCAAACAAATCCTAGATCAACCAAGCTAAACAACTATTTAGATTAGTTACACCAAAAAGTATAGAACAAAGCTATTCAGTAACGCCTAAACAATGAGTTGAGAGCGGTTAAATTTCAAGCCTAAATGTTAATACACAGTTAAATTTATACCTTAATAGGTAGAGTAATGAAAGGACTCTTTAGCGAAGTTAGTGCAAAAAAAAAGCACCCATGGTGACATGGATGCTTTTTAGATATCAGTAGCTTGGATTAACAGGGTTAAATTTGCTCGATTTTATTTAACACCCGCTTTTCAGAGATCGGATAAGCTGTGCCTAAAACCTGTGCAAAACAGGAAACACGGTACTCTTCAATCATCCATCTGGCTTCTAACAATGAGTCAGGTATCGCAACTGAACGTGGGACTTTGGCAAGTTGAGCATCAAGGGCTTTTTGAACATTATTGATACTCAGCAAATGTAATCTGTCACGGTTAGGGTCTACTGGTAGCTTATCTAAGCGGTTATCTATCGCTTTTAAGTATCTAGCAACATCAGGTAGACGTTTCCAACCACAGGCTTCAACAAAGCCTTTAAAGATTAATTTATCCAATTGAGACTGAATATCACTCATGGCAAACGCGATATCTAAACTGATCTTGCCCTTTAATCGCTTCTTGACCTTCTGATATAAGGTCAAGATCTCTTCAACTTTAAGCGCTATCTTGGCAGCGGTTGGGTTGAGTTCTTGTCTAACCCAATCCTTTGCCTGCTCAAACTCATCATCTGAACGTACATCCAGTCCCTTTTCGTCGAGCAACTGTTGCACTGCGGCAGCCAAAATATCATCAAGTAAGATCTGTACCTGGCCAAAGGGATTGAAATACATAGCCAGTTTGGCTTTGTTAGGTAATGTTTTTTGAAGATGTTTTACTGGCGAAGGCATATTAATCAGCAGCAGTCGCTGCAAACCTAGCTGATGAGCGCGAACAGCCTCATTTTCATCATCAAATAATTTGATAGATACACTGGATTTGTCATCAACTAATGCGGGGAATGCTTTAACCTCAAAGTGACCTTTACGCTGTTTAAACTGTTTAGGTAGCTTTCCGAATGACCATTCGGTCAGATCTGATTTTTCGATACCAGAATCGGCGACTTTTCGTATTGCCTGCGTCACATCCCCCTGCAAATTACCTTTAAGCTGCTCAATATTTCGAGATTGAGCCACTAATTTGCCTTTTTCTCCCTCAACTTTGAAGTTAATTAATAGATGTTTACTCAGTTGAGCCAGATCGAAATCATCAGGACTGACACGCACACCACTCATTCTCAACAGTTGCTTACACATTGCATCTATAAAGCTCATCTCAAATGGCTTCATTGCTTGCATACAGGCATTGGCATAATCGGGTGCAGGCACAAAGTTGCGTCTTAGGTTTTTAGGTAGAGAGCGGATCAGTGCAACACACTTCTCCTCTCTTAAACCTGGCACTAACCAATCAAAGCCACTGTCTTCAATCTGGTTAAGCAGTGCTACAGGAATATGGACTGAGATACCATCATCTTCAGCAGAAGGTTCAAAGTGATAAGTTAGCGGTAATTTGAAATTTTCCTGATGCCAATGATCTGGGAAGTCGAGCGCTGAGATATGATCATCCCCGCGCTGCATTAATTGCTCACGTTCAAAGTCCAACAGATCGGGTGTGGCTTTACGCGCGGTTTTCCACCATGCAAATAACTTAGGCCCGTTGTATATCCCCTCAGGTATTCGAGGTTCATAAAAATCATATAAGACCTGTTCATCAACCAAGATATCTCTACGCCTAGATTTATGCTCTAAGGCCTCAACTTCTTTCAGTAACTTTTGATTTTTAACAAAAAAAGCTTCATTGGTTTTGAGTTCACCGTCGGCTAATGCGCTACGAATAAATATCTCACGCGCTTCAATTGGCTTAATAGGCCCAAATTGAGTTTTACGTCGATTAACGATAGTCAAACCATAAAGCACTTGATTCTCAAGCGCCACCACACTGGCCTGCTTAGCTTCAAAGTGAGGCTCTACATAATTCTTTTTAACTAAGTGTCCTGCCAGCGGTTCAATCCACTCAGGCTGAATTTTGGCGCAGCAGCGCGCAAACAGTCTCGATGTTTCAGTCAGCTCCGCTGCCATCAACCATTTAGGGCCCTTTCTGGCTAATGGCGATCCTGGAAATACAAAGAATCTACGGTTACGTGCGCCTAAGTATTCATTGTCTTTATCTTTAAAGCCTACATGGCTTAATAAACCTGACAACAAAGAGCGATGCAGTAGTTCATAATCGGCAGGTTCACTGTTTAGACGCCACTTAAGATCATGAACAGCTTGCTTAAGCTGAGTATAAAGATCTTGCCACTCACGCACCCTTAAGTATGCGAGGAACTCTTTCTTACACTGCTTACGGAACTGGCTACTCGATAATGCCTTTTGCTGCTCTTTGAGGTGTTCCCACAGATTTACATAAGCGATAAAGTCAGAGTTCTTGTCGCTATGCTTTTTATGAACCTCATCGGCGGCCTGCTTCTTATCCATTGGCCGTTCGCGGGGATCTTGAATAGACAATGCAGAGGTGATGACCAAAGCCTCATGCAAACAGCCATTGCCGTTAGCTTCTATCACCATACGCGCAAGGCGAGGATCAACAGGTATGTGAGCAAGCTGCTTACCCAGTTTTGTTAGCGCTAAGCGCCCCTTAGCTTTATGGACAGCTTCTAACTCCTCTAACAGTAAGAAACCATCACGGATATAGCGTGGATCTGGCGCTTGTACAAACGGGAAGCCTTCAATGTCTCCAAGACCGACTGACAGCATCTTCAAGATGACAGAAGCAAGGTTTGTTCTTAATATCTCAGGATCGGTAAACTCAGGACGACTTTGAAAGTCATCAGAGCTGAATAATCGAATACAAATACCAGCAGCGACACGTCCACAACGCCCTTGTCGTTGATTCGCACTCGCTTGAGAGATAGGTTCAATCGGTAAACGCTGCACTTTAGTTCGGTAACTATAGCGGCTGATCCTGGCTGTGCCAGGATCGATAACATAACGAATTCCAGGTACCGTTAACGATGTTTCGGCAACGTTGGTCGCAAGTACGATACGACGGCCAATATGGCTTTTAAAGACCTTAGACTGCTCACCATATGAAAGGCGTGCGTAGAGTGGCAATATTTCAGTGTCACGATACTGACGGCGATTGAGCTGATCGGCGACATCGCGGATCTCCCGCTCACCATTCATAAAAATCAGAATATCGCCAGGCCCTTCTGCAACCAGTTCATCGACAGCCTCGAAGATCCCCTCAGTGAGGTCTAGATCTTCCCCCTCATCACGCACTAATGGGCGATAACGCGTCTCAACCGGATAGGTTCGACCCGAGACTTCAATAACTGGCGCATCGTCAAAGTGCTTGGAAAACTTATCTAAGTCGATGGTCGCCGACGTGATGATCACTTTAAGATCAGGACGCTTTTTCAGTACGTTTTTAAGATAACCTAAGATAAAGTCGATGTTGAGGCTACGCTCATGAGCCTCATCGATAATAATCGTGTCGTACTGGTCAAGAAACTTATCGTTGGTAAGCTCAGCCAGTAAGATACCATCGGTCATCAATTTGATATAACTGGTGTCTTTGATGGCATCAGCAAAACGAACTTTAAAACCAACATGCTCACCTAACGGCGAGTTCAACTCATCAGCAACACGGCTAGCAACACTTCTGGCTGCAAGCCTTCTTGGCTGAGTATGACCAATCAATCCGCGGCACCCAAGGCCTAACTCTAGACAGATCTTTGGTAGCTGAGTGGTTTTACCTGAGCCAGTCTCACCAGCAATAATAACGACTTGATTACCCGCTATTGCCCGCGCTATCTCATCTCGCTTCTGGGAGATAGGTAAAGATTCAGGATAGCTAATTTCAGGGCGAGACTGACGCCGTCTTTCTACTTTTTCAAAGGCAGCAACGGCCTGTTCTTCAAGCTTTTCAAGGTTAGCTTTCTTTTTGTCAGAATCAGCTTCTTTGTTGAGTCTGAATAATCGGCGGCGGATCCTAGAGGCGTCTGCTTGATAACATAGCTTTAGGTAATCTTTAGATAAGGGGCGTTGTGGCGAACTCAAGTCTATTCCCATCAATTTGAGCAAAAAAGTGATCCTATCAATTAACGAATAGTATTGGTACGCAATTTTGCTAAATAGGTTAACTATCGGGAAGCTATGAAGTGTAATTGACCATATTTACATAGACCATTGCTTTAGACACACCAAGTTAGTCTTTGTTACTCAGAACCTAGGCCAAAGAGCACTTAACGAGTACAACGCGCACTCACATTTTCACAAACAATACTAAATCTGGCACCAAATCTTATGTCTCCCCCGTAAACAACAATTAATCAAGTTACACCAGCTCAATGTAACCCACTATTTTAATTAACATTTGACGGGTTTGTGATTTTTAAAAATTGATAATTCATAATTATATACAATCTTAATGAATTGAACTTCAACAATAATTTATATACTGGCAAATTAATCGCTATAAATAACGAATAAGTCGATTGACAGCTCCCTATTAATCCCTAGAATACGCGCCGTTTGTCTTCGACTTAACAGCTGTCTACACAAGATAGAAGTTAACAAACTGGTTTCATCAAACTGCAATTATCAGTACAGCAGTTCAGCGAGAACGTGACGAATTAAAATAATCAACGCGCAATAATTGCATTTTCATCGGGGGAAAAAGTGGCAAGTGACAACAACTACAGTTTAGGGCCGGTACCTATTTCGGCCAGAAAAGGCATAGTATCTCTGACCATGGTGATGCTAGGTTTAACGTTTTTCTCAGCCAGTATGTGGACCGGAGGTACGTTAGGCACAGGCCTTTCATTCGAAGATTTCATTCTAGCCGTATTTTTAGGTAACCTGATTTTAGGGATCTATACCTCTTCTCTTGGTTATATTGGTGCTAAAACAGGATTATCGACTCACCTATTAGCCAGATTCTCATTTGGCATTAAAGGCTCTTGGCTACCATCATTGCTACTGGGTGGCACCCAAGTGGGCTGGTTCGGCGTTGGCGTTGCTATGTTTGCCATCCCTGTTCATAAAGCCACTGGCATTGATACGAATTTACTCATTATCATCTCAGGGCTGTTAATGACGGCAACAGTTTACTTTGGTATTGCAGCCTTGATGATACTGTCGGCAATCGCAGTCCCCGCCATTGCACTATTTGGTGGTTTCTCAGCAATGACAGCCATCGACAGTATCGGCGGGATAGACGGCCTTTACGCGTTAACTCCTGATGAACCTATGCTGTTTTCAACCGCCTTAGTATTAGTTGTAGGTTCTTTTATCTCGGCGGGTACCTTAACAGCAGACTTTGTTCGTTTTGGTAAAAAGCCAATCAGCGCAGTATTTGTCACTATGATTGCCTTCTTTATCGGTAACTCATTGATGTTTATCTTTGGCGCTGCTGGCGCCGCAGCAACGGGACAATCAGACATCTCAGAGGTGATGATTGCACAAGGGCTATTGATCCCAGCCATTATAATCTTAGGCTTAAATATCTGGACCACTAACGATAATGCCCTTTATGCATCAGGCCTAGGTTTTTCAAATATTACCGGCCTACCGAGTCGCTATTTATCGGTCGTTAACGGTGTTATCGGAACCCTTTGCGCACTTTGGCTCTATAATAATTTCGTTGGTTGGTTAACCTTTTTGTCTGCAGCTATCCCGCCAATCGGCGGCATAATCATTGCCGATTACTTAGTCAACCGTCATAAATACAAAGATTATGAATCGGCTAAATTTGCAACCGTGAATTGGTCAGCCATTGCAGGTGTTGCCATAGGTGTAGCAGCAGGACACCTACTACCAGGCATAGTGCCAATCAATGCCGTATTAGCGGGTGCGATTAGCTATCTCATTTTAAATAAGTTACAACAACACTCGACTAGTGCAGCTATATCGAGCCAAGAGAGCACCAATGAACAGTAAAAATAGTATGTTGATTAATAATGTCATCCTTAACCACAGTAAGGGACTGCATCAGATCGTCATTGAAGATGGAAAGTTTACATCCTTCAACCCTATGGGTGATGCTATAAGCGCAGAGAGTGCTGCAGTTAATAACATCATAGATGCACAAGGCGGCATGGCTGTCGCACCATTTTGTGAGCCTCATGTACATCTAGATACAACACAAACCGCTGGCGAGCCTAGCTGGAATATCTCCGGCACCTTGTTTGAAGGTATTGAACGTTGGTCAGAGCGCAAAGCGATGCTCTCAATCGAAGATGTTAAAAGCCGAGCTAAGCAAACACTAAAATGGCAAATCGCTAACGGTATTCAACACGTCCGTACTCATGTTGATGTATCCGATCCCTCTCTTATCGCCCTTAAAGCTATGGTCGAAGTCAGAGAGGAGATGAAGCCTTGGGTAGACATACAGATTGTGGCCTTTCCACAAGAGGGGATCCTCTCCTTCCCTAACGGCAAAGCGTTACTAGAAGAAGCCGTTAAACTCGGCGCCGATGTGATTGGTGCCATCCCTCACTTTGAGTTTACCCGTGAATATGGGGTTGAATCGCTCCACTATGTCTTTGAGCTTGCGCAGAAGTATGACCGTCTCATTGATGTTCACTGTGATGAAATCGATGATGAACAATCACGTTTTATTGAGACGTTAGCGGCATTAGCGCATAAGTTTGATATGGGCGATCGAGTCACTGCCAGTCATACAACAGCCATGCACTCCTACAATGGCGCTTACGCTTCTCGCCTGTTTCGTCTGCTTAAAATGAGCGGCATCAGCTTTGTTGCTAACCCTTTAGTGAATATTCATCTGCAAGGTCGCTTCGATGATTATCCAAAGCGCCGTGGTATTACCCGCGTCAAAGAGATGCTAGCCGCCAATATTAATGTCTGTTTTGGCCATGATGATATCTTCGATCCTTGGTACCCGTTAGGTACGGCTAATATGTTGCAGGTACTGCATATGGGACTGCATGTGTGCCAAATTATGGGCTATGAGCAGATAAACCAATCCCTTGAGCTTATCAGCACCAACTCGGCAAAAGCGCTTAATATTCACCATGAATATAGCATTGAAATTGGTAAGCCTGCGAGTTTATTGATTTTACCCGCAGAGAATGGCTTTGATGCCGTTCGCAGACAAGTGCCTGTTCAATACTCTATCCGCCACGGCAAGCTACTGTCACAGACTAAGTTGGCAACCACTGATATCCATTTAGCAGAAACTGAAGCGGTAACCTTTAAGCGCTAAGCAAAAGCCTACCGCACACAACACAAAAGCCGCCATGCTTAAGATAAGCACAGCGGCTTTTTTTATGAGAAAGGAAGTGGTACCTAAAAGCTAAGAGTCTCAGTGACATTTTTAGGATTGCAAGTTACTTGCATACTATTAACTGCAACACCTTGGTGCCAGCAGCGCAAATTTAGAAGAAACAAGAGACTTGCAAATCTGGAATCACCGATCAAAAGTGTAATTTAAAGTGGGGAAATAAAGTCTACTGTGACCCCACTTATCCTTCAGTGCTTTGTTCCGTGCGTGTTAACTGGTCACACTATTTAATTGCAACAAGTCCCATTTAGTGCCATACAGATCTTGGAACACCACTACTGTACCGTACTCTTCTACTCGCGGCTCTTCGAGAAATACCACACCATTTGATTTCATTAATTCGTAGTCTCGCCAAAAATCATTGGTTTGTAGAAACAAGAATACGCGACCACCAGTTTGATTACCTACGGCTTGGGATTGCTCCTCAGTGCTCGCTTGGGCTAGAAGTAGATTTGTACCATTAGAATTTGGAGGGGAAACCAGAACCCAGCGCTTGCCACCGCCTAAATCGGTATCTTCGACCAATACAAATTGAAGTTTCTGTGTATAAAAATCAATAGCATCATCGTAGTTTTCAACGACTAGAGCTACATTACCGATTTGTTGCTGAACAGGCTTAGACATACTTAAATCCGACTACCTCAAAACACTGATTCTACACTACTTTGTGAATGAACTATGGTGCTAAATAAAATGGCAGGGCGCGCTATGTTTAACTTGACGTAGGGAGTCATACCAACGCCCAAATAACGGTCAAAAATTAGTTGACTAAAATGTTGAGGCACGAAAACAGCTAACTGTTTTATCATTATTTATTAGCTTGTTATCTGCTTAAGTGCCATTAAACTCAAGCTTAGCTTTTTCTATAGCCTGCTCAAAGTCTTTTTTACTAATAAGTGCCCTAGCAAGATCATTCTCCGCTTGCTCTACTTTGAGTATATATTCATATTCTATTGCAGCTAAGATGTAACCGTACTGTTGCTCTGAAATATTGCCTGTTTTGAATTGTGCTTTAGCTGTTATTTTATTCCAAACACTACCTTTTGGTGGAACAGGAAGAGTATAGTCATTGACCAGAACAGTCTTATCTGAAATTGTGTAACCTTTAACTATTTGTTCTTGAGCACAAAGATTAAGGATATAATTTACAGAATCTTTAGCTCCATACCAGTGCCAAGCGAAAGCAGCTGAGCATTCGCCAATTACTTTACCATTAGTATCTATTACATCTAAACGGCCTTGAGCGCAACCAACAAGAAAGCTTGATATTAGTGCTACATGAGCAATTTTCACCTACACCTCCTGAGCACATCACGCCCTGCTAGTAAGTTAACCAAGTGCTGGCGGGCGATTTGCGCAGCAAATGGCATGACAGCCTTGGTGAATCTGGATTTAGCAGCTTGTTATATTTTTGACTGCAACTGCATAATTAGCTTTTCAGACTTACCCATTTCGTTAAGAAACTCTTGGCGATAGTTACTCGAAGTTTCCATGTACCCTCTAGCAGAGTTCAAAAGCGCATTAAGGTGTGTTTTGGAACTTGAATTGCTACCAAGCCTTTTTAAAGAAGCTATTGCCGCACGGTATTTTTTTAAATATTCAATTACAATTGGCTCTGGTGATTCCGCAATTTTCCGCTCTAAACAGCTAACAGTTAGTTCTAACTGAGTAATGAGTTCATTTTTTTTCATACTGGTAGAACACTTTTTCTGACAAATATAGACATAATGACTCCCCACTAAAGATGCTGATCTCCAATCAATCGTGGGTTAGCTGAAAGCCAGAGCCATAATAGTTTTGTTAAAGAAACTAAATCGGAGATCAGCATGAATAAACATAACATACTTTTTATTGGCCTTGATACACATAAAGAATTTGTAGAAGTTGCTTATATTGAAGATCAAAGAGGAGCGCAAGCGGTTCATTTTGGACGAATTTCAAGTGCGAAAGCCTCTATCACTAAACTGKCTAGMCAGTTTCAATCTAAGTACCCAGAAGCAACCTTACACTTTGTTTCAATCTAAGTACCCAGAAGCAACCTTACACTTTGT
>NZ_MPHJ01000030.1 GCF_001957125.1 Shewanella sp. UCD-KL12 | reverse complement strand
GTACTGGTGTTGAAATGTTCCGTAAGCTTCTTGACGAAGGTCGTGCTGGCGAGAACTGTGGTGTTCTTCTACGTGGTACTAAGCGTGAAGATGTTGAGCGTGGTCAGGTTCTTGCTGCTCCTGGTTCAATCACTCCACACACTACTTTCAAGTCAGAAATCTACGTTCTGTCTAAAGAAGAAGGTGGACGTCATACTCCATTCTTCAAAGGCTACCGTCCACAGTTCTACTTCCGTACAACTGACGTAACCGGTACTATCGAGCTTCCAGAAGGCGTAGAGATGGTAATGCCTGGTGACAACGTTGCTATGACAGTTACACTAATCTGCCCAATCGCGATGGACGAAGGTTTACGCTTCGCAATCCGTGAAGGTGGTCGTACTGTAGGTGCTGGTGTTGTAGCTGAGATTGTTGCTTAATAGCGACTCTTCTTACAAACACTAAAGAAAAGGAAGCTTCGGCTTCCTTTTTTGTTATTTTGCATTTAACTCGGCACAAACCTACTTGTATTCTTGATTACTAACCTGAATAGGAATACAATCTATGGCCGATTTTTGACCCTCTGAGCTTACAATTAAGTAGTTTGAGAGTAGTAAGCTCGGAATTAAGTGGTTAGATAAGGTTTATTAAAAACTTTTTCAACCGAATACCACCTCAGGTCGTAGTGAGTAACGGAATTAACCGATGACAACAAATACTGAAAGCCAGAGTAATTCTCTGGATATCGTAAAGTGGGCCCTAGTCGTTATTTTATTGGCTGCTGCTATTATCGGCAACCAGATGTATAGCGAGGCAAGTGTATTAGTACGTGCAATTAGCGTTGTAGTAGCGTTTGCTATTGCTGGTTTTATTGCGCTACAGACAGAGAAAGGCAAGCAAGCGCTAGTCTTTGCTCGTGAAGCACAAATTGAAGTACGTAAGGTAGTATGGCCTACGCGTCAAGAAGCGCTCAATACAACATTTATTGTATTAGCCGCGACCGGTGTTCTAGCGTTGATCCTTTGGGGTATGGACGCAGTATTGCTGAGAATTGTTAATTTTATTACAGGCGTATAGGCACTTCGTATGACTGAAGCAACTGAAGCTAAAAAAAGATGGTATGTGGTCCAGGCCTTTTCTGGTTATGAAGGTCGTGTGCTTAAAACTCTGAATGAATATATTCAGATGCATAATATGGAACACTACTTTGGCGAAATTCTTGTCCCAACTGAAGAAGTTGTCGAGATGAGAGCGGGTCAACGTCGTAAGAGTGAGCGTAAATTCTTCCCTGGCTATGTTTTAGTACAGATGGAAATGAACGACGAAAGCTGGCATTTAGTGAAAAGCATCCCTCGTGTGATGGGCTTCATTGGTGGAACTTCAGATCGTCCAGCGCCTATTTCAGATAGAGAAGCTGACAGAATTCTACAACGCCTGCAGGAAACTACTGAGTCTCCGACACATCGCGTTATGTTTGAGCCTGGTGAAGTGGTACGTGTTACTGACGGCCCATTTGCTGACTTCAACGGTACTGTTGAAGAGGTTGATTATGAGAAGAACCGCGTTAAGGTTTCTGTCATGATCTTCGGTCGTTCTACACCAGTTGAGCTAGACTTTAGTCAGATCGAAAAGAGCTGATTAAATTAAATACAAAAAGTATTTGGACTGGGTGCGGATTTGTTATAAAATCCGCACCCATTGTTTTTCGGGGAGCTAATCGGCATGTCGCTGATGGCGTTTGAACCCAAATTGAGGAAATACTCATGGCTAAGAAAGTTGATGGTTACATCAAGCTACAAGTAGCAGCCGGTGCTGCAAACCCGTCGCCACCAGTTGGTCCTGCTCTAGGTCAAAAGGGCGTTAACATCATGGAATTCTGTAAAGCATTCAATGCTCGTACTGAAAAGTTCGACAAAGGTATGCCGATTCCTGTAGTTATCACCGTATATACAGACCGTTCTTTCACTTTTGAAACTAAGACACCACCTGCGTCTTTCCTTCTGCTTAAAGCAGCTGGTCTGAAGTCTGGTTCTGGTCGTCCTAACACTGAAAAAGTGGGAACTATCAAGCGCAGCGCTGTTCAGGAAATTGCTGAAACGAAAGCGGCTGATATGACTGGTTCTGATATTGATGCGATGACTCGCACAATTGAAGGTACTGCTCGTTCAATGGGTTTGGTAGTAGAGGACTAATATAATGGCAAAGCTAACTAAGCGCGCTCGCCTGATTCGCGAGAAAGTAGAAGTAACTAAAAACTACGACATCAATGAAGCTGTTGCACTTCTTAAAGAGCTAGCAACTGCTAAGTTCGTTGAGAGCGTAGATGTTGCTGTAAACCTTGGTGTTGATCCACGTAAATCTGACCAAAACGTTCGTGGTGCTACTGTACTACCACACGGTACTGGTCGTGATATCCGTGTTGCTGTATTCACACAAGGTGCTAACGCTGAAGCTGCTACAGCGGCTGGTGCTGAGCTTGTCGGTATGGACGAGCTTGCTGCACAAGTTAAAGCTGGTGAGATGAACTTCGACGTTGTTATTGCTTCTCCAGATGCAATGCGTGTTGTTGGTCAGCTAGGTCAGATCTTAGGCCCACGCGGTCTAATGCCTAACCCTAAGACTGGCACAGTAACGCCTAACGTTGCTGAAGCAGTTAAGAACGCTAAAGCTGGTCAAGTTCGTTACCGTACTGATAAGAACGGTATCATCCACACTACTATTGGTAAAGTGGACTTCGAACCTGCTCAACTTAAAGAAAACTTGGAAGCACTTGTTGGAGCACTAGTGAAAGCTAAGCCTGCTGCAGCTAAAGGTGTTTACCTTAAGAAAATCAGCATCTCGACCACTATGGGCGCAGGTGTTGCAGTTGACCAGGGTACCCTGGCTGACGCTAAGTAATTTTACAAGGCTCGCGTATTAGTCTATAATGCGCGCACCTTGTGGGTTGAGGCCTGTTTTTAACCATGTATTTGGTCAAAACATAGGCTTCCGTCCAAGACCGTAGGTGTTTTCCTAAAGGTTAACTTAATTTCCTACGTAGACGGTGTCGGACCCCAGAAAGAATTTGTTCTACTGGATAAGCACCGTAAATCATTAATCACATTTGTGGTTAATATGGTAATTGCTAGGGAATTCCCTAGATAGAATCCAGGAGTAAAGCCAATGGCATTAGGACTCGAAGACAAAAAAGCAATTGTTGCTGAAGTCAACGAAGCTGCCAAAGGTGCTTTATCTGCAGTTGTAGCCGATTCACGCGGTGTAACTGTAGGTGATATGACTAGTCTGCGTAAAGCAGCACGTGAAGCTGGTGTATACGTTAAAGTTGTACGTAACACATTAGTTAAGCGCGCTGTTGAAGGTACTGATTTTGAGTGCCTAAACGATACGTTTACTGGTCCTACTTTAGTTGCATTCTCTAACGAGCACCCAGGTGCTGCAGCGCGTCTTCTTAAAGATTTCGCCGCTGAACAAGAGAAGTTTGAAATTAAAGCAGCAGCCTTTGAAGGGGAAGTAATTCCTGCAGCCGATATTGATCGTTTAGCGAAACTGCCAACATACGACGAAGCTCTAGCTCAGTTGATGATGACTATGAAAGAAGCATCTGCTGGCAAGTTTGTACGTCTACTGGCCGCCCTTCGCGATCAAAAAGAAGAAGCAGCTTAAGTTTATACTTGCTGCCTAAACTCAGAACATTAGGAACATTTTGTTATGTCTATCACTAAAGACCAAATCTTAGAAGCCTTTGCAGAAATGTCTGTAATGGAAGTTGTTGAACTAATCGAAGCAATGGAAGAGAAGTTCGGCGTATCTGCTGCAGCTGCTGTTGTTGCTGGCGGTGCTGAAGGCGGTGCTGCTGCTGCTGAGCAAACTGAATTTGACGTTATGATGACTTCATTCGGTGACAACAAAGTTAAAGTAATTAAAGCTCTTCGCGGCGCTACAGGTCTTGGCCTGAAAGAAGCAAAAGCTATGGCTGAATCTGCTCCAGTAGCAGTTAAAGAAGGCGTAGAAAAAGCTGAAGCTGAAGCTCTTAAAGCTGACCTTGAAGAAGCTGGTGCTTCTGTTGAGATCAAGTAAGTTATAATTTAACTTGCTAAGCCCGAGTAATCGGGTGAAGGCTGGCGGTTTTTTGACCGCTGGCCTTTTTTGCGCTGTAAGCGTAGGCGATTTTTTATTCACCGTTTGTCGCCAGATTATGCAGTCCCTAACAGAGATTACTGGTTAGGTTCTTGCCATCAACGGTGATGGGCAAACGCGCTGTTTCAATCACATGATTGTTTCAGTCTTGGTCACATCTCGAAATCAGAGGAAACCCATGGTTTACTCCTATTCTGAAAAGAAGCGTATTCGTAAAGATTTTGGTAAACGTCCAAAAGTTTTGGATATCCCTTACCTATTGTCAATACAGTTGGACTCATTTAAGAAGTTCACTGATCAAGATCCTACTGGTGAGCGTGGCTTTGAAGCTGCCTTCCGTAGCGTTTTTCCCATCAAGAGCTTTTCTGGTAACTCAGAGCTACAATATGTTAGCTACAAGTTAGGTGAGCCTGTTTTTGATGTGAAAGAGTGTCAGATCCGCGGTGTTACATACTCTGCACCTCTACGCGTTAAATTGCGTATGGTGTTGTATGACCGTGAAGCGGCACCTGGAACAGTTAAAGACATTAAAGAACAAGAAGTTTATATGGGGGATATCCCTCTTATGACTGACAACGGTACCTTTGTTATCAATGGTACTGAGCGTGTTATCGTATCTCAGCTACACCGTTCACCTGGTGTATTCTTTGATCATGACCGCGGTAAGACCCACTCTTCAGGTAAGGTGCTTTATAACGCACGTATTATTCCTTACCGTGGTTCTTGGTTAGATTTCGAATTCGATCCAAAAGATGCACTATTCGTACGTATTGACCGTCGTCGTAAGCTACCGGCGTCAATCATTCTGCGTGCACTTGATTACTCTACTCAAGATATCTTAGATCTTTTCTTTGATCGTGTTGGGTTCAAGATTAAGAAAGATTCTTTAGTTATGGATCTTGTTGCTGATCGCCTTCGCGGTGAAACAGCAAGCTATGACATCAAAGATTCAGAAGGTAGTGTACTTGTTGAGAAAGGTCGTCGCATCACTGCACGTCATATTCGTCAGCTTGAAAAATCTAATACCACTGAACTTGAAGTACCAGTAGATTACATTGCAGGTAAGATCTCTGGTCAGGATTATATCGATCCTGATACTGGCGAAGTTTTAGTTTCTGCTAACGCAGAAATTACACTTGAAGATCTTGCTAAGCTATCTATGGCTGGCATCAAAGAAGTAAGCACACTTTATATCAACGAGCTTGATAATGGTGCTTACATGTCAGATACACTACGTATTGACTCTACTACTAACCGTCTTGAGGCGCTTGTAGAGATCTACCGTATGATGCGTCCTGGCGAGCCACCAACCAAAGATGCTGCCGAAGCACTTTTCCAGAACTTGTTCTTCAGTGAAGAGCGTTATGACCTATCGAAAGTTGGTCGTATGAAGTTCAACCGTCGCCTAAGTATTGGTGATGATGAAGGTACTGGCATTCTATCTAAAGAAGACATCGTTGCAGTAATGAAAAACATCATTACTATTCGTAACGGTGGCGACGAAGTCGATGATATCGATCATTTGGGTAACCGTCGTATTCGTAGCGTCGGTGAGATGGCAGAAAACCAGTTCCGTGTTGGTTTAGTTCGTGTTGAGCGTGCCGTTCGTGAACGTCTAAGCTTAGGCGATCTAAACGAGCTTATGCCTCAGGATCTGATCAATGCTAAGCCTATTTCTGCAGCAGTTAAAGAGTTCTTCGGTTCTTCTCAACTGTCTCAGTTTATGGATCAGAACAACCCGCTTTCTGAAGTAACTCACAAGCGTCGTATCTCTGCATTAGGCCCTGGTGGTCTAACGCGTGAACGTGCTGGCTTTGAGGTTCGAGATGTACACCCGACTCACTACGGTCGTCTATGTCCAATCGAAACTCCGGAAGGTCCAAACATTGGTCTAATTAACTCGCTAGCGAGTTTTGCCCGTACTAACTCATACGGCTTCCTTGAAACACCTTATCGTAAAGTTATCGATGGTGTTGTAACAGATCAGGTCGATTACCTGTCTGCTATTGAAGAAGGTCGCTATGTTATTGCACAGGCAATCGTAGATCTAGATGAAGATGGTCGTATGCTAGACGAGCTTATTGCTTGTCGTCATAAGGGTGATTCAACCTTTATGGGTGCATCTGATATTCAATACATGGATATCTCTCCACAGCAAATTATTTCTGTAGCGGCATCACTGATTCCGTTCCTAGAACACGATGATGCTAACCGTGCATTGATGGGTGCTAACATGCAACGTCAAGCGGTACCGACACTAAAAGCTGATAAGCCGTTAGTTGGTACAGGTATTGAGCGTACTCTTGCTGTTGACTCAGGTGTTGTTGTTGCTGCTAAGCGTGGTGGTAGTGTCGATTATGTTGATGCTAGCCGTATCGTGGTTAAGGTTAATGAATCTGAACTGCGTCCAGGTGAAGCAGGTATCGATATCTACAACTTGACCAAATACACGCGTTCTAACCAGAACACATGTATTAACCAGCGTCCATGTTGTTCAGTTGGCGATCCAGTTGTACGTGGTGATGTATTAGCCGATGGTCCATCAACCGATTTAGGTGATTTGGCTCTTGGTCAAAACATGCGTATCGCGTTCATGCCTTGGAATGGTTACAACTTCGAGGATTCAATCCTTATCTCTGAGCGCGTAGCTATGGAAGATCGTTTCACGACTATCCATATTCAGGAGCTTTCTTGTATTGCTCGTGATACTAAGCTAGGTAGCGAAGAGATCACTGCTGATATTCCAAACGTTGGTGAGTCTGCGCTTTCTAAGCTAGATGAATCAGGTATCGTTTATATCGGTGCAGAAGTTAAGGGTGGCGACATCCTAGTAGGTAAAGTGACACCTAAGGGTGAAACACAGCTTACTCCAGAAGAGAAGCTTCTCCGTGCAATTTTCGGTGAAAAAGCATCTGATGTAAAAGATAGCTCACTACGTGTACCTAACTCTGTTAAAGGTACAATCATCGACGTTCAGGTATTTACCCGTGACGGCGTTGAGAAAGATAAGCGTGCTGTTGAAATCGAAGAGATGCATATCGGTCAAGCTAAGAAAGATTTGACAGAAGAGTTCCAGATCCTCGAAGAGGGTGTATATGGACGTGCTCGTAACTTACTGCTAACTGCTGGCTTTAATGAAGCTCAACTTGATGCTATTCCACGTTCTCAGTTGCTTGTACAAAGCATTGATGACGAAGGTAAGCAGACAGAACTTGAGCAACTTGCTGAACAGCATGATGAGCTAAAAGCTGATTTCGATAAGAAGTTTGAAATTAAGCGTCGTAAGATCACTCAAGGTGATGATTTAGCACCTGGCGTACTGAAGATTGTTAAGGTTTACCTTGCAGTTAAACGTACTATTCAGCCTGGTGATAAGATGGCGGGTCGTCACGGTAACAAGGGTGTTATCTCTAAGATTAACCCTGTTGAAGACATGCCTTACGATGAGAATGGTAACCCAGTGGATATCGTATTGAACCCACTAGGTGTACCGTCACGTATGAACATCGGTCAGGTACTTGAAGTTCATATGGGCGCAGCGGCTAAAGGTATCGGTGATCGCATCACTGCTATGCTTGAAGAGCAGCGTGAACTTGCTGAGTTGCGTAACTACATTAAAGATGTTTATGAGCTAGGTGATGAAGTGCAGCAGCGCGTCGACATCAACTCATTCTCTGATGATGAAGTTATTCGTCTTGCTAAACACCTTAAGGGTGGTATCCCGATTGCGACTCCAGCGTTCGATGGTGCAAAAGAGAAAGAGATCAAGGAAATGCTAGCGCTTGCTGGTCTACCTACCTCTGGACAGCGCACTCTCTATGATGGTCGCACCGGTAACGAGTTTGAGCGTCAGGTAACTGTTGGTTACATGTATATGCTTAAGCTTAACCACTTGGTTGACGATAAGATGCATGCTCGTTCTACGGGTTCATACAGTCTTGTTACTCAGCAGCCTCTTGGTGGTAAAGCTCAGTTTGGTGGTCAGCGTTTCGGTGAGATGGAAGTATGGGCACTAGAAGCATACGGTGCAGCATATACTCTTCAAGAGATGCTAACTGTTAAGTCTGATGATGTGAACGGTCGTACTCAGATGTATAAGAACATCGTCGACGGTAATCACCAGATGCAACCAGGCATGCCAGAGTCATTCAACGTATTGTTGAAGGAGATCCGCTCACTCGGTATTAATATCGAGTTGGATCAAGACTAAAGCTAACGTTAGTTAGTTTGGCAATAAATTGGTGTCCTGCTTATGCGGGGCACCCGGTTTAACTCCTTCAGGAGAGAAACGTGAAAGACTTATTAAAGTTTCTGAAACAGCAAAGTAAGACTGAAGAATTTAACGGTATTAAGATCGGACTAGCGTCGCCAGATCTAATCCGCTCTTGGTCATTTGGTGAAGTTAAGAAGCCAGAAACCATTAACTACCGTACCTTTAAGCCTGAGCGTGAAGGCCTTTTCTGTGCGCGTATTTTTGGTCCAGTAAAAGATTACGAATGTTTATGTGGCAAGTACAAGCGACTTAAGCACCGTGGTGTGATCTGTGAAAAGTGTGGCGTTGAAGTTACACAGACTAAAGTGCGTCGTGAGCGCATGGGTCACATTGATCTTGCTAGCCCAGTAGCTCATATCTGGTTCCTTAAATCACTACCGTCTCGTATTGGTTTGATGCTGGATATGACTCTACGTGACATCGAACGTGTACTTTACTTCGAATCATTTGTAGTGATCGAGCCTGGCATGACCAGCCTTGAGCGCGGACAGATGCTTACCGAAGAGAACTACCTCGATGCGCTAGAAGAGTACGGTGATGAGTTCGAAGCGAAGATGGGTGCTGAAGCAGTACTTGAATTGCTACGTGCTATTGAGCTTGAGAAAGAGATTGAGATGATGCGCGAAGAGTTGCCATCAATCAACTCTGAGACTCGTCGTAAGAAGATCACTAAGCGTCTTAAGCTTATTGAGGCATTCTTCCAGTCTGGCAACAAGCCGGAATGGATGATCCTTAAAGTGCTACCGGTTCTGCCACCAGATCTTCGTCCTCTAGTACCACTAGATGGCGGTCGTTTTGCTACGTCTGATCTTAACGACCTATACCGTCGTGTGATTAACCGTAACAACCGTCTTAAGCGTCTGTTAGACCTAGCTGCTCCAGATATCATCGTACGTAACGAAAAGCGTATGTTGCAAGAATCTGTTGATGCGCTATTGGATAACGGTCGTCGTGGTCGTGCTATTACAGGTTCTAACAAGCGTCCGCTTAAATCTTTGGCCGATATGATCAAAGGTAAGCAAGGTCGTTTCCGTCAGAACTTGCTAGGTAAGCGTGTTGATTACTCTGGTCGTTCGGTTATTACCGTGGGTCCAACACTTCGCTTACATCAGTGCGGTCTTCCTAAGAAGATGGCTCTAGAACTATTTAAGCCTTTCATCTATGGCAAGCTTGAAGGTCGTGGTCTAGCGACAACGATTAAAGCGGCTAAGAAGATGGTTGAGCGTGAAGTTGCCGAAGTATGGGATGTACTTGACGAAGTGATTCGTGAACATCCAGTTATGCTTAACCGTGCACCAACACTTCACCGTCTAGGTATCCAGGCATTTGAGCCGGTACTGATTGAAGGTAAAGCGATTCAGCTACACCCACTCGTTTGTGCGGCATACAACGCCGATTTCGATGGTGACCAAATGGCTGTTCACGTGCCACTAACTCTGGAAGCACAGTTAGAAGCACGCTCGTTGATGATGTCTACCAACAACATTCTTTCACCAGCAAACGGTGAGCCGGTTATCACACCGTCACAAGATGTTGTATTGGGTCTTTACTACACCAGCCGTGAGTGTGTTAACGGTAAAGGTGAAGGTATGGCCTTTGAATCAGTTGATGAAGTTGAAAAAGCTTATCGTACTGGTTGTGCTCAAATTCATGCACGCATCAAGGTTCGTATTACTGAAACGCAAGTGGCCGAAAATGGTGAGCGCACAGAATCACGTCGTATCGTAGATACTACAGTGGGTCGTGCACTACTATCTCGTATTTTACCGAAAGGTCTTTCTTATGATCTGGTTAACCAGAACATGGGTAAGAAGCAGATCTCTAAGCTGCTTAACACCTGTTACCGTCAACTAGGTCTTAAAGATACTGTTATCTTTGCTGACCAATTGATGTATGCCGGTTTCCACTTTGCAACTGTGTCTGGTGCCTCTGTAGGTATCAACGATATGGTTATCCCTGATGAGAAATACACCTTAGTATCTGACGCTGAAGCTGAAGTTCTTGAAATTCAAGAGCAGTTCCAGTCAGGTCTTGTAACTGCCGGTGAGCGTTACAACAAGGTTATTGATATCTGGGCAAGTGCTAACGAAAAAATCTCTAAAGCTATGATGGATAACCTGTCTTCTGAGACAGTGATTAACCGTGATGGTGAAGAAGAGCAGCAGGAATCATTCAACAGTATCTACATGATGGCCGATTCAGGCGCTCGTGGTAGTGCTGCACAGATTCGTCAGTTAGCTGGTATGCGTGGTCTGATGGCTAAGCCAGATGGCTCTATCATCGAAACGCCAATTGTGGCGAACTTCCGTGAAGGTCTAAACGTATCTCAGTACTTCATCTCGACTCACGGTGCTCGTAAAGGTCTAGCCGATACCGCACTTAAAACAGCTAACTCGGGTTACCTAACTCGTCGTCTAGTTGATGTGGCTCAAGATTTAGTTGTTATCGAAGATGACTGTGGTACTTACGAAGGTCTAACAATGAAGCCGCTTATTGAAGGTGGTGATGTTGTTGAGCCACTTCGTGAGCGTGTTCTTGGTCGTGTTGTTGCAGTTGATGTTATGTACCCAGGTACTGAAAACATTCTTGCACCACGTAACACTCTGCTTGATGAAGCATGGTGTGACACGTTAGAAGAGCATTCAGTTGATGAAGTTATCGTACGTTCTGTAATTAGCTGTGATACCGACTTCGGTGTTTGTAAAGCTTGTTATGGTCGTGATTTGGCGCGTGGTCACCTTATTAACCAAGGTGAGGCTATCGGTGTTGTTGCTGCTCAGTCAATTGGTGAGCCTGGTACACAGCTTACGATGCGTACCTTCCACATTGGTGGTGCGGCATCTCGAGCTTCTGCTGAGAACAACGTTCAAGTTAAGAACGCTGGTACCGTTAAGCTGCATAATGCTAAACACGTTACTAACAGTGAAGGTAAGCTTGTTATCGTTTCTCGTTCATCTGAGGTCGCCATTATTGACGAACTCGGTCGTGAGAAAGAGCGTTACAAGGTTCCATACGGTACGATTCTAGAAAAACTAGAAGAAGCAGCCGTAGCAGCTGGCGAAATCATCGCTAACTGGGATCCGCATACGCATCCAATCGTTTCTGAAGTTGCGGGTAGTATCAAGTTTGTTGATATGATTGAAGGTGTCACCATGAACCGTCAAACAGATGAGCTAACTGGTCTATCTTCAATCGTTGTTATGGAAGTGGGTCAACGTCCAACAGCTGGTAAAGAGATGCGTCCTGCGATTCGTCTTGTTGGCGCTGATGGCAATGACTTGATGATTCCTGGTACTGAAGTACCAGCACAGTACTTCCTACCTGGTAATGCGATTGTAAACCAGGATGATAACGCTGCGATTAACGTTGGTGATGCACTAGCGCGTATCCCGCAGGAGTCTTCGAAGACTCGTGATATTACCGGTGGTCTACCTCGCGTTGCGGATCTATTCGAAGCGCGTAAGCCTAAAGAGCCAGCAATTCTTGCTGAATACTCAGGTACTATCTCGTTTGGTAAAGAAACTAAAGGTAAGCGTCGTCTATTGATCACGCCTGCTGATGGTGGCAAGCCATACGAAGAGATGATCCCTAAGTGGCGTAACCTTAACGTGTTCGAAGGTGAAAAAGTCGAACGTGGTGAAGTTATTGCCGATGGTGCTGAAGCTGCTCATGATATTCTACGTCTACGTGGTATTCATAAAGTGGCTAACTATATCGTTAATGAAGTTCAAGACGTATACCGTCTACAGGGCGTAAAAATTAACGATAAGCACATCGAAGTGATTATCCGTCAGATGCTACGTAAGTGCCTAATCACCGATGCTGGTGATAGTCAGTTCCTAGCGGGTGAGCAAGCTGAAGTCTCTCGCGTTAAGATCGCTAACCGCGAACTTGAAGCGCAAGGTAAGAAGCCTGCGACGTTTGAGCGTGAACTTCTTGGTATTACCAAGGCGTCACTAGCGACTGAGTCATTTATCTCAGCAGCGTCGTTCCAGGAAACTACCCGTGTTCTTACTGAAGCGGCTGTAGGTGGTAAGAGTGATAAACTACGCGGTCTTAAAGAGAACGTGATTGTTGGTCGCTTAATCCCAGCTGGTACTGGTTATGCTTATCATCAGAAGCGTAATGCTGAAGCTGCAGCAGCGGCTACAGGTAAGCCTACTGAAGAAGCATCAACAATTAGTGCAAGCGAAGCTGAGCAGAACCTAGCTGACCTACTAAATCTTGCTGGTAGCTCTGATTAATCAGTGTTAGAAAGTAAATAGAATGTAAAAAAGGCGCCTTAGGCGCCTTTTTTTTACTTAATATCGGTTAAAAGTTGTCTATTTCTTGACAGATACCCCATAGACTTCTAAAATTTCGCGTCCCACACCTGTGGGATATAGATTTTTCACACCTTACTGTTGAGTTTATCAACTGATTCGGAGCTATACATGGCAACTGTAAACCAGTTGGTCCGTAAGCCACGTGCGCCAAAAGTCGACAAGACTAATGTGCCTGCGTTGGATGCGTGTCCACAAAAACGTGGTGTTTGTACTCGCGTATACACAACCACACCAAAAAAACCTAACTCTGCACTACGTAAAGTAGCTCGTGTGCGTCTAACTAACGGTTTCGAAGTAACTTCGTACATCGGCGGTGAAGGCCACAACCTGCAGGAACACAGTGTAATTCTTATCCGTGGTGGTCGTGTTAAAGATCTACCTGGTGTACGTTACCACACTGTTCGTGGCGCATTAGATTGTGCTGGCGTGAGTGACCGTCGTCAAGGTCGTTCTAAGTACGGAGCTAAGCGCCCTAAGTCTTAACGTTTTCCGTTAAGTAAGGCCAAGCTAATATATAGATTCCAGTTTTGGGGTCCCTGAAGCATACGGAGAAATTGTTATGCCAAGACGTCGCGTTGTAGGACAACGTAAAATCCTACCAGATCCAAAGTTCAATAGTGAGTTGCTGGCTAAGTTCATCAACGTCATTATGCAGGACGGCAAAAAGTCGACTGCAGAAAAGATTATTTACAAGGCACTAGATACTGCATCTGAGAAAAAAGGTGAAGATCATCTTGTGATCCTTGAAGCAGCCCTGGAAAACGTTCGCCCTTCAGTCGAGGTTAAGTCTCGTCGTGTTGGTGGTTCTACTTACCAGGTACCATGTGAAGTACGCCCTGTTCGTCGTAACGCACTGGGTATGCGCTGGTTGGTTGAAGCTGCACGTAAGCGTGGTGAAAAATCTATGGCTCTACGTCTAGCAGGTGAAATGCTAGACGCTTCAGATAACAAAGGTACTGCTGTTAAGAAGCGCGAAGACGTGCATCGTATGGCAGAAGCAAACAAAGCGTTTGCTCATTACCGCTGGTAATCTGTTGGAGCTGGCATTTGCCAGCTCCATTTTCTACATCTCTAAGGTACTAACTCTAAGTGTTAACCTTAGTTAAGAGGGTTTAATCGTGGCTCGTACAACTCCTATTGAGCGTTACCGTAATATCGGTATCTGTGCTCATGTTGACGCAGGAAAAACCACAACAACAGAACGTGTTCTGTTCTATACCGGTATGTCTCATAAGATCGGTGAAGTTCATGATGGCGCAGCCACCATGGATTGGATGGAGCAGGAGCAGGAGCGTGGTATTACTATCACATCTGCTGCTACTACAACGTTCTGGCGCGGTATGGATGCACAGTTTACTGAGCACCGTATTAATATCATCGATACACCTGGTCACGTTGACTTCACAATTGAAGTTGAGCGTTCATTACGTGTACTCGATGGCGCAGTCGTTGTGTTCTGTGGTTCATCGGGTGTTGAACCACAATCTGAGACTGTTTGGCGTCAAGCTGATAAGTATCATGTCCCACGCATAGTATTCGTCAATAAGATGGATCGTGCTGGTGCAGACTTTGAAAGTGTTGTCGAGCAGATCCGTAACCGTCTGGGCGCAACTTGTGTACCTATTCACTTGAATATCGGTGCAGAAGAGGAGTTCAAAGGTGTTGTTGACTTGATTAAGATGAAGGCCATTAACTGGTCTGAAGAAGATCAAGGTACAACATTCTCCTATGAAGAGATTCCTGCTGAGCTTGCTGATAAAGCAGCTGAAATGCGTGAATACTTAGTTGAAAGTGCTGCTGAAGCGAACGATGAACTGATGGATAAGTACCTCGAAGAGGGCGAACTGTCAGAAGAAGAGATCAAATCAGCACTGCGTCAACGAACTCTTGCGAACGAAATCGTATTAGCAACCTGTGGTTCTGCATTTAAGAACAAGGGTGTGCAAGCGGTTCTCGATGCTGTTATTGATTACTTACCATCGCCGGTCGAAGTTCCTGCTATTAAGGGAATTGACGACAAAGATTTAGAGACTGAACGTCCAGCTGACGATTCTGCTCCCTTCTCTGCGTTGGCATTTAAAATTGCAACAGACCCATTCGTTGGTACCTTAACCTTTATGCGCGTTTATTCGGGTGTGATGGAAACGGGTTCTGGCGTATATAATTCGGTTAAACAGAAGCGGGAACGCATAGGTCGTATGGTGCAGATGCATGCAAACGATCGCCAAGAGATTAAAGAGGTTCGCGCTGGTGACATCGCTGCCGCTATTGGTCTTAAGGACGTAACTACGGGTGATACCCTTTGTGATCCAGATCATAAAGTCATCCTAGAACGTATGGAATTCCCTGAGCCAGTGATAACGATTGCTGTCGAACCGAGATCTCAAGCCGATGAGCAGAAGATGGGGATCGCGTTGCAAAAACTTGCAGCAGAAGATCCATCATTTCGTGTCGAAACTGACCCCGAGTCAGGACAAACACTAATCTCAGGCATGGGTGAGCTACACTTAGATATCATTGTCGACCGTATGCGTCGTGAATTTAGTGTCGAGTGTAACGTAGGTAAGCCACAAGTAGCTTATCGTGAGACTATTCGCTCGAGTGTAGAAGTCGAAGGTAAATTTGTACGTCAGTCAGGCGGACGTGGTCAGTTTGGTCATGTTTGGTTGAAACTGGAGCCTCAAGAAGAGGGCTTTGGGTACGAATTTGTCAACGAGATTGTTGGTGGTGCTGTTCCAAAAGAATACATCCCTTCAGTGGATAAAGGTATTCAAGAGCAGATGAAGAGTGGTGTTTTAGCTGGCTTCCCTCTCTTGGATGTGAAGGTTACACTTTATGACGGTTCATATCATGATGTGGACTCGAATGAGATGGCCTTTAAAGTTGCTGGTGCTATGGGCTTTAAGAAGGGCGCTTTAGAAGCTGACCCTGTGCTTTTAGAACCGTGCATGAAAGTCGAAGTAACAACGCCTGAAAATCATATGGGTGATGTTGTCGGAGACTTGAATAGACGTCGTGGCTTGATCGAGGGTATGGATGACGGCATTGCCGGCGTCAAACTCGTTCATGCGACCGTACCTCTATCTGAAATGTTTGGATATGCAACTGATTTGCGCAGTGCAACACAAGGGCGTGCTTCATACTCTATGGAGTTTTTGAAGTATTCCGATGCACCGCCAAACATTGCTAAAGCGATTATGGAAGCACGAGGCTAAATAGCCCTGTTATCCATATTTGTATAAATTAATTGCTATTGCTCGGTCAATGCCGAGCATTTCTGAAAAGAAAGGAATATATCGTGGCTAAAGAAAAATTTGAACGTAGTAAACCACACGTAAACGTTGGTACTATCGGACACGTCGATCATGGTAAGACTACTCTAACTGCTGCTATCTCTGCAGTATTGACTAAGACTTACGGTGGTGAAGTTAAAGATTTCGCACAAATCGATAACGCTCCAGAAGAGCGCGAGCGTGGTATTACAATTAATACCTCTCACATCGAATATGACACTCCATCACGTCACTACGCACACGTAGATTGTCCTGGTCACGCCGATTATGTTAAAAACATGATTACTGGTGCTGCTCAAATGGATGGCGCGATTCTAGTAGTTGCTTCTACAGATGGTCCAATGCCACAGACTCGTGAGCACATCCTGCTTTCTCGTCAGGTTGGTGTACCTTTCATCATCGTATTCATGAACAAGTGTGACATGGTAGATGACGAAGAGCTTCTTGAGCTTGTAGAAATGGAAGTTCGTGAACTTCTTTCTGAGTATGAATTCCCAGGTGATGACCTTCCAGTTATCCAAGGTTCAGCACTTAAAGCCCTTGAAGGCGAAGCTGATTGGGAAGCTAAGATTCTTGAGCTTGCAGAAGCACTTGATA
>NZ_MPHJ01000029.1 GCF_001957125.1 Shewanella sp. UCD-KL12 | reverse complement strand
GCATCGTTGAATTGTATAATCAATTGACTCTGAATAGCCTTAATTAAAATTCTTTTACAGCAATGAATTACAGTCAAAATATATAACTCACTCTTACCCAAATAATTGACTTCGCCCCTATAGGAATAAATTGACATAAAGCAGTCAGGTATCAGCTAAATAAAATCAACTATTGACACCAAACTTTGCTAGTTCTCGCTCCATGTTATCAATTTGATCAAGTAACAGTACCTCACGTGCGAGCGCATTATGTAGTTTGTTCTCAGTCAAGTCCAATTGAACCCGAAGGCTCTCTACCTTACGCTTTTCTCTTTTGGTTCTCTCATGAACGGAGAGTGTACAACCAGTATCTGATGACTTGTACGCGCCTATCAAGCTAAGTATTGGTTGATGCTGAAGACGCTTCTTTTTCAGGTATCCACTATCAAACCCAGCTTCCTGGCTAATAACTGCAGCCGTTACCTTATGCTTCGGTAGATCAACAAACTTTGGCTCAATAGGCTTGTTCGCCTTAATCCGATCGAGTGCCTCGAAGCATTTCTCTAACCCTGTCTTCATCGCGCTCTCCTCTTCTCACGATTCTGTAATGCAATTAACTCTCTCAGCTCTTCATCTACTACCTGATATTCGCCAGTGTTAGGCTTCAGGAGGTTTATGTATTTAGTTAACTCAGTAATTTGTTCTGACACATTCACAGGCTTAATCACAGCACATGCATTGGACAAGCAACTTGTAAACTCACCGAGCATAAGGCAGTCACACTGCTCCGCATTAGTACATCCCCCTAATAAAGTCTGACGATAATGAACCTCTCCTCTGCTTACAGCCTCTTCTGTTTTCTGCCTAACTTCTAAAATATCCACTGGCGCATCGTCGCTTTCGATATCGCTACGAAGCCTTTGAATATAGTTGCCACTTTTCCCATAAAGTACTTCATCACTATGTAATACATCACTAACTAAAGTATCAACCACCACAGTGAGCCTAGCTTCTTTAAAGTCGAGTAATGTATGCTCTTGGGGGAGTTCAAAGCTATTACTTTTAGGGTTAAAATAGCCAAAAATAGAGCTAATAACTTCATAATTCCGACAGTAATACTTGGTCATGCTAGACGCTAAGTGTTTAAACTGAACCGTAAGAGTAGGAAGTGAAACAAACCCTGAATTAGCTGCATAGAAAGCCAAAGAACGCCGAAATTGGTGTGCAGCCAATGGCCATGGCTTACCTAGAATGAATGCGCCCCCTTCCAACTTATCCTCAGGGTTCGTCGCTCTTAAAATATCTAGATCTTCCTGTTTGATAATGAGATTTTTGTACCATTCTGGTTGATGAGTGCTCGGCTTAAACACTGTTCGTACCCGCGATTTACCTTTAAGGTGATTGGGACTAACAAACAGAGTCCCCCTAAAGTCTTTTTTCTCTGATTGACAAAAACCTAAGTTTATAGACTTCAAAATGTTGATAGCTTTCTCTACGTCCGAGTTAGCTAGCCAACTTGCAGTTTCCTTAATACCTGTGAATTTTGTTGTGTATGAAACCAGGTTAATGACATCAGGTTCTACAGCAACAATGCCGTCAATATCGACAACCCCTGGTGATAGCACTTCTCTTTGAATACAGTCAAAGGGCATATTCAGAGCTTCAGTTAAGCGCATACCAGTATATAGGACAATGGTATGCAGACAAATGAATTGTATTTTATACAGAGCTGTAATAAGGGTGGCTAAACTTGTTACATTGTAACGCTCAACTAATAACTTCCTCAGATCATGCCTCTGAATCACCTCTGAAGCCGTCATCCTGTATTCTTTTTTCGAAACTTTTAATGTTTTCTGCATTGAATGAGTTCGCCCAACGCATTTATCCTCAAATTCTGCAATAAGGGCTGTCAACCGGCCTGAAAAAATACCTATATAATCAATGTCACTAGATAGGCCATTCACAAGGTTAAGATATATTCCCCCAGGAATTACCGGATGTTGATTATGGTGCCTTGACGCATTTTCATCAAAATTAACCTGAGCAACTTTGAAACCAAGATACTTCTGACTTACCGGGCGAAATGAATTAAAAGTATCTATCATGCTCCGATTAGCAAGAACAGATGGATTGAGTCTAGCGAATAGATTAAAAAGGTGAGATTGAGAAAATAATTTCTTTACTGTTATATCGTGAAGCCTATCTTCACTCTGAACAGAGAGGCAGAAACGACCCATTGCAGCTAAAGCATAAAAGTACTTCCGGAGTGTAGTCACAGAAATACTACCGAAACGCCCCCCTCTGTTCACGTATAACAAAACCAGAAGTAAGTGCTTGATCTCTTCTATCACTTTTCTCTCTGAAGTACCAACATAATCATTTATCGTTAAGCTACGGATAAAGTTAAACGTTGGCTCCTTATTGGGAGAAGGGGAGTAAGGGCTAAAGTCCCACTCATCATTTCTAAATCTACTAACAACCTTATCTCCATCCTGGCTTATAATAACATCCGGATTAGGGTAAATTTCATCCAAGTCAACAGAGGGGATACTTATCCCATTTTGGCTTTCCATATGGTGCAACTGATGAACGTGTTGAACTCTCAAAAAACTACCCCCATAGACTCGTAACGACGTAACCTCAGCTCCCAAAACGGAGTAAGCTCTCCAAGTTCCCACACTTTTGAATAAATTGTATCGTACACATCACGTGCATGTACTGAAGATGACTTAACATGGTTCAGAATAACATTTACCCTAATATGTAACTTCGAGATAACTTCATGGTGAGCGTCTAGGTACAGACTTTTACTTTTTAGGGAGCTAACGACAAAAGCTAAGCTACATAACTTATGTACGTCCTCTTCATCCGCATGACAACAATACTTTGTGCAATACAAACAACCATATTGAGTTTTACAATTAGGTTCGATTAAAGGCTTAGCTTCAGACTCAACAGGGTTGTTGAAATCAGCACAGTGCCCTGTTGAAATAGAAATATCAGCATTGTTCGACATGAGAACATCATCAACCTGAACAATTTTTATCTGCTTAGCAGCCTCCTTGACACTCCTCCAGAAAATAGCCAACTCATCCGCTTGACTGCTGCTCTTAGTGTTAGCATAGGTCTTCAGGCTTACTTCTTCACTGTGGTTCAGCGTGTCAGCAACCGCTTGTGCAGATATGCCCTGTTCATGCAGCACAACTGCTTTTAGCCGTCTAACCTCTCTGGGAGTTAATGCCTTCATATCAGCAGGAAAGAACTTCCCCTTGAGCCTTCCATAGACACGCCCAATATCATCAGTCTTTACATTTCTTAAATATGCAGGTTTATGATCCCTTCCTGACAGTGTCACTACACGAACAAAAAGCTTATCCAACTCAGCATCAGGCATTTCTCCTACAAGCCATTTCCGCAAACGCAAATATCCATTCAATGCTTTAACACCATTTCTATGTAGACGATAAGAAATTTTCTTCCCTTTTGCTCGAAACTTTATAGCCCTAAACTCATTAGAGTATTCAGATTTTGTAGAACACATCTCATTGACACTCTCAATTTGAACAACCTCAGAGCGGTGCATCCCCGTAAGAATCAAGAACACTTCGAGGTAGCAACAGCAAGCCAAATCAGCAAACCGTAGCCTCATCAGGCTAGCTTTATCTTCATTGTTTCTCTGCAAATTAACGACAGCATCTTTAATGGTCCAAAGATGAACCTTACGCTCATTCAAAGGTACAGAGCACACTTCATCGATTGAAACAATTGCTCCAGATTCATAGTTATAACTACCTATAGTGAATGTAGTGTGCTCTGTTTTTACATACCCCTTATCGTTAGGAAAAATAAAATATTTCCTCCCTAGGTATTCCATTTTATAGGGAAAGTTCTCTTCATTAATTACGAGGCTTGTAAACCCGTTAGCTATATCCAGTAAAGAATGAAGCATTTCAGCAGAGTTTTGTGATGACCTAACCTCTATAACCGCACGATTAGAAGAAAAACTATATATTGCTTGCTGCAAATCAGAACGAATTTCATCACCGAATCGAATCTGAAACAAGTTCAGCAAAGCTGCTTGAAAGGTTGTGGCAGATTTTCTTGACCACTTCAAAAGTCCCGACTTTATCTGCCGCTCTATATCCCTAGTCCAATAAACGTAAGCTTTAATAGCTAAGCTTTCACTTTCCATAAAGTCAGCATTGCCATTCCTAATGAACCACTCAGAAAAATACAAAGCCTTTTTTAGCTTCATTAACTTTGTAGACTCTCGATTTGGAGATATATACAAATAGTCAAATAGCTTTCTTAAGAACTCCACTCGCCCTGGAAGTACCTCATCAGATAGAGGGTGGTATGAATTATAGGCTCCAAAAGAATAATCTAATTTTGAGGTAACTTTCTCAAAATCCTTATAAGCGATTATTCCTATGTAGAGAGGTGTGACTCTCACATCATCCGAAAACTTTACGTGAACATATTGGGGGGATAATATGTCAGCAAAAAGTTCATCTAGCTCTAAGATAAAAGAAGATACTTTATCCATTAAAGCTGCCAGTTAACTGACGAGTGACCTGAAGAATATAAGAGCTAAACATCGTACTCTCATATTCTTCTTGCGCTATCAGCCTCTCATCCACAGTTGAGAATAATTTCAAGTAGCCTTCAGTCGTTTCCCTATGCGAATGATGCAGCCTTTTTTGGATAAAAGTAACATCATTACCGTGTATCATTTGCCCAGAAGCAACTAAAGGCCTTAGCCGCCCATACATCTGATGCGCAAATGTAGCCCTCAGCCAATGAAAGCTAAAGTCCTCAGGAAAACCAAGACCTGCAGCTGCAATAATATTATCCGTTATAGTTTTAGTATTTCCACCTGTTGGCCTAGTCCTAACCTTCAAATACCTAGGGTCATTCTTGGCCATATAATGGCAATTTCCCTCTCTCGTGAGAAATAAATACATTTCACCACCTTGAAGAATGTTACCGTGAGCCTCTCTAAATTTTGCTACCAAAGATAAATAAGCATCGCATTTGGAGTATCTAATCATCATTTCAGCCAAAAACTTTGGAACATATAACAAATGCGGCTTGCTGTACTTGGTATCAGCACCATTATTTGGGCTTACTTTAAGACGATACATGTCATCCTTGCCGAGGTTTGACTCATTGAACTGCTCCAAGTGGTGAATCCTCAATGTCAAAATGGTTTGCTTACGCTCACCAGTCAACAGTGCAAACCAAACCATCAGCCGTTGCTCTAATGAAAGTACAGGCCCTTCTAAAACGCCTATAAGGCTATTGAACTCCTCTCCAACTAACGGCCTAAGTTCCTCCCCCTCATCCCTTACGAAACCTACTGTTACTGGTTGACTTGAGGGTGTGGGAACTGTTTGACTGCGCTTTAACACTTTTTTTTGGACAAAACCATTTTTAGTTTTTATAAATAAACTAATTGCCTTGGTAACATCAACACGCTCCATAATAAATTTTTGGCCACCTTTTTCGTGAACATATTTGTAGAAGTCATAGATCACTTTTGTCTTCTGATTGAGTACCCTGCCACTCAAATCATCACGCTCTAGCAACGACTTGAAGTAACGATAAGTAGGTCGGTTTACTGGACGCAACGCAGAAAAGTCAAATAGCTTAACAGATTGAGCTTCGCAGAATATCTTGTAATCCAGAAGAGTCCACGCCATACGTCGCAATTTATCATTTGCTGATAGGATTAGGGTGGAGGCCTTAGCCGCATTGAGCAGAAATAGATTGGCTTCCACCCACGGGGAACCATCTAACTCAAAAAGATAAGGTAACTGATAGACAGTATTTCCCTCTTCAAGGCTTTTATTAGTAAATTCATGAATCTGATATAAGTTGCTGGATATGGCTTCAAAGCCATCGTTCAACCCACATGGTATGCTTCTAGTGAACACAGAATTACAGTGTTCAACAGCTGGAATAACCTCCAAACGTTGTGCTCTGCCTAGCATTTTCAACTCCCCTGTTTAATTGCAATTCTATAGTTGGAAGCATCCTCAGAAAGGTGGCAACGAGTGATAGGAAAGTAGTGCTACACCATGATTCTGAGTTTATAAAAGGATATCTCTTAAGCCTAATAACACTCTGAAATTAACTTTATAGAATTTACTATAACAGTTTCTAATCTCCAACCGTTGGGGGGGGGGGGGGCGTTCAATATAACAAAATCTCAATGTAAACCAATAATAACTCCAAACTGTTTGGCTAATAATTTGAGTAGGATAGTTATAACCTGCAGTGGTGCGGTGTTAGAAGTATATAGCGACAGTATTTCGCATAGTTGGTAGAGTAGTTAGGCCTTATTTCCTAAATCGAATGAACCTTTTTCCTTTAGCGTGATCTGATCAACAACGCCTCGGCACAGTGATGTATTTCTTATTATCAGGGGACTGATTTTTGTGATAACAAACTAGCTAAAGCTCTAACTAGCGCCCGTCCATACTAAGAGAAGATCACTTTTTCTCTAATCTTTTTATTTGATTAACAGCACCAAATATCAAGGCAAAATCTCCCTTACATCACAATTCAAAACTTCGGCCAACTGATATGCTTTTTCGAGGGTGATGTTCACTTCTCCACGCTCTATTCGGCCAGCATAGCTGCGGTCGATCTCAGCTAGTAACGCCATTTTATCTTGAGAAATCCCGAGTTCCTTGCGCTTATCTCGCAATTTTGCGCCAAATTGAACAGCTAAGTCTTTCATTTTTCATCTCGTTAAAGAGAAAGACTATCCAAAGTTGCGGCTTATAAAGCCACGGATTATAATCCGCATTATTAATGTGAAGTTCTTCTAGACCTGTGTTCTAGAAATAAAGAGCCTCTTGCGAGAAAGTAATGTCAAAAATATCCATCAAAATTAACACTCAGCTAAACACTATTCTCCAGGATGAGAACTTTGACAATTTCCACGTGACACAGCTACGGGATGCATACGTAGCAAACTCCTCAGTAACCCAAGATCTAATTGAGGCTCGTAAGTATGTTTACAGGCAAATTCTTAGACTAGTTAAGAAAGGTTTACTGCTGAAGAAAGGGACTAAAAACTCTAAAACTCTTGTGTACCATAAGTCTGAGTTATTTTTTAACGCTAAATTCATTGTAAAAAGCACAGCTGTTGCCACTGCGAACCAAGCTAAACCAACTGCAGCAATCACTAGCAGTGTAATTCAACGACTTGAAGATCGCTTGAAAGAGTCTCAAGTTGATTTATTTACTAGCATTGGTGAGTCAAAAGAGTATATGCACCTGTATCAATCCTTCCCTGAAATGAAGACATACTTAGAATTCCAATATATACAGGCCCGTGAAAACAGCTCAAAGCTACTTGGTCAAATCAAAGCGATTAAGTCAGTTATCGCTCATCAGCAAAAGCAACCTTAATGCATCTAAGACAATGGCAATCAGAGTGCGTTAATCGCGCTCTAGAGCACTTTAATGATAAACACAGACATTTCCTTTGTTTAGCAACCCCAGGCGCTGGTAAGACGATTATGGCGGCTGAAGTTGCAGCTAAGCTAATAGAAAAAGACCTTATCGACTTTATTCTTTGCTTTTCACCGTCGATAAATATATCGCAAGGCATCAAGCATACTTTTTCGAAACGGCTGGAATGTCGTTTCGATGGCATCATAGGTGCCGTTGGTTGCTCTTATACGTATCAAAGCATGCTATCTTTCAAAGAGGATTTCTGGCAATTATTAAAGCAAAATCGAGTACTGGTAGTCTTTGATGAAATCCACCACTGTGCAGGAAGTTCTCTTGAAGATGCGAATGTTTGGGGGGAAGAGATCTTACTGAATATTCAAAACCAAGCAGCATACACTCTAGCGTTAACCGGTACACCGTGGCGCTCAGACCAAGCACCTATTGCTCTGTCACGATATACAGCCCCAGACAATCAAATACTGTGTGATTACATTTATGGCTTAAGAGAAGCTGTCGCCGAAGGTGTATGCCGCCCCCCAAAGATTGTATTGATTGATAATGAAAAGATTTCGATTACCGATGAAGAGAGTGAAACTAAGACGTTTAATTGCCTAGATGAACTATTCAAAGGTTCATCGATTTCTTATCAGTCGGTCATCAAAAATAATGAAGCCATTCGACACTGCTTAACTCTGGCTACCAAAAAGCTCAATGACATTAGGCTGCACAACCCAAACGCTGCGGGGCTTGTCGTTGCGTCATCAGTAGAGCACGCTAGATATATTCTTAATATGCTCAAAAATGAATATTCACAAACGGCCGAAATAGTTACCTATAAAGAAGATCTCCCTTCGCATAAAATCAACGAATTCAGGAATAGCACAACAAACTGGATTGTCAGTGTAGGCATGATAAGCGAAGGTACTGACATCCCTCGCTTACAAGTTTGTTGCCACCTCAGCAGAGTAAAAACAGAGCTCTACTTCCGGCAAATTCTGGGTCGAATTCTACGAGTAAATGAGGCTATGAACCAAGAGGCTTGGCTATACACGCTTGCCGCACCAAAACTTGTCAAGTTTGCACACCGAATTGATGTTGAGTTACCTGATTCAACAGTGATAATAAGAGAACCAATTAAATCCGCTGAGCATTCACTTCAAATGACGAACTCTAAAATCAAAACTAATAAATCCCCGACGATTTTTGATGACAACTCTGTCGGTTTTACTGAATTTCACAGTACCGAAAATCTAGACTATAGCCCCAACAATCACTCTAACTCATGCGTAGGTTCACTAGATTTTTCTGGTGGGTTTAGAGAGCAAGTAGTCTCAACATTCAACTCACCATTTTAACGAGGTATAAGCATATGAAAAAAGCTCTTGAGCAGGATGGCTCGACTATAGAGTTGCATAAACCAGAGAACAATAGAGAAGCCTGTAAGCAGCTCCTACAACAAAGCCATGAGCAGATTGCTGTAACAGGGTACTTTCCCCCTTCAAATTATAAATTACTGCTGACTATTCCTGATGAATCTCAACCTATCATCTCACTTATTTATCAAGATACGGATTTGATATACCAACTGATAACTGAACAATATCAGTCTACTCAAGATGGAAGCCTATACACCACAGCTGGAGTGTATCGAACTCTATTAAGCAACAAGCATGAAGCTGCATTGCATGGCATATCAAGAACCTTGATCAATCACTTAGCGTTAAAAAGCTACTTAGTTGTTGGTAGTCAGCAGTTGCAACCTGAAACAAAACGCTTTTGGCTAGCAAGACTTTACGAGGCCGTCGACTCAAAAACGCTGATGCTATACGCGAGGGCACAACAAAATCAGGTTGTAATAGTGCAAAGTTCTGCTCAACTAATGTACCTATTAAAGCAAAATACTACATTTGTCATATCAGCACTTCAGGCAAAACCTAACTTCACTTAGGCATGGCTAGGCTATCAATGGACTTGATTACAGCTTCAAACTCAGCATTACCACCGTTCATTAAAAAATCGATTGGCTTATCACCGTTGAATGGAGGGTTATGGTTACTCATATTCATGAAGCCATAAATGTTTTCAGGGTTACTGAAAATAGACCTCAAACCAGCATGGATATTCAATATATAACTAACTCTTTCTTGCTGCTCTTGGCTAAAACTCATTGCCTCTAAATCTTGCACTTCAAAGTCGGCTGGCACTAGTAACAGGCAAGCAATCTGATGCTTACTACATTGCCATTTAATCAAGATATTCAGGACGGTTGTTACCCCGTTCCTTATGACATGAGGAGCTTGTAAATTAACTTGATTCATAGAACCTCTATGTCATTAAACTGCACCACAAATTATGTGGAAACTTATAATCTATAATATAGACATGATTATAGTTAGCTCAATCAACAAGGTATTGGGCTAGCGTTCAGCTTCATTATATCAACTCTCGATTAGGCCAATATAATGACAAACTTTATTACCTATCAGCACCTATGCTACTAGCAAGCAAGAGTGAATTCTCCCCCTCAAGGTAGAAAAGGCGATATTAGATGTTGAACTTCGCACGTAATCTCACTATGTACTCAACGTCTGCTAGAGCTGAAATGCCGTCAACCACAACCCATAACTCTGAAAAGCCTTTCAGAGTAGTTATAAAACCATGCTCAATAAAAGTTGACACTACAACCTTCTATTTTCCGCTTCAGTTTTAGGATGGCCACGGTGCTCCTCAGGTAGCTCTTCTAGAATTTCGTCACTGTAGAACTCAAAAATCATTTCTCCAGTTGTTTGCCGCTCCGTCCAATAACGTCCACTTAGCTTACGTTTAGGGATTTCGATAATAGAAAGTACACACGCTCCATCGTGAGGATTGCTGCGGTGGGTTACGCTTACTCGTGGTTTGCTTGAATAGCTATAGGTGAGTTCTTTTTGTTGACGCTGTTCATCAATTAAAAAACCTTCAACATAAGAATCACTTTGCATTTCGGCTGTTCTAACAACATAAGAGGCTGAAAATAAATTCTGTTTTACCGTAAGCATCGCTGGTATTGGTTTAATCTTCTCTCCAGTCTCTCCATCAATCCAATTTGAATAGATGTGACCAATCCAAGTACCATTCAGATCGGGGAAAGGAACTAACCACCCTCTGAAAACCTTGAATTTCCAACCCCATTTAACAAAAATAGCTATTAACAACAGATCGACACTGACAACTTTGGGTACAAGGCTGAAGAAGTCCTTAGCGAAGGATAGGTTAAGATCACTTATCCAAGCTAACCCAAACCAGATAAGTGCAGATGCACCTATCAGCACATATATGCTGCTTTTGAGCACTACATTTTTCATCACTCAAACCCCACATAATTCCAAGCAGCTTTAAGAAAGTCTTGAGCCTGCTTCTTTGTCCACTTTTGTGAAGTACCAAACAAATATTTCAAATCACTTACTTCGCCCCATTCATCAGAGGCATCCTTATCTAGTTCATGATAAAGGTAACCAATGCTGCTTCTTAAAACATCGTAAAAACGATCCTTATTGAAATGACTATTTGGTACATTCCATATTAAGCATTCGCATAGAAATCCGGGGATGTTGTCTAAATGACTGTAGCCATTATTCGCCATCTCATTCTTCAGTTTTTTGAGAACTCTAGCTGTTCTTTTATACCTACGAGAAGTTGCAGTATTCTTGCTTACTCCATTTTCATAGTGCTGTTCGGGCCAATTAATAATTGATTTACCATCATCAGAAAATTGTTGCACACCTTCTAGGTAGCTTCCATCAGTACTAACCCTTCTATGTTCCATGAATGGAGCAACATCAGCTTCAACTCGATAAGAATTTGCTTTAATGTCGAAAGCTTTGTTACCTCGTGTGACTGCGACTCTACCGAATTTGCTAACTAGTGCTTCTTCAACGTCGTTTTTGAATTCTGAAAATGTATATGAAGATTCTGTATAGCCAAAAGAGTCACGGTTATACCCTTTCGGATAGTTAGCATAAAAGACATCTTTACATACCACTCCTACATCTACGTCGGAGTCAGCCCTTACATTAACTTTGTTTCTATAAGATCCTTGTAGGAATATCTTTACATCTCTATTTTTAAGTTTTTCTGAAGAGCTTATAGCATCTTTGATCATATTAATGGCATTTTCACAACGCTCTTCTTCAGTCTTACTCGGCCCAACAGACCAAGATTTAAATTTGTCTTCCCAAGTCTGTTCAGACTTGCTTGTTGCTTGTTGTAAAAGCATATGAATCCCTCCAGCACTCATTTCTGAGTACAGTTAACTGTTATCTTGATTTGTTAGATTGAGAAAGTACTGACGCAGCCAGTGACTTTGTGTCATCACTATACTTATCGCTTTTCAATACATTGGAAGCGACAGTCTCCATATCACCGCTAGTCTGGTTACTTGTACTAGATTGGCTCAATACAGATGCAGCAAGAGACTTCTGAATTTTTGACGCTGAAGTATCATTGAGTGTAGAAGCTGCCTTTGACGCCATGTTTTTTGAAGATTGCTTGGAATTAGTCATTTAAAATACTCCGTAATTTTGAAAAAATAACCGCACCAGGTTTTCTGATTAAATAAAGCTGTTTAACCTGATGTTATAAAAAATGAGCCGAGGCTCAATTTGTATACTAAACGATCCACTCTGGTTAAACAATGGTATTTAAACAGAATTGTACAATCTTCTGTATATAAACTCTTTCCCACCTGAAAGAGCAGCCTCTTCTTCTCGAAGAATAATCCCTTCATTAACTAATTTTTTTAATCTGGTACTAGCATTTTGAACAGACAAACAAAGAGCTTTAGCAACGTTGGCTGTAGTCACTGATGGCTGACTATACACGTACTCAATTAAAGATTTAGTTGAAGCATTTACCTCAGGGCCAAGTACCTCTAGAGTATTTTCAAATAGAGTTATAACATGCTGATTCTTAGCTTTAGCAGCGTAATCCCAGTTGTCTAATAGATCTTTTGAATCGAAACCGGTAATGTAGAATGATTTCTCACCATTCAAGTGTTTAATAATTGAAATCACACTTTCCCTAGGGAAGGATGCATCGGTTGCCTTGATCCCTTCGAGGCTCAACTCAACAACATTTTCACAAAGATTATTGTCAAAAAACTCTTTTAATTTCTTATAGGTTTCTTGCCCTTGCTTGTTACCAAAAGGGTGGTCATTTCCATTTGTGTATTCTATAAGTTTCATCATCGAATTCTGGTTAAATTAAGGTATTTACCGAGATAATTATTAACTTAATCTAAGATAAAGTCAAAACAAATGTGGGTTCCCGCTAAGAATCCAAGATCTATTTGATAAAAAGAATTAACCAATTTACCCTCTTTATATAAGAGCTTAACTAAAATTGATTCTTGCCTGACGGTTATTTCTGCATTGTATTTTAATGCATAATCTTGGCTTTTTTTGAGCCCCAGGCCTCGTGCAATGTTTTCAGGGTTATGACCATACCGACTTAACTTACCTTCAACTAAAGCTTTTTTAATCAATACGATATCTGACTCGATATCATCTAAGTCTAAAGACGAAGCAAGATCAGGATAATGCTCTGCTAACCCTGTTTTAAGGGTATTAGTTAAACCTAAACCATGATCTGATATAACAATTTGAATATGCTTTTCTCTACCATTATAAAGCTGTAATGCTGCAAAGCCTGGTATAGGTGTTTCACTATGCTCTTCGACATTTCCAATAAGCTCAGAAAAAACCGTAAAAGCAGCCATATAGTACTCTTCACCGGCATGATGAGTAAAAGCTGTTGTTAATTCTTTCGGTAATTCTTCATTGAATTCTTGTAGATCAATATTACCAATCTCAACTAAATTTTTGCTATTGCCTTTATACTTTTTAGCTTTCGAAGCTTTAGGTCGACCCGGTAATACCTCAATGTCACTATTCACATAATCAAAAAAACCGAGCCGGTTAAGATACCCCCTAGCTTTAGGGCAACCACCGAAGTTTAAAGTGACGTTTTTTCCTTTAAGGTGTAATTGATTCGCAAGAGCCATAATACGAGCCCCTGCTATCAATAATATTTTACAGTCTTCAGGAAAATTAATAATAACATTTGATTCTTTAGCCAGTAAAATATTACCTATACCTAAATAGCTTTCTTCAAAAGAATCACATGCTAACCATGAACATTTATCAATATTCCACTCAACGGTATCTGTATCTTCAATAAACCACTTATAGTCTATTTGATATAGACCATCGCTGTTTTTTGCCAGAAAGGAATTAACTTCTTTTCTGTCTTTATTTAACTCCCGGGCTATTTCTCTACCTTTTAGCCCTGGCTTTTCTTTCAAAACAACCTTTATGTTGTCTAACATCAACGTAAATCATCCCTAATATATACAACAGCCCAGTAAAAACTTACTTTCTTTTTAATGCACCATCATGTTGGACTTTCTTAGCATTAAATTTATTGATTTTGTTGGATACAAGCCCCTTAAACTTAATTATACTATCTAAATTTTTCGCACTATATCCATCTGATTTTACATTTGTTTTTTCGGCACGCTTCAGCATTTCTAAAGCACCAGCTAGCATGGCTATGGAATCGTTATGGCGATATAGCTTATCTGCTTGATAATATCTAGCAATTGCTTTTCTCAATAAACAAAAAGATTCTGGCCTACCTACGTTTCTAGCGCGATCGATATACTTATCGCCCTCGACTAAATCCTCTAACCGGTAATTTATTAGCGCCAAATCGACTAAAGCATCACAATTTAATGGATCAAGTTCTACTGCTTTCTCCCCCATTTCTTTTGCATAGGGGTAGTTAGTTGTCTTATTGAAAAGCAACCAAGCGAACCTGTCAAATAAGGCTGAATTAAGAGGGTCATCTTCAATTGCGAGTTCATACATTTCGACAGCACCATCAATATCACCTTTTCCGGCTAGCACCTTGGCAGCTCTCGCATATTCACTTCTAAATGCCTCATCAACCCTATCTGATTGATATTCTTTCTCTATCCTTTCTCTTTCAACAGCATAGTGTTCTACCTGCAGAGCAAGAAGCTTTATTTTTTCTCTGTATTTTTCTTCGAACTTTGTGTATTGATGCATGAAAAACTGGCTTGCTAAGTCTACGACTTCTAAAGAGTATGTTCTGCCGTAATCTGTTAAATTTGCAAAATGGGTCTCAACTAGGCTTTGTTGAAATTCAGCATTTTGAATGCCAACTTGTTGACAAATTTGACCAATTGATACTTGATCTAAAGGGCATTTAACGTGAACTAAAATTAAAAAAGCTTCTTTTTGCAATGGGTTCATTCTTGCCCAAGCATCTTCATATAAAAACTCTAATAACTCTGCGTTATTTTTCCTAAATATATTCTCAATCGCAGCATCAATGCCTACTTGAGAATACGAAACATACTTTACTAGCGCTTCTAGCAGAAGCGGTTTTCGCATTAATTGATTTGATACTCTCCGTAATTTAGAGTCCCCAGCCTGAAGGATAGGTGTTGCTGAATAATCCTGTGCGATTCTTTGCATTAAGGATACTGCTTCTATTTCTGTCAGCCCCTCAATGGGTATAGGAGTCGCTTCTATAAATTCACGTCTCCTAGATGTAATAATTAGTCGACCAATTAACTTCCCAACTAATTTGAAAAACACACCAAGGTCTTTAACTTCTTGCGCAGACGTGGCCAATGTTTCTGTATTGTCGAGAATTAAAAGTATGTCATTACGATTGTATTTATTTTCTTTGATAACACCGACCGCTTTATCGATTAATGCACGACCTGAAATTGAATACCATTCAGCAGGGAGTACTGAATAAAAACACCTCATAAGCTCCCTAATACACTCATCCATAGCCGGTGTAATACCAGTAAAGTGGGTTAAACCTTGTTCAGTCCATTTGGTCAGCTTAGCGGTGTGATAGCAGATTATTTCCGGAATAGGCTCATTAAAGTCAAAATTACTTTCTTTGAATTGATTTAGTAATTCTAGAACTAGTGTGGTTTTACCATATCCTCCATCTCCGTATACAAGACAATACCTTGAATCTTCATCATCCATCCATTCTTCAAGATTTTTAAGTTCCTCTGTACGCCCTTCAAAAGTATCTGTTTGTCTTACTGGGAAATTATGATAAAAAGAGTATTCTTTATCATTTGAGGTTATTTCAGACAGCTCAAATTTGTCGAACAACCTCATGTTATCTATAGAAAATATACTATTATCACTTAGCTGCACTATAAACTCTTCAGCGTTGTCATAAGATAAGACTTGCCCCGCTAACTTCCAAATACCTTTTTTGGGTTTGGCACTTAATATGACAACTGCACTCCCCTTATAAAGTAACGGCGTTTCAATATTAATACTTCCTATACCTTCAGGTAGTTTAATTGAGTTGTTCGTACCGACTATGGGGAGCATTAGGTGAAAAACTTCAAGACAATCGTAAATGATTTCTTCTGTTCTAGTGGCCCACTCTGAAACAACCTTATCGTCTAAAACTCCATGTGCACTACGCTTATTTCGAAACTCGACCCACTTAACTAATTGTTTTCCTAAAGGGCAGGATACTGCTTCGGACTTTTCAAACCACCCAAGCATTAACTGTGGAGCCACATACTCTCTCAAAAAAGGAATTGTGTTATCTAGAATTTGTAAAGGCAGCCCATCAGACGGTTTACAAAATCTATTAGTAAAATCGACCAAGTCTATCTCATCAGAAGGTGTTTTCGCTTGAATTAGTTCAAATGAAGTTACAACTACAGTTTGTAATAAAGATCTTAATACTGATGTAAGAAATGAAAGTTTCTCTGCATCATTTAATTGACTTGCTCTTTGGATATGAGATTTATATATATTTTTCATGGTATTGAGTGATTCCTTACTCATACAAATGCTTCTGAAACCCGATAAACGTTTCTCGTATTGCGGCTGGAGAGCCGAACTCTGCTGCAGCGTCGCTTATGGTGTTGTATTTGAGTTCGACTAGGCTGCGCATTTTCTTGGCTGCTAATTCTTGTACGCCATCTTCTATGTATTTATCTAAAATGAATTCGATAAATTCGACCTGTTTGTAGGTGAACTCACTCGATATAGCTGGTCTGGCTGTTTCTACACGCTCTTTACGTGTGTGCGTCTCACTGGCGTAGGCGACAAAGGCTAACAGGTCGTATACGTCGCTGTCTTTGGCGTCGATAATGTCTTTCATGCTATCGAGCTTTTCGTCGTCGTAGCCGGCTTCTTGCAAATCCGCTAATAGCTTTTCGCGAGTACTTGGGTTACTCCATATCTCACGTAGCTCATCTTCATTGCCAAAGAAACGTGGTAAATCACCAAACAGTTGCTCAACAAATTGCTTCGCGGTGAGCATTTCCCCATCGGCGCCCATAAACAATACACTTTTCATGTGTTGTATTTGGCGTACTTTGCCGTCGGTTAGAGTAATGAATATCTTCTCTGGTTTACCAGTCCCCCCACCTCCTTCACCAGTATCGCAGCAACAAGGGGTGTCTCCGCAGTTATTGCAAGGTTCATCTGTTCCATTATCAGGACATTGGCACGGAGATTGATGACATTCGTTACAAGGCACGTCAGGGGCTTCAGTGTCACAATTACACGGATTAAAACCACACTCTTCACATAAGCAACTACATGGTTTGTTGTTGCAAATATTACAAGGCTCTTCGTCAGGCTTTTCCTCTGGAGGCAGTGGTTCGCCATCCCACTCAGGATCAGAGAAGTTATGATGCGCTTTTACGAAGTCATATACCGTGAAAAATGATTTACCATCATACATACGTGTGCCACGCCCAATGATCTGCTTAAACTCAATCATATTGTTACATGGACGCATCAATACAATGTTACGCACGTTACGAGCATCAACACCGGTTGATAGCTTACGAGAGGTCGTTAAGATTGTCGGAATCGTTTTTTCGTTGTCACAGAACGTACGTAGGTCGTTTTCACCCGCAGCACCATCGTTAGCCGTTATGCGAACACAGTAACTTGGATTTGTTGTCCAACCTTTCTTAGATGCATACTGGTTGATGAAATCTCGAACCATACCAGCGTGCTCCTGAGTGGCACAGAATACGATGGTCTTCTCATGTGAATTGATATGATCCATCCAATAATGCACACGCTTTTGCTCTCGCTGAGACATGGTGATAATTCGGTTGAAGTCACTCTCTTTGTAAACCTTGCCTGGCTCTGGCTCACCTTTAAAAGTGACTGCATCACCTGGGGTATAGATGTACTCATCCATAGTGCCTACAATTGGATACACTTTAAAAGGTGTTAAGAAGCCATCGTTGATGCCTTGCTTTAAGGTGTAGCTATAAACAGGATCACCAAAGTACTTATAACTGTCGGCATTTTCAGTACGCTTTGGTGTAGCTGTTAAGCCTAATTGTACCGCAGGCTTAAAGTGGTTAAGAATATCTCGCCATGAGCTCTCATCATTCGCACCGCCACGGTGACACTCATCAATAATGATGAAATCGAAGAAGTCTTCAGGATATTGTCTGAAGTTACAGTTGCTAGTGTCGGTGATGATAGCTTGCTCAAATTCTTCGTCTTCAACCTCTTCAGTATCAGTGCCGTTTTTATTTGTGCTGTCAGTCATTAAGGTTTGGAAAATTGCCATGAAGATACTGGCATTTTTAGGTACACCTTTGGCTTTTTTAATTTCACTTGGGGTAATACGCACTACAGCATCTTCACCAAAAGCCCCGAAGTCGTTAAAGGCTTGCTTCGTGAGTACGTTACGGTCAGCTAAGAACAAGATGCGTGGGCGCTTTTTAGCGTTACTTGGTTTTTTAGCTGCTTGTAAACTCCAACGGCTGTTGAATAGCTTCCAAGACATTTGAAAAGCGATACAGGTTTTACCTGTACCTGTTGCAAGGGTAAGTAGAATACGATCTTTGCCTTGGGCTATCGCCTCTAACGCTTGGTTAATGGCATTTTCTTGGTAGTAACGTGGTTGCCAGTCTCCTTTACATTCAAAGGGAATTTTTGCGAACGTTTCACGCCATGTACTGGTAAACTCTGGTTCCGCTTTGCCGTCTTTACCATTAAATGCAATCGCCCACATTTCTTCTGGGCTTAAGTAACGATCAACTAAGCTCTCAGCACCCGTCAGCATATCGATTTGGTAAATATCATGCCCGTTTGTGGCGTAAGCGAAACGACACTGCAAACGTGAGGCATAGTCTTTGGCTTGGCGCACACCTTCGGTGTAACCTAGGCTTTCACGCTTTGCTTCAACCGCTGCCAACTTACGGCCTTGAAACTCTAAAACGTAATCTGCACTGAGTCTTGAACCACGTTTACCGCCACCCAAAATACGCCCAGCAGTAATAGAAACTTCACGGCGAATGAAGCTATGTTCAGCCTTACCCCAGCCATCCAAAGTCAATTTCGGCGAGATTAATTCGGCACGGGTTTCAGATTCGTTTCTACTCATAACACTACCTTGTGATTACGTTTTAGAGGGCGATTTAATCGTGAGTTAACTCACCGCTAAAGGCTTTTTGTAAGATGGATTTTTTTAGTTCATCTAAAGCTGCTAACTTTTCAGTGTAAATTCGTAAAAGTGAGTCACGTTTACTTACCATGGAATCGATCTCTGACACGATAATTTTTTGTTTCTCAAGAGTTGGAATTTGCAGTTTTATTTCTTTAAGAATTTTAGCCGCTGGAACATTTGGAATAGCTGCACCACCTGCATGTTCAAAAATGATATCTTGAAAAATTTTACTTCTGATCCAATACTTTAAGAAATGAATATCAAGATCATCATTTGCTGTAAGTTTTAATAGAGCTTGGTTAATTATCCCCTTCGGCGCACCTTTTGGAATTACGGAGGCTCTGCCAAGTGTTACACCGGAGCAACTCATAATCAGCTCACCAGGCTTTAGTTCGAAACGTTTCATTTCCTCAAACTTTTCTTCGTCTACAAAATATCTGAGCTGTTCAATATGGTCATGAATAGCATGCTTCTGTTCGTAAACAGCATATCCTTCCGATTTGAACATAGATTTTTTCAAACTCCCACCAAATGGGCCTCTGATGAATTTGCACATATCCCCCCATTTTTTCTGCTCCCATCCTTCACCTTTTTGGCTGAAGACTTGTTGTAGGTAGCTATCGAATAACTCGCGGGCATTTTTTAGGTTTTGTTCGGTTTTAGCACGGGTTTGTTCTAAGTCGGCAAACACGGTATCGAGCAGTGCTACAATGCGTTTTTGTTCTGGAATTGATGGAGTAGGTATTTCAACTAAACCTAAGTTTTTTCGGCTTATTCGTTTTCTCGTTGCCCCTGAAGTCAGTGATTCGACGAGCATTAAATAGGAATTAGATTGAGAGAAATAATTAAAGAATTCTGGAATCATTAGATTTTTATTGAATCTTAAAATCGTACAATCAACAGCAGTAATCATTTTCTCGCCAGTATTTGGCAAAATGCATGAACGTCCTACAGGGTCTGGCAGTCGAGAGACCAAACAATCTCCTTCGTGTATTTCACAACATTTTAAATCTATAAATGTAGCTTCCGATATAAACCTTGCTTTATCTCTGCGATCCTTAAACTGTCCTTCCCCAACATTGCCTGTCTGAACTAATCGTACACCTTCTGTAGATTGATTCTTACTTTCAATCCAGTCACCATCAGTAAAAACATCACATAATGACTGTAATTTTTCTAAAGGCCACCCCATTACAACAGCTCCTGAATCTTAGCTAAAATAGCCTCTGATTCTTTGTCGAGTTTAATAATGTCGTCAATAATCACTTTAGGCTCACGCAGTGGCACTGCTTCTTCTACATTTGGGTTTTTAACTGACAGGTCATAGGTGCTTTCATCAATGTTACTGATAGCAACTGACCATGAATTATCTGATTCACCGCTCTTTGTACCGCTCAAGGCTGTCTCATCGGCTTTTTTATTAGAGGCGGCAGCTTTTTGCAGCTTAACAAAGTCTTCTAAATCTTTATCGTTTAGTGGGTTGGTTTTGCCCATGTTACGGCCAACATTCAGTTCATAAAACCATGTGTTTAGGGTCGGCTCACCTTTGGTGAAAAACAGCACGACAGTTTTTACACCTGCGCCTAAAAATGTTCCACCAGGGCAATCTAGCACGGTATGTAAGTTACAATTTTCCAGTAACTCTTTACGCAATTTAATCGCTGCGTTGTCGGTATTACTTAAGAAAGTATTTTTAATGACAATCGCTGCACGACCACCAGGTTTTAGCATTTTAATAAAGTGTTGTAAGAATAAAAACGCCGTTTCGCCCGTTTGGATTGGGAAATTCTCTTGAACCTCTTTACGCTCTTTACCACCAAACGGCGGGTTAGCCAGAATGATGCTGTGTTGATTACTTGGCTGAATATCTTGCAAGTTTTCAGACAGTGTATTGGTGTGTAATACGTTAGGCGCTTCGATACCGTGCAAAATCATGTTCATGATAGCGATAACGTAAGCCAGTGACTTTTTCTCTTTGGCGTAAAAGGTGTCATTTTGCAGTGTCGCTAAATCGGTAGTGCTTAACTTTGTTTTATCACGGCCACCTTGGCGTAGATAATCAAATGCTTCACATAAAAAGCCTGCCGAGCCTGCTGCACCATCGTAAATGGTTTCACCAATCTTAGGCTGAACAACATCGATCATCGCTCGGATTAACGGACGTGGGGTATAGTATTCGCCACCGTTACGACCAGCGTTACCCATGTTTTTAATTTTAGCTTCGTACAAGTGGCTAAGCTCGTGTTTTTCTTGCTGTGAGCGAAAACGTAATGAATCAATTTTCTCGAGTGCGTCACGCAGTGAATAACCACTTTGAATTTTGTTCTTTATCTCGCTAAAAATCTCACCAATTTTGTATTCAATGGTATTGGCGTTATCAGCACGTTGCTTAAAGCCTTTTAGATAAGGGAACAGTTGACCATCAACAAAATCCATCAGGTCATCACCCGTTAAGGCGTTGTTGTGATCAAAGTTGCCTTCAGCATCTTTTGGCGCAGCCCATTCGCTCCAACGGTATTGCTCGTCGATGATGTATTCGTAGGTTTCCATCATCATTTCCGCTTCTTGCGACTTGGTGAATTCAAGGTCGTCGAGGTACTTTAAAAACAGCATCCATGATGATTGTTCTGTGTAATCTAGCTCAGAGGAGCAGCCAGCGTCTTTGTGGAAGATGTCATCGACGTTTTTAAATACTTGTTCAAACATAGGTTACCTATTGCAATGTGTTTCCGGCATCAAATCTAGACTTGATGCCAGTGAAAGTCGGTTTTAGTCCTCATAAGCCTCACAAACAAGCTAATAAAAGCTAATGAAAAGAGCGTGCATTAGAGGGTATTTAGTACCTAGGGACAGTACCTGAAAATAATGATGTCCATCTTACCAATATATTTGCAGTAAGTTATGGTTTTTGGTCAAATTTTAGCGTGTGGATATTGTGTGGTTTTGATAAGTGATGATTGGCATTCGTTGCCTAAAATTTAAAAGCCTCAACAATTAGTAACGTTATACCAAAGAGCTTTTTTGTGAGCTTCTCAGCTATTACAGCTCAAAGTAGCGATGGTCTGAATGAGTCAGCTCCCTCTACTAAGTTGCATTTAGATCAATAAACTTAAGAATCTAAACTATATTTAGCCTCTATAACAAAGCAAGAACTGGATTGTCTTACCTTACTTTTTACGTTTTTTCTTTTCCTTCCCGCTGTCAATCTCCAAATCCACCGTACCGTGTCCATCTGGCAAATCCCAGTTGT
>NZ_MPHJ01000028.1 GCF_001957125.1 Shewanella sp. UCD-KL12 | reverse complement strand
AGAGGCCTAGGACACCGCCCTTTCACGGCGGTAACAGGGGTTCGAATCCCCTTGGGGATACCACTATTTACAAAGCGTTGAGTTTTAGCCTACAAAACTTAATGAGTATTCACTCTTTGCAGAGTCTAATGCAGTCCGGGTCCCCATCGTCTAGAGGCCTAGGACACCGCCCTTTCACGGCGGTAACAGGGGTTCGAATCCCCTTGGGGATACCACTATTTACAAAGCGTTGAGTTTTAGCCTACAAAACTTAATGAGTATTCACTCTTTGCAGAGTCTAATGCAGTCCGGGTCCCCATCGTCTAGAGGCCTAGGACACCGCCCTTTCACGGCGGTAACAGGGGTTCGAATCCCCTTGGGGATACCACTATTTACAAAGCGTTGAGTTTTAGCCTACAAAACTTAACGAGTATTCACTCTTTGCAGAGTCTAATGCAGTCCGGGTCCCCATCGTCTAGAGGCCTAGGACACCGCCCTTTCACGGCGGTAACAGGGGTTCGAATCCCCTTGGGGATACCATTATTTTGAATTTCATGTTTAATACGTGAAATGGGGCCTTAGCTCAGCTGGGAGAGCGCAACACTGGCAGTGTTGAGGTCAGCGGTTCGATCCCGCTAGGCTCCACCATATATTCATTGTTCAGCTTCTTTAGGTTGAGCAAACATTTAAACCACCTTATAGGTGGTTTTTTTGTGTTTAAAATTTATTAATTAATCTGTTTTCGACTATCTGTTTTCCACTAATAGCATATTATCGATACACTTTGGTGTTGGTGTTGGTGTTGGTGTTGGTGTTGAAGCTGCTTCTTACTTATTTTACGATTTGAGAGCTGTGGGTATCTGCTAATATCCAATAAAATATTTGTTATACATGTCTGAAGGATAAATCGTCTGGCTCTATTAGCTACCTATGAGGCGTGCTTATCTGAGTACTGATTCAACAGGCATAATCTAGGAGTGGATACTTGTAGTTTGGTACTGCTTTCGTTCAGTGGATGAACTGATTAAAACAGGTAATAAAAAGCCATCTCAAGGATGGCTGTTTGAGTCCTTGTATTGACTAGTCAATGCCGAGGAATCCACCAGTCTGATGCGCCCAAAGCTGGGCATAAATTCCACCATGGTTGATTAGCTCTAAGTGCGTGCCTTGCTCTACAATTTTGCCTTCATCTAAAACAATTAACCTATCCATCGCAGCAATCGTGGATAGTCTGTGAGCGATTGCGATTACAGTTTTGCCTTCCATGAGTTGATATAAGCTTTCTTGAATTGCAGCTTCAACTTCAGAGTCTAGTGCCGAAGTTGCTTCGTCGAGTAGCAGTATGGGGGCATTTTTTAATAAGACTCTGGCGATTGCGATACGTTGCCTCTGGCCGCCAGATAGCTTGACTCCTCGTTCACCAACTTGTGCATCAAGGCCAATATTGCCATCTGGATCTGAGAGGGTTTGAATAAAGTCATAGGCTTGAGCTAATTTGATTGCTTCCATTAGCTCCTCTTCAGAAGCGTCAGGGTGACCGTAAAGTATGTTTTCACGGATAGATCTATGCAGTAATGAGGTATCTTGGGTTACCATACCAATATTGGCACGTAATGAATCTTGTTGAACTTGAGCAATGTCTTGCTTATCTATTTGAATGTTGCCTTGCTCTACATCATAAAAGCGCATAAGCAAGTTAACTAACGTTGACTTGCCTGCACCTGAGCGACCCACCAGGCCGACTTTTTCACCGGGTTTGATATTGAGGTTCAAGTTATCTATAACGCCGCTGGCTTCACCATAGTGGAAACTCACATTGGTAAAGTCGATAGCTCCATGTTTGACATACATAGGCTGTGCATCTTTTTGATCTTCAATTTCTGTAGGCTTAGATAAGGTATTCATGCCATCAGCCACAGTGCCAATATTTTCAAACAGTGAACTGATCTCCCACATTATCCATTGAGACATGCCATTCAGTCTGAGAGCGAGGCTTATCGCAATTGCGATAGCACCAACGGTGATCGCGCTAGATGTCCACAGCCAGATAGAGACTGCTGCAATCGTGAAGGCAAGTAAATAGTTTATGATTTGAACACTGACATTGATGCCGGTCACGAGTCGCATCTGCCTATATACAGTGTGCAGAAAGGTTTTCATACTCCCTTGAGCATAGTCTGCTTCTTTCTGGGTGTGAGAAAATAGCTTCACAGTAGTGATGTTAGTGTAACTGTCTACGATACGACCAGTCATATTTGAACGTGCATCTGCTTGCTCGGTAGAGACTTGTTTAAGCTTTGGTAAAAACTTCATTTGCAGGCCAATATATAAGGCAAGCCAAATTAACATTGGTAGCATTAAGCGTAGATCTGAATTAGCAATCATAACGATCATCGAGGTAAAGTAGACCAATATGTAGACAAGTACATCTAATAATTTAGTGACTGTCTCTCGTACCGCTAGAGAAGTCTGCATGACTTTAGTTGCTATTCGGCCTGCGAAGTCATTTTGATAAAATGAGACACTTTGTTTAAGTAAATATCTATGAGCTAACCATCTAATAGACATAGGATAGTTACCCAATAAGCCTTGATAAACAATCAGCGCGTGTAACAGGACAATAGCTGGGATCACGACTAACACTAAGATTGTCATCCCTATGAGTCGTTTACCTTCATTTTCAAATAAGGTCTCTGGATCATTGGCCACTAATAAGTCGACAAGTTGGCCCATAAATCCAAATAATGACACCTCTAAAACAGCTAAAATAGCGGTTAAAATAGACATTAAAATGAGCGGACGTTCAAAACCTTTAGTGTAGTGACGACAAAAAGCATAGATACCCTTCGGGGGCTGCTCAGGTTCTGCAGGCGGGAGGGGATCAACCCAGTTCTCAAAATTTTTAAACATCGCTATCTCTGTCATGGTGAGAATTTTATTGGTTGATAGCATATCGTACATTACTGCGTAGAGTTAACCTTGTATTAGCTTTATATTAACTTTGCCTTTGTTGGGTTCCGTTTTCCGCTAGTCGATAGCAAACAAATTCAGTAAAGTGGGTCTATTATCCGTTTTCGTACTTCACTTTCTATGAATCAACCATGCAAGCAACTTTCTAATGAATCTTATCGTAAGGCCAGATTAGCTCGCGATTCTCGTTTCGATGGCAAGTTTTTTATCGGAGTATTAACCACAGGCATTTTTTGCCGACCAATCTGTCCTGCTGTGGCGCCAAAAGAAAAAAATGTTCGCTACTTTGATTCCGCTATTAGCGCTATCACTGCAGGCTTAAGACCATGTTTGCGATGTCGTCCGGATAGCGCGCCAAACTCTAGCGCTTGGAAAGGCACGAGAACTAGCATAGAGCGGGCGCTTGCATTAGTGGAGTCTGGCGTACTGTCAGGACCCGATGCTATTACCATTGAAGCACTTGCTGATAAATTAGGGGTTTCTAGTCGATATCTGCGACAGCTATTCACTGATAATTTCGGTACATCACCTAAAAGATATGCTCAGTTTCGGGATTTGATGTTCGCTAAGCAATTATTGCATCAAACTGATTTACCGGTAACTCAAGTCGCATTCGCATCTGGTTTTAACAGTGTTAGACGGTTCAATGAGTCATTTAAAGCAAGCCTGAAATTAACGCCATCAGCACTACGAAAGCAAGCTGTGAACTACGATGAAAAGCAATTTAATTTATCGGATAAATCTGGGGTCGCACTATCACTGTTTTTTTCATATAGGCCGCCACTAGATTGGGATAAACAGTTGGCATTTCATCAAGTGCGTATGGTTGAAGGTATGGAGTGGGTAGTTGAAAACTGCGGTTATGGTAGGAGCTTTCAACTAGATAACGTATCTGGCTATTTTGAAGCGACTCATGAAGCGGATAAGCATGGCTTCAACGTATCTATCTATTTATCTAGCAGTGATGAGCTATCGAATCTAAAGGATGTAGTGGGTCATATCAAAAGGCTATTAGATCTAGACGCGGATATGACACAAGTAGAAGCTGCAATTACGTCAAGTTCAATCCTGGGTGACAAGCTCATTACAGGCTTGAGACTGCCTGGTACTTGGTCACTGTTTGAGGCTGGTTGTCGAGCAGTGCTTGGCCAGCAGGTCAGTATCATTCAAGCTACAAAATTACTTAATCAACTCGTTGAAACTTATGGTAAGAGACTAAAAGTTGCTGATAAGGAAGTCATTTTATTTCCAACTCCGCAAGCTATAGCAACAGCTCCGCTTAATGAGCTTAAAATGCCTGGCGCAAGGAAAGCGGCACTCAATGCGCTGGGTCAATATGTCAGTGAACATCCTAATGGCGATGTAGAGGATTGGTTATCCATTAAAGGGATAGGACCTTGGACAATTGCTTATGCCAAGATGAGAGGGCTAGGGGATCCTAATGTGTTGCTTTGCTCTGATCTTGTTGTAAAGAAACGAGTACTTAAGCTTTATGAAGAGCGCAATCAGTCTACAGCGCCTAAAGCTTCTGAGTCATTGATGTTTAATCAAGCTGTGTTACCAACAAGCGATTATGCCGAATTAACTAAGCTGCTAGCTGAACAAGTGTCTCCCTGGGGAAGCTACCTTACATTTCAACTATGGAATTTATCATGAGTGGATTAAATCTAAATCTTAATTTTGTTGAAGTAAACGAAGATATTCTTCGAAATGAGAAGGGCATTGCGTCGAAAAATATTAGCTCTCCAGTCGGCGAACTTTATATTCAAGCCAATGAGTGTGGCTTAACTCATCTACGGTTAGCTGAACATCTACAGGAATTAACTGAGTGCAGTGAGTTTAATAGTAAAGCTTATGATCACCTTGCGATTACCCAGCAGCAATTAGAGGAGTACTTTGCTGGGCATCGTCAGCATTTCACTATGGCGCTTGCCCCAAAAGGAACGCAATTTCAAAAAGAGGTGTGGCAAGCATTACTAGCGGTAGAGTATGGGGCAACTTGCTGTTATGGCGATATTGCCAATCGTATTAATAGACCTAAAGCAGTAAGAGCCGTTGGCGCTGCTAATGGCGCTAACTCAATCGCAATTATCATTCCTTGCCATAGAGTGATAGGCAAAAATGGTAGTTTAACTGGTTATGCTCATGGCTTAGATATGAAAAAGTCTTTGTTAGACGTAGAGCAGGTAAATGGATTTAAGTTGTCATAACTCGGGTAATTTTAATGATTAGCCGTCTCTGGAATACAGCTCTCGTTGCTAAGGCTAAATTAAACAGCTTTCCCAGCTGATCTAGCGTAGAATATGCGCCATATTTAATATCAGGCTCTTTTTAACGGATCTCTCCTATTCTATGACCCAAGTCGACTCCTCAAAAACTAAACTTACAAGCTCATTCGAACAACTTGGGTTAATCCCGGAACTGTTAAAGCGCATCGCGTTACTTGAATACACTCAGCCGACCTTAGTTCAAGCCAAGGCTATCCCAGCTATCTTAGCAGGCAAGAACCTGTTAGCTGGAGCGATAACAGGTTCAGGGAAAACTGCAGCGTTTGCTCTGCCTATGTTGCATAAATTGGCAAAAAGCAAAGCAAGTGTCGCTAAAGGTAATCAGGTCACTTCACTTGTATTAGTACCTACACGTGAGCTCGCCGTACAAGTCGCGGATAGCTTTAAAAGCTATGGGCAGCTAATCAAGCCTAGATTAAAAGTTGAGGCGGTATTTGGCGGAGTATCTGCAAATACACAAATGTTGGCAATGCGAGGTGGTGCTGATGTTTTAGTCGCAACGCCTGGTCGACTGCTTGATCTTATATCAAGCAATGCTATCAAGCTTGAAAATGTAAAAACTTTAGTACTTGATGAAGCAGATCGTATGCTAAGCCTTGGCTTTACTGAGGAATTGAATCAAATACTTGCATTACTTCCTAAACACAAGCAAACATTGCTTTTCTCTGCCACTTTTCCTGAAGAAGTGAAGACGCTTACAGATAGCTTACTCACATCAGCTGTCGAAATTCAGATCCAATCTGAAGAGAAAGCGAGCATCACACAGCAGGTGTATACGGTTAATCGAAACCGTAAAACGGCATTACTCGCACATCTTATTAAAGAGAATAATTGGCGACAGGTTTTAGTCTTTGCAAGTGCAAAGAACACGTGTAATCGACTCGAACAAAAGCTAGCTAAAGCGGGTGTTGCAGCACAAATATTTCACAGTGATAAGTCCCAAGGGGCAAGAACTAAAGTGCTTGAAGCATTCAAGAGTGGTGAAACGCACGTGTTAATCGCTACCGATATAGCAGCTCGCGGTATCGACATCGATAAGCTCCCTGTTGTTATTAACTATGAGCTCCCGCGAAGCCCTGCAGATTATATGCATCGCATTGGTCGAAGTGGACGTGCTGGAGAAGCAGGTCTTGCTTTATCCTTGATATCACATGATGAATATCATCATTTCAAGATCATTGAAAAGAAGAATAAGATTAAGCTTGAACGCGAGCAAATTGAAGGTTTTGAAGCCGATGAAGAGGCCCCAATAGATTGCCCATCGCGAGAGATTAAACCTATGGCTGCACCTGAGGGCATGGGGAAAAAGAAGCGTAATCGGCAGCCTAAGGTTAACGCAGAATTATGGGCAAAAAAGTAATCCTAGCTATTACGCTAATCGTGTTTGATGGTACTCGATTTTATAATTAATTTAATCATGTTGATTATAAAAGTGTGCTGATTTATTTGAAATTTTATTTAGTAGGTAAAGGTTATGCAGCATCTGTTTTGGTTAGTTGAAGACAAAATTGCTGGACGCAGTGGACCTAACAAGGATGCGTGGGATCTTAACGAGATAAAGCGCTGTGGAATTGGCGCTGTGCTTTCTGTTAATGGTGGTGAGAAGTGTGAACCTCAAGCATTTATTGATGCGGGTCTGCACTACGCGTGTATTCCGTTTTCCAATAATATTCCGCCAAAGGAAGATGATTTAGCCTTGTGTGTAGCACAGTTGCCTAAAGCATTAGCATTTATCAGAGAGTGTGAGCAGACCGATACGCCTGTGATGATTCATTGTCGCTCAGGAAAAGATAGAACGGGTTTGATAATGGCATATTATTTGATGGAAAATGGTGCAGCTCCATTACACGCAGTAAGCCAAGTTCGATCTGTTCGAGATATCGCATTTAGTGCTGAGGGCTGGGATCAGTTCGCATTTGATGTGCTATATGCTTTGCAAGATTAATCCATAAATATCGAGGAAGGCAACAGGAGCTAGGATGGCAATAAGTAGACTGCATTTGGGTGTGTTTTCAGTTTTATTTCTTCTGTTGTCTGCGTGTAGCAGCGCGCCCGTTCAAACCGATAAATCGACCAGTTTTCGCCTTTCTCCCAAAGTGGACTCACCATTAGCTAATTATGTCGAACCGCTCGTTCGCCAGCACCCTGGTAAAGCTGGTGTCATTCCCTTAGTTAATGGTCTCGATGCTTTTATCGGTAGGTTGGCTCTGATCAAGTCTGCGAATACGAGTATCGATCTTCAATATTATATTTATCGTAGCGATGATACCGGCAAGTTACTTCTTTGGCATCTTCTTGATGCTGCTGAGCGTGGCGTCCGAGTCAGAATTTTATTAGATGACCTGACAACTAAACGCTTAGACCAAGGTTTGATTAATATAGCCAGTCATCCCAATATTGAGGTTCAGCTTTTTAACCCCTCATTTTCTAGAGGCCTAAGAGGGATTGAGTTTTTAACGGGCTTCTCACGAATGAATCGCAGAATGCACAATAAGTCTTTAACTGTAGATAATTCTGCAACGATTGTTGGTGGGCGCAATATAGGTAACGAGTACTTCTCAAATAATGAAGAAGTAGACTTTGGTGATTTTGACCTCATGGTTATCGGTGACGCGGTTGATGAAGTTTCAAAGCAATTTGATCAATATTGGAATGCTGATGTGAGTTATCCCATAGAAGCATTAAACACTGGTATGTTGCCTAATGAAGACCTAGCCAAACTTGGCAGTTTGCTAGAGCTTGAGCGTGAAGCTTTCGAAAGCAATGAATATGTGAGCCGTTTAAAGTTAAGCCAGCTTCTACAACAAATTCAGGATAACTCGCTCAACTGGTACTGGGGTGAGAGTGAAGTCGTTTTTGATCCTCCCAAGAAAGCACGCAAGCAGGCTAAAGAAGAGTGGTTACTCGCCGACCTCTCTAAGTTTCTCTCTAAAGCTGAAAAAGAAGTATTAATCGTCTCTCCCTATTTTGTACCTACAAGAGAGGGCACAAAGAGTTTGGTTCAAGCTGCGGGCTTAGGTATAGATATCACTATTATCACCAATAGTTTAGCGGCAACCGATGTACTTGCTGTTCATGCTGGTTATCAAGGTTATCGCCAGTCGCTACTTGAAGCTGGTATTGAATTATATGAAGTGAAGGCCGATCCTAAAAAGAAGCCAAAATCATGGTCCGTCAGCTCTCGTTCTAGTTTACATGCCAAGACTTTCATTATAGATAGTGAGTCAATTTTTGTTGGCTCGTTTAATTTTGATCCAAGATCCGCCCATATCAATACAGAGATGGGGATCATGTTCCATAATGCCAGCTTTTCAAATGAGGTTGTGGTGGGATTAAAAAACAGCTTGCCGGAAACAGCTTATAAGCTTGGGCTTGAGGATAATGAGCTAATATGGTTAGACGAGGAAAAAGGTATTACGATATATGCTGAGCCTGATGCTGGTTTTTGGCGTAAGTTTATGGCTGATTTTCTTGCATTATTTCCTATCGAGTCTCAGCTATAAAAGCGGTAGTTGAGAGCTAGTTTACCCTATTTTGATTGGTGTCATCTTATTTCCACTGTGGTAGATTAAACTTACATCATTACTTTGTTTCAATTTGGTACACTAATGAAGAGTAAGGCTAGCCAATCCCAGGGCTTATTGCTTTTTCGTCTGTCACAGACACAATTGTTCGCGCTTGGTACACTTAAGATCCGAGAGCTGGTCCCCTATACCCCTTTAAGCGCAATCCCGCAATCACATTCTACGATTATGGGCGCAGCGACAATTAGAGGGAATACCATTCCTATTATTGATATGGCCTGTGCTGTTGGCTATCTTCCTATTACAGAGGAGGAGTTGGCAAAAAGTTACATTATTATCACTGACTGCCAACGTATGGTGATTGGCTTCTTGGTCAGATCTATCGATAAAATCATAGAGTGCAATTGGCGAGATATCGAATCACCTCCTGACAATTTAGGCCGTAATGCCTATCTCACAGGAGTGACTCACTTTGAGGAGCAACTTGTGCAGCTACTCGATGTAGAGTTACTGCTGTCCAAGATATACCCACCTAGCCCTGAGACAACTCGCGCCATTTTAACCGATGTACAGCGTGAAAAGCTTAAGCCTCTTAATATTTTGCTCGTTGATGACTCAAAGGTTGCACGTAAGCAGTTGTCTGATGCACTAGACAGTATCAATATCCCTTATCAAGTTACATCCGATGGTCGCGATGCACTGTCGATTATGGAGCAAGCAGAAAAAGATGGCATGGGGATCGATCTACTGGTTAGTGATATTGAGATGCCTGGGCTTGATGGATATGAGTTAGCCTTTGAAGTTAAAAATACGCCGTCATTAGCTTCAGCGTATATTATTTTACATACATCGCTTTCCAGCGAGATCAGTGTTAGCCAAGCTCATCAAGTTGGTGCCAATGAAGCATTAACTAAGTTTGATGCTCATGAATTGATCAGTGCAATGCTACGTGGTGCAGAACAACGAAACGCTAATGTTTAGTATTCTGTTAATATGATGCTGCTAATGGGTAATATAGTCAGCTGTTTACACTGTAATACTAGACATGTGTAGTCAGGTTAGATACAACACCCTGTGAAGGAATATCAATCAAAGCGTGATTAGTGTAAGTAATTCGCTAGGGTTACAGCTTTAGATTGTAAACAACAAATAAAATATAATAATGAACAGGCAAACTAATGAATGAAAATCGCTCTCTGTTAGCGCGACTCGCTAACGGCAGCTTAGTGCTGCAAATTTTATTCGGAATTATCGCTGGTATTTTAGTGGCGACTTTCTCTCAAAGTGCTGCACAAAGTGTCTCTTTTCTTGGAGGTCTCTTTGTTGGGGCATTAAAGGCAATTGCGCCTATTTTAGTGTTTATCTTAGTTGCGGCATCCATTGCCAATCAAAAGAAGAATGCTAAAACGAATATGCGTCCAATTGTTATTCTCTACTTATTTGGCACCTTTGCTGCAGCATTAACAGCAGTGTTGATGAGCTTTGCGTTCCCAACCACCTTAGTACTGGCGACCGGGGCAGAGGGAGCGACTCCTCCGGAGGGAATCGGTGAGGTGATGCATACTCTGTTATTTAAATTGGTTGATAACCCTGTTAATGCATTAATGACCGGCAATTACATCGGTATTTTGGCTTGGGGTGTAGGTTTAGGATTAGCGCTCCATCATGCGAGTGATTCAACGAAGCAGGTATTTTCTGATGTGAGCCATGGTATCTCTCAGATGGTTCGCTTTATTATTCGTCTGGCACCTATTGGTATCTTTGGTTTAGTTGCTGCAACATTCGCTGAAACTGGTTTTGCCGCTATTGCCGGTTATGCTCAGCTGCTAGCAGTGTTACTCGGGGCCATGGCTATTATTGCTTTAGTCGTGAATCCGCTAATTGTTTATATAAAAATTAGACGCAACCCATATCCGCTAGTATTAACCTGTTTACGTGAAAGTGGCGTTACGGCATTTTTTACTCGCTCAAGTGCTGCAAACATTCCAGTTAATATGGCGTTGTGTGACAAGCTTAAGTTACATGAAGATACCTACTCAGTGTCAATTCCGCTGGGTGCCACGATTAACATGGGCGGAGCCGCTATCACTATCACAGTGTTAACGCTTGCAGCTGTGCACACAATGGGCATTCAAGTCGATATGCTGACAGCCATCTTATTAAGTGTTGTCGCTGCAGTGTCTGCATGTGGTGCATCGGGTGTAGCAGGAGGCTCACTACTGCTTATTCCACTCGCCTGTAGCTTATTTGGAATATCAAACGATGTAGCGATGCAAGTTGTTGCCGTTGGCTTTATTATCGGTGTGATTCAAGACTCTGCTGAAACTGGACTGAACAGTTCAACTGATGTGATCTTTACCGCTGCAGCGTGTGAAGCTGCTGAGAATAAGGCATCATCAAATAGTTAGATTAAGTAGAGCGTCATAAAGCTAAAAGCTCCTAGGTGATAAAGCCTAGGAGCTTTTTATTAAGCTGTAACAATTGGCAATGGTGTGCCAGTTTTCCACTCCCCGCGAGTAAAATCAGGAAAGGTAACAGAGTTGCTGCGGTTGTCTAGTGATTGCTCGCTAAGAATATTGACTACAGACCAGCTTGCACCATCATAAACATCCTGATCTAAGGCTTCGCCATTCCTTAAGCAATAGACCATTCGCCAAAGCATTAAGAAATCCATTCCGCCGTGTCCGCCATTTTTTTCAGCTTCTTTACCCATACGTTGCCACAATGGATGATCATATTTATCGTACCACTTTGCCATATCCATATCCCACTTGTGATAACTGAGTGGCTCACCTTTTTCGTCAATGGCGAGTGAGCCATTTTCTAGTGCGATCCGATTGGGGAAACCGGCAAATACACCATTGGTTCCTTGGATTAAGTTATGGCGACTATAAGGGCGAGGCGTTGTGGTGTCATGTTGAACCATTATCGTCCGGCCTTTTATCGTTTTGATGAGCGTGGTACTCATATCGCCATTAATGTAGTTCAATTGATTACGTTGGTGTTCATCAGGAAATTCACGCTGGGCATACATAGCACGGCCAAGTGCTGGAGAGCTCATTGAGGTGAGGTAATCAAACCTGTCACCACGGTTAATATTCATATATTGAGAAACAGGCCCTAAACCATGAGTTGGGTATAGATTACCGTTTCGTTTAGCGTGCCAATCAGTACGCCATGAACCCGTTTTATGATTAATCTCTTTCATCTGCCAACGAAGTTCATGAATATATGCAGCTTCTCCATGTAAAAGCTCACCAAATACACCCTGACGAACCATATTTAGCACCATGAGTTCACCTCGTCCATAATTGACGTTTTCCATCATCATGCAATTTTTTTGAGTACGCTCTGCGGTATTGATAACTTGCCAGCACTCTTCGACTGTCATGGCTAAGGGAACCTCTACAAAGGCGTGTTTACCGTTTTCCATAGTGTCTATTGCCATAGGCGCGTGCCATTTCCATGGGGTAGAGATAATCACTATATCTATGTCATCTCGTTGTAGCATCTCTTTGTAAGCATGATTATTGCCAGTATAGGTTGCAGGTGTTTTCAGTCCTTGCTCAGTGACAAATTTAACTGAACGGTTCAACACTTCTTCGTGGGTATCACAGATAGCGATGATTTCAACACCGTCTAAGTGACAAAAGTGCTTAACATGACCGTATCCTCGTTGTCCAACGCCGATAAACCCCACTCTAACGGTTTCCATTTTAGGAACGGTAAGGCCCATAACTGATTTGCTAGAGGGCTTTCTTGGCATTGTCTTAGATGATTGTGGGTTAGCAAGTGTTTCAGCTGCAGAGCGTAGTGACACGCCCGCAGTGACTAGACCGGCTGTAGTGGCACCTGCGGCTTTTAAGAATCCCCGGCGATCAACATTTTTCATGATATTTCCTGTAGGAGGTAGCTGTATACGAACTATTATTTCAGCTTCAATAGCTTGAAGTTGAAATCTGGTCGTTTATTATTTTATGATGCTACTGTTATAACAAAAATAGCGGTTTCAAATGCAGGTTTTGTACTCATCGGATGATTAGAGTAAATAAATCATTTTTCACTAATGCAATGCATATAAAGTGACTTATGTCGCATTTTTATTGTACATATGCGATACACTTTTATACAGTTACTAAGCTACACTGAATTTAAGCAGGTTAAGGTATCAAGAATCTCAACTTAGCTTTAAATCCATACAAACCGTTAACATAACAAGTTTCAATGGAGTTAATTGAAATGAATTCAATGGTTGAAACCATGCAATACCCAGATCGCCCAGATGAAAGTAGAGAATTACTCAAGGTGATTAAAATGTCAGTAGTGGATAAACGAAAACGTCTTGGGTGGCAGGATAAAGATCTTACTGGCCGAGAAGTGATAGGTCGATGGGTCGATGAGCGTGATGCCACATCAAATAAATTAACCTTGTATAAGCAGTTAGATAAGGTCTACCTTGAGATCTGGTCTAGTGATGGTTGCCATAGTTTAGACCTGATGGTTAGTACGAAAACTGCTGAAGGATTAAAGTTAGAGGACAATGGCGGGAATATTTTTGGTGAATATTTTCTGCTGTCAGATGACGGCAAGTTGCAAATCTGTAATTCTAACGAGTGTTTTTATACCGTTAAGGCTGCCTAGCAAATCAATGTGTGATTAAAATTTTGTTGCATCAGCGTGGGGTTAGCATGCTGATGCTTTGCTATGGCGCTCTTTATTCATTGCTATGAAAAGGGTGAGCACTTTTGAAAGTCATCTCTTTTTTAGAGAAGGGGTGACTGATTGTTAGTGACATCGCATGTAACCTGAGCCTATCAGCTGCTGCGACAACGCCCTCATCACCGTAAAACTCATCACCTAAAATGGTATGTCCAAGTGCCAACATATGCAGCCTAAGCTGATGTGTTCTTCCTGTAACAGGTTTAAGCTCTACTAATGTACTTTTTGCTCTCTTTTCTAGCACTGAAAAATAGGTCTTAGAGGGTTTGCCGTCTGTCGCTATCTCTTGAAGAGGTGGCCTTGTCTTATCAGCTTTCATTGCTAACTCTATGACACCTTGCTGCTCTTTTAATTGACCTTGTACTTCAGCGATATAGGTTTTTTTACTCAACCGATTTTGAAATTGAGTTTTGATATTTGATTCTGCTTTTTTATTGAGTGCAAACACCATGATTCCGGATGTGGCACAGTCAAGTCTGTGAACGAGAATAGCTTCTGGATAGCGTTGCAGGACCCTGTTGATAGCGCAATCAAAGGTAGCTTCAGCGCGCCCAGGGTTGGAGAGCAACCCAGAAGGTTTATTGATAACGATAATATCTCTATCAATATAGCGGATATCTAACCATGGAATAGCGGGCGGGGTATAAGTGAATATTTGCATGAATTCTCCTGTGAAAGAGAATTCTAACAAAAACCATTGAGGTTGAAAATTACAAAGGCTGACTGAAAGGGGATTTATGCTGCTAATGCCGCAAAGCTACAAATATTCGTCAGGTGTTTTTCTCGTCCAAATTTTACTGTAGGCCATCAGTTGAGGGTAAAAAGTTCTAAATGCTATCTCGATTTCGATGTCGAGTTTATCTACAGCTTGAACTGCCCCTTGAAAAATTTCAGGTTTTGAAACACGCTTTGAGACCGAGTTAATGGTTTGGTGAAGCCCCTTTTTACTTTTATAGGCTACAAGCCAGTTTTCACTTCGTATCCTTGGGGCAAGTTGCTGAAGTTGCTCTGGTAAGTGCTCACAGGCTTCTATGGCATCATAAGCGTTCACTGCAAATTTATCTAAATCGAGGTGATGATACTCATCCCAGTACTTTGCCAGCATATGATCGAAACTAAGATCTATTAATATGGGAGCGGCTCTGGTTAACGATTTTGGAAATTTAGTAACGAGCTCTTTCGTTAACTCATGGGTATCGGTCAGCTGATCGATCTGTCTATGTAACCAAAGCCCTTGCTGTAGGTGTTTGGGGAAGTTAAGGATATTTCCTTTGGCGAAGTCGCCTGCGATATTCGCTGCCAGACTTGTATTGCTGTTGTCGGCTAAATGTAGGTGTGCAAGAAAGTTCATGACGTTTTTGTTAATTTTCTTGGTGAAAACTCAAGTTTCACGTTATCATGCCACCCGATGCTAAGAAAGGCTTTACCTAATTAAATTTGGGCCAGGGACTTTCTTAAGGATGTGCATCGCTATTTATTCCTGCAACTATCGGTTTTAAGGATCAAGGATGATGTGGAACTGGTTTTCAAAAATGTTTACCAAAAATGAGCAAGCTCAACGCAAGCGAGTTCAAGTTGATATCCCTTATGAGCAACACAGCTATCGTAAAGAGGATTTCGATATCAATGAGCAGTCAACTTCCTTTGAAGAGAGCAAAAGCAACAACTGATTGTTGATCTTATGTCTCTGTGCCAATAGACTAGCGCCGGATTTATGCTAAGCAGAGACTAACCATGCGCGTGACTGATTTTTCGTTTGAACTTCCTGATGAGCTAATAGCTCGTTATCCTGCCGCCGATCGTACATCTTCAAGATTGCTTTCTTTAGATGGGGAAAGTGGTCTAGTTACTGACAAACAGTTCACTGATATCTTAGACTTGGTCAACCCTGGCGATCTTATGGTGTTTAATAACACCCGAGTGATCCCCGCGCGATTGTTTGGTAAAAAACAAACGGGTGGTAAGCTTGAAGTACTCGTCGAGCGCATGCTAGATGATAAAAGCCTCTTAGCCCATGTAAGGTGCTCAAAATCCCCAAAAGTAGATTCAATTATCTGCCTTGATGGTGGCTATGAGATGATTATGGTTCAACGCCATGATGCACTATTTGAATTAAAGTTATTGTCTGATAAAACGATTCTAGAGGTGCTCGAGGAGGTCGGCCATATGCCGCTACCCCCCTATATCGACCGTCCTGATGAAGATGCAGATAAAGAGCGTTATCAAACTGTTTATAATGAAACGCCAGGTGCGGTTGCAGCACCTACTGCTGGTTTACATTTCGACGATACTATTTTAAAAGCATTAGCTGATAAAGGCGTTGATACTGCCTTTGTGACACTTCATGTTGGCGCTGGTACATTTCAGCCCGTTAAGGTTGATAATATCCTCGAACATCAAATGCACTCTGAGTGGGCGGAAGTATCCCAAGAGGTGGTTGATAAAGTCATAGCGACCAAGTCGAAAGGGAACCGTGTCATTGCAGTTGGTACGACTTCAGTTCGTTCATTAGAGAGTGCAGCCAAAGCCAGTGAAGCTGAACTTGAAGCGTTTTGCAGTGATACTGATATCTTTATTTATCCAGGTTATGAATTCAAAGTCGTTGATGCCATGGTGACTAACTTCCATCTACCTGAGTCGACGTTAATCATGCTGCTGAGTGCATTTGCAGGTTTTGATGAGGTAAAAAACGCCTATCAACACGCGATTGCTCAAAAATACCGCTTCTTTAGCTATGGTGACGCCATGTTTGTGACTAAAAAGCCGAACTAATAGTGCAAATTGCTTTAAAATACCCACCCAGAAGATGAGGTGGGTATTTTTTTAGCTTCGATTTCTGCGAAGATATTTTGATGATACGGGGTTGATACTCAGTAGTTTGCCCTTATCTATAGTGTTAATGTCAGCTTATACGGAAGGACTAATCTCTGTGTAAGCAAAAGTAAGTCAGACTGTTTATCTGGCGAGGTGAAAATAATGAAATTTGAATTAGATACAACTGATGGCCGTGCTCGTCGCGGTCGATTGATCTTTGAACGTGGTACGGTTGAGACGCCAGCATTTATGCCTGTCGGTACCTACGGCACTGTAAAAGGCATGACGCCAGAAGAGGTGCGTGAAACAGGCGCTGATATTCTTCTAGGTAACACCTTCCACCTTTGGTTGCGCCCTGGTGAAGAGATCATGCGCAAACATGGTGATCTTCACGATTTTATGAACTGGCAGCGTCCAATCTTAACCGATTCAGGTGGCTTTCAAGTCTTTAGCTTAGGTGATATTCGTAAAATCACCGAAGAGGGCGTGCATTTTCGCTCGCCGATTAATGGCGAGAAAATTTTCTTAGATCCAGAAAAGTCGATGCAGATCCAGAGCTCGCTAGGCAGCGATGTGGTGATGATCTTTGATGAGTGCACTCCGTATCCAGCCACTGAAGACGAAGCGCGTAAATCAATGCAGATGTCTCTTCGGTGGGCTCAGCGCTCAAGAGATGAGTTTGATAAATTAGAAAACCCTAACTCGTTATTTGGCATCATTCAGGGTGGCGTCTACGAAGACCTACGTGATGAAAGCTTGAACGGGCTAGTTAATATAGGTTTTGACGGTTATGCCGTCGGTGGTTTAGCTGTAGGTGAACCTAAAGAGGATATGCATCGCATTTTGGAGCATGTATGCCCTCAAATTCCTACAGATAAACCTCGTTACTTGATGGGGGTCGGTAAACCTGAAGATCTCGTTGAAGGTGTACGTCGTGGCGTTGATATGTTTGATTGTGTCATGCCAACTCGTAATGCTAGAAACGGTCATCTGTTTACCAGTGAAGGTGTGATTAAGATACGCAATGCGCGTCATCGTGATGATACTTCCACACTCGATGCTACTTGTGATTGCTATACCTGTAAGAACTACTCGCGGGCATATCTTTACCATTTAGATCGTTGCAACGAAATTTTAGGTGCTCGTTTAAACACCATTCACAACCTGAGATATTACCAAAGGTTGATGGAAGGTTTGCGCGGCGCAATCGAGACAGGTACATTAGACGCCTTTGTTGAGGACTTCTATACCCGTCAAGGTCGCGAAGTGCCTAAACTATCCGATTAATTTTAACTACTGCTAATAAGAAGAGATAACTATGTTCATTTCAAATGCGTACGCTGCAGATGCTCCAGCAACTGGTGGCACCATGGAGTTAATTTTCATGCTGGTTATATTCGGCCTGATCTTCTACTTTATGATTTTCCGCCCGCAGTCAAAGCGTGTCAAAGAGCACAAGAACCTAATGGGTTCATTAAGCAAAGGTGATGAAGTACTCACCAGCGGTGGTATTTTGGGTAAGATTGCAAAGATCAGTGACGAAAACGATTATGTTTTGCTGACTATCAATGAAACATCTGAAATCACAATTAAGAAGGACTACATTGCGGCTGTATTGCCAAAAGGCTCTATCAAGTCACTTTAAAGCCAAGAGGGCGATGGTGTGTTAAATAAATACCCAATGTGGAAAAACCTATTGGTGGCCTTGATCATCTTAGTAGGTTCTTTCTATGCAATTCCGAATCTCTTCGGTGAAGACTACGCTGTCCAGGTAGTGGCCACTCGAGGGGCTGAGGTAACTGTAGCAACTCAGTCTACAGTTAATGATGCTCTTACCAGCAATAATATTGCGATAAAGCGTTCAGAGCTTGAAAATGGTCAACTGTTAGTTCGTGTGATGGATGGCGATCAGCAGTTACTCGCTAAGGAAGCAATCGCTGATGCGCTGGGGGACAAATACACCGTCGCCTTAAACTTAGCACCTGCTACTCCTGAGTGGTTGGAGACTATGGGCGGAAGCCCAATGAAGCTTGGTCTGGATCTTCGTGGTGGTGTTCACTTCTTGATGGAAGTGAAGATGGGCGAAGCCGTTCGAAAGATGACCGAGTCTAAGATGGCTGACTTTCGTACCGATCTTCGTGGTGAAAGAATTCGTTATGCTGGCATTCGTGAGAGTGCTCGAGGTATCGAAATCAAGTTCCGCGATGCAGAGAACCTAGCAAAAGCTGAGCGCTTTCTTAAAAGCCGTGGCAATGACATGGTGTTTTCTGATATCTCATCGGGTGATAATTACTTCTTACTTGCCAACCTTAGTGAAAACTATTTGAAGCAGGTTAAAGAAGAGGCTTTACAGCAGAATATGACCACGATTCGTAACCGAGTCAATGAGTTAGGTGTTGCTGAACCTGTGGTACAACGTCAAGGTGCTGAACGTATTATTGTTCAACTTCCTGGTGTACAAGATACCGCTCGTGCTAAGAAGATTCTAGGTGCAACCGCTTCTATTGAATTCCGTATGGTTGATGAAAAAGCGGATGCAGCTGCTATTGCAAGTGGTCGCGTATCTGCTAATTCTCAGATATATGATCGCCGCCAAGGTGGACAAGTAGCGCTTTATAAAGAAGTCATGCTTTCTGGTACCCATATTCAAGGCGCACAGCCAGCTTTTGATGAATATAGCCGTCCTCAAGTCAGTATTAACCTTGACTCTAAAGGTGGTTCAATCTTCTCTAACGTGACTAAGGATAACATTGGTAACCCAATGGCGACCTTGTTCATTGAATATGTCGACAACGGCGAGAAGAATCCGGATGGTAGTGTCAAGCTGCAAAAGATTGAAGAAGTTATTTCTGTAGCGACGATTCAAGCGCGTCTTGGTCGAAACTTTGTTATTACTGGTCTTGATCATGCTGAAGCACAAAACTTAGCGCTTCTACTTCGTGCCGGTGCTTTGATTGCACCAGTTGTTATTGTTGAAGAACGTACCATTGGCCCAAGCTTAGGTGCTGAGAATATCGCTAACGGTATGCAGGCGATGATCTGGGGTATGGCAGTTGTACTTCTATTCATGCTGGTTTATTACCGTGGATTTGGTCTTATTGCCAACCTTGCGTTGACGGCTAACTTAGTCATGGTTGTCGGTGTGATGTCGATGATCCCAGGCGCAGTACTTACGCTTCCTGGTATTGCAGGTATGGTATTGACGGTCGGTATGGCTGTAGATGGTAACGTACTTATCTACGAGCGTATTCGTGAAGAGCTTAGAAATGGTCGTAGTGTTCAGCAGGCGATTCATGAAGGCTATGGAAATGCGTTTTCTACCATCGCTGATGCCAACATTACTACCTTTATGACAGCACTTATCTTGTTTGCCGTAGGTACTGGTGCAGTGAAAGGTTTCGCCGTTACCTTGATGATAGGTATTGCGACCTCTATGTTCACCTCTATCGTGGGAACCCGCTCAATAGTTAACGCTGTTTGGGGTGGTAAGCGCGTTAAGAAACTGTCTATTTAAGGAAAGTTGATTATGTTTCAGATTCTATCAATAAAAGGCTCGATCAACTTTCTGCGCCATGCTGTGCCAATCAGTATCTTGTCTCTAATTTTAGTTATTGGTTCTTTAACGTCGCTTGCGACTAAGGGCATTAACTGGGGATTAGATTTTACCGGTGGTACGGTTGTTGAGCTTGAGTTTTCATCGACTGCTAATCTACAGGCACTTCGCGAGGAATTAACCAGTGAAGAGACTGAAGGCGTCGTGGTACAGAACTTTGGTTCAAGCCGTGATGTGATCACTCGTCTTCCTGTTAAAGATGGCGTAAAGAGTGAGACTCAAGTAGAGCACGTTATGGAGGCGGCCACTAAGCTGGATCCGCAAGTTATCCAAAAACGTGTTGAGATGGTGGGTCCTCAGATTGGTCAAGAGTTAGCAGAACAAGGTGGCTTAGCTGTTTTAGTTGCCCTTATCTGTATTTTGATCTACGTTTCTTTCCGTTTTGAGTGGCGTTTAGCACTAGGTTCTGTTGCTGCACTTGCGCATGATGTGATCATTACTTTAGGTGTGTTTTCGCTGTTCCAGTTAGATTTCGATCTAACTGTACTTGCGGGGGTGTTGACGGTTGTTGGTTACTCATTGAACGATACGATTGTTGTATTTGACCGTATTCGTGAGAACTTCCTTAAGATCCGTAAAGGTGAGCCTGAGGAGATTGTAAATACATCAATCACTCAGACCATGAGCCGTACTATTATCACTACAGGTACGACTCTCGTTGTGGTTATCGCGCTGTTCCTTAAGGGCGGCACCATGATCCATGGGTTCGCAACGGCGCTATTGATGGGAATATTTGTCGGTACATTCTCATCTATCTATGTGGCGAGTTTCCTAGCAATCAAGCTTGGGATCAATCGTGAGCACATGATGCCTGTTGAAATCGAAAAAGAAGGCGCGGATCAAGACGCATTGATGCCTTAAACTTTTTCTATTCTTGTTAAGCGTGCATCATTTTTATGATGTCGTTTTTTTGAAATCGAAAAAGAAGGCGCGGATCAAGACGCACTGATGCCTTAAACTTTTTCTACTGAACAAGTATTTAAAAAACCACCTTCGGGTGGTTTTTTATTGGTTACTTCATCTCAATTCGACGCTTTTTCCAGTGGTAAAAACAGAAATCTTAGTTATTCATTTTCTTGGCCATATTTACTCTCGACAGTGTTCAGTATTTAGCAGTAGGATATTGGCACTCAAGTATTAGTTAACTAATATGTAACACCTTTAAATTTGCCAGAAGAGCAATAGATGTAGGGAAAAACATGGAAGAGCGCAGTCGGATCGTTGCGGGTGGTAATTTATTACAAGCCCATACCTGGAAGGGCCTGTTAGAGACGAGTGGTATTGAAGTGGAGCTACGTGGTGAAGCCTTGCTAGGTGGGATCGGTGAGCTGCCAGTCGATTTACAAAATGTAGAGCTTTGGGTTTGTGATTCAAAATATGAACAAGCTAAAAGTTTGCTTGAATCACTCAATGCCGATAGTCCCCAATGGCAATGTGTTAAATGCCACGAGATGAATGAGTCAAGTTTTGAGTTGTGTTGGCAATGCAGTGCTGAACGATGCTAGCTAGTTCCCCTCTCAAGCTATTGAGTTATATTAATTATGAGGCCGGTCAGTGCCTAAATGCCTAAGAGACTAGGCGTTTAGGCGATTTAAATTGTGTATTGACCGCATATAGCCTTTGTTTTTTCATAAATTTAAGATTAGGAATGCCCCTCAATGCAGTACTTTCCCCTATTTGTTGACACCGCGAAGCTAAAAGTTTTGCTCGTTGGAGCTGGAGAGGTGGCTAGCCGTAAGTTAACTTTATTGGCTAGGACAGAAGCTGAAATTGTAGTCATTGCTAACGATATCAGTGATGAAGTGGCCCAGTGGGCGGATCAAGGGCGTATAAAGCTGATTCATCGTAGTGTCCTCTCAACTGATATTCAAGGTGTTGACCTTGTCTATCTTGCGACTGCGGATGAGAAACTAAATGCGGAGTTAGCCAATGTAGCGGATGGGTTAGGCATTTGGGTAAACGTCGTAGATAGCCCTTCGCTGTGCCGGTTTATCACGCCTTCTATTATCGATCGTGGTCGTCTTCAAATCGCTATCAGTACTGCTGGTGCTGCACCTGTGTTTGCCCGTGAATTAAGAGCGCGACTAGAGTCGTGGTTGCCTCAATCATTATCGCCTCTGTTTGATTTTGTCGCTTCTAAACGAAAAGATGTACAGCAAAGGTTACCTGATTTCAAACAGCGAAAACTGTTTTGGGAGCAATTTTTTAAAGCCAATGGGGACAAGTTTGATATAGATACATCAGTGCATTATGAAAGTGGCTTCGACAACTTGTCGATAAACGGAGAGATATTACTGATTGATACTGAGACTCAAGCCGTTTTGCTGCCTATTGCTGCATTGCCTTTAATGCAAAAACTGGATTTTATATTCTGCTCTGACGAGCTACCTTTTACGCTCAATGAGTTTATCCGGCGTGATGCTGAACGTGGCGGGCTACCAAGTTTTAGCGAACTATCCAAGCGATATGAGGCGGGCCAACGCAGCCTTATATATGCTGATAAAGAAAGAGTTAATCAATTTAAAGCTTATTTTCCTATGGCTAAGCACTTAAAAGCTGGTGAGATTTAAATACCGTCATAGCACAAAATTAAACGACATATCTCTGCCGTTGGTGGAATTGAGTTACACTAGCGGCAATTAATTGAGAGATATAGACACTTATGGCCCCGAAAGCAACCGTTTACAAAATTACCCTACAAATTGCTGACATGGATCGCGGTTATTATCACGATCATCAACTGACGATAGCGCAGCACCCTTCAGAGACTGATTCACGAATGATGGTTCGCTTACTGGCTTTTGCGCTTAACGCCAGTGAAACCCTTGAGTTTAGTAAAGGGCTTTGTGTAGAAGATGAGCCTGAGCTCTGGCAAAAAACGCTAAGTGATGAAATTGAGCTCTGGGTAGAGTTTGGTCAGAGCGACGAGAAGTGGCTTCGTAAAGCTAGCGGTAGAGCAAAGCAAGTTCAGCTTTTCGCATATGGCGGACGTGCAGTACCTATATGGTGGCAGCAAAATGAAAAAGCATTTGAGCGATATAAAAATTTAAAAGTTTGGAATATTCCTGAGGATGAAGTCAAGCAGATGGGAGAGCTTGTGTCTCGTAATATGCAGCTTCAATACAATATCAGTGACGGTGAAGTTTGGTTATCTAGCGATCTTGGCAGTGTGCAAATCAACCCTGAAGTGCTTAAGTCTCCTCACTAAGCTAGCTTTATTAAGGTATAAAAAAGCCAGTCTCAAGACTTAATGCCGATCGTTTAAGAGGACTTGAACGATCCTGCAGATGAAAGATAATCCCTACCAGTATTCTGGTGGGGATTTTTTTATGTTTGCGCAAGAGCTTGAGCTAGTTCATGAGTCTGTTGAAGAAAGTGGGTCTTATGGTTCTGTAATGGAGGCTATTGATTCAGAGTGGATAGAGCAGTCATTACTCACAGCCAACAAGGCAAGTATCCGTAATCGCCGTTTGCCTGCACAGCAGGCAGTCTGGCTCGTGCTTTGGATGGGGTTAATACGTAACCAGTCCATCAAAGAGGTTTGT
>NZ_MPHJ01000027.1 GCF_001957125.1 Shewanella sp. UCD-KL12 | reverse complement strand
AGCTAGGGATCGTCGCCTAGGTAAGCCATTACCTTACCTACTAGCTAATCCCACCTAGACTCATCTAATCGCGAAAGGCCCGAAGGTCCCCTCCTTTCCCCCGTAGGGCGTATGCGGTATTAGCAGTCGTTTCCAACTGTTATCCCCCACGACTAGGCAGATATCTAGGCATTACTCACCCGTCCGCCGCTCGACAGCAAAGGTGCAAGCACCTCTCTGTTTCCGCTCGACTTGCATGTGTTAGGCCTGCCGCCAGCGTTCAATCTGAGCCATGATCAAACTCTTCAATTAAAGTTTTGTTGTTCTCACCCGATTAAGGATGAAGAACGGCTCAATGAATTATACTGTTTATATAAGTGACTCGAACTAAGTTCGAATCTATGAACATTCAATCATTGAGTAAATTTTTTGATTGCTTCCTAAGAAGCAATTTCGAATAACTCAATACCTGTGAATGTCCACACAGATTTCTTGTTTCGTATTGTTAAAGAACGTGGCGCTAAGTAGCACCGCCGTTGACGCTAGGTCGCTGGCTTGAGGAGGCGTATTCTACACTTCCCGTTGTTGGCGTCAAGTGCTTTTAAAAATTTAATTTCAAACGTTTAAAACGAGGAAATTAATTAGCTTACTTGTTGCCCTGACGGGGTTTCAGCTTCTGTTTAAGAAGGCTGGTTTGCCGTGTCAGTGGGAGCGCATTATAGGGATGTCTGCCGTGATGGCAAGGACTTATTTACAGAAAGTGATGATATTCGTCCTGAGTGAGCATATATCCCCCGATACGTTTATATAAGATACAAAACCACTGGATTTATGACTATTAGTCAGAATTTCTGTTCGAATTGCAGATATAAAAAAGGGGCTTAAAGCCCCTTTTTATACAAATTAAATACGTTATCTACTGCTGGTCAATAAAGCTTTGTATTAATTCCACAGCTTTCTTATCGTCCCAATCAACAAAGGTACGAACAAAAGCAAGAAGCTCACCCTCTTTATTTAATATAAAGGTCGCAGGGATTGTATCCAGTGGGAATACCTGACCTAGCTTCTGCTTTTCATCATAATAGGAGTTAAAGTCTTCCATCCCTAGTTCTTTTAGAAAAGGTTCAACTTGCTTCTTCCCTTCAAGATCAATTGATATAGGTAGAATCTCAAACTTGCTATTATCGAACTTACTGCTTAATCGCTTGATTGCCGGCAACTCACGAACACAAGGCGGACACCAAGTCGCCCACATGTTTACCATAATCACTTTGCCACGGTACTGGCTAAAATCGACAGTTTCACCCTTAGCATTCTTGAAAGGTACAACATCGATTGGGTAAGTCTTAGGTAAGACATTAACCAGATCTATACTCGATGGCTTACCTTCTGCTTTCTTTTCCATGCCAGGATAGGCCACAGCATTTGATACAGAAAGCGATGCCCATAGAATAAATGCTGTCGCGATTACTTTAGCCAAGCTATTGATCATTTACCGTCTCGCTTGAGTAGTTTGTCCAACTCATTTTGCTCTTCAGCACTGATTTCAACTTCATCTGCAGCGGCGATGCGCTGTTTACGTATAAAGACGAAGCCAATGGCTAAAGCGATAAGTAATAACCCCAAAGGGCCTAACCATAAAACGAGAGTTTTTGGCTCCATTCTTGGCTTATAAAGTACAAAGTCACCATAACGACTCGTCATAAACTCAATGACTTCTGCATCGTTCTTTCCAGCGTCAACCATTTCATAGACTTCAAGGCGAAGATCTTGTGCAACTGGTGAGTTGGAATCGATTAAGTTCTGGTTTTGACACTGAGGGCAACGTAATGAATGTGCTAAATCAAGCGCACGCTTCTGATTATCAACCGACTTAAACTGATAAGTATCAACTGGTGTCGCGTTAACGCTTGCCGTGACTAGCGTAAGAAGTACTGCTGCCATTAAAGTAAAGATAGATTTAATCACGATGCCCCCTCTTGCTTAGCCACAGCTTGTAACTCTTTAATCATAGGTAGTAATGTTTCATTCCAAACGCGCTGATCGATAGGGCCAGCATATCTGTAACGAATAATACCATTGTGATCCACTAAGAAACTTTCTGGTGCACCATATACACCAAGATCTAAACCAAGGCGACCATCATGATCGAAGATATTCTTAGTATAAGGATCCCCCTCACGACTTAGCTCTCTGATCGCTAAGCTGCGTTCATCACGATAATTAATACCGTAAATAGGTAAGGTCTCTTGTCTAGCAAATCGCATTAAATAAGGGTGCTCATACTTACATGATGGACACCAAGTGGCCCATACATTTAAGAGAGAGACTTCCCCTTTTAAAGTTTCATTCGTAATTATCTCGCTACTATCTTCCAATCGCTCTAACTGGAAAGCCGGAATCGGCTTTCCTTCTAGGGCAGAATCCAGTTTTTGAGGGTTTAGGAAGAGTCCCTTATAAAGGAACACTCCCATTACCATCACTAGGATCAGTGGAATAAATAATACTAGCTTTTTCATACTTGCCCCAATTCAAGTTAAGCCGTAGCTAATTTTGCCTTCTCTTCATCTTTAGTTTTTTCAGTCACTTTCTTAGTGCGGTAACGCTTATCAGATGCCGCAAAGAAGCCACCAACCATCATAAAGATACTTCCGAACCATAACCAGCGAACAAATGGCTTATAGTTGAGACGTACAGCATACTCTGTGCGACTAATCGGATCACCCATTGTCACATAAAGGTCACGGAATAGACCCCAATCAATACCGGCTTCAGTCATATCCATAGTACGTACGTTGTACTGACGACGGTCAGGTCTTAAAAGAGTTACAAACTCGCCATCTTGAGTAACTTCAATTTGCCCCTGCTGTGCAGTGTAGTTAGGACCAACTACGTTAAGCGTTTCCTTGAAGTTAAATGTGTAACCAGCCAACTCTTCCGAGATGCCAGGACCCATTCGAACACTCTTTTCTATTGAGTAGTTAGACACCATAGTACCGCCAACAACTGAAACCGCGATACCTAGGTGGGCAATGATCATACCGAGCTCACTACGACCTAATCTTGCAAGGCTAATTGAGCCATCTTTACTCTTGATCAGACCGTAGCCCGCTCTCAAAGTTGTAAGTGTCACCCAAGTAGCTGTACCTATACCTAACATAACCCAAATGTTGAACTCACCACCCGCTAGGAATGGCGCTGCAACACCAACAATAGTTGCGATAACAGCAGGTACGATTAACTTAGATTTTAACTCGCCTTCCTTAGACTTCTTCCAGCGAATATTTGGTCCGACACCCATAAATACAAACAGTACGAGTACGATTGGAACAAAGACAGCGTTAAAGTATGGAGGTCCTACTGAGATCTTACCCATGTTAAGTGCATCAATAAGAAGCGGGTAAAGTGTTCCTAGTAATACGGTACCACACGCTACTGTTAGTAGAATATTACACACTAACAACATGGTCTCTCTAGAAAGTAAGTTGAAGCGTGCTGGACTCTTCATCTGACTTGCTCTGAAAGCAAATAGAGTTAAGGAGCCACCAACCGCTAAACCTAAGAGAAGCAGAATAAACATGCCTCGACTAGGATCTGCTGCAAACGAATGCACAGAGGTTAGTACACCAGAGCGTACAATGAAGGTACCCAATAAACTGAGTGAGAAAGCTGTAATAGAGAGTAAAACTGTCCAGTTGCGGAAAGCAGCACGCTTCTCAGTTACGATAACTGAATGAAGTAGAGCAGTACCGATCAACCATGGCATGAATGAAGCATTCTCTACCGGATCCCAGAACCACCAACCGCCCCAACCTAGTTCATAATACGCCCACCAAGAACCAAGCGAGATACCACCTGTTAGGAATACCCAAGCAGCTAGCGTCCAAGGACGACTCCAACGAGCCCAAGCTGAATCCAGGCTGCCACCCATCAAGGCTGCAATAGCGAATGCGAAACTAACGGCAAAGCCAACATAACCAAGGTAAAGCATAGGAGGATGGAAAATAAGACCAACATCCTGAAGCATAGGGTTAAGGTCACGTCCTTCCATAGGAATAGGGAACAGGCGTTCAAATGGGCTCGAGGTTAAGATCATAAATAGGGTAAAACCTATTATAATCATTGCTAATACTGCGAGCACCCTAGCAACAAAAACCTCTTCGATAGACTTACTAAAGTAGGCTACCGCCGCGGCCCAAGCTGACAAAGAGAAAACCCAGAACAGCAGCGATCCCTCATGGCCACCCCATACAGCCGCAATCTTAAAGAAGATCGGTAACTGTGAGTTAGAGTGATGAGCAACATACGCAATAGAGAAGTCATCAATGGCAAAACTATAACCAAGCACGATGACCGATAAAAAAATAAAGAAAAACATACCGTAGCTTAAAGGCCAGGCATATCGAACTAAATATTGGTCTTTACGAGCAACACCAATTAAAGGAACACTGGCTAATAGGAAGGCAAAAGCCAAACCTATTATCAGCGAAAGGTGTCCTAATTCTGGGATCATGGGGTTTCCTCAGTCCTGTAGATTAATTGTTTAAGCATACGCCTAATTTAATCACTCAACATCCATAAGCGAAAAGTAATTTAGCTGCTTAAGGATTAAATTTTGAGTCATTTTAGTATTTGCTATTGTATCTGTCTGCTTCTTTCGCACAAATATGGGTCATTTGTCTCATTCTTCGCTCATTTGCTGCGACTGTTACAGGTGTTAAAACTGACAGATTCTATGGTCTGACCCTTAGATGAATCTTAAGTTTCAGACATTTTAAAAAAATAGAAACGAACTGTGAACCAGCACTCAACTATCACCTTTTACCGAATTGATAACCTTATATTACTGTTCAATGAATAATCTTTCCGTATAATCCTATCCTTATCACAGCGGTGTATCCGCTTTTTTTTAACTAATGTGAAATAGAAATAATGACCACTCTCTGGATTTTTATTGCGCTTTTTGTATTAGTCAGCCTAGTGCTGATTTGGTTTCCTCATTTCCGTCAGCAGAAGATGCTACAAACGGAAGAAGCTGGAGTTCGTAAAGAAACGAACCTAGAACTATTTAACACTCGCCTCGCTTTTCTTGAAAAAGAGCTAGATGAGGAACTGCTTGACCAAGTAGAATTTGACGCACTTAAGAAAGAACTTGAAGTCAGCCTGCTACAAGACATGAAGCAGGGTGAAGATGAATCACTTGTTAATAAGATTAAGCCTAAAGGTCTACTCTGGCCCGTTGCTATGTCAGTGGTTATTCTCGGTCTTTCCGGTTACTTCTACGGCACGTTAGGTGCTTACGCTAAACTTGATCAACCTGAACCTGCCAGCCCCCATGCTGGGATGGATGCCGATCAAATAATGCAGCAACGCCTACAAATGATGGAAGCACAAGCTAAAGCTGAACCTGAGAATAGTCAGCTGCTATTTAGTCTTGGCCACATGTATATTTCGGCAAGCCAATACAATGATGCGATTAAAGCATTCGATCAGGCTATTGAGTTAGTTGGTACGCATGCAGAGCTTCTAGGTCCTAAAGCAACGGCCATGTATTACAGAGCCAATCAGCAGATGACACCAGCAATTACTGCTATCGTTGAGCAAGCTTTAGCACTTGATCCTGAAGACCCGTCAACTCTATTGCTAGTTGGTATGGATGCTTTCTTCACCGCAAACTATCAAACAGCAATCGATGCTTGGCAAACAATTCTCGATAGTGAGCGTAAAGATGTAGACCGTAGCGCCATCATCAATGCTATTGATAGTGCCAAAATGAGAATGGGAGCTGAGACTGGTGAAATGCCAAATGACGCTGCTCATGCAAATGTTGAAGCTGTCGCTAAAACCGTAAATGTTGAAGTCTCTGTTTCAGATGAGCTACTTAAGCAAGTTGGTAGCACTGATATGCTATTTATCTTTGCCCGCAACACTGAAGGTCCTAAAGTACCTTTAGCTGCCGTTAAAGTGTCAGCTAAGTCTCTACCAACCACTATTACTTTAGACGATACAACCTCTATGGGTGGTGATGTTAAACTCAGTGGTGCTAAAAATGTTGAGATTATTGCAGTGCTTTCTAAACATGGTACTGTGAAGCCTCAGTCTGGCGACCTACAGGGCAGATTAGCATCAGTTAAAGTTGGTGATACCGCGCAACTCATCATCGATACACAGGTTAACTAATTTAACAATAAAGTTAACCCGTATTGAGGCCAGCATTTGCTGGCCTTTTTTATTACAAATAATCAATTGCATTAGTCCAATATAAGACCTGCACTATGTGCTAAAACTTACCGCAATAGAAAGCAACCTATTCACATCGCCTACATAGTACCTTCATAGAATAAGAGTTTTACTCAAGTCGCACTGAACTAAGCATTGTATGACTCCCATTGGAATTAACCAATTTCATTAGGCACCAGACTAGCCTATTGGGTGCTAGAACACTGTAAGCCAGTTAGATACTACACCTACTGTCTTATAACCGCTCAACCTACTACTTGGTCCTATATTTAACATTCAACCTCCATAAGAAGAGGAGGTTTATATATTGAATGAAATAGCCTAGCGTCGAAGATTAAACCCCTCAAACTTAGCTTAAGGTATTTTCTCCCGGACTATATGGCGAGCGAACATTATTAATCTCTATACGTTTAAATTAAACAAATTAGAGACATAAAAAAACCGGCTAAAAGCCGGTTTATTTATGTCTCTAAGTGAGACTCAAACAAAGATTACTTAGACATGAACTCGATTGCCTTTTTGTAATCATCATCTGAACAATCTGTACACATACCGCCTGGAGGCATAGCGCCTTTACCAGTTTTAACTGTAGACACCAAAGCGTCTAGGCCTTGTGCGATGCGAGGTTCCCAAGCAGCTGCATCATGTGCTTTTGGAGCGCCTGCAACACCCATACTGTGACATACTTGACATGCCTTAGTGTATACAGCTTCACCATCTTGAGCAGATACGCTTGCAGACAAAGTCAAAGCAGCGACTGCAGTCATAGCTAACAGTTTTTTCATGTTCGATGTTCCTAATGCAAATTCTAACAAAGCTCAATGCCGTCTTTACTCTGTTGATAAAAGTAGACAGACTAATTTTATAGCTACTCTAGGATACATCAAACTTCATTAAATCTCACCTTTTTGTGATTTCAGTCAAAGCTTGCAGAATATAAGCACAATTGAGATGCTAAATTCGATATTATATTAGCAATTGTTAAAAGAGCTTTTGAGAAAAACTAAAAAGTTCCAACTAATTTGTTAAAAGCTTTCAAATATTGGAAGCACATCAAATTGCTGACACATAGAATCAAGCATTACTAAACGCTTAAAAAGGATTGTGTTAAGATCCCTTGTGTTTATTAATGGCTTGATATAGAGGACTCAGTGGTAGAAGAAATGACAAAGACCCTAATCTCAGCCAATGATCTGACCTGCATACGTGAAGAGCGTATTTTGTTCGACGAGCTTAGCTTTGAGATCACTGCCGGTGAGATCGTTCAGATTGAAGGCCCAAATGGTTCAGGAAAAACCAGTTTACTACGCATTCTTGCAGGCCTATCTCGCCCCTATGCTGGTGATGTACATTATAAAAATGAAGATATAAACCGCTGTAGAGACGAATATAATGATGATCTTCTTTATTTAGGACACCTTGCAGGTGTTAAGAGCGAGTTAACTGCAGAAGAGAATCTTAACTTCAATTTAAGGATTAGTGGTTATGATGACTTTGATACCCGTGACATCCTTTCAAAAGTTAATTTAGCAGGCTTTGAAGAAGCATTAGCGGGTCACCTGTCTGCCGGCCAACATAGACGCACGGCTCTAGCACGTCTATGGAATACCAACTGTAAAATCTGGCTGTTAGATGAACCCTTTACAGCGATTGATAAAAAGGGCGTTGAGGAGTTAGAGCAACTGTTTCTTGCTCACTCAAAGCGCGGTGGTTGCGTAATTTTAACCACACACCAGGATATGGGGATTATCGGTGACGATATCCTTCGTAAGATTAGCCTTGAATATCGCTTTGTATAAGGTCATAAAATGAAAAAAGGCATCAGTTTTAGACAGGCGTTTTTTACACTATTAAAGCGTGACCTACAGATAGCGATTCGTCATAAAGGCGATATATTCAACCCGCTCCTGTTTTTTATATTAGTGGTTACTCTTTTCCCATTAGCAATTGGACCAGAACCAAAAATACTTTCAAGAGTTGCCCCTGGAATTATCTGGGTAGCCGCTTTGCTGGCATCAATGCTGTCATTAGAAAGATTATTTAAGGCAGATTATAACGACGGCAGCTTAGAACAGATGCTTTTAAGCCCTCAGCCGCTACCACTTATGGTCTTGGCTAAAGTGTTAGCTCACTGGTTACTCACTGGAGTTCCGCTAATATTAGTTGCACCACTACTGGCTGTACTCCTACACCTTGAGTCGAATAGCTACGGTGCACTTATGGCGACATTAGCACTAGGTACACCTGTATTAAGCCTTTTAGGCGCCATAGGGGTAGCTTTGACAGTTGGATTACATAAAGGAGGAGTATTACTAAGCTTGCTAATACTGCCGCTTTATATCCCGGTATTAATTTTTGCTACGACGGCCATTGATGCTGCCGGACTAAATCTACCTTATGATGGTCACCTCGCAATTATTGCTGCGATGCTGGTCGGTTCATTAACGTTAGCACCATTTGCAATTGGTGCATCTTTAAGAGTGAGTACTAACTAAATGTGGAAATGGTTACATAGTTACGCAGATCCAGAGCGAGCGTATAATCTTTCTGGAAAACTTCTTCCATGGTTTTCTGTACTGGCACTTTCCCTCATCGGCATAGGCTCGATCTGGGGTTTAGTGTTCGCACCGACAGATTACCAACAAGGGGATAGTTACCGAATAATCTTTATTCATGTTCCAGCCGCATCGATGTCAATGGCGGCATATATGGGGATGGCAACATCTGCATTTATTGGTCTTGTATGGCAAATAAAATCCGCAGACTGGGCAGCCGCTGCGATAGCTCCTATCGGTGCAGTGATAACCTTTATCGCACTTATAACTGGCGCGACATGGGGTAAACCTATGTGGGGAACGTGGTGGGTATGGGATGCACGATTAACAGCAGAGTTAGTCTTACTGTTCCTCTATTTAGGTGTAATTGCTTTGTATGCATCATTTGAAGATAAAGTTTTGGCAGCTCGAGCAGCAGGTATCCTAGCAATAGTTGGTGTCATTAACATTCCAATTATTAAGTATTCAGTTGAATGGTGGAGCTCATTACATCAGCCATCGACAATTAAAATCACTGAAAAATCGGCAATGCCGACAGAGATGCTATATCCTCTCTTAATAAATATCTTAGGGTTCGGCATGATGATTGGTGCTATAACACTAGTAAGATTTAGAGCAGAAATTTTAGCTCGCAATAGTATGCGTCCTTGGGTGCGCACCTTAGCAAAGAGCCAGGGAGTTAAATAATGCAATTTGATTCGTTAAGTGAATTTTTCAATATGGGTGGCTATGGCTTTTATGTCTGGCTTGCCTATGGTGTTACGTTTGGTTCATTAGCTCTATTGGTGATCCAAAGCATGGGACAGAAGCGTAAAGTTCTTACTGAAATAGCAAAAAAGATTCAGCGAGAAGACCGCCTTAAAGAGAACCGGAGTAATAAACAGTGAACGTGAGACGTAAAAAAAGATTAGCTTTAGCAGTAGCTTTAATCGGTGGTGTAGCCGCAATAGCCTCACTCCTACTGTACGCATTGAATTCAAACTTGAATCTCTTCTATACCCCGACAGAGATTGTTCATGGTAAGAAGGATACAGGTGTAATGCCAGAAGTAGGACAACGTATCCGCGTAGGTGGTATGGTGACGATAGGCTCTATGGTTCGCGATCCAAACAGCTTACATGTTGAGTTTGCCGTCCATGATGCAGCCGGCGGAGAGATCATAGTAACTTATGATGATCTTCTTCCAGATCTTTTCCGTGAAGGACAAGGTATCGTAGCACAAGGTGTCTTGATTGAAGGTGGCAAACTTGAAGCCACTGAAGTTCTAGCAAAGCATGATGAAAACTATATGCCACCTGAAGTTGCAGAAGCTATGGGTCAAAGCCATGAAAAGCTTGATTATAACGAAGGTCAGAAAACGAGTTATTAATCGCTAACAATTTAAAAGGCCTCATTTGAGGCCTTTTTTGTGCCTGAAGCTCCCCTACTGAGCTATTTAAGCTATAACTAAGTAAAGACATTAGCGGATTAAATTAAATGCGCTGCACGCCTCTCCAGCTTCTCCTGCTACTTCTTGCCTGTATATGCACACCATACACTCATGCTGCCTCTATCCTTATCATAGAGAGTTACCACAAGGAGTACCCTTGGACAGATCACTGCAATAAAGGAATAAGGTCAGCGATAGGTAATAAACACAAAATCCAGCAGTTCTATATGGATACGAAAAGATTACCCGCAACAGCATTTGACGATGCTGCAACACGAGCTTGGAACACATATCTAACACTTAAACCCGACTTAGTAATATTGGCCGATGATAATGCGATAAGCCGTTTAAGTGAGAGGCTAGGAAAGACAAACATTCCAGTCATATTTTTGGGTATGAACGCTAATCCTAGGCGCTATGGCATACATAAACTAGCAAACTTTACTGGCGTTCTAGAAAGACCCTTATTTAAACGTTCCCTATTATTTGTAGACCAGCTCCTTAAAGACTTACCTAAAAGAAAAATACTTGTACTGTTTGATAGCAGCCATACATCAGTAGCGACGATCGAACACATTAACCGATCGAAGTTATCTATGACAATTGGAAGGTCACACGTTGAATTCAAGTTAATCACAAATATCGTTGAGTGGAAATCATTGATCAAAGCATCTAAAGCTAAAGGATTTGATGCTATTTTTATTGGCCTCCACCATACAATTGTTGATGAAAATACAGATTATGTATCGCCAGCCCAAATAATGCAGTGGACTAAACTAAACTCCCCTTTACCACATTTTGGCTTCTGGGACTTTTCAATAGGAAGTAACGGCAACGTAGGCGGATATGTTCTAGACGGATTCTTACATGGCCAGCTTGCGGGAAAATTAGCAATGAAAGTCCTCTCCGGTACACCAGTGAGTAAGATTCCTTACCTGCACGATAAGAAAGGACAGTACATGTTTAGCTTAAGTGGTGTGGAAAGATGGAAGCTGCACATACCAGAAAAAGTTAGACAACAAGTGATTTGGACAAATTAGACATATAAAAAAGCCGGGCATCTGCCCGGCTTTTTACAATGAACCCTTATTTACTCAGCGTCTTCAGCTTCAACAGCTTCAGCAGCTTCAGGGCGACCTACTAGTTCGATAAATGCCATAGGCGCTTTATCACCAGTACGTAGACCGCACTTAAGGATACGGGTGTAACCACCAGGACGTTCCTGATAGCGTGGACCCAATTCATTAAATAACTTACCTACGACTTCAGCGTCGCGAGTACGAGCAAATGCCAAACGGCGATTTGCAACGCTATCACTCTTAGCAAGTGTTATTAGAGGTTCAACTACGCGACGCAGTTCTTTCGCTTTAGCTACAGTAGTCTTGATCACTTCGTGACGGACTAAAGAGCTTGCCATGTTACGGAACATAGCTTGACGATGACTGCTGTTACGGTTTAGTTGACGACCACTCTTACGATGGCGCATGACCTAATCCTTATTACCTTATCTGTACAAAAACTGGTTTATAGGTCGTCTACAAGACTGGCTGGAGGCCAGTTTTCTAAACGCATACCTAGCGACAGTCCGCGAGAAGCCAAAACATCCTTAATTTCAGTAAGAGATTTCTTACCTAGGTTAGGTGTCTTAAGCAGCTCAACTTCAGTGCGCTGTACCAGATCTCCGATATAGTGAATCGCTTCAGCCTTCAAACAGTTAGCTGAACGTACAGTTAGCTCTAAATCGTCCACAGGACGCAGCAAAATCGGATCGAATTCTGGCTTCTCTTCTTTCTGCTCTGGCTCGGTAACATCACGAAGCTCAACGAACGCATCTAGCTGTTCAGCTAAGATGGTTGCAGAACGACGGATAGCTTCCTCAGGATCGATAGTACCGTTTGTGGTCATATCAATTACGAGTTTATCCAAGTCAGTACGCTGTTCAACACGTGCAGCTTCTACATTGTAGGCTATACGAGCGACAGGTGAGAAAGAAGCATCAACCAACAAGCGACCAATAGGGCGATCATCGTCTTCGGTTTGTGCACGGGCAGAAGCCGGTACATAACCGCGACCACGCTCTACGCGGATACGCATGCTGACATCATTGTTACCTGTTAAATGACAGATAACATGGTCAGGATTCATGATTGTAACATCACCATCATGGGTAATGTCTGCTGCAGTAACAGGGCCTGCGCCTGACTTACTTAAAGTAAGCATAGCTTCGTCTTTCCCTTCAACAACCACTGCTAAACCTTTAAGGTTTAGAAGGATCTCAAGGATATCCTCTTGCACGCCTTCCTTGCTACTGTATTCATGCAGTACACCATCAATCTCTACTTCGGTTACCGCGCAGCCTGGCATAGACGACAATAGGATACGACGCAACGCGTTACCTAAAGTGTGACCGAAACCACGTTCTAGCGGCTCAAGTGTAACTTTGGCACGTGTTGGATTAACCTGCTCGATATCAACGAGACGCGGTCTAAGAAATTCTGTAACAGAACCCTGCATTGTGTCCTCTCTTTTGTGTTAACTTTACTTAGAGTAAAGTTCGACGATAAGCTGTTCGTTAATTTCCGCAGATAAATCACTACGCTCTGGTAGACGCTTGAAAGCACCTTCCATCTTAGTGTTATCAACTTCAACCCATGTTGGCTTTTCGCGTTGAGAAGCAACTTCTAAAGCAGCAATAATACGCGCTTGCTTCTTAGACTTCTCACGAATGCTAATTACATCATTCGCAGACACTTTGAATGATGGAATGTTAACAACGCTACCATTAACCAAAATAGACTTATGGCTAACTAACTGACGAGATTCAGCGCGAGTAGCACCAAAACCCATACGGTATACAACGTTATCAAGACGGGTTTCTAAAAGAGTAAGTAGGTTTTCACCAGTATTACCTTTTTGACGTGCAGCGTCTTTGTAGTAGTTACGGAACTGCTTTTCTAGCACACCATAAGTACGACGAACTTTTTGTTTCTCGCGTAGCTGAACACCATACTCAGACAGACGGGTCTTACGAGCGCCGTGTTGTCCAGGTGCAGTTTCAAGCTTACACTTCGAATCGATTGCTCTCACGCCGCTTTTTAGGAAAAGGTCTGTACCTTCTCTGCGGCTGAGCTTGAGCTTTGGACCCAAGTATCTTGCCATGTTCTTTCTCCAACTATCCTATTTAAAAACGACGAGTTATACGCGACGTTTCTTAGGAGGACGACAACCATTATGAGGGATAGGCGTCACATCGGTAATATTGGTTATCTTGTAACCAACCGAGTTCAGTGCACGAATCGCAGATTCGCGTCCTGGGCCAGGACCCTTTACAAAAACTTCAAGGTTCTTAACACCGTAATCCTGAGCAGCAACACCTGCACGCTCAGCAGCAACCTGTGCAGCGAAAGGGGTAGATTTACGTGAACCACGGAAACCTGAACCACCTGAAGTTGCCCAAGATAGTGCATTACCTTGACGATCAGTAATGGTAATAATTGTGTTGTTGAAAGACGCATGGATATGCGCCATACCATCAGCAACCTGTTTACGTACACGCTTACGCGGAGAACGTGACGGACTTTTAGCCATATTGGATTACCCCGTTACTTTCTAATTGGTTTACGTGGACCTTTACGCGTACGCGCATTGGTCTTAGTACGTTGCCCACGAAGAGGCAGGCTACGACGGTGACGAATTCCACGGTAACAACCAAGGTCCATAAGACGTTTGATGTTCATGGAAACTTCACGACGCAAATCACCTTCTACAGTGTATTCAGCAACTGCTTCGCGTAGTGTATCAATTTGAGCTTCGCTCAATTCCTTGATCTTAGCGTCTTCAGCAACAGAAGTAGACGCGCAGATTGCTCTTGCGCGAGTACGGCCGATGCCGAAAATACCGGTCAATGCAATGACGGTATGCTTATGATCAGGAATGTTAATGCCAGCGATACGGGCCACTATGCACTCCTTAAATAGTTAATGGTCATCTGTGAAAAGCCCGGTAGGATACTCGACAGACGACGGTTTTGCAAATAATATTTGATCAGCCCGAACAGGGCTGACCAATTTTTTTAGCCTTGACGCTGTTTGTGTTTAGGTTCAACACAAATCACGCGTACAACGCCACTACGTTTTACGATCTTGCAATTACGGCAGATCTTCTTCACGGAAGCTCGAACTTTCATTTCATCACTCCGAGAAAACTATCTTAGCGGCCAAAGCGATCTAAGTTCGCTTTGTTAACTAGATTAGCTTTCTTCATTACAGACTCATACTGATGAGACATCATGTGGGTCTGAACTTGAGCCATGAAGTCCATGATTACGACTACCATAATAAGTAGTGAAGTACCGCCAAAATAGAACTGTACTTTCCACGTAATTAACATGAACTCCGGAATTAAACAGATAAAGGTAATATATAACGCACCTGCTAATGTCAGGCGGGTCATTACTTTATCAATGTAACGCGAAGTCTGTTCTCCAGGACGGATCCCGGGAATAAACGCACCACTCTTCTTCAAGTTATCAGCTGTCTCACGTGGGTTAAACACCAACGCAGTATAGAAGAAACAGAAGAAAATGATCGCTGTTGCATACAATAATGAGTAGAGCGGTTGTCCTGGTGACACGGCAAGTGAAAAATCACTTAACCATGATAAAGACTCATTTTGACCAAACCACTGAGCCAGTGTGCCTGGGAACAAAATGATGCTCGACGCAAAAATTGGCGGGATCACACCTGCCATATTAACCTTAAGCGGTAAATGCGTGCTTTGCGCTGCGAAAACCTTACGGCCCTGCTGACGCTTAGCGTAGTTAACAACGATACGTCGTTGACCACGTTCTACAAATACAACGAAATAGGTTACAGCAAATACAATCACTGCAATCAACAATAGTACTAGTACGTTCAAGTCACCTTGACGCGCCTGTTCAGCCGTTTGGCCGATAGCAGATGGTAGACCAGCAACAATACCCGCGAAAATTAATATCGAGATACCATTACCTATGCCTCGTTCGGTTATCTGCTCACCTAGCCACATAAGGAACATAGTTCCTGTTACTAGACTCACAACTGCAACGAAGTAGAAGCTAAATCCAAGGTTTACTACTAAACCTGGGACTAAGTTCGGAAGACCCGTTGCGATACCGATCGCCTGGAATGTACCCAGGACCAATGTGCCGTATCGTGTATATTGACTGATTTTCTTACGTCCAGATTCGCCTTCCTTTTTCAGTTCGGCTAATGCTGGATGCACAACAGTCAACAACTGCATGATAATCGATGCCGAAATATACGGCATGATACCTAATGCAAAGATAGAAGCACGTTCAAGGGCACCACCAGAGAACATGTTAAACATGCCTAAGATAGTACCCTTTTGCTGATTGAACAGCTCTGCTAATACAGCAGCGTCAATACCAGGAATTGGTACAAACGAACCGGCTCTAAAGACGATAATCGCACCAATCACGAACAGGAGGCGAGTCTTCAGTTCAGAAAATCCACCTTTCGCGCTTTTTAAATCAAGTCCTGGTTTTGCCATCGACGTATTATTCCTCGATCTTTCCGCCGGCAGCTTCAATAGCTGCACGTGCACCTTTGGTTACCTTCAGACCTTTTACGGTCACTGGGCGCTCAATGGTACCTGAAAGAACGATTTTAGCAAACTGTATGTTGCGAGTAACAAGATTCGCATCTTTCAGTGCATTCAAGTCGACAACATCACCGTTAACTTTAGCCAGCTCGCTAATGCGAACTTCTGCTGATACCAACGCTTTACGCGAGGTAAAACCAAACTTAGGTAGACGAATCTTAAGTGGCATTTGACCACCCTCGAAACCGACGCGAACGCCGCCGCCTGAACGAGACTTCTGACCCTTGTGACCGCGGCCACAAGTTTTACCAGTGCCTGAACCGATACCGCGACCTACACGCTTAGCTGCTGACTTAGCGCCAGCTGCTGGAGATAGAGTATTTAAACGCATTATTAATCCTCCACCTTAACCATGTAGTAAACCTTGTTAACCATACCGCGAGTAGAAGGAGTATCTTCAACTTCAACAGTGTGGTTAATTCGGCGCAGACCAAGACCTAGTAAAGTTGCACGGTGCTTTGGTAAGCGGCCGATTGAACTTTTAGTCTGAGTTACTTTAAATGTTTTAGTAGCCATGGTGTATTAACCTCGAATTTCATCAACATTCAGGCCACGCTTAGCTGCAATTTGTGATGGTGACTTCATGTGCACCAACGCATCTACAGTTGCGCGAACGATGTTGATCGGGTTAGTAGAACCGTATGCTTTCGACAGTACGTTATGAACGCCTGCTACTTCCAATACGGCACGCATTGCACCACCGGCGATAATACCGGTACCTTCAGAGGCTGGTTGCATGTAAACACGCGAACCAGTGTGACGGCCCTTTACAGGGTGGTGTAGAGTACCATTGATCAGTTCTACAGAAACAATGTTACGGCGAGCCTTTTCCATTGCTTTCTGAATTGCTGCTGGTACTTCACGCGCTTTACCATAGCCAAAACCGACTTTACCGTTACCATCACCCACTACTGTTAGTGCAGTGAAGCTAAAGATACGTCCGCCTTTAACTACTTTAGAAACACGATTAACTGCAACTAACTTCTCTTGCAGGTCATCTTTTTGCTGAGCTTCGAATTTAGCCATTTTTCATCATTCCTTAGAACTTGAGGCCAGCTTCACGAGCGGCGTCTGCTAGAGCAGCGACACGTCCGTGATACTTGAAACCGGAACGATCGAATGCAACTACAGTCACGCCTTTCTCGATAGCACGCTCTGCAACAGTTTTACCTACTGCTTTAGCGGCATCTACATTGCCTGTGTACTTAAGTTGCTCTGATACCGCTTTCTCAGCAGTTGAAGCTGCCGCCAAAACCTGTGACTCAGGACTAATTACCTGAGCATAGGTGTGACGTGGTGTACGATGTACAACCAGACGATTAACGCCCAGCTCTTGGATCTTCTTACGGGCGCGAGTTGCGCGGCGTAAGCGAGATGTTTTCTTATCCATATCGCGTTACCTACTTCTTCTTAGCCTCTTTACGACGTACTTGCTCGTCAGAATAACGAACACCTTTACCTTTATAAGGCTCTGGTGGACGGTATCCGCGAATCTCAGCTGCTACTTGACCAACTAACTGCTTATCTGCACCCGAAAGTACGATCTCAGTTTGTGATGGACATACAGCTGTTACGCCGTCTGGGAGTTCATGTACTAGTGGGTGAGAGAAACCTAGAGTCAAATCAACGCCTTTACCAGCGATTTTCGCACGGTAACCGACACCAATTAGAGTTAGTTTTTTCTCAAAACCAGCTGATACACCAACAACCATATTGTTGATTAAAGCTCGAGCTGTACCTGCTTGAGCGTTAGTTTTAACGCCTTCAACAGAACTACACTTGATTTCGTTGTCTTCAACAACAACAGAAACTTCAGAGTTGATTACTCGAGTCAAACTACCTTTAGTACCTTTTACGGTGATAGTTTGTTCGTTTAAAGTCACTTCTACGCCTGCAGGAATAGCGACTGGTGCTTTTGCGACACGAGACATTGCTAGCTCCTTATGCTACGTAGCAGATAACTTCCCCGCCCATGCCATTTTGGCGGGCAGTACGATCAGTCATCAAACCTTTAGAAGTGGACACAATTGCGACACCCAGTCCGCCCATAACCTTTGGAAGTTCGTCTTTACCTTTGTAAATACGAAGACCAGGTCGGCTTACGCGCTGGATAGTCTCAACAACTGGCTGGCCTTGGAAATACTTAAGAGTGATTTCTAGGACAGGTTTGGTTTCATCTGCTACGGCGTAGTCAGTGATATAACCTTCTTCTTTAAGCGTTTGCGCGATGGCAACTTTTAGCTTAGCAGAAGGCATAGATACTGATACTTTGTTAGCAGCTTGGCCATTACGAATACGTGTTAACATATCCGCTATAGGATCTTGCATGCTCATATTAGCTTACTCCGTGACAAGTGCTTACCAGCTGGCCTTGCGTAGACCAGGAACTTCACCGCGCATAGTAGCTTCACGCAATTTAATACGGCTAAGGCCGAATTTGCGTAAGTAACCATGTGGGCGACCAGTTTGACTACAACGATTACGCTGACGCGATGCGCTAGAGTCACGAGGTAGAGCTTGTAACTTAAGAACTGCATCCCAACGATCATCTTCAGATGTCTCTGGGCTGCTAATGGTAGCCTTAAGAGCAAGACGCTTTTCAGCGAACTTAGCCACGAGCTTGGCACGTTTTGCTTCACGTGCTTTCATTGAACTTTTTGCCATTACGCTACCCTTATTTCTTGAATGGGAAGTTAAAGGCTTCAAGCAGAGCTCGGCCTTCTTCGTCATTCTTCGCAGAAGTAGTGATTACAATATCCATTCCGCGGATCTTATCGATTTTATCGTATTCGATCTCAGGAAAGATAATTTGCTCACGTACACCCATTGCGTAGTTACCACGGCCATCGAACGACTTAGCGCTCATACCACGGAAATCACGAATACGCGGGATTGCGATATCAACTAAACGCTCTAAGAATTCCCACATACGCTCACCGCGCAGTGTAACCTTACAGCCTATCGGGTAGCCATCACGGATTTTAAAACCAGCCACTGACTTACGAGCTACAGTCACTACTGGCTTTTGACCAGCGATAGCAGTCATGTCACGAAGCGCATGCTCCATAACTTTCTTATCTGCTACTGCTTCGCCAACACCCATGTTTAGGGTGATTTTCTCAATCCGAGGGACTTGCATGACACTGGTAAAACCGAACTTTTTAGAAAGTTCTGCAATAACAGTCTCTTGATATTTATCATGCAGTTTCGCCATCGTTTACTCCAATTACTTAACGAGTTCACTGTTAGACTTAAAGAAACGAACTTTCTTACCGTCTTCTAGTCGGAAACCTATGCGATCAGCTTTGCCAGTGGCAGAGTTGAAAATCGCTACGTTTGATGCTTGTATCGGTGCTTCTTGCTCAATAATACCGCCAGCTACGCCCAATTGTGGGTTTGGCTTCTGGTGTTTCTTAACAAGATTAATGCCTTCAACAATTAATTTACCAGTTGGAAGAACCTGAGAAACTTTTGCACGTTTCCCTTTATCTTTACCTGCTAGTACTATTACTTCGTCTTCGCGACGGATTTTAGCTGCCATTTTGAAGCTCCTTTACAGTACTTCTGGTGCCAGAGAAACAATTTTCATAAATTGTTCGTTACGCAATTCACGCGTCACTGGGCCAAAGATACGAGTACCAATCGGTGCATTGTTTGCGTTAAGCAAAACTGCTGCGTTCCGATCGAAGCGAATGACAGAACCGTCTGGACGACGAACGCCTTTCTTAGTACGAACTACAACCGCGCTATAAACATCACCTTTCTTCGCTTTACCGCGAGGAATAGCTTCTTTAACAGAAACCTTAATGATGTCGCCGATACCGGCATAACGACGGTGAGATCCACCTAAGACCTTAATACACTGAACTCTACGAGCGCCACTGTTGCAGGCAACATCTAGAGTAGATTGCATTTGGATCATTGTAAATGCTCCGCTAACGTTACTTCACATCCCTAATTGGGACTACTATTTCGCCAATATTTGACTATAATTTTGTCAAAAATGGCGCGCAAGTATAACACCCGTTTTTGGGAATAGATAGTATTAAAATAAAAACGGCTCCTCTAAAGGAGCCGCTTCGCTAAAAACCTAATTTAACTTAGGCCTTTGTCACTACTTCAACCAGTGTCCAAGACTTAGTCTTAGATAGCGGACGGCATTCGCGAATAGTCACGACATCGCCAGCATTACACTGATTTGTTTCGTCATGTGCATGGATCTTAGTAGTGCGCTTAAGGTACTTCCCGTATAAAGGATGCTTAACCTTACGCTCAATAGCTACAGTGATAGACTTGTCCATCTTGTTGCTAAGTACACGACCCTGCAAAGTACGGATTTTATCAGACATTACGCACCCGCCTTAGAAGTAATAATGGTCTTAACGCGCGCAATGTTGCGACGCACGATTTTCAGCTGATGAGTCTGAGTCAACTGACCAGTTGCGTGTTGCATGCGCAGATTAAACTGCTCACGCAGCAGACCAAGCAGTTCAGCGTTCAGTTCTTCAACGCTCTTTTCTGTTAGTTCGCTCGCTTTCATTACATCACCGACTTAGTTACGAAGGTAGTCTTTAGAGGTAGCTTGGCAGCAGCAAGGGCGAAAGCTTCACGAGCTAACTCCTCTGATACACCATCCATCTCATAAAGAACCTTACCTGGTTGAATCTGGCAAACCCAGTATTCAACGTTACCCTTACCTTTACCCATACGCACTTCAAGAGGCTTAGAGGTAATTGGCTTGTCAGGGAAAACGCGGATCCAGATTTGACCTTGACGCTTAATGTGACGTGTCATAGCACGACGCGCAGCTTCGATTTGACGAGCAGTAAGACGACCACGTCCTACAGCTTTCAAACCGAAATCACCGAAGCTAACTTCAGTGCCGTTCGCTAGACCACGGTTGCGGCCCTTGAACATTTTGCGAAACTTAGTTCGTTTTGGTTGCAGCATTGCCAGCTCTCCTATTTACCGCGAGGCTTACGCTTCGGCTGCTGTTTCGGCTCTTCGTGTGCAGGAACGATACCGTCTAGAACTTCACCTTTGAAGACCCAAACTTTAACGCCGATCACACCGTATTGGGTGTGACTTTCTGCAGTAGAATAGTCGATATCAGCACGCAGTGTATGTAGAGGTACACGACCTTCACGATACCACTCAGAACGCGCAATCTCAGCTCCGCCTAGACGGCCGCTAACTTCAACTTTGATACCTTTAGCACCAAGACGCATTGCATTTTGAACTGCGCGCTTCATAGCACGACGGAACATAACACGACGCTCTAGCTGCGAAGCGATGCCATCGGCAACAAGCTTAGCATCTAGCTCAGGCTTACGGATCTCAGCGATGTTAATTTGAGCTGGAATACCAGTTAGCTTAGCAACTGCGTTGCGTAGCTTCTCAACGTCTTCACCTTTCTTACCAATCACAACACCTGGACGGGCTGTGTGGATAGTAACGCGAACACTCTTAGCTGGACGCTCGATAACAATCTTAGAAACTGATGCTTGCTTAAGTTTCTTTTCAAGAAACTTACGCACTTCCCAGTCACTGCTCAAGTTATTGGCATAGTCTGACTTATCAGCGTACCAGGTCGAGATCCAAGGCTTAGTGATACCCAGACGGATACCATTAGGATGTACTTTCTGTCCCATTGCTAACTCCTAGTGATCTGACACAACCACAGTAATGTGGCTGGTGCGCTTGATTATACGATCAGCACGGCCTTTGGCACGTGGCATGATACGCTTCATTGTTGGACCTTCATCGATCATTATCGCTCCAACTCTTAACTCGTCAATGTCAGCACCTTCATTGTGCTCAGCATTAGCGATTGCAGAGTCCAGTACTTTTTTAACAAGTACTGCAGCTTTCTTAGGGCTGAAAGTTAGAATTTCGAGAGCCTTAGCAACAGGCAGTCCACGGATTTGATCTGCAACCAAACGACACTTTTGAGGCGACGTACGGGCAAAACGATGTTTAGCTAAAACTTCCATCTTATGTCTCCCGTATTAACGCTTCTTCGCTTTCTTATCTGCAGCATGGCCGCGATAAGTGCGAGTTGGTGAAAATTCACCAAGCTTGTGGCCGATCATTTCGTCAGTTACGAACACAGGTACGTGCTGACGACCATTATGGACAGCGATGGTCAACCCAATCATATTAGGGATGATCATAGAGCGACGAGACCAAGTCTTAATAGGCTTCTTGTCTCCCGCTTCCATCGCTTTCTCTACCTTCTTCAGCAAGTGCAGGTCAATGAATGGACCTTTCTTGAGAGAACGTGGCATGGCGAATCCTCTTACTTTTTATTGCGACGACGTACAATGTACTTGTCGGTGCGTTTGTTACTACGAGTCTTATAACCCTTAGTTGGGACACCCGTTGGTGATACTGGATGACGGCCACCCGAAGTACGGCCTTCACCACCACCATGTGGATGGTCTACTGGGTTCATTGCAACACCACGAACTGTTGGGCGTACGCCTCTCCAGCGCTTAGCACCTGCTTTACCTAACTGGCGTAGCATATGCTCGGCATTACCAACTTCACCCAATGTCGCGCGACAATCTACTGGTACTTTACGCATTTCGCCAGAGCGAAGACGTAGAGTAGCGTATTCGCCATCACGAGCTACAACTTGTACATAAGTACCTGCTGAACGAGCGATCTGAGCGCCTTTACCAGGCTTCATCTCAACTGCGTGAACAACGCTACCTACTGGAATGTTGCGTAATGGTAGAGTGTTACCACTCTTGATTTCTGCATCGATACCAGACTGGATTTTATCTCCAGCTTGCATGCCTTTAGCTGCAAGAATGTAACGACGCTCACCATCTGCATACAAAACAAGTGCGATGTTAGCTGTGCGGTTTGGATCATATTCCAAACGCTCAACCTTTGCAGGGATACCGTCTTTGTTGCGCTTAAAGTCAACAATACGGTAATGCTGCTTGTGTCCACCACCTACGTGACGAACAGTGATACGACCAGTATTATTACGGCCACCACTTTTTGACTTCTTAGCCAACAAGCCAGCAAAAGGTTTGCCTTTATGCAGGTCTTTGTTCACCACTTTAACTAAGTGGCGACGACCAGCAGAGGTAGGCTTACACTTAATAACTGCCATGATAATTCTCCTTTGCTTACTCAGCGCCGACGAAATCGATGTCTGCACCTTCAGCTAGAGTAACGTAGGCTTTTTTCCAATCTACACGACGACCCATACGGGCACCGGTACGCTTGGTCTTACCTTTGTTAACTAGAGTGCGAACTGAATCAACTTCAACTTCGAACAACTTAGCGACTGCAGCTTTAATTTCAGCTTTAGTAGCGTCTATAGCTACACGGAAAACTACCGTGTTGTTATTTTCTGCACAAACAGTACTCTTTTCAGAGATATGTGGTGCAAGAATAACTTTTAGCAAACGTTCTTCGCTTATCATCCCAGCATCTCCTCGATTTGCTTAACAGCATCGGCAGTTACTAGTACTTTGTTGAACGCGATAAGGCTAACTGGATCAATACCAGCAACATCACGAACGTCAACTTTGTACAAGTTGCGAGCAGCCAAGAACAAGTTCTCGTCAATTTCTGGAGTAACAATCAACACGTCTTCCAGGTTCATTTCAGCCAGTTTAGCTTTAAGCTCTTTAGTTTTAGGAGCTTCAACACCAAACGACTCAACCACGATTAGACGGTCTTGACGTACCAACTCAGAGAAAATGCTTTTCAGCGCTCCGCGGTACATCTTCTTGTTAACTTTTTGGCTGTGATCTTGTGCTTTAGCAGCGAATGTTACGCCACCGCCACGCCAGATTGGGCCTTTAACAGTACCAGCACGCGCGCGGCCAGTACCTTTTTGGCGCCATGGCTTTTTGCCAGAGCCAATAACTTCCGCACGAGTCTTTTGAGCACGAGTGCCCTGACGTGCGTTTGCAGCGTAAGCTACAACTACCTGATGAACCAGTGCTTCATTAAAGTCACGGCCGAAGGTAGTTTCGGAAACTTCCAGAGCACTTTGTGCGTCTTTCAATACCAATTCCATTACTATCTCCTCAGACCTAAGCTTTAACGGCAGGCTTGATGATCAGGTTGCCATTAGTAGCACCCGGAACAGCACCCTTAACCAATAGCAAGTTACGCTCAGCATCTACACGTACAACGTCTAGATTCTGCGTAGTAACACGCTCTGCACCCATATGGCCAGACATTTTCTTACCTTTGAAAACGCGACCTGGTGTTTGGTTTTGACCGATAGAACCGTTGGATCTATGTGCCAGTGAGTTACCGTGTGTCATATCTTGTGCATGGAAGTTCCAACGCTTAATACCGCCTTGGAAACCTTTACCTTTAGATTGACCAGTAACATCAACTTTCGCTATGTCAGCGAAGATATCAACATTAAGCTCAGCACCTACTTCAATGCCTTCGCCTTCGTCATCTGCTAAACGCACTTCCCATAAACCACGACCGGCTTCTACGCCAGCCTTAGCAAAGTGACCTGCTTCTGGCTTAGTGATGCGATTAGCTTTTTTGTTACCAGTAGTAACTTGAAGAGCACGGTAACCGTCAGTTTCTAAGGTTTTCACCTGAGTAACGCGGTTAGATGTGATTTCAATTACTGTAACTGGGAGAGAAACGCCATCTTCACCGAAGATGCGAGTCATACCCACTTTACGACCGATAAGACCGATAGCCATCTCGAAAACCTCTTATTAACCCAAGCTAATCTGAACGTCAACACCAGCAGCAAGATCTAGACGCATAAGAGCATCTACAGTCTTTTCAGTTGGCTCAACGATGTCAACTAGACGTTTGTGAGTACGAAGTTCGTACTGATCACGCGCATCTTTATTAACGTGTGGAGAAGTCAAAATGGTATAACGTTCTTTACGCGTTGGTAGTGGAATTGGACCACGAACCTGTGCGCCTGTACGCTTAGCAGTTTCAACGATTTCCGCAGTAGACTGATCGATCAAACGATGATCAAATCCTTTTAAGCGGATACGGATTCTTTGGTTCTGCATTGACCAGAGCTCCTAAAATGGACACATAAAAAATCACCCTCTTGCACTTCCAATTCGGAACGCAGAGCGAGATGATTTAACCGTTCGACTCACAATCGGAGTCGCTGTTTTTTTGAGTTAGACCTATTGTCTAACTAATTTAATTCGCCTAATGGTTAAGGCGAAGGGGTATTATACTGATTTATTCACTCAGATCAACCCCAGTGATTGAATAATCATCTATTAGATGAAAACCATCAAGTGGAGCGCATTATACAAAGTTTTAGTGCTAATTCCAGCAGTTTTTTATAACGGCTCTCAGCTAATAAATTATAGGCAATAAAAAAGGAAGCCGAAGCTTCCTTTTCTTTAGTGTTTGTAAGAAGAGTCGCTATTAAGCAACAATCTCAGCTACAACACCAGCACCTACAGTACGACCACCTTCACGGATTGCGAAGCGTAAACCTTCGTCCATCGCGATTGGGCAGATTAGTGTTACTGTCATAGCAACGTTATCACCAGGCATTACCATCTCTACGCCTTCTGGAAGCTCGATAGTACCGGTTACGTCAGTTGTACGGAAGTAGAACTGTGGACGGTAGCCTTTGAAGAATGGAGTATGACGTCCACCTTCTTCTTTAGACAGAACGTAGATTTCTGACTTGAAAGTAGTGTGTGGAGTGATTGAACCAGGAGCAGCAAGAACCTGACCACGCTCAACATCTTCACGCTTAGTACCACGTAGAAGAACACCACAGTTCTCGCCAGCACGACCTTCGTCAAGAAGCTTACGGAACATTTCAACACCAGTAC
>NZ_MPHJ01000026.1 GCF_001957125.1 Shewanella sp. UCD-KL12 | reverse complement strand
CCGGAGTGGACGAACCGCTGGTGTTCGGGTTGTTATGCCAATAGCATTGCCCGGTAGCTACGTTCGGAATCGATAACCGCTGAAAGCATCTAAGCGGGAAGCGAGTCCTAAGATGAGTCATCCCTAGAGATTTAATCTCTCTAAAGAGCCGTTCTAGACTAGGACGTTGATAGGCAAGGTGTGTAAGCGTTGTGAGGCGTTGAGCTAACTTGTACTAATGACTCGTGAGGCTTAACCATACAACCCAGATGGGTTTGTGGTGATTARTGATGATTACTTTACAAGCACAAAAGAATACGACTTGATTTAAGTTAGAATGATTATAAAACCCAATTAGCTTTTCAAATTTCCAAATTAGTCTGGAAACCATAGCATTGTGGCCCCACCTGATCCCATCTCGAACTCAGAAGTGAAACGCAATAGCGCCGATGGTAGTGTGGGGTCTCCCCATGTGAGAGTAGGTCATTTCCAGGCGCCTAATTTCTCGTAAAGAGAGTCGAATAAGCCCATTGCTAACGCAATGGGCTTATTTCGTTTTTAGCCTGGACTCTTTGCTACAAGAAGTGACCACTCGAACATGGAGAAGTGAAGAGTCCGAACGTAGTGAGGCTCAATACCCATGTGGAGGCCAGAATTGTTCCCAACAATTCAAGGCACTCCCTAGATCCATGTAGGTCCACTCCCTAGATCCATGTAGGTCATAGGGCGAATATCGCGCTAGCGATGTGTTTATGGCAGAGAGTAGCTCCTGCACTCTCTGCATTCACCACATCCTTGTGGCTTAGCGCGTAGCTGGACATTGAAAGGCGCCTTTGTTGCAGGCTACAAAATAGCTTCTTCCGACGTCGATCGATAAATGCTCCTCGGATTTAGCATCCTCGGTACCCGCTCCTGCGTTACCCTACCTCCTGAATCCATTCAGTCGTTCAATATCGACACTTCCGCCATCCATGGCGGTCGCCCCGCCGCTGAGCTTGGTCAGAAACTGCATCCATGCGTTTCTGACATTCGACACTTCCATGTGCCTAGCCTCCAGTTCTGCGACTGCGTCTATTCTCGCTACAAAATAGCTCGATGCTGCGCATTCAAAGCATTACTTTCCGTCCCCATGTGTTGGCTTCGCGAACTACAAGAGAAAGTCATTAATAGATGCCTAATTATTCTTGAAAGAGAAGTGATAAATTCCCAGCGCTTTGTGTTGGGGATTTTTTGTTTAACGGCATTTGAAATGACCCATGAACCTAAAATAGCTTACCTATAGTTAGGTAACTGGCTTGTATGCTTGCCGAGCTTAGAGCTTAGAGCTTAGAGCTTAGAGCTTAGAGCTTAGAGCTTAGAGCTTAGAGCTTAGAGCTTAGAGCTTAGAGCTTAGAGCTTAGAGGAGTTATATTACTGCTTTATAATACTAAAGCATGATTACACCGTTGTTATTATAGTGCTAGCTTATAAGTGACAGCGTTGTCAATTTGTTAGCAGGGAAGAACAAAAAGTGCAAAAACGAACAGTAATTAGCTTAATCGTGTTAGGAAGTTCCATCTCCTCTGGGCTCAGTCACGCTAGTGAAGCAATATTTTTTGATGATTTCAATTATGCTGAAATGCCGGAGTTTGTACAAAATGGTTGGAAAGTACGAACTGAGAGAGGGCATCCTGGTATTAGTGGGGCTGAATGGTCGGCCGAGGGCGTTAGCTTTCACCCAGAATTGAAAGAAGCACATCGTGGTGCTGTTAGAATGAGTTCAATAACAGCTGGCGAGGGGGATAATACTCGCCATACTCAGCTATGTCATGCCAGAAAGTATCTAAAGGGCACATATGGTGCCAGAGTATTCTTAAGAGATACTCCCTCCTATGGTCCTGACGGGGATGAGGTCATTCAAACATTTTACACGATCAGTCCATTAGAGTTTCCAATGGATCCAAATTATAGCGAAGTCGATTTTGAGTATTTACCCAATGGTGGTTGGGGGAGTGACAGTAATAGCGCTATGTGGACAACAACTTGGGAAACGTTTCAGTTAGAGCCTTGGACTAAGGTTAATGAATATACCCGTAAAGAGGGAAGTTACGCGGGCTGGCGAACTTTGGTGATGACCGTTGAAGATGATGCTGTGAACTATTATGTAGACGGTAAACTAATATCAACTCATTCTGATAAAGTCGCACCAGAAAAGCCTATGTCGATTAATTTTAACCTGTGGTTTATGCCAAAGGGAGCTGACGGTTCTATTGGTCCTGTAGATTCTGATGAGTTAAGGGAGTATCAACAGGATATAGATTGGGTTTTTCATAAGGTCGGTGAGATATTATCACCTGAGGCCGTTGGGCAGCATGTGGCTATGCTCCAGAGTAAGGGGGTTGATTATCAAGACACAGTCCAACCTATGTCTCCAGCACTGCCTTCACCTTGCGGCTTGTAGTTATTTGCCGGTAAATTATAAGCAGTTTGCTGGCTTATCGATTAAAAGCTGAACGCTTGATTGAAAATGCCGCAGTTGAACCGTTTATTCATAAAAAGTACTTTACCTTTTAGGGGAGTTTACGCATAATGCGTCTCGTCAACAGGGGTATAGTTCCAATTGGTAGAACAGCGGTCTCCAAAACCGATGGTTGCGAGTTCGAGTCTTGCTACCCCTGCCACATTAAGAGAAAGCCGAGCATTAGCTCGGCTTTCTTGCATCTGAAGCATTATAAATTTGCTTGTTGTGATTAGTTGATAGGGCAAGATTTTTTATCTAGTCAAAGCTCAATTTGTTCATACTTCCACAAAATGAACTCCAATTAAATTCTGCACCATTAAACGTCCTATGCAGGATTAACCCAAGATGAGATAACTGTTATCCTACTTATATGGGTAAATGAATAGTGTTGGATAAAGTGGATAAAAGTTCGTATCTAGATGCAATTGGGATCACTCGTTGGGTTCGTGCTGGTAAAGCTGTAAGCTCTCATATTGTATTGGTTGATAAAATGGATAGTGAGCTGGCGGTAAACCCGTTAATTACAGCTGTGCTTGCCTCTGCTGCTTGTCAGTTACCTCAATGTACATTCTCAGATACGTTACCGAGTAATGCTCATGTATTTTGGGATATGCGCCGACTTAAGCTCCCTAGAGTCGATGCAAGACTTAGCTCTCCTCCAGTAAATCAGCTTGCGACTAATACTGATGCAAAGCGAAAACTATGGGGTGAAATATCCAGCTACCTAGACAGTCTTACAAGCGATTCAAATGATAAAGCTTAATATGCCCCCTGAGTTGGTACAGCTTAGCCTTGATGATGCCCGCCAGATGGCAGCAATTGCATCACAAGCCCATACTCATCCAATGAGCATTACAACGATACAGAGCTGTTTTAGCCATCTTTACTCTGTGTTTGGCCTGACTCACAAAGCAGAGCTATTAGGCTTTGCGATAGTGCATCAAATATTTGAAGATGTAACCTTAATAGATATTTGTGTTTCTCCTGAATACCAAGAGCAAGGTTTTGGCCGCAGCCTTCTTGAGGCTGTTATCAGTAAAGCGCGTTCAGATATGGGGGAAACACTTTTTTTAGAAGTGAGAGCTTCTAGCATTGCTGCTAGGGCATTGTACTCAAAATATGGGTTCGTAGAGGCTGGAAGTAGAAAAGGCTATTATAAGACCGCTGACGGTGTTGAGGATGCCATCTTGATGGAGTTAAGCCTCTAGATACTTTCGTCTATCCTGTTACTTCCCTTAAAACAAAAAAGCGTCAACTGATAAATCAGAGACGCTTTTTATTCAAATCTATTTTCCGGTATTAACCCAAGGAGTATTACTTAACCTCTTTACCCTGGGCTTGCAGATCGGCATGGTAGCTCGAACGAACCATAGGTCCACATGCTGCATGGGTAAAACCGATGCTTTCAGCAAACACTCTCAGTTCGTCAAATTCTGCCGGCGGTACATATCGTTCAACCGGTAAGTGAAATTTTGATGGCTGTAGGTACTGGCCTAGAGTTAGCATATCAACATTATGAGCTCTTAGATCTCTTAACACTTCCGCTATCTCTTCGTTGGTTTCACCAAGTCCCATCATTAGTCCAGACTTTGTAGTGATCTCTGGGTGACGTTCTTTGAATTTCTTCAGTAGATCTAGCGACCATTGATAATTGGCGCCAGGTCTAGCTTTACGATAATGCATAGGAGCCGTTTCAAGATTGTGATTGAAAACGTCTGGAAGAGAGGTTGACAAAATATCTAGAGCAGCATCAATGCGTCCTCTGAAATCAGGGACTAAAATTTCAATTTTGATTTCAGGGTTAAGTAGTCTAATTTCACGGATACAGTCGGCAAAGTGCTGTGCTCCACCATCACGTAGATCGTCACGATCAACCGATGTGATTACGACATACTTAAGCTTCATGTCTTTAATGGTCTGAGCCAATTTCATTGGCTCATTAGCATCTGGTTTTAGCGGTCGACCATGGGCTACATCGCAAAATGGGCAGCGTCTCGTACAGATAGCACCTAAGATCATAAAGGTGGCTGTACCATGGTTAAAGCACTCAGCGAGATTAGGGCAAGATGCTTCTTCACATACTGAGTGAAGATCATTCTTTCGCAGTGCTTTTTTTATGTCATCAATGCGTTGGCTTGATGCCGGTAACTTAACCCTGAGCCAATCTGGCTTGCGCAACATATTTTCGCGTTCTGATGGAACCACTTTTACCGGAATTCGAGCGACCTTCTCTGCGTCTCTCAATTTCACACCGGGTTGTAATCTCTCTGGCCTACTCATATGACTAAGATAATCCTTGGTGATGAACTAAATTTTGATAACCTAAGTTTTGGCTAAATGTTTTAATAAGCTGCTCACCAGCTTCAATGACTGTTTGGGGGCCACCGAGTGGTTTGCATTGAACCATTTCAAGACCTGCATACCCACATGGGTTTATGCGTTGAAAAGGGGCCATATCCATGTCGACATTAAGTGCTAAACCGTGGAATGAGCATCCTTTACGGATCCTTAATCCAAGCGAAGCTACTTTACGCTCATCGACATAAACACCAGGCGCATCACATTTCGCGTAAGCTTTAATCTGATAGCCTTCGAGCATCTGCACTATGCTATTTTCTATATCAGTAACAAGCTGCCTAACGCCAATCTTTAGCCTTTTGATATTAATTAGCGGGTATGCCACTAATTGACCGGGTCCGTGGTATGTAACTTGTCCACCACGATCTACCTGAATGACAGGGATATCACCCGGGTTGAGAATATGTTCACTTTTGCCGGCTTGGCCTTGTGTGAACACTGGAGGGTGCTCAACAATCCAAAGTTGATCAGGACTTGAATCGTCTCGGTTGTCGGTGTATTCCTGCATCGCACGCCATACAGATTCATAATCCTGTTGGCCTAGATGCCTTATATGCAATGTACTTTCTGACAAGGGCAACCTCTCCCCTCTAGCTAAGATGGCGGCATTATACTCCTCTAACTGATAAATGTAAGCTAGATCACATTTATCAGAGATGAGGAATATTGATGAGGCAAGTAATTTTTATCTAAAGATAGAGCAAAATACTATTACAGTACGCGTTTTACGCCATCTATTGCAGCAAGTTCGGTATAAAGCGTTTCAACTTGCTCTTTGCTCTGAACTGTAATTCTGATTGTAATTGAGTAGTAAGTGCCTTTACTCGAGACCTTAGTCAATGGCGCATAATCACCAGGTACATGTTTTTGCGCTACGGCAACAACCTTATCAGCTAGCTCATCGCTTGCATCACCAACAACTTTAAAGGGGAATGAGTTTGGAAACTCCATCAGTTCATCAAATTTTGTATCTAACATATCTAAGCTCTCTTGCCATTCTAATGGACTATATATGGAGTTGATTATACGGATTTCAAGGGGGAGTTGAAACAAAGAAGCCACCCTAAGGTGGCTTCAGCAGAGTCAATGAGCTGAGGTTAGCTAAACCAGCCAGCGAACATCTGCTTGAAGTAGTCCATCAGCTTACTGAACCAGCTACCCTCATTCACTTCTTCTAATGTGACAAGAGGGAACTGCGCAATATCTTTTCCGTTAAGCTGGAAGTAGATACGACCAACAGTCTCACCTTTTGCAATAGGTGCGCTAAGCTCTTTAGTGAGTTCGAAGTTAGCTTGAAGGTTTTTAGCTTGACCTCGGCTAATGGTAATTGGGGTGTCAGTCGTTACACCTAGGTTGACCGATTCTTTATCACCGTACCAGATCTGCTGTGAAATAAAACTATCACCTGCCTTGTATGGGGTGATCGTTTCGAAGAAGCGGAAGCCATAGTTTAGAATCTTCTTACTTTCGGCTTTACGAGCTGATTCACTCTGCGTTCCCATAACAACAGCGACTAGACGCATATTATCTTTGGTTGCAGAGGTGACTAAGTTAAAACCTGCGCCTGAAGTATGTCCGGTCTTTATCCCGTCCACATTCATGCTTTTATCCCATAATAAACCATTACGGTTATACTGCTTGATACCGTTATAGGTAAAAGACTTCTTTTTATATAACACATACTCTTCAGGCACATCGCGGATAAGTGCTGCACCTAATAGCGCCATATCATAGGCTGTTGTCTTGTGGTTATCAGAGTCTAAACCATGGGAGTTTTCAAAGTAGCTATCTTTCATGCCTAGCTGGGTAGACCATGAGTTCATTAGGTCGACGAAGCCATCTTCAGTACCAGCAATATGCTCTGCCATAGCAACACAAGCATCGTTACCTGATTGAATGATGATGCCATGGTTTAAGTCGTCGACAGTGACCTGCTTACCGACTTCAATGAACATTTTTGACGAATCAGGAAAGTTCTTTGACCATGCTTTTTTACTGATGGTGACTTTATCATCAGGTGAGATGTTTCCGACTTTAATCTCATGACCAATGACATAACTGGTCATCATCTTAGTCAAACTTGCAGGATTTAGGCTTTCATAGGCATTGTTTTCAGCAATGACTTGACCAGTATTGTAATCCATCAAGACATAAGCTTTAGCTGCGACAGTCGGTGCATTAGGGGTTACTACTGGCGCTGCGAGGGCAAATGTTCCCGCAACAGAGCTCGCAAGTAAAAGCGTTTTTAGAGAATTATTTAAAAATTTCATATTAAAAAGCACGTCTTATCAGGTTAAATTCGGAAAACGAAATTATTCGCAGTATATCACTAGTCGACTATCATATTCCGTGAAGGTTCATTAATCTTTTGTAAAGTGTATGAATATACAGCAAGTAACACTAAGGCGTTATCACCTTATCTGCTATTCAGAAATAAGGTAGCTTTGTGGAAAGCCATCTTGTTTCAGTTGTTCATTGATTTTTGTTGCTATATTACGCTGCCCAATCGGTCCGACTTGAAGTTTGAAGAGCTTATTAGCTGGTAGCAAACGCGTCTTAATTTGGTATTTAGTTTCGATCTCTTTAGAGATTGATGTCAGCTTAGTTTTATCAGACGAGGCTAAAACTTGGATATAGTGAAGCTTAGTGTCTTTAAGGTTTGCTAAAGCGATTGATTCAGGGCTTTCAATAAAGATAACTTCTATATCAACGCTAGCGGTACCTGTTTTGAGCATATCTAAGCGATGAGCCGCTGCGTATGATAGATCAATTATTCTCCCTTCATGGAAGGGACCTCGATCGTTAACGCGAACAATAACCTGCTTATTATTCTTTTTATTGGTGACTTTAACATAACTGGGTAATGGCAGAGACTTATGAGCCGCTGACATTGAGTACATATCATAGGTTTCTCCATTTGATGTCAGATGCCCATGAAATTTAGAACCATACCAAGAGGCATAACCGCTCTCTGTGAAGCCTTTGCCTGTGTCTAGGACTTTATAGCTTTTGCCAAGCACTGTGTAGTTGCTCTTGTTACCACCTCGGCTGTACGGTTCATACCTTGGGTGAGCATCTTCAACTTTAGATACATCGGGGGCGCTCGTTGGTGCCTTATCGTTGGCGAGCTCATATCGCCCACTGTTTGCATTGTTTGAGCTTGAGCAAGCGCCAAGCAGTAACACTAGGCTCAACAATACAATGTGTCTAAATCTGCTATTAAGGTTCATAAAGCGTTCTTTAACTCTTGGCTAAACTGATAAACGGCCATTGCATAGAGCGGGCTACGGTTATATCGGGTGATCACATAGAAGTTATTTAAACCAATCCAATACTCACTTGCGTTCTCCTGTTCGAGCTCGACAATGAGTGCGGGCTGTGAGACATCAAGATCGACAGCTTTAGCTAAAGCGACACCCGGCTTAAGTATATCGGAGACGTTATACTTGAGCTTTTCCCCTGACCATACCGCTAGCTCTGATGGTAGCTCCCCATCTACAGCTAAAGGAAGCACTGTTTGAGCATCAGCTTGCCAGCCATGCTGATGAAAATAGTTAGCTACACTGCCAATTGCATCGACAGGGTTACCAAGCAAGTCACGTCGACCATCGTTGTCAAAGTCAACTGCGTAATGTCTATAGCTTGAGGGGATAAATTGCCCGTAACCCATAGCACCGGCGTATGAGCCATTTAACGAACTAATATCAAGCTGCTCCTCTTTAATCAGGGTCTGTAAATTACTCAGTTCTTTCCTGAAAAAAGTGGCTCTAGGTGGGTAATAAAACCCTAAAGTGTACAGTGCATCAACAACGGGGTAATTTCCCATATACCCACCGTAAAAGGTTTCAATCCCTATTATTGCCACGATAATCTCAGGGTTAACACCGAACTCTTTAGAGGCTTTGGTAATTGTGGATTGATGTTCTTTCCAAAACTCTAACCCAGCCTTTAAGCGTTTGTCAGTTAGAAAAATAGGATAATACTGGTGCCATGGTTTGGCTTCCCAAGGCTTAGTCATCGCATCGATAACACCTTGGTTATAGTTTGCTTTACTAAGAAACTGTTCGACTTCTACTTGAGTAAAGCCTAACGCTTGTTGGGTTTGTAGAAACTCACTTTTTAGCGGTATAACTGCAGCATCTTCTATAAGAGGAGATGTATTTGCTGTAGCGGAGAATGCTGCGACTAATAAAGGTGTAAGCAACTTTTGCTTTATATTCACTGAAACCGTTCCCTGTATCTAGATAATGCTCTGGGTTATTTCACTTAGACTATTGGCTAAACTACGTTAGTTTCTTTAATTACGTATTAATTACTTTAAGAAACTTGTGGTGCCGATTATAGAGAGAGGTTTAAGCCTACAAGCTTAAACCTCTCCAATCAATGACTCGTTCGTTGGTTTTTATGTGAAAATGCCTACCTATCAATAAACCTTCGATGGGTATGAATACTCATTAAGATCCCGAAACCTGTCATTAAGGTCATCATGGAGGTTCCCCCATAACTGATGAGGGGTAATGGCACGCCAACAACGGGTAGCAGGCCAGAAACCATCCCTATGTTCACAAAGATATAAACGAAAAAGGTCAAAGTGATGCTGCCTGCTAAAAGGCGAGCGAAACTGGTTTGTGCTCTTGAAGCAATAACAAGCCCACGGCCAATAACATAGAGATACATAAGCAGTAATAAAACGCTGCCAATGAGTCCAAACTCTTCACCAATAACAGCAAAGATAAAGTCGGTATGCCTTTCTGGAAGGAACTCTAGTTGTGACTGTGAGCCTTCGAGCCAGCCTTTCCCCCACGGCCCACCGGAACCGATAGCAATTTTGGACTGAATAATATGGTAGCCAGCACCTAGAGGATCTTTTTCAGGGTCCAGTAGTGTTAAGACTCGTGTGCGTTGATAATCACGCATCAAGAAGAACCAAAGTACTGGTAGCATAGCGAGTATGCTACCGATAAATGTACCGACAATTGCCCAGCTCATACCAGATAAAAACAGTACAAAGATTCCTGAAGCCGCCACTAAAATTGAGGTGCCTAGGTCGGGCTGCTTAGCGATAAGTAATGTTGGCACTAACAGGATAATACCTGCACCTGCGAGGTAACGCTTTTTTGGGGGCAGAGGGTATTTGCTAATATACCAAGCCATAGTAATAGGGAAGGCTAGCTTGATGAGTTCAGATGGTTGGAACTCCATAAAACCTAAGTTCAGCCATCGCTGAGCGCCCTTATTTATCTCACCAAAAAAATGTACTCCGAGCAGCAGTACTATCCCCGCAAGATAGATGGGAAAAGCCCACCGCCTAAATACTTCGGGGTTAATTTGGGCGACAATAAACATAATTGCCAAAGATAGCCCCATGCGTACGAGTTGTCTCTCCATCAGGGCGAGATCTTCCCCACCTGCAGAATAGATAACAAACAGCCCAAACCCCATTAAGCATAAAATACCAATCAAGAGTGGTAGATCGATATGGAGTCTTTGCCAGATATTAGGGCGATGGTTTTGCGAACTCATTGAAGGGGCTCCACAGTATCTCTTAGCATATATTCATCGAGTAAGGCTCTTGCAACAGGGCCTGCATTAGCGCCACCCCAGCCAGCATTTTCCAAGACAACTGCAAGGACTATGGTCGGGTTTTCGAATGGCGCATAGGCAATGATCAATGCGTTATCTCTAAAATGTTCTTCAATGGCGTCGGCATCATATTTCTCACCTTCAGCTACGCTAATGACCTGCGCCGTACCTGTTTTCATTGCCGCAGTATAAGGCGTGTCTTTAAAGCGTTTCTTATGAGCTGTGTCTTTCATCGCTTGCTTAATAATATCCCAGTTAGCAGGATCTTTAAGTTCAATGGGGGCGCGCTCATCAATTGGGCTATCGATCATCGAAGTACTATCTTTTATCGACTTAAGGAGGTGAGGTGTAAACCTTCTGCCCTTATTGGCTAATATTGCAGTGGCGTTAGCTAGCTGAAGGGGGGTGGTCGTCCAATAGCCCTGACCAATCCCTACAGATATTGTATCGCCGATATACCATGGCTGGTTATAGCGCAATCGTTTCCAATCTTTAGAGGGCATAATGCCTGCAGACTCTTCAAAGATATCGACCCCAGTTCGCTCGCCAAAACCAAAAGGCTGCATAAAGTGAGCAATCTTATCTACACCTGTTTTGTAGGCTAAGTCATAAAAGAAGGTATCACAGGAGTCAATTAAAGCGCTATTGACGTCGACCCAACCATGTCCCCATCGTTTCCAGTCACGGTATTTTCGCTCTACCCCAGGTATCTGCCAAAATCCAGGATCCCAAATTCGGGTTTTAGCCGTTATGGTTTTTTCCTCTAAGCCCAGTAATGCCAAGTGTGGCTTTACTGTCGATGCAGGAGCATATTGCCCTTGCGTTGCGCGGTTAATCAAGGGGCGAGAACGTGAGTTAAGTAATTCACCATAAGCTTTGCTGCTAATGCCGTGAACGAATAAATTAGGATCGTAAGTTGGGCTGGATAACATGGCTAAGATGCCGCCATCTCTTGGGTCGATAGCGACGACGGAGCCGCGGCGGCCGTCGAGCAGTTCTGCAGCTTTCTTCTGTAAGTTAAGATCTAACGTAAGGTATATATCTTGACCGGGATCTGGGGCAACAGATTTTAAGGTACGGATTGTTCGTCCGCGGTTATTGACCTCCTCCTCTAAGTGTCCCGGTTTTCCATGTAGCAGGTTTTCATAAAACTTTTCGATCCCCTGTTTACCAATATCTTTGGTTGCGGCATAGTTTTTCCACTGCTCACTTCGTTGCAGTGCCGCTTGATCGCGATCGTTTATTCTGCCCACGTAGCCTAAAGCATGTGTCATTAAGCCATTGTATGGGTAATGTCGTTTTAATCCTGCTACAACAGAGACCCCTGGGAATCGATGCTGATTGACACTAAAAAGTGCAACCTGCTCTTCGCTTAAACGGTTTTTTAATGTCAGTGGTTTAAAGCGTCGATGGTACTTTAGAGACTCGATGAAATCTTCCTGCTCTTCAGCAGTTAAAGGAATGACACTACTGAGCGCTTGAAGTGTTTCAGAGATATCTTTTACTTTCTCAGGGACGAGTTCTAAAGAGAAAAAAGGTTGGTTTTCGGCTAAAAGTTGCCCATGGCGATCGTAAATTAAGCCACGGCTAGGTGCAACGGGGACAACGCGAATGCGGTTGTCATTTGAGCGAGTTTCGTAATCTGTGTATGAGAGTATTTGTAGATGGTAAAGATTAGTCAGTAATATGCTTAATAGCACAACAACGCAAACAAATGTAAACAAGGCTCTACGTTTAAAAAGCGATGCTTCGGCAGCGTGGTCATGCATCGTTATTCGCTTTTTTGGCGCCACTTACACTTTCTCCTGCCTAAATTATAAGCAATAGGCATCTAGCCTGGTCTTTAGCAAAAAGTTCGGGTTAACCGAACTTTATCTATTCCCTGTGATAAGGGTGATTATTATTAACGCTCCAAGCTCGATATAAGCTTTCGGCAACCACAATCCTGACGAGTGGGTGTGGCAAAGTCAATGCAGACAGACACCAACTTTGAGTGGCAGCTTGCTTACAAGCTGGCGCTAGCCCCTCTGGGCCACCAATAAGCAAACTTACATCACGGCCATCAAGCTGCCAGCGACTCATTTGAGAAGCAAGATCTGGCGTATCCCAAGTTTTTCCTGGAAGATCTAAACTGACAATATGGTTCCCTTTGGGAATGGCTGCCAACATCTGTTCACCTTCTTTATGAAGGATACGTGCGATATCGGCATTTTTGCCTCTTTTCCCCGCAGGGATCTCTATAAGCTCGAGTGCCATGTCTCTTGGAAATCTGCGCTGATATTCCACAAAACCTGTCGTAACCCAAGCTGGCATACGAGTGCCTACTGCGACTAGCTGTAATTTCATTAAGCTGGTTTGGCTGACCAGAGCTTCTCTAGCTCATAAAAGTCACGTGTCTTGTCTTGCATAACATGCAAAATAACATCGCCAAGATCCACTAGGACCCACTCGCTGCTTTCACGGCCTTCAACACCAATGATGCTTAGGTTGGCACGTTTACACTCAACCACAACGTTTTCAGCTATTGCCTTAACGTGTGTTTTAGACGTTCCAGAACAAACTACCATGTAGTCGGTAAGGTTAGACTGATCTGATACTTCTAAAGTAACGATATCTTTGGCTTTTAAATCTTCGACTTTGTCGATAACAAACTGCTTTAGCTCGGCGCTTTCCACGCGTAATTCCTCAAATTTTTTTGACAGCGCAGTAGTATAACAGGTTATAAAGGCATTGAGGATGCACAAAGTTAATTAACCCTATTCAAAGATAGGCGTTAGTTATTAAGCTGGTGTTTGGTACAGGTTTTTTACGGTGATAAAGTTCAGCACTTGACTGGGGATAGCCGCGGTAGGGCATTTATGGGCGGCAAGCTGAGCTCTTATTTGAGTGGAAGAGTATGGCTGAGGGGTGATATTAACTTGAAATATGAGGCCTGTTTTAGCTGTGTTGGGTGCTTCAGCACTCGTTAATCTTTGTTCATACTCATTAAACACCTCCATTTGAGCGGTTACTTGCCAGCCATCTCTGGGGGATATCACAAAATGACAGAGGTTAAACAGCTTTTTCCACTCAAACCAAGTCGGAAGCGAGACTAAAGAGTCAGTGCCCATCAGGAAAAAGAACTCGTGTTCAGGATGAGTTGCATTTAGTGACTCGAGTGTGGTCACTAGATAAGAGGGAGCATTACGTTTTGCTTCTATATCGCACAGTTGAAAGTCATCATATTGCTGACAAACTAGTTCGACCATCTCGAGCCGTTGCTCAGTACTGACAACTGTAGCGTCTTTGTGAGGGGGAATATGGTTAGGCATGAGCCATACTTGCTCGAGGTTGAGCTGAGTTTTTATCTCTAGTGCTGGCCTGATATGCCCAAAGTGGATAGGGTCAAATGTCCCGCCTAAAATGCCGATCCGCATTGGTTAGCTAGCTCCAGTCATTTAATTGAATATGAGCAAGTTTACTGTGGGCCTTGGGATCGAACAGTAAGCTTAAATGACTGACGCCGGTCCAGTCTTCAAATCCCTGCTGTTTCAGTTTTAACTCTATATCTGAAGCAGATGCCAATAGCACTTCTATCTGGAATAGCGAAAGTCGTGATAATGCTGACTGATATAATGGCTTACGTTTATCCCAAATCCGTAGTTTACTCCATAAAGCTTGTAGCGATTCATTGGCATCGAGCGCTGTTTTTAGCTGCAATAGAATCGTGAGCTCCTTGAAAATCCCCCAAAGGATAATCGGCATCGCTACGCCTTCAGCTTTCAATTGGGACAGAATATGCTGAGCTTTATCTTGCTTATTATTGAGCATGGCATCGGTCAGTTGAAACACGCTAAAGCGTGACTGATCCTCGAAGTACTGAGTGAGTTGCTGGCTATTAATTTGCTCGTTCGGGCTGAGAAGTTGCAATAGTTGCAAGGATTGATCTGCTGCAAGCAGATTACCCTCATAGAGACTAAATAGCATTTCCTTAGCATCAGGAGATAGATTCAAGCTAAAGTGGTTTATGCGTGTTTCGAGCCAACGCTGAAACTGATTGCCTTCCGGCGTCATGCAGGGGATATAAACCCCATGACTATCTAACGTTTTAAACCACTTACTTTTGGTTTGTTCAGCTGCAAGCTTAGGACCTGTCACAATAAACAATACATCGGGATTTGCCATCTGCATTAAGCTTTGAAAAATCGCACCTCCCTCACTACCTGGTTTTGCTTGAGGTAGGGTCAACTCTATCACTCTGCGACTTGAAAACAGGCTCATGGCTTGCCACTGGTCTATCACATCATTCCAGTTAAAACCTGTTTCTTGTGTGAGCTGAATCTTCTCCTCAAAGCCCTCTTTCTTAGCTTGGGCATAGAGCAGATCTCGGCTTGTTTCACATAGCCAAGGATCGTCGCCGAAGATCATATAACACTGTTTTAATGGTGACAGTTGTTTAGAGAGTTGATCTGGATAAACCCGCATCAATAGGTCTCAGTTCTTGATAGGTAAAGGCTTGCTTGGGTATACAGCTTTGTGGCTGAATACCCCATTAATTTATCTCGATAGAAGCAAGTGTTTGGATCATTCGGTCTGCAGCTTGATTACGCATCTCTTTTAACAGGAGCTCCATCTCACGACTTTTAGCTAAAGCTGTGCGAGGGTCATCAAGGTAATCACGATGAATATCGATATCGAATCTCTGCGATTCACCTTGTGGAAGGCGTACTGCAAAAGTGACGTGATAGGTCAGCTCATACTCTGCAACATTACCGGTAGGGTAGAGAGAAAGCGTCGACCTGTCTAAAGAGTCATGAACAATTCTTAGCGTTGGTGTGTCATCAGACGATTCAACTAACGCAATGCTGTGTAAGCGAAGGCGCTCACGAACTAAACGTGTGAGTTCACTGTACTCATCCTGACTGCTCAGGTGCAAGGTTTGTAACTGCTCTGGAATGGAGTAGTTTCCTTGAAGTTTAAAACCGCAACCAGCACTGAGCATAATGCTCAGTGCTGCTATTGCGAAACATATGCGTTTTATAAGCATAAGCTAGGCAGTATTTCCTTAACGTTGATACTAGTTAGCGACTATGTTTAGCAGCTTACCAGGTACATAGATAACTTTACGTATTGTCTTACCTTCAGTGTGTTTAACAACACCCTCTTCAGCAAGACCTTGCTCTTCAACTGCTTCTTTTGATGCATCGGCAGGAACAGTGATCTTAGCACGTAGCTTACCATTGACCTGAACGATGATCAGCTTACTGTCTTCAACAAGTGCCGATTCATCAACTTCTGGCCATAGAACCTCTTCAATATCGTCACTATTTCCTAATTCATTCCACAAGTTAAAACTGGTATGTGGAATGATTGGGTAGAGTAGACGTACCACAGCTGAAAGTGCTTCTTGCATTAGGGCACGATCTTGCTCTGACTCAGTTGGCGCTTTTTGCAGGCGATTCATCAACTCCATAATTGAAGCAATAGCAGTATTGAACATCTGACGACGCTCGATATCATCACTCACTTTAGCTATGGTTTTGTGCAACTCGCGGCGTAGCTCTTTTTGCTTACCATCTAGTGCTTTAACATCAAGCGCTACCGTTTCGCCTTTAGCGACATGGTCATGGGCGACTTTCCACAAACGTTTAATGAAGCGGTGAGCTCCTTCAACACTAGACTCTTGCCATTCAAGCGTGAGCTCTGGCGGCGCGGCAAACATCATAAATAGACGCACAGTATCAGCGCCATACTTGTCGACCATCTCTTGTGGATCGATACCGTTGTTCTTCGACTTCGACATCTTGCTCATACCTGTGTAGGTAAGTTCGTTGCCTTGGCTATCAACAGACTTAACTGGACGGCCTTTATCATCGCTTTCGGTAACAGTCACATCGCTAGGTGAAACCCAAACACGAGCACCTTTCTCATTGTTATAGTAGTAAGCATCAGCCAATACCATACCTTGAGTAAGCAGTCGCTTTGCAGGCTCATCTGAGTCTACTAGACCAATGTCACGTAGTAATTTGTGGAAGAAACGGAAGTAGAGCAGGTGCATACATGCATGCTCGATACCGCCAATATACTGATCCACTGGTAGCCAGTAGTTTGCTTTTGCTGGATCTAGCATCTGATCGGCATCAGGGCTACAGTAGCGAGCATAGTACCAAGATGATTCCATAAAGGTGTCGAAGGTATCAGTCTCTTTAAAGGCTTCTTCACCATTAATCTGAGTTTTAGCCCACTCTTTGTCTGCCTTAATTGGGCTTTGGATCCCATCCATGACGACATCTTCAGGTAAAATAACCGGAAGTTGATCTTCTGGAGTCGGTACCACAGTGCCATCAGCAAGGGTTACCATAGGAATTGGTGCGCCCCAATAACGCTGACGAGATACACCCCAGTCACGTAGACGGAAGTTGACCTGACGCTTACCTTTACCTTCAGCTGTTAGCTTGGCATCGATAGCATCAAATGCCGCTTGGAACTCAAGTCCATCAAACTCGTTTGAGTTAAATAGCACACCTTTATCGGTGAAAGCTTCTTCACTGATATCAAGCTCGCTGTCGCTAGGCTTGATCACGCCTTTGATCTCAAGGCCATACTTGTTGGCAAACTCAAAATCACGTTGATCGTGGCCAGGAACAGACATCACCGCACCAGTACCGTAGTTCATCAGTACAAAGTTAGCAGCCCAAACTGGTACCAATTCACCTGTTAATGGGTGAACAGCTTTAAGACCTGTATCGACACCCTTTTTCTCCATTGCAGCCATAGCCGCTTCGGTAGTGTCTGCGTTCTTGCACTCTTCGATGAATGCTGTCAGCTCTGGGTTGTTTACCGCTGCTTGCTCAGCAAGTGGGTGACCAGCTGCGATAGCAACATAGGTCACACCCATCACAGTATCTGGACGTGTGGTGTAAATATCGAAAGATTGCTCACTGTCAGCAACCTGGAAAGTCATTTCGATGCCTTCACTACGGCCAATCCAGTTACGTTGCATGGTCTTAACTTGCTCAGGCCACTCATCTAACTGGTCGATATCTTGTAGTAGCTCATCAGCATACTCAGTGATTTTAATGAACCACTGTGGGATCTCTTTTTGCTCAACTACAGTGTCACAACGCCAGCAGCAACCATCGAGAACTTGCTCATTAGCAAGTACGGTTTCATCGTTTGGACACCAGTTAACAGAGGCTGTTTTCTTATAAACTAAGCCTTTCTCATAGAGCTTAGTGAAGAACCACTGTTCCCAGCGGTAGTATTCAGGTGTACAAGTCGCGATTTCGCGGCTCCAGTCATACCCGAAACCCAGCATTTTTAGCTGGTTCTTCATGTAATCGATATTTTCATAGGTCCAAGGAGCTGGCGCTGTGTTGTTTTTTATCGCAGCATTTTCAGCAGGTAGGCCAAATGAATCCCAACCGATAGGCTGAAGGACATTTTTTCCCTGCAAACGCTGGTAACGAGAGACAACGTCGCCTATGGTGTAATTACGTACATGACCCATGTGTAGACGGCCAGAAGGGTATGGGAACATAGAGAGACAGTAGAATTTCTCTTTGTTTTCATCTTCGGTGACTTCAAAGGTTTTTTTGTCTTGCCAGTGCTGTTGCACTTTAGCTTCAATTTCTGAAGGTTGATATTGCTCTTGCATCAATATTTCCCGGCCATCGGGCCCATTGTTTGATCTTGCGCACTTTCTACGCGAGTTAGATCTGCATAGAATAAACTAGAAGTGAGTCATTAAAAAGGTTCGGATGAGGAGTATTTACAATGAGTAAGAGAAGTACTGAGTTACTATCGCTTTACGAAGCGCTTTTAGCGCAAGTTAAATCCGACTATTCTGACGATAACTCAATGACTGTTAAAGAGTTATTTTCAATCGTCACTAATAGGGCTGAGTTTCTTTCAATCAAAGACAGGGCAAAAGAGAATGAACTTGCTTTAGTCGAACAATTTTTAAAACGTGATATAGCAGCTTACCTTCAAGAGAAAAATGATACGGACTTAAGTCATAGTCCCACAGTTATCACCGTTGAGAATACATTATGGCATTGGCTAAGTGGTATCACAGATCGAAGTCAGATTGAGTGGCATGAAGTGCTACAAGATTTTAAGCATCAAGGTCACTATCAAAGTGGTGAGGTTGTCGGCCAAGGTAATATGGTTTGTACACACTGCGGTCATGAAATGAAGATTGAATTTCCTGGGATCATTCCAGATTGTCCTCAGTGTGATAAGAGTGAGTTTACGCGTGAAGCACTAGCGCCATAAATACTTTTCATTTTCATCATTAAGCTTAAGCATATTCAATTTGTATATGCTTAAGTGTTTATGCCCTTTTTTCATCAAATATTTACCTCTCCTTAATAAATTACCTAGTGATAACGGGCACTCCCCTTCAAATTTACTATATTAAAAGTTGTAGTTGATGCGTTGCATTGAGAGCTGACTATATTAATTGATTGTTTTGCCGGTTTTACCTCCCGCAGCATGACTAATCAATTCTTTACCTCGTGTTGGAGTTGCTATGAAATTTGTACATAAAGTGGTTATTGCTGTGAGCGTCATTTTATTCCTATCTTTAGGCTTTTTATCTGGTTATCAATACATTCAGGTAAAGAAGCAGATTGAGACGCAAGTTAATAATAGTGTGGCAGAGTTAGCTAGCTCGATGAACAGTAATATTCAAGCGGTAATAAACGAAAAGTCTGACTTAACTGAATATGCGGTCTCTCTATTGCAATCTGAACTGTCAGACGAACACTTTCGCGAAGTGTTGAGTAAGCCCATTATAAAGAAGCATTTTCTTTTAGCTGGAATGGGATTAGAGAATGGCCACTTTGTTGGTAATGACCCTAATTGGAACCCTGGCTCTAGTTACGATCCAAGACAACGTATGTGGTACAAGGAGGCAAAAAGAATTGGCAAGCAACTTGTGACTGAACCCTATGCTGATGCTGCGAGTGGAGAGATATTAGTATCTACTTCAGCCCCACTTTTTATCGATGGTCAGTTTAAAGGCGCGCTTTTTACAGATATAAGTCTGAAAAGCTTGGCAGAGATCAGTAACCAAGCCAGTCTATTTGGTGCCGGTTATGCCTTTATTGTAGGTGCAAATGGCAATTTTATTGCTCACCCAGATACTGGGCAAAATGGTCGTTCGATGAAAGAGTTTTTTGGGCAAGCGCTAGATATCAGTAGCGAAAGTCATGGATTTGAATTTGAAGGTGAGCTTTACACTGTTGTATTTAGTCCATTATCTGGCTTAGGTTGGAATTTAGGTATAGTGCTCGATGAGAGTGTTATTTTTGCCGCCGCTAATGAACTGAAAAGAGATGCAATACTCTATTTAATTCTATCTTTAGTAATTGCAACCTTAGTCATGAGTGGGATCATCAGTCGGTTAATGAGGCCGTTAGATATTCTCAATGACGCGATGAGAGATGTGTCAACTGGAGAGGGCGATCTGACTCGTCGCTTAAGCACTGATTCTGATATTGAATTTGCTACTTTAGCTGGTAACTTTAATAATTTCGCTATTAAACTGCAGGAGTTGATTCAACAAGTTAAGCTGTTAGGTGGAGAGATAAGCTTAGGCACTGAAAGTACAGCCCGTGGTGCAAGTGAAGCCACTGAGTCAATGGGATTACAAACTCAAGAAGTTGAGCAGTTAGCGGCAGCTATGCACGAAATGGCAACAACTGCTGCAGATGTTGCAAATAATGCCCAAGGTGCTGCGTATGCGGTTCAGCAGGCTGATAATGCCGTCAGCGATGGCGCGACAGCTGTTCAGACGACCACTGAATCTATTGAGCACTTAGCTACACAAATAGAGGAGGCCGTAGAGGCTGTTAAAGAGTTAGAAACCGACACTACAAGTATTGAATCGATACTTGGTGTGATTAATGAGATTGCAGGTCAAACTAATTTGTTAGCCTTAAATGCGGCTATCGAGGCGGCTAGAGCAGGTGAGTCGGGAAGAGGTTTTGCTGTTGTAGCCGATGAGGTGCGAAGTTTAGCTGCGCGAACACAAGAATCTACATCTGAAATTAAAGAGAAAATAGATAAGTTACAACTTGGTGTCGCTGCGGTTGTTAATGTAATGGGCCAAAGCCGAAGCACCACTGAAATCACCGTTGAAAAAGCCAAGGCGGCAAATGAAACACTTAACGATATTCGTAAGAGCATTGAAGAGATCACTGACATGAACCTGCAAATTGCGAGTGCCGCAGAAGAGCAGAGCCAAGTCGCTGAGGAGATGAATGTCAATACATCGAATATAAGAGATTTATCAATGCAAGTTGCTGACAACTCTGAATTAACAAATGAGGCTATGAGCAAACAGCTAGAGCAAGTAAAAGATCAGGAAAAGCTGTTGAATCAGTTTATTGTTTAATCATAGCTGTGATTCATCCATATAAAAATACCCGCAACTTGCGGGTATTTTTTGTGTCAACTGCTCGACAAGCACGTTGCTCGTTTATGATTTTATTGACCTTGATAAGTAATACGTTCTAGCAATAGAAATGAGCAATAAAAGCGCGGAGATAAGTAGAGTAGGCCACTGACCCAACTTAGCAAAAATTGTTTGGCCTTCAACTAAAGGAATGTCCGCAACCAGCACACCTGTTTCAAATTGTGGGAGTTGGTGGGTAATGTTACCTTTTTCGTCAACCACAGCGGTCACGCCATTATTAGTCGCTCTGACTAAAGGTCTTCCCAGTTCAATTGAGCGCATTTGAGCTATCTCCATATGCTGCAATGGGCCGTTTGATGTGCCAAACCATGCATCATTTGACACCGTTAATAACAGTTCTGTTCCCATGTTTACATTGGCTCTTAATTGCTCGGGAAAAGCAATTTCATAACAGATGGCTGGTGCCACCTGGTGACCCACTGCATTGAGATTCGCTTGCTGGTATTCCCCTCGCTGAAATGAAGACATGGGGAGATTGAAAAAGGGAGCTAGTGGGCGCAATAATGATTCAAGTGGAACAAACTCGCCAATAGGTAACAGGTGGTGCTTCTTAAATTCATTGTTACCCGTTCCTGTGTAATCTGCTTGTGCTTGCTCTTTGCTGTCATGGTTACCGAGTACGATTAATGAATTGTAAAAGCTATCCTGCTGGTGGCTAATAATACCTGTAATGATTGCTGAGTGATTAAGGTTTGCGGCCTTATTGGCGTTATTCAGGAACTCAGAGACCATATATTCAGGCGCTGGAATTGCAGCTTCTGGCCAGATGATAATATCGGCATCAAACTCTGGGCGAGAAAGGTCCATATATTTACTCATGGTTGGCCACAAGGCTTCGGGCTCCCATTTCATGCTTTGAGGAATATTGCCTTGTACTAGCGCTACTTTTACAGAGTCTCCAGTTGGAGAGATATTTGAGAACAAGGGAGTTAAATAGCTCGCTACAGCGATTAAAGGCACCGCGATAGCGGCAGAACGCCAACGTTTTTGCAGCAACAGGGCAAATGCACCTGCTAATAGGGCAAGTACAAAGCTAATGCCCAAGGCGCCAATGATAGAAGCGAGGGATTTAAGAGGCCCTTCAGTTTGTGAGTAACCAGCCCAAAGCCAAGGGAAGCCAGTTAATATCCAGCCCCTTAGCCATTCAGTAAGTGTCCATAGGGCGGGAAACAGTAATATATTTCTAATTAATCCACTTTGCGGAGCAATTTTTTGCAGTAGAAAGCCACAGAGCGCTGGGTAGAGAGCCAAGTAAAGCGCCAGAATAGCCATTAAGGCGATAGAGGCAATAAGTGGCATTCCCCCATAAGTGGCCATACTCACGTGAACCCAGCTAATCCCTACAGAGAAGCAACCAAAACCAAAGCTGAGCCAATATTTAAGCGCAGACTTAGGAGAAAGCTTATCTGTTTGATATAGCACAAAGGTAAGTGCAATGAGATAAATCGGCCAAAGCCCATAGGGGGCAAAGGCCAATGCTGTGCTAGCGCCTGCAAGGTATGCAAGTAGCAAGCGAATTTTACAATGATGGGCAAATGCCCGAAGTTTATTCAGCATTTAAGCCTCATCATTTAATAGAGCTTTTTAGGTAGGAAAATTAGCCTGCTACTAGGCTATCTGCTCTTCAGCGTTAGGATCCGGGAGTTTGACTCTAAGTTGCAACAAGCGACGCGTGTCGGCGCTAATCACTTTAAACTCAATCCCATCAATGGTGACCTTCTCATTTCTTTCTGGTAAGTGACCAAAAGCATGAGATACCAGACCGCCTACAGTATCAAATTCTTCATCACTGAACTGAGTTTTAAACTCTTCATTGAAGTCTTCGATAGGGGTCAAGGCTTTGATCATATAGACTTGCTTGCCTACTTTGCGGATCTCAGTCTCTTCGGCTGACTCATGAACAAACTCATCTTCGATATCACCAACAATCTCTTCAAGGATATCTTCAATGGTAACTAGCCCAGAAACGCCGCCATACTCATCGACTACTATGGCCATATGGTATCGCTGAGATCGAAACTCTTTGAGTAATACGTCAACTCGCTTGCTTTCGGGGACAACAACGGCAGGGCGGATAACTTGCCCTAATGAAAATGGCTCTTCGTTGTTTTTAAACCCATATTGAAGTAGGTCTTTTGCAAGTAAAATACCTTCAATATGATCTTTATCTTCGTTGACGACAGGAAAACGTGAATGAGCAGAACCAATCACAGTGGAGAGTAGTTCCTCAACACTATCATCTATTTGAAGTGCGACTATTTGAGCTCGTGGGATCATGATGTCCCTAACTCTTAAGTCTGAGACCTCTAAAACACCTTTTATCATCTCGCGAGTATCTTCAGAAATAACTTCACGCTGCTCGGCGTCATGTATTACCTCTACAAGTTCATCACGGCTTTTAGGTTCGCCCTGGAACAACTGACTTACTTTTTCCAACCAGCCCTTCTTTTGGGCGCTGGTACTCGGGGGGATATCGTCACTCATAATATTTTTCAGTCACTGTTATGCGCTAAAAAAGCGCTAAAAAGACCTTTTAATCTTCCTTATATGGATTGGTATAACCTAAGCTTTCAATGAGTTGTGTCTCAATCGACTCCATCTCTTCAGCTTCGGTGTCATTAATATGATCATACCCTAGCAGATGCAAGCAACCATGTACAACCATGTGAGCCCAGTGGGCTTGTAGCGTTTTACCTTGTTGCTTAGCTTCACATTCTACTACTGGGGCGCAGATAATAAGATCGCCTAATAGCGGTATGTCAATTTCAGCTGGTGCTTCAAAAGGAAAAGATAGTACGTTAGTCGGTTTATCTTTGCCTCTATAGGTACTATTGAGGCTCTGACTTTCCGCTTCATCGACTATACGAATCGTTAATTCAGCTTCACTCATGCTATCTCTGAGTACTGTTAATACCCAAAGTTCAAAACTTTCTTGGCTTGGCAGTTCGCTATTGTCGATGGCAATCTGAAGTTCAAGATCTAACTTGACTGCTGAGGGCTTATTCATCAGAAGCTGCCTTTAGTGTTTGGTAGTGGCTATCACGTTTCGCTTTCGCTAGTTGAGCTTGTTGTTCATGCTCTTCATAGGCTTCAACAATTCTTGCCACTACAGGATGACGTACGACATCTTTAGCCTGGAAGAAATTAAAGCTTATCTCATCAACTTTACTTAGCACTTCAATAGAATGTCTTAGGCCGGACTTTTGGCTTTTAGGCAGGTCAATTTGAGTGATATCACCAGTGATCACCGCACGTGAGTTAAACCCTATACGAGTGAGGAACATTTTCATCTGCTCAACAGTGGTATTTTGGCTTTCATCTAAGATGATAAAGGCATCATTGAGTGTACGCCCTCGCATATAAGCAAGTGGTGCGACTTCAATGATATTGCGCTCCATAAGGCGCTCAACTTTTTCAAAACCTAGCATTTCAAATAAAGCGTCATAAAGAGGGCGAAGGTAAGGATCAACCTTTTGGCTTAAATCACCGGGTAGAAATCCAAGCTTTTCACCCGCTTCAACCGCTGGGCGTGTTAGCAAGATACGGCGAACTTCTTGACGTTCTAATGCATCAACTGCGGCGGCTACTGCAAGGTAGGTTTTTCCTGTACCTGCTGGACCAACACCAAAGGTGATATCGTGGCTCATAATATTTGCCACATAATCACTTTGATTAGGGTTACGTGGTTTAATCACGCCGCGCTTAGTCTTGATGTATAGCTCTTTTTCATCTCTTGGCGCTTCAGCGTCTAGGGCGACAGCTTCCTGAATAGCCAAATGTACCGTATCAGGCTCAAGATCGGGCGTTATACCTTTGACAGGCTGAGTCTCAATATAGAGATTTTTGAGTAGATTATTTACCGTAAGACAGTTTCTTGCTTGGCCTACAATCTGAAAGTGATTGTTGCGGTAGCTGATTTCTACACCGACGCGACGTTCAAGTTGCTTGATGTTGTCATCGAATGGACCACAAAGTGAAACCAAGCGGCGTGTGTCAGAGGGTTCTAAATAGAGATTGAGTGTCGTTAACTTGTTAGACAAAGTCGCTCCATATGGCAATTATCATACTGCTATTATTAAGTATATTTTACGAGTCCAGCGTTATAAATGCTAATGGTATTTACACTTGAACTTGTTTTCTCAAAGCTAAAAAAGGCGGCAATAAATGCCGCCTGATATAAAGATAACCTGATTTAAGGTATGTATTGAGTCACGCCTAAGTCATCATCTTGCTTATGTTTTGCCACAATATCAGATGGGCGCAATGAGCGTCTTAGGTCCATCTCAGCTTCACCGCGAACAAAAACGCCACGCAGTGAGTTAGTGTAAACATCAACAATCTCTACATCGACAAAACTACCGATATGCTTTGGATCCGCTTCAAAGTTAACCACTCGGCTGGTTTCAGTACGTCCTCTGAGCTCCATCGGATTTTTAACTGATGGCCCTTCAACTAAGATACGCTGAACGGTACCTAACATTTGTCGGCTGTAGCGCATCGCTTGTTGAGTTATACGGTCTTGTAGTATCGCAAGGCGCTCTTTTTTCTCTGTTAGAGAGACATCGTCAGGCAGATCGGCTGCAGGCGTGCCTGGACGAGCGCTATAGATAAAGCTGAAACTGTGGTCAAACTGTACATCTTCGATAAGCTTCATTGTATCTGCAAAGTCTTGCTTAGACTCACCAGGGAAGCCGATGATGAAGTCGGAACTTATCTGAATATCTGGGCGAGCTTTACGTAGACGACGAATAATAGACTTGTATTCGATAGCCATATGGCCGCGCTTCATTTGAGTCAGAATATTGTCTGAGCCTGATTGCACTGGCAGGTGAAGAAAGCTAACAAGCTCAGGGGTGTCTTCATATACATCGATAATATCTTGCGAGAATTCGATAGGGTGGCTTGTTGTAAATCGGATTCTATCTATGCCGTCTATTGCTGCAACATAGCGAAGCAGCTCTGCAAATGAGCAGATCTCATCATCATGAGTCGCGCCTCTGAAAGCGTTAACGTTTTGGCCTAATAGATTAACTTCGCGAACACCTTGCTCTGCAAGTTGTGCAATTTCTAAGATAACGTCGTCGAGTGGGCGACTAACTTCTTCACCACGCGTATAAGGCACAACACAGAAAGAGCAGTACTTGCTGCAACCTTCCATGATAGACACAAAAGCGCTAGGTCCTTCAGCACGAGGTTCAGGCAGACGATCGAACTTTTCAATTTCAGGGAAACTGATATCAATAATCGCTTTGCCACCTTGTTTAATCTGATCAACCATCTCTGGTAGTCTGTGCAAAGTCTGAGGGCCAAAGATAAGGTCAACGCATTGCGCACGCTCCTTAATGACTTTCCCCTCTTGAGATGCAACACAGCCGCCAACGCCTATGATTAGCTCAGGATTTTTTTCTTTTAACTTTTTCCAACGTCCAAGCTGATGGAACACCTTTTCCTGGGCTTTTTCACGAATAGAACAAGTATTCAGTAGAAGCACATCTGCTTCTTCTGCTTCATCAGTTAAGGTGTAACCTTGGTATTCGTCCATTAGGTCGGCCATCTTAGATGAGTCATACTCATTCATCTGACAGCCCCAGGTTTTAATATGGAGTTTTTTGCTCATCAGTTTATGTCACTCTTGGAAGCACGGGAAAAACAGCGCGACATTTTACCCTCTGAGTTCGCAACTGGCTAGCATTTGCGCGTTAATATTCAAAAATACTTATGATGCAGAGGGCTAACCCTGATATTAAAGGTGCTAACCAACTCCTTTTGGTTAGCTAAGCAAGTTTGCGACAAAGCGTTTGAGTTTACATTTAAAGTGGGGCTGCACTACTTATGGTTATAGCGTTGTCATGGTGCTTTCTGTTGGCGACAGATTGGTACTGATTGTGTTTGTTTGCATCATGACGATTTGATGCTGATTGTTGGCTCACATTAAACTGCTTTGCGATAGAGTGAGCCATTTGATTCGAGCCTGCTCGCGCTTGTTTATAAATATCAGCTGCAATTTCAAGTTTGAATTGCATCAAGATTTCCGTCGTATATTGATATAGGGCATAATCAAAAGGTGATTTATAGTTTACTGTGATTCTTTCAATCGTCTTGTTTTGTATGCCTTCAGCCGATACTTGCGTTGAAATAAGGCCGATGATGATAAAGATACAAGCGGTTAGTTTTTTCATAATATGCTCTCTCAATCCATTGGTTGCTTTTAGTGCTGTGAGTGTAAATCAGAAAACTGTTTTAAAAGTGTTCAGTTTGTAACCGGGTATGAGCCAGAGCAGGTTCAGTCACATTTACATACGTATGAAATGATTTTGTAATATTTTAATTAGAATCTAGGTGGCCAGAGTTGAGCGACCTTTATTAAACCAACGTTAAATAAGGTAGTAATTGGTGAGTCATTCCAAGCAAGCTTGTGTAGAAAAAGATATCGTCATTGTTGGTGGCGGTATGGTTGGAGCGGCTACTGCAATAGGCTGCGCTCAGCTAGGGTTGAGTGTTGCTGTTGTTGAAGCTTTCCAACCAGAAGCATATCAGTGCGAGCAAGAACTGGATCTTAGGGTCTCTGCTTTTAGTGTGGCTTCTGAAAACTTGTTAGATCGCCTCGGGGCACAGGATGCTATTTCGAAAATGAGACGCGCCGCTTATTTAGGGTTGGAAACCTGGGAACTTGATGGTTTTATCACCCAGTTTCATGTCGAACAGGTCAAGGCTACGCATCTTGGCCATATCGTCGAAAATAGACTCGTGCAGCTTGCTTTGTGGGAGCAGTTTAATCAATTTGAAAATATTGAGCTTTATTGCCCTCGGAGAGTTGAACGTTTTGAACAGTTAGAGCAGGGCATTGCTGTTTACCTAGATGATGGTTTACAAGTTAACGCTAAGTTGCTTGTAGGGGCTGATGGGGCAAATTCACAAGTTAGGCAATGGGCTGGGATTGGTCTAATGGGCTGGGATTACTCACAGTCGGCCATGCTAATTAATATCGAAACCGAAGAAGAACAGCAAGATGTTACATGGCAGCAATTTACCCCAAAAGGTCCTCGCTCACTGCTGCCTTTACCAGGTAAAAATGCTTCATTAGTTTGGTATGATGATGCTGGACGAATAGAGCAGCTATCACAACTAAGTAATCAGGCGCTCGAGAAACAGGTTAAGTTGCATTTTCCTGAGCGGCTTAATCGCGCATTCAAAGTGCAACGAAAGGGTAGCTTTAAACTCACTAGGCGTCATGCTCAATCTTATTACTCCGATAATCTGGTTATACTCGGCGATGCCGCGCATACGATAAACCCTCTAGCTGGGCAAGGCGTGAATATCGGCTTTAAAGATGTTGAAGCATTAATTGATTGCATTTCACAAGCTAAAGAGGCGGGTAAACCGTGGTGGGATAACGCGAATTTATCGGAGTATCAATCTAAGCGTTATAAAGATAACCTGTTGATGATGTCTGCTATGGATCTGTTTTATGCAGGCTTTAGTAATGAACTGCTGCCTTTGAAAGTGTTACGAAATGCTGCGTTGAAACTGGCTAACGTTGATTCACCGTTAAAAAAACAGGTGTTGAAATACGCAATGGGGCTTAAGTAACCCTTTTATATCAATGTAATCAATTCAGAAACCTTCATACAGCCACAAAGCGTTTTCACCTTTGTGGTTTATCTGTTTACAACTTTCTTCATCCTTTTTTGCTTATAATTTGTTGCCTCAAGCATACAGTGTTAAAATGCCGCGTTTTTGTTTTGCGACCTCGCTATTTTCAATCGTTGAAATAGCTGGAGGCGTATGTTGAATGAATCAAAGAATGGGCTGAATGAGTAATATTAAACTTATTGTTGGGCTAGCGAATCCTGGCGAGAAATATGCGCAAACACGCCATAATGCTGGTGAGTGGTATGTAAGAGAGCTCGCTAGAATTTGTGGTGCAACGTTAGTCGCTGATAGTAAGTATTATGGATTGACGGCAAGGGTGACGCTTCACGGTAAAGATGTTCGCTTATTGATCCCGAGTACGTTTATGAACTTAAGCGGTAAATCTGTAGGTGCATTAGCAAACTTCTTCCGAATTGAAGCGGATGAGATCCTTGTTGCCCATGACGAGCTAGATATGGAACCGGGTGTCGCTAAGTTTAAACTTGGCGGTGGTCACGGTGGTCATAATGGCTTAAAAGATATCATTGCTAGCCTCGGTAATAATAAAGGCTTTTATCGATTACGCATTGGTATTGGTCATCCTGGTGACAGAAACCAGGTGAGTAACTATGTGCTGGGTAAAGCCCCTGCAACAGAACAGACTCAAATAGATACAGTGATTGATGAAGCTGTTCGCTCGACTGAGATCCTGTTTAATGAAAGTATGGCCAAGGCTATGAATCGGTTACACGCCTTTACTGCGTAGCACCTTTGGCGATAGATAATGATTTTTTGATGTGGCTTCTTAAGCCGCTCAATATAAGAACTTAACTCAATTTCACGATTTAACTATCGTGTTAGTGAGTCTACTAATGAGATATAAGGTAAAGATATGGGTTTTAAATGTGGCATCGTTGGCCTGCCAAACGTAGGTAAATCAACACTGTTTAATGCGTTAACAAAAGCTGGCATCGAAGCGTCAAACTTCCCGTTTTGTACAATTGAACCCAATACTGGTGTCGTGCCGGTACCTGATTCGCGTTTAGAAAAACTCGCTGCGATTGTTAACCCTGAGCGAGTGTTACCAACTACGATGGAGTTTGTTGATATCGCAGGCCTTGTTGCTGGTGCTTCTAAAGGTGAAGGTCTAGGTAATAAATTCCTAGCTAACATCCGTGAAACTGATGCGATTGGTCATGTGGTTCGTTGTTTTGAAGATGACAACATTGTTCATGTTGCTAATAAGGTTTCTCCTGCAGCAGATATTGAAGTTATTAATACCGAGTTAGCGCTTGCCGATCTTGATTCATGTGAAAGAGCGATTCAGCGTCAAGCTAAGCGTGCTAAAGGTGGCGATCAAGATGCTAAATTTGAAGTGTCTGTACTAGAGAAAATGGTTGAGCCATTAAATGAAGGTTTAATGCTTCGTTCTTTAGCGCTGTCAGATGAAGAGAAGGCTGCTGTTGCTTACCTTAACTTTTTGACGCTTAAACCAACGATGTACATAGCTAACGTTTCTGAAGATGGCTTCGAGAATAACCCTCATTTAGATACCGTTCGTGAAATTGCAGCAAAAGAAAACGCAGTTGTTGTTGCTGTTTGTGCAGCCATTGAATCAGAACTAGCTGAAATGGATGCAGAAGACCGTGAAGAGTTTATGGCGGACCTAGGTCTAGAAGAGCCTGGCTTAGATCGTGTTATTCGAGCTGGTTATGATCTCCTGACGCTACAAACATACTTTACCGCAGGTGTTAAAGAGGTTCGTGCATGGACTGTTGCTATCGGCGCTTCAGCGCCACAGGCAGCTGGTGTTATTCATACTGACTTCGAACGTGGCTTCATCCGTGCACAGGTTATGGCATATGATGACTTTATTACCTATAAAGGTGAAGCGGGTGCCAAAGAAGCGGGTAAGTTACGCGTGGAAGGTAAGTCATATATCGTTAAAGATGGCGATGTGATGCATTTCTTATTTAATGTATAACAAGTTATTTTGTGATTGAGTGAGCTGAAATAGCTTTATTTATGCTTTTTAGTCACTAGATTTAAAAGAGCCCAATTGTAATCAATTAGGCTCTTTTAGTTTATTTGGCCTAGAAAGCCAGGCTTTTCGCTATCTCAATCATGATAAATCAGCTATATTTGCGCATCTGGTGCTCAGTTTGGTGAAGTAATAGGCGAACGGCGAAATTAGTTTATATTTGCGAAAAAAAGCGGTTGACCTGATTACGCTGAATAAGCATAATACGCCCCGTTCCTCACCAAGAGGAACTTTAAAACAGTGGCAATATAGCTCAGCTGGTTAGAGCACAGCATTCATAATGCTGGGGTCGCAGGTTCAAGTCCCGCTATTGCTACCATCTTTCTCGAGATGTAAAACCTGAGATGTGGTGAATTACTGATGCTAGTAACTTAGGTTCAAGTCTCATCGTTCACTACCATCTTTCTCCAGATGTAAAACATGAGGTGTTGTGAATTACTGATTCTAAGAACTTAGGTTCAAGTCTCATCGTTCACTACCATCTTTCTCTCAGATGTAAAACATAGAGGTGTAGTGCGGGAGTGGTGGAATTGGTAGACACGCCAGATTTAGGTTCTGGTGCCGTAAGGTGTGAGAGTTCAAGTCTCTCTTCCCGTACCATTTATTTTGAATGCTAGATTTATCTAGTATTTGAAGTGTTAAGAAAGATTGGGGTATCGCCAAGCGGTAAGGCACCGGGTTTTGATCTCGGCATTCCCAGGTTCGAATCCTGGTACCCCAGCCATCTTTCTACACTTCATAATCTGAAAAGATTTTGGGGTATCGCCAAGCGGTAAGGCACCGGGTTTTGATCTCGGCATTCCCAGGTTCGAATCCTGGTACCCCAGCCATTTTTATACGGTTAAACGTATACACTGGTTGTTGTGGCAATATAGCTCAGCTGGTTAGAGCACAGCATTCATAATGCTGGGGTCGCAGGTTCAAGTCCCGCTATTGCTACCATCTTTTTCTCAGATGTTAAATGAGACATCTTTCATCGGATGTAAAACTGATGCTGTGAAGGAGTGGTGGTGTTGATATTAGGCACGCCAGATTAATCTCTTAAGCGCCATCTCATCAAGATGTAAAACTGATGCAGTGCGGGAGTGGTGGAATTGGTAGACACGCCAGATTTAGGTTCTGGTGCCGTAAGGTGTGAGAGTTCAAGTCTCTCTTCCCGTACCATTATTAAAAGATACAGGCTTAGTGTTTGAGTTTGTAACTTAGCAAGAAATTTGTTGGGGTATCGCCAAGCGGTAAGGCACCGGGTTTTGATCTCGGCATCCCCAGGTTCGAATCCTGGTACCCCAGCCACTTTTTACATCTGCTCAAGATGGAAAACTAGAGTAAGATTCAGACTGGTGTTATATTATTTATTAACAGTCGGTTTAAATCTAATCTTGTTCGGGAGTGTTGGTGTTGATATTTGACATGCCAGATTAATCTCCTTAACGCCATCTTAATCAAGATGTAAAAGTGATGCAGTGCGGGAGTGGTGGAATTGGTAGACACGCCAGATTTAGGTTCTGGTGCCGTAAGGTGTGAGAGTTCAAGTCTCTCTTCCCGTACCATTTTTAAACTTAACTATTATTTTGGGCTTATGTCTAGATAGGTTTAAGTTTTCATCCTAATAAGATGTAAAACTAGCAACATCTCTTCAAGATGTAAAACTGATGCAGTGCGGGAGTGGTGGTGTTGATATTAGGCACACCAGATTAATCTTCTAAGCGCCATCTCATCAAGATGTAAACTTGATTCAGTGCGGGAGTGGTGGAATTGGTAGACACGCCAGATTTAGGTTCTGGTGCCGTAAGGTGTGAGAGTTCAAGTCTCTCTTCCCGTACCATTTATTTATAACGAAAAAGCCTGTCTTTATGACGGGCTTTTTTGTGCCTGGAACATTTGTGGCAATTTCTCATGGATAGAGTGAAATAGGCTTTGTATCTTGAATATACTGCTTTCCCCCGTGATCTTATTAAGGGGGAGGCATGATGCAGTGCGGGAGTGGTACTCTAAGCTAGAACATAGGGTAGACATGCAGCTTTAGGTTCAGGTGTCGTAAGGTGTGATACGCACTTAGAAATAGAGAGGGGTCTCTCTTCCCGTACCACTCCTTATCAATGAAAAGTTTATAACGAAAAAGCCTGTCTTTATGACGTAATGCCGATCGTTTAAGAGGACTTGAACGATCCTGCAGATGAAAGATAATCCCTACCAGTATTCTGGTGGGGATTTTTTTATGTTTGCGCAAGAGCTTGAGCTAGTTCATGAGTCTGTTGAAGAAAGTGGGTCTTATGGTTCTGTAATGGAGGCTATTGATTCAGAGTGGATAGAGCAGTCATTACTCACAGCCAACAAGGCAAGTATCCGTAATCGCCGTTTGCCTGCACAGCAGGCAGTCTGGCTCGTGCTTTGGATGGGGTTAATACGTAACCAGTCCATCAAAGAGGTTTG
>NZ_MPHJ01000025.1 GCF_001957125.1 Shewanella sp. UCD-KL12 | reverse complement strand
TGTCACCTCATTGGTTGACCCTGTTAAATATCCGGTGGATAAACTACTAAATATCTACTGGCAACGCTGGGAAATAGAGGAGGGATACGGCGAACTGAAGCAAACTCAATTGCAAAGTAAGGTGACGTTACGAAGCAAATTTGTTGAAGGTGTTAAGCAAGAACTATGGGGTGTGCTTATCGCTTATAATCTGGTTCGCTTAGAAATGGTAGCGATAGCAAAAGAAGCCAAAGTTGCACCCACCCGTATTAGCTTTACCGCAGCGATAAGCTTGATAGACACTCAATTAAGATGGCTTRCTTTATCACCTGATGGGAAGTTGCCAGCTAAGCTGAAGCAAATGCRGGCCGATATMAAACACTTTATCCTTCCAGATAAAAGAAAGCACCGAACATATCCACGTTCAGTGCTCTATATACCCAGCCGCTATCCACTTAAATATAAGCAGTAGTGCTTATCCGAATAGCATTACTCATCACGAGGGCTTTTTGTTTACTGATATTCACTTAATCTAATGTCCAGATGCTATCGCTCTTCTGGCAATTTTATCAATAAGACGTGGCGCAAATAGCTTAAGTAATCGCCCTAACCGCCCTCTTAAAGAGGTGATCAAGAGGCGGCCTCGACTCGATATAACTGGCACCATCATCTTGGCACACTCTTCTGCTGTGAGCAGCTTAGACTCTTGCATGGGTGTCGCTCCTAACGGCTGACCGTTAGCGCCTAAGGCACGTTTATGAATTTCAGAGAGAACGAAGTCGGGACAGATGGTTGTAACAGCAACATTGTCATCGGCAAGTTCAATTCTGAGGGAGTCAAAAAAGCCGATCACAGCATGCTTAGATGCAGCATAACCAGAACGCGTCGGTACGCCAGTGAGGCCTGCAACAGACGCAACGATAACCACTTGTCCTTGATTTTTTTTCAGCTCTGGCAGTGCAGCATGTGTAAGGTAAGTGGGGCCAAAGTAGTTAACCTGCATAATACGATCTAAGATATCTAGCTCATTGAGCTCATCAAACTTTGACCACATGGTCATGCCTGCATTATTAACAAGAATATCCAGTCTACCGAAGTGTTCAATTGCTGTTTCAACAAGCTCCTTGCATTGAGTTTGACTGGTAACATCGGCAGCGAACACCAGAGGATCGGCGCCTTGGTTGGCAATCTCATGAGCGAGAGAGAGTAATCTAGATTCATTTCTAGCACTAAGCACTAGCTTACAGCCTAGAGGTGCTAAAGCTAATGCTAACGCTCGGCCAATTCCCTCCGATGCGCCAGTAATTATGATGACTTTATCTGTCAGCCCTTCCATATTCATTCCCTGAATATTGATTCGAATACTAAATATATAGCATAGATAGTTGACTCTACCTAGATCAATGATTTTTATCTTATGACGATACCGATTAAGCGCTCAATCGCTGTAAAGTCGATTCTCTAGGTAGGTAACCCGATAACGGTTGGGGTCGCCCTATCGCATAACCTTGGGCGTAGTTGATACCTATGGTCTCCAATTTATCAATGATATCTTGGTTTTCGACGAACTCTGCAACTGTTTCAATCCCCATCGCCACACACACATCATGAATCGATTTTACAATGGCAAAATCTTTAGCATTGCTAGCCAGATTTTTTACAAAGCAACCATCAATTTTGACGTAATCGACTGGTAACTCCTTGAGGTAGCCATAGGAAGCAAAGCCACTACCGAAATCATCAAGTGCAAATGAAAAACCTAGCTTACGAAGGTACTCGAGCATATCCATAGCTCGGTTGCGGTTCTGAATCGCACTGGTTTCTGTAATCTCAAAGCAGATACATTCACTTGGGATCTCAAAACGTTCAAACTGCTCAGCAATATAATCCACCATACCTTCAGCACCTAAACTATTGCCTGATAAGTTAATCGATATACAGTGATCGCTCCACACTTCCTCATGGAGCGATAGCCATAAAAATGCCTTTCTTATCACTTCCTTATCAACATCATTCATTAATTTGAAGCGTTCAGCAGCCGCTATAAACTGAGCGGGAGAGAGAATACGTCCATTTGGCTCCTGGATACGCAGCAGTATTTCTAATCGCTGACGATGATTGCCCGCTTTCATACTTTTAATCGGCTGATAGTAGAGCAGTAACTCATTGTGTTCGATAGCCTGACCGATTCTGACTGCCCACATAGGGGCATTTCGCTGGCAAGTCAGCTCTTTATCTTTATCATCATAAAAATGTACTTGATTACAGCCCTTCTGTTTAGCTGCAATACAAGCGATATCAGCATCTTTCAATAACTCTTTTGGCGAAATATAGGGCGCTCTTGCAATGGCAATTCCTGCGCTAACACCGACCTTGTAATGACAGCTGTTATCATGCAAAACCTGCATAGAAACGCAGGCGACAACCCTTTTAACCAGCTGAGCAACCTCTAAAGCACTATGATCGCGAATTGCTAGACCGAACTCATCGCCACCTAGCCGAGCTAACATCTCATCTTTGGAAATACAGGAGTGCATCGCTTTAGCAACCATCACTAACATTCTATCGCCAGCACTGTGGCCACATGAGTCATTAATAAGCTTAAACTGCTCAAGGTCAAAATAGCAGATAGCGATCGACTGAGCCCCTTGGCTAAATACCGCTAGCCTCTCCTCAAATGCCTGCCTATTTAATAGCGAGGTTATGGGATCAAAGTTAGCCCTCAATCTAAGCTTTCGTTTAAGCAATTCCTCTTGAGTGATATCACGCAGAACAATGACAGTACCAATAACCTCTTGTTGATGATTTAGCAGGTTACTTATACTGCGCTCCATAATTCGAGTAATGTCAGTTTTTAGCTTTAATTTACTTAATACAGGCTCTAAAGCTTTGCTGTCCATTAAGCCAAAAAGTTCGTCATTGATATCTTTATCTGTCTTTAGCAGCGTATCGATTGTGATGCCAATGGCAGAGTCACAACTCACTCCTAATAATCTTTCTGCTTGCGGGTTAAGGTACACCACTTTAGCGCCGACATCGGTCAATATCACCGCTTCTGCTATTGATTCTAACGTAGTCTTAGCTCTTTCTTTTTGCTGAAAAATTTGTGCTAATAGCGTATTAGTTCTTTCAGCCATAACAACCAACTCAGAGCAGCCACTTCCCACTAATGGTGAGTAATTCTTTGCCGTTGGGTCTATCTCACTAAGCTGTTTCATCAATCGATGAAAAGGTTTAATAAGCCCTTGATTTAACCAGGCATAGCCCAGAATTAAAATGAGAAAGCCTATTCCTACTATACCGACAGACACAAGATCATATTTGACTTGCACATGACTAAAAATATGTTGAGAAAACTTAATATTAAGATGAACAGGTTGGGTAGAGATGAAACTGGGAACAGCAAGCTGGTAAGTGTAATTGCTGTTGTCGACACCGCTATTGGCTTTGACTGCGCCCTCACCTAGCTCAATTGAATTAACAACGCCCTGTAAACCATACTTAGACAGGTAACTTGAGGTCAGTCTTCTCACCATAAGTACTGACTTTTGAGCCTCTATGGGCATCATGCTCACGGCGTAACCTACGCCTTTATTCAGATAGATGCCTGACTTAGCGACTTGAGCATTAACTAGCTCATCAGAGATAGCTTCGAGCTCGAAGGACATGACATCATCATAAAGCGGGGAGAATGGCTTTAGCTTTCCTTGCTCTAAATAAAATAGGCTAAGGTACTGTGTTATCTGACTCGATCTCCAAGCCTCATCAAGCGACACTCTTTTAAGAGGGCTAAGCTCCGATAAAGGAACCGCATAGACCTTCGCGAGTAACTCAAGCTGCTTGATGTCTTTTTCTAATTGAGACTGTATGGTAACCAGCTCAATCTTTATCGCATCATGCCTTAAACTTTCAATTCGATGATCGAACCAAACATTTAGACAGTATGATACTGCAATCAATGCTGGTATACAGAAACCGACAACAAAAACGATCAGCTTTTTGCCTATATGCATGTTCTCTCGCAATGGAGTACCCAAAAATTAACAGCGATTAACGCTAAAATTGATAGCGCTTCCATAACTTTGGCATGCAAAATACCCCATTTGCATCACAGAGAAAACCAGTTTTGATTTGCCCGTTGCTAAAGTAGCCAATAGAGTGCATTTTTTCCAATCTAGATACCTTGATATAGCTCAGAAAGCCCACCATTAATGGCAAGGGAGCGATGAATTTAATGGTAAATAGTTCGCCGTGACACTTTTGTGATACTTTTTTATTCAACTTGTGATTTAGTGGAGATAGGACAGTGATATCCCTTTGTAAGAATCAAGCTATACCTACTCGATTCGAACACAAGGAGATACACCATGAATCTAAACCATATATCCCGACTCTTCCTTCTCGGTAGCATAGTAAGCGTGCCGGTCTCGGCCGCCGAGTTAGAGATAAGCATCACCAACTTAACCCATGGCAATCATTTTACTCCTATCTTGATCACTGCTCATGACGATGCAAGCCACCTCTTTCAGTCAGGAGAGATGGCAACCCCAGCTCTACAGAAAATGGCTGAGGGTGGTGACATAGGGGATTTGGCAGCGGCAGCAGCGGGTAATAGCGAAATTACCGTAGAAAACCCAGCTATGGGTCTCTTAGCAGCTGGTGCGAAAACTAGCGGCATCATGCTAGATACTCAAAGCATGACACACCTATCTATTGTTGCCATGGTACTACCCACAAATGATGCCTTCATAGGCCTGGATGCATGGAAGATCCCTACTGAACCAGGCTCTTACACCATAAACATCAATGCTTATGACGCTGGCACTGAAGCCAATGATGAGATAATTAATGGTGGTGGCATGCCAGGAACTCCCGGAATACCGGCAGCGCCTGGCGGTGATGGTGGCGCCAATGGCACAGGAGTGATGGATAATAGTGCTAACTCAAATGTTCATATTCACCCCGGCGTATTAGGTGATACAGATACCGCAGGCGGTATGAGCGATCTCGATAGCCGCATCCATAGATGGTTGAATCCGGTCGCTAGAGTCGTCGTTGAAGTTAAATAGGGGGCAGAACAATGAGTATCATCAAAGCCATAACCCATCAGAAGTTCGTTCTACCTATTGCACTCACATCACTGCTTACTTTGAGTGCTTGTTCAGATAATGACACCGACTCTATGCCCACGCCAGAGCCTACTCCCGCTCCTACTCCAACTCAGGATTACCGGGTAACAGTAACAAACTTGACGGCAGATCAGCCCATGTCTCCCATCGCCTTAATCAGGCATCAAACCAGCTTTAGCCCATGGCGCACAGGTGAAACATCAAGCTTGGCACTGGAAACCCTTGCCGAGTCTGGAGATAGTGCAGAGTTTGCAAACATTGAGGGGGTCGATGCCTTAGTGACTGGGGATACTGCGCTTGCACCGGGTATGAAACAGAGTTTCGACTTAATGCTAACTGAGGGTGAAATAGAATCAATATCCGTCTTGACCATGTTGGTCAATACCAATGATGCCTTTACAGGCGTAAATAGCTTTTCCCTTAATCAACTTGCCATCGATGAGATAAAAAAAATGAATGCTATCGCATACGATGCGGGGACAGAGGCCAACTCAGAAGAAAAAGGGTCTATACCTGGGCCCGTTGACGGTGGAGAGGGCTTTAATGCCATGCGAGATGATGTTGACAGAGTTCATGCTCATCCTGGAGTGATTAGCGTCGATGATGGCTTAAGTGACTCTGTATTGTCAGCCTCCCATAGATTCGACAACCCAGTGCTCGCTATTTCAATCGAACGACTGAAATAGATCTCGGTAAATTATTGGGTGAAATAAATACTCACTCAAGCAGGTCTATTGCTTTACGGATCTGCATTGAGTGACCCAAGATGAATGGAACACAAAAATTATTTGCTGATAATTACAGTCAACAAATTTTAATCGTGGAAGATGAACCTGATCTGGCAAATCTAGTGAAGCTGAATCTCAATACCCTAAACTACGGTGTTGCCCATAGAACTACACTACAGCAAGCTAGAGAAGCAATCGAACAACACACTTTCGATCTTATCCTTATCGATCGCATGCTACCAGATGGCGACGGCATCATGTTGTGCCAACAACTTAGAGAATCCGGGCAAACCGTCCCATGTATGATATTGACCGCCAAAGACTCCGAAGCCGATATCGTACTCGGACTAGAAGCTGGAGCTGACGATTATCTCGTGAAACCTTTTAGCGTATTAGAGCTTAGAGCACGCGTTAAAGCGCTACTTAGGCGTAGCCACCACATTGAAGAACAGCGAGAAAAACCACAAGAAGATCAACTCGATTTTAATGGCATTACCATTAACTGCACAACTCGGGAGGTCATCGCTTTCGACACCAGTTTAGAGCTTACCGCCAGAGAGTTTGATCTGCTCTTGTATATGGCTCAGCACCCTAAGCAAGTGTTCAGTCGTATGCAGCTTTTAGAAGCGGTATGGGGCTACTCATACACTGGGTATGAGCATACAGTGAATAGTCATATCAATCGACTTAGAGCTAAGTTATCACACTGTTCATCGGCTGCTGATCTCGTTAAAACCGTATGGGGAGTCGGCTATAAATTTACCCCTCCAGGTCAACAAGCAAGTCACTAATTAATTTCTATATTGGTCGATTAGACAGAGATATAACTCTGAAGGTAAAACGATGAAAAGTTTATTCAGCCGACTTTTACTTTCGGCAAGTGTCATAGTTTTTATCTTGATACTTATTAGCTGGCAATGGCTTCAATTTAGCCAAGAGTATAGCCGTAACGAAGTGCAGCAGTCTCTACATAGAGAATTAGCAGCGCATATGGCCCATATTAACCCCTTGCTGTCACAAGGCATAACTTCTGACGAAGCCCTGAAAGAAGCTTTTCATGATTTTATGCTTCTCGGACCTAGTTTTGAGATCTACACGTTAGACCTTCAAGGCAATATCATCGCATTCGATGCTGTAGAAAATAAAATTAAGCGCACTCAAGTTTCTTTAGCTCCCATAACTTCATTTATTACGGGCAGCACTCTTCCCATTAAAGGAGAAGATCCGCGCTCACTAGACAGCGATAAGATATTCTCGGCAGCAAAGCTCAATGACCAGTCAGGCAAAGAGACTGGTTACCTCTATGTCATCATAGGCGGTGAAGACTTTGATACCTGGCAATCACTCGTGAGCGAGCACCACACCCTTAAAATATGGGGTGGAATACTGCTCAGTTCAATCATCTTTGCCTTGATGTTATTTGCCCTGCTCGCTAAGTACTTCACCTCACCACTTTCACGCCTCGAGCATGATTTACGTTTAGTCGAAACCCAAAAACTCGATGATGGCCTATCTCTGTCTCACGAATATAAAGGCAGTATAGAGATCCGACAGCTAAGCCAGCATATTAAGCGCTTGCTCAATGAAATTAGTGAGCAGCACCAATCAATCAATCGTCAGCAGCAAGCAAGGCATGATTTTTTACTTCATCTTTCTCACGACCTCAAAACGCCACTGACCTCACTGCAAGGTTATATAGATACCTGGTTATTACTGCCTCCAAATGAACGTAGTAGCGATCTAATTAAGATCGCTGCAAACTCTGGTCAATATATTCAGCAACTTCTCAGCCAGATGCTAGAGCTCGCTGCACTTGAAAATGGACAGATCACACCTGAATTTAAGGACACAGATTTAAATAGCTTATTGCAAGAACTGAAACTCTACTTCGCCCCTAGAGCCAAGACTCAAAAAGTAGAACTCAAGTTTGAACTGATTGAGCAGATCACAGTAAACACAGATCCACAGCTGTTAATGCGCGTGTTATCTAACCTTGTGGATAATGCGATTCGATATACTCCTTCAGGAGGCGCTATCAGCATCTCTCTCCGTCATTCTGCTGAAGAGGTGCGGCAACAAAATCCGGAGCACATTTGGCTTAGCGTATCCGATAATGGCTCTGGTATGCATAAGCATGAACTACAAGCCCTGCAACAGATGCAGACAAAACCTAACTTTAAGCGTATTGATAGCCTGCCTCAACTTGGGGTCGGCTTAGCCATCGTTAGGCATTTGCTCGGTCTGCTTGAGTGTAAAATCGATATAGAAAGTACCCCTGGTGTAGGAAGTTGCTTTCAGATTGAATTAAAAGTGAGATAAAAAAAGACCCGCTATTTAGCGGGTCTTCTCGAGTATCTATAACTTACACAGATATAGCTTACTTATGGTATTTAGCCGATAGCTCATGTACTGAGTTGATAAATGCGCCTGCATGCTCAGGATCAACATGCTGGTGAATACCATGACCTAAGTTAAATACATGGCCGGTACCTTCACCATAAGAAGATAGGATCTGATCAACTTCTTGATGGATACGCTCAGGAGATGCGTACAGTACAGATGGGTCCATGTTGCCCTGTAGAGCAACTTTATGCCCAACGCGACGACGTGCATCACCGATATCAACAGTCCAGTCTAGACCAAGTGCATCACAGCCAGTTTCTGCCATAGACTCTAACCATAGACCGCCACCTTTTGTGAACAGTGTGACAGGTACTTGGCGACCGTCTGCATGACGTGTTAAACCATCAACGATTTTCTGCATATAACGCAGTGAGAATTCACGGTATGCATGGTGTGAAAGTGCGCCACCCCAAGAGTCAAAGATCATCAATGACTGTGCGCCGTTAGCTACTTGTGCATTTAGGTACAAGATAACTGAATCAGCTAGCTTATCTAACAGTAGGTGTAATGTCTTTGGCTCTTCGTAAGCCATCTTCTTGATCTTTTCGAATGTCTTGCTTGAACCGCCTTCAACCATGTAGGTAGCAAGTGTCCAAGGAGAACCAGAGAAACCGATCAGCGGAACTTCGCCCTTTAGCTCACGACGAATAGTGCTAACAGCACGCATCACGTAACCAAGTTCATCTTCAGGATCTGGGATACAAAGTTTCTTGATTGAATCGATAGTATCAGTAGGACGCTCAAAACGTGGGCCTTCGCCTGTTTCGAAGTATAAACCTAGACCCATAGCATCAGGAATCGTAAGAATATCAGAGAATAAGATCGCGGCATCTAGATCATAACGACGAAGTGGCTGTAGTGTCACTTCACAAGCTAAATCTTGGTTTTTACATAGAGACATAAAGTCACCGGCTTCGGCACGGGTAGCTTTATATTCTGGAAGGTAGCGACCAGCTTGACGCATCATCCATACAGGAGTTCTGTCGACTGGCTGTTTTAGTAACGCACGTAAATAACGATCATTCTTTAATTCTGCCATTTGGCTTGATTCCTAAACTTATAGTGATATCCGCTTGGGGTCGTAGTTTAGCATTTACGTTAATAAAGTAACCTGTATCTGAGCATTTATGTGACAAATACCTCTAGATATCAAATTTAGCCACATGAGTATGACGGCAAGTACGCGCTAGAGCAGTTATCACAGATCATTAGAGTAAATACCCCGACAATTTATAAGTGTTAATGTTCCCAATATCGTAGAAAAAAGTTGCACATCTTGTCAGCCTTTGGTATAAAAAGTCTGCGCTAGCAAGAACAATCAAGAAGCTCGTCGCATCGAGCCTGCAAAACCATTACTCGCCCAGCGATAGAATTCTATCGCTGGGCATTTTATTTTTAGTCTATTCAACTTCCTATCTAGTTCTACATCGAACCATTATTTTTGTATACAAAACACACTACTTATCTCTTTACGATTATCTGCTGAAATAATCGAATAATGGTTGATCATTACCCTGTTTGTCACCTACATTAGAAGTCAGGGAAGAACTCTTTAATGGGAAAGATCATGCTAAGACAACTAGAAAAAGCTGAACAAAAATGGGGTGGCTCCAATACTCTTATCGATCACTGGCTCAATAACCGTCGCAAACTTCTCATCAACTACTGTCAAATAGCTGGTATCCCTCCTTATGAGTCAACTGAAAAGTCGCTGCCTGCAGCAGGGTCGATTAAAGAGTTTTGCGCTCTGTTAGTTGATTATGTTTCTGAAGGACATTTTGAGGTCTATGACCAAGTCGTCACGGCCTGCGAGAAAAATGGGGTAACAAGTCAATCAGTTGCACAAAACCTCGTTCCACGGATCAGTGAAACGACTGACTCAGCGTTAGATTTCAATGATAAATATACCGAGTCTGTCGATGATAAACTCCTCTACCAACTCGATAAAGATTTGTCATCACTGGGACATGCAATGGAAACTCGATTTGAGCTGGAAGATAGGTTGCTCGAAGAACTCCACACTAAGCATTCATAATTTTTGGTGCTAGGTGCTAGCCGCTAAAAATTAGAAAAAAAGGCGAGATTCATGCAGATGAATCTCGCCTTTTTTGTACATTAACTAGTGGTAACTAGGCCCTCTATAAACATTGAAAGTTTAAGAGGGCTGAGTCAGTAGCTAATTTATACCGCAGACTGGAAAATAACCTCACCGGCTTTCTGGGTGTATGTTTCCATCTGGTCAAAGTTCAAGTAACGATAAGTATCTGCAGCTGTAGCATCAAGCTCTTTAGCATACTCTTGATACTCAGCACTGCTTGGTAGACGACCAAGAAGCGCGGCAACGGCCGCAAGTTCAGCTGATGCTAAGTAAACATTCGCACCTGTACCTAAACGGTTAGGGAAGTTACGCGTTGAGGTTGATACCACTGTCGCACCGTCTGCAACGCGTGCTTGGTTACCCATACATAGAGAACAACCTGGTGTTTCAACACGTGCACCAACACGACCAAAGATAGCGTAATAACCTTCAGCAGTTAGCTGATCGCGATCCATCTTAGTCGGTGGAGTGATCCATAGACGAGTCGGCAAAGCAGTAGCAAACTTATCCAGCATCTTACCCGTTGCACGGAAGTGGCCTATGTTCGTCATACAAGAACCAACAAACACTTCATCGATCTTAGTATCTTTAACATCAGAAAGCAGCACAGCATCATCAGGATCGTTTGGTGCACAAAGAATTGGCTCTTTGATGTCATTCAAATCGATCTCAATCACTGCTGCATACTCTGCATCTTCATCAGCAGACATCAGCTTAGGATCTTTAAGCCACTCTTCCATAGCGTTAATACGACGCTCTATCGTACGACGATCACCGTAACCTTCAGCAATCATCCACTTAAGCATGGTGATGTTCGAGTTTAGGTACTCAATCACAGGCTCTTCATCAAGCTTAATACTACAACCAGCAGCACTACGCTCAGCAGAAGCATCTGACAGTTCAAATGCCTGCTCAACCTTCAAGCTTTCAAGGCCTTCGATCTCAAGCACACGACCAGAGAAGAAGTTAATCTTACCTTTCTTCTCAACAGTCAGTAGACCCATCTCAATCGCTTTATGCGGAATGGCATGGACTAAATCACGTAAAGTGATACCTGGCTGCATCTCACCTTTAAAACGAACCAAGACTGACTCAGGCATATCCAGTGGCATAACACCCGTTGCTGCAGCAAAGGCAACAAGACCTGAACCAGCTGGGAAAGAGATACCGAGAGGGAAACGAGTATGCGAATCACCACCAGTACCAACGGTATCAGGTAGTAGCATACGGTTTAACCAAGAGTGAATAACACCATCACCTGGACGTAAAGAAACACCACCACGATTCATGATGAAGTCAGGAAGTGTGTGGTGAGTATTAACATCAACAGGTTTCGGGTAAGCCGAGGTGTGACAGAATGACTGCATCGTCAAGTCAGCACTAAAACCTAGACAAGCTAAATCTTTAAGCTCATCACGAGTCATAGGACCTGTAGTATCTTGAGAACCAACAGAGGTCATCTTAGGCTCACAATATTGACCAGGACGGATCCCTTCAACACCGCACGCTTTACCAACCATCTTCTGCGCAAGGGTGTAGCCCTTACCTGTGTCAGCCACATCTTGTGGAAGAACAAATACACTTGATGCCTCAAGCTTTAGTACTTCACGAGCACGGGCAGTCAAACCACGACCAATGATTAATGGAATACGGCCACCAGCACGCACTTCATCCATTAACACATCAGTTTTAAGGCTAAACTCAGAGATCACTTCATCGCTATCATGACGCTTAACAACACCTTGATATGGGTAGATATCGATCACATCGCCCATATCCATCTTGCTCACATCAAGTTCGATAGGTAGTGCACCCGCATCTTCCATGGTATTAAAGAAGATAGGCGCGATCTTACCACCTAAACAGAAACCACCACCGCGCTTGTTAGGGACATTAGGGATATCATCACCCATAAACCAAAGCACTGAGTTAGTCGCTGATTTACGTGAAGAACCTGTTCCGACAACGTCACCAACATAAACTAATGGGAAACCTTTAGTTTTTAGCTGCTCAATCTCTTTAATCGGACCAATAGAACCCGCTTCATCAGGAACTATCCCTTCACGGCTATTCTTTAGCATAGCAAGCGCGTGCAAAGGAATATCTGGGCGAGACCATGCATCTGGTGCAGGTGACAAATCATCAGTGTTAGTTTCACCAGTGACTTTAAATACGGTCAGCGAGATTTTCTCTTCAAGCTTTGGACGGTTCAGGAACCATTCGGCGTCAGCCCATGAGTGAACAACTTGCTTGGCAAATTCATTGCCTGCCTGCATTTTTTCGACAACATCGTGGAAAGAATCAAACATCAACAAAGTTTTTGATAGTGCTGTTACAGCTAAAGGAGCTTGTTCAGCAACATCTAGTTGAGCGATCAAAGGCTCGATGTTGTAACCACCTTGCATTGTGCCTAGCAACTCAACGGCACGTGCTGATGATAGTATTGAAGATGTAACTTCACCTTTAGCAACAGCATCTAAGAAACCCGCTTTTACATAGGCGGCTTCATCTACTCCAGGTGGAATTCTGTTTTCAAGCAGGTCGAGAATAAAAGCTTCCTCTCCTGCAGGTGGGTTCTTTACTAACTCTACTAGCTCAGCCACTTGTTGGGCATCTAATGGCTTAGGGACTACACCCTCTGAAGCACGTTCTGCGACGTGTTTACGATATGCTTCTAGCACGGCAACATTCCTCTTTGTTTGGCGTTCTTTCACCGATACTGCACTTCCTCAATGTGAAAGCTGACAGTCCTGCAGGCTCGACCCTTTTTTCTGGTGGGTATTATACTATAGCTTTACAAAAGTTTGAATCAGATCACACTCTTATCGAGCAGAAACATACCCATTAACCACACTACTAACAATGTTATAAAACACTCTAAGCTATAAATAGCACGAATAATATTAGACAATCGTCACCTATAAAACTTAAATCAATAATTAACAGTTAGTTACAGAGGTACATTTCATTATTCAATCAATAAACACTCATAATTAGAAGCCAATACGTCATAAAAAAACCAATAAAATGGCCATGAAACTGCAAAAAAATAGGAGTACTATTCATGCTAGTTATAACGAATATATGGAACTCCTATGACCTCACCACAGATAAAAGCCGTCATTTTCGATATGGATGGTGTCTTGATTGATTCAGAGCCAAGCTGGCAAAAGGCGGAGTTTCGAACCATGACGGATCTAGGGCTTCCAATCACTTTCGACGATACACTTCAAACAACAGGCTTAAGAATTGATCAAGTGGTTAGTTATTGGTATCAAAGAATGCCGTGGAAAAACTACGACAATTCAGCAACGGCAAAGACGATTGTCGAGCAAGTGGTAAGCTTTATTGAGGCTGAAGGTCAGCCTATGGAAGGGGTCGTTACTGCATTAACCTTTTGCCAAGAGCAAGGGTATAAAATTGGCTTAGCGACCTCTTCATCGAGCGATATTATCAACGCCGTTTTAAACAAGCTCAACATATCGCACTTTTTTGACGCTATACAATCGGCTGAGCACCTCACATATGGCAAACCCCATCCAGAAGTTTACCTCAACTGTGCCACTGAATTAGGCATATCTGCCGACAATTGTGTTGCCATTGAAGACTCATTTAATGGCCTTATTGCAGCAAGAGCCGCTAATATGCAGACTATTGCGATCCCAGAAAAAGAGCATCAAGCTGAAGCTAAATGGATCATCGCCCACCAGCAGCTTAAAGATCTAACGCAGCTGCCCGATTTACTAAGTTCTAGGCTTGGTTATTAGAAGGTTCTAGGTTCTAGGTTCTAGGTTCTAGGTTCTAGGTTCTAGGTTCTAGGTTCTAATAGGCTACATGAAACGGTTATAAAAAAGCCCACCAAAAGGTGGGCTTAGTCATATTTCAATCATCAAGGCATAGAGTTACCAGATTTTAACGCGCTGCTCTGGTGATAAGAACATCTTGTCGCCCTCTTTGACATCAAAGGCTTGGTAAAAAGCAGGGATATTACGTGGCGTCCCCATTGCACGGAAGTGGCTTGGAGAGTGAGAATCTGTCATCAAGCGACGGCCTAACTCCTCATCACGGTAGTTACGACGCCAAACCTGTGACCAACCAATAAATAATCGCTGCTCACCAGTTAAACCATCAATGATTGGTGACTCTTTACCATTCAAACTCAGGTTATATGACCGAGCCGCGACAGTTAATCCACCTAAATCGCCAATGTTCTCCCCTAAAGTCAGGTCGCCATTAACATGCTTGCCAGGCAAAGCTTCATACTGCCCATACTGAGCAGACAGCTGTGCCCCACGCTTTTGGAACTCTTCACGGTCGGCATCAGTCCACCAATCACGTAAGTTACCATCACCATCGTACTTAGCACCTTGGTCATCAAAACCGTGACTAATCTCATGGCCAATCACTGCACCGATACCACCAAAGTTAACGGCATCATCTGCATCCATATTGAAGAATGGTGGCTGCAAAATTGCGGCAGGGAATACTATCTCATTCATTACAGGGTTGTAGTAAGCATTGACTGTCTGAGGTGTCATATGCCACTCAGTGCGATCGATAGGCTTACCAAGCTTATCAAGCATGCTCTTATACTCGAACTTTGCATAGCGCTTGTAGTTACCAACGAGCTGTTCTGCCTTTATCTTAAGGTCAGTATAATCTTTCCACTTATCTGGGTAACCAATCTTGTAGGTAAACTTAGACAGCTTCTCTTGGGCTGCAACCTTAGTTTCAGGCGTCATCCATTCAAGCTCATTGATGCTCACCTCAAAACCTTTAATCAGATCTTGGATCAAACCTTCCATTCTCTCTTTAGCTTCAGGCTTAAAATACTGCTTTACATACTCTTTGCCAACGAGCTCGCCAATCACTTGATCCGATGCATCCACCGCTTTCTTCCAGCGAGGTTTTTGCTCCTCAATTCCCATCAGCGTCTTGCTATGGAATGCAAAATGAAGGTCCACGAAGTTTTTACTCAATAGCTCAGCATAGCTATCTACTAAATGAAAAGAGAGATAGTCTTGCCACTCTTTAACTGAAAACTTAGTGAACTCACTGCCAAACTTTTCAAAATAAGAGGGTTGGCGAACAATCACCTCATTGACTTTATCTATGTTTGCACTGGCTGAAAACTGGACAAAATCGAAGTTAGGAACCTTAGTATAGAGCTCAGCTCTATCCATTTTGTTATAGCTCTTGTTTGCATCACGAGACTCAACGCGACTCCACTGACTCGCAGCGATAAATTGCTCTATTTTTGCGACGCTAGCAGCAATTTCCTGTGTATCTTTGCTACCTGCTTGAGCCATGATTTCAGCAACATACTTGTTCATTGCGGCGCGGTTAGAAACAAACTTTTCATCGTCTTTAAGATAGTAATCACGGTCAGGTAAAGTTAACCCCGACTGGTACATATAGACGGCATACTCGGTTGAGTTTTTGGCATCATTATTAACGTAGAATCCAAACGGGATCTGTACACCGCTAATCAGCAAGCTTCCCATAAGACTGGCGATATCATTATGATCTTTGGCAAGAGCGATATCAGCCAGCTGCTCACTCAATGGTGAGATACCAAGCTGCTCAACAAGATCAGTATTCATATAACTGGCGTAAAAATCACCCACCTTTTGCGCACTTGAACCAGCCTCTTTATTGGGCGTCACAGCAGTTTCATCAATGATCTTCTTCAGTGCATTTTGGCTCTGCTCATAAAGCACAGAGAAAGCACCGTAATTCGATTTATCAGCAGGAATAGGCGTGTTAGCAAGCCAGTGCCCATTTACGCTGTAGTAAAAATCATCTTGGTGACGAACAGCTTTATCAAAATTTGCCTTCTCTACACCCGACACCTTAGCAACTTCTTGAGTTACTGATGCTGTTAGTTCATTACTACAGGCAACAAGACCTAAGCTAAAGGCGACACCAATAGCTAATTTGCTAACTTTATTCATTTTTATCCCCGATTATCCATTTGTCGGCAGGCTAATAAGCCTGCTCTATTTTATCCGTTTCACACTAACATCGTGAGATTTAACACTATAGCCTATATTTGTAACTTTCTATTAATGCAATTATCTTAATAAAAGACACTTACCAGTTCTTACCAATAAATAGGAAAATAGCTTTCTCGCCATCATCAGCCCAACCAAAGCCTAATGCTGCAGGGCCGATCCCTGTATCTGTTCCTAAAAAAAGGCTTCCAGAATAAATGAGATCATCTAAATTTGCTTCACTTCTGATTGCCCAAACATTACCAGCCTCTAAGCTACCACCTAAGTAAAGTGGATAATCAGTCATCCCCAATACATCTTGGCCTAAGTCATATTGATATACGAATGCGCCGAAAACCTTATGAGGCCCGACTAAGGCGTTTTTATGATAACCAGACAGGTTAAGAAACCCACCTAATTCGGACATATGAACACTAAAGCTGTCATCCATATCGACTGTCGCCAATGATGCAATCCCTACAAAGGCATGGTTTCCGAAACTCAGTGCACCACGCCAATCGGCCTCTACTTGAAAGGAGTTATCAGAACGGTCAATGCCGAATAAATCTAGAGTATTCTCTTGCCGATAAAAAAGATTAAATGTAAACCTATTACCTTCTGTCGGAAAGTTAATGCTATTTAAATCATCGTAACCAAACTTGAGGTAAGCACCAAAGGTGTCATATTCAATTGTATCTATGAATGCTTTATTTTCTAATTCACCAGACTCCCCGGTTAGCCCGAACTCAATCATCCCCTCTTTTATATAATTGAAACCGATTCCTATATCACCGCGATAAAGTGATTGAGATAATTGCAGCGCTTTAGCATTACTTTCATAGAAGTTCCAATCCTTTAGTTCATAACCTAATTCTGCTCTTGCATAAAAGCTCTGATCATAATCAAGTGGTAGGTATAACTCAGACGCTACTAACTTCTCATAACCTAGCCTCAATTCATTACGCCACTCACCGCCAATATCAGTTAAGTCTGTGAATGTGTAAGACAAATCAAATGAGACAGCAGAATCTAAGGTAAAATCATCTTCCCAGCTAAAGCCTAATTGGAAATAATTTGGCCCCCAAGATTTCGCATGAGTATTCAACGACAGCACTCGACCTTGGTCGGTATCGATAAACTCGGCATCAACTCGCTCAAACTTGTCCAAAGAATAAATAGCGGCAATCCCTTTAGCTAACTGCTCTTGAGAAACGACTTCTCCCTCTTCTATACCTAAAGTTTCCCGCAGCACCGAGTCGCTGACTTTAGAGTGATTATCAAAAACAATATTAACGACAGGATGATTAATATCTTCAAGCCAACGGCGTCTTAGCTGTTTTTTTTTCGCCAGATAGAGAGCAAAATCATGCTGTTCAACACTTAACCCTTTTAAGCTAGTTAAATGCTCTATGGCTGCTTTTTCTCCCAATGAAAAAGCTTTCGGCATGATAGTAAAATCAGTAGTACTCATCTCGCCAACATCTGGTCGAATAAGGATATCATCATCAGTTAATAATGATTTTTGCTTATCAGTACTGGCGTTGGTTAACATAGTAGATAGCTGATTTAGTACCGCGAGCGCACTGGTCAACTCCTCTTTTTTTACCAAAGAAGAACCTATATCCACTGCGATAATAATATCAGCCCCTAAAGCTTTCACCACATCAACGGGCATATTGTTACCTATGCCACCATCGATTAATAATTTCCCCTCAAACTCTAAAGGCTGTAGTGCGCCTGGTACCGTCGCTGAAGCCTGCATCGCCTTGACAATACTGCCATGACTAATAACAACAGCCTTACTGGTTTCTAGATCGGTAGCGACTGCACGGTATGGAATAGCTAGCTCATCAAAGTGACCAAACTGATTGACTAACCCAGTTGACCGTTGCAAGAGTTGCGACATGGTTTGCCCACGGAGCAATCCATTGGGTACCTTGATCTCTTCTTCGCTATACCCAATATTAACGGGGATATTGAATCTATCTCTTTGCTGTTTATTTCGGTAGCTTAAATCTTGTCGTGGAATAGTATCTGAATACCCGTCAGACCATGATTCATTAAGCATTATCTTCTCTATCTCAGCTGCACTGTAACCCAGCGCATACATGCCTGCGACGTAAGCACCGATACTGGTTCCAGCTATATAATCGACTGGAATACGGTTTTCTTCAAGTACCTTCAACACACCGATATGTGCAGCACCTTTTGCACCGCCACCACTCAATACTAAGCCAATTTTTGGCCTAGCTTCTGTGGCAAATAGAGAAAAACTGAGGGATAGCATTAGAAAGAAAGTGAGTGAACGTATCATAAAATATTTTATCAATTAATGGCGTTGCTATTTTTCGCCGCTATTTTAGCAAAAACTATAATAAAATATATATACAACCACTGAAGTAAATTTTTGATTAATGATTTGGATTATTAACTTTTAGCAGTATGAAACATCCATTGATATTTGCACATCGACCATGCAGGCAGCCCCCTACGACACGAATAAAAATAGGCCTTAACAGCCCCTTAACCTCTAGGGCTCCACTATTTAGCTTTCATTTTATAATAAGCATTATTAACAAATACTTTAATAAAACGATTAACATCATATTTTTATCGCTTGTAATAATTCAATCTAGTTACTATTTTCCCTTGGGTATACAACCAAGTTTGAACTTGAGTCCTCAGATAAATTATAACGCGCAATAGTGTTACCAGTTCTTACCAATAAATAGGAAAATAGCTTTCTCGCCATCATCAGCCCACCCAAAGCCTAATGCAGCTGGCCCCATACTTGTATCGGTACCAAAATATAAACTGCCAGAATAGATAAGATCATCAAGATCAACACTTTCTCTAAATGTCCAAACATTACCCGCCTCAATACTGGTACCAAGATAGAGCGGATAATCGGTCATTCCGAGCACATCACGGCCAAGATCATATTGATACACGAATGCACCAAACACTTTATGTGGACCCACTAAGGAATTTTTATGGTAACCAGAGAGGTTCAAGAAACCACCAAGTTCAGAGACATGCACACTAAAGCCAGCTTCTTTATCCACCGTAGCCAATGAAGCTATCCCTACAAACGCATGATTACCTAAACTTAACGCCCCCCGCCAATCAAATTCAACCTGAACAGACTCATCTGAAGGCTCAATGTGACTTATCGTAGGACTTTCCTCCGTACGATAATAAACATCCAGCGTGACTCTGTTTCCAGAGGTAGGAAAGTTAATACTGTCTAAGTTATCGAAACCTACTTTGAAGTAACCACCATAAGAGTTGTATTCGAAATCCTCTAAAAGTAGTGCATTTTCTAACTTGCCTTTCTCGCCAGTAAAACCGAGCTCAATCATGCCCTCTTTGACATAGTTATAACCAATACCGACATCACCTCGGTACTGCTTTTGACTCAGCTGAAGCACTCTTGAATTGTCATCAAAGAACTCCCAATCATTTATTTCATAGCTGGCTTTTACTCTGCCATAGAAGCCTTGGTCATAATCCAGTGGTTGATAAAACTCTGTCGATACTAGTTTTTCAAAACCTAGCTTAAGCTCATTACGCCACTCGCCACCAGTATCTGTTAGATCTGTCATGGTATAGGCCAGATCAAGTGAAACCGCTGAATCCAAAGAGAAATCATCCTCCCAACTAAAACCTAACTGGAAGTAATTCGGTCCCCAAGATTTTGCTTGCGTATTTAACGTCAGTACTCTGCCCTCATCGGTATCGATAAACTCGGCGTTAACCCGCTCAAACTTATCAAGTGAATAGATTTCGGCAATCCCTTTAGCAAGCTCCTCTTCAGTAACCACATCCCCCTCTTTAAGCCCTAAGGTCTCTCTTAGTAAGGATTCACTCACTTTCGATTCATTGTTAAATACAATATTAACTATTGGATGATCAATATCATCTAGCCAGTTACGACTAAGACGCTTTTTTCGCTCCAGGTGTTTCTGGTACGCTTCACTCTCAATACTTAGCCCCTGTAAACTCACTAAATGTTCAAGGGCCGCCTGCTCACCTAAAGCAAATGCATCAGGCATTATGGTGAAATCAGTGGTACTCATCTCCCCAACATCTGGGCGAATGAGAATATCTTCACTCATCAGAAGTTGCTTCTGCCTCTCGGTACTGGCATTCGTCAACATAGTCGATAATTGATTAAGCACAGCGACCGTACTCGTTAACTCCTCCTTACTCACTAGCGCAGAGCCTATATCGACAGCAATAATAATATCCGCCCCAAGTGCCTTTACTACATCGACAGGCATATTGTTGGCAATTCCACCATCAATAAGTAACTTACCTTCAAAATTCGCGGGCTGTAGTGCACCAGGAACAGTCGCAGAAGCTTGCATCGCCTTGACGATACTGCCATTACTGATAACCACAGCCTGGCTTGTCTCTAGATCCGTTGCCACTGCACGGTAGGGAATAGCCAGTTCGTCAAAATGGCCAAATTGGTTCACCAACCCTGTAGAGCGCTGCAGCAGTTGCGACATAGTTTGCCCGCGCAATAAACCATTGGGCACTTTGACCTCATCGTCGCGATACCCCATATTTAGAGGAATATTAAATCTATCTCTCTGCTGCTTATTGCGATAGCTTAGCGCTTGCCTAGGAATCGTATCTGAATAACCATCCGACCACGATTCATTCAACATGATTTTTTCTATTTCAGTAGCTGTGTAGCCTAAGGCATACATACCAGCGACATATGCACCGATACTCGTCCCCGCAATATAATCAACGGGGATTCGGTTCTCTTCCAATACTTTAAGCACCCCAATATGGGCCGCACCTTTTGCTCCACCACCACTCAGTACCAGACCTATTTTAGGCCTGACATCATCAGCGAGCACAGATATGCTAAAAGTAAGCAGGCAAAGCAGTGTGAGTATACGTGTCATATTTGTTATATCTTTAGTGGTTATGGATACTTAGCGCACTCATTCTATCAAAAAACGCTACAAATGATTAAAAATGAAAGCATGCTATGCTTCGATTGAGCGACTGCGATTTCATCCCGTAGGAAACACAGAAGGGCTTTGCATATATTTTTCCATTTCAACTTTAGCCAGTGGTTTGGAGAAATAATATCCCTGGATAACATAACAACCTCGGCTAAAGACTTGCTCTAACTGCTCCTTAGTCTCAACACCTTCGGCAACAACATTTAGCTTTAAATTCCTGGCAAGCTCAATAATACTACTCGCTATCGCCTGATCAGCTTCATTGGTGGCGATATCGATAAGGAAGGAGCGATCAATCTTTAAGGTATCAACATCAAAATGCCGTAAATACGCCAATGATGAGTAGCCAGTGCCAAAATCATCTATCGCAACATCTACCCCTAAGGCTCTAAGCCCTAATAGATGCTCCTTTGCGATATCCAGCTCCTTCATTAACACACCTTCAGTGATCTCAAAGCCTAATGCGGATGCTGGCATTTTTGTCTCTGCGAGGATCTGCTTTACCCCATCGATAAAGTCAGGCTGGCGAAAATGCACAGCTGAAATATTCACTGAGAGTTTAAAATTGTCTTGGTAAGTATTGGACCAAATAGCACCTTGAACACATGCCTCCCTTAGCACCCAGCGATCAATATCAACAATCAACCCGCATGACTCTGCGACCTTGATAAATACATCGGTGCGGATCAAGCCATCCTTATGATGCCGCCAACGTAAAAGAGCCTCCATACCAATTAATTTATCCCCCTTAAGAATATCTACCTGGGGCTGATAGTGAAGTTCAAACTCTTGCCGCTCAATGGCTTTACGTAGCTCTGCCTCAAGCCGTAAATGATAAAGTGCTTCAGAGTTTCTCTCGGATGAGAAGTATTGAAAATTCCCCCTTCCCTCCTCTTTAGCATGGTACATAGCCTGATCGGCATTTTTAATTAACACTTCAGGCTGCCTGGCATCATCAGGCCATAGGCTCACTCCAATACTAGTAGAGATAAAAAACTCCCGACCATAGAGCTCAAATGGTTTCTCAATCTGTTCGAGTAATTGAGCACAAATATGATTTATCCTATCAAGGTTGTCTGCCTCTCTTAGTAAGATCACAAATTCATCCCCACCAAATCGACACAGGGTGTGCTCTTCGGAGATACATGATTGCAAACGATTTGCAGCCTCTACGAGCAGGGCATCCCCCATACTGTGGCCATATGAATCATTGACATGTTTGAATCGGTCTAAATCTAGAAATATCAACGCTAACTTCTCACCACTATGTTCAGCTCGGTGAATTGACTGCGCTAATCGAGTAGAGAAAAGCGATCTATTTGGTAAGCCTGTTAATACATCGTAATTAGCCAAACGCCTAAGATCGGCTTCGGTTCGTTTCCGCTCAGTGATATCGGAAAAAACAGCAACATAATGGGTAATATTCCCCTTACTGCCTAACATAGCTGATACGTTTAACCACACAGGACAGATACCGCCACCCGCACAGATAAATTCGCGTTCACCAGTCCAAGTTACGCCTTGCTGAAGCAAGTGAACCACTTCATCAGATTGCCCTTCCTTAGTCTGAACTAGCTCTGAAAACCGCTTACCATTTAGCGTTTTTGCATCAATGCCTATTATGGTTTGGGCAGCTTTGTTAGAAACCTTGATGCGCTCATTGGCGTCTAAAATCAATACACCTTCAGAAGTGTTACCAAATGCTTGTGCTAGCAGCTTTACATCGTCTTCAAGCTGACGTTGAATGGTTATATCTGAATAGATACCAGCAACTCTTAATACAGTTCCTGAGTCATCAACCTCCACCGGACGCCCTTGAACTCTTGTCCAGCCCCAAGTTCTATCATCTCGTCGATATCGGTATTCAACTTCAAAGCGATCTGTCTCTCTAAGTAACATCTTATTCCAAGCAATGACGACTTTATCTTTTTCATCACGGTGAACAGGAAACTCACTTAGATTAAATATAATATTGTTACGCTCAGATTCATTCTCAGCCCTTTGATTCTCGAGGCTAAACATCTGGGTATCGTGCCGCCACTCCCACAACTCAGAGTCGCTGCCCTTGAGGGACTGCCTTAAACGGTCCTCACTCTCAACCAAAGCTGAGTTAATCAGTTTAAAAGCTTTAACTTGCCTTTGACGATATAAAATAATACCGACACAGATAATTAATAAAGTGAGTAAAAATAGTCCTCTAAACCAAGGAGTTTGCCACCAAAACTGTTTAACCTTAAATTCAAACTCAAACGGGGTCTTAGACCAGACCCCATTTTCCTGGCTTAATAAGTCAAGCGTGTAGTGGCCTGAGACTAGACCTGAAATATTGAGCTGAGACTGGCCACCAAGTAATACATACTCCCCCTCTGATAGCTCCCCTCTTCGCCTCAATCGATACTGTAAAGTCATTGGAGTATCATCGAGGTAGTCAAGGCTTGTGATCTGAAAACTCACCATACGGGCACCAGGTTGAATATCCATCCCACTTAAAGGCAGTAACTTTACTTCAGGCCCACTCTCATAAAATACAGAAACAGCTTCGAGTAATACCTTGTCCCTCTGTATTCTATTCGTCAGCTTATCGATATCGAGTAACATAGCCCCATCAGGCGTACCGAGAAAAAGCCCAACATTTTTCTGATAGAAGAAAGCGCCATCATTAAGCTCTCCTCCAAGAAGTCCGTCATCACGCTCGAGTACCATGACCTCATCAGACTCGATATCGTATCTGATAAGTGACTTAGGGCAGCCAACGACCCTGTAGTTATCAATTTGCTGGATAAAGTAGATTGAATCGCAATCAACCTCCCACAAACGACTTAACTCTTTACTCTTCAAAGAAGCTAAATCATATTCAATTATCCCTTCTGGCGAAGTGCCAATCCAAAATGAATCCGAGCCGACAGGTACGATATAGTTAACGTCTATTTCGCTGTTTTCATCATTAAAACTATCAAGCTCTGAATGATATTTTCCCTCAAGGTCTAAGTAACCAAATAACTCCTTGCCACCCAGCCATAGCCTTCCAGCATCATCACGCAGTACGGTTCTTATATCGATTAATCTCGGATTAATACCACCTTCAAATACAGGCATATGTTGTGGATTAAATAAGCCGGGCTCCCAATAAAAAAGCCCCGTGGTCGTCATAAACCACCACCGCCCCTCAATCATAGGGTCAAGATAACTCGCATAAACAACCTTATGTTCTAATGAATTATCACCATGGGTCCATTGAGCAAAAGTTTGAGCGCTAAAGTTTATTTTATTTACAACAAACAGGCCGTTGGTTGTCGAAAGCAAGAGATGCTCAGCATCAAGCTCATCAATACTATAAATGCTGTCGTTAAGCTCTAAACCTAAAGGGGAGATTGTTCTCGACTTTTGGGTAATTTTATCAATAAAAACAAGCCCATCGTCTGTACCTAGCCAAAGCTTATCCGTCTCAGCATGAACAGCCCAGATCATCTCGTTGCTAATTGAGTAAGCATTTGTAGAGGTAAAAGTTTCAATTAAAAAACTAGGTTCAGTTGCAACAATAGCAAGCCCCTCTCCTGCGCCGCCAACCCAAACCAAACCTGAACTATCTATGGCTATATCATAGATATAATCCATATCAGCTTTTTTCTTTAAATCTTCCTTATACAACTGATAATGGCTTTCACCTGGTAGCCACTTTACTAAACCTATTCTTCCTGATATCCAAAAACTTCCCTCATTATCTTCTGCGATATTGGTGGCATAAAAGGACAGTGCAGGAACCGCTTCAATTTGTACTGCGTCAGCATAAACTCGATACACCCCCTCACTTGAGCTTAACCACACTCGCCCCTTAGAGTCCTTAAACAGTTGCTTCATCAGGCCATGTTCCTCTACCCAAGGGAACACGGCTAACCTCTCCCCATTGCTGTCCCGGAGTTGAAGTTCATATTCGGTGCCGACAATTATTCTTCCATCATCTAAAGCGACCAAAGATCTCCAGGGTACGTCGGCATTGGTGGGGAGAAAATTAATGCGTTCTAATTGCTGTTTTTCATAGGAGTATTGAAGAAGTTCGCCTTCCAGTGTTAACAAAATATAGTGACCATTTTGTCTAACTTGAGCAATGATTCCCCCACCTTTATATTCAGGGAAAAGCGATGAACTGCCAAAACGAATGAATTCATCTCGGTTCATATCATAAAGGTAGGTATCCGAATAATTACTGACTAATAAGTGTCGATCACTTAAAGGCTCCACTAAGTTAATAAACTCACCAGAAAGCCGTAAATCGAAAGTGACCTTATCAATTCGACGGGTCTTAGAGTTACTTAAGCGAAATAAACCCCGCTCTGTTGCAACCCAAACAAAGCCGTGACTATCAAAACTGATATCGTTAATCGTTCCACTTTCTAAGCCATCAGCCTCACCAAATACTCGCAACACGAATTCACTTGCCGTAACAGGAGTTATGCAAGTTGCAATGACAATAGATATAAGGACTGCTTTTAGAATTTTAGTTATTAGCATCATTCAATTAATAGTGAACTCGCTCAAAGCTTAACCTTGAATGTATCAGTTCATACGGGCTTATTCACCTGCTTATTATCAATTTATTAACACTTAAGAAGTAGCAAAAACAAAAAAGGCGCTCAATGAGCGCCTTTTTCCAATTTACATAAGCTTACTTTTTCTTTTTTGCCTTAGGGTTTGGCAAGTCAGTAATAGAGCCTTCGTACATTTCAGCAGCTAGTCCCACTGATTCATGTAGCGTTGGGTGAGCATGAATGGTTAATGCTAAATCTTCAGCATCACAACCCATCTCAATTGCTAGGCCGATTTCACCTAGTAATTCACCACCATTTACGCCAACAATCGCACCACCAATCACTCGATGAGTCTCTTTGTCGAAGATAAGCTTAGTCATACCATCACTCGCATCAGATGCGATTGCACGGCCACTTGCTGCCCAAGGGAAGGTAGCAGTCTCATATGAAACGCCTTGCTCTTTTGCTTCTTTTTCAGTTAGACCAACCCATGCGACTTCAGGGTCTGTATAAGCAATAGATGGGATAACTTTAGGGTCGAAGAAGTGCTTAAGACCAGAGATAACTTCAGCAGCAACATGACCTTCATGCACGCCTTTGTGTGCTAGCATTGGCTGACCAACGATATCACCAATAGCGAAAATGTTAGGGACATTGGTACGCATCTGCTTGTCGACATTGATAAAGCCACGCTCATCAACATTTACGCCAGCTTTCTCTGCATCTAGACCTTTACCATTTGGTGTACGACCAATAGCAACAAGTACAGCGTCATAACGTACTGGCTCAGCGGGTGCTTTCTTGCCTTCCATTGTAACGTAGATACCATCTTCTTTAGCTTCAACTGCAGTCACTTTAGTTTGCAAGATTAAGTTAAACTTCTTCTTAATCTGCTTAGTGAATGTACGAACCACGTCTTTATCAGCAGCTGGAATCACTTGGTCAAACATCTCAACGACGTCGATTTCGCTACCTAGTGATGAGTAAACCGTACCCATTTCAAGGCCGATAATACCGCCGCCCATAACAAGCAGCTTGCCTGGTACTTCTTTAAGTTCAAGCGCATCAGTAGAATCCCAGATGCGTGGATCTTCATGAGGTATAAAAGGCAGCTGAATAGGACGAGAACCCGCAGCAATAATGGCATGTTCAAAGTGAACCACTTTAACACCATCTTCACCTTGTACTTCAATCGTATTAGGGCCAGTGAACTTACCTAGACCATTAACAACGTCAACTTTACGCATTTTAGACATTCCGCCTAATCCGCCAGTAAGTTGACCAATAACTTTTTCTTTAAAGCCGCGAAGCTTATCAAGATCAATCTTTGGCTCACCAAAAACAACACCGTGATCAGCGACTGCTTTGGCTTCTTCAATGACTTTAGAAACATGAAGCAATGCTTTAGATGGGATACAACCAACGTTTAAACAAACGCCACCTAAAGTGCTAAAGCGTTCAACGATGACAGTATCTAAGCCTAGATCCGCTGCGCGGAATGCAGCTGAATAGCCCGCAGGGCCTGCGCCTAGTACAACTACCTGAGTTTTGATTTCGTTACTCATGATTTCCTCTATTCTTTTTATTTCGTTGCCGGCTGCACCGACTCAACGATAAAGTGTGGCCAAATCTTGTAAGGTGGCCGCATTTTAACCTTTGTTTGATACTGATCACAATCCTAGTTGTAACAGAAAAAAGGCTGCTCAACATGAGCAGCCTTCAACTTTACAAAATAAGTGTGCGAATATCACTGAGAATGCTTGAAAGCGTGACGCTGAATCGCGCAGCCATAGCACCATCAATAACACGGTGATCGTAAGATAATGACAGTGGCAGCATTAACTTAGGCTCAAAATCTTTACCATTCCACTTAGGCTTAATTTCAGATTTTGATACACCTAAAATCGCCACATCTGGGTAGTTAACGATTGGCGTAAATGCCGTACCGCCAATACCGCCTAGGCTTGAGATCGTGAAGCAGCTGCCTTGCATATCTGCAGACTTTAGCTTGCCATCACGGGCACGAACAGAGATATCCATAAGTTCACGTGAAAGTTCAACAATACCTTTCTTATCGACATCACGAACCACTGGCACCATAAGCCCATTTGGCGTATCAACTGCAACACCGATATGGAAGTACTTCTTCTGAATCAAAGATTCGCCATCCGCACTCAAGCTTGAGTTAAATACAGGGAACTCAGCCAGTGCTTTAGCTACAGCCTTCATCATAAAGACAAGCGGCGTGATCTTATAATCCGCTTTCTTCTTAGCTGCAACAGCGTTTTGATCTTTGCGGAATGCTTCCAGCTCAGTGATATCAGCTTCGTCAAACTGAGTCACATGTGGGATGGTTACCCAGTTGCGATGTAAGTTTGGACCTGAAATCTTCTGAATTCGGCTCAGTGGCACCTCTTCAACTTCACCAAACTTGGCAAAATCAACCTTAGGTGCAGCAATCACATTCAAGCCACCAGCCCCACCAGCAACAGCAGTTGCAGCAGAAGCTTTTGGTCGGCTTAACTCATATTTGATAAATGCCTGAACATCTTCTTTAAGAATACGTCCTTTACGACCTGTACCTTTAACCAGTGTCAGATCAGCACCAAATTCACGCGCTAAACGGCGAACAGCTGGTGACGCATGTACCGCGCCAGTTTTTGGCTGGCTCCCCGCACTCGGGTGATGTGGTACAGGCGGCTTGCTAGCTGCTGGCGCGGATGGAGCAGCAACAGCGGGTGCTGGTGCACTTGCTACAGAAGCCGGCGCCGCTACTGGCGCAGCAGAAACCGTTTCAATGGTCGCAATAACGCTACCTTGTGATACCTTATCGCCCACTTTAACTGTTAAGCCAACTAGCTTTCCAGCAACAGGAGCAGGTACTTCCATGGTCGCTTTATCAGTCTCAAGTGTAATTAAGCCCTGATCAAGTGTCAGCTCATCACCAACAGCAACAAGTACTTCAATCACATCGACATCTGCAGCATCACCAATATCAGGAACCGCAATTTCTTGTACTGCACTAACACTTGCAGCAGGAGTTGCTGCAACAGCCGCTTCTTCTACTGCTACTGGTGCAGGTGAAGTGGCATCACCCACTTCAAGCATTAACACTAATGAGCCCATAGAGACTTTATCGCCAACAGCCACTTTAAGCGCTTTGACAACACCCGCTGAAGGTGCTGGCACCTCCATGGTTGCTTTATCTGTCTCTAAAGTAATTAGACCTGTGTCTGCCTCAATCTTATCGCCAACTGCAACGAGGACTTCGATAATATCAACATCGCTAGCATCACCAATATCAGGTACTGCCACTTCAATCACTTGGGTACCACTAGCCACTGGTGTCGCTTCAGGTGCAGGAGCAGCCACAGGTTCTGCAGGCGCAGATACTTCAGCAGCAGGAGTGCTTGCTTCACCAGACATCATAGCGATTAAAGAACCTTCTGATACTGTGTCACCCACAGCAACCTTAAGTTCACTTAATACACCAGCAAAAGGAGCTGGGATATCCATGGTCGCTTTATCACTTTCAACCGTGATAATTGACTCTTCTGCGGCAATAGCATCACCAACTGCCACACAGATCTCGATAACTTGAACTTCGTCACCGCCGATATCTGGGACTAAAATTTCTTTTAACTCAGCCATTTTATTTCCCTCTTACGCGTACTGTGGGTTGATCTTGTCAACATCGATACCATACTCGCTGATAGCCTTAGTAAGCACTTCAACAGGTAGTTCATTACGATCGACAAGTGACTTAAGTGATGCAATCACAATAAATTTAGCGTCAACCTCAAAGTGATGACGTAAGTTCTCACGACTATCACTACGACCAAAACCATCCGTACCTAATACTTTATAGTCAGTCGGTATATAGGCTCGAAGCTGTTCACCGTAAATCTTCATGTAATCAGTCGCGACAATAGCTGGCGCATCTTTCGACAGTACTTCACTGATGTAAGGTACTTTTGGTGTTTCAGTTGGGTGCAGCATGTTGTAACGCTCTGCAGCCTGACCATCACGCGTTAGCTCATTAAAGCTCGTGACGCTGAACACATCTGTAGTAATACCAAAATCTTTAGATAAAGCTGTAGCCGCTTTGCGAACCTGCTCTAAGATTGTGCCACAACCCATTAATTGAACTGAACCTTTACCACTACCTTGTAGGGTTTCAAGCTTGTAGATACCTTTAACGATACCCTCTTCAGCCCCTTCTGGCATTGCTGGCTGCTCGTAGTTTTCGTTCATTGTGGTGAGGTAATAGAAAACATCTTCTTGTTCACCGTACATACGGCGTATACCGTCTTGTACTACAACCGCGATTTCATAACCGTAAGTAGGGTCGTAAGAGATACAGTTAGGAATGGTATTAGCCAATACATGACTGTGACCATCTTGATGCTGTAGGCCTTCACCATTTAGGGTTGTACGACCAGAAGTACCACCAACCATGAAACCACGAGCACGCATATCACCTGCAGCCCATGCCATGTCGCCAATACGTTGGAAACCAAACATAGAGTAGTAGATATAGAATGGGATCATTGGAGTATCGTTAACAGAGTAACTGGTTGCCGCAGCGACCCAAGATGACATAGCACCTAACTCATTAATACCTTCCTGCAATACCTGCCCGGTCTTATCTTCGCGGTAGTATGCCACTTGATCTGAATCTTGTGGCTCGTATTTTTGCCCTTCATGAGCATAAATACCGACTTGGCGGAACAAACCTTCCATACCAAAAGTACGCGCTTCATCAGGGATTATAGGTACGATTTGCTTGCCAATCTTTTTATCTTTGAGCAGTGCAGTCAAAATACGTACAAAAGCCATCGTACTTGAGATCTGACGACCGTTTGAGCCTTTAAGCACTGAATCAAAAATCTTCAAAGATGGTATTTCAAGATCTTGGGAGAATTTCTCACGACGTGCAGGCATTGCACCGTGTAGCTCTGCGCGACGCGCTTTTAGATACTGAACTTCTTCAGAGTCTGCACCTGGATGATAGAAAGGAATATCTTCTAACTGATCATCTGAAATTGGGATGTTGAAACGATCGCGGAAGTACTTAAGTGACTCAACACCCATCTTCTTGACGTTGTGCGCGATGTTTTTACCTTCACCCGCATCACCCATACCGTAGCCTTTTACCGTTTTGGCTAAGATAACTGTTGGACGACCTTTAGTGTTTTTAGCATGCTGTAATGCAGCAAAAATCTTAACTGGATCATGACCACCACGGTTTAGACGCCAGATGTCATCATCTGACATGTTGGCAACCATTTCTGCAGTTTCTGGGTACTTACCAAAGAAGTGCTCACGAGTGTATGCACCACCTTTAGCTTTACAGTTTTGGTATTCACCATCTACCGTTTCTTCCATCAACTGTAGTAACTTGCCGCTAGTATCGCGTGCAAGTAGTGGATCCCAGTAACGACCCCAAATAACTTTAACCGCTTCCCAGCCTGCACCGCGGAACTCGCCTTCAAGCTCTTGGATAATCTTACCGTTACCACGTACAGGGCCATCAAGACGCTGCAGGTTACAGTTAACAATAAAGACTAAGTTATCTAACTCTTCACGAGCAGCTAGGCCGATAGCACCTAATGTTTCTGGCTCATCACACTCACCGTCACCTAAGAAACAGTAAACCGTTTGCTCAGAGCAATCTTTTAGACCACGGTCTGTTAGATACTTAAGGAAGCGCGCTTGATAAATGGCTTGGATTGGACCAAGACCCATAGATACCGTAGGGAACTGCCAGTAATCAGGCATCAACTTAGGATGTGGGTATGAAGACAAGCCTTTGCCATCAACTTCTTGACGGAAACCATTCATCTGGTCTTCGCTAATTCGACCCTCAAGGAAAGAACGCGAGTAGATACCCGGTGCGATATGGCCTTGGAAATAGACTAAATCGCCACCGTCTTTTTCATTAGGGCCACGGAAAAAGTGGTTAAAACAGACATCATATATAGTCGCACTAGAAGCAAAGCTTGAGATATGTCCACCAAGCTCTAGATCTTTCTTCGAACCACGAAGTACCATTGCTAGTGCATTCCAACGAACGATGGCACGAATACGTCGCTCCATCTCTTGGTTGCCTGGCATATGTGGCTCATGCCCTGACGGAATGGTATTCAGGTATGCTGTTGTTGCCTTGTATGGCAAGTGAGTACCATTGCGACGAGCTTTATCAATAAGCTTTTCAAGTAGATAATGTGCACGCTCTGGACCCTCTTGCTCAAGCACAGCCTGTAGAGAGTCAACCCACTCTTGGGTTTCTAGTGGATCTAAGTCTTGTAGCATATGTTCAGACATTTCGCAGTCCTTCCCTATACGTAATTAGGTTAAAACAATAAAATTGTTAAATTTTAAGATTCTTTGGTGGAGGCGTGTGCCTAGTCACCGCTTTTTAAACGGCGCAAGCTACGCTGCAACCGACTATCTTCTTCCCTTACCGCCAGCATGACCTCTTCAATGTAACTTAAGTGTTCATTGGAGGCTTCACGAGCAGCGTCAGGATCACGTCGAACGATGGCAGCAAGTAATGCTAGCCTATGCTCGTTCGCCCTGGATGAGGCATCTTCTCTACGATTCAGAAGCTCTAAGTTCTGTGCGACGTTTTTATGCAGCACAGGCGACAAACTTAATACTAGGTGGAGCATGGCCACATTATGCGAAGCTTCGGCTATAGCACGGTAGAAACAGACAATCGCTTTAGCCTGTTCTTCAACCTCTTTAGCTGCCTCGACATCCATAATGGTGCGTTTGATATTTTGCATATCGGCATCGGTTCCACGAAGCGCAGCAAAATAGGCCATCATGCCTTCTGTAGCATGTCTAAATTCAAGTAGATCATATTGACTCTCAGAGTCACTATGCATCAGTTCAACAATAGGATCGGCTAAGCTCTGCCACAATTGCTCTTTGACATAGGTTCCACCACCTTGACGGCGGAGAAGAAGCCCTTTTGCTTCAAGCTTTTGGATTGCTTCACGAAGAGATGGACGAGAGACTTCAAACTGAAGTGCTAGTTCACGTTCAGGAGGGAGCTTTTGACCTGGCTGGAGACTTCCCTCCAAGATCATCTGCTCTAACTGACCCATAATAACGTCAGAAATTTTTGGCTGGTTAATTTTGCTATAAGCCATATGGCCCTCAGCTCCTATTGTAAATTGGTCTTACCAATTTAATTGACTGAGCGCACTTTATCAAATCACATTTTGAAAGTCCAGTTTGTGATCGGCTTCATGTAAACTCAAGATGTGTGAGCATAGCTTAAATGCTGAAGTTAAAGGTCTGACCATTGTCACCAGTGAAAACGAACTGCACATTAAATAGAGTGATTGATACGTATGAAGCATCTCTCTAAATGAGCTAGGCTAACCTGATTAGTATTAGGTCACGACACCAAATATAGTTAATAGAGATAAGGTTGTTAAAAGCAGAATAAAGTTTCGCTTGCTCAACTGAAGAAAGGCCAACGTTGACTGTACACATATAGGTTTCGCACTTGTTTCCGGCGTTGCTTCTGCAGCCATCGCAACCTGAGATATAATATCTCTTGCACTCGTATTAAGGCTAAACCCTAGCTTTCGCCAACAGTTAAATGCTTGTGTGAACTGTCCACTTAACACGTAACCAAAAGAAAATATTCTACTGGGCAGCCAATCCAATAGCATCAAGACATTGTCAACTATCGGCAGTTCTTGGGAGTTTTGATGGCTTTCGTCGGCATAATACCTAACAGTGCAGTAAAGAATCGCGCCTGCAGGCCCAAAGAATATAAGGTACAGGGCAACGGCGCCATAGAATCGATAGTTTATCCAGGCAACACTTTGGCCAACTTTGGCCCCTAAATCACCTTCACTTACGGCATCAACAGAGCGGTTACGATCTAGCTCTTCAGCAAAGTGGTAACAGGCTTGAGCGTCGCCACGACACGCCGCTTGCATATAACGTTTAAATGCAATTCGTTGACGTTGATGGCTAAAGCACAATATGGAAACACCAACCCAAAGCAGTAGACTCAGCCCTCCCCAAAACATACCTTGAACAGCCCAGGTTGTAATTTGAATCGCAAGCATGGGTAACAAGAGTGCTATGGCCATCATTAATTCCGACTTAAGCTGCTTACTACCGAAAAAAAGTTTGGTATACAAAGCCAACAGAGACTCTAGCTGCCATGTCTTAGGAAGTAGCTTAAGACGTTCAACCATGATTGCGATCAAAAGAGAAAAAAGCGCCATCTTGTAGTCCTTCTAAACAATGAGCTTAAAGCCTAACTTTAAGCAACTAGCCTAACTATCGGTTCCGTATGCTAGAACGGTATTTTTTCCAGTCAAAGCTTTCACCTGGATCGGTTTTTCGACCTGGGGCGATATCACAATGCCCTACTACGCTATCTGCATTTAGCATAGGATAGGATTCAAACAAGGCAAGAGTAAGCTGTTGCAGCCGTTTGTATTGAGCTGACGTATACGCTTGAGTGTCTGTCCCCTCGAGTTCAACACCCAAGGAGAAATCATTACACCCATTACGCCCTAAATAACTCGATACCCCTGCATGCCAAGCTCGATCATCGCAGCTAACATACTGCACCAACTCCCCATCTCGTCGAATTAGAAAATGTGCAGAGACTTCTAACCCCACTAGGTCGCTAAAACTCGCATCTTTCTCACTCTCAAGACAACCTTGAAAAAGTTGATCAATATAGGGGAGGCCAAAGCAACCCGCTGGCAAACTAATATTATGAATAACGAGTAAACTAATCTCAGCAATAGGTCTTTGATTAAAGTGCGGAGATATGCAATGCCGCGCTGACTTAACCCAGCCATTATCAACAATCAGTCGCTCATCATAATGTCCTGCCATCTATACCTTATATAGCTTTAACAATTAACAGATATGAACCAAGCCTCGCACCTCTTCCCAGACAATGGTTAATATAGCCAATTTATCTTAACAAAACAGAGGAGTAAACTCATTTATCAGTACGTCTATAAATGAAAGTATTAAACAAAATAGTCATTAGGAATATGGGACCTATCCCCTTTGCATCCACGCTTCACTAATCCCGCTAAATCGAGCATAGAATGATAAAACTAGCTCAATTCTATATCGAAGTTAAACCTCAACTTTGATAATATCGGTTTAATTGAAAATCCCCTCTGTGGTGATTATAAGACCATCAAGGACTATACAATGCTGGAAAATGATATTAGAACCTCAGTAAAAGCAGCGCTCGAGGAAGATCTTGGATATCAAGCAATACCCTCTCACACTGATAGTAATGATGAGGCGATAAAAAGAACAGAATCAGATATCACAGCACAGCTGATACCAGCCGATAGACACGCTCAAGCAAGCCTTATCACACGAGAAGAGGGCGTATTTTGTGGTAAAGCTTGGGCTGAGCAGGTTTTTAATCAACTTGGTGGCGAAGTAGCCCTTCATTGGCACGTCGATGATGGCGACCTTGTGGTTCCAAATCAACTATTATGTGAACTGTCAGGTCCAGCACGCGATATTCTGACTGGTGAGAGAACGGCAATGAATTTTATTCAGACGCTATCAGGCACCGCTACACTCACTAAAAAATATGTCGATAAAATTGCGAGCACGCATACAAAACTACTCGATACTCGTAAAACGATTCCAGGCATGCGAACAGCGCAAAAATATGCAGTAACTTGTGGTGGTGGGAAAAACCATCGAATCGGTCTATTTGACGCCTTCTTAATTAAGGAGAACCACATTATGGCCTGTGGTGGAATAGGAAAGGCGATAGAAAAGGCTCGGGAGCTTCACTCAGACAAACTTGTCGAAGTTGAAGTGGAGAGTATATTGGAGTTGCAACAAGCGCTAGAAGCAGGCTCAGATATTATCATGCTAGATAATTTTGATATTACTATGATGCTTGAAGCAGTAGAGCTAAATAATCGCTTAGCCGACAGTGAGCAGGCCAAACTCGAGGTATCAGGTAACGTGACTATCGATACCATCGCTGATTTTGCTAAAACTGGCGTGGACTATATCTCTGTTGGCGCTTTGACCAAACACCTACAAGCTTTAGATCTATCACTTCGTTTAAAAAGCTAACCCAGCCAAATATACTTTTAAGGTGGCCCTATAATAGATAGGGCCACTGACCATCCCATCACTCTCTGATAATCAGCTATTGATTAACTTCCGTTAACATTTTGCCCCTCAAAGCGGCTTTATCACTTTAAACTGCTTTTTGACCGCTATTTACTCATGCGAACTAAAAAACTAATCAGGATTGTAAAGCTAGTGATTCCATCTAGAATTACGTCCAAATTTTGACACTAACACTATAAGTGACATCTTTTCATACACCGACAAAAAAACGCTAGAACCAAATTAACAAAAAAGTAACCCTTTTAGACTAAATTGTCGCCAAATTAGTACTTTGTTGTAATTTACAGTTCCATTCTTATTAACTTTGTACTAACTTTGGACGTAGGCGAGATGGCCAGTTCGGCCTACCTCACCTTAGGTTCACTTAAGTTCCTCAAAAATGCCATAAGAGACCTCTTTAGAAGCCTTCTTGAGAAACTTAGTTGAAAGAACCGCTCAACCTTTCGAAGCCAGGTTTTACTTGGTATTGAAATGGAGGAGAACAAAGGTGCGGTTTGCCGAAATGCTACAAGACACATAAATAAAGAAATCAGTAAAACATTAATTGAATTTTATTACATTTAGCAAAATGACATGAAGAGCAAGACCCTACTTTTAACGTGTTAAAGGTAATTGCTGACAAACAATATTGTAGAAGATAGTAAGAATAATAGAACTTGTTTAAGGAAATTTAGCTAGCGCAGGAGCATTACAGCTAACAGGTCTATAATTAAGTTACTTCACTTCACATTTTAAATTCGTAAATGTTAGTAAAGCGTCGAACTTATACGGTCAACGGAGAGAGAAAATGAAAGGCATTAACTTAAAAAACAAGCTAAACAAGAACGCTAAGGGTTTCACCCTTATTGAATTAATGATCGTTGTAGCAATTATCGGTATTCTCGCCGCGATTGCACTGCCAGCGTATAAAGATTACGTCACCTCTTCTGAAGGTGGTGCTTCAATGAAAGGATTAACTGCATTCGCACAAAAAATTCAAGCTTGTAACCAAACAGGTATCGGCTGTGCTGGTATAAAAGATGAAGTAGCAAAAAATAAAAAAATGACAGCCCTTACAGCAGATCCTGCACAAGATACCGCTGTAAGCCTTGTATGGACCGAATCAAAATGTACACTTACTGCAGCATTTGATGGAAATGGTGGTGTAACATATTCTATGGCATCAACTAATGATTTAGCATTATGCCAAAAAGGCGCAGGTATACAGTAGATTTACAATTCCTAATCAAAGAGGTTGAAAACCAGCCTCTTTGATTTTATTTTTGAAGGAAATCCATGCCCACTACAGGCTTACACCTAGGTTTATCTACCCTCTTCATTCGTAAAAATTTGCTCACCGAAGAGCAGATCGCATCTGCTATAGCCAAGTCTCGTCAAAATAAACACTCTCTTGTCTCTACCATAGTCTCAGAAAAGCTCATCTCTGCACGGGAAATAGCTGAACTCTGTTATGAAGAATATGGTACACCCTTGCTCGATCTTGATGAATTTGATATAGGGAGTATTCCTGAAGAGTTTCTCAATAAAAAATTAATTGAAAAACATAAATGTTTACCTCTTTTTAAGCGTGGTAATCGCTTATATATCGGCACATCAGATCCGACCAATATCGCAGCACTTGAGGATTTTCAATTCAGTGCGGGCCTGCATGCAGAAGCAATACTGGTTGAGGATGACAAACTAACTAAAGCAATTGAGACCACTCTCGAAGAGGATATTTCAGCCCTAGACCTTGATGGAATTGATGAATCAGCATTGGCCGATATCGAGGTCGATGATCCCAGTAAACGCGAGGAGGAGCAGGGTGAAGGTGGTGATGATGCCCCTATCGTTATCTATATCAATAAAATTTTGACCGATGCCATCCGCAAAGGCGCATCAGACCTTCATTTTGAGCCATATGAGAAACGTTACCGCATTCGTTTTCGTATTGATGGTATTTTGCATGAAGTTTCAGAACCTCCAGTAAACTTAACTAATCGAATATCTGCACGCCTTAAAGTAATGTCAAAACTTGATATTGCAGAGCGAAGAGTACCGCAAGATGGTCGCATCAAGATGAAGCTTTCACGTACAAAATCTATCGATTTTCGTGTCAGCACGCTCCCCACAATTTGGGGCGAGAAAATTGTAATGCGTATCCTTGACTCATCATCCGCGCAACTTGGTATCGAAAAGCTAGGTTATGAAGATGATCAACGAGAGCTCTATGAGCAGATGCTTGAAAAGCCGCAAGGGATGATTCTAGTAACTGGGCCAACAGGTTCCGGTAAGACCGTTTCTTTGTATACTGGTCTCAATATTTTAAACACCGAAGCTAGGAATATCTCTACCGCCGAGGATCCTGTAGAGATTAATCTTGAGGGCGTAAACCAAGTTCATATTAACCTTAAAGCTGGACTGACTTTCGCTTCAGCGTTACGTTCTTTCCTACGTCAAGATCCCGATGTTGTCATGGTCGGTGAGATACGAGATCTAGAAACTGCAGAGATTGCGATAAAAGCCGCCCAAACTGGTCACCTAGTACTATCGACTCTACATACAAACTCCGCAGCCGAAACCTTAACGCGCCTGATTAATATGGGGGTTCCAGGATATAACATAGCAAGCTCTGTAAACCTGATTATTGCCCAGCGCCTTTCACGTAGACTTTGCCCTGAGTGTAAACAAGCTGAAGATATTCCGGATCACGAACTATTAAAGCTTGGCTTTAAACAGGAACATATCGATGAAGGTATAACTCCCTTTAAGCCAGTCGGCTGCGACTTTTGCTCAGGCGGATATAAGGGCCGTGTTGGTATATATGAAGTCATGAAGATGTCGGATGAGATAGCCCGTACGATTATGGAGGGAGGAAACTCCTTGCAGATATGTACTCAAGCAAAAGAACAAGGTATGCGAGATCTACGGGATTCAGGACTGCTGAAAGTGATTCAAGGCGTAACCAGTATTGCAGAAATAAATCGAGTCACTAGCTTCTAGACTCGTAACTCGTAACTCGTAACTCGTAACTCGTAACTCGTAACTCGTAACTTGACCAGTGTAAGGACTAGCCATGGCAACAACAACCGCAGCAAAAAAAAGACAGGCTAGAACTCAAAAAAACAATGCCAAAAGCCAACCAAAAGTTTACACCTTCGAATGGAAGGGAGTAAATAAAGCTGGCCAAAAAACATCAGGGGAGCTAAAAGGCAGCACTGCCGCCGAAGTTCGTAGCCAACTAAAAACCCAAGGGGTGAATCCGAAATCAGTTCGCAAACAATCTGACTCGCTTTTCAAGCTTGGCGATCCTAAGATCAAACCTATGGATATCGCCATGATCACTCGCCAAATAGCGACCATGCTATCTGCCGGAGTACCACTGGTGACCACCATAGAGATGTTAGGCCGAGGTCATGAAAAAGCCAAAATGCGTGAACTTTTAGGCACAATTTTAAACGACATTCAATCTGGTATCCCACTCTCTGACGCATTAAGGCCACATAGGCAATACTTCGATGACCTTTTTGTCGACTTGGTAGCCGCTGGTGAACACTCTGGATCACTAGATGCGGTTTTTGATCGAATAGCCATGTACCGTGAAAAAGCTGAAGCGCTAAAATCAAAAATTAAAAAGGCCATGTTCTACCCAGCTGCAGTAGTGGTTGTTGCAATAGGTGTAACCACTCTGCTCCTACTCTTTGTAGTACCACAGTTTCAGGAGATATTTGCCGGTTTTGGTGCCGAACTTCCCGCATTTACTCAACTGGTCATAGATATTTCTGAAGCTTTACAATCTTCCTGGTATATCTTTGCCGTAGCCATTATTGTCGGTACGTTTTTATTCGTAAGAACACATCGAAATTCACAGCTGTTCAGAGATCAAGTTGATGCCTACTTGCTTAAAATTCCGGCTATCGGTCCTATTCTGCATAAAGCAGCAATGGCGCGCTTTGCACGAACGTTAGCTACTACATTTGCAGCAGGTGTCCCTCTTATTGATGGACTAGAGTCCGCAGCAGGCGCTTCTGGTAACGCGGTTTATCGCAAGGCCTTAGTAAAAGTTCGTACTGAGGTAATGGCAGGTATGCAGATGAATGTCGCCATGCGCACAACAGGACTCTTCCCTGATATGCTAATTCAGATGGTGATGATTGGTGAAGAATCTGGCGGTCTTGATGAAATGCTCAACAAAGTCGCTAATATCTATGAGATGCAGGTCGATGATGCTGTAGATGGCCTATCAAGTCTCATTGAGCCGATTATGATGGTAGTGATCGGTTCATTAGTCGGTAGTTTGATTGTTGCCATGTATCTTCCTATCTTCGAAATGGGTAAAGTTGTAAGCTAGGTTTGCCCAATGGATTTATATACCTTCTAATTACTCAAAGAACTAATACAAGAACTAATACAAGAACTAATACAAGAACTATTACAAGAAGATAAAATGTCAGAATTTATAACTATTTTAAGCCACAACTTGTGGCTCTTCAGCGCTATAGCTTTCGTTTTTGCAGCCGTTATTGGCAGCTTTATCAATGTAGTGATCCACCGCCTACCTGTCATGATGAAAAGGGAGTGGCAGCAAGAGTGCAATCAGTACCTTACCGAATACCATCACGAGTTAATTAAGCCTATCGCGAAAAAACTCGATAGCCCGATTGACAGTTACCCAGAGAGATATAACCTCGTTGTTCCAGGATCTGCTTGCCCTAAATGTAAAGCAGATATCAAGCCATGGCATAACCTGCCGATCATAGGCTGGCTAATGCTAAAGGGAAAGTGTGCATCATGTAGCACCTCAATCTCAGCTCGCTACCCTATTATTGAGTTAATGACAGCTTTAATGGTTTCATTTGTTGCCATGCATTTCGGGCCTAGCTGGGAGTTTGTATTTGCAACTACGCTAACTTTTGCTTTAGTGGCTCTAACAGGTATAGATCTTGATGAGATGCTACTCCCAGATCAAATTACCCTACCTCTTCTATGGCTAGGTTTACTGATAAATTTAAACAGTACCTTCACGACACCATCTGATGCTTTAATCGGAGCAGCTGCAGGATATATGAGCCTGTGGAGTGTCTTTTGGGCATTTAAACTGCTTACCGGGAAAGAAGGCATGGGTTATGGAGATTTTAAGCTGTTAGCTGTTTTTGGTGCTTGGTTTGGTTGGCAGTTTCTTCCTTTGATTATTTTGCTATCTTCACTCCTTGGCGCAATTGTGGGCATAGCATTGATCATCTCTAAGAAGCTAGATGGTGGCAACCCAATTCCATTTGGTCCTTATATAGCATTGGCTGGTTGGATAGCGATGATCTGGGGTAGCGATATAAATGCTTGGTACCTATCAAGCCTTTAATTTAAAAATATTGTACATAGAGACTATTTAATGTCTAAATTTATAGTTGGCCTTACAGGCGGCATAGGTAGCGGCAAAACAACCGTAGCAAATCAATTTTTATCCCTAGGTATTGAGCTAGTAGATGCAGATGTTGTTGCAAGAGAAGTGGTGGAGGTGGGGACGCCAGGTCTAGAACAAATATCTGAACACTTCGGTGAAGGCGTCCTAAACATAGACTCAAGCTTAAATAGAGCAGCTTTGAGGGAGCTAATTTTTAATAATGAAAACGAACGCAAATGGCTCAATGCTCTCCTTCATCCAATCATACGCTTTGAAATGCTCAAGCAGCTTGAAAATACACGATCTCCATACGCTATTTTGGTCGCTCCCTTGCTATTTGAGAATGATTTAGATAGGTTAGTTAATCGAACACTTTTGGTTGATATTCCACCAGAACTTCAACGTACTCGAACTGCAGAGAGAGATGCTGTATCCATTGAACAGGTCAATAGGATAATAGCAAGCCAACATCCGAGAGATGAAAAGCTAAGGAAAGCTGATGATGTTATAGATAATCAGGGAAAGATTTCGGCACTAAAAAGCAAAATAGCTACATTACATAATAATTATATTAAATTGGCCAAAATGCTTAAATAATCCCATGACTGAACTAGTTTATGAACAACCTCTAAATGAAAAAACAAGAAGCTATTTGCGCTTAGAATACTTAGAGCAGCAACTTCAACTTAATCTAGAGCAAGATCATCAGCACCGTTGTTTCTATCCACTTTTCTCTCTGTGTGAGTTAGCTGAGCGGTGCGACTACAGGGGGGAAGTCCTTAAAGATTTAGATAAGCAGATAAAACTCCTCGAAAACTGGCAAAACCTCCCCCACATCAACCGTCAGCAAGTGAACAAGTATCTTGACAAACTAATCCTAGCGAGAGAATTACTCTGCGCTTCGGACCGCCCTGGTAGTCAGTTAAAGCAAGACCGTTTTTTATCTGCCCTACGTCAAAGATTTAATATGCCAGGTGCCTGCTGTAATTTCGACCTGCCTCAGTTGCATTATTGGTTAGCGAAACCTTGGGATATCCGTAAACAGGAATACTCTCAGTGGATTAATACCTTTCAGGCTCTACTTTCGCCTATTAGTTTATTACTTGAGCTTACAAGGTTAACCACTGAATATACAGATGCTGTAGCAAAGGCAGGATTCTATCAAGCCAATAGCAATCAAGCACTCTCATTAATTAGAGTGCAATTAGAATCTCAACAAGGCTGCTACCCAACAATTAGTGGCCATAGAAATCGATACGCAATACACTTTGTGCAATTTGATCAGCAAAAGCATTCAGATAAAGCTATAGAGTTTAAGTTAGCAACCTGCATTTAAAATAGGTATCATTGTCCTTTCTAGTATCCTATTTTCACTCTTCTAATCAGATTGAATTAAGCAAAAACATTAAGAGACCTCCATGCCTTTAACCGTTAAATGTCCAACATGTCAGAATGAAGTTCAGTGGAGTGCACAATCTAAATTTAAGCCTTTCTGCAGCGACCGCTGCAAGCTGATTGACCTCGGTGACTGGGCATCAGAAAAGAATGCAATTCCGGTCAAATCTGAGTTCGATCCTGAAGAGCTAGATAGTTTAGGTTACGACGAAGAAACCTTCTTTAAACAGGATTAACTTGATGCCTAAGATGACCAGCCAAAAAGTCGTACACGTCGCAGTCGGTGTCATAGTCGACCAAGATAATCTGATATTACTAGCAAAGCGTCCTAACAATCTTCACCAAGGTGGTAAATGGGAATTTCCTGGTGGTAAGGTCGAAAGCAATGAAACAACGACTGAGGCTCTAATTAGAGAGCTTAAAGAAGAAGTAGATCTTAACATTACCTCTACAATTCCTTTAATGCAGATACGTCATGATTATGATGATAAAAGTGTCTTATTGGATATCCATAAAGTCGAAAATTTTAGCGGTAAGGCTATTGGTTTAGAAGGTCAAGAAATCAGGTGGGTTAATAAAAATGATCTACCACACTACGACTTTCCTGAAGCCAATAGAGCTATAGTAGATAAGCTATTATTCGGGTAACCTTGCCTTTTAAATTATACCAATCATATCGTTCTGTGGCTCTATAAGTATAAGAGCCATATTTCCCCTATAGATGAACTCTTTTCTATCCAGAAGTCATCATTGCTACTTATCAAGCTCGGCGATGAAGCGACAGCTACCGCTGCATATGAAATTGTTAATTGCACCTTCGAATAATCAGCTTCAATCGAGCTCTATGTCGATCATACCAAGCACCGAAAGTGTCGATTATGCACGACTGAATAGATTCAGGAGCTAGGGTAACGCAGGAGCAGTTACCTAGGAGCATATAATCGCCCTCGGTTCGCGAAGCGAACACATGGGGGCGGAGAGATTGCGGTTTATGTACGAAGTACATTGCTAGCTCGTAGCGAGAGTAACTTCTTGCGAAGGCGGAGGCTAGGCACATGGAAGTGTCGATATTGAACGACTATATGGATATAGAAGGTAGAGCGAAGCAGGATGCTAGAGCCGAGGAGCATTTATGGACCGACATCGGGAGTAGGTATTGCACGCACGTGCTTAAGTAGGTAAGTCACCTGTTACCACCACTGGTAAGTTCGAGCTAACAACTGACTATTTTCAAAAGGCCCAAACGCAAAAAAGCCACCTGCTCTTAACTTATATGAGTGGTGGCTTCTCTACCTAAATTAAGAGTGCGCCTGTCATGGTCAGCTACGGGGCAGTTTAATGCATCCTGCATAAACTGCACTGCCTAAATCCATGTAGGTCGCCACCCTCCGCGCTCAATGGGCGCAAAGCTACGCTTCGCCAACAGCACCCATCTCACCCTACTTCACATGGGTATTGGGCCTCACTACGTTCGGACTCTTCATTTCCCCATGTTTGAGTGGTCATCCTTCCAGGCTAAAAACGAAAAAATCCCCAACACAAAGTGCTGGGGATTTATCGTTTATTAGGCGCCTGGAAATGACCTACTCTCACATGGGGAGACCCCACACTACCATCGGCGCTATTGCGTTTCACTTCTGAGTTCGAGATGGGATCAGGTGGGGCCACAATGCTATGGTTTCCAGACTAATTTGGAAATTTGAAAAGCTAATTGGGTTTTATAATCATTCTAACTTAAATCAAGTTTGTATTCTTTTGTGCTTGTAAAGTAATCATCATTAATCACCACAAACCCATCTGGGTTGTATGGTTAAGCCTCACGAGTCATTAGTACAAGTTAGCTCAACGCCTCACAACGCTTACACACCTTGCCTATCAACGTCCTAGTCTAGAACGGCTCTTTAGAGAGATTAAATCTCTAGGGATGACTCATCTTAGGACTCGCTTCCCGCTTAGATGCTTTCAGCGGTTATCGATTCCGAACGTAGCTACC
>NZ_MPHJ01000024.1 GCF_001957125.1 Shewanella sp. UCD-KL12 | reverse complement strand
ACAAAGTGTAAGGTTGCTTCTGGGTACTTAGATTGAAACTGTCTAGCCAGTTTAGTGATAGAGGCTTTCGCACTTGAAATTCGTCCAAAATGAACCGCTTGCGCTCCTCTTTGATCTTCAATATAAGCAACTTCTACAAATTCTTTATGTGTATCAAGGCCAATAAAAAGTATGTTATGTTTATTCATGCTGATCTCCGATTTAGTTTCTTTAACAAAACTATTATGGCTCTGGCTTTCAGCTAACCCACGATTGATTGGAGATCAGCATCTTTAGTGGGGAGTCATTATGTCTATATAATTAGGAACGTTCAGTGGATTACGATGATTGGGCATTAGAAGCGGGAATTGACGCAACTTCAAAAGCTCATACGACAGGATGGGAATCATTAACAGAAATTGAGCGAATCTTTTGTGTAGTTAATGATATCGAACGAGAAGTATATAACGGTGGCTTCGATCAGTTTTTTTATAATTCATCTGGTGATTTTTCAATGCATGCTGTTGAATATCTGATTAAATTGGGTGCAATAGATACTGCTAAAATTGTCCAAAAAGCAATTTCATTCTTCCCCAACTCAAAGCCTGAGATAGACCAAGAGAAGCGCTGGGAACAATTAAGAAAAATTGAATTTCAAGCTGCTTCTACATGGGAAGAGCTAGATAACAAATTTTACGAGTTAGAAGAAAACCGCCATTTAAAAATGTGGCAAATTCATATAACAAGTCGTTAAAGCAAGACAAAACACAGTTGGCTTTTGCTTCTGCGTCGCTTATTTTAGCCAACTATATTTTGCCCATTATACGGGCGTTATATTTTGTCTGTATCATTGCTTCACAGGGATAGAAATAACCAGCTCAAAAAAGGAAATGTTATGATTAAATCGTTGGTTACAAGTATTGCGCTAATGCTCTTTTTACACCCCTTAGCCTACGGAAAGCCACTCACAACGGTCGGTGATAAACTAAACCAGCATATTCAGGATTATGTTGAAGAAGAAAACTTTTAAGGTGCAGTGCTGCTTGCTAAACAAGGTAAGGTTTTATTTAAGAAAGCTTATGGCTATGCAGATATTGAAAATGAAATGCCTAATACAACGCATCATCAGTTTCTTATTGGCTCAATGACTAAATCGTTAACCGCGGTTGCTGTAATGCGATTGGTGGAACAAAACAAACTTACTTTACATGCTCCTATTACCACATATATTCCAAAGCTTGATAGTAAACTGGCAAGCGGGGTTACCTTGCACCACTTACTTAAGCATCAATCTGGGTTAACACGCCACTTAGAGCACCTTGCAAGCTTTGAAGAGAAAGATGTTACCTCAAGTGAAATTCTCAGTATTATCAATACGTCTGAACAATCATTTAAACCAGGAACACAGTACGAATACGGGAACCTTAATTATCACCTTCTTGCACTCATCATTGAAAATGTCACGGGTAAAAGCTACGCAGAGGCAATGCACACATTAGTTTTTGCGCCACTTGATATGCAGCAATCTGGTGTTGAGCGTATTGCTAATCCACCAAAAAATCGTGCTAATGGTTATCGAAAAAGTGTATTTGGCATCAATAGAGATGAAAATATTGTTTCCTATGCGCTCGGCTCAGGCGATATTTACTCAACTGTGGATGACTTACTCAAGTGGGATCAAGCTCTCTATACACCAAGCTTCTTGTCGCAACAAAGTATTGACCTGATGTTTAATGGAGAAAGCAAAGCGCTTGGTTATTATGGTTATGGTTTTAGAATCCGAGAATATCAACGAAGTGGCGAGCATAATGAATTTGGAACATTGACCCGTCACGGCGGCTCAATGGATGGTTTTTCATCAAATTTGCATCGATATACTGACGACCAACTTACTGTGATTATTCTGGCAAACGTACGGAGGTTCCCAATACGTACTTTAACCTTTGAACTAAAAGAGATAGCACTGGGTGTCGATAGCATGCAAAGAAGTCGATCGTCGTTTGAATAATACAAACGAATAATCTAAACAGGCTAAAGGTAGACTGCTGTGAGCGACGAACTGAAACTTCGATATTGTGTAGCGTTAAATATATAACCTGCATTTAAAGCAGGACTGCAAACAGTTTTCTCGGTTTCGCTTCACTACACATTTAAGCCAGTAACTACTCACCGCTTAAGGCGCCGTTGGTATGATTCCCCGCGTCAATTTGAACCAAGCTGAACACACTATCCCTTCTAAATAACAGCACCACACACAATAAACATCATTAATTAGTAATAGCTGGCACTATTTTTTTGAGTAGTAGTTAAATTCTAAATTATTTTAAAAGTGATTGATTTTAATCAAGTAACTTTGAGTTATTCTCGTCGATATTTTTCACCATGGTCTATAATCGAATTTAATGGCTAGTTAGATACAATAGGTTCAAGGATGAATACTCAAGCAAACCACCAATTTCTTTCCAACGCTCAGCTGCCTGAGGAGTTGTCCCCCTATTGGGCGCTGACTTCTGAATCCTTTACCCTATTAAAACTCAGTGCCAACCTCTATACATTACTGGCTAGCCCTTATTCAGAGATCATCAATGCGAACTTAAGTGATTTTTTCAACTTTTTTGACCAGGACAACGCTGAGCAGTACCGCGACCAGACCCAATTTGAAGTGAACGGATCACAAGTCATTGAGGGTGTAAAACTCCTCGTCAGCTTAAGGTTTACTAAACGAGTTGAGTGCTGGGTGGTTAACGCATCGATAAACGATCTGTCGAAGTTTAATTTACCTGACAATAATCCCAATTACTTAAATGCCGTGCAATCCAGTCATGAGTGGCTATCTGATATTCAAGAGATCATGACGACTAAAGAAGCGGATATCTATCATGTTGCTGCGTTGAAGGCTAAAGAGTTATCGAACAGTGGGGTAGGGTTTTGTTATCTGCTTAATGATAAAGCGGAGAAGATCCGCTTAGAAGCCTGTGTCACCCATGAAGCAAAGGCCCTCAAGCTAGAGCACAAATGGCTCCCTATATCTTCATCAATATCGTCGTTGTGGACACGTTGTATTGCAACCAAAGATATTGATGTGGTGAACGATCACCCCTGCGCTACCGTGCTCACGCCATCGGTAATCTTAACCAACTCTATCTGTGTCCCAGTGATCTATCGGGGACATATTGTCGGAGTGGTAGGCGTTGCAAACCGTGCATTGCCTTACAATGAAGCCGATGCCAAGGCGTTACTTATTTTTGCGACAATTTTGTGGCATTCGATTGAGTTTCCTAAGACCATGCGGGCCGTCGCACGCCAGCAAAAGATCATTAAACATCAAAGAGAGCAGATCAACCAAGGGATGGCGAATATGCTGAATGCTATCTCTGAGGCGGTGGAGTTAAAGGATGCCTACACCGCAGGGCATCAAAAATCAGTGTCGCAGCTCAGTTACTTGATCGGTGAGCAATTAGGCTTATCTGCATTCCAATTAGAAGGGTTAAAGATGGGCGCATTGGTACATGATCTCGGTAAACTCTCGATCCCCACGCAGATCCTCAATAAGCCTTCAACATTGACTCATGAAGAGTTCTCTCTTATCAAGCAACATACAATACGTGGTGCAGAAGTGTTCGACGGGATGACCTTTCCATGGCCGATACGAGAGATGATTATTCAACACCATGAACGCCTAGATGGATCTGGTTACCCCTATGGGTTAACCGCTGACAAAATCTGCTTGGAGGCTAAAATTATTGCCGTGGCGGATGTATCAGATTCTATTTTATCTCATCGTCCTTATCGTCCTTCTCTGGGAATGAGAAAGTTAACCGAGGTGCTCCTCAGAGGTAAGGGGGTGGAGTTTGACCCTGAAATTGTTGATTTATGTCTTGATATCTTAGCTAAGGATAAAAAGCGGGTTGATCATATCTCTATGCTAACCCTTGATCCTGTGTTGATCATAGAAGAGTTTCATACATTAAGTGAGCTCGTTGAGCTGGTCGACAATCATCACGAACCTATAGGTTGTGCGGTGGTACTCAATGAAGAGCATAAAAAAGTAGTCGGCATCGTGACGCAAATCTTGATTGAGCATTGGATCAGTCCTCTGCTCGATACCGCTGCTGAGCGTCAATCAGATAGAAGCTTAATGAACAAAAGAGTCCATCAGATAATGGCACATCAGTTTTTGTGTCTGCCGCACAACGCATCTGTATGTGAGGCGAAGTCTTTATTAGAGCACTCTGGTGAGAGCCGCATCATAGTTGTAGACAGCGAGCAGTTACCGATTGGGGAACTCAATTGGCGTCATATTGCCGATGCGATTCAACATGAGCTTAACTCCCAACATCTTTGAAAATATAACACTGAGCTTTCGTTAACTCTGAGCCCTGCAATGAACTCGATTGCTATTTAACAGTGCCACCCTCAATAAATGGTAGTGACTCCTATACCCTTGTTCAAAATAATAGCCCTTGTTCAAAATAAAAGTACACCACCCACCATAAGTCACTCTTGCTGATACCAATTCTACTCTCGACTAAAGAGATTAAGTGAGAAGCTTTTATACCCCGCCTAAGAAAAAGCCATGTGAGACTCGGCTTAGCCCCATTTTGGTGATTTTTTTATTCTATCCAAGTTCAATTTTATTGAGTGTTAGGTTAACTTGATTTTAATTTTTTTAACCTGCAGGGGAGTATATACTCTTCTCACTGAAAAGAGGTGGTTATAGATTCTATTTATTTGAATTAGTGGGTTTTTATTAATTAAAAACCTCTCTGTTGTCTATTATTTGCCTCTATTGGCTTGCAGTGGCTTACGCCGCTAAACATATCACTCTTGGTTAATGTCAGTTTCTTTTTTTAGGTCACCTTCTGTAATGAACCTATATTCATTTTGGGTATGAAATGCGGAGAGATTTAATGCTGACGGATATTAAACCACGAGTGAAGAAGGACAATGGTTGAAGCTGCAGTTGATTTTAAATACCTATCTTGGGGCACAAGTTTTACTTGAACACTAATCACATCTTATTAAACGTTGTAAATAGAGAACATACTCATGTATGAAAATGAAGAAAGAATAGTTAAAGCATTTGTTATTGCCTCCATCGCTTGGGGGGTAGTAGCTATGTGTATAGGGTTAATGGCGGCTATACAGCTATACTTGCCGCAATTAAATTTTGCCAATGAGTATATTAACTTCGGAAAAATAAGACCGCTGCATACAAATGGGGTCATTTATGGATTGGTATGTAATTTTATTATAGGTATGTCGCTGTATATTGTGGCAAAAACATCATTGGTAAATCTAATATCCAAAGGTTTATCTTGGTTTTTGTTCTGGGGGTGGCAGATAACATTAATAATAGGCCTCATGTCAATTGCCTTAGGTTATACATCAACAAAAGAGTATGCCGAATTTGAATGGCCTATTGATATCGCTATTGTTGTTCTCTGGGTAACGTTTGGCTATATATTTTTTGGGACGTTAGCTAAAAGAAAAACAAAGCACATATTTGTTTCAAACTGGTTTAGTGGTGGGGTTATTATTGTCATAGCACTCATCTATTTGGTGAATAATTTATCCATTCCAGTTTATGGATTCAAAGGTTACTCAATATTTTCTGGTGCGAGTGATGCGCTTGTACAATGGTGGTGGGGACATAATGCAGTCGGCTTTTTATTAACTGCTGGCTTTGTAGGTACCAACTATTACTTTATTCCAAAGTTAGTGAATAGACCCATTTATTCATATCGACTTTCATTAATTACCTTTTGGGGATTAATTGGTTTTTATACTTGGGCTGGTACACACCATTTAATTGGTACATCCGTGCCAACTTGGATTCAAAATATTGGCATAGTGATGTCTCTTCTGTTGTGGATCCCTTCATGGGCTGGCGCATTTAACGCTTGGATGACTTGTACATCCAATAAAGAGGAGATGAAAAAAAATCCCGTTGTATGGTTTTTCTTATCGTCAATTGCCTATTATGCATTAGCAACATTTGAAGGCCCTCTGATGGCTATCAGAGCGTTCAATACGATAGCGCACAATACAAGTTGGGTTATAGGACACGTTCACTCAGGGGCACTCGGTTGGGTTGCTATGACGTGTATCGCGACTTTCTACTATTTCATTCCTCAGTTATATAAAAAAGAACTCTACTCATATGGTCTAGTTAAGGTGCATTTTGTGCTAGCTCATTTAGGTATCACTTTTTATGTCGTTGCACTTTGGATTGGTGGTATAGGTCAAGGCATTAAATCGTTAAGTCTCACTGATTCAGGGTCTCTCACTTATACATTTGTCGATATTTTACAATTTATTGAACCTTATATGCTTGGGCGTGCAATTGGTGGTGCGCTGTTTATCTCAGGTATGTTGGTGATGATTTACAACCTAATCATGACTATCAATAATCCGCAAAAAGAAATGGTTAAAGGAGGTTGTTAATGGAAAATTCAATATCTAAATCTGTAAAAGCATTCATTACTATTACAACAGTTGTTGTTTTGTTTTCATTCTTTGTATGGGTTTTTCCAGGTTTTTTCTTTACCAATGATCTTAAGGAGATCACAACGGCTAAACCATATAACGCCTTAGAGTTAGCAGGCCGAGATGTTTATATGGCTGAAGGCTGTGTGGCGTGTCATACCCAGATGGTAAGAAACTTGGAGCCGGAAAGAAAAAGGTATGGCCGTCCTAATAAAATGGAAGATGATGTTTATGAGTTTAACTTTTTGTGGAGTTCACAAAGAACGGGGCCAGATCTAACTAATATTGGGTTGAAGTACACTGAAGGCTGGCACAAGCAGCATTTAATAAACCCTCAAGCAGTTGTTCCAGCTTCAATTATGCCTCAATATCCGTGGCTTTTTGAAAAAGAGATTAACGGTAGTCAAGTTATTGCTTCAATGAAAGCGATGAAAAAACTAGGCGTTCCATATACAGATACTCAAATTGAAAACTCAGTAAAGAAAGTTGAGGGAAAAACGAAGGGTGATGCACTTGTTGCATATTTAATGAGCCTTGGTGTGGATACACAGGAAAAAGCTGGAGATTTAAAATAATGGAATCCACAAAAATATTATCTAGCGTACTATCGATTATCTTCTTTTTTATCATGGTCGCCGTTATTTATTCGCAGTTTAAAAAAAATAAAACTGCAGATAGTAATAAAACAATTGAGCACTTTGATGGGATAGATGAAAAAGATGCACCTATTCCTAAAGTTTTCTTTGCGGCCTATCTTATTGCATTTATAGGCGCCATTGTTTATGTCCTTTTATATCCAAGTTTAGCTTCCTGGAAAGGTTTTGTTGGCTGGACACAGGACGATGACGCTTATGTAGCGAAAGCTGTTGATATTAACAATGATATTAATGGTGCAATCAACGCTCATACTGATGAGGAAACGTTCACGCTCTTACAAAAACAGCCTCTTGTTATACAGGAAGGTAAAGCCATATTTGGTGATAATTGTTCAGCTTGCCATGGCCTTGATGCAACAGGGCAGTATAACTATCCAAACTTAGTGGATAAAGACTGGTTATACGGTGGTTCACCTCAAGATATTTATACGACTATATATAATGGCCGTCACGGCAAAATGCCTGCTTGGAAAGAGGTATTAAGCGGTGATGAGATAGATGAGCTCACGCAGTATGTTTCTCAGCTAAATCAAGGAGCATTTAAAAGTAATGATCTTTTTGATGCCAATTGCTCATCATGTCACGGAAAAGATGCCCAAGGGACACAGGGCATAGGTGCACCTAACTTAACAAATAATATCTGGCTTCATGGTTCAACCAAAGGTGATATTCAGCGAGTCATTGAGAATGGTATGAGCAACACAATGCCAGCTTTTGCTGAGCGACTGACTCGAAATCAAATATTGTCTTTAACCTCATATATCGTCTCTCTGCAAAATGAACCACAAGAAAACATCGGGTTTATGAAACCGAAGACATATATTTTCTCTAGAAATGAAAAACCACTGCCTGCAGCGTTAACCACTTGTGTGGGCTGTCATGGAGTCGATGGCCTTGGCGGTGTGCCAGGGGCACCTAAATTAGCCGGTTTGAAAGAGGCTTATATCTATAATCAATTGAACTTGTTTCTATCAGGCACAAGACAAAATACTTCAATGCAAAATATGGTTGCTAACTTGAAGGTTGAAGATATGCAGCTTGCTGCCAGCTATTTTAGCTCATTAGATTCACCAGAAATAAGTGAGATAAGCCCAGATAAATCTGAAGATGGGCTGATTATCGATCCTACTGAACGCCTCATATTCCAAGGTGATATGCAACGTGCGCTCCCAGCTTGTGCGACTTGTCATGGGCAAATAACAGAGGGGAGCCCATCATTTCCGAGATTGGCAGGTCAATCTTCTGACTATTTAGAGAAGCAATTAGTCGACTGGAGAACAGGTGCTAGATCGGGCGATCAAGGTCAAATGATGCAAAACGTCGTGATAAAGCTTACAGATGATGAAATTAAATCGTTATCGAAATATTTATCAGAAATTAACTAATCTGTGAGCGGGTTTAAAGGTTATTAGGTTTAACGGTTATTAGGATACTGTAATTATGAAAATGAATAAGTTAAGAAGGGATATTATCAAAGCAGGGGGCTATGTCGCGCTAGCAGCTTCGCCATTGAGCGCTTTTTCCAAAGAGTTTATGAAAGATGGGAAAATGTATTCGGATGGGGAAGGGGTGAGCTATGCTGCTGGCCCTAAGCCTGTGCTCAGTACATTTCCTCAAAAAGATGATCTTGTAATAGTCCATACTAGACCCCCTCATCTTGAGACCCCTTTTAATGTATTTAATGAAGGGTTAATAACACCCAATAATCGCTTTTTTGTTCGTTATCACTTAGCAGACTTACCTGTTGCCATAGACACTGATAAATATACCATCACTATCTCAGGTTCTGTTGATAAGGAAGTTACGCTAAGTTTGGCTGAGTTAAAGTCGATTGAAGGCCAGCAAGAGATCGTAGCGGTACAACAATGCACTGGTAATAGTCGAGGTTACTCATCACCACGTGTTTTTGGTGCACAATTAAGTAATGGCGCCATGGGTAATGCCAAGTTTAAAGGGGTGCCACTTAAAAATGTGTTAGCCAAAGCTGGTATTTCAAGTGCTGCGAAAAGTGTCATCATAGATGGTTTAGATAAGCCGGTAAGAGACACGACACCTGATTTCAAAAAGTCATTACCTATTGACCATATTATGACCGGCGAGCCTATGTTGGTCTGGGAGATGAATGGTGAGCCCTTACCCTTTTTAAATGGATTTCCAGTTAAATTAATCGTACCTGGCTGGTATGCAACCTACTGGGTTAAGCATGTATCACATCTTAAAGTCATTGAGGACAAGTTTGATAATTTTGATTCCTTCTTTATGACGACAGCATACCGTCTACCAGATAACGATTCGAAGTGTGAATTACCCGAAAATAGGGCGAAAACGACCTTGCCTGTTAATCGTTTCCCAATAAGAAGTTTTGTCACGAGTTTTGAAAATGGAGATGAAGTTAACGCTTCAACCAGTATTGAAATTAAGGGCATTGCTTTTGATAGTGGTAGCGGCATTAAAAAAGTCGAAATATCAGCCGATGGTGGCAAAAAGTGGATGCAAGCGACGCTTGGAGAAGATCTTGGGCGATTTTCCTTTAGAGGTTGGACGTTAAGCCATAACTTCAGTGAAAAAGGAAGCACACTTTTGATGGTAAGAGCAACAGGAAATAGTGGTGAAACTCAACCTGTAAATGCTTCTTGGAATCACGGTGGTTACAACCGAAATGCGATTGAACGAACCAGTATTAAGGTGGTGTAGATGCGTTTTTTACTTATTATATTAGCGCTATTTTCATTGACTGCTACAGCTGAAGTCGTATCCATTTCACTGCCTATGGATAATACAAAACTAAAGCCATTGGCATTACCTGGGTATGGGCTTGCGCAATCTAAATGCCACCTTTGTCATTCAGTTGATTATGTCATGTATCAACCACCAGAAATGAATCTAAAAGAGTGGACTGGTGAGATGTATAAAATGCGTAACGAATATGGTGCACCAATCAGTGATGATGAAGCTAAGTTTATTGCCGCCTATTTGTCTGTTGCTTATGGTTCTGCAAAAGAAACTGACGAAGAGATAATAACTTTAACGAAACTCGCTAACGCTAAAATAATCTATCACCCGGATAACTTAGATGTGCAATCGCTATTATCTGATAATAATTGCTTAACTTGTCATAAAGCTTCTGAAGCACCTTCTCACAACACTCTTTCTATCAAAGAGATGCGAGCAAAGTATGAAGGAATCGATAATGCTGTTTATGAGCTAGGATCCGCGATTAAGTTAGGTGGTAATGGCATGCCTAAACCACCGATAAATCGCCGTGAATCAGATGCGCTTGCAAAATTTATTCTTGAAGAGGGAGGGAAATAGAACCGTTCCTGAAGTCATGTAAGTTAGCTATCATTTATTCCATAAAAAGGCACAGAGCATCTAATGCTCTGTGCTTTTATATGAGGGTTAAAATAAACCTAAGAAAAATAAACCTAAGACACCCATAGTTAATGGCATGCCACTCTTTCGACGACTAAGCTTTAAGAATTAGCACCTGTAGGAGGTTGTTATGCCTCGCTCCCGTAGAACTCAAATTAGTATTGAAGACACTCCGTATTACCACTGCTGTAGCAGGGTGGTTCGTCGAGCCTTTCTTTGTGGTGATGATAAATATACAGGCAAAAACTACGATCACCGGCGCGGTTGGGTTGAGACTCAAATACTTAAATTAACCGAGGTTTTTGCGATTGATGTGGCTGCTTATGCAGTGATGAGCAATCATCTTCATGTTGTGTTGTATATAGATATTGAGAAAGCTAATAACTGGACAGAACGAGAAGTCGCTGAGCAATGGCATAAATGCTTTAAGGGTAGTGAAATCACACAGAGGTTTATAAAAGGCGAGGTGATAGAGGATTATTTAGTCGCTCAGTTAAAGCATTTGATAGCGACATATCGTTCTAGATTAAGTGATATCAGCTGGTTTATGCGTTGCCTAAATGAACCTATTGCCAGGCAGGCTAATTATGAAGATAACTGTACTGGTCACTTTTGGGAAGGGAGGTTTAAAAGCCAAGCACTTTTGGATGATGCAGCAGTGTTGGCTTGCATGGCTTACGTGGAGCTAAACCCTATTCGCGCTAAGATAGCCGATACCCCTGAGCATTCAGATCACACAAGTTTAAAGCTACGAGTAAAAGCAGCGCTAAAAGGCGAGCAACCTAGCTCTCTACTACCTTTCATCGGGGGGGAGAGTCTCAATCAAGTTAAAGGAATAAACTTTACAATACATGATTACCTTGAGTTGGTTGAGCAAACTGGCCGAGTTATCAGGGGGGATAAACGTGGCGTTATTTTAGAGAACGCCGAAAATACACTAAACAGACTTAACATTTCTGTAGAAAGTTGGATAAAAATAACCAGTCAGTTTGGCAAGTTATTTTGTGGCCCTGTGGGAACTTTACAAGAGATAACCGGCTACTGTGAACATTTAGAAAAGCGTCGACGGCATTTTTCACAAAGCTGCCAAAATTTTCAGTCAGGTTAATTTGCCTAATAAGTTTATCTAAGATACAGCTCCTCATATAAAGGCTTGATACACAAAGCCTTCAAGTCATGTCTAAATTTCATAGTATTTTTATGAACTACCTCATTTTGAAGCTAATTCATGCTTAAATCTATCCCAGACTCGTTTTAGATAGAAGGTTAAATATTGGCCCGTTAGATTGAACATGGTGACTCGGTATGTTATTGATTAACAATGGGTGGCATAAGAACAACCGCTGGGGTCGTTATGCCGCCTTTAAAGACCCATCTGGCATTGTGCATGAGCTAATGGAGTATTCATAAGATATCTAGCACCATCTTTATATGATACAGGTCTTATGAGGTAACGCTTATTAGTCACTGCTGCTAATCAAGAGTCAAATATTTAAAGCTTGGACATCAATCCTTAGAGCTTTAAGCCCTGTGTACTCAATAAGGCGTTGTTCTGCTAAACTGTTTTGGTCATTTTTATGAATTAAGATCAATTTGTTATGCAGCGCCCACCGCTACGCCAAGCCAAAACCATCGACAATGTTTTTAATAGTGCCTTTTGGCACCTTAGCCAACAGGATTTCACCATTAGTGAAATTCGCGGCAAGCTTGAGCGCAAAACGGAAAACCAAGAGTGGATTGAGACCGTACTGGCCAAACTCATTGAGGACGGTTATTTAAAGTGTGACTATGATTTTGCTGTCAGATATTGCGAATTGGCCTTTAGTCATGAGATAGGTACGGGCGCTATCAAGCGTAAATTACAGCAACGTGGGGTATCGGTCACCGATATCGATACGGCAATAGAGCAAGTGAAGGATGAGCAAAACGTTGATCTTTATGCTTTGGCAACCTCAAGACTATTGAGCCGGTTTGATAACTTCTATGCCACTAATAGAGAAAAGGTTTATGCGCAGATGACCTCAAAGGGCTTTTCACGTCAAGAAATTGATCATGCATTAGCTCAACATCCAGAGCGAGAAACACTGCGCAGTAAATTAGCGGTAAAAGCTGACAAAGTCGATTTAACCACCGAAATTATAAAACTTTTCAATAAAGGTAAAGGGGAAACCCTCATTCTTCAGGAGCTTAAAAAGAGGCTGATAGATGTCTCTGAATTTGAAGACACTGTGTATCAATTGTCGCTAACTGGCGAACTCGATTTTTATCAAAGTTGTAAAAACGAACTGGCTAAAAAGCGATATGACCTATCTGATTATAAAGATAAGTCGAAAGCGTTCGCGTATCTTTCCCGTAAAGGCTTCGGTAGTGATGAGATAAAAGAGGCGTTAAAGTTAGAAGATGAGTAATTTGTTTTCACGGGTATTACTTTAGCTAATGACTCTAGCTAATAACTTTAGCCAATTTGCTTATCAAGAATTTTAGCCAAAACTTTTACCAAAAACAGTTCACTAGATGTAAAAACACTCACCTATCATCACTACACAAGCGTCTATAACGTTTACGTTGTTTTTACATCGCTAAGTAAATGTCAATTTCGTTTTCCTCAAACTATTTTTTGCTTCTTTCAAGTTCATCATATTTGCTGGTTTAGACTTTAAAAACTCGATCAGCCTCACCAAATTCGCTGTTGACTTTGCGCTTTGGTCGCGATAGGTGAAATTAATTGAATCCTAATTGAATAACTTTGTATCCTTCCTTTATTTTAAATGCATCTTTGTATTTTCGATGCTATCTCATTGATGTAAATAAAAATCACATGTTCTCCTTCATAGGGTTTTACCCTTGTTAGGTTTGACGTCTCCGTATGATTTTCCGGATTTCGGAATTTAAATGTAGCGCTCATGTAAAATTGACACTTGTGTCAGGTTTTTCGTTCTGCTATACCTAATTTAGTGAATTTCAGCACATACCAATTTACAAGATTAAACACGGAACAAATTATGACTATGAGTACAGTTCGTTTCCTATTAAATAACGATGTAGTGACATTAGAAAAGATAGATCCGAATTTGACGGTCTTACAGTACCTACGCGAAAAGCAATTTAATACTGGCACCAAGGAGGGGTGTTGTTCTGGTGACTGCGGTGCTTGTACTGTGGTTGTTGCTGAATTAGCCTCAAATAATCAAGAACTTGATTATAAATCAATAAACTCCTGCATCAGTTTTGTTGGTAGCTTACATGGTAAGCAACTTATCACTGTAGAAGATCTAAAAGATGGTGCTAAATTGCATCATGTCCAACAATCAATTGTTGATAACCACGCTTCACAATGCGGTTTCTGTACACCAGGTTTTGTGATGTCATCGTTTGCGCTACATAAAGCAAATCGCCAACCAAGTAGAGCTGAAGTGGTTGAGGCACTTGCAGGTAATCTATGTCGTTGTACTGGCTACCGTTCAATCATCGATGCCGCTATGGAGTCCAGCGAGCATGCAGAGCCTGATTCATTTGCGCAGCATTACCAACAAACCGTTTTACAACTTAATGAATTTAAATCATTACCAGCAGCCACGCTAGCTGATGATAAGCATAGTTATTTTGCACCTAAGAATGTGTCTGAACTCGCGGCTAAATTACTTGATAAACCTAGCGCAACATTAGTGGCTGGTGGCACAGATTTAGCGCTATCAGTCACACAGCATTTAAACACCATAGATGATTTAGTCTATTTAGGTGATGTTGATGAGCTCAGGGTCATTGAAAACAACAGCAAGCAGTTTGTGATTGGCTCAGCTGTGCCTTATAACGAATTTACGCCCATGTTACATGATGAATATCATGAGCTAGGGGAGATGATTGAGCGCATTGGCTCAAGACAGGTTCGAAACAACGGGACTTTAGGTGGTAACGTAGGTAATGCTTCACCTATTGGTGATATGCCACCAGCACTTATTGCACTTGGCGCACAGATGACACTGCAACGCGGTGATGTGAAGCGCAAGATTGCGGTAGAAGACTTTTTTGTCGCGTACAAGAAAACCGTACTAAAAGAGTCTGAATTTATTAGAAATTTCACCATACCAAAGGCCAAGCCTGGTCAATTCCTAAAATTATACAAGATCTCAAAACGCTTAGACGATGATATATCGGCAGTACTCGGCGCTTTCTTTATTGAGCTTAAAGACAATGTTGTGACTGATTTACGCATTGCCTTTGGGGGAATGGCGGGGATCCCAATGCGTGCTAAGCATTGCGAAGCCGCTTTACTGAATAAACCTTTTATTCAAACAAATATAACTGCAGCTCAGCAAGCATTAACACTAGATTTTCAGCCCATGTCAGATGTTCGCGCCTCAGACAAATATCGAATGAAAGTTACGCAGAATTTAATGCAGAAATGTTATCTAGAATTGCAAAACCGAACTATTGAAACACGGGTGGTTAACTATGCGTAGTCTTATCGAAATCAATAAAGCCAATTTAGGCGATACCAGTCTAAGCAGCGTGGGTCTAGGCGGCGTAGGCCGTAGTAAAAAACATGAAAGTGCAGAAAAACATGTCAGTGGTGACGCTGTATATATTGATGATAAGCCAGAGCTAAGAGGCCAGTTGCATGCGGCTGTCGGCCAAAGCACTGTGGCCCATGCCAATATTAAAAGTATTGATCTGTCAGCCGTAAAAGCTGCTGAAGGTGTTATCGCGGTTATTACTGTCGATAACGTACCAGGACATACCGATATCGGACCTGTATTTCCAGGCGATCCTGTACTGGCAATAGGTAAGGTTGAGTATATAGGGCAACCCATTTTTGCGGTTGCAGCAACAAGTCATGACTTGGCGAATCGCGCCACGAAATTGGCCAAAATTGAGTATGAAGAACTTGAAGCTGTATTGAGCGTTAAAGATGCGTTAGCTAAGCAGAGTTTTGTTCGTCCTCCATATACCATGCAGCGTGGAGATTCTGAAAGTGCCATTGCGAGTGCAGAGCATCAGCTTTCTGGTGAGATCAGTGTTGGCGGTCAGGAACATTTTTATCTAGAAGGTCAAATATCTTCTGTAGAGCCTACTGAAGAGGGGGGCATGGTGGTGTTCTCATCATCACAGCACCCAAGTGAAGTGCAAAAGCTTGTGGCTGAAGTGTTAGACATTCCACTGAATAAAGTCATTGTTGATACGCGCCGAATGGGTGGTGGTTTTGGTGGTAAAGAGACACAAGCTGCGCCGTGGGCGTGTATTGCAGCCTTGCTTGCCCATAAAGCTAAGCGACCAGTCAAACTTAAACTCAATCGCAGTGATGACATGTGCATGACAGGTAAGCGTCATCCTTTCGAGAATGATTATACCGTCGGTTTTGACAGCTCAGGCCAGATCAAAGGTATCAATATTAATGTAAATGGTAACTGTGGCTACTCGCCAGATCTGTCAGATGCCATTGTCGATAGAGCCATGTTCCATTCAGACAACGCTTACTTCTTAGATCAAGCGACGGTGACGGGTAATCGTTGCAAATTAAATACGGTTTCTCACACTGCATATCGCGGATTTGGTGGCCCACAGGGCATGATGACCATTGAGATGGTGATGGATGATATTGCTCGCCACTTGGGGAAAGATCCACTTGAGATCCGTAAAGTGAATCTGTACGGCAAAGATGAGCGTAACGAGACCCACTACCACCAAAAAGTTGAACATAATAAGTTACCTGAGCTAATTGCTTCACTAGAGCAAAGTGCTGATTACCGAGTACGCCGTGAAAGCATAGAGATGTTTAACCGCGAAAATACTGTGCTGAAAAAGGGCATAGCCTTAACTCCGGTTAAGTTTGGGATCTCCTTTACCGTTCAGCATTTGAATCAAGCTGGTGCGTTAGTTCATGTTTATACCGATGGCACCATACATCTTAACCATGGTGGCACAGAGATGGGCCAAGGGTTATTTACTAAGGTTGCACAAATTGTCGCTGAAGAGTTTCAGGTAGATGTTGATACCGTAGGGGTTTCTGCGACCAGAACGGACAAGGTGCCAAACACTTCGCCCACTGCTGCATCATCGGGTACCGATCTAAATGGTAAGGCCGCGCAAGCTGCCGCCAAAATTATCAAGCAACGTTTAATCGATTTCGCTTGTGAACAGTACAGTGTTAAAGCCGATGAAGTGATTTTCAGTGATAGCCAAGTACAAGTAGGCAGCGAGTCATTTAGCTTTGCTGAATTTGTGCAGCAAGCTTATATGGGCCGGGTGTCACTCTCTGCTACCGGCTTTTATAAAACACCTAAAATCCATTTCGATCGCCAATCAGGTAAAGGTCGACCTTTCTTCTACTATTCAACTGGCGCCGCGGTTTCAGAGGTGCTCATCGATACGTTAACTGGCGAATACCGATTACTGCGTGCAGATATCTTGCATGATGTTGGTCATTCACTTAACCCTGCTATCGATATCGGTCAAATTGAAGGTGCCTTTATTCAAGGTATGGGCTGGTTAACCACCGAAGAGCTTGTTTGGAATGATCAGGGCAGACTGCTCTCCAATAACCCAGCGACTTATAAAATCCCGGCAATCAGTGATGCGCCAACAGATTTTCGTGTGCATCTAGTCCCAGACGATCCAAACCGTGAACAAACCATCTACAACTCAAAAGCGGTCGGTGAGCCACCATTTATGTTGGGGATGTCAGTTTGGTCAGCACTGAGGGATGCAATTTCAAGTGTCTGTGAGGGAACATTTAGCCCTGAGCTTGATACGCCCGCAACACCTGAACGTGTGCTCTGGGCTGTAGAAGCGATGAAGGAAAATGCAAAAAGTGCGAGTTAATTAATTTATATCTAGACAATCAGCCATTAAGGCTAACTATCAAGTCAATAGAGGAAAGTAGTATGACGATGAACTGGAGTAGCGCTGCTAATCAATTAAGTCAGCAAGGTAGGGCCTATGTCTTAGTGACATTGGTAGGTGTCTCCGGTTCAACGCCAAGAAATAGCGGCACTAAAATGGTGATAAGCCATGGCGATATTTTTGACACGATAGGCGGTGGTCATCTAGAGCATAAAACAATTAAACACGCGCGCGCCATGTTGCTCAAAGGCGAAAGTGGCCAACACTTAGAGCACTTTCAGCTTGCCACTAACTTAGGTCAGTGCTGTGGTGGCAATGCCAGTGTGCTCTTTGAGTGCTTCGCCGCAGTGGGGGTTAATATCATGCTGTTTGGCGCAGGTCATGTGGGTAAGGCGCTAGTGCCTATCTTAGCTGATCTTCCATGTCACGTAACTTGGGTCGATAGCCGTGAAGAGCAGTTTCCTAGTAATATTGATAGCTATCACAATGTGACTAAGGTGGTGAGCGAAGAGCCTGAGTTCGAGGTTAGCACTATGCCTGCAAACAGCTACTTTGTAGTGATGACCCATAACCATCAGATGGATTTTGAGATCTCTCATGCGATTCTTAAACGTGAAGACTTTAAATACCTAGGTCTTATCGCATCAGACACCAAGCGACGCCGTTTTGTGCAACGCTACAAACACAGAGAGGTTGACCCAAGCTTGGTTGAGCGAATGAGCTGCCCAATCGGTCTTGAGCAGGTAGGCGGAAAACTGCCTATGGAGGTCGCTGTCTCTGTGTCAGCACAGATAATCAATATGTACCAAACAGAACAAAGCCAGCAAGTGGCAGTCACCAAAACCCGCCCAGGTTCGCAGCAGGGTGTGAATTGGAAAGAATTAAAGCAGTTACTTAGCGTAGACGCATAACAAAAATAGATAAAAGAGTCTAAATAGGAGTCTCAAGTGCCTCATTTTGCTATACAAAGCCAAAACGTGATTTTAAGCAAGAGTCAAGATAGCAGTGGCGCAAGCCATATGATTGCTGCTTGTGTGGAGATAAAAGGTGAGCTTATTCATGCCATTCACCCTTACGGCACGCAATTAAGCTGTGATGTGACTGATTTCGGTGAGCAGGTGATTATGCCGGGCTTAGTCGACTCTCATGTGCATATTAACGAGCCAGGCCGTACAGAGTGGGAGGGGTTTAATACCGCAACACAAGCTGCAGCTGCTGGCGGGATCACGGCGCTGGTTGATATGCCGCTTAACTGTATTCCGGTTACAACCACAAAGGCAGCTTTTGAAGAGAAGCTTAATGCCGTTGATGACAAACTTTGGGTCGACTGTGGTTTTTGGGGCGGCGTTATCCCACAAAACATTGCCGAGTTAGATGACTTGCTCAATGCTGGTGTATTAGGGGTTAAGTCGTTTTTGATTGACTCAGGTATCGAAGAGTTTCCGAATGTTGAAGCTCAGGATATTCGCCTCGCGATGCCTATTTTAGCTAAGCATGATGTGCCTTATCTTATCCATGCGGAATTAGATTGTGGCGGGTTTAATGACCCTGTGATCAACGAGAAATACAGTAGCTTTTTAGCCTCTCGTCCTAAGAGCTGGGAGAACAATGCGATCTCTCTTATGGTCGAGTTGGCTCGTGAGTCCAAGGAGAAGGGGGATAATTGTAAAGTGCATATCGTGCATCTCTCCTCTGATGAAGCGCTAGAGACGATTGCCAGCGCTAAAAACGAAGGTTTGCGATTTACCGCTGAAACATGTCCGCATTATCTAACCATTGCATCTGAAAATATTCCAGATGGCAAAACCTTGTTTAAGTGCTGTCCGCCTATTCGTGAAAACAGTAACCGCGAGCAGCTATGGCAAGCGATAACCGATGGTCGGTTAGATTTCATTGTTTCAGATCACTCACCATGCACGCCAGAGCTGAAGCATATTGATACCGGTGATATTGAAAAAGCTTGGGGCGGAATTTCAGCACTGCAGTTTGGTTTACCGCTGATTTGGACGGAAGCGAAAGAGCGAGGCTTTGACTTGGTTGATATCGCTCGCTTGATGAGTAATGAAACGGCTAAGTTCGCTGGACTAGACAGTGTAAAAGGTCAGATAGCAGTAGGCTTACATGCCGACTTCTTAGTGTTTGACCCCTTTAAGCGTTACACCATAACCAACGAAATGATTAAGCACCGCCATAATATTACCCCCTACGCAGGCCGAACTGTGACCGGAGAGGTACAGCATACCTTTGTACGTGGTAATCATGTTTATCAGCATGATCAGTTTATCGACGAGCCTGTTGGCAGACCACTGCTCAAGGGCAAGCTTTAAAATTAAGATAAAGCAGTAATTTGATTATTAGAAAACACAAAGGATAGTGGTGTTGAAATGAATTTAGAAGAGTTAAACAGTGTATCAGCTGATAAGGCCACCCATGCGTTTATGCAGTGCTGCACCGCGTCAACATGGGTTAAATCTATGGTTGCAGCAAGACCTTTTTCTGATGGCCGAGCATTAGCTTCTCAGGCAGACACTGCCTGGAGAGGTCTTGTTGAAGCCGATCTACTGGAGGCGTTTGAAGGTCATCCTCAGATTGGTAATGTGGATACCCTAAGAAAGAAATACGCAAACACTAAAGAGTTAGCAAGCGGTGAGCAAAGCTCAGTCAGTCAGGCGTCAGAACTGGTGTTGCATGATTTAGCGAAAGGAAATGCCGACTATCTTGAAAAATTCGGTTTCATTTTTATTGTTTGCGCTACGGGTAAAAGTGCCGAGCAGATGCTTACTTTGTTACTTGAACGCTTACCTAACGATAAGATCACTGAATTGGTCAATGCCGCTGAGGAGCAACGTAAGATCTTCCAGCTGCGCTTGCTAAAGCTAATATAATTCAATTAGCTAATTGGTAAATGGCTTGGTCTGAAAAGGCCATGCCACAATTTTAGACAGATTATTGTATTAGATATGAGTAAAAACTATGAGTAAAAAAATATGAGCCAAATAACAACGCACGTTCTTGATACAACACGCGGTCAGCCCGCAGCTGAGTTACCTATTACCTTGTTCGCTCAGGTAGATGCTGAGTGGCAAGCACTGGCCTCTGGAGTGACAAATTCAGATGGGCGCATTGCAGGATTACTTGCAGATGACAAGGTGCTTGATGCGGGGGTGTACCGTATGCACTTTGAAACCCGTTGCTACTTTAACGCCAATAATGAAAAAGGGTTTTACCCTTATGTCGATATTGTGTTTGAGCTAGATGGAGATAACAGCCATTACCATATCCCACTGTTATTAACTGCATATGGTTATTCGACTTACCGCGGTAGCTAAGGGGGAGATAAGGTGGAAAGTATGATCACTGATACGTTACGAGTACTGACTCCAAAGCCATTAACACAAGAGGCATTTCGCAAGTTTGGTGATGTGATTGAGGCGAGTTCAAAGGCAAAGAATTTTGCAATTAATGATGGCCTTACTCATAGATACCATGATTTAGCCAAGGTTGATGTGAATGATAATGGTGGCCATGCCTTGATCAGTATTTTCCGTTCAAAACCTCTAGCGGAGCCCGTTGCCATCAAGATGATGGAGCGTCATCCACATGGAAGTCAGGCCTTCATTCCTATGGGAAATCATCCATACTTAGTAGTAGTTGCCCCTGCGGGTGAGTTTGATGTGAAAAAAATTGAAGTCTTTATTGCATCTTCAGATCAAGGGGTGAACTACCACAAAGGGACCTGGCATCATTTCTGTCTTGCCACAGTGGATGAGAGTGACTTCTTAGTGGTTGATAGAGGCGGTGAGGGGGATAACTGTGATGCACTGGTGCTCGATGGCACACTGCAAATTGGCCGAATTTAACCGATTGTAATAGCAATATAACATGGTAAGAAAGACGTTTTAGCGCCATAGATTCAGCCAGTGAACTAGCAGCAGTAAGCTAGACCTATAAAAACTTGGCGCCATGTTTCAAGCGAAATGAACAACAAATTAAATATCGTAAAACATAACAATTAAATAATACGATAAAAGAAGGTAAAGCATTATGTTGAAAGTATACCGGGGCGAATTACTGCACTTTTTGGCTGACCCTGCCAAAGTTGCTCAAGAAGAGAGCTACCAACACTTCGAAGATGGACTATTGATCATTAAGGATGGTTTGGTTGAACAGGTAGGCGAGGCCTCAGAACTGTTACCGACATTAGATCAATGTATCGAGGTGATACATTATGAGAACGGCTTAATCATGCCTGGGTTTATCGACACCCATGTGCATTACCCTCAAACAGAGATGATCGCCTCGTATGGTGAGCAGTTGCTCGAATGGCTAGAAAATTACACGTTTCCCTTTGAGCGTCAATTTGAAGACCTTGAGCATGGTAAAAAAGTGGCGGAGTTTTTCTTAACTCAGTTGCTAGATGCTGGTACTACAACGGCATTGGTGTTTGGTACAGTACATAAGCAATCTGTCGATGCCTTCTTTACCGTTGCTCAGCAGAAAAAACTACGAATGATCTGTGGCAAGGTGTTAATGGATCAAAACTGTCCAGATTACTTATCAGATACTGCCCAAACAGGCTACGACGACAGTAAAGCGCTGATTGAGAAGTGGCATAAAACCGATCGTTTGCAGTACGCCATCACCCCAAGATTCGCACCGACATGTTCTCCAGAGCAGCTGAACAAAGCCGGTCAGCTGTTAGCCGAAAACCCTAGCGTATACCTACATACCCATATTAGTGAAAACAAAGATGAGATTGCTTGGGTCAGCGAGTTATTCCCTGACAGTAAAGGCTATCTCGATGTTTACGATCAAAACAACCTGTTAGGTCGCCGTAGTGTGTTTGCCCATGGCGTTCACCTACATGATTGCGAGTGTCAGCGATTAGGCGAAACAGGATCTGCGATTGCATTTTGTCCAAGTTCTAACCTGTTTTTAGGCAGTGGACTATTTAACCTTAAGCAAGCGCAAAAGTTTGATGTAAATGTGGGTTACGGCACTGATATTGGCGCAGGCACCACATTCTCAATGCTCAGTACCCTTAATGAAGGCTATAAAACCCAGCAGCTTAGAACTGAGAAGCTCAGCCCCTACCAGTCCTTCTATTTAGCCACTTTAGGTGGAGCGGTAGCACTGGATCTTGAAGGCACCATAGGTAACTTCACTAAAGGCGCAGAAGCTGACTTTATTGTACTTGATTATCACGCCACTCCCTTGATGGATAGACGAATGCAGCACTGTACTGACTTATCAGAAAAGCTGTTCATCTTAAGTATGTTGGGTGATGAGCGTCATGTAAAAGCCACTCACATTATGGGTGAGCGAGTCTAGGTAGTATTGCTTTAGCAACAAATACAACTAATTATAAAAATTAAGGAAGATTATGGATCCCTATATTAATGAATGGTTAAACCTAATTATTCGCTTTGCGCACGTGATCACAGGTGTCGCCTGGATCGGTGCATCATTTTACTTTGTTTGGTTAGATAACCATCTAGAGAAGCCTCCGCAGTGGAAAGCTGATAAAGGCGTAGGCGGCGATCTTTGGGCAATTCACGGCGGTGGATTTTATGAAGTCGCTAAATACAAACTGGCACCGCCGCAGATGCCTGGCAATTTACATTGGTTTAAGTGGGAAGCATATACCACTTGGTTAACTGGCTTTTTGCTGCTGTCACTGATGTTCTATGTTGGGGCAGAGTCATACCTTATTGATAAGCGCGTTGCCGACTTAACACAGTTTCAAGCGATTGGACTTGGAATTGGTGCGATTGTAGCAGGTGTGGGTAGCTATGAGTTTTTAGTCAGAACTAAGCTTAAAGATCATGGCTTAATACTTGGCTTGATCTTAATTGCAGTCGGTACAGCACTCTCTTATGGGTTAACACAAGTGTTTAGTGCTCGCGGTGCCTATATGCATATGGGCGCAATTATCGGCACCATCATGGCCGGTAACGTGTTTTTTGGCATTATTCCTTCACAGCGTGCGCTTGTAAAAGCGGTAGAAGAGGGAAAAACGCCAGATCCAAAGTACGGCTTAAACGCCAAATTGCGTTCAACCCATAATACCTACACAACGTTACCGATCATCTTCATCATGATCTCAAACCACTACCCAATGACCTATAACCATAGTGCAAACTGGTTAGTGCTCATCGCGATTATCTTAATCACAGCGGCAGTACGTCAGTACTTTGTATTGCGTCACTTCGGTAAGCAAAAGCCGCTAGTACTTGTAGGTTCTGCATTAGCAACCATAGTGCTTGCTATAGCCATTGCTCCTGCATCTACCGAGCTTAGCGCCGAGCAGAAGCAGCAAACAGTAAATGATATGCAGGTAAAGCAGATTATTGATGCACGATGTGGCAGCTGTCATTCAGCGACACCGACTGATGATGTGTTCACTATAGCACCAGCTGGTATCGTATTTTCAGATACTGCCAGTATTGAGCAATGGGCACCGCGTATCAAAGCGCGAGTGATTGACGCTAAAGACATGCCATTTATGAATAAGACTCAGATGACTGATGAGGAGCGTACCACCTTAGCTATCTGGTTATCGAATACCAGCAGGCAGTAGCAGCTTGGACTGTGTAATTAACGCAGTAGAAGGCTTTACCGTAATAGACAGCCTCACTCAGTGAGGCTTTTCTGCTCATTTTATTATGTTGCGATAATCCATTCGCGCTAATAGCGTCAGAATGATGGTTGAAGATCATAAGAGTAATCACATCAGTTACCGAAAGACAAATTTAAGTAAAAATCCAAAAAAATCAATAAATATAATCAAAAATAACAGCAAAAATACGTGAAGAAATTTGAACCAATTTTGCTCAATTATCAATGAAGGTAGTAATTTTTTATGAATAAACGAGTAATGAAACATGGATATAAAGTCGCCGAGCGCTTATATAATTTTGTTGAGCATGAAGTACTACCAGGTACTGGTATCGACGCCGAAGACTTCTGGCTTGCAATGGCCGATCTATTTAACGAATTTACACCTAAAAACCAGCAGTTATTAGCCACTAGGCGTGAGTTTCAAGCGCAGATAGACGCTTGGCATTTAGAAAATAGCGTTCAAGGAACTGTTAATAGCTTTGATCAGCATAAGTACCAGCAGTTCTTAACTGACATTGGCTATATCGTTGAGGAGAAAGAGGACTTTTCAATCACGACCTCTTATGTTGATGATGAAGTTGGCAAAGTGGCTGGGCCGCAACTCGTAGTGCCATTAATGAATGCACGTTTTGCGTTAAATGCGGCGAATGCACGCTGGGGTAGCTTATACGATGCGCTCTACGGCACAGATGTGATCAGTGATGCTGATGGCGCTGGAATAACGAAGAGCTATAACCCTGTTCGCGGCGCTAAAGTGCAAGCTTATGCCCGTCAGTTTTTAGATGAGGTTATCCCGTTAAAAACAGGTAGCCATGCCGATGTTATCAGTTATCAGATTGCTCAATCTAAACTTGTCGTTAACCTGCAATCAGGTCAACGAGTTAACCTACTCGAGCCTAGCAAGTTTGTGGGATTCAATGGCGATGAGCAGAACCCAAGTGCGATTTTATTTAAAAATAATGGCTTGCATATCGAAGTTAAAATAGACCCGAGTATGCCTGTCGCCAAAACAGATCCAGCCTCTGTTGCCGATATTATTTTAGAGTCAGCACTGAGCGCTATTCAAGATTGCGAAGACTCCATTTCAGCGGTTGATGCCGAAGACAAGACCGCGGTTTATCGAAATTGGTTAGGACTGATGAAAGGGGACCTGACTGAGACGCTCGAAAAAAATGGCGTGACGATTACCAGAAAACTCAATGCAGATAGAAGTTATAAGACCGTAGATAATCAAGAGCTTACACTACCTGGTCGAAGCTTATTGTTTGTCCGTAATGTGGGGCATTTGATGACCAATGATGCCGTACTGACCTCAGATAACCAAGAGGTACCAGAAGGTATCTTAGATGGCTTAATTACTACACTCATTTCACTGCACGATCTCAAAGGAAAATCTGCATTTAAAAACTCCCGAAAAGGCAGTGTATATATCGTTAAACCTAAAATGCATGGGCCGGATGAAGTGGCGTTTAGTAATTCACTGTTTAGTCGAATAGAGGAGCGTTTAGGTTTAGCGAGTAATACCATTAAGGTGGGGATTATGGATGAAGAGCGCCGCACATCCGTCAATTTAAAAGAGTGTATCCGCGCCAGTAAAGAGCGTGTCGCTTTTATTAATACGGGCTTTTTAGATAGAACGGGTGATGAGATACATACGAGTATGCAAGCGGGTCCGATGGCGCGCAAAGAGCTAATGAAGAATGAAAAATGGATCAGTGCCTATGAAGACCGTAACGTCCGCATTGGCCTACAGGCAGGTTTTAAAGGCAAAGCGCAGATAGGTAAGGGCATGTGGGCTATTCCTGATGAGATGTCCGCTATGGTTAAAACCAAAATAGGCCATCCTCTTTCAGGCGCTAATTGTGCTTGGGTACCCTCGCCAACGGCGGCAACACTTCATGTACTGCACTATCACCAAGTCAATGTCAGTGATACTCAAGATAATATGCTTAAGCTGTTCAGCAAGGATACCAATACAAACCAATTGAATGATTTGTTGACCATTCCATTACTTAAAAACCCAGATGAGTTAACAGAGCAAGAGATTCAAAATGAACTAGATAACAATATCCAAGGCCTACTTGGTTATGTGGTCCGTTGGATAGATCAAGGCACAGGCTGCTCTAAGGTTCCTGATATTAATGATGTTGGTCGGATGGAGGATAGGGCGACACTTCGTATATCAAGCCAGCATATTTGCAACTGGCTACACCATGGTTTATTAACCAATGAGCAGGTAATCGCGTCTTTACAAAAAATGGCTAAAGTCGTTGATATGCAGAACATTACTGATAAAAAGTATGAACCAATGGCTGATAACTTCGATACTAACATCGCATTCTTAGCTGCAATGGATCTGATTTTTAAAGGAAAATCTCAACCTAATGGCTACACCGAACCGCTACTACACCAGCGTAGGCTTGAAATGAAAGCACTCAATTAATTTAAGAAATTGGAGATAGTTAGCATTTTTCATGGTTGAAAAGAGGTAAATTTTATTATCTAATTAAATAAAATCAGCAGCATGCTCCATGTAGCTGATTTTATTTTTTCTGCACTTATACTCAAAATAGTAACTGAAAGCTGCATAAAGCCTTTAGCTGTGATTTGGGTATACTCAATCTCGTACAGGGAGTTATTGTGGCAAAAGCTAAAGCTTCAGAAGGCAATATTCGGCAGAAGAATAAGGCTGTTATTTTCAATGCTGCAAAAAAAGAGTTTGTCACCTATGGATTCAAAGGTGCATCGATTAAGCGAATTGCTGAGCGAGCCAATATCGCTAGAGCAAACATCCACTACTACTTTCAAGATAAGACCGATCTATACCAGCAGTTACTCAGTAATATTATCGATGTCTGGAACAAAGATTACGACACCTTAACGGTTGATAAAGCGCCTAAACAAGCGCTTAGTGCCTATATTCGCGCTAAAGTCATGCACGCTAAAGATGATCCTGACTCTTCAAGGATCTTCGCCAGTGAGTTGATCCACGGTGCACCGGTTTTAAATGACTACTTAAATAGTGATTTTAGAGAGTGGTTAGAGGGGCAGGTAAGTGTCATTGAAGCTTGGGTTGAACAAGGCTTGATTGACAAGGTGAACCCGCATCATCTGCTATTTCTTATCTGGAGTTCGACCCAGCATTACGCAGACTTTAATGTGCAAGTGGTTGCCGCATTAAACAAAGAGGCGATGACTGATGAGGACTTTGAAGAGGTCGTTGCCTCGCTCACACAGATTATTCTCAAGGGCTGCGGGATAGAGTAGGCTATCTCGTATAAGCTCCCCATATAAGCATTGAAATAAAACTTGGCACACTTTTGTTGCCGGTTTCATTTGTCTTACCTGGTAATCGGTAATTATTTATGAGCCGGGAAACATATCTTTTTAGGTTGAACGTGATGTGACTAAGTGTTGTTGATTTAGCATAGATGATTCAATTTACAGCTTGTCTAGCAATGCAATCGGTGACAGTCATCTAAATTCTGCTGTTGTTGTCCATTCGCTTCGTATAGAATCCCCGCTACTTTTTGTTTGAATGATTCCTCGCAGTCCCGTCAACACGCGACACCTTCTTATCTCTTCCTAAAATGAAAAAACAGATGAATGAATTAACGATAGTCACCCACGATGGTAATTTTCACGCCGATGATGTTTTCAGTATTGCTGCGCTTAAGTGTATTTTTCCCACATTTAATCTGATACGCACTCGTAACGCTGACATTATCGCTAAAGCAGATGTTGTGCTTGATGTTGGTGGGGAATATGATCCTAATGCAGGCCGCTTTGATCATCATCAACGTGGTGGAGCTGGTGAACGTGAAGATGGTATTCCATATTCATCATTTGGCTTGATTTGGAAAAAATACGGTTTAGAGATTTGCGAAGGCGATCAAGAGTTAGCGACAGCTGTTGATGCAGGTTTAGTATCAACCATTGATGCTATTGATTGTGGCCATGTAACCGGAGTTGCCACTGGGATTAGTCTGAGCCACACCATTTCAATGTTTAACCCAACTTGGCAAGAAGAGGGAGACTTTGATGCTAGCTTTAACGAAGCGGTAGACTTTGCATCAAAGGTGTTAGCACGTTTTATCGCATCGGCTAACGGCGGTCTAAGCGCGAAAGCAATTGTGGCTAAAGCGATTGATGATGCAGAAGATCCTAGAGTGATAGTGTTAGAAAAATATACACCTTGGAAGAGAACCGTCCATTCATTATCTGAAGTGGCTTTATATGTTGTTTATCCATCTCAGTCAGGGCAGTGGAGAATTCAGACTGTACCTGCAGAACTTGGTTCATTTGAAGACCGAAAATCACTGCCTAAACAGTGGGCTGGGTTAAGCGGTACAGAGCTTCAAGCTGTCACAGGCTTAGATGATGCAATGTTTTGCCATAACGGCTTGTTTATCGCAGGTTCAGAATCGTTTGCAAGTACCATGAAGATGGCAAGCATGGCACTCTCTGGCGAGTAAATAGTCTGACCAGTTAGCCCTAACAAATAAATCAGCCTGACAGCTTGCTGCACAGGAAAACTTGTAATACATAGCATTCATACATAGAGCCATCCATTACTCATTTTGCTCTTCGACCTTGAACAAGGCTCTGAAGGTCTTAATGATTTAGCATGGGTGGCTCGATATAAAACAAATAAGGTAACTCGTGTACAGCCGCGAGCTAAGCCCCTGTGTTGAACAAATGGGTTGAACAAGTGGGTTGAACAAGAGTGTTGAACAAGTTGAAAGATTTGCTAAACCCGGTCAAAAATCTCATCACACGCTTCTGTTAAATATTGTGCTAAAAACGTGGTTTGTTTCGATTGTTGGGGGGCAACGTGAAGCAGTAGCTCCAGCGGCGGAACATCGGGTAAGCCGTCATCTATGCCTAAAACTTTGTGTTGTGGGCTCACAAGCCTTTTTGGCAGCAGTGATATGCCTAAGCCTGCTTCTACGGCGCAACCGACACCAGATAGGCTAGTTGTAATGTATGCCATTCTCCATTTTACACCAAGCATATCAAATGTATGTGCCATCTCACTGCGATATAACCCTGTACTAGGCAAGCCGACTAATGGCACTGTGGCTTGATGTAAATTATTACTGGTTTTACCGTCAATCCAACACAAAGGCTCGGGCCAGCTCGCGATGCCCTGTGCTTGTCCTAACCTGTGCTTGATGAGTGCAAGGTCTAAATCACTGTTTTGAAACTGTGACCATATATCACTGCACAAACCACTTTTAACTTCGAGACGTACATCAGGAAATGTTCTAGCGAAACGCGTTAACGTTGGCATTAACTCATGGGTTGCAAAGTCCTCGGGTACACCGAGACGGACCGGTCTTTGCTCTGAACTGCTGGCTGTTTGTGTTATTGCATCTTCCATCATGGCCAAAATACGCCTGGCGTAGGTGACGATACGTTCACCCTCAAGCGTGGCTGTGGTGTAGCGTTTTTTGCGGATTAACAGATCGCATCCCAATTGTGCTTCTAATTTACGGATCTGCTGACTGATGGTTGATTGTGTTAAATGAGTACTTTCTGCAGCACGGGTGAAACTGCCTGTATCTACGACTGCTACTAGGCTTCGTAACAAAATGGGGTCTAATACCTGCTGCACAAGATGAACACCTGAACTAGTTGATTATCCACTTATAATAATTCAATTATTTAATTTATCAATTATAAATGGTTGGGGCATAATTATTACTCATAACAATTCAAGCTTATGCGCCCAAGGTGATATAAGTATGCCTGTACGCTAAGGCGATCCTCTTGTCGGAAGGAACACAAGATATGACAGAAAAGAACAAGTATTACTCTCCTACAGGTGGCCTGCCACCGCAAACACAGTTACTTTCAGATCGTGCCGTTCTAACAGACGCTTATGCAGTGATCCCTAAAGGGGTAATGACTGACATCGTGACGAGCTCGCTACCATTTTGGAAAAATATGCGCATGTGGGTTATTGCTCGCCCACTAAGTGGATTCTCAGAAACATTTTCACAATATATTGTTGAGATAACTCCGCAAGGTGGCTCTGACAGGCCAGAGCTTGACCCTAATGCAGAAGGTGTGTTGTTTGTCGTTGCTGGTGAGATGGATATTACCATTGAAGGTGAAGCTCATCATATGACAGAAGGCGGTTATGCTTTCATTCCGCCAGGCAGTAACTGGACGGTTCATAATAACTACGATGAAAATGTGCGTTTCCACTGGGTACGTAAAGCCTATCAAGAGGTTGAAGGATTAGGTCTACCAGAAGCATTTGTGACTAATGAAAATGATATTCCTGTGACCACAATGAAAGATACAGAGGTTTGGGCAACGACGCGCTTTGTTGATCATACCGACATGCGCCATGATATGCATGTGAATATCGTCACACTACAGCCAGGTGCAGTGATCCCATTCGATGAAACGCATGTCATGGAGCACGGTCTTTATGTACTTGAGGGGAAAGCGGTTTATCACCTAAATCAAAATTGGGTTGAAGTTGAAGCGGGCGACTTTATGTGGCTACGCGCCTTTTGTCCACAAGCATGTTATGCCGGTGGTCCAGGTCCATTTCGTTACCTGCTTTATAAAGATGTGAACCGCCATATGCCTTTTATTCGCCCAAGGAATTAAACTTTTTAATTCAATAATAAATACCAAAAATAAAGCCGATGTTTACATGATAAACATCGGCTTTACGCTATCTGTAAATGACACATTGAAAGGGAGAAAGGTGCTACTTTAATAGATAGGTTAACGTCTCTACGACCTGATCAACATTGGTTGCCCAGCCATGTGCTGCAGCGTCAACCTCTTTAAGAGGGTGTATGATATCTTCGCTGTGCAATGTGATATAGGGCTTATTGAGAGCTGCGCAGTAGCCAGCATCAAATGCAGCATTCCACTGTTTGTATTTATCCCCGAAACGAATGATGGCTATATCACAAGCTTCAATCATGGTTTTAGTTCTAATAGCGTTCACTTTGGCTGAACGATGATCGCGCCAAAATCCTTGGCCTTCATCAGTATTGGCTTGCTTGAGTTGATCGCCAGCGCTGTCACTCTGGTCATGATCGGTCACTGCAGTTGAGAAAACGATATTGAGCTCTAACTTCTCACAGGCTTGAATGATCTGCGCACGCCAATCAGTATGGATCTCACCTGATAGATAAACATTAAATTGCATCTTGACTCCTATGCTTTGTTATTATTTTTACTGTTTTTAACCTGTAACTATTTTTCGCTCGTAACTCTTTTTAGCTTGTAACTTTAAGTTGTAACTTTGACCCGCAACTTGGGGGCGGTAATAAACGGCTAATTGCTATCTCTAGTTTTAGATTTTAGGTTTGAAATTGGCGATCCGATACGGATCTGTTAAACCCAAAAAAGAGAGTACCTGCAAAGCAGGTAGTTCTCTAGTGGTCGATCACCGATTGCTATTAAATCTTCGAGCGTGAATTAAGCGCTACGCGCTGTAAATACTCGCAGTTAAAGGTTAAAGATTAAAGTAACTCGCCTGGCCGTTTTCATCGGCAAGTTGAGCTGCAACAGAAGCCACGGCTAAGTCTTGAAGCCCTACACCTGTGCCGTCGAATAGGGTGATCTCAGTGTCACTCCTGCGCCCAGGTTTAGTGCCATTGATAACCTCACCAATAGGCACTATGTCAGCTTGGTTGATTAAGCCTGCTTTAATTGCGTGCTGCGCTTCGCCTAACGTAATTGATTGGGCTAGCTCGTCGGTGAACACCTTGGCTGCAGCAAAAATATTGGCATCGACTTCCTGCTTACCTACAGTGTCAGTACCCATGCAGGCGATATGTGTTCCAGGTTTAATCCAGTCAGATTCAATTAATGCTTCGAAAGCGGAAGTGATGGTAATAATTACATCAGATTCGGCACACAGATCCTGACGACTTACAGATTCAAATGGGATTGATAATTCATCACAGATAACCGCAAGTCGAGTTAAGCTCTCAGGCTCTTTATTCCATGCGATCACTTTTTCAAATTTGCGTTGGTCAATCGCCGCTCTTAGCTGGAATGTTGACTGGTGACCTGCACCAATCATGCCTAACACTTTCGCATCCTTACGCGCTAAGTGAGCGATAGAAACCGCTGATGAGGCTGCGGTACGTATTGCAGTCAGGTAATTTCCACCAACGAGTGCTTTTAATTTTCCTGTATCTGGATCAAATAAGATCACTGTAGATTGATGGTTAGTTAAGTCTTTTTGGATATTGCCAGGCCAATAACCGCCAGACTTTAACCCTAGCACCATACCGTCACGGTCAAAGCCTGATTTGAAGCCATAAAGTGCATCAGCATGGCCAATCGCTTCACGGATCACTGGGAAGTTATAGGCGGAGTTTTTAGCCATCGCTGAGAATACATTTTCTACGGCACTGAACGCATCTTGACGGCCCATGATCTGTTGGCAAACCGCTTCTGATACGACTGTGATGGCTTTACTTTGGTTTGAGCTAGTGACTGAATTAGTAGTCGAACTCACTGTTGAATTGTTCATTTCGCTATTCCTATATTTGAGGAAGTCCATATTGAAACATAAGGGGAGAAAGTAGCTTTGATAGATGACGACTAACACTAATAAGCATAAATCACGGTACCAGTCGGTATGGGTTACGGCTTTATTGTTTTGAGTCTCTATCTAGCTGGAATAAAAAGCTCCCACTGGCGAGTCTAAAAGGTGGTCAAACTTCAATATTGCCCTGTTGACACAGACGCAATGCGTAGCTGGGAACTAATACCAATTGGTATATGAAGTTATTGAAGCCTTTTACACTCGCACAGTGAGAGAAACGTGAAACTGTTTAACTCATGTTTCTAAACTAATATTTCTGTAAAACGGTTTTAATTAATAGTAGTGATAATGCGATAAAGCCTAGTAAGCTTTACCACGTGCAGATACTGGCCAGAGCGTCTCAACTTTACCGTTACGAACACCAACGTAGTAGTCATGAACATTACAGGTTGGATCGCAGTGACCTGGAACTAGCTTGAGTTTTTGATTCACTTTTAGCGCGCCAGTTGGATCTGAAATGACACCATGTTCATCTGAACACTTGATGTACTCAACATCATCACGACCAAAAATATAGGGCAGGCCACTGTCTACAGATTGTGCTTTAAGTCCTGCATCACAAATTGCTTTATCAGATTTGGTATGACTCATTACTGAGGTGAAAATGAATAGTGAGTTTTCAAATTCTGAAATTTTATTGCCATCTTTATCGTGAATACGCTGGTAATCGGCATCCATAAACGCGTATGAACCACACTGAAGCTCATTAAACACGCCAGAGTTACCTTCGAAGTAGTAAGAACCTGTACCACCGCCACCGATGATGTCACATTCCAATTCTTCTGCCTTCAGCATATCGACCGTACGTGCAACCATGTTGCTGGCGATATCAATTTTCTCTTTACGCTCAAGGAAGTTTTCCATGTGCTGCATTGCACCTTGGTAGGCCTGAATACCAGCAAACTTAAGGCCTGGCGTTGCAGCGATAGCTTTAGCGATATCAACAACTGGTTGACCTTCACTGACACCACAGCGACCCGCACCACAGTCAATTTCGACTAAACATTCAATTTCTGTATTGTGCTTTTTAACCGCAGCGGCAAGCTCGGCGACATTATCAATATCATCAACACAACAAAGCGTACGCGCACCCAATTTTGGTAAACGTGCTAGGCGATCAATTTTGGCAGGATCACGAACCTGGTTTGAAACTAATACATCCTTAATACCGCCACGGGCGAAAACTTCAGCTTCTGATACTTTTTGACAACACACACCACAGCTATCACCTAATTTTTCTTGAAGTAGGGCAATATCAACAGATTTGTGCATCTTGCCGTGAACGCGATGGCGAACCCCCATCTCTTTGGCAAACTGACCCATGGTTTTGATATTACGCTCTAATGCGTCAAGGTCGACGACCAAGCAGGGAGTTTGAATATCAGCTTCTGCCATACCAGGTAGTGCTGGTACGTCGTAACCCACTTCTAAATCATTTGTTGTTAACGTTGTCATCCTTCTCTCCATCTATTTTCGTTATTTCAATATGTGTTGTGTTTCCAATTGCGCAATAATCGATTAGTTTATCCAAGGCAGTTTGTCTAAATCGACGTTACCTCCGGTAATAATTATGCCGATGCGTTTACCTTTAAAGATCTCAGGGTTTTTGATAATGGTTGCCAATGACACTGCACTGCTCGGTTCGATGATAAGTTTCATACGCAGCCAAACAAGCTTCATTGCAGCCACAATTTCATCTTCTGTTGCGGTTAAAATATCGGTGACATGGTTTTTAACGAAGTGCCAAGTCAAATCTTTCAAGGGCACTTTTAGGCCATCAGCTACCGTATTAGGCGCATCATCGGCGATGATATATCCAGCTTTAAATGATCTAGCGGCATCGTCTGCATTGACAGGCTCTGCTGCGTAGATCTTAATTTCAGGCGCGATAGTTGATAGTGTTAAGCAGGTACCCGATATCATGCCACCCCCACCAATTGGTGCTATTACAGTATCTAGGTTATCAACTTGGCTAATTAACTCTTTTGAGCACGTAGCTTGTCCCGCTATAACCCGTGGATCGTTGTAAGGGTGCACAAAATCAGCGCCAGAGGCGGCTACAACTTCATTAAAAACGGCTTCTCGTGAGCTCGTTGACGGCTCACATTCCACAATAGTGCCGCCGTAACCAATAACGGCATCCTTTTTAGCTTGAGGTGCGGTACGTGGCATTACCACCGTCGCCTCAATGCCACGTTGACCGGCTGCATAGGATAGCGAAAGCGCATGGTTGCCTGACGAGTGAGTTGCCACACCGATTTGGGCCTTTTCATCGGTCAAACCAAATACGGCATTACAGGCACCACGTACTTTAAAGGCTGCTGCTTTTTGTAAGTTTTCGCATTTAAAAAACAGTTCCGCTCCAGTTAACTCATTTAAGAAGCGAGAGGTAAGAACCGGTGTTTCATGAATGTATGGTTTGATTCGTTCATGGGCAATCAGCACATCATCATAGGTTGGAATGGTCATTGCCGATGGGGTTTCATTGCTCATAGTTTCCTCTCAAGACTAATAATACCGGTGTTAGTTATTTCAATTGACTAAAGCTAAAGGTGCATACTTACCCACTTAAATGAATGCTTTAATCATTGCTGATAAATTTCACTCTATGGAAACCATGAATGGCCTGCAACGGCTTTGAATTTCGTAATGTGGAATTAATTGGTTTTCTTTATAGCGTAAAGTACCACTAAGCAGTGATTTAGCTGTCTTCAGCCAAACAATTCCAAAATGCACCTATGTGATTTCATGATGTGAAATTGATTTGCATCAGCTGGGGTTTGGTTTTATTGTAGATTTAGATTTATATTCGACATTAGCGCTGTTATCGGAGTCAAAATAATAATGAATACAACCAAAGCTAACACTAAAGCTCAGCCTCGAATTCAGGTAATAGATCGAGCGGCAACCTTGCTCGATGCTATTTCACGCTACTCTATGCCAGTCACGTTAAAAGCGCTGAGCGCCGATACCAATTTAGCGCCTTCTACCGCCTTTCGTATTTTGCATTCACTGATTGATAACCGGTTCGTAGAAAGAGATGACAAGGGCAAGTACCTGCTAAGTGGCAGGCTATTAAGGTTGAGTAATTATCCAAACAATAGTGTCGATTTTCGTAAAGTGGCCGTGCCTTACATGGAAAAGTTGCGTGATAAATTTGGCGAAACCATCAATCTAACAACCAGAGAAGGTGATGTGGTTATCTATGTTGAAAAAGCCATACCCAATCGGATGATGCATGTTCAACAGATGATAGGCAGCCGAGCGCCTTTGCACGTAACTGGTGTCGGTAAGATGATGCTAGGTATGGAGGGCGAGGAGGGCATTAAAGGCTATGCCCAACGTACCAATTTACCAACTTATACACGCAATACGTTTTCATCGCTGAACGATCTGGTGAAAGAGTGTATGGGGTGTGCTGAGCAAGGTTTTGCTTTTGATAATGAGGAAGCCGAGATCGGAGTGGGTTGCATCGGTGTGCTGCTTTACGATAGATACGGAGAAGTTGTTGCAGGATTATCTGTTTCTGCACCAATCGATAGACGAAGAGATGAGTGGCTAAACGACCTAATGGCCGCTGGTAAGGCGCTATCCGCTGAGCTTGGTTACCTTGGCAATCAAGCATAAGTTGAGCTCTCAATCACCATTTAAATATAGATAGCCACTTAAAAACAGAAAACTAATCAACGATAGATAAGCCGAGCAAGGCTTATCTAACAAGGCATTCATAGAATAATAATTAAGATAGGGGGAGAGATGTTAACCATAAACCGATTAAACCGAAAAGAAGCTAAATTAATCATAGATGGGGCAATGCAAAAAGCGGCCAAACTTGGGGTACCTATGTGTATTTCAGTTGTCGATGAGTCAGGGAGTTTGATCGCCTTTGAACGCATGGATGGCGGTAAAATACACAGTATCACTCTCTCACAAGATAAAGCCTTTACCGCGGCATCGGCAAGAAAAGCAACCCACGAAGTTAACAAAGCGTGTGTACCTGGTGACGATAATAGTTTGTTTGGCATACATACCGCGTTGGGCGGTCGTATGTGTATTGTTGGTGGTGGCCTACCTATTACCTATGATGGTGTGGTAATAGGCGGTATTGGCGTGAGCTCTGGCTCGCCAAGGCAAGATTTAGACTGTGCTCAAGCAGGCGTTGATACTTTTAATCGCATCTCATCATCAAGTTACAATCAAAATATGCTGTAAGTACCAGTGCTTGATGTCACTAGTTTTCTAATAGTTATTTTTTAAATAGTAGATTGGAAACACTAGCTCAGAAACATCAGCTGGTAATAAAAGTGTACCAACTTGAGATGGTACACTGATTCAAGCGTGCTATTTTAAGCTCTCGATGCAGTACTAGGGTTTTGTGGAATTAAGTACGATTTAGCATGCCTTAACACTATTTTTACTGTAACTATTTCTCAAGCTATTACTGCGGTGCTTGCTGTAATTTTTGTTGTAAATAGTTCAGCGCATCTATCCTGGTAGTAAAGACATGATCGCTTGATATTTTATCGAGGAGTTTTATTTTATTAAAATCCTTACGAACTCGGTCGCACACATTCGACAAAATGATCTCTTGCCCTTCATCTTGATAACCGACAATTATCTCTTCAATCGCTATGGTACTGGTGATCCCAACAAATCTAGCGTCAGAGAGATCTATCAATAAGGTTTTATTTTGATCGGCTGTCGATACGCATTGTTTCAGTCCGCGCGCCACACCAAACCCGATGGGGCCCGAAATGTTTAGTAGCAGCACGCTATCATCCATAGTTTCAAATAACTGTCTCTCTTCATTTGACATATGCACAGCATCTTTAGCCGTACACAACTTGATGTTGTCGAGCTGAATTTCTGATAAGCGCCGAATCGTGACTAAGTTATCAATAAATACCCCAACGAGCACGGCTGTCACTAGGTCAAAGATGACGGACATGACCATCACCGAAATCATCAAAACAACGCTGAAAGGGGAGATCTGGTGAATACGCTTTAGAAAGCTCCAATCAATAATACTGATCCCAACATGAGTCAATATTGCTGCTAACACTGCAACGGGTATATAAGCCGTGTATTCACCCGCCCATAGCACGATGGCTAAGATAAATAGCGCGTGCAGTATGCCTGATAATGGTGTGGTACCGCCTGCTCTTAAGTTCGTCACTGTACGCATTGTGGCGCCACCACCGGGCAGTGCACCAAAAAGTCCAGCGACAAAGTTACCAACTCCTTGGCCTACCAATTCCTGATCTGAGTCGTGAAAGTCATTACTGATGGTATCAACTGTCAGTGAGGTCATTAATGAATCCAATGTGCTTAATGTCGCGATAAGCATGGCTGACTTAATCATTTCACCTGCTAATGTACTATCCCAGACTGGCAGGTTAAGCGATGGTAGCTCACTGGAGATGGCACCGACTACGGGTATCGATTCACCACTAAAGAGATAAAAAGCGGTAGCGCCAATAACAGCAATGATGCTGGCAGGTATGACATGACTGAACTTTTGGGGCCAAATAAAGAGTACCGCTAAGCAGGCTAAACCCACTAATGTATTAGTACTACTGAACATTGTCAGTGAAATAGGCAGCTCAGTGATAGAGGCGCCAAACAATGGTTCTATTTGCGATAATATAATTAAAATACCGATCCCTGACGTGAAGCCTGAAATCACAGGGTATGAGACCAAGATGAAATACTTACCTAGCTTGAAAAAGCCAAACAGCATCTGGAATAGTCCAGCTAAACTGACCACTGTGAACGCTGCGGCAATACCATTTTCAGGAGATTGAGCCACAAAACTGGTTAATATGGCCACCATTGCCACGGTCAAGCCGGTATTTGGGCCTGAGATCTGCTGGTTAGTGCCGCCAAATAGTGACGCAAATAAACCTGTGATGATCGCGCAATATATTCCAGCACTTGCACCAGCCCCTGATGTGACACCAAATGCAAGTGCAAAAGGTAGAGCCACAATGGTGGAGGTGAGTGCGCCAAACACATCGCCTTTAATGGTACGTCGATTGAAGTGAGACAAAGAAAGCATAGCGACCTAATTTAATACTCTTGTCTATCTGGCATGAGTTCTTTCGAATACTCATTTGATAGTTTAGAAACTTGATATAGATCAATAATAACAGGGCAGGGATGATTCACCAAAAAATCATATATTGGCAGTTTTTACAATGTGAAATCTAATCTACCCAAGAACGAGTTGCAAATCCCAAATAGCGATAGGCTCTTGTATATGCAACCAGCTAATTAGCCCCAGATAAAGTCATTGCCAACCAGTGTTTTCTGCTAGATAAGTTGAAATAAGCCAAAATAAATAAAGACTCTCCACACCTTCAAACCCTGCTAGTTATTGCTTTTGTGGTTAATTATCACTCAACATAGATCACAAGTTAAACTCGTATGCACAGTCTCGTTTCATCCTTTACTTGAATGGCTGAATACTTATTGACCAGTTTAAACCTGCCTCTTTTTGATTGTGAAACAAGCTCATTTAAATGTTTTCACATTGTGAAATTAAAATGAATTTTTATAGTTAACATTAGCTTTTAATTATGCTCTATTGAATGAGCTACACAGAAATTGGGTCCAACACAGCCTCTTTCTATAAATAGCCGCAGCTGGTATTACCTTTTGTTAAATGGGTCAGCATCTAACAGGTCACATTTTAAAAATACAAAAAAATGGCCTTATTTTTCAATCAACAAGAGTACTGTAGTTATGGAACAGGTTAGTGAAACATACGATAAAACAGAAAAACCAGGTGGCTTATTAGAGCGACTCTTCAAACTTTCTGCGCATAGAACAACAGTAAAAACAGAACTAATGGCAGGTTTAACCACCTTCGTGACCATGTCATACATTATGTTTTTAAATCCCATCATTATGTCGAAAACAGGCATGCCATTTGATGGATTATTCCTTGCTACCTGTTTAGGTGCCGCCATTGCTACGATTATGATGGGCCTTTATGCAAACTGGCCTGTTGGCCTTGCACCAGGGATGGGGCTTAATGCTTTCTTCACCTTTTCAGTGGTTGGTGGCATGGGTTACAGTTGGGAGATAGCGCTCGGTGCGGTATTCCTCTCTGGTGTGCTGTTTGTCTTTATGAGTGTGACCCGACTCAGAGAGTGGATGCTAGACAGCATTCCTTTAAGTCTACGTTTAGCGATGACGGCTGGTGTCGGTCTGTTTCTTGGCTTTCTTGGCCTGCGCTTTACCGGGATCATAGTTTCAGATCCTGATAATGCGTTAGCACTCGCCGATCTAACTCATTTTGGCTTTGGCCAATTTGGCCCTGAAGCACCTGCGCTTGGATTTTTAAGCTTCCTACTTATCTCAGTATTGAGTTACCGAAAAGTGTTTGGGGGGATCTTAATCGGTATCGCTACAACAACATTGATTGCTTTTGCCATGACTTGGTTACTCCCGACTGATTTCTTTGTCGTATCAGAAGCTGCTAAGTCGTTTGCTCCAGCATCTGGTTTTGTGAGTTATAACGGTATTATGGCGGTACCTGAGTTTGCCGCGCTTGAGCCTATCCTATGGAAAGCTGATATCGCCGGTGCATTCCAAGTGGCACTCATTCCGGTCATTGTGACTTTCCTATTTGTAAATATCTTCGATACCGCCGGTACCCTGATGGGAGTAGCTGAGCGCGCTAACCTACAAGATGAAAATGGTAAGATTGAAGGGTTAAGTAAATCATTAAAAGCAGATTCACTTGCATCTGTTATTGGTACAGGCTTTGGTTGTCCGCCAGTTACCTCTTATGTTGAATCTGCTGCAGGTGTTGAAGTTGGTGGCCGTACAGGTCTTACTGCCGTTGTTATCGGTCTTCTGTTCGCTGTTGGTATGTTCTTCCTGCCGTTAGCACAGATGCTACCTGGCTTTGCAGTTGATGGCGCGCTTATCTACGTTGCTATGCTGATGATGAGTTCATTAAGAGGGCTTGATTGGAACGACCTGACCGAGTATGCCCCTGCGGTATGTACCACGATTATGATGGCATTTACCTTCTCAATTGCTAATGGTATAGCGTTTGGTTTTATCACTTATACCGTATTGAAGGTAGGTGCAGGTAAGTCTAGCGAAATATCAAAGGGTGTTTGGGCACTAACAGCACTGTTTGTTGCTAAGTTTATCTTTATTAACTAAAAGATCGTTATAGTCGAATATTGTTTTTAAACCCTTCCTATGAAGGGTTTTTTTATGCCTATTCAAAACGAGTATCTTTCGATTAAGCCATCTCCCCGCTACTGCTTTGAAAGTTCCTTAATCAAATGTTTTAATTAAGTTTTTAAATCAAGTGCTTCAATCAAGGCTTCAATCAAGGCTTCAATACTAATCAAAGCGCAGACAAGTGAGTGGTACTTTTATGTATGGTAAGGCATATGTGAACTCACAGCTGGGCCAGTTACTGACGAACTTTCGCATGAGTATTCAGTGGTGAATGCATAGGCGAATGCTTTGTAACTTGTGTTTATCACAATTAGCTTAGTCATTTCGTTTAGTCACTTTGCTTTAGCACCAATAGGTTTAGCAAGAGTAGGTTAGCAAAAGTAGATATTGTGCGAATAAAAGCTTCATGAATAGGAATAGCACGATTGCACTCGTCAAGTGAGAACTAGGCAAATGAGGACCAGCTAAATGAGGACTAATTCAATAAAAGTTTGCATAATTATATCTGCGCGATAAACCAGTGAAAAATGATAATTAGTTAAGAGCCACATTTATACCTGTTCCCCCCTAATTTTAAATCTTCTGCATGACTATCAGTTTATTAACCATTAAATAAGCCTAGAATATTGGTTTTTGTGTATTGGTATTTGTGTGTTGTTAAAGTATTAACTACGGAATGAATAACGTTGATTATAGGGTTTGCATTAATTATCTCTACTAGGTTGTGAGATAGGTATGAATAATAACTTTTTAGGTGTGAAATCTGATTTGTATTAAGTGGTAATAATAATGGTGAGGTGATATATTATGGCAAAGTAATGGTTGACATTATTAAGTCAATATCTGTCGATTAATGTTTAACTGTTTTCTCTTGGTTTTGAACTGTTTGGGAATAGTAACTAAGATGGTTTTTCAGATGACTTTTTAAATGATTAGTTAGTGACTACCTGGTTTGTTTTTCTATTAAACTAGCGCAAAATGCAGCGCGATTAATAACAGAAAAGCTTCACTAATATTAAAAACGGTTTCACTAAACGTTCAAGATATGGCCCAACTTGTGTCTCGCATTATGGTTTTATCGTCGTAAATTGCCGCTTTTGTTTTCGCATTGTGGAAACGCAAGCGGCTACTTTGTCACTCATTAATACTAACTAGTGCTTACTGATTCAAGGCATCTTCTAGGGCGGCAAGACATAAAGTGACGTTTTCACTTCTTGCTGCATAGCCCATTAGGCCAATTCTCCATGCTTTACCTGCGAGGTCGCCAAGGCCTGCCCCTATCTCTAAGTTGTACTTATTGAGTAGGTAGTTACGTACTTTGGCATCGTCAGCACCTTCTGGAATGTAGATAGCGTTTAACTGAGGTAGGCGCTCATTTTCAGGGACGATGAACTTAATGCCTAGTTTAGCTAGCCCTTTGGCAAGCGCTTCATGCTGCGCTTTATGACGTGCAATACGGTTTTCAAGGCCTTCGTTTTGCAGTTGTACGAGTGATTCGTGTAAGCCATATAGTGAGTTCACTGGTGCAGTATGATGGTAACTACGCTTACCATCTCCAGACCAGTAGCTCATTACAAGTGACTGATCTAAAAACCAACTTTGGATAACCGTCTTGCGCTCTTTAATCACATTGACCGCTTTTTGGCTAAACGAAATGGGTGATAAGCCTGGTACGCAAGATAAGCATTTCTGCGATCCGGAATAGATAGCATCGATTCCCCAATCATCGACCTTAACTTCTATACCGCCTAGAGAGGTGACCGCATCAACAATCGTTAAGCAGTCGTGCTGCTGGGCTAGGGCACACAAGGTTTTAGCATCTGAAACCGCACCAGTAGAGGTTTCTGCGTGAACAAAAGCGACAAATTTAGCATCTGGATTAGCAATAAGTGCTTGTTCTACTTTGTCTACTTCAACAGCTCGGCCCCATGCAGAATCAACAACAATAGCCTCAGCGCCAATTCTGGTGACATTTTGGATCATGCGATCGCCAAAAACGCCATTACGGCAGACTATAACCTTGTCACCGGCTTCTACTAAGTTGACGAAACACGCTTCCATCCCAGCAGAGCCGGGGGCTGAAAGCGCAATAGTAAATTCATTTTTAGTTTGAAAAGCATACTGAAGTAGCGATTTCACTTCGTCCATCATGCCTACGAACAGCGGATCGAGATGACCGATAACCGGTCTTGAAAGTGAAGCTAGAACTTCAGGGCTAATATCTGAAGGACCTGGGCCCATTAATATCCTGCGAGGAGGATTAAAAGATTGAAAGTTCATTTTTATATGCCTTTATTTGAGGGAGTGTTGTTGAATTAACATTTGATATCAAAACCTGTCACAAGTGTCAAGTTTATGCCCTGTAGATAAATTTAATGCTAATAACCATTCTACATTGCGTAAAAAAATTGAGTTGACACTGATGTCAGGATTTGCAATTTTAATTAAGATTTCTCTAAAACATAATTTGTCGTTAACAGCTTTTATTGACATATGAATGATTCATTAAGTAAATATTATTTATGAGAACAGTAGAAGCTGGAATTAATAGTGATATTAATTTTATGTGTTTTATAAATGTCATTACACAATATTGTTAGATGGCAGTATTGGTAAGAATTTAAAATATAATAAATAATTTAAAAAGGGATGAATATGAAGTTCTGTAAAATTGCTAGTGCTATTGCTACAACATTAATTGCTTCGTCGGCACTCATAACGACAAGTGCTACCGCAGAAAACTGGAGCAATACAGAAGTACAGCTTCAAGCACTGGGTGAATTAGAGCGAGTAGGAACAGGTGGAACGGCTGATACAACTATTCTAACTTTCCAGCATGCCGGTGGTTGGGATTACGGTGATAACTTCTTCTTCGTTGATTACAGTCGCTACAGTGTTAATGATGATGCTAACTTTCCTGTTGAAGATAGCAGTGAATTTTACGGTGAGTGGTATTCAAACTTTAGCTTAGGTGCCATCACAGGTAGCGATCTTTCCTTTGGGCCAGTGAAAGATATCGGTGTCGTCGCGGGTTTTAACTTCGCGCCAGAAGTGGATAGCGGCTGGATTTTACCAGGCGTGCGATTCTCACTCGATCTTCCTGGGTTTGCATTCGCTCAGATTGATGTGACTGGGTATATGCACCAAGGTGGGGGCAGTGCAACGTCACCTGTGTTCACAGTTGTCGATGAAGCGTCGAGCTATATGGTCGACTTTGCATGGGCGTATCCTTTCAAGCTAGGTTCAACGAGCTGGAGCATTGAGGGGCATTTAGAATATATCGATGGCCGTGAGCAAACCAACAATTTCGGTACGACAGATCTTGAGTATTGGATCCTGTTCCAGCCTCAAATTCGATTAGATCTGGGCGAAGTACTCGGTACTAAGGCTAACCAACTGTTTGTCGGTATCGAGTACCAATACTGGAAAAACAAGTTAGGTGAGAAGGGCACCGATGATAATACCGCTCAGCTATTGGCGGTATGGCGCTTCTAATTTACTAAACAGCGGTAAAGGTAGCGCTAGTCAGTATGCAGGTTTGTGCTAGCGCTTTCATCAATGCCAATAATGAACGCCAATAATGAACGCCAATAGGGATGCAGAATTAATCCCACTTAATATTTAACAGTTTTTTGCCCAAGCGACCTTAGCGGTTTTGGTGCAATGCTATCTGCACTTCAGTCATTAACAATAAAATTAACCAAGGGTCACTTATGAGCAGTTTAAAACAACGCGCACTCGATTATCATGCTAATCCAACGCCAGGAAAAATAGCAGTTGAAATAACCACCAAAGCAGAAACAAGTGAAGACTTATCATTGGCATACAGTCCTGGTGTCGCTGAGCCATGTCGAGCGATCGCCGACAATATAGAGAACGTTTACAAGTACACAGGGAAAGGTAATACGGTTGCAGTGATATCCAATGGGAGTGCTGTACTGGGTTTAGGGAATTTAGGGCCTATGGCCTCTAAGCCTGTTATGGAGGGGAAAGCCCTGTTGTTTAAACGGTTTGCCAACATTGACTCCTTTGATATAGAAGTGACTCATAATACCGCTGATGAATTTATTAACACAGTGGCTAGCATTGCTGACACCTTCGGTGGGATTAACCTTGAAGATATCAAAGCCCCAGACTGTTTTGTCATTGAGAAGACCTTACAGGAGCGCTGTAATATTCCAATATTTCACGACGACCAGCATGGCACCGCGATTGTAACGGCGGCGGCTATTCTTAATGCACTTGATATACAAGATAAAGATATTAGTCATGCTGATATTGTTTGTTTAGGGGCAGGGGCTGCGGCAATTGCTTGTATGGAGTTACTGATTCAATGTGGCGCTAAGCGTGAAAAGATCTACATGTTAGACACCAAAGGAATTGTGCATACTCGCCGTACAGATTTGAATGAATACAAAACCCTTTTTGCGAATAATACTGATAAACGTACCCTCGATGATGCTATCGAAGAAGCAGATGTGTTCATTGGTGTTTCAGGCCCTAATCTACTTTCTGCTGAGCAGTTATCTAAAATGGCACCAAGGCCTATTGTGTTTGCTTGCTCAAACCCAGACCCTGAAATCAAACCAGAGCTTGCTCATTCAGTACGAAACGATCTTATTATGGCGACAGGTCGCTCAGATTATCCTAATCAGGTTAATAACGTATTGTGCTTCCCCTTTATTTTTAGAGGCGCACTCGATGTTAGAGCGCGTAAGATAAACAATGAGATGAAAATAGCGGCTGTGCATGCGATACGCTCATTAGCGAAAGAGCCGGTACCAGAATCGGTATTACAAGCCAGTGGCGAAAGTGCATTAAGCTTTAGCCGCGACTATATAATCCCACGTCCAATGGATCCAAGATTGTGCAACAGAGTCGCTAAAGCAGTAGCACAAGCGGCAGTCGATTCAGGTGTTGCGGCACTGCCGATGCCAGAGCACTATGGCTAAGTGCAAGATCTAAGTATTAAATCTCAATATTCCACCAGCTATTTGAAACTTGCTTGCTAGCAAGTTTCAAGTAGATATTTGCTGGTTTGATACTTGGTTAGTTTACTGTAAGTAACTCTCTTTTTGGACATAAGCCGCTTTGGGTAGCTCATACAGCTAAAAGTAAATAATCCAACTTCAATAAAATGCTGCTCATCTGTTATGTTCCTTTGCAAGTCGCCGTAAAATCATCCCTGATGGCTCTACTAAATCTCTGACTGCCAAGGATTGGTGGAAATGCCAAGAAATGTCGGGAACATTTCTGGCCTTGATTTAGAAGCTTGCACGTCCCACAGCAGATGCTCTGCCAGCAAGTTCAATGTAGCGCCTAACATGTTTTTGGACAGAAGCTTGCTAGAGCATCGAGTCAACTCAAACTGACATTGATTAGAAAAAGTATCTTGGTTTATTCGAAGCCACTAATTATCTCAAACCATTGTAGATAGTTTATATACGACTAAGGCGAGGGGTGAAGTGCATCGCTACTGGCCTTACCTTTGCACCATTGACCACAATGATGCTGTTTTTTAAAATCACACATAGCATCCCAACGACCACTAATACCACTGTATTGGCGGCGAAACTCTTTTGCTGAGGTTACCCAAGCATTGGATGAGATTCCAAGTTCATCAAGTAAT
>NZ_MPHJ01000023.1 GCF_001957125.1 Shewanella sp. UCD-KL12 | reverse complement strand
CAAACCTCTTTGATGGACTGGTTACGTATTAACCCCATCCAAAGCACGAGCCAGACTGCCTGCTGTGCAGGCAAACGGCGATTACGGATACTTGCCTTGTTGGCTGTGAGTAATGACTGCTCTATCCACTCTGAATCAATAGCCTCCATTACAGAACCATAAGACCCACTTTCTTCAACAGACTCATGAACTAGCTCAAGCTCTTGCGCAAACATAAAAAAATCCCCACCAGAATACTGGTAGGGATTATCTTTCATCTGCAGGATCGTTCAAGTCCTCTTAAACGATCGGCATTATCTTTTTATAGGAGGGCTTTTTTAACTTAAGCACTTTTACTTAGGCGATTTTAATTTAGCGATTTACCGCATCCTGCAACATATCTATCTCTTCCCTCAGACTTGGCTTGGTAAAGTAAGTTATCGGCACTAGACATCAAAGATTCCATATTCAAGCCATCCTGCCATTGGCAGACACCTTGAGACACTGTGACCCATCGACTCACATCCGAATCAGGATGAGGCAACTTAATCTCAGCAATTGCCTGCTTGAGCTTCTCTGCAATTATTAGACAGCCCTTTAAATCAGTATCTGGTAACAATATGACGAACTCTTCACCACCATAACGCGCCGCGAGATCTCTGGGTCGATTGGCAATCGAGCTGAGTACTTGAGCAAGCTTTACCAGGCATTCATCACCCACTTGATGACCTAAACTATCATTTAGCTTTTTAAAGTAATCGACATCAATAAGAATGACACATAAAGGGTGGCCATTTCGCTCAGATGCCCTTACCTCTTGAGATAGAATCTCATCGAAATGACGGCGATTACTGATCTGTGTCAAGCCATCAATTAACGCCATTCGGCGAAAGTGTTTCAATAGGTACTGCTTCTCAACATCCCTGACGATAGCTTTTTTAAACCAAGAAAACAGTACCTTTTGGCCTGTAATAATGATGGCAAAAAAGCAGATAAACTTAGTCATAGGGAACAGGTAATTATCTGGGATTTCAGTTATTCGTAAAAAAAGCCCCATTAACATCAGAGGCAATACCCCCGTCCACATCACCCTAGGGTTTGGAAATAGCGCGATTGCGAATGTCAGCACTAAAATATCAATCAGCGTCTCTATACTTGCTAGGGCCTCATCCCCACCAACAAGGGTATCAGTGCTATCAAAGATCCTCCAAGTCAGTAGCAACCAGCTAACTTGCAGGATCAAAAGGTAAAATAGCAGTAGCTTATTAGGTACGGCACTAACAGAGCGGATTTTAATATTTACAGCACCAATAACGGCAATAATTGATGTAGGGAGCATATATAGAATTGCACTGGTAACACTGAGAATAGGCGTTACTTGCATCGCTATGTTGGCAAAAATAGCTAACATAATAAATACTGAGACTAAAGAGGCCCACATTACCCCTTTAATCAAGTAGAGATGACTTTCAATGTCCAACTGTTTTTCTGATGAGGGTAGAGCTAGTTCCATTTATACTCACTCATTGATAGAAAGCCAAAGCTCATAAATTCAAATTATCAGCTCATTTAACCACCCATTATAATTGTCCAAAAAAAAACAGCCAACATTTAAGCTGGCTGTTTTCAATGTAAAACAATGATCAAGCGTGATATTAAGCGGCGCTTTGCTGCTCAGGTTCGCTATTTCTGATTAAGAAATCAAATGCTCCTAGGGATGCTGTGGCACCGCTCCCCATCGCGATGATAATCTGTTTATAGGGTGAAGTCGTTACATCACCAGCGGCAAATACACCCGGAAGTGAAGTCTCACCTTTTGCATCGACAATGATCTCGCCTCGCTCAGTTAATTCAACGACACCACGTAACCACTCAGTATTTGGCACTAAACCTATTTGAACAAAGATACCTGCAAGCTCAATCGAATGGCTGGTATTGGTCGTTCTATCGGTATAGGTTAAACCGTTAACACGTTGGCCGTCACCATTCACTTCAGTGGTCATTGCCTGAGTAATGATAGTGATATTGCCCATAGAGGCGGCTTTACGTTGTAGCACATCATCAGCGCGTAACTTGCTATCAAACTCAAGCACTGTTACATGTTCAACAATATTAGCTAAATCAATCGCAGCTTCGATACCTGAATTACCGCCACCAATCACAGCAACGCGCTTACCTTTAAACAACGGGCCATCGCAATGTGGGCAATACGCAACACCTTTACCACGATACTCCTGTTCACCGGGAACATTCATTTCACGCCAGCGAGCACCTGTCGCCAAAAGCATAGTACGGCTGGTCAGGGTTGCGCCATTTTCTAATTCGATATCGTAATAGCCAGGTTTTGCTGCACTTTGGGCAAGCTTTACAGCCTTTTGATTATCCATCACATCGACATCGTAATCGCGCACATGGGCTTCTAAATTAGCCACTAGCTTAGGGCCTTCAGTGGCTTTCACTGAGATAAAGTTTTCTATGGCGACGGTTTCGCTTACCTGACCACCAAACTTGTCGGCAGCGATGCCAGTTTTTAGTCCTTTACGCGCAGCATATATGGCTGCTGAAGCACCAGCGGGGCCACCACCAACGACTAAAACTTCAAAAGGCTCTTTCTCGTCTAGCTTTGCTGCTTGGCGAGTTACGGCGCCAGTATCTAACTTATTAAGGATCTCGCTAAGACTAATACGGCCTTGGGCGAACTGCTCACCATTTAGGTACACAGAAGGTACAGCCATGATATCTCGCTCAAACACTTCTGTTTGAAATAGGGAGCCATCAATCATCACGTTAGTGATATTCGGGTTGATTGCCGCCATCATATTCAGCGCCTGAACCACATCTGGGCAGTTTTGACAACTTAAAGACACATAGGTCTCAAAGTGATATTCACCTGGAAGCGCTTTAATTTGTGCAATAACATCATCTTCTAACTTAAGTGGGTGGCCACCAGTATGTAATAACGCGAGTACTAAAGAGGTAAACTCATGCCCCATAGGTAAGCCTGCGAATGTAATATTAGTTGCAGTCTCGCTATTGGTAACCTTCATCGATGGCATACGCTCGCCTTCGACTTCAGACAATGAAACCAGTGGCGATAAGCTATCAATGTCAGCAGCAAGTGACTTAAGCTCTTGGGCTTTAGGGCTATCATCTGCAGATACGACAAGTTCAACTGGACGCTTGAGGTTTTGCAGATAGGTTTTCAGCTGACTTTTAAGATTCGTGTCTAACATAATGACTCCTAGGTTATCGCTATGAGTCATGCTCACAGTGAAGATATCTGTTTATAAGAAAAGAAAAATTGCTTTGAAAAATAAAAAAAGTTACTAGCCCGAACCTAAAAGGGGGAGCGCGGGCTAGCAATGGGGATGAAACTAGGATTAATGAGCTACCTCATTAATCAACAGCAGTTCAGGAGATGAAGCTAAACTACTGTTGAGCAGTCGAATTAAATCTTACCGACTAGGTCAAGAGATGGTGCTAGTGTCTCTGCACCTGGCTGCCATGCTGCTGGACATACTTCACCGTCGTGAGTAGCAACATACTGAGCAGCTTGGATTTTACGAACAAGCTCAGAAGCGCTACGACCAATACCTAGGTCATGTACTTCAGCAACCTTGATTTCACCTTCTGGGTTGATAACGAAAGTACCACGTAGTGCTAGACCGTCTTCCTCAATCATCACACCGAAATTACGAGTGATAGCGCCAGTTGGATCACCAATCATTGGGTACTGGATTTTGTTAATCGTGTCAGAAGCATCGTGCCACGCTTTGTGAGTGAAGTGAGTGTCAGTAGATACTGAGTAAACTTCAACGCCCATCTCTTGTAGCTTAGCGTAATGGTCAGCCATGTCGCCTAGCTCAGTAGGACATACGAATGTGAAGTCAGCAGGGTAGAAGAAAACAACTGACCACTTACCTAGAAGGTCTTGCTCAGAAACTTCAACGAAGTCACCGTTGTGAAATGCTGTTGCTGAAAAAGGTTTGATAGTTGTGTTGATAATTGACTGATGCATGTTGTGCTCCATAAAGGGTTATTAAATCTTTCACCTGACGCTGTTTGATGCGTCAGTTTGTTTTCGATGTGAAGATAATAACCAAGGAGAACGATTTAGGATAACGGGTAAAACCTATTATCCTAATCGATTTTTACGAAACATAGTTTAATGCACAATTAATAAACCAAATTAGGGGCTAGTTGTTTATGAAGCATACAAAGTGGATGAGTTACTCGTTTGCCAGAAGCAAATAGCTGTGAGTAGGCTTCACCTCGCGGATTAGTGCCAAGCTTGTTTAATGCAAATCGCCACGTAAATTTTATCCATCACCTGCTATGGGCTTAGCTGCAGATACTTAGGTGAAGATACTTAACTGCAGCTACTTCAAACAGACACTGGCACAGTATTAACCTCGATTGATTAGCGCTACTCCCAAATATCAAACCTTGTCAGTGAGCGTCCCAATGTAAAGTCCAATTGCTGAGAGAGGTTGTGGGCCTTAGCTTTCAGACCACTCGCTGTGATCTCCCGCTTTGATTTGCCGGCTAAAACCACCCAATTTCCACCTCCAGTAAGACAAGCTCTAACTTCTATAAAGTGCTTTTGTAAGTAGCTAAGTAAGAGTCTGTTATTGCTATGTTCTTTCCAACAGTTCAATACGAGGTAGCCTTCGGCTTTAATCATTTTGGCAGCATTTTCGATAAAGGGTTCTGATAACTGGTTTTCGTCGACCCCATCGCCGCCATAAATATCAGCAAAAATAATATCAGCTTTCTTATGGTCACCTTGCAACAGAAATTGGTTGGCATCTTGATGAACCAATGACAGCTTCTTTCCAATTGGTAATTGGAAGTATCGCTTAGCAAGTGATATGACCTGCTCCCTTAACTCTACCGCCGTCACCTTGATACCTGTATCAAAGTTTCGCAGGGCATGAATCAAACCACCTCCTCCCAAGCCAAGGATGATCACACGCTTAGGCTTTATAAATAGCAATACCAAGAGCATGGCTTGAATATAAGTATGCTGTGGAATGTGAGGTTCCGCTTTAAGGAGTTTACTTTGCTCGTCATTATCACCAAATGATAGTACGCGCATATGCTTGTCATCTAAGACAATGAGTGGACCGTATTCATCGTGACTTTCGTGGAGGATCTGTTCGTCTTGCATCAAATTGAGAAACTATCAGGGGTTGGGCCGAGCATTATACGAATTGCACTTAGTGAAAGGAAATTTGTATTAGGCATTACAGTACCAATTGTGCTGCCTAATACAGTAAATACACGGTTAACGTAATAATCGGTGAAAGAAATCAACTGCCTGCGCATACATCTGCATCGCTAATGCTGGATCGTAACGCGCTTCGCTATCTCGCATAAATGCATGTTGAGCATTCACCTCTAGCCAGCTAAAGTGTCGGCCTGTTTGTTCAAGTTGAGAATAAACGACACTTCTGCCTTCGCTAGATACATGGGGGTCTTGCTTGCCCCACACCATGACCAGCTCCCCCTGAATATCTTTGGTACGACTCAAGGAGTCATTCCCCTCTTCACAGGGCAAAGTATTAGAGTGAATATCGGTAGCATATAAACAGAAAGCGGCTGAAATATCAGGGCTAATCGCGGCGCGGTAAGCCAAATGACCACCGATACACACTCCCATACTTCCCACTGCACTGGTACAAAATGTTTGCGCCCGAACAAATTCAACTAATGCTTGTGTATCTGAGTCATGGTGCTCAAGTGGCTTAGTGAACTTATCTTGGTTGCCTTTATCTTTCCCTGCATCATCATAAGCTAACACGGTGCCGATTGGGTTTAACTCATGAAAAACCTCAGGAACCAACACAACAAAGCCATGGCCCGCTAATATAGTTGCAGCGCGAGCAATAGGATCTGTTTGCTGAAAAATTTCCGAATAAAAAATAATGGTCGAAAAAATCCCCTCTTCAACAGGGCGGTATAAATAAGTCCGCATCAAACCTGTTGCAGTAGGAATATCATGAACTTCCTGTTTTACCCTCATAACACTTGCTCTCCAGCTAAATATATCTAGTTAATTTATCAGTCACTGATGCACTTGTCAGGTATTATCGATGCTAATTCAATGAAATAGCTTATGCTTAACTCAGCTAATTTGAGCAAAGTAATTAGCTGCATTGTGAACATTGAAACCTAGCCCCCTTCACAGACTGAAATTTCCTGATAAGCTTGCTGCAATTACCTCGCTTATTCGCTGCAACATGAAAAAATCAAAGATATCTGAAAAGCAATTCTGGGCACAAAGGCTTGGAAAAACTAGCCTTAGGGCGCTACATATTCTTGGCATCACAGGAGCTGGCGGTGGGATCCTACTCGGAGTACCACAAACTGAATGGATCTTTTATTGGTGCATGGCAATGACCACAGGCTCTATCCTGATGCTATGGGAAATAGTCAGAGATTGGCGCTGGCTAATACAATTAAAAGGCGTGTTAACACTTGGAAAGTTGGGGCTGCTGGCGCTATTTATTCCCTTTGCAAGCTACAAGCCTGAATTATTAATTACTGTGCTACTACTCTCTGTTGTGGTTTCACACGGCCCTGCTGGGCTGAGACATTTTTCAGTTATACATGGACGACGAATCGATGGAAAAAAAGAAGTTAAGGGCTGAGCCTGCAGCACTCATTACTGAATGCACAGCATTAAAAGGTGTAGAGAAAGCCCATGTACTTGACCTTGCCTGTGGCAGTGGGCGTAATGGTTTATGGTTCGCGCAACAAGGGCATAAGATTACCTTTCTTGATAGAGATTTATCACAGCTTGAGAGGGATGCATCCGCGCATCAATACCTCGAATGGGATTTAGAACTGGAGCCTATTCCTCAACTGCCTAAAGAACAATACGACATCATCTTGGTATTTAACTACCTACATCGCCCACTCTTTCCTCAAATTGCTGCTGCCTTAAAGCCTGGTGGCATAATAGTTTATGAAACCTTTATCGAAAAACAAGCTGAAATAGGCCGCCCTAGAAACCCTGACTTTCTGCTAAAAACGAATGAGCTGAAATCACTATTTGATAAATGGGAATGCTTACAGTACTTTGAAGGTGAAGTTCATAATAACCAAACCATGAGCTTCAAGGCTCAACTTATAGCAAGAAAGCCTCAAGATTAGTACTACCTCTTTGAAGCATCTGTATTTGTTGTAAGCATCAAAATGGCCACTAGAGACTATAATTAACTCAGTGGTCATTCATTAATGAATATGGAGGTTTAATGTTTGCTAACCCAGAACAACACCGTCACGCAATGCCACCACTCATTACTGGATTAATGGTAATATGGGCGCTGATAGCACGCTTACTTTTTGCTGAATCTCATTTATCTCTTGCCCACGCGCTCAGTTTCTACCCGCTTTTTGCTTTTTTCCCTCTCGTTATTCTGCTACATACCAAGATGATTTGGCAAGCCGGTGATGGTATGGAGAGGCTTGACCAAATGGTTTATGCACTCATCCATTGCTTACTCTCATTTGTGGTTTGGACCTTTGCACTAATGCTTGTTAACGGAAATAGTTTTTCTTAAGTATCGCCTTCTACAGATAAAATTTATACATAGGTAATTTACAGACAAAAAAAGGCGTATTCAAAATGAATACGCCTATGTCTAAAAAGGGAGATGACTATATTTTTCTATCTAATACATTTGAAAACATACGTAGTTAGGTTAGCTGCCAACAAATTTAATCGGATAGTAAATTTAAATATTGATTTCATCTTATCGACAAATCTTACTTCAATATGGTTTAGCTAAATCTCAAATCAATCTACTTCTCAAGCTGCCCGCATAAAGGCCAAGGTGAACAATTTCCCATTGGGGAAATGATAACATCCTCATTCGGAGTGTTTTCACCATCTACACGGTATAGTTCATTTAACTTTTTAACTTGAAACTTTTGAATAACTGACAAATCAGACTCAATTTGTTCTTCATTAGAGTGTTGAGCTGCAAAAACAGAAGAACATACAACACAAAGTAGACTTGCCTTAATGATATTTTTCATGATTCACCCAAGTATTATTTATATTAAATTAAAAATTACACTTTCAATTTGCGACCGGTTAGCCCATTCATAAATCAGCTAAAAATTTAATCTACCAATACTATATGAGGCTGCATTCCTGGCTTAAAAATTATCAATCTAAAACTATATAGTTATTAAACCGTATGGACCAGATACGGATAGATAACAATAAACTGTATATGCAGTTAGTACTGAATAAACCCAGGGTAAAGTTTAATTAAAAATCAACCTACCTAAAAATGAGCTAACCCGTCTGCAAACAAAACTACATACCAGTAAGACAACAGGCAATAATGAGAAAGTGATAAAAATGTGATACCATAAAAAACAATAACTTAACTAGCAACGTAATCCTTGTACTGCAACTTTATAATATCAATATTTTTTGCTGTTGAAGTTACAATCAATACTATGCCATTTTCATCGACTGATATTGAGTGACCAACAAGACCATCAAAAGGGATTGTTAGCCTTATTTTATCCATTGTTGAAAGCTCGATACGATCTAAAAAGTAAATACCATCATCAGAGGTTAAGTTATACAAATAACCGCCAACAACGGTCCATGAAAGATTACTTTTTATCGTAAAATCTTTAATGAGTATTTTTTCCTCTCCATTAATTACTCTCCAAAGTCCATCTTTCTCTCTCTTGGTATAATAGAAATCCCCATTAAGTGCGTACTTTCCATACTCCCCCCCGGAGGCCATCACCTTAATTACTTTGCCACTGTCAATATCTAACAACTTAAGCTTTGACTCTCCAAGTACATCAACGCTCGCCACTATACTATTACTGTCAGGCCCCCAGGATATGCTGTAAGCTTCACTTTCAAAATTAAACTTAATAAACTTAAATTTTTTCAATGTTAGATCATAAACAAATGGTCTATTGTTTACTCTGCCCAATACCTTAGTGCTATCTAAAGAGAAACTAACGTCTTTAATGTTTTTTATGCTTTTAAAATGACTAAGCTGTACCTCATTACCACTGCTAAGCTTTAGCCATAATTCAGGCACACCGGTTCGATTCGAAATAAAGGCGACTTTCTCTCCATCAATACTAGTGGCTGCCATGTGATTACCACCATAGGATGAAATATAAACCAAAGATGATGAGTTTTTACTGTCTACTTCCTTATAACTTGAAAGTGATGACATTTGTTCAATCATCTTAAAACTATCAATTCTTAATATTTTTGTTTTAAAAAAATCTCCTAATACCGCAACAACCTCTCCATTTTGATTAGATGTTGGCGATATAATTGGCTGCATGATGTTAGTCATTTGCGCATGGGTTTTATTCTCTAAGTTATAACGAGTCAAGTTTCCAGTCATTGAACGGTATATTAATGATCCACTTTTTCTATCCCACGCTATGGTGTGTAGTAAATGAGATAACGTAAAAAGGCTTTGCAGATTGCCAGTTTCTAGTGAAAGTAGCATGACTTGAGTTTGATACCAGCGTACATTTCTTATTACAGCAATAAAACGGCCATCTGGAGATAAACTTAATGAATAATCCCCTCGACCAATAGAGTATGGCTGACTTAGTTGCTGCCTATTGCTTCCGTCTATACCTATTGAGAAAACTTTCTTTTCAGTTAAGTAATCATATTGATGGTCTTCATCGATAAAAAATAAACCTTTACCTGAACGTTTCCACACGATGCTCGTTTCTTGCATTAGCCTCTTACAAGATGTGATCGTATTGATCTCAGAAAAACTGCCGGCTTCGATTTTTACAAGATTAATTCTACAATCACCGGACTGATCATATGACAGATACGCAACCTTGCTTCCATCAGGGCTAAAAGCAGGAAAACCTTGGCTATCCATAGGATCATCGAGGTAAGTAATAATTCTACTTTCTAACTCCATTAAACCTATACGCCAATTTTTCTCTCCTAACTCTCGTTGCGAAAAAGCCAAGTACTTTCCATCAGGAGAAAGTATTGGGCTAAACTCCTGTCCATCTAAAAATGTTAAACGCTTAAGTTCTGTACTATGGTGAAGAGGAACATCAACATCACTCTTGAATAGAAATTGCCAGCCAAACCAAAAAGATACCCCAACTAAGCCAACAAACAATAAAATAGAGGCTTTTGAATACTTATAAAGTAAAGAAAATATTTTTCTTTCTAGCGACTTCTCGCTATTTACTCCTCTTTCTTCAATATTGCTTCCGGCAATCACCTCCTCAGTAAACTTTTCTTCTCTCGAGGCAGCTTTAACAAAAGCAACCTCGGCAATCAGCACATAACCCACTTTTGGAAGTGTCTTAATAAAGCTTGGAGACTTAGCATTGTCACCTAATTGGTTACGCAGTAAACCTATTATGCGATTTATCGCATTATCTGAAACTTCCCCCCCTGACCACACCTCTTCAAGCAACATATCTCGACTGACTGGCTCTCCAGCGTGCTTTATTAAACACACCAATACCTGCATCGCCCTCAGCTCGACCTTGAGCAAGGTGTCATCTTTAAGAATTGTACATTGGCTGGGGTCAATCAGCCTGTCAGCCAAGCGATATCTAGGTTGAGTTATCATTAAATACCAATCAATTAATCAATGACTTAAATTAGGTCTACATTAGAAAGAGGTGAAATTAGAGCAATATCTGTAGACTAAATCAATACTGCTCAAATATAAGTACAGTTATATAATTAAAAGAAATGCCTATAGAGTTGATTTTTACCTTGCCTCAACTATCAGCTAAAAGGTATCTTTGCCCCGAATTCACTCAAAGGCAGTTCCTATGTCCCACTTTATTTACGCCCCGCCAACCGAACCTTGGCTCGAAATACTCTATCAAGATAAAGATATTTTGGTTGTAAATAAACCTTCTGGATTACTTTCCGTACCAGGAAGAGCTCCTGAACATCAAGATAGCGTATATAGCCGAGTGCTTGCTGAACACCCAAATGCTCAGATAGTTCATCGACTCGATATGTCTACTTCTGGTGTCATTGTTGTCGCTCTTAGGCGAAATGCAGAAAAAGAGTTGAAAAGGCAGTTTAGAGACAGAGAAACCAAGAAGACATACTTTGCTCGTGTGGCAGGGCATCTGAAACAACAGAGTGGAACTATCGAACTTCCCCTCATCTGTGACTGGCCTAACCGCCCTAAACAGAAAGTCGACCATGACATTGGTAAAGCATCTGTCACTCACTTTGAAGTGATAAGCTATGCTAAGCGTTCCACATTGGTGAAATTAACACCTATCACAGGCCGCTCTCACCAACTCAGAGTGCATATGATGGCTATGGGGCACCCCATTTTAGGCGATAACTTTTACGCAGATCCTTTAGCTAAACGCCTATCAAGTCGCTTATTACTGCATGCCCAAGCACTCACAATTAAGCAGCCTTACTCGGGAAAAGAACTCAGTTTCAACTGTGAGGCCTCATTTATACATCCTGTAAACGAGCAGTAATGTAGATTTCGACATATCTATTTACCTTTATACCTCATTACTTCGAGATCCAAGCTTATCTACCGCCACTTGCTCTGCTTTAGACGATAGCCTCAATATTATTGAGGCTACTTTACTGCCTTTAATCACTATACCTCTCACTACATACTCTCATTTTGCTCTCAGTCCTCACAGTACAATCATAAATGATAACCAAAGCTTAGTTGTAGCTAGTAAATACTCAAAGTAAAGGGTAAATTAACATCTAATTATTACTAAAATTATAAGTTAACTATGGAAACCGCATTTCAACGTGATCAGCTGGACAACCAAATTTTATCCGCATTAATGAAAGAGGCTAGAACGCCTTTTGCTGAGCTGGCAAAACGCTTCAATGTCAGTGCAGGAACGATCCATGTTCGAGTAGAAAAAATGAAGCAGGCTGGCATCATCACTGGCGCACAGATAACCGTTAACCCTAAAGCACTTGGCTACGATGTTTGCTGCTTTATCGGTATCAATCTCAAGAGTGCCGGTGACTACCCTGCAGCTATCTCTAAACTGAATGAACTTGAAGAGGTCGTAGAAGCTTATTATACCACCGGTAATTACAGCGTATTTGTAAAGGTAATGTGCCAATCCATCGATGGTTTGCAACATGTACTCATTAATCGTATTCAATCTATTGATGAGATTCAGTCAACAGAAACTTTAATCAGCTTGCAAAACCCCATTGTTAGGGCGGTAAAACCATAGAACAAATAGAAATAAGTTATTTCGTCTATTTAGTAGACTAAATAATGTAAATTACAACTTTTTTCTCTTTCAAAGTTAAATATGTAAAGCTTTTGTGTTACAAGTTACACAACCCCAACATAGGGGCAACAAAATAACAAAAGCATATGAATGACATTGCACGGTAACTATATCTGTGCCATCAGTTGACAAGGAAGAAGTTGTGAAAACAAAACTATCAATAGCTATAACAGCCGCGCTGGTATCAAGCGCAGCTATGGCAAGCAGTGAATACTCTGCTAATAAATTTTCTCCAGAGATCACCTCAGTAGATAACTATAAAAAATCTGCAGTGTCTAAATCAGCTGTGAGCGCACCACAGCGATTTATTGTTGAACTTGAATCTCCTGCTATTGCCAAATATCAGGGTGGCATAGATACATTCTCTGCGACTGCTCCAACTAAGAAGGGTGAGCGAGTAAATATCCAGTCAGCACCCGCTATAAGCTATGCGAGTCACCTTCAATCAGAGCAGCAAGCTTTTCAGTCTGCACTTTCAAAGGCTACACCAAACGCTAAAGTTGAGCGTAATTTCAAAACATTATTTAATGGTGTGACGCTCGTAGGTCAAGGCCTTACCCTTGAACAGCTATCAGCTATGCCTGGTGTTAAATCTGTTTACCCTGAAACCATGTACCAAACCAGCATGGACGCATCCCATGAGGTCATCAACAGTGCTGCTATGTGGGAAGCGGTATCGGGCATGGAAAATGCGGGTAAAGATATTCGTGTAGCGGTCATTGATACTGGTATTCGCCCTGAAAACCCAATGTTTTCTGGTGAAGGTTTTAGCAAACCTACAGCCAACATGCCTACCGATGATTACTGTTCAACGGTCGATACTAGCTTTTGTAATGACAAGCTGATTGTTGCGCGTTGGTCTCAACCAACATTTGCTGTATGTGCCGATGAACATATGAGCCCATTAGGTTATGGCGGTCACGGTTCACACGTTGCAGGCACCTCTGTTGGTAACAAGGTTTCAACCACATTCAAGGACATAGAAGTAGAGCTTTCTGGTGTCGCACCTGCAGCATATTTGATGTCTTATAAAGCGCTCTTTACTAAAGAAGATTGTTCTGGTGGTAGCGGTTCAAATATCATGTTGATGGAAGCTCTAGAGCACGCTGTTAATGATGGTGCCGACGTTATCAACAACTCATGGGGTGGTGGCGCTGGTGGCGATCCTGCAAACAGCCCATACAAGACGATGTTTGAAGCAGCTGAAGCTGCTGGTGTCGTAGTCGTTACCGCTGCAGGTAACGATGGTAATGGCGCACAAACTATCGGCTGCCCTGGTTGTATCGAATCAGGAATAACTGTTGCTAACAGCACTACCGGTCGATTCTTTGCCAATGGGTTTACAGCTGGCGGCGATGAACTTCTAGCGATTGAAGCTAACAACGGCCTACTCACCGAAGATATCTCTTTACCTGTTATCGCAGCAGTTAACATTAACGCAGATAACTTCGAAGGCTGTTCTGCATTCCCTGCAGACTCTTTTAAAGATGGTATAGCACTGATTTCTCGTGGCCTATGTGCATTTTCTGATAAAGCGGCAAATGCAGAAGCTGCAGGTGCAAAAGCTATGGTTGTCTATAACAGCAAGCCTGGTGCACCAATTAGCATGTATATGCCAGATGCAACATTACCTGGCGTAATGATTTCTGATGCTGATGGCGCTGCAGTTATTGATGGGCTAGGCGATGAAACAGTGGGTACTATTGGCGCTGAAGTAAAACGTATTTCGGATATGGCACTTGCTGATCTCATAAATGCCTCTAGCTCACGCGGTCCGAACGGTAATCAAAATATTCTTAAGCCTGATTTAGCCGCTCCTGGTACCTCAATCCTTTCTGCAACATCACCAGATGAAGATGGGACTGACTTTACCACTATGACGGGTACAAGTATGGCCAGTCCTCATGTAGCCGGTGCTGCTGCGCTTATGAGCCAACTTCATCCAGAGTGGAGTGCCAATGATATTAAAACGGCGCTAACCTCTACTGCACATATGAGTGGCGTACTTGACGATGATGCTGAAACGCCTGCATCGCCGTTTGCTATGGGCGCTGGACGTATGGATCTTGATGCCGCAGCAAAGGCTATTCTAACCTTTGATAAGCCTTCTGTAGCTTCTGACTCATGTGTTGGTCCATGTACATTTACTCGTACCGTATACAACAAGAGTGATGAAACGACATCATGGACTCTGTCAGCATCTGCAGATAGTGCCGGTGTTAGCGTTTCTCCATCAACACTTGAACTTGAAGCAGGTGCATCCGCTGAGTTTATGGTTACTGTTGATTCAACATTTGCTGAATATGGTTCTTGGATCTTTGGCAATGTGATGATTAAGAGTGATGAAGGTAAGCAAGATGCCCACCTTCCATTGGCAGTTATGGCAAAAGAGTCGAGCGACTCATCCCTAATTTCTGCAGTAACAACGGCTACAGATATTAAAGCGAGCGACGAGTTCCCTATTAAGGCTGTGGTAAACAACTCTATTTTTGAAAATACTGTTACCGTAACGGCAAATGCTCCAGAGGGAACGGCACTCACCTCTAAAGATGACGTGAGTGTTACCATCAATGGCGCTAACCAAAATGGCTTTGACGTCAATGAAGACCTAGGCTTAATAACTTGGGTTGGTAAACTTGATCTGCCTGAAATGTCTTCAGTAAAAGGAACTGGAGCAAGCCCTAGTATCTTCGACTTAGGCATCGCTTACGTCCCAGCTTGTGACGAAGGTTGTGATGAAAAAGCATTTACCTTTGGCACGCCAGAATATAAGTATAACGGTACGACATACGACAGCATAACCATCTCTGATAACGGTATCGTTATTGTTGGTGGTGGTACTACATCAGGCACTTACCTAAACAAAGAGCTACCTGATTCATCAAATCCAAACAATATCTTAGCTCCACTATGGTCAGATTATGATCTATCTGACGGTACATCTGGCGACACAGGTGGTGGTCAGCTAGGAATTCAATTTGCCGAGTCTGGTGACGATACTTGGATTGTAGTCGAATGGAACAAAGCCCAAGTCTATGGCGACACATCTGGTGATGCTTATACGTTTAGTGTCTGGATTAAGGCTGGTGCAGAGGAAGATATCTGGTTTAACTACCATGATATTCCAAACATGCCTGAAAATGTAACTATCGGTGCTGAAAATATTGGCGGCAGCGTAGGTACTACCTTCCATTACAATGGTGAGGGTAACACTGTCGTCACTGACGATTATGTACAACTGCAACAAGCAGCTGCTGGTAGCGTTGAAATTGATTACATGGTCAAAGCGACGAGCTTTAATCACGGTCAGGCAAACACTGCGACAACAGATGAAGAAAGCAGTGTCGAACTCAATGTACTTGAAAATGACACCATGCCAGATCAAAAAGTTGCTCGAGTTTCAGTGACTGGCGACGGCATGACAGCCAATGCACAGCGCCTTATTGACGTATCCCCAGATGGTGCTCTAGGTAAGGCAACTATTGCAGATATGCCAGAAAACGGTACCGTAACTTTAGCTGAAGATGGTGCAGCGGTTTATACACCGAATGATGACTTCTTCGGTAAAGATACGTTCAGTTATACCTCTGAAGATGCTGCGGGTAATGTATCAACACCAACTATTGTTACTGTTACAGTAAATAACATTAACGATGCGCCTACAGTGGCTCCAAGTGCTGGTAATACCATTACAGGTCGCCCAACTATGGTCGAATCAAATGCTTTCGATGCAGATGGTGATGAGTTGACCTTTAAGTGGACTCAGACAGCAGGTGATGCAGTAGACTTTAATGAGACAGATGAAGATATCAGAATCACTCCAACTAAAGCAGGAACATACTCATTCAGTGTAGTCGCTAGCGATGGCACACTTGAAAGTGAAGCTGGTTCTGCAAGCTTTACAGTGAAGGAGAGAGATGAGGATAGTGCTGGCTCTCTAGGCTGGTTAACTATGCTACTTCTTCCACTTGCAGGCCTACGTCGTCGTAAGCGTTAATGGCAAGTTGATATAGTCAGTAGTAAAACAAAAAGGGAGCCAATTTGGCTCCCTTCTTTATATCTTACGCCCCCAATACCTTCCAAATAGATATCTACTTACTCAGATTGGTATTAGTACTGAGCTATATCTCAAACACGTTAGTCATGACTTTATAAAGCTCAGTTCCCTGATATACGGAAGCGGAAGCAAAATGAAGAATAGGCACACAGTCTTGATTTAAACTCAGCGGGGTTAACACCTCATCGGTACCATACTTGTCTATACGTAAAATATTTGCCAAAGCCTCGCCTGCTGGTATCGGTTGCCCCACTTCAGCCAAATACTCGACCATCCCCCCAAGAGGAGAGTGATACTTTTTATAATCCTTCAAATAGCAGGCATGACGAGACATAACTAATGGCTTTACCCGCTCCTCAATCACACCACGCTCACTTAAGTAAGCCAATATACCATCGGCATCCACTAAGGCATCATCGAGATTAATATTCTCCTGTGAACCCAACTCTAAGGTAAACGCTGAAACGGGTATTTCAAAGTCACGACCCATTGAGCGCATATGCTCAGCAAGTTGCCACCAAGGGCAGAAGACCGACTCATCCATAGCACCACCAAAATCATTGGGAATGAATAAGGTGTATGGAATAGAGAAAAACGATGCTGCATGGGCATCATATTCAGGACAATAAAGGTGCTTGCTGGATTTAGGGCCAGTGTGAAGATCAATGACGATATCAGCCTGATGTGCCATCGTTTGTAGCATCACAGCCTGTTGATGACCTGTAGTTACGCCCCACTCAGAGTTTAAGCGGTCATGACACGCGTCCACCAGCATAGCTCGATACTTTCCTATTATCTCACTATCAGACAGCGCGCTATGACTCTCAAACCAAGCAGCCAGATCGATTTTATGATCTAAATATTCTCTATTCCAATTTACACCTGTGATGGGATCGAAGCGACCTAAAGTAAATTCACCACTTTTCTGGTTAATCCCAAGCGGATTAGCCAGAGGCACTAAGGTGATATCAGCACAAAGAGTGTACTGTTCTAGCCGCTTCATCAACTGATAGATAACGGCATTACCCTGCACCTCAGCCCCATGCACATTCGCTTGAATGTAGACACTCGGTGCCGATGAACGACCGCACTTATGGTTAAATATAGGTACAGTAAGATCTTGGCCAGTCGCTAATTCACCGACCTTCAACGATGATTGGGTAAAGCTCATTTTCAATCCTTCAAATAATCACTCTAGGCTGACGTCCTTGTTAACGAGAGCCCAGAACTACAACAGGTAATACTTTGAGTTCATTACTCAAACAGGTTTTCGTGTAAAGCACTTACCACTTGCGCAGCCTCAGACTCAGCAACCAGAACACATAAGTTATGCGGACTCGCCCCCTGGCAGATCATACGCACATTATGAGGCTCTAAAACCTCAAATACTCGACGACAAACCCCCGGTGTTGATGCAATCTTATTACCGACAATAGCGATTAAAGCTAAACCATCTTCAACACGCACACGACAATGTTGTGACAACTCTTGCAGCAAGGATTCACTCAGTAGGCCGTTACCCGCAGAATCTGATCCTGTCTTATCGAGTGTCAGTGACACGTTCACTTCAGAAGTCGTGATCAAATCAACACTGATCTTATGCTTAGCTAAAGTTGCAAAGGTTTCAGCAAGAAAACCTTGTGCATGAAGCATCTGCAAGCTGTGAAGGTTTAACAATGTTTGATCTCGGCGAACAGCAACCGCACGATATACAGGGGCATCTTCCACCTGATGGCGGATCCAGGTTCCACCACGCTCAGGCTCCTTGCTAGACCCCACAAACACTTGAATTTTTTGTCTAACAGCGGGAAGAATAGTTGCAGGATGAAGCACTTTAGCACCAAATGTCGCCATCTCAGCAGCCTCATTAAAGCTTATTTCTGCAATAGGGCTCGCCTTTGGTGCAATTCTAGGATCCGTAGTATAGATACCTGCTACATCCGTCCAGATCTCAACGGCAGTGGCCTTTAAGGCTTCCGCCAATAGTGCAGCTGAATAATCACTACCACCACGGCCTAACGTGGTTGTTGCGCCAGCAGCATCGGCACCGATAAAGCCTTGAGTTACAATTCGTTGACTAGTTAATAGCGGTGCTAAATGCTCACCAGCAAGTGCTTCGAGTTGTTCAATTTGTGGTTCCGCGCGGCCAAAGTGGCTATCGGTGCGCATAACCTGACGAACATCAAACGCACTAGCAGCTTCACCCTTCTCTCTTAAAACCGCAGCAAATAGCGCAGATGAGCATTGCTCACCTTGAGCTAGTAACTCATCCGTTGTCGCTTTATCCCTGCTCTGGCTTAATGATTCACTCAGCACTGAAATGCGGCTTAATATTGTATCGATACGTGCAGCTAACTCTTGAGGCCGCCCGAGATCGTCTAAGATCTGATACTGAATGTGTGCGATCTGCTTGATGAGCTGCATTCTTCGCTCATCACTCGTTTGCTCTTGCGTCAACTCTACTAATAAGTTGGTAACACCACTCGATGCGCTAACAACAACCACTCGAGCATTAGGGTTAGCAAGAATAATATCGGCACAACGACTCATAGCGGAGTAATCAGCAACCGAAGTTCCACCAAACTTTGCGACTATTAGGGACATTACACAGCCTCCACAGAAAGTAGATACTGATAAAATTGATTTGTAGATAAATAAGGGTATAAAACTAACATGATCACGCTCCGAACTAACTTCGTTCGAAGAGCCTGGTGCAAAGAATACGCAGCCCAAAGACGGGAAACAGCAATCACCACCAGAAGCTCTCCACCAATAAAAGGTGACAATCTAAGGGATTCAGCCCTTTCGACCGATATTGAGTAGATCCAAATACTGCAATACCTCGGCGCTAACCTCCCTCATAAGCCATCATCAGAGTTTGGGCTCTTCAGACTTACTACCTAGTTAACGCTCCTCTTCTGTACCAAACCTAGACATAAAGATGAACTGAAGTTTGGAGAATGAAAATTATCAAATTTAGATAGTTTAAGTCAATGGCAGAACGTCACTTAATGGCTAAAGAATAGCGGCAGGTATAAAAAACAGTGTTCGTTTAGAGGAAAACTTTCACCAAGCAGAGATAAAGCCGACGAGAGGGCATCATTTTCTATTCTCTTAAGTAACGGGTTCTCAAAAAGTAAACAGCTTCTTGTTAATAATCGAAATCAGGTAATTCACTCACCAGTTTAACCCGTGGTGAAAACTCACCGATAGTGATCTCTTCATGTTGTTGGCCAACTTCAAAAAGACAGGGAACTAAATGTAACTGACCATTCTCAATAAAATAGATAGCGTTTTGCTTAAACTTCATTCCCAAGTGAATGGCCGTCAGTTTATCTATAGCGACTGCCCAGCTCTTCTCCATATGAGACTGATCTGCAGATGTGCCAACAACGGCTCGATAAGGAAGTCTAAATTGCTCAATGGCGTTTTGGAGTTGTCTATCAAGAAGACGGTTTTGACAAGAAGTAAGGATCTGCCCTCTAGGATTGTGAGCAGTAATAATGGCAAAAGATAACTGAGACGATAATGTTTGAGTAAAAAGAAACTCTGTTTGCTGATAATGTTGCCACAGTCTCTTATTCAGGAGTCGCTTGTTCGAGTCGATCATCTGGACTATATCCCTCTATTTGATTCAAATGATTATAGCAAACTCACCCAATCTTCCTACCCCTGTGATATAGATCACCAAAGCTCATTTTTCAACATCCTTAAAATTCAACACTTTACAGTGGTTAGTGTGATATAGGTCAAATCCACAAGTAAATTTGTTAACATTTCATTTGTTAACAAATGCCTAAAACGAGTACAATAGATGACGTTGCTCCTTGTACCATCGCGGATAAATGCGATGCACCTTGTTACAATTGGGGCTAAGATCAAACTTAGTAGTTAGCCAGAATTCTGTATAAAATGTGAGCAGGCGCCAATTTCGCGTTTTAACTTCAAAAATATTAATAAATAGAGGGAACTAAACTCTACTATTGTTAATCGAAGTAAATACAGTTCGCGTTCCCATTTATTGAGATACGCATACTTTACTAATCATGGAAGTGTGTTGTTGTTTCAGCCGGTTTGAAAGCACCTACGTAGAGCAGTATAAGTCAGCATGACGAGATTGAGTGCCACAGCAAGTTGTTGCATGTACTCATTGTTAGAACAGATTTGAACAAATTAGGTAATTAAATATGCAAAACCCGCACATTCTGATCGTTGAAGATGAAGCCGTTACCCGTAACACGCTAAGAAGTATTTTTGAAGCTGAAGGATATGTGGTAACTGAAGCCAATGATGGCGCAGAGATGCATAAAGCCATGCAGGAAAATAAAGTCAACTTGGTTGTAATGGATATCAACCTTCCTGGTAAAAATGGTCTTCTGTTAGCACGTGAACTACGTGAAATTAACAACATCGGCCTTATCTTCCTAACTGGCCGTGATAATGAAGTAGACAAGATTTTAGGACTTGAAATCGGCGCTGATGACTACATCACTAAGCCATTCAATCCACGTGAACTGACTATTCGTGCTCGTAACCTATTAACTCGCGTTAATAGCACAGGTGCTGAATCTGAAGATAAGAGCAGCGTTGAATACTACCGCTTCAATGGTTGGAGCTTAGAGATCAATAGCCGTTCTTTAGTTAGCCCACAAGGCGAATCTTACAAACTGCCACGTAGTGAATTCCGCGCTATGCTGCACTTTGTAGAGAACCCTGGTAAAATTCTTAGCCGTGCCGACCTTCTTATGAAGATGACTGGTCGCGAGCTTAAGCCACATGACCGTACTGTTGATGTAACAATCCGCCGTATCCGTAAGCACTTCGAAAGCTTGCCTGATACGCCAGAGATCATCGCAACGATCCACGGTGAAGGTTACCGTTTTTGTGGTAACTTAGAAGAGGCATAAAGCTAACGCTTTATTCCAACTCATAAAAAACCAGCCTAACGGCTGGTTTTTTTGTATATGGAATAGAGCTGGGAAGCTTCTAAAGGCTAAGAAAGTTTTTATACCAATCGGTATTAGAATCTAAGAAAGCTATAAGGCTCAAGCCCTAAGCTTTACTTAAAACTTAGGGCTTACAACCCTTAGGTTCTAGCTCGCAACTCGCAGCTCGAACCTTATTTCAACTTTTTACTTCAACTCTCTCTCAAGGAAATCAGCAAGCGAGCGATACAGATGAGTTCTGACTTTATTGCCTCGCATTGAGTGTTTAGAGCCGGGATAATCTATCATCTGAAAAAGCTTACCTTCATCCTGAAGTGCCTTGTAAACCTTAGTGCTATTCTCAAACAGTACATTGTCATCAGCCATACCATGATACATCAATAGACCCGACTGATACCCTTTGACATAAGGGAATACACTGCTGGCTTCATAGCCCTTAGCATTTTTTTCTGGGTGACTCAGGTATCGCTCAGTGTAGTGAGTATCATAGAGCGCCCAATCTGTAACTGGTGCACCCGATATAGCAGCCTTAAAGTAATCAGGTGCTTTAAATAGCCCCATTAAAGCCATGTATCCGCCATAACTGTGGCCATACAAAGCAATATTATCACCATCCACAAATGGCAAACTCCGCAGGTAGTCGACACCTGATTTCTGATCATTAACTTCCGCTTCACCTAGCTGCTTATAGATAACATGCTCAAACTGAGTACCACGATGCGCAGATCCCCGGTTATCTAATTGAAAGACAATAAAACCTTGCTGCAATAGATATTGAGTAAAGTAATCATGCTCACTCCAGCTATTAACGACTAGTTGAGCATGGGGCCCACCGTAAACTCGCACAACTACAGGGTATTTTTTGTCCGCACTAAAATTGGTGGGTTTAAATAAGCGGTACTGCAGAGCTTGTCCATCTTCAGCGCTAATATGGCCAAACTCAGGCATCTGCCACTGACCAAAAAAAGGATACAAGGGATGCTGTTTATCAACTTTATTTTGCTCAACCCAAGCTAAGTGCTCTCCAGTCGCATTATGGAGACTGATCTGAGGAGGTTGAGACAGGCTATTAAAGTAGTCTAAATAGATCGCCTCTTTGTCTGCAAACACCGTCGAGTGCATCCCACTGCGTTGACTGATTCTTTCAATATCACCACCTGTTAAAGGCACACGATATAGGTGTTTTTCCGTCACTATGGTTTTGCGGCCAGTAAAATAAACCCAACCCGCTTGCTCATCGACTAATTCAACCGCATCAACAGTCCAATCACCAGATGTTAACTGTTTGACTTGACCATCTAGGCCAATCAAATAAAGGTGATTAAACCCATCACGCTCTGAGGCCCAAATAAAGCTTTCTTGCTGCTTTAAAAAGCGGAGATCATTGTGCAAGTTAATCCATGCATCACTTCTCTCCTCAACAAGATTAGTAGACACTTTAGTGTTATCTACTGATACCAGCCTAAGATCCAGAGTTTGCTGATCGCGACTCTGCCACTGATAGGAGAGGCGTTGACTGTCAGGTAACCATTTAACACGTGGTAGGTAGATATCTTGCTCTTCACCTAAGTCGACCCAACTCACCTTCCCATCTTTTAACGTCACAATACCTAAAGTAACGGCGACATTATTTTTACCTGCATAAGGGTATCGTTGCTCAGTAAGCTTAATGCCATCAGCATAGATCTCGTTACGGGTAACTAGCTCAACAGCTGACTCATCGATACGGGTATAAGCGATAGCACTCTCGTCAGGTGCCCACCAATACCCTGTCATGCGCCCCATCTCTTCCTGGGCAACAAATTCTGCCATCGCATTCTTGATAGCGCCGCCGCCATCATTAGTCATCGCAGTCACTTTATTGGTCGATAACTCTAGAACATAAAGGTTTTGCTCTCGCACAAATGAAACAAATTGCCCTTTAGGTGACAAACGAGCATCAGTAACAAAGCCCTCACCTGTCGGCAGCAGGTTCACCTTTCCATCAGTGAGAGAATAATAGTAGAGCACACCAGAGGCAGGAATGAGCAGCGCCTTGCTATCTTTAGCCCAAAAGTACTCCATGATCCCTTGACCATAGATGCGTTGGCGCTCACGTCTTGCTTTCTCTTCATCAGAAAGCTCACCTATCGTGAGCTTGTCAGCATTAAGCAAGATACTCTGCTTACCTGTGGCAACATCCATCTGCCAAAGGTCATAAAAATGTTGGTTATCCTTACGCCCAGCAAGGTAAGTGACACGTTTACCATCAGGAGATAATTTAAGTCCCCTAGGGCTTTTGCCAGCAAGGGCTGGTGAATCATAAAGGCGCTCGATAGCCAGAGGGGTCATTCCCCCCTCCTGCGGGTTTTCAATAGAGCTAGAATTTAAATTAACACTCGAACTCGAGGTTAAATTTGAGCAAGCAGAATTTGATAAGATCATAGGCGCTGTGAGAAGAAGAGCTCTCATCCATTTTGTTGTCATTATTATTTCCTGGATTTGAAATTAACTGCACATCAAAGCTGACCACTTTTATCTATCTCTTCAGCTCAATGAAACATCTAAGAAATAGTTGAGAAACAGATCGTGCGATGATGAAATAAATATCGATAACATTGTGCACTAAACTTACAGAAAACAAAAATTGCGATCGAAGATATAATTTGACTCCTTGCTACGCTGAAAAAAAGTTCAATCTCAGGTATGATCGCGCCAAATAAAAAATTACCCACTTTACCTGACCTCAAACTCGAGTTTAGCTCGAAATTGTCATAGGAAAAAACATGCAGACCTTGGCCCAAAACCTGACCTCTCAAGGGGTTGATGCTTCTTTAACTCAGCTAATTCATACCTTAGCTAACACATCTAAAGAGATTAGCCACGCTGTACGCCATGGCGCACTAGCGGGTGTACTAGGTGCAACTGAGCAAGAAAATGTTCAAGGGGAAACCCAAAAGAAGCTTGATGTTATTACTAATGACATGCTTAAAGATGCGCTAGACAAAGATAGTACTGTACGCGGCCTAGCCTCTGAAGAGGAAGATTTCATCGTCGAAGTGGGCGCAGAAGGTGACTACCTAGTCTGTTTCGATCCACTTGATGGCTCATCTAATATCGATATTAACTCACTAGTTGGCACTATCTTCTCAGTACTGCCAGCCCCTAAAGGCGAGCTAAGCGAACAAAGCTTCCTGCAAGCGGGACGTAAACAAGTTGCTGCTGGATACGTACTTTACGGTCCATCAACTATGTTAGCGCTAACCACTGGTAAAGGTGTGCAGTTATTTACGTTAAACCCAGAAACCAATGAGTACCTACTCACCACTGAAGCGATGTCGATCAGCAAAGATACCGGTGAGTTCGCCATAAACATGTCTAATCAACGTTTCTGGGAAGCGCCGATGCAGACCTATATTGCCGATCTACTTCTAGGTCAAATCGGCCCACGAGAAAAGTCTTTCAACATGCGCTGGATCGCGGCCATGGTGGGTGATGTACATCGTGTGCTTTCACGTGGCGGTATCTTTACCTACCCAACAGACAACAAGAATCCTGAAAAGCCATACAAGCTTAGACTGATGTATGAAGCTAACCCTATGTCGTTCCTAGTTGAACAGGCAGGTGGTAAAGCCTCTACAGGTTATGAATCTATCATGGATATCGACCCAAGTGAGATCCACCAGCGAGTAGCGGTGATTTTAGGTTCAGCCAATGAAGTAGATGCTTGCCTTGAGTACCACACTCAAGATTACAGCGAAGAGCCACAGGTATAGGTTCGAGGTTCGAGGTTCGAGGTTCGAGGTTCGAGGTTCGAGGTTCGAGGTTCGAGGTTCGAACAGAATAGAATAGATAAGAGTCGCATTTAGCGGCTCTTTTTTTGTGCCTCTTTTATTACTATCTTTGAGGAGACTCGAGACAAAAAAATACCGCTATCCACTTAACTAAAAGTAGTGATAACGGTATTTTCGGAGATGAAGCTGACTGTGGGGATGAAAGCAGTCAGCTATTTCCTATAACTCTTTATCAGCGCTACTTCTAGCGCTACTTCTTAGAGTATTTAGCAGCCTCTTCACCAGCTAGTCTACCGAAGGTGATGATATCAGAGATCGCGTTACCACCTAGGCGGTTAGCACCATGGACACCACCAGTAACTTCACCAGCACCGTATAGGCCAGGAATAACTTGCTGTTTGGCATTCATGATCTCAGCTTTAGAGTCAATTTTAACACCGCCCATTGTGTGGTGAACACCTGGAGTCACTTCAATTGCATAGTAGTTTCCTTCGTTCAGAGCACGAGGTAGGTTAGGACGCTCAAAGTCAGTATCTTTACCGCTAGTCACTAAGCTGTTGTAGCGTGCAACTGTCTCAGTCAGTGCTTTACCATCTATATTTTCAAGCTTACCAAGTTTAACCAGAGAGTCTGCAGAAGGTACTACGCCTAGACCGATGTACTTATCGATTTTCTTCAGTGACTTACGTACTGAATCATCAAAAATCAAGTAAGCCGTTTTACCTGTTTGCTCAAGGATTGCAGCCGCCGCTTTATCACGGGTCGTGATTTCATTAACGAATCGCTTACCTTCACGGTTAACCAAAATCGCACCATTACCACGTACCGCTTCAGTCACCATCACACCACCTTTAACAGAAAGCGTTGGGTGAGCCTGAATATATTGCAGATCTTGCATTGCTGCGCCTGCGTTACCCGCTACATCAATACCATCACCTGTAGCACCAGGTTGGTTAGTCGATACGAAGCCTTTTAGTTTTGGATCTAGCTTAGATACACGTTCGTTATTCTTAGCAAAACCACCAGTAGCTAGAATGACTGAATCAGCCTTAATCCAGTAGTAACCTTTGTACATACCTTTAACTAGCAGGCCTTTCACCTTACCAGAGTCATCTTTAAGGATCTCAATACCACGGGTATTCATACGCATATCGATATCACGCTTAACAGCGTTATCATAAAGCACCTGAATCACATGAGCACCAACACCAGCACCACCTGTTGGACGGTGAGAACGGTTAGCAGAAGCACCACCCATACGACCGATATCTTTAAGATCCGCGCCCATATCTGTCATCCAATCAACAGACCCCTTAGAGTGAGAAACTAAAACATCAACCAATTCAGGGTTGTTAAGATCGCGGCCACCTTTCATGGTGTCCTTTCTCATTGACTCGACGCTATCTTCAATACCTTTGGCTTTTTGCTGATCAGTCCACGCGGCATTCATACCACCAGCAGCTAGCTTGGCATTCCCACCGATAACAGGCTCTTTCTCAATAAGAATAACGGATGCACCTTTATCGTGCGCTGCAACAGAAGCTGAGAAGCCTGCTCCACCAGAACCGACAACAACCACATTCACAGTATCATGAGGCGCCGCTGCTAATGCCGCTTCACGGTCAGACTTATCTTTTGCAAGCTCTGCAATAGTTGGCTCATTACGCTCCCATTTGGCAGCATATGGCATATCGAAATCGAAGCTATGGCACGAGTCACAATAAACCATAGATTTTTCGTGAGCGCTGTGACAAGAAGTACAAGCTATTTCACCAGGGAAGTGGGAGTCATGAGCATTGTAATGTTCATGTTTAGTCTCTAATGCGACCTCTTCCATAGTGCCGTGACAAGAAACACACTGCTCGTTTTCATGGCTAAGGTTATCATTTGATAACTCACCATCTGCAGTATGGCAGCTTTCACACTCCTGGTTTTCAGAATGAAAATCAGCTAGGTTATCGGCAGCTAGTGTATTAGCAGCAAAACCAGTTGTACCTAATAATGCAGCTATACAAATTGCACTTTTCAACTTTTTCATCACGTCTCCTCACTATTAAACCTAGCACTCTTCGTTGCCCTGCTTAACAGCTCATCTCTATAGTTCCTGAAACTGATAACTATCAGCTTACAGATATTGTTAACTCACTAATTCGAGTTAATCTTCCGCCCAAATGTCCCCCTTCTCAAGCGCATTAAAAGAGTTATAAACAGAAAGCTCGGCCGCTTCACAGCTCATCGTCATAGCCATGCATAGATGCATAAATACATAGGCTGTTATGCAAATTTGCATAGTGGATATATAGCCAGATCACAAAGTGACATTTCAACCCAATGAGAGTTAATCAACTCTGTGTACAATGGCGATAAGATTGAAACTGTTCTGTTAAAATCATTTTGGAACTCTTCGCCCTATGTGCTCACATGCTAAGCTCAAATTATGAAATATTTTGGGATAACAGCCTTTTTACGTTTCACACTCAGCCTAACGCTATTAGCAGCGCTGGCACTTTGTGTACTGTTTAGCCCACAGTCTCAGGCTAAACATCATGACGACTACATCATATTTGGCGTTCACTCTAAAACTCCGCCATTAGAGTGGCGTAATAACGGAGTGGATCAGGGCTTTCACTTAGAACTTATGAGACGCATTGGCCAACTAACCGATAATCAAATTGTCGTTAGGCGCAAAACCTTTCAACAGCTATTAACTGATGTACATGATGAAACGAGTCCAATCGATGTAATTGCTGTAGTCAGCCCTGTCACCATAGATAGACAGCTAAGCCAGTCTGATCCTATCTATGCGACCCATGCGAAAGCTTACACCTTACAAGGCAAAGCCTTTGTCCATGGCTGGCACGACCTTGCAGGTAAACGAGTCGCGATAAAAAAGGGCGCATTTGTTGATGTGTATATCTCAGGCCAAACTCAAGAGTTTGAGCGTGTTGATGTAGACCTCTATGAAACGGGATTTCAACGCCTTATCGCCGGAGAGGTCGATGTGGTGATAGCTGAAAACTTTGTAGCGAGACGATTACTCCCCCATTACCCCTCAATCAGAAGCTCAAGCGACCCTTTGATCTATGGTGCCTTTAATTTTGTCAGCAACCATAAAAATGCACCACTGATGGGTGAAATAAATGATGCACTAAGACAGCTAAAATTATCGGGCGAGTATGACAGGCTAGTCAATAAGTGGTTCGGTACAGGTCGAGAAAAGGTCGATCTGTCCAACACACAACAAAGAATGTTTTGGCTCGCCATTATCGTGAGTATCATCTCAGCATTAGGTATGCTTTTTACGGGATTTATCAGTCTAAGTTTAAAAAAGCGTACCTTAGCGCTCAATCTCGAATTGGCCCAAAGAAAAAGGGCTGAACATCAAATATCTAATCTATCGAAACAGTTCCAATCGGTACTCGACGGTATTCCTCATGGGGTAACCTTGCTAAACCGGGAGTGTGAAAGGCTTTGGAGTAATGACAATAACAACGAACTCCTAACCAGTAGTGATTTTCACTTTCTGCATGGCGACTCATTTACCTTGAGCACATATTTAACCCAAGTACTGGATAGCCAAAACTCACTCATTGCAGATATGGTATATCGCTCCCAATATTGGCAACTTCAGATCCACTCAATTGGTGACGACCAAGCAGTTATCTTGCTGGAAGAAGCCACAGAGCAACACAAGTTAAGACAAGCGAATGATGAGGCCAGTCGCCTCGCTTCTCTAGGGGAGCTTTCAGCTGGCATTGCCCACGAAATTAATAACCCAACAGGGATTATCATTCATTCAATCGCCTTTTTTAATGATGCATTAAAAGACTTACAGCTCGCTGCAGATACATACCAAAAACAGAACCCTTTTTGGCTCGTAGCAGGTTTAGAGCCGCAGCATGCACTGACAGAGCTTAACCAGAGCAGTATCACTATCGAAGAGGGTGCGAATAGAATTAGCCGCATCGTTAATGACCTTAAACGCTACGCTCTGCCTAATATTACCGATGAGCATCAAATAATTGACCTCAATGAGGTCGTGAGGGTATCAGTTAGGTTAACGGCTAATCAGACCAAAGTATTTAAGCTCAATATCCAGTTAGCCGATCCGTCCCCTTGTATTCTTGGCGATGCTCAACAGCTTCATCAAGTGCTGATTAATCTCATACAAAACGCCTGCCACGCTTGCAACCCTAACGGTATCGATGATGAAGATAGAAACGTCATTTCAATTGAAACAGGTATCACTGATAGCGCTGTGTTTATCATAGTGAGTGATACTGGAGCGGGTATGGATAGCACGACCTTACAACGTATCACTGAGCCTTTTTTTACCACTAGACGTTCATGTGGTGGCAGTGGTTTAGGTTTATCTGTGTGCAGTCGGATCATTAAAGAACATCAAGCTGAAATGCAGTTCACCTCAAGGCTTGGTTATGGCACCAGTATTAAAATACTCTTTACCTCTGCTGCAGAATTAAAGTCAGCCCAACATTTGGAGCAATACCAGTGAAGTTAGCAAGAAATATCCTCTTAGTTGACGATGAACCTTCATGGCTTAGAAGCTTAGCGATCACATTAAACCGTCTTGTGCCTGAAGCACATATAGATACCTGCGTTGACAGTAGGCAGGTTGAGAATAGACTTGCGCTCAGTGACTATGCATTGGTATTACTCGATCTCACCATGCCATTTCACTCTGGTGAAACCATTTTGGAGATGATTCGCACTCACTTCCCTAAAACCCGAGTCATCATAGTAACAGGTGTGAACGAAGTCGATACTGCGGTGCGTTGTATCAAAAATGGTGCTTATGATTATTTTATCAAGACTGATAATGTCGACGATCTCGCCAGAACAGTAAGAAGAGCACTCGAGGTAGTTGGGCTTGAAAGGAACTACTTAAGAATTAAAGAGAGCTTTCTAAGTCGCACCTTGAGTCAACCAGAGGTCTTTAACAATATTCTGACCTGTGAGCCGGTACTGCTGGATCAATTTCGCTACTTAGAAGCAGTAGCACATAGTCCAGAGCCTATTCTTATTTACGGTGAGAGCGGCACAGGTAAGGATGAGTTTGCTAAATCATGCCATCAGCTAACGAGCCAAGATGCCCCTTTCATCAATATTAACCTTTCAGGCATTAATACTAGCGCATTTGAATTACAACTTTTTGGACAAATTACGATCTTTGATGACGGCCAAGTTAGCGCGCAAGCTGGAGCACTTCACCAAGTTCAGTCAGGCTTGCTCTATCTCAATGAGATAGGCGACCTTCCGCTAGAAGCACAAGCTAAGCTGGTCGATGTCATCGAGCATAAACAGTATTACCCAGTAGGAAGCGACCGTCCCTATCCAGTTAACTGTAAAATAGTGACCTCAACTCAACACGATCTGCTGGCACTAAACCAAAATGGTAAGTTTCGCAGTGATCTTCTATACAGGCTTCGCTCTCACAAGATAAAACTGCCGCCACTACGTGAGCGAAAACTCGATCTATCTATGTTGATCAACCATTTTATACAGATGGCATCAAAAGAGATGGGGTTAGAAGCACCTCAGCAACCAATGAACCTCGCACACCAATTGGCCGAATACCAATTCCCAGGTAACCTGCACGAGCTTAAAGGTATGGTATTTGATGGAGTCAGCCGAAGCGATGGCGTGCAGCTCAATATCACTCCCTTTATGGAGGCTATCAATGAGCATAAGCATGAAGTAAGCCAGCAAACGGATACACTGCACTTTCCAAAAAACTTGCCGACACTCGCCCAAATGAGCCAAGCACTCATTGATGAGGCTATGAGTCGTACCGCTAACAATCAAACTGTGGCAGCGCAGATGTTGGGTATCAGTCAAAGTGCACTGAGCCGAAGAATTACAAAAGACAAATAACCAGAGCTGCAGTCATAGCAGATTCTGCTAATGCTTAAATACTTAAACCCTTAAACCCCTTAACCCCTTAACCCCTTAAACCTATCAACTCATCGTAAGTGAGTGAGCCCAATTTCAAGCTCACTCACTGATAGCAATACCAGAGCTAAATGAAGCGCAACAGTTACAGGACTCGGTTAAAATTTTTTCAAGATCAAAAAAATTATCAACACCTTAATCCTTTACAATAAAAACAAGAATAAAGCTCCCTTTTCAATTGGTTAACGTAAAAACCTTTATACTCACCAATAGTGACGGCGCTAAACAGTATTAACCTATCAAGCATAATATTGTTACACTAACAAGTGTGCTCAGTTAACAACTGGTAACAACTACAATGATAAAGCTTGTAATATCAGCTTGCTTATATTGCTTACTTTCACTGTATCCTTTTACAGCGCAAAGTGATGACTTCACAAAATTAGAGTATCTGACTGAATCATACCCCCCATACAACTACCTAGAAGACGGTGAACTCAAAGGCATTGCAGTAGACTTGCTCTATGAAGTACTTATAGAGTTGAATGAAGCTCCTCAAGATATCAAAATTGGCCTATTTCCGTGGCCAAGAGCCTATCAAATGCTAGTTAAAGGCTCGAATCAGGTATTGCTTTCGACCACAAGAACCCAAGAACGTGAAGCCCTTTTTCAATGGGCTGGACCAATCACTCATACTAATATCGTGTTACTCGGCCTAGCTAATAACCAGATAGAGATCCAGTCCCCTCAACAGTTACCAAACTACACCATAGGCACAATAAAGGATGATATTGGAGAACAGCTGCTGCTCTCTCTTGGTACCCCTAAAAGCAGTATTAGACGTGCTCATCGCGCCGACTCCTTAGCTAAAATGCTCTATAAAGGGCGGATTAAACTCTGGGCGTATGAGGAGAGAGTCGCTCATTGGTATCTCAATAAAGCAGAATTAGATCTAAAGCTGTTCACCTCAGTATTCACCCTAAAGCAAAGCGAGCTGTTCTTTGCGTTTAGTAAAGACATAGACCCTGAACTCGTCTCTCGCTTTCAAGAGGCGCTAGATAAGCTTAAGCGCCCTTCCCCTGAGGAAGGCGACAGTCGCTACCAAAAAATACTCGCTAAGTATCAGTGAATAAAGTTATTAGATGACACCAATAAAAAAGCCCATAAACCTTCTAATTAGGTCAATGGGCTTCTCTAATGAGATGTATCAGCTTAACGATACCAACAATTGCGATTAAGCTTGTTTAGCGGCTTGAGCAGTCACTTGCTCTGTGCTCTCATGTATCTGCTCAGTCGCATCAACTATTGTCAATACTGCCGCATCACCCACAACATTACATGAAGTCAGTACCATATCAATTAAGCGATCCAAGGCTGCAACAATAGCAAAAGCTTCAACCGGTAGACCCATCTGGTGAATAAGCACACCAATCATTACCATACCACCACCTGGTACACCACCGGCGCCAACAGACAGTAAGAAGATGCTAAATAGCAGTGCAGGTAGTTGCTCCATCGCTATAGGTGCACCAAACGCATTGGCCACAAAGAAGATAGCGATAGTGATATAGATAGATACACCACCCATATTCATCGTCGCACCTAGCGGTACGCCAAAACCTGCAACAGAGCGCTTAACGCCTATTTTTTCAGTCAGGGTGCGCATAGTCACTGGAATGGTTGCATTTGAACTCGCTGTCGATAGCGAGAAGAGGATCTGCTCACGGGTCTTAGCACGGAACTCACTGGCTGATACCGACGTGAAAGCACCTACAGCCATCGGATAAACAACAAATATCCACAGTAGTAACAGGCCTAAGATAACAACGAGGTACTCGACAACACTCAAGAAGATGCCCGCTTCCAATGTTGCACCAAGCTTAAGCATCAAGGCGAATACACCGATAGGTGCCAGCTGCATCACAACAGTGATGAGCTTCATCATTAGCTTATTGCCTTCCTGAAAGCCCTGTACCAGCAGAGGAGCCGCATTACCTAAAGACTTAAGTACGCCACCAACAAGTAGCGCCATAAAGATCACTTGCAGCATATTACCTGAGCTAAACGCTGCAACTGGGTTACTTGGCACTATGTTTACAATCAATTGAACAAGGTTAGGTAACTCTGTTGCTGTGATTGTTGCGCCAGTACCACCTGACATATCGACGCCCAACCCAGGCTGAAGCAATAACGCTACGGCTAAAGCAGCAAAGATTGCCACTACAGTATTGATGATATAGAAACTGAATGTCTTACCGCCTAAGCGACCAAAGCTTTTAAGATCTTTAAGCTCGAGTACACCACAAACAATACTGACAAATACCAAAGGCACAACCAGCATCATGATCATGCTAACGAACATGGTACCCACACCGGAGGCTATTTCGACCACAGTGCCAGAGAAGAAACTTACGTCCCCAAGTAGGTATTGAATGATGGAACCGAATATTAATCCGGAAAACAGACCAATAAAGATCCGTGATGAAAGTGATTTAGTCATATGCCTGCCTTCGATTCAGCATCTCATTTATGTATGCTTTCTTCATTTTGCATCTGTATCGATGCTTATATTTGGGGGTTCTACCCCGCTTGTGGACAGTGATAGTGAATCATGCTGAACACAATTTCAACCACAATTGAGGCGAGCAACAAAGTTACAAAAAAGCAACTAAATCGACAATGACTATGTTTACTTACACATAAAGGAAAACAAGGAGTATGAGGAGATTTTAAATTTTACATAACCACCAACTAGTTAACACAAAACAAAATACCACAGCACACAAACCAGTGAATAACACCACCAAATAGGGATGGCAGAGAGGAAATCACCACCATAAAAACACAAAACAGATAGAGAAACTATACATATGCATAACTAAGGATGTTCATGATGAATATCGCTCAAAATAAAAGCCGTCAAAGTTACTACAGTGACGGCTAATATTAAGCGATTATATTTGCGCTTCATGATTCAATATAAGGAAAAGTTTAAGTATTTAAGCTAAACCTAACTCCACATCTCGAATAATGAAATTACCACTATAGACAGAGTCTGATTGACCTATAGGCTCTAGTTCAAAGTAAGCTCTATGCTCCTCAGGTAAACCTTCATAGCCGCAGATAACTTGGTAGAGCCAGCTTTCACTATCCCAAGACAATGCCTGCTCATTAAGATAAGTCAGCGCCGACTGGCTGCGACCCGAATCAATGACACTACAGAAATATTGATCGACAGCTAGCTTTAATGGGTTATCCGGGATATCAAAATCTTCAGTCTCGGCCAGGGACACAGACACATCATGACCCAAAGTCTGCTTCTCAGAAGGTAAGCGAGTGATAGCTTTCAATCGAGAGACAATATCAAGCAGCTCTGGCTCATAACCTGTGTTACTGACATCGACTGCTGCTGGCGCTAATATCGCCTCGGCTCGATTAAACAGGGTTGGTAACTGTTTGTGACTGACGTGATCATCCGGACGATAATCAGGGTGAAGATCGGTATAGAGTAACCAACCTTTAAGTAAACGTGTACGGCCACGAATTTGACGGAAACGGCCAAGTAGCTCAAGTAAACGTCCCTGCACCACACTGAGCTCCTGAGTGCAGTCACTCAAGGTCTCCTGCAGCGTGGTAACCAGTAATCTTCGTAACTCACGAATATCGCCCGCAATCTCACCGAGCTCACTAAACTGGAACATCTCTAGGCCGTTAAGCAACTCTGAAACTTGGCTCTGAGCCAGCTCATTTTCACGAATCTTGGCATTGATAGTTCCAACATAACCAAATTCGTTATTAATACGGCTCCACAGCACGCGTATAGAGTATCTAAGCCCCTCAGCAAAGCTATACACATGCTCGCTAAGATCGGCAAGGTAAGCTTCTGAGGCACTGTAATCGACGTTCTGACGAGCCTCTTTATAGTGATCCGCTAAAGTCTTAATACTGGCCAGTGAAGAGCCTACATTGGAGTCAATCTGACGGTTACGCTCATCACTAAGCGCTTCTTCCAGTAAAGCACGTACCGAACGCTTGAGACGCAGCTCTTGATCCGCTTCGGGTCGCCATAGGATCTCACTTTTTCGCAGCTTCTCAATATCAGCGGCATTGTCACCGTCTTCTCGCACTGAGCCCGACAGGTATACATCCATGACCAGATCGGCATGACGGCCCAACTGCCTTAACAACTTGGCACCCGCCTGATGTAAATTATTGCTCATACTAAAACAGCTCCCTCTGAGTCATGGCTTTAACCTTTATCTCTATGCTCAAGCCTGCTGTTCCATTGATAATGTGAGCACAGTAATCGCCTTGTTTCACACCCAAGAGTGCTTGATTGCTCTCCACCATTAAACCAGATCCCTTTGGGTCGCGGTTTCAGCTTGAGCTTCCAGGCTCAAACCTTCTGTTTCATCGATAAAACGAATCACCTCATAGAGATAATCTAGCTTACCTGTAGCGATAAAGATCTGTTTCTCAGCATTTGGGCGAGCAAGGTAACCCAGTTCTACTAAACGTTTAAACACCAGCTTGATTTGAGCGTCCACATTACTACTGGTCGATCCAAATAGGCGATAGTGGCTGATCTTAGCTAGCTGCTCTCTAAATGCTGGCGTATCTTCGATACGCGTCATCAACTCACTCAAACGCACTGCAGCGCCTTCTGATAAAGGCGCATCTTGTCCACTCGCCTCTTGGACTAATACCAACCACTCAACTAATGGCACTAAGGCATTACAGATATCTTTAAACTGAGAGGAGATAACTTTACGCTCGCTATCCCCAAGCTGCTGATAGCCACAGAAGAAAACTTCACCTTCACCAGCCGATCCTATAGTGCGGTTGATTTGATTGAGATACGCTTCCACTCGTTCGCGAGTGCTAGCACTTTTAAGCGCACGCCACCCCTCTTCATCTGTGGTGCGGCAGATAAACTCGCCTTTAAGTAACCGCTCAATTAATGCGCCAGTGCCAACAATGGCAGTCTCTGTCATATCAGTCATTACACAGCTTCCTTAACATTAGCATTTCGCTGGCTTAGCTTATCGGCAATAGGGTTAACTTGAGGTTTCACCACTTGGAGTTTCTTAGTTTGCTTATTGATGATGTAGCGATTAGCAAACAGGTTCAATACTTCCGACTCTGGGTTAGGGAATGCACCCAGCACTGAGATATTGTTGTTTTCACAAGCATCGAAAATTTTCTTTACGTTACCGTGATGTAAGGTACCAAGTTCATCGATAGGCCAATGAATGGTCACCTCTGCACGGCCTCGAAGCAGACGTGTGAAGGCCAGCAAGAACTTACATAAAATAAGGTAAGCCATACCATGGCTCGAAGATTCATTGAGCTGACGGTCGGTACGAATAACAAGATCGCTATTGCCCTCTTTCAGTCTCAACTCAATCTCAAGCAGCTTAGATATCCCGCCAGACAGCGCACTGCGGCCAATAATATCGAGTGCACGGCGCATGCTATTGGTGTAATGCTCATTGGGAAGCTCACTAAAACCATCTGCCTTCCACTGCTTGAAAGCCTTCACAAAGACCTCCAGTTCAGGCCAAAACTCTAGCTCGCTGATCCGTGATCGTATCTTAACCGCTGACTCAGATACGCCATCAAGGAATAGCTCCTCACCCACTTCACGGGTAATACGTGCACTTTGGCTGGCAATACGTCTATCGATATCAGCAAGCACATCGTAATAAGCAGTGAGATCAACACCAAAGATACGACCCTGCTCACGAAGCGCTGTAATAGATTGTGGCACCATCACATTGAGTAACTGTTCTAGCTGAGGAACCAGTTTACGATAATCGATTAGGCGAATGCCTTTATCATTAAGGAAGCTCGACTCCTCTCGGGCACGCTCCCAGGTCTCTGACAGGCTAGAACCTGATTTACTGGCGATAACAGAGTCGAAATGCTCTACATACTGTTTCACTGAGCTAAGTAAGCTATCTCGTTTAAGCAGTAACTCTTCACCTTGACGCAAACGCTCAGTTAAGCCGCCTTGCGGCTCATCGGTATTGGCTGGTAACTTGAGTTCACTGAGTTTGCGCATGACACTACGCAGCTTAGTTAAGTTCTCTGATGCCTCAACCTGAACAGCATCAGACTGTTTGCGATCATTATCAAGTACCTGACGACGAGCCTTAACATCTGCAGCCTTAGACTTTAATTGCTGCTCTAATTCAGAGGTTGCATGTTTGACTGTGCTTAAATCTGTTTGCAGCTTTGGCTTACGTTTAAGCCAAGTATGCTGATACCAATCATCATACCTAAGAACTTCACTGCGGCGTTGCTCCGCCTTGCTGATACTTGTCTCTAAGCTTCGGATCTCTTGCTTAAGCTTAACAATCTTATCTTCATCTACGCCGCGATCTTTAAGCTCATTCTTGTACCATAACTCACAAGCCTTTTGCTCACTCTTGGCATGATCACGCCTTTGCTGAATATTGCTTTTAACTTGGCTAAGTTGACTGTCTAGCGCACCAACCACCTCCTGCCAGTACGCCTTCTTCTCCATACGATCTTCAAGGGCCTGCTCTTTTTGATCTTCCAGCCACGCTTGATGCTGATGCGTTAACTGCTTAAGCTCATCATCGAAACGGGCAAGCTGTTTTTGAGCACCGGACTTACGCTCATTGAGTGATTTGTTGATCTTCTCCTGCTCGCTACGTTTTTCATCAAATAGGCGACGTAGATCATCACGGCTATTTTTGTAGGCTGTGCGAGCAAAAGTAAGATCACGATTTAATTGGTCGAGTTCACTATTAATCGCTACAAGCTGATCTTCAGCTTCAGCCTGGATCTCTTTTGCGGTATCTAAACTCTCTTCAGACTTTGCATGCCTGCCACGCAACTCCTGCTCCGAAGCGGCATATTCTGGGGTATCAATGGCCTTAAGATCCAACGCGATACCATAGAGAGACTCTAAGTTATCCGCCAACTTTGCAGGATGTAGATCGCTACGGTGTAGTAGTTCAGGAGCAATCACTTTTCCTAAAGTATTCTCCCAATCACCTGCCTCTTTTCGTAGAAACTCGAGTAAAGTGTGCGACTGAGGAAATAGCATATGCTGTAGATCGTCGAGCTCAGTTTGGCGCTCAGTGACACGGATCCCAGCCACTCTTAGGCTCTCATTAGCCTGATCTCGCTTGGCCCTAAGCTTACGCTCTTCGGCTGTAAACCTATCGACTTTGGCGCTACAGACCTCCTGCTCTTCGTTAGCGAGTGTAATGCGTTCATCGAAAATCGCTAATGCCAGCTTCTCTTCATCGTTATAAGTCACGCTGTCGACACGGACTTTTAACTCAGCAGCGGAGAGCTTTAACTGATACTCCTGCTCACTAAACTTGGCTTTGCCCGCCTCCATCTGCTCACGCCATTGACCATCTAACGCTTCTAACTCGCCTCTCGCTTTATCTGATTGCTTATCTCTTGCTTCGCGTTGCTGGTCTTGCTCTTTATGCAAGTTCTCCAGCTCGCGGTTCAAACCTTCACCTATCTTGCTACGACGAGCATTGTAAGCCGCTTCAATATCTTGATGCTTTTCGGTCTGTAATTTATGACGCTCACTCAAATTCTCTAAACTGCCACGCCAATTTGGCAGCTGCTCAAGATCTTGTTTTGCCTGTTCAATATCAGCATCTAAGAAAGCGCCGTGCTGATCTTCTATGGCATCGAGCTCATATTCACACTTAGCCACGTCACCTTTCGCCGCAGAAAGATCTAAGTTGAGTTCATCTCTGAGCTCTTTCCACTCTTCATCGAGTTTTCTCAGTTCAGCATTGAGGGCTTTAGACTGATCTTGATGGTGGTCTTGGCGCTCAACCTCTATGGTTTCATCTTTGCTATAGCCACGCTTGAGACTTGCAAGACGTTGCTCTGCACTGAGTAGTTGGTTAAATTCCTGCTCAAGCTTTTCAAATTCGGGACGGATCTGCTCAAAGCCCTGGATCAACTGGCTGTCACGGATCCAAGTTTCTACGCGTTGAGGATTAAGACGAGAGGATGGCGGGTTGACACCATCCTCTTCAAGAATGGCAGCGATCATAGATTTGATCGTCTCCATCTTACCCTCTTTAGAGTGAACCGCTTTAGCCAACTTCTCGATATGGCGCAAAGAGTGCTCAGCCTCACATAGGGCAAATTGACGCGCATAGGTTCTTAGCTCAGTACGGTTACTCCCTGTACTTTGCAATGCGCGATCATTTTGGATAATGGCACGAAACTCACGAGTATTAAGCAAGTTAGTAATCGCCACGCCAGCACGTTTCATCTCACGGCCAAGTTCTGCCATGGTATGACATAATACGTTATCGCCATCTCGACTCTTGACGTAATCTTCAAGCTCAAAGCCTTTAGCAATAAAGCGGTAGTTAACCCCTTTGCCATCGCCTGCCGACGCCAATACCGCCTGGTTTAGTTGACCGTCAGCACGCTTATATTCGTAGATTATAAAACTTGAATCATGAGGCAAGTACCAGCGTTCAAAACTATCACGTGTCGATGGGACGACACGGCTGGGGTATTCACCATAAAAGACTGGTACCAAACGCTGTAGCGTGGTCTTTCCTGAGGCATTAGTACCACAAATGTTAGTATGACCATCAAGGGCGAGTTCAACTACGCCAGGGAGGTGCGTATTAATCAGCACGATTCGATTCAAGCTTGGCATCTTTTTCCTTATCAAAACATTGCCGTTTACCTACGGCAACAGATCACCACAAGCCCTGTTTACATAAGTAATAAACAGGCTTATCAAGTTTCAATTTTGAGAGTCTAAAATAAAGCAATCTGGCCTGCTTGGCAATCAAGGTTCCATCAGTAAACAGGCAGGATTTATTCGTGTGAGATCATACGCTAATTTGTGATAAAAAAATGCTTAAGTAAACCGCAATTAATCTTCAATATCGGATAGGGCTAAGCCATAAATACCAAGACGATATTGAAGCTGAGGCGGCGACTACGTCTGAAAATTAAAGACGACGGCCTTCATCCTATCGCTCCGCGGACGGCTACGCCTATTGAACAGGCTCCGCCCTGTTAGTTAAAGCGAAAAGCGAAGCGTCACCTGACCGCCATGGAGGGTGGAAATGTCGGTTATGTAGGGAATATAACCGACCCACCTTCATCTTCGCTGCACAAGAAAAATGATTTTAACTAAACGACTATCGCCCTTGTTTCTCGCTTAGAAAAGTAATTCATCGTCTCACCATAGATCACATGCCTCAGCCCCAACAAAGCAATCAGGTTAGGAATAGCCATCAAGCCATTTACGGTATCGGCAAGCAGCCAGATCATATCTAATTGAATAAATGCACCGACTGCAATCAGAAACAGAAACAAGCCTTGATACAACCTAAGGCCTCTATCACCCACGAGATAATACCAACAGCGCTCACCATAGTAGTGCCAGCCCAAAATAGTGGTAAATGCAAAGCACACTAAAGCAATAGTCACTACATATTGACCAACAATAGGTGAGCTACCCGCCATAAAAGCGGCACTAGTCATAGCGGCTCCTGCGGCATCACCACTCCAAACACCTGTAATGATTAATACTAAGCCAGTCATGGTACAGATGATGATGGTATCGAAAAAGGTGCCCGTCATACTCACTAAGCCTTGCTCAACAGGCTCGTCAGTTTTCGCAGCGGCTGCGGCAATTGGCGCACTCCCCAGCCCAGCCTCATTGGAAAATACCCCTCTGGCAATACCAATTTGCAGTGCTTGAGCAACGGTAGCCCCCAAAAATCCCCCCGCAGCTGAGATAGGCGTAAAAGCTGAGGTTAGTACCAAGTCAAATGCTGGTATAATTTGCTCACTAAAGCTAAACAGTATGCCTAAGCAGGCAAGGATATAAGCCAGTGCCATACTAGGCACTAACCTTTTAGCCACATTGGCGATACGTGTCACCCCACCGAGTGTTACTGCAGCTACCAGCAGAGTTAATACTACTGCCGTCACCCAAGCTGGTACTTGAAAAGCTATGGTCATGGCATCACTGATGGCATTGACTTGAGCGAACGTACCTATGCCAAAAAAAGCGACCGCTACACCGAAGATGGCAAATACCTTTGCCAACCAGCTCAGCCCTAACCCACGCTCTATATAGTACATAGGGCCGCCAGCAATCTGACCTCTAGCATCTGTAGTGCGATATTTCACCGCTAACATACATTCGGCGTACTTAGTTGCCATGCCAAAGAATGCCGCCAGCCACATCCAAAACAGCGCACCTGGGCCACCAATTTTGATGGCAGTTGCAACACCGACAATATTTCCGGTGCCTATAGTGGCCGAAAGGGCGGTACAGAGTGCAGCAAAAGAGGACAGATCTCCCTTACCAGTGGCGGGTTTAAACAGAAGTTTCAGGGCAAACGGTAAGTACAACACCTGAATGAGCTTTAATCTTATGGTGAGATATAGACCAGTACCTACCAGTAAGCAGAGGGTAATTGGCCCCCAAACTAAGGCATTAATTTCAACTAGAAGTGATTCAAAATTCATTGCAGTTCTCGATTATTATACAGCTTAAATAATAAACGGAAGTGAACAAGAAATGGCTGTAACGCGCCGCAGCCGGACGCAACACAAAGCCTTATTTAGCGAGCGCTAAACAAACTTTATAAAGACAAACGACAGGACTATGCAGTCATCCTCTCCTCTGTCCTTTTGCCTGAGCGTTTCGCAACTAAATGAAGTATTCACTTAGTCACTTTCGCCTTCGGCGCCGTAATACATTTAAAACTAACGAGTATTATCTGTTTACGATCTCTCCAGAGGCTCGTCCAGTAACAGTCCTCACCAATAAATATTGGCACCTGAAAGAGTGGTTTAGCGATTTTACAATCAGCTAAACTTGCCTCGTCGGTGTGGGGTGACTCCCCACTCTCCTGCTACCTTCATCCGAACGGATTGCTAAAACAGAGATAAGCGCTGCTTTAGCGGTCGCACAGCATGCATGATTGCTATAAAGCCAACAAGCGGTCTGATCACAGTTTTATCATCCATTACTTAATTGGGGATTTTTCAAACAAAACAGTCAACAGGAATTAGAAGCATGGAATGAATATAAAAAGAGCGCGAATAATAACTACCCACGCTCTGACTACTTAGCCATTTAAAACAATGAAGTGATATCGTTTAGAAGTTACGCTTGCTCAAAATCGGTTCGATAACTCTCATAGTCTGCAACCATCGCTTTGGCTTGCTCAGCATCATAGGGACGCAGGCCACTCATCACCAGTGTTTTAAGTCCTGTCCCCACTAAGGCTCCGTCACTATGAAGCTCAAACTTTAGGGTCACATCACCACGTTTGCCATCGATTTTCAGCTCTTGCTCAACCAGTGACAGGCTTACTTGGTCAAAATCTAATGTCGTCAGATCAAATGACATGCTTTCATAGATAACCAAGGGACGTTTCGGATTAATCATCATCTGATGCTGCTGCATCATAGGCACTAGAACATGGGTAAAGTTGTGGCCCGAAAAGGAGACGTAGCTACGAATAAATGACTCAAGTTGAGTTTCACATCGGCTCACTTCACCATGACGCTCAACGTCAAGATAAAGCTTATCTTTATCGTCTCTAATCTCGAACTTATCGGTTACTTCGTCTGGAAACTGCAGTTCAACACCCGCTCCCACCATACCGGTAAAGTTAAAAGCCATCTTCTGGCTTAAACCGTACTGACCTAACACCAGAGAAAAAAGAAGATCGCCAGGAACACAGAAACGCTTAGCCCCAACACTATGAATAGGGTTAAAGTCTTGCGCAATTCCCTTAGCAAAATTACTGGCCTGAATAGGCGTTACTGATACAGACTGATTTTCTTTTTTAAAATAAGGCTTTAGAAACATATCTTCTCTAATGTTATATCGGTATTTCAAATTTGAGCACATTCTATATCAGTTAAGCTCAAACACTCACCCGATGACTTCCTTTATCTAGCTATCAGGCTATTTGAGTTCGTGTTAACAAATGTAAAGAAATTGAGCGTTAAGTTAGTTTTAATAAAGAAAGATTAAGATTCGCCGCAGAAATGAGAATAACTCCTACTTAGATTACCAATATCGGTTAATTAGGGTTATCTCGAGTGTTGTAGTGCAACGGAGAATCTATGTCACACCCTAAATCTTTATCGCTTAGCTTACTTTCAACTGCGCTGTTAACTGCGTTATCTGCTCCAGTGTTTGCGCAAAATAGCCAAGATGAAACACTCGCCCCTATGGAACAAATAACCATATTCGGTAAGAACAATCCTCTCAATACCGTACCAGGCAGTGGTCACCAGATCACCGAAGCTGAGCTGGAAACCTTCAAATACACAGATATCATGCGTACGCTTTCAAGTGTTCCTGGGGTGTATATTCAAGAGGAAGATGGCTATGGGCTTAGACCAAATATCGGCATGCGCGGGACAGGTCAAAACCGCACAGAGAAGCTAACTATCATGGAAGATGGTGTGATTGCAGCGCCAGCACCCTACGCTTCACCAGCTGCTTACTACTTCCCGACCTCAGGCAGAATGCAATCGGTCGAAGTATTAAAAGGCAGCTCAACAGTCAAATACGGCCCACGAACGACTGGCGGCGTTATTAATATGCTGTCTCGTCAAATTCCTGAAGAGGAGTTGGCTGGTAAACTTGATGTGGCAGCAGGACAGGACGGATTTGGCAAGCTACATGCTTATGCTGGCGGACAAGGGGAACGCGTTGGTGGCGTTGTCGACCTTTATCGTTATCAAGCTGATGGCTTCAAAGATATCAATGGTGTAGGTGGTGATACAGGTTTTGTTAAAAATGATGCCCTAGCCAAAATCAGTATCCGCTCAGCAAAAGATGCTAAGTTTCAGCAAGTTGTTGAGTTTAAACTTAAGTATTCAGACGAACGTTCAAATGAAACCTACATGGGTCTCACTGATGAAGACTACCAGAGCTCACCTTATACTCGTTACTCAGCATCTCAAAAAGATGTAATGAATACTGAGCATAAGCAGTTTCAGGTTAACCATATTATAGATTTTAGTGACAGCCTAACGTTAGGGACAACAGCTTACTACAACGACTTTGCACGTAACTGGTACAAGGCAGATAAGGTTGATGGTTTAAAGCTAAGCAAAGGTGGTGTTGAAGCGGCATCCGCTTTTGATAAAAACCCTAGCTCAGAGCCTATGGATGTGCGTGTCAAAGCCAACAACCGCGCTTATATCTCTCAAGGTATTCAAACTGAACTGAACTGGTATTTAGACAGCCATGAGATTGCCTTCGGTGCTCGCTACCACGAAGATGAGATGGACAGATATCAGTGGGCAGATCATTACGACTTAGATGCAAATCAAGTCATGACTCTTACTGAAAGTGGTACGCCAGGTAGCGACTCAAACCGTATTGACAGCGCGGAAGCTTTAGCGCTTTACGTACAAGATAAAATGACATTCGGTGATTTTAATATCACTGCTGGCATTCGCTATGAAGATGTCAAAACGAATCGAACTGATTGGGGTAAAGAGAACGCAGGACGTGATGGTACACCGGAAAAGGATATCAGCAACAGCTTCTCAGCTGTGCTGCCTTCATTCTCTGTAACCTATCAGATCAATGATGAATTATTGGTCCTTGCTGGTGTTCAAAAAGGCTTCTCACCTGCCGCTCCAGGCAATGCCGATCGTCAAGAAGAGGAGAGCTGGAACTATGAAACAGGCGCACGTTATAACGCTGGTGCCTTAAGTTCTGAAGCCATCTTCTTCTACAGTGATTACAGTAATATGCACGGAAACTGTACTGCAGCTCAAGGTTGTGATGATGAGAATATTGGCGACCAATACAATGGTGGTGAAGTCGATGTTAAGGGACTTGAATTAAGCTTAGGATATAGCTTCAACCATGATGGCGATATCAGCTTCCCAGTAAAACTGGCTTATACCTATACCGATGCGCAGTTTGCAAATAGTTTCGAGTCTGACTTTGATCCATGGGGCGACGTAGTCGAAGGCGACAAACTCCCTTACCTGCCTGAAAATATGTTATTCGCATCTGCAGGTGTGGCCGGTGCTAGCTGGGAGCTCACTTTAGCAGCCCGCTATACTGACGATATTCGCACTACCGCAGGTCAAGGTGATATTGCCTCGGATGAGCTTATCGAAGCAAAAACTGTTGTCGACCTTTCTGGCCGTTACTTTATCTCAGAGGAGCAGGAGCTTTACTTAACTGCTGAGAACTTGTTCGATGAAAAGTATGTCACCTCAAAGGTCTATGGCTCAAATTTTGTCGGTAAACCTATGACTGTCACCGTTGGCTATTCGTACAAGTTTTAAACAAACCTGTTATGAGTATATCCCTATGATTTATATAGGTATATGTTAGATGATATTCACACATAGCGATATCGTTCATAAAAAGCACAACTTTTATCGAAACAGATAAAAAATTTACACTTTAATAAGGCGAGCCATTGGCTCGCCTTTTTTTCTTTAATTTGTGGTTATCCCTTTAATTTACAAAGTAAATACCCTCGCTAGCATGTTTTAAACCTTCCTCTATACTATTTACGAATCATTTACATTTGTTGATCTTTATCAAAAACCAAATGATAATAGTTTGCATTATTGAAACCAGTTACATAAAATCGCCACAAATTTAATAACCCTTATATAACAACAGGGAAGAGAATGATGATGAAGAAAACGATAATTGCTAGTGCATTGTTTGGCATCTTAGCCTCACAGACTGCTTTCGCATCTGATGAGACTGCTGAACTACGCAAAATCATTGAACAACAACAGAAAGTGCTTAAAGATCTTGAAAAGCGCCTCGATGAAACTGAAAAGCGTGTCGAAAAAACTGCAGACGTAGTTGAAGAAACAGCGAGCTCTTCTAAAAGTGCTACGACTATCGGTGGTTATGGTGAACTTCACTACAATAACATTACCGATAACAAGTCTGGCAGCGATAAGAAAGCCATCGACTTCCACCGTTTTGTTCTATTTATCGGTCATGAATTTACTGAAAGTACTCGTTTCTTCTCAGAAGTTGAGCTAGAGCATTCACTATCTGGCGATGGAAAGCCTGGTGAAGTAGAGCTTGAGCAAGCTTATATTGAGCATGATTTCAACGAGATGTTTACCGGTAAAGCAGGTCTATTCCTTATGCCAGTGGGTATCATTAACGAAACTCACGAGCCACCAGCATTTTACGGTGTTGAGCGTAACCCAGTTGAGAAGAACATTCTTCCAGCCACTTGGTGGGAAGCTGGTGCTGCACTAAATGTTAAAGCTGCGCCTGGTTTGGCTTTCGACGGTACCATCACTTCAGGCTTGAAGGTTGATACTGACGGTAGTAAAGCTTACAACATCCGTAGCGGTCGTCAGAAAGTTGCTAAGGCTGATGCTTCAGATCTTGCTTACACTGCACGTGCTAAATACACAGCTGTGCCTGGTTTAGAGCTTGCAGCTACTGCACAATACCAATCTGATATTACTCAAGGTGCAGGCGATGTTGATACAGCATCATCAGTTCTTCTTACTGCACACGCTATCTACAGCATTCAAGGCTTTACAGTTAAAGCCCTTTACGCACAGTGGGATATCGATGGTTCAGAAGCTGAAGCACTTGGTCGTGATGAGCAAAATGGTTGGTATGTAGAGCCTTCATACCGCTTCAATGATAGCTTTGGACTATTCGCCCGTTACAACGAATACGACAATGAAGCTGGCAACAGCGATGACACTAAAGTAACTCAAACCAATGTAGGTGTTAATTACTGGCTACATGAAAACGTGGTTTTCAAGGCTGATTATGAAACACTTGGTGGTTCAAAAGACGCTGATGGATTTAACCTAGGTGTAGGTTACCAGTTCTAAGTAGCCCCTTCTGAGCATTTAGCCCAGTTATGAGTGCCCTTTTTAGGGCACTCATCTATATTTTAACTAGTCACATTTCACTCTTCTTGCATCGAGTCTTTTATGAAGCAGCTCTCTCTCCTCATTGCTACTGTTACGTTGCTTTTCAGCGCAACCTTTAGCGTCAATCTTGCAGCTAAAAGTGTCTTTCAAGAGCCTGAAGATTTTATCAGCCAAGCCTTCAACGCCCCAGCGCCTAAAGCCAAAGTATTCTGGATAGATGATGAGGCCCAAGACGTTATCGAACAGATCCTTGCCCATAAATTTAGAAAAATGCGTTTGAGATACTGGCAGCAAGAATCTGAGACAGTCTGGATATTAGAAGAGATTGGCAAAGAGTCCCCTATTACTGTCGGCATTCATATTAAACATCAAGCTATAGCCCAGACCAAAGTGCTGGTATATAGAGAAAGTCGTGGTGATGAAGTTAGACATGACTTCTTTACTGATCAATTTAAATCGGCCAAACTAAAAGACGATCTAAAGTTAGATCAGCATATTGATGGCATAACAGGGGCAACTCTGTCAGTCAGAGCATTAACAAAATTATCTCGCATAGCATTATGGCTCGATGCCTACGTCACTAAAAGTTAAGCAAATGTTTGGCTGTGATGCAGGAGGCAAGTCCAACAAGACACACTAAGATAAGAAGAATGACTCAAAATCACCGCAGCATACATAAAGCTAGTCTCAAGCGAAAACGTCACAAGACACACCTAGGGAAACGGTTAGCAAAACAGCTGCGCCCATGGCATAGACGACTTGGGATCTTCTGCGCCATCTTTATTATCTTAATGGCGACTTCTGGAGTAGTCATAAATCACAGTAACCAACTAACAGTAGACACAGCCAGTGTTGAGCAAAAGTGGCTACTTGATTATTACGGTATCAAACCTCCCGCAAACATCTCTATTTATCAAACGACCCCAAATAACATTGCAAGTTCAGATAACCTTATCTGGATAAATCAACAACTGGCTGTAGAAGGCGACTCTGATATCAAAGGCATAGTCTCCGTGGGTAATATGTTTGTCGCCGTCGACAGTAACCAACTTTATATACTATCCAAAGATGGCGAGCTGATGGAGAAACAAGATACCTCCATGGGCTTACCCAGAGGCATAGAAGCTATTGGGGTAGAATCAAGGGCTATCGAAGCGACTGAAAGTCGAGGTCAAATTTGGCTCAAGGCGCAAGGTGGTTACTTTATGGCGGATGATGATCTTATCGAATGGACGCAAGCGATGCCCTTCGCCCCAATCCCTTGGGCAGCCCCAATCACTACCGAACAAGCGAGCAAAAGCAGCCAAGATATCTCACTGATGGCTCGTTCAAGCCACCTCACTTGGGAACGTGTATTACTCGATGTCCACAGCGGCCGCTTCTTCGGCAGCCTAGGCCCTTGGTTTATGGATCTCGTTGCGCTTTCGCTGATCGTTATGGCTATATCAGGGATCTACCTCTGGCAACAGGGAAAGCCTAAGAAGAAAGGAGCAAGTGCAAGAAACTAAAAACGAGCTTTAAATTACTGGAATGATTTGCATTCGGAGATAACCTTATATGAATAACGAACTATGCACATAAGGTTACTCTAATAATAATGACCTAAATCTAAGCTATTTATTCGAAAGGGTAGCCTTCTATATTCTCAAGCCATAGGGTCACATTTTCTTCCTCATCACCGCTAGCTTTAACACCAAACTTTATATCTAAAAATCCGTTATTATTCATATCTTCTACCCCGAGAAAATCAGGAGAGGAGATTCCGTTATATGGCATAGAAGTGATCAATACTCTCTTGTCAGAATTAGAGAGATTATACGTATAGTAAAACCAGCCTGGCGTTGCAGTAATGGCACTGTAATAATTATGATGTTCAGTAAAAGAGTCTTGCTGGTTATCTTGATTAACATCAACTTGAGTTACTGTTTTATAATAATAATAAAAAATGTCCGAATAATAATTATCTAGCATTTCAGTGCTTGGCTCACCGCTTTGATCTAAGCTTAAATGCAATTTAAATTCAGGCAGTGTTATGTCGTACAAGCCAGTCTCATAAGCAGTTTCCCCTACCCACTCCAAAGCAGAGTTGCCATTAAGATCTTCTTGAAATATAGAGTAAAAGTTTTCAGGAAATACAGTTGAACTCGTATAGTTATCTTTAATGACAGCCAATTTTTTTATCCTAGGAGCAGATCCAGGGAAGGCACCAAGCTGAATTGACTCTTTGGTTATCAGCAATAACTCTTTTTCAGCCGGCAATCCATTTAAATCACTTAGGACGAGGTCTTCGATACTACATTCAGAACACTCGTTGAATACGAATGAATTTTCTAGCGTGAGCTCAGCCTCAAAAATGTCAAAAACACTCACTTTAGGAATGTGATGAGCCACTCCTGAGGTGATATAAGCCATGGAGAGTTTATTATTTTCTTCAACAAAATCAATATCATAGGAAATTTCAGGCAAATCAAAAAGTCCCCTCTGAGTAAAACCTTGGCTTAAGTCATCGAAGACTAAAGCTGCAATGGTATTTGCCTCGGATGGAGAGGTGATATTTCCACCTGATTTAACCGCCAACACCAATTCTGGGATGCCACTATTGTCGAGATCTACAAGTACTGCCCCATCAGTATTGTATTGATTATCTACCAATACAGATTCGTTATAAACTAGATCACCTGAAGCGCTAAGATCTGTTAGGTAGAAATATAACTTGTCACCAAAGCTACAGAACACATCATCGATACCATCTTGATTATAATCATAATACTTCTTAACTGTTGTTTCACGGCTTAAGCAATTATCCACTGCTTCTACATAATTTCGATTCGAAGTACTAGGCACAGATTCTTTAACTGGTGCCCCCGAAGCAGCAACATTGTGTACAGCCCAAGCAGTCACTTTTTCAATTGGCTGAACCGTAATAGTCTTGTTAAAGCTAATAGGAGTACTTTCATTTTCAACAGTAAGCGTTATGACTAAATCTTCAGTGATCCCCTCCCCCCGAATACGTTCAGGCTCTGCATTTGGATCGAACTCCTCAGTAAGCTCCTTAGCGGCAAAAAAACGAACTCGATTAGCAGAAATACTCGTTAATGGGTAATCAGAACCCTCACTAATCTCCCAGCTGTAATTCACATCTTCAGAAGCAATATTTAGCAGCTTAGCTTCAGTATCAACATAACGCAGTGAAATGGCATCAAAGGGGTGAGTAAAATTCACATCAAGGGCTGGCACGGTAAAACTCGATGATTTTGATGCTTGATTTCCATGACTGTCTGTAGCCGTTAGAGAAACCGTATATTCTGTATCAAGGTGGGTAAGTGGAATTTGGTAACTTAGCTCATCGACATCAGTAAGTTCCATTTTAAAACCTGAATCTGCACTTAACTGCCACAGCAATGAGACACTATCACCTTCAGGGTCTATAACTTTAGATGTAATTGAAATAGCTTCAAGAGATAGCGCTGATGTTGGCGCTTGCAACTCTATCACTGGTGCAAGGTTTTTCTCTTCGGAATTATCATCCCCTCCCGAGCAGCCAATTAAAGCAAAGCTAACTCCAGATAAAATAAACCCATAAATTTTCAGCATGTTATGATTCCATTCTTAACTAAGTTACACTGAATAATATATAACCAACAATTTTAAATCAACATTTACCATCACAATTTAATTCATATTTACTGTTTCAAATTGCATCAATAAAACCTCTATAAAAAAACAAAAAATAAGCACTATTAGGTATTAAATGGTAAGGTTTCTCATAGAGATTACTCAGTTATTTAGCACACCGCATAACCGATAAGCTATTTAATCGGGTAAACCTATTGCCCTCCCCTTAAATTGTATTGCTCCCTATCAGATTGGTTAATAGCCGTAATACAGGTAGTGATTTAGTGAGCTCAACGACTATATACATTCAGAAGAATAATACCAATACAACTTATTAAGCTCCCCCTGACTATAGGCTCATAAATTTCTGAAATTAAAAAACTCTATTAACCTGTGGTAAAAATAAAGCTTCCTGCATGTTTAGCTCGTAAAAAAGTTAGCTATACATCTGAATCAACCGCTTGTAATAGCCAATAAACTCAAATCAAAGAGATGAATAACCTGATGTAGATGCGGCTGTGGGCTCCAGTTGCAAGGTGAGATATCACTCAGTGATACTCTTCGAACTAGAGATAGGGATATCGAACAGGCTCTTAAATATGAAAGTTGTTTGAAGCCATAGCACGCCCAGGGATGGGTTCTCTGAATAAAGAACTAGTATACCTAGAGATCACATGCACTTAAGGCCACTCATTCACATCTGACCCATAGGGATATGGGACATGTCTTGAGATGCCGGGAGCATCTCAGACCTTGTGATCGTGACATTCGTAAATCCATTTACAGCACCTGCTGCAGGCAATTGATAACAACGAAGTTGTGCGTACCTGAAACATATCAGGTACCAATAACAGCCAAATGAACCGAAAGCTAAAAGATATTTAGGGGATTGTTATCTGACAACCCCCGTCACTTTCCCTTAAGTAATTAACCGCCTGTAATCTTCTGCCACCAAGACAGTGGCTCACCGCAATTCTTGGCTGGGCGGTAGCTACCAGACAGGGCTGGTAGTGCAATGGTGTTATCACAACCAGCTTCCATCGCTTTACCTGTTGTACGGTCAAAGTGGCCATTGACGACCCCATTGACGGGTGTGCGCCTTAAGCTAATCGGAGGGCGGTTCTGGAGGAAGTCTTGATAGACCGCCATGGCACCATTACTGCCATAAAGTCCTGTTTTGCCGTTATCATCACGCCCCATCCAAACAGCAGCAACATTTCGCTCATCAAAGCCTGCGAACCAAGAGTCGCGGGTATCGTTACTGGTACCGGTTTTTCCCGCAAGCGTTGCCCTAGGGAATGCCTGACCTAAACGCGAAGCGGTTCCCGACTCGACCACTTGAGTCATGGCGTATTGCACTAAGAAGTTGGTGGCAGGATCGATCGCTTGACTCTGAGGCACACGCTTAACTGGCAATGGATTGTTGTCCTTATCTAATACTGCGGTAATAGAGGCAAGTTGTCGGTAGCGACCATTATCAGCAATAGTTTGATACACCTGAGCCACCATCAATGGGGAGCCATTTATCGCGCCAAGTAGCATTGATGGATACTCTGAAATCTTGTCACGCCAACCTGCCTTATCCAGTGTGGTTGCAACACTGCTGACACCGATTGCCATACCTAAATTAACCGTTGGTACATTCATCGACTTCTTAAAGCCTGTCAGCAAGGGCACTTCACCGCGGAATTTTCTATCGACATTTTGAGGTGACCAGGTTTTCCCTTGACCGTTTTTAAGCGTAATAGGCTTATCTTTTAGTGGCGTGGCTAGCGTATATTTATCTCCTTGCCCCAGCGCAGTGGCATAGACAAAGGGTTTCATTAATGAACCGATAGGACGACGTATCTCAACCGCGCGATTAAAGCCTTTATACCCAGGCGATTTATCACCGACCATGGCGGCAATGCCAGCATTGACCTTATCCGTTAACACCATGCCCACTTGAAGATCTTTATCATTTTTACCTAGGCGAGCCATCACTTTCTTCACTGACTTTTCAGCCGCTTCTTGTGCCATAGGATCAAGAGTGGTGTATACCTTGATACCAGATTGGCTCAATAAAGAGTCGCCAAAACGTCGAGTAAGCTCATGCTTCACTACAGCAAAAAATGCTGGTAATTTCTGATGCACAGGTTTATCAGACTTACGTAACCCCAAAGGAGACTCTGCAGCAGCTTGATACTGGGCAACAGAGATCTTCTCTCCTTCCAGTAATAACCTTAATACTAAGTCGCGACGGCTTTGCGCACGCTCAGGGGAGCGCCACGGATTGTAGTAGGATGGACCTTTAATCACTGCAACCAAAAACGCCTGTTGCGATAAGGTCAACTCAGCGATGGGTCTGCCAAAGTAAAACTGAGAAGCTAGCCCCATACCATGTACACCACGCGCCTTATCTTGTCCCATATACACTTCATTGAGGTAGGCTTCTAAGATTTCATCTTTCTCATATCTAAAGTCGATAATCATCGCCATCATAGCTTCACGTGCTTTACGGATCAGCGAGCGCTCACTTGAAAGAAAAAAGTTCTTTGCCAATTGCTGTGTCAAGGTAGACCCACCTTGAACGGTACGCCCAGCACTGATATTGACCATTAAGGCACGAACAATTGCAAATGGGTTAATGCCGTGGTGCTCATAAAAGCTTCTATCTTCGACAAGAATTAACGCATCTATGATTGAAGATGGCATCTTATCTTTATCAACAAATAATCTGTCCTCACCATCCCCTGTAATAATGCGATCTAACAGCACAGGTTCTAGGTGAAAAACGGCCAATTGACGTTGATCTTGCGCACGTGACACAGCACTCACACCTTGCGAATCAAAACTGATCATCACTCGCTGCTCAGCCTGGTCCCCTTTAGGGTGTAGGAAGGGACGGCGCCAAAGGTCGACTTTAGTTTTGGAAGCTGAAAATTCTCCCACCTGTCTTGGATTCGCGACTTTACGATAGCCAAGCAGTTTGAGCTCGGAGATCAACTGACCATGGCTCACTGCAGCTCCAGGATAAAGCGCCATTGAGCGACTAAATACCTGCGCCGGAAGGTGCCATTTTTGCCCCTCAAATTTTCGAGCAATGATCTGATCTAAATAGATGCAATAGATGGTCACGGCGGCGATAACAATAATGCTAAGCTTCCAGCCTATCGACCAGATTTTACGTCCCCAGCCAGATGACTTTTTACGAGAGCTCGCTTTTATAGCTGACTTAGCCTTACTCTTTGTTGCAGTACTTGCTCGCTTCGCCCCAGCTTTAGTCACTTTTTTAGGCACGGCTTTCTTTACTGTCTCTTTCTTTGTCATCTTAATTCCGATAAATCTATTATTACTTGCAGTGTTCTGCCTTACGTCTCAACGTTAGGTCTTTGCGCTTAGTGTTTTTTTCTTAGTGAACTTTGTCGGTAAAGTGTTAGCCGGATCATCGGGCCACAGATCGTTTGCATCGTTGAATTGTATAATCAATTGACTCTGAATAGCCTTAATTAAAATTCTTTTACAGCAATGAATTACAGTCAAAATATATAACTCACTCTTACCCAAATAATTGACTTCGCCCCTATAGGAATAAATTGACATAAAGCAGTCAGGTATCAGCTAAATAAAATCAACTATTGACACCAAACTTTGCTAGTTCTCGCTCCATGTTATCAATTTGATCAAGTAACAGTACCTCACGTGCGAGCGCATTATGTAGTTTGTTCTCAGTCAAGTCCAATTGAACCCGAAGGCTCTCTACC
>NZ_MPHJ01000022.1 GCF_001957125.1 Shewanella sp. UCD-KL12 | reverse complement strand
CTTATCGCTTATAATCTGGTTCGCTTAGAAATGGTAGCGATAGCAAAAGAAGCCAAAGTTGCACCCACCCGTATTAGCTTTACCGCAGCGATAAGCTTGATAGACACTCAATTAAGATGGCTTGCTTTATCACCTGATGGGAAGTTGCCAGCTAAGCTGAAGCAAATGCGGGCCGATATAAAACACTTTATCCTTCCAGATAAAAGAAAGCACCGAACATATCCACGTTCAGTGCTCTATATACCCAGCCGCTATCCACTTAAATATAAGCAGTAGTGCTTATCCGAATAGCATTACATCATTCGATGGGCTTTTTTTTGTGTTTGGTGGTAATTACTTTATAGCATCAGTTTGATTTGTATAGGTTGTTACAGTAGCAGCCGTTAATATCTTTAATGCAAATAAAATAGACCTCACTCTAATGGATTGCTTAATGCCAATAATGGATGGTTTTGAGGCGACAAAGACCATTAGAGACAGTGAAGTTAATGGTAACAGAGTACCCATATTTGCTGTAACAGCGAGTATTTCGGATGAGATCCCCCTGTTTTGTAAAACTGCTGGAATGGACGAAGTTTTGTTGAAGCCTTTTGATTTTGATGGCCTCATTTATCGGATCTGTAATTACTTAAAGTAATGCTCTAGTTCTACCAGTTTCCCCCTCAGTACACATGCAGTTTTTAACCTAGAGTTCATCCCTTTCAACTCTTCTATCTATTCCTCTGATTCATGGTGGATTTCAAACATTTCATCCTTAAATTGCAGGATTTTCTATGGCTATATAGTGTTTTGTATGGTGCATGACACTGAACTGATAGGTTAATCAGAGGAGGGTTGATTTAGATCAAGGTACCTCTACGCCATATAAGGTCTTATAAAGGTGATCGATATCACATGTGCAACTCTTTGTTGCGGAGGTAAGTCATATTTAGGCTTGCTTGAATTATCAACACGTCAAGGGGTGTACTTATGGAGTTATTACCAAATTGCTATACAGACCTATGTATCAATGGTAAATGGTTTCACTACGATCATGGGGAAAGTTCAGTGTTTATGCTTAACGGTAGCAGTCCGCTCTCATTTGAGCTTGATTCACTGCCAAAAACAGAAGATGAGCTAGAGATGCATTTAAATGTTATTTCAAGTAATTTGAACAATATTTAGAATCGCAAATCCCCTGAGCTTAAATAACGCTAAAAAGAACTAAGCTGAGCAGGGTGCAATAGTTGCCACTTTCCTTGAAAGTGGCATTTTCTTTTACAGCCCTAAACTAACAGCTGCAACAGAAGGGCGCTTTATTTAGCCGCAACACTTCTTATATTTCTTGCCACTGCCGCATAGGCAAGGGTCATTTCTCTTCGGTGTTTTATCGAAGCGGGTAGTAACTGGTTTATTGAGTACACTATCTAGCTCTGCGATATTTTCAGCTTTCTCTGAGTTAACTTCGATATTAGCTTGAAGCTGGTGCTCAGCAATCACTAATTGTATTTCAGCTTCACGCTCAACTGAGTTTACACACAGCGCTAAGGGGTTATCACTAGTACCAAGTTTCGCTACTCGCTTAGTGTTATAGCCATAGCTTTCATGCTTAGGTTTTGGGGTTTGGCGCCCCTTAAAGAAAAACTTATCTGACATGTTTGGTTCCAGTGTTATCGGTTTACATAAATAAAATCGAGTGTGCTTATACTATAGATGGCCGAATATTGCCATCTATAGTCCATTTAAAATTAAACGAGCTACGAGTATGAAGGGAGCTGGAAAAGGGAAATTGAGCCGTTAACCCCTTATATTTTGTTCAGCAGTGAGCCAGAGAAGAAAACCAAGGGAGAGTATAACAGTAGCGCTAATGGCTAAAATGTAGATAAAGCCTTTCTTACCTTGTTTTAGAGGTACACCATTAAAGTGTAAAAAGATGGTCCATATGAGGCAGAGGATAATAGGAAGCAGAAAGAGTTTTGCCATTATGTACCTAGTAAGGGATTGGGAGTATTGGTGGTAAGTATAATACTAAATATCAGTTGCTGAATAGGCGATTAGTGTAAAACAAGCCGCATTAGCGGCTTGTTTTACAACTTGATTCATTTGAGACTGAGTTAGCTTGTTGCTTGCTTAAGCTCTTCGTCATCACCGGCATAAAACTGCGCTTCGTCCAGTTGACCTTCAGATTTACCAATCACCACAGCAGTCATCATATCGCCAGTCACATTGGTACTGGTTCTTATCATATCGATTATACGGTCTATAGCAGCGATAAAGGCTATACCTTCCAGAGGAAGCCCTACCACGCCTAAAGTGACTGATAGCATAACCATGGCACTACCAGGAACACCTGCGGTGCCCACTGAGGCGACAGTGGCTGTAACAGCGATAAGCATATAGTCGGTCATATCTAATGGGATACCATAGATCTGGGCGATGAAAATGGCCGCGATCGCTGGGTAAATACCCCCACAACCATCCATGTTCATGGTTGCGCCCAAAGGCAATACAAAAGAGCCATAACGCTTTGAAACGCCCATAGACTCTGTGCATTTTGTACTCGCAGGCAAGGTGCCAAAGCTAGATGCAGTTGTAAAAGCCACTATTTGAGCTGGCATCGCTTTACGGAAGAACTGAATTGGGCTCAACTTAGCAGCGAACTTTATCAGGCCACCATAAACAAAAATAATATGAATGAGTGCAGCTAAATAGATAGCGCCAATAAACTTACCTAAAGGCAACAGAGTAGATAAGCCATATTCGCCTACGACCCACGCCATTAAGCCAAATACGCCAATCGGAGTAAGTTGTAAAACCATGCGAGTCAGTTGGAACATCACTTCAGCGCCGGCTTCGAAGGTACGCTTTAAAGGTTCAGCTTTTTCACCTACCTTATTGATGGCAATACCAATCAGTGCCGCAAATACGATGATCTGCAGTACTTTACCCTCAGCGAGAGAAGCAAATGGGTTCACGGGGATCATATCGAGTAGTACTTGAGCAAAACCTGGGACGTGGCGCTCTCGTACCTCAGTTGCGACGAGATCCATAGTGCCGCCCATATCAATAAGGGAGCCGACGGTTAAACCTATGAGAGAAGCTAGTGTTCCTGTGAACATGAACATAGCTAAGGTTTTAAAGCTCAATCTTTTCAAGCTCACTTGAGAGCCTAAAGCTGTGATGCTGACAACGATGGCACAAAAGACCAAAGGTGCAACCAACATCTTGATGGCGCCAATAAATAGGTCACCTAAAGGTTTAAGTACAGTGGCTGATTCGCCAAAAATTACACCTATCATTGCCCCTAAAAAAAAGCCTGCAAGCACTTTTTGCCAAAAAGGGATCTGTTTAATGGTTTGCCACATGTTTTGTTATTCCAAGTATTTTTTATTATTAATATTCAAAAAATTGTTTAGCGCTATCGTGTGCTTGTTCAAACGCCCAAGGCGATAACGCTATTATCCGATGTTTTCATTGTATAGATAGAGCTAGTTGCAAAACAAACCGATTTCGTTATAACTTATTGTGATAATTGAGTTTGTTTTAATAACTTTACGAGTTAACGAGTGGTTAACATGGTTTTTATTTCTTCATTAATAACAAAAAATTACGATTTTTCATTAGGTAAGCATTTATGACAGAGTTATGGTTGATGTTCAGTGCAGCTTTTGTTGCTGCGACCTTGTTGCCAGGCGGATCAGAAATTTTACTTATCGCATTGATCAATGACGATAATTCAAACTGGCTTGCGCTGGTTATTTTAGCGAGTTTGGGTAATACATTAGGGTCAATCACTAGCTATTATCTAGGAACATTAGGCCGATTTGCTCGTAGTCCAGAGGAGATGGCTAAAGGTCGATATAAGCATTCATTATCACTTATTCAAAAGTACGGCTATTGGTCGTTATTATTAGCTTGGACGCCGATTATTGGTGATTTATTATGTTTATTAGCCGGATGGATGAAACTTCCTTTGCTGAGGTCGACTCTGATGATACTAATAGGTAAAAGTGTACGTTACTTTTTAGTCGCAGCATTTACTCTGCACTGGTTCGGTTAACTGACCAAGCCAGTTCCTTATGAGTGAATACTAATGGCGATTAAAGTACTCGGTTAAAGTACTCGGTTAAAGAACTCGGTTAAAGAACTCAGTTAAAGGACTAAAGTAGGTAATAAACAACTGAAAGTGTTGGGTGATACTCGACACCGCGCTTACCTATATGAGCTATAAATAGACTATTTTTAAGGAGAAAACATTGAAAAGATGGATATTAGCTGTAGCGATCTCTTCAGCTCTGGCTGGCTGTGCGAATCAAGAGTCCGTTTCAAACCTACCAGCAGGTGTAACATTACTAGAAACGGTTAAGTTTACAGAATCCCAAGTCGGCATTCCCTATAAAAAGTACCAACTTTCCAATGGCCTTACCGTTATTCTTCATCAAGACAAGTCAGATCCATTAGTGCATGTCGATGTGACCTATCATGTTGGCTCAGCGAGAGAGTTCGAAGGACGATCGGGTTTTGCCCACTTGTTTGAGCATATGATGTTTCAAGGCTCACAACATGTAGGTGACGAACAGCATTTTAAAACTGTGACTGAAGCAGGTGGCACCCTCAATGGTACCACCAATACTGATAGAACAAATTACTTCGAAACTGTGCCTAGCAACCAATTAGAGAAGATGCTTTGGTTAGAGTCAGATCGAATGGGCTTCTTTTTACCTGCCTTGACTGAAAAGAAGTTTGAAGTTCAACGTGAAACGGTCAAGAACGAACGCGCTCAACGAATAGATAACCAGCCATATGGGCGAATGGGTGAGCAGTTTAACCAAGCTTTCTATCCTCAGGGACACCAGTATTCATGGCCAGTTATTGGCTGGCCTGAAGATTTGCAACGAGCTAACTTAGATGATGTTAAGCACTTCTTCCAGCGTTGGTATGGTCCAAATAATGCGACTTTGACAATAGGCGGAGATTTTGATGAGTTCCAGACATTAGCCTGGGTCAATAAATACTTCGGTGAGATCCCATCAGGTCCCAAGGTTGAGCCTGATGAAAAGCAGCTCGTTAGTTTAGATAAAACCCGTTATATCTCAATGGAAGATAGAGTACATCTTCCCTTGTTACGTATTGCATTCCCCACAGTCTATGCTCGCCATCAAGATGAGGCAGCATTAGACCTGCTTTCAAATATCTTAGGTGGGGGCAAAACATCAATATTTTATAAAAACTTAGTGAAAGATGGCTATGCCGTTCAAGCGGGTGTCAGTCATCCTTGCCAAGAGTTAGCTTGTCAATTTTCTATGTATGCCTTAGCAAACCCTGCCAAAGGTGGCAATTTGGCTGATATCGAGCAGCGGATTCAGGAATCTATTGCAGAATTTGAGCAGCGTGGTGTGACAGATGATGATCTGGAGAAAGTAAAAGTCCAATTTGAAGCTAGCACTATTTTTGGACTGCAAAGTGTTTCTGGCAAAGTATCGACCTTGGCCTTTAACCAGACGTTTTCTGGTAATCCAGATATGATCACCTCCGATCTTAAGCGTTATGCAAACGTCACTAAAGCCGATGTGATGCGTGTTTTTAATCAGTACATCAAAAACAAGCCTATGGTTGTCATGAGCGTTGTTCCAGAGGGGCAAGATAAGCTTATTGCCCATGAAGATACCTTCACGCCGCCAGCATTGAGTGTTTCAAGTGTTGCAGTTGAGGGGCTTGAGGAGCACAAGCAAGTCGTTTCATCGTTTGACCGTACTAAGATGCCTGAGGCTGGACCTGCGCCTGTACTTTCATCACCAACCCTTTGGAAGGGAAGCTTAGCGAATAATATTGAGGTGATGGGGACTGAAAGTGAAGAGACCCCTACAGTTGAATTGGTTATTTACCTCAATGGTGGCCATAGACTGGTTCCTGTTGAAAAAGCAGGTCTGTCAGGTTTAACGGCTGCTATGCTCAATGAGTCGAGTGTATCGCGTAGCTCTGAGGAGCTGGCGCAAGCATTGGAGATGCTAGGCAGTAGTGTCACATTTGGCTCAAGTGCATATCAAAGTTATATCAAAGTTTCGAGCCTGACATCTCGTCTTGATGAAACATTAGCCGTAGTGCAGGAGCGATTATTTGAACCCGCTTTTAAGGCCAGTGATTTCGATAGGTTAAAGCAGCAGCAACTGCAAAGCTTACAACATATGATGTCTGACCCTAATTTCTTGGCCAATACAGCTTTTGATGGCTTACTTTACGGCAGTGAAAGTCCATTGGGTGTCAGCAGTAGTGGTACCTTAGAAAGTGTTTCATCTTTGACACTCAATGATGTTAAAGCTTTCTATAAAGAGCAGTATCGCGCTGGCAATGCCCAAATTATTGCAGTGAGCAACCTAAGTGAATCTGAAGTTCTGGGTAAACTCAAAGGCTTTAGCCAATGGTCAGGTGCTGCAACGCCTCTGCCACCCTTATCAAAGTTGCCTAAGCTTAAGGGCGGTAAAATATACATTTTAGATAAACCTGGCGCTGCGCAATCTGTGATTAAGATCGGTAAGCGAGCTTTACCTTATGATGCAACGGGTGAGTACTTTAAGTCATACCTGATGAATTATCCTTTAGGCGGTGCATTTAATAGCCGAATTAACCTGAATTTACGTGAAGATAAAGGGTATACCTATGGCGCGAGAAGCTTTTTTGCAGGTGGAATTGAGCTAGGCGTTTATCAAGCTCAGGCTAGTGTGCGTAGTGATGTGACCTCTGAAGCGTTAGTGGAGTTTGTTAAAGAGATCAAAGCCTATCGCCAATCTGGTATGACTGATGAAGAGCTGGCCTTTATGCGAGCTTCTATCTCTCAAGGAAAAGCGCTTGATTATGAGACTCCTTATCAAAAAGCGGGCTTTATGCGCCGTATACAACGTTTCGAGCTGGACGATAACTTCACTGAGCAGCAGACCAAGATCACTAACTCTGTGTCGAAAGATGAGTTAAACACGCTCGCTAAGAAACAGTTAGATCTTCACAAAATGGTAGTATTAATTGTGGGTGATAAGGCATCGATTGAGGCGGATATTAAAGCACTTGGATATCCAGTGAAAACTTTAGAGTTGTAATCTGTAATTTAGACCCAATATCTAGAGGCAGTAAATAACGGTATCTTTTCTAGGTCAAGATACCGTTATTTTTAGCTAGGAAGCAGACTTGGCAGAGACGTTTTCTCTCATGATTGTATTTTGAAATAAGATTCAATCTAAGAGGGTCTATCCATGACAAGCCTAAATGATGACAAAACTTGAGAATAAAATATTGAACTCTTTCAATAAACTGATCGACAACCTTTCTGATCCAGTAGGTCGTCAAGCACTACAAGGCATGCAGCGTGGAATAGAGCGTGAAGCATTAAGAATTAATGATTCAGGCCACCTTGCAACAGATCCCCATCCTAGTGCGTTAGGTTCAGCCCTTACTCACTCAAGGATCACTACCGATTACAGCGAGTCACTACTAGAGTTTATTACTCCTGTTTTTAGTGATATTGACAGCTTGTTGGAAGATCTGACCTATACACACGCCTTTACTGTGCAAAACCTTGATCAACAGGGACTTTGGCCTGTTAGCATGCCTTGTTTTGTTGGTGAGGTTGCTGATATCCCAATTGCTGATTACGGTACGTCTAATACAGGTAAGATGAAGCGACTATATCGAAAGGGGTTAACCTATCGTTATGGTGCTCAGATGCAGATTATCTCAGGTGTGCATTTTAATTTTTCGGTATCAGACTCTCTCTGGGATAGGCTATATCAGTTAAGTGATCAACAAGCGTCGAAGACTGACTTTATCTCTGAATCTTACCTAGGGTTGATCCGCAACTATCGTCGAATGGTGTGGGTACTGCCTTACCTGTTTGGTGCATCGCCTGCACTGTGCCGCTCTTTTGTTAAAGACCAACAAACCGACATAGAATTTGAAGAGATGGGTAACGGTACTCTGTATCTTCCTTACGCGACGTCTTTGAGAATGAGCGATCTCGGTTATACCAATAAAGAGCAGGAAAGGTTAAACATTAGCTACGACTCCCTAGAGCAATATTTAGATGGGATGCAGAAGGCAATCAATATGCCTTCGGCTAGTTTTGAAGAAATTGGGGTTAAAGTCGATGGCGAATTTAGACAGTTAAACGCCAACGTACTGCAAATTGAAAATGAATTTTACTCGCCTATCAGAGCTAAGCGTGTAGGTTTAAATGGTGAGAAACCTTCAGAATCTCTAGCGAGAGCTGGGGTTGAATATATTGAAGTTAGAGCCCTTGATGTCAATCCCTATAGTGCAGTAGGGATTGAGGCTTCACAAATTCGATTTTTAGATATGTTCCTCCTGCATTGCCTGCTGAATGATTCAGAGAAAACTGGGGATATCCAAGAGCAGGAGATCGCGGCCAACTTAAATAGTGTCATTCTTCAAGGGCGTAAACCTGGACTTGAATTAAGCAGAAATGGCGAGCCAGTCGCTTTAAAAGAGTGGATGAAAGAGCTCTTTAGCTCATTAAAGTCAATTGCTGCACTGCTAGATAGCGACACAGATAAACAATACGGCGAAGCGTTAGATAAGTGGCTTGCCTGCGTAAATGATCCTGAGCTCACCCTTTCAGGACAGATCATTAAAGCACTTAAGCAAGATGAGATTGACCATGGCTGTTGGGTTAAACAACTGGCCAAGCAATATCATAAAACCTTAAGTGAATATGAGCTGCCTCAATCTGTGGTAACTCGCTATCAAGAAGCTGCAAAAGATTCGCTATTAGAGCAAGCGAAGATGGAAGCGGAGTCGACGCAGAGTTTTGCGACATACCTTGATGATTACTTTAATGCTGCGAGCTAAGTTAGCTTTAGCGCTACTTATCTTGCTGTCAGGCTGTGCTTCACAGCCTGACAAAGGCCTTGAGTGTGGTTTCGTGTCTGGTTATCTAGAGCCTGATCAGCAAGATGACCTTTATCGTGCTGTGGTGACCCATCTTGATGGTAAGCCAGTGATCTCTAAGCCTAACTATCAACTCTCACCTGGTGAATACAGGTTTACATTTGCTGAGTTAATCAGTGCGCCCTCTTTAAAAGTCAAACTTGCAGCCCGTACACCCAAGGAGTTGTTGGTTAAGGTTGAAGCAAATCGTCGATATCACTTTGCGGCAAAATTTAATACCGATAAACGATACCGTGGCAATGATGATGGCTTCTGGCAACCTATGATCTGGCTTGAAGAGCCAACAGAGTGTGAATGAGAGGTAAAAAAATAACAGCGAGTCGTTAATAATCAGCAGATATTGCATCGGGGAATTGCTTCTTTTACTCAAGAGTGTGACACTTGAGTCGCTCTTTTTTGTTATTGATATTAACCAGATGGTATCTGTATTTATGAAATGGTATTCCCTTCTTTGTGCGGCAGTGATCGCACTCGTATTAACTGGCTGTGCAACTCCTCCCCCAAAAGATCCTGAAAACTTATGTTCGATCTATCAAGAGAACCGCTCTTGGTACAGTGCAGCTCAAAAAACGCAAGAGAAGTGGGGCGTGCCAGTGCATGTCCCTTTGGCTATGATGTATCAAGAGAGCTCCTTTAAGCACAATGCGGCGCCACCTATGGAGTATTTTCTTGGTTTTATCCCTATAGGTAGAGCCAGTGATGCTTATGGCTATGCTCAAGCAAAAACCATGACCTGGGATGATTACGTTCGCGAAACAGGTAACTCCTGGTCGAGCCGAAGCAACTTTGATGATGCGATGGATTTTATGGGCTGGTTTATCTATAAAACCCATAAGATAAATGGTGTGTCAAAGTGGGATGCTAGGAATCAATACCTTAATTACCATGAAGGTTGGGGGGGCTATAAGCGTAAAACCTACAACCAAAAAGCTTGGCTAATTAAAGTTGCCGATAGAGTCGACTCACGTTCTAAACGATATGCAGCGCAATATAGAGGTTGCAAAGAAGATCTTGACTCCTCCTGGCTTTGGCGTTTGTTTTTCGGTTAAAACTGTCTAGACATAAAAAAGCCGAGTTACACCTTAGGTATGAACTCGGCTATATCAATTGTTTAGCGTTAACTCTGTAACAATCGTTCTGCCATTGAACGTACGCCGGGGTAATCATGCTCTGGCAGTATATCTGCCAGTTGCGCTAATTTCTTACCCAGTGCTAGATTGTTTTCAGCAGAGACATTGATGTGGCCCATTTTTCGGCCAACCTTTTGCTCTTTACCGTACCAATGGCTCTTAACATCTGCAATCTCGAGTACTTGTGTTGAGATTGAAGCTTGACCTAATACATTGATCATCACACTAGGCTTTTGAATACCAGTATCACCCATAGGTAATCCTGAAACTGCACGCAGATGGTTTTCAAACTGGCTGCATGCGGTACCTTGCTGAGTCCAGTGACCTGAGTTATGTACTCTAGGTGCGATCTCATTAACCATTAAGGTCCCCGCTACCTCAAAAAACTCAATGGCTAATACACCGACGTAATCCATAGAGGCTGCAAGCTTATTAAATGCATCTATCGCTTGTTGCTGGATATTATCATCCATTGCTGCCGCTAACGATAAAGTTAATACGCCATTGGTATGCTGGTTTTCAGTGACAGGGTAAGTTTTTACATTACCACTTTTATCCCTCACGCCAATCACAGAGACTTCACGATCAAAGGGGATCATCTTCTCAGCAATAATGGTGTGTGGGAGGGTTTGTGTACCGCTAGCAATAAAACCAGCCATTTCATCCCAAACAGAATCAAGTTGTTCTAATGATTTTAAACGCCACTGTCCTTTACCATCATAACCCGCTTGGCACGTTTTGATTACCAGAGGTAAGCCTAACAAGGGGACAGCATCTAACAGGTGTTGTTTTTCGGTGATCAATTTATAGGGAGCAGAAGGCACACCCGTTGTATCGAGAAGGGCTTTTTCAATACTGCGATCGCCGCCAGTTTTAATTGCGGCTTTACCTGGGTAGAACTTTCCACTTTGGCAGCACAAGGTCAATACATCGTCGGGGATATGCTCGAACTCTGAGGTGATCACATCAACGAGTGAGATGGCCTGCTCTAGAGTTTGGTTAAAGTCCTCGAGGGTAAGAGGATGAATTATTTTCTTGGAGCCAACATCATAGGCGCGCACATTCAAATTTAGCGGCGCACCTTCTAAGCTCATCATACGTGCTAGTTGCCCAGCACCTAAAACTAATATGTTCATATTAAATCGCAGGATCTGGGTTAGCTAATATTGTGTTGGTTTGCTGCTGACGAAAAGCCTCAATCTTCTCAAAAATCTCAGGTTGCTGAGAGCCCAATATTTGAGCGGCTAATAAGCCTGCATTGGCAGCGCCTGCGTCACCGATAGCTAAAGTGCCTACTGCAACACCTTTCGGCATTTGGCAGATTGAGAGTAATGAATCAATACCATTAAGGGCTTTAGATTTTACCGGCACGCCGAGTACAGGCAAGCTAGTGTATGCTGCAACCATTCCCGGTAGATGCGCCGCGCCGCCAGCACCAGCGATAATGACGTTAATACCACGTTCTGCAGCTGTTGAAGCGTATTCGGCTAGCAGATGAGGTGTTCTGTGGGCAGAAACAACTCGGGTCTCATAGGCGATACCAAATGTATCTAACATTGTTGCCGCATGTTCCATGGTCGGCCAGTCAGATTTGGAACCCATAATGATACCAACTTTCATACATACTCCTTCTAAGGGTGAGCTTAAATAAACATGACATACTCGAAATTTGCGCCCGATTATACACATAGAAGTCTGTTATTCGAAGCTTTGCTAACAAATGTACCGTTTGCTTGAGAGAACGCTATTTTCTCTTAATTAGGCGCATTTTCGGCCTCTGTATATACGCACTCCATCAAAAGGTGGATTTACTACTTTTGAGCCATACTTAACTGGTTAAGGGAGGGGCTGTCAGCAATAAATCAACAAGCACTCTTGTCTGTGTAGGAGGAGTCAATGAGAGCAGTCAGTATTATCTTAGTCTTGATTTTGGGTGTAATCATTTCATTGTCAGCGATAGCTAAAGATAAGACATTAGAGATGATCATTTTAGGTGAAAATGAAACCTATAGCGGTTCAATTGATGGTGAAGACAATTTAATCATTAGTATTTGGAATATGCTCCGTGTTGAAAGTCCCATTAAGCTATCGGTTGGTTATCAGCAGGTGAGTATGAGCCGCTCTTGGGCTGAGCTGATTCGTCTAGATAATGCATGTGTGATGAATAAGCTGAAAACTGCAGATAGGCTTGATATCGCCGAATATAGCCAATATCCATTATCTGTTTTTCCTCCGATCAGGTTGATAACCCTTGCTCGCAATGAAAGTCGATTTAAATCACCATTTTCATTTCAGCAGCTTGAGCATAACCCCGCATTAAAGTTAGGCGTGGTTAAATCTCGAACCTATGGGGTTGAGTTAGATGCTCAAATTGAAAAATACGCTAAGCATATTTTTACCCGAGGTGGCATCGATTCCTCTGATAAGTTAGTCGATATGCTGCTGGCAGGAAGGTTGGACGGAATTCTTGAGTACACGCTTTCAATTGAAGGTTATCTGCAAGATGAAGGTATTGACGAGCGGGTTATCGCTCTGCCCATCACGGACATTTCTGAGTTAATGTTAGGCTATATTGCTTGCTCAAAAACCATCAAAGGGGGCGCTATTATTGATGCGATAAATTCAAGTTTTACTAAGCCTGGGGTCAGTCAAGCCTACATTGATATGCACATTAACCATTTTGGAGTTACCGAGGCTGAGCTCTTAAAACCAAAGTTAGACTCATTGTTTACTCAGTAATATCTGCGTCACTGTAAAAACGTAACCCTTTTTACATCTGTTCTCGTTAATAAGAGAAACAACAGATGAAAGGGGAAGTTCATGAACAAGCCAAATACCTGCTCCATTAATACTCTTCACGCTAGCCAACAAGTGAATAGACGTTATCGATTGTCGCTTATCTCAGTGTCGCTGTTTCTCGCCTTGTCGGCTTGTAATGGTCAGCAAACAGAAGATAAAACGGTAAAATCTGAGCCAGTGCCTGAGCAAGTTCAGAAAGCTCACCAAGCCGAACTGGAAAGTAAGCCTGTGCAGCGCTTTCAAGTTACTGCATCTCATGAAGTACAAGCTCAAGATGATAATCTAATGCCCGCCTTAAGATCGCAACATGAGTTATCTGAGGGAAAGTCAGCTGATGTTTACGCTGCAGGTAAACCGGTTGCTGCGCAGGTGCAAAAAATGAAGGCTTTGAGCCCTACTCATGCAATGGGCCAGATGAGTATGCCTAGAGAGCCGCATGGATATGAAGCCGTAGCTCGAGATAACTTTGAGCGTCAAGTCGCCAATGGCATCATGGTTGCTGGTGAAATTCCTGTGTCGACTTTCTCCATCGATACCGATACCGGTAGTTATTCGACATTGAGACGCTGGATAAATCAAGGGCGTTTACCTCAGCAAGGCACACTGAGAGTTGAGGAGATGATTAACTATTTTGATTATCAATATTCAGTATCGCCAATCAATGAACACGCATTTAGCCTTCATACTGAGCTGGCTGCCTCACCTTATAATGCCGATAAAATGTTACTTAAAATCGGGCTTAAGGGCTTTGAATTAGATAAGTCTCAAATCGGTCCGAGTAACTTGGTCTTTCTACTTGATGTGTCGGGCTCTATGGCCTCAAAAGATAAATTACCTTTGCTAAAAACTTCATTAAAGATGCTATCTCAGCAACTCAGTGAGCAAGATAGTATCTCAATCGTCGTCTATGCCGGGGCGTCAGGAGTCGTATTAGATGGATGCAAAGGTAATGACTTTCAAAGGATCTCACAAGCTTTAGATGAGTTAAAGGCGCAAGGTTCAACTAATGGAAGCGCAGGGATAAAAAAGGCCTATCAGCTAGCAGAACAGCACTTTATAGAGGGTGGTGTTAATCGAGTTATCCTGGCAACCGATGGTGATTTTAACTTAGGTATTACTCACCATGAATCGCTGATATCACTCATAGAAGCAAAGCGTGATAAAGGTATCGCGTTAACGACATTAGGCTTTGGTCAGGGGAACTACAATGATCACCTGATGGAGCAACTCGCTGATAAAGGTAATGGTCATTACGCTTACATAGATACACTTAATGAAGCCCGAAAAGTATTGGTTGATGAGTTAAGTTCAACCCTGATGACGATTGCCAAAGATGTCAAAGTGCAGGTCGAATTTAATCCGGCCTTAGTGTCAGAGTACCGCTTAATAGGCTATGAAAATCGAGCGCTTAATCGTGAAGACTTTAATAATGACAAAGTTGATGCTGGCGAAATTGGTGCGGGCCATACCGTAACGGCCTTATATGAACTCAGTTATGTCGATAGCCCCAATCAGGCTAATGATGCCCTTAGGTATGGTTTGGATAAAACCACGGGTAGGGAAAAGTACAGCCGAGAAGAGATAGCCTTTGTTAAGCTGAGATATAAGCCCTTAGGTGAAGAGGCAAGCCGATTAATATCTAAGCCAATAACCCAGAAATCATCGGTTAACAGCTTCGCTCAAGCCAGTGATGACTATAGGTTTTCAGCAGCAGTCGCGGGCCTTGGCCAGCTGTTAAATCACAGTCATTACACCCATGATTTAGACTATGCCAAGGTCATCGACATCGCGCAATCAGCATTAGGCCCTGATGAGTTTGGATATCGTCATGAGTTTATTCAGCTAGCGAAAACCGCTGAGATGTTGGCCAAGCAAGAGCAAGGTGTTTCACAGCAGGGCAACGTACGAAGCGACAAACTCATTTCTCCTGTGGTGGAGATGAAGGTTAACTCTTTTCCTATCCATAAACCAAGTGTTAAGCCGTTTGCTCAGTCTAAAGCTCATAGCCAGATTAATCTTGAGTCAAGCAAACCTGCTAAATACATCGCACCACACATAAAGTCGCCACAAAGCCAGCTTGAGATAGACAAAGGGGTTCAGGGCGTGCAAACTTTCAATGAGTAGTCTACCGATAACCTCTTTCTCCTTGACTGACAGGGCACCTGTTGTACTGATTGGATTAAGGGAAAGCAGAAAGAAGCAGGAGAGATGTGTGGCTGAACCGTTAGGGAAAGAGAGTATTGAGGCTGAAGAGGATCAACGTCTGATGCTCTGTTATGCCAGAGGGGATAGCAGGGCGTTTGAATCTCTGTACCAAAAGCATAAAGGTGGACTATACCGATACTTCGTTCGTCAAATAGGTGATCTTCAACTTGCTGAAGACCTCTATCAGGAGACTTGGGGCAGAGTCATAAAAGCCGCATCAAGTTACGAGTCTACGGCCAAGTTTACGACTTGGCTCTACCGGATTGCTCACAACTTGCTTATCGATCATGTAAGAGCCGTTAAACCGGTCGATCTATTTAGCGAAAAATTTGGTAATGAGCAAGACAGCGATGCAGTAGATAGTGACAATTTTTTACCTAGTGATGAGTTTTCACCTGATAAAGTGATGGAAGACAGTGTCAAAGCGAACTTGCTAAAGCGATGCATAGCCTTGTTGCCGACAGTACAGAAAGAGGCGTTACTGCTTAATATGGAAGCTGGGTTCACTGCTGGGGCTATTGCTGAGATCGTTGGCGTGACACTCGAAGCCACCAAAAGCCGCATTCGTTATGCTAATCAAGGGCTCAAATCCTGTGTGATGAACAAGTGGCAGGAGGTGCAAGATGAAAGATAGTAAAAATAAGGCCGTTAACAAACTCAATGAAGAGTTCGACAGTGATCTACAGACCTGGTATCAACTGCAAGAGCAGGAGCTACCAAGTCAAGAGCTTGATGATGCCATCATTAAGTTGGCGAAAGAGAACTGCGCCGAAAACGGCCCCTCTGTGGCTAACCAACAAGATAACACTTTAGAGACTGATAAAAGTGCTGATAAGGTTATTCGGGTCGAAAACAGCTTTTGGCGTAAAAATCGCTGGGTACTCTCGTCAGCTGCTTCTGTGATGCTGGTGGTGACTGTCATCATGTTGAATCCGCAAAGCCCGCAAGAGATCTTATCCGATGATGCTATGCCCATGATGATGCAGATGAATGAGCCTGTTTCAGCTGCAGAAGGCGTTAGTGTACAGAGTGATAGAGTGCCTTCTAAGGCCACTGATTCGAATCAAGCTGCGAGCCAAGAAGTTAATCAAGTACAGATGATGCCTAGGGCGATGTCGTCTTCACCTGCAGAGCTCGAGCGTGGAGTTGAGCCAAGTCTGAAGCAGGCTGGTCAGTCCTATCAGTTCGATGGAAGTGCAACAAAAGGAGTTGATGCGCCAAGCGTTGAGTTAATGCCACAGCATGAAGCCGTAGTGAGTGCGAAGCAGATGTTGAATCACCTTGCGCGCTTAATAGACACTGAGCAATTTGCAGAAGCTGAGAAGCTTATCATCAAGATAACCAAGCAATACCCTCAGCTTAATCAAGTGGACCATCCGGAGCATCAGCGTTGGAAGGAGTTAAAAGCCAAGACAGAACAGGATTAAGGGGAAAGGAGGCGTATGTTGCGAATGACATATGCCTCTTTAGTTAGACACGTAGGCTGCATCTGTGTTTATCAATCAAATAGTTCGCGAACCCAGTCCCAAACGCCTAAAGATGTGCCTTCGAGCAGGTCGATGCCAAGTGCAGACTTTAGAATATAGAGTGTGAGTATGCCAAGTAATACGCTGATCAAGATAAAGCTTAAGACCAAGCCGATAAACATTAGCATTGAGGCATGCTTTTCTCGGCGGGTATAGGCTCTGCGGTTCTTACCGAGCAAGAAGACATAATAGAAGCGCCAAGGGACAAATGGAAAAGCAAAGGTGCCTCGACTATCGATAAAGTGCGTGCCCCAAGTGCGATCGCCTAGGGCGACTCGCATGCCTTGAAGTTGTTCATCTGAGTAACTGCCTGCTAAGGAGGGGGGGAGTTTTTTTAGCAGTTTTTCAATCACGGGATCTTGTCTTATAGGCGTGGGGAAATCTAGGCTAACCTCTTCAGTCTCTTGAGAAACCGGCGCTGATGCTTGCTTATCTACCTCCTCACTTTTCATTGATTAGCCCATCTTTTGACCAAGACATCTACTGAGTATAGTCGGGCTGATTACTTGTACACATTTGCTAATGATTTATGTATTAATTTTTACTGTTGCTTTAATAAAAGTTTGCTACCTTGTTGGCCTTGAAAAATTCTATTAATAATAAATAACGAGCCAATCATGAAACTTCGTCTTTCTGTTGCCTGTACTTTATTAGCGCTTGGCAGTCTAAGTGCTTCATCTGTTTTAGCATCTGATTCCACAAAGCCTGGTTATTACCGTGCTCCGGCCTTAAATGAAAATACCTTAGTATTTACGGCTGAGGGAGATCTGTGGACCAAGCAGTTAGGTCAGCAGCAGGCGCAAAGATTGACTAGCTTACCTGCTGAGGAGCTAGGGGCGACAATATCGAAAGACGGTAAATGGGTTGCTTATGTCGCCAATTATGAGGGAAGCCAGGAAGTCTATATTATCCCTATCTCTGGCGGGCAAGCCAAAAGAGTGAGCTTTGAGAATAGCCGTGTTCGCGTGCAAGGGTGGACAGCTGATGGTCATGTTTTATATGCCACGGACAATGCATTTGGCCCTGCTAACTACTGGGTACTGAGAAGTGTAAACCCTGATACGTTAGAAACGGCAGATCTGCCTTTAGCGGATGCTATTGAAGGCACTATTGATAATAAGGGGGAGTACCTCTACTTCACTCGCTTTGGTTTGCAAACCACAGGGGATAACGCCAAGGTTTATCGAGGTGGTGCAAAGGGAGAGTTGTGGCGTTTTGAACTCGGTGCTAAGCATGAAGCAGAGCTATTAACGCAGAGTCATATTGGCTCTGTGCGCCAACCTATGTTGTGGAATGATCGCCTCTATTTTGTCAGCGATAATGACGGCAATGACAACATCTGGTCTATGGCGTTAGATGGTAAAGATATTAAGCAGCACACTCAATTTTCTGATTGGCAGGTACGTGGTGCACGCATTGATAATGGTCGAATTGTATTCCAGCAAGGAGCTGATATTAAGCTCTATGATATTGCAGCGAATACCACTCGTAACTTAGATATTAATCTGGTTTCTGATTTTCCGCAGCGCCGTGTACATTGGGTCAATGATCCGATGAAGTATGCGACATCAACACACCTTGCTCCGTCAGGCAGCAAGGTGGTGATCACCGCAAGAAGCCACGTTGCAGTTGCTGCAACAGATGGCTCTCGCTTAATTGAGATTGCATTACCAGGTAGTAGTCGCATTAGAGATGCGGTGTTAAGCCCAGATGGCAAGTGGGTCTATGGTATCAGCGATGCATCAGGGGAGCAGGAGATCTGGCGTTTTGCCGCTGATGGTAGTTCCAATTCGAAACAGTTAACGGATAATGGCTATACATTACGTATGTCATTGAGTGTATCGCCAGATGGAAGGTACATTGCCAGTGATGATTATGATGGCAATTTATGGTTGTTGGACTTAAAGAAAAATCGCCATAAAAAGGTGATTACTGATGGAGAGGGATTAGGTCCCTATACCGATGTAATTTGGTCTCCTGATAGCCAATTTATAGCAGTGACCAAAGCTGAAATAGGTAAGCCTAGACCCCAAGTCGTGCTGTACTCTCTGGGTAAACAGCGTGCTGAAACGTTAACAAGTGATAAGTATGAGTCTTTCTCGCCAGCATTTAGCAGTGACGGAAATTGGCTCTATTTCCTATCTAATAGGCAGTTTAACTCTACACCAACCTCTCCTTGGGGCGATCGTAACTTAGGCCCTATGTTTGACAAACGCACCCAGATTTTTGCTCTGGCACTAGATAAAGATGCGAGGTTTGCTTTTCAAAAACCAAATGAGCTTTTACAAGCCCAGAGTGAAGACAAAGAGCAGGGCGAAGCAACTAAGGTGAGCGTAGATTGGAAAGGGCTGAGCCAGAGACTCTGGCAAGTCCCTGTTGCAGCTGGCAACTACTCGAACTTAACGATGAATAATGATGGTCTCTATTTTCTCGATCGTGCAGTGACTCGCGGAAGTAAACCAAGCTTAAAGTTAGTGAAGTTCAACCCACTCAACCCCAAAGTAGACACTTTTGCTAAAGATATTGCCAGCTATGGTATGTCGGCTGACGGGGAGAAACTATTTTTGCGTAAGTCCAACCATGGCGGTAAAGAGATGTTGATTGTTGATGCTGGCGATAAGCTGCCTAAAGAGCTCAACAATGCCAAGGTGAATATCGCACAATGGCAGCTTGCCATAGAGCCTAAGCTTGAGTGGCAACAGATGTTTGAAGATGCTTGGTTGATGCATCGAGATTCCTTTTATGACAAAAAAATGCGTGGTCTCGACTGGTCAGCAACCAAAGCTAAATACCAGCCAATGGTAGATAGATTGACAGATCGTCATGAACTCAATGATCTCTTTAAGCAGATGATGGGAGAGCTGGACTCGCTACATTCGCAGGTTCGTGGCGGGGATCTGGCTAAAGACAGTGAGATGGCCAAAGCCGCAAGTCTGGGAGCTCGCCTAAAGCAGACAGACAATGGCGTAGAGATAGCTCATATCTATCAAAATGACCCTGAGCTGCCATCTCAAGCTGCTCCCCTTGCGAAAGTGAGCGTTGATGCAAAAGTTGGCGACATTATTCTTGCGATTAATGGCAAGCAGATATCGAGTGTTGCTGATGTGACACGTTATCTACGTAACCAAGAGAAAAAGCAAGTACTGCTTGAGGTTAAGCGTGGTAGCAAAGTTCATAAGACTATTGTAAAACCAGTCAGCATACGCACAGATGCTAAGCTCAGATACCTTGATTGGGTTAATCATAACGGTACTAAGGTTAGTGACAGTAGCGAAGGCAAATTTGGTTATTTACACCTCTATGCCATGGGCAGTGGTGATATCGCCAGCTTCGCTCGTGAATTTTATGCTAACTATGATAAAGAGGGATTAATCATCGATGTACGCCGCAATCGTGGCGGTAATATCGATAGCTGGATCATTGAAAAATTGCTGCGCAGAACGTGGGCATTTTGGCAGCCAACACGCGGAACACCGAGTACAAATATGCAGCAGACGTTCCGTGGACACTTGGTGGTATTGACTGACCAATTGACCTATTCGGATGGAGAAACCTTCTCTGCGGGTGTTAAAGCTTTGGGGATTGCGCCATTAATTGGTAAGCAAACGGCAGGTGCTGGAGTCTGGTTATCGGGCCGAAATGGTTTAACTGATAAAGGCATGGCGCGAGTCGCTGAGTATCCTCAATATGCAATGGACGGACGTTGGGTGCTTGAGGGGAGAGGGGTGAGCCCAGATATAGAGGTGGATAACTTACCTTATGCGACCTTCACTGGCACTGACGCCCAACTTGATAAGGCCATCTCTTATCTAAAAGATGAGTTGATTAAGCAGCCCATTTTACCGCTTAAAGCACAGCCAATCCCATCAACTGGTATGGCTGATGATATTAAGGATTAACGAATAGATAGTCCTAATATGCAAGCTTAGACTTCCTCACCAGAAGTACTATTTTAGGAGGTTATCAGCCAAGCAGTTCCCAGGCTGATAACTTCCGTTTTTCTTGTTCTCCTCTGTATCACTCATTCCATATTCTCCATTTCACTTATTAAGAGCCCCACTTAAACTGGCGCGAAAGGGTAACTATTTACGCCTGTAAGACGTAAAAATAGCGGGTTACGACAACTTTTTTATATCGGGTCCTTAGGGATAAAATGTTGAATTGTGTGTCATTTGGGTTGTGCTTTTGTTAAGGTTGATTTGGTTTTTTAGTATTAAAAACAAGCTTGAAGTTGAATTTAATCGGTAATGAGTTGCATACTTTTTTGAACGGATAGGAATTGCAAATGAGTGAGAAAGGTGAAGGCAGTCAAACTACACACGATCAAGTAGAGCCAGCACAGACCTCGGTTGATGCTCCCAATGACGCGGGTGTTGATGAGAGTAAATCAAAGACGAATAAGATTAGAAAAGCCACTAACGCGATACTAATCATTGCAACTGTGATGTTTACTTTTCACCTTATCGCTGACCGCTTTATTCCATCAACCGATCTTGGCCGTGTCAGGGCGTTCGTTGTGCCTATTAGCCCTCAAGTTTCTGGAGAGATCATTGATATTTCGGTCACCCCTAACACCTTAGTTAAAGAGGGGGACTTATTAGCCAAAATTGACCCATTAGATTATGAAATAGCCCTTGAAACTGCTCAGCAAAAGCTTAAGCAGGCAGGCCAAAACATGGGAGCACAGACAGCAAATGTTGCAGCGGCTCAAGCTAAAGTGACCAATGCAATTGCTAATTATAAAAATGCCCAAGTTCAATCTAAACGTATTTTTACTATGGTCGACAGAGCGGTAATGTCTCAAGCTGATGCCGATAATGCTCATGCAGAGTTGACGAGCGCCGAAGCTGGGGTTGCTGCTGCAAAAGCAGACTTAGCGAAAGCGGAGGAGCGACTTGGGGCTGAAGGCGAGAACAATACTAATATTAAATCTGCACTACTCGCGCTACAACAAGCTGAGTTAAACCTACAAAGAACAGAGATACGTGCACCTACAGATGGCGGTGCGTCTAATTTTCGCCTCAAAGAAGGTGTGTTTGCTAATGCCGGACAACCCTTGATGACGTTTATCTCCTCTGAAGATGTGTGGATAGAGGCGTACTTTAGAGAAAACAGTCTCGGTAATATGCAGCCTGGTGCCGAGGTTGAATTTGCACTGGACTATGCGCCTGGCAAAGTTTTTAAAGGCAAGGTAGGAAATATTGATTACGGTATTGATTGGGGGCAGAGTGAGCAAACAGGCAAGCTAGCACAGGTAGCTGGCCAGAGTGGTTGGCTTAGACAATCTCAACGTTTTCCTGTAACGATTTTAATCACTGGTGATGAAACACAAGGGTTGAAGCGTGTAGGTGGTCAAGCCGATGTCATTGTTTACACCTCTGATGGTGGTCTGTTTAATCTATTTGGTAAGGCGTGGATACGTTTAGTGAGCTGGCTATCTTATGTTAGGTAGTGCCCCTACCGCGACAGAGGAGCAGATCTATACCCGTAAGGTACTGCGTTTTACATTAGGGATCGCGATATCCATTGCGATCTCTGCAGCTTTCGCTTGGCCGTTAGCATTTATTGTACCTGTGTTCGTTGCCAAGTTTTTAGTTGATAGACAGGAACCCACTAAACAAACCGTCTATGAGCTATTGCTTTCGATGATCTGCACCATCTTCATCGCTTGGATGGTGAGCTTTGGCCCTACACAGTATCCTTTTGTGTTGTTACCGCTTATCGCAATGGTGATGATGTGGGCATATTATCTTTTTAGTGATCCTAAATGGAACTTCTTTGCCACAGTATTGATCATTGCCATTTTATTGTTGCCTTACCTTGGGTTACAGCAGCCAGGAGCGGCACTCATGGTTGGGTTTGGGCTGAGCTTTTCTGGGGTCGTAGCTGTGGCGATATTTACGCTGTTGCACGCTCTTTTTCCTGATCTATCTGAGACACGAGAGCAACACCCAATGCCTGAGCAGTCTTCTGAAGATAGAGCCTATGAATCGTTTAAGGCGCTGATCTTAGCTTTCCCTGTTATCTGTTTCTTCTATTTACTTGAGATATCCGGTGCACTGCTCACCATGATATTTATCGCAATTCTCTCTTTGCAAGCTGCGGGAGATAAAAGTGTCAAAGTGAGCCTGTTTCTCCTCATCACTAATGGAATAGGTGGCTTATTAGCCATTGTTTTCTATAATTTGTTAGTGACAGTTCCAGAGCTTTCTTTCTATGTCATTTTAGCAAGTTTAGCCGCCATATTATTTGCGAAAAAGATCTATGAAGATCCAACTAAAGCACCATTATATGCAGCTATATTTTCTGCGCTTATTGTTGTCGTTGGCTCAACAGCGTCATCAGCTGATAAGGGCGTTGCTGAAAATTTCTATATGCGGATATTGCAGTTGATGCTTGTTGGAGCCTATATGGTTTTTGCCTCATTTTTTTTAGAGAGCAGAGACTGGCGTTTTTTAAGAAAAATTGAGAGGTAGGGATATGCAGCTCAACGCTAAGTTTAACAAGATATGGATGCCGCTATTGCTTGCGACTGGGTTAACTTTATCACCAATTAGCAGTGCTGATGAAAGCCGCTTTAAGATTGCAGTAGGCGGGTTTTACTCTAATTCAGACTCTGGCATGGATGTCACCAGCCCACTAACAGATAAAGAGTTTCAGCTTGATTTTGAAACTGATTTAGAGCTAGTTGAGAGTGAGTTTCTCCCTTTTGTTGAAGTTGCATATTGGTTTAACGACCAGCACGGAATTTACTTTGATTGGAAGCGTTTACACCGTGATGCAACCAATAAAAATATCACTGTACCCTATGAGTTTGACCACCCCAATCCAGATATTGATGAAACCTATTCGATTCAACTCGGCGCTGAGATCACTACCACATTCAATGTCGACATTGCGCGTATTGGTTATGGGTATGACTTTTATAAAGATGATCAATGGGATCTGATTTTTACAGCGGGCCTCCACGTAATGTGGTTAGAGCTGGGCTTTGAGGGTGAAATAGGGGCTTGTGTTGATGATAATTGTGGCATTGTAGATGTTGACCCGGATAGTGTCGTGTTTACTGATATGACAGCGCCGCTTCCCGACCTTGGCTTACTGGCTCATTATCAATTTGCTGATAGCTGGAGTGTGACTGGTCATGCCCAATATTTTTATATAAAAATTGATGATATTAAGGGTGAGCTTATCGATTTAAGTGGTGGTATTGAATACAATTTTGAAGGTAAGTTTGCCGCAGATTTATCCTATAAATACTATAAAGTGACAGCTGATATAGAAGGTCAGCACACGACAACCAGTATTCACTATGGCTTTCATGGCCCTATGCTAACGCTATCTTATGAGTTTTAATCAATAACAGTTTGAAGCTAAACCTGAAAAAGCAGGTTTAGCTTTATTGTTTTAGCCTCTATTGGAGCGCACAATGCCCGCCGCAAACCCTGCTCAGCTTGTTCCTCTATTTAATGCAGAGTACACAGTTACCTTAGTTAATCAGTTAAGAAAACTGGATAGAGATATCTATCCGCTTATTTCAATGGCTGGGCTACCTGAGAATATTTTAGATACCGAATTTGATTTTGTACCTGAAAATGCTGTGATCAATTTGCTTGAGCTTATTTACGATAAAGCGGGGCAAAAAAAATACGGTGAGTTAATTTGGTATGCCTGTCGAAACGTTTTTATTCCAAGGTACATTAGCCGGATAGAGTCAGGTTCGACATTAAGAGAAGCGCTCAATACGTTTATTGAGTTTATGAATACGGAAACCACTCATACGAATGTTCAGCTCAGGCATTTAGTTGGCCGTAATTGGTTTATACGCGATCGAAGGCAGAAGATAGAACATAGTCATCACCTTGCAGAGCAGTTTGCACTGATCTTTATGGTTGAACTCATTCGCGGTCTTACTCACAGTGATTGGGGACCAAGAGATATAGTAATGCGGTATAGCAGTTCTCAATCAATTAAAGATGCGCTTTTACTCAAGCATACTCAATTTTTTACTGAGCGAGCTGTTTGTGCTATCAGCTTAACTGATCTCGAACTCCAGCAGGAGGTGAAATTGAAAGTAGGCTGGGTCCAAAAGAAACACCAAGATCCAGCGTTAGCCCCTTCACTCTTTTTACACTCTTTTCGTGATGCGATTACTCCCTATATCTCAATGGGGCGTTTACCTATAGCGCAAGCTGCGATCATTTTAAATATAAGTGTGCGGACGTTGCAGCGCCGACTAGCGGCAGAAAATGTGAGCTATTCTGAAGTCGTGGATAAGATTATCCAGTCGCAGGCCATGGAGCTTATGGCTGACTTTACAATCCCCGTCACTCGAATCTCGTCAACCTTAGGCTACTCAGATGTTGCACATTTCTCTAGGGCTTTTAAGCGCATGACTGGCCACTCACCACGTGCTTACCGTAAAATGCTGATTCAATAGATTGAAACTATTCATTAAAATGCACCTAGAAAACTCTTCATCGCTTTAAGTCTAAGCGTTGCAGCTCCTAACATATCTATTGGACCAAGCAGCGTGAATGGCTTCTCAGTAGATATCCAGGCCGAGCCCCTTGCACCAACTGGGATCTCTATGCTCTCTGGATCGTTAAATTCAATCAATACAGTACGGCCAATATTTTTTCCATTGTTTACAAGTTGCTGAGCAACTCCCTGCTCTTGACTACCATGATTCCCTCTCGCCTCACCTGTGGCTAAGGCGAGTGAATGTACCCGGCCTCTGAAAATGTGTCCTGGGTATGCATCGACATAAAACTCGGCGAACTGACCAGGTTTAACTCGAGCCCATAGTTGATCTGGGATCCGCATCTCTAATATTTTTGTCTCAGTATTCCATAACTGAATGTTACCTACCCGTGAACCCTCTGCTGTATCTAGTCGGGTAACGGCTCCTGTAAAGGGAGCTCGGATCTCAAGTTGACTGAGTTCAAACTCTGCCTGACTAAGTTGCGCGTCGAGTGATTCTTTTTGAAAGTTAAGTTCAACCAGTTTAAGTTCAATAGTCTCAATATCACGCTGTGCGACTGTCCCTTCAAGCTGTGTAAGACGATTAAGATCAGTTTCTGTTTGAGTAATTTGAGTGGTAATAACGCCCGTATCGGCTTTGAGCTGATTAACATTGTTTTGCTCCTCTTGGCTTTTCAAGGTATAGAGCAACTGGCCTTTTGTTACTCGCTCATTATGGCCAATGTAATATTTGTCAATCGACTCAGTGATGGGACTAAGAACTGCTGTCTGTGCGCGAACAACTGAGGAGTCGGTGAGATCAATAGGCGAATAAAAGCGGTGAGCAAAAAAAACGGCAACATTGATTAAGACTCCAAGAATGGTCATGGTGGCATAATTCGATGTAGTCTTTTTTACGACTCCAGTTTTAATGAGTATCCAACAGATAAAAATATAAGGATAAAGTAGCTCTTTCACTTTTTAGTACTCCTATTGAATGCGTTATATATCTTTTCCCAATCAGTGACCACGATCAGAGCTGCTGCTATCCATAACCAGTTATAGAAAAAACCTAAAGTACAGAGCCAGAAGATCAGCTTAGTCTGACCTGTATGCGCGGCGTACTTTTTAGGTAAACAGTGCAGTTTCCAGTAGCCCCATAGCGCTAGACAGATGGTGACGATAAGCATCATGGTTAATGCGCCGATAAAGACCTCTGTATCGAGTAGCTTATGTTTAAGTACAGAAGTCGTTGTCCAGTAGTCATCAGGTATATTTTTATGGTGAATAGTAAAACCTGATGACAGAGCAAATGAGCCGGCGACTATCGCAACTAAACCGAGGAGTATATAGAGCTTAAATTTATGCTTTTGAAAGATACTGCTTCTTTCTCTGGCATCATTAGTTAATGATTGAGTTGTCATAATCCTCTCTTACAAAGTTAGATCCTGTTGAGTAAGTAGAATATTGATCATTGGAATACTTGAGTTACCATTTGACGCCAAGTTGATGTAATAGTATTTTCGATAAATGTAAGTGAGCTTAGGCTTTCTGCTGCCTATCATGATGAAATGGACTCTCCCAGCTGTCATCAAATGGTAACTATCAAAATTATAAGCACTCTATACTACAGATAATTTCTTAGTGGGAGGCATTATGGGACAAGCAGTCATTGTACTTATCTTCTCAACCCTATGGATTGTTTCAGGCACATTAACCGCCATCATCACTGGGCTGATTTGGGGGGAGTTGATTTTTTTGACCTCACAAAGTGCTGTAATTATTGGCTGGTGGAAGAGTGTGAGAAAGATAATGAAAGAATATCGCGCACTTACTCTTTAATATCGGTTTTCAAAATTAGCATGACAAATACCTGTGGCGTGAGATGGTAACTAATATTGTTTTATATAAGTTAGTATTTACAACATAGCGTTCAAGGTGCTCGTCAGATACTTATTTTTAGCTAGTATTAAGGTGACATATGAAATGGAGTGTCGCCATTAAGCTTACTTTTGCAGTATTGCTTACCGTGATTATCTCAAAAGCAATTGCTTATCCTAGCTTTGATATTGAAAGTCAGGATACTCAGCAAGATCTAGTTTGCAATTATGATTGTCACAACGAGGTAGAGGTTATAGTCCAAGATGAGATTGTAGCTGATAGCTTACGTAATCAATTTGGTGTGCGTTAACGTTGAACATCAACAATTTTGTGCAGTATGCAGTTTATTTTGCACGTTATTTTTACTCAGTTATAAGGTGTATTATGAAATTTAATCTTTCAAGTTTAGTTAAAGCTGCTGTTATCACTATTCCGCTTGTATTAACCGGTTGTGCAACGGGAAGTACGCCAGAGGCGAAAAAAGCCAATGCGCGCCAAGAGATAGATAATGCATTACAGGAGATCTATAGTGAGCACAAAGGTGCTAAGTCTGCTGTGGCAAGTTCAGTGGCTTATGTGACTTGCACTGGTAGTAACAGTTATTTGTTTGCACTTTCGACAGGTGGTGGAGTGTGCGTGCTTAATGAAAAGGGAGCCATCTCCTATTATCGCTTCGCTACAGGTGGTGTCGGTGCAGGTATAGGGTGGAAGCAGGTCGCTTTTGTTCAAGCTTTTATGAATAGAGAAGCCCTGAATCGCTTTAAAGAGTCAGGCTATGAAGGTCAAGCACAAGCAGAAGCAAGTGCTGAGTATGAAGGCAGTGGCGATCAAGCATCTGCTAACCAGTCAGTTGATGTTTCCGGTGTAAAAACCTACCAAGTGAACTTAATGGGAGCGGCTGCTCAAGCTACCGTACAGGGCTATAAGTACTGGAAGACAGACTTCACTGATGACTTTATCGAGAAAGAGGGTTAACCCCATCTCGAATAAATTAGGGCGCTTTTTAGCGCTCTTTTTTTTGCCTTAGCTAAGCTATAGCCTGGAATTATATTAGAGGTCATTAACGCTTTAATAGAGTAATTATTCGATTACTGTGAACTGTTTGTTGTTTTTGGTTAGGGTTGGCTTTATCTGTTTAATGGTTGTAGGTTATTGATTTTATATTGCCTTTATATTGCCTTTCCTATAGTTTTAATTTAAGTGGTTGACCAATTGTTAACAAGTAAGCATGTATATTAATGGAGCTAAAATGAGTGGACAGCAGAGTGACACATCACAAGTTTTTACTAAGCAGGCGGTCGATGCAGCTATTAAGATAGCGGTGATTTTTTTGGTGGTGATCTGGTGCTTTGAGATAGTTAAACCTTTTATCATGCCAATTGTATGGGGGGGGATCATTGCGATTGCGCTTTCTCCATTAGTATTAAAATTAGCAAGTAAAAGTGGTTTAAGCTTAGGTAAATCCAGTGCCTTGGTGACTGTGCTATCTCTTGCGCTATTGTTAGTGCCAACTTTTTTATTTTCTGGTGCCCTTGTTACAGGGACTCAAGATTTTATCGGGGAGGTGCAGGAGGGGACATTTGTCATCCCGTCGCCAAAGGAATCGGTTGCCGATCTGCCATTGATTGGTGACAAGCTATACCAATTTTGGGACAAGTCCTCGACGAATTTAGATAGCGTCGTTAAAGCACATGCTGAAGAGATAAAATCTGTTGTTTCTAAAGGAGCCTCTGCGCTTGGTGGCTTTGGGATGACCGTGCTTCAATTTGTTATCTCAATTATTATTGCTGGGGTGTTTATTACCAATGGCAAAGGGGCAAGCGAAGTTTTCCATAAAATCGCAATAAGGCTAGCGGGCTCTCATGGTGAGGAGTTCTCAGTACTATCTGTTGCTACGGTACGCAGTGTTGTTCAAGGGGTTATAGGTGTTGCACTAATACAGTCTATTTTGTCAGGAATAGGCATGGGGTTAGTTGGGGTTCCTGCAACTGGGATTTGGATGTTAATCGTGCTGTTATTAGCGATAGTTCAGCTGCCACCAATTCTTATATTAGCACCGATTATGGCCTATGTTTTCTCTGTTGAGTCCTCCTCTGTGGCAATCATGTTTATGGTGTGGGGCATACTGGTGAGTGCTAGTGACGCAATCTTAAAACCTATGCTGATGGGCCGTGGTGTTGATATTCCTATGCTAGTTATTCTCATCGGTGCTATTGGCGGTATGATGCTATCGGGCATTGTGGGCCTATTTGTTGGCGCTGTTGTACTGGCGCTTGGTTATAAGCTATTTATTGCCTGGATTGATAGTGAGCCTGACTCAGTGGATGAGGAAGAGATTCAAAGCGAGGCTAAGTAGCGGTATGAGCAGGAAGCTTTCCCAAGAAGATAATTTCTCTTATCTTCTGTTATCACTTGTTTTTTTACTTCTAGGCTCGGCAATCGCCGAGCAACTCTTTCACGGTGGTCAGATAATGATCGTCGCAACCACCGTGATCTGTCTGTCTGTGGCTGTTATCGGGATTGGTAAAGACAAGCTCTGGTATCGAAATGGTTTAGGTTTTTTGTTATCGATAGCTGCTCTATCTGCATTAGGCTCAATGATGGAAACCTTAAACCTAGACCTTATTACCCTGTTTTCTATCTTAGGTTTTCTATTGATGTCGATGTGGACAGCTGCAAAACAAGTGCTGTTTAGCGGTAAGATCACTGGTAATCAAATTATAGGTTCAATCTGTATATTTCTTTTGATGGGGCTGATTTGGGCCATCATGTATTTGATTAATATTGAGCTATTTGGACTTGCATTTAACGGCCTAGAAGTTAAGCCTTGGACTGATAACTTTACGAGTGTGATCTATTATAGTTTTATAACACTAACAACAGTAGGTTACGGGGAGATCTCTCCAGCGTTACCTGTGCCTCGAGCGCTGGCATATATGGAAGCGATAGCAGGGCAATTTTACATGGCTATTCTTGTCGCAAGTTTAGTTGGCGCTAAGATGTCTCAGGACAATGAAAGCTAGCACTCGCTTTTATTAAATAGAGCGATAAAGGGCGAGCTTTCTATATTGATACTGCGTCTTGTTGTAAGTGTACTGGAAGCTAAACAGTGGCAAGACTAGCTCTATTCATACCACTCTTGTGCATCTTGTGAAGCTTGTGCATAGGCTTGCATAGCAGAAACATTTTGCTGCTGAGCTTTATTGTCTACGACTGCGGAGCGTGCTTCATCGTTATTTGATAAATAATAGGCTGTAGGCGCTGAGATGTTGTTGCTATTACCTGTCGCCATTCCAGCTATATCTGAATAGACTTGATATTGAGCTTTAGCTTTACGGAACTCAACGTAGTCATCGACCTTTTCGCCTTGGTTAGGCAAGTTGGGAGTAACAGGGAGTGTTTCTGCATCTTTACTTGTCATGGGAGGCTGTTGAGACAGTGCCAGAGCTTGAGCCGACAGTGTCACAGTATCGGTTATGTTAGGTAAAGGCGAGCCTGTAGCAACTTGAGCTTGATTTGCAGCCGTGACAGCCTGGTTTACACTCGATGGTGCAACGGGAGTCGTATTTGCTGTGTACGGTGTGTTTGAGTGAATCTGCATATCAGCCTCTAATCTGTCTGAACTTGTCGCTATTGTACAAGTTATAAACTGAATAAAGGCTGAACTTGATCAAAACTCGACGTTTTATTTGGTAGCTAAAGCTAATATTCGCAGATAAATAGTCTCATTTAGAGAATAGCGATTAGAAAAAAGATATGCCTAAGAAAGCCAGCATGCTTATAAAACTTAAAAGCATATACACAGGTAAGCTTTTTGCCTTATAGCTTAAGGTTAAAATGATCAGTAGACCTGCGGGCGCCATCGCTCCGACAAAAACAACACTGCCATATGCGACACCTATATTATTAATAGAGAGCAAAAGTGTTGACCCCAACAGTAGCCAACCTACCCAATAAAACAGACGACTTTGCAATGTTGTAGGCGAGGTGGAAAATGTGTCTCTATAGTGTGAAAACATCGCTAATGCTAGACAACCAAACGCGATATAACTCATCAGCAATATGCTAAGTATCATTGGGCTTGTGATCACATTAAGCTCCTTTGGTGGCATTTAAAGCCACAACTTGCTTGTCTCTAGTCGGTTTTGCATTTTTTCGCGCAGTGCTAGGGCGCTGTTTTTTTCTTTCAAAGAGCACTGTTCTGCTAATCGCAAATAGCAGTGTTACTCCTGTGACAATACATAGACTATCGAAGCCAACTAAGCCCCACTGTTGATCTATGATATTGTCGAACAGGCTAACACCGGATGTGAGCGCATTAAGTATGGGCAGGCCTAAGAAGCTTATTGCACCAAGCCCAAGTACGACTCTCCAGCTTGCTAAAGAGCGGTTTTTCCAAGCGATAGCGGCAACCACTACAAGTGTGATGAAAAAGCTATGTACCTCCCAATCACTTCTATTGTTTGCCCCTGCAGGAATAAGTCTATTGGCGTAGAAGAATATCGCGGTAGCTAAAGGTAAACCTGCAATAAATGTTAGATTGAGTCCCTCTACAAGCCTAAGGCCTAGGCTCTCTTTCAGTCCTTTCGCTAACTGTTTTTGTTGGCTTTGGCGGATTTTAATTGCCCAGAGCAATGCGCCAGTGGTTATCATTGCGCAGCCGAGTAATCCACAAAAGAAGAAGAGTGCGCGCAAAATAGGTTCTGCAAACCTTGCTGTGTGCAGAGATATCATGGTGTCATAGGTTGCATGAGTCGCTGTTTTCTCCAATGGCGTCATAACGACTAACTCACCAGTAGCACCACTGAACACCATTTGAGTGCGTTTGTCTGTCAGGTCTTGTTTGTTATGACGATAAAAGCTAATTCGGCTGTTAGCATCATAAGGGTTGGATATCACAACTTGTTTAATTGGCGCTTCTCCCCAGTAACTTTTTACCTTAGGAAGTAAACTTGTAGCATCGATAAGCTTCGCCTTTGTTCCGCTGGCTTTAGTTTGGATCCTGGCAGGATTTAAATCGGAACGAAAAGCTCTATTATCACCATCGTAATTTGTTTCTACTCCCCATGGCATATAGATGAACATCAAGGTCATCAGCCCGGTATAGGTGATCATTAAGTGGTAGGGCAGTGCTATGACGGAGCTGACATTGTGGCCGTCTAGCCAAGAGCGGCTGCCTTTATTGCGTCTAAAACTGAATAGATCTTTAAAAATACGCTTGTGAATGACAATGCCACTGATGAGGGCTAGTAACATAAACATGCTACAAGATCCGATCACCCAGCGCCCTGCAATCGTTGGTAAATAGTGCAGGTTGAAGTGCAAACGATAGAAAAAGTGTCCCCCTTTTGATTCTCTAACGTCAGTAATCATCTCGCTGCTGTTGGTTTTCGATATATGCTCGACAAACTGACCTCTTCGCTCACCTTTGGCAGGTTGTGATTGCCAGCCAAAACTTAAATAAGGTTTACGCTCAGTCGGTAAGTTGATCCGCCAATCTCTAGCACCTTGTGCGTGAGCATTTAAATAGTTTTGACCTGTGCTTATCTGCTTTTCAAGTTCACTCGCTTGGTAGTTTTGGAGTGTACCTGAGTGTAATTCTGGCTTGACCCATAAATTCATCTCATGGCGGTAATAGCTTAACGTGCCAGCAAAAAAAACCAGTAACAACAGCCAGCATACAAGCAGCCCAACCCAAGTATGTAGCCAAGTCATGGTGCGAAAAAAGGTATCTTTCATTATTTTGCCTAAGGAGAGTTGGTTATTATATCGAGATCAAGCAATAGCTTGGCTTGCTTTTAAAAATGCGAAGTAAGAATAATTTGGCTATCGAGTTAACTAAAATAACTGAGTTAAAAGAGATATGACTAAGCTTAACCCCAATAACTCTAACCAAGCTTGGAGGGAGCTGGCGACGCTAAATGCTCTTATTGCTGCTGCGGCGTAAAAACCGAACGAAAGCATGGTTGCTATTAATGTTGCGTCAACCAAAGGTAAGGGCAGGGCCGCTGCGATAAAGCTGCATAGCGTTGCAGCGAGTATGTAACCGCCAAAAATAGCTGCCGTACTTCGTGATATGACAGTGACATTATAACTATCACGTTTGCTTGTGACCGCTTTACCAACCCAAGATCTCACTTGCTCTATCGTCACTATTCACTAATCCCAATTTATCTTTCTATCCATTTATCAAAACGGAACATCAAAATGATATGAATAATGTTACTCCAACAAGTTGCCCATGATAACTATTTTCATTCGTATTTACGTGTAAATCTTCATTTAGAGAGCTATTTCACATTTATAAGATATTGATTTGCGGAGCTGCTTGGCTAAGTGTGCTGCTGATTGAGTAGTCTGAGCGACAGGACTTGTTAACTAGTGGCCAATTTTTACTCCAGAGACAAGTGTGATGGTTTATGCTTAGGCTTAACAGCCCTGTAATATTCACTCATTTATCTGTGGAATAATTCGACGCTTTGCCTATTTTTATGACGTTTACCTTAGTTTTGTCTTAATTTTAGACATTGAATATTGACGGTGCTTGCTTTTAGGAAATATGAGGAGTAAATATGAATGTAAGCAGATTAGGGGAAACATAAGAACTCGTGGCGTGTGCCAGTTGAGTCAAGAATGAAATGAAAAAGTCCGCACGACATTGAATTTGTCAGCATTTTTATTGTCTATAGTCGGTACTAGTACAGTAAACGTTAGAATAGATACAGAGCTGAGAACGGCAGATTGAGTGGGAAAATACAGAGTAGAAACGCGTGGCAGAGAAAATATCAATAATTTTTTCAAATTAGCCCTTGTGTTTTAAACCATCAATCCCCAGTTCTATTATTGAAGTAATTCTTAAAAGGAAAACCTATGAAAATAAATCTTTCTGGTCACCACGTAGATGTTACAGATTCAATCAAAGAACATTTGGACGAAAAGTTTTCCAAGATCGCAACCCACTTCCCGACACTCATCTCGTTAGATGTAACCATCTCAAAAGAGCATGGAGAGTTTCAGGTTGAGTTACGCACTAATTATGAAGGTAGTCGAATTTCTGCATCGGGGAAAAACGATGTAATGTATCCGGCTATTGCGGCTGCAAAGAAGAAGCTCGATGCAGCGCTTAAGCACCGTAAAGGTCAGCTAAAGGCTGATAAGCATGAAAAGCCTGTCAGTACTACACCAGAAATTGCCCATGAAATCATTCAGGATATGAAGTTAGTTTAGGCTGATAAGTAAAAACTGTTTAAATAAAAAAGCCACCGCAAGGTGGCTTTTTTGTGTTTTGAATATGACTATTCAATAGCTAGCGCCAATTTATCGTTCATCACTAAGCTCATTCATCTGTTTTTCATAGCCTTTTGGCGGTGGTGTCCAGCCGCGTTCAACTTTAGCTTGTTCATCAAAACTTTCACTTTTCATCGCTTTAGCTATAGCGGTTTCTAGCTCGATAAATAGCTCTCTGAAGTGAGTGCTGTATTTACTGTCTTCACTATTTTTCTTCCACATCTCATAGAGGGAGTCTTTATAGCAAAGCTCTAGCTCACGTAGTGTCGCTTTTTTCTGTTCAGCTTTAAACGGATGAACGCCAAGGTTTATGAGCGCTTCTTTACCTAGCTCTAGTGCAGAATGATAGGTTTCACTAACAATAAAGTCAGCGCCGGCATGCTTTAGCTCAAAATGATGTCCTCTATCGAAGGCACGGGCAAAGATTTTCACCTTAGGGTAGGTATGCTTGATATATTGCGTCAGTTCGACAGCACGTTCATTATTGTCGATAGCAATGACTAACATCGCGGCATCTTCAATGCCCGCGGTATGAAGTAAGTCTGGTTGCGTGGCATCCCCATAAAAACTCTTCACATTAATTTTTCTTAGGTTCTCAACTTGAGATACGGACTGATCCAATACCACTGTTTCAATCTTATTGGCGCGTAAAAAACGGTTTACCATCTGACCGAAACGGCCTACACCAGCGATGATAACAGTGCCTTTTTCTGTGATTTCATCGGCTTCACGATCGTTTTCACTGATGGTGTATCTAGGTAAGATCACCTTGTCGAAAAAGATAAACAGACCCGGCGTTAGGAACATAGACAGGGCAACCACTAAGGAGAGCATCTGAGCCAGTTCGGTTGGTATAACATGGTTTTGCACTGTGTAGCTAAGCAGTACGAAGCCAAATTCTCCCGCTTGGGCTAAACTCAGCGCGAATAACCAGCGGTCACTACTTTTTATTCTAAAAATAAAAGCCAACAGAAACAGGACTAAGGCTTTGACTAGCATGACTGCAGCAGTGATACCTAGAACCGGTCCTATATTGCTCGCAAGTACATCAAAATCTATACCCGCCCCTACTGTGATGAAAAACAGCCCCAGTAAAAGTCCCTTAAAGGGTTCAATATTGGATTCAAGCTCATGGCGAAACTCACTGTTAGCCAGCACTACGCCGGCTAAAAATGTGCCAAGGGCAGGTGATAGGCCAACCAAACTCATCAAGGCTGCAATACCGATAACGAGCATCAGCGCCGTGGCGGTAAATATTTCACGTAGTCCCGAGCTGGCCACATAACGGAATAAGGGGCGACTTAGGTAGTGACCACCGATGACAACAATGGCGATGGCGAGCAACACTGTGATGCCATATGCCCAGCCAGGAAGTCCTGCAACGAGCGACAGCTCCTCATGATGTTCTGCTGCTTGGCCAACAAGGCTTTGAGCCTTTTCAACTAATTCAGGCAGAGCCAGTAGCGGAATAAGTGCCAGCATAGGGATCACGGCAATATCTTGAAATAGCAGCACTGAAAAAGCGTTTTTCCCACCTTCGGTTTTAGTGAGGCTTTTTTCGTTGAATGTTTGTAACACGATAGCAGTGGATGACAGAGCGAAAATAAGACCGACCGTCAAGGCTACACTCCAAACGAGGCCAAACCAGAGCCCTGCAGCCGTAATGACAGCAGTAGTGAGGCCTACCTGTAACCCACCTAAACCTAATAGCTTATTACGCATCCCCCAAAGCATGCGGGGTTCGAGCTCTAAACCAACTAAAAAGAGCATCATTACCACACCAAACTCAGCAAAGTGTTGCAATGTATTGGTTTCACTTCCTACTAAGCCCACAACGGGGCCTATCACGACCCCCGCAATCAGGTAGCCCAAGACAGAGCCGAGCCCTAAGCGTTTAGCTAGAGGTACGGCTATCACTGCAGCGCAAAGGTAAATAAAGGCTTGAATAAAATAAGCGGTCATAATAAATACCTTCTCCTAATGTGATTCGGCTTCTTGCTCTGTAGGTCGCATAAGTAAAGGCCGTGAAGCCGCATTTTCTAAGTCTAGAGTATCACTCGCTAATGCAGATAAAAGCTGGCTATATGTTTGAACATGGGCTGGGATCCGTCCCTCTTCTTTGGCATTTCGACTGCTAAATAGCACTAAGGGGGCAAGGTATTTCATGCCTGTTAAATTGGCCGTTTGTTCTATCGGGTGCAGTAATTCACGGATAGAGAAGTGATTGTAGCCTTCGTGCTGGTAGGCATGTTCGCTGCCGCCTGCAGTGGTGGCGCAAAAGAATACTTTGTCTTTTAATGCTGTGCCGCCTTCACCATAGGCAAAACCATACTCTAAGACTAAGTCTTGCCACTGCTTTAAGATGGCGGGTGTCGAATACCAGTGCAGTGGAAAAAGAAAAACGATCACATCATGGTCGATTAAACGTTGCTGCTCTTTGTCAATATTAATGTGAAAAGTAGGGTACTCTCGGTAAAGGTCCACTGCTGTTACGTCAACATGCTCTTGGCTCGCTTTAAATAGTAGCCTATTAACCTCCGAGCGCTCTTGGGAAGGATGGGCGAATAAGACTAAGATTTTCTTTCTTTCCTCGGGCATAACAGATCCTTGTGTGAGGGGAGCTAGCGCTAATATCAATTGGTATAAGTTAGCATAGGCAGAAAGATGTTCGCACTTATTTGAGAGTGGATATGCTTACGCTTTAATCTTGCTATGACCGAATGGCCAGAGTTTTAACGTTTAATCTATTTGGCGGGTATTTCGCTGCGATAGTTATGAAGGGGTATTTGAGCTGTATTGTTGAGTTGGTCTGTTCTTTATCATATTTTTATTGTTTTGCTCACTAGCCATATCGGTGGCCAGTGAGCGTGTCATAGGCTTGCTAATTAGTTGGCAACGCCTGTTGCTGATAGGTTCGATGCAGACCAAAGGCTTGCGCGTGAAGAGCTGTTTAAACCATTAATCATGCGATCGACCTGATCTTGGGTAAAGTTGGCATATTGATCAGAATAAGCCATAAAGTTTTGCCAATTGATAGTCTGCCCCATGCAGTTAAGAATGCCGCCATCACCTGGGTTCATCTGCCAACTATTTTGCTGTGGTGTATCGCAGGCTTCATCGCCTGTGCGTGAACAGCGCTTAGCCGCACCTCGTTTGCACCCGCCTTCGAAGGTATGAATCAAATCCATAAAGTGACCAAACTCATGGGTGAGTACTGAGCGAAAATTCTCATCGGTATTGGTGCCTAAATACGCGCCGTTATATGCCACACGTGCTAAACCATCATCAGACATTCCGCTATCAGGGTACCAAGCAACTCCTGAGTTGTTCGTGACGCCATCGGCATACAAGTCATTTTGAATGTAGACATTCATATACTTGTAATTATCCCAGTGATCATTTTTCACATCTGAGCTTGAGTAGTTCCCCGCGCCTGATGACTCTGGGTGATAGATTATTCCAGTCGTTGGGTTGCCGTTGGGATCAATACCAGCGAGGCGAAACTCAATATTGAGGTGGTCTTTTACACTTTGAAACTCAGGGTCAATATCAGCATAGTCGGCAGTTTGTCCTTGAAAGTCCTCATTGGTCTTATAGAGCGCATCGATAATGACTGCATCATTGACTGTATCGCCATTATGCACTGTGCCATATACATGAAATACCACAGGGACGATATAACTTGGTGTTGCTGATATTCCCATAATATAAGAGGTGTCACTACTATCCTGCGAATGAGCATTTCCCTGCGCCGCTTGAGCGGCGCTTTGTCTTGCTGAGTGAACGTTCGCTATTTTTTTATGTCTGGCTTGGGCTTCAATCAAGGCTGATGGAAAGTTTTTGTAGTGCTGAGCGTTGGTTTCTGCGGCTTTACAGTGATGATCTGAAAACTCTGGTTGTTTGGCATGTGCCAATGATGTTGCTGTAACGGCAGCAGCGAAAATTGAGAGGGTTATTTTATTTATCATTGTGTTGTCACTCTTATTATTAATTTAGGGTAGTTAAGCAAACGAACCTTGAAGGGCCCTGCCTAATGAGCTGGATGACAACATTATTAATCATTACTCAAACTACAAATGGTAAATAAGTAATTAAAATAAAATATCCAATATTTAATATACCTGTATGGGTTGACTTGTAAATAGACGATGTAAGCAAATTGTAAACAACTATGGTTGTGACCGTCTTAGGAGAGTCGGTAGTTAGTTGGTATTTGTTTGATACTATTAGATATCTGATGCGTCCATAATCAGTAATCAGCAACTTGAAAAATCTACTGTTGCTTGGTTATGGATATATCTAAAAAGCTATAACCGTGGCAGGTAATATTATTATCTTATTATGTAATGCTTTCTTAGAATCGAACTGATATTGTTATCGGCACTTATCTGTAGTGTTGTTCGTAACCAACTGATTCGAGAGGAAGTATGGCTTATTCTACCGAAGTGATTTGTAGAACCAAAGGCGCTAAAAAAACAATTAAAAACCTGCCTGTTTCTACCTTATGTAAGGTTTCAACTCTGTCCGCTGCATGTTTTGCAGTGATACTTTCTTTCAGCTCGCAAGCAGCGAGTGGTCAAGCCGAAAATGTAACTGATAAGTGGGTTAAGCATGTCAGTGAGCTGGTCGGTAATAAAAAGCCTGTTGATCCTGTTAAAGGGAGCTATGGGATGGATGCTAAAACCGGGGTTTTTACTCATCCTATAGCGACGGCTCATACTTATGAAAGTAAACCGTTTGATGGTCTGCTTGATTATTGGGATAAAGAGCAATACAGCAAGAACATGAAAGTAGAGGCTTATTATCCAATTACAGTTGAGCCTTTTCACACTTGGCAAAATATGGTGGATTTTGACGGACGTCGATACCTATATCAGTACGTGCGCCGAGAGCTTAAAATTTTCGATATTACTAATCCGAAAAAGTTAGAGTTACTGTTTACCCGCGGAAAGAATTGGGGGCCTAATGGTCCCGAGGGTGTTGAACATAATCCCTACCCAGAAGATGATATGTTTGGTGCCGCTTCCATTCAGTTTAATGAAAAGCTGGGTAAGTATGTGATGGTGCAAGCGTTCGAGATAAGACGTTTTGGTTTACTTCATGACAAGATGGCTGAACCCGAAAAAGTGGAAGCGATTCGAAAAGCCAATCATCTTAAAGGCTTTAAAGTCTATGAGATGAATGGTCCACTACCAAAAGATTGGACACTGCTCGCTGAGCGTACCACCGATATAAACCATCCCGATGCAAAAATTGGTGAGCAACAAGGCTCTGGCGTACGTGATATTCCTGCGTATTTTGGTGGCGATACCATGTTTGTTGCAGCAGCGCCTGATGCCAGCTATGCACTGACAGAGTATGGCAACGATCTCTATTCTGCGGGTTATCAATCATGGGATATGTCAGATCCAGCTAATCCTAAGTTTCTTAATCAGCTGACTGTACCAGGCCAAATCGCGTTCGATAAAGAGCATGAAGCGGTTTATAAGGCTAACCCAAGGGCGGGCAACCGCACCTCTTGGATGGGCGCTCGTATGTCACTATTTATCCCGACTCCTGTGGAGAAAGGCGGTAAGTACGGCTATGCAGCTATGGGGGGGCTAGGATTTTATGTTGTTGATATATCTGACCCTGCCAATATGACAGTGGTTAGTCATATGAATTTTGCCCCAAGTGTTGCAGGTACCGAGGGCGACTTTATCGATGTATCTCAAGTTGAAAAGACCGGGATCGTGTATTTCAGTGGTTACCCACTCAATGAAGACTGTTTCGAGCCATATAAAGATGTGCATATGATTGATGTCAGTGATCCTGAAAAACCTTTTGCTGTAGGGGTATTACCAAGGCCAACACCACCTGCAGATGCTAAGTTTACTGACTTTTGTCAGCGCCGTGGCAGTTTTGGCCCAAAGCGTACTGGCTACTATACACAACCTGGTACACCTAAAGCTGGGATCTTACCTTTTAACTTCTACAATGCTGGGTTACAGGTGTTTGATGTAACCGACACTAAAGACCCTAAGATCACGGCTTACTTTGTACCACCATTTAATGAAGAGCGCGTACCGGACTTTGCCCGTGGTAACTTATCTCATGGTGTCTATGTTGAGTATGATCGTAATCTATTCTGGTTGTTCACTAATCACGGGATCTATGTGTTATCCAGTCCGGTATTAGGTGAGCCAAGCTTTAATGCGCCAACGACCCCTTGGCCACTACAACCTAAGCAGGCATTAGCTGCCGATAAGAGTGTCGCTGAAAAGCGGTGATCGACTCTCATCGCTACTAATGCCTATCAATCGCTAACAGGTATTATGGGTCAATCCCTAGGGCAAGCATTTCTGTTGCGCTAGGGAGCATATGAAGTCTTCATCTTACGGCTTTAAATTGTGTAACTTTCATTTTCACTCTTCCTCCCAGTTGCGTTGAACAACCTGCTATTACTTTTTGATAGCAGGTTTTTTTCAATAAATCGTAAGCCTCACAAACCTTCGAACATACACACCTTAAAGCCTGATACTGGCAACAAACTTTGACATTTTTCATCTGGTTTTAGGTATGTTAAAAATGTTATACCTGTTGACCTTAATATTATTTTTAAGTTAAATCAGTTGTGATTAGTATCTATTCAAAGCGCAAAATAAAATATTGAAAATAAATACAATAAAACCAAATTAATAAAGTGCTGGTGGACTGACAGTCAGTTAACTACCGGCCTTCTAGGATGGAGAGAGCTGTGACATACCTCACCCGTGAAGATTGCGAACGTTTAGATAGAGAAGACCCTTTAGCTCATTTTCGTGATGAGTTCACCTTGCCTGAAGGCGTGGTGTATATGACTGGTAACTCGTTAGGTGCGATGCCGACTAAAGCCTTAGCCCGTGCTCAAGATGTCGTCAGTCGCCAATGGGGCGTGGACTTAATCAAGAGCTGGAATATCAATGACTGGTTTACGTTAACCACGCATATAGGCGATCAAATCGCGACAACAATTGGCGCCGATGCGGGTGAAGTTGTTATGACTGACTCGACTGGCATTAACCTCTATAAGGTGCTTTCTGCTGCACTGACGTTACGCCCTGAACGAAAAAAAATAGTGATGGAGGGCAGTAACTTCCCTACAGATAACTATATGGTTCAAGGGTTAATAGAGCAGCTTGATAGTGACTATGAAATCGTTTTCGCTGAAGGCGACGATATTGTAAAGGCCATCGACAGTCGTGTTGCTGTGGTGTGTCTGACTCAGGTTCACTATAAGAGTGGACGCTTGCTAGATATGAAGGCTATTACGGCATTGACCCATGAGGTCGGCGCAATTTCAGTCTGGGATCTGTGTCATAGCGCTGGTGCCCTACCTGTTGAACTTAATGCCTGTAATGCTGACTTTGCCATAGGTTGTACCTACAAATATTACAATGGCGGCCCAGGTAGCCCTGCATTTATCTTTGTGGCTAAACGTCACCAAGGTAAGGCTCTACAACCTCTTACTGGTTGGTGGGGACATAAGGCGCCATTTGCATTTGAACGTGACTATACCCCGGCGGATGACATAGTGCAGATGCTAAGCGGTACTCAGCCGATTTTAACTATGTCTGTATCAGAAATTGGTATCGAGATCAGTGCCCGCGCAGACATGCAGCAGATCCGTAACAAGTCTTTGGCCATGGGCGACATGATGATCCGCCTAATTGAAGAGCAATGTGGCGAGTATGGTTTTGAAGTGATTAGCCCAAAAGGTGAACTTAGAGGTAGCCAAGTTGCCATGAGCCATAAAGAGGGGTACCCGATTATGCAGGCGCTGATTGCTGCTGGGATCATGGGAGACTTCAGAGCACCTGATACGCTGCGATTTGGTATTACGCCGCTCTACCTACGTTATGTCGACCTTTGGGATGCCATTGCTGAAATTAAGCAGATTATGGATACAGGACGTTGGCAAGAAGCGCAGTATAACCAACGACATGCAGTGACCTAAATCGCTTTAAATAGGTATTGGTTAATGGGTTAACTGATACCTTTTTAATGCAATAGGTTAGCGTGAGCAGTTCGTGCGACATCGCACATCAGCTTAATTAACGTATTTAACCCTCAGGTTTACCGTTTCAGCATTACCTACGCAGAGACTCTGATAAAAGAGCTAGCCTCTCTTGCTCACACCTTGACTCGTGATAAGCAGGCAGGCAAATAACAATAAAGCGAGGCAGGACATGCAGCAATCAACACAACATGAACAGTGGTCATCTAAATTAGGCTTCCTCTTTGCCGCAGTGGGCTCCGCAGTGGGTTTAGCCAATATCTGGCGCTTTCCCTATGCGGCGGGTGAAAATGGTGGCGGCGCTTTCGTACTTATCTACATTCTGGCTGTATTAGTCATCGTACTTCCCATATTAATGGCAGAGTTATTGGTCGGCCGTCGCGGTCAGATGAGCCCACCTAACGCGATTTCTGCTGTGGCGAAAGAAGCTGGGAAATCATTAAACTGGCGCTGGATGGGCTTATTTGGGGTTGCGGCCGCAATTCTCATCTTCTCTTTTTATACCGTTGTAGGGGGATGGACGATTGCCTACGTGTTTAAGTCAGGGAGTGGTGAGATTGCCAATGCCGATTATGCAGCGATGCAGGCCACTTTCGATGGACTAAATGCCAGTGCTGGCGAGCTATTTCTCTGGGCCAGCGCTTTTCTGCTTATCACGGTATTCGTGTCTGCACGTGGGATAAAAGCGGGTATCGAAAAAGCGGTGAAGGTGTTGATGCCCGCACTATTTATTATGCTGGTGGGTTTAGTTATTTTTGCGGCTATTCAAGGCGACTTTAACCGGGCGGCTCAGTTCCTGTTTGTTCCAGATTTCTCCAAAATAGATTCAGATGTTGTGCTCGATGCCATAGGCCAAGCATTTTTCTCGATAGGAGTCGGGATCACAAACTTGATGGCATACGGCGCTTATTTAGATCGTAAGACCAATATTCCCCGTGCATCACTGACGATAATCACCGCAGATACACTTGTGGCGCTGCTAGCTGGTATGGCGATATTCCCGATTGTGTTCGCCTATGGCATGGACCCAAGCGGTGGGCCAGGGCTCGTGTTTATGACGCTACCTTTTGCTTTTAACCAGATGCCGGGCGGTGGTGTTATCGGCCCAATGTTTTTCTTACTACTGTTTTTTGCAGCGTTAACATCGGCTATCTCTATGATGGAATGTGCAGTTGCTTGGCTCAGAGAGAAAACATCATGGTCTCGGCGTAAAGCGGCTGTCGCTTGTGGCTGCCTGAGCTGGGCTTTAGGCCTACTCTCAATCTTCTCATTCAATATTTTATCTGGTGTTCATCCTCTGGGCTTTATCGATAAGTTTGCTGGTAAAACCTTCTTTGATGTTTTTGATTTTTTCATCACCACCTTAATGATGCCACTGTGCAGTATCTTCGTCGGTATATTCGTAGGCTGGATATTACCTAAAACCATCACATTTGATGAGCTTAATGGAGATGAGATGCCTATCGCTTATCAGGTGTGGTATTTCTTAATCCGCTATGTTGCCCCTGTTGGGCTAGGCTTAGTCTTTCTTTCAATGGTCACGGCATAGTCTGAAGGATTAGCCTTGATCTAGGTGGTTACTGGGTAAAAATTTCCTTTTACCCCTACTCTTCGCTGTGAGAGTGGGGGCTTTTTTATCTTTAGCGGCCGATAATATTTAATAGCTACATGTCTTTGTCATGTACCTGCTTTATGCTATTTCTTGCTAATTTCTGACTTCATTGCTACACCTATGAAGAGCTTTTTATACAGGGAGGTCATATGCTCGTACTTACCAGAAAGGCCAATTCATCAATCATCATTACTAATATTTTTGATGAAAAGGGCCAGCAATTAAAAGATATCGAGATTAATGTATTCTCAGATAATAGAATAGGCATTGAAGCTGATAGCTCAGTTGATATCTACCGCAGTGAAATTTTAGAGTTAGGCGATTAGTGAGTGAGCTGATGTTTACTAAGCTCACTTTCAGTGTTTATTGAAACACCTTCTAAATAAGCGCTTTGTGAACAAGTATTGAGTGACTCAATATTTAGCGGCTAATCTTTTCTCAACTCAATAGCTTTCGCTTAAGCTCTTCATATCCCCGCAGCTGTGAACATGCTAGTTTGCGGTTTATTGCCTTGCAACAGCCTTATCCATTTATGAAAAGCACTGTTACCTTCCTACTTCCTATTCTTTTCTAAGTCCGATTCTCTCTTAATAAGTGTGCTCTCCCAATGCCCATAAACCTGAGCTGACTTAGCCGATGATGAGCTCATAAGCTAATTGTTTATTTAACTGAAGAGTTTCAAAATATAGAACAACACAGATTTATGTGTCAGTTTTTTGGAACATGAAGTACCTTAGAGAGATGGTATATGTGATTTAAGGGTGAAGTTTGAAGACAGAAGATATCAAATTATTTCAGCAGGTGGTCGAGAGTGGCAGCTTAGTTAAAACCTCTGACACCTTAGATCTAGCTAAGTCTAATATTAGTCGCCGTATTAAGGCGCTAGAGTCTGAAATTGGTGCCAAGCTCTTTACTCGTGAACCTAAATCGATGCGCTTAACTGAACAGGGGCAGGTCTTTTATCAAAAGTCGAAGTCCATGTTGGCTGAGCTTGAGCAAACATTGACTGAACTTGCCGAACCTACAAAAGAGGTATCTGGTGAGCTAAGAGTTCAGATGGTAGCCAATGCTCATTCACTGTTGTTGGCTAACACTGTGTATCAATTTATGGGTAAGTATCCCCAAGTCAAAGCTGAACTTATCACCACTAATGAGGAGTTGAACCTCTCTCAACAACATATCGATATCGGCTTTAGCTTTGGTGAAGAGCTAGAAGATAGCAGCTTGATAGCTAGGCGAATCAAAACGGCAAAACTCAAACTCTACGCTGCTCCCTCATTCTTTGATGGCGCCGAATTTGGTGGCGTCGGTGTTCCGAAGGATTTCTCACAGCTCGACGGCCTTAAGTATATTCAAACACGTCTGCCCAGCGGTAAAGTGTTTAAACACAGTTTAGCGCCTGGTTTTGACCCGAAGAAGCTGGATACCGTACTGGTTACCAATGACGTACAAGTCTTGATTGATGCCTGTGTTTCAGGCTTAGGGATTGCTGCATTACCTGTACATTTAGGGGCGTTACTCGTGAGCCATAACAAGCTTATTCCTCTGTGTGAAGAGAGGGTCGTCTATCAACTTCACAGCTGGATAATGTATCGCAGTAACCAATTTATGCCATTAGTCGTACGGCGCTTTATCGATTTTGCGGTTACTGAGCTTGAACAATCTGATATGCCAAGCGCAACCCTTCCTGCAACGACGCGGTTTTTAATCTAGACATTCATTGCTGTGAACTTTGTTATGAGTTCCTATTAATGGAACTCTTTGTTTCTTTTGTTGCTGTTTTTGTTTTACTTCGTTTTGTCTAATATCTCTCCTATCCGATGAGCACAATAAACGGCTCATCATCTTTTTCTGAGCCTAGCAGCGTGTCACTGGAGTATTAACACTCAAGTGGTTATCAGACTACTGCGCTTAGCATTCAGGTTCATTTTGTTGTTGTCCTGAGCTTTCATCTTTTAAAAGGATACCCTTATGAAATCATCTTTATCACAGGTTTTACGTACCTCATCACTGACGCTTTCTGCGTTAGCTATTTCAGGTTTAGCACTTTGCTTCTCAACGGCTGTTAATGCTGAGCAGTATATCTTTCCAGAAGATGGACAGAGCAAGGAGCAGCAAAGTATAGACAAGCAAAGTTGTCATGCTTGGGCTGTTGAGGAGACGGGCTTTGATCCTGAAAATCCACAAGTGGCAGAATCTATTAGCTATGCAGCACCGACAAGCACTACTCAAAGCGTAGAGCAAGGTTCTGACAGTGGCTCAGGAATGCGCGGCGCGATGGCTGGCGCTGCTGCTGGCGCCGTTATCGCTGAAATTGGTGATGAAGACCGTAGCGATGCAGCCGCAACGGGCGCTGCTGTAGGCGCTATAGCTGGCCGCCGCCAGAGTAGGCGTTCAAATGCTCAGGCTGCTGAGCAACAGGCACAGGCTGAGCAAAATGCCGCTCAGCAACAGGCTCAAGCGCAAGCTGCTGAAAATCAGTCAGTACAGCTGGCTAATACTCAGGGGACTGAGAACTACCTTAAGGCAAGTTCAGCTTGTCTTGAAGCTAAGGGCTACAGTGTAAAGTAAGCGCAGGGCTTTAGTGTTTTGAGAGGCGCTTTGTGCTAAGGTGCCGCCCATTAAAGCTAAAGCCTTATTAATCGATAAAGGCTGCCGAGCATGGCGGTTTCTTCTATCTGTGCGCTACGCCTTTTGCTTATGATAAAGAGATAGAGGAAAAGGAGATAACATGAAAATTTGGGTCGATGCCGATGCGTGTCCCGGCGTAATTAAAGAAACCCTATTTAGGGCAGCAGATAGAGCTAAAGTGGAGGTCACGCTTGTGGCTAATCACTCGATGCGTGTGCCTCCATCTCGCTTTATAAAGATGGTCACTGTGCCTTCAGGCTTTGATGTGGCTGATGATGAGATAGTTAAGCGCCTTGATGCTGGCGATCTGGTGATCACGGCCGATATTCCCTTAGCATCAGAAGTTATCGATAAAGGTGGTATAGCACTCAACCCACGTGGTGAGTTGTATACCGAGCAAAATATCAAGTCGATACTCAATATGCGCGACTTTATGGATACTATGCGAGCCAGTGGCGTACAGACAGGTGGCCCTGCTGCGCTCGGCCAGAGTGAGCGTCAGGCGTTTGCCAATCAGTTAGATAGATTTATCACTAAGCACCATAAACCGAGTTAAATTATACGGGCACTTTTTGTCGCCAATAGGCTCATATTTTGCTCGCTATTTAACTAAGTGAAGCTCACCAAACACATCTGCTGTGATATAGCCTAAATTCTTGCTGCCATTAACAGGCTTGATGGCGTGAGAGCCCATAAAGTGCTCCCGTGATTCGCTGCCATCGTTATCGCAATAGGCCAGCATAAATCCCATCTTTTTGCCTTGAAAAAGCTTTACCGGCTTGCTCGGCTTATTTACCCTAGGCTCCATACTAAACGTATCATCATAGACGTGGACTGCGAGCTCCCAGATGACTTTATGAGGTACGTGTTCATCGCGCTTCCATACGCTGTTGATATGCTGATTTAACAAGACAAAGTTGGTATGAACTGATCCAGCCTCTGATGATAGGGGAGGGGCTATATCGACAACCTGATTGTCGAGTGCCACGTGATAGGCAAAAGCATTAAAGTTAAATTGGTGATCTCCCCCAGAGATATCTTCGTCGATAAATAACTCTAAACAGTCATCATCCCAATATCGGTACAGCGGATCGGCATAGCGGTCTATTAATATGTCGTCGGTGATCTCAGCAAGTAGATAAAGTTTGTCTTGATCCCAGAGAACTTTAAATCGTCCACTAAAATCATCCACACTAGGCCGTTCTCCATCGATGTGATGATCGAGCTGATGCCATGCAGCCTTAGACCAAGCGGTATCATCGGCCTTTCCATCAATTTGTGGTGCTTGTTTGGTCCAAGGTGCCTCATATGCATGGCTTTGCGAGCTTAATAAGCTGCTAAGCACTAATACCAAGGGCATTAATACCAAGTACACTAATACCAAGTTCCATGATACCAAGTTCCATGATACTTGCTGATAACTGCTCATATTCATGTGGCCTTACTCTGGGTCATGGTTAAGTTTGTAGGCACATCGACAGTAACTGTATATTGCTCACCCGCTTTAAAATTATCGATGCGATTGCCACTTATCAGTTTACCATTGACCGTGATAAGGGGTGTTGTTGGTGAGCCAGCGGTTAATGGAACTTGTTTGATAGAGATATGAAATATGGCGCCGCGAAATTTGCGCTCCAGGCTGATAGATGGCCACTGTTTTGGTAGGTGCGGATTGATAATTAGCCCATTGAGATCGCCTTTAATTCCTATGATCTCTTCAACAAAACAGCGGTAATACCAAGCTAAAGTACCAGTGTTAAATAGCTGACTACTTCTTCCTGCCGTTTTTGGGTATTGATGGTAAGCTCCGCGATAGTAGTTAGGAATAAAGTTAGGCAACTGTCCTCGATAAATCGCATCTTGGAAGTTGGGGAGCATCTGGACAAGTAGTTCAAATGCCTGTTGATGTTTACCCAGCTTGCAGAGGCTCCATGCATAAAAAACGCTAGCATGGTTATACACTGAGCCATTTTCGGCAGTTCCAGGAAACTTCTGAGTCAGTCGGCCGATATCTGTTTGCATCTGAGTATAGGAAGGAGCCAGCATCATAGGGCCAAAAGGGGTCATCAGTTGTTCATCTATCGCCCTGCATAAGCTCGCCTGCTGCACCTCATCAGCCGCGCCGCTCATCATGGCCCAACTTTGAGGGTTTAAGTAGATGCGTCCTTCACTCTCTGCTTGTACACCAAATAAACGGTTGTCGTCGGTGATCCCCCGGGCGAACCAATGACCATCCCAACAGTGTTGATTTACCGCTTGGTTTATCTCTGCAGCTTGTGTCAGGTAATCATCAACTATTTGATGGTGGCCAAGCTGGTGGGCGAGTTCTGCCCATTGGTTAAGTGCATAGGCGGTGGCTAGCGATAACCAGCTTGATACCCCTTTGCCCTTATAACCCACCATATTCATGGGATCGCACCAATCACCCTGATTGATATAGCTCAAGCCTCGGCTATCTCTATGCTCTACAAGCCAGTTTAATGCCTTACTGACATGCAGAAAAACGGACTCTGACTGCGGCGCATCAGCATAGGGGAGCTTCTCCTTTAACAGTGACAAATCTCCGGTTTCATTGAGGTAGGCCAAAATACAGATAGGGAGCCATACACAGTGATCGGTATGAGGGATTTGGTTGATATATTTAAGCTCAGCATCGGCGCTCAATAAAATACCATCGGGCATAGCACCACTGACTTGCTGCTGTGATAGCGCTTTAAGAAAGGCTGAGCGGCTGCGTTCAGGGGCGATATAACTCATCCCCATATTATCTTGCAGATAGTTTCGGGTTTGCGGATCTGTACTTAACCGATTTACATCGCCATGGTAATACATCTGCCTTGGTAGCCAGAGGTTAAATACTTGGTTAAAAAGCGGCTCCGGCGTTTCTATATGCATACAGGCTTTGTAGTTGGCGATATAGGCTTTATAAGCCACTTGTTGCTGCTCGAAACCGCCTTGTGTATCTAAGTAAGTCTGTTTGATCTTAGCTATCTCGGTTTTATCTTTGGCGGGTCCAAAGACAAATTTGAAGCGTTCAGTTTGTTGCTTATCCAGCGTTAAGCGATATTGATAAACCGCGATAGGCGCTTCGTATAGGCTAGCTTCTTGTGACAGGTATTGTGCGGCTATATTGTCCGGGTTATGTAGACCGCCTTCTCCTTCAAAGCTCGCCTGGTGTGATGTCCAGGCACAAGGGACTCGGTCAGCGAGTAGAAAAGTGAGGTCTTTAAACCCTTTTTGGCGAGGGTAGTCACTGACCTTCTGATAGGGGGTTACGCTGCTTGCGACTATCGCATTGAGATCGGTATCGAAATCAGCGCCTTGGTTCATCCAAGACATATTGCCAATAGTGAAGTAGGGATAGAAGCTGATATTTCTTGGTTTGGCTGCTTCATTTTTAAGAGTTACCAGCCACATCTCCACAATATCGGTTGCAGATAAATTAAGTGTTATCTCAATCTCTATATCATCAAAATTGATCAACCACTTTATCTTGTCTGCCTGTACGGTGAATTGGTACTGGTTAGCGTCCTGGCGCACAGGCTCAAAAGGGGCTGAAAATAGTTTTTTAGAATCTTCATCTTTGATGTAAAAAAAGCGCGCCGGATGATGAGCGTAGAAACTGTGTTCAGGCTGCATAAACGTTTTGGCTTCAAGGGCTGGGCCATGAGCGTACTTTGCTGGCTCTGGCTGCATAAATTGTGCAGTCGCATAACCTCTGCAGTTCATCTGTAACATCATTGATGGATTCCAAAGAAAGCCGCTTGCTTTAGGCATGCTCTTTGGATCATGAAGGTACAATGCGTGATCAACACATGAGAAAGGCGCTTGGTTATTCATAGGGTATTCCGACATTAACTTGTTTTCGCTTTAGCTGAACGTGCAGATAACACATCTTGTAGTTCATTAAGCTTGCTGTCATTGAGTGGATATAGGCGAATGATAAACAGCGATAAGAGGGCAAACAGGGCGGGTATGGCTGTCATCAGCAAGACGATACTCTGCTCAGAGCTAGCGCTTTGAGTTTGGTTCGCCACATAGCCCATTGAAGAGAGTAGGTAGCCTATCATGGCACCCGCTAGCGCTCCTCCCAGCTTTTGTGCAAATGATGCGGCAGAAAAAATCATTGCTGTAGCCCGTCTGCCATTTTTCCATTCTGAAAAGTCTGCGGTATCAGCATACATAGAGAATACCAACGGAGACTTAGGGCCGAGACATAGGCCTATGGCTATCTGTAGGGCAAAAATCAGCGGGATGTTATCGCTAGGCACAAAGTAAAATAACGCCGAGAAGATAGTCACTAAAGACATCAAAACAAATAGTAGGTTACGTTTATCCATATAACGGGTCAGCAGAGGGGTTAAAGCCGCTCCGGTTGCCAGAGACAACATATATACCATGGCAAAACTGCCAATTAAGTCTTTACGACCGACATAATACTTAAAGTAGAAAGTCCCGGTACTGCCCCTTAGTGAGATGGTCATCATAATGATCAGTGCTAGGGAAAATAGAATTATCCAAGGGCGATTATTAAATAGATCCTTAATATCTTGCTTGATAGGCGTGCTTTGGTTGGCCGCTGGAGAGATACGCTCTTTCGTAGTGAAAAAAGAGAGACTAAATAGCAGCGCTGCAACAATGCCATATAGGCCCATTGTCAGCTGCCAGCCTAACTCAACATTATCACCCCCGAGCCAGCTTACAAGCTCAGGGGTGAGGTAGGCGACTAAGGTACCACCCGAGAATGCGCCAATAAAACGAAAGCTGGTCAATGTTGTACGGCTTTGTGTATCACCGGTTATCACACCGAGTAGGGCGCCATAAGGGACATTAATGAAGGTGTAAGCCAACATCATGAAGATATAGGTGGCATAAGCCCAGATAAGTTTGCCTGAGTCATTTAGGTCCGGCACTGTGAAGGTGAGCACGCCCGCTGCAGCAATAGGTAAAATGCCCCAAATTAAATAGGGGCGGAATTTGCCAAATCGAGTTTGAGTTCTGTCAGCGAGTGCGCCCATTAAAGGATCGGAAAAGGCATCGATGAGACGTGTGACTAGCATCATGGTCCCGACGGCAGCAGGCGATAGCCCAAATACATCTGTGTAGAAGATGAAAAGAAAAACATCGAATACTCGCCAGTAAAAATTAGACGCCACATCCCCCATGGCATATCCACACTTCTCTTTAAGTGATAGATGCTCATTGGTCTTTGAAGAGGAACTTGTACCCACAGTGTTAGTTTGAATTGTCATAGTCCGGCTCTTAATGGCGATAATTTCAGCTTTTAGCAAGCTACATATAGGGTGGCTAAACAGATTTAATGTGAGGTTACCAATAAATGTAACCGCTTACATTTATTTAACATAGCATGAGGTTTTAAGTTTGAATAGCTTGTTTTTTACTCTGTAGCTTGTTGGTGTTGTTTAATGACGCGTGGAGGCTTGCTCTATACAAGTGCTTTTAAAATAGCTAAGTGTTGAGATAAAAAGGGGAAAGTAATCTTTAGCGCTGTAATCGAAGAGGGGGATATAGGTAATGAAAAAAGGCACCCTAAGGTGCCTTTTTATTATCAATGATTAAGAATTAGCTGTTTAATTAAGATTTTACAGGTGCATTGACGTTAGCTTCTTCTACTTTTTCGCTGTGATCGACCATAGTCACAACTGCTGAGTCTCCTACAACATTGGTACTGGTACAGAACATATCAATGATACGGTCTAGTGCTGCAACCAAAGCAATCGCTTCTACAGGTAGACCCATCTGGTGGATCAATACGCCAATCATGACGATACCACCACCAGGTACACCGCCAGCGCCGATTGATAATAGGAACACACTAAATGCCAGTACCGGAACTTGCTCCATAGTGATTGGGGCACCGAAGGCATTACCGACGAAGAAGGCGGCCACAGTGATGTAAATTGCAGCACCACTCATGTTCATCGTAGCGCCCATAGGGACACCGAAACCTGCGACGCTGCGCTTAACGCCAAGTTTTTCAGTCAAGGTACGCATAGTTACTGGAATCGTGGCATTTGAGCTAGCCGTTGATAGTGAGAACAGGAACTGCTCACGGGTTTTACGGCGAAACTCAGAAGCTGAGATATTGGTTGTCATACCAATCACCATCGGGTAAACCACTAGGGCCCAGAAAGCCAGTAGACCCACGATAACCGCCATGTAACTAAATACACTTAGGAAAGCTTCAGGTTCAAAAGTCGCACCGAGTTTGACCATAAGGGCGAACACACCAATAGGTGCCACGCTCATCACCACTGTGATCATCTTGAGCATGATCTTGTTACCCAGCTGGAAGAAGGTCACAACAGGCTTAACTTCATCACCTAGCGCTTTAACGATGCCACCTGTGAGTAGCGCCATAAAGATGATCTGGAGCATGTTCCCCGTAGCGAAGGCATGGACAGGGTTGCTCGGGATGATGTTGACTATCATGTCGATAAAGCCTGGAAGCTCAGTTGAAGTCAGGCTGGCATTTTGATCGCCCACTAGCTGCATACCCGCGCCAGGTGCTATCCACATGGCCAAACCGATTGAGACTATGATAGCCACTATGGTGTTAGCTAGATATAGCGCAAAGGTTTTGCTGCCTAAACGACCAAATGACTTAAGATCTCGTAGCTCAACAATGCCTGTGACAATACTGAAGAAAACGAGTGGAACAACCAGCATCATGATCAGCTGCACGAACATGCTGCCTGCGCCAGAAGCGATATCGACTAAGGTTGTGTTGGCAAAACTGCTGCCAGCAAAACCATATTGAATAATGGTTCCTAACAATAAGCCGGCAAATAAGCCGACAAATATGCGGGATGATAGAGATTTGAACATAAGTCTGCACCTTCAATTTTAATAATATTTACCCCTTCCCTAGAGCTGTACTTCCGTCATTAGTGCTAAAAATACTCTGTTATATACAAGCTGCTAACAAGTCCTACCATGGCAATTAGCGTTAACTTTAACCTAATCCCCTTAAAGCCATAACTTAGGCTGGGGGTGGCATTAACCTTAGGTGGGGAGCTGGTACACATAACGTCTGTTTGAGATGCTTTTTATTAACAAGTTCGTCGTGGTTAAGGATAAATGCACTAAATATTTAGCAGATTTAGCGAAATGCTCTGTGCTTGGCTAGTATTTGTAGGGAGTTAATAGTCATTTGGCTAGAGGTGTAACTGATGAAGCTTCATTGGCAGATAATGATAGCGATTGTTATCGCTGTCTTGGTTGGCTTATTGACCTCTCCTGAAGGCTACTTTTATCAAGTTTTTAGTTTTGTTGGCACCCTGTTTCTTAATGCCCTTAAAATGGTCATTGTTCCTTTGATCATGGCATCAATCATCTCCAGTATGGCTAGCCTTAATCAGGGGGACAATCTAGGGCGTTTAGGGCTAAAAACTTTAGGTTATTACGTGACAACCAGTTTAATCGCTATCTTAATTGGTCTCACCATAGTCAACATCACAACGCCAGGTATGGTCGACGGCGCCCCTGCAGGTGAGCTACTTAACCTTCATGCAGATACAGCAGAGCTTGAATCAAGTCTGACTAAGGTTGAGGGCAGAGGCGGTAAAGATTTAGTCGATATTTTTATTCGCATGATCCCAACTAATATCATTTCGGCAGCAGCAGAAGGCCAGATGCTTGGTCTTATCTTCTTCAGTTTATTGTTTGGCTTTTTCATGGGGCGGGTTGAGGGACGTAGGGGAGAAGTACTAAGGGATTTCTGGCGCGGAGTGTCTAAGACTATGGTGCTAATAACGCAATTTATTCTTAAGTTCGCGCCTATTGGCATATTCGCACTCATTGCTAAGACGGTGAGTGCCACAGGCTTCGATGCGTTTGCGCCCATGTTGGTTTTTCTGTTAACGGTAATGGCTGCGCTCGCTGTACATGCCTTTGTCGCGCTTCCTATTTTACTTAAGTTTGTTGCAGGTGTGAGCCCGTTAAAGCAATTAACTGTTATGTCACCTGCCATCTTGATGGCTTTCTCTACCGCATCTTCATCGGCCACGCTGCCTTTGACTATGGAGTGTGTAAAAAAACGCGCCGGAGTATCACGAAAAACCGCCAGTTTTGTGTTGCCTCTTGGCGCGACGGTCAATATGGATGGTACGGCGCTTTATGAGTGTGTTGCCGCTATGTTTATCGCGCAGGCTTATGGCATAGAGCTAGGCTTAGTGACTCAGTTCACCATCGTCTTAGTGGCTCTATTAACCTCAATTGGTGTTGCCGGCATCCCTGCAGCCAGCTTAGTGGCCATTACTGTCATATTGAGTGCAATAGGATTACCACTGGAGGCGATAGGCCTGCTTTTAGTCACAGATAGAGTGTTGGATATGCTTAGAACCGCAGTTAATGTCTACAGTGATGCATGCGGTACGGTGATTATTGCACGCTCAGAAGGAGAGGCTTGGGTGCTTTCTTCTGAGCAAGATCATGATATCACTAAGCCTGGGGATGATTAGCAGGTTTGAGTGAGGATGAATCTAGTTTTACACTGCCAGTTATAGTCTCCTTACCACCTGCTTAGAGGGCGGGGAGCTACACCCTTCTGAGCAAGATCATGATATCACTAAGCCTGGGGATGATTAGCAGGTTTGAGTGAGGATGAAGCTAGTTTTACACTGCCAGTTATAGTCTCCTTACCACCTGCTTAGAGGGCGGGGAGCTACACCCTTCTGAGCAAGATCATGATATCACTGAGCCTGGGGATGATTAGCTGGCTAACTAGGCGATACGAATATCTCTGGCTTTGGCTTGATACAGCGACTCATCGGCTTGTTTAATCAGTTCGTGATAGTGAGTCATCTGGGGCGTTTGAACAGCAACGCCAACGCTGATACTGCTTAGCCAATAATGCCCACCGAGTGCAATTTTTATATTGGCTATCTCGAAATGGAGTTTCGCTGCTAACTGCTTAATATCAGCAAGCCCTGTGTTAGGGCTGATCACAATAAACTCATCTCCCCCAAGGCGGCAGATTAAGTCATCGGTTCGTAAATGATGAGTTAAATGGCGGGCTAATTCACAGAGAACCGTATCGCCAGCATCGTGGCCAAATGTATCATTGACCGACTTAAAGTCATCAGCATCAATTAAGATACAGGCTAAACTATGCTGATTAGTCTGTGACTGGCTCCAGAGCTGGACTAGCTTCTCCATGGCATAACGACGGTTATACAGCCCAGTTAATGGGTCGGTATTTGATAGCTTTTCTAAGTGAGAATTGGCATCAAGAAGCGCTTGAGTTCGTGCTAAGACCTTCTCTTCAAGGGATTGGTTTAGCTTTTTAAGTTGCTCATTTTGAGTACATACCTGTTCAAATAGACCATTTAAGGCGGTGAGAAGCGGTGTGGTCGCATTGCTGCTTTGTAGCTGCTCTTGATTGTAAGCTTGCTCAGGCGTTAAACCTGAGTCTATCGCTGCTATCTGCATAGCCATATTCTGGTCGGCGCCCAGAATATGAAATGCTAACCATTGGGTCAGAAATTTGAGTAAACCTTTTAATGTCTCTCTATTTTGTATGGATATGCAGGCGCGGTATTCTAAAATTTCATTCAGAAAGTACTGATGGTCTTTTATCTGCTCTGCGACGTGTCGCGCATCAACCCCTTTTTGTCTCATCAAGGCTTCTTCATCAGAAAAGTGATGTTGGGTATAATCCCAAAGCTCACTCAGCACCGCTTCAATATCTTCTAATACCAGTTGATCTCTGGCTATCTGACAACCGAATCGATTGATCAAACTGACGAGCTTGTGGTGCTGTTCATCAACATCATTTAGCCCTGTAATATAATGGCTATCCCACTGAAAAGAATCCATATCTTTAACCGAAACTTGTAAATTATTATCCGCGAAGGATTGTAGGGGCTGAATACCTTTATGTCTTTGTGCTAGCGCACGTTTTACTTTATTGAGCTGATATTGTAAGGCGTTTTTCTTTTGTTTAAATGATTCATATTGTTCGCAAAAGCTGGTTATTAATTATTACATTTGAGTTGGTTTCGTATATTTAAGCACCAGTTAAATTAAGGTAGAGTCAGTAAACTTACATTTGCTCGATATGGATAGGGACGTTAGATGCCAGAGAAAATGCAGCTTGCTCAGATAAATATTGCCCGTACTAAGGCGGCAATGGATGAACCTTTAATGAAAGAGTTTGTCGATAACTTAGTGCCCATTAATGCCATTGCTGAAGCCAGCCAAGGTTTTGTATGGCGACTACAGGACGAAAGTGGCGATGCGACCAGTATTCAAGCCTTCGACGATCCATCGCTGATTGTGAACCTGTCAGTCTGGGAGTCCGTTGAGTCACTTAAATCCTTTTTATTTAAGACTCACCATATCGATTTTTTGAAGCGTAAAAGTGAGTGGTTTGAAAAGTTAGAAGAGGCCAACTATGTGCTTTGGTGGGTACCAGAAGGTCACCAGCCCAGTGTGGCAGAAGCAAAAGAGAGGTTGCTCTACTTCAGGGAGCATGGTGAGTCCGATTTTGCGTTCAGTTTTAAGCGTAGAGCTGATTAATGAAAGCAGTAAGGTTTTCATTGTGAAGCTAATAAATCTATTTTTGTAGGAGGTTGGTTTGAGACGTAACTTGATAGCAAGCATAGCAGTGCTCTCTACCTTGATCAGTTTTAGCTGTTTATCAGCCAATGGTAAAGGTAAAAGTGAGGTATTTAGTGTTGACCGTATCGTGTCCGATGATGTCTCGCTCAACTTTACTAACGATAGCGATATTCAACCGAATATCAGTGATTTTAGCGTAGTTAACTATGTACTGATGAGTAATGAGAAAGGGGAGCGAAGGGCGGTTGTGACTCTTGAAAACCAGTCATCGGGCAGCCGAATTTTTCAACATGATCAGCTTATGGCGTTGTTGGGGGACGGTAAACGTATCTCACCAAGACACTATAAACAAAAATTTAAAGCTGGAGAAAGTATCTCTATGACACTTTCATTTGGTAAGCATATCGCTCCTATTTTACAAATTTACACCAGAAATTAGGTTAATTTTTTATATTCAAAGCCTTATGCCGCTACAAAAAAGGCAGAGATAGCGCTAAATACGTCTACTTCTGCCTTAATATAATTCAGTACAACTTATTCAAATTAAGCGACTGTGCAAAATTAGTTATTTGAATGTAGTTCCGAATTAAGCTCAACTGCCGTCTTGTTGGTTAAGCATTCAATCGTACCTGTGATTGAATTACGACGGAATAACAGATCATTTTGACCCGCTAAGTCTCTTGCTTTCACAACTTCAAAAGGTTTGTTTTGAGCATCTAACATCTGTACTTTAGAACCCGCTGTAATATACAAGCCAGATTCAAGAGTACAACGATCACCTAATGGGATACCAAGACCGGCATTTGCGCCCAATAAGCAGTTTTCACCCATGGAGATGACTAGCTGTCCACCGCCGCTGAGTGTGCCCATAATGGATGCCCCACCGCCGATATCAGTCCCTTCTCCGATGACAACACCGGCAGAGATACGACCTTCAACCATGCTCACGCCGGTTGTGCCAGCGTTAAAGTTAACAAAACCTTCATGCATGATTGTTGTGCCTTTACCTATATGCGCGCCTAAACGAACTCGCGCCGTGTGTGCAATACGCACACCTTCAGGGACAACGTAATCTGTCATCTTAGGGAATTTATCAACACAATTAACAGTAAGTACTTCACCAGCTAATCGGGCTTCAATTTGGCGGTCTGCTAATTCAGGTAAGTCGATAGGACCCTGATTTGTCCAAGCAATATTGTGTAATAAGCCAAAAATGCCATCTAACACAGTACCGTGTGGTTTGATCAAGCGATGAGAAATCAGTTGCAGCTTTAAGAAGCCTTCAGCGACAGTCTCAGGTTTTGAGTCTTGGTCAAGGATAACTAAAACAAGTGGTTGAATACTGTGTGCTGCAGATGATGAAAACTTGGCGTTGGCTGCATCATCATGCTGAGTGAAAATGGCTGCCAGTTGGGTCGCTTGTTCTGATGAAATTTCAAAAACTTCATTACCACCTTGATAGTCCAATATCGCGCTGATATCCGTTATCAGTGATTCAGCTGGATTTAGTAGTGGATTAGGGAAAAATGCTTCAATGATTTTTCCTTGGTTGTTTTTTGTAGCACTACCAAAAGCAAGTGAAAATGTTGCCATGTTGTTTTTTTCTCCATGATAAAAGATATAATTGATTTTATAACAAATTGTCCGGCAATAGGGTGTTGATTGCTCGGTTAATATGCCATTTAAAGTTTTAGCCCCATTCACTTATGACTTTTTTTGCGTTATTTAATACCATATTTTCAGACTGAGGTCTGTTTTAGTTGCTTCTAAGTCAGCCTTAATGAAAAGAAAGCACCTACTAATGTGTTTGTTGTTAACTTTATGTAAACTGTACGTTCATTTTTTGGAGGAAGCGATTAGATGGAACCTCAGGTAGTCGAAATTAAAGACTTTGTCTCATTCACTTTAGCGATTATTGCGCTGTTTATCGGCAAAGCTATCATCTCTCGTTATGAGTTATTGCGTAAATACAGCATACCGGAACCTGTAGTGGGTGGTTTTGCTTGCGCAGCTATCGTGGGGATCCTCTATTACGCTTTTGGTTTGCAGATAGAGTTTAATTTAGAGGTAAGAGATATCTTACTGCTCTATTTCTTTGCCGGTATTGGCTTAAAAGCCGATATTGCAACCTTACTTAAAGGTGGCAAGCCTCTGCTTATCTTATTGGTGCTTTCGAGTGTCTTTATCTTCCTGCAAAACTTTATGGGCGTCAGTGTTGCTACACTATTTGGCTTAGACCCTAAAGCTGGCTTGATGAGCGGCTCAATCTCTCTTATTGGTGGCGTGGGAACCGCTATGGCCTGGACGCCTACATTCGTTGAGGATTTAGGAATAGCCAATGCCAGTGAGCTAGGCATAGCATCAAATACCTTAGGTTTAATTGCAGCTTGTGTGATCGGTGGCCCAATCGCGGCATATTTGATGAAACGCCATCAGGTAAAACCTAACCTTGATGACAATTTAGATATTGGTGCCAGTCATAACAATAATACTAAGCATATTCAGGTCGATTACTTCGGTGTTTTACGTGCTTGGTTATGGTTGAACGTTACCCTGATTATTGGTTACTTTATTGATTTAGGGCTGCAAGGTGCAGGGCTTAAACTGCCCATGTTTGTCGCCTGTCTGTTAGCGGGTATCATCATAGGTAATATTGGCCGCGCTTATTTAAGTCGAGATAAAGAGAAAGATAGAACCTATGTTGAGGATGCCTCTAAAGGCTTGTCACTTATTCAAGACATCTGCTTAGGTATGTTCTTAACTATGGCCTTGATGAGTCTCAAAATCTGGGAGCTTGAAGGCAGTCTTGCGTATATCTCGGTGGTGATGGCACTACAAGTTACTTTGTCGATTGTCTTTACCGTGTTTATTGTCTTTAGGATGATGGGTAAAGATTATGAAGCCGCAGTGATCTGTTCAGGTTTTGGTGGTGTGACACTCGGCTCGACGGCGACAGCAATTGTGAATATGACCGCAGTATCTCAGCAATACGGTGCGGCCCACAAAGCCTTCATTATCGTGCCTTTGGTATGTGGATTCTTTATCGATATCGTCAATGCGATGATCATTAACTTGTTTGTTAATTTCTAACCTTGTCAGCGGCTTGAAACTTACCAGCTACTTGGAGCTTGCCTGCTAGCAAGTAACAAGTAGCTTTTTGGGGGTATCTGGCAGGTTTGATACTTGTCAGTTTACTGAGTACCAAAGCTTCATTGGTGTTTATTGCCTGCAGCAGGCCCACATGTAGATACTTCTGTGGAACGCTAGCTCTTGATTTCATAAGAGTCCATCCCTGGGCGCTCTGCGGTTTCAAACAACCTTCATGTTGAAGTGCCAGTTCGATATCCCTATCTCCCGTTCGAAGAGTATCACTAAGTGATACCTCACCATGAAACCGAAGTCCACAGCTGCATCTACATCAGGTTATTACTCTCTTCGATTGCAGTTTACTGCTCGTAACTAACTTCTGGACAAAAGCCGCTTTGGGTAGCTCATACAGCCAAAAGCAAACAATCTAACTTTAATAAAATGCAGCTCATCTGCTATGTCCCTTTGCAAGTCGCCGTAAAATCATCCCTGATGGCTCTACTAAATCATCCTGATTTAGAAGCTTGCACGTCCCATAGCAGATGCTCTGCCAGCAAGTTCAATGTAGCGTGAGATTTACAGTTCATAACTGATTTATGGACAGAAGCTTGCTAGATCATCGAGTCAACTCAAACTGACATTGATTAGAAAAAGTATCTTGGTTTATTCGAAGCCACTAATTATCTCAAACCATTGTAGATAGTTTATATACGACTAAGGCGAGGGGTGAAGTGCATCGCTACTGGCCTTACCTTTGCACCATTGACCACAATGATGCTGTTTTTTAAAATCACACATAGCATCCCAACGACCACTAATACCACTGTATTGGCGGCGAAACTCTTTTGCTGAGGTTACCCAAGCATTGGATGAGATTCCAAGTTCATCAAGTAATTTTGGGCGGCTAGAGTCGAT
>NZ_MPHJ01000021.1 GCF_001957125.1 Shewanella sp. UCD-KL12 | reverse complement strand
GATGATTGGCATTCGTTGCCTAAAATTTAAAAGCCTCAACAATTAGTAACGTTATACCAAAGAGCTTTTTTGTGAGCTTCTCAGCTATTACAGCTCAAAGTAGCGATGGTCTGAATGAGTCAGCTCCCTCTACTAAGTTGCATTTAGATCAATAAACTTAAGAATCTAAACTATATTTAGCCTCTATAACAAAGCAAGAACTGGATTGTCTTACCTTACTTTTTACGTTTTTTCTTTTCCTTCCCGCTGTCAATCTCCAAATCCACCGTACCGTGTCCATCTGGCAAATCCCAGTTGTGTTTCGGGTATCTGCCCTTCATCTCTTTCTTTACCTCAACATAGGGCCCTTCCCAAAAACTGGCTAGATCTGCGGTCAAAGCCAAGGGGCGGCGTGCGGGAGAGAGTAGCTCCATGGTTACCACTAATTTGCCCTGACCAAGTACAGGGCTTTGAGCCATGCCAAAGGCTTCTTGTAGCCTAACACTCAACCTTGCTCTACCACCCTCATCGTATGTGATAGCCGCTTTGGTGCCAGTAGCCATAGGCCATTGGCAAGGAAAAAGTGCATCTAATCTTTGCTGTTTATCCCACTCAAAAAGATTAAGCAGCAGAGTATACCAGTCTAACGACTGCAGTTGTGACAAGCTTCTTACATCATTAATGTACGGGCCAAGCCAATCCTCAAGGCTAGATAATAAACGCACATTATCTATACTCGGCCACAGGGTTTCATTATCAAAGTTTTCCGCCAGTTTCGCTCTGTGCTGCAGCTGAATAGCTTTCGGGCTAAAATTAAGTAATTCCACCCCCTTACTCTTAACTAACTCAAAAATAGCAAGTTTAATCTGTGCTGGCTCTGGCTTACTTGATGCCATTCGATTAAGGACTATCTGGCCGATCTTATTTCGTGTTTCTGCGTAAAAGCGCCCTTTTGACTCATCCCAACCACAAAACTCTTCACTTTTAACCAGAGATGACAAACGACTCTTAAACAAATCTTCATCTAATTTACTGGCTAAATAGACCCGTCCACTGCTCCTGCCTTCACTCTCTTGAAAGTCCGCCACAACCAGCCAATCTGTTTGAGCTAAAGGATCATTTTCAGGTAATGTTACTCCGGTCCCATTTGCCAATTGATACCCTGACACACCACGGCTTTTAGCCACTCTATCTGGAAAAGCTAACGCTAACAGAAAAGCGATATCTGCAGCACAGGCCATAGCTACAACCCGAGGGAGCTCAAGTGACACCTTTAGCTTTCTCATCCATGTCCGTACTTGCTTGCCTGCCTCCCCTTGAGTAGCTTCTCGCAGGTAGTTACTAATATCGACGCCATGGCGCCCTATGGTTCTAGACTCTAAAACCCCCGCAAGCAAACAGGCTAAACCGACTAAACTCCCATCATCTGAATGACTTGAAATAAGCTTAGCTTTTAGCAACATATGGGCAAGACGTGGATGGCAGCCTAATTGGTAAGCCTCTACGCCATGTGGTGTAATTTTCCTCTCTTGAGTCACTATCTCAAGTAAGACAAGTAGCTCCCAAGCGACTCGCTCATTGGTTAATGAAGGCTGAGTTAACATTGGCAGTTCGTCGAGTGCTTTAACGCCCCAAGAGGCAGCATCGAGCGCCATAGGGATAAGGTCGCTATGCAAAATTTCAGGTTCATCAGCTTTAAGTAGTCGCCCTTGCTCCTCTTGACTCCATAATCGCAAACAATAACCCGGCGATAGACGACCTGCACGGCCCGCTCTTTGGGCGGCTGAAGCTTGGCTAATTCGTTTGAGCGTCAAGCGTGTCACACCCGTTTTAGGGTTAAAGCTTGCATGCCGCTTAAAACCGGAATCGACAACTAAAGAGATGCCATCAATAGTCAGACTCGACTCGGCAAGGTTGGTAGACAGAACAATTTTTCGTTTGCCGTCTGTAGCAGGCGCTATCGCTCTATCTTGGGCTTGCGCTGGTAGACTACCGTAAAGCGGACAGATAGAAAATTGCTGGCTATCGAGTCGATTTATAAGGTAATCATGTAAGCGCATAATCTCACCTTGGCCAGGTAAGAAAGCCAATAAAGCACCTTGTTGATCAAAAGCGGGATCTGGATGTGAAATTCCCTTATCACTCAGTAGTGATACTATTGATTTTCCCATATGCTCAAGCCAGATCTGTGTGCTTGATTGATGAGTATTTAAAGCTGCGCTACGCCCCTTCGCTGCAGATACACTGCTATAAGCCATCTCAACAGGAAAGCTACGCCCTTCGCTTTGCAGCGAAACAGCATCAGGCATTAGAGAGTCTAAAGCTAGCCCTGTCAATGTGGCTGACATAGCTAATACTTTAAGGTCTTCTCGAAATGAGCTCTGGATATCTAACGCTAAAGCAAGCCCCAGATCAGTGGTCAGGTGCCGCTCATGGATCTCATCAAAAATAATGATATCGATCCCCGTGAGCTCCGGATCTTGCTGGATCATTCTTGACAGAACGCCTTCTGTAACTATCTCTAGACGACTTGATGCACTTGACTTTGATTCTCCACGAACTCGATAACCAACCTCTTTACCAATCTCAGTGCCTCTTTGACTCGCAATGTAGTGTGCAACACTTCTCGCTGCGACCCTTCTGGGCTCAAGCATCAATATTTTGCCAGTCAACTCACTCCAGTCGAGCATAGCTAATGGTAAAGCGGTAGATTTACCAGCACCTGTAGGCGCTTCTAAAATGACCTGATTATTTGATGTAAATGCCTCTCTAAGAGGTTGAAGCAGATCGTGTATAGGTAAGTGTTTCAAGAGGAGTGAGATCTTAATGGCTTATAGCGCCTAGTGTACATGATTGCTCAGGCGATGACATAGATTGAGCTAATGGCTGCTATTGTTAATTAGCGAGACACGAGTTTTGGCCGGCTTTGCTGCTCTTTATTAAGCTCAGTCATATACCAATGCAGGCTCTCGCCACTTGACAATGAACTTAATTTTTCAGGTTTAGCAATGGCATACCCTTGGGCAAAATCAACACCTAAGCCTTTAAGCCTGTGGCCAATCTCAGAGCTTTCGACAAATTCTGCGATAATTTCAAACTCCATATCTCGCCCAAGTTGGCATATTGCAGTCACAATTGCCTGATCTGAATCATCATCACATAGGTGCCTAACAAATTGACCGTCGATTTTCACAAAATCAACATCGAGCAACTTCAAATAGGCAAAACTTGAAAAACCAGAGCCAAAATCATCGAGTGCTAATTTACAGCCCAGAGGCTTAACCAGATCGATCAATGCCGTAGCCTGATCTAACTGACTCACAGCTGCAGTTTCAGTTATCTCAAAACAAAGCTTAGACACCAGCTCCGGCTCAGCCATTAACCTCATCTCTAGCCAAGCCATAAATTCATTATCACTCAATGACGTTGCAGATAGATTTATCGCAACCATAGATAAGTCAGCCCATACATCAAGATGTTTCCCTCCCCACTGCAACAGATGCTCAATAACCCAACGGTCAACACGCGAAGCTAAGCTATACCGCTCAGCTGCTGGCAAAAAGATTGCGGGCGAGACAAGCTCCCCATCTTCAGTCAACATCCGCAGTAAGATCTCTAAATGCAGACCATTATTATCATTTAGCAGAGGCTCTATCGGCTGAAAGTAAAGCTCGAATCTATCTAAAGTAAGTGCGCCAACAACATCTACTGAGGCATTCATATCGGTATAAAGGCGAGTCATTTGAGGGTCGCTCGGAGAGTATAAATACCAACTATTTCGTCCCTTCTCCTTCACTAAGCCACAAGCGGCATTTGCTCGTGCCAAAACCTCTGAAGTTTCCTCTGAGGGGCTGCTAAATGCTGCTAACCCCATACTGATACTCACGCTGTGAGTGCGCTTATCCCACACAAACTCATGCTGACGGAGCTGTTCACAAATCCTATCTGCAATATGTGACACTGCTTTTTCATCAGCTGCATACATCAAAATAGCAAACTCATCGGCACCAAGCCTAGATACGATATCCCCTTTACGTACAAGCTGCTTAAGACGTAAAGCGACTTGGCAGAGCAACTTATCACCCGCTTTGTGACCGCTAATATTATTGATAACCTGAAATTGGTCGAGATTGATAAAGGCCGCATAGGTAGGGGCGAGCTCTTCACCGCTTCTTTCTGCACTGTAATAGGATTCAAAATATGAACGGTTAGGTAAGCCTGTAAGATGATCAAAGTTTGCTTGAAAACTCAACTCATCAGCAAGCTTATGTCGCTCATTGACATTTTCGGCAACGAGCAACAATTGCTCGCTCTCACTGGGCAGTGAGCTAAACGTAAGCTTAAGCCAATTAAAGCTCCCATCACTGCATAACACCGGAAGTTCACACCAAGCTTGCTGTAATACTTCCCCTCTAACTAAACCAATAGTGTCAACTAGAATGCCACGATCATCTTCATGTATTAGTGACTCTAAGGCTTGCCACTCTTTGATCTTTAATAACTCTTCGGCAGCATGGTTGTATAAAGTGAGTTTGTTAGCACGGTTGACCTGAGCACAGGCTAATGGCAAACGGTAGAGCAACTCATAGCTATAATTCTTAGCCAGCTTGTACTCCCCTTCCAACCTATTCCTCTCCTCCCAAATCGCAATATAAGAAGCTGATAACTGTAATACCTGTAAAGCATCCTCCTGCCAACCCGAACCTGATTGATTTATAGCGCCAATTAGATACCTTTGGCCCTGAAAGGCCACCATAGGGAGCAAAGCCAAACTGTGTATTTTCAAGCTATCAAGCAGGGCTTTCTCAAGTGATGATAATTGACTAATATCAGTAAATACCTTGTAACCATCCCGCTCTCTTCTCTCCTTCATAAAAAGATGATGAAAAGATTGTGAATGATTAAGTGCGTTCTCTAATTTGGGAATATCGATATCATAGCCAGATGATAAGTGATTAAGACGAACCTGCTTACTCGCCTTTGATATACAGAAAACAAATATGCATTCGCAGTGAGTAAGTTGTGCAATCTTATTAAGAGCATCATTAAGGTGGTAGCCAGACTGAGCGAGAGACAGCTCACTGAACAGAGTCACCAATTTAGAAACATTACTTTTTTCATCGGTATTTGACATTGAAAGTGTCACTTCCTTACGACAAACAGGTTCCTAGATTTCACCCTTATTAAGAGGTATTTCGAAAATCATTCCCCAACACGAGTGATGTTCAGTATAGGAGAAGTTTTGCTCTATTGCCGTTTGTAACAATCTTTTTAGCTTAACAATCAACTTAAAGCCGTTGAATCGCCGGCAACTTAATAAGTCGTTAGACAGAAGGGTAATGCCGCTGCAGAGAATAAAGCTCATACTTAATATAAACTTAGATTAAGGAGTTGCCATGAAGCGATTATTTATTGGAGTTTCACTCGAAAATGAACAGGTCGACAAGCTAGAATCATTTCAATCAAAAGTATCAAAAGAGTGTGGCTTAGAAACTGCGCGGCCAGTATGTACAGACAACTTCCATATGACGCTGTCCTTTATTGGGGGCGTCTCAACACCTGCCGTTTCACACTTAGTCAACGCGTTAGACGAGGTAAGTAATGCGACTGGCTGGCCAAAGTTTGATGTGACATTTAATCGACTTACCTTTTGGCAGAAGCCTCAAGTTATTTGTCTATCTGCAGCGCCTTTATCACAATCAACGATAAATCCAGCCTTAGCACTTACCTTAGCGCGCTGCTACACGATCAGCCGTAATCTAGACCTTTTTCCGGAAAAAAGTTCGAAAACAGGAGTAGCAGATAAGCATCATGACGCTTCAGGCTTTACTCCACATGTCACTCTATTTCACAAAGCTAAACTGGCTAAGAATAACTGCTTAACCCAAATTACTCCTCCCCATATCTCGCTGCAGCCTACTCAGCTCCACCTTTATCAGTCAATTAGCGGTCCTGATGGGGTGAAGTATCCTAAGTTACATTCATGGGCTTTAAGATAAGGGGAAGCGAAATAACAACATCAACATCGATTTGTTCGTTTATCGAAGGCAAACAAAAGTTTACAAACTAAAAAACAATCAGCTATAACAAGCTAGTGACAATGGATAGGATGCCCAAAGATGATATTAACTCCCAAAGAAAAGTACCAAGAAAAGTGCTCAGCACTCGTATCTACTACTCTTTTAGCGCTGGGCTCAACCTTAGCACTAGTATTGAGCTTGGTATTGGGTCTATCACTGAGCTTCACAACTTGGGCTGCAACACAAGCGGCTCCACAAGAGTCAAGCTTACCTGAAACACAGCAACTTGCTCTAACTAGCTTAGATGATAATAAATTACCGCTTATTGCCATCGAGGTTGGCGTCGACTTGTCAGGAATGGAGGGCTCAGTAAATCAAGCAGCAGAGTCAATCACAGAGATGGCAAACGCCCTCACAACCTTAGCGGAAAACCCACAACTGGATGCAGAGCAACAACAGAACATACTCGCGATAATAGGGCGAATAGATACACTTGCTCAAGGCTTTAATACCTCATTAAACAAGCTTCCCGATGCAGTAAAGCAATCAAGTAAACCCATAGTCACAGCCAGTGAAAATATGTTGAGCGATTTAAAACTTGCCGTAATACTTGTTTTTGTACTACTTCTTCTGCTCATAATCATAGTACTTATTGCTATCTACTACAGTGTTTTACAGCCCACTAAACAGATACTCGTCGAAACCACAGGAAAGCTCAGCCACATGGCGACAGCAATGGAATCTACAGCCCATATCATTGAAGCAAGTAACGAGCACCATCAAAAGATTTTAGAGAGTATTGAACGTCATCAGGAGCAGTTCTCAGCCAAGGAAAACCGATGAGCTCCTAGGCCTAGATTAGTAAGTTCCTAGATAATCGCTAGGAACTTATATCTCATGGTTAACACCTGATTACAGTGCATTTAAATAGGACTTAGTAGCCACTAAACGCACTGTTGCAGCACCAATAATATCTAAGAAACCTAAGATGCTATGGGGCTTATCAGCACTGATCCAAGCCGATCCTGTTGCGCCAATAGGTAACATTGCCATCGTCTCTTCATCAACTTCTAAGATAACGGTACGACCTATTGGCATTGACCCTAATGATACATGTCGCCCAACAGATTGTTCACGAGGTAAAATATCCCCCTGCGCTTCACCGGTTGCCTCGACCTTGCTATGTACTCGCGCTCTGAAGATCTGACCTGGATAAGCATCAATATAGAACTCAGCAAACTGTCCTTTTTTGATATAAGCAAAAGATTGATCCGGGATTCTCATCTCAACAAATTTGTTATTGGTCTGCCAAAAGTGCATCGCTCCGACCCTAGAACCATCGGCAATATAAACATGGGTAACCATACCATCAAATGGTGCCGTAACATTGAGACGGCTAAGTTCATAATTAAGGTTTTTCAGCTTGGCGCGCTGAACATCTAATTGTGCCTCTAGCACTTTCAATTCAGCAGCAATAATCTCTACTCTATCAGCAGAGTTTTCCAAGTCCCGTTCACTGACATGAACTTGTATCCGCTGATTACGAGTGTAGTCTCGATTTGCCTGAGCATACTCAACCACTTTAGCGTCTACAGTTCTTTGTATCTCCTGCTTTTTAGCCATGACCTCATCAATCGCACTCACAACAGAATCGTCTCTTAAGGTGTAGAGCAACTCACCTTCGTTCACATATTGATTATGATCGACATAAATCTTATCAACCTGCTGCCCCAGTGCGGGGGACAAAACGGAATGAGGTGCCCTAACTGTCGTCGAATTGGTCAAGTCTGCAGGAGAGTAAAACCTGTGCGCCATAAATAGGGTTAAAGCGAGCAAGCAGCCGATAAATACACTGATAAAATAGTTTCTTGGCCTAGGGTTAATAACCTTAAACTTGAACAGCAGCCAAACAATGAATATATAGGGGAGCATTATCTCTTTCATGAACGTGTCCCCTTAAACCATAGCTGGGCTTTATCCCAATCAGTCACGATGGCGATTACTGCAATAACCCATAAAGGCTTCCAAATCAGCCCTAGCATACATAGCCAAAAAATCAGCTTTGCTTGATGCATCCCCTTCTCTTTCGCCATATATTTTGGCAGTGAATGCAAGTGCCATAATTTTATTGCCACCCATGAAAAAATGGCCACCGTCACTAACGTGATAAACCACATAAATGCCACTGAATCCAGCAATACCATCACGCTAGGTAAATTATCAAAGGCTAAACTCGTATCGTGTATCTTCATCGGCTCTCATTGGTTTTAGGTTGGTAGTTGTGTATCAATGGGGATAACTCCCTCCCCCAAAAATCGTTATTAATACCAACCGGTATAAACAACTCATCTTTATCAGATACATGCCAATTATTTAATGGCTGCAGTTTAAGGTATTTGGGCTGAATAGAAGTTGAATAGGAGGTTATATGTAGAGCTAAACGGCGATAATCACGACGCTTAGATAAAAAAAATGCCACCTCGCAATAAAGTAGCAATTGAAGAATTGTGTTGTGATATATCACTGGTTAATATTGATATCATAACAAGTTAAAAAATGAGAGTTCCTAACATTGAAAAAACATGAAAACATTTGAATTCATAAGCTTATATCTCTATTTAATCTCTATTTAGTACGTTATCACTCAAAGTTTAGCATCACCTGCTTAAAGAGCTCATCAGCTTCAACCGCAACCCCCTGCCCCCCACTTAATGATACTTGAGCGATTATCTCCTCAGTCGTATTAAAGGTGTAGATGTAATAGGGGATGAAAATACCCTTGGCTCGAAGAGATTCCAGTAACTTTAAACCAGCAATCGCATCCTCTTCGCGGCCCATATCAGAGATGATGAGATCATAGCGATATAAACCGATGAGTCGCACAGCTTCTTTCGAACTTGTTGTGCTATATACGCCAATATTCTGCGAGCGTAAAAACTCTCTCTCTTTACGATTATTTTCAGGGTGATCATCTATCCACAGTACTCGTCCAATAGCATCGGGTCGCTCACTGTAAACGATCTCATGCTCATCAATTGCACTCTTTCCCGACATTAAATAGGCGTCAAACAGCGGTGTAGAGAGCAAGCCAAATAAGATGATAAAACTAATAACAATAGAGGATAGAATAGTCGTTAATTTCGGCCACTCATGTATCAGCCGATCAAACTTGCTCTTTAGTCGAGCTTGTATTGGAGCTTGGACAATAACAGGTTGCACTCGCACCTCCCCCCCAGAAGCAGTCCCCACACTATGACTGACGCTTTCCCCTCTCAAATCAGACGCCAGCACTTTCTTAGCGGTATTTTCAGCATCAGAAAAATGCGCAACAGACTCGACTTGAGCATTTTCTGCAGAGCTTTGTGAAGTATTAGAGGTGTTATCAGAAGTGCTAATGGAAGTGCTGTGGGAGGATGCTAGGTTAGCGTGAGCAGATGTGCTTAAAGCGTCTTGATTAAGGAGTTGCCGACCAAGAGCTTGTGATAACCTGTAGCCTCGTCCGTGTACAGTCTGAATAATAGCGGCTTCACAACCTGCATTTTTAAATATCTTTCTTGTATCGGAAACAAGTTTAGACAGTGACATATCTGAAACGACAGTGTCGGGCCAAATATGTTGTAAACATGCCTGCTTATTACAATGGTTAGGATAACTCTCAATAAGTAAGCTAAACAGAGAACAGATCCGCTCATCTATCTGAATTGACTGATCATCTATGACAAACTCTTGCTGTACCGTGTTGATACTAAATTCATCAAAGCTGATATACATGTATAGCTTCACTCCCTTGAGCTTTATGAGCCATCAAAAAATTAACTGCATACTGTAATGCCTACACGCTATAGAGCGTTGACATTAAGATACATACAAGACGCCACTTCGCGCAACAAAAATACAACAAATGATAAAATTCCCCCAATGACCTCAATACTGGCAAAAGCTGACTTAATGCTAGGCCAATAAAAAAGCAGACTTGAATCAAGTCTGCCTTATGTTCTTATCAAGCCTTGCCTTCTACATCACATAGGTCAGTCGGCCTGCATTATTTGAAATTAGACCTGAATTAGTCTTGCAATAAACCCGCAATGGTGAGCATGCCGTGAGTGGTACCGCCAGCTGCCCACATTGCATTAGGCGTATCAGCAAACGCAGAAGCAAGATCCATATGTACCCACTTAGCCTCAGGAGAGACAAAGTGCCATAGGAAGCCCGCAGCATTCGATGCGCCACCAGCTCCACCGCCTTTCATTGGGCGACTGTTTGCTGTGTCTGCATAAGGTGACGGGCACATCTCTTTATGCCATGGGTCTAGCGGCAAAGGCCACACTCGCTCACTGACCTCAAGCGCCTTTGCCTGCACTTTAGCGAGCACTTCGTTTGACGGTGAGAAGATAGCGTTATAGTTCGTACCTACGGCCATTACTGCAGCACCTGTTAAGGTTGCCGCATCGATAATCAACTCAGCACCAGTATCAGATGCAGCTTGGAGACCATCGGCTAAAACTAGGCGACCTTCGGCATCGGTATTCACCACCTCAACACTGACACCATTTTTATAGGTTAATACATCACCTAACTTATAAGCATGGCCACTGATCAAGTTCTCAGCACAGCAAAGAAACAGCTTAACTCGCTTATTCAGTCCTTGCTTCATCGCCAACCCGAGTGCAGCGGTAACGGTAGAGGCTCCGCCCATATCGCATTTCATCCCCAGCATTCCCTCTGATGCCTTGATACTATATCCGCCAGAATCAAAGGTGATGCCTTTACCGACCAAAGCAATTGAAACAGGTGCATCATCATCTAACGGATTAAAATCTAGCTCTAGCATTGCAGGTGGTCGCTCACTGCCTCGACCAACAGCATGGATACCTATCCACTTTTGCTCGAGCAATTCAGCCCCTTCGATAATGCGATAGCTGACCTTATCTCCGCCAATTTCAGATAACCAGTGAGCAGCAAGAATAGCCAGTTTAACAGGCGCAAGATTTTCAGGTGTCTCGTTAATCAAGTGACGTGCAAAGCTTGCACTTTCAAGACGGTTAGCTAATTCAACTTGAGTCTCTTCATCGCCTGTCCATTGAATATCAGGAACAGATTTAGCGGTTGCAAAACCTTGAGAAAAAGCCCATTGAGCATCCAATCCCCACAGCTCCCCCTCAAGAGAGATTGTCGATAATCCCTGACTACGCAGTTTACGGGCAGCTTGTTGAATTTGACGTAGCTCATCACCGCCTTGTAGGTGAATAGTCGCTTGCTTATCGTTAAAGGTGACATCGGATTTTCCCCAATGTACTGCCGGTGCATCATTGCTGAGCACTACTGTCATTAAATCTGTCATACCTACTCCATCCTGGCTCTTAATTGCTGACACTCACTTACTGGTGCAGCTTAGAATTTTGCACAAAGTTTACTGCATAGAGATCAATCTCGATAGGGAAAACCTGTTAACCTTGCTGTAAGTTATTATCTTTGAGTCTTAGTCATGCAGTTCACTCCCCCCTTTGAAGCGGGCGCTTTAATAAAACGCTATAAACGCTTCCTTACCGATATTGAGCTTAATGATGGCTCAGTCGTTACCATTCACTGCCCTAATACAGGATCGATGAGAAACTGCCTGTTTGAGGGACATAAGGTCTGGTTCTCGACGTCCGATAACCCCAAACGTAAATATTCGCGTACTTGGGAGCTCGCAGAGACTGATGTCGGCCATTTGATAGGGATCAATACAGGTAGAGCCAATCAGCTAGCAGAAGATGCCATTAAAGCTGGTGTGATTACTGAGTTACAAGGTTATGAGAGCCTAAGACGTGAAGTAAAATACGGTAGTGAAAATAGCCGTATAGACATATTTCTACAAGGCTCCCAAGACACAGAGCCTAAACTGGACTGCTATGTCGAAGTGAAAAGCTGTACCTTGCTAGAAGATGGCCAGGGCTACTTTCCAGATGCAGTAACTAAACGGGGTCAAAAACATCTTAGAGAGTTGATGGAAATGGTCGCTTTAGGCCATAGAGGCGTACTGCTATTTGTTGTGCAACATACTGGTATCGAGTCAGTGCAAGCCGCAAAGCATATCGATCCGGAATATGCCGAACTATTAACTTTAGCTCATCAATCTGGAGTGGAAGTTTTAGCATATTGTGCAGAAATGTCGCCAAAATGCGCTAGCTTGATTAAATCATGTCCTGTCAAACTGTAAATAGACGGTAAAAGTTGAAATAATTAAGAATAGGGAACATAGTCAAGGAATATCATCATCGCAACATAAAAAGTTTGCTTGCTTTATCAGTTTCTGATATAGATATCGGCCTTAAAATACAAGCGCCCCACAACGCAAATGATTAACAGGAGATGCGTTATGCCAGAAGGCACTAAAAAACTCGGCGTGCTCGCTATCGCAGGTGTAGAACCTTATCAGGAAAAACCTGGTGAGGAGTATATGAACGCAGATCAGTCGAGCCACTTCAGAACGATTCTGGATGCTTGGCGTAATCAATTACGTGAAGAGGTTGACCGCACACTAAACCACATGCAAGACGAAGCGGCGAACTTTCCAGATCCAGTTGATCGTGCGGCTCAAGAAGAGGAGTTCAGTCTTGAACTTCGCGCTCGTGACAGAGAACGTAAGCTAATTAAGAAGATTGAAAAGACACTGCAAAAGATTGAAGAAGATGACTTTGGTTTCTGTGATTCTTGCGGTATCGAAATCGGTATTCGACGTCTTGAAGCACGACCAACTGCTGACCAATGTATCGACTGTAAAACACTTGCAGAGATCAAAGAGAAGCAGATGGCAGGCTAATCTGACTCAGTTTGCTAACTACAATTAGCAAACCAAAGCAGATAGAAAGCGGGGTATATCCCCGCTTTATTGTATCTGCGATTTAGTCATTAACACTTTCCTGTTAACTCTGTGCTCATAGGTTAACAGTAACTTATTTAGGTGCTAATAATTTTGAGTCATCCACCCTACATTGGTAGATTCGCCCCCTCTCCTTCTGGACCATTACACTTTGGCTCACTTGTCGCCGCCCTAGGTAGCTACTTAAGAGCGCGCTCACAAGCTGGAAAATGGTTAGTCCGTATTGAAGATATCGATCCTCCTAGAGAGGTATTAGGCAGTAGTGAAGATATCCTAAAAACCTTACTTGCTTACGGGTTACAGTGGGATGGCGAAGTGCTTTATCAAAGTGATCGGATACAGGCCTATCAAACAAAAATAGAGAAGTTACTCGCCCAAGACAAAGCCTATTACTGCCAATGTACTCGTAAAGAGATAAAGGCAATGGGGGGGACCTATGATGGTCGTTGTGGTCGATTAGCCGCGCCGCTTAATACAGGTGCGATCAGGATACGTAATCAAGCCGGGGTTGAGCATTTTAACGATCTTCTGATGGATGATGTTCGAGTTGATAAAGGGTTTGCCAACGAAGATTTTATCATCAAACGTAGTGATGGCTTATATGCTTACCAACTCGCTGTGGTTATGGATGATGCTTTTCAACAAATCACAGAGGTGGTTCGAGGCAGCGACCTGCTGATACCGACCTGCAGACAGATCAGCTTATTCCAGCAGTTTGAACAGACTAAGCCTAACTGGTTACACCTACCTTTAGTTTGTACAACCCCAGGCATGAAACTCTCTAAACAAAATCATGCCCCTGCAATCGATAAGCTACACCCACAAGAGAGTTTCAATGCAGCACTGACATTTTTAGGTCAGGCACAGGTTCAGCCGAGTGAGCAGATGAGTGAGATGGTAGCGCAAGCAGTTAATGAGTTTGATCTGTCACTCATCCCTAAACAAACAGAGATAGTACTGGCTTAAGATTATACTCATTAGGTTATATTTGAGTTATCATACCCGCCTTGTTGTAACCCATAGTACATATGCACATTACAGATGCAATTTTGAGGTGTCCCATTTTTCGCCGTATAAGCAAATTCTGCAAACAGTTTTTTGATGAAAAACAAACAACTGAAGAAACAACTGACAGTGGCTTAAGCTTGGAGGTTGTCCCGAGACAAGATCATGACATATCTCGGAGACAGATGAGCGAAAACGCCATAAAAGTGCTATACCGTCTGCATAAGTCCGGTTTTAAGGCCTATCTGGTTGGTGGAGGTGTGCGTGACATTCTCCTAGGGTTGCAACCAAAAGATTTTGACGTTGTTACCAACGCAACACCTGAAGAGATCAAAAAACTCTTCAGAAACTGTCGCCTTGTCGGCCGCAGATTCCGTCTTGCACACATAGTATTTGGTCGAGATGTTATTGAAGTGGCAACGCTCAGAGGTCACCATGTGGTTACCGAAGATAAGACCTCTAAAACCAATGCTGAAGGCAGACTACTGCGTGATAATGTCTATGGCACCATAGACGAAGATGCCGAGCGCCGCGATTTTACAATCAATGCCCTCTATTACGATATCAGTGACTTCTCCATTCACAGCTATGGTGGCGGGCTCAACGATCTCAAGTCACGCACAATAAGAATGATCGGTGATCCCAATACGCGTTACCGTGAAGATCCTGTGCGCATGCTCAGAGCTGTGCGATTTGCCACTAAGCTCAACATGACCATAGATAGCGCCACAGCCGAGCCGATTTCAGAATTGGCGCCGCTACTGAAAGATATTCCTGCAGCGCGTATGTATGAAGAGGTCTTAAAGCTATTCTTCAATGGCCAAGCAGAAAATAACTTTAATATGATGAGGGAACTTGGGCTATTTGAGCCACTATTCCCGCTTGTTGACTCCCATTTGGTTGAAGATGTCGAAGGCCCTATCGGCAAGATGATGCAAACCATCATGGAGAACACTGACGCCCGCGTTAATGCTGAGAAAACGGTCACGCCAGCTTTCTTCTATGCTGCAATCCTTTGGTATCCACTGAGCCAACGTGCTGATGATATCGCGCTAGAGAGTGGCTTGAGTGTCTATGACGCCTATTACGCCGCTATGGGCGATGTGATGGAGCAGCAGTGCCGTACTATTAGCATTCCACGCCGCTTCAGCACACCGGCCAAAGATATCTGGCAACTACAGTTACGCTTTGATCGCAATCAAGGTACACGCGCCTTTAAGTTTATTGAGCACCCTAAGTTCCGCGCAGCATATGATCTACTGCTACTGCGAGCCAGTGCTGAAGGTGGCGCAGTCGCCAAATCAGCCGCATGGTGGAAGAGCTTTGTTGAAGGTGGTGAAGAGCAACGTAGTGTCATCGCCCGCTCTGCTAACAAAGGCAGCCGCAATCGTAACTCTAATCAACGTAGACGCCGTAAGCCATCAGCTAAGAAAAATGCCAAGCCTGCAGCGCCGTCATCGGATAAGCCCGACGAGTAATGAGTAGGGTATTTGTTGCCTTAGGTGCAAACTTAGTCGATCCAATCTCGCAGCTCGATAACGCCTGTAAAGCGCTTAATGAGCTTGCACTCGGTAGCGATAGTAACGAGCCGCTTAGAGAGGCCATCACAGTCTCTTCTTACTATCGCTCTGCCCCTATGGGGGATGTAGTCCAGCCAGATTATGTCAATGCAGTCGCCAGTTTCAGCACTTCACTTGAACCACTCGAGCTTTTAGATGCATTACAAAAGATAGAGAATGAGCAAGGCCGCGTAAGACTCGAACGATGGGGGCCAAGGACACTCGATCTTGATCTGTTACTCTTTGATAGTCAGCTCATAGAGACTCCAAGGTTAACCGTACCTCACTATGGTATGAAATCGCGCAGCTTTGTGCTTATTCCCCTCGCCGATATAGCCCCAGAATTAGTCTTACCTTGCGGTACAGAGCTAGCAACACTTATTAATGCTGAGTTAGCGGCTGAATTAGAACAAATAGTCAGATAATATTGAACTCTGCTGTGAGTTAGCATATAACTGCTGCCTATTTATAAAATTATGGCTTGGGCCAACAGCTCAAAGCCATATATGAAGTCAGATTACTTTAACAAATCAGATTTAAGATCATCACTATGTCTAAGATAACTAGTTCTACCCTGCTCAAGTTTAAGCAGGAAGGTAAAAAGTTCACTTCACTCACGGCTTATGATGCAAGTTTTGCCAGCGCCTTCGACAGTGAAGGGGTTGATGTACTACTCGTTGGTGACTCAATGGGTATGGTACTTCAAGGACATGATGACACCTTGCCGGTTTCTGTAGAAGATATCGCCTACCACACGCGCTGCGTAAAACGCGGAATCAAGCGTGCACTGCTTATCGCCGATATGCCTTTTATGAGCTATGCGACTCCTGAACAAGCGATGACAAACGCAACAGCGCTTATGCAGGCTGGCGCAAACATGGTTAAAGTAGAGGGTGGTCACTGGCTACTAGAGACAGTGACTAAACTCACTGAGCGCGGCATTCCAGTATGTGCACACTTAGGCCTCACGCCTCAATCAGTGCATGTATTCGGCGGCTTTAAGGTCCAGGGGCGTGATGCCGATAATGCTCAGCGCATTATCGATGAAGCGAAAGCATTAGAAGCAGCAGGAGCCCAGTTGCTAGTGGTTGAATGTATCCCAGCTCCACTCGCTAAAACCATCAGCGAAGCATTAACTATCCCAGTAATAGGCATTGGCGCTGGTGCAGATACCGACGGCCAGATCTTAGTCATGCATGATGTACTAGGTATATCAAGCGGCTATATTCCACGCTTCTCTAAAAACTACCTAAAGCAGACTGGTGAGATCCGTGAAGCTATTCGAGCCTATATCGATGAGGTAGAGAAAGGCATCTTCCCTGGCAGCGATCACACCTTCAACTAACTCATTAACCGTTGATCGCACCGAACACTATTACACATTGAAGAGAGATATCGTTGAAATTGAGTGTCTCACCCTGACGCCTTAATTTCAGCGATAGTACAAGCTATGATCACCACACAAGAAATTAAGCAGATACGCGACCAGGTTCGTACTTGGCATGCAAAGGGCGAAACTGTCGCATTTGTGCCTACGATGGGTAACTTGCACTTAGGGCATATCACGTTAATCAAGGAAGCAGTTAAACACGCCGATCATGTGGTCGCTTCTATCTTTGTTAACCCGATGCAATTTGGCCAAAATGAAGATCTTGATGCCTACCCCAGAACCTTAGCTGCAGATCAACAAGCCTTAGTAGAAGCAGGGGCTGAACTACTGTTTACGCCAACACCTGAGATTATCTATCCAAAAGGTATGGGGGAACAAACCTTTGTTGAAGTTCCACAAATTAGCGATGAGCTATGTGGTGCAAGCCGGCCTGGTCACTTTCGCGGCGTAGCCACCATAGTCTGCAAACTGTTTAATATTGTCCAACCTGACTTTGCCCTATTCGGTCGAAAAGATTTTCAACAGCTATTGGTAATTAAAACCATGGTCGAAGATCTCTCTATGCCAATTGAAATTATTGGTGTCGATACTATTCGTGAAGAATCAGGCCTTGCCATGAGTTCACGAAATGGCTACCTAAACTCAGCACAGAAAACCCAAGCGGCAAGCCTTAAACAAGTCATAGATACCATGTCTGAGTCCATCTCAGGCGGCGAGATGATTACCGAAGCTGTTAAAACGGGTACGATAGCACTGACTCAAGCAGGCTTTACTCCTGATTACTTAGAAGTACGCAGCGCCAAAGATCTCTCTATCGCCACAGCTGAGCATAAAGAGCTAGTCATTGTTGCTGCTGCATATATGGGTAACACGCGTCTTATCGATAATCTCAGCTTTAAGCGTTAATCTCACTAGATTGAAATAAAGGGCGCTAAAAGCGCCCTTTATTTTGATTACTACATAGTAAAACTAACTCTAACATCTGCTTTTTCTGACAATTAAATCTGAATATAACTCCCCCTCCCTTTGAAACTGGTTTTATCAAACAAGATAAGCCATAGTATTGTCAGTCGCTCTTTGTTATGAATCAGCTTTAATACCGATAGGTATTGTGCCAATTTCTATTAAGGGCTAGTTGTAATTAGTTATAATAAATTATCTAAATAAGGCTGAATATTACCGCCTTAAAGTAGTAACAAAGCTGTTAGAATAACAATGATTCAAGATCTCGATTGAAAGGATGTTTGGGCTACCACCCAATACTCAATCGATAATACCAGTTCCAAAGTTGATTCGTGACTTAGGAGTTGTGATTTTAGGCAACACAGAGGAAGTATAGCCAGATGGCAAGAGCGTCAAACATAAGTGTAAAACGATTTCCCCTTCCCCAACTTCATATTGGCATAGTGACGTTGAGTTGCCTGCTTTTTATGCTTATGTCTAATTCTGCTCATGCCAACAGTATTTATCGCTGTGTTAAAGGTGAAAAAATTGTCTTCAGTCAGACTATATGCCCAAAAGAATTTCGCCAGCATAAGATTGAATATGAGCTTGGGATAACCACAGAAACTGACTCAGATAAGCGTGAAAGGAAAACCGACCCGCTACAGGCTCTGCTTAGTAAGCAAACGCTTTCCAAAGAAAAGTTACTCTCTTTAGTCAATAGCGAAATCTATCGCCTTAACCAAGAGAAAAGCTATTTCGATATTCTTAAAGCCAGTGAATTGCAAAAAATTGAACGTAAGCGGTATTGGGAAAAAAAGGACAAGGATGACCCAAGCTATTTAGCTGAGGTTGAAGAGATGAGTCTCTACTTTCAAGAGCTAACAGATAACAATCAACAGACTGTTGAGTTACTAAAAGCACGTAAGGCACAAATTGAGGAAGCACCAGCGGAGCTGCAGGAGAAGTAATTGTGATCCGCTAAGCAAAAGCTTAAAAACCAATGCTGTAAACTCAATCTATGCTCAATAACCCTTAACCCTCGAAGTTTACAGCTTCTCCTTTATATGAAAAAACTCACCTACCTCACGATCTTGGTTTTTGGCTTACTTCTTGGCACTATCACCGCTTATTTCACCCTGCAACATGTCATTGCCACACGTGGCGGCATGGGAATGCATGGATTTGTTGATAAAGCTCACCAAGCACTACAGCAACCTGAAACGCTTGATATGTTAATCTGTAGTAAGCTCGCCATGGACAATGGTAAGAAGATAGATAATATGCGCCTTAACCTGACGCTCAATCAAGCCTTGCAGGCTTTAGATAATGGTGAGATGCGCGCCTTCTATATCTTAGTTTATGTTAAAGGCTATGCCTTCGGTATGGCCGACTCCATCGCCGATAAGCAAGCCGCCTTCGAGCAGTATCGATGCAAAAAGCAGTTCCCTTGGCTGTTAAGTCGGCGATAAAGCTGTGGAGGAAAAGGTATTATGAACTATGAAGTTAACGAGCAAATAACTTGGCCCGCGGTTATTATCCACAAGGGTCAAGCTGAATTACTGTATTTAGCGTCTAATGAAGACTGGCTGGAGCAGGCTCAAGGACATATTGAAGCTAATGCAAATTTGCTAGATTCCACTGGATCTCTGTATCGGTTCAATCAAAACCACTGGCAGCTATCGACAGAAGTCATCTCACAGGCAGATCTCATTGAACGAGTCAGACAGCATGCCAGTACCCTTGGACACTGCTGCACCGCAAAACTGGGCGCGGACACACTCAAACAAATATTTGAGATCATAAAGTATTTGGAAGAGAACTAGGGCCGGTTATTTCGTTGTTATCATTATTTCCGCTGTTTCTATTATATTAGTCCCGCCAGTCGAATACCTTGCCATTTTTCATAATCACCTGCAGCATACGGCCATCCTCTCCTTGATATACCCATTGCTCACCGCCACGACCCGACCTATGTACAGCATCTGGTTCACCACGGCTTTTGAGCACGGCTTTCTCACTCATACCGATAGCAACCTCATTGCTGTTAATCAGCTTACGTTCTTCATCTGAGAAATCACTTTTAATATTTTCAATAATAGCCACTTCAGTTTGGCTATCCACCACCTCACACAAGTGATCTTGAAACACTATCTTACCGTCAACCTCACATTGATAGATCTTAGCTTGGCTATCTTGAGAGAAACAAAGGCTTGCAAGGAGCAGCAAGCCATACATCATCAAACTGGGTTTCATTTTACTTCCTTGTTATATATGTGTTCCTTGGCGTTATACCGAGGAACGCTAGGCATTCTTATAGCATGGTCAACTACGCAGGCCTATGCCACGGCTAATAAGGTAATACGCTAACGTCCACAGAGAGACACAAAAGCCAACCATTACCGCAATAGAAAATGGCACACTCATATCTGCGTAACCTAAGAAACCATAGCGGAATACATTAATCATATATACCACAGGATTTAGCTGAGACACGCCTTGCCAAAAATCTGGTAGCAGAGATAACGAATAAAAAACGCCCCCTAAGTAGGTCAGTGGCGTCAGGACAAACGTAGGAACGATACTGATATCATCATAGCTTTTAGCAAACACCGCGTTAATTAGGCCACCTAGCGCAAACAAAATAGATGTAAGCAGCACTGTGATAGCCACTAGACCTGCATGATGTAGCGTGATATCAACGAAGAACATAGCCACTAAGGTAACAATCGTGCCGACACATAAACCTCGCGCAACACCGCCCCCAACATAGCCAGCAATCATCACATAATGGGGGACAGGAGCCACAATCAACTCTTCAAGATTACGCTGAAACTTAGCGCTAAAAAATGAGGAGGCCACATTTGAGTATGAAGCGGTTATCACCGACATCATAATCAAACCTGGTGCGATGAACTCCATATAACTCACACCACCCATCTCACCAATTCGTTTACCGACTAAGTTACCAAAGATAAAAAAATAGAGCGTCATACTGATGGCTGGAGGCACTAGAGTCTGCACCCAGATACGGGTAAAGCGATTTATCTCTTTGGTTAGAATACTTTTAAATGCCGTGGCATACAGGGCTCTCATATTCATGCTGATGCCTCCTTGCTATCTGATGCCGTATTGCTGGCCTCAATAGAGCCTTTCTCAACAAGCTCTACGAATAACTCTTCCAAACGATTCGCCTTGTTACGCATTGATAAAACCTGGATCCTTTGCTCAGACAGTTGTGAGAATACGCTATTGATGCTTTGCTCTTTAGCGACATCAACCTCTAGTGTGTGGCCATCAGTCAAGCGGCACACCATCCCCTCTAGTGTCGGGGCAGTGCTTAAGTCACTGCCTAAATCTAAGATAAATGTCTCAAGATTTAAACGGCTCAGCAGGGATTTCATGCTGGTACACTCAACCAAAACCCCCTTATCGATAATGCCAATATTACGGCACAACATCTCAGCCTCTTCCAAGTAGTGCGTCGTCAAGATGATAGTGACACCTTGAGCATTCAGTTCAGTGAGAAAAGTCCACATAGAGCGACGCAGCTCAATATCTACACCCGCCGTAGGCTCATCTAAGATAAGTAGTTGAGGCTCATGCATCAAAGCTCTGGCGATCATTAGACGCCGCTTCATACCACCAGACAGTGCGCGCGCAGGGCTGTCTCTCTTCTCCCATAAATCCAACTGAGTCAGGTACTTCTTTGCTCGTACCAAGGCTTCTGCGCGTGATACACCATAATAGCCCGCCTGATTGACGACTATCTGTAATACCTTTTCAAACTGGTTAAAGTTGAACTCTTGCGGAACGAGCCCTATTGTCAATTTAGCCAAATCGAGCTCTTTGTCGATATCGTACTCAAACACAGAGACCTTGCCTGATGTTTTTTGCACAAGTGAGCTGATCACACCAATAGTTGTCGACTTCCCGGCACCATTGGGCCCAAGTAGCGCGAAGAAATCGCCCTTTTCAACCGTCAAACTGATCCCTTTTACCGCCTCGACGCCACCTTTATACGTTTTCTTTAGATCTCGGATCTCGAGGGCATAGGCCGAGGAATTATCTTTGTTTTCCATGTGCATCCTAATTCCAGTGATTAACTGGGAAGAAAAATATCTGTTCCACTAAACAGCATATATATATTGGGACATATGCTTAAAAAAAAACCCGCCGAGGGCGGGATTTTTAAAATAAACTCGCTCAATTAAGCGTTATACCGGTTAACCTCTTACTCAGCAGGGATCACTTTAGCGATATACGGCAGGTTACGATACTGCTCGGCATAGTCGATACCATAGCCAACAATAAACTCATCTGGAATGGTCATACCGACAAAATCGACAGGAACCGGAATTTCACGACGCTCAGGCTTATCGAGAAGCGTACAAAGAGCAAGGCTTTTTGGATCACGCAGCAGTAACATTTCACGGATCTTATTAAGGGTATTTCCTGAATCAATAAGATCTTCAACAATCAGTACATCACGCCCCTTGATGTCAGACTGCACATCTTTGAGAATTTTCACTTCACGTGTACTGGTCATCTCATTGCCGTAGCTAGATACCGACATGAAGTCGATCTCAACATGGCCTTTAATACGGCGGCATAGATCAGCCATAAAAACCACTGAACCTTTTAATAAGCCAACCATCAACAGGCGCTCACTATTAGCGTAATGCGCGTTAATTTTCTCGGCTAACTGGTCTAGTGTTTGATCTATCTCTGCTGTAGAGATCATCTCTTCAATCGTGTGTTTCATAACCTTCTCAACTTTGCTTTCGACTGACTCAATAAAGGGTCTTATGTATCGCAATCCTCGGGGCTATTTTTGTCATAACCCCAACGATTTGTTAAATCATGCTCAATGCCCAAATGGTCAAGAATTCGGGCGACCATGAAGTTTACCAGATCTTGAACCGATTTGGGATCATGATAAAAGCCCGGTGCTGCAGGCATTATGGTCGCACCTAGCTTAGAGAGTGACAACATATGCTCTAAGTGTATGCTACTAAAGGGAGTTTCCCTTGGTACTAAAATAAGCTGACCACGTTCTTTAATCACCACATCGGCAGCACGTTCTAGCAAGCTATTACTCATTCCCGTTGCTACTGCGGCTAAGGTGCCTGTGCTACAAGGGCAGATCACCATCTGCTTAGGCGCTGCAGAACCGGAAGCAGGCGGTGAAAACCACTCATCTTTGCCTAATACATGCAGCGAACCTTGCAGTGATGCCCCTGATTTTGTGGCAAATAATGCCAGTAGCTGCGCCTGTGCTTTAGCGCTATTAGCACTGAGTTTTACGTCTTCTTCTGTCGCGAGTACGACTCGAGCAGCGCTGGAGATCATTAAAAAAACTTGATAGTCAGCAGCTAACAAGCATTCGAGCAGTTTAAGTCCATAAGGCGCGCCAGAGGCACCGGTCCAGGCTAAACTTATCGACTTTTGCTTTTTGGGGTAACTCATAAAATCTCAATAATTGTTATTAGCGGTTAGTGTTAAGCCGTAAGCTTAAGAGCAAGTATAGAAGATAGGTTTAACCCATATTCCAATCATATCGCTTAAAGCTTAAACCAATCACTCACAAGTTTAATCGTTTAGCTTTTTCAGCAGTTTCTTATGTAGCCCACCAAAACCACCGTTACTCATAACAATAATGGTATCACCACTTTTAGCATGACTCGCAACTGTTTCAACAATCTCATCGATGTCATAAAGTACAGATACTGGCATTGTGGCTTTATCCATCGCCGCCTTAACATCCCAATCGATACTGTCAGCCTGATAGAGGTATGCTTCATCTGCAAGTTGCATCGAGTCAGCTAAGGTATCTTTATGCACGCCGCTTTTCATTGTATTAGAACGAGGCTCTAAAATAATCGTAATCTTACCTTCGCCAACTTTGGCACGGCAGCCCTGTAACGTTGTGGCAATAGCTGTAGGATGGTGAGCAAAATCATCATAAACCGAGACACCATTAACTTCGCCAATAAGTTCCATACGACGCTTGGGCGGCTCAAACTGTGCTAATGCTTGAATTGCTGACTCAGGTTTTACACCAACATGTCGGGCAGCTGCAATGGCCATTGTGGCATTTTCAACATTGTGCTGACCGATTAACTGCCAATCTAAAATCCCCTGAGATATGCCATCTAAGCAGACTTCAAACTTATGTCCATCTTCAGCAATTAACTTACTCGACCAAGTACCTTTACTGTTTGCAATAGCAGGCGCTTTACTGCCCACTACGTCATGAGCTGTTTTTCGACTATATGTCTCTTGTTCGCTCCAGCAGCCCATATCCATCACCTGTTGAACCGCTTCACTCTCTTGCGGCCAAATAACCTTACCTTCACCGGGAACAGTACGAATAACATGATTAAATTGACGTTGAATGGCTTTCAAATCATCGAAGATATCGGCGTGGTCAAACTCAAGGTTATTAATCACTAAAGTGCGTGGCTGATAGTGAACAAATTTAGATCGTTTATCGAAGAAGGCACTATCATACTCATCGGCCTCAACCACAAAAAATGGCGAACCACCTATCCGCGCCGATACACCGAAATTTTGCGGTACGCCACCAATCAAAAAGCCTGGTTCATAACCACAATCTTCTAATATCCATGCCAACATGCTCGAAGTAGAGGTTTTGCCATGGGTACCGGAGATAGCCAATACCCAGCGGTTTTTCAAAATATGTTCCGCTAAGAATTGCGGTCCTGATGTATAAGCAATACCGCGATTTAACACAGCTTCCACGCAGTCATTACCACGGCTCATCGCATTGCCGATGACAACTAAATCAGGCGCATCATCCTCACCGTGACCAAGCTGGATTGGGTCAAAACCTTGGATGAGTTCAATTCCCTGCTCTTCGAGCTGGGTACTCATAGGTGGGTAGACATTTGTATCACTACCTGTGACTCTATGACCTTCGGCCCTAGCGAGTAAGGCTAAGCCTCCCATAAAGGTGCCGCAGATCCCTAAGATGTGTACATGCATGGTGTTGACTCTGATGAGGAATAATCGCAGCTATTCTATCGATAAGGAGCGCTATTGTCAGTTAACAATGGTTTAAATAACTTTACAGACTCATTGTTACTACAACTCTTAAAACCTATTCACCTTGAATGAGTTTGCCCATAAGCACTCAGGCGAGATAACTTTCTTATACTGATTGGAGTTTCTCACAGTTCAAAATTTCACCTACCCCCTTGTAACCTTTTGAAAATAGATATAAGTTTAAATCTATGGGATTGAGTTTCTCAAGTATTGGACCCAATACATGCAATGACAGTAAGCGAATAAAGGAGCTATGGTCGACTGCTCTCAGGACGGGACAGATCATTAGAAAAAGGAATTATGAAAGTTACCTATGTTGCCCTCGGCATTATCGGTTTTTGTCTTCTCTTTATGACCTCTGCGTCATGGGGTTATGTAGATAGAAAAGAGCTAGAGATCCAGCAAGAGTTATTGAGCATCACCCCTTTAGGGACTCGGTTTAGCGACACAACTGAAACCATTCAGGCTCAATTTGAAGGATTACGCATGGTGGAGTTAGTTGCACCAGAAAAAGTATATGCTGATTACAAGAGTGTTGCTAAACGCTCAGCTGCGCCCAATGGCGGATCATATCTGGCCTATGAGCTTGGTTGGTACCCGTCGAAATATATCATCGAGAAGAAAGCCGTGTATGCGGTTCTATACTTTGATGAACGTGGGAAGTTAGTTGAAGTCGAGGTCGTCAAACAGATAGATGGCTTTATTTGGAATAGCTAATCAACACTAGCTCCCCCTACAATATGTTTTGTTTTCTACCAACAAGCTCAACTTGTCAGTAAACAGCTGCAACTAAGTATCAGTTGCAGCTTCTATTGTTAACATCCCTCCCATAAATATCTGAGCTCTTTAATCTAATGCTCTAGCTCTAGTTTAGAGAAAATGATTGAGTTTCCTCTCGTAATCATGTCCAAATTTCATTACCATCCCCCAGTTCACACATAGCATTAATCCATTGTTTCATAACAATAAACATGTCTTTCACTTACTGGTTAACTGGCAACTGTGCAACAACACCACTCGGCAACAAGAGCAAAGGAACAACATTTAATGAGATCTTCGAAATTTACTAGCTGCTTACTGAGCCTACCTCTTATTGCGCTATCCGCTTGTTCTATCCTTCAAGGACCAAGCTTTGTAAGTGATCTTAAATTTAAAGATCCCAATTTTGCAGCTTGTGTGCAGCAGAACGGGCAACTAGAGCTAGCAAATATTACAGAGCTTGTTTGTAATGACCAAGACATCCATTCAGTTGATGAGATCCGCTATATGCCAGCGCTGACAGATTTAGTGCTGCTTAAAAATGGGATATCAACAATAGATGTCAGTGATCAGCCTAATTTAGAGCGGCTTATACTGGGAGATAATCAACTAACGACTATTGATGTCTCAACGAATCCTCAACTAAGAACCCTCAATGTGTCTGGTAACAAGCTTACTCAACTTGATATAAGTAAAAACCCTCAACTCAAAAGCTTATATGCCTATAGAATGCCAATACAGCACCTTGATGTTTCAAATCAACCACAGCTTAGAGATCTAGGGCTTAGTCGACACAAACTCAGTACGATTGACGTAACAAATAACCCAGCGCTTAGACAATTAAACCTCTCTGTGGGTCAGCTAACTCAGCTTGATTTAACCAGTAATCCAATACTCAGCCACCTCTATCTGGCAAGCAATCAGCTCAGCGAGTTAGATATCAGTGCAAATCCTGCATTAAAGGTTTTCAACGTTAGAAATAACCAATTAAGCAGATTACTACTGAGCAACAACCCTCAGCTTACCGAGCTCAAAGCCGATTATAATCAGCTTATTAACTTAGATGTTAGCCAGAACACAGCGCTAACGTCTCTGGAACTGAACAATAACCGCCTAACAGGCTTAGATCTATCAAATCAAGTTCAACTGGAAAAACTCACCGCATTCAATAACCCACTGCAAAGTCTTACTCTGCATGATAACAATGAGATAAAAATGCTCTCAGTCGAAGGGACCCCTTTCGCCTTAGCCACTCAAAGTCAGAGCCAAGAGCAGTCAATATCACAAACGCTCTCCCCAAGAGTCAGCATCATAGAAGCTGGGCTAATTAGCCAAAAAGGGTCTCAATATGATGTTTTTCCGACGCAATTAGTGACCCCCTCTATTGGCCAGTATATTGGCTTTCGTTACGGAGTGAGTTTACCTAAAGGCAGCGCTGGTAAGCCAGATCCTAAGCTTGCCAATCAAAATCAATTTCCAATCACTGTACGAATGACACACCCGGAAATCATCAACCCGAATACAGGTAAAGGCTTTAAGGTTTCTAGCTGGACAGATACCATGTTTAAACACGATCGTAACTTGGCCATGTGGTACTTCGGTGAAGCCTATGAAATGGTGACAGGACGTTGGACTTTAGAGGTTATCTATCGTGACTCTGTCGTCGCAAAAAAGTCATTCATGTTGGTCAACATGGACGAGGAGCCAGAACTTAGCAGCAAACAAGCACAAGCAATTCAACAAGGGCTTACGTTAGCAAAGTTGGTCAAACAGGGAGAGACGATTATCTGTGCTCAGGAAAAGTATCGCGCTTGTCTTGGGTTTGACTCTGCCAATAGCTGTGAAGTCAATATCAGCCCCTTTAGAGAGCAATGCCAGCAATCTGCTTTTAAGGCGTTACAGCGCGCTGAGTTGACCAGCGATATCTCGGCAACGGAGCACCTGAGAAAATATTTCAGCCATTACACCGCATGCATGGGCGCTAATTACATACAAACCTCAGCGCTAAATCCTAAAGAGGTTGGTAGCTGCCTTAGCTTGTAACATAAGTAGGGGGAGTTGGAGATTGAAGACCCCTCTCCTTAACTCGTTACAGTGCAATAGCACTGACTCCCCCAATTGACTCTCTCAGCTTCTAATATGATGACCCTCTTTGACGTGCTATCTAGCTCAACTCAGTTCCCCCACAACTTAGAAGTTCTAGGTCTCATTGAAAGGAGCCTTATCAGGTCAAACTTAGAGTGGCACCGGCATTCACACCCCGCCACTCATTAGCTTAAAAGCTGTAAGTTACATTAACGCCTATATTTCTCGGATCAACAATGGCTGCATATCCGTCTGGGTAACGTCGACCTGCCGGTTCTGTTACCGTAATGGCTTGCTCGTCGAATAGGTTATTCACAAATCCACTGATCCGCCACGCGTCATTCTGGTAATCGATATTAATGCGGCTAATAACATAATCGCCAGCAATCCTTTCCTCAGAGTTATTGATATCACTATAGTATTCACCCACATAGTTACCAGACATGCCAAAAGTCAGCTCATCACTGAACCAGTATTTCACCCCTAAATTGGCCGTCAAACCTGGTGTAGAGTTAAGTTCATTACCGATAATGTCACCATAACTGGGATCTGCAGATTTAATCTCGCTCTGCAGTAAACCAAGACCCGATAGAAGCTGCCAGTTGTCACTTAACATAGCGTTAAGCTCCACCTCTAGTCCCGATGTCACTGCCTCATCGATATTAGTGATCCGGCGTTCACTGTTTGACGCTTGGTAACCATCGAAGTTGTTATAAAACAGGTTGGCACTCAAGTTGATGTTACCGCCATTAAAGCTACTGCGAGAACTCAACTCATAGGTATCAACAGACTCCTCATCATAATAGTAATAAAGGTTATCAAATGAGAGCGCCCCGCCACCTGCGTTGTAACCCTTGCGGGCACTCGCAGCCAGAGTCGTATTGTCACTCACAGCATATTGCAATACTAACTTTGGTAAGGTGACAGTATTGCTTGTATCAAGCTTTTCATCGATATCTTCACCTTGCATCTGCATGGCAAAATTACGTGTCTGCTCATCGTGCATCACCCGGCCGCCAACTGTCAGCTTCAGTACCGGAGTCATCGCATAGGTGATCTCGCCATAGACTGATTGCGAAGTACTTGAGTCATCTCCACCATAGGTAAAGCCACCGACACTGTTAAAGTCTTGCGTCCTTTCATAGTAAGCAAGCCCTACAAAACCATTCAATACAGCATCGTTTAAACCAAAGCTATATTTGCCGTCTACGGTGTAGCTTTTATCATCCATAACAACATTTTGCTGGCGCTCTTTTACCGCTTCATACGACTCGAAACCCCACTGATAATCCATATATGCAACGAGTAAGTCGAGCGATTGGCCTTCACTTAATTGGTAATCAAACTTGAGTGAATGGGTATTAGACTTAGTATCCATATAGCGACTAGAGATAGGCTTAAATGCCCAAGGGTCATCCGCAGTATAGAACTGTCTGCCTGTGTTACCCTTCTCATTATTGTAGGAGTAACTGTAAAGCACTTTCAATGCCTCTAAAGCTGTTGGTTCCCACAGTAGCTTAGCCCGCCAACGGTTAGTTTTAAGCTCGTTGGTATCTTTAGTCGCTGGGTTAGTGTCAAAGTTCAGCGGTTGGCTGAAGTTCTCTCCAGTCACATTCTGACCCGTCAGCCTAAATGCCAACTGATCATCCATTATTGGGCCTGATAACATCACAGCACTATCGATATAGTTATCTTGATCGCGATAGCCAATACGCGCAGCGCCACTCCAATCAAAAGTAGGATCGAGTGTCTTGATAAAAACAGTGCCGCCTATGCTGTTACGTCCATTAATGGTTGATTGCGGTCCACGAAAAACTTCTATCTGCTGAATATCCCAAAGGCCTGTATCACCCGTTAAATCCGCCACAAATGGCTCAGCGACACCATCGACTAAGGTTGAAACCCTGGCTTTTGCTCCACCTGTAAAGGAGTTGAAACCGCCTGCGGCGCCATTACCTGTCACACCGCGAATATCAGGCACTGAACCTGAAAGCGCAACAACGTTAGGGATTTCAGAAAGTGCACTATTGACTGACAGATACTGACCACTATCTAGCGTTTCTTTATCAATAACTGACACCGAGGAGGTGGTGTCTTTTAAACTTCGTTCCACTTTTTCACCATGAACAGTGATCACCTCGATGGATTTTACCTGCTCAATATTATCATCAGCGTAGGCTGTCGATAGCATTGGACTGCATAGCAAAGCGGTGGCGATAAGACGCTTATTAAACTTCCTGTTTTCCATGAATACCTCAGACTTCAAATAAGTAAACTTCATCATGACTTTGTAAAGTCGAACAATTTACTTTAAACCTTGACTTAACGCAATTGCGAATCAATAGCATTTACATTAACATCTGTATCGATATTTATAACTGTTAACTCGATCTAGAAATAGGAGAAAATACCCGCTTATGTTTTACTTTTCGGCAGTTCTATTAACCCTATTTGGCGCCATACTTATTTACCTCACTAACCGGCATCAGATGCTTATAAACAGTGAGTTACCTAAGCCTGTGCGTCAGGTTGGCTACAGCCTGTTTGTTATGGCGCTATTATCTTGGTTACAAGTTCTCACCACCGCTGCTGCCGTTTTTACTTGGCTATTTACCTGTATCACCCTGTTAACCCTCATGCCATTTTTCTCCTTGATAATTAAGGGAAAGCAATCCTAATGACTCGATTACGTCAAGATGAAAAAATCCAACCCCACTGGTGGCAAAAAAGCTTAACAGCCTCAGTGCTAGGGCTAACTCTGGCCTATGCATTGGTGGCTATTTTTGCCTGGTTCGGTCCCGGTGGAATAGATGCCGAGATGAAAGTGCAATTTAATATGTGGCTCGTCAGCCTGTTGTGGATGCCAATATTAGCTTTCAGTTTTATGTTTAAAACTGGGGCTAAGACATTTATTTACTTACTCTCTGCCAATGTTTCAGCTTACCTTCTATACGGAGTATTGAAGTGGTTTTCACTATGAAGGCTCTCTGTAAACCATTGTTATTTCAGGCTAGACCAATGCTATTTACTCAAGAGGAAAAAAATGAAGATTCGCAGTGATATCCTAAGAACCTACCAGTCAATCCATACTTGGACTGGGATCATTGCAGGACTCGTGTTATTTATTGGTTTCTATGCAGGCTCATTGACTATGTTTAAGCCGCAGATAGAACAATGGGCTTCACCTCCAGCCCAGCATTTACCACAAGTTCCAACGGAACACTTAGATCAATTAGTCGAAAAATCATTAAGCCAATACAATAATGCTCAGCAGGATTTTATCATCAACTTTGATGAACACAAGTCGCCGATGAGCTGGTATGAAAGTGGCGGCGGACGTGGTATCAGACTCGATGACAGCTTGATGCATGCCAGCCTCTCAGACTCAGGTTCGCTGATAACTCAGACTAGTGGCACTAACGAACTGGGTAACCTAATCGATCAACTGCATCGCACTGCTGGGATCATGGGAAAAGTCGGCCATGAAGATCTGGGGGTACTTATATTAGGCGTTGCGGCACTGCTCTATTTTCTTGCCTTAGTGTCGGGGGTGATCTTTTTGCTACCGACGCTAACAAAAAGTCTGTTTGCTCTGCGTAAAAACAAGGGGGCTAATCGCTTTTGGCTCGACAGTCACAACTTAGTCGGCGTTTTAAGCTTACCCTTCCATCTGATCATCGCTTGGACAGTAGTGGTATTCGCCTTTCATGATCTCTTTTATGGCGGTTTAAGCATTATATATGGTGATAAACCTTTGTTTGAGCCTAGAGAGAAATCAACGATTGAATACTCAGTGGCTGATCTGCCCTCTATAAACCATTATATGGACACGGTTTATCAGCAAGTTGATGGCTATACCATTAGCAGCATGGACTTTTCAAAACTATCCTCCACTAGCCCTGCTGTTGCCATTAAGCTTGTGTCAGATACTCAGATGATGCGCGGGGGCTTCAGTGACTTCATCTACATGAACCCTTATACCTTTGAGGTTCAGTACAGTACGATTCCAAACAGCAAAGACGGAGCATATGGGCCTATAGTCAATAGCTTCTTCAGTCTACACTTCGGTAATTATGCGGGTAATTTTGGTCGTTGGCTCTACTTTGCAATGGGATTGTTAGGCGCTTTTCTTTTTTACAGCGGCAACTTGCTTTGGCTAGAGAAGCGTCGACAGAAACAGCAAGAGCAAACCAAGGCTAGTAAGGTAATGTCAGCGTTAACAATAGGTGTTGCACTTGGTTCAATGTTAGGTGTTAGCTTAGCGATGCTTTCAAGTAAGTGGCTTTATCTGTTTAACTTTGAAGTCAATAACCATTACCTGTTCATCTATTACACGAGTTTCTTGTTGGCCATCGGTTATAGCTTTATTCGCGGTGCAGCACTGTCAGCAATTCACTTACTCTACTTGCTAACCTTGAGTTGTTTGCTGATCCCTCTAACGTCATTAATGAGCTTTGTGCTCCCTGGGTTATGGCCAGCTTCATCGCTAAGTGGGGTGACCATAGAGCTGATGGCACTACTCTTTGCTGCAGCCTTTTATTTTACCGCGAAGAAAACTAAGCACCGCGCCTACTTTGGCGAGCGCAACAGTATCTGGGCTTTGGATACTTTAAAAACAAAAGAAACTGAAATACAAACTGAAGCAGTAATTACTGAAAGATAAACTGAAAGCAAGGTGGGGCAAGGTTATGCCCTACCTTTTATAAGTCTAATAACCTTGTAGCAGATACTAGAGTTACTCCTGATGAGGCGTAAAATGGCTCCCTAAATAACGCCGAGCATGGAGTATTGCCAAACCAATTAAGGGCAGGAGCATAGTAAATTTCCCACCAATAAACATAAAATCAATAAGGATCAAGGTAGACAAAAACAACATTTTCTCATCAAACTCAGCTTTTTGGTTATCACCGACAAGCACTAGGGAAATAATACTAATACCAAAGAGGAAGGTGAACGTATTCAATACACTAGAAACTCTTAACTTTTCAACTCTTAAGCTTTTTCCTTCCGAGTTACCTGTATTATTCAGCTGTTCATTTTTCTGATATGCAGCTTGATATGTCGTCCTGCTGGCCGCTGAATACTGTGAAATACCGCTAACGCTGGAAAATTCATTGGCGTGATTAAGCTCAAGTGCAGATGACTTAGCCGAAGTGACTTGCCTGTTAGCTCTCTGCTCCTCGCTAACTTGCCCCTGCTTTCTCAGCTTAGAAAAGGAAACCCGCGTACTCTCCTCAAAATGTCGGCCGTAGGCTTGCTCTGTACCATAAAGGTGAGCTTGCTCTGAACTCGATATGCTGGCGAGTTTACTACTATATATGTTGACCATAACAAAGCAGCTAACGACAACTATGCCTAGCAACAGATTTCTTTTTATCGAATACATACCAACTCCTTAGCACTTACGATTGTCTTCAAGCAGAGAGCTAGCAACTTGAATTGGCCAATAGCATGAGTATAGTCAAGGTAAATCAAGATGAAACAATTACGGAACCATTTAATAACATCTTGATATCTTGTTATTCGAAAGACAATCTATTTGACTGTGAAGTTACAATTTGATGCAGCAATATAGCGTCGGCAGGCATTCAGTACAGCTATGGAGCAACTCATTTGCTCTCAGCTAAAATCTCAACGCCTTCTATACTGTTCATATGAGCTAAGTGTTATTAATCGCTCGGCTATGTAAATTCGTCCAAAGCTAATTACTACGGATATAGTCAATGTTATATAGACGCTTTATCTTGTCAGCTTGTTGCTGTGCCCTCTGCTGTTCGTTAAGTTCAATGGCTCAAGATGGCACTCCATTAGAGTGTCGGAAGCCATTAGCCTCTCCAAGCGTCATGTTTTTAGTGCCTGCCGATAAAAATAGTGTCTTTTGGCAAGATGTGGTTAGCTATATCACTTTAGCGAGTGAACAATTACAGATCACATTAGATGTACATTACTTGGAAGAAGATCAAAGGAACCGCTTTAAACACGCTAAGAGTATCAATGAAATACTTGCTAGCAATCCAAAGCCTGATTATTTAATCACTTTTCTAACCAACGGCTTAGAACAAGATATCATCAGCCGAATCTCTCAGGAAAAGATTTTTCTATTTTCATTTAATGCTCCGCTCACACCAGAAATAATCAGGCGTACCGGCACTCCGAGAGAATACTTCCCCTACTGGATAGGACATATCTCACCCGACGAAGTAAATGCAGGTTTCGCCTTGGCCGATCACTTAATTCGCCTCAGCCATGAAGCAAACAACCTCCAACAGACAGAGTTTAATTTAATAGCGATCAGCGGGAGAAAAAGCAGTCAAGTGGGTCAGATGCGTGAGCAAGGGTTATTAGAAAGACTGGATAAAAGCGATAATATTCAGCTCCTTCAAGCTGTAGATGCCGACTGGTCCTATGACAAAGCTCGATTTATGATCAAGAAACTGCTTACGCGGTATGAAAATATAGACATCATTTGGACGGCAAGCGATCTGATCTCAATGGCCGTCGTCGATGAAATAGAACAGTCAAAACCAGAGATGCTAGATAAGGTGACAATTGGGAGTATCGATTGGACTAACGAGATAAAACCCTATTTAGAAAATCAGCGCGTTGCTGTCAGCTATGGCGGCCATGTGTTTGAAGCTGGCTGGATAATTCCACTTATCTTTGATCACTATAACAAACATGATTTTTTTAATGAATTAGGTGGAATTATCTCTGATCAGATGCAAGCAATTACATCCGTCAACTCCCATAGACTGGATCGAACTCAACTCTCTGAGGTAGATTTTAGCGGTATCAGTAAATGCTTTCGCGGTGTCAACAAGCCATATAGATTCAATGCCTATACGCAGTTAGAGTCATTAGTCCCCCAAAAACTCAATTCACAACTCAAGTCACAGCTCGATCCCCGCTTACAGGAGCAGATGGAGAAGGAGATTAAGCAACAAAAGCACTGAGGGAAAGAGCCACTGGGCAGCCAAAAGAATCTAAAAATTGTTTAACCCTTTCTTTATTTTCAAACGTTAATAACTTCAGTAGCAAATTCTACCTTTTATATTTTGGAGTATTCAACGATGAACAGATCCCTAATTGCCGCTTTCATATCCACAAGCCTGATGATTAGCATACCTTTTGCTCAAGCTAACGAACTCAGCTTTGCCCACGTAGAGACAGTAGGTGTAAGTGAGCTTGCTGTGCAAGCCGATATGGCAGAGATCAACGTCGAGGTCTCAGTTAAAGCACTAACAGCCCAAGACGCTAAAAGTAGCTCTGACACTGCGGTTGCCAAATTTGTCAGCCGCCTTAAAAAAGCTGGCATTGCGCAAGATAATATTGAGAGTGCCAATCTAAACTTACAACCTCAATATCGTTATGAGAAAAACAAACCTGCCGAGCTCATCGGTTACAGCGCAAACCGAAGAGTAACAGTCACAGTACATGAGTTATCTCGGCTTAATGAGATCTTAGACTCAGCACTCGAAGAGGGGATCAACCGAGTTAACAATATTGCTCTTAAAACCAGTAAAGAAACTGAATATATGAATAAGGCTCGCAGTGCTGCAATCAATGATGCCAAACAAAAAGCACAATTTCTCGCTGAAGGCTTCGATGAAACCCTCGATGGAGTGTGGGAAATCCGTTATTTTGATCAAGGCCCTATTCAGCCTGTCATGCTACGTATGAATGCAGGTCCAAGTCATGATGTCGCCCAGAGTTATCAGCAAGGGCAGGTCACTATCCGAGATAGAGTCGAGGTGGTTTATAAACTCAAGTAAGCACCTCCTCATCGATATAAGTCAGCGATAAATTTATCTAAAACCGATACAAGCAATTGATTATGCTAGTATCGGTTATCTTACGCTTATTGTGGGCCATATAACCTTGTCCAGTTATATCGTTAAAAAGCTCAGCACTTGGTGTTTAGCACCAATACTCCTCTTAATGGGCGTTACCATTACTGGCTGTAGCCAGCCTGAAGCGAGTCTAGCGCCAGCATCTATTCATAGATATGTCGAAGATAACTTGATTGATGCCACTCTCTCCACTGATTCACAATTAACAGTGACTTTGAGTAGAACACGTGAATTATCGGTATGGGATAACATCTCAAAAACGCTACAACATCAATGGCAAGCGCATAACTTTGATGAGCCCAACTACCTTATAGCCCTCTCTGGCAACAAACGCTTTCTCGCTGCGGCAGGCAAGTCTCGACTCTCAATTTTTGACCTGACAACAGGCCAGCTTACCCTTTCTTGGTTAGCCCAGGGCTTTGACAAAGATGCCAGCATCTCCAGCCTATTTCTGAGCAAAACGGGTAACCAAGTGTTAATCGGAATGAATGAGGGATCACTGCTGAGTATTAACCTAAGGAGCAACCAGCTATCTAAATTTCAACTCCATAAGGGACCTGTGAGCCATGTAGAGTTTATCGCTCATAATGAGCAGCTATTAAGTGCCGCTCATGATGGGCACTTAATCATATCAGCAAGCAGTAATGGCAAAATAATTAAGGAGTTTAACTTACCTCAGAGGCTCACTAGCGTCAGCTTTGATCAAGCTAACCGCAGATTATTTATCTCAGATGCCATAGATAATCACCTTATCGCAGACTCTCTTTCTGGCGAGAGCATCAGCAAGTTAACCTTCTTAGAGCGTTACCGTTATTTTCGACAAGCATTATTTGCCGAGCGAGGAAAAACACTCATCACAGCCAGTTCAAAACAGAAGATAATGGTTTGGGATCTCAACAGTGGTAAAGAGACAAAACACTGGAGCATCACAGCATTTACCGCAGGAACCACAGTACTTGATATGGTCGTGGCCCCTAACGGTCAACTCGTGACAATAAGCTCAGATGGTGCTTTAGAAAGCTGGAAATATAACTGATTCAGCGACTAACTATCTTTGTCATTCAACTTTAGCTTATTAGCCAAAGGCTCTATCGCACTGCCTTGTAGCAATATTGAAAAGAGCACGATAAAGAACACCATATGTACTAGGTCAATCGCCCCTTCAACGCCTGCGGCCGCAGGGATCAGCGCAAAAACAATCGGGGTTGCCCCCTTAAGGCCAATCGATGAGATAAACAAACGCTTACGCCAGCTTGCCTTTCTAAATGGAAGATAACAAAGCTGCACAGCTAATGGCCGAGCAACAAACATAAGTAAAACAGCTGGAATAAGTGACAGGAAGAACACTGAAAATAGGGTCTGTGGGAAGATCTGTAACCCGAGTATGATAAACATCAGCGATTGCGCTAGCCAAGAAACACTATTGAAAAAGTGTTTGTTAACCTCTCGCCCACGTTTAATACCGTTGCCAATCACCACCCCCACTACATAAGAGGCGATCAAGATATTTCCACCAGCCAGCTCACTACTATAAGCAGCGATGATAAAACTTGCTAATACAAATACCGGGATCAACCCATACTCCTCTAAGTGTATGGTATTGAGCAGGTATACCGCTAACTTACCCACTAAGTACGCGATAATCACACCCGCGCCAATTTGAATAAGCAAGGTTTGACCTATCTCCCACCCCGATATCGCTTTTTCTGGCGCTAAGGCAATCCCCGTTAAAATCACCACCATGACTAAAGCCACAGGGTCATTAGTCGCAGACTCAAACTCCAAAACGGTATCAGTCTTCTCTTTAAGTTTGAGTTTCTTAGACTCTAAGATTGAAAATACTGCAGCGGCATCAGTTGATGAAACTATCGCGGCAAACAGCAGACAGATAACGATACTCCACTCTGTTAACGGATAAAGCAGCGCCGCTAAGATTAAGGTGGTAAACAACACGCCAAGCGTTGAAAGCACCCCACCCTCTTTGTAAGCCAGCTTAATACTATTGGTAGAGGTATTTATGCCGCCGACGAATACAATGATATTAAGCGCCACAGCTCCCACGGTAGAAGTAACTGCCAGATTGTCATACACGAAATTAAACTCACCATTGCCAAGCGCCAAGCCAACCCCCATAAAAATAAGCAGAGAGGGGATACCTAAGGTTTTCGAGGGGTGATGCAACAAGATCCCAATTGCAATCAACACGGCGATTCCCAGCAGGAGTATTTCGTATGGCATGTAAGGTTAAGTCCTCTATTGATGTGGATGAGTTAGCACCCAAGTGGTGATTAATTAATGGGGTAACCGACAAAACACAGCAACCTGGGCCCCACTTTAATGACAAAACAGTAGCAAATAAATCTGATAAAAGTTCGATCCCAGAGCTGGGATCCTGAAGACAATATTATAGCCTATTTCACATTATTTATTAATCTGTTAACCATTAGATTAACGAACAATAATGTATCTTCCAATGGTTTACCCAACAAAAAAGGCGGTAGAAACTGCAAGCTCCTACCGCCTAACTTAGCACATATCACTCACATCTATGCCTTAACTTGTTTACTCAAATAAGGTTTTAGTAAAAGCACTATGCCGACAATAAGAAATGGCACACTCAACCACTGGCCTGCGCTCAAAGTCATTCCCTCTGCATAAGCTGCCTGCTTTACCTTAACAAACTCGATAGCAAAGCGAGAGCTAAACACTAGCACTAGAAACAATCCAAAGATCGCCCCCTCTTTTTGCTTCATCTCTGTGAACCTGTATATGGCCCACAATCCGATAAAGATCAGCAGATACGCAATCGCTTCATAGAGCTGCGCAGGATGGCGAGGTAACATGTCCACACGTTCAAAGACAATAGCCCAAGGCACACTGCTAGGAAGCCCTAATATTTCAGAGTTCATGAAGTTAGCCATACGAACAAAGAAGCCGAAAATAGCTGTAGCAATGGCGAGCCTATCCAACAGGAATAAGAAAGGCATATCCATCTTGCGACGGTAGTAATACAGAGCAAGAATAGCGCCTAAACCACCACCGTGGCTGGCAAGCCCACCTTCCCAAATCGCAAAGATTTTTAGCGGATTACTTAGGTAATACGCAGGGTCATAGAAGAGGCAGTGCGCCAACCTAGCACCAACAATGATGCCGATAACACAGTACATAAGCAGATTATCTAATGACTCAACCGGTAACTTTTCCTTGATATAAATACGCTTCATCACCTGAAAACCACAAGCGATTGCCGTAGCAAAAAGGGCGCCATACCAATGTACTTTAAGTCCCATAAAGGAGATCAATACGGGGTCTATATTCCAAATAAAATGATCCAAACTCAGCCTTCCAGTTTATCTTTTCCCAAGACAGGAATAATTAGGTTCTGTGAGGGAGTTTTACGCTGAACTTAGTAAGTTGGCAAGCCTTGCTTACAATATAGCGGTATCTATTTAGCGACAGGTACTCGTTCAGTAATCGCTTAACCTCAGACAAAGCTCAGTTACAGTTCAATACCTTCCACTAAGCTTCTTCGCTCAAGTAAGATCACATCTCGCCAAATGCCATTCATCTGACCTAACCTTTCTCTAGTACCAAGTACGCTAAAGCCACATTTTTTATGTATACGTAGACTCGCTTGATTCTCGGGAAATATCCCAGACTGCAAAGACCAAAAACCTGCTAACTCAGATTGTGCGATTAATTCAAGTAGTAGACTCGTGCCTACTCCAACACCTTTAGCAGCACTACAAATATAAACGCTTACCTCGGCGACCCCTGCATAAACAGCGCGGTTAGAGACTCGAGAGAGTGCAGCCCAACCTATAAGTTTACCGCCTCTAACGGCAACTAATCGGCACTCATTCACCATCGCCTTATCCCACTCTGGCCAAGTTTTCACTTGCCTTTCAAACGTCGCATTACCTGTATTAATGCCCTGCAGATAGATGGCTTGAACTTGCTCAAAGTCACTTTCAACAAAGGCTCTAATTGTCGTCATCGATTGAGTCCTTGATTATCTGCTAGCTCAAAAGTGGTTTCTGTAAACGGCGCTTTAATCATTAACCTCTTATAAAATAACACTGTAGCATCGAGCTCCCCCGTCGAACTCAGTGCGAAACCAGGTATTTCTCCGCCTCTTACATACCCTAGGTTAGCGTACATGTTTTCTGCAATATCCCCCTTCTTGGTATCAAGTACCAATAAGCTTCGACAAAGGTTAGTCGCTAACGCTTCTACCTCAATCATCAAACGCTTTGCGACTCCTTGCCCTCTCGCTTGAGTGTGCACCATCAACTTTTCAACCTCTGCTCTATGCAAACCATTCGCCTTGTGACAGAGCGACAGTTGCACACAACCCAATACATTCGCTTCTGATGCAGCAATTAATAGATACTTGTTCCCATCATTGAGCGCCATTTGAACCTCACGCCAATATTGTTCAGCTTGCTGCAGCGTAAACGGGCGAATAAACCCAACAGATGCACCACTATCGACACAATCACAGAGCAAAGAGAGTAAGCCCTGCTTAATATTAACTTCATTTATTTGGCGACTATAAGTAACTAGCTGGATCCCTTTTACTGGAGCTTCAAACTGAAGAGCCTCATTACCTTTTCCCATAACGCCTCCGGTTAATTTCATCACACTGATTCATTGCCAATGTGTCAGCAAAAACTAAGCCAGTACTAACATGATAGTGAGGGTGTGGGTGAGGTATTAGCTGCTTAATATGAACTTCATCTATTTGGTGACTATAAGTAACTAGCTGGATCCCTTTTACTGGAGCTTCAAAATGAAGAGCCTCATTACCTTTTCCCATAACGCCTCCGGTTAATTTCATCACACTGATTTCTTGCCTATGTGTCAGCAAAAACTAAGCCAGTGGTAGCATGATTGTGAGGATGTGGTATTAGCTGCTTATAATGAAGTGATTCAAGTCAAAGCCGTTACTAATAACTAAGATAGCTGACCTTATGACTATAGGATGTGACTAGGCTATATGACTATAGGATGTGGCTATAAGATACGATGCGTTATGAGTATGTGCTTTGAATGCCTGATATGGGCACTTAACCGTTAAGTACTGCACTATTTTGATCAATACTCACCAAGATGAGGCAGCATCAAAAAGAAAAAAAGCTTGCTAGAGCAATCCTAGCAAGCTTGTTACTTCAACAGTTATAAACACCGAAAAGATAAATAGTTAGCTGACCAGCTCATTAAACAGGGTATTAAACTTAGCTAAACCTTCGTAAATTAACTCATCTGATATGGTTAAAGCAGGTAAGAAACGGATCACATTGCCGTGAAAACCACACGCAAGCAAAATGAGCCCATGCTGCGTCGCCTTAGCAATAATAGCTTGTGTAAGCTCGGTATTTGGCTGTTCATTCTCCCCCTCTTCCACCAATTCAATGGCGATCATAGCCCCTTGGTTACGCACCTGGGCAATCACCTTTGGGAAACGCGATTGCAACTGACTCAAGTGTTCATTAAAAATCTGACCTATCTGAGAGGAGCGCTTAACTAAATTATCCTCCTCAATCACCTCAAGTACCGCCAATGCCGCCACGCAACCCACTGGAGAACCACCATAGGTTCCCCCAAGACCACCTGGCAGAGGCGCGTCCATAATTTCAGATTTCCCCACTACAGCCGCAATAGGAAAACCACCAGCAATGCCTTTGGCCATAGTGATCAAATCAGGTTCAACATCAGCATGTTCAATGCTGAACATCTTACCGGTACGACCAAAACCGGTTTGTATCTCATCGGCTATCAGCACTATGCCATGAAGATCGCACATTGTTCGTAGAGCTTGTAAAAACTCGGCGGGCGCAGCATAAAACCCGCCTTCTCCTTGAACGGGCTCAATGATAATTGCGGCTACATCACTAGGAGCAATATCCACTTTAAAGAGATTTTCGACAGCCTTGAGCGAATCAGTTACCGACACATTATGAAGCGATGTTGGAAATGGAGCATGATAGACATCAGCAGGAAATGGACCAAACTGGTGTTTATAGGGAGTAATTTTTCCGGTCAACGCCATGGTCAAATTAGTCCGACCATGAAAGCCACCATTAAACGCTATCACCCCACGTCGCCCAGTATGCGCTCTCGCTATCTTGATACAGTTTTCAACCGCTTCAGCCCCGGTTGTGACAAAGATGGCTTTTTTCTCGCTATTGCCCGGTGCAAGCTCAGTCAGTTTTTCAGCTAATTCAACCGCAGACTCATAGGGGTTTATCATCACGCAGGTGTGACTAAATTTATCCAGCTGCTCTTTCACCGCTGTGACCACTTTAGGGTGGCTATGTCCGGTATTACACACGGCTATGCCAGTACCAAAATCGATATAACGATTGCCATCGACATCCCAAAGCTCAGCGTTCTCGGCTCTGTCCACATACACTGGATAGACATTGCCTTGACCGCGGGCAATAACCTTAACCTTTCTCTCTTGTAAGCTGCTATTTGTCATTGCAATATCCTGTTTTATTCAATCCTAATCCTGAAAAGCTAAGATGACGGCCTTTAGCCTATCGCTTCGCGGACGGCTTAGCCTGCTCGACGGACTTCGTCCTAGCTCCACCAGCGCAGCACCTTCTAAGCCCATCAGCGAAGTGTCATCTCAGCATTTACTTATCTATCCCACCCATGCACAGATACTTAATTTCCATATAATCATCGAGGCCATATTTAGAGCCTTCTCGACCATTGCCCGATTGCTTAACACCGCCAAATGGCGCTGCTGCATTTGAGATTATCCCTTCGTTAACGCCTACCATGCCGTATTCAAGGCCTTCTCCAACACGCCACACACGGCCAATATCACGGGAGTAAAAGTACGCAGCTAACCCATATTCAGTATCATTGGCTATTGCAATAGCCTCCTGTTCGGTTTCAAAGGTGATAATAGGTGTCACCGGCCCAAAGATTTCATTATTGGCCAACGGCATATCATTAGTGACCCCGGTCAAAATCGTTGGCTCATAGAAATTATTACCTGCATCACTGCGCTTGCCACCGGCAATAACACTCGCACCAGCAGCCAGCGTTTCCTCCACCAGCTTATGTACTCCATCAACCGCTTGGGATGTGATCATTGGCCCTAGATTGACACCATCAGCTAATCCATCGCCGATCTTCAACCCAGCCACTGCGCTGGCAAACTTATCCGTGAACGCTTTAGCTACGCCCTGCTGAACCAAGATGCGATTAGTACAAACGCAAGTCTGGCCAGCGTTGCGATATTTAGAGATAAGTGCACCTTGAACCGCCGCATCGATATCTGCATCATCAAACACAATGAAAGGCGCGTTGCCCCCTAGCTCCATAGACACTTTCTTTACTGTACTAGCCGCCTGAGTCATCAAAATCTTGCCAACAGCAGTTGAGCCCGTGAACGTAAACTTGGCCACATCCGGATGCTGGGTCAACACCTTGCCCATACCGACGGCATCTTCACCAACGACCACGTTCAATACGCCAGCTGGCACACCAGCGCGCTCTGCAAGCTCTGCCATGGCCAGTGCCGAAAGTGGTGTAATTGGTGATGGCCTCACAACAAAAGTACATCCTGCTGCGAGGGCTGCTGCCGCTTTACGGGCAATCATGGCATTAGGGAAGTTCCATGGGGTGATAGAGGCAACGACACCCACTGGTTGTTTGATCACTATGATGCGTTTATCGCCAGCAGGCGCTGGGATGGTATCGCCATAAACACGCTTACCCTCTTCAGCGAACCAGTCGATAAAAGCGGCCCCATAAGCAATTTCCCCTTTGGCTTCAGCTAAAGGCTTGCCTTGCTCTAGCGTCAAAATACGCCCTAAGTCATCCTGGCTTTCCATCATCAAGTTAAACCAGCGACGCATAATAGTAGCGCGATCATTGGCTGACCTTTTTGACCAAGCTGGCAGTGCACGCTTAGCAGCAATGACAGCCGCTTCAGTTTCAGCAATACCCGCATTACAAACTTGGGCAATCACTTGCTCATTAGCCGGGTTAACAACATCAAAATGCTCTTCCCCATCATGCCACTGCCCGTCAATGTAAGAGCCGAGCTTCACTAACCTTGTATCATTAACTTGTTGCATAACTACTCCAGCGAACCTATCTGATGATCCCAGTTGTCTCTAGCACAAAGGCGAGACCTACATTCATAAACTCATATAGCTATTGAATAGCAAAACTAACTCAGGTTAAATACAAAACAACAAACACTATGTTTGACAGCTATAAAACTTATTCTCATTTCATAGGTGATGATTTTGGTCAATATCAGTAATAAAACCGGTAACAAGAGCTCTATCATCCCTAAAGCCGTCACTGAGTACGATCTACGTTTACTTCGCATATTTCGCACAGTGGTTGAAAATGGCGGCTTCTCTGCATCAGAGGCCGAGCTCGGGGTAACTCGCTCAACCATTAGCGTACATATGTCTAATCTAGAAAGCCGCATGAAGCTTAAGCTGTGTAGCCGCGGGCGCGCAGGATTTGCGCTTACCGAAGATGGCCAAGCTGTCTATCATGCCTGTATCGAGCTGTTCGATTCGCTCAATGATTTTTCTAGATTGATTAATAACTTAGGCGAAGAGCTCAGCGGCGAACTGATCATACTTTGCGCCGACCAACTCGACACTCGTATGCAACTTAAGCTGGCTGAAGTCGTAAAGAAAATACACAGCACGCAGCCACAACTTCATCTTGTACTCGATAATGAAGCCCTTAAACATATTGAGAAATGCCTACTTAAAGAGAAGGCGCATATCGGGCTGCTTCCTAGCTACCAGCAGGTAGAGGGTTTGGACTATCAGACGATTTATAACGAGCCTATCTTTCTATGCTGTGGTCACTCTCATCCCTTTTTTCAACTACAGGATAATGAGATTAGCCCAGAGATGCTGAGTCAGACTCCAGCAGTTCACCCAGGAATAGATATCGACACCGATGGTCGAGAGCAGTTAAAGCGGTTAAATTTATCCGCAAAGGCGTATCAGTTTGATACCCGTAAAACCTTGATACTCTCTGGCTGCTATATTGGCTATCTACCACTGAGTTATATTCAACAGGAACTCAAAGCTCAACAGCTTAAAATCATTCACCGTGACACCGCATGCTATCAGTTTAATCTCTCTATGGTGTCTAAGCACAATCCCCGTGAGACCAGCAAAGTTGAGTTGCTTAAAGCAATGTTCGATGAAGTCTTTAATCAAGACAATTAAAGACTAGCAATAGATAACAGTTCAAAAAACGATATACACAAATACTAATGCCTATTTCTAGGTATTAGCCCGCAAGTCGATAATTTAAAAATTTACAAATCTATTGCTCTCAAAGAATTGTTAAAGAACAAATAATTGCATCTAAATATCTAAAATGTAGTATTCATTTGCTACCCCTTTATCAGTCAAGTCACTTACATTAGCCCCCTTTCATTGACGGTGAATTTTGGCTATGAGTACAAACATGATCAATGTATTGGCGCGCTTTAAGGCACAAAATGGTAAAGAGCAGGCGCTACTTGAACTGCTCCAAAGCTTAGTCCAACCAACGAGAAATGAGTTGGGCTGTGTCAAATATGAGCTCCACGAAGAAAACCAGAGCCTAGGCCAATTTGTTTTCATCAAATCATTTGTCGATCATGCAGCATTCGAGAAACACCAGAACACTGGACATTTCAGACGCTTAAAAAAGGAGATGCCAGAGCTTGTAGCACAAGAACCTGAGTTCATTATTTTATCTAAGCTGGCATAAGTAACAAAAGCTCAAACCATTAACCCATTTGTCTGACTGAAATCAAAGTCGAACACATGTATATACCCCTAATGGCTTTAACACTAACTAAGATATATAATATGTTAAAATTCAACAAATTAAACTCAGATAGGTATTTAACTTAACGTTATGGGTAATCTGTTTTTCGACAACCCCACTAGCCATTACTTGCCTATTCAGAAATCGATCAGAATTCAGGGCCATGTAACCAGCATCTCTTTGGAGAAATTGTTCTGGGATCTACTCGATCAAATTGCAGAGAGCCAAGGAGTAAAGAGAAATCAATTTATTGCCAGCCTCTACCTTGAAGCACTTGACCATCACGGCGATGTAAAAAACTTCACCTCTTTACTGCGATCGGCCTGTGTACAACACATCTTATCGAAAGAGAATGCATAAGCCCTTCAGCGTTTAGCTTGCGACTCGCCCTAATAAACATCATTTATCTAAATTGGCTCGCTTCCATTCATCAATAATTTTCTGATAGCTACCATCTTGCTTCATCTGACGTAACACCTGATCAAATCTATCTCTGACATGCTTGATATCACTTTGCTTTGAAAAAGCCATATAGGTGGGGGTTGATTGCACAGCTTGCTCCAATCTCTTGATATTCTTACAACGCCTTAGCGAGCTGCTTTGTAATGCCTTCACCTCTTTCTCGACATAATGGATGGTGTCTTTCTCGGCGACTAGAATGTCAATATCTCCGGTGCAGAGCTTCAGCAGTAAAGGTGTAGATTCTACGTCAGCAGTGACATGCTTAATCACTTTTTGCTCAACTGCTGTATCAAAGTAGGGACCGTAACTAAAATCTTTTCTCATGCCAAACTGATAGTCCGCCAAACTAGACAGCTCACCAGTAAACGTTATCTCTGAGTCTTCAGTGACAAATAACATCACCACTTCCTGCATCAACACCTCTTGGGTAAAGTCGGCATAAGCTAGCCGCTCTGGTCTGCTAAGCACCTCAAATAGTCCATCAATTTTACCCTCTTTTAACAGCTTCAACGCCCGAGACCAAGGCAAAGTCTGTAACTCGAATGTTTGATTAAGCCGTCTAAATACCTCTTTAACTAAGGTTACCGATACGCCATCAAACTGCAGTTTGCCATCTTGATCAATATAAGAGAACTCATAAGGAGGGTATTCAACAATCGCGATATGTAGCTTCGAAGAGGAGGGGTTATTACTCGTACTTTTAGCACGAGCATCAATTACTGGCTCACTGTCATGCTGACTCATAGCAATCATTGCACTGCCGTGTGGCAATGCACTGTGAGCTGAGGTATTTAAAGAGATAGCCAAAGAGGTAATACTCACTACACAGAGGAGCATTACCGCAATAATTTTCATGATGATACCCAAACTCGAAGTGGCACGAGCCACAACGAGATAAGCCAAACGTACCTACAAGTTTAGCTTAAATCCTTAGGTTAACGACTGACTCACTATTGATATGCAGTGAGTCAGATAGAAGGCATCGATATTAAAGAGACAAACTTCAGAGGTAAATTAATACTGCTCTAACATACTGACATCAAACTGCTCAGCACAAGCTGATAGGTTATGCTTGTTTATCATATCCTCTAATTCAGTGAGATCTTTATCTAGCGTGTTCAACGTCAAGGTGTTGTTGTCCAGTTGATAGACCAGTTTTAAGCTGTGGTAGTAAAAACTTAAAATGATGAGTGCATTTATATCATGCTCTTTCGCAGCCAATTTGATCTTCTTCAGTTTTCGATAAATGCGATTATGTAACGCTTTTAGCTTCCACACATAATAAACTTCAGCCAAAAAAGCTGAGTCTTTAAATTTCATCAGCGTGCCAACAGAGACAATAACAGCCAGAACAACACCAAGCAGGTTCCATTGAAAGTTACCTGTAGACTCACCACTCACTGTACTTGCCTCACCAAACAGTGCAATCAGACCGCTACCAAATAGCAGTGATAACATAATCAAGCTGGCAACTAGCGCAATTGTGACGACGTTGAGATTCTTGCGATACACAACTTTATTGATCTCTTGTAGCTTCATTTATCACCCTTAATCTCATGAGTCTTGTAAGCCTGAATACTAAGCTCACCATTATGTAGTAGGTTAGATACAGGCGCTGGTAGCAGATAAAAATGGCTACGCGGCAAATGCAACTGGCGTAACAAGCGGCAGTTGCTTCATTAACCTAAATAGATTGTCTCTTGTAACTTCAAATATCTCAAGCCAGGTTCTGTGGATATATTTGTGAAACTTAACCCCACTAAGGTTTCACTAGGGGTTTTGTTACGCCAACCGTCAACAAAATTAACACTTGCCTCAAGTTTTACATCCTGCTAACAATAGGCGTTAAGTAAATATTTTCTTCTGGCAACTTTTTAAATATTCCTAATTAACAATGGGATAACCATAAGTCTTAGTGCAAAAGCACAAAAGATCACGATGGAAGTAAAAACATCTAGACGTCTAAATTGACAGCCGTCTATTTATCTCATATCCTGCCAACTATTGAGATCTACCATTCTTACTTTTTCGCTAACTCTAGATAAAAAGAGTTGCTCATATGCTTAGCATCTTGATGCAGAAATTGAAGGAGAGTTCCCGCTAGGAGGCATAGGAACCTATGGTTTTTTACGTTACAAAACTGAGTGCAAAAGCTTAGATTAACAAGATAAGAGAGAACATTTTGACAACTTCGACCGATGCCCCTAAAAGCACACAAGAGAATGGCGCACCTACAGCCTCATTTTTAGCGCTACTGCCACTATTTCTATTCCTTGCACTATTTATCGGTGCAGGCGTTTACTTTCAAAGCCAAGGCGTAGACTTTGCCTTTTACCAACTGCCAAGTGTAGTCGCTATTTTACCTGCTATTATCTTTGCCTTGATCATCTCAAAGCAAAGGCTCAACCAGAGTATAGAGACCTTTATCGCAGGTATTGGCCATGCCAATATCATTGCCATGTGTCTGATCTATCTTTTAGCAGGGGCATTTGCAGCGGTCGCTAAAGCGACAGGTGGTGTTGATGCAACCGTAGCACTTGGTCTATCTTTAGTACCATCTAACCTGCTTCTCCCAGGCTTCTTTGTGATTGCCGCTTTCATTGCCACAGCAATGGGTACCTCTATGGGAACAATTGCCGCGGTTGCTCCTATCGCACTCGGCGTTGCTAACGAAGCTCAAATTGAACTTGCACTTATGGCTGGTGCCGTTATCTCAGGCGCACTGTTTGGTGATAACTTATCCATTATCTCAGACACCACTATTGCTGCAACGCGTACCCAAGGGTGTGAGATGAAAGATAAGTTCAAAGAAAACCTTATCTTTGCCATTCCAGCATCAATCATCACATTAATAGCCTTTACCTTTGCAGGCCAAGGCCAAGCTGAAGTCGCGGCTCAAGAGATAGACTTTGTCAAAGTCATCCCTTACCTGACGATTTTAGTATTAGCGGTATCTGGACTTAACGTATTTGTCGTATTGACTATCGGTATCTTGCTTGCGGGTATCACAGGTCTACTCACCATGGATTATGGCGTTATTCAATTTGGCCAGGATATCTATACCGGATTTGGTAACATGCAGGAGATCTTCATTCTCTCTATGCTGGTTGGCGGATTAGCAGCGCTCATGCAACAGCAGGGTGGACTGGCCTTTGTAAGTAAGCAGATAGAGAAGCTAATTGCTAAGTTCTCTAAAGCTAAGGGCGGTGCATCGACTCGCGCTTCAGAACTGGGTATGGCGGGTATTGTTGCAGCAACCAACACCTGTGTGGCTAACAATACCGTATCGATTGTTGTCACAGGTGACATCGCTAAAGAACTGGCTCAGAAGCATGAAGTTAGCCCAAAGCGCGCAGCAAGTATCTTAGATATCTTCTCCTGTATTATTCAGGGATTGATTCCATATGGTGCTCAAGCTCTGCTTATCGCATCAACCTTCAGTATCTCACCGCTAGAAGCCGTGACACACGCTTGGTACTGTATGATATTGGCTGTTGTTGCTGTTTCAATCGTCATCATGCGTAAGCGAGTCAGCTAACTCATTCTTGAGTGTTTAAAAATGGCTACAACTATTGTGGTATTGCAGATACAGCTTAAATAGGGCAAATTACTATCTACTTAAGCTACACTTATTAGTACCTCTGAAAATGGCAGGTTACTGTAGCTCAATTGATAAGGACATTGAATATCGACAGAGAAAATGCTCATCGATATAAGAAAAGGAGTGCAGCTTGCTGCACTCCTTTTTTGTTATGGGAGCAAAACTAACTAGCTGAGAAAAACTGATATTGTGATGCAACGTGAACTAAATACCCATTCGACTCATTACGACCTGCATAGACTCGTTGTCATCATGATCTTAGTCGGCGCCTGCGTGACATCCATTGGTATCTCAATATCTGTGTGGGCCGAATATCAAAACATTGGTATGCAGGTGTTTTTTAGACGCTCCGATTTTCTTGGCGATTATATGCACTCACCGCTCGCCTATGTCTTTAATATGTCACTGATTGTGGCTGGATCCTGCATCTTGCTTGCTATGTATGGACTCTATTTGCTAAAACTCGGTGACTTCAGTCATTACCTCTCTATAGCTGGATCTTGGGTCGGCATATCCATCATACTTATCGGCGTTTTCCCTATCAATTACCTCGATGAACATAGACTGGTCTCAACCAGTTTTCTGCTTGGAACCTTTGTACTGCACCTATTCACGATCACCAGCCGCTTTAACCACAAAGAGATCTGCTCTTTCCCTCTGTTCATCTTAGCCATTTTCGGCTTTATTAGTGCATCAGGGCTTATCTATCAATTAGATTGGCACACACTCGACTTCTCACCTTGCTTACATGATAAAGGTGAGGTTTGCTGGGTTGCACTGAATATGTGGGCACAGACAAATATCACCATGTTATGGTGTGTGCTACTGGCACTGAATATCAGAAAATTAGCCATTGAGCAGTACCATGCACAAAAAACTAACCAAGCAACTAGCTGGTAGCTGGTAGCTGGCAGTAGAAAACTCACTTATAGGTTTTTAACCGTTAACAAGGCTAGCGCTAAGCTTTTCATAGGCAGCCTAAACAGATATCAATTTTATCTCTGCCATGATGCCGAAAGTGGTACTCTATGCATGTTCAGATAAACAAAGCGCTCCACTAAGTGCATGCCCCACAGCGCTCATTATGCCCCCTTCATCACATAGAATTAGAGATGTCAGAAACTAAAATTCGCTTAGCTAAATACCTCGCCATGACAGGCTTATGCTCCCGTCGAGCAGCGACTCGCCATATTCGTGATGCAAGAATTACCATAGATGGCCGTATCGCTAACCATATAGATACCATCACGCTAACGAGCACCCTAGCCACGAGTGAAAGCGCTCATGAACACGATAGTAAAAATAGTAGTGAAAACAATCTTGAAAACGATCTTGAAAACGATCTTGAAAACGATCTTGAAAACAATAGTCGTCACGCCCTTCCAGCGCTAACCAGCCAAGAGATCTTAGCGTTTGATGGGGAGTTGATTACCGGTATAGAGCAAAAGCAGTATTGGATGTTCAATAAAGCTGTGGGGACAGACTCAAGGCTGCTACCAGATGATCCTGACTCGCTTATTCACCTGCTGCCCACCGCACCAAGGCTCTACCCCGTAGGCCGCTTAGATAAAGACTCCCGCGGGCTCATGCTCTTGACGAACGATGGTCAGCTCACCCAAAAGCTGATGCATCCAGATTTTGGTCATAGCAAATGCTATCACGTACAGGTCGAACGCGACTTCGATAGCACTTTCTTAACCAGTATGGCTAAAGGCGTCTGCTACCGAGATGTTACCACCCTCCCCTGTAAAATGAGCCGACTAGCGAGCGACAAGTTTGAAATAATACTCACCCAAGGACTTAATCGGCAGATCCGCCGCATGAGCCAGGCTTTGGGTTATAAGGTGATAGATCTTAAGCGGGTAAGCATTCAGAGCTTAGCGCTAGGAAAACTTGCAGAAGGCGAGATGAGACAGCTGTTTGACTCAGAGCTTTCGCTCCTTAAGTCAGCCTTGGAATGAAGGCTGATGACATTTTCTCTTACTTGATTTGGTTGAGGCTAGACTCATCGTCGCTCCGGCAATGCTTTTTAGCCGGAGTCTAGCTTTGTGTTTTGGCCTGCTTTTCTTATTGAAGCTAGGATCCGGCTCCATTCAATTCGCCCCCTGTTAATACACGAACCGCTTGCGGATGAACGACCAGGTATGCAATTGTCCGATTTCAACTTACTTAATAATTTTCAGTCCATTCGGGTAATAAAGGTTTGCTCGTCATCCACAAAAGCCACAAAACCGCCGTGATAGATAAACACCCGACCACGATCCTCAACTAGGCAGGCAAGTTGTGGGTTCAAATCTTCTTCATTATCCAGGCTTTGAAACGTCCCGGTATCGGTGATTACGCCGCTGAGTGTAGGCAAATATCCATAAGTGCGCTTGGCTTGATTAATCAGGTTCAATTCACTGGCGGTAGAGAAGCAAAGGGGGATCGCACCGGCTTCTTCGATAAACATAGTTTTCAGTTCTTCAAAAGCTGTAATAACCAGCCAATCGATGCCGTTAACATGATGGATAAACATAGAGTTTCTCTGTATTTCTGATGCGGAGATTTTATCACTATCAGGGGAGAACGTAGTAGATATTTAGTTGGTAAAGGCGGTAATTATATGCCATTTACGGACATTCACTAGGCCAACTTAAAACACGTTTTTGTCAAAAAGTGATTTAGATAAAGCCTGTAAACTTCAATCGAAGAGATAAGTAATGAGGTGCACATGGGCACGAGGACTTCGGTTTCAAGGCCGCTCTATGACATCCATGTCCCCACGGCATTTGTGAATCCATTCACTGCTGTGAAACCGCAGAGCCCCTGGGATGAGGTCTATGAAGAAATAGCTAGCGTACCGAGAGATTACTTGCACTTAAGGTCACTCATTCACATCTGACCCATAGGGATATGGGAAATGTCTTCAGATGCCGGGAGCTTCTCTGTCCTTGTAATCGTGGCATTCATAAATCCATTTACAGCACCCGCAGCAGGCGATAGATAACTATGCAAAATTGGCATGCAGCATACTGCCAAGTACCAAGCCAGCCCAATGATTCCTAAAACACCTTCATTTGACATTATGTGTTTGCGACTAAATGAGTCCTAAGTTATCGCAAATCTTCAATTATTTGCTCGCCAAAACCGGCATAATACAACCCTTATTTTACAACTTACTTTCAGTTGAATGGAAAATGTTCAGACTGTATAAATCAGAGGATATCGAGCAAGTTCTCGATATTTGGCTTAAAGCATCAATACAAGCTCATGATTTTGTCGCAGCGGAATTTTGGGAATCCCAAGTCTCAAATATGCGTGAAATCTATATACCAGCATCGAAGACTTATGTGTTCGAAAATAACGGAAACGTCATTGGCTTCTACTCGTTATATGAAAACCTGCTAGCAGCAATTTTTGTTTCACCTGAACATCAAGGTCAAGGCATTGGTAAGCAGTTAATTGCACACGCTAAAGAACAATGTTCGGAATTGACTTTAAACGTATACAAAGACAATGTAGCAACCTACAAGTTCTATCTATCTCAAGGTTTTAAGGTAGATAATGAGCACGTATGTGAACATACTGGTTGTGCTGAGTACGCTATGAGTATGGACACATAACAAAGCACTTAAGAGTGACTCCTTACACTTGCCGGTTTCGCTTCGCTCACTGTACGGCAAGTGTGCATCACGTGTTAATGCGGGGGTATTTGGCGGCAAAGTAAACTGTATAAGGCTGCCATACATTTCCTAACCCTAAGAACCACCTAGATATGAACTTACTCATTCACATCCGTGTAAACGTGACCTTCGACATTAGGGCGAAGTTTCACTGCGTGAAACTCTTTGAACGAGAGATTGGGATATCGAACTGGCTCTTGAATATGGAAATAGTTGGATGCCGCAGAGCGTATATAGGGTTACTTCTTATGAAATCAAGAGCTACTGCGTGTCACAGAACCTTCTCGTAATAGGAGCGCAATCCATGCCGCACAGGCGTAAAATTACAATGAAACACTGGCATGCAGAATACAGCCAAATACTAAGCCTGCCCAGTGGCCTCTAAAAGAGCTACTTGAAACTGGCTAGCTGGCAGGTGCGGCATGATTATCCATGACGTCTTCTCCGCTTGATTGAGTTGAGTTCACTCTTGCTTAAATAGCCATCTGAATCACTATCGAGTTGGTTAAATAGTTGCTCTGGGGGGCTTGAGTAGGTTATTGAATCTAAAAACTCTTGCTTAGATATTTTTCCATCAGCGTCTATATCTAGTTTTTCAAAATCAAATGTATGCCGTGACTTACTACCTTTAGCGTGCTCGCAATGAGTGCAGCCACCCACAAGTAGCACGCATAAAGTTAACACCATAAGTTGATGGAAATTGGTCATGGCTACATCTATTTCATGTGAGTCATTTGAAGGTCATTAAATATTAACCGTTTACATGTAAATGAGCGCTAAGCCTGAGTAATGTTAAGTAAATTTTTCAAGTGAAGTGTAGTGATATATAACGCCATAAATCACAGCCAACTTATCTGAAGTAAACTCACCTAGTTCAAAATAACAGTTTAATACTAGCTGCAAGCCTCTAAGTCGAAGCGCTCCGCTTACACCGAGCTCACCAAGATAAAAATAAAAATAAAGATATACAAAGACTCGAGCTGTCGCCTTGATCCAAGGTCTAATTACGACCAGTGAGCTTAAATCGAAAAGATAAATATGCAGGTGTGAACGCGGCTGTGACCTTCCGTGACATGGATGTCATGGCAGAGCGCCCATGGATGGGTCTACAGCGTGTCACAGAAGTGTTGACACTATCCTCGCCGGACAGGCGGTAGATAACAATGAAATATTGGTGCCCTATATGCTGCCAAGTATCATTTCAGTCTAGGGTTTCCAAAAGAGCTACTTGGAACTTGCTAGTTGGAAAGCCCAAACCAGCCCAATAAACCAACTTTAAAAAGATATTTGAAACTTGTTACCCGACAAGTGGCCAACTCCTTATTTAAGGGCAATAAAAAAGCAGGCAACTCAGTGCCCGCTTAGTTTAACTTTAACTTTTAGCCTTCAGTTCGAAGTAAGCATCTAGGTTCAACGCCTAGACACTAGCACCTCGAGTCTCGCCACTAATGATTAGTGAACAATTTCCATCTCAGCTAACAAGTTATCTGCATTATCCAGATACTTCATTACCCAAAGCATGTAACGGCTATCGACTTGAATAGAACGGTTGCTGTCAGGATCGTAACCCCAATCACCGATAATACTCTCGTAAACACCATCAAATAACAGGCCTACTAACTCAGCGCGGCCATTTAGGGTCGGTGAACCTGAGTTACCACCAGTGGTATCAAGCGTCGATAGGAAGTTAACCGGCACAGAGTCGATTGACTTCATGTAGAAGTCACCATACTGCTTGGCTTTGATAAGTTCTAGCTGCTTAGACGGTGCATCGAAAGGATCGGCGCCAGTGTCTTTCGCTAAAATACCTTCAAGACGAGTAAATGGCACAGCCTTTAGACCATCTTGTGGTGAATAGCCTTTCACATGGCCAACTGTAACACGTAGGCTTGAGTTAGCATCAGCATAGACAGGGTTACCTTTCTCATTGTTATAAGCAATGATGGCATCCATATACTGAGGGCGCACTTTCATAAGTTTACCCGCAAGCTCTTTATCTTTCTTCTCAGCCTTCATATCTGTGTCATACATGGCAACGGCGAACTTGATGAAAGGGTCATTAGACGACTTAAAGTCACCCACAGACTTATCCAACCAAGCTAGACGAGTATCCATATCACCCAGTTTAGTTTTGGCATACATCTTATCGAGTGTCTTGCTTAGCTTCTTCTCATCTAACTTCTTACCAATACCGAATACCTCGTCCAACGCAGCAATGCGCTCGCTCGCTGGCAGTGCGGCGTAACGTTTTAGCATATCGAACAAAATGGCCTTATCGACACTGGCAGCATAACGACGATCGATACGCTCCATGCTCGACTTAAAGCGGATCATGTCACGTTCCTGATACCCAGGCTCACGCGCCATATCATCAAGTTGCTTTTCATTGGCTAAGCGGTACAGCTTACGTGCGGTTGGCAACATAGTGGTATAACGGATATAGCCTAAGATAATATCGCGAGCTTGATGCTCTTGACCTTCAGCAATCAACTTATCCAGTTCAGCAAGCGTCTTGCCGTACTTTGCTTTACGCTTACTGTCTTTATTGATCCAGCTAGCAAGCTCTGACTCTCGCCCTTGACGATCGGCAAGCATGGTCGACTTACCGTAGAACTCAATCATAGAGGTGAAGTTCTTGGCATAGTTTGCTAAGCCTGCGATCAAGCTTTCATACTTGATGCGCTCATCACTGCCTTCTGGCGCAGTCTCTTTAATCAGATCAATAAAGCGCTCGCGTAGCATCTTACCTTCTGGGTATGCCCACTCGAACTGGTTCTCAACTTCATTGGCTGTACGGTAGCGGTTAGTGCGACCAGGGTAGCCTGCCACCATGACAAAATCGCCATCACTCACACCTTTTGCCGACACTTTTAAGAAGCTCTTAGGCTCGTAAGGTACGTTATCTTTACTAAAGTCTGCAGGCTTGCCATCTTTTGACACATAACCACGGTAGAAAGAGAAATCACCCGTGTGACGTGGCCACATCCAGTTATCGATATCTCCGCCATACTTACCCACGCTTGCTGCTGGGTTATAGACTAAACGTACATCGCGGATCTCTAGTTGCTTAACCAAGTAATATTCAAGACCACCATGGAAGCTATAAACCTGACAACGATAACCATCTTCAGCTTCACATTCGGCTACTAGCGCTTTTTCTTGTTGCTCTATGCCTTTATAGAAATCGTTGCCAACTTTACTCATTTGGCCTGACTTCACCTTGTCTGTCACATCGGTCACAGCTTCGGTGACATAGATACGTGAGCCAGGTGTCGCCTGCAATTCGTCGGCATAAGACTTGGCTAAGAAACCATCTTTAAGCAGGTTTTTCTCTGGGGTTGAGTTATATTGAATCGAGCCATAGGCGCAATGATGATTAGTGACCGCTAACCCTTTTGGAGACACAAATGATGCTGTACAGCCACCTAGGCTTATAACCGCATTCATTGGAAATTCCGTTAACTTAGAGATAGATTTTGCATCAATCTCTAACCCTTTAGCCTTTAGCTCATCAGCCATCGCTGGAAGCTGGTATGGCTGCCACATTCCTTCATCAGCTTGAGCGGAAAAGGTCGCCGCTAGCGCTGCTGTCAATAATAGTCTCTTCATTTGCTAAATCCGTTTTATTTGCACTAGATCGTAAGGTTCGCCTAGTGCTTATGTTTTAAAGCCCAGACGTAAAAAAGCCGAGCCAAATATAAATATTCGGCTCGACTTTATCATATGAAACCATCACTACAACAGTCTTAGACGCTTTCCCTTACAAAAGAGGGTGTAAAGGTGAATAGTCCCTAATCAATCAAGGCCTTCTATAGCGCAACCCACAACTGTGACGCAATAATTACACAGCCTAATACCGCAGCAACAGCCAGTGCAGGAGTTCCACCTGAGACTTGGTATCCACCAAGAGACTCTTTACGCTGCTTTAGGGCCATAGCAATCGGCAAGAAGATGATCATCACCACTAATGGAATTGCCGCGAAGCCAAGTACCTGGAAGAACCCATCAGGATAAAACAGTGCACAAAGCAGAGGCGGAATAAAGGTGATTAGCCAGGTTTTAGCACGACCAGCCACATCATTTTTAGCACGCGTTAACTCAGCAATGTAATCAAACAGGCTCATGGTCACCCCTAAGAATGAGGTGATCAGCGCAAGGTTAGCAAACAGGTCAATACACTGCTTTAATAGCTCAGAATCAGCCAGCCCCTGCAGTGCAGTAACAAGCAGTGGTAAAGAGCCTTCAAATCCGTGTACCGTCTCGCCACCTAAGGTTCCTAATGTCACCATTAACCAAAGGATGTAGCAGACAAGTGGAATCGTTGAGCCAATAATCAACACCTTACGCAGTGAGACAGCATCGCCATCTAAGTAGCGTACGATTGTCGCAATACAGACATGAAAACCAAAAGAGGTAAATACAATAGGTACCGCAGCGAGCCATAAGTTATTTAGCTCACTACTCGATATCGCCTCATTGGAGCTCATCGCTAACATGACTGACACATCAACATCAGGAAGCAAGAAGGCCACAACGATAACAAGCAATACCACCATAGAGGAGAAAAGGACTCGCGATACCTTATCTATCCAGCTGACACCAATAGCAATCATGCCACCAAACAGCACAGTAAATAGCAATACCGCAACTTGGTTGTTAAGCGTGATGCCTAAAGGCTCAAAGCGAGACTCAAGCAAAGATGAGCCACCCATAAGATAGACCATAGTTAATGCAAACAGCAGACTCATAAATGAGGCACCCTGAATTAACTGCCCTCCCTTACCGAGCAACTTACCTGTAATGGCATGCACATTGTCGCCAACACCAGTACGTAAGTTAATCTCAAGCATGAGTAGAGAGGTATAGATTGATATCCCCCAAATGGTGATCAGCAGCAGAAACGCCGGAATGGTTCCCAGAGAAGCCGTGGCTAAGGGAAGAGCTAACATGCCACCACCGATTGCAGTACCTGCAACGATAGCGATTGAGCCGAGCATTTTTAAATTCACAAAATTGTCCTGTTAGATATATTTTTATTCTACGTTTTTGGTAGGTCAGATTTAGAACGACTTTGAAGGAGAGATTTAGCAATTTTGAATCTTTATTAACTGCCTCCAATCGAATCTGGTCAATTGACCTTAAATTTCAATTGGCCTCAATGGTTCAGTTAATAAGTTTTTTACCCTATCGACAGAGCCACTGAGGCTTAATAAATCGAGTTAAAAACAGATACGAATATTTCATTGCTACTCTTTCTCTAAATGACTTTTATATAATGGAAGGGAGACATTAACAGCTACAAACCCAGTGAGCAAGCCATCTATAGCCCGCGTAAACAAGTTTGAACACTGGCTCAATAAGTTTCCAACAAGCCATACACAATAACCAAACACGCTCAATAATTATGCCAATTAGCTGCAATTTTGAGATCTGAGTAGTTGCGGGATAACAAGCAAAATGTATAATGCTCGGCTACTACTTTCAGGGGAGTAGCTAACAGCGTCGAATCAATCATGAATTTTTATTCAAATAATCATGATTAACGAGATCCGAGGCTGGGTGAGTATCAACATACTTGGCCATATCGCCATGGTGCTCACAGTAAGATGAATTGATGATTCACCTTACCCGGCAAGACCTGAGTGCAGTCACCGACCAATATAAATGGGGGGCCGGTTTTCTGTACTCGGAACTATTGCCCCCCTTAAAGGATGTCTCTTGGACGCACTAGAAGCACTATTCGCCTCAACCTTTACGGTTGCCATCGCCGAAATTGGTGATAAAACTCAACTGCTCGCTCTAATCCTCGCTGCTCGATTTAGTCATATCAAAGGCAGTAAAACCGCCATCATTCTCGGTATTTTCCTGTCGACCTTAATTAATCATTTTGCTGCCGCCTGGATTGGTAATTGGGCCGTGGGATTATTAAGTCCTGACTTAGCCCGATACTTAGTAGCCGGTTCATTTTTTGCCATTGCCTTGTGGGTATTAGTCCCTGATAAAGTCGATTGCGAAGAGAGTCGCTTTTATAAGATGGGCCCCTTCATCGCAACATTCATTCTATTTTTTATTGCAGAGATGGGTGATAAGACGCAAGTTGCCACCGTGGTATTAGCAGCCAAATATGATGCTTTATTCATGGTTGTGATGGGGACAACCTTAGGGATGATGCTAGCCAATGTCCCCGTCGTGTTTGCTGGAAACTTTAGCGCTGAAAAGCTACCTATGAAATTAATCCATCGTGGTTGTGCGCTGCTATTTGCATTGCTCGGCGTAGCAACATTGCTGTTCTAGCCATAAAAAAGGCGCTAGCTCCTCGAAACTAGCGCCTTTTTATCTATTGGTTTTTTACAGGCCCAATGTCTGCTTAATGCGCTGACCATAATCTGCATCGGCTTTAGTGAAATGCTCCACCATAGTCTGCTGCACATCCATAGTCGTCTCGCTCAAGCTGCCACATATTGTAGTAATAAGCCTCGCCTTCTCATCTTCTGGCAGAATACGGTAAAGGTTTCCGGCCTGAGAAAAATCATCTTGGTTATAACGGCTGTATCTATCGGCTTCACCATCTAAACGTAGTGGTGGCTCTGCAAATTTTGATACATCGACTAAACCCTCTTCACGAGAATTAGGTCCATAGTTTGCAGAAGCATCACCGCCCGTCTGACTGCCACTGTATGGGCACTGCGTTCCGGCCATAGCACCTGCACGTTGATGGTGATTAGCTTTGGTTGCATGAGGACAGTTAACGGGTAGCTGGTTATAGTTGGCACCTATTCTGTATCTCTGTGCATCGGCATAAGCAAACAAGCGAGCCTGCAACATCTTATCTGGAGATGCACCTACACCTGGCACTAGATTGCTCGGCGCTAACGCGACTTGCTCAACTTCAGCAAAGTAGTTCTCAGGCATACGATTTAGCTCAAGCTCACCAATCTCAATCAGAGGATAATCAGCATGTGGCCATACCTTTGTCAGGTCAAACGGATTGATATGATAAGTGTTAGCATCGGCTTCTGGCATTATCTGTACTTTGACAGCCCAGCGAGGGAAGTTACCGTCGGCAATCGCAGCAACCATGTCACGCTGAGATGAGTCAGGATCGATACCTTTAAGAATATCAGCCTGCTCAGGTGTTAAGTTAGCAATGCCCTGCTTAGTCTTAAAGTGGAACTTAACCCAGAAACGCTCACCTTTATCATTCCAAAGCGAGTAGGTGTGCGATCCATAGCCATTCATCTGACGATAGTTAGCTGGGATGCCACGATCTGACATTAATACAGTCACTTGATGCAAAGCTTCAGGATTAAGTGCCCAGAAGTCCCACATAGCTTGTGGATCTTTTAAATTAGTCTGCGGGTTACGCTTTTGAGTATGAATAAAGTCTGGGAACTTGATGCCATCACGCAGGAAGAAAGTCGGTGTATTATTGCCAACAATATCGTGATTGCCGCGCGCTGTATAAAAGCGCAAACCAAAGCCACGAGGATCACGCTCCGCATCCGCTGAGCCCATTTCGCCACCAACAGTAGAGAAACGCAGGAAGGTCTCTGTCTGCTTACCAACTTCATTGAAATGATCGGCAATGGTGTACTCACTCATATCTTTAGTCAGCGTAAATGTGCCATACACACCAGTTCCTTTTGCATGAACAACACGCTCAGGAATACGCTCACGGTTAAAGTGAGCCAACTTCTCTAACAAATGAAAGTCCTGTAATAGCACTGGGCCACGCTCGCCTGCGCTTAGAGAGTTTTGGTCGTCGGCAACTGGTGCACCGTTTTGGCTAGTCAAATAGTTTGCTTGCGTGCTCATAATCTTATTCTCCAATGCTTTGTTATTCATCAATTTTTTAAAACATTAATTTTTAAACGTTAATATAGTCGCCTAACTCAACCAGTCTTCGATAACATCAAATATTGTGGCCATAGTCATTGCTCCGTTTCGCTTATCTAGTCACCTAGTCAAGGTCACCTTTACAAGCCTTCACATAAACCCTGTCGATGAACAAATAATAGTTCACCCACAAAATAAGATAAAACGATTAAGATAGATTATATCAATCCATTTTGCAGATTAAGATAGTGTGAACATTCTCACAGATACCTAGAAAGTAGTACTTAAGAGGGCTAATGGAGATTATTGAGGTTACGCATTGTAAATATTGATATAAATCAATTAAATAGCAAGGAAATATAAAAAACCAATCTATTGACGTAACCGTAGAGCATTATGCTAAACAAGGGGGTTGAATGAGGAACTAAATATGGAGGTAAAAAGTAAAGCTATGATTAAAAACAGTAAAGTGTAAATTTGAAAGACTAATAAGTACAATTGAAGTAGGACCTGTTAACTGCATAATCAGACGCTACTTCACTTAGGTGAAACTAAAAATTGAACCCAGGCATTATTCAGCACTGGAATTCTGATTAAACTCTTTTTCTGCTTTATAGATTTTAACCAGATAATATAGGTCAATCAAAACAATAAAGAAGTTCACTAGCGCTACAGGTAAAGCATCGATAGCTAAACCGTAGGCCACAAAAAGCGCTGCACCAATCAGGTTCCACCAACGTAACTTCTTAATATTTGACATCATCAGTGAGATGGCGACCACCACAGAGGCTAAATAGCCCACCCACTCCCAAATTGTTGCACTTTCCATTTACTTCATCCCCACAGCGACAAGCTAAATAACCTTAGAATAAGTCTAGTTCATTAAGGCTTTCACTCGTCAATAATCAAGGGAGTTATTATGTACCACATGCTTATATTTCTATAGCGAGTTTACGCAAGCACTCCCTAAGTGGAGATTAACTGCTCATATATCTTGAAAGCTTATTTACGTTAGCACCAACTAAGTAGAGATGAATGGCTTACATAGCTTGAAAGCTTGTTTACGTTAGCACTCCCTAAGTGGAGATTAACTGCTCATATATCTTGAAAGCTTATTTACGTTAGCACTCACTAAGTAGAGATGAATGGCTTACATAGCTTGAAAGCGTGTTTACGTTAGCACTGACTAAGTAGAGATGAATGGCTTATATAGCTTGAAAACTTGTTTACGTTAGCACTGGCTAAGTGGAGAGCAATGGCTTATATAGGCTAAAAGCTTGTTTACGTTAGCACTGACTAAGTGGAGAGCAATGGCTTATATAGCTTGAAAGCTTATTTACGTTAGCAATGACAATGACTAAATCGAGATGAGTCGCTTATATATTTTTAAAAACAGGTATATGTAGGCACCCATCAAATCGATATTAAGTGCCTAGATATTGCTAAGACGGGGTAACGCTGGGGCTTATACCATTGATAGTATTCAACCTCCCCGCCATGCATATTAACAAAGGGGAAAATTAGCGCTTTACAACAGCTGCTGTCATACGTGAAATACAGCAGAGATCACCACCACTATTATGGATGAGTATCTCCCATACTGAACTTCTCTTACCTAGATGAACAGGCTTAGCAGTAGCTGTCAGTGTGCCGTTACGTGAGGCTTTAAGGTGGTTGGCATTGATCTCTTGCCCGACACAGTAGTAGTTCTCAAAATCGACGGCAAAATTCGCCGCATAACTGGCGACGGTCTCAGCAAGGGCAACATTAGCCCCACCATGAACGATACCTAAAGGATTATGCACCTCAGGTGAAGCGGGCATAGTCGCAACCATATAGTCATCACCAATTTCAGTGATCCTTATCCCCATGGTTTTCATTAAGGTGCCTTTACCATGCATTCCAGCATCCATTTTGGCACAGTCTTCAAGGGAAACAGGTCTAAACCAAATACTCATAACAGCATCCACAGTTCTATTTTCAGTTCAAATTAATGGCTACAGTCTACTGCGAAGCTTTATAAATTTAAACAAGTGTTTGAGTTCTAATCAGGAAAAGCAGCTTACGGAATATAAACTTCTTATGAGGGGAAGCGATAGTTGGTCAGTGTGAGCTTAAAACAAAATGATAATCTGCAGGACGTATCGCTGGGACTAAACACTGTTACTTAACACTTTTACTTAGTACTGTTTTATTGTGGATGGCTCTCGAACATTTCATATTATTGTACTGCGTATACCTATTGATATCACAGCTATTAGTAAATGTTCGAGAGCCGTAGGGTAAAAGGTTACTTTAACAATTAAAGATCCGCACTTACTGCTTCCAGTGTCAGTTTAATCATCTCATTAAGTGTCTGCTGTCGCTCTTCTGCAGTCAGGTGTAATCCTTGTCTTAGGTGGTCAGTCACAGTCATCATCGCTAATGCCTGAGCCCCATATTCTGTGGCTACGCCATAAAGACCAGCAGCTTCCATCTCAACGCCTAAAATGCCGTATTTTTCCATTAAGTCGTAACGGTTCTCATCAGCGCTGTAGAACAGATCTGAGGAGTATAAGTTACCAACGTGATAGTTAACGCCTTGCTTTTGTGCTGCGTCAGCGGCTTTTCTAAGGAGTTCAAAATCAGCAATCATAGCAAAGTCAGTATCAGCAAAACGAGTGCGGTTCACAGCTGAATCTGTACTCGCGCCCATCGCCATAACAACATCCATCAGTTTAATCTTGTCGCTTACTGCGCCACATGATCCGATGCGAATGATCTTTTCAACACCGTATTCGGTGATCAGCTCTTTAGCATAGATAGAGATCGACGGAATCCCCATTCCAGAGCCCATCACAGAGATCGGCTTACCTTGATATTCACCGGTATAGCCCAACATGTTTCGTACATCGGTAACTAATTTAGGGTTATCAAGAAAGTTCTCGGCAATGTACTTGGCACGAAGTGGATCGCCTGGCATCAATACGGTTTTTGCAAATGCGCCAGCTTCGGCATTAATGTGTGGTGTCATAATTTTTCCTAGTTAATCGCAGGCTTAGCAATCTCTCAGCTAAACCAGATTCAATACGTTAAATTTATCCAGCTAGGCTAAATAGCAGACCAGCAATTGTACCGCTCATCAGGTTAGCCAGCGCAGCTGCTATCAAGGCCTTAAAGCCTAATGCACTTAAGTCTTTACGACGCTCAGGACACAGGGCTGAAAGACCACCCATCACCATAGCCAGTGAACCTATGTTGGCAAATCCACACAGGGCAAAACTGATAATGATCTGTGTTTTCTCAGAAAGATCATCTGCGACCTTAAGGAAGTCGATGTAAGCGATAAATTCATTAATCACCATCTTCTGGCCAATAAATGATGCCGCTTGTACCGCTTCATTCCAAGGTACGCCCATCACCCAAGCTAATGGCGCTAGCAGATAACCTAAGATCATCTGTAGGGTTAGCCCTTCGATACCTATCAGGTTACCGACGCCACCAAACATGCCATTAACCATGGCGATTAAGCTCACAAATGCGAGAAGGAGTGCAGATACAGCCAACACCTGCTGCATGCCCATTGCTGCACCGCCTGCGGCTGCATCGAGTACATTTGCAGGTTTATCATCATGCTCAGCAATAATCTCTTTGATATCGTTACGTGGCGTTTCGGTTTCTGGCCACATCAACTTAGCAAACAGTAACCCTGCAGGTGCGGTCATAAACGCAGCGGTAAGCACATACTTAACATCGACCCCCATCTGGATGTAACCAATCATGGTTCCACCTGCGACCGATGCTAATCCTCCCGTCATCACTGCAAACAACTCCGAACGAGTCATATGTTTTACAAACGGACGAACCATAGAGGGAGCTTCAATTGGGCCCACAAAGATATTGGCCGTCGCTGATAGCGATTCTGCGCGGCTGGTACCTAAGACTTTCGCTAAGCCTCCACCGATAACGCCAATGATTAGCTGCATAATGCCCAAGTAATAGAGCACAGCAATCAAGGCACTGATAAACACCACGACAAAAAGCACATTGATAACAAAGATAAAGCCGAGACTAAAATCAGCTAGGCCGCCAAACAGAAACTTCAGGCCTTCATTAGCGTAGTTAATGACATGCATGACGCCATTAGAAGCACTGTCTAACATAGACTGACCCATAGGGACGTACATAACAAAAGCGCCAAACGCGATCTGAAAAACAAGCGCCCCGATAACGGTTCGCGGGTTTATTGCCCGTCTATTTTCCGATAAGGCTACCGCTAAGCCAACCAGACACAGCATGCCCAATAAACTGATGAAAACTTCCATACATTTTTTACCAATGAAATCATGAGATGTTGGCAGTGTATACAGGCTTATGTTGTCTGCAAGGGATCTGGCGCACTTTACGAGAGATAAATATCAATTTAGAGCCCTTGTACCGAACAATCATCCAAAACGCTCAAAACCATAAAAATAATAAAACCAAGTTACAACATAGCGTACAGGATAAAGCCACACCCTCAACAATAACGTAATATACAAGCAAGAAATGACACAGAGCATTTGTTGAAAACGGTTGAGTTTAAACTGCAAGCAGGCAGCTAATTTAGATCCACAAGCAACATAAATGAAAGAGAATTACAGTAATTATAGGGGTTATGTTAGATATTTAGACTGAAGCTGACATAATCAGCTATTGGGCTTAAATAAAACTGAAAAGCCGCTTTGAATAAAGCGGCTTTTGGGCTAATACAATGCTTATTGCAATGATTTAATAAGCGCTGTCATTGATATGAGCCTTAATATTAAGTCTCATACTCTAAGCACTAGCTATCAGAACGCTTTAAACTTGCACGTCGACGCAATCCTAATAAAGACAGTAAACTTAGTGCTAAATAACCTAAAGAACCACCATCATCAGGCTTAGGTGTTGGCTCAGGTTCTGGAGTAGGCTCAGGGTAGCTCAAGGCTAAGATCACAGGATCATGGTCAGAAGCTGAGAAAGCATTTTCAGACTTCTCCAGATCCCCAGTGTATTTACTGCTGTATTCAAACAGGTTCGATTCAACTGCGTTGATATGCCAATCTTCAACCGCAACAACACGCTCAGCGACACTTGCATTACCTAGTGCATGATCTAAATTACCTAGCTCACCATTATAGCTGTATGAGTATGTTGCAGGACCGTGAGCTTCAGTATTCAAGTTAATCAGACCGTAGCCCTTCTCAATCTTGCTCCCTTCACGCTCATAGATCTTACCGTCAAGCGTTGTCCAAGAAGCAGTCACTATGTCACGCTCATCATTCGTAGCATCGTAATCGGTTAATACTCGAATTGGATCTTCTAAGCCGTAGGCGTTCATATCACCGATAACCAGCAGATCCCCCTCTACATCAGTTAACGCTTCACCGATAACTTTTGCCGCAGATACGCGAAACTCATTACACTTTCCTTGAAGATCGGCAGGATCTTTGTCTTCAGAAAACTCTAACCAATCTTCTAAACAACCAGAGCCTTTAGACTTTAGATGATTAACAACAATAGTTAACTTCTCATCATGGATTGAGAACGTTTGGCCTAAACTATGACGCTGGTACTTATCATAAGCTGGACTTGTTTCACCTTCTCCACGCGTTGCAACACCTTCTGCAGCATGTTGCTCTGGAGTTTTAATTACAAATGCCGCATTTTCAGGGGTCACACTTGCAGCGCGATATAAGATACCCACAGCAATGGCATCACTGCCTATGTACTTACCTTGGTACTTATCTTCGTCACTGATCTCAATAAAGCTATAAGCCTGCTCATCTGACAGTTCAGCATTGAGTGCATCAAGTAAGTTTTGAATGGCACTCATCTCACCATAGCCGTTATTTGCGATCTCCATTAAACCAACAATATCAGCATTCATGGCTGTAATAGCATTGACGAGTTTAGCGCGTTGCAATAACATCTCCTCTTCAGTGTCTGCACCACGATTTCCGTTAGGCGTCTCATCACCACCCACCATATCGTTAAAGAAATTCAGTACATTGAAGCTAGCTACACGTATATCACCTTGGGTAGCGATAGCTGGCGCTGTCGTTCTGTCATTGTCACGAATAAGGTCACCAGCAGTGATCTCATTGGTCACTACAAAACGATAATTCCCATAACTGTAACCGACAACACCAGAGATATTGGTCACCTGATCGCCGATTCGCATATAGCCAGTTTCAGCATTAAAATCTGGGAAGTAAGGCACCTGGCCATTTGCCGCTTTATAGTCTGACTCGATATAAAGTTCATTGATTCTATTCGCATTCTCTAGTGCAACGGCAGCTTCAGACAGAGGTGCATGAACTTGAGTTGGCTTCATCAAAGGTGCTTTATGAGATAACACCATATTGTTTCTATAGCTTGAGTAATCAAAGCTAAAATTACGCGTGATCTTCATATCACTGCCAGCATCTAAGCTGATGTGCATGCCTTCATAACGCTCTAGTGCTTGTGCGAGGTCTTCGCCATCAGCCACATAAAAAGCGGTTGTTGCCAACTCTTCGCCCTGTGCACCGACTTCGATCTTAGTTGCATCACCTGCAATCTGAGTCTGGCCATACATCTCTTGAACCAGCCCTTGTACACAGACCTCAACACCAGGCTGTATTGCTTCAGCCGCTTTTTCACCTAAATAAACAAATACGCCATCAGAGGTATAAGGAGAGCCATCACCTACCGCTTCCTGAAGGTAAAAACCTTTTTGCAGTGATTCACCACGAGCGGTAACAACACCTTTAATTGTCACGGCTTCAACAGACTCATATTCCCCCTCAGGAACTAATGGACTACTAGGCCCAGCTCCCTGCACGCTGTATATTGGTGTTATGGTCTCACCGACACAGCTAAATGCGGGTACTTCAGGTACTTCACCACCTTCAAAGTTCCCAGAACGCGCGCCTAAGCCTGCAAAATCATTAGTCGCTTTAGTCGACCATTCACTGGCGACATAGCTTGAATTTGCAGTGGTAATACCTGCCTTACGCTCCATGGTGACATCTTTAGCCCAATCACCAGTCGTGCCTACCTCTCCTAAAATATCAACCAGCACGCCATCTTTTAAGATGCCAACTTTGTCATCACCATTAAAGTAGATAGTGGCAGATTCAGCATCAATAGCGGGATCTAACACAATGGCATTATCAGCATGGTTATTGGTAATAACTTTGATAGATTCGGCAGGGAGCGTACCTGTGAGCTCTAGGATGGTGTTGGGTGTAGTTTCACCTTTTGAGTAATAAACGACTGAGTAACCGGCAAGATCTAAACTTGAGTTCGCCGAGTTATAAATCTCTACAGCCTTGCTATAACCCGTTCCCTCTACATACTCTGAAATTAAAAGATCTGCAGATGCACTCATTGGCAACGCAGCAGCTATCGACAGTGCAAGCACTGACAGTTTTGTAACATTATCCATTTGTTCAACCCCATTATTATTTTTTGCCGTTATTTTTTAATAACGTGCCTAGGGATTCTTGCAGAGTTAGATGACAATAAAAAGACGTTTAAATCAATTTACACAAGGATAAGCATTTGTTAAACAAAGGAAAATTTGACACATTCAACAGTGGAGAGAACAGGTGGTTTGATAGGAGGATTTAGCGGCACAAAATCATACACTTAAGCTAGAACAGAGTTCTACACATTTAAGCAGCAAAAAATTGACAAGGTGAGACAATTCTTTACAAAGCAGATTATTTATTTCCCCCCCTGAAGCTAATCCCTTGTTTGAAAGCGCTTTACTCTATATTTTGTAAAGATCGCAATACAAAAAAGCGGCCATGATGGCCGCTTTAGTTTTTTCATTTACCAGTTAGCTTTCTAACCTCTAGTAGCAACTAGCGATTAGGAGCATAATTCAAAGTGACTTTGGTATGTCTGTGCCCAAATCAGTAACTCGACACGATTTCTTGATTGCGTCTTACGAAAGATCGATGAAATATGTGCTTTTACCGTATGCTCGCTAATGCACAGACGATGAGCAATCTCCTTATTGCGTGCACCGCTAGATACAAGTTGAATAATCGTGCGCTCTCGATTCGTTAACATCTGTAACATGGCAGCGGTATCTTGAGAGTAGTCATTGGCACTGTCTACACGGCTAACGAGCTGACGGAACATCTTGCTGATTAATGTCCGATCGTACCAAAGCTCATCGGCTACCATTTTTCTTAATCCTGTCAGCAAAAGATCCATACGCTGATCAGCATAGAGCAAGCCTCGAATCCCTAAAAGCAGTGCTGACTCAGGCTCTAATTTGTCACGATCGACTTGATAAAGCGCTACAGGTACATGTGCTACCAGACGTGACGCTAACAGAGGGATCCCTTTACTGTCTAAGGCTGCCCCCTCCTGCTCAATCAGATAGAAACTATTACTATCTCTTTCAGGCTCCAGATCTGATACCTGTTTAACAATACGGGTTTTTAGGCCAATAGACTCAGCTAATATTGCCAAGTGGCAAGGTGCGGCGACTTGATGTAGAAACACCAGTTCATCAATTTTACTCATTCATTTCTCTCCCTGAAAAGTTGTTATTGCGCTCTGCTAAGGGCACAACTTTCTTCCCTATCAACCAGAATGATTACTATTTTGAATTGTTTTAGTAGATTTGAATAGTTTCATTTGTAATACCATAGTAAAAAAGTATTAATAGAATGTAAATATCGACAAAAGTACTATTTTTATTGGTTTTTGTTATTAAAACCGCTGCTATATGAGACTTTTATGCATATAAAAAACCATTCAACTGCCTACACATACCATCAACAAACTGGCTAACCAGTTAATTTAGCCTGCAACTGTTTATTATGAAAACGTGAAGCCACTATCAAATAGGTTATCGCCCCCACCAACGCCATCCCCATATCGGACTGTGTATCCCAAATGTAACCTTGAGTGCCTAAGAACGCTTCTGCATCTTCACCAGTCAGCAGCGCTACCCACCACTCAATTAACTCATAAAAAGCAGAGAAGGCTAATGAGAAACAAACAGCCAAAAAGTTACACCAACTGCCTTTCTTAACTATCTCTAGTCTTATAAACAGCTCTCTGGCAAGTAATGTTGGAACAAAGCCCTGAGCAAAGTGGCCTAACTTGTCATAATTATTTCTTTCTGTGCCAGTCAACTCTGCCAGCCAATCAAACAGGGGCACTTCGGCATAGGTGTAATGCCCGCCAATCATGAGTATCACGCAATGTATTAATATCAGTAGGTAAGCAAGTGATGTCAGAGGAAATTTATGACGGGTAAAAAATAGCAAAGGGACTGCGACCAATGCAGGCAACACCTCTAAAAACCAAGTAAATTGATCTTTTGGATCTATTGCAGACCAAAGCAAAACAGTACTAAAAACCAGCATCCAAATAAGTTGTTTATTCAAAATTAGAACCTCATATAGGAATTAACTCTATTGTTTTGATATAAGAATAATAACTTTAGCCATCTAGCCCTCCACAGTGAACAAAAAAAGTGCTACTTTGGTCGGACAAGTATCAGAAGAATACTAAAGATCTAACATAACAACATTAGTTAACAAAATATCAATAACCGAAGAAGGTAACAAAATCATGGCGAAACATTCGCTGGACAAGGATAAGATCAAGATCCTGCTGTTGGAAGGCGTCCACCAATCTGCGGTTGATGTGTTTAAGCGTGCAGGCTACAGCAATATTGAGTACCACAAAGCATCTCTCGGGGAAGAAGCCCTAGCCGCTTCGATTAAAGATGCACATTTTGTTGGTCTTCGTTCTCGTACTCAACTTAATGAAGCCGTGCTAAGCCAAGCCGAAAAACTGGTTGGTATAGGTTGCTTCTGTATTGGCACGAATCAGGTAGATCTCAGCTTTGCAGAAAAGCTTGGTGTTCCTGTTTTCAATGCGCCGTTTTCAAACACTCGAAGTGTTGCTGAACTCGTGCTTGGTGAGATCATTATGCTGTTTCGTGGTATTCCGCAGCGAAACGCTATGGCCCATAGAGGTGGATGGTTAAAAAGTGCTTCTGGCAGCTACGAAGCACGAGGGAAAACTCTCGGTGTCATCGGTTATGGCCATATCGGTACTCAGCTTGGGATCTTAGCCGAAACGCTCGGTATGCGCGTGATTTTCTTCGATATTGAAGATAAATTACCACTAGGTAACGCGCAACAGGTTCACTCACTGCAAGAGCTAATGTCTCTGGCAGATGTTGTCAGTTTGCATGTACCTGAAACACCACAGACCAAAGAGATGATAGGTGAAGTAGAACTATCCTATATGAAACAGGGCAGCATTTTAATTAACGCCTCTCGCGGTACCGTTGTTGATATTGAAGCGCTTGCTTCAGTAATAAGCAGCGAAAAACTAGCAGGTGCCGCAATTGACGTATTCCCTGTTGAACCTAAATCAAATAGTGATGAGTTCTTCAGTCCGCTACGTGGACTAGACAATGTTATCTTGACTCCACATGTGGGTGGCAGTACACAAGAAGCTCAAGAGAACATCGGCATTGAAGTCGCTGGCAAGCTAGCGAAATACTCAGATAATGGCTCAACCATGACGGCAGTCAACTTCCCTGAAGTATCTCTTGCTCAACATAAAGATGCATCGCGTTTATTACACATACACCATAATAAGCCGGGTATCCTAATCAAGATTAACCAAGCTTTTGCAGAGAAAGGCATTAACATTGCGGCCCAGTACCTGCAAACGACTGCAGAAATTGGCTATGTTGTTATGGAAGTTGATTCAGACCAAGCTGAAGAAGCTTTAGAGCAGATGAAAGCCATTGAAGGCACTATCAGAACTCGCCTACTGCACTAGTGCACTAGAACGAATATTAGTACTTGGTCGGTGACTAAGCAATAATAGCCCGCATTACGTTAGCCGTTATGCGGGCTATTTCATTTATGTAGCTTCAACTAAATCAAAGAAACTATATAAGAGTATGAGTAGATGAAAGCCATTGAAGGCACCATTAAAACTCGCTTACAGCACTAACTAAGTACCATTAATTCTTACAAGCACGCGCACAATTGCAAAATTGTGCGCGTGCTTTATTTCCGGCTATGCAAATTAGGGTTACAATCAGCTCTTTGTGGCACGCTTACTCCTTAGGATCATGATATGACGCTTTCAGTTTCTCAGCCCAGTTGGAACATGAATGACCCAATTCCATCGCTAATTTTCTCTAACCTGTCTCATATGGGACTAATGAGTGTAACGGGAGAGCAAGGCCGTAGTTTTATTCACGGCCAAGTCACCACAGACATCAGCTCACTTAATGCTGATCAGTGGCGCTGGGGAGCACACTGTGACCCTAAAGGTAAGATGCTAGCTAGCTTCCGTACCTTTGCGGTTGAAGATGCATTGTTTATGATGATGCCTACTGATACCTTGGCTCTGGATCTGCCTCAACTGGCTAAATATGCCGTTTTCTCTAAAGCAGAACTTACCGATGTTAGCGATAACTACCTGATCTTAGGTGTTGCAGGTGAACAAGCACAAACCTGGGTTAATGATCATTTCGCGACAGAATCAAATACCAATATCGAGCAAGAGGTCACTGACATTCCCGGTGGCGTACTGCTAAAAGATGGTGAGCGTTTCATCATTATCATGGACAAAGAAACAGCTAAAGCTTTCCTCACATCGATTAACCAAACCATTTATGATGCTACTGCATGGAAAGCCCTTGAAATACAAGCAGGCTACCCAAACTTAGCTGCTTCACATCAAGCTCAGTTTGTCCCACAGATGTGTAACCTGCAGGCTGTCAATGGGATCAGTTTTGAAAAAGGCTGTTACATGGGCCAAGAAACAGTTGCTCGCATGAAGTACCGTGGCGGCAATAAACGCGCCCTTTATATCCTATCAGGCACGAGCACCCAAACACTCAGCGTAGACTCATCACTTGAGTTAGCACTTGAAGATAGCTTTAAGAAAGTTGGCACTATCATCGAATTAGTTCAATCAAGTGAGCAAGTTCTGATCACTGCGGTATTGCCAAATGATACTGAAAACACTGCTAAATTAAGAGTCTCTGGCGATGAGAGCTCAGTGCTTGAAATTCAAGCTCTGCCTTATTCACTAGCAGATGAAAGCTAAACGATAAGTTTCGAGTTTCGTAAAGCTTAAACCAAGGCGCACATTACAGCTTATTTCATGAGCTGAGTGCGCCTTTTTTATTGCCTTTATCTTGTTCTCCCTTACTACTAACACGAGAACCTACACCAGCACTTTTTCCCCTTGTTTTAAATGAGAGAGTTAGATAATTTAATGACTCCTCCTCACCTTTCAGGCAGCAGGTCTTGAAACAAGCAAACCTCACATCAGCACAAAAGCACACGCTACTCACCAAGCTAAAAACAGAGCTGACCGAGTTTGAACAACAACTTACTCGCATCCATGAGTGCAGTGCTCCAGTTAAGCTAGACCAACAAGCGGTTGGTCGAGTATCTAGAATTGACGCTATTCAGCAGCAAGAGATGGCACACGCCTCAGAGGTGCAGATGCAACGGCATATTTTGCGTATTAAGCAGATATTTCTCGATACGGATGAGTATGGACTTTGTCTTGAATGTGGCGAAAGTATTGGTATCGGTAGGCTTACAATACACCCTATTGCAGAGTTATGTATCTGCTGCCAAAGTGAGGCAGAGAACTCATAGGTAGTTCTCTTTTATCTCTACCTTTAACTTCTCTGATACTGGATGGCTGATCGGTAGCTTTGAACGTTACAAGCAGGTATAGATTCCAAATCCCATTCCACACCAGGGCAAGGTGGGCTGCTCGTCCTTATCCTCCTTGATTCCCTGTAAACCAAAGTGCCATGCCCCCCAGTGAAGTTGTTACCCTACGTTTGTTTTGAAAATACTTAACGATTCCGATGGGGTATCCAAGGCCTCAAAATCTAGCCTCACATCCATGTGAACCTCACAGTATTTTCTATAACTCACTCCAGCAACTTCCAACGGGGATAAGTTGTAGCGCTTATCTTCATTTGCAGTAAACAAACTTCAAAAAATTAAACTGCTGGATTCCAGCTTACAACGTCGCTAGAAAGACGAGTAAGTGAATAGGTAACACATAAGCGGAAAGGATTAGCACGCAAGCTAACTAAAATACGCTGCGATACACCCCACCAGCGTCATGACAAACAAAAACCACTTCAGTGTTTCAGGTCTCGCCTTAATGGCCATTTTTACGGCCAAGTGAGCCCCAAACATGGTGCCAAAGGCGAGTATTAATCCTGGCAACCATTGAATGAGCCCTTCAATCATAAAAAGCACCAGAGAAACGGAGGTGAAAACTAAGGTACAGAGCATCTTGAGGGCATTGGCGCGTACTAGATCGTACCTCAGTGAGCCCGCAAGTGCCGCCAACAGCACAAAACCGACTCCAGCTTGAACAAAGCCACCGTAAAAACCGGCGACACCTAACCACCACCACGAGCTCGGCGTCTGAGAGACTTTATTAACGGGTGTCCCAAGCTCAGGGGCCACCATAGAGGGCTTAATCAAGATAATTAATGCCATCAACAGCATAGTGCCTAACAGTAATGGTTTAATCCATTCGCTAGGGGCATAAGCAGCGCCTGCTGCGCCCAGTAAGCCACCAGCAAGGGTTGGGATAAGAATGGGGACTGTATCGTCAGTCTCTAACTTGCCGTGCCTCTTAAAACCAAACACAGCAACAATTGATTGCATCAGGACACCGACTCTATTCGTCGCATTGGCCACTTCGGCTGGCATTCCCATAACCATTAGTGCAGGCAATGTTAAATTTGATCCTCCACCAGCTAAGGTGTTAATGATGCCAGCAAAAAAACCTGTCAGCAGTAACAGAATGCCGTGAGTTAAAGTGATATCCACGCAGCAGCCACTCCCTTTAACGATATCTGTTGAATAAAATGTCCTCACAGCTTACCGATTAATATCAGCAATTCAAATTATACTTTGTGACATAAGCAGTTACGCTTAATGTACTTTGTTGCAAGGTAAAGTTAGTTAATCAAATCGCAATATTCTGTATGCTAGGTACGTCATCAAATATTTACTGTATTCATGTTAACGAATGCCATAACTTAACGGTAAATAAGTACAAGGAGCCTTATGACAAACCAGACTGTAGCGCTAGCAGGGATCACTAAAGAGTTTATTGATGGCGGCGTTTGTCACAGAGTACTAGATCAACTCGATCTCACGCTCCGACAAGGTGACACGATTGCATTAACCGGAGCAAGTGGCAGCGGTAAAAGTACGCTACTTAATTTGATTGCTGGCTTTGAGTCGCCCAATGCAGGCTCCCTTAAATTACTGAGCAAAGAGACTACAGCTTGGCGTGATCGAGATTGGAGCCGGTTCAGACAAACATCTTTGGGTGTTGTCTTTCAACAGTTTAACCTGCTCACTCCCCTCAATGTTGCAGACAACATCGCATTTGGACTCAGATTAAATGGCCTAGACTGGAATAGTTGGTGCGATCACTTAGTGCTATCTCTTGGCCTTCAGCCTCTGCTTAATCGTCATGTCGACTCCCTATCGGGCGGCCAACAGCAACGAGTGGCTATAGCCAGAGCCTTAGCGCATAAGCCTCAACTATTACTTGCCGATGAGCCAACAGGAAACTTAGATCAGGCAGCCAGCCTAGAGGTGATGCAACTCTTGTGTGAACTGGCAGCAGAACATGACACCAGCATTTTAATGGTGACCCATAGCTTAGAATGTGCCGATTTTATGCAAAGGCGTTGGCATTTAGATAATGGTAAGGTGCATGAATAACACTAAGCTAACCCGAATGTGTGGGCTGTGCCTGCAGGTTTTTTGGGCTCATTACCGTCAAGCTCCACTACAAGCAGGTGCCATAGGCATAGGTATTATTCTTGCTGTAACTTTGCTCACAGGCGTACGCGCCACCAATGAAAATGCAATTCAAAGCTATAGCTCTGCCACTGAACTGCTCAGCCAACAAGCCAAGTGGGTGGTCACGCCGCCAATGGGGAGTAAACACCTTAATGAATCGCTTTACTTTACGCTACGCGCAGCAGGTTTTAGCCACAGTTTACCCGTGCTTCAGGGCGTTGCTTCCAGTCAGGATGGTAAGCGCTGGCGCATCCAGGGCAGCGATCTGATTGCAGCCCTAACCGCATATTCGCCAAGTCCCGAAAATGAAAGCAGATCAAAACCTGGACTGTTTTCAGCGCCAATTCCTCTTGCCGATATATTAGCTGGTGCCCCTATCGTTTTAGCCAGTCACGCTCAGGCTGAACGATTAAGTCAAAATGGAGCGTTAATCCTCGAAGGGGTTAAGGTACGTGTTATAGCCTTAGATGATAGTAGTAACTTAGGTTCTGATATCTTGATGGACATATCTTTAGCCCAGCGCATACTCAAGCGTCAACATCAGCTAAGTTATATCGCTCTGTTTGACGATATCGCCGATAAAGAGCCACTTTTGAACCAGCTCATTGAGTCAGATGGCACCCTCATCAAAAGTGACAATGGCGATGGACTTACCGCTCTAACAGCCAGCTTCCACCTGAACCTTACAGCCATGAGTCTATTAGCTTTCATTGTTGGTCTTTTTATCGCTTATAACGGCGTAAGATACAGCTTACTCAAAAGACAAAGACTACTGACACAACTTCAACAACAAGGTATTGCAAAAGCATCATTATTGCTCGCCCTGTCTATTGAGTTACTTCTACTGGTGATCCTTGGCTCTATCATAGGTTTTATATTGGGATTACAGCTTAGCCACTGGCTACAGCCTATGGTATCTGTCACGCTTGAGCAGCTCTATGGGGCAAAAATATTACCTGGAAACTGGCATTGGAGCTGGTTACTACAGGCGATTGCTTTGACCTTTATTGCTGCTATCGCTGCCTGCGGTTCACTCTTAGTTCAACTCATCAAGCAGCCCCTTGCAGGTAACTCTGGGCAGATGACGGTTCAGAGAAGCGCCAACAAGATATATAAGTATCAAGTCGCCGTTGCTATTCTGCTTGGCGTTGTCGCTACAATACTGCTGCCATCGAGCCAAGATTATCGTTATACCATGGTATTACTAGGCCTCATCATTATCGCTATCCCTCTGACACTCCCCTGGCTCTTATCCTTTTTCGTTAACTTGTTATTAAAGGTGACCCCAAAAGGCTTATTGCACTATCAGGTCGCCGAGACAAAAGAGCTTATCGCGCCACTCTCTCTTGCCATGATGGCGATGCTCTTAGCCCTAACAGCTAATATATCGATGAACACGCTAGTGGGCAGCTTCGAAAGCACTTTAAAACAGTGGCTCGATGCTAGGCTTCATGCAGAGCTGTATATCAAGCCTGCCTCGACTAAAATTGATGAAGTCGTTGACTACCTATCTCAAAATCACGATGTCGATGCAGTCTACAAACAGTGGAATTTAAGCAGTAAGCTCGAGCAGTTACCGATCAATATCGTGACTCGAGATCAAAGATCATTGCATGAAACCACTGTATTTAAAGAGACCCTTGATAATATGTGGCCAGACTTTTTTGCCAATAAGCAGGTATTGATCAGTGAGCCTTTAGCAATCAAATTAAGACTCAAACTCGGTGATAGCATTGAGCTCCAACAAATCACAGATAATCACTTTATCGTCGGTGGAATATTCTTCGATTATGGTAACCCCTATGGCGAAGTCATCATCTCTCCTGAGACCTGGAATGCGAACGGTTTGCCAAGCACACCAGTGAGCTTAGCCATTGACGTTAAAGGTGAGTCTGTCCAATCAAAGCTTAAACTGCAGCAAAAACTGCAAAATGAATTACAGCAAAGATTTTCTATACCTGATGCCATGATCTTCAGTCAGCAGAAAATTAAGCAGCAAGCGATCATTGTGTTCAAACAAACCTTTTCTATCACTCAAGTGCTCAATACACTGACTCTGCTTGTTGCGGCTATTGGACTATTCAGCGCCTGCTTTATGCTGACCCAAGCTCGCTTGGCACCAATGGCTAGGCTATACACTATGGGGGTAAACCGACGCCAACTTACAAGCTTAGTCTTCGGGCAGATGCTGATAATTGTGCTGTTTACCTGTTTAGTCGCCCTGCCGACAGGCGCCATTCTAGGTTACTTACTTATCAATAAGATAACCCTACAAGCCTTTGGCTGGAGTATTGCTATGGAGTGGGATTGGCTCGCCTATGGACAAGTCGTTTTACTCGCTTTAGTTTCTAGCCTTTTGGCTATTGCTTTCCCTCTGTATATGCAAACCAAACGCCCACTGGTATCAAGCTTACAAAGGGAGGTTATTTAATGTCGACTAAGATGATAGTAAGCCTTGGAGTATGGGCTACTTTATCGCTTACAGCTTGCTCTAAACCTTCAACCACTCCCTCTATGGGGGAGCTTTTAGGCGACAGTGTCGACGGCTATACCGAGGTGAGTAACAGTAGAGCAATAACTTTTCCGCAAGACCATCAAGCTCATGATGACTTTAGACAAGAGTGGTGGTACCTCACCGCGAACTTAACCACCAAACAGGGCGAACAGATTGGACTGCAGTGGACTCAATTTCGTATTGCTTTATCGCCTGACACACCGGATGTAACCAGTCTGCTTAGCGAGTCAAATTGGAGCAGCAATCAAATTTATATGACCCATGCTGCTATCACGAGCAAAACCTTGCACTTTGCCGAGGAGAGATGGTCGAGATCGCACCCCAAACTCGCTGGTGTTACGCCTAAGCCACTGACAATAAAAATAGATGATTGGCAATGGACTGGTACTGACAATGAGCTGTTCCCTGCAACGCTAAACGTCAATAGCGAGAAGTTCAGCTACCGGTTAGCTTTGCAAACCAATGCCCCCTATCAGCTTCAAGGTCAGAGGGGCTACAGCATAAAAAGTGCCGATGGCTCAGTGGCATCCCATTACTACAGTCAACCATTCATTAACGTATCGGGCACGATCCATCTAGCAGGTATTGAGCACGAGGTAGAGGGTAACGCCTGGCTGGATAGAGAGTGGAGCTCGCAGTTTCTAAATAAGAGCCAAGCCGGTTGGGACTGGTTTGCTATTAGGCTAGATGATGGCTCAACCTTAATGCTGTTTCAACTCAGAGGTCAAACTGAGGATGAAGCAAGTTTCTATAGCGGCCGTAGAATGTATGCCGATGGTAGTGGACGAAATATCGCATCTTCAGAGATCCAACTTGAAGCCGTTGATTGGCATAAGATTGAATCCCAACGTTATCCCATCGCCTGGCGTATTGCCATTCCCTCAGAGCATATAGAGATCCGTACACAAGCGCTAAATTCAAACGCCAAAGTCCCGCTGAGTATTAGTTACTGGGAGGGGCCTATCTCTATTTCAGGTAGTCATAAAGGCCAAGGATATATGGAGCTTACGGGCTATTAATCCACAACGATTTACACGGCAACTCGGTTCAAAATATTATATTTAGTTGAGAAAATAACCGTCCCTGTCATAGTTTTTTAGGCAGTATCAATAACGAGTCAACTTTCCCAATGAAAATATGGGCTCATATAGCACTTCGTATTTTTTCCCAGCCTAAAAAGGCCAATACCTTGTCCCCAGAGATTGGCTTAGGAATAAAATCAATACCTAAGATTTTCATCTGCTCTTGAGTAGAGCTTTGAATATTGGCAGTTAGGAGGGCAATCTTAATATCAGGGTTGAGATCAAGGAGCTCAGGGGCGGCTTCTAATCCACTCATGACTGGCATGTTGAGATCTAAGGTGACAAAGTCTATTTGATTAGTTTTCGCGACATCTATCGCTTCTTGTCCGTTAGCGGCTTCATGAACCGTCCACTCAGGAAAAGAGCCCTGTACAATTGAGGTGATCATTATTCTCGACAATCGGCTGTCATCGACCACTAACACACTCTTATTTATCCCCATAAGGGCGAACCTCCCTGTTAAATTGACAATTCATGATAAAACTTAAACAAGTATAGAAGCTGTTTTCAATCTTGCTTGTTGAACAAAAAGCTTTCTCCTCTTTAATTAGTAAATACTTAAAAACCACCTATTTCCAACTTGCATCTACATTTCCCCATACAACAAACCTAGGCCTAAACAAGAATGATTATCAATAATTAACCTGTTGTTTTATTGATATTTTGAGCTTCAGCATATTCACTTTAGCCTCAGCTAATTAAGACTTTATCCAAGCAAATGTCTATTTATTAAACTGGGAGCAAGATCACATTGAAAAGTATGATCTTGCTCTATAAATGATGCCAATACCTCTTGTTAGGTATACCCACAATTTTTATGAGGTCTAGACTCAATAATTACTATTGGCAGGTAACTCTCCTAAGATTCCCCCTTATGTTACCTGCCCCCCCTTTGAAAAAGGTGAAACAAGAGATGAGTCAGGAATACCACGTCACTAGCTTAGTTATTCATGCCGCACCAAAAGCTATCTCTCAGGTTGAAACCCAAGTTCGCGCCTTAACTGGCGCCGAAATCCATGCTGTCACCGATGCAGGTAAATTCGTTATTACCTTAGAGGGTGAAACACAGAAATCCATTCTTGATAATGTCGAGGCAATTAACGCCATAGAAGGGGTATTAAACAGTAGCCTTATCTATCATCAGGTCGATGAAGCCGAACAGGCTGCTGATATTCATTAGTTTTCAGCAAGATGTAATAAAAAAGCAAAACATTTAATCCATTAAAAGATTTATACCTAAGTTAAACAATAGAGAAAAGAGTGAGGAACACCATGAGCATTAGCCGTCGCGAGTTTCTAAAAGCCAACGCTGCAGTAGCCGCTGCAACCACTGTTGGTGTCACTTTGCCAGTGAGAATAGTTGAAGCTGCTGAGCAAACTGACAACATCAAGTGGGACAAAGCACCTTGCCGTTTTTGCGGTGTAGGTTGTAGTGTGTTGGTGGGTACCAACAATGGCAAAGTCGTTGCCACAAAAGGTGACCCAGAAAGCCCTGTCAACAAAGGCCTTAACTGTATCAAAGGCTACTTCCTATCTAAAATCATGTACGGAAAAGATCGTCTAACGACGCCACTGCTACGTATGAAAGATGGTAAGTACGATAAAGAGGGTGAGTTTACCCCTGTGAGCTGGGATACTGCGCTCGATACTATGGCCGACAAGTGGAAAAACACTTTAAAGACCAAAGGGCCAACTGCTGTCGGTATGTTCGGTTCTGGTCAGTGGACAGTTTGGGAAGGCTACGCAGCCTCTAAACTGCATAAAGCCGGTTTCCTCACCAACAATATTGATCCAAATGCTCGTCACTGTATGGCCTCAGCTGTAGGTGGCTTTATGCGTACCTTCGGTATCGATGAGCCTATGGGTTGTTATGACGACTTAGAAGCGGCCGACCACTTTGTACTTTGGGGCGCCAACATGGCTGAGATGCACCCAATCCTATGGGCTCGCCTATCTGATCGCCGCCTAAGTAGCCCGACAAGTCGCGTACACGTACTATCGACATTCGAAAACCGTAGCTTCGACTTAGCCGACAACGCGATGGTATTCCGTCCACAGACAGATCTAGTACTGCTTAACTACATTGCTAACTACATTATTCAAAACAATGCAGTGAACAAAGAGTTCGTTAACAAGCACACCAAATTTGTACTAGGTACAACTGATATCGGTTACGGTCTTCGCCCTGAGCATCCACTTGAGCAAAAGGCCAAGAATCCAGGAAACGGTAAGTCTACACCTATCAGTTTCGATGAGTACGCGAAGTTTGTAAGCACTTATACGCTTGAGTATGCTTCTGAGATGAGTGGTGTAGAGCCAGAGAAACTCGAAGAGATGGCTAAAGCTTACGCCGATCCATCAATCAAGGTGATGAGTCTTTGGACCATGGGGATTAACCAACATACACGTGGTGTTTGGGCAAACAACATGCTCTATAACATCCACTTGCTGACCGGTAAAATTGCCACTCCAGGTAACAGCCCATTCTCGCTTACTGGCCAGCCTTCAGCTTGTGGTACTGCACGTGAAGTGGGCACATTTGCTCACCGTCTACCTGCTGATATGGTCGTTAAGAATCCTAAGCACAGAGCAATCTCTGAAAAGCTATGGCAAGTGCCAGAAGGTACTATCCCACCTAAGCCTGGCTACCATGCAGTGCTTCAGAGCCGTATGCTTAAAGATGGCAAACTGAACTGCTACTGGACCATGTGTACTAACAATGTCCAGGCTGGTCCTAACATCAATGAAGAGATCTTACCGGGCTTCCGTAACCCAGAAAACTTCATCGTCGTATCAGATCCATACCCAACAGTATCTGCAATGGCAGCCGACCTTATCCTACCTACTGCTATGTGGGTGGAAAAAGAGGGTGCTTATGGTAATGCTGAGCGTCGTACACATATGTGGCATCAGCAGGTTAAAGCCCCTGAAGGCGCTAAATCAGATCTTTGGCAGCTAGTAGAGTTCTCTAAACGCTTTAAGATTTCTGAAGTGTGGCCTGCAGAGTTAATTGCCAAGCAACCAGAGCTAGCTGATAAGACGCTTTATGATGTGCTTTATGCAAACGGCGAAGTTAACAAGTTCCCATCTTCTGATTGTAAAGGTGCGATGAATGATGAGGCCGAGCACTTCGGTTTCTACCTGCAAAAAGGGCTATTTGAAGAATACGCTCAATTTGGTCGCGGTCATGCCCACGATCTTGCAGATTTCGATACCTACCATGAGACTCGCGGTTTACGCTGGCCTGTGGTTGACGGTAAAGAGACACTGCGCCGCTTCTCAAAAGGCGATCCATACCTGAAAGCCGGTGAAGAGTTCAACTTCTACGGTAAGCCAGATGGTAAAGCCGTTATTTTTGCTCTGCCATACGAGCCTGCAGCAGAAGAGCCAGATCAAGAGTTCGACCTCTGGCTATCTACAGGTCGTGTACTTGAGCATTGGCACACAGGCTCGATGACAGCTCGCGTACCTGAGCTATATCGCGCTTATCCAGATGCACAGATCTTCCTTCACCCTGAAGATGCTAAGGCTCGTGGCCTTAAACGTGGTGATGAAGTGGTTGTTGCCTCACCTCGCGGTGAAGTGAAGACGCGTGTTGAGACCAAAGGCCGCAACAAGCCGCCAAGAGGCGTGGCATTTATGCCATTCTTCGACGCACGCCAGCTGGTCAACAAGTTGTTACTGGACGCCACAGATCCTCTCTCTAAAGAGACAGATTTCAAGAAGTGCCCAGTCAAAGTGATGAAAGCTTAAGACTTTTAACAAACTACTTAACTTTAATCGCTTGAGCAAAAACAGAGATACGAAGAGAGAAAAATGAGTAAGGTCGAACCAAGCAAAACCTCAGTCACAGGCGTAAATCGCCGTCAGTTTTTAGCCCATTCGGCTAAAGCTGGCTGTGCTATGGGACTGCTTGGCATGGGGATAGCTGCGGTGGCTAAACAGTCATCACAGCTAGACCCATTAGCTGTTCGACCTCCTGGGGCCTTGAGTGAAGATGATTTTCTTTCGGCTTGTGTCCGCTGCGGTTTATGTGTTGAGGCTTGCCCTTATGACACACTAAAACTCGCGCGCTGGTTTGATGACGCCGCAACGGGGACACCCTATTTTACCGCTCGCACTATCCCCTGTGAGATGTGCGAAGATATTCCTTGTGTTAAGGCTTGTCCATCGGGCTCGCTGGATCATGATTTGACTGAAATTGATAAGTCAAAAATGGGCATTGCGGTATTAATAGATGAAAAGAACTGTCTAAACTTTAAAGGCTTAAGGTGTGATGTTTGTTATCGGGTCTGCCCGTTAATCGACGATGCTATCACCCTTGAAATGCAGCAAAACATACGCAGCGGGCACCATGCTATGTTCCTACCTAAAGTCAACAGCGATAGCTGTACTGGCTGTGGTAAATGTGAACATGTCTGCGTGCTTGAAGAAGCTGCGATAAAAGTACTGCCTACTCATATTGCTCTTGGAAAAACAGCTGCACACGATACTTATATAAATACTGAAGAGACCACACTTGAGATGTTAAACAGAGGTCTTCCGCTATGAGCAAACTATCGAAGAAAGAGGATAGATTTGCACAGGCTGCAATCGATGAACTGGGATGGTGGCAAGCTCACAAGTTCCTATTTCTAAGACGTGTCAGCCAGATTAGCGTATTTCTCCTGTTTGCTATCGGCCCTATCTTTGGCCTATGGCTCCTAAAAGGAAACCTTTCAAGCAGCGAACTTTTAGGCACTGTGCCATTGTCAGATCCACTTGCAACACTGCAGGTAGTACTGACTGGCCATATGCCTGAGTTCACCTTAATACTTGGCGCACTAATTATTGCAATTTTTTATGCTTTAGCTGGTGGCCGCGTATTTTGCAGCTGGGTCTGTCCAGTCAATATGGTCACAGACAGTGCAAGTTGGTTAAGACGTAAGTTAAACCTGCCTCGCATTAGCGAGATGCCAAGGAGCTTACGTTACTACCTACTTGCCCTTGTTTTGTTACTACCGATATTGACAGGACTCACGGTTTGGGAGTGGGTTAACCCTGTTCCCGTTTTGTACCGCGCCGCGCTGTTTAGCGCTGGAAGCGGACTGTGGCTTCTTGTCGCTATCTTCCTGCTCGATCTTTTTATCAGCGAGCGAGGATGGTGTGGGCACCTTTGCCCAACAGGTGCACTATTTGCCTTACTTGGTAAATTAAGCCCTATAAAAGTATCGGCCGTCAACGCTAAGGCCTGCGATAACTGCATGGACTGTTTCGTTGTTTGCCCTGAGAGACAGGTGTTAAAGCCTGCACTTAAAGGTAAGCAACCTATGATAACCAGCAGTGATTGCACTCAATGTGGCCGCTGTATCGATGTTTGCGCCCAACGCGTTTTCCAGTATAAAAATCGAATTGCCCTAAAGGCGGAGAACACCCAATGAAAAATGTACTCACTTTAGCCGCGCTCGTTATGGCGCTTAGTGCTTGCTCTGGCCAGCAAGCAAACACAAGTGCTGAGCCGGTCAATATCAGTTCACTAGGAAAGTCAGAGATCAGCGATATTAGAGCCGCTGATGCTATGCCTACTTACCCTAAGCGTGGTAAATCAATCGAGCGTGACTTTGTCCACCAGCCTCCTATGATCCCACACAAGGCTGACTACAGTATCACCATGAAAAGAAATGGTTGTATGTCTTGCCATAGCTGGGATAAAGCTAAAAAGCGTAAGGCGACTCCCATTGATATCTCTCACGTGAAAGATGATAAAGGTACCCTTAACGGCCAATACTACTCTTGTACTCAATGCCATGCACCACAAGCAGAGAACAAGCAGCAGCTCGTCGAGAATGACTTCTCAAATAAGTAACGAGTTACGGCTCATAAGCGTTAAACAAAAAACCACCTATTAAGGTTAATGCCGATCGTTTAAGAGGACTTGAACGATCCTGCAGATGAAAGATAATCCCTACCAGTATTCTGGTGGGGATTTTTTTATGTTTGCGCAAGAGCTTGAGCTAGTTCATGAGTCTGTTGAAGAAAGTGGGTCTTATGGTTCTGTAATGGAGGCTATTGATTCAGAGTGGATAGAGCAGTCATTACTCACAGCCAACAAGGCAAGTATCCGTAATCGCCGTTTGCCTGCACAGCAGGCAGTCTGGCTCGTGCTTTGGATGGGGTTAATACGTAACCAGTCCATCAAAGAGGTTTGT
>NZ_MPHJ01000003.1 GCF_001957125.1 Shewanella sp. UCD-KL12 | reverse complement strand
AATCCCAGGTCGATTAGCTCAGCTGGGAGAGCACCTCCCTTACAAGGAGGGGGTCACTGGTTCGAGCCCAGTATCGACCACCATTCTTYTCATAAAGAATTAAAACAYTATGRAATCCCAGGTCGATTAGCTCAGCTGGGAGAGCACCTCCCTTACAAGGAGGGGGTCACTGGTTCGAGCCCAGTATCGACCACCATTTTTATCCTCTTTAACCTCCAAATCAAACTCATCTAAATATCAGCTAGTATTTCATAGTTATCTAAAACCATATCAGGCTATAACATTTATCAATATCCTCACGTAAATAGCCCAATTTTCCACTCAATCGTCTATCCTTCAAATATACTCACTATCGAGATATATACTATGGCAGATGTCAGTCAATCCGCCTCTTTAAGCAGCATAGCCGCTTATCTTAAGCTCACTCACAACTGTGATGAAGCAACAGCCTTGGTTGAAGCTAAAGAGGTGATGCAAAACTTAGTCAGCATGCGGCAAAAAGGCTTTATTACTGGTTGGTATTTCGATGAACACGGCCACCTTGAGCTACTTCCGAGCGATTCTGTTTCTCAGAGGATTAATCCGGAAAAATAACTCAAGCAAGTTCAACCACACTTAAGTAAATGAAACACTTTACTTAAGTGTTCTTTGATGTAAATATTAAAATGACTACCATCAAAGAAGATATTACGATGAACACCAGCCCAGACAGACAAGCTAGCACTATTGACAAGCATTTGGCTTCAGCTAATGCGCTGAGTCATGCAAATAAAGTCCTGTCTATCACCTTATTAGTCACCCTGATAAGTGTTGCAGGCATTGCACTCCCCTATCCTATCTTAGCCCCGCTTTTTGCTGATGGTAGCTCTCCATTAACGCAGTTTCTTAATCTGCCCTCTGAGCTGTTATTGGGGGTTGTATTAGGTATATACCCATTAGGAATTATTCTTGGCAGCAGTGTCATTGGCGCAATATCTGATAACTATGGCCGTAAAAGGCTCCTGACCTTGACGCTGATTGGTAGCGCCCTTGGCTATGGCTTAACGGCCATCGCAGCCATCTTTGAAAATTTTTTGCTATTTTGTCTAGCAAGATTACTTACTGGTTTATGTGAAGGTAACATAGCGATTGCTCGCGCGATTGCCGCCGACCTCCATCCTGTAATCGATAAAACCCGAAGTTTTTCACTCATTAGCTCCATGGGGTACGGTGGTTACCTGCTCGGCCCACTTGCTGGCGGTTATCTTATTATGGCAGGCATAGATGCGGTTTTTTGGATTGCAGCCCTTGCCTGTATGCTTTGTGCATTGTTGAGTCACTTTTTACTGCCTAAAAGCTTAGATGTACCAGATAAACATGCTGAGGGCGGCTCTAGCCTCACACTTCTCGCACAGCCCGATCTAAGACGCTTTTTTTTGCTCTATTTGTTTCTTACTGTAGGCGTTAACCTATATTATGAATATTACCCACTTCACCTGGTTCGTGAGTTTAGCTATCAAGCTGTAGATATCAGTTGGGCAACAGTATTTTTAACCACTTGTATGATATTCACTAGCCTATTTATCAATCCAATCATTCAGAAAAAGCTCTCTCACCCGCATGCAGGACTACTCGGCATGATGCTGTTTGGCTCAGCACTCGCCGCACTGCCCTTTTTTATCAATCAGAGCTACCTTATCAGCTTCGCGCTGATGGGAGCTGGTATTGCTATCTATAACGGCTTCCTGCCATCGTATCTGTCACACTCATATGAAGATAGAGCTCAGGGGAAATTAATGGGCATGCTAGTCACCATTTTTTGTTTGGGTAACCTGCTAGCAGCGCTCATCGGGGGGGTATTATCTATGTTTGATGTGCAATGGGCCCTACTCACAGGAGCCTCAATCACTTTCGTAGCTGGATTAATCTTCTATCATGGACACTTTAAAGCGCAGATCTGGCCTTTTGTTCCCACCAAAAAACCAGCCTAACCAGTACAATGAAGCTAGAGATAGTAAATGATATTAGTTGTTCACTATTAAACTGGAGCGAACTTTACGTCTTTGTGGCGTCATCAATTTAAACATTACTAGGCTTAGTCCTGCTAAAGTCACCATTGAGCCAAGCACAACCCCAGGCCATTCCCACTGGTGCCAGAATGGAAGCAGTAAAGGCCCCCCTATCGCTGCGCCAAGGTAATAGCTGCATAAGTATAGTGATGTGGCTTTGGCGCGGTGCTCCCTTGCTCTATGGGCAACCCAGGCATTACATCCACTATGAATGAAGAAGAATCCAAAAGCCGTCATCAAAAAACCTAAACATATAAACTGACTCGTATCGACTAATGTTACTGCACTGCCAAGCACCATCATCAATAGCGACAACCAGAATATCCTGATCCGGCCAAACATCGCTATCCAGTAGCTTGAGTAATATGAAGCAAACGTGCCACTGAGGTAACACAGAAAAATAAGCGTCACCTCAAATCGTCCCCACTGATACGGCGCATTCATTAGGTGCAATTGAATATAGCTAAATTGATTCACCATGACTAGAAAAGCTAAGCCACCGATCAGGTAGATTTGTCTTAATTTATTGTCCATAAGATGAATGACAAACCCGCTAACATCGCCTTTAAATCCACCCATTAGCTTCTTACTACAGGTCACATTTCTATCAACTGTATTGTTATGTTTGGGCAATAATTGGTGAACCACAAACACACCTATTGCTGAAAAGATCAAAATAACACTGATCACGTACTCCCATTGAAAATACAGAGACAAGCCACCACCGATTAATCTACCAGCTATGCCACCCAAACTATTCGCTGCAATATAGACTGCACCAGCCTTTAACATTGCGCCCTGACTTAACTCATCTTTAAAGTAAGCCATCGCTATCGCTGGAACGGCAGCAAGCAGTACACCTTGTAGTGCTCTTAAAGCGATTAATTGTGAAAAATCGCTCACAAATACCATAAGCAGATCGCTAAGCAGTAGCAGGTATAAGCTCAGCATTAGCGGCTTTTTACGTCCAATCCTATCTGAGAGTACAGCATAAAATAAAAGAGAGAATGCCATTGAAAAACTTGTGACAGAGAGCAGTAATGTGGAGTGGCTGATATCGACATCAAAGGTTTGAGCAATTAACGGCAGGACACCTTGAACTAGGTAAAGATTGATATAGATGATGACAGAGGCCAACGATAGGGCCCAGATAAGCCTTATCTCACTTGCCGTAATATTACTCTTTTTCTCTGATACCATCAGCTTATCTATCTTAGTCTCAAACTCAATGGACAAAGATTACCACCAGATATAACATAACAATAATAGATTAAACCAATCGGAACCATTGATTTTAGTTATGGATATACGTCAACTAAAACACTTAGATACTTTGGCAAAAGCGGCTAACTTTACCAAAGCCGCCAAGCAACTCAATATGGCACAACCCGCCTTAAGTCAAAGTATAAAGCGATTAGAAACAGCACTTGGTGTCACATTAGTCAATCGTAGCAACTCATCGGGACAACGAGGCAAGCAAGTTAGCCTTACGGCAGAAGGCAAGGCCCTTCACCAACATGCGGTGCTTATCATTAAACAACTCAAACAAGCTGAAGCCCATATCAAGTCCATGGCTAATCTCACTCAAGGTGAAGTCAGAATAGGTGTCCCTGGCATGTTGGGCTCTTTTTATCTCCCTACTCGTTTGATGGCATTTAGACATCAATACCCAGATCTGAAACTCTCCTTATTTGAAGGCGGCACCCGTGACTCGTTAAAGATGTTATCCCGCGGAGAAGTTGACATAGCAATCATCACGGCTAACGATCTGAGTGAGGAGTTTGATAGCCATCTACTGCTTAGCGAACAGATGGTCGTCGCCATGTCCAATGAACACCCGCTATCTGATAATGCTAGTATTCAACTTGATGAGTTTTTTGAACATGAACTGGTGATGTTTAAGCCAGGATACTTTCACCGAGAGTGGATGTTGTCACAGGCAAAAGCATTAGATATTAGCGTCAATATCGCTTTTGAAACCAACTTGATCAATTTAGTAAAACAAGTCGTTTCACAAGGTTATGCAATCACAAGTGTGTTAGAGATGGTGATTGGTGAAAATGATGAGATTCTAGCTAAACCTTTTGAGCCGCCCGTCTATCTTGATCTACATATTGCCTGGAAAAAACAACGCCCTATCAGTCAAGCCGATAGAGCGTTTGTGGATTTTCTGATGAAAAACCGCTAGTCATTACTAATAGCTAACTAATGTTTCCCCAGCGATTAAACTGCGTCAGCTTGGTTTTCAGGCAACGCATCGATAAAAGCTTTGAGTTGATTACAGTTTTCATTCACACGCAATATATTCGGATACACACTCAAATCAACCTTGAATCGATTCGCGTTGTAAACTTGAGGTATTAAACAAAGGTCGGCAATTGTTACACTATCCCCGAAACAGAACTGGCCTGAATGTTTCTCTAATTGTTTTTCAAACGCACTAAAACCTTGATGGATCCAGTGATGATACCAGGCTGTTTTAGCCTCATCTTCTAGAGCCAGTGGCCCCGTTAAGTACTGTAGTACTTTAAGATTGTTCAGAGGGTGAACTTCGCAAGCAATCAACAGTGCTAATGAGCGTACTAATGCTCTATCAGTGATCTCATTTGGAATGAGTGCACACTCAGGGTAACGCTCATCAAGATACTCTAAAATAGCCATAGATTGAGATAAAACCAGTTCATTACCAGCTTCATCAGTATCAATCAGTGTAGGAACCAGCTCTTGAGGATTCAATTGAGCATAGTCTGCTTTATGTTGCTCTCCGCCATCTTTTACTAAATGAACCGATACTTGCTCAGCACGAAGTTGCTTTAAGTTTAAAGCGATTCTAACACGATAGGCTGCACTAGATCGCCAGTATCCGAAGAGTTTCAACATAATAGTTCCTTAAAAAGAGGTGATATAAAAACGGGGCTAATTCTAATGAATCAGCCCCGCTCTGGTATAAGCTAAATTGAGTTAGCCTTTATATTCGACAACTTGTTGATCGATTGAGCCAAAAATTGTTTGCTCATTATCGTCGAGCATTTCAATACGCACTCTATCGCCAAACTTCATGAATGAAGTAGATGGCTTACCGTCTGCAATCGTTTCTAACATACGTGTCTCTGCTAGGCAGCTAGAACCGGCACTACGATCGTAGTTAGAGATAGTCCCAGAGCCAATGATGGCACCAGCACCTAAAGGACGGGTCTTAGCCACATGAGACACCAGCTGACTGAAGTTAAACGTCATATCAACGCCAGCATTAGGGCGGCCAAATAGCTCGCTGTTTAGATGAGTTATCAATGGTAGGTGAACTTTTGAGTCCTCCCAACGCTCGCCAAGCTCATCAGGTGTAACAGCAACAGGAGAAAAGCTACTTGAAGGTTTAGCTTGGTAAAATCCAAAACCTTTAGCGAGCTCACCAGGTATAAGATTACGTAGGGACACATCATTTACAAGCATCAATAACTTAATATGCTGTTGAGCCGAATCAGTTGAAACCCCCATAGGGACATCATCGGTAATAACGGCGATTTCAGACTCGAAATCAATGCCCCACTCTTCGCTTGCTAATGGAATATCGGCTTTAGGTCCGATAAAGCAATCCGAGCCACCTTGGTAAACGAGAGGGTCTGTCCAAAATGTTTCAGGCATTTCCGCGCCGCGCGCTTTACGTACTAACTCAACGTGGTTTACGTATGCGCTGCCATCAGCCCACTGGTAAGCACGAGGGAGTGGTGATAAACATTTTGACTCATCAAAATCTTCTGCATTATCAAACATGCCTTCGTTTAAGGCTTCATAAAGCTCATTAAGCTGAGGGTATAGCAGATCCCATGCATCCATAAGTTGCTGCATAGTATTCGCAATTGCAGGTACAGCCACTGCTTTGGAAAGGTCTTTACTCACTAACATCAACTGACCGTCACGGCGACCGTTGTTATAACTGGCTAACTTCATACCTGCTCCTATCTATAGATCTCAAGTGTGGCAACTAACTTGAGTACCTTATCTCTTCTAATAATGGCTATATAAATACCTTAAGCATAGACAGATAGGAATAGCGTGATATAAATCACGCTAAACGGATGCGCTGTCTATTTTGTAAAGTTATCTATACAACCGAATATTCCTGCATAAATATGGGCGTTTCACCTAAAAAGTGATTAAAAACCCAACCTTTGGTGGCAATTAGTTGTTACATCTATTTTTGTTTGCTGATCTTATACTCTCTAAGCTTGTTGGCTATGGCGGTATGAGAAACACCTAGTTTCTTAGCCAGTTGCCGTGTACTTGGATACGCTGGATATAAGCGCCTTAATAGACTCGATTCAAACTGTTTCATGGCTTGATCTAAACTGCCTTCAAACTGATGATCAAAGTAACCAAAACCTTCAGCGTATGAGGGGAGCTTAAGTTGTTCTACCGTCAGTTCTGCTGAGCCATCCCACATAGATACAGCTCTAAAAATAGCATTTTTAAGCTGGCGAACATTGCCAGGCCAAGCATAGTTAAGAAGGTGCTCACGACACTGAGCTGATATTCGCCTAATTGGAATTGAGAGCTGCTGGCTGTAGTGCTCAAGGAACATCTCAGTGAGTGGGATAACATCAATCTTACGCTCACGAAGAGATGGCATATGGAAACTAAGGACATGGATCCTATAATAAAGATCTTCTCTAAACTCGCCAGTTTGACACAATTCAGCAAGATTTTTCTGAGTCGAACAGACAATCCGAACATCTGCTCTTACCTCTTTGTCTTCACCTAAGCGTCTAAACGTACCATCTTGCAACAGGCGAAGTAACTTCACTTGGGCAGATTTTGACATCTCAGCTATTTCATCGAGAAAGACAGTCCCCCCCTTTCCCTCTTCAAAAAAACCTCTTTTAACAATCGTGCCATTACTCACATAACCGAAGAGCTCCTCTTCTGCTGCACTATCAGGTAAAGCGGCACAATTGATTGCAATAAAAGGATGGTCTCGCCTCATACTAGCATCATGACAAGCTCTAGCCATGAGCTCTTTACCTGTACCGGTTTCGCCAGTGATGAGTAGTGGAGCATCAAGCTGAGCCATACGCCTCGCCTGTACCAAAACTTCCTTCATCTTATCACTCGTTACCAATACATTTTCAAAACCTACCGTCTGGCTTTGAAGCGCGTTAAATTGTTTTCCAACGCGGGCGGGCGACTTGAGAGAAACTACGGCTCCCGCAAGTATGCTCTTATCGCTCTCATCTGGAAGGTATATTGGCAACATTTCGGCCAAATATTCATTTTGAGCTATGTTAACGCGGGTCGCTTGAGCTAATACTAAGCTTTCACTCAGCCAGCGACTAAAGTTGAATCCTTGTACCCAATGATTTAGCGGTTCATCTATCACTTCATGTTCAGCCATGCCTACGGTCAACAAAGCAGATTCATTAACGATACGAACCCTCCCCTTAACATCAATTGAAAAAACCGAGTCAGGGAGCGTCTTTAGCAATGTTTTTAACGCATAATGTTCTTGCTCAGAAGGCATAAAAGAGACAGTACGTACATCATGCACCCCTTCAACTTTTCGAATCAAAGGTAATAATTCACTGAGCAAATCAAAATTTACTTCAGCAAACTGCAGATAGAGGAAACCTTGATTACTGGCATCGATAGCGATTAGGTTAATGCCATAACCTTCTAAGATCATCAAAATATCTTTGGCTAGACCAACACGGTCTAAACAACATACTTCAAGGCGCATACTGTCAATTTCCCTTTATTAATTAGTATCGTTATTGGGATAAATAGAATCATCAAAGACCTACCATAATGAATGGCTGAGCTTGGCCTTATACTGTCCATTAAAGGCTCATACGTTAAAAGGTTATGATAATTGTGGCAAGTCTTGTTTACAGCATGATGATGGGTTTGGAACAAAAAAAGCAGGTTAACAGTATATAACCTGCTGATTTTTAGGCGTTAAATTTTAATCTAACAACTGGTCTGTTTTGGCCGCCATAATGAAGTCATTCTTATGTAGTCCTTTAATTGAATGGGACCACCATGTCACAGTTACCTTACCCCATTCTGTCAATATTCCTGGATGATGGAACTCTTCTTCAGCAAGCTCTGCAAGCTTATTAGTGAAAGCCATAGCAAGTTTAAAATTCTTAAATTTATATACACGCTCAAGCTGCATAATCCCATCACGCACTTCAACTCCCCAATCTGGGATCATTCTTATTAAATCGGCAAGTTCAGCATCGGATACTTTAGGCGCATCAGCCTGGCAAGCTTCACATTTCATTTCAGATAGCTTTGACATCTCTTCTTCCTTAAGAATTACTATTTTTTGTTTTAATATTGGCAGTAGCTCGCTACTGGCAGAACTTCAATCAACTAGCTTTAGACTTAGGCTCATATAATGGAGCAAACAACCCCAGCTTTTTGGCTTCATCAACGGCTCCCATGATATCCATCTCTGCAATTTCATCAAGATACTCAAGACTACTAATGGCATAATAGACTGGCTGCATGATATCGATGCGATAGGGAGTGCGGAGCACATCAACCAAGTCAAACGGTTTAATTTGTGGCTCATCTCCCATCGCGTAAAGTGTCTCACCTGGAGAGCTCAAAATCCCGCCACCATAGATACGTAAAGACTTATCTTTGTTTTGTATTAAGCCAAACTCCACGGTAAACCAATAAAGCCGAGCCAGAAATACTCTATCTTCTTTACTGGCAGCTAAACCCAATTTTCCATACGCATGAGAAAATTTAGCGAATGAAGGATTGGTCAACAAGGGACAATGACCAAATACTTCATGAAAAATATCTGGCTCTCTTAAATAATCAAACTCATCTTTACTACGGATAAAAGTTGCTACCGGAAACTCTTTATTCGCCAGTAACTCAAAAAAACGTTCGAATGAAATAAGTGCGGGGACAGCAGCGGTTTTCCAACCTGTCATTTTTAACAGCACAGCGTCAATATCTGACAACTGTGGAATTTTACTCCCAGACAAGCCTAAATCTAATAGGCCTTGCTGGTATTCATCGCAAGCATATTTAGGTAAATTACCTAATTGCCTAGCGTATAATGCCTGCCAAGTTTCATGTTCATTTTGCGGATAATCTATATGGCCATTTTCGTCAGGTAATCGAGCCACATACTGCGTATCTTTACTCATATTATGTCATTTATTCATTAATGATTCCCTCCTTCATACTCAATCATACGAGCATTTTTGTTAACTCCCTCACAGTTTATTCTTTGGCTTCAACCTGCCCACCTTTGTAACACTTTCATTACACCTAAATTTAAATATTCGTAATAGACTAATATTTCAGGAATTTATTCGTACCCAATAGTTTACGAAATAGCCAAGCAATACAGAACACCCTCTAAGTGCGCTATACCCATAGCTTTTCCCTTCAAGTCTATTAAAATATCGCCATTAGGCTGTAATTATCACTAACTACTCTCATGATAAACGACTAAACTCAACACGTTAAAGTCGAGTTGCTAGTTACTGACAAGATTGAAAAAGGATAACAATGAAACAAGCTAAAATACGTAAAGCAGTGATCCCTGTCGCAGGGTTAGGAACAAGGATGCTTCCAGCAACAAAGGCCATTCCCAAAGAGATGCTTCCCGTTGTTGATAAACCACTCATTCAATATGTTGTCAATGAAGCAATAGCGGCAGGTATTAACGAGATTGTCCTTGTCACTCACGCCAGTAAAAACCCCATAGAAAATCATTTCGATACCAGTTTTGAGCTTGAGGCTCAGTTGGAGCGAAGAGTAAAAAGACAATTGCTGAATGAAGTACAATCTATCTGTCCTACTGGCGTAACCGTTATCAGTGTGCGTCAGGCACAAGCAAAAGGCTTGGGACATGCCATATTATGCGCTAAACCTGTCGTTGGCGACGCGCCATTCGCTGTACTGTTGCCTGATGTTATTGTCGATGAAGCAAGTTGTGATCTTAAAACCGACAACCTTGCTGAGATGGTTCAGTTATTTAATGAAACGAATGTTGGTCAAATCATGGTAGAGGGCGTTCCTCACGATCAAGTAAACCAGTACGGCATTGCGGATGTGAATGGTAAAAAATTGATCCCTGGGGAATCTGAACCCTTAGCTCAATTAGTAGAAAAACCCAGTATTGATGAAGCACCTTCAAACCTTGCCGTTGTCGGTCGTTATATTTTGCCTGCTGATATCTGGTCTCAACTTGCTAAGACCCCAGCTGGCGCAGGTGATGAGATTCAATTGACAGATGCTATTGCCATGATGATGGAAAAACAGGCCGTCAATGCCTATTACATGAAAGGTAAAAGCCACGATTGCGGTAATAAACTTGGCTATATGCAAGCCAACATAGAGCATGCAATACGCCATAAAGAGATCGGCAGTGAATTCAAACTTTACCTGAAACAACTTGTCGAAGATTTAGATAAGGACGCAGAATAATGACCATCCTTGTTACTGGTGGCACAGGCTATATCGGCACCCATACCGTTATTGAGCTTCTAGAGGCAGGCCAAGAAGTGGTGATCGTCGATAACTTGATTAATTCAAGCATAGAGGCGCTTCACCGTGTAGAAAGTATCAGTGGAAAGTCAGTCAGTTTTTATCAAGGAGATGTGCTAAACAAGGCGTTTCTACAAAAAGTATTTACTGATCATGACATACAATCTGTTATTCATTTCGCGGGCTTAAAAGCCGTTGGCGAATCGGTGGTTCAGCCTTTACGCTATTATGAAAATAATGTCACTGGTACCTTAGTCTTGTGTGAAGTGATGGCTGAAAATGGTGTTAAAAACCTCGTTTTTAGCTCATCTGCAACCGTATATGGCGATCCAGCCAGCCTCCCCATTACTGAAGCATTCCCAACGGCTGCAACAAACCCCTATGGTCAATCTAAACTCATGGTTGAACATATTTTAAAAGATCTCCATCAAGCAGATCCCAGCTGGAATATAGCGAGACTGAGATACTTTAACCCTGTGGGTGCTCACCCAAGTGGCCGTATTGGGGAGGATCCTAACGACATACCTAATAATTTGATGCCATTTATTGCACAAGTTGCCGTAGGAAAAAGAGAAACCCTCAGTATATTTGGTGATGATTATAATACCCATGACGGTACTGGCGTACGTGACTATATCCATGTCGTCGATCTTGCTATAGGTCACCTACGAGCACTCGATAGACTCAGTACAAACCCAGGAATTGTTACCTATAACTTAGGTACAGGCCAAGGCTATAGCGTTATTGACATGGTAAAAGCTTTTGAAAAAGCATCGGGTAAAACCATTAATTATCAGATAGTCGACAGGCGACCTGGTGATATCGCAGCATGCTATGCTGATACCCAAAAAGCACATAATGAACTCAACTGGCGAGCGACTCATGGTATAGATGAGATGGCAAGCAGCAGCTGGCATTGGCAGTCAAGTAACCCTAATGGTTATAGTGATTAAATGTTTATAGAGTCTAATTTCTTCATATTGTTGAGCAGTAGATAATGAGTAATATCAATCAGAGCCGAAGACGCCTTTTCAACCGGAAAAAGTCCTCAGCCATTAGGCCTCCTTGGAGTAAAACAGATATAGAGTTTACCGATATCTGCACCCGATGTGATAAATGCATCAAGGCCTGCGAAACTCAGATCCTCATCAGAGGAGATGGTGGCTTCCCCGAGATCAACTTTGCCAATGACGAATGTACTTTCTGTAAGAAATGCGCAGATATCTGTCCTGAGCCTGTATTCAACAAGACAGAACAAACCCCATGGGAGTCTATTGCTTTAGTACTCGAACCTTGCTTAGCTAACAAAGGGATATGGTGCCAAAGCTGTAAAGATGCCTGTGATGCTCGTGCGATATCCTTTAAGCCCGGTATAGGCCAAGCACCAAAACCGATAATCGACATTGATACCTGTACTGGCTGTGGCGCTTGTGTATCACCTTGCCCGGCTGATGCGATTAAAGTGGGTGAAGTAACTTAATCTATTCACGGAAGTATTAGCACGATGAGCTAAAGCCAAAAAAATGACTTAGCTGCGCCAAATATTAGTGGTTTTGTTACTGTAAAATTAAGGTTAACATCAAGTATCTTTGACCTAAATGTAGAGCATTATGTTCGGAAACAAGAAATCTAATTCAGGCCTAACCTTTGTCGCGCAAGGAACAAAACTCTCAGGCGAAAGTCATTTTGCAGGTGAAGCATTAATTGGCGGCGAGATCTTTGGAAAAATAAGCTCTTCAGGAAAAATAACCATCGAACCTGATGGCTTTGTAGATGGCGAGCTCAGTTGTAATGAGCTTAAAGTGTCTGGCTACTTCAAAGGCAAGCTAAAATGCGACAAGCTAAATATCACAGGTACAGGTACTGTTGAAGGTGAAGTGGCTTGTGAGTCAATGGAGATTTTTGAAGGTGGACAATTTATAGGTATGCGAGTACGTGAGGAAGTTGCATTGCTAAACACCCTCGATGCCTCTAAATCTATTGAACAAAACGCTACCCCCAACAAAAATAGTGACATTGAAGGTGAGTTTCAAGCTAATTAGTCCTGTCTACCACATAAAAAGCACCTTTAACAGGTGCTTTTTATGTTTTGCCTCTATACATCCACAATCTTATCCATAATTTGATATCGATAGTCTTAACATAGATAGGGTGCTAACCATTCACTTTCAGTAAAATTAACTCGCCGTTCTCACATCCTGTAAGTACTTTCTTGCCATAATAGTGAACTCACTGGCATCACTTTCTAAGCAATCCTCAGGGATGTAAATATGAAACCCTAAGTTCTTACTTAGCATCTCACATCTATGGCCAAACATAGCTAAAACACCATGGTAACGCTCTTCATTAATTATAAGCGGCGTAAACTCTGAGTTCATATAGTTCTCTAACTCAATAAGATCTTCATCTAATGTGATGGCAGACATCAATAATGGACGCTGCTCTGTGAGTAACCCTGTTGCAAGCCTTATGGGGATTGAATCTAGTACTGGGTTTACTTGCTTGAGCTTAAAGCCAACAAATGGTAGCTCAATACTATTCATACCATCCAGTCCTTTGGGAATATCAATCCGCTGTACGTTACTCCACTGAATATTTACACTCCCCCGCCTATGATGATAAGTGATGCCAGCACTGTCTAACACCACACTAACCTCTGGCTCTAGCAATTTTGAGACTCCCAATACCAGGGATATCACTCCTAATGCAAAACAGAGAATACCCGGCGCAAACAAAGCTGGAGAAGATAAAAATAACCCTAGGCCTAGTGATAAGCCGAGCACACCAACACAGGTAAGCGTTAATCGATTTCTTTTATTTAACGTGCGTATCTCTATGGTCTCAATGTTCAAAAAACATCCTAATAGTTCTAAACAACTTACTTTGGGCTAAGGTTTTATACATGAAAATTATTTCAAAGATTTAATTTTCATGTTTCAACCTAAACCACAACTTTCCTACATACTCGTGTATCGAGCGCTGTGATGAAAGCAAGTTTTGGGCATTAAGGGACCACCAATAGCCTTCTCGAGTAATAAAATCTGTTGGCGCAGCTTCTGGGCTAAGTTCCAAGTTGAGGAATATTTCCATGGCTCTAGGCATATGTGTTGCAGAAGTCACTAACCTAAATGGGAAATCCCCAACCTCCCACTTCATATATTGAGCTTCATCTAAAGTATCTTTGGCTAAAGGAAATGTAATTATTTTATCAGCTGAAATTCCCAATTCAATAGCAGCTTTAGCCATAACCTGAGCATGTGATTCAGAAGAACTATCCCCGCCCCAACCACTGAATATAAGCTTACAATCCTGACCTAAGTTAAACTGCCTAACTCCTTCACTTAACCTTGATAAAGCTGGAGGAGATAACTTCTGTATCGCCATGCCAGGTACCTTATCGTTATGACCGTTTCCTAGTACTAGAATTAAACACCCTTTACCTATAGGGTTATTATTCACTCGATACTGATCTTCCAAAGGAGAACTAAGAAAATTACTTCCCGTTGAACTGCTCAAAAAAACTAAAATGACAACAGTTACTGAGAGCAAAGCTCTGGTCGAGCGGCTATTTCTAAGCATCACGATACAAAACAGAAGTAATAGCACAACCATAGGAATGGGCATAAAGAGTTGTGAAATAATTTTTTTAACCCAAAACATCGTGTTGAAAGCCCGAATAAACTAGTTTCGGGCTAGTCTAACATAAGTTCTGTCGAACTTGGTTTAGATACTACCTCTACCACAACCAAGCTGCGCCACGTACGCCAGATGAGCAGCCATAGAGGTTTTGCACGACAGGGGTTCGACATTCTCCCCCTAGAACGTATTTTGATAACACTTGGGGTAATTTAGGGTAGATAGCATCCACATTGGACATACCGCCTCCCAACACGACAACATCTGGGTCTAGTGTATTAATAACATGGGCAAGAGAGCGGGCAAGCCTATCTAAATAGCGCTCAAAGGCCTCTGTCGCGCTAACATCCCCAGCATCAACTAGCGCCATAACTTGCGTTCCTTTATTCGCTTGGCCGCCCATTAGATTGTAGTCACGCACAAACCCTGTACCAGATATAAAAGTTTCGATGCAATCATGGTTACCGCAGAAGCATGAAGTGCTATTAAACTCCTCTTTCGACATCCAAGGTAAAGGGTTATGGCCCCACTCGCCACAGATACCATTACCGCCACTGTGCACCCGGCCATTTATCGCGATGCCACCGCCGCACCCTGTACCGATAATCACACCAAACACCACTCCTTTGCCTGCACCAGCGCCGTCAATAGCTTCAGAAACGGCAAAACAATTCGCATCATTCGCCACTCTAATCTCTCGTGATAACCGCTTACCTAAATCAATATCAAGCGGCTTACCATTAATCCATGTAGAGTTAGCATTTTTGACTAATCCAGAAAAGGGAGAAATAACACCTGGGATCCCAACCCCCACACTGCCAGTCATACCTAATGCTGACTCGGCTTCGTTAACCAAACCGACTATAATATCGAGAGTCGCCTCATATTCACGAGGCGTTGGTAAACGTTTTCTAAATAGCTCTTTTCCATCTGTATCTAAGGCTACAAGTTCTATTTTTGTCCCACCAAGATCTACGCCCATTCGCAACATCTGTATTACTCCACTATCGACTCGTTTTGATTTAACTTTTAGTCTATCAACCACTGGCACTTTCTAATCAAGCTACTATGTCAGTATAGAGAGCCCACTTTCTATACTGACTCCCGCTTAAACAAGCTATATGTAAACTAAAGGGCATAACGGCATCTAAATCAAAGAAGCCGCCACACCTGAATAAAAATTAGCACCACTATCTAACGATAACTCCATGTGCTCTAGCTCCAACCTCAAAAGCTGTTAATAAAAAATTCCATTTTTTCAGCACACAAGCAACTCAGAGAAACGTGAGTTACCTCAGTTTAATGACATGAAATATCAGCCCCCTTCCCACTCAACGCTTCAATACTAATATTTGAAAATTCCAAGGTGACTTTTCCTCTACTGGAGATAGAAAATGGCGAAGTGCTGTTCTCAAACTTCATACCGGCCTGCGAGAAACACCTAAGATCAACGGTAAGTGATTGCCACTGACCGACATCCAAGTTAGTTAATGCTGGCGCTAGCTGTATATTGCCCACACAGTTATCCCCACACTCCATAGATAATTGAACTGGAGATGAGATAGGATGACTAAGTTTGAGGGTTAAAGATAACGCTGAGTCTGAACCTTGAAGTTTTTTCATATCAACAGAAGATGGGCTAACAAAGCTGAGCTCGCCTAATCCGGTTCCATTAAAAGATACCAGTCTGGCATCTTCCTGGACCTCTCTATCACTGGTGCGATACGCAACAACACCATTGCTCTGTATGCTGCTTAAAACCGGCTCTCTTTTTCCATTGCTGCCAATCATTAGCTGCCAGGGAGATTTAACTGAACCATCAAAAATAGATAGGCTAGTCACTTGCTCACGACTTCGTTCAACCTTTTCCGATAACGCTGAACCTAACGAATCACTTTGCCCGTAGCTCAAGCCATAACCATAGGCAAATAGAGGTTCATACTTATCATCAAAGCGATTAACTTTGGTTTGTCGCGCGTTTGCAGGCCATGAATAGGATAGCTTTCCAGTTATTGCATAATTCACACTCCCATCAGGCTTGGAGAAAATAACGTCAGCAACGCCATCGCCTTCACTGCCCGGTAGCCAAGCCACAACAAAGGCATCAGAGGCATTAAGCTCCGCATTCACCCACAGCGGTCTCCCCGTTAAAAAGACTGAAACAACAGGAATACCTTGGGCCTTAAACTGTTTAAGCAAAGCTAAATCATGCTTAGTGTTAGCTTGAAACTCTAGGTTTTCAACATCCCCGACGCCCTCTGCATAAGGCTCTTCGCCAAACACCACAATGGCAACATCCGGTTTTTGGCTAAACTCACCAGCTACATTCAACTCAACTTGGCCACCAGCGGCGACAACTGTTTGCTTAATGCCATCATAGATAGAGCTCCCCCCAGGAAAATCAGCATTACTATTGTTGGTCCCTTGCCAAGTAATACTCCAGCCACCAGACTGTTTACCGATATTGTCAGCACCATCACCTGCCACTAACACCTGTAAATTGGGATTAAGAGGCAGTAAATTGTTTTCATTTTTCAACAATACCAGTGACTCTCGCACAGCTTGTTTAGCGATTTCCCTGTGAGCTTTAGCACCAATCAACTCGGTCTTTCCCGATAACACTCGCTTTGCAGGACTTGGCTTATCAAATAAGCCCGCTCTTAATTTTACCCGCAAAATACGGGTAACTGCATCATCGATACGAGACAAAGCTATCTCGCCACTTCTAACCTGAGCCAGTGTATTTTCATACAAAGGTTTCCAAGCAGCAGTCGGCACCATAAAGATATCAAGCCCGGCATTAGCCGCCTTGGCACAACTGGTATTGCTGCAGCCTGTTACTTGCCCGTGACCATTCCAATCACCAACAACTAAACCATCAAAGCCCATTCGCTCTTTCAAGACTTGAGTTAACAGGTAGTGATTGCCATGGTTTTTAACACCGTTCCAGCTGTTAAATGACGCCATTACCGTTTGAGCGCCTACGGTTAAACCACTGACATAACCTTGAGCATGAATATCAAACAGTTGTTGCTCTGTTGAGAGGTTATCTCCCTGATCGACACCAGCTTGCGTGCCACCGTCACCAAGAAAATGTTTAACCGTCGATATGACTCGATTATCACCAAGAAAATCTTTTCCTACGGTTCCTTGTAAGCCTTTAACAATTGCACCTGCGTACTCTTTAACTATTTGGGGATCTTCAGAATAGCCTTCATAGGTTCTTCCCCATCTATCATCTCTCACAACAGCAACTGTTGGTGCAAATACCCAGTCGATACCAGTCACCATCACCTCTGTAGCAGTAATTGCAGCCACCTGCTCGATTAGTACTGGGTTATTAGCCGCACCAAGACCAATATTATGAGGAAACAGTGTCGCGCCAATGACATTATTATGGCCATGTACCGCATCGGTTCCCCACATAGTGGGAATTGAAGAGCCGTCAAGAGAGTCATCAACTGAAGCTTGGTACATCGACTCGGCAAGCTTAATCCAATCGGCAGGAGTCGCATGCTTATTGTTATCAGGAAATGCACCGCCGCCATTAAGGTATGAGCCAAAGCCATATTGACGCATATCATCCACAGTGATATCACGGATCTCAGGTTGGATCATCTGAGCGACTTTCTGCTCTAATGTCATGCCACTGAGTAGTTCGGCTATTCGCTCCTCATCAGCAAGGTTAGCAGGCAATTCCATTGACAACTTGGGCCAGATTTCAATACTGTTTTTTGAGGCAGATTGAAGCTCACCCAGCGCTACAGACACTGATGATGTAGGCAGTTCTGTATCTGGTGCGCTTTTATAGCCACAGCTGCTCAAGCTAACCAATAAGACACCTGTAACAGCCAGCGATATTACTATCTTGTTAAGCTTGCTCATTGTTACCTCCCGGCATTACGCCCGATGCGATACGACTATTAAGCTGACAGCCCACCAAGCCATAGTAGGCGATGTAAACAAAGCAGAGCATAGGTAGCAAGAAGGACAATTGAATACCGGCAACATCAGCAATAAAGCCCTGAGCAACAGGAAGAATAGCCCCGCCAACTATGGCTAAACATAATACGCCAGAGCCTTGGCTGGTATGTTGTTTTAGCCCTCTGAGAGCAAGGGTGAAAATAGTCGGAAACATAATTGAATTACACAGACCCACCAGAATAATTGCCCACAGCGCTATCATGCCTGATGAGAAAGTGGCGACCAGTACTAAAGCCACTGCTAAAATACTGTTAAAACCAAGTACCTTGCCCGCAGAGACTTTCTGCATCACTAATGCTCCGACAAAGCGGCCGACCATAGCTCCGCCCCAGTAGTAAGTGACATATTTCGCAGCTTTTACCTCTTCTAAGCCAGCAATACTCTCCATAGCAGCAAAGTTAATCAATAAACTGCCGATCCCCACCTCAGCGCCGACATAAACGAAGATAGCCAACGCGCCCAGTACCAAATGCCTATATTGCCAAGCACTCCCTTGACTAACAGGTGTACTTTGTAAGTTGCCCAGTGACTTGCCCTCAGCCTTGTACTCTTCAGGCTTAGTTTCAACTTTAGGAAGCTTAAGAAACGCAAAAATCAGCGCCATCACAAATAACGCAGATGCCAATATAAGGTAGGGAGTTTGTACCGCTGTGGCTTGGTTTTGGCTACTCCCATAAGTGGCTTCTGTAACCGATGACAGTATCAGCCAGCCACCAAAAATGGGGGCTAATGTGGCCCCTAGTGAATTAAAGGCTTGTGTCATTGTTAATCTAGATGATGCCGTTTTAGCCTCACCAAGCACACTAACAAACGGGTTTGCAGAGACTTGCAGTAAAGTGATCCCTGCAGCCAGAACGAATAGCGCCGTTAAAAAGGCGAAATATGATCCAGTTGTCGCAACAGGATAGAAAGACAGAGCGCCCACTCCAGCAACCATCAAACCAAAGACTATGCCCTTTTGATAGCCAATTTTGCTCACTAACGCGCCGGCTGGAACTGAAACAATAAAATATGCGCCAAAAAAACAAAACTGAATCAACATAGCTTGAGTGTAGCTAAGGTCAAACATACCTTTGAGGTAGGGAATGAGTATGTCGTTTAAGCTTGTTAGCAAACCCCAAATAAAAAATAGCGAAGTCAGGCAAGCTAATGAAAACCGATAGCCTTGTACTTTTCCGTCACTGCCTTGACTCGTAAGATCACGTTCTTGAGGTGGTGTAGTAGGTATCGCAGCCATAAATCATCCTTATAATTATTAGTTTTACCCGTCATCGAGTATCTGTTTCAGCTTTACAGTGCTCACATACCATCACCGCCGCCAGTTACAACTGATAAACCTGTTAAATAAATCTATTGATCTTTAACATTTAAAGCTCTATGTTTGATGTAAGCGCTTTCATTTATAACACACTCGTAACGAATAGCAATTTTTTTAAGTCGCGATGTAAGCGCTTCCAAATATGAGTATGCAGATACGCATTACACGCCGCAGTGATTAACTACTGCATTACTGATAAATTAACTAAATGTTGATAACTGTGATGAAAATACAACTACCAAAAGACTCTGTAATGCTATCGCCCCAGTTTACTTACGGGGTCGCGACAGCTTCATTTCAAATTGAGGGAAGTGCCACTAATCGACTTCCAAATATCTGGGATAATTTTTGTAAAAAACCTGGCGCTATTGCCGATCAGTCTGATGGATTAACAGCTTGCGATCATGTCAATCTCTGGGATAAGGATCTCGACTTAATCAATAGCTTAAACGTCGATGCCTACCGATTATCAATCTCATGGGGGCGAGTCATAAACCAAGATGGCAGCTTGAACAGTGAGGGAGTCAACTTTTACATTAAACTGTTAGATAAGCTCAAGCAGTTTAATATAAAAGCCTTTGTCACCTTATATCATTGGGACCTTCCCCAACATATTGAGGATAACGGTGGCTGGTTAAATCGTGCCACGCCATACTTGTTTAGTGATTACGCTGACAAGATATCTCAAGCATTTGGCGACAGAGTGGCGTCATATGCTACATTAAATGAACCTTTCTGTAGTGCCTATTTAGGTTATGAAGTGGGTATCCATGCTCCTGGAATTTCTGGCGCTAAACAGGGTAGAACCGCAGCACATCACCTGCTTTTAGCTCACGGCTTAGCCATGAAAGTGTTACAAAAAAATAGCCCGAACTCAGATAATGGAATCGTTCTCAACTTTACGCCATGCTATTCACACAGTGGATCCGCTGACGATGTAGCGGCGACTAAGCACGCCGATGATTATATGAACCAGTGGTATATTAAACCGATTATGGACGGAGCCTATCCAGAACTGCTCAAGTCTCTTCCTGAGGATGTTAGACCTGACATTCATGATGGCGATCTCGATATCATCTCCCAGCCCATCGATTTTCTTGGGGTAAACTATTACACACGCCTTATCTATCAGGCTAATGCGCAAACAATTTTTGAGGAAGTAGCAAACGATACGGCTTTACATACCGATATCGGTTGGGAGATCTATCCCCAAGGATTAACAGAACTACTCACCTCACTGAATGCTTTATACAAGCTGCCTCCTATCTATATAACGGAGAATGGTGCAGCAATGGCTGATAAGCTTATTGATGGTGAAGTAAAAGATTTTGGTAGAGTAGACTACTATCAGGAACACCTCAAAGCCGTTAGCTTTGCCATCGAACAAGGTGTCGATATACGGGGATATTTTGCTTGGAGCTTAATGGATAACTTCGAGTGGGCAGAAGGCTACCTGAAACGATTCGGCATCGTTTATGTCGATTATGAAACACAACAAAGAACGCTAAAAACCAGTGGGATGGCGTATAAAACACTTATAAGCAACCGAAAATAATAATAAAAAATCGTGGAGCGAGTAATGTCTAAACTCTCAGTTAAAGAGAAATTGGGTTATGCCATGGGAGACGCTGCAGCCAACTTAGTTTGGCGTGGCGCCTTGGCTTACCTAGCTGTATTTTACACAGACACCTTTGGGTTAACGGCCAGCGCTGCGGCCTTGCTGTTTCTCGTTGTCCGCTTATCTGATGGCGTCACTGACATCATTATGGGAATGGTTGCCGATAGGACATCAACCCGCTGGGGGAAGTTTCGCCCTTGGATCCTCTGGTCAACCCCCTTTCTCGCCCTCTTCATGGTGCTATGTTTCAGCACGCCTGATTTAAGCGACCAAAATAAACTTATCTATGCCTATGTTACCTACATAGGTCTAACCCTAGCCTACACATTCAATAATGTGCCCTACTCTGCATTAATGGGGGTCATGACGCCCAGTGACACTGAACGAACTAGCCTTTCTGGGTTTAGATTTGCAGGCGCGTTTGGCGGCGGGCTTTTAGTTATGGGTTTTTTACCAGATCTAGTGGCCTTGTTTGGCGCTGGTGATGACGCTAAAGGCTATCAGCACACCATGTACTTATTTGCCGTTATTCTAATGACGTTAATGGTTATCACTTTCATAACGACTAAAGAAAGAGTCACTCCTGCAATAGATGAATCAAGTAAGCTTTCCACTGAGCTTAGGGATCTCAGTAAAAACTTACCTTTCATTATTTTGCCATTGCTGGCAACGACACTCTTCTTTTACTACCGTAATTTATATAGCGGTATTTTCTTTGTCATTGTCATGGCACTCATGTGGCTCGTCATCAAAAGGCTCATCAATCAAGACACAGATAAGATATCCAGAACCCAAAGAGATATGATCGATCTTCTCACCAACAAGCCTTGGTTGATCTTACTTGGAATGGGGTTTCTCACCATGATGTTCAATGGCATTAAATATGGTGTCATTGCCTACTACTTTAAATATCAGGTAGGTGATGAACTGATGGCTGGCAAGTACTTTATCGCCCTGCTTATCGTATCGATACTCGGTGCACTCTCTACCGGTTACCTCGCTAGAAAGTGGGGTAAACAAAAGCTGTTTATCATATCACTGCTGTTAAGCGGGCTATTAACCGCGGCTTTCTACTGGGTACCTAATGGCAACATTTCTGCTATTTTCATTTTGGGTTGCTCTGCCGAATTTTTTGCAGCCATGATGCCAACCCTATTTTTCTCTATGCTGGGTGATTCAGCTGATTATTCCGAATGGAAAAATGGTCGCCGAGCAACAGGCCTCATCTATTCTGCGGGAACCTTTGTACAAAAAACGGGTGGCGGGTTCGCCGGAGCATTGGTGTTAGTTGTACTCGCAGGCTACGGATACGATGGCATGGATAGTTCGACAATTGAAGCTTCGTTACCGGGTATGCAACTGTTAATGAGTTGGATACCGGCAAGTTTTGCCTTTGCTGGGGTTATCTTAATGCTGTTTTACCCACTTGGTTGCAAACAAAACCAACACATAGGTGAGGAGCTTGCAAAACGTAGGGGCGACTTAGCCATGGCTTAATCTAATGATAACTAGGATAACACCTCTATATGATCTCGATTAAGGAAAAGGTGGCTTACGGCCTTGGAGATACGGCCAGTAACATCATATTTCAAACCGTTATGATGTTTCTCCTGCTCTATTATACGGATATCGTAGGCCTATCTCCGGCCGCTGTCGGCACCATGTTTTTAATTGTCCGTGTCTTTGATGCCATAAACGATCCGATAATGGGCGCACTCACAGATAGAACCAGCAGCAGATGGGGGCAGTTCCGCCCCTACCTTCTCTACTTAGCACTGCCATTTGGCGTGATAAGTGTTTTAGCCTTCACCTCACCAGAACTGAGCGACACTAATAAACTCATCTATGCGTTTATTACTTATACCTTGCTTATGGTCTGTTATACCGCCATCAATATTCCCTATTGTGCTTTAGGTGCCGTGCTCACAAGCGATCCTAAACAGCGAGTGTCAGTACAGTCCTTTCGGTTCGTACTCGCCATGTTTGGCGGTGTGCTCGTCGCAGCATTTACCTTACCTTTAGTTGAATGGCTCGGAGATGGAGATGATGCAAAGGGCTACCAGCTGACTATGCTCTTGATGAGTAGCTTTGGTGTCTTACTGTTTTTAATCTGTTTTGCCGGAACTAAAGAGAGAGTCAAAGCTGTAAAACATCAACAATTAAGCTTTAAAACAGCCTTCGAAACATTTTGGCATAACGATCAGGCTCGTATCTTATGTGTCGCAGGCTTATTTCTTCTTACTGGGCAAGTTTTTAAAATGACGCTCGCTGTCTACTACGTAAAATACCTGCTTGGAAGGGAAGATCTGATCACCGCTTTTATGACCATAGGTATGCTAGGCAGTATGTTGGGCTGCGCCATGGCTCAGCTAATCGCTAAACATTTTTGTAAAATCAAAGCCTATATCAGCCTACAGCTGATAGCAGCTATATTCTGTGCAATAGGCTATTTCATAGAGAAGGAGCAACTAGTATTCGCCTTTAGCGCTTTTTTTCTTTGGAAGTTTACACTCGATATGGCCACTCCCCTACTCTGGGCCAAAATGGCTGATAGCATTGATTACGGCCAATGGAAGACGGGGACGCGTATTGCTGGGGTCGTATATGCAACTGTGATATTTTTTATCAAGTTAGGTATTGCGCTCGGTGGCGCATTAGCTGGCTGGGCACTCGCCTATTACGATTATCAAGCCGATGTCGTACAAACTGCCGCCACTCAAACTGGCATATTGCTCTCATTTACCCTCTACCCTGCACTAGGTTCACTGGTTGTTGCAGCGATCATGTTCAGCTATAAGCTCGACGATAATAAAGTCGAACAGATCCGCCGAGCACTCGACGAAGAGACCAATAAGCCAATAGGAGAATGCAATTAAGGTTACAATATATGGCTATTTGGTAATAAAAATAGTTAAAAGCTTTGGTAAATTTATAGCGTAAAGAATAAGATAGCGACAACGATTCATACGTAATAGCAATCGATATAAGCACAATAAGGAAAAGTATGGCAACTATTTATGATGTCTCTGTGCTAGCTGGAGTGTCGTTAGCGACAGTATCCAGAGTGATGAACAAGAACACGAAAGTGAGCGAAAAAACTGAAAAGAAAGTGCTCGATGCCATGGAAGAGCTCGGTTACAGGCCAAACTCTATCGCGCAATCTCTCGCCTCAAATCGCTCAAACAGTGTGGGTGTTCTTGTTTCAGAACTTCACGGCCCCTTCTATGGTGCCATGATGAGTGGAATTGAAGCCGAGCTTAGAACATCAAAAAAACATGTCATCATTGCAGCAGGCCACAGTGATGAACAGAGCGAAAAAGAGGGGATTGAGTTTCTTATTGATCGTCGTTGTGACGCCCTTATTTTACATGTAGAAGCTGTATCTGATGAGTACCTAATTAAGCTCAGTAAAGGTGCCACTCCTATTGTACTTATTAACCGCTATATCCCCGAACTCAAAGATTCCTGTATCTACTTAGACAATCAGCTCGGTGGTTACTTAGCAACCAAAGCGATGCTAGATACAGGACATAAAGAGCTGGCCTATATTTCAGGTCCGGCTTGGAAAGTCGATACTCAAGCTCGACTAGCAGGCCACAAGCAAGCAATTAGAGAAGCGGGATTAACCTATAATCCCGCACTGGTTTTCGAAGGAGATTACTTAGAAACAGGCGGCAGTGAGGGCTTCAATGTGCTGATGCAAGCAAAGGTGAACTTTACGGCGTTGATCTGTGCCAATGATGAGATGGCAGCAGGTGCGATGGACGCAGCCCGGCAGATGCAGGTAGATATCCCTTCCAAAGTTTCAATCATAGGTTTCGATAATATTATCTTAGCGAACTACATTCACCCCAAGCTAACCACAATAGACTATCCTATTGGTGAGATGGGCCATATGGCAGCCCGCTGGATCTTAAAAAACACATACCAGAACAAGCCGCTCGAAATTAAAAACATGTTCGAACCAGCTGTTGTCCATAGAGACTCAATCAGCAAAATATAGCAAGACTTGTCATGGGTATAGTCGGTGTCGATATCGGCTATACCTGCATACCATATCCAGTGAAATATGCCAGTAAAATATAGCGCAGTGACCTACCTAACCCCCTTGAGCGCTCAGCCAACATCCTCCAGACATTTCTAGCCTATAGCAATCCAGAAGCCCCAATAAGAGCAGGTTTCAATTGAGTGAGTATTCGTTATCCTCAAATTGTTAATCGTCCGTCATTTAGCCAGTATCAGCCCAAGATCTATCTTCAGCCCGATAAAACGCCAACAATAAACGTACATCTGACTCATTTTTTAGTATTTACCGCTAAATTATTACAAGTCTCCATGACGAACAACACAAACCAAACCTCTAATAAATCAGTACGATACAAAATTTAACTTCTCTTGTAAAACAACACTTGTTAAAATAAAGTAATATTTATGTTGACTGCGATTATTAATTGACCTAGTTTTGTGTAAGCGCTTACAAATTTGAATTCCTAGAGCTTGCTTTATTTTTTTAAGCTGTTTTGAAAGCGCTTACATCGGGTTTGCAATATTAGATTAACTTACAAAATTACGATTGAATGTTTCCGGGGGGAGATGGAAATGCAACAACAGAAATTTAAAAAAACAGCATTAGCAACAAGCCTTTCACTAGCCTTAAGTGCCACTGCACTTGCGCCTGTGTATGCCGCTGAAGAAGATCAAGATATTGAAGTCATTGCGGTCAAAGGTATTCGCGGCAGCTTGATTAAATCTACCGACCTTAAAAGAAGCGCTACCGGTGTCGTTGACGCTATCACTGCTGAAGATATCGGTAAGTTTCCAGACTCTAACTTAGCTGAGTCTCTACAACGTATCACAGGTGTTGCTATTGACCGTAGTAATGGCGAAGGTAGCCAAGTGACAATTCGTGGTTTTGGCCCTCAGTACAATATGGTCACACTAAACGGCCGTGCTATGCCAGCTGCTGGTGATGGTAGTAGCCGTGCGTTTGATTTTGCCAACCTCGCTTCAGAGAGTGTCAGTGCAGTTGAAGTTTATAAAACAGGCAAAGCCAATATCGCTTCAGGCGGCATTGGCGGTACGATTAATATTGTCACCAATAAACCACTCAACAACCCAGGTTTAAAGGTAAGCATTGGTGCCAAAGCGCTACACGATACCACTAATCGAGTGGGTGATGATGTAACACCTGAGCTTTCAGGCCTTATCAGCTGGACAGATGACAATGAGATGTTTGGTGCATCACTAACAGCCAGCCATCAAGTACGTCATAACGCAGCAGTGGGTGCATTTGTTAATGATTGGCGCACTTCAGCATGGGACGGTACTGTACCTAACTCACCTACAGAGCCTCAAGATGGTGATAAGATTGTGCTAAACAATCCACCAGCTATGGGCCAGCTTCATGCCCTCCCCTCAGATATTCGCTACTCAGTAGCAGATAGAGAGCGTACCCGTGATAACGCTCAACTTACGCTCCAATTTAGACCTGTCGACGCGTTCACGGCGACCTTAGATTACACCTACTCAAGACAAGAAACCTTAGAAAAAAGAGCCGAGCAGTCAATCTGGATGGACTCTTTTAAAACTGACTTTACCTTCGATGATGAGATGATCAAAACACCGATCATCCACAGTGAAGATAGACGCTGGCAAGATCCGCGAGATCTAGGCCTCGCACTCCAAGAAGGTAATACGTTAAATGAGAATAACTCTATTGGCCTAAATCTAAGCTACGATGTCACTGATGACTTTAGTCTGACTTTGGATGCTCATGACTCTAAAGCTGAACGTAGCCCAAATGCTGATTACGGTAGCTGGATCAACGTAGGCCTTGGCGCTAACGTAGTGGCTGGTCAAACTGGTATCTATAATGGCGGCCTACCATTAATGCAGATAGACTTTGATGACTCGACTCGTCCAGGCTTGAACCCTAACGGTATGCTTGATGCGGGTGATGTGGGTACATCCATGTTAGATAGAGATGAGTATTCTCACGAAACTGATATCACTCAAATACGCCTTGATGGTGCCTATGAGTTTGATAATGGCGGCATCGATTTTGGTATCGAGCACCGCTCAATGTCTAGCCATACTGTTCAACGCGATTTGATGAACGAGATGGGTGGCTGGGGGATCTCAAACCCAGGTGAATTACCTGATGGTTTCCTTTCTCCAGTTGATTATGCAGATGAGTTTGACGACTACAGTACTGCAGGAGGCTGGACTCAAGGCTTTACTGGCAGTGCATCTGAAGTAGGTGCTTGGGCGGCAAACAAGTATGGCTTTGGTTTTGCGGGCATTGACTCAGTGTCAACCGATAGCCTCATTGAAGAAGATATTAATGCAGCTTACGTGCAACTTGAACTTACAGGTGAGCTTGGCGAGATGCCATACAATGTCGTTGTCGGCCTTAGATATGAAAAAACCGATATCACCTCAACATCAAGCACAGCCGTTCCAACTGGGGTTCACTGGGACAGTAACAATGACTTTTCTGTGCAACAAGGTTCAATTGCAAACAGTAACCCTGTCTCAATTGATTCAAGTTACAGCCACCTACTGCCAAACTTAGATTTTGATATCGAAGTCGTTGACGATGTCGTGGCACGCTTCTCATACAGTAAGACAATCTCTCGCCCATCATACAATGACTTAAGTGCAGCTGTTATTGGCTTAGGCGGCCCCACCGCACCTACTATTCTAGCGGGTTCACTACCAGGCGGCGCCTCAAGTGGTAACCCAGGACTGGTTCCTTTTGAATCTGATAACTTTGATATTTCAACCGAGTGGTATTTCGACGATGCAAGTTACGCCTCTATCGGTTACTACGAGAAGCGCGTCAGCAACTTCATAGGTAATGAGCCTGAAGTAAAGAGCCAATATGGTTTAAGAGATATCACTAATGGACCAAGAGCAGCTCAAGCCATTGCAGACCTTGAAGCCTTAGGTGAGTCGGTTACCGACACTACGCTATTCTCTATGGTTGCAGCGAATGACTTAGGTGTGGCTTATGGCTCACAAACCCACGAATGGTTTGAAAATAACTACACAGGTATCGCTAATAGTGATGATCCACTCATGGATTTTGAAACCAGCGCGCCAGTTAACAACCAAGACGCTAAAATCAATGGTTTCGAGCTTGCTATTCAACACTTCTTTGGAGATACAGGTTTCGGTGCGCAAGCCAACTACACCACTGTAAGCGGCGATGTAGGCTATGACATAACTGCAGACCCAAGTGAGTCTCAGTTTGCATTGTTTGGTTTAAGTGATACAGCTAACTTAGTCTTGATGTATGAAAACTATGGCTTCCAAACACGTATCGCCTACAACTGGCGAGATGAGTTCCTATCAGGTACTAATGGCCAAGACCCTGTATTTACAGAAGCTCATCAGCAGGTTGATTTGACTATCTCTTACGAGGTGTTTGAAAACTTTAGTGTGTCATTTGATGGCATCAATATCACAGGTGAAGGTTACCGCACTCACGCACGTAGTGAAGCTCAGCTTTGGAATCTTGAGCAAGGCGGCGCACGCTATAGCTTAGGTGCTCGCTACACTTTTTAACCCGTAAGAGCGAAATAAGATATTTATAACTAAGTACTAAATCTATGCCACTGAGTTATTTGACTCAGTGGCATATAATCTTACTTCAACCTCAGTTAATGATTATTTTTAAAAGCGTTTTGGAGATTAAAACGTTTCTAGAAACATTCATCTAAGTAGGCTGGAATTATGATGCATGCCATAAAAAGTATCACCATTGTTGGCGGAGGTACCGCTGGCTGGTTAACCGCTGCACTCATTGCTGCAGAGCACCTTTCACACCTTCCCGATACCATTAATGTGACGCTTATTGAATCACCACAAGTCAGTGCTATCGGCGTTGGTGAAGGCACCTGGCCCTCCATGCGCTCTACACTAGAAAAGATAGGTATTAGCGAAATAGAGTTTGTGAGTTGTTGTGATGCCTCCTTTAAACAAGGCTCGCAATTTATCGATTGGAAAGCCGGGCAAGGCGAGCGTTATTATCACCCATTTATGACCCCTCAAGGCTATGGGCAGGCGAACCTATATCAAGCTTGGAAAACCTATGCGCCTGCTTCAAGTTTTGCTGAAACAAGCTGTATCCAAACAGCAATTTGTGATGCCTCAAGGGCCCCCAAACAAACGGCAACCCCGCAATATGCGGCAGTCACTAACTATGGTTACCACCTAGACGCGACCAAATTTGCAGCGCTATTAACAAGGCATTGCACCGCTAAGCTAGGGGTTCGCCATATTATCGACCATATGACAGATATCATCTCAGCTGAAAATGGGGACATCGCTGAGATCTGTACCAAACAATCAGGCAATATCGGAGGCGATCTCTTCATTGACTGTACAGGCCTTAAATCCCTTTTGCTTGGTAAACATTTTAACGTCCCCTTTATTAAGCAAGATCATATCCTGTTTAATAACACGGCAATGGCACTACAAGTCCCCTACCTTGACGATGAAACAGCAATAAGCTCAACGACACTTTCGACGGCAAAAACCAATGGGTGGATCTGGGATATAGGTTTGCCGACCAGACGTGGTGTAGGCTATACCTATTCAAGCCAGCATAGTGACGATCAACAAGTACAAGATGAACTATGCCAATATGTCGCAAAATCTATTGGTCAGTCGCAAGCTGAGCAGCTTAGTCCTCGAAAAATTTCATTTACTCCAGGTCATAGGAAAGAGTTTTGGCATAAGAACTGTGTCGCTGTTGGGATGGCATCAGGATTTATCGAGCCACTCGAAGCCTCAGCATTAGCCCTTATTGAACTATCAGCAGAATTGATCAGTGAAGAGCTACCAAAAACACGCCAGCAGATGAAGATAACCGCAAAGCGTTACAACGACCGTTTTCTATATCGTTGGTCCCGTGTGATTGACTTTCTGAAGCTGCACTACCTACTAAGTCAGCGCACAGATTCTGATTACTGGCATGATAACCGCTCAGATAAGTCAATACCTGAACGCCTTAATGAGCAACTCACCCTATGGCGACATCAGTCACCTAGTCGTCATGATCTTATACAAAACGAAGAGATATTCCCCTCTGCCAGTTACCAATATATTCTTTATGGAATGGGCTTTAACACTCAAACCTTTCAATTAAAGCAATCCGATAACTTAGACATGGCAAAACAGTTTTTTGATGAGATACAACAAAAAAAATCGCACTATATCCAAGCATTGCCATCAAATAGAACGCTTATCAATTTTATGAAAGCAGCTTATGCGCAAGCGGCTAACAATCAATAAAAATAGACAAAACACAAATAACGATTTCGACCTCAAAAAGAAGTGAAGGAAGAATTATGAACAACATCAGCAATAAGAATAACAAAATTAAAAAAGTCATTATCGCTGGCGGCGGCTCTGCGGGCTGGATGACAGCGGCAGCCCTATCAAAACTACTCGGAAAAAACTTAGATATCAGTTTAATCGAATCCGAAGAGATAGGTCGAATTGGCGTCGGCGAAGCGACTATTCCCCCAATTAGAGTCTTCAACCAACTCTTAGGTATCGATGAGCAGGAGTTTTTACGCACGGTTCAGGGCACTTTCAAACTGGGGATTGAGTTTACCGATTGGGGCAATTTAAATGATAATTATATTCACTCCTTTGGCACCACAGGTAAGGAGTGTTGGGCGGGGGAGTTTCAGCATTTCTGGGTCGGAGGAAAGCAGCGAGGCATAGAGGGGGAATTTGGTGATTATTGCGTAGAGTTGCAAGCTGCAAAACAGGGAAAATTCTTTGGTTCAAAAGACTCACCACTTAATTATGCCTATCATCTCGATGCTGGACTCTATGCAAAGTATCTCTCTGAGTTCTCACAACGCCATGGCGTTAAACATATCGAAGGGATTATTGATGATGTGCTTATCAATGGAAAGACGGGTTTTATTGATGGGCTAAAGCTGCAAAGCGGTGAACTTATCGAAGGCGATCTGTTTATCGATTGCACCGGTTTCAAAGCAAGACTTATTGAGGGAGCGCTCAACACTGGTTTTGAAAATTATGGTCACCTGCTTCCCTGCGATACTGCGGTTGCGGTTCAAACAGAAAAATCTGGAGAGCCTAGACCTTATACACAGTCAATGGCCCGTGAATGCGGCTGGCAATGGCGCATCCCGCTTCAGCACAGGGTAGGTAATGGATTAGTCTACTGTAGTCGATTCACCACCGATGAAGACGCAATTGCGAGCCTTATGAGTAATCTAGAATCAGCCCCAATCACTGAGCCTAAGGTATTTAAATACAAAACAGGCAGACGCTTAAAAGGTTGGAATAAAAACTGTGTCGCTATTGGACTCTCAAGCGGCTTTGTGGAACCAGTGGAGTCCACAGCACTGCATCTCATAATGGCTTCGGTTTTACGGCTAATGAAACTCTTCCCACAAAATGAGATAAGTCAGGCCAATATCAATGAGTATAACAAGCAGACAAAGGAGGAGATGGAGCGTATTCGTGACTTTATCATATTGCACTATAAAGCTACTGAAAGGGACGATACAGCCTTTTGGCGATACTGTCACAATATGCCTATCCCAGACACTTTAGCCCATCGAATCGAGCTGTTTAAAGAGACCGCTAATGTGTGCATAACAGAGACAGAGTTATTCAGAATCGATTCATGGACTCAAGTGATGCTCGGCCAAGGCATTATACCTGAGCATTATCACCAGATTGTTGATAACATGAACGATACTGAGCTATATCGCTTTTTAATCGGACTTAAACAGGTGGTTGATAAGCAGGTATCCCAAATGCCCTCACATCAAACGTTTATCGACCAATACTGTAAATCAGCACCCATCACAGGCTAAATGGCGAAAGTCGCGCTCATTAGCAGCGGTATTGATAAGTATGCCAAATATTGAGTGGCATACTTATCAACACCACTAACTAGTCAACCGCTCGCCCTCTCGACTAGTCACTAGCCTAGTCAACAAGTTAAAAATCAAGCAAGTTCAAAACACTGACTACATAAATCAAATAGATGTAAGGTGACGGGATACATAAGATTAAATTTACCACCAAAATCGTGCTCAATACTGTTATGAACAGCTCAAATCCCTTAGAATCTCCGTCAATGACATAAGGGATCACCATGAAACTCAAAATATTATCTGGATTATTACTTCTTTCATGTGCATCAGCACAGGCCGCTTGGTGGGTTGAGCCTAACGACCTTGCTTTAAGAGCCGATATTCAACTACTCGCGGACACAGGTATTATTCTACAGCCAGTAACAACTTACCCACTAATGTGGGCAGGTTTAAAGCAGGATATGGATAAGGCTGAGATTAAAAACCTATCGGCCATGCAAGCCAGCGCCTATGAGCGAGTGATGACTGCTTATAAAAAAGATCATCAAAGCTTTAGCAGTGAAATAAAAGTCGCTGCAGCCAGTGATACAGCCCGATTTCTGGGGTTTGGCCATGATTACCGAGATAAAGCTGAAACCACGGTCAATGCTGAAGTCACCAAAGAGTGGTTTAGCGGTCGCGTCTCTGCGAGTTACCACTATGATCCCATCGACGGTAACAGTGCTCGTTTAGATAATAGCTTTGCAGCCGTATTGTTAGGGAACTGGATTGTTAGTGCCGGTGCTCAACAAAAGTACTGGGGACCAGGCTGGGATACAGGCCTAATACAAACCACCAACGCCAGACCTATGCCGGGCATCACCTTGAGCCGTAACAATAGTGAAGCCTTTGAAACACCTTGGCTTAGCTGGGCTGGACCTTGGACTTTTACCACCAGTTTTAGCCAGATGGAGAGCGACCGTTACGTGCCTGAAGCTAAACACTGGGGGGCTCGCGGTACACTAAGACCTATCTCTCAGCTTGAAGTCGGCTTTTCATGGACTATGCAATGGGGCGGCGAAGGATATGGCAATAGTTTAAGTGACTGGTGGGATGGACTCTTTAACGGTGGCGGCACTGAAGGCGAGCTAGAAAACGGTCAAGAGAACATGCTAGCTGGCTATGACTTCCGTTGGTCAGATACAGCCTTTGGTATCCCTTATGGGATCTACTATGAACGTATCCATGAAGATTACCACAATGGTAAGAACCAACTGATCAATGCATCAAACATGGGCGGAGTCGATTTTGTATTAAGTAATATCAATACGCGCGTCTTTATTGAATATGCAGACACAGCAGCATCTTGTGGTGTCGATGATAACGTGTATAACTGCATGTATGAGCATGGATTTTACAAAGATGGTTACCGCTACTACGGAAAAAGCTTAGGTAGCACCTATGACAACGACACACGCAGTTTAGTTGTTGGCGGAATAACTCAACTTGGTGGCGGTCAGAGCATCACCAATAAGTTGAGATTACTAAAGCTAAACTTCGATGGCACAGACACATCTGAGCCTGGAGGAAATCCTGTCTCACCTGGTGAATATGAGCGTATGGTTCAGTTTGATACCAGCTATCACAGACCTTTCTATGAAGGGACACTCAAAGTGGGTGGCACCTTAGGATATAGTGAATATATGACAAGTGGTGGCGATGATTGGGATACCAGTGTGTATGCCGCATGGGAGAGACGTTTTTAATCTCGGTTGAAGACTCATATTTTAGGCTCTAAACAAGCGTTTAGAGCCTTAAAGTTAGGGGAATAAAATACCACGTTAAGAACTTACTCCCTCTTTCTCCATCTCTTCCCAGCCTTGGCGCTTTCTATAGATAGTCGATGCGCTAATATCTAGCATAGCTGCAGCTTTAGGCACATTTCCATCACACAGCGCTATCGCCGCTTCTATGGTTTGTTTCTCTGACAACCAGAGTGGAATAATAGCATCAGGCTGAACATGTAAAACTTCACTTGGCGCTGCCTCCGTTTCAATGGCGCCATTAATGATGCCATTACCTGTAGCATCCAGCACTGAGGGAGAGGTTGTAAAGTTTGCACTCTCAACGCTCTGATGAGTGTGAGCACGATTTTTTATAGAGTCGCCTATAGAGGAAAGGGGCGCCGGCACTTTATTCTCACTGCTATTAACACCACCATTTCCGCTTAATACCTGAGCCGGCAACATATCACTCTCAACCATATCTGAGGTGTTTAATACCACAATTTGCCTGATAACATTTTGTAGTTGCCTGACATTACCAGGCCATTGGTAGCTTTGTAATATTTTCTTTGCATCAGCACTAAAGCCTTTAAACTTTTTCCCCTCCTCGGCGTTGTACTCTTTAAGTAATTTATTGGCCAATAGCAGTACATCTTTACCTCTCGATCTCAATGGAGGTAGCTCTATGGGGATAACATGTAGGCGATAGAAAAGATCTTCTCTAAACCTCCCCGCTTTTACCTCTTCCCAAGGGATCCGGTTGGTCGCACTCACAAAACGTACATCCACCTTCTCCTCCTTTGTCCCCCCCACCTTCTGGAATATACCGGTTTGAATAAAGCGAAGAAATTTGCTCTGTAGCTCTAGGTCCATCTCGCAAATTTCATCTAAAAATAGCGTGCCACCATGAGCTCGGGTCGCAGCGCCATCTCGATTAGCAACAGCCCCGGTAAAGGCACCTTTGGTATGACCAAAAATTTCACTTTCAATCAAATCCTTGGGGATTGAAGCACAGTTCAGAGCAATAAACGGCTTATCTTTACGACTCCCTGCATGATGAATGGCCTGAGCACACACCTCTTTGCCCGTTCCACTCTCGCCAACAATAAAAGCCGAGGCTTTACTGTTAGCAACACAATCAATGGTTTTATAAACGGCCTGCATAGATAAAGATTCGCCAATAAACCCCATATAGTTAGCTTTAGGCAAACTCTTTTCATACTTGCTAACAAGGTTAACGAGTTGGTGCTGCTTCAATGCATTACGAACAGTTATTGACAGACGTTTCGCATCAAAGGGTTTAATTATAAAATCAAAAGCCCCTAGCTTCATTGACTCAACAGCAAGGTCAATGGTGCCATGTGCGGTGATCATTATGACGGTCATAGCGGGGTAGTGGGACTGGACTTTTTGAAGTATATCCATGCCAGACATGTCGGGTAATTTGATATCTAGAACAAGCAGATCCGGTTGCCAACTGGTTAACTCAGACAGCGCATCTTCACCATGATTGACATGGGTAACTTTCGCCCCCTCATTGCGAAGGTACTCAGTATATAACGCCCCCAGGGACATGCTATCTTCGACAAGTAAAACGGTAAATGAGTGACTAATTTCCATATATTCTTTACCCTTATTTATCTCTTACAAGCGGCCTTTCTGCTAAGGTAAGCAAGCTTACAAAAAACAGCCTCTAGTGAGAGCGCGATCCTCAAATTGATCGGTGAAGTAATGGCTTACGCTGCAAACCGTTCTTTGAATGCTTTGATTGTTTGCTCGCCTATCTGTTGCACTTCTACCATATAAGATTCAACTTCCTCTTTGTCTTTCTCTCGCGCACTTTTTTCAAGACATTTGGCTACCTCATACAGAGCTTGGGCACCAAAACTCCCCGAACTACTCTTTAACGTATGCGCTTGATCGTCAATCTCATTAAAGTTCATCGAACTCATTAAGGTCTCTAGTATTTTAAGTCGTTCATGGGTCTCTTGCAGGTAGACGGTAAACATCCCCTCCATCGAGTCCTTCCCTAACGCATCAGCCAGTTCAGACAATACCAACTCATCAAATAACGCCTCAAATGGCACACTATTGTCTTCGCTATCTAGGCTATCCTTTTTCAAGTTCATGATATCGTCTATTGTCGGCTCATTACTCAAGCTTAATTCCTCAATCGCATCTATACAACTTTCAACCTGATTTAGCGTCGATTCCTGTATATGTTCACCTTTAAATTCATCAAGCTGCACAACCGGAAGCCATTTATTAATGGCTTTATTTAGCTCAACCTTGTTAACGGGCTTAGGAACAAAGTCTTTCATTCCTGCGGCAAGACAAGACTCCACATCCTCTTTTTGTACATTCGCTGTCATCGCTAAGATTATTGTCTCTGGCTGGCTTAACAAAATTTGTTTTGTCGCCTCCACGCCATCCATCTCAGGCATACGCATATCCATTAAAATCAGCCCATAATCATTCTCGGCTGACATTCTTACCGCTTCTCGACCATTATGGGCGTATTCAACCTCAAACCCAGATTTTGACAACATAGCGCCGGCTATTACTCGGTTTGATGGACTGTCTTCAGCCAGCAGTAAACGCTTATTTTTTGAGGTTAACTCAGGAACGAGTAACTCCTCCTCCTCATCGACTGATTCTTTAGTATCTTCCCCACTGAGTAGACCTAACATCATCTCCCGGCTCAAGGGTTTATTGATCACCTGCTCAAGCCCAATATCGGCCAATAAACCAGACATTTCAGGACGAAGTCCCGACATGAGTGCAGCAATCAAGCCGTCCTCATACAAAAAGTCACGCTTTAACTGCTCGGTAAATTTAAGGTTGAGGTCGGGTAAACTGGTGTCATCGATAAGAATTAAGTTAAACCGCCCTCTAACCAAATCGATATTAAAAATATCCTTAACTTTGCTTACATTGACCGCAGTGACCCCATACTGGCTGTACTGCTTTCTCACTAGGTGACAAAAGGTTTTATCTTGATGAACCACGAGTACTCTCGCGTGCGCAGGTATATGGTAGATGTTGTTTCGTTCGGCTATCTCAATCTGTAATCGAACATTAAACCTGAAACAACTTCCATGGCCTAGGCGGCTAGTTAGCTCAATCTTGCCTCCCATCATAGTGATGAGTTCAGAGCAGATAGCTAACCCAAGTCCAGTTCCCTTGTAGTTAGTATTATGTTGGTCATGAACTTGGCTAAACTCTTTAAATAATTTCTTCTGAGCTGATAGGCTCACACCTATTCCCTCATCTGTCACAGCACAATGCAGTTCAACTTCAGAATGTTGACTATCGGGGATCCATATCTCAACAGAAACACAGCCGCCACTTGAGAACTTGATAGCATTATCAACTAAGTTATGAATAACTTGGCGTAAACGCTGGGCATCACCCTTGACTAAATCTGGTACATTTCGGTTAATAAAGGTCGCTAAATTCACCCCTTTCTCATTGGCTTTAGGCGCAAGTATCTGCATCACTTGCGCTACCACTTTTGCAGGAGAGAAGGCCATATGCTCAAGCACCATCTGGCCAGCCTCAATTTTGGAAAAATCTAAAATATCATTAATCGTGCTCAATAGTGCCGTGCCAGCCTCTTTAGCGGTATGGGCAAAGATGCGCTGATCTTTACTCAGATTTGAATCTAGTATTAGCTCAACCCCTCCGAGTACGGCATTTAAGGGGGAGCGGATCTCATGACTCATTGTCGCTAAGAAACGAGACTTAGCCTTACTACCAAGCTCAGCTTGCTCTTTCGCGACTTTAAGCTTAGTTTCATATTGCATTCGCTCAGAGACATCATGTAAAAATGCCGTTAATAGCACTTCATCACCGAGCTGCACAGGGATCATCTTCATCTCTACGGGAAATTGGCTACCGTCGGCACGAATCGACATCAGCTCAATACTCTTTCTAATCGCCGGCCCTTTGCCGGTTTTACGAAACTTCTCTAACCCTTGCTTAAATGCTTTTCGCTCAATATCTGCAAAAATAAGATCTTCTAAAATTTCCCCTAATGCTTGTTCACGGCTGTGGCCATACAGTTGAATTGCCGCCTCATTGAACTCCTGTACTCTTCCGGTGATATCTATGGTGATCAAGGCATCTTGGCTCGCTTCAAGCGTTGCGAGCAATATCGACTCTGTTCGTTTAGCTTGCTCCTCTTTGAGCTTGATATCACTTAAATCTTGTACTAAACCAAGCAGTAACGTTTCACCATCAATCACCATTTTAGATACCGATAGTTCGATGGGAAATAATTTACCACTTTTATCTTGTGCGACTAACTCTCTCCCTCTGCCCTGCCCCTCTCGCTTGGACTTAACTAAACGCGATAAGAATTCGCTCTCCATATGCCGCTCATGACTTGGCATTAAAATAGATACGCTTTGGCCTAATAACTCCTCTGCCTCATAGCCAAATAGATGACCTACAGCATTGTTGACCTGAACAATCACGCCCTCATCGTCGATGATAATAAACCCATCGACAGCAGCCTCTAATATCGTACTCAAGCGAATGTTGGCACTTTCGAGCTCGCTGGTGTTTTGCTCTATCTTCTCTACCATACGGTTGAAAGCTTGGGTTGTTTGGCCAATTTCATCCTCTGTCGTCACTGGGATCTGCACGCCAGTTTCACCTTTTAGAATACGTTTGGAAGCCCTTTTTAGCTGGCTTAGATTTCGAGTTAAGTAGCTGCCTAATAACCAAGAAAAAAGTGCAACCAAGACCATCTCTAACCCTGCAATGGAGGTGAAACGGGTCATTGCACTCGCTAGGAACTGATCAAACTCATGAATACTGATCCCTAGCTCTACTCGGCCAAAAACAAAGCCAGACTCGACAATGTCAGCTTTAACATCCAGCACGCCATCTTCATCATCAACAAATCTAGATAATTGAGCATCTCCATTTTTATTGATAGCGCGCCCACTTGCGGCATCTCCAGCACTGACAAGCAAATCAGTGCGATCATATATTTCTACATAAAGTATTTGAGAGCTTTCCAACAACTCACTCGCAAGCTCTTGAAGCGTAGAAACATCAGTGCTTATCACAGCATCTTTGGTCGCAGCAGCAAATAACATCACCACTGAATTAGCCCGTTTTTCTATTTCGGCCTGGTTAGAGCTTTTAAGGTAATCAACACTGGTATAAACCAATAGCATCAACAAGACACCCTCAATTAATGCGATGCCTAATACCGTTTTTAACCTAAATGTCATAACCAGCCTCCTTCAAACAAAGGTTACTCATTTACTGTCTCTAGTGGCTTAGCAAATCCCCCTAATCCTAAGGCTCTTACGTCATCCCAATCTTGATTATTCGCCGCCTCAAACGGCTTAAATCCAAGGCTGTTTAGCAACGCAATGCCTTCATCATTAGACGAAAGATGAACAAATTTTTCTGTAAGCTCTTTGACCATCTCGCTGTCAACGCTTGGATGAATGGCAATTGCATGGGGGGTATAACCAGGCGTTTCCCACAATACGCGCAGCTGGCTGGTCACAGCCTTATCCATCGTTTTGAAGGTTCTCTTTACTCCCCCACCACCAGCCACTAGCCCTTGTGCGACAGCAAGATAGACTGAATCATGGGAGCCAACATATTTAATTTCATTTGTTAGTCCTTTAATTTTTAAATTAGCCCTAGGTAACACACTCGCAGCAAAAGCTGCAGGCGCTGGGAATGCAAGCAGCTCACCATCAAGCTCAGCTAAAGATTGCACTTCAGAGTCAGCCTTAACGACTATGATGCCCTGTATTTTCTTATTTTTTTCTTTAGCTACGGCTTGATAACCGGGAGAGTCGTTAAACACTGTGAAATGATAGGGATTCATGTAAGCCACATCATATTCGCCTTTTGCTAAACGCTTCTCAAAAGTAGGAATATCTGGCGCAGTTGCAAAACGCAATTGGAAATTTGCATTTTGCGAAAGAGCGGCGAGTAAAGGCGACCACTTCCTAGCCAGAGTGCTTGCAGCTTGCTGCGGTACTATGCCGAAGGTAAGTACGGTGGGCTGAGTTACATCATCTGCAATTTCATCCACTTGAGCACTTGCAGAAAAACTAAGAAGTGAAATAGTAGCGGCATTTAACGTAAACCTAATCCATTGTGATATTTTCATTTTGCATATCCTTACCAGTAATATTTTCATAGCGTCGTGTTAAAAATACTGGAGCAAAGCTCATGCCAAAGACCAAAAACTTAACGATATCATTCAGCTAACTCATACAAAACAGATAAGTAAAAACATCATCAAGGCTGTTTTATTAATATGAATGACCCTTTTGCATATTGCAATTAAATGCCATTCATTCTTTTATAACCTTTTATGTATTAAAAATATTAGACAGCCTATCAATAACTTAACTGCAGTGTGTTCGTACTGGCTCAAAGATTGCTTTCTCTATAACCACACTGAAAACTGAACGGTCAAAGCTAGCTGTCATCTAGCACGATATTTCAGTCAAAACCTTAACTATAAACAACTGAGAGCGAGCTGACTTATGCTTTTAAATACATCACAGCAGATGCAAGCAAGTTCAATGAACCTTGAGCCACTGGATGCACTTTCAGTCTTGTTAGTTGAAGATACTCAAAGCGAGCGTTTGTTTATCGCTAAGCTGTTGAAGGAGATGGGCTTAAAAGTATCGAGCTGTGCTAGTGGTAGTGAAGCGTTAGCGATTTATCGACAAGAGTTACCAGATATCGTTATCAGTGATTGGCGTATGCCCGCAATGACAGGGCCAGAGCTTTGCCATCACCTCAAACAAGAAGCTATCCCCCCTTACACACTGTTACTTACCGCCAATAATCAAGCTAAACATATGATAGAGGGTATAGAATCCGGAGCCGATGATTTTTTAACTAAACCTTTTATCCCAAGCATTCTAAAGGTCAGACTACTTGCGGCAGCAAGAATTGTAAAAATGCAGCAGTATTTAGCACAGCAAAATACCGCTCTCAATAGCGCCCTATCAAAAGAGCAGGCTTACTTAGCGCAAGTTCAAGATGATTTAGATAGCGCTGCCAAACTACAAGGTTCAATGCTTCCCAGTGCAAGTAATCAAATTAATGATTGGCGCTTAGCTGCAAGGTTTCAACCTGCTCAGGAGCTCGCAGGCGATATTTTTCAATGCTTTTCCATTGACGACTCCCACCTCGGTTTTTACCTTCTTGATGTCACAGGTCATGGCATAGCCGCCTCTATGCAGAGCTTTACCTTGGCACAAAGGTTAAGCTGTAAAAGCTGTAATTGGGATAGTTTAGATCCTGCTCTCATCGTTAATGAGCTCAATGCTGACTTTGATGATCCAGAAAATGCAGGGCGATTTGCCACACTCATCTTGGGTATAGCAAATACAGATAGCGGCCAAGTTAGATTAACAATCGCTGGGCACCCGCAACCTATTTTGATCGACAACCATGGCGCTGAGCTTATGGCGCTAGAGTCAGGAATACCTCTTGGGATCGATAATCACTTTCAATACAGCTACAACTCATTTTTTCTCAACAGCCAGCAGCACCTAATGCTCTACTCCGACGGCGTCTACGAGTGCCATCACCCCGAATTTGGTGAGTTTGGCCAACACAGATTACTCAAAGCATGTTCAGATGCGCATCAACTTCTTCCAGAGTCATTACTGCATCACTTAAGTCATGCGGTTGACCTTTGGCAGGAAAAGTCTGCCCAAGATGATATATCTATGATGATCCTCTCGACGTCCAGCCTTAAGCGTGATGAGGAGATGATTAATCAAGAGACGCTAACACTAGAGAGCTCAGATAAAGTAGAAACATTGCAAGAAACAGAGGCAATAGGAGAGATGAGTCCCCCTTACACAAAAGCAATCCCAAGTCATAACCTGTATCACTTGAAAGCAGGTGCATAAAAATAACAGCTTATATACATCAGCATGAGCGATTTCTAAGCATTCAGCCAATGCTAAATGGAGGCATTATGAATAGTATTCAATTAAACCTATCTCAAAAAATTTGGACCAGTAAATTGCTTTGTTCAGAGCTTGAACAATTTCTACAGCAAAATAGTGTTTGTACGCAGCAGAGGTTCAAAGTCATTACCTGCATCCTTGAAGCCCTATCAAATGTGTTGCAACATACTGACAGTCAACTTGAAGAGGTCGTGGTTATCATTCATTGCGACCTGGAGGTTATTACCATAGACCTACTCGATAATTCCCCTTATACCGAGTTATCAGATCAGATTGACTGCCCATCTCCGTTCTCGCTCTCAGGTAGGGGGCTATGGATTATTCAAAATTGGATGGATCAAATGAAATTTCAGGCATCTGTCGCTGGCACTCATCTCAGGCTAAGCTTGCTGAGAGGTTAAATTTGCTAAGGGGTTAACCATGCATGGACAAACCCAAGCAGAGGGTAACTTAATAAGGAAAGCACTGTACGGCCTTAAGTTGTATCAAGAGCCCTCTAGCTTACTCTCTGTAACTTACCCTCTGTAAATAGCTCCCATGTTTTATGTGCTCCCATGGCTTAATAGCTTCCCGATTAAGTGACAACAAACAGCGATTTCCCTCCCTTATACTTTGACTCTTTTTACCACACAAGCCACTTTCGCAAAATGCATTGCAATAAAAGCGATACGCCTGCCAATCACAATCCAAAAACCAACCCACCTAGATAAAAACATCAAATTCAACAACTTAAAACATGGCCTGCTTTGTGCAATCTATTATTATAACCCAAAGAACAAGCTGATGATTTTAAGGAGCACCATATGAAATTCTCTCCATTAACACTCGATAATGCCTGTTTAGTCACATTACCTAAAGAGATGGTAATGGCACAAACCCCAACACTAAGGGCGGCTATATCGCGTCAAATAGAGTCTGGCAGCAATAAGCTCGTCATGGACCTGCATCAAGTAGAGTTTATCGATTCAAGCGGCCTATCGGTTCTAGTGTCTGCACATAAGCTGACTCAAAAGCGTTCTGGAGAGGTCATTTTACTCTCCCCTTCAGCAGGAGTGCGCTCTCTTATTGAGCTCACAAGGCTTCATCAAGTATTTATCATTTTTGAAGATGAAGATGCTGCAATTGAGCATATCTGTAGCCATTAGCCTTCACGGAATATCAGAACTTAGCGGCTTAATAAATAGGCTATTTACGAGATAGAGCTAGGAGCAAGTTATGGATAAATTAGACAGTAGTACGATGAAAGGACTCAGCGTTTTCCTTATGCTCAATCTTGCAGCTTGTGTGACGCCCTCGCTCATTGAACGTAAAGACGCAGACTTATGTGCTAATACGCATGAAGTTGAATCAAATAACAGTAAAACCTGCCACTACTATGGCAGTAAAACGCCCTATGAAAGAAAAAGATACACAAGTAAACAAGCATCAAATTCGGTCAGCTCTGCTGCAGCGCCTGCAGTTACGACAAACAAGATTAACGCTAGCCATCAGTTATCAAACCAATTAGCAGCAGGCTCATTTGCTGAAATGAAATTATCAGTAGGTGACAAACTTGATATCAGTATTCTCAACGGTGAGGAGTTTAGTGGCGAAGTTGAAGTTAACGCCGACGGTTTTATCTACCTGCCTTACTTAGCAGCAATTAATGCTCAAGGGCTAAATATCGAGCAACTTAAAGTGAGTATTATGCAGCAACTACTCGATGAGGATCTTATGCTTGAAGGTACGATCAGACTCAGTATCACCCCGCTTAGGTGGGCGCCTATTGAAATTACGGTATCTGGGGCTATTTTCGAGCCAGGCCTACACCTGATTAACCGCAAATCAGAGACAGAACTCAAAGATGATGATCACAAACACTCAGGTGATCAAGCCGCTGAGCGTTCAATACCTGCAGCACTTAGAGCTTCTGGAGGCGTAAGCCCTGACGCTGACCTTACAATGATTCGTTTAGTCCGCGGTAAGGAAAGCATTACACTGGATTTGTCTGGCGTGATGACAGGAGCCAAAGTACCTCACTTTACCTTGATGGCCAATGACCATATTCATGTGCCTCAAAAAACAACATTTGATGATGAATTAGCCAGACCCTCGCAAATCACCGCGCCAGGTATAAGAGTATTTATATCAAACTTAACCCAACCTGCGAGCAGTAACTCTCAATCCGCAGTCGATACTGAAGCGACGCGTTTTCCTTACGGCACTCGCCTACTTACTGGAGTGATTGGGGGGAACTGTGTCGGTGGGGCACAAATGACGAATGCAAGTAGACACGTTTTACTCATTACTAAAAACCCCCTTACTAAACAAGTCGATGTAGTTGAGCGTTCAATCGACGGTTTAATAGCAAACTCTTGGCGTCCTCTGATGAACCCTGTTTTGCTCCCTGGTGATGGCATAGCTTGTTATGACTCTACAGTCACTAACATTCGTGAAATCGCCCGTACAGTCACAGAAGTGTTACTACCAGCAACACTTTTAGGCTTACTTTAAGCAGCGCTCAATTAACCAAGGATGACTGATTATGAAAAAAAGTAATGAGCCCAAACAACTTCTTTGGTTAAAGCGAGCTGCTTTAAAGGGCAGTAGCCTACCGGTAAATGCCAGACGTTGGGTGTATATCAAAACTGCTGTCGCTGCTTTAGCGGTTATCTGGACGCTGGTGTTTATCACTTTAGCCGTAACGCCAACTAAGTTTGTCAGTAAGTGGACACTAATTCTTCCCGGTGCTGGCGCTGGTGCATTAGTCAGCCTAGACAGTATTGGTCAAGCAAGTAGCTCAAGTACTTCTCCTTACTTAAGCTCAGCAATCGATCCAAGAGAGAACTATAAAGCACTCTCAATGAGCCAAACTTTAATTGATGCAGCGGCAAAAACAATAAATATCTCATCATCAACTATGACTAAACCTAAACTAAAGTTACCCAATCAAACCGGTATCATGCAGTTTAGCATTAACAGCAAAACAGCCATCGATGCCCAAAATAAAGCATGGGCGCATTACCATAGCTTGCAAGCGCTGCTCTCTCAGCTAAGAGAGGATGAGATCCACCAGCGTGAAAACGGAGTGAAAATGGGCATTGATGGCTTTGCTCAGAAAGTGAGTCAAAGCCAATCAAAAATTCTCGATTTTCAATCACAAATAGGCTTAGTCTCGCTAGATCAATTTAAAGAGGTAGCACTGACATTAGAGAGATTGAGACATAATGAAGTGAATATGACCTCAAAACTACAGGGAGTAATAGCAAGCCAGAAAATGTTGGAGATGCATCTATCATTAAATGCAAGACAGGCTGCGGATCTGCTTAAGCTTAAAAACGATCAGATCTATCAACAACTATTGGTTATCTATACCCAAGCGACAGCCAAGCTCGCTGAGTTTGGTGGGCGCTACGGCAGCAAACACCCACAAGTCGTCACACAGACACAGCAGCAACAGGCACTTTTCAACGCAATGAAAAAGCGTTGCGAAATCTTACTGGGTTATCAGGATGATACACTAATGCTGATGTTGTCAGCTGACGATATTGATGGCCGAGCTCAACTCATGCAGCAACTGCTTAGCCTCACCACTGAAGCTGAGGGGTTAAGCCAAGAGATACGCTCATTAAAAGAGCAGATTGCACAATGGGATATTCGTTTAGCCCACAGCAATGATGACGCTGCGAAGCTTGGAGACCTTCACCGTGAGCACCAGGTCGCAACCGCAGTATTTACTTCAGCTTTAGCCAAGATGGATATAGGAAAAGCTGATATCTACTCCGCCTATCCACTGTTGCAGTTACTCGCGCCACCTTCACTACCAACGAAAGAAAATAAAGTCGCCCAGATCCTAACCTTGCTTGGAGGGGTCGTTGCATCAATCTTCTCCTTGGCTGGCTTGTGCATCATGTGGATCCGTAAACCAATCTTACAGAAAATATTAACGGCTTAAGAGTTAGGTTCTTGCTCCAAGAAGCTCGAATCTCGTCACTCTATCAGGAGGTTTCATGGCTACAGCTCAAGAGATTTTCCCTGAGAACACAGATGAGAAAATTGTCTGGTATAGCATCACCTATACCTACCTCTTCTGGTTCTTGGGTGCCATGTATATCGTAGCGCCTGTTATAGCCTGGATATTGCTGCTTCGTTTGATGAAAAAGTATCTTATCGATCAGGAAGATTTCAACTTCTCACCAGCTCAATTAAGCTGGATAGTGGGTATGTGCATCATGCTTATAGCGTTAGTGATTGCCCACTTAGAACATGAACTGGGCTTACCTAAGTTGATAAAATCATCCATTGGCTGGGCTAAAGGCTGGGCGCTTTTAGCTATATTTCCACTTATTGGCAGCTTATGTATACGTAAAGAGATCATCTACCGTGCATCATGCTTATTAGGTAAGTACACACTGATTATCTTCCCGTTTTGTGTAATGGCTTGGATCTTAGGGCTGCCTAGCACTTTGTATGTCTCTCCACTAAGCATTATTGGCGGACCTGGACCTGAGTTTTTTAGCGTCAGTCTCTACGAGATTGACCCTGGTAGTGGCACACCAAGATGGCGGTTATTTACCCCCTGGGCACCTGCACTGGGAATGATGGGGAATCTGCTGCTTAATTTCGCCATACAGGAGCAAAGCCGAAGGTATAAAACCTACGGCATCATAGCCAGCTTACTGATGGTATTAATCTCTCAATCTCGGCTGGCATTAGTTTGCTATATTATTTTGATCGGATATTTCTCCTTCCTACGTTGGCACCGGTCACCGTGGCTCTATTTTATCGCCAGTCCCTTGGCCCTTTTAACTGGGCTATTCGGAACTCAAGCCATTGAACGAGTAGAGATGAGTATCTCTGCGATAAAATCTGCCCGAGCAGGCTCAACACGAGTCAGAGAGCACCTTGCTAATATCGCCTTAGAAAGGTGGGCCAATGAAGCATTGGTCTGGGGACATGGCATTGTCGAGCGTGGTCCACATATGGTGGAATATATGCCTATAGGCTCACACCATACTTGGTATGGCCTCCTTTTTGTAAAGGGGCTTGTTGGTGCAATTGCCCTTGCACTGCCATTTCTAGTTAGCTTTATAACGTTAATCGGCAAAATATTCACATCTAAAGTAGCGGCATCAGGCTTAGCAATACTCCTGCAGCTGTTTCTTTATACCTTTGGTGAGAATTTAGAGATCTTAGCCTACCTGTTCTGGCCTGGGTTAATCATTCTGGGTATAGCGCACGCTAAAGCTAAGCCAGCAGATTAAGCAATCATTCGCATTTTGCAAAAAACAACTCATTACACGATGAAAGCCATCACCTTTTGCAAACGGCATTGCAAATGCCTGCATCCAGCAGGAAGGCAATGACATCAATGTAAAATATAACCATTAAAAATCATAATATTACCACCAATCCCATACTTGGCATAGATTGTGTAACTTATCTATCTAACACCAAAACTTATCAGCCAGTTTTAGTGATCTTAGATAAGGAAATACGATGCCAACACTCGATAAAGAGCAGCAGAAAACAAGAAGTGCATTTAGTAAGAGCCTATTCTGGTTAGGTTCAGCTCAAGTGCTTGGCCGCATTGTCAGGCTTGCTTGCAGCATCATTATTGCTCGATTGCTCACACCCGAAGTGTTTGGTGAAGTGGCAATCATCCTCACCTGCTTTGAGCTTATCTGCACACCCACGAGACGGATCACCTCTGCATCACTAATAAAAATGGATGATCAAACATTCAACGCCACACTACCGAATGCAAACAAGATTAACTGGATGGCTTCTATCACAGCATTTGTTGCCATGAGCTTACTCAGCTGGCCTCTCGCGATTTACCATCAGGATTTAGCCCTAATCCCGCCGATGATACTCATGGCAACAAGCTACTTACTCTTGCCCTTTGGCATGTTGCATGCTGCAAGTAACTTAAAACAAAATAAAATGCGCATTGTTGGAAGAGCAATTCTTTGGCAAACCATAGGCGATAGCATATTAACAGCAAGCTTAGCACTACTTGGCTTAGGTATTTGGGCCATTATCATCCCCAAAGTCCTAGTGATCCTTATCTGGGTTGGCATTCACAGATACAACAATCCCCTTGGCGATGAAGGCTATGCAAATAAACTCAAAATGATATCTCTTGATAAGCCTAATCAAGCTATCAATTCTCATAAACATGCTCAAACTGGGTTTATCCGTCACCAAATATCGGCTTTTATTGAGCGTGTGCAAGCTCAAAAAGGAAAGCTATTTCAAAATAATGCTAAGCGTCAAGATGATGTAGAACAGACAAAAAAATTAACCAAAAAACTGTCTGTCAGCTCACCATCAACAACTAAGTTACTTAGCTTTGGTTCTCAGGTGGGCTTAAGCGATCTGAGCATCGCGCTGAGACAGAATATCGATTATCTACTAGTAGGCTACTTCTTAGGCATAGAAGCGCTAGGCGTTTACTTCTTTGCCTTCAATGCGAGCCTCGGGATCAGTACCTCAATTGTTCAGGGCTTCGGGACAGCACTGTATTCACACTTGTGTACACCTAAAAACCCTCATTCAGATAGCCAAGATAAGCAATCTCAAGCAGATAAAAAGCTTAATAAAACGGACGCAGACAAGGATGATAATGAAACGGTGAGTTCGTCAATTCCAGTCTCATCAGAGATAAAGAGTCGTTACACTAACTCACTATCACTTATTCTAAAACTCACAGTACCGATTGTGCTGCTACAAGCTGCGTTATCTCCATTTTACTTACCTTTTGTCTATGGTGAGCAATGGATCTCAGCAGGCGCCCTTCCCGTATTTATTCTTCTCTGTTTAAGCGGGCTCGTAAGACCCTTAGGAGAAGCTGTCAGTCAATTGCTGATCAGCATCAATAAACAGCAACTCAACTTAAAACTCAACTTTGGTTTCACCATATTGCTTGTGACCACTATCTGTATTTTCAGTCAGTGGGGACTGCAAGGTGTTGCCTTAGGGATCTTAATTATCCACCTAGTCGCTATGCCTGCTGTGAGCATCTATGTTCACCTATTCATCCTAAATAGCTCAACTCATAAGGCTGCAAGCAGCGTCAAAGCATGCACTAAATCAAATAGCAAAATGAACAATAAAATTAATAACTCATCTTCAAAAGCATTTAACCAGGAGGTTTCCCATGATGCCTAAAGTCTCTGTTGTTATGCCCGTCTATAACGTGCAGCGCTTTGTAAAAAGCGCCATCCATTCAGTCTTGATGCAGACATTTACTGATTTTGAGCTCATTATTGTCAACGACTGTGCTACCGATAACAGTTTAGCCCTTTGCCAATCGATTCAAGATCACCGTATCCGTATCGTTAATCATAAAGAAAATAAAGGTTTAGCCGCTGCAAGAAATACTGGTATACGTCATGCTATCGGCCGTTATATCGCATTCATCGACTCAGATGATATGTGGCACCCAGCTAAGCTCAAGATGCATGTTGAACACCTAAACCAGTCACCAGAAGTTGGGATCAGCTTCTCTCGCTCAAGCTTTATGAGCCATAAAGGAAAGTTAATTCATTTTTACCAGATGCCGCAACTTACCGGGATCACTGCCGCCCACCTACTATGTCGAAATCCAGTAGGCAATGGCTCTGCACCTGTGATCCGCCGTGAAACGTTGAATGACATCCGCTTTCAGGCAATGAACCATACGGAAGACTACACTTGCTACTTTGACGAACGATTCCGCCAATCTGAGGACATTGAGTGCTGGCTCAGAATTGTCGCTACCACGGATTGGAAAATGGAGGGGATCCCTGCGCCATTAACCTTCTATCGACTCAACCAGGAGGGGCTATCTGCCAATATAATGAAGCAGCTGCAATCTTGGGAGATGATGATAGACAAGGCAAAGCAGTTCGCTCCTAAGCTATTGAAACAAAATGAACAAAATGCCCGAGCCTATCAGCTCAGATACCTAGCAAGGCAAGCTATTCGAAATGGTCAGGGTAAGAATGCAATCAAACTGATCAATAGAGCCTTAAGCGTATCACCAAGAATATTGGTAGATGAAACGGGTAGAACCTGTGTCACTCTATCTGCAGCATACCTACTCTGGCTGCTCCCCTCTCGGTGTTACAAAGTATTTGAAAATATTGGTCAATTCATTATGGGCCATATGCAAAAGTCTAGAATTAGCAGAGATGGGGTTAAATCCTCACTTATCTCTTAGCTCTTAGCTCTTAGCTCTTAGCTCTTAGCTCTTAGCTCTTAAGTCATCTAAAGCCGCTTTAGTCCCGTGCTGTGAGTAACTGACAAATATAAACAGTTACTCGCGGTACTGGACCAGCTCTTTTTACGGTTAATTAGCTTTACCCTATTCAAATACGGAGGCTGATTTCAGGTCATGGTACTAATGCTTTAGGTACTGAAGTTTTAGATACTAAGGTTTTAGTACCAATGTAAACATATCCTCTTTCACACTGCTTTTAGCTTTTCACCTTGCTATGCAAACTGCAACATCACTCTTTCTTAAATTGCTAAATGTACAAACCAAAACGCAACCAACTGTAATAAAAGGGTTTTAACACTTGGCCTGTACTATGCATAAGTACTAAGCATGAGTACTAAGAATAAGTACCTTGTAAAAGAGCTTTGTATAAAAGATTTGTATAAGAGCTTCGTATAAAGAAAGTACTGAACATGAATCAAGAGTAAAACGACGTAAAAAGTAAACATAGCGTGCGGCGCCAATGCTCAAGAAAGAGAGTAATGGCAAACATGGAAAATTCAGCAATCATGCTTAAGGTAGGAATTATGCTAACTGAAACACAAATAGAAGCATCAAGCAGCAATGACTACTGTGTTCGCGCAATCGACTGTTTAACGGCTATCTTACTCATTGTTGGGGCTAGTCCCGTTTTAGTACTCAAATATCTATATCGAAAGTGCCGTTATGGCTTAGCCATTGAGCGAGTAAACATAGTTGGAGTCAATGGTAAAAAAGTCGGCTTATATCAATTTACGGGCGAAGGAGTATGTTGCCAGTGGCCGCATCTTTTTAACCTTCTTAAAGGGGATTTGTCACTTGTAGGCCTTGAGAATACTTTCTATCTGCCACACATGCAGCAAGGTTTTAGCGCCAATAATAATCAGCAAAATACTCATACTCAAACAGACAAATTGCTGTTTAAGCCTGGGCTACTCACTTTCAAACAGATGCACCAGAGAGTTGGTCTTAATTTTGAGCATAACCTGGCTCAAGAGCAGGTTGAAATTTGCCAAGCTCAAAAAGGTGCTACCTCTTATTTAATGGCTGCATGTCGAATTGTTTTCACCTCAATATTCTCTAATAAAGCCATCACAAACAGCTCTCCAGTCATTGAGCTATTTAAACTTAAACTGAGTAACCTCACCATGGATGAAATGCTGAAAAATATCATTCAGCAAAGCAAGACTTATAGCAGCCAACGCCATCAAGGTGAGGGGCTTCTATCGGTGGAGGCACAGCAATCCATGGTTCAATACGCCTTTGTTAATGCCGACTGCCTCAACCTTACCTATAAACATGCAGATTATCTAAGCTGCTTACAAACAAGTTGCAAGAGTGTGTTTGCCGATGGCTCAGGGATCCGCCTAGCAAGTCAGTGGAAAGGCTACTGCCCAAAGGACAACCTTAATGGCACTGACATGTTTCCAAGGTTATGCGAACAGCTCCAATTGCACAATATGTCGGTTTTCCTCCTAGGAGGTGAGCCAGGTATCGCAGATACCACCGCAGAAAATATGCTAAAGCGATATCCAAGATTAAAAATAGCCGGTACTCACCATGGCTTTTTAACCACTGAAGAGCTAAATCAATCAGCAATTGATTTAATCAATCAATCTAATACCGACGTATTACTGGTTGCTATGGGCGCCCCCAAACAGGAGCTTTGGTTAGAGAAGCATCAAGCACAACTTAATGTCGCCGTAGGGATTGGCGTCGGTGGTTTATTTGATTTTTACTCCGAAAAAATTATACGTGCACCGCTCTGGGTCAGACAGTTAGGTATGGAGTGGGTTTGTCGATTGGCTGAAGAGCCCAAGCGTATGTGGAAACGATACATCATAGGTAACCCACTGTTCCTGTTACGCGTGCTGCGTGAGATAGCCCAAGAAAACCAGCAGCGCCATGGCGACAACAAGCGTAATACCAAAAGCAATCCGGTTAAAAGTGAAGATAAGGCGTTAACCTGTAAGTTACTGAACGCCACTGAGCCTCATATAAATAACAGCCGAGCACTCATACGTTGCAAGCGCCAACTTGCCATCAGCAAACTCAACATCAAATTAAAGCGCATGCTTGATATTGTTTGTGCAAGTAGCTTGCTTGTTTTACTTGCACCGCTTTTTATCACTGTTGCAATACTCATACGACTCGAGTCAAAAGGTGCAGTGCTATTTAGCCAACAAAGAGCTGGGAAAGACAATACGCCATTTACTATGTGGAAGTTTCGCTCTATGTATCAAGATGCAGAGCAGCGCCTTAGTAAGCTTCAAGCAACCAATGAGATGCAAGGCGGCGTGCTGTTTAAAATGAAAAAAGATCCCAGGATCACCCTTATTGGTAAGGTGATAAGAAAAGCCTCTATCGATGAACTCCCTCAACTTTGGAATGTGCTATGTGGAGAGATGTCACTCGTCGGCCCGAGACCCGCCCTTTTATCTGAAGTGAAGCAATATAGTCTTGAAGATAGAAGAAGGCTGGCTGTAAAGCCTGGTATTACATGTATCTGGCAAGTCACTGGTCGCTCAAACATTCCTTTCGATAAACAGGTCGAATTAGATGTTGATTACATCTACCAGCAATCTCTTATAACCGATATCTGGTTACTCATTAAAACTATCCCAGCAGTCATTTTTGCTCGGGGTGCATATTAAGTGTGGCAAGAATAAAGCGTTAAAACAGGCTTCACACAGATATTAACGACCTTTACATGGAGAAAGCGCATGCAAGCAATCATTTTTGCAAACAGAACAGGCGATGAGTTAGCCCCTCTAAATAGCCATTACTGCCCAGCTTTACTGCCTGTCGGTAATAAAGCTGTCATAGAGTACACCTTAGAGGATGTCGTTAAAGCAGGGATCACACAGATAAAGTTAATCATCTCATCTCAAGCACAAGAGATTGAAGCGCAACTGGGTAATGGGGAAAAATGGGGGTTAGACATTGAGTACTTCTTAAGTAAACCACAAGAGGAAACAAGCTCAATCCTAAGCCGCCTTGCTCTGGACCCAAAGGAAAGCTTATTACTCACTCGAGGAGATATTTTTCGCACCCCCTCAATTGCACAATTTATCACTTTTGCTGCGGATTTTTCAGATGATTTCGTGCAAGCAAAAATGGAAAGTAAAAATGCCGGAATGATTTTACTGCCAGCAGCCCTACCCTATATCGCCGATATCGACTGGCCTCTGTCTTCTCACTCCGACACCAGCAGTGTGGTGACCTTAGTGCTGCACGGCCGCAGCTTCATGTTAGATAGCTTCGACTCATATATGGATGCAAACCTAAGTTTGGCAGGTAATCAACTTCCAACGCTTACGCCTTCAAACCGTAAGTTTAATTCTGCCAATCCCCTACGCTCGTTCTATGTCGGAGCTAAATCAGATAGCGGTAACTTATCAGAACAAAATGGCTGGGGCGTCATTGGAGAAGGAAGTCGCATTGAGCAAACAGTTGCATTGAACGAGTGCGTAGTGATTGGAAAAGATTGCTTAATCGATAGAGAGTCCGTATTAGAGAACTGCGTAGTACTCCCCAATACCTATGTTGGAGAAAAGTTAGAGGTCAAAAATAGCATTTTAAGTAAGGATTTACTCATCAATATCGAAAACGGTGGCGTGATCCAAGTTAACGACCTGTCATTAATTGGCACAAATGAGCGCATTGCCAAACCGTGTGGACGCAAAACCAGTAAGTTAACCCGCAGTGCTCTATTAATCTTTTTCATTTTGACCTTGCCATTATGGCCATTTATTTGCCTTTACTTATCATTGAGAAGTGTATGTATTCAGGAGGCTGCACACTTCACAGTTACAGATACTTTCATCGATAATTTAGGCCACAAGTTTCAAGCATGGCGCTGGAATATTCCCGGCACGATAATCGCTCGTTTGCCACAGCTTTATCATGTATTAACAGGACGACTAGATCTGTTTGGTGACTCCCCAGAAGCGAGATATGCCGCGGGAAAAGAACTTCGTCGCTTGGGCGTGTTAGGACCAGTGCAACTGCTGTTAGACCGCTCAGCCCCCGAAGAGGAGCGCATGTTACTCGAACTTGAGTTTGATGCGGACTTACGTTCAACAAAGTATCTGCACTTGCTCTGGCGTGCTTTACAGCCACAGCTTATAACACCCAGCTCTAGGTCTAAGCTCGCGCGCTTCGCAGCCCGTAAATAGGAGAATCATTATGACTACAGTAATCACCTATGGCACCTTCGATCTCTTTCATTATGGCCACGTTCGCTTATTTAAACGACTCAAGACGATGGGCGATAGGCTCATAGTGGCCGTATCGACAGATGAGTTTAATGCTCTAAAGGGCAAGGCCGCCTTTTTTAGTTACCAGCAGCGAGTAGAAATTGTCGCTTCATGTCGCTATGTCGATCTCGTTATTCCAGAAACGAACTGGAAGCAAAAATCGCAAGATATTATCAATCTCAACATAGATCTCTTTGGCATGGGGAGTGATTGGCAAGGAGAGTTTGACGAATTAACCAGCCTTTGCAAGGTGATCTATTTAGATAGAACAGACCAAATATCGACTACAGAGATAAAAAATAGCTTATCTGTATCAACGAATTAAGAACCAGCACCGGTGAGGAAGCAGTCATGTTCTATTTTATTCTGTTAGGTTTAAGAAAAGTTATCTACCACTGCTCCGCATTTTCGCCACGAGTTAAAAAAGCGGTGATGGGCAGCTATAAAAACCAATTTTCTGATAATGCTAAGTACCTCTACCTACACTGGCAACAAACTCACTTTATTCGCGCTATATGGATCAGCGGCGACCCACAACTTGTCTCAGCGTTAAAGAAGAGAGGCTTTGAGGCATATCACCGTAGAAGTTTGCTCGGACTGTTTCACTGCCTAACAGCTAAGTTTTACTTCTATAACAGCTATATAGGAGACATTAACCAGTACCTTGCTAAAGGCGCTGTTAAGGTTAACCTTTGGCATGGCTCGCCCCTTAAAAAGATTGAATTTGATATTGAGTCAGGCCCGCTAAGTAACACATACAAAACTGATAGTTGGAGTGAAAACCTCAAATGTTCACTCAAGTTCCACCAGCAATATATCAAGCCAGATTTGATGCTTTCACCAAGCCCTCTTATGGATCAACTCTTCTCTAGCGCTTTTAGGCTTCAAGCCTCAGCGCTATACCGCAGTGGTAACCCAAGAACCGATTACTATCGCCGCTACCCAACACAAAGAACAAGCATTCAAAAGATGATGAAGCATAAATTCAGCAAAGTCATAGTGTATGCACCCACATGGAGTGATACTCTAGCCTACGCTGAAGGGAAGGAGGTCAATCGGTATGAGCAGGCATTCGACTGGGAGATGCTATCACAGCACCTTCAGGTCAATAATCAGCTGTTCCTCATTAGACTTCATCCAAACGAAGCCCATCTAGCGGGGAAGTTTGACCAATATAGCAATATTCTAGATATCTCACATTGGCAAGATATCTACTCAACGATGCATGAGATAGACCTGCTCATCACCGATCAATCCTCGCTGTGTATAGACTTTCTCACTTACCAAACACCGACACTTTTTTATGTTCCAGAGCAAGCAACAGCGTCCGTTGCTGATGATATAACAGAGGCACAAGGAGAAAATAAACAAAATATACAGTCGCAAAGAGAGATGTATGACTATGTCGATGCCCTACCAATATTTGGCAATGACAGCTCAGCAAAAGTATTTAGCTTTGAAGCTTTACTTATGAAGCTCGAAGAAAGTGATAGTTTTTATGTTTCGGCTAAGCATAGTGAGCAATACAAGCAGTTATCTAACCTATTTTGGTCCGAAGGTGACAATGATTGTCATTACAGTGATGCATTTGAGGTAATAGAAAAACAGATAAACCACCTTTCGGGTAACACTGACATAGGCGAATTACCCCAACATAGTGCAGTAAAGTCTCATATACCGTAGAAGCGTGCTTTAGCCGCGCAGCCTTTTCAGCACTACGCCAGAAAGGTCGGTGGAACACTCACAGGCCTCTCAGCCCTAAAAGCCATCCTACAATAAAATTCGCCTATATGATTAGCTTTAATAGATACTCACCATACCCACTTTTTAATAATGGCTGAGCTAGTCGCTTGAGCTGATTGTCGTCAATCCAACCTTGATGGAATGCAATCTCTTCAGGGCAGTTAATTTTTAACCCCTGCCTTTTTTCAATTGCTGAGATAAATTGTGTTGCTTCAGATAGCGCATCTGGAGTGCCAGTGTCTAACCAAGCTGTTCCTCTTCCTAATTTTGCTACCTTAAGAGATTTATCATCCAGATATCGATTTACAACATCAACAATCTCTAGCTCGCCACGGCTTGAAGGGATGACATCTTTAGCAAAGGCGCAAGCACGTTCATCAAAAAAATACAGTCCTGGCATCGCATATTGAGATTCAGGCGTTACTGGTTTCTCATAAATTGCAGAAGCCCCTCCGGCATCATCGAAGGTGATCACGCCATAATCTTGAGGGTTTGAAACATGATAGCCAAAAACAAAACAGCCTTCTGTAGTTGAGCAGAGCTGAGTAAACAAGGCGGGAAGAGAGTCGCCATAAAAAATATTATCTCCTAAGATTAAAGCACTTAAACCACCATCAATAAAACCTTCGGCAATTATCAGTGCTTGAGCTAAACCCTTAGGCTCAACTTGCTCAGCATATTTCAGCGATATCCCCCACTGAGAACCATCTTTGAGTAAAGCTTTAAATAAGGGGAGATCATTGGGTGTGCAGATAAGCAAAACCTCTTTGATCCCCGCTTGCATCAAAGTGGAAAGAGGATAGTAGATCATCGGCTTATCATAGATAGGAAGTAGTTGTTTACTCACAACTTGAGTCATGGGAAATAACCTAGAACCAGTGCCACCAGCTAGAATAATGCCTTTTCTCATCTTAGGTTTACATCTCAACAATTAACAGCTCAGAACAGGGTACATCATATCACACTCTGTAAAATCGACTTTGCCAAACAGCCACTAACGAATCTAAACAAACAACTAATAGGCGCGTACTTTTGCCGCGATGACGATGACTCTCCCTTTAACTCTAGTGGCTAATCTAGGGGAGCTAAAGCCCCCTTCGATGTATAGATAGAAAGGTAGAATCCGCTACGACTATAGATAATAGCGCTCAACAGATTCAATAAATTGGGATAGTTCTGATTTTGGTAACGCGTTTATTCCTGCAGCTGCAGCTCGGCCCCCACCAGTAGCAAACTGGGTACAGATGTCACCCGCTCCATGCTTTTTGTTTAAAGGAGCTCGCAAAGAGACAGTATAAGTACCATCATTATTATCAGTTAGTACCGCATGAGCAGAAGCCGCTTGCTGGTTTGCAAGCTGGTTACCGTAAACACCGCTCACCCTTCTCGCCCAGTCTGCGTCAGGTAACTCGAAAACAGATAAAAAAGCACTCTGGTATGTTGCTGCAACGGCTAATGCTCTATCCATATCTTGCTGATATGCGGCTTTAAGCAGATAGAAAGGTGAAGTTTTATCGGCAATGACATCAAAAGGGCTGGGATACTTTCGCAGCGCTAGGTATAGATCAGCAGGATGAAAATGAAGCTCAGCTATTGTGCTACCGTAACCATTATAGTTAATCAAGGTACCCAGCTCTTTCAATTGCTCAGCTTGATGAATCGACAACCCTGCCTCTGACGCTAACTGATCAGCCCTCTTGATAAGGTTATCCCCATAAGCAGCTGTTATTGCCCAAAGATGAAACTTTCCATTTAATAAATGATCAACAATGAGCGCAGTACAGGTATTAGCATCAAGATTGATATTCGACTCTAGGTTTTTGTGCGCTGGAATATCACCACAGCGGTGATGGTCGACATAAAACACACTTGCCCCTGCATCGAGTACATTCAGCAGTGCAGTATGATTCTTCTCCATTGAAATATCTAAAACAGTGATAGCGTCACCGGAATTAGCAGACACTTGGCTTAAAAGTTGAATATCGCGCTTAACGCCTGTAACCAACTCACTTTCTATTGGGTTAGCGAGCCTAAGCTGTAACAAGGCTATGATGCCATCTGCATCACCATTAAAAATATCGTAATTCATGTATACTCTAAGGTTATGTTTGAGCTACGAGCTACGAGCTACGAATGATAAAGAAACATAAGATTAAACATCAACAACAATTCTTATGTTTTTTAATCTTTTACTCGCAACTCGAGACTTTCTCAGCTTTTTCCTGTATTCGAAAGTTTTTTTAAGAAACTTTTTTAGCCTATATTGAGCTCAAGGCAGCTTTTAAGTAACCTTTATCCTGCAAGTATTGTACAACCTGCATTGCACAAGCTTCTACAGATTGCTCAGCCGTTTTTACATGCACTTCAGGTTGCGACGGCAGCTCATAGGCTGAATCAATTCCAGTGAAATTTTTAATCTCTCCAGCACGCGCTTTTTTATAGAGGCCTTTAGGATCTCTTTGCTCACAAACTTCAATAGGCGTATCAATAAAAACTTCAATAAACTGCTCAGCGGTTAACTGAGATCTCACCATCTCTCTATCGGCAGCGAATGGTGAAATAAAGGCGGTAGAAACCAACAAGCCAGCATCGACAAACAGCTTTGAGACTTCACCGATACGGCGGATATTCTCGACCCTATCACTGTCTGAAAATCCGAGATCACCATTCAGACCATGACGAACATTATCTCCATCGAGCAGGTAGGTTTTACAGCCTAAATCATGCAACATTTTATCGACGGCATTTGCTACCGTTGACTTACCTGAACCACTAAGGCCTGTAAACCAAAGTACAGCAGGACGGTGATCATGAGCCTTGACTCTGTCATTGTGAGAAACACTCGCTTGATGCCAAACAACATCTGAAGACTTATCTTCTGTCTCTACGGCTTTATAAGGTGACATTAACAATCCTTGAAATTAATTTGAAGCTACGCGCTACGCATGATAAAGAACTGAAAAAATTAATATCAACCAGGAATTTAAATTTTGTTCTTTTACTCGCAACTCGAGGCTTTCTCTGCTCTGTCTTGTAATCGATACTTTTATAGATACTTTCTTTGCTCTATCTTGTACTCGATACTTCTTCCACTAAAACGGGAAAAACACTGGTACGGCGGTTAAAACAATAAGGGCATAAACTAGGCTTACCGGTAATCCGACTTTAACAAAGTCACCAATTCGATATTGACCTGCGTTATACACCATTAAATTTGTCTGATAACCATAAGGGCTGATAAAGCTGCCACTTGCAGCAAAAGCAACGGTCATAACAAAGGGTAATATATCTACACCAAAACCTAGCCCTATGCTATAAGCGATAGGAAACATCAGTGCTGCTGCTGCATTATTAGTAATAAGCTCAGTCATCAACCAAGTCGCCACATAAATGATGATTAGCGCCAGATACAGATGATCTCTATTAGTACTCTCTTGTACTAATTCAGCAATGAGATCAACCACACCTGTGTTAACTAAAGCTTGTGAAAGCAATATAGCAGAAGATACGATTAACCAGATATCGACGGGAAAGCGGCGGACAACCTCATTGACGTTGAGACACTTACTAAAAATAAGCACACCAAGCAGTAATAGCATGCCTTGTAGGAGTTCAATAACACCTGTTGCCGCTAATGCGATAGTCAAAGCGAAACCACCGATTGACACCCAGGCCTTAACACCATTAATACGAACTTCTGGCTCAACACCACTGATAACAATAAAGTTCTTGCTAATATTTCTTCGTGTTTTAAAGTCTTCACCGACAGCTAAAACTAAGAAGTCTCCCGCTTTAATGACCACTTCACCCAGTTTTCCAGAGATCTCTTCACCATCACGACGAATGGCTACAGCGGCCGCATCAAACAGTGCTCTAAAGCCTGCCCCCTTCAATGTTTTATTAATGAGAATACTTTCTTGTTTAACGACGACTTCAGTCAGGTTTGAGTCAAGTAGGCCATTTTTCTCTGCAAACAATTCTAAGCCAGAAAACTGGCTAAGTTGCATCACTTTAGTAATATCACCACTAAATATGAGCCTATCATTGAGCTGAAGCACTTCGGTGGGCGTTACAGGGCTTATTAAGCGGCCATCACGTACAACCTCAACCAGAAATAGCGACTCTAGATGCCTAAGTCCATTGCCTTCTACAGAACGACCGATTAGCTCTGAGCCCTCAATCACCTTAGCATCAATGAAATAACCTTTTGAGCAGGTATGTTTTTGTTCAATATTAGGTAACCAGCGAGAGACAAGCCTCAGCACCAAACCACAGCCAAGCACTAACAAGCTACCGACAGCTGTAAATGAAAAGAAGTTAAGCGAGTGCCCTTCTGAATCAATATATAAACTATTAACAATAAGGTTAGTCGATGTGCCTATGAGCGTGAGTGTTCCCCCTAGAATGGCGGCATAAGAGAGAGGCAATAGTAATTTACTGGCGAAATGATGTGGGTTATTTCGAATGGGTGATAGTAAAGTTGCCACTACAGCCGTATTGTTCAGCATGGCAGAGCTCAGCGCAGTAATGCCAAACAGCCTCATCCAAGTGGAGTTATAGCTTTTTACAATAACTTTGGAGGCTATCACTCTGAGCAAGCGCGTCTTCTCAAGAGCAAAAGAGCATAAGATTAATAAAACCAGCGTCACTAAGCCGGGATTAGACATGCTGGACAGCAGTTGATCCCGTGATACTAAGTTCAGTCCAACCATGACTAATAGAGCAACACCAAATACAACCGCGGGTCTACTCTGAAAGCGGATAAGCCCAGCTATGGTCGCAAAGAATAGCCCTATGGTTAAATATGCATCTAGAGACATAACATCCTAATATTTTTACTGAGCTACGAGCTACGAGCTACGAGCTACGAGCTACGAGCTACGAGCTACGAGCTACGAGCTACGAGCTACGAGCTACGAGCTACGCATGATAAAGAAACATAAAATTAGACATCAACAGCAACTCTTATGTTTTTAAATCTTTTACTCGTAACTCGAGACTTTCTTAGCTCTATAGCTGACTCGTAACTTCCTATCTATCCCTTAGAGATATCCTTGGTTCCCCAATGAGGGAAGTGTTTGCGCACTAGTGCATTCATCTCTAGCTCAAATTCAGAATAACTATGTTGTTTCACAGATTTGGCTTCAAGGGAGTTACGGATCATCCCAGCTCCTACCGTGACATTGGTTAGGCGATCGATAATGATGAAAGCTCCCGTAGCACGGTTATTATCATAGGCATCAAATTGCACAGGCGCAGTAACCGCAAAATGACAATTACCGATCTCATTGAGTGCTAACTGCTGCGCAGCTTGCTTCTCCAGAGTATTCACATCAACTTTATGATTGATAGCATCGGCATAACCATAAACTGATTTGCTGCCCACCTTGATAGCATATTCTCTATCAAGACAAAGAGGCTCCTCAGTCATCCAGACAACATCAGCTTCAAAGTTACTTGTTGAAAATGGCTTGTCATGAGGGCGCACCAACATATCGCCACGACTTACATCAATCTCATCTTCAAGGGTTAAGGTGACAGCCTCACCCGCTGAAGCCTTTTGCAGTTCACCATCAAATGTCACAATTGACTTAATACGTGATTCTTTATTTGAAGGCAGAGCAACAACAGTGTCTCCGACCCTAACCTCACCCGATCCAATTGTGCCGCAAAAGCCACGAAAATCTAAGTTGGGACGGTTAACGTACTGGACTTGAAAACGCAGTGATTCGCTTTTATCTTGCTCAACCGACACAGTATTAAGCAGCTTTAAAAGAGTAGAGCCTGGGTACCAAGTCATATTGGCACTTTCGTTCACTACGTTATCGCCTTTCAGCGCTGAGATAGGTACAAAACGAATATCAGAAAATGATAAGTCTTCGGCAAACTCGCGATACTCTTTTTTGATGCTTTGGTATGTCGCTTGATCGTAATCCACCGCATCCATCTTATTAATCGCGATAATTACATGTTTAATACCAAGCTGTGAACAGATAAAGCTATGGCGACGAGTCTGAACTTGTACACCATGGCGAGCATCAATCAAAATAATAGCCAAATCACAGGTCGAAGCCCCTGTTGCCATATTACGGGTGTACTGCTCATGGCCTGGGGTATCAGCAATAATAAACTTACGCTGCTCTGTGGCGAAATAGCGATAAGCCACGTCAATGGTGATCCCTTGTTCACGCTCAGATTGAAGACCATCAACCAAAAGAGCCAAGTCAAACGCTTCATCGGTAGTATTAAAGCGCTTCGAATCTTTCTCAATCGCCGCCATCTGATCTTCAAAGATCATTTTACTATCAAAAAGCAAACGACCAATTAAAGTCGACTTACCATCATCTACGCTGCCACAAGTTAGCACTCGCAACATATCTTTGTTTTCGTGAACTTTCAGATACGCTTCTATATCTGAAGCAATCAAATTCGAACTTGTGGTCATACATACTCCATAGCAAAGACAAAGTTAATCTTGTTAAGTTGTAAGTGGTAAGTTTTAAGTCATAAGTAAAAGCTGACTAAATTTAATCCACTTCAAAATTGATTTGTCTTATTTAATTTTGTTTTTCAAACTATTAATCATGGCTGATAACTCTCTTGTCTCAACAAGCCACTCACTGCCTTGCTGCTTATGGAGATAACCAATTTCAATACCGATATAAATTTGTGTTCTGGCTTCAGAAAGTGAAGATCTTGCTATATCCAAAAAGCGTTTTTGCTCTTTGATACTTTCTCTCGTCATCCCCTCAGCAATGTTGCTCGGTACAGACAAGCCAGAACGTGTTAACTGATCTCTAAAGCCAAAATCTGTTAGCGTCGAGGTTGCTTTATAAATCTCAGCCGAAAGACGCGCAGAACGTTTCCATACATCTAAATTCTCGAAGTTCATAATACATCCTTGTATTTTCACTACTCGCAATGACTTACGGCTAAAATCTATATTTAATTGCTTTTATCTTCGCTTTACTTACCGCTTAAAACTTATGGCTTACAACTACTTTTAAGCTCCGCTTAAAAGTACCCTTCCATCTTCTTCTTTTCCATCGATCCTGCAGAGTCATTATCTATAACTCGGCCCTGACGCTCCGAAGTGGTACAGAGCAGCATCTCTTGAATAATCTCTGGTAGAGTTTGCGCCTCAGATTCAACCGCCCCAGTCAATGGATAACAGCCTAATGTTCTAAAGCGAACCATTTTGGTTTGTACATCTTCACCCTCTTCTATTGGCATACGTTCATCATCAACCATGATTAAGGTGCCATCACGCTCAACGACTGGACGCTCCGCCGCAAGATAAAGCGAAGGGATCTCAATACCTTCTAAATAGATATACTGCCAGATGTCCAGCTCGGTCCAATTTGATAACGGGAATACACGAATGCTTTCGCCCTTATCAACTTTACCGTTATAGATGTTCCAAAGTTCAGGGCGCTGGTTTTTAGGATCCCACCTATGTTTGCTATCACGGAATGAATAAACACGTTCTTTAGCGCGAGATTTCTCTTCATCTCTGCGAGCACCACCAAAAGCGGCATCGAATCCATGCATATCAAGTGCTTGCTTTAGCCCTTCAGTCTTCATGATATCGGTATGCTTAGCGCTACCATGGGTAAATGGACCGACACCCATTTCAATACCACGAGGATTTTTATGAACAATTAAGTCAAAACCATATTTCTTCGCCATCTGATCACGAAATTCAATCATCTCCTTGAACTTCCAGTTGGTATCAACATGCATTAACGGAAACGGTATCTTGCCAGGGTAAAAGGCTTTACGTGCTAAGTGCAGCAGGACTGAGGAGTCTTTACCAACCGAGTAAAGCATGACAGGGTTATCAAATTCAGCGGCCACTTCACGCATAATTTGAATCGATTCAGCTTCAAGCTGTTTAAGATGAGTTAGATGTGTAGACATATCGACTTCCGCGTAAACGTGATCAAATCTAAGTAACAACAACTTTTAATACTTATCCCTAAGTATAGTTATCATTAATTAACGAAATTAACTGTTGAGATAATAGCAGCACACGAAAGGAATAAAAGTTATAAACAACTTTTATCTATAACAAAATGAAATATGAAGTGCAGAAATGATTTTTAATAGAGGAACTCCAGAATGCTCCTATATTGGGCTTAAAGGGTTTTAAAAGCTAGGCCAAGGCCAAACCTGAAAACTAAGGTCGCTATAGGCTGTTGAAGATAAAATGGCTTAATAGCAGAAGTACAGATTGGGTTTAAAATGCAACTACACAAGATAACAACTCACAGCCATTCATTGTAGAAACGAAGCTCAATTGATTGTAAGTGATTCTTATATAGTGGAGAGCAGGTATAAGAGGCACTCCCCCTCAGAAAAGAGGAAGTCCAGATTGAAGGTTCAGTCTAAGAGACTTAGCGGCAAAGTTAATCATTACCAAACAGATCGCGTGTATAGACTTTACCAACAACGTCCTCTATTTCTGTAACCATTCGGTTAGATACAATCACATCCGATACTTGTTTAAACTCTTCAAGATTTGAAATTACTTTAGAGCCAAAAAACTCACACGAGTCAAGCACTGGTTCATACACGACAACCTCGACTCCTTTTGCTTTAATACGCTTCATGATCCCCTGTATTGCCGATGCTCTAAAGTTGTCAGAGCCACTCTTCATTATCAAACGGTAAATCCCAACAACCTTAGGGGATTTACTCATGATTGATTCAGCGATGAAATCTTTCCGGGTAGCATTTGCATCAACAATAGCCCGGATCATGTTATTCGGCACATCTCGATAGTTAGCAAGCAACTGCTTTGTATCTTTTGGTAGACAGTAACCACCAAACCCGAATGAAGGGTTGTTATAGTGTGTACCAATTCTAGGATCAAGCCCTACGCCCTCTATGATCTGGCGCGAATCTAACCCATGAGCTTCAGCGTAGCTGTCGAGCTCATTAAAGTAAGCCACGCGCATAGCCAAATATGTGTTAGAGAAAAGCTTAACAGCCTCAGCCTCAGTCGAATCAGTAAATAAGACTTCTATATCAGACTTTAATGCCGCATCGGATAAGAGGCTTGCGAAAACGCTAGCCCGCTCTGAGCGTTCACCCACAATAATTCGAGAAGGGTAAAGATTATCATGTAATGCTTTTCCTTCACGTAAAAACTCTGGCGAAAAAATAATGTTTGAACAGGCAAACTTTTCAGAGATAGACTTGGTATAGCCAACTGGTACTGTTGAACGAATAACTATTGTAGCTTTAGGGTTTACGTCTAAAACATCAGAGATAACAGACTCTACTGATGAAGTATCAAAATAGTTGCTACTGACGTCATAATCGGTAGGAGTAGCAATAACAATAAACTCAGCATCGGTATACGCAGTTAACTTGCAACTGGAAGCCACAAGATCGATCTCTGGAGAGTTTAAAAAACGTTCTATATCGTCATCAGCGATTGGCGAGATAGAGTCATTAATTAATGCGACACGCTCTTCTAAAATATCTAAGGCAATAACAGAGTTTTGTTTCGCTAATAAGACAGCATTAGACAATCCAACATAACCTGTACCGACCACCGCAATTTTCATAGGTGTTCCTATTCAATATTCGTTTTAATGCACTTTGAAAGCAAGCTTTAAACGAGCTAAGCCTCTTCATAAGAGACTTTTTGCTCAATTACTTTGACTTAGTTTTAAAAAGTTTCTCTTTCATTATCGCGAATAAAAATAAAGGTAACACACGTTGACGTTTCCAACGCCACGGCTCCTGAACCAGCCTGTAAAACCACTCCAAGCCATTATCAACAAAAAATGATGGTGCACGATTCAAGCGTCCACTTATGATATCTAACGCACCACCACAGCCGATAAATATTGACTCAAGACCCGCAACTGTACACTTGTTTGCAAAAAACTCCTGTCTAGGAGAGCCTAAAGCTAGCATGACTAACTGAGGCTTGCTCTGTGCAATACTTTCCATTGCAGACTCTTGAGAGTGATAACCATGCATGTTGCCAACAATTTGTATATTAGGGTACTTAATCTTAATTTTGCCAATCGCATCATTATGAACATCTTCCTGAGCGCCATATATAAATACACGCCAGCCATTAGCATTAGCTTCTTCTAATGCCAAAATTGGCATATTAATTTTTTCACTTTTCATGCCAAAGAAAAGACGTCCAGAGATCACAGCCCCTGCACCATCAGGGTATGGGTATAAAGAAGCATCGACAACAGACTTTAGTTGTTCATCCTTACGATATCGGTATATTTTCTCAGCATTTATTGCTACAAAATAACCAAACCTCTTACTCTCAACGAAGGAGTTTATGTGTTCCCTTGCCATATCTGAATCAACCAGATTAATTGGGCACCCAAGTATCTCATTCGTTTCCACTACGACTCTCCATATAAGACAACAGATCTTTCACTACTTTTTTTCGAGAGTATTGTAATGCGGTGCTAACTGCATTGGTAGATAAATCTTGGCGTTCGTCACTATTCAGCTCTGAGAACTGCACTAAAAAATTAAGTAGTTGGTCACTATTTCCTTTCTCCATAAGATACCCGTTGACTCCGTGTTTAACGTATTCAGGTACAGAGGCATAATTAGAACCAATTACAGGCAAACCAAAACTCATAGCTTCAATTGGTGCGAGCCCTAAACTTTCATGATGCTTAGTGGGAAATAGAAATAGCTGCGCTTGCTCAAAATATTGAGGTAGTTCAGTTTGCTTTACCTCACCAATAACCCGTAAAGAGACTCGTTTATTGACTAATGATGAAAATATATCCTCTTCGATACTCCCAACAACCGTAAGCTCAACATCAAAATCAACTTTATTAAGAGCTTCAAATATTGTATCAATTCCCTTCGTTTTTGTAACTCGGCTAACAAACAAGCACCTGAGCGGTGATGTAACATTAGCATCATAATTAACCTGCTCAGGAAGCTTAACCCCACCAGATGGGGAAACGAAAAACTGTTCAGCAAATGAAGGCTTGGTATCGGCAAGTATTATCGATTTAAAGCTTTCTGAAGGAATGATCAATCCATCACAGAACTTAATTGCCCACAAGTTAAGTCGATGACCTAATCCATTCTTCTTCTTGGGGATTGTATAATCTGAACTGTGGACATTAAAGATTACTTTTTTACGAAATATATACTTCGCAATAACACCTGGGATCAAGGTTCTAGAAAGAAAATGACAGTAAACAACATCTACCTTAGTGAATATTAAAAGATACAAAACCTTTATATAAAAAAGCAGGTATGAAAGTAGTTTGTTCGTGGAGTACTCCATCGCACACAGAGTTAACTTCCCTGAATGGAGTTCCTTCATTTCATCATGAACATTTTTGACAAAAACCCCATAAGAAGGTCGTGATTGGCTTGGGTACATATTAGATAGTAAGAGTATGTTCAAGTTCGTAGTAACCATAATAATAGATAATAAAGGTGCTGATTTTCTAAAGCGCTAACTTTCAATTAATAACTTAGACCAATTATGTTTGACATGTTCCCATTCAAATTGCTTAACTGACTGAGAAACTAATTCTGAATCAAAGCTATAAACGCCATCGAAATAACCTTTCATTTCAGCAGTTAAAGCAGATGTATCTAGATGTTTACTAAGCAGACCATTGTCTCCATGGGTAATAACTTGTGAAAAAGTTAAATTATCCCATGCAAGCACTGGAGCTCCAAGGTGTAAAGCTTCAATTAGAGAGTTACTCACTCCACTTCCACCGCTAACATTGATAACAAGATCAGCCAATTTGTAATAATCAGAAACGTTATTTTTTGCTCCCAAAAATTGAGGAGCGATACTAAGTATTGATGCCTTCGTAGCGTAGGCGTCAAGCTGACCTTTACCAATAAAGACAAGCTCAGAGCCATCTATGATATTTCTTGGTAAGTTTGCGTAAGCCTCGAGTATGAAATCTATGCCTTTAATTGGCCTAACAGTTCCAACATGTAAAAAGATAACTTTGCCATCAGCTTTTGCTCGTTCAAGCTCAACTAAATTATCTGAATTGTTGTCAATGGCATTTTTTCTAACGTCTAAATTAACGCCATTTGGTATAACTATCGATTGACTTGAATAGAAGGTTTCAAGGTAAACGGAAGTATCTTTGCCATTGGCTACAAGATGATCTGCAAAATAAATAACTGAACGTTCAACGGCTCTAATCATATACTGCATTAACTTAGGCTTACGTAAGTCGACTGCATCTTGTGCGAGGCTACCTCTCACTGAACAAATAATACTTCCTTTTATTCGCCTAAACATTTTTAGCAAAATAACGGAAAACATTGTGGGAATGGTTGACAGCACTAGGTTATTTGCATGCTTGTCTACAGTAAAAAACAACTTCTTAAATAAAGTAAGTGACCAAGAAACCATAGTTGCGTAACTATGGAAAGAGCCTATGTAAATCACTCTTAAGTTTGTATACCCCTCAATATCAAATACTATTTGACTATCAGCAGGTGGTGTTGGGCAATACAGGGTGATCTCCGTCGTTTCATCAAAGCTAGAGATGAAATTATTTAACCAAGTATCAATACCACCAGAGTAGTAAGGAAAGGGGGAGTGATGGAATATATTAAGTTTTTTCATTTTTTACTCTATGACATTTAACTACTTCAATAACCCCCCTGAACAAAGCTACTCAAGCTAGAGTAACCTAACCAAGGGGGAGACAAGCACTTAATGTCAGTTATTTACGACTGGAAACTAAGCTTTTAACAATCTTGTCAGCAGCATTCCCATCACCATAAAACGTCTTACCGAAACATGAAGTTGGAAGAATATCACGACACAACTCGTCGGCTTTTTGGAGTAGGAGGGATTTATCAGAGCCTACGATAAAGTTTGCACCAGTTTCAACTAACTCCACCCACTCAGTTTCTTCACGGAGTATTAAACAGTGTTTATCAAAAAAGTAAGCTTCTTTTTGAACTCCTCCGCTATCAGAGGCAACAAAGCTACAGCGGTCTAATAGATAAACCATTTCCAGATAACCAATAGGGTCAATTAAGTGAATGTTGAGTTCTAAGCCAAACTCATTGAGTTTATTCTTTGTTCTAGGATGTAGTGGCATAATGACTGGAGTCGTTAAATGCAACTCATTTAGTGCACTTACAAGCTCCGCTAACTTAGCTTTATCATCTGTATTTTCAGCTCGGTGAATTGTAGATAAAATAAAACCAGCAGATAGATCTATTTTCTCTAAGCCTTTAGGCTTAGCAGCTCTTGGAGTATAAAACTGAGCAGCATCATACATAACGTCGCCAACAAGTTGCTGACTTATAGGAAAGTGATCAAACCCTTCACGTTTTAAATTTTCCAACGCCGAATTAGTTGGGCAAAAAAGCACCGAACTTAGCCTGTCAGTGAGTATTCTATTTTGCTCTTCTGGCATCTTCATATTAAAGCTACGCAAACCCGCTTCAACATGAGCAACATTGATATGAAGTTTAGAAGCAGCTAACGCTCCTGCTAGTGTCGAGTTAGTATCACCGTAAACGAGCACTAGATCAGGCTCAACCTCAAAAATAACCTTTTCGATCTGTTCAAGTTGCTGCCCAGTCATTGCACCGTGCGTCCCGCCACCAATGCCTAATGAATAGCTAGGTTTAGGGATATCCATCTCTTCAAAAAAAATATCACTCATATTAATGTCATAATGTTGACCAGTATGAACAATCACTTCCCTAATTGAATCCTCTGGGTGCTGCTTATTATGCTCTTTGATGGCACGACTTACAGTCGCAGCCTTAATAAACTGAGGGCGAGCACCTACTATTGTCATTATAATCATATAATTACCTGATACTTTTGATTTTTTCTTTAATTTCGATGATACTTGATTTAAAACTAAAGAGGATAACGAGTGAAAATACTAACCAAGCCACATAGACGTAAATCTTCAGGTCATAGGTTAAAAATAAGTGCATTATGGATAAGGTCATACAGCAAAAAGTGACTATATACAGTTTTTTAACTGGAAAAACCCTCCAGAGCATTCTCGAAAAGAATGTTCGGAAGAACAAAAAAAGCCAAAATGAGATAATCGTAGCTGCTGCAGCTCCTATAGCACCATAGCTTGGGATTAGTAAAAAATTTAATACAATATTAGCAACGAGTGCTATCAAGCTAGTGTATAGATTGTATAAAGATTTTTTCATCACATTAATGCCGATACCTGATGTCTCTGCTAATGTGTAAAACAATGGAAACCCAATACACGCGACCATAAGGTATTGCACGCTATTATACTCTACTGGCAATATATATGTGACAAGCCATGAAAAAAGCCCAAAGACACAGAAGGCAATTGCAACGATAAAGAGTAATAGCTCAGTCATGTCATCTACTTTGCTCATATCTTCATCATCAGCGACCCATTTATAGACTGTCGGCGCCCATAGAATAGAAAAAATTGTTTTGAGAAGCATCGCAGCCCCAGCAAAACTGATTGCAACCGAATATAATCCAAGTTCTGTATACGAGGAGTAATGTTGAAGAAAAAATCGATCAAGCGCTGTAATTCCCCAGAAAGCCAAACCAGAGAATGCCAGTGGAAAACCAAAAGCCAATAGCGGTTTTAATTCAGAACAATTATAGGATTGCTTTAATGTTAGAAGCAGCTCTTTGCGAGTCAAAAAAACAAGTAACAAAAAAACAAAGGTCAAACTAACTGTTTGGGCTAACATCAGGTAAAAGAAGTCTAGTTTAAGAGGAAAAGCAACATAAACTACAATTATGATTAAAAATACAAGCTTAGGTAACAGCTGGCTCATGGAGAATGCTAAACCACGGTCTTCCATACGCAGCACTAAAGATAAGTATCGTATAAAGAAAGAGGCCGATAAACAGATATACAACATCAAATCTAATCTAGTGTCTTTAATTTCGAATATGGTTTCAGACGGACTGCTGACACCAAATATAACACTTGTTATCAGCATTATTAGAAGGACTAAACTGGGCAAAACAATAGTCAATAACAAACCAGGTTTATTGTTGTTTTGATGGTATTCTCTTACATATGACTGATCTAAGCCTAAACTGCAAAAAAGGATAGTGAAACTCACAACAACGTGAAGCAGTGAGATTCTCCCTATATCCTCTTGAGGGAAAATCCAGGTCAATAAGGGCAAAGTAGCCATACCAAGCACAGCTACGCCAATAGGGCCTAGCGAAAATGATAATATTTTTTTCAAATTCATAAGAAAATAGTTCGACCAACGCAGATCATATTTGCTTCCACTGCGAGACCACACTCTCCCATGAACTTAACTTCCAAATAATATCCCGGTTATTGCTTAAATGCTCTACCGATTGATTATTGCTTTGTGAAAGCGTCGACAGCTTTGACCCAATATCTTGGACATGACTGACAGTATTGTAACTTATACCGGCATCAACAAAAGTACCGTAAGGTAGCCATTCACCCACTATCACATTAGTTTTAGTAAATAAGCTCTCTTGTGTTGCACCAGATAAAGCATCTGTAGTTTGCAGCTGAATAAAGTAATCAGCGACCACTCTTAAAACCGCATTTTGCTGTTCTGTTAAATAGCTGGTCAGAACCTGATAATTCAGCCCCGAAGAAACCAAAGCATCCTTCACGCTCTCAACATATTCTGGGTTACCGGAATATGTCATCGGGAAGACAAAAAAACAATCCTCGAAAGAGTAGTTAGATAGTGAGTGTATTATTTCTAAGTGCTGCTGTTGTATAGATGCATTTGAGCCAACAACAACAATTTTCATATCAGCTCGGCAATTTAAGCCTAAGATCTTCACCATTTCTAATCTGCTGTACCTGCCATGAGACAGTTGCTTTAAAAGATTCAGAGGGGTCAAACCAAACTTGAAGTTGGTAACTTTCTTTAAATTCAAAGAGTCTTCACCCATTAATGAAGCAACCTTAGCTTTCATTTCTGGTGTTGTGACATTGATAGTATCGCTTTGAAGAAGGATCTTTCGTAATTTAGGTTCACTACGACTTCTGAAAATATCAGAGCCCCAAGTTACACAACTTACATTTGTCGCACTTAATTTATACAGCTTAAAGGGAAGAAGGTGCAAAGAGTCAACATAATGCAGTTGAATTGAATCGTAGTGAATACGATCCCTTCTCAAAATAAACCAGCAAAGCACGCCAGCAAACCATGCTCCACCACCGTATTTTTTGAAAAGTTTAACCCAAATATAACTTAGGTAATTGTGGTATACCCTATCAATACCTTCGGCTTTCACTTTAGGGTATGAAGTTGAAAGACAATCAACTCTTAGGTTAGGATCATCTTTCTTCAGGTTTTCAACAAGCCCCTTTAGATAGGGAGAGTTTAAATTCCCGATTATTAGCTTCGATTTCATTATAAACCTAGAAAATTTCTATCTTCAGAGATACTTTTTACTGTTTTTATATATTCTGGCCATTCGCCGATATCCAGCCAAGATTTTTCACTGATAGGGAAGACACCAACACGTCCTCCTCTAGCACGTACATTTTCTATTAACTCAGTAATATGGAAAAACTTTGCATCTGGTATTTCATCCAATAGATGCGGTTCTAGCATGTACACACCAGCATTAATTTTAAAAGACAGTTCAGGTTTTTCTTGCATACTTTCAAGAAGCCCATCCTTGCCGGATGTCATAGTCCCGTAAGGAATTGATATCTGTTTCAGCGCAGCGACAAGGGTTATCTCATTATTATTATCAGCGTGATACTTATAAAGTTCATTAAGGTCCTGGTCTATCAAGATGTCACAATTCGTCACATAAAATGTGCTCTTGATTTTTCCTTTTAACAAGCTTAATGATCCCGCAGTCCCTAGAGGCTCAGTCTCAGAGAAGTACTCGATAGAATCGGACTTACCAATACTGTCTAAGTAATATTTGATCATCTCTTTTTTATAGTTGACTGACAGGTAGAATTTTTCAGTGCCAGCATTTTCAAACCGGTCCATAATCTCTTCTAAAATGGTTCTCTCACCAATAGGAATAAGAGGCTTAGGGATAACATTTGAGATAGGCTTTAATCGAGTTCCTTTTCCGCCAGCCATTACGACTACAGGGATGTTGTTTTTAACTTTATCATGTGACTCGTCAGCTTCGGCAACACTATCCCAAAAAATGACATCGTCAAGCTCACCACCCTCATTAAGCACAGGCATAAACTCAGCACGTATACTCGTCATAAGTGACTTGATGCTTTCAAGAGAATCATCAGTTGTCGCAAAAACTTTCTTATCTATTACAATCTCATCGAGTCGCTCACTCAGCGCATGACCTTTTATAATAGAACGCTGTATATCACCAATAGAGACTAAATTAATGAAGTTATCTGTGCTACTTTTCAATATGAGTAGCTTTCGTCCTGTATCGTCCATGAGCTTTAAAGCTTGAAGGAGCGTACATTCTGTTTGAATACTTATTTTTTGTACTTGCTGATATGTCATCGTAATTTTCTCGCAGGGTTTCCACACACAACAAAACCATCAGGGACGTCTTTAGTGACTACACTTCCCGCGCCAACAGTAACATCAGAGCCTATGGTTATGCCTGGTAATATAGTTGCGTTAGCACCAATGTAGGAACGGTGACCGATTTCCACTCCACCTAATAAAACAGCATTAGGTGCAATTGTTGTAAATTCGCCAACAGTGCAATCATGCATTACATTTGCATGACAGTTAATTTTCACACCAATTCCTAAAGAGACATTGCTAGATAAATGTGCTCCAGACTGTACACAACTAGCCTCATTAATTGTCGCCGTAGGCGAAATCATTGCTGTAGGACAAATAAGTGTAACTAGGTTGTGCCCAGCTTTAGAATACAAGTGGTAAAGTTTATCCCTAACTTTTGGATAGTCAGGAGTTAAAAACACACTCTCATCACTCGCTTTGGTTAAAAAATCTTCATCTGTAGGATATAACTTGATTAGTTGATTAGTCGGTTCATTATATAAAGGGTCAACAACAGCTGTTAGCTTCACACCAATCCGGTCCGCTAACTCATGTATCTCTTTAAAGTAACCAACCAAAACTAAACTGTTATTCACCACTGTTCAGTCCTTCTCTCAAAGCCTTGGCAATATAACGAACATTTTCACGAGTTATAGCTGCATACATAGGTAAAGTGATCTCGTTATCACCAACATACTCAGTTAAAGTAAGATCTTGACTATTAAACCTTTCAAAGACTGAGAAACGATGCACAGCAGGATAATGAACACTGGTTTGAACCCCTGCAGAATGTAAAGCATCTCGTAAAGTATCTCTCTTTTCCGCTGTAGACTCTTTGAGGATGACAGGCATGACATAGTTAGATGAAAATTCAGTACAGTTTTGAAAAGGTATAACGATACCGGGTATTGCTTTTAGTTCTTCTAAATACCATGAACGGACTTTTGCTCTACTTTCTAAGTCTGCTTGTAACTTACCAATCTGTACAAGTCCAATAGAAGCTCTTAGGTCATCCATTCTATAGTTATAACCTGAATCTACAACATCATAAGTGGTCGCATGTCCAGCAGCCCTTTGGTAAGACATTGTTGTCATGCCATGTGAACGAAGAAGCTTTATTCTGTCAGCAATCTCATCATTATCAGTGATAAGCATTCCACCTTCGCCTGTACTGATATTTTTATTAGAGAAAAAACTAAAACACCCCACATCTCCTATACTACCTAATTTTCGACCTTTATATTCCGAAAGTGGTCCATGACAAGCATCTTCAATTACTTTCAAATTATGCTTTTTAGCAAGAGCCATTATTCTATCCATATCAGCAGGATATCCTGCAAAATGCATAGGAATTATAGCTTTGGTATTTGGTGTAATTTTATTAGCTATATCATCTACACTAATCGTTAAATCATCTAAGCTTGTTATATCTGCAAACACAGGCGTAGCACCAACGTACCTGACACAATTAGCCGTTGCGACAAAAGTCAGTGAAGGTACAATGACTTCATCACCCTCTTTGATATCCATGGCCATTAAAGCAAGGTGAAGTGCAGCGGTACAGTTAGTGACTGTAACTCCACGTTTACTGCCACACATCGCTGCAAACTTTTCTTCAAGCTCAACACATTGTGGTCCCATAGAAAGCCATTTACTTTCTAGGGTAGCAACTACGGCAGCGGTTTCTTCCTTGCCGAAATTCAGATCAAATAGAGGTATTTTAAAACTCATTATTATTGCCTAAACAGTTAGATGGTTTTCATAGCATTACATTTTGCTATCGAGATATTTACCGGTTTCTTTATGCCCGAAATCAGGGATCATTTTGAAGAAAAGCTCTACAAGCATCTCTTTATTCCATGCTTTGTTTGATTTCATCTTCGCAATTTCTTGTTCAAATAAAGCGACTAGCTCTGCATCAAAAATGGCATCATTCTTAATGACACCTAAATTATGAAAACGTTCCATATCCAAAGTTTCATTATCAGTAAAAAACTCTTCGAAGTCTTTCTCACCGGTAGTGTCACTGTCTACGAATAAGCAAGGCCACTTTCCTTGCTCAGGTAAGGTCTTGGCTAACTGCCGTGCCTCATCTTCAGAATCACATAAATGCGGTTCATAGCCTAATTGCTCAAGATACTTAACTGCGATATCTGCAAAAGTGATGAGATGTAGAGCCTCACTTAACTTAGGGAAAAAGATGTCTCTATTCTCACCAAAAATACATGACATTAAACAAAGCTGACCTGACTCTTGAGGGGTCACAAAATAGCGCTTAATATCTTTTGGTGCAACGATAGGTTGTCTTTTTTGAATACGTTGATTGAACCCGTGTAATAGAGAACCATCTGAAAACGCAACATTTGCAAATCGTGCTGTCGAGATAGAGATATCGTGGCTACGACGCATAAGGAACATCTCCATAATGCGCTTAGATGCTCCCATCATATTGACAGGATTTGCAGCTTTATCTGTCGAAACACAAAAATATTTCTTCACACCTTTCTCAGCAGACTGAAGCAAGGTTTTTTCTGTATTAAATACGTTAACGTCAACCATGCGCATTAAGGTAAAAGGGTCTTTTTCGCTACGGACATGCTTTAATGCAGACAGGTTAAGTACGTAATCATACTTTCCGTCAGCCTTAATAAAAGCATCGTACTCTAAGGAGCCAATATCTAGAGCAAATGTTTGAAAATCCCCTTCAATATAGCCAAATGAGCTTCTGATATCTCTCACCAGCTCAACCATATTGTTTTCACTGATATCAACAACATGAAGCTTTTTAGGGTTACGCTTAAAAATCTCTTTAGTTACAGCCTGACCAATAGAGCCAGCTCCGCCAAGCACTAAAAAAGAACACCCTTCAACTTCTCTACGAAGTACAGCATCCCTCTTAGCAATATCCATTTCAAAAAGCGTATTTGTTCGGCCTATTAAAGACAAGATATCAGACACGTAGAACTCCTAAATATTATGTAAATCAGAATCAAGGTATGGATGCATAGGCAAACTAAACACCTGAGCTGAGAGTTGCTCTGCTACAGGAAAGTCCCCCTCTTGGTAACCTAAATGATTGAATGCGGTTTGCTGATGCATACAAGTGCCATAATAGATCATCGTAGGTATACCTTTAGCCTTATAATCAGCCATAACAGCATCTCGATTCTCATCAAGTAAGGTATATTGAGCCCAAGATGATACATAGCCTTCAGGCACTTGTGGCAGGTTAAACTTACTAGCAAGCTTTGCTTGATATGCCTCTGCAGCCTGATTTCGGCTTACCAACTCTTCAGGAAAAACAGCCAGTTTCTCTAGCAAAACTGCCGCTTGGATAGTATCCAAACGGCTATTCATACCTATTCTAACATTGTCATACTTATCACTGCCTTTACCATGAACTCTCAATGATTTAAGCAGAGAGGCATACTCATCGTTATTGGTAAACACAGCACCGCCATCACCATAACAACCTAACGGTTTAGCAGGAAAGAAACTGGTTGTCGCTATATCACCAAAGCTACCTGCACGCTGACCATTTATCTCCCCACCAAAACCTTGAGCTGCGTCCTCAATCAGTTTGAGACCATATTTATCAGCTAGCTTTTGGATTTCAGGATAGTTCGCAGGAAGGCCAAACAGATCAACAGCCATAATCGCTTTAGGAGTTAGCTTCCCTTCCTCAAGTACCGCCTGGATGCGCTTTTCAAGATCTACAGGACAAATATTGAAAGTGCTAGCATCTGAGTCAACAAACACTGGAGTTGCATTAGCAAAAGCAATCACTTCAGCTGATGCAAAAAACGTGAAGGTAGGACAGAAAACAGCATCGCCCTCTTTAATATCCATAACCATCATGCACAGCTGCAGAGCATCGGTACCATTGGCACAAGTAATAGCGTGCTTAACACCAACATACTTAGCGAGTTCAGACTCAAGCTCCGCGACCTCTGGTCCCATGATATATTTACCATGGTCAAGAACAGTTTGAATTCTGTTATCAATACGAGTCTTAAGATGCTGGTATTGTGCTGCTAGATCAATAAATTGCATATGATTAACTCGCTTTCGTTAATATGTCATTACTAAGAATATATTTTGCACCTGTATGTTCACAGGCACACTCAGCGTCTCCCTTCAAAGGAAGTGGTAGCTGCTCGCCATACTCGCTGATCCAACCGATCTGTTTAGCAGGTACCCCTACCATTAATGCATAGGCAGGAACGTCTTTATTGATCACCGCACCAGCACCTACTAATGAGAAAGCACCGACAGTAACGCCACAAACAATAGTGCAGTTGGCGCCTAGAGTCGCGCCTTTCTTAATGCGTGTATCTCTGTACTCTGTTTTTCTTTCAATAAAAGAGCGTGGGTTATACACATTGGTAAAAACCATGCTAGGACCGCAAAAAACATCGTCTTCTATATAGACATTGTCATAAACAGAAACATTATTTTGAATCTTAACGTTATTGCCAATTTCAACTTTGTTGCCAACAAAAACGTTCTGCCCTAATGAGCAGCCTTCACCAATACTTGCTTGCCCACAAATGTGAACAAAGTGCCATACTCGCGTGTTGTCACCTATGCGAGCGCCATCATCAATAATGGCAGATTCATGCTTGGTATATTTCATAAGGGAACTCATCTCAGCTGTAAGCCATGTCTCATGGCTTACAGAGCTATATAGATAGAAGCGTAATGGTTTAAACCAATTTGCTCATTAATGGATGGTAATTGTCAGGATTAGGCGTCAATGCCTGCTCTCTGATGATTTCAACAGTTTCGATCGCGACGCGATTGTCTTCCAGACCGTAACCTTCATTATTCAAAATTTTAGTGTAGCTTTGAGTATGCAGATCAGTGAACCCACCTGAAAACTCTAACTCTTCATCACCAATCATAATACTACGGTAGGTTTTCTTTTCACCTTGCACAGCGTTATCAGGAAGGTTATTGGCGTCAATAGACAGGAACCACTTAACGCGAGCTTGAGCATACTCTAAATAACCTGCAGCAGTTTGCTCATCTCGGTAGTGAACTTCATTGTGCTTTAGCTCACCGAAGATGAAATGCAGCATGTCGTAGAAATGTACACCCACGTTAGTAGCAACACCGCCAGATTTAGCGTTATCACCCTTCCAAGATTTTAGGTACCACTTACCACGAGAAGTCATATAGGTAAGCTCTACATCGAAAACCTTATCTTTAGGCGCGTTGGCAACCTTCTCTTTAAGAGCAAGAATCGAAGGATGAAGACGTAGTTGCAGGATAGTATTAACCTTAGCACCATACTTCTCTTCGTAACCTGCTAGAAGATCTATCTCTTCAGAATGAAGCACCATCGGCTTTTCACAGATAACATCAATGCCATTTTTCAAAGCAAATTTCATATGTGGAGTATGCAAGTAATTTGGTGAACAAATAGAGATGTAATCTAGTTTGTTACCTTTAATCGCTTCATCTTCAATATAGGCAGCGAAATCTTCGAACTCAGTAAAGAATTCAGATTCAGGAAAATGCATATCCATAATGCCTACAGAGTCATTAACATCCATAGCGACAGCGAGATCATTCCCCGTATCACGAATAGCATTTAGGTGTCTTGGTGCGATATAGCCAGCCGTTCCTATCAGTGCAAACTTTTTCATTATTACAACCTCAAATCTGAATCAGATGTTTCAAAAACATACTTAACGTCATAAACCACGTGCTTGTCTTTACCTAGCGCACGTACTTTTTCAATACCCATCTCTTTAAATTCACTATGGTCAACAGCAATGACAATACCGTCGTACTCATTTTGCTTAAGTTCAGAGATCAATGACAGGCCATATTCATGCTTAACTTCAGCAGGATCAGCCCAGCCATCATAAACATCAACGGAAATATTGAAGCTCTTAAGTTCGTTCACAACATCAATGATTTTGGTGTTACGCACATCAGGGCAATCGCCTTTAAAGGTAAACCCAAGTACTAAAACCTTTGCTTCATCAATGTGGATCTTTTTACTAGAAAGCTTCTTCACCATCTGCGTAGAAACATACGCGCCCATACCATCATTGATACGACGGCCAGCTAGAATCACTTCAGGGATGTAACCAACTTCCTTTGCTTTGTGAGTCAAATAATATGGGTCAACACTGATACAGTGGCCGCCAACTAATCCAGGCTTAAAATGTAGGAAGTTCCATTTTGTCCCTGCCGCCTTCAATACCTCTTCAGTATCGATATCGAGTCGATTGAAAATTTTGGCAAATTCGTTGATGATCGCAATATTAAGATCACGTTGAGTATTCTCAATCACTTTTGCCGCTTCAGCTACTTTTATTGACGAAGCTTTGTGAGTACCAGCTGTAATAATCGATGAATAAAGCTGGTCAACAAACTCAGCAATCTCAGGAGTTGAACCGGAAGTAATCTTCATAATGGTAGTTAAGCGATTAACTTTATCACCAGGGTTAATACGCTCAGGGCTGTAACCTGCGAAAAAATCCACATTAAACTTAAGACCCGATACTTTTTCGATAATCGGAATGCAGACTTCTTCAGTCGCTCCAGGGTATACCGTTGATTCATAAATAACAGTATCACCCTTATTAATGACCTGACCAAGTGCTTCAGATGCTTTAACAAGCGGTGTTAAATCAGGCGCATTGTTGTCATCTATCGGAGTTGGTACTGTCACAATGTAAATATTGTAATCTTGAATATCTTGTAAATCGCAAGTGAAAGTTAAACATTCAGCTTCTAACAGCTCTTCACTTTCAACTTCTAAAGTACTGTCAGTCCCAGACTTTAGTTCAGCAACACGCGCTTCGTTAATATCAAAACCAATAGTCGGAAAGCTTTTGCCAAACTCTACCGCTAAAGGTAAGCCCACATATCCAAGGCCAATAATCGCTATTTTAGATTGTTTAAACATTACACTTCTCTTTATATCTTAAAATCATAACTGACAATTGTGCGGGCCTTGGCCTTCAGATTGCACCTTTTTGTTGCTCGCATTCTTCTTAATAAAATCCATTTTTTCATACCACAGCAAGCTATTAATCACGCCAACTGCAATACCTAAAGTACCTGAAATCCAAATGTGTCCACTAAAGCCTGATAACATAAACAGCAAGCCATTTACCAAAAATATGCCCGGAGCATGCACACTATTTACTCGCAGTGTTAGCTTTCCAGCTAACCCAAGCAAAAATGAATAGAAAGCTAAACAGATGGATAAGCCAATAAAACCAAACCAAATTAATAGGTCAACGAAATCAACCTCTGCAGATCCCTTACCACCAGAATGCTTTAAGCCGATGCCTATACCTTGCCCGAAAAGTTGTTCAATAACTGTGCTCTGGTACATATATATGTGCATCAATTCCTTGATAAACACATCCCTGCTTGACCAGATAATCCCCATAATCCCAAACTTTCCATAAAGAAATTGAAAGCGTCCAAGTAGGCCAATAGAGTCAAGGATCTCTAGCACACTAATAAACAGTGCTACTAGTACCACCACCAGAGGGATAATTAGCTTTGCTTTAAATTTAGTAAAGCGATACAGGTTTTGTCTTTCATTAACTATTGGAACCATAAAGACTAAAATAATAGCCGCTAACATGGTCGTTTTAGTCGCGACAATGAGTCCACAAATAACAGTTAAAGCAGATAGCATTAAATACACAAAACGTGGTCTATCATTCCACACCTTATGCAGGGCGTAACCAAAAACAACAAGGAAAGCCGCACCTAGCTCGTTGCCCGCATAAATAAAGCCAGTTGAGCCTGCAGAGTTTCCTCCACCTGTGCTATATGTTATTTGTCCCATGCCCATACCAGCAAATAGGAAGTTCAAGCACAAGGAGAAAAAACAAACCCAAAGGATTCTTTGCGCCCAACGGTAAGACCATTCTGCTGACTCTATGCTCATAATATAAAAGTAGATAAAAATCGTGATAGGCATCAGTAGCTTGATCACATAACCGAAATCGAAAAAAAACATTCCGGGGTTTAACACTTTTATATATGACAAAACAGGTGCGATCATCAAGACAACGATCACTCCGAGAATTGCCAACATCAGCTTAAATCGATAGCGGCCAATTAATAACAACAATATGCCAAACAGAGGCGTTTTATAGATCAGAGAAAACTTCAGATCTAAGCCAAATGTCATTAAAGAAAAGCCAGAAATCATATCCGATAGCAGGTACCCCGCCATCAACCACATCACTACGTGATGTAGCAGAACAATAAACTTATCATTTCGCGCTTTAATCAGCTCACTTTGCATTTTGTATTCTGCAACTAACGATTAATCATGAGACTTGAAAACTAAAACAGGTCGAATAGCGCAATAAAATAACCCTAGAATACAGGACAATACAAAACCTAGTACGAAACCGATTATGCATAACAAGGCTCTAGAAGGTGCACTCTTCTGTTCAGGTACAACAATAGGAGCAATGGTCTCAAATAAAACTTCATCACTCACTTCATTAAGAATTGTAGTCTTTGTTTGCTCGGCGATAAGTTGGTAAAACACTGTTCTTAGCTCAGAAAGTTGAGCATTTTCAGCCTGCTTTGTTAGAAATGCGATGCTTTTTTGAGTCTGTTCATGCTCTCTTTCTTTCCAGTAAGCATTCAGATCTTCTACTAACCAACCAAGCCATAAAGCCGCAAGTTCAGGCGAGTAATACTCAAGATCAATCTTAATAAAACCTTTCTTAGATTGTTCCGTCACAGTGATCATGCTGCTTAATGCTGCATAGGCTTCCCAAGCGGTGGGAACAACATTGAAACCTGGAGGCGCTCCTCGTACCCACTTTTGATTAGCTTCATCATACAGTTCAGGTATGATATTTAACTTTCTACTCACAGGGTCCCAGCTTTCAGCCGCCAATAGCGGTACATATAAGTCACGCTTCTCGATAAATGCCTGCAAGAAAGCTCGAGAGCGCATAAACTCCAACGCAGCAGCTGTTTTATCTGCTCCGCCCCCGCCTAAGTTAATGCCAGCCATACTGGCTAATCCGCCAAATTGACCAGCGATTTGAGAGAGTCCGCCAGCATCGTCTGCACTTTTGGGTAAATAGATTGCGGACGCCCTGTACACATTAGGTAAACTCAGAGCATAGTTAACTGTGATCATTGAAACTAAGGCTGTAAAAATTATGATGAACCATTTAGTACGCCACAACATGGCAAACATAGCTCTAAAAGAGACCACTTCTGTATTTGAATTCAGTTGTTCAATTTCACTAGACATCAATATTACCTAAGTTATTAATATAGCTAAAAATTAAATATAGCTTTAATCAATCAGTTTTAATCTTTCTGCAATTTCATTTGCAGCAAAAAATGGCTCACTGCAGTAAGGTTTGGCTTCAAATTTCGACACATTATTCAGCAACGCCTCTAGTGTCGATAAATTTCGGCAAACTTGTGCAAACTCACTAGTTTCGACAAATCGTAATAGATCTTCTTGATGAGTATCTACCCTATCAATATTGGCTATCACTATGGTTGGTTTACCCATCTCTAATAAAGTAAAAACACTACCGGCGCCGGCATGAGTAATCACCACATCAGCGTTTTCATAATGAGTTTGAATATTTGAAGAGTAGCTAAAGTGCTCACCCGTTTTTGGAATATAGCTACCGTCTGACATCTGAGAGACAAAATGCCATTCAGTGCGACTTATTTCATCAATCTGCTTAAAAAGAGAGTCAAAGCGAGTATGGCCAACAGTAACAAAAATATTCATAACCGCCCTGCATATTCAGCTTTCGGGAATACTTTACTCATACTACGATTTTGTACATAAAAGCTGTGAGACACTCTGTACATTACGTGTCCAGTCAACGACCCTGTAAAGAACCTCGACCAAGACTCAATATAAACAACATGTTTGCCTAACAGTCTGAAGAAAATTGAGGGTAAAACGGCCATACCTGGTCCCGTTGATACAATACCCGATATATTAAACTGTTTAGTCAAACGAAAGCATTGAACTAAACTCACGCTAGCCGCATAACAAAGTTTAAAAGGAGAGCCCCACTTAGCAAACTTATCTCTCGGTTCAGGGCACTCTAAATGCTTTAGCGAACCTAACTTATCGGGCACATCTGCAATCGAGACAAACTTCATATCAGGAGAAGCTTTCCTTAGCTGGATCAATAAACGGCGCATTTGCTCTTGATGACCGCCACGACCATAAATCACCAAAATTACTTTTTCGGACATACTGACTACTGTACCTATCTCTCGATATTGAAAGTGCACCAGAGCGCAAAAATAAACACGACATTGTAATGTAAACCCCCAAACTTAACCACCACCCCTATAGGTAAAAGGCGAGTAAAACAGCTATTTCTAGCTAAAAAGGCATTTCATGGTTATTTTTGTATAAGCATTAATCGCAAAAATACACATCCATAACAAATTCACTCATATTTTATCGACAGATTTTGTGAGAAATGAGAGGAAACCAACAAAAACAAGTGTATACACACCCGCCCAACTTGACACTCGCATATATAGCACCGTCAAGTTTTTACATCGGTTACAATTAGGTGAAGGTTTTTATAGAAAGCAATTTTTGAAAAGATTCACAGCAAGGTTTTAAAGCTACAATATCAAACTACTCAACAAAAGAAATTCTAATGAAACAGTAAACCTGTTAGTCTATGCCTCAGAAATATTGGCCTCCATCTATGCAGCTATCGAAAGGTTGATTAGCATTCTCGGTAAATCAAAATGTTCAGTATCATCATCCCCGCGTACAACGAATCTAAAGTTATAATACCAACACTTGAATCTATTCTATTCGATGAATTTATCTGTAACTCCGAGATCTTAGTCGTTACTAATGCTTGCTATGACAATACAGTAGAGGTAGTTGAAAACTATAAAATTGATAACAGATCACGATTAGAAACACGTGAAGTTGTACTGACAATCATAGATACCCCAGTAGCATCTAAAACAAATGCCATCAATTTAGGCATTGAACACTCAAGCTATCAAGCTAGAGTGTTGTTAGATGCCGATATCTTGATTAGCGGTAAAGACCTTCACACGCTACACAGTAAGATGCTGCAAAATAATGCATTGGTCGCTTCGCCTAAAGTGGCCTTTAACTATCAACGCAGTAACTTTTGGGTAAGTCACTACTACCGAGTAGCCTCTCAATCAAACTACAACCGTTTCCTACGCATCTCCAATGTAATTGCACTATCTTCTGAAGCAATTGCGCGATTAGGAAAGTTACCTAAGATTATTGCTGATGACGACTACATCAGGCGTCAATTTATTCAATCAGAAAAACTGGTTGTAGATGAATGTCAGTTTGAGTTTGTCTGTCCATTGAATGTAACTAGTCTCTTAAAAGCACTCACTCGGGTAAAAATCGGCAACCTACAACTCGCAAAAATTGCATATCTAAAAGATCAATCTTCAGTACCTTTAATCAATCATGGTGATAGTAATAAACCTGGCTTACTGTCGCTAACCATTTTTAGCAGCATTAAATTGATAGTGTTACTACGCGCCAAATGGCAATTGATAACCGGAAACATACCTGTATGGGAACGTGACGAGTCTAGTCGAACTTGAGCAGCTTCCCTGACAAACAATGAGTTAATGAGTAATGAAAAAACAACCAACAACAATTGAAATCTGCGGCATTGGTTTTCCCAATAAGGGCGCGGAGCTGATGCTAATAGCTATCAAGCAATATATGCAACAACACGCTATTCGCTGGTGTATGACGCCTAAGAATGACTATCATTACCGCGCTCAATATCAGTTGTGGCAAAAGTCGTATATTGATCGTTTTGGTTTTAACTTTGCTCAACCTTTAGCAATGTTGCCATGGAAATTTAGGCGCTTCTTTGGACTACTCAATGAATCACAGGTTGATATAGTTTTCGACGCATCCGGTTTTGCCTATGGCGATCAATGGGGACTAAAAAACACGCAGCGTCTGGCTAAGAATGTTGAGAAATGGCACAAACAGGGCAAAAAAATAGTCCTCTTTCCACAAGCTTTCGGTCCTTTTGAGCTGACTGGCCATGGGCAATTGGTTAAAGATATCTGTAGTAAGGTAGATCTAATATTCGCCAGAGATCCAGACTCTTATTCCTATCTGATTAACAAAACGGACAAAGGCAATGTGTTCTTGTCTCCGGATTTTACGCCATTAGTCACAACAGAAGTCTATAAAACTAGTCTCGCCTACAGAGACTATGTATGTGTTATTCCGAATAATAAAATGCTCACTAAGGGCGATAAGACTGAGCAATCTCATTATTTAGAGTTTATCGTCAATCAGGTCGACACCGCTTTATCAATTACCGATAAAGTAGTACTACTAAGTCACGATGGCCACAGAGATAGCGCCTTAATTGAGAGTATTCAGGCCAAGATAAGCCAGCCTGTGCAGTGCTTATATATTGAATCTGCCACCGAATTAAAATCCGTCATCGCCAGTGCAAAAGTAGTCATCAGCTCTAGATTTCATGGCTTAGTAAGCGCCCTATCGAATGGGATCCCTATAATAGCGACTGGCTGGAGCCATAAGTATCGCCACCTGCTTAGCGACTATAATGCACAGGCTCAGCTATACAAAAGCCAAGATAAAGACACTGCAGCTGAACACTTAACTAAGCTTCTCAATGATGAACAGTTTTACTATGACACGGCTAAAGTATTAAGCGATAAAGGCCAAGACCATAAGCAGAAAGTTGAACAGATGTGGGCAAAAATTGAAGACTTAATCCAACTAGAAGACTCAACTCTGTGAATACAGTAACAACACAACCTTTGGTTAGCGTCTATATGCCAACCAAAAACCGTAAAGAATTACTTGAAGTCGCTATTAATTCAGTATTCTCACAAGACTATCCCAATATAGAGCTCGTCATAGTTGACGACGGTTCGTCAGATGGTACCCAAGCGTGGCTCGAGAAGCTCGCACAGCAGCATCAAAATGTTAAGGTGTTTCGATTTGAAGAAAGTCTAGGGGCTTGCGCCGCAAGAAACTGGGCAATAACACATGCATCTGGTGAATTTGTGACAGGCTTAGATGATGATGACCTCTTCCTACCAAATAGAATTTCCTCACTAGTTAATGGTTACAGTGATGACTATGCTTTTATTTGTAGCAGTTGTATTTGGGACTTTGGCAAGCGCCAGCGTATCATTGACAGTATCGACTGCACCATCAATCTAGAACAGCAGCTCAGTTACAATGAAGCGACTAATCAGATCTTAGTTAAACGCGAACGTGTGCTCGCGATAGGTGGTTTTGATACTAGCTTTGTTTCATGTCAGGACTATGACCTCTGGACCCGACTGATTATTGAATATGGTGAAGCTCGTCGTATAAATATCCCCAGCTATATTATCAACGACAATGGCTCGTCAGAACGCATGATCCACAGCTCAAATGGCACCGTCGGTTATACCCAGTTTAACAACAAACATAAACACCTAATGACCAAAGCCAATCTAGCAAATCAAAGGTTTATGCAAATAAGAAGACTAAGAAAGCCATTAACAATCTTAGAAGTTTTAAAACAGCTAGGTTCTGGACATATGAAAAGTAAACTAAGGTACTTTCTCTCATCAAATTTCAAATTCGTACGTCGACTGCATCAGAAGATATACAGAAAAAATTAATCTACACGGGCTTTTACTCAATATCTTTGCGCAAAACGGTTACCGTTTTTTTCTGTGAGTAAGGGATCATACCACTGTCTTTGGCGTAGCCAACGGCGATAAGCATAACGGGCCTTTGATGCGCCTCAAGTTTAAGCAGTTTAGCCATTTTCTGCTCAGGTACCTCAATATCTGGCCAATTAATGGGGCAAGTGCTTAAACCTAAGGTCTCTAGGGCCAGCATCAACTGCATTGATGCAAGGGCACCATCTAAATAGATCACATGACGATCTCGCTCTAAGGCATAAGCGCTTAAGTCCCCCACAACCACTAAGGTACAAGGAATATTATCAGCAAATCCCACAGTGCCTCCGGCCAGTTTAGCCACTTTAGTCGCCATACTTTGTTCATTAGCGACGTAAAACTGAAACGGCTGGCGGTTACACGCACTGGGCGCTAATGAAGCTGTCTCTATTGCCTGATTAAGCAGTTTGTCAGGTACTGACTCAGAGGTAAACCAGCGAACTGAGCGTCGTTGCTGGCAAAGGCCATGAAATTGCTCTGCAGTAACCTCACTGCTTTGTAACTCATGCTTTTGATATGGTATTTTAATTGCTTCAGTCACATCCGAGCCACTATCTGCGTCCCCGAACCTCGCTGAGTACTTCGACTTGGCAGCTTCAAAACTTAATTGGGCTTGAGTCACTATCACTGTTTGCTCAACCGTCTCGAAGTAATGATGTAAGACATCATGCGCCCAGTTTAACTCATCTGTACATAGCTGCTCGCATTCAATGCACTGGTTAAAGCAAGCAACCGTTTCAACAATATAATCTTGAGCGAAAACCGCACGACGAGGCGACATACTCAACCCCTTCTCTATCCTGTGGGTATTACGCCTTAAAAGCGCGCTTGACTGTTGCCCGATGCCTTGCTGCTGATCATAGGCATTGCGACCCGCTAATACCGCTCGTTGTTCTCGGCCAAATTGGCTATTAAAACAGCTGTAGAACCAAGAAGCTCTAGCGCGTAAAAACTTATTGCTAAAACATCGACTCATGGCTAAATCAAATTTCGCCATATTGTGTCTGATCACGGTTTTAAAATTAGATGGAAGGATTGCACGGGCAAGACTTTTCATGGGTAACAAATATTCAGAAATATTGAGCGAAATCTTACGCCAATCATAACCAAAATACCACTGCAACACAGCAATATGACAGTAGAGTTAAGCTAGAGAGAGTAACTAAATACAATCGAAACTCAATTTACTGACAGGCATTATTGTTAAGGCATTAAATCAAAGAGGTGACTGCTTAACATGATAAACATACCGTAACGGTGCGAGTAGCGCCTTAGTCATCACAAAAGCCATAGGACGGGTCTGAACAAAGCAAAAAAGTACGATGTAAGAAGCGACTGCATAAGATACCAAAGTTGCCCATGCTGCACCTATCGCGCCCCATTGAGGGATTAACCAAAGGTTTAAAATAATATTAATCACAGCGCCACTGGCATGGGTCAATAATGAATACTTTGGAATATCTTCAATCAAGATCCACTTACTAAACAGCGCCCGCATAAAAATGAACACACTGGCCCAAATATGTATTTGCAATATCATAATAACACTGCTGTACTGCTCGCCAAACAGCCAAGGAACAAGAGGCGGAGCAATCAATGTCATCACCACTGCAATAATCACAGCCCCCCAGCATAAATAAGTACATAAGGATTGTAATTGGTTTTTATAGCACTTAGCCTTCGCTTTTGACCGGATCAAAGCAGGGTAAAACGAAGCGACAATAATACCAGGAACTAGATACCAGACTTCAGATAAACGACTGGCTAAACTATAAAAGGCAACCGCCTCATTGGAGTCCATATTACCCAGCATCACTTGATCTATTTTCAGATAAATTACAGCAGCAATACTCGATAAAATAAGCCAGACACATCGGCATAAATAATGCCTAGCTTGAGTAGAACACCATGTTAAATGTCTAACCCTTTGATGGTATAGCTGATAAACAATAAACCACATAACACCGAGCACTAGCCACTCGATAGCAGTAATGAGTAGAATACTAGTAATCCCCATACCGTTAACCACAAAAAACAGCTTTATCAACATAAAGCTAAGACCAACACAGGTCCTAATTACTGCTGATACTTTAGATTGAACTTTGGCCTCGAAATAATAATCGAATACGCCAAAAGCATGGGTGAGCTGGGCCAGTAATAAAACCCAAAATAGTGATTGTAGCTCTATAGGCACTAACCAGAGCGCCAACACAGCATAAACAAGGCCCCCAAGCATTGCCCCGATTAAACGCAGCAATATAGCCGTACCTAATATCTTATCTGTATCACCTTCCCTAAGCACAAGCTCTTTACTAACCAAAGAGTTCAGACCTAAGTTTGAAAAAGGCAATAAGAGTCCGATTAACGCCAGTATGTATTGATACTGCCCCAGCTCAGATACAGTCCAGTAGCGGGTCAAAAAGATTGTAAAGATAAAACCACTACCGAGCAGCAGCCCCTTTTCTATAAGTAGCCAACTGGCGTTCTTTAATGCGTTAGATTGCTGCACTTTTTTTATAAGAGTGTGTAAGAAGCTGAGAGGCATAAATATCTAGATTGGCAATTATCAGACTCGATTGTAAACCTTAGCTAGATAAAAACCAAATGCTTACCTAACTTGGGCTCTGCAGCTTTTAGCCCAGAAAAGGGAAAACAAAATCAATAAATATCAGACAAAAAAAAGCCCCTGATATCAGAGGCGATTCATGAAATTGCTAATAAGTTACTTCCATTTCAACTTATTTTACTCGCTATTGGATGAGCGATATGTTCAGCTTTTGTAGGCTTAATTGTGTATATAGGTATGAAAGCCAAGGCTATAAAAGCAGAAATCATTATAGAACACAAAACAAACAATGTTAACCGCCATATGCAAACTTTTACACCAGATTGCGGGGCGCTATGACCGAAAATAGCCTTGTGCACTAATTTGAGTAAGATATACTCCCTCAGAGAAAAAATACCTGAGCCCAGCAGTACTCATCTCAAAATAAAAAACGGGCACAGTGCCTGTAACTGCAACTGCATTGATAATCCTTGTTAGTTTTTAACTCAAGTGAGCGCCCTACCTTTATGAAAAACAAAGTCCTCTTCAGCCTCATTACACTGTGTTTTTCTAGTCTATTTTTCTTTTCACTGTTCAGCTTTAGCTTTGTTTCTATTATTGGCGCATTAGTTAAAGCAGTCATCAGCGGACTGACGCTTTTAATCATCATGTCGGTAATAAACAATAGAAAATCAAGGTATCTATTAGCAGCAGCTTTCAGTGTCAATTTCGCCATTTTGTTTTACGTAGCACTCATGTATGGCCGTTTTACATCGGGTATGTTCGCATCAGTATTAGAGTCCAATAACCAAGAAGCATTGGCACACCTTGCCAGCTTGGATGGCACACTGGTGTTTATCACATCAGCCATGAGTCTCTTGTTATTTGTTTTCACAATTAAAATAGAAAACAATACAAAAGTAGATAACAAGACAAAATTAATGCCTTACATGATGCTCTTGTGTCTATGTATTGCGGTTGTCGCAGCCACAGAGGTAAAGTCACACGGTATTAAAGGGACCAGAATTTCAGAGTCAAGCTACCGAGCCGATGGCGAAGAGCTAATCATCAACCTGTTTTCAGCTAACGCCAACACCCTGATGCTTGCCTCTCTTTATGAATACCGCTCACTCAATGCCTTGGAAACAACCCAAGCAGAGAGCCGTTGGTCAGGCATCAAACGATTAACCCCAGCAAAAGATATTTATGTGGTGATTATTGGTGAATCCGCCAACCGAGATAGATTTAAGCTGTATGGTTATCATAGAGATACCAGCGATGCCTTAGCTGATACAGATCATATCACCTTAGTCACAGATCCACTTTCGGCTTCGGTGGTAACCCGCACCTCAATCCCTAGAAGCTTCTACGTTAATGATGTAGATACTATAGATCATGGCTTGAACATTATTGACCTAGCCAAACAATCTGGCTCAAAAACATATTGGATATCCAACCAAGGGGTTGTTGGCAATCACGATACACCGATCACTGCTATTGCCAAGCATACCGATACACAAAAGTTCTTAAACTCAAACTATGAACTCGCCCGGAGCGACATGGTATTTACTAAAGAGCTAGCGCTAATCCTTAAAGAGACTCATTTAGATGACAGTAACATTCTGAACGGTGCTCATGCTAACGAGCAACAAACTAAGCAAATCAGTAGCAAGTTGGTATTTTTGCACACTATGGGCTCACACAATGACTTTTGCGACCGTATAGAGGGGATGCCATTAAGGCTAGAACCTAAAGAGCTTGATACAGCAGAGGAGTGCTACGACAACAGCATTCTCAATACCTACCATTTAATCACTGAACTAAAAACACAGCTCGATGATTCAAACTTAAGTTATAAGATGCTCTACTTCTCTGATCACGGGTTAGTAGAAATTAAACGCTCACCTTACTTAAGTCATGGCAGTGGCAAGCTCTTCTCAAGGCAGGCATTAGAGGTCCCGCTACTGTTTATCTCCCAAAAGCCCTTAATGTCAGCGGAGCAAAAAGCGATCACTGCGCGCTATTACCTCTCTGACTTCCCACACACCTTTGCCGACTGGCTTGGGGTCACTGCGGACCAAATCGATTTCAGGCGCTCTGTGATCAACCCTAAGTTCGATCCAAACCTGCAACCAGGGAAAGTATTCGATGACAGCTTTAGGGTTCAACTGATTGATTAATAAGTAGCTATAAGCTGTTAGCTGTAAGCTGTTAGCTTTAAGCTGCAAGTTCTAAACTAGTTTATGGCTGAGTGAATAATACTTGTTTATCGACGCTGAAATAATCACTGTATATGGCCGATGCGGTAATGCCGATGTTAGCCCTTATATAGTCGATATCATCCTTTGAGGTGTACACCAAAGATACTATCCCCTGTTTATTGAGCGCCACGGCGTTAGCATAGGCAAGCTTGTCTGCGGGGCTCACACCTCTATAGGTCACCATCATGATCTCATTCCTAACCAGATAGTTGACCAGATCTCGATTTTGCATATGCGCATTCAGCGCCGTATTGATAACACCATGTCGCTTAGCCCGTCGACATTGCACTAAGCTAAAGCATTCGACTATCAAGCGCTCAGTAAAATCAAACTTATCGATAATCTGGCCATAGTCACGGGTTTTATCAGTCACTAGAATAAGGTCGGTATACTGCTTAAAAAGTTGATTTAATTGAAGCAAGTCTACAGGCTTGACGCTACTCTTCTCTCTGAGTTTTACAAACTCATCAAAAGATAATGGCTTAGCATCGTGTAGACCTCTATCGGTAATGCCTTGATATGCTAAAATCCCTTTAACTCTCGGCCAGTCATGACCCCCTATCAATACACCGTCGGACGTCGAAATAAAGTCAATCTCAATCAGTTTCTTACCATCACGTATCGAATGCTCTACTGCGCCCATTGAGTTGGTGTACTTGTCGAACAGATAACTCGCGTCATCAGCCAACTGCACCCCGCCACCTGCATGAGCAATAATAGCGTAGGCATCACCAAATTGGGTATCACCCAGCCTAGACAACACATACTCACTGCTAGCTTCAGCTGAAACACCTAGCCTGTCACTAATCTTCTCATTTGCGTCCACGTAAGTGTTTAGATCAGAAGTCGAATAGGGATCTAAATGGGGAGTCGAATAGCGAGTAAGGTTATCAAGTGTATTTCTGACTAAAACAAAGCTATAGCGATATAGGCTCACCGAACTAGCAAAAGAGATACACGCTAAGATTAGCAGCAAAAGATGGCTTAACTTGAGCTTAGTGCTAGAGCTAGTGCTGAGCTTAAGCCTATCAGTTAACCACCCGGTATGCCTATCAAGCCTCCCATCCATCACATAAGTGATAAATAGTTGCGAGCCAACAAGGATTAAAAAAAAGGTACTAGCGACTATCAACCAATCAAACAGTGACAAAGCTTGCAGCAAACCGGTAGAGAAGTAGAGCTCCTCAAAATCGATATAAGCCGCAAAGTCGCCTTTTAACTGAATCACAACCAACTGCATCAGTAAGAACAGGGCCACTAGCCCAGTTAGCAGGCGTTTTAGTACCAGAGGCTTACTAAAGCTCACCAATGTGAAGGCAAGCAAGGAGAAGAGTGCGATTTTTAACAGCATAGAAAATGAATCACCAGGCTAAGTTAATGGTTAATAGGCTTCATAACATCAAGAGTCATTCTCGCATAAATAGACATAAAAGAGAGATAAAGAGAGATAAAGAGAGATAAATAAGTAAAACGAATCACCTTTATTACCACAGCTTTATAGCAGAAAATCACATTGGCTACTATCATCTCCCCCAACTTGTTACGATTGCTATCCACAACTTAATATGCTCGATTACTGCTAGAAGTCGTAATGGTAATGCTGAAAAAGAGTTTGACACCATTAGCAATTGTATCAAGTTATGAGTAAAAAGCCGAAACTGCTAGTTAACAAACATAAAGCTCTAGTACTTGGCACTTTCTTTATAAAAGACTTGGGGAGCAACCGAGTCGAACAATGCAAAAGTAAAAAAATAGTGAGAGTAACCAGGTTGACTAGCTGGAGCTTTATTTTTGAAGTGCAGTGTTTTTTCTGACGTGATGCTTTACAAAAAGCTAAGCCGAAAAGTTAAGCTAAGCTGTTAGCGTTTTAAGCTATGAGATACAGGAATGAGACACAGAGTCTTAACCAAAGCGTAAAAGCTGTTCTGCGCTAATGCTCTTTAACAATTAAAAACAACAAGCATAAAAAAGGTGAGCCTAAGCTCACCTTTTTATCTAACTATTCAAGATAGTCGGATATAAAACTCTATTAAAGGGTTACTTAGAAAGCAGCACCGTTAGAAGAGTTAGTTACAAAGCCACGGTCAGATGCGTTAGCATTGTAACCAGTGTGTAACTGTACAGTTGAAGAAGCGATGTCTGCGTTACCACGGAATTTAACAGCTAAAGATACTTTACCTTTAGTGAAACCTTCAGCAGCAAGACCATTCTTGATACCAGTAGCTAGTTTAGTTACTGAAGAAGCAGTAGCAGTAGCAACAACACCTAGGTCGTATGAAGTACCAGCTTCGTCAGTAGCGATTACGCTAACTTCAACATCAGATGCTGAAAGGTTTTGTGCGTAGATAACCTGAGATAGACCTTCACCGTAAGGCATGTAAGGAACGTTTACAGTCTCAGAACCAGTTACAGTCCACTGACCAGCATTTAGTGCACCAGCAGCAAGGACAGTAGCACCGTTAGCAGCGATAGCAGCATTGTAAGTAGTTGCAACCATAGTTGGAGCAGAAGCACCAGTCTTTGGAGCAATAGTGATAGTATCATCAGCTACTGTAGCGCCAGTTGGGTAAGTTACAGTGAAAGTAACATCACCAGCGTTATCAGCAGTAGTGATTACACCACCTGCAGCAGAAGCGTAAGTGTACTTAGCAACATCAACAGTAGCTAGAGTTGAAAGAATTGTTGCGATTGGAGCAACAGAATCAGCAGCAGCAGTTAGATCGTTAATACCGTCATCTGCACCAAGTAGTGCTGTAGTAGGCATAGTCTTAGGATCTGAGTAATCGAAAGAGAAAGTATCTTCAGTACCTGATACGAATACTTTCGATGCACCAGCTGTTGAATCATCAATTACAGCATTGAACTTCTTAGTTACAGCGGCTGTGCCAAACTGTGTGATGCTAGCAGCGAAGATTTCAGCGTTAGCTACAGTAGTGTCAGTATCGTGGTTAGACGCACCGTTGTTAGTTGTAGAAGCTGCTGTGATTGTAAGTGGAGCATCTAGAAGAAGAGCACGAGTGAATACTAGGCCGTTCTTAGTGTTGTCAGAAAGATCAGCAGTTGTTGATTTTTCTTGTGCTAGAGTGAAAGTAGAACCACTATTAGCAAGACCAGAAACTACACGGTAAACAACAGTAGTTGCAGTAGTAGAAACTTTATCGAACTGAGCAGTGTCAACCATAACTGTTGTAGGGAACACTGACTTAGAGTCGTAAGCACCACCAAAAGTAAGCTCTAGCTCATCACCAACGATGTAAGCAGCGCCAAATGTGTAAGAAACAACAGGACCAGCCTGAAGGTCAGTAGATGCAAGCTGTGCAGCACCTTCAGTAGAGTAAACAACTGCATTTTCGTTCATAGTAGGTGTAGTTGCATCATCTGGTGCAAATGTACCAGCAGTAGCAGTACCAGTTACTGCAACTGCAGCAGCTACTAAAGACATTTTAAAAAACTTGTTCATACCATCTCCAATTTCATGAAATTCGGAATTGCCCTACTCCTAATATGGAGTATTTATAAAAGGACGCATCCTAAGTTAAATTTAACGTTAGATGAGACCCTAACGCTAACTTTTAAATTTAGTTGTAACTAAGTTGTCGACTTTCACTTGCTAGCTTCTAGTAACTAGCAACTACTTTCTTGCAACTATAAAGCTATCAACTGATTTGCCACACTTCCTTATGGGCAACTTGCTTATGGCGCTTTATACGAGGAAAACTCAATATAAAGGACACATAACGTCGACATAAAGAAGCACCAATACAGATGTATTAGTGCAGCTAGATTTTTAAACCTAGACATTAATACTATCTTTTATTTAGCTTTTCAAGCGCTAACATTAAAATTGGCACTGAGATTGTCACTAATGAGCAATATCTGTGCGAGCGGTTAACATTAAACATTTTCAAAGCGTAAATGTATTGACATCTAACAAGCTTTTGACGCTTTTTCGGTTCCTAATTCAATTAGGCATACCAAAGCAAGAAAGCTGATAAAAGTCTGACACTTAATCTAATAACGACTAGTAATTATCAAATTAACTTAATCGCAACTAACTTAAAGTCTGAATGCTATTACCAAATACGATTCCTGTACAAGAAATAACATTTCAGCATTAGCAGTTTCATCCGACCTCAATTCTAGTGATTATATTAACTGTGTCAACAAGAAACATAGACCACATGCACTGAAAGCGAACAAAAAAAACACAAACGCGAGTTTGTAAATACCAAATTAAGCTTAAATCTAAAAAAACGAGCTTGTTTTGGGTTTCGAGCTTCGAGCTTCGAACTTCAAGCTTCGTACTTCGCGGATAAAAATAGCCACTGCTATACATATGCTTAGTATTTTAATGGCTTTAACCTTTAACAGAAAGGGGAAAGCCACTAATCACTCATAAAGAGGCTTACATTGTGCCTTATCTCACAGATTGGGTAATACTTAGCAAACATTTCCAAATAACTATTGATAAAGAGAAACAATTAGCCAACCCACTTTCAACAAACCAAGGAAAATGTAACGGCTAGGGCTTCGAGTTGCGAGCAACAAGCCAACACTCAAAGCTGGATGCTGAAACAAGCTCAGCATGACACTTTTGGTTAGTTCAGTATGACGCTTTTATTTAGTTCAGTATGTCAGTGTAGGTAGAACTTGATGGGTTTGTCATTCCGTAAAGTGAGGCACGAACTTGTACGGAATCTAAAGCTGTATGCTTGTTAGTTGTTATAAACTAGCAGCTAACATAGGTTACGAGCAACCCTGCTTCAGAATATTCTAAGCACAAAAAAGCCAACCTAATGGTTGGCTAATTTTCATCTGTTTTTACTCTTGACCTACGGTTTATAACTTACCGCTGATAGCTATTAGTTTACAACTCAAACCTGACCGCTTATAGCTGCTCGTCGACCGGTTGCTGTAGATCGATATTGTTCAGTGCTCGCTGGAAGTCATTAAGTATGCTGTTCCATTGACTTGAACGCTCAACAATTTTTGGCGTTACCATGATCACTAGCTCGGTTTTAGTATTACTCTTGCCCTCAGATTCAAACAGGGCACCGATTAGCGGAATTGATTTAAGCCAAGGCACACCAGTATTAGAGTTTGAGCTATCTTCACTGATCAAGCCACCGAGTAAGATAGTTTGCCCAGAATCTGCGACAACTTCGGTTTTGATGGAGCGTTCGAAGAATATCGGGTTATCGCCCTTACCGACCTGGCCAGCTAGCTGATTGGAGATATCTTGATTGATCTCCATAATGACTACCCCTTGTGCATTGACCGTCGGCATAACGGTTAGCTTAATACCGGTCTCTCGGTAACTGATGTTTTCGGTAACCACTTCTCCACTGCCACTTGATGAGCTACCGCTGCTAACGGGGATTTTATCACCCACATTGATGCTAGCCTCAGTACCATCTCGCACGAGTAGTGAGGGCTTTGAGAGAATATTGACTTGGGAGTTCTCATCGATAAAGTTAGCAATCACTTCATTGCCACCACTCTTCCAGCCGAGACTGATACCGCCGATATCTTTAAGCCCCATGGCTCCTTTGGTTGATGCACTGAAATTGCCGCTGCTGAGCGCAAACTCAAAGCCTCGCTTAAACTCACCGGTGAGTTTAACTTCGGCAATGGTGACATTCAACAAGACCTGCTTAGGCAGTATGTCCATACGGCGCACCAGGGGCAGTATTGCCTGATATTCACGGCCCGATGAGTGGAATATCAAGCTGTTCGATCGCTCATCGACCACAAGGGTCATATTTTCATTACTACTGACACTGCTTGCAGGCTTACTGGGGTTATTCGCAATTACACCTGAGTCTTGGCCATCTTTACTGGTATCTAATCGATTCTCCTTTTTCTTGCCCGTAGAACTGACTCCACTGATCAACGGCGCGATACTCTCACCAAGATCAGAGGCTCTGGCAAACCTTGGGGTATAGATATGATACTGACGCTCGGTGCCCATGGAAGGTTTATCTATTTTCTGCACCCAATATTCGACCCTATTTAATAGGTCACGCTCTGCCGAAAATACCGTCACCGCACCTAGCTGTGGCAAGGGCACAAATAGCACACTACCACTGGTTCTTCCCTGCTCAGCAACATCAATCCCTTCGGTTTTCAGAAGATGCGTAATGGAGGTAACAAACTCTTTAACCGATAGGTAAGTAGGGGAGATAAGCGAGATATACTTGCCTCGATTAGCGGGGACATCGAGCAACTGGATCAGTTCGAGGCCACGTACAATCTGCTCCCGCTCACCTTGAATAAATAGCACCCCCTGATCAAAGTCAACACTGATCTGAGCTTCTATTAAGCTACCTAAAGTACGCTGCACATTACCGCGCACGCCATATTTAAGTGGTGTTACCTGTAAGATGGTGCCAGCACTTTGAGGCACTGAGGCTACATCACGGCCAAAGCCCATCACCATGGCAGATTTCTGCCCTTTAGGCACTTGGTAGATATAGTAGATACCATCGGCAAAACGTATGCCCACCCCCTGCTGCATAAGTACCTGCTGGGTCATCTCAAATAATCGACGGGGGCTGATCTTATTACTGACATTCAGCGTCATCTTGTCATTAGGCACATCTTTACCTATGACATAATCAATAGCTAACTGCTCACCAAAAACGTAATTGAGAAATGACTTCATGCTCATATCATCAACGGCTACCGACAGTGATTTTACATCACTGAACTGCTGGCCAGCTTGATTGTTACTGACATTGACCTCATCTCTTGGCAAGGCACTGAGTTTTTGAATATCTGTGCCTTTCTTTTTATCCTCCTCCAACAACTCAGCGACTGAGCTGGCAGCGCCGTCAGCCGACTCTTGGTTATTAGATTGGCCACCCTTAGCGGTTTCTCCAGAGCTAGTATCTTTTGTAGCACTACTAGCTCCATCAGATTCAAGGTAGGAGGGAGTCACCTTATACTGCTCACCCGCTGCTGGGATGCTTGATGTCGCTTCGAGCCCAGTGACTGAATCGGATGTCATAGCACAGTTACTCAAAGAGAGCGTCAGCGCTAACGCTATGCCAGAGCGGGTAAAAATCTTGCTAGCTAATGCGGGCTCAGATGCAGGAGCAGGTCCTGAAACAAGTGCTGAACCTGTATTTATGTTACTGCTGTTTATCATGTTATCTACTTTCATCATTTTAATTCTTTTCATCTACTGATTTAACTGGCGACTCTCTTCAGAGTTGACACCTAGCGTAATTAATCATCGAGTTAGTCGAACATGCTGAGTATGATAGTCCGCTCGCCATTAACAAATTCTATTCTCGCTTGGCTGATTGTTTGGATAGTATAACTGCCCATCATCTGCTGTTGAGCGACACGGAGCTCTTCAGATTCACTGGTTTTAACATCAGTTTTAATTAGTACGGCAAAATACTGCTTATCCCAGAAGATACCTGATAAGCGATATTCATTGTCATCGATAAATAGTTTATCTAAACGGCCCTGCTGGGCTAACTGTTCAGCCTCTGACATGCCAGGCTTTGGCTTATTAACTACATTGGTGTTATCAATTTCTTGTTCAGGCTCAGGTAGATCATAGTTGGCATAGAGTTGATTGACCTTAGCTAGCACCTGCTGATCCAGTAGTGTATTGTCGGCATTAAGAATAGCTTGAGTCTCATTTTGACTCGACACGTCATCACTGCCAACATATAAGCGACTTGCACCGTCCCACATTAAAATAAGTAAAAAAAGCAGCCCCATTGACAACCAAGCCACTTGCTTGTCAGTAAAGTTCGCTAAGGAGCCTGGTAGATTATAAACATTAGTTGACGGCATCAGGGCTCTCCAATGGCATGAATCGAATGATGGCATTGCCGCTAAATGTCCCTAAAGACTCAGGTGTCTGCCCGCTCATGGTGAGACTTAGGTTTGTCACATGAACACTATCACCTAAAGCCGCAATTTGAGTGTGCAGTTGAATAAACTGGTTCACCTGCCCAGAAAACTGTAACCTTAACTGCAATGTCACCCCTTTTGCAGTCGCGATAGGATCGAGCCAGTTACTGCTTCTAATTTCAATATTATTTGCGGTAAACATCTGCTCAAATTGACGTTGTTTAGCAATTTGATAGCGGCCGATATCATTGTAAGTTTCACTGGCTTGATGACGTGCGGCTAACGCAGCGGTTAACTCATCACCAAAAGCCCGCAGCTTAGGCAGGTCATCAATATAGGCGGCAGACTTATCGAGCTTATTTTGTAAACTGTTGGTCTCCTCTATAGTCGCGTTTTGCCAATCAAATATGGGGACAACGACAAATCTCAGTACAAATAACACGGCCAGTAGGCTCAGTAGCAAGGGTTTATTGTTCATAACACTTGCTCCTTAGCACCTGAGCCGCTGCTTTCTTGCGCAGCTTGTTTCATATTATCTGTCACACTGTTTGCTGTATTCTGTGTCGCGATAGTTTCAGATGTATGCTCATCTTGACTAGCATCATAGGGTGCAAGTGAGAAACGGATAATAAAGCTCTCTTTATCATTACGCTGCTTTTTTACTGCCGTCGTGAATTCTGGGTCAAGTACCATAGGGTTATCTAACATGGACTCTAATATATTTGAGGCAGACTCAGCCTCAGCACTGAAGTAAACCTGCTCGTTGTTATAGCGGATAAATTTAACTGTTACCTCTTGCGCATAAAATGGCGCAAAAATTTGCCACACTCGCCACAAGGGGGGCTGCACTTCATTAATATTTTCAAATTGAGCTAGCTCTTGAGTACGTTGGGCAATTTGGCTCTGCAGACGTAACACGGCATTTATAGAATCCGCTTGCTCATCGATTTTCGACTCAGCACGATTATATTGAAACGACACATAGGCTGTACTCAGGGCTAAGTATACTGAAGCACAAACGATTGCAGGCAGTAGCAATGGCTTTAGTAGTGCTTGCCAGTCACGTTTAACCCGCTCAGAGCGACACCAAAAGCCTGTAAATAGCGCTTGACCTCGGCTAAACACACCTTGTATTAACTGCTTTGCTAAATCATCAGAGGAGAACTCAAGAGGTTCAGAGATACTCACGCCAGCAGCCTGAGTAAAAATTGGCAAAGTCTGGTTCGCACTCGCGCTAGAGAACAGGTGAGTCAAGGTATTGGTTAACAGTACTGGACGGCCATCAGTACTCAGATAACGCAAAATCTGATTAGGCGCTAATAAACCGGCAAGCAGATATGACTCAGGAATAACCAGAGCGATCCCTTTAGGGATAATAGCCTTAGGCACTTGCCAAATAGCGACGCGAGTTTTGCCCTCTGACTGATGCACCACCTTATAGAAGAGTTGAAACTCCTGCTGTAGGCCCTCAATCTCAAATTCGATAGCAGCTTTGACATCTTGCTTAATGGTGATCGGTAAGCTGATAGTACGCTCGATATAGTGATGCCTAGCAACCACTAATACCCTAGATAGCTTGTTTATATGAGACAGCTTGTTTAAATGACTTGACTCACCTTGCTCAATTTTATCAAAGCCAGTATCGGACAGGCGATATAAGCCATCCGAGTAGTAAAGTAGCGCTTTACCTATAAGCTGATTAATTCTTGTATAGTTCAATTGATACTCTTTTTTCGCACTGCTTAGCTATGAGTAGCCAAGCATTATATCTTAATTTCGTAAACGATATAGGGGTGTTTATCATAGGGTTGCATCATGATATCCAATTGCTTGGTCAACAAAACTTGATTAACACTTACCTGTATCTCGATTCGTAGTAAGCCACTATTTACAAAGTTGATGGTTTCATCCACCTCTAGTCCACTGAGGTTTTCAAACTGCTGTTGGTCTAACTGTCCTGTCTCTCTAAGCCTAACAATTTCATCCACCCTGTCTTGAGGCATATACAAGCCCATGACCCTAGGTGGTGCTATCATAGGATTGATATAACCTTGAGGCCTGATGGTGATATAGGGCCATAAAAGTTCAAGCATCTGCCTATTAAACCCCCTAACATGCCTCAGCTCTTGGTAGGTTTGCAAGGGCAAATTTGTCGGCATACCTGGGGTATCGTAAAAGCGGGCTTCGGCGCCATTGATACGCTCAGCATCATCACCGTCTTGCCAGTCAACCATGCTGTTGGCCATGATAGAGGGTTGGAGCTGTTCGAGTAACGCTGCAGAGTACTCTTGCTGATAAGCGTTCTGTTGCGAATGAGCGTTACGATTTAGAAAACCACTTTGGTTACTGCTTTCATAATTATTTCCATAAGAGTTTTCAAAATAGTTTCCATAAGAGTTTTCATAAGTGTCTATTCTAGGATTCGTCGAAAAAGAGTTGAGTAGCTCTTCGAATTTAGTCGCCCCATTGCCCCTGTATAAACTAATAAGTCCGGTTTGATCTTGCATGGTGATCTGCACATTATCACGACCTTCTAGACTGAAATTTTTCAACCGCGTACCGTCATCGTTAAAGCGGTAGGTCTCTTGTGGTTGGCTCGTAGAGAAGGCAGATTGATTACTAGCGAGATCTGACTGACTGGCTTGTGTTAAACCAAACGGCTTACCATAGAAGTTCCAGTTTTGGGCATAGCTATTATTAGAATGAATATCTCGCTGACGCTTTTCGGTTATCAGTGAAAATAGCAGTTCAGCCTCTGCGCTTCTTAACTCAGATTGTGCCTGAACGCGATCGACTATGGTTGATGCTATAGAAATTTGATTGCGAGCGGTCTGAGTAAACTGCATCGCCATGATACTAATCACTGCGGTGATCAGCAAAACTTGAAACAGAGCGATTCCTTTCTGCTTAGCATGCCAAGTACCATTACAATGAGAAAGACCAACCTTTGAGCGATGAGACCTCTTTTGTCTATTTATAGCTTGGCTATTCGCTGCATAGCTTGAGTTACTCGAATAAATGGACATTATTGATTCTCAAGCTGGGTAATACGGCTCAAGGAGCTACCTTGATCATTAACCATAGGAATGAGTATTTCAGCCTTATCCCAATAGATGGCAATTGACAATGGCATATAATTACTCTTTTCTGCATCATAACTGTCACGCCATAAAGGTCTAGCACCACTGTTAGTCATAGGATCTTCGCTGGCCATTTTTTGTTGGATATCTTTCCAACCAAATACCTTAAATTGGATATCATCAGCCTTGGCAATTAAAATTTTCTCGTGGCTGTAGTTGATCTCTTGCCCTTGGGTTATCACACCTAACTCAGCCTCTTGATACAAGAGGTATTTAGAGCCATCCTCGAAGTCTTCAACAGTAAATTTAAAGGCGACCGCAGATTTTGGGTGAAAAATAGAACTTTGAGTCACCGCATACATCTCGGTGGGGGTCGATTTGAAATAGTACCTAGGATTGTTAGAAACCCGATAAACGTAGGGAATAATCGAGCTAACAATATCATTCATCAAGATATAGTCTTTGGTCTGTGAGACATTCTTAGAAAAATGACCTAAGCGCCCTTCCCAGTTTGTAGTAAACAGTGAAAAGCTCCAACTGCCCAGCAACATGATCATAGATAGTATGGTCATGGAGATAAGTAACTCAACTAAGGTAAAGCCCTTTGAGAGTCTGTTGATTAGTTGGCTTTGTTTTTTCACTCGATCTCGGTTTTAAGTTTTAAGTTTTAAGTTTTAAGTTTTAAGTTTTAAGTTTGCCACTGTCATGCTGAACTTGTTTCAGCATCCAGCCCTTGGCTCTTAACTTCTGGATATTAGGCTGGCTCGTAGCTCGTAGCTCGTAGCTCGTAGCTCGTAGCTAAAGCTTACCTTTCCCAGCTCAGCTCTTTGTAGTTATATACTCGCTCTTTACTGCCTTGAGAAACAATTAATTCGACATTCCACAGGTAAAATCGAACAGGTTGTTCAACCCAGTCACCTTCATCGATATCAAACTTTTCTGCTGCGCCTTTCTTAGTAATCAGCTCAGTACTCCAGCGATAATCAACGCCAGCTAAATGCCCATCACCACTCATAGCTTCAGTCGCATTACCTCCACGTACATGGCCCTGAATAGTATTGAAAATCATACCGACACTGGCACTGAACTCAACATTATCTGATGCTTTACCACTCGATAACGCTGCCGTGCGATAAACCATCGTCATAGCAGTAACCGTCATGATCAATATCACTCCAGCGATCATCACTTCGACTAAGGTAAAGCCTTTCGAGCGGTTAACTAACTTGCTGCTTTGTCTGCGGCTATTATGCAACGTCTTTTTACGCGAAGCACTTTTATGCAAAGTATTGTTATACAAGGCACCTTTAGACAAAGCGCTATTACTCTTCGATACGTGCATCAACACCCTCAACGAGCTTAAAAAGGTTAACCTCTTCACTCTTATTCGGTAGCTCTATTACCATGGTCTCAGGATAGGGGTAACCACGACTATTAAACGTAATCGTTTGCGGTGCAAAGCTTAAGTAATCGAACTTGGTTTGTTGAAGTTCGCGATTAGCTTTATAAACAATCAATTGGTCTTTATTTAATTCAAATGAATGCTCTGTCGCACTAGCAAAGGCAATATAACTGACTTTGCTTATACTATTCTTAAAACTAATCAATTCTGACTGGGCTTGTGCGCGATCTAACATACGTAAGGTTAATGGGCCAACTAAAGACAGTACTATGCTCATAATCAGCATGACTACGATGAGTTCTATAAGGGTAAACCCCTTAGCACTTAACTTTTGGTTTTGGGCAAAGCTCTGCTTGTTTTTAGCTTTTAGTTCTGAACTAAAGTCAGCTGGTAGTTTAAGGTGAGATTTAGCCATGCATTAGATGCCGATATCATTAACAGATACGATACTCATCATCATGACTACGACGACAGAACCAACAATGCCACCCATAAATAGGATCATTAAAGGTTCGATCATGCTGGTCATTTTATCGGTCCAATTAGAGAACTCTGTGCGAGAGCGATCTGATATCTCTTCAAAAACTGGCGCCATTTTGCCGCTCTCTTCACCCACTTCTAACAGTGACATAAACAGATCGGGAAACAATCCACTTTGTTTAAGTGCTTTAGTGATTGGCTCACCTTTACGTACCTTGTCTTTAACACCCGATAGGTTACGCGCTATCACACGGTTTTTCACACTGCCAGCCGATAAAACTAAGGCCTGATCGAGCTTCACATCGGAATTGAGCATCAAAGACATACTACTGGCAAAACGGATACGCTCAATGAGATTGACAGTGTTGCGCAGTATAGGCAGCTGAAGCAATACATCATCAAACTTATGAGCAAAATGTCCCTGTTGCATCATCCAGCGAAAACCAAAGGCGATTGCAGCAACAACAACAAACAGATGGACTTGATAAGACTGGATCCAGTCAGACACACCAAGCAGTATTTCAGTATAAATCGGTAATTCAGCCGCATCAGCAAACATCACGGTTAACTTAGGTACCACAAAGTTGAAGATGAATAAAACTGAACAGATACAAACCAGTAAAATCACGGTTGGATAGGCGATCGCCTGAGTGATCTTACTTTTAAGCTCTTTGCGGTACTTCAGATCTTGTGCAAGCCCGGCAAAAACCGCGACCAAATTACCACTGGACTCACCGATGGTAACTAGGTTGATATACAAGTTATCAAACACTTTCGGATGCTTGGCCATCGCATCACTGAGACTTTGACCTTTACGCACGTCGTTAGACAGCTTGTTTAATAGCTCCGCCAAAGCTGAGCCCGATTTAGTCCTTGCCAACACAGACAAGGCTTTATCAATTTTAACCCCTGAGTTAAGCAACAAACTCAGCTCAGCAGTGACAAATTCGACATCATCTAGCGTGACAATATTACTATTGCCAAAGCTAAGCTTTATACCTTCTGCAGCGGGCTTTTTTTCAGTGAGTTGAACCGGGCGAAGTTTGTCTTTAACTAGCTGTTCTTTAGCTTGAATTGCACTACTTGCTTCAAGTTCTCCACTGACTACAGCGCCGCTACTGTCATAAGCTTTATACGTATATTGCGCCATTTAACCAGCAACCCTCAACACTTCCTCTATTGAAGTGGTACCTATCATTGCCTTGTAAAAACCATCTTCAAGAAGGTTACGGTATCCCCTCGCCTTAGCCGTTTCGCGGGCAACTAATGGGAAATGCTTATCTTTAGGCAATTTTTTAATCTCGTCGTCACAACGCAGATACTCAACAATCGCAATTCGTCCGCTATAGCCACTATGATTACAGTGTTCGCAACCTTGTGGTACATGAAGGTTGATATCTACACCGCATTGCTTGGCTAAGTCATTAAGCTGATATTTTTCTATTACTCCGGCCGCATCAGGGTGAGGTGCAGCACAGTGTTGACATAGTTTTCGAGCCAGTCGCTGTGCGATAACGGAGGTAATCGCCGCATTGAGCAAAAACTCTTCGGCTCCTAAGTCAATCAAACGCGTATAAGCACTTGCAGCGTCATTGGTATGCACTGTACTAAATACTAAATGACCCGTTAGAGCAGACTGCATGGCAATTTGTGCTGTTTCAGAGTCTCGAATTTCACCTAACATGATCACATCGGGATCTTGCCTTACTATGCTTCGAAGACCTGCTGAGAAGTCAAAACCTATCTCAGATTGCACTTGAACTTGATTAACCCCTTCAAGTTGATACTCGACAGGATCTTCGAGTGTAATTATTTTTACATCGCTGTTATTAATTGAGTTAAGGAAGGTATATAAACTGGTCGTCTTACCACTACCTGTAGGCCCCGTTAGCAGAATGACGCCCGCAGTGGTTTTAAGGTCTTCCTCAATCAAGTTACGAATATCACCGGAGAGGCCAAGTACATCCATATCGTACTTGATCGCTTCTTTTCGCAAGAAGCGCATCACTATACTTTCACCATCATTAACAGGCAAAGCAGAGACACGGATATCGAACTCTTCAGAAGCGATCTTCATCTCGATTTTACCATCTTGTGGCTTACGCTTTTCGGCGATATCCATGCCTGATAAAATTTTCAAACGTGATGCAATTGGCAAGCGCATCTTCGCAGGAAGCATCTCAATATCTTGTAATACCCCATCGATACGAAAACGAATGCGATACTTTTCTTGATAAGGTTCTAGGTGCATATCTGACGCACCGGCCTTTAGCGCTTTACCGATTAGTGAATTCAGTAAGTTAACCGTTGGTGCTTCAGTAGCCAGCTCCTTTAAACGCTCCTCTTCATCAGTAGAGAGTTCATTATCGGCCACTTGCTGATCAGCATCTTGGTAGTGATTAGCTAAGAATCCACTGGTTTCATCATCCAGGATCTGCAGTGAAAAATCGATTTGATAAAACTCTAGCTGCTGCTGAATATCAAAATTTAACGGATCTTGAACTGCAATGACCCAATGACCCTCTTCATTTATAAGAGGGTACCAAGACTGCTCAACCATTTTCGATAAAGCGACTTTTTCCTGCCACTCAGGAGCGTTCCACTCTTTAAGTGACTCTAGGTTAACTAAAGGAAGTTGCAACAACTTGCAATAAAGGTGAGGCAATGTCTCTTCAGACAGTGCCCCCATGTTGACAAGAATCTTTTCTAAGCGTCCATTAGCACGTTTTTGATAAGCATTCGCTTTTTCTAAATCGACTGATGAAACAGCGAAGTCTTGCGATAGTAATGTTTCAATATTCATTATTGATGGATAATATCTTCATTGTCATCTGTGCCACCAACTTGACCATCTTTGCCTAATGATCTTAGCGAATAAGGTAAACCACCTTCACCTGGTGATTGATACTGATATTCGTTACCCCAAGGATCGAGCGGTACATCTTTAGGTAGATATGGGCCGTCCCAACCGTGCTTTGTCGAGCTTCTTAGTTCAGCTAAACTTGATGGGTAAGACCCAACATCGAGTCGATAAGTATCGAGAGAGGTTTCCAGGTTTTTCATTTGCGCAACTGCTGTGCTACGTTGTGTTGAGCTAACCTTACTAAACATCTTTGGCGCAACCAGTGACATTAATAACCCTAGAATAGTTATCACAATGAGAAGCTCAACCAAGGTAAAACCTGCACCTTTTCGTGACTTGCTATGTAACTTTTTCAAATCTGACCTCATTCCAACTGAATATTGAATTGCTAATTAAGTCAATTATAAAAATCGACTTCTAAAACGTGAAATAATCTGCCATGCATGCTGGATGGCATAACTGTATAGGGCAAATATAATAATAAAGCTGATGAACATAATGACTTCTGGAACTTGATAAAGTTCCGAAACAACGCCAACAATTGTCATTAAGCTAGCGCAAAGGCTGATAATGACTAAAGACTGTCTTGGGGTAAAGCCTGCTCTCATGAAAATATGATGCAGGTGGTCACGATCAGGTTTAAAAGGAGAGTCTCCTTTATTAATACGCCTAAACATAATCGCAGCCATATCCATTAATGGAATTGCGATAAAATATAGAGCAGTAACAGGTCTAAATGCCTCAACACCTTCGCTAACACCTATCACCAGTAACCAAACTACAGTTAGTCCGATAAGCATGCTACCCGCATCACCCATAAAGACCTTTCTGAGTATCTTAGTTGGCCAACCTAAATTAAACATTAAATATGCAATCAAGGCAGCTATAAACAGCAAGGGTAATAAAAACCACTCACTGCCAACACGACTAAGTAGAAAAGCCAGTCCAGCGAAGGAGATAAGGCTGAGCATACCAGCTAATCCATCAATACCATCCACCATATTAAACGCATTAATTGCACCTATTACAGCTATCACAGTAAAGAATACCCCAACCACACTGAGGCTAATTAAACCAAACCCAAATAGATTACCTAGGTCTTTAAGGTAAAAGCCTGCGCCGAAAATCATCATAGAAGCGACGATAACTTGTGCAACTAGACGATACCTTACCGGAATATCATATTTATCATCCAGAACACCAATAAATAACAGTAGTGAGGCTGACACTAAATAGATATTTAGCGCTTGGCTATTTGGAATAAACACCATGCTGGTCGTTAACACACTAAGGTAAATTGCAAAGCCACCAATTAACGGGACCCTGCCTGAGTGTTGTTTCCTTCCTGCTGGAATATCGACAAGACCTACCTTCTCAGCAATTGGAATAACCCAACGGATAGCCATAAAGGAGACGATAAATGCGCAACTCAAGGGGATTATAAAATCCATGATTGCTTTCCTATTAACTTACTGATGATCAAACTTGAAAAACGTACAAAGTTAGCACTGCTTAATGATTTAAACAGTGCTAACTTATGTACAACATGTTTGCAAACAAGGAACTTTTTAAGGCTCTTTGTGAATTAACTCAAACTTTATAGCTAATATCTCTACTTAATATTAGAGATAGATGAAAATGCTACGGCTGTATTATAGATGATACTCGTTACCTGAGTCCAAAGGGTTAAGTTATCTTTGTATTCGGTATCTAGCGGTACAATAATCGTGTCACCTGGCTGCAAGCGGTCTTCGCTGCTAAACCACATTGAACGACTTGGTAGCATCACTGAACCGTTGGCTTTGATAACATAGGTTCTGCCATCATCAGCTCTTTCTCTAACCCCACCAGACATATTCAAATATTGGTCTAAGGTTAAACCCTCTTTAAACCTGTGAGTGGCCGCATATTGAACTTCCCCCATCACTGCAATAGTCTGCTTAGTTGATGGCACGTAAAGTACATCTGAATCTTCTAATTGAAGATCGGCCTGCTCAATACCAATAGAGATTGCAGATAGATCGACCACGAGTCGACCAACAGCTTCAATGTTTTCAAGATCCATCAGCATCATCTGAACATCTGAATAATTGACGACATCACCATCTTTTGAAACACCACGAGTAGCGATATCACGACGAAGCTGATCGGCTAACTTTTTAATTTCTAACTGCTCTTGAAGACGAACTGACTCACGAACAAATACTGATGAAGGAAGATACGCGTAATCAGTAAAGCCACCAGCACGTTCTATAACATCCTTAAGGCTTTCACCACGACGTATGTTATAAACCCCAGGGAAACGAACTTCACCACGGATCTCAACTGATTTATTTTCCTGCCATTCTGGCGTTGTCATCACAGTGAGAATATCTCTTCCCTTCAGCACTAAATCTGCATTTGGGTCTCCATTTAGAGCGGGTAATAATTCTATATTCTTATGGGTAATACTTGATCCATCAGCGAGAGTCACTGTACGAGTAAGCTCTGCTCTTGAGGTGTATGCCCCCTCTTTTAAGCCACCTGCAGCGCTGACAATATCAGAGATACGTGCATTGACAGGTAAAGGATACATACCTTCGTGGTATACCTGACCTTTAATGGCTACAACTTGTACGCTTGTCCCTGAGCGACTCTGGTGATTGAGCTTCATAATGATAGGGTAAAGCAGCTCACTTCTATTCATCAGTCCACTTAGCTTGATCAGCTCAGGATCTTCAAACAGGTTAGCCATCATGCGATTAACTTCACCTTTAATCGCTAAAGCTTCATCATCTTCCTCTTGCTCTTGTGCAACGACGACGCCGCCTAGTTGGCTACGATCTCTTAATTTTTGATTTTCTAGTTGTGAAAAACCAGCTTTAAAAAGATCTTTAGATAATGAATTATCTCCAACAAGTTGAACGACTTTTTCAACTCGTTCCCTAACTAAAGTGTTAAGTTCGAAGCGATTTTGAGTATCATCACTAAAATTGAAAAACATCACAATGTCACGAGGGCTGAGCTGAAGATCACTGCTTAGCTGTTTGTCTACAATGGCTTGGGATGGCGAGAACTGGTGAACTTCAATATCACCGTGTTTATTGATCTCTCTGATAATAATTGCGTAATCAAGATCAACTGATGAAGCTAAATCTCCCCATACTGATGGAAGTAAATCACTGATTTTTTGACCTTGATACCATTGATACTTACCAGGACGAACTACCGCACCAACGACTGTAATCGCATCTTCAAATTGTAGAGAAGAGGTTTTAACTTTTACAATATCACCGGCTTTAGCTTTAACAGAACGTTCACTGTCGCTGGTCAAATCAACATTTTTTATCGATCTTAAGCCTTGTTGATTATATCGTTCGATACTGCTGCTTTTAGGGTATGCGCCCCCCGTCAAGCCACCAGCCATATGGATAACATCACCAATTGTTTCATTCTTGCTTAGCTCATAAATAGCAGGTCTACGAACTTCACCATCGACAGATACTAGTCCGCCTACTGATGGAATAAATACCACATCACCTGAGCGTAAACGCATATCGTTAGAGGCGTCACCACGCATAAGCAGATCATAAAGATCTAAAGTACCAATCAATTTACCTTTGCGCTTAAGTTGAATATTTCTGAGCGAGCCAATCTCTGCAATACCGCCCGCGACAAAAAGTGCTTGAGTCATAGTTGATAGGCTAGAAACTGTATATGAACCAGGTTTATACGCATCACCAGCAACGAATACTCTGATTGAGCGCAGCTCACCCATGGTGATATTCGACTCAACCCCTATCATCTGCTGCTTGATACGAGCAGAGACCGTCTTACGCAGGTCCTCAAACTTTAATCCAGAAACTGAAATTGGACCTAGCTCCGGAAACTGAATGCTTCCATCACGACTAATAACCAGATCATACTCTTTGTTTTCTTTGCCATAGAGTTGGACTTTTATATTATCACCAGGACCAACCAAGTACTCACTAGGTACTGGAATATCTGAAACGGGTGAAAAAGTGGTAGGTTCACCTGCGAATAGGTCGTAACCATAGGGCTGTAGCTTTTTGGTGTCTCTATCTTTTTGATCTTTGAGAAATTGAGCGACTTCTTCAACGAGTATTTGTTGCTCTCTCATCTCTTTGGCTTTTTCATCCTCAACTTCACGAGGGTTGATAAGTTGAGAGTTATTAAAATCATCTTGTTGATTGCCTGTACCGCTCGGTGAGGCAAGCATTGATGGGTCGAGTCCATACTGCTTTGCCACTCTTTCTTGCTCAGCTTTGGGTAACTTTTTAAATTGCTCAATCATCTGCGGAGACGGGGTATTAGCCTGAACAGTCCCACTTAATAAACATATTGCACCAAGTCCTGCAATAATGAGCTTTTTGAATTTCAATAACACCTATAAATCTCCAAGATTTAAGCCAAAGCACTCGAGTCAAACGACGCATCTAGTAAAAGTGAAAGATAGAAAAGAATGAGCGATTTAGTATCGATTTAACTAATTACGGCTCTATTTGCAATAACCCTTGACTAACTTTAGGATTAACTTCCTTTCAAAATCCCGCTCGATTATACGCAATTAGACAGCCCAGTACAGTAGAAGATTATTCTGCGCTGACGACTAAACAAGCTGTTAACAAAAGTATATAAACAATCTTCACCTTTTTAGGCTTTCTTATATTCATACTCTTCTCGGTTTTACTCTTTTAGCGATGCGATTAGTGTATCAAGTAGAAACATTGCAATCCTGCCTAGACATAAATAAAGCAGATATAATGCTTGTATATGAACGTAAAGAAGTCACGGCACAGAAGGGCTGAAATACCGCCACTCCATCACAAGCAGCTTTAGCCTCCTCTATACGAACCAAAAAATCGCCATTACAGGAAAAAAGCGGTACATTGATTTAGTACGTAAGGCAAATAACAAGCTAAGTAGCAAATACAATTACAATTACACAAAATGCATGTAATACAAGGAACGTATTATGACCACCTCCCCTATAGCTAGTATCACCCATCATGGTGCAGTTAATGGCGTAACAGGTTCATGTCATCAATTAAATATTCATGCTCAATCAGCTGTTTTGGTTGATTGTGGTCTATTTCAAGGTGCTGAAACGGCAGGGAAGAGCTCTGCAGAGCAAATGAGCATAGAGTTTGATATCAGTCAGATCACAGCGCTATTGGTTACTCACTGTCATATCGATCATGTTGGTCGTATCCCTTATCTTATCGCTGCAGGTTTTAATCAGCCCATCTATGCCTCAGTCGCAATTGCTGCGCTATTGCCAATTGTGATTGCAGATGCTCTTAAAGTCGGTGTCACCAAGAATAAGCGGCTCATAGACCTCTACTTAGATAAGCTAAAGCAACTTATTGTTCCAGTTGAATACGATACTTGGGTAAATATTCAGGTATTGCCACATGCATCCGATACAGATCACGTAAGTCAACATCTTGCTTTCAACAGCGCAAAAGCGAAATTTAAACCAGCGGGTCATATTTTAGGCTCAGCTTATATCGAAGTTGAACTCAGTCGGCCTACAGCTCCAACTGCACACTTAACCGGGAATAATCATCGTGTTGTGTTTTCTGGAGATCTTGGTGCTACTTACACCCCACTTCTACCTAGTCCGAAAAGTCCTTACAGAGCGGACACTTTAGTCATTGAATCGACTTATGGGGATAAAAATCACAAAAACAGAAAGCATCGCAGTAACAGTTTACGTAAAGTGATTGAAAAGGCCGTTATCGATAATGGTGTAGTACTCATCCCAGCTTTCAGTATTGGGCGGACACAAGAAGTGCTTTATGAGCTTGAACAGATTATTCATCGGCAATCCAATAGCCTGCTATGGCAGCAAATTGAAATTATTGTTGACTCCCCTCTTGCAGCCAAATTCACCGAGCAGTATCTGTCTTTCAAACAGCTTTGGGACAAGGAAGCTAGAAAAGCCCTTGAGCAACACAGGCACCCTTTGGATTTTGAACAACTATATACGGTTAACACTCATAAAGAGCACCTTGCCACTATCGATTATTTAGCTAAGCGTAACAAACCCGCAGTAGTCATAGCCGCAAGTGGTATGTGTAGTGGTGGCAGGATAATGAATTATCTAGAAAGGTTTTTAGTAGAGCCTACTGCCGATGTGGTTTTTGTCGGCTACCAAGCAAATGGCACTGCAGGCAGAGACATTCAGCATTATGGTCCATCAGGCGGATATGTTGATATCGATGGTAATAGGATAGATATAAAAGCTGGCATACATACCATATCTGGCTATTCGGCCCATGCAGATCAAAGTAATCTGATTAACTTTGTAAAGCGAATGCGCCGAAAACCGCAACATATCCGTATTGTTCATGGCGATCAGGCGGCCAAAACCGCTTTAGCAGGTAAATACAGAGAGTTATTGCCGGAGGCAGAAATTGAGATAGGGGTTGAGAGCTAAGCCGATAATTGCTCCATGCATCTTCGGCATTCCTGCAGTCCCTTGCGGTCAGATGACGCTACGCTGATAAAGCCAAGAGGACGGCGTTGCCTGAAAAGCTATGAAGTCGCTAGCGCAAAAATGCTTAGATGATGCTTAGCTGGGAGCTGAGACGACGCTTCGCTATTGGAACAGATATGGTACGACAAAATCCTCGAGGCTAATGCGTTCTCCTACATAACTGTAAGCGGCATAAATAACGATAGATAACGAATGAAACAATTTTTAATTTCACCACACCTTTACACCCTAGCTTGTTTAAATACTCAGCATTCACGCCTGCAAAATTGACAATTGCAATCAGAAAAAGGTATATAAGGTGGGTTTCGTAGAATTTATAGCTCCAAATATTAAAATATAACAATAGTCTGTTTCTAAATTGTTGCCAACCATGTTAGGGAAAGCACAATTAATCATGAGCTTAAGTTAGTATTAATGCTCTAAGTTACCAGACTGTAAAATAAAGTAATAATAATTTTTCTGTAGTGACACTTGTTCTACAGGCAATCACAAGCGAAGGTGGAAACTTAATGAGCGTAGCAAAACCCCAAGGGACGATGCTCGGGCATCCAAAGGGACTGTTCCTGTTGTTTACAACAGAGTTATGGGAACGTTTCAGTTATTACGCAATGCGCGCCATTTTGGTGCTTTATCTGGTTGATCAGGTTCAAACTCACGGCGGAGGAGGGCTTGGTTGGACACAAGCTGACGCACTATCTCTTTACGGTACATTTACAGGTCTTGTTTATCTTACACCTCTTATTGGTGGCTGGCTTGCCGATAACATATTAGGTCAACGTAAATCGATCTACATCGGTGGCGCGTTAATGGCCATTGGTCAGTTTACCCTAGCAGCCCCTCATGCTTGGTTCCCAGGTTTAGAAACAACCGTTTTTTACATCGGTTTAGGCACACTTATTTTAGGTAACGGCTTATTTAAGCCAAATATCTCAACTATGGTTGGTGACCTTTATGAAGAGGGCGATCACCGTCGAGATGGTGCATTTACCATCTTCTACATGGGTATTAACTTAGGTGCAGCCTTATCTGGCTTTATTGTTGCTTGGGCTTACACGCAATTTGGTCATACTGAAATTGTCGATGGCAAAGAGATATTTATCAACAACTGGCAGGCAGGTTTCTTCTGTGCTGGTATTGGTATGGTCGTTTCTTTAATCATTCAGTTTTTGTTTGCTCAAAGATTACTAGGTGACATAGGTACAGTACCTGCTGCTAAACTTGATAAGGCGGAATCTGAAGCTAATGGTGAAGTTCGTAAAGAGCCACTCACAAAAATAGAACGCGATCGCATCAAAGTGATCATGGTGATGGGTCTATTTACCGTGATTTTCTGGGCAGGTTTTGAGCAGGCCGGTGGATTAATGAACCTATTCACCAATGACTTTACTGACCGTATGATTGGCGGCTGGGAAGTCCCTACCACATACTTCCAATCACTTAACGCAATATTTATCGTAATTTTTGCTCCGGTTATCGCCTCTATCTGGATCCGCTTAGGTAAGAATGAGCCGAACTCTCCGGTTAAGTTTGCTTTGGGTCTAATCCTGTTAGGTATTGGCTTCCTATTTATGATCGGTGCTGTACTTCAGATGGGCGGAAATCCTGACGCTAAGTCGAGCATGTGGTGGTTAGTCGGTGCATACTTCTTCCATACAATGGGTGAGCTTTGTCTATCTCCTATTGGTCTTTCAATGGTAACTAAACTTGCTCCACTGCGTATCGCATCACTGATGATGGGTACATGGTTCCTATTTATTGCGATAGCAAATAAAGTTGGTGGTATCGTTGGTTCGTTTATTGGACATGGCGGCGCGAAAGAAGAGCAGCTAGCAAATGCTATGTCAATCTTCGCAGGCATCGCTATTACAGCTGCAGCCTCTGGCATACTGCTATATTTCATGGCTGACAAGCTTGTAGATTGGATGCATGGTGCTGAAGGTAATGAGAAACATACAGAAGAGCAAATTCTTGAAGAAGAGATTGCAGTTACTGCTGAGCATGAAGGGATAAAGCATTAAAGAAGGTTCGAGATACGAGTTCCTAGGTTAATAGGACTTGATACTAACCTTGTTATCTGTAACGCCTCACTTGTAAAAGTGAGGCGTTTTATTATGAAACAACTAATCATAACCCCCTAGATACGATGACTTACATCGATATTAAGTACCAAGCCTGAATGATACATCTCATGCCTATAGCAATTGCTCTCAGTTAGTTTTAGCCTTATCTTCCACAGGCGATTCATTCACATCTTCTTGCCTAATTTTGATCAGGGCAGCCAGCATGGCTGAAATCTGTTTAGTTTCATCAATAAGACTCAGCCCCTTATCTCTATCTATGAGTTCGACTTCGATAGCGATATACAGCTGGGTGGCGAGATCTCCTGCGGAACCTTTTGAATAGTATAGGAAGCGAGCAGAATCTTTAGCGGAGGAGCTCTCTTCACCTTCAGCAATATTGGAAGGAATGGAAAGTGAAGATCGAGTTACTTGATCTTTAAAGCCATAATCTCTGCAATTATTGAATAAACGATAGATATCACAAACTAAACGCGAAGAACGACGCCAGACTTCGAGATGTTCAAAAGCATATTTTCTCATCACACAATCCATAGCTCTGAAAAACTATCAAGGCAAGTATTGAGCTAATACCTCGTACCTAAACGCTCGCCACTAGAGCCTTCTTAAAAAGACAGCTGTACATAACCACCAGTTGGTATTTGTTTGTCGTAGGCAAGACCATGAAATTGGTTCTCAAGTAACATCTGTTTATGCTCAGGTTTATTTGAAGCGATACAGAGCTGCTCGCCGGGCATTAACGTTCTAAATTGGGCACTAGGGTGACCCCAATCTAATATGCCTAATTGAAGTGAATCAGGAAGGGCTAAAGGCGTTAAGCCTTGTTGGTTGCGGATATAACAACGCAAGCCATTACCAGCCTGCGCAATTGAAGCGCGATATTGAGTTAACTCGACCACCACATAAGCTATGTCAATACAGATATCTAGCCCTGACTTTGTCATTCTCTCATTGAGATAGCTCAGCATTTTATAGGGCTCGATAATCGCTGCCGTCGTACCATTACGAAATAGCTTTAACTTCTGATTGACGAAGCTTTTTAGTAAGACACTTGCAAATGCAGCTCTATTATCTTGCGGATGAAAGTGCGCCATATACATAACAAGATGATTGTCACCGACATTGACTGTATCAATAAAGTAAGCACTCACCTCATCGGTTTTAAATAGGCTGTAGTCAACTTTTGCTGTCAGATAATTAATTTGGGAAGGGGGAAACAGTTGCTGCTGCACACTTTTAGCTGCCTCCTCATTTTGCTCTAGTAAGGCTAAATTATCTTGTAGCTCTTGGTAAGATAGCTCCTCGATATCTTCAAGGTGAACCTCTTTTGAGATAACAGACTCTAAACACTGTTTTATCGCGTTTTCAATCAGAAAAAGATCTGATACCGGCTTGACCAGGTAATCGCTCGCGCCAATACGTAGTGCTTCGACCACATCAGCCATAACCTGGTTACCTGAGATCACAATAGAGGGGATATTAGCATTAAGCTCTGACATCTGTTTTAGCATGTCTAGGCCGCCCATGATGGGCATACTTAAGTCTGCAAGTACGATATCAAATGCAAACTGTCTAAATTTTTCTAACCCTTGCTCACCATCGTTTGCTTCTATGACCGTTGCCCCCCTGCTATTAAGAAAGGTGGCAACGACTCTTCGAAAAACGGGGTCATCTTCAACAAGTAATATTACTAACTCTTCTAGCGCCATCAATGGTCCTTTTTATAGAAGACCTATTGAGTTAATAATACTCTAGTCTTCTTAATCTAGCTCCTGCATATATTCATCGAGTAGATCATCTTCATCTTGATCTACAGGAACATTTCCATCATACACCTTATAGTCCATATGTTGAAAATAAGCTTCTTTAACAAAAGTATATGGATCTAGTGCATTATCAACTAAGCGTTCCTGATCGATAGCTGATGCACGACTATGCAGGCTTTTCAAGCCCCACTTAAGCAATGATTGCCATATAGTAAGCTCTGATAAAGGAAAGTATAGATCATCTACCCAATCAGATGCGAGTTCACGTGTAACATAAGGTCCTAGAAATGGTGCCATAAAATAGGGACCATTAGGGACACCGTAGTAGCCTAAAACTTCATTAAAATCGTCTTGTTTACGGGGTAAGCCCATCATATCTGCTACATCGATAACCCCCAACAAACCTAAGGTCGTATTGATTGTAAAACGGCCTCCAGCATTTGCAACCCAGCCCCACTTCCCTTGTAGGGTGTTATTGACTATCGCATTGGGTTCTTCAAGATTTAATACGAAATTATTAACCCCAGTTTTTACTGGCATAGGAATATAGTCATTGTAGCCATGAGCAACCGGGCGATAGAAATACCTGTCCATAAATAAATAATTAAAATCCCATATGGCTCTATTAAAGCCTTCTATTGGATCTCTTTCATCGGTATAGCTAATGGTTACAGTCGCTTCATCTGCTTTTACTTGCTCTTGACTAGACTCAAGGGGCGAAGCCGCAAGTTCAGCGCTATGGGTTAAGGTGGTCTTATTTATAGTGGTCTTACTTGTATCCGTCTTACTTGTAGTGCTCTGTTTATCCGTACTGTCGTTAACTGTATTGGGTAAATTAATACTCTTCTGGTGCAATGCAGGGCTATCCGCTGGAGGCTGGCTCGAGATTAAACCGCCCTCTTCAGCAAATAGCTGCCCATGAAATAAGCTGAGGGCCGTTACAAATGATGCTATCCATCTAAACTTCATATTCATCTCTTCGATAATGCAGCCGAATCCATTTCAGCTACTACAACTAATAACTATCGGTATAACGTTTGAGCATTCGGACAGTCTTATCTGCCCCCTTTTATCAGCACTTCCCCTTTAATATAGGCCAGAGCACTGAACCTATAAACTGTAGGTATTACACACTATAGTAAAAGTAGATAGTTTATACGAAACACTAAAGGCCTGAGGCATCAAGTCGATAACAAGATGAGCTAAGTGCGTTTCAGATATAAGTGTAACTAACTAGACTGCTGAGTGTGATTTTCGTTACAAGAGTGCTAAGGATACTTAGCCATAGAAATAGATCAAACTTAAAATCATAAAAAATGTAAATTTAAATATGTTGATAGGATGTTTTGATGGTAGATCCACTCAGTTCGATAACTCATCCCAATGTGTCTAGTACACCTAAGAGTGCGACACCTATAGATGCAACACAGCCACAAGCGCCCAGTAACAACAGTGCACAAACAAGTTTGGCAACTGGCAGTTCGCCTATAGCGAGTGGCGCTTCAAAGACGGCAGCAAACTCAGTAACAGCCAACGTAAACGCTAATGAAGTCCAAATACCAGTATCTCTCAAACTCAGTAGCAAGTCTGATACTCTTGTGGTTAATTCAATACGTTATCAAGTTACTTTTCAGACCACTGCAGACAGAGCTACTGCTAAAGCTTCAGTTTCATACTTGCTCAATAGCCAAATAATTAGCGCCTTATCAGGTTTCTCTAAGGCTAGCCCTGCAGTGACTCAAACCGGTGAAATAAAAGCTACAGATATATCCGCCCATAGAGGAACACTATTAGTTTTAGGTAAGCCCATATCAATACCACTGCCAAAAGCACTACAACAGCTGATTACTGAGCAAAATATCAACCTTAAACAGTTACAACAGATTAGTGCTCGGGAGCAGGGTTATATATTGCCCAAAGCTTCTCTTATCCATCAAAACCTTATCTTTGCTAATGAAAGTAAAATACCTTTACCACCTAAAACGCTACATGAGCTGACTGCTCTGGCTGCTACTAATAGTGCTACTAATGGTGCTAGCAAATCTACAGGCTTAACTGTCATACCCAGTATTCATTACCAGAACAAACAGTGGATGCTCACATTAAAACCACAGCTCGGTGACCTCAACATCAAAATATCGCCAGAAACGGCATCTAATATGAGCTCACCAGTTAACCTTCAGCAGACGATTATTGCAAAGCCAGAGATTTCAAATATCTACTCACAGCTATTTAAGCTATTGAGTAGCAGTGATACTGGGGCAATGCAGAGTTCGAATAAAGAATTCACTAATCCGTTGTTGAAATCAACGCCAGGCCATGACATCCAATCAAAGATAATGCCGAACCAATCGAGCTCAACCAAAGTAGATAAGTTAGGACTGCCCCAAGAGCAGGCTAAAGAACAAACTGCAATTCAAGCAGCTAAACCAGGCCTCATACAAAATCATCTTGAAAAAGCCCTAGGTAAAGCAGGGAGCCTGCCTGAGACTGTACTTACAAAGCCTTCCGTTGCAAACTCATCAGCTGCAACTTCATCAACGATAAACGCATCTAATCTAAGTCAACCTTATGAGAATATATTAGCAAAGAGTGTAAGCACGAATAAACCGCTGGACAATCTATTCTCAAAACTTGCACTTATAATTCCACAGCTGAAACCTTTACCACTTGGTGCTCTGGCAATCCCAAACACAATCAGACAGGAGTTAGCTGGCTTACTTAATATAAACTCCCCCATAACAATGCAGAGTCAAAGCTTGTCTGGCTTTTCTCACATGAACTCAGTTTCTTTGCTGTTTCAGCTACTTCTTGGTGTTAGAGCTAACAATACAGGCAACACGAGTAAAGCGAACATTTCAGCTGTAAAGCACTTGCATAAACTGCAGGCCCAACTGAGCAACCAGAGTGCTTTATTAAATAGCTTAGATAAAGCTGGGGCGACAGAAACCATAGGAAAGCTAGTTTCCAATTTAAATATATACTCCCAAGCGAGTAATGACACTAGCACAGCGGCTAACTGGTATTTCACCCTCCCCTATTCACTCAATCAGCATCAAGAGCAACTAGAGGGTCACTTTAGTAAAGAGGTTGATAACGATGATGAAAACAGTAACCACTGGCGCCTTCAGTTGAAATTCAACCTTAATGAAGGGCCACTGCTCATTCAAGCTAATGTAAAAAACGCTCGATTGAAGATGCTTTTTAATGGGGATAACCATGCATTATTAACCAGGATTGAGCAACTATTGCCTCCATTAGTAAAAAAAATTGGTGACATAGGCTTAAGACCAGACACTGTCGAAACTAAGTTTGCAAAAGTGCCTGCGACTCTTTTGCCTGGTGAGCACTTTTTAGTGAAGGTCAAAGTATAGATGAGGGGGCTATAGGTCAAAGAAGGTTTTAAAGCTTAGTAAGGCAAAGACGACGCCGACACATTGGCTGCCACAAGCCAGATCCTGAAACTAGTTCAGGATGACAGGCATAATTATTTGTAGGAGGGTGCTTTTGCCCCGAGGCTCTAATAAATGGAAATAAGATGAAAGATGAATCTAACAAGAAAAATGAGCGAGAAGCCGTAGCACTTAGCTTTGATGGCCATAGCGCTCCAACGGTATCAGCTTCTGGTAAAGGTCTCCTCGCCGATGAGATAATCGCTATCGCCCAAGAAGCTGGTATACACATACACAAAGATCCACATTTGAGTGATTTTTTACAGCGATTAGAACTAGGAGAGGAGATCCCAAAAGAACTCTACCTTTTGATTGCAGAGTTAATTGCATTTGCTTACATGCTCGATGGCAAGTTTCCTGACAAGTGGGATAATATGCATCAGAAAATAGTGGAAGAGGTTTAAATTGCCCTAGCTACTAGGATACTAGGAACTAGATGCTAGAGGCTTACTAGCCTTTTCCATGTAGTCGGATCAATAGCTCGGCTTCTGCCTTTGGAATTTCACACTCTTGAATTAACTCCTCAACACCTGCCCCTAAATCAACCATTTTCATTGCTCGCGAGTAAAGTTTGGCTTGAGGATCTTGCTGGCTGGCCTCATCAAATTTGGCATCATGCTTTGAAGTGCGTTTTTCAAGTTCTAACATCCGCTTGCCTACGCCAATAGTGCCACTTCTTAACTCTTGAAGCTCTCGCTTTACTGTTTCACGCTGTCGGTCACTCTCTTTAATTAATAACGTCAAAGCCTCAACTTTTGCAGCAAGTTTCTTTGTCTGTTTTTGCTGATACAGCAAGAAACCAAGACTGACTAATACATACACTAATGCCGCAATTAAAATTCCATCACTGGTCATGAATAAGACTCTATAAAGATAGGGCTCCTAAGACCTTTAAAGTCTCAGGAGCTGGATAGTAGAAGCTGGTTGTTATGAACTTAAAGTAGATTAAACCTGTGACAGCTCCATCCACTCCTCATCAGACAGGAGTTTATCTAGGTCAACGAGAATCAATAACTCATTATCTCTGTTGCTAACACCTTGAATAAACTTAGCACTCTCTTCAGTGCCTACATTCGGTGCATTATCTATCTCAGAACCACGTAGATAAACCACCTCGGCAACACTGTCGACTAAAATACCAATCACTTGCTTTTCCGCTTCGATGATCACGATTCTTGTTGAGTCATCGACATCTGCTGATGCGAGCCCAAACCTAGAACGTGTATCAATAACAGTAACAACGTTACCGCGAAGATTAATAATACCAAGTACATAATGAGGCGCGCCTGGGACAGGTGCAATCTCAGTATATCTCAACACTTCTTGAACCTGCATCACATTGATACCATAGGTTTCGTTGTCGAGTCTAAAGGTTACCCACTGCAACACTTCATCGTCTTTATTTACTGCTACTGCTACATTGTTTGCGTCTGACATATCTACCTCAACCAACAGGGTCCTGACTACCTAAACCTGCATTTAAAAGTTCTATAAGTGCGTCGACATGTAAAATGCCGCACATCTGCTCTCTAACGACTCCAGCTAACCACGGGCGCTTTCCTGCATTACTGCGCCAATTGACTGCTGATTTGTTAATTTTTACTGAGTTGACTAACGATTCGCAAGTCAAACCCCAATTGCTATCTTCTAATAATACAACATATTGATAGTTTACGGTTTCAGCTAATGATTTATCATACTTCTCAGGCATCACCCAGGCACAAGTATCGACAATATTTAATTGTGACTCTCTATGAGTTTGAACACCTTTATACCAAGATGGCCTACCCATAATATGATTAACTCGCTCTAATTGAACTATGCCACCTAAGCTCACTAAAGGAACGGCTAATGTTAAACCTGCTACCTTAAAGAATAGTACTTGAAACTCATCATCGAGAGTTTCTAGTAGATCTTTTGTTACTTTTGGAGGCGTTGACGCAACTTGCTGTTCAACCTCAGCCTTTATCTCAATACTGCTACGTACTTTCTGCGTATTTTCCGCTTTACTTTTTTCTTGAATCTTTGGCTCGACCTTAACTGTCGTAGCTATATGCGGTTTAGTTTCTGTTGCAAGCTTTGCATTAACGCTTGTTTTAGCTTCTATTTTGGTTTGAGCTTCTGTTTTAATTTCAGCTTTGACTTCTGGTTTAAAGACTGGTGCCAGCAGTTGCTCTAAAGCTTGTTTATCTAATTGAGGCTCAACTTTATCCAGCCTTGGCTTAGCTGCAACTGTTGCAGTCGGCTTAACTGGCTTTGCTTTAGACAAAGCAGGCTGAACTTGCGGCTCCTGTTGCGGTGACTCAAGTTCACGCTTGTTTGCTATAGGTGAAGCTGTTTTTTCTTTGACTTTTTTATCTGTGACTATATTAGGCTTAGCAGCCTCAGCCTTTGCTTCTACATTAACCTCTGTGGCCACTGTGATACTTTCATCCTCAGTATCGGCAAGAAGCACTGAGAAATAATCGAAAACGGCTTCATCAACTAAGCTTGTCATGAGATAACACTCCTGCAAGCAAATAGTCTAGTAGTCTCTCATAAGCCTTTACACCTCTGCTATGCGGCGCGTAATGAGAAGCAGGTAAGTGCGCTAGGCTAGCATCTCGAAACTTAGTATCCACAGGCACGACATCCGGCCAGAGGTGATCGCCATACTCCTCACCTAAATGTTGAAGCGCTGATGAAGAAGCCTTTGTTCGTCTGTCATACATAGTTGGCACTACGGTATAGCTATACTTAGTCTTTTTAGAGCGTCCCATCAAAATCATGGTTTTTATCATGCGGTCCAGACCTTTTATAGCCAAAAACTCAGTCTGAACAGGTACTATAATGTGCTGGCTAGCGGCTAGGGCATTGACCATTAAAACCCCTAGTACTGGTGGGCAATCTATCAAAGCAATGTCGTACTCATTCTCCACTGAAGCAAGCGCTTTCTTTAAGATGAGTCCCATCCCCTCTTGATGTCCCAAAGAGCGGTCTAATGTCGCTAGCGCCATTGTAGAGGGTAGTAGTGCTATGCCTTCGACAGATGTCGGAACGATATGCTGCTTCACTACACTCGCATTGAGCTGTTTATGAGCTAGAAACACGTTATAAAGCGAGCCTTCTACCTCTTCAGAGTCTACGCCTAAGTAGTAACCTAATGAGGCGTGAGGATCGGTATCGACCATCAAGACACGCAGGCCACGCTTTGCTAGAGTTCCAGCCAGACTTGCTACCGTAGTTGTTTTACCTACGCCACCTTTTTGGTTTGCAATTGTCCAGACTTTCAAAAATAGCCCCTCAGATACACAAATTTCGACATATTATTATTGATTATTCTCTCGTGTCGTTACTCTTATTCCACCATGGGGCAGACTAATCACTTTCACACCATCTTTATCCTCAGAAAGTGTTAATACTTCCTGAGCTTGCTGTTCGTGGTTTGATGATACCTTATTAGCTTCGTCGATTGGCAGAACATTATTATTTGCGTGATTCAGCTTACTACTTTGCTGATCGATTTCAGGTAACAGTTCATTTAAGCCACTCTCTCTAGCCAATGAGACAGGGATCTGTTTTTCTTGTTGCTTAGAGATCAGTGGCACTTGCGCTTTTATGCCTACGCCTTGACTCATTTCAGGCTCCGGATCCGAAAGCTTGGCATCATTAGCTGTAACTTCATCACTTTCAGCAGCTGAGCGAAAGGCACCAGGACCAATCTCGAGAGTAACCTGCTCGCCAGGTTTAGCCTGAGAGAGTAATGTTTGTGTAGCTTCAGGGTGCTGAGCCATCCAGCTCGCGACAGCCTGTGCTTGTTCATCAGGTACCATCAGCAGCACCTGGGTCTTTTTCAACTCTTCAACTTCTTGTAGTAACAGCACATTCTTTTGGCTCATATCCCAAAAAAGAGAACTAGAAACTACCAGAGCAATAGTAAGCAAGAAAATGATTAGAACAGAGAAGGTTTTACCCTTTTCCTTAGCCATTTCCTGATTCTCTTAAGATAGACTCAGCCATATCTTCAAGGCTAATAGAATGAGTCGATAAGCCAGCTGCTGTCACAGCCTGAGGCATTCCATAAACCACACAACTAGCTTCATCTTGGGCCCAAATAGTGGCACCTGCAGATTTAAGCATGCGAGCGCCTTCTCGCCCATCTGCTCCCATGCCTGTCAGCACAACTGCCAATGTATCTCTTCCCGAAAGCTTAGACGCTGACGCAAAGGTTATGTCAACACTAGGCTTATAGTTCATGTCGGCACTACCTGCTAATACTTTAATTCTGCCATGAGCGCCGCCCCTTTCAACCATCATCTGCATGCCGCCTGGCGCAAGGTATGCTGTACCGGGTTTAAGCTGATCACCATTTTGTGCTTCTTTTACCTCAATTTTACATAGCCCATTGAGGCGCCCAGCAAAAGCAGGAGTAAAAGCAGCAGGCATATGCTGTATAAGTAATATGGGATGAGGGTAATTTACAGGCAGCTTAGTTAATATTTTTTGCAGAGCAACTGGGCCTCCAGTAGAAGTACCAATTAGTAACAACTTATACTTTTTGCCCGAGGCTCTCACCGCTGAAGATGACCGAGGCGCAGGGGCTGCGTCTCGGGTTACCCTAGGTGAAGACGATGAAGGACTCACAGAACGTGTCGATGTAGAGCTTGGTGCCGCAGGAGTTGAACGAGTCACTGGACGATAAATACGTCGACGACCTAAGGCTTTTATTCGTTGCTGAAGTAAAACTATCGCATCATCTTTATTTGTTGCAATATCTTCAAAACGTTTTGGCAGAAAATCTAAAGCCCCCGCCTCCAATGCATCTAGTGTTGCTTTGGCACCATCGTGGGTAAGAGATGAAAACATCAAAATTGGCGTTGGAGACTTCGCCATAATTTCACGTACTGCAGTGATGCCATCCATGACAGGCATCTCTATATCCATGGTGATAACTTGAGGTTTTAACTCAGCCGCAAGCTTTACCGCCTCAGCTCCGTTTGCAGCGGTACCAATAACCTCAAGATCTGGGTCTTTAGTTACAATTTCACTAACCCTGCGACGAAAAAAACTCGAATCGTCAACAACGAGAACTTTAATGCCCATTCAAATTCCTATACCGCTTTTTAATTATTTTTTTGCGTAATGCTTAAGTAAACCAGGTACATCTAAAATTAAGGCTATGCCACCATCGGATGTAATCGTCGCCCCAGCCATACCAGGCGTTCCATGTAGCAAGGTACCAAGAGGTTTAATTACAACCTCCTCTTGACCAATTAGAGAGTCAACGACAAAGCCTATCTGCATAGTACCTAGTTGAACAATAACGACATGGCCATGCGCTTTATCACCATGTTTTAGGTTTGACTGCATGCGACTGAGCCAATGCTCTAGATAAAATAGCGGTACCGCCTTCTCTCTAACAATAACGGTTAGCTGGCCGTCAACTATATTGGTTTTGGTCAGATCTAGATGGAAGATTTCGCTAACACTAGAAAGAGGAAGTGCGAACACTTGAGTCGCAACTTCAACCATCAAGGTTGGCATAATGGCGAGAGTAAGTGGCACTTTAATCTCAAGGCGAGTACCTTTGCCCTTGAGTGAGTCAATATGTATGGTACCGTTTAGCTGTGCTATACGGGTTTTAACCACATCCATACCAACACCACGTCCAGATATATCTGAGATCTCTACTTTGGTAGAGAAGCCTGGCGCAAAGATCAGATTGTATGCTTCAGCATCTGACATTCGAGATGCTGCATCTTCATCAAGAACGCCTCGACTAATCGCAATCTCTTTCAATTTGTTTGGATCCATTCCAGCGCCATCATCTTCAATTTTTAACAAGATGTGGTCGCCCTCTTGGCTCGCCGAAAGGGTAATGGTACCGGTTCTGGATTTGCCATTAGCTTCACGTTCAGCTGGCATCTCAATACCATGATCAACTGAATTTCTTACTAAGTGAACAAGGGGATCGGCTAACGCTTCGACTAAATTTTTATCTAAGTCGGTATCCTCACCTATCATGGTAAGGTTAATATCTTTATTTAAACTACGCGCTAAATCTCTAACAACACGCGGGAAACGACCAAAGACCTTCTTAATCGGTTGCATGCGTGTTTTCATTACCGCCCCCTGAAGGTCTGCAGTAACAAGATCTAAGTTAGCGAGCGCTTTGGACATCTCCTCATCATCACGAGATATCCCTAAACTCAGCAAGCGATTACGCACAAGCACTAGCTCACCAACCATATTCATGATCTGGTCAAGCCGAGCGGTATCTACTCGCACTGTTGTTTCTGCTTGAGGCATATTTGCTGGTGCAGGCTTTGCGACAGCTTTCTTCTCTTTTGCAACAGGTTGCGGAGCAGCTTTAGGCGCAGCGACTGGCGCTGAAGCTTGAGGGGCTGCTACAGGTGCCGCTTTTTCGACAGCAGGCTTAGAGGCAGCAATCGGTGCAGTAACACCAGGCCCTGTTCCAGCACCATGCAGCTCATCAAGTAACTTTTCAAATTCATCATCTGAAATATCATCAGAGTCTACTGCTGGTGCAGCTTCTGGGACATCACTCGATCCTTGGGCTTCATTTGATTTGAAGTTGCCAGAGCCATGTAGCTCATCAAGCAAAGACTCAAATTCATCGTCAGTTATATCATCTGACGCTCCAGGGGCTGGAGTGGATGGTGCAGCTTTTGGCTGACTTGACTCAGATGGAGATGGTCCTTTACCACCACCGTGTAAAGCATCTAGTAGCGCTTCAAACTCATCTTCGTTGATCTCATCAATCCCACCCTCACCCGCAATACTGGTTTCGTCTGCGACAGGTGCAGAATCAAACAATTCAATACCTGAGTCATCAGCACTTGTATCTACAGCTGGGCTCTCATCAAATAGCTCAATTGAAGCGTCTATCGTCGGCTCTGCTGGAGGTGTCGAACCTCCCTCACTGGGTAGGGCTGCGCCTGAACTCAGCAGTTTTAAATTGGCAAGTAGCGTGGGATCGGCAGCATCTTGCTCCTCACCAGCTTGTGTCTGCGCGAACATACCATTGATAGCATCAACAGCTTGCAGAATGATATCCATCAATTCAGCTGAAACGGCTCTTTTGCCAGTACGAAGAAGATCGAACGTATTCTCTGCTTCATGGCAAACATCGACCATAGGAGTCAAACTAAGAAATCCCGCTCCACCTTTTACGGTATGGAAGCCACGAAAAATTGCATTCAGCAACTCTGAGTCTTCAGGGTTATTTTCTAAGGTAACTAACTGTTCAGATAGAAGCTCTAGTATCTCACCAGCTTCAATCAAAAAGTCTTGCAGTATCTCTTCATCAACATCAAATGACATTAATATGACTCCTAATTAAAAACCCAGACTCGAGAGTAGATCGTCAACTTCATCTTGGCCTGCAACGACATCTTCACGCTCTTCAGCATTCATGATCGGGCCTTCAGCTTCAACGCTACTATCAACTCTTGTTGGGTTTTCGCTAACAGGTTGATCGCCAAATACTGTTAGCATCGAGACTAAATTATTTTCAACTTCACGAACTAGGTCAATGACTCTTCTAATCATCTGCCCAGTTAAATCCTGAAAGTCTTGGGCAAGCAATATTTGGTTTAGCAGCTCTTTAAGCCGAATTGAATCTAGCTCGCTGCTTTCTACAAATTGCTGAACATCGTGGCATAAAGTTTTAAACTCACTCAGCTCAATATCTCGCCTCATCAGGCGATCCCAGGTAGGTTTAACCGATTGAATATTAGTTGTAAGTGCAGAAGCGAGAGGCAAGCATTCCTCGACAGCATCCATTGTCTTATTAGCAGCTTGCTCTGTCATATCAATAACATAAGTTAGCCGCTCTTTAGCGTCAGGTATCTCATTACTCGCCAGTTCAACCAAGCGATCGTCAACCTGAAAATCTACAATGGCACTGTGAAGTTGACGAGTCAGCCTTCCGACCTCATCGAATAACTCTTTTTGTATAGGCGTAGCAATCTCACGAACTAACTCATCAGCAAGAGATTGCTCTCCTTGAGTCAACAATTCTACAAGTTTATTTGCCTGCTCTAACGAAATGAGCCCTGAAGTTTTCGCCTGCATATCACAACCTTGGTTAACCGAGTCGTTCAAAGATTTTATCTAGCTTCTCTTTTAATGTTGCTGCTGTAAAAGGCTTAACAACATAACCATTCACACCGGCTTGCGCCGCTGCAATAATCTGTTCTCTTTTCGCCTCTGCAGTCACCATCAATACAGGGATATTTTTTAACTCATCGTCAGCACGGATCGCTTTTAATAGATCGATCCCTTGCATGCCAGGCATGTTCCAGTCTGTTACTACAAAGTCAAAATCGCCTTTCTGTAACATAGGTAGCGCTGTTGAACCGTCATCTGCTTCCTGGGTGTTATTAAAGCCCAAGTCTCTTAACAAGTTCTTAATGATACGTCTCATTGTTGAAAAATCATCAACAACGAGAATCTTCATATTCTTGTCCAAGGTTTCCTCCACGGATCTCTTAATTATTGCTTCATGTAATCGTTATTTTTGGGTCCAATGCTTAAGTTTAGCTTTTAGTCGGAGCATTGCTTGACTTAATATCTGGCTTACTCGCGACTCACTAACCTCTAGAATGGCTCCAATCTCTTTTAAATTTAGTGCTTCGTCATAATAAAGCGACAAAACTAATCCATCTCTTTCAGGCAATAATTTAATTGCGGCTACTAATGCAGAATGAAACTGGTCTTCTGCAATTGATTCAAATGTATCATCCTTTACTCCCTCTTCATGAGTAATAACATCGACCGATACACCTAAATCTTCAATCCCGATGACCTTCCCCACCGAAACATCATTCAAAATATGATGGTAATCGTCTAAGGTCATCTCTAATCTTTGCGCTATTTCAGTATCTTTGGCATCTCTGCCGAGCTCTTGTTCAAGCTCGTCAATAACTTGAGCCACACGTCGTTGGTTTCGATGAACCGATCTTGGTACCCAATCCCCCCGGCGTATCTCATCTAACATCGAACCTCGAATTCGAATACCTGCAAAGGTCTCAAATTTAGCGCCTTTACTGCCATCAAACTTAGAAGACGCTTCAAGTAAGCCCATCATTCCAGCTTGAAGGAGATCATCTATCTGCACAGAGGCCGGTAGACGTGCGAGCAAATGGTGAGCAATCTTCTTTACAAGCGGTGCGTACTGTTCAACGATTAAGGCTTTATTATCTAAACAAGTATACGCAGAGGCTTTACTCACTCGCTCTATCCTCCTGGTATTCAGGTCTCTGAACTAAACGTTCAACAAAGAACTCTAGGTGACCCCCAGGCTGCTGCGGTATTGGCCAACTGATAATCTTGTTGGCTAAACCGTGGTAAGCAATCGTAGCTGGCGACTTTGGAAATGCCTCTACAATCAATTTCTGTTTACGAACCGATTTTCTTAAGTTCTCATCAAATGGAATTGTAGCAACTAATTCTAACGCTACATCTAAAAATCGATCGGTAACTTTACTAAGTTTAGCAAAGAGTTCCATCCCTTCACGTAAACTTCGCACCATATTGGCAACTATTTTAAATCGGAAGACGCCGTGCTCTCGACTCAAAATCTTAATCAGTGCATAAGCATCGGTAATTGACGTAGGTTCATCACATACGACAACTAATACATCTTGTGATGCTCTTGAAAAGCTTAGCACCATATCAGATATACCCGCTGCAGTATCGACAATCAGTATGTCAAACTGAGTACGCATCTCACTAAACGCTCGAATAAGACCAGCGTGCTGCGCCTGAGAAAGCTCGACCATAGCTTGTGTTCCTGAGGTTGCAGGTATAATACCTATGCCTTTAGGGCCACGAACTATGATGTCATCCAGTTCAGCATCACCAGAAAGAACATGAGATAAGTTACGCTCGGCACGCAAACCTAGCATGACATCCACGTTCGCCAAACCTAAGTCGGCATCGAGAACGAGTACACGCTTCCCTTTCTCTGCTAACGCAACAGCGGTATTAATTGAAACACTGGTTTTACCAACGCCACCTTTACCACCAGATACGGCTATTACTTTTACTTTTTCGTTATAAGGTTGATTCATCATACGTAAACCACTTGCTTGATCCCGACTCATTGCTTTACTCAAATGCATAGGCCCTTTCATCTGACCGTTCACTATTTATTACTGCTGGTTTTCTATCTAAAACCGATAATGCTTTACTTGCTAACGCTAAAGTATCGGCCACTTGCATATCTTCTGGAACTCTTTGGCCATCAGTAACATAACTTAATGGTAACCCACTTTGTATCAAAACACTCAATGCAGGGGCTAAAGATACTGATTCATCGAGTTTAGTAAGCACTGCACCCGATAATGGAATCCTTTTAAACTGCGCTACAGCATCTTCCAAGACTCTTCTTTGCCCTGTAGATGACAGTACCAGATAACTGCGAATAGGTAATCTGCTATTTGCAGCTAAATTATCAAGTTGTTGAAAAAGTCTTAAATCTCTTTGACCCATACCAGCCGTATCTATCAATACTAGCTTGCGATTACGGAACTGATAAAGAATTTGTTCCAACTCATTGAGATCATGAGCTTGCTTTACTGGACACCCCATTATTTTGCCATAGGTTGCCAATTGCTCAAAGGCTCCAATGCGATAATGGTCGGTTGTGATCAATGCAACTTGATCTGCACCATGATGAGCGGCAAAACGCGCGGCTAGTTTAGCCACTGTTGTCGTCTTTCCAACGCCTGTCGGCCCAACAAAAGCGACGACCCCACCTTGGCGCACTATATCATCACCTTGATTATCTAGCAGGTTAGCTAAACTACGAGGGAGAGCTTTTACTAGATCTGCTGGTGTGTAATGCTCGCTTAACTCAGAGAGTTTCTTGGCAACTTCAGGAGAAAACTCTGCATCGAGTAGCTTACTCTCTAGCATTGCCCCAACCGGATCTACTCGGCTTTTTTGTTCTGTCATCAGAGTATTAACCTGATGTGTCAATAAGTTGCGCAATGATGCCAGTTCTTCTCGCATCACTTCAAGCTCTTGATTAGCCTTGCCCTTCGATTCAGACGGAGACCGGTTAGTCATTGGTTGAGGCGCTGATGCAACGGGCTTGCTGTCTTGCGGTGCTTGCAAACCTTTTGCCCAATCAGGCATATCCAAATCTTGACGGCTATTCTGGCTTACTTGTTGCTCAACCCGACTTTGCTGTCTTTCTAGCAAAGCTTGCAATGAATCCGCTGCTGGAGCAGGTTTAATTTTTGATTCGGAGCGTACAGGTCGCTTTAAACCTAGAGAGATCTTCTCTTCAGCAAGGTCCATAAATGTCGGGCTTGGCACAGCAGCTTCACTTTGAGAGACCTTAGGTTTAGGTTCATCATAATCAACTGCTGCAACGATCTCTATTCCACCAGTCACCTTCTTATTAGACATAATAACGGCATCTGAGCCTAAGGTTTCTTTAACCTGTGCTAGTGCCGTACGCATATCTTTCGCTAAAAACCGTTTAATTTTCACTTATATGCCCTCTACTGGCCTACCGCAGAAACAATTCTAATTTGTTTCTCATCGGGGACTTCCTGGTAGGAGATCACCCTAAGGTTCGGAATAGTGTGCTTTACAAAACGAGAGAGAGTCGAACGTAACATGCCGGATGTTAGCAAGATGGCTGGTTGACCTACCATCTCCTGTCTTTGTGATGCATCTTCTAAAGACTTTTGCATTCGTTCAGCAAGGCTAGGTTCAATGTTAGGACCCTCTCCACCTGTCGCCTGCATGGACTGATGCAACATCTGTTCCAACTCTGGCGCCAAAGTTATGACGGGAATTTCTGTTTCTGGGCCACTTATCTCTTGAACGATCATACGTTTGAGTGAAATACGAACCGCAGCTGTTAATACCTCTGTATCTGCACTCTTAGGCCCATACTCCAGTAATGTTTGCACTATTGTCTTAAGATCACGAATAGAAACGCCTTCGTTAAGCAGGTTCTGCATTACCTTAACGACTGTGCCTAATGGCATTACATCGGGAATAAAGCCATCTACAAGTTTCGGTGAATGCTTTGCCAGCATCTCCATCAACTGCTGCACCTCTTCATAGCCAAGAAGCTTAGCTGCATTATTGGTGAGCAATTGGCTTAAGTGAGTAGCCACTACGGTTGCGGCATCAACGACTGTGTAACCTAAAGTTTGTGCATGCTCCCTAAGTTCTGGTGCTATCCAGACTGCTTCTAAACCAAAAGCGGGGTCCGTAGTTGCAGTCCCTTCTAACGTGCCATAAACTTGGCCAGGGTTGATAGCAAGCTCACAATCATGGCGGATCTCAGCCTCACCAGATGCAACTCCCATTAAGGAGATGCGATAGGTATTCGGCGAGAGATCGAGGTTATCGCGAATATGTACTGCTGGCACTAGGAAGCCTAACTCTTGAGAAAGCTTCTTTCGCACGCCTTTAATGCGGCCTAATAACTCACCACCTTGGCCTTTATCGACTAATGGTATAAGACGATAACCAACTTCTAAACCGATAGTATCTACATGCTGTACATCATCCCAACTAAGCTCTTTGGGTTTAGCTGCAGACTTATCAGCTGCAGGCTTTTTAGCAAGCTCTAGCGATTGCTCTCGCTCTTTTGCCTGCTTCCTATAAAGAAAATAAGCGGCAGAGCCAACTGCAAGCGCAAGTGTTAAAAAAGCAAAGTGCGGCATGCCTGGCACAATACCCATAATAAACAGCACTGCAGCAGCAATGCCAATGGATTTAGGGTTGTCAAACATCTGACTCATCATCATCTGGCCCATGTCACCAGATTCATTTTGACGGGTCACCATAAGCGCAGCGGCGATGGATAGCAGTAGTCCTGGAATTTGTGCTACTAATCCGTCACCGATTGTGAGCAGGGTATAGATCTCAACAGCTGATGAAAAATCCAAGTCATGCTGTACCATACCGATCACAAAGCCACCTAGAATATTGATCACCATAATCAAAATACCGGCGATCGCATCCCCTTTTACAAATTTTGAAGCACCATCCATTGCGCCATAAAAATCAGCTTCCTTGGTGACTTCTGCACGTCTATCACGTGCTTGTTCTTGATTTAATACCCCAGCATTGAGATCTGCATCAATGGCCATCTGTTTACCTGGCATTGCATCTAAGGTAAAGCGAGCACTAACTTCAGATATTCGCCCAGCACCTTTGGTAACAACAGCAAAGTTAATGATGATCAAGATAAGGAAAACAACTAAACCTACGGCATAGTTTCCACCAATAACCACGGAGCCAAATGATTCAATCACCTTACCCGCCGCGTCACCACCATTATGGCCCTCTAATAAAACCACGCGAGTTGAAGCAACGTTAAGTGCTAAACGCAATAATGTCGCAATTAAAAGCACACTGGGGAAGGCTGCAAAATCGAGTGGTCTATCGGTATATATAGCGACAAGCAGTACTACAAGCGCTAACGCAATATTGAACGAAAAAAGAATATCGAGAAGCAACGCCGGCATTGGCAATACAATCATTGCCAGTGCAGCTAAAACAATTAAGGGGGTGCCTAGGCCTTTAAAGTTACTAGGCTTTACTTGCTTTAATTGACCGAGGCGCGCTCTAACATCCATTCAAAAAGTCCAAACTTTGACATCTAGACCTAGCACAGCAAGTTTTAAGCCAATTAGGTGGGAGTGGTTTCAAAAGTGAATTCATTATAATTAGTTTTATACATAGGACTATACCGTTTAATTCACCTTGAATGAATGGCTTATAGCTTAAACGGATAATATATCAGCAAAAATTGCTAAACTTCGGTTCAAATCCTGATATTGATTAAGCTAGCAAAGAACTTGAATGATGAAAGATGCATACTGTCTATCAAATAAAGCGGTAATTAGGGCTAAAAATTCAATTTTAATTTAAGTATTAAGCCTTAATGTTTCAGCTCATCTGGAATTGGCTGTTTAGTCGGAATTGGAGTGGGCCTTCTTCCGCCATTTTCTTGGTACTGTCTTAACTGAAAAACATAAGCTAACACTTGAGCAACGGCAGTAAATAACCCCTCAGGGATCTCTTGATCTATCTTAGTTGTGTAGTAAATAGCTCTAGCTAAAGGAGGTGCCGAAACAATTGCAATATCATACTCTCTGGCTATTTCTCTAATCTTAAAGGCAACATCATCCGCACCTTTAGCAAGTACATATGGCGCGGTAGATTTCATGGCATCGTATTTTACTGCAACGGCATAATGCTCAGGGTTAACCACAATCACATCCGCATTAGGTACCTCAGACATCATTCGCTTTTGAGCCATCTCCCTCTGCATTTGTCTCATTCGGCCTTTAACTTCAGGCTTACCCTCAGTATCTTTAAATTCATCTTTAACTTCTTGTTTTGTCATCTTAAGCTGTTTGCTGTGATTCCAGATCTGAAAAGGAATATCTATCACGACAATAATAATTGTTGATGAACATAGAAGAATAAACATCCACACAAGAAGATCTAATGCATGATGAACATTCCCTGGGAGATTTTCTCTCGAAAGGGCCAAAATTTCATCAAAATAAAAGCTAAGCAAAAAATAGGCAGACAATGCAACGACTGAAAATTTGGCAATACCTTTGGTTAACTCAACAACCGCTTGAACGCCAAACATTCGTTTAAAGCCCGCAATCGGACTCATTTTATCCGTTTTTGGCATAAACGCTTTTGTTGAAAAAGTAAGACCGCCAAGCACGATATTGCCAAGAAAAGCTACCAGTGCAATAACCAGCACTAAACTGGCCATGGGAACAGCAAGTTCTTTACCTATCATGCTCCAAATTAGAAACATCTGATTAGTATCGAACACCTGCTCACGATTCATGGTGAACAGTTTTGTCATCACAGTCATCAAGCTTTGAGCAAGGCTTGGCCCCACCATAGCAAAGCCTACTGCAGCAGACATCAAAACCGCAGAAGTCCCTAACTCCTTTGAGCGAGCAACCTGCCCCTTCTCTCTTGCTTGCTGCAATTTTCTGGGGGTTGCTTCCTCTGTTTTTTCTTGACTGCTATCATTTTCAGCCATTAACTACCCCTTCCCAAAATTGACAGTTCCACTTCACTGAGATGACAGTTTAATACGGATCTATTTGGATGCTTCCAGCTAATTATCCATCGCCTTATGAACTTCACAACAACTAATACATCAATATCATTGCAACACACCATCAGTGTTACATTGAAGGTGTAAAACATTACACATCAACACTTGAGCAGAACTCCATACACTCCCAAAATGCTCCATTATAGGCGTTAATGTTAACCATAGAATGATAAGACCGCTCACCATAGTAACTGGAAAACCAATAGCGAAAATATTCAGTTGAGGCGATGCACGCGTCATCACGCCAAATGACAAATTAATTAATAACAGAGCAACAATCGCTGTCATTGACATGGTGAGTGCTGCACCAAACATGTAGGCGCCCCACTCTGCCAACAGCTTATAACTTGCGACACTAATTCCCTTATTAGATATTGGAATAGTTTCGAAACTCATCACCAACATTTTTATCATCACAAGGTGGCCATCGACGGCAAGAAATATCATGGTAGTAAGCAACAGAAATAGGTTACCAATCACCGGAGTTTGTTGGCCAGATGATGGATCGACCATAGAAGCAAAGCCTAAACTCGTTTGCATACCTATAATTTGCCCCGTGAGTACAAAAGTTTGCATAACAAGTATTGAAATAAAACCCATAGCTGTTCCTATGAGGATCTGCTGCAACGTAACAAATATTGCGGCAACCCCAAACAGCTCGACATTCTCTACAGGAGGGAGGACTGGAGCAATTGCCAAAGTAATGGCCATAGAGAGTAGCAGTCGAACCCTAGTTGGGGTTGTATTCGCGCCAAAAACTGCCATCACCATAAACATGCTTGAAACGCGAAATAATGGCCACATGTATGATGCTATCGTGTCCATGATGGTGGCCATGAGTATATCCATCAAGGCAACCTAAATACTACAGTTTCAACTCGAACTGAAATTGATAATATCATCCCACAACCTGCGGGATCATATTCACCATCTGCACAAAAAACTCCATCATAGTCTGAATCAAGGTATGACCAAGAAACATCAGTGCAAACAGGGTCGTTAATAGGCGAGGCAGAAAGCTAAGAGTTTGCTCATTAATAGAGGTCGCAGCTTGGAAAACGGCGACAACAAGACCGATCACAAGCCCTGGTACAATGATTAGGGAAACAATAGTCACGATAACCGACAGGGCTTCTCGGAAAATATCAACCAGTGACTCAGGATTCATAAGCCCTCCCTACACCCCAACCCCGAAGCTATTTGCTAGGGTTCCCATCACTAAACTCCAGCCATCTACGAGCACAAATAGCATAATCTTAAATGGCAAAGAAACAATCATCGGCGAAAGCATCATCATACCCATCGCCATCAAAATACTTGCAACAACCAGATCTAGCACCAAAAAAGGGACAAACAACATAAAGCCAATCTGAAAGGCCGTTTTCAATTCGCTGGTTATAAATGAGGGGATTAACACGCTCATAGGTACATCTTCAGGCTCATTAATATTTTGATAACCTGAAATTTCGATGAAGGTATCTAAATCCGTTAATCTTGTTTGAGCCAGCATAAAGGTTTTTATGGGCTGCTTGCCAAGTTCAAATGCTTGCTCAACATTGACTGCTTCTGCCATATAAGGCTTTACGGCGTCGTCATAAATCTTGTCGAAAACAGGTGCCATAATAAAGAATGTCATAAACATACTCATGCCTATGATCACCTGATTAGATGGGGTCTGCTGCAGACCAATAGCTTGCCGAAGAATTGAGAGAACCACCACTATTCGCGTAAATGAGGTGAGCATAATAACCATTGCAGGCAAAAAGCTCATTGCCGTCATCAGTAACAAAATCTGCATTGTCACTGAGTACTGAGTCTCACCATCTGGATTGGTGGATACCGTAACTGCGGGCAAAATACCATCAATAGCTGATGCTGCTGGAGTGAAAGCAAGTAAACCTATACTTAATGTTGCGAGTAGCCCCTTCATACTTGTTTGCCCTTAGCTTGACGGAGGCGATCAGCAAAAGATTCTGTTTCAATTTTAATAGGAGAAGATAACTTATCAATGACTTGAACTTGCTGGGAAGTGACACCAAGCAAATACTGCTGCCCTCCTACTTCAAGTAATACGATTTTCTCTCTCTGGCCTAAAGGCATTACCGCTAACGTTTTTAACACACCATGGCTTGTTGGCGTTAAATTCAAGCGTTTCACAATATAAGCAAGTACAAAAATAATAATGAGTACGACGATTAACCCACCTAACATATTCGTCATGGTGGAAATAGCAGACCCTTTCTCAACGGCAGAAGTAACTTCTGGAGAAGCTGCAAGACCACCAACGAACAATGAGTTAATCATAACAACCTTTACTTTAGCTTTTTAATACGCTCTGTTTGACTGATAACATCAGTCAGTCGAATACCAAACTTATCATTCACCACCACAACTTCACCATGAGCAATCAAGGTTCCATTGACCATAACATCTAATGGTTCACCTGCAACACGATCAAGCTCAACCACTGAGCCTTGGTTTAGCTGCAACAAGTTTCGGATACTAATAAAACTCCTTCCCACCTCCATCGAAATAGTGACAGGAATATCCATAATGGCATCAAGCTTAGATGCATCCTCTTCAGAAAGAGGGGTTGAACTATCGGCTAGCTCATCAAACTCAACAGCTTGTGCTTCCTCAATCGCTTGCTCGGCCATTGCTTCGGCCCAATCATCACCAGTATCTTCTGTGCTCATTTTCTGTTTACCTTAACCACTTACTATCAATTCAAATACCTTAGCTGGAATCTATTCCATACCTAAGCGTTTTCTATAGCTCTGATATTTCCCTGCTCTTTCCCTTTCTCGTCACTAGCTGCAGTTCAGATTTTACCGTTTCAGGTCTAGGGATCTTCTCCGAAACGCGCAGAGCTAAATTATCCCTGGTCTTACCTAATTTACATCTATATGTAGGCAGGTCTTCAACACGTAAAACGATATGCTCAGGCAGTTCGACAGGTATGATATCGCCGGCTTTAAACTCCATTACATCTTTTAGGGTGATCTCCTGCTCTACGACAGTAGCATCTAAGCCTACATCGATATCCATGATCTCATCTTTGAGGGCTTGGGACCACCTCATGTCAGTATCTTGAGTATCACTTTGGACACCAGCATCTAATAGCTCACGAATAGGCTCTATCATCGAATAGGGCATAGTGATATGAAAGTCACCACCTCCCCCATCGACTTCGATATGAAAAGAGCTTACGACGACCACCTCTGTAGGGCTGACAATATTCGCCATCGCAGGGTTAACTTCTGAGTCTAGGTAATCAAACTCTACATCCATCACCGGCGCCCAAGCATCTTTGTAATCTTCAAAGATGATTTTCAATAGAAGTTGAACAATTCGCCGCTCGGTAGGAGTGAATTCACGCCCTTCAATTTTGGCATGAAAGCGCCCATCTCCACCAAAAAAGTTATCAACAAGAATGAAAACTAACCGTGCTTCCATAGTGATCAACGCAGTACCTTTAAGGGGACTGAAGCGAACCATATTTAGGCTTGTTGGTACAAATAGGGTGTGAACATACTCACCAAATTTAAGCATTTGGACGCCATTAATAGACACCTCAGCCGCTCTTCGCATCATGTTAAACATACTTATGCGTAAGTGACGAGCAAAACGCTCGTTAACAATCTCAAGCGTTGGCATTCGCCCACGAACAATACGATCTTGAGAAGAGAAGTCATAAGAGCGGGCGTCTATCCCGCCCTCTTCAACATCATCCTCTTCAACGTCATCTACACCATGTAATAACGCGTCAATTTCGTCTTGGCTTAATAGATCACTCACAATAATGCCTTTTTAACAAGAAGTTGGAGGGCTATAAATACAGTCAAAGCACATTTAATCAATTTTACACTCACAGAAAACATTCACATATTTCGACAGTTTTACTATTTATTACTGCATGACAAAGCCGGTAAAGAGTACTTTTTCGACCACTTTTCTGCCAGTCACAGGCAGTAGCGTATTTTGTACATTTAGTAGTGCCAGTTGACGCATCTCATCTTTGCCAGCCAGCGAGCTTAATTTTTGAACATCTGCGCTACTAAAGGTTGTTAGCAACGCATCTTCAATTAGGGGGATATGTTTTTTGATAAGCACATCATCATCTGAACCTCGAACCATCAGCTGGACTTTAATTTCAACCAACCTCGAACGATTGGCTCCAGGCAAGTTGAAGAGAAAAGGTCTAGGCATACCAACATAAAATGCCTCACCGACATTAACGGCCTCCTCAGTTTCGACGCTGCCATCATCAGTAACAGTACTTTCGCTACTATCACTAGAGCCAAGAAAAAACCATAGCGCTCCCGCAATAACCAATACCAGTACTAAGCCAATGACGCCAAAAATAATCAGTTTCTTTTTACTTTTAGGCTCTTCATTTTCTTCAAGCTCTAGAGACTCTTCTTCAGCCATTTGCGCTTCCTTTTAAGGCATCCTTCTCACATATCTTTACCAATAATAGGTTAAGATTAAGCGAGGTCTACAATTAACAATCTCATTTTGCTATAGATTACCCTCTTATGCATAATAATCTATACCTGAGCGATAACTTGTTGCTTGATTTGAGCTTAATAGTGAATCATCTGCGGATAATTCATCCAGTTCAGCATCATAACTGTCTTGAGAATGCTCTGAACTTCCCCCCTCCCCTTGATCTTTGCCTGAGTCTTGTTGAGACACATGACTGTCGGTCAATTGCATCCCTTGCTCAGCTAACATATCTTTTAATCTTGGAAGCGCTTGTTCGACAATATCTCGAGTCTGATGTTGAGCAACTTGGAACTGAACTTGAGTTTGATCGCCTTGAACTTGAATTCTCACCCTGACCTGACCTAACTCTGGTGGATCGAGTCTGATTTCAGCATGCTGTATTCCTTGACTGACCATAGTAACAAGTTGTTGCTTCATTACAGGAGAGAATCGTTGAATCATATCCTGCATGGTATTTTGTTGCTCATTATGTTGGCGCAATGATAGCTGGAACTGAGGGATTTCAGGCTTAGCATGCGTATTTGCACCAAGAGGTGTGGTTTGAACAACTTTTAAGTCAGATGTTAATGATGAGTCATTTTGAGATGTCCCCTCAAGGCTACTAACCGCAGAGAGTTTAACTGACAAATCTGCGCCTTTTAATTGCTGCTCAGCTTGAATACTTGCAGCCATAGCAAGCTTTGTATTAACTTGAGCCTTCGGTGCTTCTTCAATAATGCTCTTTTCACCCAATATATTAGTAGCTTGCCCCGCTCTCCCTTGCAATGATAAGTCAAGTTGTTGCCCAGGGATCTGCCCTTTAGAGGCATCCTGATGAATGACTTTCCCATCATCAAGTTGAATCGTGGCGCCTTTAGATACTTGCCCTGCTGCCAATGAGGCCTGTGGATTATGCTGTGCTATCGATTCGTTTACCTTTGAAGCATTGGCAGTAGTAACAGAACTTGTAGCTTCAGTCGCTCCAGAGACACTCACTCCGGACAATTGAGCTTGGGTTAATTGCACATTAACCCCTTTTGCCATAGCAATAAGTTCAGTCAACGCTTCAGGGGCAAGTTGAGTTAATTCATCTTCAGTTAAACCTGTTTGCTGAATAAGTGTATTAAGCAGCTCACTATCCATAACCTCACCGGTTTGCGGGTCTAACATCGCGCTTTCATCCAGCTTACCGATGGCTGAACTTTTTGAGTCAGTGGATAAGAGCAATTCATCTGCGGCTAAAGTTTTAGTTTCTAAGTCTAGAGCTTCTAAGTCTAGAATTTCAGCACTAAGGCTATCGGTATCACTATCAAGCGGCAAAGTATCGCCGCTAACTTGCAGCAGCTCTTTATTATCTAGGTCACTGGCTAAATTTATTTGCGCAAGCAAATGGTTCACATCAGCCGTTTTATCTGCTGCTATTTCATCTTTTGATACAAGATCATTAATCTTGGTATCAACGCCCTGCTTAGCAGCAGGCATACCCTCTTTCGAGTTGGTATTTTGAGTATGTTTATTTTCACTAGACTTAGCATTAGCTTGCTCTAAAACTGCTGAAAAATCATCACCTTTAGCGGATTTACTTTCGCTTTTATCGCTTTGTTTAATACCTCCAGTCGACATTTTTTCAGGGGCATTATCTTTACTCGCTAAAAGTACATTTGTCATTTTCTGCATATAGCCTCCAACAAGGCTGTTCGTAAATCAATTTAGAGAAATTAGCTGCATTAGGCTGCGTCAATTTTGTGGCCTAAATACACTGGAACACAAGCTAACTAAATACCGAAGCAATAAAGATGCCAAAACATTTTAAACATCAAGTCTATGGAAGTTAACGGCTGCGCTTACGGTAAAATTGCTGAGATGCAAACTCATCTATCATCTTCTGTTCAAGCCTTGACTCTACTAACTTAGCCTTTTCCGCTTTGTGTTCGAGAAGCAACTCAACGGCTTTGCGCTTTTGTTGCTTCTCTTGCCAGTGACTCTGACGATGCGCTCTTTGATTATCAGCCTCTGATACTGAGGCGATTTGTTTAATTATCGCTTCATCAACTTGCTTCACAAATTGATGAAATTGATGGTAATAACTTGCACTGATATTTTTGCCATGATGGCCTTCCATCTGCTTCATATAATCTAAGCGATAATTACGTAATGCATCTAACTGACCCTGACTTTTTTGCAACGTTAGTTGAGCTGACTTCAGTTGAAGCGCAGCTTGCTCCTCAGCTTCCGTAGCCAGTTTTAACACTGTGATAAGAGGGTCTTGTTTTGCCATTTTTACTCCTGAACTAATAGCGGCTAGACACTAGCATCTAATCATACCTGACACTGGGCACCTAGCTGAGACAGCATAAGCTCACTACTTTCAAAACTGATAGCATCTTTCATCGTCTGCCTTAGAAAGGCGTTCATTGCAGGTTGAAGTCGAATGGCATTGTCAATTCTCGGATCACTGCCTTGGGTATAGGCACCGATGGAGATAAGATCTTTGTTTTGTTGGAACAGAGAATACACCTGCTTGACGCGGCGCATAGACTCTAAATGTTCAGCAGAAATCACCATAGGAGCAACACGGCTTATTGATGCTTCAACATCAATAGCTGGGTAGTGACCTGAATCTGCTAATGTTCTTGAAAGAACAATATGCCCATCAAGAATTGCTCTTGCCGCATCGGCAATGGGATCTTGTAGGTCATCTCCCTCTGTGAGTACAGTATAAAAAGCAGTAATAGAACCTTGCCCTGGCCCACCATTTCCAGCCCTTTCTACGAGCTTAGGAAGCTTTGCAAATACTGATGGCGGGTATCCTTTAGTTGCAGGTGGCTCGCCCACCGCCAGTGCTATCTCTCGCTGAGCTTGGGCATAACGAGTAAGACTATCCATCAGCAATAATACGTTATAACCAAGATCGCGAAAGTACTCAGCAATCCTTGTTGAGGTTTCACAAGCTCTAAGCCTCATCAAGGGAGATGTGTCAGCAGGCGCTGCAACGACGACTGAACGTGCCCGCCCCTCTTCACCTAAAATCTCCTCAATGAACTCTTTCACCTCTCGCCCACGTTCACCGACCAAGCCAACAACAATAATATCTGCGGTAGTACCGCGCGTCATCATGCCTAGTAGCACACTCTTACCCACGCCGGATCCTGCGAACAACCCCATACGCTGACCTTTACCGACTGTCAGCATTGAATTAATGGCTCTAACACCAACATCAAGGGGCTCTGTGATAGCTCGTCTAGCTAATGGATTGATTGAAGCGGAATGCCGTGGCGCTTTTTGTTCAGTTTTAAGGCGACCTAAACCATCAAGGGGTTGACCGTTGCCATCTAAAACCCGGCCTAACAGCGAAAGGCCTACATTTAGCCCTGTTTGTTCACCAAGTGGAGTCACTCGAGCGCCAGGGAGTACTCCCCTTAACTCTTCGATAGGCATTAGGTATAACAGCTCATCATCAAACCCTATCACTTCAGCAATAAGCTCACCTGCTAGCGTTTCTATACTGCATAAACTACCTACTGATGCCCTACATCCCGTCGCCTCAAGTGTTAAACCAACGACACGGACAAGCTGACCGCTTGCCTCAGCGACAAAAGGATGAATTTTTTCCTGTTGTTGGCGAACTTTACTCAGTAGTTGGTTTTGCCGACTGCTCATTTTCATCTACGCCTTCTGCATCATTAACCTGGCTGTCATTAACCTGAGTATCATTAAGCTCAGCATCTTTAAGCTGATCATTATGATAATCATCTGAACTTATAGGAGGTGTCTCAGTTACTTCTGAACTTGTCTGTTCAGGCTCTGGTTGTGCAGTGTCTGATTGTGGCGCTTCACTGGAAGATGATTCATCAGCTGTTGATTTAGTATAAACGTCAGACAATGACTCCTCTTGCTGTAATTGAGTATGAGCCAGGTGCTGATGGTGATGGTTCATCTCATCAAAAACACTATTGATTCTTTGCTCTAGGCGCATATCGACACTGCTTCGCTGACTATGAATAACACAGTCACCCGCAGTTAAACTCGGATCAGCTTCTAATAACCAGCGACTCTTCTCTAATTGCTCTGCAGTGTATAGCTGCTGCACTAATTGGTGATCATCAGGGTGTAATCGAATCGTTATCCCTTGCTCTTTAATCGGCAGGGAATCTACACCTTGCCTTAATGCAGATAAAATATGTTCAGGGTGAGTTTTAATCTCATGACCTATGACCGTACGAGCAAGCATCATAGTTAGCGCAACAAGCTCTTTCTCAATTTCTGTATCTAACAACTCCAGCGGCTTCTCAAATTGTGCGATTAAAGACTCAAAACGAGATATCATTTGTGCAGCTTGCTCTAACCCTTCGGCATGCCCCTGCTCTATCCCCTGCTTAAGCCCCTCTTCATGTCCTTGCTTTAACCCTTCAAGACGCCCACTTTCAATACCAGATTTAATTCCCTCCTCTTTACCTTGAGAGAAACCATCTTGAATCGCTTCATCTCTAATAGCCTCAATTTCAACTAATGTCGGAGGAAGAAAAGAGGGAGCCTCATCTTCTATGGTTTTTTGTAAGGTTTTTCGGCCGAATAAATTCGAAGTATCATCAGCTACAGGCTCTGTAATATCTGGGATCTGCCAATGAGAATAATCGCTAACTTCGACATTTACATCGGCAGAGTCTTGTTCATTATTATCAGGTTTCATTATAAGAACTCTTCACCACCGCCACCGCCTAGCATAATTTCACCACTGTCACTTAAGCGTCTTGCGATAGATAAAATCTCTTTTTGAGCGACTTCCACTTCACTAATTCGAATTGGGCCCATCGCCTCTAAATCATCTCTTAATAGCTCTGCAGCACGTTTAGACATGTTGCCTAATATCTTATCCTTAAGAGCATCGTCGGCTCCCTTCAGTGCCTTCATCAGCACATCTTGTTGAATTTCCCGCAGCAAGACTTGAATACCGATATCGTCAACATCACTAAGATTCTCAAAAACAAACATGAGGTCTTGGATCTGTTGGGCCATCTCTTCATCAGACTCTCTCATGGTTTCCATAAGCTGGCTTTCAACACCTGTGTCGAGATAGTTCATGATGTTTGCCGCAGCTTTTAAGCCACCCATCTTGGCGGCCTGAGCGCCACCCTGTCCAGCAAACTGCTTCTCCATAATGTCATTCAGTTCTTGAAGTGCTGCAGGTTGGACCTCTTCAAGGTTTGCAATGCGCATCATCAGGTCGAGTCGAGTATTTTCTGGAGACTGAGCAAAAATTTCGGCAGCCTGGTCAGGCTCAAGGTATGAAAGTACAATGGTTTGTATCTGTGGGTGCTCGTTTTGGATAATAGTAGAGACTTGGCGTGGATCCATCCATTTCAAGGATTCAAGGCCTTTTGCCCCGCCGCCCATAATGATCTGCTCAATCAAGTTACCCGCTTTATCTTCACCTAAAGCTGCGGTCAACGCCTTTCTAACGAACTCTTCACTATTAAAACCAATCGATGAGTATTTCTGTACTTCATCAAGAAAAAGCTGGTGAACACCAATCACTTTTTCCTGTCCAAAGTCTTGCATAGCAGCCATCGCCATACCCACCTTTTGTACCTGTTTGGGCTCTAGGTGTTTTAAAATAGATGCCGCATCGGCTTCACTCAAACTTAATAGTAAAATAGCCGTTTTTTCAATACCGGTTAACTCATCGATATTACCTGGCTTACCGCCATTATCTGAATTATTGCTCATCTTGTTGTAACCAACCTTTTACTACCTGTGTAGATAACTCAGGTTCATTTGCCACTAGTGCTCGAATAGCTTTAATCATATCATCATCTTTATGAAGATCCGGTATCAAAATTGAACCATCATCAGCATAACTATATTCAGCTTCTGGGCGGTTAAGCATCCCTAATGTGTCCGATGCAAACTGATCTTCAATCTCTGCAAGCTCATCACCAAATTTTGGCTCATCAGGTACATTCACGCTATCTGGATAAATAAGACGCTTTAGCATAGGTCTAACAATAAACAGGATAAGTGCAAGAATGATGATCCCGCCCATACCTAATTTAAGCGCTCGCCAGAACCAAGGCTGCTCCCATAATTCAGGCGCTGGGGCCTCCTCAATGAGTTGATCCATAAAGGGGACGGTCACTACTTCAAGAATATCGCCGCGTTGAGTATTAAAACCAACAGCGCCTTCTAATAAACGGCGAATGTTTGCCAGTTCCTGCTCGGTTCGCGGTACTCGATTAACTTGTCCATCTTCACCTGCTGCACCTGTTTTGAAGTCGACAGCGACTGATACACTGACTCGTCTAACCGTACCTATCTGTTGTCTTGTATGGCTAATGGTCGTATCTAGTTCGAAATTACGTGTCGCTTCTTTATGTGAAGACCCTGATGGGTTACCGCTGCCTTCTGCATCGTTATTCAAAGCATTTTCTGGGATGTTGCTTTCCATTGGAGGCTGGTTTGTCAAAGCACCAGGGATGCCTCCAGTACTGCCACCATTAGAGTTATTCTCTACCGTCATCTCGCTTCTTAGCGCTGGCAGATCTGGGTTAAATCTCTTCGCTGTCTGCTCGACAGCGGTAAAGTCCATAGATACATCGACTTGAGAAGTAAAGTTTTCGGGGCCTAAGATAGGCATCAATATAGACTGAACTTTAGCTCTATATTCAGACTCTTTTTGTTGCACGAGCTCCAGTTCGCGTCTTGCTCTGGCCGATACACCATCTTGGCTGCCAGAGTTGAGTAAACGGCCATTTGAATCAGTTACTGTGACTTTTGTAGGAATTAATCCCTGTACAGCTGATGCAACAATATCGACAATAGAATCAACTTCCTCTTGTCCTAGTCCGCCTCGTCTGGCATTAATCACCACAGTCGCACTTGGTTGAGCACGATTACGAGCAAATACATTTTCCTTAGGTATCGCGAGAATTACTTTTGCGCGGCTAACACTTCTTAGCTCTTCAATTGCTCTGGCTAGGTTTAGCTCTTGACTGTGTTTAAGCCTCGCTTGCTCCATACGCTGGCTCACACCAAAACCACTATCTTGGCTTAAGAAATCATTCTTTGTCGCGGCATTATCGATCCCTTCACGGCTTAAGATCATTTTGACTTCTTGGTACTTATCTTCCGGTACCTTTACGACATTCACATCAATCTGATATTTAATTTTATTTTTATCAAGTACATCTAAAATTTGTACCATCTCCTGAGTATCCATCTTCCCTAATGGTCGATATTCAGGTTCCTGAGCCCATAGCATGATGAATACAGCAAGGGCTAAACAGATAGCTAGCGCAAGGATCATAGTTACTTGACGTAACATATCGACTCCGCCAAACATTCCGCTCCCGCCTGACTTATTCTCTTCTTGAACGCCACCTGCAAGTTGATCACTTGCTAATGTGGACTCAGAACCTACAACCATATCGGTACTCAAAATAGATACTCGCTTATTCTATTAGTTTTTAACTAGGTGCTTAATTTGTTACCTGAAGTTAAACAGGCATACTCATAATTGATTTATAGGCTTCAACGAACTTATTTCTTACCTGAACCGTCGCTTCAAAAGCAACACTGGCTTTCTCTCTCGCTATAACTGTATCGGAAAGAGTAACTCGGGTATCGCCCATGTCTAATCGGCTAGCAAGCGAAGCTGAATTTGATTGTAACTCACCTACAGTACCAATAGCTTGTGAGAGTAGCTCTCCAAACTCACTGCCTGATGTATTGTTAACCTGTTGTGTAATAGGTGAGCTGATCGGAGAGCTAAGACCAGAGCTAAACCCTGATGGCTTAATTTCTCCACTTAGAGATTGCATCTCTTGTAGTAATGAATTGGCTCCAATTTGCATATCTTTCTCCCTATCACACTGGCTAGTGTCGAATAGTTGACGAACATAACTGATAGATATGAACATGCAACATTCCTGCCAAGTAATCAGAATTAGTAGATACTGAAATACTTCAGACTTAAAGAATGGCTGTTAGTACGCTAAGTATGTGCCCACTTAGTGGGCCATAACTAGAAGTAAAAAAGGAAGGTTTTAAAAGAATAGTTTCTAGCAGTTCGAGAAAATTATCTTACGTTATGCGGGGATCTCAATACCTAAATCTCTCATTTTAGCCATTTTATATCTCAGTGTTCTTGCACTGATCCCTAGTTTTTCAGCAACCAATTTTCGACTACCTTGGCACATAGTCAAGGTTTCTAGAATAATCACATGTTCTTGCGCTTTTAGCTCATCACCAAGGGCATCAAGTTCAGCAGGCTTATTCTGAACATTCACCTCAGTCTCTACTGGATCCTGACTCAAAACCACATCATTAGTATCAAGTATAATATCACCGACTGAAATTTTATCACCGCAGTTCATTATCAGGGCTCTTTGAATAACATTGTCTAACTCTCTGACATTACCCGGCCATCGATGAGTCAATAACCTTCGACAAGCACTTTCATCAAGCTCTGGAACTAACGATAACCCAGCAGTCGATGCATGCCTTGCTATTAAATGTCTAGCGAGAGGTAAGATATCAGCGGGTCGTTGATTTAAAGCTGGCCAGGCTAGTGGGAATACATTAATTCTATAATAAAGATCTTCGCGAAATTCACCGGCGGCGACAATCGCTTTTAGATCACGATTAGAGGTCGCTAGTACTCTTATATCTAGCTTTATGCTCTTTCGCCCACCGAGGCGCTCAACTTCTCGCTCCTGTAGAACCCGTAGAAGTTTAGCTTGAAGTCCTAAGTCCATTTCAGAGATCTCATCGAGCAATAGCGTACCACCTTGGGCTTGTTCAAATTTACCAGGACACGCTTGATATGCTCCCGTAAAAGCTCCCTTTTCATAACCAAACAGAGTGGCTTCGAGCATATTTTCAGGGATCGCTGCACAGTTAATGGCAATAAACGGCCCCTGCTCTCTGTTACTGTTCTGATGAATATATCGGGCCAATACCTCTTTACCTGAGCCACTAGGGCCGAGGATCATAACCGAGGCATCAGAACTTGCGACTCTCTGAGCAAGATTTAAAAGCGCCAAACTTTTATCATCGGCAACGATAGGCTTATTTTCAACCGTCTTCGGCTTAACGTACCTCGACACCTGATTTAACAGCACTTCAGGCGCAAAAGGTTTTGCAAGATAATCAACAGCGCCTAATTTTATCGCATTAACTGCATTATCAATCGTTGCATAGGCTGTCATCAATAAAACGGGCAGTTGCACTTGATGTTGTTGCAGATAATTCAGTAATCCAATACCACCAATACCTTCCATTTGAACATCACTGATAACAAGATCGTAAACGCCTTGTTTGAGTTTCATAATGGCATCTTCTGCAGAGCTCACATCATCACATTCGTATTGCGCTAGTAACAAGGTATCTAACAGTGCTTCTCGTAGAGAGTGATCATCTTCAACCAGTAAAATTTTACCTTCAGACATGATTGCCTCCTTTGCTTGTTAAAGCCTCTGTCACTATTGGCTTGGTGCCAGGTTCTGAGGATTTACAATGTAGCTTAGGGAAGATAAGGCTTGCCTTACAGCCTTTACCTTTTTCACATCTTAGTTGTAACTTTCCGCCGTGGTTAGCAACGACAGACTGCACAACGGCAAGTCCTAAACCTGTGCCTTGAGCCTTGGTCGTAAAAAAAGGTTCAAGAACCTTTTGCTGCATCGCTTTATCTAGCCCCTTACCGTTATCAGTGACATCGAGCAGTATCTGGTTGTCGGTCTCTGTAGACTTCAGTTGAACCTGGGTTGCACCAGCCTCAATACTGTTAATGACCAAATTATTAATCGCTGAGCTTAATGAGCTAGTATTGGCAATAAATTCACTTGTTGACTCATCGATGCGGCTTAATTGACAGAGATGCTGCTCAGCGATTGGCTCACAATTTGCCATGACATTGTCAAAAATAGATGAAGCAAGCTGAGCGTCTCCTTGCTCTTGTCCTCTACCATTGGCCATGAGTAGCATATCATTGACTTGATGCTCCAACTCATTGAGCCTATCGACTAATTTACTTTGAAAACGCGTTCTTGATTGTTCTGAAATTTTTGAACTCGCTAAATTAGACGCATAAAGTAAAGCGGCCGTTAGCGGTGTCCGGACTTGATGGGCTAATGTCGCCACCATTTTACCTAACGCAGACAAACGTTGCATATGCGATAGGTTCTTTTGTAATAAACGCGTTTCGGTAAGATCGGTCAATACAATCAATTGACCAGGCTCTGGTGTGAGTGGCGTTATCGCTAACTTAACTCGACGACCATTCTTGAGTGACACTTCATGACCATCATCATCCTGCGGGGAAAAAGCGCGATTAATAATCTGCAACCATTTCAGCCCCTCAAGTGGTAAACCTAAAAGTTCTATGGCCACTGGATTAGCTTCAGTTACAAGACCGTCACCATTAAGAATGATAATACCGGAAGGCATGGCCTGCAGGATATGCTCCATACGGTTAGACATATTTGCAGCAGGTGTTGACTCCAACCATTTAGGAGACCTGTGATGATAACTATTCTGTTTTAGTTGAGGACTAACCGACATACCCGCTCCGTCAAAAAAATACTGCTAACGGAGTAACTGCACGAAGTGTGCCAAGAGGTAAAGTAGGGCTTTAGATGAGAGTTCCTAGGCAATAAGACTTTGAGGCCTTGAAGCCTAGGAATTATACAGGTTTAACAGTTAATCTTTGCCCATGCCATACTTGCGCATTTTTTCTACAAGCGTTGTACGCCTGATACCAAGCATCTCTGCGGCCCTAGCGACAACATTATCTTGCTGTTCAAGCGCTTGCCTGATCATATCAATCTCTAGCTCAGCCAAGAGGTCCTTCAAGTTAACACCTTCTGGCGGAAGTTCACTTGGAAAACGTGTTTCAGGGATCTCAATGGACTCTTCGTCACTAAAGATAGCAGCCAGTGCGTCACGCTCCAACTCCTCTTCACTGATCTCAACAGAGTACTCAGGTACATCTATATGACGATACTTAACGGGCAAGTCATTGACATCGACTAAACCACCTGGGTAAAGGATAGTGAGCCGTTCAACTAAGTTAGATAGCTCTCTAACATTACCAGACCAAACATGTTCTTTGAGAGATTCTATTGCCCGCTGTGTGAAGCGAACCTTACCACGTCCTTCATTATAGACACGGCTGACAAGCTCTTGTAAAAGCAGTGGGATATCATCTTTTCTTTCACATAAAGCAGGCATCTCAATTGGGAATACATTTAGGCGGTAATAGAGATCTTCTCTAAAACCACCATCGGTGATCATCACCTCGAGATCTCTATGAGTAGCTGCAACGACACGAACATCAGCTTTGATTGGTTTACTGCCACCGACGCGCTCAAACACCCGCTCTTGGAGTACACGCAGTAACTTAACTTGCATCTGCAGTGGCATATCACCAATTTCATCAAGAAATAATGTGCCATTTTCAGCAAGTTCAAAACGACCTTTCCTCGCGCTAATCGCACCAGTAAAAGAGCCCTTCTCATGGCCGAATAACTCACTTTCTAACAATTCTGCTGGTATAGCACCGCAGTTAACAGGAATAAAAGGCCCGTCGCGTCTATCAGAAATGTAGTGAATATTTCTTGCCACGACCTCTTTACCCGTACCTGATTGACCGAGTACAAGAACCGTTGCTTCTGAGCTCGCAACTTGGCTTATCAAATGACGAACCTGAGCGATGCCCGTGCTTCGACCTACCATGCTTCTAAACAGCTTGGTTTGATTGGCACTCGTCGGCGTATCAGAACGTTTAGCTTGGCCAAACACCTGACAGAAATGAAGTAGCTCAGTGAGCTGAGGATAATTCAATGGCTCTTCAATATAGCCAAGAATATTAGAAGCAGAAATGCCATCTTGCTCACCAAGTAGCAAAATGGGTTGCCATGGCAGTTTTGCTGCTAAAGCTTGAAATAACTCTTTAGACTGTGAGTCAGCAGCGATAACCAAGGCTCTGAATCGAGTGTTTTTAATTCGCAGTTCAAGTTTATCAATTGCGACTAACTCAACTTGCTCACCTAAAAACTCAAATACACATGATAAGCGATTAATTCGCTCTGACTGGTTACCGACAAGTAGAATTCGTTGATCTGTTTGCATCATTAAAAAAGCCGTAAAGCGCTCGTCATTATTCGCATTAATTATTAGTGTTTGTTGCTTAAAAGCGATGTAGTGTTGCCATTACAATTCTGAACAAAATCACTACCATGAGGAATAGTGTATTATCAGCAAGCTATTAGCAAGTCTCAGATGCACTTTATGCTTAACTGAATTGATATTCTTTCAACTTATTTGATTTTAGCTGAAAAACTCAACGAATCCATAGCGGCTCGTCAATTTATTGACTAGAGCCAAATATTTGGGGCCGCAGCCCCTAAATAGGCTCTACATGATAGTAATTGATTAAACAGCTTCCGTATGAGATGCCATATGATGTTGCTCAATAGGGATTGCATCCCATCCCTCTTTAATCGTTCGTAGGATCTCACAAACATCATCGATCGCTTGAACATCATTATTTAAGTTAGCTTCTGAGATTCGGCGTAACATAAAATCATAAAGATCACTTAAGTTATTCGAAATATCCCCGCCTTCATCCATATTAAGGCTGTTATTTAATCCATTGACAATCCCAACCGCCTTGCCTATGTAAACACCTTTATTCTGTACATCATTATTCTCAATAGCGTAACGGCTCTGTGCAAGCCTTTGTAATGCGCCTTCAAACATCATTTGAATAATTCTGTGAGGAGTTGCAACCGAAATTTCACTTTCGACTGATACTTTACGATATGACTGTAATGATTTTCTCATGATAACCTGCCTATTTCACACCAATTGATTGGTAAACATTGATTTGGCGCTTAGCTTTACTTCCTATGTGTAACAACGCTTGTCTATGACGCAAAATAACTTGTGCTTGTTGCTCAAACTTCTGCGTTAATAGTAATTGCTGTTCTAACATCTGCTTATCTTCAGCTTTTAATGACTGTAAGACTTTATCGAGTAAAACTTGACGCTTTTCAACATAACCAAGCAATTTTTGAACCAACTCATCAGTACCCTCATCCTCTGCAGGGATTTTATCTAAAGTTATTAGACAATTGGTTAATTTTAAATTCAGTTCATCCAGCTCTACTAACATATGTAATCAAGTTCCTAAAGTTGATAACTATCCAGAATTCTTAATCACGCCTGGTAGGGAATTCAAGCCATTTACTATGCCAGAGGATTGCTGGTTTAATTTACCAACGACAAGATCCATTGCGTTAAACTGTTTAAAAAGTCTTGCTTCTAATAATTCCATTTTCAATGAAAAAGCTTCCCTTTGAGAATCCAATCTTTGCTTATCACTGGTGTATGCGTTATTTCTAGAGTCAATTAAACCACCAGTTTTTACGTAACCTTCAACTAAATCATCTAACCTAACTGCAAGCCCTGTCGATTCAGTAGAAAAAAGCCCCTCTATACCAGCCATGTTCGTTTCAATTGCAGAATCTAACTTACTGCTGTTAACTGATAACTTTCCATATCTATCAGCTTCAATACCAATATCATAGAGTGCCACAGATTCACTACCGACTGTCACTCGATCGCTAATCATATTTCTTAACTGAGACTCGATAGAGCGAACCATTGAGTCGCCTTGTAACGCAGCAGCCTCATCTTTATCACTATCGTATTTAGTTAATTTATCAATTGAATTAATTAAACTATTATAAGAATCAACAAAGCCTTGAACATTTGTTTTTACAGCTTCAGTATCTAACTCAATTTTTAATGTGCTTGTTTTACTTAGGTCTGCATCGGTAAGGTTTAGAGTCACGCCGGTAATCGCACCTGTGACTTCATTGGTTTGCGAGGTTATTTTCTGTCCATCGACATGAACAATTGAGTCTTGAGCACCTTGAAGTTCTTCTAAATTGCCTACACCGAACATGTCATTAAGTGCAGAACCTGTAGTATCGTTAGCAACAACAGAGATTTGGCTATCTGTTCCCTCTGTATCAGAGCTAAGTACTAAACGGCTGCCTGCATCACTGGTAATAATAGTGGCTGTGACCCCCACATTATCTTCAGCGCTATTTATATTAGCAGCAATATCTTCTAGAGAGTCAGCGGCACCAACATTAACAGAAAAGCTATTTCCATTAACAGTGAGATCTAAGCTTCCCTCTCCTACGGCTGCTGTTGGGTCAGTAACATTTGTCCCTGCAACTTTATGTGCTAATGCAAGTTGCTCAACTTGTATATTATAACTACCAGACTGTGATGTTTTATCAGCAGTGGCCGTTAAGTACGTACTTTCGCCAGTTGATACACTGCGTTGATTTAAACTTTCGCCATCTTTAAGCTTCTCTAGTGCATCTTGAAAGTTTGATAAGGCACTTTTAAGCGTGCCAATAGCAGAGACTTTCGCGTCAATAGTCTCTTCTGTTTTATCAAAAATAGCTTCTTTCGGTACTTTTTCTGCATCAACTAACACACCGACAATAGTGTTAATGTCGAGCCCAGAACCTATTCCCGTTGCTGTTAATGCCATACTAACCTCTTAAATCAATATTTATCTCTAAGCTTCTGTTTTCATCAATAGACCAGTTACTTCAGACAATTTCTGAGCTAATTTCAAAGCCTCTTCATTAGGTATCTGTCTGATAAGATCACCTGAGTCAATATCCATAACACTCACAATATTCTGTCCAGAGCTTTCATCTATTTTAAACGCTAGCCCTTTGCGCATAACTGACATCATATCTGATAAATCGCCAACAAGTTGCGCCAACTCCTCAGGTGTTTGCTTCTGCTCAGCCCCTTTCTCTTTCTCAGCCTGTTCCACAGCTTGAATTATAGAGCTTCTATCCAGTTCGACGTCCGTGGCTCCAGCCTGCTTAATCGGTGCTAAGCTTAAATCTACTTTAGCACCTGTGGAATTGGATGAACTCAATGCATTGATATCCATTACCATAATAAACCTCCGTCTATCTCTCTATAACTTAAAACTAATCAAGGGAGATCCGTTGCCGAACCTCCCTTGTCAACTTAACTATAGCTAATCCCTCACTACTTTTATAGTAGTGAAAGCGCTATTTGAGGAAGTTGATTCGCTTGTGCGAGCATGGCTGAACCAGTTTGTTGCAGTACTTGGTTCTTAGTCATAGTTGAGGTTTCTTTTGCAAAATCAACATCAACAATACGGCTCTTCGCATCAGCAACGTTTGATTGCGTATTTGCACTGTTGCTGATGTTATGCGAGAGACGGTTTTGTACAGCACCTAACTTAGAACGACTTGTATCAATAGTCTTAATCGCAGCATCGATATTGGTCAGTGCAGTACTACGTCCAGCTGAAGTAGTTACGTCCAGTGCACTTACTGAAAGAGCTGCAGCATCAGATTTTCCGACAGAAACATCAATTGTCTCACCACCTTGGTGACCAACTTGGAATGATTTACCCGTTGAGAAATCACCATTTAGGAGTTTTGTATCACCAAAAGCAGTACTATCACCGATTGCAGTGATCTCTAAAGCAAGTGCATCCATCTCGTCTTTAAGTGCTGTTAAATCTGCAGTACTGTTTGCACCGTTTTCAGACTGAATGGTCAAGTCACGCATACGTTGCAGCATGTTTGTCTGCTCTTGCATCGCGCCTTCTGAAATTTGTGCAATAGAGATTGCATCGTTAGCGTTACGCATACCAACTTCAAGACCACGAACCTGAGAGTTCAAGCGGTTTGAAATAGCAAGACCTGCCGCATCATCTTTTGCACTGTTAATACGTAAACCACTAGATAAGCGCTCCATTGAGGTAGCTAAGTTGCCACTAGACATGTTTAAGTTTTTCTGAGCTTTCATTGATGTGACATTAGTATTTACTGTAATAGCCATAATCTTTTCCTCTTTATACCTGACTTCAGAACTTGCCTGTCTGCTTAAGCCAGGCTGAGCTAATTGGTTACAGTATATTTAACGGCAGAGGAGTTTTTATCTTTAGCTTTTTTTTTAAAATTATGCCCAATCTATTTTACAACAAAAAAATCAACAACTTAAAGTTAACGGGACGGCTCGAATCATTAATTCGAGCCATTTCAACCTTTAATAACATTAGCCTAATAGCGATAATGCAACTTGCGGAAGCTGGTTTGCTTGAGCCAGCATTGACGAACCAGTCTGTTGCAATACTTGGTTCTTAGTCATAGTTGCCGTCTCTTTGGCAAAATCGACATCAACAATACGACTCTTAGCATCTGCAACGTTAGATTGTGTATTGGCACTATTACTAATGTTATGCGCTAAACGGTTTTGAACTGCACCTAATTTCGCTCGCTGGGTATCAATAGTTTTGATCGCTGCATCGATATTAGTCATAGAGGTACTTCGACCTGCTGATGTCGTAACAGTGATAGCTGCAACTGATAAAGTGGCTGCATTCAATGTTCCTACTGATACAGTAACATCTTCACCATTTTGGTGACCTACCTGGAATAACTTTCCAGCTGAGAAATCACCAGCTAACAGCTTAGTCTCACCAAAGGCTGTACTATTACCGATAGCAGAGATCTCAAGGGCAAGTTCATCCATCTCATCTTGGAGCGCTTGTAAATCTGCAGTACTGTTTGCACCGTTCTCGGACTGAATTGTCAGATCTCGCATACGCTGGAGCATGTTAGTTTGCTCTTGCATTGCACCTTCTGCAATCTGAGCAATAGAGATTGCATCATTAGCGTTACGCATACCAACCTCTAAACCACGAACTTGTGAGTTCAAACGGTTAGAAATTGCCAGACCTGCGGCATCATCTTTAGCACTGTTAATTCTCAAACCACTCGATAAACGCTCCATTGACGTTGCAAGGTTTTGAGAAGACATATTAAGGTTTTTCTGCGCCTTCATCGACGTCACGTTAGTATTAACTGTAATAGCCATTTTTGACTTCCTCTTCTTGGTTATACTGCCAAGACATCGAGCTTGGCTAAATTAAATGTGTATCTTTTACGTTTTCTCTATCTAGGGCCTAGATATAATCAAATAGCGATGTAGAACCTACTTTGCTAAATACACTTGATGCTGCATTTAAAGCGACTTGCTGTTTCTCAAGCTCCGTAATAGCACTGGCGTAATCTAAATCCTCAAGCATCGATAACGCTGAACTATTCACGAGTTTTTCATCTACATGGCTTGTGTTATAACTTTCTAAGCTTTTTAAGCTATTGCCTGCTCGACCCCTCTCAATGCTAATTTGATTGACGCCGCTATCAATATTATTCAATATCTGTGCCAACTCAGCCTTACCTTGTGGAGTATTAGCTTTATTTGGGTCTTCAATGAGGGATATAGCTTGATTGATTGTGTCGAAGATACTGACTTCAGGAGCCGGAGTAATAGAGAAACTATCACCCGCAGCAGGCATACCGTCCAGCTTGACCTCTATGCCATTAAAGTTAATAGGGTTTGAGGAATCAAAGCCCACTTCAGTAGTGACTAGGGTGTTGCTAGAGTCTCTAACCTCAAGGTCGGCACCTACCATAGTAAATGTATAGGTATCATCAACATAGGTTGCTGGATTAGCAATCACAGCACTCTCAACATTAAAGTCACCCACTTGAGATGCCAAATAATTGGCACTAAAATCCCCTAAACCACTGGGTGAGTTCATAAAAGCGCTGTCACCAGGTATATTGGCTCCGACCGTCACACCTGATGCTACAACGGCATCTCGAACTCCACTGTCACCGCTATAAACCATATTGCCTGCAGCATCGAAAGCAAAAGGTTGGCTAGCAGTTTCAAAGCCAGAAAACAGATAATTGCCGGATTCATCTTTGCCGTTAGCCAATGCTAATAACTCTTCTAGCGTTCCACGTAACTCATCGGCAACCATTTTCCGCTCTGAATCACCGAGACCACCATTTATTGCACGCAAGACCTGCTCACGCGTTGAGCTAACTAAGGTTTCCGCCGACCCGAGCTTACTTTCAGTCAATGACAAGCGGTTGTTAGCAAAATCTATATTTCGCGTATATTGCTCAATAACGGCATTTTGCTGCGCAAGGTTATCAATACTTATTGCGGCAACGGGGTCATCACCGGCAGTATTCACCTTTTTACCCGTAGAGAGTTGATCGATAATATTGCTCGTTGCAGTTTGTTTATTCAAAACACTATTTATATTCTGATTAAACAACTGAGCTGTTGAAATTCTCATATCAGTCTCCTTTACCTAACTGAACTAAATAGTGTGTTGAAGATTTCATTGGCCGTTGTCATTATTCGCGCCGATGCTTGATAAGCTTGTTGAAACCGCAAGAGATTTGCCGCTTCTTCATCAAGGTTCACTCCTGACTCACTCTGCACTCGGCTATAGGCTTGAGAATAAACGGCATCAGCTGAGCCTACGGCAATTTCAGCAGCTTTAGTTTTTCCACCGATTGACAGCTTTGTTCCTTCATACACATCAGCTAACGTCGAGCCACCACTATTCATCAACTTTGACTCACTGAGTTTTGCCATAGCCACAGCATTAGTGTTGTCTCCAGGTGCAAATGAAAGGTCAAACGTAAACCGCTCTGTTGTCGCTGGCGCGGTTGATGAGACATCAAAAGTAAAACCATGGGCACTAATTGAAGGAGGTACATATGCGGCAGGTGCCCCTAGTGAAGTCCCCGCGGCATCAAAGACTTCAAACATATTTGTCGCGGTATTTATCTCAAAGGTGAGTTCTGAACCCGTTAGAGGAAAATTTGCATCAGCTCTATTATCTATACTGACCATTTCAACTTCAGTGTTACCCGAGTTAGTAGCATCTGCCGTGATCTTCGGCGCAGCAGCTGCAATGCCCTTAGCATCGGTCATTTCAACCGCAATACTTGCTGCAGCACCTGAAGATGGTCTTATTTCGAATTTATCACCATCGGCAAAGGCACCTGAATCGAGATGTATGGTAAATCCATTGGCACCATCGAGTTGGGAGCCATTTAATGTTAGTGGGGTGACACTTCCAGTGACCGAATCTTTTAATTCGTAGGTTGCTGGTGCTGTATAGCTAAGCTCATAACTATTACCTTCAAGCAAGCCTACATCATCAATATTAACTCTTAAGTTCGCTGAGCCAGTATTCGCACCAAAATCACCAACACGACCAACAGACATAGTTGGGTCATTAATATCTTTGAAAATATTTTGTCCCATCTCGCCATTGAGATCAAAACCTTCCGAATTGGCCTGATTGAACGCATCAGCAACGCCGAGCGCTAATTGGCTAACTTCTAACTCGGCAGGAACTAACGTATTTTCTCTAAAATCAAATAAAGCACCTATTTGTCCGCCCAACTTTGCCCCATCGATAATTTGACTTTGATTACCAATCATTGCAGTCAATTGGAGCTCGCCTGGATATGGGTCACCAGCAGTCGTCCCTACAGACATAGAGACTTCACCCGAAACCAGCATGGCTGCGCCACCGAGCATCACACTTTTTGCCCCTGTGTCTAACGGAATAACCGTCACTTGAGCATATTGGCTAAGCTCTTGAATTAGCGCATCTTGTTTGTCTAATAACTGAGAGTCTTCGCCTTGTGACTTCATCAGTTCTTGGTTTATTGTGCCAAGTTCTTTACTGATCTCATTGATTCTGTCTGTGATCCCAGCAATTTGATCATTAGTTTGCTGCATCTGACCATCTAAGTGCTTCTGCATCTGATTCAAACTATCTGCTAGCTGAGATGCAGAACCAAGCACTGAGCCCCGAATTCCCATGTCATCGGGTAGATCGGCAAGGCTGTTTAGTCCTGAGAATAGATCGTTTAACCCCTGCGGCACTGATTTGCCTATTTGGGAAAATAGCTGATCCATCTCATTCATCTTAATGTGGGTCGTTTGTGCTTCACTAACCGCCGTTTGCCCTATGCGTAACTCTCTTGCAGCATAATCGTTATAAATGCGCTTAACATCTGTAATATAAGTACCGGCGCCATAAAAGCTATTACCCATACGTTGTGATTCAAGGCTAGACTGCTGAGCAACTTGCCTGTGATACCCTTCGGTATTGGCATTGGCAATATTGTTACTGGTAACGGCAAGCTGAGACTGAGAAGCCAAGACACCCGTTCGTGCAATATTGAGTAGATCCATAGACATTACAAACACCCTCTATCTATTTCAGTTAAGCCTTGTGAAGTCACTAACGAGTGGACTTTTGTTTTGATAAGGCTCATTACTTTGCCCCCAGTGAAGGTAAGCTGATATCAGGACTAATTGATTGCATTACCTTAATCACTTTATCGGCATATTTCGGATCGGTTGCGTACCCCGCGTCTTGAAGCGCTTTGATAAACTCATTAGGATTAGCTGCTTTTTTCATCGCTTCTTGATATCTTGGGCCTTCAGAGATAAAGCTGACAAAATCATCAAAACTTTGCTTTATATCCTCATACACTCGGAAGTTAGCTTTTTGCTGCACCGCAACGCCCTGCTCAAATTCAAGCGTGCTAACCAAGGCCTTATCCCCCTGCCAACGCTGATCAGCTTTAATATTAAACAGGTTATTACCCGACTGACCTGCGGCGTTTTTAACCATTTTTTGCCCCCAGCCAGTCTCTAGAGCTGATTGCGCGATCAATACTTCCGGTTGAGTACCAATCGCCTTGGCAGCCTTTTCAGCATGAGGATAGAGCTTATTAATAAAATCGTCTCTGTCAGAGAAGGTCATTTCCGACGGCTTTGCTTCAGACGGCAAACTCTTGCCAGTCAAAATATTGTCAAATGCTTTCTCTGAAGCTAACAGTGACCCGTTATCACTATCTTGTTGTGTTACAGCCCTTTGCATCACCCTATCCTTGGTTGACTCAGACATGAGGCTAGATTGTGAGTCACCACGTAAAACAGAGGCTGGCGTTACATTACTGGTACCGGGAGAAAGCTGCTGCACCATTAAATCTGCTAGCCCTAACATGCCTTTATCAGAGAGATTTACCGACATCTGTTGGTCATGCATCTGCTCATAAAACTTAGTGTACTGGCTGTTCATCGGACTATCTGACTCAAAAACCGCATTGGCATCACGCATGCTTTTCATCAACATCTGTACAAAAATCCCCTCAAATTGCTGGGCAACCTCTTTCAAGGCTCCCTGGCTATCTTTCTGGGACTTAGATCTCAGAGAGTCGAGACCTCCGATATCCAAAAAGTGAGATGAATTTGACAGCTTGTCCATAATGTTCTCTTGTCGCTCCGACAATATTCAGACGATGTAAGCTACTTACTGCAAGGTTTACACCAACTTAAATAATTATTGATTTGCACCGTTTAAGGAGAAGAGGTTTACGAGAAAAAGATAATAAAAAGGAGCATTAGCAAGACACTAAGCTCCCAATTTATAACATTACATATTTGTTTAGATGATTATCAGCTCACCATGTAACGCGCCAGCCATTTTAAGAGCCTCTAAAATAGCCAAAACATCAGAAGGCGCGGCACCAACTAAGTTAACAGCCCGCACAAGCTCATCGAGTGTTGTTCCAGGGTTAAACATAAACATACGATTATCTTCTTCAGAGACATCAATCGTACTGTCAGTGGTGACAACTGTCTGACCACCCGCTAGAGGATTAGGCTGAGAGACTTGAGTTGCCTCAGCGATAGTCACTGTGAGGCCACCATGTGTTACTGCTGCAGGTAATAAACGCACGTCTTTGCCTACCACTATGGTGCCGGTGCGCGAGTTTACAATAACTTTTGCAGATTCAGATGCTGGCTCGACTTGGATATTTTCTAGCGTTGCCAAAAACGACACTCTTTGAGAAACATCTCGTGGCGCACTAACCTGTACGGAAGCGGCATCGAGTGGTCTGGCCATTCCAGGGCCTAGCAACTCATTGATTGCATCCGCTAAACGTTTGGCGGTGGAAAAATCGGCGCGGCGCAGATTAAATGTGAGATGATCGCCAGTCGAAAATGGCGTGGCGACAGTACGCTCAACAATGGCCCCATTTGGAATACGGCCTACAGTAGGTGTATTTTGAATGACTTTAGAGCCATCTAACCCCTCAGCACTAAAGCCACTTACCACCATGTTGCCCTGGGCAATGGCATAAACATTACCATCAACACCTTTCAAAAAGGTCTGCAGCAATGTGCCACCTCGTAGACTTTTAGCTTCACCTAAACTAGACACTGTAATATCCAGTGTTTGACCGGGTTTAATAAAGGGTGGCATATCGGCGTTTACTGCAACAACAGCGATATTTTTAATTTTGGGTCTGAAGTTATCAGGGAGGTTAATACCAAAATTTTTCAACATGGTCTTAAATGTCTGTTCGGTATAGCGAGTTTTCTCACCCGTTCCAGGCAAACCGACAACAAGACCATAGCCAATTAATTGGTTTGAACGTACGCCTTGTACATTAGCGATATCTTTAATGCGTTGAGCCTGACTAGGTCCTGTTACAACCAAAAGCATCAACAGGCAAATTAGTTTAAGTTTCATAGCTAGACTCCACTTGTAAATAGCTACACATTAAAATGGCCACCAGCTGCCCATAAAGAACGAGCTTAACCAACCGACTTTCTGTACATCCGCAAAGGTGCCGGTGCCACTGTACTGAATTCTCGCATTAGCCACGCGTGGTGAATCAATGGTGTTATCTGGGCGAATATCTTGTGAGCGTACCACACCAGTTAAGCGCACAAATTCATCACCATTATTGATACTTATCCACTTCTCTCCACGAATAACTAAGTTACCGTTATTAAGTACCTGCATGACATTGGCTGAAATACTGCCCGATAAACTGTTACTCTGATCTGCATCAGACTCACGCTTAGTATTCATACTATCTTTGTATCGCAGATCAATAGGCTGACCACCCACTGTGATATTGCCACCACCGGCATAGATTGGATCTAAGGTTAAATCAGTTCCCTTCTTAATCTCATTATTTGCACTTTTACTTGCTTGAGTCTCTTCCATCAAGATAACAGTAATAATATCGCCAACCTTCAATGCTTTGATATCAGAGTAGAGGCTGGATGCTTGGCTGTCTTGATACATAGAGCCTGTTGCCGCTATTTTTGTTGGCGGCGCTTCAGGATAAACAGGCGCATAATATGGATCGTCTGGGATAGGCTTTTGATTTGTTGTACTACAACCAACCAACAGCAAACTTGATAAAAGGGTAATAGTGAAGTAATTACGCATAACTATCCCCTACAGATTTTGATTCACGTAAGAGAGCATCTGATCAACCGCTGAGATAACTTTAGAGTTCATCTCATAAATTCTCTGGCTCTCAATCAAGTTAACTAGCTCTTCGGTCACATTCACATTTGACGTTTCTAATGCACCTTGGCGAATAGCGCCCATGCCATCAAGTGATGCGGTACCTTGGATCGGAGTACCACTGGCGCCCGTTTCGAGATACAAGTTCTGACCCATAGGGTCAAGACCACTTGGGTTAATAAAATCAGACATAGTCAACTGACCAACGACGGTATTCTCAGCCGTGCCAGGCGTTTTTACTGACACCTCACCTTCTGCAGAAACGGTAATGCTAGTGGCATCATCAGGAATAGTGATTGCAGGCTGCACGACATAACCAGAGCCTGGCGTTACGATTTGACCAGTGTCATCTAGAGTAAATTGACCGTTACGGGTATAGGCTGCAGTGCCATCAGGTAACTGAATTTCAAAAAAACCTGGTCCCTCAACCATCAGATCTAAAGAGTTATCTGTGGTCAGCATATTTCCCTGAGTAAATACTTTTTGGGTAGCAACAACCTTGGTCCCGGCTCCGACATTCAAACCATTGGGTAACTTAGTATTAGATGCACTCACACCACCAGCTTGGTTAACAGTTTGATAAAGTAGATCTTCAAATACTGCTCTACTTTTTTTATATCCAACAGTACTGGCGTTTGCGACATTGTTAGAGATCACAGAGATATCGGTCTGCTGAGCATCAAGCCCAGTCTTACTAATCCATAAAGCGGGATGCATAATTTACTCCTAGCTAACGCGCATTAATGAAGAGGAAGCTTTGTCCATCTCTTCTGCTGTTTTCATCATTTTGACTTGCATCTCAAACTGACGCTGAATATCGATTAAGTTCACCATCTCATCGACGGCGTTGACGTTACTCCCCTCAACGGCGCCACTTTCGATAGCAACAAGAGGATCGGCTGGGGCATTTTCCCCCGTCATCTGCCTAAATAGGCCATCAGATCCTCGCATTAAATTTTGGTTTCCAGGGTTCACCAGCTTGATTCGTCCAACCTCTTCAATCACCTCAGCCGTTGACCCCAAAGGCCTGACAGAAATAATACCGTCTTGGGCTATCTCAATCTTATCTATCGGAAGCGGTAATACGATTGGACCAGCATCGCCCATAACAGCATTACCTCTGTCGTTACGAAGTACACCTGTGGTGTCAAAGCTCAGGCTTCCAGAACGTGTATAAGCCTCACCGCCATCATCAGCCTGAACCGCAATCCAGCCATCACCTTTTACGGCGATATCTAGATCTCTACCTGTGGTCTTGATAGGGCCAGAGGTAAAATCCGCTGATGGGCTTTCTGTCATCGCAAATACACGAGTTGGCAGTCCTTCACCAAAAGCCTGCATTGAACGTGCCTGCTCCATATCTGCTTTAAAGCCATCGGTGTTCGCATTAGCTAAGTTGTTAGCTCGCACAGCCAGCGAATTCATATTCTGCTTAGCGCCACTCATTGCGACGTAGAGTAATTTGTCCACTGGTTCCTCCGTCAATCTTTTGCTGAAAACTTTCCTATTAACATAACAAAGCAAACATCATGCCAGAATAAAATCGATTTATTGGCGGCTAACGAGGCTGAAGCGATAGAAGATAGATAGAAGAGATAAAATAGCGGAAAGGCATTGCCGGGGAGGCAATGCCTAGTAGATATTTAACAGATTAAAAACACCATAAATCCATTAACGTATCTGTAGTACGGTCTGCTGCAAGGTATTGTTAACTTCGAGTGTTCTTGAGTTAGCTTGGAAATTACGCTGCGCAGAAATAAGATCGACAAGCTCTGTGGTTAGATCAACATTTGACTGCTCAAGTGCCGATGAACGAATACTACCAAAGGTACCACTATTCGCTTCGCCCGCAAGTGGCGTCCCGGAATCTAAACTTGCCTTCCAAGAGGTATTGCCCACTTGAGTTAATCCCTGTTCGTTGGGGAAACGTGCTAAAGCAACCCGCGCCAAAGCGACCGTAGAGCCGTTACTATAGCTCGCATTGACCAAACCATCAGCGCCGACCTCTACGTTAGTCAAGCGACCGACGGTTGTACCATCTTGGCTCAACTCTGTGACTTCAAAAGGTGATGCGTATTGAGTGGGGTTATTAAATCCAACCGTTAACGTCTGAGTGCCGTCAGTGCCAGGGCCAAGTACATTCGCCCCTCCAACGCCTAACTGCTCAGTTTTTATCACGGCTGGATCATTACCAATATGGGCACCGGTATCATTAAATTTAACCACCGCGCCCTTCCATCCCCCTGCAGTTTCAGCATTTTGAGGTGTATCAGGGGTACCGTCTGCGTTCGTATCGGTTTGATAGACTCCAGCTGGACCATCTAAGTCAACTTGCTGACCATCAACAGCATAAAACGCTACCCAGTTACTCTCACCTGTGTAAGCTGCATTAGGTGGACGAACAAAGTAAGTAGTCATGATATGCGGCTCACCAAGAGAATCATACATGGTCACTGCTGTTGAGTTGTTATAGGTTGAGCGATCTGCAGGATCAAAAAGCGCAGGGTCTAATGGTGAGTCCCCCGCATTAAGGTTCATCTGCAAACCAACATTTTCGGTCATCTGAGGGCTACCCGCAGTATCAGGGATAGCCACTGGCTTTGTGGTTGTTAAGCTTACTGACGTTGAGTTGCCATCTTTATCGACTGGAAATGTTTGCAGGTAGTTACCTTGAGAATCAACCATATAGTTACTTGAGTCGACTTTAAATGCTCCCGCTCTGGTAAAAGATTGATCTTTACCATTAAGGTCGGAAGAGGTCACAAAGAATCCGCCGCCATTAATCGCCATATCAAGCGCGTTATTGGTAAACTGCAGACTACCTTGATGAAACTGTTGCGCGACTTGACTGGTTGTCGCCCCGCCACCTACAGCGGTTTTGCTGTTGGAAAAAATAGAGTTGGCATAAACATCAGCAAATTCAGCACGAGATTCTTTAAAGCCGATGCTATTAACGTTAGCAATATTGTTTGCGGTGGTATTTAGATCTTTCTGAGCAGAAGAAATTCCGCTCAATGCGATATTAAAGGACATGGTTTACCTATATTCAATCGATTACGACAGGCAGAAAGTTTCTACCAAATTCAATTCATAACAGCAGGCAATGGATAAAATCCATCGACATATAACTTTTACTGTGAGCAATTTACAGCTCTAATTAACGGCCAGCCTAAGTCCAAGTTTTAAGCTAAAAGGCATTGCTCTAGAGCAATGCCAGGTTTTATGTTATTGATTTCTACCTGATCTGCAGTACCGTTTGCTGCAAGGTATTGTTAACTTCGAGTGTTCTTGAGTTAGCTTGGAAATTACGTTGCGCAGAGATAAGATCCACCAGCTCAGTAGTCAAATCGACATTTGACTGCTCAAGTGCTGATGAGCGAATGCTACCAAAAGTACCACTATTCGCTTCACCAGCTAATGCAGGGCCTGAGTCTAAACTTGCTTTCCATGAAGTGTTCCCTACTTGAGTTAACCCTTGCTCATTTGCAAAACGCGCTAAAGCAACTCGAGCAAGTGCAACGGTTGAACCATTACTGTAGCTGGCATTCACCAAACCATCGGCGCCAACTTCAACATTAGTTAAACGGCCTACTGTAGTACCATCTTGGTTTAGCTCAGTCACTTCAAAGGTCGATGCATATTGCGTTGGGCTATTAAAATCGATGGTTAATGTCTGGGTACCGTCAGTACCAGGACCAAGCACTCCAGCACCAGCAACACCAAGTTGCTCAGTAACAATCGTTGCTGGATCGGTCGAAGTATGCGCACCAGTATCATTGAACTTAATCACCGAACCTTCCCAGCCACCAGCAGTGACAGCTGGTGTTCCCGTAACATCTGCAACACCATCACCGGTTGTATCTTGATCATAGACACCAGCAGCACCAGCTAAGTCGACTTGCTTTCCATCAACAGCATAAAATGCCACCCAGTTACTCTCACCTGTATAAGCTGCATTGGGTGGGCGTACAAAATAGGTGGTCATAATATGTGGCTCACCTAATGAGTCATACATAGTCACAGCGGTTGAGTTGTTATAGGTATCTCTGTCTGCAGGATCAAATAATGCAGGATCTAACGTAGAATCCCCAGCATTAAGGTTCATCTGAATGCCGATATTCTCGGTCATTTGCGGGCTACCAGCTGTATCTGGGATCCTAACGGGTTTGGTCGTTGTTAAACTCACGGAAGTAGAATTACCGTCTTTATCAACAGGGAATGTTTGCAGGAAATTTCCCTGAGAATCAACTAGGTAGTTACCTGAATCGACCTTGAATGCGCCTGCTCTAGTAAAAGAGTGATCTTTTGCATCAAGCTCAGATGAGGTGACAAAAAAGCCACCACCATTGATCGCCATATCCAGTGCATTATTAGTAAACTGTAAGCTACCTTGATGAAACTGTTGCGCTACCTGACTTGTTGTAGCACCGCCACCTACAGCAGTTTTACTGTTAGCAAAGATAGAATTAGCATAAACATCGGCAAATTCAGCTCTGGACTCCTTAAAGCCGATACTGTTTACGTTAGCAATATTGTTTGCTGTTGTATTTAGGTCTTTCTGCGCTGCAGAAATCCCACTCAATGCAATATTAAACGACATAATTCACCTCGATTCCAATTCATTACTGCAGGCAACAATCCTATTCACCTACAAAGCTTCACATTAACAAACTACCTAAATACGCTAGAGAATCCTCTAGACCAAGTAAATTTTCATGACTTAAGTTTCTGAATCAACAGGTCTATAACTGCTGCTAGATTCTGAAACCGCGAGTACATCGCCAATTTTAATACCGCCCACGCCTCTAAGGTTCAAAATAGCGCCCGTACTGGCAGTACCTAATGAGACACTGGTAACATGTGCATAGGTCGATACTGGTAGCTCTTCACTTGTACCATCAACACGGCCCGTGGCCTTAATTGAATAATTGCCACTAGCAACTGGCTCACCATTTTTTCCGAGTCCATCCCATGTCACGTCAACATTACCACCTGCACTACCATCTACATCATAAGTCGTCACTAACTGACCCTTATCGTCTTCTATACGCACTGTGATAGTTTCAATTGGCTCAGGTGTACTAATGATGCCTTTGAGCGACGGGTCTTCAGCAGAGATATGTCCAGTATCAGATGGGATCAATACCTTTTGGCCAACAAGCCCTGATGCTTGCAGTGCTTGACTTGAAGTCATCACAGTATTGAGGTTAACAATCTCATCATTGAGGTTGTTGATACCATCTACTGTTGAAAACGATGCCATCTGAGCAATCATCTGGTCGTTGTCAACAGGCTTAAATGGGTCTTGCATCGACAACTGTTGACTTAAAAGCGAAAAGAAATCCTCTTGTGTCAATTCTTGATTATTTGCTTCAGGAATTGATGACTCATCTGGCAAACGAATTCCGTCAATAAACGGATTGCCCGTACTAGAGGTTTCCTCTGCAGACTGAGTCGTAGCAGACTGTACAGCTGACGAAGTCGCCTGCTGAGATGGACTTGCACTCTGCGGTGAGGCCGCTGTTTGGCCGCTAAGGGGCTGAGCACTGTTAAGTGGGTTGATGAGGCTCACTTCTTACCTCCTTTATTTGCCAATTCGTAAAGTTTGCTGAAGCATAGATTTGGCAGCTTCAGCCACTTGTACATTCATCTGATATGAACGAGATGCGGAAATCATATTCGCCATCTCCTCCATGACATTTACATTTGGTTTATAGATAAAACCATCCCCATCAGCCATAGGGTGACTAGGGGAATATTCTTTCTGTAATGGCGCATCACTCTCTACTATGCCTTTTACAGCAACAGCTTGAGACTGCTGTTGATGATTAGCTTTCGCCATCTCAGCTTCAAATATTGGGTGACGAGCGCGATATGTCTCCTCAACGCTACTCGATACAGCATCAGCATTTGCGATATTACTCGCCGTGGTGTTTAATCGCACCGACTGGGCTGACATCCCCGAGCCTGAGACATTAAAGATATTAAATAAACTCATGATTAATCACCTCTTAATGCTTTTTTCAAGCCTGAAAACTTACCGTCGAGAAACCCTAGTGACATTTGGTATTCGAGTGCATTTTGCATAAATTCTGATTGCTCTTTTTGCATATCAACCGTATTACCGTCACCTGTATCTGGTTGACTAGGAACTCTATAGCCATAATTTTGCTGTGATAAAGCCTGAAGATCGAAATGGCGACTATCACTTTGACTCATTGCTAATCCACCTTGTCGACTCCGAGCTGACTGTAACGCTTTATCAAAATCAACATCTCTAGCTTTATAATGAGGCGTGTCGGCATTGGCGATATTTGACGAGATAACTTCTGCACGTTGGGATCGGATCCCTAGCGTGTATTGATGCACACCTAACGCTTTATCAAAGTTAATCGCCATAAAACTGCCTCCTAGACTCTATGGGTTAATTAAAGCAATAGTTGTGCCACAAACAGAAGAAAATGACTAAGGTCCAAAAGCTAAGAAGGGAAGGATAGAAAGGTACAAAACAAAACTGCTGAGTGAATGCCCTTAATCTTGATGATATTTAAGGGCAAATACTCAGTAATAAATGGGTTTAGCTATAAATCAGATAACAAAATAAGAAAAAAGGTGAACCGCTAGCGACTAGGTTTTCTTTTGATAATAGATACCTGGATTACATCTGATCATATCAAACTCCTCCGTAAGGCCAGCGATTGACTCCGAAGCCCCAAGAAACAATATCCCTTTAGGGTTTAAAGCGGCAGCAAATTGCCGCAGAATTTTTGCCTTTGCCTCTGGGGCAAAATAAATCAGGACGTTTCGACAAAAAATGATGTCAAATTTACCCAGCAAGGTATAACTCTCGAGCAAATTATGAGCTCTAAAATTAACAAGCTTTTTGACATTATCTTTTATGATCATAGATTTGGATGGCGTTGCATCAAAAAACTGACGCTTTCTTTGCTCAGAGAGACCACGCCCTAACGCTAAGCTATCATACTCACCGTTTTTACACTTATCTAGCATAGAGGGCGATAAGTCAGTCGCTAAGATTGAAGCGCTGCCTGGCAAACTTCCTGGCTTTTTCTGCTGATATTCTAATATGGTCATACCTAAAGAGTATGGCTCCTGACCTGAAGAACAAGCTGCAGACCAAATCTTTAGTGGCCGGCCGAGTCTAGAATATTCAGGAAGCAATGTGCCCGATAACAACTCAAATGGGTAACGGTCACGAAACCATAACGTTTCATTGGTAGTCATGGCATCGATCACTTCAGCCCTTAGCTGACGCTCAGTAGGCTTCATCGAATGTTTGACAACTTCAGACAGTGAAGGAAGGTTGTATTTCCCCATAAGTGGAGCTAAACGGCTCCGAACTAGATATTGCTTATTATCACCTAGCACGATTCCGCTGTGTTGCTCTAGAAAGAGTCTAAATTGCGTATATTCATTTTCAGCGAGTGATTTATTCGGCACCTTGATATCCTAGTATCAAAAAAACAGCAATGACAACATAACAAAAATCATCATGACACGAATTATAATGAGCGCAGTTTTATACACGAGCAGGGTATAAGAAACAAGTTTTTATCCCCTCTGCGCTCTACTAATAATCATTATAGACTCAAATGCTTATTTACTGCAGCAGCAAGTTCATCAGGATTAAATTTAGCAATAAAATCATTTGCCCCCACTTTCTCAACCATAGCCTGATTGAACACCCCACTCAGTGAGGTATGTAAGACAACTTTTATACCACTCAGCTTAGGGTTATCTCTAATCTCAGCAGTTAAAGTGTAGCCATCCATTTCAGGCATCTCAATATCTGAGATAATTAAAGGGATCTCAGTTGACACATCATCCATCTCGGCACTGATAGCATTAAGCTTATCAAGTGCTTCTTTGCCATCTTTAGCGGTGTCAATTTGCAAACCAAGCGACTCTAATGCCCTGATTATCTGCTTACGGGCAACGGCAGAATCATCGATAACCATAATATGGAAATGCTTCTCTCTATCTATGGTTAATGTTTCATCTACCTCCTTACTAATTTCAGTTTTAACAGGAGATATTTCATCTAGAATCTTCTCAACGTCGAGGATCTCAACTAACTCCCCTTCTATCTCTGTAACTGCTGTAAGGTATGAATATCGACCAGCACCTTGAGGTGGCGGCATGATCGCTTCCCAATTCATATTGATAATTCGCTCGACAGAGCTAACCAAAAAACCTTGAACACTTCGGTTATACTCAGAAATAATAATGAAACAACCCTCAGTATTTTCGATTGGTCGCCCACCAGTTGCTGCACTCAAATCAATTACCGATATGGTTTTCCCCCGAATATGGGCAACCCCTTTAACATTGTTATTGAGCTTTGGAAGACCCGTTAAAGGTGGGCACTGGAGTACCTCTTTGACTTTAAAAACGTTAATACCAAATCTTTGACGACCATTGAGTTTAAAAAGCAATAACTCTAAACGGTTCTGACCGACTAACTGTGTGCGTTTGTTTACTGACTCGAGAATGCTTGACATAATGCGCTTGCCTTGTCGTCTTTTAAATTCTCGCCTATTGCTCAATCAAGAGTAAGTATAGGCATACTAATTGCTTACTATTTTCTTAGGGGTCTTTATCTCAAAACTTGACCAATAAGAGTCAAGTTTATGACGTTTTCTCTTCGTTTCTGAGAAAGACTAATATTTCGGTCACTAAGAAAGTATAGGTGTAATCTAGCTCATCAAGCTAGTCTATTCATTATGAAAGTAAAATTTGTCCTCTTTTCATTGATTTTTTTCACAAATAACGTGCTCTGTGCACAAGTTGCTAGTGTGCCATCACTATCGACCATTTCCCAATTAGCTATAGAAGTTATTGAACAAAAAATTGATGTTGCTGAAGGCGCAAGAGTAAATATAACCCCACAAAGCTTAGATACGAGACTAAAACCACCACAATGCTTACCACCTATAAAAGTCGAATTAGCCAGTAATCGCGCAATCAAGCGTAATAATACCGTCAAAGTAAGCTGTGAAAGTCCACAGCTTCAATATCCTTGGCAAATTTTCCTTTCGGTGAGAGTCGATATTTTATTTCCTGTTGTTGTCGCCAAAGAGATACTGTCAAATGGCGATCTTATCTCCAACGGTAATGTCACCATAAAATATGTTGAACAAACGGTGCTCAGGGGTCAGCAATTCAATAGTGTAAAAGAGGTTGTCGGCACTCGTGTAAAAAGGCGCATGTCTCCCGAACAACCAATTTTTAGCGACAACCTATGTTTTGTTTGTAAAGGCGACTCTGTCTCTATTTATGCTCGTACTGACAGCTTTGAGATAAAAACCGTCGGAGAGGCGCTGCATGATGGTAACTTAGGTGATAGAATTCGTATTAAGAATACACTTTCCAATAGAAAGCTAGATGCCAGAGTCATTGATGTTGGAGAGGTAGAAGTTAGAATGTAATTATGCACTTTTTTATTAAAGCTTTGTGTATCACCGCCGATACACGATTATGTTCTTCTCATTTTTAATTGTTGGAGCCAAATATGGCTATAGATATCAAGCAAGTTAGCACCGCAGCTAATACTCAAATAAATAAGCCTTCCACAAATAAAAGCGGTGGACAAACAACAAGCGAATCAGCTTCACCGTTGAGCACTCCGCCAAAAAGTGATTCTGTGTCACTGACATCACAAGCACAACAACTACAAAGTACTCAGGCTAAAATGACCGATATTCCTGAAATAAATGAACAGAAAGTTCAAGAGATAAAATTAGCCATTTCAGAAGGTCGCTATAAAATTGACCCTGAAAAACTCGCAACAAATATCGCGCAGTTTGAAAATGACCTAAAGGATTTAAGCTAATTACATATGAATTCGATAAATAATATCATCGAGCTACAGATCGAACTGCTTGCAAAGCTAAAAGTACTGATTAAAGAGGAAAAGGATGCATTGAAAGCCCAAAATGCCGACCTTCTTCTCTCTTTAGCTGGTAATAAGGCTAAGCTGTTAGATGAGCTTAAAAATAACGATGATGTTTTATCGCAACATGAACAAAGTCATTTACTTGCAACAGACAAAACACTGGCAACTCAAGTTTCCTTTGCAAAAGAGCAGATGGCAGAATGCCAACAGTTAAACAGTGAGAACAGTAGTCTAATCGAGTTGAACATTGCCAGTATGAATCGTTTTGCGCAAGCTTTACAGGTGAGTCGAAACGCCTCAAGTTTGACCTACAACGACAAAGGTAAAACCTCAACAATCTCAACACTAGGTAATGACATAAAAGCGTAAAAGCAGCAACGAGCTAGAGATAAAACTAGCAAGCTCCATGTCGCGATCCACAAGTCACTGCCCTCCCCTTAAATCCAAGTGAGCAGCTCTAGGAGCATGATAACTATTTTGGTCGTTAAGCTTGAAGTATTGGTGCCCGCAACCTTTAACTGTATATACCAAAACTAGCAAGATAGGCAATATTCACAGGCCTAAACTCGAAGCCTGTACACTTCTCATATCTCCTCACGACTTCTGCACTGGAAGCGTTTCTATCTTTTAGTCTTGTTCTTTTATGCCGAGCAAGATGATTATTAATAGTCACAGGTCAAGAATGTTCCATACACCATACAACACCTCCTTCATTGCCCATAGGAACATGAGGAGTGCCTTTAAAACATCTGGAAACTAGAAGTATGGTCCCCGCTTAAATAGTACGGGGATGACAAAGGTAGGATGCTTATAGCTAGTAAGCCATAGCTAGTTTAAAAATAGGTGATCTCTTTAATTTTCTGAGGTCTGTTTTGCTGCTGATATAGCTCCCATACTTGAGAGAAGTCTAGCTCTAACTCAGTCACATAATGATCACCAGCAGGATAAGTCTTAATCACCTTAGCCCCTCTGATCACGCCTGATACTGAAGCTTGAATACTATCACTCGACAATACCCAATCATTAACGTTACTGTTTGCTGAAAGCTGCTGACCATAAACCTGTTCGGCAAGCTCTCTATATGCGGCTATTTTTGAAGCCTGCATTGCCATTAACACTTTTTGAGATTGAGACTCAGCAGGCTGAATATCTAATGGTGCATAACCGATAGCTGTTAATTTAGGAAAGCTTTCAGGCGCCTGAGTTTCCCATTCAATATACCTATCTTTTGACGCGCAACCTGAAATCAACGCAGTGGACAAAATAGCAGCAAGGGCTACTGCCTTTGCTAAGGGGCTCTTTGAAGGAGATGTTGAGGTCTGGATCGCAGTATTAGTCAAAACTTTTATCGAAGTTAATGTGAAAAACTTATTCATTGTACACCACCTATCACCTGCACTTCTTGAGACCCTCTTTGAGTATCACGATATAAAAGCCCATCTTTAGACACCACTTTTTCGGACTGACTTAAATACCCTGGTAATTCATTAATACTAAAAGCCCCTTGCGAAGCCGAAACCACTCGATTATTGGTGATATTTACGATTCTAGTGTTCACCACAGCGCCCTTTCGATTCATACTCATAGTAGACACAACAACATGCTCTACAGCTATGCCTGAAGGCAATTGCTTCCAATCTCTCGTTAATAAGAAATCCCCATCTGGTGTGACACGAATATTGTCACCAACATTGATATCGACAAGGTTAAATTGACGTGCATGAAGCGCCGAGATGAACCCTTGCTGCAGTTGTAAGCCAACTGCATTCGTTTTATTGAAAGAGTCTAATAGTACTGGCGTTGCCACTAATAATGGCTGCTTACTCGACAACTCATCATTTTGCTCAACAAGCTCACTGACTATTTGCTCAGACATATGGTTTATTGCCGATGTTGCCGGCAACTGATTGCCTCGGCTCAGCGGCTCCTGAGGTTCATCATGGTTACTGCTTGTACACGCACCTAAGAGTAACGCTGTAAAAAGTATCGTCACTTTATACATTTTCTTTCCTAATTTATCAGTGCCTGTCATATATGGCACGACTCGACGAATATTGAATAAGAACCGAGCTAACATTTAATAAAACAAAGCAAGTTACAGGCCAAAAAGGCTAACCTCTGCTTTAAATCTATCTGTCAGTCATAGGCGTTTATCGGCCTACAAACATAAAACTAAAGCGACTCAATTATGTTTCACAGGCAAAGTCTAAAATTGATATTTCTGACTCAAACATAAGGCCCCATGGCACAATTATTGCTTTAATCTATACAATATGAGGTTAGCCATAAACAGTGTCAGAAATGCGACAGCTACATATTACTTTCCCATACACTGACTGATTAAAGCATCCTGTGTCGCTTACATAGTGGATTAATTAAATGAAAATGTTTGCCGTTATAATTTGGATTTTTCTTGTTTTTTTTACTTCAAATGTTGAAGCCGCTTGGGTTGTAGTAAAAGGACAAGCAAATATTGTTGACGGTAACGTCAGCAAAGCTCGTGAAGACGCTATAGAGCAAGCATTAACTTATGCAGCCCTACAAAACGGGGCACAGTTCACGAGTAAACAAACGGTAAATAATGGCCAACTCGTACAAGATAGTTTTACCATTAATAAGCAATCACAAGCGACTAAAGTGGAGCTAATCAAAGAGTTTATAGAAGGTGAAAAACTCACCGTTATGCTTCGAGCGGATGTACAGCAACCGCAAGATGCAAAGTGCGACAGCCAACAACTCAAGGCGGCTATTCTCGTGCCTCAGTCACTCATCAAAGATAGAGCACAGCTTCGCTATGGCAATATCGGCTTTTTTGAAAAAAACCTGTCTCAACGGTTAGGTGATGCCATTGATGCGCAATCGATATCCAGCTTTGCTCACATCCATGCTAATGAAAGGTTAGATGTCGAACAAGCACTTGTCGATATTCGCGGCTACCGTTTGCCTAGCTGGCTCAGTGAAATTACCGACAGTCAGTATGTGCTACTACCTGAAATTATTGATATCTCAACCGATCCAGCAGAAAGTCATATGATGGGGCTTTGGAGTAGTGATCCGAATCGTCAATTCCAAATAAGACTCTCTCTGTATCATGGGATTAGTGGTGAGCAAGTATGGAGCCAATCATATGCCACCTCATCCCCTTGGGAGTTTCCTAAACAGGAAACAGTCCCTTCAAATCACCAAAGATTTTGGTTATCTGCATATGGGAAAAGCATTGATAAAATAATAGTCAATGCCATTGAGGATATTGATAGCACATTAAATTGCCGACCAATACTAGGCCAAGTAGTAGCAAAGCAACATGACAGAGTCATTTTAAATCTAGGCCGTAGACATGGCATAAAAGTAGGCGACGACTTTCAGTTAATATTACAGCAAAACATGCCAGACAGGTTTGATAAAATGAGAGCTGTCGCAGGAAAAAGTAAAGCGAACATCATCATAGATCAGGTAACAGAAAAAACAGCAACTGCGGTACTCGTCGATAAAAATGCCTCATACAATGTGCAAATTAATGATCTTGCGATAAAGATGTAATCTAAGTTGCTTTTTGAGAGCAGATAAATGAACAAACAAGTAAGATCGGATGATAATTAAGCAACTAAATTAATTAGCTTTTCATCCGCTCTTTTCATCTAGGTGAAAACCAGTATAATCACTGACGTCTCCCTATAGCTCAACAGGATAGAGCAGTCGCCTCCTAAGCGATCGATCGGGGTTCGAGTCCCTGTGGGGAGACCAGTTAGTGATCTAATGTCTTGTGATAAGTATAATATTCAAGGATAGAGTCAATGACTGAACTATTTTCAACAAATCTTCAAATTATTCAGCAACGCTGGCCTGCTCTTGCTTCTGCTCTCAAATTTCAATCACTCGATGAACTCGATGCCAACTTAGTCACAGGCAATAACCAAACAATTAGTGTCAATGGCATTCAATTAAGTAGCCGCCATGATCGAATGGCCGAAGCCCAGCTTTTTATTAATCAACTCCCTCTAGATTGTGAACAGGTTACCGTTTATGGTGTTGGAATGGGTGATGTCCCCAGTATATTGACTGACAATAAACAGATAAAAAACATTGATATCTGTCCACTCAATCTAGGGCTTTTCGCGTTATTACTTTCCTATACTGACCAACGAGAATGGTTAACCGATAGCCGCATTAGAATAATTGAGCTCCCCAATCAGCACCAAATAGCGGAACCCTATATAGCAGTCACCCCAGACCTTCTTCTTGCTGACAATGAGAATGCAACTTTGCGAGATTTACTAGCTCTTGAAAATAACCGAGAGTTTGCAAATAAACAGCATCAAATAGATGATCCTAAACTCATTAAGCGCTTTAACGAAAATAAACAATATTTAGACCAAGATCCCGATGCAGCAACGTTAAGGCTGACTCATACCCAACATAATACGTTAGTGATTGGCTCAGGGCCGAGTTTAGAAGCGCATTATGATTATTTAAAAGCGCAGAGGGCACTCCCTATAGGTAAGCGGCCATTAATGATTGCTGTCGATACTGCTTTCAAAGCTTTATCGAGCCAAGGTATTACCCCAGATATTTTAGTGAGTATTGAATCAAATATTACTCTCTCACATCTCCCCGATGAGATACCAGACTCTGTGACCTTGGTTTATTTTCCAAGAATACCATCAAATGTGATTGAGCATTGGCCAGGACCTAGATTTAATGCCTATTCAAAAGGGGCTATTTACAACCGTCTTGATGCTGAATACCCAAAACTTCGTTTGTTTACCAATGGCAGTGTCATTCATCCAGCTATTGATTTAGCTGCTTACTTAAATAGCTGGGAAATTACCCTCTTTGGCTGTGATTTTAGTTATCCAAATAATAAAACCCATGCTTTTTGGAAAGATGGCTCTCTTGGACCAAAAGCTGAAAATGCAAAACACTGGGTGATAAATGGCCATGGAGACAGAGTAGGAACGGATCTTAACTTCAGGGCATATTTAAGAAGTTTGGAGCACTATATTCGCTTCAAACCTCAAATTAAATTCTATCAATCTAGCCTAGACGGTGCCCGTATTCATGGTGCTCAATACAGGGAGTGCAAAGTATGATTATTTGTAATACTGATACATTAAAAGAAAAATTAGTCTCTACCGCTCAATTACTACGCTTAGGGCAAGAAGCTGAAGGGTCAAAAAGATTAAGAGAGTGTCTAGATCACTTAGAGCCTATGCTACCTACTCTCACTAATTCACAAGCAATATTAGCTAGCGTTCCAGCGATGCTGTCGGCACAAGAAAGGCAAGATTGGCTAGGGTTAGCAGATACTTTGGAATATGAAATCACAGCTTTACTTAATCAACAGCAACAAATACAAGCGAAATAATTAAAAGCTTATGCTGCCAAGATTAAATTACAGTTCATGCGCTTAAAAGAAGCCGTTAGGTTCGTACATTACGATTTTTGAGCCGCAAGCTCCAGTTTTAATATTGACATGAATGAATTTACTTAAGCGCTGCTTAATTGCTGCATGATGCTCAGGCTTAGCTAAAAACATCATAAAACCTCCTCCGCCAGCTCCCAACAACTTACCGCCGTAAGCCCCCGCGTCCATGGCTGCTTGATAAATGTCATCAATTTCTGAAGACGATACATCACTAGCTAACTGCTTTTTTAAATGCCATGACTCAACTAGCATCTCCCCTAAATCGGCGATGTCACAATGCGCTCCTTGAAGAATATCTTTTGCTTGAAATGCTAACCCAGCCATTTGGGTTATCTGGGACTGCTTCTGAGCTAAGTTTTCAATCTGCTTACCTGCAATCTCACTGGCTATACGACTTAGGCCTGTAAAAAATAACATTATATGAGAGTTCAATTGCTCTGATGTATCTTCATGCATAATAAGTGGAGTTACGCTGATTTCACCACTACGGCTAAACTCAATAAAATTTGTCCCTCCGTGAGCAGCCCAGAGTTGATCCTGAGAACCAACATTCTCTTTAATCACCTCCTGTTCGATACGTATCGCCTCTTCACCTAATAGATGTGGTGATGAAATCTTCCCCTGTTTTGCACGCATAGCATTTAACAAGCCAACGGTAAATGAAGAACTTGACCCTAAACCCGAACGGGCCGGCAGATCTGCTTGGTGATGAATCTCTATACCTTCTCCGTTGTGCAATTCAGATAAAACAGCCCTTACCGATGGATGCTGAATCTCATTAACCGTTAAAGGTAGCTCCACTTTAGAATAGACAATTCGGTGCTTATGCTCAAAAAACGGTGGTAGATTACGCACTGTCAGATAGCAGTATTTATTGATTGCCGTTCCAATAACTGCACCACCATGCTCTTTATACCAAGTTGGGTAGTCAGAGCCTCCACCAAAAAAAGAAACGCGAAATGGTGTCCTTGAAATAATCATAAATACTCCTTCAGTACCTTTGCAGCACGCCCATAACTTTCTGGTGTTCCAATATCAAGAAATGAACAATCACTATATTTGCTGTAAGCTAGCTCTAATTTCCTATTCGAAAAAAACTCCTGCTCAATGGCTCCTTTATCGAACGTTTTTATTACGTTTGTGGCTTCAGAAGAGAAATAGTAGATTCCCGCATTGATCCAAGAATGAACCCGTTGTAATGCGCTTTTCTCTTCAAATGATTCAATTACATCTTCATTTTTAAAAGTAAGGCAGCCGTAACGGGAAGGGTCATTGACTTTAACTGTAGCCAATGCAGCACTGTTTCTATTGCGATGTTGATAGAGAAAATGGTTCAGGTCCAAATCAACAAAGGTATCTCCATTGATGACGAGGCATTCATCTACACTGAGCCTATTTAAAGCAAGACTTAAGCCGCCCAGCGTTCCTTTAGGCTCTGCTTCGATTACATACTCAACCCTAACCCCATCCAACTCGCGATATAAAGAAAGAGCCTTGATCACCTGTTCGGCTTTATAACCTAATGAGAAAATTAGTCTATGAACTCCCTGAGCTTTTAGCCATTGGATTAAGATATACAAAAATGGCTTTCCATCAATTGGAGCAAGTATCTTAGGTCTATCTGCAACCATGCTTCTTAGCCGCGTACCTAAGCCCCCAGCAAGTATAACGACAGGAGGTAAGTTGGCATCTTTTTCAACTCCCATCAGGTTTTCCTTCAGTTAAAATTTGCCTTTTCAAACGAGATTGACTCATAGACTGAATATGCACACGAGTATCAACCCCAAATTTATCCTCTACAAACTCTAAGTAATCTACCGACTCAAAATACTCATGAAATGCATCATCTCTAAACTTTAAAACAGTCGCTGAAGTTTCAAACTCAGTTTCTAATGGTAGACAATTATAACTGTGCTGCGAATAGCCACTCCAAAACTCAGGCAGCGGAGTGTCATTAGCGATAGCATCTTGATAAAGCTGAGATCCAGGATACGCCATAGCAGAATAGAAATTAACAAAATCGCATTTAAGCTGTTTAGCTAGTTCTAAAGTGTGTTCCATTGACGCAACAGAGTCTTGAGGTAAACCAAAGATAAAATTACCAATGACATTAATGTCTGCCGACTGTATATCTCTAACTATATCAATTATATTTTGGCTATTGAGTGACTTATTAGCACCATCACGTACAGTTTCATCCGCAGACTCGATACCCAGTGCCAACCACCGAATACCAGCACTTCGCATTAATGACAACGTCTCTTTCCTCACCGTATCCACTCTCGCATAAGCCCAAATATTGAGCTCCGGAGCAAATGGTTTAGCCGCAAGAAGTTCACATATTTTCAGATAATGATTCTTTTTAAGCACAAACATTTCATCAATAATTTTAAACGTTTTAACACCATACTCGTGGTACAGATAACTCACTTCATCAACGACAGCTTGTGGACTACGACATCGATATTTATGTTCAGTAAAGGGTGCATTAATACAACAAAAAACGCACTTATAAGGGCAACCCAGTGTGGTATAGATAGATGCATAAGGTTGGCGCATATCTAACTCACCAAAACACTGCCAATTGTGCGCCCTATATTTATCCATAGGGAGTCGATCCCACACTTTACCGTGAAGACTCTCATCTAAGTCATTTATCAGAGGCGGATTAGGAGTGCTTTTAACTTGGCCAAATTCATCTTGCCAAAATAAGCCAGCAACATTTTCATACTCCCCCCCTTTTTGAAGTACGGTAATTAATTGTTCACACGTTTTAGGCCCTTCACCAGAGCAGACAAAGTCTACAGGCTCCTCCAATAACGTTCTTTCGGGTAACGCCGCAACATGTCCTCCAAGAATTAATATTTTCTGTTGAAGTGAGCCCAACTTAACTTGCTCAGCCAGCGCTCTTGCAGAAGACATCATTTGGGTTGATGCTGAAGGCTGATGCCCATATACAACCAGGATCACTAAGCTGGGTTGTCTAGCTAAGATTGTTTCCGCAGCTTTCTTAGGTGATAGTGAAAGCGCTTCGGTATCCAGAATATCAACATCATACTCCCTATCTAGTAAGTAACCTGTGATCAGCCTAGCCCACAACGGCGGCTCCACGGCTGTTAATTCGCTACCAAGAGATTGATAGATAGCTTCACGCCCACCAGGACTTACCACTAGTGCATCCATTAAAATGGCCCCTTAAATTGCTTCTGGTAAACGAGCTTTGCCTCATCTTCACTTGGAGGCCAATTTTGATTAGAGGTTATTCCCGTCAATTCAATGATAGCTTCAGCTATAGTTAAAGGGTTGGGATAAAATGCATCCTCTAAACTAGGAGTAGTTGGACATGTAGTAGCCGAAAACCCTAAGCGCTTGACTTTAATTTCGCCTAAATTAGCTTCACAAACTCGTGTAATAATTTCTGCTGAGGCACCGCAGTTCAGCCAAGCATTGTCTACAACTAGTAGGTGTCGTGTTTTTTCTACAGAGGTCAGTACTGGTGCCATATCAAGCGGTGATACAGTCACAGGGTCAATCACTTCAACACTAACCCCCTGCGTTTGCAGTAGTTCTGCAGCTCGCAGAGACTCCATCACCATATTTGAAATGGCAACAATTGTGACAGTTTCTCCCTTTCGAACTAGTTTGCTTTTTCCCAATTCGACTCGATATTCAGAGCTAGGAACTTCGGCCTGAGTGTTATATAGCAACCGATGTTCCATGAAGATAACAGGATTGGGGTCATCTATTGCAGCAAGTAATAATCCTTTTGCATCAAAGGCATTTGAGGGGGCTACTACCTTTAACCCAGGAATATGCATAAACAAGCTATGTAATGCCTGGGAGTGTTGAGCACCTTGTCCCCAAGACTTACCGATAATACAGCGAACGACTAGAGGCACATTCACTTTACCGCCATACATGTAGTGAGCCTTGGCAGCAATATTAATAAGCTGGTTCATACACAGTAATAGAAAATCCATTCGAATATGGATATGGATAGGCTTCATACCAGCCATAGCAGCTCCAATTGCTACACCTGTCATAGCATCTTCCGACAACGGGGTTGTAAATACTCTATCGGCTCCATATTGCTCAACTAAACCTTTAGTTGTTCCTAATATCCCAATATGATCATCAATATCTAACCCCATAAGAAAAACATTCTCATCAGATTTTAATGCAACATCAAGCGCTTGATGGATTGCTTCATTAAAGAAAGTATCAGTGCTATCGGTAAACATAATCATATACCTCACTGGGTTCAGGGAATGGAGATGAAGCTGCGTACTGGAATACCTGTTCGATTTCGTTACTGACTAAATCAATAATTAGTTCGCGTTTACTTTTACAGAGTAAAGATTCCAATACTTTAAGTGGATCCGTCATTATAGATTTAGCAATCTGCTGATGGTCACGATAACTTTCCTCACTTTCATTCCCTGGACCTACATGCTGTAACCAGCGGCAACAGCTTACTTCAAGCAGTGCTGGACCACTCCCCTCCCGAATAGACTGAATAATACCATTAGCCTGCGGTATTAGACTGAGTAGGTCACCATCTGTATGTTGATACGAAGAAACACCAAATCCTTCTGCTCTGCCAACTAAATCAGAACTTGCCCATCGTTTCGATAGCGGCTCATGAATAGCATAACCGTTGTTTTCAACAACAAATAAAATTGGGAGAGATTTCAATGATGCAAAATTAAGACTCTCATAAAAGCAACCCTCCTCAGTCGCGCCATCTCCAAGGAAACAAACCACAACCTGCAAACTTTTCTTCATTTTTAGTGCTAGGGCATGACCCGTTGCCACAGGTAAGCCTGTGGCAACGATTGCAGAAGTTCCTATAAAGTTAACTTTTGGTTCAATGAGGTGCATAGACCCACCTCGACCTTTAGCACAACCAGTAGATTTACCATATAGTTCAGCAATAAACTCTTTAGCTGAACCACCTTTAGCTAGATACGCTGCATGTCCTCTATAGGTGGCACATACATAATCCTCTTGATTGAGGGATTCACAAATGCCAATACTGACAAACTCTTGACCCACAGATAAGTGCACCGGACTTTTAATATTGTCTTGCGGGTACTCCTTCGCGATCTTCAACTCAATATTTCTAATAAAGAGCATCTTCCTGTACAGATTCTCAATATTTGGTTCACAGCTCATTAGGTGGCTCCTTCGTAATACCTACCGAGTCCAATATGCTTTTAGTCCAGCTATCTACATTCAAATTATGATCGCGAAAATCCGAAGCATGTTGATAACAAGTCTCAAAGTAATGCTCATCAATAAGCAAACGATCTAAATGTGAGAAAAGTGCTTCTAAATCATTAAAAAATAAACAAGCATCTGAGTCACCTATAAATAGCTTGGTCTCTGTATTCTCTTCCTCAACTAAAATAGCCCCCGATGCAATCGTTTCTCTCACCTTTCCTTTACACTGCTCTCTAAAAGAGTAAGTTTGAGTATTAACGCAGATTCTTGTTCTCCTTAACGAATCAGCGTAGTCTTCAATTGAGAGGATATCTCCACCATGTAAAAAACCACCAATATGTTGAAATCGCTCGCCATATCGTTTAGATAACTCCTCAATCCAGTAGCCTCTACTCCCAGCAGCTGTTCCAAACACGGCAATATCTATATCTTTTTTAATTTCAGTATCTTCATAAAACAGTGTTGGGTCGAAAACACTTGGTAAAAACTTTACTTTCTCAACATTAGTATGCCGCTCATAGGGACTGAGGCCTGCTCTCATCTTTTTCAATCGGCTACCGTTACTGTTTTCAATACAAAGATCAGCCCATGTCAGGCAATCTCTTTCAAACTGTAAATAGGGGCTCCCCTCATCGTCCTCATCATAATCCCACCAGAGAGTCACATACTTAATATGGGGGTAAGACGCTTTCAATTTATGCCAATATTCGAATGGCAAACAGTCACCTGGTTGTGTTGGACTGTAAAAAATCACATCTGGTTTAGTCTCTTCAATTTTAAACTGAATATCCTGATATAAACCTTCAAAATAAGCACTCGTACGATGTGTGCTTTGGTACACTTTGTGGACATTCAACGATGGATATTGTGCTGTCAGGCTGTCATAGATACTACTTTCAAATGCCTTACTAGAGATCACTACATGCTCACCATAATCGCCAATATCACTCACAGGAATGACAGGAATAGATTGAATGTTCGTTCCCCAAAGCAGTTCATTTTTATCAGCAACCGCGACGACATTGAATTCAGAGAATAGCGAAAGATTTTGAGTTGTATGAAGGCCCGCACCATATAAAACGCATGGTTGTGAGTTAACTTGCAATTTGATTTTTTTCAGGTTCTCTATTGCTATAGGTTTAAAATAATCGTCATAGGTTCGTTCAGAACATATTAAGGAGTGGGATTTTACATATTTAGAGTTGAGGATAGGTTTAACAATTTCAATTTTTGCCGCGCTATCATCAAAACTTTTAAGCTCAAAGTTTTGAACAACAAACAACCAGTTAATAGGTATTACTGTATGCTGAGTCATTGGCTATTTTCATCCCTTCTATATTGAAGAAGAAAGTCTAAGCTCTGCTCAAAAGAGTATTTGGGTCTCCAGCCCGTTTCGCGGTAAAACTTTGAGGAGTCAGGGATTTGTAAGGTAATGTCTGCTGGCCTTAGCAGGCTTTTATTTAAACGAGAGGGTATTTGAGCTATCGACTTGCTTTTTAATATTTCAAGTACTTCTCCAACCTTATAAACATTATCTCCACCGATATTGTAAACCTCACCAATCTTACCTTTAGTCAATGCAACCCAGTAAGACTCCATTGCGTCACGCACATCAATTAGAGTTCGAGTAGAGTCTAAATTTCCATGACATAACTCTTGTTGCTTGCCGAGTTCTATCTGAGCTATTTGATCAGCAAACGAGGTAGCAAACAGATCTAACCGCCTTGGATTGATATAAGTAAACATTCTTGTCCTAATCACTTTCATTCCATAACTGAGGAAGTAACTCTGGCCTAACAGGTCTTGTGTAACTTTTGAAACAGAATAAGGGTTTACAGCATTGATCGGACAACTCTCATTAATTGGCACGTTTTTAGGATCAACTTTTCCGTACACTTCAGAAGTACTACAAAATTGAATAACAGGATCTAAAGAAAGTAACCTTATCGCCTCTAATAAGTTAGCCGTTCCCATTACATTATTGTTAATCACGGAAAGTGGAGTAATAAAAGAATTCTTCACATTGGCATAGGAGGCAATGTGAAAAATACCATCAGGTTTCACCAGTTCTAGTACGCGAATAATTGAAGAAACATCAAGCAGGTCACACTCGTGAATAGTTATTTTATTTTTAATACTATCAACATTATTATGATGGCCAGCACTATGCCAACGGCTAATACCATGAACCTCAACTTCAGGGTGGTTATTGACAATATATTCAGCTAAATAGCTGCCACCAGAGCCAGTAATCCCTGTAATTAAAATCTTTTTAAACTCTCGAATAGCCCCACTCATACGTTGCTATACTTGCTATTGGTTATCATAGTGTACCCTTTGATGAGCTCTTCAATACCATCGCCTAAGCTAAACTTAGGTCGGTATCCAGTCGCCTCAATTTTTTCATTCGATACTATATAGTCACGCTTATCAGGGTCCTCCCCGATCGGTGCATCAAGGTATGTGAATTTAGGCAAAAATTGCTTTATTTCATCACATAATTCTCGTTTTGAAATATTGGCATCAGACAAGCCCACGTTATACGCTTCGCCTTTCATTGCATCGAAGTTATTTAGCCCATGCTCAAATGTGGCCACAACATCTCGAATGTGGATGTAATTGCGTTTAAAGTGCGACTCAAATAGAACAACAGCAGAGTCTTTTACTGCTCGATAGACGAAATCATTGACCAAAAGGTCAAGGCGCATCCTTGGTGACATACCGAACACAGTTGCAAGGCGAAAACTGATTGCGTTACCTCTATCTAACACAGCTTGCTCTGCTTCCACTTTCGTTTTTCCATAAAGACTTATTGGCTTAAGCGGACTAGTTTCATCACAGAACTTCCCTTGCTCACCAATCCCATAACCACTGTTAGTTATAGGCATTAAAATCCGCTGTTCTTTACTTAATACTTCAGTAAGCATCACCACGGCATCACGGTTTGTCGAGACAGTACCTAATTCATCTCGACCACATAAAGGCGCGCCAACTAATGCCGCCAAAGGAATAACCACATCAGCCTTTCTCGTTAGGCGAGTTATCAGCCCTTTATCACGGCAATCACCCCGCTCTACATTAAAGTTTCTATTGGCACATAAGGTATTAAGTGAATCTTGGTTAAACATAAAGTTATCTAGCACTGTCACTTTATGACCAAGTTCAAGTAACCTCGGAGTTATCATTGATCCTAAATAACCCGCGCCACCCGTAATGAGGATCTGTTTGCTATCATTCATAATTCTGCTAACACCTGTTTTAATTTAGTGAGTTGCTCAGTCAAATCGAAAGGGTGATTACCAACAAAAAAACCATAATCATGCGCATGATCTGCCCACCTCATATCACCCACTTGGCTATACTGATAATGTTTAATCACATCGTGACGCAGGAAGTTGCCGCCTGTGATCATTCTAAAACCAATATCAGCATTTTTGAGTGCTGAAAAAAGTTTGCTACGACAGATTTCTGCATCAGGGTGGATCATCATAGGAAAGCAAAATGCTGAGCTTTTACCATGTTCTGTTTGGATGATAAAGCGGGGATCAGATGAGAATAGTTCATTGAAAACCACAAGGTTTTTTCGCCTTTGCTCAGTAAATCTTGGTAATTTTTTTAACTGTTCAATGCCCACAATACCAGCAAGCTCTGTCGGTCTAACATTGTACCCTGGCAGAATAAAGCGATATGCTTCTAAAAAAGCATCATCCGTTTTATCATATAAAGATGAATTGTCTGGCTGACCACGGGTCCAACCGTGATTTCTAAGAGATAGTGCTAGTTGATAAAGCTCAGAATCATCAGTAATTAACATTCCCCCTTCCATGGTTGATATATGATGTGAAAAAAAGAAGCTAAAGGTACCAATGTCACCAAACGTTCCCGTTTTTTTACCATTTAACTCAGCATCTAATGACTCACAGTTATCTTCTAAGAACATCAAATTATGCTTAATAGCAAACTCTTGAAGAATATCTAAGGGGGCTGGATTACCAAGAATACTCACCCCTACAATCATGCGCGTATCTTTGCTTAAAGCTGCATTTAATTGCTTAACATCAATATTAAGTGTACTAGGGTCGACATCCACAAACTTTAGTTTTAACCCATATTGCTGCAATGGGTGATAAGTTGTTGCCCATGATATAGCAGGTACTATTACTTCATCGCCTTGCTTTAAAGGTTTATCTTTTCTATAGCAAAAGGCGGCTGTCGCAATTAAATTTGCAGATGAGCCAGAATTAACCATCACAGCATATTTTTTACCATGATACAGCGCGAACAGTTTTTCAAATTCTTCGACTTTCTCTCCCATAGAGAAATAGCCGCTTTGTATTACCGAGTTTAGGGCATCATGCTCTTCACAGCCAAAAGTAGGACTTGCCAACTCATAAAACATCTCAACTCCCTGGAGCGTACAGCTTCACAATATCAACGTAGAATCAATCAAAGCACATATCTTAATAGAGCAAATTTCATACCAACCCCAGCTTAATTAGGTTGATAAGTAAACTCAACTTGTTTAAATATCAATCAAAACAGCCGATTGCACAACATTAAAGATACATTATTCACAAAATGACAACAAGCTATAGATTAGAGTAAAGTGGAATTACTGCTTGGGAGAGCAACAAATAATTGACAGTTAGGAACTGTTTTTTGGAGGGGATAGATAAGACCTCTTATCATTTGACGAATTGATAAGAGGTGTATAAAAACTAACTAATCTCGGTTATAGCAGAAAGTTTAAGATCGCGCAGGTTCTTATCACTATCATCTTTAGTACATGCTCTTTCATAACAAAGATCACATGGAGAGCGTTTCAAGCCGAAGCTAAAAAGATCCTTCCGCCATGATTGCATTAATTTAGACCCATAAAGCTCAAATATGGTGGCACCATCGCCAATAGAGCCTATTGCTAAACGATTACCTTCATCAAGGTCAGGCATGATATTACAACATGGATATACAAAACCATTATGATAAACAGTAAACTCTCTAAAAGGCCTAAAACATGGGTAGTCTCTTAATGTCTCTATCTTTAAATGTTCAATGGCTCCTGCGCGAGAATGGCCAACCTGCTCATAATTAACACAGCTCACATCTATTCTCATTCCTTTATAGTCAAAATGAGTATGAATGGATTTATCAACATTTTCTGAGTCAATAACAAGCTTCTGTTTTAACTTCACATAGAAGGCTTTAAGCTCTTCATGGCGTTCGAGATGCTCGTATATGCCTTTTGGATGCAAAGTTACATTAATGCCTGTGACGCCTATTTGTGATAACGTTTCAAGAGCTTCTAAATCAAGGTAGTCACCATTTGAATTAAAAAATACTCTCGCTTTGGGTAGGTGAGCCAAAGCATATGTCAGCTTTTCATAAAACTTCTTTTTACTGGCTAGTGGCTCGTTATACAAGTTAAATACTAGCTTTTCACTATAATCAATTTGGCTCAATTCACTGATCAACCTCTGATAAACATCATCAGACATATGTTGAATCTTCCCACGACGCTCATCAAGAAAAGATACCGGACAATAACTACACTTTCGATTGCAAAAATTAAATGCCTCAATATTAATAATTGATACATAACGACGAAACAGGTCTTTACACTCAGTTTCAACAGGTCTGCCTACAAATAAAGTAGGCTCAATGACCTGCTGGGTTAACACCTTATCCCAATAATCAGCACCATTAACACTTGCCGGTCGTTCATCTTTTATATGTTCCACTCGATTCATTACAACTCCTTGTACCTAATTGCTTAGATACAAATATAATCAATTACTTTTTTAATTTATAAAGACGCAGCTCTGAATTAAATCCATCAATAGTCTCAAACCCAAAAGGGGTTACATTAGTAGCAATCAGCTCATAATCAGGTAGAAAAGTGTCATAGTCCTCGCTTGTAATCGGTTTTTTTACTCCTGCATGACTACCATCTGTGGCGAGTTGTTTACCCTCTCTCAAGTTTCTTAGCAGTACATACTGGCAATTTAATCGCGCTACATGGCCAAGGTAATTAGCAACTATTTCAGGCTCCATCTCTTGAAAAGAGATAAAATTAATAAACAGATCCAACTCCCCTTTCACATCAGGTAACTGCCAAGGGCAGATCACAGCACCTTGATAAAGATTAGATAAGTTAGTTAAAGATAGATCTGATAATGACTTGGCTGTTTGATAGTCAGCAATCTTGTTTTTACCGAAATTAGTTTGTAAATAATAGGTGGAAAACAGACAAGTTGGCGCAATATCAACATTCATGTAGAAGGTCTCATTTCGCTCATCGCTTAAGAGTATTTCACCTAAAGAACCGAAACCACCACCAATCTCTAATACTGTTTTAACAGGTACATTCTTCAGCTCTTGCTTTAAAAAATTTAGCCCTAGTAGATAATTCAAGCTTGAACGACTAAATTTTCTCCCCTCAAACTCAAACTGTTCCAAAGGTGAACCTACTGTGCTTTCACTAAATTGGCTGGTAAAAGGTTCTCTTTCACATTCACTTGCTTTATATACCCGATAATCACTTTTAGCGTGCATCTCACCAGTTAGAAACTCCATGGTCGAAAGATATGATTTTTTATCGCTATCAAGCTCCCCCTGACATACTTCTAGTACGCGTTGATACTTTTCCGGTTGAGTTGCCCAGCCATGGAATAGGTAGGTGGGGACAAAGAAAGATAGCGCACCTTTTAGTGAGCGAAACTGCTCAATCCCCTTACTTTCTAGTTCTGCTTGAAGTGTCATTGCTCCGTGTTGCCAAAAATGAGTCGGTTGGTAATGCTCATCGACTTTTTTCATATCGTCAATAATGACTTGAGCTTGCTCTGTCCACATATATTGAATTCCTTATATGCACTTACTGTTTGGATAATATTTTCTTTGGAATACAGTAAAGTACGGTTTCTAACAACATATCCCCGTAAACACGTAAATACATGTCATAATTAGGGTTTATCTGCATGATAAGTTCAGGGATCTGCCAAAGGTCTTTAGGATTATGGTAAAGGCAGATAGCTAGAACGGGAGAGAAGTCTGCTATCGTTTTACTCGCCCCACTTAACGCCTGCTTTTCAGCCCCCTCTACATCCATTTTAATAAAGTTAGGTCTTGCACCGTAAACCACATCATCCAATGCGACGCAGTTTATCGTCGAAGCATTGATACTTCCGAGGGATAACTTACTTGAAGTATTACTGTCAGCTTCAAAGCTTAACTGAGCTGACTCACTCCATACGCCAGATGGATAAACAAATACACGCGCGTTATTGCCAGTATTTACCAGCTCAGAACAGGCTGTGTTCAAACCAAGTAAGTTAGCAGGATCAGGCTCGAAACTGGCACAGTACTCAACGGGCAACTGCTTTGCCTTTGCTACTTTAAACAAACTCTTTAGCGTATCGCCATTATAAGCACCGGCATCTATAAATCGGACACTTTCAAGATGGCTTAAAGCTGGTACATCGTCAGTAAAGTACTGTAATTGCTCATCTGGACTAATGTAGTCTTCGATTAAAAATTCGGTTCTGAATCGGACGATTTTAGCTAATAAATCACGGCTAATATCATCACATAACAACTTATTAAAACCTGCTATCGCGGCTTCATCGACTCTATCACTGAGATTTTCACTATACCAAAGGCTATGAAGTTTAAGTTCGACAATAATATTCGGGAAAGCTGTTAATGACTGAGTAAAGTCGAACACATTGATAAAGCCATCGCTCTCTAGCTGTTTCTTGATTTTACGGCTCATCAAGCCTACAGAGATATAGATCTTAGCGCCTTTATCTGTCACCTCTTCAGGCCTAATAACGCTTACGCCATCAACGTTGGTTTTCGTCGAAAAACTATCGATGATGGCAGCAGGCTCCACGCCATTCGCTTTCATGGCTCTAAGGAATATTTGGCCCTGGATACCAGCGCCAAACAGATATATATCACTCATCAAGTTGCTCTCCATATAGCATTACCCGCAGCATATCGGTCCACCCTTGATTGAGCTTACTGTACTGCTCTCTTAATAAGATTTTTGAAACTTTGCCTGTTGGGGTCAAGGGGAGTGACTCTGGGAAAAAATATTTCAATGGTCGCTGAAATGCTGCTAAATTTTTATTAGCGATTTTTCTTAAGCTTGCTTCAATATCACTCTGAGCATCTGATATGCAAATGGCCACAATGACTTCACCCAACAAACTATCTTCAACGCCAATGACTGCAACCTCATGCAACTCGGGGTGGGTTAATAACTCAGTTTCAATATCTTTTGGATAAATATTAATTCCACCAGAAATTATCACATCTTTTTGTCTACCGACATAAGTGACAAAACCTTCTTGATCTACATAACCTAAATCGCCAGTAAGAAAGTACTCATGATGACTTGAGAGCTTAGTTAACTCTCTCTTACCGTAGTAGCCTGAAAAGGAGAGAGGAGATTTAACAGCAATTTGGCCGACAAGCTCACAAGGCAAAACCTGTAACTCTTGATCTAGTATCTGTACTTTTATGTTGTCACAAGGTTTACCCACGGTTTTATATTTTTCATTGGCATCTACAGGAGCTAAGTTTGTCGCAACAGCTATCTCTGTCGCACCATAGATTTCATGAAAATCACAACCTATAGCGTTAAAAACTTGAGCTTTAAAGCCTGCATCGATTGGGGCTGAAGAAGTCACAATGGTCCGTAAACTTTGGATGGTTTCAGTATTCGATAACAAACTATTTTTAAGCGCATAGAGATGAGAGGATACAGCGATCACAAAGTTAACTTTATGTTCTGCGACTAAGCTCAACCAGCTTAATGGGGTAAATCGTGAGAGGTGTATTAAACTTGAGCCAAGTAGTAATGGCACAAAGGTTAAGCGTTGCCCTAAAGAGTGAAAAAAAGGCGATGCGCATAACGTAGTGTCAGCAGAAGTCAGTTTATATAGCTGCCATGTTTGCTCTGCACGTGCAAGCTTTACAGCTTGGGATATCATAATAGGCTTTGGCTGCCCGGTCGATCCTGAAGAGAGTGTAATAAGAAAATCTTCTTCAGATTGCCACTGCTCTGGAATATCTTTGCAAACTTGCTCACTAGTATCATTTAAAACATCTAAGTGGCTTAAGTACTCAGGATGACTGATGTCATCAGTTGACATAACTTTGAACTGCTGACTTAGAGAAAGCTTATCGAGTAAGTGCTGTTTCCCCATAACTATGTTGGCATCTACAGCATCACAAGCAGCTAACAACTGTGCTGGCAACATATGAGCATTCATGGGGATACAACATCCACCGACTTTAGCTATCGCTATGCTGATGCATACATTATCGAGCTGCTCATCAGTTATCAAAGCTATACGTGGTCGCTCACCACCGCTGATGACTGATATGTCTGCGGCAAGACTGTCTATTCTTTGCAATAATTGCAAATATGTATAGCTCTGTTCTCCATCTTGAAGTGCCAACTTGTCAGGCGTTGCACTAGCAACTGAGTGAAATCGAGTATAAATAGGAGACATACTGAGCCTTATGATGCCAACTTATCACAAACAGACTGCGCTAAGCCTTTCACTAGTTGCAAGTCAGGGTTGGCTAACTCTACAGGCTTAAACTTGATCAAAAACTCTGATTCTAGAGTCATGATTAAACTTAAAATAGCAAAAGAATCTAGTAAGCCTTCAGTGACAAAATTGCTCGCTTCATCAACCGAAACTTCAGCAGAAATATTTTGTTTAATGTAGGACAAAATGGTCTCTAGAACCTGCGAGTACTGTTCATTATTCATATAAAATACACTATGTAAGTAAATATTAAGCGATCACTTCCCAACTTAGGCGATCACCCGTTTGTAGGTCTTGGCTCGCCTTTCGTCCAAGTACTAATGGAAGATATTTGGGTGAAAGACCATAACCTGGTCTTACTGAGCGGATATTAAGTTCAGTGAGCACTTCACCGGCCTTGATTGACTTCGACACATACAGAGAGCGGCGACCATTGCAGTTTTTTGCAGCTTCAGGTGTTAGGCTATATTCAACCTTACCTACAGCGACTTCAGCCCTACGGATCTCAGTGATCATATTTTTAAACTCTTCGATTGTCAGGGAAAAGAAGCTATCAACAGTCTCTTCACCATCATCAAGTTTAATATGTTTTTCAATCACACTGGCACCTAGCGTTACAGCTGCAATTGGTACCCCAATGCCAACGGTATGATCTGATAGCCCAACAGGACAATTAAAGGTCTGCTGTAAGTTTTGCACCGTTTTAAGGTTCACTTCTTCGGGAGGGGTTGGGTAAGCCGTGGTACATTTAAGTAAAATAATCTCTTCACAACCAAACTCAGATAAACAATCTACAGCTCTTGCAACATCGATCAAGCTAGCTAGCCCCGTCGAAACTATGACAGGTTTGCCAGTGCTCGCCACTTTTTTTAGAAGCCCTAAATCTACTATTTCAGGAGAGGCTATTTTGTAGGCTTTAACAGGGAATAACTCTAACTCATCAACTGAGCTATCATCAAAAACAGAACCAAAAAGCTCCACTCCTAACTTCTCAGCTTCTGCAAACAGCTCTGGTAGCCACTCCCAAGGCGTATGAGCATACTCATATAAATTGTATAGGTTTTTATAATCCGCCCAAGCATTGTCTTTAGGGATTGCAAAATCACCATGGCTAACATTTAGAGTTATAGTATCTGGGCGATACACTTGCAGTTTAATGGCATCAGCACCAGTTGAAGCCCCTGCACGTAAAAGCTCTAGTGCTTTATCTAAACTACCACCGTGATTACCTGATAGTTCTGCAATAATATAAGCAGGCTCACCAGAACCGACTAGGCGTTCTCCTATAGTTACCTTTTGAGAAATGCCTTTCATGGATGACTCCTTCATTTTATATCTATCCATTGTTGCTGTTTGTTAGACTCTGTTGCAGCATCGAGTAATGCAAGACCGTCATGGGCATGTTGCCAGCCAAATACATATGGAGACTGTTGAACACCAGTCTGCTTGTATTCGAGCAGTGCTTGAGCGATATCTTGATAGAGGTTTGCAAATGCTTCAATAAAGCCACCTGGATGCCCGGGCTTAAATCGTTCAATTATTTCATCTTGGAATTGACAGTTACCACGGTTATAACTTGACTTGACCGATTTCTGGTTATAAAGATGCAATACTTCCGGCTCTTCTTGAATCCACTCAGCACTGCCTTTGTCACCATAAATAGATATTTTCAGACCATTTTTATGTCCTATTGCCGTTTTACTGACCCAGAAGGAAGCCTGCATATCTTGCTCACACTTAAGCCAGATGTTGGCATCATCAACAATACCTTCAAACACTGAAAAGTGGTTAAAATTGGCATTGACCTTTAATGGCTTTAGACCAGTAACAAAATCACTTAAATGATGTACATGTACTGCGAGATCCAGCAGAAGCGTGGGGATCTCACCATCCACTAAACGCCATGCTTGCGGTGCCATTAGGTTAACGTCTTGAATAAAACCATCAGAGGGCATTTCAATTCGAATTTGCAAGAGTTTACCTAAATCCCCAGCTTGAATATGTCGACGTAACACTCTTACCATAGGGTATCCACTATAGTTAAATGTCACAGCGAGAAACCCTTTAGTTTTGTTTAAGGCTTTCTGAATTGATTTGGATTGAGATAAATCAGCTGCCATCGCTTTTTCACATATAACAGCGACACCGGCAGCGAGCAAAGCACAAACAACCTTTTCATGTAGTGGAGTAGGCGTTAAGACTACTACTGCATCAAGCTCTGAAGCTTGCTCTTTAATATACAGTTGCCAGTCACTATAAATATATTCAGCAGCAATATTCCATGCCTCGCCGGTTTTATCACTTTTAAACTGATCCCGTGAGAAACAACCCGATACAAGCTGCCAATGCCCATCCAACTGACAAGCAACACTATGGGCATAACCCACAGCGGATTCATGAGCACCGCCAATAAAACCAATTTTTAATGGTGTAACGGTGGTATTTGGTTTAATTTGATGCATCTCAATCCTATGACAAAGTCGTTTGTGATAATGGTTTAGCCTTAGGCTCCCTCATTACGTAGTAAAATTCATCTATTGAAGCACCTGCAAAAATCGAACCAATCGCTGCATAATAAGGGTGTTCTTCACTTACCTCATTAAAGCCTAGGTAGTCATTCATCAACTTAACATACCGATTTTCTTTATGTATCACTGCAATCCATGGGATTAATGGCCAATATTTGTCACAATGTTCCAACTGCCAGTTCAGTGCTAATAATGCGTCTTGGAAAGAAGTATTTTGTTGGCATACGAACCAGCCACCGATAAGAAATTGACACTCTTTGAAATCTTGAATTTGATGCCATATATACAGACTTGCCTGATTGTCTTTCTCTAATAAATAAGAACTTCTTTGAGTATTAAACCACCATGTATAATGCCCTAGTCGAGCAATTGGCTTAGACTCAATCATGTTCTGTGCATTTGAAGATAAATTACGGCTATCCAAATAATGATTAATATCGCTATCGTCCACTGGGCGCACTCGATAATGCTCATTAAGATTTTCGTATGATTCTGGTTTGATTTGTACTGGAGAAATAAACTCTGCCAACTTTGGCGCTGTAGAGTTAAGCAAAAAGTTGGCAACTCTAGACGCACCTAAGCCATCAATATTTATCGCTTTACTTGGTAGGACTTTTACACGTTCATAGTGTTCATAAATAGTCAAAATTAGAGGTGCAAGCAGCCCGATATCAAAGCTTTCATCACAATGAAAGTAATGCCCTATCCCCTCTAAATCAGCAAGTGGAGTTTGTTGATTCGATGCTAGTGAAAACGTTAATGCAGGTTTATTGAGTGCCAATAACTGATATAGAACACCGCCAGCAGCACCTATATATAGATCACATTCCATCAAGTGCGGATATAGATCGAAACAATCAGTGATTGGTTGAATCTGGTTATTTCCTTGAAAAATATCTAGCAGCTGTTTGTTTTCGGTTAGCGGACCTAATATCGGCTTGATAATAATGTCAATCGTGTTAGTTAACTGTAATAGAGCCGAAATAATGTCACTATTAACGCGATTATCTCCGCCACCACCAACACCAATCAAAACAGTAAAACTCTCTCTTTTTTGCTCTTGGGGGGGCTGTCGGTATTGAGAATCAAGCAATGCGTATTGTGGACCAATTAGCTTTACTGCCTGAGCAGGAACTAACTTATCGTAAGCTGAGTTGGAAATATCTCCACGCCAACGAATATCTAATAAAACGTCGCAAACATGCTCCCTGCACAGGTCATCTATTACGAGTAGCTGCGTTCCTTGGCCAAAAAATATCTCCTCCCATTCTTTACCTAGCAAGTAATCATCGAGGATCAACCAATCTACTTGTTTATTAGCCAAAAATTGTAGCGTTGAACGTGCATCCAATTCCACACTATGGCTAACTCGCTCAGTTGGTGTTTGATCATGGTTGAATAGGTAGCCATACTCAAGCCCATCAAGAAAAGGAAGCACTCCGGCATCAAAGTAAGACAATAAAAAATAACACTCATGTCCAAGCTCTTTGAGCTCACGAGCTAGGCTACAGCAACGAACAAGGTGACCAACTCCAGCTCCTTGGCCAGCATTAACCCTAAATATAATGCGTTTCATTTAAACACAGCTTTCCTTCATCGCTCGAAACATAGCTTCAGCCCTTAGCCAATCATCAGGGGTATCAATATCCTGAACTTGATGAATGGGTAACGGGTAGGGAATCGAATCACTAGAGAACATTCCTTGACTATCAAGAAAACCATCCGTACTTCCCCAATAAAATTGGCCTGCATCATGATATGCTTTTTCTAAATCTTGCGATCGACTGCTAAAATGTTCAGGTTGGAACATCTCAATATCACCGGCTAGGTTAATTTTAAATGCACGTTGAATTGGTGATGGAAACTCTGTTACCCCAAAACAAAACTTTTTCTGTGGATTCTGCTTCAAAATAGTGAGTGCTTCACTCAACGCTTCTGCGCGTATAAAAGGGGCTGTCGCATACATTACACACGCATATTCTGGTTTATCATCGTTCTCTATTAGCCAGTTCAGCGCGTGGGATATGACTACCCCGGTAGTAGCAAAATCATCAGACAATTCAGCGGGTCTAAAGAAAGGAACCTCGGCACCATAACATTTTGCAATCTCAGCAATCTCATTATCATCAGTAGATACAATCACTCGATCTATGCACCCACTTTCAAAGGCACGCTCAATAACATGGGCAATAATCGGCTTGCCATCAAAAAGTTTTATATTTTTTCTCGGAATACGCTTACTTCCTCCCCTTGCGGGGATAATGGCAATGTTCAACTGAGCAACTCCTTTAATGTATTACACACGTAGTCTTGCTGTTCGAATGTTAAATCGGGAAATAAAGGTAAGGTCAAACAGGATTGGTAGTACCGCTCTGCATTCGGGAAATCTCCCTTACGAAAACCAAGCTTATGGTAAAAGGGCTGTAAGTGAATAGGTATATAATGAACATGTACTCCGATATCAGCGGATCTCATGCTATTAAAGATAGCTCTCCTATCACAATGTTCAGGCAGTACAACAAGCAACAAGTGATAAGAGCTTACACTGTCTTTTAATGGAGTAATTACCTTTATTCCATTACCTAGTAAGAGCGATTGATAGCGTGTCGCTAGGAGGTTTCTTTTTTCTACAATTGATGCAAGCTGAGTTAGTTGACTATTGCCTAATCCAGCTTGCAGATCTGTCATTCGATAATTAAATCCAAGTGATTGCTGCTCATAGAACCAATCCCCTTCCTCTGAACTTTGCATATCAACTTTATTTTTCGTGATCCCATGGCTACAACACAGGGACATAGATTTAGCTAAGTTGGGATCATTTGTTGTTGCGACCCCTCCTTCTCCTGTAGTAATTATCTTTACAGGGTGAAAACTAAAGATAGTGATATCGCTATACTTGCAGCTCCCTAATGGCGAGTTTAAATACGAGCCCCCAACACCATGAGCAGCATCTTCGATAACTTTAATATTATATTTTCTAGCTAACCTAGAAATTTGTTCCATATCGCTACTATGCCCAGCCATATGAACTGCGATAATAACTTTTGGTAACTTATCTACTTGGCTGGCCTCAGCTAATTTTAATTGCAAGGCTTTTGGGCTTATATTAGCAGTGTCAGGATCTATATCGATAAAATCTACAGATGCACCGCAGTAAAGTGCACAGTTTGCTGAGGCAACAAACGAAATAGGACTTGTCCACACAGTATCGCTTTCAGACACGCCTAGGGCTAAACATGCAGCATGCAACATGGAAGTAGCACTATTGCCGGCTACGGCATATTTAGATTGAGTTAGTTGAGCAATTTTTGACTCAAACAAAGGAACTTGTGGACCCTGAGTTAAAAAATCAGATTTGAGCACTGAAGTTACAGCTTCAATATCTTCTTGAGAGATTGACTGACGCCCGTAAGGGATCATAGTTAGCAGTCCTCATCTAACTGTTTAATCTGCTCAACTGATAAAAATTGTGGATTATTTCCTGAGTGATACTCAAAACCTGGTTTTACGAGTCTCCCAGTTTCACCAAGTTTATTGGTAGAATAATCATTCTCCAAACCAAAAAAAGTAATACTTGGTGTTATAACAAAATGGTCATCAAACTCAATAGTATGATGAGAGTCATCACCTGGGCACATTATCTCGTGCATCTTCTCCCCAGGACGAATACCGACAATATCTTGAGCCAAATCTGGCGCACATGCATCAGCCAAATCTCTGATACGAACTGAAGGAATTTTAGGAACAAAAATTTCCCCTCCCTGCATTCTAGAGAAATTTTTAAGAACAAAATCAACGCCATCTTGCAAGGTTATCCAAAACCGAGTCATATCGGGGTGAGTAATAGGAAGCGATGTTGCACCATTCGCTATCAGTGACTTAAAAAATGGCACAACAGAACCACGAGACCCAACTACATTGCCGTAACGAACCGCTGAGAATCGAGTTTCGCCACCACCCACAATGTTATTGCCAGCAACAAAGAGCTTATCAGAAGCTAATTTTGTCGCACCATACAGATTAATGGGGTTTGCCGCCTTGTCAGTAGAGAGTGCAATAACCCGTTTTACTTTATTTGCAATCGCTGCTTTTATAACATTCTCTGCACCATGGATATTGGTCTTAATACACTCCATTGGATTGTATTCAGCTGCTGGCACCTGCTTTATCGCTGCGGCATGAATGACATAATCTACGCCGTTGAAAGCCTGCATCATACGATCGGCATCACGAACATCTCCCAAAAAGTATCGCATACAGGGATCATTAAAGACCTGCTGCATTTCATACTGTTTTAGCTCATCACGGGAAAGAATGATCAATCTTTTAGGCTTATACCTTTCCAAAATCGTTTTGGTATACTTCTGACCAAATGAGCCAGTACCGCCTGTTATCAGAATCGATTGATTATCAAACATGTACTCTCCAAAATATCACAGTGGTAATTCAAGTTGCTTGAAACACTCAAATGTTAGTTCACATGAGTAAGTAATAAAGCAAAACTTACACCAAGATGACAAATTACAAGTTAACAGCCCAAAGTATGAGCAAAATTATTAGAAAGCTATAAATTAAACAGTTTTAATTTTAGTAACTTAATCTGGATTGTCTATCCTTTTACGCTATCATTCAAGCGCTATAAGCAATTGGTATCACTATATCTAGTGATTATTGAAATCAAGCATGATTGATGGCATGTTTTTCGCACTTCGGGTTAATAACCAAACATAATTAGCTATTATTCGTCACCAATTGTTTAAAATGACAAATAATTGACGTTTTAAAAATAAGTTCTGAGGGTCTTCATGCTAGCAACCACATTTGAAATATCTAAAACATTCGCTGTTAGCAAGTTCAATGAGTACTATTTACCCAGTATTAATAGACATACATTTGAACAAATAGACTCAATTAGCTATTACGATAATAAATACAACTCGTCATTATCAAACGTTGACACCTTGCATGTAATTATCGGTCTAGATTCTGGTCTACTGGCAAATTATGTGATGGACAAGCCCATTGCTGAAGGGGCTATGTACATTTTTGTTGAACTCGATCCAGTTCTAGAATTATTAACAATAGATATTCCAAACCATCTAAAAGGTGTGGTTAAAATTTGCTCAGTTAAGGCACTAACTGAAATACTCAAAGAAGCAGATATAAACCTATTCATTGTAAAAGAACAATTCATGGTACATCAATCATCTGCTGTTTCTGGCGGCTATATAGATGATTACGCACAGTTAAATCACGATGTAGAAAAAGCCGTTGAGCATGAACATTTCGAACAACAAGTCGGTTTCAATCAAAAAATATTTATAAGAAAACAACTTCAGAACATCACTGAAAACGTGCTACCTGCATCAGGTTTAAGAGGAAAGTTCAAAAATAAAACCTGTATTATGCTTGGTGGCGGTCCCTCTTTAGATAACAACCTAGAGTGGGTCAAACAAAATGCGGATAACCTGATCATTTTTGCAGTATCTAGACTAGCTGGTATGCTTGCTAAAAAGCATATTCATGTCGATGTACTGGTTTCTGTAGACCCTCAAGATCATGCTTTTGAAGTATACAGGGAGATGATGCCCTTGGCAGCGCAACATCTATTAATTGCCTCGCACCATCTAAGCCCTCTAATTCTAGGGCAGTGGAATGGCTGTTCACTCTATACCTCTAGTCGCTACCCATGGAGCTTGACCTTAGATGGGAACAACATTCCTAACATTGGCCCTACAGTAACAAATAGTGCCATTCAAATAGCTGTTGAGATGGGGTTTAACCAAGTATTGCTTTGTGGCGTAGATTTTTGTCACTCACCATCTGGTATAACACACGCACAAGGCACTTTCGGCGCAGAGTTAAGCCCTGATTTAGGAAAAATGTTTGAATGGGTTGAAACATACTCAGGAGAACTTGCAGAAACACCTATTCAGTTACTACATGCAGCTCAATCGTTGCAAGAGAAAGTAGCTGAACGACCAGATGTAACTTTCATCAACTTATCAAAAAATGCATCAAAAGTAGAGGGCGTAAAATTTCGACCTGCAGATGAGATCTCTCTCACGCCAATCGAGGAGAGCTTAAAAGAAAGCCTTAAGCCTGCCAATATGAAGCTGTCCGTGGAAGAAAAACTGCAGGATATGAGAAATAGCTTGGCCGAAACTCAATCGGCTGAAAAAAAGTTTACTGCTATAAAGAAGCTTGTGACAACAGCGCTTGATCTGGCTGATAAACTAATTAAAGAAAAAAATAACTCCCCAAAAATTCAAACTTATTCCAATAAAATTGAAAAAATTGAAAACAAGATCAATAAACAGTTTCTTAATGAGTCGATGTTGATCAAATTTTATGGCTTTTATGAATTTTCTAAATTTCTTTCAACGAAACACACTGATGATTGGACGCAAAGTCAAGTTAGTCAGATGACTAAGACCTATTATCAAGCTTACTTCGCAATCTGTTGTGAACTGCAACAATTTATCTCCTCTGCAAGCACCCGAATAAGCTCCCGCATAGATGAGCTCAACCCCAATGCTGATGTTTCAAACTTAATTAAACAATGGGAGAATGATAATCAGCTAGGTCGAAGTGTCATTTGGAAATTAGAGAATGATTCTAGATTACAAAAACTTTCAGAAAGTGATCTAGCCAAATTGGAACAAGCTGAAGTCCAATACCAGCGAAACTTGACTGAATCACAACCAGCTCCGACCTCCAAAAGCACCTTAAATAACCTATCTGAGGCACATTTAAAACTGAGTATCTTTCTTAAAAATAAACACCTGATAGGTATCTCAAAGATGCTCCAATATTTAACTCCACATAAAAACAGTCAAGAAATTGAAGTATCCAAACTCTATGCGCTCACTTTAAGCTACAAACTGATGCTTGAAAACCACAACGAAAAAGCATTAGCTGCAATCCTAAAGGTAGAGAGTCAACATCGTAACGAAACTATACTCAAACAAATAATCCACCTAGCACTTATGCAAAGTAACTTAAAGCTAGCTGAAGATAATTACGCCAAGATTGTTAGCTACAGCGACGAGTACCTGCCTCATTATGCCCATGTATTAAAGCTCAGTGGTAAGCCGCAAGAAGCACTAAACATCTACCTTGATTACTTGGATAAATATCCTGAAGACATTCCAGTTCTATTAAAGCTTGGTATTTTCTTAGCTGAGGTAGGACAAATTGAAGGAGCAAAGAGTGCATTTTTACAAGCTCTTGATGTAGATCCCAATAACCATGCCGCTGCAAATTACCTTCAACAAGTTAGCTAAAGCAATGAACTCCAACAGCCTGTGATAAAGAAAATCTGCAGGCTCTCTTTCATTTGCAGTTATCAAAGCCTTATAATGACGCAGCATATTTTAGTTACACATTCAGCGAGGCCCTGTGTCACACACCTATATCCCCCTTGAACAATACAAACGTAAATGGATTTTTAATCATAAAGATCTGCCTGTTACTGATGAAGATAAGGCTTTTATTAAGCCACTTGATCAAAAGGGGTCGATGCAGATATGGAACAAGTGGATCAGCAATCGTAGTAGCCGTACAGAACAGTTCTCTAAGGGAGATTGGGCTGCGAAAGGCGATGCTTGGTCTGAAACCGATCACTGGCAAAGTGCTTGGGATAGTGAAGATCCTGCCTTACCTGAAATGTTTGCCGCTCATTTCGACTGGGCTGATGATGCAGTTGTTTACTTCTGTTATGAGAAATACCAAGTCATCGAAACTCGTTGGGACGTATTTGTACGTAATTGGAAATGCTTTCTATTTTTTGATGATGGCCCGCTACTCATCTCTCCTAAACAGAAGCAGGCAGCGCTTATTCACCAAAATGGTCAATACCAAATTGGTCACCGAGGCTGATTATTCAGCCTATCTACCCTAATAACAATAGAGGTTATCTGATGTCCCTCATTGGTACTTTTTCTAAAGCAGCACTAATTACTGCAGCTTTTATGTCATATACAGCAACAGCCAAAGAGATCTCTGGTGTTGAAATCAGTGAACAACTGGACGCTTCAGGGGTTCAACTTCAGCTAAATGGTGCTGGCGTTCGTAGTAAGTTCTTTATCGACCTCTATGTTGGCAGCCTTTATCTGCCAAACAAAACAAGCAAGCTTGAGACTGTATTGGCCGCACCAGCTGCCGCAGTAAGGCTTAATATCACCTCAGGGATGATCACCTCCGATAAGATGCGAGATGCGATTATTGAAGGTTTTGATGATGCGACAGATGGTGACACCCAAGCGATTCAAGCGCAAATAGATAGCTTTATGGCATTGTTCACTGACGAAATTGTGGAGGGGGATCAGTTCACCTTCGTTACCAGCAAAAGTGAAGGTGTAACAGCATTTAAAAATGGCACAGAGCAAGACACTATAACAGGTGAAGCTTTTAGAACTGCACTGCTAAAAATTTGGTTGGGCGATAGTCCTGCCCAAAATAGTCTTAAAAAGGCGATGTTAGGTAATTAGTCAGTCTGACATAATGAAAATAAGCACAAATTGATTTGTGCCTATTTTTATCTCATAGAACCAATCTGTATACTTACACATCAAACATTAATGTTAAGCGTAAATCAGAACTTATATTCTGCCGCTAAGGCAAATGCGACTTGGTTATCAAGTGTTTCAATCAATTCAGGCTCACTAAGCTCCATCTCTGAATCAAAATAGTAACCGGCATATCCGTTTAAAGTTATCGAATCACTAACAAGCCAACCAGCCCTAACAAAGCTCACCCACTCATCGACCTCAACAGTTATATCCTGATCCTGAATAAGAAATCTTTGCGTCCGTTTAGATGTACCAAGGCCAATATCAAAAATAGGGCTTGCTTGATAAGTCAGCTCTAAGCCAGCTGGTCCACTAAAACCTGCAGAGAAAGGATTCCCCAAACGAAACCTCTCATTTATCTGCCAGCGCACAGCAAGGTAAGGCACAGTACGAACCTTAGAGATATCGTTAAGGTATGCCACACCAAAACCTAGCATATTCCCATCTTCAAAGCGGTACATTCCTGCCGCTACCAAACCGTAGCTCATTGCATCACTGCTCGATACCCCCGCTACATCTGCATAAGCATATTGAATTTTGGGTGCCATCATAAACATCCAGTGTTTATCTGGCCGATAGGCCAGAGAAATACCAGCACTATAACGAGTTAAGTCGCTCCAAGGGGTAACAACACTATCAAACAGCTGTTGTTTTACCTTCCAATCATAATTTAAAGAAGCGTAACTCAGGTCGAAACCCAAAGACCATTGACGGCCTAAGGCCTGCTTGTACTTCGCATCAATTATCCATGTATCACGTTGCAGTGACTGGTTTGATGTTGCGACATCAGCTTCATCTGTAGTTATCGCTGATGCACTAATCGTTAACGGCGAAAATAATTTTGGTTGTTGCGCATAAACTACACCACTCGAATGCAATGCTAAAAACACTCCTACGACAATCAACTTTATCTTGCTCATTCTATTCCCTTAGTCACTCATTCGTTTAAACTATCTCATGTTAATTTTTATTAGCTCTGTAACAACTTACAATAAATCCCCACTAATAACTCATTTAATTTTGTAAGCTCTCAGGAACATAGCTACGCACTCTTTTAAGTAGTCTGAACGCCCTTCAACCAAATCATCTACATCTAACCCAAGCTCCAGTTTTAGTCGCATCTCACCGAACATCATTAAGCAAAGACGCACGGCACTACTGCGGCAACCATCAAAGCGGTAAACACCCATGGTTTCAACTCTCTCTAGATAGTCCGAAAGCAACTCAAGAAGATGTTGTGGCCCGGCATTAAAAAACATTTTCGATATTTCGGGATGAGTTTCAGCCTGCGCAACACAAGTTGTAAACACGGTAATAGCCTCTGGGCTGACAATCAGATCCCCAAAATATTCGGCAAAACAGTTAAGCGCCACCTCAGGATCACTTGGATCGCTAAACACACCCTCAGATAATCTCTGAACGACACATTTAGACTCTATCGATGCGATAAAAAGATCATCTTTATTACCAAAGTGCGAGTACACTGTCTGTTTAGAGACCCCTGCACGCTTGGCCACTTCATCCATACTGGTGTTAGGAAAGCCTTGACCGCAAAAAAGCTCAATAGCAGCTTCAAGGATCTGTAAACGTTTCTGCTCGCTCCGAGTCAAATTATCGCTAGCTACCACTAAATTCATACACAAGCCTCTATTAACAAGCTTTTTACAGTTTAGACACATTTAATCACAAAGTAGACTAGACAGTCCAGTTTTTTGGAAATAGACTAGACAGTCTAGTTTAACTGTTTTTTAACCATAGATTAACCAAGGATGTCGATCAGGATGAATAACTTAACACTCGCGTCAAGCTCAAGGCTTGCGATCAGTATTTTGCTTGTTAGTTTTCTATCTGCTTGTCAGAAAGAGGTTACTGAGCATTCATCCCAACCAAAGGTACATACGGTAACAACGGCCACTATTGTGCCAGCCAGCTCTTACCTTCATACCCAAGAGTTCACTGGTACGATTAAGGCGGGTAACACTACAGGTATTGGTTTCGAATTAGCCGGAAAGATAAAATTACTCGCTGTAGATAGCGGTAATTCAGTCAAGCAAGGGCAACTGTTGGCCAGTTTAGATACTCGCTTACTCGAAGCTGAAAAGCAGGAGCTTGAAGCCAGTGTGCTACAGAACAGCGCCGATCTACGACTTGCAAAAAGTACATTAAATAGAAGTTTATCGCTACGAAAACAAGGTTATGCTTCCGAGCAAACACTCGACGAGCTTGAAGGTAAGCTCAACAGTCTCCTTGCTGCTCAAAAACGACTTAACGCTTCAGTCTCTGCTAATGCACTGCGCATTGACAAATCCTCTCTACTTGCGCCATTTGATGGCGTTATCAGTAAAAGAACCAGTGATTTAGGAGAGGTTGTAAACTTAGGCACCCCAATATTTACACTCATTGAATTTAACAACCCTCAAGCAATTGTCGGTGTACCTGTCAACGTTGCCCAGCACTTCTCACCTACTCAGCAAGTAACGATAAGAGTGGCTGATAGTCGATACTTAGCCTCTATTGAGGGCGTTGGCGCCGAGGTCAACGCTATTACCCGAACAGTGCCAGTTAGACTTTCGTTACCCAGTGAAGCAAAGGTACTAAATGGTGAGATTGCCTACCTTGAATATGAAAAAGCGATCTCACAGGCTGGTTTTTGGGTCCCAATTTCAGCACTTACGGATGGCGTGAGAGGACTGTGGAACATCTATGTTCTGAGTAATAAACAGCCTCAAGATAGTCTAGACACATTCAGCATTGAAAGGCGCGACATTGAGATCCTCTACACCAAAAATGAACAGGCCTATATTCGTGGAGCAATACACCCAGATGAGGTTTACATAGACCAAGGCTTACATAAGCTTGTTGTGGGCCAAAAGGTCAGGCCTGTAGCCAATTCTTCTACCGCTGCGGCGAGGTAATTGTGATGATAAAAGCTTTCGTAGAAAATGGACGTTTAGCAAGCTTATTTATCGCTTTACTGATTGTCGCAGGTTTAGGTGCAATCTCCAGTTTGCCCAGAATGGAAGATCCAGACATTACTAACCGTTTTGCCTCGGTGATCACTCAATACCCTGGCGCATCTGCAGAGCGGGTTGAAGCTTTAGTGACTGAGGTACTAGAAAATCAATTGCGCCGTTTAGAGGAGCTCAAGCTGGTTCAGTCGACCTCGCGCCCAGGCATCTCTGTTATTCAACTCGAGCTAAAAGACAGCGTAATGGATACCGAGCCCGTCTGGTCAAGAGCCCGAGATCTGGTAGCCGATGCTAAGCCTTTATTACCCTCTCCGGCTCAAAATGCGCTTTTAGATGATCAAATTGGTTATGCTAACACCGCAATATTAGGCCTAGTTTGGAAAGGCGGTGGCGAGATCCGCACCGACATGTTAAACCGCTATGCCAAAGAACTACAAAGCAGGCTCAGGTTATTAAGCGGCACCGATTTTGTTAAGCTTTATGGTGCCCCCACCGAAGAGGTTTTAGTTCAACTTGACGGCAATAAGATAAACCAACTTAGGCTAACACCCGCATCGATTGCTAATATCCTCAGTAATGCTGATACCAAAGTCTCTGCAGGTGAGATAAATAATAGTCACTTTAGGGCGCTAATCGAAGTCTCAGGTGAACTAGACTCACTCTCTAGAATACGGCAAGTTCCCCTTAAAATTGATGATCAAGGTCAGATCATTCGTTTAGGTGATATTGCCACCATAGTTAAACAACCTAAAACGCCCGCGAACGCCATTGCGCTTATCGAGCAATCACAAGGTGTGATGGTCGCCGCGCGCATGCTCAACAATACACGTGTTGACCTATGGCTGGCTAAAGTCAGAACCTCAGTAGAAGAGTTACAAGAATCACTACCCGCCAATATAGAGGTTCAATGGCTATTTGATCAAGAGAGCTATACCAGCGAACGATTAGGCGGGTTAGTTGGCAGCCTCCTATTAGGCTTTGTGATCATATTAATTGTGCTCATGCTCACTTTAGGCTTGAGAAATGCACTAATAGTATCTCTGTCACTGCCACTCACAGCACTGTTTACATTAGCTTGTATGAAGTACATAGGCTTACCCATTCACCAGATGTCAGTGACAGGCCTAGTAGTAGCACTCGGTATTATGGTTGATAACGCTATTGTGATAGTCGATGCCATTGCTCAAAGGCGGCAACAAGGACTGTCTAGAGTAGAAGCCGTGAGCGCCACACTTAAGCACCTTTGGTTACCATTAGCTGGCTCAACCATCACCACTATGCTCGCTTTTGCACCTATTGTGCTAATGCCAGGTGCAGCAGGTGAGTTTGTTGGTGGCATAGCTATTTCAGTTATGTTTGCTTTGCTAGGCTCCTATATTATCTCCCACACCCTTATTGCAGGCTTAGCTGGACGGTTTGGCGTCGACTCAAACCAAAGTAAATGGTATCAACGAGGCATAGCCTTACCTAAAGTTAGCCAGCTATTTAATGCAACACTCAACCTCGCCCTAAAACGGCCACTACTTTCAGCGCTACTTATTGGCATTCTGCCTATAAGTGGGTTTATCGCTTCAGGCCAAATGACAGAGCAGTTCTTTCCTCCATCAGACCGAGATATGTTTCAAATAGAGGTACATCTGCCACCGCACTCCAGTGTACAAAGCACTCGCACATTGGTGGAAAAGATGGATCAACAGTTAAGAGATACTCAAGGTGTCACTCGGATTGACTGGGTTATTGGCGGAAATGCCCCATCGTTTTACTACAACTTATTACAGCGTCAACAGGGGGCGAGCAATTACGCGCAAGCTATGGTAAAAGTCACCGATTTTGACACTGCCAACCGACTCATTCCTCAATTACAAACTAAGCTTGATTTGGCAAATCCACAGGCGCAGATCTTAGTGCGCAAGCTTGAACAAGGCCCGCCTTTTAATGCCCCCGTTGAACTGAGGGTGTTTGGCCCTAACCTTGATCAGCTCAGGCTCATTGGCGATGAAGTGAGACGTATCCTAAGTAATACGCCCGATGTCATTCATACCAGAGCAACCCTAAGTGCTGGAGCCCCTAAAATCTGGTTTCAAGTCAATGAAGACGCCAGCTTGATGAGCGGGCTAAACCTCACTGAGATTGCCCAGCAGATCCAGATGGCGACGATAGGCATCAAGGGAGGCAGCATTTTAGAGCAGACTGAATCTCTGCCAGTGAGAGTGCGTCTACAAGACAGCACCCGTGAGCAGCAAACTAAGTTATCTGAGATCAACTTAGTTTCACAATCTGGCGCAGGGATACCTCTGTCTGCACTCGCAACGAGCCAAATACAGGTGAGCCGTGGAGCAATTCCGCGCCGAGATGGCCAAAGAGTAAATACCATAGAAGCATACATATTAAGTGGCGTGCTGCCCCAACAAGTACTCGATGATGCTAAGGCGAAAATCGACAGTATTGCACTACCCGCTGGATATCATATTGAAGTAGGTGGAGAGAGTGCTAAACGTAATGAGGCTGTAGGCAACCTGCTTTCAAATGTCGTCTTGGTTGTCACCTTACTATTAGCCACTGTAGTGCTTTCATTTAACTCATTTAGACTAACAGCGATTATTCTTTTCAGCGCCATGCAGTCTGCAGGCCTTGGTTTACTCGCCGTTTATTTATTTGGTTACCCTTTTGGTTTTACAGTCATTATTGGCTTGCTGGGGTTAATGGGCTTAGCGATTAATGCAGCCATTGTGATATTAGCTGAGCTTGAAGATCAAGATGACTCCAGGCAGGGCAATATAGACTCAATAGTAAAAGTCGTATCGAGTTGTGGCCGTCATATAGGCTCAACCACAATCACGACCATAGGAGGTTTTTTACCGTTAATTATTGCTGGGGGCGGTTTTTGGCCACCTTTTGCTATCGCCATCGCTGGCGGTACCTTGCTCACCACCTTGTTATCGCTCATTTGGGTACCGACCATGTACAAATTAATCATGAGGCCTGAAAAACAAAAGCAACTATTAGCAGCTCCTATAAAGAGCTATTAAAAGCTATTCTGAGCCACAATTAGCGATAACTCCTTGCTGCTTTGCTATCAACAAAGCAGCAACATTTCAGGCATGCTTACAGCTGAAACATACAACTAGGTGTCAGTTTTAAGCAATGAATCTTATTGAGTCTATAAAGTTAAATAATCACAAAATAAATATTACAGATCACAAATCTCACCAATGTGCGTTGTTATGCGTAAACCATACTATCGTCAACCTCTTTTAAACTCCGTATTACTCTTTATTACTCACTATCACCGCAAAAATTATCGCTGTTACAAGGTAGCGATAAAAGTCCACATCAATCGATATTTTTTGTAATAAATGTCGCTTTTAGACCTATATCAAATCTTTGAAAGTTAATGTGATTTACATTATATGGATCATAATAAGAGTGGACCTGAGTATGAACTATAAAAATTGGCCAATAGCCAAACAGATCGGCACACTAGCGTTATTACTAACGGTATTTGTGTTTGGAATATTGAGTAGTATCTCCTACCTGACCGCCGCTAATGTTTTAGAAGAGAAAGGCGTTTCAGCAATGCAAGATCAGATGCATATCACAGCAGATCTGATTGAGCTTCAATACAGCAGTTTACTGGCTCTTGCCCAGCGTAATGCCGATATTCTTCGTGCTATGTATCCAGGACAATTTAGAAAGCCCGATAAGTCAGTACGAGTAATGGGGGTTCCCACGCCTGCACTTGCCCATGAGCGTGAGCAGATCAACGCCTCAAAAAGTAAGGTCGACCGCTATTCTAACCTAACAGGTGGTAACGCCACGGTTTTTGTTCGTGACGGTGATGACTTTGTTCGTATCTCAACATCACTTAAGAAAGCCGATGGCAAACGCGCGCTAGGGACATATTTAGGTAAAAACCATCCTGGCTATTCGGCGTTAATTAATGGTGAGCAGTTTGAAGGTTACGCCAAGCTTTTCGGTAAAGACTATATGACGGTTTACCGCCCTATCATGAGTATATCTAACGAAGTTATTGGTATCTTATACATAGGATTTGATATCAGTGAGTCGCTCACAGAACTTCAGCGCACGATGAATGCACTGAAACTCGAAGAATCAGGCCATTTCATGTTAATGCGTCAAGCAGATCTGTCAGTTGTTTCACACCCAAACTATGACGTCGAGACTAAGCTCACGGCCACATCATTAGATGGTTTGACTCAAGAGCAAGCATTAACCCATCAAGGATCATGGCATTATAAAAATAGCCAAGGGCAAAATATGTATGCCTACAGTATCAATATACCAGGATGGAACTGGGCATTGGTAGGCATTGCAAAAGTCAGTGAGCTCAATGAAGAGAGCTTACAGCTGCTGAGCATCAACGCAATGGTCGCTGTGGTCGGCATTATACTTATCACCTTACTGCTCTCTTTAGTGCTAGTCAGAACTTTACAACCACTCAGGAGCTTACAGCAACAGCTAGACATGCTAGGTAAAGGAGAGCTGTCACAAAATTTTGCCAAGCCAAGCTTAGACAGTAAGAACGAAGTAGATAAAATTACCATAAGCACCTCACAAATGGCTGATGGTTTAAGACAACTCATACTCGCACTACAAAAATCAGTTAGCACCTTAGAGTCACAGGCCACACATGCCCAGCAAACGGCGAGATTAAACGGTGAAGAGGCGCAATCTTTAATGGCCCAAACCGATCAAATTGCCACCGCAATTGAAGAGATGTCGACGTCAATCAGAGATGTTGCGAGTCATGCGAGTGAGGGGGCAAACAAGAGCCAGCAAGTCGATAGTGCCTCACGCGAGGGACATGAGCAGTTAAACCTTGTCGTAAAAGGCTTGTCTGAGCTGAGCCAACAATTAAATAGCAGTCATGTCAGCGTAGAAAATGTGACTAAAGAAAGTGAAGCCATCAGCCAAGTGACTGAAGTTATCAATGGCATTGCAGAGCAGACTAACTTACTTGCGCTGAATGCTGCGATTGAAGCTGCTAGAGCCGGTGAGCAAGGAAGAGGTTTTGCTGTTGTTGCTGACGAAGTACGTACCTTGGCACAAAGAACCCAAACCTCAATCTCTGAAATAGGCCTAACCATTACTCAGCTACAATCTTTAGTAAAAAATACAGCCTCTCAAATGGGGCAAAGTCAGCAGCTAGGTATTGAGTCTGCCACCCAAGGTGAAGAAGCAAGCAGCCAGCTAAACCAGATCACCCATAGCATTGGTGAGCTAGCCATTGCATCCAGTAGCATTGCAAGTGCAACAGAGCAACAGAGCGCTGTTGCCGACGAGATAACTCGTAACCTGCATCAAATAACGGAACTGGCAAGAGATGGCGAGCAAAGAGCAGGTGAAACGGTTGACTCGGCGCAAGAGCTCTCAAACATAGCACTTGAGATTAAACAGCAGATCAGCGTATTTAAAGCTTAGTCGCTAAACACAATGCAACTAAAGAGCAGGGTGCGAGGTAATTGTTGTATTAGTTGTATTAGTTGTATTAGTTGTATTAGCTTCTAAGATTGTCCAACCTTAAAATAGCAGAAAAGGGAAAGTTCACTTTCCCTTTTCTGCTCCCTTAATTTTCGCGTATCCCCCCCCTACTTAGTTCCTCGTGACACATTCCTTCAAACCTGCCACTATCCTAGCCACACCTGTTTTAAGTCACTCCAAATGGGGGCAAGCATTGAACGTTGAAAACCTGCCGGGGCTCGGCCCTAAACCAGCACTGTGGCTAAAATAGGTATATTCACTAAAGATGATTTGGCAAGTACTGGCCCAGTAACCGCTATGATAAGACTAGAGCATGCAGGAATAAAACCAGGTATAAATATGCTCTATGCACTTGTAGGAGCGCTTGAGGGCGAACACTGGCAAGAGGTTGCACGTTTACAAAAAGGTGAGTTGCTTCTGGCCTTAGATGCAGCCAGGGAGTTAGATAAGCTCTAAAAACTCTTGTAAGGCTGTAAGGCAAACAAAAACCTTTTCTTATCCTTGCCCATACCCCTTATCCTTCCCCCAAAAAATAAAAGCCCCGCCACTTTGTAAAAAGGGCGAGGCTTTAACTGATACTCAATTAATACTTTCTATAACAGCATTAATCTTGTTCTTCAGTATCTCTATCCATGTTTTCTGTATTTTCAAGCCAAAGCGCATTGATAATACCGAATGAACACGCCAGCAAAATACCTAATATCCAAGCAAAATACCACATACTTTATGGCTCCTATTAGTAAAGTGACGTCTTATTGTTTTCGATAAATTCACGCGACAAACGCCCGAACATCTTCAGATACGTATACACAGTATAAGTAAGTACAATAGGAACAAAGATGATTGCAGCCCATGTCATTACAGTCAGTGACATCTCACTGGCAGTCGAATCCCACATAGTCAAACTCACATTTGGCTCTAGTGAAGACGGCATAACAAATGGGAACATAGCAGCGCCACACGTTAAAATCACTGCTGCAATTGCTAGTGAGCTAAACAAGAAGGCAAAACCACTGCGGTTGATGCGGCTAGATAACAGCACCAGTAATGGCATTACTAGGCCCAATACAGGGAATAACATAGTGATTGGATACTTGTCATAGTTTGCAAGCCAAGCACCAGACTCTACAGCAACAGTCTTAAGTGTTGGGTCTGAGATGCCATACGTATCAATAGCTGAAGTGATCACATAACCGTCGATACCATTAACTAACCAAACACCAGCAGCACCAAAGAGTACAAATAGTAGCGCAGAAAAAGCTTGAGCAGCTTTAGCGGCACGAACTCTTAGCTCACCTTCAGTCTTCATCTGTAGCCATGTCGCACCTTGCATCATAAACATACTGACACAAACTAGGCCTGCAATGAGTCCAAATGGATTTAATAAGCCAAAGAAACCACCATGGTAAGTCGCTCTTAAATACTCATCAAAGTTAAATGGAACACCTTGCAACAAGTTACCAAATGCCACACCTATGATCAGTGGCGGAACAAAGCCACCAACAAACAGCGCCCAATCCCAAGTCTTACGCCATCTAGGGTCTTCTATCTTTGAACGATAGTCGAAGCCCACTGGACGCAGGAACAAAGCAAATAGCACCAACATCATAGCAACGTAGAAGCCGGAGAAAGATACACCGTACACCATAGGCCAAGCAGCGAATAATGCACCACCGGCTGTGATTAACCAAACTTGGTTGCCATCCCAGTGAGGGGCAATCGAGTTAATCATTATACGGCGATCAGTGTCGTCTTTACCTATGATAGGCAGGAGTGCACCCACCCCCATATCGAAACCGTCAGTGACAGCAAACCCAATGAACAAGACGCCAATCAATGCCCACCAGATAACTCTTAGCATTTCATAATCAAACATAATCAGATCTCCTGCTTAAGCATCTAGTTTTTCAAAGTGATAGCGACCGGTCTTCATACAGCTTGGACCTTGACGAGCGAACTTAACCATCAAGAACACCTCGATAACTAACAACACAGTGTAAAACAGTGAAATTGAGATAATACTGAACCAAAGATCGCTAACCGTTAGACTCGATGCTGACATGAAGGTCGGTAAAACTTCCGAGATAGTCCAAGGCTGTCTACCATACTCGGCAACAAACCAACCACACTCAATCGCAATCCACGGAAGTGGTAAACTATAAAGCGCAGCCTTAAGCACCCAAGGCTTCTCATCAATCTTATGTCGTGTGCTCTGCCAAAACGCTGCAGCAAACACAAACAACATAATGATGCCAAGACCAACCATCACACGGAATGACCAGAACAGTGGTGCAACATTTGGAATAGAGTCATTAGCCGCGGCCTTGATCTGCTCTTCAGTCGCATCCACAACGTTCTCAGTGTAACGCTTAAGTAATAGGCCATAACCTAAATCAACTTTAGCTTCTTCAAAAGCTGCGCGTAGCTCTGGCGTTTCTTCACCAGCTCTAAGCTTAGTTAACATGGCATAAGCTTCCATACCATTTCTGATACGAACTTCATGCTCATCAATAAGGTCAATAATCCCTGTTACTTCTTCATCAAGCGAACGTGTTGCAATGATTCCCATTGCATACGGGATCTTAATAGCAAAATCTGTTTCTTGAGTTTCTTGATTAGGGAAACCAACTGCAGTGAATGCAGCAGGAGCAGGTTCTGTGTGCCATTCAGCTTCAATCGCCGCTAGCTTAACGCGCTGCGCTTCACCAACTTTATAACCAGATTCATCACCTAGCACGATCACAGAAAGGATTGAGGCCATACCAAAACTTGCAGCAATAGCAAATGAGCGACGAGCAAAAGGTAAGTCACGCTTTTTCAAGATGTAGTAAGAGCTAATCGATAGTACGAACATTGCACCGGCAACATATCCCGACGCCACGGTGTGAACAAACTTAACTTGAGCCACTGGGTTAAAGATAACATCAGCAAAACTGGTCATCTCCATACGCATCGTTTCGTAGTTAAAGACTGAACCGATTGGGTTCTGCATCCAACCGTTCGCAACCAGAATCCACAGTGCTGACATATTGGAACCTAGCGCGACTAACCAAGTAACAGCCAAATGTTGACGTTTACTGAATCGGTCCCAACCAAAGAAGAACATACCTACTAAGGTTGACTCAAGGAAGAATGCCATCAGGCCTTCAATAGCAAGCGGGGCCCCAAAAATATCACCTACATAGTGAGAGTAATAGGACCAGTTAGTACCAAACTGAAACTCCATAGCAAGACCAGTTGCTACGCCAAGTGCAAAGTTGATACCGAATAACTTACCCCAAAACTTGGTCATATCTTTATATATCTGCTTATCAGTCATCACATAAAGTGACTCCATGATTGCAAGCAGGAAGGCAAGACCCAAAGTTAAGGGAACAAACAAGAAGTGATACATAGCTGTCATCGCAAACTGGAAGCGCGATAGCTCAACAACCTCTTCTAAAATCATTAGTGACTCCTTAGGTGGTGCAATCACTCTTTATGATTAGATCCCCATCAATCATAAAAAGTGCCTATTGAGAATTTTATTAGTATTTACACGCAAAAATGCGGTAAAAGCGGCTAAACATAACTTTTTTTATAAATAGGCTGAATTACAGATAAAACCGCTGCAACCACCCCGTATTGTGACCAAGCTCACAACAAGCATTATCTTTGTGACAACCAGAACGACAAATCACTACAAATATTGGCCAAAATCTTAATAATCAATTATTTAACGAAAGAAAAATTAATTCCTAACCCCTATTTTATACCATTCAAAATTGATTCAAATCAATCAATCAGATTGGATAAAGCGGGTTTTGTGGCTAAGCACACAGTTCACCCCCCAACAAGATAGACAACCCCAAAAAAGCATGCTAGGAACCCTCAAAGCAATGGGTTAAACAACTATTTACAAACTCTACCAGCAAATAGACCACCAAAGCGTAAAAACCAAAAGATTTAACAAGTAACAGATTAATTATTTTATCCGGACAAATTAACAACAACAACAAAATCAGTTTAAAAACAGATGGTTATGACAACCTTAATTTATTGAAAACAATTGAATCTAATTTATCAATAGATTTACTAATGATTAATATCAATTTTTCTCGTTTGATAACTCACTCAAACAGTAATATTATCTATCCCGTGCTCAGGAGAAGACTAACAAACCGGTGAAGTAGCCCGGCTTAGTTCCACTCCGCTCACATCACTATTAACTGTGTGGAGATATCACAATGAAAAACTTATTTAATCGTTTAGCAACTAACTACAAGCGTGTTTTTGTTGAACTTTATACTGCTCGAGAGCTTTAACCTCTCAATGTAGTAACCGCTTTACTTGAAGTTTTGTTAGCGCAAAACGGCCCCCTCTCTTTTTAAGTGAGGGGGCTTTTCTATATCTACAGCATTAAATTCCCACTTTACTGATGAATTAACCAGCCAGATTTAGCATCACCTTATATAATAGTTGTCACATCGCTGGATAGCGAATTTACACTTTTACTGGTTTGAATTAGATATGTTGCCAACGCTATATTTATAGATGTTTAGTCATTGCTTACACACTAATGTAAATGTAAGAGTATGATTTAAAAGATATGATTTTCAAGTGTAAACCTAAAAAAAAAGAGCTCCTAAAATTTAGGAGCTCTTTTTAAGGCAGTTTTCTTAAGGTTATAGTAAATTAGTACCTTGAGCTGCAGTTTTTGAAAGCAAGATATTAGCCAAGCTTAACACGCGCATTTCTGAACATTCTCATCCATGGACTATCCTCGCCCCAGGCATCTGGATGCCAAGAGTTAGCAACAGTTCTGAATACTCGCTCAGGGTGCGGCATCATTATCGTTACACGACCATCAGAGCTACAGATCCCAGAAAGCGCATTAGGCGAACCATTCGGGTTTTGCGGATATTGAGTCGCAATTTCCCCTTTTCCGTTCACATAACGCAGTGCAACAGTGCCTGATGCTTCAGCTAAAGCCATCGCTTCAGGTGTTGCAAACTCAGCACGCCCCTCTCCATGGGATACAGCTATTGGCATACGAGAACCCTGCATCCCCTCAAGGAAGATAGATGGACTCTTCTGTACTTCAACCAAACTAACTCGCGCTTCGAAGCGCTCAGAGCGGTTTCTAACAAAACGTGGCCAATGCTCGGTACCAGGAATAATATCTTTCAGAGTTGAAAGCATCTGACAGCCATTACATACACCAAGAGATAGGCTATCTTCACGCTCGAAGAATTGAGTAAACTGTTCACGTGCTCGTGCATTAAACAAAATAGACTTAGCCCAGCCCTCACCCGCTCCTAGTACATCACCATATGAGAAGCCACCACAAGCCGCTAGGCCCTGGAACTCATCAAGGGTTACGCGGCCACTAAGAATGTCGCTCATATGAACATCACGACTTTCAAAGCCTGCTCTATCGAAAGCCGCAGCCATTTCAAGGTGTGAGTTGATACCTTGCTCGCGCAAAATAGCCATCTTAGGTGCAGCACCTTTGAGAATAAATGGCGCAGCCACATCTTCATTAAGGTCAAACGTTAGCGCTGCTGTTAAACCTGGCTCTTTAGCATCTTGTTTAAGCTTAAACTCTTCATCGGCACAATCTGGGTTATCACGCAAAGACTGCATCTTATGGGTTGTTTCAGCCCAGATAGTTCTTAGCTCTGTACGAGATTCAACGAGTAGCTCACGCTCACCGTCATTGATAGTAATCGTATCATCCGTCGTTAATCCACCGATAACATGACATGCAACTCCAGCGGCATTGAACTTAGCAATAATAGCTTCACTTTGAGCGGCATTAACTTGAATGACACCACCGAGCTCTTCATTAAAGAGTCGCTCGATATCTGAACCTTCTACATCTGCAAGATCGATATTAAGACCTGTGTTGCCAGCAAAAGCCATCTCAACAAGCGTGGTTAAAAGGCCGCCATCGCTACGGTCGTGATAAGCAATAACATCTTGGCTTGCGACAAGAGGCTGAATCACTTCAAAGAAGCCGCGTAGTAAACTTGAATCTGTCAGATCTGGCGCACTATCACCGAGTTCACTATAAACTTGAGCAAGGCAAGAGCCACCAAGTCGGTTATTCCCTGCACTTAAGTCGATAAGTAATAGCTCAGTCTCACCTTTATCGCTGCGAAGCTCAGGTGTCACTGTATTACGGATGTCTTTGACTGCGCCAAAGGCTGTAATAACCAGAGACATAGGTGAAGTCACCGACTTATCTGTGCCATTATCTTCCCACGCTGTCTTCATTGACATTGAGTCTTTGCCGACAGGGATAGTGAGGTCAAGCTCAGGACATAGCTCTTCACCAATCGCTTTAACTGCCTCAAAAAGACCAGCATCTTCACCCGGGTGACCTGCTGCAGACATCCAGTTAGCTGATAATTTAATGCGTTTAAATGAACCTATATCAGTACCAGCAATGTTCATGATTGACTCAGCAACAGCCATACGTGCTGATGCGCCGAAATCAAGTAGTGCAAGCGGCGTACGCTCACCCAAAGACATAGCTTCACCGGTGTAAGAGTCGAAACTTGATGCCGTTACAGCACAATCAGCAACCGGAACCTGCCAAGGGCCGACCATCTGATCGCGATTAACTAGACCTGTTACACTGCGATCGCCAATTGTGATTAAGAAGGTCTTCTCAGCAACAGTTGGCAGTCTAAGAACACGGCGAACCGCTTCTTTCAACACAATTTTACTTTGATCAACTGCAGGAGACTCAGCCTTAGCACTTACCACATCACGGCTCATCTTAGGCGCTTTACCTAATAGAACTTCAAGGGGCAAGTCGATAGGCTTATCTTCAAAGTGCTCATCACTCAGTGATAGGTGACGCTCTTCAGTCGCGACACCAACCACAGAGAATGGTGCACGTTCACGCTCACAGATCGCAGTAAATGTCGCAAGATTCTCCGGCGCTACAGACATAACGTAACGCTCTTGAGATTCGTTACACCAGATCTCTAATGGGCTCATTCCTGGCTCATCTGATGGCACATTTCTTAGCTCAAACTTGCCGCCACGGTCGCCATCATTAACGAGTTCAGGAAAAGCGTTCGAAAGCCCACCCGCGCCCACATCGTGGATAAATTGAATTGGGTTGTTATCACCCATCTGCCAACAGCGATCAATAACCTCTTGGCAACGACGCTCCATCTCAGGGTTTTCACGTTGAACAGAGGCAAAATCAAGATCTTCATTTGACTCACCAGAAGTCATCGAAGAGGCAGCACCGCCACCTAGGCCAATATTCATCGCAGGGCCACCAAGTACTATTAATTTAGCACCTACGGTGATCTCACCTTTTTGGACATGTTCTTCACGGATATTACCTAGACCACCGGCAAGCATAATAGGCTTATGGTATCCACGTACTTCTACACCGTTATGACTACTGACTTCCTGCTCATAGGTACGGAAATAACCTAATAGTGCCGGACGACCAAATTCATTATTAAATGCAGCGCCACCTAATGGCCCTTCAGTCATAATATCTAGTGCAGTAACGATACGCTCAGGCTTACCGTAATCAGCTTCCCATGGCTGAACAAAGCCTGGGATCTTTAAATTTGAAACACTAAAGCCTGTTAAACCCGCTTTAGGCTTAGAGCCTCGACCCGTTGCACCTTCATCACGGATCTCACCACCAGAACCAGTAGCAGCGCCAGGATATGGGCTGATAGCCGTCGGGTGATTGTGGGTCTCAACCTTCATTAGGATATGCATAGGCTCTGGATGGTAGCTATACACACCGTCATCTTCTGGGAAGAAACGACCTGCAGTGTAACCTTCCATTACCGCTGCATTATCTTTATACGCTGATAAAACACCATCCGGAGTTTTAGCAAACGTGTTTTTAATCATCTTGAACAGAGATTTTGGCTGAACTTCGCCATCTATGGTCCAATCTGCGTTAAAAATCTTATGACGACAATGCTCTGAGTTTGCTTGAGCAAACATCATTAACTCGACATCATTTGGATTACGGCCAAGTTTTATAAAGTTCTCGACAAGGTAATCAATCTCATCTGGCGCAAGCGCTAGACCAAGTTGGCTATTAGCAAGCTCCAGTGCACTGCGTCCTTCGCCTAAAATATTAACGCTGGTTACGACTTTAGGTTCAGTTTGAGCAAATAACACATTAGCTTGATTGAACGCTGGCATGATAACTTCAACCATACGGTCATGCAGTAACGCGTTTAACGCCTTTTGCTGATCGCTAGTTAGAGTCTCAGACTGTACATAGTAGGCAATACCACGCTCTAAACGCTTAACCTTATTGAGTCCACAGTTGTGGGCAATATCGGTAGCTTTAGATGACCAAGGAGAGATAGTTCCTGGACGTGGAGTAACAAAGTGAAGTGAACCTTCTGGCGCATGAGCTTCAATTGCTGGGCCATAGGTAAGGAGTTTTTCCAGTTGCTGAGTTTCACTCTCGTCTAGAGACTCAGTCAAATCGGCTAAATGGATGTACTCAGCATAAATATCAGATATAGGAAGTGCTGCATTTTCACAGGCTTCCATTAACTTCTTAACTTTAAATACTGATAAAGCAGGGGCTCCGCGGATGATCTCCATCACGTCATTTCACCTTATAGATTATAATTGCAGGGTCAGATCTGGCGACATTATAAGGAAATGCGACAGACAAATCACCCGAAGTATCTACTGAAAACAGTGTTTCCTATTACGCAAAATCAATCTAATTTAAAATGAGTAAATCATCAGCAATATGGGGAGGAAATATATAAAAATTAGCCCATAATTTAACTATTGTTTCTTAAAACCGATACAGAAAAATATTGATAAAACTTCACCATCAATCAGTTTTTATTCAGTTACCAATCGATATGATATAATCACCCGCTGTCTTCCTGAAAAATGTAGAGAAATAAGCGATATATGAAGAGACTCTTGTTTGTTTTACTCACTGTGATCCTGCTGGCTTCTTGCCAGAAGGTAACTGTGGAACAAACAGAACTCACGCCCCCAATCATTAAAACCTCACTGAAAGTCGGTACACTTTATGGTTCTCAAGTGTACGTAAAAACAGGGCAAGGTGACGCGGGGTTTGATTATGAGATGGCAACGCGTTTTGCCAATTTTCTCAAGCTTGAATTAGAAATGCTGCCCTACTCTAATATCGGTGAACTGTATAAGGCACTCGAGAACGGAGAAATAGACCTTATCGCAGCCGGGCTTGCCGATACTAAAAACCGCCGAGAGCAGTTCCGTTTAGGGCCGCCACTTTATCGAGTTAATCAAGTTTTGGTCTACAAACAGGGGACGAGCATTCCGCGTGATATCTCTCAACTGAAAGATCATATCACTGTCACAACAGATTCATCATTTGTTGAAACACTATCTCAACTACAAAAGCTGTACCCTGAGCTGCTATGGGAACAAGAGAAAGATAAAGACAGTGAAGAGTTGATGGGGATGATTGCCAGGGGTGAGCTCACTTATACTATTGCTGACTCAACAACATTTGATATTAATCGCCGTTTTATGCCAGAGCTACGTGCAGGGCCTGTCCTACGTGAAAAGCAGGCTATCGTTTGGCTCATTCCGCCAAAAAATAGCGATCAGCTGATGAGCAACCTACTCAGCTTTTGGCACAAGGAAAAGCGAAAAGGAACCTTAGCTCACCTCAATGAGAAATATTTTGCTCATGTAAAACGCTTCGATTATGTCGATACTCGGGCATTTTTACGTGCCATTGATAACAAGTTACCTAAATATAAAGATAAATTTATCCACTACGCCGATGGGATAGACTGGCGAAAACTGGCAGCCACTGCTTATCAGGAGTCTCATTGGAACCCTAATGCGCGCTCTCCAACGGGTGTGAGGGGCTTAATGATGCTAACTCTGCCTACAGCAAAGCAGGTGGGGATCGATAACAGGCTTGACCCGGAGCAAAGTATTAAAGGTGGCGCAAAGTATCTCAACGATATTTTGAAAAGGCTGCCTGAGTCCATCCCTGATAATCAGCGGATGTGGTTTGCGCTCGCCTCTTATAACATCGGCTATGGTCATGTTGAGGATGCAAGGAAACTCGCCCAATCTATGGGGCTTAACCCCAGTGCTTGGCGGGACCTTAAAGAGGTATTGCCTCTGCTTCATAAGCGAAAGTATTACAAGCAAACCCGATATGGCTATGCTCGCGGTAACGAAGCGGTTCATTACGTTGACAGTATCCGCCGTTATTACGATACATTGGTCTGGGTAGACAACCAAAACAAACTTATGGAAGACGAGGAAGCTCGCCAAGAGGAAACTCAAATGGTAGAGCGCTCAAGTGAAGAGAGTGAAGCATTAACAGGCGCTCAGCCCCAGTAAACCTTACTGCAGCAACATCCAATTTTATCCGCACATAAGCTTAATAACATCACTAAAATCTTGGTGAATGAGGAAAGAAGATGAAAAGAAATAGACTAAGATTTATCTCTTCAAGAAGAAGAACCCAGCAAAGGTCTCGCCATTTACGCACCATGAGCCGTCAAAAGATGTTCTTTGTATTTATCAAACCTAATGAGCAGTAATGACTCCCCTTCAGATCGCAGTAAGTTTAATTACTGCTTTGAGCTTCCGCAGCTTTTTGCTGCTTTCTCAGCGCTTTTTTCTCTTTTCGCCTACGCCTGAAAAATTGGCTTAATTGCTCACTGCATTCATCAGCCAGTACCCCTTGAGTCACCTCTAGCTGATGATTGAGCGCCGGGTGCCTAACCAAATCAAGAACAGTCCCCGCCGCGCCGGTTTTCTCATCTGTTGCCCCAAAAACCAAGCGTTCAACTCTAGAGTGGACAATCGCACCAGCGCACATAGCACAAGGTTCTAAGGTGACATAGAGTGTTGTATCAAGCAGCCGATAATTTTGAACCACTTGACCAGCCTGTCGCAGGCATAGCATCTCAGCATGCGCAGAGGGGTCGTGCTGATTAATACAATCATTTGAGCCTACAGCGATCACTTCATCGCCTTTCACTAAAATCGCCCCAACAGGCACTTCACCACGCTTTTCAGCTTCTTGCGCTTGTTGCATGGCCAGTTGCATAAAATGCCTATCTCTATCTCGTTGTTCCAATCTCTACCCTCCTCAATATCTCACTCGGTATTATACCTTTGAAAGCCATAGTTTCTAACGAATAAATCATTTCTAACTATACTGAGAGTTAATCCTTTGCTGATGGATAAATAATGTTCTCTCGCTTTAGCAAACAGTTCTTTATATTAGCGTTATCATTACTGATGAGTTTCTTTATCATCCACAATGCAGAGCTAATAAATACTCAATTAAGTATCGAGCTACAGGCCGAAGCTATTCGAGTCATTATCTGCCTTACCCTACTATTTTTGATTGAATCCATAAAAGATCAACAACAGATTTACTTACCCCTGTTTATTGGGGTCTGCGCACTTTACTTTGGCAATCTTCTTAACTTAATCGATGATTTTTATGACATGAATCAAGCACCACTAGCCACCATAGAAGACCTATTTGCAACCATTGGTTTAATCAGTGTGCTTATCGGCGTCGGCTTATGGGCTAAATATCATAAAAATCAGATAAAGCATCTTATGAAGCTAGCTGCAACCGATCCATTAACTGGATTACTTAATCGACGAGCGGCCATGAGCCAAATATCTAAGTATAAAGTTACAGGCCTTTTGGACTGTGTCATGATTTTAGACCTAGATAACTTTAAGGTGATTAATGATACTTTTGGCCACTCCGCTGGAGACAATGTCCTAAAAGAGGTAGCAAACATCTTACTTAACCAACTCACCAATAATGAGATAATTGCACGCTGGGGTGGAGAGGAGTTCTTAATCTATTGCAAACAGCCTAATGAAGAGGCTTGCCTAGAGCTTGCCATAAAAATTAAATATCAAGTTTCGCAGCACCTTTTTAAGGCTAACAATACGAGCCTAAAAGTCACCACGAGCATTGGCGTAGCAACATCTGCTTCAGAAAAACTTAAACTGTCTGAGACCATCAAGCGGGCAGATAAAGCCCTTTATCAAGCTAAAGCGGCTGGTAGAGATTATGTTCAAATGGCTGGCGTTAATCCATGATATTCAAGTAAGTCGGCGCGGTGGAGAAAATGTAAATCATCCACCTTCTGAAGAAGGTGGCTTTAAAGTGACTCCCTATAAGGGAGCTTTAGTTACTGTACACCTGCAAGTCGCCCTTGATATATCCCTATAGGCTCTACTAAATCACTGACCGCTATGGATGGTAACCACCTACTGAAGTATGTGGTTTAGGGAAGAAAACAAAAAAGGGCACCTAATTAGGTGCCCTTTATCTATTCAGTAATTAAACTGATTATTCCCACTCGATTGTCGCAGGTGGCTTACCTGAAATATCGTAAACCACACGCGAAATACCATCAATCTCATTGATGATTCGATTAGAAACACGGCCTAAGAAGTCATATGGAAGATGTGCCCAATGTGCCGTCATAAAGTCGATAGTCTCAACAGCACGTAGAGATACAACCCAATCATATTTACGGCCATCACCCATCACACCAACAGAGCGAACAGGCAAGAAAACAGTAAATGCTTGGCTCACTTTATGGTATAGCTCAGCTTTGTGTAACTCTTCGATAAAGATAGCATCGGCAAGACGCAGTAGGTCGCAGTACTCTTTCTTCACTTCACCCAATACTCGTACACCAAGACCAGGTCCAGGGAAAGGATGACGGTAAAGCATGTCGTATGGTAGACCTAGCTCTAAGCCTATCTTGCGAACTTCATCTTTAAATAACTCACGCAGTGGCTCAACAAGACCGAGCTCCATATCATCTGGCAAGCCACCCACATTATGGTGTGACTTAATCACGTGTGCCTTACCTGTTGCACTGCCTGCAGACTCAATAACATCCGGGTAGATAGTGCCCTGTGCTAGCCATTTAGCATTAGCACATTTCTTCGACTCTTCATCGAAGATATCAACAAATACGTGACCGATGATCTTACGCTTAGCTTCAGGATCCGCTTCGCCCTTCATCGCATCTAAGAAGCGATTTTCAGCATCCACATGAACGATATTCAGTCCAAAATGGTCGCCGAACATATCCATCACTTGCTGCGCTTCATTTAGACGTAGTAAGCCGTTATCAACGAAGACACAAGTTAGCTTGTCACCAATAGCGCGGTGAAGCAGCATAGCCACAACTGATGAGTCAACACCGCCAGATAGCCCAAGGATAACTTCGTCATCGCCAATCTGCTTTTTGAGTTTCTCAACCGCATCTTCAATAATTGAAGCAGGCTTCCAGTTCGCCTCACATTGACAGATATCCAGAGCAAAGTGCTCTAGCATACGTTTACCTTGGCGAGTATGAGTCACTTCAGGGTGGAACTGTACACCATAAAACTGTTTATCTTCATTGGCCATTGCGGCAAATGGACAGGTCTCAGTGTTAGCAACAGTCACGAAACCTTCAGGGATAGCTGAAACCTTATCACCATGGCTCATCCAAACATCAAGTAAAGGCTTACCCGTTTCGCTGATAGCATCTTCGATGCTCTTAAACAGCGCAGACTCAGTCTGTACTTCAACTTGAGCGTAACCAAATTCACCTTCACCTACACCTTGGATAACCTTACCACCAAGTTGCTCAGACATTGTCTGCATGCCATAACAGATACCAAGTACTGGCACACCAGCATTGAATACATACTCAGGGGCACGCGGAGAGTCTTGAGCAGTTACGCTTTCAGGTCCGCCGGCGAGGATTATCCCGTTCGGTGCAAAACCTTTAATCTGCTCTTCAGTAACATCCCAAGCCCATAGTTCACAGTAAACACCGATCTCACGGATACGTCTGGCGATGAGTTGTGTGTACTGAGATCCAAAATCTAAAATGAGGATCTTATGCTCATGAATATTGCTCATGGGAAACCTTATTTGTTTATCTAATTTTCGGTATCAATCTCAGTCTAAGTTCAACTCATGGTTTAACTGACTTGAGATTGGCATAAAATGGTTATTTAAAACGGGCGACTCAAAGTCGCCCGTTTAAACAATCGTTGTTAACCTAAGTTATGAACCAGAACTGTAGTTTGGCGCTTCTTTACTGATAGTCACATCATGTACATGTGATTCACCCATACCAGCAGAAGTAATTTTTACAAACTCAGCTTTTTCATTGAGCTCTTTAATTGTCGCGCAACCTGTAAGCCCCATACATGAACGTAAACCGCCCATGTGCTGGTGAATAATTTCTTTAAGCTTACCTTTATATGCAACGCGGCCTTCGATACCTTCAGGTACAAGCTTGTCAGCAGCGTTATCACTTTGGAAGTAACGGTCTGATGAACCTTGTGTCTGAGTCATTGCGCCAAGTGAACCCATACCACGGTATGACTTGTAAGCACGGCCATTGTAGAGTTCAGTCTCGCCCGGCGCTTCATCTGTACCTGCAAACATAGAACCTGCCATGATGCATGACGCGCCAGCAGCTAGTGCTTTAGCTAAGTCACCAGAGAAACGAATGCCACCGTCAGCGATAACAGGAATATCTAGATGTTTAATGGCTGTCGCCGCATCAGAAACAGCTGTTATCTGAGGCACACCAACGCCAGTCACAATACGTGTAGTACAGATTGAACCTGGGCCGATACCCACTTTAACAGCGTTAACGCCGGCTTCAACAAGCGCTAATGCGCCTTCAGCTGTTGCCACATTACCGCCAACAATTTGTAGTTCAGGGTATTTTGCACGAGTATCACGAATGCGTTGAAGAACGCCTTCAGAATGTCCGTGTGATGAATCGATAAGCAACACATCAACACCGGCTTTAACAAGTGCGTCGACACGCTCTTCGTTACCAGCACCAGCGCCTACAGCGGCTCCAACTCGAAGACGGCCTAGCTCATCTTTACAAGCGTTAGGCTTTTGCTCAGCTTTTTGGAAATCTTTTACTGTGATAAGACCTTTTAGCTTGAAGTTATTATCAACCACTAATACTTTCTCAACACGATGTGAGTGCATAAGCGTTTGAACTTCATCTAGCTTAGTACCTTCAGGAACGGTAACCAAACGATCTTTAGGTGTCATAACCTGATCAACTGTACGGCTCCAGTCAGTGATAAAGCGAACGTCACGGCCAGTAATGATACCAACAAGTTCGTTGGCTTCATTGACTACAGGGTAACCTGCAAAACCATTTCGCTGTGTCAGCACTTTAAGATCTGCAAGCGTTGTGGTTGGTGTGACTGTGACAGGCTGCTGTACAATGCCCGCTTCGTAAATTTTAACTTTACGAACTTCTTCGGCCTGTTGCTCGATCGTCATATTTTTATGGATAAAACCAAGACCACCTTCCTGTGCAATGGCAATTGCCAAACGAGCTTCAGTCACGGTATCCATGGCTGCAGACACAATAGGAGTATTGAGTTCGATCTTATTAGTTAGACGAGTCTTAAGAACGGCGGTATTAGGGAGTACGGTCGAGTGTGCAGGAACAAGTAACACATCATCAAAGGTAAGTGCTTCTTTCTTTAAACGTAGCATGGCAACATCTCCCAAATAGAGTAGGTTTGGAGGTGAAATATTGCGGCGAGATTATACCTTGCATATTTCACTTGGTAAATGGAAAATAGTAAAAAAGTGCCATTAGCAGTAAAAATTGTATGAAAACACCAAAAAATAACGTTTACACGGTTTCACGCCTCAATGGCGAAGTTAGGCAACTTCTCGAAGGTGAACTGGGTAAAATCTGGTTGAATGCCGAAGTTTCCAACTTTGCATCTCCCAGCTCTGGCCATTGGTACCTCACTTTAAAAGACAATAATGCTCAAATTCGCTCCGCCATGTTCAAAGGACGTAATCGCAGTGTCACCTTTAAACCCGTTAACGGGCAACAGGTGCTTGTTAAAGGAGCGATTAGTGTCTACGAACCTAGGGGCGACTATCAGTTAATTCTTGAGTCGATGCTTCCAGCTGGCGATGGTTTGCTAGCACAACAATATGAAGCGCTTAAGATGAAGCTGGCTGCTGAAGGTTTATTTGCCGCAGAAACCAAGCGCCCTATCCCATCAAACATACAAAAAATTGGTGTTATCACATCTGCTACAGGCGCAGCGCTTAAAGATGTGCTCCATGTACTAGCAAGGCGCGACTCCTCCATAGAGGTGGTCGTTTACCCCACTCAGGTACAAGGTGAAGGGGCTGACAAGTTGATATGTAATGCAATTGATATCGCCAATGCTAGATTAGAAGTCGATGTACTACTGCTTACACGCGGCGGCGGCTCACTGGAAGACCTATGGTGTTTTAACAGCGAAGATTTAGCCCATGCTATCTATAACAGCGCCCTGCCGGTTATCTCAGCCGTTGGTCATGAAGTTGATACAACCATCAGTGATTATGTCGCCGATGTTCGAGCACCGACCCCCTCAGCAGGCGCCGAGTTGCTTTCAAAAGATGCTGAAAACAAACGTGAGAAACTTGAGTTATGTCTATCAAGACTTAAACAGAGTTGGCAGCACTACCAGTTAAAGACCCATAGTCGTATGCATAACCTCAACCATCGACTACAACGTCTAGACCCTAAGCGTCGTCTAGAGCAATATGAGCAAAGCTTCGATGAAATGCAGTTCAGGCTTGACGCTGCTATGGAGAAAAAACTGTCTAACCTTGCCTTGAAACAGCAGCAACTGACTCATCGGCTAAACCAACAATCACCTAAAAACAAGCTAGATTTAGAAAGCCAACGACTCAGTTACTTAAGCTCAAGACTTAAAGACACCATCAAAGAGAAACTAAGCAACAGCGAAAAACACCTGAAATACAGTGCTCATCAATTAGAGACTGTTAGCCCTCTGGCGACATTAAGTCGAGGTTACAGCATAACCCAAGATGCTGATGGTAAAGTGCTAACCTCAGCAGCAGATGCTTCAGCTGGCGATGTGCTGACAACAAAACTACTAAAAGGTGAAGTGCAATCTAAAGTGCTTTAATCGCCTTAAAAAACCGTAGCTTATAGAAGACAAGGCGCTAACTCTTACCTAGATGCTGTCATTTAATCTAGCAAAAGAGCTGGCGCTAAATTGGTCGGAAGCTCACTGCCAATATTCTTGCCAGTAAAAGCGTGATGGGCTAAACCTGAAAGTAATTTCTTTTGAACACCTTTCATCACTGAGCGCATCATTAATCCCAATAAAGCCCCTATTAGGCCGTACTTTACTTTGTACGTCATATACATAGAAACTTCACAACTGGTTTCGCTCAGCTTTATCACCTTAAAGCCTGCATACATGGTCTTCATCGGCATCGTAAATTCTGTAAGCACCACTTTAAAGCTCGTGCCTGCTTCATATTCTATTATTTCTTCAACCACACTGGTGTCATCATAAAACTGACAATGACGTTTAGCTGATAAGCCTGAACGTTTATCACCGATAATCGGGGAGCTTTTAACACCGATACTAAACTTCTCGACCCCAGCAAAATCATCCAATATCCCCCAAACCTTTTCTGCTGATACGTTCATTTTTACCGCAGTGCTAACTTGATGCTCCATGCCACTATTTCCATTTAATTTATGATGGTTAGGAGTATGTCATAGCACTACTGACAGCATTATGTCAGTAGGTGTCACTGAGTATGAAGGGAATGGCACAGCGAAAGAGGAAGAGCCCCTCCTCTACCTCGTGTGGCCGGGGAAAAGCACTTCCATGTACAACCCCCCTCCTGCTACCTCCTGTAGCCCGGGGATAAGCACTTCCATGTGCAAAAAAGCCAGCTTAGATGACTAGGCTGGCTTTTATAGGTAAACGTGATTATAGAGAGTAGAGTCTATTTCTTATCTTTGTCTCGGATGTGCGAGATCATACGCTTACGACGACGCTCTTGGCTGACTGTTAGCTTCTTGCTATTCATCCCTTCAAACGGGTTGCCACCATCTTGGAAACGCACCTGAATTGGTGTGCCCATCACTTTCAATGAACGACGGTAGTAATTCATCATAAAGCGTTTGTACGAATCAGGGAGTCGCTTAACCTGATTACCGTGAACAACCACGATTGGTGGGTTGTAACCACCGGCATGGGCATATTTAAGCTTAACTCGGCGACCATTCACCAATGGTGGTTGATGGTCATCCTGAGCCATCTGCATGATACGAGTTAGCATAGAAGTACTGACGCGACGTGTAGCACTGTCATACGCTTCTTCAACTGACTCATAAAGATGGCCAACACCTGTTCCATGTAGCGCTGAAATAAAGTGAATACGCGCAAAGTCGATAAAACCTAAACGACGGTCAAGTTCACTCTTAACACGATCTTTAATCTCTTGATCGATACCGTCCCACTTGTTGACAGCAATAACCAGTGCACGTCCTGCGTTCAATGCAAAACCTAACAGACCAAGATCTTGCTCTGAGATACCTTCTCGCGCATCGATGATCAGTAGTACTACGTTACTGTCTTCTACCGCTTTTAGCGTCTTAATGACCGAGAACTTCTCAACAGTCTCATGAACCTTGCTACGACGACGTACACCAGCTGTATCGATAAGCACGTATTCACGCCCCTCTCGCTCCATCGGGATGTAGATACTGTCGCGCGTAGTACCAGGCTCATCATAAACAACGACACGCTCTTCACCTAAAATTCGGTTCGTCAGTGTCGACTTACCCACATTTGGCTTACCAATAATGGCAAGCTTAATAGGCAGGTCTTGTAAGCGCTTTTGCTCAGCTTCCGCTTCCTCTTCAGTGTACTCACGCTCTTCTTCATTCTCTTCGCCTTCACCGTCACGGTTAAGGCCAAGGGCTTCAGCATAAGGGGCGAGTGCATACTCAATCATATTGGTTACGCCGCGACCTTGCGCTGCAGCCATTTGATAGATTTCACCTAAACCTAACGCCCAAAACTCAGCACACGCTGAATCAGCATCAATACCATCGACCTTGTTAGCAACGACAAAGGTAGTTTTTTCACGGCGACGAAGGTGCTCTGAAATCGCTTGATCGGCAGCAGTTAGACCCGCTCTAGCATCAGTTAAGAAGAGTACTACGTCAGCCTCTTCGATAGCCGCCAGAGATTGCTCAGCCATGTGAGTCTCAATCCCCTCTTCGGTACCATCGATACCACCGGTATCCACTACGATAAACTCGTAGCCAGAAAGATGAGCTCGGCCATATTTACGATCCCGAGTTAGCCCAGGAAAGTCGGCCACCAAAGCATCTCTGGTGCGCGTAAGGCGATTAAATAGGGTCGACTTACCTACATTGGGTCGCCCAACAAGGGCCACAACTGGAATCATTTTTTTGCCTCTAATCAACTATTTCAAAAACTATTAAATATAAATAATGCACGTTTCGCCTACATTTTCAGGTCAAATAGACGTGCATTTTTCAACAACACTTAACACAAAAAGCCCCCGGAACAACTTCCGAGGGCTATTTATCAATTCAGATAAAGCTTACGGAAGCGTTATTCTAGCAACTTTTCCATCGCGAGTCTGAACATATATATTATCACCTACGACCAAAGGTTTGCTAAACAAGCCAGAGCCATCAACTTGAACTCTTCCGACAAGCTCGCCTGTCGACCTATTTAGAAAGTGTAGATAACCTTCGAAGTCACCGACAACTAAATACTCTTTATAAGTGGCCGCTGATGTCAAAGTACGGTTAGTCAGCTCGGTATTGCTCCAGCTTTCTAAACCATTACGTCTGTCAACAGAGTAAATTCGACTGTGATCATCGACAAGGAACAAATTAACACCAGCACTTGCAAGCTCATGGAAACTTGAATATTTACGTGTCCAAACCACACGGCCTGTTCTTAGCTCCATTGACACTAAGTTACCGTTATAACTTACAGCGTACAGGTTTTCACCGATGATCAATGGCTGCATATCGATATCAGCCATACGAGTAAACTCGTTACCACCTTTTGGCGTATAAATCGCTTGTTCCCAAGCTGGTTGACCGTTGTTTTTGATAACAACAGCTATTTTACCATCAGCCGTGCCAACGAAAAATCCACCAGACTCATACGCAGCAGAACCAGTACCACGAAGGGTTAAGGTCGGTAGCTTTGACTCATATGCCCAAAGTTTTTCTCCGTCATCGATTTTAAACGCTTCAAGCGTTCCAGAGCTGGTGCTCACCACAACAACATCTTCAGCTACCGTGGGTGCAGAAAGCAGTTCACCGCCTGCAATAACAGACCACTTAGTATCACCAGTTTCAGCATCTAAAGCGCCAAGTAAGCCACTTTCACCACCAATAAACAGCATATCCCTTGCAGCTGTTACACCAGCAGCAAGCTTTGCACCTTTATTTTTAGCTAAGATATTATCTTTAAAAGCTGAACTAAAATCTTTGTTCCAAACTTTCTCACCTGTTGCTTCGTCAAAAGCAACGACTTGACCATAACGATCGGCAACAAAAAGTTTGTCGTATCGAGCAGCAGGACGAAGACGCGAGTAGTAATCCCCGACGCCATTGCCAACGCTTGCACTCCAAGTGACTTCAGGAAATACCGATGCCGTCAGTTCAGGTAAAGGACTGATTGGTTCCTCTTCAACATCACTAGATGAACAGGCAGATAACAGGCCGATACTCAGACCACATGCGAGTAGTGTTTTGCACCAAGACTTCATGGGCGTTTCCTTATGCCTTATTTAAATTGTCTAGCTTCATCTGCAGCGCAGGGCTTGCAGTCACGCCACCACCATTAACAGCCGCTTGATAAGCAGCTTTAGCCTGCTCTTCGTCGCCTTTACGCACATAGAAATCACCTTTAAGCTCATCTCTTTGCGCAGTAAATGCAGGATCAGATACCTGCTCTAATGTTGTGATAGCCGTTGCAACTTGCCCTTGTTCAGCTTGAACACGCGCTAAACGCATAGTCGCAACCATAACCAGACCTTTATCAGCAGAAGAAGCTACAACACTTTTTAGTGTCGCTTCTGCTTTTTCTAAGTCACCCGCTTCAACAGCAGCTTTAGCGACAAGCAGCTCTAGCAGAGACTGATAACCTTTTTGGCTATGGTCTTTAGCAAAGTTCTCAGCAGCAGTAAGCATACTGCTATCTGTTAAGTAACCGGCACTAACAATTTGAAAAGCTTCCGATGCTGACTCAGCTTGAGCCACTTTATGATCTGAATAGTAGTTCCAGCCGAATAGGCCGCCTAGACCAACCACAGCGCCCACAACTACTGAGCTACCATAATCTTTCCAGAACTGTTTGATAGCATCTACTTGTTGTTCTTCTGTGCTATAAATTTCCACGTATTCTTCCTCTCTAAATCAGTTCTGCAATATAAGTTGCCAACTCATCACGGGCAACCAATTCTTGTTCTTTCTTCTCACGCAGATATTTAATCGCTACCTGGTTATTGGCTAATTCATCTTCGCCAATCACTAAGGCAACAAAAGCACCACTTTTATCTGCACGCTTCATCTGTTTCTTAAAGTTACCGCCACCACAATGGCTCATCACTCGCAAGTTCGGCACTTGGCTTCTCAATGATTGAGCTATTTTAATCGCTTCGACTTTACAGGCATCGCCCATCGCAGTGACATAAACATCTACAGTGGCAGGAATATCTTTAGTCAGCTCTAAGGTTTCCAGCATTAAAACAATGCGTTCAAGGCCCATAGCAAAACCAACAGCGGGGGTATTTTTACCCCCTAACTGCTCAACTAACCCGTCGTAGCGACCACCTGCTAAAACAGTACCTTGAGCACCTAAGCTTGAGGTAACCCATTCGAAAACTGTGCGGTTATAATAATCTAATCCACGCACTAGACGAGGATTGATGACGTATTTGATGCCAACGGCGTCTAAGAGTTCACATAAATATGAAAAATGTGTGCGAGACTCTTCACCAAGGTAGTCGGTCAACTCAGGAGCATCTGTTAACAATGCCTGAACTTCAGGGTTTTTCGTGTCTAATACGCGTAGAGGGTTGGTGTACATACGACGCTGACTTTCTTCGTCTAATTGCTCTTTAAACTGCTCTAAGTAAGCAATCAGAGCCTCTCTATAAGTGGCGCGTTCAGCAGGATCACCTAAGGTATTAAGCTCTAGCGTCACATGATCAGTGATACCAAGCTTTTCCCATAAGCGCGCAGACAGCATCAGTACTTCAGCATCAACATCAGCAGTGCCAATACCGTAAACTTCTACACCAAACTGATTAAACTGACGGTAACGACCTTTTTGAGGGCGTTCATGCCTAAACATTGGTCCCATATACCAAAGACGCTGCTCTTGGTTATAAAGTAATCCATGCTCGTTGCCCGCACGTACTGTTGAGGCTGTACCTTCTGGACGAAGTGTTAGGCTATCACCGTTTCTGTCGTCAAAAGTGTACATCTCTTTTTCAACGATATCGGTGACTTCGCCAATCGAACGCTTAAAAAGATCAGTACTCTCTACGATAGGAGTACGGATCTCGCTATAACCATAAGCACTTACGGTTTCACGTAGTACGCTTTCTAGTTTTTGCCATAGAGGGCTTTGGGATGGCAGAATGTCATTCATTCCGCGAATCGCTTGGATCTGTTTTGCCACGATTTAGACTCGTCCGATTTAGCTATAAAAATTAAAAAATGTCCCGCAGTATATCCCGCAGGGCAGTATTATCAAACTCAAAACTGTTAATTTGCAAACTGTCGATACCAAAAAGCAGATTTAGCAAGCATGTTTGCTAAATCTGCTTATGAGAAAGGACTATTTGCTTAGGTCTTTCGCTGGGATTCTGTCATTAATGATAGAAGCTTTGGCTCTGATTTTTGCTTCAAGTGAGTCAACGATATTATCGTTATCAAAACGCTCTTTTTGCCTCACCCCATCATCAAAGTAACCACTCTTGCGATTACCTCCAGTAAGGCCAATATCGGAAACAAGCGCTTCACCTGGGCCGTTAACCACACAACCAATAATAGAAACATCCATAGGGGTAACGATATCTTCTAAGCGCTCCTCTAATGCATTAACTGTGCTGATAACATCGAACTCTTGACGAGAACATGATGGGCAGGCAATAAAGTTGATGCCACGTGAGCGAATACGTAACGACTTAAGGATATCAAAGCCGACTTTAATCTCTTCCACAGGATCTGCGGCTAACGAGATGCGCAGGGTATCACCGATGCCTTCTGCCAAGAGCATACCAAGCCCGACGGCAGACTTTACCGAACCAGCTCTAGCGCCGCCTGCCTCAGTAATACCTAAGTGCAGTGGTTGTACTATCTGTTTAGCCAATAAGCGGTATGACTCTACGGCAAGGAACACATCAGATGCTTTAACACTGACCTTAAATTGTTCAAAGTTAAGTCTATCGAGAATATCGACATGACGCATAGCGGATTCAAGTAAGGCCTCGGGTGTCGGCTCCTTGTACTTATCCATCAAATCTTTTTCTAAAGAGCCACCGTTAATACCGATCCGAATTGGGATATTCTTATCACGCGCGCAGGCAACGACATTACGGATACGATCTTCACTGCCAATATTACCTGGATTGATACGTAGACAATCAACACCATATTCAGCCACTTTAAGGGCAATACGGTAATCAAAGTGGATATCTGCAATTAGCGGGACATTGGTTTGCTGCTTAATCAATTTAAACGCGTCAGCCGCATCCATCGTAGGGACTGAGACACGTACTATATCTGCTCCAACGTTTTCAAGTGCGCGGATCTGAGCCACGGTCGCGTCAACATCTGTAGTGCGAGTATTAGTCATCGACTGTACTGCTATCGGAGCACCATCACCAATAGGCACATCACCGACATAGATACGGGTAGAAGCACGTCTTTTAATTGGAGTTTCATTGTACATCTTAATTACTCTATCTCTTTTGTCGCCTAAGCAACAAAATCTAATGTGGATTCAAAAATTGATTTAGCCTGCAAATGGCAATGTTAAACGCGCAACACGTCCGCTAGGGAAATCAGCTAAGCTAACGGCTTTGCCGTCCAGCTCTATATTGACAGATTGCGGTGCACCAAGTGTCAGCTTAAATGGTGCAGCCCCTGACAGATTAAGCTTACTACCTGCACGCTTTAGATCGTTCACTAAAACTTTACCGCTCGAATCGGTAATATTTATCCAGCAGTCGCCATTCAGGTCAACCATTAATGCCGACAAAGTGCTTTCATCTGCCACATGAGTGGTAACCTCAGCGCTTGGCGTTTCTACTAAAATAGGTTCTACCAAAGCAGCTTCATTGGATGACGATACACCTTGGCTTACATCACCTTTAAGGTTTTCATCATTAGCTTCAGCTTCGTGATCAAAAACAGACGCTACTGATGGTAGCGCTACGCTTGCTTGCTCTACTGTTTCTTGTTCTGCTGTAACTTGGCGCTCTGTCGAGCTTGAGGAATCAGCAATCTCTTCGACGGTAGGCATAGAGATGTCTGTTGAAGAGAGAAGATCTGACTTCTGTACCCACCAGACCACCAGCAGTGCTAATAAAATAAACCCAATCAAATACGTCACAAACATCAACCTGCCATCTCTGGCTTGTCGTGTCGTCTTACGTGAAAAACTTTGCATTTGTGGATCGACAGCTTGAGGGAGTTGTATTGCTAGGCAACGCTTTATTGCAGCTTGATCGGCTTGGACTATGCGTGCGAAGTTTTTCACATAGCCTTTGACATAAGTGGGAGACGCAATTTCATCGAACCTATCGGCTTCGATATCGGTCACAATGCAAGGTCTAAGGTGCAGCTGCCCTGCAACGTCAGCAACACTGGCTCCCATTGCGAGTCGAGCTTGCTGTAAAAGTGACCCGATAGTTTCTGACTCGGGCGCATCTATTTGATTATCGGCTTCGTCCTGTAGCGTATCGATCTGTTTTTTAGTCATTATTGCATACTGGCTCGATATTGCTTGGCTTCGACTGATGCGGGGAACTTGGCTAAAAGTAAAATACCAAATTTTCTTGCTGCATCAAGATCGTTTAGGCCCTGCTCAATTTTTATTCCCAACGTTAAACTCTCAGCGGACTCAGCAACCACTCTATGGTAACGAGCGAGTTGGGCTCGAGCATTACTATAGTCACCGGTTTCAACGTCGATCTCGGTTAATTCAATTAAAGACACTTGCCTTCTTGGGTCATATCGCAATGCCATACCGAAGTATTCTTGCGCTTTTTGTAACTGACCTGCTTTGCGACTGCAGATACCTAAATTTTCGTAACTGGCTGCAGCCCGTGTATATGCTGGCATTTTTATCGCTTTCAAAAATACCTTTTCAGACTCTGCGTATTTCTTCTGCTGGCAAAGAAAAACACCAAAGTTGTTCATGCCATCACCTGTGGCATCGCTGCTATTTATCGCTTTACGATAATAGGTTTCAGCATTATCTAGCTCGCCTACGGTTTGATAGTAGTAAGCCATAGAAACATTAACATCTTCTATATTCGGTGCAAACTCTATCGCTTTATTCAGGTTAAATTTTGCCTGCGCACTATTACCTTTTTTTAAATATGTGAGGCCGAGCTGAGCTCTTTGTCTTGCAGCGGCGACATTATCAAAGCTACGTTCCGCTACAGGCGTTTCGGTACCGCTGTAAACTTCTTGGCTCACGCATCCTGTCAACAAGCTTGTTGACAGAACGAGTACTGAAGTTATTTTTAGCAATCCTTGCATCATTAGCAAGCCTATCTTTCAAAAATTCAGAGAGTTAGTTTATTGTGACCGAAATTTGACTATCTTGCATGCGTTTTTTCGCTAAACGCTTAGTTCTGTCTCTAATATCCCCTGCAAGCTGTCCACAAGCGGCATCAATGTCATCACCTCGTGTCTTCCTCACTATGACTGTTAAGTCATATTCCATTAACACTTTAGAGAAGCGATCAATACGTGAATTAGAAGAGCGACCATAAGGAGAACCAGGATAAGGGTTAAATGGAATTAAATTAACCTTACATGGTGTATCTTTCATCAACTTAGCAAGTTCATGGGCTTGGTCGGTGCTGTCATTAATATGATCGAGCATGACATACTCAACCGTTACGCGGCCACGGTTAGCGTTAGACTTAGCAATATAACGTCTAATACCCGCTAAAAATTCCTCAAGAGGATACTTTTTATTGACAGGAACAAGCACATCACGCAGTTCATCATTGGGGGCATGAATGCTCACAGCCAGAGCAACGTCAAGCGCATCGCCTAACTTATCTAGTGCAGGAACCACACCAGAGGTTGACACTGTCACTCGTCTTTTCGATAAACTAAAACCGAAATCATCAAGCATGATATCCATTGCTGGGATCACGTTTTTAAGGTTGAGAAGTGGCTCGCCCATTCCCATCATCACGACATTGGTAATAGGACGTTCACCCGTCTCTTTAACAAATCCGATAAAATCAGCAACTCGCCAGATCTGACCAACGATTTCAGCAACCGTTAGGTTACGGTTAAATCCTTGCTGAGCCGTAGAACAGAAAGTACATTCGAGCGCACAACCTACTTGTGATGATACGCATAAGGTCGCACGGTCGCCTTCTGGAATGTAGACGGTTTCAACTTCTTGTCCATCACCTACATTGATTGCAAACTTGATGGTGCCATCATTAGACTTTTGATAGCTTGAAATTTCAGGGGCGACAATCTCACAACGCTGTGAAAGCTTGGCACGCAGTGCTTTATTGATATTAGTCATCAACTCGAAGTCACTGACACCGAAATGGTATATCCACTTCATCAGTTGATCAGCGCGGAATGGTTTTTCACCCATCTCGGTGAATAACGCTCTTAACCCTTTACGGTCAAGATCCAATAAATTGATCTTCTTCTCACTCATTTTAACTAACCTCAACACTTAAACTGTTCTAATGCCTATCACAGGGCGGCGAATTATACAGATTATCGGCTGTTTTAGCTAGTCACACCGAATTTAGCAAGGATACGCTAAATGAACATTAATTAATCAAACAACCAATTCTGTTACGAAAAATAGCCCCTTGATGACTTTAGTTACAAAAGGAGAGAGAAAATCACAATCTCTATCTCTTGATGTGGGTCAGGGTTATGCTAGAATTCCATTGGGCTAATATCGGTCCGTCATTGTAAATCCTTAAATGATCACCCTCATTATTATTGTAGCAGTCGCTATTGGAGTCTCCTTTCTCTGTAGTGTCTTTGAAGCCGTTTTACTTTCTGTAACGCCTAGCTACATTGCAAACTTAACTCAATCAAACCCGGAAGCTGCAAAACGACTTGGCCAACAAAAAGAAAATGTTGAGTCTCCACTCGTTTCTATTCTGACACTCAATACAATTGCCCATACTGTCGGTGCTGCTGTTGCTGGTGCTCAGGCTGCAAAAGTATTCGGTAGTGAAATGTTGGGTGTCTTTTCGGCAGTACTGACCTTTTTGATCCTGTTTTTCTCTGAAATTATCCCTAAGACCTTAGGGGCTAACCATTGGCGAAAACTCGCACCATCAGTGTCAACAGCGCTACTTTGGATGGAACGAATCACTAAGCCACTGATCTGGATGTCGATGCAGGTTACTCAGCTTCTAGGCAAAAGCGATGACGGTCAATACATTCGTCAAGAGATGAGTGCAATGGCTAAAATTGGCCATGAATCTGGTGAGCTCGATGAACAAGAATCTAAGATTCTGACTCAAATGCTGACAGTTAAAGAGATGCCAGTTACCGCCATTATGACGCCAAGAACCGTGATGTTTAGCCTGCCTAGCGCTATGTCTCATGAAGAGTTTGCACGTAAACATAAAGCCTCTCCGTTCACCAGAATTCCCATTTTTAATGAAGACCCTGATGATGTCATCGGCTTTATTAATCGCAATGAAATTTTGCTGGCTGAACGTAGAACGCCAAATGCACAGATTGGTGACTTAAAACGTAATTTAGTTATCGTGCCTGAAACCGCTAAAATATTGCCACTGTTTCAGCTACTAATAAAACGAAATACTAAAATTGCCATGGTCGTCAATGAGTATGGTACAGGTGAAGGCATAGTAACCTTAGAAGATATTATTGAGTCTCTGCTTGGATTAGAGATTGTCGATAGTAATGACCCTGTAACAGACATGCAGCAGTTAGCGCGAAAGCGCTGGGAACAGCGTATGAATGAAAAAGGGATCAGGCTCTCTGATGACGGTGAATTTGAATCTTACCTTGAGACGCCTAAAAGCGACTCATCACAGGCTAACTAGTTAGCTATCGGTATAATAGCTTTACACTTCGTCATAAAAGGGAAACATAAGTTTCCCTTTTTTATTGTCAAATAGGTGGTAAAATCTCCGGCCGCATTAAGGTAGATAAGAAATAGATGGCATCAAGTTACTCACTCAAGCTCGCACATATCAATGACACCCATTCACATTTCGAACCCAGCCGTGTCAAGTTTTCAATTAGCCATGCTGGTAAAAAATATGAAGTTTATAGTCATACAGGCGGCTGTGCGCGTATCGCTTATCAAGTTAAGCAAGCACGGACTTTAGCTGAAAGTCAGCAGCAGGTATTTCTATTTCTACATGCAGGAGATACCTTTCAAGGGACCCTTTACTTTAGTCAGTTTAAAGGGTTAGCCAATGCCCACCTTTTAAATGAACTGCAACCTGATGCTATGGTGTTAGGAAACCATGAAATTGATGCTGGGAACGCGCCTGTACTTTCGTTTTTAAATAATATTGAGTTTCCATTACTCGCAGGCAACATGGATCTGAGTCAGGAAGATCCGAGTAAAGAGAGCCCAATGCGGGGGCACCCTAATCTACTTGATTACGATAGCGACTCAGCAACGGCTAAGGTGCTTTTTAAGCCACTTGGTGATAAAAAGTTGGCAATTATTGGGATCACGTTAGATCAGATGGCATCGATTGCCCGTCCCGATCCCGATACCCACTTTATTGATGCTATTGCAACGACTCGACGTACTATCGCCAAGTTAAAGTCTCAAGGGGTCGATCATATTGTTTTACTTAGCCACCTAGGCGTAATTCAAGACAGAGTCATTGCCGATAAAGTCGATGGTATTAGCCTTATCGTAGGTGGGCATACACACACGCTCCAAGGCGATTTTGAGCAACTTGGACATAGTGCCACCCCTTATGCAGAGCGCGTCAATAACACACCAATCTTACACGCAGGCAAACATGCTGAAACCATAGGGCTTGCAGATATTGAATTTAATGCCCAAGGTGAAGTCACACAGATAAATGGTCACAACTTCTTTATGCTAGACCAGCAATTCATTATCGAATCGGAAGATGAAGTATTTGCTGACGAGTACCAGGCAGTAAAAGATATTGTGACAAACCACCCTGGATGCTTAGGCCCTGAAGAAGATGCAGATATAGCGCAGATAATTGCAACGCATTACCGTCCGGCCATCGATGCACTCGATAGCCAAGTGCTAGGTTTTGTTCCAAGAGACCTCATTCATACTCGCCTACCCAGTAAAGCACTGCCTCATGGCAGTGAAATTGCTCCTTGGGTATGTAAAAGCATCTACCATGAAGCTAAAAAACGTCACCCTCAGGTAAATTTCGCCCTGCATAATGCCGGCGGTATTCGCCAGTCTCTCAATAAGGGCTCTATTTCATTGGCTGATGTTATCGGTCGTTTATTACCCTTTGAACTCCCTTTGGTACAGTATCAAATATTAGGTGCCCACCTCTTTGAGGCCATTGAGTCAGCAATTAACTCCGCCACGAATAACAGTGTTACCGGAACAGGTGCTGGCAGTTTCCCCTATACCTATGGACTTAAATACTGCTATGACGGCCGTAGACCACTTGGGCAGAGGATCTTATCGCTAGAGGTGATCTGTCACTCAGAGAGTGAAGAGCAATGGCACAAGGTTCAACGTGATAAACATTACTATGGTGTTTCATCTGCTTATACCGCTTCAGGCAAAGAGGGCTACCAGCCATTACTGAAAGCGCAATGGCAAAAAGCGATTGAAGATCTCACCTTACCAGCAGCTTTCATCCGCTTTATTGAGAGCAAGCAATCGTTAGAGCAAGAGTTGTCACCCCAAATCACCTATACGAGCCATCGAGAGGCGAGCGCAAACAATTAAGCAATTTTAATGGGGCGTCAGCCCCCAATCTCGTTGAGCTAACCGTTCAACAAACCAGCGCAGTGCTTTGCCCTCCTCATTTCGTCGCCAAGCAATACATAGAGGTTGTGGGTGTCGTTCACGCTCTGTTTGGCGCACAACAAGGCTTTCTGACTCCAACTCTGCTGCTATCATGTGCTTTGGCAAAAATCCGACACCTACTCCTAGCTCTTGTGCCTTAATCTTACTTGCCATGCTCTGCACTCGTATCACCTGTCGACTCTCAAAAATCCCAGAAGAACGCTCAGCAAGAGTGACTGAAGTATCAGCCACAACAACTGATGGATAGCGCAGAAGATCTTCATTAGTGATGAGGCGATTGGCTGCTAGAGGGTGATCAGGTGCTATCGCAAAAACAAACTCCATGATGCCAATGGATTGTAATTGATATTCGCCTTTCGGTCTGTCCTCAACCACCCCCACAGCAATATCCGCCCTGCCACTATGTAACGCATCCCAGCCGCCTCCAAGTGATTCATCAAGTATCGAAACAGCGACTTGCTTACCCAGCCGAGTAAATACACCCACCTCTTTAAGCAAAGGTAATTCGCTCAATACCGTATCTTTAGCGATCACTAACTTTGGCTCCCAGCCGGTGGATAACTGATGTACAGCCTCCTCCAATTGAATAGCCGCAGCTAATATCTCCCTCCCCTGACTTAACACCAAGCGGCCAGCAGGGGTTAATACAGCACGTTGCCCACTTCTGTCAAAAAGCTTGACCTTAAGATCGGATTCTAAACGCTTCATCGTGTAAGTCAGCGCTGATGGCACCTTGTACAAAGACTCTGCGGCCGATGAAAAGCTACCTTTTGTTTCAATTGCATCAAGCACTTTTAATGCATCTAATGTGATCAAGGAAGACATGCCACCACCAGTTCAATTTATTTGAATACAGAGGTCAAAATGTTCCGATTTTGTTCACTTAAAGTCAAGAGTAAGCTTAAGTACAAGCATTAAGTTAAGCCTTAATACATGTAATAAATTCATTTAGGAGATAAACATGAAGTCAAATATCTACAAACTGATTAACTCTGAAACAAGTTTCGCCACGTTAGCCTTAAGGATACCAATAGGCATTATCTTTATGGCACACGGCGCCCAAAAGCTTTTTGGCTGGTTTGGTGGTTATGGCTTAGAAGGCACAGGTCAATGGATGGATTCTATTGGGTTAGGGCCTGGTTACCTTATGGCTCTACTAGCAGGTAGTAGCGAGTTTTTCGGTGGTCTCATGATCTTAATCGGATTAGCAGTAAGACCTACAGCGGCCGTACTTGCTTTTACTATGCTGATTGCCATCTTTTCTGTTCACTTCAGTAATGGTCTATTCATGTCCAATAATGGCTATGAGTTTGGCCTCGCACTATTAGCCGCATCGATATCATTAATGATATCTGGAGCTGGTAATTTATCCGCCGATCGACAGTTAATTAAAGCCATTAAGCTTTAGAAAATAACGAGAGAAGGAGTTAGACATGCTTGATATAAGAGTTAGTAGCCAAAGAGGCAGAGGAAAGTTTAGCTGGCTAGACAGTAAACATAGCTTCTCATTTGCTGATTATTACGATGCTAATCGAATGGGCTTTGCGTCACTCAGGGTCATCAACGACGATACCGTTTCACCAGGGGCGGGTTTTGATACTCATGGTCACAGGGATATGGAGATAATTAGTTATGTTACACAAGGGGAGATAATACACAAAGATAGTCAAGGTCATCACCAGCGGTTACCTGCAGGTGAGTTCCAATTGATGTCTGCTGGCAAAGGGATCTATCACAGTGAGTTTAACCCTTCTCAATCAGAATCGCTTAAATTTCTGCAGATATGGATCCAGCCTGATACTGTAGGTGGTGAGCCTAGCTACCAGCAAAAGCATTTCAAGCAAACGCAGGCTATCAAGGCAATAGTGAGCCCGACAGGTGAAAACGGCACACTGAAGATAAAACAAGATGCTTATCTTTATCGGCTGTCATTAGTGGCGCAGGAGCAAACCCGTTATGAAACAGAGCCTCAACGCAAGCTCTATGTTCATCTTATTGATGGTGAGCTTATGCTTGAAGGAAAACTGCTAAAAGCCGGAGATGGAGCAGCGATCACCAACGTTGATAAGCTCGATATAATCGCTCACAAAGAGAGTGGTGTATCAGGGCTAATATTTGATATGGCCTGACTAAAAGGAGTTAGGCTCCCCCCACTTTAACCTACAGTTTCTTACTGATATTTATTGTTGTTTACTAACAAGAGGCTTAGCCATTAGAAACCCCATGATCACTTGCCCCAGTTTTTCCTGATAACTTCTATGCTTAACGTTAAACCCGTAGTTAAGAAAAAGTGGCTTAGAGAGATGGGATGCATCGACGCTCAGTTCAGAATATCCTTGGGCTACAGCCCAGCTCTCCAGCGTTTCATAGAGTAACTTGGCAACACCTTGCCCTTGGTGTTCAGGGTGAACATAGAGGCTATCGATATAGCCCTGGGTGTAAAATCCAGTTTCAACATTTATAAAGCCACAACAGACAGGTAAGTCCCCACGCAGATAATTGGTTTCAATCACCAACCAAGATTTGGAACGTGTCATACGCTTGTGCCAATGATATCTAGACCTAGGTTTAGCCGACCAAGCTGATTTATCAGCACTCGAATATAGCGTTTCATCTATCCCATGAATAGCATCGTGAAAAAGTTGACTGATGCTTTGAGCATAAGCTGCATGATAGGGAATGACTGAATACATATCTGCTAAAGAGAAAGGGATGATAATGCTAGTTTGCTACAGAAACGTCTTTAGATAAATACAAAAATGGTGGCGATCACAAATGTAATCAAGCCACCATTTATTATGTTGAACTGAACTCAGTTGAATATGAGTTTGTTACTTTAAGCCAAGGCTACTTTTTGTCGATACGTCCAACAAACAATAGCTCATCGAAAGTACGGTCAAGTGTCTTGCTGGTGAAATCATTCATCCACATCTGCTCTTGAACAACAACGGTATCACCTTTGTTTACTTCAATTTGAGGACCAGCTGCCCAGAACGTCTTATCTGACTCTTTAATCTGAACATAGGTGTAACCACCACCGTTCATTGTATCTAGCACAGTACCTTCATGAACAACACCAGCAGCCCATGCGCTTGAGATACCTAATGCAAGTGTGGCAACTGCTGCCAATTTAATAAGTTTAGCGATCATTGCTTGTTCCTTTTTACGATGTTTATCGATTTGTTTTCGGCTTAATGAGGCTATTAAAGCATGGTGCACATAATAAATCTCTAATAGAAGTCACAAACTTCCTAGCAATAGAAAACTTTTAGAGCAAGATCTCACTATCAAATAATCATCATTAATTGGGGAACTTCCTGTAGGCTCGAGTATGAACTAACGTCGTGCTGACTTATCGAGTAAGGGCTGTAACATGCCTTCTAACCCATTTAGTTTAATCTCATACATTAAAGCAAGCTGCTCACCGAGCTTGCCTTCCGGGAAGCCTTTTGAATGAAACCACACTAAATACGGCTCAGGCAGCTCTAACAATTTTCGTCCCGCATATTTACCGAAAGGCATTTTCTGATTGATAGCATCCAACAACATCTGTTCATTCATTTCAAATAGCTCTGCAACTTTGCATGTTCAATGCATATAGGATAACCAAGAAAATCGAGTTCATAAATAGATACCTTAATTGGCAAGTCAGTGATTCATGGCATGGAGGTTAAATCCCAAAAGGTTGCCATTATCACTCAAAACACTAATAACAAATTGGAATAAGCATTTCATAAAAATACATTTTTATTAATACACCTTAATACTAATAGGTGAATAAATATTCACATTACCCCCACCAAAGCACACTATACGGTAAATATTCTAGCAGAAACCAATGTAACCAACTGATAACAAAAGAATCAGCAAGTGAATATTTACTTACTGCAAAACCAGTCAAAAAACAGGCGAAAACATTGTATTGTCAATAACTTGTCGACTACGGCATTTTGACCTAATAATAAAAAATGTCAAAAAATCATAAGGTTGACTGACTTTTAATTAGTCACTAAATTACCTTTAACGCCAGTGCTAACAAATGAATAAGTCGAGCTTGCTCAACTTATTATTCGAACTAAATAGATAATAACTGGTGCTTAACAAATAGTTGTTGGTAAACAAAGTTAATCAGAGTGTAAATTTTGGCGACTTTAGTAAGGGGAAATATATGATCATACTAGTCGGCGGCGAAAAAGGTGGCAGCGGTAAAAGCTGTTTAGCACAAAATATCGCCGTATTCTTAACTGCCGAGTGTGGCGCATCTATCATTATGGTTGACTGCGATCCACAACGAACCACGTCTGACTGGATACAAGCCAGAAATAATAACCCTGAACTGCCTAGCATCAATTGTGTTCAACTCTACGGAAAAATTCGCAATGACCTACTGAGTCTCGAACAACATTATGACTTTGTCATTGTTGATTGCGGCGGTCAGGATAACCTAGCCTTGCGTGCAACTATGTCTGTCGCTTCTCATGTGCTGATGCCACTTAGACCAAAGAGACGCGATCTAAAAACGGTAAGTCATATGGACGATATCGTCGCGACTTGTATGATGATTAACCCTAAAATGCGCGCATCGTTCGTGATAACCCAATGCCCTAGTCTACCTAACCAATCCAATCGTATCTTTGAAGCAAAAGATGTTTGCCGCACTTACGACATCAATGTACTCGACGCTATCACATATAGCAGGAATATCTATGATGACAGTGAGGAGTCGGGCCTTTCAGTCATTGAGATTGAGCCAAAAGGCAAAGCGGCTGCTGAAATGCGCGGGATAGCCTGTGAGATGTTGCAAGCTAAAGGTGCAACAGAGATCAGAAACCGTATAGCAACTACACAGATGAATAAAATGAGAGGTGACTATGGGTCTGGCCGATCTCAAGAAAAACTCTACGCGGTCTAATACCGCAGCCATCAATAAGCAGAGACCGATGCAGATGTCTCTTGAAAGTTTAATTGAAGACTTTATTGATGATGCAAGTATGTATGCTGCTGGCCAAAGCCATAATGACGATATCATGGCTGATGTTATTCAGTTACCCCACAGAGTGACCAAACAAGGTAGTGACAAGCATAGTCAAACGAATGTTAGACAAGCGATTCAGGAAAAGGCTGTACTCAAAATAAGTAAAGGCGATGAGCCATTCAGAAAGGCAACATTTACCTTAAGTGAGTCTGCTATTTCTCACCTGGCCGAAATAGCCAGTGGATGTGATATTGCGAAGTCCAAGTTAATTCGTTTTCTGATCGAACATCATTACTCCCTTGATGAAGACGAAAGAAAGCAAAAGGAAGCGTCGATTATCGTCGACTAAGCAATGAATATTGAGGCAAATTGCTAACCCTTTAATCGCTAGTAATGATATTAAACAACCAAAGCGCTACAAACCGTTTCTCCCAACCTTAGCTGACAGCTTACTTTTCCCAAAGAGTACTTTCCGGGCTGTCAGCATTTTTTGTTCAGTACACCCAATATAAGGCAGATACTTTTATTAGATTGAAATTATGCCAATCAACCCCTATGTAATATATTAGGAATTGATAAAGGGTATTTTATGATCGGTATTTTATTAGTCAGCATCATCGCAATAGCAAGCATAACTTGGATTGCCTCCAGCCGTTGGCGCAGTGAGCGTCGCCGTCAGCAAATTAAGCAGCAAGCCTTTCCCAAAGCATGGCGTGCCATTTTAAAAAAACGCATGCCATACTTTCGTTTACTCCCAGCCGATCTACAGTTACAGCTAAAAAAACATATTCAGATTTTTATCGCTGAAAAGGAGTTTGTCGGCTGTGATGGCATCAAAATAGATGATGAAATCCGTATCACAATTGCAGCGCAAGCCTGCTTACTTCTGCTTAATCGCTCTACAGATTTTTACCCTAACCTTAAACAGATATTGGTCTACCCCTCAGTCTTTTTCGTCAATAACCAAGAGCACAAAAGCGGCGGTGTGATCAGCGAACGTCAACGTATTCTCTCTGGTGAGTCTTGGCAAAATGGCAAAGTTATCCTCTCTTGGCAAACCGCACAAGCAGATGCTGCAAACCCTATCGACGGCAGTAACGTCGTTATTCACGAGTTTGCTCACCAGCTCGATCAAGAAGATGGTAATGCTAATGGTGCGCCGATCCTAGATAATGTCAGTGATTACTCACATTGGTCGAAAGTGCTGAGTGAGGAGTTTGCAGCACTCCAACAACACGCTAAGTACAATACCCCCACACTCTTTAGTTATTATGGTGCAACTAATCCTGCTGAATTTTTCGCCGTGGTCACAGAGGTATTTTTTGAACGACCCAAAGAGGTCTATCAATATCACAGAGCACTTTATAAAGAGCTCAGCCAATTTTTTAAACTCGATCCTGTTAATTGGCACTAACTATAAATGCTAATCCTATCTAGAAGGGACGGTTTGATGACCTTGTGTTAGAACAATTAATGCTGTTTGTATGTATGATACGACTAACTCTAAAAATAACACTAATTCTGAGAAATCATGAGGTAAACAATGGCGAAAAGTTTTTCTTATAAAGCGGCAAAAAACAGGTGGAACATACCACTGGCTATAATCACGTCTCTTGCCTTTACTACCTCGTACGCTTATGCCAACGAAACCAATGAAACCAATGAAACGCAAGTTAATCCAATGACTAATACCTCAGTCATTGCTTACCCAGAAGCTAATGCCGTCTTAGACCAACTGCACCGAGCTGCCAGCTTAGCAGATTGGGAGGTATATTTTAGCTTATATCTGCCAGATGCTGTTTTTATCGGTACTGATGCGACAGAACATTGGGGCATGACTGAGTTTGAAGGGTATGCCCGGCCGACCGACGGTTGGACATACGAACCTAAGTCGCGAACTTTAATATCCGCTTATACACAGCACAAAGATCAAGTGCTGATGTTTGACGAGCTATTAGACAGTGCTTCATACGGACTAAGCCGAGGCACAGGAACCTTAATCAAGACTGATAAAGGTTGGAAAGTCGCGCAATATCACCTTAGCTTTCCCATTCCGAATGAGATTGCAAAAGAGATAACCACACGCATAAAATCAAAAATGTAAGCCTAAGGTATGAGCTCTTAAGGGTTTGCATTCTTAAAGGAATAAGGTATGAGCTTGATAAAGGCTCATACCTCAAAAAATTCTCTTAATGCCCCATTGCCGCGCCCAAGCATACATTGGCTAACTCTGTAAAATGAGTAAAATTATCAAACTCACCCTGATTGAATTTTCTCTGAGAACTATCTCTATCGGCGTAAAACATGCCAATCACTTTCTGATCAATTATTAAAGGCGCTATCATAAAACCTGTTGCTGATGTTTTATTTTTAAGCTCGTCATCCATATAAAGACGCCACTTAGGAGAAACAGGATCATCAACAAACATTGGCTGTTTTAGCTCTATACAATCACAGAAAAGACATTGAGGTTGCTCTAAGGTGATAATAAACTCACTTTTCATCTTCTCAGCACCTTCGCCAAGTGCAATCCTTGGCTGCAAGCGTTTGCGATTAGGTGATAGAAGTAAAACCCCGCAACGATCTACTCCAACGCCCTGCAATACCCCTTCCAGACAAATGGTGATCACCTGATTAAAGTCGGCCTTGCTTACAGCACAATGAGTCAGCTCTCTGAGCTTTTTAAGCTGTATCGTCATATCAGGCATTCGCACGATAGGTGCATTGATCTCTGCTTCAAGATCTTTTCTCAGGTGCTTGGGGTCGGGTAAATAATCGACCAACACCTTTGCACCGTAGGCTTCAGCAAGCTTCTTAGTTGCATTACTGCAGCGAACCATACGCCCCTTTAGTTCATCGACTTCAATATCTAGCATATTGGCGGCTTGCTTGAGCCTATGTTGTAACTCTTCAGGTGCAGGATTTTCTCTTGCTAGTATTTCGCTTATCTCATTAGCTAAAAAGATACTACGGATCTCAGGCGTGCGGGTATCAGGATTGCTCAATGACTTAAGCAGCACATCGCCCAATCCCCAGCTTCGAGCAATACCCAACGAGAGTTTATTAAAGGAGGTACCTAACATCTCTCGAATAACGGCTTTCTCCTCTTTACTATCTGTACAGCTTTCCATTGAAGCATCTAACGCGATGGCTTCTTCACTGCCAATACTCCAAAAAGCACTCTCACCGAGGTGATACAGAAGCGATGCTATAAACACCTCCTCTTGCAACTCCTCATCATGATCTCTTAGCATCATTTTTGCGAGCATAGCGGCTTGAAATGCACGGGCCATTAATTTAATAAGCCGCTGATACACAGGCTCTGATAAACCTTCAGATTCAAGCAGACTGCTGAGCAATTTAGCGGTTATACAGATATTACGTATGGTATCGAAACCAAGGACCACAGTGGCACGACTGACTGTCGTCACTTGGCTTTGGCCTTTACTATAAGTTGCACTATTTGCCACTCTTAATATCCGAGAGGTCAGTGCATTGTCGTGCATCACGCTCTTCCCCAGTAAACCGAGTGAAGAAACGTCATCTTTAGCTAGCTTCTCTAATGTTTTAACAGTAGAGCATAATGCCGGCATCTCCTGATCGCTGATGCGTTTGGTCCAGTAATCGACTCCCTTCGATTTAACCTGAGATTGAGTCTGCATTGTGGCCTTAACGTGATTTTATTTTGACAAATGACAGCATAGCTATCCCCTAAATAACATCTAATGCAGTCTTAAACTGCAACTATCTAAAGTATAGGCATAAATTTTTATAACATAATTAATACAAGCTTTACCAATAAAGATAGTTTATCTAAAGAGATAATTAATAACAGCCTAATTTGTAGGCGGTTACCTCTATACAAGGGGTGTTAAGGTCGAATTGAGGGATAAAATAATGCCTGTTTTTAACGCTTAAGCAAACTTAAAAATTCAATAAAAAAATGCGGCTCTATTGAGCCGCAAACACAAGCAAACATTGTCGTAGCAATGTCTAGGTAAAGCGAGGTGCACTCATTGGTACTCTGTGCAGTATTAGTAAGAAAAACCCATGCAGCACGTAGGAATACTGCACGGGGGACAACGGCTGCAAAGCAGCAAATTGAAAATAGATTAACTTATGAGTCTCTTTATTAGGCTTAAGCTGTTAACAGGTCATATCCAGGTTGAGTGAGAAAATCAACCAGTTCATCTGCTGTTGTTATCTGGGTAAACAGCTCTGCAGCCTCAACATACCTGCCATTAGCAAAAGTAGACTCTCCCACCTCTAACATAATATTGCTCATCTCCTCCTTGAGCATTTGAGTAAACAGCGATTTAGTTACTTGCTCACCGCTAGATAACTTCTCCTTATGTTTAATCCATTGCCAGATGGCAGTACGGCAGATCTCTGCGGTAGCCATATCTTCCATCAAGCCATAGATTGGCACACAAGCATGACCTCTGAGCCAAGCCTCAATGTATTGCACCGCTACGCGAATATTCAGCCGCATCCCAACCTCAGTACGCTCACCATCACATGCTTTTAGTAACTCTTGAGATCGTATGGGGCCGTCAACATCTCGAGTAATATGCAACTGATTGCAGTAACCTTCACCGATATATTGGTTAAACACTGCTAACGCTGTTTTTGCTAAGCCAGGATGCGCTATCCAAGTGCCATCATGTCCATTTCGAGCTTCTAGCTCTTTATCACGACGTACTTTATCTAATACTGTTTGATTAGTGTGTTCATCTTTTGTAGGAATTAATGCTGCCATGCCCCCCAAAGCCAATGCGCCCCGCTTATGGCAAACCTTCACTAACAAGCGTGAATAAGCACTTAAAAAGTCTTTATCCATGGTGATAGATTGTCTTTGTGGTAAAGCAAACTCACTGTGGTTTTTGAGGGTTTTGATATAACTAAAGATATAGTCCCAGCGCCCACAGTTAAGTGCGACAATATTTGAACGAAGCTCAAACAAGATCTCTTCCATCTCGAATACGGCCGGAAGCGTCTCAATTAAGCAGGTACATTTTATTGTTCCAGGCTGTAAACAGAAGCGCTCCTCAACAAAGGCAAATACCTTTGCCCACCAACGTGCTTCGAGATGACTTTCAAGTTTTGGAATATAAAAATAGGGGCCACTACCTTTACTGAGCAGTTGCCGATAGTTGTTGTGGAAAAACATAGCAAAATCGAATAAAGCTGCCGGTATGCTGGAATTAGCAAACTCCACATGCTTTTCAAGCAGATGTAGCCCTCTAATTCGACAAACTAATACAGCAGGATCATCTTCTAATTTATAATTTTTACCTGTTTCAGGCTGGGTATACTCAATGTCCCCTCTAACTGCGTCACGTAGATTTATCAGCCCTTGAACAAGCTTACTCCAGCTAGGTGCAAGCGAATCTTCAAAGTCAGCCATAAATACTTTTACGTCGGCATTCAACGCATTGATGATCATCTTACGGTCAACGGGGCCAGTGATCTCCACTCGCCTATCAGTTAAGTCATCAGGGATACCTCTGATCTGCCAGCTCCCCTCCCTCACTGATTTTGTGTTAGCTAAAAAGTCAGGCAACACACCTGAGTCAATCTCAGCTTGCTTATCTTCTCGTAACTTTAATAGCTGAGGAATATCCGCTGAAAAATGATCACACAAAAGAGATAACAAGCTCAGTGAGCCTTCAGTAAAAATAGCTTCTTGCCCATTAACATGGTCACCGACAATTTTAAGCCCTGCAGGTTTTACACTATCGCTATTCAAACTATCTTGCTTCTGCGATAGTGAAGATTCGGCAGCCATTGTGGCAATATCATTATCTTCAATTGCAAATGACGTTGAGTTAGAAGCAGAAAGAGCCGTGGCTGAAAGCGCCTGCATCGGCTCCCCCACATCTAAACGTCTAAATTTTGGCTGATGCTTTATCGCTTCACATGTTTCATGCGTCATTTTACTTCCCTCAGTATTTTCAACATAGATTGCAGACTGACCCCAAGCTAAACCCCGGCAACCTGTGATCTTGCAATCAAATATGTCTGCTTTTGAACAAAACCTACTCAGTTAGTATTCAGTTTGCAATGCCCAAGCATTACAAGCGGTCCGATTAAAGCAGGTCATAAAAACAGTGACAATGGCAAAAACAACACCAACCACAAAGAATAAAGTTATTTAAATACAGTTAATTACAAAATCCTTCAAACAAGTAACACATTTATATTTTTAACTTGTCAGACAAATTGACCACAGCACTTAAGCTAAAACCAGTTACGTAATAAAAAACCACATCGGAACATAAACTTTACATTAGACTTGTAGGTATTACTCACCAGTCAATAACGGCTTTGTTTATCACTTACCCTAAAGGAATATTAAAAAAATACGTATTTTCAGATATTTATATAACAGTAGAATCAAGACGAATTAAAACGACCGTTTAACTATTACCTTGACGTAAAGGTTAGCAAACCACCAACAGCTGTTAACAGAGGTTTAACAAAACTGTTTTTTGTATGTCGATCAACATGCAAAAAAACATTGGTTCAAGAGGAAAAAATTTACTAATCGACGAATATTTCAGCGACTGAACTCAGATGACAAGTAAAGAATGGGCATGCCACGCTAGGCAGTAACATAAAAATGCTGATAGATTTACGGGCGAGGAGGTAATAACAAGGAAGGGATATTATCGCTCACTTGAGAAGGCTAGCATCAGAGAACTAACTTAAGAGAACTAACTTAAGAGGGCTAACTTGAGAGGCTCTGAAATCACCTGCAGGTTAACCACCGAAGAATCGTGTAGCCGCAGGTTTAGAAACAAGCGCCACACTCAGGACTAGGTTTTAACCATACTTCAGATCGAGTCGACAAGGTTTAAGTCAAATAGGCTAAAAAGGGCTTAAGTTAACCTAATTAGCCTAATGCAAACTTGCTAGCTTGATAGCCTGCGCGGCTTTGCTCCATATCAGCATGGTATACTGACACCCTATTACGTCCCTGCTTTTTAGAGCAATACATGGCAATATCAGCTCTATGTAATAGCGGGTCTAGACTCAGGTCACTCTGAGTATTTGAGGTCACACCAAAGCTAGCGGTAACCTTAAAGCTATGCCCTGAGTATTTTGTATTTATCTGTCGAATAATTTCGCAGCACTCATGGGCAAAACTCTCTGCAATATCACTTTTAGTATCAGGTAAAAATAGCGCAAACTCTTCACCGCCAAAACGTGCAAAGGTATCATCCCGTCGACAGTGTTTGTCTATCACCTCAGCAACTTTCTTTAACACCCAGTCGCCTGTGCCATGACCATAGTTGTCGTTGATGTTTTTAAAGTTATCTAAGTCAAACATGACAACACTGAATGACTCACCTTTGGTCGCAGCCTGGATAAAGCTATTTTCACCGATATTTTGTGCCGTTCCTCGGTTAAAGATCCCGGTCAGGGTATCGAGTTGAGCTAAACGCTTATATTTTCGCTTCTGAAATAACAGTACAAGTGCAAAGATGGCAAGCAGTATTGAGCCACCAATGATTAAGGTGAGCAGCATATGCTCATTGTTACGTTGGGACTCAATCAACTCCCTTTTAGTGGTGTACAATTCTCGCTCTTGATTTAGATAGCGAATTTGGCGCTCTTTCTCAAGGTAATCTAATTTGGTGGTTTCGAAGGCGACGATCTTGCTTTGAGTCTCTCCTAAAACTTTCGAATAATAGCTCTGATATAGTTTGAGGTTTTGTAGGGATTCCGCACTGTTACCTTCTAGCTCATTTAATTCTGATATAGCTTTATATACATCCGCTAGCAACTTTTTATCTTTTAGCGTTTCAGCAATGCCCAATGCTTTACTTAAGCGGACTTGGCTTGAAGTAAGCTCTTGTTCAAGTATATCTACTGACGAAAGCTGTAACTCAGCTTCTGCCACTTCAAGCTCATAGAAAATTGCTCGAGATAGATCGATTGATTTCAAGAGTAATTGCTTTGCTTTAGCAAGGTTACCCATCTTGATCTCTATATCAGCGATCTCACGTAGCCCCCCTGACATAAACATTTTCTCACCGGAGAGTTCACAAGCTGTATAGGCTCCCTCATGTAAGGAAACGATCTCTCCCCAGTAATTAGGATCGCTTTTGTGTACACCGTATACGCTTTTAGCGTATGAAAAAGTGACAAAACAACGATGTCGTAGCTCAGTGTAGCGATCCAATTTAGCGTATAGAGTCGTCGCATACTTTAATGCTTCTGTATACAGATTTATCTGTTGTAGTAACTCTACAGCTAACCTGTATCCGAATACTTCACTTTCTATATCATCGACAGTAATCAGTTTTGGGATCAATAGATGTAGTGTGTGAAATGCTTTTTCAAACTGGTTATCGTGAGAGTATATATTGGCTAAAAGTGCCAACTTTCGTGTTTCGTACTTCTGCATCTCAGCAGTATTAAACTCATCACTTGAGGATAAAATTGATATAGCTTCCTCAATCCTTCCAGCTAAAGAGTATGAGTGAGCTTTCAGTAACATGAAGCGTACTTTTTGGGTGTCGTCCATACTCACTAAGAGTTTATCTAACTCTTTTATAGAAAGAGAGACTAACGCTGGGTCAATTGTGCGTTTAGCTTCCAACATGGTGAGATGAGAATTAAGTTGAGAGAGGCTCACCTCTTCAGCTTGCGTAAAATGGCTAACTAGCAGAGCAAATAAAGTAGCAATGATCTTAAGGTGAGATATGACATGGCTAGCATGCATTGAAAAATGATTCTTCATAGCTAACGTTATTGAATAATCATTTATCATTTTACTTTTCCTATCAAGCATACGTCTTAGTGAAGCCAATATTGCTTATCTCACCTTTAAAATAGAATTGACACATACTAATAATCACAAAGACACCTGAAAGGCTTTTAGTGATTAAAAAGCGCAGTTACGTTTTACTTTCATAACTACGCTTAATCAGTTCAGTGTTGAATGATAGCAAAATTACCCTGTTTTTTACCATTGAGTCAGTAAAAGCTAGGTGATCAAGCATTCACTTAGTATTTTAATCTGGATTAACGATATACTTTCCGTATGCCTTTTTATCACCTGTAAGGTCAGTTAGGCTTTTCTCATCACCAGAACGCATTGCAGCTTTCTCCTTATCATTTAACCCAGCTTCTTCCATCACCAATTCAGGGTTTTCAAGGTATTTCGCTTTTAAGTTTGCATCTGAGCTTAGGTTTTCTAATAGATCATTTAACTTCGACATCAACATTTCCTTTTTGTTATGGTTTAGTTTACAGCTAGCTTAGTTGTAGGTTTCTCTTTCAAATTAACTATTTGTCTTCTAGCACTAGCTTTAACCCAAATCGGCTGCAGTGATCCCTAATTTGGCTAAAACCTTATGGTTTATCTCCAAAGACTGAGATGGGGGGATCATTAAAGTGCTAATAGCTGTTAAACGAGCAAAAGGCAGATCTTTTAAAGCTAACTTATCTACCCTTGCTTGCTGTGTTGGCAAATTGGGCGCTTCATAAATAGTGATCTCGTGCGCTAACGGATACCATTCATTAAGCTGCTCGACCAGTACCTGTAGTTTATCTGGTGACGTATTAAACTCTGTCAGCGTATGTTCGCCAGCAATACCTATCTGCCATAAAACCAGGTGTGTTGTAGGGTCTGGCACATGCTTATAAAACATAAACTGGCTAGCTTCAAAGCTTTGATGGCCCGACTTACCAGGATCAATACCTAAATCGGCCCATAAGCAAGCTTCAGCAGAAATACCGGGCTCCATCATGGCGCTGTATCCTTCGCCTCTTGCTTGTTCAATAGCAAAGTGAGAAACACAGGCAAACACCCCTGGATGGCCATAAAGCGCGCAAACAACTTTGCTGCCATTACGCACTTCACTTAAGATAGCTTGCACCATTTGGTTATAGGTTTCTCGCCGGCTCTTAACCTCATCCTCCTGTGCATAGAAAGGTTGAAGACTAGATACATTGTTATTGAGAGTTTCAAGCCAGCGTTGAGCGAATCCATCAGGAACTAACGAAAAAACGATATCGGCATTTTCAATATAACTCTTACTCAGCACACTAATTTGTCCAGCTAGGTTTAACCCTGTACCAACACACACTAAGCTACCTTTTTGAGCACCTATCTGCACTGACATTCATTTTTCCTGAACTATTTAAAGCCAAACACATTCTCATAACTTTCATACCAGTTTGCAAGTGCTTATTGCCTCGTAGACAACTTTAAACAAATTAATATGTTGCAGCTCAATCTATCTCTAAAAATCATCCCCCTCATAAAGATGTTAATACTTAGTGATAGTAGTCACGAACAAGGTAGAGCTCCTCCTTTTATTAAGAACACAACTCACAGGAATAGACTCAAGCGTATCTAAATGATAAAAATGGCTCAAAATATTGGAACCAACCGTATAAAGCAGTGTCGAAGCGTTACCAAAATTTTTTTGCTTTATCAAAATGGTGGACATATGCAGCCGGTGACGATGTTATAGTCGCTCTACCTATGTCTCAAAAATAGGTAACAAGATTTAAACCACTGTATTTAGGCAAAGTGTTTCATCAGCCCTACAACGATAAGCCTTGTCATCGAGGCCCGTGCTTGGGTATGATGACCGACAGATTTTTATGAAGTAGCGTATTCAATGACATTTAAAAAGAAAAGTCTCACCCTTTTGGGCGCAGCTGCGCTCTCGTTATCCATATCTGGCTGTAGCGTTTTTGACTGGTTGATCTATAAACCCGATATCCCGCAGGGCAACTATATGGAAACTCAGCAGGTTGAAAAACTACGTATCGAGATGACGAAAGAGCAGGTTGAATACATACTCGGTAAGCCTGTGTTACGTGATAGTTTTGCTGATGATACTTGGTACTATGTTTACCATTATAAAAGTGGCCGTGATGCCAGCATCATTCATAAAGAACTGATCATTCATTTTAATGAAAATGATCAATTGACTAAGGTGGTTGGTGATTACGATCTTGCTGAAGATTTTGATACACCTCTCGAACAGAGCCGATTACCTGACGCTCCTTCGATAGAAGCAACAACTGAAAAGTCTGTTGAGGGCGATGAAGAACCATTGATCCCAGAACAGAGACCAGATACTAAACCATTAGTTGAAGAAGATGATCCTGAATCGCAGGCACAAAAGAAGTTTGAATAAACTTTTTTAAAGCTATTGTTTGTAGCTCTGCCTTGGACATTCCAAGGCAGTATCTATAGCAATTCGATTAAATATCTATTAAGTAATAGCGTCTAAACTTTAGCACCAGTTTTTTTATTGATTCGCCCTTCATCTTTTGCCTTTTCAGCACGCCTACGACGCACATCTTTAGGGTCGGCAATCAAAGGCCTGTAGATCTCAACTCGCTGCCCTGGCGTTAACACTTCAGTATGCTTAACCAATCGACTAAAAATACCCAGTTTTACACTGTCGAGATCAATCTCTGGGAAATAAGCCTTCATTCCACTTAACTCAACAGCTTCGATACAAGTCGTCCCCGGAGCAACTTTTATCTGAATGCGCTTTTGTTGTGTAGGTAAAGCGTAGATAACTTCAACTGCAAAGTTTTCCTGATCTAAGTTCATCAACTTTTCTCTTTCTAATATGAAACTTTCTCGTGGCTAAGCACTAGATTTTATTGATAAATAACTTTAGCTCGCCCAGTGAATGCAGTCACCATGGATGACATTAGCTCTTTAAACACTTTGCCAAAGGCTATCTCAACCAAAGAGCTGGAAAATTCAAAGTTCAATTCAAAATCGATTTTACAGGCATCTTCGGTCAACTCAGTAAAGCGCCATTCACCTATCAGGTGGTTGAAAGGGCCATTATCTAATGCTAATTGAATACTCTTGCCTGGGACCACTTGATTTATCGTCGTAAACGTCTTGCTGATACCCGCTTTAGATACATCAACCGATGCAAGCATGGTCTCGCCATCAAACTCGAGTACTTTCCCGCCAACGCAGCCGGGCAAAAACTCTTTATAAGATTCAACATCATTGACAATTTCATACATCTGCATTGCACTAAAGCGCACTAACACACTGCGGGATATTTGGGGCATTCGACTCTCTTACCTGAAACAGTTATCTCAACAACTTGATTAAACGAACGAGCATTGCAGCAACTGAATAACTTACTGCAGAGCACTAATGAAAGGATTTTAACACGAACGTAGAAAAACGCATATTTACCTCCTCAGGTTCTAGTTAGATTGTTGAAGTCGATACAGGTCTACATCCTAAGAATCCCCTTAGAGGGTTAACTTTTGCTCAAAAACCAAACAAACCCACGCTATTGTGCATAAATGTTTGAATATTTCGTTAGCAGCAATTCCAAAAAGTCTGTCCCTGCGTATAATAGCCAGCCTATGGCTAAGAAAAACGCAAAAAAATCAAAAAACTCCTCCGCATCAATTGCACGTAATAAACGCGCAACCTTCGATTATAAGTTCGAAGAGAAGATGGAAGCAGGTCTATCCTTAATGGGATGGGAAGTTAAGTCTATTCGTATGGGCAAGGTAAACTTGTCTGAGAGCTATGTATTTATGAGAGATGGTGAAGCCTTTCTCTTCGGTTGTACCATAGCCCCACTGAATACCGCCTCAACCCATGTAGTGTGCGATCCTATGCGCTCACGCAAACTTCTGCTCAAGCGCAAAGAGCTAGATAAGCTACAAGGGCTAGTTGATCGCAAAGGCTACTCTATTGTTCCAATCTCAATGTATTGGCAAAAAGGTGCTTGGGTAAAAATCGAGATTGGTCTTGGTAAAGGTAAGAAAGAGCACGATAAGCGTGACGACACTAAAGACAGAGAATGGCAGATTGAAAAAGCACGTACCATGAAGAAAGCGGTACAGCAGTAAGCAGCTTTGAGCAACAAAGAGCAGCGATAAAAAAACGATACACAACAATCCGAGCGTAGAAAGTAAGTTAAAGCTTATCTAAAACGGTTGGATAACGAACAAACGGTATAGCGAGTTGCAAAACAGGCTTGGTAATCAAGTCGCAACGCGTTACACTTGTTTTGTACTTGGGGGCGATTCTGGATTCGACAAGATTCTCGAAACCCTGGGAGCATGCCGAGGGGCGGTTGGCCTCGTAAAAAGCCGCACTGTTATAGTTGCAAACGACTCTAACTACTCTCTAGCAGCTTAGGCTAGCTAGCCATCTTGCTCACGTTTATCAAATGGGCAGAGTATTAAGATGGTCACCTTTACATTTGATAGCGAGGGAACCACGTTCAGGGGTGAACCGCGAAACAGTACTGAACTCGCCAAATGCAATCCTGTCTTTCGGAGTGTACTTGGTTAACCAAAAGAGAGACTAAGCATGTAGCGCCTTGGATGTAGGCTTTTTGGACGCGGGTTCGAGCCCCGCCGCCTCCACCAAATACTAAAAAAGGCCAACCACTTCTTATTACAAGAATGGTTGGCCTTTTTTATATCTAACACTTCCTTTTGCATCAAGCGACCATCACTCAATTTAGAGTTTAATATTACTCACCTATTTACAGCTAACCACCTCTAGGCTGTACTTCTTGTTACTCTCCGTTGGTGGTTGATAAACAAGCCAGCATTTTCTGTCTGCATGTATTTTTGAATAGATCCAAGATTCCCCGGCACCGAAGCTTGGGGTCACAAGCCAGTCAGCATCACCAGTGCCACCGATTGACTGCGTCATGTTTTCAACTAGCCTTGGTAGATCAGCATAGGCATTGGTTGGATAGCCGTAAGCGAACAGATCACAATCAGAACAAAATTCAGGTTGAGCAGAGGCTGAGCCCTCCTTACCTTCTATAGCCATCTTGGCGTAAGATATGATTAGGGCACTATCAATCGTTCCTTTCATCGCCTTAAGTGAGGCGTTTGCCGCATCATCACTCAAGCTGATGAATCTAGGCGCTGCAGTAATGGCTAAAATTCCCAAAATTATGACCACGACTACAAGCTCGATTAATGTAAAACCTTTATTATGTTTCAATCGCCTCTCCTTATAAGACACGCACTGACGTTGTTTTTAAACCCGCTGTATTGCGAAACAAGATCGTTGGTACAGCAAAACATATATCGACTTTGGGTTGCCCTTATCATCTCCCCGCCACAGCAGGGGCAAACATGTTTATCCACTATTTACAACATTCTTGGTTGCCACAGTTAATTCTGTTACATAAAGATTTATCCCTATAAAGGAAGCGTTTCATGTAAATATTTTTCTAGTACTTCAGGAAGCCAATATTACTTTTATCACTACCGTTCTCTTACTATAAAAAACCATATCCACACGGAAATGGTGGAAAAACGCCCTAAAGTTTGTCTGCGAATTTTTTGCACTTCTGTGGTGAAATAAGCCAAGCTTTTTTCTTCTCTTTTAAAAATGCTTCGATGTAATCCCCTTTACCTACATGCTCACGACCTATCTCATCAGCCTTTATCTTTAACCCGAGTGCTTTAAGCTTGTAGCCTGGCGTATCTTTTAGCTTTAAAGCACAAACCTCATACTTAGCAGCAAAAGACGCCCCTACCTTCTGGGCAAAACCAGCATTTACACAAAATGAAGCCAACAGGGCAATAAATAACAGCTTTTTCATTGATATTTTCCTATTCAACCCATTTGGGTTATTGTTTTATTTAGTATTTTTTCTATTTTTAAATAATCGCCAAAGATTAATAGCAGCAGCGGCAATTGCGGCTATAGATAAAGCTGGGAGCGCTACAGAAATAACAACGACTCCAGCAGCATGGATAATCAACAAAATTAATAAGTTGATATTGTTCAGCTTGCTTCCAGGATTTTTACTTATCGGCTCTGGTACCTCAGCTAAACTGATAATCTTTGATAGAGCTTTCTCTTGCTCTATATTTTGGCTAAGCAGTGATTCGAAACCTCCAATAGTCTCGACGATAAAGCTCACTGACTTATTCACAGCTCGCTTGTCCTCCTTCAATTCCCTCCTTAAAGCCTCAACCTCCCCCTCAATCCTGTTTAGCTCCTTGCTAATAGCACTAATACCTAACTTTTTTGTTGCCACCTCTTTTTGAACTTCAGACAAGTTAAAGCTATTAAAACGACTCATAGAAACGTCAACATTACTGTTTTTCGATATAAGTACAGCAACTCTATCCTCTAGTGCTTGCCTTCTTAGAAGCATCTCTGCGGCCAGCTTTCTTAGCTCTTTTATTTTTAATGTGAAGTTAGTCTCTTTGTTTCGATATCTTTCTTGGATTGATTGTGACTCAAAATTTAGCGCTTCAATTTCAGCCTCAACTGCACCTATCTTCTTTATAACCTGAGTTTTTTGTTCTACTACACTCATGGTCCAGTCTCTTGTTTATTGAAAATTATGTGTAAGGCTTTCATTAGGTAGATAGATGTAAATCTCTGATGGCTATATTGATACTGAAATGCCACAACCCTTTTGAGCCATTAGTCGCTTTAGTCAGCCATATCTAAACCTCCCTTTACCTTAAGCTGCTTCTTCTCTTTAATTTGGAGAGTTGATACTCAAGACTTGCTCTAATGACTGTTAGTCTCTCTAGCTCTGAATGCATCTCTGCGAGTTGTTGCTCGACTAATAACTTGTCAGCTTTTGCAATTTCAGCCCTAGACTTAAGAATGTCAGCCTTATGAGCGCAATGTATAACCCAAGACCACCACACAATCGCAATCATGATTAAGATTGAACTTACAGTTCCCATATCCATCAGGTAACTCCTGCAGCTTTGATAACCGCCTCATCTATGCTAAAGATGCTCACAACTCGATACTGTTGAGTTTTAAAAATGCTAAACCAATCAAGCCAACAAAAATGCATACAGTAGCCACTACAACACCACCACTCTTTGAGCAATTGCGTGGTGAAGTTGTGAAGAGCCAGTGATCCAATGTTCACTCCCTTGCGCTTGAGCATCCATAAACTCAGAAAAACGCTCTCTTGCCACCTCTTCACTCTCGGCGATAATAACTTCTATGTAAGCGTCGTCATCACCGTAGTGCCCAACTACAACCCACATGTTCTCAATAACATCACTGACAGGCTCACATGAACGACAAACAGGAAGTCCATTAACTTCTCGGTGTGATAGTTCAGCCTTGCAGATAGAGCAAGTTGATAAGATACATACATTTTCGTTAATCATTTCACTCTCTCATTTATTGGGTTTGATCTTAATCGACTTGTAAGAACAGCTCGGTAAAGGTGCAAAGGTCGTTAAGTACCTGTTCAACTGTTACTTTTAAGCACCATAATCACTATCAGTGTTACCCTGATGTTTCTACGACGGCATTTTACACGCAAAACAGAGGGCTGCAACCAAAAAACCCTCCAAAGAGGTAAAAATACACGAAAAATCCCCACATATTGATATTAATCATATTTTCAACCGTTGAATGAATATGGAGGGTATTAACTTGTGTTCCCTCCTTACGAGGTGTATTCTTGATTCACATAAATAATTCGGAGTTGAGTTTTGGATAAAGTGAATGATGTAGGCGATCTTGACGAGCACGAGGTCATGGAATCCTTCAGGAAGATGAAGCGACATGTTGGCTTAGTCTATTTTATGAACCCAATTAGACTTGACTCGTATAGAAACATCGACGATCCCAAGTATCGTGATCCAACTAATGCTGAAGTTATACAGGTCATAGATACTATGATATTTATTGGTCACTGCAAGACTGATATAGCCAGAATGCTTGGCCTCAAAACTGCGAGCAAAGATAAGACAAAAGTACTTAGGAAGTGGTGTGATGGTGAACGAGATGAGGTATCGAGTATCCCTTACTCATCCTGGGTTCACTTATTAGTGTTAAGCGGTAAAACTTGCTTATACAACGTGGTACCTGATGAAGGCTGGACTCGGTCTTAACAATGACTAACTAGCACGAGTAACCTCTTTTCTTTAATGAGCATAGGCATTCATACCTATAATGAGGGCAGTAAATCAGGCAATTCCCAGATTACTGCTCTCGATTCAAATTGGTGATAGTATGGCTTTATCTAACTATTTTAAATTCGATTATATTTGGAAATAACCCCAAACTGGACTGCCTCGAGTCTTATGACTCACTTCCCTCCCTTCCTATGACCTCTGTAGCCTTCTTTTTTATTTTGAGCTTAGCAGCATCTATAGCTAGTTCTTTATAGCTTTTGGCCTCAGGCTTTATTCGCATGCAATCCCATACCGTTACAACCCAGCCAGAAAGAATCACGATTGCTGCGATACCGCAAAATATATCAAACCAAGATAACTCTTGCTCTGTAGCGAGCGAGTAACCAATAGAGATAATTGCAGGCAAGCAGACTAACGGAGCAATGAAAATCGATGAAGCACCTACACTACCAAATATTTTTTCCAACATTACTACCTCTTAAGTAGACGCCCTGACGAGCGAACTCGTTCTGTATATTTTCCAATTATATTCCTTGAGCTTCTAACCCATCAAAGTTGTAATATTGAGAAGTAAAGCTCCTGTGGAAACGCATAGGGTTAGGAGTTGCAATAAACTCACCACCACAGCCAGGGTGAATAAAGCCTGTTTGTTTAGTACCATAATATTGAAATGCATCAAACCCGAGCGAGTAGTCCCCATCAAAGGGACTCACATGACTACTGCCACAGTCCAGGCACTTCTCTGTATTTATCCGCTTTGAGATGAGGTGAAGAATTAAGGTTTGCTGGTCAATTACTCCTTGGTAATGTCTCACCATGTCACGCGCTGACTTACTAAGAAGTTGCATCAATGTTCTCGTTTTAAACCGTTTGAGCTCTTCTCTAGATTCAATGATTTTTCGAAAACAGCCATCAGGATCAAAATACTCTATTGGCTTAAATGATCCACAGTCATGGCACCAACCTAAATGCCTATTCAAAGGGATTTGATAGCCATCTAGAAGATAGAAAAACTGTCCCCAAACTACTGAGGAACTGCCATGAAAGCCACATTTAGCACAGTCAAGATCTATGGAAGGCATTGACATATTTTGCGTCACTCTTGAATAATTAAATGATAACAAACAGTATGGAATATGGACTAACAGCCATAAACTCCAAAAGAAGTTTTTAGTTCAATAAACAATAAGGTAATCTGAAGTTAACGTCAGACTCCCCTAAACAACTATTTATCGATATCAATATCATAAATTAGCCGCAATATCTCAGAGTAGTTTTCTTTCCATTTCATATGTGAATCAACGAAATTAGTACAATCTAGATTGGATATTTTAGGTGCTTCAAAAGGGATAGGATAATACCCTATAGGTTTTGTTAATTTAGCATTCGCAGTTTCATATAGTCTTTTTAAGACCATATCTTGTTTGCTATAACAATTATACAAATTCCCATCTATTGTAGAGATGGCACTCATCCAGCCTTTTTCATCATCCTTACCTACAGCCCCACCAAGTAAAATAACATCATCGATATATTTTTGGCTTTTAGTCCCTAAAGCTGCCAATGCATAATAAATGACTCTGCAACCCAAGGAGTGTCCGACAAGATTAAATTTTTGTCCCGATGTTCTAGAAATGCTTTCTGCTAGTTGTGAGCCAGCTTGTGCAGCTCTTAGCATAGCTGAATGCCATGGATTAGAGATGATATCTGAAATTAATGCGATACTTGCCGCAGGCCCCATTCTAGCTGCGGCCTTAGCGCCTCCTTTCTTAGCTAGTGCAGCTAAAGCGACTTGCGCACCTTTCTTTCCAACTCCACCAGCAAATGCTGCACCTAGGTTAGCATTACTTTTTGAGTCCCAAGTAACCCCATATGTAGAATGCCTCAACCCCGCAAATAATTGCTCAGCTTGCCAATCATGGAAATCTGTTTCCCCCTTTTGTGTAAAGCCATTAACAAAAATTGTTCTTACGTCCGAGCCTTTTACGTCTCTTAGCCTTTTTATAGAAAAACTTTTGTCATCCCCATGGAATTTATTCGCAACAACGCCACCTAAAACACCACCTAACGCAGCCCCACTTGCAGTGACAATCATAGTTCCAGCAGCTACAGAACCACCAATAGCCGCTAACGATGCGCTTGTTAATGCTGCACCATTTAATCCAGCAATTGCAGCTCCTGTCCCTGAAGCACCTAACACCCCCATATTTCCAATGGCTGCAGCAATAGGCCCAGCAGTTCCGCCTGAACCTATAATGGCTCCAATACTTACAACTCCAACACCAGCGTAAGCCAAGTGTTTCACTGGTTTAGCTAGGTTTCGTTGCTCTCGAATAAATAGTGTTTCATACTCTGAGATGTCATCTAGCTTTTTAGATAAGGATTTAAAAGAAGCAATTGTTCCATCATGCTCTGCACAAAGTTCATTGTTCCAACTTTGGTCAATTTTTGTAAAAGCAGAATTTACACGCCCTAAAGCTTTTAAAGCCCCATGCTCTTTTTCATCAGCAAGACGAGCTATCTCTATCTGCTTTAACGTTTCAGAGCTTGGAGTACTTTTCGCCATATGATTACAGCATCGGCATTGCACAGTACTATTATTACAACTGCAACATTGATAAATATTCCTAGTTAAAAAACTTTGCACAACTTTAGTGTGCTCGGCATGTTCAAAGCACCATGAACAATAGCTTGTGATTTTTGACATAATGATAAGCCTTTAGAGCAGCAAGAAAACAATCAGGAGTTACATCCAACGGAAGAAAGTCTCATACTCTTTCTCCTACACAACATCTGCTTAGTACATCTGTAGATAGAAATTGAGAAACCAGATCTTACTTGAACCTTTTCTTTGTCTTTTGCTCTCTATTTTTTTAATATGGAGTTAAACTAATAATGCGAACCATACAGCATTTTAGAGGGTTAATAACAAATAAACCTCCCAGTAAGAGTAAATACCAAGCCTTAACTACAAAAAAACCAGACTTTGATCATATTTTGGAAGTTTCTAGCTTTTGATTCATTGTGATAATGATGAGCAAGATGTATTTCCAATAGTTTTGCGTTTAATTGCTATAAACTTCAATGTGGTTGTAGAGAGTTTGTATTTACATAAATGATATAAATCTAGATGAGTGAAATGAATTGATGACTGGAGTCACAACGAACAAAGGTAACACTAAAGGTAACACCCTAAATTAACAACAAAACTGAATTAAATAAAATCAATTAGGTAGCAACCAAAATCGAGCCCCGCCGCCTCCACCAAATACTAGAAAAGGCCAACCACTTCTTATTACAAGAATGGTTGGCCTTTTTTTATGCTTAATTTTAAACAGTTACGTGATATCCCTTGCTTTTTCTGCACCTCCCCCTTCCAAAATAATCATGACCTTATCATTTATCAATGGTAAAAAATGATTGATGGTGGCAGATAAGCCCCCTTATTGAAATTTTCGGCTCAGTGCTAGAACCTATAATTTACTGCTATTCCCTGAGCATCTTTACCCATTGAGATAGGTACAACAGATAAATTAGGATCTTCAAATTTATCTGTTAAGAAGTAGCTTACTGTGTAGGCCAGTGCAGCCCCCGCTAGAACGTCAGTACTCCAATGCTTATTAGCCTGCACCCGAGAGTAAGCAACACCAGTAGCTGCCAAGTAAGCAGGCAGACCATATTCCCAGCCATAGCGATGATGCATAAAACTGGCACCACTAAAAGCAGCTGCTGTATGGCCACTAGGAAAGCTACGGTGTCCACCACAAGGCCTATCAATATCAGTAACCGTCTTAGTGACCTCAGCGATGCCTTGGGTAATGAGTAGGCCTTTAGTTAACTGCCATGCGCCTTCTGAATCACCTTTGAGCCAAGCAGTAATATAACCAGCAGCAGGAATAGCGATCTGTGCGTAATCACCATAAGTACGCCAGTCATTGTTAATGCTTTCTACGTGTGCAGAAGCATTAAAAGATAGACATAGTACACAAAGTGAAAACAGCTTTTTCATGTAAAACCCCGTTGAAATTAAGATTAATTTGGCGAGCCGTTAGCTCATGGGGCGCATTAGACCACTAAGAGGTGCACGAAATACCATTAGCACTTTTAGTGATTAGTAGTCTTTATCGGGGAGTGGTTTGCAGATACTAAAAAGGCAGCATAACTATAAGCATGTTTTGGGGGACATTCTTGGCGCGAGTAGAATTTGCTTTAGAATTCAAACCTAATGCGATGTTGTTCTGTGGGTCGCGAGCTGGCATAGAGATACCGTCAGGAATAACGATAGCTTCAGCACAGTAGCCCATATAAAAACATCTGCACTAGGCAGATGTTTTTATGGTCTAATTTTGTAACTTAACAATCAATTAGTTTTGTTTTCTAACAAACTTAGATTTAAGCATCATCTGTCCGTGACCATCAACCTTACAATCGATGTCATGGTCTGAGTCTACAAAACGTTTGATAACCGCTTTAGTACCCACTTTAAGCACTAATGATGAACCTTTGACTTTAAGGTCTTTGATTAGTGTCACTTTATCATCTTCTGCTAATAGATTACCTACAGCATCTTTTAAGATAATAGCATCAGGATCAACAATAACTTCGTTAGGGTTCCATTCATGAGCACATTCAGGGCAAACGAGCAGTGAACCGTCTTCGTATACGTATGTTGATTCACACTTCGGGCATGGTGGGATAGCGCTCATGGTATTTTCTCTTCAATAGGTAATCTGTTGAATCATACTTGATCTGTCATTTTTGGAAATGAACGTCAATATAACTCGCTTTTCAAAGAGGTATTATAATCAAAAATTCGTTTATCATCTAGATTGGTAATCTAATCCTGTGAACAAGCCTAGATAGTTAGCTATTATTGATTGCTAGCTTTACCACTAAACTTTACCTACAGACCTTGGCCTCTTAATTTTTTGCATGAAAAAGCCTGCTAAAAAGCAGGCTTTGAAGAGAGAAGAGAAAAGCGCGTCGGGGGCTAGCTTGTTTCGTACATACTTTTTACGACTTACATTACTACTTACTTTACAACTTACATTTACACTTGCTACTTGCTACTTGCTACTTGCTACTTGCTTCATACGTACTAAAGAGAAAACAGGGTTATGCTATTTCCCTCGCTAACCGCGCTGTAAGCCCAGAAACTAACACGGTTGCTACTTTTAGCATCGTGACACTCAAAAACAAACCCAAACAATCACGAGCCAAAATACGCTTTTCATTAAACAGTATAGTAAATAATTTTTAAGTTTCTTGCGTAATAACTAAACATTCTGACGCTTTATTTGTAAGAACATAATAGCGAGTTAGCAACCCGCTAGCTCGACGTCATAAACTGGTGCAGCGTTTGGGTCATCCTGATCGCAGCTATCAGGGTTCACGGTGCCGTAGGCTTGCTGGTACATAAAATAGCATTGGCTAGCCTTTATATTTTGTTGGCCAAAGCCGAAATAGATTTTGTCGACACCTTCAAATTCAAAGCCTAAGCTGTCATCACTATAATCTAGTCGTTTAGCCACATCAGTGTTATCTAAGTAACCGCATTTAAGTCGAGTCTCAAATACTCCATCACCGTCAACATCCACATCGGTCAAGTCACCACGACCGGGAACAGGTTTTGCTCGGTAGCTAGACAGCTTAGATAGCAGATACATCTGCTTATTCGCTTCCTTCACTGCTGAGCTAAATTGTTGTAATACGGCATCCTTTGCATCAACACTGAGATTAATAAATCGACTCGATGCAGTAATGGCTAAAATAGCCAAAATAACAATCACAACCACTAGCTCTATCAAGGTAAAGCCCTGAGAGCTTGTGTACCCTTTTGCATCCATTCAGTTAACCATTGCATATACATTTTCAGGAAACAAATTCTGCCCATAAATGTTACAACTTTCAAGTTTTAAGCGTGATCCCGGTACAAGTCCTGACCATTAAATCAACAAACTGACAATGTTAACGACTACTGTACTAATCGTGTAGAACAAACGCTCAGTAATAAGCTCAGCAACAAACTAAGTAACTAACAGCAATCATTCTAAAACGCTATATATGGACATAAAATCACGCCAAACCACTATATCCTGTGCTTCGTTTTTAATTTTAGTTAATTAGGTTTGATCTAAGTCAATTACCTACCACTATAGATCACTATATATTGTATCTCATAATAAAAATACAACTATATATGGACATAGTCATGTACTTTAACTGTCTAGCGCCCTCTATTGTTTTCCAAGAGGTTCCCGGAGAGATCGCGCTTTGCTTCAGCATCACAGGCTGTAAAGTTGGCTGCAAAGGCTGTCACAGCACCGAAATTTGGAATGAAAAAAGCGGTACGCCTCTCACTAATACAAGCTTTACCTCTTGGATTGATAAGTACCAAGGGCTTATCAGCTGTGTGCTGTTTTTCGGCGGTGAGTGGCAAACAGTTCAACTGATTGAAAAGCTTAAAATCGCCAAACATTATGGCTTAAAAACCTGTCTATACTCTGGCGAAAAATATGTAGATATGGCTATTAGCGATCATCTGGACTTTCTAAAAACAGGCAGATGGGTCGCTGAACTCGGTGGACTCGATAGCCCGTATACCAATCAAGTCTTTCGCGATATGAACTCTAGCCAGAAGCTCAATCATCTATTTGTCCCTAGCTCCCCCAATGGCTCAAATGCCCCGACTAACCTATTTTCACTAACACAACAAAGACAAGGAGCAGATAATGTTGCGGCTTAATCAAGATCAAATCGACAATAAAAAGGGCTTTATCAAGCACTACTTTCAGGCCAGGAATGCGGCTGAAGGCTCTAAAATGGACGCTAATGCTAATGTAACCCATAAAAATATCGCAACACTAGAAGCCGAGTTATTAAAGGACTGCTTTGTTCAGATAAATCGTGGCTTAGTACACGATAAAATCCGTGACACTTTTGATGAGAATCTAGCTAAAGAGTACCTCAGACAGATTGAAGAGCATGAGATCTATGTTCATGATGAAACTAGCCTAAAGCCCTACTGCACATCGATTAGTATGTATCCTTTCTTGCTAGATGGACTAACAAATCTCGGAGGAGAGTCAAAAGCGCCTAAACACCTTGAGTCTTTCTGTGGCTCATTTGTAAACCTTATCTTTGCAGTGTCGTCGCAATTTGCAGGCGCTGTGGCTACCGTAGAGTTTCTAACCTACTTTGATTATTTTGCTCGCCTTGAATATGGAGAGGATTACCTTTCAACACACCAAAAGCCAATTGAGAACCATCTGCAACATGTCGTGTATGCCATAAACCAACCCGCTGCGGCTCGTGGTTATCAGAGCGTATTTTGGAACCTTTCAATATTCGACCAACACTACTTTTCCTCTATGTTTGGTGATTTTGTTTTTCCTGACTTTAGCAAGCCTCAATGGCACAGCGTTGATCGATTACAGCAGTTCTTTTTAGGTTGGATTAACAAGGAGCGTGAACAATCCATCCTCACTTTTCCTGTTATTACTGCAGCTATGCTCACTGAAAATGGTCAATGTAAAGACCAAGACTTTGCATTAAAACTTGCCGAGCAGAAGTCGGCTGGTAACTCTTTTTTTATCTACCTTTCAGATAGTGCTGACTCATTAGCCTCCTGTTGTCGCTTGCGCAATGAGATAACAGATAATACCTTCTCCTATTCACTCGGTGCAGGTGGCGTAGCAACTGGCTCTATAAACGTTATCACGCTAAACATGAACCGTTTAGTGCAGGATGGCCGAAGCTTGCAGACCGAAATAGAGAAGATACAAAAATATCAGGTGGCCTACAGAAAGTTGATGGAGGAATATTTAGCCCAAGGTGCGCTATCGGTTTATGATGCAGGCTTTATATCCCTAGATAAGCAGTTTTTGACCATAGGCATTAACGGTATGGCCGAAGCTGCAGAGTTTTCTAATATTCAAGTTGGCAATAATTCCGAATATAAATCCTTTGTGAGTAAGCACCTTAAAGTGATATTCGACGCTAATCAACGAGCTAAAAAAAGTTACGGTTTTATGTTTAACACTGAGTTTGTGCCCGCCGAAAACCTAGGAGTGAAAAACGCTAAGTGGGACAGAAAAGATGGCTATCAAGTGAATCGTGACTGTTACAACTCCTACTTCTATTTAGTCGAAGATGAGCAAACCAATCATCTTGATAAATTCATTCTCCATGGCAAAGAGATAAATCAATATCTTGATGGAGGCTCTGCATTACACCTTAACTTAGATGAAGCACTCACAACAGATGCTTACTTAAAGCTATTTAATGTCGCGGCTAAAACTGGCTGCAACTACTTCTGTACCAATGTAAAAATAACTATCTGTAATGAGTGTGAAGCGATAGACAAACGGACCTTAACTCACTGCTCATCTTGTAACAGCAGTAACATTGATCATGGTACGCGAGTGATAGGTTACCTTAAACGCGTCACCGCCTTTAGTGAGGCAAGACAAAAAGAACATGGGCTTAGGCATTACCATAGGCAAACGGCTTAAACCAGTCCTAAGACTAGCGCATCTTGCAATAACGAGAGCTCTTCTAAACTCAAGAAGAGCTCTTAGTCATTTATACGCTCAATCCCCACTGCTCAAAGGTTTCAATACACAGTTGCTCTCTAAAATTTGGATGAGCAATATCAATAAGTGCTCTGGCACGCTCCCTGAGTGAGCAACCTCTTAAGTTGGCAGCACCGTACTCTGTGACGATATAATGAACATGAGCACGGGTTGTGACTACACCGGCCCCTGGGGATAAAACAGTCGCAATGCGTGAAACCTTCCCACCAGCAGCGGTGCTAGGCAGTGCAATCACAGAGCGCCCCCCTTCAGATAAGCCTGCACCGCGGATAAAGTCCATTTGGCCACCTACACCTGAGTAGATTTTAGTCCCGAGTGAATCAGCACAAATTTGCCCTGATATATCGACCTGAAGCGCCGAGTTGATTGCCATTACATTAGGGTTCTTACGAATAATCGCAGTATCATTGACCTGCTCTATATCCATAAAAATCACTGAAGGATTATCATCCACATAGTCGTAGAGTCGCTGACTACCTAATGCGAAACCTGTAACAATCTTGCCAGGATTAACGCGTTTCTTGCTGTTGTTAACCACGCCCCTTTCTACAAGATTTAGCACACCATCAGAAAATAACTCAGTATGAATGCCTAAGTCTTTATGCTCAGTTAAACAACTTAAAACGGCATCAGGTATCGCCCCTATCCCCATCTGCAAGCAATCACCATCTCTTACAAGTTTGGCAACATGATGACCTATGGCAAGACTGGTCTCATCGCTTGCAGCTAATGGATGCTGCGGTAAAGCTGTACTGCACTCATACACGGCGGCAAATTTGTCATAATGAATAAACCCATCACCATGAGTACGGGGCATTTGGGGATTAATATGCGCAATAATCTTACCCGCAACCTGGCAAGCAGCTAGCGTAGCTTCAACCGATATACCCAATGAACAGATCCCATGTTTATCTGGTGGTGAAACCTGAATAATTGCCGTATCAATGGTTTGCTCACCTGAGCGAAATAGCTTTGGTACTTCCGATAAAAAGATAGGGACATAATCAGCATCCCCTTGCTGTAGCAAACTACGTGTTGGCAGGCCGCCGAAGAAACAACGATGCCTTAAATGGCCTTTTAAACTGTCACAGCTTAATGACTCAGCACACTCAGTATGAAGCTGTAATAGAGTGAGGTTATCTTTCGTCAGGGCATGCTCAGCGAGCGCATTTAGCAGTAGCCTAGGTGTTGCCCCCATAGAGTGGGTCCAAAGCGTTTCACCACTGTTAATTATTGATACCGCTTCCAGAGCAGTTTTACAGACAATCGGCGCCATTGATGATTCCAGCTATTCTATTTATTGCGCAAATAGTAGCAAAGCGTCATAGCGGCATATATCGATGAGATCATAGTTTGTTAGCGACTAACATAAACAGTTTTCGTCTAAGTGTTCACAAATATTTACAGTCTTTATAATCACTTAGATACCATGTACCTAGACATGTACATCAGTTCTTATTTAAAGGTGCTATTGAAGGTGCACCATCGATACTCACCTATATTCATGAGCTACTGCAGTTTACCGACTAGCTACCTGTTTATTCAGCAAAGGTTAAGCCTTATGCGTTTAAATTATCACCAACGAGATGTTAATCCTTCCCTTTAAAACTGGAGTTACTATGAAGAATTTCATCATTTTTGCTTCGATTGTCATCGCTTTTAGCTTTATCGCTTCCTTCTCTAACACTTCTGTTGCCACCGAAATAAATAGAGACGCTTGGACACATCAACCCAAACCCGACAAAGCCTCAATTATCGCCACTTACGGCTACCAAAAAATGAAGTTAGTCGATACAGGCTCAGGTAAGGCTGCCGTTGTATTTACTCATATCAATGACCGTGAATATTGTGGAGGTCAAGATGCGCTATTCAACCCCATTGAAGCCAGTATCAACGTGGAGTTAGAGATAGATAAACAATTTAAAACAATCTCGCTGCCAGCGCTTCTTGGGTGCTCAAAGGGAGTCTCTTTCGCTAAAGTTCACGACAGTGAAAGCATGGAGTTTATTGCCATGATGGATGATGCCGATAAAGTACTTTTTCATGAACAGGAGTACACATTAAAAGGCTTTAAAGCCGCTAGCGAAGAGGTTATTGATTAAGCTTGAGCTACAAAATAGTGAATATTAAATTGCATAGAACTTATGGACGGTAACACCTATAAACTATGCATAACCTCAATCAATAACTGAACTAATCCCCCTTTCTGCGACAAAAAGACACATTTTGCCACTGTTGTTAACCAGATAATCTGTTTACTCTGGGTTATCGCTTATTTTCTACTACGTGGGGTTGCACAGTGACTAAACAGACCAGCTATAGCAACCATCTAAAGGGAGCATGCCTCCCTCTCCTATTTATCGCTCCTTTTAGTACGGCAGATCAGTGGCATATTCAGCTAGATAACGACATCATTTTTGGCGATGACGGAAATTATACCAATGCAATTATTGTCGGTTGGGAAAGTCAGCCTTTAGATAACTTAACGCACACTGTTTTGCCTATTCAGTGGCAAGCAAATCTTGCTTTTAATCAAAGTGATGCGCAAAGAGCTTGGGGGGTTACTTTAGTTCAACAGATGTGGACACCTGGTTTGATTGAAATTGAATCGCCACAGGCTCATGACCGCCCATATGCAGGATACTTAGCAATTGAAAGCCATACGGCAACCTACGGGAAGACTCTGGCACAAAAAAACTGGGTTTCATTGGGTGTCGTCGGCCCTGCATCTGGCAATGAGCTTATGCAGTCCTTTGTGCACAAGATAACTGACTCCTCTGCGCCACAGGGCTGGGATTATCAAATCGAAAACCAGCTAACAATTCAAGCCGCCTACGAAGTCGATGCATTAATAGGGCGCACAGAGCCATCAAATAGTGACTTTCTAGCCAGTACGCAGTGGGAGTTGAGTGGATTTAGCCACTCGCAATTAGGCAACTTTCGTAGTGAAACAGATATTGGACTAACACTTCGTTGGGGGAACGAGTTGGCTAACTCATTTGGACGGTTAAGTCAGCATAGCGGGCAGTACGGTAATATCTCAGCGACGACTCCGTCATCCACTTTAATGGTATATAGCCGCGCATATGTTGGTTATCGATTTAACGATCTTACTTTAGAAGGCGATCTGCCCTATGACAGCTTTGTAGAGTTAGAAAACCGACAAGCTGGATTGAACCTTGGTGTTATTTGGGCCCAGCCAAACTGGTCTCTTGGCTGGAGTTTTAACACTTATACTCGAGAGTATGAGAGTAACTATGACAAATGGCACGGATACGGCTCACTGCAGTTTAGCTGGAATATATAGCTTAAGAGTCACAAGCTGGCAAAACGATGGTGAAGGCTTTTAAACTTCCAATTAAAAGGTAAATGCCCAGCCCAGTTGAGGGCCTTTTTGAATAAAGTCCATCTCATAATCAATACCCTCTTCCGTAGAATCATTGCCTATCTGCAAATACCGATATCCAATCCAGACATTATGTAACTCACCAAAACGATAGATAGCTGCAGCATTAAAGCCAAAATCCCTATCATTATCGCCGATAATCTTTGTATCTGCCGCCACAGATATTCCCCAATCATCACTAAACCAATGACGATAAGTCACACCTGCAAGCCAATCAAATAGATGCTCATTTGAGATAGGAACAGATTGCTCTATCTGAATAATACCTTCATTAGAGAGTGGGGAGACATTCACATCCAGTTTATTGTAAATATGCCTGACTCCAGTAAAGACACGGAAACCAGGCAATACCTCATAACCGGCGAGTAGATCGTTAACAGCCATATGCATATCGACTTCAATGTTATGTCCAGGAGAGATGACGCCTCCAGTAATAGGACCTGTTAACCCCTCTGTTTGGGTATCATTTTTTACCCTCAAGTAGTTGAGCCTTAAGCTGTATAACCAGTTTCCTCTTTGAGCATACAGATCACCAATCAAGCCAAAGTTGAGATTATCAATTATATTGCTGAAGGGAACTTCGATATCAACCCGCTCTAACCCGCCAGTGATTGAGCCACTAATACTGGGTGCCCATACCATGGGAAATGCAACTAGATAGTTCCACTCATCAGGCTCATCAATGTATGAATCAGGGCCAACTTCATATTCATCGGCGTAAAGCGTGAAGCTCATTACACTTACAATCGCCACGCAACTTTTTAAAACCTTATTCATTACCATCCCTAATGATTATTCAATCCAATGCAACACATCTTTGATGACTGACCAACGAGGCTTTTTAGGCTGTGCATTCTGCCCCAAAATCCAATAGTCATATAAGGTATCAACATATCCAGCTGACCTTTGTAGCTCAAGCCAACTGTTCATAAAGTTAACTAAGGTGGGGTTTTCCATAGCCACAACATAGGAAGCTGGAAAAGACTTAATCTCTTCACGGTTATATAAAGTAGTGTAGCTAGGGTAGAGCATCGTCCAGGTTTTACCCGCCTCTAAACTAATAATTAACCCATCCCAAGTATTCCCGTCATCTACAAAAAACGTTTTATCTGATTCGATAGTATCGAACTGCCAGTTAGGGTATTTATTAATTAAATAGGGGGTTATAGAGTATTGACCTACCGACGCAAACTTAAGCTTCCGCTTTGCAAGTTCGGCATTATTTTGAAACTCATCGGCGCGATGATCTTTAACCACTAAGGTGTAATGTAAGGTTAGTACTGGATTGGTAAATGCCAGATGCTGTAACCGTAACGTCGTCATCTGAATACCTGAAACACCTATATCAAACTGGCCGGCATTGATTGCATTTAGAGCCGTATCTATTTGGTAAGGTACGAACTCAATATCTACATCTAATTCTAGTGCAAGCCTTTTCATTAATTCAATATCAAAACCAACTAATTGGTCACTTTCATTAAAGTAGGAAAATGGTACTTGGATTGGATTATAACCTACTCTTAACACACCACTTTCTTTAATCGCAGTAATATCTCTTAACTCATTCTTTTCCTGTGATTCGGCCTTTTGATAGGAGATGACTTGCTCTGGAAGCTCTGTTGATGTCGTCATCTGAGCGACGACTTTATCCATTTTGTACTCTGTATTAACGATACTATCGAGTAGTAATCCAGTGCCGAGTAACGTTGCCCCCATGATCACCGGAGTCAGCGCACTATAAAACATCAAACGCTTCATACTTATCTTAGCGATGCCAGCAAGCATCGCCGTACCTCCAACTGCAAGAATAAAGATGTTCATCGCCGCCAATAGTGAAGTAAAACGACTAGTAAACAGACTTGATACCATATAAAGCTGAAATAGATCGGAAGATAGTTCAAGTGAGTCAAGCAGCATTGGAATCGTCAGATAAACGCTCCCAAACAGACTGATTAACCCATTAACTGCCATAGGGAAATAGGTGAAAAAATCAAGTTCAGAACCTGAGAACCAAGCTGCGAATAACACAAAAACAATAGTGAGTAACTTACCTAAATTAGGGAAGCTAAACACCACTGGAATGATAATATTTGCATAATCATCAGTATCTTCACTGCCAATATCATACTTATGAAATAGCTCCTTAGTTCGCTCAATAAGCAATGGCAATATGATAAATATATTACCTGCAGCAAAGGCGGTGATCATTGCATCTTTTGCTATTCCAGTGATATCTCGGTAAGAAAATGGCGTGAACGTCGCCAAAATGGCAGGTAAAACCCAGTAAGTTAAAATGATGGTCATGACGACATGAGCTGCAAAGTAGACCTGTAATTTTTGAAACTCTTCGAAATCCATAGTACCAGCGGTTGCTGCAGTCATAGCAAAAATACCAATTGGCATTAACTTAACAATATATTGAGTGACCTTATTAAATGAGGCACCAAGCAACTGCATCGGCTTCATAAGTGACTCTTTGTCATCAAGTGATATTAAGGCAATTCCAGTAGCTACACAAAACAGTACAATAGCCGGTATGTAACTCTGCGAAAGCGAAAAGAACGGGTTTGAGGGAATATACAAGTCGAGAATGTTAACAGAATTAGGATCATCAAGTGCTGTTAAACTAAAAAACTCCCCAGCCTCCCACTCTGGAAATGTATATTTGATACTATACATAACCACCAAGCCAAACAGCCAAATAATCAGCATTAGCTTGCCAACTTTAACCCCTAAAGACTTAGCTTGAGCATAAGTCAGGTTCCCTAAGCTAGAGATCAGCGAGACAATAATATAAGGAATGATGGTCATCTGCAGGAGCTTGATAAATGCATCACCAATCACCGACATCCAAGCGAGTGTCTCACCAAAAAATAGACCAAACCCAATCCCTGCGGCAAAAGATAGTAGCACGACAGTCGACATGCTCATCTTTTGTTTTGAAGGCTCTGGAATCGCTTTTGTTTCTGTAGTTGCTGACATACCTGTCTAACCTCAATTTCTTTTATCAATATTATTGGCTTATTGCTAAGCTCTGTGTCGTAAATTCGGTAATAGCAGACTGATAAATACTGATGTATTGGCTAATTTTTTCCTCAGGATTAAACAGGTTAGCAGCACGCACTCTACCCTTTTTTCCCATCATATTTTGCAGCTTTGAGTCGGTTAATAGTTGAACTAAATAGCCTGACAAGCTTTTAACATCATCAGGATCTGCCATAAAGCCGGTCACCCCCTCCTCAACGACCTCAGGAATACCGTCAATATTGCTACTTATCGTGGGAACAGCGCAGGCCATAGCCTCAAGGACGACCATGCTGAAAGACTCTTTGTAACTTGGCTGAATAATGCAATCGGCATTGGCAAGATAAGACTCAACGTGAGTGATATCTCCCATAAAATTCACTTTATCTATTATTTCTAAACGCTGGCATTCAAGTTTAATTGCATCAATATCAGGCCCAGAACCAAGTAATACGAGTCGTGCATTAACACTAGCTAGTGCTTTATCGAAAGCACGGATCACCGCTTTACTGTTTTTTATAGCTCTAAAATTTGAGACGTGCATGACTACTTTCTCATCATCATGAGCTAACGTTCTACGAACATCTAAACAGCGGTTTTCAGGCGAGAACTCATCGAGATCGATAAAGTTATGGATCACTTCAATAGGCTTGGTAATCTCAAAGTTATCTTTAATATAATCCCTTTGAAAAGCAGAAACAGTAGTCACTCTGGTACTCTTATTAATACTGAATTGATTCAAGGGGTAAAGTGGCTTATCTTGCCCGACCACTGTGACATCAGTACCATGAATTGTTGTGATTGTTGGAAACTTTATTGTCGATATTTCACATGCCAAATAGGCACACAGAGAGTGAGGAATAGAGTAATGTGCGTGCACAACATCTAATTCATACTTTTCAGCCACTTCAACTATTTTTGCTGTTAGTGAAAATGTATATAGAGGATCAGAGAAAAGTGGGTAATCGATAGGTTCCACTCGATGAAAGAATACATTCTTACACCCTTCTAATAATTTAAAGGGCCGAGTTCGAGAGATAAAATGAACTTCATGCCCCATCTGTGCTAACCCTAGCCCGAGTTGGGTGGCCACAAGGCCTGAGCCTCCAATGCTTGGATGGCATACAATCCCTATACGCATAATATTGTTAACCTCACCCTAAGTTAGCATAACGTTACAACCTGGTTACCCAAAATAACAACCTAGCATTTTGCGAGTGAGATTCCAACAAAAACAGCACCTTAAAGGTGCTGTTTTGATTAACTAGAAATTTTAAACGTTAGTATTTACTATTGATTTTTGTTTTGCTTAGCATCATTGAGCGTATTGAAGAACGTATAGAGACTCTCAAGTATCTCCCCTAATTCACCGCTGACGACTTGTGTTTGCCCTTGAGTATTCTGAAGCTGCAATGATGTCTGATCGGCCAGCGCCATTAGTTTTTTCTCTTGGTCTTCCTCTAAACCCAGCCCAAATAACATCCCCTCAAGCTCTGATACCATGCCATGCATGATCCCTTGAGAGTTTTTATCATGTTCAAACAGCCTTGCCGTTGTCTTTTTAATCTGTTCTTCAGCCACAGAGATCACTTGGGTAAATATCTCTTGCCTTTGTTCCAGCATCACTGAACGATTCTTTATATTTCCCAGTTGTGCATTCGCAATATCCATTAAGATGGCTAAATGGTCTCTAAACCGACCGCAACGCTTCTCATCATCTAGCGGCATATCTTTTATCAAAAGCACGATATAAGGATCTCTGATGATAGTGCGAATACCCACACTTAATATTCTTTCAGAATGCACCACAAATCGAGACAATACATTCGCTTCTATACTATCCTCTTCACACCCCACAAAAGTCACTTGCCCAGCATCAACACGAGTGACTGCATTCATCCCAAAACTTGAGAGAATATTTATCATCGCTAGACCAACGTCGTGAGCTTGCTCTATGGATTGCACATCTTTGATAAACTGAACAACTTGCCCAAGCTCACTACTAACGGTCATCGCCTCCATCGCGATACCCATCGCTTCTGTGGCAGACTCCTTTGCTTTAGCCATCTTTAGTCTTTGACCTAAGCAGTTAGCCACCTTGGCAAATAAAATCTCCGGCTCAACCGGCTTTACAATATAATCATCAGCGCCAGCTTCAAACCCAGCAAGCCTCTCTTCGTATGAGTCCAGTCCAGATACAAAAATGATGGGCAAACTTTCTGATTGGTACTGTTTACGCAGTTGTACGCAAACCTCATAGCCTGAAAGGCCCGGCATCTCGACATCGAGTAATATAAGGTCGGGCATCGTTTTCTCAACATGGACTAAACACATATCGCCAGAAGCAACTTCAGCGACATTGTAGTCATCTTCAAGCATTGCTCTAAGCATCAAGCGGCTGTCAGCAGTATCATCAACAACTAGAATATTCACATTTTTGCTCATGATTAATTCCATTTTTTAGTGAGATTAAACAATTTTTTTATCTAGACTAGGTGCCATAACCTGGTTGTCTGAAGCAACAACCCTGTTCCGCCCTTGCTCCTTTGCGATATATACCGCTTCATCGGCGCGAGTTAACAGTTCAACAAAGGTATTTTCATGTTCCTGAAGCTGTGCGACACCAAAACTTGCCGTTACAGTAATTCCTGATGGCTCAAGCGCCTCAATCTTTTCCCTTAATCGCTCAGCTTTTTCAATGGCCGAATCTAACCCGCAGTGCTCAAGCAATACCACAAATTCCTCCCCGCCAAATCGGGCAACCACATCCTCTTTCCTGTTATCAGCTTGAAGGACTTGGGCAATGGCTTTGAGGACTTGATCACCCGCATGGTGACCAAATTGGTCGTTGATATGCTTAAAAAAGTCGACATCAATCATGAGTAAAGACAAGTCATGCCCATGCCTATCTACATGGGCCAATTTATTATTAGCAGATTCGATTAAGAAATGTCGGTTGTACAATTGTGTGAGTTGATCATGCAATGCCATGCTTCTGAGCTCATCACTTTGATGTTTTAACGTTATTTGAGTGGAAACACGAGCAGTCACTATGGCTGGACGAATAGGTTTAGCAATATAATCAACAGCGCCTAGTTGTAGGCCAAACTCTTCATCCTCATCAGAGTCTCTGCCTGTCACAAAGATAATGGGAATATGTTTCGTTTCAGGGTTTTGCTTCAGCTGGCGACACACTTCATAGCCATCCATTTCAGGCATTATCACATCAAGTAAAATAAGATCCGGTAAAGGTGGGGTTTGTGCCAGCTCAAGACAACGCTTACCATTCATCGCAATCTTTAAGCGATAGTCTTGCTTTAGGCAGCCAGCTAAAAGTTGAATGTTAGTGCGGGTATCATCGACTAACAAAACAGTCGCTTTCTCATCCATTGATAATCCCCTTTGATGTATTCAATTCATCATCCACAAGATAGATAGCCAGCTCACTTAAACAAACACTGGCTTCTTCATGATCAAAGTCTTCTAAAAGCTGCAATAAACGGTCAAATTTGCTTTGCAAATCTGCTTGTTCACTGGCTTTTTTCAGGTGCTCAAACTCATCAACATCGATAAAGCTGCCTTCACTGAGCTTCTGAGAAATATCAGCTAAGCTATCAGAGATAAGCTTATCGGTGGCATATGACTGCACTGCAACTTGAGACTCTGGCTCATCATGCTGTTTTACAACTCGCGTTAACTCTTCATACACGGCTGTTAATTCAGGCAGCTTAGTGTTGATTACGTTAAGGTCTCCATCTTTTGCCGCCAGCTCAATCTCAGCGGCACACGCCTGTAATCTACCGCCACCTAGGTTTGCAGCTACTCCTTTGATGGTATGAGAGATTTGTCTCAGTTGCTCCATGTCCTCTTTGCAACCTGCATCATTTAACGCTACAACTCTTTTTGGCATATCTTCTAAAAACAGTTTAACAATGGCGTTAAATAACGACTCTTTTCCCATTGAACGCTTGAGCAATGCCTGCTTATCCCAAACTTCTTCATCGATATCATGGCTAGCGACACTGTCACCGCTCTTATCATATCCCTTATCAAGGTCCTCATCACTGACTGTTACTGCGACCAAATTTGGCGCGGCTAATGTCTCAGTGGCTGTTTCGTTTTCAGCATTGGTATCGCTCACCTCTTCAGCTTTAGCGGCAGGCAACCATTGGAGTAACTTATCCTGTAACTTATCGGGGTCAATGGGCTTAGGCAGATAATCATTCATACCAGCATCAATACACTTTTCTCTATCTCCCAACATGGCATTGGCAGTCATTGCGATAATTTTTATTTGTTTATTATCTTCACCTGCATTACCAGCACGTATCGCCTGAGTCGCTTGGTAGCCATCCATTTCCGGCATTAAGCAATCCATCAATACAAGGTCAAAAGGTGCATTGGCACTCGTTTTTAGCTTTCTAACAGCCTCGAGACCATTTTCAGCAACTACAACATCTAGCTTAAAATCTTCTAAAATTCCCGTAGCAACAAGTTGATTAACATAGTTATCTTCAACTAATAGAATACGTAGATTATCTTGCCAACTTAAACTCTCTGTTGAATTTGCTTGGTATTTCAAGGCCTGAAGATAGTGATGTGTGACTAGAGGTCCAGCATTTTGTAAAGCCTCTCCCCCATCGGCAACAACATTAAGTGCATCAAAAAGATCGCTCGTGGTAGTGGGCTTAGGGAAATAACCACTAAAGCCTAATTTGGCAAAGAAACTAGCATCACCCATCTGAGACATTGAGGTCATCATCACCAGCTTTATCTGTGCGAAACGAGGATCAGATTTCAACTTCTGGCCAAGTTCAGCGCCATCCATCTCTGCCATCTGCATATCTAAAAAAGCAACATCAAATTTCGGCGACTCGGGATCATTATAGACAGCTTCACATATTTCTAGCGCTTGTTGACCACTAGAGGCCTCTACAATCTTCGCCCCCCACAACTCTAGTTGCCCGCGTATAACTTCTCGGTTTGTGGCATTGTCATCAACCACAAGTAAGTTCAGCTCGTTAATATCAACCTTTGGCATCACTAAGGTAGATCGCTCACTACGACCTAGCTTAACTTTAATTTCAAAACAACTACCGACACCATAGACACTACTTACACTGACATCTCCTCCCATTAGGCGAGAGATGCGCTGCACAATCGCAAGCCCTAAACCAGTTCCACCAAACTTTCGTGTCGTCGAGGCGTCAACCTGACTAAATGACTCGAATAATCCATTAATTTTATCTGCAGGGATACCGATCCCTGTATCAGAAACAGAGCAAGTAAACAGCCACTGACCATCATCAGCTTCAGTCAAATCGCCTCTTACAACGATCTCCCCTTGCTTAGTGAACTTAATGGCATTACCCGTTAAATTTGTTATTGCTTGACGTAACCTGCCTGGGTCACCTTTGACCATAGATTGGTCGACGCCTTTAAGGTCTAGAATAATTTCAAGCTTTTTATTTTGCGCTTGATGCGCTATCCCCTCCGCAAACTCTCCAAGCATCCCTCTTAAGTTAAAGTCGAGCTCCTCCAGCTCAAGTTTACCTGCATCAATTTTGGAATAGTCCAAGATGTCGTTAATTAAAGAGAGCAGTGATTGGGCACTAGATTGGGCAATACCCAGCCGGCGATTTTGATACTCTGTTAACTTAGAGTTAGACAGCAAGCCCAACATACCTATGACACCGTTCATTGGCGTACGTATCTCATGGCTCATACTGGCTAAAAACTCACCCTTAGCTTTAGTCGCTAGCTCTGCTTCTTCTTTAGCCAAAACCAGTGCTTTTTCATTTTCTGTTCTTTCAGTGATATCTCTAAAGCTCCATACTCGACCATAGTATTCACCATCTATTTTCATCGGTGTCGATGTCCGTTCAAACACCCGTCCGTCCTGTAATACTAAAATATCAAATGCTTCACTTTCTTCATCTCTGTAGATCTCCTCAATACGGTTAAGAAATACTTCAGGATCTTTAAGCTGCCTCATTATCTGTTTTAAGACAATTTTATCATTTAGTCCTTTATCTAACAGCTCTTTAGCCACTCCCCAAAGCTCTGAGTATTGGCTATTAGTTTGTAGTATTTCTCCCTCTTTACTGGTGACAAAAATACCGTTCTCTGCCGACTCTAATGTCGCATTCGTTAGGGTTAACGCCTCTTTAACTTCCAATTCTTGCTGTTTTCTCTTAGTAATATCAGTGCGGATAGCGATATAACTTTTAGGGCGATTATTCGCATTTTTAAGGGCTAAAATGGTTGAATCAACCCAATATAACTCCCCTCTTTTATTTCGATTACAGACCTCACCATGCCAGACATTGCCCTTAGTGATAGTGCGATACATTTCAGAGAAGAATTCGGTAGGGTGGTAGCCAGAATTGAGCATTCTATGATTCTGACCTATCAACTCTTTCACTGAGTAGCCGCTGATCTCAGTAAATTTTTCATTAACATAGCTAATTGTTCCCCGTAGGTCGGTGATCGCAACTATGGAGTGTTGATCTAAGGCAAACTGTTGATCTTCAAGTGAACCTAAAGCTTCCTTAACTTGAAGGCTTGCCGATTGTAACTCAGCCTCCTGAAGCGCCTTAGCCTTAAGCATATAGTTAAAAGAGTTAGCCAGTAACCCAAGCTCACTGTTGTCTTCAATCACAACCTCTGTGACCTCTTTACCTACGGCAACCTTTTGACTCACTTCAGCCAATCTGATCACTGGTCGAGTAATCTTGCGAGCAATAAATATGGCAGCAAAAAATACTGCTAAGGCTGTGATTAAGACCAAAAAAAAGGTTACCTTTTTAAGCCAATCACTCGTGGACAATATCTCTTTGCTATCTATCTCACTAATGATTAGCCACTCGACATTGGCCAGATTGACGACCTGATACAGTCCAATGACCTCATTTCCTGTCGGCCCTATATATTCTTTGACATCACTTATTTTTAACCCTTTATTATCGCGGCCTCTCATATCCTGCCAGTCTAGATAAGCCTGAGTACTTATTTTCTTGTTTAGTACTTGACCCCAATCACCATTGATTGGCGTTCTGAGCAAGCCATCTGAGCCGACGATATAGTGAGTCAAAGAGCTATTATCAGGTATAGTCGAGTGAAGCATGTTAAATATTTTGTCGAATTTCAGTTCAATAACATAAGCACCGATCGGGCTACCGAATTCATCTAAAACAGGCGCAGAGATAAAGCCTGAAATCTGATCTTTTTTCCATGGACTGTACTCAAGCCCTGAAAACGTTGCAGCGCCTGAGGCCATAGTGGTTTGTAAGCTATTTGAAAATTGCGAGTCGACTAACTCTGAGGAAAAAACATTTCTGCCTTTCACACTTTCATTAAGCACTGCGTAAAGGATATCCCCTTCACTATCAATCAAGAAAATGTCATTGATATAATCATATTGGCGACTCAAAACAAGCAGATCATCTTGTAAACCATCTACTCGTTTTGCCCAATCATAACTACTGATATAACTCTGTACCGACTGCCTCTGGACAACTTTCCCTTGAAACAGCGAGCTAAGCAATTTGCTTGCATTACTTGATTCCGCTTCAACATTCAGATCGACCATTCTATAGTTAAACCAGCTCTCAATGGATTCAACACTGAGCAGAGATGATTGGGTTAACTCATGCTCAGCGGCATTCACTAAGCTCTGCTTAGCTTGATTGTAGCTATACCAAGAAACCATTATCAGAGGAAGCAGTGACAAGATCAGAAACCATATGGTGAGGTTAGCACTCAGGGATCTGAACGGGCTAATTGTCTTACCTGGCGTTGATGTGAGTTCATGTTCCATGATGGGTCTCGCTCTACTGATTTAATGGAGCTAGTCTTACAGCTCTTTCAACTATATGGCTGCGATTAAAGCTTTCATCTGCAAAATCTTCAATATCGATGGGGTTCCTGATAATGCCTCCCTCAACGGCTAAGTCCATAATGAGCCTCAAACCGGGTTTATCCACATTTAAACTATGATAATTAATCACCTTTAAATCAGGGTCTAAACTAGCAATAATCGCTTCACGAGTATGAGCAGGAATATGCTTACGAACTAGCCTTACGATCTCCTCCATATCTTCCCCCCCTAAATTACGTGCAGTCTCAATGTCATCGCCCGCTTTATGGATATAATCCATCACCTCCTGTACGGCTTGCTGCTTGTTAGTAATGGCATAATCCGTTGCTTAAGCAATACATTCGACATGTCCATGCTTCCACGGCATTACATCTTTTGAGTACCATGCTACGTGGCCGAAACCGCCTGTTTCAACCACATCAGCCCAAGGCAAAGATTGCTCAAAAGCAGCGGCTTGGGCGCGATTACTTTTACTCTTAATAAAGCTTGGTGACTTTGGTGGGGCGACGGCTATGGCTAATACATCCGTCCCAGAACTTGGTGTTAAGCTCATGGTAAGGCCATGCTCTTTAAGGTACCGATACAAAACCACAGTATGTGTGGCTAATAGATGCGGCATACCAATTTCAGTTGATTTTCCAGTTACCTCAAAGACCTCTTTTAATGCTTTAGCGACTTTATCATCAGGCTTTCTTTCATGCCTCATAGAGGCTAATTTCACTTTCCTATTAAGTTGGTCATTGATTGCAAGTGCATTCCCATCACGGTGCATCAAGCCAATCCAACGAAAGTGAGGGTTCTCACTGTACATATCCATCGCCAAAGGGCTCATCACATAGGCCATATCAACATCACCAGATTGAAAGTAGGCCCGTAGCAGATCCCAGTTTTTCATCTGCTCTATTTGAAAGTCTGCATGCTTCATCTCACCTCTATATCTTTCATAGGCAATAATCGAAGCGTAGTGATCGGCTAGGGGGATATAAAGCGCTCTGATCTTTTTTCGCTCAGATGCAGATGTATTTGCACTCGCAGATAGCGCTATGATGAAAACCATTACAATAACAACTGCTAGATAAGTAATAAGTCGATGTGATGAACGCACAGCCACTGACATGTGTCTCTCCTTGACTTGTAATGAGGGGCAACTGCAAAGTAATACCTCATTGAGCTTAGTCGAGCATCTTCAGCTTTTCACTACTCAATGAGAAATAATATCTGTTTATTCTTGCCCATTAAGTACTTACTTTTTATAGGGTCTTTAATCTAACTCGATTGAATTTCAACCCTTTGAATGTTCAGCGCAGCACTCGTGAGCTTTACCTCGCGATATTAAGAATCTAGCCTTGAGGAGGAAAAAGAAGAAAACAAACAAAAAGGAGTACAGCTGTAATTTGGTGACAAGAGTAGAAACTTAGAAAGCTAAGAGCTTTAATCTGATATAACTAAAGCCCATATTGTCTAGTGATGACTTCAGCGAGTTTTACTAACAACCTTGGTTAATCACATTCAACATTGGCTCATCCCCCTGCGCATTAACGCCGGTATACTCAAGTAAACAAAGACTGTCAACACTCAGCCCTCTAGGCACAAATGATATATAACTATCTGGTTCATGTGTCATTATTCCCCACTCAGACATGACAACTTCATCAGTACTAGTTAGATGAGTAGCATCAATATTTAGTGCTGTGGTAATACTATTAAAAATCACTCGATCGATAGGGCCTAAGCTTTTAGTATCTTGCGGTAAGAACTGTAAACTTGTTGGCAAGTAACCATATGCGAGCAAAGTGCTGCCTATGCTAGCGCCTAAATCTACGCTCGCCACAGCTTGAGTCTCTTTCCCCTGAATCAATGCCTTGCTATAAACTAAACTGTTACCACTTGAGACCGCTCCCTTCATTCCCTGTAATACGGAGTGGTGAGCATCACTTTTTAAGTTGATAAATTTAGGCGCAGCAACAACTGATAAAATCCCTAAAACAATGATAACCACCACTAGCTCTATTAAAGTAAAGCCCGCATTACTTTTCGGTGCTAGCGCTTTATATTGCGGTCGTATTTTTCCACTTAAGCTCATAAAATTTACTCTCAAAATTTTACCTAAAGGCAATTGCATGGTTTGCGGATAGTCAATTTACAGAAAGCTGAAAAGCGATATAAGATAAGAGGTGTTAATTAGGTGAGTTAAGACAGTTATTCACACCATTTTAACCATCTGCTTGCAATTTAGTTAATTAATCGATATTCAACAACATACCCCTTGTCACTTGTAACAGTTATGAGTAACAGCTAGTGATCCCGCCTGTACAAATCCCACTCCTCAATCACCTCCCCTGAAGGCAGGTGACATAACCCTAAAGCACCATCTATGCCTGTTTTTATCTCGAGCTCTCCATCGAGTGCAAAACAATAGCTAGAGGCAGGGTTGGTCATACTCGCGCCAACTGTATCTTGCTCTATAACACAGGCTGTCAATGCTAATACGATGAGTAGTACGCCTAAATAAACAATACCGATATGAAACAATCTAGGGATGATATTTTGCGGGGTTAAGCTCTGCATATTTGACCTTTATATTATTCATTCCTAGCTCAAGTCATTAACTAAAAAACGCCCATCAGGACGTTTTTGCATTGCAATAAAAGCAATATTACTGCTTAGAAGCGGTAACCAACGGTGAACATAACGGTGCTAAAATCTCTGTTAGACACATCATTTTTAACTTTGTGTGAAGGTGACGTTACAGGCTTAGCATTATAAGCACTTGCAGAATAGCTCATGTCACGCTGACCATCTTGCCATGTGTAATGAAGGTTAAAGTTAAGGCCGTTATCCATGTAGTACCCCACACCAACCATTGGAGCATATTCGTAATTGCTAGAACCACTAACATTTAAACCTGCAGTATTTGTAATCCCACCATCACCATTTTCTCTAAGATCAAAACCTGTTCCTACTGAATACTTAGACATCTCAACACCAGCTTTAACGGCAAGATGCCCTGCGCCTAGATCAAACTGGTAACCAGCATATAGGCTGTGAGCACGATATTTATCTTGTGAGAAAGTATCTGCTGATACACTGATCCCATCATTAACATCTGGATGCTGGAAGTCATAAGTATCGCTATTCTTATTCTCATCTCCCGTATAGGTATAACCAAAAATAAAGTCGCTATAGCCAGCTTCAAGACCAACAGCGGCATTAGTGCCACCCGCTTTACTGTGAGATGCACCGACCATAGGGTTGATAGTAAACTCACTAGCACTAACTGCAGATGCAACTAGCATTGATGTTAAAGCACACGCACATAAAATTTTTTTCATAGTCAATTTCTCTTTAATAACTCTCTGAATAAGTTGGCTTCATGCCTTCGAGGGGCTCCCCTCCTTTTGATGTGGCCATGATATAAAGTGACAAATCACCATTCATCATTAAGGAAATTGATAGCACTTAGAGATACAAGAAAGGCTTATTCCTCCCATTTATGCTCATAAGTTCTTCACCTTTGGCTTTTATGCTAATGAGCTGTCAACATTGCACCGCTCCAAGTATCAAACAGGTAAATAGAAGGTAAATTCCGAGTAGCTACTGAGTAAGTACGGGCTTGTATTACTAGTAATAAAATCTACTTGATGAGTCATGCTCACTTGAATTTAAACTTAATCAAGCAGCAAAGGCCCTATTGGTAGAAACCTGAATGAATAAAAAAATTAAGGAGATAGAGGATAGAACATAAAGAGGTAATATTTGATTGAGGTATCCTGCTACTTAGTCCTTTACTAGAAAACAATTAAACTCATAGTAATGACTAGTAAGGTTTAAAACAGTTAATATGGCCTTAATCCAGACAGTAAATAGAGAACATGATGACAACAGCACTTTCTTCAAAAGCGAAAGCAGAGCTTGGTAGTTTATTGGTCAATACCGAGGAGCTAGTGGATCTGCTCTCTATGCTTCCTAAAGATCTACTCGCTGAATACCCGCTCCTTCAAAAAGAACTTATCAGTAAGCACCCACACACTAGAAGCTATAACAAAGCGCTTAAAGAGAAGCGCTTTACTAAAGAGGAGTTTCGCGATCGCATCTTTGCTAGGCTTGATATTTTTGCTTATGAGATGGCTATTACAATCAACTCAGACTACTTAATTGAGCGAGTCATGCTGACTGTCGGTGATGATATTAATAAGATTGATGAGCTCGAAATGAATGAGATAGGTGCAGATGTACTCCAGCGAATTCTCCTTGATCTAAGTACCCAAGTTAGAAAACAAACTCAGCCAAAAGGCGATCACCCTTTTCTGGCAGAAAGAGGCCGTATCGACCATACATTTTGGCGACACGCTGAGAAAGCCTTCGATGCTTACAATGAAGGCTATACCACACAAGCAGCCCTCGATGCTTGGTGTCAACTCAATCTAAATACCCGCTGCCCTCAAAGCTTTATCCGCTGGTTAAAAGCAAATAGCGACCCTAGAGAGCTCAATGAATGGAATGAGTATGTTGCTCAAGGCAGTGATGCTTAATCCCTATCGGAAATGACAGTTAGATAGCTCCGCCACCTTGGGGCTATCGTTCTGTTTTACACTCCTACCTTCTAGCATTTAAATCCCCTCAACTAATCCCGTTTAAACAAGCCCTTTCAAGTAAATCATTTTTTTAAACCTACTCGCACTATGAGTTGCAGAATGCAGCCACCGCTTAGAAAACAAAAACAACATAACAACAAACCATGCAGAAACAACAACTTAAAAACTGGCACACCCCATGCAGAGTACAGCTAAGCGATCATCTAAAGGGAACTGCTATGAAACGATCATCACTTTTAATACTGGCCTACACTGCAAGTTTAACTTCGCTAAGTGCTATAGCTGGAGAGTTTGAGTCTTGTCCAACTAAAGCATTTATCATTCAAACCCCATCTTCTATCCCTATCTCCTACGGAGTTGAGCTAGCCACAGGGAGTTACGTCATTCTTTCCAGCGATATGAATCGCATTAAAGCCTACAACGGCGTTGGATTTAATTACCATGATAACTTCATCTATGGCTGGGACTATGAAGCAAGCACACTAGGTAAAACGGGAGATGATTATCAGATATCCCCGCTTAGCGTAAATAAAGATGCCGATGCGGCAGCTGCTGGTAACTTTTATGTTGGCGATATCGCTATCGATGAAAATGTCTGGTACGGCTATAGGAAGAATAAAGGACTGTTTAAGATCCCACTTGATAACCCAAGTAACTACTCAATGTCGCTCGTTGCAGGTAGTAAAGCCAATGCAACTTATAATATTACTGACTTTGCCTTCCACCCTAGTGATGGCTATATCTACGCAGTAACCAATGGTGCAACAGGTAGCCTACTTCGAATAGACCCTAGTGACGCATCGGCTGATAACTTAGGCGTTGTGGTCACCTCATCAGGCACAAACTTCACCTTTGGTGCACAATTTTTTGATCCCTCTGGCACCCTATATCTCAGTAATAACAAGGATGGAAAGATCTATCGCCTCAATGTCAATGATGCAAGCCCCAGTGCAGACATCTTTGCCTACGGCCCCTCTTCATCGAGTAATGATGGCGCCCGCTGTGCGCTCGCTGAGGTCCCAGTCGGCGATAATGTCGATTTTGGTGATGCACCTGATACCTATGGGACTTATATGACATCTAACGGCGCTAGACACTCCATTATAGATGACTTTTATTTAGGCTCTGGTGTTGATAGTGAGGCGAACGGTTACCCTACCCCATTATCTGATGATGCAAGTGATGGCAATGACGATGAAGACGGTATCAGCATGCCTACTGGCTTTGAACTTGGAGAATCTGCCATCGTATTAGTGACAGCGACTGGTTCTGGTGGCTATCTTAACGCTTGGTTTGATTGGAACCAGAATGGTGAGTTTGACAGTGATGAGCAGGCGATAAGCGGACAGTCTCTCACCCCCGGCAGTAATACTCTCAGCCTAGATGTCCCAACTTGGGGAAAAACTGGCCAAACCTGGGCAAGATTTCGCTTCAGTAGTTTAGCCGATATAGGACCTACAGGTGGCGTTGGTGACGGCGAGGTGGAGGATCACCAGATCACTATTACTGAAACTGGGGTCACTATTAATTACTACCCTTCATCGTCAGGCTATACATCAGTTGCCTACGAAGACCTTTATCCTGACCAAGAAGATTACGATATGAATGATGTCATCTTCCACCTCAGGTTTATTGAATATGTCAAAAATGATCAAGTTAGACGCATTGAGATAGAAGCTAAGCTCGCAGCAATGGGCGCCGCTTACCACAACGGTTTCGCCATCCAGTTACCTGATGTCGCCTTTGATAAGGTAAAGGAAAATTCTATAGAGTGGAGCATTGACGGTATCGCTCAAACTAGCTCACCACTTGAGTCTGAACAAACCAATGCCGTATTCATATTGACTGAAGATCTGTGGGATCACACCTCTATCGCCAATGGATGTAATTTCTTAAGAACTGAAACAGGTTGCGGTACAAACCATAGAACAACTTGGAGAATGACAATTCCGTTTGAAACCACGATAGCTCAATCTCAAATGCCTGAATTTCCTTACGATCCATTTATCTTTGCAACCCCTGGAATGGATCATGGCCTTGCAGCCAAGAATGTTGTGGGTGGTCATCCAGGTCGTCAACTTGAGATCCATCTTAAAAATCGCGCTCCAACGGATAAGTTTGCAACCGCTTACTTTGGTTCTCGAGAAGATAGGTCTTCACCTAACTCTGGACAATACTTTCTTAATGAAAATGGCATGGCATGGGCGATAGAAGTCCCTGTGACCTGGCAGCACCCCATGGAACGTGAGCGTCTCGACAGTGCTTACTCTGATTTCGTGGACTTTGCAGCAGATAGTTCAGGCGCCACCAAACCAAGCTGGTATACCAACCCAACGCATTCATTAATCTTTAATGAGCAATAAGAGGAAATCACTATGACAAAGCAACTATTAGCGACTCCCAAAAAGCAGGTACCAGCGGCAAAAATCACGCCTAAACGTGAGCAGCCAAGTCAGTACTACCTCATTATTGCGCTTAGCCTAGCAGCATTATCAGGAGGGTGCGGAGGCGGAGGGGATGGAGAGTCAAGCAGCGCGCCAACAACAGCACCTGTTACAGCCACCACAACTGATACAGGAACGGGAACAGATACAGGCACGGACACAGGAACAGATACACCTGATCCAACCCCTGACCCAACATCCCTCGATGATCTGGTTATCGCAGAGGAAAACATCATTGAATCTGCGTATCAATTACAGGTGCAGGTTGCACTGAATGATACTCAACGAGGTTACTTCTCACTGTGTGATGATTACCAAGCTCAGGGTGCCAGTTATACAGTGAACTATGAATCATGCTTATTTAGAGGGCCGCTCAGCAGTGGAGACCTCTCAGCAAATGTAAAAATAGCCAACCACCAAAATGAGCTTATCGCTGTGGTTTGGCATTACGATGGCAGTTTACCTAACTATCAAGTGTGGCAATATGATTATGACGCTGAAAGCCAACTGCTGAGTTTTAACTAACTGCTAAGTTTATACCTCGGCTAATGCCTCAATGAGTTTCGAGGTATATTAAACAAAACGCAGCCATTGGCTGCGTGTTTATCTCAAGACTAATAAGTCATAAACATCAGTTTTGCGTCACCGTATCCGAAGTGATATCTGCATGTTTGAGCTCATCATCAGAAGTCTCTACATCTGATTGTTGACCGGGCTTACTAAACAGTGACAAAGCCACTGTAATGAGTAAGACAAAGGCAACAGCTAATCCGGCCTGAACGCCTACAACCTGTAAGAACCCTCGATTACTCAGCGCAACAATGTTCTGGTGAAATAAGACCCAGTCAGACATCATGGTCATTGCTACCACAACTGCCGTAGCTATCAAGGAGATAAATAGTAATCTTCGTTTATCGGTGATGATATAGGCCAGCAACAGATACAGACATAAAGTCATCACAAAGCTGATTATCATTATCTGACTTCGGTCAGCCCATTCAATTGGCATTAATCGTTCAGTCAAAAATGCCATTGCTGTGGCGAGCATGACCCCCATCGAGGATCCTAAAGTCATACTATTAACAAAGGCTATATGCTTAGGCGTCGACTGCCTCTGTTGCAGTCGCTTTTCGGCCCAAAGTAAATTACCACTCACGATAAGCGTACATACGCCTAAGCCCAAAATAAGATAAATAACCCTTAGATCCATTCCTGCATAGTCACCAAAATGTAATGTCGCCAGTACGATACGACCAGTGGTCATGGTATTAGGTGTTTCAGGCGCCCTAGAGAACAAGGTCTCTTTATCTTTAAGTCTAAAGACCTGCTCAACAGGGCTAACAAACTTACCCGATTCACTGCCGAACACATGCAGTAAGGCACTGCTGTCACCATAGTTATAACCGCGAATGACCCTCGGGGTCTCGCCAAACTCTTCAATATGCTCAGCGACTAAGGCATCAACTTCAGCACTGGTATCCAGTGGTTTATCTAACCATTCAGGCATCTGCTGGGTGTAACCTGCATCGCTGAGCAAGGCTTGTTGATCGCCTTTATAGAGCACTAAGGCAAAAGTGATTTGATAAATAATCACTAAGTTAAAAATCAATCCAGTGAGCGCGTACATTAAGGTAAAAGGCAGGGTCATCACGCCGATGACATTATGCATGGTTAGCAGTTGATCCCGCTTGCCCTCGTTAGTACGGTAAAGAAAAAACTGTCTGAACAACTTACGGGCATGAATGAAAATCCCAGATATCAGTGCAAAAAAGAAAAATAGGCTCACAAAACCTATGATATAACCGCCATTGGGAATATTAAGATCATAATGTAACTGGTAAATAAAATCGGCCAGATAGAAATCATCAATATTGGCCACCACTTCACCGGACACAGGATCCATCAACAGAGATACATAATCGATATCTGTGGTCGCATCTTCGGGTAAGAGGATGTCCACGTACACCTTATAAAATGGCATCTCGTCAGAAGGAGAGACTAAGGTCAAATGCTCCTTAGCGTTAAAGGGACGATCCTTAATTGCTAATGCCATTATCTCGCTAGGAGACAAAACTTCCCCTTGGGCAGGAGCATGGTGCGGCAACACAGACCAGAGGTATATCTCACTGCGAAATAAGCTTATCGAGCCCATAAAAAAAACGATAAATAGTAGGCTGGAGATGGTTAACCCCAGCCAACTATGAGCCTCCGTCAACCGCTTTAAAAATTGTTTATTCATAACTACTCACTCTTAAAAATCGATTTATCAAAAATCTATATCGATGACGATTAGATTAGCTCAGAAAAAACAAGGTATTGAAGCCCACCGAAACCAAGAGTAGACCTCCGCATCGCCGCCATGCATGCCAGCCAGTGTCACTGGCATAGCACCAGACCATGGCACTCACCCAAAGGGGAAAAGCCATCAATAAGCCAATAAATAACCGAGTATCCACATCAAGCGGTAACAGGTGATTGAGGTTCAACATTACAGAGATTGAGATAAGGCAACCGCCTAATAGGGCTGCGAAGGTTTTAGACCACATGTTGACCTCCTAGCTGCACCACTGCTAACCAAAAAATCAAATTAGCACCACTGAAAGGGATAAGTTTGGCCTGGGTATGACCAAGCAGTAACACTAAGCTAAGCCAAATCAGCATAGTAAATGTTAATACCACCAAGGCTGACGCGACAACGTTATAAGATAACGTAAACAGCCAAATACTAATTAACACACTACCTATAAACGTAGGTATTGATAGGGATTTACTAAAAGGTTTAGCTAATAACCTTTGGTGATTACTCGAGAGAAATACGGTTAAACATCCGCACCATAAAACAGATATTGCGACACTGATTGCTAGGCTCATCTTTATATACAAATAATTATCATTTAGATAACCAATAATCTTAAACAGTTTCCTTAGTGGATTCGACAAAATTTACACAATGGCTAACCTTACATATGTGAGATAAAAAAATGCAGCCATTAGGCTGCATTTTTAATTATCAGGAGATCGTATTTAATGACCTGTGATGTTACTCACCATGACTTAGCTGCTTAGATGACATTCGCGGTCGCTACTGCATTAAACTCAGTTTGATAACGCTGCTCAAACTCATCCCGAGTCTGCGCCGATACAGGCATTAAATGTAGCTCAGATACGCTCAGCGCTTTATCTGCATCTGCAGCGCCAAAACCTGACTCAAAGGAATGACTCGCCTCACCCGCTGCTAGCGATTGCAATGCGCCTACCGAGCTTTGGTTGCTCACTGTTAATACTTGACTGGTGATCCCCCCGCCCATCCAATGAAACAATATATCTTCAGGCAATGGGGCGATAAATAGCTTACCCGCTTGCGTTGTAGCAAAGACATTGCGGTAGATATAACGGCAATAGGTAGGATCTTCAGCACAGAATGGGCCGCCCCCCGTGTATATCCGATCTGAGTAGTGCCCGGCAGTATCGCCTAAGTCATCATTGCCTAGCACTTCAAACTCAACTTGGGTCGCTAAGTTATCACCAGTATCGACATGAGTGGGGAAGATAACACTTAACTTCATCTCACTGATGTCATCGAAAATCAGCTCATCGCTAGACACTTCTCTTTGTTGCACCCAAAGCTCGTTATCGACGATGGTGTCGTTAATCGCTGTGATGCTACCTTCATGGATACCGTAATCGGGCACCGCGACTTGCTCAGAAACCAGTGAAGACGTAAATTCAGCCGCTAACGGGTAATTAACATAGCTCAGGCTCAATTGCTCACTCGCCATAGGCAAGGTCACTGAAACCAGCTTACTTTGCGCTTCAGCAGTAATAGTCACTTCGCTTGCATCATCAAAATCACGACTATCTAGCAGTTCACTAAAGCGTAAATTGCTATCACTATCAAAGCTTGTCACTAACAGCGGCGACTCTTCAGCAATGTTTATTGCACTGCCTGTATTGCTCAGCTCACCATTGGCCGCAAGCTTCAAGCTTTCACCGCCACTTTGATTGACGAAAGTCAATGCCTTAGCACTGTCTTGAATCGCTGCACACTCTGCCACATCGCCATCATCGACACGGGCTAACAGCACTTTACTCGCCTGAGAAAGCAAGCTGACCTCAAAAGTGCTGCTACTCCAGTATTTGAAATCAGGGTTCTGACTACGGTAAAAGTAACTGAGGTAATGCGCGCCCTCTGGCAGCTCCTCAATCATGATCGCACCATTTTCATTTGATTGACCTGTTGCGAGCGATACACCATCGATATCAAAAACAGAGTAATCAACCCCCGAGATCCCACAGTTTGGACTCTGAGCACTGCTGATATAAAGGGCATGTACAAGGTCTTCAGCTGGTGGCCACTCATCGATTGGCGGAGTTGGTGTTCCATCATTGGGGTTATTCGAGTTACAAGCTGCCATTAACAGCATCATCGCTAACGCTAGAGATGTTTTTTTCATCTTAAATCCTATTCAGAAGCTGATGACTTGGCCATCAACTTCATATCTGTCAGTATTTCGCTAATGGAGATTAAAACTGATAGTTCAGTTTGACGTTGAAGTAACGACCAGGTTGGCTGTAACTCTCTTCGGTGACACCTAAGTTAGACATCAGGTATTTAGACTGACCTGCTACATCGGCATACTCGATATACTCAGTATCAAACAGGTTATAAACACCCGCACGTAGGTTCCAGCTGTCGCTAATGTGAAGGTTGGCAGTCAGATCGAATACCGCATATCCGGCAGTGTTATAGACTTCGTTGAAGCCATCACCTACAGGGAAGATAGTGAGGTCTGTGGTTCTATCCATGTTATCGGCAAAGCGAACCGTCATACCAAAATCCACCTCTTTACTGGCAATTTCCGCATAATAGTTCATACCAACATTGCCCTTTAACGGGCTCACGCTATTTAGGTAGTCACCATTTTGATCTTCACCATGGGTGTAAGCAATATTCCCCCAAACCTCGATATCATCATTTAGCCATTGGCGAAGCGATGCTTCAGCACCATAAAGCGTCACCTTGTCATAGTTGATATATCGGTATTCTAATGAACTAGGCATAACACAGCCTAAAGGCCCACCACAGCCAACGAACTCCCAATCAATATAGTCATTAGCTTGGGTATAGAAGGTGGTCAATTCATATTGAGTATCACCATGATGGCCACGAAGCCCTAGCTCAACAGTATGGCTAGACTCAGACTCAAGATCATAGTTAGCTAAGATTTTGACTGGAAATGGCATCTTGCCATCTTTGATCTCCATCTCACCCCATTTCTGATCTGGGGTAGGCATCTTGTAGCCGTAGGCATACTGGGTATAAACATTGAGGTTGTCGGTAAGGTGATAAACCAAACCAAGTTTTGGCGACCAGAAATCCCCAGTCATAGCAGCAAAATCTTCAGGATCACGGCCCGCATCTTCAGCTTGTTGCTGGTCGGGGGTATTTTTATAGTAATCGTATCTAAGCCCTAAAATGGCATTAAGCTTGCCATCATAGAAAGTAATATCATCTTGTATAAATGCGCCAACCCTTAAACTGTCGGTATCAGCGAAAGAGAAAGTATCAGTGTCTGAAGGGGTCCAATTACCCCCACTGTCCATGACTTGGTAATCTCTTGGGCGACTCATCTGCGAGTGCTCAATATCAAGCCCATAGATAAGATTATGACTGTGGCCTGTTAAGTCCAATGCTTTGCTAAAGGTACTGGCAAAACCGACTCGATATTCATCGAATTGGTAGTCTCGTTTTTCATAAATATCACGTTCGTACCCTTGACTGCCATTATAATATTGACGCGCTTCAGTTTGATCTGTCTTGCCATAATAAAGTACGAAATCGACACTGTCGTGAATGACTCTGTCCTTATCTGAACGCAGCCTCAAAGAGGTGTTTAATGCCTGGGTTTGTCGGTCGTAATCGATAGACTGCTTATCATCAAGATCATCTTCCCAGCGGTACATCTGCTGATTCATATAATCAACAGTAAGCTGCAAATTGGTATGCTCATTAAAGTGGTACTTACTCTTAACTAACATGCTGTCGGTGATAAGGTCACTTAAAGGAAGCGTTTCTGTATAGTTTTGCTGCTCCTCACCGTAGCGGCGTTGATAGCTGACTAAGTTATCGAAATCCCCCGCTGAAAAAGCAGAGGTAAAACCACCTGAGTACTCATCATTCATACCGGTATAACCGGCATTTGCTGAGAAATAGTAATCCTCACCTCTAAGGTAATCATCGGCATCTTTAGATGTCATCACCAGTACGCCACCTAGCGCGTCCGAGCCATACATGGTCGAAGCTGCTGCTTTTAGCACCTCTACCTGCTTAAGCCCTTCGACTTCGGTTAACCCGCGACCCGTGCCTTCTGCGCCAGGACCTAACGGAGAGGCATACTGGCTGTTAACACGTACACCATCTTTTACCATCATCACTCGGTTGCCGCCGATACCACGAATGGTCACTGAACTAGGCTTACCCGCACCGCCTTTAACATCAACCGCAGCTTCTGTTCTGAACAAGGTCGAGAAGTCAGTACTCATATTACGAGCAATCGCTTCTTCATCGATCACCACGACGGAGCCGGCGACCTGATCTAATGTCTGCTCCATTCGAGAGCCTGAGATCACTATGATCTCATGAAAGTTAGACTCAGTTTTTGGCGCTTCTTCCGCAATAGCTTGCGGAGCAAGCGCTGCGGCAATCGCTGCACTCAGTAATTTGACAGAAAGCTGGTTCATCATCGATACCCTTTGCAAATCTTAATAGGAATTAATCTCATCTTTTTATGGGCGGGATTCTATCATGAAGTCGTTTTTACAAAGCGATCATGATCGCAATATTTGAACTCAATAAAGCAAAAAACCACCTTACACAAACAGTTGTTTTTTAAACGTAATAAATAAAATGAGCATGAAACACCGATGAAACAGAATACATACAAAAATAGATAAATGTATCAAAATGTGGTCAAGGCAGTTTTCAACATTATCAAAAAACGGGTAATTGAATTCATAATGATTTTGAGGGCTAAATGTTGATAAACGGCTGAGTACCAATCAAACAAACCTGGAAATTGATAGCCATTTTATCTGTACTTTTCACCCTACTAAATATCAAACAGCAACATAAAATCGGCCATTGCAGGTTTATCTCATCAACAAAGTTAAAGCTTGCAGCTGATACTAGACCCAACCGATGCTTAAACGCCGAAATAAGCTAAATTGATGCTAGCTTCCCCTCATGTTTTCTCCCTTAAATATCACGCTTTACTCCGTCGCAGCATATTAAAAGCTTAGCAAACCCTTTGTTAACAAAATAATTTTTCATTCAGCATACAGGTGTAAGCTAATGAAAGTTCAAAAGATAATGGGTGAAAAACAGTGAGCAATCAAACAACCGTTTAAATTACTTGTTTAGAGTTATTGATCTAAGTCTCGTTTTATGTCGTAATGTGACAAGAATTTCTGGTCGGATGAGTAAAAGTTATGAGCATAAGAACACAATTAAAAAAGATAATGCCGAGTATCTCTACCACAGAGCAAGAGGCACTCGATGCGGGTGATGTTTGGTTGGAAGGTTCAATCTTCCAAGGTAAACCTGATTTCTCAGCCTTACGAGACATCCCTGTTGCTAGCTTAAGTGCAGATGAACAAGCTTTTCTCGACGGTCCAGTAGCGACTTTAATAGAGATGGTAGACGACTTTGCTATTCAAAGTGATAAGCACCTTCCAGATCATATTCTTACCTTTCTAAAGCAAAATAAGTTTTTCTCTCTAATTATCCCAAAAGCCTATGGCGGACTCGAATTTAGCCCATATGCAAATTCAACCATAGTGGCCACTATCGCAGCCAAAAGCTCAGCAGTTGCTGTTACTGTTATGGTGCCTAACTCCTTAGGGCCTGGTGAATTATTGATGCACTACGGCACAAAAGATCAACAAGACCATTGGCTACCGCGTCTAGCGAATGGGCAGGAGATCCCCTGTTTTGCACTCACTAGCCCAGAGGCGGGTTCAGATGCAGGTGGGATCCCAGATGTTGGTACTGTGACTATGGGTGAATATGAAGGCCAGCAAGTACTGGGTCTATCTATTACTTGGGATAAACGTTACATCACTTTAGCCCCTATCGCATCGGTACTGGGTCTGGCATTTAAAGTCGAAGATCCAAAAGGTTTACTCGGCAACAAAGAGCAGTTGGGTATCACCTGTGCGCTCATCCCTAAATCTCACCCTGGTGTAGAGCTAGGTAACCGTCACGATCCTATGGGCGTTAACTTCTACAACGGGACAACCCGCGGTGAAAATGTCTTTATTCCGATGGACTTCATCATAGGTGGCCAGAAGAATATCGGCCGTGGTTGGGCTATGCTCGTTGCCTGTCTAGGTGCTGGCCGTGGTATTTCACTTCCTGCGCTAGGCGCATCGGTCAGTCAGTGCTCATTTAAATCTTCAGCTGAATATGCCGCAGTCCGTGAACAATTTGGCTTATCTATCGGTAAGTTTGAAGGTATTCAAGAAAAGTTGGCCGACATTGCAGGTAAAACCTACCTACAAGAATCTATGCGCGTACTGACCACCGAAGGGCTAGGCATTGGCCTTAAACCTTCAGTTGTGACCGCTATTGCCAAATACCATATGACGGAACTTGGCCGTGATATTCTCAACTCAGCCATGGATATTCAAGCCGGTAAGGCGATACAACGTGGCCCTCAGAACACGCTAGCTTCTGGCTATGTGGCCCAGCCTATCGCCATTACCGTTGAAGGCGCCAACATTCTGACCCGTAACCTGATGATCTTCGGTCAAGGTGTAATGCGCTGTCACCCACATATGCAGAGCATGGTCGAAGCGATTCATAGCGATCATAAAAATGCCGACAAAGTCTTTAACGGCATCTTCCGAAAAACGGTAGGCTACAGCGTCAATAACAGCTTACGAGCATTCCGCTTAGGCTTGTTACCCTTTACCGCTCAAGCTAACTCAAAGCTGCCTGAAGTTGCGACCTACGAGAAAGCAGTTAATAAACTCGCCTCTAAACTTGCGGTCTATGCCGACTTCTCGTTATTGGTGCTGGGTGGAAAGCTCAAGCAAGCCGAGATGCTGTCAGCACGTTTAGGCGATGTGATGAGCTACCTCTATGCTGCCATGGCATCAATTCGTTACTACGAGCAAAAGCTACCGAGTGAGCAAAGAGAGCAAGCTGCACCTTACTTCCATTACGCAACACGTTGGTCTCTGTGTAAGGCTGAAGAAGCACTGCTTGCCTTCCTAGAGAACTTCCCATCGTCAGCAACACGTAAGTTGATGCGCGCCTTGACCGTGACTTACTCAGCTAAGATGCCAAAGATCAATGATGACTTAGTCAGAGAGCTTGCCGCACAAGCGCAGCTTAATACTGAGTTCAAAAAGAACCTAACACATCTGGTTAAGCCAGTTGTCGGTGATGGTAACTACATCAATGAGCAAGCGTATCTTGCCAAGCTCGATTGTCTAGACTTGCTGGCAAAAGTTAAGAAAGGCCTAAAAGCCCGCACGTTCAGATCGGGAACACGTTTCCCTATCACCTTAGATAATGCCCTTGCAGCAAAAGTGATCAATGCCACTGAGCATAAGCAGTTACTTGATTACAACCTTAAGCGTGAGCGTGCTATCCGTGTCGATGAATTTGATTTCAATATGAATCTCATTAGTGACAAGGCTGAGCTTAAGATAGCGAACTAAAGTATAAAGCCTCATCTCAGCGAAAAACAAAAATGCAGCCAAATGGCTGCATTTTTATTGCGAGCGTATTAATGACAATAGCTGCTAGTCACGCTAGATAACCGAGCTTAACTCCCCTATTGACGCATACCACTATCGGCTAGCTCATTGGCTAAGAATATGGCCGAGCCGACAAGCGCCGCATTCGTATTGAGTGAGATATCCACCGGAATATCTCCCATATACTCAGTCATTAATCCTTTCGCTTTAAACGCCTGCTCGAACGGACTCGCTTTAACGAAGTCAATAAACCTTGGCAATACTCCGCCCCCTATTACCACGCCACCTCGTGCACCTTGGATCAAGGCGATATCACCAGCCACAGCCCCTAGCCACTGACAAAATAGATTTAAGGTTTGCTCACAAGTACTATCTTGGCCACTCACGGCTAAGCGTGACACATCGGCTGATTGATAGTGTTGTACTTGTTGCCCATTGACCTTAGCGACACATCGATAAAGCAATGCCAGCCCCGTCCCCGAGAGCAAGCGCTCAACACAGATGTAATCAAACTCCTCTTTCGCCGCTTGTAATATCTGCCATTGAAACTCATCTGCTGCAGCCAAAATAGTGTGGCCTCCCTCTGCAGCGCTCACTTGGTAACCTTTATTGGTATGCGCTAATGCAGCGACACCAAAGCCAGTACCCGCCCCAATCGCAGCAATTGGCGCTCCTGCGGCACCTGGCGCGTCAATAAGACGACTCATATCTTGTTGTGGCAAGTAAGGGGTTGCTTGGGCGAATGCGGCAAAATCATTGATAATGGATACGTGCTCTAAAGAAAACTTCTCCTCAATTCGACTCGCATTCACTTGCCAGTCTAAGTTGGTAAACTTTGCCTTGCCGTCTGAAACCGGCCCTGCGACCGCCATGCAAACCAAACCAGTATCAATCTGATGTTGCTCCCGGTAGGTTGCTAAAACATCACCAAGACTCGGGTAATTACCGCTGGCATAAGTCTCTTCATGGGATAATGAAATCTGTTCAAGCTGATGACTTTGCACCTCTGCTAAAGCAAATCGCGCATTGGTTCCACCCACATCTGCAACAATAATTTGTGAACCTTTTTTACGCGGCATAACGTTTCCCTACTAGTAAGTAATTTTATGTATTAGTCAGAGCCGTTTTTAGCCTTGGGCCTAAGGGTTAACGGCTTTCATTATCTTTTCAGTTCTGTATGATTAGTCCACTAAAAATAATAACTATATGGAGCCGTGATGCGCTCAAAAATAACATCGTTCGACATTGCCGAAAGAGCTGGCGTATCACAATCAACCGTATCACGCGCACTGAGTGACAGTCCCCTCGTCAATCAAGCAACCAAAGACAAGGTCTTAGCTGCGGCTAAAGAGCTAGATTACCGAGTCGATAAAAATGCCAGTAACCTTCGCCGGCAATCCAGTAACACCATAGCCTTACTGCTTTTTGAAGAAACGCCAGAGGGTACTGAAAGTATCAACCCTTTCTACCTCTCAATGCTAGGCTCAATCACTCGTGCATGTGCTAATCAAGGCTATGATCTATTAGTCTCATTCCAACAACTCAGCGATAATATGCATCGTGAGTATGAGGATGCACATAAAGCAGATGGCCTCATTCTGCTTGGCTATGGTAACTACCTAGACTACCATCAAAAGCTGCTAAATCTGCAATCTCTTGGCGCCCACTTTGTGCGTTGGGGAGCCACAGGAGAGCAATTTCCAGGTGTCACTATCGGTTGCGATAACCGAACAGGTGGTTTCGAACTCACCTCACTACTATTAGATAAAGGCTGCAATAACATCGCTTTTCTCGGTGATGTTTCAGCCAATAGCCCTGAACTGCAACATCGCTTTCAAGGTTATATAGATGCCCTAAATCAACGAGGCATCAATGCCAACTCATTCTTGCAGTTACACTGTGAGATTTCAGAAGAGTCTGGTTATCAAGCAACTAAGACCCTGCTGGCATCTGGAGCTAAATTTGATGCCATCTTTGGCGCCTGTGATTACATCGCTCTAGGCGCAATACGCGCGCTAAAGGAAGCCGATATTGCGATCCCACAAGCGGTAAAAGTTGTCGGCTTCGATGATATTCCTATGGCTAAATATGGCGTGCCTTCTTTAACCACCGCCCTTCAAGATCCTAACCTAGCGGGCAGAGAGTTAGTCCATTCACTGCTTAAGCTGATTAAAGATGAGCCCTGCGCCAGCCAAACCCTTGCAACTCAGTTGATGGTGCGTGACTCCACCTAATAATCAAATAGACGTACGTAGGGCAATTAGCAGTGCTACTTGTGAGCCATATGCACCTTTAGCGCAGCGATTAACTCTGGATTTGTGATCGCTCCGCGGTAGTGCCAAACCTTAAGATCATGAGCAGCAATCTCAGTACGTAGCTCAGTCTTTACTTTCACCTCTTGCCCACCTAACTGCTCGACCCAAAGCCCAGCTTGCAGCAGATTATTAATCTTCACCTCAGTGTTCGCATCTCCCTTGTTGAGCATAACTAAAGTGATTTCAGCATCAGCCTTACCGCCAAGCACACGTAAAAAACTGGCGGTATCATTGGAAAACTCAATATTAAGCTGCACACCGCGTTGCAATGTCGGCATAGATTTTCGAAGCTGGCCGACTCGCGACAGCTGTATATGAATTTTTGATGTTTTTGCCGCTTCCACTCCATCTTGACCTAAGTAGTTTCGATTACCTTCATGTTCAGCACGCCCACGCATAAAGCCCATTTCAGAACCATAGTAGATAACCGGAATACCGCGGCTGGTGAACAAGAAGTTATGGGCATCGATAAAGCCGTCATCACTCGCATTCATACGTGCCATATCATGATTATCATAAAAGGTGGTTAACTCATATGGGTTCACATAGGGCCCATGCGTTAAATGCAGCGCATCAACTAATTCAGCGTAGTCAGACGCTGGGTCTTCAAACACCTTAAGCATCTTCTCCTTAAGTGGAAAGTCGAGCACGCTATAACCACCATTCTTCGCTAAGGTATGCTGAGCGATAAAGTTCGCGTTATAGTCGAAACTTTCGGCAAACATGAAAAAGTTAGGGTGTTTACTGCGGATAGTATCGCTGACCGTTTTCCAAAAATGGTGGGGCATATGTTTGATGGTATCGACTCGAATCGCATCAGCGCCTTGCTCAATCCAATGCAAGTAAGCCTGAGTGAGATAGTCAACAACCGCAGGGTTATCTTGATTCAGATCTGAAAGCTGAGCGATATCCTTATGTCGATTATAGAAATCATGCAACGGGTTATTATCATCGAGCATCTCAGGAGCTAAATTCTGATGGTCGGCGACCAGCTCCCCCTTAGCATCAAACAATTGGCCAAATTTAGCTTGCTGCTCCGGCATCGTGAAGCTGGGGCTACCGTGATTAGCCACGATATCCAGCACAGATTTAATACCGTGTTGCTCACGCAATGTGTCACTGTAGGCTTTGAAGTTAAGACTCTCTGAGCCCCAGTGTTCATCTTCTTGATAAAAATTAGTTCCCCAGTAGCCATGGTAGCCCGTTTTGCCACCATCATTAAACTTGCCGCCAAACTCGATAGGAGTCCCTCCCGTAAAGGCTTCATCTGGGTTATCCCAGATAGGTGTGAGCCAAATAGCGGTAAACCCCATACTGCGAATATAGTCTGCATTGTTTAACACACCTTGGTAATCACCGCCCAAGTAGCCGACATTCGCCACTTTACCGTTAGGCCCTTTGAGCTCACGATTAAAGGTATGGGTATCACTCCCTTTTGCGCCGCCTTGTTGAACATGGTTATTACGCTTATCCCCATCGACAAAACGATCTGTCATAAGAAAATACACCGCCTCTTTGGCAAACGGGTGTAAGGTGCCGTAATACTCTGGCAGCTCAGGCTTTTCATCAGCAAGAGATGTACTGCTCACAACAAGCAGTGACAAAGCGGTTAAGCTCAATTTAGCACTCATATCATCTCCCCTTTACAGGCTTAACTAAGGCGGTGCATAGCGCTGCAATGACAAAACTCACCGCACCTATCACTAACGCATAAACGGGATTATTATCAAACAGGTTTTTCACTAACAAACCTAAGATGGTGGCGGCGAGTATCTGCGGAATAACGATAAAAAAGTTAAAGATCCCCATATATAACCCCATCTTCTTTGCACTGATAGAGCTGGCCAACATCGCATAGGGGAGCGACAAGATAGATGCCCAAGCAAACCCTATTCCCACCATAGAAAACAGTAAGTATTGCGGGTTTTCTATAAACAGAAAAGATAACAAGCCTAACGCGCCTAAAATCAGGTTAAAGCCATGGGACAGCCTGATCCCTAACTTGCGCACTAATAATGGGATCACCATGGCCGCAATCGCCGAAAAACCATTGTATGACGCAAACAAGACGCCTACCCAGTTAGCCCCTTCATTGAAGGCTTCAGAGGTAGCATCACTGCTACCAAAGTGAAATGAGGTGACTGCTGCAGTGGTGTAAATCCACATTGAAAATAGCGCAAACCAGGAAAAAAATTGCACCCAAGCTAGCTGCTTCATGGTATCGGGCATCAAGTACAAGTCATCAAACACCTGCCATAGCCCTTTGAGCTCACCTTCGCCTTTTTTCAACATAGCAACGACGAGTTGCAACATGCCAAACACCATCAGGCCAAAAGACAAGATATAGAGCTGAGGCTCAGCACCTAAGGTGTATACCAAAGCGGTTATCAGTGCACCTATCCCAAGATAGATAGCGGCCAAAAATTTAAATCGACTGCTGCTTGGCCCGGTTTGCTCGCTCTCATCGCCGCCATCGAACTGGCTTAACTCCTGAGGACTATACTCTTTGGTCGAAAACACTGTCCAGCCTACAGTCAACAGTAATACAGCGGCACCAAAATAGAAGGAAAACACCACGGAATCAGGTAACTGACCTTTTGGAGCAACATTACTGACATCAAGCCAGTTAGCTAAAATCCAAGGCAGCATAGATGCGACAACGGCACCAATACCGATAAAGAAGCTTTGCATGGCATAGCCTGTCGGGCGTTGCTTATCATTTAACTGATCGCCCACAAATGCCCTGAAAGGCTCCATAGAGACATTGATTGAAGCATCTAATATCCAAAGCATGCCAGCTGCAATCCATAACGTCGGCGAATGAGGCATAAAGACAAGTGCTAAAGATGTCGCGATTGCCCCATAAAGAAAATAGGGACGACGGCGACCTAACCGCGTCCAGGTTCTATCTGAGAAATACCCCACAATCGGCTGAACAATCAAACCTGTTATCGGGGCTGCAATCCATAAAATAGGGATCTCATCCATCGATGCACCTAAGGTTTGAAATATTCGGCTCACATTGGCATTTTGCAGTGCAAAGCCAAACTGAATCCCCAAAAAGCCGAAACACATATTCCATATCTGCCAAAAGCTTAGGTTTGGCCGTTCAAAGGTGTTGTTTTCCATGTCGATACCCTTTTTATTCTTATTCTAATATTACTTAGCATTTAGAATGCTAATAACCGATATGGCTACTTACCTTGTATTTCGACCTGAGTGTTATCTGCAGATAACATTAGCTCGAAGGTTAATTCTTGATCCTCTGAGTGATAAACAAACTTAACGGCTTCCCCGTCAACCAGTACCCTTGCAGGGCGCTGTTGCTGATGGTGGATCACGATTGAGAGTTGTCGCTGCGCAGGCTCTGACTGATAGCCCTTGCCCGTTGACCCAATAGCTATTAGATATGCCGAATCGGTGCGCTTAGCGCTGAACTGAAACAATCGATAGGCGCCTGTTGCTAAACTGTCTACGCTATTGCCATCATCTTCAAACATTTTCCCGGTCGCGCTTGAAACTGAACTATCCACATAATGGTGTAATGTCAGTTGCTTAGAAGAGTAATCATCGCTCGACTGAACCACATCAACCATAGGGATAAATGCACCCGCTTTAATAAGCACAGGTAAGGTATTGATATCTGTTGCTTGAGTGATCACTTTTCCGCCGAGAAAACGCTGGCCGCTGAAATAATCAAACCATACGCCTTTAGGCAAGTTCACTTTGACACTTTTTATCCCAGGTTCAACCACTGGCGTCACCAAAAAGCTATCTCCCCAGAGATATGAATCTTTATTGTCTAACATTTCCATGTCATCAAACTCAAAGGCGAGTGGGCGCATCAGAGGCATTCCAGAGGTGCTGTGCTCATAACTTAAGGTGTAGTTATAAGGCAGCATCTGATATCTGAGCTGAATAAAACGTTTAATAATCGCTTGGGTCTTCTCATCATGGAAGATAGGTTCTGGGGCGATATTATCCTGACCATGGGGACGGTATACAGGCTGAAAAACCCCATATTGCATCCAGCGAGTGTAAAGTTCAGCATCGAACTTATCGCCGCCCGCAAACCCACCTAAGTCTGAGTGAATGTAGCCAAATCCCCATAACCCCATCTGTAGCGCAAGTTCAACTTGTGGCTTTAGTCCGCCCCAAGAGCGACTCACATCACCCGTCCATGGCACCATGCCATAGCGCTGTGAGCCTAAGAAGCCTGCACGCATCATAATAAACGGACGTTGCTCTGGGCGATGTTTCGCTTCAAAATCTGCCACCATCTTAGCCCACTGATGGCCATAGGCATTATGGATCTCATCGGCGGTGCCGATAGCATGTTGAGTATCGCCTGGATGCACCTCTGGCTCACCGAGATCCCCCCACCAGCCAGCAACGCCTTGCTCTGCAAGCTCCTGATAGATATCCCCAAGCCAAGCTTGCCCCTGAGGCGAAAACAGATCAATTAAGCCTGTGTTACCGAAGTAAAAATCAAAGGTTTTAGGCTCACCTGCCAAATTGGTTGCCAGTGCCTTACTCGCAACAGCATCGTCCCAGCGCTTAGAGGTGGTGAGTATAAACGGCTCAGAAATAAGCACAGTTTTCACCCCTTTATTCCTAAAGCTTTTGATCATTTCAGTCGGGTTTGGCCAAGCGATTTTATCCCAGGCAAGATTGCCCATATGCCCTTTGACATCTTTACCGAACCAATAGAGATCAAGCACTATCGCATCTAACGGGATACCTTTGGCAATAAACTCATCCACCACCATCTCAGCTTCGGCCTGAGTACGATAGCCAAAACGTGAGGCAAAATTGCCTAGTGTCCAGCGATTGGGCAGAGGTTGGTATCCAGTGACTTGTGAGTGAAGCTTAACTAACTCCGCATAACTTTTTGCACCCGAGACGATATAGCTAGTGCGTCCAGCGACAGCTTCAAACTGCAACACATCCTTTTCGGTAGCACCAAGGTCAACATGGCCGCTGGCGCTATTATCGAACATAATAGAATATCGATTTGATGACATGACCGCCGGAACACTAAAGTACATCTGCTCTGACTTGGTTTCATAACCATAGTGAGCGCGGTTATAAAGCGGCAGACGATGACCACGTCTATCCATACCTAAGACACGCTGACCTGCACCTAGCAGCTTTTCATCATCATTTAGCGTAAAGCGAAATCCACTCAATGTTTCAGTGTGAAAAAAACCAACTTCCTCTTTGGCTATCGGCTTTCCCTGATAAAAGTAACTAATTCTGACTGGGCGCTTGTCAATCACAGCACTGATATCTCCAGCAGAAAATGTTACAGCTTCATCAGTTTGAGTCACATGGGCGGTCACCGATGATGGCGTTCTGGCAATGGCGAAACTGGGCAGCTGTTTCACGCCACTTGGCTGATAATGGGTCTCGATAGCCTGAGTATTTAACGCCGTTAAGCTCAGTGCTCCTTCATCAGTCTTAATCACCAGTTTCCCATCAAGTAATTGGTGGGACTGATAGTCGGCTGATAAAACTGAGAATGAACAGGCTGCAACAATAATGGCAGCAATATTAACCTGTAATGTTTTCATTATTTGTCCCAACTCAGTACTTTGCTCTCTAACGCTTCAAGCGTCACTTCGGCAGTTAACTGGCCATCTTGCATCTCAAATGTCAGTTCACTCAGCTCACCCAAACGCTCGCTAAATATAAGGCTCTGGTTAACCTGCCACTCTTTAGTTACCGTCTCTGGGAGCACTATATTGAACGTTTTTTCAGAGTGAGAGAAGTTAGCCAACACCAAGAGTTTTTGTTGCTCACTCCAGCGAACAAAACTGGCCACCTCAACAGGGTAATCGACACTATTATCACGATTGAACTGATAAATAGACTGATACTGACCTGAATGCACCGCCGGTAACTGACTGAGCGCCAGCAAGCTTTGGTAGAAGCGTCGCAGTGATAGCTCCTCAGGGTGAGATTGGCCGCCATCAAACTTGCCACCATTGTTAAAGCGGATCATTGTCGGCACCCCGACATAATCGAAGATACTGGTCCGGCTTGGCTGACCAAAACCACCCACCTCAGCGCCCTGCTCACCGAACTCTTGAGCAAAGTAAACTAACGTAGGCGAAGTGCCGATTAAGCTTGATATCACCATAGCAGGTTTACCTACTATGCTTGAGCCCGCAAACTCTGGTGAGGCGATACGCTGCTCATCATGGTTTTCCAAGAAGTGCAGCATATGAGTTTCAATATCTAACACCTCTTGATGCGCCGTAAAGACCTTATCAAGTTCCCCCTTCCCCTGCATGACAGCTTTAAGGGCATCATAAAAGCCCACCTTGTCATAGAGGTAATCCATACGACCTAAGTGAATATAGTCTCGATACAAGCTAGGGTTATATACCTCAGCGATAAGTGTCGCTTGGGGATTTTTATGCTTTATCTGACTGTTTAAGTAGCTCCAAAACGCCACAGGAACCATCTCAGCCATATCGAACCTGAAGCCATCTACATCTTTATCAAGCCAATAAAATGCAATATCTCTCATTTTAATCCAGCTTGGAGGCAGATCTTTTCCCTGCCAAAACTGATAATGTTCAGCGGTACTTGCCGTGCTCAGAGATTGTGGCAGTCGAGCAAAGTCATAACTACCATCAGGCCTTACGCCGTAGTTAATTTTTACAGTCTCATACCAATCATGCTTATTAGGTTGAGCTACACGGGAGCCATTTCCAGTCCATTTTGCAGGGCTCTCTGAAAACACTCCATCACTTAGCGGGTGGAATTCACCGCCTAAGGGCTGCTCATTGGGAGATAACTTGGGCACGACAAAGTCTTGTCCAACGACATAATAGAAGTCATTACTTCTTGAGTAAGTTTTGCTTTTATCATCATTAGCACCGAGATCGATAACGCCCTTCGGCTTAGTGATAGAGGTATAATTTCTAGCCACATGATTAGGCACAATATCGATAATCACTTTGAGGCCATGTTCATGGGTACGCTTAATCAGTGATTCAAACTCCGATAAGCGCTTAGAGGGGTTAACGGCAAGATCGGGATTAACATTATAGTAATCCTTAATAGCATAGGGAGAGCCCGCTAGCCCTTTGACGACATCGGGGTCATCATTGCTAATACCAATTTCGCTATAGCCTCTTATTACCCCATGATGCAACACGCCTGTGTACCAAACATGGGTCACACCAAGATCACTAATACTGTTTAATGCGGCACTATTGATGTCGTTAAACTTACCCACACCATTTTGCTCTATGGTTCCCCAAGGAATATTGGTGCTATTTTGATTGCCATATAAACGGGTAAACATTTGGTAAACAACGGGCTTTGAGGCTAAATCACTGCTTTTTTCCTGTGTAGGCTTAGCGTCGGGCTGTTGAGCGCCGCAGCCAGATACTTGCAAACCGACAACTCCCCAGAGAAGTAAAGAAAATAATCGCATGTTTCACCCTATTGTTATTATTTGAATGTATGTAGAGATACCGACCGAGCGATATAGAAAATAGTAATGTGAACCAATATCACTGCACAACATCTTGCATACGTATTCAGCACCACAAAAATAACAAATTCATTACCTACCCGTTAACTCGCTGGATAAACGACAAAAAAATAAACTTTGATGCATACGTATGCATCACATTGGCTTTATAAAAGCGCTAGCGTATTCTGAAAAAAAGTAAAACAGTAAAGGGTAAACAATGAGTGAGCATACTTGGTGGCGTGGTGCCGTTATCTATCAGATCTATCCTCGTAGTCTGCAGGACAGTAATGGCGATGGTATCGGTGATCTGCGCGGCATAATTAATCGCCTTGATTACATTGCCAGTTTAAACATAGATGCAATTTGGATCTCACCATTTTTTACTTCACCGCAAAAAGATTTTGGTTATGATATCGCTGATTACCGCGACGTCGACCCCATGTTTGGCACCTTAGCTGATTTTGATGAGTTGATCGAAAAAGCCCATAGCCTTGGGGTTAAGGTGATGATAGATCAAGTGCTTAGTCACACCTCCTATGAGCATGAGTGGTTTAAAACCTCCAGAGAGAATCACACCAACCCTAAGCATGACTGGTATGTATGGGCCGATGCCAATGAAGATGGCACCCCGCCTAATAATTGGCAATCCATTTTCGGTGGGCCTGCTTGGCAATGGGAGCCTCGTCGCTGCCAATACTACCTGCATAATTTCTTAACCGAGCAACCTGATCTCAACTTCCATAACAGCGAAGTACAGCAAGCTGTACTAGATAATGTTGAGTTCTGGCTCAAACGAGGCGTTGATGGACTAAGGCTAGATGCAATTAATTTTTGCTTCCACGACGCCCAACTTCGCGACAACCCTGCAAAACCTCTCGAACTCAGAGAAGGACGTGGCTTTTCTGAAGATAATCCCTATGCTTTTCAATATCATCACTACAACAATACTCAACCAGAGAATATCGGCTTTATTGAAAAAATCCGTGCCCTACTAGACCGTTACCCAGGCACTGCCGCCCTAGGTGAAATATCCAGTGAAGACTCACTGAAAACCATGGCGGAATATACAGAAAAGGAAACAGGCCTTCATATGGGTTACAGCTTTGAGCTGTTGACCGATGATTTTTCACCACAATATATTCGTGAGACGGTATCGAGATTAGAGAGCAACATGACAGAGGGTTGGCCATGCTGGTCGATTTCAAACCATGATGTGACTCGAGTAGCGACGCGATGGGGCGGTAAGACTCCCTCCAGCGACTTAATAAAAATGCTGACCCGTTTAGTCAGCTCACTGCGCGGTAGCATATGCATGTTTCAAGGCGAGGAACTCGGCTTGCCTGAGTCTGAGTTAACCCTCGACCAGCTACAAGACCCCTACGGCATCACATTCTGGCCCACTTTTAAAGGCCGAGATGGCTGTAGAACGCCTATGCCTTGGCAAGCCGATCAAAAAAATGCAGGCTTTAGTACAGGTAAACCTTGGCTACCAGTCAGTGATGCCCATCTCCCGTTAAGTGTCTCAGAGCAGGAGCAAAACCCTCTGTCCCCCCTTAACCACTATCGCCAATTTATGGCATGGCGCAAAAACCAAACAGCTTTGGTTGATGGAGAGATTGAGTTTATCGACGCCCCCGAAGGTGTGTTGGCTTTTTACCGAGAAAATCAGCAGCAAAAGCTGTTAATCGCTTTTAACCTGACCGATAGGCAAATACAGATGCCATCGCAAGGTCAGCTTCTCCAAGATCAGGCCCCTTCAAGCAGTTTAAATGAGAGCACATTGACTCTTGCCCCCTTCGGCAGCGCTTTTATTCAGTGCTAAATTCAACTTCGTAAATCCGTCACTTGCATTAATAACTTGAGTCAGTAGCCCCCCTACTGGCTCAAGTTTTTTATTTATAAGCACTCACTTCCTACAATCCTGCCTTCCTGCCTTCCTGCCTTCCTGCCAATAGTATCCATAACGGGATGCATCAAGAGTGTTCACACTCTCAGCTCAGCAGAAATTAAGACCTCTTTTAGTTCACGAGCGCTCGAAAGCTCGAACTCATGCCGCTTTTCCCGACTTTTGTGCTCGACTGGCGTGATTACCAAACAATTACAAAAGAATTACCTTTGAATACGTATGCACCAAATTGATAACCTCTCATTAACGTGGTTCCATATGTTTGATGACCAGATAAGAGTCAGTAAAAGTCGCAGCGGTTAATTCAAACCCTGCAGCTTTACACATAAAGGGAATGAAATATGCCAACGTTTAAACTCAGTACCGTGACACTCGCACTGTTAGCATCAGGCCTCACCTTTCCATGTTATGCAGTAGAAAAGGTTAACGACAAGCAAGCAATTGAAGATGATGAGATAGAGGTCATTGAAGTCAAAGGCTTTAAAACCAGTGTGATTAAATCATTAAACAGTAAACGTTTTGCCGATACTGTTACTGAAACAATCTCAGCCGATGACTTAGGGGCTTTACCTGATGTATCAATTGCCGATGCGTTGACACGGTTACCAGGTGTGACGGCGGTAAGAACAGGCGGACAAGCCAGCGGCCTTAATATTCGCGGCCTCGATGGCGCCTTTGTTCAAGCGACACTTAATGGTCGTGAGCAAGTGACGACAGGTGGCTCAAGGGCCATTGAATTTGACCAATATCCTTCAGAGTTAATTAACCAAGCCCAAGTCTACAAATCACAAAAAGCATCGCTTATTGAAGGTGGTGTTGCTGGCTCTGTAGAGCTTAAGACTGCAGACCCACTGCAAGCGGCAAAAGAGCATAACTTCAGTGTTAACCTAAGGGGAAGTTTCAATGACTCTGCCGGTGATATTGCAGATGCAGAGGAGTTTGGGAACCGCTTAAGTTTCTCTTACCAAGGTAAGTTTTTAGAAGAGACATTAGGTGTTGCCGTAGGCTACGCCCACCTTTACCAGCCTTATGTATCGAATCAGTTTATTGGGCTTAGGTTTAATGATGCGAAAATGGACGTCAATGGTGATGGCGTTGATGAGTCAATCAGTGAAGGTTTCGAGATGCAGCAAAAGGGTGGCACTGATACCCGTGATGGTTATATGGGCGCCATTCATTGGCAACCTAGTGATAACCTCAGCATTAAGGGCGATCTGTTTCACTCAAAATTTGATTCTGAAAACTATGCCCGTGGCTTTAGGGTCAAGCACCTAAAGAATGGCAACATTTCAGATGCCACTGTTGATAACGGCTCCATGACGGGGGGTACTGTGTCTACCGACGGCACTGATAACTTTGCCGTATTTGTCGTCAATGACAACGATTCTAAAAAATCAGAGCTGACCTCAGGGGCTATCAATGTCGAGTGGAACAACGGTGAGAACCTAACCATTGCGGCAGATATTAGCTACTCAAGTGCAGACGGAGAATTCGTCAATGGCGGTACGCGCGCCGTGGTTTATGATGATATGGGCAATCAAATCCGCTCAGCAGAATCTATCAGTTACCAACTCAACGGCTTAAACCCTGCTGATGTTAATTTCAGTGAAGATTATACCAACACCAATACGCTCGGTTTACGTGAAGTCGGTATGTGGCCATATGACCAACAAAATGAGCTGATGGCGTATAAGCTTGATATTAATTATCAACTCGATAACGATTTCATCTCCTCTATCGATTTCGGTGTGAGATACTCTCAGCGTCAATTTGATGCCCAACGCTCGCAAGCTGGATACGGCTCTGAGTTTGGTAATAATCCAGACCATATGCCAGTGATAAAGCTCACCGATGATATGGTTTCTGTGGTCGATTTCGGCGGTAACTTATCTGGCTATCCTAGCTTCTTAAAGATTGATTTTGATAAAGCGGTCGATCTGGTCAATGCTGAGCTAGCGGCAAATGGACAAGGCCCTTTCACGCCAACCCAGAACTGGGAAAATAACTGGACCATGATTCAAAGTGGCTCAGTCAACGAAGATGTATTAGCAGGTTATATACAAGCTAATTTAGACTTTGAGATAGGCTCACTACCTGTCACCGGTAATATCGGTGTAAGAGTCGTCAACACAGATCAATCCAGTGATGGCTTACAGCAAGTTGGCTTTGGGCTAGGTGAAGAGATTGTTGATGGAAAAGGCGTGGTCAGTACCGATTACATCCACCATACCTCAGGTAAGGAGTACACAGACTACCTGCCTTCACTCAACTTAAACTTCCACCTAACAGACAATGACCAGATCCGAATTGCCGCAGCATCGGTGATGGCGCGCCCACCTATTGATAAATTAAAGTCAGGTGTAGGCTCTTGGTATGATGACTCGGCAACACCAGGCCATAAAAAGTATAATGCGTGGGGTAATACCAGCCCACTGCTGGATCCTTTCTACGCTGACCAATTTGATATCTCCTATGAGCGTTACTTTAGTGACACTGAGGGCGCGTTTGCACTGGCGCTGTTCTACAAAAATATTAAATCCTTTATTAATGACTTCACTATTCAGCCCTATGATTTCGTAGAGGGTGGCTTTATTGTCCCTGATACTGTTGTTATTGATGGTGTTGAGTACCCTGTTGAGAAGAATGAAGGTCAATATCAAACAGCGGTTAATAACGATAATGGCGGTTACATTCGTGGTGTCGAAGTTACCTATACACAGATGTTTGATTTCCTTCCTGATGCCTTCAGCGGCTTAGGGTTCATGGGGAGTTACTCATACTCTGACAGCGAAGTGGAGTTTGAAACAGACTTGAGCGGAGACAGCTTGTCTATCCCTCTACCGGGTCTGTCTGAGCATGTGGCAAATACCACACTGTTTTATGGTTACGAAGGGTTCGATACGCGTATCAGCATGCGATACAGAAGTGATTATGTCTCTGAGCAGGTTGCAGTTGAATCTCAGCTAGCCTTCTTCGATTCTGAAACCATTTTTGATTATCAGGCATCTTATGCGTTCGATAACGGTCTTAAAATGTTATTTCAGGTCAATAACCTCACAGATGAAGCGAATAAAACTTACTTCGGTGAGCCACATCAAACGGGTACGATTCAGTCCTTTGGCCGCCAATACTACATGGGCGTAAGTTACTCTATGTAGATATTAATAATCGAGTATCACCATTGCTAAATGAGTGACACATAAAGCAGCCTTTCGTCTTGAATAGGCTGCTTTTTTATTATCAAAAATTTGGCATCTACTGTTTCAATCATGTTACATCCCTTTAAGCTACCGTTACATCCGCTTAGATTTAGAACACTAGTACTTAATTGATGAAGTTTAATTGTGCTTTATCACGCACTTCCACTATGATGCTGAAAATCTATGCATAGCCCTTTCACACGGTAATATCTCAACCATGCAGACTTATATCACACGACTCGCACTCACTTCAGTCATCGCAGCCACGCTGGTTGGCTGTACTTCAATGAAAACGATGGAAGCCACTGGCGGCAGTTTAGCTGATGGAATAATTGAATTGTCTTACACTCGCAGCCCAAGTGAAACATCCAAATTTGACGAGCAAGATGCGCTGAAAACGGCAAAGAAAAGATGTAAGGCCTGGGGATTTAAAACCGCAGATGCTTTCAGCGGTCTACAGACAAGTTGCCGAGACAGTGTTGACTCAAAATGTGCTGTTTACCTAGTGACTAAAAAGTATCAATGTATCGGGAAAGGGTAATACCTATCTAGGCTAGGTATTACCACTAACTCACCGCTTTGATTAATATCGGAGTCAAGGGCTCATGAACTTGCCAAAAAGCATAAGCATGCTTGCCCCTTTGCTTCACCTGATACATGGCTCTGTCCGCATGTTCACAGGTCTCGATAAATGGATCTGAATCGGTAAATAGGCTAATACCGATACTTAAGCCAAGTTGAACTTCACAGCCATCGACTTCAATCGTTTCTTGATAGTGCAGCAAAATGCTCTGAGCCACTGCACTGAGCTCGGCTTTATCAAGCTGCGGATATAAAATCACAAACTCATCGCCGCCAAAACGAGCCAGTTTGGCAAACTCACCGACTTTATCTTGTAAAGTCTGAGCAACATCAATGAGCACCAGGTCCCCTAGTCGGTGGCCATGCTTATCATTCAGTAGCTTGAAACCATCTAAGTCGATAAAAAACAGTGCGCCTCCACCAGGTTCGTTCACCGCCTGATACTCATAAAAAGCCTGTTCAAATGCCTTGCGGTTAAGTAGGTGTGTGAGAGGGTCACAATGAGCCAGTCTGGCTAAATCTAGCTCGTAGCGCTTCTCTTGAGTGATATCGATATGGGTGCCCATCATACGAAGTGGCTGGCCATCATCACTATACTCCACGATACGGCCTCTATCTGATACCCAGCTAATACTGCCATCTTTATGCAACATGCGATGTACCGCTTGATAAGACTCAGCCTTACCCGCAACATGATCTTCAAAAGCGGCAATCACCCAATCTCTGTCTTCAGGGTGTAAATTCCCCTTCCAGCTATCGACGTGAGCAGCAAGCTCTTGTTCTGAGTAACCGAGTAGATGCCCCCACTCACGATTAAAAATAGTGAGGTTGCCGCTGGGAATATGTTGCTGCCATAGGCACAAACCAGTGCCATCTAAAGCGGCAGATAACTTCTCCTCGACACTGCGTTTCTGCCTTTTTAGCGCAAGATTTTCATCTTGTAACGCCTTGAGTTCAGCCTGTAACTGCTCTGTGGTTTTATCCGCGCACATCTCCCCTCATCCCTAACATACTTTTTATATGGTCCTTTTATGAGCTTAACGGAATGGCGTGTCGTATTAAAGAGAAAAAGGCGCCTTCACTAACACGCCTAATGACAAATAGAGAAGTGTTACCACTAATAATGGCCTGATAGCCGCATGTAGGCTCCTCTACAGAGAAAGGATTAAAAATGCACTTTGGCTGGTAAGAACGACACATCTCAATCAGCTTGGGTGGGCTATGCCACGGTTGAGTGCCTAGCGGATTCAGTAAAGCGAGCTTTAGCAGGTGGAGCCAGTGAGATCTCAAGCTTTGAGATCCCCTATATTGGTTCAGTTTCAGTACTCAAAGATCCCGCAGGACAAGCGATACATTTGATTGAGTACAAAGCAATGGGCGGCCCGCAGTAAACAGTAACGCGACATAAAAATGGCTATCACCTTGATAGCCATTGTTAGACACTTAATCCCTTGAGAGCATAAATAGTCGATGCTTTACGCTTACTCTATGCCAAAGAACTTGAGTGAGTTCTCACCTAAAATTCGGCGTTTACTCAGCTCAGACAAGGTATCATGCTCGCGAACCAGCTTGCCTACAGATTGTTCTCCCAGTGGAAATGGCGAGTCAGACCCCATCATCACCCTGTCATCCCCCATCACTTTTGTCAGTAACTCCAGTGACTCATTGCTGAATACCGCTGAGTCGACATAAAACCTGTCTGTATAAGATGATGGAATATTCGGACAATCTTGGCGCACTATGTCTCTGTGTTTCCAAGCGTTATCGACGCGGCCTAATTGAAAGGCAAAACTGCCGCCGCCGTGTGCAAAGCAGAGTTTAAGATCTTTGGATATACGCTCGAATGCACCAGAGAGTATCAGTGAGAGCACCCCAAGCTGTGTTTCAGCAGGCATGGCCACCAGCCACTGCAGCATATACTTATTCATTCTTTCGCGGCCAAGCATATCCCAAGGGTGCACTAAAACTGGAATATCTTCACTCGCGCAGTGCTGCAGGAAGGTCACGAGTCCCTCATCATCCATATCTTTATTGCCGACATGGTTGCCAATTTGCACCCCTAAATGCCCCGTCTTTTTCGCTCGGCTAACCTCGATACAAGCAGCATCGATATCTTGCAATGGTACTTGGGCAAGCGCCTTTAAGCGGTTTGGGTTATGACTACAGATCTCCAATGCTAAATCATTAAAAATCTCTGCGCACTCAGCTGCTTGATGCGCCGGGCGCTCATAATTAAACAGTACAGGTGTGGCGCACATAATCTGAATATCGACGCTATCCCTGTCCATCTCTTCCAGGCGAACAGAAGGGTCCCATAGCGCCTCATAAACGGGGCGAAACTCCTTGTCCCCCACCATGATCATCGCCTTACCGGGCTCTGTATGTCTCATCCAGGGCCAATCTTGGCTGCCAAACTTTTTAGCGAGATCCGGCCACTGCTTTGGCAGGAAATGGGTATGCATATCGACGACTGTCATAAACTATCCTTATTTTTTGCTGCCAATGGCTAGACTAGTTCAACTTCTGCTTGGTTATTATTACGTGCAGGCGTTGCCGCTACTGGGTGTATGGCGCTGCAACTCGGGCACGTTCTCAATGTTTCATCTGCGGCAAAGGCCTGAAATACCGGCGCTAAATCTTTTGAAATATCGACCAGTTGCATCTCGGCGCGGTGCACTAAGTGATTACACGTTTGGCAATACCACTCGAAAGCATCTTTATCGCCATCAGGGCGCTTAGGTTCAATCACTAAACAGATGCTGCCCTCTTCTGGGCGCTGGGGAGAATGGCGTACATGCGCGGGTAGTAGAAATATATCCCCCTCCTGCATATGTAGCTCTTCAGGGCCATTTTCGGTCATGATGCGCAGGAAAGCATTCCCTTTCATCTGATAGAAAAACTCTTCAACAGGGTCGTCATGGTAGTCATAACGTTGATTCGGGCCGCCAACAACTGTCACCATAAGATCTGCATCTTCCCAGATAAGCTTATTGTTCACTGGTGGCTTTAATAGATGCTCATGCTCCTTAATCCACTGCTGAAAATTAAAGCTGGCCAACTTGCTAACACTCTTTATTAATGGAGTCGCCATGGTTATTCTCCTTTCTCTTTATTAACAGGGCAGTAAGCCACGGCTTTTATCTCAATCAGTAGATGTGGATGTGGCAGCTGATGCACGGCAACGGTCGTACGACTCGGTCCAGTTTCATCGAAGAACTCACTATAAACGCGGTTATAACCACCAAAATCATTCATATTGACCAGGTAACTACTGATCTCGACCACATCATTTAAACTGCCACCAGCCTCAATAAGAATGTCACCGATATTTTCAATCACAGTGCGGGTCTGAGCCTGAATATCGAGATTGGTCGTGCCCATCTCATCGACATCAACGCCATCAAAACTATTGTCAGGGCGACGCGAGCTGGTGCCGGAAACAAATACAAAATCTCCAGCGCGTTTATAGTGTGGGAAGGTCCCTCTGGGCTTAGCTTTACCACTAATTACTTGGCTATCTTTTGCCATATCCATGTCCACCTTTTATTATTCTTCTCTGTTCAATCAGTTACTCAGCGCTCATTCATAACCATGAATCAAACGCTTATTTCGCGACGGTAAATTCAGCGCAGCCTAATTTTTCACTGTGCAATTTAACGTGAACCCCAGGCGTAAGCGCCTCTGCTGCCGTCGCAGCGCCAGCCAGTACAATAGAGCCTGCAGGCAAGGTCTTGCCCGCTTCACCAGCAACGCGAGCAGCGGCGACAAGTGAGCGATAAGGATTACCTAAGATGGCAGCGCTCGAGCCAATTTTCGCGGCTACGCCATCTATCTCCATCACCATGCCAAGGTTTGATAGATCGAGTCCTGCCGCTTGCCAGGCCCCGATACAAAAACCGGTCGATGAGCAGTTATCAGCAACCACATCTTCAAGGGAGAACTTAAAATTACTGTAGCGTGAGTCAATAATCTCAAGCGCTGGCGCCACAGCTTCAACCGCTGCCATCGCTTCACTCATAGACACTTGCCCTGATAGCGGCTTTTTCAATAAGAAAGCGATCTCAGGCTCCACTCTTGGATGTATGTAGCGGCTAAAATCTGTTTCGCCGCCATCTTCAATCGCCATGGCATCTGTTAAAGGGCCCCAGATCAGGTCATCGACTCCCATCTGCAACATCTTGGCGCGGCTAGTAAAGCCCATCTTGATGCCGACTAATCGCTCGCCACGTTCAATACGACGGGCAACAGAGAGTGCTTGTACTTCATAGGCTTGAGTCAGAGTTAACTCATGACCTTGATGGGACAGTTGCTCAATAGCCTCGGCATTCATCGCAGCGCCATCGACTATCTCGGCAACACTTGCTAATGCTGGATTTGATTGCTGGCTCATATTAACTTCCCACCCTAATGTCTTTTGCTTTAGTTTTAAGAATATCCAGCGCCACATCGACTATCATGTCTTCTTGGCCCCCCACCATATTGCGGTTCCCCAGCTCCACGAGAATTTCTCGAGTATCGAGACCATAGGTCTGAGCGGCTTTCTCTGCGTGACGTAAAAAGCTTGAATAAACACCGGCATAGCCAAGAGACAGGGTTTCACGGTCGACTTGTACGATACGGTCTTGCAGGGGACGCACTAGGTCATCGGCAGCGTCCATTAAGGTGTATAGATCTGTACCATGATCCCAACCTAATCGGCTCGCGGCTGCGATAAACACCTCAAGCGGTGCATTACCCGCACCAGCGCCCATACCTGCAAGTGAAGCATCAATACGATTGACGCCGTTTTGCGCGGCAACGATTGAGTTCGCGACGCCCAGTGACAAATTGTGGTGAGCGTGAATGCCAATTTCAGTTTCAGGTTTTAACACCTTTTTATAGGCTTGTACCCGCGCCGCCACATCATCCATATTCATCGCGCCACCTGAGTCGACCACATACACAGCTTGTGCGCCGTAGGACTCCATCAGCTTGGCCTGCTCAGCCAGCTTTTCAGGACTATTCATGTGGGACATCATCAAGAAACCCACGGTATCCATGCCGAGCTCACGAGCATATTCGATGTGCTGACGGGAGATATCACCTTCCGTGCAATGGGTCGCAACACGTACTGAGCGCACTCCTGCATCCCACGCCCACTTAAGGTCTTCCTTCACTGCAATACCTGGCAGAATGAGCGTGGTCAGCTTAGCGTGAGTAACGACATCGGCTACGGCCTCAATCCACTCTTTATCTGTGTTGGCACCAAAGCCATAATTAAAGCTTGAGCCACCTAAGCCATCGCCATGGGCGACCTCAATCGCATCAACGCCTGCGGTTTCTAAGGCTTTGGCAATCGTCTGCACATGCTCAATGCTGTACTGGTGACGTATGGCATGCATGCCATCACGTAGGGTCACATCTTGAATGTACAACTTGTTATTGGTTGAAACTGTGTTGGTTGAATCAGTCATATCAAATCTCCCCTTATGCCAGCTGCGCGGCAAATTTACAGCGCACAATCTGCTCTGCGGTGCCTAAAGCGGCCGATGTCATGATGTCTAAATTGCCTGCGTAAGCTGGCAAGTAATGAGCCGCGCCTTCAACCTCTAAAAAGACTGATGACTTAAGACCTGCAAAATCGCCATAACCAGGAATATGCAGCGGGGAGTCTTTCTCAAAACGTTCAAACTGCACCTGCTGCTTTAAGCGATAACCAGGCACATAGGATTGAACCGCAGCGACCATTTTTTCGATAGACGCTGCCACATCGGCTTGTGTTTTACCGTGGTCTTCTGGCAAGTCACTGAGTACAAACACGGTATCGCGCATGATCATTGGCGGCTCAGCGGGGTTGAGAATAATGATCGCCTTACCTTTTTTCGCCCCGCCAACTTGCTCTATGGCGCTGGCTGTCGTCTGGGTAAACTCATCGATATTGGCGCGGGTACCAGGACCTGCAGATTTTGATGACACAGAAGCGATAATCTCAGCATATGGCACAGGCAATAATTGACTTACCGCTGCCACCATAGGAATGGTCGCTTGGCCGCCACAGGTCACCATGTTGACGTTACCCGCCTCTAGATGCTCATCGATATTCACAACCGGAACGGTATAGGGACCGATAGCGGCAGGCGTTAAGTCGATCACTTGCTTGCCGTAACTCTGCAAGATTTTGTCATGATGCTTATGGGCGCCTGCTGATGTGGCATCAAACACCACTTTAATCTGCTCAAACTCAGGCAGTGCAACTAAGCCGTCAATCCCTTCGTGAGTGATCGCAACGCCGAGACGTTTTGCACGAGCAAGGCCATCCGATGTGGCATCGATACCCACCATAGCCGCCATCTCTAATACCTCAGAGGTGCGCATGATTTTGATCATTAGATCGGTGCCGATATTGCCCGAGCCTATGATGGCTACCTTAATTTTTTTGCTCTTATCTGATTGAGATAACACTTGATTATTGGCCATGGTATTAATCCTCTTTGGCAAAACCGACGCGTACAGAGCCAAGGCCCGAGATACGTGCTTCGAATTGATCGCCAGGCTCTGCGCTGACCATAGGGCCTAGCGCCCCAGTTAAGATGATGTCACCCGCTTTTAAATGCTGGCCACGCTCAGCAAAAGTCCGAGCCACCCAAACAGCCGCGTTAAGAGGGTGACCCAGACAAGCTTGCCCAGCACCAACTGATACTTGCTCGCCGCGGCGCTCCATCACCATGCCGCACAATCTTAAATCCAGATCCTCTAGCTTCTTTGGTGAGCCACCTAAAGCGAACATACCTGATGAAGCGTTATCGGCGATGGTATCGACGATATTGATATCCCAATTGGCGATGCGGCTACCAACAATCTCTATCGCAGGTAGCGCATAAGCCGTTGCGCTGATAATGTCAGCCACCGTTGGCATACTCATGTTGAGATCTTGTCCAAGTACTAAGGCTATCTCAGCTTCAACTTTTGGCTGGGACACTTGGTCAATGGCGATTTGATCACCGTCGGCAACAAACATATCGGCGTAAAGCAAGCCAAAATCAGGCTGACTGACGCCCAGCTGTGTTTGAACTGACTTAGAGGTTAACCCTATCTTGCAGCCCACCGGACGGCGCCCCTGCTCTTGCCAAACTTGATGATTAACTTGCTGAACCTGATAGGCCGATTCGATACACATCTCATCAAGCTGATGTCTAACGCAGGCACACGGTGTACCCGTTTCAGCCGCTTCTCTAAGCGTTGCTGCAACACTGATGATCTTGTTGCTAATCGTTGTTGAATTACTCTTACTCATCACTTAATCCTTTCTCTATAACTTGATGCAGATGTTCATTGGCTCAGCATAAAATGCCAGTGAGTGCACCCCGCCTTCACGACCCACACCTGAGAGTTTTACCCCGCCAAATGGCGTTCTTAGATCTCGCAAGTACCATGAGTTAACCCAAGCGATCCCCACTTCCATCTGCTGGGCGACGCGGTGTGCACGCTGAAGGTTTGTGGTCCAAACGGTGGCTGCCAAGCCATAGTCACTGCCATTGGCCAGTGCAATCGCCTGCGCTTCAGTATCAAAAGGAGTGATATGGCAAAGAGGGCCAAAGACCTCTTCTCGCTGAATTTTTGCTCGTTCAGATAAACCGGTAAAAATGGTGGGCTCTACAAAAGCGCCGTTATCACGCTCATCACCAAACTGAGGGATCCCGCCACCTGTGATCACATTGGCGCCTTCATCACGCGCCGAGGCGTAATATGACAAGACCTTATCTCTGTGTTTATGGGAGATAACTGGCCCCATATCGGTATCTTCATCGAGCGGCCAACCTATCTTGAGCGCCTCAGCCTTTAGCTTCATCGCCGCGACAAACTTGTCGAATATGCTGCGCTCGACATAGACGCGCTCAGTGCACAAACAGACCTGACCGCCATTGGTAAATACCGAGCGAGCCGTGCCATTAACCGCCTCTTCAAAATCACTGTCGGCAAACACGATGGCGGCATTTTTACCACCGAGCTCAAAAGATAATGACTTCACTCCATCGGCTGCGGCTTTCATGATGGCAGAGCCTGTGCGCGACTCTCCGGTAAAGGTGACAGCATCAACGCCCTCGTGCCCGGTCAGAAACTCACCTGCACTACCAGGCCCAAAGCCATGCACTAAATTAAACACCCCTTTTGGTATACCCACGCTATCCATCACCTCGGCGAGCAAGGTTGCCGTCGCGGGCGTCTCTTCTGAAGGTTTGGCAATAACCACATTGCCCGCCGCCATCGCAGGGGCAAGCTTCCAAGTCATCAAAAGCAAAGGGAGGTTCCAGGGGGCTATCACAGCGACGACACCTAAGGGTTTATTCACTGAGTAGTTAAGTGCGCCGCGGCCATCGGGGGTATCGGTGTGAAAACACTCGCTTGATTGGGATTTGACCATGTCGGCAAAGGCACGAAAATTGGCCGCACCTCTAGGAATATCAATAGTGCGCGCTTGGAAAAATGACTTACCGGTATCTGCCATCTCGGCGGCAACAAACTCATCAAAGCGTGCCTCAATACCGTCTGCAACCTTATGCAGTAATTCACACCGCTTAGCCAATGTCATCTTGCCCCACTCACCTTCAAGGGCGGCTCTCGCCGATGCAACAGCATGATCGACTAAGTCTTTATCGGCCTCGGCAACCAGGTTAATTACAGTGCCATCAACCGGGCTTATATTTTCAAAGTGCTGTTTCGTGTCAACAAATTCACCAGCGACATAATTCATTAATATGCCATCGGCGTGAGGAATCGCAGTGTTATTTTTATTGTCAGAAGTTGTTGAAGAGTTCTGTTGCATGAGTTCACCCTAACGCTAGATTACAAGCTGAATACAGGCACTAAGCGGGTACTGAATAACATTTGTTAGTGACTTGTTTCGGTATGAATCCACTGTACGCAATGGCGACATAATAGAAAAATAACTATTTACCAGCTTGGTATATGTTTTTTTAGATAGCAGTTGGATGGGTGAAAAGTGGTTTCAAACTAATACAAAAAACTTATATCTACCCCTTTTAACTATATTGATATTGATATAACTTAAAGGTGTCAGAACGACTCTTAAAAACGAGGCCTCGCCATGGATCCAAATACATTAGAAAGACACTTAGTCTCTAGGCTCAAGTTCAAATATTTAAGATTACTTGTCACCGTTGGTGAACAGCAGAATATCTTTAGAGCCGCTCAGTTGCTCAATATGGCGCAGCCTGCAGCCACTAAGATTATTCGTGATATTGAAAATGCGCTTGATCTAAAGCTCTTCGACCGCTCATCTCGCGGTGTGGTGCCAACGATGTACGGTGATGTGCTGATCAAGCACGCCAAATTGGTTCTGTCACAGGTGAAACATGCCAGTGAAGAGCTCTCGACACTGCAAGGGGGCTTATCAGGCCGCGTGACTGTCGGTACTTTACTGGCGGCAAGTGCCACGCTATTGCCTAAAGCGATAGCGCGTCTCAAGCAAGAGCGGCCTAATGTCTCTATCGTTATCGTTGAAGGAACAGCTGATAAGTTGATGTCAGCCTTGAAAATCGATGATATCGATATCATGGTTGGCCGAATTTCAGAGTTTTCTGATGAAGAGCAGCTGGCTAATGAGGTGCTATATCAAGACCCAGTCTCTTTGGTCTCACGCGCCGATCACCCATTGCAATCAAAAATCGATTTATGCCTTAAAGATCTGCTTAAATATGAGTGGATCTTGCCCCCAAGAGAAACCCTGCTCAGAAAGGAGATAGATGATATCTTCCACCGTGAAGGGCTAAACGTGCCTGCTAACGCAGTAGAGTCTGTATCTATATTGGCAAACCGTACCTTGCTAAAAGAGACGGATATGATCTCTACCCTTCCCGACCAAGTGATCAAAACATACTCTGAGATAGGTCTATTGAAAAAACTGCCTATAGACTTAGGCACAGAGTCGGGCCGCATAGGCATTACAACCCGAGCTAACCGTGAACTTCCACCTGTTTGTCAGTCACTCCTTGAAGCCCTTAGAGAAGAAGCAAACTTAATCAAGCAAGGCTAGCACTGTATCAACCTAAAAAGACTGCCCCATTTTATTCAATATAATAATGGGGCAAGCTTACGACTCTCCAGAGCTAATTAGAGACCATCACTTTATCACTTCTATTTCCACCTCTATCACGCCTGAATCTAAGTGACCTATTGCTGAAAATGCTGAACGAGAAAGGTCAATAATGCGCCCTTTAATAAATGGCCCACGGTCGTTTATTTTCACGATGACGCTTTTACCATTTTTAATATTGGTCACCTTCACCTTAGCGCCAAAAGGTAATGTCTTATGGGCGGCAGTATCTGAATATTGATTGAACCGCTCGCCACTTGCAGTCTGCCTAAACTGGTACTTCATCGCGTAGAAAGAGGCTTTGCCTGACTCTTTATAGCCAATCATGTTCGAAGGGCTTTTCATGGGCACACTAGAGCAACCAGTCAATACGCTAAGAAGTAACAGTATGGAGATGAGGGTCAAAATAAACGATATTTTTGAAGCTATGCGCACAAGATAATCCTAGTTAAGCGGCCTGATAAAAAAGTAATTTTTCTATGGCCTGATTTTTTGCTGCACAGTATGCCTATTCGAGAAGATCTCAGGGGTGAAGCCTAGATTAACATTTATTGAAGTGAGCATTCGTCAGCAATTACAAAAGCTATAATTAACCTAAGACAGCCTCAGCGGAGAAGGTTTTGATTGATACAAGAGCGACTCGACGACTCACCCTATGGCTAACTCATCGATCTTGGAATAGGTCATGGAATAGATCATGGAATAAGCGAGGGCATCAGTCATGGCGTCCGTCATGGAAAGCCTTGATACTCAGTCTGTCTCTTTTTGCTCTAAACCTGGTGCAAGCTGAGCAGATTGGAGACCTTAAAGATGGCAAAAATATTGCTGAAACTTGTGCAAGCTGTCATGGTTTCGACGGTATCGGCCTAACTTCAGAATACCCCAACCTAGCGGGCCAGAAGCACGCTTACCTCATCAAACAACTCCAAGCATTTAAGCAAGGTCACCGACAAGAAGCTAGCATGCAGTTGATTGCAGCAAGTTTAAGTGAACAGGATATCATCAAGCTTGCCAGCTATTACTCTAAGCTCCCGATATCTAAGCCAGAGCCTAGTCCAAAGTCTGAATCCAGTGCAAACATAAAAATTGCATCTAACATGCCTCCTGATTCAACCAGTTGCTCTATTGCATCTTTTGAAGCGACAGAGGCTGAATTTCCCGACACGATTTTTGTCACTATGAAAGGTTGTGGTGCCATCGAAACTTTTCCCTCTCAGCGTACCTGGGATGGCGGGCCTAATATGCTTTATACCGCGATCTCCCCCGATGGGAAGCAGCTATTCTCAACCAGCCCAAGCAGCGGAAAGTTATATGTCTTTAATACAGAGACAGGTAAGAAGGTGGCAATTATTCCAGTGGGTCGCTCTCCGAAAGGGGTCAAAGTCCACCCCAATGGCCAACAAGTCTATGTCAGCAATGAAGCATCATCCACGATCAGCGTAGTTGATATTGCATCTATGAGTACCACCCATACCATTAATGTAGAAAAGGCCCCCCACAATATACGCTTCACTCGCAATGGCGCTTTAGCCTACGTGACGCTTCAAGGCGGTGCAGGGATAGGTGTTATTGATGCGGTTCAACACACTGTGATTAAGGTAATACCTGTTCCAGGTATTACAGGCCCCCACAACCTAGACCTATCTGCTGATGAAAAATACGCTTATGTGCGGGACTTTGTCCAACATGTCGCTGTCGTTGAACTTGAAACAGGTCAGGTCATCAAACTCATAAAAGTGGGGAATGGCCATGGCGGTATCGATGTCGCACCCGATAACAGTTTTGTTGCCACAGCTGCTATTGGCGACAATAAAATCACCATCATAGATCCTGTTAGCCTAACGGCTAAACACCTTATAGTCGGTCAGGGACCACACGGAATACGCAGCAGCAAGGACAGCCAAAAAATCTATGTAACACTGACAAAAGACAATCAGGTACTGGTCATCAATGCCAACACCTTAGTCATTGAACGAAGATTTTCTGTGGGGAGTTTTCCATTCTGGATTGCGATTAATGGCAACCCCTAACGGGATAATAAGGGGATCGCTGATTACGTCCTGAAATGAACAATTAAAAACAAACAGTTTTAACTACTTTTTGAACCAAGCTGACTTCCAACTCTCACTCATATTGAATCGAAACTGATACTAAGGCGTAAAGTGAATCACACACTGCTAATAAGGTTATCAACCATCAACATTAACGTAAAAACAGCATTCACTTTATTAGAACTTGTTAAGCCCTCACTCTAAATGACCAATGGCATAAACTGAGTATTTCTCCACTCCTCTGCACTCAAATGCCCACAACAAAGGCGTTACAGCATATCTAACCACCATATCTATGGATCACTATAACTAATAATGATCCACCATTATCACCAAAGTGCGACCATACAATCACTGAAACAGGAACAACCCAAGAACGAGTACCACCAAGGCGCTTTGTCATTCTTAGTAAACAGTCTTCAGAGGTTTTTATGAAAAACACAATTACGGCTTTATCTATTACTATAGCTTCAGTTTTCGCTTTTCCTGCTCAGGCAGAACTTATCCAGCACACAGATCAAATTGCTGAAGTCCAGTTTACAGGCAGTTCCTATGAACTCGGAAAGCATCTTGGTGATGTCGCGAAAGATCAAATCTTAGATAGCATTGATCGCTTTAACAATATGCTAGGAGTCATGCTTCCAGGCTTAAACGTGATTAGCCTTTCTAAGTCTTTCGATAGCCAAAACATTTACGGAAAATTACAAAAATCTAGTCCAGATGCAGCTGCATACATAGGTGGCCTTGCGGAAGCATTAAATCGTGATCCAAATCTGTTATTGGCCGTTGGCATGTCAGATGAAGCTATTCTTGAGAGCCAAAGAAATGGTGGAATGGGCTTTTTACAGTCCGACAAACCCGCTTACAACCCCAGCGAGCCAGCAAAGTGTACCGTAATGGGAATGTCAGACAAACAAGGAAAAGCTTGGGCTCAAGCTAACTTTGATTACATGGGCATTAACTATGAAGGGCTCATCGTACTAAACCATACCGATACGGATGGTAATAGACGTGTGATTCAAACATGGGCGGGGCTTATTCCTTATGGTGGTGTCAGTAAAGGTGGTCAAGCCTTACTAATGAATACAATGGCCGACGAAGGCACTGCCCGCCAAAATGTTCAAGGCGAGATTTTAGCTGATGATGCCACACCTTCGTTTTATTTAAGTTGGGAAGCTTACAACATCATACAGCCCAAAGAGTTAATCGATATATTCCAAAACCATGACTCCTATACAGCTTTTTTTGCTTATACCGTTGTAGATGCGCATCAAGCAGTCCTGAATATCGAAAATAACTTTGGCGGCAAAGTAAATTACGCCAGTTTAGATAAGCAAGCTCACGCAAATCACTCACTATTTGTAGATAAAGATTTCGTTAACCATAGCTTTGCAGCCCACAGCTTAGAGAGACAGAAAGCTGCAGACACATTTATAGCTAGTGCATCAATTGATACCCCTAAGTCTGTTTCGCAACAATTTGCTGAAGATAAGCCTTTATGGAAAGGACGAGGTGAAATGATGGGAACTGTGACCTCTACTTATTTTGAAATCAATGGCACTGAGGTCGATATGTTTATTAAAACTGACTCCACCCATCCAGAAGTTCATATCAAAAACTACTAGTTAAGTATTAGTGCAGCTAGAGCACCAAGCTGTAATAAATAATTTACACCTGGCTCCCAAGGCTATCGATACGCATTTAGCCCGGATATTGACGTTTATATAGGCCCAATATGAATACATCATTTATTTCGAAAACAATAACATATATCTCTTTAATCAACATTGTGGCTTTTCCAGTGCAAGCCAATGACATTGACCCATCAGATTTAACTGCAGTTAACTCCTTTGTAAGTGGTGTTTACTCAAACGATGGAGAAATAAGTGTTATGGGTGGTATTGCAGGACAATACTCACAAGGCAATAGTTTTTTAGGTTTAATTGAACATAAAACTGCAACAAAATCCGCAGGTGACTCTCATCTTCCTCAGGATACTCGCCTACGCTATTTCCAAGTGTTTGATGTATCCGAAGGTGTGTTGCCACAAATTGGTTTTTCAGTTGATTATATGAAGAGCTGGAAAATGAGCTCAGATAATGATGCATCAGTAAGTACTGATATCATTGCACTCGGCGCAATCGCTAAAGCTCAGCTCACTGACTCAATTTCCATCTTTCCCAACTTAGCTTATGTACAAGGCCGTGCAGAAGCTGGTGCTGCTCCTTTTGATATGAAAGGCTATCAAGCAAATCTTTTCGGCTCTTGGTCAATCAGTGATCGAGGTGATTACCTTATTTTCCAACCGCAATATATGTATTTAGACACTCAATCTACTGATGGAAAAAGCGGCAAAGCCGACGTAAACACCTTTAAAGTAAAGACTGGTTACGGTGCGCCGATCACTCACTCAGGAAAGTGGTGGCTAGAGGCTTCGCACACTTTTACACGCACTTCAGCAGATATTGCTCATATCGGCCAGCGCTTAGATATGATCGATAACGACCACCTATTTGAGTTAAGTCTGTCTTACTATTTTTAAACATGCTTACTCAACCAAAACGACCATATCTATTTAAGCCAAACTGTTTACAGTCAATGCAAAAAGAGGTTTTTATGAAAAAGTCCCTTGTCATTTTATCACTTTCCTTAGCATCTATTTTTCAAGCAAATGCAGTGGTTGTACATCAGCCTAATCAAAAAATTGAACAAGGGCTAAATACATTCGGAGCGGGAATAGCCAATTGGGAAGAGCAGCACCTAGGGGCTTACACTTACCCCGATGCTCATCTATTTCACAAACATGCCATCATTGAACATGGTGATAAAATGCCGCTCAAGTTAACAGCACCCATCGAGCTATCAAATCATCATGTATTTGCAGGAAATCAGTCAATGGATTTGTATGCCTTTATGAGGGACAGGGCAAACATACATAATTATGTGGTGATGACAAAAGATGGCACCATCATCGCAGAAGACTATTGGAACGGGACTAACACAAAAACAAAGAACCATTTGATGTCAGCCAGTAAGTCCTTCACTTCAATGGTGCTGGCCATCGCCGTAGAAAAAGGGTTTATCTCATACAATGATAAAATTGAGAAATGGATTCCCGAATTTAAACATTCCCCTTTAGCTGGGCAACCGCTTCGCAATTTCAGCGATATGCGTTCAGGAATTCGTACGATAGACAGCAAATATGATGATGACAATGGTTATCACTGGTCTATGGGAGAGTGGTCAACTTGGGATTGGGCTATGCCATTAGCCTCTGGATACAACGGTTTTGATACTCTAGACGGAAAAGTGATTAATAAAAGTGGCGCCCACGGCCGCCTAGATGGCATTGAAGAGTTCTTAAAAATCCTAGCAAACAAAGTTAAACCTGTCGCCCCTGGCGTAGGTTACAACTATAAATGTGTTAACACGGAGATCATTGGACTCAGTGCAGAGCGAGCAATAGCTGCAGCAACAGGAATGTCATTTAATGCATTTATGGAGCAAGAACTCTGGAAGAAAGGTGGTTTTCAGGAGCCTGTTGCCGCCTTTCTTGACCTAAACCATGATCGCATGCCATACAGTGGTGGCTTAAATATGACAACTCGTGACTTTGCTATCGCAATGAATCTGATCGCGAATGAGGGAAAGAACTTTAAGGGAGAGCAGATTCTTCCACTCAGTTTTATCGAACGTCTAAGAAATGGTGATGACGCAGTTAAGCAAGCTTGGAAGTTTACAGATAATCAGGAACAAGTCGCAGGAGAAGGATTCTACGCTGACCAATTCCGCACCATTTCCCTCAACGGCAGGCCTATCAGTGCTATGGTTGGCGTCAACGGTCAATGGAATGTCATCGATTGGAATACAGGAACAACAGTATCCATTTTTTCTAGCTTTGGTAAACCAAGCGGTCCGTCAATGATAGCGACTTTCTTCACTGCAATCGATGCCTTGTTTACGTTAGCTGATCAACACAGCAAAAAATAGAGATAAGCTAATAAGAAAAAACGCAGATTAAAATCTGCGTTTTTTCTAACAAGCTTCAATAATTAACAACCATTCTTAGAAGTTATAAGAGAAAGTCACACCGTAAGTGCGTGGTGGCTTATAGGCGTTATAAACCGTGTCATCCCATGCAGCGTAAACAGTGGTTGAGCCGATATTAAGCTCATCAGTCAGGTTCTTACCCCATAACTGCAGAGCCCAAGTATCATCAAAGCTCTTCAAGGTTAACACCATATCGACACTAAACTCTGAATCTACCTGAGTCAGTGGATCATTGGAGTTATCAAAGAAGTATTCATCTTGATACTGGTAATTAATACGCGCACTGGCATCACCTAAACTTTCAATCTCCCACTCGTAGTTCGCATAGATATTAAAGGTATGTTCAGGCGCTCGGCGCATGGTGTTACCTTTATAGTTCTCATCTTCGTTTACGATAAAATCATCAGTAAATTCCGAATTGAGGTAACCATAGCTGCCGTTTAAGCTGAAGCTTTCAGTCAGTAGAGCAATCATCTCTAGCTCAACCCCTTTAGCCACACCACTGCCATTCATGGTTTGCAAGTTATCAGGCGTGTTTTCACCGGTTTCAACCCAGACCTGGTTTTGCATATCTGTATATTCTGTGTAGAAGATGGCGCCGTTTAATCTAAAGCGATTCTCAAAGGATTGTGTTTTAAAACCAATCTCATTGTTCCAAGCAATCTCAGGGGCAAAAGGCATAACCGCTTCAACTGCTTTTTCCATACCTTCGCCATTAAAGCCACCGGACTTATAGCCCTTAGCCAATGAGTAGTAGAAGAACATATCTCGTGTTGCTTGATAGTCGACATTTAAGCTTGGCGTCCATTCAGACCAAGAGTCTGTTGTACTCACGGTATAACTATCTACACGATTACCATCAAGATCTTCATGCATGTTATCCCAGTTATCGAAACGACGACCTGAAGCGCCTGCGGTAAAGTCTTTATCATCTCGGCTATATCTAAGACCTGCAGTGACTGTTAGCGCATCGGTAAACTCATAAGAGGCCTGACCAAATGCTGCATAACTGGTGGTGGTATTGTCGGTCGTGTTAGCAACATTACCAGCTGTAGTGCCCCACTGCGTATGGAACCAGTAGTCCACATCTTCCTGACGGCTAATATCTTCTTGCATAAAGAACAGGCCGCCTAACCAGCTAAAGGCGCCATCGCCACTGGCAAGACGAAATTCTTGGGAGATCTGCGAAGATTGTTCAGCCTTAGTCGATAACCACTCATCATCGGGTTGAAGTGCAGCTAACTCCTCATCTGAGCCAACGGTATTATCGGCAGGGTCGCCCCAAGGGTCGAATACTTGAGAGCTATCGACTAAACCCGCTGCGGCATTTTCATAGATATCATATTCGTTATCACGATAAGCGGTGATCGAAGTGAATGTCCCCACATCGGTAAACCAGTCAATCTTCATGCTTAAACTGTCAGTTTGTGAGTTTTCATGACCATCGATACTGTTTTCATCTTTACGTGGATCGTCACTAATAAATGGGGCATTTCGTCCAGCGCTATAACCGATATGTTTAACACGGGGGACGCCTTTTGATTGAGAATGTCCGGCAGAGAATAATATCTCTAGATCATCGGCAGGCGTATAAAGCAGTTGGGCTCGAGTTGAATTACGGTCCAGTGAGTCTGCCTCATTACCTGTATAGGTATTCTCGCCATAACCATCACGCATATAGCCACTGTAAGCTATCTTACCCGCTAGATTGTCTGACAAGCCGCCAGTCACATAGCCTTTAGCTTCCCATAAACCATAGTTACCCATGGTCACTTCACCACTGCCTTCCGCCTCATCAAATTGTGGTTTTTTAGTGATAAAGTTAATCGCACCACCCACAACATTCTTGCCGTAAAGTGTCCCTTGCGGGCCACGCAATACTTCAACACTCTGCAGATCATAGAGATCCATCGCTGATGCAGTACCACGAGAAACATACACACCATCGACATACATACCAATAGCGGCAGCAGCACCAGCACTTTCAATATCACTACCGATACCGCGCATAAATAACTCAGGCTCACTCGAGGTATAAGCGTTCATCTGAAATCCAGGGGTACGCCCTGCGATATCACCTAAGCCTTCGATTTTGGCATCTTTCATCTGCTCGGCATTGAAAGCGGTTATCGCGATAGGGGTTGATTGCATGCTCTCTACACGATGACGCGCTGTAACCTGAATAACTTCAATCGCAGGCGCTGCATTACGCTCCGCTTCTTGATCTACTCTTGCTTGCTCAGCGGCATCATGATGCTGCTTCTGAACCTGTTCATGGGAAGTGTGATCTTTATCCTGTGCAATCGCAGTCGTTGAATATGAGCCTATTGCCAGCGCAATGCCAAGCGCAATAGGGTGCATTCGATTGTTGAGTCTGTCTGTGGTTAGGTATGCTTTAGCCATCATTGGTTGCTCCCCCCATCTGTAGGGTATTTATTGTTTTAATTGAGTCGCGATAGTGTCAATGAAGACCGCACACTAATCACTCACCTGCAACCAACCTACGATAGGGCGTCATATCTTAGAAATAATATGTTTCTGGCTTGTTATATCTTAATTGTTATACGGTAAATAATTCAAACATGATAGTAATCTTTTTGACCGGCAAGTGTAACTACCTGTTATTGTTGAATTTGAACTCACACCCAATGTATATCCAACCAAACATCTAGTCGGTGAAGTGTTTGACTCCTATCGTTATCTTTCACTGTGAAAGCGACCAATTAACAAATATTTAACTAGGTGCTTTGTACTAGCCAATGATTTTGTTGGATTCATCCCGCCAAAATAGATAGCCGTGAATGGCAACCCCCCACTTGCTTTCCCCTGTTAGGGGGAATGAGATAACGGCACTAAGATGTAAGAGTTTGTAAACTTGAGTCGCTTCACAAGCGTAAGCAGAATAAGTAGAGAGTTAACCGAAAAATTGCTATGGTCTGTCTTTATTACACAGATATTGAGTAAGAGTGGCATTGGACAAGAGTTTCAATCCCACTTACGACACAGCTACAGATAGGAGATGAATTGATGATTGTTACAGGGTTTAACTGGGCAATAGGCGCCTCAGCTTAAGCGATTAGCGCTACTGCCCGGTTGTTTCTATCGTTGTTGTTTGCCATTTGCGCATCATTAACGACTAACACCGGGATCCTCAGATACACCTTAGGTTTATTGATGATCCCCGAACACTTAAGTTCAGGCGCTTTGCGCTGGGATAAAAATGAAAAATTTAAACCGATTTTCTTCAATCAAGTCAAACTCTCGCTCATCAGTAGCAACACCAACTCACCGTCATATCGACAGTCAAGGTGAAAGTCATAGCCAAAGCCCCTTGAGCAATGACGGCAATACTTCTGCTGATTTAAGCCTTAACGATACCTCACTGGCAAGCCTTGGCTGGCGCCCCTTCTTTGCTCAGCAACTGATGGGAGACAGCCGTAACGATCTTATCATTGCAAAGGTCATGGCCTGTCACCGAAGTCAGCTAGATCTTCAAACTGCAACTGGCGAGCTCAGCATTCCTATCACAGATAAGATGCCTGAGATCACTGTGGGTGATTGGCTCACACTTAACTTAGAAAATAGTGTTCAGCAGCGGTTAACGCGACTTTCTCTATTTAGTCGAAAGGCACCAGGGAGCAAAGTTAAAACCCAGCTCATTGCTGCCAATGTTGATACCGTATTTATCGTTTCGTCATTGAATAAAGACTTTAATCTAGGGCGAATTGAACGCTATATGGCGCTAGCGAAAGAAGCTGAAGTCACGCCTGTTTTTGTGCTAACAAAAGCAGATATGTGTGATGATATTCATGCTTACACGCAGGCACTTTTAGCTATCTCTCCTTTAGCTATGATAGAGACAGTTAATTCACTCTCTAAAGAGAGTGTGGCTTCACTACATACCTATTGCGGCTTAGGTCAAACCATTGCCGTCATGGGCTCTTCTGGCGTAGGTAAATCTACGTTAATCAATACCTTGTTAGGTGCTAGTGCACAATCTACCTCAGCAATTCGAGAAGATGATAGTAAAGGACGTCACACAACAACGGGACGCTCCTTGCATCAAATGCCTGCCGGAGGCCTACTGCTTGACACTCCCGGCATGAGAGAGCTACAGCTCGCCGATTGTGAGCATGGAGTTAGCGAAACATTCGAAGAGATAATCGCCTTAGCAAACTTGTGCCGCTTTGGAGATTGTCAGCATCTAACAGAGCCAGGTTGTAAGGTTCAAGCTGCAATAAGCAAAGGAGAGCTTGATGCGAGGCGTTTAACCAGCTATCAGAAGTTACTGAGGGAGCAAGCGCTCAACAGCGCGACCTTAGCTCAAAAACGAGCTAAAGACCGCAACCAAAGTAAGTTCTATCGCTCGGTACAAGATGGCGCCAGAGTACTAAAAGGCAAATAATGGTCGGTAGAACTAGCCCTATCTAGATGGCTTAAACGATGGAGTAAGCAATGTCTAGTGCTTAGAAAAAAGGGGACTTTATCAAGTCCCCTTTTACCATTAAGTTGAGGTTTTAACTATAAAAGGCAACAGCAAAACAGTTACTTAAATCAAACAAACTGCTAACCTATAGTTTCACTCTGTGGTTAAGGAAGATACCGATGCAGTCTGTAGAGCAGTTACGCCTCTGCGCGCGAAAAAGCTATAGCTGGATTACTTTGACAGTTTTCCTACTCGCTAGCTGGTCAGTATCAACTTTGGGCTTAGCGCAAGAGATAGCGACTGATGATGCGCCACTTAAGCAAAGTGGTGGTCAACATGACCTAAAACCGCAAACGATAAATCCAAACTTGCAAAGCACAAGTCACACCCACCAAAGTACTAGCACAGGCTCCTATGGGGTTAACAGCATCATCCCTGAATGGACACCGGACTTACGTGATGAGGATACAAGGCTTAAGGCCCAGAAAGGGGATTTTGTCGCTGTGCCTATTCCTGTTGCCGACCCCACAATTGGTACCGGGTTAGTTATCGCTGGCGCCTATTATTATGGCCAATCTGCAGCTCAAAAGGCGGCTCAACCAGCATCGACAACCCAAGCGGTAGCCGCTTATACCGATAACGACAGCTACGCCTATGGATTGATGCAGCAAAACTACTGGGATGAAGATAAGTGGCGCTTCACAGGCGCCGCTGCTTACGTCGCTCTAAAGCTCACACTGCTCGACAGCAAATATACAGAAAGTGGCAAGGGGCTTGATTGGAACATTAAAGGCACCTTGCTTAAGGGACAATTGCTACGCAATGTCGGCGAGAATTGGTTTGTTGGCGGCCAATTTAGGCTCATCAATAACGAACAAACCTTCTCTAGCAGTGGCGAAGGTGAAAATGTCGAAGGTAATACTGAAGATGAAATAGGTAAGGCGAAGGCCAATGGTGCAGGCCTATTAGTCCAATACGACACCCGAGACAATCAAACCAATGCTTATTCGGGTCAACGATTCGAATTTGATGCCATGTTTAATGATGAGTTCTTTGGTAGCAGTAATACCTATCAATCCTATCAGGCGCGCTATCGTTACTATTACCATCTGCTCGACCCACTTGTATTGGCTTTTGAAGCCAGAGGCTGTGCTAAATATGGCAATGCACCTCTATGGGATTATTGCACAGTAGGACTTCGTGGTTTCTCGGCAACAAAGTATCTCAATAAAGCTTCATCCTCTGGTCAAATTGAAGCCAGATGGAAAGTCTTTGGTGACTTTGGTGTCGTCGGGTTTGCTGGAGGCGGGTTTGACTCACCTGAGGTATCTAAGCTTTGGGATGATGATATGATCCGCAGCTACGGGGTGGGAATTCGCTATATGGTGTTAGATTCACAACGTATCAACCTGAGGCTGGACTATGCCCGCTCTGGCGATAATGACGCTATTTATGTCTCGGTAGCTGAATCGTTTTAAAAAAACGATATGTTCTGCTAACTACTAGCTTCATATCTGCTTATTTAAGCTTGTACCCTACAGGCTTTACGGTTTGCACATATACGCAAAAAACACGCATCATATTTTTGCCATATTTCGCCCGATTTATGTCAGGTTTAACGCAAATAAATTACAGTTCCACTTCATTTACAACAAAATAAATCAGCATCTATTTATCTATAATTTCAATACATTAGCATATTTTAAATTATCCAGTAATTATGCCCTTTCTTGATTGAAATAGAGAGTTATTTTAAATAACCTTGCCCCATTAATGGAACAGAAGTTCAGTCTAGATCTCTAAGGTAAAAAATGAAATCAATTGTTTATATATGTAGCCTAATCACATTCATGCTGTTCACCAGTTCGGCAGCAACTGCGGCGCCTCAAGTCGGTGTGATGATAGGTAGCGACTCAGGGATCAATGCAAAATTTGGTGATATTAAGCTGGGGGTTGGGCTAGACAAATTCTCTATCACGGCTGACAAGATGATTAACTTCAATAACACCCCGCATTTTTACTACGGATTTGGCGGTAAAATTGCCGATATCAACTCGAGTAAACATGATCTGAAACTGGGTGCTAGAGCCATATTTGGTGCGCAAACTTCTGTAGAAAGGTTTACCTTCTTCGTTGAAGCTCAACCCATTCTTTACATCATTGATGATGTCAAAGTAGAGCTTGAAGCGATAGCGGGTGTACGTTATCAGTTCTAAAGGAATAACGGCTAACCTTTCAACTTTCTTTGAAGGTCACTTTTAACAATTTCAAGCGCTGACAATGCCACTTTAGGGTCGATTTTATTATTTTCAAATAGATAGATAAGATCGACTGCAAGTTTTATATCATCGCTCGCATCATCGATTGGTGACGGGGCTTTGTTAAGCGTTTCAACTTCAATATCGACTTTATCTTTTGATGGGTCTGATGACATGTTTACTCTATAGTGACAATAATAAATTGAGCTCGAAGAGTAATTCAAACCAACGCCATTAGCTATTTTTATTCAGGTATAGCAGCCATTAGTCAGGCTGCAATATCATCAAGATAACCGACAGCGCGCTACTCCTCCTGCTCGAGTTGCTTAAACCCTTTAGATTGTAAGTGCTGTAAAGCACTCACAGCAGCTTTGCAGCTTAGATTCAGCCAAATTCCTACAGGTAGCGTGCGAAAGTGTGTAAGAGAAAATTGATATTCATCTGGGTCCATATTCAGGGACCTCATAATTATCTCTCCTGAGATTTGATCGCCAAAAGCATAATCGACCCGACCTCGACTAAGCAACTGCATCCCTTGCTCAATAGTTTCAACACTGAAGATCACCATGCCTGACTCTGTCATATGCTTGCCTAAGCCGTCACGAGACAGCGCTCTGAGATAGGCTACCGTCTTACCTTCCATTTCAACGAGAGAGTTCCACCTAAACGGTGTGACTTGATGATGGCGATACAAGCCAAGTTCAATAGGTTCATCGGCTAAAGCGACGATGACAAACTGCTCGTCATCTTTGCGGGGGGGATAAAAACTACTGCACCAACTGCCCTCTTTAACCAGTTTATGGGCTCGAGCAGGAGACCAATATTGAGGCATAATCGTCAGCGAGCTGCCATCCATTGCATCAGTGAGTAGAGAGAATGCGATGCCGTTGCCCTCATCTTTCTCTGAGGTAAAAGGTGGGTAATCAATGGCAATGACGGGCAATTGAGTTGCGTATACTGATAGTGAAAACAGATATATTAATAATGTGGAAAACCGTAACATTTAAACTCCGACTATCTCCATGGCAGAAACTCACTCCTTTTGAAGTAACTTACAGAGGTATAGGCTTTAGGTCTAAACAAATTTTAGCGCAATATCCCAAAACCCACTTCGCTATCTTCTCTTCAGAGGATATACTTGCCATCAAATGCAGAGTTAATGAATAAACTAAGAAGTTGTTATGACAAAAGACACACAGAAACTAGACTTTTCAACAATCAATAAGACAACGGCTAAATCGTTTAACGAGCAGAAAAATTTAATAAAGCGCCTCTTCAAAGGTAACACTGTCTTATGTGAAACCTGTAAACAGCCTCTAAACCTTGTTGTACCTACAGATACTGCTCAAACAGGAAAGTACGGTGTATTTTGTAAAAAGGGCTGTACTGACATCGAGCTAGAACTTGAGATGGTTTTGTAATTCCCCTTATTTTTAAACAGCTTGTTGCAACAAGCTGTTTAAAAACGGCACGAATAAGCCCATATAGGGCTTATTAAAATCCCACAGACGGCTTAATAGCCATACACTCCACCTCTATTTACTACCTCTATTTACTACAAACAGTTACTACCACTCTTAATAAAGACAGCTTTTTTCAAAGCAGACAAGCTATTGGTTTACTTTAACTTGGGATATTTAGCTTGAAACAAGTCGTCAGTATATTAGTCATCTGTGCATCTATGTTCGCTATTCTTGCAGCAACACTTTCAGCCAGTGGTGTGCTAAGCCCTCCTTCTCTTTTTGATAACAGCTTTCAGTCAGATAGCGTTCAATATCAATGGCATGTTAATCAGGATGAAAGAGACCCTCTGCTTTCATTAGAGGATATACAAGCTTATTTACAAAGCACTGAAGTCGCCCATGAATTAGCCAGTGAATTAGACCCAAACCAAATTGAAATGCAGATTAGCGAAGAGCACTGGGGGCGTAAACTCCTCAACTTAATCGATATCATCAAACTCATGTAGCAGTTAGAGGATTTCGCAGTCTATGTTCCATAAGACCTCTGAACCGCGATACAATACCGACTTAAACAGTGCATCAAAACCAGAAATAGCCGAGACAGAGTAAACAGTGAAAATTAGCCAGCGACTGCAACAGATAGATAAGATGATTAATCAGCACTATGACCATATCTGGGACTGTTGCTGCGATCACGGACTTCTTGGAGCTAGACTGCTTAAACGAGAGACTGCTAACACCATTCACTTTGTCGATGTCGTTGACACTTTAATGCTTGAGCTAGAGGGGAAATTACAACGCTTCTTCCCTCAATCTGGTGTGAGCAATAAACGATGGCAAGTGCATTGTATGGACGTCGCCCATCTGCCGCTTGAAGCCGAAGACAGTCAAGAAAGCCATTTAATCATCATTGCAGGAGTCGGTGGAGAGCTTGTCACTGACTTAGTTAAAGCCCTATTAGCCCGCTACCCCGCTAAAGCCCTAGAGTTTATTCTCTGTCCTGTTCACCATAACTACTTGGTCAGAACCGAGCTGGCTACATTACAGTTAGGCCTAGTTAACGAATGCTTAGTCGAAGAAAATAAACGCTTCTATGAGGTTTTACATCTGTCGACGTCAAGCCAAGAGCCTATCTCGAATACGGGTAAAAAAATGTGGGACTTAACCCGTGACGCTGATAGAAGATATCTAAGTAAAACATTGGATCACTACCGCAATATGAGTAAAAGCTCTCAGGCCAATTTTGCTAAAGTCGCTCCAATAATAGAAGACTACGAAAAGCTTAACGACCTATAGTCTTAAAGAAACAAGCATAGCTAAGAGAGTAATTACTGATATACTCCGCCACTGTTTTTAACCACTGATGATTTATCATGCGCCTGCTACGCTCTACAACCCACGCTGAAATCCCCTGTTTGACGGCTAACGCTTTCACCCGTAAAGCCGCGCGCGGTATTATCTTAGACGGCGAAAATATTCTGCTGCTCTATACAGAGCGTTATCATGATTACAGTATTCCAGGTGGTGGTATCGATGATGGTGAATCAGTTGAAGCTGGACTACTGCGGGAGTTAGAAGAGGAAACGGGTGCGCAACATATCGACGTGATGCGTGAGTTCGGCCTTTATGAAGAGTACCGCCCTTGGTACAAGGCTGACTTTGATATCGTGCATATGCTGTCCTATTGCTTCATCTGCAATATTCACCCAGAGCTGGGTGAAACACGGCTGGAAGATCATGAAATTCAAAATGGTATGAAACCCGTATGGATTAATATCCATGAAGCGATCAAACACAACGAACAGACAATAGCGAATAGCCCTAAAAAAGGGATGTCTATCGAACGTGAGACCTTTCTGCTCAAGCTAATTGTCGAGGAGCTGCTGTAGCTTTCAGCTCCTGCTTCAATCTTAAAATATTTTTATTCTATGCATAATTAAAACTCAATATTATTTACCCACCTGCACGCTATGATGAACCTATCAAGCTTACCCCTTGGTAGGCTCACGTTATAAATAGGCAGGTTTCCTATGAGTTATAAACATATACTTCTCAGTATCGCTTTGAATAATGACAGCATTAAAATCTTAGAAAAAGCGGCCGATGTAGCCAAGCAAAATAGGGCTAAGCTCAGCCTGATCCATATCGATTTAGATATTCCTCACACCTATGAAGGTATGCTTGGCGCTGACTACCAAAAGCAGGAAAGTATTATCCGTGAAGAGTCTATCACTTCGATGAAGAGGCTACTGAACGCCCTTGAGATTGATGTTGTCCACCACTACCCGGTACAAAACCAAGTCATCACCTCTGGCGATCTCGATAACGAAATCTTAGATTACATCGACAATCATGACATAGACCTGCTTATCATGGGTCACCATAAATCAAACTTCTTAAGCCAGTTTATGATCTCACCCACCGAGCCTGTGATTCGCAATATGCCCTGCGATTTGATGTTTATTAAGCTCGATAATTAAGTTAGTTAGCCTTCGAATGAAGGCAGGTGACATTTTCTCTTGCTTGATTTGATTGAGGCTAGACTCATCGTCGCTCCGGCAATGCTTTTGAGCCGGAGTCTAGCTTTGTGTTTTGGCCTGATTTGGTATCTGCTAGAGTGTTGAAATTCAGACCTTCACTGTTATCAAACGCCTGGCCGGCGAGGCATGTGCACTGAATTGTTCCTTCTTTTGGATTTGGCTTTTCTGAATAACTCTAGGCTTAGTTTGAAACTCATTTATACCCCATAGTGAGATAAAGCTGACTTCAACGTTTCGCAGCCAATGCGCTAGTGTCTTTGCAAACCGCCGTAAAATCTTCCCTGATGGCTCTACTAAACCTCTGACTGCCAAGGATTGGTGGAAATGCCAAGAAATGTAGGGAACATTTCTGGCCTTGATTTAGAAGCTTGCACGCCACTCAGCTCACGGGCTGCTAGCCAGTTCATCGAAGCGTCAAACTCATTTATGCCCCATTATTATTTTCAGGCAATACAGCAGACTTCGTAAGTAACCAGCATTAACCCTAATAATACTAATGCCGTGAAACGAAAATATATGTAGTCAGAGCAGGTTTCTATTAGGGTGGGAAGTAGAACCGGGACACAAGTGAGCTGCAGCCTCATATTATTCACCAAACGTCTAATAATCTGAATTGAGTAAAACCACACAAGCAAGACTGACTGAAGTATGGCTATCCAATTGGTGAGCATTCAATTCAGTATGCGCCGTGGCACACAGCCTAAATCTCTGATAACCTGCCTACGCTAATATCAAATTTCGATTAGGAATACTTATGAGCCTATCTATATCGATGGACCCAATGGACTATTACCTTTGTGATGGAGTCTATTGGAATTGGGATGCAGAGCAAGATGTAGAACTCTCAAAGGAGAATGACTTCGCTTCTGAATATGTAACACAAATGGCTGAAGCTGAAGAAGTCGCCTTTTCGAAAAATTTTAGTTCCAGTGAAGCATATAGGTCGCATCACTTTTTTGAGGTATTAACCGCTAATATACCTTACATAGCGAACAGATATTGTCGATACGAGAATTTATCTAAAGACTATGCTGAGGTAGCTATGCAGAAGAACGTCCTTAAGGATATAGCCTTCGTACACGCTACTGATTTAGGAATAAATTTCACTCTTAAGCACATAAAAAAACTTGATGAGATTGTACTGAACATCTATAACAATACGCCTCGTAACAGTGTCTATAATCGTGTAGGTACGCTACAGCATTTTTTACATGAGTGCACTCTTGAACAAGGCAATAAAATCGATTGCTTAAATAGAGAAGTGATGAGAAAGTTGCTCTCACTGTGTAGACTACACATAGCAATATCAGATGTTAGAAAGAAGAACATTGATCTGATCAAGGACGAGCTAATCAAAAACAATTTGGATTCAAAAGAACATTCGCAGACGCCTTATGTCATAATGTTGAACAGACAATACATCCAAAATTGGAAGCAAAGACATCTTAGAAGCTTGCTTCATTTCTGTCCTCTAGTTGAAAGGAATACTTTGAAAGGACTGATCAATCTAAAACAACCATTCAACAATGCTGCAGTACAAGAAGTCCTTTTTAAGAAATAGAAATGAGCAAAATCAATTTAGTAACCTCACCTGAAGTTTTAGATATACCTCTCGAAGGCCCATCTTTCATCCATTTAAGAAAGAAAAAGAAGAAAGGTGGTGATAGGAAGATTATTGCAATATCAAGCAACGGCGATGTTATTTACAACGGTCAATATCGTACTCCTATCGAAGAGTTTATATATAACAACAAAGACAATAAGTGCGTGCATATGGTACTTACTGACCGTGAACTACTATACATTAAGGCGTTTGCTGTGAGATATAATGTTAGGGTCTACAGCATCGAATCCTATTATCCGTTCTTTAGCGATATCAAGTATAGTAACGACTTAAAAGTAAACTTAACTAACCTGAACAAATCTCTTCGCTACGCTAAATCTCTAGGATTCCAAAACAATTCTTTCGTAAAAGTTACAACTCAAGATTTTAGGAATACTCTGCTAAATAAGATCTTTATGAAGAGTGAGTATGATAGCCAGTTTTATTTTTCTTACAGCGAGCCTTACCAAGAAGTTTTCAAATTCCTTGAAACAAGGACAGACAGAACTGTCGTCGCTCTAGACTTTAACTCGATGTTTGCTTCGTGCTTAAAGGGAGAGTTTATCGACCCTAAACGTTTAGAGTTTGTATCAATTGAGCAGACATACGATGGGCAAGAGCTTTCTCAAGGCATCTATAAAGTCGTTTTAAAGAATCCTAAATCATCATTCATTAAAAACCATCACCTCTTTAAGCTCACCAAAAATTTCAAAAAGTATGCATTTTCTCTTGATGACATTAATGAGATTGAAGCAACTCTTCATAAAGAAGAAGTAGAGTATTACTACAATCATTTTTCAAACATTTGGATTGATAACGGTTATATATCTCAAAGTGCCATTGGCCACCCACTATATAAGAAAAGCATCGACTTGTATAAAAAGCGATTGCGCTCGAAGAGCCTAGGAAAAAAGACACTAGAAAAAAAATATAAGCTCGAACTAGCTATGCTCCATAGCATCACGAATCCAAAGAGTTTCAAGCGCAAAGAGTTTAGAAACCTCGATGAAGTTTCTACCTTTCTAAGAATAGAGTTTGGTATAGACTTAGATTTCGCACAGAAAGCATCCGTAAAGGCATTTTTCAAACGCAGTCATTTCTCCCTTAATCGTAGTACTCAAGGGTTCATACTTCACTATGTGGACATTTACTCCAAAGTTTCTGCCTACAGTCTGTCATCACAGGTTATGGCTAAGGTTAGGCTTAAGATGCTCTCTCTATTAGAAGAGCTATTAAGCATGGATAAGATAGAATTGTGCTACATAAACACTGATTGTGTGCATGTTTCGTTTCCAAAAGATTTAGTGGAAGATTTTTGGGAGAAAACTCAGCATTTAGTTGGAGATGAACTAGGCATGCTGAAAGTAGAGGCCATTGCTGATACAGGCTATTGGTTTGATGTTGGCCGCTATTTCCTCTATCACAATGGAAAGGTTGTAAAGTTTAGTAATTCTGGATTAAACCACAGAGGAAATACCAAACCTTTTCTCTTAACTAAACCGGTGGTCATGCATTACAAGAGTCACACCTTTTCGCATGTCTCAATGCTCTATTCGCACTTCTCTAATCTACTCACTTACAGTAAAAAACTGATTCAAAAAAATGGGGGGAGTGATTTCGAACGATTCACGGTGGCTCAGATCCTAGATTCTGCCTCATCGGCATTACTTGATCAGGAAGAGAGGGACAACAGCTCAGCAATTAAAATCGAAACCTACCATACACTGATGAAATCGAATGACATCTAGGTTAAGATTGTAGTTGTAGCAAGTGGGGAGATTTATCTATTGCTACTCCGAGTGTTCCTCGGCCAGCGTAGCTGGCAATGTTAGGTTTTTACCTTGCTATAGAGCCAGCCCCACTGGCTCACCTTAACAATTGAACCTTTTACACTAATAACATTACCTCGTGAGTTCATGGGGTGGATACTGAATAGTTTTTTGAATGCCTATGCATAACTTGTTCGATGGCTGTCTAGAGATTTCTATACTGGTCTCAAAAAAAGTAATCTAAATTGTATAAATTAGAGTTTTATCTCTAAGCAATAAATGTCCATAAATCAGTTATGAACTGTAAATCCCACGCTACATTGAACTTGCTGGCAGAGCATCTGCTGTGGGACGTGCAAGCTTCTAAATCAGGATGATTTAGTAGAGCCATCAGGGATGATTTTACAGCGACTTGCAAAGGGACATAGCAGATGAGCTGCATTTTATTGAAGTTAGATAGTTTACTTTTTGTTGTATGAGCTACCCAAAGCGGCTTTTGTCCAAAAACAACTTACCTACCAATAAATCTAAATCGAAGAAGTAAATACTCAGGTGTGAACGCGGCTGTGACCTTCCGTGACAGGGATGTCACGGCAGAGCCCACAGAGGTTGTGCTTGCGGCGTGTCACAGAAGTGTTTACTCGTAAGCCCACGACAGGCAGAAAAAGACAGGACAGCCATATCTTTTGTGCTTTAAACCATCCTCTACTAGGCTTTAAGTTCCCTAGGCTCAATCTTGATAGGAATGGTAAATATGACCTCAGCGCGAAGAACCTTGATTGACGCAGAATCGACTCCGTTTTATCACATCATAAATCGCTGTGTCAGAAGAGCTTTCCTGTGCGGTGAAGATAAGCTGACTGGTAGAAGTTACGAGCATAGACGCGGCTGGATTGTCGATAAAGTTAAGGCTCTATCTGCTATTTTTTGTATTGATGTCTGTGCTTATGCAGTAATGAATAACCACTATCATTTAGTCCTTAAAATCGATACAGCCAAAGCTAAATCATTGAGTAATCGTGGGGTTATTAGCCGCTGGTGTAAGGTGACAAAAGGCCATGATGTAGCGACTAAATATATGAATGGAGAGACCTTAATCGAGGGGGAGCGTTTACTACTTGATGGGTTATTGGCCGAGTGGCACGAGCGTCTATCCAGCATCTCGTGGTTTATGAGGTGCCTCAATGAAGAGATAGCACGTAGGGCCAATCGTGAAGATGGATGTAAAGGGGCTTTTTGGGAGGGGCGCTTTAAGTCACAAGCTCTACTTGATGAGCAAGCACTATTAGCCTGCATGATGTATGTTGATTTAAACCCTATTAGAGCGGGAATTGCCAACACTCTGCAAGCTTCTGATTATACGTCTATTCAGGAGCGCATTAATGAGCTAAATACTCCTAATAAAAACACTAAAGCAAATCATGAACCTGAATCCAAACCTCAACGAACCTCGAGTGAGCGACACAAACCTCTAGCCCAGTTTGATGGTGCAGCTCATTTAGCAACTCAATCAGGCATCCCATTTCATTTCAGTGATTACTTACAACTTATTGATTGGACTGGCAGAGCCATTAGGTCTGATAAAAAAGGTTTCATCGACTCTAGCCGCCCAAAATTACTTGATGAACTTGGAATCTCATCCAATGCTTGGGTAACCTCAGCAAAAGAGTTTCGCCGCCAATACAGTGGTATTAGTGGTCGTTGGGATGCTATGTGTGATTTTAAAAAACAGCATCATTGTGGT
>NZ_MPHJ01000020.1 GCF_001957125.1 Shewanella sp. UCD-KL12 | reverse complement strand
GATTGCTTCCTAAGAAGCAATTTCGAATAACTCAACACCTGTGAATGTCCACACAGATTTCTTGTTTCGTATTGTTAAAGAACGTGGCGCTAAGTAGCACCGCCGTTGACGCTAGGTCGCTGGCTTGAGGAGGCGTATTCTACACTTCCCGTTGTTGGCGTCAAGTGCTTTTAAAAATTTAATTTCAAACGTTTAAAACGAGGAAATTAATTAGCTTACTTGTTGCCCTGACTGGGTTTCAGCTTCTGTTTAAGAAGGCTGGTTTGCCGTGTCAGTGGGAGCGCATTATAGGGATGTCAGCCGGGATGGCAAGGGCTTAATGTAATAAAAGTGTCATTTTATTACTGTTTGTAGATAAAACACCCTGACTAGCTATTTTTTACGCTTTATAATGCCCATACAGCGATTTTAAGGACTTATTAAATGCCTCATTCACTCAGATCATATAAGGGAATTACCCCAAAACTTAATAATCATGTCTATATTGATGAAGCTTGCGTGCTTGTTGGAGATATAACACTTGATGATGACGCCAGCATCTGGCCATTAGTGGCTGCTCGAGGGGATGTAAATCGTATCGTTATTGGTAAACGTACTAATATACAAGACGGGACGATATTGCATGTAACTCGTAAGTCTCCATCTAAACCAGATGGAAACCCACTTTTAATTGGTAATGATGTCACCATTGGCCATAAAGCCATGCTTCACGGCTGTATAGTCGGCAATCGTATTTTAGTCGGAATGGGGGCTATCATCTTAGATGGCGCTATTTTAGAAGATGACATCATACTAGGGGCGGGATCGTTAGTTCCACCTGGTAAGGTTTTAAAAAGTGGTTTTCTCTATGTCGGTAGCCCAGCAAAACAGATCCGCCCTTTGACAGAAGCTGAACTCAAATTCCTTCCAGAATCTGCAGATAACTATGTAAGATTGAAGAACGAGTATTTGGAAGAAGTGGCTAGTTAGGTAACTTTTAAATACTAACTGGTATAAGCAAGAAGCTTGTCCAGTTTAGAGCTGTTGGTAGCTAACCTCTTCAACAGCTCTGGCTATTATAGCTATTACCAAGTTAAGCTATTACCAAGAGATCTCGCCATTCTCATCAAAAGCTTCTCTTTCTATAAGTTCTTCCATCTTTTCTTCAATATCAAACCTGTATTCATCAAACACAGCTAATGCTTGTGATTCACACTCAATTTTACGACCAACAAAGTTAGATAAATGCGCCACACTCACTCTACAGTTGATATTTGCTCCCATGACTTGAGCGGGAAATACCACCTGTTCAGCTTCTGAATCCCACCTCTGGAGATCGGTAAATATAATGCTTTGATTCATTCTTTGCTTAATCCCTCTCTTAACTCACTCAATACTGGATTCACTTCAGGCTCTACATTTCGCCAAATCTCAAAACTTTTAGCCGCTTGCCCAACCAACATACCGAGCCCATCGATCACTTTTGAACAACCTAGCGATAATGCCCATACATTGAAAGAGGTCTGCTCCTTGCTATACATCATGTCATAACAAACAGAGTGCTCTCCTAAAATACTAGCGGGTAACTGGGGTACCGAACCGGATAGGCTAGCAGAAGTTGAGTTAATAATGATATCAAACGGACTTTCAATATTATCTAAGGCAGTAGTAGATATTGCCATTACAGCACCATACTTCTTAAATGTATCCGCAAGTAAAACCGCCTTCTCATGGGTTCTGTTATGAATTTGCAGCGATTTAACTTCACGCTCAAGTATAGGCAGTATAGAGCCACGGGCAGCACCACCAGCTCCAAGCAAGAGTATGGTTTTCCCCTTTAAACAACCAATATTACGCTCAAGATCTGCTACTAAACCTAAACCGTCAGTATTATCTCCCTTTATACGCCCATCACTAAGTAATGTTAACGTATTCACGGCACCAGCCAGTTCAGCCTGCTCACTCAATACATCACAAATCTCGAACGCTTGCTCTTTAAAAGGCACCGTCACATTGGCCCCCTTTCCATTTTGTGACCAAAATTGCTGCAAGCTTTGTGCAAATTCATCTTTAGGGGCCAAAACAGCTTCATAAGTTAATGATTGTTTAGTTTGCTTAGCAAAAACACCATGAATGAAAGGAGATTTACTGTGGGCTATCGGGTTTCCAAATACGGCATATCTATCAGTCATGGGTCATCTCATTTTTCAAAGCAAGGCAATATGCAACACAGTTTACCTACTCAAGACATAGGTTCAATTAATTCATTGACCTAATTGAGGCAGCGACAAAATTTTCGCATTCACTATCTGCTGTATCTCTTGTTATAATCTGGCTTCTATTACCTTGGCATGTAATTGTTTAATGAACTGGCTAAAAAATCTCTTCAGCAACTCAAGTAAGGCAAAAGCACCTCAAACACAGCCTGACAGAAATCCGCAGCAATCTAATGCTTACGATAAAATAGGTGGTGAACAGGTAGTTAAAGCACTCGCTCGTCAATTCTACCTACAGATGCAGCAACAGGGACGTGCCAGTAACTTACTTGCCATCCATAAAGCGCCTATCGCAGAATCTGAACAAAAGCTTTATGAGTTTTTAAGTGGTTGGCTTGGTGGGCCTGGATTATTTGAGCAAAAGTATGGACACCCAGCACTTAGAGCGAGGCATATGCCTTTTAAAATTGACGAAGAGATGCGTGATCAATGGTTGTTCTGTATGAGAAGCGCTATCGATATCGAGATAAAGGATGCTCAGCATAGAGAAGCGATATATCAAGCTGTTAGCATTCTAGCTGACAATATGCGTAATCAATAAACCAACCTGATTATTAATTGGTTATTGATCACAACCAATTAAGCAAGTGTTGTGCACTGTAACGAAGAGATGAGACCACTCTGCCAAAGCGCTGTAGCAGCATGCTCAGCGGACTAGATGTTTAGCAAAGTGGCATAGACATAGGCTCAGCTACATCCACACCACTCTCTATTAAAAATCCGTTGTGAACTCTACTAAATAGGGCTATTTATTTAATCCCAGCCAGTCCCTTGGTTTGAGGTAGTCAGTATAAAGCAGTGCTTCTGGCGAGTTGTCTGCAGGTGTATAGCAGTACTCCCAGCGGACTAGAAATTCAGCAAAGTGGCATAGACATAGGATCAGCTATATCTACACCACTCTCTATTAAAAATCCGCTGTGAACTCAACTAAACAGGGCTATTTACTTAATCCCAGCCAGTCCCTTGGTTTGAGGTAGTCTGTGTAAAGCAGTGCTTCTGGCGAGTTGTCTGCAGGTGTATAGCAGTACGCCCAGCGGACTAGACGTTCAGCAAAGTGGCATAGACATAGAATCAGCTATATCAACACCACTCTCTATTAAAAGTCCGTTGTGAACTCAACTTAATAGGGCTATTTATTTAATCCCAGCCAGTCCCTTGGTTTGAGGTAGTCAGTATAAAGTAGTGCTTCTGGCGAGTTGTCTGCAGGTGTATAACAGTACTCCCAGCGGACTAACGGCGGCATAGACATCAATATAGATTCTGTTCTTCCACCTGTTTGTAGCCCGAAAAGCGTTCCTCTATCATATACTAGGTTGAACTCTACATAGCGTCCACGTCGGTACAGTTGGAAATTCCGCTCTTGCTCACCATATTCAGTATCTTTACGACGCTTAACAATTGGTGCGTAGGCAGTTAAGAAGCCATTTCCTACAGCTTGCATAAACTCAAAGCTAGTATCAAAACCCTGCTTGTTCAAATCATCAAAGAATAATCCACCCACTCCGCGGGTTTCATCTCTATGGGGAAGATAAAAGTATTCGTCACACCACTTCTTGTACTTAGGGTAAACCTCATCGCCGAATGGGTCACAGAATGATTTTGCATGCTGATGCCATTCAATAACATCCTCTTCAAAGGGGTAATATGGTGTCAAATCAAAACCACCACCGAACCACCACACAGGCTCCGCCCCCTCTTTAGAGGCAATAAAGAAACGCACATTTGCATGGGTCGTTGGAATATATGGGTTATTGGGGTGGATAACTAAAGACACTCCCATCGCTTCAAAACTACGACCTGCAAGTTCTGGTCTATGAGCTGTAGCCGAAGCAGGCATAGCAGAGCCCGTTACATGGGAAAAGTTAACGCCAGCCTGTTCGAAAACAGCCCCTTTAGTCAACACACGACTTTGGCCTCCACCCCCCTCTTCACGCTTCCAGGAGTCAGCTTTAAACTCAGCTTTACCATCTAGCAGCGCTAAACCTTCACAGATCTGCTGCTGAAGGCCTAATAAAAATGTTTTTACGGCATTTGTATCTGGTACAGACATCTAGATGTTCCTTTCTCTTTATATTTATCAACAGCACCCTATCGGGTACTTAAATCGAGCTAGCGTAGAACCTTGCCACTGATGGCATCTATAATCGTCGATGGTTTAGCTTCAGCCCCTAATCCCCCAGTCACTACCGCTTCAATGACACCAGAAAATTGGGTTGTAACCTCATCAATACTCATAGCAGGATCTTGACCAGTTAGATTGGCACTGGTGGAAACTAACGGCTTGCCAAGCTGTTGGCAGATTTGCTGAATTCCTGGGTGGGAGGAGATTCGAACAGCCAATGAGTTAAAGCGGCCACAGAGTAATTTAGATATATTGGGCCTTACAGGCATGATAAAAGTAAATGGACCAGGCCACTTAGAGTGAGCAAACGCTAGCTGAGCAGCGGTCAATTTAGATTCATCAATATAGGGAGTCAGCTGAGAAAAGTCACTGGCTACTAAAATTAAACCTTTTTCCCATGGGCGATGCTTAACCTGTAACAGCCTCTCTATTGCTGCATCATTATCAGGGTCACAACCTAGGCCAAATACCGCCTCTGTTGGGTAAGCAATTACGCCACCAGCCTCGATAACTTCGGATACTTCTGATGGTGCTAACTGCAACATGTATAACTACCTTCAATCAAATTCAATAATTTAGTCATGAAAAAGCTCTCCCCACCACTCTAGAGCGCTATGGAGATTATACAGAGATTACCAATATGAAGAAATGAATAGAGATTATAGCTTATTTAACTCACGCTATATTTCAGGCAAGGACTAGGGAGTAATATCTGCTACTGCCAATTTAGATAGGTCGCTTAAATTTACAACTTTTCTTAGGACACTCTAACCGCATACCTGCAGCCCCTTTCCTCTCAACCAAAATACCAAATCCACATTCAGGGCAAGACTCAGCTACTGGGGGATAATTAATTAGGAATTTGCACTTAGGGTAACCACTACAAGCATAAAATCCTTTGCCAAAACGATTAGTTCTATGCTCAATCATTCCGCCTTTACAGCTTGGGCAAGCGATTTGATCTTCAGGCTCCTCCTGATCATGCTTTTCAATATGCTTACAGGTTGGATAATGAGTACAGCCAATAAATATACCAAAACGGCCCGACTTTACAGCTAATTCGTGTCCACAATCAGGGCATTTTGAATCAGGAATGATTTGCGCTTCTATCTGCTCATGCTGAACCAGCGGACGCGTATAGTCACACACAGGGTAGCTGTTGCACCCGATGAAACCGCCATGTTTACTATTTTTAACCGATAGCTCACTGCCACACTTAGGGCAGAGTTCATACTCTTTTTCCAGTGCATGCTCGTGGGAGCTAAAAAGTGGGTCGCTAGTTTTAGACATGGGGTTCTCAGAAAAGTTACTTATTAGCTATTTTATCAAGCAAAGCTAAAACAGGGAAATATCTACGGTTAATAATTAGCACTAGGTTTATAGTAATAATGAGGATATATTGTATACAAAAACACAATTAGGATACTCAAATGTTTCGTAAGTCAGCTTTGGCACTGATAATCGGCCTCCCAACGCTCTTGACACTTTCAGCCTGTAGCACCACTGCACCAGTCATCATCGATGAAAGCATATTACAGGAGATATCTCAGGTACCAACAGCGCAACTATTTGATGCTAGCAGTCCGTTACTCACTAAGAGCACATTCGAACAGGTTGCGGCTAAGCTATACATATCACAAAAGCTGAATGAAATTGATGACTTACTGTATTACTTACGAGCATTTAGCTATTTCGGCCCTGTAGACGAGCTGGATGAAACCAGCTTCTCGCTATTATCTACAGCCTTAACGGAGCTGACATCCAGCGATACCTATGCTCAATCTTCGCGACTTCAAGAACAGTTTGCAGTGACGCTTTACCGCTACTACGCCAATAATGAACAATCTCACGCACTAACCAAGTTGAGCCCTGCGCTCGATGCTCAATTGGCACGACTTGCAAGCACCCCGGCTAATACTGAAAATGATTACGCTTTGTGGGAAACCCTAAGGGCTTATGGATTGCTGCTAAATGTAGGCCGAAAGAACAGTGATGGCGAGCTAAATAAAACCCTGATGCAGCTAAAGATGGACCAAGCTTTACTCTCATTCGCACAATCCGACTCTAGTATACGCAATGGCAAAGACTGGCCTAAAAGAAATGCCTACTGGGCATTAGGCCTATATCGCTTAGCCCTACCTGCAAGTGAAGATGGCAGCGTAACGGCAGATGAAGCCGCTCTCGATAAGGCTGTAGCAGACATAGCAAAGCAAGATGTCGCTGCACGTGGTGATGCAGCAAAAGATGCCTATACTCTTGGCTTTCATGTGAACTCATTTGCAGGACTTGAGGAATGTGAGAAACATAGTGATATCTGCCGGATCCCAGAACAAAATGAAATATTGCCTATCGAGCACCACTGTTCTGACAGTTTATTCATTCTAACTCAAGACTTAAACGAGCAAGAACTTGCCATAAGCTGTACGAAACTAACTTCACAAGAATCAAATTTCCACTCATTATTGGAAACCCAAAATCAAGCAACAGCCAATGATTTTAACGATGCACTTAGGGTCGTCGCCTTTAAGAACTGGAGCCAATACAACGCTTATGGCCAACTGTTATTCGATATCGGCACAGACAATGGCGGCATGTATATAGAGGGGACTCCTTCAAAGCCAGGCAATCAAGCAACTTTCTTTGCTTATCGCCAATTCTGGATTGAGCCTGAGTTCGCTATCTGGAACCTTAACCATGAGTACGTTCATTACCTCGATGGACACTTCGTAAAATATGGCGGGTTCGGCCACTTCCCTTCTAAAATGGTCTGGTGGTCAGAGGGGCTCGCTGAATATATCTCAAAAGGCGATGACAACGCTAAAACCTTAAGAATCGTAAAAAAGAAACTCGATAAGGCGCCGACTTTAGAAGAGATCTTTGCTACCGAATATAAGGACGGCGTTGAACGTACCTATAGTTGGAGCTATATGGCTATACGGTTCTTAGCGGAAAACTACCATAAAGATTTCGTCCAACTGAGTAAGTACCTAAAAACAGATTACTTCGAGGGCTATGACGAGCTTCTTGCGAAATTGACTCAACATCAAGATGAGTTCAGTAACTGGTTAACAGCTCAAGCCGAGGCATTTGATGATAGTGCGGAGCAGGCTAAGCCTAGATTACATAAGCAAAATCGATATAGTTACCGTGATTACTTAGCGCCTAAGCACCTCACTAAAGATGGCAGCCACAAACATTATTAACTATAGGAATATTTTTGGCCAGATACAACGAGCATTTATTCCTGTCCATGATAAATGCTCATAAATGTTCCAGACACAAATCCCCTCTAACGCTGTCCTTGCGACCGGGGATAAGTACATCCAGACACAAAAAAGGAGGCTTTGCCTCCTTTCTTTTTATCACATGAAAAGATATTTATACCAATCAGCATAAGAAAGTGATCTACTCAGAGTGTTTTTTGACAACTAACTCAAGGCGAATAGCTGATGGAATGGTTATTCCCTTGTGAGGCTATTCAACGAAGAGGTAGGCAGTCAAAAACACTCCTGACAGGCGAGTTTTAGCGCTTCATATGCTGTGTTAACGAGCTAGCACGTAGAATAACTATGCGCTTCACTCGTTGCCTTGCCTCTGAAGCGCTAATACCTCGCTGAGCGATCACATCTTTATGCTGATTGGTATTAGTTCAGGTTATGAATGCAGCCGACCATCGGGCTGTTCGAAGATAAGGTCTTCCATCTGTTCATAGGCTGACTCATTGCCTGGTACATTAAATAGCACCATAAGCACAACCCACTTTAGGTCTTCCAGAATCAATATTGGCTCATCAAGCTCCATCACTCGATCTATCACCATCTCACGAGTAACAACACTTAATACCTTGATTTGCTCTAGAAAAAGAAGAAAACCTCGACACTCAACATCTAGCTTGTCCATCTCATTTTGCGTATAGATTCTAAATGAGTGTTGTGCATGATCACACAGGTAAGGCGTATCACCTTCCTGTAGCTCTGCTAAATGTTCAAGCCAAGAGATGGCCTTTATTATCTCGGACTGATGAAAACCAGCACGGGTAAGCTCTTGCGTGAGCTCATCTTCATCCACTAAGAACTCTACTTCACTGTGAACATAGTTTTCAAATAGATACATGAGGATATCAAACATGGCTAGCTCCTCTTTAGTCTTATATAACCACCGGGTACTACAGCGACCCAACCTTGTAATTCAAGTTCAAGCAATTGCTCTAATACTAAATCTATGGCCTTTCCACTATGCTCAACCACAACATCTAATGATGTGGTCTCATACCCTACACTAGCTAACAGTGGGGCAAATGGCAAATCAGAAGCCTTCTCCCCCCCTATATGGTGACGCTTGTTCAATTCTTCAAGGTGGAAAGCAGATAAAGCCGATACTTCTTCTATTATATCGGCAACATTCTCCACAAGTTTTGCCCCATTTTTTAAAAGATCATGGCAGCCTTGGCTTTGACCAGACAAAATATTGCCAGGAATGGCAAATACCTCACGCCCCTGCTCCATCGCTAATCTAGCAGTAATAAGAGAACCGCTCTTACGACATGCTTCAACAACTAAGGTACCTAATGTTAGACCGCTGATAAGCCTATTTCGTTTCGGAAAGTTACCAGCAAAAGGCTTAGTGCCTGGCCAAAATTCACTAATAACAGCACCATTACTCTGAATAGCTTCATAAATCTTCTTATGCCTACGAGGGTAGATAACATCGACACCTGTACCTAAAACAGCCAACGTCCTACCACCTTTATCAATACAAGCTTGATGCGCCGCGCCATCAATCCCAATCGCCATTCCACTCACAACGGCAAAGCCTGATGCAGATAACTCCCCAGCCAACTTATACGCCAGCTGCAAACCAGTATGAGATGCAGCTCGGCTACCAACCATGCTTATGCAGGGAAATTTCAGCGCATTGATATCACCTTTTACAAAAATAATGGTTGGTGGATCAGAGAGTTGCTTGAGTAAGCAAGGGTAATCAGGTGAATCTAAGGTCACGATATAGTTGTTATCTGCGCTTTGCTGCCAAGATAATGCGGATTCGATAAGGGAAAGATTAGGAACGAGTTTGCCCCTGAGAAGAGATTCAGGCAGAGGGAGCGCATCAGGTTCATGCTCTAACATCTGCCTCAGATCTTCCACATCCATGTTCTGTAATAGTTGTCGGATCCGAGCGGGTCCTAACCCGGATACAGCACTAACAACTAGCCAGTCGACCAGTTTATCGGTAATTCCTTTTACCCCATTCAAGTTAAACTGAAACTAATACCATTTCGCATAAGAAAGTGCTCAACTCAGAGCTATTTTAGGCAAACTAGTTCGAGGCGGATAACTGAAGTAATGGTGGCTCCCTTACGAAGTTATTCAACGAAGAAATAGGCAGCCTAAAAAGCTCCTAAAAGGCGAGTCTTAGCACTTCTGAATGCCGCGTCATCGAGCTTGAACGTAGAATCACTATGCCCTTCACTCGCTTCCTTGCCTCAGAAGCGCTAAGCTCTCGCTGAGTGATCACATCTTTATGCGACATGGTATAAAACCTCAATGAGTAACTTCTTATACTGCAAAATGAGCTAAGCCACTCGCAGTTACTCACTCACTAAGAGTGCATCTGGTGTTAGTAATTTATCTTCGACTCTTACAGGCCGCTCATTAATCATAATAAGCCCCATACTTGTCTTATCGAACACCTTAAACACCATGAGCTTACCACGGTAAACATCTGGCATTTTAATTGAGTTATCTGACGATACACTCGAAAGCACAGTTTCATATGAACTACGCTCATTTGGCAGCACAGGCTGACCACTACCATTTATGACAACATCAACCCCATCTCTATAAATGGAGAAAACGTGACCGGCTTCTACACCATCAATGCTGCCTTTATCGATATAAGCAACATCCAACTTACCCATCTCTCGCAGCTCCTTCTCTGAAGCGAGTACCCTTGCAGGAGTCTCTAGATTCGCAGCTCTAGGCATGAAATAAGCTGGCATTAAGCTATCCTCTTCGATAGGCATCACTCGCGTACCGGCAACCGTTTCACGGTAATTACTTAATAACCTAACCTTGGACACAGACCCTGACTCTATGACACGCCCGCTAGCCGTTAAGATCGCTTCAACCCCAAGATCTTCACCTTCCTCATAGCTAACAAACTCACGCCCTTTCTCATAGACACCAAACTTATCACCAACAGTCAGTTCAGCTTGAATATAGATGACATCCCCCACGATATGATGCTTAGACTCACTCTCTCCACCTAACACCATAGGTAGCTCATCAAACCAATCACGGTCTACCACTCGATTTTGAATTAGGTAAGAGTTAATTAATGCGAGATTGACGGCCGGGATAGCGCCATCTTTGGCCATTTTTCGACCTTCAGGGGATTTACGGATATGCGGTTTAACCACTAACCTTGGCTCACCATCAATAAAGACTAAGGTTAACCGGTCACCAGGATAGATGAGGTGCGGGTTAGCTATTTGAGGATTTACTCCCCAAAGTTTTGGCCAGCGCCAAGGGTCTTTGAGGAAATGTGCAGATATATCCCAAAGTGTATCGCCCTTCTCAACCACATAGGAGTCAGGGTGACCAGACTTGAGGGTAAGCGTATCGGCGAAAACAAAAGAGCAGTTTATTAAAATTAAACCGAGTAAAATTAATCGTTTCATCGGGGAATCCATACTGTTTATGCTCTATAAAACCAACTCTTCCTTACAGGAAGCACTCAATTGATAAAACTAGTTTGGTAATATAGCGAGCTTTTGCTGTTATTGACTGCCACTAAGGATTAAAATTAACCCAATAGCTAAAGTCAGTATAACCAACTGATTAAGATTTGACATACTTGTTAAGAGTTTATGTATGAGTTTACTAAAAGTATTACGTTTCCCCGATGAGAGATTACGCACAGTTGCTAAGCCTGTAACAGAGTTTAACACTGACCTACAAACTCAAATCGATAATATGTTCGAGACCATGTATGAAGAGAAGGGCATTGGACTAGCCGCTACTCAGGTCAATTTCCATCAACAATTGATTGTTATGGACCTTCAGGATGAAGTAGAAAGACCTACCGTCTTTATTAATATGGAGATAGTAGCCAGTAGTGGTCACTTCGCTAACGAAGAGGGCTGCCTTTCAGTACCTGGAATTTATGCCGATATAGAGCGAGCTGAACAGGTCACAATCAAGGCATTAGATCGTGATGGCAATGAGTTTACTTTAGAAGCCGAGGGCTTATTCGCTATCTGCTTACAGCATGAACTCGATCACCTTAAAGGCAAATTATTTGTCGATTACTTGTCGCCACTAAAGCGTCAAAGAATTAAGCAAAAGCTTGAAAAAGCTGCACGACTAGAAGCCAAACAGGGATAAAGCCATCTTGAAACCATTAAATATCATCTTTGCCGGTACTCCGGACTTTGCAGCTCTGCACTTACAAGCACTTATCAATTCTGAACATAATGTTGTTGGTGTTTATTCTCAACCAGATCGTCCTGCTGGACGAGGTAAGAAGCTACAAGCAAGTCCAGTTAAGAGTCTAGCACTTGAACATGATCTCCCCGTTTATCAGCCAAAGTCGCTACGCAACGAGGAAGCACAACAAGAGCTAGCGTCACTGAATGCCGACATTATGGTTGTGGTCGCTTATGGCTTAATCTTACCTAAAGTGGTTTTAGATACTCCTCAAATGGGTTGTATTAATGTTCACGGTTCAATTCTACCTCGCTGGCGTGGTGCAGCGCCTATACAGCGTGCACTTTGGGCTGGCGATAAAGAGACTGGCGTAACTATTATGCAGATGGATATCGGTCTTGATACCGGTGACATGCTACTTAAAACCCAACTCCCAATTGAAGATAGTGACACCTCAGCGACACTCTATGAAAAACTTGCACAGCAAGGTCCTGACGCGCTAATCGAAGCGTTAACTGGATTAGCTGATGGAAAGCTTAAAGCTGAAAAGCAAGATGAGTCACTCGCTAATTACGCAGAAAAGCTAACGAAAGAGGAAGCCCAGCTCGACTGGAATAAACCAGCAGAGCAGCTTTGGCGGGAAATAAGAGCCTTTAATCCTTGGCCAATTAGCCACTTCTCTCATCACGATGCCAGTATCAAAGTTAGACAAGCTAACGTTATAGATGCGGTAAGTGATAAACCAGCAGGTACCATTATCTCTGCAGATAAAAATGGTATTGCCATTGCCACAGGTGAAGGCGTACTAAACCTATTAAATATGCAGTTGCCAGGTAAAAAGCCTCTCAGTGTCGGGGATATTCTCAACTCTCGTGGTGACTGGTTCTCAGTAGGTACACTCTTAAATACTCAAGCAGCACATAGCGAAGAGGCGAAGTAATATGAACTTGCGTGCACTCGCGGCAAAGGTCGTATTTCAAGTGCTTGAAAAAGGCATTTCACTTTCAGTTGCCCTCCCCGATCAGCAAAAGCATCTCGAGAGTGGCAAAGATAAAGCACTACTTGCCGAGCTTAGCTATGGTGTGATGCGTCACCTCCCCCAACTAGATAAGTTGGTGAGTGATTGCATGAGCAAGCCACTCAAAGGTAAGCAGAGAATTGTTCACCAACTATTACTTATTGGTTGTTATCAAATCTACTTTACCCGTATTCCTAGCCATGCAGCGATATCTGAAACCGCTGAAGCATGTCGTCAATTGAGGTTTGAAGGTCTAGTAAAAGTCGTCAATGGTGTTTTACGAAACATCCAACGTCAAGACAAGCCACTACCAACTGATAACGATACCTTGGCATTCAATACACCAGCTTGGATAGTGAAACGCTTAAAAGCAGCCTACCCAGATAACTGGCAAGAGGTCATAGAGCAGAGCCACCAGCGTCCGCCTATGTGGTTACGTAATAATAAGCTCTCTCAAACTCGTGATGAGTACCTAAGCGCCTTATCGGAGGTAGAAATCAATGCTTCTGCTGGTTCAAGCAGCGATGCTATTTTACTGGAAAGCCCAAGAGATGTAGCCCAGCTACCTGGCTTTGACCAAGGTGCAGCTTCTGTACAAGATGGTGCTGCTCAGTGGGCAGCGACATTACTAGCACCTCAAGATGGTGAACTCGTACTCGATGCCTGTGCAGCGCCAGGTGGTAAAACATGTCACCTACTAGAGCAAGCTAACATAGATCTTGTAGCGGTCGATTTTGATGAAAAGCGCCTTGAGCGCGTTCAACAAAACCTGGACCGTTTATCGCTCAACGCCAAGCTAATCCATGGTGATGCAGCCGATATAGACTCTTGGTGGCAGGGTGATAAATTTGATCGCATTCTACTGGATGCCCCTTGCTCAGCGACAGGGGTTATTCGTCGCCACCCTGATATCAAATGGTTAAGAAAACAATCAGATATTGAAGAGCTAGCCTCACTACAAAGCAAAATTCTTGATCATTGCTGGCAGTGGCTTAAACCTGGTGGCACACTGCTGTATGCAACTTGTTCCATTCTCCCTCAGGAAAATGAGCAGCAGATTCGCTCATTCTTAGAGAGAGCCGATGATGCAACTCTTGTCCCCATAACCCAGCAGCCTAATGCAGATGCCATTGGCTGGCAGATAACACCGGGTACAGAGAGTATGGATGGATTCTACTACGCACGCCTAGTGAAGGGATAACCTAAGGCCATGAAGATTATCATTTTGGGTGCAGGCCAAGTCGGTGGCACGCTCGCTGAGAACTTAGTCGGTGAAAATAACGATATCACCGTCGTCGATAACGATAAATCGCGATTACGTTCACTGCAAGACAAGTATGATCTGCGAGTCGTCCTTGGTCACGGAGCTCATCCTGATGTATTAAAGGAAGCTGGCGCCGAAGATGCCGACATGCTGATTGCAGTAACCAACAGTGATGAGTGTAATATGGCAGCCTGTCAGGTTGCCTACTCGTTATTTGGTACACCTACTAAAATCGCCCGCATCCGCTCAGAGCAATACCTAGGCCTGAAAGATAAACTGTTTATTAACAGTGAAACGAAGCAAAATGATAATCGTACTCGTGGTGGCTTCATCATCGATGAACTTATTGCCCCCGAGCAGCTCGTTACCTCCTATATTCGCCGACTCGTTGAGTATCCAGGTGCACTACAAGTGCTCGAGTTTGCCGAAGGTCGCTTAAGCTTAGTCGCTGTCCGCGCCTATTATGGTGGACCACTTGTAGGTAATGCCTTAGCAGCGCTGCGCGAGCATATGCCGAATATTGATACCCGAGTAGCTGCAATTTTCAGGCAAGGTCGACCGATCATGCCCCGAGGAACCACCATCATTGAAGCCGATGATGAAGTCTTCTTCGTCGCCGATAGTCGTCATGTCCGTGCCGTTATGAGTGAGATGCAAAAGCTCGATAACTCCTACCGCAACATCATGATAGCCGGTGGCGGTAATATCGGTATGGGCTTAGCTAAACAGCTGCAACGTAATCATTCAGTAAAACTGATTGAACACAGGCAAGAGCGAGCCGAATCACTGTCTGAGCGACTCGAAAAAACCACCGTCTTTTGTGGTGATGCCTCAGATCAGGAGTTGCTACTTGAAGAGCATATCGATCAAACCGATGTGTTCATTGCTGTGACTAACGACGATGAAGCCAACATCATGGCAGCCCTACTCGCTAAACGTATGGGTGCTAAAAAGGTAATGGTGCTTATTCAGCGTGAAGCCTATGTTGATATCGTTCAAGAAGCGAATATTGATATTGCGATATCACCTCAGCAGGCTACGATTTCTGCACTACTTACCCATATCCGCCAAGGCGATATCTGTAACGTATACTCGCTGCGTCGCGGTGCAGCCGAAGCCATCGAAGCCATTGCCCATGGTGACTCAAAAACCTCTAAAGTTGTCGGCAAAAAAATTGGTGAGATCAAACTTCCACCAGGCACAACGATTGGTGCAATTGTACGTGACGAAGAGGTATTAATGGCTCATGATAAAACGGTCATCGAACAGGGAGATCATGTCATTCTCTTCTTGGTCAACAAGAAGTTTATCGGTGAAGTTGAGAAGCTGTTCCAACCGAGTGCCTTCTTCTTCTAACTTTTAGTTGGATCTAGCATCAACTAACTTAAGCGCCCCCTAAAGATAGCTTACCAAAAGGAGGGCGCCGCGAATCTGCTTTCGAAGGATTGAGTCATGCTGAACTATCGGCCACTACTCTTTATTTTGGGTATTTTCCTGTCGACACTGACAGTTTTTATGTTTATTCCACTGATCTTCGCACTTATCTATAGTGAAGAAACAGTGGGTGCCTTTATGATCTCCTCACTAGTGACAGGCACAGTAGCAAGTGCTTGTATGCATCAAGGGCGGAGTAAGAAACTAAACCTCAATATTCGAGATATGTTTCTACTTACCAGTTTAACTTGGCTTATCGTTAGTTTTTTCGCAGCTATGCCCTTCACCCTATATCATGGTATCGACTATACCGACGCCTTCTTTGAGACCATGTCCGGAATAACCACCACAGGATCAACGGTGCTTTCAGGGCTAGACAGTATGGATCACAGCATTCTCATCTGGCGCTCTTTATTGCAATGGCTTGGCGGTATCGGCTTTATTGTAATGGCTGTAGCTGTACTCCCTTTTCTCAACGTTGGTGGCATGAGGTTATTTAGAACCGAATCTTCTGACTGGAGTGATAAAGCCATTCCCCGTACTCAAGATATGGCCAAAAACCTGTTCTATATCTATATCTTGCTGACAGTGCTCTGTGGTTTTGCCTACCACCTAGCCGGGATGAACTGGTTTCAAGCAATCAATCATGCCATGACAACCCTGTCTACCGGAGGTTACTCAACCTCAGACAGTTCTATGGCCGCTTTTTCTAACCAAGCACATTGGGTCGGAGTCTTCTTCATGGCGGCTGGTGGCTTGCCCTTACTTATGTTCGTCAACTGTATTCAACAACGTTCACTCTTTGTCTGGAATGACGCTCAGGTTAAAGGCTTCCTATTTTTCATCACCACGATCTCTGTAGGACTCGCCTTCTGGCTCTGGACTGGTCATGAAATGTCGCCGTTCGATGCACTCCGCCTCGCAAGCTTTAATGTCGTCTCAGTGGTCACAACCACCGGCTATGGATTAACAGACTATACCGCTTGGGGAGCACTGGCTAATGTCGCCTTTCTATTTTTAATGTTTGCAGGAAGCTGCTCAGGCTCTACTTCTGGCGGCATTAAAATCTTCCGTTTTCAAATTGCTGGCGCCATCATGCGTGAGCAGCTCAAACAACAATTTCACCCTAATGGTGTGTTTAAAGAGCGATATAACAACCGACCTATCGGTGAAGATATCGTACGCTCACTGGTGACCTTTATCTTATTATTTATGCTCGTGATCGTCGCACTGTCGGTCATATTAGTGATGACCGGGTTAGACCCTACCACCAGCTTTACTGGGGCCGTTACTGCAGTAACGAATGTGGGGCCAGGGCTTGGAGGTACTATCGGGCCGGCAGGTAACTTCTCGACCCTACCCGATGTCGCAAAATGGGCATTGGCGATTGGCATGTTATTAGGTCGATTGGAGATCCTGACAGTTGCAGTACTGTTTCACCCAGGGTTTTGGAAGTATTAGCGGAAATACGAGTTCGTAATACTAGTCGAAGTATTTTGGGCTATTTTGGGTTGGGTTCATTTGGCAGGGTGGATACTTGCAACGATGCTACGTACCATAGCTTCATTTTTATCTATTACCTACCGTAGGCGCATGTGCAGATACTTCTTCGGCACGCTGCAAGTACATCCGTGAAAGTTATCTCTTCGAATTATTGGTATTAGACTAAAACGACACTGTTCAGCTCACAGGTTCAGGCATGTCCTGCTGCAGTATGTACATGCGTTTTACATCGCGGTATTGGCCATTGATGAAGATCTCTTTAACGAGATGCCCCTCCTCTTTAAAGCCACACTTTTGATAAAGGTGAATGGCTCGCTCATTTTCTATTGCTACATGCAGATAGACTTTGTGTAAGTTTAAAATGGTAAAGGCATAGTTAAGTGCTTTGTTGATCAAAGTGCGTGCATAGCCCTTACCTTGAAAGTCGGGAGTGATAATAATCTGAAACTCGGCACTACGATGAATATTGTTGATCTCGACTAACTCAACCAGCCCCACTGTTTGTTTATCGTTATCTTCAGCAATAAATCGACGCTCAGTCTTATCATGAATATGCTTACTGTATAGCGCCTCAAGTTCATCAAATGACTCATAGGGCTCCTCAAACCAATACGCCATAATGGTTCGATTATTATTTAACTGATGAATAAACCTTAAATCAGTTCTCTCTAAAGCACGGAGTCTAATTTCACTGCTCATAAAACACCTTACCCTTTACACATATATAAATGATGAACACTACAAACTGACTGTCAGCCCAATGGCTAATAGTCACTATTATTTTAATCTAAGTCTGAGCCTGATTCGGCATGCTGTTCGATACAGAGTTACACAGCAATTATATGGGCAGTAGATAACGTTCTCTCAATGAATTTTTGATCATAAAGCGCTTCAAGAGGTATAAGCTAGAAGTTTTGAGCCAACACACTTTAGGACATTTCATATTAGCTAAATGACTATTCTCATTTTAATCGAAGAGATAAATAATCAGGTGTAGATGCGGCTGCGAGCTTCCAAAACAAGGATGTTTTGGTAGAGCCCACAGGGAAGTGCTTGCGGCGGTTCGCAGAAGCATCTGCACTATTCTCGCCGGACAGGCGTTAAGTAGCAATGAAGGGATGACCTTCAAACGACGACTCAAGAACAAAGCAGCCAGATGAGTCAAAACAAATGTAATCAGACCTTCATTTGAAGGCCTGCTAAATTATTTGGCCAAACTAACCAAATGGTTGGCATAAACCTTTACGTCATCCCAATCGGTGTAATCAATCACCGACTTAGGATCTGTTGGGCCATCAGTCATCTTCATGATCATCTGAATAGCCAGCCTGTCCCACCAGCGCCACGATGGATAATCAACCTTACCAGCGATAACTTTGACATCTTTTGGCTTCCATGGGGAAAGCTCAATAAACTTCTGCAGATACTTATTGTTTTCTGGTACACGTTTCTCAGGATTACGCGCAACAACATTCACACTATAGAAGCTACTAGGAAGATCATTAAGTGCGGCTTGATGTTTTTCAGTAAAAGCAAACACTGACTTGTCATAGCTCCCGTAGAGCACACAAGCTCCCAGTGCAACACAGTCATATTTAGACCAATCGACACCTACCTTTGCCGCTTCACTAATATGCATTACGGTACACTTATTACCGCTACTTTCGATCTGTTCTGCTACAGCTCGACTGATCCTGGCGGTATGACCACCCCTAGAGTAGTAAAGCACGAGTACTGACTTCATCAATATGCCTAATATGTAATCTATTTCCTGCGCCTATTGTTACAGCAACTCAACTGATAAACAGAAGAATTGATCACAAATTAGCGCTAGCTCATATTAATTGAGGTCGAAATTGAGATCTTCAACAGGGTTAGTATCATTGTCTTAATTAAGCGACTCAATTAGAATCAACTAATCCAAGAGTATAGGTGAGTACCTCATGCAAAAAGATATCGATATAGATGCCATGGTAACCAACGCTGAGAATGCAGCGAAATGGTTGAAAGCGATCGCAAACCCAAATCGATTGATGATCTTATGCCTACTACTGGATAATGAGTTGAGTGTGACAGCGCTAAACGAAACCGTACCTCTAAGCCAATCGGCGTTATCACAGCATTTAGCCGTATTGAGAGCACAAGATCTGGTTTCTACGCGTAAGAGTTCACAAGTCGTTTATTACTCGCTTAAAAACGAACAGGTCACTGAAGTGATCTCAATTATGCACAAGCAGTTTTGTAATTAAAATTTTTGAACCTGTAAATAAATTGATATAGAAAAATGCCAGTCACTTGACTGGCATTTTGTTTTTAAACACAGATCTCACAGCTATACCTATCTATCAGCAAAAGCCTTAGCAAACTCTTCGACTTGCTCCCAATCGGTAAACTCATAGGTGCCAGATGTGTCAGTTGGCCCTTTTGTCATCCACATAATAAAGCGGATCATCGTCTTATCAAAGAAGCGGTATTTAGGGTAATCAATCTTCCCAGCAAAAACGGCTAGCTGTTGTGGCTTCCAAAGAGATAAGTCCAAAAACTTTTTCATATATGGGTTCGTTTCTGGCGTATTTTTTTCAGGTTTTCTAGCTACAACATTCACTGTAAAAAAGGCATTTTTCTTGGCATTTAGCACTGCTTGATGACGGTTAATATACTGATATAGCTCAGGCCTATGCTTACCATAACGAATACTCGCACCTATCAGAATCTTATCAAAATATGAGAGGTTTAAAGCATGAGCCTCCTCCAAAGAAGCTAAAGTAACACTATCACCAGCACCTTCGTTTATCCCCTGGACAAGCTTACAGATATCTTTAGTTTGGCCATCGACAGTAGAGTAGATAATTAACGTGTTGCTCATCAAATTTCCTGAATAATAGAGGTAAAAAACAACAGACCATTTAAGGTACGGTTCTATATAAATTAAATAAAAGTGTAGCCGTCAATACTATAGTGCAAAGGTTTAATTCGAGCTTAATTTCGCCAAAATGTTGGTGTAAATAGGACTAAAAGTGTAAAAACCTCGAGTCGCCCAAACAACATAGCAAGCAAGAGTATCCACTTAGAGCCATCATTAATGCTCGCGTAGTTACTTGCCACCTCTCCTAAGCCTGGGCCTAGGTTATTTAAACAAGCAGCCGTAGCACTAAAAGCGGTAATATTGTCCATGCCCATCGCCATTAACGCCAACATGCAGATGACAAATACTAGGGCATAGGCTGAGAAAAACCCCCATACCGCATCGATAACTCTCTCAGGTAAAGCTTTCCCCCCAATACGGATAGAAAACATACCTCTGGGGTGAACCAATCTTTTTAACTCTCGGGAGCCTTGTTTAAATAGTAAGATCATTCTCATGACCTTAATACCGCCAGCGGTCGAGCCTCCACATCCACCAATAAAGCTCGAAAAGAGCAGTAACATAGGCAAAAACAGTGGCCACATATGAAAACTCTCAGTGCCGAAACCCGCTGTTGTAGAGATAGATACAGCCTGAAACAGAGCGTAATCAAATGTCTCTTCTGGTGAGTCATATATTCCCGAATGATACAGAGTGCCAAAACAGATAGCTGTCAGCGTCAACTGCACTATGATAAGCGCTTTAAATTCAGCATCTTTAAAGTACACTTTTAGATTGATCCCACGCCGGGTAAATGCAGCAAAGTGAAGGCTGAAGTTTAATGCCGCAATCAATAGAAACACCACACACACCATGTTGATTGCAGTGCTGTCGAAGTAACCAATACTCGCATCATGAGTTGAGAAACCGCCAATGGCGATGGTAGAGAATGAGTGGCAAATAGCATCGAAGGCGTTCATTCCCGCCACCCAGTAGGCAAATGCACAAGCAATAGTGAGTGCAAAGTAGATATACCAGAGCGCTTTTGCAGTTTCAGCAATCCTGGGGGTCATCTTGCTATCTTTTACAGGCCCGGGCATCTCTGCACGGTAGAGCTGCATTCCACCAATACCAAGAACTGGCAAAATAGCGACAGCTAATACAATAATCCCCATACCACCTAGCCACTGTAATAGATGCCGATAGAAGAGTATCGCTTTGGGGAGTGAGTCTAGGCCAACAATAACTGTTGCCCCTGTCGTGGTTAAGGCAGAGAAGGATTCGAAGAAACTATCAGTTATAGACAGATCAGGTTGACTGGAAAATATAAAAGGGACGGCACCAATTGATCCTAGCACCCCCCAAAATAAAACAACGAGTAGAAAACCCTCACGGGTTCTAAGCTCTTTCTTGTGCCTTCGGTTTGGATACCAGAGAGCAAAGCCTAAAAATAGACTCAAGACAAATGCCTGAATAAATGCGGTACCGCCCCCATCTTTATAGATCACCGCAACCAATGCAGGTGGAAGCAGAGACAGGGAAAACAAGCCCATAAGCAAACCTGTTATTCTTATAATTGTTCTATATTGCATCTAGGCTTATCTTTTCATCCATTGGTCCTAATACTCTCCCCTCATAATTAAGGACAGGTATAAGCGCACATTTCACCATTTTCGCACATTTAGATAACTCATCACAGATGGCATACTAAAACATCAACAAACCACTTATTACAACTCAAAGTCAGCAATGAGTTTTCCTTGGCTAATCGTCGCCAAATCAATATTCAATTCTTGTTGATACCGTCTGGGGAGCTCGAAGCTTACTGTCACTGTATCGCTAAAGTTTCTATCTGAAATTACCCCATCGTATTTTTTCAGTAAAAACTCCACATCTTGCAGCTGACCATATTCACACCTCAATAAACCAGGGTAACGAACCTGCTTCAGCTCTGTCTCAAGTTGTGTGAGCCCTTGTTTGATGCCCGAACTATAGGCTCGAACTAAACCACCAACACCAAGTTTAGTCCCACCAAAATAACGAACGACAATTGCGCCTATCTCACCAATATTGGCCCCCTGTAGCGTGGCTAACATTGGGCGACCAGCGCTCCCGGCAGGCTCTCCATCATCACTGGAGCCAATATCCACACTATTTCCTGGCTCTGAGCACACAAAAGCATAGCAATAATGGTTAGCACCAGGATATTCCGCCCTCACGTTAGTAAGTACACACTTCAGCTGTTCCACCGACTGGCAATGAAAAATAAAAGAGATAAAGCGGCTATGCTTTATCTCCTCTTCAACGATTAAATCCACAGATGGGATCTGATAACTATCGTTCAATACAAGTCACTCTTGTTCAAGGCTCACAAGCCTTTCATGTTTATTTAGAGGCCAAAAATGCTCTGAATTAGCCTCTATCTAATAGTTAATTTCAACACGATTAATGCCAAGTAAGCATCAAGCAGTGAGATTAATCTAATCCGTATTCTCGGGTCATATTTTCATTTCTATCGGCATGAACGATGACATTATCTTCAATTCTAATACCACCGAATGGACGCAATTTGTCTATGGTGTCCCAATTGATTTGAGTCTGACGCTTGTCCTGCTTTAAGCCTTCAAGAAGTGAGTCAATAATATAGATCCCAGGCTCTATGGTCAGCACTTGATTTACAGCTAATGTTCGAGTGCATCGTAAGAAAGGATGAGCCTCGGGTGCTGAGATATGTGTGCCACGTTCATCGTGAAGGAAGCCGCCCATATCATGAACTTGTAACCCCAACATATGACCTAATCCATGAGGGAAAAATACATTGGTGATCCCCTGCTCAATTAAACCTTCTACATCGCCGGTCGCAATATTAAAATCTAGCATTATCTGGCCAATTTTTTTGTGAGTTTCAATATGAAGATCCACATATTTAACTCCCGACTTCATCAAATCAACCAACTCGAGTTGCGCGCGATTCATCGCAGCAATCAGATCACTAAAGATATTCTTTTCAAATGAATAGGTACGGGTAATATCTGAAGCATAACCAAAGAAGTTTGCCCCAGCGTCTATAAGGAATGACTGTCTTGGGTGGGGACTGGCATGCTCAAGCTTAGTGTAATGTAAAATTGATGCATTACGATTTAACGCTACTATATTTGCGTAAGGAACTTCATTCTCCCCTTGGTTGGTCGCAGTCAAGTAGGCTTGCTGGATCTCAAATTCACTCGCACCATTATAGAAAGCATTTTTAGCTGCGACATGACCACCGACAGCAATTTCATTTGCTCGCCTTAAACATTCAAGCTCATATTGAGTTTTAGTTGCTCTGTGATAATGCAGATAACTCATCACGGCATCAGGGTTTCTAGTTTTAAAGCCAAGCACTTCCGCTACATCTAAATGCTCACCAATATATGCCCATTGACCTATATCTTTAGGCAGGAGATCAGCCACCTTATCAGCCTTAGTCAGTAGTTTTATCTCAATATGCTCACTCCAGAAGTTATCTGGAACATCGGCCACTTTATGCCAAAAATCTACTGGGCGATAAAAAATCAATTGCGGCTTATCTTTACCATTGACCAACAACCAGCAATGAGGATTATCTAAAACGGGTAACCAAGCTTTAAAGTGAGGGTTAACCTTAAAAGGGTAATCCATATCATCTAAAAACTGCCGATGTGGTTGTCCAGAGTGGATCACTAAACCAGATAAATTTTCGCGAGAAACAATGTCTGCCACACGGCGATTCAATTCAGTGATATGAGCAAGGTAATGATTAGCGAGCAGATCCATGGCTACATCCTATTATTAGTTGTTCTTATTACTTAAAACGTACTAAGTATAGCGAGTAGTTCGCGCTCATTATCAACACGATTGACTACACTTTTTAAAAGCTATTTAACACTTGAAAGCAGTCTAACATAAAGCAGAAAAAACCCTCTACCAAAGCGACAATCAAACAAGTGTTTAAATTGGGTGTTGTAATTTACTTAATTTCGTCGCACACTGACAAGCAACTGGTCAGATGATGACCTAAGGCGAGATAGTAAATTACCCTACCACTAGTTATAAATATTCTAAGACGGGTATCACGCAAAAGGAAGCAAGCAATGATCTACCAAAGTCCTACGATTCAGGTTGAGTTACTTGAAGATAACATCGCTCGGCTCTGCTTTAATTCAGCAGGTTCAGTCAATAAGTTAGATAGAGAAACCATTGACTCACTCAACGCTGCACTTGATGCAATTAAACAAAATTCAGCCGTCCAAGCTTTAGTCCTAACCTCTGGTAAAGGTGCCTTTATTGTTGGCGCTGATATTACAGAGTTCCTTGGGCTTTTCGCTCAAGACGATAGCGTACTTCTTCCTTGGATAGCGGAAGCAAATGTAGTTTTCAACAAAATTGAAGATCTACCTTTCCCTACTATCTCAGCCATCAATGGTTTTGCACTGGGCGGTGGCTTTGAAACCGTTCTGGCTACCGATTTCCGTATCGCAGATACGAGCGCACGAGTAGGTCTTCCTGAGTCAAAACTAGGCCTAGTTCCAGGCTTTGGTGGTACCGTTCGTCTACCACGCCTTATCGGTACAGATAATGCGCTTGAGTGGATAACGAGCGGCAAGGACCAACGTCCTGAAGCAGCATTAAAAGTGGGGGCAATCGATGCAATCGTAGCACCTGAAAAATTAGAGTCGTCAGCAATTCAAATGCTGAAAGATGCTGTGAGTGAAAAGCTTGATTGGCAGTCTCGTCGTGCTCGTAAGCAAGCCCCTCTTACCTTACCGAAACTAGAAGCTATGATGTCATTTGCAACAGCAAAGGGCATGGTATTCAAGATTGCAGGTAAACATTACCCAGCTCCAATGACAGCGATTAGTGTCATAGAGCAAGCAGCTAGCCTGGGTCGTGCAGAAGCATTAAAAGTCGAGCATCAGGCATTTATCAAGCTAGCCAAAACTGATGTTGCTCAGGCACTCATCGGCATATTCCTTAACGACCAGTTGGTCAAAGGTAAAGCAAAGAAAGCGGGTAAGCTCGCTAAGAATGTTGATACAGCCGCCGTACTCGGTGCAGGTATCATGGGTGGCGGTATCGCTTATCAAAGTGCCAGTAAAGGCACACCGATTGTGATGAAAGATATTGCTCAACCTGCTCTAGATTTAGGTCTAGGTGAAGCCTCTAAGCTTCTTGCAGCGCAGATTAAACGTGGGCGCTCTACACCAGAGAAGATGGCTAAGGTGCTTAACAACATCACAGCCACTCTAGACTACACTCCAGTTAAAGATGTCGACGTGGTGGTAGAAGCTGTTGTCGAACATCCAAAAGTTAAGTCTATGGTGCTCGCTGAAGTTGAGCAGAATGTTGCAGATGATGCCATCATCACCTCAAACACATCGACTATCTCAATCAACCTACTCGCTAAATCGCTCAAAAAGCCTGAACGCTTCTGCGGCATGCACTTCTTTAACCCGGTACATAAGATGCCGCTTGTTGAAGTTATCCGTGGTGAAAATAGCTCTGAAGAGACAATAGCTTCTGTCGTAGCTTATGCCAGCAAGATGGGTAAAACCCCTATCGTTGTTAATGACTGCCCAGGTTTCTTTGTTAACCGCGTACTCTTCCCATACTTTGCTGGCTTCAGTGGTCTACTTGCCGATGGCGCGGACTTCGCAGCTATCGATAAAGTGATGGAGAAGCAGTTCGGTTGGCCAATGGGCCCAGCATACTTACTGGATGTTGTCGGTTTAGATACGGGTCACCATGCACAAGCTGTAATGGCTGAAGGCTTCCCAGATCGCATGGCAAAAGAGGGCAAAGATGCCATCGATATCATGTTCGATGCTGAGCGCTTCGGTCAAAAGAATAGCAAAGGCTTTTATTCATACTCTGTCGACCGTCGCGGCAAACCAAAGAAAGATGTCGATGCTGTGAGTTATGAATTGTTAGGCGCTGAATTCGGTGAGCTTAAGCAGTTTGAATCTGATGAGATCATCGCTCGTACTATGATCCCAATGATCATCGAAACAGTACGCTGTCTCGAAGAGGGAATCATAGCCACGCCAGCTGAAGCCGATATGGGGCTAGTTTATGGCCTAGGTTTCCCACCATTCCGTGGCGGCGTATTCCGTTACATTGATACCATGGGTGTTGCTAACTTCGTTGCACTTGCCGATAAATATGCTCACTTAGGTGGCCTGTATCAAGTCACTGATGCTATGCGTGAACTGGCTGCAAATAATGGCAGTTACTACCAGACTAAATAAGTGGGAAGGAATAAAACAATGAAACAAGCAGTTATCGTAGATTGCATCCGTACTCCCATGGGCCGCTCTAAGGCTGGAGTATTTAGAAATGTACGTGCAGAAACTCTCTCTGCAGAATTAATGAAGGCGCTTGTTAAGCGTAATCCTCAATTAGATCCGAACACCATTGAAGATGTTATTTGGGGTTGTGTACAGCAAACGTTAGAGCAAGGCTTCAATATCGCTCGTAACGCATCTTTGCTTGCCGGCCTGCCTAAGCAAATTGGCGGTGTGACAGTTAACCGTTTATGTGGTTCATCAATGGATGCATTACATCAAGCAGCTCGTGCAATCATGACAGGTCAAGGTGATGCATTTATCGTTGGTGGTGTTGAACACATGGGTCATGTGCCAATGAACCATGGTGTCGACTTTCACCCAGGTCTTGCCAATAACGTAGCAAAAGCATCTGGCATGATGGGTCTTACAGCTGAGATGCTTGGCAAGATGCACGGCATTACTCGTGAGCAACAAGATGAGTTTGCAGTACGCTCTCACCAACGTGCACATGCAGCTACCGTTGAAGGCCGTTTCGCTAACGAAATTCATCCAGTAGAAGGTCATGACGCAGATGGCGCACTCATCACAGTAGAACATGATGAAGTGATTCGCCCTGAAACATCGGTTGAGTCACTATCGGGTTTACGCCCAGCATTTGATCCTGCTAACGGTACAGTAACAGCTGGAACCTCTTCAGCTCTTTCTGACGGTGCTTCAGCCATGTTAGTTATGGAAGAGGAGAAAGCCAAAGAGTTAGGTCTGCCTATTCGTGCACGTATCCGCTCTATGGCTGTTGCTGGTTGTGATGCTGCCATCATGGGTTATGGACCAGTTCCTGCGACGAAGAAAGCTTTAGAGCGCGCTAATTTATCTATCGACGATCTCGATGTTATTGAGCTTAATGAAGCTTTTGCAGCTCAATCACTGCCATGTGTGAAAGACTTAGGCTTGATGGATGTCGTCGATGACAAGATTAACCTCAATGGCGGCGCGATAGCACTCGGCCATCCACTAGGTTGCTCTGGTACCCGCATATCTACGACCTTGATCAACTTGATGGAAAGCAAAGATGCTAAATATGGTCTAGCCACTATGTGTATCGGCTTAGGTCAAGGTATTGCGACCATCTTTGAAAGACCTTAAGTTTCTCTCGTCTGAAAGATGAAAAACAAAGACCCTAATGATAAGTTCCTAGGGTCTTTTTTATGTTCCACGTGGAACATCCCCTATCATTATTCACTTCCCGCCTCTTGAACAAGGACACAAAATCTGTCAAAAATAGTCTACCTCAAATAAGTCTGGAGCTAAAAGATGGAGCTAGTATTACTAGCAGATCAACCTGAAGCAATCCCACAAATTGCCAAATGGTATAGTGATGAGTGGGGCTATATTTCTTCGGACAATAATACTAATGACGCTAGCCGCTCGACCCATGCCTTGGAAAGCAAACTAACGGGTTACCTGAATCGCGATGAGCTGCCTTTAATCTTATTAGCTGTAGAAAAAGATAACGATGGCAAGAAGCGAATTATCGCAGCCGCCCAATTACGTTTTCAAGAGATGACCACCTACCCTGAAACATCACATTGGCTCGGCGGTGTCTATGTAGATAAAGCTCACAGAGGCAAATCAGTAGCACAAAGACTGATAAACGGTATCTTAGCTTTAACCCAAAAATATGGTGTGAAGGAGTTATATCTTCAAACTGAAGATCACTCAGGTGGCCTCTATAAGAAGATGGGCTGGGAAAGCATCGAGCAAGTGACCTATCACAACATCGACGTATTGGTGATGAAGTTAGAGATAAATCAAATTTAAAGTGAAGAGCGAAAAATATGACGCCTGCGATTAATGCATTAAAAAAGGCCAAGATAGCATTCACCACTCATGAATATCAGCATGAAACAGGCTGTGACTCCTATGGGCTAGAAGCTGTTGAAAAGCTGAATCTTGAAAGTAGATATGTATTTAAAACTTTAGTTGTGCAACTCGATAGCAAACAGCTAGTGGTAGCCATTATTCCCGTCGACACTAAACTCAACATGAAACAGATTGCCAAAGCTGCTAAAGCCAAAAAAGCTGTTATGGCCAATAGTGATGACGTACAACGCTCAACCGGTTACAAACTTGGCGGTGTCAGCCCTATCGCACAGAAAAAACGGCTAATAACATTTGTAGATCTGACAGCAGAAAATCTCGATAGAATTTACGTCAGTGGCGGGCAAAGGGGACTGGATATCGCACTTGAACCAGAGCAACTTCTGTTGATGACTCAAGCAAGCTATGCACCACTGACGGGCTAATACAAAATAGCTAAAGCAGCAAGCTGGTTCACAAGCCCTTTCTCACAAAACCCATCCAGCAACTTGGAATATTTAAGACACTGGAGTAATATTAGTCACCTCTTTATAAGCGCCCTCCTCTGATTTAAAGTTGGTTTGAAGGCATAAAAATGGTTGAGGAATTATGAGCGACCAAGTGAGTGATATAATTATTGATGGCACTAATCAAGCTGACCACCACCTAGATGCACTAGGACTAAGATGTCCAGAACCTGTGATGATGGTGCGTAAATCAGTCCGTAAGATGCTACCTGGTGAAACTCTGCTTATACTTGCAGACGATCCTGCCACAACCAGGGATATTCCCAGCTTCTGCGAATTTATGGATCATAAACTTATATCCAGTAGCACTGATTCCACACCCTATCAGTATCTAATCCAGAAAGGTCTTTAGCCAGTTTAAAGTGACTTAATTAAGCGCCAACAATCATAGCAAAGGAACTCACTATGTCGTCATTAAAAGCCATTGGATTTAAACCAGTTAAACAGCAGCCCATGACACTTGTATCGAGTGCAAATGTCACCTGCAGTGCTGGTGTCGAACAAGATTTCTTTGGTCGGCCAGGAAAGCGACAAGTTACAGTTATGTCCCAAGAGCAATGGCAAACCGTTTGTGAGGAGTTAAATACTCAACTTCCTTGGACCACTCGTAGAGCAAATCTATTAGTCGAAGGACTCAGTTTCTCTGCTGACAATATTGGTAAAACACTACACATAGGTGCATTAAAGCTTGAGATCACAGGTGAGACTGACCCATGTAAGAAGATGGAGATTGCACACTCAGGCCTTGAAGCAGCACTAACACCTGATTGGCGTGGCGGTGTCACCTGCCGTGTACTCAATGATGCTGAAATTTTTGAAGGTGATAGCGTTCAGCTAATCTAAATGTAATCCTCTATGGCTCGCAAGCACCTCAAGTAACCTTCGAACCATAGAGGCTCCACCTCAATCTAAGAATCTTATCTAATACCAATCACACTTCCCTCGATACCACTAATAGCCCCCTCTCGTTTCAAGCGCAGATATTAACAAAATTGCTACACGATAATTGTTTTACCCATGCCTTAAATATGCGATAAAAGACGAGCAAAATTAACTTGCATACAGCATACAAAAACACAAGCGTCACAATTAATAACAATTCAGCTTGCTGTTAACTGGCATGATACCGACTGATGTTTCAGTACATTGCCAGCAATAGTCATAATAAGAGTATCCAGGGATAAAAATGATAAAACACACATTAACACCACTATGCGCAGCAATCGCACTGAGCTTTAGTAGCTCGGTTATGGCGAGTGAGTCTGCAGCCGATACTAAATGGCAGGTCAATGCACCAGCCAATGCCCCATTACAGCAAGTAAAAATCGATGTATCTGAAGGTACATGGATGAACTTAAGTGTCAGTCCTGATGGTGAACATATCGTGTTTGATATGTTAGGTGACATCTATCAGATCCCGATGAAAGGTGGCGACGCTAAAGTGCTTGCCGAAGGGATAGCGTGGCAAATGCAGCCAACCTATAGCCCAGATGGTAAATATATCGCTTTTACTTCAGATGAAGATGGCGGTGATAATATTTGGATCATGGATGCCGATGGTAGCAACCCTAGACCTGTAACCAACGAGACCTTTCGACTGCTAAACAGTCCAGCTTGGAGCCCTGATTCTCAATACCTTGTCGCTCGTAAGCACTATACTGGCTCACGTAGCCTTGGCGCTGGTGAAGTATGGATGTATCACGTCGCAGGCGGCAAAGGAGTAAAGCTTACAGAACGTCCTAACGAGCAGAAAGATCTAGGTGAACCAGCCTATTCACCAGATGGCAGATATATTTACTTCAGCCAAGATGCAACCCCAGGGAAAACCTTCCACTACTCTAAAGACTCAGTCAAAGGCATCTACAAGATAAAACGTTACGATACTGAAACGGGTGATATTGAAGTTTTAGTTCAAGGTACAGGTGGTGCAATTCGACCAACCCCAAGCCCGGATGGTGATAAGCTGGCTTATATCAAACGTGATGGATTCCAGTCTTCCCTTTATCTATTAGATCTAAAGTCTGGCCAGCAAGAGAAACTGTACGGCAACTTAGATAGAGATATGCAAGAGACCTGGGCTATCCATGGTGTTTACCCAACCATGAGCTGGACCAGTGATAATGAAGAGATACTCTTTTGGGCTGGCGGAAAAATAAATAAGTTAGATGTAGCGTCTAAAAAAGTTAACCAGATCCCCTTCTCAGTTAAAACTGAACTTGCTGTGCAACCTGCGGTTCGTTTCAAACAAGACCTAGATAAAGACGTATTCGACGTAAAGATGTTGCGTATGGCTCAGGTATCACCCGACGGTAAAAAAGTCGTTTATGAAGCCCTAGGCAAACTTTGGCTTAAGAGCTTACCTGATGGAAAACGCACTCGTCTCACTAAGCTTGATAGCGAATTACGTGAGCTATACCCTCAATGGTCAAGAGATGGTAAGAGTGTTGTTTTCACTACCTGGGATGATAAAGAGCAAGGCACTGTTAAGGTCGTTAGCGTTAGAAATAAGCGCAGTAAAACGCTAACTCAAGAGCCAGGTAAATATGTCGAACCAACCTTTTCGCCTGATGGTTCATTTGTCGTGTACCGCAAAGCTAAGGGTGGCTATATCACCCCAAAAACTTGGTCACAGGAAACTGGCCTCTATAAAGTAGATATCAAAGGTAAGCAAAATACCCGCATCACGCCTGATGGATACCAGCCACAGTTTGGTGCAGATCCTGAGCGAGTTTACTTTATGGATCAGGGCGAGACACCTGAGTTTTCCTCTATCAATCTGCATGGTTTTCAAAAACGTACCCACTACACTAGCAAGCTAGGCACTGAATTCCGTATATCTCCTGATGGAAAACAACTCGCTTTTGCTGAACGATTCAAGGTATGGGTCACGCCATTTGCTAAACATGGCGAGACTATCGAGATAGGTCCAAAGGCAAATAACCTCCCAGTTAGTCAGCTTAGTGTTCGTGCTGGTGAGAGTATTAGCTGGAGTGGTAATAGCGAGCAGCTTTACTGGACCTTAGGACCTGAACTTTATCAGATGCCCGTCGATAAGCAGTACATTGACAAGCGCACTGCTAGCACAAGCAAAAACGATACCGCTGACAGTGTTAAAGCAGACAAAGTGAAACCTAGTATTATTGATTTAGGCTTCACTCAGGAAGCAGATGTTCCACGTGGAACAATTGCTTTCGTGGGTGGCAAGATCATCACAATGGAAGATGACAAGATCATTGAAAATGGTGTTGTGATTATCAAAGACAATAAAATTGTCTCTGTTGGTGATGCATCAACTGATATCCCAAGCGATGCAAAAGTGATGGACATTAAAGGTAAAACCTTAATGCCAGGTCTGTTTGATGCCCATGCTCATGGTGCTCAAGGTGAAAATGAGATCATTCCCCAGCAAAACTGGGAACTTTACTCAAACTTGTCTTTAGGTGTGACGGCTATTCATGATCCATCAAATGACACCACAGAAATTTTCGCGGCGTCGGAGCAACAGAAAGCCGGTAATATTGCAGGTCCTCGTATCTTCTCCACAGGTACTATTCTCTATGGTGCAAATGGCCCAGGTTATACTTCACACATAGACTCGCTCGATGATGCAAAATTCCACCTTGAACGCCTAAAGAAGGTTGGTGCATTTAGTGTTAAGAGCTATAACCAGCCACGCCGTAATCAGCGTCAACAAGTTATAGCTGCGGCCCGTGAACTCGAGATGATGGTTGTACCTGAAGGCGGAAGTTTACTGCAACACAACTTAACTATGATTGCTGATGGTCATACAGGTATAGAACACTCATTGCCTGCTGCATCTATCTACAGTGATATTAAGCAGTTCTGGAGTCAGACAGAAGTTGGCTATACACCCACCTTAGTTGTGGCCTATGGCGGTATTTCTGGTGAGAACTACTGGTACGATAAAACTGATGTATGGGCTCACCCAAGACTCTCTATGTATGTCCCTAATGATATGCTCAATGCAAGATCGATGAGACGCCCTACTGCACCAGATGAACATTACAATCATTTTAATGTCGCGCGTGTAGCCAATGAGATGAACGACCTTGGTATCAAACCAAACATTGGTGCTCATGGTCAGCGTGAAGGTTTAGCTGCTCACTGGGAGATGTGGATGTTTGCCCAAGGTGGTATGTCGAACCTTGAGGTATTAAAAACCGCAACGATTAACCCAGCCAAACATTTTGCTATGGATCATCAAATTGGTTCAATCAAGCAAGGTAAGCTCGCGGATCTTATTGTCATTGATGGTGACCCACTTGAAGATATTCGAGTCACTGATCGAGTCACCTATACTATGGTAAACGGCAAACTCTACAACGCCGAAACCATGAACCAACTTAATGGTGGTTCAAAAAATAGAGGAAAAGAGAGAAAACCATTCTTTTTTGAATCTTCTTTAAAGGAGTAATGGCTCACTCTAAATCGATTTTAGGAAAATTATTTTTTGAATGCTTTTTTGAGTATTTTTGAAATGAAAGGCCAAAAATAGATAAGCCTGCTTCATGAGCTTAAAATAAGAAAAAGGGTGTTCCACGTGGAACACCCTTTTTAATGAAGGTAAAGACGATGGGTTCCGTCCTAAATGACGCTATCACTAATCGACGCTAGGCTGTTCAAAAGCAAGAGGTACATCTAGACACCCACTTCCGTCATATCATCTGTATTTGTATCTAAGCCCTAACACCCTAGCATCTTCACGCTCCGTACTTCCCTCGCTTTAACAGAGAGTACAACGAGCATCCAACAGGTGCAGCAGTGATCTTAACTTCCCCCTTCTTAGCCCACCTTATTTTTGATTATTTTTATAACAAAAACAATCTGTTGTATGGTCATTAACCATTCCAACCGCCTGCATAAATGCATAACAGATAGTTGGCCCAACAAAATTAAACCCCAGCTTTTTCAAAGCTTTAGACATAGCTTCGGATTCAGGTGTTTGTACTGGCAGCTGATTACTGTCTTCAAAATGGTTAACCTTAGGTTCACCACCAACAAAACTCCAAAGAAACTCAGAGAAGCTTTGCCCCTGCTCGCCCTCGATACCTGAAAAGTGGGCCATGTAGCCACGAGCGTTTTTTATAATTGAGTTAACCTTGAGTCGATTTCGAACGATGCCCTTATTTTGTAATAACGCCTCAATTTTTGCATCATCGAACTTGGCAACGATTGCAGGATCAAAATGAGCAAAAGCGGCCTCATAGTTTTGCTGCTTCTTTAAAATAGTGAGCCATGAAAGACCTGCTTGTTGACCGTCTAAGCAGAGTTTTGCAAATAATTCCTGACTATCAAAAACTGGTCTCCCCCAAACATAATCATGATAATCACGATAAATTTGCTGCTCGCCGACCCAGCCACAACGCTTCTTATCCATGGACTTGCTCCCAAATCTCAAAATTTCTCGGTATTTCCTTTATGAGATAAAAAATAACCTACATATGACTATTTCTTCAAGGTATAATCGAAACCATTTTTTTAATTTCCGAGCTGACTCTATAGGTAATATGCACATAGAGAGAAGCTGGTATCATCCTGACGGCGTAGATAGTAGACATGACGACGAAACATGACGTAAAGACATTCCAAGGGTTCATAATGACCCTGCAGGAGTACTGGGCGCAGCAAGGTTGCGCCATTGTTCAACCTTTAGATATGGAGGTTGGCGCTGGTACTTTCCACCCACAAACATTCTTACGCTCTTTAGGCCCAGAGCCTATGAGCAGTGCTTACGTGCAGCCATGTCGCCGCCCTACCGATGGCCGTTATGGTGAAAACCCTAACCGTCTGCAACATTACTATCAGTTTCAGGTAGTGCTGAAGCCTTCACCAAGTAACATTCAAGAGCTATTCCTTGGCTCACTAGAAGCACTTGGCGTAGATATGGGTGTCCATGATGTCCGCTTTGTAGAGGACAACTGGGAATCTCCGACTTTAGGTGCTTGGGGCCTAGGTTGGGAAGTTTGGCTAAACGGTATGGAAGTCTCTCAGTTCACTTACTTCCAGCAAGTGGGTGGCTTAGAGTGTAGCCCTGTAACGGGTGAGATCACTTATGGTCTCGAACGTCTTGCTATGTATATTCAGGAAGTTGATAGTGTCTACGATCTTGTTTGGACTGATGGCCCTATGGGCAAGATCATGTATGGCGATATTTTCCACCAAAATGAAGTTGAGCAATCAACTTATAACTTCGAACATGCCGATGTAGATGTACTATTTACTATGTTCGATGACTGTGAAAAAGCTTGCCAGCGCCTTTTGTCATTAGAGAAACCTCTTCCTCTTCCTGCCTATGAGCAAGTAATGAAAGCCTCTCATGCATTTAACCTGCTCGATGCTCGTCACGCCATCTCAGTGACAGAACGTCAGCGTTATATCCTACGAGTCAGAACTATGGCTAAAGGTGTTGCAGAGTCCTATTATCAAGCCCGTGAAGCTCTTGGCTTCCCAATGTGTAAGTAGAGGTAAAACAGATGAATTTTGAAAACTTACTCATTGAAGTAGGCACCGAAGAGCTGCCACCTAAATCACTACGTAAGCTTGCCGAATCTTTCCTTAGCAACTTTACCGACGAACTAAAAAAGGCTGAACTGAGCTATGAGTCTGCAGTTTGGCATGCAGCCCCTCGCCGTTTAGCACTAAGCATTACTCAATTAGCAACAGCACAAGCTGATAAAGTCGTTGAAAAGCGTGGCCCTGCTGTGGCTCAGGCATTCGATTCCGATGGTAATCCAACTAAAGCTGCTATGGGCTGGGCTCGTGGTAACGGCATTACAGTAGAAGAAGCCGGGCGCCTTAAAACAGATAAAGGCGAATGGTTACTTCACCAAGCTAAAGTCGTCGGTGTTGAAACTAAAAGTCTTATCTCAGATATGACCCAAAATGCTTTAGATAAGCTGCCTATTCCAAAGCCTATGCGCTGGGGTAGTAGTAAAACACAATTTATCCGCCCTGTTCACACCATCACTATGCTATTAGGCAGTGAGGTTATTGACGGCGAGATACTTGGTATTAAATCAGGCCGCGTTATTCGTGGACACCGCTTTATGGGTCAAGCAAGTTTCGAGCTAGACCATGCCGACAACTACCTAACAGCACTAGAAGAGCAAGGTAAGGTATTGGTTGACTATCAAGCGCGTAAAGCAATCATCAAGGCCGATGCAGAAGCTGCCGCAGCTAAAATTGGTGGCGTTGCCGATCTTGAAGATGAGCTATTAGAGGAAGTGACCTCACTCGTTGAATGGCCAGTTGTACTAACGGCTAACTTTGAAGAAAAGTTCCTAGATGTGCCAGCCGAAGCCTTAGTTTACACCATGAAAGGTGACCAAAAGTACTTCCCTGTATTTGATAAAGCCGGTCAACTTCTACCTAACTTTATCTTCGTCACTAATATCATCTCTAAAGATCCTCAGGTGATTATTTCAGGTAATGAAAAGGTCGTTCGCCCTCGTCTTGCCGACGCTGAGTTTTTCTTCGAAACCGATAAAAAAGAGTCACTTGAATCACGACTTAGCTCACTTGAGACTGTCGTTTTTCAAAAGCAGCTGGGTACAATCAAGCAGCGTGTAGAGCGCATTTCACTGATGGCTGGTTTCATTGCCACCAGCATAGATGCAAATGCAGAAGAAGCATCACGCGCGGGCCTATTGTCTAAGTCAGACTTAATGACCAACATGGTTATGGAGTTCACAGACCTTCAAGGCACCATGGGTATGCACTACGCCCGTCTCAATGGTGAAACTGAAGCTGTTGCTGTTGCGCTGCAGGAGCAATATAAGCCTAAATTCTCTGGTGATACTGTGCCAACAGCACCTATCTCAGTATGTGTGGCATTAGCTGAGAAGCTTGATACTTTAGTCGGTATCTTCGGTATTGGCCAAGCACCAAAAGGCGCAGCCGATCCGTTTGCACTTCGCCGTGCAGCGATTGGTATTCTACGTATCTGTGTAGAAAATAACTTACCGCTGAACCTAGTTGACCTTATCGCTAAAGCGCAGGAGCTTCATGGTACTAGCCTTACCAATGATAAAGCGGCAGAGCAGGTACTTGAATTCTTCATGGGCCGTTTCCGTGCTTGGTACCAAGATCAAGGTGTGAGTGTGGACGTTATCCTTGCGGTTCTCGCTCGTCGCCCTACCGCTCCAGCCGATTTCGATAGCCGTATTAAGGCTGTTGCTCATTTTAGAACTTTAGAGCAGGCATCAGCGCTGGCAGCAGCAAACAAGCGTGTTTCTAACATATTGGCTAAAGTTGAAGGTGAGTTACCTGCAACTATTGATACTAGCTTACTTGTCGAAAGCGCTGAGAAAGCATTAGCTGAAAAGCTAAATGAACTACAGCCGAAACTAGCTCCTCTGTTTGCAGCTGCAAACTACCAAGAAGCGCTAGCACTACTTGCAGATCTTCGTGAAAGTGTTGATACCTTCTTCGAAGATGTCATGGTGATGGCAGATGATGAAGCACTGAAGAACAATCGTTTAGCGCTACTTTCTAGCCTACGCGAGCAGTTCCTACATGCAGCTGATATTTCATTACTGCAATAAAGTATCGAATTCCTAGACCTTAAAATCTAGGAACTCATACCTATCGCTTTATCAGACCAGTAGCTTTGCTACTGGTCTTTTTTTAAATTTCTTTTAACTGCTCATGCAAAATATCAAACTCTTCTCTACTCAAATCAGCATCTATTAGCAAACGTGTTAAACAGGCATTATCGAGTTTATTGGCTTGAAACAACATAGAGCATTCACTGATCAAATTAGCGCGCCAAACGACAGCCGCTAATGGCTCTACTGGCTGAGAGGTCGTATTTGCTAATAAGCTCAGGGAGGACTCAAAACGTTTCGGCAGTTGCCAACACTGAACTAATAATGCACTTAAGGTCAGTGATTTAGTTGTCATTACCTGCCTAAACAACCATGAGTTAGGCTGCTCGCCTGGCTCGGCATGGTGAAAGGCATCCAATAACATCTTAAAAATGGCAATTTTACCGACATCGTGAAGTAACCCCAGCATAAATGCCGTTTCTTGATCTTCTTCAGAAAGGTGTTGTGCCAACTGCACACTAAGGGAAGCAACCTGCATAGAATGACGCCAAACCTGTAAACCAAAGCGTCTATAATAGATGGGCTTAATTGCTATCATCTCTCGCACTAAACAAGTACTGACATAACGACGTAGTTGCTCCCTGCCTAGCTGTACAAACGCTTGTTGTAAGCTAGTGATCTCTTTTTCACTACGCTTGAATGCTGGTGAATTGCATAACTTCAGCAGCTCAACACTTAACACTGGATCTTGCTGAATAAGCTCAACTAAATCATTAGTGTCTGCATTATTATCCGCAAGGTACCTATCTAGTTCAGCCATGCGAGTTGGCAGCTTAAGTACATTTTCAGCGATCTCTTGAGGTGAAGATAACGCAAGCTCAACATCACTAATGATATTTCTTTCTAAATTATTAGCCACACCACCTGTGTCAGCGGTCTTGGCTGGAAATAATAAGCTGTAGAACAACGCTGAGATATCGACTGAATCAGTAACAATTGCCTCTTCAACCACAGCCTTGCTGACAGGCTTTACTGAGACCTGCTCAATTTTTTGTTGAACCGAGCGATCTTGGCTAAAGCCTTTTGGCCGCGACAATGAAGTTTTCTCTCTAATATTAAAGAGTTTTTTAAATAAGGTTTTAACCAATTTATATGACCGGGTTGATGAATAAATACAGTGCAATAAGTGCTTTACAGATAACGAAGCGCAGTTTATCGGGTTACAAACCTATTTTTAAGTATTATCCTGCATCTAAGGACTAACTAATCAAGAAGTGAGCGATGAACCAGACACAAAAACCTAAGTTATTCCGACTCGGTGAAAAAGCTCTGGTTTTAGATTGCACCTCCCTAACGGGGGCTGAATCTGAACTTACTATTCAGAGTAAGATTTGGTGCCTATCTGCTCGCTGTCATGAAAGTGATGACTTTGAAGATATTGTTCCAGGTAATAACAACCTGACCCTCTTTCTAAAAAGTAACAAGCAAGTGCCCTTCTGGTACAACCAATTACTGCAGCTTTGGCATAAGACAAGCATTCAACATAAGCCAGGTACATTGATAAAAATACCCGTTATCTACGGTGGAGAGTATGGGCCAGACCTTATGAATGTCGCCGAACACAACCAAATTCAGCCCGAAGAGGTGATAGCTATTCACTCTTCAATACAGTACCAAGTCTTATTTCTCGGCTTCCAACCTGGCTTTCCCTATCTTTCAGGGCTTGATAAACGTCTTTTCACTCCGAGACTAGCAACTCCAAGGCTCTCTATTCCAGCGGGTTCTGTTGGTATTGGCGGAGAGCAAACAGGTATTTACCCAGCACAGTCGCCCGGTGGCTGGCAACTGATAGGTCGAAGTTTTACACCTCTGTTTGATCAAACCCAAGCTCAGCCATCTTTACTCTCTCCTGGTGACACAGTGCAGTTTATTCCCGCTGAATCACTAGATGAGATAGAAGATAAGTACTCAGGATTAAACCTATGATTGAGATAATCGAGCCAGGCTTTCAGACCACAATTCAAGACTTAGGGCGAACAGGGTTTCGTCATTTAGGCGTTCCGGTATCAGGCGCTCTAGATCGGCAAGCACTAATGCTTGCCAACCGATTAACAGGCAATCAAGACACTTCTGCAGCCCTAGAGCTCACAGCTGGCAACCTCGCCATTAAATTCCATAGAGACGCCTGGTTTACCCTTACAGGTGCGCAATATAAGATAAAAATCGGCAATAGAGATATTTGGCAAGGTTGGCGCAATAGAATAAAAGCGGGAGAGACACTTATTTTGCGTGGCCCAAGCTCAGGGAGGCATGCTTACCTAGCAATAGATGGTGGCATAGATACTCCAGCCTATTTAGGCTCACGCTCAACATCACTCAACTTTACGGCCCTCAGCAATAACAACTGTAACAATAACTGTAATAATGTCAGCAGTTTGCAGAAAGGAGATAAGTTAGCACTGGGTGAGCAGCAAAGAGTATCTAAGCCAATTGGAGCTGTACAGCGTGGCTATACCAATGAGATCCGTGCCCTTCCTGGGCCTGAGATGTCACTATTTACCGATATAGCCCGTAAGACCTTCTGGAGTAGCCAATGGCAAGTCAGCAATGATTGTAATCGTATGGGAGCCCGGCTTTTAGGTGAGCCCCTGCAACTAGAGTCTCCAACAGAACTCAAATCACATGCCGTAATGCCCGGTGTCATCCAAGTTCCGCCATCGGGACAACCCATAGCTCTGCTTGCCGATGCTCAAACAACGGGTGGCTACCCTAAAATTGCCACCATTATCGAAGCCGATCTCTGGAAGTTAGCGCAAACTAGGCCTGGCGAAAAAGTAAGGTTTATCCATGTTAGTCCCAATCAAGCTGATGACGCGAACTATGAGTGGGAGCAATACTTTCATAGGCTTAAAATAGCGATGAGTTAGATGTAAAAGCTATAAATAAAGCCAAGCTGACGACTAATATAATGTATCGAGTGGGAGCAATGCTTCCACAGACTTCAGGTAGCATTAGACTCTTGTAGCTCGTAAATAATACTTCAAGAATAAGGATATACGGTGAAGCTAAATTCGAGAAACTACCCTATCGACCTCAATGCCGATCTCGGTGAAGGTGGTCAACATGACGAAGCGCTATTACAATTGATTACCTCGGCTAATATCGCCTGTGGTGGCCATACGGGTGATAAACAAACAATGGAGAAAACAGTCAAATTAGCACATCACCATATCGTCAATATTGGTGCCCACCCCAGCTTTCCAGATAGAGAACATTTTGGCCGGAAAGTAATGACAATAACAGACACAGCACTAACAGACTCTTTATACCAACAAATATCTAGCCTAAAGGCCGTATGTGATGCTGTGGGCGCCAAACTGTTCCACGTGAAACCTCACGGTGCACTTTATAATCAAGCGGCCTACAGTGAGCGTTTAGGACATGTTTTAATTAATGTTATAAAAAAAATAGACCCAAATCTAAGTTTGATGGTCCTTGCTTCTAGCCCACTTGTCGGACTCGCAAAACATCACGGATTAACCGTTATCGAAGAAGCTTTTGCAGATCGTGCTTACTTAACTGATGGTTCTTTGGCTTCCAGAGGCCAAGCTGGAGCGGTGATTGAGGATGCTGAGCAAGTATTGAAGCAGGTCGAAAAGCTCATAAAGCAACAAGCTATCACCACTCTAGATGGCAATGATATCGTTATTTCAGCAAATAGCATCTGCCTACATGGAGATAATGAGCACGCTCTTAACTATGCCAAGCTGATATCTGACAAGCTAGCTATTTAGCGCTTAGAGTAAGTTAGCACTATATCCCCACTACTCATGCTTGCAAAATCGACGTCCAGTTCGGGATGACTATGCTGAAACTGTTCAAGGTAATCGCGAGCAAAAGCGATTGAGTCGTGGCTTGCTCTTACTAAGCAAGTCGTTTCTTTGCAGTAGTGATAATTTACGTTCAGCAGCTCGAATAAGCCGCCCCAATTATTGCTATATGGCTCATCTATCTCATTAAACTCAGCAACACGTAACTCGATATACTGATCCGGGTCATCAAACATCAAATCATTCAGCGAGGGAGGTGTAGCAATAAAATGGGGATCACCATCATTTTCCTTATAAAAGTAAACGATACCCGCTTCTACAAATGGCCCACTTTCCTTCAGATACTTTGCATATAACCTCTGAAAATTTTTATCTGAACTATCAATATTAAAAGAGCGAATTACGACTCTCTCTTCTTCATCGACCTCAATCGATTCATCCACAATTTGTGGTACGACATTAGCCTCTATCAATATTTCATCATGCGATGGCTCATGACTTTGTTGCTTACTAAGAGCTGTAACTAGAGGAGCAGGCGCTAAGGTAGCTTGCTCTGCATCGCCATAAAAATTGAAGAGATAGGCAGACATAACCAGCGAAATAGCTATGACTAAAATGAGTAACTGAGGTGGTTTCATCTTCGATATCCCTTTCGTAGACAATTAGTTATCACATAAACTAAGTAAAACTTCCTACTAAGTAAAGCAATGAATGGTATGTATGATCAGACTGCCAAGCTCTTTGGGGATAAGTACTCTGACTATCAAGGATGATAGGAATGCACAGAGATGTAGGAACATCTCCCGCCATGTACAAAAAAGCCCCGGATTTCTCCAGGGCTTAGGTTTTACTTATCGCTTATAACTTACAGCTTAAGGCAGCTGTTAAACATCCAAGTTCGCTACATTTAGTGCGTTCTCTTCAATGAAGTTACGACGCGGCTCAACATGATCACCCATCAAACAGGTAAACAGTTGATCTGCTGCAATAGCATCTTCAATCGTTACAACAAGCATGCGGCGTGTTTCAGGATCCATAGTGGTTTCCCAAAGCTGCTCTGGGTTCATCTCACCCAGTCCCTTATAACGTTGAATATAAAGGCCACGCTTAGAGTCATTCATCAACCAGTTAAGTGCTTCAACGAATGTAGAAACCTCTTTAACTCGCTCACCACGTTTAACATAACCACCTTCAACGATTAGACCTTCAAGGGCTTCAGCTAGCTTAACCATACGCTCGTAGTCACTTGATGTAAGGAACTCGTAGGTAAACAGGAAGCAAGTGTCTATACCATGCTTACGAATGGTGATATTCGGTAGATAAACTTGACGCTCTGGATCAAGAATTGGCTCAGCATTATAGATAACACCACCCGATTCTTTTTCTGTTAAGTCAGCAATATATGCATCACACCACTGTTTAACTTTAGCTTCATCAGCCATCACTTCTGCACTCAATGCTGGGTGATATAGCATACGCTCAGTGAGTAGCGTTGGGTAACGTAGGTCGATACGCTCGAAGATTGACTCGACTTCACGGTACTGATAAACCAACTTTTCAAGTGGTGCGCCAGACATAGCTGGAGCATCTGCAGTAGCATGAATTTCACCACCATCTAGTGCTAAGTTAGTTAAGAACTCAGTTAATGCTGGATCATCTTTAAGGTATTGCTCTTGCTTACCTTTCTTCACCTTATATAGCGGCGGCTGAGCGATATACACATAGCCACGTTCAATAAGTTCAGGCATCTGACGGAAGAAGAAGGTCAATAGCAAGGTACGAATGTGCGAGCCATCGACGTCGGCATCGGTCATGATAACGATGTTATGGTAACGCGTCTTATCAGGATCGTATTCATCACGGCCAATACCACAACCTAGTGCGGTGATCAGCGTCGCGACCTCTTGAGAAGAGAGCATCTTATCGAAGCGTGCCTTCTCAACGTTCAAGATCTTACCTTTAAGCGGAAGAATCGCTTGGTTCTTACGGTTACGCCCCTGCTTGGCGCTACCGCCAGCAGAGTCCCCTTCCACTATGTATATTTCAGAAAGCGCAGGGTCTTTCTCTTGGCAATCGGCAAGTTTACCTGGCAGACCACCTAAATCTAATGCGCCTTTACGACGAGTCATTTCGCGAGCTTTACGCGCCGCTTCACGAGCACGAGCCGCGTCGATAATTTTACCAACAATCAATTTAGCTTCGTTTGGATGCTCCATTAGGTAGTCACCTAACTGTTCACCCATAGTCTGCTCAACAGCAGATTTAACTTCACTAGAAACTAATTTGTCTTTGGTCTGAGAGCTGAACTTAGGATCAGGCACTTTCACAGAGATAACCGCAGTCAAACCTTCACGGGCATCATCACCCGTCGCGCCAGTTTTGCCTTTCTTGTTGTAACCTTCACGCTCCATGTAAGTGTTAAGGTTACGGGTCAAGGCGCCACGGAAGCCAGCAAGGTGAGTACCACCATCACGCTGAGGGATGTTATTGGTAAAACAGAAGATATTCTCCTGGAAACCATCATTCCACTGCATAGCCACTTCTACGGTTATGCCATCTTCACGCTCTTGGTTGAAGTGGAACACCTCTTTGTTGACTGGTGTTTTGTTAACGTTAAGGTAGTCAACGAAAGCACTGATACCACCATCGTACTTGAAGAACTCATCACGATTATCACGCTCATCAATAAGACGAACACCAACCCCTGAGTTAAGGAACGAAAGTTCACGAACACGTTTGGCTAAAATATCGAAATGGAACTGCACATCGGTGAAGGTCTCTTCACTTGGCCAGAAACGAATTTCAGTACCGGTATTAGTTGCATCACCGATAACCTTAATAGGCTCATTCGGTTCGCCATGAGTGTAAAACTGCTCATAAAGCTTACCTTCGCGACGAATCGTCAACTGTAGCTTGTGAGACAGTGCGTTTACAACTGAAACACCAACACCGTGAAGACCACCAGAAACCTTGTATGAGTTATCATCGAACTTACCACCAGCGTGGAGTACCGTCATAATAACTTCGGCTGCTGAGATCCCCTCTTCTGGGTGAATCTCAACAGGAATACCACGACCATCATCTTTTACCGATACTGAACCATCGGCATGGATAGTGATGATAACGTCATTACAATGGCCCGCTAAGGCTTCATCGATTGAGTTATCGACTACTTCGAATACCATATGATGTAGACCAGTGCCGTCGTCGGTATCACCGATATACATCCCTGGTCTCTTCCGTACTGCATCAAGGCCTTTTAGTACCTTAATACTGGAAGAATCGTAACTGTTCTCTGACATATTATTCTCTCGTCGGTTATTCAATTACCGTTACACGACCGTGTTCCACATGGAACGTCTTGCTCGGCGGCGTGATTAACGAATCTAGTATCGCTGCAGGGTCGATGGCGGTGACAAATACTTGTGCACCTGTGTCGATTAACTGCTGCAGCAACAGCTGTCTGTGCTTTGCATCCAATTCTGCTGGAAGATCATCCACCAGATAAATACTGTTCTTATCTATTTGTTGTTTTAGCAACTTTCCCTGTGCAATACGCAGTGCACAGACTAACAATTTCAATTGGCCCCGGGATAAAGCATCCTGTACCGGCAAGGTACCTACACGTAATCTCAAGTCTGCTTTATGGGGTCCACTACCGGTATTACCGCTAGCAAGATCTCTAGGATATTGCGTCTCTAACAAGTCTGCGTAATCAGTTTTACTATCCCAGCCTCGGGTAAAGGAAACCTTCACATCTACCTGAGGTAAAAACTCTCCGATTATACCCTTAAGTAGCTCATTTAACGAGTTTACATATCGAGTTCTTATATCGGTCACGACTTCAGAGTATCGAACTAACTCTTTGTCCCAGAATTGAATTTGGGAATAGTTAACCTCATTTTTAAGTAGCTGATTTCGCTGCTTTAAAATCCGTTTAACATTGACCCAAGCTAAATGAAAGTTTCTGTCAGTATGAAAGGCGCCCCAATCAATAAACTGGCGTCTAGATTTAGGCCCTTCAAACAACAAGGCAAAACTCTCAGGAGTGATCACCTGTATCGGTAATGACTCAGCTAACGTCGATAAGCGCTTTACTTTATCGCCATCAATCTTGACTTCGGTTTCACCGCTACGAAAGCGTCTTAATCCGATTTTACTCTCTTTTTCCAGTACTGATAAATTGGCAAACAAGGTCAACTTATCATCAGCATGCTGTATCACTCGCTGTGAAAGGTGACTCCGAAAAGAGCGACCCATCCCCAGAAAGTAGATCGCCTCTAAGATACTGGTTTTTCCACTGCCATTTTGGCCGTAAATCAGATTAATTCCTTCACTAGGCAGCAGTTGAGCAGAAACGATATTCCGAAATGTTTCAATATGAAGACGCGTCAGACTCATTTAAGGCTCATTAGTCGCTTATCTAGCAAACTAACTAAATATCCAGCTATCAATATGAAAAAACATAAGAAAAGTGGTCTATTTTGTTAGGTTAAAAAAATTAAAATAGCCAAGAAGATTAGCATATCTGCAAGCCACATCAAAGCGCATATTTGCGACATATTTAGCTAAAAAACAAGGGGCTATTTGAATCAAGAGTGGAAATGGTAAAACAAGAAAATGTGGAAATAAAAAAGGCTGTATTAACAGCCTTTTAAATGATTTATTCTTTCAACTTAGTCCAATGAAGACTAGAGCCTCATCGGCATCACGACATACATAGAATCTTCTTCGATATGATTTTCTATCAATGCGCTAGAGTTACCGTCTATAAGTGTAATGCGCACATCGTCTGAAGGCAGATTATTGAGTACATCGAGTAGATAACTCACATTAAAACCAATCTCTAATGGGGTATTTTCATATTCGATATCGAGTATCTCTTCCGCTTCCTCCTGCTCAGGATTATTCGCGGTGATTTTAATCAAGTTATTTTCGAGCTGTACGCGCACGCCACGAAACTTTTCATTAGAAAGAATAGAGGCACGAAGCAGGGCTTGTTTCAGCTGATTACGGCTAGCTATAACAACTTTATCGCCACCTTTAGGTAAAACTCGACGATAATCAGGGAAGCGCCCATCAACCAACTTACTGGTTAACACAGCACTTGCTGTGGTTGCACGTATAGCATTGTCACCGATAGCTATGGTGACCTCTAGCTCTTCACCTTCAAACAAACGTTGTAGCTCAACCACGCCTTTGCGAGGCACAATCACCTGCTTCTCGGGTAAGGTATCTTCAATTGGGCGATGACTGAGGGCTAAACGGTGCCCATCGGTTGCGATAGCGCGTAGTACATTACCTTCGGTCTCTAGTAAAAGACCATTGAGGTAGTAACGTACATCTTGGTTTGCCATCGAGAACTGGGTCGCATCTATCAACGACTTTAACGTACCCTGTTTAAGAGTAAATTCGATGTCAGACTGGAAAGCTTCGACATTAGGATACTCTTCTGCAGGAAGTGTGGCTAACGTGAAACGGCTTCGACCCGATCTAAGCAGCAAACGATTCTCTTGCTGCTCTATTTTTAATTCAACTTGATCAGGAAGAGATTTAACAATATCGAGGAATTTCTTAGCTGGGACCGTGGTACGCCCCTCTTGAATGTCACCCTCAAGCTGTACTTGTCCGACTAACTCAACTTCTAGGTCGGTACCTGTCATCTTAAGTGAGTGACCACTCACTTCAACTAAAAGGTTTGCCAGAATAGGCAAGTTATGTCGTCTCTCCACCGCGCCATTAACTAATTGCAGCGGCTTTAATAGGGCATCCCTATCAATTGAAAATTTCATCAGTTTCAATTCCCTGATTCTACGAAGAAAGAGTACGGATTAAGTTAGCATAATCCTCTTTAATGTCATGACTTTCTTCACGCAACTGTGCAATTTTACGACATGCATGCAGAACAGTTGTATGATCACGACCACCAAAGGCATCACCAATTTCAGGCAAACTCTGGTTTGTAAGCTCTTTAGACAATGCCATTGCAACTTGACGAGGTCTGGCAACACTGCGTGAACGGCGCTTTGAAAGCATATCAGCCATCTTGATCTTGTAATATTCAGCAACTGTCTTCTGAATATTATCAATCGTCACTAACTTCTCTTGCAGTGCCAATAGATCTCTCAACGCTTCACGCACAAAGTCGATAGTAATTGGACGACCTGTAAAGTTGGCGTTAGCAATAACACGGTTTAACGCCCCCTCAAGTTCACGGACGTTTGAGCGCAGACGTTTTGCAATAAAGAAGGCGACTTCATCAGGTAGGTTGATCCCACTCTCTTGAGCCTTACGCATCAAGATCGCGACTCGAGTCTCTAACTCAGGTGGCTCAATCGCAACCGTTAAGCCCCAACCAAAACGAGACTTAAGACGATCTTCTACGCCATCGATCTCTTTTGGATACTTATCTGAGGTCAAAATGATCTGATGATTACCCTCTAAAAGCGCGTTGAAGGTATGGAAGAACTCTTCCTGGGATCTGTCTTTATTAGCAAAGAATTGAATATCATCGATAAACAGCGCATCAACACTACGGTAATAACGCTTAAACTCTTCAATGGCATTATTTTGTAATGCCTTAACCATATCCTGTACAAACCTTTCGGAGTGCATATACACAACTTTGGCATTGGGATTATTTTTAATAATGCCATTACCTACCGCATGTAACAGGTGAGTCTTACCTAAACCTGTTCCCCCGTAGAGGAATAACGGGTTATAGGCACCACCAGGGTTCTCCGCGACTTGCAGAGCAGCAGCTTTACCAAGTTGGTTTGACTTACCCTCAACGAAGTTATCAAACTGATAAGTCAGATTAATATTACTTCTATGGTTGGCCGCAACAGCGGGCTCAGGCGTATTTACATTAAATGAAGTTTTACTCGGCTTGCTACGAGGTTCAGCTTTCGGGCTACTTATAACCGCTGGAGAAGCTTGAACAGGACGAGGCGCAGCAGGCTTGCTACCAATATCAAAGCGCAACTTAGGGGCATCGCTACCCATCTGCTCAGTAAAGAACTGATTAATGATATTAATGTATTTGTCTCTAACCCAGTCGAGAACGAAGCGATTTGGCGCGTAGAGAACAAGAGTGTCTCCATCCATTTCTGCTTGTAACGGCCTGATCCACATGCTGAATTGCTGAGCTGAAAGCTCATCTTGTAGTCGTCCGATACATTGCTGCCAAAGTGAAACCGCCACGTACTTATCCCCAAAAGGTCATGTAAAGAGGTGTATTCTATAGTGAGATCACTAGGATCGCTATCCTTATAATATAATTATCCCCAGATAGATCACCTTTCGCAGAATATACCGATCCAAAAGGATCTGTCGCGATCCTCGTTTTTATAAAAAGCGTCAAAACCAGCTTTATTAAGCGATCCAGATCGATCTATAATTACAACCTCTAGATCGGTTAAATGATCACTGGATCCACAAGATGTAGTGGTCATACACAGAGTTATCCACACATTCTGGTGCCTTTGGATAAATCGGCTAGTAAATAAAAGGCTAGAATTTTGTCACTTAATGCGTTTGCTTGTTGACGGGCAAACTTAAAGTGATTACAATTCGGCCTCTTTTTTGCCCCTATTCCTCATTACGAGGGTTTGGGTTTTGTTCAACTTACACAAAGACGGATTGCCAAAATGAGTAAACGTACTTTTCAACCAAGCAACCTAAAGCGTAAGCGTTCTCACGGATTCCGCGCTCGTATGGCTACAGTTGGAGGCCGTAAGGTCCTAGCTCGTCGTCGTGCTAAAGGTCGCGCTCAACTTTCTGCTTAATAGTAGAGATGCAAGTGACTAGCTATACCTTTACGCGGGAGTTACGTTTGTTAACTCCCGCGCAATTTAAATCTGTATTTACCAAACCCATCAAAGCTTCTTCAGCTGAAATCACTTTACTTGCTATTCCAAACTCAGAGCAACATCCACGTATTGGATTAACTGTTGCAAAACGTTTTGTAAAGAAGGCCCATCAGCGAAATCAAATTAAACGTATCATCAGAGATAACTTTCGTTTGCATCAGCACGAACTACCTCCACTTGATATTGTTGTTTTGGTCAGAAATGGCGTGGTAGAGATGGACAATGCAGAGCTCCATAAATTGGTAGAAAAGCTATGGCGAAAACTTACTCGCCGTTACAATGGCTAGCAACCACGATTATTCGTGGCTACCAAATCTTCATCAGTCCCCTTTTGGGGGCTAATAAGTGCCGCTTTCATCCAACATGCTCATTTTACGCAATCGAAGCCATTCGTTTGCATGGATTTGTAAAAGGCTGTTGGCTTACAGCAAAACGCGTATTAAAATGTCACCCTTTACATCCGGGCGGTATCGACCCCGTCCCCCCAAAAAAACACAGGTGTAATAAATAGGCTATGGAATCTCAACGCAATATATTGCTTATCGGTCTGCTTTTTGTCAGTTTTTTACTATGGCAACAGTGGCAGATGGATCAAGCTCCACAGCAAGTGGCTACTGAATCAACTTCAGTTTCTACTTCATCAAACGCTACAAACGCGCACAGTTCTGATGTTCCAGATGCCGATTCTGCGCTTCCAGCTGCAGTTGTCGCTTCTAAAGAGTTGATTACAGTAAACACCGACCAGTTAATCCTTAAGATTAACCCTATCGGTGGTGATATCGTTTACTCAGCACTTGTTGAGCACAAGCTTGAACTAGATAACGACGAACCATTTGTCCTTCTAGAGCAAACAAACGATATTAACTACATTGCTCAAAGTGGTCTTATTGGCCGTAATGGTATCGATAGCAGCACTAAAGGACGTGCCCACTTTGACAGTGCGTCACGTGAGTACACTTTAGCTTCAGGTCAGGACACGCTCGAAGTGCCTTTGACATATGTTGCTGAAAACGGCGCTAAGTACACTAAGTTATTTATCTTCCACCGTGGCCAATTCAAAGTTGATGTTGATTATGTAATTAACAACACCACTGACAAGCAGCTACAAGTGCAGATGTACGGTCAGATTAAGCACAGCATCAAGAAAAGTGAAAGTAGCATGATGATGCCTACTTATCGTGGTGCCGCTTTCTCAACTCAAGACACGCGTTACGAGAAGTACAGCTTTGACGATATGGCTGACAAAAACCTAGATAAGAAAACATTAGGTGGTTGGGCAGCAATGCTACAACACTACTTTGTTTCTGCCTGGGTACCACCAGCGAATGATCAAAACATCATCTTCTCTAGCATCAGTGCTGGCGGCCAAGCGAATATCGGTTTCCGCGGTGCAATCTATGATGTCGCACCAGGTGCAACTCAAGCAATTAACTCTGAGTTTTATGTTGGTCCTAAAGATCAAAAAGCCCTTTCTGAAATTTCAGACTCGCTTAACTTAGTAGTAGATTATGGCTTCCTTTGGTGGTTAGCTGTACCAATCTACAAATTGCTAATGTTCTTCCAGTCTTTAGTCACTAACTGGGGTGTGGCGATTATCTTAATCACACTAACCGTTCGTGGTGTGCTGTATCCGCTAACTAAAGCGCAATACACCTCTATGGCTAAGATGCGTAACTTACAGCCTAAGCTTGCTGAGATGAAAGAGCGTTTTGGTGATGACCGTCAGAAGATGGGTCAAGCTATGATGGAGCTGTATAAGAAAGAGAAAGTTAACCCTATGGGTGGCTGTCTACCTATCTTATTACAGATGCCTATCTTCATCGCACTTTACTGGGTACTGCTTGAAAGTGTTGAACTACGTCATGCACCATTCATGCTATGGATCACCGATTTATCGGTACAAGATCCATACTATGTGATGCCTATTCTTATGGGTATCTCTATGTTCGTGATGCAGAAGATGCAGCCAATGGCACCTACTATGGACCCAATGCAAGTTAAGATGATGCAATGGATGCCTGTAGTATTTACCGTCTTCTTCCTGTGGTTCCCTGCAGGTCTAGTTCTATACTGGTTGATTGGTAACTTAGTTGCTATCACACAGCAGAAGATCATCTATGCTGGTTTGGAGAAAAAAGGTCTTAAATAGGTCTTAAACTCCAACTAAGAAAAAGCGGTTAATACTTAGTATTGACCGCTTTTTGCTTTTTATGAGAGACCGTCCTTTATGGGCCCAGTCACTTTTAATAAGCTTTTCAATATTCAAATGTAGGAATCACAGTAATGACAACAGATACTATCGTGGCACAAGCAACCGCTCCAGGGCGTGGTGGTGTAGGTATCATTCGTATTTCAGGGGATCAAGCCAGCGACGTTGCTATGGCAATACTGGGCCATATCCCTAAAACACGTTATGCAGATTACTGTGATTTTAAAGATGCCGATGGCAAAGTTATTGACCAAGGTATTGCACTTTACTTTCAAGGTCCCAACTCCTTTACCGGTGAAGACGTATTAGAGCTGCAGGGCCATGGCGGCCAAATCGTTCTCGATATGTTGATCAAGCGAGTCATGGAAACCGAAGGACTACGTATTGCTAAGCCTGGTGAATTTAGCGAACAAGCCTTTATGAACGACAAGCTTGACCTAACTCAAGCTGAAGCGATTGCCGATCTCATTGATGCAACCAGTGAACAAGCCGCTAAGAGCGCCCTGAACTCGCTACAAGGAGAGTTCTCTACTCAGATACATGAACTTGTCGATCAGGTCACCAACTTGCGCTTATACGTCGAGGCAGCGATTGACTTCCCCGATGAAGAGGTCGACTTCCTGTCTGACGGTAAAATTGCTGGTTCACTTAATCGAATTATTACCAAACTAGACTCAGTTCAGGCGAGTGCCAAGCAAGGTTCTATTATCCGAGAAGGGATGAAAGTGGTCATCGCTGGACGCCCTAATGCAGGGAAATCTAGCTTACTAAATGCCCTAGCAGGTAAAGAGTCTGCCATTGTTACCGAAATTGCCGGTACAACCCGCGACGTGCTACGAGAGCATATTCACTTAGATGGCATGCCACTGCATATCATAGACACTGCAGGATTACGTGATACCTCAGATACCGTAGAGCAGATAGGCATCGAACGTGCCTGGAGTGAGATAGAAACAGCCGATCAAGTCTTGTTTATGGTCGATGGTACAACAACTAATGCAGTCGACCCACACGAGATTTGGCCAGATTTTATTGACAGGCTTCCTGCCCGCTTAGGCATCACGGTAGTGCGCAATAAAGCAGATATTACTGGTGAGTCATTAGATGTAACAGAAGATCATGGTCATAGCGTATTCCGTATATCAGCTAAAACAGGCTTAGGTGTAGATTCTGTTAAACAACACCTAAAATCACTCATGGGTTACCAAAGTAACCTTGAGGGCGGCTTTATCGCACGTCGACGTCATTTAGAAGCCTTAGACCTCGCTACTAGCCACTTGATGCTAGGAAAAGAGCAACTAGAGGTCTACCAAGCCGGAGAGCTACTTGCCGAAGAGTTACGTATGACTCAACTCGCACTGTCAGAGATCACCGGTAAATTTACTTCAGATGATCTACTCGGAAAGATCTTTAGCTCCTTCTGTATAGGGAAGTAATTGTAATAAGGCCCTAGGATCTATCTCCTAGGGCATAGACAAAGAGAGACGCTTTGCTGTTCGATGGGCTCCGCCCTGATGACGCTATGGTATTTCAAACTCCTAAGGCTACTAAAACCCAGGCCTTAGGTACCTAGCTCGAAGCTAGATTCTGAAACGAGTTAAGAATGACAGCTTACTTTTCAACTCAGATATTCCTTATCTTTCTGAATACGTAAATCCTTAGTGATTCCTACATGCTTTAATCATTTGTCATTCCGGCACGCTGTTGGCCGGAATCTAGATTTTACTTATAGGATCCAGGTAAAGAACAACGCTTCGCTTTTCGATGATCTTCCCTCCAGTTAAAGCTAAAAGTACGCTTCGATAAAAACAGATCCTTAGCTTAGATTTAAGGTTTTAGATCTTAGTAACTAGCCCCCTATTTTAGATCGACATATTCCCCTAATCTCATTAGATCTGTCAGCAATCAAATATCGTCATATTGAAAAATAAAACCAACGACTGAATATTATGCTTTTTGAAGCTAAATTAGCCGATAAAGCCACTATTTTTGACGATAAAAATAGCAGATTTAAGCCTGTTCATTTTTTGATCTCGATCAAAAGCATCAACAGAGATATCAACAACTAATTAAATTTACGATCTTTTATTAAAAAAAGATCCAAACACAAAGATAACCACTTGATTTAAAAGGAATCGACCTGTGGATAAAATTTGCATTTTTTCTTGATTATTACTAATTATTAGATCTTAGTAGAAAAGTTATACTCAAAATGATTTTTCATTCTGGTGATCAAAATCGATCTGATCGGCTAAAGATCAAAAATATTTTTTTTCACTTCATTACTTTTAAAAACAAACTCAATATATCTATCAAAATTAAAAATAAAAAAACGATAAAAACACACTAAAAATGTTAGTCGCTCTCACTCATATAGAGCTACCTACTTATCCCATTGCAGTTACTAAAATCACTTCACATCAACCACTCTGCTCGCCTTCCTATACTGGATTTTCCAACCTTGCCATCTTGGTAGCTCCCAGCGTTTTGGCCCAGTCTTGCGCATTCCACTGGCATAAATTACCGTGACAAGCTTACGCTTTGCCTGATACTCCACAGTCAGTTTAAGTTCGGCCAATAACAGCTTAGTCGGATAGAGACGATCAAACTCCTCTCGTTCCCACTCAGGAACTCCTTCAAATAAAAGATCACTCGCCTCAATCATCTGCAGATCATCAAAACACTCCACACCTAACTCAATTAATTTATCTGCAAGATATTGGTCTAAATCCATACTCAGAGCCGCTTTATCTGCTTTTCCTACGGCCAGCCATATATTCCAAGCTGCGATATCCCGCTCTAGCTGACTTGCAACACCTTTAAACTGTCGTCCAAGCTTAATGCTACGCACTATAGCTTCAATTGCTTGCGCCCCTTCCACCTCTTTCAAATGAGAAGCTATCACTCTTCCAGCGTATACAGTCTCCACAAGCACTTTATGCTTATTGCCCTGCTCCCTATTCTCAGCTAATCGCTCTTCACCTAGGGCAGCCTGGCTAAGTAACTTGAATGATATAGGCGCCATACAGCTGGCTAGATTAAGGGTTTGCTTACTTCCCTTACCTGCAATGGAATGCTGATCAAATACCACAGCAGCCAAAGCACTCTCCTTACCATCACTCATTTTAAGCTCAGAGGAAAAACGACTATCTCTTCCTATCTGCACCTCACTGAAACCATTACCTAATGCGCTAAATCGCTTTTCTCGTCTAACAAACGCTAATTCAGGTGAGGCCTTTATCACAGCTAGCAACCAAGACCGACGCAACTCATCGTCACGTATATTAAGCGTATTAGCCTTATTAATACTCTCTAAACCCAGTGCTGTACGTATCTGCTCAGCTAACAGGCGTGCTTCTTTTCGTGCACTAGTGTCTATATACGACCTATGCGTACTCGAAGACTTCAATAAACTAGTTACGGGTTCTCTAAGTATCTTTATTAGAGTAAAAGCGTCACAAGATAGAGGCTCCCACTCATTGAGCTCTTTTAGATCAAATTCATCACTGGGTAGCTGAAATAGTCGTTGTGGAACACTCAGTGCCGCCGCTAAGTCAATCATCAGTCCACGGCAGGTATCATCGGGCATTGCACTGATAAGATGAGCAAACAGCGTATCTATAGGCAGTGGCGATATTTTTCGCCCATGAGCAGTTACAATGCCATCGCTATTAACCGCCCCCATAGCTACAAGTTTATTAGTTGCAATCATCAGTGATTTTTCAGGCAGTTGATCTACAAAACTGAGCTCAGATAAGCGGTAACCACAGCAAGCTGCAGTTAACAAAGGTTCGACTAACTCTTCTCGCTGTAGCTCCGGTGGCGTCATAGCCTCCATAGGAGCGCTCTTGCCCCACAATCGAATACAAATACCGTCTTGCGTACGGCCTGCACGCCCCATTCGCTGAGCAGCACTGGCTTTAGAGATGCGTGCTAATGATAATACTGTACGACCATTTCGCTGATGAGTACGCCGCTCCAGGCCACTATCAACCACCGCTGTAACCCCCGGAATGGTCAAAGACGTTTCAGCCACATTGGTAGAGAATATAACTCTTTGATGGTTAGCTGGCTGAAGTACCTTCTCTTGTTCTTGGGGAGTAATACCTCCATGTAGCGCAAGTAGCTCAATAGAGCCCTCAGCGGTTTGAAATAGAGAGCCTTCAGCTTCTCGTAGTAAAGAGCCTTCAGCTTCCCTAAATAGAGAGCCACACGCTTGTAAGCAGCTCTGTATTTCACGTTTACCAGGAAGAAATACAAGAATATCACCCTGAGTGTCATTAAGCAGACCAGACACAGCTGTTTTAACCGCTTGTTCCACGCCACGGATGTCAGGTAGATGGTGACTTTCGCGGGCCTGAAATTTTAGTTCCACGTGGAACCTTTTACCTTCCGCTACTAATCGTTGAGATTTAGGCTCGGGAACTTGACGTGTATTCGATAGTGAGTCACTTGCTGTATTAGAGCTTAAACTTGTGCCTAAATAGTCAGTTAGCCGCTCACCATCAATGGTCGCTGATGTTAAAACTAGCCTAAGTTCTGCTGACTCTTGCGCCTTTAACTTCAATATGGCCAATAACAGATCAGTATCCCAGCGCCGTTCGTGGAACTCATCGATAATCACAGTATCGAAGCTGGCTAAGCCATCTTGCTGTAACCAACGCAGTGCAATGCCCGGGGTAACAAACGCAATTTGAGTCGTATCTGTCACTGTCGAATCAAAACGTATGGCATAACCGACCTTATTAGCAGACTGAGCAGAGCCCTCAGCGTCTTTAAACAAAGAGCTCACAAATGAACATAGCGCTAAACAAGCAACACGCCTAGGCTCCACCACCAAGACTCGCTTACCCCTGCCACCTTCAACCGCTTCAGCACACCCAGCTTTAGCACACCAGAGCGGCAGACGGGTAGACTTACCCGAGCCTGTATCAGACTCAACCACTAAGTGATTGTCTTTTATCGCAGATCTGAACTCATCATAGAGTTTATCGATCGGCAAGGTAATACTTTTGGCTGACATCTTTGACATAACTTTACTTGCTAAGGGGCATTAATAGCCTAATGATAACTTGATTGATGACTTGTCAGTTAACAAGTCGGGGAAATAGCTTATCGTTTCATTTGGGTATTTTGTTATTTGGTGGGATTATTTGGTAAGTATTACCATGTTGATATTTATTGCTTGCAGCAGGCTTTACTGCAGATACTTCTGCGAGACGCCGCTAGCATATCTGACCTCCAGGGATGGAGGAAATGCCTAATTTTGTATGGAACAAAATAGGCCCTATAGGCTCTGCGATGACCTCCCTGTCATCGAAGCTCGCAGCCGCATTACACCTGTTGATAAAAAGAAAAACAGTGTATCTCTTCGGTCTGCGGTGTATTAGCTTGTTTCTAAAGTGAAGATTATTGATAGGCGAGACTGTTCAAGGAATTGGGCGAGTGCATCAGGACCTTCAGGTTCAAACAAGATAGCGCTTTGTTCATCATGATCCATCTCTATATCCCACTCAGAGTCACTAAACCGAGTTGCGGTTGCAGTAATCACTGTGTAACGACTAGAGCCAATGTTCTCTCATTCATCCTCCCTCAGATAGTCGATCTGCAAGAAGAGGTATTTCTCACTTTGTTCTAAGTAAGCAGATTTATCTGAGTTCACCTTAGCCTTAAAAATAAAGCTTGGGCACATATAGTTGTGCCAGCTCTTATCTTTAAGAAATGGGTAATGGCTAAGCTCAAAGCCAAGCTGAAACAATTCACCAAGCTCTTGATTGTATTGGTTCATAACTTGGCTTTCAAGCTGATCACCACTTAATTATAGTACTGATAGATATAGATAAAACATGCCTCAAAGCATAATATTATTTTATATATATATTAGACACTTTAGCCTTTACTTCAATAGGTTAACCAGACTACTTTGTTAACTCTAAAAACTGAAATAATCTTACAGACAGTAACTTCTGACCTCTATTTATAAAAAACAAAGCATAACCAATACCTTGCATTTACAGTAAATACAAAGCTATTCACTGATTAAAACTAACCAAAAAACTGCATTTATTTTCGTTTAACAATGATAGAATATCGAGCTAATTTTTTTTCATTTTTAGAATCGGAACTGTATGAGATTTATTGATTTATTTGCTGGGATTGGTGGTTTTCACCTTGCATTTCATGAGGTTGGTGCTGAATGCGTATTTGCTTCTGAGATAAACCCTCATGCTCGAATTACCTACCAAGCTAATTTTGAAAGTGTTACACCGAGCCTATTCGAAAATGGATTATTTAATGACAACATATTGAAAATTGATAATCCAGAAGAACAAATTCCAGATTTTGAAATTCTATGTGCAGGCTTCCCATGCCAGCCATTTAGCCAGGCAGGTTACAAAAAAGGCTTTAAGGAAGATAAAGACGATAGAGGAAATATGTTTTTCCGAATTTGTGAAATCCTTGAAGCCAAAAAACCTAAAGCTTTCTTTTTAGAAAATGTAAGACATATTCTAAAACATGAAGACGGTAAAACATTCGAAATAATTAAACAGCATTTAGAAGAAAACCTAGGCTATACATTTCATTATAAATTGGTGAAAGCATCTGACTATGGTCTTCCACAGCATCGACCTAGAATATTTATGGTTGGCTTTAGAAAAGGCTCTCAATTATTACCAGAGTTTAAATTTCCAGAACCTTTAAAACTAGAAATGACAATGTCAGATGTATGGGAAGGCGAGTGTAGCCGAGATATAGGTTATACGCTACGTGTTGGAGGGAGAGGATCTGGCTTACATGACCGAAGAAACTGGGATTCGTATTTAGTTGATGGTGAAGAAAAAAGATTAACCTCAATACAAGGTAAAAAAATGATGGGTTATCCTGATAACTATCATTTTCCTGTTTCAGAAACACAAGCGCTTAAACAGCTAGGAAATAGTGTTGCTGTAAATGCTGTAAGTGCATTTGCCAAGCAAATAAAAGAATACCTAAGTGATAATGAAAAATTATTTAATGAAGATGGTGTAACTATTGGCTAAAAATAAAACTAAAAATGCTGGTGAATGGGCTGAATTATATGCTCTCATAAAAATATTGGCAGATGGAAAGCTATTCCCAGCAGATGGTGAACAAAATATTATTGAAGGCTCCTATTATCCAGTAGTCAGTATACCGATGCAAAATGATGATAATAGCTCACCAATAGAGTTTAGAGTTGAATCTGACAAGACTATTCTTGTCAAATCACCAGATAAAACCAACATAATTACAATGAAAGAGCTTCATACCGAGGCAAGCAACTTTTTCAAAATCATCTCTTCACGAAAAGGTAGAAGCTTTTCCGTTCCAGAAATTGAACCTCTGTTAGATAAACTTCAAAACCCAACAACGAAGCAATCAAGTGATAAGAAGGCAGATATTCATATTTGTTTGCACGATATAAATACTGGTCAAACAGTTAATAGTGGCTTCAGCATAAAATCAAGACACAGTAAGCCAGCCACGCTCCTCAATGCATCAAAACAAACACTGTTTAGATATAGAGTTGTAGATAAAAATAGCTCTAAATCTGTAAAAGAATCACTAGCGACTTATGATGTTAATAAGGAAAAAATTGGTTCAAAAACAAGAGTTCAAAATTTAAACAAAAATGGCTACGATCTCGAATTTGAATACGTTGTTGGTGAGTCCTTTTCAGAAAACCTAACTTTAATAGATTCTTCTTTGGCACTTATCTTATCTGAATGCTTAAAGTTTTATATGAACTCGAACAAAACTTCGTTGAGTTACATAGTTGAAGAAGTAGCAAAAAAAAACCCCTGTGGATTTAAAGCTAGAGATTCAGAAAGAATTAAAGATTTCTATATCTACAAGGTAAAAAGATTACTAATTGATGCAGCTTTAGGAATGATGCCAAGTAAACCTTGGAAAGGTCAGTTTGATGCATCTGGCGGCTACATTATTGTAAAGGAAGCTGGTGACATTGTTTGTTATCATATTTTCAGCTGGAATGCGTTTCAAGACTACTTATTCAATAACCTAAAATTTGAAGCTCCCTCTTCTACTGGGAAAGGGTCAAAAAGTTCATTTAATTATGCACTTCCCTTAGAAATTAAAGGAATACAATACATGGATATATGCCTCCAAATTAGATTTAAAAAATAGTCGAAAACTCTTGTTTCTTCCAATAGACAGAATATCCATCTGTTCGCAAGTATACTTATTGACACACCTTAGATTTCAAGATATCACTTTGATATTTAAGGAGATAAAAATGAGTGCTAGGGAAAGAATTTATAATCACATATTTAAGAATGGTTTAAGAGAGTACACTTTACAGGAAATTGAAAACGCAGGTTTAGTTAGTGATAACACAAGAGTATTAAGACAACTTACTCAAGACAATATTATCAAATACTCATATAACAATGGTTTTTATAACGTAACTGAAATAAACAATTATACTTCTAAAACTTCCCGTTCAGACCTAACAGATAAGATAAAGTATGCAATAAGCAATAGAGATGGACATAGATGCCAAGCATGCGGTAATGGTGCTAAAGATAATGTAAAATTGCATATAGATCATAAAATACCTATAGATATGGGAGGCACAAATAACGAAAGTAATCTATGGACTTTATGTGCTAAATGTAACCAAGGTAAAAAATCTTACTTCAAGGATGATATGAATTCAGAAGTAATGACCAAAGTGTTTTCTAATAATAGCGGACACCTTAGATTAAAAACCTTATTTATAGAGTCACCAAATATAAAGTTTTCACCTACAATTTTACAAGGGATTTCTGGAATAAGAGATTGGACAAGAACAATAAGAGAAATAAGAAATAGTTCTGGTATAGAAATAGTTTTTAGAAAAGGTGATATAGAGTTTCCAGACGGATACTATATCTATGATAAAAAATAATCTAATAAAAATATCTAAACCCAAGAAACCGTCTGCTTTTTAAAGATAAAGTGTAGGTAGACAAAGGTTTTCGAAAACAAGGTGAGATATTACGAAGTAATACTCTTCGAACGAGAGATAGGGGTATCGAACTGACCGTTTAACATGGATGTTATTGGTTTTCGCGAAGCGACCATGGATGGCTTCACAGCGTCCCGAGAGCTCACCTACACATCCCCCGCAGGAAGGCGATTCATACAAAAAGGCCATGGTTCCCCATAGCCCTATTTAACTCCAACCCCGTTTAACGAAGCATAAGTTCCTTCAACCTTGTGAACCGACAAGTGGAAAACGACCTAGTTCAAACAACACTTCTTGAACTTCTTACCACTACCACAGGGACATGGATCATTACGACCGGGTTGAAGATCGGCAATAAAAGGTTGGTGACTCTCTAGAGTTTCAAAGTACCTATCATCGAGTTCTCTTGGGGTATTCATCAAATCATCGAAAACAGCCAGTAAGTCCTCATCATTCATCTCTGACTCGGCATTAAAGCCAGCCCATTGGCTAAGTGAATCAATAACATCATAGTCACCGCTTATTAAGCCACTTTCCCACTCTGAGTAACCGATAGACTGATTATCCCAATCTAAAATACATTGGTTTTCAGCTGAGCCTTCATCAATCACTTTACGCTCGACATAGTCAGCAAACTGTTTATGGTACTGATTAAACTGATTTGAAATGAGTAGATTAACTAACTCAAACAGCGCTATTGAGTGATTGTTTTCGATGAGACTGTCGATAAAGCCAGGAATGCTTTTATTAAGTGACTCTCTATCTATTTGATTAGTATGCAGCTGAGTAAATAGTGCACTTAATGCAGCCATTTTGACTATCTCACCTGCTTGCGCTGAATTAACCAGAAAACATAATTGCTCAGGGTTTCCTTGAGCCAAAATATAGTAAGCAGTTGAAAGGTCTGAAGCGATGAAGTCACCAAGCAAATTATCTAGTGGTGCATTACAGTCATCCTTGTTAGTAAGACTTATCAAGGAGTCAAAACAGCTAAACTGTTTACGATCGATAATCAGACAGATACCAAAGAAGAGAAGGTTAGCCTCAGTATCGGTTAGCGCTTCTTTATCGATAAACTTCTGCATAAGTTCATCAATAACTGGAAGCAATTCAGGCCACTCTAGTCTTGCCGCTTTCAAGGCATCAACAGGTAATTCCTTCAGGTCACCACGACTAAGCGTGGCTACTATCTTATCTAATTTCATATTACATTCAGGCTAAGGGATGATTTAGCCCATAGAGTAGCAAAAGAGTGCACTAAAACCCCAAGTAATAATGGTTATTCACTTTTACAACTAGCAGTCTCTTCACAACTTAACTCTTCCACTACCCTGTACTTACTGGCTTCATTAAGCAGACTATTGCTAATAACAAGTTCAGTGTTTGCGACAGGAGACTGCGCCAGCTCTAATTGACTATCAGAAACGGACTCACCGTCGAAGTATGCCGATGCATCTTGGTACGTTAACCAGAATGCGTAGATTATGATGGCTGATAAAATAAAACGTAACATGGGGACTCTTTATTCGCGAAGCTAATCAAAAACTAGTTGAGAAGCTTTAATTAATGTCACTACTAAACAGGCGGTAATACCTATAACGATTAGTAATGATGAAAGTATACAAACTAGTTTAGAGTAATTTTTAAACACTTAATACTGTCAAGATATAGTCTACTTTATCAACAACTTTTGAGTTTTGACTGACTTTAAAAAGCGTCAAACATTCATCATGACGTCATTTTATTGGACACTTATAAAGCGAAACCTAAACCACCTATTTTGAAAGCTTTAGTGCTCACAGTGACATCTCGATAGGGAGAGGTATGTAGGTTTATTACTAGATATTAAGTTGCCGGTTACCTTCATCTCCCCTTCAGGCTATAAACTAATTATCAATGGTAGCAGCAAGTTAATGAGCCAATTCCGAGCTGAAGATTAAGAGATAAACTCTACTTAATTAATGTTTACTCCCTAGACTGTATTAGTAGATAAAACTGAAAAATCAATTTTAGATACGAATTAAGGATAGTTATAGGGTTTGAGCTTCACCTAGAAAACTAGCGAGTTCTATAACCAAAAATCATTTAATCCGAACAAAATAGTATAGATAAATATGGCAAGGCTTCTCTTGTAAGTCAGTGTTTATCGCATTTCGACGGAAAACTGACACGATATTGGCCTGCACTTTACCGAATACACAGATATCCCTCCTGTACCACTTCTAGTACTAATACATCAGTAGCCTATAGTTTTAATAGCTAAGAGTTATCAAAAATAGTGATTAAATGCTGCCGTATAGATAGTGATAAATGTAGAATGCCCGCGTCTGTAATAACTTATGCCTAAACCATGATAGATCTTGCTGTACTCCCCCTTTACCTTACTACCGTTGTCGCCCTGCTATTGATCCCAGGTCCAGATATGTTACTCATTGCCAGCTCAAGCCTTAGCTATGGCAAAAAAGTCGGATTATCTGCCAGCCTTGGCAATGCGACTTCAGGAATAATATTGACACTTCTGGCAGCTATGGGCGTTTCAGCATTAATAGCGATGAACCCTATGGCTTTAGAAATCCTAAGGATTATAGGCGCTGCGTACTTACTTAAGATGGGCTGGGACTGTATGCGTAGTAGTGCTGCTGATGCACCTGAGATTGATCAGCAATCTGGTTTAGCTAAGTTACTCTATCGTCGTGCTGTTTTTAGTAACCTGCTCAACCCCAAGGCACTGCTATTTTTTGTATTATTTTTGCCTCAGTTTGTCTCCCCTCAGTTATCAGCAACATCAGGCGAGCAGATGCTAGCGCTAGGACTACTACTAAATGTGATGGGATTACTGTTTAATCTATTGCTGGTGGTTATGGTAGGCACTTTAGGCAAGTCACTGCTTAAAAATGAAAAGTTTAGAACCAATCAAAACAAATTTATGGGGATGATCTTCTTTGCTTTGGCCATCTGGTTACTGGCATCTCAGGTACAATCTTTAGCTTAAAGACATATTTAGGACTAGCTTATAAAAGGTAGTCCTTTCTCTAAACCCGCAGCTTCTAATCTTGGATGACCATTAATTACCTTTGCAAAAACAGGCTCCTGATGGCTATTAACATCAACAATTAACACATGTTGACCTTGATGTAATAACTGCTCAAATCGCTCGAAGATAATATGGTTCTTCTCTAATCCTATAAAGCTCCCCTCCCAAGTACAAAACCCTAAGATAACAATGCCAAGAAAAATAAAGGGTAACCACCCGACTTCACTCGTTGTCCAACCCATCTGATAAGCAAACATCAAAGTTGTCGCTGAGACAATCAAGCCGATAATACTGCCTATGTCAGCAGAGTGCTGTACATCTTGTTCAAGCACTGACTCAACTTCAAACTGCTGCTTATCCTCAAACTCACAACAACTTTCACTCAGTACATGGATCTGCGGCTCATTAATCCCTTCAGCTTCCAACTCATGCTCAACAGCCTCTAGCTCATCGAGATCGCTGCTAATAAAGTAGTGCCTCAACATGGTCATACCTCCACGATGCTCTCTTCACTTTTTGCATATGATCACGATGAAACTATCAAAAGGTGATAAAAATCTTTAGTTGCTAACTCAAGTATAGCAGCGGTTTGTTAGTCTTTAGTGTGTGGTAATAAAGCTCATGATCAGTTGCTCACCCTTGATCATGACTTGGTATACTCAAGTTATAAGCAAAACTCACTGGGGGATAAAGTGTTAGATAGAGACCAATTAACTTACAGTGGCAACACAGTTAATAAAACAGCTAAAGAGATAGCTAAATTTGATCAATTAGCTGAAGACTGGCGCGATCCTAACGGCAAATTTAAGCATATATTCAAGTTTAATCAGGCACGTCTCAGCGCGATAGAACAGACAATATCAACCCATTTTCGACGAGATCTATCGAGCAAAACAGCACTAAAAGGTCTGAATTTACTCGATATAGGTTGTGGAGCAGGACTGTTATGCGAGCCATTTGCCCAACAAGGGGCGGATGTTACAGGTATCGATGGCAGTGACCAGAACATACGAATAGCAAAACGTCATGCAAAAAATAAAGATATATCAATCAATTACATTCACTGTTTAGCCGATGCGCTCACCAATAATCCTAATGTAAAACAATATGATATCGTGCTCAATACTGAAGTTATTGAGCACGTAAGTGATCAAAAGGCCCTCATGGACACTTGCTGCCAGCTACTCAAACCTGGTGGATTACTCGTATTTGCAACCTTGAATCGAACGATTAAATCATATCTGGTTGCCATTTTAGGTGCAGAGTACGTGATGAGATATCTACCAGTAGGTACCCATGAATGGCGCTACTTTGTTAAGCCTAAAGAGATAAGTGATCACATTGAAAAGCATGGATTACATATAATTAAAAAAGAAGGAATGAGCTTTAACCCATTAAATAAACAGTGGAAAATAACAAATAACACTGAAGTAAACTATCTTTTATATGCTTATAAAGCAGGTTAATATCGGCAGTATTTACAATAAACGCTATGACAATATAGCAAGAGTAGTAATAGGACGAACATGGCTAAAATCGAAATATTAGTAGGCACAACTTTAGGTAGTGCAGAGTATGTGGCTGATGAGTTTGCAGCAATTTTGAGTCAAATAGGACATGAAAACCAGATCCACATGAGTCCAAAACTGGCGGATTTAGATCCAAATTCTCTATGGTTAGTCGTTTCATCAACACATGGCGCAGGCGATCTTCCTGATAATATAGCCCCATTTTTAGGTGAAATATTGACTCAAAACCCAGATCTTAACCAGACCAAATATGCGATTTGTGCGATCGGAGATTCAAGTTACGACACTTTCTGTCAAGGACCAGAAAAACTGGCTCAAGCTTTAGAAACCTGCGGTGCACAAGTTTATGTGGATAAGATCCAGATCGACGTACAATATAGTTATATTCCGGAAGACCCAGCTATAGAGTGGTTAACTCAGTGGCAAGATCGTCTTTAAGATCACTTTAAAAGGATAACTCTAAGATCAACTCACAGATTAGATCTACTTTATCCACATATTACGATCTAAAATGGTAAAGATGTGGATAAGGTATTATTTTCTTTTGATCAAACTCTGTATTATTCAAGGTCCGATCTGGTTAATGATCCCCCCTGTGGATAAGTAGCCGATCTACCCACAAGCTTATTTAAGTTTGATCATTAATAGATCACAGGATCTGATCGCCGCTAACTCATGATAATAAAAGAGAAAATGGATTATCCACAGAAGATCGCGATCCTAATAGTAAACATAATAAAGGATCTATATAAAGATCTTAAGATCTATTAAGCAGATCCTCATGAGATCTTTCGATCTAAAATGATCGTTCACCTTCTTTGATTCAAGTGCTAAAATACGCAGCTCAAATTCACAGTAGTTCTTTATCGACATCAGTTTTGATTTAAGGTTTTGTAATGCATTTTCATGAACGGTTTGATGTAATTGTTGTTGGTGGTGGCCATGCCGGAACAGAGGCCGCACTCGCAGCTGCAAGAATGGGATCGAAAACCCTCTTGCTGACACATAACATCGATACCTTAGGCCAGATGTCCTGTAATCCAGCCATTGGCGGGATCGGCAAAGGTCATCTGGTAAAAGAGATTGATGCATTGGGTGGAGCAATGGCCATTGCCACTGACTTTGCAGGCATTCAGTTTAGAACCTTAAATTCAAGCAAAGGCCCGGCCGTAAGAGCCACTCGTGCTCAAGCCGATAGAACCCTGTACAGAGCCAAAATTCAGCAGATTTTGCAAAGCCAACCAAACTTAAGATTATTTCAACAAGCCGTTGATGATCTGATTGTTGAAAATGGCCGAGTGACCGGTGTTGTTACTCAAATGGGCTTAGCGTTTGAAGCCCCTTCAGTAGTCTTGACTGCAGGCACATTCCTCAGTGGAAAAATCCACATCGGCATGCAAAACTACAGCGGTGGACGAGCAGGCGATCCACCTTCGATCGCACTAGCAGATCGCCTTCGTGAACTGCCAATCCGCATTGGACGATTAAAAACAGGTACACCGCCAAGAATCGATGCCAATACGATTAATTTTGATCTGATGACAGAACAGAAAGGCGATACGCCATTGCCTGTTATGTCATTCATTGGTGATGTAAAAGATCACCCTCGCCAAATATCTTGTTATGTGACTCATACCAATGAGCGCACCCATGAGATTATTCGTGGCGGACTCGATCGTAGTCCTATGTACTCAGGCGTAATTGAGGGCGTTGGCCCACGCTACTGCCCTTCTATCGAAGATAAGATCAATCGCTTTGCTGATAAATCATCGCATCAGATCTTTATTGAGCCTGAAGGCTTAAATACTAATGAGATCTATCCAAATGGCATCTCGACCAGTTTACCTTTTGATGTACAGCTTAATTTAGTGAGATCAATTCAAGGGATGGAAAATGCAGAGATCATCCGTCCTGGTTATGCGATTGAATATGATTATTTTGATCCAAGAGATCTAAAGAACTCTTTGGAAACTAAAGCCATTGATGGACTCTTCTTTGCTGGACAGATCAATGGAACCACTGGTTACGAAGAAGCTGGAGCGCAAGGCTTATTAGCCGGTATGAACGCTTCATTGCAAGTGCAAGGTAAAGAGACCTGGTGTCCGCGCCGCGATCAAGCTTATTTAGGTGTACTTGTTGATGATCTTTCAACACTTGGCACTAAAGAGCCCTACCGCATGTTTACTAGCCGTGCAGAATATCGTTTGTTACTCCGTGAAGACAATGCGGATCTACGATTAACTGAACAAGGCCGTGAACTTGGTTTAGTTGATGATAATCGCTGGCGCCAGTTTAATGAAAAGCGTGAGTCTATTGAGCAAGAACTGCAACGTTTAAGAGGTCAGTGGGTTCACCCTAACTCACCGCTACTCGACGTGCTCAATCCTGAATTAAATACACCAATTTCTCGTGAAGCATCATTTGAAGATCTGCTTCGCCGTCCTGAGATGGATTACCCTAAGTTGATGTCGCTTGAAGGCTTCGGCCCTGGACTTGAAGATCAGCGTGCAGCAGAGCAAGTACAGATCCAAGTGAAATACTCAGGTTATATCCAACGTCAGCAAGATGAAATTGATAAAGCGATCAAGCATGAAACCACTGGTTTACCCTTAGATCTTGATTATCAAGAGGTGCCAGGCCTTTCAAATGAAGTCATTGCTAAAATGAATGAGCATAAACCTGAAACTGTAGGCCAAGCCTCAAGAATCTCAGGAATGACCCCTGCCGCTATCTCTATTCTGCTTGTTCACCTCAAGAGACGTGGTTTACTTCGTAGAAAAGCGACCTAATTTGGATTAATTATTGCTAAGGGGAGCCATTAGCGCTTCCTTTAGTCCTATGACGCCTTCATAATAGTCAGTTACTGTCGATTTAAGTTTGTTATTAAGGATTAATCCCGTGTTATCAGCCCAATTAGATGACTATCTAGCTGAGATGAGCCTGACTGTTACGCAGCAGCAAAAGAAACAGCTCATTGGTTTTGTTGAGATGCTCAACAAGTGGAATAAAGCCTATAACCTGACATCGATCAGAGATCCTCAGCAGATGCTGATTAGACATATCATGGACAGTTTAGCTGTATCGCCACACTTAGTGGGTGAGCGCTTCATTGATGTAGGTACTGGACCAGGCCTACCTGGGATCCCGCTGGCTATTATCAATCCAGATAAAGAGTTTGTCTTATTAGATAGTCTAGGCAAACGAATCCGTTTCCAAAAACAAGTTCAGCATGAACTTGGAATTAATAATATTAGCTCGGTAGAAAGTCGCGTTGAAGCCTTTGAACCTGAAGTTAAGTTCGATGGTGTACTGAGTCGTGCATTTGCTTCAATCGAAGACATGCTGCATTGGTGCCATCATCTTCCGGCTGACACTGGTTGTTACTATGCACTCAAAGGTCAGTTAGCTGATGATGAAATGGCGAAACTACCCGACGGTTTTGAAATTACCAATATTATTGAGCTAGAAGTCCCCTGTCTTGATGAACAAAGACACCTGCTAAGAGTGGTTAAAAAGTAGCATTACAGTTGCATTCTTCTGATGATTCAAGCAACTTGGTATGGGTTTTAATTGTGTCGGTAACAAGTACGCGACATACAGGATGGTATTGTGGGTAAAGTGATTGCCGTGGCCAACCAGAAAGGTGGCGTCGGAAAAACAACAACTTGTGTCAATTTAGCTGCCTCTTTGGCGGCAACTAAGCGCAAAGTGCTTTTGATTGACCTCGATCCCCAGGGTAACGCAACTATGGGGAGTGGTATCGACAAATACAGTGTCGAAAATACCGCGTATGAGTTGTTGGTCGACGAAAAATCTTTCGATGAAGTGGTCTATAAAGACACAAGTGGAAAATATGATCTGATCGCAGGTAACGGTGACGTGACTGCAGCAGAGATCAAGCTGATGGAATTTTTCGCTCGCGAAATCAGATTAAGAAACGCATTAGCGCCAATTAAAGATGATTATGACTTTATCTTTATTGATTGCCCTCCTTCGTTGAACATGTTGACGGTGAATGCCATGTCAGCCGCAGATTCAGTACTTGTGCCTATGCAGTGTGAATATTATGCGCTGGAGGGATTAACCGCACTGATGGACACTATCAGTAAGATAGGTGCCATGGTTAACCCTGGTCTGTGTATCGAAGGGATCTTACGTACCATGTACGACCCTCGCAATCGCTTGGCCAATGATGTTTCGGACCAATTGAAGCAACATTTTGGTGAAAAAGTATATCGAACTGTGATCCCAAGAAATGTCCGTCTGGCTGAAGCCCCAAGTTTCGGTGCTCCGGCCATGTATTACGACAAGTCGAGTGCAGGTGCCAAAGCCTATCTGTCCTTAGCAGGAGAGATCATTCGTCGTGCTGAACAGCATCAACAGGTTGAAGAAGTTTAAACAAAGGCAGTGGAAATGACATTGAAAAAACGTGGACTGGGTAAAGGTCTAGACGCATTACTTAGTACTAGCCATGCGGCAAGCAGCAAGCTCAACTCTGCTGAAGAAGTTACTGCTGAAGTTACCGCTAAAACAGATGACTTGTTAGTACTCGATATCGATATGATGCAACCTGGTAAGTACCAGCCGCGTAAAGATATGTCTCCTGAAGCACTTGAAGAACTCGCTGAATCGATAAAGGCTCAAGGGATTATTCAGCCTATCGTTGTACGTATGATTTCAGATAATAAGTATGAAATCATCGCGGGTGAGCGACGCTGGCGTGCAGCACAAATTGCACAGCTTCAAAAAGTACCTTGTATCGTTAAACAGGTGCCAGATGAGGCGGCTGTTGCCATCGCATTAATCGAAAATATTCAGCGTGAAGACCTCAATGCAATGGAAGAAGCGATTGCACTCGACCGCTTAATGCGCGAATTTGAGCTGACTCACCAACAAATTGCTACAGCAGTAGGAAAATCTCGCGCAACAGTATCAAATTTACTACGTCTTAACGGTCTCAATGAACCTGTTAAACGTATGCTCGAGTATGGCGATATCGACATGGGTCATGCCAGAGCATTGCTTGCCATCGAAGGTGATGAGCAAACAAATATCGCCAGATTAGTCTCTTCTAAAGAATTAACTGTTCGTGAAACTGAACGCTTAGTTAATAAAACCTTAACCCAACCTGAAATAGCCGAAAAGCCAGCAAAAGATCATGATGTCGCCCGTCTTGAGAGCCAATTAATTGAAAGACTCGGTGCAAAAGTTTCCATCACTCATAATAAAAAGGGTAAAGGAAAATTGGTAATAAACTACCAAGATCTCGCTGAATTAGACGGTATTATCAATAAAATCCACTAAATACCCCAAGTTAACGCCATATTACGTAATTTTGTGACAACTGTTAACTTTACACTTTTGCAGTTTTGGCGCTAGATCACGCGAAAAGAGTCGATTTTCCTCAGCTTAAACTTGCTTTGAGGGCCTGAAAAGGTATACTTTCGCAAGCTTTTTTGTCGCTCGACAGTGTTCGGATAAATATAGTCCGGTCATCGAAACAAAAAGCGTTAATGCGGAGAGGATAAATTGAGTAAAGTTTTAGCTCGTCGTGGCCGGTGGTCAGCCTATAAATTGGTATTGATGCAGGCGGCGGTAGCTGGGATTGCTTCGGTTTTCTTTTTCGCCGTGTGGGGAGCTCAGTCTGGATTATCTGCTTTGGCAGGTGGTTCAATCGCTGTACTTCCTAATTTTGTATTCGCAACCCTCGCTTTTTCCCATACGGGAGCAAGTTCATCAGCTAAGGTCGTAAAGACTTTTTACTGGGGGGAAGCGGTAAAGTTGCTGCTTACAATTGCAATGTTTTCACTAGTGTTTATCAATATGAAAATCGGCTTTATGCCACTTTTTGTATGTTATACCTTAGCGTTAATCGTGCATTGGACAGCTCCTTTATATTTCAAGCAAAGTTAAGTGGGATGAATCATGGCTGCAACTGGTGAAGCGTTAACACCGCAGGGCTATATCCAGCACCACCTTACCAACTTAAGTGTTGGTGAAGGCTTCTGGACATGGCATATTGATTCGTTGTTCTTTTCGGTTGGGCTTGGTGTTCTGTTCTTGTGGCTATTCCGTAGCGTAGGAAAAAAGGCAACCACTGGTGTTCCTGGCAAGCTTCAATGCTTTGTCGAGATGATCATTGAATTTGTCGATTCTAGCGTGAAAGAAACCTTCCATGGCCGCAATCCTGTTATTGCTCCGTTGGCATTAACGATTTTTGTATGGGTATTCATGATGAACTTCATGGATATGGTTCCAGTTGACTGGATCCCTGAACTAGCGATGGCTGCTGGTATCCCGTATATGAAAGTTGTACCAACGACCGACTTAAACATTACCTTTAGTATGGCTTTAGGTGTGTTTGTGCTGATTATTTACTACAGCATTAAAGTCAAAGGCGTTTCAGGTTTTGTTAAAGAACTGACCATGCAGCCTTTTAACCATTGGGCAATGATACCCGTCAACTTCCTGCTAGAAACCGTTACTCTTATCGCTAAGCCTATTTCATTGGCACTGCGTTTGTTCGGTAACTTGTATGCGGGTGAGTTGATTTTCATCCTTATTGCGTTGATGTACGGTGCTAACTGGGCGTTATCTACTCTAGGTGTAACATTACAACTAGGTTGGTTAATCTTCCATATTATGGTTATTACCCTACAGGCGTTTATCTTCATGATGTTGACCATTGTTTATTTAAGCATGGCGCATGAAGATCATTAAGGATCTGCTGTAAAATTTAATTAACTAAATCATAAACTAACTAGATTTAGAATATTTGGAGATAGAGATGGAAACTGTATTAGGCATGACAGCTATTGCTGTTGCTCTACTAATTGGTATGGGTGCTCTTGGTACCGCTATCGGTTTTGGCCTACTAGGTGGCAAGTTCTTGGAAGGCGCTGCGCGTCAACCAGAAATGGCTCCTATGCTGCAAGTTAAAATGTTCATCGTTGCGGGTCTTCTTGATGCGGTAACTATGATCGGTGTTGGTATCGCATTATTCATGCTATTCACTAACCCTCTTGGTGCAATGCTGTAATAAACGCTTCTGTCTTTAAACTAAATAGGAGGCTGTTGTGAATATCAACGCTACCCTAATCGGTCAGACGGTTGCCTTTATTATCTTCGTGTGGTTCTGCATGAAGTTTGTTTGGCCCCCTTTGATGAATGCCATCGAAGAGCGTCAAAAAAGGATTGCCGACGGTTTAGCTGACGCTGACCGCGCCGTAAAAGACCTTGAGTTGGCACAGGCGAAAGCCACTGACCAGCTAAAAGACGCCAAAGCTACTGCTAACGAGATCATTGAGCAAGCGAACAAACGCAAAGCTCAGATCGTCGATGAAGCAAAGGCTGAAGCAGATGCTGAGCGAGCTAAAATTATCGCTCAGGGTCAAGCAGAAATTGAAGCTGAACGTAATCGCGTTAAAGAAGACTTGCGTAAGCAAGTTGCTACTCTTGCCATCGCTGGTGCAGAGAAGATTCTTGAGCGTTCGATTGATGAAGCCGCCCACAGTGACATAGTTAATAAACTAGTTGCTGAACTTTAAATAAGGAGTTTGAGTTATGGCTGAAATAACCACCATCGCTCGTCCTTACGCAAAGGCAGCTTTTGATTTTGCCATTGAAAAAAATGCAGTTGATAGCTGGGCAGAAATGCTCAACTTCGCAGCTATGGTAAGTGAAAACGAAACCATGCAACCACTGCTATCTGGCGCATTAGCCAGTCACCAGCTTGCTGAACTCTTTATCGGAGTTTGTGGCGAGCAGGTCAATGAGCAAGGTCAGAACTTGTTAAAGGTAATGGCTGAAAACGGTCGTTTAGAAGCGCTACCTGCTGTGTCTCAACTTTTTGTTGAGATGAAACTTGATTGGGCAAAAGAGATTGAAGCTACTGTAGTTTCAGCCACTGAGCTTAGTTCTGAACAGCAACAGGAAATTAGCGCTTCTTTAGAGAAGCGTCTCACACGCAAAGTTAAGCTGACTTGTAGCATAGACACCAGCCTTATCGCTGGTTTAATTATCACGGCAGGAGACCTAGTCATAGATGGCTCGGTTCGCGGAAAAGTTTCGCGTCTGTCTGATATGCTGCAGTCATAATTGGGAGTTTGAGCATGCAACTGAATTCCACTGAAATCAGCGATCTGATTAAACAGCGGATCGAGCAGTTCGAAGTCGTTAGTGAAGCTCGCAACGAAGGTACTATCGTTGCAGTAAGTGACGGCATCATTCGCATCCACGGCCTAGCCGACGTGATGCAGGGTGAGATGATCGAACTGCCTGGTAACCGTTTTGCAATCGCGTTGAACTTAGAACGTGATTCTGTCGGTGCCGTAGTCATGGGCCCTTACGCCTCTTTGGCTGAAGGCGACAAAGTAAAAACAACTGGTCGTATTTTGGAAGTCCCAGTTGGCCGTGGTCTATTAGGCCGCGTAGTCAACACATTGGGTGAGCCAATCGACGGAAAAGGACCTATCGACAACGATGGTTTCTCTCCTGTTGAAATGATTGCACCAGGTGTTATTGAACGTAAGTCTGTATCTGAGCCAGTTCAAACTGGTTATAAAGCCGTTGACTCTATGATCCCAATCGGTCGTGGACAGCGTGAATTGATTATTGGTGACCGTCAAATCGGTAAGACCGCTTTAGCGATCGATGCCATCATCAATCAGAAAGATACCGGCATTAAGTGTGTATACGTAGCTGTAGGCCAGAAGGCTTCTACAATTGCTAACGTAGTACGCAAGCTAGAAGAACATGGCGCTTTGGCGAACACCATTGTTGTTGTTGCTACAGCTTCTGAAGCTGCTGCTCTACAATACTTGGCTCCATACTCTGGTTGTTCAATGGGTGAGTACTTCCGCGACCGCGGTGAAGATTCACTGATTGTATATGATGATCTTTCTAAGCAAGCAGTTGCTTACCGTCAGATCTCATTGCTACTTAAGCGTCCTCCAGGACGTGAAGCATACCCAGGTGATGTATTCTATCTTCACTCTCGTCTGTTAGAGCGTGCTTCACGTGTTAACGAAGAGTATGTTGAGAAGTTCACTAAAGGTGAAGTTAAAGGCCAAACTGGTTCTTTGACTGCTCTACCGATTATTGAAACTCAAGCTGGTGACGTATCTGCATTCGTACCGACTAACGTAATTTCGATTACCGATGGTCAGATCTTCCTTGAAACTGACCTATTTAACTCTGGACTACGTCCTGCTGTTAACCCAGGTATTTCGGTTTCTCGTGTTGGTGGTGCGGCTCAGACTAAGATCATCAAGAAACTGTCTGGCGGTATTCGTAGCGCACTAGCACAGTATCGAGAGCTTGCAGCGTTCTCACAGTTTGCATCTGACTTAGATGATGCAACACGTGCTCAGCTTGAGCATGGTGAGCGTGTTACCGAACTAATGAAGCAAAAGCAATACGCACCTATGAGCGTAGCTGATCAGTCTGTGTCTATTTTCGCAGCTGAGAAAGGTTACCTTCAAAGTGTTGAGCTTGCGAAAATCGGTGATTTCGAAGCGTCTTTGCTCTCTTTCATGAACAGCGAGCATGCTGACCTTATGAAGACCATCAACGAGACCGGCAACTATAATGCCGACATCGAAGGTGAGTTGAAGGCTGGCCTCGATAAGTTCGTCGAAACCCAAACCTGGTAATCGATAGAGGTGTCGTAAGGCGCCTCAGGTCCAGATTGGAGAGTTAAGATGGCCAACGCTAAAGAGATTAAAACCAAGATCGCGAGTGTTCAAAACACTCAGAAGATCACGTCTGCAATGGAAATGGTTGCTGCCAGCAAAATGCGTAAAGCGCAGGATCGCATGGCTGCAAGTCGTCCATATGCAGAAAATATGCGTAAGGTGATCGGTCACGTAGCGCAAGGTTCTCTCGAATATAAGCATCCATATTTGGAAGTGCGAGAAGCCAAGCGTGTTGGTTACATTGTAGTGTCAACCGACCGTGGTCTTTGTGGTGGTCTGAACGTCAACTTGTTTAAGCAAGTTGTCGCAGACGTGAAGAAGCAGCGTGAAGCTGGTGCAGAAGTTGAATTCTGCCCAATTGGCGCACGCAGCGTACAATTCTTCAATAGCTTCGGCGGTCAGGTATCTGCTCACGCTTCAGGTTTAGGTGACGCTCCGTCGTTAACTGACTTGATCGGAACAGTACGTGTCATGCTACAAGCATACAACGAAGGCAAGCTGGATCGTTTGTACGTGGTATTTAACAAGTTCGTTAATACCATGAGCCAAACACCAGTGATCGAACAGCTGCTACCTTTGCCTAAGTCAGAGAGCGATGAGATTTCTCATCACTGGGACTACCTATATGAGCCAGATCCAAAGCAACTTTTGGATACCTTACTGGTTCGTTATGTAGAGTCTCAAGTTTACCAAGGTGTTGTTGAGAATATTGCATCCGAACAAGCGGCCCGTATGGTTGCTATGAAAGCTGCAACAGACAACGCTGGTGAACTTATCAGTGACTTGGAGTTGGTCTATAACAAGGCCCGTCAGGCTGCGATTACGCAGGAACTTTCGGAAATTGTTTCAGGTGCCGCTGCCGTTTAGGCAAGGTAACGAATACAAGTTTTAGAGGATTTATCATGAGCACAGGTACTGTTGTCCAAGTAATTGGCGCGGTTGTGGACGTTGAGTTTCCACAAGATGCCGTACCTCAGGTATATGACGCTCTAGAGATCAAAAGTGAAGACTTGGTGCTGGAAGTACAGCAGCAACTAGGTGGTGGTGTTGTTCGTACCATCGCTATGGGTTCTTCAGATGGTCTGCGTCGTGGCCTTGAGGTTGTAAACTCTGGTTCACCAATTTCTGTTCCGGTTGGGGATAAAACCCTTGGCCGTATTATGAACGTATTGGGACAACCAGTTGATGAAGCGGGCCCTATCGGTGAAGATGATCGCTATGTGATCCACCGTGAAGCTCCTTCATACGAAGATCAATCAAACACCACTGAGCTTTTAGAGACTGGTATCAAGGTTATTGACCTTGTTTGTCCATTCGCTAAAGGTGGTAAAGTAGGTCTGTTTGGTGGTGCTGGTGTTGGTAAGACCGTCAACATGATGGAACTTATTAACAACATCGCTAAAGCACACTCAGGTTTGTCTGTATTTGCCGGTGTAGGTGAGCGTACTCGTGAGGGTAACGATTTCTACTACGAGATGGAAGATTCAGGAGTACTCGATAAGGTGGCCATGGTTTATGGTCAGATGAACGAGCCTCCAGGTAACCGTCTACGTGTGGCACTTACTGGTCTTACTATGGCTGAGAAGTTCCGTGACGAAGGTAAAGATGTACTTTTCTTCGTTGATAACATCTATCGTTACACCTTGGCAGGTACTGAAGTATCTGCACTGCTAGGCCGTATGCCATCAGCAGTAGGTTACCAGCCAACACTGGCTGAAGAGATGGGTGTACTTCAGGAGCGTATTACTTCGACTAAATCAGGGTCTATTACCTCTGTGCAAGCCGTATACGTACCTGCGGATGATTTAACGGATCCGTCACCAGCAACAACCTTCGCTCACTTAGATGCGACTGTTGTATTGTCACGTAACATCGCTTCTATGGGTATTTACCCAGCGGTTGACCCATTGGATTCGACTTCACGTCAGCTAGATCCATTGGTTGTTGGTCAAGAGCATTATGATGTTGCTAACGGTGTTCAAACCGTACTTCAGCGCTACAAAGAGCTGAAAGATATTATTGCGATTCTAGGTATGGATGAATTATCTGATGAAGATAAGACTACCGTTGCCCGTGCTCGTAAGATTGAAAAATATCTTTCACAGCCATTCTTCGTAGCAGAAGTATTCACCGGTTCTCCAGGTAAGTACGTTTCTCTTAAAGACACAATCCGTGGCTTCAAGGGCATTCTAGATGGTGAGTTCGATCACCTTCCTGAGCAAGCGTTCTACATGGTTGGTTCTATCGACGAAGCCGTTGAGAAAGCTAACAAAAAATAACTAGTTATTCTGCTAATGCAGAGTACTAGTTTAAGGAGAACTGATGGCCATGACAGTACAGCTTGATATTGTAAGCGCTGAGAATAGTATCTACTCAGGACTTGTAGCACACCTACAAGTGACTGGTGGAGAAGGTGATCTAGGTATTATGCCTGGTCACGCACCTCTGCTTACAAATATCAAACCTGGCATGGCGCGCATCGTCAAGCAAGATGGAAAAGAAGAGGTGTTCTACCTTTCAGGTGGTATCCTGGAAGTTCAACCTTCTTCTGTTTCAGTATTGGCTGACGTAGTAATGCGTGCCGATGAAATTGACGAAAAAGCAGCTGTAGAAGCTAAGCGTCGTGCAGAGGCCTCAATGGCTGATGCAGGTGCTGACTTCAACTACGCCGCAGCAGCGATTGAGCTTGCTCAGGCTGTAGCTCAGCTACGCGTTGTCGATACCATCAAGAAGAACATTGCCAGATAAGGTTATTGTTTGATGAAAAAAAGCGTTCTCCGAAAGGTGAGCGCTTTTTTTGTATCTAAAGCTTGCTGCGCAAGCTGTAAGGACGGGCTACGGCCTGTTCGACGCTTCGCTATTTGACGTTCGCTGCGCGCTCTATAAGGTAAAGTCAAAAGCGAGTTAGTTGTCATCGTCTCAGCTCTACCCTCATCTTAGCTCCACCAGCTTACTTGTAAGCATCGTCTTAGATTTTCCACCTTTCTGCTACCATTATCGTGATCTAAGCTAAAACCTGTTCCAAGTGTGGGTGTTACTATCTATGCACTCGTTTATGACTCAAGCCCCGCTTCTATGCAGCAAATTCTAATTATCGTTAACGATGCACCATATGGTTCTGAGCGGCTGTTTAATGCTCTGCGTTTAGCTATACAGCTTAATGAGTTGGAGAATCCACCAGCTAAGGTGAACATGTTTTTGCTCTCTGATGCAGTGACTGCTGTGCTGCCTAAGCAAACTCCTGCTGAGGGTTACAATATTCAGCAGATGCTCGAAATTATTTTAGCGCAAGGTAGTGAGGTGAAGTATTGCGGTACCTGCGTGAATGCTCGTGGCTTACAAGAGCTTGCCGTTATTGAGGGCTGTGAGGTATCGACGATGGATGCTCTCGCTCAATGGGTATTAACTGCAGATAAAGCGATTACTTTTTAAGGTTAAAAAAGGATGCTTACTGTGTAAGCTGTAAGGATGGGCTTTGCCCTGTAAGACGCTTCGCTATAAGGACATTCGCTGCATCCTCTGTAAGTAAAAGAACGGGCTTTTCCCTTTAAGATGCTTCGCTACAAAGGCGTTCGCTGTGCTCTCTAAAAGTAACAGAATAGCAAGGCTATGGGAGAGCTTGTCATACTTTTCTTTCTCGTCTTTCCGGCGCAGGCCGGAATCCAGCATTTAGCCAACTCGTTGGCGTCTATTAGCTTACTTGTAAGCGTCGTCTTAGTTTTACTATCCTTTAGCCTACTCGTTGGCATCCACCAGCTTACTTGTAAGTGTCGAATAGGCGAAGCCGTCATCTCTGCACCATCTGCTTGCAGCGTAAGCATCGCCTTTGTCTTCTATCCTCTTCGCTTTTCCCCTACTTTTCCGTTAAAATCAGCGCACAAAAATAGACCTCTTCTTTCTTATTTTAATAAGCATTAGCTCAAGGATAACTCCATGGCACTAAACGTAGTGATTTTAGCCGCAGGCAAGGGAACCCGCATGCGCTCAGATCTTCCTAAAGTCTTACACCCAATTGCTCACAAGAGCATGGTGCAGCATGTGATCGACGCTGCGCACAATGTAGGCAGTGATGCTATTCAGTTGGTGTATGGCTATGGAGCTGAAAAATTACAAAGTGTCTTAGGCGAGCAGCAGTTGAACTGGGTACTGCAGGCTGAGCAGCTTGGTACCGGCCATGCGGTTGCGCAAGCTAATCCGAATATAGCCGATGATGATACTGTGCTTATCCTTTATGGGGATGTGCCCCTCATTCAGGTATCAACACTTGAAGCTCTGCTTGTTGCTCGTGAAGATAATGGCTTAGCTATTCTTACTGTTAATCTGCCTAACCCAACAGGCTATGGCCGTATCGTGCGTACTCCTTGTGAAGGTCAAGTTCAGGGCAAGGTTGTTGGTATCATAGAGCAGAAGGATGCTAACCCAGAGCAACTTGCGATTAATGAGATCAATACAGGCATCATGGCAGCGCCAGGCAAGCAGCTGAAACAATGGTTGAGTCAGCTTTCATCTGATAATGCCCAAGGTGAATATTACCTAACTGATATCGTTGCTATGGCGCATAAAGAGGGAGTCGCCATCACTACTGCTCAACCTGAATCCGCTATTGAAGTTGAAGGTGCTAATAACCGAGTTCAATTAGCACAACTTGAGCGAGCTTATCAGGCTCGTGCTGCCGAAAAGTTGATGCTTGAAGGGGCTAATTTACGTGATCCTGCTCGTATTGATATTCGTGGCGATGTCACTGTAGGCATGGATGTGATGATAGATGTTAATGTCATCATGCAGGGGAAGGTCACTATAGGTAATAACGTTACTATTGGTGCTGGTGCTATCCTTATGGATTGTGAAATTAGTGACAATGCTGAAATTAAGCCTTACTCAATCATAGAAAATGCCAAAGTCGGTGTAGAAGCCAGTGCTGGGCCATTCGCTCGCCTTCGTCCTGGTGCTGAGCTTAAACGTGATGCTCATATTGGTAACTTTGTAGAGATGAAGAAAGCGGTACTAGGCGAAGGCTCTAAGGCGGGACATCTTGCTTATATTGGTGATGCGCAGATTGGAGCTGGTGTAAACATTGGCGCTGGCACAATCACCTGTAACTATGACGGCGCGAATAAGCACTTAACCGTAATAGAAGATAATGTGTTTGTCGGTAGTGATAGCCAGCTTGTCGCTCCGGTAACGATTGGTAAAGGTGCGACCTTAGGCGCAGGCTCTACTATTACTCGCGATGTCGGTGAAAATGAACTTGTCATTACTCGAGTTAAACAGCGTCACCTAAGTGGCTGGGTAAGACCGGTTAAAAAACCTAAATAAGTTCAGAATTAACTTTAGTCTTTACTGAAGTAAATGATTTGAAAGCGACGTTAACAGGTCGCTTTTTTTGTATCTGTATTATGAAAACTGCTTGTCAGCAAGCCTGATTAATTTGTTGTGAGAATGAAACTTTTTACTAAATTTAGCGGAATTATCTAGTAATTTAGGACTAGCTCACAGGCAATTGTAAATTTCCGTAAAGAAACTTAAATAAAAATTGTTCTCATTTATATTACGGCCAACTTTCGTTTGATATCCATATTTGGGGTTGGCTATGTCATTACTATCTCGTTCTTTTAAAGTGTCACCAATTTGTGTCGCCGTTGTCTCTGCACTTACTCTTGCTCCTGCAGTTGCTGTTGCCGAAGATGAAGGCTCTGAAGGCATTTCTACTGCAAATATCGAGCGTATTTCGGTAACCGGCCGTAGTTTCAATGATTACAAGGTTGGTAGTGCTTCAGGTGCGATGCGTGGTGACATTGACTTGATGGATACGCCGCAGTCTGTTGCTGTTATTCCTGACTTTGTCACTGACGAGCAGCTGGCAACAAACCTTTCAGAAGTATTGGTCAATGATTCAAGTGTGACAGGCGGTAGTGAGAAGTGGAACCGTCAAGTGTTCAGTATTCGTGGCTTTGAGCTTTCTTCTGGTTCCGGTTACCTGATTAATGGTCAACAGCAGTGGTCTCACTACGTACAACCAATTGAAACCCTGCAGCAGGTAGAAGTCCTAAAAGGTCCTTCAAGCATGCTTTACGGTCAGTCAGGTCCTGGTGGCTTGATCAATATGGTGACTAAGAAGCCAACCACAGAAACTATCTTTGATCTTGGTTTTGATACAGATGAACATGGCTCAACTCGCTTCCAGCTAGACGCTGGCGGTGCAATTAATGAAGCTGAAACTATTCGTTACCGCACAGTGTTAGTCAAGCAAGACACTAAATACTGGCGTGAATACCAAGACGGCAGTAACCAAGAGCGTGATCGCTGGTTGGGTTACCTAAACCTTGAATTTGATATTACTGATGACCTACTACTGTCTTTAAAATACGATCACACTCAAGACAAGACTGGTATTGACCGTGGTGGCTGGTTGGACTCTGATGGTGAGTTAATTGGTGGTAAAGATATTATTTGGGATCAGCCATGGGCGTTTACCGATAATACAATCTCTAATATGGGTGCTGATATCACCTACTTCATCAATGATGATTGGAAAGTAAAAGCGGGTGTTAATGATCAGCAGTTTAATCGCCAGCGTTTAGACTCTTCACCTTCACTTATGAGTGGATCAGAAGATCCATTTACCGATGGTTACTATGTCAGTCCTTTCGATCGTTACGATGATTGGCAGCATAAAACAGGTTACGTTGATTTTGTTGGTAATTTCTCTACAGGTGGCTTAGAGCATCAGTTCCTACTAGGTGCCAATATGCTGGACTACTACTATGGTCAGCTAAAAGAGTCAGGCGAAAAGAAACAAGTGGTAATGCCAGGCCAGCCTTTGCCTAAACCTGATCTTGATTACAACCGTGATGAAACTAAGTATGAGAGTGAGTACAAGCATTACGGCTTCTACATCCAAGATCTGATCACCATTAATGATGAGTGGCAGGTGCTTGCAGGTGTACGTTATGACGAGCAGAAAAAAGATGGCGCGGGTAACAACAGTTACGCTGTATCGCCTAAGTTTGGCGTTATCTATTCTCCAGCGGCTAACGGTAGTATCTATGTAAACTACTCTAAGAGTTTCACTCCGCAAGGAATCGTGAACGACGAAGAAGATGTAAACAACGGACTTAACCTTGACCCTGAATACGGTGAGCAGTATGAGATCGGTACTAAGTGGGAGCTATTTGATGGCAGCTTACTACTAACTGGTGCTGTATTTGATATTACCGTGTCTAACGTAACCGTCACTCAGCAGTTAGAAGCTACGACACCTGATGGAAAGCAAACTATCACCACTCAAAGCGGTGAGCAGCGTCATAAAGGTTTCGAGATGGGCGCTCAAGGTCAGGTCAGTGACAAGTGGTTTATGACTGGCTCTATGATGTTCCTTGATGCTGAGTATGCTACAGGTGATAGCTTAGATGGTATGACACCAATTGATGCGCCTGAGTGGTCTGCAAACGTATGGACTCGTTACGAGATGACTGACAACTTGGCATTTAACTTCGGTGCTATCTATGTTGGAGAGCGCTTTGCTAATACGAATAACACAGTAACTAAAGATGGCTATGTTCGTTTCGATATGGGCGCTGCGTACACTATGGACGTTATGGGCAGTGATGTTAGCGTTCGCTTGAATGTGAAGAACCTATTCGATGAGGATTACCTTGCAGGTGGTACAACAACTGATGTGACAGTTGGTGAGGGTCGTCATTTTGGCTTAGCGCTAGAAGCTAAGTTCTAATCTGAAGTTTCAATGAGTGTATCTTTCAAGGCAGCCAATTGGCTGCCTTTTTCATATTCCAACCTTTTAAAAGCTGATAATGAAGAAAATATAATCACTTATATTGTCTATAATCTGGGTAATTAATTTGCAAATTAGTTTCGTTTGAATATAATTCTGCTTTCGAATCGAAACTTAAGTGAAACTTCTATGACTAAACGTAATACTCAGCAGCGTCGTCACACCATCATCTCGTTGATTAATGAAGAGGGTGAAGTGAATGTTGATGAGTTAGCCTTACGTTTCGAAACTTCCGAAGTCACTATACGTAAAGATCTCACCGCACTAGAAAAAACAGGCTTATTGTTACGTCGCTATGGCGGGGCTGTATCTGTGCCTAGAGAGATGACTCAGGTTGCCACCGAAGCGATATCTAATAACAAGCTTAATATTGCTAAAGCCGCAGCTAGACTCATTAAAGATCATAACCGCATCATCATAGATAGCGGCAGTACGACTTCAGGCCTAGTCCAAGAGTTAAGTTGTAAACGAGGTTTGGTGGTGATGACTAACTCACTCCAACTAGCTAGTGCTGTTCATGAACTTGAGCAAGAGCCCACTCTTTTGATGACAGGTGGTACTTGGGATCCCCATTCTGAATCTTTTCAGGGCCAAGTTGCTGAGCAAGTGCTGCGTTCCTACAACTTTGATCAACTGTTTATCGGTGCAGATGGTATCGATATTGAGCGTGGCACCACAACGTTTAATGAATTGACCGGACTTAGCAAGGTGATGGCAGAGGTTTCTCGTGAGGTCATCGTTATGCTTGAGTCTGACAAGATTGGCAGACGTATCCCGAACCTAGAGCTGCCTTGGCAAGATATTAGTGTCATCGTCACCGACGACAAGCTTCCCGATGAGGCGGCTGACAAGATTTCTGAACAAGGTGTGCGTGTGATTGTTGCACCTTTTTCAAACTGATTTTATTCAAATTCAGATTATTAACTTTTCAATTTATATAAAAATTTAGGTACTTAGTATGTGCGGAATTGTAGGCGCAGTAGCGCAAAGAGATGTAGCAGAGATATTGGTTGAAGGCTTACGCCGTTTAGAATATCGCGGCTATGATTCGGCTGGTGTAGCAGTCATTAAAGATGCTGAGTTAAGCAGTACACGCCGCGTTGGTAAGGTGCAGGAGCTGTCTTCTGCGCTAGATTCATTGCCATTAGCTGGTGGTACTGGCATTGCCCATACTCGTTGGGCGACTCATGGTGAGCCAAGTGAGCGTAATGCTCACCCTCATCAGTCAGAAGGTGATATTGCCGTCGTTCATAACGGAATTATCGAGAACCATAATAAACTGCGTGAAAGGCTAAAGGGCTTAGGTTATAGCTTTGCCTCTGACACTGATACTGAGGTTATCTGTCATTTAGTACATCATGAGCTTAAGTCTCACGAGACTTTATTGGCGGCAGTTCAAGCGACCGTAAAGCAGCTTGAAGGTGCCTACGGTACAGTTGTTATCGATCGCCGTGATAGTGAGCGCATGATAGTGGCACGCTCTGGTAGCCCGTTAGTGATTGGCTACGGTCTAGGTGAAAACTTTGTTGCTTCAGATCAGTTAGCCCTGCTGCCTGTTACTCGCTCTTTTGCCTTTCTTGAAGAGGGAGACGTTGCTGAAGTTATGCGCCGTAGTGTGAGCATCTATGATGTTGACGGTAATGCTATAGAACGTGAGATAAAAGAGTCTGAAGTGACTCATGATGCGGGTGATAAAGGTGAATATCGTCACTATATGCTTAAAGAGATCTATGAGCAGCCTCGTGCTATCGCCCATACTCTCGAAGGGAGAATAGCCTCTTCTCAGGTATTAGATTCAGCCTTTGGTGACAATGCGGCAGAGTTTCTTAAAGATATTAAGCATGTACAGATCATCGCCTGTGGTACCAGCTACCATGCTGGTATGGCTGCACGCTACTGGCTAGAAGATTGGGCTGGGGTTTCATGTAATGTTGAGATAGCCTCTGAGTTTCGTTACCGCAAATCACATATGTTCCCTAACAGCTTATTAGTGACCATCTCTCAATCTGGTGAAACTGCTGACACCTTAGCAGCGCTGCGCTTAGCTAAAGAGATGGGTTACAAGGCAACTATGACTATCTGTAACGCTCCAGGTTCATCTTTGGTGCGTGAGTCTGATATGGCTTACATGATGAAAGCCGGTGCAGAGATAGGTGTGGCTTCGACTAAAGCATTCACCGTTCAGTTAGCGGGACTGCTTATGTTAACGGCTGTTATTGGTCGCCATAACGGTATGAGTGCAGAGCTACAAGCAAAGATCACTCAAAGCTTACAGTCTATGCCAGCTAAAGTAGAGCAAGCACTCAGTTTAGATGATGCGATTGCCGAGCTTGCTGAAGATTTTGCTGACAAACACCATGCACTTTTCTTGGGCCGTGGCGATCAATATCCAATCGCAATGGAAGGTGCGTTAAAGCTTAAAGAGATCTCTTATATCCATGCAGAAGCTTATGCCTCTGGTGAGCTAAAGCACGGTCCATTGGCACTTATTGATGCCGATATGCCTGTGATTGTGGTTGCACCCAATAACGAATTGCTTGAGAAGCTTAAATCGAATGTCGAAGAGGTACGTGCCCGTGGTGGCTTGATGTACGTGTTTGCTGATCAAGATGCAGAGTTCGAATCTGATGACACGATGAAAGTGATCCCTATTCCACATTGTGATGAATTTATGGCGGCATTGATATATACCATCCCAATGCAATTGCTTTCTTATCATGTGGCCCTTATCAAAGGTACCGATGTGGATCAGCCTCGTAACTTAGCTAAGTCTGTGACCGTTGAGTAAATTGTCGCGTTAATCATTAATAAAAAACCGCCTTTAGGGCGGTTTTTTATTGTCTATAGAGGTTCACTCAACTGATTATACCAATCAGTATAAAGATGTGATCGCTCAGCGAGAGTTTAGCGTTTCAGAGGCAAGGCAACGAGTGAAGAGCATAGTTATTCTATGTTTAAGCTCGTTAACACAGCATATGAAGCGCTATAACTCGCCTTTTAGGAGTGTTTTTGGCCGCCTACTTATTCGTTGAACATCTTTACAAGGGAATAACCATTCCATCAGCTATTCGCCTTGAATTAGTTGCTAAAAAGCACTCTGAGTAGATCACTTTCTTATATTGATTGGTATTAGTGAGCGGTTGGTGCCGTGTGTTCACTGTGCAGTAAGCTAATGGCTGAGGCGACATCGCTAAAGCCTGACTTTTCTAAAATATCGACCACATAGGTACTAAAATTCAGCTTATGTTGTCGGTTGGTATGGTAAACCTGAAAACAGAGCACAATATCACTTTCTGATAGCTCTCCTTTATATGAGGCCATGGCAGCAAGATAGCAGCGGATCATAAAGCTATCTACCAGCATTAAACGGTAGGCTTGACTGGGTGAGAGCTTTTCAACCATAGGGAAGTTCATGTTGTACATATAATAGAGTTGATATCGGTCGAATAGATCTGGGTACTTGGCTAGTGCAGGTTTAGCTATGTTGCACCAAGCATGGTTAATATTGTCCATGGAGATCTTTTTATTCGCAGCTAGAGATCTAATCGCCTCATTGATGAGCTCAAATCGAGCCTGACCCCTTGCTGTCCTGTTTGTATTTAGCCATAGGTGTATTGATTCAAAAGCATGCATTTGATGTATGTTGTTATTGATAAAGTCATCATACTGCTTTTGTAGAGTGCCATTGTTTATCAGTTGGGTAAGCTGATTAAACATGGCGTCAATATTCTCAGTTCCTGAGTTACTGATCCGGCTCGACTCTACTGTATTGGTTAATATGCCGATAGAGAGCAGTGACTCCTCCCAAGTTAGCTTATTATTGAGTAAGAGTTGGATTGAGTAATCATGGCCTTTTGTTGCCCACGCTGGTGCAGGACTGGCCTTTTGCTTTGACCCGCTTTGGATACGCTCAAAGTTAAATGCATTATCTTTAAATAGTACACTTCTAACAGCCTCAGGACAGGAGAGAGACAGACTTTCATACCTATCACCACCTCTGATTGTATTGAGTCTTGGGTATGTCTTACAGGTATTACTCAATAGCTTTTCACCTGCAGTCGCTTGTATTTGGCATAACTTCTTTTCGTCTAAGAACGGGCAGCCACCATTAGCATCGAGCTTTACTGTGGCCCAGTTAGACTCACTTTTCTTCGTCTTTTTGAGTGCTTGCCTGGCTTTATCTTTAAGCTCTGGATGTTCACAGGTGTGTTTATAACTCTGTTTATCGATATGGATCCCCCAGTCATAACAGCAACTGTCTTCACAGTCTGAGCCTATACAGCTGAATTCACTAACAAAGCCAGGTCTTATTATTTCGCCTTCCATCTCTGAGTCTCATCGGTGCTAATTAAGTACTCAGGGCGACATTTTTGCGATGATTCTTAAATTGAACTTTGGCTGGTGGATTAAAAAGCCTTCAGAGGAGAAGGCTTATGTCGGCTAGGTGAGCTACTTGCTTTCAGCAGCGCCTTTATCTTTTGATATCTTAATATCAAAGTTATCTAACAAGAGTAAAGTATCTGCAATGGCAGCTTTTAATTTTGCAGACGGCGGTAGGCCCTGAGATTTTGCTTGTCCTAGAGAGTCACGGCGAGTGACACACTCAAGCATCTCTTCAAGACTTTCTGCGTTATCTAGCGAGATAGGTGGCAGTTTTTTAGATGCTGCATTGTTGTATCTTTCGAATTCGTTTTTAAGGTGTTCTTGAGCTTCTCTAATTCTTTCCATATGAATTTCTATCCTTTTTGCGATAAACCCATATCTCCGAAGCTATCTTATTAATATGATTTAAACAAGTCACCTTTATGGTAAACGCCATCCCATTATGTTTGTTTAATAGAATGGCGTATGACTTAAATAGACTTGAAGCTGTTAACCGAATTCACCACTGACGTAGCCTTGGGTGCGCTGATCGTTTGGCTGGTTAAACACTTGTGCTGTTTCACCGTGCTCCACGAGCTCACCCATCCAGAAAAATGCCGTTTTATCTGAAATTCGTTTCGCCTGATTCATCGAGTGAGTCACGATAACGATAGTAAACTTCTTGCGAAGCTCATCCATTAGCTCCTCAATTTTATGAGTTGCAATAGGATCTAATGCGCTGGTGGGCTCATCCATTAAGATCACTTCTGGCTGCATAGATATAGCTCGGGCAATACAAAGTCTTTGCTGTTGTCCGCCAGATAAACCAAACGCTGGGCTGTCTAATCGGTCTTTGACCTCATCCCAGAGTGCAGCACCACGTAGAGACTCCTCCACAACTTCATCTAGTTTTCTTTTATCTTTGACGCCTTGAGCTTTTAAGCCGAAAGCAACATTCTCATAGATACTCATAGGGAAAGGGTTAGGCTTTTGAAAGACCATACCGACTCGCATACGCAATTGCTTTACGTCCACATCGGAATAGATATCCTCTCCTTCGAATTTAACTGCGCCAGTGATTTTAACCCCTTCAACTAAGTCGTTCATGCGGTTTAAGGTTCTTAGCAGAGTAGACTTACCACAGCCTGATGGACCAATAAGTGCAGTAACCTGGCGTGAAGGTATCTTTAAAGAGATATCTTTCAGCGCGTGGTTTTCACCATAAAAAAGATTGAGATCACTCACTTCTAACTTATTCATGTTTCTGGCCTTTATTAAGATGCTTTATTAATACGTGTGGCAATGAGTTTGGTTGCCAGATTTAAAATAAGAACGAGTACAATCAAAACCGTTGCCGTGGCATAGGCTTGATCCCATTCATGTTGAGTAAAGAGTTCTTGGGTGAGCTTGTAGAGGTGCACGGTTAAGGTACGTCCTGACTCCAATACTGACTCAGGAATTTGTGTCACCATACCTGCAGTCAAAAATACAGGTGCTGATTCACCGATAACTCGGCCAATACTTAATATGACAGAAGTAACTATACCCGGTAGCGCGCTCGGCAGTATTAGACGCCAAATGGTGTATATCTTGGAGCTACCTAATGCGTAGCCTCCTTCTCTATAGCTCATAGGGACAGCTAGCAAGGCTTCTTCAGTAGTACGAATGAGTACCGGAAGAATGAGCATCGATAGTGTGAGTGAACCAGCCAGAATCGAGAAGCCTAAGCCTAATGTGGTGACGAAAAATGTCATACCAAAGAGACCGTAAACAATAGAGGGGATACCCGCTAAAGATTCTGTACAGAAACGAATGGTCTTAACGACTTTACTGCCGGGCTTAGCGTATTCAGTTAAGTAAATCGCTGTCATTATTCCTATAGGGGCGGCTATGGCTAAAGATAGTCCAACCATATAAACGGTAGCGACTATCATGGCCCATATGCCAGAGGCTTCTCCTATGCGGGTATATGCTCCTGTGACAAACTCCCAGCTAACATGTGAAAGGCCATTACTTAGTATGTGCCATACCACCCAAAGCAGGAATGAAATAGTAATTGCTGCAGCGCCCCAGATAGCGACTAACAAGAGTTTGTCTTGCACGTCTCTATTTAAAATACGTTTATCTTGAAGCATTAGTAGCTCCTCTTACGATTTAGGTATAACAAACTTGCATTGAGTAAAACGATAAACACCAATAAGACTATGCCCGTCGAATACAGAGCGCTGGAGTGAATGCCTGTTGCGTAAGACATCTCCATGGCGATATTGGCTGTTAAAGTTCTTGCTGGTTCGAGTATTGAGCCTGGCATAGCTGGAGCATTCCCCATCACCATAATAATTGCCATTGTTTCGCCAATAGCACGAGCAATACCAAGTGCTACGCCTGTGAATATGCCGCTTCGAGCCGCAGGGATGAGTACTTTGAATATGCTGTAAATATGTGAAGCCCCTAGTGCGAGTGCTCCCTCTTTATAAACTGGAGGCAGAGCGCGCAATGAGGTTTCTGAAATGGTAATTACCGTTGGCAATATCATGATTGCTAGAACGATTATTCCCGCAAGAAGCGTATTACCTGCAGGAATATTGAAAAGAGTTTCTATGGCTGGAACTATGATAACTAAGCCAAAAAAGCCATAAACCACAGATGGGATACCGGCTAACAGTTCGACTGCTGGTCTAACGATATCTGCTAACCATTTGGGAGCGAGTTCCGCGAGAAATACTGCGGTTAAAATGGCTATCGGTACACCAATAATTACTGCCCCTGCAGTAGATATTAGCGAAGCGATAATCATAGGGAAGATGCCATACAGTGCTGGTGGCAACCATTCTCTACCGAGAACCATATTTACAACACCTGCTTCTTTGAATGCAGGTAGACCTTCTTGAAATACAAACCAACCTATAGTGGCTACAGAAATAACACCAACCATAGCGCTGGCGAGAAAAAGTATATGGAAGAATGATTCTTTCCAATCAACTGCTTTTGCTGGTGCGAGTTGTAGCCCTGTATTACTGGCTTTACTTGCTGTATTCATCACTTTGCCTCGAGAGCATTTTGAATTTATTTTTAATCAATGAATTAAAATAAACTCAGAGGAACCTATATTCCTCTGAGCTATATAATTACTTTTAAATAGATGAGTTACTGAACTCGAATGTAACCTTCTTCTGCTACTATGCTCTGACCATCTTCAGAAAGGATGTAGTTAACAAAATCTTGAGCATTGATATGAGCGTTCTTATCCATCAGAACGATGAAGGGACGTGCTATTTGGTAATCACCAGTAGCAATATTCTCATCTGTTGCTGCAATACCGTTAACATCTACTGCGCGTAAAGAGTTATCGACACTACCGAGTGAGATGTAACCAATGGCATATGGGTTGTTGGCTACAATGGTCTTGATCATACCGTTACCATTACCAACTTGAGCTGTTGGTGAGATAGCCGTTACCTTGTGACCATTAACAGTACGTTGTAGTTTCATGATCTCTTCGAAAGCGCCACGAGTACCTGAGCCATTTTCACGAGTTACTACGACAATTGGCTTAGCCTCACCGCCTACTTCACTCCAGTTTTTGATCTCGCCACGATAAATCTTAGATATCTGTTCTTGTGTCAGGCTTTTAACTGGGTTTGCATTATTTACCGCTGCAGCAATACCGTCACGTGCGATAACTATTTCTTTAGTATCTGAATTCAACTCGCTGTCTTTGACGTTACGAGATGACATGCCAATCATGCTAGTGCCATCTTTCGCTGCACGAATACCAGCAGATGAGCCAGTACTTTGTACTTCAACGTTTTTATTTGCACTGTTTTGGTATTTCTCTGCAAGAACTTCCATTACATGGGCAACTGAAGTCGATCCAGATACCGTAACTGTGCTTGCCTGAGCAAGTGGTGCTGTCATAAAGCTTACAGCGGCTAATAAACCAATAACTTTTTTCATCACAAGTTCCACTCTTATTAAGTCGTAATACAAATTTCAAATTAGGACTTCCTCTCTGGAAGCAAGCGCATTAAGACAGAGTTATATGACAGCCAAGTTACAGTGTGGCGAGGAGTGGGATTGTGGTGAATGGCTAAATGATCTTACTTGTTTCTTTCTTGTTGCAAGATTGTGTTTGTTGGTTGTCCTGTATTGTATTTTTTACGAACAGAATTTAATTGGCACTAAAATATATCTTGTTGATATTTAGGTTTTTATTATTATTTTTTTCTGTTTTTAGAATGAAATAGATGGAGTAATAAATTATGGCGTTAAGGCTATCTTAAGCTTCAAAAGCGTTTTTGTTAAAATGTCTGTTGTGATAAGCAGAGATAAATTTTTTATGAAGCTTTTATTACACCTGTTATATCGCTTTATCAGTTAAGCCAAGTAGGTATAAGGTGAGCTAAAGGTATTTATTACCTATACAGTGATTAATTGTTCTTTTTGTTTCTCTATTCTTTTCCATACTTTTTCATGGAAGTAGAAAACAACAGTATTGACTGCGGGTTCTATTAAGGCAACGGCACCACCTATAACAACACTTCCAGTGAGCAAGTAGGTAATAGTGAACGCGACACCGAAATGTAAAATTGCAAAAGTACATGTTTTTAGCATAATGAGTTCCTCAATAATCAATATTCAAATGATAATCATTATCATTAAGGTTGTAAAGAGAGACTATTAGATTAGTTTGATAGGTATTTTAGGTTAAAAGTTAATCTTGGTTATATATCAAACAAAATAGCCATCAAGGAGATGGCTATATAGAAGGTGACTTCTTAGTTACTGGATAGTTTAGATAGTGAAGAGTTTAGTTACTGGCTAGTAGTGCCAAGGAAACTGACTAAAATCTTGTTCACGTTTTTCAAGGAAGGAGTCTCGCCCCTCTTTGGCTTCATCTGTGCCGTAAGCTAGCCTTGTCGCTTCACCTGCAAATAACTGCTGACCAACTAGACCGTCATCAGGTAAGTTAAAGCCGTATTTCAACATCCGCATTGCTGTTGGCGATTTTGAGTTGATCTCTTTTGCCCAGTTTAGCGCTTCAGTTTCAAGTTCTGCATGGGGAATAGACCTGTTAACCATACCCATATCAAATGCTTCATCTGCAGTGTAGTTAAAGCCGAGGAAAAAGATCTCTCTTGCACGCTTTTGGCCAATCATTTTGGCAAGGTAGGCACTACCATAGCCAGAATCAAAGCTGCCAACATCTGGATCAGTTTGTTTGAAAATAGCATGCTCTTTAGAGGCTAAGGTTAAGTCACAAACAACATGTAAACTATGCCCGCCACCGACAGCCCAACCAGGCACCAATGCGATTACAACTTTAGGCATAAAGCGGATCAAACGTTGTACTTCTAAGATATGTAGGCGGCCCATTCGAGCTACATCGGGTTTACCCTCTTCCGCGCCCTCATATTTATAACCATCTTTACCGCGGATACGCTGATCGCCGCCAGCACAAAATGAGTACTGACCTTTAGCCGAAGGACCATTACCAGTAATAAGTACACAACCAACATCTGACCACTGTCTAGCATGATCAAGTGCAGTGTAAAGCTCATCGACAGTTTTAGGGCGGAATGAGTTTAGGCAGTCTGGGCGGTTAATTGCGATGCGTACAGTGCCTTGATCTTTTGCTCTGTGGTAAGTGATGTCTTCAAAATCAAAATCGGTAACCTGATCCCATAGAGTAGGATCGAAGATGTCTGAAACCTGTTGAGTCATGATAATAGCCTTTTCAACTTGATGCCCTTTGGCATGATGGCCAAAGGCTAGGTGGAAAGTGAACTAAGGTCAATCATCGGCATATATAAATGCCGAGCTTGCCTATATATAGTATGAAGCGGTGGGAGCAATGATTTTTAGAGAGTACTTACCTTAGCTTATCGCAAATAAATTGTAGGTTATCTCTACTAAGACTCTCATGTCTTGGTGCAGATCCACTGCAGTATTCCTTTTTATATTCCTGCACGCTGTATTGAGATTCTAAAATATCGTCGAGCGCCCCTAGTTCGCCAGTAGACATACGTTGGGAAATCTCTTTTTTAAGTTGGGAAACCTTATTATCAACTTTGATTATCTTGGTGCCTGTCATTGAGTGAAGCTTACGTTCAATCTTATGTAACAGCTCGTCAGTTTCTGCTATTGGCTTGTCAAGCTTGTTGGTTTCAGTTGCTAGGTAGTAGAGTACACCTGCACCTAAACCTAATATTATCCAGCCTCTCATTTTTAAGCCCAACTTTGGTCAATAAGATGTAATATACAGTTATAATAAGCTAATTTTCGTGCAATATTAAAGCGGTAAGGTTACAAAGATGAGCACAGAGTCTGAGAAAAAGGATTATTCGAAGCAAAAGAGAATAAAAATCCATCAGCCCGATGCAAATAAAGCTGATCGATTTAATCCCAGAAACAGGATTTATGTTCGTGCTGTAGAGGGAGTTTGGACACAGCTTCGAAGACGTCTTGGTTGGGTTGCCATGTTGTTTTTTCTCATCTTACCTTGGATCCCTTGGGGTGATAGGCAAGCGGTGTGGTTCAACCTTGCAGAGCAAAAATTCCATATTTTTGGCTTAACTATCTGGCCGCAAGATCTCACCCTACTCGCTGCATTACTAACCATTGCCGCTTTCGGCTTATTTTTTGTTACCACTTATTTAGGTCGGGTTTGGTGTGGTTATACCTGCCCGCAAACTGTGTGGACCTTTATCTTTATCTGGTTTGAAGAGAAGTTAGAGGGAGCAAGAAATAAGCGCATGAAGCTAGACCAGATGCCTTGGAGCTTCAATAAGGTGTGGCGAAAAGTAGCCAAGCATACCGCATGGATACTCATCTCCTTATTAACAGCGATGACCTTTGTCTCCTACTTTGTACCAACTTATGAGGTCTACTCAGATGTATTTACCCTTAATGCTGGTGGGGATATCTATTTTTGGGTGGTGTTATTTACCTTAGCTACCTATGGTAACGCGGGTTGGATGCGGGAGATCATGTGTATTCATATGTGCCCCTATGCAAGATTCCAAGCTGCTATGTTCGATAAGAATACCTATATAGTCGGCTATGATGGCAAGCGTGGAGAAATGCGCGGTCCCAGATCTCGAAAAGCCGATCCAAAAGCGATGGGGTTAGGTGACTGTATAGACTGCGACCTTTGTGTTCAGGTATGTCCTACTGGTATCGATATTCGTAATGGATTGCAATATGAGTGTATCAACTGTGGTGCATGTATTGATGCCTGCGATAAAACAATGGAACGCATGAATTACCCTAAAGGTTTGATCTCTTATACCACCGAAAATAAATTAGATGGTATTAAAGAAAAGGTACTTCGTCCCAAACTGGTGGGATATGGCGTAGCACTCGCTGCTATGATTATTATCTTTGTCTATGCGAGCGCCACTATCGCACCTGTGCGTATTGATATCATTCGAGACCGGAACCAGTTGTTCAGAGAGAATAACGATGGATTAGTTGAGAATACTTTCACATTGAAGATTTTGAATAAAACTGAACAGGCACATAAATATAAAATTAGCGTTGAAGGTTTACCGAATTATGAGTGGTATGGTCCACAAGAAGTAAGCATAGCTGGTGGTGAAGTGCTTACCTTGCCTGTCAGTGTTGCCGTTGACCCTGTTGAGCTATCTAGGCCAATGCTGAAGATAGACTTTAAAGTAAGAACAGAAAGTGATGCTAAGGGGGCCTTTATCGAAGCGACACAAGAATCTCGCTTCTTTAGCCAATAACTCATAAGAACACTGCACTTACTTAATAGTTAAAAGAATCAAAAACGGAGCCTTAGGCTCCGTTTTTGATTCTAACAGCCATAACGACAACAGTTTTGTATCATATATATACGTTTCGCCTGATAAGTGGCCACTTAGCAATGGTATTGTGATTTTCTTTAAATAAGCCCTTGCCATCACGGCAGACATCCCTATAATGCGCTCCCACTGACACGGCAAACCAGCCTTCTTAAACAGAAGCTGAAACCCAGTCAGGGCAACAAGTAAGCTAATTAATTTCCTCGTTTTAAACGTTTGAAATTAAATTTTTAAAAGCACTTGACGCCAACAACGGGAAGTGTAGAATACGCCTCCTCAAGCCAGCGACCTAGCGTCAACGGCGGTGCTACTTAGCGCCACGTTCTTTAACAATACGAAACAAGAAATCTGTGTGGACATTCACAGGTGTTGAGTTATTCGAAATTGCTTCTTAGGAAGC
>NZ_MPHJ01000019.1 GCF_001957125.1 Shewanella sp. UCD-KL12 | reverse complement strand
TGCTTATCGCTTATAATCTGGTTCGCTTAGAAATGGTAGCGATAGCAAAAGAAGCCAAAGTTGCACCCACCCGTATTAGCTTTACCGCAGCGATAAGCTTGATAGACACTCAATTAAGATGGCTTGCTTTATCACCTGATGGGAAGTTGCCAGCTAAGCTGAAGCAAATGCGGGCCGATATAAAACACTTTATCCTTCCAGATAAAAGAAAGCACCGAACATATCCACGTTCAGTGCTCTATATACCCAGCCGCTATCCACTTAAATATAAGCAGTAGTGCTTATCCGAATAGCATTATCCTATAAAAAGAGGGCTTTTTTGTTCTGTTTAAGCACTTAAACTTTGATGTTGATATTATGCCCGGCATTGCCAACGGGGGCAGCCTCTGGGGCTGGCGCTGCAGCATCGATAAGTTGAAGTGCTATATCGCCTTCAACTTGCTGCTGTTCTTTAGCAAGTTGGGCCACTTTAACGCCTACATTACCGTTGCTTAAGTTTGGCTCGAGATTTGCGGTACCTATCGAAATCGCCATTGATATCCCCATCTATGATCTAGTTAATTCAATATAGTGTTATCGACAGATAATTGCCAACCTTTAGCTTTATCTACTGGGGTCGCAGTCAGTCTGCGACCCCATCTAGCTATTTCAGATACTTACGAACTAATGTGATTAAGAAAGTTAACCCTATGGAGCCAGCGATTAGTGTTATTGCAAGCACCGGGTTTTGAAGGGATACCGGATCCATTGCCAACATGATACCCATACCAACCATCATGATACCTGACATTAGCTTTAGGGTTTGTCCCTCTTTCTCAGTCAGTTTGCGCTTACCCATGGTCGCACTAAATACAATAACAATAATAGCCAGTGGGATGACGTAAACAATGTTATAGAAAACCAGGTACATATAGCGCTCTATGTCAGGCAAGTCATGCATAGAGAGTACGCTGGTGTAGATCATGGGGAATCCAGCTGTACAAAGTAACTCATAGGCATTGGCTAGAATGGCTAGCACAACAGTACCTCCAATCATGGCCGCCATTGAGCTGGCATTGGTTAGTTTACCCATGCGCTTAATTAAGCCGGTCCGGTTTTCAGCCGACATAGATAAACTGACCTCCCCTTTAGTAAAGAAGTAGTCCTTAATATTAATGACCCCGGCAATGAGTGCTAAAATCCCGGCAGCTATAATGATTAAGCTTCCATCACTACCAGCTCCTAGTAGAGTGAAGATATTGAGCCATGCAATCATAAACAGGAAGTAGATAAAGCCTGAGAAGAAGACAAATATACCGCCAACAATTAGCATGCGGCTCTTACTCTTAGCATTGACCATTATGGAGAGCAGGAAGAGTAAAACGAAGAAGGCACATGGATTAAATGCATCTACACCAGCTAGCACTACCGTCAGTAGTGGTAGTGACAGTTTCTCCGGAGCGACAACACCGATTAAGGGCAACTCTACAGGCTGAACAGAGCTTGTGTGAGTTTCTGTATCGCTTAGACCTAAGTCACAAGTACCTTCAGCACCGGGTTCGCCGCTTGTATCACTACAGGTACCAAATAATGGTGCACCATTTTCAGTTGAGCCAGATAATTCAGGATCGTTATCAATGACAGTACCGCCTAATGAGCGGTAACATGCTTTTAGATTGTTGAGCAGGTATTTTCCTGTCACAGCCTCACTGCTATAGCCAACAGTGGCTTGATCACAGGCAGCAAGGTAGGGGACTGATCGAGCTGGAACTTGTGTTTCTTCGGCGATATCTTGCCAAATCTCCATGGTGCCAGGATCTGACACTAGGTGTGTTTGTAGATCTATCCATGGGTAGCGCTCAGCAAGTGAGTCAATGAATGGATGAGCTTCAGCACAATGGGGGCAGGTTTTAGACCAGAAAAAATACAGCTTAACTTTTAGCTCTCCCTGCTCATCAACATAGTGCCAGCTTGATGTTTGGTTTATCTCTGCTGTTGCAGGTGCAGTACTTGCCAATGTAGAAAATGAGCTGAGGCAGAAAAAAATAAGTAAAAATATTGCTTTAGCCATGTTCCCTCCAAGGGGTGAGCTAGGTGTTTACTTTCGATAACAGAGGAAGTTACCAAAGAAGGTATATGCAATTATTTTACTTAACTTCATCTTGATAGATAACTTAGCATTGCATAATTGCAACAGGATTCTCGAATAAGTTGGAATTGGGAACTGAGGCGTATTTAAGAAAAAATGATTAAACTTATTGGGATGTCAGTTGTCAGCAAAAACCTAGAGGGAAAGTGAATAAGAGATTTCTAATTTATTGTTTTGTAATGGTATAGTTAATCCCTTATTAACCCAACTTAGTGCTGAAGTGGATTTATCGCGAGCCTGAATTAATCTCATCTAACCTAATGTCACTAGGTTGATTGTGTTGAGTGTCGTCTGCCTTTTCTATCTGTTTCTCTAGCGTGTTTTCACTCAGTTTTTCAGCGTTATTTTCAGTGTCACACCAGTGAATAGATACATCTCTTACCTCCTCACTGCTCGCAGTTAAAATACGACTGATAATTGGGGCTGAGTAATTAGCATTGTGAAGATACTCTTTAATACGGTCTATACGGCGATTGGCTAGCCACATATCATATTTGCGGCCGTCTTCATCCTGCTGCTTTAGTACCTGAAACTCGAGTAGAAGGTAGCCAGGTTTTTCTGTCGACTCTTTGACCAGTTTATCTAACTGCTTAGCGTACTTACTCGGAAAGTAGGAACTGTTCTTGGCATAAGGTATCTCAGTTACATGTATGCTCTTGTCGCACTGAGCCATCGCATTTCCAGTAAACAGGAATAATACAGTGATGATGATTGCTTTCATTTCAACTCCTTTGAAGCAAGCTTAGTTAACCTTTCATGACATTTTAATGAGCTAGATAGGTAATTTTAGGTGCAAATCTAAGCTAATGTTAAGTTAAAATCAAGCTGTTGAATCCTAGGTTTTTATTGTACGAGTTGAGTTTATGATCTATGAGTTGCCGTGTCATTTTACAGGCATCATCTAGGGCTTATAACGGTTGGGCTACACCAGTTTATGACGTATTTTTGACTCAAAGCTTCTTCGCTCATATTGTCGTGAAATTTACATTTCCGTGAACAGTAAAACTGAAAAGGGGACAGTGTTTAAGCCTGTTTGAATTAAAGTATCGATTTTCTAGATACAGATAAGTATATTGTGCACAACTGAATCTTTATGCTGTCGTATATTATGCCAACTCAACCTACTCAAAACCCTTTAGCACTCGAAAACCAAGTTTGCTTCTCACTTTACACTGCCACAAATGCCATGATCAGAGCTTACAGGCCGGTTTTGAATCAGCTTGATCTCACTTATCCCCAGTATCTTGCCATGCTAGTGCTATGGGAGCATGAAGGGATAAGTGTCAAAACCTTAGGGGATAAACTGCATTTAGATTCAGGCACTCTGACCCCATTGTTGAAAAGATTAGAATCGAAACAACTTGTGAGTCGTGGCCGTAGTGAGAAAGATGAGCGTGTGCGAGTTTTGCATGTTACCGAGGAGGGGAAGCAACTCAAGCATCAGGCTGAAAAGGTGCCTATGCAGATGCGGTGTAAATTAGGTGGAGAGCAGCACAACTTTAATGAGCTAAAAAAGCTCTGCGATGAAGCATATCGATTACTGGCTGCATCAAGCTAGGGCAATATTATGTACCCATAACGGCATCTCAGTTCACAAGGTATTGTTCTAAATTTAAAATATTATGCTATGTTGGCTTTATCAATTAGCTGAGAGTAATTCATGGATAGTGTCGACATATTGATTATCGGGGGCGGGATTAATGGTGCTGGTATCGCTCAGTGTGCCTCTGCTGCCGGTTACAGTGTCGTATTACTCGAAAAGGATGAAATAGGGCAGCAGACATCAGCTAATTCGAGTAAGTTAATTCATGGTGGCCTGAGATATCTCGAATCCGGCCAACTCTCCTTGGTTAAGCAATCTCTTATTGAACGCCGAACACTCTTACGTTTAGCGCCAGATCTAGTTAAAGCGACGCCTTTCTATATCCCTATCTATCAAGACAGTAAAAGGAGTCAGTGGGCCATACGTGCAGGCTTGAGCGCATATTCACTATTAAGTGAGTTTGATCGACTAGGCCGTTTCAGAAGTCTACCTCCTGAACAATGGTCACAAATTGCGGGTTTAAAACTTAAAGGACTAGAAGCTGTTTTTCAATATTGGGATGCACAAACAGATGACCGAGCGTTAACGCAAGCTGTGATCCGCAGTGCTGAAAGCTTAGGGGCCAAGATACTGACTCAAGTTGAATGCAATACAATTGTCCATAAGCCAAACGCTTGTGAAGTGAAATATAGCCAGAAAGGAGAGCGGGTTACTCTGACCGCAGCTTGTGTGATCAACGCTGCCGGCCCATGGGTTAATCAAGTCTCTGAGCTAGTACAACCCCCTGTGCCTAATGCATCAATTGAGCTTGTTCAAGGAAGCCACCTGCTCCTCGATATTCCTGGACCTGATGGCATCTTGTATCTAGAGTCATGCTTCGATGAAAGAGTCATTTTTGTAATGCCTTGGAAAGGAAAAACCTTGTTAGGGACGACTGAGGTGACGCTTGAACACCTTGAAGGCAAGCCTAAGATGACGCGTGAAGAGAGGTATTATCTATTAGGGATCTATTGTCACTATTTTCCTCAATATGAAAACATAGAGGTGTTAGACGCTCAGGTTTTGCAAACATTTTGTGGCGTCAGAGTACTGCCAAAGACCAGCGGAAGTGCTTTTGAGCGTTCTAGAGAGGTGTTATTACAAAAAAGCATGACACACCCAAGGTTGATGACAGTGTTAGGTGGCAAGCTCACGACATTCAGAGCAACATCTAAAGAGGCGGTCGACTGGGTAAAACTGCAATTAGGTGAGAGAGAGAGCATTGCAAATATTGATAAGCTGCCCCTTTACTGAATTCACAATAAAAGATATCAATTTTAAAATTGTCATCTGAGTGTCATATAAGCGCAATATTATATAAAAAATTCTTGTGTGTATTTTTCTATGTGGCAAATATTCTTTCGCTTTCTCACTTTGGGCTTGGTGAGTTTTGGCGGACCTGCAGCTCATATCGGTTATTTTAGACAGACCTTTGTAAATGATCTTAATTGGCTTGATGATAAGCATTATGGCAGCTTGGTTGCTCTTAGCCAGGTAATGCCTGGGCCTGGTTCTAGTCAAGTTGGTTTTGGCATTGGTTACCATCGAGGTGGTTTACTTGGTGGGCTTGCAGCATTTATCGGTTTTACACTTCCCTCTTTTCTATTGCTCTTTGTGTTAGCTATTTCGAGTGCTCAGTGGCTCGACAGCGATCTTTTTCAAGGTGTCATCCATGGCTTAAAACTCTTGGCTGTTGTTGTCGTCGCTGATGCTATCTGGATCATGTTCAATCAGTTCTGTGAAGATCACCTCGCAAAAGTATTAATGGTGGTTAGTGCGATCTTATTGCTCCTCTCTCCTACACTTGTCATGCAGACTTCGTTGCTCGTGCTCGCAGCAATCGTTGGCGCTATGTGTTTATCGTTAGATAATAAAAGACCTATATCGCCAAATCAGACAGGAAAGCCATTAGCTTATGGTTGGCTAATAAGTTTTGCTGTGTTGTTCATCATAGCGCTGGTTGCGATGCAAACAGACACTAAACTTGCAGTCTTGTTTGGTCAGTTCTATCAGGCGGGGAGCCTAGTTTTTGGTGGTGGTCATGTGGTGTTGCCATTGTTGGAGTCAGCGGTTGGCGGTGCTGTAGGCAGTGATAGATTTCTAACTGGCTATGCGTTAGCTCAGGCAGTCCCAGGTCCCATGTTTTCATTGGCCGCTTTTTTGGGTGCTGAGCTCCTGCAGGAATCTCCATTAATTGGTGCTATTGTGGCAACCTTGGCGATTTTTTTGCCCGGTTTCTTACTGATGTTAACAGCGCTTCGAAGCTGGGATACATTGAACTCAAAGCCAAAAATAATAGGAGCATTAGCTGGCATTAATGCATGTGTCGTTGGCTTCTTGATTGCGGCATTTTATAACCCTGTTTTTAGCTCTGCAGTCTCCTCTTTGCAAGACTTGATAATAGTTGTACTCGGCTTTACTTGTTTAAAGTTGCTCAAGCCGAACATATTGTTACTGCTTATAGGCTTTATAACTGCAGGGGTTCTGCCATTGGTTGTGCGATACTGATGAAAAACTATAGCCTATAGGCCTTGAATGAAATCGAGAGCATATAGGATTTTCCCACCTAATTTTATTTCAAACCGCTATTTCCATCTTCTTTTGTACTACATTACAGACCTTTGTTTGTTAACTGTTAATGGGTGAGGGGTGTTGTTATAATAGATGCTTATAAGATATATGTATTTTGGGGGGGATGTTGGTATGTCTAAGTTAGCGTTAAAAAATAAGTTGTTGCTATTTGCATTGGTTCCATTACTGATTAGCTTTGTGAGTTTGATGCTGATCTCTTACCAGATTGAATCAGACTATTTAGAGGAGGATATCGCCTCTTTCAGAGAGAAATTAATTGAAGAGCGTGAACATCAGCTAAGAGATGAAGTAGAGATTGCTATCAAGGTGGCGTCTTATCAGCTTGAATTAGGCGAACGAGGTGACCTTAACAGTGCCTTAAGGCCACTTAGCTTTGGTAATGCAGGGTATTTCTTCATCTATGATGAACAGGGAGTTAATATTTTTCATGGTGCTAGCCCTGAAAATGAAGGAATAAATAGCATTGGGATGACTGATCCCAACGGCAAGAAAATTATCGTTGGTCTATTGAATGCAGCTAAAAATGGCAATGGCGTGTTTAGTTACCATTATCAAAAGCCTGGAGTGAATGAGCTCGTTGAGAAGATAAGTTTCGGTGCGATGATCCCTAATACTAATTGGATGATTGGTACAGGGGCATATATGGATGATATCGAGTTGGAGATAGTTGAATTTCGCCAAACGATAACAGAGCATATGCAAGACAAAGCCATCGTGATCTTTCTGATTGCACTTGCTTTAGGAGCTTTCACTGCGGTGGGGGTTCTCTATGCCGCTGGGCGTATTGTGAAGCCTATTAAAAAAATGCTTATAAGCCTTAGTGATATTGCTCAAGGTGAAGGGGATTTAACACAAAGGCTAGATATTCATGGTGATGATGAAGTAGCGCAGCTTGGACTGGCATTTAATCAGTTTGTTGAAAAGCTGCACTTGATTATTCAAGACGTATCTCACGCTACCCATGAAGTTAAAACTGGGGCAAACAACATCTTGAGTCAAACTGAGATGATGGGGGCTCAACTCACTAATCATAATAATGAAACTGATCAGGTTGTAACAGCCATTACGGAAATGTCTGCCACGGCCAATGAAGTTGCCATGAATACATCACAAGTCGCTGATGCAACGCAAGCTGCATCAACTGATGTGTCAAAAGCCCAAGAGTGTGTCGATACTTCGTTAACAGAGGTTTCCTCTTTGATGTCGGAGATTAACTCTGCTGCAGAACATATTCATTCACTTAGCGAGCAATCGCAAAAGATTAATAGTGTATTAACTGTTATAGGTGGCATTGCAGAGCAGACTAATTTACTTGCGCTCAATGCAGCAATTGAAGCGGCAAGGGCTGGTGAGCAAGGTCGAGGTTTTGCTGTTGTTGCTGATGAAGTAAGAAGTTTAGCGAGTCGAACTCAATCGAGTACACTTGAAATTAATGAGATGTTATCTGAGCTACACAGCTTAGTTACTGTCGCTGTGAGTACTATGGAGTCAAGCCAGAAAAGTTGTATCCGTTCCGTAGATTCATCAAGGGCGATATCTGAAAGTTTAGGTGCTGTCACATCAGCAGTTACCTCAATAAACGATATGAGTACTCAAATCGCAACGGCTGCAACGGAGCAAAGCTCTGTATCAGAAGAGATTAACCGAAATGTCCTTGCGATTCAGGATATTGTCAGTGAACTGATGCATTCTAGCGAAAGTACATCGGGTGTTAGTCAGCAGCTAACTGGTGAAGGTGATAAGTTAGGGCTGCTTGTGGGACAGTTTAAAATTTAATGTTTCGGGCATAAAAAATGGGAAGCAGTTGCTTCCCATTTTTGTTTGTATCTAGGCTGCATGACAGTTAAGCCAGCTCAGGCTCCATTTTAGTCACTTTCACTGCGCAGACTTTAAATTCCGGTATCTTGGCAATTGGGTCGAGTGCGTTGATAGTCAGTTTGTTGGCCGCCGCTTCTGCAAAGTGGAATGGCAAAAAGAGCACGCCTGCCTGTGCGCGTTTAGTGACAAATGCGGCAATGGCTATCTCCCCGCGGCGAGTTTCAAGCTTAAGCATATCGCCACTTCTAATATCAAGCGCCTCTGCATCAAAGACAGATATCATGACTCGCGGGGTAGCAAGCTCATCTAGCCCAGATGTCTTACGGGTGAGTGTTCCCGTATGAAACTGTTCAAGCAATCGCCCTGTAGATAGGGTCAAAGGATATTCGTTGCAAGGCATCTCTGCGGGCAGAGTGTACTTAACCGCCTTCATTTTTGCGCGGCCGCGGGTAAATTTTTGGGTGTGCAGCACAGGCGTTCCAGGGTGACTGTTAGACGGGGCTGGCCATTGGATACCCTGACGACCATTTTCGGTATTGATATCAATAGCCTTCCAACTTATGCCCCGATACTGAGGGGTGACCTCGATGAGTTCATGCCAGATAGACTTTTCATCATGATATTGCCAGTTTGCACCCATCTTATTGGCTAAGGTTTGAATGACTCGCCAATCATCTAGTGCCTGACCTGGAGCTGATACTACAGGTTGAAGCTGCTGAACACGGCGCTCTGTATTGGTGAAGTGTCCTGTTTTTTCAGCAAATGAGCGAGCAGGTAGTACTACATCTGCCATTTGAGCGGTTTCAGTCAAAAAGATATCTTGGACGATTAACAGCTCAACCTTATTAAGCGCCTCAATAACATGGGCCTGATCAGGATCGCTTAATACTGGGTTCTCTCCCATAACATAAAGTGCTTTGAGCTCATCTTTAATGACGGCGAGCATCATCTCTGTGGCGGCCAAACCGGTTTGATGTGGCAGATCATCGACCCCCCAGGCTTGACTGAAACGCATCTGAACTAAAGGATCATCAACTTTTTGGTAACCGCTGAAGTAGTTAGGCAGGGCTCCCATATCACATGCACCCTGTACATTACTTTGCCCTCTCAGAGGGTTTATCCCTGCACCGCGCAGACCAATGTTGCCACATAGCAGTTGTAGATTAGCGATAGCGGTGACATTGTCGTGCCCAGATGTATGTTGGGTGATCCCCATGGCATAATAAACAGCGGTTTTACTTGCAGTGCCTATCATACGCGCCATAGAGGCAATATCTGCTTGGCTGACTCCTGTGATTATTTGAGTATTCTCTAAACTATATTGAGAAGACATCACCTCATCATAGAGCTCACTAAAACCATCCACTCTAGCTTGAATATAATCTAGGTCATGCCAGTCATTTTTAATTATTTGCTGCATGATACCGTTAATGAGCATGACATCACTGCCAGGTTTCTGGGTAACATATAGCTGTGCATGATCGGCAATATCGACCTTTTTCGGATCAGCAACAATAAGGCGTGCACCATGTTGCTCAATCGCTTCTTTGATATGCGAGGCAATAATAGGGTGAGCATTGCTGGTGTCGGATCCAAGGATGAAGATAAGGTCTGAATCTTTTATGCCAGGAATATCGTTAGTCATAGCTCCGCTGCCTAGGCTGTCATAAAGTGCCGATACAGTTGAAGCATGACAAAGGCGAGCGCAATGATCGATATTGTTAGTGCCTAAGACTGCTCTAAAGAACTTTTGAAACAGATAATTATCTTCGTTAGTCGCTTTTGCTGAGGCCAATCCAGCAACTGCATTCTTGCCGTGGGTGCTAATTGTTGCTGTAAGCTTGTTGGCGATAAACTCAATAGCCTCCTCCCAAGACACAGAAGTTAGCTGACCATTTTTACGCAGTAAAGGCTCGGTAAGTCGCTCTTTACTAGAGATAAAGTCAAAGCCGAAACGCCCTTTGACGCACAACATCCCCTGATTAACTGGAGATTGGCTATCACCAGTAATACGCTTAATTTGATTACTGTCGGTATCAACATGCATGTTTACCCGGCAGCCAATACCACAATAAGTACAAATTGTTGATAGCTGCTTAAGCGCTGCTTTATCTCCCTGCCTTTTATCTCTGGCATCGACAAGGGCACCCGTTGGGCAAACCTGTACGCAACCGCCACATTGAACACATGCGCTATCATTCATTGAGGCTTTAAATCCAACTCGAGGCGCTCGGCGAACATAATCCTTATCTTCACTGGGTAGTGCTTGATAACTGTTGTACTCAAAACTGATGGCATTATGGCCACTCTGCTTATGACAAATATCAACACAAGCACCGCAACTGATACAGCGATTGGCATCAAAGGTGATAAAAGGGCTAGTGTTATCTACCGCATAGCGTCTTGGTGGGGCTAACTCAGCATCCTTGTTTTTAGTTGCATTGTTTGTCGTTATATCAGCTCGGTATTCAGAGGCGTAGTCTCTGAGTTTACAATCAGTATTTGCCTGGCAGGCACACTCAAGGCAGCGCGCCGCCTCTTTCATTGCGGCGCTCGGCTTAAACCCTAGCTCTATCTCGTTAAAGTTAAAAGCTCTATGCTTTAGGCTAAGCTCCGGCATCTTCTCTTTAGCTTGTTTAGCTGTGTGAGGGTATAAACTCGCCGAGAGGGATGAGGTTTTTATGGCTTTAGTAGCGTTAAACTCTTTGGATATCAGTTCACAGCTTAGCCCTTGGGTGAGCAACTTTTCGATGGCCACCGCGGCTTTTCGTCCATCAGCCACAGCGGCAACGGCGGTTGCAGGCCCGGTACGAGAATCACCTAAAACAAAAAGTTTATCTACACCAGCGCTTATGCCAGCAGACATAGTGTGATCGCAACCTTCAAAAGTATTCCAGCGGGTGAGGGCAAGCTTTCCTGTGGCCAGTTGACTCTGTGGGTGCTTAAGAAATTCCATATCTGGCATTTGAGATACGGCAGGGATAACAGTATCGAAAGCTTCTGTGAAGGTTTCGCCTGTCGAAACAGGTCTACGTCTTCCCGATGCATCAGGCTCGCCCAACGCCATTTTTTCTAATGTGATAGCGTTTACTCTACCTGCATTATCTGGATGATTTATTATCGGATTAGTGAGAAAGTAAAATTCGACGCCTTCCTCTTCAGCTGCAGCGATTTCATAATCCTCTGCTGGCATCTCATCACGAGTTCTTCGGTAAATAAGTGTGACATCAGCGCCTTCTCGCAGTGCGGTCCTAGCGCAATCAATTGCGGTATTGCCACCACCAATAACGGCCACCTTCTTGCCCGTAGAGTAATGCTTTTCAGTGCAGTGATCTTTTAGGTAATCAACACCTAAATAGCAGCCTTCAAGGTCAATGCCTGGGTAATCCATAGGGACAGCTTTTTGGGCGCCAATTGCTAGGCAGATTGCATCAAAATTCTCCACGAGTTGATTGAGGTGAATGTCTCTTCCCAGTCGAGTGTTCGTTTCAATCTGTAAGCCATTTTTACATAGCTGTTCTATCTCTTTATCGAGAATCGATTTTGGTAGTCGATATTCTGGAATACCGTAACGTAACCAGCCGCCAGCCTTTGGCATAGATTCATAAATGGTGACGTCATGACCAGAGTTAGAGAGAAAGTAACCGGCTGTTATTCCGGCAGGCCCACTGCCTATGATCGCAACTTTTTTACCTGTGCTGGCGGCTTTCGGTGGGGTGTAGCTATCGGTATCTTCGATGTCTAAATCGGCAGCATGTCGCTTTAACTGCCTTATGGCTACAGGCTCATCAAGGAGGCCACGGCGACACTCAGTTTCACAAAATGCAGGGCATACCCTGCCAATAGAGAGCGGCAGAGGTAAGGTCTGTTTAATCACCTTAACGGCTTCTGTGTGGTTACCTTGAGCAATATGATAAAGGTATGATTGTACGTCAACACCGGCTGGGCAAGCTTGTTGGCAGGGAGCTTCACAATCTGCAAAGTGATCGCTCAAGATATTATTGAGTGCAGCTTGTCTTTGTTGGCTTAAGTAACTTGATTGAGTGATAATTTCGATAGGCTGTTCAGTCACCGAATCTAAGCTTGAAATAAATGTCTCACAGGCTTGGACTATTTGGCTTTTGTCGTCTGTTGATGCGCAGTTATGGACCTCAACAATACACAGGTTGCAGTGGCTTTTCTGTTCACTGTCATCTTGTTTAGTATTTTGTTGTATATTGCTATTTATCTTAAGCTTACTAAGCGGTGATTGGCATAAGCTTGGGATGACAATTCCGGCATTATTGGCGATTGTTAACAGTGTTTCATTGGAAGCCGCCGATATCCGTTTACCATCAATTATCAGATTTTTCATCGTGTCTGCCTTTCATTGTTTTTAGGCTATCAGGAGGTCCATTTTCGAGTTAGCAATATGTGGCTCTATAGAGTCTCATGAGTGCCGGAGGCGCTATTTGTGACTGTGGATAAGACTATCTATAAAGGAGTAATACAATTGTAAAGAGTATAACCAGAGAGTTTTTGCTAACAGGTCTTAGCAGCGCTTTTTCTGTTTAAACTTGCGGCTTTGTTCACAAAAGGGTTAGTAGTTGAAGGGTTGGGACAGCTTTATTGCACGATAAATGAGTGAGATCACTGTTTAGGCTCATTCGCTTATGGGATCGACTTTTTTGGTGATTATCAGCGAGTCATTTTTTTCACAAATACAACCACGAAAAGCGCAATGGTAAAGCTACCTGTAAAGGCTTCAATGGCTGCAATGGCCCTGGAAAAACCGATAGGGGTAAAGTCACCGTAACCGAGCGTCGTGAAGGTGACAACAGAGTAATAGATGCAATTAAAAAACAGAAAAAGATTGGTTTTAAAGTCATTTTCGACATCAAAAACATGCACGTTGCCGTCATAACTGAGCCCTGTAAATAGATAGAGCATGGCGCAAACAAAAATTAAGCCCATAGAGAAACCTATGACTCGCATTGGTGCTTCGCCATAGCCACAGAAGAGGTCGATAGTTTTGGACACATAGCGCTTAAAGCTATGTTTCGGCATCTGGTGCCGCCGCATGGTGAGCTCTTTGCGAATGTAATCTCCCGACATGGCAAATAGACCTTCTCGTTCTGCCGCTTTTCTTAAATCTCGATAGATCTCCTCGGCCTGCTCAAAATAATCTATCGCTATCTCTCGCTCGCCAACTTTAGCTGCCTCTAAGGCAAGTTTCTCCTGCTTAATTTTTTTACCGATTGAGATATTTTCTATCTTAGCGCCATTCCATTTGATGCCGAGCAAGTTGGTGCCAACTAAGTTGGCACAGTGGACGTTAGACTCTCGAAGATCGGCTTTCATTAAGCTGGCGTTGGTGAGGTTGAGATTAAAAAGGTGTGCCTCTTGGAGATCGGCTCGATATAACTCCGCATGTGTCATATCAAAACCTGTCTTTTGATGATGACGTACTAGGTCTATGCCATGGAGTTTTGCGCGCTTAAGCGAGACCCCCCTAAGCATGCCACCATTACGAGCAAACTGCTCTAAATTATGGATATCTTCAGGTTTATCTTTAATGATTTTAGGGTCATGCCAGTAACACAGGCCTGATGGCTCAGCGGGCTCAGAGCATGAGAACCCTTCATCTTCGTGGTAGCAACATGTCGGGATTTTATCATTCATGAAGAAAGTATAGACAGCAGATTTTGGCTTTGTGATTTTAAATAATTGATACCGCTAAATTAAGCCACTCGTCCCTTAGCTAGAATTCAAAGTTAGTTCTTTTAATTGCTTGTCGCAATTCTATAGAGCAGAGCTAAGGATATCCTGAGTAAAAGTCATGAATAAATAAAGCTTGAAATAACCGCAATTCCTGCTTTCTTGCCCTAGTCGAAATCCCTCGATTAAGTTAAAATAGCGGGTTTGCAGTTGCTGCCTAACCAATTTTAAGTAGAAGAGTTATGTTTGAAGTAAATCCGGTAAAATTTAAGATAAAAGAACTCGCCGATCGAACCCTTCTGCTTCGGGGGTATCTTTGACTACGATGCTAAGAAAGAGCGTCTAGAAGAGGTAAGCCGAGAACTTGAAAGTAGCGAAGTCTGGAATGACCCGGACAATGCACAAGCATTGGGTAAAGAGCGCGCTTCATTAGAAGCAGTTGTTAAGACCATAGATGATATGGACTCAGGCCTTGAAGATATTGAAGGCTTATTAGAGCTTGCCATTGAAGAGGATGATGAAGATACCTTTAATGATGCAAGTAGTGAGCTTGATGGCTTAGAAAAGCGTCTAGAAGAGCTTGAGTTTCGCCGTATGTTCTCAGGCCCCCATGATGCATCAGATTGTTATCTTGATATTCAATCAGGCTCCGGCGGCACAGAAGCTCAAGATTGGGCTAATATGGTACTGCGTATGTTCCTACGTTGGGGCGAAGCCCATGACTATAAGCCTGAGTTGATGGAAGTGACCGATGGTGATGTTGCCGGTATTAAAGGGGCGACAATCAAGTTCACAGGCGAATATGCTTTTGGCTCATTGAGAACAGAAACAGGTGTACACCGCTTAGTGCGTAAGTCGCCTTTTGACTCTTCTGGTAAACGCCATACCTCATTCTGTTCTGTGTTTGTTTATCCAGAGATCGATGACTCTATTGAGATCGATATCAATCCATCTGATCTACGTGTCGATACTTATCGCGCTTCAGGTGCGGGCGGACAGCACGTCAACAAGACAGAATCGGCAATTCGTATCACTCACGTGCCGACAAATACCGTCGTGCAGTGCCAGAATGACCGTTCGCAACATAAGAACCGTGATGCGGCGATGAAACAGCTTAAAGCTAAGCTCTTTGAGCTTGAGATGCTGAAACAAAATGCCGATAAGCAGGCTGCTGAAGATGCTAAATCAGATATCGGTTGGGGCAGTCAGATCCGCTCCTACGTACTCGATGATGCGCGTATTAAAGATCTGCGCACCGGGGTTGAAAGCCGCAACACTCAAAGTGTGCTTGATGGCGATCTAGATAAGTTTATTGAAGCAAGCCTTAAATCAGGCTTGTAAGAGGAGGCCTCTTAGAAGATAGCGTTTTAAGAGTCCAATAGAGCTAATTAATTTTAACGTGTGAACTGTAACATTTACGAGAGAAGAAGATGACTGAACAAGTACAAGACGAAAACAAGTTAATTGCAGAGCGTCGTGCCAAGCTTGAGCACATACGCGCTAACTGCCCTGCAAATGGTCACCCAAACAACTTCGATCGTAAACATAAAGCGGCAGATATTCAGGCTGAATTTGGTAACAATACCAAAGAAGAGCTTGAAGGCATGGATATCCAGCGTTCTATCGCCGGTCGTGTGATGGCGAAACGTGGTCCATTCTTAGTGATTCAAGATGTGAGTGGGCGTATCCAAGCTTATGCTGGTAAAGACGTTCAGAAAGACCTTAAGGCAACATTCCAAGGCCTAGATATCGGTGACATTATCGGTGTGACTGGTAAGCTACATTTGTCAGGTAAAGGCGATCTATACGTCAACATGGAAGAGTACCAGTTGCTGACTAAAGCCCTGCGTCCGCTGCCTGAAAAGTTCCACGGTCTAACTGACCAAGAGACTCGCTACCGTCAGCGTTATGTTGACCTTATCGTTAACGAAGAGTCACGTGAAGCTTTCGTTATGCGCTCTAAAGTGGTTTCAGCTATCCGTAACTTTATGGTTAAAAAAGAGTTCATGGAAGTTGAGACCCCTATGATGCATAGCATTCCAGGTGGTGCTTCTGCACGCCCGTTTGAGACGCACCATAATGCGCTTGATATCGCTATGTATCTTCGTATTGCGCCAGAGCTTTACCTTAAGCGTCTAGTGGTTGGTGGTTTTGAGCGTGTGTTCGAAATCAACCGTAACTTCCGTAACGAAGGTCTATCTCCTCGTCATAACCCAGAATTCACTATGATGGAGTTCTATATGGCGTATGCAGATTTTAATGATCTGATGGATTTGACCGAAGAGATGCTAAGTTCAATTGCGACTGAGCTTTGTGGTTCACCGCAGCTTCCATACGGCGAGCATACAGTAGACTTTGGCGGCCCTTACACACGTCTTAGCATGCTAGATGCTATTAAGAAGTATAACCCTGACAATGAAACGATTCAGTCTATGACCTATGAAGAGGTTAAAGACGTTGAGTTTATGCGTAACTTGGCTAAGAGCATCGGCATGACAATCGAGAAGTTCTGGACCTGTGGTCAGCTTCTTGAGGAGATCTTCGGTGAAACTGCTGAGCCTCAGCTTATGCAGCCTACTTTCATTACAGGTTACCCAGCAGATATCTCACCGCTGGCTCGTCGTAATGATGATAACCACTTTATTACAGACCGTTTCGAGTTCTTTATCGGCGGACGTGAAGTGGCAAACGGTTTCTCTGAGCTAAACGATGCAGAAGATCAAGATAACCGCTTCAAGGCACAAGTTGATGCTAAAGATGCCGGTGATGATGAAGCTATGTTCTATGACGCTGATTACATCACGGCGCTAGAGCACGGCCTACCGCCAACTGCAGGTCAAGGTATTGGTATCGACCGTCTAGTGATGTTGTTTACTAACACTCACACGATTCGCGACGTGATCCTGTTCCCAGCGATGCGCCCGCAAGCTTAAGTTTAATGCAAGAAGGCTGCTTTTAGCTGCCCGAAACAGATTAAAGCCGTTGAGTTAACCACTCAGCGGCTTTTCTGTATATGGATGTACTTATCCCCGGAGACCATGAATGGTCTAAAGGGGATTTGCGCCTGGTCCTTTTCATAAAAGAATGGCTCCATCCGGTAACTGCTTCCTAGGTTACTCTAAATCCTAACTCCCAACACCCAACACCCAACTTCTAAATCCTAAATCCGTGTAGTAAACACTTATTGGCGACCTGACAGTGTATGTCACTAATAAGGGGGAGAGGCGGCTATCTTGCTAGATTGGTGTATTGGACCGTTTAAAAGGTAGGAATAAAATAGACCTTTAGGTTATATAAAACATTTGATTGAGAGCTTAATATGCTGCTTACGCATTTTGCGTTTAACTATCTATTTAGCCTAGTATTTTGTAGTTACGGCATAATTAAGGAAGATTATGAAAACTAAAATAATTGCGATGCTCACAACCTTAGGTTTTGGACTTGGTCTAATGGCTGCGGTTAATGCTAACCCTATGCAAGATGAGCAGCGCTATTGTGCTGAGAATCCTAGAGACTGCTACTGCGAGTACCGCCCTGGTGGCGCGAAAGTCTGCTTTATACTCTAAGCACTAAGCACTAAGCACTAAGCACTAAGCCTAGCTATCGCTAGGCTTACTCCATGTATCTGTTAGCTTACGAGCAGAGTCATCGCTTTTCACTTCTAATTTCTTTCTTCTATCTTCTTTTCTTTCCTTGCTGCTTCTCGCTTGCTCGTCGCTAACTATGGTATTTTGTTTCATTAAATTTTCTACGTTAATTAAGCTGACCTAATGAAAAATATTCTCTGCTTTGGTGATTCAAATACTTGGGGTTATCAGCCCGTTGCGTGTACTCGTTATCCTTTTGAGACTCGCTGGACTGGCGCACTACAAACATTGTTAGGCAGCGAGTACCGTATTATTGAAGAGGGACTTAACGGGCGTACATCTGCGTCAGATGAGCCTGGCCGCAAATATAGAAGTGGTGCAGAATATTTTCCTATGTTACTCGAGTGTCATAGACCCATAGATCTTGTCGTGATTATGCTGGGGACTAACGATCTTAAAAGCATATTCGATTTAAGTGTTGAGCAGATAGCTCAAAATACTAAGAAGCTGTGCCAAATGGTGCTAGATAATGATTATCCAGAGAATGATTCAGCTCAGGTTTTACTCATTGCACCTGTTCATGTCGCTGAACTTCCCTATGAAGATGAGCTCTTATTTGCCAATGCTAAGGAGAAGTCACGTGATTTTGCCTGTGAGTTTAACAAGGTAGCCGATGAGCTCGGTATTCACTTTATGGATGCCAGTCAAATTGTTAAAACGACTAATGCTGACGGATTACATTGGACTGCTGAGCAGCATTAAGACTTTGCTTCTGCTATGAGTGATAAGTTGCAGTGTATCTTCTATCGCTAGAGACCAATTCTTTTAAAGATTAAATGCCCTATTTAAGCCGTTAAAAGAAGGCTTATCTGTCACCAAACACAAGGCTGTTTAGCTATAAGTTTTGCTAAACAGTCGAGCTCACTTAGGTTTGACTTTGATTATTTTTGATTAAGCTATAATTACAACGACCTCCCATGAGCATTGGGCGCTGAAAGTTAAGGCGATAACTTGGACGTTGAACTTGCTAAAGTAATTGAACTGCAAAATATCATGTGGCTCTTAATTGCCACTGGCAGTGTGTTGTTTATGCAGGCGGGTTTCTGTTTCTTAGAGGCAGGCTCGGTAAGATCTAAAAATAGTATTAATGTCGCGGTTAAAAACTTTTGTGATTTCTGCTTAACCTCAGGCATTTTCTGGATTGTAGGTTTTGGCATTATGTATAGTAATGCCGAACAAGCTTTTAACTATGATTATTTCTTCATCGCAGCGACTGACTCACCCAAGTTATTAGCTTTTTTCGTATTTCAACTGGTCTTTTGTGGTACCGCTTCGACGATTATGTCTGGGGCTGTCGCTGAGCGAACAACTTTTGCTGGCTATTTGACTATTGCCTTTTTTGTTTCAGGAATACTCTATCCTGTTTTTGGACGTTGGGCGTGGAATGGAAATTTTGAGGGGCTTAACTTAGGTTGGCTTAATCAACAAGGTTTTGTAGATTTCGCCGGCTCCAGCGTGGTCCACTCTATTGGTGGCTGGACATCACTGGCTGCGGTGATGGTTATAGGTCCTAGAATTGGTCGGTTTTGCCAGGAAAGCCCGCCTATTCAGGGGCATAACATTCCTATGGCTACAGTGGGAACGATTATTTTGTGGTTTGGTTGGTTTGGCTTTAATGGCGGCAGTAGCCTTAAGTTTGATCACACCATACCTTCGATAATCTTAAACACTAACTTATCAGCCAGTTTTGGCGCCATCTCTGTACTCCTACTCACTTGGTATAAAAAGAAAAAACCAGATGTTCCCCATGTGTTAAATGGCGCGCTAGCTGGATTAGTGAGTATTACTGCCAGCTGTAACTCAGTTGAGCCTTTTCATGCGGTATTAATCGGTCTTTTAGGTGGTGGGATATACCTGTTTAGTGCAAAAGCCTTAGAGCACTTTAAGATTGATGATGTCGTGAAAGCGGCGCCGGTTCATGGAGCCTGCGGAGTCTGGGGCACCCTATGTGTTGCATTTTTTGGTGATCCTGAAATTCTCAATACAGGGTTAAGCTTTACTGAGCAGTTATGGGTACAGGCATTAGGCGTAGTCGTCTGCTTTGCTTGGGCATTTATCCCTACTTACCTGTTTTTAAAATTTATCCAAAGATGGATCCCCTTAAGAGTGAAGCCTGAAGATGAAATTAGGGGGCTAAATACTTCAGAGCACAATGCGCATACAGAGGTCTTAGATTTGCTTCACGCCATGGAGCGGCAAAAAAGTGAGAGTGACTTTAGCATGAGTGTCCATGTTGAGCCCCATACTGAAGTGGGGCAAATTGCCAGAGAATACAACCGAGTACTGGCTGTGGCACATAATGAGATGGCCAACGCTAATCAAGCCAATATTGAACTCATGGCTTCATTTAAAGAGTTACAAGAAGCCCAGAAACAGTTAGTCGAATCTGAAAAAATGGCTTCACTGGGAGGCCTTGTGGCTGGGATCGCCCATGAGATCAACACACCTTTAGGGGTAAGTGTCACTGCGACGTCCTACTTGGAGAGGGAGATAAGAATTCTAGAGTCCCAATATAAACAGGGCGAGTTGACGGCTGAAGATGTGGAGAAGTTTATTTTGGGTGCGAATGAAGGGGCCAGTATTATATTAATGAATCTAACGCGTGCTACAGAGTTAGTAAAAAGCTTTAAAAAAGTCTCGGTTGATCAGTCTTCTGATAAGTGCCGGGAATTTGATTTAAAAGAGTACATTGATGAAATAATTTTTAGCCTAAAGCCTCAACTTCGCACCAGTCAACATAGCGTGAATTTACTCTGCCCTGATGGGATAAAGATGCACAGTCATCCTGGTGCATTAGCCCAAATTCTCACCTGCTTTATTATGAACAGCATCCATCACGGGTTTGAGGATGGAAAGGTAGGGGAGATTACGATTAATGTTGAGCTTTTAGTTGGCAGTGTTGAGTTAATTTATCGCGACAATGGTCAAGGCATAGAGCCTGAGAATCTGCAGCAAATTTTTGAACCTTTCTATACTACCAAGCGGGGAAAAGGTGGCAGCGGTTTAGGTTTACATATTGTTTTTAACCTAGTGACACAGACGTTAAATGGTACGATCGACTGTCAAAGTGAGCTAGGTAAGGGCACTGAATTTACTATTCAGTTTCCGGCAATGTTAGAGGAAGCCAAAGCTAAGCCTTAATCGCGGCTGATGTTAATTTTTTTATAAGATGCTCGATATATCGGAAAGCTCGATGACTTCACCGGGTTGCATCTTACCTAGCGTAATATTGCCAATGCGCACTCGAACCAGCCTCATGGTTGGAAAGCCAGCGGCAGCAGTCATTTTACGTATTTGACGGTTTTTCCCTTCGCTGATAGTGATAGATATCCAGCTCATGGGGCCGTGTCTTGCATCTCTTACTCTTCGTCCGTTAGCGGGTAATTGGGGAGCACTATCAAGTTTAAAAACCTGACAGGGCAGAGTGAGGTATTTCTCCCCTTTTATGCCTATCTCTACGCCTTGTTGGAGCTTGCTTATCGCTTCATCATCGATATCACCATCGACTTGAACATAGTACTCTTTGTCGACTTTTTTACTGCGCACCTGATGGCTAACCATGCCGTCAGTGGTCAGCAAGAGTAAGCCTTCAGAATCATGATCTAAACGGCCAATAGCCATAACCCCTAAAGGGAAGTCTGTGAGTTCGCCAAGCAGTTTTTTACTTTTGCGTGTTTCAGGCACAAACTGGCTGAGATACCCGTGAGGTTTAAAAATTTTATAATGATGATGGCTCCTTTCTGCTGAAGAGGAGGCTGGTGAATTTACAGGGGCGACTTCTACAGACATAGCATCATCATTTCGTCAAAAAGGGGCTGTATTATAGCGCTTAATTGACGGCAAAGATCTACTCTTGAGAGAGTTGCAAGCTTTGCTGTTTAGTTTTGTGTCACAATAATAAATGACAGCGTTGTCATTTGGCGTTATAGTAATGTTAAATATACCAAGATATGTTTGTGCCTAGCCTTTTCAAAGGGAAGGTTCAACTGCGCAAGGCTACAGCTATACTCAATATTATCTTGAGTGAGCCGTTAATTATTCAATCTTATTGAGCCAAGCTCTAAGTTAAAGTGAGTCAATATAATGCAAATCGTCATCTTAAAAAATAGTGCTGAAGTTGCCGAATATGGCGCGAATATCTTTATTAAGCAGCTGCAAAACAAGGCTAGCTCAGTATTAGGTTTGGCAACGGGTTCAACCCCAGTCTCTCTATATCAGGGCCTGATCAGTGCGACGAAAGAGCAGCAGATCTCTTTTAAAGATGTGATGACATTTAACTTAGATGAATACCTAGGGCTTGAGGGGACACATCCTCAGAGCTATCGATATTTCATGAATGAGCAGCTGTTCGATCATGTCGATATCGACAAGGCTAATACCCATGTACCTCCAGGTGACGCTGAAAACCCAATTGAAGCCTGCGTTGGCTACGAAGAGCAGATTAAAGCGGCTGGTGGTATCGATATTCAACTCTTAGGTATCGGCCGTAATGGCCATATCGGCTTTAATGAGCCTTCATCTGGCTTGATGTCTCGCACGCGAGTTAAGACACTAACAAAAGCAACTATTGATGATAATGCCCGCTTTTTTGCTGAAGATGAGTATCAGCCACACCTCTCTATCACCATGGGAATTGGGACAATCTTAGATGCTAAGAAGGTGGTGTTACTGGCTACTGGCGAAAACAAAGCCGATGCAATTTTAGCGACCGTAGAAGGTGCATTGACTGCATCGTGCCCAGCATCTGCACTGCAGCTTCACACCAATGCAGTATTAGTGATTGATGAAGCCGCGGCATCAAAGCTTGCAGATCGTGATTTTTATAAGCACATCGAAGCTGAAAATCAGAAGCTACTTGAGCGATTAGCTAAGTAAACTCCTTCACTATGCTCACCGACTATTTACATCAGTTTTGAAGCCTCTTTAAGGGGCTTCAGGGCTTTTGGCTATGTGAGTTTATATGTAAGCGATCCCCGCAACTCAAATATTTCTGCCAATATCAAAGACTTTTTTTTGCGCATATTTTAACCGCTAATAGGGGCATCACATCGATGCTCAATGAATTGATTGATGGCTAGTCTGCTCTCTACAAAATCCCTCTACTAATCTCTCTAATGATGCCTAGTTAATGACTGTCGCATACCCTCAATCGCTTAGTTACTTTTTTACGTTTGAGGTCATACATGTCTAAGCAACAAACTTTATTTATTGGCTTTATGACCTTTGCGTTATTTCTTGGTGCGGGAAATATTATCTTTCCGCCTATGTTAGGTCACGGGGCTGGAGAGGCATTTCTTCCGGCTTTAAGCGGTTTCTTACTGACTTCTGTAGGCATGCCTGCATTAACCTTAATTGCGATTGCGTGGATAGGTGGCAGCGATGCCCTCACTCATAAATTGCCAAGGTGGGTGCACCTACTGTTCTGGAGTGTATTGTTTCTTACCATTGGTCCTTTCTTTAATATGCCAAGAACGTTCACTGTCGCCTATGAGTTTACCGGACGGCCCTTTTTCGGTGACGAAGGCTTACTGGTTGCAACATTAATATTCGCGGCTTTAACCTTGTACTTTGCATTAAGTCCACAAAAGCTAATGGGAAGAATTGGTAAGCTGCTAACACCGACTATCTTGCTATTAATCGTATTTATCTTGATTAGTGTGATGAACAATCGACATGGTATCCCTGAAGGGATGGCCGATAAGTATCAAGGTTTCGCATTTGCTGCAGGACTCAGTGATGGCTATATGACCATGGATGTACTGGGCGCTATCGGCTTTGGTTGGCTCATTATTAATGTACTTAATCAACATAGATGCTCGGACGCTTCACTGAGCCGTGAAATGGCTAAGGTGGTTATTGTCTACGGCGCTGTGATGTGTAGCGTTTATATTGCCATGGCATGGATAGGCGCACACTTTGCCCATGAAGTCTCCAATGGTGGTGAGCTGCTTTCTCGTTACATGAGCTTCATCTATGGTGATATCGGCATGATGTGTCTGGGTGTCATCATGGCCTTAGCCTGTTTGACCACTGCGGTAGGCTTGACATGTGCCAGTGCAAGTTTCTTCAATGATAACTTCTTAGCTAAAGCTCAAAGCCCGACAACAAATTATAAGCTGTTGGCAATTGCTATTGTCTCTCTCTCAACACTTATCGCCAATGTTGGGCTAGAGACGCTTATTACGGTTACCCTACCACTCGTTGTGATGTTGCACCCGGTAACCATAACCGTGGTTGCTCTCGCTGTGTACTTTCAAAAACGCTCAATGAATTTTCAAGTCTGGGGAGTGACCTTGAGTGTTGCTATCTTAGGTGGTGCAATCGATGCACTTAAGATATTGGATAAGATGCCGCAGGCGTTATCTCAATACTTCACTGATTACTTACCTCTGTACAACTATAACGCGAGCTGGATTGTCCCTTGTGTCTTGAGTTTTATGCTTGTGACGCTACTGACTCGTCAAGGTGGTTCAGCAATATCCTCACCGAGCTCATTGGCTGAACGTTAAGCCTCTTCAAAGCTTCCCAATAAACAGAGCCCATAAGATGGGCTTTATTGATTAGCCTGTATTCTCTTTGTAAAGTTTGTTGAGAATAGTTATCAGTTTCATTAAGATCTCGTCGATTTTTTAGTTGTTTATAATCATTTACGGGGTTGAAAATGGGCCAGAGTTTCAAATTAAAATATCCAGTTCTCTTTATGGCGATGAGCTTTGCGTTCTCGGCGAGCACTTCAGTCTCTGCAGCAGAGGCCGACACTTTGCAAGCTAAAGCCGAAGAGCCTGAGATGGAAGTGATCACCATTAGCTCTAAAGGTTTAATATCTTATGTGAGTGCATCTGCATCGAAAACGGATATGCCAATCATTGAAACGCCCACTTCGATCTCAGTGTTAACCGAAAAGCGTATTACTGATCTGGGTGCTGAAAGTTTACAGGATGCTATCGGCTATGTAGCCGGTGTCTATAATGGCCCATATGGTGTCGATACCCGAGGTGATTGGGCACAAATTCGTGGTGTATCACCGCTGCAATATCAAGATGGTTTGCAGATGATGTTCGGTAACTATAATAACGTACGAACTAACCCCTATATGCTACAGCAGGTTGAGATCTTAAAAGGTCCATCGTCAGTGCTGTATGGACAAGGCTCAACGGGCGGTATCATTAATATGGTCACTAAACGCCCAGAAGCTGAGCAGAAAGGTGAGATTTGGGCGCAGGTTGGTAACTATGACCGTAAGCAACTAGCAGCAGATGTGACTGGCTCGCTTAATGACGATGAGTCAGTACTTTATCGCGTGACAGGTCTTTATCGTGACAGCGAAACTCAAACAGACTATGTCGATGATAATAGCTACTTCATTGCACCTGCTATTACCTGGTATGCAACCGATACCACTAAGCTGACCTTACTGGCAAATCTGCAGAAAAATGAATCAGGTTCGAGTACGCAATTCTTCCCCCATGAAGGTACATTACTTCCTGCACCAAATGGCCAAATCCCCAGCGAGCGCTTTATCAGTGAGCCAGGTTGGGATCAATATGATACCGAACAAAAGTCGGTCACTTTCCTACTTGAGCAAGAGTTAAATGACTATTTGTCATTGTATTGGAACAGTCGTTATGTAGACAGCAAGTCGACCTATCGCACTATGTATGCTTGGCCACCAAAGTTTCAGGAAGATGGGCGCTCAATTTTACGTAATATCAGTATGAGTGACGCAACGGCTGAGGCACTGACTTCAGATCTTCGTTTGCAAGCACAGTTTGATACTGGAGAAGTGGAGCATAATCTAACATTCGGTATCGATTATCAGGATGTCGATACCGATACAGACCGACTCTATCTTAGAGGTGCTGGTGGCATGCTAGACCTCTATACTCCGCAATATGGCCAAAATACAGAATCACTGCCGACTGGGGCAGATATTCCCGATACGCCGGGTGAGAATAACAACCAGCTAGGTATATACCTGCAAGACTCGATTAAAGTTGGCAATTTCATTGTCAGCGGTGCACTGCGCCATGATTGGGTTGAGTCTGAAACTGTCAGTGCAGGCAAACAAGATCAAAGTGCGACCACTGGCCGTTTAGGTGTGATGTATAGCTTCGATTCAGGTATTGCGCCCTATGCGAGTTACGCTCAGTCGTTCCAGCCTATTTATGGCTCAAATCAAGTTGGTACACCCTTTAAGCCTCAAGAAGGCGAGCAATATGAGCTAGGCATTAAATATCAGCCTGTTGGCAGTGAGCACCTGTTCACCGCAGCTATTTTCGATATCACTGATAAAAACCGTAAGCAATCGGCAGGGCCAGATTTGACCCTACAGCTTGGTGAGGTGAAGATCCAGGGGCTCGAACTGGAAGCGCAGCTTGAGTGGGATGAGATTGATGTCTACGCCAGCTATGCCTATACGGATTCAGAAAAGCACACTAATACAGTCGGCGAAGTTGATGCTAAGCTAGCCGCTATGCCGGATCATATGTTGTCGACTTGGGTAACTTACCGTCCTGAGTCTTTCTGGCAGGGCTTCAAGGCGGGCGTTGGTTTCCGTTATGTGGGTGAAACCTCTGATGGCAGTGTCGATGTATTCATGCCTGATGGCACTCAAGTCCATACAGCTTTAAATACAGAGGCATATCATCTATTTGATATGATGATAGGTTATGAGTTTAGCCAGTTTGATTTAAGCTTAAACGTCGATAACCTCGCCGATGAAACTGTGATCACTAGCTGCTTGGCTCGTGGAGATTGCTTCTATGGCCAGCGTAGAACCATCACGGCGAACTTGAGATATAAGTTCTAAGCTTTTATTTTGTTCGCGACAAACGGAGCCTTTTTAGGCTCCGTTTTTGTTTCCATCCTTAAATTGTCTTGTTCAGAATCTGAGCGGTAAATTAAAGTCTCTGGCAGTTATCTATCTTGTCAGCAAATACACTTTCCTCTTATCCCTCCATTGAAAACTTGCTTAAGTTTTCACCTCCTGTGTATGCTAACTATTTGATTTCGCCTCTAGATGCTTTCTAGATACATAGCCAAGGAATGTCCATGTTGAAAAAACTATCAATTATCGTTGCCGTAATTATTGCGATACCTTTTATTGCAGCCCTGTTTATTAAACAGGAGTACTCCGTAGTCACCTCAGTAGAGATAAATAGGCCAGTGGCTGAGGTGTTTGATTATGTGAAGCACCTTAAGAATCAGAATAATTTCAGTGTCTGGGCGCAGATTGATCCAAGCATGGAGAAAACGTATCAAGGCGTCGATGGGACTGTTGGCTTTGTTTCGGCGTGGCGCAGTGACAATGAAGAGGTTGGCGTTGGTGAGCAGGAGATCATCAAGATAGATGAAGGTAAGCGCATCGATTTCGAGTTGAGGTTTATCTCACCTTTTGAAGCGACAGAGCCTGCTTATATGACCACTGAAGCAGTGGATAATGAGACGACTAAAGTGAGCTGGGGTTTTCATGGCAGCATGAATTACCCCATGAACCTGATGTTCCTGTTTATCGACTTTGAAACCATGATTGAAAAAGACCTCAGTCAAGGGCTAATGAATTTGAAGTCTTTGCTAGAATCGAGTGCTCCCTAGCGGTATCTACTGTCAACCATACAACTGTACCTTAAATAAAGTGGTTAGCTGTTACTGGTCTTTTTTGATTGGTTTGCTAGGTTAAGAAAAGTGCTAGTTTATAAAAAGGAATGTAACCAAGGATATGAAACAGACTGAAGCCCATTTTCCCTTAACGGATTTTATTGAATATAACCAAGATGAGATGCTGTCTCGTGCACAGAGCCATTATCAAGAGGTTAAAAGGCGACACAGTATTCGCCAGTTTTCAGACCGAGCCGTTCCTCAAGCCATTATTGAGCAATGTATCCAAACTGCTGCCACTGCACCGAGTGGGGCTAACCATCAGCCTTGGCATTTTGTAGCGATTAGCGATCCTGAAGTTAAAGCTCAGATCCGCCATGAAGCTGAAGCCTTAGAGCGTTCATTCTATGAAGGGCGAGCGGGTGAGGAGTGGTTAGAAGCGCTAAAACCTTTAGGAACCGATGCCAACAAGTCCTATCTTGAGCGTGCTCCCTGGTTAATTGCTGTGTTTTCTCAAAAGCGTGGTGGCTTAGATAACGATGAAAGTAAGACCAATTACTATGTGCATGAATCTGTCGGTATCGCGACAGGGTTTTTATTGCAAGCTCTGCATCATGCTGGTCTTGGCACGCTAACTCACACGCCCAAGCCTATGTCATTTCTTAGTAAAGTCTGTGACCGTGAAACCGATGTCGATCGACCTTATATGCTGATCGTTGTGGGTTATCCGGATGAAGGCGCGACGATCCCTGAGCATGCGACTAAGAAAAAACCATTAGAAGAGATAGCGACATTTAAATAGCAGTTGCTTATTGGGGTACTTTAAAAGGGCATCGATTGATGCCCTTTATTTTTAGCCCATTAAAAACTTATAACTCTGAGTGAGGCCCAAACACTTCATAATGAATGCGCTCATCATTGACGCCGAGCTCAATCAGTTGCTGCTTAGCAAACTGCATGAACCCGACTGGGCCACAGAGATAAAAATCCCCATCTGTTAACGGCAGCTCAGAAGTTAATGTGGCAAGGTTCATAAAGCCCATATGGTTGTAGACGCTGGCACTTTGTTCTTGCCTAGTGTGTGTTTGCGCATTGAGTTGCTCCTGCTCATTAGCATCTAACTCACGGTACCAAGTATGCTGACTTAAAGTCAGTTGAGTACCAAGGGCTTGTACACGCTGATTAAACGAATGCTGAGCTAAATTTTCGCAGGCATGCAGATAAAAAACAGGCTGACTAAAGGCTTTAGAGGCAAGCATCTCTAGCATTGACTGCATAGGTGTGATCCCCACGCCAGCAGAGATTAATACTACTGGTGCATGACGCTCTACATAATGAAAATCTCCAGCGGGTGGAAATACCTCTACGACATCACCGAGGTGCAAGTTGTCATGCAGGTGATTTGAAACAACACCTGGCACGCCATCAAGCTCGGGAGCCAACTCTCGTTTTACTGAGATGCGATAGGTTTTGCCGTTGGGTTTATCTGATAGCGAGTACTGACGCATCTCACGGTACTCATGATTAGCCGGCTCTACTTTGATACCAAGGTATTGCCCTGACTCGAAGTCAATGACGGCTTGAGCATCGACAGGTTCGAACACAAAGCTGGTAACGAGCTCAGACTCCTGACGCTTCTCGATGACTTTAAACTGCCTCGCGCCTAACCAACCACCTTCTTGGTTTGCGTTATGCTGGTATAACTCCTCTTCTCGATTGATGAAAATGCCGGCGAGTACACCATAAGCTGCGCCCCAAGCTTCTTCTACATCAGGTGTAAATGCATCGGGGGCCAACTCACGTAGCGTCTCTAAAAGGTGGTGGCCAACAATAGGGTAATGCTCAGGCTGAATGTTAAAACTAGTATGCTTATGTGCAATACGTTCTACTGCACCCGATAACGCCGCTAAATTATCGATATTTTTTGCATAGGCTGCGACAGCATTAAATAGCGCAGCAGGCTGGCCGCCAGAGTGCTGGTGACTGAGGTTAAAGATATGCTTGAGCTCTGGGTTATGCTTAAACATGCGAACGTAAAAATGCTCTGTGATAGCAGTCCCTGCAGACTCTAATAGAGGAATAGTGCTCTTAACCAGTTCGATATGTTTTGCTGATAACATCTAAATATCCTTCAATAAAATGGGCTGACTTGAGTGTCACCCCCTAAGTTAATGTCCAATGGTGCTTGTTGAACGCTAATGACTAAACGTGTTTAAAATGGTCCGGTTGCCCTAAATGTAATGGGCCTGTGTTTAAGGGCTTTTTAACCCAAGGGTATTACTGTCTTGCACGGCACAAGATGGGTGTGTAGTGCCACAAAAATAGAATGAAGGCGATAATCCAAGTCGCCGCACTGATATTCCAACCCCATAGTGGCTGTTGAAATAATGGCAAAATAACTCGGGCAAGCGCACCTATAAAGATGAGTGCGAAAGCCAGGTTCATAGCAGGGTGAGGTTTAAGCGCTCTGCCAGTATGCCCTAAAGAAACTCGGGCAATCATGGCGAGGATCATACCGCCTATCGTGCCAATGGTTATCAGGTGTAAGGCATCGGCAAAACGTAGGTTTTCACTTAAATAGCTGGCTCCAAGCAAGATTAAACCTAACCCTAAAGCTAAGTAGCTGGCATGCAGTGACCACAGCAGTGGTACCTTGCATGTTGACAAAGAGTTCCAAAAATAAAGGCGAGCCAGATGTAGGCTGCCGGCTAAGATTAGTAGCGTGGCAGGCGTGAAAGGTAAGCTGATAAAGTAGCCGCTGAAGAAAACAGCGATGCCGCTTAAAGTTACCAAAGGCAGTAGTTTATCGAGCATTGGCGTTGCCTGTACTTGTGCACTCTCGGCGCCACGGCTGGTAAAGAAGGGGATCACCCTACCACCGACAATACCCACCAATAATCCAAACATCAGTATGGCACTGCGAGATAGGTGCAGCGCGAGCTGAGTATCGCCAAAGAAATCGGCCAGCAAAAAGGCTAAGTTCAGTAGCATCATGGCTGATAACAGTGGAATAAATTGATAGTTACGCCTGCTTTGAGCGCGCAGCACCATGTAAGCGAGATACCCTATCGACACTAACCACCACAATGCTTGCAGTGAGATAGCCAGTAGTTGCAAGTTAGCAGAGCTGCTCAAAAGCAGAATACGAACAGATAACCAGATACCAGTCAGTAAGGCTAAACTAAGCCCATTGATACTTCTTACCTTGGTCCAAGTCTGCGCCGCAGTCAGCAAGAATCCCACTGCGATACTCGCGCCAAAGCCAAATAGCATCTCATGGATATGCCAAACTAAAGGGCTTATCCCCTCTGAGTTAAATCCGCTAAATTGACCATTAAGATACAGTATCCAGATAGCCAGACTGAGCGCCGACAAAGTCGTCGCTGCAAGAAACCAAGGCCTAAAGCAGAGATCCCAAATAGGCTGGTTTGTAAACTTAGTCAGTGGACTTTCTATGGCTAATCTTGTTGTAGATACCTGCTCAATCTCACCTGTGGCGGTGAGCTTGAACCTGAGTGTTTGTTTACTGCTCTTTGGTTGAGAAGTGCGCTCATGGGCTTTGGAGTGATTAATTATTTGTTGTTGGCTCATAACTGAGTCGCCCCTAGGCCATGTAGGCCATGTAGGCCGATGCAGCGCATGACATAACCAATCTTTATGGCTGTGGCGAACAAGATAAGCATAATATGGCTAGTAACCTGGGCCCACAGAGAGTAATTGTTGGTATCGATATAGCCGACAAAGATGGAGTAGAGCATGCCAAGCATTGCGATAAACATGCCTGCATTACCTGAGTGTAGGACGAGCTTGAAACGCTTGGCTTCTTGGTTCGCTAACTTCAAGTTTGTATCGGGTTCATTGGCAAAGCTGAAATCATTAGCATAAATGGCAGCCATGATTAACTCCTTAAAATCTGAGTCTGTGTTAGACCCAAAATCGACTTCGATAAAATATAGCTATTACATAGCGAATTGTGTGCCAAGTTTAAAAAGCTAGTATTTACAGTGGGTTGATTGTTTTATTTATATTGTTGTGAGTCGAAATGACTCTTTGCTGTGTGAGTCCAAATGACTCTTATGATGCGATTTTTATCTTTGCGTGCTATTGTCAGTTGAATATAGCTTTTAAATATCAACAATCTGATGTGGCAAGTAGTTGATTAGATTGATTAATGAAAATGTGGATAGCATTGAATGACCATGGTAGAAATTTCATCAACAGCCTTGATTGAACTGGCGTTAGATTTAACCAATAGTTTAACGACAAAAGATCGCTTCGATCGCCTGCTCAGTACAGTGCGCAGGGCGGTAAGTTGTGACGCGGTTGTGTTGTTGCATGTGGAGGGGAGTCGTCTGAAACCTTTGGCACAGCAAGGGTTGAGCAAAGACAGTTTAGGTAGACGTTTCGATATTGAGGCGCACCCTAGGTTTGAAGCTATCTGTGGTTCATCTTCTCCGGTGCGTTTTGCTGCCGATTGCAAACTTCCCGATCCTTACGATGGCATGTTACTCGCGCATGCAGGTGACCTTCCCGTACATGCTTGTATGGGGCTGCCTTTAATGGCTGATGAGCAACTGATAGGTGTGCTGACCTTAGACAGCATGACCCCTAATGTGTTTGATGAATTGCCAGAGAGAGGCTTAGATATTATCTCAGCCATGGCGGCGGCCACTTTGAAAACGGCTATCTTACTGCAAGAGTTAGAAACCCACTCCCAACATAGCCAACAAGTGGTGGCTGAGCTGACCCATGAAGCGCTAGTCAAAGATGGTGGTGAGTTAATTGGTGATAGCGAGGCCATGGTAAAACTCAAGCGAGAGATTGATATGGTGGCAGTTTCTGGCTTTTCTATCTTGATCGAAGGAGAGACCGGGGTCGGTAAGGAGCTAGTGGCCAGAACGCTACACAGGCAATCGGCACGAGGAGCTGCGCCTTTGGTTTATGTAAACTGCGCCGCGCTGCCGGAAAACCTGATAGAGAGTGAGCTTTTTGGCCATGTAAAAGGGGCATTCACTGGCGCCGATAGAAACCGCATCGGTAAGTTTAGTCTAGCTGACGGCGGTACGATATTTCTTGATGAGATTGGTGAGCTACCGCTGGCGGTGCAAAGTAAGTTATTAAGAGCACTACAAAGTCAGGAAATCCAGCCTGTGGGCAAAGATGCCACCGAGCAAGTTAATGTACGTATTGTCGCTGCGACCAATCGGGAGCTGAAAGAGGAGGTTAATCAAGGCCGATTCAGGGCCGATCTTTACCATAGGTTGAGCGTTTACCCAATCTCGGTGCCGCCACTTCGAAATAGAGAGGGGGATGTGACGCTATTGACTGGTTACTTTATTGAGCAGGTTCGGCGTAAGCTAGGCATACAACAACTGACAATCGATCCTTCAGCCATAGAGGTGTTAAACCAGTATGACTGGCCAGGCAATGTGCGTGAGCTGGAGCATGTTATAGGGCGAGGTGCCTTAAGAGCCAAGGGGCGAGGCAATAGCGCTATTGTCAGAATAGGTACCAGTCATATCGAACAGCTAGTAGACTCAGTTGGACGTTTATTAGATAGCAATAAGTCGGCGACAACCCAGCAGGGAAACCTTAAGCCAGAATTGAATGTCGGTGAGGGCATAGGGTTAAAACAGGAGACTGAGTCGTTCCAGCGTAAGCTGATTACTCAAGCATTAAATCAAGAGTCCGGTAACTGGTCGGCAGCAGCCAAGCGTTTACAGACAGACAGAGCTAACTTAAACCGTTTAGCAAAGCGGCTGGGCATTCAAGTGACTAAATCAATTAGTATTAACCTTTAATAATCAACTGCAGCGAAAGAGGAGGAGTCATGGAAAAGGGAGCGTTTTTTGGCAAGATCCCAACAGATTTGAGTGAAGAGGTATTTGAGCAAATCGGCGGTAACGACAAAATACTGATCGAAAGAATCGTCTCTAAGGCTCATGTTACTCCTGCAGGCCAATGGTACGATCAAGACAGAAGCGAATGGGTGATGGTACTTAAAGGTGCAGCCAAATTACAGTTTGAGCAAGGGGAGCTGGTTCATCTAACTGCAGGGGATTATGTCGATATTCCTGCTCACTGTAAGCATAGGGTTGCGTGGACAGATGAAGAGCAAGAAACTCTTTGGCTAGCTGTACATTATTAGAACAGCGCTTTTGAGTGTGGGGGGGGGGGGGGTACTATTTGATTAATAGGCTAATTTTGAACTTTTACTTACTGCTTTAGTGATTTTATATTAGACAACTCCAATTGAGCACACTTTTTTGCTATAATCCCCCGCCAATTTTGTGTGTAACCTTTTTGAGTATCTGCTATGAGTCAAGCTTCCATCTTTACCCCTGACGATGTGTCGCATATATCGAACCGTTTAGAACTACTGGCCCCGGCAAAAAATGCCGAGTTTGGTATGGAAGCAATTCTTCATGGTGCTGACGCCGTTTATATTGGCGGACCAGACTTTGGTGCGCGTTTGACTGCGGGTAATAGTGTTGAAGATATTGCCAGGTTATGTACTTTTGCCCACCAATATCATGCTCAAGTCTTTGTTACGCTCAATACAATCTTGATGGATAACGAACTTGCCAAGGCTGAAAAGCTTATCTGGCAGATTTATGAAGCAGGGGCTGATGCGTTAATCGTGCAGGACATGGGAGTATTACAACTGGACCTGCCTCCAATAGCGCTGCATGCCAGCACGCAGATGGATAACCGTACCGCTGAAAAAGCCGTGTTTTTAGAGCAGGTTGGTTTCTCGCAGGTGGTATTGGCTCGAGAGCTTGGTCTAAGCCAAATTCGTGAAGTTGCTAATCACACTAAGATGCAACTCGAGTTCTTTATTCATGGTGCCCTCTGTGTTGCCTATTCGGGCCTGTGTAACTTAAGTCATGCGTTCAGTAACCGAAGTGCTAACCGAGGTGAGTGCTCGCAGATGTGTCGTTTGCCAGGTGAGCTTAAAACTCGTCAAGGTGAGGTGCTGGCTGAAAATGAGCACCTATTGTCCCTTAAAGATAATAACCAAACAGATAACCTTGAAGCGTTGATTGATGCTGGGGTTCGCTCATTTAAAATTGAGGGACGCCTTAAAGACGTTAACTATGTAAAAAACGTCACCGCACATTATCGTCAAGAGTTAGATAAGATTATCGCCCGTCGTCCTGAGCTTACCGCCTCCTCACACGGGCGTTGTGAGCATGCCTTTACGCCAAACCCTGAAAAAACATTTAACCGTGGTCGCACCGATTATTTCGTTAATGATCGTAGCCAAGGCGTCAGTGACTTTCGTTCACCTAAGTTTATCGGTGAGGAAGTTGCTAAGGTTAAAAGTTTAGGCAAAGACTATATAGAAGTGGAGTCGACAGCTAAATTTAACAATGGTGATGGTCTCTGTTATTTCGCTAAGAACTACAAACAAGCCAAACAGTCCGATGATAAACTTCGTGGGTTAAGGTTAAACCGTGCTGACGGTAATCGTTTGTATGTTCTTGCTATTCCTGGCGATCTTGAAATCGGATCAACCCTGTATCGTAACCGTGATCATGCTTTTGAAACTGTACTCGCAAAAGAGTCTGCAAAGCGGATTATCGATGTGGATATTAAACTGATGGACACAGATTCAGGCATATCGATGACGATGACCGATACCTATGGTCATCAAGGTGTGGCTCACCTAGAACTTGAAAAAGCGCCGGCTAACGATCAAGAGTCTGCCGCTAAAAAGCTGCGTAAACAGCTTGGAAAGCTAGGTAGTACAGATTTTACTGCCAGAGAGATAAGTATCGAAACTGAGCAGGTGTGGTTTGCCCCCGCTTCATTGCTTAATGGCTTACGCCGAGATGCTGTGGCTGCCTTAGAATTTGCACGAGTCGATGAGTATCAAAGGCCAAAGCCTTGGAAACATAATCAAGATGCTGTTTACCCAAGCAAGCACTTGAGCTACTTATCCAATGTCGCGAATCAGAAAGCTAAAGACTTTTATCAACAGCATGGTGTCATTGAGATTGAGGATACCTACGAGAAGAACGGTATCACCGAAGAGGTGCCGCTGATGGTGACTAAGCACTGTTTACGATTCAACTTTAATCTCTGCCCTAAAGAGGTGCCTGGTATCAAGGCTGAGCCTATGGTATTGGAGATAGGCAGTGATGTATTGAAGTTAGTTTTTGATTGTCCTAAGTGTGAAATGATGGTGGTCGGTGCAAACCGTCAAGTGCCTAATGAAGGGCGTGGATAGCTTTATAGCACGGATCTGCAGTAATGACTGAACCGATGTGCGAGACGCTTCTTGCACATCGGCTCCTGCCTTATTTATTCTGAATTAAATATTAACCCATTAATATTACAGCTCTTATTGTTTTCATCCCCGGGTTGTTATGACTGCCCCACTATTAATGCTATAAGTTATTCTAAAACAGGATATGTACTTTTATTAGCCAATTTAATCTGGCTGCACAGTTAAAGTTACACCTTTTCAAAGCTAGTGTTTAAGCACTAATACTCCCTCTACCTTCGATACTGCTGGGTGTTTTTTATACTCTGGCAAGTTGTAATCTTGACTGTATTTTCTGCGTTACGATTTTGTCATCCATTGTTTACTAACCGCACCGCTTAATGCGTAAAAATTTACTCTTGCTGAATATTTAATCGAGCCATATAGTCAGAAAGGTCATCAAAATGATGATTTAGTAAATAATAAGTTCTCTCAAAAGAAGAGAACATTACAAGGTGTAGCTTTTTTTGTCGGCACAATGTTTTTGTTATTCATTGTTGTAGATAGTGTGTTTGTTAGTTTAACAGGCTGAGTTGTAACTATATTTTTATGAGTCACATGTTGTAAACCGTGTCGTGGATTTAATTGCTAGATCAATTACCCAAGAGATACATGGAGAGTTTCAAATGTTTACAACTAATAAAAAACTCGCAATATGCGCTGTAGTAGTAAGTGCTGTTTTGAGTGGAAATTCATTTGCAGCACAACGAGTCGATCTGCAACACCCTGCGGGTTTCAATACTGAAAGTTCAAATATTCAAAGCCAGAGCGCTCAAAGTCTGCTTTCTGCCACTCAAGGCAATACTTATCAAGCATCAATTACATCAGTAGCTGCCAGCGGTGATGAGCGTGCTCGTTATCAGCAACTTTATCAAGGTGTACCTGTTTATGGTGCAACAGTGGTCGCAAGCCGCTCAGCGATGAATATTTTCTATGATGTTGCGGGTTCTCATGTCGCTGAAATTGACAGCGATGTCATTTCCACTAGCCCAAGCTTCTCACTCGATGAAGCTATGCAGGTTGCTTTAGGTCAGGGCTTAACTCAAGAGCAGGTTTATAACGTTGAGAGTCAGCTTTATATCTGGTTGGATAAAAAAGATCAGGCACATTTGGCTTGGTTAATCTCCTATGTCGATACCAATGGCGAAAAGCCGAGCCGCCCATACCAGTTTATCGATGCGCACAGCGGTGCAGTACTTCACAGCTGGGAGGGCATGACCTTCGCCCAAGCTACGGGCCCAGGTGGTAACCAGAGAACAGGTCGCTATGAGTACGGTGCTAAGTATCCCGCCTTTGAAGTGACGGGCAGCGGTAGCTCATGCCGCCTCGATAGTACCAATGTTGCAACCTACGATATGAACCATCAAAAGTCTGGTGGCAGTATTCATACTTTCCCTTGTTATGAAAACACCTCTCGTGAAGTGAATGGCAGCTACTCGGCCCTTAATGATGCTCATGCATTTGGTCAGGTCACCTTTAACATGTACCGTGATTGGTACAATAAGGCGCCAATTACTCAGAAGTTAAAGCTACGAGTGCATTACGATCGTAACTATGAAAATGCTTTCTGGGACGGCCAGCAGATGACCTTCGGTGATGGTCAAACGACCTTCCATCCACTTGTCGGTTTAGGGGTTGTTGCTCACGAAGTGAGTCATGGTTTCACGCAGCAAAATTCAAACCTCGCCTATGAAAACCAATCTGGTGGTCTTAATGAATCCTTCTCTGATATCGCAGCAGCTGCAGCAAGTTACTATCTTGAAGGTAGCTTTACTTGGCAGATTGGTGACAAGATCAAGAAGGGCAGTGGCGCTATGCGTTACATGGATAACCCGCCACAGGATGGCCGCTCAATTGGTCACACTCGGGATTACACGTCAGGCATGAATGTCCACTTTAGTTCAGGTGTATATAACAAGGCTTTCTATCTGTTATCGACGACACCTGGTTGGAATATTCGTCAGGCCTTCGATATCTACGTTAAGGCAAATCAACTCTATTGGAATGCCAACTCTACTTTCGATGCAGCGGGGCGTGGCGTCTATAGCGCGACGAAAGATCTTGGTTACTGTGTTGATGATGTATTGGCCTCACTTGAAGCTGTTGGGGTGAATAACAGTGGCGCTAAAGATGGTTCGGGCTGTGGTCCGGTAGAAAACCAAGGTCCTGATGCAAATTTTAGCTACTCGGCGAACCAGCTAAATGTCACCTTTAATGATTCATCAACCGATGATAAAGGCGTAGTGAGCCATGAGTGGAGTTTCGGTGATGGTGGATCATCTACTAGCGCTAATCCTTCACATAGCTATGCCGTTGAAGGTTCATACACGGTATCACTGACCGTAAAAGATGCTGAAGGTTTAAGTGATAGTAAGTCTATGGTCGTTGCGGTGACTGATACGGGCGAAATACCTGGTAGCTGTGATGGTGTCGCGGCTTGGGATGCGAGTACCAGCTATGCCTTAGGCGATATGGTGTCATTTGAAGGTTATCAATATGAAGCCATCTGGTGGTCAACTGGCGCATCTCCAGCAGTTTATACCAATGTTTGGAGCAAAGGTGCTCAGTGCTCTGGCGGAGAAGTGCCAGGCAATCAGGCGCCTACTGCCGGATTTAGTCATAGTGCAAACAAGTTAGTGGTGAGCTTCACTGACAGTTCAAGCGATGATAATGGCGTAACGGCTTATGCCTGGAACTTTGGTGACGGTGTGAGCTCTGCAGCGGCTAACCCAACTCACACCTACGCAGCAGCGGGAAGCTATAGCGTGCAGCTAACAGTGAGTGATGCTGACAGTGCCAGTGATACGGTGACAAAAGTGGTCACAGTTACTGCGGGTGGTGAAGTGCCCGGTGAGTGTAGCGCTTCTCCATGGGATGCAAGTGCTATTTATCTAGGTGGAGACACAGTGTCTCAATCTGGTAAAGAGTACCGCGCGAAGTGGTGGACTCAAGGTGATTCACCTGCTGACACTGGCCAGTGGGGTGTCTGGGAATATATTTCAGACTGCCAGTAACACTCGATAGCTAGCCCTTCTCTTGGCTTGTTACGCCAATAGATAGGGTTAGTTTCACCTGCGGAACTTATCAAACCAATGATCTTAGTCGCTCAGGACTAAGATCATTGCCGCCAAATCTTATATCACTATCGATTATATAGTCTTGGACCAGCTTATCGACATTCCTTTAAGGATGTTTGCTATGAACTTTTATTCAAAAAAAACAGCGTTAGGGATCTTACTCCCTCTCCTATCTTGCGGTGTATATGCACAAGATAACGAGCAAAAAGTATGGATAACTATAGGCAATGATGCAGTCACTCAAGTTGAGAAGGTTGGTGCTCAGCTTGCACCAGCGCTGATGAATACTCAACTATCACAATCACCTGTTCTTATCTATCAAGCCGATGAAACTCAGTTACAACACCTGACTCATTTAATGCATGAAGAGAAGCAACGCTGTGGTGGTTATATTGTCCACAACAGTTATCAGGAGGCGGTTGATGCGCTGCAAGGGCCGCAGCAGATGCTTGGGTTTAGTGCGCCGCCTATTCAACAAGGCGCCAAAGTGAATGCGCTATTGCCTCACATCCAAGCGGGGTCGATTAAGGCAACCATTGAGGCCTTAAGTAACTTTACTAACCGCTTTTACACCACAAGCACAGGTAAGCAAGCCGCCGATTGGCTAGCCGACTACTGGGGGCAACTTGCCAGTCAATATAGTTGGGCCAGTGTTGAGCCATATAATCACAGTGGCTGGGGACAAGACTCGGTTATTTTAAAAATAATCGGCAGTCATTACCCCGATGAAATTTTGGTCATGGGAGGCCATCTGGATTCAACGGCTGGCAGTGGCACAAGAGAGGGGACGGTAGCACCAGGTGCTGATGATGATGCATCGGGCATCGCTTCGCTTACCAATGTTGCCAGTGCCATATTGAGCAGTGGTGAGCGTCCTCAACGTAGTATCCACATTATGGGTTACGCGGCAGAAGAGGTGGGCTTAAGAGGCTCTAAAGAGATCGCCGCAGACTACAAAGCCAGAGGCGAGCAGGTTTTAGCTGTACTTCAACTTGATATGACTAACTACCATGGCTCAACTGAAGATATTGTGTTTATGACTGACTATATCGATAGCAGCTTTACTCGCTATATGAAGCAGTTATTAGATAGCTATCAACCCGCTGTGACCTATGGTGATGATCGCTGCGGATATGCATGTTCTGATCATGCCTCTTGGTATAACCAGGGCTATCCAGCCACTATGCCCTTTGAATCAAGTTTCAATGGCGCAAACCCCAATATCCATACTCGTAATGATACCTTGGCAAACAGTGATGCCGAAGCGGTTAATTCGGTCCCTTTTGCGCGCTTAGCATTAAGCTTTGCTATCGAGATGGGTAACCCAGATGCAGGTGGCGATCCTCAAGAGCCTATTGCAGGTTTTACAGCTCAATGTCATGCACTTGTTTGTCAATTTGATGCATCGCTTTCTAGTGGTGAGCTGGCAAATTATCAATGGAACTTTGGCGACGGTAACTCAAGCAGTGGCATTTCACCCAGTCATACCTATGGGGGAGAGGGGCAATATCAAGTGACTCTTACAGTGACTGATAGCAATGCAGCATCAGATAGCGATAGCAAGATGGTATCAGTTTCGAGCGGTGATCCGGACCCAGGCAGATGTACAGGCCTAAATGCGTGGGATAGAGCAGTAAATTACGCATTAGGGGATAAGGTGGCATTTGAGGGCAAGGAGTATGAGGCTATCTGGTGGTCAACAGGGGCTGCGCCAAATATCTATACCCAAGTATGGTCACTCGTTGGCCCATGCTCAGATGATGGTGGCACGCCCACAGCACCTATTGCCAAGTTTAGTTACTCAGTCAATGGGCTCAGTGTCAGCTTTAGCGATGAGTCAGTTGATGATGTGGCAATCAATAGCCGTAGCTGGTCATTTGGTGACGGCACCATGAGTAGTGCACAGAACCCGAGTCACCGGTATGCCGATGCTGGTAGTTATTCTGTGGTGCTGACAGTAACAGACAGTGATGGGCTATCCCACAGTCAAACACAGGTGGTAAGCCTTGCGGATGACTCTGAGCCTGGGGAACCTGGGGAGTGTCAGAGCCAAGCGTGGGATGAAGCATCAATTTACCTAGGTGGGGAGAAGGTCTCTCAGTCAGGCAAGGAGTACAGCGCAAATTGGTGGACTCAAGGTGAATCACCAGCAGATTCTGGTCAATGGGGTGTGTGGAAGTTACTTGGAAACTGCCAGTAATAATAGTGTTAACTGGTGTGTTCCTGAGTGAGAAAATTCGCTTTTTTTATTAAAAGCGTCTCAGGGGAGTAGGCCTACTGGGCTTACTCATTTTAGTGACATAGCATGTTGAGTCACTGATATTTTGTTGTTATTTGCATTGATAACAGTTTATGCAGCCTATCTGAATTGATTGCAGCGCTTGCACTGAAAGGTTGGGCGACTTTAGCGGTCAAGTCTTCCAAAGATAGGCTGTTTTTTTGGACTCATCTCTGGAAGGGAGAGGAGTTAAGTAAAGACAAGAGATGAATTTAAAGCCTAGAGACTAGAGTGTGTTATCTTATGTTTAGCTGCAATTAATACCACTTTTAAGGACGAAATTATGGGACTGTTAGATTCATTGATGGGCAACGCTTCAGAAGTTGACCTTGAGGACCTCGCCGAAGAGTTAAACCCAATAATGGGCGACAATGAAGAGCTTCACCTTGCCTATAAGGTCATTCGCGATATGTTTGTCTTCACAAACAAGCGCCTTATTCTTATCGATAAGCAAGGTGTGACAGGTAAAAAGGTGAGTTATCACTCAATTCCTTACAAGGCTATTACCCACTTTGAAGTTGAAACGGCTGGACGTTTTGATATGGACTCAGAGCTTAAATTGTGGATATCAGGTCAAGATAAGCCATTAGTTAAAGAACTCAAAAAGGGGACTGATGTGGTTGGTATTCAAAAGACGATAGCGAACTTCTCTTTATAATTTGCTACCAGCTTAGCTGTTTTGATGAGAGTCGTATCGACGCTCATCAAATTGGCCTGAATAGTTATGTTCAGAGGCTGTCATTATCAAATCGCTAACCGCTTAGCCTTTCTGTTGCCAATTCCAGCTTGGCGTACTTAAGATATCTTGACCTAAAACCTCTGTTTGCCCCAGCTGCTTATCAAGTTCGATAAGATTGCAATGCTCAAACTCATTGAGGGCATTGATTAGCCGATTAGCGTGGGATACGACCCATAGCTGGCAGACCGAGGATGCTTTTGCTATTAGTCGAGACAGTGCGGGGAGCAGATCTGGGTGTAAGCTGGTTTCTGGCTCATTGAGCACCATTAATTCCGGTGGCCTAGGCGTGAGTAATGCAGCGACTAAAAGCAGATATCTTAGGGTGCCATCGGACAGCTCTGCAGCCTTGAGCGGTCTTAGTAGGCCTTGCTGATAAAAATTCAGGCTGAGCATACCGTTAGACTCATATTCGATATGGACATGTGCGCCTGGAAAGGCGTCACTGACGGCGTGATCGAACCCAGCTTTATCACCAATTTCAAAGATAGTTTGGATCGCCGAGGCGAGATCGCAGCCATCGTGGTGAAGCACAGGAGTGCGTGTGCCTAATTGCGGTTTTCGCGCAGGGGCATCGCAATCGCTGCGAAAATGATCGTAAAAGCGCCAGGCCCGTATACTGTCTCTTAATGTTAACACTTCAGGGGAGCGCTCGGGATCGGCAAGCTCGCTGAAGATGCTATCGCCATAATGCATATGCAAGTTCAACGTGGTAAAGCCCGCCTGTTTGTCTTTTTCAGCACGGCTTTTAACCAGTGCGCCACGGCGCTCAACCAATACTGACGCAGGGCGGTACTTATTCCCTACCCAGATGGCTTCTCGTTTTATCTGTGGATCTAAGCCAAACAGGGTGGTGGAGTCAGGTTTAGGTAACCCTAGTTCAATCAGGTAGCTAAATTCATCACTGGCAAACCCTAGCTTCAAGCGTTTAGCCTGTTGTCGAACTGTGGGTTCGATAGCTGTTTCACCATTGAGCATGCCCTTAGTGATATTTTCCGGTCCGGCCCAAAAGCTAGAATCTAAACCACCCTCTAAGGCGAGTGCATTGACCACGCCTCCTTGGGCTGTTTGTGCTAATAAACGCAGCGCCTTATAGAGGTTAGACTTGCCACTGCCGTTAGCGCCTGTGACTAAATTGAGCTGCTCAAGGGGGACACGGATCTCACGTAGAGAACGGTAATTTTGAATCGCTAAGGTCGTCAGCATGCTTGTGTTGTTTAATAGGGAAGTGGCTAGGGAATATTGACATTAAATTCTGTCATTCGCCAGAATTTGTATGGTGAATAAAGCACTCTTTACCTATGTTTAAGCCTATTTATCTACTGAATTTCAACTGGCGTTAAATCAATCACCGATTCGTTGAACTGGTATCTCGGTGATAATCGAACGCTGCCATTTACAATGAATTCTCGCTCAATATCATAGGCCATAATGCCGATATTGGGGCTTTTCTCATAATCAGGTTTATCATGATTAAAGCCATAAGAGGTCGCTGGCGAGACAAATAGCGGGACAGTTGTATCATTGGATGTATGTTTTAAAGCTGGAAGAGGCACCTTAAAAAATGCATGGGCATGGCCACTCACCACAGCGAGTGTTTGTGAGTTAATGGCATCGGCAACAGCGAAATGATTCTCTATGCCTATCTCGGTGAACCACTTTGCGCCTAGATTGAGCACAGGGTGGTGGATCACCACGATAGATTGATGTTTTCGAGTGAACTTTCTCAGCTGGCTCAGCGATCTATTAGATACGCGGCCAGCTCCCAGAGTCATCGCTTGCCTAGGCTTTTGACTGGAATCGACAAAGCAAAGACTTAAGTCATCATTTAAGTGAACATGCTCTTTGATTTGGATGCGACTGCCACGAAATACCTGTTTCATCATCACTAAGTCATCATGATTACCGGCAATGGCATAGATATTTGCAATAGAGGTATGCGTCTCAATGAGCCGTTTGAAGCTTTCATAGAGTGCGATACTTGGCCCGCATACTAGATCGCCTGTTAGCAAAAGCAGTTGGCCATCCCCCTTGGCTTCAATCAGGGCCAACGCTTGAATCAAGTTAGCCCCAGGGGCGTTATTATCTAATTGTAAGTGGCAATCACTTAGCTGATATATTCTCATTACCGGTTACAACTTCTGATTATTGCGAATGTAGCTCTCATGTGATTGTTGCTACATTACAATTTTTTGCGCCTATGTTGAGCTACAGTTTAACTGCCGTTGTTGTTGGCAGAAAGCTTTAGAGTGCTCATCTGACTCAGTACTTAAGCAAAAGTCCAATCGAACAGTGTGCTTTTCAGCAGATGCAGGGCTACTGTCTGATGTTTTTGTCCAGTCCCATCGTTTGACTATTTTTTTTGAGAACTTACCAAGATGCCTGTTTGGCACTGAAGAGATGACTTCAATATTCTCAGTATCACCAGACTTTGAAACATTAAATGCTAACACAGCGCATCCCTTAATTTGTGAGCGTGCTAGCTCGATAGGGTATATGGGCATAGATTGATCGGCGTTATGCCATAGAGGGTCTGTATGAGCAGTCATATCGGTGACTAAGATATTAGCAAATACCTTGTTCTTGGCTTGCACAATGCCGCTCGTAGATAAGAAGATTAAAAATAAAAGTGCGAGTGTAATGATAGGTTTCATGGACATTCCTTTGTCTTATTTTGATTTATCAATTACCCACTATAGATGAGTGAAGTTATTATTTAAACAGTTTCACTCATTCTCTTATAGCAATAGTAAGCTGTTGATTTTAGATACTGGCTGTTACCGTTGGCATTAGCCTAAAACATCTTTCAATACTCTCTGCCAGTTAGCGCCCATAACCTTGTCTCTATCATTGGCGCTAAAGCCTGCCTTGGCTAAGGCCAAATCGATGCGCTCCATACGGTGAATATGGTTAAGCTCAGGGATCACTACATGCTCAGGCTCTATATCATAGCCAAGCACGTTTTTAGCCCGCAGACTGTGCCACCAATCTAGATATTGCTTCACGCCTTCTGCGTTATTGTTATCAAGTTTAAGCAGGTTTTTCTGGCCACGCAGGGGGTAGTCATTGGCGATGGCAACACTCTCTATACCGCCAACATTGGCCACATGTTTAAGGTGAGCAATATAGTGCTCGGTGGTGGGGAGTTTGTCGTTTGTGAGCCAAAAACTCATCATAAATACGCCAAATAAACCGCCAGTATCAGCTATCGCTTTGATCACATTATCTGGTGAGCAGCGAGCATGGTTAACGATGGCGCGCACTGCACCGTGGCTTTGCACTATGGGAGCCTCTGATATTTTGGCTGTATCGAGCGCAGATTGCGGGCTGGAGTGACTCACATCAATAAGTATGCTTTTGTCATTGAGCTTAGTAATTAACTGCTGACCCGCTTTCGTTAGCGGTTTATTAAGCCCCTGACTCTGCCCCTTAACAACTGCATTATCTAAGGCGCCGCCGCTAAACTTATTGCCGTAGTGATGGGTGAGCTGCAGTGCTCTTAGGCCTTTATCATAAAACTCATCGACCTGATTGAGTGATGAGTGAATGCTCTCCTCAACGCAATCTGCTCCTTGAATTTGAAAAAATACCGCCGTTTTTCCGGTTTTGTGTGCCCGGGAAATATCGGCGCTGCTTTGCCCTAAGAGCAGTTTGTCAGGGTTTTCATTCACACGAGTCAACGCGGCGGTAATGCTCTTCATACAAGCTTGGTAAGTGCGCTTATAGTTGGTGGTACCATCGGGCTGCTTTATGGCTTCGATATCTGAGATATCACATAGGTAAGCGTCAATTTTAGATGCACTAAGGTCGCTTAAGTCGTCGGGAAGAAAGCATAAACCATCTAGGTATAAAGGCTTGCTCTCGCTAGCAAGCGCTGAAAAACAGCCCAGTTGGCTTAATACACTGCCAGCAGCCATCGCCTTGAGTAGTTTGCGACGGTTAAATGCTTGTTTCATATAGTTCCTCTCGCCTGCTTAGCATTATGGGTAATTATTATTCTTTATACTGATTGGTATTACAGGTCATATTACCCCATAGCCTTAGACTATTCGATACCTTGACTTTAATGACCCCTTAAGTGACTATCGTTGCCGAATTGAAGTGAAAACGTACTAATAAATAAAAGATTTTTGGTTAATTTTAATAACTTAACCAGCAACAAATGTATCAAATAAATCAAGGGGAAGGCTATGTTTCATCGGGCACTTACACTCGCATTACTGCTTATTTTACCAGCGGCGGTTCATGCCGAAAATTACTCAATCGGTACTGGCGGTCAAAGCGGTATCTACTATCCCTTCGGCGGTGCACTCGCTAAAGTCTGGTCAGATAAGGTACCTGACGTGAATGTGAAGGCTGAGGTAACTGCGGCCTCTGTTGAGAATACGATTAAAGTAGTTCGCGGTGACATGATTGCCGGTATTGCGATGGGGAACGTGGTATTAGATGCCTATAAAGGTGAAGGCAAATTCCGCAGTGAGATGCCTGTAAAGACATTGTTCGCACTTTACCCGAATCTTGTACATGCCATTTCGCTTGAAAAGTCTGGCATAACGTCATTGAGCCAACTAAAAGGTAAGCGTATATCTTTAGGTGCGCCTGCAAGTGGCACAGCCGTAACGGCAGCCGCTCTGCTTGAGTCTATCGGTATCGATGTGAAAAAAGATATCAATGCGGTATACCTTAATTATGCAGAAACGACCAATGCATTAGCTAATGGCCAAATTGATGCTGGCTTTATTGTCGGTGGGCAAGGAGTTGGCGCTGTCACTCAGGTCGCTTTGACTCATAAGATCAATGTTATCCCAGTGTCAGAAACTGAGAGCAAGGCGTTTATCGAGAAAAATCCAGCTTACAGCAACTACACCATACCTGCTGATGTTTACAATAACGTTGGCGAGGTGTCGACTTTGAGCGTGTGGAACGTGGTGGTTGTGAGTGCCAAGATGAGTGATGAAATGGCGTTTAACCTGACGAAATCGGCATTTGAGAACATGGGTGAGGTACGTAAAGTGGTTAAGGTCGCTGAAGCGACGACCCCTGAGAATGCTAACCGCTTAGCGGGTGTGCCATTGCATGCTGGTGCGCAAAAGTATTTAGACTCACTGGCTAAGTAAGCCTGCCTAACTATCTGTAAAACAATAAAACTTAAGTGCAAGGGCAGCCAATAGGCTGTCTTTGTGTTTTAGTCTATACCGCAAGGTACTCCTTTTATTTTCTGTTTAGGTAGGCGGCTGAGACTCTCGACTCAACGTCAGTTTACACCGTATAACCTGAACCTATTGAGGACATGATATGACCCAAGCTAATAATTCAAAATTAGGTCATGATGAACCTGTACTCGATCCAAACCAGAGCGCATCTTTAGCAACTATAGCGGTTGATGACACCATGCCCTATGAGGCTGTGTTTAAGTGGTTTGGTTATATTATTCTTGTTATTGCTGTGGCTCTGTCAGGCTTTCAGATCTGGCAAGGGATCACCTCGACCATTTCGGCGACCTATTTCAGACCCGTACACCTCTGCTGGGTATTGGTGCTTATTTTTCTACACTATCCACTGATTAAAAACCGTTACAGCAAGCTTTATCTCCCTGGTAGAGTGTTCGACCTGGTGCTCTGTGGGCTGACCCTGTTCGCTGCCTATCGTATGAGCATTTTTGATTACAATGATATCGACCATCTACTCTATGGCTTAGGCATGCAAGATTTGGTTGCTGGCTGCGCACTGTTAGGGTTATTGATGGAGGGCTGTCGTCGCACAGTGGGTTGGGTCATGGTACTCATTGCCGCGCTGTTTTTGGGCTATAGCGCCTTTGGCGATCTCCTGCCTAGCGCGATTGCCACTAAATCTTATTCACTGCAGGAGTTGATTCAGTTCCAGATCTACTCGGCCAATGGTGTGTTTGGCTCAGCATTGGGCATTGCGGCAACCACGGTATTTATCTTTGTGCTGTTTGGTGCCTTCTTAGAGGTGACGGGCGCGGGTAAGTTCTTTATCGATTTGGCCTTTTCTATTGCAGGTCGATACCGTGGTGGGCCAGCCAAAGCGGCGGTTTTAGCCTCTGCTGGGCTTGGCTCAATCTCAGGATCGGCGATTGCCAATACTGTGACAACCGGCTCTGTGACTATTCCTATGATGAAGAAGCTGGGCTATAAGCCAGAGCAAGCCGCAGGTATTGAAGCGGCGGCATCGACAGGTGGGCAGATCATGCCGCCTATTATGGGCGCTGGCGCGTTTGTGATGGCGCAGTTTACTGGGGTGCCCTATAGCGACATTATGTTGGCCTCCATTGCGCCAGCGATTCTCTACTTCTTCTGTACCTTGCTTTACGTACATTTGATGGCCTGTAAGCTTAACTTACAAGCTGTGAGCCGCACTGAAGCGGTCATAGCAGTGATGAAGCAGGGCGCCCATCACCTGATCCCACTGGCGCTGATCACTGCGCTGTTGATGATGGCCTATTCACCTTTGCTTGTTGGTGTGGCGGGCTGTACGGCAATCTTAGTGACTGCCGCGCTGCGTAAGCACAGCCGTATCGGGCTAACTAAGTTTATCTCTGGGATGAAAAACGGCGCCTTAATGGCGCTACCTATCTCTGTGGCGTGTGGCGCGGCGGGGATTATTGTTGGTGTTGTCGGTCAGACGGGAATTGGACTGCAGTTTACGCAGTTTGTTATGGAGTTCTCCGGTGGTTACATGCTGGTGGCACTGGGCTTAATCAGTATTGTGGCATTGGTGCTTGGTATGGGCTTACCGGTTACCGCGGCCTATATTGTATTAGCTGTGATGGCTGTACCTATGTTGGGCGATTTTGGTCTACCGCTGTTGACTGCACACTTAATCGTGTTCTGGCTATCTCAGACCTCCAATGTCACGCCGCCTATCGCGCTAGCCGCTTTTGCTGGGGCAGGTGTGGCGAATGCCAATCCGATGAAGTCATCGGTGGAAGCCTTTAAGTTAGCCGGGGGCCTGTTTATCATCCCAATCATGATGGCTTATACCGATCTGCTTAATCCTGAGGCGAGCATGTTGGAGTTTGCTTTTGCTATCGCCCAGACCGCAGGTATTATCTTAGCGTTGGCGATATCCATTGAAGGTTATCTGCTAAGAGGCTTGAGTAAAGCTGAGCGAGTGATTGCGATATCGACGGTACCTGTGATCCTATTTAACCCCTTCGGCGCTGGTTTTGTTGGGATTTTAGTTATATTAGGTTTAATCGCGGTGCAGTGGAGAACTCGCGATCTTCTAGAGGTAAAATAGTTGTAGCATTCGCTTTTTATAAGCTTTTTTAGACTATTTTCATCGGTTACTTTAGACAACATAGTGCCTTCTATCTCAGATAAAAGGCGCTATTTTTTGTTTGTATATTGAACTATTGTCATGACTCTCAGACCTATTATCAACACTTTTTTGAAAGTGTAGGGCGGATTGTCGTGTTTATCTGTTTTTAATCTCTCCTATAATGATTGCTACCCCCGAATAATTTAATGGAGTTCCCCATGACCGTATTAGCCATAGTTGCACGCATCGAAGCTAACAAAGCGCAGGTAGCATTAGTGAAATCTGAGCTATTAAAACTGATTGAACCAACTCGAAAAGAACAGGGCTGCCTGCAGTACGATCTGCATCAAGATAATGCTCATCCAGAGCTATTTGTGTTTTATGAGCGTTGGGAGAGTAAAGCCCTGTTAGAGACCCATTTAGCGAGTGAGCATATCGCGGCTTACCTTGAGGCAACCGCTGGTGCAGTGGAGAGTTTTGTTATTAGTGAAATGACACAGCTTGATTAAGTTTACAAGCACTCAATATAGAGCGCCCCTTGCTAAGCGATAGAAAAGTTTATATGTAGTTATACTTTTATCAAGGGGCAGCCAGTAGGTAGCACCAAGTTAATCGCCTCTGGGATAACCTTAACAGTAAGCTTGTTGGTTGATAATGGCTCACCATCGAGGTTGATAGGCATTACTTCTGCTGATTGCCATGTTGCAGCTGTAGCTTGATGGCGTTTTACATATTGACCATTTTGGATATCATCATTGATTAGCTCATTTATAACTAAGCTTAATTCACTAGCGGGGAACTCTTGTAAAGAGACGAGCTCTAGTAATCCATCATTGATATAGGCACTTTTAGCTAACTCTTGCCCACCACCAGCCATTCGTCCATTACACACGGCGCCAAACAGTACTTTTCTGTCATAATTTTGCCCCTCTATTGAAACTGTTCCAAGAAAAGGTTGAAAGTTAAGAGCCTGAATTAATCCGGTTAGCGTGTATGCACCACCGCCAAGAAAGTTTTTTAACTGTACAGGAGTCGTTGCGGTAACTTGAGCGCCGAACCCTCCAGTCGCCATATTAATAAAGTACTGTTCATTAGCGCTAACAATATCTATCGGCGTCGCTTCACCTGTTGCGGCAAGCTGCAAGGCGGCTAAAGGTTGATTGCTGATGGTACAAGCTGTTGCAAAATCGTTTGCTGTGCCTAAAGGAAGTATTGCAAGTTCTGGTCTGGATGCCAGCGGAGATAGCATTAAAGCATTAGCGACTTCGTTAACCGTTCCGTCTCCACCACCTGCAATAATACGATCGCAACCGTCAGCAATAGCTTCAGCAACTAACCGCTCAATATCGCCCGCTTCCCAAGTGACCCTGACTTCGAGAAAGTGCCCTTGAGAGCGAAGGGAGTATACTGCTTGTCTAATGGTATCTAATCCTGCTTTCTTACCATTGAGTAGTAATCTGATTTTCATGTTTAGGCTCTATGGGGGAGTTGGGATTAATAGTACTTGAGTTTGTAGAGTGTTGCAGCCCTAAGTGAGCTCCTTTCAGAGGTTATGGCTTTACATCAAAATTTGCTATCGCATTTTATGGTAAGATAATCGGCTTGAGATTGAGCGTATAGCCAAGTTCCCCCTCTTTTCTTGGAGGCCATTTTTCATTGATGGTAGGGCTAGCCAGTCAACTATTCACCCGAAATGGAGTGGTCTTTATATTCGTAGAACCGGATATGTGAACATCATAATTTATGAGTTTTAAATCAAACAAATACAGTATTGAATCAACGGATTATCAAATCGGACAAGATAATACCAATAAGTTGGGCATGGATGTTCACAACACAGTTTTTACTGCCTCAGTCGGCCTATCTCTTCTATTTATCGTCACCTTATTAGTCCTCTCGCCAGCAGACGCAAAAGCCGCCATTGACTCTGTTAAGGGGGCGGTTCTCTCTAATTTTGATTTCCTCTTTATGTGGGGGGCAAATCTAATGCTTTTGCTCGCTATCGCTATCGCATTTTCACCTTTGGGGAAAATTCGTTTAGGCGGTGATGGCGCAACAGCTGATTATTCCATGTTGTCATGGATAGCTATGCTATTTGCAGCAGGAATGGGGATCGGGTTAATTTTTTGGGGAGTGGCAGAGCCAACGGCTTTCTATACTAACTGGTTTGGTACGCCGTTAAGTGCAGAGCCTTTCACACCAGAAGGGCGTGAAGCAGCATTAGGCGCAACAGCCTTTCACTGGGGCTTACATGCGTGGGCGATTTACGGCATGACAGCACTTTGCCTGGCCTATTTTGTGTATAACAAGGGGTTACCTTTATCAATGCGCTCTGTGTTTTACCCTTTACTAGGCGATAGAGTCTGGGGGAAAACCGGTGATGTGATTGATGTACTGACCGTACTGGTCACCTTGTTTGGCTTAGCCACATCACTTGGCTTAGGTGGGACACAAGCTGCCAGTGGTATTAGCCATGTTTTTGGACTTGAAAATAATATTATCCTTCAGCAGGGCATTATCGTACTCATTATGGGATTAGCGATTTTCTCTGTACTGCGCGGCATGGATGGAGGCGTTAAGCTTTTAAGTAATCTAAACATGATTATTGCGTTTGTTTTCCTTGGCTTCATTGCGGTATTAAATTTCACTACAGTGCTTGATTCAATGGCCACTGCTGTTTCTGGCTATGTGAAAAACATCATTCCTTTAAGCCAAGCTTCAGGTCGTGACGATACGACATGGTTACATGGTTGGACCGTATTCTATTGGGCTTGGTGGGTCGCGTATGCACCCTTCTTTGGTATGTTTGTGGCCCGCATTTCCAAAGGGCGTACAGTTCGTGAGTTCCTACTGTGCGTATTGGTCATACCTACAGTCGTCACCACAGCTTGGATGTCTATTTTTGGCGGTGTTGCTATCGAGCAAGTGATAGATAAGGTCGGCCAACTGGGTATCGATCAGGGGATTGCTGACGTCTCTCTCAGTTTATTTTATATGTTAGATGCTTATCCGCTCGGCAATATTCTATCGGTTATTGCTGTCGCACTGATTATCGTTTTCTTTGTGACTACGTTAGATTCAGGCTCAATCGTCATTGATGGTATGACTGCGGGTGGTAAGTTAGAAGTGCCAGAGCGCCAGAAAGTGGTTTGGGTGGTTATCTCAGGTGCTATCGCTATGGTGATGTTGTGGATTGGCGGCACTCAGTCAATTCAAGCTCTGCAATCGATAACTATCATAGCCGCACTGCCTTTCACTATCATTTTGCTTTTAGGCTGCGTGAGCTTGATTAGAGGCTTACTCACTGAAGTTGAACAAACCAAGGTAACCAACAAAGTCAATTAAGCCGGCTAGTTCCGGCTGTTAACTTATCTGAGCCGGCCATATGGGCTTTGCTGCGACATCTGATGCAAATGGATTTGCATCAGATGTTATGCAGCAGAAGTTTACAACCGTTCTGCACTCGGTGAGTAGCTACTTGGCAGTTTGTTTGAAGGTTATACTTTCATTGTTGTCTATCGCCTGCAGTGGGCGCTCTGCGATTTCAAACAACCTCCATGTTTAACTGCCAGTTCGACATCCTGTCTCTCGTTCGAAGAGTATCACGTAGTGATACCTCACCCTGAAATCGAAGTCCTCGAACTTACTTACACCCGTTTATCTATCTCTTCGATTGAAGCTTTGTTGGTAACACGTTTATGCCCCAAAGTGAGCTGTGGCCAAACTGCGTTTGTAAAAGATGATTAGACTTCGTTTAAAAACTAAAGTCGCGGAATTCTATTCCCAGAGATATCGGTCTGGCGACCGAAGTAAGTCGCGGGTTTTCCACCCACACCCGAGGCAAAGGGAGGTCAACAGCAACCCCCCTTTACCATCTCATCAAGTTAAGAGTACGTGCCAGAGTATGTCCCTATACAAAGCCATTTCGACAATCCCTGTCTCTCGCTCATAAGCTCAATCATCGTTGATGATTATTCACCCCATTGAAGTTGTGACCCTTGCGCTTATGGATAAATAGCTAACACTTCCGATGGAACATCCTGTCCCCCGAAAGTTAGCCAGACATCCATGTCTGGCTTACGCTATGTATTCCAATGCCCTACGGCAACTCCCAAGGGGGACTTGTAGTAGCTTCTGCCTTCAATCTCAATACAGGTAGAGAGCTTTGCTCTGTATTGGAAGCAACTGCTCTAAGCTATTTCTGTCCAGAAATTAGTTATGAACTGTAAATCCCAATCGAAGAAATAAATACTCAGGTGTGAACGCGGCTGTGACCTTCGGTTTCAGGGATGAAACCGCAGAGCGCCCATGGATGGGTTCACAGCGTGTCACGGAAGTGTTTGCACTTAAGCCCACGGCAGGTGATAGATAAAATTGAAGTAAAATGGTTCAGTTAGCGAACCAAATATCAAACCTGCCAAATGAACCCAATAAAGATATTTGAAACTTGTTATCTGACAAGTAAACACACTTTTGTCCAAAAATTACTTAGTGTTTCTGTAAAACTCCAATCGAAGAGATTGATAATCCGATGTAGATGCGGCTGTGGGCTTCGGTTTCAGGGTGAGGTATCACTACGTGATACTCTTCGAGCGAGAGACAGGATGTCGAACTGGCAGTTAAACATGGAGGTTGTTTGAAACCGTGGAGCGGTCATGGAAGGACTATTATGAAATCAAGAGCCAGCGACCCACAGAAGTATCTACATGTGGGCATGCTGCAGGCAATAGATAACAATGAAGTTGTGTTTACCTGAAAATAACCAAATACAAATTCAGCCCAATGAACCCAACCAAAAAGATATTTCAGCCACTTGCTATCTGACAAGTGAACTCTGCTTGCTACAAAGCAGATAACTTTGCGGCTGCTTGCAGCAAGGTATCATCCTCTTTGGCGAAGCATAAGCGGATGACTTTATCACCTGGGGCGGTTTGGTAGAATACGCTCAGTGGAATTGCTGCTACGCCTATATCTTTGACTAAGTATGCGCAAAACTCCATGTCATCGAGCGATGATATCTCTGAGTAATCTAGCAGTAAAAAGTAAGTACCTTCACTGGGTAAAATGGTGAAGCGGCTCGTTTGTAGGGCATTAACCAGTAGATCTCTTTTATGTTGATAAAAGGAAGCGAGTGCGGTGATGTGCTCACTCTCTTCGGCCAGCATATCGGTTAATGCCAATTGTGCAGGGGTGAAGCTTGAAAAGGTGACATATTGGTGAATCTTTCTAAACTCTTGTGTCAGAGCCTCGGGCGCGATGCAGTAACCCATTTTCCAACCTGTACAATGGAAGGTTTTACCAAAACTGGCGATAACAAAGGCGCGGGAGAAAAGCTCTGGATCGCTTAATACACTAATATGCGGCGTCCCTTCAAACGCGATATGCTCATAGACCTCATCGCTTATCAGCAGTAGTTCATGCTTGCTCACCAGTGTTTTCAATTCATCAAAGTCAGCCTGTTTTAAAGTCTTTGCGCTTGGGTTGTGGGGCGTATTGATAATGATGCCGCGGGTTTTATCTGTAATCGCTGCTGCGACCAGTTGCCAGTCGATAGCATAATCTGGCGCTTGCATGGCGATATGTACAGCACGGCCTCCGGCCAATTCAATTGCTGGTTTATAGGAATCATAAGCTGGGTCGAAGATGATAATCTCATCTCCTGGATGGGTAATGGTTTGTATGGCGACAAATAGGGCCTCGGTCGCGCCAGAAGTCACAGTCACTGTATCGAGTGGATTGATATCCGTGCCATAGGTTCGCCCTGTGAGAGCGGCGATTTGAGCTTGAAGCGGCGCGAGTCCAGATGAGGGCGCATATTGATTAAAGCCTTGCTCACAGTATTTGGCTAAGCCTTGTTTCAACCGTTTAGGGGCATCAAATTCAGGGAAACCTTGAGAGAGGTTAATAGCATTGTATTGATTGGCCAGCCCCGTCATAGTGGTAAATATACTCGTGCCAAGGTGCGGTAATTTACTGCTATGAGTTAACGTTTTCAATGGGCTTTCTCTCTATGGGCAATGACACTATTTAGTGAGACTTTACATCTCTTTATGATCTCATCATATTCTAAATTAACATTATTTCATATTAGCCAAATAAGCTAGCCAGTAATACTGACTTAAGCTCCTTGTATTTAGTACTCTGAAGCTTCTTACCTAGCCCAAAACTTTTAAATCGTAGAGATGAATAACCTGATGTAGCTGCAGCTGTGGGCTTCGGTTTCTAGGTGAGGTATCACTAGGTGATACTCTTCGAACGAGAGACTGGATGTCGAACTGGCAGTTAAATATGGAGGTTGTTTGAAACCGCAGAGCGTATAGGGATACTTCTTATGAAATAAAAAGTCACAGCGTTCCACAGAGGTAGCTACATGTGAGGTCACTCATTCACACCTGACCCATAGGGATATGGGGAATGTCTTGAGATGCCGGGAGCATCTCTGACCGTGTGAGCGTGACATTCGTAAATCCATTTACAGCACCTGCTGCAAGCAATTAATAACAGTAAGGTCATGGTACTAGGTGAGTTAACCAAACATCAAAACCGTCCAAATAACCCAACAAAAAAGATATTTGAAACTTGTTATCAGGCAAGTCAGCCAATTTAGCTTGAAAATGCCTTAATCGCCTGGGCCAAGGCAAACAATCCATTGGTACGAGAGGGGCTGAGCTGCCCTGTTAAACCTAGCTGTTCGAAATAAGCGTCTAAATCGAAGGTGGCTATCTCTGCAGCGCTTTTTCCCTGACAAGCAGTCAGCAACAATGCCACTAACCCTTTTACGATCCGAGCATCACTATCGGCAATAAAGTAATGTTTGCCTTCTATCTTTTTGTGATAGAGCCAAGCGTTGCTTTCGCAGCCTCTGACTTGTGCCACTTCAACGCGAAACTGCTCATCAAGCTTTGGCAGAGTCTTGCCAAGTAACATGATTTGACGATAACGCTCTTGCCAGTTACTGGCATTTTCAAACAGCGGCAATATCTCACTGCTATCGAGATTTATTGCTAGGAATGCTTCGGTAGTGGGTTGTGTGGCTTGACTCATCTGGTTACCTAAATGGTGTCGCTAATATGGTTATCAAAAATGTTGGAGGCGATATGTTTTACAGCTTACAGTTTACAGCTAGAGGCTGCGCCTCTAGAGCAGCATCTCTTTTACTGATTTTAGTGCTTCGATAAAGCGTTCGATATCTTCTTGATTGCTATATATACCAATCGATGCTCTGCAGCACCCTTTCACGCCTAAACTTTGCATCAGTGGCATAGCACAGTGGTGGCCACAACGAACGGCTACCCCTTGTTGATCGAGTAAGATCCCCACATCTTGGTGGTGCTCATCGGCTAAGTTAAATGCGACCGCACCTATGTTGTCTTCATGAGCGCCATATAGCGTGATATCGCCTAAATCTTTAAGTTGTTGCTGCAAGTTGCTAAGCAACTCTTCCTCTCTTTGCTGTATCTCTGTGGTCGGTAATGAGCTGATAAAGTTTATCGCTTCGCCTAGGCCGATAACTTCAGCAATTGGCGGGGTACCTGCTTCGAGTCTATTGGGTAAGATATTAAATTCTGTCGACTCGAAGCTGACGGTTTTTATCATCTCACCGCCGGTAACCATAGGGGATAGGGTGTCGAGCTGGTCAAAACGGCCATAGAGTACACCTATGCCAGTTGGGCCATACATCTTATGACCAGAGAAAACATAGAAGTCACAATCTAGTTGCTGCACATCCACTTCAAGATGAGCAATGGCCTGCGCTCCATCGACTAAGGTGATGGCACCTGCCGCTTTAGCTTTTGCGACTATACGCTCAACGGGGTTGCGGGTACCTAGTGCATTGGATACATGGCTCAAGGCAACAATTGCGGGGCGCTCTTTTAGTTGTTGATCGAAAGCGAGTTCATCGAGGCGGCAGTCATTAGTTAATGGAACCGGTTTTACGATGGCACCTGTGCGTTTGGCTAGCTCTTGCCAAGGAACTATGTTGGCGTGGTGAGCGGCGCTGTCGACTAATATGATGTCGCCAGTTTTTATCTTGTGGCTTAATCCATGAGCGACCATATTGATTGATTCGGTGGTGCCATGGGTAAAGATTATCTCTTCACGGCGACTCGCATTGATAAAGCATTTTAGCTGATCTCGAACCGCTTCATAGTGAGTCGTAGCACGTGATGACAGCTGATGTGCTGCGCGGTGAACATTGGCATTATCTTGAAGATAATACTTGTTCATCGCCTCTATCACCTGCTTGGGCTTTTGGCTGGTGGCTGCAGTATCAAGGTAACTGAGTGGATACCCATCTAGTGTTTGCTCCAGTGCAGGAAATTGAGCGCGCAGTTGGGTGTGATCCATGTTTTTATCCACTAGTTTATTCAAAATAAAAGGCAGGACGATCTTCGGAGATCTACCTAACCAATGCAAGTTGTTTCCCCGCTTATTGGTAAATGATAAAGGCAAAATAATTTTATCGAGCGAGTATCCGTAGCAATAAGCGTTATTTTTGAGCAGGTTCGCTAATAAGAATTATAATCTTAGTCATTGGTAAGTATTTATTTAATATCAAGACCTTTTATACAAGGAATGTCTTAGTGAGTATTCGTCTTAAGTTGAGTCTGCTATTGGCAGCTTTATTCTGTACGGCTATCGTCAACTCCATTTTTACCATTCTGTTAGAGGGTTATGGTGAAGAGAAATTAAAGTGGGTCAACCACACTCATGACGTCATTATCGTCTCAGAACAGTTTTTAGGAGCGATGAAAGATGCAGAGACGGGTCAGCGTGGCTTTCTGTTAACGAAGAATACTGCCTATTTAGAGCCATATCATACAGGGGGTTTAGCCGCGAAAAAGTATATTGCAGAGCTTAGGCTACTCACCGTCGATAATTCTGATCAGCAAGCTCGAGTTGTCGAAATTGAAGACAAGATGAAGCTAAAGTTTGCTGAACTGACTCAAACCGTTGAACTTGCGCAGATGAAGAACCTTGAGGCCGCCTTAGATATCGTAGTGGATAATAGAGGCAAGCTGTATATGGATCATATTCGACAACTACTCTCCAGTTTTATCAATATAGAGCTTATCTTGCTGGAACAAAGAAAGGGCGACTATAGCAAGTATAGGGCGCAAATAACTACACTGATGGCGGTAGAGTTTATGGTATTCATTGTGCTTGCACTTTTCACTGTTGTCTTTTTACAGCGGGATCTTTTTGCTCCATTAAAGTTACTGTTAAAAAGCGCCAAAATTGTTGAAAAAGGCAAGCCTTTGGTCATTGAAGATATCATTGAAAAAAATGAGATGGGCCATCTTCTTTCGACCTTTTATAACATGAGTGACAAGGTGTTTGAACGTGAGCGTGAGTTATCTCACCAAGCGGAACATGATCAATTAACAGGTCTTAAAAATAAGAGCTCTTTGAGTGAAGATCTTAATGCTATGCTCCAGCGTTGTAGGCCTAAGTCGATGATGACTGCGGCCATTTTTATTGATCTTAACTTGTTTAAACAGATTAATGATAATTATGGTCACGATGTGGGCGATCTTATGTTGCAGGAAACGGCTAGGCGTATAAGTTCTTCTGTTAGCCATAGGGATAGTGTGTATCGGTTTGGTGGCGATGAATTTTTGATTTTAGCCTCTGATATTGAGCACAACTGTGATATTCAAAGCCTTATCAACAGAATTATATCTGCCTTTGAGGCACCTGCGGTGATTAAAGGTACTGCCATGACTATTTCTGTCAGTATTGGTGCGGCTGTAGCCCCAATAGATGCATTAGATGGTGAAACGTTAGTCAGATATGCTGACATCGCCATGTATAAAGCTAAATTAGACGAGGGCTCAAGTTATAGGTTATTTGAGCCCACTATGGTGCAATCCAGTAGTAATAATGAGTAAAGGGCAGTCGACATCACTAGTTGCAGTTAACTAGTGATGTGAGCGACAGACTTGGTGGTTGACCATTTATGGGCAAGGCAGGCGATAGATTTGTGCCAGCTCATCGAGCCTTAACATCAGTTCAGGGCAGATAGATGTGTTGATTGAGTCAATATTTTCTTTAAGTTGCTCAAGGTTGGTCGCCCCAATGATGTTAGAGGCGACAAACTTCCTTGATGTGACAAACGCCAGTGACATTTGCGCAGGGCTGAGTTTAAACTCTCTTGCCAGCTCAACGTAGGCCTGAGTTGCTTCGAGCGCTATCTGAGTGCCTGTGTAGCGGGCAAAACGCTTAAACAGGGTGAGTCTAGCGCCTTCTGGCCACTGGTTATCTAGGTATTTACCCGATAAGGCACCAAAGGCGAGAGGTGAATAAGCAAGTAGAGGAACCTCTTCTCGGTGGCTGATTTCTGCCATGCCTACTTCATAGCTACGATTAAGCAAGTTATAAGGGTTTTGTACACTTACGACTCTTGGCAAACCGTGTTTTTCAGCGAGTTGTAGATACTTCATCAAGCCCCAAGGGGTTTCATTAGACACGCCTATGTAACGAATCTTTCCTGCAGTAACGAGTGATGCAAGTGCTTCTAACGTTTCAATGATTGGGGTTTGCTTTTCGTTGTCATCAATCTGTTGATAAGAGAGTTCACCGAAAAAGTTAGCATTTCTGTCTGGCCAGTGGACTTGGTAAAGATCTATGGTATCTATCTGTAGGCGTTCTAAGCTGCTATCTACAGCCTCGTGAATGTTACGCCAATCTAGTGCCATATTAGGGCGGATAAAGTCACTCTTGGGCCCAGGGGCGGATACTTTAGTCGCAATGACTAAATTGTCGCGCTTGCCACTTTGCTTTAAATAGTGACCTAAGATCCGCTCGGTTTCGCCCTGGGTTTCGGCTTTTGGGGGAACGGGGTACATTTCGGCGGTATCGATAAAGTTGATACCTTCACCGATGGCATAATCGAGCTGACTGAATGCTTCTGCTTGTGTGTTCTGTTCACCCCATGTCATGGTACCTAAACAGAGTTCGCTAACTTCTAAGCTGGAATGTGGTATTCGACGATATTCCATAAGATCTCCACTGTGTATTTAGCTTGTTTACTTTGGCTCAATGCCGCGCTCACTACCTTTTGAGGCTAACAAGCTTTCAAAGGAAAGACTAGGGAAAAGATAGACGCTAGGGTTTGATTCGCTGAAGGATAAGATTTTCTCTTACCAATAGCCTAAAGGGCGTCATCATTGCTTTCCCTGCGAAGTATCTGTTAGCAACTTATGCTAGCCACTTATGTTAGCCACTTATGTTAGTAACTTATGTCAGTAACTTATGTTAGTCACTTTGTTGCGTCGTTTACCTTTTAAGCGAAGCGTCGATCTAATTGAGCTTGCCGTCTTGGATTGTCGATGAACTCTATAGCTTTAACAACATTGGCATTTCGCAGGCATCATGGCCAGTATTGCCCATATGTGAGTCTATGTGTTCAAATCCCATCGATTCATAAAGCTTTACAGCTTCATTTAAAGAGGCGGTAGTTTCGAGATAGCAGGCTTGATAACCCTGCTCACGGGCAAATTTTAGTGCAATAAAAGCGAGTCGTTTGGCAAAGCCTTTGCCGCGCAATGCTTGGCTGAAATACATTTTTTGTAGTTCACAGACCTGTTCATCATTATTCACTTCACTATTATTTACTTCACTATTGTTTGTCGATAGCTTGGCAATTCCACCACCGCCGAGTATCTCGCCCTCCTTCTCTATGACCCAATACCTAGCTTGTTGGCTTTGATACTCTTGGGATAGCTTATCTAAACTTAGATCTGCGACACCATAGCCTTTATCGGCTGTTAACCCATATTCAGCAGAGACCTCTCGAATGACATTGGCCATAGCCAAATCATCATCCGCTGTAATTTCACGAATTTGATAATCTTGTTGCAGTTGCGCCCGCTGTATCGCCTTATGGTAACGACTGAGCGCTAGCTCTATCTGATCGGTTTCATCTGGAGATAGCTGAGACAATATCTGTTCGAATATGATGTTCTGTTGGCGATCTAACTTCTGTAATAGCCTTCTGCCCTGGGGGGTGAGTTGAGCGAGTAAGCTACGGCAATCTCTGGGATTGCTTTTGGTTTCTGCAAAGCCTTTTTCCACAAGGTGAGTGGCTGCTCGACTGGCATTAGATTTATCGACATTGAGCTGTACTGCTAGCTCTTTAATAGAGATGGCACCATGACTTAATTCAATAAGGGCATGAGCTTGAACTGGAGTAAGGGGGAGATCACCACATGCTGAGTCTAATACACCCAGTTGCCTAACTATTTTTCTTGAAACAGCTCTTAATTCTGAGCCTTGTTGGCTGTATCCGTTTTGACTTTGTGGCATATCTGTACCTTCTGGTGTTACGGTCATTTTTAGCCATTTTCTTTAAGACTACAGGAAAAGAACTTGGTCAATAATAGTTGCGAGTTACAACTAACTTAGGGGGTTATAACCTAGATTGCAAGTGATAGCAGATTAAAGTGGTGAATTTTGATGGAAGGGGAGACAGGTATACCTATTCATTAACCGCCATTTAGTCTTGAATATATTAAGATTATCTAACTTAAGCTCATAAGTTACAGAATGCAAGCAACAGCTAATGTAAAGCAGACAAGAGCCACTACTTGCATCGTTCTAGTATTGAGTGGTTAATCCTCATAAAGCTCAGGATTGAGTATGGGGGCCATTGCCAGTATGAGCGCCTGAGTGTAGATGCTTTCTCTGGTAGCGCGCCCATGGGTTAATAAGCCGATAGCCCCACCTTTTTGTTTTATGTTCTGAGTATTAAATACCCTATCCATAACATTGCCCAACTCTTCGCCCTCGGTCAGTGCGTTGTAGATAGAAGGTGGCAGCGGGAGTAAAGCACTTCGTCCAACACTGAGCTGGTTTTGGGTGGCAATGACAGTGTAAGCAAAGGTGGCTGGCCCATGTTCAAACAGATCGACTCCTCCCTCCATGGCGACAAAGAGCTCACATGTTTTTGAATCTGTCTGTGTTGAAAGGCTTTGACAGTATTTAACTCGATTGACTGCACCAATGCGGGTCTCAGTATCTGTCATAGGTTGTTCAGCGACACCTGAAGGTGCGTCGACACCTTTACATTCGATTTCAATTTCAGGAAAGAACTGACTTATAGCCTGTTTTGCGGCATTGATTTTGACTGGATTCTTAGATCCAACTAACAGAGATATTTTGTTGGAGCTTGCAATGTGATTCATAGTTCTCGAATGTCATCTATTTGGCTTGTGGTGATTATACCTAATTTCATTGCCGTGAATGGCCAGTATTTGCGCTTATGCAGATAAAAATTGAGGCTATTTAGGTAATAAAATTACATTAGCTCTGCAGGCGCAGTTGACCAATATTTGCCTCAGCTTTGTATCTTTAATGTTTTATTGAGGCGTGCTCAGCAATGAAAAAAACTAATGTATGACCTGGGTCACTATGGCTTAAATGTAAAACGTATAGTGGATCACACCCCCAATTTCTCATTTGCCTAGGGATAAACACTGTGATCTAGTTCAATCTCTGGCATTGAATTGTAAGTCAACCTCTCAAATATCTGGCTTTGTGTGACAATGCGCTGCGCGAGCTGGTTCTGGTTAATTTTTTGAATATCACCGCAAGGTAATATATGTGTTCTTGATGTTAATTCAAGGTTCGCTTTGGTTGCAAAGGTGCAATCAGGATGAAGATTTAGCGCATGATAAATTAGACATTGATCCCAATATGAGCGAGTTCTGAAATTTGATTACAAAACCCCGTTCTAGATCAATTTTTCACTCTTTGAGATCTATATTCTGAGCCTGAAATTTGCTCTGACTTCGAAGATAAAAAGTTTTTTGAAGTTACTGTTTATACCTCAAAACCAAAGGTGTTATTAACACCTCAAAGGTAATGTTTATGCAAAATGAAACAAGCGTCTCTCCTGCCAACTCTACTGACTCCCAAGTAACGTCAACGGCTAGTCAAGGCTGGACTCGTAAAGATACAACTTGGATGCTGAGTTTATTTGGAACCGCTGTAGGTGCCGGTATCCTTTTCCTCCCAATTAATGCAGGCATGGGTGGTTTTTGGCCACTGGTGATGATGGCACTGATCATTGGGCCAATGACTTACTTAGCACACCGTGGTTTATCCCGTTTTGTTTGTGCTTCTCAAAAGCAGGGGAGTGACATTACTGATGTGGTTGAGGAGTATTTTGGTGTTGGCGCCGGTAAGGCCATCACTGTTTTGTACTTCTTTGCTATCTACCCGATTGTTCTTATTTATGGTGTCGGAATAACCAATACTGTCGATAGTTTTATTGTTAACCAGCTTGGCTTTGCATCGCCTCCACGCTGGATCCTTTCAGGCTTACTTATTGTGGCTATGATGTCGGTGATGGTGTCAGGTGAGAAACTGATGCTAAAAGTGACTCAGTTCCTCGTGTATCCATTGGTGGCTATTCTTGCGTTCATGTCGCTATATCTCATTCCTAGCTGGAAGACAGATGCGCTACTTCAGGTACCTCAAGCTGGTGAGTTCTTAGGTACGGTATGGTTAACGATTCCGGTATTAGTTTTTGCCTTCAACCACTCTCCGGCTATTTCGCAGTTCTCTGTTGCCCTGAAGCGTGAGCATGGACAAAATGCAGCAAAGAAAGCTGATGTGATTTTGCGCAATACCACTATGATGTTGGTTGGTTTTGTGATGCTGTTCGTTTTCTCTTGTGTGCTTTCATTAAGCCCTGCACAACTAGCAGAAGCTAAGGCGCAAAACCTACCGATCCTCTCTTACCTTGCAAATGTTCACGCGAGTGGCTTCGTCAGCTACTTCGGCCCAATTATCGCTGTGATTGCGATTGTATCTTCTTTCTTCGGTCACTACATGGGTGCGACAGAAGGGATGAAAGGTATCATTACCAAGCAGCTAAGAAGTAGTAAGAAAGACGTTTCAGGTAAGCAAGTCGATAAGTTCATCTTAGGCTTTATGTTTGTCACTATCTGGGGCGTTGCGGTAATTAACCCAAGTATTTTAGGTATGATTGAAGCGCTTGGTGGTCCAATCATTGCGGCAATCCTTTATCTAATGCCTATGTATGCAGTTCATAAAGTACCCGCTCTTAAAGCATACCGTGGTCGTATCAGCAACATCTTCGTTGTGATTGCTGGTCTACTTGCAATGACTGCTATCTTGTTTGGCATGTTGTCGTAAGGCTGGTTAACCCCGCTCCAATAAATCGTTGTTTTATGGGTCAGCAGACTAATCTGCTGACCCTTCCTCATGTCAGCTCCTCAATGGATTAAGAGGTAAATATGTTTAGCGCATTTGATATTTTTAAGATAGGTGTAGGTCCATCGAGCTCACACACTGTCGGGCCGATGAAGGCCGCAAAAGAGTTCGTCGATGAATTACGTCAGCAGGGCAATTTGACCCAAGTGACTCATATGAGTGTCGATATTTATGGCTCTCTGTCGTTAACTGGTAAAGGCCACCATACAGATATCGCTATCTTGATGGGTCTAGGTGGAAATAGCCCTGAAAGTGTTGATATTGAGTCCATTCCTGAGACGATTCGACAGATTGAGCAAACAGGCCTGTTATATCTGGGCTCTGAGTCTCATCAAGTTCAATTTCCTGAAGGCTCTGTGACATTTCACCAGCATGCATTACCTTTACATGAAAATGGTATGTCTATTCATGCTTATATTGATGATAAGTCAGTACTGAGTAAGACCTATTACTCTACGGGTGGTGGTTTTATTGTTGATGAAGAGCACTTTGGTTTAGCTGCTGCTAACGAAGTGATTGTGCCATTTCCATATTCTTATGCTTCAGAACTCCTTGAGAGCTGTACTGAAAACGGCATGAGTATTAGTGCGCTTATGATGGAAAATGAGAAAGTATTCCATAGTGAAGCTGATATCTATAAAGGCTTTGGGGCTGTATGGGATGTGATGAAAAGTGGTATCGAACGAGGTTGTCGAACTGAAGGTGTGCTTGCAGGACCTTTGCGAGTACCAAGACGTGCGCCAGCACTTTATCGTCAGCTGATGACAAATGAAAGACTCTGTTCAGACCCGATGGCTGTGGTTGACTGGGTGAATATGTTCGCCCTTGCTGTGAGTGAAGAAAATGCCGCCGGTGGCAGGGTTGTGACGTCACCGACCAATGGGGCTGCAGGTATTATTCCTGCGGTAATGGCCTATTACGATAAGTTCATTCAACCTATGGGTGAGCAGGAGTATACGCGTTTCTATCTAGCCGCAGCTGCAGTTGGTTCGTTATACAAGCGCAATGCATCTATCTCTGGAGCCGAAGTGGGCTGTCAGGGAGAGGTTGGCGTGGCATGCTCAATGGCTGCTGCAGGTTTAGCTGAAATCATGGGCGCGAATCCTTCTCAAGTCTGTATTGCCGCTGAAATAGGCATGGAACACAACTTAGGTTTAACTTGTGATCCTGTCGCTGGCCAAGTACAGGTGCCTTGTATCGAGCGAAATGCGATTGCAGCAGTTAAAGCGATTAACTCATCGCGGATGGCGATGCGCCGTAATAGTGAGCCAAGAGTGAGCTTAGATAAGGTGATAGCGACCATGTATGAAACGGGCAAAGATATGCACGTTAAATATCGTGAAACCAGCCAAGGTGGCTTAGCTATCAAGGTCACCAGTATCTGCGCTTAATCAGTGGATAGGGTAGACAGTGTAGAGAGAGGTCATCATTAGATGGCCTTTTTTATACCTAAGACATCAAGACATTAAGGCGTTAGCTGGTCAACCGTTGAGTTGTAAATGGGGCTTAGAGAAGGTGATAGCAAGGTATCTAAGCTATGAAACGGGCAAAGATATGCACGTTAAATATCGTGAAACCAGCCAAGGTGGCTTAGCTATCAAAGTCACCAGTATCTGCGCGTAAAGATAGCTGCGAGGGCGACCTTAGGTCTTTGAGGACGGCTGAAAGCGCCTTCGAGATCGTGACGTTGTCACTGCGAGGACGGCCTACGAGGAAAAGGTAAGTCAAAAGCGATAAGTTGTTGCTTGTTTCTTAGCTTATCCTCGTTTCTTACAGCGAAGCGCTCTAGCAGGGAACTTGTTCCCGTACTCGTAGTGAGCTTGCGAACGCCCTCGAAGCGTTCGCTCTCGCTATTTCTCTTCGTACATCAGGTAATAGCTTTGCTCCATACCTAACTTCTGATAAGTCTGTTGTGCTTTAGTGTTTTCCTGCTCCACATAGAGCCTGAAGCTTGCTGCTCCACCGTTATCTTTAGCGATGTCTTTTACCGCTTGATACAGCTTGCCGTAAATGCCTTGTCGACGGTTTTGGGGTCTTATATAGACACTTTGAATCCAATAGTAATCCAGCGCTCGCCAATCGCTCCATTCAAAAGTTACCATTAAAGATCCTGCAATCTCTCCGTCAATTTCAGCCACTAAGTAGAAGCCTTTTTCAGGTTGAGAAAGTAAGGTATTAACCCCTTTTGTTAGTTGCCGTGCATCTAGCGTTAAGTCTTCTGTTTCAAGCGCCATCGCTTGATTAAACTGAACGAGCGCATTGAGATCGGATGCTTGGCCTTTTCTTATTTTCATATCGACTCTTTTTCCACTGCCTGATTCTTAGAGTGATGCACTTTACCATTTTTCACCCAAGTCGTGGTTGGAATGTTTTTATCAGGAGGCGATCTTTTTATTCGACTAAAGTCTAACTCTGCTAGACTTTTTAGTAATAGGGACACCCAGAAGGAGAGACTTATGGCATCACAGCATTATAAATTTCGAGTTCATCGGCTTAGCGCTATTTCGGATCTGAAGTCTTTCAAGTTAAAAGGTAATCGCTCTGTTGATTGTTGCCGTGACATCCAGAGCCAGAGCGGAAAAGTGGTGAAAGAGGGGGACCTATTGCAAAGAGACGCTGCTAACGAGGCACAGTTTAACCCGGACGTTGAGGCTGATATGAGAGAACCTGTAGAGGAGTCGAATAAAAGTGCAGTAGAGTTAAATAAGCCTATTCATTTCATATTAACTTTGCTGACGTTTGGTGCCTGGGGAGTTGTGTGGTGGTGGTTAATTCTTAAATCTGAAGGAAAAACAGAACAACTTTTTCGAGGGTTTGATGATGCCTATTGGAGCTACCTTATCGAGCGAGAGCAACCGCCAGCAGCGCTACATAAAATGGAGATAGATAAGCGGGAGAAAACGGGTACGTTTGACGCGTAGTTAAAGTAGAACTGCGAATGAGAGATAAACAATCCATATTTTAAAGGGGGAAATATTATACTTTCCTTAGTGCTGCTCGCCTTTTTTTCGATTTGTTGACATAGAGGGCTGTCTATTTGAAGGGCATGATTAGGATCACTTCAGAGGCATAGTCGGTGTGCTAATCTCGCTTCCCGCTCGAGGTGAGGTAAAAATAACAAGATATATATAAGCCTTTCCCTTCAAATACGCTAAAAAAATAACGTTAAAACACGTCCCTATCTTTTATATTCAAGGTAAAAAAATGTCTGAACATAAATCGTCTGCTCTTGGCCGAATCTGGTCAAAATGGATGTCTGTCCCCCTTTGGCTTCAAATTCTTATCGGTATGCTGCTAGGTATTACTACAGGGCTAAGTTTGGGTGAGCAAGCTGTCGTATTAAAGCCTTTAGGCACTCTGTTTGTTAATACTATTAAGATGCTGATTGTTCCTTTGGTATTTTGCTCGCTGATTGTTGGTGTGACCTCGATGCAAGATACTGCACGGATGGGGCGCATAGGGTTTAAATCATTCGCTTTCTATTTAGGGACGACATCAATTGCTATTACGCTTGGCCTTGCCGTTGGTCATTTTATGATGCCAGGTGCAGGGCTTGGGATGCAGGCCGACCCTCTTGCTGCGGCTGCAGTAAAAGAAGCGCCAACAGTAATGGAGACCTTGATAAACATTGTTCCTACCAACCCTATTGCAGCACTAGCGAGCGGTAAGATTTTACAAGTTATTGTGTTTGCTGTAGCACTTGGTATCGCACTGGTTCTTATCGGAGAGCGTGGCAAACCAGCAATTAAGGTGTTTGAGAGCTTAGCTGAAGCTATGTATAAGCTAACCGATATGGTAATGAAGTTAGCGCCTTATGGGGTATTTGGCTTAATGGCTTGGGTCGCTGGTGAGTATGGTATTGAGATGTTAATGCCATTAATCAAGGTGGTCATTGCCGTCTATATAGGCTGTTTCCTGCATATTGTGGGCTTCTACAGCATAGTGCTTAAGTTGTTTGCAAACCTAAATCCTGTGCAGTTTTTTAAAGGGATAAGTAATGCGATTGCTGTGGCTTATACGACATCGAGCTCTGCTGGTACCTTGCCTGCGAGTATGAAGTGCGCCAGTGAGTCGCTGGGGATCAATAAGAGGATTTCAAGCTTTGTTTTGCCTCTGGGGACGACCATCAATATGGATGGCACAGCTTTATATCAAGGGGTGACAGCGTTATTTGTTGCACAAGCTTTTGGTATCGATCTGACTTGGGTTGACTACATCACGATTATTCTTACCGCGACGCTTGCTTCGATCGGTACCGCAGGAGTACCTGGTGCTGGTTTAGTTATGTTGACCTTAGTGTTAACAACAGTCGGTCTTCCACTTGAAGGGGTTGCATTGATTGCTGGTATCGATCGTGTATTAGATATGGCACGTACAGTCGTGAATGTCTCAGGCGATCTTGTAGCTACAACGGTTATTGCAAAGTCTGAAGGGGAGCTTGATGAAAGCCACTTTAATGCTAACTCGGAAGATAGTGCTGCGATAGTCGCTAATTCAGCTGCAGAGCAGGAGTCGACGAGACAACAAACTAGCTGAGTAAGTGAAAGCTAGCTTGTGATGTAAAGATCTGTACCTGAAAAAGTGGGTTTAGGGCAGAGAGTAAAAAACCGCTGAAAAGCGGTTTTTTTATTTAAATTTTGCTCATTATAAAGAGTGTTTTTCCTTCACTATCATTTAAGCGAAGCTTGCCCTTTGAAAGCTGGAGTGAACTGACTTCTGGCATATTGGTCATCACCTGCTGCTCTTGAGCCATTAATGCATCAACACAGGCTTTCATTGTGCTTCCTGCTGGGGTTAAAGAGATTGATGAACCTTCGACTATGTAGCTGCCGAAGAAATTATTGCAGCTGTTATTACCGCTGAGTTTTCCATCTTCGCTAAAGATGAGCTGAGCAGGGCTGTAGTCAATCACAGCTTTCCCCGCTATAGCTTCTATTTGCCATGTGCCAGTAAGTGCAATTTGCTGCTCCTTTGGTGGTTCATTCACTGTGCTTTGACAAGCGGCTAAGCCGAAAAGAGATGTCGCGATTAAGAAAGATTTTAAAGACATGGCTGGGATCCAAGTAAGTTTATGCTTATATTGTGGCAAGTTTACGGCAAGATAAAAAGCGATAACGCGATATTGAGGGATAAAGTGTAATGAAAGCATTAAAACTATTGCATTGGCTGGGCTTCTTCATGCTTTTGGCTGGAGTTGTTGGTTATCTTTTTACAGATATAACATTAGAGATTACTGGCATGGTTGCTGTTTCAAGCTTAATAGGGCTTGGTTTAGTGTTTATCTCTCCCTTTCCTATTGTGCTCTTTGTACAGTGGGCAAGAGCACAAGAGAAGCAGTAACTCAGATTACCGTAAGCTTTCAGGCAGCCAACTAGTTATTGTGGCTTATGGTTATTTTGTAGCTCAAGACGGCTAAGGTTTAAACTTTCTCTTGCCTGGTTTTGCATTGGATCTAAGCTAATTTGGATATCTGGAGCAAAGTAGCTCTGCCCTGTGATCACTTTTACCGCTTTGGCTTCTTTAGCGAACTGTTTTTTCAAGCGAAGAACCAGCGCATCTAAATTTGACTCATTGTCGATGAAGCAGAGGATGATGAATTGGTTTTCACTAATTCTGGCCGATACATCTGCATCTCTTAAACTGTTATGAATGATTCTAGCGAGTAAGCGTAATTTTGTTTCCGAGTTAACTTTGTTTGGGCTGTCGAATATCGCTTCAACCATAACGATTCCCGCATGGGATCCAAAGCGTCGACTCAAGCTGAGCTGCCTAGGCGCCATTAAGCTAAAGCCATACTTATTCAGCATGCAGGTATGCTCGTCTTGAACCGATAACATCTTTACTTGATTCATTAAGAACAGCTGCTTCAACTCTGATTGAACCAACGAGCGGGTTGTTTCAACTAATGGCCGTAATTTATCTCTAAACTTCTGCTGGTTTGGATTGCAGATAACAACGCAGCCAAAGAGCTCACCATCGGGCCAAAATATGACTTCAACCAATACCTGCCTAAATTGAGATAGTTGGCCGCTAAGAGAAGCGCCAGTTGTAGTGAGGAGACCTACACCATTGTGGGTTTCAATCATGGCTAATAAATTTTCATCAAGGAAAATCAAGCCACCTTTAAGACCAAAATCTTGGCTCTGTTGACTCGACACAATTTGAAAGTTGCTGTTATTCACTTGCAAGATTGCACTGATATCAGAGCGGTAAAAGTTGCTTAACAACTCTACCTGTTGTTGCCATCTATGTAGGTTGATTGCAGCATGGTCCTGCTCCCTAAGCCAAAGAGTGTCTTGTTTGCTTTGGGGTAACATAAATCATCTCACTCTTAGGTTGAAGTCAAAGGGGATTAGCCACTGTTTTAAACAACAGCAGGTTTTGTAACACCTGTTAATACAATTAGTATACTGAGTTTTATAGGTTAGAGAATATCTAAACACGGTGATTTTAAAGAACAGAGTGTTCGACTATTACTATTTGAGTATAAGTCGCCATCGTTTAGTGAAATACATGGCTAGTTCTTGAGAACTTTAAGCCTTAAGAAGCTGACGCTTCTTGTTCGCTTTCTTGCTGCTCTAGCCTCAGCTGCTCAAGCTTAAGTTGTTCAGACTTTAAGCCTTTTTTAGACTCTTCTAACATAGGGGCTAATTTTACTGTTGAGTCAGGAGTGAAGTAGTTACAACTGGAATCAACTTTGAGTTGTTCGTTTTGTTGAAAAATCAGCTTGTCGACTCGCCTTCCTATGTGTAACAGATCTATTTCAGAATCCACGAAAACCAGCACAACGAACTGGTTGTCATTATAGTGAGCGGCGATATCTGCAGTTCGTATTGTATCTTGGATAATATTACCAAGTAACCTATGGTGCTTTTCTTCAATCATTTCGGGGGAATGTACTGAATAGAGTTCGAAAAATATTACACCTGCGTGGGCACCAAAGCGGCGACCTAAACTGAGTTGCCTAGGAGCCATCATAATAAACCCATATTGATTGAGCATTCCTGTCTCTCTGTCACGCATAGAGAGGGATTCAATGCGTTGGGTTTGGCAATAAAGTGTCAGTTCCTGCTGCAGTAATACTTGAAAAGGCTCTAGCATAAAAGAGTTACTAGCAGATGAGGTTATTTTGGCATTAAGAACACATATACACCCAAAGTGAGCCCCATCAGGCCAAAGAATTGGCCTAGTTAACAGGTTGTTCGCTTGAGCTAGCTCTTCAGGTAGTGGGTGCGAGCTATGTTGAGATAGGTCGATATTGAGACCATCAGGAAGTGAGTGAACTAAATGCTGAAATAACAGGTTATCTTTTTCAAAGCTTGTGCCTGTGGTGAAGAGCCTAGAGTTGCTTATTGAGCTGACTATGACCTCAAAATGGCTGCCTGTTTCCTGAATGATAAACACGACATCAGCTTCATAATAACGCTTCATTAATTCACATTGGTGCATCCAACGAACTAAGTTGAGCTGAGTGTTATCACTCTCAAGTAAACTAATACTTGTATCGACGGTTTCAGGAAGCATGGGAACCTAATGCATAGTCATCTCAATATCTGCTAAGTGTGGTAGCCATCCCGGTTTTATGCAAACAATTGCCATGGTTATCGCTGTTTCAAGCATTATTGAACAGTAACTTTTATATCAATTAAGTATATAATTCAGGATCTATTATTATCTGTTGAGTTATAGCTAAAGCATGAATATAAGGCCTGCCCACCAAGGGGATCTTCAACAACTTGTTGATTTGGAACAGATGCATCTTAATGATGAGCTAAATGCTGGAGCGCAAACGTCTTTAGACGGACAAGCCTTTGGTAAGGCTGAGTTAAAGCAGCTTATTGAGCATCATTGGATATGTGTTGCCGAGTCAGATGACACTGCATCTAGTGAAATAGTCGGTTATGTTTTAGCTGGAACTTGGTCATTTTTTGAAAATTGGCCAGTGTATAGAAATATCCTCAATAAATTACATCAGTTTAGTCTCGATAATACTCAGCTAACTAAGAAAAACAGCTGCCAATATGGTCCTATCTGGATAAAGCAGTCGTATCGGGGCCAAGGTCTGTTTAAATTGCTAGTCAATGGAATAAAAAAGCAGATTAACCCTGAGTATCGATACATGGTTACCTTTATTGCTGAAGATAATATGGCATCATTTTCGGCTCACACCAATAAAGCTTCGATGCAGGTGTTAGACTTTTTTAGTTTTGATGATAGAGATTATTATTTACTTGCAGCGTCAACGGATTAATCACAAGCCTGAGAGTTGAGCACTAAGTCACTGCATTGGTGAATCGTTATAGGAACTAGGTTTATGCAAACAAGTAATGAAAAAGTGGATAATTTACAGCGTGATCTTAAACGTTATGCAGAGGTCTCTCTGTCATCGTTTGATAACCTCAAGCTCGTCTTTGCATTAGTCTCATCAAGCAGTGCTACAAACAAAATTCAGGAGCAAGAGGAACGGCCGCTAGCTTATGAAGCCAGCCCTTTTGGCCCAAGTGAACAGACACAATCAAACCTTGATGAAACCAATGAGTTAAATCAGCCTATCTATTGTATAAAGTGGCTTGGGCATTGGATCCATTGTGGGAACACTGCAAGTTATGCTGCAAAAGTGCAGGTATTAGACGCCTCAGAGCAGAGTACAGAGATAGACCGTATAGAGAAAAGTCGTTTAAGGGAGATAGATGTCCCTGTGCTTACGCTGCAGCAGATTGAATTTATCTGTATGGATCATGCCCACTTTGATCACTGCTAGGCTCGATTAAACTTTCTCAATCTTCAGTATTTTTATACCTATATGCGATAGAGTTACGCCATCAGACTGCATGAGATGATGGAATGACCCGTACAAATCGTAAGAGAATCGTTTATGCAATAAGCTCAAGTTTCTTCATGTTTATTGTGTGGATGATATATACAGCAAATACTGGGGGTCATAGCATTCTCTTTGAGCTGGTTGGCGCAATACCTTACGGTGATAAATTAGGTCATATCTTGCTATTTGGTTTACTTACTCTATGCGCGAACTTCACGTTAAACTTTGCCACAATCAAGCTATCTTTACGCTCATTTGAGCCAAGACTCTATAAAGGCAGTTTGCTAGTCATTGTATTTGTGCTTCTAGAGGAGGGGACTCAATACTATATTCCTACTCGAACCTTTGATATTTATGATATTTTAGCCGATGGGCTCGGCATTGGCATGTTTACGTTTATTAGCTATTTGTGCCACAAAAGGTGCTCAGCTCCTAGTACCACATAATCGTTTTCTATGCTGCGCAGTGCGCTAAGCGCTGAATCAATAGCCCTGACTCAATAGCCTAGGCTCAATAGCAGTGGGCATCCATTATCTTATCGCAGCTGAATAATCTTGCTTTGACCATAGGGTAACAAGGGAGCCACAGCTCCCCTTAGCGTTAATCTATTGATTTTTACCTATCAGGTGTAGTGGTGCAGCATTGGTTAGATAAGCTTCGTCGACCTGATCGAGCTTGTTGTAGCGGATCAGTTCACGGATGCCATCGATATATGCTTGTCCGCGTTCAGAATATTTATCTAAGGTACCTGCGAGGATAGGACCTGTTATCGCCTCATTGTTATCTCGTAACTCTTCGCGAAGTAAACGCAGTTTCTGGTAAGCATTATTGGTATTAAGGTTAAGCATATAACCTTCAACTGACGCTAATGGTGTATCAAATCGTGCCAAGCCATAATTGCCTAACTCTTTTCGTTGCTGCTTAGGGATCATGCCGTTGCCGCTAAAGTCCCACTGACCAAAGAATGCATTGCCCTCTAAAGTAAACCTTGATGTTGCCCAGCCGCTCTCTTCTGCTGCTTGAGCTAATACTAGCGATGGGGGCACGATATCGACTCTTTGTAGTAATGAGGCTCTATCACCCTCAGTTAACGGGGTATTTACGTCAGTTACTACTTTATATTTTTGGGCTAATTTAATCAGTGCAGTGGATGTCAGAGCCGCTGATTTTATCTGTTGTCGTTCGAGTAAAATATTTTCGTTGGAGACTAAGATGAGTGGCGCCATTAAACGAAAGAAAACCATTTTCTTTTGCTGTACAGGAATTTGATGTGACGTCTGTTGCCAGCTTTCACTGACCCCTTCGAAGGTCAGCCTTGGCACCTCACGGTTTCCCTCTAACCAGCTTTGGGTGTTGTAATTAAGGGAGTCAAATAGTGCAATAAGATCGTCCAGTGAGCTGAGGACGACATCTTTTGCTGGGATCGAAGGAATATCTTTAGCCAGTTTAGGGTGGTTACTGTTAGCTGACTCTAAAGCGTCACTCTGACTATCTTGTTGAACGCTTAATTTACCCGTTGAATCGTTAGTTTCTTGACTGTCTATATTACTGTTTAGGTTATCAAGCCCCCAATACAGTGACGTTGAAACTAGAATGACCGCGAGGATTAATTTCCCTATATTGCTATCCATTATTACTCCTTGATCCTCTTTAAATGGTGAGGAGATAAAAATAAGCTGTGCAGTGTACAGTCGACTCACTGAATAGAAGCTGAATTTTATAACCTAGCAGCATTGGGCAAAATTCATAGACATTTTTTGGTGCGCTGTATGGAGAGGTAACAGGCACAAAAAAACCGCCAATAGGCGGTTTTAGTTTTAAACGAATCGTTTAAATAGGCTTAAAGCTTAGCGGCTGCCTTGAGTGCTTCAGCTTTATCAGTGCGCTCCCATGGGAACTCTTCACGTCCGAAGTGGCCATATGCTGCAGTCGCTTTGTAGATAGGACGAGCCAGATCTAGCATTTCAGTTAAGCCATACGGGCGAAGGTCAAAGTGCTCACGTACAAGAGCAATCAATAGCTCCTCTGCAACTTTTGCTGTACCGAAAGTTTCTACGCTAATTGAAGTTGGCTCTGCAACACCGATGGCGTAAGACACTTGAATTTCACAGCGCTCAGCAAGGCCTGCTGCCACTATGTTCTTAGCGACGTAACGTGCTGCATAAGCCGCACTACGGTCAACTTTTGATGGGTCTTTACCTGAGAAAGCACCACCACCGTGACGAGCCATTCCGCCGTAGGTATCAACGATGATCTTACGACCAGTCAGACCACAATCGCCTACTGGGCCACCGATAACAAAACGGCCAGTTGGGTTAATGAAGTATTTAGTCTCTTTTGATAACCATTTAGCCGGCAGTACAGGCTTAATAATGGTTTCCATTACACCTTCAATAAGGTCTGCTTGGCTTACGCTGTCACAATGCTGAGTTGAAAGCACTACAGCGTCGATACCTGCGATGCTACCATCGTTGTTATAAGCAAATGTTACCTGGCTCTTAGCATCTGGGCGTAACCAAGGCAGTGTCTTGTCTTTACGTACTTCAGATTGACGCTTAACTAGCTTGTGCGAGTATGTGATTGGCGCAGGCATAAGTACGTCGGTTTCGTTGTTGGCATAACCAAACATTAGACCTTGGTCACCAGCGCCTTGCTCTTTAGGGTCGGCGCGATCAACACCTTGGTTGATGTCTGGAGACTGTTTACCAATAACATTTAAAATTGCGCAAGAGTCGGCATCAAAGCCCATATCTGAATTGATATAGCCAATTTCACGTACGGTCTTACGAGTGATCTCTTCGATATCAACCCAAGCTGAAGTCGTAACTTCACCACCAACCATGACCATACCGGTCTTTACATAGGTTTCACAGGCAACACGAGCTTTAGGATCTTGCTCTAGAATTGCGTCTAATACCGCATCAGAAATCTGATCGGCGATTTTATCTGGATGACCTTCTGAAACTGATTCAGAAGTAAACAAGTGCTTTGCCATGGTGGGAAGTCTCATCGTTGAACAATTTGAATGTGTAGAAGTATCTACATCTAGACGTCTATATTAATTCAAAAAAAGCGATTGATCACCCCTGTTCGTTAAAAAATCACTCATATTGTGACATCGAAGATACAAAACTGCCGTGCTTTTAAGTTATTACCCTCTAGTTATCAGTTGCATAGCTAAAGATTATTTACTTTATTGAAATAAGGTAAATATTTGTCATATAGCAGCAATTGAGAAAACTGTGTTTTCATATGGTGGTTTTTCCCCTATTCCTTATAGGGAAATATCGTGATTTGGTGAATTATCGTTTGCGTCCATGGGTTATGTGGGCGAAAATATGGCTCCAAAATTTGCAGTAGGGCATCGAACAAGTTTTAAGTGCTTATTTAATGGCGCTCGATGTCTTAGACCTCAAAACAAGCAGGAGAGAGCATGTCATCTCGTAAAGAACTCGCTAACGCAATCCGTGCATTAACCATGGATGCCGTTCAAAAAGCCAATTCTGGTCACCCAGGTGCACCTATGGGGATGGCAGATATCGCTGAAGTGCTTTGGAATGACTTCCTTAAGCACAACCCAAATAACCCAGAGTGGGTTGATCGTGACCGTTTCATCTTATCAAACGGCCACGGCTCTATGCTTATCTACTCTTTGCTTCACCTGACAGGTTATGCACTTCCAATTGAAGAGCTTCAAAACTTCCGTCAGCTACATTCAAAAACACCGGGTCACCCTGAGTATGGTTACACGCCAGGTGTTGAAACGACGACTGGCCCACTAGGCGCTGGTATCAGTAATGCTGTGGGTATGGCGATTGCTGAGAAGACATTGGCCGCACAATTTAACCAACCTGGCCACGATATTGTTGACCACTTCACTTACTGCTTCCTTGGCGATGGTTGTTTGATGGAAGGTATCTCTCATGAAGCCTGTTCACTTGCTGGCACTTTAGGTCTTGGTAAGTTAGTGGCGTTCTGGGATGACAACGGTATCTCTATTGATGGACACGTCGAAGGCTGGTTCACCGATGACACGCCTAAGCGTTTCGAATCTTATGGCTGGCATGTCATTGCTGACGTTGATGGTCATGATAGCGCTGCAATTCGTGCTGCTATTGAAGAAGCTAAGTCAGTAACAGACAAGCCAACGATGATCTGTTGTAAGACAACGATTGGTTTTGGTTCGCCTAACAAGTCTGGTAGCCATGATTGTCACGGTGCACCACTCGGTGATGCTGAAATTGCAGCTGCACGTGAGTTCCTTGGTTGGGATCACGCTGCATTTGAAATTCCAGAAAACGTTTACGCGGGTTGGGATGCTAAAGATTCAGGTGCTGCAAGTGAAGCAAGCTGGAACGACAAGTTTGCTGCATATGAAGCTGCATTCCCTGAACTTGCTGCTGAATATAAGCGCCGTGTTATCACTGGCGATCTTCCTGCTGACTTTGAAGAAAAAGCACAAGCTTTCATTCAAGAGTGCCAAGATAAGGCTGAAGGTATTGCGAGTCGTAAAGCCTCACAAAACGCAATCGGCGCATTTGGTGCTATCTTACCTGAAATGCTAGGTGGCTCGGCAGATTTAGCTGGTTCTAACCTGACACTATGGTCTGGTTCTAAAGGTATTCAAGACGATCCTGCTGGTAACTACATCTACTACGGTGTACGTGAATTCGGTATGAGCGGTATCATGAATGGTGCATCACTTCACGGTGGTTTCATCAACTATGGTGCAACGTTCATGATGTTCATGGAATACGCGCGTAATGCTGTACGTATGTCTGCATTGATGGGTATCCAAAACGTCTGGGTTTATACCCATGACTCAATTGGTCAAGGTGAAGATGGTCCAACTCACCAGCCAGTAGAGCAACTTGCTAACCTGCGTATGACTCCAAACATGAACGTATGGCGTCCATGTGATGCAGCTGAAACTGCTGTATCTTGGAAGAATGCTATTGAGCGTCGTGATGCTCCAACATCGCTAATCTTCAGCCGTCAAGGTTTGAAAGCACAGGCACGTACTGCTGAGCAGTTGGCTAATGTGGCGAAAGGTGGCTATGTACTAAGTGATTGTGCTGGTACTCCTGAGTTGATTCTTATCGCGACAGGTTCTGAGGTTCAGCTTGCACTTGATTCTGCTGCTGCACTTACTGAACAAGGTAAGCAGGTGCGTGTAGTATCTATGCCTTCAACCAATGAGTTTGATAAGCAAGACGGCGCTTATAAAGAGTCTGTATTGCCAAGCTCTGTGACAAAGCGTGTAGCAATTGAAGCGGCTCACGTCGATTTCTGGCACAAGTATGTTGGATTTGGCGGCGCTGTTGTCGGTATGACAACCTTCGGTGAGTCAGCACCTGGTGGCGACTTGATGAAGCACTTCGGCTTCACCGTTGAGAATGTTGTTGCTGTTGCAAACGAGCTAGCTTAATCGCCTCTCAAAGTAACAGCCCCCTAGGTGATTGCTTAGGGTGATGATTTAACGGCTTACCTTTATCAGTGCATATTGCATTGTTCATTATAAGGTAGGCCGTTGTTACATCAAAAACTAGAGTAAAACAGTGCATTAATGTGTTTAGATACTGTGCTGGCTAGGTCTTTTATCCTGTTTCATTGAATAGCTATACTTGCTTCTGTGCTGGTTATGGGTATCGCAGTGAACCATGATAAGTGACACTTTTTCTTGATAACAAGCTTGATGTTAGAAGTAATAACGCCCGTTATGAGCTTAGCTATTCCATCAGCTTTCAAGGTTCTTAGCTTTTTTATAGGATGATAATCGCGAAATGATCAGAGTTGCAATTAATGGTTATGGCCGCATAGGCCGCTCAATTCTTCGTGCTGTTTATGAATCGGGCAAGCGAGATCAGATTCAGATTGTAGCAATCAATGAATTAGCAAAGCCTGAAGCAATTCTTCATCTTACCAAATATGACACCACACATGGTCGCTTTCAGCCCTCGGTAGAATTGAGTGTTGAGGGCAATAGTATGTGTATCGGTGATGATTCCGTTCAGCTATTACATGAAAGCGATGCTACGTGCCTACCTTGGGCTGAGCTTGATATAGATATTGTTTATGAGGCAACTGGCGTACTGTCAGATAGGATAAGTTGTGAAGCTCATATTCATGCAGGTGCTAAACAGGTTCTAATTAGCCATCCTTCATCGAGTGATGTTGATGCGACGGTTGTTTATGGTGTTAACCATGAACAGTTAAAAGCTGAACACACTGTGGTTTCAAATGCCTCATGTACCACAAACTGTATTGTTCCTGTCATAGAAGTATTAGATAAGTACTTTAAAGTAAAAAGTGGCGCAATCACCACGATTCATTCAGCGATGAATGATCAGCAAGTGATTGATGCCTACCATGATGATCTACGTCGTACTCGCGCAGCTGGTCAATCTATTATTCCTGTCGATACTAAGCTTGCTCGAGGAATAGAGCGAATCTTGCCGCAGATGAAAGATAAGTTTGAAGCTATCTCAGTACGCGTGCCGACGATTAATGTCACCGCCATAGATGTCTCAGTGACGCTTGAATCTCGTGTTGATATTAAGCTGGTCAATCAAGTATTACGTGATTCCGCTAAGGGGCTGTATAAAGGAATTTTGGGCTACACTAACGAGCCATTAGTCTCTTGTGATTTTAATCACGACCCTCGTTCGAGCATTGTAGACGGTACTCAAACCCGTGTAAGTGATGGGCATTTAGTTAAGTTACTATTGTGGTGTGATAACGAATGGGGTTTCGCTAACCGTATGCTCGATACCAGTTTAGAGATGATAAAAGCTAAAAGCTAAAAGCTAAAAGCTAAAGGATAAGCCGATGATTGCTCCTGCATAATCGGCATTTCCGCCATCCATGGCGGTCAGATGACGCTGTGTCAGCTGTGCAGGTAAGAGTTGCTGAGACGGTGCTTCGCTGTAAGAGCTAAGACGACGCTTCGTTTATAGGGCAAAGCTCGTCGAATAGGCATCGCCGTCCGCGGAGCGATAGACCGCAGGTTGTCGTCTTGGCTGTGCAACCGGCTGTGTTAACAGGGCAAAGCCCGTTGAATAGGCATAGCCGCCCGCGGAGCGATAGGCCACAGGCTGGCGTCTTGGCCGTACAAAAATTTATTTTGCCCGCTTGGTGTTTTGTCCCAGCGGTCAGACTGACAAGTTTTGATTTTGTAATTTTTATTTTTAACTTTAAAGGAAACGAAAATGGCGATTATTAATATGTCAGCGTTGGATCTACAGAGTAAGCGTGTACTTATTCGTGAAGATCTAAACGTACCTGTGAGTGAAGGTGTTGTGACGAGCGATGCACGTCTTCGTGCTGCACTGCCTACTATCAAGCTTGCGCTTGAGAAAGGGGCTGCGGTAATGGTGATGTCTCACCTTGGTCGTCCAACAGAGGGCGAATATAACCCAGAGTTTTCTCTGCAGCCAGTTGTTGACTACTTGACCAAAGCGCTCGATTGCCCAGTGCGCTTAGCTAAAGACTACCTTGATGGTGTCGAAGCTAATGTCGGTGAAGTGGTCGTGTTTGAAAATGTTCGCTTTAATGTTGGTGAGAAGAAAAACGATGAAGCGCTAGCTAAGAAACTCGCTGCGCTTTGTGATGTGTATGTAATGGATGCCTTCGGTACTGCTCACCGTGATCAAGCGTCTACCCATGGTGTCGGCTTGCATGCACCAATTGCTTGTGCAGGTCCTTTACTTGCGGGTGAGTTAGAAGCCCTCGGTAAGGCGATGGATAATCCTGCACGTCCATTGGTTGCTATCGTAGGTGGCTCGAAAGTTTCGACTAAGCTTACTGTATTAGAAAGCTTATCGGGTATTGTCGATCAACTGGTTGTTGGCGGCGGTATTGCGAATACCTTTATTGCAGCGGCTGGCCATGAAGTGGGTAAGTCTCTTTATGAAGCAGACCTTATCGACGAAGCTAAGCGTTTGGTTGCCAATGCGCAAAGCCGTGGTGGCGATATCCCAGTGCCGACTGATGTGGTTGTTGCGAGTGAGTTTAGCCCAACGGCTGCCGCAACACTTAAAGCTGTGAGCGCAGTGATTAGCGACGATATGATCTTCGATATCGGTCCTGATAGTAGTGAAGCTTTGGCTGAAATCTTGAAAAATGCGGGCACCATTGTTTGGAATGGTCCAGTCGGTGTTTTCGAGTTCGATCAGTTTGGTGAAGGCACTAAGCGTATCGCAGCAGCTATTGCCGAGTCTAAGGCGTTCTCTATTGCTGGCGGTGGTGACACTTTAGCTGCAGTAGATAAATACGGGATAGCGGACAAGGTTTCATACATCTCAACCGGTGGCGGTGCATTCCTTGAGTTCCTAGAAGGTAAAGAGCTACCTGCAGTCGCAATGCTTGAATCTCGCGGCAAGTAAAGCATTAGAGTAGTCGTTAACAGTAATAGCGGTAAACAACCGCTGTTAATAAAAAAAATAGTAACGGCTGCTAAAAAGTGTTCCAAAAATTTAAAAAGAAACCGTGTTGAGACTTAGCTTAAAACTGAGTCTCAACATATAAAAATCAGTCCATAAGATAGTGACCTCGGTGGATTTGTTGACTTAATCAGTTAGCTTCTCCCCCTATTGTTGGAGTAAAAAATGGCTTTAATTTCCCTACGACAAATGCTTGATCATGCAGCAGAACATGACTACGGCGTTCCAGCTTTTAACGTGAATAACCTTGAGCAGATGCGTGCAATTATGCAAGCTGCTGAAGCAACAGATAGCCCTGTGATTGTGCAGGCATCTGCTGGTGCACGTAAGTATGCTCGTCCTCAGTTCCTTAAATATCTAATGGCTGCTGCTCTTGAGCAGTACCCAGATATCCCTGTATGTATCCATCAAGATCATGGTACCGATCCAGATATCTGCCAGCGTTCTATTCAGCTTGGTATGTCTTCGGTAATGATGGATGGTTCTTTGATGGCTGACGGTAAAACGCCAGCATCATATGATTACAACGTGGATGTTACACGTAAGACAGTCGCTTTCGCTCACGCGTGTGGTGTGTCTGTAGAAGGTGAAATCGGCTGTTTAGGTAGCTTAGAAACGGGTGAAGCTGGTGAAGAGGATGGTATTGGTGCTGCGGGTATCCTGACTATGGATCAGATGCTAACAACACCAGAAGAAGCGGCGCGTTTTGTTTCTGATACCCATGTCGATGCGTTAGCTATCGCTATCGGTACAAGCCACGGTGCTTACAAGTTTAGCCGTAAGCCTACCGGTGATGTTCTACGTATTGATCGTATTAAAGAGATCCATGCGCGTATTCCAAACACTCACTTAGTGATGCATGGTTCATCATCTGTGCCGCAAGAGTGGCTAAAAGTGATAAACGAGTACGGCGGTGAAATGCCAGAGACTTATGGTGTTCCTTTAGAGGAGATCGTTGAAGGTATTAAGCACGGTGTACGTAAGGTTAACATCGATACAGATCTACGCCTTGCATCAACGGGTGCAGTACGTAAGTTCTTAGCTGAAAACCCAAGTGAATTTGATCCACGTAAATTCCTTAAAGCGTCAATGGAAGCTATGGCTGATATCTGTACTACCCGTTATGAAGCTTTTGGTTGTGCAGGTATGGGCTCTAAGATTAAGCCTAAGTCATTACAGGCTATGTATAAAGCCTATCAGTCTGGTGAGCTTGATCCTCAAGTTAACTAATAGACGCTAATGTGCTTGTTAAAAATGCCCGCTGATTGCGGGCATTTTTGTTTCTGATGCTTTCTGACTATCACTGTAGGTTTATCTACTGGATTTAGAATATATGGCTGTGTTAGCCGTTTTTAGTGTATTTAACAGATGATTTTAATCTGTATCAAGGTTTTCAATTCTGTTTTCACAGTGTTAATATTGCGCCGATTTTAAGGGATATGATCTTTCGGAGTAGTAAAAAATGAAAAAAATGCTGATAGCCTCTGCTATTTTAATGGTGGCACCTTTTGCTGCTCAAGCCGGTGCAGACTTTGTTGAAGGCGATAAGATCTTTGGTGGTGATGCCGAGCTAGGTGCAACACTGACGACAGGTAATACTGAGACGACATCTATCAAAGGTCGTCTTGATATGAAGCATGAACTAGGTAATTGGGAAAACCAATATCTTTTAGAAGCTTTATATAAAGAAGATACCGGTGAAGTTACAGGGAAACGTTATTACGGCCTAATTCAGGCTGATTATAAATTCAATGACGTTAGCTATATGTTTTTCAATGCTAATCATGAGATAGACCCGTTCACCGGCTTTGACTCAAAATCGACAGTTTCTTCTGGTTACGGTCATAAATTTGTCGATACTGGCAAGACTTTGTTTAATGTCGAAATTGGTCCTGGTTATCAGTATAAGCGTCTAGATAATGAAAGTGCTGAGACTGCAGGCTACGATACTGAAGATAGCTGGGTAGTTCATGGCGTGGCTAATTTTGAAACTGAGATCACTGACAGTTCAAAGTTTAAACAGATGTTTGTTGCCGATTACGGCGATTCATTAGAGGGACGTTCTGAAACCTCTATCACGGCAAACATCATTGGTGCATTAGCGATGAAATTTGCGGTAATCGTTCGTTATAACAGTGCGCCACTCGATGATAAGAAGAGCACTGATACTGAAACCAATATGACCTTGCTTTACTCTTTCTAGTCAGCTCAATATCTGTGAAAAGAGCGCCAGTATGGCGCTTTTTGTTTGCCTAAAATTTAATGTCTTCTCAGCAGGTTATTAACTATTTAGGTACATACCTTTCAAGTTGTATCTATCTTTTTCTACATGAATCAAATGCTTGTGTGCGCCCTGTCACGATTCATTATAATACTGATACGGGCGCTATTGTGATCACAGACGAGTTTGCTAAGAATAGATACAATGGTTGGCCGCTATGATAGGTAAGAGTATAATAAGTATGCAAATTGGTTGCTGTTGGTTCGATATTAATCAATCAACACTATCAAATCAGTCGAACGACACCAGCTGGAAAATGGCTAAGGTGGAATTTGCTGTACTCGAACTATTAGTACGATTTAGAGATCAGGTATTATCTAAAGATCAACTGCTGCAACAGATCCCTCAAGAAGATAGAACAGAAGCTAAATTACAGGAAGCGATAAAGAGAATTCGCTTCTTTATGGGCGAGCAGTCAGCGCTGTTGTTAGAGGCCATTGATGATCAAGGCTTTATTTTACATACTCGAATGAAACAGTCAGCGAGGCGAACCCTCTCAGGCCCCTTCGCGAGTATGACCAAGCAGAAGTATAGGTTGTTAATCGCTCAGCTTATATTGCTTATTATCTTCATTCATTCCATTTTTGAGCCGTCAGAATCAATCAAACCTGTGAATGAACATAAGATCATCACCTCATCAGGAATTGTATCTTATTACCCTGTGTCTAATGCTGGGGAGTCCACTGTAGAGCTCGAGGAGCTATCAAAATTCTTCATGCAGCAGATTGAGACTTGTGAGCATGTACTTTGGGATGATGTGTTCGTGTCACTTACCCATAACCAGAGAGTGATAAGCATAGTATTGAGAAGAGATAATCAAGGTAAGACAGAAGTGCAGAATGTTAAAGGTGTTTCAGCCGATGGACGTAAAAGCTATATCGATCAGGCTTGGCTGAAAAGGAGTGGCATCTGTGCCTAGTGACTCACCGGTAAAAACTTCTACTTTCAATACTTTGCCAATACTGCTTTGCATATTCACCGCGGTTATATTGATCTCAGGCTTTCACTATTATCAATTAAGTGAAGATGGGATAAACATGGTGTGTGAAGGCAATTCATATGGGGAAGATACCAACGATGATTTGGATTTACGGCTCTCACTTAAAACAAAAAATAAGCTAGTCTCGTTAAATTATCAGTTTTTTCGTCAAGAAAAACTCCTTGGTAAGATCACCTTTAGAGGGGCGCTAGACACGCTTGATGTTGCGACAATGACCTATAGGTGGATGATTGATGAGGGGGATTTCCAACTTAGCTTTGGCCAAAAAGCAATGCCAACTCATATGGCGTCAATCATAGAAGTGGCAAAGCAGGCTTTAGAGCAAGCAAAGGTTGCTAGCCTAGATATGCATATTATAGATATGGACAGTGCTAAAGGTTATGCCGTTGTCCAGTTTAATCCTGGTAATGGCATCTGGATCTGCAATCTCGATTAGCAAGAGGCGCCTGTAAAGCCCTTGGTATTTCAGCGTTAGCTCTCTGCAGAGTTATAGACTATACTTTACTCTAATATCTTATTAATCTTTAACAGTTTTATCTAAAAGTACCTCCTAGGTTTATCTGTGTGATGATTTTCAATCATAGAATATCAAGGTAATATTCAGATTAGGTACTCAGTGTCATTCACCGCTCGTTTGTCATATCAATAATGTTAAATAACTCAACATGATGAGTACGGATAAGTCGTTTGCAATTGCTAATTCATAGCCCAATGCGCAGATGTTAACCTCTACTCAGTGTAAAAAGGCTTATTACTGCATTTAAAGGAACCTGGAGTTAAGTGTCTAAATTAAGAGTCAAACAGGAAGAGTCACTCTCAATTAAGTTTATTCATCAGATGAAAGTTGGTGATAATCGGCGTTTAGATCTTTACTTCTTTCTTCCTAAAGAGATGGGAATTGGCCCACAAAGCCTTAATGAGGAGGAGTATTATCACTCAGCCATCACTGGGCGGCGCTCTTACTACTCAACCGGCCTTCACTTACCTTTGGTTCAAAGCCGATTCGCAAGTCAGAAGAAACGTACCGTTGAGGAATTTCGTCTTTACTTAAACTTATTTGCTTATCAGTTTGCCGTCGCGATTGAGACAGACAGTAAAGAGCTGAGCCAAATTGAGGAGCATGAAGCGTTCTATACGACGCTTCAAGACTTATGTGAGTCGGTACGTCAGCTGTTAAAGAAATTTCGCCGAAACGAACCTAGCGATCCTAAATGGAAATCCTATTTTGAAAATGCTGATAATTACCTTTCATGGTTTTGTGAGCAAAGACTTTTAAAACTGCTTTCTAGAGCACCTAGAAGCAGTGAATACAGTGAAGTCATTGATGGCGTCATCGCCTTATGTCGTTCTGAAAATGAACATAGAGAGCTGAAGCGTTATAACTCACAGCAAACCAAAGACGATCCAAATAGAATCTCAAATAAGATGCTACTGCTACGGCGCTTAATACAGCAAGGTGTAGTATTAAAAGAGGAGATGAAAACCTTAGGTACAGGCCTTAAAAAGATGACGACAGGCTTTGCGACTGCAATGGTCATGTTAGTGGTCTCAGCCTTGATAATTAAAGCTCAGGGTGTGTTTAGCGGCCTGACGATTGCGTTAGTGTTAACGCTTGCTGTGATATATGGCTTTCGCGAGATATTCAAAGAGGATATTCGTAATGCACTATGGCGAATTATTCAAAAGGGAAGGCCTAAGTGGAGCCGGATCCTCAGAGATACCAACAGCCAAGCGCCCATTGCTAAGCAGTTTGTTTGGCTAGACTTTATGAAGACCATTGAGCTGCCAGATAAAGTTGCTGAAATTCTCAAAAGGCGCCATAGACAGAATAAGATCGATGCCGAAGTGCTTCATTATGGTATCCATACTCGGGTAACTCAGAAGGAGTTTCTGGCTGGTTACACTACGATTCAAGAGCAAGTTAACTTCAGCTTAGCCCCTTTTGCAAGATATCTTGAACGGGGTAAGGCAAAGATCTACAAAGAGCAAGACGGTAAGATCAGTAATGACTCAGTTGAGCGTCGTTATCAGATTAATATGATATTGGGGTTAAGAGATGGTAAGAATGACGTAGAGTATGCGCGTTATAAGATCACCATGAACCGCTCATCGATAATCGAAGTAAGCCAAAGCGAGTTGCCAGAAGGCATTACAGAGATCAGTTAATATTGAATGCTAGGCCAAATTCACTAAGCCTAGCATTCGATACCGTTTATCTCGTAAACGCTTGGCAGATATTTTGCTCACCTATCTGCTTAGCGCGTTTAAGGGCCACTTCGGCGTTACTTAAGTACTGTTCGAGGTTTTGATTCTCTTGATAGCCAGCGATCCCCATACAGATCCCTTCACCGAGCCCCATATCATTAAGGCTAGCTAAAGACTTTATCGCAAAGTGATGAGCTTCATCTGCATCGGTATTAGGCAGGATGAAAATGAGTTTCCCCAGCTGCCAATGTGACATCTGATAATTTGCAGGCAGTTCCCTAAGCAGAAGAATTTCGACCTCTTTCTGGCGGCTTTCAAGTTGTCCAATGTCGCTCATATGGCTGAGCATACTTTCAGAGGTGATATCTAATAAGAGTAAGCTTGAGTGATCTTTGCTGTATTGCTCCAGAGAATCGAAATAGCTTTCAAGATCTCTAAAGTTTACCAATATGGTTGATCGATGCGGAATGAGCACGCCTGATTCATCGTGTGTATGTCTTTCTGTCGCTTGCTCGAATGTACAGACGATATAATCGATTTCACCTGCTGCATCGATATGTCCCTTGAACTTAGCTTGTAAACACGCTTCATTACTGCTTCTTGGGCACAATACCTGACCAACCCAGCTGCCTTGAAGCAGAATAAGCTGTGATATTTGAGGCCACTTACTACTTAAATCATCGGGTAAGCATTCAATGAGGCTGTGACAGTCAGTGTTCAAAAGCAGTTGTTGCTCAAAAGCTGGATTACTACGGATAATTGTCCCGTCAGCCTGAATCAAGGCGATAGCAACATCGCTATCGTTTAACACTTTACTCAGGTAGGCATCCTGTTGGGCAAGTTTTAACTCGCTGACATCTTCAAAAGTAATGACTAGGTAGGCAGGTTGATCGCCCTTCGCCGGTTTAGCTTTGATATGAGCAATCAACTGTGCCTGTGTTTCAGACTCTAAACTCAGCTCACCTTTCCACTCTTGCTCTTGTTGAAGTTGGGTAACTATTCGTGAATATTCATCATCTTCTAACTGCAAGATACGTTGCAAACTTCTATCTAAGAGTTCATCTTTAGGCAGTGAAAGTTGCTTGGCTGCAAGCTCGTTTGCCGATACGACGCGGTTATTTTGATTGACAATAATACTCCCCACATCACGATGAAATAGTCTGTTAGAAAGCTCTATGCTGAACTGCCTAGAGCGCTGCTCTAAGCGGTAAAAATGGCTTAACAAGATGAGCAAGGAGGCGAGTAGGGTGAGCATAGTTGCACAGCCAATTAAGATGGTTCGCCACTGCGAGAAGTTCGCTGCAATATCATCGTTGCGGACATAGGATACCAAAAAGTACTCTCTACGCGTTTCATATTGAGTGGTGAGCTCAACTTTAAGGTAAACAAAGGTGGCATTATCACCATGAAACTGGCCGAAGTTACTCATTGCCATTTTGCGCCATAGGGCGGGGTAGCTCTGTTTGAGGCTGCCTCCCATAGTGTCAGGTACACGCTTCAGAGAAGGGCGAGACTCAGCTCCTGCGTAGAGCAATCCTTGAGTATCTAACATCAAGAGAGGCGACTGGGTACTTGAATAAGCGGGTTTAATGCTTTTAAGCATTTTAGACATAGAGTTATATGTGACTAAGTAGCCTCTTACACTCTGATCTGGATTTTCCAGCCAAGCAAGTTGATAAAGGTAAGGTTCTAATTTGCCATTTACAGGGCTGAACTCTAGCGGTGAGGTATAGATCTCATTACCGCCCATGTTTCTCGACCCGCCGAGAAGAGATGGAGGTAAAGGTTCATGACCAAAGTTATCGCTGGTCGCAAATTTAAAGTTACCTTGTGGATCGAATAAAGCAATATCGAGCAGCTCAGGAATGTTACTGGTTATGACATCCCAGTTATTTTCCAGCTTATCTTGCCTGGCAACGCTAGGTACATCTAGATAGCGTTTTAGCAGTTCAGATTTGGCAAACATCTGCGTACGGAACTGTTGAAAAGAGACTTTATCAGCGATCAGTGTGCCAACGGCTTGAAGCTCACTGTACCTTTGAGTCGCCCAGTCTTCCTGTAATCTACGCTCGCCGAGGGTAATAATGACGTTACTTATGAGCACAACACTGATGATCAGCATACAGATCTGGGAGGCCACAGCAATCAAGCGTTGATTTGACCAATGAATATCTTGGGCTGCTATAAGGGGTGATAGTTTTCGCGTCAACATCTAGGCTTTTATTGTCGTTTGTTTTATGGACAAACATATTAGCATAAATCGATTTTGCGAACACATAAGCTTATAAATATTAAAGCCTAACCAACCACACCTAATTTTCTATGTTTAAATTCAGCGCCACTTTGTTCGACCCATTGGCGACAAGCTTCTATGTCGACTCCCGTTAAGCCTTCTATGGCAGATACCTGTACTGAATCTATGCAGTGCACTGCAAGTTCTATAAATGCTTTTACGTTAGCATAGCTGCTTTTTAACTTAGGTCGGCAGTGTTCGATATAGGTATCTTCACTGTCTGCATTGAGCGAAATAGAGAGGCTGTCTACCCAAGGAGATATTTCGGGCAGTATGTTTCTACGATGAAACAGGTTGCCTAGCCCATCAGTATTAACCCTCACTTTTCCGCCTTGTTGCCTAATCGCTTTAGCGACTGATATCAAGGTGGCTAAGTTCAATGTCGGCTCGCCATATCCACAGAAAACATATTCATCAAATGAGCTGATATCGCCAAGTAGAGGGATGATCTCTTCGGCTGTGGGCTGATGGTCTAAATCAAGTTGATAGTCATGTACTTGCTTACTACCGTTATGCTTCGGGCAAAATTGGCATCTTAATGTGCAGCGCCCTGTAATATTCAAGTAGCGACTATTACGGATATCGTAAACTAATGTTGAAGATGTCATCAGAACCTTAGAAGTAGAGCTGAGATTCACATTGTAGGGGAGTTAAGTGTTGAAGACTGATAAAAGGATCACGTAAAACAGGTTCGAGGTTCTGAGGGCGGGAGCAAGCTGGTAGTGACAATTTTTAACCACGGTTTTTAACTAGGGTGCGAAAAGCAAAATGCCATTGAACGATGATTCATTCAATGGCATTTATCGAGGTGGCACTAGGCGATTAAGAGTTTGACCCTTGCGTTGCTTGGTCATCTCCCTTAGGTTGCCACCACCAATGGTAGAAGCGGCTCAAGCCGCGGCGTATATCGTCAAGAATGATATAAAGCAGTGGCACTAAGATTAAGGTGACTAGTGTGGAAAATAGAATACCGAACGCCAGTGACGTTGCCATTGGGATAACGATTTGCGCTTGTAGACTTTTCTCCAAAATAATCGGGATTAAACCAACAAAGGTCGTCATTGAGGTCAGTATGATTGCCCTAAAGCGGAAACAACCTGAGTCAATTGCAGCTTCGGTAATCGACTGGCCTTGAGCACGCGCCTTATTAACAAAATCGACTAAAATCAGTGAGTCATTGACCACGACACCAGCTAAAGCAACGATGCCACATAAGCTTAAGATATTGAGAGATAAGCCTAATAGTAGGTGACCAAATAGCGCCCCAATAATGCCGAACGGGATCACCGACATGATGATCAAAGGTTGGCTGTACGACTTGAGCGGAATCGCCATTAACGCGTAGATGGTAAATAGTGCGAAAAGAAAGCCTTGCATCAAACTCACTAAGGCGCTCTGTTCATCTGCGCTACCGCCATCTAGTGCTGTAGATATTTCAGGGTATTTACCTTCTAAGTAGGGCAGGAAATCCTTTTGAATTTCGGCCACCACTTTAGAGGGTTCTACCTTGTTTTTATCTGAGTTAGCGACAATCGTAATTGCTCGGCGTCCATCGACACGGGTAATGGATGAGAAGGAGTCGCCTAGTTCAATTTCTGCAACCGTTGAGAAGGGCACTGAGATACCTTCAGGCGTTCTAATCATCATATTTTCGAGATGACCGATAGTGCGGCGCTGCTCCAGTGGGTAGCGCACCATCACTTTAACCTCCTCCTTGTTACGCAGGATCCTTTGCGCTTCATAACCGTAGAAGCCATATCTTACCTGACTGGCAAGATCTGAAAGCTTCAAGCCTTGCGCCTCAGCTTCAGGCTTAATCTTTAATCGTATCTCATGGCTACCCGATGAGAAGTTATCTGAAATATCGTAAACACCCTCATAGGTTTTCAGCTTCTGTTTAAGCTCAATAGCAGCTTGAGATAACTGTTCTAGGTTAGATGCGGTGAGCCTAAAGGAGATATCACCGCCGTTGTCATTTGTGCTGGCATTGATATTGAGCTTCTTTACTGCGATGAGTTCAGGGAGCTGATCACGCCAAGCACTAGCAATGGCAACACCATCGACTTCGCGATCTTCACTTTTGGTTAGCTCTGCAAATACAAAAGCTGAAGTTCGAGAGCTCATATTGATAAAGCTGTGTTTAACGACCTCATAGCCATTATCAGACATCATCTGATTGTTCATGGCATAGAGGGCATCCTCAATCTCTTTGACGACTTTTAGGGTGTTAGTCTCTGAGCTCCCCTCATCCATCTCAAGATTAACCTGAATAAAGTCAGAGGGAAGATCCGGGAAGAACACCCAGCGAACTTTACCGCTGACAACCAGTGCGATAGAGAGGATGAGCACACCGATAAATACCGCAACGACATTGTATCTCTGCTTTATGCAACGTTGTAGAAAGAAACGGTACTTGTGATGGATAAAGTATTGAATATTATCATTCAGTTTTACCTTCATCTGGCCAAACCGTCCCAGTTGAGACTTTGGCTTCTTGGGTTTCATATGAGCCAGGTGAGCTGGGAGGATTAGCTTAGACTCTACCAAGGAGAATATTAGGCAGAGCACAACTATCATACCGATAGACTTCCAAATTACGCCTTGAGGGCCTGATACCATGAGCATTGGCATAAAGGCGGCAATGGTCGTGAGTACACCAAAGGTGGCCGGCATGGCGACTTTTTTAGCGCCTTTAACCACGTTGTCGAGACTATGGCCATTTTTCTCTATTTCGGTATAGGCACTTTCGCCGATGACAATGGCGTCATCGACCACGATCCCCAGCACCAGAATAAAGGCAAATAGCGTTAGCAAATTAATTGATAGGGAAAATGGCTCCATGGGCATCAATAACATTGCGCCAAGGAAACAGACTGGTAAGCCCATCATCACCCAGAAGGCGAGTTTTAACTCTAAGAAAATGGCTAAGATTAGAAAGACTAAAAGTGCGCCATAGAACATGTTAGATAACATCATGTTCAAGCGACCTTTTAGATAGTGAGTCAGATCGCCCCAGGTATCGAGCTGAGCCCCTGGTGGTAAGCTGGCACGTCTCTCTTCAATATAACCTTTCACTTGCGACGAGATATCTAACGCATTTTGGTCATCAATACTGGTGACTTCGATAATTGCTGCAGGTTTACCGTTAAAACGGGTGTACTCTAAACGCTCTTCGAAGCCATCTTTAATGGTGGCAACTTGGGGGAGCATGATTCGGCTACCGTCAGGGCGAGTGCTGACGACAATTCTTTCGAAGTCCTCTCCTGTATATGCCTGGCCTTTTGTGCGTAACAATATATCGCCATCTTGAGCGCGAATTGAACCACCCGGAAGATCGATAGAGGAGTTTTGCACCGCTTGAGCAACTTGCGCGAAGCTAAGGCCATACTCTCTTAACTTGTCTTCAGACAGCTCAATGCCAATTTCATAGTCACGTACTCCGGTGACTTGCGCGCGCGTTACCGCTGGCAGCGAGGTAATGTCTTCGCGAATAGACTTAGCGAGTTCTTTCATCTCATGGAGTGTGAGATCGCCGTAAACAGAGATCCAGATAACATTGTTTTCTGGCTTTACACGGAAAATATTTGGCTTTTCAATGTTATCCGGAAAGGTTGATATCGCATCAATGGCAAGCTTTGCCTCGTCGAGAATATCTTGAGGGTCATAATCGTCCTCAACCTCAATGGTGACATTACCAAAGCCATCGCTGGCAACGGAGGTGACCTTTTTAATACCATTAATATCTTGGATTGACTCCTCAATTTTAATGGTGATCCCCTCCTCAATCTCCTGAGGCGCTGCACCTGGGTAGGCGACAGAGATCTGTAGGTAGTTGAGTTCGAAAGAGGGAAAAATTTCCTTGTTTACTAAAAAGTAGCTGCTGAATAATCCACCTAAGATGAGAAATGCCATCAATAAGTTTGCGGCAACACTGTTGCGGGCAAACCAAGCAATAATTCCTGTTTGTGTATCCACTGGAGGTGTCTGCATTATTGATCACCCGCGCTAGCGAGTTGCTGCTCCTGGGCCTCAGTATCATCGCTATTGGTGTTACTTTCATTAAGCTTCATCTCACCTAATATTTTCACCGCTTGGCCAGAAGACATGTTATTAAGCTTGGTAAGCGAGATCCGCTCTCCATCATTAAGACTGCCTTTGATATACACGCTATCGATATCGGTGCGAACGACGTTAACTTGTCGAATTTCGATGATATTGTCATCTGAAACGACTGCCACTTGATTATTTCGCACGATATGGCGAGGCAGTTGTACTATGCCATCGACAGTGCGGCCTTTAATTACTGCGCTCACAAAGCTGCCATATTTCAAAGGAAGTTGCCCCTCTTGGCGCGACGTTCTTAAATAGGGGTCTTTAATCTCTGCAACTAAGTAAACCATGCGGTTATCAGCATCGATAACTCCTTCGCTTCTTACGATAGTGCCAGTCCAACTAACAGTCTTACCAGCCAAAGAGGCGCTTAAGGTCACTTGAGTATCTGGCTTATCGACAGACTCAAGATAGGCGAGATCATTATTAGCCAGAGGTAAGCGTATCTCTGCAATACGTGTATCGTACAGCTCACCAAGGTTAGTACCTAAGGTAACATATTGACCTAAGTCGACATTTCTGGCTTTGATGATGCCATCGAATGGGGCGCGAATGATGGTTCTTTCTAAGTTTCGCTGAGCACGAGCAAGAGCTGCTTGTTGAAATTTAACGTTTGCTTGCTCTTTTTTGAGCTGGGGAAGCCTTAAGCCTAACTCTGGTGGTACGCCAGCATCAAAACCTTTCCAGTCATTTTTAGCCACTTCGCCACGCGCGCGCTCCTCTTCGAGTGCCGCTTGGGCTTGAGCCAGTGAAGCTTGAGCTTGCATAAGATCAGCTTCGTAATCAGAGGGCTCGATGACAGCAAGTTGTTCACCTTTTTTCACTACGCCACCTGCAACAAAGTTAGGTGCTATGGTTAGCATTCTTCCTTGCACTTCTGTCACTAGCTGGGTCTTATTCTTTGGTGTGACGACACCGTATGAGGGCAGGTTTAAAGAAACCGTTTTTTGCTCCACGCTGGCAACATCGATAATAGGTACAGGAGCTTCATCTTCTTTTTGGTCTGGTGCTTCCTTAGTGCTGATAAGCAGTGCTGCTGCAACGCCGAATAAGATGATTATAAAGAGGGGAGAAAGTCTCCTAATTATTGTTTTTATCATTATTTTTCCCGCTTTTCCTTGCTGAAATTTCTCTAATGTCTAAATTACCAGAGTATAGAGGTAGGATAAATCTGTTTTTGTAAAAATAATGTATCAAATACGCACATCATAAGGAGCTGTTAAGGCGACATAGCTCAATGTATTTACTTAAAAAAAGCGAAGAGGATGATTGTTTTGTTGCTAGAAAGTAAAAAAGCCACAGAGCTGTGGCTTTTTATAGGAAGCTGGAGACGATTACTTTTTCTTTTTATTCTTCTTACTATATGTTTTAGATCCTGGTTTTACTTTGTTTTTCCCAGGTGGTTTAGCTTCTTTGTTTTTAGGTCGTAGATCTTTAATAAATCTTCGTTTAAGCGGTTGATCGGTATAGCGCTCAATCTTACCAACTACACGAATATCATGGGCTTCAACCAGAGATATTGCGGTACCTTTTGCACCAGCACGGCCTGTACGGCCAATGCGGTGAACATAAGTATCAGCCGATCTTGGCATATCGAAGTTGATGACGTGAGTGATATCATCTACATCGATACCTCGGGCGGCAACATCGGTAGCAAGCAGTACGTTCACTTCACCTTTGATGAACTTTCCAAGGGCTTGGAATCGCTGCTTTTGCTCCATATCGCCACGCATGAAGCTACATGGGATACCTGCCGCTTGAAGTAAACCTTCTAAGCTGGCAACTCCTTCGCGAGTTTTAACAAACACGATAGCGCGTTTGACATCTTCCTGCTTAAGGATGCTACAGAGCAGTGCAAACTTATGCTCTTTATTATCAGCGTTATGGATCCACTGGTGAATTTTTGCTTTCTCGCTGCGCGGCGCTTCAGCTTCAACCTTGACAGGATCTTTGAGCAGCTGATGAGAGAAACGCCCAACGTCACTTCCCTCTAATGTCGCAGAAAACAACATAGTTTGCTTACGACCAACGGATTCTATTGCTATGGTCTCGACAACCGCTGAGAAGCCCATATCAAGCATGCGGTCAGCTTCATCAATGACAAGCACTTCAACTTCTTCGGCGTTGAATTGTCCCTTATCTAGGTACTCCATCAAGCGCCCAGGGGTTGCGACTAAGATATCGACATTCTTCTTTAGTGCTTCCTCTTGTGGCGCATAAGGCACACCGCCAGTAATGATGGCGATATCCAGATCCAGATCGGTTGCAAGATGGGAAGCATAGCGGTGTATCTGACTTGCCAGTTCACGAGTTGGTGTCAAAACAAGTACTCTTGCTTGTCCACCAAAACGGCGCGGGAAGTCAATAATATGTTGGATTGCTGGCAATAAGAAGCTCGCTGTTTTACCTGTACCGGTAGGTGCTCGGGCTAGTATGTCTTTCTGCTCCATCGCCAATGGAATGGTTTGTTGCTGGATCGTGGTGGGCTTATTATGCCCCATGGCTTTTAGTGACTCTAACAATGTAGGGTCAAGCAGGAAGTCTTCAAATAGCATGCGCAGCGTTCTCAATAAATAATAGCCGCATATTATACATTAAATTAGCCATTAATTTCATCAAATAGATCTACAGATATCTGCAAACCTATGAGAAATGCTAAAGCGGTTAATACTTGAGGTAAAAGTCAGTGATCAGCGCGATCATCTCTGGTGTATAGCTGCCGTCCTCTAGCTTGATACACAAGTGCTCTGTTGCAGTGCTGGCATCAGGCGCACTAGTGCTTTCAAGCTTATGGACTAAGGTGAAAACATGTCTATGGGGAGCCTTGCTTGCTCTATCGGAAATATCCATTATCTGGCTGTTCGCTAAAGTGGAGGTATCTAAAGCTGCGTTGAAGGCTTGCATACTCTGGCTAGGTAAAATTAGGCTAGCACTACCATTAGGGCTGAGCATTTGGGTGATAGACTTAATTAAACAGCTGAAATCTAAAGTGTCTGTGTGCCTTGCTTTGGCCCTTAATGCGTTTTTGGACTGGGTGCCGCCCTTAAAATAGGGGGGGTTACAGATGATGTGATCGAATAATGTTTGCTTTGAGCTCAAATAGCTTTGGCTAAACTCCTGGACAGACCCATGTTCTACGCTTAATCGGTCAACCCATTTTGAAGCTTGAAAGTTACTCTCACAGGCTTTGGCGGCCGTATCATCAAGCTCAATCGCTGTAACGAATGCCTGACTGCGCTGAGCGGCCATTAAGCTTAACAATCCGCTTCCTGCGCCAATATCTAAAACGTTAAGCGCTTTTGTCAGCGGGGCCCATGCTCCCAATATGACAGCGTCAGTACTCACCGGCATACCACATCCGTGGTCATCGATATGAAATTGTTTAAAGGTAAATGGCATCGAATGAGATCTGTTACAAGTGGCGAAATTTGTCTGTGATTGTACGCTAGCAATGGCGCTAGGTTAAGGTTCTTCAGAATGAATTTATGCTATGTTGCATATTTGTTGGTGCGGGCTTTCTCTATGCCTAATAGTGTTGCTTGATGAACGTTTTTTATCTACGCGTTGCAATCTTGTTGTTTTCTTGGTGTTGATTGTTCTTGATTTGGGCTGGCTCCTTGTCAATTCGGGGGGTATTTGATAATAGTATGCCTCCACGAAGGGCTTTTAAGGGCTTTTCTGGGGTAGGTAAGCCAGTTTTAAGCAATGTTAGCGTCAGGTACTCCCGCTTCTGTTCATAAACTCGCCAAGTATCGGCCGAATTTACCACGGACTCGTGTAATCATTAATTTACACATAACTATTTATCTCTACTTAGTGAGCCTGTGTTGGCGTATTAGCTTGAGATCGTTAAAAAAATATAAAAGATGATGGGGCAAAAAGTGCAAAACAAACAGATGAGCATGGCTGATACCTTAGGGTTAGGCTTTATGACGTTCGCGTTCTTTTTAGGGGCTGGTAATTTAATCTTCCCGCCACTTGCTGGTTTCCTAGCGGGTGAGAACATGACTTTGGCCATGATTGGCTTTCTTATTACAGCAGTAACACTGCCACTAATTACATTGATTGCTGTTGCTAAAGCAAACGGTAAAGTGATGGGGTTATTGCCGCCTCTTGCTGCAACTATGTTTGCAGTAGCTATCTATATTGTAATAGGTCCGGCTTTTGCTGCGCCTAGAGCGGGCTTGGTGGCCTATGAGATGGGCTTCAAGCCTTTCTTAGCTGATAGTGATGCAAGCTTTATGATTGCAGGTGTTGCGTTAAATATCTCCCAGCTTATCTATACGCTCATCTTTTTCGGTGGTGCAATGCTATTAGCTTTGTTCCCAGGAAAGCTGCTAGATAGTGTTGGTAAAGTATTAACACCTATCATGATCTTCTTACTTGTTGGGTTAGCTATTTCGGTATTTATGCTGCCAGGTTCTGATGTTGGTCAGGCCGTCGGTGATTACCAGTCAAGCCCACTAACTAAGGGGATTCTGGAAGGTTATAACACCATGGATACCTTAGCATCATTGATTTTCGGTATGTTAATTATCGATATTCTACGCCGTAAAGGGGTTAATAATAGTGGTGATCAAACTAAGTATTTAGTGAGAGCTGCCTTAATCGCTGCGGCAGGTTTAGCTTTTGTTTATATTTCGCTTTTCTATCTTGGTGCTTCAGCCGGTGAGCTCGCTAAAGGTGCTGACAATGGTGGCGCAATTTTAACTAACTATGTGAATCATGAGTTCGGTAGTTTAGGTCAAGTGCTGCTTGCTGCTGTGGTTACGCTTGCATGTTTAACGACTGTTATTGGTCTTGTGACCGCTTGTGCCGAGTTTTTCAATGAGCTTTTCCCTCGCATCTCATACAAAATTTTTGTTGTGATCATGAGTGTCGCTTGCGCTACTGTCGCTAACGTAGGGCTATCTCAGCTAATTAGCATTAGTGTTCCTGTGTTGTACACCATCTATCCGGTTGCGATTGCTTTAGTTGCGGTGACTTTCCTCACTGAAAAGTTCGCTATGCCTGAGTTTGCACATCGCGTAACGCTAAGTGTGGCGCTAGTATTTGGCATCATTGACGGGTTAAAAGCTGCAGGCCTTGATATGAGCTTTGCTGATTTTATGCCATTACATAATGAAGGTATGGCGTGGTTACTGCCAACTGCTATCACGATTGTTGCGTGTTTACTGATTAAAAAGAGCAAAGCTGAGCCTGTATTGAATTAATTTCAATCGCCAGCTGGCTGACATAGAATAACAGGCGTTACTTCGACAGAGGTAACGCCTTTTTTATAGCTACATAGCGCTATTTTCGGAGTGAGCAGTTGCCAAAAAGTGAACCTAAAAGCCGTTATCAAGCTGATCCCATCATAGATATCTTTCTCGATGATCTTTGGTCTAGCCGCGGGCTCAGTGACAATACACTTGCTGCATACCGCACTGATTTACGTCATTTTGATCGTTATGTTCAGCAAGCTAACGATACCTTAACCCAAGCTTCTCAGCAGCTTATCAGGGATTACTTAGATACTCGGTTTGAGAAAGGGTTTGCTCGCACTAGTAGTGCCCGGTTAATGAGCAGCCTTAGACGTTTTTATCAATTCCTTTTACTTAAAAAGCAGATCCAAGTAGATCCAATTGCACAGGTAAAGTCCCCAAAACTTGCTCGAAAGTTGCCAGACTCCTTAAGTGAGCAAGATGTCGATAGTTTACTTAATGAACCCAATGTTGAAGATCCTATCGAGTGTCGTGACCGAGCTATGTTGGAGCTACTTTATGCCACTGGGCTACGAGTGACTGAATTGGTAAGCCTCACAATGGAGCAGTTAAGCCTTAGGCAAGGGCTGGTTCGAGTTGTGGGTAAGGGCGGTAAGGAGCGTTTAGTGCCATTAGGTGAGCTTGCCGTTAATGAGGTTGAACATTACCTGCAGGGCGCTAGAGCTGAGTTGCTTAATGGTAAAACGAGTGATGTGTTATTTCCATCAAAGCGGGCACAAATGATGACAAGGCAGACTTTTTGGCATCGCATTAAGTTATATGCTTTAAGGGCTGGAATTGCGACCCATATATCCCCGCATACCCTAAGGCATGCTTTTGCAACTCACTTACTCAATCATGGTGCAGATCTGCGCGTTGTGCAGCTGCTACTTGGCCATAGTGATCTATCTACAACTCAAATTTACACCCATGTTGCCACAGCTAGGCTAAATCAGCTTCATAGTGAGCATCACCCAAGGGGATAGCTTGCCTGATAGCAAGGTTGAAGTATCTTCTTTTACTGGCTTTATTTGGCGGTGTTGGTGTTTGATTAGTGTGTTTGAAGGTTCTAGTTTCATTGTTATCTAACGTCTGCCCGGCGAGGGATGTGCAGAGACTTCTGCGAGTCGCTGCAAGTCCTCTGACCTCCACGGATGGAGGAAATGCCAAATTTTGTATGGAATAAAATTGGCCATGGAAGCTCTACCAAATCATCCCTGATTTGGAAGCTCGCAGCTGCATCTACACTGCCATCTAAAAGCAAAAGCAGTCTCTTCGATTGGCGTTCTACAGTGAGCTAACTAGCTTCTGTTCATTAATAAGTTGAATAAGTTGGGTCAGAGTAAAACAGGTCTGCCAGCTGTATTTTTTCCTTTATTCATTCTCAATTGAAGAGATAAATAATCTAGTGTCGGTACGGCTTCTAGCTTCGATTTCAGGAAGCGTTTACACCGTCAGCGAGCCGCAGGCTATAGGCAGGGTTGAGGGGGGGGTTACCAGCAGATTAGCTAAAATTCACAACCCTGTACCAATAAAGCTAAATGAAACCTAAAAATGTTCAAGCTTCATTCGAAGCGTGTACATTTTTGATCTTAAAAAGTGTGAAATCACTCTGAGTTGTGAGGGAGTGTATAATTAACTCACTCTGACAGTGATTTGTTACAGTTAATAATTGATTTAATCTCGCTGAAACTGTAACTTTTCTGGCCTAAACTAGGTCTAATCAATTGTACTTAACTCGTAATCGTATCTGACCCATACAAAGAACAGGATATATAATGAAGTTTACCCGCATATTTTCTTTGCTTATCGCAGTACTTATTGCACCATTTTCGACAGCTGCATCTAATAGCACAAGTGATACTATCAGTAACAGTGCAGAGTTGAAGCAGAAGCTAAAAGACACCTTAAGTGTGACAGTGCACTCTTTGAATCAATCGCCTATTCCAGGCCTTTATGAGGCGCTTACCGATCGTGGCGTACTTTATATCTCTCAAGATGGTTCTAAACTATTTCACGGTAGCTTGTATGATCTTGACAGAGGAATGAAAAATCTTACAGAGGCTGCTATGGCTGGCCCTCGTATAGAGATGATGAAGCCTCTTGAAAAAAATATGCTGGTTTATAAAGCGAAAAATGAAAAGCATGTCGTTACTGTATTTACCGATGTGAGCTGTGGCTACTGCCGTAAGCTGCATAACGAGATGGATGAGTATAATGATCTAGGCATCACTGTTCGCTATCTGGCTTTCCCTCGTGCAGGTGTTCCTTCAGCGAACGCCGATGAGATGGAAGCGGTATGGTGTGCAGCTGATCCACTAAAAGCGATGACAGATGCCAAAGCGGGTAACAGAGTTAAGGGTAAAAAATGTGACGCTAAAATTGCGGAGCAATATAATTTAGGCCAGAGCTTCGGTATCAATGGTACACCTGCAATCATCTTAGAAGATGGCAGCATGATCCCAGGGTATCAGCCACCAAAAGCACTGTTTAAAGCATTAGAAGCAATAAACTAAACTTTGCCTAAGTACATAGATGAGTCCTGATTGACTCATCTCGAATTAGCCAGCATATATGCTGGCTTTTTTTATGTTAACGCTATCGGTTTGTTTCTTGTGTTATCTGGGCCGTGGTTTGATATGCTAGCGGATGTTTGAATTCTCTCGCTTCAATCTAGCTATAAGGCAATAGTTGTGATCCATAAGATAGTCCGTCGCGCCAAAGTTGATGATAGTCACCTTCCCGAGTCTCTATCCCCTCTTTTAAAACAGATCTATGCCAGCCGGGGTAGCTCTGCTGATGACTGCCAGCTTACGCTGTCTCGTTTGCTCAGACCCAATACCATGAAGGGGTTAGATGTTGCAGCGGGCATCATTGCTGATGCACTCAAAGATAATCGCTCAATTTTGATTATGGGTGATTTTGATGCCGATGGGGCGACTTCGACCTGTGTCTGCATGCTGGCACTTAGAATGATGGGAGCGGGTCGCGTTGATTACCTTATCCCTAACCGGTTTGATTTTGGTTATGGACTCAGCCCTGAAATTGTCTCAGTTGCCCATAGTAAAGGTGCAGACCTACTTATCACTGTCGATAATGGTATCTCCTCAATTGAAGGTGTTAAATCTGCTAAAGCACTAGGTATGCAAGTGGTGATAACCGATCACCACCTTCCGGGGCAAACGATTCCCGATGCCGATGCCATTGTGAATCCAAACTTAGCTGACTGTAACTTCGCGAGTAAATCTATTGCCGGTGTAGGCGTTGCGTTCTATTTGATGTCTGCGTTAAGAGCTGAGCTTCGCCAGAGAAACTGGTATCAAGAACAAGGGATTACTGAGCCCAACCTTGCAAATCTACTCGATATTGTTGCCTTAGGTACTGTTGCCGATGTGGTTGCACTTGATAGCAACAACCGAATTTTAGTCGATGCTGGATTACAGAGAGTCAGAGCGGGTCGCTGCCGTCCAGGGATCACAGCGTTACTGGAAGTCGCTAAGCGAGAGCCGGCTAAAATCGTCGCCTCAGACTTTGGCTTTGCCGTCGGCCCTAGATTAAATGCAGCGGGGCGCCTTGATGAGATGGCACTCGGGGTAGAGACTTTGCTCTGTGATGACATGATGAGCGCAAGACGCATGGCGGCAGAACTTGACGGTTTAAATGCCGAGCGCCGTGACTTAGAAGCGGATATGCAACAAGAGGCGTTAAAGAGCCTTGAATCTGTAGCGCTCAATGAAGCGAGTTTGCCTTGGGGCATAGCCCTATTTCAAGAGGATTGGCACCAAGGGGTGATCGGTATCTTGGCATCAAGAATTAAAGATAGATATCACAGACCCGTTATCGCCTTTGCTGATGCTGGAGAGGGGGAGATTAAAGGCTCTGCTCGCTCTATAAAGGGCTTACATATGCGGGATCTTTTGGAGCTGATCAACACTCGCCACCCAGGCATGATCCTCAAATTTGGTGGTCATGCGATGGCTGCAGGACTCTCTTTAAGAGCTGAAGATTTTACTGCATTTGAACAGGCCTATGATCAAGGCGTGCGTGAGATGTTAAAGCCTGAACTGCTTACCGGTGAGTTTGTTACCGATGGTAGCTTGAGTCCTGCCGAGATGAACTTAAATATTGCTTGGGAACTGAGAAATGCAGGCCCTTGGGGTCAAGAGTTCCCAGAGCCACTTTTTGATGGCCACTTTAAGGTTATTCAACAGCGCATAGTGGGTGAAAAACACCTAAAGTTGGTGTTAGAAACCGAATGTGGTCAGCTAATGCTAGATGGTATCGCTTTTAATGTTGATCTGAAAACTTGGCCTGATGCCACCATTAAGCATGCCCAAGTGGTGTATAAACTTGATGTGAATGAGTTTCGGGGTAATCAAACTGTGCAGTTGATGGTTGAGCAGATAGAGGCGATGTAACTATGCAGGACTTTAACCTTATCTTAGTAGTGGGCCCCACAGCTTCAGGTAAAACCCATTTAGGTGTTGAGTTAGCTAAGATATTTGATGGTGAGATCATCTCTGCTGATTCTAGGCAAGTTTATAAAGGGCTCGATATTGGCTCAGGTAAAGACTTAGCTGAATATGGTGAGGTAAAGCATCACCTTATCGATATTGTTGAGCCAGGTGATGAATATAATGCCTTTCGGTTTCAACAGGATTTCTTCAACGCCTTTAGTGATATCCAATCCCGTGGCAAGCAAGCTGTTTTAGTCGGTGGTACCGGTATGTATATCGATGCTGCAGTGGCTGGTTACCAGTTTGTTCAACTAGATAAAGACTTAAACTTGAGGGCTGAGTTAGATCGACTTCCTCTTAAGCAGGTACAAGAGCAACTGCGTGAACTCGATGCAGCGCAATATGAGAAAGTTGATATAACCGTCAGACCAAGACTCTACCGGGCGATTGAACTTGCTAGGCATGCTCAAACCACTGCCGATGAAGAGTCTGAAGAGCTGAAATCTAAGGTCGAAACAGATAAATGTCAGCCAATCATTAAGCCGGTTTTCTTCGCCATTCAGTGGGATAGAAAAGTACTGCGTAAGCGGATAAAAATACGGCTTAAAGAGCGCTTTGAAGAGGGAATGATTGCCGAAGTGCAAGGGTTACTCGATAACGGTGTCTCTCATGAGCAGCTAGATTATTATGGATTAGAGTATCGTTATGTTAGCCAGCATATTCAGGGGCTACTTAGCTTTGACGAGATGTTTGATAAGTTATGTACAGCTATCGGGCAATACGCTAAACGCCAAGAGACTTGGTTTAGACGCGTTGAGCGAAAAGGCCAGAAGATACACTGGTTGCAAGGGGGAGAGGGGATCGAGCAACAAGCTCAGCAAATACTCGCTCAATATCGCTATCAGCCTTAGATACCTTAACTAGATTAAGAAGCGAGGTTTACGAGTAACCTCACTGAGCCGATAACCCCCTTGTAGATGAGTCGGCCAAGCGACCTTCTTCGCCTTATCTCGAGTAACTCAGGGATGACAAGTTTAGCTGGTGTTGATAAATCACGGCTCAATGAAAGCTGAGAAGACCAGAGTAAAAACCACCAGATCTTTAACTCATATTGGTCGCTTTCAGAGGGGGCTATTGTTTTGCCTATAACCAGCTTCGCTCTGTGAATTGGCCAGAATAGCAGCAGCTTTGAGTATAATACTCTCCCTTCTGAGACAACTTTAAAGCGTGTAGTGAGGCGGTTATAGCTCACTTCAAGTTTGCAGCCACCTAATTGATGAGTCTGTGTTTGTATTCGCTTAAATGCCATCTTATCTCGCTTCCTTTAGACCTGATAGCTTCGGCCACTGCTGTTTTAGGCCAAAAAGGTGAAATAGTCCAAATATGAGGCAGACAGCTGAGCTCCAAAACCAGAATTCAGGGCTGCGACCAATAGGATTATTTATAAAAAAGAAGCCTGCGATACCGCGAAGTAGGTAAATCGATGTGATAACAATGAGCGCTATTCGGATCAGCGGCAGTTGAGGGATGAGCTTCGCTGCACTAAAAGCATAAGCAGACCAGATAGAGAGCACTACGACTATCACAGAGGTGATAATGGTTGGCCTCAAGCTGCCTTGCTCCGCCATAAGTGCCATCTGCTCTCCAGCCCCGAAGAAGCGATACCACTGGGCACCAAAGTAGATGCAGCCGATATGCATCAGCGCCGCTACCGCACTAAGCGACCCAGCAATGATTAATAGTCGATTCATTCCCTGAAATTCCTTTTCACTTTCTTATACTGATTGGTATTAATACTTGCTGTATCTACCTTATGACTACAGATATACCTTCTAAAGGCATATCTTTAAGTGTCACATATGCGGCGATGTTTTGAAAATGGTTTTCAATTGGAGGGGAGCTACGTGAATTTTATTTGAGGTCGATTCTAGAAATGACTCACCCAAGGTGGGTTAACTTGTCGGATAACAAGTTTCAAATATCTTTATTGGGTTCATTTGGCTGGTTTGATGTTTGGTTCGCTAACTGAACCATTTTACTTCAATTTTATCTATCACCTGCCGTGGGCTTATGTGCAAACACTTCTGCGACACGCTGTGAACCCATCCATGGGCGCTCTGCGGTTTCATCCATGAAACCGAAGGTCACAGCCGCGTTCACACTTGAGTATTTATCTCTTCGATTGGGATTTACAGTTCATAACTAATTTCTGGACAGAAGCTTGCTAGAGCATCGAGTCAACTCAAACTGACATTGATTAGAAAAAGTATCTTGGTTTATTCGAAGCCACTAATTATCTCAAACCATTGTAGATAGTTTATATACGACTAAGGCGAGGGGTGAAGTGCATCGCTACTGGCCTTACCTTTGCACCATTGACCACAATGATGCTGTTTTTTAAAATCACACATAGCATCCCAACGACCACTAATACCACTGTATTGGCGGCGAAACTCTTTTGCTGAGGTTACCCAAGCATTGGATGAGATTCCAAGTTCATCAAGTAAT
>NZ_MPHJ01000018.1 GCF_001957125.1 Shewanella sp. UCD-KL12 | reverse complement strand
CTCCGAAATGGTTTGTAAGTATTCTTGCAAGACAATCTGTTGACTAGGGTGCGGTAATATCAGTTCAGTCAGCCACCGTAAGTGCTTTAGCGACCAATTAGCGGTGCCTCTATAGTTAATGTTATTTCTCAGCTGAAGCGCTTTAAGCTGGTATTTAGCGTCTTTTAAATCTTTCATCGCAGTTTCACGAGCACGAGATAAATCGCGGATAGCTTCATCTTCAGGCTCCGGTACGTAGATAGTGGTCAGATCTTCAGATTTGAGTAGCTTTGCTAACTTAAGCGCATCACGTTTATCGGTTTTAATTTTCTCACCAGGCTTTTTGGGAATAAGAGAAGGGGCTATAACATAGCAACAGTGACCTAGGCTGGTGAGCAATCGGTAGATCCAGTAACCGCAGGGCCCTGCCTCATACACAAAGTGTAAGGTTGCTTCTGGATACCTAGATTGAAACTGTCTAGCCAGTTTAGTGATAGAGGCTTTCGCACTTGAAATTCGTCCAAAATGAACCGCTTGCGCTCCTCTTTGATCTTCAATATAAGCAACTTCTACAAATTCTTTATGTGTATCAAGGCCAATAAAAAGTATGTTATGTTTATTCATGCTGATCTCCGATTTAGTTTCTTTAACAAAACTATTATGGCTCTGGCTTTCAGCTAACCCACGATTGATTGGAGATCAGCATCTTTAGTGGGGAGTCATTATGTCTAAGAGACAAAGGGAAGTGGCTAAGAAAACTTGGGATATAGGAAATATCTTTAGTGTTGAGTTAAGTGATGGGACATTTTCTATTGGCCAAGTTGTTGGGCGTGAGGCGGAAGTTCTTAACTCAATTACATGTGCTTTTTTTAAGGTTAGGTTTCAGCATTATCCTTCAATGGATGAAATTTTTGAGCTAAATGATACGAAGTTAATAGCTTGCCAATTTACAACTAAGGATCTTCTTACTAAACGTATTTGGAAAGTGCTAGGAAATAGGAAGCCAGTTATATCTACTATTTCATTTCCACATGAAGATTGCAGAGATAATGGGTGGATCGGTGCAGAAATGCACGGTTCAGGAATTATGAACCAGTTTCTTAATGCGTACTATGCTCTTGAGTTTTGGGATGACTGGTTCGAACCAGATTATCTCGATACTATTTTATGGAAACATGCCAAAAAACCTGAGAATTTGAGGTATAAATTGCCTCTTAACAAGCTGCTAAATCCAGATTCACCATAGCTGTCATGCCATTTGCTGCGCAAGTCGCCCGCCAGCTATGGTTCACTTATTAGCAGGGCGTTAGGTTTACACGGAGGTAACCATGAAAAAAATCATATTATTTATAGTGTTACTGTCTTTAGGTGGCTGCCTAGGGATGCCTAAAACCATCCAGCCAGTAAGACCATTTGAGTTGAATAACTATTTAGGTAAATGGTACGAAATTGCTCGTTTAGACCACTCATTCGAGCGGGGCTTGAGTAAAGTAACAGCCGAGTATTCGATGCGTTCTGATGGTGGTGTTTCAGTTATCAACCGTGGTTACTCTGCTGATAAAAACGAATGGAAAGAAGCGGAAGGTAAGGCATATTTCGTCAATAGTGAAAATGAAGGGTACTTGAAAGTTTCATTCTTTGGTCCATTTTATGGTTCTTACGTGGTGTTTGAATTAGAAAAAGAGAACTATGATTATGCGTTTGTGTCAGGTCCGAACAATGACTACCTTTGGTTGTTATCAAGAACCCCAACGGTAAGTGAAACAGTTAAATCGAAATTTGAGCAATTAGCAAAAAAGAATGGTTTTGCAGTTGGGCAGTTGATATACGTGGAACATAAATCAACCTAACAAACAATTTAAGAGTGACTCCTAACGCTTACCGGCTTCACCCATCGACCTTAATTTTATAATAATTCAACAACTTACCATGGTCAGCATAGCGATATCGCACCTTAAATGGCCATTAGCTTTATCAGGGATATAATTAAAATGGACTCAGCAGAATTACCAATCATATTACTAAACTTCATTATTATTTTAGTTGCTTACCTCTCGATATACCCGAAACTCGCAGGTAACAACTTTAATAAAATCTCTTTTTATGATCTTTTTACCTCAGCGTTTGCACTCTTAGTCGTTGGCTTAAATTATTGGGGTAGTGGACATGAGTTCAGTTTGTTATTCACCAATACAAATTGGTTTTGGTTTACGCTTGTGACTTATGGCGCAATAGAAATTCCGATCGCGGTTTGGTACTTTAAAAAGCACAAGGTTAATGTGTAAATAAAGCTAACAAGCTTCTGTCCAAAAACATGTCAGGCGCTACATTGAACTTGCTGGCAGAACATCTGCTGTGGGACGTGCAAGCTTCTAAATCAGGATGATTTAATAGAGCCATCAGGGATGATTTTACGGCGACTTGCAAAGGGACATAGCAGAAGAGCTGCATTTTATTGAAGTTGGATTGTTTGCTTTGGCTGTATGAACTACCCAAAGCGACTTATGTCCAGAAACGAATTACGACCAGTAAAACATAATCGAAGAAACAAATGACTCGATATAGATGCGGCTGTGGGCTTCCAAAACATGGCCGGAAACCTTCCCTCGGTAACTGCTCCCTGCATTAATCTACCTCCTGAACCCTTTCAGTCGTTCATTCTTCAGCATCCCCACCCTCTAACCCATAGGGATATGGGGAATGTCTTTAAGCGTCCGGAACGTTTAATACCAATCGGTATAAGAAAGTGGTCAGTTCAGAGTTATTTTTGGCGGCTTAATTCAAGGCGAATGAGTGAGGGAATGGTGATCCCTTTTGAGCTTATTCAACACAGAAGTAGGCTGCAAAAAAAACTCCTAGAAGGCGAGTTTTAGCACTTCTGATACTGCGTTAACGAGCTTAAACGTAGAATAACTATGTCTCTCACTCGCTGCCTTGTCTCACAAGCGCTAAACTCTCGCTGAATGGCCACATCTTTATACCGATTGGTATAAGACCTTATCGGTCAGATGTTTTGGTAGAGCATACAGGGACGGTACTTGCAGCGTCCCACTAAAGTATCGACATGTGAGGTCACTCATGCAGATCTATGTTTAATTTCCAGGTGGCTGGGCTGGCATGCTAACAGGCGCCGATACCGCTTGCTCAGTCCCTGGTCTTGGGTGATGAGCATATTCATTCCCTGAGTTAGGAGCTGATCTAGGCGCACGGTTTGCGTTAGGCGCCTGACGGGGTGGATGACTAGGTGTGCTATCAGCATCAGGTATGCTCTCTTGAGCGCTTGAAAGGCCTAGCTCTTTTACTGCTGGAGTGCTTTTAGCAACAATAGCAGGCTCGCTATCAGATGTCGGTGCACGCATAGAAACTGGCGCTACAGGCTTAGCAGCGGTACTTGCTGAAGCTTGAACTGGCTTCTCTGATGCTGATGTCGCCTCAACAGGTTTAGGCTCAGAGCTTAAACTTTGGTAACCGATAGCCCCAGCAACAGCGACTGCAACTAAGGTGATGGAGATCAGGGTAGATTTAGACATTATTATTATCCTTATTTTCTTTTATGTAGATAGCATCTACTCCTCGACCACTGATACCAAAAGATATTACTGAGGCTCTGACAGCTATTCGCTAGATTAACCAGCATAGAGGCAGGGAATAAAAAAAACAAGCATAGGATATTTTATCCAATAGTGACTTGTATCCACTCCATAGCTGCACTAAAGCGGAAAGGAATCAAACCCTTCACACTCAATATCTAATGCTATTTGGGTTATCGGATCGATGAACTTCAACCGTTTAGCCACTAACTTCAGTGGTTTACTATAATCATCGGCGGATTTTGGTTGCAGTTCTGGGTAGCATCTATCATTCAGAATAGGCATGCCTAGGCTCTGCATATGCACTCTCAATTGATGCGTCTTCCCCGTTATCGGTGAAAGCTCAAACAGACCAAACTCTCCTTTTACCGCGATTAGAGTGATCTGAGAATGTGTATTAGGCTCTCCTTCAACGACTTTCATGGTGAAACTTGGCTCACCTTTTACCATTCTATTTTTAACTGTCCAGTGGATAGGCAGCTCCAGCTCCTGAGCTTGGCCTTGGCTGTGAGTTTGAGTTTGAGTTTGAGTTTGAGTTTGAGCCAGTATTTCAGGGCTCAATCTGGCTAATGCCTGATACTCTTTCACTATTTGATGGTTTTTAAATAGATCATGATATTGGGTTCTAGTTTCTGGCTGCAAAATCATCATGACTATGCCAGCTGTTGCTCTATCTAATCGATGAGCTGGCACCATAGTCTCTATACCTGTTTTTATTCTTAATCGATTAACCAGGCACTCATTGACAAAGTTGCCACTTGGGTGGAGCGCGAGAAAGTGAGGCTTAAATGCAAGTAACACTTGGTCATCCTGATAGAGGATCGCCTCATCGAAGGGAACCTTAGTCTCAGCCTGCACTTCGCGGTAATAATAGACTCTGGCTCTGGGTTTAAACGGGGTATCAAGCTCAATTAAACTGCCATCTTGCCAATGAACTTTGCCATCAAGTATACGTGCTCTCCATACATCACTACCAACCTGCTTAAAGCGTTCAATAAGAAAGCTCAGCACAGTAGGCTTATCTATGACATGTTCAGGAAGTACAACATAGGAAGCTTGAGAGGCACGAACAGATGAAGGCATGATAATTCTAATTAATTCGATTTAAAGACAAGTTATTTTAACAGAAAATAGGCTGAGAGGGCGGGCCTCGCCCTTCGGGGACTTCGCTACGCGACTGCGAGCTCAAAAAAGTCAGAAGAAAAAAGGTTTTGCAATTATCTCGTAGGGAACTTGTTCCCGTTCTCGAAGTGAGCCAGTGAACGAACTCGAAGCGCAGCGAACCTGCACTTAGTCAACATGTGACTTAATGAGCTCAAGTACAAAGTCCATGGTTTTATGGCAATCAGGTTGGTTCAGTAATACCTGCTTATCTTTATTATACAGAGGCAAAACCTCAAGCCAGCGCTGACTCACCCAAGTCGCGTTATCAAGGTGTACATTTGAATAGAGACCAAACAGATCTGGGTTAACCTCATAAAATTGCTCTAGGGCTGCACTAATAAGTTCAAACTCACCTCTAATAGGCTCCTCTTGCCAATTATTACAGGGCAACGTTCTTGCTATCCATACCCCATCACGCTTTTGCGCCGCTGAGAGAATTTTGACCCGCTGTTTCCCCTCTAAAACTACCCCTAATGAGTCGTCATCGAGTTGATTAAAATCGATGATTTCACATTGAGTCGCATTGGGGTAACAGGGAGGGTTGCCATTGGCCATAAACATACCAAAAGCGAGTGGATAGTAGCCTTTAAGCACCTCGGCAATCACATGCAAGTAGCTAGGGTCGACAATACGTACTTCGAGTCTTCCTTCGGGCAACAGCACAGCATCGCGCGTCAGTAGCGCCATCTCCTGTGTTCGCATAGTAACCTCCCGCCCTTAGGCTAGGTAACCGGTACTGATACCAGCATTAGGCCCGATTTAAAATGACTTAATACAAAGCAATATTCCTAAAGTGTAGCAGGTGCAAAATTAAATGCTGCGAGGGCCTATTTTAGGTTTAAATACCAATCAACATAAGCACCATTTTTCTGCCCAAGTCACTTTAATTAGACAGAAGCAGGAAGGGATTTGTTTCACTCCCAACCTAACTATTATCAAGGCGAATATAAAAACGATAAATTGGATAAGTGCTATCTATTTAAAAAGGTTCAATAAAGTCCATGATGTTTTGTCGTTCAATGACATTATCCAACTCCTCTGCCAGCACCTGACTCATCGAGATGGTTTGTTGCCAGTATTTAATTCTCTGATCGCTCGACAGATGCTTAAAGTCACCTCTATCCGGTAACTTGCCATAAGGTAACCCGTCAAGGTAAGACTGAGTTGGCGCGAGAATCAGTGCATTATGGTAGTTATGCTTGGCCCGGCGCCAAGACAATGACTTATCAAACCATCCAGGCGTGATTTCAGGGTAAAAGTGAGGATAAAGTGTTAACCCTTGGGCGTGAGACAGTGGCAGGTCAAAGTGATAATCGGTGATCCCACCATCAACATAATGCCCCTTAGGTGCGCCAGGTATATCAGTAACAGGCGCTAATACCCAAGGAATTGAGCCTGTAGCCAGTAGAACTTGAGCAATATTGTTTTCAGTTAACGCCACATGTTGGCTAGGTAGATCGTTCAGGGTATTAAACGGAGAGTTAGCATCAACAGAGCTAAATAGGAAACGTTCAAAGTGCAAACCTAAACTCTGACGACTGATTAAATTGCTCGCTGCTGTCGTTGCTAAACCAAGCCCCAGTGCTAACCGGCTTGGTAACTGATTTAAGTGTTTGCCCCTGCAGGCAAGGAAGTGTGTCTTGAAAACGGAATTGTTGACAATATCACGTCCACTCTCCTCACCTAATAGCCCTCCAATAATGCCTTTAACCTGCTCAGAAACCTGCTGTGGCGTGGGCTTGCTATCGTACCTCTGGCAGATATATAACTCTTCAAAGCGAGAATAAGCCTTTAATGGATCTTTTTGCCCTAGACATGCAAGGCGCCAAGCCCCAGATGAGGCACCTAATGTGTGCAAAGGTTTGCTCTGTTGACTGAAAAACTCACCAAACAGATACTTATCTAATCCAGCAATGCCTATCCATTTCGGCCCACCCGATGCAGCCAACAATTGAGTGAAAAGCGCTGGTTTTAGTCCATTAGCCTCAATCTGTTTAATGGCTGTAGGTCCCGCTAGAAAACGTAGGGCTGACAAATCTGATTCTCCATCAATATTAGAGATAACATTATTTAACAAAAGTTAGCTTTTTAAAATAGTGAGACTACTATAGCCTGAAGAAAAGGATATCTTGATAAGGATTATCAGAGATGGAAAGTAACTATATTCGCCCCTTTAAAAAGCTTAGCTATACCATCGCACTTATTTCCACTGCCTATATTGTCTTTATTTTCAAAGTCAGTGTATTTGACTCGAGTTGGGATCTGCTCGTGCCCTTACTGTTTATCTGCACCTGTGTGTGGTGGATCTATTTCATTTGGCAACAAAAAATACAGTTCAACCATGATTCTGTTGAGTTTATAAAGCTATCCATAGAAAGTGATTGGGGCCCAGCCAAAAACCTATCGGTAAAGTACAGCGAGATAAACTCAGTGCGTTTACTCGGCGACCAGCTATTTATTCATGCTACTAAAGGAAAAATCAGCTTCCCGTTAAAACCTAAATCAACACTGACAAAGCAGTTAAAAAAAGCCTTCGAACTCAGGGATATTCCCTTCGAGATAAAGTCATGTTTACAGCCTTAGACTCCATTTGATTTCGATTCAGTCACTTTAATAGACTGGGCGCTTGAATAAACTCATTTGAGCGCTAAACTCTTGGTTCATAACAAATCAATCAGAGTAAAAAATGATCGTCGACAAACTCAATAACCTAGATCTTTATTCAAACATCAGCCCGAGAATCGCAGCCGCCTTAACTCATCTGGCCGAAACCGATTTCAGCAAGCTTGATGTTGGCAGCTATGAGCTCGATGGGAAAAATCTGTTTGTTATCGTCAATGACTATGAAACTAAGCCTCGCCAAGTTGAGCCATTTGAAGTCCACCAGCAATATATTGACGTGCAATATGTGGTGAGTGGCGAAGAGGAGTTTGGTTATCTGCCACTCGCACAGCAAATTCCTTCAAAGCCCTATTTTGCCAAGCATGATTACGCCGAATACGATTATGAAAGCAACAAAGATGATGCTGCTTTTATCCCATTTAAAGCGGGTATGTTTGCCATCTTCTTTCCTGAGGATATGCATATGCCAGGCACGAGTAATAAGCCACAACAGGTCCGTAAGGTCGTCATAAAAGTTAAAATTTAACTTTATACCTCTCACACAGTAACAAGCCTCTCTCTTGGATAGCGCTGATACTCTCAGCGCTAACTATCTCAGTAATTTATTGATACTCACTCAAGCTCACTATTAGGCTCAACGAGATTGTAAAAAACTAAAATAGTGATCTTGATCAATTAACCTAAGCTGCTAATATAACCACATCGAATTACATATTCCATTTAGCTATATACAAAGTCAGTATCGCTAAAAAAATAATAACAAGATGGATAACCTATGAGTCAGTCAGCCAGCTTAAGCCAAATCTACTTAGATGCTAACGCCACTACCCCCGTATTACCTCAAGCCGCTCAAGCTGCAATGCAAGCCATGGAGGAGCTTTTTGGTAACCCGAGTAGTAGTCATATCACGGGCATTAAAGCTAAAAACTTAATGGAGCAAACTCGCCAAAGAGCTAAAGTTCTGCTTGGTACAGGCAATGGCGCGCTCATTTTTACCAGCGGCGCGACTGAAGGCATTCAAACAGGAATTTTATCTGGCTTAATCAAGGCTAGAGAAACCATTGAAGCGGATAAGCAGTACAGTATTCTCTACGGCGCAACCGAGCACAAAGCTGTACCTAACTCTTTAGAACATTGGAATAAAATCCTAGGCCTCAATGCAGAAATTAAAGCGATTCCCGTCGACAGTTTAGGTAACTTAGATCTAAAGTTCATCGAGAATGAGGTGCCTAATGCACTCATGATCTGCACTATGGCCGTCAACAATGAAACTGGTGTCTATCAAGATATCCAACGATTAGATAAAACCATTCGCCAAAATAACCCCAATGTTTTTTGGATGGTTGACTGTGTACAAGCCCTTGGAAAGCGTGCAATGAGCTTGTGTGAAACCAGTATCGATTACGCCCCATTTAGTGGCCACAAACTTTATGCACCTAAGGGAATAGGGTTTGTTTATATTCGTGAGAATGCCCCTTTTACTCCGTTTATCGCCGGTGGTGGCCAAGAAAGTGGCCTGCGCTCAGGCACCGAAAACTTACCAGGCTTTGCAGCGCTCAATGTGATCTTCGAGATGCTGATAGACCATGAAAACTCCTGTTTTTCAAACGCTGAAATACTTGAAAACTACCGCCAGCAATTGGTTTCAAGTTTAACGGCGGCTTTTCCGGAGATAGTGTTTAATCACAGCTTTGAAAATAGCGTTCCTACAACACTCAACTTTGCAGTTCCTGGCTTTAGCAGCAAAGAGCTTATGGATCTGTTCGATGCGGCCAGCATTCGCGTTAGCTCAGGGTCGGCATGTAGCTCTAAGGTGACCCGCAGCTTTGTTCTCGATGCCATGGGACTGCCCGCTTGGCAAAGTGAATCAGCGATTCGCCTCTCTTTTGGCCCTGCCATGACACAAGATGAAGTAAACGCAGCCTGTGACAGAATTCAACTTGCTGCCAGCGCACTCACCCACAGTTGTTTAATGTTAGATGCCACGCAGCTAAGCGATGATAAAACTCCCCTAGATGGACTAGTACAACTCAGAGGCGGCGCGAGTTGCACATGGATCTATGCTGACCAGAAATCTAAACAAGCCCTCATTATCGACCCACTCCCAGAGCTTGAGAAACGCATAGATACACTACTAAAGTGTCAACAACTCACCCCAGTTGCCATAATCGATACCCATGGCCATGCCGATCACCATTCAGGCCGAGTTCCATTAGCAAATAAGCATCTGCGCCAACAAGCTTGTGATTATTTAGGCTGGCCTAAGTCGAGTGCTAAACTGCACATCGATGGCACTGAGGTCGAAGAGATAACGATTGGCGATCTGTCACTGCTCAAGCTTGACTCTCCCGGCCATACCGACGACAGCATCACCTTGTTATTAACGTCAGACACCAACAAGCTTCAGAGCGCAACGCGGTTCGCTTTTTGTGGTGATACGGTATTGATGGGAAGCCTTGGGCGCACCAACTTTGAGTCGAGTAGCGCCAGCAAGATGTTCCATAGCTTGAAGCAGCTAGATCACTTGATTGGCCGCAATACCTTGCTATGCGCGAGCCATGATTATAACAATGAGTTTACCACCACCTTAATGGCAGAAATTGCACGTAATCCACTGCTTAATGATGTGTTAAGTGAGCGTATTACCGAAAATCAGTTTATCAAGCAAAAGGCCCTTTTAGACGCTAACCTCAATGATGAAGTAGGCACTGAAATCATGTGTGGCGCCTATACCTCAGATTGCCATAAACTCGCGATTAAAGAGTACGATGCAACGACTCTACAGAGCCAGCTCGGTCACTCTGATAACATTAAAATTGTGGATATTCGAGAGCCCCATGAATATGTACTGCAGCACTCACTAGGCTTAAATGCGATCGCGACTGATGGCATTAATGTCCCTATGACTCGACTTGTACAGTTTATTCAGCAACACCAAGCAGATAAAAACAGTGAATGGGTATTAGTCTGTCGCAGTGGCAGTCGCTCACTTGTCGTAGCACAAGCCATGCAGCGTTTAGGTTTTAACAATATCGCCCACTTAAAAGGTGGCTATGCATTAAGTAGCTAACTAACTGATAAAAAATAATAGGCGAACTCATGGAGTTCGCCTTTTTTATGATTGCTCGCTACGACTTAAGAAAGCACATGCTTTATCTTGATGCTCTTTCTAAAAAAGCTAGGTGTACTGCCCTTTATCGATAAGAATTGGCGATTGAAATTTGAGATATTATTGAAGCCACATTTGTCGCTAATAACCGCAATGGGATGGTTCGAGTTAATCAATAATTTACAGGCTTTACCGATACGTAGCTGATTAATAAATTCAGTTAACGTCCGCTCGGTACGTTTCTTAAAAAAGCGATGGAAGTGGTTAGTACTCATATGTGCAATTGAGGCTAGTTCATCGGCATAAAGCGAACGATCGAAATTGTTATAGATAAACTCAATCACCCTATCGAGCTTATCGATTCCTGCATCGGTTTTATTGCCAAAAGTAAAAAAGCTACTCGATAACACCTTAGCTTGCGCATCTAAGCTCATTATATTGAGCAAATTCATTAGCAAAACATAACGAGAAAATGGGTCAGCATGCTCCATCTTCACAAAAAGGTCGATGGCACTTTGAGTACACTGATGCCCATAAAATAGCCCTCTTGAGCTCAGCTTTAACATGCTTTCAAGGCCATTTAACTCAGCATGTTCAGCCACGAGTCCATCGAGCCAGACCTTAGGGATTTGTGCCACATATACCGTCTGCTTGGTGCCGTTGTCATTCTCATCAGTATGCCAAGTGTGGGGCATATTCGGCCCAACCAAGACCAGATCTGCGCCTGAGTACTCTTCGATATTGTCGCCAACATATCTCAAGCCTTCACTATTAAGCGTTAGGCAGATCTCATACTCTGGATGATAGTGCCAATTAAAATCAATATTCGGCAGTTCATATTTCACAAATCGCCATGAGCAGTTAGCCGATGGGATCACCTTCTCACACATAGGTTTCATTTTAAAAATCCATTTTTTACTACTAGTCCTACAGATGAACCATCTCAAAATTATTATCTATCGTGGTGATCTGTTTAATACTGCTTACCTACTTTAAGGCTAAACTCACTCCTCTAAAATAAGTCTATCCGCTCACCTTTTAAATTGTATTAGACCTAAATAGCATATAATTTTTTTGATGACTAACTGCCAATCTGAGTATATAGAGCCCAATAACAGACTGATAAATATATAAAATATACAAACAAAGCATAAATCATTAACCAGGTAATGGTCTAAAGTACGCTTTGGCGACATTTTCGCAGTGAAGCTTGGCCTGTAAAACCAGTTGATTATCCAGAGGTTCATGGGCAAGTTTCAGTTCACTGTCACGGTAATCCATCCCTGCGAGCAAGGCATACCAAGAGGGACTAAAGTAAGCTAGCTCTGCATCTAACTGATACAGCAAGGCGTCAAAGTCCTCTCCTTTTCGCCAGCAAGACAAAATCTTAGCCAATCGCGGCGCCAAATACTGCTCAGAGCTCACCTGCTGCCAGTAGGCAGTATCTCTCCTTTGGCTCGTGACATAATGACCATGGATATACTCTTTAACCCCTAACACCAATTGTGTCATCTGCTGGTTGTACTTGTTTTTTACTTCCTCTATATCGGCTTGATCTTTATCCAGCGCTTTTATAAAGGATTCGATCCCCCACTGAGTCACCATTAAAGCTGTGGCTTCCAGTGGCTCAATAAAGCTATGGGACAAGCCGATAGCTAACACATTCTTTACCCATGGCGTGCGGCGCATACCTACCCGCATCTTCAAATGTTTAAATTTAGCCTGCTCAACATCAATATTGAGCTCAGCTGCTAGCTCGCTCTCAGCCTCTGCTTCAGTTAAGTGATTCGAGCTGTAAACATAACCGTTGCCAGTCCTCGATGTCAGAGGGATCTGCCACATCCATCCTGCCGACAACGCCTTAGAGATGGTGTAGTTTTCTGGCTGCTTGGTTTCATCCCTAGCGGTACTTATCGCCACCGCTGAATCATTGGCTAACTCTTTAGAAAAAGATTCAAATTGCACCTTGAGTGCTTTTTCAATGAGGATAGATTGAAAGCCACTGGCATCGACAAACAAGTCTGCCGACATATCATCTCCACTGACTAAATGAAGTGATTCAATATCACCATTTTCAGTCAAGTTAGCGTCCAAAACATCATCAAAGGCATGGCTCACCCCAGCGTTAAGGGCGTAATCCTTAAGCACTTTTGCAAGCTTAGCCGCATCGAAGTGATAACCGTACTCAGGTTCTGCAGTTAACGGTTTCTCGGCTTTGGGTGAACGCTGCAGCTTCGCTAAATGTCCAGATATAAAGAATTCATCTCCAGTAATATGCGCTCCCACTCCTCTGCGTCTAGCATTGGCACAGTGGAAAAAAATCTCTGCGGGCTTAACGTCTAATGCCGAATAGAATGGATGAAAATATCGACTGCCAGCTCCATTCCAGTTATCAAAATAGATACCAGTTTTATAGCTGGCATCACACCTGCTCATCCAATCAGATTCAACAAAACCTAAGGCATCCATAAAACGCTTTAGATAGGGCGTTGAGCCTTCGCCAACCCCTATGGTGCCAATCTGACTCGATTCAATTAAAGTAATATCTAGCTGGTGAATTCGGCTAGCCTTACTGAGCGCTGCCGCCGCCATCCAACCCGAGGTTCCTCCGCCTACTATGACAACTTTTTTAACTACGCCCATAAACTTAATCCCTTTAACGACACCTTAATGACTGAATATCTGGCTTTTTATACCAATCAGTATAAGAAAGTGATCTACTCAGAGTGCTTTTTGGCAAGTAATTCAAGGCGAATAGCTGATGGAATGGTTATTCCCTTGTGAAGCTGTTCAACGAAGAAGTAGGCGGCCAAAAACACTCCAGAAAGGCGAGTTTTAGCGCTTCATATGCAGTGTTAACGAGTTTAAACGTAGAATAACTATGCTCTTCACTCGTTGCCTTGCCTCTGAAACGCTAAACTCTCGCTGAGCGATCACATCTTTATACTGATAGGTATTAAACAACAAAAGGAGAGCCTGTACACAGGCTCCCCTAATCGTGTCACTAGCAATTTATACTGTTAAAACTGATAACTTGCACTCAGGTAGTAACGAGAACCGAACTCGATGGTATTTTGAGTCAGATCGTAGTTAGTATCTGTTGACTGTATTACTTCGTTAGTTAGGTTAACCCCTTCTAGCGTAAGGTTTAGGTTTTCAAGCGCATGCCAAGTAATTGAGGCATCCCATTGACTATAGTCATCGTTTAATACTGCTTGAGTCGCACCCACTCCTACCCATTCTGTACGCCAGTTATAGGCAATGCGAGTCGTGATGTAGTCATTTTCGAAAAACACTGAACCATTAAATGAGTTTTCAGATACGCCAGGTACCATCTCCTCTTCACCACCTGGGCGAGTCGTTGTACTGTCTACATAGGTATAGTTAGTCAAGACACCAAAGCCTGACTCCCATGTATGCTGTAGTTGCAACTCAATACCTTTAACAGAACCCTCTCCACCGTTACGTGGACGTGTTACGCGGCACTCATCCCAATCAGATTCTTCTGCTCCACAACCTTCAACGTACTCACGGCTTTCACTGGTAAAGACAACGTTGTCAATTTCTTTGATAAAAATAGCAGAGGAGAGCAAAGAAGAAGCAGAGAAATACCACTCTATGCCTAAGTCAGCTTGGTTAGATTTATAAGGCTGAAGATCTGGATTACCACCACTTGCACTACCAATATTGGCAGCAATGTTTAAACCTGGCTTTAAATCACTGTAGTTGTTTCGCGCCATGACTTGAGAGGCTGCACCACGCAAGATTAAATCATCACTTAAGTTATAAGCGATATTAAAACTTGGTAGCCAGTTATCATAATCTATGGTCTCTTCAAAAACTTGACCATCGGCAAAGCCTGTCGACTTTTGCTCAGTCGTCACATAGCGTAGACCTAAGTTACCGCGGTAGCTGTCACCCGAAAAATCGACTTGAGCATAAAGGGCTAACATCTCCTCTTCAACAGAGAAGGTGTTACCTTGGTTAACCACCTCTTCTAGCTCACCATTTTTATATTTCTGGCTAATAAAATCCCACCACTTATCTTCATCAAGATAAGCATAAGAACTTAATGTATTGCCCGAAGATTGAGAGTGTAGGTCGGAAAGCACGCCACCGCTCCAGTTAGATAGGTTGCCGTCTGGGACAAAACCTAAAATTTCACTTGGGTTACGGTTATAAGCTTCACGGGCAAAATCACTGGTGTTGTACTTGATACCAGAGGCAATATTGTCGATATAGTCATTATCTAGCTCAAAGACCAGATCAAACTGAGCATAAGCAACATCGTGCTCCTGAACTGACGTCTCATAGTTTGCTTCTTGAGCGTGCTTAAATTGGGAAGCATCCGTTGCATCTAGTGATGTGAGTTCCACTTGATAGGGGCCAGTTGCATCATAGCTAAAGCCTCCATCAACACTGCCCTGACCATCAGGAAAAGCGGGGTCACCAATCTTCTCGCCATCATCTGTTGCTGGGATCCACCACGAAGAAGCACCGCCCTGAGTACCACCTTCCGAAGTTGACTGCCCCACAACGCCACTCAAGGTGAAGCCGTCGCCAGTGTATTTACCAGTAAGGTTTAATACATCGGCTTCCATATTAACCGCATGACGAACCACAGGATTGTAGATAATAGACGCGTATCCTGGTTGGATGGTTGCCGACTCTGTGCCACCTTGAGCATTGTTCACCACATTCGTCGCTTCTGTACCACGCGCACTAACAGTGAGGAAGTTATGGTTAACGTGGGGATTATCAAATTCAAAGTTAAAGTAATCTAAAGTGAGCTCAAGGTTCTCAGTTGGCATAAACTGCAACGTCAGTTGAGCACTGGTACGCTCTCTTTCGGCTCTAAATGCTTGCGAGCCTATCCCCCAAGCACCTACTGCAGCCTCTTCACCCGTTTCCTCGTTCGCGCCAAAATAGGGATAATAGCCACTCAGTGATTCCAAGACCTGACGACCACTTGTCAGCTTTTCTATTGAATATGCCGCTAAGATACCGAAACGTTCATCTTCATCTTTCCAGCTGCCAAGAAAAGCGCCGCCAGGATCATTCTCTTCATAAAGTGAGCTTCGCGCCACTTCAGCCGAAATCATATACGTATTAGCGTCTAAATCTAACGGCTTACGGGTTTGCAGGTTCACCGTACCACCTAAGGCACCCTCTTCAATGCGTGCTTCTGGTGTCTTATAGACTTCAACGGCTGAAATTTGCTCAGCCCCCAACAATTCCATATTGAAAGTACGAGTTGCAGGGCCTAAATCATACCAAGAGGTGTTGGCTACAGACTGGCCGTTAAGCAAGATACGAGACTGTTCTGGTGCCGTACCACGAATGGTGACACCGCTTACTTCACCATATTGTCTGTCAACGGTCACACCTGAGATACGCTGCAGGGCATCACCGACGTTTTTATCAGGAAACTTACCGATATCTTCTGCTGTGATGGCATCAACGATAGAGTTAGCGAAGCGTTTGGTATTCAACGATTTTTCAAGGGAGCGACGCATCCCTTTTACTTCGATGACTTCAATGCTCTCATCGGCTTGCTGTTCATCAGCTGCCAGTACAGGACTAGATGTCCCCATTAATGCACCCGCTACGCAGAGTGCTAAGCTTGATCGCTTAAAATGTTGTAGATTATTATTAGCTTTCATGGTCAGTCCTATCTTCACATCCAATGTTAAAAAACTATTACTAATCTATACTGCAATCCGCCCCCATTTCGGTACCTTTCAATCAAGTGTTAATACTTATCTATCACAAATCAAAGATCATTCGTTCAAATAACCCTCAAATGTAAATATTTCGTTTCTAAAAACAGCGTTCCAAAACATGAATTAAAAATAGCACTTTATGATGCCACTCTAAAATGTCCGACACTTATAAAAATTAAAAATAACAAAACCGAGAGATAAAGAGGAATAAAGACTAACAAGATAGAAAAATACATTTATAAAATTGAATCGTACAACTTATACATATATTTCAAACCTAGTTTATTTATAGGCCGCCAATTATTAATGGCTGAATATAAAATAATTAATTACCCTGAGAAATGTATAAGGATATAAACGTGAAAATTAAACCACTTGTTTGTGCTCTATCGCTAGGATTAATCACTATGGCGCAAGCGCAAGCTGCTGATAAAACTATTTACCTGACCTTTGATGATGGCCCAATGAATGCCACTCCTGCATTAATTGACACATTAGATGCCGCAGGTATCAAAGCAACTTTCTATATCAACGCTTGGCACTTAGATGGTATTGCAGATGAGAATGAAGATCTTGCGCTAGTATCACTTTTACAAACCCTAAAGTCTGGCCATGTAATAGGCAACCATAGCTATGATCATATGGTACATAACTGTGTGGAAGAGTTTGGACCAACAAGTGGCGCGGACTGTAATGCAACAGGTCTGCATCAGATCAACTCCTACCAAGACCCTGTTTATGATGCCTCTATGTTTGGCAAGAACTTGGAGGTGATCCAAGCTTACATTCCTAATATTCATAGCTACCCAAACTATAAGGCAGATAGCCTAGCTCGCCTTCCCTATACTAATGGCTGGCGCTCAAGTGGCGAGCTAAAAGGTGACGGCCTGTGTGCGACATCTGATGATTTTTTACCGTGGGAGCCAGGCTATGTCTGCGATGAAAATAATCCATCAAACAGCTCATCTGCAGCCATTCAAGTCTCAAACATTCTAGCCGATAGTGACTACTTACTTCATGGCTGGGATCTTGACTGGGCCCCCGAAAACTGGGGGATAGCATACCCAGCAAACAGCTTAACTGAAGCAGAAGCTTTCTTAGGTTATGTTGATGCAGCACTGAACGCTTGTGCACCTGTGACGATTAACCCTGTCAATTCTAAAACCCACAACTTTCCCTGTGGTGACTCCCTTCATGCCGATAAAGTTGTCATCCTGACCCATGATTTCCTTTTCGAAGATGGTAAGCGTGGACAGGGCGCAACATTAAACTTACCTAAGTTAAGTAAGTTTATCGAGCTTGCTAAAGCGGCTGGCTACCAGTTTGATACCATGGATAATTACGCACCGAAATGGCAGCTAGAAACCAATTATCAAGAGGGCGATTACGTCACCTATATGGGTGTTATCTATAAGGCTGTTAGCCCGCATACGGCTCAAGCTAATTGGGCGCCAACAGCTAACTCAAACCTTTGGGTTAAGAGCACACCGAGTAGTGTCTGGTCTGAAAATGTCAGTTATCAGGCGGGTGATGTCGTCTCATATATGGGAACTGAATATACCGTTATTGCAGATCATACTTCTCAAGCAAGCTGGGCACCGAATAGCAGTGATACCCTATTCTCGGCTAACTAATAAAGCAGCCCTTAGCTTATAAATAAAGAGTCCATAAATAAAGAGGCCAGGTAGTCGTTACCTGGCCTCTTCTATAAAACCGGCTCAATATTAATACTATGCGCTATTAATACTGAGCATAGAATCAGTTAGAACACTGATTTTGAACACATTGCTCATAGAGATAATTAAACAATGGTTCACTGCTCGCACACGCAGAACCACCACCGCCTGCGCAGATCTGTATTTGCTGCTGTTTTGCGATAGTTTTACAAGACTCAGTACAAGATGAAGCAATAGCGCTCGTCGCACTTAAACCTAATGCTACGCCAAAAAATATTGCGACCAATTTTAAATTAGCTAACTTATTCATTTTAACATTCCTTATTAATTATTTAATCTAGCTGCAAGCACTATATAAACATTTATATAAACTGACTAAATAAACATGCATTATTTATTTAACTGAATCAACTCCACAAATTATCAAGCAAAATAAATAAAACTCAGTACCTTACGACATAAAATCAATGTGATGATTGAATAGTATTAATATTTGATAGTTAAGTATCTCTACTACCGTAAAACCTAGGCACTATATAACAAACAAATTAATAACAAATCAGCTCAAAATTAATCAGAACGATTGAGTGAGTGATGCAAAGGACGCAATTAATGAATAAGAGTAAATTTCTTGTAGGCTTAGTCTTACTCACCTTTTTTGTTGTATCTTTTATTACCAACATTCTGGGGCCGATATTTCCATCACTAGTCTCTGATTTCAATATCAGCTTAGCCATTGCAGGCTTTTTACCTTTCTCTTTTTTTGCCGCCTATGGTGTCATGTCAATTCCTGCAGGAGTCTTGGTCGACAGATACAGCGAGAAAACCGTGCTCTATATCGCTTTCATTATGGCTGCAACGGGTTCGCTCCTCTTTGGCCTAATGCCAAGCTTCACCATGGCAATGATGTCGCTCTTTCTTATCGGTTCGGGGATGGCCATGTTGCAAGTGGCGATCAACCCATTACTCAGAGTCGTGGGCGGTGAGGAGAACTTCGCCTTCTACTCTGTTTCTGGTCAGTTACTATTCGGTGCAGCCGGTACCTTGAGTCCATTGGTATACAGCCATATTGTTACCGGGCTAGAAACAGAAGCCAGTGCAGGCTTGCTTATCAGCACCTTAAACAAACTCGTCCCGAGCGAGATGAGCTGGTTATCTATGTATTGGTTATTTGCACTTATCTCACTCGCTATGCTGGTATTGATCTCTTTGGTCAAGTTTCCAACCGTGCAGCGCAATAGTAATGAATCCGCAGGCACATTCGATATCTATAAAGCCCTATTGAAAAACAAAACCGTCATCTTGTTTTTTATTGCCATTGCCGCTTACGTCGGTGCAGAGCAAGGTGTTGCCAATGCTATGTCGCTATTTTTACAGCAATACCATGGGCTCGACCCTGTCACTGAAGGTGCTGGTGTCGTCAGCCAATTCTGGTTAATGCTAACCCTGGGCTGCATTTTGGGACTAGGGCTGGTGAAAGTGCTTGATAGCAGGTTGGTATTAATCGGCTTCTCATTATGCGCCATCGCCTCATTAACGGCGGCAATCTTGGGCTCAACCCAAGTCGCGATGACAGCGTTTCCCTTGGTCGGTTTCTTCCTATCAGTGATGTGGTCTGTGATTTTTTCACTGGCACTCAATTCAGTTAAGCGCGATCACGGCTCTGTCGCAGGCATCCTCTGCACAGGCATCATAGGCGGCGGACTTGCCTCCCCACTTGTCGGTTTTATCGCCGATACCAGCGGCGACCTTAGACTAGGCATGCTTGTGGTCTACGCCCTGCTGCTTTACATCCTCAGCATAGGCTTTTGGGCCAAACCTTTAGTAAGCAACAAAACCATTCAACTATTTAAGTCTAAAGGAGATGTCTCCACTCAAGTATAAATATCAACACATAGAGCAAGTTACAGCTGTAGCTAGATACGTTTTCCATCTTATTCACTCTGCGAACTGCAGGGTTATGACTAGGTTTAATATGAGTTTTCCTTCTATTGTCACTCTCGATATTGGTGGCACTAAAATCAATGCAGGCCGTTACGTTAACGGTGTAATCGAAGAATCACATTCATTTGAATTTTGCGCCACGAAAAGTTCAGAAGATATTGAGGATTTTATTATTCACTGCATTGATACTTTTTTAATACAAAGCACTATGGGCATTGCCATAGGTGTACCTTGTATTGTCGATACTCAGCTAGGGGTGGTTTACGATGCCGTTAATATTCCGGCATGGAAAGAGTTTGATCTCAAGGGCTGGCTTGAAGCCCATTACAAGCTCAAGGTCTATGTCAATAATGACGTTAACTGCTTTACCGTTGGCGAGCATCAGTTTGGCGCAGGTAAAGGCTACGATGATATTGTCGGCTTATGCCTAGGCACTGGAGTCGGCTCAGGGTTTGTTATTCAAAACCAGCTTTATCAAGGTCATAACTGCAGCGCGGGAGAAGTGGGAGAGGTAAGCTACCTCAGTTCAAGTATTGATCATTACTGCTCTGGCCGTTTTTTTGAACAGGAGTTTGGCATAGATGGGGCAACACTCGCCAAACAAGCCAGATCGGGTGCTATAGAAGCGATAGATGCCTTCGATCAATTCGGCAAGCATCTTGCTCAAGCCATCTCTCACCTGCTACTGGTGATGGATCCCCAAGTGATCGTAATTGGTGGTTCTGTGTCTCACTCTTTCGATCTGTTTATCGAGGGGGTGTGGCAAGCTCTGGACAAGTTCCCCTATCAGAAGGTGATAGATAACCTCTCAATTGTCCCCTCGACTCAAGATAACAGCGCACTGTTAGGTGCCGCGCAACTCCATTTAGCCTCCATCAGGTAGCACTATGCATAAAAAAATACTGATTAGCTTATTCACACTTCTGTCAGCCTCAAGTCATGCTGTGCAAACCGACTCAGCACAGCAATCTCTGCAGCAGTTTGCCAGTCAACTGATGGTAAAGCATGAGTTCGTCGACTCACACCCACAGCACTGCCCCAATGATCTTGATGAGTGTTACTTATCGAAAATTCACCTGCAAACTCCCCAGGACACTAAGGTGGGAGTGAAAGATTGGGGGATCTACTTTAGTCAGCTCACCCCAGTACAGCTAGCACATTCTGATGAGTTTACTATTACTCATATCAATGGCGACCTTCACCGCATTGCTCCCACAGAGCAGTTCAGCGGATTTAAAGCAAACCAAGCGCTCAGCATCAGTTTTTATAGTTACGGCACCCAGATCACCCGCTCAGAGTTTATGCCCAATTACTTTGTTCATGCTGAGGGGTTATCCGCCACCGTTATTGATAGTACTCGCACAGGTATTGATGCCGAAACAGGCCTTGAAACTCAGGACTACCTGCTTCCCTTTACCGACAAAGTCGCGCAATTTAAACTCGCTGAGCGTGATAACACACCTTGGGCAAGCCCAGAGTACATATACGCCAGCACAGCGAGTGTGCCAAAAAGCCTCGATGTTAGTGACAGTTTGATCCCTCAACCTCAATCAGTAAAAACACTCTCAAAAGAGAACCTAGACCTAACAAATGGCTTAGCACTCAAGTTGCAGGGAGTATCAGCCAAGGCACTCAATCCAGCCATCGCCAGACTGAACCTGTTAGGAGTGAACCTCAACCCAAAGGGCCTGCCACTGACTATCAGAGTCGATAATACCCTCGACATACATGATGAAGGCTACCGTTTTACCAGCCAGAATGAGCAAATTTCTATCTTAGCTAAAACTGACACAGGCGCCTTTTACGGCCTTATCTCTTTAGCGGGGTTAATCACCTTAGATGACAAACGCATTCCATCTATCGAAATTGTCGATGCACCAAGATATAAGTTCAGAGGCATGCATATTGATGTCGCCAGAAACTTCCTCTCTAAAGCGTTTATCTTTAAAACCTTAGAGCAGATGGCCGCTTACAAGCTCAATAAACTGCACCTACACCTTGCCGATGACGAAGGCTGGCGTATTGAGATCCCAGGATTGCCAGAGCTTAGCCAAGTGGGGGCTAAACGTTGTTTTAATGCACCCGATAGATGTCTAATGCCTCAACTTGGTAGCGATATTAGCGGTGAAAGCCAAAGCGATGGCTACTACAGCGTCGATGATTATCAAGCTATTCTTGCCTTTGCAAAGGCAAGGCATATTCAAGTTATCCCCTCTCTCGATATGCCAGGCCATAGCCGCGCTGCGATCCACTCCATGGAAGCCAGATACCAAAAGTATTTAGCCGAAGGAAAAACCGACTTAGCCCAGCAGTACCGCTTAGTCGAGCCTGCCGATAACACCCAATATAGCTCGATTCAGCATTACTCCGATAACACTCTCAATGTTTGTCTAGACTCAACCTACGCCTTCATCGACAAGGTCATTGCTGAGGTGCAAACCATGCATCAACAAGCTGGAACACCGCTGACGACTTATCATATTGGCGCCGATGAAACCGCTGGGGCTTGGCTGGACTCTCCTGCATGTAACACGTTAAAACAGGAGCAAGCTGAAAAACTGAGCGGCTTACACACATTAAACGGTTACTTTATCGAGCGGATATCGGCCATGTTAGCCGATAAAAAGATCAAAGTTGCAGGCTGGAATGACGGCATGGGTGAAACTCGGCCTAACAATATGCCACAGCAAGTGCAAACTAACTCCTGGTCACTACTGTTTGAAAAGGGCCATGTTGCCACCCATCAGCAGGCTAATTATCACTGGGATACGGTGATCTCAACCCCAGAAGTCACCTACTTTGATTTCCCCTATCAAGCCCACCCAGAGGAGCCGGGTAATCATTGGGGCGCAAGAGCAATCAGCACCCGCAAAGTTTTCGAATTTATGCCCGACAACTTGCCCGCGCATGCCGAGTTTTGGTTTGATACCTACAATCTGGCTTATACAGCCGATGACCGCCAAACGCCACTGGCACAAGGCGTGAGGTACAAGGGGTTACAGGGCCATTTATGGAGTGAAATGCTGCGCAGCGATCGCCAAGCTGAATATATGCTATTCCCTCGCCTGCTTGCACTGGCTGAACGTGCCTGGCATAAAGCCGACTGGGAGCTTAATTATGACTATTCTGGTCAACTATACGATAGCAATAGCCAGTATTTTACCGAGAGCGCAGTACAGGCAAGAGAGAGTGATTGGCAACGCTTTGCGTCTATCTTAGGTCAAAAGGAGCTAGCAAAATTAGAGCAAGCCAATGTCTTCTACCGTATTCCAACGGTTGGCGCCAAGGTAGAACAAGGTTATTTGCAAGTAAAAATGCCCTACCCAAATATCGCTGTGGAGTATCAGCCCATTTTAGAAGAAAGCAGTGCTGAGAATCCGGCAAACAGTGAGGAAAAACCAGCTCAATGGTTACCTTACACCCGTGACTCTAAAGTTAAGGGCCCGATAAAGATCAGAGCCATGAGTCTAGATGGTCAGCGCAAGGGCCGCGCTCAAAAGCTATAACAAACGAGCGATATAGCCTGAGCTAATTGAGAAGAGATTGACACTGCTCAGGCTTTATTTTCACCCGTTTGGGTTTGGGCTTAGCTTGTTGCTTGCCCTTTGCCAGCTCGCTTTTATCAGGTTTTACCGGATCTAGTACCTGCTGTTTCCACCAGCCTAATTCTTCACAACCAGTGCCGCTTTTGGGCGGCTTTTGATTCTGGCATAACCCATCACCTTGCGGGCAAGCCAGACGTACATGCATATGGATCTTATGCCCCCACCAAGGACGCACCTTCCCAAGCCAATCATGTGATGAAACACTAGCGCCTTTAGTTTGCTCACAGAGCTTTTGCTTTATCGCTGGATTAACAAATACCCTAGCAACCTGCGGATTTTCAGCGGCTATGCGTATCATATCACCATGCACAGCTTGCCAATTGCCATTAACCCCAAAACGGCCGCTATCTACCAGACTCAACTCATCTGGCGTCTCTCTTTGTTCAAGGCTTTGCTGCTCACTTGCTTGCCTGAACCAGATATCGACATCCAAACCAATTTGATGACTTGAGTGACCAGAGACAAAGTTGCCACCTCGTGGCATGGAGATATCAGCAATTAACAGATCGTCACTACCCGACTGATGTAGCTGCTGAGAAAAGTTCTCAACAAAATTGATAAGCTGAGGGTGGCCAAAATATCGACCTCTCGATGTACGGATCACTTGATAGCCAAGCCCCGCTAATGGCAAAGCCTCAGCACCGGCTAAACAGCCATTGGCATAGGAGCCGATGGCTAAGCTATCTATGCTTGCTGCCGAGCCTGCATCAAGATTTTGGCTCTGCACTGAGTAAGGCGTTTTAAATTCGCTCCACACGTTGGCTAAGCTCAAAGTAGATGTCAGTATCAAGGGCGCGACAAGGAGAAAAACCCTCCCGCCATGATGATAGCTTCCTCGTTTCATTCTCAAAACTTACTCATATCTTGGAATGTAGAGCCATCAACTAATATCTCTTTCCACTGCTTCACAGAGCTCACCTCGAAGCTGTTTTCAACAATGCGAGTATGCTTATCTAACCTTATTGCATAAGGAAGTGATGTATATCCATTTGCAAATGAGCGGTTCTGTAGCAATTCCCCACCGTCAATTGCTAACCATGCCTCACCGGAGAAGTTTGCTCTATCTAGCATAGCTTTTACTGCATCGATATCGTCATCGAGTGCAACGGCTAAGAAGCGGGTATTAAACTGAAAACTTTCCTTGAGAGATTCTATATTTTTAAGCGAGGAGAAACAGGGCGAGCACCAAGAAGCAAAAAAGTAGATAACAACCTCTTCGCTATCAAGTTCATCAAAGGATTGATGGCCTCCATCTAAATTAATAACAACGACTCTTTCTATCGGCTCACCGAGTGCTTGTTGAGCTTGTAAGATTTTAAGCTCGTAGGGATCTAGCTCATCATCTGCATTCAATGTCGCAGAAAAGAGTAATGCTGAAACCAATAAAATCCATTTAGACATAATAATCTCCATATTAATTATGTTTTTTCACTGGGACTGAATGTACTTCTACTTTGAACAAAGGAATCATCACTGACAACCAACATACCCAGCATGCACTGAGTTTTCAATATGTCGTTATTGTTAGACTCTTATAGCAACAAAAAAGCGCAGCATCCTGCTGCGCGTACTAAATCGACTCACCGAAAACGTATAAAGAAACTGATCAGGTTAGACATCTAATCAGCACACTCGTTTATTTACGTTGACCTCTGCTCACCAGAGGTCAGTAAGTGAATGTAGCGAATAAAAGGTGCGACGGCAGACTAACGCTACGCACCTTTTGACAAGCTTCCAGCTCACAGAAAAGTGTTAAGTGATAAGTCATAAGCTGTAAGTTTAATATTGTCCATTTGGACGGCTGTGAATACACTTCGCCAACTGGTTTTTGCTTACAGCTTAACGCTTAAAACTTATCGCTAGCCTCTCTCTTCCCTTCTGTACATCCAACGGTAAAGCGTTGGCAGTACTAGCAAGGTCAAAGCCGTTGAGCTAAACAAACCGCCGATAATCACTACAGCTAACGGCTGCTGGATCTCGCTACCGACACCCGATGACAGTAAGATAGGGATCAAACCAAGGGCCGATGTTAATGCCGTCATCAATACCGGACGCAAACGCCCTACCGTACCTTCATAAACACTGGTATATAGGCTCTCTCCGGCATTGGAGCCTAGCTTCTCTTTCAGTGCTGTTTGTCGTCTCTGGTTAATCGAGTCCACCAGTACAACACCGTTAAGTACTGCGACACCAAACAAGGTGATAAAGCCGATTGAGCTAGGTACCGACAGATAAGTGCCACTAATAAACAGCGCCACTACGCCACCAATTAAGGCCAATGGCACGTTAGCCATGATCAGCCCAACTTGCTTAAGCGAGCCAAACGAGAAGAACAATAGCAAGGCAATTAGACCAATCGAGATAGGCACAACTAACATCAACTTTTGCTGAGCACGTTGCTGGTTTTCATACTGACCGCCAACAACCACTGTATATCCCGCTGGCAGCTCAGCCTCAGGAATAATGGCATAGATATCATTAACGACCGAGCCCATATCACGACCCGAAACGTTAGCCTGCACTACAACACGTCGCTGCACATCATCGCGGCGAATGTTAGGTGGCGCCATCTCAACTTCAACACTGGCCACCTCACCTAGGCGCACTGTCGCGCCGCTAACACCGCTGAGAATAAGATCTCTCAGTGCATCGGGAGAGCTACGATACTCCTCAGCCAGACGTACATTAATATCGTATCTTGCGTTGCCGTCGATCACTTGGCCTGCACTCACGCCACCGATACCTTGGCTAACTAGGCTCATCACCTCATCGACACTGATGCCGTAACGCGCAAGTAGATCGCGCTTAGGTCTCACAACTAACTGAGCCTCACCGCTCACCTGCTCCAGCGATACATCAACCGCACCAGGGATATTCGACACTAACTCAGTTAAGCGCTCACCACTTGCAGAAAGCACATCTAAGTCAGGGCCAAAGATCTTAATCGCCAGCTGAGCTTTAACACCAGATAACAGCTCATCGACTCGGGTTGCGATTGGCTGAGAGAAGGTAAACAGCAAACCTGGGTATACGCTAAGCTTCTCCTCCATTTTACGCTGTAACTCAATGCGAGTTTCCGCATGCTCCCACTCATCAATTGGCTTAAGACCGATATAGATCTCGATATTACTCACAGGCTCTGGGTCGCCGCCGAGCTCTGGCGCACCGATACGGCTCAGAGCGTAATCAACCTCAGGAAATTCGAGCAGCATTTTTTCAAGCTTAGGGGCCACATCAATTGAGGTACCAAGACTTGCGGTTGGCGCTAACGTCACACGTAAGTTAATGGTGCCCTCTTCAAGCTCAGGGACAAATTCAGTACCTAGGCGTGGTAAGAGCGCCATACTTAGCGCAAAGAGTATCACAGCCGTAATGACGACCATCTTAGGTCGAGCCATAGTCGCAGATAACAGCTTGCGATAGACAGCCTCGATAGGCTTAAGTACCGCACTTTCTCTTAGGGTGATACCACGTTTAAACAGGAATACCGCTAACGCAGGTACTGCAACCAGTGCCACCACTAAGGCAGACAACATGGCTAAGATGATACTGACCGCCATAGGCTGAAATAACTTGCCCTCCACACCTTCAAGCGCAAACAAAGGTGCAAATACGACGATGATAATCGCTGTCGCAAAGAAGATTGGGCTACACACCTCTTTAGCTGCCAGCATAACGCGCATTCCTATGCCGCCTTCACTGCCCCCCTCACTGCCACTGTGAGCGAGCGTCGCTGCACCATCTTCACCAGCATGATGTGGATCGGCCTCACCATCGGCTCGGCTTCTAGCATCACTGAGATGTTGTCTATCTGGCTGAGTCAGATGCTTGAAGATATTCTCCACCATCACCACGGAGCCATCCACCAGCATACCGATTGCTACCGCCAGTCCACCTAAAGACATCAAGTTAGCCGACATGCCGAAATATGACATCACCATCAGCGCTAAACCTATCGAGACAGGAATAGACAGCAGCACTAAAAGGGTCGCACGTATGTTCACCAGGAACAGCGCTAAGATCACCACAATAAACACAAAGGCCATCAAGAGCGCATCACGCACTGTGGTCACCGCTTGATTGACTAAGTCAGCCTGATCGTAGAAAACTTCAAAGGTCACGCCATCTGGCAAAGCCTGTTCAACTAAAGCGGTACGGGCGTTGATATCATCAATGGTCGCCTTAGTATTAGCGCCCATACGTTTAAGGATAACTCCCGCAACCACTTCACCCAGTTGTTGTGGCTTGCCAGCCTCATCACGGCGCGTCATAGTCACAGCGCCTACACGGATTTCACTGCCATAATCGACATTAGCAATATCACCCACACGTACAGGGGTGCCTGCAATTTCAGTCAGTGGGATCTGTTTGATCGCACTGAGTCCAGCATCCCCTGCAGGCAACAGACCATAGCCACGAACAACCAGTTGCTCTTGGCCTTGATCCATAAACCAGCCACCCGCATTGCGGTTATTGCTCTCTAGCGCAGTAGTGACCTGCTCCATGCTCAAGCCATAGCTAAGCAATTTATTGGGATCTATCTGTACTTGATACTGACGGACATCACCACCAAATGAGAGCACCTCAGTGACACCACCAACAGGCATCATGATGAGTTTAACCAGATAGTCATTGAGACTACGTAGCTCGCTTGCACCAATACCTGACTCAGGTTCGGCGCGTAAAATATACTGATATATTTGCCCTAAACCTGAAGTATTTGGCCCGATTTCAGGCACACCGATACCATCAGGGATCATCTCTCTGGCGGCTTGTAACTGCTCAAATACCTGCTGGCGAGCGAAATAGATATCGGTACCTTCAGCAAATACCACTGTCACCAATGATAACCCCGTACGCGATAGTGAGCGCACCTCAGTAACTGCAGGCAAGGCGTACATGGCCGACTCGACCGGATAACTGATTAGCTTCTCAACTTCTTCAGCCGCTAAACCTTCGGCCTCAGTATTTACCGTAACCTGCACGTTGGTCACATCTGGAAAGGCATCCAGATTCAATTTGGGTAACATAGCAACACTGGCTATCACAATGGCGATAAGTGCCAGCACCACCATTAGTCGGTTGCGCACGGCAACCTCTATAAGTCTCTGTAACATAAGAGAGCTCCTTAAATTTTTACAATGTGGTTATAGCTAATTGCTAATTAGTGGTTATGGATATCAAAGCCAGACTTCGCTTGCTCTGAGGCTAAGAAAAATGCCCCGGACACCACCACATTGCTGCCAGGTGCTAGGCAACGAACTAAGTTCATGCCACGCTGACGCTCTACCACCTCGACCTCTACCGCTTCGAAGCCATCTTCATCTTCAACAAATACCTGCCAGTCACCATCGCCACCACGAGTCAGCGCCGCATCAGGCAATATCACACCACCTTGCACAGAATTTGGCAGATACAGCTCGGCAAACTGGCCCGCATGGATCACATGACCAGGATTTTCCAGACTCACTAAGATCTGCTCGGTACGAGTCACACTGTTAAGCTCGTGAGAGCGGCCAATGATCTTAGCTTCTAAGGTTCTATCACCAACACGTACCAAAGCTTTGCTACCAATACTGATATTTTCAGATTGCGCAGGAGTCACCTGAGCTTCAACCCAAAGGTGAGACTCATCGGTGAGTTGCATAAGGGCAGTACCTGCGGCTATCACTTGTCCTAATAGCGCCAGATCTTGCTGTACACGCCCATTTATCGGTGCCAGCAGTTGATAACTACCGATAGTACTTGGATTGGATTCCAGTTGAGTGATCTGCTCAGGCGTCATCTTCATCGCCTCTAAAATAGCGCGCTTAAGCTCTGCATCGACCTGTGCTTGCAAACGGCGACTAGCGCTAACAGCACTTTTCCCCATACGGTTAACCCGGCTCCACTCTGCAGCGGCGTTGATATAATCAGCTTGCGCTTGAGCTACGGCAACACCACCTAAAGTCAATAAGGCATCACCTTTACTCACCTCCTGACCCGGCACCACATGGCGTTCTAACACGCGCACATCGAGTTGAGGGGCAAGTGCCATGGTTCTATCTCTGTCGACAACCAAGGTGGCCGTTGCTACAGCTTCCAAGCTGAAAGACTCTTCAGACAGTTGTGTGACCTCTATCCCTGCGAGGGCTTTCTGCTCATCGGTTAACTTAAGTGCGTGGTCCTCCCCACTCTCCTCTTCACCTTCGGCGCCGTGACCATGGCCATCATCTTCAGTTGCGGGCTCAGCCTCATGTTCGTGACCATCCTCCTCAGAATGTGCAGCCACAACTTTTTCCGTTTTAACCGTTTCGCTGCCATGATCATGTCCTTCACCAGCAAACGCAGTTGTCGGAGCGACAACTGCTGTCGTCAGCGTCATTAAAAATGCAAAACTCATGGCTCTTGCGATAGCATTTAGATGAAATGGAGTCGACTTGATCTGTGTTTGTGGCTGATTTTTCATATCTTTGCTCATGCTATTTAATCTGTTTTCAGTGCTTATACTTTGTCTATTCAATACACGTGTTTTCATAACAAGCATCCCATCTAAAGTTAGTACTTGGCCGAAGCGCTCTGGCGGGCATCTGCCACTGCTGAGGCAGGTAATTGCGCCTGTAGGTAGGCTTCCAACTGGCCACTCACGCCCATCCACTCAAGCCAACTTGTATAAAGAGCAGTCTCTAATGACAGTCCAGCAAGATAACTAGTAGAAAGTTGACGCTGGCTCTGCAGATAAACGCTGGTTTCAATATCTCCAGCGCGCCATTGTTGAGTAAGCCCCGATGCTGCTTCATGACCTGAGTTGAGCACGAGTTCGCGCCAATCTTGATAACGTTTAGTGAGCCTTGGCAAACTCAACTCAAACTTCTTCTGCTGCTGCCGTAATACCCGCTCTTGTGCTAAATAGGTTTGCTCTGCAATCGCTATCTCTTGGCTGGCAACCGCTAAGGTATCGCTATAGTTGTTACGAATTTGCAGAGGAATAGACACGCCTATTCCTAACTTGTTTTCTTCACCTTCACGCTCAGCACTTAGGCTGATAGTCGGATCCACTGAGGTATCCGCTTTTACCTGCTGTGCATTAAGCTTAGTGAGCATCACTTGCTGATAAGCGCTTTTAAGCGCTGGCAGTTCTGGGTCTACTTGTGTTGAAGAGGTAGGCAGTGCGAGTGCACTGATAAAGCTAGTGAAAGCCTGCTTGCTATCACCGAGTAGCATAAGCACGTTTGCATCTGCAGCTATGGATGCTTGTTCTGCAATCGCATAGTCTGCGGCTCGACTTGCCACATCAAGCTGGACTAACTGCAGTGCAACCGATGAGAGGTCCCCAACCTGTAACTGCTGTTTAGCGATATAGAGAGAGCGCTTAGCTGAATCGAGTTGCTGCTGTTGAAACTCTAAGGCTTTACGGCTCTGAGATTGCTCCACAAGTGCTTGAATGGTCGCTGCCAACAACTGGCTACGCTCGAGTGTGATATCAGAAAGCAAGATCTCCGCTTGAAGCTGAGCAATACGAGTTGCAGCCCCACGCTTATCCCCCCAATCAATGGTCTGGCTGATCCCAAGTGTATAAGTATCTGTGTCTGCATTTTGATAATCGACACCTAACTCTGGGTTATAGATAGCTTGATCGGCGGCCTTAATACTAAGCTGGGCTTGGGTGCGTTTTGCCTCTTGCGCGGCGACCTCTGGTAAACGATTAAATGTTTGCATCAGGCTCGGTAACCAAGTTTTAAAACCCACTTGATTACCTGCTGTAAGCCAAGATTCACTGCTGTTAACAGCAGAATTAGTCTCTAACTGGTTTGAATTTTCAGCATAGACAGGCACAAAACTGCCCGTGAAGCTGGCTAATAACAGACTGGCTATTATTGTCTTTTTCATCGTATATCCTAATCCCCAAACATGCTCTTGCAGCAATCGCTGCGCAGCAATTTGAACGCGACCTAAATATAGGTATTCGCGATGAAATTCAGCTATAACAGAGTGTTTTAGGGTTAAATCATATCGAAGATCATTGGGCTAATACCCTAAGGATCCACTTAACGTTAGTCATGATTTTCTACTTGCGATAGACGGTTCACCTTAAAGCGATGTCAGCAAGTATAGGAGTTATACGATTGGAGGGCGGTAATCAGGTAACGCTTCAGGAGGTAAGTAAGGACTAACCATAGCGATAAGTTCATCGCTTGTTGGCACTGTAGGCTCAGTAGACAAGGCTGACATTACAGTAGCGTGACCACCATGACACTGACAATCTAAGCAGAGATCAAAAAGCTTGGTCTCGGTCTTACTCACTTTATGAGTGTGGGGTTCAACATTAGCCGATGCTGAAAAGGCATCATCAAAACTAGCAGCAAAGTAGCCATTTGAAGCAAACTGGCCATCGGCATATACGTCATCACAACTCGTGTCTTGATCAATATAGCTTGCATCGGTACATGCTGTACATTGCTCTAATTCAACCGTAGTAACCTGAGCTGTAAACTGAACATGGGGATGATTTGCAGGCTCTTCGTCATGACTACCAAGATGCAGCTGATGCTCGCCCATGTTGCCACCTGCAAATTGCAGAAGCACAACAGCGATCATTGCTATAGCGATCTTGTGAGTGAATTGACGAAAATAATGTTGCAAAGAAAGCCTTATTTAATCAAGATTCAGAAAACTAATTACTGGGTTCTTACAATCTGACTGATATTGTAATCAAAAGTTCAGCACTGACAATACAAAATACCTAAGTGTTTTTGTAAAGTATTGTCAGTGTCACATAAACTCTTTTATTTTATGCTGCTTGGTCCACACTAAAACAACTAACCATGAAGCTATTTAAATACACAATGCTTAGCATAATCAGTCGCTTCGTTAGTGCTCCAGTCGCCTTTATCTTTCTCTTCCATCTGCTTACACCACTTGTCACTTCCCACTTCTGGTGCGCAGCCACTCAAGCCAAGGGTAAACATAGCCGCTAACGAAATAGCACTCAACTTAACTAATGGACGGCTAAAAATATTTGATACTGACATCTTATTTTCCTTTAAAATTCAGGTGCAACCAGCAACTCATTTACTGGCCTGGATATAGATTTAAACTTGGTGACTTTTTCGTGCTGCGATCCAATCTATTGCTAGCTGTTTCTCTTCAAGCGGGTACCAGGCGACTTCAGCCTGCATAAATGGACCTAGCAACTTAACAGCATTGCCAAACCAATCGGGGCCACCGACTAACACCAAACCATCAAATTTAGGCAGTTGAACTTCACCACTACCCGACAAGGATTGAGAGTCCCAACCTTCTAGCAATACATCTGCTTCAATATACAAACACACCTTACCTGACTGTTCTCGGTAGTCATCGATAAGTGGCTTTAATTTTTGCTGATAATCCGATGTCGACAAACGCCCACTTGCGAAAAGGCTTATCACCCCATCGGCAATATCAGGGATTTTGCATAGCATAGAGAAACTCCGAACAAGTATGAACTGTCATGCAATGACTCGCCTTCACAGCAATCATGCATATCAGATTTGCCAATATCAACTATCTCGATACAAGCTGAATAGCCGAAGCATACCAGATTTCCCAAAGCTGACTATATCAAAGCGAAATTATCTTGTTTAATTACGCCTAGCTCCCAATCTTTGCTTCCCAAAGTTGCTCTGCCATTAGTGATAAAATCGCTAACAGTACAGTAACTCAATAAAATGTTAATATAGCTGCATCAGATAACGACTTATTTAGCCATGATAAAAATCTCAAATAGTGTGTCACTAAAAGATCATGAATTAGAATGGCAGTTCATACGCGCTAGCGGTGCTGGCGGTCAACACGTCAATAAAGTATCTACTGCGGCGCAGATTATTTTCGATATTAATGCCTCATCCCTGCCTGATTTTTACAAACAAGCCCTGCTAAAACGCGCTGATCATCGCATCACTAAGAGCGGTAAGATTATTATTAAATGTCAGCAGAGTCGCAGTCAGGACTTTAACCGTCAAACGGCACTGGAACAGTTTATCGAACTGGTTGCCAGCGTTGCCATTGTACAAAAAAAGCGTGTAGCCACTAAGCCGACTAAAGGCAGCCAGCGCCGACGCGTAGATGCAAAAAAGCAGAAAGGTGCCACCAAAGCGCTGAGACGAAGTAAGTCGGATTATTAATAATGCTTAAGATTTAAAGTTCCTAGGCACTAGATCCTAGGTTCTAGAACCTTCTTCCCATCAATTTCGTCGAAAATGCAGCCAAATGTCGACATCTTCAGCAACTTCTGTTGAAATCAGATGAATCATCTTATCTGTGGTTTATACCAATCGGTATAAACCACAAGTCATCTGTATTCTTAAGGATTTTGACATGAGCAGCAAAGCAAAGGTCTTACTCATTAACGGCCCCAACCTTAACCTTCTGGGACGCCGAGAGCCTGGACATTATGGGGTAAAGACCTTAGATCAAATTGTTAGAGATCTTACAGAGGAATCTAATGCTGCAGGAGTATTGCTCGATCATATTCAATCGAATGCTGAGCATGAGCTTATCGATGCTATTCATAACAGCGATGCTGATTTTATCATCATCAATCCTGCAGCCTTCACCCATACCAGCGTAGCGATACGTGATGCGATTTTGGGTGTCTCCATTCCCTTTATCGAAGTTCACCTGTCCAATGTGCATACTCGTGAGCCATTCCGCCATCACTCCTACTTTTCAGATAAAGCCATTGGCGTGATCTGTGGTTTAGGCTTTGAGGGGTATCACTTTGCTCTACAGTCCGCTATCACGCGACTACATGCAAAAACGGCTGAACACTAAGCGAAAACGTTGAGGGGTTGAAATGGATATTCGTAAAATAAAAAAGTTGATAGAACTCGTTAAAGAATCAGGTATAGAGGAGCTAGAGGTCAAAGAGGGTGAAGAGTCTGTACGGATCAGCCTTAAGAGTCCGACTCAGCAACATACCCAGCAGCACCTCTATACTGTCAGCAATGATAGCTCTAAAGTTAATAGTCCTAAAGTTAATGCCGTAACACCTGTTACTGACCCAGCTATAGCGACAACAGACCCCGTCGAGCCCAATGAAAATTGCGTTATCTCTCCTATGGTCGGCACTTTTTATCTTTCCCCAGCCCCAGAATCCGATCCACTGATACAAGTGGGTCAAAAAGTGGAGCAAGGGCAAGCTGTCTGTATTATTGAAGCCATGAAGATGATGAACCAAATAGAAGCGCACCGTAGTGGTATTATCAAAGCTATCTTGGTTGAAAATGGTGACGCTGTCGGTTTTGATCAGGCGCTGATTGAAATTGGCGATAGCGAATAGCGAATAGCGAAAAAGTAGTGAGCACAATTAAGGTTTAGCAACAGGAATAGTGATTGATGAATATGCCCATTGCTCGCCCCATTAAACGTGTACTGATTGCCAATAGAGGTGAGATAGCACTCAGAATTCAACGTGCTTGTCATCAACTTGGTATTGAGACCATCGCTATTTACTCGAGCGCAGACAAAGATTTACTACATATCAAACAAGCCAGTACCAGCTTATGCATTGGCAAGTCAGATGCAAATGACAGCTATCTCAATCTTGCCACGATTCTCGCGGCGGCAACCGCCACAAATGCTGATGCTATTCACCCTGGTTATGGCTTCCTTTCAGAAAATGCCACTTTTGCCGAGCAGGTTGAAGCCTGCGGTTTTGGCTTCATAGGCCCTGATGCTGAACTCATTCGTTTGATGGGTGATAAAGTCTCGGCCATATCCGCAATGAAGCAAGCAGGCGTTCCTACTGTGCCGGGCTCAAATGGCACACTGTCTAATGATGAGCAACTCAATCAGCGCTTAGCTGACAAGATTGGTTACCCTGTCATTATTAAGGCGACAGCAGGTGGCGGCGGCCGTGGTATGCGAGTCGTCGAGAATGAACATGACCTGATAGCCGCTGTTGAGCTCACTCAGGCAGAAGCTAAAGCAGCTTTTGCGAATGGCGACGTTTACATGGAGAAATACCTACAAACACCACGCCATATCGAAATTCAAATCCTTTCTGATGGTCAAGGCAGTGCCATTCATCTAGGAGAGCGTGACTGCTCTATGCAGCGCAAGCATCAAAAAGTGGTTGAGGAAGCACCCGCCATAGGAATAAGCCAACAGGTTCGTCAACAGATAGGTCAGCTTTGTGCCAATGCCTGTATCGAGATAGGCTATCGCGGCGCTGGCACCTTCGAGTTTCTCTACGAGGCTGGCCAATTTTACTTTATCGAAATGAATACGCGTATTCAGGTAGAGCACCCTATTACTGAGATGGTCACAGGCATAGATCTCATCAAGGCGCAGTTGGAGATAGCAGCAGGCGAACCGCTATCAATCGAGCAAGGTGATATTTCACTTAACGGTCACAGCATAGAGTGCCGTATTAACGCCGAAGACCCACAAACCTTTATTCCCTCACCTGGTACTGTCACTAGATTCCATGCTCCCGGTGGCATGGGTGTACGCTGGGATTCACACCTATATCAAGGCTACACAGTTCCCCCCTTTTATGACTCTATGATCGGTAAGCTGATCACTTGGGGGCCATCGCGAAATGAAGCTATGGTCCGTATGCAGACAGCGCTCAATGAACTTCTCATAGAGGGCATAAAGACCAATATCCCTTTGCTACAACAGATATTAGAAGATGAAGGATTTCAACAAGGCGGGCAGTCTATACACTACTTAGAAGAAAAGGTTTTAAAGTAAGGACTTCATTAACAGCAAGTGAAGGTTAGCATTAGACGCTAAGAGAGATGATTACTAGCAACTCAATGCCAATAAAAGATCGACACCATAAAAAATGTCAGCTGATGGAGCTCAGCTGACATTGGTCTAACACGGAGGAGATGTTATTTATAACGTGGAGTCGAAGCTTACTATTTCAGCTCTGCTGGCCACTCTTTTTTAACGCGCTTTTCGATGAAATTATCTTTCGACTTTCTCATGCCTTCAAGGTCTAAACCAGCTAAAGGCTGCACCTTAGCTTTAGTATCGTATTTACTTGCATCGTACTTATACTTAGGAGCATATTTCGCGAGTAAGCTATTAGCTTCAACAAGTGCCGCATCTAATATCGTATTCGACTTTGTCAGCAAACGCACAGCTTCTGCTGGGTTGTGTGCATGTATGCCATGAGAGGCTGTTGCGCTATCCCAGAACCATTGTGCATTTCTCACTTTAACTAACAAACTATTCATCTCAGTTGATAATGCATTATCAGCTTTTAAAGCAGCTTCATAGTTAGCTTTAGCCTGGGAGATCTTCTTACCAGCCTCTAAACCCTTAATGCCATTAGCAGCCCAAATTGCCTGTGCTTTAAAGTGCACTTCGGTTAAGCGAGGATCTGTGCCATTAGGCTCAAAGCGGAGCTTATTAATTTCAGCCTTACGTTCAGTGAATATCTCTTTGAAGTCTGCACCTTCATGACAGCTTAAGCATGTCTCAGGCAGCTTCTCAGCTTCAAAAGTCACTTTATGATTAGAGTATTTAACTCCATTTTCATTAGTCGCTTCAGGCATATGACAGGTCGTACAGCTGAACTCCAAATGCTCATCCATCTCGTGAGATGTACGATCCATCAAGTTTTCAAATTCAGGATGCTGCGCTTTTAACGATGGCGCACCAGAGATAGCATTAGTCCAATCTTTAAAACTAATTAGATCATAGTAGGCTAGCTGTGCTTCAGCGGCAAAACCTTCATACAAGCCATCTGTTCCTTTATAACTTACGATTTTCTTATAATCGGTTTTTACACCTGGAACCCAATGATCCCATGGGTAGCGTACCTTCTTGCTGTCTTTGCCATCAAAGTAGTATTCAACATGACACTGAGCACAAGTTTGACTGGCTTGCATATCTGCATTTTGCTTAGAAAAATCAAGCCCAACCGCCTTCATGGCACGGTCTGCGTATGGGCGGCTCAACCTTAGCTCATCACTACCCAACTCATGACAATCAGCACAACCAATGGCGTTATTTATTTCATGACCCCAAGTCGACCATGCATTATCTGAAAAGTTTGCTTCGCCAACTTTGTCATACATACGAGCTACGTCTGGCGTTTTGCAGGACCAGCAGCTTGCAGGCATAGCTTCACCTACTACTTTTCCATCATGCCCAACAACAGGGTGACCCGTTCTAAGGGTGCCAATCATGTCAATTAATGCAAAGTGATGGCCGCGGGCACGATTGTAGTCCTTAGCAAATCCATAGCCTGCCCAAGCAGAAACCAGATTCGGGTTTGCTTCCAATAGATCAACGGGCTTACCAGACTCAGGGTTACTCTGCTCTGTTTCAGCCCAAGTCTTATACTGCTCTGGAAAGCCCTTTTGCCAGTTATCGCTGTTATATAGGTCTGCTTTACTATCATTAGCCATAGTATTGCCAGTAAAAACTGCCGATATCATTACAGCAAGCGCAAGCTTTTGTAGTTTCATACATCACTCCTCAATGGGATTTATTTTTATATCCAATAAATATTAAATGTCATCACTAAAACTTAAATACACTTATAAAAACTGTGCTTAAAAGTTATTGAATTAATATCACAGCAAAATTAACCACTCATAAAATTGAGTGGTTAATGTGACAAGCATCTAACCCGAGGTAGTAACTTAGTTATTAATCATATTTTCAATCGTTTCACGTACTCACTTGTAGGTATGGATTAAGTATAAAAATAGGAATTAGAGAAAGTCACTTATATTTAAAAGTAATAAACCACCTATAAATAAATTATAAAGAGACAGCAATACTTAGCTTTTAAAATGAAAAATATTAATATTAAACAACACGATAAGAAGACAACCATCTACTTACGACTTAAGACTAATAAATGAGCAACTAATAAACCCTAATGTTAATTAGTATTGAATGCGAAATTAAAACTTTGAACTAGCGCACAATAATTCGAGTTTATAAATTAAGGTAAATCGAATGAATCATTTAATTAAAAACAACTAATAGACCTCAAACTTAAATTTATATTAAAAAACAATTAAACCAAACTGAAGGCGTTAACATTTAATAGGATAATTTAAGACAAATTAGTTCTATAGTTGAAAATAGAAATAAAAAGAACCAACAAAGAGAAGAATAGATAAAAATTAAAAATTAGATGAGCATAAGGTTAGCCATACAGGTATTAAGTAAGCATAAATAATCGAGTGTGAGCCGATAAATAGCGCCCTTCTCATGCCAATCGAAATAAATCACTACGTAATCAGCCAGCGTTTGTCACTCCGCCAGATAAAAGCTTAAGGGTTTTGTGAGGCGGTTTCGCAAGTTGAATTATAACTATCAAGCTCAATTAGGCCTTGAAGTATGATGCCGTGGTAGCGGGCTTTAATCAGTTGGTAATCCAGTGATGGCGCAAAATAGTAGGTCACATCCTCCGCGCCAGATTGTTCGACAGGCACTAAGCTTAACTCCCCCCAAGGCGGCACATTGGTTATCTGAGCATCCTTAACATAGAGTTGATAGGGCTCAGTTTCATCAGAAGCTTGCCTGATTAAAGCAAACTGCTTACGGCCTTGAAGCAGATATTGACGCATCTGAATCAACAAAGTATCCACATCTCGCAGCGGGATATCTTTGGAGCTATAGCTATCTAGCTCCCCATCTATATTTACTTGAGATTCAAGGCCATTTTTATCAAATGTCACCTGCATATCTCTAGCACGAAACCCAGTGACCTTTTGATCAAACTTTTCGGTTATCCACTCATTAGTGCTATTCGACCAAGATAGCTCTGTACGCTGTTGGTACTGTGTGCCAATACCTAAGATACTCGCTTTACTTAATGATGTGACAACAGCGTGCTGATCACGCCAAGTTTCCACTCTGCTCATTGAACCTGTGTGGATACCGCTCAGATAGATAGAGTAGTTTGATTCGCGCACGCACTCCTCAAGCTCTCTATCTGCTGACTGCTTATCAGCTGCATAAGCAGTATGGCTTAACAATGGCGCGAGTAATGATAATAGAATGATGACGCTAGTTTTTAGGCAATAAGATGCCCTTGAGCGAGTAAAAAGTGACAAGCCTCTATGGCAGCATCGAACAGTGGGCTTCATAGATACAGCAAGGACTGAGCGACTTAAGGCACTTAGTATCATCATCTAATTACTCTTTAATACTCTTATCAAATTACTGATTAAAAGACTTCATTTACATTGAGGTAGAAGTTGGTTTCATTCTCACCCACACCTATATCAAAACGTAAGTTAATATTGTCTTTAATATTAAAACGAAATCCTGTTCCATAGGAAGTTAATAGCTCTTCAGTAAGATCACTAACCTTAGGTGCTACACTGCCAACAGCTCCCCAAAAAACCATACCGTAACGCTGAAAGATAGGTAAGCGATACTCTACTTGCCCCATCATCATCTGCTCGTCACGATAACGACCTTTGATAAAACCACGCATGGCACTAGAACCACCAAGATCTGGCAACATATTCCAAGGCACATCGCCATCGGTAAAGTGCCCTTGCACTTGCCATGCAATCAGTCCGGGGGCTGCGCTTAGCACTGAAGTAGAACTTAGATCGATATAGTTAGCTAACTCAATATCATAGGTTGAAAATGATGAGGATTCATTATTTTGATACAAGCCGGCGTCAACCTGAAATAACCAGCCTTCAGTCGCGTTTAAACGGTAGTCTCGTGAATCATAAACACTGGTCAATACGACGCCTGAACTGAAGTTATTTGGCAATATGTCGCTTGAGTCTACAGGGGTGTCAGTGTCTACTAACGTTAATTTATCTGCACTTGCATAGATAAAGTCAGCACCGACACCGATAAAGTAATTATCAGTGACTTCTGTCATCCAGCGAGGTTTGAAGCTGTATAACTGCCCTTCATATTCGTGATGATTAATGTCTTGATTGCCTTGCTCTATCCCTTGGCCGTAATACACTGCCGCTTCATTATTGAGCTCTAACTCCAGCAGTAACCTTTGCTTGCCTTCGTTGAAAAACGTCATATTTTCAACTTCAACGCCATAGGAGTTATTCATCGAAACAAAGGAGTTCAACACTAAGGATGATGGCTGCTCTTCTGGTGAAGCATCGTCAGTTTTATATAGACCTACCATCAATAGGCCTACACCAAATTTTTTCTCTGGTGTGTAATAGGCTGTCGGTAGGTAACTCATATCGATAGCTTTACTGTCGTCAAATTCGCCATCGGCACCAAAGACTGACAAGATATCATCTACCCATGTCGGCTCCATATCTTTGGGAGTATCAAACAGGGGCTCTACGGCCATCGCGCCCTTAGAAAAGGCAGAAAAAGCAGAAAAAGCAAACAGGGTTAACAGTAAAATCCGTTTCATAAAGACTCTTATCTATGATGGGGAATAAAGAAGGTACTTAAGACCTTTCTGGCAGTCACTTGACTTGCCGGCCGCATTCTAACACGACGACAATTTTGAACCATTAATTTGTGTTTAACCAATCTGCTCTCCTCCCTTACCACGTCGTCGTAACAAAGGAGTTTAGTCAGAAACGGTTATAGAAAATATCAGGTGATAGGATAAGGTGGTTTACGCAAAAAAATGTGAAATAGCCAATTTGAACATTTTATTCCGGCCAAAGTAGCGCCGGAATGACAACCTAAATCAACAGCCAAAATAAAAATCATAGCTGTATAATCTCCAACAATTACGCACTTTTTCGCTTTGGCTCTTCATCTAGGTACTTAGCAATGTCAACTTCGTTGATCTGCTTAGCATCGAGGAACTTATGGGCATACTCTAGATAAATCCCGCTTGTTAGGAATAACTTAAAGACCTCTATATCTAAGTGCTCATCCAGGGCCATTTTATGTAGAATATCAATCGCAACGCTAAGTGGTTTTGCCTTTTTGTAAGGTCTGTCAGCAGCGGTAAGCGCTTCAAAAATATCAGCAACAACCAAAATACGCTCAGGAATAGACAGATCATCAGCTGATAGCTTACGTGGGTAGCCTGTGCCTTTTAGGGTTTCATGGTGTGTTGACGCATAACGTGGCACTTTCGCGAGCTCTGGTGGGAATGGAAGATTTTCCAGCATCTTAATGGTACTGGTCACATGCTCATTAATCTTAAACCTATCTTCAGCGGTTAATGTACCTCGTGAAATAGACAGGTTGTAGAGCTCTCCTAAGTTGTATTGATGCTCTGGAATATCCATCTTGATATTAAACTTAGGATCAAACTCCACTTTATTAATGCGCTTAATAATATGCTCAGGTTTGTCTCTTAACAAAGGCTCGGTGACTGGGAAATTAACCTCATCGACTTCCTCACTAAGGTTAAGCTCCTCGACGGGCGACAAACCTAGCCTGTCGTCAAAGTGACGTTCCCAAGTGATGCTCGCGAGCTGTGCCAACCTGTCTTTATGGGCTTGGTCCATAAACTCGCCGCCTACATTAGCATTGGCGATAAAGGTAAAGTCTTCCATCAGTTGCGCTCGCTTTCTCTCGAGTTCAACAACTAAGGTGTCACTCTTTCCAGTAGTAATAACACCTTTTAAATATTCAATTTCAGCATCACGCCATAGTACTTCGAAACGCATACGAACTTCATGAATACGGTTATATACAGCCTCGAGTTTAGTCCCTTTATCAACAATATATTCAGGCGTGGTGATCTTGCCACAGTCATGTAACCAAGCTGCGATTCTGAACTCACGTTGCTCATCTTCAGAAGCAAATTTAAACGCTTTAAAGGGGGCTTGTTGTGACTTTTCGGCCGCTTCAGCCAGCATCATGCCTAATTCAGGCACTCTATTACAGTGTCCAGCTGTATACGGGGACTTATCATCAATCGCTTGTGCAATTAGCTTAATAAATGACTCCATCAACTCTTTCTGGTTAAGCTCATAGAGCTGAATCGACTCGGACATATTAGACATTGAGCTCGCTAGCTCATCAATCTCCTCAATACTGCTACTTACATTTGTGACCTCATCATAACGGCGCTGCCTTATCTTTTCGTTCTCGATAGCCAAGGCTTTTATAGGGCGGATGATTGGTGAAGCAAAAAACCAAGAGATAGGGAGTACTAATAACAAGCATAATGTGGTGATAAATATGGACTGGCTAACCTTCTCTTTACTCGATGCTAGCAAGACTGAAGCGGGTACCACGATAGCAAATTTATCTTGAGCAGCGGTATCATCGCCAAAGCTAGTAACAAAGATAAACTGCTCAATGCCGTTTATCTTTGCGCTAATCAGTTGATTTTGTTGCTTAGGATCTGCAGCCTTATCTATCAATATCTCATAGGGAACGGTCCCTTGCGGAGTAAAACTCTGCAGTTCTCCATGCGCAAACCATTTCGCAGCTAAGGCATCTCTTTGCTCTTGGGTAATATTTTTGATGGCCTGATTGATAATAGTAATTAAAGGAATGTTTTTCCCTTGCATCACCATATGTAGCCCTGTAGGGACACTTGTACCACCAAAGCTAATAGACTCATGGTATTTAATTTGATCAATAAAGTAGCTCTGGGCTGTGTAATGTAAAATCACGCTGTTATCAATTGCTGCAAATACTTCACCACGCTCTACGGCTTGCAAGATAGCCTGAGTCGATGCCAATTCAACAACATGAATCTCAGGAAAGTCTTTTTTGATCCATTGAATGATTGACCAGCCTTTTGGAATCGCAACACGCTTGCCGTTTAGCTCTGAGAGTTCGGTTATTGTATCGATTTCAGGCCGAGTCACTAGGCCATAATGAAGATCTAAAAAGGGCTCGCTAAACTCACCTAAACTTTCATTTTTATCAGTCCACATGATCGAGTGAAGCATATCTAGCTCCTCCATCATGTAACTATCGATCAATTCGTTCCAGGTAAAGCCATTAACAAAATTAAACTTCAGCCCAGTCGACTGCCCAATCATTTTTAGTAGGTCAATACTATATCCCTGTGGCTCCCCGGAAATAGTAAAATCAATCGGCGCCCAATCGAGCTCGTTAGACACCAGTAGTTCAGGTGTATTAGCAATTAAATCACGCTGCTTGGTCGTTAATGATAATTTTGGACTTTCTGGCATCAAGGTATTGAGCTGAGGCTGGCGGTTTGAAGCAATTAGCTCACCAGTAGGTTTATACAGGTAAGTCTCAAGCTTAGATTGATCCCCCCTTGCTATTAGATAATCACTGAGCGTTGACAGCGCAATATCGACAGCTAGTACAGCATCAGAATTAGCAAGCTTAATCGAATAGGTCTGCCCAGGAGCCTGAAGGTGCTGAAACAGATAAGGCTCAGTTTTATTAACAGTGACGCGATTAGCATCGGTAAACCAAGGGCGCAAGCGAGCATCATACTCAGTCGGCTTTTGACGGCTTGCACGAAGATTGAATGCCGCATCGAAATATTGATAGTTCTGGCTTCGCTCACTGCCCTCGCCTTTAATCTCAATAGTCACCCAGCGATCTAAATGAGACGCTTCTAGCTGAGAGCGAATAATAGGATGAGCATCAAGATTAATAAGCTCATAAAAGTCACCACTCGGTAAGCCAACATAGATGGCATAAAACAGAGGATTGCTTTTCATCACCTCGGCAAAAGTATCAATAGACTCAGGGTTGAATGAATCGTTTTCGACTAAGTTATCAAAGCTGGATAGCAGTTTAGTGACATTGTTTGCTTGAACATCGATTTGAGAGAGATAAGTGGAGGCGTTTTGAGCCGCTTGATTATAAAATTTAAGGGCTGAGTCGGTCGCCATGGCCTTACTAAAATAATATTGCAGACCTATAGCGATGGCAGCGGTTATCACCGTCGCTAAAATAAATATCCCTACAACAGTAAACCTGATAGTGAAGCGCTTACTTTTTCTTGTCGTTCCGATATCCATTGCTAGTCCCTGACAGCTCAATCCATGAAGCTATACAGTGTATAAAAGCAAAGCTGCAAGTCAACCAGATTTAACAAGAAAACAACAATGAGACAACCTTTTGAGTGGTAATTAAACGGATTAACTAACTGGCAATTTTCTCAACTTTTTCCAAGCACTCGCTTTCCCCTTCACAAGCTAAAGTCTCAAGGTGACTAACAAGTTTAAAACAGAGCTCAATATATTGAACCGCTTCCACCTTGCCTATCTCATAACCTACTGCGTGGGCGACGCGATTTCTAAGTTGCCTGAGTTCACTAAATAGCTTTCCTTGTTTAGTGTTTATCAGGTTTTCTCTAAGTAAGATGCTCTCGATATGTTTATAACGCGTATTTAAATCTAGCTTTATATTAATCTTTTTAGCCTTAATCAGCGCTTCAGAAGCAGTATCAACCGCTTCCCATGCTTCGAGTACCGCTGAATTGGGCAAATTATTCGCCGAGGCTATCAGCAGTGATTTACTGTCATATTTAAGCTCAGGAAAGGCGCCTTCTGCTTTTTGACTGATCGCTTTCAACTCTTGACCGAACTCGACTTCTAACTCTTTAAACTTAAACTTCTTAGCCAAGGGGATCAATTTTGAGATAGGTCGTTTAAGGCTAAACACACAGATAAGGAGAGCCACTGGCCAAGCCAACTTATCAAAAAGCTGTATAACAAATTCCATCCAATTCATGTTTCATTCCTTTGATTTACTCACTTAAGATGGAGAGTAGCAAGTTAGCCAAACGAAACCTAGAGGTTGATGTGCTTGTCGAATAACAAGTTGCTTAAATATTTTTATTTCATCATTGGGGGTTATTGGTACTTGGCAGTATTTTGCATACCAATATTGAATTGTTACCTATCACCTGCCGTGGGCTTATGTGCAAACACTTCTGCGACACGCCGCAAGTATGTCCCTATAGTCTCTACGACAGCATCCATGCTGTCGTAGGTCGCAACAGCGTTTACACCGGCTTTGGTTTCGAGAGCGCTACCTCTTCGATTTGAGCTTACTTGTAGTAACTCGTTTTCGGGCAGAAATGTGATGATAGGTCAGATCACAACTCCCAATACCGAATCAGCTAAAAGCTAAAACAAAAATGTAATCAAGCTTCATTTGAAGCCTGTTTATTTAAAAATAGGGGAAGAGTCCCCTTAAGGGCTCTTTCTCTGCCAACTTTGAGGCAGTTCCACCTCATTCCATAGCTGACGACAAAGCTTATCTCCTGTGTGCCACTCACCTGATAGCAACCACTTGACTAATGCATCGCCCACTTGTGGATAATGGATGGGCTCAGGAGCCGCTGATTTTAGCCATCTACGTAAAGCTTCATTGTCGAGTGATGCCATCGTTTCTGCAGCCCCTAACAGCTCCAAGGCAGCAACGTTTGATAACTGTTCAAACTGCCCTTGCAGCGGTTTGACTAATAGCTTCTTGCCTAATGTTAGTGCTTCACTTGCGAGTTCAAAACCAGCACTGCTAATAACACCACCACAGCTAGATAATCTCAACTTAAAGCCTTCGCGATTGAAGCCTGACCAAATAATATGTTCAGGACATTGAAGTGTAGGTTTATCACCATGGTAAATGTAAAAGCGATAGTCAGTGAAAGGCGCTAACAAAGAAACTATCGCATCGGCATCTTCAAAAGGAAGGTAGACCACTATCTCATGAGCATTGTTTGAAATAGCAGGTTCAACCTCTACGAAAGGTGGCAAAATATCAAAACCAAAGTGATGCCAATGACACCCAAGTGAAATATCAACAGGTGCAAAATAGTTTAATAAGGCATCATTAAACCAGCTTTCACCAGCCTTAGGTACAGCATGTTTTAGCGCAGCTTGGTGGCTTATTCCTATCGAAGGCACACCTTGCAACTTTGCCGCCCAAGCTGACACAGGCTCAAAGTCATTTAGCACGAGATCGTAACCACTAAGATCCAATGAATGGATATCGCTAAGTAAAGATGGAACTGAATTTTTCCAAGCCGTTTTAGCTCGACTCACACGCCCATGTTGTGTAGCAAATGTAAGGCCAGCTTCGACCTGGTATTCACCAAAACACTGCATATCGAAAAACTGACTCTGACACCGGCCAGAAAAAAAGAAGTCAACATGAACCTCTGCTTCCTGCAGTGACTTTGCCATAACACGCGCTCGACTCAAATGTCCGTTGCCAGTTCCTTGGATCCCATAAAGAATTCTCATACTTACTCCATCTATTCGGTTAAGCAAAACGGATTAATAGCCCACAATATTGGCGACAACTGTCACTGAGCTAACTCCCAAAATGATCCCAGCTAAAATGTCCAAGGGGTAGTGAACGCCTAAGGCGATACGCGAAAGACCAATCATTGCGCCCCAAACAAAAGCGATATATGAATAATCTGGATATACCAGGTGAATTGAGCTTGCAACTAGGAATGCGGCGGCAGTATGTCCCGAGGGGAGACTAAACTTATCAGAAGGTTCAAATTGTGTTTGAACAGTTAATGTTGCCGAGGCGGTAGGGTTAACCTTGTCATTAGCCATTAGGTATAAATGGCACGGTCGAGTGCGTTTAATGACATTTTTTAGCAATAAATAGAGGGGAAGCTCGATAAGAAAAGCAGATAAAACCAAACTAAATAAGCTTGACCCTTTATCGCTGCATATTAGTAAGGTCAACACGAGTAACAGGTAAAATGGACCGTCACCACTTCTTGATATTTGCCTAGCAACAATCAGACTGGCCCTCCCTTGGGAGCGCTCAAAAACTTGCAAGAATACCTGTCGATCAAATCTTACTAAGCGACTAAACATAAAAAGGCTCCTCATCAGCCGGTATGCTAATGAGAAGCCTAAAAAAGTGTCATGACAACCAAGTGACAAGCTGTCTAAGCTTTTATGACACTCAGTCCACCTAATATCATTCGATATTAAGTATCAATCAGCAGGGGTAAACGGCAAATTATGCAGTTACGGGCTGCTGAGATTTAGTTCGGTATATTTTGATCAGATGATAGATGTTGATACAAGCTACAAATGCATTCATGCCAGCAACAGGCCAAGCTGAAATGTAGACCCCATAAATGACAAATAGCGTACACCCTGTAAAGTTTAGACATCTAAGCCAAGTGATATCTTTCATCATTAGTGATATTGCTACCATTATTGATGCAGAATAACCAATCAGTTCAATCGTGTTTGAAGCTTCCATAAGGCACCTTTTTCAGGCCCTCTGCCATCCATAAGCTAATTGGGGGGTCCGTGCCCCTAAAGCAAAGTTAAAGTTAAGTTAATCAAATCTGCGTATATGCTAACAAACTTACGAACAACATGTAATAAAAATACGTCATTTAATGACCCACATCATATTTCACGATGAATTAATCAGCAGAACTAGAAAATTTACTACAAAATAGTTATCAGGCTATTTATCTACAATTGCGTGATTGATAACACTTTTCTTTTTATTAATCCCTTATATACTGGCGTTATCTCAATTTTTTGTGCATCTATGCCCTGCACAATATCGATCTTAGGAGTATGACTATGGAATACAACACATCTGAACTTTGCGATAATTACATCGATGTCGTCGATGTCGTCGAGCCGATGTTTAGCAATTATGGTGGTTGTAGCTCTTTTGGTGGCTCAATTAGTACTATCAAATGCTTCGAAGATAATGGCCTGATTGCAGAAGCCCTCCAGCAAGATGGCGAAGGTAGAGTCCTTCTCATTGATGGCGGTGGTTCGCTTAGACGCGCACTTCTTGATTCCTCAATTGCTCAAGTCGCCGTTGATAATAAATGGGAAGGGATCATCGTTTATGGTTCAGTCAGAGACGTAGACGCATTAGAAGATCTAGATATCGGTATCCAAGCTTTAGCTTCAATTCCTGTTGGTGCTGATAGTAATTCAATTGGTGAATTAGAAATTCCTGTCAACTTTGGCGGTGTTACCTTCCTACCGCTAGATCATGTTTATGCTGACAATACAGGTATTATCCTTTCGCCAGAGCCTTTAGATATCGATTAAGCTGGGCGTTAGAGCGATAAGCTTAGCTTCAACAATAACCATAGAAAGATGACCTCAGCGTCATCTTTTTCATTTTTCAGCTCACTGCGACTTTTTATCAGTCATTGCCATTCACTCCCAGATTAAGCCACAATGTCTCAAAGCATCATAAAATAAGAATCGAATCACTATGCAGTTTCTCACCCCTTTTACCGCTGAAGATTGCCAGCAGCTTATCGCTACACGAGACGGTGAAACTAAGCTCGCGCAAACAGTACTTTTAAATAGCAGTAACGCGCACCTTTCCGATGCGCTTCAATCTGCAAAAAGTGCTCAAGCCAGATTTGCAATTATAGGCATAGGGGAAGATATTGGCCCCAGAGCCAATCTTGGTCGCGGCGGTGCAACTGACGCATTCGAATCTGCCATGTCACAATTTTTAAACCTTCAGTCGAACCGATTTTTCAATGGTAAAGAATGCATAGTCCTTGGGCAGATAAAAACCTCAGATCTGCAACTTGCAGAAAGTGCCAGTACTGAAGAGTTACGCGCAAATGTTGAATTGCTCGATACACGTGTCATTGAAATCGCTAGCCAAGTGATTAAGGCAGGGCTTGAGCCAATTGTAATTGGTGGCGGGCATAACAACGCCTACGGTTTATTGATGTCGGTCAAGCAAGTTCATAGCAAGAAAGTAGCAGCGGTTAACTTAGACCCACACTCAGACTTTCGACCACGCGAAGGTCGTCATAGCGGTAATGGGTTTAGCTATGCCGCAGCCAGTGGCGCTTTGGGTTATTACCATGTGCTTGGCATGCATGAGCTAAAAAACAGTGAAGAGACATTGGAGCAATTAACGGCTTTTGGTGGCCATTGGCACACATTGCAATCGATCTGGATACGCCGTGAGATGAGTCTATCCGATGTACTCAGTGATATCACCACTAAGCTCAATGACAGCCAATTGCCCGTTGCGCTTGAATTAGATCTCGATTCAATCACCAACATGCCAAGCAGCGCATCCACCGCAGCCGGTATTCCCTTGCTCGACGCCTTACATTACGTACATTCAGTCGCTAGCAACACTCCTTGTGCCTACCTTCACTTAGCGGAGGCTGCACCAAGCTGCCACGTTGCAGGCACTAACGCAGGCTATAGAGAAACAGGCCAAAGCATCAGCGAGCTCATTTATGCCTATATACAAGGGCGAATGCAGGCACAGCAGATAGGATAGAGATTTTAGGCTTGGGTGTTAGAAGGTTTTAGGTTTTAGGTTTTAGGTTCTAATACCTAGAGCCTATATTTCCCTGCCACTATTCACCATTGGCTAACGCCCTGTGAAGGTAAATCATGTATGCGCCTGCGCATCTTCGAAAGACACTCGATAAGTTATATTTCTTGGCGACTATTCACCAATGGCTAATGCTTGTGAGAGTAAATTATGTAAAAGCCTGCGCATCTTCGAAGTACACTGGATAAGTTTTATTTCCCTACCACTATTCACCATTGGCTAACGTCCCGTGAAGGTAAATTATGTAAAAGCCTGCGCATCTTCGAAGCACACTCGATAAGTTATATTTCCCTACCACTATTCACCATTGGCTAACGTCCTGTGAAGGTAAATTATGTAAAAGCCTGCGCATCTTCGAAGCACACTGGATAAGTTATATTTCTTGGCGACTATTCACCAATGGCTAATATTGTGATGTAATGCGCAGTCAAATTTGCGAAAGCCTGCGCTAACACGCATTTTCAACAATTCCAAGTCCAGATAACTAACATCGATCACAATGTGCTTGATGAAAGATTCTGCAACTTGAATGAATGGCTTACACTCGCTCGTAACGATTGCAGAGATAGGATTATAGAGATGTCACAGGGCACAGAAAACAGTACCCATTTCGGTTATAAAACAGTTGAAACAGAGCAGAAGGCTGATATGGTCGCTGGTGTATTTCATTCTGTTGCAGCCAAATACGACATTATGAATGATGTCATGTCCTTTGGTATCCACCGCATGTGGAAACGTTTCACTATCGAAAGTGCTGGCGCACGTCCAGGCATGAAAGTGTTAGACCTAGCAGGCGGTACAGGCGACCTTACGGCTAAATTCTCTCACCTTGTCGGTGATAGAGGCCAAGTTACTCTGGCTGATATCAATGATTCAATGTTAAAAGTTGGCCGTGAAAAGCTAAGAGATAAAGGCATTGTAGGCAATGTGAACTATGTGCAAGCTAATGCTGAAGCACTGCCATTTCCAGATAACCACTTCGATATCATCACTATCGCTTTCGGCTTACGTAATGTAACCGATAAAGATGCTGCGATCAGTTCAATGCTTCGCGTGCTTAAGCCTGGTGGAAAGTTACTGGTACTTGAGTTTTCAAAACCAAAGCATGAAGTGATGCGCAAGATTTATGATCTCTATAGCTTCAAAGTGATGCCAAAAATGGGCGCACTGATCACTCAAGACGCTGACAGCTACGAATACCTTGCTGAATCAATCCGTATGCACCCAGACCAAGAAACACTGAAGGGCATGATGCAGACGGCTGGTTTCGAACAAGTTGAATATACCAACATGACAGACGGCGTTGTTGCGCTGCATAAAGGTTATAAGTTTTAACGCTGTTTTGCTGTAAGATCGAATTACACAATAAACGGTACTGATTAAGTTATTGGATTACTTATGAAACGTGAAATGGCATTACTACTCAGCGCAGGGTTAGAGACAGCCTTAAGTAAAGCAGTCTCTCAGTCTCCCGAGGAGTATGCCAAATTACGTACCCTCCACGGAAAGGTGCTCTGCATTCAATTGAGCCAGCTAAGCTGGCCTCTATATCTCGTTTTTGCGCGTGAAATTCAAGTGCTTGGTAAGTATGATGGCGACGTAACCACTAAGGTCAATGCCGATATAACAACCCTTTACCAACTCACCGAAGGGGCGAACCTCACAGAGCTCATCAAACAAGATAAACTGAGTATTGAAGGCGATCTCAACGTCTTGCAAACCTTTAGTCATTATCTGCAGCACCTAGAGTTTGATTTCGCCGAGCCATTATCAAACTATATTGGCGATGCCCCTACTCAGCTCTTATCTCAAGGGGTTAAACAGGCTAAAGCAGACATTACTAAAGTATTGAGCAAAAGCAGCTCACATATAGGTCAATTAACCACCGAAGAGTACAAGTTAGCCCCTCACAAAATCGAATTTATCTATTTAAGTGATAGAATCGAAGAGCTAGTGGCAGATGTTGATGCCATAGAGAATCGGATCCATCAACTATTAAACAGGGTTAGCACTAAAACATGACGGCAACCAGTATCAGAAGAGCTTATCAGGTCATTAAGATCACCCTAAACTATGGGCTCGACGAGTTAATTCCCTCAAAAATGACTCCCTGGTACTTCCAACTGCTTAGATGCTGCTTTTTCTGGATAAGAAATAAGCACAAAGATAAAGTCGGCGGCGAGCGATTAAAGCTTGCGATGCAGGAACTTGGCCCAGTTTATATCAAGTTTGGTCAGATGCTTTCGACCAGACGCGATCTACTCAGTGATGAGTGGGCTGAAGAGTTAGCCATGCTGCAAGATAGGGTTCCGCCCTTCGATTCAGCACTCGCTCGCCAGATGATTGAAGCTGAGCTTGGCACGACCATCGATACCTATTTTGATGATTTTGACGATGTTCCTTTAGCATCGGCCTCTATCTCACAAGTGCATACCGCCACACTCAAATCTAATGGCGAAGCTATTGTACTAAAAGTACTACGCCCAGATGTTGAAAGTCAGGTTCACGCAGATATTCAATTAATGTCCCAAGCTGCAGCCTTCTTAGAAACATTATTAGGCCATGGCAACAGACTTCGTCCAGCTGAAGTCATCGAGGATTACCGCACCACAATCGAAGGTGAGTTGAACCTCAAACTCGAAGCGCTCAACGCAATAAAGCTTAGAAATAACTTTTTAGATTCAGGTTCACTCTACATTCCTTATATGTATGAAGACCTCTGCTTTACTCGCTTGATTGTTATGGAGCGTATCGACGGTATTCCAGTGTCTGATATGGCTGCTTTGAAGGCCCAAGGCACCAACCTTAAAGTACTCGCTGAACGAGGTGTTGAGCTATTCTTCACCCAAGTATTTAGAGATAACTTCTTCCATGCAGATATGCACCCAGGCAATATTTTTGTCAGTCGCGAACATCCTGACGACCCTTACTATATAGGGCTAGACTGCGGCATTATGGGCACGCTCACTGAAGAAGATAAACGCTATTTAGCCGAAAACTTCCTCGCTTTCTTCAACCGTGATTACCGCCGTATCGCTCAGCTCTATATTGAATCAGGCTGGGTATCTCCAGACACAGATATCGGTGCCTTTGAACAAGCAGTTAAAGTCGTCTGTGAGCCTATGTTCAACAAGCCACTTGATGAGATATCTTTCGGCCATGTGCTACTTGAGCTCTTTAGAACGGCAAGGCGTTTTGATATGGTCGTGCAACCGCAACTGGTACTTTTAGAAAAAACCTTACTCTATATTGAGGGATTGGGGCGTCAACTGTACCCACAACTCGATCTGTGGAAGACCGCCAAACCTTTCCTTGAAGAGTGGATGTCAGAACAGGTTGGCCCCAAGGGCATGGCTAAAAAAATCAAAAAAGAGATGCCGTACTGGGCTGACAAGCTGCCTGAGCTACCAGAACTGGTGTATGACAATCTGAAAATGGGCAAGAATTTTGTTAAATCCCAGAATCAGATGCTCGAGCGCTACTTAAAACAGCAACAAAAAGCCCATAAAAGTAACTATCTTTTGCTCACTTCGGCAGTTTTAGTGATCTGTGGCACTATTTTGTTTAATCAAAACGCTACACTATGGCCCTCTTATGGCTGCATCGCCATCGGCGCAGTTCTCTGGCTGGTAGGATGGCGATCTAGACCAAAGAATCGTAAATTTTAGCTAGCACTAATTAACCATAGGTTCATAATAGAACCATACATATATTTTTATGAGGTAATCGTCATGGGTAACATGGGTATTTGGCAACTTCTGATCATCGCAGTCATCGTGATCTTATTATTTGGAACAAAGAAGTTGCGTTCACTTGGTGGTGATTTAGGCGGTGCTGTAAAAGGCTTTAAGAACGCCATGTCTAGCGAAGATGAAAAGAAAGCACTAGAAGAGAATAGCTCTGATGTAGCTAAAACTTCTGCAGCGGCAACTGAAAAGAAGCCAGAGTCTAAGGACAAAGAACAGGCGTAATTCCTTATGTTCGACGGTATCGGCTTTATGGAGCTGTTGTTGATCGGTATTTTAGGGCTGGTAGTACTCGGCCCTGAAAGACTTCCGACAGCGGTACGCTCAATTACAGGTTGGATCCGCGCCATGAAAAACATGGCGAACTCAGTGAAAGATGAACTCGAGCAGGAGCTTAAAATTGAGCAACTGCATTCAGATCTGAAAAAGGCTGAAAGTCAGGGTTTAAAGAATCTTTCTCCAGAGTTACAGGATTCTATCGATCAATTAAAAGATGCAGCTCAATCAGTTAATCGTCCCTATCAGGTAGAAGATACTCCTTCGGCCAGTGCAAACACGCCTTCGGAAACCACACCTTCAAAGACTGTAGCAACTGAGACTAGCGCAAATTCAGAAAAACCTAACGGGTAGTCCATGTCGCAACAGCAGCCCCTAATTAGTCATCTACTTGAACTTCGCACCCGCTTGCTCCATGCAGTTGGTAGTGTTCTTTTGGTTTTTGCCTGTCTAGCCTATTGGTCAAATGATATTTACCATTATATGGCTACGCCCTTGATGCAAGCTCTACCAGAAAGTAGCAGCATGATTGCAACCGATGTGGCGGCTCCGTTCTTCGCGCCATTTAAGCTCACCTTGGTGCTAGCATTTTTCATTGCTATCCCTTACGTGCTTTATCAGGTTTGGTCTTTTATTGCCCCAGGTCTTTACAAGCACGAAAAGCGCTTGATGATGCCACTGCTTGCTAGTAGTACATTCCTATTCTACCTCGGTATCGCATTTACTTACTACGTTGTGTTTCCTGTAGTATTTGGATTCTTTACCAGTGTGGCACCAGAGGGTGTTGAAGTCGCAACAGACATTAGTAGCTATCTCAGCTTTATCCTCAAGCTATTTTTTGCTTTTGGTTTAGCCTTTGAGATCCCTATTGCTGTTGTTTTACTCTGCTGGGCTGGTGTTACTACGCCTGAAGAGTTAAAGGCAAAGCGTCCCTATATCGTTGTTGGCGCATTCGTTATTGGTATGATGCTTACACCTCCAGACATCATCTCACAGACAATGTTAGCAGTACCTATGTTGATATTATTTGAAGGGGGATTGATTGCTGCTCGTTTCTACAGTAAAAAGGATGATGAAGAAGACGATGAGCAAGAAAAACAGGATGAACCTGGCCAGGAAGCTAAATAAGCAGAACAGCTAATTAGTTAAACATGGCGCGCTCAAATATCATAAGGGAAAATATTAATGCGCATTAGTTGGATTACCGCAGCAGCAATACTTGTATCTACACAAGCAAGTGCAGGTCTAGAACAGAGCCTAGCAGAGTGTAGTGCAAAAGCGGATAAGTTAGATCGTTTGATCTGTTATGACTCATTAGCAGCAAGCGTAAAAAGCGCGCCCAAAGCCAGTAGTGCTCAATCGACTAGTTCTGTAGCAGCAACCGCTGTTACAGCAACTAGCGTTGCAGCAGTCACTGAGACTCAAGCAACTTCTGTTACACCCACCACGCTCCCCGCCAATATTGAAAATGAATTTGGCAGTGCCAGCATAAAAAAAGACAAAGAAGCAGCTGACAAAGAGATTAATAAAATCTTTTTAGACGTTGATTCAATTAAGAAAGATGCATATGGGGCTCTAAAAATATACTTCACTAATGGTCAAGTATGGAAACAGAGTGATAGCAAGCGATTTAAGCTAGCGTCAGGACAAACTGTGTATATTGAAAAAGGTGCTTTTGGTGCATTTTACTTAGGAGTAAAAGAGAAGAACTCCACCATTAAGGTTAAACGCCTAAAGTAATGCCAGAGTACATAGATATCGCTGTCAATCTCATTGGCAGCGCCCTTGAGAAAAATATATCTGATGTCATTCAACGAGCGGCGGCCCAAAGGGTATCGCCGCTTATTGTTATTGGCAGTGAGATTAATGAAAGTGCTCAAGCGGTGAAACTGTGCCTAGACTACCCACAGCAACTATATTGCACTGCGGGTGTCCACCCACATCATGCTAGTGAGTGGCAAGGTGATAGTGCAAAGCAGATAAGCGCACTGGCACTTTCCCCTCAAGTGGTTGCCATTGGCGAGTGTGGCCTAGATTACAACCGAGACTTTTCACCAAGGCCGATGCAGAGGCAGGCTTTTGCTGAACAGCTTGCACTGGCTGTAGAGATGCAGATGCCGGTGTTGATGCACGAGCGAGATGCTCACCAAGACTTTTTAGCTATTTTAAAAGAGTATCGCAGCGAGCTTCCTGGTGCCCTACTCCACTGCTTCACTGGTGACAGGCAGAGCATGGAGGCTTATCTGGATATAGACCTTCATCTTGGGATAACAGGCTGGGTTTGCGATGAACGCCGAGGCCTTGAACTCGCGGCCCTTGTCCCTGACATTCCTGATAATCGCATTCTAATAGAGACAGATAGCCCCTATCTTCTCCCTCGTAGCATGAGGCCTAAGCCCAAGTCGAGTAAAAATGAGCCGCAATATCTTCCCTATATTGCTGAATATATCGCTAACCTGAGGGAACAACCGAAAGAGGTATTCGCTCAACAAGCTTATCAAAATAGTGTTGATTTTTTTGGGCTGCAGCAACTCAATAAGACTTGCGAAAAAGAAGGCGCAGATGAAGTATCTTAGCCTGCTATTTTTTTGCCTATCTTTGCTGTTTTGTTCAAATGCCAGCTCAGAGACCTTACTGGCCATTAGCAAAGATGATGAAGGCAGCTTAGCGCTCGCTCAATGGTTGTATTACGCTCCCGCTGACGCACATGACACCATTGGCTCTGTTCAACGCCTTGGCGCTAATCAGTGGCAACGTTTAACCCCAACGTTTAATAATCGAATAGGTATAACGCCTTTCTGGGTAAAGTTCAGTATCTATAATACGAGCCATACGCCAATTGATCGCATTCTGTCACTGGCAAATCCCCATATTGATCTCGCCTCCCTTTATCATGTGGTCAAGGGACAAGCCACCAAGCAGGTCATCATGGGAGATAGCCTCCCCTTTACTGAAAGACCAATCATTAATAACCATTTTCTTTATCCCTTTCAGCTCGAGCCCGATATATTAAATACCTTCTATATCAAAATTGAGACTGAAGGTAGCGCCTCTTTGCCATTAAGCTTAACGTCACCCAATGCCTTTGCAAAAGACATTGAAGCAAGCTCACTAACTAATGGTTTCCAGCTAGGAGCACTGACAGCAATAGGCTTATTCAGCTTATTTATTGCCATAAGCTCTCGCTCTTTTAGCTATAGCTACTACTCTGGCTATGTATTGTCGGTCACGATACTTGTTGCAACCTTACATGGCTTTGCTTTTAGGTTCATATGGCCTGAATGGCCACTTTTGCAAAAATATATGATCCCTTTCTTGGTTCCTATGGCCATTTTCTTTGCGCTGCTATTTACCGAGAAGGTACTCCAGCTTAAATATCATAATTTACGCATGCTCAGAATTTGTCGCTATAGTGCTAGCTTTGCTTTACTCCTCGCTATCGTGACTCCGTTTTTAAACTACTCTCTTGCCATTTATATCAACATTATCACGGTACTGGCAGTCACATTAGTATTGATGGCTATGGCCATGATTCAAGCGCTAAAGGGTCATAAGCTGGCCAAACTGTACACCTTAGCTTGGAGTGGCATGTTAATTGGCTCATTTATTACCAGCGCCATGTACTTAGGTTTACTTGAGCTCCCAGTTTCCCACTTAACTCCGCTAATGCTCGGATTGTTATTTGAAATTATCTTTATGGCAGCGGTTCTCGCTATTCGCTATAACGATGAGCGCAAAGCAAAACTAAAGATCCAACAAGAAGCAGCATTGCAGGCACAAAGGGTGCGAGAGACACGTGAAGAGGCCCTTAAAATTGAAGCCGAGAGTAATGAGAAGCTTGAGCAGATGGTACAAGAGCGCACACTAGAGCTCGAGATAGCACTTAGAGAGCTCAATGAGGCCAATCAGAAACTCACTGAACAAGCTACCATAGACAGTTTAACTGGCGTCAAGAATAGAGCCGCATTTGATAAACGCTTATTGGCAGAGGGGAGGCTGAGCCGCCGCCAGCAAACCCCCATGGCGATATTAATGTTAGATATTGATCGCTTTAAGTCAATCAATGATAACTATGGCCATCTTGCAGGCGATCAGACATTAAGGCTAATCGCGCAGACATTAAAAGAAAAATTAAAACGGCCAGCGGATCTGGTATCACGTTTTGGGGGGGAAGAGTTTGCTATTATACTGCCCAATACAAACGAAGAGGGTGCGGTACAAGTTGCAGAGCTTATTCGTCAGGCAATTTTTGAGCTGCCTATCAGCTGGGAAGATCACTCTATCCCATTGACGATCAGTATCGGTGTCAGCGCTGAAGTAATAAACAGTGAGCAACATCCAACACAGTTACTAGAACAAGCAGATAAAGCACTTTACCGAGCCAAAAACGATGGTAGAAATCGGGTTACGGTTTACACACCGGAACCTGAATAGATTTTACGAGTCAAACACACTCAGAATGCTAAGTCTTATTAGCCGAAATGATTTTCTGAGTACAATGTTAGGAGTTGAATGTGAATATAATTACTAGTGCTTTCCCTCAGCGTAGAATGCGCCGCATGCGTAAGCATGATTTCAGCCGTAGATTAATGGCTGAAAATACACTCTCTGTTAACGATTTAATCTACCCTATGTTCGTACTTGAAGGGAATAATCGCACCGAGAAAGTGGCATCTATGCCGGGTGTAGAGCGCTACTCCATCGACCTACTTTTAAAAGAAGCTGAAGAGCTTGTCGAGCTTGGTATTCCGCTTGTCGCACTTTTCCCTGTGACGCCATCTGAAAAGAAAACCTTATTAGCAGAAGAAGCTTACAATGCAGATGCATTAGCTCAACGTGCTGTACGTGCCCTGAAAGAAGCATTCCCAGAGCTAGGTGTGATGACAGATGTAGCGCTTGATCCGTTTACGACCCATGGTCAAGATGGCATCATCGATGAAGATGGCTATATCCTTAACGATATCACCACTGAAATTCTAGTAAAACAAGCCCTATCTCATGCAGAAGCTGGTGCAGATATCGTCGCACCTTCAGATATGATGGATGGTCGTATTGGCGCAATTCGCCAAGCGTTAGAAGAAGCAGGTCACGTTAATACCCAGATCATGGCTTATTCTGCGAAGTACTCGTCCAACTACTATGGTCCATTTCGTGATGCTGTCGGATCTGCTGGCAACCTTAAAGGTGGCAATAAACATAGCTACCAGATGGATCCAGCAAACAGCGATGAAGCACTACATGAAGTTGCACTCGATATTCAAGAAGGCGCTGACATGGTCATGGTTAAGCCGGGCATGCCTTACCTAGATATCGTTACACGAGTTAAAACTGAACTTGCAGTCCCAACTTTTGCCTATCAAGTGAGTGGTGAATATGCGATGCATATGGCTGCTATTGAAAATGGCTGGTTAGCCGAAAAGGCGATCGTTATGGAGTCTCTACTTTGCTTTAAGCGAGCGGGGGCTAACGGCGTACTTACTTACTTTGCTAAACGTGCAGCTCAGTGGCTTAAAGAAGATCAGGCTAAATAGTCTGCTCACCTTTGCCGATAAAAGACCGCACCTGTTGCGGTTTTTTTATGCCTACAAACTTGTCATGTAAATACTCGCTGTTGCAAAAAGAATCACTTGCTAAAACTATGGTTAATAATGACCTCTGCGTTAATGAGAGGTTTATTTAACAACTGCTCTCCTAGGCAATATGTGACCCATACAAGTAATCCTACAAATAGATAGTGATCTAACCTAGCTTTATCAGCTGTGCAGCTTTTCCCCTTTTGAACGAAGTGATTAAATACAGGTATTGCTACTATACAGCAGCACTAGTCAACATCCCTGAGCCTGAGGTATCATCATGAACAATAGCGTTAAGGCATTACTTGCCACTACAGCCCTCTTTTTTAGCTGCCAATCAATAGCTGACAACGGCTGTGCATTCGATGAAAAGCAAGATGGCTTTATTGCCACCTGCAGCGAGGAGAAACAGGAAGTGATTTTAACTGGTGCGGTAGAAGCTCAAACCTTAGTGACTGAGCTAGATGATTTTACAGAGGGTTATAAAGAGTATCAGGTTGATACTGCTGCGATAACACCACTGAAGTCTTTGAAAGAACCAACAGAGATCATAGTGATCATAGGTACTTGGTGTCCTGATTGTCACCGTGAAACCCCACGGTTCATTCGTATAATTGAAGAGATCAACAATCCAAATATCACAGTAACTTATATTGGTGTTGACCGTCAAAAAGCCGATTCTGAAGGGTTAGCGGCACAATATGAATTCACCCGTATTCCGACCTTTATCGTTAAACAAAAAGGCGAAGAGATAGGCCGAATTATTGAGCGTCCAGAGGTTTCATTAGAAGTTGATCTGGCTAAAATTCTAAAATAACTTAGCTTGTACGCAAAAAGAAAAGGCACTCAATGAGTGCCTTTTTTGTGTCTGGTTATTTAATCTAGCTACTTAGAATGCTTGGCTAAATGATACCCAGTATGAACGACCGATAATGTCGTAAATGCTGCTCTCATAATCACCACCAGCATCAAACCTTGGGTCTTCATCAGTCAAGTTATTGATACCTGCCGAAATCGTATTGTTCCAAGGCATAGTGTATGAGTAACTTAACGTGTGATAGATAACAGAATCAATCTGATAGCTGCTGCCATCATCATTCTCATCTGTGGTTGATTGATGATCGATATAATCTGCCTGATAGAACAAACTATGATCGCCCACTAAGTAGTTAGCGGTAAAGTTAACACGATCATCTGGATAATCCTCTGTACCACTCCAGTTACGTGAGACTGTCTGTACACCACCTACAGGCATTGAATCTGTGTACTTTAAGTAGTGAGACCATGCAAGACCTAGCTTAAAGTCACCCACTTCAGTTTCAAAGGTAGAGGCAAACTTGGTATCAACACCTTGACGCTCACTCAGACCAATGTTTTGCATAACATTATCCATCGCAGTAAGCTTGCCAGCACCATTTTGAGATACTGATGTGCCAGGGTAAACAGTGCTTACATCTGGACGAGGCTCGCCTGCAGCATCCGCAGCTTTCCATAACTCAGCTTGAGTACGGGTGATCTCACTATCATTTAATGAACTAATCAGCCCTTCAGTCTCAAGTGACCAGTAATCAACTGACATGTTGAAGTTGTCGGTAATATCCCATACAACTCCTAAGTTATAGCTCTCAGACTCTTCTGGACCCAAGTTTTCATTGCGACCAATTGAAACAGGCACATTGTCTTCGATATCACAGCCATCGATCCCTAAGCCATCTTCATAGCATTTCAGGTAGTTAGTTACATCGTTATAGCCAACACTTGTAGATTGGTTCAGATCTTCTAACGTCGGTGCTCTAAAGCCTGTTCCCCATGATGCACGAAGTAATAGCGGCTCTAATACGTTATAGCGCACAGAAACTTGTGGGTTGAATGTGCCACCAAAATCAGAGTAGTCATCATAACGCGCAGCAAGGTTAACCTCTAGATTATCAAGTACTGGAAAAGCCATCTCCATGAAGACCGCTTTGACATCACGCTCCCCACTGCCGCCAGCGCCGCCGCTACCACCAGCAATCAAACCCGCTTCATCAAGTGCATCAACCTGCGAGTCTAGCTCTTCTTCACGATATGATGCACCAACATATAGACCAGTTGCACCACCAGCGAGTTCAAACAGTTCGAAGCTAAGGCCACCATCAATCTCTAAAGCACTGCTTGTTAGGCGAGCATCTGAGTTTGCTGTCGCACCACCCGGCATCTCTGAATTTGGATCGCGAGGATCCCAACCTTCAAATGAATTACTATCATCATCCCATGCACCCACTAGGTCGGTTGTTGCACCTTTAAGTTGATAGCCCGTTCCCCATTTGAATACATCATACTTGTTGTATGACACAGAGGCATTCCAATCGAAGCTATCTGTTGTGCCGTCTAGGCCCACTAAGAAATCATAAATATTATCGGTACTTTCACGTACACGGTTACCAGAAGTATCGAAACGGTAAAGCATGGCGCCGCCCTCAGGCACTGCACGAAGATCTAGACCTTCAGCAGTTGTGTAAGCTGGCATCGCCTGTGGGAACGAGATGTAACCAGGAATTGGCGCTGACACATCAGTTGTGGTATTTGACGCCCAATATGCACGTGCAGTTAGCTCAATATCATCACTGATATTGTATGAGTAGTTAAGCAGCGTAGATGTACGCTCTTGATCAACATCATTATATGCAGCCTTAGTGTAATCATAAGCACAAGACGTCTCGCCAGCATACTTGCTGTCATTTAGAGGTCCAGTAAAGTTCTCGCCATAAACGTCAGAGCAGTTTAAATCGGCATTAGTAAATGGAGTTTGATACTCCCAGCCACCATTTGGCCCCATATCGATTGTACGACCTGTTTGACTTAGACCGATCCAGCTTCTGAAATCATTTGGATCTTGACCATCTTTAACGTGTGCAGCTGTATATGGACGCTCACCAAAAGTAATACCTGACTTTCTAAAGTGCTCAATAGTGAACATCAAGTTGCCCATATCAGAGCTAAGACCACCAGTTAATGACGCTGAGTGGTTATCTCCGCCACCTTCTGCATCAGGCTCTTCAGCGCGAACTTTTACTTCAACGCCTTCAAAATCTTTCTTCAAAATGATGTTAATTACACCAGCAATTGCATCTGTACCATAAATCGCAGAAGCACCATCAGACAGTATCTCGATGCGCTCAACGGCAGCTGTAGGAATTGTGTTGATGTTGGTTGCACCACCACCAAGTACAGGCGATTTAGCCATACGCTTGCCATCAAGTAGTGTCAAGGTATGACTTGCATCAGCACCTTTAAGTTGAATCGTTGCTTGAGATGACCAGCTGTTGTTTGATGTGCCGCCGTATGAACCAAATGAGTTCAATGTAGATGCTCTTAACGCATCACCTACAGTGGAGAAACCAGCAGTCGCCATATCTTCTGCAGTGATCGTAGTGACTGGGCTTGCCCCTTCCATATCGACACGTTTAAGGCGTGAGCCCGTCACTTCAATACGTTCAACAGTCTCTTCATCGCCCTCTATCGCATAGACAGGTGCTGATAGTGCTACGACACCACCACAGGCTAAGCTCACCAGCTTAGCAAGGTTATTAAATTTCATACTTCCATCTCCCAAGAATATATTTTTTATAGGTCCTATGCTCAGTTAACCTTGATGGCGACACCAAAAAGAAAACAACAACAAAACATGGCGACAACATATGTATCACATACTTTATTTTGTATGCAATATATTATTGCCACCACCAACCAGGCTTTATGCTGATTATTAGAGTATTTATGCAAGACGGCAGAGGGCTTATTAGCTAGGGCAAAAAAGAGATCGGCAAAAAGAGTGCATCGGCTAAAAGCACTAGTCCTTGTGTGATGTAGCGCGAGAAGATATAAGCAGCAAGGTAGGGTTTAGCGCACGTAGCACTTAAGATAAAAAGAAAAATAGTCACTAGAAATGCAATTAGTATAAAAAGTATCTAAATATATTTAAATGGAATATTAGCTTGTAGGTAAGCTGAAATGTAACAAAACGGATATTAAAAAAGGCCGCTAATGCGGCCTTTTAATCATAATAAAATTATTTGTCCATATTGGTATTAGAACTCATAACGAGCAACTAAAGAGAAGTAACGCTCCTCTTGACGCTCAGTTGTCATACCATAGTTCGGGTTAAGCATTAAGCCATCCTCACCATAGGCAGTACGTTCTTCATTGATGTTTGTTGCAGTGTCAGAGTTGAACACGTTATAAACCGTTCCTTTAATGCTGAAATCACCATTAAATAGCTCTGTACGGTACATTAATGACAAATCTAACTTAGTGACCCAAGGTAATGTACCTGCAGTACCACGAGGTGACGGGTCGCCATTCTCATCATAATGGCTAGCATGGCCATAGTAACGACTGATACACGCATCCCATGGATTACCAGGAGCACAACTATCTACACCATCAGGGTGAACAGAGAACTCATTTTGTGGGCGGCCAGAACTGATGCTAGTTACAAAACCAAGAATCAACTCTTCGGTAATATCGTAGCTACCATTAAACTTAAAGACATGAGTATGATCGTTAGGTAGATCACCATAACCATGATCCATCAAGTCGCCATAATCATAAGATGTTGTCCAACCTGGATCGGCCTGGTCATTATCTGTTTTAACCAGTCCCTCAGTATTACCCCAGTTATGAGATAACGTGTAAGATGAGTTAATACGGAAGTCATCGGTGACATTGCCATCAAGGGTTAGCTCAAGTGCTAAGTAATGACGCTGCATAGCATCAAGTGCCATCTCTTCAGGTGAAAGTGTCACATTATCTACTTGACCATCGCCATCAAAATCATAGCTTAAGTTTACCGCTTCGCCTGGATTATGGAGCACATAATAAGACCCCTGACCAACGTTATCCTCAATACCAAGCTCTTCTAACTTCTTACTCAGTACAGGCCCTACATCAGTATCTTCAATACCACGACCTAGGTCACGCCAGATAACGCGCGCACCAGCAGACATAGTGTCGAACACTTCCTGCTGATAACCGACTGTGACTTCATCCGAGAACATAGAATCGAGTGAAGATGACGCGATTAAGCCAGGCTCAGTAATACCTTGCTGTCTCACACGCGTATCGCGAATATTGACGCCACGGCTTGGAGAACCATCGGCAGTAATAATAGGATGGCCATCACTATCAAGCTGATCAAGCTCATAATAGTCAAATACTTCACGCTGTGAGCCACCCTGCTTGATATTCATGTTGACTGAAACAGGCTGAAAGTAGCGTCCATATGTAGCGAATATTTTTGAAGTGCCATCACCATGAATATCGTAGATAGCCTGGAATCTTGGTGCGATTTGGTTATCTAAATCAACATAAGCTCGGCCATCAGATACTGTATTTTCATAGCTATTAACTCTAACACCCGCATTAATGACTAGATTGTCCGTTGCCTGCCATGAGTCATTAATGTAATAAGCTATTGAGCTTACTTCTGAATCATCCTTAGCAAAGGTAGAACGGCGGCGACGTTCGATATAATCTTCACCTTCTGCAGCGCCAGAGATATCGTTCTCACCAGCAGTTGCAATTGTCCACCAGCCTTGCGCTTCGCCAATACCATTTTGATCTTCTGAGTAGTCAACCGCTACACTGCTATAATCAACACCAAAGCTGATTGCATGATCTTCTAAATCCCAGTTGAAATCGATACGAGCCTGATCGCGTACATAATGCTGCTCAACAACAGTTGAGTTGGTATGTTGACTCAAGGTAACAAATGAGCCATTTCTTTCATCCCATACACCTGGGTTAGTTGATGCCACACGGTTCTCAACATTCTCTTCTACTCGACCTACTACAGCAGATACAGAGAAGTCATCGGTAATATAGCCGTTATAGTTTATGCTGTAGAGCTCACCACCATCTTCACCCGGTGCAGCAACGCCTTGTTGATCGCCAATTTCATTAGTTTCCCAGTCATAAGCATAAGTCGTTGTAGTCCAAGTACGCTTATTGTTCATCGCCATGAAACCGATAGAGTGATCTTCGGTCATATACCAATCTAACTTGGCAAACCAACGGTTTGACTCTCGCTCTTTCTCTTTATAAACGGTTTGAGTTGCCCACTCGAAATCATTTTGGCTTGGCTCATATAAACCATAATAGAACAGCTTATCTTCAATGATTGCACCGCTTGCCCAAATTCTGGCTTGCTTAAAATCTTCTGTGGTTCGTTGAGTGTTAGTATCTATGGTGCCATCGGCTTGGTAGATAGAGTCTTGTGAAGATCTCATCGAGGCTGGATCCCAGCGCCCTTCAACCCCAAAATGAAATTCATTATCACCCGACTTAGATACAGCATTGACGACCCCGCCAATAGCGCTACCAAATTCTGGCGTAATTGCACCAGTCTTAACTTGAGTCTGCGCAATCGCTTCCCAAGGCAAGCTTAGAGAGCCAAGACCGGTTCTAATATTGGTAATATTTAGGCCGTTCAGGTAATAAGCATTCTCTGCCGATGATGAACCACCAAAACTCGATGCGCCATTAAAGCTTTCACCACCAGGAGCTGATGTACCAGGAGCTAGTAGTGCAATGTTTTCGAAGCCTGAATCTACAGGCATAGTGTTTAGCTCATCTTGACTGAAGGTCACGCCAGAAGTAGATGAACCCATATCAACGCGGCGGATCATGCTACCTGTCACTGCGATGCGCTCTACATTATCGCTACCAACAGCTGTGAGTTGTCCGTCTAAAATAACGGGCTGACCAATACTAACCCTTACGCCTGACTCTTGAGTCTTGGTAAAGCCATCTTTAGTAATACTGACATCATAATCACCAACAGGCACATTACGTAAAAAATAGTCGCCCTTATCGTTAGTATCTACAGTATATACCAGACCTTTAGTTTTGTGCTTTAACGTAATGGTCGCATTTGAAACTGTGCCGCCGTCAGCATTAACAATATGGCCCTTGACGATACTAGTATCGGCAGCCATAGCTGCTGGAGCTGACATCATCAACACTGAACCAACAGCGATTGCTGCCAGCGTTCTTCTTGGTGTAAATCGCGTAAGCGCGTTACTTCCAGACATAATTTATTCTCCCTTAAACCTTCTCTGAATACGCGCTTAGCAAAAATATTATTAGTTAGTTTGGGTACAGAACATCCAAGCGCAACAAAACTGTAACATGATCTACATATTTTATACAATGTTCAATATACAAAGAAACCCCATTAAACGAGCCTTCTACAGGCATTCACTAGTCATAGATCAAGGAGAATTACTTTTTAGCAAACAGAAGTTGTTAATAGATTTAACAAATTGGTAGAATATTTTTAATTAGTTTATAAAACTAGTTTTAATCACTATTTTATTGATAATATGAAAATACTTTGAATGTTTGCTAGGCAAGCTGTTAAGACATAGCGGCTAAAAAAGCAGTGCTTAATAGAGTTGTACTCAGTATTGCTAGTACTTATTTAAGGCATAACTTAAAGCGTTGTGATGAGTTTTACGAGGGAGTGAATAAGACGAACAGAAACATAGTGAACCTAAATGATGCAGTGATTATTTAAGCTTATTGGCAAGCAGTTGTAATACTCCCTCACGTAATGCGCCGCCAGAAAGGTTTAGCTTTTCAATATTTAACAGCTCAAATAATGCCAGTAAGATAGACACTCCAGCTGCAAAGGTTGGTGCCCTTTCTTGATTAAGGCCAACTATAGCTGTCATATCAGAATCTGGCTGAGCTAAAATTTCGCTCTTAAGGCTTTTCAACACATCAAGCGTAATGCTTGTTGACTCATTACGATGACTTAGTAGCTCAACCACAGATTGCACACTTCCAGAAGCACCCACAACACAGTGCCAACCAAGAGCTTTAAGCTCACTGAGGTTATCACCGAGTGTTAACTTAACTTGTGATTTAGCATCATCAAAGTCTAAGTCTTGAAGTGGCGCAGAGTTGAAGAAGCGCTCGTTGAACGTTACACAGCCCATAGACAGGCTATTTTTAAGCAAAACTTTATCACCGTCACCGATAATAAACTCAGTACTAGCACCACCGATATCAATCACCAAGCGGCGCCCTTGACCACACGTCGTTGCAACCATGCCTTGATAGATCAACTCAGCTTCACGCATACCAGAGATGATCTCAATAGGGTGCGCTAGGATAGAGAAAGCACGCTGACAAAACTCATCAGAGTTAGCTATTTTTCGCAGTGTCGCAGTCGCTATAACGGCGACATTATCTTCAGCAACGCCCTCTTTTAGGAGCATGTCGGCAAACATAGCTAAGCAATCTAAACCACGTAAGAGTACAGCTTCGCTCAGGGAGCCATCAGCCTGGATCCCCTCTGCAAGGCGCACTTTACGTTTGTATTTAGCAATAATAGTTGGCTGGCCTGCCTTTGTTTCGGCGACCAGCATATTAAAACTATTTGAGCCTAGCGTTATGGCTGCATAGCGAGCTGTCATCTATGAGTGTCTGCGGGTTCTATCATGACGGCGTGGACTGTTAGTACGGTTTCCATTACGGCTACCTTGTGGGCGCCCAGAACCGCTTCGCCCTTGAGGGCGGTTATTGTGCTTTCTATGAACTCTAATCGGTGCTGGAATATCATCGAGCAACGCTGAGCTATCATAGTTAGTCACAGGGATCGAGTGAGTAATATACTCTTCGATTGCAGGTAGATTTAGCGCGTACTCTTCACAGGCAAAACTGACTGATACACCACTTTTACCAGCACGACCAGTACGACCAATACGATGAACGTAATCTTCACAATCATCAGGAAGATCATAGTTATAGACATGCGATACATCAGAGATATGCAAACCACGGGCAGCAACATCGGTAGCCACCAGCAGATCTAATTCACCTGAAGTGAACTGCTCAAGAATACGAATACGCTTCTTCTGCGGTACATCACCGGTCAGCAAGCCAACTCTATGACCATCACCCGATAACCAAGACCAGACATTTTCACAGCTGTGCTTAGTATTAGAGAAAACAATTGCCTTTTCAGGCCAGTCTTCCTCGATCAAAGACAGAAGTAACTTCATCTTCTCATCCATAGAGGGATAGAAGATCTCTTCTCTGATATTCTTAGAGGTTTTTTCGTTTGGCGCGATGACCACTTTTTCAGGCTCATTCATATGATCATAAGCCAGCTCCTGCACCTTCATAGAAAGTGTTGCAGAGAACAGCATATTCAAACGAGACTTAGCATCAGGCATACGTCTGAATAGGAAGCGGATATCTTTAATAAAACCAAGATCGAACATACGATCGGCTTCATCGAGAACAACAGCCTGTATCGCACTTAAGTTAATAATGCCTTGGCGGACGTAATCAATAATACGTCCTGTGGTTCCGATAAGAATATCGATACCTTTATCTAGCACCTTACGCTGAACATCGTAGCTTTCACCGCCATATACGATACCAACCTTCAAACCTGTGTGCTTTGCTAGTAGTGTTGCATCTTTAGCAATCTGAATAGCAAGCTCACGAGTCGGTGCCATAATCATAGCGCGAGGCTGATTTAGTTGGCGACCTTCAGGAATTGGAGTAGATAGCAGGTGATTAAAAGTCGCAACCAGGAAAGCGAGTGTTTTTCCCGTACCGGTCTGTGCTTGACCTGCGATATCTTTTTTCTGCAGTAAAATAGGGAGTGATAGTGCTTGAATAGGCGTACAAAATTCAAAGCCGCTCTCGTTTAGTGCTGTTTTTATCCCTTCATTAAGGGAAAAGTCGGCAAACTTCTGATTAGATAAATGTGTTTCGCTCATAGCGGCAGCATACCAGTTAGGGTTGCAATAAGAAACTCAATCGTTTGAAATAGCGACTAATTATAAAAAGTAGCTTTAAAGGTTATTAAAACTACCTTGAAAAGTTATTTTCAGACCCAATATACAGGTTAAGCCATTAACAAACCAGCAGTGGCAACCCAACTGGAGAACATCATGAGCGATAAGATAGTACAACTTAGTGACGACAGCTTCGAAAACGACGTAATCAACTCTGAATTACCAGTAGTTGTAGATTTTTGGGCAGAGTGGTGTGGCCCTTGTAAGATGATTGCCCCAATTTTAGATGATGTTGCTGAAGAGTATGCAGGCAAAGTCACGATCGCTAAGTTAAATGTTGACCAAAACAACGTTTCACCAGCTAAATACGGTGTTCGTGGTATTCCAACATTACTTATCTTTAAGAACGGTGAACTTGCCGGAACTAAAGTAGGTGCGCTATCAAAAACTCAGCTTAAAGAGTTTATCGAAGCACAGCTTTAATCCCTAACTGCACCCGTTGCAGTCATACCTATCTGTACTAACTTGATATGAGATTGGTATTAATAGTGACTCCCAACACAGCTTCATCAAGAAATTGTGTTGGGATTGACTAAATTTCTAGACGCGCCGCCTCTATAGTGCTACTTTAATAACCAGACTTTTTCTACTAACCCACATCTCGCTATCGATCAACATCCTGATTGTACAAAAACAGTTAATGATCAATTGATCAAAAATAGCATTGTCTCGCATAAAAGACCCGCCAAGATGAATTTATCAGAATTAAAAGACAAGTCGATTTCAGACTTAGTAAAACTCGCCCAAGAGATGAAAGTTGAAAATACTGCCCGTGCTCGTAAGCAGGACATTATTTTTTCAATCCTAAAAGCCCACGCCAAGAGCGGTGAAGATATCTTTGGTGGCGGTGTATTAGAAATTCTACAAGATGGCTTTGGATTCCTACGAAGCGGTGATGCTTCTTACCTTGCTGGCCCTGACGATATATACGTCTCTCCTAGCCAGATCCGTCGCTTCAGCATGCGAACAGGTGATACCATTTTCGGTAAGATTCGACCTCCGAAAGAGGGTGAACGTTATTTTGCCCTACTGAAAGTATCTGAAGTTAACTTCGACAAGCCTGAAAACTCCCGCTCAAAAATCCTCTTTGAAAACCTTACCCCATTACATGCAGAAGATCGCCTTCGTATGGAGCGTGGTAATGGTTCAACTGAAGATATTACTTCAAGAATTCTCGACCTATGTTCACCTATCGGTAAAGGTCAGCGTGGTTTGATTGTTGCGCCGCCAAAAGCCGGTAAAACACTATTACTTCAAAACATGGCACAGAGCATTACCTACAATAACCCTGACGTGGTGTTGATGGTCCTGCTTATTGATGAGCGTCCAGAGGAAGTAACCGAGATGCAGCGCATGGTGAAGGGTGAAGTCATTGCTTCTACTTTCGATGAGCCAGCGAGCCGTCACGTGCAGGTAGCCGAAATGGTTATCGAAAAGGCTAAGCGTCTTGTAGAACATAAGAAAGACGTTGTTATCTTACTTGACTCTATCACTCGTCTTGCTCGTGCATACAACACTGTTATCCCATCATCAGGTAAGGTACTTACCGGTGGTGTCGATGCCAACGCACTACATCGTCCTAAGCGCTTCTTCGGTGCAGCTCGTAATATCGAGCACGGCGGTAGCTTAACCATTATCGCTACAGCGCTGGTTGATACCGGCTCTAAGATGGATGAAGTTATTTACGAAGAGTTTAAAGGTACAGGTAACCAAGAGTTACACCTTTCTCGTAAAGCTGCTGAAAAACGTGTTTTCCCTGCTATCGACTTTAACCGCTCAGGTACGCGTCGTGAAGAGAAGTTAACCACGCCTGATGAGCTTCAGAAGATGTGGATCCTACGTAAGATCCTTAATCCTATGGATGAAGTGACAGGTATGGAGTTCCTTATCGATAAATTGGCAATGACCAAGACTAACGATGAGTTCTTCACAGCGATGAAACGCGCTAAGACTTAAACTATAAGCTATAAGCTATAAGCTATAAGCTATAAGCTATAAGCTATAAGCTATAAGCTATAAGCTATAAGCAGCATAAAGAAAGCCGCACTCGTTGCGGTTTTTTTATGTCAGGAACATTTATGTCTATTTTCCATGGATGGGTAAAAATAGACGTTATGTCAGGCTTTTCTGTAATAAAGAGTTATGTCTATTTTCCATGGTTCGAAGATGTTCCAGACATCATTACGACATTCCCCCCCTCCCTGGGGGTCATGGATAAAAATAGACGTTATGTCAGGCTTTTCTGTAATAAAGAGTTATGTCTATTTTTTAAATGAGCCAATGGGTTGATGGTTTTCCTAGCCACATATCCTCGTGCCTCTCCCCTAGCACCTCTATCCTCGCTCCCTATTTCCCTAGCTTCTGCTTACACCGCTCCCGCAACATCTCTCTTAATAGCAAGATAACGGGTGTCACATGCTCCCTGCCAGGGCAAACGAGATAAAGATCGGCAGCCTCGCCAGTGTGATCGGTCAGCATAGGTACTAGTCTGCCACTGGAGATATCATCGGCTAAATCTAGCGATGACTTATACACTATCCCTCTTCCTGCGACAGCCCATCGCCTTGCGATTTCAGCATCATTGCAGGTGCGGTTTCCCGTTACCCTTACCTTAAACTCACGGCCATTCTTTATAAAACGCCACTGATCATGAGTACGATCATCTAACATAAAGAATAAACAATTATGTTCAGTGAGCTGCTCTAAAGAGGTCACCTCGCCGTGTTTAGCAATATAGTCAGGTGAGGCACACAATACACGATTAGCTTGGCACACCTGAAATGCGACTAAAGAGGAGTCTTTTGGGGTACCTGAACGTAACGCAACATCTATCTTATCGTGATAAAAGTCAGATAACGTATCACCAATATGCAGTCTAATTTTAAGCTCAGGGTATTCATCGAGGAAGTGATCTAACCATGGGAGGATAATATTCCTGCCCACATCAGAAGGAACAGCTAAACTCACGACACCTGAGACCTTCTCCTTAACATCATTGATTGCTTGTACACCTAAGCTCAAATCAGCTAACGCACTACGGCAGTGAATCAAGTAACGCTCACCAGCATCGGTTAACCGTAAACTACGAGTACTACGAATAAACAAACTTGTTTCTAACTGCTTCTCAAGCCGCTTCAGCGCCGCACTTGCTGCAGCTGGAGAGATATCCAACTCAGTTGCTGCTGCGGTAATGCTGCCACAATCCGCGACTCGGACAAAAAGCTTAAGATCGTTTATCTGCATAATATTTAATTATTAAAGGTGGTTTTCACCATGCTATGGCTTCTTTATTAAAAAAGAAAGCCTGCTAAATAGCAGGCTTTTTTCCTCAAGTGCTTAATAACACAATACACATAAGCACTGAGTCTATATCTGAGCTACTGCCATCTTACGGCGAAGGTAAGCTATCTGCTGCATATGCGGCAGGTCTTTAGGGCAGTTATCCTGACAACCGAGCAAGGTCATACAACCAAATACACCATCTTGGTTACCAATCACATGATAGAAATCTTCAACGCTCCGGCCATCTCGAGTATCTAGCTCAAAGCGAGCTAGCTTCATCATGCCTACGGCACCAACAAAGGTATCGCGCATCTGCTTAGTGGCACATGCGGATACACAAACACCGCACTCTACACAGCGCTCCAACTCATACAGCTTGGCAGCTTCCTCTGGTGACATCGGTGCTTCTAGCCTGTGCACATTAGCATCTTCAGCAACGGGGTGAAGCCATAACTTCAAACGCTCGGCAAGTTCACGCATAAATTTGCCCGTATTAACCGATAAATCACCGATCAACTCAAAGCCAGGTAAAGGCATCAAGGTGATCTCACCTTTAGCGTATTTACTGGTTAAGGTACGACATGCAAGCGTAGGGAAACCATTAATCACCATAGCGCAGCTACCGCAAATACCAGCACGACAAACAAAATCAAACTGAAGTGAAGTATCTTGATGCTCGCGAAGCATGTTCAGTGCAATAAACACTGTCATGCCCGGTGTCTCTTCAATCTGATACTTAACCATCTTAGGTTTATCACCCGCCTCTTGCGGATCATAGCGAAAGATATTGAATGTTAGGGTACGCCCCTTAGTCTCTACTTGGCTCATTTAACTATTTCCCTCACTACTCGCACTTTCACTGTCTGCACTCAAGGTGTCACTGAGACGTTCATTTTTAGCCACTAAAGAGGCTGGCACCTCAAAAGGCATAATGGCATTTTGTCTATCATGTCGATCGGCATCATCAGATAACTCGCTAAGAATCTGAGTTATCTCCTGCTCTCGCTTTTCTGTATCGGGATGCGCTATCGCATTATTGATACCATAGCCACGGTATCCTGGCGGTAGCTCCATCTTCATCACATCAAGTTGCTCATAGCTAAGCTCTGGCGACAAAGCATTTTCATCAGGCCAGCATGATAGCGTTCTGTTCAACCAGTCTTTATCATTACGCTGTGGGAAGTCTTCACGTGCATGAGCACCACGGCTCTCTGTGCGGGCAGCCGCACCGCACGCTACCGTTAAGGCAACTTTAATCATTCGCTTAACCCTTAACGCTTCAACAAGCTCTGGGTTTGCATGACGTTTCTTACATTTAAGGGTGATATCACGCGAGCGTTTTAGTAGTGCTTGAAGCTCAGTAACGGCCTTTTCGAGCTCAGGGCCATTACGGAAGATACCAACGTAATCCATCATGATACGTTCCATCTCTTTTCTAAGCACAAATGGACTTTCAGTCCCCTTACCTTCGATGAGTTCATCAATCTCATCTCGTACCTTATCGACAAATGATTCAGCAAGACCGGTATCTATCTCTAATGTGTTTTCCTGACAGAAATCGGCAACATACTTGCCAATAATCATGCCGCCAACAACCGTTTCCGCAAGTGAGTTACCCCCTAAGCGGTTAAAGCCATGCATATCCCAACAAGCCGCTTCACCCACACTAAATAGGCCTTTAAGCTGAGGGTTTTGACCCGTTTTATCGGTACGAATCCCACCCATTGAGTAGTGCTGAGTCGGACGGACTGGGATCCACTCTTTGGCAGGGTCTATGCCTAAGAAGTTTTCACAAATCTCTTTCACTTCACGCAGGTTTGTTTCAACGTGCTTGCGACCAAGCAAGGTGATATCAAGCCAGAGGTGAGGCCCGTATGGACTATCGACCCCTTTGCCTTTACGCATATGCTCTGTCATACGACGAGAAACCACATCACGAGAAGCGAGCTCTTTCTTTTCAGGCTCATAATCTGGCATAAAGCGATGGCCATCTTTATCTCGTAGTAAACCACCATCACCGCGGCAACCTTCAGTCGTTAAGATGCCAACAGGTACAATCGCTGTCGGATGGAACTGAACCGCTTCCATATTACCTAGCTTAGCAACACCGGTATCAAGAGCGAGTGCCTGACCTATCCCTTCACAGATAATGGCATTGGTTGATACTTCATAAAGACGCCCATAACCACCAGTAGCGATTGTTGTCGACTTACCGATATAGGCACGTAACTCACCGGTGACCATGCAGCGAGCAACCACACCATGACAACGTTTACCATCATGAATGAGTGCTAGCGCTTCAACGCGTTCATGAACCGGGATATCCATTGATATCGCTTTATTATCAACCGCATACAGAAGAGAGTGACCAGTACCATCAGCGGTATAACAAGTTCGCCATTTCTTGGTGCCACCAAAGTCACGGGCATTAATTAATCCGTGAGCTTCTTTAGCTTCTTCAATGGTCACCTTCTCAGCATTAACAACGACCTGCCTAGGGCCTTCTGTCACTCGTGTCCAAGGCACGCCCCAGTTGGCTAACTCTCTAACTGCTTTAGGTGCGCAGTGGGCAAACATACGCGCCACATCTTGATCGCAGCCCCAGTCAGAACCTTTTACCGTGTCCTGAAAATGAACGTCTTCATCATCACCCATTCCCTTAACGGTATTCCCCAGACTCGCTTGCATTCCACCTTGTGCCGCAGCCGAATGAGACCGCTTTGCAGGAATAAGAGATAGAACAACAGTATCGAGTCCGCGTTCTTTCGAGGCGATGGCGACTCGTAAGCCCGCCAGTCCAGCGCCAACCACTAAAGAATCGGTATATATCAGTTTCACACGTGCTCCTTATAAAGCGTAAGGTTCTATTTTTAAGTTGTAAGTTTTAAGTCGTAAGTTTTAAGCGATAGGAGTTGAAGCTAAGACGACAGCCTTCGGCCTACCGCTATTCGGACGGCTGCGCCTATATCGACGGGCTATGCCCTAATAGCGCTATCATCTCAACTCTATCAGTTCAGTGTCTTCTGACCGCCATGGATGGCGGAAATGTCGGTTATGTAAGAAACAATAACCGACGCAGCTCTCAGCTTTCCTAGCCTCTAGCCCTAAGAGTCGGACTCTTCTCGTCAATCATGCATAGGGTAAGAAAGCCAGTAACGACGCGACACCAATCACCACAAACACCACACTTACCACTGTTTTAATCTTCTTCATTCGAGCACGGCTATTAAGGTCTCTCGCCGCACCCCATTTTATTGCCACCCGATACACACCAATTGCCGCATGTAGCTCAACACTCAGCAATAAAGGCAGGTAGAGTAACCAAACCCCATCTCCCCATATCCTTTGCGCAGAACCTGATGGACCTATGGTTTCAGGTGCAGAGCCGATGAGCCAAAGATGCACAGGCAGTAGCAAAAAGATGATCACTCCAGTAATGGCCTGCCAAACCCATAGCTGTGTATCACCATGCTTGATTGAGCTCATCTGTTTGCGCAAGGCTATCTGCTGTTTTAAGCTCAGCGGTAGCTTTTGCAGGGCAACCAGTACATGAATGAACGCTAGCGCAGCAACCCCTATGGCAATAACGGATACAACCCAAGGGTAACCATGGCCATCAGCGCTTAAAAAGTTCAGCTCCATCATGCCCGCAACCCAAGTCATTGCATCACCACCGAGTAAAATCGATGAGACCAGCACCAAGTGAGTCCACAAAAATAGCGCTAAAATCACACCTGTAATGCTCTGACTCATATCAAGCCAAGCAGTCCAGCGGTTGATTCTTATCAGTTTATTTGTACTTGTTGTTATTGTATTTTCTGTACTTTTTTCAATTACTGAATCATTAATTGACATAAGCCCTCACTGATTGTTGACTTGCTACATAACCTAAAACCTTATAAAGGTATTGATAATGTCGCTCACAAATCACTCCAATACAGTGAGGTAGATCAAGCTAAGATTAAATAATCAATCATCCTCTAATCTAGCAATAAATGATTAACCCTTAATCTTATTTGGGGCTAAACGGCTCAACAGGTAAAGTCAGTGAGCTGCCGATATAGATATACGAAACGAGGCTCAACACACCTATGGTGATGAGGTAGACAATCATGATCTTAGCCAGCTTACGTAAGCCTGTTCGATTGGCCGTGATCCCCCACTTAACCGCAACACGATAGAGACCAATCATGGCATGAATTACAACAGCAGGAAGCAGTAAAGCGTACAGCAACCAAGCATTAGCATGGTAAACACGCTCAGCAGACAAGTGCGGGCCAATCTCTGGGTTAGTGATCATGGTAAAAATATGTACTGGGGCTAAGAAAAATAGAATAAACCCTGTTACTAACTGCCAAAACCAAGCATGGCTATCTTTATGATTTATCCCATTCATATGTCGGCGTAGTGCTCGCCACTGACCAAGCTGCGCAGGAAAACGCCTAAGCGCTACAGCTGCATGCAACATCACCACTAACATAATGAAGATCGAGAACACTTTTGTGACGACTGGAAAACCATGTCCAGTCTCACTAAACATGCCTCCCTCTAATATTTGTACGACCTGATAAAAGGCCTCTTTACCTAGCAATATGCTGGACTCAAAATGCAGGTGTGCCAGTAAAAAGCATCCTAATAAGATACCTGTAGCACTTTGAATTTTGTCCGCTTTCGCAGACCATGGATGTCCAGCGATTCCAGGTACGCTAGATGCAGGTAGTAGAGTTCTCACAGTTATTTTCTTATAGTGCCAATTATCGGAATTTACACTCTATCAATAACCAGACCTCAGACTATAAGCCCCTTAGCATTCCGTGATAATGCTCACACCATTTAGGGTGACTATTTGAAGCAGGTCACAAACAATGGGGCAGAATAAAAACAAAGGTAATACCATTTAACCACCTTAATTCAAACACTTACAAAGATCTTTCAAACAGAACAGTGACAAGTTAGAATCACTGAAATATCAGCTGTATAACTACAGAAATGACACATCTTGTGTTATCTAAGTGATAAATACAGCTTTACCATATTGCGCAGCAGCTTAGCTATTCTCTTTATGGCGGCACAGAGCCTGTAAACTTGTTGGAATTCGCATTACAGGGTGGCTTGGGTATACAATAGCCACCAATTTACATGTAACGAGATGATTCCATGCCTTGGATCCAACTTAAAATTGATACTGATAGCCAGAATGCAGATGCACTAAGCGACCTGCTGATGGAGGAAGGTTCACTTTCTATTACTTTAGAAGATGGTAAAGATACACCCATTTATGAGCCAACCTTGGGTGAAACACCACTTTGGAATCACACTGTTCTGACTGCATTGTTCGAAGCCGACAGAGACTTGTCTATCATAGTAGAGCAACTGAAGTTACTCCCTTACTTGGGCTGTGATTTTAGCCATAAAATTGAACAAGTCGAAGATAAAGATTGGGAGCGCGAATGGATGGATAACTTCCACCCCATCCAATTTGGTCAGCGCCTATGGATCTGTCCAAGCTGGCGACCAATCCCTGACCCAGAAGCGGTCAATGTCATACTCGATCCAGGTTTAGCCTTCGGTACCGGCACTCATCCAACAACAGCACTCTGCCTTGAGTGGCTTGATAGCCTAGAACTAAGCGATAAAGAGGTCATCGACTTTGGATGTGGCTCAGGCATTCTAGCAGTTGCAGCACTAAAACTAGGCGCTAAGTCTGTTACAGGTATCGATATCGACTATCAGGCTATTGAAGCGTCAAAGGCCAATGCTGAGCGTAATAATGTACTCGATCAGATCAGCCTTTATCTCCCAGAGGATCAACCAGCAGATCTAAAGGCCGATACCTTAGTTGCCAACATTCTTGCAGGGCCTCTACGCGAACTCGCCCCATTAATCGCTGATAAAGTAAAGCCCGGTGGTCAATTAGCACTGTCAGGTTTACTAAAAGAGCAAGCCGACGAGATTGCCGAATTCTATACCGAGTGGTTTGATATGGATGAGCCTGCTCACAAAGAAGATTGGAGTCGCTTGACAGGAATACGTAAATAGCTGTATTGGGCGACACGCCTTGTGTCGCCTCTGTATTCCCCCCTTTTAAAAGTCAAGAAAAAAAGTTGCCCTCAGGTTATTTATTGACCTTTTCACCAGCTCAAAAAAGGCGTACTATAGCGCCCCTTTGAAGCGCAAGGTATGTTGAGAATGCAGATTGGACCCTATCAACTGAAAAACCGGTTGATCGTGGCACCAATGGCAGGTGTCACAGACCAACCTTTTAGAAATCTCTGTATTCGTTATGGCGCAGCCATGGCGGTGTCGGAGATGCTTTCATCAAATCCAGATGTTTGGGATACAGATAAAAGCCGCCAGCGCATGAGTCATGCTGGTGAAAACGGGATACGCTCAGTGCAGATCGCAGGCGCCGATCCTGAATTGATGGCTAACGCCGCTGTTGTCAATGTACAACAGGGAGCACAAATCATCGATATCAATATGGGTTGTCCTGCTAAGAAAGTGAATAGAAAGCTAGCTGGTTCAGCACTGCTGCAAGACCCTGTGCAGGTAAAAGCAATTTTACAAGCCGTGGTAGCAGCTGTAGATGTACCAGTGACCCTGAAAATTCGAACCGGTTGGGCTCCAGAGCACAGGAATGGTGTTCAAATCGCCCAGATAGCCCAAGAGTGTGGTATCGCTTCGCTTGCCGTACACGGCCGAACTAGGCAGTGCATGTATAAAGGCGATGCTGAATACGACACGATTAAGGCTATTAAACAGAATATCTCGATCCCAGTGGTTGCTAATGGAGATATTGTCACCCCAGAGAAGGCACGTTTTGTGCTGGAACATACGGGTGTCGATGCTCTCATGATAGGTCGAGGTGCCCAAGGACGGCCTTGGATTTTCCGAGAGATCCAACATTACCTGGAAACGGGTAACAAGCTAGCGCCTGTTGAGATGGATGAAAAGCGTCAAGTGATGCTGGAACATCTCAGGAACTTATATGAACTTTACGGTGAATATAAGGGCATCCGATTTGCTAGAAAACATGTTGGATGGTATTTGGACCAAGAAGAACAGCGTCCATTCCGCGCCGAATTCAATCGGCTGGAAACTGTTAAAGAGCAGTGTTCCGCGGTGGAACGCTATTTTGATGAAATTGCACAGAATTAATTAAAGAGCAGAATACGAATGTTTGATCAGACTACTAACACAGAAACTCATCAGCTTACAGTTGGCAAAATCGAAACAGCTAACGGTACTATCAAGCCTCAGTTACTACGTGACGCTGTAAAGCGCGCTGTAACAAACTTTTTCGCCCAGATGGACGGTCAAGAAGCTGAAGAAGTATATGAAATGGTGTTGAGCGAAGTTGAAGCTCCTCTGCTTGATATCATCATGCAGCACACACGTGGCAACCAGACTCGTGCAGCTAACATGCTAGGTATCAACCGCGGTACTCTGCGTAAGAAATTAAAAAAGTACGGCATGAACTAAGACTAACGTCTTAACTTGTTGTATTAAAACGGGCTTTCCAGTAGTGGAAAGCCCGTTTTTGTTTATATGTTACTCAGAAATTTCAATTCCTATCTATTCGGTAAAGATCCCTGAACTCTCCCCTATATTAAACAAAGCTCCCTTTCGTATAAAATTCTCAACCTAACTAGGTAAGCACAATCAATATCAAAATCATGACTAAAAAATGACAGTTATGACGATGAGAGAACATCAGGCTCAGTAGGTAAGGCTGCAAAACAACTCTTCAGAAAGAAAACGTGAGCCATTTTAGTAAAACCTACATTTAAATAATTTAATATCCACCTCTTACAGCAGCGCTCAATGAACAACCACTTGAATGTCAAAGATGGAGTGTTGACGCTAAGAATGCTTATACCCTCTAGCGACCAACAGAGTGAAGCAACACACGCCACCAGCGCTAATACAGAGGTTCATATTTGACCATCAAGCCAATGCAAAAATGAATTTGTGGAAACCATAGGCACAGCAACACTGAGTGATTAACCTGTCCCCAAGGCAATCCGGCCAACCTCTAGATCTCTTTGCTGATAAACTTTAGGAAACCACAATGTTTACTGCACTTAAAGGTGAATATCCGCTAATACTCGGCATATTAACCATTATCTTTTTTAAGCTGATTGGTGAGAACCTGCTCGCTACCAATCTGGCAATCGTACCTTACCTGCTCACCACAGCAGTATTATTTTACGTGGTGATGCGGATGATTTTCGCTGTGGTTAGGCACTCTGATGCGCTGGCGATTAAACTCGGCGATCCCTACGGCACGTTGATTTTGACCTTAGCGGTGATTTCCCTAGAAGTGATTATGGTATCATCGGTAATGTTAACTGGCGACGCTAATCCCGTACTGGCTCGTGACACCATGTTTGCGGTGATAATGGCGGTCCTTAATGGTTTTGTCGGTATCACGCTGCTAATAGGCGGAATTAAATATCACACCCAAAGCTACAACTTAGAGGGTATTAAAGCCTACATGGTGGCCATCATTCCGTTGGCCATTTTATGCCTCGTACTGCCTAACTTTACCAGTACCGACGCCCTAGGTAATATGTCTGCTGGGCTAACTTGGACCCTAGTGCTGGTTTCTATCGCGCTCTACGGTGTATTCATATTTATTCAAACTCGCAGCCACACCCACTTTTTCATAGATAACGATAATCTGGATGAGCATGAACATCACGGGCCGCTCAACAGCAACGCTTTCCATGGCATCCTGCTCGTGTGTTACTTACTGGTTGTCATTCTGCTCGCCAAAGGCTTAGCCATCCCCATCAATGACAGTATCACTGTCATGGGCGCACCTGCCGCGCTAGGAGGACTGATTGTCGCGCTAATAATATTGGCACCTGAAGCCGTGGGGGCCATTAAGGCGGCGTTGACCAACCAACTGCAACGGGCAATGAATCTGTTTTTCGGTTCAGTATTGGCTACCATTGCGCTCACCGTTCCTGCTGTGCTGTTTATTTCACACTTTGTCGGTGAACCCATTCAACTTGGATTAGGTCCCGCGGAAATGGTTCTGCTGATGGCAACCTTAATGATGAGTATCGTCAGCTTTAGTAGCGGTAAAACCAATACCTTAAACGGTGCTACCCACCTCGTTCTATTCTTCGCCTACATCATCTTGATGTTTGACTAATTGCCGCTACAAACTTGCCAGCTGGCAGTGCTAGCTGGCAAATCTATCGATTAAGGATAACTATGTCTGACATGTTAACGGCAATCTGGCTGCAAGACTTTGACGCCTTGTTGGCAATGCCTTCTTTCTTACTGTTGCTGTTGTTGCTGACCTTAGTACTGTTTTTGGAGTCGAGTTTTTTCTTTCTGCCCTTACCTGGCGACGGGCTCGTGTTATTTGTTGGCGGCATGATAGGCATGGGGCTTATCGACTTCTACCCAGCGTTTATCCTGCTCACCTTAGCGGCGTTTAGCGGCACCATGTTGGCCTACTTTCAAGGCTACTGGCTGCAAGATGGCCGCATGATGCATAAAGCACAACGCAGCTTACCGAACAACGCTTTACCTAAAGCCAAAAAACTGTTGAATAAGTACGGTTTACTGTCGTTATTTTTCTCACGTTTTGTGCCCTTTGTACGCGTACTGACACCTATGCTCATGGGCATCACTCACATAAACCCTTGGCGTACGCTATTTATCAGCTTGATAAGTGCAGCTTACTGGGTATTGAGTTTATTAATGGTCGGCCACTGGGTGATCAACCACCCACTAGTCAATGAATACCAGCCATTAGCCACTAAGTGGCTGATTATAGGCAGCTTTAGCCTAATGGTAGTTGCCTTTTTTACCGTCATCGTACGGGTATTAAAGCGCAGCTGCAGTGCAAAAACACCATTGCAAGCCAGCGAACAACATGACCGTTAATCGACATTGCATCCACAGCGCAATAATACGGAACTAAGATGACTATACTCACACCTGCATTACATTCAGAGCAAGCTATCACTCTGCGTGAACAACTATTAATGGCAGTGATTAACGCTGATGAAGCTAGCACCCTCGAACTTATCAGTGCTGCAGCACCCATCGATCTCGCGTCAGTGCTTCGCCGGTTTGAGATTAACGAACTCATCGCGCTTTGGCACTTGCTCAATCAAGTCGCACCACAACTAGCGACTAACCTGTTTAATCACCTCTCCACAGAGCAACAGGTGGCTTTGATAGAAGGGCAGCCATTTACTAGCGCTTGCTCGCTATTTCATCACTTGCGTTCGGCTGAGCGGCGTAAGCTGTTGCTACTGCTCCCTAAGGCGCTTAAAAAACAATTACTGCAAGCCCTACCCGCAAGCGGTCAGTATGAGGAATATGCAAGCCTTGCCTACCCAGCTCATTACGCGGGCGGGATTTGCAACAACGACATAATCAAAGTACCAGGGTTAAGCCAGGTTAGTGAGCTGCAGCAGCGGCTACAGGACAAAGGCCAACTGAGCGAAAAGTTTGAATGGCGCTACGTGTATCTTCATGACCAATTTGGCAGTTATCTGGGCGCGGTAAAAATACATGACATATTACTGCTGTCGCCAGAAGAGATGCTGATTGATCATTTGGACCCGAGCATCATCGCCATCGTACCAGAACTAGAGCTACAGGCATTGACCCATGAACTGGACAATAGTGCTCATCCCACTTTGCCAGTGGTAGACAGTAATGGCTTACAAATTGGGGTGGTAGGCCGTAATCAGCTCAACCATGCCTTATTTGAGCAATCACAACAGCAGTTATTGGAAAATTTCGGCGTTTTTGGCGGTGATGAACAGCGCAATATGCCCACCTTAAGCCGTAATATTCGTCGACTCGCATTTCTACTGCCGTCGGTGGTTCTCAGCTATGCCGCCATTTCAATTATTACTCGTTTTGAACCCTTGATTGAGCAGATCACATTACTTGCTGCCATTTTGCCGTTAGTGGCCAACCTATCTGGTGCAGCAGGCAATCAAGCGGTCGCAGTGTCGATACGCGAGCTATCGCTGGGGCACATCAGCTATAAAGATCTGCTATTTGTGGCCTCCAAAGAGCTGCCTATCGGGGCCATCAATGGCTTAATTTTAGGCGCGATTATCGCCATATTGCTGTTCATCACCCAGCAACCTATCGATATAGGGCTGCCTATCGTGATTGCGGTTGCCTACACAATATCCTCCACATTAGCCGCCATTCTCGGTGGCTGCTTACCCCTGTTACTTAAACGCTTCAATCTGGATCCGGCAATGTTATCCAGCCCGATACTCACCACACTGACCGATGCTATCGCTTTTTTCAGCGTGCTGTTTTTGTGCCAAATATTTTTACTCTAACTCTATAAATTCAGAGGACTCATCGATGCATATAGAAACCCTGCTCACCTATTTAACCTTAACCGTTATTGGCCTACTGCCTATAATGAATCCCCCCACTACCGCGTCAATATTTTTGGGGCTTAGCAAAGGCAAAGACAAACAGTACATGACTCAAGTGTCTAAAACTGTGGGGGTCTACCTGTTTTTCGCGCTCACAATTACCTTTTTAATCGGTACTTCAATACTGGAAATATTTAGTATTTCAATTCCAAGCCTGAGACTCGGTGGTGGCATGATCATTATGGTGATTGGCTTTAACATGCTATTCCCCAAACCCACTGTCGATGAGTGCCCTAATAGCAAAGGCTCTATTGCCCTAGTGCCACTGACTATTCCATCATTATGTGGCCCTGGCACCATGGCATTAATCATCAGTTTGGCTGCCGAAATTGCCTCTGACCAGCAGCCTTTGGCTAGCTGGAGCATCTATAGTGGTGTCATTATTGGTTTTGCCATTGTTGCCGCTATCGCCGCATTGACACTGAGCATGGCCTACCCACTGCAAAAATTACTGGGTGAAAGCGGTATCAATGCCTTCACGCGTATTATGGGCTTCTTGCTTATTTGCATGGGTGTGCAGTTCTTTACTGCAGGTATGTCTGAAGTTGTACAAGAGATTGCAGCCACCCTGTAACACTCACCTATAGGTTTCACCGCTGAGTATTGAAAATGAACAGTAGTAAAACCTCATATCAACCCGTATAAGAGATGGTTTTACTCTGCACATTTTGGGTCAGCTCATTCAAGGCGAATGACTGCAACAATGGTTGTTCCCTTGTGAAACGACTCAACACAGGAATAGACAGCCCAAAACGCACCACGATGGAGAGTTTTAGTGGTTCTGCTGCAGTGTTAACTATCTTAAGGGTAAAATAACTATCCTTCTCACTCGCTGCAAACCACATGGCCTTGTATGTTCCTGACATTCATAAGACATTTCCTCCACCCTTGGAGGTCAGATATGAGTGAATGTCATTAGTGCACGACTATATGGATAGGTGGTACGAGACTAGGGATGGTCGAAGCTAGAATTATGCTGGCGTGATTATCGAGAATCACGTAGCCGTTACCGAGGAGCATATATTGACCTTGCCGCAGTAACACTCCCCTCTCACTTAGCGACCAACCCTTATACTGATTAGCGTAATTTGTGCCTGCCTGCCTGCCTGCCTGCTCATTACTCTGCCAGCTAGGGTGCCCCTGAAAACATGAGCGGCAAATTAATTCGTGCTAATGTATATTTCAAACAACATATATTTCCCTTATGCTAAGTCTACTTAGCTAACAAGTTGTCTCTACGAGGATGGGTTATCGTTCAATGAAAGACATTCAAGACTTAGATTTAAACCTGTTAAAACTGCTTAAAGCCGTCGTTGAAACTCGCAATACCCATGCTGCGGCAGATAAATTAGGCATCTCGCAAACCAGTGTCAGCCGTGGGCTGGCAAAATTACGAGAGACTTTCGGTGATCAGTTGTTCATTCGCAAAGCCCACGGTGTCGAGCCATCAGAGCTGGCTGAAAAACTCGCCGAAGCTGCAGATGAAATGTTCACTCCCATCACTAAAGTCGTTGAATCTTATCGCAACTTTGACCCATCCGCATTTACGGGCTGCGTCACGATTGCTATGCATATCTATTTTCTTGAACTCTATGGTGAGCGTATTTTTGATGCGTTGCGTCAACACCTGCCTAAGGCTAAATTCAATTTGGTTTATTGGCAAGAAAACTCACTGGCACAAGTACTCAGTGGTGAGATAGACTATCTGTTGCACTTCTCTGGTTATCCATTGCCACAAGAGATCTACCAACACCGACTAAAAGAAGTCACAATGGGCATCATCGCCCGTAAGCAGCATCCTGTACTCAGTCAAGGTAGTAATTGGGATTTGATAAAAGAACTGCCAATTACCCGTATTATGGTTGATGGCATAAATACCAAGCGCGCCCCCATAGAAGATATTTATCTGAAGAAAGGTCATCAAGCTAATATCGTGCTCGCCACACACAGTGTGCGAGTGCTGATCAACAAATTGAAAAACTCAGATGCCATATTATATGGCAGCAGTTTTGTGGCTGATACCGATGATGATTTGGCTTTCTATCCATTGCCTCCAGTAGAAGCGGCTTATCGCCATATCCATTTTTGTGGCGGCTACCTACAATCTAAACGCGGCTTTCCACTCAACCAGTTGCTACATGAAGTCGTGCAAGGTTATTTCACCGATTTAATTGAACCTGATTAGCCAGTTGATTACTGCCTTGTTGCAGCCGTATTAGCCGGATACATAATAGTATCTTTAATCTCATAGCGATATTCAGCACTAAAGTCAGGAAACGGGAAGTTATGGTTATCGTGCCAATTCTGCACGGTCTCTTTAGCTTTTTGTTTATCTTGCTCATCAATGGCCGCCAGCTTACCCGCAAACTGATACTGATTAGAGAACGCCAACTGTGCACCCACCAGCTCAACTTGGCGCATCACCATAAACAGCACATCCTCTTGCACCGCCATAAACTCTTCATTATCGCGGCATTTGATATAGCATACTACGTTAATAAGAAAAGCAAACTCGCCGACCCCCATAAACCTGACTCGCACCGGATCTTCTTCAAGCATTGGGTGTTGCAGTAATACACGACGAGTATTAACCAGTAATAAGCGCAGTTGATCTTGGCTCAATTCGGCCCGAAAACGAAACACATGCTCCATACGACGTTTATCACGCCGCTCTAGATTATCAACTTCCATATTGGCAAACTCTGAATTGGGAATAGTGATCAGCGAACGCTCTAAGGTGCGAATACGGGTGGAGCGCAAGCCAATACTTTCAATAGTACCTAAATTGTCACCATAGCGGCACATTTCACCAATTTTTATGCCCCCATCGGCATACAAAGTTAGACCATTGATGACATTTTCTAGCACTGGCCGAATCGCGAGGGCCACAGCCAAGCCCCCCACACCAAGACCTGCTAAAATGGGCGAAATAGAGACCCCCATAAACTCAATGACATAAATGCCCAATAGTGCAATAGTCAGTCCCCCCGCTATCCGTGCTATTACGATCAACAAAGACGAGTCTACATGACGACCTTGGTGTTTTTTAAACACAAAAATGGTGGCAAAATAGTTAAATGTAGCCATGATAAGCCATGAAATAAAGAAGAACTGGCCAATCAAAAATAACGACGAGAAAAACTGATAAACTTGACCGGTGATCCAAATGCCATCATCTATCACCCTCCGCGTCACTGCGAGGATGATAACAATACCCACCAGTGCCAGCAGCTTACCCAGTTTCCATTTAATGCTTTTTTGCTGCCAGTGATTATTCCAACGCCGCCCCAACATAAAACAGACCTGAATACATAACTTACAACTAAGTATCACCAACAAGATAGCCAGCCACTGCCAAGCCGGCAGCGGTCCATAAAGTTGGTTGAATGAACTGGGCAAAGACTCAACTAATTGCTTGGAAAACAGTGGTCCAGGGCTGACCAAAAGAATCAGATACAGATCGGCTCGCTCTTCCATCACATAAGGCAGTGCCGACATCTGTCGATACCAGCGTGGCAGTTGCGCTACGGTATTGGCCGAAAAGCGAAATTGACCATTTCTGTCGCTGCTAACCGATTGAGAAATTAACAAGTCGGTTTGCGATAACCGCCAACTTGTTAGCTCGTTGGCATTAACCATGGCAACATCAGGCGCATCAGCAAGGCTTGTGGGATCAATTCTGTCGATGACCTCCCGCAGTAATACAACTCGCTCCATCACCACCACTGTGCGACTTCGGTTGGCGACCAAAGATAAGTCCATGGTACGCAGCGTTTGCTCTAGTGCATGTTGTGCTTCAGGGTGGCTTAATTGCTCGTTGAGCCAATGCTGAATCACAATATCAGAGAAGTGGACAAAACTATTTAGGCTGGCTTGGGGGCTGCGGGTATCGGCCAAGTAGCGATCATTCGCTGCCAGAACATTACCGCTGCATAGCCACAAAACCAAGCTAAAACTTAGCCACCGCGCTGCTACCATGACCACTCCTTTATCTGTGGTTAAATCATAATTTGGACTAAATACTAGCGATACCGTCGACTCTGCACGCTAGTCCTGACGTTGAAATGAACAAGGCTACCGATTGGGTAGCCTTGTTAATAGTGGTTATTTCAGGTGCAGATTAAAAAATGCGTTTAGCTCTCTTATCGCATCATCAGACTCTGGAAATGGTGTCACCATGCCTAACATGTAATCACCATGGGATTGGCCGTCATAGATGTGAAGCTGGGCGTCAACGTCAGCAGCGCGCAGTAGTCTGTGCATGCGAACCGTGTCACTTAGCAGCAAGTCACGGGTGCCCGAAATTAATACAGTCGGCGGAAACTTATCAATATCGGCATTCACTGGTGACAATAACGGGTCGCTCAGTGGTGTGTCACCGGCATAAAGATCCATCGCACCTTGCACTAAACCATCACGCTGTCCGAGAGGATCTAACCCTTTAAAGGTGTACCAACTGTCAGTAGTATGCTCTAAATCTGTGGCTGGTGTACCCGCAAATATTGCCGCTGGTAGCGGAAGATCATGTTGCTGCAACTTCAATGTGGTGGCCAAAGTTAAGTTGCCCCCTGCAGATGTGCCAAATAGTGCCATCGATTGCGGGTCATGATCTTCTAGTAGCGCTTGCCATACCGCAACACTGTCTTCTAGCGCCGCTGGGTACGCATGCAGCGGAGGTTTACGGTAGTCAATCGACACCACTTTAACCCCTAGGCCATTGGCTATCCATACCGCTTCACGCAGTGCTGACTCTTGCCCACCAAACACAAATGCGCCGCCATGGAGGTGCACAAACAAACGCTGCTCGTTCTGTTTAGCAATATTTTTTGGTTTCAGCACAAACGTATCAACACCTGCTATTTTCTGCTGCTTGTAACTCACCTGATGTTTTTCCGCCATGGCTTTACCCTGCGCAATTCCTGGGGCATCAAACTTCTTTTGGAATGCCTTCCATTGCTGCACTGTTTCCGGCGCAGGCACAACCATTGGTGGTGCAACTCGTTCAGATAATATCTGACTAAACTCTGGCGATACGCCGATCGGAGTTGGGGCAGCCACTTGACTGGCAACCGCCATTGAACTGGTTATTGACGCACTCAGCGCTAAAGTAGGTAACAGGTTAAATACGATTGCTTTCATAAGGCCTCCAACAGGCAAGTATATTGTTAGCGTGTTAACGCGATGAAGGCAGTATGTGGCAGAAAATAAACTAAACCCATGAATTAGAGAAATTCAAATTTGCTCAGTTTAAATGACCTGTACCGTCAGTTTTGGGTGCCGTGAACAAGATGCTTCGGATTATGCGTACAAAACTATCATTCAGCGAATAGACTCAGTTTGATCAAATTGGAAGCGTCCAATAAAGGGATGATTATGCCTGCTCACCTGTAACAGGTACTAAGACTTTATCTTTACTATACAAAGCGTTATCTTGGATCGCCCACCTTAGCTAACCAAGAGCGACATTCTTCAGCCATAGCCCTGACCTAGATAAGGGATACATCTGGATAGAATGCTTACCCAGCCTTTAATTGACACCTAATGTCTAACACTTAATCGTCTAAAATCGCAGTGGCTTTAAGCTGGGACTTTACCGCCATTACTCTAAGAGGCACTTCATACAACACTCGCTCATTAGTACTTAAAATACAGCCAAGTCTATGCCCTAACTATCAGCGCTTAAACCACTTAAGAGCAACCTATGACATAAACTAAATCATTCATACTTTGCTATATAAGAAGCAGCTTCGGCTGGTTTTTTATGTCTGTGTTTCAATCAAAACTTAATCTATATCATGAAAAGGTCAATTCCCGACTAAATTAGTCAAGTATCTCTTGTCAGCAATTAGCTTCAACAATTACCATCCACCAAAGGCACAATTTAAATACAGCTTTGGAGCTAAGTATGAGCACGGCATCACAACCAGTAACAGATCTATCTCAGCAGCGTGTCGGCCAATTGGTTGCCGATGATTTTCGTGCCGCTCATATTTTTAGCCAATTTAATATCGATTTTTGCTGTGGTGGTGGTCGCGCACTTTCTGCAGCCTGTGAGAAAGCAGGGGCAAACTTAGCTGAAGTGAAAGCGGCGTTACTGGCATGTTCTGCAGTAGGACAAAAGGAAGACAGCTTAAAGCAACTTCCAGTTGATAAGCTCATTGACTATATCGAAGACACTCACCATACCTATGTCAGAGAAAAAGCCCCTTTACTCGTAGAGTACAGCCAAAAGATGGTACGCGCTCATGGCGAGCATTATGAAGAGATAAAGCCTTTAGCTGGTTGGATTAGAGCGCTCGTTGAAGATCTAGTGCCTCACCTAATGAAAGAGGAGCGGATTTTATTTCCATCCATACGAGCTATGGCTGCAGGGGAGCAAGTAAATAGCTGCTTTGGTCACATAGGAAACCCCATTAATGCCATGGAGCATGAACATAATGATGCAGGCTTGGTATTAGAAAAAATTAGAGAGCTGACAAACAACTATCAAGCTCCAGAGCATGCCTGTACAACATGGCGAGTTTGTTATGCGTCTCTTGCAGAGTTTGAGGCCGATCTGATGCAGCATATTCACATTGAGAACAACATATTGTTTGCTAAGGCATTAGCTTTATCTGAATAAACCAATCGGTATCACGCTCATAAATAATTAAGCCAGTTACATCAGTAAGGTAACTGGCTTTTAACTTATCAAAGCTGTACAGCATCACTAGAAGGCACTCACCAGATCGCCAAGTGAACTAATCTCCATATGAGGCAGTAGTTCATTGCTAAGCGCACTCTTATTACCACCAAATCTAGGATTTAACCAAGCAGACTGACACCCTGCGAGTCTTGAGCCTTGAACATCTGATGCTTGACTATCACCCACGTGCAGTAGGCAGTGTAGAGGTATGTCGAGTTTACGGCATGCACTATAAAACATATCTGGGTAAGGCTTCATTCTTGTCCCTTCCCCGGGGTGAAGAACAAACTGCAAAACATGGCCTAAACCAATTTTCTGAGCATCAACATTACCATTAGTGATCCCAATCAATGGATATTTAGTTGCTAAGAATTCAAGCTGATTAATCACTGAGGGCAAAACTTCAAAATCAGATCGCTTGTGTAAGAAGCACTCCAAACCTGCTACAGCCCCCCTTTCTGACTCCTCTCTAGAATAACCTAATCTCATTAACCCTTGCTCTAACATCACAAGGCGAGCAGCTGTTGTATCGTGGGTCAGCTCAGGATAACAACTCAGCAGCTCCGTTTTTAGTTTGAGCCAATCAGCCCTTTGCCAACTTACACTCAAAGGGTAATTAATCTGTAGAAACTCGAGTAACGCTTGCTCTGCCGCACTAATAATTGGCCCATTGTCATAAAGCGTATCATCAAGATCGAAGCTGATAGCATGAAAAGGTTTAGCTCTTAGGTAACACCTGGTCATGATTAATCCTTATTTTTTTTACTCACCGATTTAGCTCTGCTTGCTCTTGGGTGTGCACCATCATAAACCTTGGCTAAGTGCTGAAAGTCTAAGCTGGTATAGATCTGAGTTGTGGACAAATTTGCATGCCCAAGCAGTTCTTGAACCGCACGTAAATCAGCACTCGACTCTAACATATGCGTTGCAAATGAGTGCCTTAACTTATGTGGATGAACGCGCATATTCAATGCTTGCTCTTGGCCCCATTTGGCAAGCCTAGCTTGAATACTGCGATGCGCTAGCCTTTTACCTTTCATAGTGACAAAAAGTGACTCATCCTCACAGGGAATACCATCTCTCAAAGAGAGCCAAACTTGCAATGCGCTCATCGCACAGCCACCTATTGGTACTAGTCGCTCTTTACTCCCTTTACCTAACACCTTCACCTGGAGATCTGAAAAATTAAGATCTGACACATTAAGTGCTGCAAGTTCTGCGAGTCGCAAACCCGAAGAGTAAAACAGCTCCATAATCGCTTTGTCTCGAACACTTAAGGGATCGCTTGCGTCTATCTCTAATAGGTGAGTTACCGAATCAAGATCCATATTTTTAGGCAGAGGCTTATTTTGCTTTGGTGCACTAAGGCTTGCGGCAGGATTTGACTGAATGACGGCCTCACCGAGTAGGAAGCCACAAAACTGCTTCACCGATGAGAGTGTTAAAGAGAGTGAACGTGGGCTTAAACCTTTTCTATGCAAGTGTGCTAGCACTTGCTGAAGTTGCTCATGACTGACATCTCGCCATGAATCTACTGGTGGGGACTGTAACTCGAGCAGCTTAGTGACTCGCTGCAATTCATACAGGTAATTTCGTACTGTATGGGCTGAAAGCTGTCGCTCAGCACTTAGATAACTTTCAAACTGTTTAAACCAAAGAGTATTCATCGCGCCTTTAATCAATGATGAGCCAGCAAACACTCACTTTCTAAAGCTTAGGTAATAGATGATCTAATAGCTGCTTTAGCTGATCCAGTAGTAAGTGATCCATCTCAGGGTGAAAATGCATAGCATCTTGGCTTGCGATGGCAAAAATAACTTGCCCACACTGCTCAGACAGTCGAGATAATGCAACAGAGCCTACTTCACAGCCAAAGAGACGCTTCGACTCGGCCGAAGTTAACCTGCCAAAGTAATAACCCTGACTAAGACGTTTACTCCAGATCCGCGAAAGTTCACTATCGATGTCATGAACGGTAATTAAGCGCACATGGCTGAAGTGAAACTGCCCTTTAAGGCCTTCTGATAGCTCCTGCCTAAGTTCACCAAGATCTTCACACTGCAACATTTTAAGTGAAAGCAGGGTATTGAACATGTAGATCATCTCATTGCGGGTCGCCATGCCCATTAACGAAGTGATCTCCTCCTCTAATTGCTGCACCCGATTGCGCAGCATCTCTTGTTGACGCTCAACCAGTGAAACAGCACCGCGCTCAGCATGAGGTATCCGCATCGCTAACAAGAGTTCTGGGTAACGACTGAAAAAATCAGGGTTATCCAGCAGAAACTCTCTAATGAGCAGCTCATCGAAAGGCGGTTGTTTTTTCACATTATTACTCTCGGTCATTACTGTATCTGTCCGTCATATACGTGTTCAGCTGGGCCTGTCATCCATAATGGCTTACCCTCGCCCTCCCAATTGATAGTGAGTGTGCCGCCAGGTAAGTCAACACGTACACTTTTATCCAATTTCCCCTGCAGTTGACCCACTACCGCCGCTGCACATGCTCCTGTGCCACAGGCTAATGTTTCCCCTGCACCACGCTCATAAACTCTCAGCTTTATATGCCCTGAGTTAATGACCTGCATAAAGCCGACATTAACCCCTTTTGGAAAACGCTCATGCTGAGTGAGCAATGCACCTAAACCTTCCACATCAGCTGTATCAATGTCTTCAACATCGAGTACACAATGAGGGTTTCCCATGGAGACAGCTCCGCAAAGAAATGTCTGCATTGTTGAATCAGCAGCATTGGCTTGCAGTAAGTAGGTTTTCTCTACTCGTTTGGCTGTAAAAGGGATTTTGCTGGGCTCAAGTACAGGGATCCCCATATTAACAGTGACATTGCCATCTCGCTCTAATCGAAGCGTTATCTTGCCACTAGAGGTACTCACCCGAACTTTTTGCTTATTGGTCAGCCCTTTATTGCGTACAAACCGTGCAAAACAGCGCGCACCGTTACCACATTGCTCAACCTCACTACCATCAGCATTGAAAATACGATAGTGAAAATCAAGTTCTGGATCATATGGTGGCTCTACCAGTAGCAGCTGATCAAAACCGATACCAAAATTTCTATCGGCTAGGCGCTTAATCTGGTCCGGCGAAAAAAACACGTTCTGTGTGACGCCGTCGACGACCATAAAATCATTGCCTAAACCATGCATTTTAGTGAAATGGATCAAGTCTGGTATCCCTTAAATAGCGATGCCCTGCTTTTCATTCAGCAAGCAAGTTACTGGTGAAAAGCAGCACAAAAAGATCATCTGTCATTATTATAAACAGTTTACGGCAACAGTTGCTCACCTTGCCATAGCTGAGCCACTTTTTCTCGCTCACGGATCAGGTAGTCTTTTTCACCATCAACCATGACTTCAGCTGCACGAGGTCGTGAATTATAGTTTGATGACATGGTAAAGCCGTAGGCGCCAGATGAACGCACCGCTAAGTAATCCTCTGCGGCCAAACATAGCGCTCTATCTTTACCTAAAAAGTCGCCCGTTTCACACACAGGTCCAACAACATCATAATTACTGGTGGCACCATCGCGCGGTTTAACAGGAATGATATTCTGCCAAGCGCTGTAGAGTGAAGGACGAATGAGATCATTCATCGCACCGTCGACCAAAGCAAAGTGCTTATCACCATTACCTTTTAGATACAGCACTTGGGTAACAAAAATACCTGCGTTAGCTGCTATGGCACGGCCAGGTTCAAAAATAAGTTTAAGCTCTCTGTCACCTAAACGTTCAAGCAGCGCTGCAGCATAAACAGCAGGTTGAGGTGGCGTTTCATCATCATAAGGAACCCCTAAACCACCACCGACATCAAAATGCTCAATCTTGATCCCTTGCTCTGCCAGGCGATCAATTAACGCTAGCATGCGATCCATTGCATCGAGGAAAGGTTGTATCTCAGTGAGCTGAGAGCCGATATGACAATCCACCCCTTTAACCTGTATATTTGCCAATGATTCAGCACGAGCAAAAATTGCTTCAGCCTCTTCCATAGAGATACCGAACTTGTTCTCTTTTAGACCGGTTGAAATATAGGGATGAGTGCCTGCATCGACATCAGGATTAACACGAAGAGAGACTGGGGCTACTTTGCCAATTCGGCCCGCTACGTTATTAAGCTGCTCAAGCTCGGCTGCCGACTCAACATTAAAGCAGTAGATCCCCAAGTTTAGTGCCATCTCCATTTCTGAGACAGTTTTACCCACACCAGAGAAGACGACCTTAGCGGGATCACCGCCAGCCTCTATGACCCTTTGTAACTCGCCGCCAGAAACAATATCGAAACCACTGCCTAAACGAGCCATCACATTTAATACTGCGATATTTGAGTTTGCTTTTACAGCGTAACAGATGAGATGAGGATGATTGGCTACAGCTTTGTCGAAAGCATGCCAATGACGCTCCAGCGTTGCACGTGAGTATATATAAAGTGGCGTGCCATGCTTGCGTGCCAATTCTGTCACTGAGCAATCTTCAGCAACGAGTTCATTGTTTTTATAGAGAAAATAATCCAAGACTTTATTCCTTTTCGCTTTGTTTTTTTGGCTGTGGCTGTTCTTGTTTTTGGTTGTCTTCTTTGTCTGGCGATTTATATAACGCCCCTTTCTGACCACAAGCGGCCACAAAAAAGCTAACAAGTATTACCACTGAACACAGTCTTATTTTTCTCAACATCAATCATTCCATCTAAATAGGGTGCGGGTACTAGGGCCTGTTTATTTTTCTAGCTTGAATTTTATTCACTATGTTGCTGAGCACAAAGTGAATAAAACAGCCTAAAGTCTACTGATGTTGCAGAGTTCAGCTTTCTACGTCAAGCAGATAAAGACCTAATACATACTAAACTGGCTATTTTTTGCAAATAGCCTCGACCGATTAGAAATTGATAAGCATTCCGTGCTGTTTTTTGCATATTGTTGACCCATACGATGGTTTTAAGAAAATGCTCTCTTGGGTGAGAGGTCGTAGTCGTAGGCATATGCTTTTTCAAAAAACGGTGGAGCATCTCAAGCTCGGTTGCTACTATTGCGACAACTGATGTGAGCCTTTAAGGAATTACGCTAATGGCAATGACTGACACACAATTTCATCTATTAGCCGATGAGATGTTCCAAGCAATAGATGAAGCAATTGAAAACGCTATCGATGAGCAAGATGCCGATATCGATATCGACGCTTCTGGCAATGTTTTACAGCTAGAGTTTGAAGACAGATCTAAAATTGTTATCAATAAACAAGAGCCTCTTCATCAAATCTGGGTCGCGACCAAAGAGGGCGGATACCATTTTTCCTTCGTCGATGGAAAGTGGCTTGATGAGCGAAATGGCGGTGAATTTATGCCTTTTGTTATCGCAGCGATTACCCAGCAAGGTGGGATCGAGCTTTCAATTTAGCTCAAACGCTAACGATGAAGCGATACCTGTTCGCATAAGCAACGGGTATTAAAAGTCCACCTCAGCTTCATCGATTGCTAGCCCAAATGGAATAGCTTGCAGGCGACCGTTGACGCGCATTAAGCGGAAAAATTGTGGCAAGTTAAACCTTTGTGCTGCCACATCTGGTTCTTCAAATGCATGAAAATGGCTGACCTCACTCACCAGTTCATCAACGCTGATCTCCTTTTGAACATAATGGTCTAGTTCATTCTGCTCATTAAGGACAAATACATCTAACCCCTCTTCACTTTGACGTAAAAAGTACTGTATCGCACCACGTGCTGCAAACTCCTGTATGACATCTGGCGCCATCGTTAATGGCTCATTGCCTAAGTTTGGCCTTGGTAGCTCGATTAACATCCTTGCGGTAAGTTGCTGGTAAAAAGCTCTCGCATCTTTTAAATCTTGATACACCATTCCCTTACTATTAAAGAAAAGGCCATACCTGACTTTTGCCACTTTTAATGGGTAAACCAGTGTCGCCGATGAAGATACTCGCCAGCTAAGACGTGCAGCCCTTAATACTAAACTTCTTATAGTCTGCTCTAATTGAGTTTGTAACTTAGCTGAGCCACTAACGACCTCAATCGCCATATCGTCTGATGAGCGTCGAATACCGGGGGCAACAAACGCTAACACATCTAAAATAGCTAACTCGCCCTCATAACGGTAACAATGCCATTCACCCCATGAGTTAAGCGTAAATAACTCTATAGACTCCAACATATTGACTTCACCACGACCAAGAGAGAAAACATTGGCATTCATATAATCGACCATTATCTCCTGCCCCTGCCATTGCGCAGTGGAATCACTATTGAAGTTAAGTAAAAAGACTAACTTTCTATATTGCCATGGCTTATACAGATCCATTTTAGACACGCGAGTATCAGCCAACTCAAATACACTGTCTAACCTTTGAGAAGCTTGACTAAAGCGTTTGGATTTTCGCTCACCTTTTTCAAACTCATACCAAACAGTGTCATTGTTTGAAATGCCATTTAGCACCGCCCAAGCTAATAGCTTTGCCTGACTTTTTGATTGGTAGACAGCCCGCTGACCAATAAAAGACTTTCTATCAGAAGGACAGCAATACAGGCAGTACTCTTGTTGGTTGTGGCTATACACTATGGTAAGCGTAGCCTCAGAGATTGAAGTGCTCCATAATCTATTCAGGCCTATGAGGTGCTCATTGTCACAGCTAAAGTAGGTATGAAGTTTTCGTGTAAGAAGACCCAGCTCTGACAGTTTCAAGCTTTCATTGAGTTTATGAGTCGATGCAAATTGCAGTAACGTCTGATAACTGCCCAGCATTAACTCATTAAGCTGCTCATTAAACCACTGCAGTTGACCACAATGCCAGTTCTCGCAGTTATCCAATGTTTGCAATAAACTTGCAGACCACTGCCAACCTTTGACTAGGCTGTTGAGCTTGTGATAGCGCCAGTCTTGGGCCTGTTCTGGCTCACTTAAGCGGATACCACATTTAAGATAAAAGCAACGTCTTGCTATCTCTAATCGTCTGGGATCTTCTTTGTTTATAAGATACGTTTCTATCGACTCGTAAAGCAAAAAATAGCTGTCATTCGCCGCAGAAAAGTCTCCCTCTATGGTGTGTTGCCATACTTTTTCGCTAATAAATTCGGTTTCTGGATATTGAGCCGCATAAGATTCAAGCAGCAATACCTTCAACAAGGCTTTATGTGGCTTATCTAGCCCCTTATAAAGCTGCCATAACGATGCGCCAAAATACTCATAGGATGGAATGGCACTGACATCACCTAAATACAGTAAGGAGCCACAAGGCGCTGCATTAGGCCACCATGTAACTGGTTTACCCGCTAAGCATATTTGGCTGCGATAAAACTCTTCAAGTAATAACCAATGTTGAGCACTACCACTATGCTCATTACCTATAGACTTAAATTGCTCATTTTTTCGATGCGGGCTATCAATGAACTGTTCTGGATGAACTAAATAGATGTTCACTTCAAGGGAGTGAGTTGCGAACCAGGAGGTCAGCAGCGTAGATTTCTCTTCAAGTAACCGGGTCTCAACCTCACTCAATAGCTTGTCATGCACGAGCCAGACATCAATATCACTTTTAGGATTCTGCCCAAAGCTGGACATACTCCCCATACTATAAACACCTTCAATTGAAGCTTGCTTGACTAAATGAACCATAGGTCTGGCCAAACCTAACGTATCACAGGCGTCTAACTCACGCTCAGAGGGGACATAATCATATATCCCAGAGGGAGTCATAGGACCGTTATAACCAGGATAGCCTGCTCGGTGATAATGAAAAAACAGCGGAATAAGTTTAAGAAGGTCGCGCTTTAGTGGCGAAAGCAGCGCATTAGCTCGAGCGAGCCTTACACGATTAAGTCGCTCGGCAGTTTCAATAATGTGATTTAGTTCTTTATTCAAATAGGTCACGCCACTGCACGAGTTTAAAACTTGTGATCATGCTAACAGCTTTAACTTTAACTGGGAACAAATGAGACAGAGATCACACTTTTGTACAGGCTGACTTCAAAGAATCAATCGCCCTTTGTTACATCTGCTTGCGTGCAATGTTAGCATTACTGCAACTAAGGCCTCTGATGGAATATCGAGCATGTCTCAAAATGTCATTCGAATCGCAACACGTAAAAGCCCACTTGCACTTTGGCAAGCTGAATTTGTAAAAGCTGAACTTGAAAAATTTCATACCGACTTAACTGTCGAGCTTCTCCCGATGAGCACCAAAGGTGACATCATTTTAGACACGCCTTTGGCTAAAGTTGGTGGTAAAGGTCTGTTCGTAAAAGAGCTAGAAGTTGCGATGCTTGAAAACAGAGCCGATATCGCTGTTCACTCTATGAAAGATGTCCCAGTCGACTTTCCTGAAGGTTTGGGCTTAGAGATTATCTGTGAGCGTGAAGATCCACGTGATGCATTTGTTTCAAACAACTATAAATCAATTAGCGAACTGCCTCAGGGCGCTATTGTTGGTACCTCTAGCCTACGTCGTCAGTGTCAAATTCGTGGCCTACGTCCAGATCTTGAAATCAGAGATCTTCGAGGAAACGTTGGCACACGTCTAGGTAAGCTAGATGCTGGTAACTACGATGCGATCATTTTAGCAGCTGCTGGTCTAAAGCGTCTAAAACTAGAGGAACGTATCACTAGCTTTATCTCTGCTGAAGAGTCTTTACCTGCTAATGGTCAAGGCGCTGTAGGTATTGAATGCCGTACTGATGACGCTCGCGTAAAAGCACTACTTGCACCACTTGAGCACACAGAAACCCGTTATCGTGTTATCGCTGAGCGTGCAATGAATACTCACCTAGAAGGTGGTTGTCAGGTGCCAATCGGTGCTTATGCGGTTATCGATGGCGACACACTGACTTTACGTGGTTTAGTCGGCAATCCAGATGGTAGCCAGATCATTGAAGGCACAACTGTTGGCCCTAAAACTGATGCTAAAGCGCTAGGTATTGCCCTTGCTGAAGACCTACTTAGCAAAGGTGCTAAAACCATACTAGATGCTGTCTATATTAAGTAATTAACGTTAATTGACGACACATTTACAATGAAGGTATTACTGACTCGTCCAAATGGACGTAATCAGACCATGATTGAGGCGCTTGATGAAAGAAGCGTCTCATACTTGGTTACGCCTCTACTTCAGGTTGAAGCTACTTTTGTAGAAGCTGATAAGCACAGTATTAAAAATTTCGGTCAAGCTGACATCATCATATTTATCAGCACAAATGCCGTGAAGTACACAGATAAAGCTTTAGCTGGAAACTGGCCGACAACACCTCACTACTATGCAGTCGGAGAAGCAACTTTTCAGTCGCTTGCAGATTTAGGTATCACAGCATACAAAGCCCCTAAAGACTGCCAACAGACTGAAGGATTGTTAACACTTCCTCAGCTTCAAACACTTACAGACAAGAAAATTGTTATCGTACGAGGCGTTGGAGGAAGAGAAAAACTCGCGCTTGAACTGCAAGCTAGAGGTGGCCAAGTAAACTATTGGGAAGTCTATCAAAGGTCCGCCCCACAATTACCCGCTAAAGAGACAACGCAGGCTTGGCAACAGGCTGGAATCGACACGATTATTGTCACGAGTGGCGAAATTCTTGATAACCTATTTAAACTTGTACCAAAAGAGTTATTTGCTTGGCTGCGTGCATGTCATATTATAGTCCCAAGCTCACGAGTACATGAGCAAGCCTTAGCTTACGGATTTTTGCGTGTCACTAACGCAAAAGCTGCAAACTGCAAAGCCGTACTTTCAGCCTTAAGCTTGTAAAGTTAACTAAGTTAACCGCCTAAACTCGTCATAATTGTAGCTGTATCGCTTTCAAGGACTGTTTAATGGACAATAAAAAGTTAGATGAAACGCCTCAAGAATCGCAAACTGAGTCAAACTCTGAAGCCAGTGTTGAGCAACCGAGTCAATCGGTCAGCGCTGATACAACAGGTTTAAACGACGCGTCCCCAAAACAGCAAGTCACCACCGAAACGAGAGTAGAACGCTCAGGAGTTTCTTGGGGCTTCCTATTTAATCTGATCTTTATCTTACTGCTGACATTTACAACAGTAGGTGGCGGTTACTATCTCTATCAAGAGCTTTCTATTCAAAAAGAGAAAGCACAAGCACTCTCTGTAGAGCTAAAGCAAGCGCTCAATGAGCCTAGCCAACAGATAGCTAAGCTTGATAGAGCCCAGCAGCAATTGACTGTCAATACTCAAACTGAGCTTAAACAATTTACAGACAACCAACGTCAATTGACTGAAAGAGTCGCTAAGCTCGCTCAAAGAAACCCAAATCACTGGATGGCTGAAGAGGCAAAGTATTTAGTCAGAATGGCAGGTAACAAGTTGTGGCTAGAGAAAAATCCAAGCACATCAGCAAGTTTGCTCAAAGCTGCTGACGATCGCATTGAATCGATGAAAGATCCTTCGTTAACACCTTTAAGAAAAGCCTTAGCGACAGATATATCAGTAGTGTCATCGATAAAAAGTACTGATATTTCAGGTACGGTATTAATGCTAGACAGCATGATTGAGCACCTTCATACCCTGCCATTGAATCGTGTTGAGGCGGCCAATACTGCTAATAGCCCCGAAACAGAACAGATGACAGCATCTATTGATGATTGGAAAGCAAACTTAGCTAAATCTTGGCAATCAATATTAGATGACTTTGTAGTTGTGCGTAAACGCACAACCGATATCACGCCAATACTTACGCCAGATCAGCAGTGGTACTTGGTTGAAAACATTCGCAACAAGTTACTTCAATCACAACTCGCGCTTTATCGACAAGATCAGGTTAACTACCGTCAATCGATCACTTTAGCAAGCAAGTGGATCTATCAGTATTTTGATCTTAACAGCCCCAAAGTTGAAGAAACGTTATCCGCCCTTGATGCACTAAAGACCCTAGAGGTACAGACTGCAACCATTAATCACTTTCAATCAACGCCCCTGCTTCAGCAGCTCGTTGTGCATGGGAATTTGCTCGTCGTTGAGGAAAACTCCCTATGATAAAAGTGATGATCTACCTAGTCATAATCCTTCTAGGTCTGTGTATTAGCCCTTTCTTTGAGGGTATGAATGGATACCTATATTTTACGATTTGGGATTATGAGGTCGAGACAGGTGTCGTATTCGCGATTATCTCCTTAATCATATTTTATGGTCTACTCCAACTAACTGAGTGGGTGTTTGTATTTTTAATCAATTTGCTGTTAAGCAGCAGATTACTGCCTGAAAAGTGGCGTAAAAAAGCCGCGAGAAAGCACACCTTAGTCGGTGCGTTAGCACTTGCAGAAGAGGATTGGCCATCAGCAGAAAAGGCAATGTTAAAAGGCGCTGATAAAGGAGAACTACCAACCCTTAACTTATTGGCCGCAGCAAGAGCCGCACAACATCAGAGCAACATTGAAGCACGTGACCAATACCTGTTAAAAGCAGAGCAAGAGCCATTAGCTATCAAGGCTGTCAGTACGAGTCGAACCCGCTATCTACTCCAACAGGGCGAATTGGAAAAAGCGAGAACTGAGCTAGATAAGCTGTCCCCTACAAGTAAGAGTAAGCTACCAGTCCTAAGGCTGGCTTTGGAACTCTATCAAGCTCAAGGTGATTGGCATGCACTGAAGCTATTATTGCCAACAATAAAAAAGCGGCTGATGCTCGATGCCGAAGCACTCAAGCAATTAACTCGAGTGACCAATAATGCTTTGCTACTGCAGGCTCAAACTGCCGATGAACAAGAGCTAGAGAAAGTCTGGCATTGGTTAAGTCGCGCAGAGAGAAAAGAGCCAGAACATTTAGCAAGCTACTGTATTGGATTAAGTAAATTCAACCGTGAAAGCGAAGCTAAAAAGCATTTGATGAAACTCATCAAAAGCGGCTTATGCTCAGATAGCTTATCCGCGCTTGCCCAAATACTGACTCCTTCTGATATTGAAGAAAGAAAGCAGATATTTGCACTTGAGAAAAAGTATGGCGAAGACCTCAACTTCCAAGTATTGCTAGCCAAACTTCATCTGCAAAATAAAGAATACCGTCAGGCTATCACCTATTGGAAAAAAGTTTGTCACCAACAGCCCAGTAAACAGAATTGGCTGGCCTTAGCTGAAACCCAAGAGCATTTAGGCGAGCAAAACAGTGCACTACAAAGCTATCGACAAGCCGCCATTACTGATTAGTTTTTATTCGATTATCAACTAAAGAAACCACCTTATAGGTGGTTTTTTTATTTACTAACCCCCAATCTAAGCTATAACAACTGCCAAACGGCTGAATCACAGCTATTTTTCGAGTTGAATTTTATACAACCCCAATATCCATGCGACTTGCAGGCTATGCTCATCAATTTGACTCACAGTCAATTCGAGCCAAACTAAGTTCAAGATGTTTAATAGCAGAAATCTATTGCTAGTCAAAAAAGTTATTACTTGCTTCACAGAAGAAATAACTCAGGGATATGATTATGGGTGTTTCAGTAGCAGAACAAGATGCAGTTGTCACCAACCTTGTAGGGCAATTAAAAGCCAAAGATGAGCAGGGTAATATAAGAGATGTGACCATAGGCGATCTTATTAAAAATGGTGAACAGTTAATTTTTTCACCGAGTTCTCAGTTTATTTTACAGATGGCTGACGGTACGATATTGACAGAAATTAATCTCGCCGAGCCAATACCTGATAGCTCCTTAGGAGCAATACCTGAAATAACTGCGACACCTGAATTCGCTACGGCGCCAGTATCCGCTGATGCTGAAATTGCAGCCTTACAAGCGCAGATTTTAGCCGGGGATGATCCCACTGCAGGCCTTCCTGAAACCGCAGCCGGTACTGCTGCAGGTGGTGGAGGTAATGAAGGTGGAACTGACTTCGTGTCTTTAGGCAGAACGGGAGATGAAACATTAGCGGGGGCAGGACATGATACCGAGGGGTTTGATGCCACTGCAGATCCAGCAGAAGATCCGCTGATTTTAACTGAAGAAGTCGCAAACCTACCAACACTAGGAGCAAGTACTGTTACGTTACTTGAAGCTAACCTTCCTCAAGGTTCTAATCCTATCGCTGCAGCAATATCACAATCAGGTGGCTTAATTGTCGATGCAGAGGCAGGGATTGCCAGCCTCTCAGTTGGTGGTATTGATATATTTTCAGCAGGCCTATTTGTAGGCCCCATAACAATCACAACCGCTAATGGTGTACTCACTTTAACAGGCTTCGATCCTGTGAGTGGGATATTAAGTTATAACTTCACTCTTAACTCTGCACTAGATAACTCAGCTTTAGATACGATATCTCAAACATTTACCGCTCTTGTCACTGATCTAGTGGGTAACACCAGTGCATCAACAATTACAGTAAATATCGTCGATGATAGCCCAACAGGTGTCGATGACACCAACACAGTCTCCGAAAATGGCGAAGTCTCAGTCCCTATTACTGGTAATGTGCTTCTTAATGATACTCAAGGCGCTGACTCAGCAGTTGTGTCACAAATCACTAGCTCAGATGGAACCACATTAGCGGTATCTGGTACTACAAGTATTTCAGGCAGCTTCGGATTTTTAGACATTTCAGCAGATGGTAGCTACAGCTATCTGCTAGATAACTCGTTAGAAAACATACAAGCGTTAGCAGAGGGAGAAGAGGTCACTGAAATATTTACCTATCAGCTAACTGACGCCGACGGTGACTCAGTATTAGTCACCCTTTCAATTACTATTACTGGTACCAATGATGTGCCAATTGTTGTCATTGAAGACCCTGATGGCCCAGATGGACCAATACTCGCTGATGATGAAGGCTTGGTTATTGAAGCGGGTAATGAAGATGACGGAACTGTCGTGCCAGGTGTCACCAATGCAACAGGAACATTGGCACCTGCCGATGTTGATAACGGAGCAGTGCTAACTTGGAGTGGTAACTCCGATGGTCTATTCGGTAGTTTAACCATAGATCCTGTTACAGGCGAATGGAGTTACAACTTAGATAACTCACTGGCAGATAGTTTAGCTGAAGGTACTTCAGCTGAAGATATTTTCATTGTTACTGTTACTGATGAATTTGGTGCTTCGACCACACAACAGATCACTATTACAGTGCAAGGAACCAATGACTCACCAATCATCACCTCTTCTGCAGCTGACGCTACAGGAAGTTTAAGCGAGCTTGAATCTGGTGAGCCTTTCACTACTATTCAAACCGCTACAGGCACTTTAACAGCGACCGATGTCGATACTGGCGCCGTGCTCTCTTGGAGCGGAGATGCTGACTCTTTTTATGGTAGTTTCACAATAGACTCGGACACGGGACAATGGGTTTATACATTAGATAATCTTGCAGCCGATAGTTTAGCTGAGGGGGAGATCGTACAGGAAGAGTTCCTTGTTACTGTAACTGATGAGTTTGGTGCTACCGATACTCAAATAGTGACTATAAATATAGTTGGTACCAATGAAGCTTCGATACTTGTCGATGATTTCAACACCATCGATGAAGATACCGTTGCGACAGGGAATGTACTAGATAATGACAGTGATACGGATGACGTATTAACCGTTGCTACCTTTAACGTTGAGGGAAATACGCACGACGCAGGTAGCACTGTGGAGCTTGAAGACGGTACCTTGACGCTAAATAGTGACGGTACTTATACCTTCACACCAGACGCAAACTTTAACGGTAATGTACCTATCGTTACCTACACCACAAATACAGGTGAGACTGCAACACTAACAATAATTGTTGAACCTGTTAACGATGCTCCTGATGCGCTAAATAACAGCTATGACTTAAGTGAAGGTGGCTTTACCAGTGGTAATATCATCACTGATAACACAGGTTCCGGCATTGATAGCGACATAGACGGCGGCCCACTGAGTATTACCCACATCAATGGCGTAGCAGTAGTCTTTAATAATGGCGTTGCAATCATCCCCATTGGAGATGGCAGTTTAACCATCAATCAAGACGGTAGTTTCACCTACTCTCATAACGGTGAAGAGCCTGCTGCAACGAGTTTCACATATACAATCAATGACGGTCTAGGAGGCACGGACACAGCCACTGTTTTCCTTAATATTAGTAACGTCAATGATGGCCCGTTTGCTGAAGATGATAGCTTTACTGTCGATGAAGGTGCATTGCTCGGTGGTAATGTCATCACCCACATTGATAACAACGATGGACTACAAGACAGTGATGGGGGCGACGGTGGCACACTCACAATCACTCACGTCGATGGCGTACTGCTGGTCTTTGACCAAGATGGCTGGAGTCAGGATTTTTCTGTTGGTAACGGTACCCTACGTATCAAAGCCGATGGTACTTTCGAGTATCAACATGATGGCAGTGACCCAGAACAAACACCACCAACCTTTGATTACACCTTAAGTGATGGCGTTGATTCTGATGATGCCACGGTCACGATCACGATCAATGCCGTTAATGATGGTCCGTTTGCTGAAGATGATAGCTTTACTGTCGATGAAGGTGCATTGCTCGGTGGCAATGTCATCACCCACATTGATAACAACGATGGACTACAAGACAGTGATGGGGGCGACGGTGGCACACTCACAGTCACTCACGTCGATGGCGTACTGCTGGTCTTTGACCAAGATGGCTGGAGTCAGGATTTTTCTGTTGGTAACGGTACCCTACGTATCAAAGCCGATGGTACTTTCGAGTATCAACATGATGGCAGTGACCCAGAACAAACACCACCAACCTTTGATTACACCTTAAGTGATGGCGTTGATTCTGAT
>NZ_MPHJ01000017.1 GCF_001957125.1 Shewanella sp. UCD-KL12 | reverse complement strand
GCTTATCGCTTATAATCTGGTTCGCTTAGAAATGGTAGCGATAGCAAAAGAAGCCAAAGTTGCACCCACCCGTATTAGCTTTACCGCAGCGATAAGCTTGATAGACACTCAATTAAGATGGCTTGCTTTATCACCTGATGGGAAGTTGCCAGCTAAGCTGAAGCAAATGCGGGCCGATATAAAACACTTTATCCTTCCAGATAAAAGAAAGCACCGAACATATCCACGTTCAGTGCTCTATATACCCAGCCGCTATCCACTTAAATATAAGCAGTAGTGCTTATCCGAATAGCATTACTTCCTTATGGAGGCCATTTTTTTACCTTTCATTTTGAGAATAACATTGAGACAAAATGTCTGCCTAGTGTCGATTGTCCGCGACTTTGATCCCATGAATACCAAGCAATTGCATAGTGCTATTGAGACTCATATTAGCTTGTGGCCTTATACGTTCCTATAGGTAATTTGTACCGATTACTCGTTCGTTATAGGAATAATAAGATGAAAAAGTGGGTTGCAGTTTTTGCGTTAGCTTTGCCTTTTATGGCGAGTGCATCGCCGTTAGAGTTTAGAGCAGCTGGTAGTTTGAAAGCAGCTATGGGTGAACTAGTGGCTGAATATCAGCAAGCGGGTTCGGCAGAGGTTCACGCAGATTTTGCTCCTTCAGGCTTACTGCGTAAGCGTATCGAGCAAGGCGAAAAAGTCGATGTTTATGCCTCTGCCAACATGAAGCATCCATTGAAGCTAGAGTCCGCAGGACTGAGCGGCTCAGTGGTTATGTTTGCACGTAATAAACTTTGTGCAATCGCGCAGCCTGAGGTTAAGGTTAGTAGTCAAACCTTATTAGAAACTATGTTAGATAGCGCTACTAAGGTGGGAATCTCGACGCCTAAAGCCGATCCTGCGGGAGATTATGCATGGGCACTTTTTGGTAAAGCGGATAAATTAAATCTGGGAGCGACTGAGCGACTTGAGCAAAAGGCACTACAACTGACAGGTGGCCCTCACAGTGAAAAAGCACCAAAAGGAAGAAATCCCTATGCCTGGGTTATGGACAATAAGCGTGCTGATATATTTCTAACTTATTGCACTAACGCTGTACTTGCTCAAAAAGAGCTGCCTAAGTTGCAGATTGTGCAAATTCCAGAGGCATTATCGGTAGGTGCAAACTATGGGTTGACTGTGCTTGATGGTGCTAAAGCAAATTCATCTGAACTTGCTATGTATATTCTCTCAACTGAGGGGCAAAAAATACTGGCATCATATGGTTTCGATGCTCCGTTATTGCCTTAGAGCCTATAAGGCTTAGCCTTTCTCTGCTAAGTTGAAGCCTGTATCACTATGCTGGCTTTGTTCGTCGTTTTGATGTCACTCTTTGATATAGGTTCGCCTAATGATACGAAGAGTGGCAAAAACAGATACTAAAATAATGAGGTAAAGCAGCCATCTAACCTTATGGTGATTATCAATTTTCTGCTCTATGATCTGCGCCAATGCAGGGATTATCTCTTCTAACTTATGTATGTTTGAGCGCATGGCGCCCATTGTGCCAGCTTCGTGAGAATACTGATGACTCTCGACAAACTGCTTGAGTATGCTTATCTGCTTTAGGTAGCTATCAAGCTCAATTTTCAGTTTACTGCTTATTCCTTCCCACTGATTCAGCTCGTATACATTTGTGCTCAGCAGCTCTAGGGAGATAGCTTGCTCAGAGGTGATATATTCAAACAGGTGTTGGCGTATCGCTAAGGTTTGAGCATAGATATTGGTATCTTCAATCTTAGTGGTTTTTTCTAGTACTTCCTGCTGGGACATTAAGTTATTGAGCATGCTTAATGACTGCTTATCTTCCTTATCAAGCTCGGAAACTAACACCATAAAGTTAGTTTGATAACCGTTTAATCTCTGCTCCCCTTCTGCAATCAAGTCTGCTGACTGAGTGCCTTCGTTAAAACATTGACTGACTGAGGAGAAGTTTTGTTTTAGTTGGCTTAAGCGCTGTCGCCATTGGCTTAGGTATTTCTGCTGCTTTCTGAAGAAATAATCTTTTTCATGGCGTCTTAAGCTGAGTTGGTTGATCGATAATTGAGTCGTTAAACTATGACATAGGTTTAGCTGATTATAGCGATATAGGTAAGCTTCATTTAAGCCCAAGCTTATAATGATACTTAGATATATAGGGATAAGTGCCAGCGGGGAAAGCGTTTTCAAGCTATAACCTTGAGTGTTTTACACAAGTATAGAAGAAAACGCTCGAAGCAGTTTTATACCAATTGTAATTAGAGTAAAAAGAAGGTGGCCAAGCCGAGAAACGCAAATAGGCCGATGACATCAGTCACTGTGGTTAACACCATACCGCCAGCAAGAGCTGGGTCAATATTCATCTTTTTAAGCAGTAATGGGATACTAGCACCAGCAAACCCTGCAACTGTCATATTGATAAGCATTGCTCCGCCAATGAGCCCACCTAAGGTAATATCATCTTTCCACAACCATACAGCCAGAAAGACCAACATCGACCATAAAATACCATTGAGGAAGCCAATGGCTAACTCTTTGCCTATCAGCCATCGGGAGTTACTTTGGCCTATCTGGCCAAGGGCAATACCACGGATGACGAGGGCTAAGGTTTGATTACCCGCCACGCCTCCCATACTTGGGACAATTGTCATCAAGATAGCAATGGTTGCAAATTGCTCTAGTGTGCCTTCAAACATATTACTGACAGAGGCTGCGAGTAGGGCGGCAAACAGATTGATGGTGAGCCATAAAGAGCGCTGGAATGTACTCTTTAAGACAGGGCCAAAGGTATCGGTATCATCATCCATACCCGCCATACCCATCATTGAGTGCTCTGCATCTTCACGGATAATATCAACGACATCATCAATGGTGATACGGCCTAAAAGCTGATTGTCTTCCCCGATAACAGGCGCTGATACCCAGTCATGGCGCTCAAACAGCTGAGCGACTTCACTGTCATTCATGCCAACCGGGATACCTTCAAGATCTGAAGCCATAATATCTCTGACTGAAGAATCTGGATTACAGGTCAGTAGATCTGAGATCCGGACACCGCCGAGTAGACTGTCTCGTTTATCGACGACATAAAGGGTATCAGTGGCTTCTGGAAGCTCGCCTCGTATGCGTAAGTAACGGAGTATCACGTCAATATTGACATCTGGGCGTAGGGTTACCGTATCGGTATTCATGATACTGCCAGCTGTATCATCTGGATAAGACAAAGCTTGTTCAACCCGAGCTCTGTCTTGGCTGCTCATGGACTGTAGCACTTGGTTGAAGACGCTATCTGGCAGGCTACGCAGTATGTACGCGAGATCATCGGTATCCATCCCCTCAGCAGCTTTAGCGACGCGTTGTGGCGTCATCTGCTTGATGAGGCTATCTTTTAGCTCTTCACCTAGCTCATCTAAGATTTCACCTGTGTGGTCAAGATCGATGAGTTGCCAAAGTACTTGTCGAGTGCGTGGTGGGGAGGATTCTAAAATAAAAGCAACGTCAGTCGCCGCCATATCATGGAGCATGTTTCTGACATGGACAAACATACCACTGCCAAGGGCTTGGGTAAGCTGATTGAGACGCTGATCTGTGGTTTCATTGTCTAACACTTCTATCGGCATCGCTGACCCTCCCTTAGATCTGAGATGATATGTAGCTTAAGATTAGATTTAACTGATTAATTTGTAAAAGAAAGGAAGAGTATACTCTGAATTTATTACAGCGCTAGGTTAACTTGCTTCATCAAATTTCGCTTCAACCAATGCACAAATAGCATCGAGAGCGGCATCTGCATCGGGACCTTCACCCAGTAAGGTGATTGTTTTCCCCATTCCCGTTTCAAGCATAAGCAGCCCTAACACACTGGCTGCTGAAGCTCTTCTTTCACCTTGGATAATGGTGACTTCTGCATCGAACTCTGAAGCGAGTATGGCCAGCTTAGTAGCCGCTCTTGCGTGCAGTCCAAGCTTATTGCAAATGGTGATTTGGCGTTCTAATTTAATCATTACTCATCTCTCGATGACGGGCGAGCACCTTATGCTTACTATTACTAAAGAGTTTAGCAAGTTGATCGGTGACGTATACCGATCTGTGCTGTCCACCCGTACAGCCAATAGCAATAGTGAGGTAGCTACGGTTATTTCTTTCTAAGTGAGGCAACCAAGTTTCAAGTAAGTTTTCTATCTGCCAGATAAACTTGTTCACCATTGGCTGCTGGCTTAAAAAGAGTTGAACTGGTTCATCTAAGCCTGTCATTGGTCTGAGCTCAGGCTCCCAATGGGGGTTAGGCAGAAAGCGAACATCAAACATAAAATCAGCTTCAGCAGGCATGCCGTATTTAAAGCCGAAGGACTCGAAGTTAATGACTAACTCTTTATCGACACTGCCGAGCAATATTTCACGGATCTGGTTACTGAGATCATAGATATTGAGTTCAGAGGTATCTATGTAATGGTCGACTAATTTTGAAACGGGTTCAAGCAACAATCTCTCGTGCTCAACAGCTTCTTTTAGGGAGCTTTTGGTACGAGACAATGGATGTAAGCGGCGAGTCTCACTGTAACGCTTTAGCAAGACTTCATCTGAAGAGTTTAAAAAGAAACTGAGTAGTTCAGTTCCTTCAGGTAAGTTAGCTAATTGTTTCTCTAGCTCTTTATCTTGCTCCGGCATGTTACGAACATCAACGCTAATTGCGACCTGCTCGGTACTACCTTTTAGCTGTTCCAGTAGGGTATCCATCATAGGGAGTGGAAGGTTGTCGACACAATAGTAGCCCAGATCTTCTAAGACCCTAAGTACGACAGATTTTCCTGAACCGGAACGACCGGATACCATCACCAGTTTCATTGCGTTATCACCTGATAAAGTTCGGACTCATCTTGAGTTTTTCGTAACTGCTTTACTATGTGCTTATTGTTGAGCTTTTCTGCCATAGAGGACAAGGTACTCAAGTGTTGTTCACATTGTTCTGCAGGAACTAAGAGTGCAAAAAGAATATCAACCGGTTGCTTATCAATTGAGTCGAAGGAGATAGGTTCCTCACACTTAATTAAAACCGCGACGGGTTGACTTATATTGGTCAGCCTTCCATGAGGAATTGCAATACCATTACCTATACCTGTGCTTCCCATTTTCTCTCTCGCCAGAAGACTTTCAAAAATCTCTTGTGAGGATAGGGTTGGGTATTGGACAGCGGCAAGATCGCTGATAAGTTCCAATACCTTTTTCTTACTGCCCGGAGTGGCGCAAGTAGTACACTCCGGCTGCAGGATGGTGCTTAATTCCATCGTTAATGTTTTGTTAGCTTCTCTTTATGTTTAATTACCTGACGGTCTAGCTTGTCTATCAGGGAGTCGATTGCGGCATACATGTCTGCATTTTGCGACGTTGCAAAGACTTCACCACCTGCTAAGTGGAGTTTGGCCTCGGCTTTTTGCTGCATTTTCTGAACATTTAAAATAACGTGCACATTATTGATCTGATCGAAATGTCGTTCAAGCTTAGTAAACTTCTCTTCAACATAATGTCTCAACGATGTTGTGATCTCAATATGGTGTCCAGTTAGGTTTATTTGCATAGAAATACTCCTCCAGTTCGCTGTTGTTTAACAATTAGGTTAATTCGAGTTAAGCCATTTAGCTTATTTCTCAACCATTTTCCCTGTCTACCAGAGTTAGGCCCTAAAATTTCGACTACAGACCTGTGCTGGTTATAGATCTCATTATGAGAACTTTTTAAGCCTTAAGTAAAATAGCTTTACGTTCTAAGCTTACAATTTCAACTCAAGGCTTCAATTGAATCTACAAACTTTTGCGCTGATTCGAAGGTGGAATCAACATGGCTTCACGGTATTTAGCTATGGTACGCCTCGCAACCTTAATGCCTTGCTCTGCCAATAAAAGTGCCATTTTACTATCACTAAGTGGTTTCTTTTGGTTTTCTGCGGCAACTAGCTTCTTAATAAAGGCTCGGATTGCCGTTGAAGAGCACTCGCCGCCATCGTCTGTACCGACATGGCTAGAGAAGAAATATTTAAGCTCGAAAATACCTCTCGGGGTGTGCATATATTTTTGCGTCGTGACCCGTGAGATCGTTGATTCGTGCATCTCAACGGCTTCTGCAATATCGTTAAGTACCATAGGTTTCATCGCTTCTTCACCGTACTCAAAGAAGCCTTGTTGAAACTTGACGATACAGTTAGCGACTTTTAACAAGGTGTCGTTACGACTTTCTAAACTCTTAATAAACCATTTAGCTTCTTGCAAGTGTCCACGTATAAACTGGCCATCAGCTTGACTCTTAGTACTCTTGGCCATTGAAGCATAATGCTGATTTACATTGATTTTTGGCATGTAATCTGGATTTAGCTCGACAACCCAGCGACCCTTTTTCTTGGTCACTGTGACATCGGGGATCACATACTCATCACGGCCAGGCGTGATGGCGAGACCTGGACGTGGGTTTAGCGTCTGTATTAATTCAATCGCTTCTCTTAGCTCGTCTTCTTTAAGCTTAGTTTTGCGCATTAAGAGGCGGAAGTCTCGCCCTGCGATCAGACTAAGGTGTTCAGCTATCAGGATGCGAGCATTATCGATATGTGGGGTGCTATCAGCGTATTGCGCGAGTTGAATCATTAAACATTCACTGAGATCTCTGGCCGCAATACCAATCGGGTCGAAATGTTGAACACGCTTTAGTACTGCTTCAACTTCATCAAGCTCTATCTCAGGGTCACCCATGGCCTCGAGAATATCCTCAACACTTTGGGTGAGGTAGCCACGCTCATCGATGGCATCAATAATCGCCGTAGCAATGGCGAGATCATTATCAGAAAAAGGCGTTAAGTTTTTTTGCCACTCAAGATGCTCGTACAAACCTTCACTGGTTTCGCCTTGAAAAGGCATATCGTCATCACGCATTGCACCAGAACTTGAATTCGGGGTCGCTGTATATACCTCGTCCCAAGTGGTATCCATCGGCAACTCTTCAGGCATTGAATCCTGTGTTAAGGCGTCTGATGTTTCTACTGCTGAGTTATCAAGTTGACCTTCAGTATCTGTATCAGAGTCTGCCTTGGCGCTATATTCAGACTCGGCATTTTCAATGGTTTTGTCTTCACCATTGTCTGTAGTGTCAACTTGCTCTTCATCAAGTTCGAGAAGGGGGTTGGAGTCTAAGGCTTGTTGGATTTCTTGTTGCAGTTCCAGCGACGATAGCTGCAATAGACGTATTGCCTGTTGCAGTTGTGGTGTCATGGTTAACTGCTGACCCATTTTAAGCTGGAGTGACGCTTTCATTTACCGCTATTCCCTTCATTGTAAGTATAAAATGAGAAAGCTTGCTTTAACTAGTTGTGGGGTTTCTCTGAGCCCCTAGACCCACTGATTGTTCAGTGAGTTGAAATGGACATATCATCAGTTATTTGAATTAGAAGACTGAGTCCTTTGATTAACTATAGCTTGAATTGTTCACCTAAGTACACTGCTCGCACTTGCTGATTGTCCAAGATTTCAGCAGGTGTACCTTCTGCTATTAAGTTTCCGTGACTTACTATGTATGCACGCTCACAAACATCTAAGGTTTCACGAACATTATGGTCTGTAATTAGCACACCTAGGCCGCGACTCTTTAATTGTTCAATGATCTTTTTGATGTCGATCACGGAAATAGGATCGACACCGGCAAATGGCTCATCGAGTAAAATAAATTTAGGATTAGCGGCTAATGCTCTGGCTATTTCTACTCGTCGGCGTTCACCGCCCGAAAGTGCCATGCCTTGGCTGTCACGAATATGAGTGATATGAAACTCTTCAAGTAAGCTCTCGAGGTGCTCATCGCGACCATTGCTATCGAGATCAGAGCGAGTTTGCAGTACAGCCATGATGTTATCTCTAACCGATAACTTTCTAAAAATGCTGGCTTCCTGTGGTAGGTAACCGATCCCTTTTCTGGCTCTTAGATGCATAGGATCTAACGTGAGATCATCATCGTCAATTAAGATCCGACCCTTGTCACTCTGAACTAATCCCACAACCATATAGAATGTCGTAGTTTTACCGGCACCATTAGGGCCAAGCAATCCGACAATCTGTCCTGTTTTTACAGTAATACTGACATCTTGTACAACGGCTCTGCTTTTGTAGCTCTTGGCAAGGTTAACCGCCTTCAGTGTCATTTGGCTCATTGGTTTTTTTGCTCTAATTCAGGTAATTGGGTAGGAATAGGCGCTTGCTCTTTTGGCGGTTGAACCTTGTCTTCCTCTTGATAGTTTTCAGGCTGAATAATAGTAATGACTCTATCATTGCCCTTACTTTCTGCTATCAACTGCTGCTGTTCGATATTGTAGCGGATCATATTACCTGTTACTTGGCTACCATCTTGCTCTAAGCTTGCATTGCCCACTAACGTCAATGTTCGATTTGAAAGCTCGTAGCGGATCTCTTGAGCACTTGCCGTTGCCGGGCGGCCATCTTCCATTATCTGGGTGTAGGTTGCGGGATCACCTACAGCGATTAGGATCTTTCCGCCTCCATCCTCTTTTGAAGATGCTCTTAGTTCATCGGCTAAAATTTTAATTGAGCCTTGCGTGACTTCAACGGGTCCATTGAAGATCATCTGATTATTCTTAATATCAGCTTCCTGGCTCGCCGCTGAGATCTTAACCTCTTGCATGAGGTCATCTTGCTTCGCTACACCACTAAAACTTGTGATGCACAGCAGGGCTGCGATGATTAAGTTATGTCTGTTCATATTGTCCTTCAAATGGCGTAGCGAGTGTTAATCACAAGGTTAATATACGCTGGAATTTTAAATCAATTTACTGTGCTAATTTTGGCTTTAGCTAATATATCTTAATATTATACGGGTCAAATGCTTATCAATTTGTCGCATAGGTGCCGCGCACCTTACTGATAAGCTCTACTTTTTGAGCGTTAAGATCGCCGAAAAGTCCTAAACCTTCAATGATAAAGTCATTGCCAGTAATATAAATTTCACGATCGGAAGTCATGATCATGGTATTAAGGTCTAGCTCTAGATAACTGGTTTTTATCGTTTGAATGGGCTCTTCTGGGCTGATGGCATCAATAATAACATTGTTCTCGAGAATGACTTTGCCTGATTTTTTATTGAGCGTCCCCATGGTGGATTGCAGCCGCCATTGCGCCTGACCTTCATCTGGATAGACTAAGTATATGGGCTGAGTGAAGTAAGTCATATTTGCTTCGTCAAAGTGCTCCATATGAGTCGCAGTCACGCGGCTGTTAACCAGCCCTTGCTCGTTGTAATCGACACTCCGTAAATTATCGGCAATGTAATCAGGTTTTAAACTGGCATCAATCGCGATCTCCTCATTGCCACGCTTAGATTGTACTTGCCAGTACAAGATTAGCGCAGTGCCGAAAAAAGCGGTAATAGCCAGCGTCACTCTATTCATATACTCATTCCATGAGCGGTATCGAATTTATCTTGAGCAAGGAGTAATAGGTCTGTTAATTCACGCAGGGCACCATGGCCGCCTCTGATAGTCGTGACAAAGTCAGCATGCTGTTTTACATAGGGGTGCCCATCAGCCACACATACCGCTAAGCCAACCTCTTTCATTACTGGTAAGTCGACAATATCGTCACCTATGTAAGCCACCTCTTCTGGAGTGACGTTATAAAGCTTAAGTAATTCTTGGTAAGGCACTAGCTTATTATCAACACCCTGATAGATATGGGTGATCCCAAGTGCCGTCATGCGATCTTCGACAATTTGAGACTTTCGTCCTGTGATAATAGCAACGGGTAGATCACTGGTGAGTAGCGAGCGAACCCCATAGCCATCTCTAGTATGGAAAGTTTTTAACTCTTCACCGGCATTGCTCATATAGACAAGGCCATCAGAAAAAACACCATCAACGTCGCAGATGAGTAACTTTATCTGCTTGGCTTTTTGCCATACGGTATCTGCAACTGGGCCATAAAAGCTTTGATGTGTAGTACTCATATTAGATCACTCCTGCCTTGACCATATCAAGCATATTCAGTGCGCCAATCGGCGAGTTGTTTTCATCAATGACAATGAGTCCATTGATATCTTTTTCATCCATTACTTTTAATGCTTCTGCCGCCAAAACGCCATCAGAGATAGTGACACAGCCTTTTGACATGACATCGGCTATCGGCGTTTTACTTAAGTCTACTTGGGCATCGATGACTCTTCGTAAGTCGCCATCGGTGAAGATACCAACTAAGGTGGCCTTATCATCGATAACGGCTGTCATGCCCAAGCCTTTTTTGGAGATTTCATAAAGGGCATCTGTGATACAGATATTATGGCTGACTAAAGGTAATTCACTGCCTTTATGCATAACATCACTGACTTTTAATAGTAATTTACGCCCTAAACTACCACCTGGGTGTGACAAGGCAAAATCATCCTTGGTAAAGCCTCTCGCTTGTAACAGCGCAACGGCTAGCGCATCTCCCATCACAAGTGTTGCCGTGGTACTTGAAGTCGGTGCTAACCCTAATGGGCAGGCTTCTTCTGGGACTTCAATACAAAGATGAACCACTGAGTGCTTCGCCATTGTAGACTCAGGCTTACCTGTGACAGCGATAATAGGTAGCCCCATACGCTTTATCACTGGCATTAAGGTTAAAATTTCGCCAGCTTCTCCAGAGTTAGAGATAGCAAGAATGATATCGTTCTCGCTGAGTACACCAAGGTCGCCATGGCTAGCTTCACCAGGGTGAACGAAGAATGCCGGTGTGCCGGTACTAGCTAACGTTGCAGAGATTTTATTACCAATATGGCCTGACTTTCCCATGCCCATAACAATGACCTTGCCTGTACATTCAAGGATCAAGTTACAAGCCGATGCAAACTCACTTGAGTCGACATATTGATATAGGTTATCGAGTGCGTTGCGCTCTACATCGATAACGTTTGTGCCCCACTGACGTAATTTTTTTTCATCTACCATCTTGAACTCTCTGTCTATTCAGGTCGGTCTAGTGCAGTTATGCAAGAAAAAGGAATGCTTGGTACGCAATAAAAGTGAACAATAACACGACACCATGCCAAGGCTTTAGTGCTCTTGCACGGCCACTTAGTAAAATGAACACAGCTAATGCGCTACTTGTTGCCAGAACCATATAAAAATCACGTGTGCTGGCTGCTGCATCTACTTCACCAGGCGCAATAATGCCTGGTAGCGCTAGAACAGCAAGAATATTGAACAAGTTGGACCCTACAATATTACCGATTGCGAGGTCATCTTCTTTTTTCAGTACACCAGCAACACAAGCTGCAAGCTCTGGCAAGCTAGTGCCAATGGCGATAATGGTTAAACCTATGACCAGATCAGACAAGTGATAAGCTTTTGCGATACCTACCGCGCCTTGCACCATCCAGTCTGCAGAAAGAGGCAATAGTACAATGCCGACCACCAACCACATAATTGCTTTGCTGGTAGGTACACCTGTTGGTATCTCTTCATCGGACTCATCAGCTAATGGGTCCTGCTTTTTATTCGTTAAACCATGCCAAATGAGATAGCCCATGAGCATAAAAAACAGTCCCATAAGCATAAAGCCTTCCATGCGGCTCAGGAAACCATCATGGAGAAAGTAACCTGCGATTGCAGTTGCTGCCAGCATTAAAGGTATTTCGCGTAGTAAGGTTTGTGAGCTTACTGCAATAGCACCAAGTAAGGCAGTTAAGCCTAAGATTAATGTGATGTTGGCAATATTTGAGCCTAATACATTACCAATGGCGGTATCTGTCATCCCATCCATGGATGCTGTTGCTGCAACAAACATCTCTGGTGCTGAGCTACCCATTGCGACTATGGTTAAGCCGATTAGCATAGGAGGAAGACCTAGGTTTCTGGCAAAAGCGGCTGCACCATAAACAAATTTATCGGCACTCCATACCAAGGCACCTAATCCAGCAATGAGTAAAAAAATATTAAATAACATCAAATTCATTTCAAAAGTTAGTCTGCCGCGCATTTTCGCTGGAATTGAGCAAAATTGAAAGTATTGAGATGAGATAGTGTTGATTCTGTTGTACCTATTTGCCCAATTACGTACAATTTGCCTCCTTTCTGTGGCTTAACTTTCTTCTCCAGGAGAGCAAAGGGGGCTGACGGGACAACTTACCCTTGATAATCTTTCTATTATTGAATGGATGCGATATGAAGCCCAAAGAGTCATACATGACAGAGTCACTGGTCGAGATCCATAACCTGGGTTTTAGCCGAGGTGAGCATCTGATTTTTGATGATATAACACTCTCTATTCCTAAGGGGAAAGTCACCGCGATTATGGGGCCAAGTGGAATAGGAAAAACCACGCTACTGAAATTAATCGGTGGCCAGTTAACACCTGACAGTGGCAAAGTGTTATTTGATGGTCATGATATGCACCGATGTAATAGGGAGCAGTTATTTAGCCTGCGTAAACGCATGAGCATGCTATTTCAAAGCGGTGCGCTTTTTACTGACATGAATGTATTCGATAATGTGGCATTTGCGCTTCGTGAGCATTCAGGTCTAGCAGAGGAGCTCATCAAGCGTATCGTATTGATGAAGCTTGAGGCGGTTGGGCTACGCGGCACTGCTAAGATGATGCCCAGTGAGTTAAGTGGTGGTATGCAGCGCAGAGTTGCGCTTGCTAGGGCAATAGCCCTTGAACCTGACATGGTGATGTATGATGAGCCATTTGCTGGCCAAGACCCTATATCAATGGGGGTGCTGGTTAAACTCATCAGAGAGTTATCTGACGCGCTACAACTTACCTCTGTTGTGATCTCTCATGATGTTCAAGAGGTGCTAGGCATTGCAGATTATGTGTATGTGATGGCGGATAAACGTGTGATAGCTCAAGGCACTCCAGAGGAGCTCAAGCTGTCGAGTAACGAGCAATTAAAACAGTTTATGCTGGGCAATCCAGATGGCCCAGTGCCATTTCATTACCCTGCTAATGATTACCGCATGGAGCTGCTCGATTAGTGATTAATTTTGAAAATATATCCTCACAGTTTTCCAGTTGCTGCAGTTGCTTTGGGGTGACAGTATGAGCATTTTGAACTCAGTTGCAGCGCTAGGGCGTAGTGGTATTGAGCTGATCATAGGGTTAGGTCGAGCAGGCTTAATGCTTTGGGGGGCTATCGTACAAAAACCTCAAAAGAAAGGTTTTCCGCTGTTTGTTAAGCAACTCTATGTCATAGGTGTGCAGTCAATGCTGCTCATTATGGTATCGGGCCTGTTTATTGGCATGGTATTAGCGTTGCAAGGGTACAATATTCTTGTGGGCTTCGGTACTGAAGAGAGCTTAGGCCCTATGGTTGCTCTCAGTTTATTGAGAGAGCTTGGGCCTGTAGTGACTGCGCTGCTGTTCGCTGGTCGAGCGGGTTCAGCTTTGACTGCTGAAATAGGCCTGATGAAAAGTACTGAACAACTTTCTAGCCTTGAGATGATGGCAATCGACCCTCTTAGACAGATAATCGCCCCTCGCTTTTGGGCGGGAGTGGTGAGCTTACCGCTCCTTGCCTTGATGTTTACTGCTATCGGTATTTATGGTGGTCACTTGGTAGGTGTTGAGTGGAAAGGGATAGATAGCGGCAGTTTTTGGTCGATCTTACAGGCATCGGTTGAGTGGCGTCAGGACATAGTAAACTGTTTAATTAAGAGTGTTGTCTTTGCCGTTGTGGTGACCTGGATTGCTTTGTACCGAGGTTACCAAGTTATTCCGAACCCAGAAGGGATCAGTAAGGCAACGACACAGACAGTCGTTCAGTCGAGCCTTGCTGTGTTGGCGTTAGACTTTTTACTTACAGCGCTGATGTTTGGTAGCTAAAAAATGTTGGGCAAGCTTCATTGCTGCTTACTAAGTTGAATGGAAATCTGAGTATGTTGACACGTAAAATAGAAGTATTGGTCGGTTTTTTTATCTTGTCAGGACTCGCTGCATTTTTAGTGCTGGTCTTTAATGTGGCAAACGTTGAAGTTAAATCAGGCGCAAGTAGCTACACCTTGTATGCTAAATTTAGCAATATAGGGGGTCTGAAGGTTCGCTCTCCAGTGAAGGTTGGAGGTGTTGTAGTGGGCCGTGTTAGTGCAATCACACTCGACCCAGTAGAGCTAGTCCCCCTTGTTGAACTGTCGATGGAGAAGCAGTTTAACCAGTTCCCTGAGACCAGTAGTTTGTCTATCTTGACCTCTGGTTTATTAGGTGAGCAATTTTTAGGGCTTACACCAGGGTTTATGGATGATGATATTGCCATGCTAGTCGATGGTGACAGAATTGATGACACCCATTCAGCACTGGTGCTCGAAGAGTTAATTGGTCAGTTTCTTTATAGTGTGAAGGATTAAGCTTTGTTTAATTTTGCTTACCAGCAGTAGAGAAGTTTGTCACAGTTACAGTTATAGATATATTTGATGCCTCAAGGATTATAGATGAGCATGTTTAATCGAATTAGCCAGTTTACCGCCTACGTTATGCTGGTCTTAGCCAGTACAACCGCTCATAGTGAAGCGTCTGAAGTGAACACCATGGATCCCTATGCTATGGTCGAGACTGTTGCAAATAACACTTTTGCCAGATTTCATCATGATATTGACATAATTAAGGCCGATCCAGACCACCTTAAGGTGATAGTCTCAGACGAGTTGATGCCTTATATCGATTATAAGTATGCTTCATACAAAGTGATGGGCAAACACCTTAAGTCGACGAGTAAAGAGCAGAGAGAGCGCTTTGTTAATGCGTTTCAAGGATACTTAATCTCTACTTATGCCCAGGCGTTTACTGAGTATACTGACCAAAAGGTGCAATTTGCCCCTGCTAGAGACTTTAGCGGTGAGAAGATGGTTAACGTCAATGTTGAAATCATTGAAGCTGGGCGTCCAGCAATTAAATTAATATTCAAAGTTCGTCGTCTGAAAGATGATAGTTGGAAAGCGTTTGATCTTGTCGCTGAAGGCGTTAGTCTACTGGCCTCGAAAAGTTCTGAGATTTCTAATTTAATCCGCCAGAAGGGGATCGATTCAGTTATTTTAGAGTTAGAGCAGCGTACCAAGGGCCATATTAGCCAGAAGCCTACAGGGACTAAGCTTTAAGTGATAGATTTTATCTGTGATGGCATGGAGTGCCGAATTACTGGCCACCTCTCTCAAGATGAGGTTGTTAGGCTTTGGGAGCAGAGACAGACGCTGCTTCCTGATAATGTTAACGTGATTAACTTATCTGAACTTATTTATAGTGATAGTGCTGGCATTGCCTTTATTTTAGCGCTGATATCACAAGCGAAACGCGATAACAGAGAATTAGTCGTCACTTCGCCTTCGGCTCAGCTATCTAAGCTGATCGCTTTATACGATTTAGAACTCTTCTTCGGTGAAGAAACCACACAAGGTAAATAGATCCATGGAAACCAACGAAACAGAACAAGTAAACCCAGCGGCTAATGCGGAAGATGCTGCAAAGTTAAAAGAGATTGAGCAGCTGCTTCTTGATGCATTGTCACTTGATGAAGTGACAGTTACCCAAGCGGGAACACATTATAAGATAGTTGCAGTCGGTGAGTGCTTCGAAGGCATGGGGCGTGTGAAGCAGCAGCAAACCATTTACGGCCCGTTAATGGACCGTATTACGAGTGGTGAGTTGCATGCGCTAACCATCAATGCCTTCACGCCGACACAGTGGAAGCGTGAAAAAGTTTTTAACATGTAAGCAGAGATCTAAATTGGATAAATTAAAAATTCAGGCGAGCAAAGCGCTTGCCGGTGAAGTTGTGATCTCTGGTGCTAAAAATGCGGCACTGCCAATTTTAATGGCGGGCGTATTAGCTGAAACAGATTTTGTTGTTAGCAATGTACCGAACTTAAGAGATGTAAATACAAGTTGCGAACTGCTGCGTTGTCTTGGGGCTGAAGTGACGCGTAGCGATAACAGTGAAGTGCGCATTTCAACCGCATCACTGGATCATTTTTGTGCGCCATATGACTTAGTGAAAACTATGCGCGCCTCGATCTTAATATTAGGGCCATTACTCGCACGTTTCGGTACTGCCGATGTGTCACTGCCGGGTGGCTGTGCTATTGGCGCGCGTCCTGTCAACCTTCACCTTCATGGTTTAGAGCAGATGGGCGCAAAAATTGAGGTTGAAGAGGGTTACATTAAGGCTAGAGTTGATGGTCGTCTTAAGGGCGCTCATATCTTTATGGATATGGTGAGTGTTGGTGCTACCGAAAACTTATTAATGGCAGCTTCGCTTGCTGATGGCGAGACTGTGATTGAGAACGCCGCGCGTGAGCCTGAGGTGATCGATCTTGCTAATTGCTTGATTGCCATGGGTGCCCAAATTGAGGGTGCTGGTACTGATTCAATACGCATTCAGGGGGTTGAGTCACTTAAGGGCTGTAACTACCGTGTGATGCCAGATCGAATCGAAACGGGGAGCTTTTTGGTTGCTGCAGCAGTCACTCGCGGTAAGATCCGTTGTGTCGATGCCGATCCATCTACGCTTGAGGCCGTTCTTGCTAAGCTAGAAGATGCCGGCGCTAATGTGACCACAGGTAATGATTGGATTGAGCTTGATATGCAGGGGCAACGTCCAAAGGCGGTTAACATTAAGACTGTGCCATACCCAGGCTTTCCAACGGATATGCAAGCGCAGTTTTGTTTGTTAAACGTATTAGCTGAAGGCACTTCAACCATTACAGAAACGATTTTTGAAAATCGCTTTATGCATGTGCCTGAGCTTATTCGTATGGGCGCTAACATGGAGCTTGAAGGCAATACCTGTATTATCCAAGGTATCGAGCGACTCAATGGTGCTCAGGTGATGGCGACGGACTTAAGAGCCTCAGCCAGTTTAGTTATCGCAGGCTTAGTGGCCGATGGTACAACAATTGTCGATCGCATCTACCATCTAGATCGTGGTTATGAACATATCGAAGATAAGTTCAAAGGACTAGGCGGTCAGGTTGTTCGCGTAAGCTAGCCAAGCCAAGCTTATCGACCAAGTTCGACTCTCATTACTGAAAACCACTTCCGAAAAACTCAGAAGTGGTTTTTTGTTACGTGAGATATTCATCAGGCTAAACTTCAATATAGTGACCTTAAACAGACTGGTTTGAGGTATGATTGCCCTCCTTTTATTTGCCAAGTCCTGTTAATGAACCCAGCTATCTTCTCTAAAGTCCCTTTGAGTGTCCGTTTTATGCTGCTGTCGGCGCTGGCTTTCTCTTTAATGTCTGCTTGTGTCAAGCTCGTGAGCGCTCATGGTATTCCTGTATTAGAGATTATTGCTGCAAGGGCGTTGATCTCATTGGCGCTTAGCTACGTCGATGTTAAGCGCAAAGGGATCTCTATGTGGGGCAAAAATAGAAAGCTACTTTTGGCTCGAGGCGCTGTTGGGACGTTAGCACTATTTTGTGTTTACTACTCTGTGATCACTCTGCCTTTAGCTGAGGCAACCTTGCTGCAGTATCTCCATCCAATGTTTACTGCGGTATTAGCACTTATTTTTCTGGGGGAGCGGGTGCTTCACTCAACTAAGGTCTGTATTGCACTCAGTATTTTAGGGCTGTTAGTGATGGTGATGCCAGGGCTAGGCGTTGATCAACAAGCTGCACTTCCCTGGCTAAGTATCGGCATCGCTTTACTCGGAGCCTTAGGCAGCTCTATCGCCTATGTCATTGTGCGTAGACTGAGTAATGAAGAAGATACCTCGGTCATTATTCTCTACTTTCCACTCATCGCCTTGCCTTTGTCAGTTTTTCTGTTGGGCAGTAACTTTGTGATGCCAAATTTTGAAGGCTTATTATTACTGGTGTTTGTGGGCGTGTTTACTCAGATAGGCCAGGTGGGGCTGACTAAAGCTATGCAGTCTGAGTCTGCAGGGAAAGCAGCTGGGTATGCCTATGTGCAGGTGATTTTTGCTATGTTGCTTGGTTGGTTAATATTCAGTGAACTTCCCTCAATATGGAGCTGGATAGGTGGCAGTATTATCATCTTAGGTGCACTAGTTAATGTGCTGTGGAAGCGCTAGAACGTGCTGAAAAAAATAGCCTGGATGAGCTAAGCTGCAAGGATAACGCCAGCATCAGTCGACAACGAGTGAATGATAATTTTTATATCTGTGACATATGCATTTCATCAGTAACTCATATGTTGTCTAGATCAATAAGCGATTAACTCAAAAGTGGTAGTTTTCGCTCATGCCGACTTTTATCACATTTAATATTTACCTCTTTTACGGCCTCGTTTTTTTCTCGATTGGCTGTGTCGTGGTATTTCGTAATTTTAAATACAGTCAGCTATCAATATCCCCAACATTATGGGCCTTAGCGCTTTTTGGCTTTTCACATGCATTTCATGAATGGTCAGAGCTATATGTCATCTTATTTAATGATGAGATCTACTCAGGCTATGAAACCATTATTGAATGGCTAAGGTTGATCAAGTTATCACTTTCCTTTGCTGGGTTAACAGTTTTCGCTTGGCTACTTTTTGGTATTAGCGACAGGCTCAGTGCGAAATTCGGACAATTAGCGATCGCCGTGATAGTCGCTAGTTACACCTTGGGGATGTTCTTTTTCTCCAGTGGATATTACCTTCCTGCAGACACCTTCGGTGAGGCCGCTATGTATACACGTTGGTTATTGGGGTTTGGAAGCGCCTCTTTGGCAGGCATTGGTATAGCGCTTTACGGCTATGAGTTGAAACAAGGAAATCATAACTATGGGCATTACTTTATCGCGACTGGCTTAGGCTTGTTTATCTATGGTGTGCTAGCAGGACTAGTACCAACTGATTTTCACCATAGTGTGCCTGTATTAAGAACCTTAGCTGGCGGATTAATCTTAATTACCCTCTATAGGGCATTGAAAATTTTTGATATCGAAAAAGAGTTAGCGACTGAAGCAAAATTAAAGCGGGCTATTGAAGCGGATAAGTATAAGGCGATTGGTCACTTAGCCATGGGGGTTGCCCACGAGATTAATAACCCTTTGGCATCATCAACACTTGCACTGGATCTACTTGAGAGGCAATTAACTTTGCCCCATGGACAGCAGGAGGAGTACTTATCAAGAGCGCGTTTAGGCATAGGACGTGCATCCATTATTAGTAAAGAGCTACTTGCGTATGCTAGACCCGATTCAGGCCTGTTTGAGTTCGTTGATGGCAAGGAGCTAGTGAGTGGTGCTATGCAGCTTCTTAGTCATAAGGCTCACCAATATCAAGTAAAGATAAGCTGTGAGTCTGGGCTAAAGATATATGGTCAGAAAGTTAAGCTCGAAGAGCTACTAATTAACTTACTCAATAATGCGATGGATGCAAGTGAGCAGGGGGGGCTAATCGAACTCACACTCAGGAGTGATGAGGACAAGGTATACCTTCAGGTGGAAGATAGCGGTGAGGGGATGGATAAGCAGACCTTAGGGCGTGCTACTGAGCTGTTCTACTCGACAAAGCCGATTGGAAAGGGAACTGGACTCGGTTTAGCCATTTGTGAACAAATATTGAGTGCTCACCATGGAGAGATGGTGATTGATAGCAATAAAGGTAGTGGTACTCGCGTTTCAATAATAATTAGAAAAGAGGTGAGTTAAATGGTTAAGGTGCTTATTGCTGAGGACGATAACGATCTGCGGCAAAATATGGTGGATATCCTGCAGTTGGAGGGATATGAGGTGATCGGTGTCGTAAGCGCTGAGGATGCTATCTCAGCTTGTGAAAAGCAGACTTTCGACATTGCATTGTTAGATTTGGTTATGCCTGGGATGACAGGGGTTGAAGCCATATCTAACCTGAGGCAGTTAAATCCATTTTTGGCTATCATCATAGTGACTGCTTATGCCACTGTGGAGACTGCGGTAGATGCGATGAAGAAGGGCGCCGATAGCGTTATCACTAAGCCTTTTAATAGTGGCGAGCTTATCGTGAACCTCAGACGGACCCTACAGGAGAAGGAGTTACTGAAATCCAGTGGCGATATTGACCCTGATAGCGTTTATTCCGCCTTAGCAAATTCACTGAGAAGGGAAACGCTTAAACAACTCGGCAGTCATAAGAAGCTTAAGTTTATGGACCTCTGCCGCCTTGTCGGTGTTGAAGACCATACAAAGTTTAACTTCCATCTGCGACAGCTTAAAAAAGCAGGACTTGTAATGCAGAATGAGAGCAAGATCTACATTCTGACAAATACAGGTCAATTTGTTTTACAAAACCACAACCTGTCTTAGTAGTGTAAATTTAAGTAAATTAAAGGGTTAATAATATTTTGATAATAATAGTTCACAGTTTTTGACTAGCTGTGAAATCTACTTATCTATATCTTTAGAGGTAACAAGCGAATACTAAGTTCATGTCCAAAGAGACATATCAATCGCCTCCTTGCAAAGTTTGGTGATTGGAATAGCCACGATGAGGATGAACTTAATGAACGTACAAATTCCAGCTAAAAAACTACTACTCGCCAGTATGATCACTATGCTTGTCGCATGTGGTAGCGACAACGATAATGATGTTACTCCCCCACCTGCAGAAAATACGCCCCCAGTTGCTAACCCAACTGATGCAGAAGTAAAAATGGGTGGCTCGATATTAATTGATGCTCTAGCCAATGACACTGATGCAGATGGCGATACGTTATCAATTACTGAGGCAACACTTGTTAGCGGAAGTGGCACAGTATCTATTGAAGACAATAAAGTACTGTTTGAACCTACTGAGGTTGGCAATTCGATAATAAACTACGCTATCTCAGACGGAAACGGCGGGGAAGCAAGCTCAACTATCACAGTTATAGTACTTAGCAATGAGCTTGCTTATGTAGGCACTCAGACCTGCCTTGGCTGTCACAGCAATAAAGAGTCATTCCTAAAAACAGGTCACAACTTTAAGATCCAAAAAATTAATAATGGTGAGCAGCCAAGCTTCCCATATACACCTGAAGAAACGATTACGGGATCTATTGACCTACTTCAGTTTGCAGGACCCGATGGTGACGGTACGACCAATAACACTTTAGGGGCACCGACAACCTATGATGATGTAACTTATGTGGTAGGTGGTTACCATTGGAAGATGCGTTGGTTGGATGCCGATGGCTACATAGTGACTGGCACTAATGTGCAGTACAACATTCGAAATAGTGATGGTGAGCTAAATATTCCCGACAATCACCTTAACGATCCTGATGTGATGGGTAACTATAAAACGGGGGATTTTGATTACCAGTACAAGTGCGGAAATTGCCATACTACTGGCTGGAAACGTACAACGACAGATGAGGGAGATGATCGAAATCTAGATCGCCAAGATGATTTAGCGGGTATGGGCGGTACATTTGTAGCTGGTGGTGTTCAATGTGAGGCGTGTCATGGCGCTGGTAGTCAGCATGTAGAGACAATGTCTGCCGGTGATATCACCAAAGTTGCATCAGCGAGAGTGACTGAGGATTTTCTTGCCGATAACATGGGGTTCGGTAAGGCTGTGACTTGTGCTGAATGCCATACTCGTGATGGTGAGAAAGACTATCCGACTTATGTCAGTGCTTATAATCTTGCTTTCCCTGCCGGTAGCAAAGTGGGTGGACGTATTATATCCAGTGGCGGTTTATCTAAGCATCACCAAACTGGTGATGAGATCTTAGGTGTTGTCCCTGAAGATCACGGAAGCTATAAAGCTGGTGATGAAATTGGTCCTAAGAAAAATATGAGTTGTACCACCTGCCATGACTCCCACAAGTCGACCAAAAATGTTGATAGTGCCGATGGTCTACATACTGGCGCCGTGAAGGAGTGTTCTACTTGTCACGACAAAGGGTTTGAGGCTCCAGTACATGAGTTTATGGCAGAATGTACCGATTGTCATATGCCTAAACTTGCTAAAAGTGCAGTGACAAAAGAGAAAAATGGTGTGGTGTTTGGTGATGTGAAATCCCACCTGTTTACCATTGACCTCTCTGCCGATGCTAAGCAGTTCAGTGAAGATGGTAAGTTCCAAATGCCATGGTCAACAGCACAATTCTCGTGTGGTTCATGCCACAGTGATTATACAGAGAGGGCTGCTGCAATTAGCAAAATTCATAATTAATACAATCTCTCATTAACATCTCCGCTCGCCGCCCTGTTTCATCGTCAGGGCGGCTTTTTTATTATGGTTACTCCATCCCACTAGCCATACCCCTAGGTTAAAATAGTGAACGATAATTCATCTCTCTAACCAAGACATAAACAATTAGCTCTGTTAGTTTCGGTATCAGTAGGTGAGAGCTTTATGAGGTGTAGGGATACAGATGAAACGTTTAGGGTTAATGCTATTTTTTATGGCTGCAGCGATCGCTTGTTATGCTCAGGGCGCGGCAACGGGGATCGCAGTTTTTATCGGGCTTGGCGTGGTGCTAGAGCTGGGGTTTTGGTTCGGGCTTTATGATTATACCAATCAGTATAAGAAATTGATCTACTCAGAGCTATTTTGGGTAAACTAATTCAAGGCGAATAAGTGATGTAATGGTGATCCCTTATGAGGTTATTCAACGAAGAAGTAGGCAGCCCAAAAAGCTCCTATAAGGCGAGTTTTAGCGCTTCTGAATGCTGCGTTAACGAGCTTAAACGTAGAATAACTATGCTCTTTACTCGTTGCCTTGCCTCAGAAGCGCTAAACTCTCGCTGAGCGATCAAGTCTTTATACTGATTGGTATTATATGCCCAAGACAGATAAGAGAAGTAAATGACTTTTCAGCTGCAGAAAGCTGAATAAAGTCGATATAAAAAAGCCAGCGAATGCTGGCTTTTTTAATTATGTTTTACTCTTGGTTATTACTATTCTCACCAATTATGACAGGGACATCATAAGGTGTGCCCTTGCGGATAATCCGCATGCTTACCTGTTTGCCTGGAGGTGTTTCAGCGATTCTATCCATTAGCATCTCGACACCTGGAATATCTTCACCTTCATACTGAGTGATGACATCTCTTGGTTGAAGTTGAGCTTGCGCTGCAGGGCCATTAGGGTCTACATCGGTTATCACAACACCAGTAAGATCCGGCAGGTTTAATATTTGTGCCATGACAGGGCTGATAGGTTCGCCACTGATCCCGAGTGCACCACGAATGACTCGTCCATCTTTAATCAACTTACTCATAATGCTATGGGCAAGTTTGATGGGAATAGCGAAGTTTATGCCGTGGCCGCCGCCTTCACCGCCAACCTGAAATGCAGCTGTGTTTATGCCGATGAGTTGGCCACTGGTATCAATCAGTGCGCCACCAGAGTTACCAGCATTAATTGCTGCATCGGTTTGTAAGAAATCAAGATATCCAGAACTCAGCCCATTACGACCGGTTGCACTAATAATGCCTTGAGTGATGGTTTGGCCCAAGTTATAAGGATTACCAATGGCTAAGACAACATCACCAACTTGTGCTGGTACGCCTAAATTAATCGGTACGATCGGAAGGCCGTCACCTTCAATTTTCAATACGGCGAGATCGGTAACTGGATCTGAGCCTACGACTTCTGAGGTGAACTTTCTACCATCTTGCAGAGCTACCACAATCTCATCGGCTTTCTTTATCACATGGTAGTTTGTCAGGATATAGCCTTCACTACTCATGATAACCCCAGAACCAAGACCCTGGAGGGAGCCTGAGTTTAGCGGTTGATTGCGATTGACACTTAAACTGTAGATATTGACGACTGCTGGCGCTGCTCGCCTTACCGCTTTAGAAAACGACAATTCAAAGCCATTATCCCCACGTTTTTGAAAGAAGAGATCACCGTTAGTGTTATTGGTGAAAAATGGCGTAACCACCAAAAAGACGGCGGCCATGATCAGGCCAAACGTAATAGCCTTGCCGAGATATATAAATGTGTCTTTTAGTGCCATGTCAAAGAATATAAATAGAAAAGTTACGTTAGATTAACATGATTTAGTGTGAATAATCTTACAACTCACAAAGAAGAGAGAAAAACCATGAAAGTCGTTAAGGCTTTCATGGCTTCGTAATTAAAAGATGTGTGATATTCTCGTTATCTTAAGACGAGGTAAAGGCTGCTTTTACCGCGCTTGATTTTTAATGCAACAGCGCCTTGCTGATCTTCAAGTGTCAATTTTAGTGATTTAAGATCGTTTATCGAAGTGCGGTTCACGCCAACAATCAGATCGTCTTTTTGCAAACCACTGGCTGCAGCAGGAGAGTTCTGCGCGATATCGCTAATCTCAACGCCGCCTTTTTTATTCTCCAAGGCAGCGCCTGCAAGCATAGGGTGAATAGCACCCGCAGCTGTTTCAGTCGTTTGACTTGCTTCACCAAGTACTGCTGTGACTGTCTCTTTGTCGCCATCTCGGATTAAGCCAAACTCAACCTTAGCCCCAGCGCCCATCGTTGCAACTTTGGCCCGTAACTCTTGGAAGCTCTTAATACTGCGGCCATTAACGCTTGTGATGATATCGCCTGCCTGAATACCTGCTTTATCTGCTGCACTGTCAGCCATTACTTGATCGACAAAACCACCATGCTGAGTATCTAAGCCAAAGCCTTGGGCCAGTTCATTGGTAAGGTCTCGGCCTGATACACCGAGAACGCCGCGTCGAACTTCACCATGCTCGATAATCTGATCAACAAGATTGTTAACCATATTTGCAGGAATAGCGAAACCAATGCCAACATTGCCGCCGCCAGGAGCGACAATTGCAGTATTGATACCGATGAGATCGCCATTGAGGTTAACCAAGGCGCCACCTGAGTTACCGCTGTTGATGGCGGCGTCAGTCTGAATAAAGTTTTCTAGCATCTCAATGCCTAGACCACTACGGCCCATGGCACTGACAATACCTGAGGTTACTGTTTGGCCTAGGCCGAATGGGTTACCGATAGCAACAGCAAAGTCACCGACTCTTAACTCATCTGAGTCTGCACGCTTGACGGCCACAAGTTTGTCGGCTTTTATCTGCAGTAGGGCGATATCTGACTCGGCATCGGTACCAATTAGCTTAGCTTCAACTTCTCGACCATCGTGCAAGCCAATCAGAATTTCATCTGCACCATCAATCACATGGTTATTGGTGACGATATAGCCCTCATCAGCATCAATAATAACGCCCGAACCTAAGCCTCTAAAAGGGCGCTCCTGGACCTGCTCTTGTGGAGCATTGGGGCCAAAGAAGTAACGAAAGGCATCGGGTAATTTCTGTTTTGATACATGCGTACCTGAAACCGCTACGGCGACAACTGCGGGTGTTGTGCGCTCAAGCATAGGTGCAAGGCTTGGCACAGATTGTCCATCAACAGCAATAGGTATCGCTGCATGTGACAGATTCGGTGCCAAGGATAGTGAAGCTGTAAGTAGGGCTGCAGAAAGTAGGCTTAATTTGGTTTTCATCTATTTAACGCTCCAAAATCGGATTCATTGGGACCACTAACTAGATATAGGGATATATTCGTCTATATCAAGGCTATCACCAATAGGTATAGCAAGTGAGCTTTTGTTATTGAATCCGACAAGGCGCTAAAGATGAAAGTTCATCTTTATTAACAAAGGTTAATTCTTTTGGTCAACAATGATGACACTTTCACTCTCGAGGGTATCAATTGCAATAGAAGGGGTAACCTCTGTATCAGTGTCAGAAGCATTTAGTGTCGCTAGCGGCTTAACTTTACTTTTTGGGGCGAGTGTAGATGCTGCATCATTCCACTGCTTATTCATCTTGCTGAGCTGCTCAGTGACCTCGGTAAGTTGCTTATGGTGAACTTCAAAATGATCGGTCACCTCCTGCTTGTGCTGGCTTAGCTCAAGTTTTGTCTGCTCAAGCGCTTTCCCTTTGTGAGAAGCATCTTGATTTCGAGAGATAACAGTTCTCCCCACATAGCCTAAAACAATACCTAGAATAAACGTCGCAAAAACTAACGGCCATCCCATAAAAACTCCTTAAACCTCGAAAACGTAAAAAATAGAACAAAGATTCATAGCTGATCTTCGGCATGATACCATCAAGCTGTGATTTTAAGGATAAAAGAGATAATTTTACGTGTCCCAGCTAACACCATGGCAGCATTATCAGCAAGATTTGACTCGAGATGAGTTTTCACATGACCCAGCCCAAGAGCAAGCTGTAAAAAGTTTACAGCGGGTATTTGACGAAATTCAGCTTATAAATAGTAACCCAAGTACCATCAAGAAGTTGTTTTCTTTGTTAGGCGCAAAGCAGCAGTCGGTACAGGGCTTATACCTGTGGGGAGGAGTCGGTCGTGGAAAAACCTATCTTATGGATACCTTCTATGATGCCCTGCCAGGTGATAAGAAGCTTAGAGCTCACTTTCACCGTTTTATGCATCAGGTGCACCTCGACCTTGATAAGCTAAAAGGCCAAAGGGATCCATTAGAGATCATTGCTAAACAGATGGCTGAAAAGTACCAAGTGATCTGCTTTGATGAGTTCTTTGTTTCTGATATTACCGATGCGATGCTGTTAGGCACTCTATTCCAATCTCTATTTAAAGAGGGGGTAGCGCTGGTTGCGACTTCAAATATCATTCCCGATGAACTGTATCGGAATGGTTTACAGCGTGCGCGTTTTTTACCTGCAATTGCCCTTATAAATAAGCACTGTCAGATTTTGAATGTTGATTCAGGCATCGATTACCGCCTACGAACTCTTGAGCAAGCTGAGATTTATCACTTTCCTCTCGATGCCCAAGCCGACACGAATTTACTCAGCTATTTTGATAAGTTGGCCCCTGAGTCAGAAGTCAGCACTGGTGCAATAGACATAGATGGGCGAGACATTGATATCAGAAAGCAGGCACAAGGTGTCTTGCTCGTGGATTTTCTGGCCCTATGCGACGGCCCAAGAAGCCAACGGGACTATATGGAGTTAGCTTGCTTGTACCACACTGTATTACTCAGTGGTGTGAAGCAGATGGGCGACAGTCAAACCGGTGATGATATTGCGAGGCGCTTTTTGGCCATGGTTGACGAATTTTATGAGCGCAATGTCAAACTGATTATTTCGGCAGAAGTATCCCTTGAAGATATCTATACCCAAGGGCTACTTAGTTTTGAGTTTAGACGTTGCCGCTCAAGGCTTACAGAGATGCAGTCTCATGATTATTTAGCCCTAGAGCACTTGCCATAGTCAGTGCGATAAAGCGGATTATAGCTACGGATAGTGAGATAATTGAAAACTCTCTTTATTTAGATCAAAAATTAGGTGATTTTTAGCTCAGCTTTGTCTATAATCCGCCACCTGCCCTCGTTACTCCATCAATTAGATGGAAGTTGTAAAGCCTAATTCTTTGCTCGAAGGGGCGGGGAACGGCACTATTTGTGTTTTTACCAATAATGGTAATGACATGTGAGACAGAATTTTTAACATTGGGTTTTTGTAAAATGAAGACTACTTTTACTGCTACACCAGAGACAGTCACTCGCGAGTGGTTTGTCGTCGATGCCGAAGGTAAAACTTTGGGTCGTATCGCTACTGAAATTGCTTCACGTCTACGTGGTAAGCACAAGCCAGAGTATACGCCTCATGTCGATACTGGCGACTACATCATCGTTATCAACGCTGAGAAAGTTGCTGTGACTGGTAATAAAGCAAAAGGCAAAGTGTACTACTCGCATTCGGGTTTCATCGGTGGCATCAAGCAGATCACCTTTGAAAAGCTGCAAGATCATAAGCCTGAAATGATTATCGAGAAAGCAGTTAAGGGAATGTTACCTAAAGGACCTTTAGGTCGTGCCATGTTCCGTAAGCTTAAAGTTTACGCTGGTACAGAACATAACCACGCTGCACAACAACCTCAAGTTCTTGATATCTAAACGGGATTAAGCTAATGGCTGCAACTCAGTACTACGGCACAGGCCGTCGAAAAACATCTACTGCACGCGTATTCGCGAAAGCAGGATCTGGCAACATCGTTGTTAATCAACTTCCACTAGATCAGTATTTTGGTCGTGAAACTGCTCGTATGGTTGTTCGTCAACCTCTAGAGCTAGTTGAAATGACTGAAAAACTAGACATCTATGTAACTGTAAAGGGCGGTGGTATCACTGGCCAAGCAGGTGCAATCCGTCACGGTATTACCCGTGCACTGATGGAGCTTGATGAAGCTCTACGTCCATCTCTACGTGCTGCTGGTTTCGTTACCCGTGATGCTCGTAAAGTTGAGCGTAAGAAAGTTGGTCTACGTAAAGCACGTCGTAAGCCACAATTCTCAAAGCGTTAATTTTTCGCTTCCGAGAGTTCAAAAAACCCAGCTTTTGCTGGGTTTTTTATTGCCTAAAATTCATGTCAACATTGAGAAGTTACCCATCGAAGCTGCTATTTGTTAATCTAAACTTAATCGCTGGCGCTTCACTGTACGTTATTCGGAATTCTAAATTATGTCTCTACAGCTAATCATGCTTGCCTTGGGAATAGTGCTCATTATTGAAGGAATTGGTCCACTTTTATTTCCTAATCGTTGGAGAGCATACTTAAAAGAAATTTCGAATCAAAATCAGCAACTTCTGCAACGTTTAGGTGGTGCTTTAGTAACCGCTGGCATCGTTTTATTGATTATTTTTTCATAAAATACTTGCCTAAAGCCCCTATAGATCTGCTAAAATCCCGTTTTAACCACTACCGTGCAGCAAATAATGGGCAAAAACGTCGTAGTTCTCGGCACCCAATGGGGTGACGAAGGAAAGGGTAAGATAGTCGATCTACTTACCGAACAGGCAAAATATGTCGTTCGATATCAAGGTGGCCACAATGCGGGTCATACTTTAGTTATCGATGGTGACAAAACCGTTCTTCATCTTATTCCATCAGGGATCTTACGTGATAATGTAAAATGCATTATCGGTAATGGCGTGGTGCTAGCACCTGACGCTCTGATGACTGAGATCAACATGCTTAAAGAGCGTGGAGTTCCTGTAGAGGAGCGTCTACTTATCTCTGAAGCGTGTCCACTCATCCTACCATTCCATTGTGCTCTAGATGTTGCCCGTGAAAAAGCGCGCGGTAATAATGCTATCGGTACGACGGGTCGTGGTATTGGTCCAGCGTATGAAGACAAGGTTTCGCGCCGTGGTCTTCGTGTTGGTGACCTGTTTGATGCAGAGCTATTCGCAGAGAAGCTTAAAGAAGTGATGGCTTATCACAACTTTATGCTAACTGAGTATTACAAGTGTGAAGCAGTGTCTTATGAAGAGACATTGAAAGATGCACTTGCAATCGCTGACTACCTAAAGAGCATGTGTACTGATGTTACTGAGATGCTTGATGCAGCTCGTAAAGCTGGTGAGCCTATTCTGTTTGAAGGTGCTCAGGGTACATTGCTTGATATTGACCATGGTACTTATCCATTCGTAACTTCGTCTAACACTACTGCAGGTGGTGTTGCTACGGGTTCTGGATTTGGTCCTCGTCATCTTGACTATGTGTTAGGAATTATGAAGGCGTACACGACTCGTGTAGGAGCTGGACCATTCCCAACTGAACTGAACGATGAAATTGGTGACTACTTAGGTACTAAAGGTCATGAATTTGGAGCGACTACTGGTCGTAAACGTCGTCCAGGTTGGTTAGACGTAGTTGCAATGAAGCGTGCAGTTCAGATTAACAGCGTAAGCGGTTTCTGCCTGACTAAGCTAGATGTACTAGATGGTCTTAAAGAAGTTAAGATCTGTGTTGGTTACGAGTACCCTGATGGGTCTGTAGCGACAGTAACGCCACTTGCAGCTGAAGGCTACGAGCAAGTTACACCAGTACTAGAAACTATGCCTGGTTGGAGCGAAAACACCTTCGGCGCAACTTCTGTAGACCAGCTGCCACAAGCAGCGTTAAACTACATTAAGCGTCTTGAAGAGTTGTTAGAAACGCCAATTGATATTATCTCTACGGGTCCCGATAGAAACGAGACCATGATTCTAGTGAATCCGTTTAGCTAATAAAAAGAGGCCGCTTCAAGCGGCCTTTTTATTGGCCACTTAATGAATATGGATGGCTTAATCGCTAATTCAGGCAGCACTCAAGAAATACGTTATACTGCCGATGACCTATTATGTAGGTAAATAGGCAAGTAATGATGAGACAGGGCATTTAAAGTATGAAGTGCCCTCTCTGATCACTACTTATATAAATGAATTTTTCGTGAGAGAGCTCATGTTACAAGAAGTGTTAATAAATCCATCAAAAATCATGTCACGTTATCTTTTACTCATTTCACTAATGGTGACACCAGCAGTGAGTTGGGCAAATACTCAAGCGGTTGATATATATAGTCAAGAGCAACTCGTAGAGTTGATTAGGACTAAACAGTATTTAACGCGAGTAATAGGTGACGATTGTCAGTTGGTGCAAGATATTGAAGCGAGGGCTGAGGTGCTCAAGCAACCTCTTTATCAATATTTATGGGCCGAGATGCTTAATCATGGTATTTGTGTAAAAGCCAACCCGCCAAGAGGGATCTCCATGTTACGAGATGCCGCTGAGCAGGGGAGCGCTGAAGCAATGCTAAGAATGGCCGAATATTATCACGATGGTCAATTTGTGATGCAAGATCGCGAAAGAGCGATTCATTACGTGATGCCTGCGGCGGCAAATGGTGATCTGCCAGCACGGCTAATGTTAGTAAGACTATTTGGTGAAGGTTATGGTAGTCCAAGAGATTTTGAGATGGGCTATCACTGGTTATATAACGATGTATTTAGTGATGAGGCTACCAAAGAGAAAGCCTTAGAATTATTGAAGGTGCTAGAGCAAAAGATGCCGCCCAGCGCAGTTGCTAGGGCAAAACAGGAGCACCTGAGATCCCGATAAACACTACCAGCTATAAATAACTAATTGGTATGTTCCAGAATGTTCTGGACCAAAATTTGAGATATTGAATGATCAAAGATCCGCATTTAAAGCGTGAACAACAAAATTATGAAAACCCTATTCCAAGCCGTGAGTTTATTCTAGAATACTTACGATCCGAAAAATCCCCACTCAACCGTGAACGTATTGCGACAGCATTAAAGCTGGAGAGTGAGGAGCAGCTTGAAGCATTAAGACGCCGTTTACGCGCCATGGAGCGTGATGGACAGCTAGTGTTTACCCGTGGGCAGGCTTACGGCTTACCTGAGCGTATGGACTTGTTAACCGGTACCGTTATCGGTCACAGAGATGGCTTTGGCTTCTTAAAGCTGGAAGAGGGTGGCGATGACCTCTTTATCAACAACCGTGATATGCAGATGTATTTTCATGGTGATAAGGTGCTGGCTCAAAAAGCTGGCGTTGACCGTAAAGGTCGTCGTGAAGCCAGAATCGTTCGTTTAGTCGAGCAGAGAACGGCAGCACTTGTCGGCCGTTTTCACTTAGATTCAGGTATGGCCTTTGTCATTGCCGATGATAGAAGAATTACTCAAGAGATCTTGATCCCTGACGAGGACCGTAACGGTGCTCGCCAAGGTGATATCGTCGTCTTAGAGTTAACTCGTCGTCCTGGCCGCTATGTTAAAGCTGCTGGTAAAGTGACAGAAGTGTTAGGTAAGCAATTAGCACCAGGTATGGAGATTGAAATTGCCCTGCGTAATTATGATCTACCGCATACTTGGTCAAGCTTGATAGAGAAGAAGCTCAGAGCTATTCCCGATGAAGTTACTGAAGCAGATAAAGAGGGGCGAGTCGATCTACGTCACTTACCTTTAGTTACCATAGATGGTGAAGATGCCCGTGATTTCGATGATGCAGTATATGCAGAAACGAAAAAGAGTGGCGGCTGGCGCTTATGGGTAGCCATTGCCGATGTGAGTCATTATGTGCGTACTGAATCTGCATTAGATAAAGAAGCGCGTAGCCGAGGAAACTCAGTTTACTTCCCGTCGCAAGTGATCCCTATGCTGCCAGAGAAGATCTCTAACGGCCTATGTTCTTTGATGCCTGAGGTCGATCGCTTATGTATGGTTGCCGAGATGACAATCTCAGCTGCAGGTAAGCTCTCTGGATATAAGTTCTACCCTGCCGTTATGCATTCCCATGCCCGTCTAACATATACCCAAGTTGCGGATATGCTCGAAGGCGGTGAGGTAAGTGATAAGCTTAAACCTATATTCCCTCATCTACAGACATTACAGTCTTTGTACTTAACATTAGATGAGACCCGCGCTGAGCGTGGTGCTATCGCATTTGAAACGACAGAAACTCAGTTTGTTTTTAATGATGATAGAAAGATCGATAGCATAGTGCCGCGTAATCGCAATCAAGCACATAAGATCATTGAAGAGTGTATGATTTTAGCTAACGTGGCATCGGCCAAGTTTGTTAAGAAGCATAAAGGCGAAGTCCTTTATCGCGTACATGAAGCACCTTCAGAGCAGAAACTGACGAACTTTAAGGACTTCCTTAAGGAGCGCGGTTTAACCATTGAGGGTGGGCTTGAGCCAACTCCTAAAGATTATCAGGCTGTGATGGAGCAGATTGCCGATAGGCCTGATGCTGAACTGATTCAGGTGATGTTGCTGCGTTCAATGCGCCAGGCAACCTATACACCAGATAACGAAGGTCACTTTGGTTTAGCGTTAGAGGCATACTCTCACTTTACCTCACCTATTCGACGCTACCCTGATTTGATCTTGCATCGCGTGATTCGTTACTTGCTTGCCAAAGAGCGTGGAGAAGCAAAAGATAAGTGGACACCGGATGGTGGTTATCACTACTCAATTGAAGACCTAGATCTACTTGGCGAGGAGTGCTCAACCACTGAGCGACGTGCTGATGAAGCGACGCGTGATGTGAGTGACTGGCTTAAGTGTGAGTTTATGCAGGACCACGTGGGCGATACCTTTGAGGCCGTCATTGCGTCGGTGACACATTTTGGTATGTTCGTGCGGTTAGATAAGCTATTTATTGATGGCTTAGTGCATATTTCTAGCTTAGGTAACGACTATTACCAGTACGATAATATGCGTCAGCGCTTAGTCGGTGAGGCCTCTGGTCAAACTTACCAGCTGGGCGATGCCGTAACGGTAAAAGTGGCAGGTGTTAACTTAGACGATCGTCAAATTGATTTGATGATGGAAGGTGATGCAGGCCGTAAGCCTAGCTCTCGTCGCGGTAAAAAACCGATGACAGCTCGCGAAAGAGTCAATATCGAGGGAGCAAAACTCGACAGTAATGGTGAAAAGCCTAAAGGCAAGCGACGCAGCTCAGATAAAGATAGTAAAGCGGGCTCAAAGACTAGAGGTAAATCTAGTTCAGCTAAGAAAAAGTCGAGTGGAAAAAGCTCAGCAAAGAAAGCGGCAGTCAAGAAGGGCTCTGTAAAGAAAACAGGTCCGAAATCCACTGCAAAAAAGAAGAGCCCAGCTAAACGCAAAGCTAAAGCAAGCAAGTAATAGAGAATGTAATTGATGAAAAAACAAGATATCACTTTTGGTATTCACGCTGTAGAAGCAGTATTAAAGCACAGCCCAGAGCGTGTCATTGAGCTTTGGATACTTCAAGGGCGTGACGATCAGCGTTTAACGCCAATCCTTGAAGCCGCTGCTGAGTACGGGGTATCTGTACAGCAAGCGTCTCGAAAAGTATTAGACGATAAGTCTGGTAGTGGGCAGCATCAAGGTGTGATCGCACGCGTTAAAGCTGTGAAGCAGTTGAACGATAATGACCTTGCAACGCTGGTTGAGAAGACTGAAACGCCATTCTTGCTTATTCTTGATGGTGTCACTGACCCGCATAATTTAGGTGCTTGTTTACGTAATGCAGATGCGGCTGGCGTGCACGGTGTTATCGTGCCTCGTGATAACTCAGTGGGTCTGACTCCTACAGTGAGTAAGGTGGCTTGTGGCGCAGCTGAAGTTGTACCGCTATTTCAGGTGACAAATCTGGCGCGTACCATGAAGAGCTTGCAAGAAAAGGGTGTTTGGATTGTTGGTGCTGCAGGTGAAGCCGATAGCGATCTTTACAAAACCGATCTTAAAGGCTCACTGGCTATCGCCATGGGCGCTGAAGATAAAGGCCTACGTCGCCTAACTCGTGAGAGTTGTGATTCGATTGCTTCGATCCCTATGTCGGGATCTGTTTCAAGCCTGAACGTCTCTGTTGCCAGTGGGATCTGCTTGTTTGAGGCTGTACGCCAGAGATTGAGTTAAGTTTCTGAAAACTTAACTATGGTCATTTTGGGGCTTGTACCCCATAGTGAGCTTAATGCCGATGTGGTTTAGACCTCATCGGCATTTTTGTTTTTGGCCTCGATGGCCGGCGGTTACTCCCATATTTTAAGTGTTTCTTAGGAGTTAACCTTTGGGTTATGAATAGCCTGCGGCTCGCTAATGTGCAGATGCTTCTGCGAGACGCCGTGAATCCCTCCTTGGAGGCTCTACCAAAACATCCATGTTTTGGAAGCCCGCAGCCGCATCTACACTGGACTATTTTCTTTCTTCGATTTCAGGCTACTAATGAATCAATAGCTTTGTTAGAGTGAGACCTAGATAATGGATTATTAAATTTGTATGTGCGTCTTGCTAAATATGTGCACATGCGTCAAAAATGTCATAACTCACCAAGCTGCAAAGTGTAAGGATGCACAAATGGACATAAACGTAACAGTTGCAGGTCAAATCATATTTATTCATTTCTTAGTTATGTTGTATTTAACTTTGAAATTTGCCAAAGGGAAATCTGGCAATTTACCGCTTGTAGGGTTTTATACTTTCCTCTTAAGTTATCTTTTCTTTCCTGCTAGTTGGTTATACTGCTGGTACTGGTCAAACAAGAAGCCTGAAGTGACAGGTTAGTCATAACAAGCTAATAAATTAGGATCATATGTAGTTGGCTGTTTTCGTTTCTCAACATTTTAGCCAACAATTTTTTGCCCATGATTAGGGTATTAGGACAATATGTCACCTAAGAATCAGATGATCTTGAAGGCCGCAATTAGCAATACAGCTATTTTTATGGTGGTTTGGTTGGGAGTTTTGATGGAAGCTTGGTTAGATATTGAAGATGAAGTGACTCTGAAAGGTGCACTATTATCACTTTTATTACTTCAAACATTAGCTCTAATTCTAACTTTAAGGGTTAAGTGTAAATTAGATCGAAATCCTATTCAGTAGTTTAAACACAAAACAAGTTGTTTCACCTGAATAAGAGACAGTCGGCAATGTTCACTCAATTTTTTAACTAACTGATATGTGCCATTACCGAAGGCGTTACAGTACTTGCGGCAGCCATCTCTTTTCAAATTGAAATCTCAGTAATAACACCAAATCTAGCCCATCCAGTCCAGAACTGAGATAGTTTGAAAGCTCTACCAAAAGTCAAATTCGAAGAGATAAACTTTCAGGTGTAAACGCGGCAGTGACCTTCGACAGCAGGGATGCTGTCGTAGAGGCTATACGGATATACTCGCGCCGTGTCACTGAAGTGTTTGCACTTAAGCCCACGGCAGGTGATAGATAACAATGAAGTCATGCTTAACAGGTCGCAGCCAGATAACAACACCAGTCAAAAGAACCAATGAAAGATATTTCAGCAACTTGTTATCTAACAAGGTAGGTAGGGATGCTGAAACAAGTTCAGCATGACGGGTTTATTCGCCATGACGGATTTATTTAGCATGGCGGTTTAATATAGAGACTGGAACTTTGCTGTAGCTAGATGCTCTAGTCGTGAGCGACCTAGCACCTTCTACTGAAACGTATACAGCAAGTTGAATGTAGTGATGGTATCTGTCTGCTTTGTACCCTCAGGAACGACGTCTGTGTACTTAACGTTGACGCCAATCTTGAATGCCCAGTCTTGGAAGAGAGTATTTTTATAGTTCATATCCAGAGTCAGTGTGCTGTTGTCTTCACCAACTTCTGCAGTAAGGTCGGCATTGAGGCTAGTGTATTCTTGTAGTTTTTGCTCAAACTTAGCCGCAGTACGGATAATGATATCTTTATTGGGGTCTGGGTTAGGCTCGCTTTCAGTTTCGATAGGCATGTTGTAACGGTAACCAGGACCAATCTCTAAGCTGAGTTTAGTCTCGTGGTCAGAGATGGCATCGAAACCATAACCGGTCGATATCGTCGATATTTGAGTGTAACTACCAAAGCGATCTAAGGTGAAATCACCACGACCGAAAATATATCCACCACCCAATAGTGAGACATCACCGTCTAACTTATAGCTCGACTGCAACTGTACATCGTACTTCTCGGCAGTGGTTTTCTCATCGTCCGCAGCATAATAGAGTTTAAACGTCCCCTCTTGCCTAGCTTTATCCGTATCGTAAACAAGTTTGGTGCGGCCGTTAAAACTACTCGATTCAGTGTTACCTGTATTGAGCTGAAGTCCTGCTTCAATCTCGGCGGTAAAGTCACTGGGTGGCTCTTGGTAATCTGGGGGAACTAAGGCCCAGGCTGAGAAAGGGAGCGACAAAAATAGGAGTGATATAGCTCTAAACATTATTTTATTCTTACTATTATTTTAATGTGGCACGGATCTATTTTAACGAGCCAACATCATACCTATTCTGAGCTGTATCGGCAAAGCGAATATTACTTGAATTATGCTTTGCTTTTGTGTAATATTCCGCGGCTTAAATCAGTCACTTTAATTAGTTCCTTGCCTCTATTTGGTTTGACTGAGCCAACAACGAGGCTAGATAACCGTAAGGAGCAAAAAATGCGTCATTATGAAATCGTATTTTTGGTTCACCCTGATCAGAGTGAACAAGTACCTGGTATGATTGAGCGTTACACGGGTATTCTTACCCAAGCTGGCGGTCAAATTCATCGTCTAGAAGATTGGGGCCGTCGTCAACTGGCTTACCCAATTATCGAACTGCATAAAGCTCACTATGTTCTTATGAACGTAGAAGCTACTGCTGAGTCGGTTGAAGAACTTGAGACAGCTTTCCGTTTCAACGATGCTGTACTGCGTAACATGATTATGCGTACTAAAGCTGCTATCACTGAAGCATCTCCAATGGCTAAAGCTAAAGACGAGCGTGATTCACGTCGTTCAGGCGAAGGCGAGCGTCGTAGTGCGCCTGCTGAAGCTACTGAAGCACCTGCTGAAGTTAAAGAAGCCGCTGAAAAAGCAGCTGAGTAAGTTTTTCTGTGGCCACAAACCACTTGGTGTTATCGGGAACCATTACGCGTTCCAGAAGCTTTAAAAGCCCAGCGGGTATCGCACATTGTGTGGTAATGCTGGAACACAAGTCGCAGTGTTATGAAGCAGAAATGCTGAGAAACGTATACTGTCAGATGCAAGTGATATTCAGTGGCGAACGCTTTGAAAGCGTAACAGATAAGCTGAAAATTGGTGTGGAAATAGAGGTGCAAGGCTTTATCGCTCTCCAGCAGAGTCGAAATGGCCAAAATCGTCTAGTTATTCACGCTGAAAATGTCGAATTGAAAACTTAGGAGACTGTCACATGGCACGTTATTTCCGTCGTCGCAAGTTCTGCCGTTTTACTGCAGAAGGTGTAACTGAGATTGATTACAAAGATATCGTTACTTTGAAGAATTATGTCACTGAAAGTGGCAAGATTGTTCCTAGCCGTATCACTGGTACAAATGCTAAATATCAACGTCAACTAGCTCGCGCTATTAAGCGTGCTCGTTATCTTTCTCTACTGCCTTACACTGATTTACATCAGTAATAGCGCAACCATTTAGAGGAATTAATAATGAACGTTATTTTACTTGATAAGATTGCTAACCTAGGAAATCTAGGTGACCAAGTTGCAGTTAAAGCTGGTTACGCACGTAACTACCTTCTGCCACAAGGTAAAGCTGTTGTTGCTAACGCTGCTAACACTGAAGTTTTTGAAGCACGTCGTGCTGAATTAGAAGCTAAGTTAGCTGCTGGCCTTTCTGCTGCAAACGAGCGCGCTGAGAAAATCAACGCACTTGAGTCTGTTGTTATCGCTTCTAAAGCTGGTGACGAAGGCAAGCTGTTCGGTTCAATTGGTAACCGTGACATCGCTGATGCAGTTACAGCTGCTGGTGTTGAACTTGCTAAGAGCGAAGTTCGTCTTCCACTAGGCGCATTGCGTACTACTGGTGAGTTCGAAGTTGAAGTTCAGGTTCACACTGAAGTTAAAGCTATTGTTAAGCTTTCTGTTGTTGCAGAAGACTAATACAGTAGTTTAAAGCGAATGGTTTAATGCTTAGGTATTGAGTTTAACGCTTTAAAAGAAAACACCGCACTAATCTGATTAGGCGGTGTTTTTTTATGCCTGAAATATACTGGCGAGCTACGAGCTTGAACTCGATACTCGTGGCTTTCTTTACTTTGTCTTAAGCTCGCTGCTGTTGCTAGTAACAAAAAACCACCCGTAGGTGGTTTTATCAATTCCTTGGTACTGCATTCTTAGTACTAGTTACGTACTAGCTCTAACTCTTTAAGTAAGTTATCAGCATGGTCGACTTCATCCATCATCCAGAGGATGTAGCGAAAATCTACATGTACAGCGCGTGTAATGGTCGGGTTAAAGAACCAATCTTTAGTGATAGCTTCATAGGTAGAGTCGAAGTTAAGACCGACTAGCTCACCTTTGCCATTAAATACTGGCGAGCCAGAGTTACCGCCAGTGGTATCGACGCTGGAGAGGAAGTTAACGGGGACAGAGCCAAAGCTTTCAGGCTTATCTAGACAGGAGAATAAGCGGCATAACCAAGATGCGGGATCTTGGTATACGGTTTCAACTTTATGAGTCCCATACTGCTTAGCTTCAATTGCATCTAAAAGCTTCTGCGGTGCATTAAAAGGTTCAATGCCAGTATGCTTAGCCGTTATCCCTTCGAGTCGTGTGAATGGCTGTTTGTAGAGTGCATCTCGTGACTGATAACCATCGACCATGCCATAGCTGATGCGTAGTGTGCCATTGGCATCAGGGTAAACAGGCCAGTTATTCGCTTTATAGTAGGCGATAACAGCTTTCATATAGTCAGGGCGGGCTTGAGAAAGCTGCCCAGCTAGTGTCTTCTTGTCCTTTTCCTGCACCATATTAGTGTCATAGAGTGCAACGGCCAGACGGATGAAAGGATCGGCACTGGTTTCAAATGCATTAACATCGGCATCCATCCAGGCTAATCGCTTTTCAGGCTCGATCAGCGAGGTCAATGAATAAAGACCATCGAGCTTTTCAGATAAAGAGACCTTGTTATTATCGAGCAATATAGCGTCGAGTGCGGCCACTCTATTATCTTGTGCCTTATACGCCTTTAGATCTTGAAGCCATAAGGTTTTATCCACTGTGATATCAAAGCTAGAGTCGATGCGCTTGAGACGAGCTTTAAACATCTTCATATCTCGCTCTTGATAACCCTCTTCACGCTCAGCATCCGGCTTAGCTTTCTCTTTGGCTAAACGATAAAGCTTGTTAGCTGCTGCAAGTAATGCACTACTTTGTGCATTTTCGAAGTAGTAACGTGTCTGACTATCAATACGTTTCTGTGCCAGTAAGCTTTCTAACGTATCGAATTGAGTCTGGTATGACTGGTAGGTCTTATCTGTTGCCAGCCATTGCTTAAAGCCATCTTCACGACTTTGTTTGATGGCGGTGATATCGGTAGCCTTAAAGCCATCGAGGAGACCATTGTACTTTTTCATGCGGTTAGCCATGCCTGCTAGTGAGCCTGCATATTTAATTTTTACCTCTTTATCTGCCGCACTCATGGTCTCAATTGTGTCTATGCGTAGCTGGTAACGTTCAGCTAATGTAGGGTAGAGCCAGTCACTGGCAAATTTAAGCTCGCTTGTTAAGCGATAACGACTCGTTGATCCTGGGTAGCCTGCGACAAATACACCGTCACCCGATTTTACACCATCAGCGTTTATCTTTAGGTAGCTCTTTGGCTGGTATGGGACATTGTCTTTACTGAACTGTGCGGGCTTACCATCTTTGCCAACATAGGCACGTAGAAAGGTAAAGTCCGCTGAATGACGAGGGTATTCGTAGTTATCGATATCGCCGCCAAATGCGCCAGCACTTTCTGGTGGTGCATATACGAGACGCACATCTCGAATAATCAACTGCTTAATTAGGTAATACTCTAAGCCATTATGGAAGCTTCTTACTGAGCAGCGGTAGTTATCATCACTCTCACAGCTTTTGATGAGTGACTTTCTGTTTGACTGTATCTCTTCATAGCGGACTAAAGGATCTTGGCTTAACGCTTTAGTTACTTGCTCTGTGACATCACTGACATCCTCAGTAATGTATAATCTTTCATTAGGCCCAGCAGTCGGCTCATCGATTTTGCTTGTTGCCAAGAAGCCATCGGCAATATAATTGTGCTGTTTTTTGCTGTTGTATTGAATGGCTCGGTACGCACAGTGATGGTTTGTGACAACTAACCCTTGGGGCGAGACGAAACTGGCAGTACAATAGCCGAGTCCGACAACAGCATTCATCGGATATTGGGTTAGATCGGCCAATTGCTCGGCTGGGATCGCTATCCCTCTTTCGCTAAGCTTGTCTGCAATCGATGGCATTTGATAAGGCTGCCATTGCCCTTCATCTGCAAGTACCTGGCTCGATGCCAATACGACACCAGATGACAGCATCACTGCTGAGATCAATGCATTGCGCATAGTGATTCCTTGTTTTATTTGTTGTTTGGATAGGAAGTTGTGTATTTCCTGTTTTTATTGAGCCAGTTTTATATCATATTTTTGTGTAATCGTTGGAAGTTTGGAGATTAAATGTCACAGCAAGGTCCGTTTAAGGCGAAACAAAAGCCTAAAGATATCCAGATGGATGCACTCAAGATGCCGCCGCATTCTTTAGAAGCTGAGCAATCTGTGCTTGGTGGATTGATGTTGGATTCAGATGCTTGGGATAGGGTGGCTGAAGCGGTTGTGGCTGAAGATTTCTATTCACGCTCCCATAAGATGATCTTTACTGCAATGGCAACCTTAACTGGTGATGGCCATCCGATTGATTTAATCACTGTATCAGAGCAGCTTGAAGTAGAAGACCAGCTAGAAGATGCTGGCGGCTTTGCGTACCTCGGTGAAATAGCTAAAAACACACCGAGTGCGGGTAACATTCTCTCTTATGCTGGAATTGTGCGTGAACGTGCTGTGGTACGCGACATGATTAAGGTTGCCAATGAGATTGCTGATGCTGGTTTCAACCCTGAGGGACGTAACTCCAGTGAACTACTCGATCTTGCTGAAACCAAAGTATTTAAGATTGCAGAATCTCGCGCCAATGCCAACGAAGGTCCTGAAGGGATAAAAGCTATCCTAGAGAAAACAGTCGATAAGATTGAGGAGCTTTACAATAACCCTACAGGCGGTGTTACTGGGGTATCAAGCGGTTTTGGTGATTTAGATAAAATGACTGCAGGCTTTCAGTCTGGTGATTTGATTATTGTTGCAGCTCGTCCATCTATGGGTAAGACAACCTTTGCGATGAACTTGTGCGAAGCGGCAGCGCTCAACGAAGATAAACCTGTGCTTATTTTTAGCTTGGAGATGCCCTCTGAGCAGATCATGATGCGTATGTTGGCCTCATTGGGCCGAGTCGATCAAACTAAGATCCGTACTGGTCAGCTTGATGACGATGATTGGGCTCGTGTTTCTTCAACTATGGGGATCATGCTCGAGCAGGGGAAGATGTACATTGATGATGGCTCAGGTCTGACTCCGACCGATGTTCGAAGCCGGGCAAGGCGAATCGCACGTGAATATGGTGGATTATCCATGATCATGATCGATTACCTGCAGTTGATGCAAGTACCCGCATTAAAAGATAACCGTACATTGGAGATCTCAGAGATATCTCGCTCACTCAAGGCGCTAGCTAAAGAGTTAGAAATACCCGTTGTAGCTCTGTCTCAGCTAAACCGCTCATTGGAGCAACGTGCCGATAAGCGACCCGTTAACTCAGATTTGCGTGAATCAGGTGCGATTGAGCAAGATGCGGATTTAATTATGTTCATCTATCGTGACGAAGTTTATAACGATGACTCTGAGCATAAAGGCGTTGCTGAGATTATTATCGGTAAGCAACGTAACGGCCCTATTGGGCGTGTACCTTTAACCTTCCAAGGTCAATTCTCTCGATTCGACAATTATGCAGGTCCTCAGTTCGAAGAAGATTAATGACTCTATGGTTGCTTTAGTGTTTGGGTGAGTGCACTGCGCTTACCCTAAACCAAGATTAAACTTGATTCATATAGAGGGCTGTCAATTGATCATTGGCTGAACTCTAGATAGATTTGTTGCCCATATTTTTTACTAATTTAAAGTGCTGACTGTTTCTGTTGCTTTAAACAATAAGGTTATTCATTGAAGCCATTTCCACGTGCAGAGATCAGCTGTGAAGCACTCAAGAACAATTTAGCACGTCTGCGTCAAATCGCGCCTGAAAGTAAAGTCATGGCGGTTGTTAAAGCTAATGGTTACGGTCATGGCTTGTTAAATGTAGCCCAATGTATGGAAGATGCCGATGGATTTGGCCTAGCCAGATTAGAGGAAGCCCTCGCACTACGTGACGGTGGTATAAATGCCAAGCTAATTCTTCTTGAAGGCTTTTTCAGGAGTGTCGATCTACAGACTCTCGTGGAACACAATATTGAGACGGTTATTCACAATGAAGTGCAACTCGACATGCTTGAGAAAGCAGAGCTCGCGGCACCTGTTGCAGTATGGCTAAAAGTTGACACAGGTATGCACAGGTTAGGCTTTACGCCCGAACAGTTTGATGAGGTCTATGCTCGTTTAGAAGCGATGCCACAAGTTGCTAAGCCTATAAAATTAATGTCTCATTTTGCTTGTGCCGATGAACCAGATAATCCCTGCACCAGCAAACAGATGACAATCTTCAAACAATTGACAAATAATTCACCAGGTGACTATACACTTGCTAACTCGGCTGGCACTCTTTATTGGCCTAAAAGCCATGGTGATTGGATAAGGCCTGGTATTGCGCTCTATGGAGTTTCTCCAGTGATTGGCGATTTAGGCGTAAACCATGGCTTAATACCTGCGATGAAACTCGTGTCACAGCTGATTGCTGTACGTGATCATAAAGCGGGTGAGCCAGTTGGTTATGGCAGCTTTTGGAAAGCTAAGTCAGATACCGTATTAGGGGTCGTTGCTATCGGTTATGGCGATGGCTACCCAAGAAATGCGCCTGAAGGTACGCCAGTATGGGTTAATGGTCGATTAGTCCCCATTGTTGGGCGAGTTTCTATGGATATGCTGACGGTAGATTTAGGGTTCGACTCTGTCGATGCGATAGGTGATGAAGCGGTATTATGGGGCAGAGCACTACCTGTTGAATTAGTCGCTGAACATATTGGCACTATTGCCTATGAGTTGGTGACTAAACTTACCCCTCGTGTTGCTGTGTGCATGGAATAGCATGTAGCAATAATTTCTGAGTAGTATCGGTTTTTGAGCTGGATGTTCTAAACCGAATTGAGAATACCTTTTGCAATATCAAACAAGATCAGTTTTTCTTTTCTTCTTTCTATATGTCTCGGTTATAGCGTTAGCGAAGGCCGAGGTATCTCCGAGTGTCGGGGTTAATCTAGAGGCTAATAGTGGTAACACTGTCGAGCCTGAGATTAGCGGTGAAGCTAATGACAAAAACAGCAAGTCAAAGTATGAGCCAGAATTTGTTGCTGTTCCTTTTATTTTTTCTACGGAGACGCTAAGTACGACAGTTGGTGGTGCAGGCGTGATTAAGCATGCAGGCCAACCTCAAGCTTCTGTTCTTGGCATTGGACTCTATAGTAAAAATGATAGTTGGGTCAGCTATCTGGGGGTGAATAGTTATCAGCTACCAAAGCTGGATCAATGGTTATTTTCGGGAGAGTTTTATCGGGCCAATTATAAGCAAGGTATCTACTTCGTTCCCGATAGCGCTGCGGGTGAAGTTAGCTCATTGGAGCCTATTTCTACCGAGCGTGTGACCACCGTTGGTGATGAAAGCTATTCAAAGTTACATTTTAAATATGTCGTACCTTGGGGGAAGGGCGCTAATGGTGCGGCAAGAAGTATGATGCCATCACGTAATAACGACAACCACAGCTGGGATCCGCGTCACTCTGGGGTGACCAGTATCGAGTTAACGCCATTCGTAAAAACCCAAGAACTTGTAGGCTATGATTTTTTACCGAGTAAAGCTCAAGGCTTAGAGTTAAAGCTTGATTGGGACAATCGTGATAATGGTAAAAACAGTACTCGTGGCGGTCAAACAAGCTTAACGGTGAGCCGTGATTTTGGTTCGAGCTCAAGTGATCCTACAGATAACCGCGAAAGCTGGACAACATGGGAATTTGAGCAGAGTGCTTTTTTCTCACTAGGAGGAAGTGACTGGTTTCCTCAGCAGACCTTGGCATTAAATTTTTATCTTGCCGATACCCCTACTTGGAATGATTATGATGAGGGGAGTGGGCAGTATCAGCGACCGCCTTCATTTGCTGGGGTGAGCTTAGGTGGATTTGATCATCTAAGGGGTTATTCAAGCAAGCAGTTTGTTGGTCGTAGTGCCGTTCTCTATTCTGCTGAGTATCGTGTTCAGCCTGAGTGGCAGCCATTGCAGACACTTCCAGTGTTTAACCTCTATGATCTACCTTGGTGGCAGTGGGTGGTATTTGCTGAGGCTGGACAAGTTGCAGAAAACTTCAGCGCCAGTGAGCTGCATGATGATATGAAGTGGACTGTGGGTTTAGGCGCAAGGTTTGAGGTTGAGAGCGTCGTTGTACGAGCTGAGGTTGCCTATGGTGAAGACTCTAACCAGTTTTGGGTTATGGTTAATCAGCCGTTCTAATGCTCACTTACATTTACCTAAACAGCCAAAAGAGGCTATTTAGGTAAGTAGACCAAGATTGTTATGTTTCGAAGCAGATCTCTATATATGCAGAGCCATGAGGACTGGTGAAGGGCATGATGATTTTTTTACCATCAGCTTTATGTGAGATGCGATGACCTAGCCCAGCTACAACAACAGGGGTTGCCATCTCAAAGTCATAACCTTTATCCCCTAATATATTCTTTGCGCCCCCAGTGACCATATTGGTTATCTCACCCACTAGGTCGGTTATTTCATCATTTATCTCACCTGGGTTCTCACCAAGCATATTTTGCATGATCTCTAAAATTAAACCTTGCTCGAAAGTGATTGAGAGGGAGCCTTTAGTTTGAGGACCAACCATACCGATCAGGCCTGAAACATCACCTTTAGCTAAATTGTCTGTTTTTATTTTTGGCTTACCAGGAGTGAGCTGCATATTTGCCATGGTTGAGATGACGTTTAGCAAAGACTCCAGGAAAGGGTTAATGAAATTTACGTTCATAAAAAGTTCCGTTGTTGGCGCTTTAAGGGCTAATAACATGCGGTTAAGACTATCGCATATACACCTTCATAAAGCTTAGGCTATTTTTGTTTTAGCTTCATTTTTTTATCTGCCTAGTAAAAACAAGATTGCGCTTTAGACTAAATTTGTTTCATGGTCTGACTCGGTGTAAAATGCGCGCCCGGCTCCATGAAGCAAACTCGTCCTCATTAGGTATTACTCGAGTTGAGTCTAAAAAGTTAGTCAACCAGGTTAAAGAAAATTATGTCATCTAGCTCTAAATCAAGTGCTGCACATTTGTCACAAATCAATCGCACCTTCTCCATTGCCCCCATGTTGGATTGGACTGATAGACATTACCGTTACTTGGCTCGACTAATGTCTGCTGAGCTACTGCTTTATACCGAAATGGTTACTACTGGGGCGATTATTCACGGTAAGGGCGATTACCTTGCTTATAACAGCGAAGAGCACCCACTGGCACTGCAGTTAGGTGGTTCAAACCCTCAAGACTTAGCTACATGCGCTAAGTTAGCGTTAGAGCGTGGTTATGATGAGATAAACCTAAACGTAGGCTGTCCTTCAGATCGTGTTCAAAACGGGCGCTTTGGTGCCTGCTTAATGGCTGAACCTAAGTTAGTCGCTGAGTGTGTCACTGCAATGAAGCAAGTTGTAGATATTCCTGTTACGGTCAAAACGCGTATCGGGATCGACGATCAAGATAGCTACGAATTCCTTACTGAATTTGTTGAAACGGTTAGTGATGTTGGTTGTGATACGTTTATAGTGCATGCACGTAAGGCCTGGTTACAGGGACTGAGTCCGAAACAAAATCGAGAGATCCCACCATTAGATTACGATCGTGCCTATCGGCTTAAGCAAGATTACCCGCACTTGAGTATCTCTATCAATGGTGGGGTTAAAACCCTTGAGGAGTGCCGTGAACATTTGCAGCACCTTGATGGTGTTATGGTTGGCCGTGAAGCCTATCAAAATCCCTATATGTTAGCTGAAGTCGATCAGCAGCTTTGTGGTATAGATAAACCTGTGTTGAGTCGTGATGCTGTTTTAGAGAAATTTATTCCCTATATAGAGAAACATCTGCAGATGGGCGGGCGCCTCAATCACATTAGTCGCCATATGACTGGAATGTTTCAAGGAGAGCCAGGTTCACGCTCATGGAGGCGTTATATTAGTGAAAATGCTCATAAGCCAGGTGCGGGCATTGAAGTCATTGAACAGGCAAGAAAAAGCATGAGTTTATAGCTTGGGATTTCCATAAATAAACCGCCATTTGGCGGTTTTTTATTACCTAAAATAATGCGATCTTTATTAATGTAGTAATTTTCACCAGCCCATGGTGAAAATTACTAATATCTTATTTACCTTCCTATCTCATCTTCCCTTTCTTTGAATAGTAAACTCCTCAAGTTGTTGTTATTTAGTGATTTTAATACTTTATTTAAAGTTGGCACGCTGCTCGCATTACCTAATATGTAGATAACCTTAATCGCAAGACAAAATGAAAAGGAAGACACCATGTTTAATTTATCAGTAAGTAAAATCGCTAAAACATCTTTATTAGTTGCTGTGATGATGGGAGCAAGTATGAGTGCTAATGCTGACACGCTTATTCCTGCAGACTTAACTAGTAACCTTGAAAAAAATATCTCTGCTCAGATGCAAGATATGATGCAAGTAGCTCAAAGAGAGTTAAGCCTATCTCTTCAAACTCAACTTTCTGAAGCTATGTTCGAAGTCGAGGAAAATGATGTAGAGAGTCAATTAGCGCAAGAGACATCAGAAAAGGCAATCACTAGTGCAATGGTTAAGGAGTAACTATGTGGTTTGTTTCAGGTATAGCCACATTACTCTTGATGCCCGTTGTTAGTTTTGCACTTTGTGCTCTATGTGTTTGTACTTTTCGTTGGCATAAGGTGCAAGATTAAATAATTTGCAAACTATTGGTTTTACGGGATATATATGAATAGCTTTAACTCGACAGATAGATATATACGCAGAATGAAACGACCGAGAAGTTTGGTGTGTGGTGTTGCTGCAATGATGGCTGATAAATTTGATTGGTCATGCTTATGGACTCGCGTGGTTTGGGCGATAGCAGTAATAATGAATCCAGCTTTGGGTCTCTTAGCTTACTTTGTTTTAGCGCTAATTTTGCCTAAGTGGGAAGCTAAGGTTTGAAAAAACAGATAGAGCAGCAGCGCCAGAGTCGACTTTCTCGAACCTTAAACACCTTTATCGCATTTAGTGTTTTCGCGTTAATTTTGGCATTGACTGTTACAGCGTTTCAAACATGGGGAAAACCGCATTTTTTTACTGAAGCAATGCTCAGTTTAGAGCCCGCTTTGTGGATAGATATTGGTTTATGGGCGTTAGCTGTCACCTCCATCATTCTTTTGATTATTTTGCTTTGGTTAACCTTAGCTTTTAGTGTTATTGCCTTGGTTGTGGCGCTAAGTATAGGTGCGGCACTGATTATGATTTTCTCTGGTGCATCGCTATTATGGCCTATTTTATTATTGATTTTAGCAGCGTGGGGAATAGGCCAAGCAAGTCAGTTTGATTAGATAAAAGGTTTAATTCCTTCAGCTAAAACAGGCCGACTCGCCCAGTTATCATTAGCCTTATATTATCCTTTGGCTAGAAAAGCTTGAAAACGCGCTTTTGCCTCTTCACTTTGTAACCTTACCGCAAACTGCGCTAACTCTTTTTCCATCTGCTGACGAATAGATTCTTTATCTCCACGGATAAGTGAGCGGCTAGCTTGCAAAGCTTGTGGAGGCTGTTTAGCCAACTTGACTGCTTGCGCTAGTGCAAACTCAAAAATGGTATCTGATGGTATAACATCATTGATAATATTCAGTGTTTTTGCTGTTTCTGCATTAAAGCTCTCACCAAGTAACAGAAGTTCTGAGGCTTTTTGTGGTCCAACGAGTCGTGGAAGTAAAAGGCTAGCTCCGGCTTCAGGTACTAAGGCTAAGTTAACAAATGGTAATTGAAACTTTGCAGTCGTATCGGCATAAACAAGGTCACAATGCAGTAGTAGTGTCGTACCAATACCTACTGCAGCACCTGTAACTGCAGCAACCAGTGGTTTTTTCAAATCCAGCAAGTTGAATAGAAAGTTAAAGGCAGGGTGATCACTGTCTAAGTTACTATTTTTTAAAAAGTCTGCTACATCATTGCCTGAGGTAAAACAATCCTGCTGACCTTTAATTAAAAAGGAGTGAATTGCGTTGTCTGTCTCACCTTGGATAAGGTATTCTGTGAGGCTAGTATACATCTCAAGGCTGAGAGCATTACGCTTTTCAGGGCGATTAATAGTGATAATTCTTACGCCTTGCTCATCCTTAACCTGAATTGTACTCATTGCGTTTTTCCTCTAAGACGAATGGGAGTTAAAATGGAGTTTAAGACATTGAAGCAAATATTCAAACACATGTTTAACTTTGTTCTACTATGTAGTGCATCATTTTCGGTTATGGCGAATGTTGTGCTTGTTGATGGGCAAGTTAGAGCTATGCCTCCGAGTGTGCCAAACACCGCTGCTTACTTAACTCTGGAAAACCATGGACCAGCAATTAACTTGATTGCTGTTGATGCTGATTTTGTTAAAGATGCTCAATTGCATACCGTCATCGAAGAGGATGGCATGGTTAAGATGCGAGAAGTGGAAAGTTTTCCTATCCCGCAGCATGGCAGGCTAACTCTGAGTGAGTCTGGTCAGCACATTATGTTGCTTGGTCTTAAGCAGCCTCTAGTTTCTGGTAAACCTGTTCAGTTAACGCTTAAGTTCGATGATGGCTCACAGCTGCCTGTTAGCCTAATGGTTAGCAAGCAAGCGATGACAAAAACTGACGACCATCATCACCATCACCACTAATTTCTTGAATAGAGTCAAAGGAGTGTATTAGATGCAAATGACATGGAAAAAATGGGCTGGGATAGCTGCGGTTATCTTGCTGGTTGGGTATTTAGTGAGTGTATGGTGGAGTATTGAGCCTGATGTCATTGAACCTCAGCAGCTTAGTAATGAGTCAGGAACGCAAGTTGTGGGTTATGCGACCACAACCTCTCTGATCGCCACTATGGAGGCCTTGCTCAATAAGAGTGGTGGTTGGTTATCTAATGATGTCACCCCACCATCAGTATTCATGGATAATATGCCTGCCTTTGAGTTTGGCGCACTAGAGCAAGCGCGAGACTTAGCGCTGATAATGCGTAAAGAGTTTAGTCGTTCACAATCGCAATCTACCGCAGACAAAGATCTACTTGCAGCTCACTCTAAGCTCAATATTGAGCACACAAGTTGGTTAGTGCCGAGTGCAGAGGGTGAGTACAAAGATGCTATTAAGTTGTTGAAAGTGTATCGGGCAAAGATAGCTGATACCAATAATCAACAGGCACAGTTTTATGCGCGGGCTGATAACCTCAATGAATGGCTTAAAGAGGTACAAAAACGTCTTGGTAGTATGTCGCAGCGTTTATCGGCTAGCGTTGGGCAAGAGCGCTTAAATACAGATTTAGCAGGCGATAGTGAGGCGAGTCAGTCGACCCCTAACCTAGCGAGTCAACAGATCAAGACGAGCTGGTGGAAAATCGATGATGTTTTTTATGAAACTCGTGGCGCTACTTGGGCATTACTAAACTTCATGAAAGCTATTGAAGTTGATTTTGCTGATGTTTTGCGTAAAAAGAATGCCGAAGTCAGTTTGCAACAGATTATTCGCGAACTGGAAGAGACACAACAATCTGTCTGGAGTCCGATAATACTTAATGGTTCGGGTTTCGGCGTAGTCGCTAATCACTCTTTGGTGATGGCAAATTATATCTCCCGCGCAAACGCTGCGGTGATAGACCTTACAAATTTATTGACTAAAGGTTAATTTTAAAATGAAAAAAACACTTCTTGCATGTGCGCTATTAGGATCGCTCGTTGGGACTTCTGCACAAGCAGCATCATTGATCGGTTTTAAAGTCGGTGGCGATTACTGGAAGGCGGATACCAGCGGAACATTTGCTGAGAGTGGTCAGCCTCAGCAAGACTTTAACTATAGCTCCTCTTCACAAGGTAGCATCTGGGTTGCGGTAGAGCACGGTATTCCAATTATTCCAAACTTTAAAATTAGAGAAAATCGTTTAGAGGCATCAGGAAGTGCTGTTGCTGATGATTTTAAATTTGGTGGTCAAACATTTAATGGTGATATCAAGAGTTCTAGTGACTTAAGTAATACTGATTTCGTGCTTTACTATGAACTACTAGACAATGATATGGTTGCGCTGGATCTTGGTGCGGCATACAAGAAGATGCATGGCTCATTCCGTGTGAATGATACTGTGACTAATGGACGCATTAACGCTGAGAAAGAGCTAGATAGCGGCATTGTAATGGCATATGCCGATGCACAGGTTGGTATTCCAGGTCTAGGCTTATACGGTTTTGCTGATGTTATGATTGGTGTCGATGAAACGAGTGTATATGATTACTCTGTCGGTCTAGGTTGGCAGTTTGATGGTACAGCCGTAGATACTAAAGTACGTGTTGGTTACCGTGACTTCAACTTTGATGTAAATGATTTTAATGGTGTAACAACCAATACCCAGTTTAAAGGTTACTTTGCGGGTGTTGAGCTCTCGTTCTAACTTAACTCGTCACTGAGTCAGTTAAACCGCCGCAAGGCGGTTTTTTATTTTCAGCCCAAAACTACCGACTATCAGTAGGTGGGCTCAATAATACGCAAGCCGAGTGTTGGCGTTCACATATAAAAAAACCGTCAAGCCTAAGCGTGACGGTTTTTTAAGACTAGCTTGCCAATGTATTAAATTACGGCGCCACAGTCTCAGCGATTAAGCCATTGTTGATGGCGATAACATCATCTTCATTCAGAGTACCTGCAGCCTGTTTTAGCGCTAGGATTGAGTTGATGTAGCCATAACGTGCATCTGAAAGCTGACGTTTAGAGTCATAAAGGTCACGAGTACGGTTTAGTACATCTACAATGGTACGCGTACCGACTTCAAAACCAGCTTGAGTCGCTTTTAGTGCACTCTCTGAAGAGACAACTGATTGCTCATATGCTCGAATTGAGCTAATCGATGCACCAACGTTGTTGAAGTTATTTCGAACGTCTTTAACCACCTTGCGGTAGGTTTGTTCCATCTTCTCGCTAGCTTCAACATACTGGTATTGTGCTTGATTGACTTTCGAGGTGACTTTAAATCCTTCGAAAAGCGGTACACTTAAGGTGAGTGCGACGTTTGCATTGTCGTAGTCACTTAAGTTTTCAGTTTGATTCTTTTGCTCAAGATTCGTGGTGTAACCTGCATTTAAGTTAAGCGACGGCATATGGCCGGCTTTATAAAGGCTAATGGTTTCTTGTGCGATATCTTTACCGATTCGAGTCGTCATTAAATCAACGCTGTTCGTTTCAGCCATCTTTAACCAATCGTTAGGCATTGCTGGTGATGGTGTCACAGCACTGAAGCGGTTAGTGTCTAAGATATTGATCTGCTTATGGTCGATTCCAGTGATCTCACGAAGTGCTTCGTAACTGTTGATCAACTGGTTTTCAGCCAAAATCTCTGATGCGCGAGCTAAATCGAACTGAGCCTGAGCTTCATGTACGTCAGTGATAGCGGTTAAACCAACTGCGAAACGTTGCTTAGTCTGTTCAAGCTGACGCTCAATAGCGCGTTTCTCTGAGCCCTTAAATTCGAAATTATCTTTTGCTGATAACACATCGAAGTAAGCGCTAGTGACGCGGATAATCAGTGTCTGTAGCGAAGATGCGTAAGCGGCATCCGCTTGAGAAGCTGCAAGCTCAGCTAAGCTTAATCCAACCCAAGCGCTATGATCATAGATAACCTGGTTCAATGTAACACCAGCATTTAGGCCGCTGCTGTATTCACTGTCAGAAACATTTTGCCAGCTTTTTCCGTAACCGACACTGGCACTGATTGTTGGTAGTAATGGTGCACGGTTTTCTTCAATTTGCTCGTACAGAGCATCACGCTGAGCTTGTGCCTGTAGCGCGATAGGGTCACTGGTCAATGCTTGTTGATATATCTGCAATAGATCGTCGGCCTGAACAGCTGAAGTTGTAGCTGCAAGTGTGAGTGCTGCACATATCGTTCGGATCTTGAATTTCATTGGTTGTCCTTTTAGACAAAATCCTCCAGTGGAGGAGCGGTTTAACTTATTGAGTTAAGTAGTACCTCACACTAGCTGTGAGGCGGTTTGCGCTTCCCGACGCTTCCCGATACATCAAAACTTAAAGGCCTAAGCCTGCTAGCCAAAATATCTAGATAGCTATTAAGACATAGATTTTAAGAAATTACCTGTTTTTAAGTCAACTTGGAAGTGTAACAGTTTTTGATCTTTATTATGCGATTTACATCGAAATCGGCTTCACAGTCTTTTAGACTACTTTTTTACACAAATTTAAGTACGATTTGATACCGGATTGAGCATAGGCGGAGAACAGTTATGAAGCGGAAGTTTGGTCAGCAAGATGTAGACATGATAGCTAAAGAGAGAATATTTAAAGGATTCTTTTCCATAGACCTATATCGATTCAAACATAAACTGTTTAAAGGTGGTTGGAGCGAAGAAGTTGAAAGGGAAGTTTTTGAGCGCGGTGATGCTGTTGTGGTTCTGCCCTATGACCCAATAACCGATGAAGTGGTGCTAATAGAGCAGATCCGTATTCCCTCCCATGGAAAATCTACGACGCCTTGGATGTTTGAGCTAGTCGCTGGGATGATTGAGAAAGGCGAAACCTCTGAGCAAGTTGCGCGTAGAGAGTTGTTTGAGGAGGCTGGTGTAGAAGCCGATGAGATCGCGAGAATTTCTAGTTATTTTGCCAGCCCAGGCGGAACGAGTGAGCAGTTTGATTTTTTCTGGGCTAAAGTTGACGCTAGTAAAGCTAAAGGGATACATGGCTTAGATGAGGAGGATGAAGATATACAAGTTCATGTATTCAGTCGAGAGCAAGCCTATAAATTAGTAATTGATGGTACAATTAATAATGCGTCAACAGTAATAGGTCTTCAGTGGTTAGAGCTGAATCACCAGAGGTTACGTGAAGACAAGTGACAAGTGACAAGTGTAATTGATGGACGTATCAATTTAATAATGCGTCAACAGTAATAGGCCTTCAATGGTTAGAGCTGAACTATCGGAGTCTGCGTAAAGTTGAGTGAGAAATGTAATTGATGGATGTATCAATTAAATAATGCGTCAACAGTAATTGGTCTTCAGTGGTAGAGCTGAATCACCATAGATTACGTGAAAATAACTGATAAGTGATAAGTGTAATTGATGGATGTACCGATTTAATAATGCTAGAACCTAGAACCTAGAACCTAGAACCTAGAACCTAGAACCTAGAACCTAGAACCTAGAACCTTTTAACACCCAGGCCTAGAACCTTCTAACATCCAGGCCTAGAACCAAGCAACTTAAGTTAACTAAGAGGAATAATGGCTCGTGAGCAGTGCATCTAGTTTAAACCCAAAACGCTATCAGCCTAATATAAATAGGTTTCTAGCGCTTTGTGGTCGAAATTATTATCATATCCTTCGATGGCTACCTAATGGCTCGAAACAGGGAGCACATTGGCAAGTTGAGGGAGAATATGGCTGTTTAAATGTAAAGTTGCTTGAAAATACCGCTTATACTCAGCTTATCGATATATCAAGAGATGTTGGCAGCACTAACCATGTTGATACACCAAAGATGATAGTTCGTGTTTATCACGATGCTAAATTAGCAGAAGTGTTAACTAGTCGACAGATTTATCAACTCAGTCCAGTATATGATTATCCAAATATACGTATGCACCATCGTGATGAGAAGTTTCAGGTCAATGCTTTTCTTGAAGAGTTATTAAGGATTGATAACCACACGAGTGTTGTTTGTTTGGCTGAATCTTAGGGTTTATTTATAGTGTTAAAAGAGGCTATCTCTTATTCTCTTGGTGAGGATGCAAGTGTAAGAATCGTACAAGTTACGGATCCGCATCTTTTTGCCGATCCTAGCGCTCAACTTTTAGGGGTGAATACTGCTAAAAGCTTAGATTCTGTGCTTGATACTATCAGAGCTGTACATTATCCAGCGCACTTTATGCTTGCGACTGGCGATATCAGTCAGGACTACTCCGGTGAGTCGTATCATAATTTTGTGCGTGCAATAGAGCCCCTTGATCTCCCATGCCATTACCTACCTGGAAATCATGACGATCCAAGAGTCATGCGACTTAATATGCAAGGGCCTAGGGTATATGGACAGCGAAGAGTACTCGCTGGTCGTTGGCAAATTATCATGCTTGACTCTACGGTAAGAGGTAAGCCTGGCGGCCATATGGCCGATTCTGAAATTGAGATCATCAAAAGTGCTGTTGCTGATCAGCCAGATCGACATACCTTATTGGTTATGCATCACAACCCTATTTTGGTTAATTGCCAATGGCTAGATCAACATTGTATGGATAATGGTAGCGACTTTATCGAACAGGTTTCACAAATTCCTCAAGTAAAAGGTCTGCTATGGGGTCATGTTCATCAAGAGTTAGACCAAAATCATCAAGGCACTCATGGTCCTATTCGTTTGATGGCGACACCTTCAACCTGTATTCAGTTTAAACCGCAATCTTCTTATTTTGCGCTTGATGCACTACAGCCAGGTTATCGATTATTGGAGCTTAAAGCTGATGGCACTATGCTGACTAACGTTTACCGTGTGCCTGGTGAAATGTTTTCTCCAGACAGAGAGGCCAATGGTTATTGATCTTCTAGAAGCTTGAAGGTTCAATTTAATCCCTGTTGTTAAGTAAAAATTCGTGCATTACTCCCCCTTTGGTTGCTTTCTGCTTGGTAGAAACGTAAGCAAGTGTTAGCATTCTATTGATCATTTATTAAAAGTTACTCCTAACGCTCCTTCTATAGTGAACATGACTGTTATGTGATACTAGGAGTAACCCATATATGAGGAATTATGCTGCTTTATATCCATGGCTTTAATAGTTCCCCGTTGTCAGATAAAGGGGTGGTAACTGCAGAGTATTTAGCTGCTAATTATCCCAATCTCAAAGTTCATCAGCCTCAATTACCATCACAACCTGCTGAGGCTATGGCGTTACTCTCTAATTTAGTTGCTGATGCGGTCAGTCAGGGGGAGGATGTCACCTATATAGGCTCTTCTTTAGGTGGTTATTTTGCAAGTTTTCTTGCGGAAAAATACGGCGGACGAGCCGTGTTGATCAATCCCGCTGTGACGCCATTTGAGTTATTTGACGAGTTCATTGGCCCGCAGCACAACCCTTATACTGATGAACATTATCAAGTAATACCTGAACATAAAGAGCAGGTAGCAAGATTTAATACTGAAGTTATCATCAATCCAGACCGCTTTTTTGTATTATTACAGTCGGGTGATGAAGTCCTAGATTACCGGCAGGCCGTACAAAAGTACCATTGCTGTAAGTTGCTGGTTCAATCCGGTGGCGATCATAGCTTTCTAGGCTACGAAAAACAGATGCAGTCAATTTGCCAGTTTCTGTTTTCTTGACAAGTAACCATATAGGCCCGCAACATGGCCTTAATAACTATAAATTGTGTGTGCCATGACAAACCAATACACCTCTGATGCCATTGAAGTCCTTAACGGACTCGACCCTGTAAAACGCCGTCCAGGTATGTATACCGATACCACTCGCCCGAACCACTTAGGGCAGGAAGTCATCGATAATAGTGTCGATGAAGCCCTGGCAGGACATGCTAGTAAGATAGATATTATCCTACATAAGGATAACTCTTTAGAGGTTATCGATGATGGCCGTGGTATGCCTGTCGATATTCACCCTGAAGAGGGGATCTCTGGGGTGGAGCTTATTTTAACTAAGCTGCATGCTGGTGGTAAGTTCTCCAATGACAACTATCAGTTTTCTGGTGGTCTTCACGGTGTTGGTATCTCAGTTGTTAACGCACTTTCGAGTCGTGTTGAAATTACGGTTCGCCGAAATGGCATTGTGTATGATATTGCATTCGAGAATGGTGATAAGGTTGAAGATCTAAGAGAAACAGGAACTTGTGGTCGCAGAAATACTGGAACCCGAGTGCACTTTTGGCCAACGCCGAGTTATTTTGATTCTGCCAACTTCTCAGTATCTAAGCTAGTTTATCTATTAAGAGCGAAAGCCGTACTTTGCCCTGGGCTTAAAATTAAGTTCAATAATAAGCAAACTGGCGAAGTGCAAGAGTGGTTTTATGAAAGTGGTTTAACAGACTACCTAAAGTCAGCCGTTAAAGATGCCATCATGTTACCCGAAGAGCCATTCGTTGGTAGCCTGAAGGGAAATAGTGAAGCGGTTGATTGGGCTATTACTTGGCTGCCAGAAGGTGGCGAGTATCTGAATGAAAGCTACGTTAACCTTATCCCGACGCCATTAGGTGGAACACATGTCAATGGCTTTAGGCAGGGCTTGCTTGAGTCAATGCGAGAGTTTTGTGAGTTTCGGAACTTGATCCCTCGGGGAATCAAGTTAACCCCAGAAGATATATGGGATCGTAGCAGCTTCATTTTATCGATAAAGATGCAGGATCCCCAGTTTGCAGGCCAAACAAAAGAGAAACTTTCAAGTCGCCAAAGCGCAGCTTTTGTTTCCGGCATTGTACGAGATGCATTCAGTTTGTGGCTTAACACGCATACGGAGCAGGCAGAAGCACTCGCTGAAATGTGTATTAACAATGCACAGAAGAGATTAAAGTCAGCTAAAAAAGTTGCACGTAAAAAAGTGACTTCAGGCCCCGCTTTGCCTGGCAAGTTAACAGACTGTAGTGGGCAAGACCCTATGCGTGGTGAGCTTTTCCTTGTGGAGGGTGACTCTGCTGGAGGAAGTGCTAAACAAGCGCGCGATCGTGATTTTCAAGCGATTATGCCACTACGTGGTAAGATTCTGAATACTTGGGAGGTTGATGCGACTCAAGTGCTAGCTTCTCAGGAAGTCCATGATATTTCCGTCGCCATTGGTTGTGACCCTGATTGTGATAATATTTCAGAGTTAAGATATGGAAAGATCTGTATTTTGGCCGATGCTGATTCAGATGGTCTGCATATTGCGACCTTGTTATGTGCACTATTTATGAAGCACTACAAGGTACTTGTAGAAAAGGGGCATATTTATGTGGCGATGCCGCCTCTATTTCGAGTCGATGTCGGTAAAGAGATCTTTTATGCACTAGATGAAGCAGAGAAAGAGGGCATTCTCGATCGTATTGCGGCAGAGAAGAAGAAAGGCAAAGTTCAGGTGACTCGATTTAAAGGGCTAGGTGAGATGAACCCTTTACAGCTTCGTGAAACAACCATGGATCCGAACACTCGTAGGCTAGTACAGTTAACCATTGATGATGCCGAAGATACCCTAGCCATTATGGATATGTTACTTGCTAAGAAACGCTCAGGTGACAGGAAGACTTGGTTAGAGACAAAGGGCGATCTTGCTGATTTTTAGTGAACTGCCAATAATTAGAATAATTAGGCTATAAAATAATAATGTTGTTGAATCAGAAAAAAAATCAACGAATCTGGTGTGTATTTTTTGCTTGCGCTTCTGTGTTATTTAGTCAGCAGTTACTTGCATCTACACAGCCTATGATGATCACTGTAACCAAAGGCTTTGGTTTAACGCTCTATGCCTCTGAACTTGGCGATGCTAAGCAGATGGCATTAGGAGATATGGGAACCCTTTTTGTTGGTTCTCGTAAGAAAGGCACTATTCAGGCATTAGTCGATAGTAATGCTGACGGCCGCGTTGATAAGCGCTATATGATAGCCAAAGGGCTCGAAAACCCAGAGGCAATCGCTTTTCATAATGGCGACCTCTATGCTGCTGTCGATGAGCGGATTATTCGTTTTGTTGATGTTGAAAACCGACTGCGTCGACCTGGACGAGGTAAAGAGGTTTACGACCGCCTACCAGAAGAAACGAGTAAAAGTCGACGCGCGATGCATTTTGGCCCTGATGGACGTTTATATGTCGCTATCGGTGCGCCGTGTAATGTTTGTGAGGCAGAAGCACCATTCGGCAGCATAATCGCCATTGATATCAAATCAGGAAGCAGTGAGCAAGTCGCTACCGGTGTTCGCAGTGTTACTGGGTTTGACTGGTCTCCTAAAGACGGTGCTTTATGGTTTGCAGATCAGGGGCGTGACTGGATGGGCGATAGATTGCCGCCCGATGAGATAAATCGAGTTGAGCACAGTGGTGAGCATTTTGGTTTCCCCTACATACATGCATCATCAGTGGTTGAACCTGCATACGACAAACCCAAAAACTTAAAGGTATCGCTACCTGTCTTTGAACTCCCTGCGCACGTCGCGCCTATGGGGCTTCATTTTTATCGCGGTACTCAGTTTCCAGCTAAATATCACAACCAAATGTTTGTTGCCGAGAATGGCTCCTGGAATCGCTCCAGTAAGATCGGTTATCAGGTGGTAATGCTAGAGATTGAACAGAAAAAAGTGGTAAAGAGAAGCACTGTCGTTAGCTTTTTAGATGGTGAGTTTCCAGTTGCTAGACCCTATGCATTATTAACGGCCCCAGATGGTGCCATGTATATATCTGATGATCTTAAAGGTAATATTTACCGCCTTTATCATAAAGATATCGCCGAAGAAAAACAGCAAGCTGCTCAAGCACAGGATAATGAAAAATGAGTGATGCGATAGACTTAAGTTTAGATGGTGTAGAGCAGATGCCTATGCGTCGCTTCACCGAAGAGGCTTATCTAAACTACTCCATGTACGTCATCATGGACCGAGCTTTACCTCATATCGGTGATGGATTAAAGCCTGTTCAGCGCCGTATTATCTATGCCATGAGTGAGCTAGGTTTATCGGCCCAATCAAAGCATAAAAAGTCTGCCCGTACAGTCGGTGATGTTTTGGGTAAGTATCACCCCCACGGTGATAGTGCCTGTTATGAAGCTATGGTATTGATGGCTCAGCCATTTTCATATCGCTACCCTTTAGTAGACGGTCAAGGTAACTGGGGGGCACCAGATGATCCTAAATCATTTGCTGCGATGCGTTATACCGAGGCTAGGTTATCTAAGTTTTCAGAAGTATTGCTTAGTGAGTTAGGGCAAGGAACGGTTGATTGGGGCGTTAACTTCGACGGCACGATGAAAGAGCCATTGGTCCTTCCGTCTCGTTTACCTCATATTTTGCTCAACGGAATTACAGGTATTGCAGTTGGTATGGCTACAGATGTGCCACCGCATAATACCCGTGAACTTGTTTCTGCATGTGTTGAGCTTTTAGATAACCCAAAAACTGAACTTGAACGCCTGATGGAGCTGGTTCCGGGACCTGACTACCCCACTGAAGCGGAAATTATTACCCCTAAAGCGGATATCGCTAAGATCTACTCAACAGGCCGTGGCTCGATTAAGGCACGCGCTGTTTATACCATTGAAAATGGTGAAGTGGTTATTACAGCTTTACCACATCAAGCCAGTGGCGGAAAAATCTTAGAGCAGGTAGCCGCTCAGATGCAGGCAAAGAAGTTGCCAATGGTGGTGGATCTGCGCGATGAATCAGATCATGAAAACCCTGTTCGCATCGTTGTAGTACCAAGATCAAACCGAGTCGATTGCGATCAACTTATGGCACACCTTTTTGCCACAACAGATCTCGAGAAAAACTTCCGTGTAAACCTGAATATTCTTGGTTTAAATGGACGCCCTCAAGTTAAAGGTCTTAAACAGATTTTGACTGAGTGGCTGGAATACCGCTTTAACACTGTGACACGTAGGATAACTCACAGGCTTGATAAAGTTTTAGCGCGTTTGCATATCCTAGATGCCTTGATGGTGGCCTTTCTTAATATTGATGAAGTCATTGAGATCATTCGATATGAAGAAAACCCTAAAGCTGAGTTAATGTCACGGTTTAAGCTAACCGATGTACAAGCTGATGCCATTTTAGATCTTAAGTTACGTCACTTGGCGAAACTAGAAGAGATGAAAATTAAGACCGAGCAGAGTGAACTAGAAGCTGAGCGAGATAAGTTACAGCTATTACTGAGCTCAGATCGTCGAATGAAGACACTGATTAAAAAAGAGTTAGTACGTGACGGTGAAACATACGGTGATGATAGACGTTCGCCATTAATCGAACGTAGCGAATCTAAAGCGCTCACTGAGCAAGAGTTGGCGCCAGTTGAAGCTGTGACTGTAGTGTTATCTGAAAAAGGCTGGGTTCGTTGTGCTAAGGGCCATGACATTGATGGTACAGCACTATCCTATAAATCAGGGGATGCTTTCCTTTGTAGTGCTGCAGGTAAGAGCAATCAACCTTCGGTGTTTATTGGCTCTACTGGGCGTGCATTTGCTACTGAGACTCACACCTTACCTTCAGCAAGAAGCCAGGGGGAGCCGATTACAACACGCTTTAACCTATCGCCAGGTGAGGTGATGGAGCATTTGATTCTGGGAGATGATAGTAAATACTACTTACTGGCATCAGATGCTGGTTACGGGTTTGTCGGTTCCTATAAAGATATGGTATCGAGAAATAAAGCCGGTAAAGCTCTGCTTAGCTTGCCCGCAAACGCTAAAGTGATAAAACCTCAGCTAGTTAACAAAGATAACGTTGAGTCAATTCTAGCTATTACTAATGAGGGCAGGATGTTGCTCTTCTCGATGGAAGCTTTACCTCAGCTGTCTAAAGGTAAAGGTAATAAGATTATCGGTATACCGACTGAAAGATCTAAGTCTCGAGAGGAGTTACTGACTCACTTACACGTGGTGCCAGAGGATACTTCAGTAACCTTGTGGGCTGGTAAGCGTAAGCTGACTCTGAAGCCTAGTGACTTAGAACATTATCGCGGCGAGCGTGGAAGAAGAGGGGCAAAACTCCCTCGAGGGCTGCAGCGAGTTGATAGTGTAGAGCTCGGTGAAGGTACGAGTGATACGCTTGAGCCATAGGTATAATTTAAGAACAATAAAAAAGCTGCCATAGGCAGCTTTTTTATTGGGAGTTTTTGATGTTTATTATGCTTTAAGCGACTTCATAATAGTTTGGCTCAACATCAAGCTGCCTTTGAATGATCTGGCTTGCCATTTTAGTACATTTCCCACATTGACTACCCACACCAAGACGCTTTTTCACATCGGCCAAAGAGATATCACCCTGGCTAACGGCCTCTTTTATTTGTGTATCGGTAACAGCATGGCAAAGACAAACGTACATTTAATAGGCCTCCCTCAATAGATGACAGAAGTATAAATGAAAACGATTCTCAATGCTAATACCGAAAGAGAATAAGTCAAATTAGTTTATTCGATAGGGGTTATTAAAAATTGTGAACAGCTTCTAAAAATTAAGTAAAGTGGCTATTTGGTCTATTAATCAGCATTGATCAGTATATTTAAATGACACGGGAGACTCATTACTACAGCGAAAAAGTACAGTTAAGTAATTTTGAACTGAGATAAAAAGAAAATGAAGCCAGGTCTCGGCTTGAGGTATTACTAATAACCTCGTTCAAAGTTTACTTCATGGGAGAGTTGCTCGCCTTTTAATAGCTTGTGATAGTTATTGGTAAAAATCTCAACCACTTGCTCTGGAAAGCTGGGCGCAGCGATATGTGGGGTGATCACAACGTTATCTAACATCCATATTGGGTGGTTTTTTGGTAGCGGCTCCTGATTGAACACATCGAGTATGGCATGTTGCGATGTTTGGGTGCTCAGTTGTAGATATAAGGCATCAAGATCGAGTACATCGCCTCTACCTAAGTTAAACAAGATTCCATCGGTTTTCATTAATGACAAAGTTTGGCTATTCAGTGCGCCTCTGGTTTCAGGTGTGCTTGGAAGGATACTGGCAATCGCATCAGCACAAGATAAATATTTAGGTAGATTTGCAAGGGTATCAACCTGATCGAAGCCTCTTGTTGGTTTAGCTCCTCGATTAATCCCTGTGACATGCATGCCAAAGTGTTTTGCCGTTTGTGCTATATGTTTGGCAATATTCCCTGTGCCTAGTAAAAGAAGGTGTTGATTTTGTAGCGTTTTAAAACTGCCTGGCAACCAGAGCTGTCTCTCTTGCTGTTGTTTGTATTTGTGATGTTCTCTTTGGTGGGCCAGTAGATAGCCAAATAGATATTCACTCATTAAAGGACCGAAAATACCTCTTACATTGGTCAGTTGATAATCTTTTCGTTGCCTAGGTGTCACTAACGCATCTACCCCTGCCAGAGTGGATTGCATCCAAGAGATATGTGTTGCATGTGGCAGCAATGGTGCTGCAAGAGAGGGCTCTGCTAACCAGATATTTGCTTGTGACACGTTGCGTGTCTCATCCCCAAGGATCTCTATTTCGGGGAGGTGACAGGATTCAAGTAAACGTCTATATCGCTCATTATCACTGGTTAATAATAGTAGCTTGTATCTCTGCATCACTCCCCCTATGCTAACGGCTTATCCCGATTGGCATCACCACAATTATGGACCGTGTTATGGAACATATTATTTCAATTTTTCATCAGCTTGGCTCTTTGCTCTACCCCTGGCTTAATGAGATTGCTACTGCAATGGTTGCCTGCTTTTTGATCGTTTTCGCAACCGATATCAATCGCTTTCTAAGCCGAAAGCTTATCGGGCGTTCCTTTGTACTCAGAACACTGGCTTTTGTGTTGGTAAACGCTTTTGGTTATGGGTTGCTTATTGTGACTTTAAGTCCGTTTCTAGCTAAAAATATGGCGCAGCTTTCAGCTCACTGGTTGTTAGTTTTGGTCGTTAGTATATTTACCATTATTGGTGCTTGGGCGCAGCGGCATAAACAAATTTAGCTAGGCTCAGCTATAGTTTAGGATGAAATCGAATATTTGCTCAATAATTTCAATTCCAAAATGAAGGCGTGTAGCGAGGTGTTTTAACTTGAGCTTAAAAGTTTCATTGCTTTGTCTGGAAAGTTGGTGAAAATGCCATCGACTCCTATCTGTGCTATCTGCACCATATCAGCGCTATTATCAACCGTGTAAACAAACACCTTACTTCCCTCTGCATGAGCAAGGCTTATCATCTCTTCATTAATAAAGCTTAGGCTGAGATGGATTGAGTAAGCGTTTAATGCCTTAATCGTGTCGATATAATTGAGCGTTATCCCTTCAAAAAGTGGTGCTAAATAGGCGTGAGGAAATCGCTGGCGAAATTGGAGTAACTGCTGGTGATTAAATGATGAAATGAGCAGGTCTTCAGGGGGGAATTGTAGTTCTTCAATTAGCTTAGTGTAGATCGTGATGAAGGGGACTAAGCTATTCAAGCCCTTTAATTCAATATTAACTGTGCATTGATACTCACTAAGATACTCCATGACCTGCCACAGAGTTGGAATAGGCTCACCTGCTACATTAATTGAGTCTAGATAACTGCGACTTACCTTTTCAATCAAGCCTGTACCACTGCTGACATTATCTAGACGTCGATCATGAAAGACATACAGCTCTCCCTCAACATTGTGAATATCGAGTTCAATGGCACGGCTACCAAGCTCTATAGCTTTACGCATGGCTGCCATGGTGTTTTCTGGTGCATACCCGCTAGCACCTCGATGAGCAAAAATGATCATTAGCTTCTAATGAGCCCCTGCGTTTCCTTACTTTGTGGATTATTAATGTGCACTTCTAGCTGTGGGTAAGCAAGCTCAAGCTGGTTTTCTTGTAGCTTTTTACTGATCTTTTTATGAAGCTTATGCCTTAAGGGCCAGCGTGTGTTCATATCTTTCGCGTAGGCTCTGACTTCGTAGTCTTGGGTATGCTTACCAAAACCGGCAAACCACACTTCAGGCTCAGGGCTCTCTAGTGCATCATCACACTCTTTAACTGCTTGGTATAGCGCTGCTTCTACGCGAGCTGGATCTGAGTCTCTTGCAACAGACACATAAACTATAACCCTTGTGATGGGATCTGAGAGTGACCAGTTTATCAGCTGTTCAGTGATAAAGGCTTTATTAGGAATAATGATCTCTTTTCTATCCCAATCAATAATCGTGGTGGCACGTATTTGAATTTTACTGACAGTGCCAGTGAGATCTCGAATCGTTACTGTATCGCCGATTCTCACTGGCTTTTCAAAGAGAATGATTAAACCTGAGATGAAATTTGCAAAAATCTCTTGTAGACCAAAACCTAGGCCGAGAGAGAGTGCTGCAACTAGCCACTGTAATTTTGACCATTCCATCCCTAATGTCGAAAAGCCACTCAAAATACCGATGAAGATCACTAGGTAGCGGCTGACTGTAGTTATAGCAAACCCTGTTCCTTGTGTTAGGTCTAACCTTTGTAGGATCGTGAGCTCAAGTAAACCTGGAAGGTTGGTGGCAATCATCAATGAGAAACCGACAATGATTAAGCCTAGTAGCAGAGATTTAAAGGTTATAGGGAGTTGTTGCTCAATACCATTGACCATGCTGTTACTCGTCCAGAGTGTTATTCCGTCGAGAAGCGAGAAAAGTGCGGTATGGGTCTGAGTCCAGAGTCCGACTAAACTGGCTAAAAATGCAAGCAGTAGCAGTGAGCGAACCAGGCCTAGTGACTGACTCGAAATGGTCTCTAAATCAACGACTGGTTCTTCGTAAGTATCGAGTGAATCATTACTATTTTGCGGGTCTTCATCACGCTCACGTTGCAGTAAGATCTCTGCACGTCTAGCCTTTGCTCGATCAAAAGCGATTCTTCTGCGCTCAATTAGCATCCAACGTTTAATGAGTTGGTAGAGCAACATAAATCCTAATGATAGGAGTAGTGATAGCTGTAGCTGAAGTAACACCTGAAATGCGGTGTAGTAGTAGCCTCTAAATGCTAAGACTGCGCAGATAGGAGGCACGAGTAGTAACACTGCCCATAGGAAACGCTGCAACAGTTTTTTGTTTTTATCAGCTTGATGTTGATGCTTGTCTTTTTTGGATAAAGACAAAATATCTTTGTAGAAGCCGAAGAGAATAATACAAAAAACAATGAAGGCTCCTCTACCTAAGCTGTTTCGCAGTACTGAGTTGTCGATAAACTCAGTAAAGCCCATCACTGCCAAGAAAGGAATGGCCATCACAAAGAAGGTTTTAAAGCGGATTTGTCCGTCTCTAATTATCGATTGCTCACCTTTAAAGTGACCGATTAGTAGACCGCGATCAAGTGCTAGCAAGTAAGTGAAACGGTAGAGCAGATAAAGCAAACCAATAACCAAAGTTGCCATACCTATGGCAGCGGTTAAGTTCTTGCTAGAAAGAAGCAATATAGCCCCAGCTGCGATCACCGGTAGTGGTTTAATGACACTGTAGGCTAATGAATTAATTAAGGCTCTAAAGGTAAAGCTGAACTGATCTTGAGTAACATTACCGACATAGGTAATGTCATTTGCCATTGCCTTCTTGAATTTAGGCGTGACAAGATCTTGCGCGACTAAGCAAAGTACCAGCAAGATTATCCACCACGACCAATAGTGGCTTTGCTCATCAAATGATTTAAAGGTATCTGGCCAAATCGCTTGTCCTGCAAGCCATTTTACACTCTGAAATAGGTCAGTTACCCAGAGTTTATCAATTGAGTTCGCGTTCGGAACCCAAAACAGATGTTCATTCAAAATATTACTTAACGCGATATTTTGCTGAGTTAATTGCTCGTTGATCACTCTTAAGTCTGTGAGCTCACTGAGATAAAGATCTTGGCTCTGTATCAGCTGTGCAATTAAATCATGTTGAGAAGCTAACAGTTTTTTCTGAATGCTTGTATAGGATTCACTGCCGGCCTGTTGTTGCGTATTAAGGGTTTGATCTTGATCTAATTGGTATCTCGCTAACCTGGCTTGGGCAATCTTCGACTGTAGCTTTTCCTGATTAGGCGGAGAGGGTAAAGACTGTAGCATTTGCAAAAAACGTTCACCAAAAGCTGAGTTAAGCTTAATTAAACCGACTTGCTGTTGAATATTATTGAGTTGTTTAGCTTGAAGTTGATAGAGGTTTTCTGCATCTTCCTGCTCAAGTACGACTTCATTTGTTTTATGGGTTAAATCTTTTAATTGCTCCGCATAACCTTTATTTAGTCCACTTAAGGTTTGTGTTAAAGGGTCTACTTCTGTTGGTGTTTCAATAAGGCTGTTAGCTATGGTTGCATCGGTTCTTTTTAGGCGCTGCTCGGCAGTCGCTTTATTGATGCTTTCTATTAGCCCTTCCTGTTGAGAGAGTTGTTGCCTTACGAGCAGCATCTGCTGTTGGTTGAGGTTAATACGTTTTTGGCTGCTGGCTAGCTCAAGCTCCAGTGTTGATAGGGTTTGGGTATAGAGGTGGCGTTGTGCTTTTAATAACTGCGCTTGTATACCCTCTGAATCACTCAGTTGGTTTTTTTTGTGTTGAGCTAATGCTTTTCGAGCTGCTGAAATTTGAGATGGTAGCTGGTTATGCTGCTTAATGAGTTCTGTGACTTTGATATTGAGATCTGCATAGACCTCTTTCAGCTCAGAAAGTCGTAAATAAGCCAAAGAAGCTTGTTGGGTAAGCTGTCTTTTTTTAGAGCGAACTAAAGGGGCTTGTGCTTCTTTTAGTTGCTGCTCTAGGTTCTGTTTGTGCTCTTGATATTGATTAATTAGCGCTACATGGTTTTCTTCGAGTTGTTCCTGCTCTTTAATATTACGTTCAATATGCTCAAGCTTTTGCTCTGCCGTTAAGTTGGCTGAAGGTTGAGAAAGCCCTAGGCGCTTATTAATATCAAGTGGAGAACTAGCAAAGGCACTGAAGCTTAATAATGTGATAAGTAGTAGAAGGGCTGTGCGTATATTAGGAAGCATATTGGGATGCAGGCTGAAAAAGAGACAGGGGTATCTTAACAATAAACCATAAATTATATAGCTTCTTTTTTTTGGGAAAAGTTGTGATATTCATCAGAAAAAAAGAAATAAATACATATTTGCAGAGTATGCTTTGTATTTATGCTTACGGATTTAATTTCTCTTTGCTGATTTTCTACTTTGTGTTGTTTCGAATATCGCGGTTGCAACCACTAAGGTACCACCAATAGCCGTTTTTAGATCAAGCTGTTCACCTAAAAATATTAGGGCTAATACTGCACCATAAAAAGGTTGTAAACAGGAGACTAAGCTAACAGTTTTAGCACTCAGATGGCGAAGCGCTGAGGTAAAAAGCGAGTGGGGAGCGGCTGTGAATACAACACCTAATAATAAAATCAAACCCCATACGCCTTGCTCAACTTGAGTGATATCAACACTATGCCAAGGTGCTAAAAATAATACTGCTACAGCGGTTTGGTAGAACATTGCTTTAGTGCCTGAGTAGGCCGAAAAATATCTTTTATGAAGAATGTTTCGAGCAGTAAAGAGTGCTGCAGACAAGATCCCAATTGCTATGCCTAGTGTGACATCGTTTCCTAAGTTGGCTTCAGGTATGAGTAGCATTACGCCAATTAATACCGTTATCCCGCTGAGTATATCTACACCTTGTATTTTCTGACCTGTGAATAAGGGTTCAATGAGCACTGTCATAACAGGGTAAGTAAAAAAAGCAATCATACCGATAGCAACTGATGAAAGCTGCATTGAGGCAAAATAGGTCACCCAGTGAAGGCTGACAATAATGCCTAAGCCTATAGCGATAAAGTAATCTTTTGATGCTTGTAGTGAGAGGTTTCCCTTACTTGCTTTAACTATTATTGCTAATACGACTGCTGCAACAGCACAGCGAAGGACTGTGATATCGAGAGCGCTTAGGGGGATGAGCTTAGAGAAAAGCGCTGTGCCACCAAAAAGTAGCACAGCGAGGTGTAATTGGAGTAATCCTGAATGTTGAGTGTTAGTTGCTTGGTTCATCAAGGCTCCATCTATACCTAGGGAGTAAAAACCTGATGACCAGACTTAGTCAGGTTAATCCTCTATCTTTGCAAATGCTTGTCCCATTCGGGTAACAGCTTTAGGCTCTACATTATCGGCGAATTCGTCGAGTGCATCTTTGGCAAATAGCATGACCACAGTGCTGCCCAGCTTAAATCTTCCCATCTCTGCACCTTTATCTAATGTCAGTGCGTCTGGACCTTCAGTTGGGTATTCCCATGTGAATACGTTTTTACCCGTTGGTGGGGTCACAGTACCAGCCCATACCGTTTCGATACTGGCAACTATGGTTGCACCTACTAGTACCATAGCGATAGGGCCAATCTCAGTTTCGAATATTGCAACGACTCGCTCGTTACGAGCAAATAAGCCAGGAACATTTTCAGCAGTTAATGGGTTGACTGAAAAAAGCTCACCTGGGACATAAGTCATCTTAGATAACGTGCCCTTAACTGGCATATGTATGCGGTGATAATCTTTCGGCGCTAAATAGATCGTAGCAAAATCACCATCTTCGAAGCGTTTAGCATCATCGGCTTGATTACCAAGTAGTGCAAGTGATGAATATTCATGCCCTTTAGCTTGAAATATTTGTCCGTCTTTAATTGGCCCTAATTGGCTCACAGCACCATCGACAGGGTGAACAATATATTGTTCATTATCATATATTGGGCGCATGCCGCTTTTTAGCGGGCGGGTGAAAAACTGGTTAAACGTTTTGTAAGCTTCAGGCTCACTTTGTGCAGCTTCACTCATGTCAATTTTGTATTGCTTGATAAACCATTTTATACATGCGGTAGTCACCGCACCAAGCTCGGCTGCGGCAAGTTTACCAACAAGACGAGATACCAAATGCTTCGGCATGATGTATTGCAATGCAATTTTCACTTTATCCACGTTTTTCTTCCCTTAATTTTTTGAATGATCTTTGCATCAATTGAGTATTACTCATCGCCAGACCTGAAATGTCTCGCGTGACGTTGTTCATCCAGACTTGCAATAATTCTGTGATAATTGTTGTAACGATCTTCTGCTATGGCGCCATCTTTAAATGCTGCTGTGATGGCGCAACCAGGATCACTTTTATGTTTACAGTCTCTGAATTTACAGGTTCCTAGGTATTCTCTAAATTCGACAAAACACTCACTGACTCTTTCTGCTGGTAAATGCCAAAGGGCAAATTCACGTACACCAGGAGAGTCAATCAAGTCACCACCGCTAGCAAAATGCAAAAGCTTAGCTGTAGTGGTTGTATGCTGGCCTAAGCCTGAGTTTTGAGATACATCACCAATAAGTAATTCTGCATCTGGCATCATGGCGTTAATAAGCGAAGATTTACCCACGCCCGATTGGCCTACAAAGACGCTGACCTTCTTGTCTAACAGATCTTTGATCGCATCAACACCTAAACCTGATTTACTACTGACTTTATAGACGGAATAGCCAATATCTTGATAACGTTGAAGAGCAGCATCAACAGCGGGGCGCTCTTCATCCGTTAGAAGATCTGTTTTATTGAGTACGATGATGGGTGATATGCCAGTATCTTCGGCAGCGACTAAATAGCGATCGATGATCTGTGTCGTAAAGCTGGGTACAACCGAAGAGACAATTAAGATTTGATCGATATTGGCAGCGATAATCTTGATGCCGTCATAAAGATCTGGCCTAGAGAGTAAGGAATGCCTTGGATGAACGGCTTCAACAACACCAGAAATGCCAGAGTCAATATCTTGAGCTAGCCGAGCAATCACCTTGTCACCAGTGACTAGACTTTGAATATTTCTGCGGATATTACAGCGTACGACCTGACCCGTTTCAGTTTCAACATCTGCATGTTGTCCAAAACGTGATATAACAGTTCCGAGCTGTTCTGGCCCAAGTGAACTATCCTGTAGTTCAGGGGCGTTGTTAGCTGAATCTTTCTTTTGCAGCCTTTTTTCTTGATTGGCTCGCATTCGGCGTCTTTGACCCTGACTTAGGGGTTTCTTTTTGCTCACAGGTTTGTCATCGTAAATAAGGTGATTTTGCGTTACTTAAAAAAGCAGTATGATACACGGTCTTAAACAAAAAAGCCTGAATTTAGGCAAACAGGAAGAATAAGGCAGATCAATGGTTGCAGATGCAAACAATCTCATTTGGGTAGATTTAGAGATGACAGGGTTAGAACCCAATGTTGATAGAGTCATCGAGATCGCAACGATAGTGACAGATTCAGAGTTAAATATCCTCGCTGAAGGGCCTGTTATCGCCATTCATCAAACTGATGAACAGCTAGCAGTAATGGATGATTGGAATCAAAAGCATCATGGTGAATCTGGCTTAGTGGAGCGAGTGAAAGCTAGCCAATACAGTGAAGATGATGCTGTCGCAATGACAATTGAGTTTATTTCTAAATATGTACCACAAGGTGTATCGCCTATGTGTGGAAATAGCATAGGGCAAGACAGACGCTTCATGAATAAGTATATGCCCAAGTTAGAGGACTATTTTCACTATCGAAATATCGATGTCAGTACTATAAAAGAGCTAACCCGCCGCTGGAGCCCTGAGTTAATGGATGGCTTTACTAAGCAAGGAACTCACAAAGCCTTAGTTGATATCCAAGAATCCATTGCCGAATTGCAGTATTATCGCGCTAAAGTATTTAAAATTTGACCAATCAGTCAATTTATTTTCAAGAAGGGGTTGCAGCAATATGAAATTCTCATATAATGCGGCCTCAACTTTTACTGCTTGTGCAGAATAAAGTTGATATGCGACATTAGCTCAGTTGGTAGAGCGATACCTTGCCAAGGTATAGGTCATCGGTTCGAACCCGATATGTCGCTCCAAATTAAAAATTGAAGCGACATTCGCTCAGTTGATCTCCTCGAGAGAGTTGATACCTTCTTTTTGCCAAGGTATAGGTCATCGGTTCGAACCCACTCTTTATGAAAAGAATGGTCGCTCCAAATTAAAAACTTAGAGATTGACCAAGGTCTTTAAGATAAAAGTTTTAAGCGACATTAGCTCAGTTGGTAGAGCGATACCTTGCCAAGGTATAGGTCATCGGTTCGAACCCGATATGTCGCTCCAAATTAAAAGCTTAGAGATTGACCAAGGTCTTTAAGATAAAAGTTTTAAGCGACATTAGCTCAGTTGGTAGAGCGATACCTTGCCAAGGTATAGGTCATCGGTTCGAACCCGATATGTCGCTCCAATTTAAAAAGATTACGCGACATTAGCTCAGTTGGTAGAGCGATACCTTGCCAAGGTATAGGTCATCGGTTCGAACCCGATATGTCGCTCCAATTTTTCTTCTAATTTCATCTTTTCTGAAAATAATCATCCCAAAGCTTGTCAAAACTTCTTTAGCTCAGTTGTGCTTGTAGAAATAGTCGATACTCAACTTTTAGCTAAATTAAAGCTATCTTGAAATTATAATAGGTTCGAATCCACCTCTTTTAAAAAGGCTGACTCCAACCTCCATCTTTCTAAAGCCCCCTCAACCTAAACACTAACTCCTACAATTTCACTGCTTTCTACTCGTTAGGACCTGGTGTCCTAATTAAGTCTCATAGCTCTCATTATTTTATTAATTTCCGCTTGTATCACCTTATAGCCTTTTACGTGACGGACAACGAAACTCTTTAACAATCTCTAATGTAGCTGACTAAGAAGTAGCAAAGTTTGAACTTGTTCAAGTATTCATTTTCAATTTGTCCCCATAATGGTCACATAGATGATTAATTGAGCCAGCTTTTGGCAAGTATTTTTGGAGTGCGATAATGCGATTTCAACAGTTAAGCGAACTACTAGGTTATGTTGCAACTTGCCGAATTGAGATGGCTAAATTATATAGCCGTTTACAAGTTGAAGCCGATTCAACCAGAGTCAAAATGATGCTTGAATATTTTCAGCAGCATCAGAAATCAGTGTCTGAAAAGCTAGAGAATTATATAGATGAAGCGCCGAAGAAGGTGTTAGATACTTGGTATAAAGATATCAGCTTCGAAGACTTTGTTAAAAGGTGTCATGACACTGTATTGACAGCCAATATGTCCGAAGAGGATGTATTAGATCTTCATCTTAATTTGGATAATCGTTTGATTGACCTACTACAGAAAACTGCTGAGCACTCTTCATGTTCAGATATCGCTGGTGCACTTAATGACCTAGTTCGAGTTGAGAAGATCCAGCAGCAAAGACTCGTACACAGTAGCATTCGAATGGATGACCTATAAGCTCAATTTTAATGATTCTATAATGTAACTTGCGTTTTAATGCGTAACGAAAAAGGTGCCTAACGGTGCCTTTTTTTATTTGTTAATTAAAAAGTGCGTTATCGAAACATAGTTACAAAATCAAGTAATCGATAGATGAAACGAAGTTATTACTGGCAAGGTAAATCCTGTTAATGGGATTTATTGTTCAAGATCAACTTATGCGCATCTAACTAAGATTTTCAGTGAATCTATTTGAGAGTTTAGGCTCTAATTACACTAATCTTACCTTGTGTGTTTATTAACCATATTTCGCTCTTAAGGAGAGCTTTTAATGCTAGAGAACTGTTCAGTACTTCCCCACAATATGTATACCAGCAAGCAGATACAAGAGGCTGAGAACCAGTTCGTTAGCAGTGGTACATCTAGCGTTATTGACCTGATTGAATCTGCTGGTGCTGCTGCGTTTATGAAGGTGCAATCAATTTTCCCTGCTCCTTGTCACATATTAGTGATTGCAGGATATGGTAATAACGGTGCTGATGCATTTAGTTGTGCACGTAGATTACTTGAAGCGAGTTACTCAGTGGCTTTAGTTGCCATAGAGCCTGAGTCTAACTTGAGCAAAACTAGGCCAGAGCTTAATGAGGTGCGGCAGCAGTTTATAGATGCAGGTGGTGAAGTTTTATCTTTTTGTGGGGCGCTACCTATAGATGCCAAAGTTATTGTTGATGGCTTACTAGGTACAGGAATTACCCGGGAGTTACGGGATGGTATTAAGCAGCTTGTACAGCTGGTTAATGACAGTCCAGCATGGGTGTTGAGCTTGGATGTCCCTTCTGGGCTAAACCCAGACACAGGCAGTGGACTAACGACTATCAAAGCTGATATGACGCTCACTTTTGGTGGATTAAAGCGCGGCCTGCTCACAGGACATGCAAGGCATTGCTGTGGTGAACTAGCGCTAGCTGAGCTTGGCTTAAGTGAGTTTTTACCTAAAACTGATTTTTCAAGAGTATCCCTTAGCTACATTAACGATAGGCTAGCTCCGAGAGATAGAGATACTCATAAAGGCCTGTCAGGTAAGGTCACCGTTATCGGCGGTGATGTTGGCATGTCTGGAGCTGTGAGACTTGCTGGCGAAGCATGTTTAAGGTCGGGCGCTGGGCTAGTAACAGTAATATCGCGCCCTGAACATCAGCATACTGTAAATGCCAATCGACCAGAGCTTATGTTCTGGGGCTGTGAGCTTGTCGATATGGAGGTGTACTTAAGGCTTGGCTGGGCACACACATTAGTGATAGGTCCAGGGCTTGGTAAACAAACTTGGGGTTATAACTTACTAAAAGCTGTTGGACTAAGTGATAAGCCCTGTGTGATTGACGCCGATGCTCTGAACCTATTGAGCGAAGAACACACTAGGTGTGATGGCAGGGTGCTGACTCCTCATAGTGGAGAGGCTGCACGCTTACTAGGGGTTAGTATTGCAGAAGTTGAACGAGATAGGTTCGCAGCTGTTAGAGATATTCAGCAAAAATATGGTGGTGTTGTGGTCTTAAAAGGGCCTGGAACCCTAATTTATGATGGAAAGCATTATTATGTGGCTCCTGTAGGCAACCCTGGTTTGGCGAGCGGAGGTTGTGGTGATGTGCTTTCTGGCATTATTGGCGCTTTAATGTCTCAAGGTTTTTCGATATTAGATTCGGCTGTTATGGGGGTGGTTGTTCACGGAGAAGCTGCTGATAGAGCCGCCGTTGCGGGAGAAAGGGGCATGTTAGCGAGTGATCTTATGCCGCATATTCGTTCTCTGGTTAATAACCTTTAATAAACCAAGAGTGAAATCTGTTTAGCTGATAGGCTAATTGGTATAAAGTAACAGGTTAGAATTAGTTTTAGATAGGTAAACTCAACAACATGTCATCGGTTAAGGTTTTTTTGAATAGTGAGCTTGATACAGTCGAGCTTGGGACACGCTTAGCGCAGTTAGTTTCGCCCCCCTTAACACTGAACTTAGCGGGTGATCTTGGTGCAGGTAAGACGACCCTGAGCCGCGGTTTAATTCAGGGGTTAGGTCATACAGGCGCCGTTAAAAGCCCTACCTATGCACTTGTTGAGCCTTATGAGTTTGCAGATATAGATCTCTTTCACTTCGATCTTTATAGACTGAGTGATCCTGAAGAGCTTGAGTTCATGGGGATTAGAGATTATTTCACCGATCGTAGTATCTGTATTGTTGAGTGGCCTGATCGTGGCCATGGTTTAATGCCAACTGCTGATATCAGTATTGAAATTAAGTATGTTGATGCGAGTCGTGAGGTAGAGATAACCTCAGGCTCAGCTAAGGGACAAGCGTTGCTGAGTAAATTTAAATAATAATGATAAGAATCGATAAGCTTCTAAAATCTACTCTTGTTTTACTTTCACTAATGGCTTCTTTTTTTGCCCACAGTGCGAATAAGCTTGATGGTGTTCGTATCTGGGCGGCTCCAGAGTCGACACGTATCGTGTTTGACCTTAGCAAGACACCTGATTATACCTACTTTAATTTAACTGGGCCTTACCGGCTGGTCGTTGATCTTAAAGGGACTTCGACAGCATTTAACCTGAGTAAGCTTGCTAATAACAGTAAGCTCGTTAAAAAGGTCAGGATCAGCAAACCGCCTTCAAAGGGGACGCTGCGTTTAGTTATCGATCTTGTAAAGCCTGTTAAAGCGAGTCTATTTGCTCTTCCTCCAACATCACCATATGGGAATCGATTAGTTGTTGATTTGGACGATAGCGGCTCAAGTTCTGCGAGTAAGCAAAGTCAGCCGAGTCAATCAAAGCAGCAGCTTCGTGACGTTATTGTTGCCATTGATGCTGGGCATGGTGGTGATGATCCCGGATCTATTGGTCCTACAGGGATCTATGAAAAAACAGTTGTTTTGCAGATAGCCAAAAAAGTTGAAGCTAAAATTAATGCCACACCTGGTATGAGAGCTGTGATGACTCGTACGGGGGACTATTTTGTGAATCTTAATAAGCGTTCTGAGATAGCTAGAAATAGTAAGGCTGACCTTCTTGTGTCCATTCATGCTGATGCTTTTACATCTCCACAGCCAAGAGGTGCATCGGTATGGGTACTATCTATGCGACGAGCTAATAGTGAGATTGGTCGATGGCTGGAGCATAAAGAGAAACACTCTGAGCTGTTAGGCGGGGCTGGTGAGATTATTCAAAATACTGATAATGAACAGTATTTAGCAATGACTTTACTTGATATGTCTATGGATCGCTCAATGGCAATTAGTCATAATATTGCTGATGATGTCTTGTCTCACCTGGGGAAAGTCACCAAATTACACAAGCATAAGCCAGAGTCGGCAAGCTTTGGCGTATTAAAGTCTCCAGATATTCCATCAATATTGGTTGAGACTGGTTTCATCTCGAATCATAAAGAGGAGAGACTACTGTCACAAAGAGACCATCAAAACAATATTGCTAAAGCGGTGCAAAAAGGTGTGCTGAGATATTTCGAAAGCAACCCACCTGTGAACTCTTTAATGGCAAGCAAGGGCTCAATTAAACACAGTGTGCGTAAAGGTGAGTCTTTATCTGTGATTGCTCACAAATATCAAGTTACCGTTTCCAGTATAAAAAAAGCTAATAACTTGAAATCTAATAATATTCGAATAGGACAGAAGCTAGCTATTCCTCGTGCGTAGCTTATTAAGCTTGTGTTCGGTTCATGTACTAAATTTAGTACCTTAATTGAGAGCTGAAATTATGACAATTCAGATACTTCCACCTCAATTAGCTAACCAAATAGCAGCTGGTGAAGTTGTTGAGAGACCGGCTTCAGTCATTAAAGAGTTAGTTGAAAACAGCCTAGATGCAGGTGCAACTCGTGTCGACATTGAGATTGACAAGGGTGGAAGCAAGCTGATTAAAATCCATGACAATGGCTCAGGAATTCCTAAAGAGGAACTTGCGCTTGCACTGTCACGGCATGCTACTTCTAAGTTGAGCACATTAGATGACCTAGACGCTATTTTGAGTTTTGGTTTTCGTGGTGAAGCACTTGCCAGTATTAGTTCCGTCTCTAGGCTAACACTGACCTCTCGGACTGCCGAGCAAAGCGAAGCGTGGCAGGCCTATGCTGAAGGCTCTGATATGGCGGTTAAAGTCATACCCGCCGCTCATCCCGTAGGCTCTACCGTGGAAGCGGTCGACCTTTTTTTCAATACGCCGGCAAGAAGGCGCTTTCTAAAAAGTGATAAGACTGAGTTCACTCATATTGATGAGTGGCTTAAGCGTATTGCGCTTGTGAGAAGTGATATACATTTCACTTTAAAAAATGCGGGTAAGACAGTTAGAAACTATCGTCCAGCTAAATCATCAGAACAGTATTTACAACGCTTAGCTCAGGTCAGCGGTAAAAAGTTTGCTCAGCAAGCAATTGAAGTCAATTGCGAGCATGAAGGGCTTAAACTCAGTGGTTATATTCAGTCACCTTTCTTTGAGTCTCCTGCGTCAGATACGCAATACTTTTATGTTAATGGTCGACTTGTTCGTGACCGGTTAGTTAATCATGCTGTTAGGCAGGCGTTCTCTGAGCATGTTACAGGGCCCTCAGCGAGTTATGTGCTCATGTTAGAGCTTGACCCCCATCAAGTCGATGTGAATGTACACCCAGCTAAGCATGAGGTGCGTTTCCATCAAAGCCGCTATGTTCATGATTTTATACTGCAGGCGCTCCAATCTGCCTTAACTCAAGTTGGTGATAGCCAATCTGTTGGTCATTCGCCTATGGAAGAGCCAAGTTATCAGAGTATTAAGCCTCACCACTATGAGGTGAACGAGTCTAACTCCTATCAATTGACTCCGTCACAAGGGGAGCAGAGCCATAGGGTTAGTGAATCCTTACCAAGTATCACCGCAGCAACTCCAAAGGCGCATGGACAAACTGCCGCTTCAAGTTTTAATCGCTCAGTCGGTCGTCCTCAGGCTGAGCTGCCATCTGCAGCGAGTATTGCTTCATACCGTGCTCTGTTAACCACACCAGATGTGCCTGTTGCACGAACCGAGAAGCCAATAAGCAGTGAGGCAAGTCAAATGCCTCAAGTCCTAGCCGATAAATACTGGGTCATAGCAGAAGGCGAGAAGCTCTCTCTATTATCGATTTCGCAAGTATCCCAACAATTATTGCAATATCAGCTGCTGGCCAAGCTTGAAAGTGGCCTAATTAGTCAACCTCTATTGATGCCAGTATCAATTGCAATGGACAGTGACTGGCAAGAGACACTGGTTCAAAGAGAACAGGTGCTACGAAAACTTGGCATTGAGCTAACAATTCGTCTTGGGCAGTTGATTATAAAGAAAGTGCCCCCATATTTAAGGAAGAGCCAATTAGTCAGTGTTATCCCAGACTTATTGCAGTGGCTACGATTTGAAGAGCCTAGTCAAGAAGCACTAGCAGCTTGGTTCGCAAAACATGGTGAGTTACAGATTGAGTCTGTATTGCAAATATGGCAAGAGTTCCTTAAATGCAATACAGAAGAGCAACAAGCGTTATTTGAAAAAGCTATCTTTTTACCTTGGGGAACATGGTTAGAAGATAATCAGTAAATTATTGAGTCAATTTGGGTTGATTCCGAGTTATTGGGAATATTAAGCGAGTGACTGAAGCAAGATTACCAAAAGTGCTAACTCTTATGGGGCCGACTGCCTCAGGGAAGACCGCGTTAGCTATGGAGCTCGTCAAAGAACATAACTGTGAAATTATCTCAGTTGATTCGGCTTTGGTTTATCGAGGTATGGATATTGGTAGCGCTAAACCAACAGCTGAAGAGTTAGCGCTTGCGCCTCATCGCTTGATTGATATTCGAGATCCGCTGGAGACTTATTCTGCTGCAGATTTTCGTAATGATGCTTTAGAAGAGATTGCAGATATAGTGAAGATGGGTAAGACCCCTTTACTTGTCGGCGGCACCATGCTCTATTTTAAAGCCTTGCTTGAAGGGCTCTCTCCTTTACCTGCGGCTGATGAGAATATTAGAGCCGCGATTGTTGAGGAAGCTGATTTACACGGCTGGCAACAGTTGCATGACGAATTAAAACGACTGGATCCTATCTCGGCCGAGCGGATACATCCAAATGATCCTCAACGGCTCATTAGGGCGTTAGAAGTCATTAGGATCAGCGGCAAAACAATGACTGAGTTGACTCAAACTAAGAGTGAACCGCTGCCATATGATGTCGTTCAGTTTGCGATTTCACCAAAAGATCGAAAACTGTTACATCTTTCTATAGAAGAAAGATTCAAATTGATGTTAAATCAAGGATTCGTAGAAGAAGTTCAAGCCCTCAGAGATAGAGGAGATCTTCATCTAGCTCTACCATCAATGAGGTGTGTTGGTTATAGACAGTGCTGGCAGCACCTCGATGGTGATTATGACTATAATACTATGGTCGAAAAAGGGGTAATTGCTACTAGGCAATTGGCTAAGCGTCAATTAACATGGCTGAGAGGATGGCCAGAGTTAAATTGGTTGGAGAGTGGGTTAGATACTAATCTAACTAACATATTGCGACATTGTCGCTAGCTAATTCTTTCTCGCTATATAATACTAAATTTAAACAAGAAAGTTTGTTGTATTAGTTTTACTACTTATTATTAATAAAAAGGAAATTATAAAATGGCAAAGGGGCAATCTTTACAAGACCCGTTTTTGAACGCACTACGCCGTGAGCGCGTTCCTGTTTCAATTTATCTTGTTAATGGCATTAAGCTTCAAGGTCAAGTTGAGTCATTTGATCAATTTGTAATCTTGCTAAAGAACACTGTAAGTCAGATGGTATACAAGCACGCTATCTCAACAGTTGTACCAGCACGTCCATTTAATGTGAGCAATCATCACGCTACGCCAGCACAAAATGGCCAGCAAGATGAAGCCGGAGAGTAATTTTGTTAAGGAGTAAGCTTTTTGTTTGATCGTTATGAGGCGGGTGAGGATGCCGTTCTTGTCCATATTGATTTCTCCGATGAAGATCGCAGGGAAGACTTAGTTGAATTGCAGCTTTTGGTTGAATCAGCAGGTGCCCGACAAGTTGGAGTGATCACTGCGAGTCGCCGTTCACCAGACCGAAAGTTTTTTGTTGGTTCTGGTAAGGCTGATGAGCTTGCAGCTATGGTTGCTGCGACAGAGGCTAATGTAGTCATTTTTAATCATGCATTAAGTCCAGCTCAAGAGAGAAATCTCGAGATGGTATGCCAATGTCGAGTATTAGATCGTACAACGCTTATTCTAGATATATTTGCCCAGAGAGCACGAACCTACGAAGGTAAGTTACAAGTGGAGCTAGCGCAGTTGCGCCACATGTCGACTCGCCTTATTCGTGGGTGGACGCATCTGGAACGCCAAAAAGGTGGTATTGGGATGCGAGGGCCTGGGGAAACTCAGCTCGAGTCCGATAGACGATTACTCCGTGGTCGAATAGTTACCATTAATAAGCGTTTAGCAAAAGTTGATAAACAGCGAGAGCAGAGCAGAAGAGCGCGCCGTAGAAGTGATATGGCGACAGTTTCATTAGTTGGTTACACCAATGCGGGTAAATCAACTTTGTTCAACTCGCTGACAGTTTCAGAGGTTTATGCTGCTGACCAACTGTTCGCTACATTAGATCCTACCTTGCGAAAGCTGGATTTAAAGAACGGTGGAGTGATCTTAGCTGATACCGTAGGTTTTATTCGCCATTTGCCACATGATTTAGTGGCGGCGTTTAAAGCAACGCTACAGGAAACCCGAGAAGCGGATCTATTGCTCCATATTGTTGATTGTCATGACGAAAATATGGGGGATAACTTTGAGCAAGTGCAGAGTGTGCTGAAAGAGATTGGCGCAGAAGATATACCTCAACTTGTCGTCTGTAATAAGATTGACTTGTTAGAGGAGGTAAGCCCTAGGATCGATTATGATGACGAAGGCGTACCTACAAGAGTATGGGTTTCGGCCCAGCAGAAAAAAGGCTTGGAGCTCGTAAAAGAAGCTATCAATGTAATTGTTGGTAAAGTCGTTTTAGAGTTATCCTTGCGGATCCCGGCAAATGCTGGGCATTATCTTGGTCAGTTTTACCGACTTGACGTGATACAGCAGAAAACGTACGACGATCTGGGGAACTGTATTTTATCTGTTGATATACTCGAAGCCGACTGGCATCGATTGTTAAAACAGAGCGATGGAGAGTTAGAGACCTTTATTATTGAACCATCAGTAGTAGAGTAGTTTTTTTTAATCTCGTTTATTTCATACACCTATGGAGTGCTAAATGGCTTGGAACGAGCCCGGTAACAAGGGAAATAAAGACCCTTGGGGAAATAAAAGTGGTAACGATAAGGGACCACCTGATTTAGATGAAGTGTTTCGTAACCTTTCAAAGCGCTTTGGCGGCGGAAAAGGCAATGGTTCAGGACCAGCTGTAAGCTCATTCGGTCTTATCATTGTGTTGGGTATCGCTATTGTTGTGTGGGGACTTTCTGGTTTCTACACAGTAAAAGAGGCTGAGAAGGGCGTAGCACTAAGATTTGGCCAATATATTGGTGAAGTTGACCCTGGATTACAGTGGAAGGCGACATTTATCGATGAGGTGTTTCCAGTTAATGTGAGCACAGTTCGTTCGATCCCTGCTTCTGGCACAATTTTAACCTCAGATGAGAATGTGGTTTTAGTTGAGCTAGATGTTCAATATCGAGTGACAGATCCTTATCTTTTCTTGTTCAGTGCTGTTGATGCAAATGAAAGTTTGCGTGAAGCCACTGATAGTGCGCTACGTTATGTGGTCGGACACAATAAGATGGATGATATCTTGACCACTGGTCGTGATCAGATCCGTCGTGATACTTGGGAAGAGGTCGAAAGAATTATCGAGCCTTACAAGCTAGGTATCAATATTGTTGATGTGAACTTCTTGCCTGCACGTCCGCCTGAAGAGGTTAAAGATGCTTTCGATGATGCGATTGCAGCTCAGGAAGATGAGCAACGCTTTATTCGTGAAGCAGAAGCTTATGCACGTGCTATCGAGCCAAAGGCCCGTGGTCAGGTACAGCGCATGGAGCAGCAAGCTAATGCTTATAAAGAGCGTGAAATCCTAGAAGCTAAAGGTAAGGTTGCACGATTTGCATTGCTTTTACCTGAGTATAAATTGGCCCCAGAAGTGACGCGTGAGCGTATGTACCTTGATGCAATGCAAGAGGTAATGAGCGGCACGAGTAAGGTTTTAGTTGATGCTAAAAACAGTGGCAACATGATGTATCTACCACTGGATAAGTTGATGCAAAAAAGTCAGTCCGAAGGTCAGCCAAAAAAAGTAAGTAACAACTCAAGTGCGAGTTCGTCTGCAGCTTCATCTTATGGTTCACCTAGTCACGCTAGTATACCGTTAGATTCACGTCCAGCTCGTGGCGAACGTCAGGGGAGGAATTAATCATGGGTAGACTTGTTGCGATTATTGCTGCTGTCCTCGTTGCTGTATTCTTATCATCGATTCTAGTGGTTAACGAAGGTGAAAGAGCGATTGTTTCACGTTTCGGTAAGATCCTGAAAGATGAGGGTGTAACACGCATTTATGAGCCTGGCTTGCATCTTAAGATACCTATGATCGATAAGATCAAGTACCTTGATTCGCGTATTCAGACAATGGACGGCGCGGCAGACCGATTTGTAACTTCAGAGAAGAAAGATCTTATGGTCGACTCTTATGTGAAGTGGCGAATCAAAGATCACGAGAAATACTATCTTTCGACCAATGGTGGTATCAAAGCCAATGCCGAGTCATTACTCCAGCGTAAGATCAATAACGATCTTCGTACCGAGTTTGGCCGCCGTACCATTAAAGAGATTGTTTCGGGTAGCCGTGATGAACTTCAGGAAGATGCACTGAGAAATGCTGCTGAGAGTTCTGAAGATCTAGGTATTGAAGTGGTTGATGTTCGAGTTAAGCAGATTAACTTACCTTCTAATGTGAGCTCAAGTATTTACCAGCGTATGCGTGCTGAGCGTAACGCGGTAGCGAAAGAGCATAGAGCACAAGGTATGGAACAGTCTGAGATCATCAAGGCAAAGACTGACGCTAATGTGACCATCCTGCTTGCAGATGCACAGCGTCGAGCACTTGAGGTTCGAGGTGAAGGGGATGCAACAGCAGCTAAGATTTATGCTGATACATTTTCTCAAGATCCTGAGTTCTACAGCTTTGTGCGTAGCTTAGAGGCCTATAAGTCAAGTTTCGAAAATGATTCTAACGTGATGGTGCTTGAGCCTGATAGTGAATTCTTCAAATATATGAAGAGCCCACTGGCGAAATAAAGCTATTTGAATTAAAAGCCCGGCTTATGCCGGGCTTTTTTTTGCTTAATAGTGATAACTTACTAATTTAGTGAGATATGCTATTTCTTTTTTACCACTTATCTATGGGTTTATTTGTTTTATTTGTATAGGAAGCTGAATGTTTTTTGAGCTGGAACAGCTATTTTCATTACATAGTTAACTTTGTTATCTGATTTACTATGATCTGGTTCTAATTTTTGGCTATAATGAGCCCCGCCTCAAGTTTCGTTTTTGACTTTTGGGGTAAAACCCAAAGTTTAAAAATAATCTAAAACAAAAATTCCAACACTCTCTGGAGATAAGTGGATGAGCAATGCGCCAGTCGATACCGGACGTCGCAGATTTCTGACAGCAGCAACCGCCGTAGTAGGTGGTGCAGGTGCCGTCGCTGTAGCGGTTCCTTTTATAAAGTCATGGAATCCGAGTGCCAAAGCGAAAGCTGCAGGCGCACCGGTTGAAGTAAATATAAGCAAAGTAGAGCCAGGTCAGTTGATCCGTGTTGAATGGCGTGGCAAACCTGTCTGGGTTGTACGCCGTACAGAAGAGATTCTAAACAACCTTGCCACATTAGATAGTCAACTGCGCGACCCTGCATCAGCTGAGGAGCAACAGCCTTCTTACGCTCAAAACGCAGTTCGTTCAATCAATCCGGAGTTCTTTATCGCAGTGGGTTTATGTACTCACTTAGGTTGTTCTCCTACTTACTTACCAGATACGTTCGGTGAGCAGGTTGAAGGTGTTCCTTCAGGCTTCTTCTGTCCATGTCATGGCTCTAAGTTTGATATGGCAGGTCGTGTATTCTCAGGTGTTCCTGCACCATTGAACTTAGTTGTTCCACCACATCAGTATATCGATGAAGGCAATGTCATCATCGGTGTCGATAAAGGAGCAGCATAATGATTAAGAATGTTGTTGATTGGATCGATGCTCGCATTCCTATGACGGCGACGTATAACCGTCATGTTGGCCAGTATGCGACACCAACAAACTTTAACTTTTGGTACTTCTTCGGCTCACTAGCTATGTTAGTTCTGGTTAACCAGTTACTAACAGGTATCTGGTTGACCATGAACTATGTACCAACAGCTGAAGGCGCTTTTGCGTCAATTGAATATATCATGCGTGATGTTGAGTACGGTTGGTTGTTGCGTTATATGCACTCCACGGGTGCTTCAGCATTTTTCGTTGTGATCTACTTGCACATGTTCCGAGGTATCATCTACGGTTCTTACCAAAAGCCAAGAGAGCTTCTCTGGTTGTTCGGTATGCTGATCTTCCTCGTACTGATGGCTGAAGCCTTTATGGGCTACCTGCTTCCTTGGGGACAGATGTCCTACTGGGGTGCTCAGGTCATTATCTCTCTGTTTGGTGCCATTCCTGTCATAGGCGATGACCTGACTTTGTGGATACGAGGTGACTTTGTTGTCTCTGGTGCAACACTAAACCGCTTCTTTGCACTGCATGTTATCGCATTGCCTTTAGTGCTAGTGGTATTGGTATTCTTACACTTAATTGCGCTACATGAAGTGGGTTCAAACAACCCTGACGGTATCGAAATTAAGAAGAACAAGGATGAAAATGGTTGGCCAAAAGATGGTATTCCATTCCACCCTTACTACACAGTAAAAGATATCATGGGTGTCGCAGGCTTCCTGATAGTCTTCTGTTATGTATTGTTCTTTATGCCTGAAGGTGGCGGATACTTCCTAGAGAAGCCTAACTTTGAAGCTGCAAACCCTATGAAGACCCCTGAGCACATTGCGCCAGTTTGGTACTTCACACCATTTTACGCAATCTTGCGTGCAATCCCTGATAAATTATTAGGTGTTGTTGGTATGGGCTTAGCGATAGCTGTGCTATTCGTTCTTCCTTGGTTGGACCGCTGTAAGGTTAAGTCTGTTAGATACCGTAGCTTGACTCATAAGTTGAACATTGGTCAGTTTGCAGTTTCGTTTGTTATCTTAGGCTACTTGGGTGCAGTTCCTGCTACTCCAGCGCTTACGATTGCTGCACGAATATTCACAATCACTTATTTTGGGTTCTTCCTATTCCTATGGATCTACAGTAAGAATGAGAAGACTAAGCCTGTTCCAGAGAGGTTGACTCACTAATGAAAAAATTACTTATAGCATTAGTTACCTTAGTTCCATCTCTAGCATTTGCAGCAGGTGGTTCGAATGTGCACCTAGAGAGCGCTAATATCGATTTAAACGATAAAGAGTCTCTGCAGCGTGGTCTGGAACATTTCCAACATAGTTGTGCAGGCTGTCACAGCACGCAATACCAACGTTATAGCCGAGTTGCTGATGACTTAGATATCTCTATCGATGATATGCGTGCAAAGTATATGTTTGATGAGAATGCTAAGCCCGGCGATCTGATGGAAAATGCTATTCCTGAAGACGGCGCAGCTAAGTGGTTTGGTTCAACTCCTCCAGACCTTACTTTAGTGGCACGTGTGCGTGGTGAAGATTGGATCTATACTTATCTTAAAGGTTTTTATAAAGATGAGTCACGCCCATTTGGTGTAAACAATACAGTGTTCCCATCAGTGGGTATGCCACATGTACTTGAGCACCTTCAAGGTGTGCCAGTGAAACAAGAAGACGGTACACTAGTGTCAACTGGTGGTTCTTTGAGCGCTGATGAGTATGATCAAGTTGTTCGTGATATTACTGGCTTCCTGGTTTACTCAGGTGATCCAGTAAAACTTGAGCGTGAAAGCTTAGGTTGGTGGGTCATGGGCTTCCTGTTTATCTTCTTCATAATCGCTTACTTGTTGAAGAAAGAATACTGGAGAGATGTACACTAACGCTTATAAAGGTTAGACTGTATTATCCGCATAATGTAAACGGGGGGCTTTGCCCCTCGTTTGCTTTATGTTTTTTTGCTTTTGTCTTATAAATTTCGGAGGGTATCAATGGCTGTTGCTGCCAATAAACGTTCAATCATGACCCTGTATTCAGGTGGTGATGATCTATATAGTCATCAAGTCCGTATTGTCTTAGCTGAAAAAGGCGTTACTGTAGATGTACTACAGGTTGAGGCAAGTGAGATGCATGAAGACCTGATCGAACTGAACCCTTACAATACAGTTCCTACTTTAGTTGACCGTGAGCTAGTACTTTATAACTCACGTATCATCATGGAGTATCTGGATGAGCGTTTCCCGCACCCACCACTAATGCCTGTGTACCCAGTTTCTCGTGGTCAGACTCGTCTGATGATGCATAGAATTGAAAATGACTGGTATACCTTAGTTGATCGTATCAGAAGTGGTGATCGTGCAGATGCTGCTCGTAAAGAACTACAGGAAAGCCTAACCGCTATCGCGCCTGTGTTTAACGAGATGCCATACTTTATGGCTGAAGAGTTTGGTTTGGCTGATTGCTACCTTGGGCCGCTGTTATGGCGCTTGCCAGTATTGGGTATCGAATTAGATAACCGTACAGCGAAAGAAGTAAAAGCCTATATGACTCGCCTTTTCGATCGTGAATCATTTAAAGCTTCACTTACAGAGACCGAGCGCGAAATGCGCATGGGTATGTAATGAAACCTATGACCCCAAATCGCCCATACTTGCTGCAAGCATATTATGATTGGTTGATGGATAATGATTTAACTCCGCATGTTGTCGTTGACGCTTATGTGCCGGGTACCCAGGTTCCTCAACAATATGTTAAAGATGGTCAAATTGTACTTAATATTACTTCAACTGCAGTTGCTAACTTGCAGATAGGACATGATTCTATTGAGTTCAATGCCCGTTTTGGTGGCGTACCTCAGCAAGTTGTTTTGCCAATGGCTGCAATTGTTGCTATTTACGCACGAGAAAACGGTGCTGGTACAGTCTTCGATACTGAAGATGCTTACCAGCTTGAAGCTGAGCCAGAAGATGCTGGTTTATCAGTCGTTAATCCTGAGATGAAGGAACAGCTTGATGCTTCAAGTGACGAGCCTTCAGCTGTTGAAAGTACGCCTGATGAGAAAGCGCCTGAGCCAAAGCGACGTGGTCACCTCACACTTGTTAAGTAATACTTACATGTGCACATTAAAAGCCAGTCGTTTGACTGGCTTTTTTTTTGATTGTGAAGTGAAGTTCAATTGTGCGTGTGGTAGCATCTGCGACCTTAAAAAATAATAAACCTAGTCAGTATTGGGCAGCTCTATGGTCTTAATGATCGATAACTATGATTCTTTTACATTTAACTTAGTGCAGTATTTTCAGCAGTTAGGTCAAGAGATTGTGGTTAAGCGAAATGATGAGATTACCATAGAGGAAATTGAAGCGTTGGCGCCGCAATACCTAGTGATCTCCCCCGGTCCCTGTACGCCTAATGAAGCAGGTGTTTCTCTTGCTGCTATTGAGTATTTTTTTGGTAAATTGCCGATACTAGGTGTTTGCCTTGGGCATCAGGCTATTGCTCAGGTTTTTGGTGGTAGCGTTGTTCGTGCCGCTAGGGTTATGCATGGCAAAACCAGCCAAGTTAATCATCAAGGTCACCGTCTTTTCGAGTCATTAAATTGCCCGTTGACTGTTACCCGCTACCACTCATTGATTGTCGAATCTCTACCTGAAAATTTCATTTTAGATGCTTGGTTTGATGACCCTGAACATGGCCGAGAGATCATGGCTATGAGTCATAAAACTTTGCCTATAATGGGGGTTCAGTTTCACCCCGAATCAATACTTACTGAGCAGGGGCATGAGTTACTACAAAACTTCCTTAATGGCGGCGCTTACCCTAAGGATTAAGCTTAACTTACTCCTCACTATCTTCCTCCATGCTCTTTTAGTATTTGTTACAAGATTTCTAAAGATTAACAACTAATCCTTATCCCTTTTATGATATAAATATCGGCAAAATAATATCAATGACGTGGTATGACTTTCCATATCGGGAGATCAGGATCATTGAAAACAAAAGGAAGGATAATGACAAGTCTGCTTCGAAACTCAGGACTTAGTGTACTGGCAATCGCTATTTTAAGTGGTTGTGCGGTTACAGACTCCAATAATCAAACTGATTCTTTAGCCAATAACCTCGCAGCTTCCCCAGTACTTGCGACACCACCTAAAGTTAACGAGCAACTTACCCTGAAGCAGATTATGGCTAATCCTGATTGGATGGGTCTGCAAGCGAAGGGGGCTTATTGGAGTGATGATAGTCAATCTGTTTACTTTGCGAGACAAGCTCATAACTCTGCAACCAGAGATTACTATAAGCAGCCTGTATTGCAGGGAGCAGCTTCAAAGCTGACACTTGATCAGCTTCATCTTGCCGATCAGAAGCGTGGCGTCTTAAGTCATGACAGTAAGCGTAAGGCTTATATCTATCAGGGAAACTTGTTCGTAAAAGAGTTAGCCACAGGTAAGGTGTCTCAACTAACTCGGCAAAACGATGCTATCGATGGCGTGAGGTTTCTAAGCAGTGGAGATATCGCTTTTTGGCAAGGTGAGGATATATTCAGAATCCACCAAGATAGCGGCATGATTGAGCAATTAGCTAATATTAAAATGGCTAAAAAACCTGAAGGTGTGAAAGATCCTGATAGCTATATCGCCAAGCAACAACACAGATTAATTAAATATGTGGCCTTGCAACAAGACAAAGCGAAGCAGCAACAAGCGTATAAGCAGCAGCTAGAAAAAGTCGATCCCACTATTGCTTCAAAGACTTGGTACCTTGGTGATAGTGAGGTTGTTAGCGACCTCAGCCTTTCTCCTAATGGCCGCTACATCGTATTATCTTTAATCAATAAAGATTACAGTTGGCGCGCTGAGCACGACATTATGCCAAACTATTTAGGTCAGCAGGGTTATGTCGACGCGGTACCTGCTAGAGCTCGAGTCGCAGAGGACAAGGCACCTGGTGAGCGTTTGGTTTTACTCGACCTAAAGACTCATAAAAAGACTGATATTACTATTGAGGGGCTAACAGGCTTCGATGAGGATGTTCTAGCCACCGTTAAGCAGGAAAATGCTAAAGCGATTGGTGAAAAATATAAAAGTGAGACGACTCCACGCAAACTTCAATTGATGCAAGATTGGGGCTGGTCGCAAAGTGCTATTCAGTGGCAGACAGATGGCTCTGAAGTCGCAATTATGCTTGAAGCCGTTGATAACAAAGATAGGTGGATTGCCACACTTAACTTAGACAAGGGGACGCTAAATACTGAGCATAGGCTGCATGATAGCGCATGGGTTAATTATAACTTTAACCAATTTGGCTGGTTACCTAATAGTGAAAGCCTCTATTATCTATCAGAAGAGACTGGTTACTCTCATATCTACCTAAAACAACAGGGTGAAGAAGCTGAACCACTTACTCAGGGGCAGTTTGTTGTTAGTGATATCACCTTAGGCCCTAAGGCTGAGTTTATCTATTATAAGGCTAATAAGTCTCATCCTGGGATAGACAATGTTTATCGTGTGAATATAACCACAGGTAAAGATGAGCAGCTAACTCAGTGGGATGGTCAACTAGACTATGAGCTAAGTCCTGATGGGAGCTATTTATTGCTTAACGCATCACGACGTACAGAGCCCGCTGAACTGTTTATTAAACCTATAGGTGGTCAGCGTAAGCAGCTTACTCACTATACCAGTGAGGAGTTCCAAAACTATCCTTGGCAGGCACCAGAAGTTGTCGCAGTGCCGTCTACCCATGGTGCAGGTGAAGTTTATGCCCGTGTATTTTTACCCCAAGGATATGATAAGAATCGTGCAGAAAAATATCCTGCTGTGATTTTTAACCATGGTGCAGGCTATTTACAAAACGCACATTATGGCTTCTCAGGTTATTTTCGTGAGTTTATGTTCCATAACCTACTAACCCAGCAGGGCTATGTGGTGATGGATATGGATTATCGTGGTTCAAAGGGGTATGGGCGAGATTGGCGAACAGCGGTATACCGAAATATGGGTCACCCAGAAGTGGAAGATCTTAAAGATGGGGTGAGCTGGATGGCTGCCAATGCCAATGTTGATACAGATAAAGTCGGAACTTATGGCGGTTCATACGGTGGCTTCCTTACCTTTATGGCACTATTTACTGAGCCTGAGCTTTTTCAAGCTGGCGCAGCGCTTCGTCCTGTGACAGATTGGGCACATTATAATGCCCCTTATACGTCTAACATCTTAAATACACCAGATGTAGACGCTATCGCTTATGAGCGTAGCTCTCCTATCGAACATGCTCAAGGCCTAGAAAAACCATTGCTGATAATGAGTGGTGTATTAGATGACAACGTCTTTTTCCAAGACAGTGTACGTTTAGTTCAGCGCTTGATTGAGTTAGAGAAACCAATGTTTGAAACGGCTATCTACCCAGTTGAACCACACGGCTTTAAGCAGCCTTCAAGTTGGCTTGATGAGTATCGCCGCATCTATAAGTTATTTGAGCAAGAGCTTAAGTAAGTTTGATGAGGTAAACGCGCATAAATTAATTATTAGGCCTCCTTTGTGAGGCCTATTTTATCAGTGTGCTTCGTATTAAGGAGGGATGACTCATATGATAAGTAAACTGTTAATCAGTGTTATGTTAATGCTGACTCTAACGGGCTTATGTATTGCTGAAGATATAGCGATTGATGGCTTGTGGGCTGATATCAACAGTGCTGACTTTACGCGTGGTACCATGATAATAGCTCAAGATGGTGATGCTATTCACGTTAGTCACTACGTTGAGTATAAGGGAGTCGCTATGGTGGAGTACGGTATTGGTACACGGCAAGGTGACGAGTTAGATTATCAAGTTGTGGTAACGCGCCCAATCCCAGGTTGGGTAGAAAAAGGTAGGCATACACTGACCTTATCTGCTGATGGTCAACAGCTTAAAGGGCAATACCATTCAACAGCGGGTAGCGGGCCACTGCTTTTTGAGCGAGTAGGCAAGTAATACATCTAGGTATTTACAGATATTTAGCGGCGTTAGTTAATTGTAATTTCTGCAAAATATCGACAATTGATGCTAAATTATAGGTATAGGGTTTTAAGGGGAATAGCTGAAAGTGGCAATATCGGTTGCTGGCGGTGTTAGGCCAGGAAAAATTATTGAGATAGAGCATAGGTTGTACCAACAACTTATTGTTGGCAAACAAAAATCGAACTCTATGTTTGATGAGCTTGATGCTGAATTAGAGGCTGACGCGAATAAGCTCGCTATTGAAAGAGAGGCTGTTTTAGAGCGGTTAGCTAAGCAAATTGAAGCAAAGCAGGTTTTTGAAGAGGTTTCTGCTCAACTTATCAATACAGTCAGTAATGCTGTAGAGCATAGGTTAACCTCCCCTGAACAGGTCCTAACTCATTCAGGCATCAATGAAAATCAGTTGTTGATGTTAGAGCTATTACAGGCAAAAAATATCGACATCAATAGGCTAAGGCCTTTAATCGAGGAGCAGCAGTGGCTGGTAAGAGATCTTATCAATATGGTCAATAGCTCCTCTTTTAGGCATAGGCGTCCACAGCGCTCAGATGTTCAGGTAACTGATATTAAATTGGTTATCAATTTTATTGGTATTGAGAATATTAAACTGTTAATTCCATACTTCTGTATAAGAAACTGGCTACCTTCAGGGCATGCAAACCTGTTATGGACCACGAGAAAGCTATGGCGCTACTCAGTGGTAAGCGCTATTGCAGCCAGAGCCTTGGCCAAGCTTCATGAACAAGATGGCTCATTTGTATATACTTGTACGCTACTGAGCCAATTAGGGCCATCAGTCGTGCTTAAAAACAGTGCGAAGCTTTTCGAGCAGACATGGGGTACTTGGCTTAGGGAAGCGAGTGGCAGTAGAGATAAAGAGGTGTATGACGCGGTTGTGGCAACAGAGTTTCCTGCAGAAAAGGTCTATCAGCTAGTGCTTGAGCATGGTAATGCTTTGAACTGGCAACTGCTACACCACCTGAATTTTGAAGCGAGTCCTATGGCTAAGGTATTGGCTGAGCTTGATAATAACTTAAGTTATAAAGAGCTCTCAGTAGAGGCGGCAATGGTCGCTCGAGCAAACTGTTATGCCAAAGTCGTCTTATTGGAGGAGCTAAGAAAGATAACGCCTCATGAGCGAAGGATGATGTTTGATTATTATGAGTTATCTGAGCAGGAGGTGATACGCCTCAAAGGCCAAAACTTCCGTAAGCTTGATATTATCTAGTTCAGTGAACAGTACTTTCTGCTTAGCGAGCACAGAGATATATTTTTAAAAGGGCGTTAATTCTTGGCTTGCTAGTTAGCCATGAGATTTACTCTCTCCTTTCTGGTCTTTTTCTAATCAAAAAACATTTTACTGCTCGTTTATCATTACAAACCTAATGCTAACTATGCATATATCGTGAATAGTTAGTGTGTTTGGGTGTAAATAACTTTTTTTATGACTAGTTATGCTCTAAACCCCCGCTATAAACGCTTGTATAATTCTTATAGTCCAATCTTTATGCATTAAATATGCGAACGTGATCCAAGTTGAGTGTAAGAAACTGGTATTTTGATCACATTTTCGCTATTAATGTTCTTTAAGTAATGTAAACAAGCACCGCCACTAAGTGTTTTTATAATGAAAAAAGGCGGCAATAGTGGCTTATAGAGCCATTAACGATAATAAAGGATGAGAAGGTATGAGCGTCAACAATACACTGACAAGAGCCCAATTTGATGAAGTCATGGTGCCTAACTATGCGCCATCGGCAGTTATTCCTGTACGTGGTGAAGGTAGCCGAGTTTGGGATCAAGATGGTAACGAGTTCATCGATTTTGCCGGCGGTATTGCCGTTAACTGTTTAGGCCATTGTCATCCAGCTCTTGTTGGTGCACTAAAAGCACAAGGTGAGAAGATCTGGCACCTATCTAATGTTATGACCAATGAGCCAGCTCTTGAACTTGCGACTAAGCTCGTAGAGGCTACCTTTGCCGACCGTGTTTATTTTGCTAACTCAGGCGCAGAAGCAAACGAAGCAGCACTTAAACTTGTTCGTCGTTACGCTATGGATAAGTTTGGTGCAGAGAAAGATCAGATCATTGCTTTTGATAAAGCATTCCACGGCCGTACCTTTTTCACTGTGAGTGTTGGTGGCCAAGCTGCTTACTCTGATGGTTTTGGTCCTAAGCCTCAAAGTATTACTCATGTTCCATTTAACGATATTGCAGCGCTAGAAGCGGTTATTTCTGATAAAACCTGTGCAATTATGATGGAGCCTCTACAAGGTGAAGGCGGGATCATTGATGCCGACCCTGAATTCCTTAAAGCCGTTCGTGCACTTTGTGATAAGCACAATGCACTATTGGTATTTGATGAAGTGCAAACGGGTGTTGGCCGCTTAGGTGAGCTATATGCTTACATGCGTGGTGATGTCGTACCTGATGTGTTGACCACAGCTAAAGCGCTAGGTGGTGGTTTCCCTATCGCAGCCATGCTTACAACGAAAGAGATTGCAGATCACCTAAAGATTGGCACCCATGGTTCAACTTACGGCGGTAACCCGCTTGCTTGTGCTGTTGCAAATGCAGTAATGGATGTTGTTAATACTCCAGAAGTTCTTGATGGTGTAAAAGTGCGTGAGCAGCTTATCCGTGACGGTCTTAATAAGATTAACGATAAGTACCAAGTATTCTCAGAAGTGCGTGGTCAAGGGCTACTGCTAGGTGCTGTGCTTAATGACGAGTATCAAGGTCGAGCTAAAGAGTTTTTAGTTGCTGCGACTGGCGAAGGGCTGATGAGCCTAGTTGCTGGTGCCAATGTTATTCGTTTTACTCCTTCATTAGTTATACCTCAGGCAGATATCGCTGAAGGTTTAGTACGTTTCGAACGTGCTGTTGCTAAAGTCGTTGCCGGCTAAATGAGATTGAGGGTAGGGCGAATTGCTTCTACCCTTTTTTATCATTGGCATACTTGAACCTTAGCTCGTTAGGACTTGTCTTATATAGGTAGTCATACTAAAGACAAGCTTTCGGTTAAGCGACGAGTATCAGTGAGGAGATATAGATGTTAATCATACGTCCGATCCGATCTAGCGATTATGAAGCGCTTTATCAAATTGCCGAAGAGTCAGGTCATGGCTTTACCTCTCTTCCAGTAAACGAAGATTTACTGAGAAGCAAAATTGCCCGCGTTGAAGCCTCCTTTGAAAAGCAGATCGAAAAGCCGTTCGATGAAGGCTATTTGATGGTGCTTGAAGATACTGCAACGGGTGAAGTGGTTGGCACTTGTGGCTTAGAAGCTGCTGTAGGTATGGAGGATGCGTTTTATCATTACCGTTTAGGTACTGAGGTGTACCACTCCGAGCAGATTGAAGTCCGCAATGAGGTTGAAACATTAACCTTATGCCACGATTACACTGGTGCCGCGGAGCTTTGTACACTATTTTTGCGCGACACTTACCGTAAAAATAATAATGGCAGAATGCTATCTCGTAGCCGCTTCCTGTTCTTAGCGCAACATAGCGAACGCTTCGGGGAAACCGTTATTGCAGAGATGCGCGGTGAAAGTGATAGTGAAGGCAACTCTCCATTTTATGACTGGCTTCAAAAACACTTTTTAGGTATTGATTTCGTTGAAGCAGATTACCTTTCAGGCTTAGGTCAGAAAGCATTTATGGCTGAGATGATGCCTAAGAATGCTGTTTATGTGTGTTTGCTGCCAGAGGATGCTCAGAAGGTGATAGGTGAGGTTCATGCTAATACTCGACCTGCTTTAAACCTACTGCAAGCGGAAGGCTTTAGATGCCGTGGCTATGTCGATATTTTCGATGGTGGCCCCACAGTTGAATGTAATCTTAATGATATTCGATCTGTAAAAGAGAGCCGTTTATACACGATTAATATAGGCAATGCTCCGCAGTCTGATACCAGCTTTATTATATCAAATACTCAACTAGCTAATTATCGTGCAACCTCAGCTAAACTTCTGATCACAGAAGATAGCGATGAGGTGACTATCTCTGCAGAACTTGCTCAAGGTTTACTATTACAGCAAGGCGATCAGATCCGCGTTTTGGCGATGTAGGAAGAAAAAATGACACAATTTATCAAAGGTCAATGGGTAGAAGGCCTAGGTCATGAAGTGACCTCAACAAACCCTGCAAATAAAGAAGTGATTTGGACTAGTAAAACTGCAACTGCTGAACAAGTTAATAGTGCCGTTGATGCCGCTCGCGATGCACAGTTTGATTGGTTTATGCTAGGTTTTGAATCACGTCTTGCCATTGTTGAAGCATATAAAGCCCAGCTTGAAGAGAGTAAAGCTGAAATTGCTGAAGTTATTGCTCAAGAGACGGGTAAGCCTCAGTGGGAAACTGCAACAGAAGCAGGTGCCATGATAGGTAAGATTGGTCTGTCAGTTGCGGCGTACCACAAGCGTACCGGTAGTAGTGAAAATGATATCCCTGCAGGCCGTGCAGTACTACGTCATAAACCTCATGGTGTTGTGGCGGTATTTGGTCCTTATAACTTCCCTGGCCACCTTCCAAACGGTCATATTGTACCAGCGCTTCTTGCTGGTAATACCGTAGTGTTTAAACCATCAGAGTTAACCCCAAAAGTTGCGGAGTTGATGCTGAAGTTATGGGACAAAGCGGGTCTGCCTACAGGTGTAATCAACTTAGTTCAGGGCGAAGTTGAAACAGGTAAGGCACTGGCTTCGCATCCTCAAATTGATGGATTATTCTTTACGGGTAGCTCAAGAACGGGTCATATCCTGCATCAGCAATATGCTGGTGAGCCTGGCAAAATTTTGGCTCTTGAAATGGGTGGTAATAACCCGCTTATTATTAAAGGGGTTAAAGACACCAAAGCTGCAGTTCATGACATTATCCAGTCGGCCTTTATCTCTTCAGGTCAGCGTTGTACATGTGCACGCCGACTCTACGTTGAAAAGGGCAGTGAGGGCGATGAGCTACTTGTTCAGCTTACAGAAGCTGTTAAACAGATAAAAGTAGGCGCTTGGAATGCTCAACCTCAACCATTCATGGGCTCAATGATCTCAGAAACTGCTGCAAAAGGCATGGTTGAAGCACAACGTAATTTACTTAACCTAGGTGCAAGCTCTTTAGTTGAGTTGACTCATATCGAAGAGGGAACAGGGCTTGTTTCTCCTGGCCTTATCGATGTAAGTAAAGTTATTGAGTTACCTGATGAAGAGTACTTCGGCCCGCTTTTACAAGTGATACGATATAGTGATTTTGATGAGGCGATCAAACTTGCTAATGATACTCGATATGGTCTTTCAGCGGGTATTTTGGCTGATAGTCGCGATGATTATGATTACTTCTTAGCGCGTATTCGTGCTGGTATCGTCAATTGGAATAAACAGATAACAGGCGCTTCTGGTGCTGCACCTTTTGGTGGCGTCGGCGCCTCGGGTAACCATAGAGCGAGTGCGTTTTATGCTGCCGATTACTGTGCCTACCCTGTCGCTTCAGTTGAAGCCGATGAGGTTAGCTTACCCGCTAACTTGAGCCCAGGTTTAAGTTTATAAGCTGGTTACGAGTATATGGGGAACACCTTGAGGTGTTTCCCTTTTTTATGTACAGAAAGTATGAAGCTTTCTGGTTACTTTAAGCTGTATTTAGATCTTGAAAAATAAAACCAGCGTATGAATTGATGTCATTAAGGAAAAATGATGCACACAGATATTAATGAATTGTTTGAAAACCTTTGGAGTGATTACCTAAAGATGACGCCTTCAGCTGTTAAAGTTCATCAGCTGCTATCTAAAGGCGAAACCATCATCAATGACCATATCGCACTGCGTACCTTCAATATTGCCAAGGTTAATTTAAGTGTCTTATCTGCTCATTTTGAGGCATTAGGCTACAAAGATTGTGGTGATTATCATTTTGAAGCCAAGAAACTAAAGGCAAAGCATTTTGAGCACCCTGATGCGACACAGCCGAAAGTGTTTATCTCTGAGCTATTGGTTGAAGAGTTTAGTGACGAATTACAAGAAACGATAACCGCTTTGATTGAGCAGGTTGATGTTGAAGCGACTAAAGCGGATAACTTCATCTACTCAGGACGTCATTGGCAGCTGGACTCAGCGACTTATGATGCGTTGCTTGCTGAAAGTGAGTATGCGGCTTGGGTTGCAGCATTTGGTTATAGAGCGAATCACTTCACAGTGTCTATTAATCATTTACCAGAGTTTAGTAATATTCTGGATGTTAATGAGGCGCTTAAAAATGCTGGCTTCGTTCTGAACTCTGCTGGCGGAGAAGTAAAAGGATCTGCAGAAGTGCTACTGGAGCAATCATCTACAATGGCTGACCGTATTACAGTTGACTTCAGAGACTCTCAGAAAGAGATCCCAAGCTGCTTTTATGAGTTTGCACTACGTTACCCTAAAGCTGATGGAACGCTTTACACAGGCTTCGTGGCTGCTTCTGCAGATAAGATATTTGAGAGCACTAACGCCAGCTAGGTATATTGCTTAATCGCTTTATTAAAGAGGTGGCCTGAACGATGTGCAGGCCACCTCTTTAATACCAATTGCATTAAAGGAGTCTTTTACTAAAACGCTAAGCTGATTTTGAGCCCACCTAAGTCGCTGTGCGAAAAGGTCAGTTCAATTTCATATTGCTCTGCAATGTCTTTGACGATGGAAAGGCCAAGGCCGTGGCCCATCGTTGCTTCATCCATTCGTTTGCCACGATTGGTGAGTAACTCTAGCTCTTCAGTTTCAACCCCTGGCCCATCATCCTCAATGATTAAGGTGATAGCCTCTCCATGGGTCATGGCTGTAACGTCTACTCTGCTGCTCGCCCATTTATGGGCGTTATCAAGCAAATTACCGATTAACTCCATCCCGTCTTCACGATGAAGTGGTAGCCTAGGTATCGTTTCTGGAATGCTGATGTTGCATTGTAAGGCTTTGCTAAAGTGTACTTTACTCAAGGTATTACAGAGGTCTTGAAGATCTTTAGGCAGCTGCATTTGGGCTGCAGGCAGCATATCCCCAGTGATCCTCGCTGAAGCTAACTTACGTTCAATCATCTTATGTACGAGATCGAGTTGCTTTTGCATTGCAATCGCAGCTTCAGGATCTTTTAGCCCTAATGCTTCAACTTGCTGCTGCATCACTGCCAGAGGGGTTTTTAATCCATGACTTAGGTTACCAATATTATTCCGGCTACGTTCTATCTGTTTACTAGAGTATACAAGTAGCTCATTGTAAGTCGTCGCTAGTGGTCTAAGCTCCGGAGGAATATTGTTGACCTCTAATGAGGTGATCTCTCCCTCTCTCAACTTCGATAATACTTGTTGGATTTGATGGACAGGTTTAAAAGATTGTCTTAAAACAAGAAAGATCCCGGTTATCATAGCCAGCAGCATGGCCAAGTTGACACCCAGTTTTGTTCCATAGATTTGGGTGAAAATTTTGCGTCCAATACTAAGATCTTGTGCCACGGTTAGTGTCGCAACAACATCAAGTGAGTTAGAGCCCAAACCTAGTGATAACAGTTGGATATCATGGTTCTGCGGACCTTTGGTCTGCCAAACTCGGCTTTCCCCTTTCTCAAGCATTTTTATATCAAGCTTTTGATCCCAAAGGGAGCGGGATCGCACCTCTTGCCCAGCCATATTCAGTTGGTAATAACGGCCGGAGAAAACGGGTTTATAAAAACCAGAAAGTTGGGTTTGATCTATGGTCAGAGTATCGTCTTGAAATTGAGTTGCGAGTAGAACTTGCTCAAGATCTTCCTGTAATCTGGCGATGATGGAGTCATGAAACGCTTGCCTCAGCATCGTTTCGAAAAAACCGATGCCGATTGCAGTTGAAATAATAACTAAAGCAGTAAGCCATAGGCTCAGCTTAGTACGGATTGAGATCATTCTTTGATGCCGTGGAAGATATAACCTTGTCCACGTCTAGTCTCAATGGCTGTTTTACCAAGCTTTTTTCGTAAGTGGGTGACATACACTTCAACGACGTTACTCTCTTTCTCATCATCAAATTGATAGAGCTTATCGGTGAGTTGCGATTTAGAGAGTAACTTCTTAGGCGACATCAAGAATATCTTAAGTAGCCTAAACTCCATTGCTGTTAGTTCGAAGTTTCTGTCTTCTACCATCACAGACTGTTGGTTTTCATCAAGTGTGATGCCAGAAAAGCTAAGTTCTTTGGTTGGTGAGCTTGCTTTACCGTGGGCGCGGTGAATCAGTGCATGGATTCTGGCTAGTAGCTCCTGAGTGTGGAAAGGCTTCCCTAAGTAGTCATCTGCGCCTGCATTAAAGCCTTCAACCTTTTCATGCCATTGGCTACGAGCTGTCAGCATGATAACTGGAGTATTAAAGCCTTGGTTACGCCACTTTTCGAGTAGCTCTAGCCCATTACCGTCGGGAAGGCCGATATCTAGAATGACACAATCGTAATTTGTCTCTTTTAGGAGGTAGTCTGCTTCTGCTGCTTTATCGGTAACGTCAGTGACATAACCTGCAAGCTTTAGCTGCTTTTCTAGTTCTTCTACAAGTAGTGCATTATCTTCAACGAGCAGTAATTTCATAATAACCTGTCATTTCGTTATGGCCAGAGCTAGTCTTCAAAAGCTCTACAACCTGATGGCAATGGTTTATAGGGATCAGGGCGTCCAGTGCTTGCATCTAGACTCAGATCTATAATTTGGCCACGTTGGGATTTAATTTGCAAATCATAACGCCACTTTCCCTTTTCTTGATAGAGATGGGCATCGATGAGCTTACCATAACAGAAATGTTTACTCTTGGAGAGAGTGACATCTAAAGAAAGGATTTTTCCAGCGCTAACTAAGTGTTTTGCTTGGTAGTGTTCTAGCTCGATTAGGGCTGAACCTTGTGCTTTTTGAATTGAAAAAGACGCAAGAGCTAACAAGATGATGAACAGTGCCCTTGTCATTAAAATGTCTCCAAAAAAAATGGCCTGAGATTATCTCAGGCCACTTTATCGAAGCTGTCTTAAACCTAACTTAATGTTAGCTTATCGGGTACCGTATACCACGATGGTTTTACCATGTGCTTGTATAAGGCTTTGCTCTTCAAGCATTTTTAGGATTCGACCAACAGTCTCGCGAGAACAACCTACAATTTGACCAATTTCCTGACGTGTGATCTTAATCTGCATTCCATCAGGGTGAGTCATTGCATCTGGCTGCTTAGCCAAGTGCAGTAATGTCTGGGCAATTCTTCCAGCAACATCCAAGAAGGCTAAGTCACCAACTTTCTGACTTGTGCTGTGTAGGCGGTATGCCATCTGAGAAGAAAGTTTCATCAAAATTTCAGGGTTTACCTGAATAAGTTGTTTGAACTTCTTATAAGAAATTTCTGCAATTTCACATGGCTGTTTGGCGCGAACCCAAGCTGTACGTTCAGCTTGCTCTTCAAACAGACCTAGTTCACCGATGAAGTCACCTTGGTTTAGGTAAGAGAGAATCATCTCTTTGCCTTCTTCATCTTTAATTAAAACCGCTACAGAACCTTTGACGATGTAGTACAGCGTATCTGATTCTTCACCAGCGTGGATCAAAGTGCTCTTGGCTGGGTACTTATGAATGTGACAGTGTGATAAAAACCATTCCAAAGTAGGATCTGGTTTAGGCTTACCAATAAGAGCCATGCCTATGTTCCTCGACTGTTTAAAATTAATACAAGAATGTTCTTGTTGAGCAGTTTACGTTAGTTTACTCAGCAAAACCTAGATAAAGGTCTAACTTTAGAATAAATGAATCTTCGTAACTCACTTACAATAAAGTTTATTTTGATACATTAGTAATATATGTCAACTAATACCATGTAAATATGTATAAAACGGCTTGATTAGGCTATTAAAATGGGATAATTCAATGTTCTTGCCTAACTTAGGCTGGTAGTTAAAGTGATAATGTATGGAGAAATACGCTTTTTTCTCGACTTTGTCTTATAAATCTGGCTAACTCAATGAAATAGTATTTTTTGTGCTAATTGGCTTCTCAAATTTATTTTGTTATAAAGCTGATTTCACTATTGTTTTTGGGTCGTAGCATTACGCTTTATCACTTAGGCGTGTTTTATCAGGAGTTGAAAATGAAATTCTATCCAATTATTTTAACTGCAGGTCTTATCTCTACTTTGTTGACCAGTAGTGTTGCTCATGCATTTTCAATTCCTCAGCCTAAAACGGCCGTTTCAGCTAGTAAAGTCGCACATATTCAGCTCAAAGCGGCTGAAGGAGAGAAAGAGGCTGAGTTTCTACTTGGGCTGATGTATCTTTCTGGTCGATTTGTACTAGAAGATCAAAAGTTGGGCGTAGAGTGGATGGCTGCAGCTGCCCAACAGGGTCACCCTAAAGCTCAGCAAACGCTAGCAGACCTCTCTTTTGAAGGAAATATCATTGAACGCGATCTTGTTACAGCTGAACATTGGTATTTGTCATTAAGTGAGCAAGGCAACAAGTGGGCTAATTTCAGATTGGGCTTCATCTATGCTGCTGGTGGAGAGGGGATCGAAAGAAACTGCGGTAAAGCTGTAGAGCAGTTTAACTCAGTGGGTGATGAAGTCTCGCTAGGTAATGTTGCTTGGATTTTAGCGACATGCCCTGAAGCTCAATACCGTAACGGTGATAAAGCAGTAAAATTAGCGCAAAGCTTAGTAGAGCTTAATCATGAAGATCCAACGAATTTAGATAATCTCGCTGCAGCCTATGCTGAGACAGGGGATTACCATTCAGCTGTCGCTACGCAGCAAAGAGCTATTGACGCACTTAAGAACACTGAGATGGTAAATCGTTCAGATGAATTTGAGCAGAGGTTGCAAACATATCAGCAAAATAAGCCTTTTCGTGAAGTGATCCCTTTGATGGATTAAGCAAGGTCTTAGCAGCGAGTTAAGAGTTCCTAGGTGTCATTCACGGAGCATTATGTTGAGTTATTTATTAAGCCAGTTGGTGATCCTAACTGGCTTTTTTGATTTTCTTTATTGGATGAAGTCGCTAGTTTCAAGGATCTTCTTAGAAGGGAATAGTCAGCAAGTTCAAGAACTTTTTACTTCGAGAAGCAGATCAAGCATGAATATGGAATTTATTATTGAATGGAGTAGCTAGCTTCTAGGATCTTCTTAGAAGGGAATAGCCAGCACACTCAAGGAAACAAACAGATCAAGCATGAGCGTGGAATTTACTTAGAAATTAACAGTATTAGGAATAGCCAGCACACTCAAGGAAACAAACAGATCAAGATGGGGGAATTTACTCCCAAGAGCATGCTAACTCATCAGTCTTTCGCCTGAAATCCCGACGAGAGCTAGTCTACAAGATCTGTATTAAACGAATCTTAAGCTTTTGTATGAGCTAAATTAAGTCTCTTCATTATCAAGTGAAAGAAGTTGCTGACGTTTTTCCTGAAGGTCTCTAATGAGTGGGGTAAGTATCAACTCCATAGCAAGAGACATTTTACCGCCAGGTACAACCATAGTGTTTATACGTGACATAAATGAGCCCTCAATCATTTTAAGATAGTAAGGGAAGTCAACATTCTTAATACCGCGAAAGCGGATCACAACAAAGCTTTCATCTAGGCTAGGTATGTTCTTAGCGCTGAATGGATTAGACGTGTCTACAGTAGGGACACGCTGAAAGTTAATATGAGTACGTGAAAATTGCGGCGTCATATGGTTAATATAATCATCCATACTCCGCACAATTGAGCCCATTACTTTTTCTCTGCTATGCCCTCTATCGGAGGTGTCACGAATAATTTTTTGAATCCACTCTAAGTTCACAATAGGTACCATGCCAATAAGCAGGTCGACATGTTCAGCTACATTGCAACTATCGGTTTTCACTCCACCATGTAACCCTTCGTAATAAAGCATATCGGTATTTTCTGGCAGAGGGTGCCATTGAGTAAAAGTACCTGGCATTTGATTAAAAGGGACGGCTTCATCAAAGGTGTGTAGATAAGCACGAGTTTCGCCCTGACCTGTTGAGCTGTAATCGCTAAAACACTGCTCTAATCTTTCAAAGTCGTTTGCTTCAGGGCCAAAATAACTGATGTTTTTATTATCTGTTTGCGCCTGGCGAATCTTTAACTCCATTTCGGGTCGAGTGTAATGATGAAAACTATCGCCTTCAACAGTTGCGGCATTGATCCCTAGTTGGCGGAAAATATGCTTGAAAGCCGTTGTGGTTGTCGTGGTACCAGCCCCTGAGGAACCTGTTACTGCGATAATGGGATGTTTTGCTGACATGACATTTCCTAAAATGGAACTTGAATCTACTGGCCTTAAAGATCGACCTTAGCCAAGATAATAAAACTGCTGATTGCTATTTTTTTGTAAGCACTTAGTTATACGGTAATCACAGCTAGTAGGTCAAATTTACATTATCTGAGGTAAACTGTTTTATCGCTTAATATGCTCAGCCTGTCTGATGGCTATAGATTCATCATCTTCACTATATTCGACGATTAGCAGCCCTTGTTTTAGTCGGTCTTTACATTGATTGGTGGCGGAGATGAGTGCCATATCATCAGTATCAGAAAAGCCACCATCTTCAACTTGAGTGAGAAGGTATTCCTTAATTAAATTATCAACCGTTGTCTTAGGTAGCTGTATTAATGAGTCATAGGGGACAAGCATCTTGAATTCTCTTTATAGGTTAAGATGTTAAAAAATTAAGTATCCGCTGCTCTAGGTAATATCTAGGTTTAAAAGGGGTACCACCATCAATAAAGCCAACATGTCCTCCCTTGTTATGCAGCTCATAGGTCACTTTGCTGGCGCACTGGTTTATATTCGGAATGACATCTTCATTCATAAATGGATCGTCAGCAGCATGGATCACCAGAGTTGGACGATGAATATCCTGTAAGAAGCGCATGCCACTGGCTCTGTAGTAGTAATCATCTGCACCATTAAACCCGTGTAAAGGGGCAGTAATCCGGTGGTCGAATTCATAAAAGGTACGCAATTGAGGTATTTCAGATAATGACACCGGTATTTGATCTGCTAATAGTGGGTTATTGACCTTGTTTTTTACTTTCTGTTGCAGCTGTTTGATTAAGTAACTTTGATAAACCTTAGAGAAGCCTTTTTCTAGGCGCTTAGCACATGCCGACAAAGCGAGTGGGGCGGATACCACGACGGCTTTTTCTATTAAGCTTTGATCTGCATATTCACCTAAGTATTTAGTTAACACATTTCCACCTAAGCTATAGCCCACGGCAAAAAGTGGCGAATCAGGATAATGGCTTTTAATCCAAGTTAGGTGCTCTTGCAAATCTTGTGTATCACCGCTGTGATAGCTGCGTGCTTTACGGTTACTTTCACCAGAACAACTTCTATGGTGATGTACAACAGCGCATAGCGATTGCGCTGAACAATCGGCCAGAAGTCTACGCACGTAATGAGACTCTGAGCTCCCCTCTAAACCATGAATTATGACAATAATAGGTGCAGATTTTTTAGGCTTGCCTAGCCAATCTAGATCAATGAAATCGCCGTCGCTAAGCTCTAAGCGTTGTCGAGACAATACTGGTCTGTCCACCTTTGTAAGCACAGGTAATATCGTTTGAATGTGGGGGTTTCTAGCCCACCAAGGGGGAGAAAAGTTTCTCATCATATAAATTGGCTATTGCTGAAAATTAAAACGTGTGTTTAATTAATACTAAGTTTGTATTCTAGCATACCTGTAATTGACATTAATCTTCTCAATTTAGTTTGCTGTAATGCCCTGGTGCAATGACTTAGCTGAATGGTGTGGGTCTGTATCCTATATAAAAAATATTATGAAGGGATATCATGGAGCGACGTACTTTTTTAACCACTGCCCTAGTCGGTTCGGCTGCATTGGCACTCGGTGTAAATCTATATGAAGCCGATCATATTAAGGTCAACAAGGCCCTAGACAGTGAGCATCGGTTACTGTTTAGCGTCTTACTGCCCGTTTTTCTAGATGGGGCATTGCCTGAGGTTGAGAAACTCCGTATTGAAGCACAAAACCGTACCTTAGATGCAATTGCTCATACTATTTTGCTATTACCTGAAGATGGGCAAGCAGAGCTGGAGCAGTTATTAAGCATGCTTGAAAATAGACTCGGGCTACTTGTGTTAACGGGGAGCATGACTCCGTTAATGATGCGTAAGCCGGGTGAGCTGATTGATATGCTTGAGTATTGGAGAAATAGCTTTTTGGAGCTGATGGTCACAGCTTATCAAGGGCTGCGTGAGTTGGTTCTTGCGAGCTATTACTCCAGCCCTGAGCACTGGAGTCGCTTGAATTATGCCAAACCGACATTTCTAGCATCATAAATTATGTTGCAAATACATATGGCGACAAAGAGCCTTTCGATATTGAGCAATTGATAACAACAATAATAGTGTGAGCGGAGTAATTCAGTGGCAATACAAGATCCTATCAAAGAAGGTTTGTCCTCTGGCTGGAAACATATAGATGCTAGCAGCCTAAGCCAAGATCAGTCGTTAGAAGCTGATGTTGTTATTGTTGGTAGTGGTGCTGGTGGCGGAGTAGCGGCTGAAATTCTAACCGATGCTGGTTTGTCAGTGATTATTATAGAAGGTGGCCCCCTTAAATCATCCGAAAGCTTCAATATGGAAGAGCGCCGTGCTTATCCAAACTTGTATCAACAAGCTGCTGCAATGAAAACCAAAGATAAAGCGATTGGTATTTTCCAAGGGAGGGCTGTAGGTGGTTCTACAACGGTTAATTGGACAACTTCAATTAGGACGCCCAAAGCGGCCTTAGATTTTTGGGCCAAAGAGAAAGCTGTAAATGGCTTATCCAGAGACGCGCTTGATCCATGGTTTGAGAAGATGGAGCAAAGGTTAAATATCTCTAAATGGGAATACCAGCCGAATCGAAACAACCAAGCATTGCAGCAAGGCTGCGAAAAGTTAGGCTGGGAACATACAGTCATTAAGAGAAACGTGAAAGGCTGCTGGAATACTGGTTACTGCGGAATGGGCTGTCCAGTTAATGCCAAGCAATCTATGTTAGTGACCACCATACCTGCAGCATTAGATAAAGGTGCGATATTAGTCAGTAGAGCAAAGGTGAGTATGCTTGAACACCACAATGACAAAATCACAGCTGTGAAAGCCCTGGCTCTGAATGAGCAGCTTCAACCGACATCTGTACAATTAGTTTTTAAGGCTAAGCACTATATTTTAGCTGCTGGGGCAATACATACGCCGACTATTTTAATGCGATCTAAAGCGACCGATCCTAACCAACTATTGGGTAAGCGTACCTTTTTACATCCAACACTACTGAGTGGTGCTATTTTTAGCGATCCAATTAATGGGCATAGTGGTGCACCGCAATCGATATATTCTGATGAATTTGTCTGGAAACAAGGTGCGGGAGGCGAGCTAGGTTATAAACTAGAGGTTCCTCCGGTTCACCCTATTTTGATAGCTTCAAAAACTTTAGGCTATGGTAAGAGTCACGCAGCCTTAATGGAGCAGTTTAACCAACTTCAGGTAACCATAGCGCTAGTTCGCGATGGTTATCATGATCAAAGTCAGGGGGGAGAGGTTCAACTTACTGATAACGGTTTTGTTCTAGATTACCCGCTTACAAAAACTTTTTGGGATGCCGCTAGACGGTCTTTTTTGAGTATGGCTGAGTTACAATTTGCCGCCGGGGCTAAACAAGTTTTGCCTATTACTGAAGGTGCTGATTACCTCAATAGTTGGCAAGCGGCAAAAAGTGCAATAAGCCAATTAGATCTGGGGCCGTTAAAAACAGTCGTGGCATCAGCTCATGTCATGGGAGGGTGTCCACTTGGTGAAGATCTCAAGCTCTCTATGGTCAATAGTGAAGGTAGTTCGCACTATTATGAAAACTTATCGGTTATGGATGGTTCAGTTTTTCCAACTAGTTTAGGGGCTAATCCCCAGTTGTCTATTTATGGTATGACGGCTAGAAATGCAACCTTGCTGGCGCAGAGGTTAACATCTTAAACGCTAATGTTGAGCGGTTTCGATACTGGCACAGTAGAGGTAAATGATAAGAGCGGGTTTAGCGTTTTAAACCCGCCGTTATGAGCTAGCTTTCAAGTGAGGGGAAATCTGCCTTGTTCAAGTTAAATAAACTCAGATAAATGGCCAAATTTGATGATTCTCCACTATGAAGTAGCTGCTTAAGTTTATGCAAGATCCTACCTTGAGACTTTCTCTCTAACATTAACTCGACATCAAGCATTTGCTGATACTCTTCGGCGACTAAGCTATTTTTACTCAGCTTACGCAGCTTTCTATATGGGAGTAAAACACGCTCCTCCCAGTGCATTGTCTCTTGATGGAGTTGTGTCCAGTCTTTCAGGCTTAATAGGTAATCCTGTCTATCAAGCCAGATTGAAAGGAGTAGTAAGTTTACATTGAGCTGGTGTTCATCTTGTAATGACAAGCAAAGTGCTTGTTGTTGCAGATAATAGTCATCGCATGCTTGCCACAATGAAATATCAAAATGATTCACAAATGTCATGTCACTTCCTTGGATATAACCTAGCTAGCAATTAGTTAACTAGTCCACTCTCTATTATTTGGGTTATCTATCTAGAGTTCAGAACGTACTTGAAGTTCAATTTCTTCGATACTTTCTTGTACTTCTAGCCACTCCATTTCACTCTCTTCTAGTGCTTGAGTCAGTGCTGTTCGCTCAGTAAGAACTTGAGTTAACTTAGCTTTGTTTTCTTCATCGTACAAGCTCATATCTGCAAGCATCGTCTCGAGCTCACTTAAACGGTCATTGGCCTGTTGTTGAGCCTTTTCAAGTTTTAGCTGAACTTTACGCAGGGGCGATAGTTTCTGTCGAAGTTCGGCTTCAAGGCGCTTCTGCAGCTTCTTATCTTGAGCTGGTTTCACCTCTGTGCTGGCTTCTACTTTATTAGCGGCTTTTGCGGCATCGAGTAGCCATTGGTGGTAATCGTCAAGATCGCCATTAAAGCTGACAACTTTACCTTGGTCTACTAGGTAGTAATCGCTACAGCTAAGTCTTAATAAGTGACGATCGTGAGAGACGATAATCATAGCGCCTTCAAATGTCTGTAGTGCCATGGTTAGGGCATGTCGCATCTCTAAATCGAGGTGGTTGGTTGGTTCATCTAAAAGTAGCAAGTTAGGTCTTTGCCATACGAGTAATGCCAGAACCAAACGTGCTTTCTCACCACCAGAGAATGGACGGACTGGGGAAAGTACCATATCGCCATTGAAGCCATACCCCCCTAAAAAGTTTCTTAACTCCTGCTCACGGTGGGTAGGCGCTAAGCGAGTCAAATGCTGTAGAGGAGAATCATCTAAACGTAAGCTTTCTAATTGATGTTGAGCAAAGTAACCAATATTTAGACCTGGGTTAGTCTCATACTTGCCCTTCATAGGCTTAAGCTCTTCGGATAGCAACTTAATGAGTGTTGATTTACCTGCACCGTTACGACCAAGCAGACCTATGCGAGCACCTGGTACTAAATTCAGGTGCACACTCTTTAAAATTTCTTTGTCACCATAACCAACAGATACCTGCTCCATAGTGACCAATGGGTTCGGTAAGCTTTCTGGATCGCGAAACGCCATATGAAAGGGACTATCGGCTTGAGAAGGAAGAAGCTCAGTCATTCTTTCTAACGCTTTCAAGCGACTCTGTGCCTGTTTTGCTTTACTGGCTTTGTAACGAAACCGGTCAACAAAAGACTGCATATGAGCTCGTTCTTTTTGTTGACGTTCAAAAGCTACCTGCTGCTGAGCCATACGTTCAGCTCGAATACGCTCAAAAGCCGTGTAGTTACCTTTATAATAGTTAAGCTTATGGTGTTCAACATGGACAATTTCATCGACGATTCCATCGATAAAATCCCTGTCGTGGCTGATTAATATCAAGGTACCTTGATACGCTTTTATCCAGCCTTCGAGCCAGTACATAGTATCTAAATCAAGGTGGTTAGTAGGTTCATCAAGAAGCAGCAGATCAGAGCGGCATAAAAGAGCTTGAGCTAAGTTAAGGCGCATACGCCAGCCACCAGAAAAACTCTTAACAGGGTTACTTTGCTCTGGTTCACTGAATCCGAGTCCTGCTAGCAGGCTACCAGCTCTTGCACGGATAGCGTAGCCACCAATAGCATCAATTTTTCCATGAAGGTGAGCTATCTCGTTACCATTATCATCAAGCTGAGCTTGGTTTAATTGTGCTTCTAGTTCACGAAACTCAAAATCGCCATCAATAACATAATCTAGTGCAGAGACATCAAGTGCAGGAGTCTCCTGTGCTACGGTAGCAATTTGCCAACCACTAGGTAGAGAGATATCTCCCTTATCTAGGCTGATTTTTCCGAGTATGAGTGCTAGTAAAGAAGACTTTCCTGTGCCATTTGCACCGACTAAGCCAACCTTATGCCCAGGGTAAATAGTTAAAGAGGTTTCATCCAGAAGCGTTTTAGTGCCGCGGATCAGTTGAGCTTGTGAGATGGATATCATGAATTACGGTCTGATGATGTTCTGGGTAATATTGCGACAGATGATATCTCAGAATTGAACCACAGTGCTAGAAACAAAGTCATATTCCGTGATTATGAGGTTAATTGAATTAGATTGTGGCAAAATAGTTGAAATTGAAAGTATCCCCTTCATAAGTTTGATAGACAGTAGGTTGAGTAAAGTGACTGAAGTTAGGCTAAAAAAACGTTTTGTTGCAGGAGCTAAGTGCCCTAAATGTAAAGCAAGCGACAGTATTGTGCTATTTAAAGAGCAAGGTATTGAAACTGTTGAGTGCGTTGAATGCGATTATCGAGAACAGCAAACTGAAGATAAAGTAGCGGAAAAAGCGACTGGGGATGTGATTGGCGTCTTTAAACCCTAAGCTTACCTAGTTAAACATTCTGGTCTCATCTCAATCATTTTGGCTGTAGCCTGTAATGTGACAGCCCCTGCTTCAGCCAAAATGAGTTTGCCAATATTTTAATTATTGAGACGCTTCTCTAATACAAAGCCCATAATCCCCCCGCAAAACAGTAAAACACCAAATATCTGTAACCAAGCGTTGATAGCTCTCGGTATTTGTTCGACTTTATCTAGGCGGAATTGTCTTTTACCCATATCAGAGTTTTCGACAAATAATTGCCCTCGGTTTTCTTGGCTTAGTTTGATCACTTCATACTTACGTTTGGCGATCTCTACTCGAGTCGCATTTATAGCTGCTCTACCTTGGCTAGTGTTAGTATTGATAAGGCTATGCCAAGAGTGGAAGATATCATTAGGCTCACCCGCTAGAATAATGCCTGGTGATATGTATTGATAGCGAGACTCATTGAATAACTGTTTACCAAAACCTGTATAAAAAAGTGTTACTCCCAGAATAATCAGAGTACTTGCCATATATAGGTAGCGCCTAACATCCTTTAGTGCTCTTCGCTCCTTTTGAGAAAGCTTAAGCTCGATGTCAGGGATTTGAATGAGCTGCTTTCTATCTCTCACAAGATCAAATGAGTGAATAAATTGCTCGACAGTTATAGTTAGCGCACTTAATAGTGCGCGAAAGGTGTCGTTAGATGGGACGGACTTGTCGTTTTCAAGTTTAGACAAGTATGATTGCTCAATGCCGGCTAGCTCTGCAAGTTCTGGTTGGCTAAAACCTCTATCTGTTCTGAACTGCTTTAACTGTTGTCCTAACGTCATGTTCTAATCCTTATGAGTGCTACAAATATAAATACAAACTGATAGTGAAGATTAAGCGTTTGTATTGGTGGTTTTGCTTGCCGGCAATAGCACTATTCTTGAGTATTCCTTCATAAATATGAAGTGGAATATTTATCACTATCAAGGAATATCGCTGGTCATTGCTGATATACACGCCTATTTATCTGGTTTTGAATTGATCCCCTATCTCCAGGTGAAGCAATTGGTTAGGAAAGCGAATAAAAATCTACTAGGTTTAGAGGCATAGATGTATAGAAGTTTGAATATAGGAGCACTAGCGTTAGCCAGTTTGATAAAAGGCCTAACTAATGAGACTTGGAATAGAGTGTTAAATGTACAAACCCTCGTTGTTTGTGGGTAACTTTGGGGGTAACTAGTGAGTAATATGTGCTTAAATGCTAGCGGCTAAAAAACATCGATTTTTATCAAAAAAGCCCTTGCTATAGCGGCTGACATCCCTATAATGCGCTCCCACTGACACGGCAAACCAGTCTTCTTAAGCGATAAGCTAACTAAGATAAGTAGCTAGTCAGGGCTGCAAGAGCGCTAAATTAGTTTCTTCGTTTTAAACGTTTGAAATTAAGTTTTAAAAAGCACTTGACGCCAACAACGGGAAGTGTAGAATACGCCTCCCTAGCCAAGACGAATAGCCTTGGCAAGTAGCTCTTAATTGAGTGAATAAGCCTTCGACCTAGCGTCAACGGCGGTGCTACTTAGCACCAAGCTCTTTAACAATACGAAACAAGAAATCTGTGTGGACATTCACAGGTATTGAGTTATTCGAAATTGCTTCTTAGGAAGCAATCAAAAATTTACTCAATGAATGAATGTTCATAGATTCGAACTTAGTTCGAGTCACTTATATAAACAGTATAATTCATTGAGCCGTTCTTCATCCTTAATCGGGTGAGAACAAAAAACTTTAATTGAAGAGTTTGATCATGGCTCAGATTGAACGCTGGCGGCAGGCCTAACACATGCAAGTCGAGCGGAAACAGAAAGGTGCTTGCACCTTTGCTGTCGAGCGGCGGACGGGTGAGTAATGCCTAGATATCTGCCTAGTCGTGGGGGATAACAGTTGGAAACGACTGCTAATACCGCATACGCCCTACGGGGGAAAGGAGGGGACCTTCGGGCCTTTCGCGATTAGATGAGTCTAGGTGGGATTAGCTAGTAGGTAAGGTAATGGCTTACCTAGGCGACGATCCCTAG
>NZ_MPHJ01000016.1 GCF_001957125.1 Shewanella sp. UCD-KL12 | reverse complement strand
ACAAACCTCTTTGATGGACTGGTTACGTATTAACCCCATCCAAAGCACGAGCCAGACTGCCTGCTGTGCAGGCAAACGGCGATTACGGATACTTGCCTTGTTGGCTGTGAGTAATGACTGCTCTATCCACTCTGAATCAATAGCCTCCATTACAGAACCATAAGACCCACTTTCTTCAACAGACTCATGAACTAGCTCAAGCTCTTGCGCAAACATAAAAAAATCCCCACCAGAATACTGGTAGGGATTATCTTTCATCTGCAGGATCGTTCAAGTCCTCTTAAACGATCGGCATTACTCGTGATGAGGGCTTTTTAGATCTAGTTAACAGCTATACCTAGAGGTATTAGAGTATTAACTTTCTCTTGAAATCGCACGGTAAGCGATATCTGTGCGGAAGTAGACATCATCCCAGTGGATTTTATCTACTAAGCCGTAAGCTGATTGCTGAGCTTCTGTGACGCTATTACCCAGTGCGGTTGCACATAAAACTCGGCCACCATTAGTGACTATGTTGCCATCTTTCATACTCGTACCGGCATGAAATACTTTGGCGTCGTTATTACCAAGGTCTAGCCCTTGGATAACATCATGCTTGCGATAAGCTTCAGGATAACCGCCAGCAGCAAGTACTACGCCTACAGCAGCACGACTATCAAACTCAGCGGTAACCTTATCAAGCTCGCCACGAGTAGACGCTAAGCAAAGCTCAACAAGATCAGATTTAAGACGCATCATGATTGGCTGAGTCTCTGGATCGCCAAAGCGACAGTTATACTCAAGCACCTTTGCACTGCCATCTGGTGAGATCATTAAGCCAGCGTATAGGAAGCCTGTGTAAACATTACCTTCAGCAGCCATACCATCAACAGTTGGGCGGATAACATTATTAATCGTCCAGTCATGTACTGCTTGAGTCACAACAGGGGCTGGTGAGTATGCGCCCATGCCGCCAGTGTTAGGACCATTATCACCATTATCACGTGCTTTATGGTCTTGGCTGGTGGCCATAGCAAGAATATTCTTACCATCAACCATCACGATGAAGCTAGCTTCCTCACCTTTTAAGAACTCTTCGATAACCACGCGAGAACCAGCTTCACCAAACTTATTACCTGCAAGCATATCTTCGATAGCGGCATCAGCTTCGGCCTGATCTTCGGCGATGATCACCCCTTTACCTGCAGCAAGACCATCAGCCTTAATTACAATAGGGAAGCCAGTAGTTGCTGTTACTTCGCTTACATACGCCTTAGCTGGCTCAATGTCGGTAAAGTTAGAGTAGGCTGCTGTTGGAATATTATGACGTGCTAAAAAGTCTTTAGTGAAAGCTTTAGATGACTCTAATTGTGCCGCACCTTGAGTTGGGCCAAAAATGGGTAAGCCTGCGTCATTAAAGGCATCGACAACACCGAGAGCTAAAGGTACTTCTGGACCAACAATCGTGATCTCAATCGATTTATCTTGAGCAAAAGCCACAAGTGCTGGAATGTCTTCGACATTAATTGCGACGTTTTCTAGTTTAGGTTCAACAGATGTTCCTGCATTTCCCGGTGCGACAAAAACGGTGTTAACTTGTGTTGATTGAGCAGCCTTCCATGCTAATGCATGTTCACGACCGCCGCCACCTATAACTAATACATTCATCTTTTTATCCTTTATCGCTGTTCCATCAGCTCTTTAACTTCGTCAAACATACTCATTTACTCGCGTAAACTCCGTATGTTTTCCTTGTTCTAGAACTGATGGCTTTGCGCTAAATATTAAAAATTAATATTCTGTTCGAAACTCAGGGTTAAAACTCCTAGGAACTAAACCCTAGCACCGAGTTTCTTCTTTCAATTAATGACGGAAGTGACGCATTCCGGTAAACACCATCGCCATACCGTGCTCATCAGCAGCAGCAATGATCTCTTCGTCACGAATAGAACCACCTGGCTGGATAATACAGCTGATACCTGCAGCAGCTGCTGCATCAATACCGTCACGGAATGGGAAGAAGGCGTCAGATGCCATCACTGAATCTTGTACTTCTAGCCCTTCATCTGCAGCCTTAATACCAGCGACTTTTGCGCTGTATACGCGGCTCATTTGGCCCGCACCTACGCCGATAGTCATACTATTTTTAGCGTAAACAATCGCGTTAGACTTAACAAACTTGGCTACTTTCCAGCAGAACATAAGATCTTTCATCTCAGTTTCTGTTGGTTGACGCTTAGATACGATCTTCACATCATCAATCCCGACCATGCCCTGATCGCGATCTTGTAGAAGTAGTCCGCCATTCACACGCTTGTAATCAAGTGTCGTTGTTTTAGTGCCCCATTCGCCACATTCTAGTAGACGAACATTGGCTTTAGCGGCAACGGCATCGCGAGCTGCTTGGCTTACTTTTGGCGCAATAATGACTTCAACAAACTGGCGCTCAACAATCGCGCTGGCTGTCTTTTCATCTAGCTCGCCATTAAAGGCGATGATGCCACCAAAGGCTGAAGTAGGATCTGTTTGGTAAGCACGGTTGTATGCATCTAGCAGATCGCTGCCTACTGCAACGCCACAAGGGTTAGCGTGCTTGACGATAACACAAGCTGGCTCGCTGAACTCTTTAACACATTCAAGCGCAGAGTCAGTATCGGCGATATTGTTGTATGACAGAGCCTTACCTTGAAGCTGAATAGCGCTAGCAACAGAAGCCTCATCGATATTGGTATCGACATAGAAAGCGGCTGTTTGATGGCTGTTTTCACCATAACGAAGGTCTTGCTTTTTAACTAGCTGAGTGTTGTAAGTGCGTGGGAATTTAGAGTCTTCATGGCACTCATCTTTACTGTGCGCCGGAACCTTAGTCCCGAAGTAGTTAGCAATCATGCCATCGTATGCGGCAGTATGCTCAAAGGCGGCAATTGCTAGGTCGAAACGTGTTTCTAGGGTTGTACTCCCCTCATTGTCATTCATCTCTTTAATTACGCGATCGTAATCTTGAGCGTTAACAATGATGGTGGTGTCTTTATGGTTTTTAGCTGTAGAGCGAACCATAGTCGGGCCACCAATATCGATATTCTCGACGGCATCAGCCAGCGTACAACCTTCTTTAGCAACTGTTTCTGCAAATGGGTATAGGTTAACGGCTACAAGGTCGATTGGTTTGATATTGTTTTGTTCCATGACAAGCTCGTCGATACCGCGGCGCGCCAAGATGCCACCATGCACTTTAGGGTGCAAAGTTTTGACACGTCCATCCATGATCTCTGGATGTCCGGTATGATCCGATACTTCAATGACAGGCACACCGTTGTCAGCCAAAAGGCGGGCGGTGCCACCAGTAGATAGCAGTTCTACGCCTTGAGCATGTAGCGCTTTAGCAAACTCAAGGATTCCGGTTTTATCTGAAACGCTTAACAGCGCGCGACGAATGGGTCTGGCATTATTCATTTTGGGTACAGTGTCCAGTAGTTATATTTAAGGATCTTTCGGAAAACAGAACAATATCAATCAATTCTGATACGACACTGCTTTCCAAAAGTCCCTCAATCCTAGCTGCTTTAGTGAGCCCCTATTCATAGCGCGCACATTTTAACGTAAAACACCCCTCTAGAGTGTTTTTTTCTGCGCGATTTCACAATACGCACAGCAGAACAAGCATATGTCATAAAGAAGCAGCATAATAACCCTTGACCTTAGATTTAACTCCAAGGTTTATAATCAGCCTAATTGTTGTTGGCATTCCCCTAAAATGAGCCTATGGAGCCCAAGTAATGTACCGAATTGGAGAGCTGGCTAAACAGTGTGAGGTCAAGGCTGACACCTTAAGGTTTTATGAAAAGCATGGCCTGTTATCGCCTTCGTCTCGTACAGAGTCTGGTTACAGGATCTATACAGAGAGTGATGCTGAAAGATTGCGCTTTATTTTACGGGCTAAGGCAGTCGGATTTACCTTGTCAGAAATAACTGAGTTGCTTTCGATTGAGCTCGATAAATCTAACTGGGCATGTGCTGATGTAAAAGGGTTAGTCGATAGTAAACTCACGCATGTAAATGACAAAATTGCCGAGTTGAAACATTTTCAGATCTCATTACAGCGTTTGTCAGATGCTTGCTGTGGCGGGCCTGAAAGCGCCGAACATTGCTCAATTTTAGAAGCGCTAGAGTCTAATACCGATAAAATTAAATGTGAAAACCATGGTCACCACCATGATGAGTCTCAGTACACTAAAAAATGTAAAAGTAAGGGTTAGGTATGTTGTTAGCAAATTTTATTGACCTGTTTTTGGACTCAGCACCTTGGCTTTTGCTGGGGCTGTTTCTTGCTGGAATGCTGAAAATGTTTGTGCCTATGGCGTGGATGCAGAAGCAGCTGGGGGGCCATGGCTTTAAGACTACGGTAAAAGCGGCGGTATTAGGTGCGCCTCTGCCATTGTGTTCTTGTGGCGTCATTCCTGCGGCTGTGGGCCTTCGCCGTTCTGGTGCTTCAAAAGCAGCCACCACTTCATTTTTAGTCTCAACCCCTGAAACAGGTGTTGACTCAGTGACAGTATCCTATGTGTTGCTTGGGCCATTTATGGCTATTGTAAGGCCGATTGCTGCCGTTACTAGTGCGATTGTCGCCGGGATTTTAGTCGGTCGGGATGATAAAGACGACCCTATTTCCGGCCAGAAAGGCTCAGCTGTTACCACGGAAGTTAACTCATCGGTTGCATCATGCTGTAGCAGTAAAAGTGATAAGAGTGAACCTAAAGAAGTGAGCGCTTGTTGCTCATCTAAATCCACAACTAAGGGTGAAGAGAAAGCTAAGCCAGTGGTCACTATGACGCCGATGGCGGCAAGTGATAGTTTGATGAATGCGCCGACTTTGAGTGCAGCCCCTGTTGCCCAGAGCAAAGCGAGCTCCTGCTGTGGCAGCAAAGCTAAAAGTGAAACTAAGGCTAATCTTCAAGCTGAAGTGAGTAGCTCTTGCTGCAGTTCAACCAAGAGTGAATCGTCTAAAGCGGAAGCTGACAGCTGCTGTGAGTCGACTAAAGATGTTGCTACTGAGCTTAAAGGTACTTCTGTTCTCAGCCGTATCGGCAAAGGCTTACACTTTGCAGCAACTGATTTAGTTAGAGACACCACCATTTGGTTGCTCATAGGCTTGTTCTTTGCAGCGTTGGTACAAACCTATGTACCTGGTGATTTTATGGCGCAGTGGGGAGATGGCATTCTGGCGATGTTGGTAATGGTGCTGATATCTGTCCCTATGTACATCTGTGCTACGGCATCGACCCCTATTGCTGCTGGGCTGCTATTAGCTGGAGTCTCTCCAGGTGCTGTGCTGGTATTTATGCTCGCAGGGCCTGCGACCAATATTGCGACTTTAGGTGTGGTCACTAAAGAGCTGGGTAAGCGGGCACTCTTTGGCTATTTGGGTGGGGTGCTCGGTGTCGCACTTGTGTCGGGTATACTGGTTAACTATCTTGTAGAAACCTATGGTTTTGTCGTTATGCCTCAGGTGGGCGATCATCACAATCTACTGCCTGCAGCTATTGTTTATAGCTCGGGTGTGCTGTTGGCGATATTGATGGCTAAAGTACTGCTTGAAAAGTTACCAAAAAATTGGTGGCGAAGAGACTGCTGTTCATAAATACTCGATTTAGGCACGTTATTCTCCTAAGTTAACGCTCGTTACGGCGGCCACCCTGCAGGCCGCCGTTTCCTGCTCACTAGCCATGTATCGTTTACCCACCTCTTTCAGCTTTAGCTTGTTAACAAGCTTGAGGTTTAACCGTCACTTGAAACTTTTTACAGAATTTTAAATACAAATTCCAAATTTTACTAAAGGTAATTTAGATTAATCTTAAGTTGTTATTATTTAAGAATATTACCTTGCCGTTTAAGTTAACTTTCAGTGTACATTAATGGTAGCAATTAACGCTTTTGTTGCGGATTTGCTTTCTGTTTGTGTTTTTTTATTTGGCTTTTTGAGTTAACTTATGACTACCTACTTAGAGGTATTGTTGCTCGTTTGTTTTTTGTTCATAAATGTTATGACTTAGGTCTGTTTTTCAGTTAAATCATCACAAAGAGTAAGGGTTTCATCATATCGTTATCTATGCGGGGAGTAGCAAACTTGCTATTAAAACAATGATGAAATAGTCATATATAATGGCTTCGGAGTGATGATGAAAGAGTTTAATAAACGCTATCTAGCCTTGGTAGTTGCAGGGGTCGTGGGCCTATCTGCTTGTGGCAGTGATGGTAAAGATGGTAGTGACGGTGAAGATGGTAAGCCTACACCGCCACCTTCGGTAGAGACGTCAACTGTTACTAATGTTGAGATGATCAGCCACGCGCTTGAAGATGGACAGGTCAGATTTGAATTTGAGATCACCGATGAAGATAACAATCTAATTTCGGGTCTTGAAAAAGCCAATGCAGAAGTCGCTGAGTTGACTGAAGGTGGCATCGGTCGCAGCCGTGATGATTTCGAAGGTACCATTCTTGGTGGTAGTGCGAGTGAGTCAACAGAGGGCGCAGAGCTAACTGAAATTGAGACTGGTCGATATGAGTTTGTCGCACCAATGGCATCAGTTACAGCGGGAACTGAAGGCTTAATTCGTCTAGCTGTCGGTGGTGGTGATAACATCGCAAAATCACGTTATATCGTCGTGGATAAGAGCGAAAACCTTCACACGACTTCAACTGCAACTTGTCATGCTTGCCACACAGACTATGCAGCATCATCACTGAAGCATCCTAGCTACACAGCTATTAATCCAGAAGGTGAAACCGATCTGGTAGCTGGTTGTATGACATGTCACGGCAACATTGCTCGTGATGATGGTGGTTACGCACGTAACACTATGCAGAAGATTGGTCATATCAACCATCAGAAGTTTGAAAAAGACTTTGCTCCGTCTAACTGTTACACCTGTCATGAGAAGCCAATTGAGACAGTGTATTCACAGCAGACCTGTATCGATTGTCATGATGCTGCAAACATTCAGACATCAGACCTAGCGACAGCATTTAATGCGTTCAGTGATGGTACTGATATGCGCTTGTTCCATAAGCAAGTATCTGACCGTGCTGAGCTGCGTGAAGTTCATTACACAACGACTTCAGCCCCTTACCTCAATGACTCGTTAGAGTGGGAAGACTACCCTAATGGTGGTTGGTGTACCGATGTTGCCTTGTTTAATACTGAAGGTGATACAGAAGTTCAGCTTAATATCGCGGCACTGTATGCCGATGGTACGCTGACATATGCAGGTGCATACGTGCACGGTTATCAAAATGATTCGTTAGTGGGCCGTCCTAGCCCGCGTGGTTCTGAGCAATATATTGAGAATGTTAGTGGTAGCCGTTCAATCTGTTACCCACATCTTGATGGTTTAGACAGCGATTATCGTTTAGCTGGCTTAACGGCGAGTACTCGAGTGACATTTAAGCAGCAGGATGAAGATGGCGGTTATGACGGTGTTTCATTAACTAGCTACTCAGATGTTGTCGATCATTCAGGTATCAAGCTACAAGAGTTTGATCGTCGACACAGCGTAACAGCTGATAGCTGTACTACCTGTCACACTAACGAGACAAACTACCATAAAAATGGTAGTTACAACGAAGGTGGCTTGGACTGTGTAGCGTGTCATAACAATGGCCAAGATCGTAGTGCGAAGAACTCAGCACCAGGCTTTGGTCCTATGGTTCACAGCATGCACTGGGGTGTAGGCAATACTGCAACAGACCCTGATGGAGAAGAAAACTCAGCCGCTAAGCTAAATGCTGAAAACTGTGTTGCTTGTCATGCTGAAGGTATCGATTTGAATGCGATTCCTAACCAGTACATCCTGTCTAAAGCTTATAACGGTGGTACATCAGGTGTAATGACTAGCCCAATAACAGCTAACTGTTTTGCTTGTCATAATGATGATTCAGCGAAGAACCACATGCTTCAGCAAGGTGGTGAAATCAATGCTGAGAAGCTAGAAGATTGGTATACATTGCCAACTTCAGAGTCTTGTGCAACTTGTCATGCTGAAGGTAAGTCTTACGGTATCGATAAGTTCCACGTTTTTGACCGTGCACTTTAAATACTTAAAGTAAGTATTAGCGATAAGTGAGAGCTGCTGGTAACCGCTCAGCAGCTTTGTAGATGATTACTGCTTAGCTTTAGCAGTAAATGGGGATGGAAGGTGGCTACCCTGCAGGCTGCCACTTCCATCCCCAACCTTAAAACATGAGTCGCATATTCATCAAAGGTCCTTAGGGGCCTTTTTTGTTGCCTATGGTTTACAGCTTTACAGCTTCAGTGCCTCTTTATATTGCCCCACTAATGTAAATGACTCGTTTTTTAGCCAAGTATGCGTTAGCTTGCTATTTGTTCGTAAAAAGTGCCGGCTAAGTATTTTGAGCTTTTGGCTCAGTGTATTCGGCGTGAAGTACATGGATTTTAACGATCTTTTTCGATGACATATAAGAGGAACACAATGAAAAAGTCTCTTCACCTAACTGTGTTAGCACTAGCTGTTAGCATAGGCCTGTCAGCATGTTCGACAGATGCTGTAAATAACAGTAAAACGAATACCAGCCAAAGTGGTGCTGCAACGACTGAGCTAACACAGCAAGCGCCACTGCAACGATACGATGCTAAGACCTTCTTCGAGACAACGACTTACTTTGGATCATCTTTTTCAGCTGATGGTAAGTCGATATTAATAGGTTCAGATAAGTCGGGGATCTTTAACCTGTATAAGGTAGATGCTGCTACGGGGGAGCAATCTCCTTTGACGACATTCAAAGACACGACCTACCCCGTATCTTGGTTTCCCAATGATGACCGAGTATTGCTGACCCAAGATAATGGCGGTAATGAGCTCTACCATCTATTTGTACGGGAGCTAGATGGCAAGATAGTTGATATCACGCCGGGTGAAGAGACACGTGCCGACTTTGTGAATTTTACCAATGATGGGGCTTACTTTTTTGCGACCACTAACGAGCGCGATCCAAAGTTTATGGATCTTTACCGTTATGATGCTAAGACCTATAAGCGTGAGTTAGTATTTACCAATGAGCTAGGTTTTGATATTTCAGAAGTATCGAGCGATGGTCACTTTGTTTCTTTGTCTAAAACTCATACCAATAGAGACAGTGATACCTACCTGCTAGATTTCAGAAAACGCAGTGCTAAACCGACACTCATCAGTCAACATACTGATCCAGCCAACTATAACCCCATGACCTTCTCGGCCGACGGCAGTGCCTTGTATTACAGCACCGACGCTAAAGGGGAGTTCTCGCAAGTATGGCAGTACGACATTGCCACTGGTGAGCATGCTTTAGCGGTGAAAGATGATTGGAATGTCAGCTTTGTTTATTTCTCAGAGTCAGGTCGTTATCGCGTATCTGGTGTTAATGCCGACGCTAGCACCCGTATCAGCATCTTAGATACAAAGACAGGTAAGGCACTAAAATTACCTCAGCTTCCAGATGGCGATCTGCGTAGTGTTAACTTCTCTAAAGATGAAGCCACAGTTGCCTTCTATATCAACTCTGATATCTCGCCATCAAACCTGTTTGTTTGGCAGCTCGGTGCTGACTCAGCTAAACAGCTGACACAAGCCTTGAATCCAAAAATTAATCCAAATGATCTTGTCGCCAGTGAGGTGGTTCGTTTCAAGAGCTTTGATGAGTTGGTGATCCCCGGATTACTGTTTAAACCTATCGATGCAAGCGCAGATAACAAGAAGCCTGCTATCGTATTTGTCCATGGCGGTCCCGGTGGTCAGAGCCGCACAGGTTACAGCGCCATGCGTCAGCACCTGATTAACCATGGTTATGCGGTATTTGCAGTGAACAATCGTGGTAGCTCAGGTTACGGCAAGACCTTCTTTCATCTAGATGATAAGAATCATGGTGAGAATGATCTGCAGGATATTATCTATGGTAAGAGGTATCTGCAGACACTCGATTGGGTCGATGGCGATAAAATCGGCATTGTTGGTGGTAGCTACGGTGGCTATATGACCGCTGCTGCATTGGCCTTTGAACCTGAGGAGTTTCAAGTTGGTATCGATATCTTCGGTGTCACTAACTGGGTACGAACGTTAGAGTCTATTCCACCTTGGTGGGAGTCGTTTAAGAAGGCGCTTTACGATGAAATGGGCGATCCTGCCACCGATGGCGAGCGTCATCGTGCTATCTCACCGCTATTTCATGCGCAAAATATCACTAAGCCACTCATGGTTATTCAAGGGGCTAACGATCCCCGTGTGCTAAAGGTGGAGAGTGATGAGCTGGTGGAAAAGGTAAAACAAAACGGTGTCCCCGTAGAGTACGTGGTATTTGACGATGAGGGTCATGGATTTCGTAAGAAGCAAAACCGAATCACCGCCTCAGAAGCTTATGTTAAGTTCCTAGATAAGTATCTTAAAGGCGATGCGGGCCAGCTTCCAGGAGAGCAAGTAGCGACTAAGTAATCTCATTACAAATTAATTAGTCTTACTTAGCCCCAAAAAAGGCACTCAGTAGAGTGCCTTTTTTATTTGAACAGCGGCTTAAGGCGTTGGAACAAATGTCTCAGGAAAATGACGTTCAGTTGTGCCTCCCTCAGTGATAGTGACATCTTGCTCATCGAGGTGGATGAAGAAGGCATCGGTTTCATCATCGGGTGTATTCGCAGCTTCTGGGTCATCATTTTGTGCCACACAGGTATAGCCTAAGCTGTAATCCCCTGCAACGACGAAACCAAACTCATATTCGTGACCTATCACCTCTTCAGAGTCGTTTGTGAGCTCGTTAACTCGTGCTGAAGTTATCGGTGCGACTTCGGTAAGCAGGTAGGGGACATCTTCTCCTCTGAAGTCAGCCATATCAGTGAGCGCTGTGGTTGTAGGGTATAAGTAAACAGCCGGACTGTATTCATCGGGTAGGCCAAGTTCAACGGCTGCAGACTGACAGCTTGCAGTTGTTTCTGGGCTAATTTGTCCAGTAATGGCACCGACTTCAGATCTATTCACAAGCTGCACAGATGTTGGCTTTAAGGTCCAGTAATCCTTGTTACCGTGAGGGGCCTGCAGTCCTTTGGCTAAATTAAATTCAGCGACAAAGGTATTAGTGCCAGCGGCGATCGTGAACGATTTATTGAAAAACAGGCGGCCTGTATCTTCATCCTCTGCCCCTTCACCACCACAAGAACCATTGCTATTGGTTGTCAGTCCCGCAATACCAGAGGCTGTTTCAACATAAGAGCTATCGGGGTTAGCCGTTTCACTCTTTTGCATATAAATACACATCTGATATTCACCCAGAGGGACAGATTGACCAGTGACTAAAGTTTCAACTTCTTGGCCTTGCACCGTTAGCAGGTCGACATGTTTGAGTTCACCGTCTTCGGATACGTCAAATGAAATTGCGCCGTCACTGTTTTTTAATACCACTTGTTTAAAGGCGATATTGACGACGTCGGCATCGGCAGGATTGTCTGAAACACCTAAGCTGAAGGTGCCTGTTGTTGGATCTGGTGTGTTGTTATCGCTATCACTATCACTGCCGCCACAGCCTGCGAGTAGGCTTGCGATGGCAATGGCAATCACTGTTTTAGTATGTTTCATCATTGACCTAATAGTATGTTGGTTAGAGTGCGGCAAGACTTGTTCTCTCGTTTTATATGGCTTTACCGACGCATATTCCGTTAAATATAGTTGTCCATTAGGGATTAGGGTAGAGCTTGAGCATGAAAAGTCTATTAAGAATGCGGCTTTAATGAGGAGTATGTAATAGGTTTAATCTGGCGGAAGGCAAGGGTTAATCAATGAAGGTGCTATATGAGAAATAGCACCTTCAACTTATTATTTAAGCTGGTAGTTCAGCATTGTGGTAAACGTTTTGTACGTCATCACAATCTTCAAGTGCAGCTAAGAACTTTTCAAATTGTTCAACCACTTCTGGGTCAGTGATCTCATGAGCGTTCTGAGGAACGAAAGTGATCTCCTCCACCTCAAAATTAAGCTCGCTATCTTCCTCTGTCAGCGCTGTTTTAGCTTTGAAAAACTCAGTATGAGGGGCAAATACACTTACCATCCCATCTTCAACTTCAATGTCTGTGACATCGACATCAGCCATCATTAATGTTTCAAGTACGGCTTCTTCATCTTCACCTTTAAAGGCAAAAACTGCTTGATGATCAAACATATGGCCAGCAGTTCCTGGGCCACCTAACTTAGCACCGTTTTTAACAAAAGCTTGGCGTACTTCGGTAAAGGTACGCTTACCATTGTCTGTTAAGCAATCAACGATAACCATAGCGCCGCCTGGGCTGAAACCTTCGTAGCGTGCTGTTTCATAATCTTCACCGCCACCGCCTCTTGCTTTGTCGATAGCGCGTTCAATAACGTGTGCAGGCACCTGATCTTTCTTAGCCTTGGTGATCAGCTGACGTAGTGGCAGGTTACCGTCGGGGTCGAAGCCACCATTTTTTGCGCAAACATATATCTCTTTACCATATCTTGAGTAAATTCTGGTTTTCTGACCAGCAGTTTTAGCCATAGACTCTTTGCGGTTTTGGTATGCTCTTCCCATCTTGCCCTATCTCATTATGCTTAAAAAATTGTCTGCAATGTTAGCAGCTTTAGCGACACTTTTGCAGGGGGGAGTTTTTAATTCTATAAATGGATCTCAGTTTACTCAAAATGGATCCGCTTTGAGGCTAAAGTGTGAGTGATAAGTTCGGTGAACTGTACGATGCATAGCGCTAAACTGCCCATGTAGGCTGGGTTTCGGAGTGTTGTAAACAATCATGCGTTAAAGGTGAACAGTTTAGGCGAGTTTGGTCTGGTTTTGATCGCTAATTTAAACCAATATCTGTTCAAACTGTTTTTCTTTGGTTGCCTCTAGGTTGGAGTGTTGTTGAATTGGGTGCTTTTTTAGACATGGAAGCACATTAAAGCTTGTTTAGGGAATCGTTTTCTAAGAGGGTTTAAGCCTAAATTAGAGCGTGGCAATAGAAGCTGAAATCAACAAAAAGATGAATTTTCTTTAGTTTTATCGAGCGATAAAGCGGTTGTTCAGCGGCTATAAGAATCACGCCGATATACTGCAAACTGAAGGAAACTATCATGTCTAAGAGATCTATCCTCGTAGCCGCTGCGTTGTCGACCATGGCAATAACCCCCTTGGTTCAGGCGCAAGAGTTTTTAACTATCGGTACCGGTGGCGTTACAGGGATCTATTATCCTGCTGGCGGTGGCATGTGTCGCTTGGTTAATCAAAATAACCAAGAGCACGGTATGCGCTGCTCGGTAGAAAGCACAGGTGGTTCAGTTTATAACCTTAATACCCTCAGGGCGGGTGAGCTTGAGTTCGGTATTGCTCAATCTGATCAGCAGTACAATGCGATTAAAGGCAAAGGCGCATTCGCTAATGCAGCCCCTTATGAAGACCTACGCTCAGTATTCTCTATCTACACCGAAGCATTTACGGTTGTAGCTCGTAAAGATGCCCATATCACCAGTTTTAACGACCTAAAAGGTAAGCGAGTCAACATTGGTGAGCCAGGCTCTGGTCAGCGTGCCACTATCGAAGCCATTATGGATGCTAAAGGCTGGAGTCGTAGTGATTTTCGTCTTGCGTCAGAGCTAAAGGCTGCTGAGCAGGCCCAGGCCCTTTGTGATAACAAAATTGATGTCATGGTCTACTTTGTCGGTCACCCTAATGGTGCGGTACAAGAAGCAACAACCTCTTGTGACACTACCGTTGTTAGCGTTAACGATACTGAGGTGAAGCAGATGGTGGAGTCTACACCTTACTTTGTCTCTTATGAGATACCAGGCGGCATGTACAGCGGCAACGATAAGCCTGTCACCACCATTGGTGCGAAGGCGACACTGGTGTCGAGTACCAAAGTATCTGATGAGTCGGTTTATTGGACGGTAAAATCGGTATTCGATAACTTCGATAACTTCCGTCGTCTGCACCCAGGTTTTGCTAACCTGACCAAAGAAGAGATGCTAGAGGGAAATACGGCGCCACTTCATCCTGGTGCTGAGAAATACTTCAAAGAAGCTGGTTTAATCAACTAGTCAGCCACGTTCGCGCTTAATACATAATCTGGTAAACCGTTAGGGCAGTGTAGGCATTCTACACTGCCCTAATTCGCCAGAAGATTTACCGATGTTTTGTGATGCCCATTGGGGGAGCACAATCAGTTCAAGCAGGTTATTCACATGCAAAAAACACAAGATCAAGGGGCGTTGGCGGAGATAGCCGCGAGCAATGATTCTGGCTCCAGACAGTTAACGGGGTTTGCTGGCAAGTTGATCACTTGTATTGCCTTGTCCTGGGCCTTGTTTCAGCTTTGGTATGCCTCACCGCTGCCGTTTATATTAAATGTCGGTATTATTAATGATACACAAGCTAGGGTGATCCACTTAGCGTTTGCTGTGTTCCTCGCTTTTACTGCTTTTCCAGCGTTTAAATCGTCTAAAAAACAGAGTGTGCCCATTCAAGACTGGCTGTTTGCCTTTTTAGGCGCTGGAGCCACCCTGTATCTGTTCTTTTTCTATGAGCAGTTATCCACCAGACCCGGAGCACCTGTTTCCACGGATATCTATGCCGCTGTTATTGGTATGGTCTTACTGCTTGAGGCAACCAGACGAGCCTTAGGTCCGCCATTAATGATTGTTGCGGGCCTATTTTTGATCTATATCTTTGCGGGTCCTTATATGCCTGAGGTGATCTCTCACCGCGGCGCATCACTCTCAAAAGCGGCCAGTCATCTGTGGATCACAACCGAAGGTGTGTTTGGCATAGCCTTGGGGGTATCTACTAGTTTCGTATTCCTATTTGTCCTCTTTGGGGCGCTATTAGAGAAAGCTGGCGCGGGTAATTATTTCATCAAGATGGCATTTGCACTCTTGGGTCATATGCGCGGGGGGCCGGCTAAAGCGGCTGTGTTGGCGTCGGGTATGACAGGGCTTATTTCAGGCTCTTCGATTGCTAACGTGGTGACCACAGGTACTTTTACTATTCCTTTGATGAAGCGCATGGGCTTGCCTGCACATAAGGCGGGAGCCGTTGAGGTTGCCTCATCATGTTATGGTCAAATCATGCCACCTATCATGGGAGCAGCTGCTTTCTTGATGGTAGAGTATGTCGGTATTCCTTATGTCGAGGTGATTAAACATGCCTTTATTCCAGCGATTGCAGCCTATCTGACCTTCCTTTACATCATGCACCTTGAAGCGTTAAAAGCTAACCTGCAGGGCATTGAGCGCACCGAGGCACCTGCGCCGTGGAAGTTACGCTTACTGCGTTCGGGGATTACCATCTCTAGCCTGATTATTCTCGCGGGTGTGGTTTACTTTGGCTTGGACATGATCAAGAGCATGACAGGTGATGCTGCGGTTTGGATCATCTCCGTAGGGACCTTGCTCGCGTATCTATTCTTAGTTTCTCGCAGCGCCAAACAGCCAGATTTAGCAGTCGATGACCCAAATTGCACCACGCCAGTGCTACCAAAACTTGGCCCAACGGTTAAATCCGGTCTGCACTTCCTATTGCCTGTGGTTATCTTGGTCTGGTGTTTGATGGTGGAGAAGCTCTCTCCGGGTTTATCGGCCTTTTATGCCACGGCATTTATGATCTTTATCCTGCTTTCACAGCGAGTACTGTTTAGTCTGTTTAGAGGACAGCAAGCTGGTTTGAGTGACATTAAGGCGGGTATCAAAGATCTACTCGATGGCTTAGAGACTGGTGCTAGAAACATGATCGGCATCGGCGTGGCGACCGCCGCTGCTGGTGTTGTGGTTGGTGCGGTAACCTTGACCGGGCTTGGGCCTGTGATGACAGAGCTGGTGGAGGTAATGTCGGGTGGCAGCTTAGGTTTGATGCTAGTCTTGATCGCCGTGATTAGCTTGATTTTAGGTATGGGACTACCAACGACAGCCAACTATATTGTTGTTTCTAGTCTGATGGCGCCAGTCGTGATAAGCCTAGGGGCTCAGCATGGATTAATTGTGCCACTGATTGCTGTTCACTTGTTTGTATTTTACTTCGGTATTATGGCCGACATTACTCCACCTGTAGGGCTAGCGGCGTTTGCTGCCTCGGCAATCTCGAAAGCCGATCCTATCAAAACAGGTGTTCAGGCATTTAAATACGCCATGTTAACTGCAGTATTGCCGTTTATGTTTATCTTTAATACCGACATTATCTTGGTGGGTATCGATAGCATTTGGCAGATGATGTTTATCTTTGGTTATACACTGGTGGCCATGTGTTTGTTTGCCTCCGCGATGCAGGGATATTTCGTGACGTTCAACAAGCGTTACGAGTCGGCATTGTTGGTTTTGGTAGCCTTCAGTATCGTTCGTCCTGATTTTTGGGTCGATCAGATCCAGCCTAAGTTCATTGATCATCCTGGCAGTGAGATCACTCAGGTGGTTGAGACGCTTGCAGAGGATGAACCACTACGCCTTGTGATGGGTTATGAAACTTACAAAGGCGAGAGTAAGCAAAGGGTGATCATGTTGGATTTACCACACGCGGATACGGCGCAGCAACGACTCGATGATGCAGGCTTGATGCTGATGCAGAACGATAAAGGTCAGACTGTGGTGGACATGGTTGGTTTCGCCAGTAATGCGCAAAAAGCCGGCTTGGACTTTGATCAGCAGATCTTAGCGGTTCAGGAAACCAATATTCGTTTTGCCAAAGAGTGGATCTTTATTCCTGCCTTGATGCTGGCTGGTTTAGTGTTCTGGCGTCAACGCAGACGTCTTTCTACTGAAGTGAAGATCGACGCTGAGCCTGTAAGAGCCTAGTTCTAGCTAAGTTTAAAAAGCCGTTAGCTGTTACTCAGTTAACGGCTTTTTTATTGCTCTGGCTTATCTGCAAGTGTGACAAAATCAGGTATATCGAGCAGTACGTAGTCGGTGTTTTCACTTAGGCTCTGATAGATGAAATCGATAAATACTCTGTACTTACGAGGCAGATAAGCTCGCTGTGGAAAACAGATGGTCACCTTAGTCTGTGCCATAGGGAAATCTTCTAGCAAAGGGATAAGCTGCTTATAATCTAAGGCTTGCCGGGCAATGAGATCTGGTACCGTTGCTATCCCTAATCCCTCAATGGCCGCTTCTCTTGCTAGGGTGACATTATTGACTGTTAGTCTAGCTTCAGGCTCATAAGTGACCCATGCCTGACCATCAAACAGGGTCCAACTGGCGTCAATATGGGCAGACTTGAGCCGTATCCCCTTATGCTGTTGTAGATCTCTTGGGTTAACAGGTGTGCCAAATTTTTCTAAATAGGCAGGGCTAGCCATTAAGGTTTTTGAGGTATTGATCAGGTCGTAACTTTGTAATCTGGTATCCGTAGTGCTGGTGATTTGAAAGAGTATATCGATCCCTTCTTCAACCACATCAACCTTACGGTTACTGAGTTCGGCTTCTATGGTGATGTCAGGGTAACGCTCCAAAAAACGGGCAAAAATACGCCCGAGAAACAACTGACCTAACTCAATAGGGCAAACTATGCTCAGGTTTCCTTTAATGAGCTCCTGATTAGCGCTGAGCTGATCTTCGGCATTGCTAAGATCCGTTAAGATTCTATGTACCTTGCTGTAATAGGCCGAACCTGACTCGGTTAACTTAAGCTTTCTTGTGGTGCGAAATAGAAGTTGCACGCCTGCATCGGCTTCTAACTCGGCTATTTTTCGACTAACCGTCGCCTTTGTTAGGCCTAATACCTTAGCTGCCGCAGTAAAGCTTCCCTGCTCTACAACCTGAGCAAACATCTGAACGCGATTTAAATCCATAATTGTTACACCTGTGAAACAGTGGGTAATATTTTAGCTATCTAATAAACCTATAGAGACAGTAGTAGACTATTAACCTCTAATCAAGGAGTCACCTATGTCCAAAAGCAAAATGTTCATCATCATCCCTTTAGTCATCGCTACATTTGTAGCTGGTGGGTACTACTGGTGGACACAAGTACGTTTCTTTGAGTCGACAGATAACGCCTATGTTGAGGCTGATATCTCCCATATAAGCGTTAAAGTACCAGGTTATGTGGTGATGACCGAGATTAGTGATAACCAACATGTCGAGGCGGGTCAGCTACTGGCACAACTTGAAGATAACCAATATGAGGCTAAAGTGGCTCAAGGTGAAGCCGAATTAGCTAGTAGCGTTGCAGACCAGCAAGCATTATTGGCCAAGGTGAAATTACAAGATGCCTTGATTAAACAAGCCCAAGCGAGTGTCGCCGCCGCTGAGTCTGACTTATCAAGGGCACAGCAGCAGTTATCGCGTTCGAAGAAGTTGAAGGTGAAAAATTACAGCTCGCAGGATGACGTCGATGAAAGACAAGCTGGCGTTGAGTCATCTAGCGCTCACTTAGATGAGGCAAAAGCTGGCCTCATCGCTCAGAAAAGGGAGTTGACGGTTTTTAATGCCCAGCTTCAGCAAGTTGAGGCGAGTGTGGTCAAGGCAAAGGCTGGGCTCGAGCTTGCTAAAATTCAGTTAGAAGATACACAAGTGCGTGCACCATTTTCAGGTGTTATCGGTAAACGTGGCGCCTTGAAGGGCCAGTACGTTCAGCCTGGGCAAGCACTTTACAGTTTGGTGCCGGATGGCGCTGTATGGATCACGGCAAACTTTAAAGAGACCCAGATCCAGAATATGCAGCCGGGTCAGCAGGTACAGATAAGTCTCGATGCGTTTCCCGACAAAACCTTTAATGGTGTTATCGATAGTTTGTCTCCTGCTTCCGGTGCCAAATTTAGTTTGCTACCGGCAGAAAATGCTACAGGCAACTTCACAAAAATAGTTCAGCGAATTCCAGTTCGAATTCGTTTGGATTTAACAGAAGCGCAAGCGCGAGTGGTGCCGGGATTAAGTGCCGTTGTTAAGGTTAATACCCACAGTGAGCCACTTGAACACGCCATTGCTGCAAACCTAGGTCAGTAATCATGACCGCAGCAACATCAAGCGCATCGAACTTAGCTTCAGTAGAGCATCAGCCACAGGGTTATGAGCGGGGTAGCCGTAGGGCTTGGATTGCCGTGTTTGGTGGCCTTATCGGCGCCTTTATGGCAATTCTGGATATCCAGATAACCAATGCCTCAATGAAAGAGATCCAGGGCAGCTTAGGTGCGACGCTTGAAGAAGGCTCATGGATCGCGACGGCGTATCTGGTCGCCGAGATGATAGCCATCCCGCTTTCTGGCTGGCTGAGCCAGGGGTTATCGGTACGCCGCTACTTGCTGTGGACGACCTCACTTTTTATCGTTTCATCACTATTGTGCTCTATGGCCTGGAATCTAGAGTCGATGATCGCCTTTAGGGCGCTACAAGGCTTTTTCGGTGGCGCGTTAATTCCTCTAGCGTTTAGACTGATTTTAGAGTTTCTACCCGATAATAAACGATCAATCGGAATGGCATTATTCGGTGTGACGGCGACTTTTGCCCCATCAATCGGCCCCACGCTGGGTGGCTGGCTTACCGAGCAGTTTAGCTGGCATTATCTTTTCTATATCAATGTGCCTCCTGGATTGTTGGTGATGGCCATGCTTGCCTATGGCCTAGAGAAGAAGCCCGTGATTTGGGATAAGCTGAAGAATATGGATCTTTCGGGAATCATCACCATGGCCTTAGGTATGGGATGCCTAGAGGTTGTGCTGGAGGAGGGGAACCGTAAGGACTGGTTTGGCTCAGATTTAATTCGTGATTTAAGCATAATTGCTGCAATTAACATCGCTCTTTTTATCTATATTCAGCTGAAAAAGAAAGAGCCGTTGGTAAACCTTAGGTTATTGGGACAGAGGGATTTTGCGATCTCTACTGTGGCGTACTTTCTACTTGGTATGGCGTTGTTTGGGGCGATATATATGATCCCCCTCTATCTGTCGCAGATCCATGATTATAGTCCGTTGGAGATTGGTGAAGTGATCATGTGGATGGGCTTTCCCCAGTTACTGGTACTGCCTTTTGTTCCTAAGCTTATGGAACGTTTTGATGGTCGTTATTTAGCGGCATTCGGTTTTGCTATGTTCTCTTTAAGTTATTACATGAATAGCCATATGAGTGCCGACTTTGCTGGTGAGCAGATGATAGCCTCGCAAATTGTCCGAGCTTTAGGTCAGCCATTTATTTTAGTGCCCATAGGCATCATAGCCACTATGCATATTAAGCCCCATGAAAATGCTTCTGCATCGACTGTGCTAAATGTGATGCGCAACTTAGGTGGTGCATGCGGCATTGCCTTAGTGGCAACCATGACAGATAACTTGTCCAGAGAGCATTTAGCCAATATAAAGGAAACCTTGCCAGCGGTGAGCCCATTGGCCAATGATTATTTTAATCAAACTGCCAGCGTATTTACTCAGGCGGGCTCTGATCCTGTAACTGCATCGTCACAAGCCCATGCCATGTTGAGTCAGACGATGACGCAGCAAGCCTATATTCAGGCCTATAACGATGTGTTTTTCTTGATGGCTGCACTTTTGCTCATCGCAGTGATCGCTGTTTTGTCAATCAGGAAGCCAGCTAAAACATCTTAGTTATATTTGCCAGAATAGATTATGAACCTATGTGATAGACTGATCTTTTACCGAGCTGGAGAATAGCAATGCAGTGGAGTGAGTTAGCATTTAATGCGCTCTCAGTGGACGAGTTATATGAGGTGATGAAGCTTAGGGTTGATATTTTTGTGGTTGAGCAAAACTGCCCCTACCCAGAGTTAGATGATAAAGATCGCCATCCTGAAACCCGTCATATTCTCGGTCGAAATCCTTTAGGTGATATCGTTGCCTACGCGCGGGTCTTAGCGCCTGGTGTGAGTTATCCTGAGGTGAGTATTGGCCGTGTCGCTGTGGCAGAGCAAGCTAGAGGTGCTGGGGTTGCTCATCAGTTGATGACGGAATCGATGACAGTTGCACGCCGTCATTGGCCAGCTGAAAATATTCAGCTAGGTGGACAAGAGTATCTTAAAAGTTTTTATCAGAAGATGGGTTTTGAACCTGTTTCTGAGATGTACCTAGAAGATGGGATCCCTCATCTGGATATGTTGTTCAAACGCAACTAAATAAAAGGAGCGCATGATGCTATATCAGTCTCATGCGCTCCCTTTTAGGCAAACCTCAAGAGCAGAGGTTAATCCCTGAGTTGAACCTTAGCTTGATAATCAATGTCGCCATGGCAATTGATTGTGGCGAGCTTACTCTGTTGAGCGATCACGGCTAAAGGTCCAGAAGACAAATGGCGGACAAACAACAGCCGATAACCAAATCGGTGTAGGCTGTAGAGTGCCATCTTTTGCTCCGCATTCATCAATTGCCAATGTTCGCTTTGCTCTAGAGGGCGAGTTCGCCTATCTTGCAGTTGTTGTGCTATTTGCATATTTTTATCTTTACGTATGCAGGCCGATGCTGCCTGACTGTTTGCACAATAATGTGCTTATCTGATCTCAAACTGAAGATTAGACAGCACTCATATTAGCACTAGATACTTGAATGAAAATTGAACTGAATCAATTTATATACCTTTGTAGGTATAAAGATGAAAAGTTGTGAACTTTCTCACGATTTTTCAGTGATAGCTAAATTAGGAGGGGTGAGTGTTAAATTATATAGAGCCTGTGTTTCGACCCCCATCGGAGTGGAAGTCACTTATTTTACAGGTCACCAATGGTTGCAGTTGGAATCGATGCAGTTTTTGCGATATGTATACTGCACCGCAGAAACGTTTTCGCGCTCAGAAACTGGATAAAATAGCTGAAGAGATTAAGGCGGTAGCTTATAACGGCGCGAGTGTTAGCCGTGTTTTTTTAGCCGACGGTGATGCAATGAGCTTGCCTTTTAATCGGCTAGAGGAGATCTGCTTGTTGATAAAAGAGCAACTCCCGCAGGTGACCCGAATTAGTAGTTATTGTTTGCCGCGAAATTTGAAAGGGAAGAGCGTAGAGCAACTCGCTAGGTTAAAAGAGCTTGGCCTATCTTTACTTTATATTGGTTGTGAGAGTGGTGATGATGAGGTACTCAAACGCATAGAAAAGGGCGAGACCTATGAGTCATCATTGGAAGCCCTACTAAAGATAAAAGCCGCTGGACTTAAGTCTTCGGTAATGATACTCAACGGGCTGGGGGGCAGTGAACTATCCCATCAGCATGCAGTTAACTCTGCGAGGTTGATGAATGAGGCACAGCCAGAGTTTCTATCGACTTTAGTGGTTACGCTACCTTTAGGTACTGAGCGTATGGATAAGCAGTTTGATGGTCATTTTCAATTGCCTGATCAGCTAGGCCTATTCAAAGAGATGCATACACTTTTGGATGGTTTAGCGCTTAATAAAACCGTATTTAGGTCCGATCATGCCTCAAACTATTTAGTCTTAAAAGGGATTTTGGGCCGAGATAAAGCAAAGCTGCTTGCTCAAGTTGAGCAAGCGATTAACCAGCCGACGCAGAGTGGACTCAGGCAAGAGTGGCAGAGAGGATTATAAACATAAAATATGAGTACTTATTGGGCTCTATGCTTAGTCGTTATTTCTAGGCAGTAATCTTTGAACCACTGAATTAATGGATCGCGATGAACTCGGGCATGCCAGTATAGTGTGCCTTCCATTGTAGGTAATCCATCAATAGGCACTCTAGTGAGGTGCTGGCTCCAGTAAGGATCTTGAAAGGTTCGCTCTGGAATAAAGCCTACATGCTTACCCGCTAGTAAACCATTTAACATCACTATCATGGAGTTACTTAAAAAGGTGACTTTTCTGGTTAAATTACGTTGGCTGATAAAATGATTAACTTCAGACTCAACAAGGTTTGCCGATGAGTATTCGCAAGTTTCAAAAGAGAGTACTTTCGCTAAGCTGGGGTTATTCACTTTAGCAAGAGGATGATGTTTAGCGACCGCACCGCAATAGCTTTCTTCACTAATATGGCGTCCATAGATATTGGCGGGGGCATCTTCAGTGCCCGCTGCTGCAATATCAAGCTCGCCTGTCTCCAACATTTGAAAGATATCTTTAGGTTTATGAATAAACTCAAGTTCAACATTGGGGGCTTCTTTAATGATCTTTTCGAGCATTAATGGCACTAAAGATTGGGTGAGGTCATCGACGAAGGAGATACGAATAACGCCATGACTTTCAGCTGGATCAAATGGCTCTTGTAATATGAGTCTGCTACTTAACTGCAGCAACTCTTTAAGTTCTGGGAGTAGGGCGTTTGCCTTCTCGGTTGCCATGATCCCTTGCCCTTTCTTTACAAAAAGAGGGACATCGAAGAGGTTTCGCAACTTCTTCAAGTTCTGGCTCATAGCTGGCTGCGATATATCTAATCTTTCAGCACTCTTAGAGACACTTTGCTCCTCAATCAGTATGGCTAAGCTTAATAGCAAGTTAAGGTCACAAGCCTGAATAATTTTTAGATCTGAATGATTCATAATGAGCTGCTTTTTAGTGAGATATTTTGTTGCAGAACTTCTGCTATCTGCTGCCTGAACCATTTATGCAACTCTGCATGCCGGGTATGGGGGTTCCAACAGAGCTTGAGTTCAAGGTCGATAGGTTCTCCCTGCCAGTTAAAATCTTCCGCACAATACGCTTTCAGCGTTTTTGTGGTGTAGTGGGGGATTAAGGTGGCAGTATTTTTGGTTATCAGCGCTTGGATCATGGTTGATAGAGAGCCGGAGGTTAACGCATAACTGGCTTCCTCAGCATTAATTTTTTTCAGTGCATTGATTACATGGATCTGATTATGCTCTTGATATTGATAGCGCAATAGCTTCAATCCATTATCATTACTTTTTAGCTCTGATTCTGAACCATGATGTAAACTCAACATCTGCCAGGGAGCCTTGGCAATAACCTCACTTTTCAGTGGTTTTGGGACATTATCATAAAAGCCTACAATGAGATCCAACTGGCCTCTACGAAGCAATTGAAAGCCATCCCGGCGCTGTGTTAGATACTCTATTTCAAGTTGCGGAGCCAGCTGTTGCATACGAGATAGCAGCGGCGCGATACAAAGTTGAGCCGTTGCATCATTCATAATAAAGCGTATTCGACCTTGAGCTGTTAGTGGATTGAAATCATCACTTTCTAATAGCTCTACAACTCTATTAAGCAGGGGCTTAAGTTCTAGCTCAATGGATACAGCTTTACTGGTCAGAGTCATACCATTGTGGCGCTTTACCAATAAAGGATCTGAAAACATTAACCTGAGACGTTTTAATACCTGACTCATTGCAGACTGCGATAAGCCCAACTCTTTAGCTGCTTTAGTTACGTGCGCTTCTTTAAGTAGAACAGATAAAGCGATAAGTAAATTAAGGTCTGAGCCTTTAAGTAGATCGAAGTTTCTTTTAAGTGGCATCCAGCTGCTCAGTGATAATGTCCAGTAACTGATTGACTATAGATGAAAATAAGATTTCATCATAGAGATGTGGTGTGAAAAAAGGCCGATCCTTGGCCTTAGGGGTCACAAACTTGCATCTTAATCTACGGACGAGATTAAGAGGGATAAATTAGCTGTATACTCATATGAGTGATACTCCATAAGCGATAGAGTTAGAAGCTTCCTGCTTCTACTCTCGCTGACCATATACCTGAGATATATGCCGTCCTTTTCTGTACTGTAACTCGTTAGAGCGCTCTTTCCGTGTAGCTTAAATCCATTTAAAGTTCCATCTTGTTTTACTGCCAAGCAGCTACTCACCAAGGCATGGGCATCCTACCCATTTGAACTTTTATCCGTATCTGGTACACATTCATCGTTTATTAAGATTCACTTCGATCCAGCTCTTCCTATCACTGGTAGCATCCTGCTTTGTTGAAGTTAGTCATCCATGTTGCCAACACTTTCCATGTTATGAGTGGCTAACACATCCTGTGTTCATCGCTTCCTGCTTAAGCCTAAGTTCATCTTTCCTGATTTAATTCACTGCGCTCAATATCTTATTGATCAATTGAGTTAACTTTCCTGTTGTACGGTGCCGTGCACCATTCCTTTAAGCAGTGCTACATCCCTATATATATCAGCCTATTTTCCAAATAAGCTTGCCTCCTGGCCTCTAGTATTCCCTATCTAGAGAAAATGAATCCATTCAATGTCAGATACTCAATCCTAGAGTTTTCGGGTCCATATATTCTGACATTACTGTGCGCTAACACGCTGATAGCCGATCCTTGGCTGTCAGAAGTTTAAGATGCAATAACTTGTGTTTTACTGGTTAGAGTGATGATCACGCGACGCTCTAAAGCACGCTCTCTAGTTGAGTTTGCATGAGCATCCTGCTCGCCAGAAGCTTGCTTCTCTAGCTTTTGAACTTCAACACCATGAGAAGTCAGGTAGTCTTCAACGTGTTGTACACGCGCTTCTGATAGCTTTTGGTTGTAACTTGCATCACCTTGGTTATCGGCTTGGCCATTTAGCATAATGACATCGCTGTCATTTTTCTTGGAGATGCGAACGACTTCGTCAAGTTTAGCTTGTGCTGTGCTGCTTAGCTCTGAAGAGTCAAAACCGAATAGGACAGCGATGCTGCTCTTCTCTACTTTTGTTTCGTAGACTGGCTCTGGACGAGGTGCAGGTTTAGTCTCTTTAATTACTGCTGGAAGTACCACTGCAGCAGTTTGAGTTGGCTTAACACCAAAGCGGTATGTCATCTGGATGCCAACCGTTTGTGCATCCATATTGGCCGTATTCCATGCTGACTCATCGATGCCTGCAAAGCGGCGGTATTTAGCCGATACAGATAAAGCGTCAGTAATGTTGTAACCGACACCAGCGCCGAAGTAGGCTGCGGTATCTGTAGCGCTAACGTATTTGTCTGCATTCATTTGATGTGCAAGGTGGTATTGATAAGCACCAGCTTCACCAGTAAGGAACCACTTTTCATCAAGAGGAAGGGTGCCGACCATGCCTAAGGTAAAACCGTCAACTTCGATGCTCTGTCCGATGTCAGTACGCATATGGTTGTCATCAGCTGTACCAAGGTCTTGCCAGCCTGCTTCGATAGCGAAGTATTTGTTTAGCTGGTAACCAACAATAGCGTTCCAAGCTAAGTCGCTGTCATCACCTAAACGGTCGTTTGACACTTCGACTGACTCGTAATTACTTTGACCAGCTCCAGCACCTAAGTACCAAGTGTTATCAATATCTGCCGCATTTGCATATGAGAATGTGCTCATTAGTGCGATTGCTAGAAGTGATTTTTTCATTTTTGTGCTCCCTAATGGAAATTTAAAAATCATTATGTGTTTTGTTTCTATGGGGTGCATTTTGGCGTTTGGGTGCAATTTGATCGATAGAGTATCTCTTATAATGATTATTCGAATTACTTATCAATATGGCTGAAACCTAAGTGTTCATTAAGGTTTAATTAATATTTAATTTGAGTAACTTTGATGATTTATTTTATATCGCTAGAGATTTGTAAGGAGTGCAGGCTGATATTTTGGTGATTTAAAAGGCTTTTAGTTTATTTTCTTCGATTTTTAAAACTATTTGGTGTGTTTTTTACTTTGATGAGCTTATTTCTGAAAGAGATATAAACTCACCAAAGAATAATCAATGCTAATTAACCAGTGTTTGAGCTAACGTTCTATGTGTACCTCTCTCACTGGACATGGGATCTCAATACCTGCATCTTTAAGCGCCTTAAATATTGTCAAGTTAGTGTGGTATTTGTCTTGATAATAAGATTCGGTTGGCACCCAGTAACGTACACCTATCTCAATCCCAACACTGTTAAAGCCATTGATGCCTACATGGATGCCTTTCTCTTGGTACACCTTGGGGCTATCAGTTAATAATTGAGTGGCAAGTGCTGTGACCTGTTCAGGATCTGCTTGGTAATTGATATTAAACTTAGTTTCAACCAGCTTGTTAGCAAATGAGTTGTGTAACACCTCACCGACGATATGCTTGTTAGGAATGTTTATCTGCTCTCCCTCTTCATTGGTTAGCACTGTCATTCCTAGGAAGATATCTTGAACCACACCAGTGACCTCTTTCACTGTGATGGTGTTTCCTATGACGAAAGGACGGGTCACGATAATAGTAATGCCAGCTGCATAATTAGATAGCATCCCCTGTATCGCAAGTCCCGCGCCTAGAGAGGCGGCACCAATAGCAGCCACCATAGGTGTGATGCTTATTCCAAGCTTACCGAGCGCTATAATGGCGACCATGATGATAATCAGTATGCGGACTAAGTTGCTGACAAAGCTACTGAGAGTGACATCGATATTATGTTTATCAAACTGACGAGTGACTAAGTTTGATACTTTTGCAGCTATCCATAGCCCTAATAAGAAGATGAATAGCGCACCCACGAGACGGAAGCTGTACTGCACTAGAAATTCTGTAATGAGTGTATAAACATTCTGTAGTTGCTCGAGTTCCTGTTGCAGTTGCTCTTCAGGCATAACTATCTCCTATTTCTATACTGATTGGTATAACTGTTGGGTTTTCAGCCTCATACCTATTGGGTAATTGTACTGTAATTGTTAGCAGTTGTTAGCTATTACTGTGAAATATGGCAAAGGATATGAGTAGCCATAGATTTGGCGTGAAGAAGATCATGTATTGACTAAGTCACTACTGTGGCATAGGGAGGGATAGGTTACTCTTTATTCCTATTTGTCTATTGCAAGGATCGTTAACATGAGAGCCATCATCTTTTTTATCTGTACATTTTTTGTGGGTTTTGCTCAGGCTTCATTTTATGTCGAGGGCGATCTTGTTAAGCCCATCGAACTGCAAGATCAATTTGAAAATGAGATCGGTGTAAACGCTAATACCCAGGTGCTGCTATTTAGCCGAAACATGAAAGGTGGCGACATTATTAAGGAAGCACTAGAAACGCTTTCAGCTGACGAAAAGTTCGATAGTGCAAAACAAGTATATGTGGCCGATGTCAGTGGCATGCCGTCTTTGATTGCCAAATTTGTGGCTATTCCACAAATGAAAGGCTTACCTTTTCCTATCGGATTAGATAGAGAGGGTGAGGCGACGAAAATGTTACCTGGTGAGAAAGATAAAGCGACACTCATTCAATTGGAAAACTTTAAAATAGTTGGCGTAGAGATTTTTGACTCGAGTGAAAGCTTACTTAAGGCGCTGTAATTACGTTTAAATCTAATTTGAGTTGCAGAAAGGGACGTCTAGTACGTCCCTTTTTTTTATCTGTATGTATTATAGCCTAGCAAACCTGAGTTACTCGGACTTTTGCAGTATCGAAAATATCTCTTCTTTCAAGTGCAGCTTTTTCATTTTAAGTTCTTGGATCTGATTATTTGAGTCGCAGGCGCTATGCAGCTCAAGCTCTTTTATTTCATGGTCAAGGGCATTATGTTTGTTAAACGCCTTGAGAAAGTGACTGTCATTACTCTTAAGTTTGGTGATTAGTTCTCTGTATTCTGGAAACATATCTTAAATCCTTTAATCTTTGCTTATACCAGCGGTTTTTCCTCAAGTTCAACTCTAAATTAGCGCGATTTTCGTACATAAAAACTGATATATATCAACTAAACTTCAATTGGTTTCAGTTGAAAATTCGAGCTTGTTGAGTGGATATTCTTTGGCTAAATTTTTGACTTTTATAGGTATGTATTACTCCATTTTATCTGAACGCCAGATAATCGGTTCTGTAACTGTCTTACATCAAAATATTTACCTGTTGCCAGAAAAAGTGTGATCAAGTTAACCTTATTGGCTTCGATACTAGGTTAAAGTCGAAAATAGAAGAATTTTATTATCAAAATTGAAAGGGGTTTTCACAATGTCTGATGTATTTCATTTAGGCTTGACCAAGAAAATGTTAGATGGAGCTAGCTTGGCAATCGTGCCTGGTGATCCAGAGCGAGTTAAGCGCATCGCTGAATTGATGGAGGGGGCAACCTTTCTGGCGAGCCATCGTGAATATACCAGTTACCTTGCGTATATCGATGGAAAGGCTGTTGTTATTTGCTCTACTGGTATTGGTGGTCCTTCGACATCGATTGCTGTCGAGGAGCTAGCTCAGCTAGGTGTAACAACTTTCTTACGTGTAGGTACGACAGGTGCCATTCAGCCACAGGTTAATGTGGGTGATGTGATTGTGACTCAAGCATCTGTACGCCTTGATGGTGCAAGCCTACATTTTGCACCTATGGAGTATCCAGCGGTAGCAAACTTTGACTGCACAACGGCAATGGTTGCAGCCTGTCGTGATGCAGGCTTAGAGCCTCATGTTGGTATTACTGCATCATCAGATACCTTCTACCCAGGCCAAGAGCGTTACGATACCGTTTCAGGGCGCGTGACACGTCAATTCAAGGGCTCAATGCAAGAGTGGCAAGACCTTGGGGTCTTGAACTATGAGATGGAGTCTTCAACGTTATTTACCATGTGTGCATCTCAAGGCTGGCGCGCCGCGTGTGTTGCGGGTGTTATTGTCAATCGTACTCAGCAGGAGATCCCTGATGAGGCGACAATGAAGAAGACTGAGGTGAGTGCCATCTCTATTGTGGTTGATGCAGCGAAGAAACTACTCGCATAAATTTCATTATGAAACGAGAGCTTCCCTGCAGTTAGCTCTTCGCTTTAAAGGAAATAGATAAAGGCGCCCGAGGCGCCTTTTTGCTTTTTAAGCATAAAATATATTAATTATCAGATGGTTAAATGTAAATTTATTGTATTTAACAATGGCTTACATATAAGGTATTAAAAAACACGCGCTTTGTGACATAATATGTCGCGCAAAGTGATTTCTGCTGATATAGTGGTTTTACAGAAATCATCATTTCAAGGGGAGAATATGGATTTTTCTAATCCCATCTTTATCTGGGCCGTTATCGGCGTGGTGCTTATGCTGGCAGAGATTATAATCCCTGGTGGCATAGTTATCTTGCTGGGAGGGGCATCTCTAGTTGTAGCCAGTGCGCTTGCAGTCGGGCTTGTCGAAGGTATCGTGCAAGCGTTAACTCTATGGTTTATTACATCGATTGTGCTGTTGCTGAGTTTTAGGCGAGTGACTCAAAAATTGGTTGGAGGCGATGCTCATGTGGATGATACCGATGAAGAGCTAGCGATTTTTAATCAGATTGCACTCGTAAAAGAGGCAATAGGCCCCGCGCAGAAACAAGGAAGAGTGGAGTTCCAAGGGACCGAGTGGTCTGCTTTAGGGGATGGCACTGAGATTGCCGCGGGTACCCAAGTCAAAATTATCTGTCGAGAGAATATTGCACTCGTTGTTGAGCCATATAAAGGTTCATAATCGATTGATTATCTATCAATGATTCATATTTTCGTTAAGTGTTAGCTAAGGAAGGAAACTATGTTTGCGTTTACCCTATTTGTACTTTTTGTCTTTTTTATTCTCTATAAGTTGTTACTCATTGTCCCAATGCGCGAAGTGAATGTGATTGAGCGTTTAGGGAAGTTCCGTACCGTATTACAGCCAGGTTTTCATTTTCTTATTCCGTTTTTTGACCGCGTGGCCTATAGGCATGAAATTCGTGAGCAGGTTTTAGATGTACCACCACAGAGTTGTATCTCTAAAGACAACACACAACTAGAGGTTGATGGCTTAGTTTACCTTAAGGTGATGGATGGCAAGCTTGCGAGTTATGGCATCGAAGATTACCGTTTAGCGGCGGTAAATCTTGCCCAGACTACAATGCGCTCTGAGATAGGTAAGTTAACACTCAGCCAGACTTTTTCAGAGCGAGATAGCCTTAATGAATCGATTGTGCGTGAGATTGATAAAGCCTCAGATCCATGGGGAATTAAGGTGCTTAGGTATGAGATAAAGAACATCACCCCATCGAGACATGTTATTCATACTTTAGAGAAGCAGATGGAAGCTGAGCGTAGTAAGCGAGCTGAGATCACCTTAGCCAATGCTGAGAAAGCGGCGATGATTAACCTTTCAGAAGGGGAGCGACAGGAAGCGATCAACATCTCTGAAGGGCAGAAACAAAAGCGTATTAACGAAGCTAAAGGTACTGCGCAAGAGATCAGTATTGTTGCTAAAGCAAAGGCCGAAGGCATGGAGTTAGTCTCTACCGCATTAGCCGTTAACGGTGGCAATGAAGCGATGAATATGCAGCTTAAAGAGCAGTTTATTGGTCAGGTTGGTAAAATTCTTAATGAAGCAGAAGTCTCTGTGGTACCCGCTGAAATGGCAAAGCTTGAAGGTTTTTTTGAGGGGATGGAGCAAGTAACGAATAGTGTAAAAGGAGGTCGCTCATGATTGCAGGTGTAGATACAGATCTGATCGTGCTGGGTATTTGGGGGCTTATATTTGCCGTTTTTATTATTAAGTTATTTCAATCTATTCGCTTAGTGCCGACCAAGTCTGCCTATATTGTTGAGCGTTTAGGAAAATATCATTCAACTTTAGATGCAGGTTTTCATGCCCTAGTGCCTTTTGTTGATAAAGTTTCATATATTCATGACCTTAAAGAAGAAACAATTGATGTTCCTCCTCAAGAATGTTTCTCGAGTGACGAAGTAAATGTTGAGGTTGATGGGGTGATCTACATCTCAGTGGTTGACCCAGTTAAGGCAAGTTATGGGGTGACCGATTATCGCTATGCGGCTATTCAGCTTGCGCAGACCACAACCCGCTCAGTGATCGGTACACTTGATTTGGATAGAACCTTCGAAGAGCGTGATGTGATTAGTGCAAAAGTTGTTGAGGTGCTCGACCAGGCTGGTGCTTTGTGGGGAATTCGTGTTCATCGTTATGAGATTAAGAATATTACCCCACCTGAAACGGTTAAAAATGCTATGGAGATGCAGGTGAATGCAGAGCGTGAGCGTCGTGCATTACTTGCTAAGAGCGAGGGTGATAAACAGAGTAAGATTAATCGCTCTGAAGGTCTTAAGGCTGAGATGGTTAATCTATCAGAAGGTGAAATGCAGCGTCGGATTAATGAGGCTGAGGGTAAAGGTGAGGAGATATTAACGATTGCTCGCGCTACCGCTGAGTCTATTGAACGTATGGCTGAAGTTATCTCGGCACCTGGTGGTCAAAACGTTGTGCGTATGCAGCTAGGTGCTCAATACCTCAAGCAGCTTGATGGGTTAAGTAATAGCGCCAGTAAGATTGTGTTACCTGCAAACATGATGGACTTTGATCAGTGGATGGACAGCATAGGTTTAAAGGAGGAGAAGCCAAAAGTGAGTTAATTTTTCGCTTGTCGGCATTAACCTTATACCTATCGCAGTGATTAACGGTGTCTTTAACAGGGCACCGTTTTTGTTTTGGCTTTTGTTTTGATTCTGAAAAGAGTAAGCAATACGGGAGGAGTTATTTAATCACTTTGAGTGAGCATTGGGGCTCAGGTGAAGAGAGTAATAATTTAACGACGGGACTGGGGCGGCTAAAGAGGTACCCTTGTGCATAATCACATTTTACATCTTTCAAATAGTTGAGTTGAACCTCAGTTTCAACCCCCTCTGCGACGACTTCTATTCCTAATGAGTGGGCCATGGCGATCATAGCGAGGATCAGCTCCTTATTTTTGGCTCCAACCTCAATATCATTTACAAAGCTTCGATCGATTTTTAGCACATTAAAAGGGTAAGTGCGTAAATAGTTTAACGATGAGTAACCGGTACCAAAATCATCCATAGCAATTGAGAAACCAGCCGTACTGAGATGCTCTAATGCTTCGGTAATATAGTCGTGACCACTTAATAGCACGCCTTCAGTTATCTCTAACTCTATATCTTCAGCACACATATCAGACTGTTCAACACTGTCTACGATAAATGACACCAGATCGGGATCTCTAAATTGGCAAGGTGATAAGTTGATCGCAATCCTAAAAGGACTCTGATGTTTTTTCTTCCACAGGCTTGTGGCGACTATAGCTTGAAGGAAAATAAATTTACCTAGGGGGATGATTGCCCCCGTTTGCTCGGCGATAGGAATAAACTCATCGGGTGATATACTGCCTAATGCTGGGTTGTTCCAGCGCAGAAGAGCCTCTGCACCCATAATAATATTTTTATCAATATCTACCTGAGTTTGATAATAAACCTCAAATTCACCACGCTCTAAGGCGCCATGGATCTGCTCCTCAATAGCTAATCTTCTAGAGACCTCACGGTTCATCTTATCGGTGAAGTAGGAGTAGGTATTTCGACCAATCTCTTTAGCGTGGTACATGGCCGAATCTGCATTTCTGAGTAGCTCTGATGAGTTCTTTCCATCGGTAGGATAGATAGATATACCTACGCTTGCAGTCAGAATAAGCTCACGATCTCCAATGATAAAAGGCTCTCTAAACCCACTGATTAAGTGTTCTGCAACGGGTCTTGCATCTTCGGGTTTCTTTAAGCCTTGTAGAAGAATGATAAACTCATCGCCGCCTAATCGGCCAACTGTGTCACCACTTCGAATACAATTTAATAGACGTTCAGCTGCTTCAATGAGCACCTTGTCACCAGTCTCGTGGCCTAGTGTGTCATTGATCTTTTTAAAGTCATCGAGATCGAGAAATAACACGGCAATATTCTCATTGGAGCGCTCCGACTCCTCTAACATTTGGGCAAGACGCTCTAGTGCGAGAAAGCGGTTGGGCAGATCTGTAAGCGTGTCATAGTGAGCTTGATGCCTAATGACTTCAGCGGCTTTTTCTCGGTCGGTTGTATCAAGAAAAGTCACTACAGCGCCTATGATTTTACCTTCACGTTCAATGGGGTAAGACCAATATTCAGAGGTAAAGCCGCTACCGTCTGCTCGCCATAATTTTTCTGCATTGATATGTACGCCTTTTCCCGATTTAAGCACGTTGAAAATGGGACAATCAACAACATGGTAGGGGGTAAAGTCATCATGTTTATAGTGTATTAATTCATGCATGTTCTGGCCTAATAGCTCATCAACATGTTTATAGCCAAGCATGCTTATACAGGTCGGGTTAGCAAAAATACATTCTCCATTCATATCGATGCCATAGATGGCCTCGGCGGTAGAGTTTAAAATATCGGTGACTAAATGCTTTTGCTCTAAAGTGGCGAGCTCTGCCGCTCTGCTCTGTTCAAATCTTTCTTCTAGTTGCACCGCCATGAGGTTAAACGCTTCCCCTAAACTGGCGATCTCTCCCTGTCCTTTTATCTGGCAACGGGCCTCAAGCTGCCCTTGTGCCAGCAGTTTAGAGCGAGTCACTAAGTGTCTAATGGGCCGGGTAACGAAAACATTTAAGAATAGGCTAATGGTGATCATGGCAATAAGGAGCAAGAGGCCTATTGGGACACTAAATAAACTCACGTTGGCCCATATCTGCTTTTGTTTAGGGCTAAGGTCATAGATGGCGAAGATCCCCCCTGTGCGAGATGGGCGTATCTCATCCGCTTCCCGTGATAAAACCAGTGGGTAGTAAACTAAGATCTGATGACCATCTTCAGAGAGCTGGGTGCTGATCTGTTTATTTTTTTGTACCTGATTGAAGTGCACGATTTCAAATTGCGGGATAACCGCATTTGCCATCTCCCCCTTAATTGAAAAACGTGTGGAGTGTAATATTTTACCTGTTTCATCTAGGGAAATAAGGGTCTTATATAAGGTGTTAACCCCCCTAGCTGATAGAGACTGCTCGGCTTCGAGGGGCCGATTTGTGCTGAGCTGCTTCTCCATCTGACGTTGTAGAGCCGAGATATCTTTACGTATGAAATTTAGGCTTGAGTTAATTAGCTCTGATTCTAAGTCATTGTAAGTTTGCAAAACGACAAACCCAGCGAGGGCGGTAAAGGTGCATAAAATAAGCCCTGGAAGCCATAATTTGAGGTAAAGAGTCCGTATGTTACTCATTGATCAATAGCTAAGGTAAATTGGTCTGTTGCAATGGCGTCTACAGGTACCTGATGACTCAATAACTTCCTTTGGTACATAAAGCTAGACAGCTCTGCGGCGATTTTTTCAAGTTTTGGCGTCTTTCCCGATAGCATCTCAACATTTTCATGCAAACTCGGTAGGTGAAGCCCCTTGTAACTATCTATTACTTCAGCGGGTGATAAACCTAGTCTCGCCTTCATCTGTTCAGCCGCAGCTTGAGGTTTTTTATTAAAATAATCTATCGCTTTAAAGTATCCGACAATGAGCTCATGTATCGATTTGGGGTGGCTATCAATTGCCGAGGAGTGAACAACCAGTACGTCGATAATTCTACCTGGAATTTGGCTACTATCAAAAAGCTGATTGCCGCCGAGTGAAAGGATATTTGTCCTATTGGGTTCAAAGGTGACAACAGCATCTGCTTGAGAGTAACACTGCTGATGCTCATCAAAAGCGCAAGCTGTGATGGTGACGTCTTTGGCGCTTAGGTTGGCGGCGTTGAGGGCGCCGTTAAGTAAAATCGCCCCCACCGCAGTGTATTCTACGGCGATATTTTTGCCTTTGAGTTGCGACAAAGAGGTGATCTCAGGCTTACTCAATAGAACGTCGCCACCATTAGAGAAATCCATGATTAAGATAACTTTGAGTTGATAGTCATCCTCCATCACAGTCAATACCTCATCTAAGGTGAGCGCCGCGCCTTCAATGGTGTGATTGCGTAGTGCGTGAATGACCTCTGAAGCTGAGGTCATCTCCACTAAGTTGACTTGCGTATCGTCATAATAACCTAAGCTACGAGCAAGATAGAGAGGCTCATAACCTGGCCACGTATTACTGGCAATGCGCAGTGGTGGCTCATCGGTAGGCTGGCAAGCTGTTAGATTCGTTAGGGTGAACAGTATGATAAGGAGAGGCCCAAATAGAGATTGAGGCTTCGGGTGTGTTATCTGCTGATGTAATTTGCTTAACGGTGAGAAAGCTGACATGAAGCGTATCAATCTATTATCCATTTGATCACCCCAGTTCCTGTTTTATACCAATTGATATCCTCTTCAAGGAGTAGATTGAGTATAGTTGAAAAGTTAAAATTGGCTGGATAATCAGACTCGCAGGCAAATATTTTATTAATGCTAACCGTTACATTTTGTCAGATGTCTAAATGGGAGAGCGGTACAGGTAGGGGGAATACCTATCTTGATAAAGATAGGTATTAATAGGTAGCTGGTTAAATACCTGCTATGCAGGTGGGATCACCTTAGGGGATGATTGCCAATCACCTCCCAACGCTTTATTTAGCTGTACTAGGTTTGCTGCAATATTCAACTTAGCGATCACCTCGATATCGTCAAGCCTATGTTGCTGGCGCTGGGCATCGAGCACCTGTAAGTGATCAATGAGCCCCGCTTTATAAAGGTGTTTAGCCTTATTTACCGCAATCTGAGAATGCGATGCAGCTTCACTTAGCTGTTGGTGAAACAGCATGCTATTGCCGTAACTCATAAGGCTAGTTTCTACCTCATTGAAGGCATTATTAACGGTTTGCTGATAGCGCAGCCCTGCTTGCTTAAAGCGTGCATGTTGGATATCAATCACCGCCTCTGTACGTCCTCCATCAAAGAGGGTCCAGTTAAGACCTATACCTGCTAACCAGCTGCTACTGCCTGAGCTGAAAAGGTCATCAAGATTGCCAGCCAGTGTACCCGGACTTGCTGTGAGGTATAGATCTGGATATCGACCCGCTATGCTCGCGCCCAACTCATGGTTGATTGCCGCCATTTCGCGCTCAGCAAGGGCGATGTCGGTTCTACGCTTGAGTAGCGATGAGGGTAAACCCAGTGGGATCTTACCGGTCACTTCAGGTAGTGCGGCTTGGTTAAAGCGACCAACTAATTCACGTGGATGCTGCCCAAGTAGCGTTGCAATACGATAAAGGTGAGCTCGCTCTGCAGTTTTCAGTGCAGTGCTATTCGCCTTTAATGCGGCTAATGCAGCTTTTGCTCTAGAAAGGTCAAGAGATGAGCCATAGCCACTTTCAACTAAGGTTGAAACCAGTTCAAGTGTGGATTGCTGATCGGCAATGTTGCGCTCTGCAATCTGTAGCCTTTCTTGGGCCCCCCTGTACTGCAGGTAGTTGTGGATCAGATCTGCGGTAATTAAGGTGATCACACCTTGCTGCAGTATGACCGCCTGCTCCTGGCGAACTTTGGCTGCCTCATCAAGCGCTGCAAGCTTTCCAAATAGGTCTGCTTGCCAGCTGATATTGAAACCTAGGGCATAAGCTTCTTGTGATTTGTCTAACAGTTCGATCTGTTGGCCGTTAATCGGATTGGTAATGCCTGACACCGCAATGCCTAGGAGCGGATCTTTCTCAGAAATACCATAGGAGAAGGCGCTCGCTCCGGCAGAGATTGTTGGAACCTTCATGGATGAGACTGCAGTCTGATAGGCTTGGGCCGCTTTAATTCGTTGGGCGCCGATCTGAATGCTCACATTTTGATTTTGCACATCGGCAATCAAGAGGTTTAACTCTGAATCGCCAAACTGTTTCCACCATAGCTCTTCTATTTGAGCACCTTGCTCGGCAAGATCCCCATGTAAATAGATAGCCCCTGCTGGAATCGTTTCGCTCACCTGATAATCAGGCGTCACTGAGCAACCTAAGGTGAGCAGTGAGATGAGTAGAGGAAGACTAGATTTTTTCATTTGAAACCTCATCAGAAGATCTCTTAGGTTGGAAAGCCAACTTGTAAAGTGCGGGGGTGATAAATAGCGAGAGAATCGTCGCGACTGCGAGTCCGCCAATAATGGTGGCTGCCATCTGATCGAAAAGGAGATCGCTCAGCAGAGGGATCATTCCCAGTGCTGTCGTTAACGCCCCCATTGAGATAGCCATAGTACGGTTAAGGGTGGCATTGATAATGGCATCATCGAGTTGCTGTCCTTTTTTACGCTCTAGCTCAATTTGATCTAGCAGTACTATGCCATTTTTGATAATCATTCCCGATAGTGCGATAGCACCCACTAAGGCCATAAAGCCAAAAGGTTTTCCTAGCAATATCAGACTCCAACACACGCCTATAATCGCGAGGGGGAGGGTGACTAAAATGATGGCGGGCTGCTTAAAGGCATTAAACAGCAGTACCAAAATAATCAACATGATCAGAAATGATTTAGGTGTCTGCTTAATAATGTCTTCGATGGCTTCTCTCTCATCGGCATATTCGCCTCCCCACTCCATGGTATAGCCAGGTGGGAGTGCAATCGCCTCTATCTCTGCGGCAATCTGATTGCGCACATTACCGATAGAGTCGCCAAATACCCCAGCTTGAACTGTGAGTGTTGGTACGCGATCTCGACGCCAAAGCATGCTTTGCTCGCCACGGATCTCAAAACTATCGACCACATGGGCAAGTGGCACACTGTGAATACCTGCGATGGAGCGAACAGGGATATTACCGATATCATCAATCTCAGATTTTGAGCTATTTAGCACTATGGGTAGCTGAGAGCCATCTTCTCTGAGTTGTCCTATGGTTAGGCCATCACTACCTCGCTTCAGTGCAAGGGTGATATCGGTGCGGTTTATGCCCGCTAAGCGCGACTTTTCCTGATTAATTACAGGGTAGAGCACCTTGCTCTCTTGACGCCAATCATCTCTGACATAGCGGGTATGGGGGTGTTTGTCTAAAATGGCTTGAGCCTTTAATGACAGCTCTTGTAATACCAGCGCATCAGGCCCTGAGAAGCGAGTTTCGATACTAAACTTATCAGAGGTGGCAAGTTTTAGATCCCTAAATCGTGGTTGAGCTTGAGGGAACTGCTTGGCTATCCAATTGTTGCCGTCACGAATTAAGCTCTCTATTCCCTCAAAGTCATGGGTATTAATCAAGATTTGACCATAACTGCTATCAAGGGGCTCAGGTTCTACCGTCACTGAAAACCTTGGAGCACTCGCGCCGATTGAGGTTGAGATATTGACCACTTCTGGGCGTTTGAGTAGCCAGTTCTCAATTTCAGCCATATCTGCAGACACTTCCTCGATACGGCTACCATTAGGGAGCCAATAATCGACGAAGACCATAGGGCGATCTGAGGTAGGAATGAAGTTCACTTTGATAAATGGTACGGCTGCTAGAGTGATCAGTAGCACTGGAATAACCAGTGCTATTGTGCTCTTTGGCTTTGATACGCACCAGACCAACATAGCTTTAAACTTCTTTGCTGTAGGTGTGAGGTTATCACCCGCTTGCTGAGGCTTTACACGGATAAATGCCCAACACATAAGCGGGGTGATGGTCATAGCGACCAGCCATGATAGCAGTAGTGAGCTTGCTAAGATTTGAACAACGGATATGGCAAACTCTGCGGCATCCGTCTGTGAAAAGATAACAGGAGTTGCCCCCATAATCGCAATGATGGTCGCCCCAAGAAGCGGTAAGGCTGTTTCACTGACACTCTCTGTTGCTGCGAGCAGTCTATCTTTGCCTGCCTTGAGCTTACTCGCAAACATATCGGTGATCACTATGGCATTATCAACTAGCATGCCCAGCGCGAGGATAAATGACCCTACTGAAACCCGCTGTAGATCGATACTGGCAAAATTCATATAGATCAGGGTGAATAGTATGGTCATCAGTAAGCTGGAGCCAACCACTGCCGCACTTTTCCAGCCCATAAAAAACATCAAGATGATAACGACGATAGTGATGCTTTCCAGCAGGTTAGTGATGAAAGAGTTTATCGATTTTTGAACTTCATCAGGCTGAAAGGCGATAGTGCTAATCTTCACGCCTACAGGTAACTGCTGCTGGAGATCGTCGATTACTGCTTTGATGGTGTCACCGAGTGTGACCACATTGATACCATCGACCGGGCTTGCGGCTATTGTTACAGCTCGCTCGCCATTGAATCGGCTTTGTGAAAGCGCGGGTGTTTGATACCCATAGTAGATATCAGCAATATCACCGAGTCGAATCAGTCCTGTTGATAGCTGGCTAATGCCTGAGCGAACAGTGATGTTTTCGATATCTTCTAAGCTAGAAAAGCTGCCAGTTTGAGACACGCGAATACGCTCAATACCTGAGTCATAGCCGCCGGCATCTAAGGTTATATTCTGGCTGTTGATCTGATTAAACACCTGCGCCGTAGATAGGTTGAAATTGGCGACCTTCTCATCATCAATATCGATATAAACCACGCGCTGCTCAGCGCCATGTAGCTCAACTTTTTTGATGCCATCGACTTCATTGAGCTTACGTTGTAGGGTTTCGGCGTAGGTTTTAAGCTGGTGTGGCTCAGTATCGGTACTGTGGATGGCAAATACCATACCGTACACTTCTGAGAACTCATCTTGGACTATGTTGATCTGCGCCTCGAGTGGCAGAGAGAGTTGAATATCAGCCACCTTACGTCTTAACAGATCCCACTCTTGAGGGAGCTGATTTGAGCTAACGGATTCTTTGAGATCAACAAAGATCATCGACATTCCAGGACGTGATAGCGACCTTAAGGTGTCGAGTGAGCCCATCTCTTGCAGTTTTGTTTCTATCGTATCTGTGACCATCTCCTCTACTTCTTGTGCCGATGCACCAGGGTAAAGGGTGACTACAACGGCTGTTTTGACAGTAAAGGCCGGATCTTCAAGTTTACCTAAATCGAAATAGGAGTAGATACCTGTGATAATACACAGCGCCGTAAAAAAGCAGACGAAGGTGCGTTGTTTTATGGCAAATTGAGCGAGATTCATTATCGAACTCCCGCATCGATAATATTATCGATAGCGCTATCTTCATGTACAAAAGCGGCACCTGCGACAATAATGCGATCTTTGAGGTTTATATCGCCGACGACACAGCTATTATCTCTGCCTTGCCTAATGACCTCCACCTGTACACGTTCAATACCGTCAGCTGAAATTTTTGATATATGTGGCTGGTTTTTTAAGGTGTAAAGCGCACTTGCTGGTAAGCAGAGTCCCCGCTTGTTTACCTGTTTATCGGCTATACGGGCCGAGATAACCATGCCTGGGTAGCTAGTACCATCAGGCTTATTAAGCGGAATGGTTGCGCTAAATGTTCGCTTAATAGGGTCTGGAATACTGGTGATCTCTTTGACTACGCCAAACAGTGGTAGTGAGTTATTGTTGTGATATATGCTGGTTTTTAGGCCTTGATGAAAGAGCGGTAATAGTCGCTCAGGTATATCGATAACGGCTTGAAGCGCCTCAGGTTGATGCACTATGAATACGGGTAATCCTGGAGCAACCTGCTCATAGTTATCAAAATTCTTTTTACCTATCACGCCACTAAAAGGCGCTTTGAGCTCAGTGTATCTAAGTGCATCCTTGGCCTGAATGAGGTTTTGTTCAATTACAGCTATCCCAGCTTGTGCCCGAGCGACTGCGGTTTGGGCTCTATCTACAGAGACTTGAGAAATCGCATCCCCACGTTGAGCAAACTGGCTACGTTCTAACTCACTGATTGCTTGCTGGTGGCTTGCTTTAGCTTCGCGTCTTCGCGCCTCCAACTCTGCCACTCTAACTTGGTAATCATGGGGATCGAGACGTGCGAGTAGCTGCCCTGATTCGACTCTGTCTCCTTGCTCAACCAGTATCTCATTGAGCGTTCCGGCTACGCGAAAGGCCATTTGGGCTTGTTTCTGAGACTCTAGAATGCCAGTAAAGCGTAATTCATGGTTTAAGTTGGTTTGATTAATAGTCATCACAGCGATAGGCTGCGATGGCTTGGGCTCGCTAGCCTGTTCTTGGCTACAAGCAGTGCTGAGTAGCATTGCTATTAATAGCGCTGAGTACTTGTGTGTGCTCATTAATATCTCCTTAGTTTATGGCGAGATAATAGTGAGTCCTGTCAGTCTAGAGTAGCGGTATATGAGTAGTTTCATTGACTCAAAAATCGAGACAATAGTCAGTTTTTGGACATTTTAACTAAGGCTGAGTGGTTACTTTGATGGCGCAACTAAGAAGAACCCTTAATGTTAAGTTAGTTGTTTTTATAGGGTTAACGTGTTGACTCTATTCTGTAAATATTCATCTGATTGTATTAGTTAATGGTACAAAGAGTCCGTTTAAACGGGCTTCTTTTATGGTGATGATTTCCTTAAAGTTACTCCATCGAAGTTCATCAATTGGGTGACTTCATATTTTTTATTATCAATAGGAGTCAACGATGAAAAGTACTAAATTAATGATGTTATTAGCAGGCTCGACGTTAGTTTGTTCTTCAGCACAGGCATTAGAGATTGACTACTTTGCTGGGGCTGCGCTTGGCTATCAAACTGACAGTATTGCTGGTGCCGTGAAAAAAGACAGTGAAGATCTTTCATACCAAGGACGTATCGGGATGATCATTGAAAATCATCATAGAATCACAGGTACCTTTGGTTATATGGAAGATAAGTTTTCTGCATCTGGTAGCCAATACAAGCAGGAGCAGTATAGCTGGTTGGTCTCCTATGATTACCTATTTCCAGTACATCAAAATGTGAATTTATTTGCAGGTGTAACGACCGGGGTCAATGACAATAAGATTGCTGGAAGAGCATCAACCGATTTTGTCTGGGGTGGGCAAGTGGGTATGCAATATAAATGGAGTAAGCACCTATCCTCAGATCTTGGCTATCGCTACCTAGAGCAGGACTATAGTGAGTCAGGTATTGAAATCGAAAACAGCCAACAAGTTTACCTCTCTTTAGATTACCGTTTTTAAATTGATAGCCTAACCTATCTGCTTTTGAGTATGGGGCTGGTCTCCATACTCTTTTTTGTTTTTATGTGCTTTTCAATGCAAAATTATCTTTGCTCTCTCATCTTAACCGCACCTAGCTGTATCCCCTCAAGTGCCTGATGAATATAGTCAATAAAGAGTCTTGCTGCTGAGGTCATATGTTTACGGCTTGGGTAGATAAGATATACATCAGTCTGTTCCGTCTCTAGCTCTGGCAACACATTCACGAGTCTTTTGTTGATCAGATCCTCTAAGACTATGCTTGAAGGCAGTTGAGCAATGCCTGCACCCGCTAAACAGAAACTATAGAGGGAATTAAAGTCACTGGTGGTCACTTTATGTTTTACGTCGATAGAGGTATCCGTAAAATGCCATCGATTGTCAATGAGCCTCTCTGCTGAGCGGGATCCAGAACGCGAGGCTAATAGCTTATGGGCTTGTAGATCTTCAATGGAGTTAATGCTTGGGTTTTTAGCCAAATAATCCGGGGAAGCGAACAGTTTCTGCTTGAATGAAATGAGCTTTTTAGCGATAAAACTGCTGTCATCGAGTTGGCCCACATCTAAAACAAAGTCTAACCCCAGCCGAGTTATCTCTCGGTAGCCTCCAGTAATCGTGAAAACATCAAGCTGTACTTGTGGGTACACAAAACTAAAGTCAGCAATTTGAGTTGCCAGTAACTTATCTGCAAATGGGAGTAAGCCTATGCGTAGCTTTCCTTCAATTTGAGTGTGTTGGTTTTTTATCGTGTGAGTGGCGTTATATAGTTGATTAAGAATGGGCTCGACCTGCTCAAGAAATAACTCCCCACTCGGTGTTAACGACATGGCTCTGGTCGTTCGAATAAATAGCGGTGTGCCTAGCTGCTTCTCTAACTCACCGATGCGGCGACTGACGAGCGCGCGGCGAGTATCAAAGGAGGCGGCTGCTTTAGCGAAACTGCCTAGCTTTGCTACCGCAACAAAAAGATCTAAGTCATTAGTATTCATTGAGTGCTAAGCCTTGTTTTGTATACATGTTCAATGAGGTTATTTTTACATGTTTGTATTTTATGATCAGAGATATTGTCATTTATCTCTCAATTTTGTTAGCTGAAACTTGTTTTAATATAAGAGAGCCTTAAGTGGTGATTAGCTGGATTAATACTTGCTGTTAATTTGTCGACATATAGGACAAAATCCTTGTTCACGAACTAGGAAGAATCATGTTGAGTTGATCTAGCTTTAAACTTTTTACTACAACTTCCGTAAGATACGAAGGCTAAACTAACAATAGGAAAAACAATGAAAATAGAGAGACAAGAGACAAAAGCACGAATGAGTCGCATCGTTAAGCACAACGGCACCATCTACCTTTGTGGACAGGTATGTAAAGATGCCACCCAAGGCATTACTGAGCAGACTGCAACTATGCTTGAGAAGGTCGATGAGTTGCTTATCCAAGCTGGTAGCGATCGTGAGCATATCTTGTCGGCAACCATCTATGTTAGTGATATGAAGTATTTTGCTGATATGAATGCTGTATGGGATGCCTGGGTACCAGAAGGCCATGCACCTGCTCGTGCTTGTGTCGAAGCCAAAATGGCACGCGAGGCGCTGCTTGTTGAGATATCTGTTGTTGCAGCTGAGAAGGCTTAAAGAAGATTCTAGTGTCTAGAAATTAGATCCTAGGACCTGTTGTCTAGGATCTCCTCCCTTGCTCCTGTTATACTGCCCCCTTGATTTTTTGGAGGCAAGAATGGACGTATCTTCTTTACTAGACGGCCTGAATGAGAAACAGCGCGAAGCCGTAGGGGCACCACAATCCAGTATGTTGGTATTGGCGGGTGCTGGTAGTGGCAAAACTCGGGTTTTAACCCATAGAATTGCCTGGCTAATGCAGGTCGAACAGCAGAGTCCATATTCAATTTTAGCGGTAACCTTTACCAACAAAGCTGCAGCAGAGATGCGTGAGCGGGTGGAAAAGGTGAGTGGCAGTAACATGGGGCGCATGTGGATAGGTACTTTCCATGGCTTAGCGCATCGCTTGTTGCGAACTCATTACCAAGATGCGAACTTGCCGCAAACCTTTCAGATTATCGACTCCGATGATCAGTTACGTTTGATAAAACGAATTTTAAAAAGCCTTAACTTAGATGAGAAGCAATACCCTCCTCGTCAAGCGCAAGGTTACATCAATGGTAAGAAAGATCAGGGGTTAAGACCTAAGCATATCGATGCTGGTGGTTTCCCAATCGAGCAGAACTTGCTGCAGATTTATCAGGTGTATCAAGAGTCTTGCGATAGAGCAGGCTTGGTTGATTTTGCCGAGATCTTACTGCGTGCTCACGAGCTGTGGCTCAATAAACCTCATGTGCTGCAGCACTATCAAGATAGATTTAAAAATATTTTGGTGGACGAGTTTCAAGATACCAACGCGATTCAATATGCTTGGATTCGAGTGCTTGCCGGTGAAGGCGCTAATGTGATGATTGTTGGTGATGATGATCAGTCTATTTATGGTTGGCGCGGCGCTCAAGTTGAAAACCTGCATAAGTTCTTAGAGGACTTCCCTAAAGCGGGCACCATACGTCTTGAGCAAAACTATCGCTCTACCGGCCATATCCTAAAAGCGTCAAATGAACTGATTGCTAATAACCCAGAGCGTTTAGGTAAGAAGCTCTGGACCGAAGATAAAGACGGTGAGCAGATCTCTGTTTATTGTGCATTCAATGAGATGGATGAAGCTAGGTTTATCGTAGGCAGGATCAGTGACTGGCATGATATGGGCGGCGATCTCAGTAGTTGCGCCATCTTATATCGCTCTAATGCCCAATCTCGTGTACTTGAAGAAGCTTTGCTACATAAGGGCTTGGCATACCGAATTTATGGCGGTTTGCGCTTCTTCGAACGCCAAGAGATCAAAGATGCCATGAGTTACCTGCGTCTTATCAATAATAAAGATGACGATGCAGCGTTTGAACGTGTGGTGAATACGCCTGCGCGTGGTATCGGTGGCAGAACCCTCGATATTTTACGTTCAACGGCCAAGCAGCAAGAGTTAACGCTGTGGCAGACCTGTTTACGTGCCTTAGAAGAGAAGCTGCTTAGTGGCCGTGCTGCTAATGCGGTGCGTGGCTTTATGGATCTGATTGTTGAGATGCAGCAAGACACCGAAGAGATGAGTCTACATCGCACTACCGATCATGTGACCCGAGAGTCAGGCCTCAAGGCTATGTATGAAGCGGAGAAGGGCGAGAAGGCGCGCTCAAGAGTAGAAAACCTCGATGAGCTTGTGACGGCTGCCCGTACCTTTGTTATGCCTGAAGAGATTGAGGATATGGGCGAGCTAAGTGCTTTCCTATCCCATGCAGCCCTTGAAGCGGGCGAAGGGCAAGCGGATGCCTTTACTGATGCGGTGCAGTTAATGACGCTGCACTCTGCAAAGGGCCTTGAGTTCCCTGTGGTGTTTATGTCGGGCGTTGAGGAGGGAATTTTCCCTAGCCAGATGGCCATGGACGAGGGCGATAGACTCGATGAAGAGCGACGCCTCTGTTATGTCGGAATGACGCGTGCGATGGAGAAGCTCTATATCACCTACGCTGAAACTCGCCGTATTTATGGTCGTGAAAACTTTGCTCGGCCTTCTCGGTTTATTAAGGAGATCCCCACTGAACATGTTGAGGAGATCCGACTTAAAACTCAGGTCAATGCATCTCAAAGTGCCAGCCCTTCATTTAGCCGTAACCGCAGTACTGTGGTGAACGATTCAGGTTTTAATATTGGCCAAAGTGTTAATCACCCTAAGTTTGGTGAAGGCAAAGTAACTGGCACCGAAGGGAGTGGACCACAAGCTAGAGTACAAGTTAACTTTTTTGATGTGGGTAGTAAGTGGCTCGTGGTCGCTTATGCACGGCTGGAAACTTGTTGAATCATTACAGCTGTCAGTCATAATGCCTACAGAATATTATCTGTCTAGTTGAATAAAGGCTAAAGAAGTATTAGGAGAGCCTAAAGTATGAGCGTTTTGAAAAAAAAGCTAGATATTTATCTGCGTCTTGCACGTATGGACCGTCCAATAGGCACCTTGTTGCTAATGTGGCCATGTTTAATGGCCCTGATTCTCGCTGCTGGTGGCATGCCTGATCTTAAAGTACTGATTATCTTTATTATCGGTGTTGTGGTGATGCGAGCTTGTGGCTGTATCATCAATGATTATGCCGATAGAGATCTTGACTCCCATGTTGAGCGCACCAAATCTCGACCCATAGCGAGCGGTGAGGTTTCAAGTAAAGAAGCGCTGTGCTTGTTTGCTGTGATGGGGTTATTGGCTTTCTGTTTAGTTTTGATGCTGAACCCTTTGGTAGTACAACTATCATTTGTTGGCATCATACTGACGATTATTTACCCTTTTACCAAGCGCTTTACTAATATGCCGCAGATGTTTCTCGGTATCGTCTGGAGCTGGTCTATTCCGATGGCTTACGCGGCACAAACTGGTAGTGTGCCAGCTGAGGCTTGGTGGTTATTTGCTGCTAACTGGTGCTGGACTGTGGCTTACGACACCATGTATGCCATGGTCGATCGTGATGATGATCTGAAGGTTGGCATTAAGTCTACGGCTATCTTGTTTGGACGGTACGATAGACAGATCATTGGCTTATTTCAGCTTGCAGCTCTGGCTTGCTTTATCATTGCTGGTTGGGCAGCAGATCGCGGCCTGGTTTATGGTTTAGGGGTGATGACTTTCGTAGGCTTTAGCCTCTACCAACAGAAGCTTATCTATGGTCGTGAGCGCGCACCTTGCTTTAAGGCATTTCTCAATAATAATTGGGCTGGTTTGTCGATGTTTATCGCGTTAGGTATCGATTATTTAATCTAGTCTTACTGAACATTATTGATGAGGTTGGCTTTGACAGGTCAGCCTCTGTTTCCACTTTCTACTTTCCTCCCTGCTAATCATCTATTAGTCGCTATACTTAATTTAATCTAATTAGCATCTCCATTAATCTCACCCGCTTAACCTTTTACTATCTTTGACACGTTAAAAATTTAGTATTTGGTAATAAAGTTAGCAGAATTAACTACAAGTTTTAGCAAAAACTAGACTTACATCTCGATTGTTGCAGTTAGTGTGGAGCTTTGATGTGCTAGTGGTTTATTCTTTGGTCATTCACTTACGGTATGAGTGAATTTTACTGCAAAAAATAAATGGATTTAGTTGTTTATATGGAGGGAATCATGGCCTATTCAGGTACGGCTTTTGAGGCTGGAGAGTGGCAACTCTTTGAGCTTATTTTAGCGGCAGGTGTCGCTGCACTTATTATTTTCTGGTTGATCTTAACGCACTTCAAAAAGCAGGGGTTTATCTCCTGGAGCTTAGTGATCCTAGCAAGCGTTGGCATGACAAGCTTATGTGTTCATAGTCGTTTGAATGCTATGCAACTTGATAGCTTACTTTCTCAAGGCAAAAACATCGAAATTATCGATGGAGAGTTTCATTATGGGGAATACCATTTTCCTTATACTGCGAAGCATGGCATAGACTATCGCGAGATTAGTCTAGATGGCAGGAACATCAAACTCTATCACTCTGGTTATCTGCCAAATTCACGTTGTTATAGAGACTTTTACAGTGACAATAATTTTGCTAATGATGTGAACTTACGACTTTATATTCATTGGTTCGAAACGAGTTACCAGTACCAAAAGCAAACCTTCAAACTAAAAGCACCCTGTATCATCAAGATTGAGCAGCTGAACAGCCAAAGCACTAGGGAGAAGCTGGTCAGCAATATCTAGATTCTGGATTATTGTGCTGAATGCTGTTGAAATATTGTCCTAGCGACCAGATGTTATGTAGCATAGTGTTAACATCTAGTCGCAAGGAGCCTTTATGAGGCGTAGCGTAAAATTCAGGCTCATTTTTCTCGTGAGCGCTATTATCAGTTACTCTTTAGGCTTTCAGTTTCTTCCTGAAAGCATAGATAGCGTGAATAGCAAGGGCTTACTGGGGATCTTTTCAACGCTTTACTTCTTGATATTACCTTTCATTTATTGGTTTTGTATCATCAAGGTCGGTGAGCAGAAGCTATGGAAGATGCTACTGATATTCAGCTTAAGTAGCTTGATGGCCAGGTTAAGCTTTCCTGTTGAAGTTGCCGCTTATTTCGAGTTTATTGCCTGGTTACGCTATCCCATCATTGCCGTATTGTTAGCTATCCAGCTATTTTTGATGGTCAGCATTATTAAGGCGCTTTGGCAGGCAAGAAGTCTGTCAGGGGACCCAAGAGTTCATATCTTAGATACTTATCAAGAGGAAGATGACAAGAAGCGTTCACTGGCTTTAGTCATGGCATCTGAACCTGCAAGTTGGTACTACGCAATTCCTTACTTATCACGTAAGCATGTTAATGCCATTACCAGCTTATCGTTACGCTCTGCCTCTCGATTACATTGGTTTATGATGACCTTAGGCACTTTGGCTTTAGCTAGTGTGGTCTATCTGCTTATCTCTCCATGGAGTGAGTTAGTCGCAATTATCCTTGCTAGTATCGTGAGTTATAGCGTGGTGATGGTCATGGCAAATTACCGGATCTCACGCTATTTCTCTGTCTATGGACATGATGACAAGCTGGTGATTAACAATAGTGTCTGGGGTTTTATGTCAGTAAACCTTACAGATATAAGTCGCGTAGAGTTGGACCGTTATCTAAGAAAGGAAGATAAGGAAGCCCTTCATTTTGGCTATGGTGACACGAGTAATATCAAGTTAAGTTTTAAGCAGCCCCAGACCTATTTCGGCGGCCTAGGTCAGCTCACTGAGCAAGTTGATAGTGTCGATTTACAGGTCGCAGAACCTCATCAATTAGCCGATTACATTCGCAATCATGTAGCAAGGGGATCTACAGAAGAGCTCACTGCTGACGACATCAAGACTCAGGAGGCAAGCGCCTTAGCTTAGGCATGCTTGCCGTGATACTAGCAGTGAATGTAGGTGTTCAGTGATGCATAAACGTTTACGATTTGCTCCTGTCTTTTTACCTAAATTCTCAGTAGGTTAAAGAGCAAGTTTACATATTCATTTAAGCACTTGATTAAGCATTTGATTAAGTTCTAACTTTAGTACTCATAGGGATAGATATGACATTAGCATTAACGCAGCTAGGTGAAGATATTTGGGCTTATGAAGATAGTATGCCACTGGGTGGTATTCAGCTAAGGCTGCGTATGACTGTGGTTAAACTGTCGTGTGGTGGATTATGGCTGCACTCCCCGATTAAGCTCACCGCAGAATTACAGTCAGCTATCGATAACCTTGGTCAGGTACGCTTTTTAGTCGGCCCAAGTAATGGGCATAATATTTGGTTAAATGAGTGGAAAAAAGCCTACCCTGAAGCAAAAATGTATGTGAGTGCAGGCATACCGAAAAAGATAGCTATCTCAAACTATCAATTACTCGATGAGCATTTTGACAATATCTGGAGTGATGACTTTGAACGGCAGTATATGCCTGGCGTAGGCTTTTTTAACGAATCAGTGTTTTATCATAAAAAATCAAAGTCACTCTTGGTGACCGATCTCATTCAGAATCATAGCGATGCATGTCCCTCAGGTTTTGCAGGTGTGATGACCAAGTGTGTTTTCAGACCTTTAGGGTTTAAAGACCTATGTATTGCACCACCGCTAAAAATGGGTTTTACCATCAAAGATAAGCCTGGATTTACGCAATTTATTCGTAATATTAAAGCGTGGGGCTTTGATAAAATTGTGGTCACACATGGTGATGTGATTAGTCATGATGCTAAAGCAGTCTTTGAGCGATTAACCCAGAGGTTTGATTGATCAAATTACTTCGCGTGCTCATTTTTTGAAAGCATGATTGAATCGATGCTTCTCATCGCTGAATTAAGGTATGGTTTCGTATTAACTGAAACTGGCTTAGGGTTTGAGCTGTTATGGGTAATTGCTTGAGTATGAACAAACATTTCGAAGGTCGCTATGAGGTTGAGCTTAAGTATCGTTTAACGAGTCGAGTGCAATTTTTGGCTTTGTTAGCCAACAAAAATCCTGAGGTGATGCATGAAGATAACCTGGAGCATGATACCTACTTTGACTTGCCTGATGCGAGCTTAGCCAACCAAAATAAATCAGTGTGTATTCGAGAGATACAGCCGTCTGGTATCATGCTATGGATAGTTAAAGGGCCTGAAGCCGATCGCTGTGAAGCCGTCAATATCAACCATGTAGGTAAAGCTAGAAGCATGCTCAATACCATGGGATATCATCAGGTATTGGAAGTAAAAAAGCTGCGTAGCATCTATTTTATTGGCAAGTTTCATCTCACAGTCGATACGTTCGAAGGCTTAGGTGAATTCGCTGAACTTGCCATCATGACTGAAGATGAGTCCAAGTTGGAAATCTATCGACAGGAGTTGTTGTCCTTAGCCAGTGAACTGGGGTTGTTTGCGGAACAACTGGAAACTCGCTCTTATCGCGAGCTTATTCATGAACTAGAAGGTGATCGACTTTGAGTTTCCCCAAAGTTTGCAAATGGCTTTTCTCGTTAGCTCACTAAGCTGCGCTTGAGCTTTATAATTAGACTTTGTCTAATAACTAAAGTTGTGGAATTCCATTCCACACCAGGCCAAGGAGGACTGTTCGTCCTTATCCTCCTTGGATCCACCATGAGGCCCCGGCGAAGTTGTAACCCTTGTCCTTATGTATAAATTACTAGCACTTCCGATGGTACATCCTGTACCCCGAAAGTTAGCCCTACATCCATGTCGGTCTCACGCAATTTATTACAACGTCCTTCGGCAACTTCCAACGGGGAATTATCGAACTTGCAGGCTATTAGAGGCGTTCTATCGCGTATGAATCGAAAAGTTTCTATGTTGAGGATAGTAAATTTGGTGGAGTATAAGCTAATTAGAACCGACCCCCTTTATGGCACATTGATAAGCCAATCTAATGTTAATAACTATTATCGTTAAGTTAGTTACACCAAACTTGATGTTGTACTATTGAGACTCAGCTCTATTTTTTTAGGTCATATTATTGATATAACAATAGTTTAGGTTGTTAAAAACATTTAATATTGGAGTAGTAAGTGCGCTTAGGTCATCACGAACTCAATAAGACCATCGACGAGCATCAAATCGAAATGGCCGACATAGTAAAAGATCCAAAAACTCTCGTATTTATAGATACTAATATTCTTGCCTATCTGTATAAACTTCATTCTACCGCACGTAATGAGTTCTTCTATTGGTCTGATTCGATAATTGGAGAAAAAAGACTATTCTTACCTGGATGGGCAGCGAATGAGTACCTAAACCGTGTCACCACTAATAAACTTGATTCGTACACGCATAAGAGTAAAGAGCCTTCTCAGGCGAAAAAAGCGTATGAAGCCTTATATGAAACAGCGTCCTTATTTGTTGATGACGACTTGCTCAAAAAAATCTCATTTCAAGGTAATCGCACAGAATTTTTAGAAGGATTTCGCAATACCATTGATTCGTTGGAACAGTACACTTGTGCTTTTAAGCAACAGTTTAAGCCCGGTGACATTCATGCGGAGATAACGAATCATTTCTCTGAAGTAGTCCTTGAGTCTGATCTTGCAAATCTTTGCTTACGAGCTTCTAAAGAGGGAGATGTAAGGTTCGAACATCGTCTGCCACCAGGTTTTCAGGATAATGGTAAAGGTGAGAATCGTTTCGGTGATCTTATAATTTGGTTTGAAATCCTTTCGAAATCAGTAGATACAAAAGGCACATTTGATAAGGTACTTTTTATAACGAATGATGAGAAATCGGACTGGGTTTATGCTCCTAAAATGCGTGCAGTACTTGCAGCTGGGAATCGTAAGTTAATTGGCAACAATAAACCTGAGATCAAGATTGCTGATCCTAGGTTGGTTTCGGAATTTTCACAAAAAGTTGGTCATTCAAACTTTTCCATTTGTAGTCTTGCAACTCTTGTTGAAAGTCTCTCTAAGGGGGATCCCACTCGGTTTACTCATCTAGCGGGTGCTATTCAGATTGATATACAGGAGACCGAGGAAGTTGTGGCTGAGGATGTAGTGGAAGCTGGACCTGAGGATGTAGCGGAAGCTGGAGCTGAGGATGCAGTGGAAGTTGTGGCTGAGGATGTAGTGGAAGTTGTGGCTGAGGATGTAGTGGAAGCTGGAGCTGAGGATGCAGTGGAAGCTGAACCTGAAAATCCTGCTTATGTATACGATGAAGAGGCCCTTCAGGACAGAAACTATCAGGTAGATGCGCCTTCTGAGATCAATAATATTATCCGTGATCTAATGAGTCACAATTGGTACAGCCAGAATCCAGCAATATATAAAATTAGCACTCTTAGAGATCAACAACTTTCCCCATCATCTTGCTTTGTGCTAGGCAGAAATATCTATCAAGCTGCTTGTGGTAATTCACAAAAAGCAATGGAATATATTGCATCATTACATAGGCGCCTGGCTATTTTCCCGCAAGAAACTGCTCAACATATTCTTTCAGGGATGCTTTACGAAGTTTATTTTGACTCCAACTCAGAGTTTCGAAATAAAGCCAAGTTTGATTATGCTGATAAGCTATTAAGTCTGATAACGGAGGAACCTTACTTAGAAGCTAAAACCTTTATAAGGAGTCACTTGCATGCTCACCGTGAGCGCCTCCTGTTTATCCCCGGTGATACCGAAATGAAAAAGGTCGAAATCGTTACTGAGCCAGCTGAAAATGAACAGGGCGAACCAACTCTTATACTTCAATCAGTATTACTTGATGGTACTGAATTGATAATTGATGGAGTTGATTATTTTGCCGAAACTACATTCGATCTGGGCGAAGTCAGGCTTACAATTTCTGAAGCTTTTGCAATTCCTAAGTGGGCTTTGACCTGTGAGCTAAAACCGAAGCCACCATATGTGGCAAAGTTTGAGCTTCCTGAGGGGAAATTATTGAAACCAGAGCAAGCATGAATATAAGTAAAGTCGTGCTATTAATGTGTAATAGTGAGGTGGTAAATCTTGATGAGAATAAGCTACAGATGGTCAGTTGTGTTCAACTCTGCTGACCATACAGACTTGCTTCATGAGCTGTTATACTAAGTGTTACACACATTAGTGGTTACTTACTATGAAGCTCAATAAAATTAGATTACATGAGTCGGCTAAGTTGTCTTATCGGCCAACTCAACTTTTTATATAGTCCGCTTATATTATGATAATGGGGTTATTTTGACCTATAAGCTTGCTTAGACTTATTTTTAAGTACAATGAAATCTTACTTCGAAGAGATGAATAATCCGGTGTAAACACGGCTGTGACCTTCGGTTTCAGGGATGAAACCGCAGAGCGTATAGGGATATATTTACAGCGTGTCGCAGAAGTGTTTGCACTTAAGCCTGCGGCAGGCAATAGATAACAATGAAGCTATGGTTTTCAATTCAATAACCCAATATGAAAATTGGAATCAGAAAACAAAAAAGCACTTCGAACGAAGTGCTTTTGATTCTAGTTAGCCGAGTGAAGTAAGTCAGAATTAAACAACCCATCAGACATCAACAGTCCAAAAAATGAAAAACCTAAGCTTTCACTAGCTTAGCTAAGTCTGCTGGACGGTAGTAAACCGACTTCAATACCTTGCCTTGACGGACAACTTTTCCTGCCATTTCAACATCTTTAGCACACTTAGCGATGATGAAGTCACCTTTAGTACTACCAACAATTTCAACACCTTGCTTAGCGTAAAACTCAATCGTTTCTTCAAGCTCTTTCTCGTTACGACACACCTTGCTCATATTGCTTGAATGAACCTCATCCCAACAGGTGATGAAGTCGATTTCACGGTTTTGAGCCACGTGTAACAGCAGGTCGATAACATAGCTAATTTCGAGACGATCGCTAACTTGACTCGCACCAAGGTGAACCAAGCGGCCCATTAGTACATAGACAGAATCGACGATAGCATCGGCTTGTTCCATACGGCTGTCTGCTTCGGCAAGCTCAGTAAGCTCTTCAATGGCCAGAGAGGTATGCAGGGTATCAGCCTTATCATCTAATGTACTTCCATCTTCGCTTGGCAGATCGAAGGTAGAACGAAACTGTAAGATGTCACGGTATAGGTGATCGTAAAGTGGCTGACTAAGTGCGGTAAGTTTCATTGATTCTGCCTTGAAGCCTGAGCTTGCTGTTATGAAGATTGAGTGTATAAGGTCTCGAGAACCGGTGATTTTAATTTAATGACGAGCCAAAATAAAGCGCCTGCAATCAGAAGTTCGAATCGTTTGTGGAGTACGCTTAGTGAAAATAATTTTAAAGGCAAACTAGACAAAGGTTTAGCTTAAATTGGGCCAAGGGGAGTGGAACTCCCCTAGTTGCTTATCGCTATGACTTACTGTGCGAAGGAGGTAACTATTTTCGAAGGATGTTCCTAGACTAGCTGATGACGGAACACTTTTTCATTCATTTTACTCATCTCGCTAAGCCAGTGACCTACTGTTGTTTCGTCATGTGGGGCGGGTGAAACGCCGACCGCAAGGTTGCCAGCGATTAAAGATTCAATAGCCAGTGCAACGGTGAGCGATACAAGGCGTGCCATGGCTGAGCCACGTTCGTCGCCAGCTTCATCGATGCCATAACTTGAGTGCCAAACTGTTTGCTCGCCTTGTGGATTTTTAACCTCTAACTCAACCGATAATACCACTCGGTCAGCTTCGCCATCATTGTATTGATGTTTGTCCCATAGCTCATCACTGAGCTTAGCTAAACGAGCAAGCCCTGCTTCACCGATCGCATTGTCGACTTCATCAAATAGCTCGCTCCAGGCTGTAGACCAGCCATTGAGTCGTAATGTGCCGCGAACAAATTCCTGAATGTTCCAGTCCTCACTAAAGCCATACTGTTTGTGAAAAGGCACTGAGTCTCTGTTCGGGTAGGCCTGAAAGGTTTCAAGGCTGGCGTCGCTCATGCGCATATCAAAATCAGATAAAGCTTGCCATGGTCTTTCGGTGCGCTTTACCTCGCCGTCTTGGGTCCACTGAGCGGGAGATTTTAGGGCTTTGAGCACGCCAAGCGGTGACCAAGAAAACTTATATCTGAACTCATTCGCCACTTTAGGAAAGCCACCACAGTAAGAGCGGAAGCTATGCTGGTTTGTTTTATCGAACTTGTCAGATGCTTGATATTCGGCAATTAATGCATGAGCTAGAAGATGGTCAAGCCCAGGGTCGAGTCCTACTTCATTGACAAAACAGAGGTTTAAACCCTTAGCCTTATCATGCAGTGCTTGCATTTCAGGGGAGACATAGCTGCTTGATACAAAGTGAGCTTGCTGTTCAAGGCAGAGCTCAGCGACTTGAAGGTGCATAGTCGCTGGGAGCATAGAGATCACTACATCACCTGGGTTAACCTCGGTCTCAAGGCTCTGCCAATCGAGCTGCTTAGTGGGGATGTTAATCCCTAAGTTGGCAACGGCTTGTTCGGCTTTAGCTAAGGTTCGGTTCCACAGAATGAGTTTCTGCTCAGATTGAGCGATTTTCTTGATACCCGGAAGTGATGATAGCCCGGCGCCTAGCCAGTGAATAGTAGTCATTGCATTGTCTCTTTTATGGTTAGTTATTCAGACGTTATTCGTCAATTCTTAGATAGTTATACTTGGCTTAGTTTGTCGTTAAATACGCTATTGGCTCGTTGCCAAACCCCTTGGTTGAGGTTATCGAGTTGCAGCAGGTGAGGTAATAGTTGCTGGCAAAAGTCTTCACTACTTTCCACAGGAAGCAGAGACGGTAAGTGATCGATGGCAATGAGGTCTACTGGGTTATTGCCCTTGATAATTCGCAAGCAAGGCTCATCGAATGTGGTGCAGCTTGAGTAGATAGGCAGGGGATTATAGGCACCATAAGGGTCGCAGCTGACATCACAAATGATGCTGAGTTGACGCGGATGTATGCCATTGGTATTGAGCATAGGCAAGGTAATAAAAGGGGGAAGAGCCTGCTGAACAAAGACACAGTTGACTAGGAGATCAAAATCTAAAATATCTTCAAAAGGGCCGCCGACTTGAGTCTCTGCAATATCCCATTGCGTCACTTCTGCCCCAACGGATTGAGCCATCTCGACAGCGCCGCGTCCACTGCGCCCTTTAGCGCCAATGACCAAGACTTTTGGCGCTTGGCTCAGTTGAGATAATGAATCTGCTACATCGTCGACTAGGGCCTGTTTACTCGGTATGGATGTCAGCTTATTGAGCACGGGAGTCGCAGCTTGCTGACGGCGAGCAAAGGCCTTGAGTGCCACTGCAGCGCCAGCAAACCCTGCCCAATAGCCAAATGCTGCGACTCTTCGCTGTTTATCATCAACTAAATATTCAAGATCGTACAGCTCACCTGCACCTGTTTTGAAGCGGCGCAGTACCTGTTGCCATCCTTGTTGCTCCTTATACACATGGGCAAAATGAATATGGCGATGAGTGAGTGGCCAGCTCTCTTCACTGAGTTCTTTAAGGCCCAAAATAATGGTGTCACTTGGTGCTTTGTGCCAGCTATGTGTTGGGGCAATTTCACAACCGACTTGTTGGTAATCTTTAGCTGGAATAGCACTAAGAGGAGACTCTTCGACGGTGACTTTGAAACCAGCATTTAACAGCTGTTTAGCTACATCGGGTGTTAGGGCTATGCGCTCCTCTAAAGGTTTAGATTCTGCACGTAACCAAATATGGGCTTTGCTCATATCACTCGCTCTCCTATAAGCCTAAATGCCACCACGACACTGGGTGGTTGAAAAATTGCTATTGAAAAATAGTTAGTGTATACAATATCCATTATTACACAAGTTTAACATTTAGCTTTCAATGAGATCTTAGGGGCAAATAGCAATGGAAGAGCTACAGACTAAAGCCGGCGAGTATTCATCATCTGCAGTGATAGCCTTGGTACAGGAACATTTTCAGCTGGAGGTTGAGGCAAAGCCACTGCCCGGTTACCTAGATCTTAACTATCTACTGACAGATAGCTTAGGAAAACGTTTTATCCTCAAAATTGCTAATGCCGATGAGTCTTTGGCTGAGCTGGATATGCAAAATGCAGTGATGAATTACCTTAATGAACAGAACCTGCAGCCCTACCAATTACCAAAGGTGATAAAGAGCTGCTCAGGCCATGAAATCACCCCTTTGCAGGACCGATATGGCAGGCAAAGATCGCTGCGGCTACTGAGTTATGTGCCAGGTACTTTTTACTGTGAGCATAAACAGCTTAATTCGCTCCATCATGTTCAGCTTGGCACCTTGATTGGCAAGCTAGATGTTTGCTTACAAGGCTTTTCACATAGCGCTGCTTTACGCCATTTTGACTGGGATCTTAAACATGCAAAGTCGGTGATAGAGTCTAAGGTTGGCTTAATTTCCGACGCGGCTCAGCGGCAACAAGTCTTGTCTATTCTCTCTGGGTTTGAGCATCAGGTTATGCCATTAATGGATGAGCTGCCGCAAGGGGTGATTCATAACGATGTGAATGACTATAACTTATTGCTTAGCGACGATAGCCAAGATGCGGCGGTGATTGGTCTAATTGATTTTGGTGATATGGTTCATAGCTATCAAATCAATGAGCTAGCTATTGCCTGTGCTTACGCTATTTTAGGCGAAGGTTCACCACTCACCATTATCAAGGCAATCACTTTAGCTTATCACCAGCAGCGGCCACTGAATGGGGCTGAGCTATGGGTATTATTGCCTTTGATTGCTGCCAGGTTGGCGGTTAGCGTGTGTAACTCAGCGGAGGCGATTTTAGCTGAGCCAGATAATGAATATCTATTAGTCAGTGCCAAGCCTGCTTGGGAGGCTATCGGTATTTTGCTTCAACTTGATGCCAAAAGTGTGGGTTTTGAGCTACAACGTTTATGTTTAGCGACTGCAAAGGGTGATGATTCAGCTTCATTTGAACGGCGCCAAAGCATACTTGGGCACAGAAGTGAGCGTTTATTTAAAACCTTGAGCGTCTCCTATGAGCTGCCCTTGATGATTGAGCGTGGCCAAGGGCAGTTTCTCCTTGATGAGCATAATATCGCTTATCTGGATATGGTTAATAATGTCTGTCATGTCGGTCATTGTCATCCTTCAGTGGTGGCAGCAGGCCAATCACAAATGGCTAAGCTCAATACCAATACGCGTTATTTAAATGACAATATCATCGATTATAGTCAGGCCTTGCTCGAGACCTTCCCCGAACGCTTATCAGTGGTGATGTTTGTTAACTCTGGCAGTGAGGCTAATGAACTTGCCATGCGATTAATGCGTTGTAAAACACAATCTGATGAGTTGTTAGTTGTGGATGGCGCCTATCACGGTAACACCAACAAGGCGATTGAGATAAGTCCCTATAAGTTCAATGGACCAGGTGGCGAAGGGGCTGCGGAGCATATTCATATCGTACCTATGCCAGATCCTTATCGCGGTCCCTTTAAGGGGATGTCTACTGAATCTGGTCAGGCTTATGCCAAGCCTGTTGAGCAAGCGATTAGTCAGTTGCAGCAAGAAGGTCGACAGTTAGGTGGTTTTATCTGTGAGTCACTGCAGGGGGTTGGCGGTAACCTCATTATGCCCAATGGCTACCTTAAAGCTGTTTATCAAGCGGTGCGAGAGGCTGGTGGTGTTTGTATTGCTGATGAGGTGCAAGTGGGGTTTGGTCGAGTAGGTCGTCACTGGTGGGCCTTTGAGACTCAAGATGTGGTACCAGACATTGTGACTTTAGGTAAGCCTATAGGTAATGGCCATCCAATGGCGGCAGTGGTTACCACTAAGGATATTGCCGATGCTTTTGTTACTGGCATGGAGTATTTCAATACCTTTGGTGGCAATCCGGTTTCCTGCGCCATAGGCAAGGCAGTACTGGATACCTTAGATGATGAGCACTTAATGCAAAATGCTTGCGATACAGGTGATTACCTGCAGTCTTGTTTACGAGCATTACAACTCAAGCACGACATAATTGGTGACGTTAGAGGATTAGGCCTCTTTATCGGTGTGGAGTTAGTTGAAGATGAATTATTGACGCCTGCGACAGCAAAAGCACAAGCGCTAATCGAGTGGTTCAAGTCTCGCCATATCTTGCTCAGTCTAGATGGTCCTTTCAATAACGTGCTTAAAATTAAGCCGCCGATGGTTTTTAACCAAGATAATGTCGATTATTTTGTTGAGCAATTTGCGCTGGGATTATCTCAAATAAATGCATAAATATAGCGCATAGCAACTTTGTGTTGAATTTCTAGTCTTTTTTATGGGCTATATAACTTCAGCTACTCAGTTGAGGCGAGTTGAACTAGGTTATGTGATCTAGATCTCTTTGTTAATTTTATGTAAGGATGTTCGGCTGCAGCAACGGATAAAGCATCAGAAGAGTGCTTGTTATTGCAGGAAAGGGCCGACATTAAAAAAATAATAAGGAAGATATAATGACCTCGAATAAACCACCTTTAGAGCAAGCGCCTGATAACCTGCCGGAGCCAGAAGCTGTCCGTGTTAAGAAGCTGCCAAGCTTATTCGATGCGCTTATTCCTATTGTTGCACTTGTTTCTATGTTGGCCGCTGCGGTTTACCTTTACTCTTCAGATAGCTCCTATGGGGCCAATCAAATCGCCCTAATATTGGCTGCTTGTATCGCACTTATTATTGGTGTTAAGAATGGATACAGCTGGAAGGAGATGGAGGCGGGTATCGTTAAGAGCGTAGCCGTCTCAACTGGGGCACTACTTATTCTCTTTTCTGTTGGCTCATTAATTGGTACTTGGATCCTCGCGGGTACGGTACCGACCATGATCTACTACGGTATGCTAGTGCTCAATCCTGAATATTTTTATGCGGCTGCTTGTCTTTTATGTGCCGTAGTTGCCCTTAGCATCGGTAGCTCTTGGACTGTCGCTGGTACACTCGGTATTGCGCTTGTCGGTGTGGCTGCAGCTATGGGGCTAAGTGTGGAGATAACCGCTGGTGCCATTATCAGTGGGGCATATTTTGGCGATAAGATGTCACCTATGTCTGATACCACTAACCTCGCGCCTGCCGTAGCTGGTACCGATATATTTAGCCATATTCGACATATGGTATGGACGACAGCGCCAAGTATTATCATCGCTCTTATTGGTTTTATTATCTTAGGTTTTACCAGTGAAGCGGGTGGTGAAGCGAGCGATCTGCAACATAGCATGCAGCTATTAAAAGAGCAGTTTAACCCAGGTGTTCACCTCCTATTACCTCTGCTGGTGGTTTTAGTTTTGGCGTATAAGAAAATGCCCGCTTTTCCTACTGTCATTCTAGGGACAATCGCTGGTGCCTGTTGTGCAGCTCTATTTCAATTTGACAGTATTATCGCCTTTGTTGCTGATGACAGCCTGCCCCCGATAGTGGCCATGGTGAAGGGGATTTGGACTGCGATGTTTAATGGTTATACGGCTAATACTGGTGATGAAGTGCTCGATAGTCTATTGAGCCGCGGCGGTATGAGTCAGATGACCAACACGGTGTGGCTCATTCTATGTGCCATGTCATTTGGCGGCATCATGGAGGTGACTGGGCTACTTAAACGTATTTTACAAAGTATGCTGAGTTTAGTGACATCGAGTGGCAGCTTGATCATGACGACGATAGCCACAGGTATTGGGGCTAACTTGATCACAGGCGATCAGTTTATCGCGATTATCTTACCTGGGCGTATGTTGAAAGCTGAGTATACTGAGCGTGGTTTGGCTGCGGTGAACTTGAGTCGCGCATTAGAAGATTCGGCGACTATCACCAGCCCGTTAGTCCCATGGAATACCTGTGGTGCTTATATGGCCAGTACATTAGGTGTCGCAACAATCGCTTATCTACCTTATGCTTTTTTCAACCTAGTCTGTCCATTAGTAAGTGGCAGCTATGCCTACTTTAACTTTAAGATCCAGAAGCTGGAAGATATGCCAGAGCTTGAAGAGGTGACGGCTTAGGGGGATATTGAAGGTCCTAGGATAGCGCCTAGGACCTAGACTTTCTGATTTACGCTGCTGTACTCTTTTCTGCTTTATCATCCTCTACTGCGCCATGCTTTATCATGAGCTGATGTATCTGCTCATCTTTCTCCTCCCAGACCTGGTTTAACCAACGCTGGAAATCAACACGATATTGAGGCTCAGAAAAGTAGCGCTTATTGTCGACCTCTGGCACTGGCAGTACCTGAACTCTGACAACTATCTTCTTAATCTTGCCGTGCATGACCTCAGATAGAGGATCGTCCTTAGCTTCTGGGTAGACCAAGGTGACATTAAGCAAGTTAGTAAACTGCTCACCCATGGCTGATAACGTAAAGGCGATGCCGCCAGCTTTAGGGCGTAAAAGGTAGCGATAGGGTGAGTCTTGGCGGTCGTGCTTCTCTTGTGTGAACCGGCTGCCTTCAACATAGTTGATGATAGAGGTAGGCATGGTTTTGAATTTTTCACAGGCGCGTCTGGTAGAGATAAGATCTTTACCTTTCAGCTTTGGGTTCTTCTTGAGTTTTGCAGGACTGGTTCGGCTCATAAATGGCATATCGAGTGCCCAACAACCTAGTCCTAGAAATGGTACATACATGAGCTCTCTTTTGAGGAAGAACTTAAGCATAGGAATATGATTTCTAAGTACATAAGTTTGAGCTGCAATATCGAAGCCACTAAGGTGATTACTGATAAGCAAGTACCAGTCATTTTCATTGAGGTTTTCTAACCCTTCAACATCCCACTCGATATCTGCAAGCAGGAATAAAATTCCGCCATTACAGGTCGCCCATGCCCACATAAAGCGATTCATGATTTTTGTGAGGAAATTGCGCCCAGCCGTAAAAGGTACAAACAACTTAATGATGCCGCCTAGGCTTATTAGACCCGCCCAGACAGTCGTATTAATCGCTAATAGCACCGAGCTTATAAAGTAGAGCACAGATCCAGGTAAGAAATTTAACATCGTTTGCTTATACCTTTTGGTTTACGGTTTTCTCTTGAGAAAGTAAGTCGAGTGTTTGGTCTTTCTCAAGCCAAAGTTGATTGAGTTGCTCTTGGAACGCTATTTTGAACTCGCGATCTTTCATATAGTCACCGCGCATCTCGTTGGGTATCTCAGATACGCGAATATGAACATGTACATCTTTTACTTGGCCGCTGATATAGTCCCAGTAGCTGGGGACTTTATCCGGATAATAGATTGAGACATCAACCAGCTTATGGATATGCTCTCCCATTGCCGATAAAGCAAATGCTAGGCCGCCAGCTTTAGGTTTAAGCAAGTGTTTATATTGAGAGTTTTGCTGTTTATGTTTGTCGGCCTTAAAGCGGGTGCCTTCTACAAAATTCATCACACTGACAGGTTTAGATTTAAATTTTGCACACGCCTTGCGGGTTATCTCTATATCTTTGCCTTTTAGCTTTGGATTTTTTCTTAGTTGAGCCGTGGTATAGCGTCTCATAAAAGGGAAATCCAATGCCCACCAAGCTAAGCCAAGAAATGGGACAAAGATCAGCTCCTTTTTAAGAAAGAACTTTAAAAAGGGGATTTTCCTGTTGAGCACTCGCTGCAGTATGAGTATATCGACCCAAGACTGGTGATTGGCAATAACCATATACCACTCTTTGGTAGAAAGATTGGTATCACTATGGACATGCACTTTGACCGGGTGAAAAATACGTTCAATGATGCCGTTAATACTTATCCAAGCTGTGGCACAGTTATCTACAAATGCCGAGCAAGCGGTTTGGATAAAAGGGACCGGGATGAGTTTAATCGGGCTAAAAACGATTATGGGTAACACCCAAAAAAGGGTATTCACCACCCAGCATACAAATGCCAGACAGCCTCTGATTAAAGAAAAAACTCCACCCACTTAACATCCCCCGATAAAAATTGGAAACCTATACTACTCGTACTAGGGCATTTGCTCAATCTTGATGTCGTTTAATGAGTAAAAATTTCATCTTATTAGGATGAGTCACAACAGGCTTGTTGATCTTGTGAGTTGAATTGGGGACTTGCTACAGCAATTGGTACTATATTTATGCGCTCAATATTGTGCTTTGAGGCTGTGAAGTAATCGATCCATGGCGCGGTAGCCCAAGGCTTGAGCAATATGTTTCCGCTCGACCAGATGACAATGATTTAGATCGGCAATAGTACGTGCCACTCGTTGCAGACGGTGAAAGCTTCTTACTGATAATCCAAGCCTATTGACACTTTGTTCGAGAAACTCGAGATCGACCTGCTTAAAACCACCGATCTGCTTGAGTTGCTTACCTGTTAGCTCACTATTAAGTACACCCGCTCGATTGAGTTGGGTTTCTCTGGCCATTTTTACGCGTTGAGCTATCGACTCGCTGGTCTCCGCTGAACTCTCTTTCTGTGTGAGTGCACCAGAGGGGAGCCTAGGGACATCTATGCTGAGATCAAATCTATCTAGAAATGGACCAGATAAACGTGAAAGATACTTTTGGATCTGATCCGGTGTGGCTCTGGCGTTGTCAATATCGCCACATGGACTTGGGTTCATCGCTGCGATGAGCTGAAAACGACTGGAGTAGGTGAGTTTGGCTGCAGCTCTCGATATGACCACTTCACCTGTCTCCATGGGTTCTCGTAAACAATCGAGGACTTTACGGGGGAACTCGATCACTTCATCGAGAAATAACACGCCTCGATGGGCCAGTGAGATCTCCCCAGGCTTAGGGTTACTGCCTCCGCCAACCAGTGAAATGGCTGAGCTAGTGTGGTGGGGGTTTCTAAAAGGTCTACGGTAGAAGACCTTAGGGTTTATGGATTGTCCAGCGACAGAGTGTAAGGTGGCAACTTCCAGGGCTTCATCATAATCTAGCGGGGGTAAAAGCTGCATTAGCCTGCTGGCAAGCATGCTTTTACCTGTTCCAGGAGGGCCAAGTAAAATGACATTGTGATTTCCTGCGGCTGCAATCTCTAGCCCGAGTTTAGCCTGATATTGGCCGATGACATCGCTAAAGCACAGTGGCTCTACTTGCTTATCTGTCTCTATCCACTCGAGTCCTGACTCAATACCGGGCAGCTTAGTTTGTCCATGAAGGTATTCGCTGAGTGTTTGCAGATGTGTGGCAAAGATAACTTTATTGAAGCCGACCAGATCGGCATCTGAGCGGTTATCGAGTGGAACGACTAAATGAGAGTTCTGTTTACGTGCTTCAACAATGACAGGTAGCAGGCCTGGGCAATGTCGAATATGCCCTGAAAGCGCAAGCTCTCCGACAAACTCATGATCTTTAAGTGAGTTGATAGGGAGCTGTTTAGAGGCTGCGAGTATGCCTAATGCGATAGGGAGGTCATAGCGACCGCCTTGCTTAGGCAGGTCGGCAGGGGCGAGGTTTACTGTAATTCTACGCATGGGAAACTCAAAACCTGCATTAATGATTGCGCTGCGAACCCGCTCTTTAGCTTCTTTGACTGATGCTTCAGGTAAACCAACTAAATTAAATGCAGGTAGGCCATTGCTGAGATGGACCTCGACAGTAACTGCGGGGGACTCAACGCCTTTGTTCGCTCTGGTTGCTACACAAGCAATGGCCATAAACAAATCCTTTTGTTTAATAGAGGTGGGTAGACAGTATCGTTAATGCTAATAGTACATCTCGTTGTCTTGAGTGTAGCAGGGAAAGACTTACTGTACAGAATCAGGTTATTTGTTATTCCATATAGCATTTTGCTCTTATGGCGTGATGTTTTATTTATAAAATACGTTAGAATTTACACCACTGCCTATTTGTAACTTGCAGTCATTTTATTTTCGCCATTACTGAAGAGTCACCATATATGCGTTATGAAGTTTGGGAACAACTAAGAGTCGAAGCCGAAGCCTTGGTTCGAAAAGAGCCACTATTGGCGAGTCATGTTTATTCATCGATTTTAAATCATGAATGTTTAGGCTCTGCACTTAGCTTTATTGTTGCCAATAAACTGTCTGATGGTGTGGTTTCACCTTTTACCTTCCGTGAGCTATTTGATAAGGCATTCATACGCTGTGATGAGATGCTAACGAATGTCGCCACCGATATTAAAGCGGTTAAAGAGCGTGATCCTGCGATTGTGAGTTACTTAACTGTGATATTGAATCTTAAGGGGTTTCAAGCGATTCAGGTGCACCGCCTTGCAAACTGCTTGTGGAATCAAGGAAGAATTGAACTCGCTCAGTTTATTCAGAGCCGTAACTCTGAAGTATTTGGCGTTGATATTCATCCAGCTTGTAAGTTGGGGACAGGGATAATGTTTGACCATGCAACCGGGATTGTGGTCGGAGAAACTGCGGTTATTGATAATAATGTATCAATACTTCAAGGCGTGACACTCGGTGGTACGGGTAATCAGCAGGGAGACCGTCATCCTAAAATACGTGCTGGTGTGATGATAGGTGCTGGCACACAAGTTTTGGGAAATATCGAAGTGGGCGAAGGGGCTAAAATTGGTGCTGGCTCTGTGGTTCTTACTGATGTCGCACCTCATACAACCGTTGTAGGGGTACCTGCAAAGGTGGTAGGTAAGCCTGCATCTCTTTGTCCTGCAGAGACGATGGAGCAAGCATTTTTTGAATCTGAGTAGTGTAGAGGTGGTCAACTCACTGCTTTGCTAAACATGTGGAGTAGACTTGATAGTACTCATGGCTATCAGGCTAAGTATGTTGAGTAGACTTGATAGTGTTCATGGCTGTTTTTAGCATGATACATCGCAGTATCGGCATTTTTCATTATTGCTTTGCGGCTCTCTCCATCTCTGGGGTATTGGGCGATACCGATACTGACACCTATGATAAGAGCGTGCTCCTCACAGAGGATCTCCTTAAGTAATTCATCTTGAATGCTTTGAGCAATAGCAATCGCATCCTCTGCTAAGGTGCTTGGTAGTACGACAGTCATTTCATCACCACCGAGTCTTGCTGATATGGCATTTTTAGGAATGACGTTAGTTATTCTTTGAGCCACAACTTGAAGCACATGATCGCCTTCAGCATGGCCAAAAGTATCATTGATCATCTTAAAGTCATTCAGATCCATCATTAGGCAGCTAAATGTCATCCCCTTAGTGGCGATCAAGTTGTCGATATCTTCATAGAACTGATTGCGATTAGGTAAGCCGGTTAACTGGTCATGGTGGGCTTGATAATGTTTCTCTTTAATGGTCTTTTTTAGTTTAAATATGGTTTCGCGGCTCATCTTAGTCACTAGCCAAACAAACCCCCCGCCTCCGCAAAAAACAGCTGATATGATGATGTCTATAGGCGTTGTTGGATGGCCAAGTAATACCCATAAGTATCCGAGGTAGCCAAATATAAACATGATAATCATGCTAAGTAATAGCAACCAGCCATTGTGTTGGTGATCAGGAATCTTGCACACTTGATGGGTAGGAATGAGTGATGCAAGGAGTCCAAATAGCCCAACAAGGACTAAAAGCACTGCAAGTGTAGTCATAGTTTAGAGATAGATAGCCTGTAGATTAAAAGATGTAATTGATTGAACTAACAATCAGTTTAATTCCATTTGCTAGTAAGTATAGGTGAACAAATTTTGTATGACGGGCCGGGGAGGATAAAAGTATCCTTAATAGATCCGGTGACCCAAAGATCGATAAATCACTGAATCACAGAACTTTCAAAAAGGCCGCGACGATGGGGTCGTCTAGTCTGTTATTTTTACAGCAGCAGCCTAGCTCGAAGGGGGGAATATCTATGGGAGTTGGGATGACCTGAATTCTATCCCGAACTGGACTGTTGGTGATCACAACTTCGGGGGTGATGCTGACGCCACATCCGAGTGCAACCATAGAGGCGATAGCTTCCTGTCCAGAAACTTGGGCGTAGATATTGGGGATGAGCCCCAGTTGTTTAAACCAGTTATCGACTCGACGCCTGCCAGGGCCGTGCTCTGGAACAATAAAGGGCAAGCGGTCCCAAGGAATATAAGATTCAGTGAGTAACTCCTGTACTTGACAGCGATAGGTTGGCGCGATGATCACCAGTGGAACATCATCAATCTTAGCGAAATATAAGTTATCAGGAAATGGGTCGGGCAAAGCAGCTATGGCGATATCTGCACGATTATTTTTAATTTCATTGACTGCATTGGCAGCATCGCCCGTAGTCAGGGTAATTTCAACCAGAGGATGCTCACGCCTAAAGCTATCAAGCAGGCCAGGCAGATGGCTATAAGCGGCAGTCACCGAGCAATAGAGGTTGAGTCTACCTCGGAGTAGATCTTGCTTAGGATCTATCTTGGTCTTTAACTTGGTCCAGTGATCTAACGTTTGTTCGGCAAAGTGGCGGTACTCAACCCCTGCGCTCGTCAAGGATACGCTGCGGTTATCACGTTGAAACAGTTTAGCGCCCACTTCATCTTCAAGTCTTTGCATGGCTCGGCTGAGTGTTGAGGGGCTAACATGCATAGCTTGCGCAGTTCTTGAGAAGTGCAGGCTCTCAGAAAGATGGAGGTAAAGTTTGATTGTTTTTATATCCATGCGGACCTCTGCAAATCTTCAAAGCGTGTAATTAGTGTTGCATAAATTGCAATGTAGTATCCCAAATATATCATTTTAAGCAATTTAAATCATGGGCTATAGTGATCTCAATCACTGCTCTTACGCATCAATACTTAGCGTAAGTTGCAACTTTCCTAAATTCGATACAGAAGGTGGTACATCAGATGGCTAACTATTTTAACTCTCTGAATTTACGTCAACAATTAGAACAACTTGCTCAATGCCGCTTTATGGAACGTAATGAATTTAGCGAAGGCTGTGACTTCATTAAGGGCTGGAACATTGTCATTCTAGGTTGTGGTGCTCAAGGCCTAAACCAAGGCTTGAATATGCGTGATTCAGGTTTGAACATCGCATTTGCACTACGTGCCGAAGCAATTGAAGAGAAGCGTGCTTCATATCAAAAAGCGACAGGTAATGGTTTCCGTGTAGGCACTATCGAAGAGTTGGTTCCTGATGCTGATCTTGTACTTAACCTAACACCTGATAAGCAACATACAGATGCAGTAACAACGGTTATGCCGCTAATGAAGCAGGGCGCAACACTATCTTACTCTCACGGTTTTAATATCGTTGAAGAGGGAATGCAGGTTCGAGAAGATATTACTGTCATCATGGTTGCACCTAAGTGCCCAGGTACTGAAGTACGTGAAGAATATAAGCGTGGCTTCGGAGTACCTACACTGATTGCTGTTCACCCTGAAAATGACCCTAAGGGAGAAGGCTTCAAAACGGCTAAAGCTTATGCAAGTGCTACAGGTGGTGATAGAGCTGGTGTTTTACACTCTTCATTTATTGCTGAGGTTAAGTCTGACCTTATGGGTGAGCAGACCATTCTGTGTGGCATGCTACAAACAGGGGCTATCTTAGGTTACGAGAAGATGGTTGCCGATGGTGTAGAGCCAGGTTATGCAGCGAAACTTATTCAACAAGGCTGGGAAACAACCACTGAGGCACTTAAGCATGGTGGTATAACCAACATGATGGATCGCCTATCAAACCCTGCCAAGATTAAAGCCTTTGAGATGGCTGAAGAGCTTAAAGGAATTTTAGCTCCGCTGTTTGAAAAGCATATGGATGACATCATAGGTGGTGAGTTCTCTAAAACTATGATGGCTGATTGGGCTAACGATGATGCAAATCTGCTTAAATGGCGCAAAGAGACCGGTGAAACAGCTTTTGAAAATGCACCGAAAAGCGACGAAAACATCGATGAACAGACTTACTTCGATAAAGGTATCTTCCTTGTCGCTATGATTAAAGCCGGTGTTGAACTTGCGTTCGATACTATGGTTGCTGCCGGTATTATCGAAGAGTCAGCTTATTACGAGTCTCTACATGAAACGCCGCTTATTGCGAATACTATTGCCCGTAAGCGTCTTTACGAGATGAACGTTGTTATCTCTGATACTGCTGAGTATGGCTGTTACTTATTCAACCACGCCGCAGTGCCTATGCTACGTGACTATGTACAGAACATGTCTCCTGAGTACCTAGGCCGTGGTCTAAGCGACAGCAGCAATGGTGTTGATAATCAGCGCTTGATTGAAGTGAATGCTGCTATTCGAGGTACCGGTGTTGAGAAAATTGGTGCACAGCTACGTGGTTACATGACTGCAATGCAGCAAATTGTAGAAGAGAAGTAACATAAGTTCTCTGCCCGACTAAGCCCAGCGATAGCTGGGCTCTTAAACAAATAAAATCCAATACAGAAACAAAGTTAAACATTGAAGTGAAAGATAATTTCAAGATTGAGGCTAGGTTATCGAATCGTTTAAAACGCTGAGCTATCGTTATCGTTTTAAAATTGAAACTAAGCGTTTCGACTCGGTAAAAAGGTTTTTGTTGTGTTTTTTATTGGCTTTGTGGTATTGATTAATGGTCTTGAAGAAGTTAATCGAATAGACACCGAATTTATGCAAACTAATTAGGAAACAGTTCAAACATGATAAACCAAGTAGCCCTACTCATTATTGAGATTATTACCGTGGTGATTATTAGATCACAGCGGGGGGCTCCCATGGCGCATCGAAAAACCTAATTAGGTAAAGATTGCAACTAACCCCCCGCTCCGAAAGGACCGGGGGGTTTTTCGTTTAAAGCCCCGCTGAAAAGCAGACAACAATGGCTTTACCCTACAAATACCGAACGAGATAGTTTGGCTGAAAGTGAGAGATGCAGATGGAACAAGGGCAAACACAGCAAGGTGGATCGGAAAACGAACAGGCAATGATGCGTGGCGCCGATGCAGTAATCAAAGCGTTAGTTGACCATGGTGTCACTAATATTTTTGGTTACCCTGGCGGGGCAATTATGCCTATTTACGATGCACTTTACGGTGCGCCCGTTGAGCACCTGTTAAGCCGTCATGAACAAGGCGCCGCGTTTGCAGCCCTTGGTTACGCGAGAGCAACAGGTAAGACAGGCGTTTGCTTTGCTACATCAGGTCCCGGTGCGACTAACCTTGTCACCTCATTGGCTGATGCTCTACTCGATTCGGTGCCTGTTGTTGCTATTACAGGTCAAGTTTCTACAGCGGTTATCGGAACCGATGCTTTTCAGGAGATTGATGTTTTAGGCATGTCGCTATCTTGCACTAAGCACAGCTTTATGGTGACCAAGATGGATGAGTTGGTGCCGACACTTTATAAAGCCTTTGAGATAGCGGCTTCAGGTCGCCCTGGCCCTGTGCTTGTGGATATTCCTAAAGATATTCAGATCGGTATGCTTGAATATGTCACTCCAGTCGCTGAAAAACTACCACTTCCTGTTGCAGAGCTTAGTCAGCTTGAGGCGGCGCAAGTCTTATTAAAGCAAGCCAAGAAACCTATGCTCTACGTGGGCGGCGGTGTTGGTATAGCTAAGGCTGTTCCACAGCTCAGAGCATTTATCCAAGCAACAGGTATCCCTTCGGTCGCAACCTTAAAAGGGTTAGGCTCGATAGCCCATGATACCCCTGGCTATTTAGGCATGCTGGGCATGCATGGTTCGAAAGCTGCCAATATTGCAGTGCAGGAATGTGACCTTTTAATTGTGGTCGGTGCGCGTTTTGATGATCGGGTGACAGGTCGTTTAACCACCTTTGCTGAACATGCCAAAGTGATCCACTTAGATATCGATGCAGCTGAACTGGGTAAGCTTCGTCTCCCTGAGGTGGCTATTGCTGGTGACCTACAACAGGTGTTGCCAGCTATTACAGTCTCAATGGATATCGCTCCTTGGTGTGATGAGATTGCCTCTCTGAAACATGAGCATAGACGAAATTATGATGTACCAGGTGAGCTTATATTTGCTCCAGCCATGCTAAATCGTCTTGCCGATATGCTGCCTGAAGATAGTGCTGTGTGTTGTGATGTGGGTCAGCACCAGATGTGGGTTGCGCAGCATATGTGGTTTAGAAACCCTGAAGATCATATATCAAGTTCAGGTTTAGGCACTATGGGCTTTGGCCTGCCAGCAGCTATTGGCGCTAAAGTTTCACGCCCTGAGGCTACTGTTGTTGCAGTGTCTGGTGATGGCTCATTTATGATGAATGTGCAGGAACTGACTACCATCAAGCGGAGAAAGTTAGCGGTTAAAATTTTACTCATCGACAACCAAAAGCTCGGCATGGTGAAGCAGTGGCAGCAGCTATTTTTTGAAGAGCGTTACAGTGAAACCGATCTTTCTGATAACCCTGACTTCGTTACTATGGCCTCAGCATTCGATATACCGGGACGTACCATAACGACGACAGATCAGGTCGAAGAGGCATTAGATCATCTGGTTAATTGCGAAGGGCCGTATCTGCTCCATGTAAAAATCGATGATGCCCACAATGTTTGGCCACTCGTTCCCCCTGGAGCGTGCAATCGCGACATGATGGAAGAGATGGATAAACAAACTTAGTTGTTAGTTCTAGTAAAGCCAGTGACAGGATAAGTGGAGATAAACAGATGAGCTACCAATTAGCATTAACATTAGCCCAGCGCCCAGAAGTCTTAGAGCGTGTATTAAGGGTTGTGCGCCATCGCGGTTTTACAGTGACCAAGATGGAGATGCAAGTTGCAGATGATACTGCACAGTTACAGATGAGTGTTGAGAGTGAGAGAGCGATTGAGTTACTAACCAATCAGATAGACAAGTTATATGACGTTATCGATTGCCAAGTACAGGCTAAATAACTGATTAGTAAAATGCTAGCGCAGCTGTTGAGTGATAACAGTAGATAAAGCCCCAAATTACAGTATTGCATTGAGTGAGGAAGCAGAGATGACCGCGAAGAAAGCAGAATTTATATGGTTTAATGGTGAGATCATGCCTTGGGGCGATGCTAAAGTGCATGTCATGTCTCATGGCCTGCATTATGGTTCATCTGTTTTTGAAGGTATTCGTGTCTATGATACTCACTTGGGGGCCGCAGGCTTTCGTTTAACTGAACATGTTCAGCGCCTGTTCGATTCAGCAAAAATCTATCGCATGCCAATTCCATATACCTTGGATGAGCTGATACAAGCTTGTAATGATAGCGTGCAGAGAAATGGTTTAAAAAGTGCCTATATCCGTCCGCTGGCCTTTTATGGTGATGTCGGCATGGGCATTACTCCGCCCAAAGATGCAGTTTGTGATGTGATGGTTGCCGCTTTTCCGTGGGGCGCATACTTAGGTGAAGACAGCATGGAAGCGGGTGTAGATGTCGCTGTCACCTCTTGGAACCGTCTTGCACCTAATACCATACCGACAGGGGCTAAGGCTGGTGGCAACTATTTATCTTCGATTCAGATCTCAACCGAAGCTAAACGAAATGGTTTCGATGAAGGCATCGCACTCGATGTGAATGGTTTAGTGAGTGAAGGTGCTGGGGCTAACCTATTTGTAGTTAAAAAAGGTAAAATCTATACCCCACCCGCTACCGCTGCGATTTTAATGGGCTTGACCCGAGACTCCATCATGACTCTCGCTCGAGATAAAGGCTTTGAGGTGGTTGAAGAAGCTATGTCCCGTGAGTTTCTTTATCTTGCCGATGAGATATTTATGACAGGTACAGCGGCAGAGATAGTGCCCGTACGCAGTGTTGATAGAATCGAAGTTGGCGCAGGTAAACGCGGCCCGATCACTAAGTCTATTCAAGAGACTTTCTTCGGCTTATTCAATGGCGAGACCGAAGACAAGTGGGGCTGGTTAGAAGTTTTATAAATGAAGGTTTTAGGTTTTAAAACCTAGGCCTTAGGAAATCAAAGCATACAGCAGGCTAAGAGTTAACTCTTGGACTTAAAAATTTAATTGAAGGTAAGGTTGAGTCGTTTCTTCATCCTAGACACTCGTACCTCAGGCCTTCTCAAAAAGGACAATCGCAATGCCAAAATTACGTTCAGCTACCAGTACCGAAGGTCGTAACATGGCCGGAGCCCGCGCTTTATGGCGTGCAACCGGCGTAAAAGACAATGACTTTGGTAAGCCAATTATTGCGATTTCTAACTCCTTCACTCAGTTCGTGCCTGGCCATGTACACCTTAAAGATATGGGCTCATTAGTTGCCGGAGCCATTGAAGAAGCGGGCGGTATAGCCAAAGAATTTAATACGATTGCTGTCGATGATGGTATCGCTATGGGACATGGCGGCATGCTATATAGCTTGCCATCTCGTGAGCTTATCGCCGATAGCGTCGAGTATATGACCAATGCCCATTGTGCCGATGCGTTAGTGTGTATCTCAAATTGTGACAAGATCACCCCCGGCATGATGATGGCGGCGCTACGCTTGAACATTCCAGTGATCTTCGTTTCAGGCGGACCGATGGAAGCGGGTAAAACTAAGCTGTCAGATAAGATCATCAAGCTGGATTTGGTCGATGCCATGGTCGCAGGGGCTGACGAGCGTGTTTCAGATGCCGACAGTGAGCAGATTGAGCGTAGTGCTTGCCCAACGTGTGGTTCATGCTCAGGTATGTTTACCGCGAACTCAATGAACTGTTTAACCGAAGCTCTTGGTTTATCACTGCCTGGTAATGGCTCAATGTTAGCGACACATGCCGATCGCCGTGAGCTGTTCTTAGAGGCGGGTCGCCGTATCATGGATCTGACTACTCGTTACTATAAGCATGATGATGAGTCTGCATTGCCACGTAATATCGCTAATTTTAAGGCATTCGAGAATGCCATGACCTTAGATATCGCTATGGGTGGCTCGAGCAATACGGTACTGCACCTATTAGCGGGTGCCCAGGAAGCCAAAGTTGATTTTACCATGGATGATATCGACAGGCTTTCACGCTTAGTGCCGCACCTGTGTAAGGTTGCACCTTCTACGCCTGAATATCATATGGAAGACGTGCATCGCGCTGGTGGTGTGATGGGGATTCTGGGCGAGCTGGACCGAGCGGGTCTGATTCATAATGACGCCTACCATGTTGCGGGCTCAAGCCTAAAAGATGTTCTGGCTAAATGGGATATTGCTCAGACTCAGGATGCTGATGTACGACAATTTTTCTCCGCGGGCCCTGCAGGTATTCCTACGACTAAAGCCTTTAGTCAGAGTTGTCGCTGGGATAGCGTTGATGACGATCGTGAGGCTGGCTGTATTCGTAAGCGTGAATTTGCCTTTAGTCAGGAGGGCGGCTTAGCAGTGCTTTCAGGTAATATCGCCCTCGATGGTTGTATCGTTAAAACGGCCGGTGTCGATGAAGAAAATCATACCTTTAATGGTACTGCACGGGTTTATGAAAGCCAAGATGATGCCGTTGCAGGCATTCTAGGTGGCGAAGTGGTTGCTGGAGATGTGGTGGTTATTCGCTACGAAGGGCCGAAAGGTGGCCCTGGTATGCAAGAGATGCTCTACCCAACTAGTTACCTTAAATCTCGCGGTTTAGGTAAGGCGTGTGCCTTGATCACTGATGGTCGATTCTCTGGTGGGACATCAGGGCTCTCTATTGGTCATGTATCGCCCGAAGCCGCAGCTGGTGGAACCATAGCTTTGGTTGAAACCGGAGACAGCATTGAGATAGATATTCCAAAGCGCTCAATTAAACTGGCTATCAGCGATCTTGAATTAGCATCGCGCCGTACAGCAATGGAAACCCGTGGTAAGCAAGCGTGGAAACCTGTAGGCCGTGTAAGAGAAGTATCACTCGCGCTTAAAGCCTATGCGCTACTTGCTACCAGTGCCGATAAAGGTGCAGTGCGAGATGTGACTAAGCTGGAGAATTAATATGACCGAGTCTGTCTCTGAAGCAAAAGGTGGCTTAGCCCAGCAGTCGCAAGTGGATTTAGCCCACTATTATCTGCAGAAGACCTTGTTATCGTCTGTATATGATGTGGCAAAGGTGACCCCGCTATCTAGCTTGAATAAGCTGTCAGCGCGTCTAGGTTGTCAGGTATTTCTTAAGCGTGAAGATATGCAGCCTGTTCACTCATTTAAGCTACGTGGCGCTTATAACAAGGTCTCTGAGCTAACAAGTGATCAGTGTCAGTGTGGCGTGGTTTGTGCCTCGGCTGGCAACCACGCTCAAGGGGTGGCCATGTCGGCTGCCGCTCGTGGTATTAGTGCTGTGATTGTGATGCCAGAAACAACGCCAGAGATAAAAGTTGATGCTGTCAGAAGGCTAGGTGGTGAAGTCGTACTTCATGGACAAGCTTTCGATCAAGCCAATGCTCATGCAAAACAGCTCGCTGAGACAGAAGGGCGAGTGTATGTCGCCCCCTTTGATGATGAAGCGGTGATTGCTGGCCAAGGTACTGTGGCTCAAGAGATGCTGCAGCAGCAACGAGATCTAGAGATTGTCTTTGTTCCTGTTGGTGGTGGCGGTTTAATTGCGGGAATTGCGGCTTTTTATAAAGCAGTGATGCCACAGGTTAAAATCATCGGTGTAGAGCCTGCTGATTCTGCATGCCTTAAAGCGGCGCTTGATGCTGGTGAGCGCGTGGTCTTGCCACAAGTGGGTCTGTTTGCTGATGGCGTTGCCGTTAAACAGATAGGTGAAGAGCCATTTAGGGTCGCTCGTGAGTATGTGGATGGTGTGATAACAGTTAGCTCTGATGAGATCTGTGCTGCGGTTAAGGATATCTTCGAAGATACTCGCGCCATTGCCGAACCTGCTGGAGCCTTAGCGCTGGCTGGTTTAAAGAAATATATGGGCGATGCGGGTAAAGGCGAGAAGGTCGCCGCTATTCTCAGTGGCGCCAATGTGAACTTTCATAGTTTGAGGTATGTCTCTGAGCGCTGCGAATTAGGCGAGCAAAAAGAGGCGATTTTGGCGGTGAAAGTGCCTGAACGTCCGGGTATCTTCCTGCGTTTCTGTGAGCTGCTAGAAAAACGGGTGATGACTGAGTTTAACTATCGGTTTAGTAGTCGTGATCGGGCTGTGGTTTTTGCTGGTATTCGTCTGTCTCAAGGTCAGGCTGAGCTCGATGAGATTATCGCTCGGCTCGAGAATGATGGCTTTGAGGTGCAAGACCTTTCCCATGATGAAACTGCAAAGTTACACGTGCGCTATATGGTCGGTGGGCTTCCACCTGAACGGCTTGATGAGCGTTTACTCAGCTTTGAGTTCCCAGAGCATCCTGGTGCGTTATTTAAGTTTCTAACGACATTGCAGAGCAAGTGGAATATCAGTTTGTTCCATTATCGCAATCATGGCGCGGCTTTTGGCAAAGTGTTGGCAGGTTTTGAAGTACCAGAGTCAGATAATATGGCTTTTCAGCAGTTTTTGACTGACCTCGGTTTTGTTTATCAGGAAGAGACTAAGAGTCCCGCGTATAAGTTATTTTTAGATAATAGGGATTAAGAGCCAGTTGGGACACATTTTAAAGAGGACGCATTCGCGTCCTTTTTTATGATATTGTTGATATTTAAACACTGGTTTGAAAGTAGCGTTAGCCTTAAGTCCACTTGTGGCCGTTACATATAGAAAATAAGATGCCAAAAGGCACACAGTTAAGATGTTCAATAAAGCGTAGGGGATTGGCCACGGTAATGGGCTAATCAAAGAGTTAATACCACATAATTATTAGAACTTTTTCTAGCTAGTTTTCGAGGAAATATGATGTTAGCAGCACCTAAGATTAATGCGTTTAACCCCCCACGTAGAACGTTGATGGGGCCTGGCCCCTCTGATGTATATCCTGAAGTGCTCGCCGCACAATCTCGTCCGACAATTGGTCACTTAGACCCCTTGTTTGTCGCCATGATGGATGAACTTAAGTCACTTATTCAATACGCTTTTCAGACAAGCAATGCGATGACCTTAGCGGTGTCTGCTCCCGGTAGTGCCGGGATGGAAACCTGCTTCGTTAACTTAGTTGAAGCGGGTGAGAAGGTCATTGTGTGTCGTAATGGCGTATTTGGTGAGCGTATGCGCCAAAATGTCGAGCGTGTAGGGGCGACTGCCATTGTGGTCGATAACGAATGGGGTGAGGCGGTAAATCCTGCTGATGTCGAAGCGGCACTAAAGGCTCATCCAGACGCTAAGTTTTTAGCTTTCGTTCATGCTGAGACCTCAACTGGCGCACTATCAGATGCTAAAGCATTATGTGCGCTGGCGAAGCAACATAATTGTTTAACCATAGTCGATGCGGTCACATCACTAGGTGGTGTCGAGCTTAGAGTCGATGAATGGGGCATAGATGCTATCTATTCTGGTAGTCAGAAATGTCTATCTTGTGTGCCGGGACTCTCCCCTGTGTCATTTTCTCCTGCTGCTGTCGATAAACTCAAGAGCCGCAAAACGCCTGTACAGAGCTGGTTTCTCGATCAAACCCTCGTCATGGGTTACTGGAGCGGTACAGCGGATAATAACGCTAAACGTAGCTATCATCATACCGCGCCTGTTAATGCACTTTATGCGCTCCATGAGTCGTTACGCCTACTTGCGAATGAAGGGCTTGAAGCTGCATGGCAGCGTCATGCTGATATGCACCAAGTGTTAAAGCAAGGTATAGAAGGTTTAGGGATTCAGTTTGTTGTTGATGAGAGCACAAGGCTGCCACAGCTTAATGCGGTATATATTCCAGAGGGTATCGATGATGCTGGGGTGCGTAAGCTGTTATTAGAAAACTATAATCTGGAGATCGGTGCGGGCTTGGGAGCACTTGCTGGTAAAGCTTGGCGTATCGGCCTGATGGGCTTTGGTGCTCGTCGTGAGAATGTCGCGCTTTGTTTAAAGGCGCTGGAAGAAGTGCTGAATTAGTATAATTAGTTGCTGAGTTCATTAGAAAGGCCATTCGATTTCGAATGGCCTTTTTCGTTAACGGCTCTCTTTTGATAAATATCAGAATTTAAATACCTAGAAGGTGTAATCGAGTTTTGCCCAAGCTGTGCGACCTGGCTCGTTGACCTGAAACATCGGGCTGCTACCTGGAATATCATTCCCCGCCCCTGAGCGACTAATGTGCTCGGCATAGGTGATATCAAACAGGTTTTCGACACCTAAGCTGAGTAGAAGGCTATCTTGGTGTTTCCAACTCGCATTGATTGAGAGGGTACCAAAACCACTACTTTGTGCTAAATCCTGACCGGAAATATTTCCTTCGCCAATAGCGACCCTATCTTGAGCTGCAACGAGTCGCCAGAGTAAACCGGCACTCCACTGCTTGTATTGATAATCTAAGGTAAGTCTTGCCTCTAGTGGTGGGATCTGGCCTAAAGGCGTTCCCGCGGTATCATTATCGCCATGGCTATAGCTGATACTCGTTTGGCTAGACCAATAATCACTAATGGGAAATGTTGCTGCGACCTCGCCGCCATAGACTGTTGCATCAACATTGTATGCGGAGGTTTTACTTGTATTGGCATCGATAAGAATATAATCGCTTATCACCCCGTAAAAGAGTGAGCTTGAGATATCTATTTTACCTTGGTACAGCCAGCCTATGTCTATCTGTGAGTTTTTTTCAGCTTCAAGATCGAAGGCTTTTTCTGAGTGGCTATCGGCATCGGCTTTCATTATCTCCCAGTAATCTGGCATACGTTGGGCATGGCCAAATCCTGCAAAGTATTGGCTATTACCTGAGGAAAGTTCATAGCGAGTGTAACCACTGAATAGATCGTCAGTTCTACTGCCACCTTGAGCGACCAATAACTCAGTTTGCCAATGATCTAGCCTTGCGCCTGCGAGTAGTTTTCCTTTTGATAGCTGAAGTTCTGCTTCAACAAATAGGCCGCTATTTTGATAATGCATATTATCGTTAAATGGCTTTGAGAGTAAGTCGTCGAGTCCATTGTCGACGCTTGGATCTATCTTGCGGCCTTTATGTTTACTGTCCATATAATCTAGACCTAAGGTGACCATTAAGTTGCTATGCAGGCTTAAATCGGCCCATAGATGAGCCCCTTGGGTACCACGTCGAACATTACTTCCGGAGTTAACCCCTTGATCAAACTGATCCATGATATGGTCATTTTCATTGGTATAGGCTTGAAACTCTATGCTTTGTAATCGCTCTCCATCAAAGTCGTGTTGAACTAACAAGGTGAGGTTTTCATTGTTTATCTCACGGGCTTTATTGGCTCGATCGGCATACTCTGCTTCACCTGAGGAGCGACCATAGGCAAGCTCGACGACGGTCTCATCGCTAGGAGTCCAGCCCAAGGCAAACTTATAGTTTTGTCTGTCGTAACTTGATTGAACAGTATTGCCATCTCCGTCTTGGTAGTGGTCACTACTGGATTGGTTAATGTCCATATCGATATAGTGATCGCTATTACCTGCCTTGAGTTCAACAAGATAGTCTTGTCGGTCGAAGCTGCCGCCAGTCACGCTAGCTCTGCCCTCTGTATCAGCTTCTTCGAAGCGGTGGCGATCTTTTTCAAATAGGACGGTACCGGCCGAGCCGACAGGGCCATATTTGACGGTTTGTGGCCCTTTAATTACGGTTATGTTGTCGTAGGCTTCTGGGTAAATATAAGCAGTTGGGGGATCCATTCGTCCTCCACAAGTGCCATAAACATGTTGACCATCATCAACAATGCTCAATCTAGAGCCACCTAAGCCTCTTAACGTTGGGTCACCACCCGCACCACCTTTACGGCCTATGCTGAAACCTGGAATGGTTTTGAGAAAGCCTGCACCATCATAGGCGGGCAGTGGTAGCCTTGGCTTTTTAGGGTCACTTGACACTCTGGTGGGATCGTCGACTTGCTCCCCTGTCACTAAAATGCGCTCAATGGCTGGCTGTTTATCACTGGATTGGTTTACGTCATCAATGGGGGATGATTGAGCTAAACAAAGCGGGCTAAAAAAACTCGTGGCCAAAGCGGAAATAGCCAAATTCTTATATAGATACATCATGGCGAACTCATCTTATTTTTTATTCCGCTCTTTATACACCGCCGTTTTCTATCGACAAGAGATAAGTGATGAGGTGCGGCAAAGGGTCACAGGCTGCTGTGACCCAGATAACAATTAATGCCTTTTTAATACGCTGCTAATAACTGATCTTGCATCACCTCTTGCCACCACGCATGGTTAGACGCTGTTGCTGAGTTGAGTGACACCACTTGCCCCATCATGGGGGTCACAAGCTTAACGTTTGCCGTTGCCGCTAGTGATAAGATACGCTCTAGTGGCTCATACCAACTATGAAAGGCTAAATCGAAGGTGCCATTATGGATTGGCATCATCTGCTTACCCTTAAGGTCAATATGGGCTTGCAGGCTCTGCTCAGGACTCATATGTATTGTTGGCCAATCTTTGTCATAAGCGCCTGTTTCGACCATAGTCAGATCGAATGGCCCGAAGCGTTCACCAATCTCCTTAAAACCATCGAAGTACCCCGAGTCACCACTGAAATATAGTTTGCTGCTTGGTGAAGCTATGACATAGGAGGCCCACAGAGTCTGGTTTTTATCAAATAATCCGCGTCCAGAAAAATGTTGGGTAGGGGTTGCAGTCAAGGTGACATCAGCAACGCTTACTGACTCCCACCAATCTAGGCTGGTTATTTTATCTGTGCTGACTCCCCAACTTTTCAGGTGGCCGTCTACACCAAGTGGAACGACAAAATGGTTAACCTTATTGGCTAAGGCCTTGATGGTCTGTTTGTCGAGATGATCGTAATGATCGTGAGAGATCATCACCCCATCGATTTCAGGCAATTCGCTCAGCGAGATAGGTGTTTGATGAAAGCGTTTAGGCCCTGCAAAGCTAAAAGGTGAGGCTCTGTCACTAAATACTGGATCGATAAGCCATCTCTGACCCGCTATTTGGATGAAAATACTCGAATGTCCAAGTCTGATAACGGTATCTTGATCCCGCGGAAGCTGCTCCAGTGAGCGAGCTGTTTGTTCAATGACTGGAATGGCATTTTTAGGCAGTGCATCTACACGCTTCTCTGTGATATACCGCATTAATAGTGGAAGGATTTCAGTATCTTCTGTGAAATCTTTAGCTGTATTCATGTAGCCACCATCTGCAATATGATGGTCGGCAGAGATTTTTGTTGTTTCGACTGAACCTGCGTTTGATTGTGTAGTGGCGAGCATAATGCCTCCAATGAGTAAGCCGATAATCAGTATTGTTAGTTTCATAAATATGCAATATAAAAGTAAACTATACGGTGTAGTTTACTAAATGTTTTTGAAAAGTAAACTCATCAGTGTAAAATAACCAGGTTGAATAGCTGAAGATTAAGATAAGAATCTGAAAATGGTAGATAAAAAAAAATCTCGAAGTGAGCTTAAACGAACCGCAGTGATTGAAGCGGCGATGGCTGAGTTTGAAGCTAAGGGGTTCAAAGCCGCAAGTATGGATGATATTGCAAAGCGAGCCGAGGTTTCAAAACGCACCGTTTATAATCATTTTGCCAATAAAGATGCGTTATTTAGTGCCATCATGGTTGAGATGATGTCGCTGCTTTGTACCTTTGAGCATGTGCCATTTTCAACTGATACATCAATAGAGCAGCAGCTAACGTTAGTCGCAGAGCAGGAGATCTCTCATCTTCGCTCCGAAGCCTTTCTCTCTATGGCGAGAGTTATTATTGCTGAAGCGATTCACTCACCAGATCTGATCCAAGAAGCGATGCTAGAGTTCAGTGATAAAGAGTCTCCTCTGACAAGCTGGTTTTATGCTGCAGCAGAAGCTGGGGCGTTAAAAACTGACCACCCTGAAGTCGTCGTTACACAATTTATGGCCGTGATTAAGGCTTTCTGTTTCTGGCCTCAACTTATTCAAGGGGCTAGCTTCCCTACTGATGACGAAGTCCAAAGGGTTAAGCAAACGGCTGTAGATATGGTTATAAAGCAATATACCTGAGTAATAAAACAAGTGTGTATTGCGTCTCCAGCCATGAGGTGCAAGAGTTAAATAAGTCGGTGCAATACGCCCGTGAGCAGCATGGTGTTTTAGACAAGCCAACATTGAAGCGCTGGCATATGATAGGTATCTATAAAATAGAAGTTAAGATTGAGCGCTGAATATAGGTTAAACCGTGATGCTATACAGGGCTCACCTTGCTTTAGGTGAGCCCAAACTCTAGCCCATTACTTGTTAAATAGCTGCACTATGATCACTGTGATCAGTAGCGGGCAGACAAACTTCACATAGACTGGCCATAAGCGCCAGAACAAGCTGTTACTATCGGCTCCTTCCTGGGCTTGTATCTCTTTTATCAGACCATTTCTCTGCCATACCCAACCGAGATAGATTGCAATACCTAGCGCGATTAATGGCTGAGCTCTTTCGGTCGTCATGGTGATCATAAAGCCAAATAGATGCTCGAAGTTCAGGACGACCGTTAGCGACAAGACAATGATGAGGGCACCGATAATGTAGGTAGCCTTGTTTCGGTCTACCTGTCTCTTTTCTACTAAGTAGCTTGTAGGGACTTCAACAATTGAGATGGCTGAAGTCAGGCCTGCAATGGTCATTAATACAAAAAAGACAAACGCTAAAATGTATTGCAGATTCCCGCCTAAGGTATCAAACAGGGCAGGTAATACGGTAAATACTAAGGTGTCAGAATTTAATAAACTGCCATCTTCACTGAAGATCTGTACGCCATTATGCTGGGCGACGTACATGGCAGGAATTATCATCAATGCCGCAAGAAAGGCTACGCTGGTGTCTGTTAGCGTGACATAAGCGGTGAGCTTTCCAATGTGCTCCTGCTGATTTAAATAAGCGCCATAAACCATCATGGCACCCGTACCTATGGTTAATGAGAAGAAGGTCTGTCCTAACGCACCGACAAGTACATCAGGCTCCCATACTCTAGAAAAGTCCGGGATCAGTAATACTTCAAGTCCTTCCATCGCACCAGGTTGGTTTAAGATGTAGATCACCCCTAATACTAAGATACTTAGCAGTAGCGGCATTAAGCGTTTTGACCAGCGTTCAATGCCTTGCTGTACGCCTTGCCTGATCACCCAGATCACCATCAAGATAAAGAGTGTGGTAAAGACGATATTTCTTGATAGAGAGAAGTCCATCAACCATGCAGCTATTTGAGAGAAGCCGAACATCTCTGCTACTGGCGCTAAGGCGAAACTGACAAACCAACCTGAAAGTATGGTGTAAAAGGTACAGATTAATGTGGCTGTGATGATAGAGGTAAAGCCGATAAACTTACCTATGTTACGGCTGAGAGGGCTAGTGCCTAACTTGCTCATCGCGTCGGCTGGGTTTGTTTGCCCATGTCTGCCTATCATCAACTCAGCCACTAGCATGGGGTAACCGAGAATAACGATAAGTATCAAGTAAACCAGTAGGAATGCTCCACCACCATGGGATGCTGCTTGGGTTGGGAAGCCCCAGATGTTACCCACGCCAACCGCAGAGCCTGCAGCTGCCATGATGAAGCCGATTCTTGAGCTGAAATGGTTTGAACTTGCTGTACTCATGTTGATCTCTCATTTTTTAATGAGGGCGCATCATAGTCCTTTATTTTAGCGGGTCAATGGTGATTTATCGCTTTAATCATGTTGTTCATGAGTGATTTGTTGTGCATTTGGCGTATTTATTGCTTTTTATTTCTTTGTTAAATTCTAATGGCGAGACTATTTTGCGGTTTGTTTTTCAGTGCTAAAGATAGCGCAAGATTATTGCGTAGTGGTTTTTTTCAATTTTTGCGATCGAATAGATAAAAATTAGTCGATTTCCTTAGGTTTAACCAGTTATAGCTTGTCTACTGATGTCATTCAGTCTGATTGGACCCAGGTTTAACTTGGCAGCGGTATACTGGTTTGGTTTTTGACCTGTTTTAACACGAAGCTTGAGTGAACGCCGGCAATGTGGGGATGGGTTGTGAGCTTGTCGAGCAAAAAGAGTTTGAATTGATTCATGTCTGCGACTAAGACTTTTAGTTGATAATCGGCATCGCTACCAGTCAATAAACAGCACTCTTGCACCTCATCGTAGCTGCTGACCTTACTCTCAAAAGATTCAAGGATCTCAGTCGTATGTTTTTCTAATCTCACTTGGACGTAAGCCGTGAGGGATAGATGAAAGTGTTCGGCGGAGAGTAGTGTTGCATAGCCCGAGATATACCCAGATTCCTCTAAGGTTTTGACCCTGCGAGAGCATGGTGAAGGTGAGAGGCCTACTTTTTCTGCTAATTCTTGATTCGACAGTTTTCCATGGCTTTGCATCAGTCTTAAAATTGTCAGATCGATTTTATCTAGTTGTAGAGCAGCCATAGGATTCTCAATAGTGCCTAAGATTGAAGAGGTATAGGGCGCTATGATAAAGCATTCTTTCTGGTGCTGTTAGCCAAACAGTGGGAATAAGTTGATTCACGCTGTTTGGCTTTTCAGTGCCTACCGCTCAACCTTACTAAGCTTTGGTATTAGCTTAGTTGAAATTGACCAAATATAGGGAAAGGCTTTATGTATAACGAACAAGCTCAGTAAACCTATGAGACCACCTAGAAATGTTGAGGCTAGTACATCTTGAGTCCAGTGCATGCCTAGCAGCATACGGCTGAACCCCATAGCAACTGTCCATAGTAACAGCACGCTAGGTAAAATTAGGTTACCGGCAAGCAAGAGATAGAAACTAGCCACTATGGTTAAAGTGACAGCGAAAAGCGTGTGTCCAGATGGAAAAGCGTAGCCAACTTCATGTTGCCAGTGCTGCTTTACTAATGGAGCAAGGCTCAACTCGGTATCGGCATACTCTATCTGATTTACTGCTGCCATCATCTTTTCTTGACGCTCAGCTTTAGAGAGTGAATAGAAGCTGTCTGTGTTAAGTAGGTAATTTTGCTCTAACCAGACGGCATTAGGACGAGCCTCATTGAAAAATGGCTTAAGATAATGATTAAGTCCTAAAGTGGTGCACATGCTAAGTGAGATGGCGAGGAATAGGCTGAAAAATCGAGAACGTTCAAGCCTCTGGTAACTTAAAAGCAGAACGAATAGTACGGTAGCGACACCATAAGGCGCAGTACCTGTGGAGGTGAGCCAAAATAGTGTTTCGGCAGTCGTTGAGTCAAGTGATAGCCATGGGAATAACGAGGCATCCGAGACGAACAGTACGCCAGGTATGATGAGCAGTATTAACCAGCCAATCATCATAGGTAATATAACCGATGGCATGTAAGTGGATAGTTGCTTCAAATGAATAGCCTCAAAAAATATCTAAATCGTAAAGGGCGTAGGCTAACTTGTCACTTCTTAGCAAGCTAGCCTATCAGGCGATATTATGAATTAAATATCGTTAATCTGTTGTACCAACCTTAGTGTCATTTCCGCTTGTTTTTCGGGTAATAAACATCAGAACAAGCATGATCACCACTAACAACCCCGTTCCCATTAAGAGGGCGTAATCTTCCAGTTTTAGAATGGAATAGAGCACGGCATACAGTCCAATAAGCATAGCCATCATGCCCCCCCCTCGTTTGGGGCTATCGGTGGCGCTGGCGGTATATGCTGAGACTGATAGTACGGGAATACTGGCTGCGATTAAGTAGGCCAGGGTGAAAGCTAAGTGCTCCGATAATGAGAGCAGTAACAGGTAAAAAAGGGTCATTGCACTGCCTACGAGCAGGTATTGGATTAAGCTAAGCTTGGTATTTTGTCCCAATTCAAAGATAAGTAAAATAATAAAGCTAAGCACAATAAACAGCAGACCGTATTTGACAGAACGTTCAATTTTTCCATAGTGTGTAACGGGCTCAAACAGCATAGTGTTGGCTTGAACTTCTCGTAAATTGATCTGTTGATCTTTACTGAATACTTGCGGGAAGTTACGGCTTAGGTGGCTAATATCCCAATTTGCTGTAAAGCCTTGTGTTGAGATATCTCTTGATGCTGGAAGCTGTCCATTAAAGCTTGGGTGTGGCCAGTCTGCGCTGATATTTATGTGAGTTTGTTCGCCTAGTGGCAGTGCGCTTATTGACTGAGAACCTCTCAGTTTAAGGTCAAAGTCTAACGAAAATGCAGTTTGGTTCTGGCTCAGTGATATGGGCTGGTGGAAGCCGCGATCGAGTCCGGTAAGGTTAGCGAGTCCAGTGCCTGACATGATACCGGATTGGTTGCTGATACTTTCCGCTTGTGGCCCCTTGAGTTCGAACTTTACAATTTTATCTATGGCTTGATTGGCAGATATGCCAAACACGATTCGCGCATTATCAAGATCGAGCTTAGTGAGATTTGCAATTTTGAACTGACTCAGTTCAAACTCTGCATTACCACTGACTTGTGCGTTATAAACCAGAGACTGAAATATACCTCTGCTTCTAAAATCATGTTTAAGGTCGATATCGAGTGAAAGTTGTTTCGGTAGCACCACTAACTCATTTTGGTAATGAGTCGTAAATTTTCTAACCTTCCCTTCATCACTCACTGCTTCCTGGATGACTTGGTATGTATAGGGGATGATAACAACAGGGCCGGAAACCTCTTGTCTGTCCCCCCATGACTGTCCAATCTCCTCAACAACTTGGTGGTATAGCATCTCTCTTTCCCAAACCATATCCATAACAAAGCCTAATGGTATGAGTGAAAGTAAAGATAGCCCTGCTACTAGCAGCATCTTATGGGTTAAGTTGGTCTTAGCTGAAGTTAGAAAATCAAACATAAAAATCCCTCTATTGTGATAGTGACTATTTGAACAGGTTTCACTTAAGGGATGGGGGCGAAGTGGTGATCAATAGTGGCGAAAAAAGGGAGTTATAGAAAAAGGATTGATTAAATTATCCATCGGTGAAATAGCGGACGCACTTTTAGGGTCTATTGGAGCAGCTTATTTGGAGGCAAAGATGTTCAAAATAGATTTAACAAAGGCGATGGTATTGGCAAGAGTGCTATTGGGACTTTTTCTACTTACAACGGCAGTAAGTCGTTTCACACCGACTGATAGCGGTTATTTTATCAAACAACTTGCTGTTATCGGGTTACCTGAGTTCACTTGGTTATCAAGTTTATTAGGCGTGATACAGTTAGCTGTAATAGCAGCTTTAATCTTTCCTAAACAGATATTTAGTCAATACCTGCTCTACGCTTATAGCTTGTTGGCTTTGGTTCCTATGGCGATGCTGCTGACTCACCCTGTATGGATAGATAGTTTAGGTGGTTTTCCGGCAATAGGGGCTGGTCAAGGGTTGATTAAGTATCTGGCAATTGCTGGAGTGAGTGGATATATCGCCTCTTATTATGCGGGCCATCAGCGGCTAAACCATTTTTCACTTAAGCTCGCATGGGCTGGCGTTGTGCTAGTCATGTTGTGGATTGGTGGGATGAAGTTTACCCAGATAGAAGCCGATGGGATTGAAGGCTTAATGTCGACAAGTTCTTTGTTTAGCTGGCTATACGAGTTATTTAGTGTTCTTCATGCATCATATTTCATTGGCATTGTAGAGCTGCTAGCTGTGCTTAGCTTAGTGCTGGGGTTAAGGCATCGTTGGTCGAATAGCCTAGGGTTAGCAATTGCTGCTCTGACTTTTTTGGCTACCCAAACCTTTATCGTCACTTTGCCTGCTTATGAGTTGAGTCATGGCTTTCCAATGCTGACGCCGAGTGGACAATTTATTGTCAAAGACTTGGTGTTATTAGCTGCATGTATTTTGCTTTACTGCCAGCAAGCCTGCTCAGCTTCTCGAGTGTAATTAATAGCGCTTACTGATTGGTATGCATGAATAAAAAGGGCTATTCACATGTGGTGAATAGCCCTTATTGCTAACAGGTATTATTCACTGTCGCTTAATTTCTTCTCTAGTGCATCAACTTGTGCTTGTAATGCTTCAAGCTTCTCACGAGTTTTAAGCAGTACATGCTGTTGAACTTCGAACTCCTCATGTGAGACAACATCTAGCTTCATGAGTTGGTTCTGTAAGATCTGTTTACTTTTTTCTTCAAACTCACCAGCGAACTGCTTCAGGCCGCTTGGCAGGTTTTCACTCAGCTGCTTAGCAACTTCTTCAATTTTCTTTGGATTAATCATCTTTTCTGTCCGCCGTTGGCCAATAGAGTGTCGTGTTTTTAATAATAGTTGGATTGTACCTGAGCAGATTCACTATTGGAAAAAGATTACTCACAAAAGTCGAGTAATCGTATTTTAAGTAAAGAAAGGCCTGAATAATATCGACATTATTCAGGCCCTTTTTAGGTTTTATAACTGGCGCTAGAACCTAAGGTTTTGATGCCGTTAACTCTTCATCAAAGACAGGTAATGGTTCATGTCTCTGAGCAAGATAGCTATAGATAACAGGCAATACGAATAACGTAAATACAGTACCAATTGCTAAGCCGGAAACAATCACTAATCCAATGTTGAAGCGAGCCACTGCCCCTGCGCCTACGGCAAACAATAGGGGGATTAGGCCTGCAATCATTGCGGCAGTTGTCATCAGAATGGGACGAAGACGAACTGTTGCTGCAAGCTTAATCGCGTCAGTCTTACTAAGGCCATTATGTAACTGCTCCTCTTTGGCGACTTCACACATCAAGATACCGTGTTTGGTGATTAGGCCAACTAAAGTGATCAGGCCGACTTGGGTATAGATGTTCATCGAAGATAGACCGAAAACATGAGTCCAACCGAGTGCGATGAGTGCACCACTGATAGCCAGAGGTACAGAGACCAAGATCACCAGAGGATCGCGAGCGCTTTCAAATTGACTCGCTAACACCAAGAAGATAATTGCTAGGGCTAATCCAAAAGTTGCAAACAGTGCGGAGCCTTCAGTGACAAACTGACGCGCTTCACCGAGGAAGTCATAGTTATAACCTTTAGGTAAGTCGTTATCGCCAATATTCTGTAAGAAGGCAATCGCATCACCAATGGCAACACCTGGCGTTGCAACACCACCTACAGTGATAGAGTTCATCTGATTAAAGTGTGGCAGTGAGCGAGGCTCAGAAACCATCTCAATATCAACTAAACTCGAGAGCGGGATTGATTTACCATCGGCTGCTTTGACATAGTAGCCATCAAGAGACTCTGGGTTCGCTCGGTATTTACGCTCGACTTGAGGGATAACTTCGTACGAGCGACCATCCAAGTTTATGCGATTGACATAACCATCACTCATCATGGTCGTTAATGTCATACCAATATCTTGCATAGTGACGCCATAGGTTCCCGCTATGTCGCGCTTGATATGCAGCTTCATCGTGCCAGAGTCAAACTTAAGGTTAATCTCTGAATAGACAAATAACGGACTGTTTTGCACCTTTTCAAGAACGCTACTACCAATTTGAAATAGGCTCTCAAATGAGTTTGAGCTGGTGATAACAAACTGAATGGGTAAACCACCAGAAGCACCAGGAAGCTCAGGCATCTGGAATGTTGTTACTGCCATTCCAGGTATCTCTTTAGCTTCAGCACCTAACACCTTTTGCATCTCTTTTTGTGATTTGTCACGTTCACTCCAAGGCACTAATGGTGCTAAACCAAACGCTTGGTTAGAGTTAGGTACACCGACAAAGGCTAAGGATGCAGCACTTTCAGGATGGCTCTTAATGAGATCTGTTACCTGCGACATCGTCGATTGAATATAGTCTAAGTTGGCAGTAGATGGCGCTGTGCCCATCATCATGACAACACTCTTATCTTCGTTTGGTGCAAGTTCTGAGGGAATAAAGCTAAACATAACCGGTAGAGATGCAAAGACAATTATCGCAAATGCAACGACGACAGGACGACGCTCCATGACGGCATTTAGCATGCTTTGATAGCGGTTAGTCATTCCATTTAAGAAGGTTTCAACGCCTTGCTCGAATCGGTTTGGCTTAGTGTGAGGCTTTAATATCTTAGAACACATCATAGGTGAGAGCGTTAATGCCACTATGCCTGAGATGAATACCGCACCAGCTAAGGTGAGCGCAAACTCTTTAAAGAGCGAGCCTGTAATTCCTCCCATTAATGCAATTGGCGCATATACAGCTGCAAGGGTAATGGTCATAGAGATGACTGGAACCGCAATCTCACGGGTACCAATAATTGCCGCCCTAAAAGGTGTCTCACCTAGCTTAATATGCCGATCAACATTCTCTACGACTACGATAGCATCATCGACCACTAAGCCAATTGCTAACACCATAGCAAGTAGTGTCATCAGGTTCAGGGTAAAGCCAAACATCTGCATGATGATAGCGACACCGATTAATGACAGTGGAATGGTGACAATAGGGATCACAACTGCACGTAATGAACCTAAAAAGAGGGTGATAACAATAATTACAATCAATGCGGCTTCAGCGATCGTTTTAATCACTTCATTAATTGATTCATCGATAGCAAGTGATGAATCATAAAGCATGCGAACCTTCATAGAGCTAGGAAGGTTACGCTCTATATCTGGCATCAGAGCACGAGCATCTGCTGCTACATCAAGTGGGTTTGCCGTTGGGGTGACATCTAAACCAACGACCACCGCCTCTTGCCCATCGGCTAAAGCACGAAAGACATCATGGCTCTTCTCAAGGCTAACATCGGCAATATCACCTAGACGAATGACCAATCCATCTTTGCTAGAAATAACCAGCTTTTTCAGTTCATCGACAGTGGCAACTTGGGTATCTGCAGTGCCATTAAGCAGCGTAAAACCACCATTAGTTTGACCTACAGCTGATTGGTAATTGTTTGCCTGCAGTACCTGCATCACTTCAGTTGAAGATAAGTTAAAGCCACCCATACGAGCAGGATCTAACCAGACTCTCATCGCGTATTTCATACCGCCATAGAGGTTTACTTTAGCCACACCATTAATCGTGAATAGCTCAGGTTTAACGACACGCTCTAAGTAATCGGTGATCTGACTAGAGTTGATCTGATCACTGTAGAAAGAGAGGTAGAGAACGGATGTTTGTGAGCCCGTAGACATATCTACCGTGGAGTCTTCAGCTTCTTTTGGAAGCTGTGAACGTACCGAGTTGACCTTGGCTAGAATATCCGCCAGCGCACCATTGGGATCTGTATTTAGCTTCATATACACAGTGATCTTTGAGGTGCCCAAAGAGCTGTCTGAGGTCATGAAATCAATATTGTCCGCCTGAGCTAAAGCTTGCTCCAGTGGTTGGGTAATAAAGCCCTGTATAAGATTCGCATCGGCACCGTAGTAGCTGGTGGATACCGTGACCACGGTATTGGTCATCTCTGGGTACTCACGTACCTGCATGCTATTTAGGGAGAAGAAACCTAATAGCAGCAGCAGTAAGCTTATCGAGGCGGCGAGAACCGGCCTACGAATGAAAATATCTGTAAAACGCATTGCCAGCTCCTATTAAAGTTTTGGCATTGTTGCAGGAAGCGTCAGGGCATCATCACTGGCAACTTTTACCTTGCTGCCATTGCTGAGCCTAACTTGACCTGATGTGACGACTAGGTCATCTGCTTTTAGTTCGCCTTTGACTAATGCGTAGTTACCATTACGTTCAATGACTTCAACATTTATCTGATTGACGCGCTTAATCTGTTCGCCCTCTTCAGTGACCTCATTGATGAGATAGATAGAGTTACCATAAAGCGTAAAGTTGATAGCCGTTTGTGGAAGCACAAATTGGTTAGTCATCTCAGGTAGTAGCACAGCGACTCGAGCAAACATACCGCTACGTAACTTAGTGTCAATGTTAGGTATCTCTGCCTGAATTTGGATTAGGCCACTTTGATAAAATACCGCGGGCTCAATGGCTGAGATTTTGCCTTCAAAAGGAAGCTCTGGATAAGCGTCAACAAACACGTGAATAGTTTGGCCTTTACTAATCTTAGGCAGTTGTGTTTGAGGAACGGTAAACCTGATCTTCATGGTGCTGATATCTTCTAATCGAACAATATCGGTGCCCGCTTGCAGGTATTCCCCTAAATTAATACTGCGAATACCAATTAAGCCACCAAAGGGGGCATCTATCTGGCGACGTTCTATGGTTGCGCTAAGGCTTTCAATATCGGCTTTCAGGGCTAAATATTTGGCTTCACTATTATCTAAGTCTTGTTTCGATACTGATTTTTGCTTATACAGGCGCTGTAGACGTTTGTAATCGGCTTCAGACGCAGGAAGCTGTACCATTTTGCTTTTGAGGTTAGCTTTTTCTACCGCTGAATCGAGCACGATTAAGCTTTGGCCTGGCTTTACTTCGCTGCCATTTTCAAAGTTGATAGCAGACACTACCCCAGACAGTTCATTAGCAATTGTGAGCCCTTGATTGGGTTCGACAAACCCAATGGCATCGATTGTTGGCTGCCACTTTTCAGGAGTGACTGTCATAGCCGTTACTGCTGAAGTAGGCTCGGGCATATTGGCAATAGCATCGGCAATTTTGCCTTTAACCATTAAGTTAAAACCAATTACTGAGCCAAAAGCTAGCAGTGCGATAATTAGCATGATCAGGGTCCACTTTTTCATTGTCCTGATAGCTCCTTGTTAGTTAAGTTTAAAAATTCTGCTTGATAGTAAAAACGGCAAGTAGCATCAGGGATGTTCAAATTATTCATTGTCCTGATAGCGCCTTGTTAGTTGAGTCCGATTCTTCAGTTTGGGTTAAATTAGCTGCTTGAGTTTGTACCAATAGTGCTTGCCAACATAAATTGCAGACCAACTCTAACTCTGCTTTGTTATACGCCAACTGCCCCCTGCGAATACTACGCCCAAGCGCTACAGCTGGCTCAAGGGATATAGCAAACATGGCTTTGTTTGATAAAGCGTGAAATAGCGCCTGCTGCTTTCCCTCTTCGAACAGATTATGTAATCGTTCAAAAGTCGCTTTTTCATATGTCTGATGCGGATCAGAGTCTATGCCAGGCAGATGAATATATTGCTCATAGCTTAAGTTTGCTTGTGTACGCTGGCGACCAAAGTCAACAATATTGAACCAGATCCGTTTAAACCTTTGCTCAATCGTCCCCTTATCACTGTCAGAGAGAATATTTTCTGCGACGACACGTAACACGTTTTTTCTGAGTTCGTTAATTAACTCATCTTTGTCTTTAAAGTAGCGATAGATAGTGCCTGCCGCTACGCCAGCTTCATTAGCAATTTGCTGCATAGAGAGACCTTGCAGTCCTTTAGTCGCAATAATCTTTTCTGTTGCGTTAAATATCAGTTCGCGTTTGTTATCCATACTGAGCATAATCTCGAGGTGAATGAACGTTCATTCACTATTCTATTGGAGACAGGAGAAGAACGCAATTATCAATGTGGCAAGGTAAACTTTTATTCATCACAGCATCGAATTTATTGACTTGCGCTTTTCATAGACAACTGAAGTATAAAAAGGTTTGCTACTTTTTATCTTTGAAACTGACATGCTGAGAATGAAACATGTAATTTGTAAGATTGAATATGAAGAGTTTCTGGTATGATCGCCTCCTTAAAATTCCCTTTTAAATGCTGGTAACTGTAAACCGATGAAGCTAAACCCCGGACAAGACGAAGCCGTACACTATGTATCAGGCCCCTGCCTCGTGCTCGCAGGCGCAGGTAGTGGTAAGACTCGAGTGATCATTAATAAGATTGCTCATTTGGTGCAAAAGTGTGGTTATAAGGCTCGGAATATTGCTGCGGTAACGTTTACCAACAAAGCGGCTCGTGAGATGAAAGAGCGTGTTGCTCAGTCCATGGGACGTAAAGAAGCACGTGGTTTATGGATCTCAACCTTCCATACTCTGGGCTTAGAGATCATTAAGCGGGAGCATAAGGTGGTGGGCTTAAAGCCAGGCTTTTCTCTGTTTGACGATCAAGATAGTTTAGCACTGCTAAAAGATCTCACTGAAGATGAGTTAGAGGGTGACAAAGATCTGCTTAGGGCTTTGATGACTGCTATCTCCAATTGGAAGGGAGATCTTATTGTCCCTGAGCAGGCGATTACCATTGCAAAGGATGAGCAGTCACAGCTCTTTGCTGCGCTTTATAAGCGATATGCTCAGCATATGAAAGCCTATAATGCTTTGGATTTTGATGATCTGATTTTAATCCCAACCTTGATACTGAGACACAACAGCGAAGTTAGAGCCCGTTGGCAGACACGCATTCAATATATGCTGGTGGATGAGTACCAAGATACAAACACCAGTCAATATGAGATGGTGAAGTTACTGGTTGGTGAGCGAGCTAGGTTTACTGTTGTTGGCGACGATGATCAATCAATCTATTCATGGCGTGGCGCTAAACCACAAAACCTTGTTTTGCTGGGTAAAGATTTCCCTGCTTTACGTCTGATTAAGCTGGAGCAAAATTACCGCTCTAGTCAAAGGATCCTTAGAGCGGCGAATATTCTTATTGCTAATAACCCTCATGTGTATGATAAAGCACTCTTCAGTGAGCTGGCTTATGGTGAGCCTCTGAGAGTATTAATTGCTGCTAATGAGGAGCAGGAAGCTGAGCGGGTCATTGCAGAGATGATCCGTCATAAGTTTATGGGGAAAACCCAATTCGGTGACTATGCCATTCTGTATCGAGGAAACCATCAATCTCGCTTATTAGAGAGGGCATTGATGACTAACCGCATACCATACAAGCTCAGTGGGGGGACCTCATTTTTTGGTCGCGCCGAGATTAAAGATATCATGGCCTATCTCAGGCTTGTGGTGAATCCAGATGATGACAATGCTTTTTTGCGAGTGGTTAATCTACCCAAGCGAGGTATCGGCCCTTCGACTCTAGAACGTTTGGGAACGTTTGCAAACGAGCGACAAATTTCTATGTTTGAAGCGAGTTTTGATGCCGAACTCAATCACCATCTGCCACCTGCAGCTATGGCTTCGTTATACAAGTTTGGCAAGTTTATTGTCGATACTGGTGAAACGGTAAAGCGTGGAGAGTCAGTTGATGCTATTAAACATCTCATTCGTAATATCAACTATGAAGATTATCTTTACGAGACGAGTACCAGTGCTAAAGCGGCTGAAATGAGAATGAAGAATATCTCTGAGCTTTATCGTTGGGTGACAGAGATGTTGGAAGGGGATGATCTCGATGAGGGGATGACCTTGCCTGAGGTCGTCACGCGGCTAACTTTGCGTGACATGATGGAGCGCAATAGTGAGGATGAAGGAGGCGATCAGGTTCAATTGATGACACTGCATGCCTCTAAGGGGCTAGAGTTTCCCTTTGTATTTATGGTTGGAACAGAGGAGCGAATATTGCCTCATCAAACGAGTATTGATGAAGGAAATGTTGAAGAGGAGCGACGCCTAGCCTATGTGGGGATCACTCGTGCTCAGAAAGAGCTTTGGTTTGTTTTATGTCGTGAACGTCGTCAGTTTGGTGAAACCATGCGGTGTGAGCCTAGTCGTTTCTTGATGGAGCTTCCACAGGATGACTTGATTTGGGAAAACCGTAAGCAAGTGCAAAGTGAGCAGCAAAGGCAAGAGTCAGGCAAGTCCAATATTGCCAACTTAAGAGATATGTTTAAAAAATAGTACCTTGTGCTAAAGGTATTAAAACAACGCTGCATAGACCCATTGAGCTTATCTTAATGGGTCTTATGCAGTGAGTGATGGTGGTAATACAATTGCTATAAAGGCTTAGGCGCAAACCTGATTATCAGTTATCAATGTGAGATCAAGCACCTTACCCAGAGCCTGGCCTTGACCGACTTTAAATCCTATCTCAGTGAGTATCTCTTTTTGAGCGATAGCAGCTATTCCATCGACAAATACCGTGAGCTCTAATGCTTGGGCTGTTAAGTAATGGGCTCTTATTAGCTTTAAGTGCTGTTCACTATCTAAGTGTGTCGTGTAGCTAGGGTCGAGCTTAAGTCCATGTAATGGAAGGAAAGTAAGACTGCTTAATGCACTGTGGGCGCTGCCGTAACCTTTAAGCGCTAGTTTTATCTCTAGGCGTTTGAGAATATCAAATGCATTGATATGGTTATCGGTATCAAGGATAAACCCTGTCTCGTCAAAGAATAGCCATAATTGTTGCGCAGGGAAAATGCATTGCTTAACTTTGTTTTTAAGCTGTCTGACGGCATGTTTATGCTTTAAGTGCATCGCTGAGATATTTAGGTGCAGGGGCAAATGCTCTAAGGACAGCTCCTGCAGTATGCTGTGGTCACTATTGAGCTTTTCAAGCAGGTAGATATCCAACTCTGTGATTAAATTGCAATGCTCCGCGATATTATTGAGCTGAGCATGCTTTACCTTGCCGAGAAGAGGGTGGTTCCAATATAGGCGAGGTTCTAATGCGATTGTTGAGCCGTTCTTTAAGTTTTGAATAGGTAGATAACTTAAAGGTAACTCTTGATTCAAAATAGCTTGGCGTAATTCATTTTCTAGCTCTACATCTTTTACCAGCTTTTTGTGAGACTTCTCATCAAAAATAACATAGCAGCCTTTGCCTTTAGACTTAGCTTGGTACATCGCAGAATCAGCATCACGTAACAGGGATTCAGCGGTATCTGACTTATGATTACTACTAAATGCGATGCCGATACTCGCACCTGAATTGAAGCTTTGATTGGCTAGTTTATAGGGGCGAGACAACTCAGTGAGTATTCGCTCAGCAACCTCTTTTGCATCGCTAGCGCCATTAATGCCATCGAGAAGGATGACGAACTCATCGCCACCGATGCGGCCTAGCGTGTCGTTGTCACGTATACAAAGCTGCAATCGTCTTGAGGTCTCTATCAGGAAGCGGTCTCCTTCAAGATGGCCTAAGGTGTCATTGATAAGTTTGAATCTATCGAGATCGATAAATAGTAAGCCAAACCTGTCTAGCCCATGCCTACGAATATGTTTTACCGCTTGAGATAATCGCTCCATAAACATAGAGCGATTTGGCAAACCTGTGAGGTGATCATGATTGGCGTCATAAACGAGCTGCTCTTCGACTTTACGTCTTTGGTTAACCTCTTTTTCTAGGTCTTTATTTAGCAGAGCCAGCGCTTGAGTTCGCATGACAACTTTCTCTTCAAGTTGCTCATAGCTAGATTTTAAGGTTTCAGCTGAGAGCTTTCTTTCGATTGCTGTAGCTATATGCTGAGAGACAAAAGTTAACAGCTCCAGATCTTTCTCTTGGTAGCTTTGCGACATACATAAGCTGTAGATCGTTAGTGCACCACGTACCTGACCATGAATAAATAGTGGGATACCTATCCATTGTGATATATCTCGAGTGCTATTTAATTCTGGTGTTTTTGAATACACCACACCTGAGTTGATTAAAGTATCGAGATCATCGCGTTGAAGGAGAACAGGTCGTTTGTTTTTAATTACATACTCAGTAAGCCCGTCGCATACAGCTCTAGGTTGGGGCGTTGAGCTGCTTCTTTGTGACACGTAAAAAGGGAAGCTGATACGGGTTAGTCTATCATCGAGCAGTGCTATATAGCAGTTATTAGCAGGGAGTAAGTGGCAGATCACTCTATGTAGCTCAGAGTAAAAATGTTGGTTATCAATATTTGATGTGGCCAACTCTGATATTTCAAATAATGACTTTTGTAATCGCTCAGCACGTCTTCTTTCAAAGACCTCAGCTTTTAGTTTGTCGTAAGCGATACTCAGTTCTTTAGTTCTTTGCTCAATGGCTTGCTCAAGTTGATCTTGATGTTGCAATCGCTCCAAGACACCAGAGATCTGATAGCTAACAAAGTTGAGTAGCTCAATCTCCATCTCTGAGAAGCTGATCTCGGGAGAGTAGCTCTGAACGACTAATACACCTGAAACCTGATTATTGGTTTTAATCGGAACGCCTAACCAATGATGGCAAGGGGCACCTCTGCTCACTATTTTCTTTGAAGCAATTAGTTCATTAAAAATGCCGTCATCACAAAGGAGAGGTTTACCTGTTTTAAGCACATAGCCTGTTAGCCCTGAGAGCAAACTGTCTGAGATCTCTTCATTGGGGTAGAGCTTATTTGGATGAGGATCTTTTTCATCTAGAAAAAAGGGGATCTCTAGTTGGTCAGAGTTTGGCTCTTGCAATGCAACGAAAAAGTTATCAGCAGGAAGTAGTAGGTTCAGTGAGCGGTGAACCTCTGAAAAGAAATCTTTAGGTGAGTCGACACTCGATGCTAAGTTAGAGATCTCTAAGAGCATATTCTGAGTGACTTCGGCTCGTTTATATTTAAGGGCTAAATCCCTTAAGCGAGCAATCCTTTTTTGTAGCCTCCCAACGTCACGAGGTGAGCATTGAGTTGATTCTTCCCTAAACATGATTTCCGCCAATCGCTATTTATTATATTAAGAGCTAGGATTTGGACTAAATTTGGACAAGAGATATAGATAGCACGAAAAAGCGGCAGTGCCAAGCCATTAATTTGACGTTTGACGTGTTACAGCTAGTCAGTTATTAAGCTAAATAGCGATAAATACCCCAAATAAGCTAAAACTTGAGCAAACGAGTGAATTAATCACTAAAAAGAGTAGACGGCAGGGTAAATAATTCATATTATGTGCGCCGCTAACAAGGCAGGCACCCATAGCTCAGCTGGATAGAGCGCACCCCTCCGGAGGGTGAGGCCGAGGGTTCGAATCCTTCTGGGTGCACCAGATTGATAAGAAGCTAAGTTAGTGGAAATGTTGTAACAAGTTAGAAAGTTGAAAGTCAGTGGTGATTGTAGCTCAGTTGGTAGAGCCCCGGATTGTGATTCCGGTTGTCGTGGGTTCGAGCCCCATCAGTCACCCCATTTCAATTTACCCAGCAAGACTGTTTCGGTGATTAGCGCAGCCCGGTAGCGCATCTGGTTTGGGACCAGAGGGTCAGAGGTTCGAATCCTCTATCACCGACCACATTTAAAGATATTGAATTGATTTTTGATTTGATATTTAGAGTTATAAAGTTTAACGGTGATTAGCGCAGCCCGGTAGCGCATCTGGTTTGGGACCAGAGGGTCAGAGGTTCGAATCCTCTATCACCGACCACTTTACTAGAAAGCCCTTCGAGAAATCGAAGGGCTTTTTTGTTATTTATGGCTAGTTAGAGGATTTGAATCCTCCCTCTTTATGACTGTATGGCCGACCACTTTCGAAAAGCCTTCTGAGAAATCAGAAGGATTTTTCGTTTAAGCCAATAGTTAGTCAGAGGAAACGAATCCTCTCTCTTTATGGCTGCATGGCCGACCATTTTACTAGAAAGCCCTTCGAGAAATCGAAGGGCTTTTTTGTTATTAATGGCTAGCTAGAGGATTTGAATCCTCCCTCGCAGTAAAAACAGGTCGACCGCTTATTAAAAAGCCCCAGAGTCAATCTGAGGCTTTGTCTATTAAGTTAATAGCTGTTTTAAAAGAGGCTATTTAATCTCAACACTCACTGGTGGGTGGATATAGCCCATATATGCACTGGTTTTGAGTGGGACGAACCGCTCTAGCTGTGGCTTCTCTTCAATGCCTGTGACGATAACTTGGATATCTAAGCCTCTAGCAACATTAATTAAAGCACGACAAAGTTCGCTGCTATGCTCACTTTCATCATAATAGGCAAAAGATTGATCAAGTTTCACATAGCTAGGTCTTAAGCTTTGCAGGTAGGACATAGAGCCAAATTGACGGCCGAAGTGATCTATTCCGAAGTGAGCGCCATTATCGCGGATAATAGTACAGAGTGCCTCACAAGAATCAGGGTCACTGTAAACCCCAGCTTCAGGGATATCGAAACAGATCCGCTCAGCAACACTTGATGAACGAAGGAAGCTGTTTAGCCACTCATGAAACTGAGGATCGCTCAAACTATGGAAAGTTAGGTTTATTGCTATTGGCTCATAGTTGCGTTCAAGAAGTTTTTGTTCACTGAGGGTTTCGATTAGGCATCTGTCGAGTAGACCACCAAGAGATAGTAGCTCTACATAAGGCATAAACTGGCCCGCATGTATGGTTTTATCGCCTATTTCAAGTTGGCAATATAACTCTCTTTGCGTAATTTCATCATTATCATTGAGGTGTACTGGCTGCCACTTAAACTTAAACTGTCGATTGTTAATCGCGCTGCTTAAGTGCTCTCGCCATTGCTCTCTGGTAAATAGTTGTTTTTCATTGGTCTCAAACCAGTGAAATATTTTGTCTTCTTTGATGGCTTTCTGTAGCGCGTTATCCGTTTGAGCGAGTATGTCAGAAACTGACATCTCTCCTATGCGTTCAGCAATACCGATAGAGAAGTTTTCATTGGGTTTACAGCCCGCTTTAGACATCTCTTGGTTAATGGTACGGATTAACGTCTGTAAATATTTACTGGTCTGTTCATGTTCAGCACTAGTGATCAAAAAAGCAAACTCATAGGCGGCTATTCTCGCTATAACTGAAGTAGAAACAACATCTAGGTGCTCTTTCATCTTCTCAGACAGTAACTTGATAGTCTCATCTCTGACCTGGTATCCATATTTACTATGAACCTCTTCTAGCCAGTCAAACTTTGTCATAACTAAGGCACCACTTTTAGGCTCACTGAGCCAGCTGTTTAGGCGGCCCATCATATATTGACGGTTGGGTAGGCCTGATACTTGATCGACTAAGTTCTTCTTTCTAAGTTCGCCAACTTCCTCATCGAGTGAGTTGAAGATCTGCTTGAGTTGTTCGGACATGCTATTAAAGGCTAAGACGACTGATTTAAGTTCCATTGTTTTCGGAATCTTCATATCAGGGCCGAATTTACGTTGGGCGATCTCTTTAGCGTGTTCAGCTATTTCGTGTAATGGGCGTAAAATCCAAGTTAGGCCAAGGCGAGCACAGATTATTGCGATAAGAAAAAGTACTGAAAAAACCATGATTGCATTAGTCATAGTGCGCCACAACTCATGGTAACCAAAACCTGGATGGGCCGTTATCTCTAACCTAGCAAGTTGGATCCAACCTGAAGTAATGGTGCTTTCTTTTTTAATGGTTTTAAAAAAGTCTAGATCGATAAACCATTGAGGAACGCCTTGGATGTTGACTGGATTCTCCCAAGTTTGTTGCTTACCATCGACTAGCCAAGTGAGTTTTACTTGCTGGTAATAACCCCCCTCAAAAATGACATTGATAAGGGTTTCTGCGCCAACAATATCTCCAGCCTCAAGATCTGGGATCAGCATAATCCCTAAAGAGTTACTGGTATTGTTAAGGTCTGACTCCATCTGTTTGGTCAGAAAGCTTTGTGTCTCAGTAAACTGCACATAGCCAAGACTTGCCACCACCAACAAAAATAGGCCAAACAGTAGTGAGTATATCTGTCGAAACAGTGTCATCTTTCTAGCTACTCCAATCTTAATTTGGGTTTTCTGAGTCTTTCGACACCCAATCTGTGTTTGAGGTCATTCCATTTAGCTAGTTTCTTAGATGAACCAGCAAGAACACCTCGTCCTTTTTCTTTGTTAAGCCAAAGCTGTCGACCGTTAAAACTGTATACGGGTAGTAGATCTTTCCTTTGGGTAGCAGGTTTTATTTTTCTATCTAGATTGTCTAACACCAAAGGGATCGAAGAGGGTTTTTCATAGTAAGCAAGCACCATATGATACTGATTCACTGTGGTCGCTTTTACCATGGTTATCCTCAATTTATCTTCAGGGATACCAAGCTGAAGTAATGTGAAATACTTAGCGATAGAGAAGTCTTCGCAATCTCCACCATTAACGCCAATAAACTCCATCGGTGTTGACCAGTAGTTACTATCACCCCAAAGTTTAATATCATCAACAAAACGGAACAGGTTGAAAAAGTTGTTAACTTTCGTGATCTTTTCTTTTTCGGTTAGCCCCTGAGAAGTATCAAGCACCTTAAACCACGCTTTTACTCGCATCCCTGCTCGTTCACCGTATCTCGACTCGAGCGTGGAGATAATATGCTTTTTGTTAAGCTGCTGAGTCGGTGAGGCATATAGGCATGAAATACCTAGAGCCAGTACCACTAAAATGAAATGGCAGACTTTTTTATATGAAAGTGTACGACTAAGTCTGCCCTTCATTGTGGTTAGTTATTACCTCTATTTCACTTCTTCATCGACGGTGTAGATATGCCATTTCATATCTGCAGTCGTATCATCACCAGTGACCTCTGCAATAACACGTCTATTTCGAGTATGAGCCATGTCGGTTCCACTCTCATCAACAAGGCGGTCATAGCTATAACCAATCGCGGTTAGCCTATCTGGTGCTATGCTGAAGCGTTCGCTCAGTAAAGAGGTGACTGCATCGGCTCTGTTTTGCGACAAGGTTAAATTATGCTCGTAAGATGCAGTCTTACTACAGTGGCCTTCAATCGTTACCTGAGTATTAGGGAACTCATTCATAAACTGAGCGATAACTTCGACCTGATCATAATACATAGGGTCAATGTAGTAAGAATCATTTTCGAACAATATCTTAAGCTCTGAACGCTCATGAATCGGTTTTACCTTACCACAACCATAATTATCGATTGTTGCGCCCATAACCGTATCATTGCATCGTTCGCGAGCAACAATGACACCATCTTTGTCCATATCGTTAAGATCATGAACTTGTGTCGTGTTGCCGTCCATAGTAACTATGCTGGAACAAGCGCTTAACAGGGTAATGGCTAAAATTGATATGAAGGTTTTCATTAGTTGACTCCTCCTTCGTAGTTACGCTCGCCCTGCCAAACATCGGGACGGGTTACACGTAACGATTCCAGTAATCTGCCTGTAGCATTTAAAATGCGATATTCTGATAGTATTTCGTCATACTCGGCCTCAAGATAGTCTTTACGAGCTTCAAATAGCTCATTTTCAGTATCGAGTAGATCGAGTAGGGTGCGTTGACCTAAGTTAAATTGCTGGCTGTAAGCAACCTGAGTGTCTTTAGCGGCAACGACATGATCACGTATATACATCTTTTGCGGTACTAAAAGCTCGTAGGCGTTCCAAGCTAAATTAACCCCTTCAACAACTTGTCGATAGGCTCTCTCACGGATCTCTTTTGCTTCACCTACTTTATAGCTCGCTTCTCTTTCTCGGGCTCTGTCTTTGCCACCTGAAAACAAGTTATATTTGATTCTGACCATAGCCACTAGATCGTTACTGTGACCACCAACATCTTGTCCAAATGCATTGCCTGGCAAGCCATCCTCACCATCTAAGTTATTATTCCAGTTACCGTCTAGTTCGAGTGACAGTTTTGGATAGTAATTAGACTGGGCAGAGTCTCGCTCATTTTCTGCAGCATTAATATCACTGCTTGCCGACTTCAAAATTGGATGATTATCTTGGGCTAGCTTTACACTGCTATTGAGATCCTCTGGCAGCATATCATCATCCGGTACCGGCACAATGAGCCCTTCAGGCTGCTGCTCTACTATGCGGACAAACTGTGCTTTGGCATCATAGAAGTTATTTTTAGCTGAAATAAGGTTGGCATTAGCACGCGCCAGTCGGCCTGTTATTTGCGATAAATCTGCAACTGAGCCAAGTCCTGAGTCAGTTCTTTCTTTGATCTGACCATAAATATCTTGATGGCTTACAAGATTTTTTTCTGCAAGTGTTAGTACTTGCTCACTCTTGATGTAGTTGACATAGACTTTAGATACTTCTAGAGCCATATCTTCGGCTGCGGCAAAAAGTGCCCACTGCTCAGCACTAGCTTCAAAGCTGTATCTGTCTACTTCGCTCGACGTATAGAAACCATCGAATAGCATCTGCTTGATGCTAAAGCCTGCTTCCCCACGTTCAAGCTCGATAACGCCTTCATCATCGACTTCACCAAATCCTGCTTTTCTTCTTGTTGAAGGACTGTTTGTTTGTTCCCAGCCATAACCACCACTGATATCAACAGTTGGCATATAACCCGCTATAGCTTGGTTTACCTGCTCTTCACGAGCCTTAAAGCGATTGAAGGCGATACGAATTTCTGGGTTTGTATCTAATGTATGCGCGACAGCTTGCTCCAGTGTTTGGCTGTAGGCCGCAGCTGGCAGTATCAGCGCGCCAACAGCTAACGCAAGTGCACTGCGTTTGAGCTGTCGAATAGTGCTGGTTTTCATGTTAACCCCTCCAGGTCGATTTTTTGGGCTTAGCGCTCTCTGAGTGCCGTATCTTTTGCCCTTAAAATTGGATTAAGTATGTACTCTAGAACGGATCTTTGCCCAGTAATTACATCAACCGAAGTTAGCATCCCTGGTATAATTGGCATTTTAGTGCCGTCGTCCTTGGTCAAACTCGATAATTCAGTTCTAACCCTTACAAGATAGAAACTGTTTCCCTCTTCGTCCTGTGTTGTATCGGCACTAATGTGCTCTACAACGCCATTTAATCCCCCGTAACGGGTGAAGTCATAAGCGGTAACTTTGACTACGGCGGGTAAGCCAGGATGTAAAAATGCAATATCTTTTGGAATGATTTTTGTCTCGATAAGCAGCTGATCTTCAGATGGCACTATCTCAATAATATCGATACCCGGTTGGACGACTCCACCTAATGTATTGATATGTATGCTTTTGATGGTTCCATTTACCGGAGATGTTATTTCAGCTTTATTGACTTTATCTTGAGCGCCAACTTGTGCTTCGTTCATGCGAGAAAGCTTTGTTTGTAGTTCGTTTAGTTGTGTTCTGGCATCTGCTGCGAAATTGAGTACGGCTTCACGCCTTTTTAATATCGCTTCGTCCTGAGAAGCTTTAAGTTTAGGTCGTAATAATCTAAGGGAAGCGAGCTCACCTTGGATGTCATTAACAACCCGCTCGACTTTTAATAGTTCAACTTCTGGTACGATTCCTTTAGCGGCAAGCGGCCGTGTGAGTTCAAGCTCTCTGGAAACAAGCTGAAAACTGCGAGATAGTGTTTCTATCTTTGAAGTTAGCTCTTTAGATTCTTGCTGTTTCTGTTGAATTTGACGAGCCAATATCTCTAGTTGATTGCTTAAACTATCTAATCGGCCTGAATACTCTTCCGATTGACGCTGAACCAATTCTGGTTCCTCTTTTATCAACTCTCCTGAAAACTGAAGTGGCCTTGGGGTTATCTTTACTTGCTGTCTCCAGTCTGAAGCCATACTGGTTATGGTAATACTCGATAACTCTGCAGATAATCGAAGCACATTGGCTTGTAAGCTATAGACCTCTTGAGCTTGCTGATCGAAGTCTGAGCGAAAACGGGTGTCATCGATACGCACTAAAGCTTGCCCTTTAGTGACGATCATTCCCTCTTTTACATACATATCCTGCATGATACCGCCATCGAGGCTTTGAATGACCTGAATTTGAGAGGAGGGAATGACTTTACCCATACCTGTTGTGACCTGATCGAGCTCGGAAAAATAGGCCCATACCAGAAAACAAACTCCCATCGAAGCTAATGCCCAAATGATCAGTCTGTGACTTGTAGGCGCATCAGTCATCATGGCGCCATAGACATCATCGACCATCTCTAAGTCGTGGGTAGTCAGATGCTTACTCATTTCTGGCCCCCTGAGAGTAGGCCTTTACTCAGTTTATCTAGAACCTCATCTTTTGCGCCATCGGCGATAACATGACCTCTATCCAATACAATGATACGGTCGACCAGTTTAAGCAGGTGCATCTTGTGGGTGATAAGTAGCAAGGTTCTATCACGACTGACATTCTGCATTGCGCGGATGAATTGCTTCTCAGCACGAGCATCTAAACTTGCTGTTGGTTCATCCATGAGTAAGACGGGTGGATCGTTTAGCGTGGCCCTAGCTAAGGCTACTGTTTGTCTTTGGCCACGAGATAGAGACTGACCGCCTTCACCAACTTGCTGATCTAGCCCCTCAGTCTCTAGATCTGAGAAGAGGTTGATACCGGACAGTTGAACCGCACGGATCAGTTGATGTTCAGTGACTTGACGAGTGCCAAATAGAATATTATCTCTGATAGAACCATGAAATAGGGTGATATCTTGAGGCAGATAGCCAAAGTTCCTACGAAGGTCTGTCGGGTGTATTTGTGCTGAGTCTAACCCATCATACCTAAGGCTACCTTTAGATGGTTGATAGAGGCCTACGAGCATCTTGGCTAAGGTACTTTTACCTGAACCATTACGACCAATAATCGCTACGCGCTCTCCCGGCTTAATATTAAGGGACATAGGATGTAGCACTGGTTTTTCAGAATTAGGGTAGGAGAAGCTGATATGATCGGCACTGATCTGCCCTTCAAGCCGTTGTCGACTAACTAAGTGACCTTTATTTTCAAATTCATCATCTTGAGTCATTATCTCATCGAGTTGACGTAGTGCGCTCGCCGTATGGTTACCACGGGTCATTAATCCGGCCAGTTGTGCCATTGGAGAGATTGCTCGGCTTGATAAAATCACTGCAGCAATGATGCCCCCCATAGAGATCGCATTATCGGCGACACGATAAACCCCTAAAATAACGACGCAGACAACAGAAAGCTGTACGGTAAAATTGGCTAGGTTAGTGACAGAGGTTGATAGCTTTTTAGATTTTAATTGCCAGTTAGCCGTATGACCAATCATCTGTTGCCAGCTTTTTTGCACTAAGCCTTCGGCGCCACTGGATTTGATGGACTCGAGTGAAGCAAGCGATTCAATCAAGTGTCCATGTTTGAGACTTGAAAACTTATTACTCTCCTCAATTGCAGCCTTTAATTTCGGCTGAACAATCAAGGTATAACCTATGATAATAATGCTACCAAGCAGTGGAATAACGGCGAGATCGCCGGCGACCACATAGATAATTAGCATAAAGAAGATCGCGAAGGGGAGATCAACCAAAGTAGTGATTGTTGCTGAGGTTAATATCTCTCTTATGCTATCAAACTCGCCGAGTTGCCGTGCCATTCCGCCGACACTGGGAGAGCGCTTTTCAAGTGGGATACCAACAGCTTTGGCGAACAACTGTGATGAAACTATGATATCGACTTTTTTGCCTGCAACATCGATAAGATAGGCACGTAATTGACGCATGATCAGGTCAAAAATATAAGCGATGCCAGCGCCAATCGCGAGCACCCATAGCGAGTCGAACGCTAAATTGGGCACTACTTTATCGTAGACATTCATGATAAAAAGTGGTGACACTAAGGCGAAGATATTTACCAGTACAGAGGCGATTAAAGCATCACGGTAGATAGGAGCTGAATCTTTAAGGGTTTGCAGCAACCAATGACTATTGTTGTCATGTTGGTGAACATCAAATCCCATATCACCACGATATTGCTGCTTTACAAGGAAAAGGTAGCCGACATAGATAGCTTCAAGTTCTTCAATAGACAGAACCTGTTCGCCGCCCGTTTCGGGTAACTGAATAACTGCTCTGTCTTTATCAAAATCTATCTCCCTTAACAGACAGGCCTTTTTATCTTTAAGCAATAAGATACAAGGTAGAAAGATAGGGGAGACTTGATCTAAACCTTTACGGGTAAGCTTTGCCGTTAAGCCTGCACGGCCTGCAGCCTGCGGAACAAGATCTGGTGTGAGGACACTTGATGACAAGGGGAGGCCTGCCGCTAGAGACTCACTAGAGCATGGGCTACCGAAATATTCGGTTAATAGGACTAAACTATCTAGCAAGGGATCGACAGAGACTCTTTGTGACGCAGAGACTGTCCATTGCTCAGTTTTCTGAGAAGCTGTTTCAGGCACCTAAAACTTATCCTTAAGAACTATGCTAAGAATTTATTGAATTTATTGCATATGTATTATGAAATTATTAATCATAATGGCCTATATTGCTATAGGCCATTGTTAGATTTAATTTTTATTACGGGATTAACGTATGGATTTGCTCATCTTGATGTGGGTTAGAGCCTGAGTTATCAGCAAAAGCCGTTGGGCTCGATGAAGCAGAAGCCTGATTATCAACAATCAATGCGCCTTCGCCATTACTTCCGAGTAACCCGTTAATAATTGCTTCATCTGTTCCACCAAAGGCCGTCGACAAGTCCACGCCATCTAACACAATAAGCTGATCGACATGACCATCATTATTCGCATCCACTTCAATGGTTGTTGTACCATTGTCTACGGTGAAGTGTAAGTATTGGCCTAAGTTACCAGCATTCTCACCTTGTAGAAGGTCGCTAAGATCTAACTTGTCTTCATTGAGGTTAAAATCAGTTATATGGTCGGTTCCTGTAGAGCCTTCTGACCAAACAAAGGTGTCAGCTCCTGCATCGTCTGAGCCTGTGCCACCAGTTAAGTTGTCATCACCTAAGCCACCGATAAGGGTATCGTCACCGAACCCCCCAATCAGTTCATCATTACCACCTTGTCCGAAGAGCAGGTCGTCACCTTCACCACCATAGAGAGTATCTTCACCGTCATCAGAATGAGATACATCAAATACACCAGGGTTGGCTGTGACAAATTCGTGAACATCTTGCACTGAAACATCGGCAAGGTTTTGGTTGGTCTCTTGAGCTACATACTTTTGTAGCGCAGCATAACCTTGGCCTTCGATACCATCGAATTTGACTAAATCACCGAAAATAATGTCGTTGCCAGCTGCAGCATCAACGGTATCATCGCCTTGGATCAGTGTTTGCTCTGAGCCTAGAATGATATTGGCCAGGTCTGATGCATTGATATTAGCGTGAGCCTGACCGTCAGAGTCATATGGAACTAAGTCATCTAGATCTACTCCGCTGCCAATGCCGATAGCTTCAACTTCTGAAATAGTATTAAGTACCGCAAATGCCGCCAATGCTTGGGCCTCAGCTTCTGCATCCGAACCATTTGATATTAGACTTACAATATAGTCACCATTGGCATCTTCTTTTAAAACACCTCGTAAGCTGCTCTTCCACTGCCCATCATCTTTGTACCAATAGTTTACATTGCCATATTCATCAACAATGACTTGACCTGCGTGCACAAGCTCTTGACCTGGAATGTAGTTTGAAAGCAAGTCCGATAAGAGTTTATCGTGCTGGTGTCCAGATGGGTTATACACCCAAACGCTATCTGGTGAGGTGTCTACAACATAGTTATTGGTTTCACCATCAGTGATAAAGTAAGTTAAATTGGTGCCATCATTGGATGCAGCTTCACCGGTAGTAAACCACTCAGTAACGACGTCGAATGCTGCTTCATAGTTAGTTCTGCCACCGCTATAGATGGTATCTAGGGCATCTTCTAAGTTTGAAATCGCATTAGCATCTGCCAGATTGACTGAAACTGTAACCTTAGTTCCACTATCAAAATCAACTAGTAGAATATTTACTACACCTGCATGAGCCCCCGCTGCGCTAGCTTTAAGAGTATTGAATACTTCTAGTAGCTGAGCCTTGGCGGTATTAACATTACTGTCTCCCATACTGCCAGAAGAATCAAGAATAAAGGCGATGTTGTAGTTTTCACCTTCAATAACCTGAATTCCAGTCACATCGCTGACAATGACATCATGTTCGTGGGTGCCATCTATTGTATCGTCACCATAGGAACCGTTATCTTGACTGTAACCGTATAGAGACACATTTAAGCTTGTTGTTGATGTCTCTGTATCATTATTACTGCTCTCAGTGCTGGTGACGCTGATAAGTAGGTCAGCTTCTGCGACTCCGGTGTAACCCTCTTCAACTTGTAGTTTCAGTCCATTTAGCTGCTGTGCAGTTAGTGTCCAGCTACCGTCGCCATTATTTGTACCAGCGCTTAAATACACGCCGTCAGGCACTCCGCTGATAGTGATATCTGATAGGGTTTCACTGCCATCGGTATCAGTTAATGCAGCTTCGATATCTAGTGGAATCTCTTTGAGTTGTACCTGAGTTAAGCTGCCATCTGGGTTAACAACATAGACGCCGTCGGCGAATATTAGTCGCTCAACTTCATAAAGGTGATCACCAGCATCTAAATTCGCTGTATTGACTGAACTTGCATCTATACCACGACTATCATTAATGAGTAGGTAAGGTGTGACCGAATGATCATAATGATTCGTTATTGTGTAGTCAGCAAAGTTACCTGAGTAGATGGCGGTATCAGTACCTTCTCCACCGTAGATAGAGTCATTTTGTCCACCTCCGATGAAAATATCGTCGCCAGCATTACCATGAAGTGAATCAGCTAGTGCACCGCCAATTAATATATCATTGCCAGTTCCACCACTCAGTGAATTTTGAGCTGTTTCGCTACCCTCAATAAATGAGTTCTCATTTCCAGAAACAACATGTTGACCTGACAGTAAGGCTTTAACCTGAGTGCCAAAGACTTCATCATTGACCTGTACATTGTCAGGGATAGTGGTATCCATTGGCACTTTATCAATCCAGACTAGATCGCCAGCAGATGCTGTCAGCTGAGGAGCATCTGCATCAGCTTCTATATGAACCGTCATAGTAGACTGATTACTATCAGTGGTGCCATCTGTTGCTACATAGGTGAATGTGGCAAGCGAGTCGCCTTGATTACCTATTCCACCTAAGTTGCCATCAGCTTGGTCATCATTGGGTACAAACCGCACCTGTCCAGCATCAAACATTGCTGAGCTTAACAGCATTCCCACAGCAACGGCTTCCCAAGAGCCGTTATTGAAGTACTGTAATGTACCATTGGCAGTATTTGGTAATGTCGCTGCTTTGATTGATAGATTAGCTTTCGCTGTATCAGTATCGCTAACATTAAAGTCGCTCCATTGAAGAATGATCGCAGTGTCTTCAACTCCTTGGGCACTAGACTCAGTCGTTGTTGGAGATGTATCGACATGTGGTGTGATAGAAAAATGTCCAGTTACGCTATCACCGTCTCCGTCAGTCGCTACGACATTGAAATCTATCTGACCGTCAGATGGATTTTGCATAGCCTGATACTGGTAAAACTCCCATTGGCCTGTTGCAGGCGTGAACTCAACTTTGAAGATGAGCTCACCGGAGGCGGTTTGCCCCAGCAAGGTATTATCAGATTGAGAGATGATGATAGCATCACCACTGGCAGTAAAGAGGGCGTTTTCGTCTGTGCCGGTAAAGACTAGTGAGCCCATTCCATCGGCTCCCCATTGGGCGTCAACCTGGCCAGTTGCATAGCCAATAGCTTGTGCATCGGTTCCTAAGAACTCTATTGACTTAACTGTAAAGTCACTATTGTCCCCATGAGCAGCATCAAAGCCATTATCTGTCGCTTTTATGACTAGTTGATCAAAGCCGCCTTGCAGCACTTCAAAAACTGCTGCAAAGTCACCATTTGAAGCATCAGAACTGAAGGTTTGAGTCATGATCAGCTGACCATCACGGTAAAACTCAACAACGCCTACCTCTAGCTCTCCGCCAAACATGCTGGCAAATTCAATATTGACACCGTATGCGATGGTGCCTGGATCTAACGTTATCACTATCTCTTCAGAGGCTTCTGTACCATTTTCAAATTTACGGAAATCTACCTCGTTACGTATATTATGATAAGGAGAGCCACTGCTAGCGACACCTATACCGTTGTTTGAACCATAAATATTTGCGCCAGTTAATGTTGAGTCAGTCGATGATGTGAAGCCCCTCGCAGTGATAGTGAATCCATCAAAATCGATAGATCCATTGTATCCACTGTGATTAGTCAAAGAGAAGTCGCCAATCAGGCTATCTGGTATATTGATATTTGTAACAGTTTCTGCGGCTGAGTTAGCTATTTCTGGTGCATCATCTTCGACAACGATATTGAAGTTACCTGAGGTGTTACCGCCATTACCATCATCAACATTGACACCAATTTGTAGTGTCAATGTATCCTCACTGTCTGTATCTGGATGATCGACTGGTGCTAGTAGTGTCAATGCGTAACTCCAGTCACCTGACAGACTGCCTGATGCAGGTGTTAATACAATTGTAGCAACTGCAGAGTAGGAACCTGTGCCTGGAGTCCCTGTGTATCCAGTTAAAGTTTGGGTGCCTGTGTCCCAGCTCCATTGTACTGCCTGTCCTGCTGAAGTGACGCCTGATGGCCCACTTAATGTGACGGCCAGCGTGTCTCCATCAACATCTTGAATGCTGATTGTACCAGATGAGCTTACCGAATCAGTCAGGTCGCTAGTACCTGTACTATCAGCTAGGCCGTTTGTTAAGCCCTCTTCCGAAACGATTGAACTCGAAGTAGCGGTGATAATAGGGTTTTCATTAATGTTGTTTAGCACAATTTTGACGGATGCAATGTCTGTTAAGTTATCATTGTCAGTTACAAGGACATTAAAATTGAAGCTACCTAGATCTGCATCATCAATCTCTTGATTAAGAGTTATAACGCCTGTTTCCGCATCAATTGTGAATACACCATAAGTTAAGCTACCATCTTCAAAGCTATAACTCAGTGTATCTGTATCATTGAGATCGACTGCTGAAACGGTACCTACCTCTGTTCCGGCAGCTGCGCCTTCATCAATTGTACCGAAATCATAACTATCATCATTTACCACACTGCCATCTGTTACCATATCTCCATCAGAGATGAATTCAGGCGCAAAGTTATGGTCTTCAACATTTACGGTAACAGCTGATTTAGCAGTATTTCCTGATGCATCGACAGCGATAACTTCCAGGCCTGAAATAACTATATTGTCGGTATTAATGTTATGTGGGAAGTCTTCTAATAGCTCAACAATGACATTAAGGCTGCCTGTTTCACCACTCTCAATACGGCCCCAATCTAATGTGATACTAATCGCTTCCTTACCCATCACAGTTCCGATCAACTGGCCATCTTCGTTCATATTCCAGAAGATGTGGGCATTGATACCTTCGACATTGATACTATCGGTACTACCAAACTGGAAGGCGGTTAAGGATTCACTTCCCGCTTTAAAGCTCATGACCTGAGAGTCTTGCTCTGAGCCATTGTTGAGTAGATCAGTTTCACGTAGGGTCGAAATAACATTGTCCTGCAACGCCGTTGGTGCAGTAGGAGTCGCGCCTGGGGCATTCAAGTCGATGCCGATTGAACCGTTACTGCTATCACCGTCACTGTCAGTAACTGTAATATCAATATTGAGCTGTACATCTTCTGTAGAGGTCACAATATTTTCAGCTGTTGTACCTGTGAATTGGAAGCGAGCATCGGCGGGGGTTGATAAATCGCTAGTAGAGACTTCAATGTAGCTGATCGCACCTAAATTGCTGATCACTTCACCACTGAGGACATCACCTTCACCTAGCAAGTTACCATCAGCATCATATGCTTTGAAATGAATATAGTCGGCGCCCGTAAACTGAATAGATGCTGATGCTACATCATTTGTATAATCAATAATGAGGTCTTCACCTTGATCAACCCATGCGTTTTGAACACCGAAACCGTTTGTGTTGCCGTTAACTGAGGAAGATACTCCACCGTCAGTTGAGGTGAGGGTAAAGATCATTTCATTGCCAGCTGCTACATCATCGATATCATTGTTAATATCATAGTCAGTACCATTGTAAGAAACGTAAATAGCTGATGTGTTACCGCCTAAACCACCGCTAAGATCTGCAACTGTGATAGTGTCAACTTGATCGATAGATTGCGCTAAATCGAGTTCATAGCTGTCGCTATTAGGGTTAGCTGTTAAGGTAAAGATAAGTGCCTGAGCAGGATTTGAGGCATCATAAACTGATGGTGTATCACTAGTGTCCGAGTATGCAATGAGCACGCTCGGGTCTGCAGGGTCAACATAGTAGAACACAGTTAAACCATTTGCAGTAATACCTGAATCAGAAAATGTTGTAGTTGTGCCATTCCAGCCAGATATATTACCCGCTAAATCGGCACTATAGTCTTGATCTGCACCATCAGTTGTTAATGAACCAGTATAAGTACCAATAGCATTTAACTCTGATAGTTGCTCTGCTGTAAACGCAACAGAGTCATCTTCGATAGTGACGTTAAAGTTACCATCAGTAATACTGCCATTACCGTCATCAACGCTAATACCAAATTCCAATGCTAGGTCATCTTCGTTGTCAGTATCCGCGTGATCGACAGCTGCAAGTAAGGTTACATCGTAAGTCCAGTCACCAGGAGCGTTGCCATTTGGAGCAGTAAGCTCGACTGTCATCACTTCAAGGTATGAGTTTTCACCTGGAGTGCCAATGAATCCTGTGAGGGTTTGAGAATCTGCATCCCATGACCATTGCACAGCTTCGCCATCGGAGGTCATACCATTAGGGCCGCTTAGTGCAACAGTTAATGCATCACCATCGGCATCTTCAATGCTTATCGTTCCACTGGCAGTTACTGAATCAGTGGTGTCTGTATTGCCTGTGTTGTCAATAAGGCCATCAGTGAGACCTTCTTCTGATACTCGAGAATTTGTCGTGTTTGTGATTGTTGGAGCGTCATTGGTATTGCTGACACTGATGGTGACGGTAGCGTCATCGCTGTCAGTGCCATCGCTTAAGGTGTAGGTGAAGCTTGGGTTTGTCTGGGTTGGATCACTGCCATCATGGGTGTACTCAAAGCTACCGTCGGCTTTGATGCGCACGGTGCCATTGGTGACGGTGAGGGTCTGACTCCAGCCATCTTGGCCGAACACTAATTCGGTGCCGTCGATGTGGGTGACGTTCAATATCGCGCCGTCGCCGCCATCCGTATCGACCTTGCCATCGCCGTCATCATGGGTGATGACATTGCCGCTGACCATCGCGCCTTCATCAACACTGAAGCTATCATCTTCCGCGATCGGCTCATCATTGACGGCGCCGACACTGATGGTGACGGTAGCGTCATCGCTGTCAGTGCCATCGCTTAAGGTGTAAGTGAAGCTTGGGTTTGTCTGGGTTGGATCACTGCCATCATGGGTGTACTCAAAGCTACCGTCGGCTTTGATGCGCACGGTGCCATTGGTGACGGTGAGGGTCTGACTCCAGCCATCTTGGCCGAACACTAATTCGGTGCCGTCGATGTGGGTGACGTTCAATATCGCGCCGTCGCCGCCATCCGTATCGACCTTGCCATCGCCGTCATCATGGGTGATGACATTGCCGCTGACCATCGCGCCTTCATCAACACTGAAGCTATCATCTTCCGCGATCGGCTCATCATTGACTGGAGTAACAGTGATTATCAGAGTCGCTGTTGAGCCAGTATTAGTGGTGTAAGTGATGACAGGAACGGTGCCATTCCAATTTTCATTTGGCGTGAAGGTATATGAGCCATCTTCATTGATGACGAGTGAGCCCCCTTCAAGTACGACAGTGGTGCCAGCTTCATGGGTTTCGCCATCAACTTCAAAGCTTGCAACGGTTAGGTCGTTGTCGATGTCTTCATCATTATCTAACACATTACCAGTAGCAACCGTGTCTTCTTCAATGGTATTGCTGTCATTGACCAATACACTGGCATCATCAACAGGTGTCACTTCTATAGTCAGAGTCGCTGTTGAGCCAGTATTAGTGGTGTAAGTGATGACAGGAACGGTGCCATTCCAATTTTCATTTGGCGTGAAGGTATATGAGCCATCTTCATTGATGACGAGTGAGCC
>NZ_MPHJ01000015.1 GCF_001957125.1 Shewanella sp. UCD-KL12 | reverse complement strand
CGCTGGTGTTCGGGTTGTTATGCCAATAGCATTGCCCGGTAGCTACGTTCGGAATCGATAACCGCTGAAAGCATCTAAGCGGGAAGCGAGTCCTAAGATGAGTCATCCCTAGAGATTTAATCTCTCTAAAGAGCCGTTCTAGACTAGGACGTTGATAGGCAAGGTGTGTAAGCGTTGTGAGGCGTTGAGCTAACTTGTACTAATGACTCGTGAGGCTTAACCATACAACCCAGATGGGTTTGTGGTGATTAGTGATGATTACTTTACAAGCACAAAAGAATACGACTTGATTTAAGTTGGTCATAAAATGCTCCTGCATTTATGACATACAGTACATCCGTGTACTAAACCGATTATAAAACCTAATTAGCTTTTCAAATTTTACCCAATTAGTCTGGAAACCATAGCATTGTGGCCCCACCTGATCCCATCTCGAACTCAGAAGTGAAACGCAATAGCGCCGATGGTAGTGTGGGGTCTCCCCATGTGAGAGTAGGTCATTTCCAGGCGCCTAATTAAGTAAAGAAGCCACCTTATTAAGGTGGCTTTTTTGCGTTTGGGGCTTTTTAAAGTAATCAGCTGTTAGCTCGCACTGTCCGAAACGATAACAGGTGGCTTATCCACTTAAGCACGTGCGTGCAATGCCTACTCCCGACGTCGTCCCGCCGCTGAGCGGGGCCTCCCGCTACGAATCATAGATTCTTCGCGTTCAATGATGGCTAAATACTGCGTATTTATAGCGCCATAATCTCACCCCCATGTGTTCGCTTCGCGAACGTCGAGAGTAGGTCATTTCCAGGCGCCTAATTTCTCGTAAAGAGAGTCGAATAAGCCCATTGCTAACGCAATGGGCTTTTTTCGTTTTTAGCCTGGAAGGATGACCACTCGAACATGGGGAAGTGAAGAGTCCGAGCGTAGTGAGGTTCAACACCCATGTGGAGTAGGGTGAAGCACTTGCGCTTATCAAACGTAGTTTGATGTATGGGATGAACGCGAAGGGTGGCGACCTCCATGGATGTAGGGAGTGTAGTTTATGCAGGATGCATTAAACTGCCCCGTAGCTGACTATGACATGCGCCTTTGTTGCAAGTTACTAAGTGCCTTCTACGAAGTTACTCAGCCTCCGAGCTTGGTCATAAACTGCATCTGTGCATTTATTACATTCACCACATCTGATGTTTAGCAATAATAAATGTCTTGATGGCACCAAAAAGGCTCAGTACTTAACAGAGCAATAGCCTAATAGGGTTTTTCTATTTGAATGATTAAAACAATCAATTATACAGATGGTAAGAGAACCTTTAAATTTGGTGGGGTTCCGTGGGGGAATCATTTCAGGTCATCATATGTCTTCATTAAATTCAAATAATATATCTAGTTTAAACTCTGTACTTAGAGATATTGATTCAAGTCTTTGTGGTGAAAGTGCTTGCTTGTCTGAGCCGATAGCGAATACGGCTTTAGTGGCTGAAGGTGGTGGTCAGAGGGGGATCTTTACCGCTGGTGTACTCGATAACTGGCTAGCTGAACAATATAACCCTTTTGAGTTATTAATCGGCACTTCAGCAGGCGCTCAAAACTTGTCGAGCTTTGTAACGGGTCAACTAGGTTTTGCTCAAGCATCTATCGCGAAACTATCTAACCAAGCTAGGTTTTTCGATATTAAGCGCGGTTTAAAAGGCTCGAATACCGTTGATCTTGATTGGTATTTTGACCAGGTCAATCATTCAGCATTTCATTTAAACACTGAAACAGGCCTCGCTAAGTTACATAACCGAAAATTGCTTATTTCAACGACGAATAGTTCAAGCTACCAGGCGAGCTTTTTTCAACCGCAAAAGAGCAACTGGCTTACCTTACTTAAGGCATCCAGTGCTTTACCGTTTCTTTATCGTAAAGGGGTGATGATTGGTGGTGATTATCATGTTGATGGTGGGCTCTCTGCACCTCTACCTGTTGAGGAAGCTTATCGGCGAGGAGCAAAGAAAATTGTGGTGATCCGTACTATGCCAAAGCAGTATGAGGCTCATACTCCGTGGGTGAAGCGTTTAAGAAAATGGGTATGTTCATCTAACCGGTGTCCTAAAGCGATTGAGTACTTTCTTCATCATGAAGCTGAATATAAACGTTCGCTACAATTTATTGCTTCGCCACCGAGTGATGTAGATATAGTGCAAATTTTTCCAGAGTCACAACTCACTAGCCAGATATTGGGGAGCGAAGATAATGAGCTTAATAATGATTACAAGATGGGAGTAGAGGCTGGGAAACTGTTTATCGAGGCCAATCCTGTCGGTAATTTTATGGGAGGAGTTACTCACGAAAAGGTGAATATATCTAAACCTAGATACTCCGCTAAACAAGCTATTAAATCATGGCCAAGATATTGCTGATCAGCGTTATTCACCATTCAGTACGTTATCTTGGCCCTAGCTGTAATTAATTATTTTTCGATTCTTTGTTTAAAGGCTTTACGGGTTTCTTCATCGGCCTGGCTATACCAAAAATCAAGCATTTGACCTACATTAATCTGTTCCTTCTCAACACTGTTTTTTTGCGCCGCAATACTCGTGTCCTTTGTTGGAACCGATTTTTCAGAAGCTGTTAATGCTGTAGCGGGTAACACACTTGGTGTGTGTGATGACTCTTCCACTAAATTTGGTAGCACTGCTGGGGCTGAACTTGTGTTGTAGGCTGCAATCTCAATGTCATAATCTCTGCCCAGTTGTATCCCCTCTTTGAGTAGCAGATCGCTTTTATATTGAACTTCAGCATCCGCTTCATCGGTGAGTGTCATTTCAGGACGCTTGTTGAAATTGTCAGCATCACTTTCAGATCTTAGTCGTGGCAAACTCAGTTTGAGTGCTGCGTCTTGGCTATTAAAAGTCAGTATGACGGCTTCAGAGGTAAAGCGTTTCTGTTGCCCCTGTAGTCTGAAGCTAGTGTTATATTTAAATACGATTTGATTGTTGCCATCCTCAAGGGTGAGTTCATGCTGATCTTCAGTTACAACACCATTAACGACTAATACCTCGACTGTTTTAGGAAGGGTAAGCGATACCTGTGCTATTGCTGGAGTGGTAAGTGTCGCTAGAATAGCTATAACGGGTATTTTAAAGTTCATAAGGTATCCCTTAGGTGAGCGCGTTTGTCGCAATGGTTATGACATCAATATAGACATGATAAGCCAGTATATATGCATGTCTGCTCATCAAGTAGTATCAGGCTCATTTTTTTTGCTTTTTGTTCTACAGCTTAGATATTTATATCAGTTTTGCAGTGAAATAGGCGTTATAATCCTTTGCTATGCATACCTGCGGAGTGTGAAGTGTTTATAAAAATTATTGTGACCTTATTAGTCATTGTCGGGGCACTGTTTTATTTAAGAAAACCCGTTAAAGAGCCCAAACAGCAAAGTACAAGAGATGTCGGTAAGCAGATCATGTTGAGATATATCATCTTTGGTTTAATTGCCGTCTCAATGCTTGGCAGTGCTGGCTATTGGTATTGGAATTGGCAAGATGGAAACCTGATTGTAGAGGTCACTATTGTTTCTCCAATTGACGAGAATTCAGCTGTTTACCAAGTAAGAAAGAAGGATATTTTGAATCAGCAGATCACGACTGTCGATGGCATTAACATACGGTTATCCAATCAAGAACGTGTCATTATCGCAAATGCTAAATAATTAGAATTTTATTTAGATAGTCGTTTTAAAGGCTTTTCAATATTATCGTTTGCGGTAGAATAGCCAAGTTTTTTACCCTGCGCTTTGAGATACTTACTCTTTTTTCAAAGTGTTTTTTCAGGAGGTACTATGATTACAGCTTATGTCTATGAAGATCGTAAATTATCGATCACAGAACTACAGATAGAAGATGGTGTCCCCCCCAGTACCTTGTGGCTAGACCTTTTTAAACCCACTGATGAAGAGCGTGATTGGTTAAGCAAGTACTCAGTTGAAGAAGTGCCTGAAGAGGATGATATCAATGAGATTGAAGCTTCGGCGCGTTTCTATCAAAACAGTGATGGCTTACATATCAACTCTCTATTCCCACAGCGAGTGGGACAAGATGTTAAAGGGGTCAATGTATCATTTAACTTAAGGCAAGACTTTCTTCTAACGATTAGAGAGGAAGATGTAGGCCTTATCCGCTTATTGCGTAACTATTTACGTCTTGGACGTATCGATGCAGCCACGCCTCAAGCATTACTACTCGAACTGTTTAATCTTAAAGTCGATTACTTGTCGGATCTTATTGAAGATGTTTATTCAGTTGTAGATGGTGTCAGTGAGTTAGTTTTTGATAATAATGAATTAGATGACGTATTTAAGCTGATCACGTTACAGGAAGACTCGAATGGTAAAATTCGCTTGAGCCTTCTAGATACGCAACGATCTTTGAGATATTTACAGCGCTATTATCGTGGCCAGTTAACTGAGGATAACCTCAAAGATCTGCGTGAAATGTTGCTAGATATTGAATCATTAATGCCACATAGCCAGTTTATTTTCGACAAGTTAAATTTCCTTCTCGATGCTGCAATGGGCTTTAGTGGGCTTCAGCAAAATAAGATCATTAAAATATTCTCAGTTGCTGCAGTAATATTCCTGCCTCCAACGGTTATAGCGAGTGCCTATGGTATGAACTTTGTCGCTATGCCTGAACTTGAGTGGCAGTATGGCTACCCGATGGCGATAATTATGATGCTTGCAAGTGCTGGCGGAACCTATGCTTTTTTCAAAAGAAAAGGTTGGCTGTAGCCGTTAATTAGCTTGATTTTTTCGCTGGTAACTCAAGAATTTCGGCTGTCTGCTGTCGAAACTCTTGGGGGTTATTCATTATGGTATTTAGAGCAAGAAATTTATCATTCATGATGCTGATAGCTAAGTAGCATCTATGGTAAGGGTTACTACAGCGGGATAGTTGCTGTTCAAGATGATGCTGCATTGAGATGAGTTGCTCTTTATTAGATTCAGGGCAGCAATCTATCGCTTCTCTGCACAATGTTCTTTGTAGTTCTTCTAACTCATCGGGCTCGTTTTCAGCGAGCCATTTCAACATATCGAAGTTCGGTAACTTTGTCATATCCTCTTCCCCCGGAAGATATCCTTACTTTCAAATTAGCCAATAGTTTTGTTTTCAGCAAGAAAACTTGTAAATAACAGTGGGGAATAACCGTTATTTATACCAATTGTACTAAAAGTTTGACCATTCAGCGGGAGTTCAAAGCGCTGTTAGCAAGGCGAGGGGATGAAGCTAATAGTTATTCTATAACGAAAACCCGTAACGAAGCTTAAAGTGCTTTGAAACCTGCACTGCGTGAGCGTCTCAAATTCTCCACTTCTGCTTTACATTAATTTAAAAGGAAATAGCCATTTCTTCATCAATGCGCCTTGAATTGAAAATTTGAGGAGTTCTGAATTGGTCAAATACTTAATACAATTCGTATTAGTTATAAGGACGCTTTGTCGATTTGGCTAGCTTGCTTGTTCAATTATCATTAAACGGCAATTCAGGGCTAAGTATCAGAACCTATGTAGTAGCTTACTCTTTCTCTAGGGTTCAAATATTTAAAGATTTTTTCAGGTAGCGCGGCAGGCTGAATGCAACGGACAATGCTGAGTCCTTCGACTTCGAGATCGACGATCGGCGCTTGATCTTTTGGTACCATCGCATCGTAAACTAAAATTCGTGGGAATAATATTTTGTCTAAATTCACTGACATCACCATAGCAAATTGCCCTGATGATAACTCAACGATGCTCCCTGGAGGGTAGATTCCAAGCATCTTAATCATTTTACCTGTCACTTCCTGATTAAGCTGGGTCTTATAGTTCTTATAGATATGACCTAACGCTGAATAAGGGGTGCGGGCTTTAGTATGTGCATCGGGGTGGCAAAGGGAGTCGTATAAATTGACGACGGTAACAAGTTGGCAGCGTTTATCTAATTTGTCAGCTTTAAGCCCCCGCGGATATCCTGAGCCATCTAGATATTCATGGTGGTTGAGTACAATCGGCGTTGCGCCTGCAGGAAAGTTCTCTGCCAGTTTGAGTAAATCTGCGCCCATAACAGGGTGCTGCTTCATAAAATTGACTTCAGGTGGAGTTAGAGGCGTTTTTTTTCTGAGCAGTTGCTGGGGGACTTTGAGCTTTCCTGTGTCATGAAAGAGTGAGCCCATGCCAACTAACTCGATATCAGATCTATCCCAGCCTAGCTCTTTTGCCATCAGCATAGATAACACTGCAACATTGAGAGAGTGGTAATAGATAGATTCATCATCTTTGGCTTCTCCCATCAAGTGAAGCACTAAATTGTCAGAGTTAAGTAACTGCTCACTCATTGAGGTGACAAGATCTTTAGCATCATCGATGGCATTTAACGGACGACTACGTAGCTTGGATACTAGATTACGCATTTTTGCGATAGAGCGATCGAACTCCTGTTCTGTTTTTTGAAGATCTCTGCGCATCTGTTTGAGTTTTTCTATTCGCTCATTTTTGGTTTTTAGCATCTCACTGGTGAGAGAGTCGAGGTCCTCTTTTTGTGGCGGCGGTGTATTCGTTTTTGCAACCTCTTCAGTAAGAGGGGGGATATCGCTGCGCTCGAGATCGACGAAAACATAGTTTATTGCGAGTTTTTTGATCAGCTCTATTTGTGCTTGCTGTTTCAACCTAAAACTACTGAACAGGAAGGGGTGGTCTTTCCATGAAACGGGAAGACGGATGAAATTACCGACTTGTAATTGGTTAACGGCTACTTTGCGGCTTTTAGTCATATTTTTCTTGTTATATTTCCCTTATCTTTTGAAGCAATTATTTCAGAATACACCCAAAAGTTGTAGCAATATTTTAACTGAAGTCGATGGCTTTACAATCACTTAACCTGTATGTCAGCATAGAGAGAACAGCAAATAGTCAAAGTGATACAGATGGACTTTATAGAAGTATACCCTAATGCTTTACCCGATGAGTTATGCGATCGCTTAATCAACTCCTTTGAAACTCATAGTGGTGTAAGTGAAGGCCGGACAGGCCATGGTGTTGATTTAGCGAAAAAGGTAAGCCGAGATTTAACCTTAGATAGCTTTGAAAACCTACAAGGCATTAGAAACGAGCTACTTGGATATACGCTCAAATACTCCTCTAAATATTTTAATCAATATGCTATGGCTTTGATGGGGGGCGTGTCTGTGCAGGTGGCTGATGAAGAAGGCAAAAGTGTCACCCTTACTCCAGAGAACTACGCACGTTTAGGTGAGTCAAGAGCTGAGGCTTTGGTTAAGTACCTTTATCGCAGTGGAACCATCAATATTCAGAAGTATCAGCAAGGTAAAGGCGGCTATCCTCACTGGCATTCAGAGCAGTTTCCTCAGTCAGGACATAATGAAGCGCTCCATCGAGTTGTACTGTATATGTTTTATCTAAATGATGTGGAGGAGGGCGGGGAGACAGAGTTTTATTATCAGAATAGAAAAGTTAAACCTGCTAAAGGAACGATGGTTATCGCTCCAGCTGGTTTTACCCACTCTCATCGCGGTAATACCCCTATCAGTCAAGATAAGTACATAGCAACATCATGGATGATGTTTAATCGTGCAGAACAGCTATATGCCCCGATTAAAAAGTGAAACGTATTCGACAAAGCTGAGGCTCATTGTTGTGAGCCTCTTCTTTAAGAGTGAGGTGGAAAGTGATACTCGCACTATATGGGAATAGTTATCCTAAACTTTGCTCCTTCAAGTTCAGAGGTTTCTATCGATAACGTGCCGTCATAACTGATGACAATCTCATTACAGACGGCGAGACCTATACCTTGCCCCGCTTTTTGCGTATCGGCTCTGACACCGCGTTGAATAATTTTCTGACGTAGGCTCTCTTCAACACCTGGTCCATCATCTTCAACAATAAGCTCAAATTCACCTGCATCGCTGTAACTTGCGGTAACCTTGACTTGGCTAATACAGAGTTTAAATGCATTTTCCATCAAGTTGCCGCACAGCTCCATTAAGTCACCTTTATCACCAGGGAACACATGTTCAATAGGGATATGGGACTCAAAAGTCACTTGCTTATCACGATAAACCTTGAACAACATCTGTGAAAGTTGATCGACCAAAGGGGCGACGAGTGTTTGCTCTTGTTTGAGGCCTTTACGGCCGAGCATGGCACGTTTTAACTGATATTTTACCAGCAGATCCATTTGACTGACCTGCTCCATGATGCGCTCACTCGCTCCCTGCTTATCTAAGGTCGCATCATCTGTGATGGCATGAACTGCAGCTAAGCGTGTCTTAAGACTATGTGCTAGATCGTTCATCGCATTTTGGTATCTTTGTTGCTGAGCACTCGATTGCGATAATAGTTGGTTTAGTGCTTGGGTAACACCTTCTAGCTCAACCGGATAATCTTGTGATAAAGCTGAAGATTTTCCGCTATTGACACTTTCAAGTTCATTTCTCATTCTGGCTAACGGACGCATTCCCCAATAACCCGCACTGATGAGTAATACGAGTGCTAAAGCGAGAACCATACCTAATCTAAAATAGGTCCGACGGCTAAACTTGTTTAGCTCCTCCTCAAGCTTTTCAGCATCTTTCATCACTAGCAAGTTGTACTTTATACCTGTTATCTCAAGTGAGAGTAGGTAGAGGAAATAACCTTTATCGTCGGCAAGTGTGAGGTAATAGGGGGGAGAATCGTTTCTTATCTCGTTGAAGCGTTCACACGTATCAAAAAGGCCTTTATCGACAGCGAGTGATGAGGTCCATACTTGCTTATAGTCGATGTTACAGCTGGCAATAATATAACTTTCAGGGGTGTTGTTCTCATCTAACCATTCGTCACTACTTTCAGGAATGAGATCATGTTCTCTGAGCTCTGCCGCAACTTTAGGGATCTCTGCAATCAGTTGGGCTGTTTCTTCATTATAATTATCTTGGGCATGAAGGATATTGACTAGCCAAGCCAGTCCAAAGCCTACTAGCGCAATGATAGAGAGTGAGGTAAGAAACATCCGCGTGAGCAGACGTTTCTTAAATCTAAGCTTTAACTGCATGGTAAGTTAAACTTATAACCTTGGCCGCGAATGGTAGCGATGGGATTTTCAAGCCCATCTTTGGTGAGCTTCTTTCTAAGGCGAGAAACCATCACTTCTATGGTGTTAGGATCGCCCTCTTTATCACCATAAATCACATCGAGCAGTCGCTGCTTTGCTACAACTTCATGGCAGTGGCGCATCAGATATTCCAAAATGAGATATTCAAAGGCGGTCACTTCCATCGGCTCATTGTTCATGCTCACCTGTTTAGCCGCAAGGTCTAATTCCAGAGGTCCACTGGTAATTTGTGGTTTAACAAACCCCGCACTGCGTCTAACGAGTGCATCTAAACGAGCAACCAACTCCTCTTTTTGGAACGGTTTTACAAGGTAGTCATCGGCGCCTGCGTTTAAACCTTCAACTTTATCTTGCCAGTTAACCCGTGCAGTTAAGATCAATACCGGCGCCTTGAGCCCTTCATTACGTAGGTTTTGGATAAGACTAATGCCGTCTTGATCTGGCAGTCCTAAGTCGACGATAGCAATGTCTATGGGGTAATTGGTTGCTTGGTAAAATCCCTCTTTTGCCGTTAATGCTACTTGAACCTGATTCCCTAATTCACTCAGTTGTACTTTTAAGTGGTGAGATAAAATAGGATCATCTTCAACAACCAATATTCTCATAATTTAATGCCTTTATAATTCTTTTAAACAGTTTACTTAGATATAAGCTTAAAGCCAATATCGTTCTTTCCCATTATTTTACTTGGGCTTAACTTAATGCCAGCTGACTTGTTTTAATTTTAATTTGCCACAAAGCGTGAGCATGTCCTGTTTTTCCAATAAATTGCTTTGTTTCTCCCTGCTTTATCGTTAAGATCCTGCACAATTTTTACCTAAAGGAAACATTTCATGAGGCTAATGACCCTAGTCGTATTAACAATTTTAAGCACATTTTCAATCCGTGCTGATGCGACTGAATTTACTTTCACGGCCATTCCTGATGAAGATGAGAGTCAACTGAAAACACGGTTCGAAAAAGTGGCCGAATACCTTGAGTCCCAACTTGGTGTCGATGTGAGGTATATTCCTGTTAAGTCATATTCAGCTGCAGTAACCGCGTTTAGGAATAATCAGGTTCAGTTAGCCTGGTTTGGTGGATTATCAGGTGTTCAGGCTCGTCGCCTGGTACCTGGCTCTGAAGCGATAGCTCAAGGCTATGAAGATCAATTTTTCAAAAGCTACTTTATCGCACACCACTCAACAGATATTTTACCCTCTGAGAGTTTTCCAAATATCAATGGTTATAGCTTTACCTATGGTTCTAAAGGTTCGACATCAGGCCGCTTAATGCCACAGTTTTTTATCGAAAGAAACTTAGGTAAGAAAGCGGACGATGTATTTTCTCGCGTTGGTTTCTCTGGCGATCATAGCCGCACTATTGCACAAGTTCAGGCGGGGGCTTATCAAGTTGGTGCCGTTAACTATAAAGTGTGGGATAGGGCGCTTGCAAATGGGACTGTTGATTTAGATAAGGTTAAGGTGATTTGGCAAAGCCCCGCTTATCCTGATTACCAGTGGACAGTCCGTGAGGGACTCGATGACACATTTGGTGATGGTTTTAAAGCTAAGCTTAAAGAGGTTTTGATAGGGATGTCAGATCCTGAGTTACTCAATAGTTTTCCAAGGAAATCATTTGTAGAGGCTGAGAATTTAGACTATCAACCCATTGAAAATATTGCTAAAGCAATTGGTCTGATTGATTAAGGTGATATTCAATGATAACACTTGATAACCTCACCCTTAAGTACGCAGATAAGCTGGCTATTGATGAAATATCCTTAAGTATTAAAGCTGGTGAGAAAGTGGCTATCATAGGGACATCTGGTGCGGGAAAATCAACCCTGTTGTCTCACTTATATCAGCTGCTAAATGACAATGCTGCATACTGTTCTCAGAAACAGGGGCTTGTTGACAGCTTAAGTACTTTTCATAATATCTATATGGGTGCCCTTGATAGGCACCACTGGACCTATAACTTAGTTAACCTGTTACGGCCATTTATACAGCCTTTAACTGAAGTTACTGAGCTATGCCAGATGCTTGAATTAGATTTTCATACGAGTAAAAAGTTGTCAGCGCTTTCTGGCGGTCAACGTCAACGGGTGGCTTTAGCGAGAGCTATTTACCAACAAAAGCCAGTGTTCATAGGTGATGAACCATTCTCAGCTTTAGATCCTATAATGGGTAAGCGGTTATTGGATCTTGTTTTCACTAAACATGAAACTGTCATTATGGTATTGCATGATAAGTCGTCAGCGCTTGCGCATTTTGACCGAGTGATTGGTTTAAGCAAAGGTAAGGTATTACTCGATATTCCCCATGGGCAAATAACGGCAAATCATATCGATATACTTTACTCTGATCCCTCTGTGCAGGTCGCACCTGTGTCACTCAAGCAAGCTTAGCGCTATGTTTAAGCGTATTGCTAACTCCTTCCCTTTTATTGGCTATTGGCAGAAGTTAACGCTTAGTTTATGGGCGGTTGCTGTGATCTGCTTTGCATTTTCTGATGTAGAGATCATCTCACTTGATCCTTGGAGTGAGTTACTTAGGATAGTCAACGGGTTTATTCGTCCGGACTTTTTCGCCACTGAGTACCTACTTGATGCATTATGGCAAACGGTCTCCTTTGCATTATTAGGTGTGCTAGGAGGTTTGATTCTTGGCATCCCGCTATCATTTATCTATTCAAACCGCTTAGTTGCCGCATTCTGTGCCGTTATTCGCTCCATACATGAGATATTCTGGGCGCTGTTATTTTTACAAGTGTTTGGTTTATCTCCTGTCACTGGTATTTTGGCTATCGCGCTACCCTATGGCGCAACTTTTGCTCGGGTATTTAACGATATTTTACTGCAAGCGCCGGCATCGACAGTTGAAACTTTACCTTTTAAGACAGACAAGGTTAGCCGCTATATTTATGGGCGTATATGTCACGTATTACCTTCTATTTTTGCCTATATACGCTATCGCTTTGAGTGTGCGCTAAGAAGCAGTGCAGTCCTTGGTTTTATCGGTATGCCCACGTTAGGCTTCTATCTAGAAACCGCATTTAGACAGGGCAACTATCATGAAGGAGCAGCGTTACTTATTCTCTTTATCGCCTTGATTGGCACCATACATTTATGGTGCAGGCCTAAGTTATTGCCTTTATATCTGCTAGTTGGGCTAGTTACACTGCCAAGTATTCCCAATATTGACTCCATGTTATTGTGGCGGTTTATCACTGTTGATATTTTACCTCCTGCATTGCAGCAGCTTGAGCATTGGCAGCAGTTTGATTTAAGCGTGATTAATCAGCTTCTGTTATGGGCTGAGAAATTGTTATTTTCTCAAGCCTTACCTGGGATGCTTATAACACTTTTACTGGCTATATCTGCATTGGCTATGGCTCATGTTATCGCTTTAGTTTGCTCAACCTTGTCTTATAAAAACTTAACCGGAAGGTTCGTCTCAAGAAGCTCAAAGTTTTCGCTCTTGCTTCTCAGATCGGTACCTGAATATATCTTTGCTTTTATCTTTATGATGTTATTAGGTCCGTCTATGTTGCCCGCTATGCTTGCTTTAGCTTTGCATAACGGTGCATTAATCGCTTACCTAACGGTTAAACAATCAGACTCCTTAGCGTGCTCCTCTCACTTCAATAGAAAACTTGATGGTTACTGCTATGAGGTGCTTCCTCAGATATATCCAAACTTGATGGGGTTGCTGTTTTATCGATTTGAAGTGATCCTACGTGAGACGGCTATTTTAGGTATGTTAGGGGTTGCAACACTTGGGTTTTATATCGATAGTAGCTTTTCAGAGATTAGGTTCAGTTCAGCACTATTTTTAATGGCCTGTACGGCCATGCTCAATATTGTGGTCGATATGGTGAGTAGACGCTTATTAACTGCAAACATGAATCAACAGGTAAGCTGTAGTGGCAGCAATGACCGTATCTCTCCGGTAACTTAAAAGGCGATTGCTTTTTGCATTGTTTCAGTTGAGTCATATCCGCGGGGATATGACTCAACATTCATTTCATTTTAGTTTATGGACTTTGCTGTTAAGCGATTATGGATCACTCCATTACAACAGGCTGCGGCCAAGAGTGTAAATGCCACAACCCCGCTCATAATCAACGCAAGACGTAACCAAGGTTGCTCCATTCCTATTCTCATCTGTACGTATTCAAAACCACTTACCCCCCAAACCAACACAGCACAAACTAATAAAGCTATCTGTAGCAAGCGAGTTGCGATTTTATGGCGGATGAATAGCAATAGTGGGGCGAGTGCAAATACTGCACAGGTAATGGTATAACCGAAGCGAAGAAAGTGTGCACCAATCAGAATGAAAGCGAGTGAGATAATTAAAATTCGCCACCACATAAGAGGCTCCTAAATTCAAATATTTGATATTAAGAGCTTACTTATATGTGAACCATGTTACTGTCGGCTTGTTCACATTTCGATAATCGCAAGGCTAATATATGGGGTAATACCAATCAGTATAAGAAAGCGATCACTCTTATACTGATTGGTATTACTTACGACTTTTTGACTGTATTGGGGGGACGTAATCAATTTGTCCTTTGAACATCGATAATGAAGGCTAGTTAAGTGCGTCCCTAATAGCTTGCTTCTGCGTTTCACTCAGGTTGCTGTGCTTGATTGACTCAATTAAATCTTCGGCAGCATCTGACTTTTCATTACCCTGTATAATAAAAACATGTTGGTTACCGCCATCATCATCTTGTTGAATAAATTCAACTTGGACATTGGTGTATTGTGACGCAATGTCAGACACATCATCAGCGAGGCGATCCATTACCATCTCTAATTCTTCTCCATGTTTATCAAAATAGACTTCTAATTCCATCGCTTTGCTTTCCATCTCGTCCGCATGGGACTCTAACTCTGCGATGTGAATATCAAACTCTCTCTCCCTTGCGTCTAGCGCGGCTTCGTTTGTTGCCATTTTTGCTGCGTGAGCTGTCATTTCAGCGATATGTACCTCAAGTTGTTTGGCCTTTTCCTCCATCTCACGGCCCTTTATTTCCATGTGGCGGGTCATCTCTTTAATCTTTATACGTGCTTCGGGATCAAGCTCTTTCTCTATATAAACATCAAAACCAAGTTTGCTGCGCTTGTTTATTCTGTTAAGCAAATTAGCAATCTTATCTGCAGAGCTAGTGGGGAGGCTGCTCAGTTTATCTTTGATGACTTGCTGATCGTTAAGTTCATCCTGAGTAAAGGTAAAGGTAAAGGTTTGCTCCTCATTCGGTAGCTTAACGTTAACTTGAGTGAGTTCATTTTCATCTCTCACAATTTTGGTAATTGTCGTTTTATCTTCAAATTCAAGTTGATGCAATTGGGTGGGCGCAGCAGCAACATTTAAAGTAAGCAGGCCTGTACAAGCTAATGCGATAGCAATATTTTTGAGTTTCATAGGAGATCCTTACGCAATTTAACGCTTTAAAATTATTTTCTTATTGTTCAACGATGAGTATTCAACCAAGAGTGTTCAGCTAAGAGTGTTGAATACCTGATTAACCTAATAGCGAGGATTGTGCCAAGTTGATATTTTCCCATTATTACAATGTGTTAGTTTGTTTTGTCGTCGGTAGGCATACTCAATATGAAATTTCATTATGTAAACTTGCCCGATATGGGCAGATGACCTCCTTAAATGAGGATTTTTGTTAAGAGTATGATAATGTTTCTCTTTAAATGACTGTTATTGTGCCAATTATTAACTTGGTACTTTTTTTGAATAAGCTGTAACTGAGTATTGTGATAAATAGGTAATTTGGAGCGGGTATGTCGATAAAGCGATATGTGTTTTTTCTGTTTGGGGCCTTAATTATATTGTTGGGGATCAGTCAATTACTGATTTCTCAATACTATAAAGGGGAGCTGCAGAGTGAGTTAAGTGAAACCTCACGTGCTCTTTCGCAAAACTTAGTTAAAGTGTTAATTGATAATGTGGGCAGCGAGCAGGAGTTTTTTATAGAGCTGGCAGATGAAGAGGTGCAGGAGGCGATAGCCGATATCGAAGAAATGAGAAATGACTTTCAGCAGGATATCAATGAGATAAGTCATGAGATAGGTATGCTAAGTGAAGAGATCTTGCTCATTGAAACTCGAAACCCACAGGATTTTACACCTGAGGAGCGCAGAGATGTTCGCCATGCGTTAAAAGAAAAGCAAGCTGAATTACAAGCGCACCTATATGAGATGGCTGCTCATGAAAAAGAGCTAGAGAAATTACAGTCTGAAAATATTATTGAAGTTCGCAGAGAAGCTAGGCGCGAGGCGGCTTCCAGTTATCGAGAACGTCTTCATGAAGCTGTTAGTCAGATTGAGATTGATACCAATAATTGGTTAGAACAAGGCAATGTGGCTATTATCGAAGCGCCCACTTTTCCAACGAGTGGTGAAGTGTCAGTTCAATATTCACATGACATAGCGACTCCCAATAAAAATACCAATAACCAATTGGAACGATTCAGTGAGTCCATGCTTGGGCTCATACTATTGACCTCTATAGTCGCGTTAATTTTAGCTTATGTGCTGAGTCATTATATTAGCTCACCGTTAACTAATTTGGCGAAAGGTCACCAGAAACTGGGTGATGGTGAATTAGGCTTTCAAGTTGAAGAGAAAGGTGTCAAAGAGCTTAAAGCCATTTTGAATGGTTTTAACCGTATGAGTCGTAAGTTAGCTCAGCTTAGCGAAAAAGAGCAGTTAATGACTCAACAGCAGCAGCTTGCTGAGTTAGGTGAGGTTACCAGAGGCATAGCACACAGTTTACGTAACCCATTGCATACTGTCGGCTTGCTGTCAGAGGGCGCTATGCAGGCTCAGAGTAAAGAGGAGGGCGCTGAGCTGTTACAAAAAATTCAGCAAAAGATAGCGATGATGGATAAAAGTATCCAGTCGTTACTGACCCTATCAAGCAATGAAGTTAATCGTACTCATTTAGTGCCTATTAACCCTATCGTGCATGATATTTTGCTCGAGCTTTCTATTACTGGCACTAAACCAAAGATTAGCTTCGACTCTGCGCGTTTATCTGCATCAGTAAATGGTGCAGAATCTGAGATCAGGAGCATTATTCATGCGGTTTTAATTAATGCCGTTGAGGCAACGCCCGATGATGGTTACGTAGCGGTGTCTTTAGAAAGTGAAGAGGATCATTATCAAGTTGTGGTTAAAGATAGCGGTAAAGGCATCATGCCTGAAGTCAGAGACAGATTGTGTCAGCCGCATGTTACGACGAAAACGGAAGGGACAGGCATGGGAGTGTATATCGCGGAGCGTCTGATAAAAGGCCATTATGGCGGTGATATACGCTTTGAAGATAATCCTAGTGGGGGCACGATTGTGACATTAACATTCTCTAAGTTAATTAACTCAGCGTCAGGTAGTACAGTATGAAACAAGAGCAGTTAAAAATTCTAGTGGTTGAAGATGAACCTGATCAGCGTAGCTTAATTTCACAAATGCTAGAGGCCAACGGCTACTTAGTGAGTAGCGCTGATAGTGTTGAATCCGCGATTTTAATGCTAAAACAAAGTACGGCAGATTTGGTATTTTCCGATTGGAAGTTAGGTCAGTTAAGTGGCATGGATTTACTCAATTATGTCAGACGAGAACATCCTGACATGGGCTTCATTATTGCGACTGCGTACGGCACGATTACCCACGCCGTTGATGCCATGCAGGCTGGTGCAGATGATTATTTGTCTAAACCATATCAAAGGCAATCGCTGCTGCTAGCTATTGAAAAGGTAGCTAAATCTTTAATCCTGAAAAAACAAAATCGCAGGTTAACCACTGAGCTTTCTCAGCAACAAGAGCTGGTGGGCTTAGTGGGAAAAGCGGCCTGTATGCAGAAGGTTTATAGCCGTGTTCAACGAGTCAGCGCCACAGATGCAACAGTTTTGATTGGTGGCGAGAGTGGTACAGGTAAAGAGTTGGCAGCGAGAGCACTGTTCCAATTGTCAGAGCGAAAGCATAAGCCGTTTATTGCTATCAATTGTGGCTCAATCCCTGAATCACTCGCAGAAGCTGAGCTTTTTGGTGCAGAAAAAGGGGCATTCACAGGTGCTACAGCACTTAAGATAGGAAAGCTGGAAGCGGCTGATGGTGGTACGATTTTCTTGGATGAAATTGGTGAATTACCCCTGTTACAGCAAACCAATCTGTTACGTTTTTTGCAGGAGGGAGTCATTAGCCGTTTAGGGCAAAATGGTGAGATAACGTTAGATGTGAGGGTTATAGCGGCTACCCATAGAGATTTAAAGCATGAGGTGGCAGAAGGACGGTTTAGAGAAGATCTCTACTACCGACTTAATGTGGTTCCGATCAATATGCCACCCTTAAGGGAACGCCAAGAAGATATTGGTAGATTAGTAGAGCATTTTCTTAAGTTACATGCAGGCCAATATAAAATGGATCAGCCTAAACTGACTGCTAACACGTTAAAACAGCTACTTGATCATCCTTGGCCAGGTAATGTCAGGGAGCTTGCGAATCGAATTGAACGCTTTGTCTTGCTTGGTGATGAAGATGAAATGATTGAAGAGCTGGCAGGACAGCCTAAACCACTTAATACCAATCAGTTTTCATTGCCGGACGAAGGGATAGAGTGGGAGGCCTTCGAGAAAAACTGCTTAGAGCAAGCGATGAATAAACATCAGGGGAATCGGACCAAAGCAGCGAAGTTTTTAGGGTTAAGTTATAAGGCTTTCTTGTACCGACTTGAAAAGCATCAACTGGTGTAATCGATTATTGGTACTTTAATAAAGATCATCTATCTCCAGCCGCTAGTGCTTTACCATATTTTTAATAAATACTAGCGGGTTTAATTTGGACGGATATATTAATGAATGTTAGTTAATAGCTTTCGTTAATTGGCTTTTTAAATTGTACCTTTTATTGGCTTATTTAATATTAATCGCTTTAATTCTGGCTCGTTTAATTAGGTTTGCCGTACTGTTTAAACATGGTTTTATTAATGTTTAATTAAGCTTGAGGCTTATATTTTAATAATGTGCTGTTTGTTGTTGACATCTTGTCGGATGCTCTTATAATTTCGCACAAATTATTAGAAGAGGCCATTATATGGATACTGACAGTTTAAAGGGAAGTTGCACTTGCACTTTGAGGAGCCGTTTCTGATAAAAATAATTTAAGACTATTTCATTCAGTTTCCTCCCTCTTTACCGCTCACTGCACATCCCCTAATCCAGACCTGTAAAAACTTAAATAGACTAGTGATGAGTTAGCTAACTCAACGCTTATGTGGCTATCTACTTATTGAACTTAAACTTATTGAGCCGAATCGTTTAGCGTTAAGGTAATGATAAGTTTTGATGGCGTAATGTCTTCATCGCTTGTATGCCGGTGACTAAAACAAATAGGAATGACCAATGGAAACCGATATCCCTCCGAGTAGAGTAAACGGTGTGGCAGGAATTGTATGAATCAATTTAGTGATATGAACGCTTAACTCTGCAATATATTATTCCCACCTCGCTGTTAACTCCCGCTTATAAATAAAATAAAATTCATTTATATTCTATTAACTATATTTTGAAAAATATTTTAATGGTCTTGTGAATGTCTTGAAAAATATCCTTTTTTTGGGAGGACTACACATGTCCGAAATCACAGCAGAAATTTCAACACGTATCAACGACAACTTAACTTTCGACTTATTTAATAAAAGCCAAACTCATCAAGATTCAGAGAGTGGTAAATTAGAAGTTGTTCAGTTTATCCAAAAACAAAATACCCATGTTATTCAACGTTGGCTAGATAGCTTGACATTAATTCAGTGTGTCCAAGTATATCGCTGCCTACCTGAAGCTGAAAAGCTGCTTGTCATTGGCCTGATACCAGCGAGGTTTATGACTGATTTAGAGAGAATCAATGATGAAGCTCACCCAGTTATCGCCGTAGCATCGACAGATGAATATCTACACTTTACGGCAGATACACGAGTCGATGAGGCTATTTCTCAGCTGCAAAGGTCAAGTGATAAGTTTGATAAACAAATTGCGTTTATTACTGACGAGCAAGGCTGCTATCAAGCCATGCTTGAATTGCATCAACTGCTTATATTGAGTGATGATGAACTGCTCGAAGGGATTGCCGAACATGTCAGCCCCTGCCATGTCAGCACTGATAGGGAGGAGGCTGTTTCATCGCTGCAGCATAGCAGACACGACTATGTACCACTGGTCGATCAGTGGGGCAGGCCTGTTAGTGTGATTAATGCTAAACAGGCTATGTCTGTACTTCAGCAAGAGCAAACACAAGATGTAGAGATGCTGATGGGGATACAGGGAGCACACGATAATACTCCTTACCTTGAAACATCAGTCTTTGAGCATGTTCATAAACGCATATATTGGATCTTGGGTTTAGCTGCGGTTGGGATCCTTTCTGGTATGGTTATTCAGAGCTATGACGATGCCATTATGGCATTAACCATTTTGGCGTTATATATGCCTATGGTTGCTGATACTGGGGGAAATGCGGGGAGCCAAGCATCAACGGTGATAGTGCGCTCTATGGCTCTGGGTGAACTTAAACTGAAAAACTGGTGTGATGTGCTCTGGAAAGAGCTGCGGGTGTCTCTGTTTATCGGTTTAGGGCTTGCCGCGGTCTCATTTGCAAAAGTGTTATTTCTTTCTCAAGGCACGACGCTGCCTGAAAGTATCACCCTCACCATGTTAGGCTGTGCGATTGCTTTAGCACTTTTTTTTCAGGTCGTGACTGCAACTGTGATTGGCGCGGCTTTACCGTTAGTGGCTAAATTGTGTCGTCAAGATCCTGCTGTGGTGGCAAGCCCAGCTATCACAACCATAGTCGATGTCACGGGCTTACTGATCTATTTCTATATTACCTCTTTAATTTTAATCAACTAGTTCTAGCCTAACTTGCTCTTACCTCATGGGGAAGAGCAAATCTCATGGGGTTTAGTCCCGATAAGTATTTACACGATATAGGAGGACAAGCCATGTCCTACCAACAGCAGACCTATGGTCTTTTTATATGTATAAGCCGCTTTTTTGCTCACATGCTAGCAAAATTCTTAGTGTTAGTTTCAGTGACCGTTTTGATGTTAGTTTTGGTGTTATTTTCAACGGCCAGTCAGGCATTTACAGCGGCATTAGAGGGGGCAGAAGATAATCATCTGCAGCAGATGAATAGAGAATTTGAATTTGCTGTCGACGTTGAGTCTCTGTACATGGCCCAAGGCCGTAATCAATTAGACAATGGAGGGATAATCTGGACAGAGGCACAATTACAGCAAGAAGCGCTCACTCTCTCTTTGGCCTTAGGCAGAGGAGTGATTGAAGATTATACAGAGCTAAATTTTGGTGTAGGGTTCGACATTCCTACGCCTCCTCAGTTTGAGCTATCAATCGGGCTACAATTTATCCAGGTGTATGGCACTGAGCGTGACAGGGATACTGAACTGGTCTCCCAATGGGTGTATACCGCATCTCAGTGGTTTACCCCTTCCATTGACTATACCTACTCCCTGCAAGCTGGTGGTCACTTTGTTGAAGTCAGCATACACAGTAACAGCTGGTGGCTGACTGATGAGACATCTCTTAGCATCTATGGGACACAGGCTGTCGACTTTGGTTTTGTTATTGATGACTATTCAGGTCCAAGTCACTTTCAACTCGGTTTAGAGGCGATGCATGTCATTAACGATCGTTTGCAAGTTCAAGGTCACCTGAACCATATAACGCCACAAAAAGGGTTAAAATCTGATGAGATGAAGCAGGGAAAGCAACTTTATGCTGGTCTGAGGATAAGTTGGTTGTACTAGTCATAAAATGAAAATGATAAAAATAAGCGACGCTATCTAATGCGTTTATCTGATGAGTTATATGATGGTTATTTTCCTTGCTTAGCGGCCAAATCGCTAAGCAAGGTGTTTGTCTAGATAGCGCCTTTGACGATAACAATAGCAACAGATACAAATAGCAGTCCTGTGACTAAGTTTATAATAGGACTGGCTTGTCTGACCCTCAGTTGAATATTGGGTTTTGATAACACTAACGCGATAAACACAAACCAGATTAGTGACAGCAGAAGCATTATCGTCACAGCGCTGACTTTTGTAATAAGGTTAATATCTGGCGTAATTAAGGCAGAAAACAACGTGATGAAAAACACCATGGCCTTAGGGTTGAGCAGGTTGGTATAAAGCCCCTGCATAAAGCCTTGTTTTATGGTGAGCCCATTGCAAAGCGGCTCATTTGCCTCACCATCAAGGCGCTGAGTGGACGACGTTTTGCTCCACACCTCTTTGAAGTGCGCTATAGCGCTGCGGATCGCACCTAGCCCCATCCAGCCCAGATAAGTGGCACCGATTAACTGGACTGACATAAACAGTATCGCAGAGCTTTTTATCACTAAACTCACCCCAGTAAGACTGAGTAAACTATGCAGCAAGATGGCGACCGAGATCCCAACAGCTGAAGCAATGGCTGTGGCGCGACTTTCTTGACTTGCCATTTTAACCACGAGCGCAAAGTCAGGCCCTGGGCTTGCTAATGCCACTAAATGAATAATAGCTAATGAGAGAAGAAGATTCAGTTCCATATTGCGGTCCAAGTGACTAAGTTAGGCCTATCATGACCGATAGCGAGGCTAGGGTATTGTAAATTATTGCAGCTACTCATCACTGTAGCATTTTTGCGACTCACGCCAAGTGCGCTATAGGCGAGCTGAGGTTATATCACTCGTTTTTGAAAGTGGGAAGGCGTAATAAGAAATGCACTTTTGAAGGCTTTATTAAGATGGCTTTGATCGAAAAACCCGACTTGCTGGGCAATATCTATGGCCGCTTGCCCTTTGGCTAAGGCTTTTTTGGCATACTCAAGCCTGATCCTTTTTAAATAAGCGTGAGGCGTCATGCCAGTCGCAGATTTGAACTGACGTAAAAATTGAAACTTGCTTAACCCCGCTGATGCAGCTAAATCATCAAGTTGAAACTCTCTGTACAGCTCATCGTGAAACTGACTTTTAATATCAAGTAACTGCTGCGCACTGAGTTTATGGTTAACAGTGTCTCCAGTTTTGACAGAGCCAAAGCGTGTGAACAACTCGGTTGTTAAGGCCAATAGGTGAGTTTCAATAGCAAGGCGGTTTTGGCTCATTTGCTGGCAAGTGAGAGAGTGATGCAGCTGAGAAAAGGCTTGATGCAGATCGGGCGCCCAAACAAGAGGGTCGCGGAAGAACTGCTCCTTAAGTTTTAGCTCACTGGCCACGTGATTAACGTACTCAACTGGAATCGACATAATACTGGCTTGATAGCCCTGTTCTTGGGTACTTTGGCCATTATGGGCTTCATCTGGATTTAACGTTGATATAAAGCCTTTATCCAATTGATAACTGCTACCTTTATGTTGGTACTTTTGCCCACCTTTGGTGACCACGCCTATGTGATAATCGAGATGGACATGTTGGTCGAATTCGAAGTGCTGAAAACTGGCTCTGCTGAGCTCGATTTCAGGTGCAATTGGATTATGCCAATATTCAATTTTTTCTTCGAGCATCAAGTTGCACCAATCAAAAGCGATTCTGTTGAGTTATTTTCATTTTAGCGGCTAGCTAATTATATAAGCTAGTAAAAAATTGCAGCCTTAAAATATGTTGCAAGATAACACTGTATTAATCAGCATTTTGGCTCATAATAGCAAGCTCATTTGCTAAATATCGTATTTTGATTGGAGCTCAGCTTGTGAAAGGACAGATTCTACGTGAAATGAAGGTTCAACCCGCTATTGAGCCAGAGTATGAAGTGCAAAGACGTGTGGCTTTTATCAAACTTAAACTCAAGGAATCACACTGCCACAGTATCGTTTTGGGGATAAGCGGTGGTGTTGACTCATCACTTACCGGACGATTGTGCCAGCTCGCAGTTGATGAACTCAATCAAGAAGTAGGCGAAGGTACTTATCAGTTTATTGCTGTTCGATTACCTTACAATGTTCAAAAAGATGAAGATGAAGCACAGTTGGCTTGCCAGTTTATTGCTCCCTCAAAGCAGGTGACTGTCAATATTCATGAAGGTGTTGCAGGTATTCATAACAACACGCTTTCAGGCCTAGAGGCTGCAGGAATTGCTATTAGTGATACCAATAAGCTTGATTTTGTAAAAGGCAATGTAAAAGCAAGAATGAGAATGGTTGCTCAGTACGAAATAGCGGGGTTAACTGGAGGCTTGGTGGTCGGTACCGATCATAGCGCTGAAAACATTACTGGGTTTTATACTAAGTGGGGCGACGGTGCTTGTGATTTGGCCCCTCTATTTGGGCTTAATAAGCGACAAGTTAGGCAGCTCGCCGGTTTTCTAGGAGCGCCAGATATCTTAGTACATAAAGCACCAACGGCCGATCTTGAAGATGATAAGCCACAGCTGGAAGATGAGGTCGCATTAGGCCTGACTTATGATGAGATTGATGACTTTCTCGAGGGGAAGGTTGTCGATGCAGTTGTAGAGGATAGACTTGTGGCTATCTATAAGTCGACTCAGCATAAGCGTGAGCCGATACCAACTATCTATGACTAATATGAATGATTAATGTGAATGGTTAAATTATTCTAGCTGAGAATTAGTTTGATAAAAAAGCGCTTAGGCGCTTTTTTTAGCTTTTGTTATTAGCAGCTAAGTGGTTTCTTGTTTGCTCTATGAGTATATTTGGAAATTGTCGATAATCTAAATAGGGGCAGAGGATAACATCACTGCCGTTTGAACTAACTTTTTCTTGCTCATCTATAGCCTTAAACTGAGCGTTGTGATGACTCAGGGCGAGTTTTTCTGCCGATACAGAGCCGATAACTAAGTGTAAGTCAGCACTGCTGTTTAGTGATGTGGCGCCAAAAAGAATCTGTTCATTTTGTTTTAATAACTCGCTATCTCTATAATTCTTCCAATCAGTGCCAATAACACTAAGCTTAGCCATTATGGTGAAAATCTTTCGCCAGTGATTACCGTTTTCTGCAATCAATTGAGCGATGGCATCAGCTGAATCTAGATGCCAGTTATTGGGAAGCGAAGGGCAGTTTGGCAGGTAGTAACAGTGTTTAGCAGTCTGACAACCAAGCGAATGAAGAGTAGAGCGCTCGTCCATTTTTTCTCACCAATTTGAGCCGATTCAAGTATTGGTAGATTTTACCTCGCAAAAGCATGTAAGTTAACGGAAATAATTGATTTTTTGCTGAGGCTATATCTGCAAGCCTAGCGGGAAACTTATTGGGAAAATATGAAAACCATTGTTATTGGCTCCACTAAACACCTTGTCATGGCATTAATTTATGCTTCTATAGGGATCTTTATTGCCCTGTTAGCGACGGGAGTTTGGCTACTGAACTCAAGACCAGATCTGGATATCTGGCACACGGTTGATTTAGAGTCAGAGTATAATAGCAGCTTGGCCATTGAGACTTTTTCTCAATATATCTCTCTAGAGCAAAAGCTTTTCGAGGAGGTCGAGCGCAAGATCTACGATCAAACTCAAGCTCCTCACCCATCTGTTTTAAATCGGTATGTAAGGGGTAGTTTAGCTGATCCACAAAATTGGCGTATCGATTGGAACAAAAGCTATGAGTGGTCAAAGGAAGACGCTGATTATGGCGTGCTCTTGCTGCACGGTATGTCGGACTCACCTTATGCACTTTCTCATGTTGCTAAACACTTCAAGGGTAAAGCCCATATTCTTGGTCTAAGACTTCCTGGGCACGGGACTATCCCATCGGGTTTAGTCGATGTTAAGTGGCAAGATATGGCTGCTGCAGTATCCCTTGCTTCAGAACACTTGAACAAACAACTTAAGGGAAAGCCCATTTATGTGGTTGGGTTTTCAACGGGAGCGGCACTGGCGTTAAACCATGAATTGGAGCGTGTCTTAGCTCAGCAAAAGCCAGATTACTCCGCCATGGTGTTTATCTCCCCGGCTATTGGTTTACCCCCCGTCGCAGCAGGCGCGCAGTGGCAGGCTAAACTCGGTGAGTTATTAGGGCTAGAAAAGCTGAGTTGGAACAGCATTCAGACAGAGTATGATCCCTTTAAATATAACTCTTTTGCTGTTAATGCTGGCGATGTTGTGTATCAGCTAGCCGAGCGAAATCAGCATATTTTGCAACAGCTGACAGATGAGCAATTGATGGCTTTGCCCTCGATATTAACCTTTCAGTCCTTGACGGATGATACGGTATCAACTGAGGCTGTGTTTACAGGGCTTTATCACAAACTCCCTAAACATAATCATCAGTTGGTGGTGTTTGATATTAATCGCACTGACATCAATATGGGACTCATACCTGAAGATCCTATGCTTGATCACTTAGGTTTATTTAATACCCAGTACTTAGATTATGACTTGACCCTCGTACATAATAATTTAGCAACCCATGAAAACCTGAGAGATGTTGAAGCGGAAACTTACTTTGCTAATGGAGATACTGAGAAAGTCAGTTTGGCAACAAGCTGGCCCTATAACGTATTTTCACTGTCTCATGTGGCTTTGCCATTTCCTATTGAGGACAGCTTGTACGGCCCTGAAGGGGTCAATTATATTGAGAGAATACAGATAGGAGCGGCTTCTTCAAGAGGTGAGCGGGGAGTGTTAGGGGTCTCTGCCGACGAGATCTTAAGGCAAAAATGGAACCCTTTTTTCCCCTATATGATTGAGAAAGCAGATGACTTTATCTCAGACATTCATACATCGTTTTAGTGCTCTGATTTAGGCAGTGGCATAGAGATAATAACCTTATCTCTGCCCTCATCTTTTGCACGATATAGATTGAGATCAGCTTGTTTAAACCAGTCATCTAGTTGAGTACTGAAACTCGCATTATCGATGAGGGCTCCGATGCTGACAGTCATGGAAATAGGGCGCTTGTCGTAAGGATTCTCTATGGTTAGTGCCTTCACCTTGAGGCGTAATTCATTTAAATGTTTCTCTATCATCAATACATTGCAGAAGGGGAGTATTAATAAAAACTCTTCACCACCGTAACGAGCAATAACGTCAGTGTCGCGTTTAAAATAGCTCGTCATCTCTTTGGACAGCTGACGCAGACATTCATCACCGCCAAGGTGGCCATAGGTATCGTTAATGGCTTTAAAGTTATCAATATCTAGGATAACGAGAGCCATGACCTCATCACTACGTTGGCAAAAGTCTTGTGTCGACCTAAATTTTGCTTCGGCATAACGTCGGTTATAGAGCGAGGTTAGCTCATCTTTTTCCACTAAGGTCTGAAGTTTTATATTGGCTTTTTCAAGCTCAAAGGTCCTTAAGGCAACTTTCTCTTCTAGCTCTAGCTGATAAGAGATAAGCTCCTGTTTACTGCGTTTAATACTCTTATATAAATTTAAGAACTCAATCGGAGACTCTTCATTGATATGGTAGTCCTCTGCTTTAGAGTGTCCCTCTTTGGCGAACCTTTTGGCAATGACGCCAAGTGGCTGGGTCAACCTACTACTGAGCACTCTCGTTACACCGACAGTGATGACGATGGACAGGATTAATAATGCAAATGTCGTAAGAAATTGCGTCTGTAATACGATAAGCAGTGGTGAAAAAGGCTGGACAAGGAAGAGCTGCCAATCATTGGTGAGAATATAACGATCATAGACATATTCTGGATTCGGGTTTTCAATGTCGTGTAGGTTTAGCATCGGCAGTGTGGTTTTGTAATCTTTACCACTTAGCGCCCATGTAAATAGTGATAAAGGAGTCAGGCCTAATTGCTCTGATGCATAGATAACCCTACCAGTTTCATCAATGATAATCATAGATTGCTGTTGGTAGACTTTATTTTTATGCTCAATATGAGCAAAGTTTGTTAAATCAAAAGACCCTTCAATGATCCCTGTGGGCTGCTTTTTATCCTCGCTACCATATATTGGTGCACTTATAGCAACGATGGGATCACTGCCAAAGCCCCTGCCAAGAAAGGCGGGCGAGATATAGGTGATCTGGTTAAAGTATGCTTCTTTAAAGTAATGCCTATCGGCAATGCTTATCTCTCTGTTTTTGACCTTCTCTATACCAAGGTTCGAAAGCGGGCTAGCAGCAGTAATGCGTGCATCAGCATCTGTGACCAGCATAGTGGCAAAGCCGGGATAGCTTTGATGCAGTTTAGCCAGTTTACGTTGCCAGTCAGATATGTCTGTGCTTGAAAGACTTAACCAATTAGAAGCATTATCAATAGCCTGTTTGTGGGTATCTAAAAAAGCCTCTGTAGCTTGCCCTAAGTGAGTCACTGAGTCTTGCAAATTGCGTTGTAAGCTCTCTTGTTGTTTTAAGATCACTTGATGGTTGAATATTAATGCTGAGCCTAATAAAGAGATCGTTAACACTAAAGCAAAGCTATAGGTCAACTGAGCGTTGAAGCTACGTCTTTTTTTATCTTTAATCTTATCTTCAAAATGCCATAAACCTGAAAGTACTGTGACGGCAAGTGAGCCAATAGCTGCACAAAATAAACCATTAATCCCTTGTTTTAGCGTAATAAAAGTGAGGTGGCTTTCAGGAAGCGAAGAAAATAGATAGACATATAATACAAACAGCGGCATGCCTAAAATAAGCCAAAACCCAATGTCTGCATATAGAGAATAGATATCTTTTCTTCTAGCAAGTCCCAGCCAGACGGCTTCTAAACAGAAGATAAGGAAAACATGAGGACTGGCCCAAGAGACATATAGCCCAATCGCGCAGAGAAAAGCCGTTACTAAGGCGTAGCTAGGACCAAGAATAATAGCAGCAACAATGAAGCTTGCGTTGCCTAAAATTAGTTGTACATTGCCAAACAGGGGAATGGGGTACAAGTTAACAATTAGGCCGATTACACCTAAAAGTAGAGAAAGTTGAAGATGCTTATAATTTATCTTGAACATTAATGCCTTATATTCATCACCATTGCGGCTATATATAGATGCTAGCGGCTTATATCTCTTTCCTCAACAGAAATGTAACAAAATAAAGCGTCATGCTGGTTATTTAGGCAAAGTTACCCTTAAGTAACTTGTTTAGCTGAAGGTGTAACATTCGGTTGATGCCTTTGTTTCTTTTTTGACTGTCAGGTGATCGCTTTGCAGTTAATTTGGTGGGGTAGGTTTTACCTTGGTTAATGCATTGCAGTCTTTATCGCTTGCATTGTCGCTGTTGTGATCAGTTTAAGTTTATCTTCATTGTTGTCGCTGATAATTCATTAAGTGCTTATAAATATAAGCGGTTGATAACTTAATGGATGTTGAGATGGACAATATTATCACTGAGCACATTTTTAAAGTCGGCATTGGTTTGTTCATACTACTGTCATTTATTGTGTATGGAATAACTAAAGATATTCGATTACAGAAGCAATTAGCAGAGCAAAGAAAACAGCAAGAAGAAGCCGATAAAGCCTTGTCATTGTGATGGAGTAAGCCATGGTTTTAGAGACTAAGGTGATGAGTCAAACATCAGTTTTTGAACGCTCAATATGTGAAAGAGAGCTGAATAGTTTGCTAAAGAATAATCTTGAAGGCGCATATCAGGCATATTGTGAGCATCAAAGCGCACTATTCCTAAATGGCGTTGAGGTGAGAAAACACAGTCGTCAGTATTGTTCATTTGAGGAATATAACGATATGTTGAAAAATACCCGCTGTAGGCAAGTGCTGATAACCTGCTAGCGCACACTGGTAAATTTAGACCAATATCATAAAAAAACCTCCTAAATCGGAGGTTTTTTTTATGATATAACAGCTTTGGTAGCTAAAGATTATTTAGAGTCAGAACGGCTCATAAACTTCTGTTCAGCAGTATTAATCTTAATCTTTTCACCATTGGCAATATACTCAGGGACTTGAACTGTTAGTCCTGTTGAGAGAGTAGCAGGCTTAGTACGCGCACTTGCTGACGCCCCTTTGATTGACGGGTCGGTTTCAACAATCACTAAATCCACATGAGATGGCAACTCTATCGCCACAGGTGCACCATCGACGGTGAGCACATGTAAACCTTGAGTTTCCTCTGTGATAAAGAGTAGCTCTTCCGCTATCGCCTCTTTGTTAAAGTGATAAGGCGTATAGTCAGCGACGTCCATAAAGACATACTCATCACCATCGATATAAGAGAAGGTCACATCGTGATGGCTTAAGTCAGCAAGGCTCACCATCTCATCAGCTTTAAAAGTGTGGTCTACTTTAGAGCCTGTAGCGACATCGTACATACGCATGCGGTATAAGCTACCACCAGAACGTCCCTGTGGAACAGAACGCTCAATATCCCTAATAATGTAGACATTATTATTAAATTCGATGGCGATATTTTTTTTGATATCACTTGCCTTTGGCATGATAAAAGTCTCGTAATGTTAATGTGGTCAGTAAAATATCATAAGCATGAAGGGATACCAATCTTGCAAGGGTAAAACAGTCACTAGATTTAGTTATCTTTGTGATTCGGTTAATCCTTCTACATTTTCTTTGCCTGTTAACTCGATGGTATGAGTCACAACTGAGCCTTTGATGAACTGACTATCATGGCTGACCAATATAAAGCTGCCTTGATACATGCTTAGCGTTTCGCTCAGCTGAGTCTTAGACTCTATGTCTAAGTGGTTGTCGGGTTCATCGAGTAAGAGTAGGGGGACTGGTGTTTGGTGGGAGACAATAAGCATGCAGAGTTTCATCTTCTCACCGCCACTGAGTTTGCTCGCTTTTTTATGTACACTTTGACCACGAAAGCCAATGCCTGCTAATAAAGTGTGACTCTGTGTTATTGGCTGATTTAAACAATAATGACAGAGGTGCTCGAGTAGTGAGAGCTCTGGCTTGATAAGGTCAAAGTGTTGATCTAAATAAAATAGCGGCGCACCACGATAGACTTGACCACTTTTAGACGACTGATTGCCTAGAATAACTTTCATCAATGTGGATTTACCGCAGCCGTTATGACCTGAAAGCCAAAGTTTATCTCCACTTAACAGCTGAAAGTTTAAAGGGGGATTATTAGTATAGGGGAGCTTTAGCGCCTGAATGCTAAGCAGACACGATCGCTTTTGTTGTATGCCCTTTTCCGCTTCTTGAAAATAGAGCTTTTGCGGTTTCACTGACTCTTTTTGGAGTGATAACTGATTCAAAGTGTCACGGTTCTGTGCGAGCAAGTGTCCACTCTGTATTTTACGGGATGATGCTGATTTCTCAGCCTTATCCCTCATGGTGTTGAGGAGAACTTTTGCTTGGCTTGTCGATTTTCTCAGACGCTTTCCACTTGAAGCCCTTTGCTGTGCTTTTTCAAGGTTGAGTTGTTTGAGGCGAGTTAGCTGCTTCTGCCTAGAATGAGCATCTGTAAGTTTACGTTCAAGGGCTGCTAAATGGGTTTGTTGGCATGTTTGGAAGTGATGGTAATTACCCAAATACTGAGTTAAACCCAAACTGGTTAGCTCAAAGATAATATCCACATGATGGAGGAGCGTCCTATCGTGGCTAATAAGCAGCACCTTCGCTCTGCACTTCTTAATCTGTGATAAAAGCCATTGCCGGCTAATAGCATCCATATGATTCGAGGGTTCATCTAAAATGAGAAACTCAGGTTTTGAGTTAAATAGTTTTAGCAGGCGAAGTTTAGCTTGCTCTCCACCGCTAAGTTGTGAATAACGAGTTTCTAATGTAGATGTGATGGCTATTTCACCTAATGCTCTGATTAAGTGCTCACCTGCTTGCCAATTATCACCTATTAGCGTTAAGTCCTCTGTGGAATACTGGCCTGACTCGATTCTGGTGATAGCTTCAAGTGTTGTCGCCACCCCCATAAACTGGGCAATGCTTTGCTCTGTATCTATGTCTTGAGATTGTTGGCTAAAGTAGCCTAGGTGCTCAAAGGGTTGAGAAACTTGTCCTGATTCGGGCCGTAACTTGCCAGCCAGTATCGATGCAAGTACTGATTTCCCAACGCCATTTCGGCCTATGATTGCCGAAAATTTGCAATCAATAGATAAGGAGATGTCACTAAACAATGATTCTCCCGTGGGTAATGTAAAAGTAATTTTTTGAGCATTCAGTATGGGCATAGTGCCTCCATTAATGGTGGAAGCAGGGGAGGCGAGCTTTTATCATTTTCTGCCATTAGCAATATATTTGCAGTTCATAGTTTTAAACTATAAATCAGACATATATTCAACGTGCATAAAGTGAGTGCGTAAAGCATAAAAATATTGCATTGAGCAGATAGAGCATCGCCGTCTAACCCTGGGTTCCAGATAAAGAGATAACATTGGAAAACAGGTGTTAGTTGTTCATTGAGGCAAATGCTCCTTGAGAGGGAATACTGATTTTATCAAAAGACTATTTAGCGAAATCAGCTTAGAGGTTTCTGTTTGAAAAGTAAACATAATACAATCTGCTTTGATAACGTTATTGTGTTGAATATCGCTATGCTTCTGACCTAAGTCACAATTTCGAATTCTAAAAGATGATCCGTTAAGCAAGTATTCAGAATAGTCACCCAAATTAAGATTCGATTAATACTAATCGATAAAATTGGAGGTACAAGATGCAATGTGGTTAGTCAAAGAGGTGTTAGCCTCTTATGCAAGCCGTTTAAAAATTAGGCTTGGGGAATATCCCAAGTTCAAGAGGTATAGAGATGAAATATTTAACTATGTTCGCCGCGCTCGCATTCGCAGGTTCTGCAATGGCTGTTGATTGCACCGATTGTCACGAGAAGATCGACGTAACTATGCATACTGAATCAGAAGCGACGATTGCTACATGTAATGATTGTCATGATATGGGCAGTGCACATGAGCTTGATATGGAAATGCACACACCAGATATGAAGATCACTGAGTGTGCTGATTGCCACGAGTAAAGATGATTTAGCAGCTCTCTCCCTGGGTCTCATGTTTATTGTATAGAGGTCTGCTAACTTTACACTCCAGTGAAAGCCAGGCATCAATTGTCTGGCTTTTTTGATCTTGCTAGCTCATAAGTAGGTATAAATTGTGGGGCAAGGGCAAGATGCTAGAAAGCAAAAAGCCAGACTTACTGAGTAAGTCTGGCTTTTTTAATGTGGTCGGGATAGCAGGATTTGAACCTGCGATCTCTTGTCCCCCAGACAAGCGCCTTACCGGACTAGGCCATATCCCGAGATGCTTCTTAGTAAGAACTAAGATACCTAGACAGTTACTTGGGGGCTCTCTAGGTGAGGCAGAACTTTATCAATTCACTTAAGGTTCTGCAAGACAATAGTCAATATGAATGCGCTAATTGCTTAGTTTGTAAGCTTTTAAAGTGATGGGTATGCAAAAGGTAGCCAAAGCATAAGCGCTACCTTTTATTTTGTTGGCGTATTCGTCAGGTGTTAATGGTTATACATCCGGCGACCTTCACGCATGACCTCAATCAGTTCTGGTGCACTCATTTTCTTGCGAAGGCGCTGTTTATAATCGTTATCATAAATTCGATATTTACCATGTCTGTCGATAACGGTTATCTCTGACTTTTGGTAGATGCCAAAGGTTCTATTATCACCGACATAGATCCAGGACTCTTCATCTGGCTGTTGTAAGCTACGTCCTGCACTATAATCTGAAGTTACATTCGTACAGCCAAGTACTTGTGTCATTAGGGTTGGGGCAATGCCGTAATGACTAGTACGGTAATTGATATCTTTGGCTTGAGCTTGCGGCCAATGAATCACTAAGGGAACATGTACATTGGCAGGTGACAAGTTACTACGCGCTTCGTTAGGGTTACTGGTAAAGAGTTTGCCGCTAACACCAGTAATGATCACTATTGTGTCTTCAGGCAATGAAGTCACAATTTTCTCAATCTCTTGATCAATAAAATTCAGCGACTGACGATACTGATTAAACAGTACCCGTTGAGCGGGTTTTAATTTCTCTTTTGCTTTAACCGTCTCAATCCCTAAGAAACCGATAGGGGTATCGTAACTGTCAGGGGCTTTAAGGTTAATCAAGCCAAACCAAGGTGTTTGTTGCTTTGATTGCCACTCTTGAAAGTGTACTACTGATTGAATGTCTTGCTGTGCACCACTGTCGTTGGGAGCAGATAAGATTTGCTCAAAATCATTAAAACTTGCATGGGGCATTTGGGAGAGTTCTGCGGCAGCAAATAACCCCAATTGATAGCCTTGCTGTTTTAATGTTTGTGTCAGTAATGGAGACTTTTCAGATAGGCCTCTTGCATTAATGTAGCTACCTTGAAGACCATATAAGATAGAAAACATTCCGCTATTAAACTGGTTGCCACCGCTTATGTGGTGATGAAATGCTTGGTTATTGTCACTGTACTGACTAAGGAAAGGCATGGTTTTATTATCCAGCATATCCGCTCTTAAGCTGTCTACAGTCAGTAATAGTATATTTGTTTGTGCCTCAACGTTGGCGGTACATTGCAGCGGTTTTACTGGATAGTTCAAACTACTTTTGAGAGAACTCTTTGGTTGCTGTGTACTGTCAATGCCATGGCTTTCCATAAAAGATCTAGCCGTGGCAGGGTACGACAAGGGGTAGGCATCATCGAAACGGGTTATCTCTCTTACGTCAGTAGCATCGGCCCAAACATGAATGATATGACTACTGATAAAGCAAAGCCCCACAAAGGCGACAACCTTATTACCACAATGAACCTTATGTATTTTCTCTATTCGCTTCCAAAGAAAGTTTGCTGCGGTTAGCTCTAAAATAAGAATGCCAATAGGGGTGACAATATAAGATGTGCCACGTAAGAGGGCGTTTAGATCGGCCCAAGCCAAGTCAAAAACAAAGGGGCTGAGGTGTAAGCCGTAATCATCATAAATGATGGTGTCATACAGTAAGATACACAGGCTTAAAGTGGCCACAACGGCTGCAAAACCACGGAGAATTTTAGAATAAGGCAACAGCAGAGTGACTGGAAACACTAAAACTAGGTAAACAATAAATGCTAAAAAGCTGAAATGGCCGATGGTGCTTATGGCAAGGTAACCCCAGCCAATCAGAGTTTCGGGGTAGCCAACGCTATCGAGATAGCGCAAGCCTACGATCATAGCAAGAAAGCCGTTGAAGAAGGCAAACCAGTGCCCCCAACTTACTAGGCGTGATACGCGATCACGCCCCATCTCTTTTTTACGCTCGACCATGTGGCTCCGCTTACCGTTTTAGATGTTTGTTTATTAAACACTAAAGTATCTTAAATGTTTTTAAACTATGTTTGCTAATTTTTCAATCAGTAAAGCAGGTATTAACCTTTTACTGATTGCGCTAAGGCTTTAGAAAACTGCTCTGCAACTTGTGCTCTAGCCTCTTGAGGAACCTTACGTGCAAGCAGGTCAGTCACACAGTTACCTAGTACCATCAATCTAAGATCTGTAGGTGCTTGATGCTTATCTAGCACAGCACTGATTTCTGCGATAATAGATTCAACTTGTGTGTTTGAATATTTAGATTGTATAGCCATATTTAAAAAGTGTTTCTGTTCATTAGATATTTGGCGCCTATGATAACCGAAATTCACACCTAGCACGATATCAATGGAAGACAATGGGCGAATTGAGCAGTAATTTTATGCATGAATCACAGAAAGTAACCGATTTTTTCGTGTGCTTATGGATAAATAGTTCTGGGATTTAACTTTGCTATCTTATTGTTGAAGCGTTATTGCAAATCGGGCAATATAGGTGGCAATTTTAAGGTTAGGTTCTGCTCTAATTATGAGCGGGCCTGGTCACCTTATTCAAAGGTGACACCGCCATTACTTTAAACCACATTATCTTTATCGAGGCTTATGAGTATTAACGTCGAACAAGCAATCATCCACTCAATTTCTCAAGACACTGAAGGACAGTTGAGCTGTCGTCTACGTCCCCAACCTCTGTTAAATGGTGAAGCCGTTGAAGCTATGCTCGATGAGCTGCATCAGACTTACACGACGAAGGCGGGTAAAGGCTTTGGTCATTTTGGTACTCATGGTGAAGATGGTGAGGCCAACCCTAAGTTTATGCAGGCGTTGACTGAGTATAGAAATGGTGAGCTTGGCTTTGTTGAATTTTCAGGTATAGCAGGGAAATTACTGCAAGAGGAGCTGGCTAAATATGATTTTAGTCAGGGAGGATATTTACTGCTTTCCTGTTATACCCATATGACCAGTGATTATTTATATGTCTCTTTGCTCAATGCAAAGTCGTCAATGACAGTACTTGATGATATGGAGCTCTCGCAAAATACCCATCTAGACCTTAAAGATGTTCAACTTGCGGCGCGTATTGATCTTACTGAATGGCAAGCAGATGAAGATTCACGAAAATATATCTCCTTTATTCGTGGACGTGCAGGCCGTAAAGTCGCTGATTTCTTCCTCGACTTTATGGGTTGTGTCGAAGGCGTGAATACCAAAGCACAAAATAAACAGTTGATGAATGCTGTTGAGGATTTTGTGTCTAGCAGTGAGCTGACAAAGGATGAGCGTCAGCAGTGCCGCGAGAAAGTATTCGATTACTGTACTGAACGTTGCGATGTAGGTGCAGATATAGAGATAAAAAATTTAGCCGATGAACTGGCCGATAGTGGCATGGATTCATTTTATGACTTTGCTCAGAGTGGTGAATATGAGTTAGAAGATGAGTTTCCTGGCGATAAACCAACATTGCGTCAGCTGAAAAAGTTTTCCGGCACTGGTGGCGGTGTGACCCTGAGTTTCGATGGTGCGCATCTTGGCGAAAGAGTCATGTATGACCCTATTTCAGATACCATAATGATCAAAGGTGTCCCCGCAAACTTAAAAGACCAACTTGACCGTCGCTTGAAAGGCGGGCAATAGCAGCTGTTTTAAATCACGGTTTGCAAGAGAGTTAAGGCGCCTATGGCGCCTTTTTACTTTATCTGTTCTTGATACTTATATTGATGGCAAATTAAGCGTACTTTTCAACTTTACCTTCAGAGGGAATAAACGGGTCGAAAAAAACAGTGTTCGCATGTAAACTTGCCAGAACTGATAAGGTGATTTGAAATCATTTTTGAACAATTTTGTCTTTCGGCCCCTGCCGAATGGGCGTAAAAAAAGGTGGACTGTTTTTCTACCTAGGAGCGTAAATGCAACTTTTTGTTAGAGATTTAACCGTTATCGATTTTTCTTATTTGTGTCCAATTCGCGGCATGGTAGGCGAAAGTTGGATTGTGGATGTTTTGCTTGATGGCGGCTTAGATGAACAAAACATGGTGTTGGACTTTTCAAAAGTAAAACGCACGATCAAAGACACCATTGATAATGTGGCCGATCATCGTTTACTTATTCCTACTGCGTACAGCGAAGTTCGCTGGCAGCAGCAGGGCGATAAAGTTTGGATGGATTTTAATAGTTTAAAAGGTGATATTCACTTAGCTTGCCCAGCTCAAGCTTTTGCACTGATCCCTAGTGAAATTATCGATTTTGAGAGTGTTAACACGTTTCTGCAAAAGGCGCTGAGAGAAGCGTTGCCTGAAAATGTTGAGGGTATTGCTCTGACACTGAGAAATGAGTTACACGATACGCCTTTTTACCATTATTCCCATGGTCTTAGAAAACATGATGGCAATTGTCAGCGTATTGCTCACGGGCACCGTAGCCCGATTAATATTTTTGAAAATGGTATTGCTGCGCCACATTTAGACGAATATTGGGCTGAGCGCTGGAAGGACATATATTTAGCCACTCAAGAAGATGTGGTGCCAGTCGGTGAACTTTCATTATCACCACAGGCGAGTATCAATGATGAGAGCCATTATGGATTTTGTTATCAGGCACCACAAGGTGAGTTTCAACTCGCTATGCCTAAGTCCTCATGCGAGGTGATCCCTCACGATACAACGGTTGAGCTACTCGCCGAGTTTGTTGCTAACACTCTGGTCGCTCAATCACCTGAAAAAACGTTTAAAGTTATTGCTTATGAAGGGGTAGGTAAAGGGGCTATTTCAGTCAAGGGCCCTAACGTATAGCGATAATCAATCTTGTGCGGATTAGGGTTTAACTGATCCGTTACGGCATCTATCAGTAAACTCATAATAACTTTCCAACAAGGAGCTCTGTTTGACGATTCTTACCAGGTTTAAAGCTTTGCTGTTAGTCTCCTTTATTTCAGCTTCTGGATTGTCTGCTCAGACATTAGCTCAAGTTGAACTGACTGGCAAGATGGAGCAGGGCGCCTTGATCCGTGCTCAGGTTGAACCAGGCACTCAAGCATATTTAAATGGCGCTCCTATTCAAGTAACCCCAAACGGTCAGTTTGCCTTTGGTTTTGCCCGCGACGCTGAATTAGAGCAAGAATTAAAGCTGATTTATCCTGACGGACTGACTCAAATTAAGCCGCTTTCGATAGCAACGAAAGAGTATAAAATTGATCGTGTTAATGGGATCAGTAAAAAGATCATGACGCCTGACCCCGAAGCACTCGCGCGTTCAGCTAAAGACAGCAAGCAAGTCAAAGCTGCACGCGGTCAGTTCTCTGAGATAGAATCTTTCAATCAAGACTTTATCTGGCCACTGACTGGGCGTATCTCTGGGGTGTATGGTAGTCAGCGTGTCTATAACGGTAAGCCAGGTAACCCGCATTATGGTGTCGATGTGGCAGCTAAGACGGGAACTGTCGTTATTGCACCTGCTGATGGGGTGATCAGTCTGTCTGTGCCGGATATGTTCTATTCAGGTGGGACTATCATTCTCGATCATGGCTATGGGGTCAGCTCAAGCTTTCTACATCTTAGCAAGCTCTATGTGAAAGTAGGGGAATCTATCAAACAAGGCCAACCTATAGCTGAAGTGGGGGCTACAGGGCGAGTCACAGGTCCACACCTTGACTGGCGAGTGAACTGGTATCAAATGCGGCTCGATCCGGTAACGATAGTGCCAGATATGAGTGAAGTGCTTAAAAGGGATAAGAAATAGCCATTAGAAAGTGTGAAATTTAAGTTTTAACCGATGACTTAATGGCCATGATGCTTTTTTGGTAAAAGGAATTACGGTGAAATACTTATTAGTTATCGGCGTGTTAGTGGCGCTCTATCAATATTTCAATAGCAAGTGTGCCCCCGAATACACTTCTTGGCATGAGATTATTAATAAAGTAGAGCAGGAAGGGGCGACGCTTAGCGAGGTCAAATCCGGTGCCACCATACTTGCAAAACAGTTATGTAACGATGAAAGTTTTCAGTCTAGTGGCAGCCAGACCCTTGATTCATGTCACCGAAGCTATCAAAAAAGACGTAAAAACTGCGATGAGATAGTTTTTAGCGATGCGCCAGAGACATTCTTAATCAAGAAAGAGGTGTCTACTTTAGCTAATCGTTACCTTTTATGTGTCGGTGCAGTATGAAGAGGCGAGTGAGATGGCGTTAACAGTAAAACAATTGGGTGTATTTAAAGGGATGGTATCAGCGATGCTGCTCTCAATTTTGAGTATCTCTTTAGCTGTTATCTATGATCCATTTAACTACGTAGAAATTAACCACTATTCACAAAGGCTTGAGGTGCTTGGGGGAACGCTAATTTTACCCATACTTTTGTTAATTGTGTCCATTGGCGACTCGCTAAATATCGATTTTTTAGCCCAGAAGATATAGATGGTAGTGGGCTTACTTCAGGCTCTCAACAAGCTGGAATATTACAAAGCCTGCTGCAAAATACCTTAGAGCAAATTGTTATCGCGGGTTCTGTTTATGTTGCTTGGTGTCTCTTGATGCCTGCTTCATGGTTATCTACCGCGCCTATCTGTTCAATATTGTTTGCCATTGGGCGCATAAGTTTCTTTATCGGTTATCACAAGGGCGCACCGGCTAGAGCGTTTGGCTTTGCGCTTACATTCTATTCAAGTGTTTTACTGTTTGTGACCCTGGTTGTTTATCAAGCCGTCATCGCCTAGGGGAACCGACCTAGTGACAACATCTATTCAACCCACTTAAAGCCACAAGGATGTGGTGAATGTCTATATTGCAGGAGCAAATATTGCCCTTGCCTACAGCGGTTTTAACTCCCGCTGAATGGTTAACTCTTTTATGGAAATGGTATTATTAAGCTTCAGACAGGATAACAAAACCTCTAGAGGTATCTTTATCTTTCTTAGCCATGGCGTTAAAAAGTGCATCGGACTCTACCCATACCCAAGTTTGAAAGGTATTAGACACATCCATAATTAAAAACGAATCAGAGTCTTTGTCATAAGCAACGACCGGGGAGAAGTGCCCGCTACCAGCTTGGTTTAACACAACGCGTGAGTAATTAATTATGGCGTATTTATGCGGCGCTGATAATGTACTAATAAGCGCTGCTTTCTGTTGTGTTTTGTCTTGCAAATTATTGGCGAAAAACACTTGGGTTATTAACCCATGATTCGTCGCTAGACCTGAAAGGTTTGATAGGCTGAGTCCATAGTCATTGCCCCCATCCTTTGAGGGTTTCCCCATTATTTCGAGCTTACTTTTTGGACTGAGTGCTACCACAGTGCTTTGACTGTATCGGTTAAACAGCGGGCTCCAGCCATTTTGTGGAAAATAAACCCTTTCATCTTGTGCAATAATCGACTGATCTGATGCAATGATATGTTCATCTTTGCCCACTCTCAGTGCATTTAAAACGATTGTCATGGAGGCGACACCGCAATAGACCTTGTTCTCTTGCCCTTCAAAGTGTGGGGATAAACTAAAAAAATCTTGTTTGACCTTTGATTCACTTAGCCTGTGTATTCCCTCTGTGCTATCCCAATCAACAAGGGACGTCGCGAAGGCTGGCGTGTTATTAACTAAATAGCCTATGGAGAAAAATAACACTGTTATCAGCGATCTTCGGATTATGGTGTTCATAAGAGTGGCCTCAATGACTTGCAATACTGATAAAGCTTATCGGTATGAATGTCACCAAGCATTTATATCTCTCGTAAAAAAGCCTAGTAATAACTCGCTCTATAGGCTGAGCGAAATTTCAGACTACCTGGCCTCTTTATGTTCTCTAAGTGCAGTGTTGCTTTATCCATTTTAGCAGCGATTAACCCCATCTTTGTTTATGCTCACGACAAGCATGACGATATAGAGATTATTAGTGTGATGGGTATTAGCAAGCCGATTGCGTCGAATAGTTCAGCGATGAAAATGGATATGAGTCAGCTTGAAACGCCTGGTTCAATCTCGGTATATAGCAAGGAGTTAATCGAGGCTCAACGCGCCAGTTCTCTTGGCCAAGTATTAAGAAACGATGCCAGTGTCTCTGTTGGAAATGTACGACGCAATCGCGAACGATTTTATATGCGTGGTTTTGTACTGGAGCCAGATCAAAGCTATATGCGAGATGGTCAGTATCATCTATCTCGTTATGCTCAACCGATTGAGCTTTACGAACGTGTCGAAGTCCTTAAAGGACCATCGGCTCTGCTTTATGGAAAGTCGACGCCTGGCGGAATGATAAACTTAGTAACGAAGAAAGCCCATGATGAGATGCAGTTTAATCTGTCTCAGGAGTATGGCTCATTTGGTTTTAATCAATCGCTGCTTGATGCTGGTGGTAGTTTGAATGAGTCTGGTAGCATTCGCTCTAGGGTGATTTTATCTAAATCGTCGCAAGATGGATGGCGCAGGTATAAAGATGGTAGCTATGCTGGTCAAGAACGTTTTGTCGGAGCATTAATGCTTGAGGCTGATTTAAGTGAAGATACGACCTTGAGTCTTAACTATGATCTTACTGATGATGAGGGCAGGATTGAGATGGGGCCACAGCATCTTAAGAATAAAGCCTCGGGGAAATTTGAGTTAGCAGGAAAGCGGGATTATATCTGGGATATGCCTTGGTCTAATCGTAAATCACAAGTAGAGAATAGTGGCTTCACGTTTAACTCTTACCTTAATGATGCTTGGTCAATCAATATGGGCTTTAATCAGCAAAGGCATCAGCGACAGACTCTTGAAAGTCTTTATGGCAAAGTACAAAACGTTGATTTAGATAAGGGAACATATTCACTTCGAGGCCGTGATACCTTTGAGAGGTTCGACGTTACAACAGCCTTTTTTGACCTTAAAGGCGATTTTTATACTGGTGATATACACCATAGGCTGCTAGTTGGAAGCAGTATTGTAGATTACGATCGAACTGGGCAACAGATGAAGATGGCTATTGCTGGGCGAGCGAGTTTCAATGATCGACATATTATAGAGCGACCTAAAGAGTTGGATTATCGCAATGGCGCTGCTATGACTCATGTACAGCGTCATACCTATGGGTTATATGCTCAAGATATGATTGAGTTTAACGACAGCTGGCATCTGTTAGCGGGGCTACGCTTTGATAGAGAGCAGACGACTCATGAGACTCGTCATAATGTCTTACCAAAGCTTGGTATCATCTATCACCCAACTGAAAATACCTCTATCTATTCGACCTATAGTGAGAGTTTTGAACCTAAAGATCCAATCTCTAACAGTGATGATGTTAACTACGGAAAAAAGTTACAGGCTGAACGTGGTCAATCTTTTGAAATTGGCGCTAAAGGTGAATTTTTAGAGGGCGCTTTATATGTTTCTACAGCGCTTTTCTCTATCGAAAAAAACAATAAAGTTGTCACAGATAAACGTGATGATAAGCCTGTCACCACTCAAAATGGCAAAGCCTTACATAATGGAGTTGAGTTGACGGTCGAAGGTAAGTTAACCCCGTCACTATCTATGCTTACCTCCGTGATGTATCTAGATGCAAAAATTATCAGCGATCCGCTTTATACAGGTAAACGGGCTAAGGATACGCCAGCGTTCACCGCGAGCACCTGGTTTAACTTTGATGTGACCGAACAAAGTCAGCTCTCTGTTGGCGCTGTCTATGTGGGAGAACGATTTGGTGATACACCTAACGACTTCTTAAAAGAGGCCTATGTTAAAGTTGATTTGGGCTATAGCCATAGTGTGCACTTTTCTAATCAGCACCTAGCTGTTTTTCGTGTCAATATTGATAATCTATTTGATACTTATTACCTCAGAGGCGGCTGTAGCAACAGCGCTATGTTCTCCGATGGGCGCGCGATAAAAGCATCACTGCAGTATAAGTTTTAATGACTAGGCTGTCGAAAAGACAAAGGCGAGTCAGGGCTCGCCTTTATCATCCCGTCACACTTTACATCCTATTTAACTGCTAATCCGGATATCTGATGTGATCACCGCTTTGAAACCTTGTTGGCGAACTATGGAACCGGAATCACTTTTTTGAAATACGATGTTCGGGTTAGTCAGTCGTTTGTGATCCCTTTGTCGCGAGCTTATTTTTACCTGTAAAATGGCTATGATTGTGATTGCAAGCTTAAATATATGCCGTGACTCTATAGCTTGTTTGCTTTAGGTGATTTGAGTTTAATTCACTATCACATACTGCCTAATCTCACTTATGTAGATATGGCCAGTAAGTTCCACTTTTTTCCTAAATTCAGATTAAATGACTCCACTCTTATAAGGTCGCTTAATCAATTAGCAGATTTATTTTCAATTCTTGAACTGATTAGCCTAGCTAACAGATCTAAAACACTATCTACAGCGTATTTATCTGTACTTAAAATATAAATGGGCCGTTAATGTGAAAGATATTAATCCTTTACAGGTTAGTCAGTTTGCAAAGCACTTGCCGGTAATGCCGCTACCAATGGTGATATTGCCAGGTGGAATACAAAGATTAAAGATATTTGAACCTAAATATATCTCTATGATAAAAAAAGCGATTAAAGGTGATGGTTTTGTAGTTTGCTTGCAAAAAAAACACTCACCATACTCCTGTTCAAATTGGGGGGGGCGGGTAAAGATTATTGATTTTAATTTAGCTGAAGGGAACATTTTGCTCATCGACATTCAAGCATTAAACCTAGTAAAACTAGGGGAAGTAGAGCGAGATATTGGTGGATTACTCAGCGCTACATTCACTCCTTTATCCCATTGGGGCTTTCGTGAAATCAGTTCTGAGACACGTGAATTAGCTGAATCTCTACAAGACATTTTTCAATCCCATATCAGTTTGCGAGACCTTTATAAAAAAACGTATTTTCATGACGCTAATTGGGTTTGTGCAAGGTTTATAGAGATCTTACCTTTATCATTGAATAAAAAAGAAAAATTTATATTTGATTATAGCTTTGACCAAATCGAAGGTTTTTTACATACTTTAATTCAAGGAAAAGTTAAAAACAGTTGATCCTTTTCGGTTTGGGTTACGTATAGATGTAAATAGTGCTGAAATAATGAGTACACCAATATGCTGAAAACTGAGGGGATACAACGCGTTGTTGAGGTTAATAATATCATCTCTAAACAAACAGAAGAGCAGGTTCCTACTGAGTTAAGTGCTTGGATAGTGCTTGTTGCTACACAGCGTGATAAGCGTGCATTTACTGCTATTTTCACCTTTTTTGCACCCAAGATTAAGCGTTTTGGCATAAAACAACTCAACACTGATGCCATGGCGGCAGAGCTGGTGCAGGAGACGTTGTCACGTGTATGGAATAAAGCTTCTCTTTATGATCCAAGCAAAGGCGCGGCAACCACTTGGGTCTACAGCATCATGAGAAATGCCGCTTTTGATATGTTACGAAAAATCAAAGTTAAGAATGAGCTGCTACTCGGCGACGATATCTGGCCAATTGAAGCCGAGGAATATAGCGCCAGTGAAGAGTTCTCTGATCATTTGATGGACAGACAGATAGCTGGTTATGTTGATCAGTTACCAGAAGCTCAAAAGTTAGTCGTCAAAGGGGTATATTTTCAGGAGTTATCTCAAGAGCAACTTGCTAAACAGCTCAATATTCCAATCGGTACCGTCAAATCCAGATTAAGATTAGCCCTTGCGAAGTTAAAAGAGCAGGTAGGAGAGTCACATGATTAAATTACATCCTAAAGAGTCGCTTCTGTCATCATTTGTAGAAGGATCTTTGCCTGCTTCGCTCTCTGTCGTGATTGCAAGCCATGTTGAGATGTGCCCTGAATGTCAAAAGCAGGTTGAAAGTTTGACAGAGCAAGCTGCGAATGCTTGCTTTGGTGAAGGTTCAAGCTCAGCTACGCAGTTTGGCTTAGCGCCTCAAGTGGAGATGCTTTGCGAAGAGCTAATGGATTTTGACTCTGACGTTGAAGCTTCACTCAATGACAGTGAATTGTCTATGTTAGAGGCGATAACGTCTGCTACCGAGGAGGTTGAGCACGTTGCAGAAACTGTAGATTTGGCGGCCATTACAGATAAAGAAATTGAGGTTTCTGGTGCTAAATTTAAAGTACCAAGGGCGTTAAGAAACATTGAGATAAAACCGTTTCAGGGGTTGGGGAACCTTTCTCGTTCTCGTTTGAGTATTGAAGATGGTGACTTAAGAACCAGTCTGCTGCATATCGATAAAGGAGGAAGTGTACCGACCCATACTCATAAGGGGTTTGAAGTGACTTTGTTACTACAGGGCAGCTTTGAAGATGAGATGGGTGTTTATCAAGCAGGTGATTTTATTTGGCTTGACGCTGAGCACACTCATCAACCAGTGACTAAAACAGGATGCGTGTGCCTCACTGTTTCAAATGACGCGATTCACTTCACCAAAGGGGTCAGTCAGTTACTTAACCCTATTGGTCAGTTTATCTATTAGTGGGGAGATGATGATGGATAAAAAATTAACGATTGGGATCAGTGCATGTGTGATGGGTGAAAACGTCCGTTATGACTCAGGCCATAAACGCTCACAATTTTGTACAGAAGCATTGTCTGAGTTTGCTAATTTTAAAGCATTCTGTCCAGAGGTCGCTATTGGGCTACCTATTCCGCGTCCCACAATCCGCCAGATAATAAAGGATAACATTATTACCGTTTCTCGCCCTGATGGCAGTGGCGATGTGACTGAAAAATTAACCGCATATGGTAAACAAGTTGGAGAGCAGATAAGAAACCTGAGTGGTTTTATATTCTGTGCTAAAAGTCCTAGTTGCGGTATGGAGCGAGTTAAGGTCCACCACCATCACGGTAAAGGTTCTGAGTCCAATGGCATCGGTTTGTTTGCTCGTGAGGTGATGAAGGCTAACCCTCTGTTACCTGCAGAGGAAAATGGCAGACTTAATGATGCAGTGATACGTGAAAACTTCATGACAAGAGTGTTTACCTATCAAAAATGGCTAGATTTAGCCGCCAGTGGCATAACAAAGCACAAGCTTATTCAGTTTCATAGTGAGCAAAAGTACCTAGTGATGAGCCACCATATTGAGAGTTATCGTCAGCTAGGGACGCTACTTGGAAGTAGTGATTTAGCCCTTGATGAGTTAGCTAACCAATATATCGCAGGTTTAATGGAGGCACTTAAAAACAAGGCATCACGCAAGAGCCACACTAATACATTACATCATCTGCAAGGTTACTTTAAAAAACAGCTTGATCATGCAAAACGTCAAGAGCTAACAGATCAGATTGATACTTACAGATTGGGGTTGACACCACTATTGGTGCCACTGACCTTAATTAAGCATTACTTACTAGAGTTTCCTAATGATTACTTAAAGCAGCAAGCATACCTTAATCCTCATCCTAAGGAGCTAAGGCTAAGGTATGGATATTAATGATATTACTTTGGATCCGCAGAGATCTAAGATGCTTTGATAACCCAGCCTTAATGAATGCGGTAGCAAATGGCTGCCGCTATGCACTGTTTATTTCAACCCCGCAGCAGTGGGATTTACACCACGAAGCGCCGATTAAGCTAGATTTTATCCGTAGGCATCTGTTGCAACTTGAGCAACATCTTACTGAGTATGGAATTAAACTTATTCACCTAACCTCAACAGATTTTACCGCGCAAAGCGAGCTGTTAATTCGTTTTTGTCGTGAACATCATATCCACCGCGTATTAGCTAACTCAGAGCCTGAATTTAATGAGCAGCAAAGAGATAAAGCAATGCTTTCAAGTGGTTTAGATATTGAGTTTTATGATTGTGATGTTATCGCTCCAAGAGGAAGAGTACTGAATCAATCCGGCGAAATGTTTAAGGTGTTTACCCCTTTTAAAAAAGCCTGGCTTAAACATGTACGAGAGTTTGGGGTTGAGTGTACGGGAAGGCCTCAGCACAAAAGCAAGGCTTTATCGTCACTCTGTTGCGACTTTACAGGTGGAGGGGACCCGTTACCTTCTTTAATAAAGTCTTCATCATTATCGGCTTCTTGGCCATTGGCGGATGAGGTAATGGAGAAGGTAATCCCGAATTTTTTAAGCGCTAAAGTGAATGACTATGAAGAGCGAAGAGATTTCCCTGGGATCAAAGCTACATCAGGTTTGTCTCCTTATTTGGCCATTGGGGCATTGAGTCCAAGAACCCTATATCAACAGCTTATGGCGCGCTATCCTCTGTTAATTGAAGATGTCAATCACCCTGCATTTTGTTGGCTTAATGAATTGATTTGGCGTGATTTCTATAAGCACCTGCTATTTCATTATCCTAGACTATCTAAGCAAACTCCCTTTCTTCAAAAGTATGCTCAAACCCTGTGGCCCGGAAAGCAAAAAGAGTTTGATGCATGGAGCAAAGGTAAAACTGGTTATCCGCTGGTGGATGCAGCGATGAGGCAGCTTATTAATACAGGGTGGATGCATAATCGGTTGCGCATGGTGGTTGCGAGCTTTTTAACTAAGCACCTTTTAGTGGACTGGCGCAAGGGTGAGCAGTTTTTTATGTCGCATCTCATTGACGGTGATCTATCTGCCAATAATGGCGGCTGGCAGTGGGCTGCAAGTACCGGTTGTGATGCTCAACCCTATTTTCGCGTATTTAATCCAATACTTCAGAGCCAAAAGTTTGATCCAAATGGTGACTTCATTCGTAAGTATCTACCAGAGCTTAATGATATTCCTACAAAATATATTCATTTTCCCCATGACTACATGGAGAAGCATGGAGTATCAGATATTTATTGGCCGCCAGTCGTAGAGCATAAAACCGCTAGATTGAGGGCTATCGCATTTTATAAGGGGTAATACGTTAGGTATTACAAAGGGTAAATTATGGTTCAGGCCTTATGGCTTCAAAATTTTATATCTGTTTATAGTGATTTAGGTGTTGGCAATTTAACTTCGCTTCAACAGGTATACCATCGAGAAATCGAGTTTAGTGATCCACTACACCGTGTAGATGGACTTGACGAATTGATGAACTATTTCGACTCCCTTTATACACATATTGAGGAGTGTACTTTTCATATCGATTCGGTTTTTTCTTGTGATAACCAAGCTGCTATTTATTGGACCATGATGTTTTGTCATCCAAAGCTAAATGGCGGTAAGCAGATAGTGGTTGAAGGGCATTCTCACCTAGTAGAGAGAGATAACAAAGTTGTTATGCACAGGGATTATCTCGATGTCGGTTCTATGCTGTATGAACACATTCCCCTTCTAGGTAAAGCGGTTAAAGCAGTCAAGAAGAGGGCAATTAGATGAGTACAGTGATGATAACAGGCGCCTCTTCTGGGATAGGGAAAGCCTTATCGCAACACTATGATAATTTAGGTTGGAAAGTGTTGGCTTGTGGTCGTGATCAAAGTCGGTTAATGGAGGTTGCATCGTCTGGCCAAAAGATACAAACCATTGCGTTTGATATCACAGATAAAGAACAAGTTCAGCAGGTGGCTTCTGATTTACCCGTACTGGATATGCTTGTTTTTAATGCCGGAAATTGCCGTTATATCGACAACGCCATTGATTTTGATGCTGATAGTTTTGAAGATATTATTCAAACAAACCTTATTTCAGTGGCTTATGGGCTCAAGGCCTGGCTTAAGCATATTAAAAAAGGGGGCAGAGTCGTATTTGTGAGCTCTAGTGCTGAGCTGCTAGCTCTGCCTAGGGCCGAGGCTTACGGGGCATCTAAGGCTGCGCTATCTTACCTTGGAGAGTCCTTGAGCATAGATCTCGCGCAACATGATATTGAGGTTAGTATTGTTCGTCCTGGCTTTGTGAGCACCCCTTTAACGGCAAAAAATGACTTTCCAATGCCGATGCAGATCACCAGCGAGCAGGCTGCTGTTTGCATAGCTAAGGGGTTAGCTAAAGGTAAGCATCATATCGATTTTCCCTCCCGTTTTACCTTTTTAATGAAGCTATTGGCTTGTTTACCTTTCAGCGTTTGGCGTCGTCTCGCCATAAGGATGTAGTGCCTGATGAAAAAGATTGCCGTTATCGGTTCCGGAATATCGGGATTGACCAGTGCTTACCTTTTAGATAAAAGCCATAAAGTCACTGTATTTGAAAAGAATGATTATGTTGGCGGACATACCGCGACGGTCGATATTGAGCATAGTGGTAAAAGCTATGCCATAGATACAGGCTTTATCGTATTTAATGATAGAACTTATCCGCGTTTTAATAAGCTGTTACGCCGTTTAGGTGTTGAAAGACAAGAGACGGAGATGAGCTTTAGTGTGCATGACAGAAGCACAGGTTTTGAGTATAACGGTCACGGTATCAACTCGCTATTTGCACAGCGCCGAAACATCTTTAGGCCTAAATTCTGGCGATTAATTGCCGATATCATCAAGTTCAATAATCGTTGCAGGGCACTGCACGAATCAAGCACTATTCCTGAAGGACTTACACTCGGTGAGTTCTTAGCTGAACAACAATTTTCCACCACTTTTAGTCAGCACTACATTTTACCAATGGGAGCGGCAATTTGGTCCACAAGCTTGGCAAAGATGCAATCCTTTGAGCTGTCTTTCTTTATTCAATTTTTTTATCACCATGGCTTGCTAAATATTGTTGATAGACCTCAGTGGTATGTGGTACCTGGCGGTTCTCGCTCTTATGTCAATAAGTTAACCGAGCAGTTAACACAGCAAGTCGTTCTTAACGCTAACCTCATCGGAGTGACTCGTAAAGAGGAGCAGGTTCAGCTCTATTTCAATGATGGGCGAGTAGAGGTGTTTGATGAAGTGATTTTTAGCTGCCATTCAGATCAAGCACTGTCACTACTGATGGACCCATCTGAGAAAGAGACTCAGGTGTTATCAGGGATACCTTATCAGAGCAATGAAGTGGTACTACACACAGATGAGTCTTTATTGCCTAAACGAAAGCTAGCATGGGCAAGCTGGAACTATATGCTTGATGGTAAAAAGGATGCTTTAGCTAATGTGACTTACAACATGAATATATTACAGGGAATTGAATCCGATAGTGCATTTTGCGTGACCTTAAATCAAACCGCTTATATTAATCCTGAGAAGATTATCAGACGCTTTGAATATGATCATCCTGTGCTAGACAGTAATACTGTTAGTGCTCAGAAGCGAAGGGGAGAGATCTGTGGTAAGCATCATACCCATTTTGTTGGCGCCTATTGGTATAACGGATTCCATGAAGATGGCGTTCATAGTGCAGTAGATGTAGCTGAACGTTTTGGGTTTGCTTTATGAAAAGTGGCATCTACCAAGGGCTGGTGTATCACCGCAGACAAGGTAAGTTTGAACATGAATTCACTTACTCTATTTACATGATGGCTATCGATATTGATGAACAGGAGCAGGTGTTCCATCAAAGTTGCATTTTAGGGCTTAATTGGTTTAACCCCATACGTTTTCGTGAAAAAGATTACCTTGAAAGTGAACCAGGAGAGCTTAAAGAACGTATTGCAAATAAAGTTGAGCAGTTAGGTGGTAAAACAATAGATGGGCGAATATTGATGTTAGTTCAGTGTCGATGTTTCGGTATCTATTTTAGCCCAATTAACTTCTACTTTTGTTACGACAAAAACGATGATTGTCAGTATATGCTTGCTGAAGTAAGTAACACTCCTTGGGATCAGCGTCATTACTACCTTATTGATATGGCAGGAGATATGGTAATAGATAAAGCATTTCATGTGTCGCCGTTTATGGAGGTGGATATGCGTTATCACTGGAGAGTGATCCCGCCTTCAGATAAAGCGTTTGTACGAATCGAGAATCATAAAGAGGGTAAGCAGTTCGAAGCCAGTTTGGCGTTGAATAAAAGAGAGATTAGCCGACGTCACTTATTTAAAACCTGGCTAAGCCTTCCTGTTATGAGTGTCAATATTGTACTTGGGATTTACTGGCAAGCCTTAAAGCTGTTCTTAAAAAAAGTCCCCTTTATTGCTCATCCTGAAGGGTAACTGACACTTTAAAATTATTGAATATACTATCGAGGTCACAATGGAAAGTACGCAAAGATCGATCTCCCTGGTTAAGTCATCTTGGTTAATTGACCGGTATAGACTGTTATTGCATAAAGTCTTATCTCGACTTGAAGGTGGATATGTTGAGATAGAGGAAGCGGGTTGTATTCTGGGGTTTGGAGATATTAACTCAGAGTTACAAAGTAAAATAGTGGTACTAGACAGCGAGTTTTACAGTGCACTTATTCAAAATGGGAGTATTGGAGGTGCTGAAAGTTACATTGCACATCAGTGGAGCTGTAGCAACTTAACGACCTTGATTCAGATAATGGCAAGAAATCAGTCTCAATTGGATGAGTTAGACAGCAAGACTCAATGGTTGAGTAAGCTAAAGCATCAATTTTTACGCTTTCAAAACGCCAATACAGAAAAAGGTTCAAAACAAAATATTCTTTCTCACTATGATATTGGTAATGATCTCTATACGCGCTTTCTTGACCCTGAAATGCTCTACTCTTGTGCCATTTACAGTGATAAAGCTCAAGATTTAGATAGTGCGCAACTTAATAAAATGGATGAGATATGCCAGAAACTGGAACTTAACTCATCAGATCATCTGATTGAAATAGGCACAGGCTGGGGCGGCTTGGCGGTACATGCTGCTACAAATTATGGATGTAAAGTAACGACTACGACGATTTCTGATGAACAATATCACTATGCTAAAAAAAGAATAGAGGCTTTGGGTCTGTGTGACCAGATCACCTTACTTCAATCTGACTATAGAAAACTAGAAGGGCAATATAGCAAACTCGTGTCTATAGAGATGATAGAAGCGGTAGGTCATGAGTATTTAAAAGGTTTCTTTAGTATTTGTAGTGGTTTGTTAAAGCCAGATGGCAAGATGTTGATACAAGCGATTACTATCGCCGACCAACGCTATGATAAATACCGCAGCAGTATTGATTTTATTCAGAAATATATCTTTCCTGGTGGTTGTCTACCCTCAGTTAATATCATGGCGCACCATATAGCTAGTGATACGGATATGGTGATTGATGCAATGGATGATATTGGTGTTCACTATGCCAGAACATTAAATGACTGGAGAGAAAGATTTGAGCGTGAGTGGCATCAACTTGCTTTATCTGGATATAGCGAAGAGTTTAAGCGGTTGTGGTTGTTCTATTTTGCATATTGTGAAGGGGCGTTTATTGAGAGGGTGATCAGCACTCATCATTTAATGGCCAGAAAGCCAGAGCATATAGGTTATAAAAATGAAACGATTTTGGCTTATTAATCTTGTTTTGTTTCAAGCCACTTGGTTTGTATCGGCAATTTACACTGATAGAGCATGGCCTTACTTACTCGCTATTGTTTTAGTGCATTTTTTATTATCGCCGACCACAAAGAAAGATAGTCGATTACTTATTTTGATGCCAATTGGTGTGGTAGTAGACAAGGTGCTGATGGATTTAGGCGTATTTTACACCTCTGCTGAGGTTTTCCCGTTTTGGCTAATGCTAATTTGGTGCATGTTTATTATCAGTTTCAATCACAGCCTAAAGTGGTTAATGGCTATGCCACTTGCACTAAGCGCACTCATAGGTGCAATTGCTGGCCCGTTAAGTTATAGACTAGGTGCTGAGCTTGGGGCACTTGAGTGGGGAGTTGGTGAGCTTAATGGTATTTTGATTTTAGCTGCAATCTGGGGAGTGTTGCTCCCCTCTTTAGTGTGCGGGTATCGCTACCTGAACTTAGAGTTTGACTTGGCCAGTAAGGGGGAGTTATGAAAATGCTATACCTAGCTTTATCGATACTTTCACTGAGTGTGAGTGCTTCACCCTTTCCTCAGCTGATCAAATCCGGTGAAGGCGAGATGGATTATCTTTTTTGGACCATCTATCGAGCAGAGCTCTATATTTCCTCTATGCCTTATCAAGAGGAAGCCTATCCTAAAGCAATGAAGATAGAGTATTACAGAGATATTGATAGCGATGATTTAATTGATGCGACAAAAAAGCAATGGATTCACCTTGGAATTAATCAGGAAAAAATTACTAAATGGTCTGCAAAGTTACCCACAATCTGGCCCGATATCAGTAAGGGAGACGAACTTATTATTTATGTAAACAAAGAAGGTGAGAGTACGTTTTATTCGGGGCAAGAGGGTCAAACGGTCAAAAGGCTGGGTCAGGTTGATGATCGACAGTTTGGTAGAGCATTTTTAGATATCTGGCTATCAGAGAAGACGACGGAGCCAAAGTTAAGAGCGAAGTTAATGGGGAGCGTAGAGTGAACATATTGTTTAAAAAATATCTATTGGGAATGCTTGCTCTATGTCTGACAGCTTGCAGTACACCCAGCATAGAGGATTATAAGGAAATCAGTCCAGATCTTCATTTAAATGAGTTTTTCAATGGTAAGTTAGTTGCTTACGGGATAGTCCTTGATCGCTCCGGTAAACTACTTCGCCGTTTTAAAGCCGATATTGACGCTAATTGGCAAGGCGATAAAGGCGAGATTAAAGAGTGGTTTGAGTTTGATGATGGTGAGAGAACTACTCGGATTTGGCAACTGACTAAAACCGGAGATAACCTTTATATAGGTGAAGCAGGTGATGTGGTCGGAAAGGCGTATGGGGAAACTAGTGGTTCAGCACTTTTTTGGCAATATGATCTTCAGATAGTCGTGGATGGAGATAGTTTGCAAGTAACACTTGATGATTGGATGTTTCTGTTTGATGAGCAACGTTTATTTAATAAAACTGAGATGAAAAAGTTCGGTTTTAAGGTGGGAGAAGTGATACTTTACATTGAGAAGTTAGAGTAATCAGCATTAGAACAAGAGAAAAAGGTGAGCCTAGGCTAGCCTTTTTCTGCATCTCGTTACGGTTAACATACTATTTAACTGTTAATCAGCTTGCTCTGATGAAATCACCGCCTTGATACCATGTGGGTGGATCTTGATACAGATATTATCTCTTTTAAAAGCGATTGTTGGGTTTGCGAGTCTTTCATGCTCTCCCTTTGGAGAACTTAATTTTACCTTTATTTCAGTCTCCCCATTAAACACACGTTCAAGCTGCGGAGCTTGCTTTAATAACTGAGTTTGCAGCTCTTCACAGCTGGTTGCATCACATGGAAATACCAGTTCGATATGTTCCCAACCTTCAACGGGGTAGCACTTATTACTTGGGTATGGCAGCTCAACACAATCAATGGTTAACTCTCCCAAAATCAAAGCTTTTTCAAGTTCAAAGATTAAGATAGGGCGGCCATTAATTATATTATTCGAGATGATGCTAGCGTGCTGCTCGAAATGAAATCGAAGTAAATCTGCACTATTGTGACTATTTACTCTCAGTGCGACATGGTCACACTCTAGTCCTAGGTTTGATAGGCCAAGGTCTTGTAGAAACTGATTAATTCCGTCACAAAATTCTGCCCAGGTGTCAGTTAATACCTGTTGTGATATCGTCGTTGTCATCAATAATTTAAATCCGAAAATGGTAAGTTAGGGTAATATCTCAATAGGGGTTCCCTCATCAATGGCTTGCCAAAGCTCATCCATCTGAGGGTTGGTAATAGCAATGCAGCCATCAGTCCAGTTATACTTTTGCGCTTCTTCTGCGGTGAGATCTGAACGGGGATTTTGGCCATGGATCATGATCTGACCACCAGGAGGAATACCTAAGGCATCTGCTCGTAATTTATCTTCTTCATTAGGGTAGGAGATATGAATAGCGCGGTAATAAGCACTGTCTGATTTTTTATAATCTAGGATGTAGCGCCCCTCAGGCGTTCGTTGATCGCCTTCAGTTAATTTGTGGCCGATAGGGCTATCACCAAGTGCGATTCGGTAACGGCGTAGCACTTTCCCATCGCGCATCAAGGCCATTGTCGCGGTCGATTTGGTCACGACGACAAGATCAATTTTTCCAATGTTGGCAACCGTCGAGCTAGATAGCGAGTTCTGCATAGACGCTACAGCCAAAACAGGTTGAGAAAAACAGACAATAGAGCTGTATACAATCAGAGCGAAAAATAAACGCATTAGGAGATAAAAGCTTATCAAGTAGTGAATGACCTAGCTTAATAATACCTTAATCTGTCAATAATCAAAGCCTCTACATGCCTGCTTAGTTTGGTATTGGCATGAATAAGTGGCAAAATAACCGATTACTTCGTCATCTGCTTAGTTAATATCAAGCCTTGAGGAGTGATGAGCTTGGGGAAGCTCAGTGACATCTTGTCATCAAGTTTTACTTCATTAGATCAAGGAAAGTGTGATTCCATGCAGCAAGAGAAATCATCTGATACTGAGGTGTCTATTCGTCTCAAACTTCGTCGAGTTATTTTTGGCACCGATACAAAGCTTGGGCGATATTTTGATATCGGGTTAATTGTCTGCATTATTCTTAGTGTGGCATTGGTATTTTTAGATACCGTCGCCAGCATACATGAGCAGTATGGTCAGATAATTAATGTATTAGAGTGGGGGTTCACCCTCATTTTTACGCTTGAATATATACTCAGGCTCTATTGCTCTGCGCACCCAATAAGGTATGCCCGCAGCTTTTATGGCGTGGTAGATCTGTTATCAGTACTGCCTAGTTATCTGGCGCTGTTTTTTCCTGGGGCGAACTTTACGCTAGTGATCAGGATATTAAGGCTGTTTAGAATTTTTAGAGTCCTTAAATTGTTACGATATCTTAGCGAAGGCAACATCTTGTTAAGGGCTATGTTACATTCTGGGCGTAAAGTTTTTATTTTCTTCTTTTCAGTGAGTCTCATCGTCATGGTGCTGAGCGCTGTGATGTATGTGGTTGAAGGTCCTGCAAATGGATTTACCTCAATCCCTAAGTCTATCTATTGGACCATAGTAACGATTACCACAGTTGGTTATGGCGACATTACTCCAGGTACCAACTTAGGTCAGGCGATAGCGGCATTTACTATGCTATTAGGGTACTCAATCATTGCGATACCCACTGGAATTTTGACCGCTGAAATCTCTCAAGAGATAAGCAAAAGTAAAGATTTGAGGCGTTGTAGTAATTGCCTGAAAACGGGTCATGAAAGCGATGCGGTTTTCTGTGACCATTGTGGTAGCGAGCTAGAAAAAGAGCTGTAAGCAGCAAAAAGACCATTATTTAAATTTTATAAATGTAAGAAATCAGGGAAAGGAATGACGACAGCTAAATTTGTACAAGGCTCCATCATGCGACATATTTTTGTGATGAGCTCTACCGCCGCGGTCGGGATATCAGCACTCTTTGTTGTCGACTTGATAGATATATTCTTTTTAAGTTTGCTGGGTGAGCAGGAGCTCGCCGCTGCAGTTGGTTATGCAGGGACAATCTCGTTTTTTACCACTTCTATAGGTATCGGGCTATCCATTGCATTAGGCGCGCTAGTGTCGCGGTCTATTGGCGCTAAGGATCATGAAGCGGCGAAACGCCTGTTACTAAACAGTGCCATTGTTACCTTATTGATGGCTTTGATTGTTTCGGCGATAGTCACAGCGTTTATTCCTGAGCTTTTGTCACTTGTTGGTGCTCAAGGACATACGGCTGAGTTAGCTGCAGGTTATCTGTATATTCTTGTACCTTCACTGCCGTTTATCTGTTTAGCAATGGCGCTAGGTGCAGCATTGAGGGCTGTAGGTGATGCAAAGCTATCGATGATGTCCACCTTAGCTGGTGGCGGGGTCAATCTGGTACTTGATCCTATTTTCATTTTTGCATTGAGTATGGGGATTGAAGGCGCGGCGGTAGCTTCTGTGTTTGCCCGCCTAGCAGTACTGGTGATTGCTGCACGGGGCGTCATTATTAAACATAAACTATTCGGTCAATTTCATTTGCCTCACTTTATTGAAGACTTGAAGCCGATTTTTGCGATTGCCGGACCTGCTATGATGACCAATATTGCGACCCCAATCGGTAATGCTGTGGTGACTCGCGCAATAGCAGATTTTGGCGATGGTTATGTTGCAGGCTGGGCAGTGCTGGGCCGTATTATCCCTGTATCCTTCGGAATGATATTTGCCTTATCGGGGGCAATAGGGCCTATTGTTGGTCAAAACTACGGCGCTCATGAATTTGACCGGGTTAAAGAAAGCCTGACTAAGGCACTGCAGTTTTGTGCCCTGTATGTCATTGTTGTTTCATTGATCTTAATGTCACTGCAGGAGCAGATCATATCAGTGTTTGATATGAGAGGGGATAGCGCAGAAATCATTCGTTTCTTCTGTACTTATATTGCCGTCTTCTTTGTATTCTCTGGTGCACTGTTTGTCGCTAATGCCTCGTTTAATAATCTCGGCAAGGCGAAGTACTCAACCTTTTTTAATGTGGGTAAGGCTACCGTTGGTACAATCCCTTTTGTCTATTTTGGTGCGAAGTGGGGCGGTGTTGAAGGCGTATTAATTGGCCAATCAATCGGCGGGGTCATCTTCGGTGTGCTCGGTGTGATGATGGCCTATCACTGGGTTGAAAAGGTGAGAAATATGACCTTAAATTCATTATCTGAAACAACGTCTGAAAAAGAAAAAGCAGAGTTAAGAGCTCAAGAAGAGCTAGATGCAGATATGAGCCCCAGTAGTCCCAACCCACTTTCTTCCTCGTGTGCTCAAATGGCACAGATAAGCGAGGAGCAAGACTGTGAAGCAAGTAACAAAGTCACTGAGGCCCTTAAGGTTTCAGAGAATAAGGCAAGCTAGTGTTGTGTGAGTAGTTGAGTGAGTATTTGAAGCTTAAATACTGACAGCGCCAGAGATTGACGGAACTAGCGTCTGATAAAACAAAAGGGAGCCAATGGCTCCCTTTTTAGTCAATCTTGTATCAGTTGCTGAGTTACTCTTTCTCTTCGGTAACTTGTTCTGGCTCTGATTGAGGTTGTGAACTTGATTCACCCTCGGTAGAGTCTGTTGTGGCGTTTAATGCGGCTTGCGCTTGCTCTTGAGCGAGCGCTTTGGCGCGATCAGCTTTAGAGATATATTTCTTGATGGTCGGGGCAGTGTGCTTATTCTTACGAGCCTTGGCGCGTTTGGCCGTTAACTTGATCATTTTCTGTTTTTTATTCATGGCTCTCTACCGACAAAATAGTAATCTACCACTCCTATAGCAGTAGATTTAAAACTGGGAGCGGATTTTAACTTAATCTGCATCTCCAATCCAGTCACAGTTCGCTGAGTTATCATTTATGCCGATTATGATGAGAACTTACTTCTATCTTCATCTGTGGCGCCTTCATTACACTCACCACGGATCTCACCCCGTCCAACCTCTATAATACGGCTTAACTCTAAATAACCCTCTCTGCAGTAACCTGTCATATCTAAGGTTTTATTGAGTCCTAGCTCTATCTGTGCCGTCCAATCACTGAGGTCGACTTCATAGCGTTTGGAGTTAGCGCGTCTTGAGCGATTAACTTGACTGATACGCTCTTGGTGCGGCAGCTGCGTTTTTATATCATCAGGTGCTGCAAGCTTTGCCTGATAGGTAAATAGCTTTATACCATTAGTGCGAATATCAGTTTTGAATTTGTCTTTTACTTTTACATCGAAATCAGCAACCTCTTTTTTTGAGGCTGCACAGCCTGAGATGGCAATTAAAAAAGCGGTAACGTAAAGAGTTTTACTACTTAGCATAGGGGTTCTTATTCTAGTTCTAGTATGAATCCTGTCTCACGCATAAATTTGTGAAATAGATTTTTAAGTACAAGTTAGTAAAAGCAGAATAACGTAAAAGCATTATTCATGCAGCATCTTATATTAAGCTGCATACAGATGTAGCCGCCTCCAGGCGCTTTTTGGGCTTCCTACTTCTTCGTTGAAAAATTTCACAACCATTGCATCACTTATTCAACTTGAATGAGTTCGCCAAAAATAGCGCTGAGTAGACCAATTACTTATGCAGATTGGTATTAAACAAGATAAGTGTTACTGAGGGGAGAGACTGGCAGCCGTAGGGAATGACTGCCAGTGAGCATAAAATGAGCTGGGAATTATGCGAAGCGTTTATCTAAGTAATTGATAATATCTGAAGATTCGTACATCCAACGAGTCTCGCCATTTTCCTCGATACGTAAGCACGGGACTTTAGCTATGCCTCCTTGCTCAACCAGTGTTTGCTGGTGAGTATCTTGTTTGGCATCAATTGTCGCAATGTTTAGCCCTTGACGTCGCATCGCGCGGCGGACTTTGACACAAAATGGGCATGCCTTATATTGATATAGAGATAAGAGTTTAGTTTCATTATCAATTTTAACTTGCTCATCCGCAGGGCGTTTACGCTTTTTGGGAGTAAAGATGAAATTAAGTATGAGAATGATACGGCCTAAAATCCAACGAACAGCAAACATGAGCTACCTCTGATAGTGTCAAAATCGGCCAGAGTGTAACCCATGTCGGTCCATTATTAAAACTTTGTTTAATCAGCGCCTAAAGTTAATACTGCCTCTTGCGCTTTTTTATTGATATCCACCCGACTATCTAGTAGGAAGACTCTTTCTGGGGGAAGCTTGTTGACCTCCACTAAGTGGGCCTTGATCACTCTTGCTCGTTCACTGGCGAGCGTGCCTAATGCGGTATCATCAACTTCTTGCTTCTTCAGACAAAAGTTATAAAGGGCGATGTGCCACTCTTTGTCGAGCTGCTGCTCACTTAAGCTTTGCTCTTCGTGCTCTAGGGCTATCTCTTTTTTAAGCGCACTGGCCTTACGGTTATAACCTGATTCATAGATAGCGATTAAGGCCTCAGAAAGTGGTCCTTGATTGGGGAAGCTACTCGCAGAGAGCGTTTCAGGCATATCTGATGGTTCACTCTGGCTCACATGCGCAATTTCTTGCTCAAGCAACATCTCTTTAAGTACTCGACTGTCACTAATCGCAGAAACATTACCTTTCACACTGAGTGTTAAGCCAGGCCTTGCCTGCATCCCTTTTGCTAAGGTTTCAAGTTTGTTTTTTTCTGCGTTTGAAAGTGTAGCTAAACCGCTCTCAAAGCTGATTTTGTCAAGCTCCTCATCTTCACCAAACATTCCTGCAAGCAGTGAGAATGGTGCGGTAACGGCTTTCGTGATCAGGTTACCAAATGCAGTCATTACAATACTACCAAAACTAAAATCTGGTGAGTCCAAATCGCCTGACACCTGAAGGCCAAGGTCGATAACACCGTGTCTGTCTTGTAGCAGTGCAATGGCAAGTGTTACGGGCATGGTGGTTGCTAGACTGCTGTCACTGGGCTCTCCAAGCTTAAGTTGATCCACAACCAAATGGTTATCGCCTATAAGCTTGTTATTATCCAATAAGTAGTTTAACTCGAGTGATATCTGGCCTTTATCAATGTAATAGCCAGCATAAGTGCCAGAATATGGGTTAATTGAAGTGAGCTCTACACTATTGAAATCAAGTTGCAGATCTAAGTAAGGTTTATCTAGCAGCGGGTTTATCTCACCTTTTAATGATACTGGGGCGTAGCGATCAATCTTACCTGATATATCAACTTTGGCAGGCTCTTGTTGGCTTGAAGATAGTTGACTGATGCTACCCTCTAGCTGCTCGATGCTTGCTGCAAAATTGGGGGTAAGTGAGTTATCTGCAAAGAAGGTCGACCCATCACTGAAATTGATTGAGCCTACTTTAACGGTTAAAGCTGGTACTGGGCTAGCAGTCTCTTTTGCTTGTATCTCTTTTCTTAGAGCGATATCGGAGTGCTTAGCTGGCACACTGCTCGATGGCTTGGAATTCCCCTTAGTTGCTGGCTCACTGCTTGAGCTTACAAGCAGCTCTTCGAAGTTAGTGCTTCTGTCTTCGGCAATAATGATACGGCTATAGGGCTGTTTAAAGTTAATATTATCCAGGCTAATGCTATTAGCAACATTATCAAAGTCAATTCCTTCGACCTGCATCATGTCCCATTTGAGTAAGGTTTTTTTGTGTAGGTTATCTTTAATGAGCAGATCGTCTACCTCTAGCGCCCCGGTAAATGTTATTGCTTCAGGGGATGATACAGTGATATTACCTTCAGTATTAAATTGGCCCTGTTTTAAGGTGATATTGAGGTAGGGGGATATATAATCTTGTAGCTGGGTTAACGCAAAGCCTGAGAGGGCAACCTTGGCATCTAGTTGCTGAGAGTCAGCCACAACGGAGCCTGTAGACTGAAAGTGTCCTCGCTTATTGATGTCAACATCCAGTTGATATTCGATAGGAACTGCTAAGTTTGAGCTAATTGATCTGGTGCTCAAGTTTAAAGGGGCTAGATGCCACAAAGTGCTATCGGTGAGTAAACGTTCGGTCACCTTGATGTCATAACCTTTGAGTTCGAGGCTATTAAGGCTAGCTGTCCATACTGGCGAAGCGGCTTCGGCAGGCTGAGTCGAATCATTATGGTTAGTTGAACTGGTCTCTTGCTGCGCTACCGTGCTTGGGATAAACAGTGGCAAGATATCAAGTCCATCAGCTGAGATGTTGGCTTCAATGTTGAAATTTTCACTGTAGATTTTATTGGCAGTTAGCTGTTTATTTTCAAGGTCGAGTGATATGCCATCAATAGTAAAAAGCGGCAGAGAGAGTAGCTGCGAGTCATCATGTGAAAAAACAATCTCCTCAACGGCAAGCTGACCATTATCTGTAGTGAATTGGAGTGAGTCATTATTGCCTTGAGGGCTAGGTAGCAGCTGGAAGTCAGTATGAAAACTCATATGGCCGCGACTAAGTTGCGCTTGAAAGTCCTCTGATATAAATGACCAAAATTGGGGGAGTTGAATCTTAGTGAGTTTAACTTCTCCGACAATACGTAAAGGCTCCACTTGAAGGTGACCCTGAGTGGATATTTCACCGCCTTGTTTTCCAATAAATTTTATTGAAAAGTGATTTTTATCAAGATTTTGCTCTGCTTCAATCATGTTAAGTGTGTCAAAGCCTACGACTTTAAGATCCATTGATGGGTAATGCAGGTAGCTGTTGGTCACGAGATCTTGATAGATGAGATCTGCGTTGATGATTTTCAGGTTATCAAGGATCAGGTGTGGAATTTCAGCGGGTTCTTGAATATCACCTTTTGTGTCATCTTGGTTGCTGGCTAGTTGTTGAATAATATCAGAGAAATTAAATGGTGCAGTTTCGTCATTGTTACGCTGTATAAACAGGTGAGGTTGCTGCAATTTCAGATCGCATAAACTGACAGCGCCGTTAACGAGTGAATGCCAAAAGCGTATTTCAAATGAAAACTGGTTAAAACCAGTAAATTGGCTTGTGTCTTTCTCCTTTATCTTAAAGCCACTAATAGAGACTTCGAAGGTAAAGGGGTTAATTGAGACTTGTTCTATTTCAACGGGTCTATTGAGTAAGGCGCTGAGTTGTTTTGGGGCTTGCTTAGTGATGATGTAGGGGGTCAGCAAACCAAGAATAATGGTAAAGGATGAATAAATAATTAACAAAATACACAGATATCGTTGATACTTAGGTAACTGGTGGTATTTGTTTGACAATGAACTCAATTTTTTCGATATAACAGACATACTTACCTTAGGCGAACTTAGATGAACTCAGCTTGTCATTATTCTATCTAACTTTATAGAATTGTTATGTAAATGTAGTTCAATTTTTAGCCGGTTGACCATTCATTTTGGAAATAGTTAAACGGAAACCTAACTTACGATGACAAGATTTTTTTATGATGGCCAAGATTGTGAATCACTAAATGGTGAGTCGGTTCTAGATACCTTGATCCGTGAAGGGCACCAGGTTAATTACTCATGTAAAAAAGGTGCCTGTAAAACCTGCTTAGTTAAGCATGTTGAAGGTGAGCTATCGACAGGCTCGCAAAGAGGATTAACCGTTAACCTGAAGAAAAACCATTATTTATGTGCCTGCCAATGCAAACCGACCCCAGGGTTAAAACTTAAGTCGGTACTGGCACAAGATCTATTTATACCCGCCCAGATCCACTCTAAAGAGTATGTGTCTGAATCAGTGGTTAAATTGCAGATATCTTCGTCAGAGTTACTCAATCATAGTGCTGGTCAATATATCAATTTACGCCGGTTTGATGGCTTAACTCGCAGTTACGCGGTTGCTAACGATCCTGGTAGTGAACTCATTGAATTACATGTTAGGCGAAAATATAACGGGCAGTTTAGTGATTGGCTTTTTAATCATGCCAGTATTGGTGAAAGCCTCCTTCTTCAAGGCCCATGGGGGCATTGTTGTTACTCTAGTGCTTATGTTGATGATGATTTAACACTGATAGCTAGTGGCACAGGGCTTGGCCCTATTTATGGAATTGCAAGAGATGCGATTAAAAATGGTCATCGTGGTGAGATAAATTTGTATCACGGTGCCAGAAGCAGTAGTGAACTTTACCAACATGCCAGCTTGTTGCAGTTGATGTTAGAGCATAGAAACTTTACTTATCATGCGTGCTTACCTTTGTCGCAAGTTGAGGGGGAGCAGCAGTTAAGTCGAGTTCAGTTTGGTGATCCATTTGATATAGCAACAGCTCACAAACCCATTAAAGAGGAGTTAAATTCGACCTCCCGTCATAGAGTGTATCTTTGTGGAGAGCCAGACTTTGTCACTCGTGGTCAAGCATCAGCATTTTTAAATGGTGTCCCGCTTAAAAGAATGCATGTACTTTCCTTCGAGTATAAAGATCTAAGAACAGTGCCTAGGTGATTCTTTCTGTTTTAGATCCACTTATCAGGATTGTGATAACTAATCGCGGCGATGATGGCCCCTTCTGGGTCTTTAATCCAACAAAAACGGCCTACTTTTGGGATATCTTCAGGTCCATAAAGCAGCTCGCCGCCCATCGTTTTAGCTTTAATCGCAACATCGTCTACATCTGAAACTGTAATATAACCAGTCCAATGGCTGGGGAGCTTTGGGCATGGATTTGGCGCAATACCACCAATATGGGCACCTTGATTTTCAATAATGTAATAGGGCCCTTGTGGCATATCCATAGTTTTAAACGTCCAACCAAAAATCTCGCCATAAAACTGCATAGCTGCTTGGCAGTTATTTGATGTTAATTCATGCCAGCTTAACGCCCCCGGCGTAGTAAAGGGTGAGCCCATCTGAATCTCCATTATTAAGGTTGCAGTTGAAGATAGCACTAACAAAATTGGTGTACGTTCAAAGTGTAGTCCACCACTATTTTTTTAATGAATTAAATATCCTGAAAATCGTGGTTAACATTTACACTTTTGTGTTAAGGTTATGTAACTGAAAGGGAAGTTAGTGGCATGGCCAGATGTCATTACTCGGTTTTTTATTTAGTCAGACATGATTTCAAGGAATGAAGATGCACATTAGAATCGCCATCGATGAAGACTTACACTTCTTAACTCCACTTTTTGACAGCTTTCGTAAAAGTTTAGGCAAGCCCTCTGAACCAGGTGCTTGTAAAGAGTTTATTCAAAGTCGATTACAAGAAAATGACTCGGTGATATTTATTGCCTTTCTGGTAGACGTTCCAGTTGGATTTATTCAACTTTATCCCTCTTTTTCATCAGTTCTGCTTAAACCCTTATGGTACTTTGACGATCTTTATGTCTCTGAGCCTTATCGAGGGCGCGGTATCGCTACCGAGTTGGTTAATAAAGCCAAAGAACTTGCTGATGAAACACAAGTGCTTGCGGTGCGTAGAGATAAACTAGCAGGTCAAGGATTTGTGCCGATAGAGTCATTCGAGTCGTCATAGCTTTAAGTTGCACTAAAAATAATATTCGAAAACAATTTGTGTCAGCGCTAGTTTAGCCATCAACTAACATTTAAATGCTCAGTGTAATATCCAGAGATCAAGTCATTGATTATGATATTATACGGCGTTTTGTTTAATTTTATAAATGTTGGAGTACGGGTTGAATAAGAGTGTTATCACAAACCTGATCGCTGCTATTTTGCTGGCATCAGGCTACTATTTTTCGTCGGCCATTGTCCTTAGCGTGGGGCTATTTGCCCTGTCGGGGGCGCTCACTAATTGGCTGGCCGTTCATATGTTGTTTGAAAAGGTGCCGGGACTTTACGGATCTGGTGTTATACCGTCTCGTTTTGAGGAGTTTAAGGCGGGTATCTCTCATTTGATGATGACACAGTTTTTTACCGATGAGAATATTGATAGATTCCTCTCTGATCAAGGTGATAAAAAGTCCCCCATAAACCTTCAACCTGTTATCGAGCAGGTGGATATGGCGCCAGCATTCGATGCTTTGGTGACTACCGTTGAGCAGTCATCCCTTGGTGGTATGCTTGCTATGTTCGGTGGCAGTGAAGCCATTACGCCTTTGAAAGAACCCTTTATCGCTAAAATGAAATCATCTTTGGTGGAGATCTCCCAAAGTGAAGATTTCTATGAGCTACTTAAAACAGAGCTTGAGCAACCAGATGTGCTCGCGGACATGAAGACTAAGGTCAGTGAGATTGTTACTCAGAGACTTAATGAGCTAACCCCTGAACTTGTTAAAGAGATTATTCAAGAGATGATCCGTGAACATCTTGGTTGGCTTGTGGTTTGGGGCGGTGTGTTTGGCGGGATCATAGGGTTGGTTGCTGCACTTATCCAAGCATAATCAATGTATACCATTATCAATAGGGAGCTTAATGCCTCCCTATTTTTTTGGATTAAAAATATGCTTTAATGTCTGAAAGTGGATTAATTAAAAGGATATTATTATGACGGCTCACCATTCAATCAACTACATAGAGATGCCTGTTAAGGACATCACAACGACTAAACAATTCTTTAGCCAAGTGTTTAACTGGGAATTTGTCGATTATGGTCCTGAGTATACCTGTTTTACTAATGCGGGCATTGCTGGTGGCTTCTTTTCATCTGAGCAGACATTTGAGCTAACTAACGGTATGCCTTTACTTGTCATCTACTCCTCTCAGCTAGAGGCCACTATGGCTAAAGTAGAAGGGGCAGGCGGCGCGATCACTAAAGATATCTTTTCATTCCCCGGTGGCAGACGTTTTCATTTTAAAGACCTCAATGGTAATGAGTTTGCCGTTTGGTCTGAGTAATCCCCTTTTATAGAGAGTAATATAAATGCCTCACTGCACCATAGAGTATGCATCCCCGCTGGCTAAATTGATTGATATTGCCGAGCTAGTTAATGACACCCATAAAGGGGCTATTGCCTCTGGTCTGTTTGAACCAAAAGCGGTTAAGACACGGGCCCATTGTTGTGAGCAGTTCTTTGTCGGAGAGGAGTGCACCAACTTGTTTGTGCACATCACTATTTCGATAATGCCTGGTCGAAGTGATGAGCAGAAAGCTGGACTATTAAAAAGCGTGGCGGAGCAATTAACCAGGTTAACGACGCATGTACAAAGCCTGACGATTGAAGTGAGAGATATTAATCAGCAGCACTATTTTAAGCAACTTGTTTAAGCAGCTGGTTTAAGTAATAAGTCGACAGTTTTCGATAGATTTGAATAACAAAAAAGCAGCCTAAGGCTGCTTTTTCTTTTACTAATATAGCGATTAATAAGCGCTATCGTGTACCGATTGAACCGCACGTCCTGATGGGTCGATAATACCGCTTAAGCTCTCATCCCAAGCTAACGCTTCTGGTGTCGAGCAGGCGACTGACTTGCCGCCAGGCACTGTTTCGGCAGCTGTTTCTAATGGAAACTGCTCTTCAAAGAAGCAACGGTAGTAATAGCCTTCTTTAGTATCAGGTGTGTTGTACGGGAATCTAAATTTAGCGTTAGCTAGCTGTAAGTCATCGACTTTCTCTGCCGCTAAATCTTTCAGGCCGTCAATCCAAGAGTAACCTACGCCATCACTGAACTGCTCTTTTTGACGCCATGCAACCTCTTTGGGTAATTTATGCTCAAAAGCCTGACGAAGAATATGCTTTTCAATACGGCCATCCTTTGACATTTTCGCCTCAGGGTTGATACGCATTGCCACATCCATGAACTCTTTATCTAAGAAAGGTACACGCGCCTCTAGTCCCCAAGCGGCCATCGCTTTGTTTGCACGTAGGCAATCAAATAGGAAGAGTTTATCAAGTTTTCTAACTAGCTCTTCATGGAAAGCTTGTGCGTTTGGTGCTTTATGGAAATAGAGGTAGCCACCAAATAGCTCATCAGCACCTTCTCCAGACAATACCATCTTGATGCCCATAGCCTTAATTTTTCTAGCCATCAGATACATAGGTGTCGCGGCGCGAATAGTGGTGACATCATATGTTTCAAGGTGGTAAATCACATCTTTAATCGCATCAATACCATCTTGGAAGGTAAAGGTAATTTCATGATGGATAGTGCCGATTGCGTCAGCGACCTTTTGCGCAGCAATTAAATCTGGCGCACCTTCAAGACCCACAGCAAAGGAGTGAAGCTGTGGCCACCATGCGTTACTTTCACCGTCATCTTCAATACGGCGCTTAGCAAAAGTTTGAGTGATTGCAGAGATGACTGATGAGTCGAGCCCACCAGACAGTAATACACCGTAAGGAACATCAGACATCAGCTGGCGTTTAACAGCGGCTTCTAGTGCGTCGCGAATTTCGTCGACGCTAGCAGGGTTATCCTGAACGGCTGAAAACTCGCGCCAATCACGTTGGTAATAAGACACGTAACCGTCTTCAGTATCTGCTTGGTTGCAAAGGTAGTGGCCTGGTTTAAAGACCTCTACTGTTTTACATACAGGCATCAAGGCTTTCATCTCTGAAGCGACATAGAAATGACCTTCGGCATCTACACCGGTGTAAAGTGGAATAATACCCATATGATCTCTACCAATCAGATAGAGGTCTTTTGCTTTGTCATATAGGACAAAGGCAAAGATACCGTTGAGTTTATCAAGAAAATCAACGCCATATTCTTGATAAAGGGACAGGATCACTTCACAGTCCGAGTTAGTTTGGTATGAGTATTTATCACCAAGCTGGGCCTTAAGCTCTTTATGGTTGTAGATCTCGCCGTTAACTGCAAGAATGATATTTTCATCGCTGCTTAGAAGTGGCTGAGCACCATTATCAATATCAACAATAGCTAAGCGCTCGTGCGCGAGGACTGCTTTGTCACAGCTATAGATCCCAGACCAATCTGGGCCGCGGTGACGTAGTAGTTTTGACATCTCAAGTGCGACTTGGCGCAATGGAGTCGAATCAGACTTGATATCTAAAATGGCAAAAATTGAACACATATCTTAGCTCCTACAACTCAGTGTAAATCTCAATTGAGTATCACTGTGCCAGTAAACGCACCTTTTGCCAAATCATAAATTGATTAAAAACGAATAAAACCGACTGTTTTAGATGGATCTACAAAATTTAAACGCGTCTTAAATGATGATTAACTAACAGATTTGCAGTATTGTTGAATATAATTCGTTTTCACCATGTGGTACATGGTTAGGATTGACAATTTGTCAGTTGAAATTGTTTAATGCCATTTAATCAAAAATAACGAAAAAAATATGGTTTTACTCTAATTACAGAAAGTCAGTATGTTGGTATCTAGTAAAATGGCCCCCAACGAGTGGGAGCCATTTAATCCGTTTCTCAATAAACACTTAGATGTTCAACTTGCCGGTATATGCTATGCATGACGGTGAGTTAACCTTTATGATTTAATCGTTAACTGTTCATATCATCGTGCTTATTCACTGTTCAGTGGCCGTTTATTCACCAGTTTGGGTGTTAGCTGCTCGCAGTGAGTGAAACTCAGTACCTTCGAAGTAACCAGGCCAATCTTGACTGTTGGCTAACCGCTCAGCAGCGAGATAGTAGATGGCGAGATCTTCAAGTGCGCCGCTTAAGTCCCAATCTGAGCGGTATTGATCGCATGTATTGTGGTAACACCCCTTCATTTCAGCTTTCATCATGGTTTTGTATTGGGCTGTTGCTTCATCGACAGGTTCACTCCCGCCGCCAGCAAAGACCGCTGGTACACCTAATTTGGCAAAGCTAAAATGGTCTGAACGGAAGAAGCCTCCAGATTCTGGACGGCTCTCTGCTTTTGCGACACGGTTTTGTGACTTCAATGCATCTACAAGGTAGTTCTCTAGCTGAGACTTACCTTTACCTATGATTGTGTAATCTGATGTACGCCCATAGATGTTTGTACTGTCTAGGTTGAATACAGCCACAGACTTATCAATTGGATAGATAGGGTTTTCGGCATAATAGCGTGAACCTAATAGCCCTTGCTCCTCACCTGTTGTGGCGATAAAGGTCAATGAACGTGCTGAGGGATTACCGCTTTTAGCCTGTTGAGCAAATTGACGTGCAATTTCGAGAATACCCGCTGTTCCTGAAGCATTGTCCAGTGCACCATTGTAGATCTGATCGCCATCTTTACTTTCATCGATGCCGATATGATCCCAATGGGCGGTAAATAGGACTTGTTCGTCAGGCTGCTTACTTCCTGGCAAGGTTGCCACCACATTATAGCTATTGGCATAACTGGCGGTATTGGTAAACTTGATATCCGCTGATTGATTTAACGGGATATTGATAGGACTGCTAGCAGCACGGTCGATAAGGTTGGCTAACGTCAGTCCAGACTGGTTAAATACAGCGTGTGCTGCATCCATGGTTATCCAGCCTTCTATCTGTACATGTTTATCTTGTACCGCTTTATCGAAAACTAAGTCCTGTTGAGGGCCCGTCCAGCTATTTTCAACCACGGACCACGGGTAAGAGGCTGGAGCGGTATCATGAATGATGATGGCACCTAATGCTCCTTGCTTACTGGCCTCTTCAAACTTATAGTTCCAACGACCGTAGTAGGTCATTGCTTTACCATTAAATTTACCAGAGTCAGGCTGAGAAAATCCTGGGTCATTAACTAACATGACCGCAATTTTTCCTTTCATATCTAGGTCTTGATAATCATTCCAGTCGTATTCAGGGGCATTGATGCCATAACCAACAAAGACCAAAGGTGCATCTGTGATATCGACGCCACCGTTATCGTGTCGACTACCCAAGACCACATCTTTACGGTGTTGAAATGGCAAGTCTGCCAAGGTTATCGTTTGTTGCTCTGACGCGAGATAGGTCACCATAGGTACAGCTTGTAGGTAATCGCCTTTATTCGCCCCCACTAACCCCATCTCCGCAAAGGCTTGGGTGAGGTAATTAAGGGTGAGTGTTTCACCTTTTGTGGTCGGCGCACGGCCTTCAAACTCGTCAGATGCTAATGTTTTGATATCTTGTCTGAAACGTTGCTCATCAAATTGAACGCCAGTGCTAACGTTGCTGTTAACAGCTGGTGTAATTGTTGATGCCATATCGGTTGAGTTTTCTGTTGGTTGCTGGCTACAGGCACTAAGCAGTGCAAGTGCGCATACTGGAGGCAGTAATCGCATTGAAAGTCCTATTATTGTTTTTGTTATAGACGATAAAATTTGGTTAACATCATGAATGAAGTAGGCCCACTTTAGCAAGTGGGCCTAAGGCTTTAAATCGGAGAAAGTTGTTTCGTAATATTTACTGTTTGAGTGTAGCTAAACCTGAATCAAACAATATCGATATCACCCGCACAGGCGAAGACATGGTTTGGACGGAAAGGCTCTTTGTCAACATCACTAAGTTGGCTCACACCGCTGGTGACTAAAATCGTTTCTAAACCCGCCTGAAAGCCTGCCAGTATATCGGTCTTCATGTTATCTCCGATGATCACAGTATTGTCAGAGTGGCCATCGATATGGTTAAGTGCTGAGCGAATGATCCATGAACTTGGCTTACCGACGTAAAATGGCATACGACCACTGATACGCTCGATAGGGGCACATAGCGCACCACATGCTGGACTGTGTGCAGGGCCGTGTGTGTCAGGATTCGTGGCGATAAATCTTGCGCCATTAACTACAAATTGCGCAGCCTTATGGATCATCTCCCAATTGTAGGAGCGTGTTTCACCGACGATGACAAAATCTGGATTTATGTCGGTGATAGTAAAGCCAGCCTTGTACAGTTCATGAGTCAGTGCACCTTCACCGATCACGAAAGCTTTACTGCCTGTTTGATGCTTGAGAAAGTCGGCTGTTGCCATTGCTGAGGTATAGAAGCACTCTTCTGGGACTTTGATTCCTGCGGCGCCCAGTCTGTTTTGCAGATCTTTCCCAGTTTGGACAGGGTAGTTGGTTAAGATGACCAAGGGATTACCTTGCTCTAGCACGCGGTGAATAAATTTATCACTACCAGGAATAAGTTCATTGTTGTGCAGTAACACGCCATCGATATCACAAATAATATTTTTCATTTATCAATCTCGGTATACAAAAGAATTTATTGCTAACGTCAAGTGAACCATATAAAGCCAATCTGACCGTGATTACAATGATTTTTCTCTGATATTTACTTAGTTAGGAGGGAGTTAGTCGACAATATGTGGAGAAAGAGAGGAGCCAGTACTGGTTCACAGCCGTGTAGTAACACGCCACCGGCCATCTATAACACAAGCAGAATAATATTTTTCATTTAACAGAGATTTTGATTCAGACCTCCTTGTCTAAATCTTTTCATTGATTCTGAATCAAATAATTAAAGCAGCATGCTTAGTAATGCGACTATGATAAATGCAATCGAGCCTAATAGGGTTTCCATAACCGTCCAGGTTTTAAGCGTGGTTTTCTCATCCATTTCCAACAAGCGTGAGACCAACCAAAATCCTGAATCATTGAAATGCGATAGTACTGTCGCTCCACCCGCGATAGCAATGACGATGAAGCACAGATCAAGCTCTGATAGACCAGTAGTCGCTGCAACGACTGGGGCTATCAAGGCCGCTGTGGTTGTTAGCGCCACGGTGGCTGAACCTTGAGCTACGCGCAGGCAAGTTGCTATAACGAAAGCCGCCAAAATGACTGGCATACCCGTATCTGACAATACTCCAGCGAGTGCATCACCAATACCGCTAGCGCGGAGAACACCGCCAAACATGCCGCCAGCACCTGTGACTAGAATCACCGCACAGATAGGGGCTAATGAGTCACCGCAAAGCTTCTCTAGTTTTGCCATTCCAAAGTCTTTGGCGAATATGACAAGACAAACCAATAAGGTGCTCATTAAAGCGATGGGCGTCTTGCCCAGCATTCTTAGAAACTCGACAACTGGCGATGAACTATCGAGTAAGCCTGCTACGGCAAGGGTATTTAGGCCCGTATCCATAAATATGAGTACTAAAGGGAGTAGCAAAATACTTATGACAGTAGAGAATTTAGGTAACCTTGATTCATCGATAATGGTGTCAGTATTGAAGAAGGCTTTAGAGAGGGGAATGTCGAACTTTTTACCTGCGTATTGCCCGAAAAGGTATGAACCGATATACCAAGTCGGTATTGCGACTAAGATACCAACAAACAGTAACAAGCCAATATTGGCGCCTAATAAGTCAGCCGCGGCGACGGGGCCGGGGTGAGGTGGCACAAACCCATGCATTACAGCAAATGCTCCTGCAGATGGCAGGGCATATTTCAGCGGGGAGCCGCCAAAGCGAGCTGCGACACTAAATATAATGGGCATCATCACAATAAGGCCTGCATCGAAGAAGATAGGGAAGCCAAACATTAACGATGCAATACCTAAAGCCAGTGGAGCACGCTTCTCACCGAAACGACCAATGAGGTTATCAGCGAGTACTTTTGCCCCGCCAGTGACCTCTAATATCTTGCCTATCATAGCGCCAAGGCCAACGAGTAAGGCTACAGAGGCTAATGTGCCACCAAAGCCGTTCATCATAGTAGGGACAACATCTTGTGATGAAACTCCGGTCACAATGGCTGTAGCAAAACTCACTAAAGTAAGAGAAACAAAAGCATGGATCTTTAACTTAATGATTAAGATGAGTAATGCAACGATAGCAAGTACCGCGACAGTGAGTAGAAATGTTGGATCTGCTGTTTGAGCCATCAGGTTCATAATGATACCTATCTCATGTAAAGGGTAAGTTTGTTCGTGTTTTAGTTCACAAATCTTTTGGTTACGGGTAACATGTTACCCGTAACACTTTTTGTATAAAGTACTATTTTTAAGCTGAATATGAAAGTGTGACTTGCATCACTTTATAGGTCGAGGAAATTATATGCTTGGTAAAAGTATTATTGTTATGGGCGTTTGTGGTTGCGGAAAAACCACTGTAGCGAGCGAAATTGCGCAAAGACTTAATGTTAAGTTTATCGATGGTGACGATCTACATCCTAAGGCAAATATCATTAAAATGGCGAAAGGAGAGCCGCTAGATGATCTTGACAGAGCCCCTTGGCTAGAAAGAATTAGAGATGCAGCGTACAGCATTGAAACTAAAGGGGAAGTCGGAGTCATAGTCTGTTCAGCATTGAAGCGTAGTTACCGAGATCTCATTCGTGATGGCAATCAAAATGTTTACTTTGTTCACCTTGAAGGTGATAAAGCACTGATTATGGCCAGGATGCGTCAGCGAAAGGGCCACTTTATGAAAGAGAACATGGTGACTAGCCAGTTTAATACCTTAGAAGATCCACGAGCCGAATCTAAAGTGATGGTCGTGGATATAGAGGGGTCTCAAGAGCAAGTTATTAGCCGTGCTATGGCAGCATTGCATACTGCAAGACTTTCACTTTAGCTTAAGTACTTATTTAAGCTGCGCCGATAATCAAACAATCAGTTCGTAAATGATGTAGGACTTTTTCTGCAGTATTTCCCCACAACAATCCGCTCATGCCTTCACGGCCAATAGTTCCCATTACCACTAAATCAGAGTGCAGTTCATTGGCAACATGCGGAATGGTCCGAGCTGGGGGGCCCGCTGTAATATGGCTCGTCACTGACTCCAGCTTACACTGTTCTAATAAGCTGTTCATTTTTTGTTGAGCTTGGGCAGCATTGTTTTGTTTAACAGTGTGTTTGTCGACAATATCAAGCTCTAATAATGTGTTAGCAATAGGGATACTGTACATGGCATGTAGCTCAGTATGGGTGACTTTAGACCAAGTTTCTCCCCAATTTAGCGTCAGGTTATTAAGCTTTTGATGCATAGTTTTGTTTCCAGATAAATCAACAGTGAGCAAGATATTAGCTTTACTTTTCCACTTCACATGAGAAGCGATAAGTATTGGGCAAGGTAGGTGTCGAATTAACTGCCAGTCGCATGGGGTATGAAACAATGACTCACTACGATGTCCAGTTTTGATCACAAGGTCGACTGCTGTTTGCTGGCAGCGGGTGACGACCCAGTCGGCAATGTCATCACTATAAATGACTTGGCTAGATATCTCTGAAGCATCATCAAAAACCTCATTCACCGTAGCTTTGAGTGACTTTTCAAGTTGCTCGAGTGAGGTCTCTAATGTGTCGTTGCTGTGAAGAAACTTAACGACCTCCACTGAAGCATCGAAGGGGTGAATAATATCTCGCGCTTTTTCTAGAGGAAGTAAATCATCACTTTTGATATTTGTTATCACCAAAATGTGCTTTTTCATGATTCAAACTCCTCTATGCATCCATATACTGTGAGTGCCATTGCAACTAGGAGATTGCAAAAGCCATGCTGCTTTTTAATAAGCAAAGTCATAAAACGGAAGTGGTAATTAATACGTCAAGTTATAAAACGCGTAAAACAACAGAACGTTTAGCCATAAAAATAAGGTTGAAAATCAGAGGTCCATCCAGATTTTCTGCGAGTATCAAAGTAATTAAAGGACATGGATTTGGGGTTGTCAATTGCATCTAAATGAGCCCTAAAGCGCATTTAGGTGAGCGTTGCTGGACTTTTCCCTGTCATTGTAAAGGGCTTATTGGCGCTAAATCAGTGTAAAAGGTGACATTAATAAGGTGTGGTACAAGGTGTTCTTATGAGAGATACACTCAGTTTATCTCTGACGTTAACCACTTTTTCTATGCTTTGTGCTGCAGATACTATAAATCTGACATTGAAGCTGCAGCTGTGCATTGTTCCCCCTTTACCCTATATAGCCAAACTCTGAAGAAGCTTAATCATTGTGAGGCTGTTTCTTTAGGCGATACCTGGCATCTCTCAGTGTGAGTAAAATAACGTCTTATGTTGAAGCGAATACTTGATTGGCAACTCTGCTCCCCAATTGAACCACTGGGGAACGGTTAACCATTTTCCTCTAGATGATAGGTTGTGAACCCAAATATTCGTAAGAGAGGGAGCTGTAATATAGGAATAAATTTGTTTCCATCTCACCACATTACTCATCCACTGAATTACTACAAGTGGCTAACCGCGAGGGCTTAAGGGCTTAAGGGCTTAAGGGGTTGTAGTTGATTGTCGTTTTGAGTATTCATCTGATTCTGAACAGTAATCTGATTCTGGATGTTATTTCCAATTTAACGGTATTTATTAGATGAATTTATTCATGTTTAATATTTTCTAATGCAATACAGTACAGATCTAACGGTCCTTTTATCATATCAATATTGAGCTCAATTTGAGTCTGGTTATTGTTCAACGCTAAAGCATATCCATGCAGGTAATCAACCAGCAAGCTTAGTGCATTAATACTTGCCTCTTGGTCTAGATTGAGTGGTTTAATGACGTCATCGAAACGTGCGCTAAATACTTGAGAAGGGCCTAATGCATCCATAGAAAGCAGCGTTTCAAGTAAGCCCGGGTAGTTATTGAGTAATGTCAGGTAACTGGTAGATAGCTTAGTCAGTTCGCTCTTCCATTCATTCACCGTCACTGGTTGATAGATGTCCGAAATTAAAGAAACGGTTATTGCTTCTAGCAGGGCGTTTTTATTGTCAAAATAATGATAAATGGCCATAGCATTAATATCTAAGCTTGATGCAAGCTTTCGAATACTGGGGACTTTTCCTTCATGTTGCATCAATGTCTTTGCCTTATCTATTATTGATAATGCGGTAAGTTGGCTACTTGACCCTACCGGACGTCCTCGCTTTTTGGGCTTGACAATCATCTTTCTCCCTCGTTAAAATTACAATTATTCTACAGTGTAGAATAATTGTAATTGATATATAGCCCAATGCCAAGGGCTGGCTGATATGAATTATAAAGAACCGAAATTTGCTAGATACAGCGTGTAAAAGAGAGTCGAAAAATGAAATGTTCAGTGTTTATTGCAACCAGTGTTGATGGTTTTATTGCTAAAAATGATGGCAATGTTGATTGGTTACATACTGCAGGAAACTCAGAAGCTGATATGGGCGAGCATGCTGATATGGGCATGACTGAGTATATGGGAGCAGTCGATTGTATGATCATGGGGCGCAAATGCATGGAGATGATTTCGAGCATGAACTTAACTGCAGAGCAATGGCCTTACGGTGATACACGGATTATCGTACTGAGCAAGACGTTGAATTATGCTCCTGATAATGTAAAAGATAAAGTAGAGCTCTACTCTGGTGAGTTAAAAGCTCTTATATCAAGCCTTGAACAAGAAGGTCATCGACATGCTTATATAGATGGTGGCGCAACGATTCAATCATTTATCAATCTCAAACTCATCGATGAGATGACCATTACACGTGCGCCAGTGTTATTGGGGGAGGGGATTGCACTGTTCGGCAAAACCTTTAAAGATATCAAACTAGAGCAAGCACAAGTTACTGCTTACCCTAATGATTTTGTACAGGAAAAGTATAGGGTGAGTTACCTATAGCACAGTTTTTCAGCTAAGTATTTCAACTAACTATTTCAACTCTGGGTTTTCTTGCAGTAGGTTAGTGAGTGGGAGAAATAGTGGCTCAGGCAGGTCGTCCAATGCACACCATTGCCACTGCAGACACTTATTAGGCTCTCTGATTTCAGCTTCCCCATCTTCGCAGTTGGCAATGACAAACAGGGTGATATAGTGCTTGTCTTCTGCGGCAAAAATGTCATTAGTGAATCCAAGCTTTTTGATCCTACTAACAACTAGCCCTGTTTCCTCTAAAGTTTCACGTATCGCACACTCTTCGATACTCTCGCCCAGCTCAAGGTGACCTCCTGGGGTTGCCCAAGTATGGGCGCCATGTGCGCCGATACGCTCACCCAATAAGATGCGATTATTCCTAAAAATAATGACTCCAACCCCAACGCGTACCTCTTTACTCATGGTTTTAATCTCACTTAATGGTATTTTTTAACTGGAAGATCTTTCAGATACGGTATTCTAGATGATACTCGTTTTTGATGACATCTCTATTCCCCTAATACGTCTTATAAATTGACTTGAGCTGTGAACATAGATTGCTAGAAAGCGAAAGAGTGGTGCTTGAGTTTAGCTAATCTTCTTTGTGTTTTGTTAGTCACCGTAAATACCTTATTGTCGGATAACAAGTTAATTAAATATTCTTTGAATAGGGGCATTTGGCTAGTTTGATACCTAGCCGTTTTCAAGTCACCAATACAGTATTATTATCAAACGCAAGCCCAGCGAGAGATTTTCTTCTTACTTTGATAAGGTTCTGCGGCACGCCGTGGCTTTTGATTTCATGTAGAGTATCCCAGCGGGCTTTGTCATGACATTCAAATCACGGAAGGCCACAAGTGTGCTCACAGCGGAATGTATGCCTCTTCGATTTGAGTTTCTTTTTTAGAAGCGGTCTGTAGGCATTTAGCTCATTTCTGGACAGGCGTAGTTAAGTGCAAAGGGTCTAAAAGCGAGCCGTGGAATTAGGAAATGTATACTGCTTAAATAAAGTTTACACTGACCGCACATATTCTTATCAGAGCGTTAGGCCAAAGAGGGTTTCACTATATGCCTGAGCCAGATCCATTGAAAGTTATGACATTTGCAACGCCAAACGAACTTAGTGAGTGGCTTAAGCTCAATCATGCGACTGAGCGTGAACTGTGGGTAAAAATATTTAAGAAAAACACTGGGGTTCGAAGTATTACTTGGAATGATCTGGTGATAGAGGTTTTATGTTGGGGGTGGATTGATGGTGTAAAAAAGTCAATTGACGAACATGCTTACTTTCAACGTATCACTCCCAGAAGAGCACGGAGCAATTGGTCCAAAAGGAACACAGAGCATATTGAACGTTTGATAAGTGATGGTCGGATGGAGGAGCCGGGCCTTTTACATGTGCGTGCCGCTAAAGCTGATGGTCGTTGGGAAAACGCCTATGTGGTAAGTGAAATGGAGGTGCCTGCAGACTTCTTAGCTGCACTGGACAATCAACCGAGAGCTAAACAGTTCTTTGAAACACTGAATAAGTCGAGCCGTTATGTCATCGCTTATGGATTAACAAGTGCAAAGAAGCCTGAAACCCGACAAAGGCGATTTACAAAGTACATGACAATGCTTAATCATGAGGAAAAACCTACATAAATGCCATTTGCACACAAATGAGTCAAACGTATGTAAGCTAGTGGGCTAGCAAACGTTCCACTAGTTTTTGTTAGCCATTTCGTGGCAAATAACTCAGCGCAATAAGCTATAGATTGGACAATAAGATTGATGCAAACAGAAAGACTGAAACTGATGCCTCCTTCAATGGATTTGCAGCCTTTAATGCTTGAAGCAATAAGAGAAAGCAAGAGTGAGCTGAGTGTTTATCTTCCTTGGGTTCCTTATGCACTGACTGAAGCGGAGTCTATTGAAAATACAAAGCAGGCGATGAGCAACTTTAAGAATTTCGAAGGTGAATTACGCTACTCAATCGTCGAAAAGCACTCTGATCGTTTAATTGGTGCCATAGGGCTGATTATCCGAGATAAATCTATTCCGTTTTTTGAGATTGGCTACTGGCTTCGTAGCTCATTTGTTGGCTCTGGCTTCATCGTAGAAGCAGTTAAAGCCCTTGAGAATTACGCATTTCTTAAGCTGAAAGCGAATCGGTTAGAGATCAAAGCGGCAGAAGAAAACCTCAAAAGTCGAGCTGTGGCAGAGCGTTGTGGGTATCAGTTTGAAGGTATGTTACGCAATGACCGTAGGCTTCCATCTGGTGAGCTAAGTAATACAGCGATTTATGCTAAAACGGCCTTATAACTAGCCTTCATAAATATGAAGGCACAGCTTTCAATAGCACACCCCAAACGCTAGATGTGGCTGAGAGTTTAGCTGCATGGACACTGCCGAAGAATCGACAGGGGAATAGCACACTGGCTCTTTTGTATGGATGCATTTGTCGAATCAGACTTAGCGGGGCATGGACGCCCCATTGTCGTCGTTAGACCGTTAACCTATGTGGAGTGGAGTTAACGACTTACTTTGTCCTTAAATCTTCAATGATCTTTGCATCAGCCCAATAGATATCAACATTGCCGTCATCATCAATGCCTCTGTTAAAAAGGATGAACTTACCGTCAGGTGTCACACTCGCGTAGGCGTCCCATTTGTCAGAATTGATATCTTCACCCATGTTGATCGCAGGGCCCCAACTACCGTCTGTTTGGCGAAAGCTGATATAGAGATCTGAGTTACCAAATCCTTCAGGTCGCTCACTGTCCCAGATGAGATAACTTTCATCAGGTGCAATGAAAGGATGGGCGGTCCATTTACCTGTATTGAAGTTGGCGCTCATCTTTTGTGGCTGAGTTCGCTTACCGTTCTCGAACCTTGAGATTCGAAGAACATCGCTACTTTTATAATCGTCGAATACATAGGTCTCTTTTTCAGAAGCAGATAGGCGCATAATGCCCCAATCCTCTCTATCAAACATAGGTCCAAGGGTTTGGCGCTCTGACCAACCATCGTCTAAGCGATCTTTATAGCCATCAGCCATATGCATACGTTGGCCGTCTGGGGAAAATGTTATTTCACCTTGCCGAGGGAACTCAAGGTACTTGGTCCACACGTTATTGTGTTCACGGAAGCCAATAACGATAATTTTTTTGCTGTCAGCACCTCTTGTTGTGTAATAGAACTCTCTCATTCCCGGTGCAAACACACCTTCAATTTCCCACCCCTCTTTGGAAATAGTACCTGGCGCGAACGGCTCTGCTATTCGCCCTGGTGGTTTCTGTCCCATATATGGACCTGTTAAGACCGGGAACGTGTCTTGACTAAAGCTGCTATTGCTCATCAAGTAAGAGAGCAGTAGCGCAATTGAGATAAAGTATTTCATTTAGAACTCCATTTCAGGTTACCACACTAGCGGTACCATTTTATTGTTATAGCAACGCCCAAGGATGTTGACCTCAAGGTGTGTAAACAAGCCTAAAATAGAGAAGTTTTTCCATCAAAGCCATTGCACATCTGTAACAAAACAATACCGCGGACATATGACTTATAAAGTCATCACAAACTTCCACCTGCTGAGATACTGTAGCCAAGATCGTAAACTTTCTGTTCTGATGGAACGCCGGCTAAGGCACTAATAATTAGCTCAGCGCTTTTTTGTCCAATTTCAAAGCGGGGGGAGTCGATACTGGTGAGGGAGGGGCTCATCACAGTGCCGATATCCAATGCGTTGTTGCCCACTACAGCTAATTGATGAGGAATCGATATCCCTTGTTGCTGCGCCGCCAACATGATGCCAACGGCAATATCATCATTGGTACAAAAGGCGCCGTCTAAATCGCTATGCTGGTTCAGTGCTTGCTCTAGCAGGTTCGCGCCAATTGAGAAGCTTGAGTGGGCCTCTGTTAAGATGTAGATGGGCTTATGACCTTGCGCTTCTACCGCTTGGGTATAACCTTGCATTCTTAACTTGGTTCGGCTGTCTAATCGCGCACCAAAGTAGGCGATCTGTTTCTTGCCAGAGTTGAGCATCTGAGTGACGACATCATAGGCTGCAGCTTGATGGTTTAAGCCCACTGCCATATCGATAGGAGTGTGTGGTAGCTCCATGGCTTCCACTACTGGTATGTTCGCCGTCCCTATCATCTGTAGGGTACGGTTAGTATGTGAGGTTTCAGTTAAAATCAGTCCATCGACTTGATAGGAGAGCAAGGAGGCGATTTTACTCTCCTCCTCTAAGTCGCTATAACCAAAATGGGCAATTAAGGTTTGGTAGCCATGGCTGCTTGCAACCTCTTCAATGCCTTGGGCAAAGCGGGCAAATACTTGATTAGAGAGTGAGGGCAGTAAGATACCAATCGCCTTGCTTGAAGCTTTAGACAACATGGCTGGTGCGCGGTTTTGAATATAGCCTGTAGCCTCAATCTCTTTGGCAATCTTTTCTCGGGTGCTAGCAGCGACAGAGTGTGGATCACGCAGATAACGGGACACTGTCATCTTAGTGATGCCTATCCTGTCAGCAATATGTTGCAGAGTAGGTCTGGTTTTTTGTGTTGCGCTCATAGATGATCTCACTTTAATGTTACAGGTAACATTAACAGTTAAACTAGGTAGATACTATTGATAACGCGAACGTTTCTTTAAGATTATGAGGGGAGAACAGCTTGATGGTAGCCAGTGTCACCTTAATGAATGACTTAACGGCTCAACATGTCGTGAATCTCACTAAGGGAGGTCACTAACAACTTGATGAACAGTGATGATGGTTTATCCCTTATGTTTATCTCTCAAGCTTAGTCACTAGCTTAGTCATTATAATAAGTTAACTTCGATGCTTTCATAAGCTAGGCGATTTAGTTATGCGGCAAAGTTATGCGACTAAAGTTATGCGACTAAAGTTATGAGATTAAAGTCATGAGATTATAGCAATGCAATCCAAGCTTGAGTTCCCTGCTTTAGCTTCTGTTCGGACGTACCTCAAACTTTATATCTGCGCCATGGTGTATCTCTTCAAGCTCAGCCTCACCTAATCGAAACTGCTTCATGTCGCCTTGTTGTACCACGACTCTTTGCCGCCCATCAGCATGCTCAATACTAATTTTTACTCCCTGTCGATGATCTGAAACGACATCCCCGATAATCGCACCTCCTAGTGCACCAATAGCAATGTCGCCCCAGCTGTCACCAGCGACGGCACCTGCAACACCTCCTATCATGGCGCCAGAGCCTGCATGGCGCGAGCCAAGGTTAATATGGTCTACAGAGGTGATATTGACGGGCTCTGCGAGTGCAGAGAATGTGACCAATGGTAGGAGCAAGCTAAGTAATATACGTTTCATTAAGTTATCCAAGTTTATCGTTCTTTGGGTTGAGGTCTAACTATGGGGACGAGCTAGATGTCGAGAAATGGTTTAGCACCATAAGAAATTAAAAGAGTCGTCACTCAGCATGAAACTGTTAATCGTTAACATTGACTAAAGTGACTGAGACTAGTCAATTAAACGGGCGACTAATTTTGCTTCAAACTGCTCAATACCTAATTGATGACAGCTATCAATCAAATACCGCTTGGAGTCGTGGAAGTGATAGCGGAAAAATTGAGAGAGGCGAGTATCTTCAATTTCGACCATTTGAGTTGCCCAGTGATTAAATACCATCAGGCTTATGTAAGCACCGAATGCCTTAGGTGAAAGTTCAGTATCGATATATTGAGTTTTCACCCGGTACTTTTCGGGAGAGTCTGGGTATGCCAAGAAGTGATAACCCTGGCAGACAAGACATTGCCATTGAGTTTGTGTGTAGTTAGCCGCAGATGATATGGCAAACTCATGAAAGCTTTTTATCAGCCTTATATGCATCATGCCTGGCAGTGCTTCACTAAATCTTGAGAACATTGGGTTTCCGATAGTGATCGATTGAAACCTAATATTAAAGAGTTTGGGCTTATTAATACTCACTAAGGGGTTTAGTGTCTTTTAGTATGAGCAGCCCTGATAAGTAACATTTGGTAAATAGCAGGTGCCGGGTTGTGAGGGGGATACAAAAAAGGCTCTGAACTTAGTTCAGAGCCTTTTCATTAAGCTGTCATGAGTAATAAAGCTGCTTTAATCTGCAGCGTAACCCATTACATCAAGCGCTTTATCATCAAGGTGAGCCATACCATCTTTCATCGCTAGTCGATTCTGGCTATACCATTTCACGACTAAAGGATAGATTGAGTGCTCTTGTTGATGGACACGCTCAGCTAAAGTCTCTGCTGTGTCTTCATCATATACAGGCACTTTTGCTTGTAATATCACAGGGCCAGCATCAAGTTCAGGTGTCACGAAGTGAACACTTGCACCATGTTCACTATCTTTTGCATCGATAGCACGCTGGTGGGTATTTAAGCCTGTGTACTTAGGCAGAAGAGAGGGGTGGATATTGATCATCTTCCCCTCAAAGCTCTGTACAAATTCATCACTGAGAATACGCATAAAGCCTGCTAATACGATAAGTTCAGGTTGATACTTATCGATTGCAAGTTTTAATCGAACATCATATTCACTGCGAGATTCACCTTTGCGAGCTATCACACAACTCGTATCAATTTCACTTTGATGAGCACGAATTAAGCCATAAGCATCAGGCTTATTACTTATTACGCCGACAACTTCACCTTCAAGGTGGTCGTCACAACTATCAATAATGGCTTGTAAGTTACTACCATTACCAGAAATTAAGACCAATATGCGACAGCTAGCAGACATTACAGAATCTCCACTTGCTCTTCGTCACCATTGCGCTTGGCAATGTTACCGATTAGCCATGCTTTCTCGCCTTCAGCATTAAGCAGCTCAAGTGCTGCGTCAACTTTATCAGATGGCAACGCGACAACCATGCCCACACCACAGTTAAAGGTACGGTACATCTCAAATTCAGCGATGTTGCCGTTTTCCATTAACCAGTTGAAAACCGTTGGCCACTGCCAAGAGTCACCTTTTACAACAGCTTTACAGTCATCAGGAAGGACGCGTGGGATGTTTTCCCAGAATCCACCGCCTGTGATGTGTGCCATCGCGTGAACTTCAGTCTGTTCAAGTAGCTTAAGCAGCGACTTAACATAAATTTTTGTAGGTTCAAGTAAGTGATCGATAAGTGGCTTACCCTCAAGATTTTCTTGTGGATCAGCTTTGCTCACCTCAAGCACCTTACGGATCAATGAAAACCCGTTTGAGTGTGGGCCGCTTGCACCAAGTGCGATAAGCGAGTCACCAGCGACAACTTTAGTGCCATCGATGATATCTTCTTTTTCAACGACACCGACGCAGAAACCAGCAAGGTCATAATCATCACCTTCGTACATACCTGGCATCTCGGCAGTTTCACCACCAATGAGTGCACAGCCAGACTGTACGCAACCTTCAGCAATGCCTTTCACTACAGATGTAGCAGCATCAACATCAAGCTTGCCTGTTGCATAGTAATCAAGGAAGAAAAGTGGCTCAGCGCCTGATACGATTAAATCGTTTGAGCACATGGCAACAAGATCGATACCAACTGTGTCGTGCTTCTTATAGTCGATAGCTAATCTTAATTTGGTGCCAACGCCATCGGTACCAGAAACAAGCACTGGGTGTTTGTACTTAGTTGGTAGTTCACAAAGAGCACCAAATCCACCTAAATTGCCCATAACTTCTGGACGGTGGGTACGTTTCACGGCTGTTTTTATATTATCAACTAGTGCATTTCCGGCGTCGATATCGACACCTGCATCTTTATAGCTAAGCTGGGTAGGAGTGCTCACGAAGATCCTCTCGGGTACAGAATGGTTATTGGATTTTATGCGGCGCTATTCTACCAGTTTGTGGCAGGCCTCGAAAGCGAAGATTTTGCTATTTACAGCGGACTTGGCTCACGATTTATCGTGTTTTTAAAACTTTATGTTTGCCAATGTGGACAAATAAACTAAAATCTCGGGAATTTGCTTGAAATAATGCCAGATAATCAGGAGAAAAAGATGAAAGTCGTTGAGGTTAAACATCCTTTAGTACGTCATAAAATAGGTCTAATGCGCGAAGGTGACATTAGTACTAAACGTTTCCGTGAGCTTGCTGCGGAAGTGGGAAGCCTACTAACCTATGAAGCCACTGCTGATTTTGTAACAGAGCCTGTAACCCTAGAAGGTTGGAACGGTCCTGTACAGGTTGAACAAATTAAAGGTAAGAAAGTGACAGTGGTTCCTATCTTACGTGCAGGCCTTGGCATGATGGATGGCGTACTTGAGAATATTCCAAGTGCACGTATCTCTGTTGTGGGTATGTACCGCGATGAAGAGACACTAGAGCCTGTGCCTTACTTTGAAAAGCTTGCCAGTGATATGCCTTCTCGTATCGCGCTTGTGGTTGACCCTATGCTTGCTACTGGTGGCTCAATGATCTCTACCATTGATCTATTAAAAGAGCGTGGTTGTACTGCGATTAAAGCATTGGTATTGGTTGCTGCACCAGAAGGTGTTGCTGCTCTTGAAAAAGCGCATCCAGATGTTGAGCTATATACCGCTTCTATCGATGATTGCCTAAACGAGCAGGGATACATTCTTCCTGGTCTGGGTGATGCTGGCGATAAGATTTTCGGTACCAAGTAGACTCAATTAACGAGTTTCTATTAGGCTAACCAATAACAAGCTGTTTAAACTGAACAAACATTGTACGTTAGCTTAAAAAGAAAAAGGAGCCAATTGGCTCCTTTTTTGTTTTCACTTTTCTCTAACTTCAAAGCTCAAAGCTCAAAGCTCAAAGCTCAAAGCTCAAAGCTCGAAGCTCAAAACTTGAACCTCGAACCTCGAACCTCGAATTTTTCCTAAAGTACCATGGCCGCTATCCATCCAAATACAAGTAGTGGGATGTTGTAGTGAATAAAGGTTGGGATCACACTGTCTTTAATATGATCGTGTTGCCCATCGGCATTCAAACCTGCTGTTGGACCTAAGGTTGAGTCAGAGGCTGGTGAGCCCGCATCCCCCAATGCCGCAGCAGTACCTACTAGGGCAATCGTAGCCGTGACAGAGAAGCCAAAGCTCATGGCTAATGGCACATAGATAGTGGCGATAATCGGTATGGTTGAAAACGATGAGCCAATGCCCATGGTAATAAGTAGACCGACGATTAGCATCAAGAAAGCAGCTAGAGCTTTATTATCACCTATGATGTGAGTTAACGAGTCAACGAGAGAACTGACATCGCCTGTCTCCTTAACAACTGCGGCGAAACCTGCGGCTGATATCATGATAAAACCAATATTGGCCATCATACGCACACCTTGATTAAACACATCCTGATCGGCAACGTGTTTTAGTGCGCCAGAGAAGCTAAAGATAATGAAACCAATTAAGGCACCAAAGATCATTGAGCCTGTAAATAACTGGACGGTCAATGTTGCAACTATAGCAACAAGGGCAATAGCGATATTCTTGCTATTGACTCCCTCTTCAGGTTCAGCAGCTAATATCAACTCCTCTTTATACTCACGAGGTTTTCTGTAACTGATAAATACCGCGACCAATAATCCAGTGATCATGCCAAGTGCTGGGATCAACATCGCTGTTGGGATCTGCTCTCGCACTGCATCAAGGTTATTACTGTTGAGGTTAGCCAGTAAGATATCGTTTAAGAAAATACCGCCAAAACCAACAGGTAAGATCATATAGGTGGTGACTAGACCAAATGTCAGTACGCAGGCCACAAGACGTCTATCTAGCCTAAGCTTTGACATGACATGCAAAAGTGGCGGAATTAAAATGGGAATAAATGCGATATGGATTGGTAGTAGATTCTGTGAGGAAACCGCCATAGCTAAAATAGCTAATAACAGTGTCCAACGAACACGGTTCATATTCGTGCTATTTTGCTCTTTCCCTAAGCTTGAGATAACCCGTCTAGAGATAAGCGTCGTTAAGCCTGAGTGAGATAATGCAACGGCAAATGCACCGAGTAGGGCATAGCTTAACGCGATTTGTGCACCACCACCTAAGCCAGTGTTAAAAGCATCTACGGTATGTTGAAGATCCATGCCCCCAACAAGTCCTGCGACAAGTGCACTTACAGTAAGCGCGATAACAACATTCACCCTAGCTAAACTGAGGCCTAGCATTAGGCAAACTGCGATAACAACAGCATTCATATCAATTGATTCTTTCTTTTCTTTAGTTTGGCAGCCATTTTTGCGCAGCAAGGCTAGGCTTGTCCAGCTTACAGAGCATTTATCTGATAAAAGCCATTAGATGTAAAAATGATGTGGGTATAAATAAAATGAAATGTGAAAGCCTGTTGTAGATACTCATATTTGTAAGGGACGTGCATTGATCTATGGTGAGTTATTCGGCGCTTAGATGAATAATTAATTAATAAAGGTGATATTCATCTCAAAAAGCTTGTATGCAGTCAAACACTGCCTATAATGCCATAAGATTTATAACGAAAACGTTTTTTCAATCCATAGATGGAGATATAAAATGAGCGTATTAGTAGGCCGTCCGGCACCTGATTTTACTGCAGCAGCTGTACTTGGTAATGGCGAAATCGTTGATAGCTTTAACCTAGCTGAAGCCATTCAAGGCAAGCCAACGGTAATTTTCTTCTACCCACTTGATTTCACTTTTGTTTGCCCATCTGAGCTGATCGCTTTCGATCACCGCATTGAAGAGTTCAAGAAGCGTGGCGTAGAAGTGATTGGTGTTTCTATCGATTCACAGTTCACTCACAACGCATGGCGTAACACTCCTGTCGATCAAGGTGGTATTGGTCCAGTTCAGTACACACTAGTTGCTGACGTTAAGCATGAGATCTGTAAAGCATATGATGTTGAGCATCCAGAAGCCGGTGTTGCTTTCCGTGGTTCTTTCCTAATCGACAAAGAAGGTCAAGTTCGTCACCAAGTGGTTAACGACCTTCCACTAGGCCGTAACGTTGACGAAATGCTACGTATGATCGATGCACTTCAGTTCCACGAAGAGCACGGTGACGTTTGCCCAGCGGGTTGGGAAAAAGGCGACAAAGGTATGGATGCGAGCCCAGAAGGCGTTGCTTCTTACCTAAATGATAATGCAGACTCTCTATAATCATTTTTGATTTTTGATTGTCATAGCATAATGAAAGCCGCGTTTATCGCGGCTTTTTTGTGTCTGTCATAAAGTTAAGCCATAAAAAAACGGCCAAAAGGCCGTTTTGTCGTTATAAGCGTTAACCATGGTTACTTTGTTTCAGCTGCCACTTCGTCACTATCGTGGTTCACGGCTAATGGCCAACCGCCGAGTGCTTTCCATTTGTTGACAATATGACAGAAAAGCTCGGCTGTGCGCTCTGTATCATAAAGGGCTGAATGGGCTTCGCTATTATCAAAGTCTATTCCGGCAATCGAGCAGGCTTTAGCCAGTACCGTATGACCCAGTGCTAAGCCAGAGAGGGCGGCTGTATCAAAAGTTGCAAATGGGTGAAACGGGGTGCGCTTTAGGGCACAACGTTCAATCGCTTGAGAGACAAAGCCATGATCGAAGGCTGCATTATGAGCCACAATGATGCTTCTATGACATCCAGCTGCTTTTTGCGCTTTTTTTACCTCTTTAAATATCTCTAAAAAGGCTTCTTTTTCGCTAACAGCGCCACGGAGTGGGTTAGTTGGATCAATACCATTAAAGGCAAGTGCATCAGGCTCTAAGTTAGCACCTTCAAAAGGCTCTATGTGATAGTGAAGAGTTTTGTCTAAGCTTAGTACACCTTCATCATCCATTTTCAGCATGGTGACGGCAATTTCAAGCAACGCATCTGTTTGGGCGTTAAAGCCTGCAGTCTCGACATCGATGACAACAGGGAAGTAGCCCCTAAAACGGTGATTTAATTTATTGGCGTCGCAAATATCGCTCATTAAAGTGTCCAAATAGTTATCAGGCCGCTATTATGATCTAACTGTTTATTGCTGTCATGTCTGAATGGCTACTTTATAAGCTAAAGGTCTGTAAAAGTGTGCCGATAGCATTAAGTAATAGAATTAACATGAGTACTTGGTATGTGGCTTAGAGTATTGTTAGCGTCAACATTGTGCCTGCCCTTTTTTGCGACTGCAGAATTGCGTCACTATGTTGCCTCTCTCGATCAATCTCAATGGAAGTTGAGTGGTAACTCACCGATCATATGCCGTCTCGAGCATGATATTCCCTCCTATGGAAAAGCCGTTTTCACGAGTACCGCCGGTAAAGACCATAATCTAGATTTTAGTTTAGATATGTGGGTAAAACCTGATCAAGTGACTCAGGCAACATTAATGAGTATGGCGCCAGCTTGGCGTCCAGGCATTCTATCTAAATCAATTACTGAGCTTACCTATCAAAAATACTTTAGTGGTGAAGTGCCTCGTAATGCGGCTTGGTCAATGTTAGCCGAGCTTGAACGTGGTATGCAGCCTACTTTTTATTATGCTGATTGGTATAACGAAGCTAATAAAATTGCAGTAGGTTTATCAGCAGTTAATTTTAATCGTAAGTATGGTCAGTTTAAGGCGTGCTTAGCTGGCTTATTACCTTATAGCTTCGATGACATTGCATTTACTGTTTTAACCTATGAATTTGGTGGCTCTGAGCTAACTCGGTATGCGAAAGCACAAATGGCTAAAGTGCAGGAGTATCTGGCTTATGATCCCGATGTTGAGGTGGTTTTGATTGATGCTTATACCGATAGTTATGGTGGACGCTCGGTCAATAAGAAGATTTCAGAAGATAGAGCTGATTCTGTTAAAGAGTTCTTTTTAGCTGCAGGCATAGACCAAGAACGGATCTATACAGTCGGACATGGTGAGAGGCGTCACGTTGCATCAAACGATACTATCGATGAACGTGCAAGAAACAGACGTGTTGTCATTAGGATTAGTAAACCTTTATGAGCCATTTAATCCTTTAAATAAATATTGAATTAAGTTTCATCTGTTATACGAGCCCAGCTTATATGCTGGGCTTTTTATTTACTTCAGTTTGAAAACGGTACGAAGGTTTTAATAAGTTGCTAAATTTCAGGCAAAAAAAAGCCCGCTTAATAACTTAAGCGGGCCGCAAATAATATATTGCAATCAACAAATTGAAGGAAGGAAGTCAAGCATAAGAACCAGGGATAAATTCACGTGTTAGACACGGGAATTAAGAGTTCTTGTTTTCATATCTGTAAAACAGATACTTCCTGAAAACGAGATAATTATAGGGCCGGAGCTAAAAACTCGCAAACTAGAAAAAATACCAGTTCGCATTAGTAAATCTAATCTAGTTAAGTGTGATCTATATTCATAAATGCAGTAATTCAAAGCTTTTACGAGTGATTAAGCAGTTTACTTGCATAATTCTACGCATTATTTAATTAAACCGTGTTACAGGATTATTAACATTCACGCTTGCTAAATTTCTAGTCATAAATTTTTCTTTGATTGATTCACTCATTATTACTTGTATAGTGGCATCCATGCTGAGTTTATGACTCAGACAGGAAGATAATAATAAATAATGATATCAGCAGCAGGAAGGCAACTATGATATTTAAAAGTAAGATGAAAAAGCGTCATTTGGTTCTCGCAGGTTTAACCTTGGCATTAATGGGGTGCCAAGCAACTCAGCAAGAAACTGAAGAAGTTTCTCCTCTCGTTGCTATAGCAGGGGATACCGTTGAATCCATTCATGGCGTAGAGGTTGCGGATCCTTATCGCTACCTTGAAGAAGAGTCAGCACTGACAACAAGCTGGGTAAAGGCGCAGCAAGCGGAAGGTAAGGCTTATTTATCAGGTATTACTAATAAGCAAGCCGTGGTCGATCGTATTACTGAACTTTGGAACTATGAGAAGGTATCGGCACCATTTGAACATGGTGATAATACCTTCTTCTATCGTAATGATGGTCTTCAGGCGCAATCTGTTCTGTTTGTAAAAACAAAAGATGGCCAAGAGAAAGTGGCACTAGACCCTAATAGTCTATCAACTGATGGCACCGTTGCTTTGTCAGGGGTATCAGTGAGTGGCGATGGTAAAACCTTAGCTTATGGCGTATCTAAGTCTGGTTCAGATTGGCAACAGTGGCAATTTGTCGATGTTGAGAGCGGTGAGGCACTTAGCGATGAACTCAAGTGGATCAAGTTCTCTAAAGCCGTATGGAACAAAGATAATACGGGTGTTTACTATTCTCGTTATGATGCACCTGAAGGCGGTAACGCGCTGGCTGATGTGAACTTTAACCAGAAAGTTTATTTTCATAAGCTAGGTACCGAACAGTCGCAAGATGCACTTATCTATGAGCGCCCACAAAATAAAGATTGGGGCTTTGGTGCTGATGTCTCCGAAGCTGGTGACTATCTGCTTATTTCTGTGTGGCAAGGTACCGACAGTAGAAATCGTTTCTTCTACAAGCCTTTAGATGGGAAATCGGATGTTGTTGAGCTTATTATTAACCTAGAGGCTGAATATAGTTTTTTAGGTAACGATAAGTCAGTCTTTTATTTTAAGACAGATCTCGATGCGCCAAATGGCAAAGTTATCGCTGTAGATGTTAATCAGCCTGAGAAAAGTAACTGGAAAACCATCGTTGCTGAATCAAGCGATCCTATCAGTGATATTGCCATCATTAATGACCACTTAGTCGTTAGCTACCTACACGATGTGTTAGGAAAACTGACCATATTCAGTATGAATGGTGAAAAGCGCCAAGACGTTTCTTTGCCTGGTAAAGGTAAAGTTGCGGGTCCTTACGGTAAAAGAAGTAAAGATTACTTCTACTATGTCTTTAATAGCTATGTGCAACCAAAGACGACCTACAAGTTTGATTTTAAAACCGGTAAGTCGAGTTTATTTGCTGAGCCTAAGGTGTCGTTTAACCCGGAAAACTATGTGTCTGAGCAGGTTTTCTATACCAGCAAAGATGGTACCCGTGTCCCTATGATGATCTCTTATAAAAAGGGATTAAAGAAAAACGGCGCCAATCCAACATTGCTCTATGCATATGGCGGTTTTGCTATCTCTCTAACGCCAAGGTTTAGCCCTGCAAACATTGCCTGGATGGATATGGGCGGCATTTATGCTGTGCCAAACCTGCGAGGCGGTGCTGAATATGGTGAAAGCTGGCATAAGGCTGGAATGTTAGATAAGAAGCAAAATGTGTTTGATGACTATTATGCTGCTGCTGAGTATCTCATTGATGAGAACTACACTAACAAGACTAAGCTAGGTGCTTATGGCCGTAGTAACGGTGGATTATTGATGGGCGCAACGTTAACTCAACGCCCTGATCTGTTTTCTGCTGTGTTACCTGCGGTAGGCGTTCTCGATATGCTTAGATTCCAAAAATTTACCATCGGTTGGGCTTGGACAAGTGAATACGGAAGTGCGGATGTGGCTGAGCAGTTCCCTGCATTATTAGCGTACTCGCCATATCACAACGTCACCGAGCGTAGCTACCCAGCTACTATGGTGATGACAGCGGATCATGACGATCGTGTCGTGCCTCTTCACAGCTTTAAATTTGGCGCTATGATGCAGGCTAAACAAACGGGCGATGCACCAGTCATTATGCGCATTGAGTCAAAAGCAGGTCATGGAGCAGGTAAACCTACGTCGATGAAAATTGATGAGTTTGCTGATATCTATAGCTTCCTGTTTGAGAGTTTTGGTTTAAAAATACCTGCAAAAGTTAACTAATAATCTCAGTTAAGTGAAAGGTGTTATCAAAGAGGAGCGATTGCTCCTCTTTTTTTATGAACAAATATTTATGAATATAGTGATCCTGTTGAGCTGAGAAGCATTCACAATTGGTTTTGGTCTAGGTATAGTAGGCCTCTATTTTATCTCAATGAATGGCATCTTAAATTCATGTTTCGTTGGCCCATTTCAGTCTATTACGAAGATACTGACGCCGGTGGCGTTGTATATCATTCAAATTATCTTAATTTTTTTGAGCGTGCGCGCACCGAGTGGTTAAAGGCCATTGGTGTGAAACAAACTGCTTTGTTGGCCGAGGATATCGCCTTTGTTGTTAAGAAGGCTGAATTAGATTTTTGCCGTGCAGCCAGGTTTGAGCAGAACCTTACCGTCGAAACTGTTGTCATAGAAACCAAGAAAGCATCTTTGACCTTTCAGCAACGTTTAGTTGATGAGCAAGATGTTGTGTATTGCGAGGGTAAGATCTTGGTTGCTTGTATCTCTTTATCTCGTATGAGGCCCCGTGCCATCCCACAAAATATAGTTCAGGAGTTTAATCGTGGAAGCTGATATTTCATTTATAGGGCTATTTTTACAAGCCAGCTTATTAGTTAAGTTTGTTATGCTCACCTTGCTGGGCCTGTCAGTGATCTCTTGGGCGGTTATTATTCAACGTCGTCGACTACTTAACGCTGCGAAGCAAGACTCAATGAAGTTTGAGGATAAGTTCTGGTCAGGTGTAGACCTGAATAAACTTTATAAAGAGATTTCCGCGAGACAGGATAACAATGCAGGCCTTGAAGTCCTGTTTCATACTGGCTTTAAAGAGTATGCAAGATTAAGTAAGCTTAATGACAAAGTACCAGGTGCTGTCATGGACGGTACATACCGTGCTATGCGGGTTTCTCTTTCTCGAGAAATGGAAAAGTTAGAAAAAAACCTCCCTCTATTAGCCACTATCGGATCAACCAGCCCATACATCGGCTTATTTGGTACCGTATGGGGGATCATGAACTCCTTTATTGCACTCGGCGCCGTTGAAAATGCCACCCTTGCTATGGTCGCTCCAGGCATTGCCGAAGCTTTGATTGCAACCGCTATGGGTCTCTTTGCTGCGATTCCTGCAGTTATAGCCTATAACCGTTTTACTACCCAGGTTGATAGTGTCGAAATGTCTTATGCGAACTTCATGGAGGAGTTCTCAAGTATTTTACACCGCCAAGCGTATACAGATAGGGAAGAAGGCTAATGCAACAGGGCTACCAGCGAAAGCGTAGACGTCCAGTTGCTGAGATCAATGTTGTACCTTATATCGATGTGATGTTGGTGCTATTGATTATCTTTATGGTGACTGCACCGATTGTTACCCAAGGGGTTAAAGTTGACTTACCACAAGCAACCTCTGAATCTCTTCCTGCTGACAGTAAACCGCCTGTCGTTGCCTCTATCGATGCTGATGGAGATTACTTCTTAGATGTTGGCAGTTCGAGTTCAAAAGAGACGTTAGATCTTGAAGAGATAGCGATTCGAGTGGGGGCGATTATCCAACTTGAACCTGAGCGCCCCGTTGTGGTTAAAGCTGACCGGGCTATTGCCTATGAAAGAGTGATTCAGCTTATGGTGACACTTCAAGGAGCAGGCGTTCCATCGGTTGGTTTGATGACAGATACACCAGAGGAGTAGTCGGTGGCTGATAAATCGGATTTTACGTTACCTTTAGTGATTTCAGCTGGTATTCATATTGGCGTGCTAATTGTGCTTATCGTCGGGGTAGATTTTTCTGAAAAGCCTAAACCGCAGCCTCAAGCGAGTGCGCCTGCAGTTCAAGCTGTTGTTGTCGATCAGAAGATGATTGCGCAGCACGTTGAAAAGCTGAAAGCGGATAAGCGAGAGAGCGAGCGTAAAGAAAAAGCACGTCAAGATGAGCTCGAGAGAAAAGCGCAGCAAGCTCGGCAGCAAAGAGAGCGCGAGCAAGCGCAAATTAAGAAGCTTGAAAAAGAGCGTAAGCAAAAAGAGATTGAGACTAAAAATGCAGCTGCTGCAGCCAAAGCTGCTCAGTTAAAAGAGAAGCAAGAGAAAGAGAAAGCCCAAAAGGCTGAGGCTGACAGAAAGCAAAAAGAGAAAGAGCGTAAAGCATCGGAAGAAGCGGCTAGAAAAGCGGCTGAGAAGCGTAAGCAAGAAGAGGCTGCTGCTAAAAAGGCTGCCGATGAACGTAAACGCAAAGAGGAAGCTGAGCGTAAACGTAAAGCGGAGGCTGAACGAAAGCGATTGGCCGAAGAGAAAGCTAGGCAACAGCAAGAGCAGATGATGCAAGATGCACTTGCAGCAGAACAAGCGGCGCTGTCTCAGACTCGCAATAAACAGGTAATGAGTGAAGTTCAGCGTTATACCAGCATGATAAGAGCAACGATTCAGCGTAATTTGGTTGTTGATGAATCTATGCGAGGTAAAAGCTGTCGAGTCTTCATTCGATTAGCCAGTGATGGGTTTGTGACTGCGACTAAAACCTTATCTGGCGATGCGGTAGTGTGTCGTGCTGCTAAGGCTGCGATCAACAAGGCCGGACGCCTTCCTGTATCTGCCGAGCCTGATGTATATAACAGACTCAAAGAAATTAATTTAACAGTTCAACCGGAATTCAATTAATAGAGGTCCTATGAAGATTTTTGGGAAATGGCTCTTTTTAGGCCTGATAATTTTAAGCTCACCAGTAAAGGCCGCGTTAGACATAGTGATCACCGAGGGTGTTGATGCGGCAAGGCCTATCGCTGTGGTGCCATTTGTGTGGCAAGGTACAGGAGTCGCGCCTGAGCAGATCTCAGATGTAGTTATGTCTGATTTGACCCGTAGCGGGACGTTTAATCCGCTCGATGAACTGAGCTTGCCTCAAAGAAATATCAGTAGTGTGTCGCAGTTTGTGGCAAAGGACTGGTCTAACATTGGGGCTGAAGCGGTCGTTATGGGCGCTGTTAAGCCATATGGGAATGATCAATACTTAGTGACTTTCGACTTAATTGACCTTGTAAAAGCACAGATGCAACAAGGTAATGGGCCACAGTCTAGCAGTGAATATTTAATCGATAGTAGAGAGACTGTCATCTCAGCCGCTCAGTTTAGGCAGTATGGCCACAGGATCAGCGATCTTGTTTATGAGCAGTTGACTGGGATCCGTGGTGCCTTTTTAACACGTATAGCTTATGTCGTGGTTAAGCATGGTGAAAAATCTCCCTATCAGTTGATGATTTCAGATTACGACGGTCATAATGAGCAGATGCTGTTACGCTCACCAGAGCCATTGATGTCACCTTCATGGTCTCCAGACGGACGTAAGTTAGCTTATGTCAGCTTTGAAAATAGAAAAGCTGAAGTATTCGTACAAGATATCTATACCCAATCTCGTAGTAAGATCACGAGCTTTGACGGTATCAACGGTGCGCCAGTCTTTTCTCCAGATGGTAAAAAGCTGGCTCTGACGCTGTCAAAAGATGGTCAGCCTGAGATTTATGTTGTCGACATCAATACTAAAGCGTTAAAACGAGTGACTAACCATTATGCAATTGATACTGAAGCATCTTGGTTCCCAGATGGTAAGTCATTAATTTTTACCTCTGAGCGTGGCGGTCGTCCGCAAATTTATAAGGTGACACTGGCGTCGGGTAAAATACAAAGATTAACGTTTGAAGGTGAGTGGAACTTAGGTGGTTCTATTTCGCCTGATGGTCGTAGTATGGTTTTTGTAAATCGTACCAATGGCAAATTTAATATTGCAAGAATGGATCTCGAAACGCGCTTTATGCAAGTGTTAACCACAACGCGTCTCGATGAATCACCGAGTGTCGCACCAAATGGTACTATGGTGATCTATGGAACAACACATCAAGGTAAGCAGGTATTAGGGGCCGTTTCTACGGATGGACGATTTAAAGCGAGATTACCTGCGGGGCAGGGGGAAGTTAAATCTCCTTCATGGTCACCTTTTCTATAAACAATTTTAACTAAAATAAATTAAGGATTTTAAAATGGATCTCAATAAGCTGTTTAAGGCTATGTTGGTTGCGCTTCCAATTATGGCGCTGAGTGCTTGTAGTTCAACTTCTGAATCAGAAACTGATTCAAGCAGCTCAAGCTCAACTTCAGGTTCAGGAAGTGAGTTGGCTACTGGCGGTGTTGAAACAGGTGGTGTAGCTCCAATTTTGACTCCGGAAGAGCAGCAGCGCTTAAAGTATCAAGAACTGCGTAAAGAACACATCATCTACTTTGATTTTGACCGCAGCGCTGTGTCAGCTCAATTTGCAGAAGTCCTTCAGGCTCACGGTAACTACCTAGTAGAACATCCAAATGTGCGTTTGATGATCGAAGGACACGCTGATGAGCGTGGTACTCCTGAGTACAACATCGCACTGGGTGAGAGACGTGCTAAGGCCGTTGCTAAATACCTTCAAGGCATGGGCGTTCTTCCTAGCCAAATGAGCATCGTTAGCTATGGCGAAGAGAAGCCATTAGATATGTCTCGTACAGATGATGGCTTTGCTATCAACCGTCGAGCTGTTTTAGTTTACTAATCGTTTGGTAGGTTTATCCATGAAAAGAGCCGTATTAACAGCGGCGATTCTTCTCAGTATAGGTGCGGCGAATGCTGCACCAGCACCTGTTGCTGATGCAACAGGTAATTCTACTGAAGATAGAGTTGCACGTTTAGAAAGGATCCTTCAAGCAAAGCAGCAGTCAGAATTTCAGACTCAACAGCGCTTGGATACATTACAGCAGGAAGTACTCGATCTACGCGGCCTTAATGAGCAGCAAGGTTATCAAATCGATCAGATGCTACAACGTCAACGTCAGTTGTATGAAGAGATAGCTAATCTGTCAGCAAAGCCTGCGCAATTACCTGTAGTAACAACTCCTCAAAGTGGTACAGCTTCTCCAGTTTCGACTTTAGGTGAAACTGCAAGTTATGAGCAAGCTGTTAATTTGGTATTGAAGCAGAGAAAGTACGATGAGGCGATCCCTGCCTTTAAATCATTCATACAGCAATACCCCGATTCGACTTATGCTGCGAATGCGAATTACTGGTTAGGTCAACTGTTATATAACAACAGCGACTTTGAGCCAGCAAAGCAAGCCTTCGATACAGTTGTTCATAGTTTTAAAGATTCAAACAAGCGTGGCGACAGTTTAGTTAAACTTGGCATGATTGCTGAAAAGACAGGTCAGGTATCCTCTGCTAAAGTTTACTACCAGCAAGTCATCAAAGAGTATGCTAATAGCGCTGCAGCGCGCCTAGCGCAACAGCAGTTGTCTGCTCTTTAATCCTTATTTATCCAAAAAACATACTCTTAGTCTGTTTTTCATGCAAACAGCAAAAAATGCAAAATTTGCACTTGCATGCGAAGATGAAAAAGGTATTATAGGCGCCCTCAGAGCGGCAGAGTCGCTTGAGGGTCTAGAGTTAATCAGTTTTCAAATTGTTTAACAACAGATTTTGCTACTAAAATGGGTCGTTAGCTCAGTTGGTAGAGCAGTTGGCTTTTAACCAATTGGTCGAAGGTTCGAATCCTTCACGACCCACCACTTTTTTGAAAGTGTGCGAAATACGTTAAGTATCAGTCGCTAAACTCAAAACCACTCAACTGAAAGTGGACTCGCTTATTGAGATAGGCAAGCAAATTCAGATAGCAATACCGAGATGGGTCGTTAGCTCAGTTGGTAGAGCAGTTGGCTTTTAACCAATTGGTCGAAGGTTCGAATCCTTCACGACCCACCACTTTTCTAAAAGTGGCTAAAGAATTAGAAACAGTCTTACCAGACGGGTCGTTAGCTCAGTTGGTAGAGCAGTTGGCTTTTAACCAATTGGTCGAAGGTTCGAATCCTTCACGACCCACCACTTCTCCTAGTGGTAAAATTGGAGATGAAAGGCTAGTTCAGTTGATGCTTTAAATAAGCACAGTTGGCTTTATTCACTTTTTTTGAAAGTGTGCGAAATACATTGAGTATTAGTCGCTAAATTCAAAACCACTCTTCTGAAAGTGGACTTACTTATTTGATGAGTAAGCAAATTTAGAAAGCATTACCGAGATGGGTCGTTAGCTCAGTTGGTAGAGCAGTTGGCTTTTAACCAATTGGTCGAAGGTTCGAATCCTTCACGACCCACCACTTTTCTAAMAGTGGCTAAAGAATTAGAAACAGTCTTACCAGACGGGTCGTTAGCTCAGTTGGTAGAGCAGTTGGCTTTTAACCAATTGGTCGAAGGTTCGAATCCTTCACGACCCACCACTTTCTCTAAAAGTGGCTAAAGAATTAGAAACAGTCTTACCAGACGGGTCGTTAGCTCAGTTGGTAGAGCAGTTGGCTTTTAACCAATTGGTCGAAGGTTCGAATCCTTCACGACCCACCACTTTTCTAAAAGTGGCTAAAGAATTAGAAAAGTCTTACCAGACGGGTCGTTAGCTCAGTTGGTAGAGCAGTTGGCTTTTAACCAATTGGTCGAAGGTTCGAATCCTTCACGACCCACCACTTATCTTCGATTTTTCCCTAATTAGTCAATCTTTCTATTATCCTATGTCCTAAAACAGGTCGATAGCTCAGTTGATTCTTTATAAATGATTAGGCATTTAGCTCGATCATCTGTTTCATATAATAAAGTAGCCAAATAGTCTAAGTTTCGAATCCTTCCGTTCCTTATAACAGACACCACTTCCTCTAGTTTTTCCCTAATTAGTCAATCTTTCTATAATACTATTCTCTAAAGCAGGTCATTAACTCCCTTGATTTTTTTATCGTTAAACCGGCAATTGGTTTTGCTCACCTTTGCTTGTAAGTAGTCAGATCAGTTAGAGACTCAGATCTTTCCGTGACTTGAACCATCTGTGGGTCTTAAGATATATAGTTAAGAGACATAGTTTAGAGGCGTCGCTTTCTCAATATCTCATCTCTCCAGAGCTTGTTACTGCGCTTATCCCTGTTCCATTGAACTTTCGTCTTTCTTAGTGACTATTTTTCGCTATTTAACGCAAGGCGAGTTGTATCAATAGCTTGTTTGATTGTGCTTACTTGTCAGAAATTATGCTGTTTTGAGCAGTTTAATCGTTATAAATGAACGCCTAAACGAGTTTTTATTAGTGATTATTCCTATAGTTTTCCTCTTAGGGAGTGTTTGTAATACTTGTGCATAGTCAGTAGGTTAATTGCTAACCTACTGTTTATTAGCATATATATTGATTTTTAAACGTCCAGTTTATATTTGGCTCATGAGCTAAGTTATTGACGTAGCTTATTGTTTTAGAATCCGCTGTTATACTTTTGTCTCATAGACGTATTGCTAATGTTGTTCGATTGTTAACTCCGTCATATTCTTTTTGATAAAAAATAATGAAATGATATGGGAGAGAGATAATGAGACAAGCAAAAATAAGCCTTGTTGCAATGGCGACTATGCTAGCAGTCAGCTCTGGTGCACAAGCAGGCGATACAGAATTTAAGTTTGGCGGCTATGTAAAAACAGATGTTATGTTCAGTGATTACAGCAATGGAGCTCCAGATTCAGGCAATCTTTCTAGGCAGTTCTATGTACCAGGTACGATTTATGGTGACTCAAGTAACGGCAATCAAGTCGTTGACTTCCAGGCACGAGAGTCACGTTTTAATTTCAAAACAAGTACAGATCTCGACGGCCACAAACTCAGTGGCTTTATTGAATTAGACTTTATGACACATACTGATGGTAACGAGCGTGTGTCTAATAGCTACTCTCCACGTATCAGGCATGCCTTTGTGAGTTTTGATAATTGGACTGTGGGTCAAACTTGGACCACCTTCCAAAACCCTGGCGCACTGCCTGAGAACCTTGACTTTGTTGGTGCTGCTGAAGGTACACCTTTTGTCAGACAAACTATGGTTCGTTATACCAATGGTGGCTTCCAGTTTGCTGTGGAGAACCCAGAAACGACCGTTACTCCTCACGGTGGTGGTGCGAGAGTTACCAGTGGTAGCGGCATGGTGCCAGACTTTGTTGCTCGTTATAACTTTAAAACTGAAGGTGGTGCTAAATTTACCGTTGCAGGTTTAGCGAGACAGTTAAATATAGAGAAAGATGAGCTTGATACTCAAGAGATGGGTTACGGTGTCAGCTTTACTGGTGTTATTCCTGTAGGAAATGATGATATTAAGCTATCAGCGACTGCAGGAGATGGCTTAGGGCGTTATATGGCGCTTAACTATGCTAATGCTGGGGTAATTGATGAAAATGGTGATATAGAGACTATAAGCTCCTATGGCGGTTTTGCATCCTACCGTCACTGGTGGAATGATAAGTGGCGTTCAAGTTTTACCCTTTCAGGGTTTAAAGCTGATAATAATGAAACGTTAACAGGGGGCTCTGTCAACAAAGAGTCTTACTCAGGGTATGTAAACTTGCTCTACTCACCTGTTAAGCCTTTAACTGTGGGCGTTGAGTATATGTACGCAGAAAACACTAAGCAAAATGGTGATAATGGTGAGCTAAACCGAGTCATCTTCTCTGTGAAGTATGTGCTTTAACTCGTAGATTATCAGCAACTGCTATCTGTACTGATTGGTATTCATTACTGTAGAAAGCAAGATTGCTTAGATCAAAAAAAGGAGGCTTTAGCCTCCTTTTTTTATGTTCGTTAAACAGGTGCTGTATTAGACTGATGCAGCTAAAAGCTGATTGTCTCTTACATACTGTTCAAACTCAGTACAACCGCCAACGTGCTCTTTGTCTACGAATATCTGTGGCACTGTTTCAACAGGTTTTCCGACTGTTTTTTCAAGATCTGCTTTACTGATCCCTTCTGCATGAATATCAACATATTTAAACTTAAAGTCTTCACGAGACTCAACAAGTTGCTCAGAAAGTTGGACGGCTCTAACGCAGTATGGGCAGCCTGGACGGCCAAAAATTACAACAAACATATTAACTCCTGAAAATTTAATCGAGGCTTTTATACCATAAAAAGGTATAAAGTGCCTAACACTAACTGTAGAAAAAACGACCAACCCTTACGATGGAAGCGTTTCGTTATTGCTGTGTCTTTAATAAAACGAATGCTAAAAACCTAGGTAGGTATCAATTGATAAAGTTATTTTGGGTCTGATAGCGGCCAACATAATCAAAGAAACTATCGACTAGCTCCCAGCCTTTTTTCTGTTTTTTGAGGAGTAATAAGTCCGGCATTTTAAACTTGTCTCTATCGGCGATAACCTGTTTGATACTGGTGTAATGAGGATGTTTTATTCCGGGTGTGCGGGTATGGCTCAGTATAAAAATAGCGTAAAAAGCGCGGATTTGTGGCTTAGTATCAAACTTGAAATAGCGACAAAAGTCATTGCCATCTATGTCTATATACCTCACTTTTAACCTTTTCTGGTCCTCTTCAAATAGCATAGCGTCACATTTAAATAGGTGATGGTGACGTTGTTGTAGGACCTCTTTAAGGCGTTTATCTGGGTCGATGAGCACACTGTCGCAACTGTGGCAGATCCTAGCCGCGATATCGTTTTCTTCACCGCAATTGGGGCAGGCTTTAGATCTAAACCTAAAATCGCATTGCTGCTTTTGCTCATTGTTATCAACAAGCGCCTGACATCGACGGCCAAAGTGTTCGATGATATCGCCATCATCGTCGACAAGTCCCCAAAAGATGTTAGCAAAGTTGCAGACTGGGCAGTGCACCTGAACCGGAACACTCTTACTATTTGCTTTATTTTGACCGACTTCGGGAAAGAAAAGGTCGTAGCCATTAGCTGCATAGTCGATGACTAAGCACTCTGTTTTACCTTCACAAATTCTTAAACCTCGTCCAACCATCTGCTGAAACAAGCTTACTGAAGCCGTTGGCCGCAATATGGCAATAAGGTCAACATGCGGGGCATCGAAACCCGTTGTCAGCACGGCAACATTAATAAGAAACTTAATTTCTTTGGCTTTAAAGCTATTGATGATGCCATCTCTCTCATCAGAGCTGGTATCACCTGTTATTAATGCGGCTTCTTGTGCGGCTAATAGTTTTTTTATCTCTTTAGCGTGGCGAACAGTGGCAGCAAAAATGATCACGCCTTGGCGGCTACGACCAATTTCAATCAATTGGTTCACAATGGCTGTGGTCGCTCTGCCGCTATGGCTTAGGAGGTCATTGACTTCACTTTCTTGGTATTGACCTGCTTTAGAGGCTGACAGTGCGCTAAAGTCATATTGAGCCGAAAGGCCGTCGAATACTTTTGGTGTACTTAAAAAGCCTTGTTTAATAAGGGGGCGCATCGGCAATTCAAAAATGCACTGCTCAAATACGGCTTTTTCTGGGTTACCTATTTTTCCATGGTAGTGGTACCGATAGATCCAGCCCAAGTCTAAGCGATAGGGCGTGGCTGTTAAGCCCAGTAATCTTATCTTAGGGTTGACGGTCATAAGGTGCTTCAATAGCTGGTGATACTGGCTATCTTCATCTTTGCTGACCCTATGACACTCATCAATGATAACTAAGGAGAAAGGCTCGCTAAATTGCTTAGGGGCTCGAACTGCTGATTGAATGCTGGCGACGACTGTTTTGTGTGTCGTTGATTTCTGTTTGAGGCCTGCAGAGTAAATACCTGCAGCGGTTGTCAATAAGCCGACTTTTTCAGCATTTTGTGCGACAAGCTCTTTTACATGAGTCAATACTAAAACACGACCATTAGCGATTCTGGCAAGCTCAGCGATGACAATACTTTTCCCTGCCCCCGTGGGGAGGACGAGTACAGCTGAATCATGGCTTTTTTTAAAATGTTTTACTGCAGAGTCGACAGCTTGTTGTTGGTAATCGCGTAGTTGCACAAAATTCAGTTGTTAATCATGTTAGCGCACAAGCATAGCAAGACATGCTAAGAGTTTAAATATAATACCAACCAGCATAAGAAAGTGATCTACTCAGAGTATTTTTTGGCAACTAATTCAAGGCGAATAGCTGATGGAATGGTTATTCCCTTGTGGAGCTATTCAACGAGGAAGTAGGCAGCCAAAAACACTCCTGAAAGGCGAGTTTTAGCGCTTCATATGCTGTGTTAACGAGCTAGCACGTAGAATAACTATGCGCTTCACTCGTTGTCTTGCCTCTGAAGCGCTAATATCTCGCTGAGCGATCACATCTTTATGCTGATTGGTATAAGCCCCTCATGAGAGGGGCTTGATAGAATAACTTACGTTAACGTTTGTGAGTTTGGGGGTTACTCACTGCGGTTAAGGCGTGATTCAATAAGCGTATCAATCACTGCAGGATCTGCCAATGTTGAAGAGTCGCCCAAGTTTGTGACTTCATTCGCGGCAATCTTTCTTAAGAAGCGGCGCATAATCTTGCCTGAGCGAGTCTTAGGTAAGCCGCCAGCCCATTGAATAAGATCGGGTGTCGCCAAGGCGCCAATCTCTTTACGTACCCACTTTCTTAGGTCTTGTCGAAGCTCTTCGGTTTCAACTGTGCCCTTAGTTAGTGTCACGTAAGCGTAGATACCTTGGCCCTTAATGTCATGAGGGTAACCAACAACAGCGGCTTCAGCGACAAGCTCATGAGATACCAGTGCACTTTCGACTTCAGCTGTACCAAGTCTATGGCCTGAGACATTGATAACATCATCAACGCGACCAGTGATCCAGTAGTAACCATCTTCATCACGTTTAGCACCATCGCCGGTAAAGTACATACCGCGGAATGTCTTAAAGTAAGTCAAAGCAAAGCGCTCATGGTCGCCAAATACTGTTCGCATCTGTCCAGGCCATGAATCAAGCATAACCAAGTTACCTTCAGCAGCACCTTCTATGATGTTACCCATATTATCTACTAACGCTGGTTGTACACCGAAGAATGGGCGAGTAGCCGAGCCCGGTTTTGTATCTGTCGCGCCAGGAAGTGGGCTAATTAAAATTCCGCCAGTTTCTGTTTGCCACCATGTATCAACAATAGGGCACTGCTCGTGACCAATGACTTCGTTATACCAGCGCCATGCTTCAGGGTTAATTGGCTCACCAACAGATCCCATAATACGCAGTGAACTACCATCAAAATCAGTAAACTGCTCTTTTCCTTCAGCCATAAGTGCACGGATTAAGGTCGGGGCGGTATAAAGAATATTAACATTATGACGGTCTATAATTTCACCTAAACGTGACGGAGTCGGGTAGTTAGGTACCCCTTCATGGATAAGTACCGTTGCGCCATTAGCTAGCGGGCCATAGACCATATATGAGTGACCGGTGATCCAACCAACATCAGCAGTACACCAGTAAACCTCGCCATCTTTATAATCGAAGACATATTCATGGGTCATGGCAGCGTAAACCATGTAACCACCAGTAGTATGAAGCACACCTTTAGGGTTACCTGTTGAGCCTGAAGTATAAAGTAGGAATAGTGGGTCTTCTGCGCCCATCTCTTCAGCAACGCAATGCTCCGATGCAGTCTCCATGACAGAGTCCCACTTGATGTCGCGTCCCTCTTCCCAGTTGACTTCATTACCTGTGCGTTCAAGGACAATGACGCGCTCAACACAATCTACATCTGGATGTGAAAGTGCTTCATCGATATTGGCTTTTAGCGGGATAATGCGTCCTGCACGGACACCTTCATCAGCGGTGACAATGACTTTAGATTTACCATCAATAACACGTGATGCAATCGAGTCAGGTGAGAAACCACCAAATACGACAGAATGGATGGCACCTATACGGGCACAAGCAAGCATGACAACTGCAGCTTCTGGTACCATAGGCATATAAACAGTGACAACATCACCACGTCTTACGCCTTGGCTACGTAGTGCATTGGCAAACTTACAGACATCTCTGTGAAGCTCACCATAAGTAATCTTTCGTTGATCTTTTGCATCATCACCTTCCCAGATGATGGCAACTTTGTCCGCATCTTTTTCAAGGTGTCGGTCTAAACAGTTTGCTGAAGCATTCAGTGTGCCGTCATAAAACCAGTTAATAGAGAGGTTATGATCGTCAAAAGAGGTCTTTTTTACCTTAGTGAAAGGCTTAATCCAATCGATACGTTGACCGTGCTCTCTCCAGAAACCTTCAGGATTAACAATCGACTCTTGGTACATCTTTTTGTATTTTTCTTCATTGATATGTGCGTTTTCAGCGATTTCGCTTGAAACTTTGTAGAGAGACTGCGTGCTCATGGGGCTTCCCTTAATCTAATAGTGCGTGTTATGAGTATGAAGTCATTAGGCCTATTAGCTCTATTAGACCTTGGTCTAGTAACTGTTTTCCCTTAATTTTTAATCTGTTGAAGCATTAGTCTAGGCTAGATATCTTAGGTTAGATGTCGCACAATAGCCTAAAAAGATGAGATTTATATGAACTTGACGATTTTTGTAGGCGTTATTGCCGTTTTTTACGTGTTCTTACTATTTACTTTAGCGTGGGGAGCGGAGCGCTGGTTTAGCAAGATCACAAAAAAGATCCAAGTTTGGATATATGGACTTAGTCTTGCCGTTTACTGCTCATCTTGGAGCTTCTTAGGCACTGTTGGTCAATCCGCGCAGGATTTGTGGTCATTCCTCCCCATCTTTGTCGGCCCCATATTGATTTTTACCTTAGGTTTTGGCCTGTTGCGTAAGATGGTCATTGTTACTAAGACCCACAATATCACTTCGGTTGCTGACTTTATTGCGGCGCGTTACGGCAAATCTCAATTGCTCGCCGCTATTGTTACGCTTATTGCACTTTTTGGCATCATGCCTTATATCGCCCTACAACTTAAGGCGATGGTGTTCAGCTTTAACCTTTTTCAACCTGAAGACTCTCCCTTTGATGGCGCTAAAATATCGTTAATCATAACGGCCGTGTTGGCGATGTTTGCTATTCTTTTTGGCACAAGAAAACTCGATGCTACAGAACACAATCCCGGCATGATGTTAGCCATTGCTTTTGAGTCACTGGTTAAATTAGCGGCTTTTTTGCTGGTTGGAGTGGTGATAAGTTTCGGTTATTTTGATGGTTTTGGTGATATCTGGCGTCAAGCTGCTGAACGAGACTTGATCAGCAACCCTGTTATGCGCATAGAGAGCTTGATGCCTCAACTACTCGTGGGCATCGCCGCATTCTTGTGTATGCCAAGACAATTTCACGTGATGATGGTGGAATGTATCGATGAAAAAAGCCTATTAAAAGCCCGCTGGATCTTCCCACTTTACCTACTACTGTTTGGTCTGTTTGTTGCCCCCTTAGCGTTAGCGGGGAAAATCATATTAGGCGATAGCGTATCCGCTGACACCTATGTCATTAACTTGCCACTGGCACTCGACCAACCTTTATTAGCCGTTATTGCTTTATTAGGTACGCTCTCTGCGGCCACGGGAATGGTCATTGTTGCGGTCGTCACTATCAGTGTCATGGTCAGTAATGAGTGGTTAGTGCCGGTTATGCTGCGCACTGGCAAGATAAAACAGAAAAACTTTAGTCAGTTTTCGCAATTTCTACTTAATGCTCGCCGATTATCTATCATTATCATCTTGGGCTTAGGCTATTTCAGTTACTTGTCCTTTATGGATAGTGACTCACTATCGGCTCTGGGGATGCTCTCATTTGGCGCATTTGCACAACTCGCTCCAGCGCTTATTGGGGGCATGTATTGGAAGCATGGTAACCGCTCTGGGGTACTTGCTGGATTATTGGTTGGTTTTGGTCTCTGGTGTTTCATCTTGGTACAAGGGGCTAGCGATGCCAGCGTGGTATTTGGTAATGATTTTGGCTTGCTAGAATCTATCAACCCCAATGTGAGAGATATACTCACGGCGCTGCTTGCTAATTTAGCTTGCTATATATTGGGCTCTATGTGGTTTAGAGCTGGCGTTGCTGAGCGAATTCAAGCCAGTGAATTTGTCACTCCCGGTGAGCTAAAAAGCAATAGCATCCGTAAAGTGGCAACGGTTTCACAGCAGGACTTATTGATATTAGCAAGCCGGTTTATCAGCCCGACTCGTGCCTATGAAAGCTTTTCTAGATTTTCAGAAGAAGCAGTCAAAAGCGATAGCTGGCACAAGGCGGCGCCTGATGAGTTAATTGCTCATACTGAACATATTTTAGCGGGAGTTCTGGGTGGCTCAAGTGCCGCTTTAGTGATGGACTCAGTTCAACAGGGGCGTGATTTAGCGCTTGATGAAGTTTTCAGCTTAGTGGATGAAGCATCTTCGAAGATTATTTTAAGCCAAGATATGCTCAGGGGAGCGATTGAGCATGCCTATGAAGGCATGAGTGTGGTGGATAAGGACCTCAACCTTGTTGCCTGGAACCATAGATACTCTGAGCTTTATCAATACCCGGAAGACTTTCTTAAAGAGGGGATGCCGATTAGTGAGGTGGTTCGTTTTAACGCTGAACGTGGATTTTGCGGATTAGGCAACATCGACGACCAAGTCGAAAAACGGGTTCAACATATGCGCAATGGCACCGCACATGTGTCAGAGCGAGAGAGACAAGATGGCAAGGTGATCAAAATTCAAGGTAATCCAATGCCAGGCGGTGGCTTTGTGATGACTTTTACCGATATCACTCAATATCGAGAACATGCTAAGGCACTGCAGGAAGTTAATGACTCTTTAGAAGCTAGGGTAAAGGAGCGAACTTACGAGCTTGCATTGCTTAATAGTAAGTTATTAGAGGCCAAGGCGCAGGAGGAGATGGCAAATGCATCTAAGAGTAAGTTCTTAGCCGCCGTCGGCCACGATCTGATGCAGCCGCTCAATGCTGCCAGGTTATTTACCGCATCCCTATCTCAATACCCAAATCTGGATCAGGAGGGGAGGACAACTTTATCCCATGTGAACAGCTCTCTTAAGATCGCAGGTGAGCTACTTACCGATCTACTTGATATCTCTAAACTCGACTCAGGCATGATTGAGCTTAATAGACGTGACTTTGCTGTGTCTGAACTGCTTGATGGCTTAGCGGTAGAGTTTGCTGCGATGGCTAAAGATTATCAGATTAAATTCAGTATGGTGCCTTGTAGCGCTTCAATAAACTCGGATTTAAGTCTGTTAAGACGCGTACTGCAGAATTTTTTAACCAATGCTTATCGTTATGCAAAAGGTAATCGTGTCCTGCTAGGCTGCCGTGACCGTGGCGATGAGTTGGAAATTCAAGTACTAGATACCGGCTGTGGTATCGATGAAAGTGAAACGTTAGAGATTTTTAAAGAGTTTAAGCGTTTAGATAACCCTACCAGTAAGAGTGTGAGTGGCTTAGGGCTTGGGCTCGCCATCGCAGATCGTATTAGCCGCGTGCTCGAACATGAAATACAAGTCTCATCAAAACTTGGCCACGGTTCAGTGTTTTCAATTCGAGTTCCCAAAGGTAAAGCTATAGTAGAGCCACAAGTGAAGAAGACAGCATCTATGGTACAAGCACTAGCTGGAGTAAAAGTGCTTTGTATCGATAATGAAGAAGCGATTCTCGCTGGGCTTGAAAGTTTATTAAGTCGTTGGCAGTGCGAAGTGATTTGTGCAAAAGATCTAGCCGATGCTCGCATCAAACTCGGGCTTAAAGGGGTTGCGCCAGACATAGTGCTGGCTGATTACCACCTTGATAATGATCAAAATGGTGTTGATGCAATGGATGGGATTAGAGCCCTATATGGAAGCCATCTTCCAGGTGTCTTAATCACGGCGAACACCAACAAAGACCTTGTCGACGATGTAGAGCGTAAAGGCTATCGCTATATGGCGAAGATGGTCAAACCTGCGGCATTACGTGCGCTTATCTCTAGCTTAGTCAAGTGAGTGCTTTAAGGGCTATCTGAGTATGACAGGACATCTATGGGCTTAAAGATAAAGTGATAAAAAATAATGTGATAGAAAGCGTGAGTTTTGCTATAGCGTAAAACAGTCATACTCACTTTTGCTCTGTTATGATGAGAAAAATTTTGCTAAACACAGGAGTTGTTGATGAAAACGGTTGTGGTCGATAAACGAGTTTATACACCATCGAAAATTGTGTGTGTGGGCCGTAATTATGTTGAGCATATTAAGGAGCTTAATAACGAGACGCCAGATGAAATGGTGTTATTTGTTAAGCCTAATTCGGCAATCTCCACAGCGCTCAATAGTTTTCACCATGAAGCGCTTCATTATGAAGCCGAACTCTGTTTTATGGTTGAAAATAATCAGTTTTTCTCAGTAGGCGTAGGCCTAGATCTCACCAAAAGAGGCCTGCAATCTAAGCTCAAAGCGAAAGGTTTACCTTGGGAGCGAGCCAAAGCTTTTGATGGCTCTGCCGTGCTTTCTGACTTTGTTGCGATAGATGGTGTTAGCGAGACTTTGACATTTGAGCTGTGGATCAATGATGTCAGAGCTCAGTATGGCAATATTGCCCTCATGATGAATAAACCTGATGAAATAATTCAGGAGATATCCAATTTTATGAGCATCGAAGATGGAGACATAGTGATGACTGGCACCCCTAAAGGTGTGGGAGTCATTAATCGTGGCGATCTCTTTAGTGTTAAGCTTTTCGATAATGAGAGTTTACTGACACAAGCCCAGTGGCAGGCAATCTAGCTTTTGTAAAAAATAAATGACTATTCAGCATTGAAATAACTATTTTGTAAAATATTTAAATCATAACTGTTGACCGACAACTTCGCTCATATATACTGAAATTATTTACGGATGTAAAAAATATAACACACTCAGTGTGGAATAAGCACTGAATGAATGACCTGTCGGAGATAAATTATGCCTGAGCAACGCTGTGATTCCTATTACAACGCCACTATCAAAGATGAAACCAACTACCCAAGGCTTGAAGAGGAGCTAAGAGTCGATGTGGTCATTATAGGTGGCGGCTTCACTGGGGTTGCTACGGCGCTAGAGCTAGCAGAGAAAGGCATCAAAGTCGCTATTGTCGAAGCGAACAAGATAGGCTGGGGCGCTACAGGCCGAAATGGCGGACAAGTTACAGGTAGCTTGTCAGGCGATAGTGCAATGACTAAGCAGCTAAGAAACCAGATTGGGCAAGAGGCTGAGGAGTTTGTTTGGGATCTGCGTTGGCGAGGTCATGAGATCATTAAACAGCGTGTGGCAAAATATGATATCGATTGCGATCTAAAATTTGGTCATCTACACACCGCCTATAAACCTGCCCATATGGCAGAGATGCAGAAGACCTATGATGAAGGTGTAAAGCGGGGAATGGGGGATGAGTTACAACTTGTCTCTAAAACTGATATCCCTAAATACCTAGAAACACCTCTTTACCATGGTGGGTTACTTAATAAGCGTAATATGCACCTTCACTCGGTCAACTTGTGCATTGGTGAGGCGAGGGCGGCACATCGTCTAGGGGCTGTTATTTTTGAAAACTCTGCGGTGATTGATATTAGTGACGGTGTATTACCTGTAGTCAAAACTCAATACGGCTCGATAACGGCTAATAGCGTGCTATTAGCTGGAAATGCTTATCATAAGCTGGCACGAAAAAAATTAAAGGGCATGTTATTTCCAGCGTCTTTAGGCAATTGTGCCACGGTAAAGTTGTCACCTGATGTAGCCAAAGCATTAAACCCTCATGATGTTGCGGTTTACGATAGCCGCTTTGTGCTGGATTACTTTAGAATGACTGCTGATAACCGCTTAATGTTTGGTGGCGGTACTAATTACTCGGGTCGAGACTCAAACGATCTCGCATCAGAGCTTAGACCTGCCATTGAGCGAACCTTTCCCCGGTTAAAGGGAGTGGACATTGAGTTTCAGTGGACTGGTATGGCTGGCATCGTGGTTAACCGAATTCCGCAATTGGGCAAAGTATCAAGCAATGTGTTTTACTGCCAAGGCTACTCAGGCCATGGCGTGGCAACATCCCATATAATGGGGGAGATCATGGCTAATGCCATAATAGGCCAACTCACTGAGTTCGACCTATTTGCGAATATGAAGCATATTCGCATACCGATGAATGATTGGTTTGGCAACCAGGCTATGGCACTGGGGATGACCTATTACCGCATGTTGGAACATTTCAAGTAACACGACAAATATCCTGTAACTGATGTCTTATTCGGTCACTGAACTGGGCATGTCAATTAGGCTGGAATGCGATCCCTTGTTCGTTCAAGTAGATGAGAAAAATCGGTTTCAGCCACTGGCTTACTTATGAGATAACCTTGCAAAATATCACAACCTAGCTCTTTAAGTTTTTGTTTCTGCTCTATGCTCTCAACGCCCTCAGCGACAGATTTTAGCTCAAGCTGTTTAGCTAGCATGAGGGAGAATTTAACTGCTGCCATATGCTTATGACTTGTAAGCATATTCTTGGTAAAGGATTGATCGATTTTCAACTCACTAAATGGAGTATCGATAAGCTGCTTTAAACTGGAATGTCCAGTACCAAAATCATCGATTGAGATCTTTATACCATTCAGCCTCAATCGGCTGACGGTATTTAGCAGTGTGCCTATGTTTGAAGAGAGCTCTGTCTCTGTGATCTCTAAGGTTAAATACTTATTGGGTAGCTTACACTTGTTTAGTAATCTCAATAAGTTATCGGTAAAATCTTGTTTGTCTAAATCGCTTTGAGCTACGTTAACGGAGATATTTAGATTAAAACCAGCTTGATGCCAAGATTTACAGGCAAACACAGCTTGCTTAGTGATCACTTCCGTTAAAATTGAACTCAGTCCTACCTTCATCAAGGTATCAAGAAAATAGTAAGGAGACAGTAGTCCGTGAATGGGATGCTGCCAACGTACTAAAGCTTCTGCGCCCGTTATTCGATCTGTTTTAGCACTCAAGTGAGGCTGGAAGTAGGCGATAAACTCACCATTTTGTAAACCCTGATAGAGTTCAGACTCTGTTGGCTGATAGGCTAGTTTCTCTTTAGGTGAACTCATTGGCGCTAACATCTGCAGTTTCAGGGTTTCTGTAAGCTGCTTTGCTGTCACAGGTTTACAGATATTCGTGACGCGATTAAGGCCATATGAGTGAGCCATCTTTATCACTGAAGTCACTACGTCCTCATCGGCTGCGCTAATTAACGTGATAGGGCATTGGAGTTGGCGTTCAGATAAGCAGCGCAAAAGCTCTACGCCATCCATATGAGGCATATTAAGATCACAAAGGATAAGTTCAGGCACAAGCCCATTATCTAATTGGTTGAGCGCCGCAATGCCGTTATCTGTCAATATTATTTTGGCGCTTGTAAGGCGAGAAAGAATTTTACTAATCACTTGCTGCTGAAATGGATCATCTTCGATGACTAAGATCTTAGTTATGCTATTCATGTTCATATTTAGGCCGCTAGTTCAACAAGTTGGAGCTGTTTAGAGAGGGTTTCACAGTGCAGTTGATGTCGAGCACTTTTGGCAATATCTTCATGAAAGAGCAGCTCTTTACATCTTATCGCTAACTCCCCAACAGACTTTTTACTCCAACCTTCAGGCCAAGCATGTGTTAAGCACTCGATGAGCCTCAAGCAAGCCTCTGAGTCGGCTTGATTGAGCTCTACAGCTTTGAGCATGGCTTGAGTGGCCAATTTATAATTGCCTAGGGCAATGCTTTGCATCGCTTTGGTCTTGTTATTTTCGGCTTCGAGCCTAAATTGCTCTATTTGAGAACGCCACTGTTGAATGTATTGGATTAAACATAGGGTATTAACTGTGTCACTTTCTGCAGCAAGCTCAGATAAAAGTGAGTCGATGACCGCTTTATATTCGTTGGGCATATTGAGAAGGTAATAAACCTTGGCTAGCTCGAACTGCTCATATGAGTTGGCTTGATACTGAACATTATCGGTTAACCAAGCTTGGTATTCGGTAAAGTAGACTCTTGCTTTACTTATCTCACCTCTCACAGCATTGGCGCGGGCCAAAATGATTAGCTCAAACGCTTTATATTTACTTCTCGAGTAATTTGCACGCCAGCCAGTACAACACCTACTGACATTCATCAGTAGTTTAAGCCGGTTATCGGGCGATGTGAGTTGTACCTTGTCGAGTAAAAGTTGAACGTTCAGCTGGTGAAGCTCAATGGTTTCCCTAAAAGAGTGTTTGGCGCGTTGCATCGCAGAGTCCGCTGCGGTTACTGCATTATCAATATCAAAAACAGCCATAGCGATATGGACTTTACTGAGTTGTCGAGTGACATTTTTGGGTGACTTAGAGACTGAGGCTGAAATTTTATCGAGCGCCTCAACAAACTGATTTTGTCTTATAAATTGCTCAGCAGATAGTTCAAGTGCAGCAGCGCAGTTTATTGGGTCTTTCTCTAATGGAGTTAGCAGTGACTCACTGTGGGAATATTGCTTCTGAGCGATGGCAATACGCGCCAACTCCATCGTCACTTTTATTTTTTCTGAGCCTTGCCTTAGGCTAACCAGAATATTTCTAGCATCATTATATTGACCAAGTTTGGAGAGGGACCTTGCTTTAAGAAACTGCGTTGATTGATGGAGCTCCTTGGCTTTATTTATCGACTCTTCAGCTTGCTCGATAGTATCTTGATAATCGCCTTTAGCATAAGCCTCGAGCAAATTTCCAATCATACGTTTGCGGCGGGTGAATTTAGGTAACCGCTCTTGTAGTGTTTTAAAGTTCAAAGGTTTCACGAGATAACCATCTGCATCCAGCTCTGCAAACCCTCTAACGACCTCAGCTGAAGCGTCACCAGTGACAATAATGACAACGCAATCAGGTTGAAGCGCTTGATTATGAATAAGCTCGTCAAGTAGTTGATGCCCATTAGTTTTCTCGCCTAGATTGTAGTCACATAATACGAGTTGTATTGCATTTGTAATGCAAAACTGTTTAGCGGTGTAGGCATCTTTGGCCAGCAAGATCTGGCTTGCGGCTATCCCCATTTTTTGAAGCATTCCCTTCGCTGCCGTCCTATACATAGGGCAGTCGTCAATGACTAATATTGGTCGTTGACTCGACAGAGAATGTAAAACTTCAGTCATAGGGTTTCCTCGGTGATTTTAGCTAACGTGCAAAATAGATGCTGATTTTATCATCGAAAAGAATTAAAATACACCTGTATATTTATGTGTGTGGTTTGATGTTCTTTTTTTGAGTGTTGAGGAAATGAAAAATTTGAGACTTTCGGTAATAAGTAACCTATTGATTACTTGCTTGTTTATATATTCAATGTGTTTCTTCGCTTGGGCTGGGGAAAGTGCTAATCAAACGAAATTAACCAGCAGAAATCATGAAGCCCTTATCGTAGGCCTTCCTTATTTAGAGGGAGATAGTGATCTTCCAATCGAAGGTTTACGAGATTACTTAGAAAGCTTTTGGCGTGATTGGGGGCAAGCGTACCAGCACAAGATTGAATTTTATCCTGTTAACCTCCAAAGCGCTGCTAATGCGCTACAAGAGGGCCAAGTAGATATTTTAGCAACCTCTTTTTATCAAGCATCATTGGCAGAGTTGCAATATGTCAGCATTCCTTATGTGACTTTCTCAGGGGCTCTTTATAGGCAATATGCGAGTGCAACCCCAGCAAAAAGTGCAGCATTACACATACCGCTTGCTGAAAATGGCTTTGATAACCCCTTTCATTTAACAAAGACCGCTAACTTTTGCGAGCTAATCTCTGATGAGTCTGATATCGACTTAATTTATAGTTGGGCGCCATGGCTAGCGAGTGAAGAGCTTAAAAAACTGCCCCGTGGAATGCGTTTTCATAAGCTCCAAAAAGCGGCACCTAAACTTCATATGAGAGCTGCTGTAACACATGATAACCGAGATCTGATTCTAGAGATAAATCAGTTTATGCGCAGCTTTGACTCTGCGAGAGCAAAGCGACAATGGCAAGAACACTTTAGTGATAGTACTCCATTCTTTGATACGGCGCTGGGAGATTACGCCACTGATCTGCCAGCAGAGCTCCAACACTATATTGCTGATAACCCGATCAGCAGTTATGCCTATTTTGACGGTGGTTTTCCACCCTATTTAATACAAGGTGAAACGCAAGTTGTTGGTTATATTCCAGATCTACTCAATAGTATTGCTAGTCGTACAGGGCTCACTTTTCAAGCAAAACGATTTGGTACTGTAAATCAGGCCATTGATGGCATTAAAAGTCAGCAAGTGGATCTGCTCTCTAACCTTTTCAAAACCCCTCAACGTGAACGGGAGATGTTGTTTAGCCAGCCATTCGATAACTCCATGACAGTTATAGTGAGTAATCGACATGACCAATTTCTTGGTTTTCATGAGTTAAGAGACAAGGTTATCGTTGCGGCTGAAGGGACCCAAGTCAGTAAAAAGCTCAGGCTGCTGCACCCTAATGAACAGATATTGCTGGTTGATACTATGGATGATGCTTTACTGGCTGTGGCTGAAGGGGCTGCTGATGCGTTTATTGGCAATGGACTGAATGCAAGCTTTAAGATCCACAAACTCAATCTTGGGCACCTAGCTGTTAATAAGCCTCAAGGTTTTGATAATGATCAGCTGTACTACTTTGGCGTCGACAAAGGTAAACCGCAGCTCAATGCACTTATAGACATTGGTTTACATAGTATTGGGGATTTAGAGCTCGATCAGCTTCATCAAAAGTGGGTGAGCTCTGTGCTTGTACAGGGAGCGGATAAACGGTACGAAACACTCTATCGCCAGGTCAGTACTACAGGTCTTATTGCGCTATTAATCGCACTTTTTGTTGGCACAGCGATTCATATTCATCTTAAAAACCTGCGAAAAACAAAGGTAGAGGTGATTGATGCGCTTGCTCAAGCTGAAAAGTCGCGTGAGCATGCAGAGGTGTTAGCTAGAGCCAAAACAGACTTTCTGGCGAGGATGAGTCATGAAATTAGAACGCCCATGAACGGAGTGCTTGGTATGGCTGAGGCTTTGTCCTATACCAAGTTGAACCTAGAGCAAAAAGATCTATTAGACACACTTAATGGCTCTGCACAAAACTTAATGGCCCTGCTAAATGATGTATTGGACTTTTCAAAAATGGATGCGGGGAAACTGACCGTTGAGCTAACGCCTGTCAGTCTTAATGGTGTTTTAACCAATGTGATTGATAACTTCCGTCATAAGGCGAAATCCAGCGGGTTAGCGTTAAACCTACGTATCGACAAACAGCTGAGTGAAAACTACCTCACCGACCCAACTCGGATGATGCAACTACTCAATAACCTTATCTCAAATTCGATCAAATTTACCTCCAGTGGATTTATTGAGTTAAGTGCTCAACTGCTGAGTGTTGATAGTCATGAGCCAAGCTCACACACAATACGAATCGATGTCAGAGACACGGGCATCGGTATAGATAAAGATAAAGTCGCAACACTGTTTGATCCCTTTACTCAAGCCGAAGGAGATACAACGAGACGCTTTGGTGGTACAGGCTTAGGCCTAAGCATATGTAAAGAGATTTCAGAAGCCCTTGGTGGTGAAATTAAAGTGACCTCGATGCCAGGAAAAGGCAGTCTGTTCTCTCTCATCCTCTCATTGACTCGTACCGATGAAGCTGGACTACTCCATAGTAAGCCTGATGAACACTTGAGTGATAAGTGTCTGCTGGCAACCTTTTCTAATCTTAATATTCTGCTAGCTGAAGATAATCCTGTAAATAGAAAGGTGATTGGTGGACAGCTTGCGAGATTAGGCTTGGAGGTTGATCAAGCTGAGAATGGGCTTATCGCCTATCAGATGTATCAGCAGGGGGATTACGACATTATTATCTCTGATTGTCACATGCCGGAGATGGATGGTTTTACCTTAGCAAATCTTATTAGTGAATATAGAGAAGGGGTCAGGCCAAGATTAATTGCGATCACAGCTGATGCATTAAGTGGCGCAGAGCAGTCATGCCTGAGTGCAGGCTTTGACAACTATATTGCCAAGCCTTGCCCCATAGATATCTTAGAGCAAAAGTTATTATCAGAGATTGATAGGTTATTAGTGTCGTCTCCACTACTCGTTGTCACTAATGAGGAGCAAATTGACCTCAACGTGAGCGATATCCTAGAGAGTGAACATTTAGCTTCTCAGCTAAAAACTGCTGAACTCAACCCAGAGTTAGATGATTTTGCAGTGGCTGTACTTAACCAAGAGGCTGCTGGTTTTACATTAGCTGAAGATAGCAGCTTTGAAGAGAAGCATGCCCTTATTAGGGAGGGTAGTTCAGATGTTAGTCATGTTGTTTGCCCGCCATTAGAGATGACAAGCCCGTTTTTTGTACCTAATCATCTACTTGAGTTAAGCGGTGATGATAAAGAGATTGCCATTGAGATCTTAGAGGTTTATCTCGCTGGTACAGATGAGGACATTCGCCAAGTGCAATTACAGTTGGAAAATGCAGATTATCGGCTATTGAAAGATATCGCACACCGCATAAAAGGCAGTGTTAGGTATTTAGGGGCTGCCGAGTTAGGGGATCTTACTCAGTGTTTAGAGATAGCTTGTAATACTGAAGATAGTACTAACGTACAAACACTCTGCAAGGAGTTAATTACTGGGCTTGAAACAGTTAAGTGCGAAGTTGTTGAGTGGTTGGCACAAGAGGTAAATGTATGATTAAGCAGTTATGGGCTAACTCAATTGAGCGACGCTTACTGATGATGTTTTTTGTCTTCGCCGTTGTGTTATCAATTGTTGTGGCTGCATTTCGCGCTTGGGAAGTGACGAGTGAATTTACACGCTTGGAGCTTATGCAGGCTGAAAAATATGCCAGGATTTCAGTTGGGTATTTAGAGCATGAATTATCACACATTGATAATATTGATTTAGATACGATTGATTTAGATAGTATCAAGGCAGGTAGAATCAAGGTAGACAGTATCGATATAGGTAAAGCTTTCCGAAAGAGGGGGGATGATGTTGGTGAGCGAAGTAATAATTCCACAAGTCCGTTACTGACGCCATCGGTAATAACGCTTTCAATGTTAGAGCAAATAAAGCTTGATGCTTTATTTATACTCGATAGTGATAATCAAGTCATCGATGGCAGATCGAGTTTATCGTTAGATCAAGAAAACAATCTACTGAATAAAGTGCTTAACTTTGCTCCTCGTTTATCTGCTGAAAATAGCGCGAAAGGTTTATTGCTTGTGAATGAGAGTGCCTTTTTGTTTGCGATGAATAAACGCCCTCAGTTATCAGCAGAATATAATGCTCAACTTACCTACTTCACTTTTCAAAAGTTAGATCGTGAGCTTTTTTTAAAACTATCTAACGCCATTAATGAGAATGTCGAGCTGTTATATGACTCTCGAGTGTCGGCGGTGCAACCTGTATACCTGTTAAATAACAAACTGCAATTTTCACTCGACGCTATCTCAAGAGAAAATGAGCTAGTGAATGCAAACTTCCATCTTTACGATGCTAACGATACTCAAATAGAGCTGAGTCTTAAGCTTGAATTTAAAGCATTCAAAAGTCACTTCTATGGACCTCTGTTTACCTTGGTTCCGAGTTTAGTACTGACAATGCTAGTGAGTATATTTCTGCTCTTAGTCGTGAGGTTTTTTATCACTCAGCCTCTGTTGGCGCTGTCTGATAATCTACATAGGTTGAAAGGGGTTGACGGTAAGTTTAAACCTATGAAGGTACATAGAGATGACGAGCTGGGCCGATTAGTAGACGATATTAATAAGCTATTCTCTCGGTTGTATAAGAAGGAGCAGTTTAATAAATTATTATTAAGCTCTATTGATAACTTGGTTTTTGTGCTTGATAACCGAGGCCGGATAACTTTTGCAACTCAAGCATCTGCCGATTGGTTAGGCGTAGAGATTAGAGACGTTATTAATTTTGAGCTAGACTTTTTACTGACTAACGTCGCTGATGAAACGCCCTCTGTTTCAACTTGGTCTCATCAAATTCTGAATGAACAAAATAGTATTTCATATGATTGTCAGCTAAGAAGTATGACGAGCCCCGAGCATATCTATAAAGCTCAAGTGAGAGGTTATCCAATAGATTCCGAAGATGCGGAGCTTTCTGGTGGGATTATCATTATCCGCTTTAATGATAGCGATGAGTTTATTGATCTATTAGATGAGTAGAGAAAGTAAAGGCCACATCAGCTAGTTGTTTACAATAAAAAAGCCAATCAATAGGATTTAATGCCGATCGTTTAAGAGGACTTGAACGATCCTGCAGATGAAAGATAATCCCTACCAGTATTCTGGTGGGGATTTTTTTATGTTTGCGCAAGAGCTTGAGCTAGTTCATGAGTCTGTTGAAGAAAGTGGGTCTTATGGTTCTGTAATGGAGGCTATTGATTCAGAGTGGATAGAGCAGTCATTACTCACAGCCAACAAGGCAAGTATCCGTAATCGCCGTTTGCCTGCACAGCAGGCAGTCTGGCTCGTGCTTTGGATGGGGTTAATACGTAACCAGTCCATCAAAGAGGTTTGT
>NZ_MPHJ01000014.1 GCF_001957125.1 Shewanella sp. UCD-KL12 | reverse complement strand
CCGGTAGCTACGTTCGGAATCGATAACCGCTGAAAGCATCTAAGCGGGAAGCGAGTCCTAAGATGAGTCATCCCTAGAGATTTAATCTCTCTAAAGAGCCGTTCTAGACTAGGACGTTGATAGGCAAGGTGTGTAAGCGTTGTGAGGCGTTGAGCTAACTTGTACTAATGACTCGTGAGGCTTAACCATACAACCCAGATGGGTTTGTGGTGATTAGTGATGATTACTTTACAAGCACAAAAGAATACGACTTGATTTAAGTTAGAACGATTATAGAACTAATTAGCTTTTCAAATTTTACCCAATTAGTCTGGAAACCATAGCATTGTGGCCCCACCTGATCCCATCTCGAACTCAGAAGTGAAACGCAATAGCGCCGATGGTAGTGTGGGGTCTCCCCATGTGAGAGTAGGTCATTTCCAGGCGCCTAATTTCTCGTAAAGAGAGTCGAATAAGCCCATTGCTAACGCAATGGGCTTTTTTCGTTTTTAGCCTGGACTCTTTGCTACAAGAAGTGACCACTCGAACATGGAGAAGTGAAGAGTCCGAACGTAGTGAGGCTCAATACCCATGTGGAGGCCAGAATTGTTCCCAACAATTCAATGCACTCCCTACATCCATGTAGGGAGTAGGGCGAATATCGCGCTAGCGATGTGTTTATGACAGATGCCTTGGTTGTAAGCAACTAAGTGCTTTCTATGTAACGTGATTCACTGTTGGACTTGTTGATAAGCAACATCTTTGCGTTACTGGCCTTTAATACATCTCTCTTACTTAGTGAGGTATTAACTAGATAATAAAATGCCTACTTATCTAAGTAGGCGTTTTAGTGAGAGCTACTAATGTAAATCAGTCCATTGATAGCTCTTTGAGCTTGCGGGTGAGGGTGTTTCTTCCCCAGCCGAGACGTTTGGCTGCTTCCTGTTTGTGGCCGTTAGTGTGCTCAAGTGCTGTCTCTAATAGTATCCGTTCAAAGGCTGGTTGGACCTCGGTCAAGAGATCGCTCTCTCCCTCTTTGAGTCGTAGATCTATCCAGCTCCTTAATGAGTGTTGCCAATCACCTGGTTCACCTGAAGTTTGGAGCTTTATCTGTTCCTGTTCTTTTAACAGTTCAGGTGGTAGATCTTGAGGCAAGATCTCTTGGCCTGAAGCCATGACCATAAGCCAGCGGCACGTATTCTCAAGCTGTCTCACATTCCCTGGCCAAGGTAGTTGAGATAGCTTTTCTGCAGTCTCTGGTGCAAGTACCTTGGTCTCAACAGCAATCTCTTTAGCTGCGGTTGCTAGAAAGTGCCTGGCTAGCTGAGGTATATCTTCTCTGCGCTGTGATAATGCTGGTAGGTGAACCCTAATCACATTCAGTCTATGAAATAGGTCATCTCGAAAATCGCCTTTTTGTACTAAAAGTTCTAAATCCTGATGGGTTGCAGCAATAATCCTCACATCAACTTGCACTGGAGAGTGGCCACCGACACGATAAAATTGACCATCTGCAAGTACTCTTAGTAACCTCGTTTGTACATCCAAAGGCATATCACCAATTTCGTCGAGAAAGAGTGTGCCACCATTAGCCTGTTCAAAGCGACCTTGGCGGATCCCTGATGCACCGGTAAAAGCCCCTTTTTCATGACCAAACAACTCAGACTCTATGAGATCCTTTGGAATTGCGGCCATATTGATTGCAATGAATGGGCTATCTTTTCGAGGACTATGTTTATGTAGTGCGCCAGCAACTAACTCTTTACCCGTTCCTGATTGTCCATTGATCAATACGCTGATAGATGATCGAGACAGGCGACCAATTGCTCTGAACACTTCCTGCATGGCAGGAGCTTCACCTATAATTTCAGGAGCTTTGACTTGAACTTCTTCTGTTTCAACTACTTGCTCATTACAGTGAGTAAGGGCTCGCTCTACTAAGGCTATAGCTTCATCAATATCAAAGGGCTTAGGCAAATACTCAAAGGCGCCGGCCTGATAAGCACTGACCGCACTATCTAAATCTGAGTGGGCGGTCATTATGATCACTGGGATGTTTGGGTAGTGTGCTTGCAGCCTTTCCAATAAAGTGAGACCGTCGGTCCCCGGCATACGGATATCAGAGATGATAACCTTTGGCTGTGATTGCTCTAACGCTTGCCAAAGTGATTCTGCAGCTGCAAAACTTGTTGACGTTATCTTTGCGCCTTTTAGTGCTCTCTCCACTACCCAGCGGATTGAGCTATCATCGTCGAGTACCCAAACTTGCTCTGTCATACCGCTCTCCCCAGTGTTTCTTATTGTGATTTTAGGTCATTTAAACTTTCTATTTTGTGTCTATCGGCAGCAATATCGTAAACTCTGTTAAACCAGGTTTTGAGTCACAATCAATTCTCCCTCCGTGTAATCTGGCAAAGTTATGCGCGATAGAAAGGCCTAAACCAGATCCCTGATCTCTGCCTGTTACCATGGGGTAAAATAAGGTATCCATTAGCTCTGCTTTGATTCCCGGTCCGTTATCAATTATTGACAGTGCGATAACCAGCTTATGTCTCTGGGTTCCAATCGTTACCTGATGCTGCGTTCTGGTCTTTATCACTACGGCACCTTTAAACTCAGGATCCTCATGTTCCAGGGCTTGAATCGCATTTTGGACAATGTTGAGCACAGCTTGCTGAAGCTGCTCTGGATCCATATCTATATCGGGAATAGAGGGATCATAATCCTGTTTAAGTTGAATGTTCTCGGGCAAGGTCATCGTCACTAGCTTAAGGACTTTTTGTATTACTTCATGAATATTATGTTGGGTATGTTCTGTCGGTTTTTGCGGACCCAGTAAGCGATCGACTAAGTTTCTTAGCCTGTCAGCTTGCTCAATAATCATGTCTGTGAACTCATTTAGCTCTGGGTCTTGCAGCTCTTTTGATAATAGTTGCGCAGCACCTCTCAATCCGCCTAAAGGATTTTTGATCTCATGGGCTAAGTTTCTAACGAGATATTGAGCGGCTTGCTGTTGAGCATCTAGAGTCAGTTGTTGATGAATTCGCCGTTGCTGATCAACTTGCCTGAGTTCAAGCAGGCCTAATCCTTGATCTTGCTCTAGCGGAGTTAACGTTATATCGACTGTATGATGCTGATTATCTAAGGTGACAAGGGGGGCTGTATTGACTGTAATACCTTGGTTATCTCTTAAGGCATTGCTGAGTAACTCAGTGCTAACCCCGAGAAGCTGAAAATTGTCGGCTAATGAGTGCTCAGTTAATCGGTGACTACCGATACCTAGCAGTTGTTCAGCAGCTGCATTTGCATAACACAGCCTTAAATCGACATCGATTACTATGACTGCGGTAACAAGGTTATTAATCAGGTGTTTCAGGTCCATTAGCACTCCCAGCAAATACATGCACCACTATGGTGCACCAAACTGGTGCACTGTGCAACTTTCTCCACTGAAGATTAGAACCTATGAATAATCTAACTAATTAATAGTAAACAGTTTAATCTCATCCGCCCTGAAATGGTGTTGGGGTCGATTGACGATTTACTATCGCTCTGTGAAGGAATATCTTTCTTGGTGAGGTAGATGCAAGTTGTTTGCCGTTCTGTGCAACAGCTTTGATAACAAAGCTATGTTCGCCTCTATCAACATTCTCTAAGTTAAATATGGGAGTGTTTTGCGGTGCACCAACGACAACACCATCCATCAGAAGAACTAGCACATGCTTTGCGGCTAAGTCCGGAGAGATCGTTGCCATAATAGTGATGTTGCCTTCGTTATCCCTAATGGTTTCTTCTTCTGAGGGGGAGTTAATTTTAATTTGGTATGACACTTTGGGTTCATCTTCAGTGACTTCAGATGATATAGCTGCAGGGGTTTGTATTTTTATCTGGTTCTGGGTGTTGCTCTTAAATTCAACTGCCTGAGAGTTTTCAATTGGCTTATCGGAATAGTGGACCTTGCCATCCTTATCAACCCATTTATACACGGCTGCCTGAGCAAGCGTGGTGAGTAAAAGTAATGCCATTATCACTGCAGTACGCATAAGTTGTCCTTTGTTGCGCGGTTGTGAATATTACTAGACTAGCCGTTTTTGGATTAAAAATCATGGTAAAAGCTAACTAGTTTATTTACTTAAATTGCTGATCAGGGATATCGATATTCCTGAAAATCACAACTGAAACTAATGAATGTAAAATAGATCCAACGATTATCAGATTTATGTACTCGCGGTTCAATCGAGTTATACCCTTGATCTATAAGTCATTCCCTTAGGTTATAGTATTTTCGTTGCTTAAAATTTACACAGTAATAACCACTGAGGTTAAAGTCGTCTAAATGTACTAACTAAGTGAATGATTCCTTGTACTAAATTGCTTTTTATCGACTATTTATTCTAATTGTACTTAAATATTTACGCATTTTTTTTTGATAATTATTTTGCTGGTAACATCCGTAAGTCACTGATAATTAGTTTGACTAGTTAATAAACTCGCGCTTAATTAAATGCGAGTAAAGTGAATAACTAGTTATTTTCATTACTTGTTCTACATGTAAATACACGGCTCCTGTTGACGTGTTTAGTCGTCGCGTTTTCACAGCGAGCTTCACACAATGTGAAGGTACACAATGAAAACAATAAATAAACAAAAACTCCCTTTGGCAGCAGCTTTTACCCTGAGTCTTGTTGCCGCAGCCGTTAATGCTCAAACCCAAAACTTGGTGCAACCTACTGTTATTGAGAAACAAGCACAACGCTTTATAGTGCAGATGACCGATCGCAGTATTATTAGCTTACAGCAGGGCAAGTCTTCGCCGGCTGCTGTTACCCAAGCTAAAGTCGATCTGATGCAACAAACTGCAGCTGATGTTAGTGCTGAAGTGGTTCTGTCGCTGCCACAAATCAATGCAATGGCAGTTATGCTTGATAGTGAACAATATCAAGCCTTGTCCACAGATCCGAATGTTGCACTGGTTGAAGTCGACCCCAAACGTTATCTGATGGCCGAATCATCGCCTTATGGTATTGGCATGGTACAGGCTAATTTAGTTTCGGACAGTCAAACAGCTAATCGAAAGGTGTGTATTACAGACACTGGTTATACTCGAGGCCATAGTGATTTACCCAGTGACGGCGTGACTGGAGACGATGGATATGGCAGTAATGATACTGGTAACTGGTACAGTGATGGTAACGGTCATGGTACGCATGTTGCGGGTACTATTGCAGCCATTGGTGGCAATAATCAAGGTGTGGTAGGTGTTAACCCGTCTGGATTAGTCGGTTTGCATATTGTTAAGGTGTTTGATGACAGTGGTAGCTGGGCTTATGGCTCTGACATGGTTGCTGCCGTTAACCAATGTGTGGCAGCTGGTGCTGATGTGATCAGCATGAGCTTAGGTGGCGGTGCTTCATCATCTGCAGAGCGACAAGCGTTTGCCAATGCTACCAGCCAAGGTGTGTTGAGCATTGCTGCAGCGGGAAATGATGGTAACAGCACTATGTCATATCCGGCATCATATGATGAAGTAATGTCTGTGGCTGCGGTTGATAGTTCAGGGACTAAAGCGTCATTTTCTCAATATAATTCACAGGTAGAAATTGCCGCGCCAGGGGTTGATGTTAATTCAACCTGGAATAATGGTGGCTATAAGTCTATTAGTGGTACTTCAATGGCTACGCCTCATGTTGCAGGGGTTGCAGCACTGGTTTGGAGTCATTTCCCAAGCTGTACACCTACTGAAATTCGTAACGCATTAAATGCTACTGCTGAAGATCGTGGCAGTGCGGGTCGGGATACTTCCTACGGCTATGGTATTGTAAAAGCCAAAGCTGCTTATGATTACTTGCAGACTAGCAGTTGTGGTGATGGCGGCGGGGGGGATCAGCCACCAGTTGCCAACTTTAATGTAGCAGTTAATGGCAGTACGGTGAGCTTTAGTGATGCCTCTAGCGATGATAATGGCATAAGCGGTTACTATTGGGACTTTGGCGATCAAACCACCTCAACTCAAGCAAGCCCTGTGCACACTTATAGCAGTAATGGTGATTTTAGCGTAACACTGACCGTAACTGACACGGCTAATCAAACGAGCAGTAAATCAGCCCTAGTGTCGATTGGCAGCGATGGCGGTAAAGGTTGCGATGGTTTGAACGCTTGGAATGCGAGCACTTCGTATGCCATCGGGGATCTCGTTTCATATAGCAGCAGCAAATATGAAGCAACGTGGTGGTCAACGGGGGCGCAGCCTGATGTTTACTCCAATGTGTGGGCTAATCGTGGCGAGTGTAGTGGTGGCGGTAATCCCAATCAGCCTCCAGTGGCCAGCTTTAATGCCTCAATATCTGGTTTGACCGTAAGCTTTACTAGTCAGTCTACAGATGACAACGCTGTTGTGACTCATGCTTGGCAGTTTGGTGATGCTAGTGTTTCTAGCCAAACTAGCCCTGTGCATACTTTTGGTGCAAGCGGTGCTTACCAAGTGAGCTTAACGGTTGAAGACGAGCAAGGTTTAAGTCATACCCAAGTTCAAACAGTTACAGTCACTGACGAAGTACAGGGTTGTAATGGTTTAGCTAATTGGTCAGCTTCAACTGTGTATAATGCTGGCGATCAGGTGGCATATAACAATGTTAAATATACCGCTAACTGGTGGACTGAAAACCAAAACCCAGCCGATAACTCTGGTCAATGGGCTGTCTGGACGAGTAACGGTAGCTGTAACTAAGTCGGAATGACTAAGTTGATTTTACAGTAAAATCTTCGCTGCTTTGCGTTGAAGCAAGCCCAAGCTAACGTCGCTAGCTTGGGCTTTTTCGTCGCTGATAGGCAACGATTTAAGGTTAACGTTTACAGATTCTAGGTGTCAGCTTCTGTCGAGGTAAGGTAACGTTTGCGGCTCAAGCGCTCTATGATTTGAGTGGCATTGAGGTCGTGAATAACATTTATTAAGGTAGCAGGAGCATCTGTTACAGCACCGATAATGATTAAGATAGGGATCACCTCTATGGGCAAACCTAAGGTGGTAACGATAAAAATCTCCCCTAGAAAAGCGCCGCCAGGTACACCGCCAATGACAAAAGCTGACAAGACAGAGATTAGTATCGTGATAGCAAAGACATCAGGAGTAAATTCTAAACCAAGGAGAGAGTAGATAAAGACAATCTTCAGTGCTGTGGTCATGGATGCACCGCCTTTATTTAAATTCACTAATAAAGGTAAGCAGATATCAGCAATATCTTCTCTAAGCCCCATCTTATTTGCAGCGCGTATATTAACCGGAAGTGTGGCTAGCGATGAGCTGGTACCTAGTGCTGTGACTGAGGGCGCTATAGCATGTTTCCAAAACTGCTTAACGCCGCTGGTTCCACCTCCTAGCCAAGCATAAAAGCTACTTCCTAAAGTGAAGTAGCTAACGGCGGCGATAAAGAATAGGGCGATGGCACGGGCAAAGGTTTGCAGGAGTTGTGGATCTTGACTGGCCATCGTTGAGGCAAAGAATGCGCCTAAACCTATGGGGGCTGCAAGCATGACAATAGATACTACTTTTAGAGTGACGGTGTTGAGGCTATCGAGCATAGCTGAAACCTTTTCACCATCTTTGCCTGATTGACCTATGGCAATACCTGAGATCACTGACATGATGATCAGTGCCAGAATATTAGATTTAGACAGTAAACCAATAAAATCATTAGTGGTTAATAAGCTCACAAAGTCCATATTACCTGAGCCGAGTTCAACGCTTTGCTTGAGATCTAATACAACGCCTTGTGCAGGGTCGAATATCGTGGCTAAGCCAATGATGCCAACAGCAGGAACGATTGCCATAGCAATAGAGACCAGCAAGATTGAGACAAGAATGGCACCTAACTTTTTTAGGTCTGTCATACGAGCGATAGAGGAGGTCACACTGATCGCGACTAATGGCACGATGATCATAAACAGCAGGTTAAGGAATATCTGTCCTATGGGTTTCAGCTTCAACGCAATGTCTGGAATTATAATACCAGTCACACCACCAAGAGAAAGTGCGGCAAGTAAGATGATTGAAGAGCGGTAAGGCTGAAGTTTGTTCCACATATGAAAATCCATTTAACGAGTTTAAAAAGCCGAGTGAATAAAGGGGACTGGCTTCAAACTAACTTAAGCAGAAGTTGGGAGTCAAATTTATGCTAATTGCATCAATACTGTAATCAATTCAGAGTGCCTCTGGCTTATATTTTAAGAGGGATTGATCAGGAAGCGCGCCTTAAAGACAGGCATAAAAAACCCTAGCAATGGCTAGGGTTTTCAACTTCGCTATCGACTTAGTGCGATGGCGTTCTCACATAGGGATTACAAGCTGTAGTAAAGCTCGAATTCAACTGGGTGAGTTGTTTGGTTAACGCGCTCAACATCTTCAGACTTAAGCTTAATATATGAATCGATGAAATCGTTGCTGAATACTTCGCCACGAGTCAAGAATTCACGGTCAGCATCAAGACACTCAAGTGCGTTTTCAAGCGAAGTTGCAACTGTTGGAATTTCAGCAGCTTCTTCAGGTGGAAGATCATATAGATCTTTATCCATTGCTTCACCTGGGTGGATCTTGTTCTGGATACCGTCAAGGCCAGCCATAAGCATTGCAGAGAATGCTAGGTATGGGTTAGCCATTGGGTCACCAAAACGTAACTCAATACGACGTGCTTTAGCACTTGGTACCATTGGAATACGGATTGAAGCTGAGCGGTTAGCTGCAGAGTAAGCCAACATTACAGGCGCTTCGAAATGCGGGATAAGACGCTTGTATGAGTTAGTTGATGGGTTAGCAAAAGCGTTGATTGCACGCGCGTGCTTAATAATACCACCAATGTAGAATAGTGCTGTTTCACTCAATCCACCGTACTTATCACCGGCAAATAGGTTTACGCCGTCTTTAGCAAGAGACTGGTGAACGTGCATACCACTACCGTTATCACCAACAATTGGCTTAGGCATAAAGGTTGCTGTTTTACCGTAAGCGTGAGCAACGTTATGGATAACATATTTAAGAACCTGAACTTCATCGGCCTTAAGTGTCAGTGTATTAAAGCGAGTTGCGATCTCGTTTTGACCAGCTGTTGCAACTTCATGGTGATGCGCTTCTACAACTTGGCCCATCTCTTCAAGTACTAGACACATAGCGCTGCGAAGATCTTGTGATGAATCAACAGGTGCTACTGGGAAGTAACCACCTTTAACGCCAGGACGGTGACCTGTGTTGCCTTCATCATAGTGTGTACCTGAATTCCATGAAGCTTCTTCGGCATCTACCTTGTAGAAGCAACCTGACATGTCAGCGCCGTACTTAACATCATCAAAAAGGAAGAACTCTGGCTCTGGACCAATTAACACGGTATCTGCGATACCTGTAGAGCGTAAATACTCTTCAGCTTTCTTAGCAATAGAGCGTGGGTCACGGTTGTAACCAGTCATAGTGCCAGGGTTTAAGATATCGCAACGAATGTTAGCAGTGGTTTCAGCTGTAAATGGATCAAGAACAAAGCTTGCTGCATCTGGCATCAATACCATGTCTGATTCGTTAATGCCTTTCCAACCTGAGATTGAAGAACCATCGAACATCTTACCGTCTTCAAAAAAGTCGGCATCAACTTGATGAGATGGAATTGATACGTGTTGTTCTTTACCACGAGTATCGGTAAAGCGTAGATCAACAAACTTAACTTCTAATTCTTCGAGTTGTTGTAAAACTGATTCAGCTGACATTCTAAGTCTCCGAGTAGGGTAAAGGGTAAGCCCTTATTTATTTTAAACTTCATTAGCGCTTTTATGCGATTCTAACTTCAATAAGCTAGACTCGTGCCAAAAACGTAACTTTATGATTTTTAAGGGAACCGAAAAGGAGTGAAGCCAAGGTTTATGATATTTTGCACTGAAATGGTGCATGCTTTGGGCGATCTTGGTGCGCTCACCATGATGGTGCGAAGGCATACAAAGCAAACTATTCATAGCTGACTAAAAAATAATCCTGTGCGAGAGCCCTCAGCTAGAGTAGAATGTCACGTTTTTTATTGCAACAGCTATTATTAAGGCTGTTACAAATACCCCCCCAATATATAAACGGTAGAGGTTTATCTGTGTTAGAGAATTTACGTAACATCGCCATTATTGCACACGTTGACCATGGTAAGACTACCTTGGTTGATAAGATGCTGGCGCAGTCTGGAACCCTTGAGACTCGAGGAGAGGCCACTGAGCGGGTGATGGATTCAAACGATCTTGAAAAGGAACGTGGAATCACGATTCTTGCAAAGAACACAGCCATCAAGTGGAATGACTACCGAATTAACATCGTAGACACCCCTGGTCACGCCGATTTCGGTGGTGAAGTTGAGCGTGTTCTTTCTATGGTTGATTCAGTATTACTACTTGTTGATGCCGTTGACGGTCCAATGCCGCAAACTCGCTTCGTAACTAAGAAAGCATTTGCTCAAGGCCTTAAGCCAATTGTTGTAATCAACAAGATTGACCGTCCAGGTGCTCGCCCTGACTGGGTTATCGACCAAGTATTCGATCTATTCGACAACTTAGGTGCTACAGATGAGCAGCTAGATTTCCCAATTGTTTACGCTTCAGCGCTTAACGGCTTTGCCGGTCTAGACCCAGAAGTTAGCGAAGGTGATATGACACCTTTGTTCGAAACAATTGTTGAAAAAGTTTCTTCGCCAGATGCTGATGCTGAAGGTGACTTCCAGATGCAGATCTCTCAAATCGATTACAACTCATATGTAGGTGTTATCGGTATTGGTCGTATCAAGCGTGGTAGCGTTAAGACTAACCAGCAGGTAACCGTTCTAGGTGCTGATGGTAAGACTCGTAACGGTAAGATGGGCCAGGTATTAGGTTACATGGGTCTAGATCGTCACGAAGTTACTGAAGCAAATGCTGGTGACATCGTTGCTATTACTGGTCTTGGTCAACTTCAAATTTCAGATACCATTTGTGCACCTACTTCAGTAGAAGCACTTCCTGCACTGTCTGTAGATGAGCCAACACTAACAATGACCTTCCAGGTCAACACTTCTCCATTCGCTGGTAAAGAAGGTAAGTACGTAACTTCACGTAACATCCTTGAGCGTCTAGAGCAGGAGCTAGTACATAACGTAGCACTTCGTGTTGAAGAGACTGAAAGCCCAGATCGTTTCCGCGTATCGGGTCGTGGTGAACTTCACCTATCTATTCTTATCGAAAACATGCGTCGTGAAGGTTACGAGTTAGCCGTATCACGCCCAGAAGTTATCGAGAAAGAGATCGATGGCGTAATGAGCGAGCCTTACGAAACATTGACTGTTGATGTTGAAGAAGAGCATCAGGGTACAGTTATCGAGAAGTTAGGTACCCGTAAGGGTGACATGCGTGACATGCAGCTAGATGGTAAGGGTCGTGTACGTATCGACTTCGTTATTCCTAGCCGTGGCTTAATCGGTTTTCAAACTGAGTTTATGACAGCAACGTCTGGTACTGGTCTTATCTACCATTCATTCGACCATTACGGTCCAGTGAAGGGCGGTGATATCGGTCAACGTGCTCGTGGTGTATTGATCTCTAACGGTACTGGTAAAGCACTAACATTCGCACTATTTAACCTTCAGGAGCGTGGTCGTCTATTTATCACTCACGCTGCAGAAGTTTATGAAGGTCAGGTAGTTGGTCTTCACGCTCGTGCAAACGATCTAACCGTTAACTGTTTGAAAGGTAAGCAGCTAACTAACATGCGTGCATCAGGTACTGATGAAGCACAGGTACTAACTCCGCATATCGAAATGACACTAGAGCAAGCGCTTGAGTTCATCGATGATGATGAGCTAGTAGAAGTAACGCCAGAGAACATTCGTGTTCGTAAGCGTTTCTTGACTGAGAATGAGCGTAAGCGTAATAACCGTACAGCTAAAGACGCAAAATAATTTGTCGCAGCCGTTAAGCTGCGAAGGTTAATTTTGTCTAGCTGACAGTTGTTGAAGCCCTGAACATGAAAATGTTCAGGGCTTTTTTGTACATGGATGTACTTATCCCCGATCGCAGGGATAGCGATGGAGGGGATTTGTACATGGCCATAAATGCTCCATGCATTTATTGGCATTCCCATCATCTGCCCCATAGGGATATGGGAAATGTCTTGTAAGCGTCTGGAACGCTTTAGACCATGGCGGTCAGATACACTTATTCCCGATCGCAGGGATAGCGATGAAGGGGATTTGTATCTTAAGACGGGTAGATGGTCAGTATTTGCTAATGTCGAGTATTACCAATGACTCATTGGAATCAATCACCTGCCGTGGGCTTATGTGCAAACACTTCTGTGACGCGCTGTGAACTCATCCAACGCTAAATAAACCAACAAATAAATGTAACCAGCCTTCATTCGAAGGCCAATTATTTTCAAATATTGCTATTAATGCCCTATCGAATTTAAATGCTGGATCAGATACATACGGATATCAGTCGGCGTATTACTGACCCAGAATCCACTGACGTAAGCACCGAGTGGGATAAGGAACATAATAAGCAACAACATAACAGTCAGCCCCCTAGCAGATAGCTTAATCCCATTTCGGGTGCTGAAGTGTAATGCCTCCTTTTTTGGGCAGGCTGATACACAACGCATGCATGCTTGGCATTCATCCGAACGAATATTTTTCTGGGTATGCACTGAAATGTTCGCTGGGCAGGCGCGGGTACATTTGTCGCAATTCATTCCTTTAGATTCGATTAAACAATGTTGCGTGCTTCTACGTATCTTAAACGGGCTCATAAAGCTCAATAAACCAAGTAGGGCACCATAAGGGCAGATATAGCGGCAAAACCCCTGACGACGCCAAGCAGCGAGCCCTAGGATGAAAGCAAAGCAGGCCAAAGTGATCAGTCCTGGGGTGATGAAAAAGAGTGCCATCTTAAGATCGGCTATCTTGTGGTAGTTACCATTAAGATAGTGAGGTATTGACTGTGCTGGCATGCTTATGATGATGTAAAGCAAAGCAGCTAACAGCAGGTATTTGAGCATTCTAAGGGGCCAGTCTAGCCAAGCTGGTGGCAGTAGGTCATCTTTGATGATGCGCTTTCTAAGTTTATACAGGTACTCTCCTGCGATCCCTAATGGGCAAGCCCAGCCGCAAAAAGCGCGCTTACAGAGCAAGCCTGTTAAGAGTACTACTGATAGCATCACTGCCGCAGCTGGATGAGTTTGATCCCAGAGGCCTAAGGTGAGTATGGCTTTTATCTCTATACCACCGGCAATAGGCAAGAAAGCGTCGCCGACATCGGGCCTCATAAGCCAAGGGGTGATTCCAGCTTTCAGCATGGCAGTGTTTATTGAAAATTGTACGGCAACAAGCAGCATAGATAGAGCAAGTATATGTTGAATCATTTCTCTGAGTGCATTGGCTCTCAGCTCGCCTTTAGCTATTTCAGGTTTTGTCTTTGCCAGTAGGAAAAGCCCTGCAGCGGATATGCCTACTGCAATAAATAGTGGCCAGGACAGAGAAGTGATCACTGCTGCCATTACCACCAGCACAGTGGTTAATGCTCCCCATTTTTGGCCGCTGAAAAAAAGTAAGCTCGCACTGTAAGTGAGGGCCAGTATTAAGGTTAACGATTCTATAAAACTCATAAATATTCTGATGTATGTGTCAGCTTGTATCAATCAGAGGTATTCAATCTGTATTAGTTCTTGCTAGAAATATTTTTTGTGTGGCATATCTAGATAATAGATCTTGATACTCGCTAGGCTAGGAGGTGTATCACAAACTCTCGAGCCCATGGCTTGCTTTTTTTTAGCGCTGAGGTAGGGGGATAAGTTTAAACGTTTCAGGTACTAACCTCCTCCATCGCTTTGACCGCAAGGGATTGTGGAAATGTGCAACAGATGAAGGGAACCTCTGGCACCATGCGATCGGGGAGCAGTATATCTGATCGGCATGGTCTAAAGCGTTCCAACGCTTACAAGACATTTCCCATATCCCTATGGGGCAGATGGTGGGAATGCCAATAAATGATGACTAAATGGATTTAGGAGTTATGAGGTCATGGATGGACGAAAATAGAATAATGCAGGAGCTATTATCGAGAGTTGCGCAGGGAGCCGTTACCGAATGGAACACTTATGGTCCTATACAAATACCTGCACTATCCATCCATGGGTGCAGGCATAAATGTTCCTGACATTAAAAAGCCCTGAACATAGGATGCTCAGGGCTTTAACGTTTTAGTTTATCTAGAATATCATACCGACGAGTAGAGCTTACTTGCCTTCGATAGATGCAATAAACTTGTTTGACTCGGCAATAGACTTGTTCATCTCCTTTATTAACCCTGAAATATCAGTCTGTAGGCTGGCAAACTCGCCTTTGATAGCACCAATAGCTTGGGCATTGAGGTTATGTTTAAGGTAGAGCATATTGTCTTTCATCGAAGTTAACACGGGGGCCATTTTGCTCTCCGCACGTTTCATCGTGCGAACCAGTTGCTCATATGAACGCTGTGTCTCGCGCAGTTTACTTTCACTGTTGCGGCGCAAGCTAGCCTTACTGATTTCACCTATCTCAGCTTGCCATTCGTCGAACAGCGCTTCGGCGACATCTTCTACCTTACTAATGCGCTTAGAGACATCATCTGCTGCATCTTGAGATGATTCATATTCATCTTTGGCTTTATTGTAAGCACTCTCTAGATCACCACCATCATGATTGAGCAGTGCTTGCATCTCCTCTAGGGCTGAACTGAACTGTTCTTGAGCTTCCTCTTGGGACTCTTTGGCATCAGTTACACGGTCGACCATGATGTCACGTTTGTGATAGCCCACTTTTTCCATCGCACCGTAATAGGCACTCTGACAGCCTGTTAACAGTAAGCTGGTGGCCACGATGGCGATTGATAAATATCTCTTCATTATCGGATAGTCCTTGTCCATAGTTGGAAACTTAATCGGGTTGAGTCAAAGTGCTAGTCGGCTCTATATCTTGCTGCGTCAATGATGCTCCATAGGTGAGCAATACCACCTATAATGGCAGGTACCACTAACCACCACATGGCATAACCAACAATGGTGATTAGGCAAAATAGTAATGCTGCCATAATTCGCCCTTGAACGAGCTGACCTAAGCCAGGAAAGAAAAAACTTGCGATAGCGGCAATTACGTTGCCTGCAGAGCCTTGCTGTGACATCTATTTATTCCTTACACTTGTAAATCTTAGGTTATAAGCTTTATTGTACGAATATATTGTTATATGACCAACAACTACAACAAGAGAATCAAGAGATAGCTGTGATTAAAAAGATAGATGCAACTCACTTTCGTACATTTATGCTGAGCATTTGGCATTTTATGATACATCTAAAGCAACGACTTGCCCAAGACCAGATTAATATTCGAGCGGGTCACCTTGCCTATGTAACCCTGTTGTCACTGGTGCCAATGATCGCGGTGACTATGTCTATGTTATCGGCTTTTCCTGTGTTCAGTGGTATTCGGGAGCAAATAGAAGGCTTTATTTATAATAACTTTCTTCCATCAGCGGGGGACAGTGTACAGATCTACATCAATGAGTTTGTTGCTAATGCCTCAAAGGGAACCGCTGTTGGTATTGCCGCGCTTATGGTAGTGGCAATCATGTTGATATCGAATATTGATAAATCACTCAATAGCATCTGGCGCACGACAGAGAAGCGCTCTATGGCGGTATCTTTTTCTATGTATTGGATGGTGTTGACACTAGGGCCCGTTTTAATGGGCGCAAGCTTAGTGGCTACTTCCTATGTCGTATCTCTTAAAGTGTTTAATGGTGCGGATCTTTCTGGTGTCGTCCCCTTACTGGTAGAGAAGCTGCCTATGTTTTTCTCGGTCGCCACCTTCTTGTTGATCTATATGGTGGTGCCAAATACTAAGGTTAAGTTTTTCCATGCTCTACTCGGCGCGATCGTTGCAGCCTTGTTGTTTGAGTTCGGTAAAAAGGCGTTTGCTTTTTATCTGACTCAATTTCCCACCTATGAAGCGATATATGGTGCCTTAGCAACAATCCCTATTTTGTTTATGTGGGTGTATCTCTCCTGGATGATCGTGCTGATAGGCGCAGTTATCACGGCTGCAATGCCTGAATATCTAGACAAGAAACAATCAGGCTTACTTGAAAAAGCACCGAACTCAGCACTGGATGGAGATGCGGTAACCACTGATATCAGCTACTCTACTCATAGCTTAGAAGTCGAGCCTGAGCATTCAGAAACTTCGAAACCCCATGCGACGAAGTCATGAATTCATTACCAGCATTTATTCGCCGTGACTGGCTAGATGTTGGAGATGGCCATCAGCTTCACCTTGCACAGTATGGCAATCCACAAGGTATACCTGTGTTATACCTTCATGGGGGGCCTGGTGCAGGTTGTACTGCCGATGATTTAGTTTTGTTCGACAATGATACTTATCATCTGTTGATGCTAGATCAGCGTGGAGCGGGCCGTTCTAGGCCGATAGGTGAGCTAAAAAATAACAATCTGCTCTCTCTGCTCAAAGATCTAGAAAAAGTGCGCCTCTGGCTGAACATTCCTGCCTGGTGTCTCGTGGGCGGCTCCTTTGGAGCAACCTTAGGTATTATCTACAGTGGCTTGTATCCAGAGCGAGTCATGTCGCAAGTTTATTGGGGGCTATTTATTCCTAGTGAAAGTGGCACTAATTGGCTCTATTCCAATAAAGGGGCGGCGAACTTATTTGCAGATGAGTACTTAGCGTTTACCTCTCTTGCGCCATTTAGTGCCAATATCGATAGATTATTTGAGCAATATCGACAGGGGGTAAACCATAGTGACCTAGATACGCGTAGTGAGTTTATCGGTCAATGGTTAGCATGGGAGCTATCACTCGCTCGTCCGGCTGCAGCGCTTAGTGATATTGATATATCAAGTGCGAGTAGTTTGGCGGAGATTGAGCTGCATTTTGCAAGCCATCAATATTTTGGGGCTTACGCTTTAATGCGGCAGCTGACAGCTGAGATTCAGGCTCAAACCTTTATATTGCAGGGCGAGATGGATTGGGTGTGTCCCAGCCAGTTTGTTGAAAATTTTCTAACCGAATTCGGTAGCGATGCGATATCTTATTCAATGATTAAAAGTGGGTATCATGCTCTTGCCAATGATAAGATGGCTGGTGAAGTCGTCTATGCCGTACGGGAAATGGCAAATAATATGAAGGAAGAATAGATAAATGAAAAAATTGATTATCGCTGGTTTAGCATTCTCTTTAAGCGCATGTGCCGCCACAGAAAGTAGTGATACCTCTACAGATACAAACCTAGCTCCTGAGAGTGTGACTCTTGGCGGAATGAGCAATGAAGCAGCGGCTAAAACACTGTTTGAAGCGCTTATCCAAAAAAACTACTTGGCTACTATGGCGGGAACAAACCGCGTTGCCCTGCAATTTGATGATAACCAATTTGTATTACAGCCAAGCATAAACCCTGATGGCATCGACCGTATTATGATGAACCGTTTCTATGCCGTTCATCCAAAGCTAAAGGGGAGTAAAGAGTTACTGATTATGATCGGTACCCTTAATCATAAGCTCAACTTTGCAAAATTTACCCTGCGTGAAAATGGCGCTGTAATTCAGGTTCAAGGCGCTGCTACCTTCGTTAATACTATCGATCTTGAAGAGATCCGCCGCTTTATGCTGTGGACCGACGAAGGGTTACGCCAAGTGGGTAAATCATTACCAAAAGGCTCAGAGCATCTGATTAAGCCAATTCCTGTTATGGAACAGGCGCAAAATTTATAATTAACAAGTTCCTAGGATCTTGATGCTAGGAACTTTTTCATAGGAGATATTTGTAGGTGATAGCCCTTATCCAACGTGTTAAACAGGCTAAAGTGGATGTTGATGGTGAAACCATTGGCGCGATCGACAAAGGCTTATTGGTATTACTTGGTGTCGAGCGTGAAGATGATAGTGCCAAGATGGAAAAGCTAGCCACTAAAGTGATGAGCTATCGAGTCTTCTCCGATGAAAATGGCAAGATGAACTTAAACCTACAACAGGCTGGTGGTTCTCTGCTTGTGGTTTCTCAGTTTACTTTGGCTGCGGATACCGGGCGTGGGTTAAGGCCTAGCTTTTCAGGCGCAGGCACCCCTGAGCAGGCTAAAGCACTCTATGAGGAGTTTATTGACTTTTGTCAGTCTAAGGGCGTAACGACACAAACTGGTGAGTTTGCTGCTGATATGCAGGTGAGTCTCGTCAATGATGGCCCTGTGACTTTTAACCTACAGGTCTAGTGACTATGGCGTTAAGTGAGCAGCAATTATTGGCTCAATTAAAGCAAACTTGGCATCAAACGATCCCACTTAGTCAGTTTATGGCGGTTGAGCCATTAAGCGTTAGCGGCAATAAGTTTAAGGTAACGGCGCCTTTAGCACCTAATATCAATCTACATCAGACCATGTTTGCAGGTAGTATTTATACCTTGATGACGCTAACGGGTTGGGGAATGGTGTGGCTGCTGCAACAACGTGCACAGGTGCAGGGAGATATCGTATTAGCGGGTGCTCATATTCGTTATCTCGCACCAGTAACAGAGCAACCCATTGCTGTTGTCAGTTGTGCCGATATCGAGCTGGCTCCTCTTGGCCGCGGTAAGCGGGTTAAAATTCCACTTACTGTCGAACTCTTTTGCGCAGAGAAGCTGTGCGCACAATTTGAAGCTAAATATGTCAGTTTGCCGATAGTTTAAACATGTCGACCTGATGGAAAATGCGAGTCACACTAAATATTAATGACACAAAAGGCGATACATTTGTATGTACCGCCTTGTTGTTTATTACGCGTTTCATCACTTAATTAGCTATAAAATCATCCATCAAAATCACCCCAAGTGGTGTTCCACCACCTGCAGCATCTACAGCGGCAACTGAATAGATACCACCAGCCATGAGGCTTACGCTAAGAGGCCCAATGGCGACATCTTTACTTTCGTGAGGTGTGACGCTAACCACGTAATCACCAGCAGCGACTGCGAGGACGCCAGAAGCGACCATGAAAGGTACGTTGCTCAATACAGGGGCTGCATTGCTAATATCATCAGTAGCTGTGAGGTAGATATCTACATTGCCTGCAGAGAATGATGCGTGAGCAATACTGAGCTTTGCCTCAGTCGCAACACGACGAGGGCTGTCCATTAATATCCAAGGCATGATCTCATCACCTAGTGAACCAATTGCCAATGCAGAATAGCTCATACCTTGCTCAAGTATGACTTCAGCAGCATCGATAACCACCACATTATTGTCAGCATCTGCTGCAACAGTGACGGTATGCTCGCCTTGTGGCACGTTGAGGTAACCGGTCACTTCAGCAAAGCTAAGCATGTCTACAGCAGGCATATCGTTACCATCCAGGAACACATCGACAGCAGGTGCATCGGCGACAGCATGAATCACTCTTAAATCAGCGCCGGCGTTTTTATCTTGAATTAAGGCCTGACCTTCAGGGAGCGCGGCGAGTAGAGCTACCGGTGAGTCACCGCTCCAAACATTGGTTATTGCTGTTAGCAAATAGTCAGTTTCAGCAGCCAGCGTGACTGAGCCAGAATCATAAACCACATCTTTTTGGTCAGCGGCGGTAATGCGCACTTGATAATCGCCAGCCATAATCTCTAGTTGATCGGTATTGTCCATGTAATCAACTGATAGTGTGGGGGCCATATCGCTGATATCAGCATTCAGTTCAGTGACGTAAACATCGACTAAACCAACACCAATTGTGCCGTGAAGTACCTGTACTCGTGTGTATCCCGCTGCAATATTGCTCGTGGCGTTGGCTATCAGTGCTAAGTCGAGTGACTCTCCTTCGACACTCCCTACGGCTACCGCGGTGTACTCCATATCTGCTTCAGCCATCAAGTCGGCTGACAATACGGTAGCGGTTTCACCGCTAGGTAGTTGTGCATTAACCGCAATCGCATAGGTGGCCGACTCGACGCTTAGCAGTCCAGAAGACATGGCGTAGTCAACGTCAGTTAGCAGATCGACTTCGTTGGCAGTGACAGTGACCATTGGGGCATCAGCACTGGCGTGAATCACTCGTACCATAGACATTTCGGTCGGCGTAGAGGTTGGAGCTGTAGTTTTATTGGTGTTCGTATTGTTATCATCGTCATCGCTACAGCCAGTGAGAGCCAGCGCTGTAGTCAGTGCGATACTGAGATAAAGACGTTGCATAGCATATTCCTTCATTGTGTAGGTTACGTAGTGCTATACGCCGGCTTAAAATTTAACGATCACTTTTTTTAACGACTGATTGCAGATGGCAGTGCGAGTATGCGGCTTAGGTTCGCCATATCAGACTACGAATTGTTAGCTCTTGTGAGCGGTTAAAAAGCACAGAAAACCAACTAGATTAGAAGCATGTATTACTTAGTGTCAAAGTTTTAAATTCAATGCAGCAGCACTATTTAAACGGTTTGATGGAGTTAACAGATAGTTTTTTTTTGTCGAGGTACAGTATTTAACTAAGTCAAAATTAGTTAACGATGTCGAAATGAAAGCACTCCATGGCCTGCAAAGCAGTGCCGTACCACAGGTCAATTTTCGAGCGCCATGTAAACAAAAGTCGGGTCTTGAAATACTTGATTTGGGGGACTTCTACCAAAAAATACATCATTGCCGCTTTGACCCAGCAAAGCCACATCGTATCAGTTATTACTGTTTTATCTATATCTCTCAAGGTGTTGGTGGGCATTTTGTTGACTTTAAATACCATAGCTTTCAGTCGGGTAGCTTTATTTCTATCAATCAGGATCAGGTACACGCATTTGATATTGCTAGCCGCGCACAAGGGAAAATGATCAATGTGACCGCTGAGTTTTTTGATCTCATTCTCGCGAAAGTGCGCTTGCCATTTTTCTCCCTATCTAACTTATTTAGCAGCTACACACCGTTGATCAATTTATCGGCGAGTGCTGTGACGAGCTGTAATGTATTGCTCGATGAAATTAATAAAACTCAGCAATCCCAAGCAGATGATCCTTTGTTAGCTCAACTGTTGTTCTCGTCGTTATTGATGACGATTGAGAATCAGCGCCAGAGTCATGGGGAGCATTTAAGTGATGTGCAAGCGCAGCGGTTTAATCAGTTTAGACAGTTAGTTAGTCAAGGAGTACAAACGCAACGCTGTGCAGCAACCTATGCGGAGCTATTGCATATGAGCTATAAATCGCTGAATCAGTTATGCCGTCATGCCTGCGGCTTAACGGCAAAGCAATTAATCGACAATCACACTGTATTAGAAGCAAAACGACGATTGGCGATTGAAAGTGCACAAGTACAAGAAATTGCATACCAATTAGGTTTTGATGATGTGACTTATTTTGTGAAGTTTTTCAAGCGTCACACTCATCTAACCCCTTCTCAGTTCCGTGCTCTGCACGACGACGTCTCTGCAGCTTAAATTGAGCTAAATCATAGTGAGTTGAGCCAAGTGAGGCTTTTGCAATCTAGCTCACAGATCTGTTTGTCGGTACGAAAATCACCATTTTTGGGCTATTTACGCCATGTTGTTCTCTACCTCTTAGAGAGTATGTTGTGGTCATTAACTCCTTCATATAAGTGAGTTAATGAAGTTGTATGACGCTGGGTCTAATCCAGCAGCAGTTATGAACTTCAAACAACATAATAAAGAGTGAATATTCCAAGGATATGTGATGATGAATTTTGCAATAGAACGCCCATTGGGGAAATCATTGCTACTGGCAGGTGTAATATGCCTACTTGCAGCGTGTGGTAGTGATAATGATGACCCGCAACCGCCTCAAAATACACCTCCTGTGGCTAATCCCGTCGATGCCCACACCGCGCTAGGTCAAAGTGTGTTGATTGACGCCTTAGCCAATGACAGCGATGCGGACGGTGACCAATTGACACTGACTATGGTACAAGTGCAGTCAGGTACTGGAGAGGCTTCGATTAAAGACAATCAGATTTTGTTTGAACCAGAGGGCGCGGGGACCACTTTACTTGATTATGTCATTAGTGATGGTAACGGCGGTGAAGCTCAGTCTGTGGTTACCGTTATTGTGAGTGCCACTGCAGAAATTTATGTAGGCTCAAATCAATGTGTGTCATGTCATGTAGATAAGAAAACCTTTTTTGAAACAGGGCATAACTTTAAATTCACTAAAATTGAAAATGGTGAAGCGCCAAGTTACCCATTTACCTCTATTGATGGTGCGGTAGATCTTATTGATGGTGTAAAAAACACCTTAGGTAACCCTAACGGTTGGAGTGATATTAGTTATGTGATTGGTGGCTACAAAAGCAGTGCTATGTTCCTCGACCAAAATGGTTACATCATGATTGGTGATAAAGTTGGTTCAGCCGTGGTGCCCAAGGGTCATCAAGTAACACCTGAGATGATGTGGCCTTATTATCAAAATGATGCGCCGGACAGTCATGGTTACGACTATTGCGGCCGTTGTCATACTACAGGTTGGAAAGATTACACTGAAGCAACAGGGGATTATCGTAACCTAAATCGACAAGATGATATGCCTGGTATGGGGGGAACTTTTGCGCTTACTGGTGTGCAGTGTGAAAGCTGCCACGGTGCAGGTGTCGACCATGTTAAAGCACCTTCTAAACAAAATATTGTTAAGCAAGCGACCGCTCGCCAAACTGCAGACTTCTTAGCAGAAGATATGGGTTATGGTAAACCGATTGCTTGTAGCGAATGTCATACGGTTGATGACTCAATCAAACGTTATCCTGAATATATCTCGCCACTTAATACAGTTTTTGGTGGTGATACCGAAGGTGGTCGTATTGATAAAAACGGTGGTGGTTTAGGTGGCCGTGGTGGGCGTCACGCTGCAACGACCATGATTGGTACTGACCCTGATACCGGTGAAGCGATAGGTAAGAAGAAAGACTTTGCCTGCTCAACTTGTCACAATCCACATCGTTCAGAGCACAACCAAGATCAACCTGGTCATGAAGATGCTATGGTGGCGCAGTGTACGGATTGTCATTCGATGGAGTTTAATTTAGGAGGCGGAGGCGGGATTGCCCATGAAACAATGGCGCAGTGTATTGACTGTCATATGCCAAGTGAATCTCATATGTTTAAGATAAACTTAGACACACCATCTGATGATCCTAGCCATTTCTCAGTTGATGGTCAGTACAATAAGCCTTGGCTGCGTGCATCAGACAGTTGTCAAAGTTGCCATGCAAAGGATTATGATCAAAGAGCAGCAGGAATCGGTACTATTCATAAATAATTAGTAAGAATGAGTTCGCCAAGATGGTTATACATTCTTGGCGACAATTATCTATTAATAATAAGCTTTAAGGTATTTCTTGGCGTACTTGCGAAGTTTTTTCTCACTGCTGGTGGCAGCAAGTTCTTCAATCGTTGCTTTGTAAGTTTCATCTTCTGAGCTCGCTAGCGCTTTTGCCATGTAGGCGTAGGCTTGAATAGCGAGTTTGTCATGTTTCAGTAGGCGAGGATCTTTCAGCTCACTGTTGAGGACTTCAAGGATCTGCTTAGTGTGCATATTGCGATTAATGACTCGCTTAGCGGCGTCCATCTTGAGCTGAAGCTCGTCGCTTCTCAATGCGTTAGAGATAACGTTACTTGTTTGGCTGTATTTATCATCATAGTGAGCTTTGTCACTTAATATGGGTGACCATACCTTGAACTGATCGAGGATCTTCAGTGACTTTTTCGCGTACTTTTTGAGTTTGCTGTGGTAATCCCCCTCAATAATCGCGTTAAAATTGGCCTGATACTTATCATTACCCGAGTAAGCTAGACCTTTTAACAGCCACGCGCTGTAATCTATGCTGTGACGGTCTACCGCTAAGGGGAGAGATTCGTTGAGTTTAAGCTCAATTTGATCAAATACTTTGGGATCGGACATCCCTGCCATCACTAAACTAGCAACAGCATCTTTCTGTTTCTCGAGGTTATCGCCTTTAAATACCTCAATATATTGTGCTTCAGTGAGTGGCTTTGCTGCTGAAAAATGGCTGAATAAGCTTAATGTTAAGCAGAGTGTTAGTACGAGTGTCTTCATTGTGGTTCCTTCCTATTTTGTATTCCATCGTTTAAAGATCAGAGAAGTGTTAATTCCGCCAAAGGCGAAGTTATTACTCATTACATAGTTAGTGTCTAACTGGCGGATATCATCCTTGATATAATCTAATTCACCACAGTCTGGGTCTATGTTAGATAAGTTTAAGGTTGGCGCAAACCAGCCTGCATTCATCATCTCTATGCTCACCCAAGCTTCAAGTGCTCCACAAGCGCCCAGCGTATGGCCGGTATAGCTCTTGAGAGATGAGATAGGCATTTGTGGGCCAAATACCGCGCTAGTTGCTTGTGTTTCAGCGATATCGCCACGATCCGTTGCAGTGCCATGTGCATTCACATAGCCGATATCCTCAGGCTCTAATTTGGCATCTTTAAGTGCCTGACGAATGGCGACTTCCATGGTCGCTGCATTGGGCTGAGTCACATGGAGTCCATCAGAGTTAGTACCAAAACCAACGATTTCAGCATAGATTTTAGCGCCGCGGGCTTTGGCATGTTCAAGCTCTTCAAGTACTAAGGTACAGGCGCCTTCACCTATGACTAGGCCGTCTCGAGATTGATCAAACGGACTTGGGCTAACTGCTGGGGTATCATTTTTGGTACTGGTTGCAAACAGGGTGTCAAACACCACAGCTTCAGTTGCACATAGCTCTTCACCGCCGCCAGCAAGCATCAGATCTTGCTGACCGTACTTTATGGCTTCAAACGCATAGCCAATACCCTGACTACCTGAGGTACAAGCGCTGCTGGTGGTATGTACACGTCCCTTTAAACCAAAGAACACACCGACATTTACAGCTGTGGTGTGAGCCATCATACGAATATAGCTGGTGGCGGTGACACCTGACATGTCGCCCTCTTTGAGCATATCGCCAAAAGCGATAATTGGGTCGGTGCTGCCTGTTGATGAGCCATAGGCAATGCCCATGGCGCCTGAGGTGATGATGGGGTCATCAAGTAAGTTGGCATCAATCAGCGCTAACTCGCTGGCTCTCGTTGCCATTAATGACACTCGCCCCATTGAACGTACTTTCTTTCGCGAGTAATGAGCAGGTTTTTCAAAATCGGTAACGGGTGCGGCTAAGCGGGTATTCAGTCCCTCATAGCGATCCCAGTCATCATAGCGAACAACACAGTTTTTTTGTGCTTTTAAGCTGGTGGCAATAGATTCCCAGTCATGGCCAAGACTCGATATACCGCCACAGCCCGTGATGACTACACGCCTAGCTTGAGTGCTTGAGGTCATATCATGCCTCCATTGACAGAGATGACCTGACGGGTAATGTAGGCTGCATCATCTGACATTAAAAATTTAGCTAATCCGGCAATTTCTGACGGCTTACCCATACGCCTCATAGGCACTATCTCTTTAACCATATCTTTCGGGATCTCGGCTACCATATCGGTTTCGATGAGTCCTGGTGCGATGCAGTTAACGGTGATTTTACGCTTTGCTAGCTCTAAAGAGAGTGCCTTAGTCGCGCCAATGATCCCAGCCTTTGAGGCACTGTAGTTTACTTGGCCGCGATTACCTGCAATGCCTGAAACCGAGGCCATAGTGATTATTCTGCCACCCTGACGAGTTTGTATCATAGGCATGATCGTAGGGTGGATCACATTGTAAAAGCCATCTAAGTTAGTATGCACCACACTATCCCATTCGCTCTCAGTCATGGCTGGGAACGCTGTATCGCAGTTGATACCGGCATTGAGAACCACACCATAGTATGCGCCATGCTGTTCAATATCAGCTTCTATAGCGGCTTTAACCTGCTCTCTTTGGGCTATATCAAATTGTAAGCAGGAGACGGAAGCGCCTAGATCATTCAGCTCAGACTTTGTTTGCTCAGCTGCATCGACATTGCTATGAAAGTGCAAGGCGATATCGAAGCCTGCCTGAGCAAGTTGTAGTGCAATTGCTTTGCCTATTCCACGGCTAGAACCAGTGATTAGGACACGCTTATTTTCTGTTGTCATTGGTTATCTTCCTGCATGCTCTCGGAGATATAGGCTTGTGCATCTTGAGGCTGAAATACATTGACATTAGCTTCTGCGACAAGTGAGTTTCCGTGAAAAATTTGGCAATCAAATACGGCGAGACCAGTCTCTTCTTGATAGAGACGAGAAACGCGAGTTTGATAGCTATTACCTAGTTTGTAGTAAGGGATATGCATCTTAAGTTTACGGCTACCCAGCAAAAAACCAACCCGGATCTCATCGCCGCGAGATAGCGCTTCTACTCCAGCGAGTGCTGCTATGCTTTGCGCCATATATTCGATACATACATAATTAGGCACCCCATTGATATTATTGTCGAAATAGGGGCTTTGCTCTGAAACGTTCACTTGCGTCACTAAGGTATCCGTTTCATGCTTTAGCAGTTGATCGATTAAAATCATAGGTGAGCGGTGTGGCACGACTTCATCAACGGCGAGCTTTTTTAGCGCTTCGGCTGATATCTGTATTTGGCTCATCTTTGATTTTCCTTCAACGCATTCTTTGCCAATATCAGGCTGGCATTGCTGCCCCCAAAGGCAAAAGAGTTACTCATCACCACATTTAGCGTAGCGCTCTGCCCATGGGCGACGAGGGGAAGCGTTGGGTCGTCAGGGTCTTGTACACTATCCCACACCTGCGGAGGAAGCGCTTGCTGGCTGTTGGCGCTGCTTAATAGAAGGTAACAAAAGGCAGCTTCGATAGCCCCCGCGGCCCCTAACGTATGGCCAGTAAGAGGCTTGGTTGAGCTACACGGAGGAGGCGCCTCGCCAAAGACCTGTTTAATGGTTCTGCTCTCCATGGCATCATTCTTTTTAGTGGCTGTACCATGAAGGTTTATATAATCAACTTCATTGGCACTTAGGCCTGCATCTGCAAGTGCAGACTTGATAGCACTGACTGCACCGCGACCTTCTGGGTGTGGCGCCGATATATGGTGTGCGTCGCTAGATTCGCCTATGCCCGCTAAAACCACTTCGCATTCGCCATTAACTGAAGCCAGCTTCTCTAGGGTAAATAGTGCGGCTCCCTCACCGATATTGATGCCATCTCTATTGGCGCTAAAGGGCTGGCAATGCCCTTTAGAAACAGACTCAAGTGAGTTGAAACCGTTGAGGGTTAACTTACATAAACTATCGCTACCGCCAACAATCACCATGTCACAAAGGTCTGCTTGGAGTAAGCGTCTTGCACTTGCAAATACCTTAGCACTTGATGAGCAAGCGGTGGAGACGGTATAACATGGCCCACAAGTGTTAAAGTACTGACGTAGAAAGTCGCTACCGTTGCCTAGCTCCTGTTGGGAATAGAGGTAATCTTGAGGAAGGCTGTCAGTTTCATTTTTAGCAGCTAAGGCTTGTTCACCTTCACTGATCCCAGAAGTACTGGTACCTATGATGATACCAATTCGGTTGGCTCCCCAGCGCTTTATCGCTAAGCGAACCGAGTCTTGGATCTGCTCTGCAGCGCAGAGTAAAAGTTGGTTATTACGGGAGTTAAATTGGGCTAAATTTGCTGGTATGAGCGGTAAATCAGCAGAGACCTCTCCAACGACAGTTTTAGTCAGAGGGATAAGATCGGCTCGTGCTGTCATGGCTCCAGTATAGCCAGATGTGAGTTTGGCTAATACTGTATCTGGTGTCAGCCCTAATGGGGTGCACAAGCCTAAGTTTGAGATGGCTACTTTAGTCATTGTCTCTATTTTCTAACTCATCATTAATGGTATAGGTTGTAAAACCAGCCTTAGAGAGGACTGATTTTTAGCTCAAAATTCGCTTGAGGTATTTGCAAGAGAACCTCTGATTGCCAGAGCGGCTTTTGACTGTACTCAATCTCTACTAGAGTCCGTTTGAGCGCCGATGGCGTTAACTTGTTTGTCGATTCAGAGTTTGTAGCATATATTTTTCGACATCTTGGTGCATCACAATTGTCGGAGGTTAAGATCGCCCCTTGTAAATGAGCATTTACACTCTCTTCTGGCCAGTATATCAACTGCATGAGTGCGAGTAAGTACTCAGCCTTAAACTCACTACCCAGTAAGCTGCTCTGTTCGCTTGTTAAGGTCTCACCATCATAGATGAGTGTAAAAAGCGCCTGCCCAAGCGGAGCGAGCCCGACTAATGTCAGGCTATTGGCATCGAGTTCAACTTGTGTCAAAAGCTCATGATGAGCGTCAGCAACATTAATCGCTGCCTTTTGTGTTGCTGATCGTTGCCATTGGTCGCCTAAAGGAATTGGCGCGAGACAGTAGTCCACGCCTTTTGCCAGTGCGACGCAGGTTTGCCTCTGTAGGGTTTGACTACACCCAACAAGCGCAAGCATCAACAAGCCTAAGGTAAATATGCTACTGAATTTTAAGATTGAAACACGCTTCAATTTAATCACCTGTTAACGGCATAGTTCGACAATCATATTTAGACGTCGCTCAGAATCACTGACAAAAGGGTTGGTTTCATCCCAAGCGTATCCGGCAAGAATAGAGCAGATCATCTGTTTAATCTTCTTGTCTGGATCATCGAAGAATATCACCTCCTGAAATCGCCCATCATACCAAGCCTCAACATAGGTTCTAAAGGTATCAACGCCTCGCATCAGTGGCGTGGCATACTCAGCTTCCCAATCAAGTTGTTCGCCATTGAGCTGTCTGACAACACATTTAACGGCCATTGAAGCTGATTGCATAGCGATAGTGACACCCGATGAGAATACAGGATCGAGAAACTCCCCAGCATTACCCAATAGGGCAAACTGATTTGTGGCTAAATGAGTAACATTGGCCGAATAACCTTTAAGTAGGGCACATTCTCGTGTGATCTCTGCGTTAGCTAACAGCTTATCTAGCCCAGGCTCTTGCCTAACCATATTGAGTAATACTTGTTGTAAATTTTGCTCTGCTTCGCCCAGTAGGTGAGGCTCTGCGACGACGCCGAGTGAGCACTTAGTTTCGCTAAGGGGAATAAGCCAGTACCAGATATCTTTGTTCTCTGGATGAACACTGATTAAAATTTTCTGGCGATCAAAGTCTGGGTTTAACGTGAGATCGATATTGTCTTGAATATGGGTAAATACTGCCGTACGACTTGGAAGTGATGAGGGCTTCTCTAGGTTTAGTAACCTCGGCAATACTCGGCCAAATCCACTGGCATCAAATAGATATTTAGCTTGGATAACATACTTTTCACCGTTTCTACTCTTGACCGTTAATTCGGGCTCTTGTGTCAGATCGACAGCTTCTACAGTTTCACCGAAGCGAATTTCAACACCTTGGGATACTGCTGTGTCAGCGAGCAGCTTATCGAAGCTTGCTCGCTCCACCTGAAAAGTCGTGCCTGGGCCCTGAGTGTACTTGTCGGTAAAATCAAAGCTAATGTGTTTATCGCTATGGAAAAATGCTGCTCCATTTTTAAACTGAAATCCTGCCGAGTTGACCGCATCCAGCATATTGGCCTCTTCAAGCAGTGTCATGCAGCAAGGTAGAAGGCTTTCGCCGATTGAGAATCGGGGAAAATCTTGTTTCTCGAGTACGATCACTTTTTTCCCCTGCTGATGCAGAAGTGCTGCTGCTATGCTGCCAGAAGGGCCTGCACCAATGATCGCGACATCATATTTGGCAATAGCGCCTAACGTTGAACTTGGTGCATGTGTCACTTAAAAATCCTTGTAAAAGTTTGAATGAGAGGGGAGAGCATAAAAGTGAAACAGATCCCAATCAGTAGGGTTAACCCAAAAAAATGTATTGCAGGTGTACTGCTAAAAGCCAATAGGCCAAATGCGAGCATGGTCGATGTTGCCGACATAAATACTGCCATCATAACGCCTCGGCTCTGCTGCTTAGATTCAGCGAAGAACAAACTGTAATCTACACCTATTCCAAACACGAGAATTAGCGCTAGCGCATGAAACAGAGTTAAAGAAGCGCCGGTGAAGCCGAGCAGAGCCAAAGTAAAGATGGCTGACAGTGCTGGGACGGCAATGACACTCGCGGCCAGCTTGATATTAAATCTTGTTGAGAATATTGCGGCTGCCGCCGCCATAGCTAATGCCAGCAAGATTAACGTTAGCTGTCGATACTTGCCCATGACAAGCGAGATATCACCGACTTTATCTACTAATTGTACATAGTTAAGATCGGAGAAGAATTGTTTAAGTGCGCCGATATCAGTAATACCCCCAAGCAGTACGATGGCACCGTATTGTGTTTGGGTATCAGAGGGGGCGATCCATAAAGGCTTAAAGAGTTGGCCAGCTTTTGAGTCTAGAAATGACTTGGCATCGATATATTGGCCATCAGCTTCGAGATAAGCCTGCTTAAGTGCAGGTGCCAGTGATTCATCGAGGCCTAAACGGGCAATCACAATATCTAAATTATCTTGATAGATCTGACTCTGCAACAGATAGTTTGCAGCCTGCTTTTGTTGGCTTGGTAGATAAGTGCTTAGACTAAAAGCATTACCAATTAGCGCATTATTAACTGCAGTGTTTAGTCTTGGTTGAAGGGCTTCTAGATGTTGAAGTAGCGCCTGTTCACTCTGGCCTCTTACGAGCAAGAACTGATTGTCTGTGCCGCCACTGAGTAATTGCCTTAATGTAGACTCTTGTTCTGTCACCTCTTGAGGGCTTTGTTGTAAGTTGCGGATATCATCATCCGCCGTCAGTTTGACGATCCCTAAGGATGATACCAGTAAGCATATGCTAAGGAGCAACGCCCAACCTTTAGCGCTAACCTTGGACATTAGCATACTGATGTTTTGCAGGTAGCGATCAGCAAGGCTTAGCTGCATCTCACCTTGCGGTAGCTTACCTGATGCAAGCAGTGGGTAAGCCAATATTAAGGTTAAATAAGCCGATAACAGCCCGAAAGCACAAAAAACGGCGACCTGTTGCATACCTGGAAACGGCGCTAAACCAATAGATGAATAGGCTAAAACACTGGTGATGAGTGCGAGTGAAATTGCAGGGAATATCCCTTGGATAACTAGACTTGCGCTTGCATTGGGTCTATTGAGGCGTTCACAGTAAAAGTGAAAGCTATAATCGATAGCGATGCCGATTAAACTCGTGCCAAAAACAAGGGTGAGTAAGTGCAGCTCTGAAAAAATAGCTAATGTCATGACCACTGCGACTAACATGCTGCTGGAAATTGTCACCAGAGCGATAGCTAGCGGCATAAAAGATCTAAATGCTAGCCAGACCAGAAGACTCACGCCAATGAGCGAAGCCAGTCCTAAGCTTGTGACCTCGCTTTTGGCACTTTGTGTTGCCGCTACGGCATGAAAGAGTGCACCCGCTTTGAGTACCTCTATCTCTTCATCTAGCTGTTTAAGCTGGTCAAACGCTTGATAGAGAACAGCCATCTGCTGCGATTGAACTTGTGGATTGAAGGCACTTCCTACCCCCTTAGCCATGACGATAGCGACAAACTTGGTGTGAGAGCCTTGATTGGGAGATTGACTTGAGAGTTTAGCTATCAAAATGCCTTGCTGTACCTCAAGTACTTGTTTGGGGGCAAGGGCCTGTAAGTTCTGTGGGTAGAGCAGTAATGGATCTTTGGCTATTAAGCTAGAGGTAGCATAACTAAAGGCATTATAAAGTTGCTGCTGTGCGTGATCGATCATCTGAGCGAGTTCACCAACTTCTAAGCGATTAGCTTGTTGCTCAGTCAATAGTTGAAACCTATGAGGAAAATAGTAGTTGTTGAGTGACTCTGCTTGGGCGATATCAGCGCTTTTTACGTCAACGAATATGTCTTTGCCATCTGTTTTTAGCGCTGTAATGACCTCTTTTGCAGCATCAACAGCCTGCTCTTGGCTGTTAGCGATTAAGCCAAGATACAAGGAGTTTGCAAGTTGCTCCTCTACGCGTGATAAAGCAACTTCGGTAAGCGGATCTTCTTGGATATTTGGTAGCATGGCTAAAATATCACTTTGAATCTTAGCGCCACTTTGCCACAGAGAGGTGCCTATCAAGACGATGAGCGAGATGAGTCCCACCCAAAGTGCGAACTTGGCTTTTGCTGAATATTGACCCAGTAAGCTGGCCAGTTTATCGATCATAATGCTGGCTTAGTTTTATGCTCAGCGTCAGTTGGGAGCAGCTCTTGTTGCTCTATGGCTGAAAGAGGCTGATTTGTGATCTGTTCAAACTCAATTCTACTGCTGTCACCATTGCCACTGAGGAGCGTTAGTGCAGATATCTGTTCATCGCCCTCTAGAACAAGTTGAGGAATAGCTTTGATAAGCAAAGGATCTTTTGGTTTGAGGCCGATAGTCCAAGGTGAACTCACTGAGCTAGCTTGCATATAAAAATGAAAGTGGGTCGTCAGAGTGTCCAGCTCACCACTTAGCAGTGCTTTGAGCAGAATCGGTAATGTCTGTGCCAGTGCCCCAGCTCCTTGATTCTCATTGGCTTTGGATACTTGCTGCTGACCTGAGCTATCTATTTGAATTAACTCATCTCCCTTTAATAATAGGGTAGATTTAAATGGTCGTTCTTGTTTCCATGCAAGCCCAAGCTCTGAGTCAAAGATAAAACTGCCATGGCTGACGAGCGGCTTTTTTAGCACTTTCAGATGGCGATATTGAGTAAACTGACCGCTAGCATGCTCACCGAGTATTAACTGCTCAGTGATAGGCTTTAACTGCTCATTGTTAACTTCAGATTGAAACAAAGCCTCAAACTGAGCAGTTTGTGTCGTTTCAGCACCTGCTTCGCTGGCCGTTGCTTGCATTGAAGGGGCTGTAAGCAAAAGTAGTGAGAGCAGGAGATATTTTATCTTAGCGCTCTTGATATTGGGTCTGAAGCAGGCTGTCATTAGCTTATACTCGCGGCATTAGTGCTAGCGTCTTCAACAGGAAGTAGATGCGAGATCTTTTGGCGGAAGATCTCTGGGGTAACGAAGCACATCTCACCGTTGCTAGCATCGACCGCTGCCTGAATAGTATAGCCTTTAGTGAGTCGCTTATTCGTCTCAATATCCCTCACTTGGTAAGTGATCTTCATGCGATTTTCCCACTCAACCAGCGAGGCGATTACTTTGACTTTCTGCTCAAAAGTACTAGGTTGAACATATTTTATCTGCAGATCGACGATAGGCCATGAATAGCCAGAGTCTTGCATATCTCTATAGCCATAGCCTATTAGATCTAACAGCTGGCATCTGGCTATTTCAAAATAGCGCAAGTAATTGCCATGCCAAGTGATCCCCATAGAATCAACATCATGAAAAGGGATCACCATCTCCATTTCGGTAGTCAAAATGGCTTTACTCATGAGCAAACTTCCCACTTTCCTGCCTGGATCTTATCAACCGTTTGTCTAAGCACTGATTCTAAAGGTCTATCCTCTGTGAGCAGTTCAAAATCAGCTTTAACTTGCTCTAAGGTTTTGGCGACAGACGGAGTCAGTGAAGAGTGGCATAGCTCATCTTGGGAGATACGTAAGTTGATCCCTTGGGTCATGGCGAGTAGCGCCGCTGCAGCAACCTGCTCTGTGAGCTGTAAAACGCGCATGCAGTCACGTGCAGATATGGTTCCCATGCTGACCTTGTCTTGGTTATGACATTCAGTCGAGCGAGAAAATACACTAGCAGGCATAGTATTTTTGAGTGCTTCTGCGGTCCAAGCTGAAACGCCTATCTGTACGGCTTTGAAGCCATGGTTGATGGCTCGTCTAGTACCTGTTGCCCCAGAAAGGTTAGCTGGCAGGCCATTATTGAATTTAGGATCCATCACCAGTGCCATTTGACGATCGATAAGATCGGCAATGTTAGCCACAGTGTTCTTCATCGAATCCATCACAAAGGCGATATGACCACCGTAGAAGTGACCGCCATGCAAGATATGCTCACCTTCAGCATCAACAATGGGATTGTCATTAGCACTGTTCAGCTCTGTTTCGATAAACTGGCGCATAAAGGGAAGGGCGTCTTGTAGTACGCCAATAATGTGAGGCGCACAGCGGATAGAGTATCGATCCTGAAGCCTGTCTGAATTACGTGGATGCTCATGGTGATTGAGATCGGTACGGATCCAGGCCGCTATCTGATTCTGCCCTGGATGCGGTTTAGCGGCAAACAGGATATCGTCGAAGTGGTTTGAATTACCCTTCAATGTCAGTGACGCCATGGCGGTAATTCGGCTCGCTAGACGGCTCAAGTATTGCGCGCGGTCATAAGCCAAGCATGCCAATGCGGTCATGACGGCAGTGCCGTTCATAAGGGCTAGCCCCTCTTTAGGGCGTAACCTAAGTGGCGTGATATTGAGCTCAGCATATACATCAGCTGTCGCTCGGCGCTGACCTTGATAGATAACATCACGCTCACCGACAAGCACTGCTGCAAGGTATGATAGCGGAGTAAGATCGCCGCTTGCACCTACAGAACCCTCTTCAGGGATCACTGGAATGATATTGAGGTTAAGGAGCGTTTCGATGCGCTGTAATAGCTCATAACTGACACCAGACTTACCTACCGATAGTGAGCTTAGGCGACACGCCATAACGGCACGAGATTGCTCAGGGCTTAGGAGCTCACCGAGTCCACAGCCATGAAAGCGAGAGAGATGCAGAGGCAGTTCATGAACCAGATCGAGTCCGACGGTTACAGTGCATGAGTCGCCATAGCCTGTTGTTACACCATAGACAACGCCCTCTTCATTAAGCAGGCTATCGATAAACGTAGCGCCTTTTTGGATATAGCTCTGGTATTCACTGCTGTCTTTGAGTTTCGCTTTAGCGCCTTTTGCTACTGCTACAACATCTTCCAGGGATAATGCCCTGTGACCAAAGTGAACAATCATGTCTGTTGGGTTTGATTGATTATTCTGAGTCATCTATTTATCTGTCCTATCTTTGCCCTGAAAGTTGGCTCTTTGGATATCATCATCTTTACGCCAAAAATCAAAAAAGTTAAACCATTGCATGGGTTCGCGCCGTGCAAAATATTCGAGTCGTGCGCTGTAGTTATTAACGGCTTCTTCGAGCCTTTGCATGCGACCTTTTCTCGGGCCTTTTAATGTATTTGAAAATGCTTCTAAGTGAACTCGGTATTGGCCCTGCTCCCTTAAACAGAACATCAGATATACAGGGCAATCTAATAGCCCCGCAAGAATAAATGGGCCTTGGGGGAAGGGCGCTTGCTCACCTAAAAAGGAGGAGTAGACCACACGTCCTTGGGTATTTGATGAGGTTCTATCTCCTGCGATAACAACGAGCTCTCCTTGCTCTACCTTCTGCTGAAGCAGCATAGAGGTTGTGGGCCCAAGTTCAGTGACCTGAATCAAGTTAATGGCGCTGTCAGGGTTGAGCTGTTTGAGTACTCGGTTAAAGTTTTCTGCATTGTCAGTGAGTACCATGACGTTCACTTTCACCTTCTTCTGGTGAACAGAGATCGCACGGCATAACTCTAAATTACCTAAGTGGGAGACGAGTAATACGGCTCCCTGTCCTGCGGCAAGTTGATCGGCAAGTAGGGCGCGATTAGGAAAGTCGACCTGACTTAACTGTATGCGATCGCACCAAGCGTCGATTCTATCTAATGCTGCATTACCAAAGGCAAAGAAATGTTTAAGGCTGTGTTTCCAGTTGATATCACCTTGGAGCTGTGGATGCTCTGGATCAACGTGTTTCACCCTCTTCAGGAAGCTAATCGATGCTTCACGTGCCGTTTTCCCCGTGAGGAAAAAGTAGCAGATGACTGGGTACATAATCATGCGACAAAGCCAGTGACCACCGAGTTTATAGCTAGATGCCAGTAACTTTATTCCCCAGTAATTGCCGCGCTCTCCGATACTGGACCAGTGGGTATTAGTGTCATTTGAGTTGTGAGTGCCAATGAGTTTGCCTGGCAGACGCTTGAGCATGCCGAAGAAGAGTCGGCTATGCATACCTGAGATGCGAATGTTGTCCCACAAACCTTGAAAATGGCTGACACCGTCTTCTGGATAGATCACTTTAGTCGGCAGATGGATAACCTTCACACCTTGCCAGTGAAGTCTCACCAGAACCTCAATATCAAAATCCATCCGCTCACCTAAAGCGTGAGAGAGGAAGAGCTGCTCAGTGGCGGCTAACGGGTAAACACGAAAGCCACACATAGAGTCTTTAATCTCTAGGCTGAGTGTTTCAATCCATACCCATATATGCGTGAGGTAACGGGCGTAAAAACGACCTTTAGGCACAGAATCATCATATTGAGGTAAGCCTGATATTAGTGCGCTAGGGTTGTCAGCTGCCTTGGCAAGCATTGCGGGGATATCATCTAAATTATGCTGCCCGTCGGCATCAACCTGAAGTGCATGGCTGAAACCATCTTTGAATGCAGCTCTTAACCCCGTTGTTACCGCAGCACCTTTGCCTCGGTTGAAAGGGTGGTGTAACAGGGTGACCCAAGCATACTTGCTGGCCAGCGCAATAAGCAGGTGACGCGTCTCATCATTACTACCATCGTTGATGAGATAACAAGGTAGGTTGAGCTGTGCTAGCTGCTCGAGAGTTTCCTCGATAGCAATAGTATGGTTATAGTTGGGGATGACTAATGCCGTTTGCATCAGTTGGCTTCTCTGTTTTTTTGCGTGTCGAGCTTTAGTGCGATACGACCAGATGCAAAGCGCTTTTCACCATCAAAGTAGCTAAAAATCAGCTTACTCTTATCTTTGTTTTCACTGATTTTTAGGCTGGCTTCTGAGTTAGGCAATATTAATTGCTGAAATTTAAGCACTTCTAAGCTGGCGATATCAGTTGAATAGTTAAAATGCTGACAGCCTAAACGAATCGCCCAATCGAGTTGAGTGACGCCTGGCAGTACAGCCTGCTGCGGAAAGTGCCCCTCAAAAAAAGGCAGTGCAGCGTCGATGAAAAGACGAAATTCGACAGCCTGATCGTCGCTGCTCTTAGACAATATCTGCGGTAGGCTAGATTTAATCATTATCAAATAGCTCAGTGAGTTCAGTTTGAATACGCTTACCTTGCTCGTTTTGCGGCAGCGTATCGGGATAGCGCCAGCGTCTAGGTAAGGTGACACGCTCAAATTGGCTAAGCAGATGGGTCTTGAATAGGTTATTGAGGCTCAACTTTCCTTCCGCCTCCAACAATGCCTTTCCTTCTGCTGATAAGGCTATAATCACGCCAAGTTGTGGGCGTGGCTGAGTCAAAGGAACCAGTGCAGATTGGCTAACCAGTGGGTGGCTATCAAGTAGCGCTTCCATCTGTACCAAAGAGACGCGCTTCTCTTCAACCTTCACAATTCTATCCAGTCGACCCTCTAGCTGAAAGCGACCAGGTTCAATCAGATTTATCTTATCTTCACATCTAAGCCATTCATTGTTTTCTAAATAGGGTGATTTTAAAACCAGAGCACCATCTTTGGGATCTTGAGCAACTTCAACCTTGCTAAAGGTTTGCCAGGCTTGCGCTTTTGATGTTTGACGTCTGAAGGCTATGCCGCCAGTCTCTGTACTGCCAAAAATCTCGATAGGTTGGTGGCCGTAACAGTGAGCTATCCCTTGTGCCGCTTCAAAATTGAGTGGTCCACCAGAGCTAAAGACTAAACTTGGCGAGCGAAGCTGCCTTTCATTATCTAAGGATTCGGGTAAGCGAGATAGCTGAGCCGGACTACTGATGAGACATAAGTTAGGAAAGAGACTGGTGTAATAGGTCAATGTTTCTGGATATTCAACGATGTCACTTAAGAAAGGTCGACTTGCGGCAAGTGGCCACAACACCTTAAACAGTAAGCCATAGATATGCTGGTGCGAGACAGTTGAAATGACACTGCACTGAGGAAGATGCTTGGCAAAAGTATATTCGAGGTTGGTAACCTCTGCATCTAACTGAGTTAGTGTTTTACGCACAGCTTTAGGCTGACCACTGCTACCCGAAGTAAAGAGGGTGATCTGACCCCATTGTGTGGGTGTTGGCCAAGCTAGCTCCGATGCTGATTGCTCCTTCTTGAGTGCAATCGACACCTTACCTTCGCATAGAGCTTTATCAGATATGACTCTATCAAACTCATGGGTTAGCTCACTTAAACTGCCTGGTTGAGTGTTCGCGGGTAAGATAACCTCTTTACCAGCGAGCAAGGCTGCACATAAGCCAACTGCAAATAGATCGCTGCTTTCGCAGGCAAGGAGCCAGCGTTGAGATTTTGATTGGCTCAGCTGCTGGTGGATATGTGCCACCTGACATGTAAAAGCTGCACCAGTCACAATATCATGATGGTTGAAGCTGATAAGTTGCTGGCTTGCGGGCCCTTTTGATAACCAAGATTTAAGTAGCTCTGTCATGACTTTTTCAACCAAATAGTTCTATACAACCATTCGCCACCAAGTAGCGAAGCTATGAGTAGATAGGCAATGAGCCCGTTATACAGTGTCCAGGTTTCTAATGAAGCATAAAGTGCCGTGTAAAGGGCTATCGAGCCATTAAAAACAAATAAGCCACACCAGATAAGTGTGACTTTTTTCAAGTAGGGCACCGCTTCATCCGGAAGGTCTGGTTCCTTCAGCCTGGCGAGCCTTTCTATCATGCTTGGACCTAATCTTAATGAGTAAGCAAATAGTAGTAACATACTGAGGTTGACGACTACAGGGTAGTAGAGCAACCAATCGTGACGTTTAGCTATAAAGCTGGCCGCAGTGAGCCCGATGCCAACAATGACAGGAAAAATCATAGATTTTACCTGTTGCTTCTGGATGACTAATCGTAAGACTAAGAGAATACAGAGCACCATAGCTATGGTGCCAGCAGGCAGATAGTTGAGTCCAAAATATACTGCCAGTGGATAACCTAAAAGCAGTATGCTGGTGACTATCTGCAAGAATAAGCGCATTACTCTTTGATAAGCCCTTCAATAGCTGTAACGACATCATTAACGGTTCGCACCGCTTTAAACTCTTCAGGTTTAATCTTCTTACCTGTCATCTGCTGCAACTTAATAACAAGATCAACGGCATCTATGCTATCGAGATCGAGTTCTTGATACAGTGAGGCTTCAAGCGAAATATCATCTTCGTCGATCTCAAATTCATCAACTAAAATACGGGTCAGGACTTCAAGAATGTCTTCACGGCTCTGCATAATCTCTCCTAAGCTCGCTGTGATTCAATAAAGCTAGCCAAACTCGCCACACTGTAAAAATGTGCCTTAGTTGCATCAGAGTTTGCTTCAATTTTCACATCAAACTGCTTTTTGATCGCTAAGCCGAGCTCGAGCGCATCGATGGAGTCTAGGCCTAAACCTTCACCGAAAAGTGCAGCCTCAGTATCAATATCTTCGATAGTGACATCTTCTAGATCAAGGCAGTCGATGATCAGTTGTTTAATTTCGTTGTGTAGTTTCATCATTATTTAAATTCGTCTTAAAGTAATCTTCTAGATCCCGCGTAAGTCGACGTGCCATCTTTGCATCGCCACCAGTAATAGCATCATACCTGATATGCTTGATGGTTTCGCCCACTTCAACTTGCATCCCTATGGTGCGACGGGGTATTTCATACCAGGCTTCTTGCTTACTCAAACCTGGTGCATTCGTGCGTAGAACAACAGGTACGAGATCTGTTTTTGTTCTAAGCGCAATATTGGCGGCACCTCTAGCAAAACTATTGATACAGGTGCCTAAAACGGTGCGAGTTCCCTCGGGAAAAATGATTAAATTAGTCCCGCTATCTAACACCTCTTTACAGTCAGTTAGCAGTAGGTCTGCCCCGCGATTGGGAATATACCCCGCACAGGCAACAACGCCACGCATAAAGGGGTTTCGCCAAATTCCCTGTTTTACTATACAGCCTACATTAGGCATTAAACTGATCAATACCACGACATCGACCAAAGTCGGGTGGTTGGCAATCACTACCTTTCCTTTAGCATGGGCAAGCCTGTGAGTATCAACGGCTGTGACCTTGATGACACCCGCCCAAGTTAGCATGTGCACGAAACCGCGAAACATAATATGAACCGCGTTTTGCACTCGCTTGATCCGCTGCTGCTCCGTGCCTGGCCAGAACCTTAGCAGAGGAAGAACCGTCAAAGAGCTAAGTAGTCCACCTAAACCGAAGGTGATATAGCAGCTGACTCCACCTAACCATCTTGGAATGTAGGCAACACCCGTTAACCTTTCAGACTGGCTATTAGGCAAAACTCAATTCCCAGTGATATTTACTGAGATTGCCCGCTATCGGCATATTATTGGATAAGCCATTAAGCAGTGCGCCATAACTAAGGGCTTGAGAGCCTCGTTGCTGGCTTATCGTTAGTTTTGGGGCGTTGGCAATATTGTTATTAGCTAGCACCAAAGCCATTGCTAACGGTAGTTCAGTTTCGTCTACATACTGGTCATAAACTTCAGGCACTGCTTGATCAGCAAAGACGAGCATCAAGGGGCTGGGATCTTCATGAAGCTGACCGTAGGCTTCAATCATGGCCTGCAATAAACTCTCCTCTCCAGCTGCAATAGAGGTGGAGGCAGAGCGATTATCTTTGAGAATACTGTAAATACCGCTGGCTGTATTATGCACAGATTGGCTAAATGCCGTAGGAGAAAGAGGCTCCTGTTCAACGAGGTTGTTGAGTAAGCCTAAGGTTCTATGCAGTTCGCCATGGCGAGATGCAAAGATTGTACGGCATGAAGCAGGAGCATCAGCTTGGAATGCTGCCTCAAGTTGCATCTTAGTCAAGGCGCTATAACGCCTTCTTTTCATCGAGGGAACTTGCATTAACTTAGGCGCTTGGGGCAGATCTGATTTAAGGCTTAGCTTACTAGGCTCCCAATGTTGCCACTCTTCGTTCAGCTGATATTGAGGTGACCAAGCTCCCCAAGAGCAAATGCTAAATGTTAACTGCAAAATAGTGCCTCTGATACGACTTTCTAAGTCTTAGTTTTCCATAACAAGGATTAGATTAGAGAGTGACAATTAAGTTGGCTTGCCATCTGAACTATTAGGTCGACATTAGGGTCGCCAATTGATGGTTATTCTACACTAGATTATCTAGGATTATGAACTGTTTTGCGATACAGCTGTTATCTAGCTGTATACAGGTGTGTAGTTTTAGTGAGTAAACCCGCAACTGAGTGTTGCGGGCGTCTATGAGTAGGCAGGCTGACTTAAACCGCTAAATGCTTTTTCAGTTTGCGTAGTGCTGCTTTTATCTTTTTAGTATTTTCTGGTCCCATACGAACCAGTAACTTCTGTGCGTTAGGTAGTGCCTCTAATTGCGGGTCTACAAATTGGTAGTTAACACTTACGCCATCGAGCTCAATGGGTTGCTCAATAATCGGTGCATCAAGCATGATATCTATCGCTTCAAGGATACGTTGATTGAAGGTCATATCACTATAACCTAGCTCCTCAAACGCTTCGCTTAGCAATGGGGTTAGTTCCTTATACGTTGCGCTCAACTGCTCCTCATTCAGGTTTGCAATGAAGTTAGCGTATAGGTCATACCTATGGTAGCTGTCAGGGTTTAGATAGGTCTTGTTGGTGATATCTGACACGGTAAAGGCTCTGTTTGGAGCCTTTAGAGGGCTCACCTTTCTAGCAACCTCTCCCTGAGCTAAATTATCAACAAAGACCACAAAATGTCTGACCAGATCTTTCTCAACCAGCAATGGCTCAATCTTCATTCCATCTGCCATTTCAACGGTTTTGTTATGGGCAAATTCATCACTGTCGGTTAGGCTAGGCAGTGGTTCAATTTCAGGCAGTTGTGTTGGCTCTTCAATCACTTCTACTTCAGGCTCTATCACCTCTACAATCTCAGGCTCCGGAATATCGGCAATAGTCACCAGAGGCTCATCGGGAGTGATATCTGGGATCTGAACGGGCAGCTGTTGTGGCTCCGGGGCTGGCTCATTATCTGTGAAATAGTAGTAAGCGCCTCCTGAAAGAACCAAAGCAACCGCAACGGCAACCATGGCTAGCGTATTAACGCTGGCTGTTTTCTCTTGTGGTGCGATTCTATCTTCTTGATTGACTTGCATGTGATACCTTATAAATACGACTCGGTGACAGGAAGCGACTGTTTTAGGCGTTAGGCCAAAAAGAGGACTTCTCCATTTTGCAAAATTTGACGGCCTTGTCTACAGAAGTTGGCCGAAATAAAAAATAATTAATTGAAGCGAAACTCACACTGACATTATTCGCGCTTAAGCTTGTACAAACTGCTCTCTATCTCCTAGCCATCTTTGCACGATACTATCAACATTTTCAGGCACCTGCTCCATGATATGGACGGCCAGTTTTTGGATATGTGGGATTAAGGCTTGGTCGCGTACAAGGTCTGCTATTTTCATGTCTGCAATTCCTGTTTGCTTGGTGCCGAGCACCTCACCTGGGCCGCGGATCTCTAGATCCTTTTGCGCAATAATAAAGCCATCATTACTATCTCTAAGCACACTTAATCGCTTGGTAGCTGTGGGCGAAAGCGGCGTCTTATACATAAGCACACAATGGCTAGCAATGGCGCCACGACCCACTCGACCTCTAAGTTGATGAAGTTGCGCTAAGCCTAAGCGTTCAGGGTTTTCAATGATCATCAGGCTAGCATTAGGGACATCGACACCCACTTCAATCACTGTTGTTGCAACCAATAAATTAAGTGCGCCAGACTTGAATTCAGCCATGATGGCCTGTTTCTCAGCTGATTTCATGCGTCCGTGGACTAAGCCAATTTTTAGATCTGGCAGTGCCAAGGTGAGTTCTGCAGCGGTATCTTCAGCGGCTTGGCACTCAAGGACTTCTGATTCTTCAATGAGTGTGCAAACCCAGTATGTTTGCCTGCCATCATTTATTGCGGCATGACGGACTCTCTCTATGAGTTGTTCACGCCTGTTATCGGCGACTGCAACGGTTGTAACCGGTGTTCGACCAGGCGGCAACTCATCGATCACTGAGGTATCAAGATCGGCATAAGCTGTCATCGCTAAGGTACGTGGAATTGGGGTTGCCGTCATAATGAGCTGGTGGGGATGAAACCCCTGGCTAACCCCTTTCTCTCTCAGTCCGAGACGCTGATGAACACCGAATCTATGTTGTTCATCGATGATGATGAGCGCGAGATTATTAAACACCACCTGTTCTTGGAAAATAGCATGGGTACCAATAACAATGTTGGCCTCTCCAGATGCAATATCCTCTAGCGACTTTGCTCTCGCTTTACCTTTGAGTTTGCCTGCGAGCCAACCTACTTTTAATCCTAATGGCTCGAACCATTGGGCAAAATTTTCAGCGTGCTGTTCGGCGAGTAGCTCAGTGGGCGCCATCATTGCGACCTGGTAGCCACTCTCTATCGCTTGCAGTGCTGCGAGCGCTGCAACTAATGTTTTTCCTGAGCCAACATCCCCCTGTACCAAGCGCATCATAGGGGCATTTTTTTCTAGGTCGCTACTGATATCAGTGCCAACCCTTTGTTGAGCGCCTGTAGGTTTGAATGGCAAAGATTTTAAAAAAGGGTTGAGTAACTTGCCAGTGGCAGACATAGACACTGCATGGTCTCGATTACTGCGCTGGCGCAACTTGAGCATGCTGAGGTTATGAGCCAGAAGCTCCTCTTGAATTAACCGCTGTTGTGCCGGATGATTGCCTTGCTCAAGATCAAACTGAGAAACTTGATTGTTGGGACGGTGCAGCAGCTGCAATGCCGCTTTCAAGCTCATGTTACTCGGTTGCAGCTGAGGGGGAAGCAGTTCCTGCAAGCCGCCATCTTCTAATAGAGTCAATGCTTGTTCGGTCAGTTTTATCCAGCTTGCCTGCTTGAGCCCTTCAGTGGTCGGGTAGACTGGCGTTAACGTATCGTCCATAACCAGATCTGACTCTGTATGTATCAGTTTATACTCTGGATGAATGATCTCTGATTGCTGCTTGCCGCGGCGAATCTCACCATAGGCTCTGATGGTTGCGCCATTAATCAAGCCATTCTTTTGGGCGACAGAGAAGTTAAAAAATCTCAAGGTGAGATAGCCTGTGTCGTCTCTTACGGTACAGGTCATCATGCGCTTACGGCCTTGGATGATCTGACTAGATTGGATCACAGCTTCTACCGTGCCGTAACTACCGGGGTAGAGTGAAGCGATAGGGTAGATTTGAGTGCGATCTTCATACCTTAATGGCAGGTGAAAGAGTAGGTCTTGTACGGTATTGATGCCGAGCTTAGCCAAACGTTCAGCCATTTTCTTGGCAACGCCTTTAAGTTCTGTGACAGGAACAAGATCGAGTCTTTTCACGCCCGGTACCATTTTATAGTTGAGTATTATGTAAACAAAAAATACTCAAGCACTGTGTTTATATACATATACTATCAGATAAACCTATGATGGCAATAAAGCTGTGCTATAGATATATCATCGTGATTAATCGAGAGATTGCTTTATGGGTATGGTTACATCGCCATGCTTCATCTGCGGCAGTCAGCCAAGAGGATGGCGCGGCTTACCCTACAGGACGTTAAATTCCCGATAAAGGGCTAGAGCCAACCCTTTTGTTTAGCGATACGAGCAGCGTCTATGCGGTTAGTTGCATTAAGCTTACTGATCGCTTCTGACAGGTAATTACGTACGGTTCCTTCGGCGATAAATAGGCTGCTAGCTATTTCAGCGGTAGACTTTCCATCTCCTGCTAGACGTAGCGCACGGCGTTCTTTGTCATTAAGCGGGTCGTTATCATTACTTATAGCCATAACGGCTAGCTCAGGGTCGATCACCCTTTTTCCCGACATGACCTTTTTTATGCTTTTAATGAGAGTGTCTGAGGGGGCGTCTTTGAGTAGGAATCCGCCAGCACCCGACTCTATCGCCCGCTTAATGTAGCCAGCTCTGCCAAATGTGGTGAGTATAATCACCTTGATAGTGGAGTGCTGCTGGCACCATTTTGCCAGCTCTAATCCAGTCAGGCCAGGCATCTCGATATCAGTGAGCAGAAGGTCGTAGCTATCTGTTTTTAATAGAGACAGTGCTTCATCCCCGTCACAGGCTTGGGTGACCTCAAACTCACCCCCTAAGCTCAGCAGTGCTGCTAGTGCGCCTCTGACCATTGCTTGATCTTCTGCTAATAATATCTTCATCTCTCAATAGCCCTTACTTATAAGGTTTGCGGTGGAAGTTTGATGGTAAATTGAGATTGCTGATCAAGCTTATAATCTAACTGACCCTGAAACGCCTTCAAGCGTTCTCGTATTCCCTTTAAACCATTACCTTCAACAATAGCGGTTACTTGCCCGTTATCTTTGATGGATATACTTATCTCATCTTTAGATTCATCAAAAATAAGGCTGCAGTGATCGGCTTGGCTGTGGCGTAGAATGTTATTGCAAAGCTCAGTGAGGCTTAAGATCACGTGGGTTTCTAATTCAGGCACTAGCTGAGGAATATCGCCCTCTAGGCTGACACTTAACCCTTTATCGCGCAAGGTTTGGCACAGAGACATGACACTGGATGCGAGCCCCTTATGTTTATAGCCTGAGACGGTTTCACGTACCTGATTTAAGCTCTCTCGGGCAATCGTATTGAGTTCAATTAACTGCTCTTTCGCCTGCTCAATGTGATTCTTATCGAGTAACTTCTCTGCCAACTCAGCTTTTAAAGAGATGCTAGAAAGATTGTGTCCCATGATGTCATGGAGATCTCTGGCGATTCTTTCACGTTCAAGCATCGTTGCTAGCTGACTGATTTCGGCCTTACTCTTCTGCTCACGACATTTGGTCTCTACACGTTTTCTTTCTGCAATTCCAAACAAGCCAACCCCAGCGATAAGTAATCCACCGTAGGTGATAAAGTAATAGTGATTGATATCGAGTAAAAATGTTAGTGCTGTGAGTAGGGCTATAAAGCCTAACAGGCTAATGAAAGCATTTTTGATCGGATAATAGAAGCCAATATAGAAACCCGCGAAGGTGAAAAGCGACAGAGACCCAGTATTGATTGGGGTGATTGCAACGCCTAAAGCTATCATGGCTGCTATAGGGTATATGGCTTTATCTTTAGGGCTGCGATAGGCCCAGAAATAGCAGTAGATAAATGGGATAAGGGTTAACAGTGCGACTACGATTTCCCATGCAGGTTTATCGTTGATAAATAGCGGAATGAGATAGAAGACCAGGTTGACTAAATATATCCAGGCAAGCTTATCTTCAGAGCTCTTGTGATTTGAATCTGTGGCGGCATGAATACTATTCATGGGTATGTCCTTTTGGTATAGCCGATCAGCCTAACGGCTGAGCGGCTTGAATCCTATTATACCAATCGGCATAAGAAAGTGATCTACTCAGAGTGTTTTTTGGCAACTAATTCAAGGCGAATAGGTGATGGAATGGTTATTCCCTTGTGAAGCTATTCAACGAAGAAGTAGGCAGCCAAAAACACTCCTGAAAGGCGAGTTTTAGCGCTTCATATGCTGTGTTAACGAGCTAGCACGTAGAGTGACTATGCTCTTCACTCGTTGCAAAGAACATGGATGTTCTGAATGTCATTAATGCAGGAGCAATTTATGACCTTGCCTCTGAAGCGCTAATATCTCGCTGAGCGATCACATCTTTATGCTGATTGGTATTACTGGCTAACTTCGCTATTTTTATTAAGCAGAAAGTGAGCCCAGCCATAATCGGCTTGTACGCTCAGCGCTGCTTGCCAATCATCTATTGCCCCTTGGCTATCACCACTACTCTGTTTTGCCAGTCCTCGCCAAGTGTAGGCTTCTGCGTGACCCCAACAGATGTTATCGCAAGGTTCGGCAAACAGATCAATAGCTTTACTCGTTAATTGAATGGTATTTAGCATATTGCCGCCATAGGCTGCAGGGGTGTTGAATGCAGAGATAGCTTCAATGAGCAGGACTCTAGGATTGTTAGGTTCAAGGGTTTGGGCTTGAGAAAGCGTTGCACTAACTTTAGCACCGTAAACACTCGCTTTAGCGGGGATGAGGCCAATCTGCATACCGTAAATAGAAGCGAGCAGAGCAAGGTTTTCGGCATTGGCAGAGGCGTTATTTAACGCTTCGAGAGTTGACTGAGCATTGTTCAATGCTGTGCTGGCAAGCTTGGGTTGGCCCAGTATGTTGGCACTAATAGCGAGTCGGTAATTTGCGTATGCTTGAGTATAATCTTGGTTTTGGTGACTTAAGCTCTGTAATTGAGAGATGTCCATTGCGTTGGCAGCTTGATCAATCTGAACGATGTCATTGGCATTAGTTGCGTGACTAAACAGCGCTAATGTTCCAGCTAAGATAAGTGTTTTCATATTGCTCTCCTTGGAAATGAAATAGGTGCCTGATTGTGTACAGGGCTAGTATCAAGGAGGTAGGGAAAGTTTTGCAGACACAAAGGTCATAAGATCATGATGACAAATGTCATGACCTTATGATCTAGAGCGTGAAAGTTTAAGCAGTGGCTTGTGAGATCAGGTAACCAATGTAGCTAATATAACCCAGTAAAAGGATCGCACCTTCTCGGCGGCCAACTCTGAAACCAGTCCACGCGAAGGGCAATACTAGTAGGGATAACGCTAACATCACCATAAAATCAAAATTTTGAATCCCCGCAGCTGCAATGGGGTGAACCAGAGCCGTGACGCCTAATATTCCTAGAATATTAAATAGGTTAGAGCCGACAATATTACCGATAGCAATATCGCTTTCTCCCTTACTCGCTGCCACAATCGAAGTCACTAGCTCAGGCATACTTGTCCCTATGGCAACGATGGTTAAGCCTATAATGACTTCGCTGATACCAAATGCTTTTGCTAGGTCGACAGCGCCATCGACAAATAAAATCCCGCCGCCAACGAGCATGCTGATGCCAGCTACGATAAACAGCACGGATAATAATGGCTTTTGCGGGCTATCATCGATCGCTTCACTATCTCCATCATCGCCACTGTTTCTCGAGCTGATATAGCTAAAGCTTAGGTAGCCAATAAGTAGGCTTGTTAGCAGTGCGCCATCCCAGAAGCTAAGGGCACCATCAAGTAATAAGCCCCAGAAGAGCATAGAAGCCGCAATCATGATCGGGATATCACGTTTGACCATTTGTGATTGCACTTGGATCGGACGGATCAGTGCGGTTATGGCTAAAATCAGACCGATGTTGGCAATGTTTGAGCCGATAACATTCCCCAAGGCTATGCCACTGTTACCTGCCAGTGCCGACTTTAAACTCACCGCGAGTTCTGGCGCACTGGTACCGAAGGCGACGATGGTTAAACCGATAATGAGAGGCGTGATACCTAATTTTAGCGCGATTGCGCTGGCCCCTCTGACTAAGGCTTCAGCGCCTAAGGTCAGGATTAAAAAACCACCTATGATTGATAGAGCAATTAGCATGTGAATCTACACTTTTCGGTTAATTTTTCGATTGGCTAGCTTAAGGTTTTTTTACAATAAGGCAATCTAGATATCATTTTGTGTCATTAAATATTCTTTAAGTTTGCTAGGTAAACTTAAGATTGAAAAAGCACGCATAGTGCGTGCTTTTTCTGCGACTCAAGAGACATGGGTTAGGTGATCTCATCTTCCCAGCGGATCTTGCCGCCACGGATCCCATCAACCATCTCACTAAAGCGTTTCTCTAGTACATGGCGTTTGATTTTCAGAGTCGGTGTGAGTACATCATTTTCAACTTCCCAGGTATCTTTGACGACTATGATAGCGTCGATGGTTTCATGGGACTCAAGGTTAGGGTTCACGCTGTCCAGTGTCACCTTTAATGAACTGCGAACCTCCTCTCTTGGCTGCAAAGCTGCGCCTTCAGAGAGCTGAACCAAAGCGATTGGATGAGGTAAACCTGAACCAATGACACATAGCAGTTCTACATGGGAGTCTTGAGCAAGCTTTCGCTCAATAGGGACTGGCGCTACGTATTTGCCTTTTGATGTCTTAAAGTTATCTTTCACACGTCCAGTGATCGACACGCAGCCATCAGCATCAATAGAGCAGAGATCGCCAGTGCGGAAAAAACCGTCCTCATCAAATGAAGCCGCAGTGACCTCATCTTGCTTATAATATCCAGTCATCAGGCCCGGGCTTTTAACTAATAGCTCGCCAGTGTCAGCCTGCTTAATTTCACAACCTTCAATAGCGCGACCTACAGTACCAATTTTGCTGTCATCAAATGGATAGTTAATGATGGAGTAAGCGCTATTTTCGGTCATGCCCCACGCTTCACTAATGTTCAGTCCGATATCGTGATACCAGCTAATCAGTGATGGTGGAATAGGCGCGGAGCCCGAGCCAAGTAGGTGGCAATTTTCAAGGCCAAGACCTGCATGTATCTTCTTTTTCACTATGCTGCTGATAATGGGCACTTTAAGTAAAAAGTTAAGCTTACTGTTACCTATCTTTGCAATAATATTTTGCTGGAAAAGGCTCCACAGTCTTGGCACAGAGAAGAATACTGTCGGTCTAGCGCGCTGAACATCTTCGACAAAACTATCTAAGCTTTCAACAAAAGCGACACTACTGCCTGAATAGAATGACGAACCTTCGATAGCGACACGCTCGGTAATATGAGCGAGTGGCAAGTAAGAGATTAATCGGTCATTGACGCCGGTTTTTAGATCGCGAACGACCGCTTTACAGGTCCAGGCATAACTAGCAAAGTTCTGGATTGCACCCTTAGGTTTACCTGTAGAGCCAGAGGTATAGATGAGTGTCATCACCTGCTCTGGAGTGGCTTGTGGCGCATCGAGCAAAGGAGTGCCTAACTTGAGTAAATTGTCCCATTTATATTGCGCAGGCATAGTATCGTAGGGCATCGCGAGTCTTAAAATGTCGCCGCCGACACCAGGCTCTTGGTCAGCCCAGTAGTCTAGCTTGCCTATGATAATGGCTTTAGCTTCGCTGTGTTCTAGTACATAGCGAATGGTATCAGCATTAGCCGTTGGGTAGATCGGCACACTAATATAACCACCATACATTAGAGCAAGATCGGTAATAAACCACTCGGCACAGTTTTTAGATAATACTGCGATCTTATCGCCAGGCTCTAGCCCTAAGTGTCTCAGTGCGCCTGCAAGTTGCTGCATTTTCTGCTGCACTTCTCGCCAGCTAAAGTCTACGTACTGACCATTAATAGGTTGTCTCAGGTAGGTCGTATCACCCTGTGTATCGACCCAATGCGCTAACATCTCAACAGGTGTTTTGGTTGGTGATTCCATTGGCATTTCCATTCTTGTCGTTATTAATTCCAGTTCAAATAGAGCAGTTTTGATTTTTATATAGGTACAACTCTAATTGACTACGCGATTTGAGTATGGCGAAAAATGTGATTTAAGACAAACTCTTTGGTTAAATGTGACCTAAATATTGTTCAGCCTTCAAATGAAGGCTGGTTACATTTTTGGTTTTAGCTTCTGGCTGAGTTGGTATTGGGTTTGTGTATTTGAAGGTCGCCCCTTCAGTGTAATCTACCGCCTGCCCGGCGAGGAATGTGCACTCTTGTTTTGAGAAAGTTCTGCGAAACGCTGTAAACTCGTCCATGGGCGCTCTGCGGTTTCAAATAACTTCCATGTTTAAAGGCCAGTTCGGCGTCCTTGCCTCTCGTTCGAAGAGCTTCACTAAGTGAAGCCTCACCCTGAAGCCGAAGTCCGCAGCCGCATCTACACTGGATGATTTACAAGAAAGTTATCTCTTCGATTTGAGTTTCACTGGTTGAGTCGGTGACACGGAAATGCCTCAAAGTGAGCTAGCCTTAGGATGCAGGCTGATTGCATTCTTAGTTGGGTTCATTGAGCGGTTTTGATATTGGGATTTATGCTTGAAGGTCTTACCTTCAATGTAACCTACCGCCTGCCCGGCGAGGAATGTGCAGCTACTTCTGCGTCACGCTGTGAATATATCCCTATACGCTCTGCGGCTTCATCCATGAAGCCGAAGTCCGCAGCCGCATCTGCACTGGGGGATTTATCTCTTCGGTTTGAGTTTCACTGGTTGATTAGGTGACACGGAATGCCCCAGAGTGAGCTGTGGCCAAACTGCGTTTGTATAAGATGATTAGACTTCGTCTAATAACTAAAGTCGCGGAACTCTATTCCCTGGGGATATCGGTCTGGCGACCGAAGAAAGTCGCGGGTTTTCCACCCACCCCCGAGGCAAAGGGAGGTCAACAGCACCCCCCCTTTACCACTCTTGTAAGTAAAGAGTCCGTGCCAGAATATATTCATATACAAAGCCAGTTCGACAATCCCTGTCTCTCGCTCATAAGCTCAATCATCGTTGATGATTATTCGCCCCATTGAAGTTGTGACCCTTGCGCTTATGGATAAATAGCTAACACTTCCGATGGAACATCCTGTCCCCCGAAAGTTAGCCAGACATCCATGTCTGGCTCACGCTATGCCCTACGGCAACTTCCAACGGGGACTAGCAGTAGCGTTAGCCTGTTATTGAAACATGTAGATTTTTTCAGTCTATAAGTGAGTCAGACGCTACATTGAACTTGCTAGCAGAGCACCTGCTAAGGGACGTGCAAGCTTCTAAATCAAGGCCAGAAATGTTCCCTACATTTCTTGGCATTTCCACCAATCCTTGGCAGTCAGTGCTTTAGTATAGCTTCCATGGACGGACTTGCAGCGTCTTGCAAAGGCACAGGGCAGGTGGTCTGCAACTTCAATACTGGTAAAGGCTTTGCTCTGTATTGAAAGCAACTGCTCTAAGCTATTTCTGTCCATAAATGAGATACAGACGATAAGCAGCATAGGTTTGTAACAAGTCATCTGACCTACTTTAAATAAGACATCAATATCAATGCTCGTTTTCCAGTTTTTCGTGCTCGTTTATTCAACACCACTCTGGTAGAGTGCTTATAAATCAATAGCTTTACTTTAGTAAGGCTTAAATAATAGGTTTATTAAATGTGCATGCGCATTTTGCCAAATATACGCGCATGCGCACTATACAAATGTTATAAATTTACGAGGTTCAGGTGGAAGCTGTAACAAATACGGATATTTCAACATATAAAGAATTACTTCCAATACTTGCTAGCACCATTACTGCTGTTGCAACTTTACTTGGTGTTTTCATAGCTAGTTACTTTAACCAGAAAAACAATAAGGTAGTTTTAGAAAAAAGCCTAGAACAAGAAAGAATTAAAATTAAGCTAAATAAAATTGAAGAAATTTATGACCATTTCTACATATGGGAATCTTCAATAACAAATACTCAAATGGCTCATTTTACATACTACTCTGGGTTGTTTACTGAAAAGCAATTTCATGAATCACTTGGCAAATATGACAAGAAAGACTCGGGTAATAGCTATAGAAAAGTTCAATCTCTTAGTGACATACACTTCCCAGAAGCAAGTTTAGCATTTAAAGATGTTTTAAAGTCCCGTGATGCTTTGGCTAAATGCTTTTTTGGTAAGCAACAAACCCAAAAGGCTTGTGATAACTTAACTAAACACTATAAAGCCTTTGAAAAAGAAGCCAATAGATTCAAAGAAACTTTAAGTTTGTTAGCAAAAAATTTATAACAAGTCGCTCAAAGTGGACGCAAAACAGTTGGCTTGCGCTCATTCTTCGCTAATTTTAGCCAACAATTTTGCGCCCGTTAGCGAGGCGTTATGGAGCAAGGATGCGTCACATCATATTTCTTCCCCTGCTACTTTTCTTGGGGTGCTCAAGCTATCCTCAGAGCAAAATTAGTGAAATAAATTTAATTGATGATCATACCGTTGAATACAATGGTGATACGTCAAAAGGCAATGCAATACAACTTGAAACTTTATTAACTAAACACTCTAAGGAAATCGATACATTAGTTGTAACTAGTGCTGGAGGTGAAGTTTTTGGTGGAATGTACATTGGCCATTTAGTACATAAATTTGGTTTAAAGGTTGTTGTAAAACAATATTGCATGTCGTCTTGTGCAAATTACATAGTCACAGCAAGTCACGATGTTATTGTATCTAAAGGTGCAATTCTCGGATGGCATGGAGGTGCGACGCAACCAATGTACTCTTCTTTGGAAGCCGAAATATCTTGGTTATCCCAAATACAGAGGTTTTTTAGTCATGTTGATGATAAAAAAGAAGTGGATACTTATTTACTTAGGTGGCAAAGGGAAGAGTTAGAGTTTTTTGATACAGTAGGTGTTAACCAAGCTGTGACGATACTTGGAATGATGCCAGGGTTAAAGATGAAAAGAGACTCTATGCTTTACTCTTACGACAAGAGAACTCTTCAAATACTTGGCCTTAATATTAAATTTGAGAATGAGGATCAAACTGAGCTTTCACCTGATGGAGCTAAAGTTGTTCAAGTATTTAATATTACAAATGAAAAACTAGATACCCTCTTAAAGCTTCATAACAAGAAAGCAAACAAGGACACGTAACCGTTCGCAGTGTTCAACGTTTTAGTTAACTATTACTTAGCTTGCTATTTGGGCGTTAGCTCATATCCAATTGTCATATATTCCCTAATCAAAAACTCGCAAGTTAGAGGCTAACCTCTGGCTTATTCCTGTCCCAAAAGCGATTTCGAGAAAACCAGCAAACTTCAATCGAAGAGATAATTAATGAGGTGCAAGTGAGCACGAGGACTTCGGTTTCAAGGATGAAACCGCAGAGCGCCCAGGGATGGGTTCATAGCGTACCGAGAGATTACTTACACTTAAGGTCGTTCTTAGGCATCCATGCCTTCACGACATTCGTAAATCCATTTACAGCACCCGCTGCAGGCGTTAGATAACAATGCAATATTGGTATACAGCTTACTGCCAAGTACCCATTCAGCCAAATGAACCCACATCCCAAAGATATTTAAGCCACCTGTTATCAGACAGGTGAGTGAAAATCTGGTGCTCGCATCTTTTCCCACCACTGCTCATCAGCTGCAATTTGGCCTAGCTCATCGACTCTAGGGTAGGGGATGTTCTTGCGTCTACACGCCTTAGCGTAGATAGGATGCCCTTGTTCAAATAACTTTATCTGGCAGTAGTCTTCATCTAGCTTACGTGTACCGTACATGCCAGCTGCTTGTCGCTGCCTTTGTGCTTCATACATGATAAGGGCTGAAGCCACTGATACATTAAGGGACTGCACCATGCCAATCATAGGGATGATGATATGTTGATCGGCAGCTTCTATGCCTTCGGCACTGACACCATCACGCTCATTACCTAAGATGATCGCGGTGGGACGGGTGTAATCAATTTCACGAAAATCAACGGCATTTTCAGAGAAGTTAGTCGCTAGAATCTGCATATCTTGAGCACGAAATGCCTGCTCTGCTTCAGCCATATGATTATGCTTTATGGTTTTTACCCATTGCTGGCTACCTGAAGCGGTATTGCCCGAAACGCGCATCTCAATATCTGGCCATACAGCATGGATCTGATGGATACCTACTGCGTCTGCAGTACGGATCACGGCGGCAATGTTGTTGGTCTTGTGAACCTTGTCTAAACATAGGGTTAGATCAGGCTGGCGGTTGTCCAACATCTCATTGATACGTGCAAAACGTTCTGGGCTCATGGAAAATCTTCTTAAAGGTAAAAATACAAAAGGGCGCCGAAGCGCCCTGTTATAGAGGGAGGTGGATTAAATCTCCATCACTCCATCCATCTCAACAAGTGAGTCTTTCGGTAGCTGTTTTACACCGATGGCTGCACGTGCTGGGTAGGGCTGTGAAAAATAACGCCCCATAATTTCGTTTACTGTGGCGAAGTTACTCAAATCTGTCATAAAGATATTGAGCTTAACGATATCACTGAGTGAGCCACCTGCAGCTTCACAGACTGCAGTTAAGTTTTCAAAAACCTGCACGACCTGAGCAGAAAACTCATCACTTACCATCTGCATATTCTCTGGGTTCAAAGGAATTTGACCCGAAAGATATACCGTGCTGCCAACTTTAACAGCTTGAGAATACGTACCGATTGCTTGAGGTGCTTTATCGGTTGCGATAATGATTTTTTCTGCCATAACGCTCTCTCTAATTAGTGATGTATTAGTAAATATCTATTAAATAACGAGTAAATAACTATCTGTTTCTCGAGGTGCGAAGTACTTCAGGCAGTACCCGGATACGTCGCATTACGTTCGCTAAATGAATACGGTCTTTAACTGAAATACGTAGATTAATCAGGAAGACTCTTCCATCTCGCTCTTCGGTACTTAGGTTATGTATATTGGCGCCTTCAGCAGCGACAATAGAGGTGATCTTAGCCAGTGCACCTTGATGGTTAACTATCTCTACACGAAGGTTAGCTTGGAACTCAACCCCTTCGGCATTATCCCACTGTACTGGAATGTATTTATCAGGCTCACCTTGGTAACCACGTATGTTGGCACAGCTTTCCATATGCACCACCAGTCCCTTACCTGGGCTCACGTGTGCGATAACGGCATCACCTGGTATTGGGCGACAGCAGTTAGCAAACGTCACTAGCATGCCTTCAGCGCCACGAATTGGCATCATATGGGATTCGTTGTGCTCTTGCGCTTCAACTTTATCACCGAGGAGTCGTTGAGCAATGACAATGCTCATGGCGTTACCTAGGCCGATATCTGCCAGTAACTCCTCTAAGGTGTCATGTTTAGTGTCGTTAACGACTTTTTCAATCTGCTCTGGAGCAATAGCATCGAGCTTAGTTTCACCTAAGGCATGGTTGAGTAAGCGTCTGCCTAATACAACGGCATCGCCTTCAGTCATACTCTTAAGTAACTGACGAATTTTAGCGCGAGCTTTACCGGTAACGACAAAGTTCAGCCAAGCAGCATTAGGACGTGCGCCTTTAGCTGTAATGATCTCGATGGTTTGTCCTGAGATCAACGGCTGACTGAGGGGATAAGCCTGGCGGTTAACGCGTGCGCCAACACAGGTATTACCCACATCAGTATGCACTTCATATGCAAAATCAACAGGTGTTGCGCCAACAGGGAGTTCGAGAATACGCCCCTCAGGGGTAAAGACATAGATCTCTTCAGGGAAGAGCTCTGTCTTGAAGTTTTCAACAAACTCAAAAGAGGTACTGGCACTTTGCTGTAGTTCCAGCAAGCTTTGCATCCATTTACGGGCACGAACTTGTGTCGTCGTCCCTTGCTCTGCCGAGCTACCTTTCTTATAGATCCAGTGGGCTGCCACCCCTTTATCTGCCATTTGATCCATATCTTCGGTACGGATCTGAATCTCTACTGGTACGCCGTGAGGGCCAAATAGAGAGGTATGTAATGACTGATAGCCGTTGGCTTTTGGAATGGCGATATAATCTTTAAAACGGCCCGGACGCGGCTTGTATAAGCCATGCATGGCGCCCATGACGCGATAACAGGTATCAATAGAATCAACAATGACACGGAAGGCGTAGATATCCATCACTTCCTGAAATTGCAGCTCTTTACTTTGCATCTTGTTATAGATGGAGTAGAGGTTTTTCTCACGCCCTTTGACTGTGCCATTTAGGCCAGTATCTTCAAGGCGAGTATGCACCGCAGCTTCAATACTCTGGATCAACTCTTTACGGTTGCCACGAGCAGCTTTTACTACCTCTTTCAATACGCGATAGCGCATGGGGTAGTAAGCCTGGAAGCCTAAATCTTCTAACTCTGTCTTGATATTATGAATACCGAGACGGTTAGCGATTGGGGCATAAATCTCTAAGGTTTCACGTGCGATACGACGACGTTTGTCGGGGCGCAATGCACCTAAGGTACGCATATTGTGAGTACGATCGGCTAATTTAATCAGGATAACTCGAATATCTTGAGTCATTGCCATCATCATTTTACGGAAGTTTTCAGCCTGAGCTTCTTTCTTATCGCGGAATTTTAGCTTATCGAGTTTAGACACACCTTCAACGAGTTCGGCGATTGATTCACTGAAAAGTTCAGCGAGTTCATCTTTCGTTACTGGGGTATCTTCAATGGTGTCATGCAGGATGGCGGCCATAAGCGTCTCATGATCGAGACGCATATCGGCCAGGATGCGGGCGACCGCAACCGGATGTGTGATATAGGGTTCACCACTTGTGCGCATTTGACCTTCATGGGCATCACGCGCCACCTGATAGGCCTGCTTGAGTAATTCTACCTGATCAGGTTCTAAATAACTTGATGCAGACTCCTTGAGACCTTCAAACAGATACAAGTGGTTGTACTCCTTATATTACGTTGTTACGACCTTCAGCAATCGCAGCAACAGCAGCAATTTCTGCCGCTTCACGTTCGCGAACAGTTTGGCGCTCATCGGCATCCAAAGTGTCAGCAGTTACTAAGCCAAGTTCGATTTCGCGAAGTGCGATAACCGTTGGCTTGTCGTTCTCTTCTTCAACCATAGGGTCTTTACCCTGCACAGCGATTTGGCGAGCACGACGCGCTGCAACCAGGATCATATCAAAACGGTTGCCGATTTGTTCTACGGCGTCTTCTACAGTTACGCGAGCCATGTATGGAACTCCAGTGTTAGGATGAAAAAATGACGCAAAATTGTACACTATGACAGTTAGTCTGCCAACAGATCTTTAATCATATCATTTTGTGCATGAATTTGGCCAGCACCAGTTAGGCGTTGGCTACGGATTATTGCGACTAAATCGCTTAGAGCGGTATCGAAATCATCATTAATGATGATGAAGTCATATTCATTATAGTGAGAGATCTCAGCCGCAGCTTGGGCCATGCGACCTTTGATGATCTCTTCGCTGTCTTGGCCACGGCCAGTTAGACGTTTTTCTAACTCAGCTCTGGAGGGCGGCAAAATAAACACACCAACAGCTTCAGGCATGACTTTTTTAACTTGTTGCGCACCTTGCCAGTCGATATCGAGAAATACATCGATACCCACTGCAAGTGTGAGCTCTATGACTTTACGCGAAGTGCCATAATAGTTACCGAAAACTTCAGCCCATTCAAAAAATGCATCTTCGGCAATCAGGGCCTTAAACTCTTCAACAGTCACAAAGTGATAGTGCTCACCATTAACTTCACCTGGGCGAGGTTTACGGGTCGTGTGAGACACTGAGACCTGTTTGTCGGCCGGCTTATTTTCTAGCAGAGCCGATATAAGAGAAGACTTACCCGCGCCACTTGGCGCCGATACGATAAATAGATTTCCGCGTGCGGTCATGAGCTAAGCATCCAAAAATTAAATCGAAATGAGGCTCCCGAATATCGGGAAGCCGTACATTATACGCTCTTGAGGCGTATAGGCGCTAGTACCAGTTTTATCTACACTGCTATTTAGCGGTATTAACTTGTGATCAACGCCTTATTACTATTTTCAGCCTTAGTTAGGCGGTGTGCATGGGCAAACTCACCTGTTCATGTATTACTATGGCTGACAGTTTTATATTGGGTGGAAATGAAGCAAGTTTAATCTTATGTTAACGGGCTTTTTTCAGGCTGGCACTGACTTTGAATGATAAATTCGTTAGTCTGTATATGGTTTTGATACTCATTAAGCCTAGGCTCAGACTTATGGTGTTTAATTCGAGTTCATCATGTGATTTGTCAGCCCGGCGTTATTCGGTCTTACATTTCATGATTTCATTCATATTCTTGTGCTTATAGACCCAAGTTTAACCAATTGGTTTAGGTATTATTTGATGCAGTTTCAATCTCTTTTATGTATACATGGCCGTGATAATGGGGCCAGATTTGCAGTGATAAGTGCCTCTGTTTATCTGATGTTATTACTGGTTTTTTTGCTTGTGGGTCAAGGCGGTGCAATGTTAGTGGTTGGCGTGATATTTGCGCCTCTACTGGTGTTAACGGCCTACCGTCGAATGCGAGATGCTGCTCGTCAAAACTGGTACTCAGTGTTACCGCTTATTCCTCTGTCTCTTTTCTCGATGACTTTAGCTTTTGCCGACAGCACATTGCTTACTCTTGTTACTTTGCTTTTCGCCATAGCATTAAGCGCTTTTTTGGCTGTGTTTCCCTCTAAAGGTAAGGTGTCTCGATATGACTATGGGTATGTCGGCCCCGTTGCCAAGAAGAGCGGCCAAATTCATCGAAGAAGAGTAGAGCCGACATTAGATGCTGATGGTACCAGTCATTATGCAGAAGATAGTGATACTGAATTTGAGACAAGTAACGATTCGGGCAGTCAGCAAGATTGGGATTCACCTAGTACAGCGAGGCAGTTTTCTGCGTCGCTCTTGTTTAGTCGGTATTTAGATTTTGCTAAGCAACATCCTAAAGTTTTGATTAGTGTCGCGGGTGGCTTATTAGCTATCACGCTTTTTAGTGCGCTTTGGGGAGTTATTTCGGGCCCAGAGGAGGAGACGGTAGAGGTGTCGCCTTCAGCTGTGGAGGAGCCCATTGCAATGCCTTCTAGAGAAGAAGCCAAGATCCCCGATGGGTTCAGTCTTGTATTAGAAGACAATGTCTTGATAATGCGCTGGCTCGGGGAGACGCGATCTCCTGGAGAGATCTGGTCGCAAGCATCCGCACTAGGGGATAAAAGTTGTGCTCATTTGAAGTTTAACAATGGCACTGAATATCGCCCGCTTTTGGTCGAATATATGCCAGATACCGCTATTGAAGCGCGCTTTTCACCACTGGATACCCAAAACATTATTACCGATATCGCTCGGCGTGGCAGCGTTAAGTTGTGTGGTTATGACTTTAGCCTGAAGGGAAGTCAATCTGCACTGGCTAGAAATGCTGCTTTTATCCCCTATTTATAGCTGGAATAAATACGGCTTTCTCTTTAGACTGCTCGGCTGTGCCATATCAGGTATGGCCTCTTGAGATAATTTATAGAAGCTCCAACAATGTTGAGTAATAGCACAATAGAACACCAAACTTCATCCACTCAGGCTCCGCTGACTTTAGTTATTATGGCTGCAGGGCTTGGCAGTCGTTTTGGTGGCGATAAGCAGTTAGCGCCTCTAGGCCCAAATGATGAGACCATGCTTGAGATGTCAATCATCTCGGCGTCAAAGGCTGGCTTTAATCATGTGGTCTTGGTGATTAGGCCTGAATTAGAGGCTGAACTGAGCACACTATTTTATGATCGCATCAAGCCTAATCTCACTACCGAGTTTGAGTGTAGTTTTAGTCATCAAAAGATAGACGATCTCCCTGAGGCTGCACTCACACAACTTGCTGAGTTTAGCCATAGAGAAAAACCTTGGGGAACAACCCATGCACTCTGGAGTGCTCGCCATCAGGTCAAAGGTCTAATGGCAGTGATTAATGCTGATGATTACTATGGTGACTCTGCATTTACTCTTCTCGCACAAGGTCTAAGGGCAAACCCTAATGACTGGATGTTAGTCGCATACCCGTTGAGTTTAACGTTATCTGAGCATGGTGGTGTTAATCGCGGGGTCTGCCGAGTTGAGCATGGAGTGCTAAAAGGCGTAGCTGAATGGACTGGTATTCGTGAAACCGCACAAGGCATTTTTGGTGCTTGTGATGGTGTAGATAATCAGTTGGCAGGCGATACACCTGTCTCTATGACCTGTTGGGGTTTTTCGAGTGATATTTTTACTGCCATAGAGGCTGAGTTAATTCAATTTATTACCGACCATGGGTTAGAAGCAAAATCTGAATGCTATCTCCCGACTGTGGTACAGCAGTATATGGGGCTTGATAGTGATACGCCTCTCGCTCTGGGTGTGCCAGCTAAACAGATCTTGGTAAAGACAGCTCAAGAGCCGTGGTTTGGTGTAACCTACCCTCAGGATGTGGCGTGGGTCAAAGGTAAGCTCCGTGGAGTTTTACAAAATAAAAATGATGGAGTTATTGCGTGATCGATTTTATTGAGCATACAGTTTTGCCCTATTTTGGTATTAAAAGCTGTGATGCAAAGGTTTCTCCATTGGGAAATGGCCATATTAACGATACTTTTCTTGTTCGCTGGAGTGAAGGTGAACTGGTACTGCAGAGGATTAATACTCAAGTATTTAAAACGCCAGATGCACTGGTTGAGAATGCACAAAAGATTGCTGAGCATTTAGAGAAAAAGTGCAGTAGTGATGCTTACTCATTGAGTGTGGTTAAGCCGCTGCGTACGGAAAAGGGCTTGTTGGCCGTCGATCTCGGAGAAGAGGGTTTTTGGCGCGCGATTAACTACCTCGCCCACAGCCACAGTATTGATGTTGTCAGTTGTGAAGATGAAGCTTTCTCTGCTGCTAAGGCATTTGGTCATTTCTCTTCGGCATTAAGCGATTTTGATGCGACTGAACTTAAAGATGTTATCCCGCAGTTTCATCACCTTCCCGGAAGAATTGAGCAATTACAAAGTGCTGTAAATGCCAATGAGCACGCTAGGCTAGATAGCTGTTTGGAGTGGGTGGATTTTGCACTTTCCCAGCAAGACCTATTGCAAGAGCTTTCCAAGTTATCGTCTGTTTTACCGATTAGAACATGCCATAACGATACTAAGATCAATAACATGCTTTATGATAAGCGTGATATGAGTAGCTTAGCTATTATCGATCTTGATACCTGCATGAAAGGTCATCTTATGTATGACTTTGGTGACATGGTGAGAACCTTCACCTCTCCCGAAGAGGAAGATTCAACCGCGCTAGAAAGTGTCTGTGTACGTGAATCTATTTTTGCTGCTATCTGTCGTGGTTACTTAAGTGAGCTAGGTACAGTGCTGAGTGACGATGAGAAAAATAGTCTTTGGCTTGGCGCACGCGTTATCTGTTTAATGATTGGGGTACGCTTTTTGACCGATCATCTTAATGGTGATGTGTATTTTAATATTCATCATAAAAATCATAATCTAGAGCGAGCGGCTAACCAGTTTACCTTGTATAAGAGCCTTCTTGAGCAGCAAACTAAGCTCAAGGCTTACTTCAATTAACTCCTCTATCAGGGCGAAGCAATATGGCTTCGCCTTTTGGTTTATAGCTGCTTGGCTTATCTATCTGCTGCACTAAAAAATTATGCCTTAAAGCGGGGACAAACAGTTCATCAAACATCTGTAAGTTATGATGACTCATATCGAGCCAAGCATCCAATAATGGTGAGGCCTGAGGCAGTATCAATGGGCTCGCTTTGCTGTGATAGGGCACTAAATCTGGATGAGGTGGGTTTGTGATGATTGAGCAAGAAACCCGATACTCCCCAGTCTTTGGATGTCGCCACTCTTTGTAAAGGCCTGCTAAAGTAATTGCCGAGTCTTGAGCGATAAAGTCATAGTATTCTACGCCAGTTTCATGCTTCTCTGTTTCGCCAAACCCTTTTGCTAAGATGACACATCGACTCTCTCTGAACGGCTGATACCCTGCCGAGTTAGGTTGATTTAATTTATCACAGCGCGTGTTAAAAGAGGTAAACCGGCTTGGCGTGAAACCCTCATAGCTCATATCTTGCAGTAACCACCAATTAGCCTTTTGTAACCGTCTGACGCCTTGCGTTTCACGAATAATAAAAATCTCATCTGTGGGCTTTTTAAAGCGGCAATATTCCATATCGTTGGGGTTAGCAACCGATAGCTCTAGTAAGCTAGAGCGCATAAAGAGATCGTCAATAAAGTTGAGTCTGCCGCACATATCGTCGTTTTCTAGCTCAATGAGTACTTAATAATAACGGCCAGTTTGAGGAAAAAACAACTCTATCTAAAAGCATGTATAGAAAACAAAATAACAGGTGTTAGAACAGAAGGTAGAAGATAGAACCTATAACGCCGGCAATACTCTCACCTGCAATACAGCCCGCAGCGATAGCGAGCATAAATCGCTGTGACCACTTAGGTGCAAGCAAGCGTAAGAACCAAGCCAGAACCGCACCAATAAATAGCATAATGCTGACATGTGCAGGTAGTACAAAGGCGAGGCCCATCGCTGACATGCTAGGTAGGTATCTGTGCCATTTTTGTTTAACCACAAGTAGAAGTAGCTCATTGATCGTGGCAGCAATAATACCGATAAACATGGCATATCTGGCCGATTGTGGAATTGCTTCTAGCCCTTCCGTTAGGGCAATAGCCACCGACTTCCATATAGCGACGCCAGGTGCAGGCCACTGCTCTGTCATCAATTGTGTTGCTGGGTTGGGTATCAGTACCATAAAGATTGCTGCACTGACGATACAACCTGTCACTATGCCGCATGCCTGGGCGATGAATTGCTGTCTTGGTGGTGTGCCAAGTAGGTAACCTGCTTTTAAGTCGTTGAGTAGATCAGTAGCTTGGCCGGCTGCGCCACCAGAGACATTGCCAGTCATTAAATTAGTCGAGATATTACCTGGGCTGATCACCGCAAACGATAACTGTGACATCTTACCTAGTGCGCCCATTGGTGGAATACCAGTTTCACCGACAACTTGTGCAGCAACGACGGCAAATACAAAGGCCAAGGGGACCGCAAGTATTGCGGCAAATAAGCTGATATCAAAAAAGGTTATCTGCAGTGACACTATGAGTGGCGTCAGTAAAGCGAGAAAAGTATATTCCTGCCAGCGCCACTCCAATGCGAGCCGTTTATTTTTATTCGATTTTAGCAGCACAATAGCGGTGCTAGTGATGGATGACGCGAGCATTAAGCTAACGCCTGGCCAAAGTAACCAGTCAACGAGGAATACAAACCAACTGGTGTCAGCAGGCCCCGCTTGCTCCCAGCCTTGGCCAAGAATATAGGGGCCAAGCCCAATCCAGCCTATGATACAGCCAAGCATAATACTCAGTGCTGACTTGAGACCTATAATACTGCCGAATGCCAGCAGCATGTATGAAGGCTCAAGGATAAAGCCGAGGTTTTTTGCGCTAATACTCGTGCCTGTTAACGCACCGTATCCAGGGATTGAGAACCCCAGTGATAGCTTCATCGAGCCCGGAAGAATAATTCGGTGAGATAGCGCGACAGCTGCTGCAATAAATAACGCTCTGATTTTCTTCTTTGCTTCATTGCCATTATCAAATATGTCGGTAATGACCTCTGCTGTAGCGATACCTGCAGGGAAGGGAAGTCGTGGGTTGTCGACCATGGCGGGCCTAAGCGCTGAAGCTACGCAGATCCCCAATAAACTAATCGCAATCATCCAGATCACCATAGGCCAATATTCAAATGGGTTATCGGTGATGATGAGGTAAGCGGGGATCGGCGCGACAAGGCCTGCGGCCATAGTACTGCAAGCTGCAGATGTTGCTGTTTGCTGAATATTACTTTCAGTTACAGACCATTTTCTGGTATTGAATAATGCGTGTGCGCTATGCCAAAAAATAAAGCCAAGTAATGCGGCCAGAACGGATAGGTTTAATGTCCAACCTACCTTTAATCCCATATAGATATTACATACAGTCAGAATTGAGCCAAATAACATGCCTGAGAGTATGGCTCTGACGGAGTGAGCTGTGTGATTCATTGTGTTGGGGGCTAAAGTAGGCATGTGTCTATTATCTTGTTATTAAACAGCGAGTGAAATCGCAGAATTTATCTCTAGCTTAGCTTTCAAATAGCTTAAATAGACTCAATAACCTATTCTGTGAGCATTGGTGCAAAGTGTGTGTACATTTGTCTATAACTATTTTAGATGAAACACGCTCTAAGACCCAGTGTAAATATCAATAATAGTAAGGCTCTCCTAGAAGCATCACTGTTTTCTTTCTATATGTGATCGAGCCATGCTTTGCTAGTTGGTGAATAATTTGATTGGTTGATATCCTTAATAAGCATAGGCGAGAAGGTCTATCTGTTCTATTTCTTATTATTCTGAATCTAATGACTACTTGTTAGTTATTTTTAAATAGACTCTCGTTAGTCACCTGTTTAAGGGGTTAGGTATTTTTATGAGCAAGGCTGCACGTGAGGCACTGTTACTCGATATTGCTAAAGCGCTAATTTTAGAAGATGGTGTCATGTCTTTTAAGTTTGTTGATATCGCTAAGCGAGCCGGTGTATCAAGGGCGACGCTATATAATCACTTTTCCGGAAAAGAGGATGTAGTAGTCAGTCTATTTGTTCGTGATGCTGGTGAAACCAAGAAGATGCTTTTACAAATACAAGCCGATGACAATCTTAATGATAGAGAGAAATTAGTATTGAGCCAGTTGGCACCAGTAGCGGGCTCTATGGAAACTCAAAACCGTTTCGGGACTACTTTACTCAGTGCCAACCCTGGAATCTTTATGTTTGCTAGTGAGGCTCAACAAGCTCGATTAGAGCTTATCGTTACTCAAATTAGAAGTATCATTTTAGATTTTTGGTTGACGCCTTTTAAACAGGGTCACATGAAAGTTTCCCAAGCTGAGCTTGAAGAGATTATGGCATCAGTTTTCCCCTATCAAAGAGGCTGTGTGATTATCCCGCAAAATGTGATGACAGCGGGGAAGCACATCAATTACACCCTGAGAAAAGTCTATGATAATTTAGTGAAATCGACAGACAGCTTGAATTGGGTGGATGTGCATACCAATATAGATTATGAGAAGACCTTGATAGCGATAGGTAAGCATAAAATTGAAGGAATGATCGCCTGCTAAGTCATTATATGATGCTGGTGCTCTTACTCTTCGGGACCGACTCAATAAAGGGCTGAAGCAATGGGCACTTGGCCGCTGCAACCTTAACTACAAAAATCATGATATTTTGTACGTCATCCCTTCTGCTCCCAACAGAGCAAACTGCATTGCACATACAGACATGGATGAAAGGTTCTTTTTCTACATTAGCGCTGTAAGCTTCTTCGATATATTCTCGAGCCGAAGAGGCGATATAGTTACTGACAGTGTCGACAGTGACTAGCCCAAATACCCTCGGGTGTATATCAAGCGAATTATGGATGTAATCCTCTATCCACCCTGATACCTTACCGATTTTATATTGAAGCTTCACTGAGCCGACTATCCCCATAAATGACACTCTTTCATTATGATGCCGTTTGATTCTATTAGTACATCGAGATAATCTTTTAGTAATAAGCCCCAGCCTAGGTAGAAGTCAGTTTTCGCATGTTCAATGATGAGCTCGGCGACTCTATATCCCCAAACAGCTAGATGCTCCCCTAGGATAACTTTAAGCTCTAATGTTTTCCCTTCATTTAGTACAAATTCCACCAGTTGTAGCACCAAAGATATGTGGTCAACGGGTTGGTTATCACCATCTGAGGTACTGAGTTTTATACCTAGTGCATCGATGCGTTCTTGGAGTTTCTGTGTGCTTGGCCCACAAAGCAGGTTATCTTCACTCAGGTAGTACGACCCCCACAATGGCACCTTCATTTTACCTGGGCCAATAAATAACTGATTAAAGTCCAATAGTAGAGTTGGCAGTTGTTTACTGGTGTATTGAGAGATGTAGTTGCTAATAAGTGTTACGCCTTCACTGCGGGTCTTGCTTTCAGTGAGTAGGGGGTAACATGCGTTGAAGTCATGCTCTTTATAGATCTCAAGCATCTTATCGCTAGGATCATGGTACATATTGGCAGCTAAGGTTGGGGTGATTTCAGCCAAATCTTTATTCATAGTAACTCCGAAACAAAAAGAAAGGCGGCCAGAGGCCGCCTTAAGCGATATACCTACTTGTCTAAGCTAGGCTCATATTGGTAGAACTCGAGTCCAGAAGTTGGGCCGACGTTACACCAAGTTGAAGTACCGAAGTATAGCTTGTCATCGATATCAACAACGTTACGGATACCGTTAGAACACTCATTGCCGAAACCGTTAGTGGTCAGCTTACGTGCATAACCGTCAGCTTCGATCATCAGAAGGTCGCCGCCTGGGATAAACTCTTCTCTTAGGAAGTTAGCATCCATTTCAGTCTTAGCGTAATCGTACATCCACATGGCCGGGTTATTAGCCATCTGACTTTTCCACTCTGGGCTTTGGAATACGATACCGTCGAACAGCATGTACTCACCAGCGTATGCATCGAATAGTAGGTCATGTAGGCCTGAGAATGCATCGAAAAATCCCCAGAATAACTTACCGTCTTTGGCAATAGAGGTCCAAGAGTAAACATTACCAGGGTTACCCATACCTGCTTTACCATGGATAGGCTTCTGACCTAGTAAGTTTGGTGTAGTCTTCCAACCATTACCATCGTTAACCTTCATTGTTTCGTAACCGTAAAGTAGCTCTACCTTAGAGGTGTCACCAGCACTTACCGCGTCGATATTGTTAAGGTTAATACGGAAGATTGAAGTGGCACGCCACTCGTTAATCATAAACTGCTTGTGATTGACTTCTTTATTGGCATCAATAACAGAGTAATCATGTGGATCAAGCCCTGTTAGCTCCGTGAATAGTTCAGGATCTGCCTTAGCAAAGTGCTTATAAGCGGCATCTGTACCTTGATGGTAGGTACCGAAGTACATGTAACCATCGTTAATCGCACTCGTCCCCCATTTAGCTCCCCAACGACCTTTTGTATCAGGGTCATACTGATCCATGCCAAATACTTCGCGGAATGTCAGTTGATTGTCTGCGGTGTAACCAGCATTAGGGATAGGATCTGAGATCAGAATGACTGACTCTTTAAACTTGTCATTACGTACGCCATCTTTATATACGAATGGGTGAGCTGAGGCAGACATGATCAAACGCTCAGTACCGTCAGTATGAGTGAACTGGCGCCAGTCACCAATCATACCGTACTGAACTCCATTTGGAGTATCTTCATTATCAAGTTGAGTCGAAACCTTACTCCAACCAGTGGTCGTTAGCGGATCAGTACCTTTAATGTTACCCCCTTCGAAAGGAGCATCTTGTGTACCCACCCAACGAAGTAGCTGAGTTGGACCATCACCAGCTTGAGTCATACCTGTTTCTGCACCTACGATAGTGTAGAAACCTGTAGTACCGTCAGCGTGTTTTAGTGTACGGAAGCGACGAGTGGTATCACCGACAATATCACGGTATCCAATAAATGAACGCTCTTTGGCATTAAATACGAATAGACGTAGACGACCTTGATCGTTAACTGTTTTCCAGTGTCCAGCGACAAAGACGAGATCGCCTGCAGTACCCGCGGCGCGGAAGCCATAGGTGTTGTTGATTGGCTTAAATGCTTCAGTAAACTGAGGCCCGCCAGATGTCAGCATACTCTCATGAATAACTTCTTTTGCACCTGTGCGGAAGTTATAGATGAAGATCTGTGATGGTGTGCCAGTCGTACCTGGAACTGAGCAGCCTGTAGTCTCACTCTCAAAAGTAGTGAGCTCGATAGGCATACCGATATTTTGGTATGGCCAAACACACCAACCGTTAGAGATAGTCCCCATCCATAACTCTTCGCCATTAGCTTCCGAGTCATAAACAGTAGTACCCCAAGGGTAAGAAGCGTTACGCATCTCTTTGTAACCCGCTGGCATGGTCTTTTCCCAGTCACGTAGTGGGTCATACTCATTACTTGGGCTGGTGGCACTGTAGAACGCCCCGTCGACGATAGTACGGCCAGCGTGTACAAATGGACCATCTACAACTGGAGGCTCAACAGGATCAACAGGATCAGTAGGGTCAGTTGGATCTGTTGGCGTGGTAGGGCATTGCTCTGGAGACGAAACTGTCTCACCGTTTTCACAGACGTATACCGTTTCTGACTCATCATCAGAACAACCGGTGAGCATAGTTCCTGCTAGCAAAATGGCTACCAGAGAAAGTTTAGTATTCATGTTATACCTCATTTGGATTTACTACTGAGCCGGCGCCTGAACCTACAGGTTGACCGTCTGGGTGTACTCTAAGAATTAAGTTTGGGTTTGTGATGCTCGCTGATGGTAATGGGGCTATTTCAGCCGTATTACCGTACTTAGCGCGCAATTCATCAATAGGGCCGAAGTCCAGTGCTCGATGGATGCAGCTATCAACACACATGGGTTGTTTACCCGCGTTGAGTCTGTCAATGCAGCCGTCACATTTAGTCATCTTGCCTCGGGCCTCATCAAGCTGGGGCGCGTCATAAGGACAGGCCTGTGAACAAGATGAGCAGCCGATACAGATATCGTCATGAACCATGACTAAGCCGTCTTCGCTACGCTTATGCATTGCGCCAGTTGGACAAGCTTTGGTACAAGCTGGGGTATCGCAATGGTTGCAAGAGATTGACGTGTAGTAGGCAAATACGGATTGTGAAAATACGCCATTGCCATTATCCGTACAGCTACCACCCGCGAATTCATATACGCGACGGAAGTTACGGCCTACATTCAAGTCATTCTTATCTTTACAGGAAACCATACAAGCCTTACAGCCTGAACAGATCTCTGTATCAACATAGAATCCTAATTGCATATTTTCTCTCCTATGCCGAGTAAACTCTGACTCGGTTAGTGTTAGAGCGGAATGACTTAGCAACCGGGCTAGGCTTACTATCTGTCAAGGTGTTCGCACAGCCGCCAACATCGATATCACCTTTCATGCGGCGCCATTGTCCTTGAGGCATAGCGACGACACCTGGAACGATTCTAGGTGTGACGCGAGCAGTGATCTCTAGCTTGCCTCTGCGGCTTTCGACTATGACTTTTTGACCATTGAGAACGCCTGCAGCACCTGCATCTATTGGGTTTAGCCATAGGTGATGCTCGAGTACTTCATTAAGCCAAGGTGTGCTGGCGTGAATGCTATGAGCGCTATGTTTACCGTGGTAGTTAATGCACTGCAGTGGGAACTCAGAAGCCGTATCATCTTCATATGACTCGTCACAGGCAAAATAAACGGGCAGTGGATTGATCTCGTCGGTGCCTTCAGCTTGGCTCTGCTTACTCTCGAAATATTGAGAGTAGATCTCGACCTTGCCGCTAGGTGTACCTAGAGGGTTTTGGTTAGGGTTTGTGATGAAGTCTCTGATCTTACCTACGTTGGGGTGCTCACCAGCGGGTTGGCGCTGAGGACCGAAGCTAACAAACTCTTCGAAGGTGTCACCTTGGATCCATGGGTTACTCTTCTTGAACTCAGTGAATACCTTGCGAACCTGATCTAAGTAGGTCATACCACCATTGGTAAACTTGCTTCCTATGCCCAGCTCGTTGGCGATCATATGGCAGATGTCGTAGGCAGGCTTACATTCGAACATAGGATCGACAGCAGGGGTGATGCCATATGCATACATCAATGAACCACAGTCCATCTTGTTGTAGCTTTGGATGACGTCATACATCTCAAGCCAGCTCACTTCCGGCAAGATGATATCTGCGTATTTCGCCGATGCCGTCATATGCTGTTCAATCACAACTACAAAATCGACTAGACTTTCGTCATTTAGTAGGCGGTCAGCTCGGTTGATATCACCGTTCTGGTTAGCCAACATATTGGATGAGGCTAACCATAGGAAACGTACGTTAGTTTCTAGTGGAGTATCAGCATCCATTAGGCTTTTGTCTGAATAACGCACATCATGGGTACTCGGCTTCATTTCTGTGCCGAACTCGATAGCGTCTAGGTGTGATGCTGCAGGAATAGTCACATCCATGATCTTCATGTTCATCAGATCTTTGAGCGAATCTGCTGGCATCATGGCGTAATGGGATAAACCATCGTTACCCGGTGTTCCGCCGTGGTTTGTACCCGCGCCACTAATTTTACCGACGAGTAACGGCAGCATCATCACTGCACGTGCGTTGTTCTCACCATTACCTTGACGTTGTGGACCGAAGCCCTGTGTCACGAATGGTGCAGATGCCGCCCCAATTGCTTGAGCTATTTCACGGATCTTCTCTGCCGGGATACCACAGATACTTTCGGCGCGCTCTGGCGTCTTAGCGATTCCGTCGGTAACACCTAAGATGTAATCTTGGTATTTATCGTAGCCAAAAGTGTACTGCTCAAGGAATGGGATATCCGCGTAGCCATCTGCTATCAATACATGTGCTAATGCTTCACACAGGGCTGCGTCAGTACCTGGGCGGATAGGCACCCACTCGTCAGTTGCTGTTACGGCAGTATCGGTAAATCGTGGGTCGATATAGTATGTTTTGAAGTTATTTTTCTTCTTAACATTCAAATATTCATAACCTGAACCTGCACCACCTAGGCGAGCTTCCATTGGGTTATACCCAAAACACACCATAAGATCGCTATCTTCTAGGCTACGTAGGCTCGATCCAGTATTCCAAAATCCGACAGTATCGCCATCGTTAGAGGCGAGGTATCCGTACATGCCTGCAGAACCTTCACGATACTGAGAAGCTGAGTAATCGTTATGGAAGAACAGGCAGCCGCCAGCCATATTCAGTAGTCGAACACTGGATTGAGTCACACCGGTATTGAGATCGTGAGAACCGCCGCCCAGAGGCATGAAAATGGCGTTCTTACCGTATTCAGCATAGGTTTTTTGCATTGCTGCCGCGACGCTAGAGACCGCTTCTTCCCAGCTAATGCGGACGAACTCATCAGAGCCTCGACGTCCTACACGTTTCATTGGGTACTTAAGACGGTCGTGGTTGTAGACCTTCTGACGCATTGAACGGCCACGGGGGCAAGGGCGAATTTCGTGATCGAAACTATCCCAATCGTCAGTAGCTTTTCCTTCAGTTTCAATGCGTGTGATCACGCCATCTTTACTGTGTACCTTCAAAGGACATGCTTGCCAGCAGTTTGTGGCACATGAGCCCCATGTCACACCTTCTCCTACTGGAGGAAGTACTGGTTCGCTTGGAGTTGGCAGAGGATCGCTGGCACTGCTGCTTTCACAGCCAGTCACCGTTGCAACCGCAGCCGCCGCTGCAGAGAACTTTAGAAACGTACGACGTTCCATAATTATTACCTCAGTTTATGGCCTTTACGGCCCTTACAGCTTTATTGTGAAAAATGCACCGATCTTATGGTCGGTGTAATTTTGATTGAGGTCGTCAATAGAGTTGATGGCTTCAATCGGTTGGTTGGCGTAGTTCGTGTCGTAGTTACGTTCATAGCTGTAAGCAAAACGGGTCGAGATACGCGCGTTGATGCGGTAATCCATATGGATTTCAGCAAGATGTTGGTACTGGTAGTAGTCACCCATTTCGGTGCTATCGATCGAGGTATCACTGCCAGAGAACGAGAAGGTGTAGGAGGTGCCAAGTGTCATATCGTCATTGATGTGGTACTTGTTCAGGCCAAAGCCGAAGTAGGTGAACTCGTCACTTACTGTGGTGTTGTGCAGCTCCAAGCTGTCAATGGTCTGCGTGCCAGCATAGGCGTTCAGGGTCATCTGCTTGCTGATTAGGTAGTAGCCGTCGAAGTTAACGGATAGCTCATCAGACTCTTGCAGGGCAGCGCTATCGCTGTACGCATCGCTGGCTAAGACCACTTTGAGGTTAGCGCCATACTGGTTTTGGCTGTAGCTAAGGCCAAGCTCAGTGCTGGTACGGTCACGGTCGGCGAGGTAATACTTTTGGAAGATATCGTCACCGATACGGTACTCTGAGCCCGTGCGGTCACCGCTGGTAAACTTAACGTGTGAGTTAAGTGCGCCCAATCGGTAATCGATACGGCCAAAGATTTCACTCTCTTGAGTCTCTTCACGGTCGCTGTCAGAGCGGGTTCGGTCGTTTTGCTCGAAACCTGCGCTGAACTTAGCACTGCCTAAACGGTAGCTGGCATCGACACCTAAACGTGTCTTGCTGCTGTCGATTGGGGTGTTGATGGCTTCGAAGAACTCGTAAGAGCCACTGACATTGTCGCGGTCACTGTAGCTATAGAAACCTGCGACCTTGATGCCAGCAAAGCGAGAGCTGATGCGGGCACTGTAATCGAGGGTTTCAACTTCACCATCGAAGTTTGAGATAGGCACTAATGAGTTTTCTTGCTCGATAGGACCGTCTTGAATCATCTTGCCTGAGGCTGCGCTAACGCTTAAACGTGTGCTGCCGTAGTTCAACCCAGCTTTAACGCTGGCTTGCTGGGCGTTGTTATCGGCATCGATACCGGTATTGTCGGTAAAATCTGAGTTAACAGCAGCCAGACCGAGATGCCAAAAGTCACCATGAAGCTGTACACCTGCGTTCATCACTTGGGTGGTGTGGTCGATGGTCTCTAAGTAGTTAGTCGGCTTTGGGTCAACCACTGAGCTGATACGCTGACCCTGCTTGTCTTCACTGCTTGCCTTAACAAAAGCGGTGACAAGTTGAGTTTGGTACTTAGCCCCGGCAGATAACTGCTGACGCTCGGCGCCGATATCATTATCGTCAAGATTCCAGCGGTTAACATAAGCCAGCTCTAGGGAGAAATCGCCTAGGCTGGCAGCAGCTTTTAGATAGCCATTGTCTGCGCCGGCGTTGTTAGCATCGATACTATAGTTAGCGCCGCGGCTTTCACCAAGAATATCGGCACTTGCACCGTATTGGCTATCTAAGTGAGTACGCTGCTCGGTCATGATACCGACGGTGTTGTTGTGCTCAGTGGCAACACAACGCTTACAGGCGTAGTCTTTTTCAATATCTTGAGGTACAGCGAAATTCGCTGCGGTAGCATTGGCTGAGAGAACAGCGAGTGCTACTAAAGTGAGTTTAGCGTTCATCGTCAGTTCCTATTTTTCAAATAAATGACCAGAAGGGTGGTTCGAGCCATGTATCTTGCTGTGGCAGTTCATGCAAGATTGACCTTGCGTGAAGCCATTTAAGCTGTTGTGTACATCACCCGAGTGACCGGCTTGGCTGTGACAGCTTTGACACAGCTGAGGTGCACGGCTGTTAAGTAGGTTGTCGTTAACTGAGCCATGTGGGTTGTGACAGGTGGTGCAATCCTCAGTAACAGGCGAGTGCTCCCAAAGAGTTGAGCCACGCTTCTCGGCATGACAGCTGTAACAGGTGTCATTAATAGAAAGTGGCTGCTCTTCATGTGGGTTGTGGCAATCACTACACGTGAGGGCATCTAGGTGAGTCGAACGCTTAAGCTGCGCCGCGTCTTGCTGGCTATGACAGCTGGCACACTGGGCTTGTGGCTGCTCGGTTGCTAACTCAGCCTGGTGAATGTTGTGGCAATCGCTACAAGCTTGGTCATGGAAGGGCGTGTGCTCTTGACTGTGGCAAGACTCACAGACGCTGTTGCGGCCCTCAACGGATAACTCATCACCGAAGGTGAGCATGGGTTCATTCTTACCTTTGTGCTTACCTTGTGGTCCATGGCAGGCTTCACATTGCAATCCAGCCATTGGTCCTTGTTGAGTATTACCGTGTGGCGTATTGAAGATAGCCATAACGGATTGAGATTTTTTGTGGCACATAAGACAGGTGTCAGCACCTTTCTTAGAGTAGTTAGCCTCCGTGAATTTATTAACCAGTTGCTGCTCTAAAGGAGTAGCGGTGTCATTTGCCAGTGCGCTTGGCACTGAGAGGGCTGCAGAGGCGATAAGCGCCGCTAGTAGACCGATTTTTTGTAAGATTTTCATCACTTCTCTCACACTCGTAGTTTCTTAAGGAAACGGTTTTAATGTTTTTGTACTTATTTCGAGGTAATTGTATATACACTTGTCTAGGCCAGTGTGTGATATGGATCCAGTTTGCTGAAAGAGGGGGGGGATTTGATGGAATATGTGTGACTTGGTTGGTCAATGGCTTGCTTTGTGTGACGAGGTTTACTTGTTGTGAGTTAACGTGATCTCTATGAATTTATTTTATTTGATATGGAGTTGCTCACATTTATATGGGTGAATTCGATCCATCTTTTAGTTTTGTTATACTGCTAATCAAGTGTGTTGACAGGTGTCCAAGTTGAGGCGTAATCTGAATTGGCTTTTTGTTGTTCCCCTTTATGATTTTTATATCTTAAGTATTAGGTATGGACCATGTAGCAATAGCTATGCTCATCTCTCCCTGCAACGTTGGGTGCAGCTCCATGGTCCTTTTTTCTTAGCCTCTTTTAGGGGAGTTTTAAAGGTAAACTTGCTTTACTGTTTTAAAGATATAAAAAAACCGGCATTAAGCCGGCTTACTCATTTGGGTTAAACGCTATTCTACGTTCTGGATCTGCTCGCGCATCTGCTCAATCAGTACTTTAAGTTCTACAGCAGCTGCAGTGACTTCGGGGCTGATAGATTTAGAGGCTAAGGTGTTCGACTCACGGTTGAACTCCTGCATCATAAAGTCGAGGCGACGGCCTTGTGCACCGCCTTTCTTAAGGATGCGCTGAGTTTCGGCAACATGGGCGTCGAGTCTGTCCATCTCTTCGGCGACATCCATCTTTTGTGCAAGAATAACCATCTCTTGCTCTAAGCGAGCAGGGTCTAGCTCACCTGTGATCTCAGCTAGGCGGTTAGTCAGCTTGTCACGTTGCCACTGCATAACGGTAGGCATATGTCCGCGTACTATGGCGACTTGCTCAACAATGGCATCGAGGCGGGTTTGTAGCATGATCTTAATTGCTTCACCTTCACGGCCACGGGCTTCAATAAACTGATCGATAGCGTTATCAAAAGCGACCAGTAACTCTTTACCTAGTGCGTCCATATCTTGCTCTGAACCTGACATAACCCCAGGCCACTTAAGAATGTCGACTAAGTTCAGTTCGCCTTGACCGGCTTCACCTTTTACCCAGTTAGCAGCATTAACAAGTTGCTTAGCCAGATCTTGGTTCAACTGCAGTTCGCTATTTTTGTTGTCTGCAAGATCATATCTTAGGTTTACTTCAACCTTACCGCGGTTTAAACGCTTTCGTAGTCTGTCTCGTAAAATTGGCTCTAGACTACGGAAATGCTCAGGTAGGCGTAGGTAGGTCTCTAAGTAACGCTGGTTGACTGAACGGATCTCCCAAGAGGCTGTGCCCCAATCTGCTTTATGTTCGATACGTGCGTAGGCTGTCATGCTTTGAATCATGGTTTTTCCAATTGTTTAACCGTGAAAGTGATCAAGGATTATAGACCTATGCCTCTAATGGTCAAAGTAAAGCGTCTCAGCTTTACCTATTATGGGCAAATAACATGGCATACTGAGTCACAAATCCCTATAATATCCTCCCAAAATCGCCTATCGATTCATCAATACAGGAAATTCTTATGCGCCCTAGTGATAGAACGCCAGCTCAATCTCGTCCAGTGACAATCACTCGTCAATTTACCGCTCATGCTGAAGGTTCTGTCTTGGTCGAGTTTGGTGATACAAAAGTACTTTGTACTGCGAGCTTCGAAGAGGGTGTTCCTCGTTTTCTTAAGGGTAAGGGTCAAGGTTGGGTTACTGCTGAATATGGCATGTTGCCACGTTCTACTCATAGCCGAATGAACCGTGAAGCGGCTCGTGGTAAGCAGTCTGGTCGTACTCAAGAGATCCAGCGTCTTATCGGTCGCTCACTACGTGCTGCTGTTGATATGAAGGCATTAGGCGAAAACACTATCGTTATCGATTGTGATGTTATCCAGGCTGATGGCGGAACACGTACAGCAGCAATTACTGGTGCATGTGTTGCTTTAGTTGATTCACTGAACTGGGCACGTGGTAAGGGTATCTTGAAGACGAACCCACTTAAGTTTCTTATCGCTGCAGTCAGCGTTGGTATCTATAAAGGCGAGCCAATCTGCGATCTTGAGTATCTTGAAGACAGCGAAGCTGAGACAGATATGAATGTCGTGATGACAGAAACTGGCAAGATGATTGAGATTCAGGGCACGGCAGAAGGTGAGCCATTTAGCCATGAAGAGCTACTTAGCTTGTTAGAGCTAGCCAAGCACGGTATTCGTGAAATTGTCGATATCCAGAAAGCGGCATTGAGCTAAAATTGAATGAAGAGATAAAAAGGACCCTGATGGGTCCTTTTTTGAATAACTTAATTCGTAAAATTAACAACAAAAGTTATATTAAAAGAGTCAATTGAGGAGAGATTGTGAAAGCCTATCAGCGTGAGTTTATCGAATTTGCCCTAGAGCGTCAGGTACTAAGATTTGGCGAGTTTACCCTTAAATCTGGCCGTACTAGCCCTTACTTCTTCAATGCAGGTTTATTTAATACTGGTCGTGACCTTGCTCGATTAGGTCGTTTTTATGCTGCGGCGCTGGTTGATTCAGGTATCGAGCATGATCTGCTTTTTGGTCCAGCTTATAAAGGTATCCCAATTGCGACGACGACTGCAGTTGCCCTGTGTGAGCATCACGATATCGATATGCCATATTGCTTTAACCGCAAAGAGAAAAAACAGCATGGCGAAGGTGGTAGTTTAGTGGGTAGTGAGTTGACTGGCCGTGTTATGTTGGTTGATGATGTGATCACAGCAGGTACTGCTATCCGTGAGTCAATGGAGATAATCCAGGCGCATGAAGCATCATTAGCTGGTGTGTTAATCGCACTTGATCGTCAAGAGAAAGGTAAAGGTGAGCTGTCAGCTATTCAAGAAGTTGAACGTGATTTTGGTTGTGAAATCGTTTCAATCGTTAAGCTTGGCGACCTGATCAATTACCTGTCTGAAAAGCCTGGTATGGAAGCTCAGCTTGAATCAGTGAGTGCATATCGCGATCAGTACGGGATATAGAAGATAAGCATAGAGTGCTAGAGCGTTCGCAGACTCACTTCGAGGGCGCTCACAAGTTCGCTTCTAGAAAAAGCAAAAGCCTTAAGTGTGGCTTTTGCTTTTTTGTTTGCAGTCTCTCGAATCAGCTCTATTTAATTACTTAACTCTTAGTTACTAAGGAATTCAGCTCGAGTAGCAGGGTTAGATTTAAATATCCCACCTAACGCTGTTGTCGTTGTTGAGCTGGTTGAATCCATCACACCGCGAGATTTTACGCAGTAATGCACAGCATCCATCTTCACTGCGACATTTTGGGTTTCGAGTAATGTTTGTAGTGCTACCAATATTTGCTGAGTGAGGCGTTCCTGCACTTGAGGGCGCTGGGCAAAGAAACGTACAATCCTGTTTATCTTGGATAGGCCGATAATATTCTTTTTAGGCAGATAAGCCACAGTCGCTAAGCCATCGATAGTGACTAGGTGGTGCTCACAGGTACTGGTTAGGCTAATGTCGTTAACCTTGACCATCTCATCGAAACCCATCTTATTTTCGATGACAGTAATTTTGGGGAAGTTAGCGTAGTCTAAGCCTGAAAAAATTTCATCAACATACATTTTGGCAATACGTTTTGGGGTATCGGTCAAGCTGTCATCAGTTAAATCCAGTGACATCAAATTCAAAATTGAGCGCATATGCTGCTCGATCTTTGCTTTACGCTCCTCGGCACTGAACTCGGTCGGTAACATAGGTGTTTCAAGGCCACGTTCTAGCAAGGCTGTTTGTACTAGTTGTGCTGATTCACTGAGTTGCGCTTCTTTCGATGTCATAGTTTCCTCCACTATCTGCATAGTGGTTATATCAAGTGTACAATCTGATGTCATATCTTTTAGGCTTATCTATATAGCATAGACGGCCCATCTCCTAGCTGTTTAGTAGGAAATGGGCAAGGAGGATACCCTGAATTGCTGCAAATTTATACCCAGCAACTGTATGGGTTTAAGAAAAATAGATTAGGGGTATCTCTGTTTCGCGATACTTACAGTCTCAAATTAGACTTTAAAAAGCTAAGCATTTTATTATAGTACTTGGCTTGATGTTCATCATTGTAGAATCCGTGACCTTCATCATCCATGACTAACTTTTCGTAAGGGTAATTAATCTTCTGTAGCGCATCTTCTAGGGCTTCTAATTGCTCTATAGGTGCTCGTTCATCCTCACCACCGTGCACAAGTAAGATATTGGCCTTTAATTTAGCAACGTTATGCGTAGGGGACATAGATTGTAGTACCTGCTGATTTTCGCCTAGTACTTGTTTTAAGTATCGCGTTCCTGCTCGACGTTTTTGTACGTCGCCTTCGTTAAACATCAGTTCGAGATCATATACACCGGCAAACCCTATGGCACATTTAAATAGATCTGGCTCTAATGTCGCACTTTGTAGAGCGGAGTATCCACCAAAGCTGCCGCCTGCAATGCATATGCGGTCTTTATCTACATATCCCTGCTCTATGACGTAACGTGTGGCATCTATGATGTCGTACTGAATATTCGTGCCCCATTTTTGGTGGCCAGCATTTTCAAAGTTTTGTCCATAACCACCAGAACCCCTAAAGTTGACTTGAAGTACTGCAGCGCCTTGACTCGCAATCAATTGATTTTGTGGATCGAACCCCCACCAATCTCTAGGCCCATGTGGCCCACCGTGTGGGTTAACAACAAGTGGGAGGTTCTTAGCTTCAATACCATGAGGCAGAGTGAGGTAGCCATGAACTTCAGTACCATCTCTGCTGACGAAACTCACTGGCTTAATTTCTGCCATCTGCTCAGGGTCAAGCCAGTTTTTTTGTGAAAGTAAGTACTCAAGCTTTTTGCTTTCTGTATTAAATATGTAGTAATCACCAGGGTTTCTATCATTGAAAGCTTTAATAACCAGTTGCTTAGCATTATTGGTTTCACTGACAAGGTGTATTTGGTGCCCAGGCAAAGCGGCTAAAAGCTGTTTTATGTACTTGGCGTGGGTATCTTTGCTATCGACAAATTCATAGGTTGGGTAACCATTTTCATACTCTACGGCATAGAGTTTTTTGTTGATTCGATTGATCCAGATATTGCTTGGGTCGACCGTTTTATCTTGGCTAACTAGCTTTTTACTGCCTGTTTTTACATTGATGAGATAAACGCCTTTTGGTTTACCTGATTCGCTGCCTACAACATATAAGCTGTCTTTTTCATTGCTAAATGCGATAGGGCTTAATTCATTGAGGTTGAAGTTCAGCTTATCTGTATTAACCCACTCACCATCCTGTCGATAAAATAGGCTTGAATTAATGTAATCGGTTGTGCCGCTAACAAAGCGGACATCTCCGTCATGATCGGTTAAAAAGTTAGCGTAAGGCATGGGAGCCTTAGCTATTTTTTTACGTGTTCCTTTATAAACATTTACCCGGTATACCACTTGTCTATTTTCAGCGGTATTATTTCCTCCCGATCCCCAAGGTAATGCTTGTACTAGCATGTGGCGTTTATCTTCAGGGAGTGGATCTAGGATGTAGGCAGTGGCACGGATAGGAGTATTTTTCTTCACCCGCGAACCCGTTTGCATTTCGCCGCCTTGATAGCCAAACAAGTACTCAGCTTGTGAGCCATCGGCATTGACGGCCATGAGTTCACCATAATAAACGGGGTGGTCGCTCCAGCCTTTAAGGTACTCTTTTTGCAATACAACTCGCTTATCGTTCACCCACTCGTAATGTCCCACTTGAGCATTTTTAGGGAAGCGAACCACATGGATAGGCTGTTTGGTCTTGCCGTCTAGCAGCATGAGTATGGCTTTGCCATTTAACTTAGTGATAGCACTGATGTAATCGCCGTTGGGCGAAATTTTTACCTGACTGAATTGTGCTGAACGGCTAAATAGAGAGGCTTGGTCACTGGTTTTTGCATTAGCATTGCTACTGAGAAGGAGCAACAAGCTAATGCTCATTAATTTAATGAGGTTCATACAACTTCCTTGTTAAAACATGGTGTTAACTATACGTATTCGTTTCATGAGGAGAGTAAATGAAAAATGAAAGGAGAGCAATTTAAAAATGGCTGTATGAAAATTAACAGCCATTTTCGGGAGAGGAGTTAGCTCTGTAGTAACTGTTGCTGGATAAATACCCACTGTTGCTCAAAATGTTGTGTGGGTTTTTGTTTAAACTCACTACGTACAAATTGGGCGATACGACCTTCGGCAATTGCTAAAAGAAGGTTAGCTAGTATCGCTTCATCTAAGTTAAAACCTTTACCTTCACGTAGGGTTTTCTCACGTAATATCTGTTTTAGGTGAGTCTCAATTTTTGAGAAAATAGAGCTGACGCGACTACGTAAACGCTCGTTTTCGCCAAGCAATGCGTCACCGTTGAGTACGCGCGATATACCAGGGTTACGTTCAGAAAAAATAAGCAAAAGCTGCAGTAGTAGCTGGCAGCGTTTCATGGTGTCTTTCTCTTCATCCATGATCAGGTTGATGCGTGATAGCAGTGATTCCTCAATGAAATCAATCAAACCTTCGAACATGCGCGCCTTGCTTGGAAAATGGCGGTACAGGGCAGCTTCTGAGACACCCACTTCTGCGGCAAGTTTGGCCGTGGTGATTCTTTGTCCTGGATTGGTTTCTAGCATTGTGGCTAGGCACTGGAGAATATGTTCGCGGCGGTTGATTTTGGGGCTTGCAGCCATTTAGTTTTCCTTCACTCAAATACGACAGGAGCTAGGTGAAATTGTCACCATCCTTTGAAATGCTCCAAGATAGCGATTGTCACTCTTATTCTTAATACATGCCGTTAAATTGCATTTAGCGGCATGTAAACTATTTATTTGGTACCTGAATGGCCGAAGCCACCTTCACCACGTGTTGAGTTATCAAACTCATCCACAAGTTTAAATTCGGCTTGTACGACAGGTACAAATACCAGTTGAGCTAATCGATCACCAATTTCAAGTGTGAAGGACTGCTCGCTACGGTTCCAGCAAGATACCATTAGTGGCCCTTGGTAATCAGAGTCAATAAGACCAACAAGGTTACCCAATACTATGCCGTGTTTATGACCCAGACCCGAGCGTGGGAGAATGACAGCTGCCAGCCCAGGATCGGCTACATGAATTGAAATACCAGTAGGGATTAATACGGTTTGACCTGGCTCGATAACCATAGTGGTATCGATCATTGCACGTAGATCCATACCTGCACTACCTGGAGTGGCATAAGCGGGTAGCGGGTACTCTGAACCGATTCGAGAATCGAGGATTTTTACTTCAACTGGAGTTTTCATTACTTACCGTCTTGTTTATTGGCTAGCTGTTTTGCAATAAGCGTTAACAGTTGCTTCGCCAAGGTTTGCTTATCTGTTGCAGGAAGATCTTGCTGGCCGTCACCCCAGATAACTTTTAGTGCGTTACTGTCGGCATTGAAGCCTAGCTCTGGGCTAGATACGTCATTAGCGGCTATCATATCTAACTTTTTACGCACCAATTTATCTTTAGCGTAATGTTCTACATCTTGTGTCTCAGCGGCAAAACCTATGGTAAATGGTCGTGGTGTGTGGCTGGCAACGGTGGCTAAGATATCAGGATTTCTTACCAAGGCAAGCTGCATGTCAGTTGAAGATTTTTTTATCTTCTCATCGGCAATTTCGGCAACGCGGTAATCAGCAACAGCTGCGCAGCCAATAAAGATGTTGTGTTCCTCAACATTTGCCATGACAGCATCGAGCATATCTTGAGTTGATTGCACATCGACTCGATTAACTCCAGCTGGGGTCGTTAAATTAACGGGTCCGGATACTAGAGTCACCTTTGCGCCCATATCGGCAGCTGCTTTAGCAATGGCAAAGCCCATTTTTCCTGAGCTGTGGTTGGAGATATAGCGAACTGGGTCGATAGCTTCTCGAGTCGGTCCTGCTGTCAGTAGCAGTGACTGACCTGTGAGTAATTTGGGGGCAAAAAATTGCAGCGTACGATCGGCAATATCGGTAGGCTCGAGCATGCGGCCTGGGCCAATATCACCACAAGCCTGGCTGCCAGAGCCCGGTCCCCAAATGATGATGTCACGCTTAAGTAAGTTACTTAGGTTTTCTTGAGTGACTTGGCTGCGATACATCTGCCTGTTCATCGCTGGACAGATAACGACGGGGGCTTCTGTTGCTAAACAGGTTGTTGTGATCAACTCATCGGCCATGCCAGCATTAATTCGTGCGATCAGATTAGCAGTTGCTGGGGCTACAACAACCAGGTCTGCCCACTTAGCCAACTCAATATGACCCATTGCTGCTTCTGCGGCGGTATCCAGTAGATCGGATGCCACCGGATAACCAGATAATGCCTGTAGTGTTAATGGGGTAATGAACTCTTTTGCACTCTGGCTCATCACCACGCGCACATCAAACCCACGTTCTTTAAGGCGCCTAATAAGATCGGCAGATTTATAGGCTGCAATCCCACCACCAATGGCGAGTAAGATGTTTTTACTGGTCTGATTGTTACTCGTATTCTTGCTCATACTGTTACTCGTAAACCGCCGCTTTATAAGAAACTATACAGTCACTAGATTTAATTGCCGCCTAAGATATCACAAACATTGAGATTGTGGAGGATACAAGTTTTACAAAACTCGACCATACTCAGCAGAGCTGGATAATCACGCAAGGAGGGGTGATGGGGATTAAAGACTGGCCAGTAGGCGAAGGGCCAAGAGAAAAGTTGTTGGATCAAGGAGTCTCTCAATTATCTGATGCTGAACTGTTAGCTGTGGTGCTCAGAAATGGCCTGCCGGGCTTAAGTGCTGTTGAGCTAGCTCGTAACCTTATTGGAGAGTTTGGTGGACTGAGAGCGCTGACTAGAGCTTCTCAGGCCGAAGTTTGCAGAGCGGCGGGAATGGGACCTGTGAAATATACTCAACTACAAGCTGCAGCTGAGCTAGGGACCAGAATTTCGGCAGAAAATTTAAAAAGAGGAAAAATATTGAGTGATCCTGATTTAACTCGGGACTATTTAATGAGACAATTAAGAGATCGTGCCTATGAAGTGTTCGCCATTTTGTTGTTGGACAGTCAGCACAGGGTGATTCAATTTGTTGAATTATTCCGTGGCACAATTGATTCAGCCTCTGTATATCCACGAGATGTGGTATGCCTAGTGCTTGAGAAAAAAGCCGCAGCTGTGATTGTCTGCCACAACCATCCATCAGGAGTTGCGGAGCCAAGTCATGCTGATAGGCGAATAACTGAGCGATTAAAAAATGCTTTGGCAACCATAGATGTTTCCTTGTTAGACCATATGGTTGTTGGCGATCGCGAGATAGTTTCATTTGCAGAGCGGGGATGGATAGAATAACTATTCCTTGATCTTTGTTTTTAGATCCTGTATAAAATGCGCCCTCTGTTGTGTGCCTCAGGCGACGGCCGTGTTCGAGGTGCATTAATGCTCGAGCGTTATATATATTGTTTTTGGAGAAGATTGACATGTCAAGAGTATGCCAAGTAACTGGCAAGCGACCAATGGTTGGTAACAACCGCTCGCACGCGAAAAACGCGACGCGTCGTCGTTTTTTACCTAACCTACAAAACCATCGTTTTTGGTTAGAAGGCGAAAAGCGTTTCGTTAAGCTACGTATCTCTACTAAAGGTATGCGTATTATCGATAAGAAAGGTATTGAAGTTGTTGTTGCTGAACTTCGTGCCCGTGGCGAGAAGGTATAATAAACCATGGCTAAATCTAAAGGTAATCGTGAGAAGATCAAGCTAGTTTCTAGCGCTAAAACTGGTCATTTCTACACGACTGAAAAGAACAAGCGTAACATGCCTGAAAAGATGGAAATCAAGAAATTTGATCCAGTTATCCGTCAGCACGTTATGTACAAAGAAGCTAAAATCAAGTAATTGCTTGAATCTAACTTCTACTAAAGCCCCTGTTTCAGGGGCTTTTTTTTTGCCTAAATTTCACGCTATACTACTTATCTGCCTTAACAAGATAAAAATTCAATCGATAACTTTTTACTAACTCTTCTATATGCCATGTTTTATCTAGCCTTTTCTATTTTTATTGCACTCTCAATTATGAAAATAAATGCTTTTATAGTGAATTAAAATGCAATACTATACTTGTGTTGATATTAAGTTGGTTGAGCGAGACTCAACTGTAGACTTTAGAGTGTGTTTATTAAGGTGAGATTATATCTGTGCGTACCACTGAACTAGTCGATGGATTTCGTCATTCTGCTTCCTATGTTAATGCACATAGGGGGAAGACTTTTGTTGTGATGCTAGGGGGAGAGGCCTTAGCTCAGAATAAGTTTCGTTCAATTATCAACGATATCGCCTTGTTGCATAGCTTAGGTATCAAGATGGTGTTGGTGCATGGTGCAAGGCCACAGATTGATGAAGCTTTGGCTGAGAAGTCGTTAATACCTGAATATCATAATGGCGTACGGATCACTGAAGAGGATGCTTTTAAGGTGATCAAGCAGGTCGTGGGTGGCTTGCAGTTGGATATCACTGCTAGGCTCTCAATGAGCTTGAGTAATACACCAATGCAGGGGGCGCAGATTAATGTCGTGAGTGGTAACTTCGTCATTGCACAGCCTCTTGGTATCGATGATGGTGTTGATTACTGTTTAAGTGGCAAGGTGAGGCGTATCGATGTTCAGGGACTGCAAGGTCAGCTAGATAGCAATGGTATTGTACTGCTTGGGCCTGTTGCAGCTTCAGTGACTGGTGAAAGCTTCAATTTAACGGCCGAAGAGGTGGCGACTCAGATCGCTGTGAAGCTCAAAGCTGACAAGATGATCGGTTTTAGTTCTCAAAAAGGTATCTTAGATAGTACCGGCCAAGTGATCGCCGAGCTGATGCCAAATGAAGCCCAGCAGATTTTAAACGGCATAGATAGCGAGTCAACTATCTGTGTTGGTACTAAAGCATTCCTTAAGGCAAGTATTGATGCGTGTCGTAATGGTGTTTCTCGCTGCCATTTCGTTAGCTACCTCGATGACGGTGCATTGCTGCAGGAGTTGTTCTCAAGAGATGGTATCGGTACTCAGATAGTGACAGAGAGCGCTGAGCGTCTACGCCGGGCAACCATTGGAGATATCGGCGGGATTCTAGACCTAATCCGTCCATTAGAGGAGAAGGGCATACTGGTACGCCGTTCACGTGAGCAGCTAGAGATGGAGATTGAGCAATTTATGCTGATTGAGCGGGACAGCTTAGTCATAGGTTGTGCGGCTTTCTATCCGTTTGAGGAGGACAATGCCGGTGAGTTTGCTTGCTTAGTGGTTCATCCTGAATATCGTGATGCCGATAGAGGCAGTCTCTTACTGAACAATATTATTAGTCAGGCTAAGGTAAGGGGTTATAGCAAGCTATTTGCATTGACCACTCGTAGCATTCATTGGTTCCTGGAGCATGGTTTCGATATTGTCGATGTGGAAACCTTACCTGATAAAAAGAAGCAGCTGTATAACTACCAAAGAAAATCTAAGATCCTTGCTTTAGAGCTTTGAGGCGCTAGCCAGATCAGCTTTAGTATTGATAAAAAATGCCAGCAACTGCTGGCATTTTTATTGGGATGATTTTTTGACTGGTTTTTATGTTGCTTGCTTGGCTTTACGCTTATAGAGCATATCGACAGTAAAGACGATGAGTGCTCCCCAGATAAAGGCAAATGTTATCCCCTTTTCTAGATTAAACGGCTCACCGTACAGGGTGGTAGCCAAGACAAACATGATACTTGGACCTAGGTACTGGAAGAAGCCAAGTACCGTTAACGGGATCCTGACAGCTGACGCAGCAAAGCAAAGTAGTGGAATTGTGGTCACTATACCTGCAGCTAACAAGAGCAGATTAAGCGATAAATCATTACTGCTGAAGTTTGTAAGTGCGCCGCCAACATTAGTGAAAAGGTAGATCAAAGCGATCGGGAAGAGAATGGCAGTTTCAACTAATAACCCAGTTTTAGCATCTACATTGACCTTCTTTCTCAGTAGGCCGTAGAAGCCGAAGGAGAAGGCTAAGCCTAGAGATACTAGCGGAATAGATCCAAAAGAGATTAGCTGAACGATAACGCCTGTTGCTGCTAACCCCACAGCAAACCATTGTAGCTTTCTTAATCTTTCCCCCAGAAAGGCCATAGCCAGCATGACATTAACCAGTGGATTGATGAAATATCCTAGGCTGGCATCGAGCATATGGTCATTATTAATCGCCCAGATAAATAATAGCCAATTTGCCGCAATAAGTATCGAGGTGACAGTGAGTATTATCAGCTGTTTGGGTCTCTTCAGTACCTGCCTGAGCCTTGAAAAACCGCCAAATAAAAACATAAGTAGCGTAACGAAGACAAAAGACCAGATCACACGGTGAATGAGGATTTCAGTCGCTGAAACATCACCAAGTAGTTTGAAGTAGAGGGGAGCAAAGCCCCAAAAAGTATAAGCGCAAATGGCAAGGACAATGCCTTTACGGTATTCGGAATCAAGCATGAATAGCACTACAAAATAAGAATGTACTCTATTGTAGGCCTGACACCTTAAGGTCTCAAGCGTTTAGCTGTGAGTAATAGTTGCAGGCCTGTCTTATGAAGATGCCACTAGGAAGCAAAAGTTGACACTTATGCTTCCACTAGCTTTACCCCACCATGTAAGTGCCAGTGCCAAAAGCAATGTGATCGCCCTGCTCATTATGTAACTCCATACGGCACACTGATACTCGGTTACCGGCCCTGATCACAGTGCCCGTGCCTGTAAATATCTCTCCTCTGCCTGGCCGTAAGTAATCGATTCTGAGATCTATGGTCCCTAAGGTTTGTAGGCGTTTTTCGAGCTCACTAACACTCCAGTCATTTCGACTGGCGACTAAGCCTGAAAATGCCGTCAAGCCGCCCACTACATCGAGCACTGTTGCTGTTACACCGCCATGGAGGATCTGTTGGTGAATATTGCCAATCAACTCAGGCTTCATTGTCACCACGACCTCGACACCATCAAGGTCATAATGCTTGATATCCATACCTATCAGATTATGAAAAGGTACTTGCGTATCAAAAACTTCAGCGACTCTTCGCAAGGTTTCAGCTTGGATTGGATTTGCCTTAACTGGTATTAAGTTATCCGCTTCTATTGGTGTTGTCATAAGCTTCCTTACCGATCAGTGATATGAACTTGTTTATTATTAGAGCAATTAATCTATCGCTTATTTACCTTGATTAGCAAGACAAAAGAAAGATTATTATCAAACTGAAGCTGATCTTGAGAGACAAGCGCGGCAAGCTTCATTAGAATAGGCGGCCCAATTTGTTACTTTCGATGGCCATGGAACAAGAGACCTCTGAACCCCATTTAGATCCACTCTCAAAAAGTCTGCAGTCGGTATTCGGCTACCGTACTTTTAGAGACGGCCAGCGTGAAGTCATTGAGAATAGCTGTGCTGGTACGGATTGTTTAGTGATCATGCCGACAGGCGGTGGTAAAAGTCTCTGTTATCAATTGCCCGCGCTACAGTTACCAGGCTTGACCATTGTTGTTTCGCCGCTAATCTCCTTGATGAAAGATCAGGTGGATAGCTTGATTCAAATGGGGGTCTCTGCTGCTTATTTGAACTCTTCATTACCTGGAGAGGAGCGCATCAAGGTGTTCCAAAGCATGCATAGCGGCGAGCTTAAAATGTTGTATGTGTCGCCAGAGCGCCTATTGCAGCCAAGCTTTCTCGACAGGTTACATGAGCTGCATATCTCACTCTTTGCCATCGATGAAGCGCATTGTATCTCTCAGTGGGGTCATGATTTCAGACCTGAATATGCAGCCTTGGGTAAGCTTAGGGAGTTTTTTCCTTACGTACCTATGATGGCGCTGACGGCTACCGCAGATCAGGCGACTAGAAAAGATATCTGTGATCGCTTAACCATCACCCCATTTTCACTGCTCACTAGCTTCGATCGACCTAATATACGCTATACAGTGGCAGAAAAGCTCAATGCTGCTAATCAGTTACGTCAGTTTGTCGCGGCTCAAAATAGCAATAGCGGCATCATATATTGCAGTAGTCGAAAACGTGTCGATGAAGTTGCTGAGCGCCTTAGACTACAAGGGCATAATGCCGATAGCTATCATGCGGGTAAGACGCAAGAGGAGCGGGCAGATGTTCAGGAGCGATTTCTTAAAGATCAGTTAGAGATAGTTGTTGCTACTGTGGCGTTTGGCATGGGGATCAACAAATCCAATGTACGCTATGTCGTGCATTATGATATTCCTAAGAGTGTCGAGTCATACTATCAGGAGACTGGACGAGCGGGTCGAGATGGCCTCGACTCAGAAGCATTATTATTATTTGACCCTGCAGATATTGGTCGGGTACGACACCTAATTGAGCAATCAGAACCTGGCCCTCAGCAGCAAGTAGAGTTCCATAAGCTCAATACCATGGCTGCATTTGCTGAGGCGCAAACTTGTCGTCGTCAGGTGCTGCTGCATTACTTTGATGAGAGTGCAGAAGAGCCCTGTGGTAACTGTGATATCTGTTTAGATCCTCCTAAGAAATATAATGGTATTCAAGATGCACAGAAGGTGCTTTCTTGTATTTATCGGCTAGACCAGCGTTTTGGTGTAAATCACCTTATCGAGGTATTGAGAGGCTCTAAGGCTGCAACCGTACTCGATCGCGGCCATGAAAAGCTATCGACATGGGGCATAGGTAAAGATAAGAGCCATGAGTATTGGCTTAGTATCATTCGGCAGATCATCCACCTTGGATTTGCCAGCCAAGATATTACTCGAGGCTCTTCGGTAAAGCTCAACCCTTCAGCTCGGGCTGTGCTTAAGGGGGAGGTCGATTTGTTACTTGCTGAGCCGAGAATGATACTTAAGGCGGCAACGAAGAAAGGTAGAGGTGGTTCTCGAGCGCCGCTGAATTACGATCGTAAGTTATTTGCTAAATTGAAGTCGTTAAGAAGAAGGCTCGCCGAAGAGTTAGATGTGCCACCATACTTAGTGTTTAACGATGCAAGCTTAGCTGAAATGGCTGCAATGTTGCCAACCAGCTCGGGAGAGATGTTGGCTGTTAACGGTGTCGGTGAGCGAAAGCTTGAACGATTTGGTGATGAGTTTCTCGATGAGATAGCAAGCCATCTTGCGGACGGCTAGAAATGAAAAATGGTGATGACCTCATGAGTCTCAGAGGTTATAGCTAGGCTTCTACAGCTGATTGTTTGCTCCTGCTGATTGTTTGCGGTTTTTTAATAGTAGCTGCCTAACTTCAGCTCTTTTTATCAGGCTGGATAAGCTGTCATGTTGCTGTAGTTTGGCATAACCTATGCTGGCTTTGTAGCCATGAAGCAATGGGTTCATTAACTCTTTTATCTGTTCAATTATTTTTAATACCCCATTTTCTTGCGTATTAGGCAGCAAAACAATCAGCTCTTCCCCTAGGTGGTTTATCACAATATCTTGCTCTCTAAGTAGCTCTTTTAATTGAGCTGTAAGCAGCGCGCGATCGGCATGAAATATATGGACAGGATCAATCAAAATTAGGCTCAAAGGAAGGCCTACCGCTTTACTGTGATTGATCAGCTTTTCAACCTTTTCTTCGGGAGTCACCTTCGACTCAACATCAGTGTGATGTTGAGGTGTTTTACGCCTCAATGCTAATACTAATAACACCACCGCTATGATGAGGGCTAACGCTAGGTATACATTGTTAAACCAAGGGAAGTTAGCTTGAGTAGGGCGGTGGCTATCAATGGATGCTTTAGAGACTTGTTGACGACTTAACTTAGTATTTAGCTGGAGTAATCGAGTGTCTTTAATATAGTTAAACTCATTTTCTGCGGCAGAAAATTTAAGTACTTGGTAATGATACGCCTGCTCGAAATCACCTTGATCTACAAAATAACTTGCTAAAATTTGATAGCAAATGACCAGTTCATTAAATTTTGCTGTCTGTGATGCGCTATTAATGGCTTGCTCCATGAGTGTCATGGCTCTGCTTTGATTACCTGATGAGAATAATACTTCTGCAAGTTGCCGCTGCGCTCTCAGCCTCTCTATAGTAATTTGTTGTTTGTTAAAGGTGTTTAAGCTGATCTCTAATAGCTGAATTGCTCGGGCATTGTTCCCTCGTCGATACTCCAGCTTTGCTATTTCTGTATAGGCTACAGCGAGTTCGAATGCAGTTTCTAATTCAGGCAGTAGAGATTTTGCTTGTTTGATGAGTTCATTACTTGTCGATAATTTGTTTAACTGGGCAATATGGGCCAGTTGTATCGTAGCCGCTAGTTTGGCTTTTCCCGTTGCGTTCAACTCCGATAAACTCGAGTCTAAGACATCATAAGCTTGCTGATATTTGAGATTTTCTATCAGCAACTGGCTTAACGCGATCTTAATGTTAATGAGTGGGATTTGCAGCCAACTCTGTTGAGTATCGGTATCAGCATAGATCTCTCCGGCCAAATTGAGGTCTTCGAAGGCGCTGCTATAACTATCAATCTGAGTATCAATAGTGCCTCTAAGCTTTAGACCATTGACTAGGGATTGTGATTGTTCAAGTTCCCTTGAGAGTATTATTGAGCTATCTAATAGTGGAAGTGCCTGTCGAAAATCAGCGTAATTGATAAAGGCACTCGCCATACAATTGAGGAAGTAGGGACGAGCCTGTTCAAGTTTCAGGACCTTTGCTTTGGCCTCGCTAATACGAGCTATGTTAATGGCTGCTTCATTTTCGCCTAGTTGTAAAAACGTTTCACATCTAAGCAAGGCTAACCTTAACTTTTCAACTTCGGTGAGTTTTTCTGGAGAGGTGATGCTTTCAAGGTCATTGATCTCTTGTAAAGCTTGAGACGGAGACTGATAGAGGAGAATATTTAATGCGTCGAGTTTATCTTGGACGTCTGCTTTAGCGGGAGCCAAGCAGAAGGCTAGACATAGCATGACGATTCGAAAGTACATCTATTCTAGCTCCATGTAAGTTAACTCAATATCCATTATTTTTGCATTATACCGAATTTTCTTTCTTTGTTGCATTAAAAAACAACAGAGCATGATTTAGAGCTTTTTGTTTTAAAAGAGGTTTTTTACTGACGAATTAATAGGCTCAGCTAGCGAATGCTAAGGGAAATGGAATGTTATTTAGTCTATTTAGCCGTTTTCGCTGGTCTAATCTGTATCGATTGAAAAAAATGAGGTTGACACTTGAGCCACCACACGTTAAAAATTAACCGCTCTATACGAAATTGACGTTTATAATTACCGCATAATTAGTTATGCATACTGAATATTAAGACAGATGAAAATTAACAGTGCTCTACTCAACCTCCTCATTCTCATTCTCGCAGTTTCTGCGCGGAGGATGTAGTGTTGCACACTCGATAGAGAGAACAGCATTCAGAACCCCGCCAACAAAAGCGGGGTTTTTTGTTTTTAAGAGCATGATAAATCATGCCAAATACAAATTAGTATTTCACGGAGAAGTCAGATGTCTAACAGAGTGATAATTTTTGATACAACCTTACGTGACGGCGAACAAGCTTTGGCGGCAAGTTTAACGGTTAAAGAAAAGCTACAGATAGCCTTATCACTCGAAAGACTGGGTGTTGATGTCATGGAAGTGGGTTTCCCTGTTTCCTCTCCTGGAGATTTTGACTCAGTGCAAACCATTGCACGCACTGTTAAAAATAGCCGAGTTTGTGCCTTAGCTCGTGCGTTGGAAAAAGATATCGACGCTGCTGCTCAGTCGCTTTCAGTTGCTGAGCAGTTTCGAATTCATACGTTTATTTCGACTTCAACGATCCATGTTGAAAGCAAGCTAAAGCGCTCTTTCGATCAGGTGCTAGAGATGGCTGTTGGGGCTGTTAAGTATGCTCGCCGCTTTACTGATGATGTGGAGTTCTCGTGTGAAGATGCTGGCCGTACGCCAATTGATAACTTGTGCCGTATGGTTGAAGAGGCGATAAAAGCGGGTGCGAAGACGATTAATATCCCTGATACGGTTGGCTACACAGTTCCAAGTGAGTTTGGCGGTATCATTGAGACACTATTTAACCGTGTGCCTAACATAGACCAAGCGGTTATTTCAGTTCATTGTCATGATGATTTAGGCTTGTCTGTCGCTAACTCTATTACTGCTGTTCAGCAAGGTGCGCGTCAGATTGAGTGTACGGTCAATGGTATCGGCGAGCGAGCTGGTAACTGCTCACTTGAAGAGATCGCAATGATTTTGTCGACGCGTAAATCGACTTTAGGTCTTGAGACTGGCATTAATGCAAAAGAGATCCACCGCACCTCAAGCTTAGTGAGTCAGCTTTGTAATATGCCTGTTCAAGCGAACAAGGCGATAGTGGGGGCTAACGCGTTTACTCACTCATCGGGTATTCACCAAGACGGTATGCTTAAGTCACAAAATACCTATGAGATTATGACGCCAGAAAGCATCGGCCTACCACGAAATAATCTTAATATGACTTCACGCTCTGGGCGTCATGTGATTAAGCACAGAATGGAAGAGATGGGCTATAGCGAGCAAGATTATGATATGGATAGCTTATATGAATCCTTCTTAACGCTTGCAGATAAGAAAGGCCAAGTGTTCGATTATGATCTTGAAGCATTAACCTTTATGGAAGCTCAAGCTGATGATGAAAACCATTTTAAACTAGAGCAGTTAGTCGTGCATTCTGATTCAAGTGAAGGTAATGCTAAGGCTACTGTGACCCTTGAGATGGACGGCAAACAGATCACAGAAACGGCAACGGGTAATGGGCCTGTTGATGCGGCTTATATCGCAATGGCGCAAGCTAGCAAGTGTGATATCAACATTACTAGTTATCAATTAAGTGCTAAAGGTGAAGGGCAAAATGCCTTAGGCCAAGTAGATATCGAGGCAAGCTATAATGGTCAGAGCTTCCATGGTGTAGGTTTAGCCACCGATGTAGTGCAAGCATCAGTAGAGGCGTTAATTCATGTGATGAACCTGACTTGGCGCGCCGATATGGTTGCCGACTGTAAAGAGAAGATTCAGCAGAAGCGTCGAGAGCTAGGCGGCGTTTAACCGTTTAACCGTTTATTTGTAATTTAAAAATTAAAATTAATGAGTTGGGAGTGAGTGTCGGATGAGTTATCAAGTTGCAGTATTAGCGGGAGATGGAATAGGGCCAGAGGTGATGGCCGAAGCGCGTAAAGTGATGAGCGCGGTTGAGAAACGCTTCGATCTTGATATTGAATATAGTGAGTATGATGTTGGTGGAGCGGCTATCGACAATCATGGTTGCCCACTACCAGAGGTGACACTAAAAGGCTGTGAAGCTGCAGATGCAGTACTGTTTGGCTCAGTTGGTGGTCCAAAGTGGGAGCACCTTCCGCCAAATGATCAACCCGAGCGCGGTGCACTATTACCACTTCGAGGCCACTTTGAGCTGTTCTGCAACATGCGTCCAGCTAAGCTACATGCAGGCCTTGAGCATATGTCTCCACTGCGCAGTGATATTTCACAAAAAGGGTTCGACGTACTATGTGTACGTGAGCTAACTGGTGGTATCTACTTTGGTAAGCCGAAAGGGCGCCAAGGCGAAGGTGAAAGCGAAGAAGCTTTCGATACTATGCGTTATAGCCGTAAAGAGATTAGACGCATTGCTATTATCGCGTTTGAGGCTGCACAAGGCCGACGTAAGAAGGTTACCTCTGTGGACAAGGCCAATGTACTTGCCTGTAGTGTTCTTTGGCGCGAAGTTGTTGAAGAAGTTGCCAAAGACTTCCCTGATGTTGAGCTTGAGCACATCTATATCGATAATGCGACCATGCAACTTTTACGTCGTCCAAATGAATTTGACGTCATGCTGTGCTCTAACTTATTCGGTGACATTATCTCTGATGAGATTGCGATGTTAACGGGCTCTATGGGGCTACTGTCTTCAATCAGTATGAATAGCAAAGGCTTTGGTTTATATGAGCCTGCAGGTGGCAGCGCACCAGATATTGCTGGCCAAGGCATTGCAAATCCTGTGGCGCAAATTCTTTCAGCTGCACTCTTGCTTCGTCATAGCTTAAAGTTAGAAGCGCCTGCAAAAGCCATTGAAGATGCAGTAGGCAAAGCGTTAAGTGATGGCTATTTAACGGGTGAGTTACTACCAGAAAATGAGCGTAATTCGGCCATGACGACTAGTCAGATGGGTGATTACATCGCTCAAGCTGTAGCACAAGGGGTGTAACTGATGGCAAAGACACTGTATGAGAAGGTATGGGATGCGCATATCGTTGTAGAGAATGAAGGCGAAGCGCCACTTATCTATGTAGATAGACATCTAGTGCATGAGGTGACTTCACCGCAAGCGTTTAGTGGACTAAAAGCTGCGGGTCGTCAGTTACGTGCACCGCAAAAAACTTTTGCCACTATGGATCACAACACATCGACTAAGAGCGCAAGTCTTGATGCACTGAGCCCAATGGCTCGGACACAGGTGGAGACGTTAGCGCAAAACTGTAAAGAGTTTGGTATCCGTCTTTATGATATCCATCACAAGAATCAAGGTATCGTTCATGTAATGGGGCCTGAACTCGGTATTACATTACCGGGTACCGTTATTGTGTGTGGTGACTCACATACCGCAACTCACGGCGCATTCGGTGCGCTAGCATTTGGTATTGGTACCTCTGAAGTTGAGCATGTCATGGCAACTCAAACTTTACGTCAGTTGAAAGCTAAGACAATGAAGATTGAAGTACGCGGTCATGTTGCGCCAGGTATTTCAGCAAAAGATATCGTGTTAGCCATCATAGGTAAGCTAGGTATGGATGGCGGCACAGGCTATGTGGTCGAGTTTTGTGGTGAAGCCATTGAAGCGCTTTCAATGGAAGGACGTATGACAGTTTGTAATATGGCCATTGAGATGGGAGCCAAGGCGGGTATGGTTGCCCCCGATGCCACTACAGCTGAATATATCAAGGGCCGTGAGTTTGCACCTAAGGGTGAAGCTTGGGAGCAAGCAGTAGCAGCTTGGAGTGAGCTTAAAACTGACGAAGGTGCACAATTTGATGCATCCGTGGTGTTGGAGGCGAGTGAAATCGCACCTCAACTAACTTGGGGAACCAATCCAGGTCAAGTGGTAGCGATTGATGGACTTGTACCAAGCCCTGAGGATGAGTCAAACGCAACAGTGAGAGCTAGCATTGAAAAAGCACTTGAATATGTTGCATTAGAAGCTGGTACTCGTATGACAGATGTCAGCATCAATAAAGTGTTTATCGGCTCATGCACCAACTCTCGTATTGAAGATCTTCGCGCCGCCGCAGTGCAGGCAGAAGGCCGAAAAGTCGCTCAGGGAGTGACCGCCATTGTTGTGCCAGGTTCCGGTCTTGTTAAAGAGCAAGCCGAAGCTGAAGGGTTAGATAAGATATTTATTGATGCTGGATTTGAGTGGCGTCTTCCTGGTTGCTCTATGTGTCTAGCTATGAACGATGATCGCTTGGAAGCGGGTGATCGCTGTGCCTCGACAAGTAACCGAAACTTTGAAGGACGTCAGGGGCGTGGAAGTCGAACGCACCTTGTGAGTCCAGCGATGGCAGCTGGTGCTGCAATTGCAGGTCACTTCGTTGATATCCGAAAGTCATACTAGGAGCGCAGTATTATGAATCCATTTATTTCACACACTGGGCTTGCAGTGATGATCGATAGTGCAAATGTCGATACCGATCAAATTATCCCAAAACAGTTTCTCTCTAAAGTGACTCGAGATGGTTTTGGCGTACATCTTTTTCATGATTGGCGTTATCTAGATGATGCTGGTGATCAGCCTAATCCCGAGTTCACGCTAAACTACCCTAGATATAAAGGTGCCTCAATCTTAATATCGCAGGAGAACTTTGGCTGTGGTTCAAGCCGAGAACACGCCCCTTGGGCACTGGCTGATTTTGGTTTAAGAGCCATTATTGCTCCAAGCTTTGCTGATATTTTTTATGGTAACTCTATCAATAATGGTTTGCTGCCGGTCAAGCTTACTGATGTTGAAGTACAGCAGTTGATGGATGAGGTTGAGGCTAAAGAAGGCGCTGAGATCATTGTCGATCTTGAGGCACTTACAGTACGCTCACCCTCTGGTGCCATTTTCAGTTTCGAGATAGCTCAATCTGCTAGGCATAACCTGCTTAATGGCTTAGATGCTATAGGCTTGACCTTATCTCATGCTGATACGATATCGAATTATGAGTCGGCTTTACCGAACTGGAAAGCATAACTTTAGTTAAGCGTACACCTGTACCCGCTTGAAAACTTAATGGGCCAGCGACATGAGAATGTCGTTGGCCTTTGTTTTAAGTGATATTCAAATTAGTTTAAGTAATTGAAAGTAATGTCTATCTCATGTTTGCATAAATGTATTTATTGGTGTTTTTGAATTGCTAGCTATTTCCACTATTAGCAATTGGTAATTCAAGCGAACATGTGTCAACTATACGTTAATGATGTTAGTTATTGATTTAAATGTATATTTTTATGTTTCTGGCAATTGCTTTCAGTTTTAATTGGAACACCATACCAATAATCTTACTCTTCAACTTGTTTTAAATAGACTTTTTATCTGAATCTGTAAGGCATTTTTTGATAAAAGCAGTGATTTACTCTGAATTAATCCCTTTGCTTGCAAAGATACTCTGTATCAGTAAACTCCCGCCTCAATTAATTGAGCTATTACTCTAATGCCTGTAGGCATGAAGTGATGCCAAATCATGATAATAAAGCACAGGGATAAACGAACAGATGAATAAGAAGATCATATCTATGTCAGTGGCTGCGGCATTGCTAGGGACAATGACTCAAGCGCAAGCTGCTGGATTTCAGCTTGCCGAGTATTCGGCTACGGGTCAGGGTCGTTCATTTTCTGGTGAAGCTGCCATGGCTGATAATGCCTCTACTCAAGCGCGTAACCCTGCGATGTTGACCTATTTAGAGGGAACCAACTTTTCTGCTGGTGGCATTTATGTCATGCCAAATGTTGATGTAACAGGCGATATAGCCATTGCATCTCCACTGTTTGGTCCAGAGCCAATGATGATGAATGCAGATGCAATTGATGTTGCTGATGATGCACTGGTCCCTAATTTTTACCTCTCACATCAACTCAATGAACACTGGTTTTTAGGTTTTGCGGTAAATTCTAACTATGGCCTAGCCACTGAGGTATCAGAAACTCACGCTGCGGCGATTTTTGGCAATGAAACTTCTGTGACAACTGTCGAGTTTAATCCCAATATCGCTTATCGAATTAATGATGATTTTAGCGTCGGTGCTGGTGTTAGGTTTGTTTATGGTGAAGGTAGCATTGGTGCATCGACACCTGGTTGGGTGGATGGGCTAAAACAGCACCCGGCTCTACCTGAAGAGGTTGCTGCAGCGCTGCCAACCGGTGGAACAAGCTTAAAGAACATGGAAGGTGATGATATTGGTTTTGGCTGGAAGTTAGGTGCAAGCTGGCAGATAAACCCTGCACATCGCTTGGGTCTAGCCTATCACAGTGGTGTTGAGCTTGAGCTTGAAGGCTCTGCATCAGGCTTGCTATACACAGGTGGTCAAGATCTCGATATTGAAGGTATGCTGCCACTGGAGTTACCAGCTTTTGCTGAACTTGCTTCACATCACCAGCTAAGCGATGACTTTGCTATGCATGCCAGTATTAACTGGACTCAGTGGAGTGTATTTGATGAGCTAGTCGCTTATTTCCCCGGGGAAACTAAGCCTATTGGCAATATTGACTCTGATTTAGTTAAAGAGGAGAACTTCAAAGATAATTGGCGCTTTGCCTTAGGGTCAACGTACCAGCTGAGTCAGCATTGGTTACTACGCAGTGGTATTGCTTATGACAAAACAGCCGTTGACGATGAGTACCGTACGATGACCATTCCTGATTCAGACCGTTTATGGTTAAGTGCAGGTGCTGGGTATCAGGCTTCTGAAAACTTAACGTTAGATTTTGCTGTGACTTACATTAAGGCATATGGCGATGCACCGATTAATGAGTCAATGAATTTGATGGATCTCGCGCATGTAAGCTTTGATGGTGAAGCGGGTGGCGATGTATGGCTAGTAGGCATGCAGCTAAGTTATAAGCTGTAATTTACAATAAATGCAGCGATTATTGATATCGCTGTAGCAGAATAAATGCCCCACTGACGTGGGGCATTTTTGTATTTAGCTCTAAATCACCGACTTCAGTAGATGGTTATTATCCATAGGCTTTGCCTGAAAGCATCTTGAGGCCAACCGTGGAGACTCGCTTTATCGCATCCATGTGATACATAGCTGATAAGCTCATTTAGCTATAGCATTTTTATGCTAAATATTGTGCAGAGGTTTAGTGAGTAGTGCTGTGCAAGCTGCAAAATCAGTGCTGGAAATGTTCCATACATTTACGGCGACTTGAAGATGTACTGTAGCTATAGCTCCCTTTTAGGGCGTAATTTTAAAGCCACCATCTTCAGAAGGAGGGTTCTTTTCTTACAGCTCTAAATCACCTTCTTAATGTAGTTGGATGCTTCATCTTACAAAGCGGCATATTGAAGTGGTTTAAGGAATTGTCTATATTTTGTTAGTAAAATGAACTTCATAAGATTATATTCGTCATAATCTAATGAATATAACTCTTGTGCTATCTGTAGCACTATAACGACCTAAAAGAGGTGTGATATGAAGTCCTATCTATTTGCGGCGACCCTGTCTTTCCTTCCCTTTACCGCAATGGCAAATCAAACATCCACTCAGATAGTCGAAGATTTTATTGCTGCTTATAACAGTCATAATGTAGAGCAGATGATGCAGTACACCACTGAGAATGTGAGGTGGATGCATGTTACTGGTACTAAAGTGGAGGTTGAAACTTCGACTCAGCAGGAGTTCGCTGCGGCGATGGCTGATTACTTCGACACGCTCACAGATGCGAATGCCACAATTTTGAAAATAATAGACTCTGGCAATTATGTTAGTACCGTTGAGAAGGTGACCTGGAATAATGACGGCGAGCAATTGAGCCAGTGTAGTATTGGTAACTTTCGAATTAAAAATGGCAAGTTAGCTGAGTTTTGGTATCTACCGGCTCATGCCTGTGATGAGGCTCCCGTTAGCGAAGCGACTGAAATTGTGGAACCTGAAATAGGTGTATTGCAGAAGACTCAACAATAGTTTGCTTGTTTGAAAAATATCGATGTTGAATAGGACAATATAGTGACAGAGAGATATGTGATCGCTTTAGATCAAGGTACTACGAGTTCAAGAGCCATCATCTTTGATCATGATGCTAATATTATTGCGACCTCTCAACGAGAATTTAGCCAAATATATCCACAAGCAGGTTGGGTTGAACATGATCCTATGGAGATTTGGTCATCTCAAAGTTCAACATTAATCGAAGTGCTCGCAAGAGCGGGGATCTCCAGTGGTAAAATTGCAGCCATTGGGATCACTAACCAGCGAGAAACAACGGTTATATGGGATAAAGTGACCGGAAAGCCGGTTTACAATGCGATAGTGTGGCAATGCCGTCGTAGTAGCGCTATTTGTGAAGAGCTCAAATCTCAAGGTTTAGAAGAATATGTGCGTGATACAACTGGCTTGCTTTTAGATCCCTATTTTTCTGGAACTAAAATCAAATGGATTTTAGATAATGTTGCAGGAGTAAGGCAAAGAGCTGAAAAAGGAGAGTTACTTTTCGGCACGATAGATACTTGGTTGGTATGGAAACTGACCGAAGGCAAAGTACATGTGACAGATCCCACCAATGCGAGCAGAACCTTACTTTTTAATATCCATACACAGCAATGGGATGAGCAATTACTTAAAGCCTTGAATATTCCCCGTTCATTACTGCCAGAGGTTAAACCATCAAGTTGTATCTATGGGAAAACCAGAATTGCAGGAGAGGGAGGCGAGATAGATATTGCTGGTATTGCTGGCGATCAACAATCAGCGCTATTTGGCCAGTTATGCATTGATGAAGGGATGGCTAAAAATACCTATGGCACAGGTTGCTTTCTGCTGATGAATACGGGCACACAAGCAGTAAAATCTCATCAAGGGCTTTTAACCACTATTGCAATAGGTCCTAAAGGGGAAGTTAACTATGCCTTAGAGGGGGCAGTTTTTATGGGCGGGGCCACCATACAGTGGCTCAGAGATGAGCTAGGTCTTATCCGTGATGCCCAGGATACAGAGTACTTTGCCTCTAAAGTTGATGATACGAACGGGGTTTATCTTGTACCTGCATTTGTCGGTTTAGGTGCGCCGTATTGGGATCCTAATGCTCGTGGAGCCATAGTAGGCCTGACTCGAGGCGCCAATAGAAACCATATTATTAGAGCGGCACTTGAAGCTATCGCTTATCAGAGCCGTGATCTTCTCGACGCTATGATTAAAGATAGTGGCGTGATGCTTAAACAGCTAAAGGTGGATGGTGGCGCCGTTGCCAATGATTTCTTAATGCAATTTCAAGCCGATATTACTAATGTTGAAGTACAGCGACCTGAAGTAACTGAAACAACGGCTATGGGCGCTGCGTTTCTTGCTGGATTAGCCGTCGGTTTTTGGCAATCAACCCAAGAGCTAAAGCATAAGGCGAGTATTGAGCGTGGCTTTTTACCTATGCTGTCTGAGTTGGAGCGAGATAATTTATATACCGGTTGGCAATCGGCTGTATCCCAGGTCACCAGTGAAAATGCAGGCAAAAAGAGTTAGACAGCTAGATGCAGGCTAAACATCTATATCAATCTTAGGTAAAGGTGAGTGTATAGCTTCTCGCTCAGCCTGTATAAGCTCAAGATCTTCATCTTGTGTTTTACGGCGATCGCCGCGAAACGAGTCCCTTCTGTCTTCAGAGTTCTGTCTTCTATCTAACGTCTGTGGCAACTTTGATTGTGGCGTTTCATGTTCGTCAGCGGCAATGCCTGCACTGCTGTCAGTTTCTTCAACCATCAGCTTTTTGCGCTTTATGCTTGGTTGGATTGGACGTGCAAGCATGGCGTATAAACTATCTAAACCAACCATATCTCCTCCGAGTCATTGACCTTATATCCCTTTATCGGCCAGTTTTGCCTGATATTTAGTCAATCATAAGTGTTAAATCAAATCCTTAGCAGTTTTTCAGTTAATCGTTACAACCCAGACTAATATCAGTTCCATCAAGTAAGTGATCATTCAGCGGTTTAAAACCCTTTCTACGTAAGCCTCCCAGGACTTCTACTTCTGTGTTGCATTATCTCAAAAGGGAATAACTATTTCCTCAACGATGCGCCTTGAATTAAAAGCCCTGAGAGAGCTCTGAATTGCTCATAAATTTAATGGAATAGGTATAAATAATTAAGCCGCTAACTTTGACGCGCAAAGCTTGTATATACAATTCAATAAACTGACAACGACAAGCAGCGTTAAGTCTTGATAATTACTGTATTCATAAGCATGGATAATAATTAATATTTAGTTGTTGGTATCGCTTTTGGAAAGCGCAATTGCCACAATTATCGGCTTGGTTTGGGAAAAATCCCCACATTTACTGTTTACTACCTCTGGTTTGCGCTTGTTTCTGTCTGTTTTTTCAACTTATTAGGGATCTCGAACCACTTTTATCCATAAATTCTACTCGCGTTAATTTATTTGTAAATCTGCTGCTAACCCGCTTGAATACTGGATTTTTAAATAGTTGGTGCTCTTGACAAGGCTTGCGTTCTGTCTCTAGAATTAAGAGTTGTGGGAATTTGTGGATATTTGTGGATCATTAATTGACAGCAAGGACAAGCTAACGTGTTTCGTGGTGCCAGTGCTATTAACCTTGATACCAAAGGTCGGATCGCTATTCCTAAGCGATACCGAGAGCAACTGCACGCTGAATATAATGGTCAGCTAGTGATCACTGTTGACTTCCAATCTTCCTGCCTCTTGCTTTATCCATTAGTTGAATGGAGCAAGATAGAAGCTAAGTTACTTCAGCTTTCTGATACCCAAGCTTCTGAAAGATCAATGAAAAGGTTGCTTCTTGGCTATGCACATGAGTGTGAGCTGGATGGTAATGGTAGGTTATTACTTCCGCCGCCATTACGTCAATACGCAAACTTAGAAAAGCACGCGATGTTAGTGGGACAGTTAAATAAGTTTGAGCTGTGGGATGAAGTAGCCTGGCAGCGTCAGATTGAGCAAAGCCGAGAGACGATTCAAAGCGAACAGTTTGCTACGAATGAACGTCTTGCCGATTTCTCACTGTGATCAGTGATGCAAAATAATAGATAGAAGATACTAATGAGCCAAGAATTTGCGCATTTGTCGGTACTGCTGGAAGAGACAGTAGCAGGCCTAAATATTAAAGAAGATGGCATCTATATTGATGGCACATTTGGGCGTGGTGGACACTCTCGTGAAGTGCTTAAGCATTTGGGTGAGAATGGCCGCTTGATTGCGATCGATAGAGATCCCCAAGCCATTGCTGCAGCTGAGCAATTTGCTGATGATAAAAGATTTAGCATTGTTCATGGTGGCTTCGGTCAGTTAGCCACTTATGTTGAGGAGCTAGGGCTTAAGGGCAAAGTTGACGGGGTATTACTCGATTTTGGTGTTTCTTCTCCCCAGCTAGATGATGCCGAGCGCGGGTTCAGCTTCTTAAGAGATGGTCCATTAGATATGCGCATGGATAACTCTCAAGGGGAGACCGCTGCAGATTGGATTGCTCGTGCAGAGATTGAAGATATGGCGTGGGTATTTAAAACCTATGGTGAAGAAAAAAATTCACGACATATCGCGCGCTGCATTGCAGCGGATCGCGAGAAAACGCCTTTTTTAAGAACAAAAGAACTAGCCGACCTTATCGCTAGGATCGCTAAGAGTAAAGAGCGTAATAAACATCCTGCAACGCGAGTATTTCAGGCGATCAGAATTTATATCAATAGTGAGCTAGAGCAGATCGATCAAGCGTTAGAGGGAGCGTTGAAGGTTATTGCACCTCATGGTCGTTTATCAGTTATTAGTTTCCACTCTTTGGAAGATAGGATGGTAAAGCGCTTTATTCGCCGTCATAGCCAAGGAGAAAGTGTGCCACACGGACTACCTATCACAGAAGCTGAGATAAATAAGACGCGCTTATTAAAAGGCATGGGTAAAGCGACTAAGCCATCAGCTGAAGAGATAGAAAGAAATCCAAGAGCACGTAGTTCAGTGCTACGTGTTGCTGAACGTTTAGAGTATTAACAGTAGGGGGCTCACAGATGTGAGCTTGAGTAACGCTCATGAGTACAAGCTGTATATGGAGTGAGGTTTGAGTCAAACAAGATTAAATCTTGCTCGAATCGTGCTGCTTGACCTATGGCATCACAAGTGGATGTTGCTACTGGCTGTTGCTGTTGTCGTTAATGCGATAACGATTGTATATACAAGCCATGTAAGTCGGAAATATATCAGCCAATGGGATCAGATGCTGCAGCAAAGGGATAGGCTAGATATCGAATGGAGAAACCTACTGCTAGAGGAGCAATCGCAGTCTGAACATAGCCGTATTACCCGTATAGCAAGTAAAGAACTTGAGATGAGCCGGCCACTGCCTAAAGAGGAAGTCGTGGTCAGGGTACGTTAGTGAAAGACATTGATTAAGTTGAATAAAAACTTATGTGCAGTCAAGGACAGGTCATAAAAGAGAGCCATGAGGAAGAATAAACAGGCTAAAAGAAAGCAAAAACCACAGCTAATACACTGGCGTTTATACGTTGTAGTGGGTTTTGTATGCCTGTTGTTTACCACTTTGGTTGGGCGAGCTGCCTACATTCAGATCATTGAGCCTGAAAAGTTACGACATGAAAGTGATATGCGTACGCTCCGCACAACAAGCAGAGAGGTTCAGCGGGGGCTTATCACAGATCGTAATGGCGATATGCTCGCGGTGAGTGTACCTGTTAAAGCGGTATATGCAGACCCTAAAGTTGTACATGACAAAAATGGTTTTACCGATATGCGTCTGTGGCAGGCACTTGCTGATGTGTTACACGAGCCAAAGGACAAAATTCTAAGTCGAGTACAGTCTAACCCTAAGCGACGATTTACCTATTTAAAGCGTCAAGTGACCCCTGCCGTTGCTAAATACATTACCGAGCTTAAACTGCCTGGCATATATCTCAAAAATGAATCACGTCGCTATTACCCTACCAGTGAGATCTCTGCACAATTAGTGGGTATCACTAATATTGATGATATCGGTATCGAAGGGATAGAAAATGCCTATAACGACTGGCTAACTGGGACGGCTGCAAAACAGAAAGTACGTAAATCTCGAGACGGTCATGTCGTTGAACGCTTAGACATGGTGCACGAAGGGGAGAGCCCCAATGATTTAGTGCTCAGTATCGATCAACGCATCCAACAGCTGGCTTACCGAGAGATAAAGCGTGTTACAGAGATAAACCAGGCAACCTCAGCCTCTATTGTCGTTATCGATGTGCATACTGGCGAAGTATTAGCTATGGCTAATACTCCCTCCTATAACCCCAACTCTCGAGACAATTTGCAGAGCTATCGCATGCGTAACCGCGCATTGACTGATGCTTATGAGCCAGGCTCGACGATTAAACCCTTCGTTGTTGCTGCAGCTCTAGAGGCTGGCACAATTGAAAAAGATCAGATTTTTAAGACGTCTCCAGGTCGTATTCGTATTGGCGGTAAAATCGTTCGTGATGGACGAAATTATGGCGATATATCTCTAGGCCAAGTATTGGTTCATTCCAGTAATGTTGGTATGACTCAGATAGCGCTCTCTATGCCAGTACAAGAGTTACTTGGTTACTATCAGGCTATGGGATTAGGTAATTATTCAGGTATCAATTTAGCGGGTGAGAGTACAGGTCTACTCCATGATCGCAGACGTTGGTCAGAGTTTGAACGTGCGACCTTATCCTTTGGCTATGCACTGACGGTAACGCCACTACAAATTGCCAGAATGTACGCCATGTTAGGTGGTAAAGGTGTGCTGTATCCAGCTTCTATCTTAAAGCTGAAGCAGCAACCAGAGGGGATACAAGTTATCTCTCCTGAGGTTGCACAGAATGTGATGGAGATGCTTGTTGGTGTGACCGAACCTGGTGGTACTGCGAGAAAGGCTCATATTGAGGGATATCCCGTAGCGGGTAAAACAGGAACTGCGCGAAAAGCCGTAGCTGGTGGCTATGGTGAAGATTACGTTGCCTTGTTTGCTGGTGTCGCACCAGTGCACAACCCCAAACTGGCTATTGCAGTGGTAGTCAATGAGCCCAAAGGTGACAAATATTATGGCGGTGATGTGGCGGGGCCTGCATTCGCTAAGGTGATGTCAGGTGCGTTACAGATGCTTAATGTTGAACCAATATCATCGAAAGAGAAAGTTCGACTTGCTAGTAATTCCAGGAGCGCAGAATAATGCGATTGAGTGATCTTTTACTGCCCTGGTTTCATTACTCAGGGCAAGATAATTTTAATAACATCTCACTAGACAGTAGGGTTATCACAGCTGGCGATCTTTTTGTTGCCGTGCCGGGGCATCTTGTGGATGGCCGCAAATATATCGATGTTGCTTTTCAGCAAGGTGCAGTTGCAGCGCTGGTTCACACTGATGAGCCATCTGAGCATGGTCAAGTGAATCTTAGCTCCTGTGGTTCCCCCCTTATCCAGTTTTTTCAGCTTACTAGACAGTTATCTGCAATCGGTGCACAAGCTTATCCATTAAGCATTGATAGGCTTAAGCTAGTTGGCGTCACGGGCACCAATGGTAAAACCTCAATTACTCAGTTAATGGCGCAGTTGGTTTCACTTGTGGGGAAGCAAGCATCACTAATGGGTACGCTAGGAAATGGTTTGTGGGGCAATCTAGTCGATAGTGGTAATACCACAGCAGATGCGATTACTATCGCTTCACAGCTGCAGGACTTTAATCAACAAGGTGCTGATCTATGTGCTATGGAAGTCTCCAGCCATGGCTTAGTTCAAGGGCGAGTTGAAGCTGTACCATTTGATGTTGCTGTCTTTACAAACCTTAGCCGCGACCATTTAGATTATCACGGTACGATGCAGGCTTATGGAGATGCAAAGAGAAGGTTATTTAATTTTCCATCACTGCACAAAGGCTTGATCAATTTTGATGATGATTTAGGTAAGCAGTGGCTATCAGATGATGAATCGAATCAGCTTTTAAGCTTCAGTATTCAGCCTGATGGCATCGAGCAGGCTGATATTTATACCCAAGGTAACCTTCAGCATCATCTTGGTATGAGTACAAGGTTAGTATGGCCTGAAGGGCATCAACAAATAGAATCGCCGCTATTAGGTGAGTTTAACCTTTCCAATTTAATCGCTGCTCTCGGGTCTCTCTATTTGCTTGGTTATGATATGGCTGAGCTAGCAGGCCTTGTGCCTCAATTAAAGCCAGTGGCTGGACGAATGGAGCGATTTACTACCGAAAGATGTGTGACGATTGTTGTTGATTATGCCCATACTCCTGATGCACTCGAACAGGCTCTAAAAGCTTTACGAGGGCATTGCGAAAAAAGGTTATGGTGTCTGTTTGGCTGTGGCGGCGATCGTGATAAAGGTAAGCGTCCGCTAATGGCTCAGGCAGCTGAATCGTTTGCTGATAAGTTAATGATAACGAGTGACAATGCCAGAAGTGAAGACCCAAATGCAATCATTAGTGAGATTATAGCCGGCTTAAAGCAGCCAGAAGATGCACTTAGCATGGTGAGTCGTGAAGATGCCATTAGAGAAGTGGTTGAACTGGCAAAGCCCGGAGATCTCGTCCTCTTGGCAGGCAAAGGGCATGAGACCTATCAGGAGATTGCTGGAACAAGAATACATTATGATGAAAGAGCATTGGCTCAATCCTTGGTTGGAGAGCTGAAATGATCCCATTAAGCCTAGCTGTTTTATCGCAACGTCTGAATGCTCGTCTAGTAGGGGCAGATAAAGAAATTTGTCATGTATCTAGCGACAGTCGCGCTATCTCTGCTCAGACCCTGTTTGTTGCTCTAAAAGGTGAGCGTTTTGATGGGCATAATTTTGCTGAAACAGCATTGAATAACGGTGCTACCGCATTGCTTGTCGACCACCAACTTCCCTTGAGCATTCCACAGTTGATTGTGACTGATACACAAAAAGCCATGGGAGAAATTGGGGCGTATCTACGTGAGTTGATCAATCCGAAAGCGGTTGCGCTTACGGGGTCAAATGGCAAGACAAGTGTAAAAGAGATGGTTGCAACCATTTTGGCTCAACATCATAAGGTGCTGTATACCGCTGGTAACTTTAATAATGAAATTGGTGTACCACTGACATTGTTGCGTTTAGAGAGTGATGATGAAATTGGTGTCTTTGAGCTAGGTGCAAACCATCAGGGAGAGATTGATTACACCTCCTCCTTGGTTAAACCACAGGTCGCTATGGTGAATAATGTTGCCTCAGCGCATCTGGAGGGCTTTGGCTCTTTAGAGGGGGTTGCCAATGCAAAATCTGAGATTTTTAATCATTTAGCCTCAAACGGGACTGCAGTGATCAACGCTGATGATAAGTTTGCTGCTGTAATGAGAGATGCATCGGCTAACTATAAGCAACTTAGTTTCGGCATTGATTCTCTGGCAGATGTTCAAGGCTCTGAATTAGTTGCCGATTCTTTGGGATGCTATCGCTTTAAATTGTCATATTTAGATGACAGTAGGCTTGTCGAGCTACCTTTATCTGGTCGTCATCAGGTGAATAATGCATTAGCGGCAACGGCTATCTGCTTATCTTTAGGATTAACGCTAGATGAAATTAAATTAGGCTTCTCACTTCTTGTGCCTGTCAAAGGTAGAATGCAGCCGACTCAATTGGGTCGAGTGCGTGTTATTGATGATAGTTATAACGCAAACCCAGCCTCAGTTACTGCAGCGATTGATTGGCTTCAAGAAATTGAGGGTTATCGCTGTTTAGTGCTGGGTGATTTGGGAGAATTAGGCGACAATGCATCCCTTTTGCATTCTGAGCTAGGTGAATTGGCGAAAAGCAGAGGCTTAGATGCCCTGTTGACCTTAGGTGAACTAAGTCGTAACGCCAGTCAGGCATTTGGTAGTCAAAGCCATTTGAGCCTAGAACAGTTAGTTGAAAACCTAATCGAGAACATTAAACAGCAGCACGGCGATGTCACTGTTTTAGTTAAAGGATCGCGTAGCGCCAAAATGGAGCGCGTGGTCGAAGCTTTAGTACTTGCCTACGGGCGCGGGGAGTTTGTTTAATGCTGGTCTATCTGGCGGAGTATTTAACTCAGTTTTACTCTGGGTTTAACGTTTTTTCTTATGTCACATTCAGGGCTATTTTAGGCCTGATGACAGCATTAGTGTTTAGTCTTTGGTGTGGACCAAAGATGATTGAGCGGCTGCAGTTGTTGCAGATCGGGCAAGTTGTTCGAAATGATGGTCCAGAGTCTCACTTTAGTAAGCGCGGTACACCGACGATGGGAGGTTTGCTCATCTTAGCGGGTATCTTTATCAGTGTGCTCTTGTGGGGAGATCTTGGTAGTCGCTATGTGTGGGTAGTCCTATTTGTGCTGGCTAGTTTTGGCTTGATAGGTTTTATTGATGACTATCGAAAAGTCGTTAGAAAAGATACCAAGGGATTGATTGCTAAGTGGAAATATATTCTACAGTCTTTAGCTGCCTTAGTGATTGCATTCTATTTATATGCATCGGCTGATTTAGCGGGTGAGACGCAACTTGTGGTGCCTTTCTTCAAAGACATAATGCCGCAACTGGGTCTGTTTTTTATTGTTTTGGTCTACTTTACCATCGTTGGATCGAGTAACGCTGTTAACTTAACTGATGGCTTAGATGGGCTAGCAATTATGCCAACTGTCATGGTTGCAGCGGCATTTGCTTTGATCGCCTACCTATCGGGTCATGTGCAGTTTGCTAACTATCTTCACTTGCCATACCTGCCAGGGGCCGGAGAGTTGGTGATAGTCTGTACTGCAATCGTTGGTGCCGGTCTCGGCTTTTTATGGTTTAACACGTATCCAGCCCAAGTGTTTATGGGGGATGTTGGTTCCCTGTCTTTAGGGGCTGCACTCGGTGCTATTGCTGTACTCGTTCGTCAAGAGATCTTGCTAGTGATCATGGGTGGTGTGTTTGTGATGGAGACTGTGTCGGTCATATTGCAGGTCGGCTCATATAAGTTACGTGGCCAGAGAATATTCCGAATGGCTCCGATACATCATCACTATGAATTGAAGGGTTGGCCTGAGCCGAGAGTGATAGTGCGATTTTGGATTATCTCACTGTTTCTAGTGTTGCTTGGTCTAGCTACGCTGAAGTTAAGGTAATTAATATGCAACGACACAATTCGCACCTGATTTTAGGTTTGGGAGCCACTGGGCTCTCTGTTGTGCGTTATTTGTGTGGCCAAGGTATCACGCCGCTTGTTATGGATAGTCGTGATAACCCGCCAGGTGCCCAACAGTTAGCTGAAGAGTTTCCGCAGGTTAACTTGATCACAGGCGGGTTCGATTGTCGATATTTAGTGCAAGCTAGCCAAATCATTGTGAGCCCAGGTATTGCTGTCGATACACCTGAGATCCGTGCTGCAATTGATATGGAAATTGATGTCATTGGCGATGTCGAGTTGTTTGCTCGAGCGATGAAAGATAGAGAGCCATGCGTAATTGGTATCACTGGGTCTAATGGTAAATCGACAGTGACAACTCTGGTGGGAGAGATGGCGAAAGCTGCAGGCATTAGCTATGCAGTTGGTGGCAATATTGGTATTCCAGCACTCACACTGCTTAACCAGAATATTGAGCTATTTATTCTCGAGCTATCAAGTTTCCAATTAGAGACAACACATACTCTTAATTGCATCGCTGCTACTTGTTTGAATATTAGCGAAGATCATATGGATCGCTACAGCGATTTAGAGGCGTATCGACAAGCCAAGCTTGCCATATATAGCCAAAGTAAGTTGGCCCTGTTTAATCGGGAAGATCTGCTTACCTTGCCTAACGATCCTATGAACCAAAACAGCTTTGGTTTAACTTCGCCTGTTAATGACGAGTGGGGCGTAAGCAATGGCGCTATCGTTCATGGATTGACTGAGGTGATCGCTTTGCAGGAGGTCGCACTGGTTGGTAGTCATAATCACGCTAACCTTATCGCTGCAATGGCGCTTGCTTATCAGGCTGGTATAGGAAAGGAGGCGATGATTGAAGTGGCTAAAACCTTTACTGGATTAGCTCATCGCTGTGAGTTGGTAGCAGTAAGAGGTGGCGTTTCCTATGTCAATGATTCTAAAGCCACCAATGTTGGTGCAACAGTCGCTGCGATTGAAGGGTTAAGAGAGCATCAAGGAAAAATAATTTTGATCGCAGGGGGCGATGGGAAAGGGGCTGACTTTAATCCTTTATCTTCAGTGGTTGCTGAGGTTAGTACGCTTATTACCCTTGGTAAAGATGGCGATAAAATAGCGTCACTCAAAGAGGGGGCAATTAACGTCGAGTCCATGGTTGATGCTGTAAATCAAGCGGCTAAGATTGCGACTGATGGAGATATCGTCCTTTTGTCGCCAGCATGTGCCAGCTTAGACATGTACAAAAATTTTATGGCAAGAGGGGATGACTTCCGCTTGTGTGTTCAATCTTTAGGGGTTGAGCAAGATGCAGAGGCATTAGTCAATGTCTAGCCCTGAGAGGCAACTTAACTTGTTTGGCTCTGCCGTTACTTGGCGGTGGCCTAACTTGTTTAAAGAAACTGAAGCACCAGGTATGCAACTGTATGACCGTGCTTTATTGTTTTCAATCCTCTCACTGATAGCCTTTGGTTTTGTCATGGTTATGTCTGCCTCTATGCCTGAGGCGCAAAGTTTAACGGGGAACCCATTTCACTTTGTAGTTAGACATGCTGCATACATCATAGGTTGTGTGATTATCGCCGCGGTTGTACTGCAGATTGAGATGAGTCGTTGGCAACAGTTGAGCCCGCTCCTCCTCTTAGTTGTGGGTATCATGTTAGTGGCAGTTTTACTCGTTGGGACAACTGTAAACGGGGCGACACGCTGGTTGAGTATCGGGCCTATTAGAATACAGGTCGCCGAGGTGGCTAAATTTGCATTTGCTATCTATATGGCTGGTTATCTAGTACGGCGACATGAAGAGATAAGAGATAATGCTAAAGGGTTTTATAAACCCATTGGCGTATTCGCTGTCTATGCGTTCTTAATCTTGATGCAACCAGATTTAGGCACAGTGGTTGTATTGTTTGTCGGCACCGTCGGCCTGCTATTTTTAGCCGGTGCGCGTTTGTTTGATTTTTTTGCCTTGATTTTGACTGGTGTGGGGGCATTTGTTGCATTGGTACTATTAGAACCCTATCGAATGCGGCGTGTGACTTCATTTTTAGACCCCTGGCAAGATCCTTTTGGCAGTGGCTATCAGTTAACTCAGTCTTTAATGGCTTATGGCAGAGGAGATTGGTTCGGGCAAGGGCTAGGTAATAGTATTCAGAAATTGGAATATTTACCTGAAGCTCATACCGATTTCATCTTCGCTGTTATTGGTGAAGAGCTTGGTTTTATCGGTATCATTTTGGTTTTATCTGTACTGTTTTTTATCTCTTTAAGAGCGATAAAACTAGGAAATTTGTGCATTAAGATAGATAAAGCTTTTGAAGGTTATTTGGCTTACTCAATTGGAATTTGGATCTGTTTTCAGACCGTTGTCAACGTTGGGGCAAGTATCGGTATTCTTCCCACTAAAGGGCTGACATTACCCTTTATTAGTTATGGTGGTAGTAGTTTATGGGTAATGACTGCAGCGGCGATGATCTTGATTAGAATCGATCATGAGCGGCGATTGAGCTGTATTCAGGCCATTCAAGGAAACAAAAATAAATGACAAGTGTCTCAGTGGAAAAACGTATTTTGATTATGGCGGGCGGTACAGGCGGGCATGTTTTCCCAGCGTTAGCCGTCGCTAAATTTCTAAGCCTGCAGGGCTGGAAGGTACGTTGGTTAGGAACTGCTGAGAGAATGGAAGCGAGGCTAGTTCCACAGCATGGCTTTGATATCGATTTTATCGATATCAAAGGTGTAAGGGGCAATGGCATAGTGCGCAAACTAGCTGCTCCCTTTAAAATTATGCGCTCAGTGATGCAAGCCCGTGAAGTGATCAATGAGTTTAAGCCTGATGTTGTGCTTGGCATGGGCGGTTTTGCGAGTGGGCCGGGAGGTGTCGCTGCAAAGCTATCTGGCATACCGCTAGTGTTACATGAGCAAAATGCAATCCCAGGGATGACAAACAAGCTGTTGTCTCGTTTAGCCAGCAGAGTGCTTTGTGCGTTTGAAGGCACGTTTGATCAGGTTGATGCTCAGGTTGTTGGTAACCCTATACGTAAAGAGTTAGTTGCGCTTGGCGATGTAGCTAAGCAAGAGTGCGATGACACGGCCCTGAAAGTATTGGTGGTCGGTGGCAGCTTAGGAGCAAAAGTTTTTAATGACCTTATGCCAGGAGTCACTGATGTTGTTAGCAAGACACATTCAATTACGGTATGGCATCAAGTCGGTAAGGGAAACTTACAATCTGTTAAAGGCGAATATCAGCATTTGGGTCAAGATGGCAGCGTAAAGGTTGCAGAGTTTATTGACGACATGGAGGCGGCTTACCACTGGGCTGACGTGGTCTTGTGCCGTGCAGGTGCATTGACGGTATCTGAGGTTGCTGCAGTTGGTCTGCCAAGCCTTTTAGTGCCTTACCCTCATGCGGTAGATGATCACCAAACTAAGAATGCACAAGTACTAGTTAATGCGGGCGGTGCATTTTTGTTACCGCAGACCATTCTAAGTGCCGACAAGCTAATTGGAAAATTACAAATTTTAGCCTCTGATAGAGCAGAGCTCTGTCGTATGGGGCAAAGAGCTAAAGATGTAGCGGTTATAGATGCGACTGAGAAAGTGGCTGACGTCTGTATCGAATTAGCGCAGAAGGATTGAGATGAGTAAGAACAAAGAGAAATATTCACAGTTAAGAAGCATTATCCCCGAGATGAGGCGGGTTAAGCATATCTATTTTATCGGTATCGGCGGCGCTGGTATGGGAGGGATTGCTGAGGTTCTAGTCAATGAGGGATATCGCCTTTCAGGCTCTGATATCGCTGAAAATACAGTAACTGAAAGATTAAGATCGTTAGGCGCTCAGATCCATATTGGTCATAAAGCTGAACAGATACATGGTGCAGATGTCGTGGTTGTTTCTACTGCCATTAATCAAGAAAACCCAGAGATAATCGCTGCCAAAGAGCTTCGGATCCCGATAGTACAACGCGCTGAGATGCTCGCAGAGTTAATGCGTTACCGTCATGGCGTTGCTGTGGCTGGAACTCACGGAAAAACAACGACTACCAGCCTAATTGCTAGTGTTTATGGTCAGGCAGAACGTGATCCTACCTTTGTCATTGGTGGCTTACTCAATAGCGCTGGAACCAACGCAAGACTGGGGCACAGCCGTTACTTAATTGCTGAAGCCGATGAGAGTGATGCAAGTTTCTTACATCTGCAGCCAATGGTTAGTGTGGTTACGAATATCGAAGCAGACCATATGGATACATATGGTGGAGATTTTGAAAAGTTAAAATCAACTTTTATCGATTTTCTACACAACTTGCCATTTTATGGTGTCGCAGTGATGTGCATTGATGATCCTGTGAACCGTGAGTTACTGCCGAATGTTGGCCGAAAAATTGTGACTTACGGCTTCAGTGAAGATGCCGATATTCGCGCTCTGAATTTTGAGCAGAAAGGTTATAGCAGCCAGTTTACGCTTAGGCGTGAAGGCGTAGAAGATATTCAAGTTGTCGTTAACCTACCTGGCGAGCACAACGTTTTAAATGCGCTCGCTGCAATTGCAGTCGCGACAGAAGATGAGATTGAAGATGAAGCGATAGTCCGTGCCTTGGCTGAGTTCCAAGGAATTGGGCGCCGCTTTCAGCAACTAGGTAGCTTTGTGACTGATAAAGGCGAAGTGATGTTAGTTGATGATTATGGACATCATCCTAGCGAAGTTGCTGCGACTATCAAAGCGGCGAAGTTAGGCTGGCCTGATAAACGACTAGTGATGATATATCAGCCCCATCGCTATAGCCGAACACGGGATCTATATGAAGATTTTGTAGAGGTGCTGTCTCAAGTTGACTGCCTCATTTTACTCGATGTATATGCTGCGGGAGAGGCGCCAGTGCCAGGTGCAGATAGTCGAGCATTATGCCGTTCTATCAGACAGCGTGGGCAGCTAGATCCTATTTTTGCTGCTGGAGTTGAGCAGTTAGTTAACTTGCTACCAGATGTACTACAAGAAGGTGACCTGCTCTTAACGCAAGGCGCTGGAAATATTGGTGCAGTATCTAAATTATTAGCACAGTCAAAATTGGGTTTTGAATTGTCAGGAATTGATTTAGAAAAGGTTTAATTTTGAACAGTATGCCATTGAAGAACATAGAGGTTTTGACCATCAGGTTTAGGTCTATATAATGACCGACTTTCTGTGGCGTATTTATGGGGGAACTCCCCAGATAAATAGTAAAATAGGACGGTTTTTTTAGTGTCTTGGGCTGAGATGGGTACTCGATGGAAGATAAGGCTGTCGCAGGTGGATTGGTACCTCTGCTCAGGTTTACTTTTCCTGCTCTTTGTTGTCTTAGGTTTATCTATGGCAGCTTGGAAGCTCAATCTGGTGCTTAATGATGCCGATGCTCTACCCATTGAAGCGGTAGCGATAAAAGGGGAGCGGACACATACCTCTGATGAAGAGATACAGATTGCTTTACAGGACTTGATGCAAAGAAGTTTTTTTTCTGCTGATGTAAATCAAGTGCAAGAGGCCTTAGAGGCTCTGCCTTGGGTTTACCAAGCCTCGGTAAGGCGAGAGTGGCCAGCTAAGTTAAAGATTTTTCTTGTGGAGCAGCAGGCCGTTGCTCATTGGAATGGCGATGCTTGGCTCAATAATTATGGTGAAGTCTTCGATGCGCCATATAAAGATGACATTGGACTTTTACCAAAACTCGCTGGCCCAGAAGGTCAGTCTAAAGCTGTATTAACGACCTATAAGCAAGTGAGTGAACTGCTGAAAATTAACAGCTTTAATTTAACAGCTTTAAGTTTAAGTCCAAGGCATGCTTGGCATGGGACATTGCAAAACGGAATCATGCTTGAGTTAGGCCGAGAAGATAAAATGGCTAGGATACAAAGATTTATTAATGTGTATCCCACGCTTGAAAAGCAATCTAAAGAGGTTGCAAAGGTAGATTTACGCTACGACACCGGATTAGCCGTAGGTTGGGCAAACGCACAGAAGAGAGCCAGTAAATAATGACCAAGAATCAAGATAGAAATCTGATCGTTGGATTGGACATAGGAACTTCAAAGGTTGCTGTGATCATAGGTGAAGTGCTGCCCGATGGTGAGATAAGTGTCGTTGGCTTAGGGACTCATCAGTCTAGAGGTATGGATAAAGGTGGTGTTAACGATCTTGATTCAATCGTTCGTAGTGTTCAGCGTGCATTAGATCAGGCTGAATTAATGGCCGATTGCCAAGTTTCATCAGTTTACTTGGGGATCTCTGGAAAGCATATCGCCTGTCAGAATGAGAACGGTATGGTGTCAATTAATGACGAAGAGGTGACCCAGGATGATGTTGATAACGTTATCCATACGGCTCGCTCGGTTAAGATACCGACAGAGCGTAGAATTCTTCATGTCTTACCTCAGGAATATGCTATCGACGTTCAGGATGGAATTAAGAGTCCTATAGGTATGTCGGGTATGCGCATGGAAGCTAAGGTTCATATCGTTACTTGTGCTAACGATATGGCTAAGAACATCACTAAGAGTGTAGAGCGCTGTGGTCTTAAGGTTGATGATTTAGTGTTTTCAGCGATAGCCTCCGCAGATTCAGTGCTAACCAATGATGAAAAAGATCTTGGGGTATGTCTGGTCGATATTGGTGGTGGTACTACGGACATCACTATATATACCAATGGTGCGCTAAGACATTGTGCTGTTGTGCCTGTAGCGGGTAACCAAGTGACTAATGATATTGCCAAGATATTCCGCACACCACTTTCTCATGCTGAGCAGATAAAGGTGCAATATGCTAGCGCAAGAAGCGCCATGGTGAGTCGTGAAGATAGCATTGAGGTTCCTTCTGTTGGAGGGCGCCCTTCGAGAACTATGTCTAGGCATACATTGGCCGAAGTGGTTGAACCTAGGTATCAAGAGCTTTTTGAATTAGTGCTAAAAGAATTAAGAGACTCAGGTCTCGAAGATCAGGTCGCTGCCGGCATCGTCTTAACAGGTGGAACATCTTCCATCGAAGGAGCGGTAGATGTAGCTGAAGCTACATTTGGCATGCCTGTGAGAGTAGCAACACCACTCCCGGTTAAAGGTTTATTTGAATATGTGGATCAGCCCATATATTCAACTGGAGTTGGCTTGTTACATTATGGAGCAAGAAGGGTGGTTGAACGTCAGTTTGAGCGTCCAGAACGACAAGGGGTAACCAGTCTTTGGAATCGGGTTCAAAGTTGGTTTAAAGGTGAGTTTTAATACCCAATACGGTAATTATTAATCATCAAAGTATTTGGTATTTCATAAATAACGCAGGCAAAACGGAGAGAAGACCATGTTTGAGATCATGGACAGTCATACTGATGAAGCGGTGATCAAGGTCATCGGTGTCGGTGGCGGTGGCGGTAATGCTGTAGAGCATATGGTAAAGCACAATATCGAGGGTGTTGAATTTGTTGCGACCAATACAGATGCACAAGCATTAAGAAAATCAGCAGCAGGCTCAACGATTCAATTGGGCCGTGATGTAACTAAGGGTCTAGGTGCGGGTGCAAACCCTGAGATTGGCCGCTTGGCAGCAGAAGAAGATAGAGAAAATATCAGGAATGCCCTTAAGGGATCTGACATGATCTTTATTGCTGCTGGTATGGGGGGGGGGACCGGTACTGGGGCTGCGCCTGTCGTGGCTGAAGTTGCTAAAGAAGAAGGTATTTTGACTGTTGCAGTAGTGACTAAGCCTTTCCCTTTTGAGGGCAAGAAGCGCATGTCATATGCTGACCAAGGCATTGAGCATCTTGCAAAACATGTTGATTCGCTGATCACTATTCCTAATGAGAAGTTATTAAAAGTATTAGGCCGTGGTACTTCACTACTCGATGCATTTGCTGCTGCAAATAACGTCTTACTTGGTGCGGTACAAGGTATTGCTGAGTTGATTACTCGCCCAGGTCTAATAAACGTCGATTTCGCCGATGTTAAAACTGTGATGTCAGAAATGGGTAATGCCATGATGGGCACAGGTGTTGCTAGTGGTGAAGATCGAGCTGAAGAAGCTGCAGAGGCTGCAGTAGCTAGTCCATTATTGGAAGATATCGACCTTGCTGGTGCTCGTGGTGTGTTGGTGAATATCACAGCAGGTATGGATATGAGCATTGAAGAGTTTGAAACAGTGGGTAACCATGTTAAAGCTTACGCTTCAGACAATGCTACTGTTGTAGTTGGTGCTGTTATCGACCCAGAAATGAGCGATGAGCTGCGAGTCACTGTTGTTGCAACCGGTATTGGTGCAGAGAAGAAGCCTGATATCCAATTGGTATCTAAGCCTGCTCCACGTCCAGAGCCTGTAGTTGCACCAGAAGTGCGCGTTGAGCCACAGCAAAGCGAAGAGCTTATCCAACCTGTTGTTACTGGTAATGTTGCTCCAGCGGTACAAGTTGCTCAAACTCCAGCGCCAAAAAATGAAACTGACTATTTGGATATTCCTGCTTTTTTACGTAAACAAGCAGATTAATTTAAGTATTTTGCTGTGGTTTAACTAAATCTTTACCAAGGTTTTGTTAGGTGAATTTTGGTTAATTTGCAAAGGTATGCTAGCATATCCGACCAGCCACGCCTGTGTTTCGATTTTTTATCGACATAGGTTGAGTGCTTTTTTGTTGATTTGAACAGGTAAGACAATGATTTTTCAAAGAACTGTTAAAGAAATGGTAAAAACCACCGGTGTAGGGTTACATTCCGGTAATAAGGTGACTTTGAGTATCAAGCCTGCGCCAGTTAATTCAGGGATCGTATTAGTGCGCACAGACTTGGAGCCTGCAGTGTCTATCCCTGCTAAAGCTGACCTTGTCCGTGAAACCACTATGTGTACGGCACTAGTTAATGATGATGGCATACGCATCTCGACGATTGAGCATCTTTTTGCTGCGCTTGCAGGTTTAGGTATCGATAATGCCGTTATTGAGGTCGATGCCCCTGAGATTCCGATTATGGATGGCAGTGCCAGTCCATTTGTTTTCTTACTGCAATCAGTAGGGATTCAGGAACAGGCTGCTGCAAAGAAATACTTAAAAATTACTAAAACAATACGTGTAGAAGATGGTGACAAGTGGGTAGAGTTAAAGCCTTTCAAAGGTTTTAAAGTAAACTTTGCTATTGACTTCGATCATCCAGAGATTGCCCGTAGTCAACAACATATGGTGATGGATTTTTCATCTTCAGCTTTTATTCGAGATATTAGTAGAGCTAGAACGTTTGGCTTTATGCGTGATATTGAGTATCTACGTGCTAACAATTTAGCACTAGGCGGAAGTATGGAAAATGCAGTTGTGCTTGACGAATATAAGGTCCTTAACCCCGATGGCCTGCGTTATGATGATGAGTTTGTTAAGCATAAAATCTTAGATGCCTTTGGCGATCTATATGTTGCTGGATATGCAATCGTTGGTGAGTTCTGTGCGTATAAGACTGGGCACGCGTTGAATAATCAATTAGTTCGTGCCTTGTTGGCTCAACAAGATGCTTGGGAGTTGGTTAGCTTCGAGAAGGAAGATGAAGCTCCAGTGAGTTTCTCAGTCCCAAGTGGAGCAGTATTCGCTTAAGTAGCGAATTATGATTGCCTCGAACGGCTGGCTAAAGCAGCCAGCCGTTTTAGTTTAAGTCCCAAAGACCCCTCAGTATGTTCAGCTAGTGCCTCGATATGCTCTGCAGCGGTTTTACTTATCTCATTGTGATTCTGTTTAGACTTTGTTGCATAGAGAAAGAGACTCGGGTTGACTTTAACTTCGATAGCGGACAGCATAGGTAGCGTTTCAGCTTGTAGTTGCTGCAATATTTTGGCTTTTTGGAAGTTTATTCTTGCTGCCCAAGCTGCAGTAGTCGTTTCAATAACAAGAACACCCTGGCGGAGATTGGCAACTTTTAGTTGCTTGGAGACTGGGCCTGTTAGCACTTGCTTGACGTAATGATCCAAGTGCAAAAGAAGTTCTGCTTTTTCAGCAATGTTTGGCAATTGCCCATTCTGATGCAGTAGTTGGCTTAGGTCCTGAGGGGGCTTTTTCATATGATAATAAAATGGCTTAATTAGGCTATGAGTGTAACAGTTTTTATTCAAGGTCGAAATGGCGCCACAAGATGGCAGCCCGGTAAGCGTTGGTTACTACTGCCCATGTTGCTCATTGCAGCTGGCACGAGTTTATATCAGCATAATGCCAAACAATTTCTACAACAGCAGACTCAAGCTGATAATGAACGCCTTGCTCGTGAAGAGCATAAGAGCGAACTTATCGAGCTTAAAGAGGCGACAGAGTCGCAGCTTGCAACGCTAGTGACTCATGTTGCTCGAATGCAGGCGAAAGTGACGCGCTTAGAAGCTATGGGTCAGCAAGTTGCCAAAAATAATCAACTAGAAGATCAATTTGATTTCTCTTCCGAGGTTGGTGTCGGTGGCCTAAGTGAGTTAGGTACAGACATCGAGCTTGATCAGCTTATCCTAGATATGGATAGGCTAGTTTCACGAATAGATAATAATAATGTTCAACTTTCAATACTTGAAACTGTTTCATCTAATCTCCATATAGATGAAGAGCGTTATATATCTGGGCGTCCTATCCGTAAAGGATGGTTATCGTCGCCCTACGGTTTACGTAATGATCCCTTTAATGGCCGCAGAACGATACATAAAGGTATCGACTTTGCCGGTAAAGAGGGCTCAAATGTGATTGCAACAGCTGCTGGTGTAGTCACTTGGTCAGGAAAAATGTTTGGTTATGGTGAGTTAATAGAGATCGATCATGGTAATGGTCTCAGAACTCGCTATGGACATAATAAAACTCTGTCAGTAACTGTGGGTGATGTCGTCGCCAAAGGCGAGAATATTGCTAAAATGGGAAGCACTGGTCGTTCGACTGGGCCCCATGTGCATTATGAAGTGTTGCGGGGTGGACAACAGATAGATCCGCAGAAGTATGTCTACCGCAAAGCAGGTTAACTTAAAAATAGGCTCTCAGACTCGACAGGGACTAGGCCAACAACATAAAAAGTGGTTCAGATGTTTGGTAAAATACTGACAAAATTATTTGGTAGTCGCAACGATCGTACGCTTAAGTCTTTAGGTAAAGTTGTTACAAAGATCAATGGACTTGAAGATGAGTACCTAAAGTTAACTGATGATGAGCTTAAGGCAAAAACGTCAGAGTTTCGTGACCGCCTTGATGGTGGAGCAACATTAGATGATGTTCTGCCTGAGGCTTTCGCTGTTGTACGCGAAGCTTCAAAGCGTGTCTTCGATATGCGTCACTTTGATGTGCAAATGTTAGGTGGCATGGTTCTAGATAGTAACCGTATTGCTGAGATGCGTACGGGTGAGGGTAAAACTCTTACTGCGACACTGCCTGCTTATCTTAATGGACTCACCGGTAAAGGTGTTCACGTCATTACTGTGAATGACTACCTTGCGGCTCGTGATGCGGAGAACAACCGCCCACTTTTTGAGTTTTTAGGTCTTACAGTCGGTATTAATGTCGCGGGTCTTGGTCAGCAAGAGAAGAAAGACGCCTATAATTCTGATATTACTTACGGAACTAACAACGAGTTTGGTTTCGATTACTTACGTGACAATATGGCTTTCTCGCCACAAGAGCGAGTACAGCGTCCACTGCATTATGCATTGATTGATGAAGTCGATTCGATTCTTATCGATGAAGCACGAACGCCACTGATCATTTCAGGTGCAGCAGAAGATAGCTCAGAGCTTTACACTAAGATCAATACGCTTATCCCTCACTTGGTACGCCAAGAGAAAGAGGATACAGAAGAAGAGATTGGTGATGGCGATTACTCAATCGATGAAAAAGCCAAGCAAGTTCATATGACAGAGCGTGGCCAGGAAAAGGTCGAAGTACTTCTTACTGAGCGCGGCATGTTAGCTGAAGGTGATTCACTATATTCAGCTTCAAATATCTCACTACTGCACCATGTTAATGCAGCTTTACGTGCACATACTCTATTTGAAAAAGATGTAGATTATATTGTGCAAGACAATGAAGTTATTATTGTCGATGAGCACACTGGCCGTACTATGCCTGGTCGTCGTTGGTCAGAAGGCTTACATCAGGCCGTTGAAGCTAAAGAAGCGGTTAATATTCAAAATGAGAACCAAACTTTAGCATCAATTACATTCCAGAACTTCTTCCGTCAGTATGAGAAGTTAGCTGGTATGACAGGTACTGCAGATACCGAAGCATTCGAATTTCAACATATCTATAACCTAGACACTGTTGTTATACCGACTAACCGTCCTATGGTTCGTAAGGATCATGCAGACTTGGTATTCCTAACACCTGATGAAAAATACGCAGCAATTATTGAAGATATTCAAGGCTGTCGAGAGCGTGGTCAACCAGTACTAGTAGGTACAGTGTCAATTGAGCAATCTGAGTTATTAGCTCGTTTGATGAAACAGCAAAAAATCCCACATGAAGTATTGAATGCGAAGTTCCACGAACGTGAGGCTGATATTGTTGCACAGGCAGGTCGTAAAGGCGCTGTTACTATTGCTACCAATATGGCAGGTCGTGGTACGGATATCGTCTTAGGCGGTAACTGGGCAATAGAAGTTGATGCTTTAACTAATCCAACAGTTGAGCAAAAAGCTAAGATAAAAGCGGATTGGCAAGTTCGACATGATGAAGTTGTGGCTGCGGGCGGCCTTCATATTCTAGGTACAGAGCGTCACGAGTCACGTCGTATCGATAATCAGCTTCGTGGTCGTTCAGGTCGTCAAGGTGATGCTGGTTCATCACGTTTCTATCTATCTATGGAAGATAGCTTGATGCGTATCTTTGCTTCAGATCGTGTTTCTTCAATGATGAAGAAGCTTGGTATGGAACAAGGTGAAGCGATCGAGCACCCTTGGGTCTCTCGTGCTATTGAAAATGCGCAGCGCAAGGTTGAGGCTAGAAACTTTGATATTCGTAAGCAACTGCTCGAGTTTGATGATGTTGCGAATGATCAACGTCAAGTTGTTTATGCTCAGCGTAATGAGTTGATGGATGCTGAAAGTATCCAAGACACAATAGTCAACATCCAAGAAGATGTTGTTAATGGCTTAGTCGACCAGTATATCCCGCCACAGTCAGTTGAAGAGTTATGGGATGTTGCAGGGCTTGAGAAGCGACTAGAGCAAGAGTACGCACTTAAGATGCCTATTCAAGAGTGGCTAGACAAAGAAGATGATTTGCACGAAGAAACACTTCGTGAGCGTATTGTCGAAACTTGGGTTAACGCATATGCAGCTAAAGAGGAGATGGTTGGTGCGCAAGTACTACGTCAATTCGAGAAAGCCGTGATGCTACAAACCTTAGATGGTCTTTGGAAAGAGCATTTAGCGGCGATGGATCACTTACGTCAGGGGATCCACTTACGCGGCTACGCACAAAAGAATCCTAAGCAAGAGTACAAGCGTGAGTCTTTTGAGCTATTTCAGCAGATGCTAGAAAGTTTAAAACATGACGTTATTAGCGTTATGTCAAAGGTTCAAGTTCAAGCTCAGTCAGATGTTGAAGAGATGGAGGAGCGTCGTCGTCAAGAGGAAGCTAAGATCCGTCGTGATTACCAACATGCAGCCGCAGACAGTTTAGTTGGCGCTGAGGAAGCTGAAGCATTAGCTGCTCATACACCAACAGTCCGTGACGGAGCTAAAGTTGGGCGTAATGACCCATGTCCTTGTGGTTCAGGTCGCAAGTACAAGCAATGCCACGGTAAGCTATCTTAAACTGTGCATGATATGTAATTTAAAGCCGCTCTAACTAGAGCGGCTTTTTTATATCTATATCCGTAAGATTAATAATCTTCATAGTAAATGGCATAAACGCTATAGCAAGCTAAACTGTGTGCTACTTAAGCAATATTCAACCATCTGTGGATAAAGCTGGGGGTAACCAGTTAGTTCTGTACGTAGAGTGTGCAAGTGAATAAAAAGATCATTATTCTTGAAAAAAGCGCTTGCGATCAGAGCTGAGTTCCCTATAATGCGCATCCACTGACACGGCAAAGCAGTCTTATTTAGCGATAAGCTTACTAAGATGAAAAGCAGTCAGGGCAACGAGTTAAGCGATTTTAAAAACATTTTAAAAAAGCACTTGACGCCAACAACGGGAAGTGTAGAATACGCCTCCTCAAGCCAACGACCTAGCGTCTTATGGCTGCATCTGAAAGATGATGCAACGCTCTTTAACAATTTATCAAGTAATCTGTGTGGACATTCACAGGTGTTGAGTTATTCGAAATTGTCTCTCACGAGACAATCAAAAATTTAACTCAATGTAACGATGAATGTTCATAGCAATATGTACAAACGTTTTTAAGATTCTTCCGAGTCTTCTAAACGAATCAGAATTCATTGAGCCGTTCTTCATCCTTAATCGGGTGAGAACAAAAAAGGTGCTTGCACCTTTGCTGTCGAGCGGCGGACGGGTGAGTAATGCCTAGATATCTGCCTAGTCGTGGGGGATAACAGTTGGAAACGACTGCTAATACCGCATACGCCCTACGGGGGAAAGGAGGGGACCTTCGGGCCTTTCGCGATTAGATGAGTCTAGGTGGGATTAGCTAGTAGGTAAGGTAATGGCTTACCTAGGCGACGATCCCTAGCTGTTCTGAGAGGATGATCAGCCACACTGGGACTGAGACACGGCCCAGACTCCTACGGGAGGCAGCAGTGGGGAATATTGCACAATGGGGGAAACCCTGATGCAGCCATGCCGCGTGTGTGAAGAAGGCCTTCGGGTTGTAAAGCACTTTCAGCGAGGAGGAAAGGGTAGTAGTTAATAACTGCTATCTGTGACGTTACTCGCAGAAGAAGCACCGGCTAACTTCGTGCCAGCAGCCGCGGTAATACGAGGGGTGCAAGCGTTAATCGGAATTACTGGGCGTAAAGCGTACGCAGGCGGTTTGTTAAGCAAGATGTGAAAGCCCCGGGCTCAACCTGGGAATTGCATTTTGAACTGGCAAACTAGAGTCTTGTAGAGGGGGGTAGAATTTCAGGTGTAGCGGTGAAATGCGTAGAGATCTGAAGGAATACCGGTGGCGAAGGCGGCCCCCTGGACAAAGACTGACGCTCAGGTACGAAAGCGTGGGGAGCAAACGGGATTAGATACCCCGGTAGTCCACGCCGTAAACGATGTCTACTCGGAGTTTGGTAACTTAGTTACTGGGCTCCCAAGCTAACGCATTAAGTAGACCGCCTGGGGAGTACGGCCGCAAGGTTAAAACTCAAATGAATTGACGGGGGCCCGCACAAGCGGTGGAGCATGTGGTTTAATTCGATGCAACGCGAAGAACCTTACCTACTCTTGACATCCAGAGAATT
>NZ_MPHJ01000013.1 GCF_001957125.1 Shewanella sp. UCD-KL12 | reverse complement strand
GATGATTGGCATTCGTTGCCTAAAATTTAAAAGCCTCAACAATTAGTAACGTTATACCAAAGAGCTTTTTTGTGAGCTTCTCAGCTATTACAGCTCAAAGTAGCGATGGTCTGAATGAGTCAGCTCCCTCTACTAAGTTGCATTTAGATCAATAAACTTAAGAATCTAAACTATATTTAGCCTCTATAACAAAGCAAGAACTGGATTGTCTTACCTTACTTTTTACGTTTTTTCTTTTCCTTCCCGCTGTCAATCTCCAAATCCACCGTACCGTGTCCATCTGGCAAATCCCAGTTGTCGTTGGGAATGAGCTTTTGTCCACCTGTGAATTTAATAAAATATTCGTCATTCATAGGTGGTTTTACGATGTCGTAATAGAGGCTTATACCATTTTCCTGCGCGTATTTTATGAGGCGTTTACGGGCATAGGATACATACATGGTCATCGGGATTGCTTCGCCAAGTGTATTAACTGTAGTCAGTATAAGTGGTCGCTGAGATTCGATCGTACCAGCCTCTAGCGCCTGTTTGTATGCTTCAAGCGCCATCAATTCACAAATTGTGCTGTCCTTCCCCTGAGAGACCGGACAGAAAAGTATCGAGCCTGCTTCAATCAAGGTACGAAGTTCTGCAACCCCTTTATGGAACAAATCAACAACAGTTTGAAGTTTCGCCTGTTCTTCATAAGCCAATCCATTCAAATCTAATACGTCAATTATCTCTGAAGGATTAAATGTAATTGCTGCTGTCATTGTTTTGCTCCACTTCTTAACTTACCTCAACTATATACATGTAAAACCTATATTGCAATAAATATCGCAATATAGGTTGACTCTATTTATGAAATAGACGAATATGAATCATCAAATGTGTTTAGGAGCTTGTCATGGGAACTTCATTAGCAATCAATTTACCTTCTTCAAATCACGTAATGACTTCGCCGATTGGGGAAGCATTAAAGCTAGTATTGTTCAAGAGCAAGGAAGGGATAGAAGCGCTCGGGGTAACTACATACGAAACGCTTGTGACTTTCAGAGAAATTGCCGATCACTTTAGAATTGAAGAGAACTCTGATGTATTAGATGAAGAGTTTAAAAAGCAACGTGACGTTGATGCAGCGCGTATAAATGGTTTAAAGAAGTATTGGGAGACCAGCGAAGGGCCTGTATTTCCGAATATGACAATTTTCACCAATGAACTTTCTGTAACTGATGAGATGGTTATGGGCAATAGTCACATTATTCAAGCTTCATTAGACCAACTTTCAGATCGATTTATCTGCGATGGTCAAGGGCGATCCACGTTCATCAAATGGTTGATGTCATTAGACAGCTCAGATAAATACTTTGATCACACTATTTCTGTGAAGCTTATTGTTACCGGCACAAATTCATTATCAGAACCAAAAGCAGTAAAACTTATAAGACAGGTCTTTGCCGACTATCATGTGAGTTTACGAAAGCCAAATAAATCAATATCTAAGCACTTTGATACAGGTTCTACCTTCTCGCGTTTTCTAAATGAATTGTTAGATATAGAAATAAACGGAGCAGAGACTATTAAGAAGCGTATTGCGTTACACGGGAAAATTAAGCAGGGTCATCTTTGGAGTTATGACCAATTTACATCGCTAATTCAAAAGTTTCTTAAACTGACCCCATCAACAGCCCAAAAACACTTTGCGATTGAAGGCAATTACGAAACTTCATTAGAATTATGCAGAGGCTTTTTGTGTGCAGTGTTCTCAATATTGCCTGTTAATAACTTGGATGTTGAAAATTATAACGAAGTGCATGAGGGCTCTATGTTTACCAAAGCCATTTTTGCAAATGCATTGGGCTTCATTGGTCGCTCACTGTTTGATGAAATGCTTCTAAACGATGAGCTTTCATGGAATAAGTTAAAGGAAGTAAACCTGCCACTAGACAGTAAAGAAGACAAGTTCTGGTTGAAAAATAAGGTGACAATGAGTGATGACGGCGCGATAAAAATCATCAAAGGCACAGACCGCCGGATAGGGTCAATTGTATGCAGGGACTTGCGTATCTTTCCTTGCCCTGAGCTAACCCTGTAGGAGATTGTCATGAACTGTAATTTGCAAGCAAACCGATGCCCTAATGCACAACTAATGCTAAATAAAGTTTTAGAAAGGTTCATTCATTCAGATTTAACTGAGCTTCAGGTTTTTTCGATAGAACCTTCTATAGAGCGTAGCTTAAAGCAGCGAATCGCTCATATGGAGCTACCCATCAGTATTGATGAAACCATTGAGGAACTCCCTATTACAAGGGAGATAGCTGCAACTTGGGCTGATGAGTTTGATGAAGAAGATTATGAGGATGTATCAGTTATTAGAGTATTCAAAGTCACGATGAATACTCTAAATGACAAAGATGTCAGCTTTTCATAAAAAAACATATGATTAAAAAGGTCCTGTATCGACTTCTAACATGGGTTCTTTCTTAAATCATATCCAACCTCAAAAGATTTGCTTAACGCTATGCAGTGATTGATAGAGACATCTTAAAAACAGTATCATTAATCATGGATTCAGTTAGGTAGTTGCCGAAATCGAGAAGTGACATAACTTAAGAACCATAATTTACTTAGAGATTTGCTTTATGGAACACACGAACGACAACTTAATAAACATGCAGATAAACAGATTTATTAGAACCGAGTCTCGATCTTTTAGCTTAGCTAAAATAATCAGTGTCATTATGCAACATTCATTTTCTGAACTAACACTAGCTAAACTAGAAAAAAAATATCTTACTGATGGACATAGTAAAGCAATAATTAATGAAGTCAGTAAGGCAGCTATTGGTGAGTTATTGGGTAGGGATGTAACACATCTCGATAATGAGTTAATTGATTCGGCCTGGAAGGTTGCTTACGCAAAAGGCTTTACAACTCAAAGACCAAAACTTCATTGATAAATCTCTACTTCAGAATGATTCCATGCTTTGCTTTTATAGAAGTACAATCACTAGATACAAGCCTTTAGGATTGTTCTAGTGGTTGTACTCACAGGCTTGCTATCTAGCAAGACTGTAGATCATTAAATCTATTCCTTAAGGAATAGATTAAAAAGATCATTAGGAAGCCTTTCAAATACATACATTTCGATCAAACAAGCCTTAAAATACACTCAATACGATCGATCTAAACCTACTTGCGATCAATCAAACCCTACCCGCGATCTTTTTAATCTATTTGCCACTTATCTTTCGATCAATCCTAGAAAAACATACATTCCTTCTGATCAAAATTGTTCGAGAATATAACTCTTAAAGAGCAATAAAAAAGCGACTAAATAGCCGCTTTATAAGAAGAAATACTAACCTAACGTTTGTTGGACTTTTGCTTTTTTTCTTCCTTTTTCCTAATAATTAACAGTTGCTCATCAGTATATAAATCACTGTTATCCACAAAGGATGTAGAGATCTCAACTACTTTTGGTTGTCCAAGTTCTGCGGATACCTGTACTTGGGGCTTATGATCTTCAGGTAGCGTCTCTTCTTTAATAGGTTTAGTAACTATTTCATCTACCACTACATTGCTAACTACAGGTTCCATTATGGGTTTAGAGGGTTTACTTGGCTTTAACCGGGTGAAGCCTTGAGCTCTCATCAAGCCATTTTTAATCGCAACAGTCACCGGTTCCTTTTCAGATTGCTTTAAATAGTTGGCCTTACTAAATGATAAGATAGTCTCTGTGACATCTCGACGTGTCTCATGATGCAACATGAGATGCAACTTACTATAAGAGCCGAGAATTGATAAACCTGATTGCGAAACCGCTGATTTAGTTACTTTCCCCTGGGCTACCGCTTTAGTTACATGATGAACAATAAAAATTGCACAATCAGCTGCCTCAGCAATATCGACAATTGTTTTCTTTATCTGGTAATCATCATCGACTTCATCTGCACTACCAATAGCAGAGCGAACAGTATCAATGATAAGCACTTTTGTTTTATTACCTATTAGGATGTTAATAAGTCGAGCTTTATTTGTACTAACAGCTTGTTTTTCATCTTCAGAAGCTTTCTTTGATGAACAGATAGGGTCAATAGAATCGATAAGAGCAAAATTTCTACCTATTGATTCTATTGAATCCGAATCTAGATTATCTAAAACCTCTTGAAGCCTTTCGCCAGTGATATGGATATTATCCTCTGCTGGCCAGTAGGCTACCTTTAATGGATCATCGGTTAACTTTAACCCTAAAAGATTAAGGCTAGTTGCACATTCAACTGCGATGCTTAATGATAAAAACGACTTCCCTGTATCAGGCGCTGCATTGATGAATGCTACCCCCTTTCGTTGTAATCCTTTTAAAATATAATTGTTTTTTGCTGTGTTGCTTAAGTTATCAACAACCTTTTTCGTTACTTTCAGGGCCTTCATTAGTTGCTATCCCCAGGAGCATGAAAAAACTGATAGTCCACTTTTTTGCTATCATCATTTATCAATACCTCAAGCCTAAGCTGAAAATGCTCGAAAATCTTAGGTGCATTTTTGATTATGACATCAGTGAGCTTTTTCTTTGTATGATAAAGGTTGAGCCCTTGCATGGACTCTTCGGTCTTTGAACCAAGGTATCTATCAATCAACCAACTTAATTTCTTAGTATGAATAAAAGAGCGCTTATTTGAGTCTAGATATTTTAGAAAATCCGGTAGACCATTGATAGAATTGAAGTCATGGTAAACCTGCAGCAACCGGGTTCTAGTGAGAAACCCATCGCTATCAAGATCTTTTACATAATCATCATTAACACAGACTAAAATATTTGTGTATGTATCAGCTGTGAAGTTATTTTTATTCTTAAGCTTGTTCTTATCCAGGATGAAATATTGTTCTTCTGGATAAATAAACTGCCTATTTTCTGGATTTGGCAGTTCAATACCTTCTCTGAACTTAGTGATACGGAACAACATCTTAGACAACCGATCAATTCGAGTTCGAATCATCTTTCTATTCTTTGTCTGTAACTCCATATTCAAGTGCTTGAACAAGTCCGAAGTGGTAATGTGATAGTAGGTACCACGATTCAACAATGGCTTTGAAAGTTGCTGCTTAGTGTAGATATCAGAAACATCGATGTCCAAAAACTCAAATACATCACCAAGACGAATGGTTTTCCCTTTAGTAACTATTTGATCACCCTTAGCAATAATACCATCTAAGACACTTCTATCATCTGCAAGACCCACAGAGCCATACAGATCTACTCTCATCTCATCAAAGTCTATAGTTTCAGATTTATCCCAATAAGCTAATTCGATCTTCTTTGACAAAAGAGGGGATTCACCAAAGATAATTTTTTCCAAATCATCTACATCTTGAGATTTGATTTTATCCATTAAGCACTTGGGCACCCTTTTGTTAATGCAGAAAAAAGGGTTAAAGACACGAGATGAAACGTTCTTTTGGCCGGAATACTCAATGATATCATCTGAGTTGATGTAAATAGTGTCATCAATTACAGAAGGTGATTGGTATTTTTTATTCATTATTCTTGCTCTTATTCGATTCAGTTGAAACTTGGTATCTCTGGATAACGAGGTTTCATGGAACTAATACACTACTTTGAATACATATACACTACTTAGATTCAAAATACACTACTTTCAGTCTAAAGTTGCTCATCGTTTAATCGCAACTCTTGTTTTTCGTTTATTGTTTAGGCTGGTGGTTCAAAATTTAATTAACATTACTAATGATCCACTTTACGCATAGATACAATACTTTTGATCACCGCATAGGAATTTAACCTTACTTTCGATCACTAAGCATATTTATACGTTACTTTAGATCGTTTATAACCTACTTACGATCATTTATACCTTACTTATGATCACATCCACTATGTTTTATCTCTAAATTGAGTGCTTTCAAAATAATTCACCTACTACGAATACACTACTTTCAATCAAATATACCTTACTTACGATCCAAAATACGTTACTAATAATCTTTTTGCTAATTATGTCTAAAATTATCCATATCTGGTGTCTAAACCCATTACCTAAGCCAGTATTTGTACTTATTCATATTTTCCGTTTGGCCTTCTAGCTCCTGATAAGTCATCATTTCTGAACTTATTTAGCTCAATGTCGCATGCTATTCGGGTAAGTCTTAAATAGATCAATGTTTATTAACTACCTGTAACTTATGAAGTATTGCATAAAGAAAGGAATAATCAGCACGATAGAACAAGACTGTGAGAACAAAATGTAATCAATTACTGATTAAAAGTAGGGTATAGAAATTCGCCCATGATCAAAAGTACGGTATCGCCAGATAACTCCTATCGAAAGTAGGGTATCCAGCGAATCCGCAAATCAAAGTAACGTTTACAAATTTATAGATTGACTCAGGCTCTAACTGTCCTGTACTGATGCCTAAACCATCTAAAACCCTCTTTTCTCAAGAACAGATAACCGGGCTGACTCCTGAATGTTATTTCCGAGCCCCTTATACTTTTTCATAAGCTCCCGATCGTCTGGATCAGTTGAGAAAATCATGAGTGTTTCAGGTTCTAGTTCTAGTCGACAAACTTCAGACATGGACTTATGAAAAATCATAATCTCTGAATAATGTCCTTTTCGAGTATGAACAGACTTCATTTGACGGAACTGAGAGTCTGTTGCTGTAAAAGCCTTGGTATTCTGAATTTTGTCTACTGAGGTTGGGTCTTGACCTAGGAATAACTTCCAGTCAGTGTTTGCTAAAATGGCTTGTCCAACCGAGTTTTGGGTAGCATCAAGAAGTGACTGAGTTATTACTCCTCCAGAAGCTCGTACCTTTCTGAACTTTCGGAATGCCGCTTGTAAAAACTCACCTACGAACTCAATAAGTGCAGCTTTTTCTCCACCAGCATCACCAGCCATCCATTGCCATGCTTCTTCGAGGATAAATAAGCTCTTACGGTCAGTTCCACCAGAGAAAATTTTGTCTTGAATTTGCGTGATGATTCCTAGGATCACAACAAGTTGTAAATGAATATCTGTAGCTAACTCTTCTGTTTCAATGACAATTAGGCGCCCGTTAAAGTCGATAGGTGGTTTTGTATTTGTAAAGTAATGACCGTAAACCCCGCCTTCAGCAAATAGTTGAAGTTGTTTACCAATTTGGCGCATGTAATCTTCTGGATGCTTTGAGCAACGTTCAACAAAAATAGTAACCGTGGATTTTTGCCCATATTCATTCCACATGTCAGTAAGCATGGTCATCATCTCAGAACGTTGTACCTCTGATACGCCATGCTTAGGTGCGGCCATTGCTTTAAACATTGTCAAGATCAGCGGCCCTTGACCTGTTTCACCCGTCCATTGGGTGATCGTAGGAAAAGGATTCATGGAATACTGAAAACTATCGTCAAAGGAAATGAACTGACTATCTGTAAACATTTCGGCTAAGTTTTGATATGAGCGGCCAGTATCCATTAGAAACACTTGAGCTCCATCATCAGGCTCTGGTATTTGGTAGTTTCTCTGATGCGGTAATCGTCGCAAGCTACCGCCTTGCTTAATACCAGAATTCAAATAGCAGTTAACTATGTAGTTCATCAGTACAGATTTACCTGAACCGGTTGCTGCACTTAATAAGAAGTTGTATCCGCCATCGGTTTTGAATAAGTCCCAAAAGAAAACTTGCCCTGAACGAGTTGTCAGTGGAACTATTGGAAGGCTTGTGTTGCCTTTCCAATTCGACATATGTGGTGTCAAAAAGACCAAAGCATCTGAGGAGTACACTGAGTGTCGTTGAAAATTTGAATACCCCTCATCCATCATGCAGGGGATATTTTGTAATAGAAGGGGACCTGTTAATACCGATTCGGTGACAAATGTAATGCGTTTACTATCATAGTACCGCTTCATTTTTGAAACTGATTTCTTACTAGCTGCTTCATTTGGTGAAAAGACGATGACATGAGTACCGGAGTGCACAATTTTAGCGCCCTCTTGGTCTACTTCTCGCCACATCTGATCATAGTCTTGTTTTTGGTCAGCTAAGCCCTGAAAATACTCGAGTACTTTTCCCTTTGCCTGTGCAAGTAACCATTGCCGTCCTGCGGCTAAGTCGCTTTTAGCTTTGCTTTGCTCAGGGTAGTGCATAAGTGTTGAGATAATATATGGGTCACCGTGTGCAAAGTGGCCATTTTGCCAATCCCCAATCATGTCAAACATTTGTCCGTATACCATTTCGTCTGGTAATGATTGCAGTGACATAATTCGTATGTGTGTTTGATTATCTTCTTCTAGTTCAATAGTCCCACTTTTATCTGCTGATTTCGGTTTGCCTGTAATAACTCCATTAGGAGTAAAGTGAACTGAATTTCCAGACTCAACAATTTGCTGGTTAAAGCTGTGTGAAGCATTGGGCTTATTGTTTATATTCCGCCAAGCAGCATCTTTTGATGAGTTAAATAAGGATTGCAATCTCCACAGGAGATCTTGTGGAGCTAATTTTCTTGGGTGATGTCCTACGCCCTGTAAGCTTTCTTCAATGTCTAATATGATTTCATTGAACCGACTTAGTTCACGGGCGTTAGGTACCAGTTCTGCAGTTGGAATACGCACAGTGAACCAAAACTCGAAATCTCGCATTTTGGCGCCATTATCCATTTCATTGAATACTTTCCCCTCAAAATCGTTTAGTAAAGACTGAGCCATAGAGGTAGTAAGCTCGTTATCAGAACCTAAAAGACGATTTCCTCGGGTAAGTTCATACTGTTGACTGAAGTAGCTAATGTCGGATAATGCAACGAGTTGGGTTTGAATAGTTGTATTTGCAGGGAAGTCCTTTTTAAAGATGGCATCAAATGTATTCTTTAGATCTTCATTGCACCCAGGTGTGGGTTGGCAACAAAACATGACTGCCATTCCACCCCCCTCTAATAGATAGTACCCATCTTCATATGCAGCGAACCCAAATAGCTGCTCAGCATTTTCATATTGTGTTAGCTTTTTAAGCTTCTGAAAGTAACTAGAAAAAACACCCATCATTAATCCCTTATCTTTCTGTAATGCCAAGACTGCTATAGCCTTTTTTGGCCTTGCTTTGTCTTCGTTCTTCTTCTTGAGTTGTCTTCTGTATTTGAAGTGGAACAATTCGACCGGGACGCTTGTTGGCATGTTCACCAACTAGCCACTTCTTAGGTGCAACTTCGACGTAAACGTATCCAGGCATGTGCAAGTCACCGGCATCATCAGTCCATGAGGCCACTAAAATTCTCATCGTCTTGGGTTGTTGAAGCACTGCTAAAGGTTCAGGCGCTAAAGCCATTGGGGATTGACGATGGACCATTAGTTGTCCATGTTCAGTCTCGATTCCCTCTACTGCACCAAACGTTCGGTTTATCGGCTCTGGAATTGACTGTGCTGCGGGAAAGGTATCGTATCTTTTTTGAGATAATGGCTGGTATGCAGCATCTTTAGCGCGACCATGATCAACTAGATCTGGTTTTGCTTGAGCAATTTCATTTTCATTGGATTTTTCGCTGTATCCAAATGGTCTGTCAATGAGATCATAATCTTCAGTGCTAACAGACTCGGTAGAATTATCTTGATACTCTTTCTGCTCTTTTTGATTATGTTTATGCTCTGTGTGGTCTTGGTCTAAATATTCAACACCATCATCATCAATGTACCCAGTTACACTTCCATTGGAGATATTCAATCCCTCTAGATTATCTCTGTTATTGGTCAAATCATGGATCTGACGTGCTGATGAACAAGCTGCACCTTTACCATCATAAGGGCAACTGAATTCATCCTCACCGACCTGTAACATACACCCAGATAAGGAAAGCGTGCTTAACGTGAAAGAAATCGCTAGTGCTAGTTTCTTCATTCTGAATGTGCTCCTATAGCAATGGTTTTATCCGTTGTTTCAGCGTCTAATTGGGGTTTATTTTCCAGCCATGACAATGTATTTTTGGGCACTCCAGAAGAACGACGACCATCTATTCGTACAAGGTATGGAACCTTATTTATATCTAGGTAAGTGGCCATTAGCATGGGAGTCATAACCTTCTTAAGGTCAACTTCTGAACATTCTCTTTGGTTAATTTTTTCTGTCTTACCAGTGATGAGAGCCTGAATAGTGTCTGTTGTTGAGTAACCACACCATGCTTTCATTGCCGGAGTTATTGCCCCTTTTTCATGTGGAAAAATAACCAGATCAACATTGACCTCCATTGGATCGAGGCTTTTTACAAATTCTTGGGATTCTTTGGCTGTTGGTGAGACAAATATGCGAGCTTGTTTGGGAATTGATGGATTGCCATATGGGATAACAGCCATTTGAGACATCAGGCTACCATCGCCAAAAGAGTCAAGGTGCAACAACCAAGTTGAGTCAGCTTGTTCAGCCGTTTTTACAGGTGTCATATTCCATAGATCTTTGATTTCACCTTCAATAAGGAATCGGCCATTGGAAGAGATAAACATTGGTGGTTTATCTTTAAGTTGAATCAACATCACTTGGCTTATTGGCATCATTCTAACTACTTCAACGTCACCAAGTTCATCCATCATCTGCTTGATTCCTTGCGAAAAAGTTTCTTCAACTTTGGTTTCGCTTATCTTCATTTTTGCAGCTGCTTCAAGGTCAAGCGTATTACCCATTAGCGGAGTAGCTGAAAGTAATGCTGTGACAATTGATATTAAACGTGGGTTTAGTCTCATCCTTTACTCTCCAAAGTGGAAAGTAGTTGTTGAGCTGGTTGGTAACCTGGAACAAGCTCTCCGTTTGGAAGGAATATCGCTGGAGTTCCGTTGATACCAAGAGCGCTGCCAATGTTATACATTTTATCAACTGGACTACTGCATGTTTTGCTTGGAATTGATTGATCTGCTTTTGCTCGGTCCATGGCTTGTAACTGGTTATCTGAGCACCAAATATTTTTAAGAGTATTTGCCATTTGCGAGTTAACACCACCGCGAGGGTATGCGGCATACGCAATTGTTATCCCCAATTCGTTGTATTGGGACATTTCGCTGTGTAATTTTCTGCAGTATCCACAAGTTGGATCAGTAAATACCGTTACGAAATACTTTTCATTTTTTGCTGGGTAAACAATAAGACTGGAGTGAAGTGAGTTAAGCTGCGTTGACGCTAGCTCTTTTTGACGTACAGCTGTTAGATTTAGTAGGCCCTCTTCAAATTTATGCAATGAGCCTGAAAAAATACTCTTACCATCCTTAGATGCATAAAAAATACCCTTCTCAGATTCTATTTGGTAAAAACCATCAATAGGAGCATCTGCAACCGTAGTGACTTCAAATGGTAGTAGTTTCTCGAATTTCGTTTTTACATCTTCTGTTGAAATTGTTTCTGCAACACTAGAAAAGCTAGTTACAACAAATATAGATGTTAATAACGTCTTGATTTTTATGCTCATTACAGTATTCCTCTTACATATTGCCTGTATGATTACATGATTGCTCAAGGAGTAATGGATTTAAGATTGCAAATATCGACATCTTAACTGGATTGGGAAAGGGGGGATTTTAGTAAAATATTTGAAAGCAATATTTATGGATGTATGTAATGAATGATGAATTGATTGTTGATGAAATCTCACTAATGAATATACAGTCTCTAACCAAGGGGAAGCACTTAGAGGTAGTCAAAATGTATTTTATAACATTGTCTAAATTTAGGAGATTTGTAGCTCAGAACTGCAAGCAATTGGAGAAGGCAATTAAGTTGCATGTTACTCATCATTGCAGGGTAACCAGTAAAGCGTTTGACTTGATAACAATCTAGAGAGACTGTTTAGTTCTAAAGATGGTGGCAAAACAAGTGTGTTAGCCACACTTGCTCTGCATGGAGGGATGTCAATTGAGGTTAGGGGATTTCAGTAATTCGTTGATAATGTCCCTTTGGGTTTGCTCTCGATCTGAATATGCTTTTTCATTATTTAACCGGGGGTTTGGTATTCCAAGTTCTGCAATACTGTTACGAAGAATATCAATCGAGTGAACATTAAGATTTGAAACATTTAAGTTAAACTTCACTGACTCACCTTTCACCACTAAGATATTGTTGTGTTCTAGTAAGATCTTTAATATATCCACATATTCGAACTGAGTCTTCATGTCATAGCCTTCACTGGCGAACAACTCAAGAACAGCATCTTCATCAAAAACTCTAACCGTAACCGTATTACGCTGTAGCTGTTCAATTTCCGATTGTAAGGGACGCAATTGATACTCTGTGAGTGTTGAGGATATCAACGCAATTGTTAGCACTATCAAAGATAGTCTAATTGTCGTATATGCTATTTCTATCCATTGGTCCTTTGGTGATTTAGCATTCACTTCTTCATTCATCATAATTTATCTACCTAATTTTAGAGAAACACCACGTTGAACGATGAAGTCGACCTCTCGACCGCCTAATACTTCAACCACTGGCCAACTAGCATCAACCATTTCAAGGTAATACTTCGCGATCATATCAAAGGATGTGCTTGCTCCTTGCAAAGCAGCAGACTCTGCTAAGGCACTCATATTAGCTTTTTGGAACATGGATTCTTCACCAGGATTTGTACTTAATACATTTATGGATGTTGGAGCTGCTGCTTGAGATATACCACTTAAGAACCCTGCGGCCATAGCATTGCCTAGCAACCCACCAGCTTTAGTTACTAGCCTACCGCCCACACCATTTTTTCCATCGCGACCTACCGCATAAGCAGTTAGACCGACCTCGATAGCTTTGTCTGATTCAGTTATACAACTTAATGTTTCACTACGGATATAAGCCCGCTCTGTTGCTAAATCTCCAATTGATGTACCAATGATGAAGCATTCACGAATATCTAGAGAATAATTATTAGGCATAATAGCTTCATGTTTGATTCTTATTAAAACAGGCATTGGCATTTTCTGTTGTTGCCCTCCTGAAGTTGGAGCATCAACACCATTGATTGTGGTACCTGTAATTATGGAACCTGCAGAAAGCCAAGTTGTTATTTCATCATGTAAAGCGTTTTGATCGGTCTTAGTTGCCTGAGCTTGTTTGGTGGGATTACTTACACTCTGTGAGTTTTCGCTCACTGAAACCAGTTCGACATAAGACTCTTCTATTTTCCCTGTTTCTTTTACTGAGCGAACCTTTCCTTGAGTCACTGTTCTTAAAACGTTTCCTTTTACATATGGCTGTCTGGTTATCACTTGAGTTTGTGGCTTTTCGACAGTTTGCATAACTGCCCCATTTGGGGTAGTTCGTATAACGTTGCCTGTCCCTTCAGATTGTTGATTCGAATTAGAACCAAAGGATTTGTTATTTTTTAGTGCCTGTTCAAGTTGCCGGTATTGCCTTTTTTGTTCATTCATTTCACCTCGAATTTTTGCAAATTCGATTTCCATCTTTTGCTCTCGGCCGACGAGTCTATCTTCTTGGGCTTTAGCTGCTAACTCTCTATTTTGTGCATCGGCAGCTAATTGATTGAATAACTCCTTGGTTTTCCTTTCTTCCATTTGAGTGACTTCATTTACAGAGAATAGCTCGGTACCACTGTTTTTAACCTTAGTATTCTTTGGTTTATCACTGGGGGTAAAAAAGACCGGCACCAGAAAATATAATCCAATGAGTACAGAAGCATATATGATAATTTGTCGTTTTTTGGGATCACCCCAAAACTCTTTAATGGCGATTAAAGACATGGGTTAATCTCCTTTTGTTAGGCCAAGCTCTGACGCGCTGTATTGGCGCCTACGGTTACTTTTCTCTTGTTTCTCTTTGTAGAGTTTGTCTCTTACTATATACACTTCAGTCGAGAAGCCTGGAGGCAGGATAGATTGATCTACAAGCGCAACAGCTAATGCATCTCGACTTAAACATTGCTCTTCTTTGATTTGATAGTTGTAACTAGTGTGGTTATACATAACCACTACATCGATGTACTCTCTTGAGCCCACTAGTCTTTGAGCTGTTTTTTGACGTATGGACACTGAGCAAGGCTTTAACATAGCTACTGGTATTTCAGATGTTTCAGTAAACCCCTTTGGGATTCCATTTTGTGCAATAGGGGTTAGCATTTCCTTCATTCGCTCTACATAGCTGGTAGTAGTAGAACTGCCTCCTTGGACCTTAGATAGTTGCTCAATTTTATCTAGTCGGTCACGTTCGCGTTTACGCTCTAATGCCATGTATTTTTGTGTTTGTGTTAAATGAACTTTCACGTCGACCATTGCTGGTGGCGAATTGTCCGGTTGCAACACCAAAGATACAGCTGTTTCTGGCATACCTTCTTCATAGATCATCAATCCAACAGGGCTCATGCTGTTTATCGTGATATAGATGTAACCGTCAGACGCTTCGATAATTGAATTTTCATCAGAAGTTCGTACAGCTACCATCTTAAAATTAGTTTTGATCCTATTCATTAAACCTGCTGCAACGGCTACAGCGATGTTTTGTCCCGGTTGTAACTCATACTCCTGAACTGGCTTATAACTTGCTCTCAGGCTTTGACTAAAAGAGCCATTTGAAGAAGCCATTTGCACTTGAGGCATTCCAAAGCTATCTACGGTCATAGCAGATGGTGTGTGTGTGGCTTCTTTAGGAACTGAGGACTTTAAAGAGTCATAAATAAACTGCACTGGATTGTTAGCAGATGATTGCTCATTTGACTCTTCTACTGCTGCTGAAGGTAAGCGTTGATTCGATGTGTTTACAGGTAATATAAATTCATTAATTGGATCACCTTGAGGTTTTTCAAAAAAATCAACGGGTTCATTTGCTGATGCATCTAGTACAAATACCGATAATGAGGTAAGTACTAACGCTATTTGTTTGTTTTTAGTTAGCATCATTTATTTCCTTAATAGTAGAGCCTGATTCCTCAAGTCCTAATCTCATTTCTTCTGTTAATTCTGGAATCGTGTCTGAGGCTGGAACAGTTCGCTGGCGTGTATTTGGCTTACCTGGATATTGTTTGAAATAAGATATTTTCGGCATTCCCCCGTGGACACCAATTCTAAATTCATATGTCCAAATCTTATTTAGCGGTTTCTGGTTGGGAATAGTGATTTCTCTGTTTCCCCAAACCCAAACAACATCTTGATATTCATCAAAGTAAATGTCTTCAATGGTAAACTTCTGCTTCAACTTTCTAGCACTTATAATGCTAACTTGACGCTCAATTTCTTCTTCGAATTGATCTCGAAGGTGTGGTGTTGAGCTCGCTAGAAATCTCTGTTTTACAAATTTAATGTTTGTTTTGCTGATATTTCCGATTAGTTCAGCAAAAGCGATAGCGTGACCTTGTTTGAATGATGAATTTGCCCAACTACCTCTAACCTCAATAGGATCTGTTAAAGGCGCATTAGGAATTGCAACGGCTCCAGGTTCAAAGGTTGCAAATTTAAAAGCAAAAACCAGAATGCTTAAACTAAGTGCTAAGTTTGATACTAAGGTGACGTTCCTTACGGAGATGGCTTCGGTTAACGAGACCTTTACATCGTTAGCCTTTTTCAAAAGTTCGGTCATTTTATAAACTCTCGCTTAAGTGGATCAGGTGTTTTATACCCGAGTTTCATTGGCATGATTCCGAGGTACCAGAGTGAATGTTCTACATACCCTCTTGGGTGGTTTTGGGCAAAGTAGGAGGTAATTTTGAAGTACAAAATAGCGAATATTATTGATTCAAATACCGCTTTAAATGTATATCCCAACGCAATAGCAACTGCGATTGGTATGAACTGTTCAAGCGTAAAGAATAAGACGATCAATGATTCATTTACTTTTTTAGGGATTTTGTATGTTGTAGCCATTAAATTCATTCCAAAACGAAATTGTGCATGAATAAAGTTTGACACTAATAATTTTGAATAAGGCTATTTAAGATGTGAAATATCGATGTCTTAAACTGAAAGGATAAGTAGGTGGGAGTTGTAATTCTAACTTGATAGAGAAATGTCTTGATTTAGACAGAACCTACCAAGTTAGAGAACTTCGGTTATCACAATTTGGGATTTAGTTTACACAGTACCAGTTAGGAATACGTTAATGATTGTGACTGACTGAGAAAGGAGCATACCACCAAGGAAAGCACCGATAGCCATATAGAAGTTTTGCTTTAGTACATTAAATAGAGCGGCAAAAAATGCCAATAGAGTAATAATCTTCCCAGGAACGCCATCAGCCCAACCACTGACCTCGGTCCAAATACTGGTAAATGCTGCACCGCCTGAACCGGCAATAGTTTCCATAGAAAATAGTAAGGTAATTAGAAATGATGCTAATAAAATTGCACCACAGGTTAGTTTTTTGTTGTCTATAGGCGTCACACCTACAGTAGGTAATTGCAATGTATTAGTCATAGAGTAAATCCTTTGATGTATCTAAGTTGTTATGTCTCGATTGATAATTTACTACAGGCCCCAAAATGTAGATCAAAATAAGGGTGGCTATTTCGCAATATAAAAACGCATTTTTTGTTGTTTAACTATGAATATCTAATAGAACTAAGAAGGTGGAAGGGGGAGTAGCGTTCGGTACTACTAATGAATGGCTGAACCCTTTTGGCTTCAGCCATATGGACTGGTTATTGGTAGCTTAACCAGTTTAAAGTGGAAGAAAGAATTTTTGATAATCCGTACTCTGTTTTTGAGTAAGATAAATATTCTAAACCAGACATGGATTCAAGGTTCTTACGGGTTTGAAGTTTATCCGAATTAATATCCACCAGCCCAATTCGCTTTGCTTCTTGGCCTGTCCAGATAAGCCCTGAGAATAGAACTTTCTCATCAGCATTTAATTTATTCTTTCGAGCAGTTAGTACACTTCGCTTGAATTGCTCGAATACTGGGATGACTAACATATCTCGAGCCAATCCTTGTTGCTCAGAGCTGCTATGTTGCCATGGCGATAGCATATCTTTGTGAGGACCACTAGTTATTACTGTGTTAGTAATCCCCAGCTTTTTAGCCAGATCGTGCCAATTATAGGAGTCCATTCTGACGCCGATATTACCAACTAAAGATGCAGGCTGAGCGATTATTATATCCGCATTGACGATAGCTTGGACGCATGCGCTTGCACAAGACTTGGATATCACAGCAATAATCAATTTTCTTGGCAGCTCTTTTATCAGTTCTTGAAAGTCTCCTTGAACTACTACGTGATTAACTTCTGCTTTACGCAGTACATCATTGCTGAATATACGGTTCGTTGAATGTAATTCATCTGATATTCGTTGTAGAACTTCCACATCTAATTTTGCTATCTCTTTATATTGAGTGATAACACCATCAATGATCTGAGAATCGGTAGGTGAGCCTCCATTGCTATCAGCTTCTATCACTATTGCACTCGCTTTACTGTTGTTGATAGCGCTGATGATATGATCACCTACAGAATAGCCAGACCCAGTGTCACTGCCATTTCCAATGTCACCCTGCAACAATATTTGGGCTATGTGCTCCTTTTCACCAAAATCAACGAATTGAGCTAAGTTTGCAATTGTAGCTGTTAGGAATATGAGGCCAATAATAATTATTTTCCCATAACTAGATCGTCTATAGATTTTTAAATGTTCGTTGCCAAATTCGATTATTGCTTTTTCAACTTTAACATCCATTTTTTAAGCTACCTTCATATAGTTTTCGATTGTTTTTTTACATGCATATCCAACCAGCATCAGCATAAGTAGAGGGAACCAAGCTGCAAAAGTCACACCTAAAAAATTTGGAATAACCAGATAACTAAATGCTAGAACAATGATGTACACAATAGAGCGAGTCCAAACCCTTGAACCCTTAATGGATACTTGTTTTGGTTCATATAGCCTAATCCTACGTTGAGTATATCCGTCATAAATTACAGCGATAAAATATGGGATTAAAAGGAGAAACCAGAAGCTAAGGATAGAAATGCGGTAGGTCAATTGATAAGCCAGTATATGCAGATTGTTGACTACTCGATTAAGAACAAAATCTCCCTTAAAGTTTTCAATTATTTTCTTAATTTTATAGTTACCACTGGGGAGTAATGTCTCCTCAACCGCGCTTTGCATGCCTGTTTCAATGTACTTCTCTGAATAGTTGACGTTAACTTTATCGGTAACCTCTATCCATTGAGTAACATTAATCAACTTTGAAAGTGACTTTACTTCATTCTCCACTTCACGTTGAAAAATTGAGCTTGGGACAGCCGTTAATATCACTAAAAGTGAAGCTGTGAAAATTAATAAAAGGAGGCTAATGAGTTTTGTAACTCCATGCTCATAAACTAATTCTGACATTAGATCACCTACATTGAATTGAGTTTTTAAGTGAGTAGACACGCTCTCTACCTGGAAGGGGCAACCCAATAATGTTCAACCGTTTACGATTAAAAATGTGATGACACAATAAATAGGAAACTTTTTCATTCTCTATAAATGATTGTCTTTCTACATAATGAACTTGAAAGCAGTTACATGTAGGCTTTGAATCGAAGCAGTTGCATTTCTTTTTCTTTCTATATACTTCTTGCTGGCTTTCGATAAATTGAGGGAGTGTTTGAGAAACACAATCCCAATGAACTATTTCAGACGGCTTCACTTTGTATGTAACACAATAATTGGTGAGTTCATTGAGATCATCAAGAATCGAAAGGCAAAACCTGCGGAACTTGTCTTCAATGTGCTCATCATCATCATCTCCCCAAGCTAAGTCTGCTTTGATAATAGCTTTGTCAAAAAACGAGATGTTGTTATGTTTGAGTATATTCGTCCCTGCAACTAAGGAGTGTAAGTTCCTAATAACTGTAGAAGCACCTTCATGAACCATGTTGATATTGTTAGTTTCGACCTTGAAATCCATCCCATTAGCTCCCACTAATTATTGGTAATTTACACTTAAGTTTTTGACCGTTTGATAACCTGGCTATGTACTGTAGTTTTGGAAGGTCACCAATTAGACTAGGAGGAAACATATCCTCTCGTGCTTTTGTAATGTTCTCTTTATAGCCACCGCTAAATTCAGTTAGACCATGACCTGTAGCCGATTGGACTGAGTATTGAACTCCAACTGTACTGATATTCGTTTGGTTGAACTGTTGAGAAACGTACTCTTGTGTCTTCGTATCAGTGACTTTCATTGAGATAAAGTTATTACAAAGGCCCAAGTAGCGATCTGCAGTTGCTTCATCTGTCATATCAATTAAATCAGGTATAGTCTGTGTTGAAAGTACAAACTGGGCTTTTGCTGCTCGGCCTTGAGCAAGGTTGTTGAGTAATGCATCGTTACCAGCGACAGCCGCGTGCACTTCATCAACTAAAATTGAGACTCTTCGTTCTTCACTGTCACCATAATTGTATCTATCGCCTAAGCAGGATGAGATATCAGCTAGTAATAACTTTGCTAGATGACCGGCGGTCTTAGGATCATTCATTGAGTTAAGTGAACAATAGATAACTCCTCCATCAAGAATTACCCTCTTGATATCGATAATTCGTGAGAAATCATCCTTATTGCGATCTGGTGATAACAACTTATCTAATGGATTTGTGCATAGGACTTTGAATAAAGGGAAAACAGAAGCTAGCATTTTTTGAGCATGCTCATGGTTGTGGGTCACAAACTGGACTACATCATCAACAGCAGCAACTTTCTCAGTACTAGCTATCTTAAGTGAGTAGTAAGCGAGCATCCCTTCAACTTTCGTATCCCCCATCTCCAACATCTTATCCAGTTCTTCTTCACGCCAATGCTTCCCAAAACGTTTTTCGTAAAATACGGATAATACTTTTTCTAATAGTTCTGTTTTGCCTGATCTCATATATCGATAGATTTCAGTTAATCTAGGGGCTTCAGAGCAATAAATCATTCCATCTGTTATTTGACTTATTGTCTGCCAACCAAAATCGATAAATGTATCTGAACCAGATTTCCCAGATTTTAGTAGACTGGCGATTCGTGTGGGAATTTCTGCTGGAGTTGCGAAGTTTTTCAATATGTCTATGGAACAAGACTCAGAAGGTCTTGCTGGACAAAATTCATGAAACTTATGGAAGATCCCCATTGCTTTCATTTCGTCTTTTATACCATTTTTTAGTTGCTTATCATCCTTGGGATCAATGATGACCAATGAATGGCCTAGGTGTAGGAACCCGGTACCAAGTAGCCGTAATAATGTTGTCTTACCTGAACCTACAACACCGGTGATAAATGTATGTCCAAAGAAAGTCTCCTCACTAACAATTTGCTTTTTCTCATCTCCTATAGAGTGAATCCAAGTTTTGCCACCTAGAGAGCGGGTATTTTTCTTGTACAAATTAACATATGGCTTTAAGGCAAATGGTAACTGCAACTCTTGAAGATCAACACTCATGTCCATGATTTGGTATGCACGTTGGGCATGTTCTGGCCCCCACTCAAAGCCATTGCCTATGTAGATCTCTCTTTTGCTTGTATGTTTAAAATTCTCAACTTTAGGGTTCTGCTCCCAGCGGTTTAGAAATCTAACGATTTTTAGGTCAATAAACATCAGTTTATTGATATGGAGACTCATCTGCCTTTTCATTACTGGGTAGGCATTCATGAGTTTGATTAACCCCACACCTATTAGACCACCAGCTATAAACACTGGTGTCGCTATGTCATTACTGGATACATTTGCATTTACACCAGCAGTAACCCCTGTAGCTAGACCTGCGCCAATATAAACATACGCACTGTTGAGCTCCAATAATGGTCTGAATAAGGTTTCGCTGTAAGTTAAGCTGCTCCTATTGGCCATCAGTTATTCCTTTTTGAATTTTATATTGCAATTCATCTCTTTGAGTTTGTGTACTACTGACCATTAAAGTCCCAGATTGGTCCATAGTTGGTTTAATGTTTAGTGTCTTTAAATATGGGCGTAAACTTGACGCTGAAACCCCTGGATAGTCTTTCTGCAAACTAGACACAAACGTGCTTAACGTTTGGTAAAGATACTTAGATTCATCAGGTAGTTGGTGTGACGTGTTTAGTGGTTCATCCGCGACAATGGATTGCTGTACCGTTGTTGTCATTGATGTTTCGTTGGGTTCTACTTGTTCAATGTCAACATTTTGAGGTTGGGCTAGCGGTATTTCTGTTTGTAGAGGCACAAATACAATCGGCTTCTTACTTGATTGTGTTGGTTTTACTTTATCTTCCTCTGCATTATGTTCATCCACTACATTCTCTATTTCATTGTTCAATGGGATATTTAGATACGTAAACGTCACTGCTGCAGATTGAGATATTGCAATTACTTTGGTCAGAATGTCGTTAATAGGAACTTTCTTAGGAAAATTTTTTGGGGTGTCAATCAGTAAACCTAAATAATCCATTTCTTGCTGGATAGACTTAATTGGTTGTTGCAGGTGCTCAGATAAGAACTTTGTTGATACAACTACAAAACCATTCTCAATTGTTGCACTTGCTTTATCTCGGTTCGACACTAACTCCCAAAGAGCTAGATCTACAGCTTTAACCGGTCGTTTAATTACCCAAGGTGGACTTTTTATGTCTGACTTACTTCCGCATTCATTAGCCTTACTCTTTTCTTGTGTGGATGATTCGCAACCAGGTAAATCAGGTTTTAATTCATTTGCCACATCCCTACCGTTTTTGGCGTTTTGCTTCAATGGCTCGTTACTGCTCTGCAAATTTGACTTATTTGGAGTCGACTCAGTTAATTTAGATTGATCACCTGATTGAGCGGATGCATTTGTAACTTTCTTTGCTTTTGGTTGACGCTTACGAGTAGTTACTTTAGTTGGTACAGGTAATTCTTTGTTGGTATCTACAGCTGAGGTTGAAGCGGTCTTCATTGACTCACTGTTGGAATCTGATGGTTTGGTCTTAATATTGTCCTTTGCTAAACCTACCTTAGCTGTATCGATATCTTCAACAATGGGCTTTTGGATGACAACAATTGATTTATCACCGTTGAAAAGAGTATGCACATTGTCTTCACTTTTTGTGTTGTAGCGTAACGCTCCATTTGCATTATCTGGAATGGGGTTATCACCAATGGCGAAGTTGGCCCAGACAAACTTTATTACTGATTTGGGGCTGGTGGATGCTAAGGGCCCAGACTTGTGTTCGTTGAACTGGTGGATATCATCTACGGAAAACTTTCCACAATAAAAGTTACCAAATGTAGACTTGTTAGATACCTTTCCAATAATTCTCTTCTCTATGAGAATTTCAATTAACGACTTTGGGGAGTTAGGAACGGCAATACGAAGGTCTTGGCATTTTTTGATAACTGCCTTTATTGGTTTGTTCATATCAAGGTATATTTCACCATTGAGAATAAACATTTCTGAATTGGGTGTATTAACAGTCCAATCAAAATACAAAGAGCGTAAGACGTCCACAACAGCCGTTACCATAGCCTTATCACGGTGAGAGTCGTGTCTCCAAACCCTAGCGTAATCATTATAGGTTGATGCGCCATCTGCGAACCTAACAGCGTTAAATAGATATCCTTTATTCGAATGATAGCCAATGAGGGTTTGAGTTATCTTTGAATAGAGATCATCGGGACCGCTAAGCAAATAATCTTTAGTGGTGTCATTTAAAATTAAAGAAAGGAAATGAATAGAGTTTGTTTCGTGCTCATTATGTATCCTGTTCTTGTTATGTAGAACAGTGTATTCAGTAAATGACTTAACCCCAGCCCAGTCCATTAGGTTGCTATGAAGGGGTTGCCATTGCTGACCCGTTTTGGGTTCTATTATTTGCAGGTTAGAAATAATTTTTCCTGCATCGTGTAACAGTCCACATAACCATGCTGCGTATTCGTATCTTGGGCGGCGTACTTGGTCCTCATCAATTAAACCTTGCTCATCCAGCATTGACCCTATAGCTGCCTGTAAAGATCTTAGGGAAACATCTAAAGAGTGCTCGAGTAGCCCACCGACATATTGATGATGATCCATTTCACTAGCAGGGAATAAGTGGCAATAACTGATGAAGTTTTTTAATATCTCTTCAACCATTTCTGTGGAATTGTATTTACTACCAGTCTTAACAAGGCCAATATTGTTTTCAATTTGAATGATTTTTGATTTGTGTCGGTCATATAAAGATTCAACACTTACTAAAGGTATTGCTGCAGGCTTTATAGGATAATGAAGCAAAGCATCCAACTTCGCTTCATCTTCTCTCATTTCAGAAATGTGGTCACTTTTTAAAAGTGAAGTCAATGAACTTTGTAACTTCGACTTGATGTTATGAGACCACATTTTTATTTTTATCATTAAACAGCCTTAGCTAACTCTGGTTGGTCAGCGTTTAATTCATTGTTGGGACTATCACTGTTTAATATTTCAGAAACATTCTCGGTTTCGATATTTGGTTGGTTTTCAGAACTATCTGAGGGTAGGGTAGTGCCAATTTCTGGAAAAAGTGAGAATACTCCTTGTTGAAGTTGCTGAATGAAATATACAGCGCTAAAAGCACCACCATTTCGTTTACCAGGTTTTGTTACAGTAAATATCTTTCTCGACATGTTATTAATTATCAGATTCATATTTGTTCTGCTTGACTCTTCAATACCATCATCATCATCAATGTTTGATAATAATAACAACTCTATATCTTCCATTAAAAAGTCAACTTTAGTTAATAATGACAGTATTTGAATGTGGCTCTTATGAATGATATCTATTTCTAGAAACATGTCAGGATTTTTAATAGATATAAATTCTATTCCTGAATCTGAATCATCTCTTAAAGCAGCAAGTTGACTTTCTAGTGAAGCAATCTCAAGTTCAGCTGGAATTAATACTTCTGTGTTGAACCATTCCACTAATTGATTGTGAAGTTGCTTATCATGAGAACGGGATGTCATTTTAAATAACTCTCCCATTCGATACATTGCATTGTTCAGGTTAGTGCCTGGGGTCTTTCGCATTGACAAGTAAACAGATTCAGACTTGAAGCTCTGTTTAACTACACCAGTCTTTCGCCTTGTTGGTTTTTCATTGTTATTTACTTGAGTTGAGTTAGACATTTGATAATTCCTTATGTTGCCTTTATTGAGCTGGTTTTCTAAGAACTCGTAGGATTTTGTTTAAATGGTTAATATGGTCACAGATAGCATTAAGAGAAATTCTTAAAGAGTTAAATTGAGCTTCGTATTTATCATATAATTTCTTTTCCCATGAGTTTGCATGCTTAGATACGCTGGACCATGTATACCCTTTTTTAGTTGGCTTAATGCGAACGCCAAAGGATTTTATATGCTTTCTTAATGGACTTTTTTTAAAGTCCCACCACTCCAAGTAAACACGGTGAGTGTTTTTTGGGGAATATACCCTAGGTGCCAATCGTCCTGTGTGTATATAGTCAGCAGAGCCTACTGAAATGTGTAGAGACTTAATCCTTTTGTTTTCAGTCTGCCACTCCTCCCAATATGCATCTACTTTGAACTGTACTTCTGCTTGAAGTTGATCTTTTAATTCATGTGAGTTCTTTATCATTGAAAGAATCACTTCGCCCTTACTTTCAGCGGTAAGGGTGTTGGTTTGGCCCATACTTACTCCTCAATGAGCAATGCTACTAAGAATATTTAATCATGAATGGTTTCTATGGAAGGGGATTAAGATTGCAAATATCGACACACTAAACGTAGAAATTAGAAATTTGAAACTCATTAGCTAAAAACATTAAGAAAAGTCCTTGTAGTCATTTTTATAAAATAACTATCTGTTGTAAATGCGGCTAAGTTTACAACTTCACTATGAGCCATTTTTTGCTCGTTAGAGGTGTTTGGAGAATTGTTTACAACATATATACGAAACCAAAAGTTGTTAAATCATAATCTTCAATAAACTGAGCTAGAAATTGCTATATATGTTGTAAACAAATAGAGGTTGCAAATGTGTGCAGGGACAAAACTCAGGTATGACTATTCTTACAATGGCTAGTTTACAACCTATGTAAGCGACCAAACGCTTTTATGGCGGGTTGCTAATTTATGCTTTGGTTATGTTTGTATCAAAATAAATCAATGTAGAAATTTATGTATAGAAAATGCCGGGTAATTATCAAGTTTGTGATCTTGGGTGTCACATTTGTTGTCTTCTTGTGTCGTCATTAGCTTCTGTATCAATGGCTTGAGGTGTTTTGTGACAATTGGTTTCTTTATGTTGTAAAAACATAGCCGCAGGTGTAGAATCTGTTTTGCTGTAAAGTTGTCCATATGGATTGTGAGCCTATTTTAAATTTAGGCTGTATTCGACTTTAAAAATTTACGTGGTAGTAGATATGATTGAGCAAAATATAAGTTTCCATAGGTTGCTAATTGACTGTCAGAGAATGTACTTGACGGCCTTGCATCGCCTATCGGTTCATGACTCGGTTTTGTGTTCAACTTTTTTCGATTTAGATGAGAAAACTTGTTCAACTCTATCAGGCATCAGCCACGAAGAGTTCGATAAAATTTGCCAATCTTTGAACCATTGGGTTCTCTCTTCAATGACCTATAAATCACAAAGATCTCTATCTATCGGCTTCAAGTTAGATGACTGGGTTGATAATGTATGTGCTGAATCTAGTGCGGAAATTAATTATAATAATAAATTTAATTATCCAGACAATTTGTCAATTGAAAATAGGAAATATTTCGATGATATACTAGAAGCTCAATCTGCACTTTTATTATCGCTTGGTGACTCAGCTTATCATTCTCGAGGTTTTACAGTTGGTGTGACTGGCATAGATAATAGTTTGATAAGCAAACTAGTAAATAGTTGGTTTAGTCCTATGAAAATGAGGTCATTACGTTGCCTCTCTCCTGTTTTTACCATTAATAAAAAGATCAACGTCCCGTTATTTTTAAGGGATGGTCGAGAGAGTTTATTATCTGTTGAAGCTGGTATCTATTCTATTAACTGATGATGAGTGTTTAAAGGGAAGTATCATGTCAAAAAGAGATAGTATTTCATTATCAGAGTCATTATTGATTAATAACAATCAGGCTATGCAGTTACATTCACTAGGCATGACACCGAAATGCATTGATGAGTTTGTTGCTGGTACTTATAACAATGTAAGAAGGTTTAAAAATGTAAACCCTCAACTTCAGTTTTCAAGAGGTTCATCAGCTGCTTGGACATTTAAAAAGTCTGGGTTTAAGTTCTCAAATATTTTATTTAAGTTATATATAAATGTTTCCGGTGATTTGAGTTTAAGTAAAGAGCCCAAAGTGTCAGATATTGTCGCAACTTGGACTGCTGCTCAGATACTATACCCCGAAATCATTACCGATCAAATTTGTGACATAACAAGGTTTTCATATCTAATTAGAGGGATTATTGATCACTCATATATTGTTGAGTCATGCAGTAATAAAAAATGTAAATCGCAATTCATTCGCCATTATTCATTTTTAAAAAAAGAATGCTGGTGTTGTATTGAGAAGAGGGAGGTTGTAAGAATTACCAAAGTCGGTTGTGCAAAGCCAACTTCTGTTCCAACTTGTTCTCCCAGTAAAAAAGCGGTTTCACTTGCAGCAAGTAATAATCATGTGGACATAAGTAAACATTTCCCGCATTCGATCTCCAGTAAATAGCTACTTTACTTTAACTGCTCCTTGCATAGTAATTGCGTCATCTAGTAAATGACGCAATTATCTATTGAAATATCTGCCCCCTTCAATTAATACAACCTTCTACATTGCTATTCTTGCTAAAAATCAACTTTAGATACCATTATTCGCAATCTTAAATACACCGTTACTTTTGTACCACCAGTACACTATTTGGAACGGAGGTATGTATGAAATTATTGGTTTTTTTAACATGTTTATTCGCCTGTATTTTTTGTTCATCGGTATTTAGTGGTGATGATGCATTTTACAAAGCTCGTGAAAAAGGATGGTTTTGGCACGAATCACCACCAATAGAGGAAGAAGAACCCGAGGTGAAAAGTAAGGTTGAAATAACTCAAGAAGTTATTCAAGTACAAGGCGAATCAGAACCTGAAATGATTGAAATTAATGCTGAATGGCTAAAGGATAACATCCCAATTTTAAAGATGAAGGCTATTAACAATCCTTCTTCAGAAAATCTAGGCGCTTTTTACTCTGCTCAACGAATCATGATTGATATGTCATCAAATTTTGCAACAAAGACAACGGACTATTTTCGTAAAGAAGGTAACTTCTTATCAGAGGAGCATCGTCGTCCAACTGAAAGTTTTATGTTATCCAACTTTAAACGACAAAGGCAGGAACAATCTAAACCTGTTTTAGCAAAAATTGGGATGAAAGGTGGGTTATGGTTTTTCTATTCTAGCACTTGCCCTTACTGTAAAAAGCAATTGCCATTAATGAAAATATTGGCTGATTATTATGAGGTGAATGTTTTATATGTCTCTCTTGATGGCGGTGTTTTACCGGGCATACCAGAAGATAATGTGGTGTATGACACGACTGGACAGGTAGCCTTAGACTTCAATATACAAGTTACCCCTACAACTGTTCTTGTATCAAATGACGGCCAGTCATTCGAGATGATTGCTCAAGGGGCAGCATCCTTAGACAAAATTCAAACTCAGTTAATTGCGAATGCCCACACGATGGACTGGATAACTGATGAAGAGTATCAGTCAGCACAACATATTCGAGGGTCGAATGCTTTAGCAAATGGGAATGTCGCAGTAAAAGCTTCAGAGATCGATAATCCAACAGTATTGCTTAACGCTCTTAAATCCAAGATTGACCTATCTAGCTCTCCAGTCGGGACTCCATTTAACCGAAGGACTTTGCAAAAATGAAACAGCTAAAAATTTCTATAGTTGCCTTTTCTATGTTTGTATCACCGGCATACTCAGATCCGATGCAAACAATTTTTAACGATATGTATAACGCCACTCCACCAAGCTTTTCTCAGCATGGCAATGGACGCTATGGAGTTTCTTTTGGCTCTTTTAGTTACCGACCAAATATCAGTCAACCTGCAAATATTGTAGCAGCTAGATTACCCAATTTTAAAATGGATGATTGTGGAAGTATTGATATGTTTGCAGGTTCATTTTCAATGATTAGTGGTGATGAGTTATCTCAAATGGCAAGAGCAATTATGCAAGGCGCCGCAACCTATGCATTCGATTTAGCTTTGAATTCTATCTCACCTATGGCTGGTGACATAAAAAAAGAGCTCACAAAGTTAATCACTGATATGAACAAGTTCTCAAAAAATGGCTGTCAAATGGGCCGCAACATGATGATGTCAGCAGTTGGAGAAGAGAATACGACTGCTATTACAGAGTTAAAATTGATGGAGTCACAATTTTCTTCGATTAAGTCAGCATTGGGAACTAGACCGGATTGGTTTTCTGCTGAAAATGATTCAAATAGCATCGCTGAAAATGCTGGTGAGACTGCGGTGTCCGTTGATTATAACTCCACAAAAGCAGCTCTTGATAAGCATGGGGCAATGGGAGCATTTTTCGAAAGCTTTGGTTCAATGAACAGAAATGAACTGGCCATGACCTTCTTTGGAACTACAGTTACTAATACAAGCGGCATCGGCTGTTCCTCTCCAGCGCAAGATGGCGAGAGTACATGTATTTCATATTACCCTGCAAAAGGGCCTAGTTATTTTTTCGACCTTTTCTTCGATGTACAAAATTTTAATAACACTTCTGATGTGACCATTACCTACTATAAGTGTAGCAATCCGCAATGCACAGAAATTACCGAGTCTACTAATACTTCTAAGCGTTTCCTGCCCCTCATAGCGGAAAGTATCGATGACTTATGGGATGTTATGGCAAAAGGCGATCAAGCACTAACTCAAGACCAACAAATTCTCAATTATTATCTAGGCAACGATATGATTTCCAACATGGTTAAATTTGGAACCAATAGTGGGAATAAGGAGGCTTATAAAATGCTTAAATCTCTTCAAATGACACGAACTGTTCTCGAGCATCTAGCTGAAGATATGATGGAGAAAACTGAACAAGCTTTGGAGAAGGAGAAATCTGAAAACCAAAATTCAAAAGTAGCCAAAGCCGGTTTACCTCAATCACTGAAGTCAGTTGAAACATTTCGTGAACAATATCAGTTATCCGTTAAATCAAAACTTAAAGAGCATATCAACGAAGTTACAGCTCAATTTGCAAATTTCTATGCATTGAAGTCAGCGGAGTAACAGTCATGGGAAGTTATGAAATATTTTCAGTGGGTAACCCTGCATTTCTTATAGAAATATTTACGGGAATTTCACGACTTTGGTCTTCAGGTGATATTTATCTTTTCCTTGGGACCGGGTTAATTCTTGGTCTTATTTGGAGCACTTTCCAATGGGCGATAGACCAGGATAAATCTCCATTTCCTGCTAAAGGCTTTATTTTAAGTATTATATTGGTCGTTGGACTATTAGGCCCACAGTCATTAGTTGATGTTACTGTTATTTCGAAGCGTGACAATTCTTTCCAAGATGTAAGCAATGTACCTTTATTGCCTGCTTTTAGTGGGTGGCTAATTACTAACTCAGTTAGTTACCTTGCAGATGGATTTGCTCAAGCATTTAGTATCGTTGGCGTTGACAATACATGGAGTGCGTTTTCACCTATCCAACACTTTGTTGGTCTTGCCAGTGTGAATTATGAGTCTGTTTGCACACCTTATCGAAACGCAGAGAAGTCATATAACATATGTAAGTCAATGAACTTATACCTAAATGAATGTTATACGCCTTCAAATTTACTTGAAGACGGCAAAAGTGAGCCTATAGAAGCAATCTTTAAAGTTAAACCAGCCGATTTAATGGCAACTATCCAAACGACTAATAAAGCATTGCAAACTACGTATTTTTTAGACCCATCAGGAACAGCTACTCAAGGGGTAATGAGTAGCTGTACGATTGCCTACGCAAAACTTGATGAAGCAATTAAAAGTCCTATATTCAATGATTCGTTGGATAAGTCTTTAAAAGCTCAGGGTATAGATCTAAATGAAGTACAGATTTTTGTTGACCAACAAACATCTCAAGGAACAATGCCTGATGCTGAATCATCTTTGACTTTAGCGAATGCTATGTTTTTGAAAAGTCAGTTTGTAAATTACTTTCCCAATTCTAATTACGGAAACCAGGTTGCTAGAGGTATGTTTGATACTGCTAACCAAAGGCACCTAGCTAATGCTCAGAAGAAAGAGTATTGGATGGAAAATGCAGAAATAATGCAGTCATTTTTTGAAGCTTTAGCTGTGTTTTTAACGCCATTTATTGGCTTAATGTTGGCTATCTCAAGTAAGGGGCTAATGGCTGTAGGCCAATACATGATGGTATGGGTCTTTGTGCAAATGTGGACCATTATGATTGTTCTCGTAAATGGATTCATGGGTATGGCAATGACTGGACGGTTTACCGAAGGAGTGGTGGCAGGTGAAAGTGTGTTTAGCTTAACCGCTATCGATTCTCAGTTTGCATCTGCTAATAGTTATATCTCTATGGGAGGGATGTTATATACCTTTATTCCTGCTATCTGTGTATTCGTTATGTATCGAGGAGTCCATGCAATGCAAGGTATGGCTTCGAAAAGTATGGCAGATCCAAGTATAAAAGCTGAGAGGTTTGCGCCTGATACTGGTGCAACAATGAACTCAGGAAACGCTAGTTTTGGTAATCATAATAGCCAATATATGAATAATATTGGGGCGTATAATCGTGGTGACAATGCGACATCATCAACAGCTGGAGATATAACTGCAGGAGGCTCTGTTGGAGCTGGGGCGACTAGTGGACAAACAGCCATTAATAAAGCTTCAGAAACGGTATCTCAACAAAAAAATGCAGCAATCCAAGAAATGTTTCAATCTGGACAAAGTGGAAGTTCCGATTTTACCACTGGGTCCCAAACCCAATCCACAGTGGGAAGCAAAGAAGCGTTTATGGCTCAAGCATCACAGGCAATTGCTAAAGCTACTGGCATGGATATATCAGAGGCTCAACGATTGGTTGCAAATGGTAATGTCGAGATTGGCGCCGGTGGTCAACTTGGTTTTAATAAAGGAGGAAACGGAGTATCGCTAGGTGCAAAAGCTAAAGTTGCAATGGGTGTGAATGACGAAGCGTCTCAATCAAGTAAGGAATCATTTAGCGATACACTTAAACAAGCACAAAGTAAAAGTAAAGAGATTAATGCTGCCTTATCTCAGATTCAAACTGCAGGTGATAGCAGTCAGTTTACAGAAAGTGCTCAGTTTGCAGAAAGTACTTCCAAGGCTGCTCAATTAGCAAAACAAGAGTCAGTTTTGCAGGAGCAAAGTGCTTCAGTTGGTAATATGAATACTGCCAGTGGCCAGATTTCTCAATCTGCAAAAATTGATACAGGAACAATGACAAGGCAACTCGATGGCCAGTCTATCGAGGATTACCTTAAAAGTGTTGATCCCAAATTATGGGAGCAGATTTCAAATTCTCAAATTCAAACTGAAAATGGGATGATTTCTGGAGAGAAATACTTGGAAAATCAGACTGCTGAACGGTTTGCTACTCGAGATGGTTACTCTGCAACCCCATATGGTGAAGCAAAAGCTTATGCATTAATGGATTACGTAAAACAAAATGATGGCCTTGATGTATCAGGAAAGGGGGTAGATTTTGATAAGGAAATGAATGATAACTCAATTAATAAGGGAATATTTAATGCTCTCCAAAATCATGGTGTTGAGGGCGCTGCACAAGCATCAGACGTATATGAAAATCGCGAAGGCAATCTTCAACAAATGCAGAGTACAACATCTTCAATTCTCGGTGACTATGAGCTTAAGGATGTTTTAGGTGAACATCAAAGTACTGCAGATATTGCCGGTTCTAACCAAACTCCAACTTCCAGTGCAGACAAAACACAGGGCAATGCGAGTGGCAGGATTGATACCACACAGGCATCTACAGCTAATGGACAAGCTGCAGTTGTTGCTGCTCATTCAGACGGTAATGCTCAATTTGAAGAAGATGGTCAATCAATAGCAAATGTCGGAAGCATTAGTGAAGATGATCAGGAAAGATTAAACAACTCAACAGCAAATTTACATGACACTCATGCAAATACTGCTGGAGTTTTAGGGGGAGTTCAAAGTGTAGCAGGCCAGGTTGTTGATCATGTAAAAGGTGATGCAGCCGAAAACATGAATGAGTTTATTGTCAGCTCAACAAACAGTGGAACAATACCCACATCGGTTAAAGAGGATTATGCTGATGGAATGGAGAAACTTAGCGATGTTGGAAATATAAATACTAAGGTTCTAGAAAATGGATTGAAAGCTGATGATAGATATAATTCGTCTGAAAGCTTTGAGGCCATGATCGGCTTGATATCAGATCAAGAAATGGTTGATTCAATTGTGGGCAAAGATGGAAATAGCGGAAGTACCGCTTTTACAACTGAGCAAAAGGAGCAACTCTCTGCCGCTAACCAATGGTTCCAAAATTACTCTCAATCTGGAGGAGGATCTTCATTAATTGATAAAGCTATTGAAAAGGCTTCTGATAGAGATGGTGACGTAGTTGGATCATATCTTAATGCATTGGACAACCGTGGAATGGTGTCATCAGCAATGGATCAATCATCACCTGACTCATCTATTTCTGAAGGCTTTAGTAGCATTATCGAAGGGGAAAAGTTCTGGGGGGTAAGTAATGATCTAGGTGTTTCAGGTTCAGGCATAGAGCCAGGTACCTACAGCTTCCTTAACCATAGGTTTGATGAAATGGCTGTGCATGCAGGTCATCAACAATCAGTCTCAAATCAACTGGGCGAGCTATCTGATAAATTAGAGCCATACATGTCAGAAGAGCAAAAAACAAAATTTGATAGTTATATGGATGAATATAATGAAAGGTTTGAAACTGAATCTATATCAAACACTACACCTAGTAACACCTCAAATGTAGGAAGTCGTTCATAGAACTAAATCTCTGGTTGCTACTGAAATATGTAGCGCCAGAAACTAGGCTTTTTTGTTGGGCATGCTTTTAGGTAATCATCGAAGTAGTTTTTTCTTAAATTGAAAGGAACATCTTTGGGCCGAGTGTTCAATTTACACCATTCACGCCAATCCATTTGAGTTTTTAATTTAAGACTTCTTGTAAATACGAGCAAACTTGCAAAATCAATGTAGGTTGGTTTATTGAAAAATTCATTCCAGTTCTTAAACCCTTTGATCTTGTTTATATGTACTGGAGCTTCTATCTGCTTAGTGTTGATTGCTAACTGCCATTCCTCTTTAGTTTTCAAATTAAGAGACAATGCCAATTTCTGCAATGACTCTATATCATGTTCAGAAGTTAAATATTCAACGCCTGTGAATTCATCCCACCCCTTCCAATGATCTTTGTAGAAAACCATAGGCTGGTAAGGAAGTTGTGATTTCAAATCAGGGGTAGAATTTCTGAAACGCATATAATCATTAGCACTGGTGACTTTGTTATCACGGATCAGCTCTAAGGCTTGTTGGTAAGTTAACTTATAGTTCATATAATTCATTGTAACACAACATTCGACAACTAGCCGTTAACTGTTATCTGCGTAGAAGTATCTCCTACAAAGAGTGTAAAAACCTTTCTGTTCTTCTGAGATTGTTTCCAAGAAACTGTTTGGTCAACAGTTTTACTTATGTGCCTTTTTGATAAAAGTATAGAAAAAAAATGTCTAGTGACTACCAGTGATGTGTCTGTTGTAGATATTTTTACTTTTATGAAAATTCCAAGTATGGGAACAGCACTTGCTACTATGTAAACCCAAGGTAAAGTAATCTCATACAATTTATACGAAGTTATCGTAGAAAGCATAAAAATACAAAAAGGCATCATCAGTGCAATTATCGTGGCCTGAAACAATCTATTTTTCCGAAAAAGGTTATATTCCATTATTGATCTTTCCTATCCATGAAGTAGGTATCTCCGTGGAAGGTGAATTGCCTATGAGGGTCATTAAATATTTTACCGCCAAGCATATATTTGTCATTAACACGCGCTGGAGTAGCAATAAACTGACGATTGATTTTACCATTTAGTAAAACCATTTGAGCCTGGTAAAGTTTGTTAATGTACTCCTGCTGTGTAGTCATATGTACATTAACAGGATGTAGTTGTACTTGGCTAGAAAAACTTTCTGTCTGGTTAAAGGTTAACCCCTTTGGTAGTTCATTTGCAGGAGTAGTGACTGATAAAGTTATTGCGCATAAAATTTGACAAATCATGTTGCCATCCTTTCATTAGATTAAGTACCAATGTTTCCGTTGAATCAGTACTGGGTGTTCAATTTTTGGTGGTTCGCGATACACATAATCTTTCAAATCATTAATTTTTTCGGGCTTCTTAAACAAAACAATTGGTATTGTAGCGTTACTACTTATGTGCCGTTTTGCTCGTGTTTCTCCGCTACCTTTGCACCATATATCGATAAATGGTTGCACTCGTGCGAAGCGGATCTCAAAGATCTTAGAGCTGGTGGGCACATGAGTGAGTAACTCTGTTTCCTTTCCATGCCGGTTAACAACTTCATCTTTTGTTAATCCAAAGCACTCGAAATTTCTAGCCTTAAGCCCTGAGTCGAGTATGTTCAGGGCGTCATCATGCTTTACGTGCTTTTTTATCTTCTTAGCTCGCCAATAGAAATTAACGGAGCTTACATGTTCAAAGGACCCATCTAAGATCTTTATTTGCCTAACTGCACTCAGAAGAACTACATTCGGGAGCAATTTATGCAGGTTTTCATGTATATCTTGTCTTTTGTCGAATCCAACCTTAACGGAATCACTAAAAATGACTCTTAATCTATTAGCTTGCTCATTTAAATCTGTAAACTGCTGCTTAAGGTTCTGAGGTAAAACGATGATGCCTGGATATCTTTTCGCTAAATATGTATTTTCATTGAAGGGATTTATCTTGTTTTGAGTAATAGCCTTCTTAACAAATGTTTTTGACTGATCATTAACTTCTGTAAATTGTGAAAGAATCTCAATTTGGGTCGGTACTTCAGATTCGTCCCCGAGATTGTTAACTGGTAATTGATAAATATTTACCTGAATCAAATTCAAACAAACAAACTCTGCCAGTTCAGCAAGCGCTTCTTCTAGCCTTTGATAGTTGATTAATATGTATGAATTTAAGGTTGCTCGATTACTCATATGTGTTACGGCATACTGTCAATAATTATAGTCTATGCCTATTTTTTAGGCTGGTCAATCATTTTGAGTTGTGACATTAAAGTTTGCTACCATGAGGGGTAGCGTATGAAAATTTCTCTTATCTGACTCTATATGCAACAGAGTGAATAGCCAATAGAAAAATCACGGGGCTATAATCAATTGTTATGCAATTTTATGAATAACTAGTGTTTTACTATCTGGTACACTACTTTTTGAGTAACATTTTGGTAGTGCTTGAGATAGCCTAGGTATAATATTGAATTTAAGTCCCAAATGCTGATGTCATTCAACAAGTAATCCGACTCATTGGTGGAGTGGCCAAATGAGCAACTTGAAGAGTCATTAAAGATAAAAGTATCATGACCTTCTATCTTGCTTAATTGTTCACAGTCTACATTATCAACAAAGACAAAGCTGAGGTTATGCCCTCTAGTTATATTAAACTTAATATTATTAGTTGTCTTTCCATAAAAAATTGTGGAATTCAATATTTCAGTGTTGATGAGCACTTGTGATCCTTCCCTATATTGGATAATCCCACCTTTCAAATCAGAATCAATTGAATTTATTGTGAAGTTACCTTCAGATAAATGAATTGGTAATCTATAAAGTTTATTCTGTTTAGCGATACTTGAATTTTCAAACCCATTAATTAAATCACTTGAATTAATTATTGCCGCAGTACTGCCAAGGGCTAGAAATGAGTTAATGCCAAAAAAATCTTTGATCTCAACATTTATATTTGATCCGTGTTTAACAGAAAATGTGCCGAAATCTCCTGATAGCTCAAAGTCACAATTATTGCCAGTGTCTACTGTTAATGCTCTTTTAAAGTGTACAAGTGCTAATTGTTCGTTAACTTTACTTAATTGAGAGCTAAAATGACGCGTTAGTTCATCCCTATTCAGTTTGAATATTTGCCTATCTAACAAGACCTTAATCTTATCGTAATGACCATATGGATGTGTTTGTGGAACCTGGACTATAGAGCCATTACGGTCTCTCGTGAACCCTGATAAGTAGTCAGCGTCAAGATCTAAAAAAAACTCCTCAGCCTCATCACTCTGCAGGTTAGAGTTGTTCATCGAAGAGATTTCTAACAGGCTATTATTACATTTATTTATTTTTAAATATGCATTGCCATTGCTAGAGTGAACATTTACGTCATGTAAATTGTCCTTACTTTCATTAAACTGTTCATTGCCAAGTTTATCAACCTTCACCAAGTAATTGTTTCCTTTAAGGTGGAGGGTTGAATTTTCAATTGTTGAGATATCTAAAGTGCTGTCTAGTAGATTACCTGATAGGCTGAGATTTTCCATATCACCGGAAATATAGTGGTTAATTATTGATGTGTTCCATAACTCACCTGATAAATTTATATCATATATGTTTTTTCTGTACTGTTTTGTCCCAATAGATATACCACTAACTGTTTCCATATCAAGTAAGTTTGTTAAAGCTCTTTTAACCGCATCAGAGCTATAGTTATTACTTCCTATCGTTTGGTATAGTGACATTCTATATGAATTGAGTGATGACTCTTCAGCATTTTTTAAACTGCAATATGATAAGACTACACCTGTGACTGTGCTCGCTGTAATAAGTATAAGCATGACTGAAGCAAAACCTCTAAAAAAGCCATACTTAGGTTCCACCTCGAGTCTAAAAATGTACAAGATAAAATGATGAGGAATTAAAGCAATTTCAGTCGCATTATGTTTTGCAAATAGTGCCCAGCATATCAGCCTGTACCTAATTGTTTCTTCACCATGATTAGACGTGGGCTTTTCCCTCTCTGGCTTCTGCATGAGCTCTCCATTTTCAGTAGGTATGGTATTAACATCATTGTTTTTTAGCGTATTTTCAATGCATCGTTGTACGAAATGAGTGGTTCGTCACCAATTGTAATTAAATTGTTGTGTTAAAGAAAAACTGATAAGCCGATTACCCCTCAAGCCTTACTTACCCTATCGATTTACCGTTGATTTCTTTTGTGGTGTCACCATTTATAATCACTCTTGAAAATATCAGTTTTATGCAACATAATTAGCATTATGTTGCATAAAGGATTGTAGCAGCGTTATAATAGCTTTTATTAAATGGTGTCACCCTAATTGAGGGTTTGTCATTTTTCGGGGTGATGCTACTGTTTGACGAGAATGTTCAGTCATGGTGTTTCCGTCATAATAAGGAGTGAGGCATGTCTGATTATCAGCCGCCAAAATGGCGTTATCAATATGGCAAAACAGGGCGCGGCTATAATTTGCGCTTGTTGTCAGTCGATGAGCTGTTCCTCTCTGCAGATCTACTCAAACTATGGCTGAAACCCACCAGTGCACTGGATAATAAAGCGTGGTACCAAGCCATTGTCTACTCCAACGACTATGAAAATCTGTGGCTGTATTGTAATCGATTAATAAAAACCATTCGCACTTGTGAGCCTGCAACTGTCAACAAGTATGAAATGGATGCACTTAATGATGAGCTCAATCGCATTTTTAGTGATGCCGGTTGGCGCGCCATGAAGCAAAAAATGAGTCAACAGAGCAAACGCAAGCGTAAAGTTCGCCCGGAGATCTCAGCGACGATAGTCAAAGAGTTACACCATTTTAAACAAGAGCTGGGGTTATCGAGCCTCGATGAAGCGGTGGATCATCTACTGGCTTTTTATAAGGATCATGCAGACCAAGTTGGGGGCGACCATGACTAAAAATCTTATCGCTGCAGTCAACTCAAGTTTGGCGAACGCAGATACACTGACCCCGAATACGCTTGAAGAGTCATTGTTAGACAACCGATCATTATTGGAAAAACGCCTTAAATCTCAGCTATCTTTGACGGCAGAGCATATTGATAATGACCTAGTTAAGTCTCTGATAAACCAGCTTTTAGCAGATTTTGCTAACAATGATAGCGCCTTGAGCGACAACACCCTAAAGTCATTGTTTATTTATTGGAATGTATTTGAACAGTGGTGTAATGAACATAATCATGTTTCATTGCCTGCTTCGGCCGCGACATTTATTGCGTACATTAATGATAAAAAGTCTGTCGTTAAAATGAATACCTTGAGCCAATACCGCTGGGCGGTCAGTAAAATCCACCTTGCAGCAGGGTTACCTTCCCCTTCACACACCCAAAAAGTGATGGATATCGTTGGCGGTATTCGTAAGCAAAAAGCAAGGGCCAGTGAGATGGTGACGCAGGCGAGTCCGTTCCGCTCGCACCACATTGATGAACTGGTTAGCCTGTGGGTAAACCATCAATCACCGCTTGAGTGCAGAAATTTGGCGATAATGATCACCGCGTATGAAACCATGCTGCGTGAAAGTGAGTTAGCCAGGATTGAGTTATCTCATATTACATATCATGATGATGGACGGGCGACACTGCTTATCCCGTTTACCAAAACTAACTTATCAGGCGAGCCAGATGTCGTGATGCTTAGTCGCCAATGCGTTGAGATCCTTGAACGCTACCTGTCACATAGCATCAATGACAGCGTGTATTTATTTAAAAAAATGGCTAAGAATGGTAACCCTGCAACGCAACATAACCCGATCTCACGGTTCACCATTGACCGCGTATTTAAACAGGCTTATTTGAGCTTTTGTACGCATCGACCACAACTTATCCGGGGCATATCGGATTGGTCTGGCCACAGTGCACGAGTCGGCGCCTGTCAGGATCTGTTAAGTGCCGGTTATTCGGTATTAGAAGTGCAGCAAGCAGGGCGTTGGTCATCTTCAGAAATGGTCTATCGTTACGGCCGCAATATTTTGGCTAAAGAATCGGCCATGGCACAAGCAAGGTGGAGTAAATAATGGCACAAGCGTACCAACTTCTGTTATCTGAGTGTTGTCATAATAACCTCATCAGTTTGTATTTAGAGGTGGCTGAGCAACCGCGCTTCATGCCCTTCGAAAAGCGCAATCAATACTTACTTAAGCGATTAAAAGCACAGTATAAGAAGCCCATTAATAAACCGATAAAATCTGATATTAAGAAGATGATAGTCAGGGCCCAATCGGTGAGTTTAGAAGGGCAATTGCTTAAGCTAAATAGACTCATTGCCAATAACCAGGTGTTGAAACGCGCCGAAACCAACTGGGTTGACTTCTTAGTTCGTCTAACTGACAGCGGCTATGTGGTGGAGGTTTCCAACCTTAAGCAACCAGCTCAAGAAAATAGGCTTTACGTGGTTAAAGATGAAATATTTAACACCTTGGAACAATCAGGCACCGTTGGACCATTATCACTATTTGCCTACTTGTCGTCAAAGGATGACATTGACAAGCTGAGTGCACTGATTGAACAAGATGAATGTTATAACATCGATGAACAGATTTCCTTTGATAATCATGCAAAGCTAAGTTTAGTGCAAATAGAGTAATAAATATTTGCGGTTAAAATGAGTTTGTAGTGAGTAGTAATTGTACTATATTTTGTCTGTATGCCGTAAAATATTTCAGTTATATAATGCTTTCTTATCAACGAGTTTGCAATGTTCGAGCAAATGAATATATTCTGTTATTGACAATCACCTTGTCAGATTTGTACCAAGTACTTACAGCCTGCCGACTCACTCCTGTTAACTTCATAAATCCAGAGGATCTACCTTCCAAGTATTTATGTTCGTATTCCGCCATTGAGTAGACAACTCCAGTAAATACTCCATCTGAAAAGTGAATAGGTTTGTCTATGTCGGCTAATTTCAAATCCCTAAAATATCTATATAACTTCTTGCCAATAACAATGTAGTTACCAACTGACCATTGCTCAACATTCCTGCTTTGGGTATTGTTCATCTTCGCTGCAATCTTAGTATCGTTGGAACAATGACGTTTTAGATAAAACTCAAAACTATTGATGTTTACATGCTTTTTCTCAATGTTATCGGACTCAATAGCCTTTGAATCAAGCAATAAAGTCTTCAGACTTTGCCCTGTTTCAAAGTGAGCCTGTAAGACTATTTCTGCTGGAAATGCACCTTTGTAAACGTTCTGATAGTAATTACCATGTATAGCTCGCATTTTTAGTTTAAAATTTGCGTGTGACGATGAAGTAAAGCCATAAGCTGAAGCTATACGCTTAAGGATTGCGGCGGTTTTTTTGGAGATAGTAGATTCAAGTTCTTCAAAGTTACCATAAACCTTTAAAGGAAGGTCTAACTCCTGCAGACCAATAATTGATCTAACATCCTGCTTAGTGATTATACTCAATATAATCAAGGCTTTATTAGGCAATGTATCTCTTTGCTTCCAGATACTGATACGATATGGGGCAACCCCCAGCATTTCAGCTATTTCGGCTCTTTGATTCAGTTTCAATCCAAACTGAAAGGCTAGGCGCCTGAACAATTCTTTTACCGTAGATACAGGTTTAACCTCAACAACTTTACTCATATACTCTCTTTATCAATAAATTCAATCAACACATTAACCATAATCTATAAAATCAAACCCGCAACAGCTTGGTTTATGGTTATACAGGCACTTCTTAGGAATATGTTATTTCTGCATATCTAATTTGATAGACCTGGCTCATAAGTAAGATATAGACGAAGATGAGCAAACATGAAGTTGAAGATTTATTTCTGCAAAGAAAATGTCTCTCGATCACTCAAATTAATTTTCACCAATTGACCAGGTGACTGGCAAAGTTGGCACGTTCTAAACATAATGCTCATTTCCTCTATCGCCCAAATGGCCTAAATGCAGATTCGGTTGGTAATTGATATAAAATTGAAAGAACGATTATCAACAGAACGAGCACAACTGCTATTCGCTTCGGTAAATCCATTTGCTGTATCCTATATCTCATCTTTGTCGCCGGTTAACATATAAAAGCAGCCGGTAAGGAAAATAATCATGGCAACAATAAAACAAAGTCCGAATAATGTAGGGTTGTTCTCATAACTGAGGATACCCCACATAATTGGTTGCCCAATTAAACAAGCCCCCGCCATTAATACTGTAGATTTTTTCATCGATATTCACCTTTCCCAATATTTACTAACCTTATAATTCAGCCAATTCATTATCATAAACAGGATTATCAGCATTCCTATAGCTACAAAAAAATGAGCCACCGGTTTTTCATATAATCTAAAATGATATAGGACCGAATTTAAGGAAAGAACACCAATTGCAAGACAAGCGAACAACTTTTGTTTGCCATATATTGCTGTAAATACTAGAGAAAAAATGATACTGGTTACAAAAATACTGCTAAAAGCCATACGTTCACCTCTTCAGCTTGTCATTTTACGTGCAATAACTATTAGGCTGTCTGTATAAGAGTACCCATAACCATATCCGTAACTAACACCACCAGCTACCGCCTCAGTATCACCCATGAGCCTTGGTGAAGAGGTTATTTCATCATCTCGAAATTGGTAACTGTAAGCACCTGAGATAACTGGGACGATACTGTGCACTTCATAGCCTGAGCCATTAAGGCTTACTAATGCTAACCCTAAGTCTCTTTCAAGTCTTTCAGAGTCAACGCAACTCTCAGGTTTCTGAACTTCAGTTTTATCGTTTTTTGGTGTCTTTGGATGAGCATCTGAGCTCCCCCAAACATCTGGTTTAATTGCAGGTTTTTTTTGCGTTTCATTTGTATCTTTGAAGTAAGCCTTTACAAGTATTGTTTTATTCATAAACTGGAGGGCCTATATTATTGTTAGTGGTTTTAATCAGGAAGTGCCACTCAAGGGCAAACGCCGTCTCTCATGGTTAGATATCCATTAACCATCAACATAATACTGGCAGAAGTGATCGCGCCAAGCACAAGCTTAGATAGTGTATAATTGCCTGTTATTAATGTCAGATCATCAACGCCGAAACCTACTAACCCAAGTCCAAAATATACAATTGGTACAAGTAAAAAGGCTCCGGACACAAATCTAGTCTTTCCTAGTAACATAATTGGCTCTCCAAATATTAATGCCGATGAGTATAGTTCGCATAGTATTCTACAAACTTCAAATGGCGCAACTGAAGCAAGTACGATGCTAATCATCTAGGGTGATCAAAGATATGTTAAACGATTTAAGGCAAAACATTGCATTCAAGATTGCGAATTAAGCCATGCTAAATCAAATTTTGAAACTGGAACTGATATATAAGAATTGAATACGAGTCATCCGGAGAACCAACAAATAAATATGATAAAATAGTAGCAATTTCTAAAGGGAGTTAATTATGAAGTGTCGTCATCGATTGCTATTAACTGCGTTTGTTACTTTGGCTGCTTACTTATTATTGGGAGTTAAGGCAAGTACAACGTATATCGGGTAAGCGATAAATAAAGTAGGTGATTAAGTACACAAGTTCAATGCACTAAGTGGAGCGCTCGTACAAATCTATCTTATACCGTGTTTTTCCATGTAAGCTGCGATAGCTTTATGATCACCAACTTTTTCTTCAAGCATTTTTAATGCGCGTTCTTTGATGTCCTGATCTTCATTCGACCAAGCCAGAGATAACCACGTTTTAACTAAAACAACTGGGGGTTCCATCATATTTCCTACAAACATAGCTGCCAAAGCTGGAAAAAATTTTCCCATCATCAAAATATTAAAATGGTAGCGCAGCAAACTCTGCATTACCCTCGTTCACAGACCATACACCGCAAGGTTCGTGCGACTCCAATAGAGACACATTAATTAGACAATTGTTCGGCTGTACAACAGTAAAATTATCTACGTTTACCGAGGTGACTCGAACGGGCGTTAGACCAATCGGATCGGTAGGTAACACAGCAAAAAACTGACCTGAAAATTCCATCGGTATTTCCTACTTTAGCTTTTAGACCAAGAAAGATCCGTCGCGTTGTGTTTCGATGCCCACTCTAAAACAGCACCAAGGGCCCAATGTACTGCGACTATAGCCTGAGCATTAGAACATGCATCAACTCGCTCTAATCCGCTTTCCCCCAACCATAATGCGAAAATTACTCCGTTGATATCATCGTGCTTTAGCGTTCGCTCAGATGCAGGCCTTATTTCAATCCCTGAATAATTGATGATGTTACCCTTCGCTAGCTGCTTACTAGAACCCCCACCAACTAAATCGCGAATAATTCCTACACTAAGTCGGTCTTTAGTCGGAACTACAAGTGTTATGTTTGTTTTCTTTAATTTCGCCTGGACTAGCGCTAGCTGAAAAGCTTGCTTATGCGGTTCTGTATTACCACCTTTCGCATCGATAAAATATCTATCTAACATCATGCATACTCCGTAGGTAGCGTTCTGGAGGAAGTCTGGAAACCTTGCCCTGGCAATGGGCGTAAGACTTTTCCAGAGTTTGACCAAAACGGCCCTAAAACTGATTCTAAGCGCTAATTATCTGGAACAATGTCCAGAGTTCAACTAACGCACTTCGCTTGTTAAATCCACTTCAAAGCCTTTTAGAATAAGCGATTAAAAGGCTTTAAGCTGGATTCCCAATTGGGTTTTCCAGAGTCAAAAATCTACAGTCTAGCTTTCCAGAAAAAGATCTACATAGTACATGCTGTATCCTATTTCATTCTTTTGCGTTCATAGCCATAACTCTCTGCACGAAATTTCAATTCGGCAGCATCAAGAACTTCTCTCCTGCTATCCAACTCTTCAAGGGCATTCATGATGCATTTAGTCATCGCAGACTTGTATCCACTAACTAGTGGACCTTTAGAGTTCCAACACCCACCGTCGGACGAATCAGAATTTAATGACCACACTTCGTTATCTCGCACAAAAAACCAACTACTGAGCCCGCAATCATGATTATGGTGACAACCGCCACTAATCGAGCGTTCCTGTTGCTCCCAAGAAACAAACGACTCTACTTTCATGCTTGGAGGTGTTGTGATTGCTATTTGTAAGTTTCTACGAGCCTCAATATATAAAACCTTTGCTTTTCGCAGATCTGATTTGCTTTCTTGTGCCGCTAGACTCATGGCATGTTGTATCCATTATTAACTATTGTGGCGGTCTTACGTGTGAAACATCAGCAAACACATCTTCCAAAAACTTGATATTCCTTGACCAAGCCTCTTCTACGTCGCATTGACCAGAGTCTATTTCTTCTTGAAATAAAGGCCCAAAACCGCTAATTCGCTCATAATTTTCAAACGATACACGCCATTGTTTATTGAGTTTTTTAGCAAAGACAACCATGCTATTTCCTTCATTGTGCATTTTCAATTAATGCTTCAATCTCATTTACTGACTGTGCAACATGATATGTACTTTGCATTTTAAAGCCGCCATTGCCATCTGAACCATCAATAACTGGCTTCATGGTAATCATCGAACAGTGGTCAACATTCTTTGGTTCATCGTATTCAATTACAGTTTCAATGCTTTCAACATCTACAAGCATGTTGCCTATTTCTCTGCCTGTAATCTCATCGATCAGTCGGAGTTTGATTCGAGCCATGCTGTATCCCATATCAAGATTTTTCTAGTTTTGCTGCCATAGCTCGTAATTTAGCAGCCGTTTTTTGTTCTCAGTACCGAGCATTTCGATTTCATCATCGCTTAGATCGATATCTTCAGTTGTAACCCCAGAACTGACATAATCTTCAATCATGCTAGCGGCAGTCGTTAGAGATATGATGCTGATCTCACGCCTTTTATCGCTTAAATCCATGTACTCTCTTTCCCATAAAAAGGGGATTAGGATAATTATGACTCAAGTTAGTCAATCACTCTAAAATTAGTGACTTCACTATTGATTTCATCAATGATTTTTTTCATTTCTAATTTCAATTCTCCTTTGTAAGCGGCATTTTCAAAGTTCTTTGCACGATACAAGCTTTTGGCTGCGTCTCGTATAGCCTTCTCTACTGAATAGTATGGATTACCAAATGGCAAGAAGCTTATTTCCGCATGTTCTATATCGGTACCGTGCAGGTCTACATCCATGATTTCACAATTTAAAATTTTCGCATTGGATAAATTAGAGTATGACATATCATTATCAACGAGCGACGAATTTGACAAATCTACACCAGCCATATTTGCATTAGTAAACCTTGCATTATTTAAATTAGAGTGTGATATATTTGACAAAGACACATTAGCCTTGCCAAAATTAGAGTCCACTAAATACGTGTGTGACAAATCAGAGTTAGACAAATTAACTCTCCAGAAATCGGCACTATTAAGTAATGAGCCTTTAAGGTTTATCCCACTAAGATTAACACTGTCCATAAAATGCGTTGTAAAGCTAATGTTCGATAGATCTGCTCCTTCTAAAGATATTATAGGGCTCTCTTTCGCTATCAAATTTAACGAGTACAAAAAAATTATCAACTGACCTTTTTCATTACCACCTAACTGGGTAAGAGTTGAAATTGTCAATGCTGTAGCGGCTTCCACTGTAGCTAAACTAGAATTTGCTCTACCGAGCCCATTGTTAGCCATTAAACCTATGATTAAGTACTGAAAATTATGAAGTCTCTCTATATTAAACTTGTTTCGTTCGAATTTAGCTTGGGATATATATCGTTTTTCCTCTAGTTTTAATTGAGTCTCTGTACGTTTATTCTCTAGCTTTAATTGGGCCTCTATACGTTTATTCTCTATCTCCTGTTGCCGTGTTGCTTGGCTTACATTCAAAAAATATCCACAGATTAACAATGCCGCTGGAATAAATAGTAGCTCCATCCATTCCCATAATGATTTTTGTTTTAATGATTCCATAGATACCCTTTAGTAAAAGTGTAAATACACTACTGGACTGCCCCAAGAACCTAGGCATTTAGCAGAGAAACTCTTTTTTCCTTTATTACTATTAAGCAATTTTTGGTAGAGGAAGGGGTTTGTACTCCCCTTAAGTATGCTTTCGCAGAGACTTTTAATGCGTTAATGAACGCCCTCAATTATCTTATGACATTTGAACTAAATAATTACACTGTAACTCAATGGAGTTGATCTGTTTCCCATCATTCATATTTGCTTAACATGCGCAATTCTATGGCCTCTAATTTCTCCGCCATAGACCACATATCGTTATTATCGCTTCGGCTCACTACAGATGATCTTGGTACGTTCCTGCCAATCAATATCAATCTAGCTAAGCGTATTAATCCGACCTCAAACCGTGTTCTTAACCAATCTTTCATAAGACGAATACCCCTCTATAAGATAATTCAACCAAATACTGGTTCTGACAGACTAATTACAAGTGCTTCACCGACTGTAGATACTCCTTGCACGACCATATAATTCCAATCATCCCCTGATACAACTGAAGCATCGAATGGAACTGATTTATCAATTGCATTCAACCGTTCTATTAGATCGAACACTGTAGCAATTTCACCTCCATTGCCCGCTTGTATGAACGTATTAGACGGCTCATGGTAAACCTTACCTATAGGATTTAGCTCACCATCAATTGACACTTTTACTGGTGATGAAGGCAAAAATGTGCCGAGTAACTTGATTAATTCACTTGTTTTCATGTGTGCAATTTTCCCATCATCAAAATATTAAAATGGTAGCGCAGCAAACTCTGCATTACCCTCGTTCACAGACCATACACCGCAAGGTTCGTGCGACTCCAATAGAGACACATTAATTAGACAATTGTTCGGCTGTACAACAGTAAAATTATCTACGTTTACCGAGGTGACTCGAACGGGCGTTAGACCAATCGGATCGGTAGGTAACACAGCAAAAAACTGACCTGAAAATTCCATCGGTATTTCCTACTTTATGATCTTGATTTTAAATTGGCATAGATGGATACAATTCATAATCTTCTGGATCGATATACTCTTCCGCTATGTAAACGCTTTCACTGCCTTTGACTGTAGCGAGTAACTTTAGGTATTCAGTGTCAGTACCAGTATGTTCTTGGTAGCTGAGTACAGGCTTTTTCAGCGTTGCAACGATGTATTCGAAATCACCCCACCCGCAACCATTTATCCGATAGTCGAAATGCGAATTGTTCCATATTTGCGATACCAATTTATCGAGCGCTTCTCGCTGATTCTCGGCTTTAACTATCCAAAACTCTTCTCCATTTACGATAACAAATGTCTGACCATTACCGCCAAGTTGTAAGGTGTTATGCTTGTATTTTCTATTGGAGCAACAAAATATCGTCCTTAAAAAAAGGGTGGTTTCCATGCTGTATCCCATCATAGAAAATTAAGATCTCGGTCTACAAACGAACCTGTGAGCCGATGACCTGGAGCAAAAATTTTGTTCTGCGGTCAACGGCTATAGTTCAGTTTAGAAAAATGTTTGGCTAGTTATCTGGCTCGCAGATGCAATCATGTTCTTTTTCGTTACATTCGACACAATAATTACACTCGCAATTGCTCCCCATTTGCTCACAACCATCGCAAATTTTGTCCATTGGATCTTGCATAGATAGAACTCCGTTTCGTTGTTTAACTGAATTGAATAATTTAAGCGGCTTACGGCAGCAAATCGGCAGTTTTAGAAAGATTTGAGAAAGCAATTTAAAACCAGCTAAACAGTTTGCTTTTGTGAATAGCACTCATTGAATGCCATAGGCAAAAGCCAGATAATTACCCCTTAGTATCCTATGATATTTGAACTAAATAATTACACTGTAATTAAATAGATGCTCTGTTTCCTTTATCGCTATTTGCTATCGAGTAAAACTTTTTCAGCCGCTTCTTGTGTAATTTTTACATTGTTAGATACTGCAACTTTAAAGCTATTTATCGATTCTCTTAGTTGTTTGCATTTTTCTGTATTTTGGTCTTCACAATAACTCAAAGCATCATTCCAATCTTTGGCTATCTGCTGCCCTTGAACATCAAACAATACAGCTAATTCGCCGTGGAGCTTTTCTTGTTCTTCTAAGTAGATAACACGATCTCTGAGTTGTGTTTGTAAACGTTCAGCAGTAGCTTTCAGCTCTAATTGTTCAGCTTCTATAGAAGGGTCGCTACAACCGGTGAACGCAATACATGCTATCGATAGCAACCATCTAATCATTCCATGCTTTTTCATGCTATATCCTACATTACAAATTAATCGAAAATGTCACCTTTGGATGATCACTTAGCTTTGCTAAAGCCCCTGCAAGGACACGAGTCAATTCAATCAAATTTTTGGGTGACAATCTTAAAATAATACGTATTTATCGATAGTAGCTACTTCAATGTGAGTCAAAAAGCGATGCGCTTCACCACGCGATCTAAGTCGTGAGAAGCCGCCAACTCTTGAGCAAATTGAGTAAGATCATCACGATAATATTGCAATTCCCCCTCATGAGACAGCGCACCTTCAGTTATTGCAATACCCGATAAATCCATCACTTTATCAGCTTTGAAGAGAGTCTAGATGCAAAATCGTAAATTCTTTATGCTCACCGCAAACAGGACAAGACTCTGGCACTAGATCATCTTCATCATAATTTTTACCATGATCACACTTCATGCAATGAGTGCTACAAACGGATTCATTCTTGGTACCCATAACATATTCCCCTATAGTTTTCTTCTAACCATTTCCGAGTGTTCTTTCCGCTTGGCTGTGGTTCTTTTTGTCCAAGTTGAAGTTTGTACCAGTACAGAAATTTCAACATTATAACTGCGCTTAGCTACCAAGGATTTGAGGTGTTCGGAAAATGCATCAGCAAGTTCAACACTATCAAGACAAAGCTTCTTGTAGGTCAAGCGCCCCGTAGGGGAAAAGGATAAAGAGACCATAGACTCGCCTGCACTAAGATTATCCTGCAAATTTTTCGGCAAATCCTTATGCATCATCTTTGCTAATACAGTGGCGTACTCAACTACAGTCCTGTTGGGAAAATCTCCTGCACTTCTAAGCATCCTTTCTTTCAACATATAAATATCCTCAATTGCAACAGAATCAACACAAGCTCAGTCTTGAAAGTGGAAGTAACAAATGAACTATTACAGACTGAGCATTCGTAGCCGAAATACTTTTCTTATCTACACCTCAATACTTCTTCATCAGTAAATGCGTAAGTCATAAAACCACCTGTATCTTCTGTGTAAGCAACTACTTTTTCTTTCTCATACAGCGCCAGCCTTGTCGCTAAAGGCTTTCTATCTTCAATTGGCATCATATCCAAATATTCTTGTTCATTGAGAATCAAATGCATAGTTTGCTCTCCCTCAGTTGCCACAAGATAAATCTGCCCACGTTTGAGGGATCTAAACAAGTCAAGATATTGATCTTCGCTTTTAATTAATTCAATCAATCTGGGGCGAACGGCGTCCATAAGCTGTGAGCTGGGAATCGAAGGTGTGATGGTATTAATACAGCACTTTTTAAATTTTGAGCCACTACCGCATGGGCAAAGGTCATTTCTACCAGTTTTCATCAAACTTCCTTGTTAGTATGTGAATATATAGTAAGTACAACGTATATCGTGTAAGCGATAAATAAAGTAGGTGATTAAGTACACAAGTTCAATGCACTAAGTGGAGCGCTCGTACAAATCTATCTTATAGGGGTTTTGCGCCCATCCCCTCGAAATTAACCTTAAGAGAGTTTTTCAACCAATATCATAAGTTATGATGATGAAAATCAACAAGAATGGTTGCCCATCATCAATAAACTAACTACTAAAAGGATTCAAATTCTAAGTGAATCCGAAATAGACGAGCTTTACGCTCTTCCAAACTTTAGCCGTACAGAGAGACTAGATTGTAGGCGTCCGGTCCAATTTAAAGCGTGTCGGCTGGGATTTAGATTATCTAGTGACCCTATTGTTTGTATAGCTAGGTAAACTAGTTTAGAAATGAGAGGATAGTTGCGCCTAAAATTCGAGAATTCAGAAATAAAATGGATAGAATAAAGCTAATTTACACTAGCTGCCGCTGTTTAACAGATGAACTAACTTTTTCCATAAAAAAATCAGGCTTTTAAGGCTCACTTCAGGTCAGAAAATGTTCATGAAAACCCCGTGGCTCCGTGACCTGTTTAACAGCTTCGATTTTGAACTCATCGATATATCGTTTTCCGCGCATGTAACACCTCATATTTTTGATTCATTATAACTCTATGAAGTGTCTACTGTTCTAGGGGCTTACCAATGGTTTGATCCTCAAGAGTTTTCAAAGCCTAAACCACAGCCAGTGACAACTCGTTGTAATAATCGAAAAACCATATTCACAATTGAGTTATTTAAGTACGCAATGAAAGAGCACAAGCGAAAAATGAACAGGAATGCCCAACTTAGAAATAAACGTGCTTCAGTTCCAAGCACTTAAAACAGCCTACATCTTAGGTTGTATAAGCTTCATAGAAGCAAAATTCTAGTATAGAAATTATTCTGAGGCAGATTGTGAAAATATCTATTTCAAAACCCCATAGCTTTACCTACATAGCTGAACTGTGCTTAATCCACCTTTATCTGACAATTAACCAAAAGGGCCACTATTCTATTGAACAAAGAAATAAGATCCTAACCACGTATATTGGGCAGATTTCTAAATGTAGGAACTTGAGAGCATTTGGGTCAGACTTTGAGATAATCAGGAAATATTCAAAATTAAAACGCTACGACTTAGAGCAGTATTTACTAAATCTTCATAAACCTATCATCAGCCCAAAGCACAAGCCATGCGGTTCTGAGCCTTTCTATAGTTTGCTCGAAGAACTATATGTAAATCACAACCTCGAATCTCGATATGTTGGATCTCCAGGAAGCAATGCGGTAGGAGTGATAGTGGCCCACCAGCAAGAACTGGATGCAGTTTTTGTTGGTGGCTATCAGAAGGAGCCAATTGAGCTATATATCACGCCTAGCAAGGTCAATGAATTAATCGCAAGGATAAATGAGCAAAAGGCGTTCAATGCAAACCTAAAGTCTTCTAAAGGAACGCTAGCAGTGGTTAGCCTTAATCAAATCCAATGAAGAGATAAACCTTCGGCCTAATACAAGGTTATTTCGCTGCCCTGGCTTCATTAGCTAAGGGCATGTACCTGACTTTACAAATTGCTTACCTCCCCCCAATACAAATCGCAATATCAATATTCATAAGAGAAAGTCGCATATTTAAAAGTTGATGAGCATTTCGATTTAAGAGAAGCGCGAGCTGTGTTAGCCTAACATTTATCGTGTGTTACAGGTTGTCAGATTACTTTTTAAGGTATGGTAATTGTTGAATAAAACAGGCTCAGAAGCGCTTAAAGATGCTTTTTATCATTATGTCGAACTAGTACATAATGACGCTCAATTTCCAGATCATGTTTGGAAAGCCGGCTTTTTTACTTATCTGCCGACGAAAAAACAGAAGAACCGAATCTTAAAGCTCTCTAATGAGCATGAGTGGGGGTTGGATGCTCAAGATATCAGAGGTATCACGATCACAGGTTCATTCATATCACATGTAATGAAAGCTCGAATGACCAAAGATGGCGCGAGTTGGGTAGAATGCGCTGAAATTTTAAGCTTATCGTTTCATGCCACTTCTGAAATAGCATCAAATGTTAGCAATCAGCACTACAGACAAGGGTTGATGTTTAATAGTAAAAAGCGAGTGACAGTAGCAGGGCAGTCTCAGTACGCCATCTCAGTTTTTCGTGTTGAAAACGAAATAAGCCCCGTGACAGCTTACGCTGGCAACAGGGCTCGATTCGAGTCTAAGACTGGTAGGTGAGAAGGACGCCCGATTAAACTTCTTTCCTCAATTTAATGAGAATAAGAAAATTGTCTAATACTTTCCCTTCATTTTTCTTAATCGACTAAGACTAAGTAGAGCAGCATCGGCGATTTTCTGCTGTTCACCTGTGATAATAGTATTAAGGAATAAACATAATAGCCATAAAAATCGCATAGCAACTGGTCGGATGAGTTAGCAAGGACTTATATTACAACTGGTTACGGTCTAACTTACTTTTTTAGTGGTAAAACCAATTAAGCTATATGCTCTAACATCATACTTATACAGCACGAATAGCAAAAGGAAATTAATAGCAACCAAAGACAAGTATCCTTTCCAACATCACTATTAAAAATTATCTTTATTGACTATCATTAATGCACTGTATAAATAACCAGTGTAAAAATGAGATCACCTACATCAACCACAACACCAATACATGGTTTTGAATCCCCAGCAAAAGACTATGCCGTTAAAAGGTTATGTCTTGACGATATTCTTATTGAAAAAAGTGGTTCAACATACATCACAATAATGTCAGATGATCAAATGAACCAGATCGGCCTATATAAAAACGATTTAGTGATTTTGGACTCAGACCTTACTCCTAAAGAGGCTGACATAGTTTGCGTGCTACTCAACGGGCAGTTAAAGTGCAGAATGTTAGCCCTTCATCCTAAAGCCCTTAAACCATGCCACAGCAGTAACCCTACTCTCGAATTTATTGAAGAGTTTGATGACTTAATAATAGTGGGAGTAGTAACGCGAACAGTCCGTTGTTTTCGAAAACTGAATACGTCAATTTTTGATTGAATACACAGGAATTACAGATGAAAAAAAACCAACATTGCTGTTGGTTTTTCCCCTCGCAGGACCCCTCCTGCGATTTGGAGGACACACTATGAATCATCACAATGTATCAAATTTCATTATATTGTATTAGTTTGCCTATGTATAGAAAGCATCTGCTCTACGTGCGATAAACTTCAACGCTCTTACTTATCTGTAGCTGCTGAATATACACCTAGTAGTAGCCGCGTAACGAGAAGAAGGCAAACCGAAGCGGTCAAAGCTAGTGATAAAATTGAACTTAAAACTACAGAGCTCCTTTCTATAAATTCGAAATCGATTTTTTCATGAATTACCAACTGTAAAAGGAATAGAACCAAAGTTAAAACAATAAACCCCTTGAAACTTCCTTTCAAATCTTCGACTGAAGGTGTTAAGTAAAGACCAATGGTAGCCACCAGCCCTCCCCAAACTAATGTCATTATCATGTTATCTGAGAACCTAGCAGTTAGATGTTCAAAGTTAAGAACTGTGCACTTCATAAAAAACTGTGAATACATGATTAACTGGCTACCTTCTGATGGTGAAAGTGCTTCCAGGTTGATTAAGTCTGTGATCCAATGGTCTCCATTACTAACCAATAAGGAAGTACATAAAACTGTAGCTAATATGCCGCCAAATATTGGAGCTATTCCAATAAAAAAGTTACCTACAACTTGCCATAACGATCTAGATGAATAGCTGTGCTGAACACAGCCTAGAGCGCCATTTTTGGCATAGAAGTCAAATAACACGACTCTATCAATTCTATGCCTAAATATTAAACATGCCACAACGTGTGATAATTCGTGAATAGGGACCGATATCAGGCCATAGGATCTCATTAACCTGCTTGTTATGCTTGCCAAAAATAACCGCTGGACAAAATGAAAGCAGATCAGTGGGATAAGTAAAAATGATGTGCTCAACAGTAAACGTATAAGCAGATCACCAAAATCATTTATCATTTACACCTCAAACATGCTCATTCTAAGACTTAAAAAAGAGCTAAAGCAAACACTGCTTGTAGCTCTTAGAAGGCTAACATACTGACTTATTACCTATTTACCCTTACTCTTTGACGGTTTACAAACCAATGAAAGAAATATCGCAATCAGAAGTGTCACAAAGCACATAAAAAGACCCAAACTTATACTGAATTGAGTCCCTTCAACAAACACTCCCCAAAGACCAATAGCAAAACCAACAGCGCATATAAATAGAAAAAGATTTGTAATCATTATAATCCTTAATTGTTGTTAAATTTCAACTATCGAGGTTAGAGCACTTGGCTTTTTTTTCAAAAATCAGATTATGCAATAAAAGTTCGTTGCTCCATTGGGCCATAGTTTGGAAACCTGTATGTAGTCTATTTGTGTACTTCCCCTATTTGAAAAGTTTTGATGAAGGTTTTACTCAAAATTCATATTCTAAATATTCAAATTAACCATCTTATTTTACCTTAGCTTTCAATGAGCTTGATAAACTGCAGCAAATAATTAGAAGAGGCGATTTACTTTATGAGTCTAAACATTATGTCGATTGAGAAAATAAAACCTGTTTACTCTGATGAGATGCTAACAATCTTCGTGTGTACCAACCGAGGTCTAAAACATGATCATAGTGACGTTCAATCTACTCCATCTAAATATCTGTACTCAAATGGAGATTTTTTCAACATAACTAGTCATTCTCCAGTCATGTGTAATAAGGCACAACAGAATTTCCTTTTAGATTTGATGACCCAATTCGGCACATTTTAAATCCTTGTAGTGGTGCAAAATGCAAAACATTTCATTTCAATATAGCTTGTCAGATAAGTCATTATCAGAGCTCCTAGCATTCAAAGATTTTGAATGGCCTGAAGCAGCGCATAGTTGTATACAGCTAACTGATGGAGAGGTAATTTTCCTCAGTCTCAGCTCTCAAAACTTTAACAACCTGCGATTCCAAAATGAGTCGCAATGCCGCTTTACAGACGCAACTGTTTTACAAATGGTAAAGTCTGTTCACTGTGTGTATGTAGAGGGAGGATACCTTCTACTGCTTGATGAAATAGCAGTTGATTGGTGTGTAGCAACAACTAAAGAAAAAATTCTGTTGTCACTGCTGACAGTGCTATCTAGAACTGAAAACTTTGAAAATGGTTTGCTGATGTGTATGGAAAAACTTTCTATGCTTGGCCTGAGCAGCGCAATGACCAAACATGGTTTACTAATTTCTCTTGCGAGTGGCACAGAATATTTAATTCCAAAAGCGCCTGATAGCAGCGAGTTTCATTTCATTATTAAAAAGTAACCTTATGATTAACGACACAAGAGCGCTTTGTAGAGACGCATGCGCATCCGTTGGGATACCTGAGCACTTTCTTTCGTTAGAGCTAATTGACAGCCAATTTTTTTGGGGAGGGATAGCTGGCCGCTGCTTGTTTGATTGCCGGGTATCAAGCATGGACACCACACCCGAAGAAGTGATCATAGATTTTGTTTGCCGTTTTTTTAGCATTCACACAGCATTACCCGATGAATATCAGTCAATTCTCTCATATCTTGAGGTCCAAGAACGATATGGACTAGAAGCTGTTGTTAATCCATTCACACTTAACCATTCACGAAGCACTGCAAAGTATATTGATCACTTCCCATATAATGTATCGGCTTAGTTAGTAACAGATAAGTCTGAATAAATAACGATTTGCTTCCCTTCAACCAGAGCCAGTCTACTACCACCAATATCTATCAATGTGTGCTCAGAGGTATGAACAAAGTTTCTCCCTTCCATAGTGCTATACAATGCTTCTATGAATGCTGCTTTTGAGCAGCTAACTGGCTCAAACTTAATTAATGTTCTATCAGGGTTTGTATCCGAGTTAGGGTACAGGTCATCGCTGTAACTGACTCCCATTTCTTCAACGGAAGTTATTTTTGCAATATAGAGTGCCACTTCAGAATTTTCCATCTTGATTATTCCTCACTTTTTGTCGGGAGAGTTTCAAATTGCCGTTAAATATTAGTATCCATGTGCTCACTGCATGCCTTACAGGAAGTTAATAACGAGAAAGCCCTTGAGTTAACCATATGGTTAACTTCAAGGGCTAAGGTTGCTTATAGTTCATCCAGTATTGCTTTGGCTTGCGTGATCGCAGTGGCCATTGAATATTGTTCGAGTTCACGAATATCAACTGACAAGCATTCCCTTCCAGATCGGCTAAGGTGCATTACCAGGTTTTTTTTCGGAATCCCGTATGAAACTACGTTAAATGTTGAGTTTGCTCTTTGCCACTGAGTGTGAATACGCCTAATTGGGTGTCCTTCAGATAATCCGGCAAAAAGTAGATGTGGGTTTTGGGTATTTTCTTCGATTGAATAGTCACGTAATGACATGGTATATCCTCCAATTGGCGAATACACATTCCCCTTGGGGAGTGTGTTCCCGCCGGGGTAGTTTTGAATTCAGGGTTGAGTTAAGTAAATAACTCGAATTCAATGTTATAAATTATCGTTTAATCTAGATCTGACAATTCGATGTAATTCACTTTCTAATACACTCAGATTCATCGGTAGCTCAAAAGCCATAAATAAACCGTGTGAATAAAGAATATGAACCTTCGACATGCCCTTCTTTTGTTGATTAACGATATGCTTTAGCAATGGTAACGTTGAAATGTTCACATCCCGCCCCATGCTAATGACTACTGCATTAGAGACTCGATTTCCGTCAAATGCTGTTATTGATACATTATTTGAGTGACATGAATCTTCGATAAACCATTCCGTTTCGTACTCAATAGCTAGTGTTTCAAAAGCTCTGAATGCCGCAACAATAAAGGGCTCATCACTATGCTGGTGGATTGAGAAACAACGTTCAGTCGTAACTTCTGCAACTTCATGATTAATTTCAACACGAATATCACTACCCATGTTAAAAGCTTCAAAAGTTGCGCTCATTTTGGTTTGTACTTTGATTGACATAACAAATGTTTCCTAGATTAGCGGGAAACATTACCACTATGGGATAATTTATTTCCCATAGAGTTGGTAAGTTAAGATTTTAGTTAAGAGATTTTATATCGACCGTTTCTCATAACGAAATGTTCGCTATTAAGTAAGGTTGAAATTGAACTTGGTAAGTCAAACGGGCCCAACTGGTTTAAGTGTTGCAAACTCCCAACCAATTCAGATTCAGACCATTCATAGCACTGCATCATTCGTTTTAAGGTAACAAGCAGATCATCCATATAAACGGAATACATGCTAGCTATCGAACGCTCAAGGCTAGAAATAGCATTAACTGTTGGAGACTTTCGAAATACAAGAAGCTTCTCGTGCGAAATCCTCACTATCTGCTTGCTGTAGACTTTAGAATCACTGGTACAGTTGCTTTGCTGCTTAATAATTTCGTCCACCAGCGGATCTGGAGCTAACCTCTCTGTCAAACTAGACCAATTGAGATATTTGCCATTTTTGCGCTGGTTACCAATTAAGACAGCATAATGCCCCCCAGGTTTCACTGCATCAGAAATGTTAACTAATGCTAGTTTTAAAGCTTGAGGGAAATCATCATCGCTCATTTGACTAAGGTCATCTTTATGCGGCTCTGCCCCCCACATATTGCCGGAGTACCTTACCATTCCGCCGTAGGGGGGGTGAAATAGGGCTAGGTCAGCTGGGCGACCAACTGCATTAAGCAAGTCATCGCGAAGTAGGTTAAACCCACTGTGCAAATCGAAACCAGCAAATTGATTTTCACCTAGACCGAGCTCCTTAGCCACATCTACCGACGTCCCACCTCCAATAGCAGGATCGATAAAGAGTCCATTTTTAGGTAAAAAACTCTCAATCAAGTCGACTATTATTTTGCCAGTGGTATTGCCTCTGTAACGTGCATTTCCATAGTGACCTCGTTCAGGGTAACTAACTACACTAGATTTGAACATTTGGCGCCTCCTTAATTATTCTCTAAGAAATATTTAAGATTGCGCACAACCTCAGCATCATAAGACTCTTTGGATAATGCTGTAGCCCAAATAATATCGCCTTCACAATAAGTAACTAATTCAAGAATTTCATCATTAGCCCATACTGCGTGTAGCGAGCTCTCAGAAGCTATCCTTTGCCAGTTGTCATCATCCTCTATCAACTCATTTTCAAATTTATACAAACTTTGAGGTGTGAGTTCACGAACAAGTAGACAACCCGTAGAGGTACGCTCTGCAAGTTTTAATTGTGCCGCACTTGATGGAAACCACCATGCTTCACTTTCTGTATAGATAAATCGATCTGATGAATCACAAACATCATCAAACCCAATTACCTGCTTTGGTTTACGAAAAAATATTCCATATTCATTAGTAAAAGTTACAAAGTCACCAACCTCAAACTCACAAGGTATTACCGACCGTTTTAGCAACCCTCCCTTAAAATCTTCGTATTTTTTCTGTTCTAATAAACCGTATTTATTTAATGACATAGTTCGTCCTCCAAAGACAAATTGAAGGCACAACTTCCCAATGGGTAGTTGTGCCCATTGGGTAGGTAGATATTAAGTTATGCAACTAATCTAAGTTGATTTAATCGCTTGTTTTGATTAATGGCCTTGTCCATAAACTCAGTCATCATCGAGTTATCAGTGCGCTTAAACCACTCACGCCACTCACACCAAGAACTGACTCTTGAATTCAAGTGCACAACTTCAAAAGCTGAAGATTGTACAACTGAGTCACTTAGCAGTTTGTCCATTTTATCCATCAACTCTCTCATCGATGATACGGTAGATAAAGGGAATGGATATTCATTAGCCAGGTTCAAAGCAAACTCATAGTTTATTTTGTTCACTGATGAACCGGCTATATGAAAAAACAAATTGTCCTCATTGTTCCAATGTGACACATGGACTGGGTTAGCTCCACGATACAAAGGAATAAGGCAAGTACCACTAGGTCGCAAAATCCAAATATATTCGTTAGAACACGATTCAATTCCTGCTTTTTGTATCATGGAGTAATCTATATTCAAATCCTCTCGATATGCTTTTGGCATGTCGTAAGCATTTGAAATTTCTTCCATCAGTTTTTTGATTAATGCGGGATTTAACATGTTGTGTCTCTCCAGAGTTTAAAGAGCACAACGCCCTTAAGGGTGAAGTGCCCTTAAGGGGGTTAGTTTGAAATTACAAAGTCTATATCTTCGATATTTAATACAGTAGAACCATTCTCATTTGAAAGAATCGTTCTTTTCCCGATGTACTGCTCTCTAACTTCAGGCCAACACTCCATATCGTCACGCTCAGTTGTCCAAACACTCTTATAAGGGTGCTTTTCATACTCAGCCAGCGACATGACAGGTAAAGGTACTTTAAAGCGCATACCTGTTTTGATGTGGACCAAAATCCCTGCAGGTTCAAGTTTTGATTTATCTCCTTCATTATGAAAACTTGAATACCCAAACCCATCGCCAGTTAAAGCAATTAATTGAGCGTCCAAGGATTTATTTGATAATGGGATAAGTTCAATAACTTCATTCATATTGTGTCACTCCAAATGTTTGAGGACACAACAGCCCAGTAGGGTGAAGTGCCCTATGGGGGTGGGGGGGTGTTTGAGTTATTTTTCAGGTGTTATATCGATTAACCTACCGATATGGACACCATTCTTTTTAAGGCTTTCTTCGAGTAAAACACGACAATATTGAAATGCACGACGCCCTTCTATATTGTCAAATTGTTCGGCTAATTTTTCGTTATCTTTGAAATCATCAACCAACCCTAATAACTCCTTTGATAATTGAGCACTGACTAAGTGATCAGTCATTTTCACTTCTCCAGGTTTCAATACTTTTAAGGTTGTAAGAACTGAGGTTCGGTTCAACATTTCCACAACCTAAGTGGGATTTACCATCCTCCGACATTCGTGGAGTTGGGCCACCAAGAAGAGTGCTAATGTATTCACAGCCAGTTAAGTGATCAATGTAAATTTTCAGACCACTTCTCACCTTATTTTGAACATCATCAGTTGAATCGAACTCGGTGCAAGAATGGACACAAACAGCAATAAAAGTAAATATGATGATATCTAGACGATACTTACTAAATAATTTAAACATTTGTTTGCTCCAACTTTTTTGATAAACGAGATAAAGTATTTTTTCCACTCCAATGACAATCCGACTCATGCTTAACGCTGTTTCGAATTTTCAACTTGAGGCTTTGATCAGAGTTTTCTTTGTGCTCCCGGCAATGATGTATTTCTACTTGCAATAAAAACTGCAAATCTGAATACGCTAGGCGCAATTCTTTCAACAACTCTTTTTCTTTAAATACTTTACGTCCAATCAGATAGGTAACTAACGAAGGTACTGCTGCAGTCAAAATATTACCCATTGACTTGATCAGTGCTGCCATTAGTAAATTATCTATAACAATGCTTTGCATAACCTGATCTCCTATCGTGTTTCTAGAACAACAGTTGTAAGAGATCTTCCTACACAAGGAAGCACTTCATCGTCACGTAGCAACACTAAAGGCTCTACGTTATATGTTACTTCCCCGCTAATTAGTTTGGTTTTACAGAAGCCGCAATAGCCATCCCTACATTGAAAATCTGTAACTTTTCCAATATTCGGGTGCTCTATAAGGTTGGTATTTTTTTTGATTGTTAACATAGGTGTATCCTCCAGATTTGAGAAGATACAATGATCCCAGAGGGATAAAGTATCTCCCTCTTGGGTAAGTTGATTAGCCAGATGGCTCTCGCATATCTATATTCGCTTTGAATACTTATATACCGGTCATTGTTTATCTAGATAGATGAAACAACCGCTCAGGTTTCCCATGATGAGCTTGCATGCGCTTTATTTAATAAATTGACGAGTACCAAAAAAGGTACAAGGACAAAGATAATAATTAAAACGATTGGTGGAACTGAATAAACCTAAACAGACTCGTAAATCAACTTAGGTTTATCACAGGGTCATATGAAAACATATGCCCTGTGATCCACAGTTAAATTTCAGCTATTACACTGTTATTCCGAATTAAGCCCTTTTCCCTTGCCCAATTAGTGAGTCGTTCCAACCTTGCACCGACTTCAAGTTGGTTAACGTTAGAAATTTTAAACGCTTTCTGGCCGATACCACTTTTGCCACTAATGGTTAGAATTTGGGTGCTCTCATCATAAATACCTTGCACTTGCATAATAAACACTCCAGTAATGATATTAATAAGGTTGCTCACCCCTAAGTGCATTTATGAATGGACTTAGGAGTGAACAACCCAGCCATAGACCCCAAAAGGGGCCTATGACGGAGCATTCATTTAGCTATATAGCCTCGAATATTAGTTGGACAATTAATGAAAACGTCTAACCAATCTTCTTTCTCTGTGTTAAGAAAATCAGGATATTCTATTTGGCAATAGAGACCTTTATTTCTAAGTTTGTCACGTAACTTCACAGCAGAATTCCAACCTGCTTTGCTTGGCTCTTTTTCAGACCAAATCGCGACATGTGTTATGTCAGATTCAGGCTCAAAAAGTGCTAAAACAGTATCAGAGTACAATGGCCAACAAGGGAGATTGTTAGCATTAAACAACGCAAGCGCAGTTTCAATACCTTCAGTAACTCCTATGTATTTACCACCACCGTCTAAACTAATTGGCTCTCCTAAGCGAAACGCACCTCCACCCATATAGTTTGGTGGTGACATTAATTTCTTAGGATTGCTAACGTCAGCTTTACCACTGCCATCAGGCTTGAGGTAAATACGATGAATGGTGAGGTTGTTGCCCTCTTTATCTTTGAAAATCCCGAGTAAAGCTGGGAATTTACCTTTGAACTTCTTTTCATCATCACAGTAGTAGGGTAACCCTGGATGAAACCCGAGGGTTGATGAAAATCTTTGAACTTCTGTTTCAGTTAAGGTTAATCCCCGACTTCGCAAATAGTTCATCGCAATAGGCGATTTGTAAGCTGGCATTGCTTCAGAATGTACCTTCTGCAACTTGGCTAGACGCTTTTGCTTTACTTCATCACTACAATACGTAGATGCTTTGATGTTCTGTTGGTGTATTTGCTTGGCTACCTCTGAACGTTTGACTGTTGTTAGATCACCACCTGTGATCCTCAACACTTCATCAGCTGCGTCTTTAATAGAACACTTCAAATAAAATGCTATAACATTCAATCCATCCGTTAAGCGGCCTTCGTTATTATGAAACGCTTGTCCTGAATCTTCCCAGCCCGTTACTAATCTAAAGACAGTTTTCCCGTCTCCAGTAGCTGGACATGGAACTTGCGCAGGGTAGCGATCAACAGCAAGTTTAAGACCACTAAAGTGCTCATAAACATTACGCCAACCACCACTTTTACTTACCAGCGTTTTAACTTTTTGAATCTTAGATTGAGTGGCTAAATACATAATTCTTCTCCTAATAACTCACGAAAACCCCAAAATTTCCTCGCAAAAAGAAACTTTGGTGGTTTCCGCGAGTCTTGGGTAAGTAGCGCTTCAGATTGAAGCGCTTGCTTTGTTTACCGTGTTAGAAGTGGTCTCATAGTCCATGAGGCCCCAATTAGTACCTTCGTGCCATTACGTATTTCGTAAACAGCTATTGCGCCACTCGCTCTAGTTTCTGTGTATGTTGTAGTTTTCATAGTGTGCCCTCCAAGGACGTAAATTTGGGACACACTAATCCCCAAGGGATTAATATGACCCTTGGGGTTATGTTGTTTATCGCTTACTTAAAAGCGTGTTTTAAACCTTTTGTTAAAGCTTGAACTAACTCATTTGAGTCATTGATAACTGAAAAATCAGCATCGTCAAACCCATCAACTTTTCTGTGTATTCCTATTCCAAAAACTCTAACTCCCATACAATTAGCCTCAACGATTGCTCGCTGTACTTTCGCTGCATTGTCTGGGTCACCATCAGTTATCACGAATAATAACTTTCGCGGTGCCGACTGATTTACTAACAAAGCCAGTGCACTAGTTATAGCTTCGGCCGTTGGTGTACCACCTTCAGAAATAATGTTGAATGAATTTTTTCTTACCTTTGTTTCAAACGGTTTAACTATATTGAGAGAGTGATCATAAAAATCTAAAACACTATTGCTACCATCTATAAAGCTAAGACCAGGATAATATCCGACCATATTTGAAACACCTTTAATGCTATCTAGCGCAGCACTCATGGAGTAGGCAACGCTTGACGCCATAGACATCTCGGCAGCACTCATAGAACCAGACTTATCCACCAGCAATGCAATTGCTGAGTTTGGAGATCTTCCTATGGATTCTTGCTCAAATATACGTTTATTTCCGGTCACAACACTTGATAGTCTTGATGAGCTCAAAGAACAGCCCTTCTTATCTAGCGTTACATGGCGATAGTTTTGATCGTGAAAAATCCTTTTTAGTGGGCTTTTCAAGTTAGATATTAATTTATGACATTCTTCTTCAACATTATGAGGGTCAGAACAACAGTTCGTTCTTTCAGATTTATCGTCTATTTTTAACTTCAATGGAGCAATCTGAGAACCATCATAATCTTTAGCCATAGAATCTAATTCAGCCCTAAGCTTTTCATGCAAATCATCTATTTCATCTTCTAAAGAAGCCAAAATATCTTTTTTGCGAGTTGTTGTTTTACCACTGCTTGAATCATCACTGCTATCTTCTGAGCCATCAGCATCATCTGAGTCGCTTGAATCATCATTGCTATCTTCTGAGCCATCAGCATCATCTGAGTCGCTTGAATCATCACTGCTATCTTCTGAGCCATCAGCATCATCTGAGTCGCTTGAATCATCTCTGCTATCTTCTGAGCCATCAGCATCATCTGAGTCGCTTGAATCATCTCTGCTACCTTCTGAGCCATCGGCATCATCTGAGTCGCTTGGATCATCCTGAGAGTCTTGCTGGTCAACCCAATCCAATAACAACAAGTACAACTTTTCAGCAACGACAAAGCACTTTTCAGTGCTATCCATTGTTTGAAAAACTGTCTCGTTAAAGATTAAGTTAGCCTCTCGATAAAAATCATCACCAAATTTTGCTTTCAACAAATTATCTGCTTTAAGGAAATAACCATTAAGCGGATTGCCTATAAATACTCTAGCTCCATAAAGAACCCATCCCTTTAAAATCAAGGTCTCTTTATGCTCTGTATAGGGTTCAGCAAACAACCCTTTTTCAATACACAGTTTGACTAGATTATTAAGTGTTTTTGTACAACCTTTGAAGTCTGCCATCAAACGTCTCTCTTGATGTGCATCATCCAGGCTATTCAATAACCCTCTTAAATATGGCGATTTGTTTTGAGCAATGCGGTACCAATTGTTATCGGTGTAATTCTCATGACCAAGCTCATGATCACAGTAACCGAGTGACATAGTAACGAAATCATCATCACTAAAATCACCCATTGGTAAAACTATTCTCCCAGGACTGTGACCCGCTCTCTTTCCATGGAAAACAATCTCCATATCTGTAGATCGGGTTAGTACACGAGAGAGATTTTTAAACTTTCTCAAAAGTTGTTGTTGAGTTGACATGAATGCGTCCTCCAAGACGTTAATTGAAGGCGCACTCACCCCCAATGGGAATATGTACGCCCATTGGGGTTATTTAAAAACCGAGGCCAAACAAACCATCTTCCTCTTCTGCAATTTCCGGTATTTCAACAACTTCATCATCGTTATCATCAACAATGCCAAAATCACCGAAACCTCCAAATTGCTCATCAGAAAGTGAATTTGAATCGATTTGAGGTATTTCTTGTTCTACTTGATTTGACGCAACACTGCTTAAGTCTTCATCTAGGTTATTACTAACCTCTTCACCTAGTACACCAAAGTCATCGACAATGACCTCTTCTTCATAATCAACAAGATCATCGTTGGCATGATTCTTCAAGGTGTCTGCATTGGACATTACGCACGTCCAATGAGCTAAAGCAGCTAAATCATTGTCCTCAATCCAACCTGTTTTAGGCATTGAATTGAGTACACGTTCTGTCTCAGATATCACTTTCTCAATATTACTATCAAGAAAAGATAAACCACCCAGCTTCTCGATAAGGGTTTTAAACGAATCTTTAATCCGTCTATTTGCCCTAGTACGAGCTACTTTGTGGCCTTTATCATCTTTAACAAAAAAGGAACGTTCATAAACGTCACTCGCCATTTTAGCTACTTCGTTGTACAGATTATCAAGCATTGAATTTGCAAGCTCTTCTGCAGCATCCTCATCATTTTCATCAATCAATGGTTTGAACGCTACAGGGGGTAACATCTTCAACTTGAATCTGCCACCAAACTCGTTTTTATCCATCGTGTATCGTCGCATAATATCTGCAACATCAAGATTGTTCATATGCCAGTCACTTACCAAATTGTCAAAATCAATAAGCATTGCATCAAGATCTTTCTGCCATTCAATTTGAATAGATTCAATCTCTTGCTGTAAATCATCCAATCGAGCCAAAGGAACGATTGTCATATCTCCCCAACGAACACCATAAGCATTCAAAGTCCGAGATATCGCTTGTTTTGATTTATTCACAAAGTTAAGAGGTTCTTTTGGAAACCACCGAATTTTCGACCCCTTAATGGTGTCTGAATCCTGTAATTGTCCATCGAGTTCAACTTTCACTTTAGGTAAACTTTTCTCGCCACATGCAGCCTGCGAGATAATATTGACGACGCAAATGCCTTGCTCTAATTGCTGAAGCCTAGAACAAAGTACAGCTGAGTCAGTGACGGTAGTTGTTGTTGGGTTTATTGATGTGTTCATAATTTGTCCTCCAAAGACAAAAAGGCACACCAATCCCCAATAGGGTATAGGTGTACCTCTATTGGGTTGTTTAAACGTTTTTGATTAAATCAGCATATTTATAAGTGCTTTTTTCTGTATAACCTTTTAGCTTCTTTTCAATGAAAAGATCTGCATGATGTTTTACACCTAGAGGTGTATCAGTACTTACATCAGGATACTCATAGAGCACCCAATGAGCGTCTGATTGCTCATTCTTGAATAAAACAACAATTTTATTTCCAACACCACTTACGCTAATCGCATACTTTCGTCCATTATTGTTCTCTAGTAACAAATACTTACCATTACGATGAGTAGTAGTTACCCTAGATGCACGATATGGAGCAAAGGTAAATGATGACTTCTTATTTACATGAACCGTCAGCAGATGCCGATGACTGTGTTTATAGCCTGCATTTAATGCATCACTATCACTTATCATAGACTTTGCTACTGGCTCACCCTTTTCAACTATGCCTTCGATTACGAATTGCTTATCCAATGATTGAGCAACCCATCTATCGCCTTCTCCCCAAAAATCGGAGTTCAGACAAAATGCCTCAAACACGGCTTCACTAGGAATCGTGTTCAAGTCCTGAACCGAAGGCTTTACTACTTTTTTGCCAATAAATCATTCAGCTTCAGATTAATATCATCACCATAGATTTTATCGACAATATCTTGAGCGATATGCTTGTCATCAACGCTAACCGAACGCATGAAAACTGCATCCAGTGATTGCTTTAATGAACGAAACCTACCGAACCCCTGAATATAATAAATCCAGGCGACCAAGACTCGAGTTGAAAATATACATTTGATTGGATCTTCTACATCTCCATCCCGCTGAACACCCAAAGCTGCATCACGAAAAGCATTGGCTAACCTGATCGCATCATTTCTGATACCAACCGGTAATTTCGCGCCTACCTTTTCAAGAATTTTAGCTTCGGTAACTGGTGTTGGATAACGGGTTTCAATCCACATAAAACGTGAAATGAATGCACCATCAAGTTGTCGAGATGAAATATAAATATCATCGTGACCTCCACCATATGTGTTAGCTGCAGCCATGCAAAAGAAGTTTTTGTGCGCAATCAACGTCTCTTTGAACATCTCAAGCGGCCATGGCTTTCCTTCTACTAACAGATGCATCGCACTAGTTAGCTCTTCAGATGCTTTATCGACTTCATCTAGCAGCATAATGCCACCGTTAATGTAAGCCTTTGCAGCAGGACCATACTCTTTACGAGTAACCGTTGAACCGTTGTCATTATCTAAAACGTAGCTACCTTCTAAATCTTGTGGATTCATTCGAGGATGAACTTTCACAATATAGAGTGGCAGATTAAGTCTATCGGCAAGGAACATAGCAAGTTCTGTTTTACCAGTTCCTGTATGACCTTGTAGACCTAAAGCTAACATTTGCTCAGGCGCTTGAAGCCAAACCAAGGCTAGCTTGGTATTTTCTTCATCGGGTACATACATAGGGTTACTAGGTATGCAATCCTCATGACGATGCTTACGACGCTTAAGCGTGATTTTTGACGGGTCAAAGATTTCTGGAAATAATACGTGTGCTGGCACACTTTCCATTTCTGAGTAATCGATTGATGTGTTTGTATTTTGGTTTATAGATTGTACTGACATATGTGCGTCCTCCAAAGACGTAAGGTTTTGAGGACACAATCAGCCCCTATGGGAGATTGTGCCCATAGGGTAGTTAAGCTTTGTTGATAGTTTCAGTAAGCGATTCAAGCAATGCTTGACGTGGATAACCTTCTAAATAAAGGTCATCCATTAACTCACCAATCTGTTTAAGTAACACTTTAAGTTCATAATGATCTTGGCACTGAGCCAATACATTTTTGAAAACATTTATATGAGTTACTTTTGTGTTCATTTGCTCTTTAAACATATCTGCAAATAAACCAACCCAATGATGAAACTCTAACAACAAATCCATTTCGGATGATTTGCCATATTTCTTCATTATTTGCTTAACTTCATGGCGTATAGCGTGAGCGTCATATCCAAGAAGCTTTGCAATCTCAGCGAACTGAGGGGTAGCCTGCCAAACAACCTCCTCTTTAAAGAGTTTATTGCGGGGCCTAGCATTACGCAAAATTTCTAAACTTCGAATAAACATCCCTTCTAAAAGAATGCCTATATCGTCATTTGTCCATTCAATGTGGTAAAGGTTCGTTTGATGTTCAAAGTGCGGGTCCATCATCATCATCATAGAAGAACATTTCTCATTCCCTCTATTCATCGAGTCAACGATGTCTTTATCAAGTAAGTGATGAATGGTTTCAGGCTTTGACCAAAATGGCTGTCCTGTATTGGTTGAGTGTGATTTACGCATGGTGTCCTCCAGGAGCGAGAAACACCGATCCCATTGCGGGGAGTGTTTCCCGCATGGGTAAGTAAAGCTTTGGGTATTTTAAAAAAAGTTAAGCACGATCCATCAACCGACTCATTTCTGAGCTAGTTCGAGATAAGCGGCGAGACGTTTTATCAAACTTATCGTCATTGCCGTTGCTATCGTGGATTTGTTTAAGTTTTCTTAAGATCTTCTGTTTGCGCCTGCGTAAGTAAGCAGCTTTAGAAGAACGAAGTTTGCGATTGTTCATAACAGCCTCCATAACTAGCAAGGTTGTTTGAATTATAAGATGTGATTTTCATTGTGCTTCTCCAAATTTAGAGGAACACAATCCCATAGAGGGTGTGTCCCTCTTGGGTAGGTTTTAAGTGAAAGTTAGTGTTTGACTTTGCTTTTCTTCTGCTCGGCTTTATAAGCGTCAAAAGTTGCTACATGATAAATACTCATGCCTAAAGCAAATACAAAAAAGACACCAATTGAAATATAGGGCATCCACTCACTAAGAGTTTCAATATTCATAACGATACTCGGATTCATCTTAACTGTCCTCATTTTAACATATCACTGATTGATTTTCACGCAGTCAATTTTCATTTCTAACACTCCACAGTGACCAAATAATCGCTAAGTACAAATCAAAAAGCAGAACGCTTAAAGCGTAGTGCCAAAATGAGTTGAGACTAAACGCTAAGCCAAAGAAAGCTAGGCTAAACGTAAGCGATAGTGATCGAGTGAGGTCCAAGATGAAAAAAGTCTTACTTTGCACAGTTTTCTTGAACCTAATGAGCGTCCCATAGTAATGGGCTGACATTGAGATTAAGAAGAAAACATAAAGCAGTATTTGAAACCAACTAGCGGTAAGCTGTAGAGCGATAGTAAAGCCCAGTAAGCCTATATTAAAAAACTCACTAGTATCGACTAATTTTGGTGGTGATTGATTTTTCTCCATTTGTATTCCTTTAGTAAATCAGAAATACAGACCCTAAAGGGAATAATATCCCTGCGGGTTGGTTAGTTTTGTTGATGACCAAAATCAGCTCCATTTTGAAAGCCAGATTGGTCATTGTAATTATGGTGTTGTGGAGCAGGCTCTTGAGGATGATGATATGCATTCTGCTGTTGAGCAGATTGCTGTCCTTGTTGTGGAGCCTGTTTATAACCACCCTGCAGATGAGCTGGTAGGTGTGGCTGTTGTCCTTGGTGAGAAGCTTGATTATGCCCCCCCCTGCTGTTGAGCAGGTTGGCGCGGCTTCTCAGTGTGTTCAAGAATCTTATTAATGATTATTTGAATGCCAAAACGCTTTCTACCTCCTTGAGGGGTATAATTGTTTGAAGCTAAAAAACCATCAATTGTCATTTTGTCGCCAATATTCGGAATAAATCTCATAGCTTTGGGCACGATACAAGTTATAAACATTGTGTCGGTTTGCTCCCATTGGCCATTAACGGTTTTCCCTTCGTTATATGCTAATGAGATCGCAGCGCCACCACTAGAAAGAGGTCGAACTTGAGATACATTACCTGTCAAACGAAGTTTGTTCTGACGAAGTTTTTGAGGTTGTGATTGATTTTGATTGTTCATGGTATGTCCTTCCAAATGTTATGTAACCCACTAGAAAGACATTGATCCCAGAGGGATAAAGTATCTCCCTTTTGGGTAGGTTGATTAGCCAGGTGGCTCTCGCATATCTATATTCGCTTTGAATACTTATATACCGGTCATTGTTTATCTAGATAGATGAAACAACCGCTCAAGTTTCCCATGATGAGCTTGCATGCGCTTTATTTAATAAATTGACGAGTACCAAAAAAGGTACAAGGACAAAGTTAATAATTAAAACGATTGGTGGAACTGGATAAACCTTAAACAGACTCAGAAATCTGCTTAAGGTTTATCGAGTGGCTATATCAGCCACTCACGATAACTAGTACCGTCAAGCTTTCGCTTGTATCGCTATTAAAACGACATTAGTAACCGGATCTAAAATCCAGTATTGGCTTGATTAGTAATTTGTTGATGATTAGTGCTGGTATTGTCATTGACACAACGATTACGATTTCCATAATTCTCACCCTTAGATTTTTAAATTAATAATTTCTAAGCCTGCTGGCTCACTTATTTGCTTTTGGTAAAAACAGATAAGAGAACCAGCAATTAGTTGAACCCAGTTGGGTTCAACTAAGTGTTATTGCTATTAACGAGAGTAATTCAGCCAAAGTATTGGTTGAACAAGAAACTTGTTAATAAGCAACGCTGGGATGGTTAATGCAGCAAGGATGATGATTTCCATTGTGTGAGCTCCAAAACGATTTTAAGAGAACACAATGCCCGGTAGGGAATTAAGTTCCCTGGTGGGTGGGGTTGAAATAAGGTTTTGTTGATGTATAAAAGAAGCTTTCTTAAAAAGGAAGATTCAAATGTCACTAAATGCCTCGCAAGTCATATAGCCGCTGCGGATTTTCATGTTTAGCTAACATGCGTTTTTATAAAATTTATGCTTTACCTATAAATAGGGAAGGAATAAAAGTTAGAGAAAAACGATTGGTGGAATTGGGGCGCGTATACGCATACCCAAATAACTTCATCAACAATGGCACAAAGCCAGAAGTAACTTGGGTATGTGTATATATTTGAGATAATTGCAGCAAGAAGCTGCGAGTGTTGATGTTGCTTATGAGATCAAAATCTCTAAATTGAACGGCACAAATCGTTCGAAGTAAGTGCAGGTTTAAGTTACAAAACTTAATAGTAGTTAGCATAAATGCTATGTTTAAATTTACCTCACTTGATCTGAACATTCAACCGTCTAATTAACTATTTTATCGAACCTGTCGAGTAAACCCCGTGATCCTAGCTGAGCGAAAGTCGCGGGGTAGTTCACTGATATTTACTCCTCTTCGTCATTAGCTGGTATCGGAGGACATTAAAGTTTGAGACTTTTCTACTTCCGAAGCTCGTTTCCATCGTGGCTACCGGAGACCAAATGTAACAATAAAGATTGAAACTAAGACCCCATCAACGCGGCTATCCAAAGACAGTGTGACAACAAAGAGTAAACTCAGCTCATTAACAAGCTTTTGGACAGATATGAGCTAGCTAAACCTCTCTAGCTAACACGTTTGATATTAGTAAAAGTATCTCCAAACTCTGGTGATTCAAAAGTATTAAAAGCCTTCAAAAGGAGCTCTAAATCGCCCTCACTAAACACTGATGATTCTCACTTTCTAAACATATTCTTGGTACCATCGTTCCATTGTCGAAGTCATATACAATCACCTTAGGGTGGTGCACATCATATGCCTGTCCAATAAATACCGATGCAGCATTTGATGTACAAGGAAATAAATGAATAACTTGTGCCCCATACTTTGACTTGAGGTTATGAAACAGTGATTGAAGAAAAGCAGAAAAAGCCCTTCCGTCATCTGGGTGTGGTATCGCACCATTCCCCATATTAGTTTTCCTTGCTCGGATCGTAATAGTTTGCGCCTCAACTCTATCGCCGACTGATTTAGAAGCCTCGACTAAACTTTCAGGCTCTGCAGTTAAAGCAATATTTATCACAAAATCACTACCACTTTGTAAATTGCTATTACCTTCTATCTCATAAAAATCGCCAACTGGTTCTGTTTGTGGCCAAGACCAGCTTCCGCTTTCTCTGAATCGGAGCATAGGGGTGACAGCATTTTTGTTACCCAACCTAGCTCCTAAACCTATAAGCGCTGAGGATGGCCCGAACCCGAATAGTGCAGCGCTGTATCCAAACTGTTTAGTTTGTTGAATTATTTTTTCAGCAGCATTCTGGATAACAGTTGGCATTAAACTCCAGAGTATGTCTGGTGATCCAACTAATAACTCTTCATTGTTACTTAAAACATTGAGCTGTTCATGCATCCTTCTTTTGATTTTCGAAAGACTGTTAGCTACTTGCAGATAAGATGGAGGTGAGACCGTCTGAGAATTTACAGGCCATAAAACCGCATACACAGGAATAGGCTCGAACTTTAGCCCATCCAATAAGCTATTAGCGACAATACTAAATTCCTTTCTCATAGCAGACAACGCAGGAGCGGTGTAATCACTAGCGGCCACTTTATCTATGAGCCGATGGTGTTTATCACACAATAACAGAACGTTATTCGGGTTGTTGGAGAGCTTTTTCGATAACTCAATGATTCCCCTTGTACTTTGTTCCGATGAAGCGACATTGTGAGCTAAGTACGCATAATTTCCTGAAGTACCTGACACTTCATCGTAATCAAGCTTTTCGCCACACCCAGTAAACATACAGCGTCCGAAGCTTTCCCTCCAAACGGTTTCCTTGGTATCCTTTGTGAAGTCAGGGCCTCGACCTTTTTCTTTTCTATCATCATCAAAACGGATGAACAAAGGCTCTATTTCATCGTGGGTAAGTTCTGCACTTTGTTCCTTTGCTTTGTCCCACATGCCTGCAATTGATTCCAAGTGTAGAAGATCATCACTAGAAATTGAATAGCCTTGAATGCACCTATAACAAACTGTCCCACCTTCTACAGTCAAGCCTTTTAAGCAACTTGCAACAATACTTGGCTCAAGAGATAGGCGTACTGTTCCAGCTAATTCATCATTTGAAATCAGCAATATGATGATATTCCTAACCCCCTCATCCGTTAAAACTCCGACATGACTCCAACTGACCAGCTTTCTTAGATTATCGATATATTGATCAAATGTTTCCGCTGATTCAATTGGTGAACTTGCTGCTTGATTACAAAACTGGTCTGCTTTGTTAGCCATCAATTTTCCTCGTTACCATTTCTAATTTATTGTTGATTTTTAAGTAAATATTGACCTGTTTATTTCCAATAACCACGAACACGAGTTGTCTGTCCGGGTTACGTAATGAACATTGATCCCAGTCATTCAAATCTATAATTGAAGGTATTGGTACCCCCTGAGGATGAGTGTGCCAAGTACCTATATAGCCCGACACACCATTTGACTCTTCAAATGCTGTGTCTATTTCTTTTTGATGAAATGGATCTTTCATCAAAAACCTTGCTCGTTGGCTAATGTCCCTTTTCTGAGGTGTTGTACACTTGTTTATCCAGATTTTGCTTTCATCTTCAATCCGCGAGCCTATTAGTACCCCAAACTGTTCCGTATCCTTGGGTTTCATTTGACGATGCCTCAGCCAGCAGCCATAAACTTGCTTGCTTACTGTTAATTCTATGGTTGAACCGACAAACCGCACTTCATCAGTTACAGACATCACAATCCTCATGAACTAACGGTTGAATTTTCAATGAATTAGTAAACTGATAGAATCTATTTGTTAGCGTTACTCCATGCTTTTTGGCATCGTGTTCGCTGCCTTTCCAGCTAACCTTAGAGCTTGTTTCAACTTTTCCTTCGAGGTATTTGATAGCTAAATCGCTTGCTATTAAAGCTGTTTGTGCAGAACAAATTGCACCATAAGAAATAAATTGTTCACCGCAACCAGACATATTAATGGTGACGTTTTGATTAGGCTCTATAAAGTTAAGGTTTGATCCTAACCCTCTAACCAAAGTATCTGGACAAACATATGCACAAAGCAAGCATCCCTTACTTTCTGGAATATCAAGTACCGCATGCCCACCAACACCAAAACCTTCAAGCCAAGTATTAATTACCGGAACTCTAATACCCTTCTCTAATAAGTACTCTTTAAAGAGCCTCTCATGTGTAGGACTACCTATAGCAATGACGATTAAGTCATAAGAGTTTAGTAATTTCGAGCTTCTGAGATCTAGTAGTTTATCCAACGATGCGTTGGCTTTAGACCATAAAAATTGGCGTTTAAGGCTAAAACTTAGTCCAAAGGACTTTCCGTAATTCAAAAGTTCTTCGGGTAATATGTGTCTATACAGGTTTTCGATATTGTATCTATCAGGGTCATATATAGTTAAATTTTGAACTCCGGCAGCCGACAGTTTATGTGCGACTTCACTTCCTACAGAGCCCGCTCCAACTAACGCCACCTTAGTTTCTGCCAAGTCTAAGTTCGCCCCCCCCCTAGGTAAGATAGTTTCTTTGTTGAAAAGCTTTATAGGTACAGCTTTTACTTTCCAATTTTCTAATTGTCGTTTTGTTAATGGTAGCGAGTGCTTTTTACCTTTTTTACTTTTAAACGATAAGCAAAACCAAACCTTCCCTGATGGCACCTGAGCATTAAAGAAGACCCAATACTCATAGGTTTTCCATCGGCCATAGTTATCATTTAGCTTTTTTAAAATTTCTGGTTTTTGTTTCGAAATAATATCTAAGTACCAATCTGTCAATTGGCCTTTGTCTAATGGTGCAGGCTCGATTTCAGTTAAAGGTAACACTACCGCCTTACCGGCAAGGCTTCTACCAGAACTATCTTGCCAGTATATTTTTGCTGCTGCAGCGAGATCTGTGTCCTTTGATTGGGCTAAGTAGTAAGAGCTAACACCAAACTTACGCCCTTTAACGGGCCTGAATACATCTATTTCTTCTAGGGCACCGCTATCGTTAGTTAAAAGTACTGGCCTGTCGTCAAAATCACAAACGTTTAGCCAACAAGACTTAAACTCTCGCAACAGCTCTTGCCTATTCCATATTGGATCAGTTATCGCTTTCTTCAAAATAGCTATATGGCGATTAAGCGACTCTTCAATCGCCAATAACGGCATATTAAAGTTAACTGAAACAGAGTCTCTGTCATTGACACAGATACTACCAAAATCATAGCCATCTTCTTGATGATTAAGAACATGTGCCAAGTGACCAATCTCACTTGGCTTTGCAAGTAAAAATACAGGCAAACCAGCAATCTCGGACGATGGAAAGTGTATCAGCTCTATGAGCTTTTCTGCGATTTCTACGTCTACAGAAATAGCGTTGATACCTTTAAAGTCGAGTTCTTGGCAAGCAAACCCTTTGCTTTTTAAATATTCGATGATCTCAATATTGTCAGCCATTAAGCCCCCTGAGAAGTCCCAGAAGCTCCAGCTGTTGCATATGCAGCTTTCTTTGCTGTTGAAGAGCTACTAGGCACTTCAAAATCATCGCCAAAAACTTCGTTCAGTATCTTGCATTGCTTAACCAAGTCAGTTTCTTCAATAGCCTTATCTAGTTTATTTTTCAGTACTGTAAGCTTGTTGTAAAACTGAGTCCCCGTGTTAAGACTACTTCCATCAAAAATATCTCTCCATGGTGACTTAGGTAAAGTTACTCGAACCCTATATTGCTCATTACCTTGAAAGCTAAAATAACTGGCATGAAGCATGTCATTTACGGTATCTCGAAGCGCGACTAAATCATTAGCTTTTTCGCTGTCATCTAAGCTTGAACTGAATTGCTGTTTAGCCATTACTGTTAAAGCAATTGAGAACACTTTTTTAGCAACAGCAGTAGAGAACTTATTGTCTCTCCATCGTTTTAAGTACCTAACTATGCGCTTATATTGCTCCAACTTCTTATTCGCAGACCCAATATATAAGGATGAGTCATTTATCCAATCCCTTAGTCCCTTCGGATCAGAGGCTGACCATTCCTTATTATCATCACTAGAGTTCTTTTTCCCTACAGCTAGTTCATAGTCACCATTTTGTTCTCGATAGATTGGGATATCAATGTGAAGATTTTTACTTGTATAATCAGCAGTAACGCATGGCTTCTTAATCTTGGCATTTTTGAAACCTCGATCTTCCAGCACCTTCAAAACGATTTTTTTTACTTTAACTGGATCATCAGGTGATCCATCAAATGCTATTACTATGGCTCTATCGATATCGAAGTCTTCTCCCGGATTCTTAATCCCTGTAGCTGTTGACATAGACCCTTGAAGAAAATTGTCTATTACAGGGTAACCTTCTTCCTCCAATGCTTTTTTTACAGCCTTTAAAATGCTGTCATCCTTCTCGCGAGCGTCTTTGTACTCGCTGTCTTCACGGCTTAACTTAATCTTGTCGTGAAACTTAATAAATTTTGCTTGAATACTCATCTGGCTCCTTAACTACTTACATATCTAGAAATTGATGATCGCTTGACTCTTAACACTACACACGATCACCATATGTAGTGCCAACAGTCAAGCTGACATACAATATAGTGTGTTAGCAAGGAGGTTTCAAGTCACTGAAACTTCAATAACTGTGGATAACCATTGAATAATAAATTATGTGTTAGTGATTGCTTACTGTACAAAACAACATCACCAAGAGATTTCAGTTCAAAAAGATTTGAAGGTATTGGTCAATTATCAGACAAAAAAATATTTATTTTTATTTTTTCATAAAGTTAGCCGACAAATGTAGACAGCAAAAATTGAGAACTAATTTGTTATTTGTGATCAGCTATCACTCTCTTTTCAACCAAAAGCAAGTACTGTTTCCACAACTTTATTGGTTTTCCAGACATGAGAAAATGTAAGTTGAATAACTTGTTGGTTAAGCAAGTTACCGAAAAGTTGAAACAAGGAATGGGGCAAAACTTTGTCAGAGCAAAAGGCAAACTACGACAAAAAGCATCGAAAAGTTTCGAACTTTATTGTTATAGTTCTAGTCTTCATTGTCGAGTTCCAAACTTGAATGTTCGACGACATCCGGGCTCAGGGTAACTAGCTTGCACATTTCTTCTGGGAACGCTTCAATTAAAAATTGTGAAGGGAGCGCTGCAGAGTACCAAGATAGATACAGGTCTCTTTTTGCGCGAGTCATTGCCACAAACAAAAGCCGCCTCTCTTCATCAAAGTTGATATTTTCCACTGATATATTCTTCATTTGAAGCGGTAGCTTATCTTCATTGATCCCAGCAAGCCATACTACATCCCACTCAAGTCCTTTTGCACCATGGAACGAATTGAGTATTACAACATTATCATCGAGCTCTTTAGTTTCTCGCCTAGAAGATAGCTCAATCATATAGTCAATCCGCTGGCTAAAGTCCCCCTTCAAACCATTTATTAAATTTTTAAAAATATCTAGAAAGTCGTTTTGTTGTTTCGTTAGTGCATCAGAGAATGATTGGCCAACATATTCAACCATTTCAATTATTTTCACACTGTTTAACTCTGTACCAAAGTTGCCATAAGTTCGACACATATCATGTAGATTATTGGTAATCTGCGTCCACAGCATTTCATCCTCAACATGTGAAAATCCAAGGCCATTTGATTTTCTCAAAATATCAAATATCGCTTCCTGATCTTCGTGCAATGCCACCAGCACACTTTTCAAATGAGTTGATTTAGATGGTTCAATTATCGTAAATAATAATTGTACCCAGAAAAATAAATTAGCATTTTGCCAAATGGACGTTCCGTTCAAACGCTTATATGGAATGTTATGGACCTTAAGATGCCCCTCAATCTCATCTAACTGCTTATTAGTCCTAGTTAGAATCGCTCGTGACTCAAGATGATGCTTACGCATTGCTGAAATAATGAATGAAACCTCATCCAGTTCATCACTTGCAGGAACCAAATACATACTCCCTGATGTATCACCAAGAGTATTCATTTCTTTATCGATACGAGATACATTGTTAAGTACAACATTTTCAGCTGCATGAAGAATTTCAGGAGGACAACGGTAACACATGCTTAACGTATGATAAGACGGATTAAAATCTTTCCTAAACCTCTCGATGCCTTTAATTCCTAGTGAGTTTCGCCAAGAGTAAATTGCCTGATCATCATCACCTACAACCGTTAATAATGTCCCATTGTGTGCATGTGCTTTTATCCACTCATATTGAATATCATCAGTATCTTGGTATTCGTCCACCACCAAATGTGAACATTGAAAAGGTTCAATCTCTCCTCTTACAAGGCGCCTAGTTACATCAAAGCACATATAATCAAGAGGCCAAATGTTTAACTCCTCAAGTTTTTGCTCATAGAATGAGAAATAGTCGAACCCCATTACCGACATGAACCGCTCAGACTCTTCGCAAGGTACAGATTTAAGCTTTAGAATTCGATTTTTGACTATCCTACTGACCATAGCAAACATACCCTTTTTTTCAGCGGCTTTAAAAGGCTTTGCTCCGTCTGTTAATGGTTCCCTGTCTATACTGTAAATTCCTAACATTTGCTTATAAATAAAGTAGTTATAATTACGCTCTGATGAGCCCATAATCTGCTCCCTTGCTGCTAAACTGGGTATTCGCTTAATCATTTGGATCAACACAGAGTGAAATGTGCTTATGTAGACTTGTTTCCGTCTCGCCCCTTTGATTGTCTTCCCAACTCTAGCTTTCATCTCTAAAGAAGCTGCATTCGTAAAAGTTAGTGCAAGTAATTGGGCATTTGGATCAGACACAACATTATTGATAAAGCTAATCATCGTGAAGGTTTTACCTGACCCTGGTAATGCAATCACTAAATTATGAAAATCGGTATTAACTGACACACCATGCTGCTCAAGACTAAGGCCCATATAACCACTTCTGCTTATTCCGTTGCTTCAAATTAGTTATTTAAGCAATGGTAGGTTTACTAATTACTGAAAATTACCATCAAGGCTAGAGTAAAAGGTGATTCTGGATGTACTATTTTGCAATGCTAATCAGTTTTTCAATTATCTCATTGAGTTATGGTAATATTTGGAAATGAATGTGTTAAATAAACATTGGAAGTTCTGAGTAGGCGTTCTGCCTTAGTTTAAGGGTAGCGTGTTTGTATATCGCCTATATCATTTGTGTATATTCAATAAGAAAGAGAAGAATCAATGAAAGCATTTACCTTGAAAGCATTTGCAACCACTCTTATCACATCAACCTTACTCGTAGGGTGTGCATCTACAGATCCAAGTCAACCTCAATCTAGTAACGACTTTGTTTACAACTCAAACATGAGTTTCGCAATGAACGTAGTTGATGGTTCTTTAGGCTTTCATAAAGGGCTGCAAGATGCCAAAGTGCCAGAAGGTGCAGATGCTAGTGCAGGCGCTTTAGATTATGCTGCTGATGGAATTATCGGTGCGGCATTTGGTGGTGGAATAAGCGGTGCATTTCTTAGTATGCTCGGAACTAATCAAGGTTCAGCACCATTGCACACCTATTACAATATCGTTTATTACCCCGTTAAAGAGAAAGGTAATATACAATCAATTTTTGATAGCCTAGAACAAGAGTTCATTACTTTAGCTGAAAGCAAAAAACAGGTGACATTCGTTGAAAAGAGGCACTCCAAAGACTCTAGAGTCTTATTGGAGTTTAAGGGGAAGGGTTGCGAGTTAAAAAATGAGTTAATGTCTTATAAGCAAAGTGATACCTGCAACTTCATTCATTACAACAAACCAGAGCTAATCAAATATGCATCAATAACTCCAAACGGAAACAAAGGGTTGTTTGCTGTTATAGGGTATGAAGGCTTTATTGGTTCAAACTATCTTTCTTTAGATTTAGATGAAAAATTCTATATCTTCTCCCCAGTCATTAGAAACAGAACAAAATTCCCATTTGTTTCTAACAACAAGGATATTTACTTATTTATTAAGCCTTCTCATGAGAATTCAAAACGAACTTCGTCTATTTCAATCGAGACATTGGCAGAAATCGATCCTTGGGTAAAAAAACACTACCAGTAATCACCCCCCCATTTCACAAATTAATGGCCTTGGATAAATGGAGCAATCCACTTGTTCAGGGCTAAATGTCTCTTTAAGCTGATTCGTATCATCACTCATTCCCTCTTTAAACTGCTCATTAGCCCTTTCATTTGCATTTTTACGCTCAGAATCCACACATTCTGGATCTTCACTCTTACTACAATCAACATTACCGTAAGTTCGGCCTGTTCCAGTTAATCTTTCAACATCATAGCCTGACGTTGATAAGATATCGGATTCATACATGGTTGATAACCACTCAGATAAATCTAACCTATCAAAGTCTATGGTTCCAAACTCTTCTATTGTAAACCCAGGACAACCATTCATATTTTTGCCAATTTGCTTAGAGCCTTGATCAGCAATGATTCGTGACAATATAGAGGAAAAGCAGCAATAATTTTGGCGTCTTAAATAACAAACCCCTAGAATATCTTCAGCACAATACTTGTTCCCGACCTTAAAGCATTGTCTTTGGGCTAACTTTACCCCCATATCTTGCTCAACTTCATCACACTGAGTTAAGAGATTTGCAAGCAACTTAACCACATTGTATATGGTGTAGATCAACCCGACGAAGCTCACAATACTCATCATGGTACTGGCCAGTTCCCCTAGAACTAAGTCACCTGCTTGTGCGGCACCTTGATCTACCATTTCTGCAGTAGCCTCTTGAAACATTAATGAGGCTAACTCTTCCGGCAACGCACCATTGATGAATGAGTACACATTTTGCTGCATTGAGTGAAGCATTGTTGAGACAGCTTCAGATGCGGATGCCGCACCAGAGCTAACGGACTCTGCGGCGCTGTTAATAACTTCAGTGTCACCCATGATAGAGCTAGTAAAGTCTACGACGACTTTAGAGCCAGCATTCCATCCATCTGCAATCATATTCGTAAAGTCTGTATACATCCCACCTACCGCGTCAGGAACATATGATCCTAGGTTTGAGCTCACCGTTTTGAAAGCATCAGTTTGCATCATTTTATAGCCGAGAGCTGCCATTTCGAGGTAATTGACCCCTTCTGGTGATTCGCAACAGTTATTACCAAGACCGCTTAATTCCCAAGAACAATACTTTTCCTCACCAGGGAATATTTCACACGTATTTGGATCTTCACCTACACAGGAAGCATCATCATCAACAGTTTGTGCAACACTCCCCATCAATACCGCTTTTTCAAAATCATCACTTGCTTCATCTTCACCAATATTACAATCATTCCCCATACAAGGTAGCATCGCTGCACATACGTTCTTTGTAGTTGTTTTGGTAACTTCCAAGGGATTTGAAACATCACAGCGATAATCATCGGTATACATATAACAGATACCAGTTTTTGAGTTAAACCAGCCTTCTGCACAACTGCTACCTGTTTTCTCGCATCTCTGATTGTCCTTAAATTGTTGACAGTTTCCCTCTAAAGCTTTGAACTCTTCATAGGTATAACATTGCTCCTCAAATTGCTGGGTATCTTCGTTTAGCACATCAACACAATATTCATTGGTTCGAAGCGGATCACAACTATAGCCTTTTGCATTAATTTTCCATGTTGCAACTTGATATTGATCATTTCCATTTTCATCACCGCCATACCAAGGCCCAGGATTTGGATCTCCAGCAAACATTTTTGAAATCTGATTAATGACTTTTTCATTATAATTGTATGTCCCTTGGTCTATGATCTCCCACTCATCAAAAGTACAAAAATCATCTACAGGGAATTGAGGCGTGTAGCCCTCACAAATACTTGTAACTTCACAGACAGGGGTTTTAAGACATGCGAGTTGATAATCACACCCCATTATATCTGGTGCATGTGGGCTTACACCTTGACAGTTAGTCGGTACATAATCATACCCACCAACATTCTTAATAGGTCCGTTTTCACCAACTTGGTCATTTTTATTATAAATATCTTGAAATGATGGCATCTCAGTTGGTGCACATATAAAAGGAACAAATAAGCATGTTGAACTTACTGACATTTCGTTTTGTTGGTCAAATGAACATTGAGTAGCTTTATATGCTTGCCCATCGAATACCCCTACATATCCGTTTCCTTTATACGTACAAATTATCCCCCCATTACCGACATGACTACAGCTACCTGAAACTGTTTCCCATCTGCTGGCCGCAGACTCATCATACGGTCTTATAGGATAGCCACTTCCTGATGCCGCCATTGGGCTAACCGATAATATTGCTGACCCGTTTGACTGACCCGATAAAAGTGATCTTGCATTGGACTGCTTTAAGTTAGTTACTGAAGAACCACTAGATACGGGTACGCTTTGTACTCTCATAGAAGTCTTTTGGGCATTCATTGAAGATTTCTTGGAGCCAGTTTCAGAGGGAACACTCAAAGCAGAAACGCTTTGTACACTCATAGAGGTCTTTTGAGCACTCATGGATGAACTGTAAGACCTAACCTTACTTACTGGTGGCTGCATACAATCAGTATTTGGTGGACACTCTGGGCGCCACCCTAACCTATCTGCACAGCCTTCAGGGTTTTGGGTATATACCTCAACATATTGAGGTGTTTTGCCTTGAATATATTGAGGATTTGACTCTAGCACTCTTGTAACTTCGCAAAAGTCCATATTCTGATGGTTTGGTTGAGCACAGATCTTATTTTCCCAAATAGGGATCTGTTTAATATCAGTTTCTACAATAGTTTCATCTTTACATGTTTGGGACCAAATGCCTTCACCGTTTGCAGCATCAGATAAAGCTTTGTTGCCGGCATCAAGAAAGTACGCATCAGAGTTTATTACTTGAGCAGGATTATCTGTTGAAGCTTTTATAATTGCCCTATACGCTTCAGACTCCATTGTTTTACCAGTACCAGAATTAATATACTGGGCTCGCATGTCTTCAATATAGGCATCTTCATCACCATAATTACTTGGTGCATTAAACTCAGCATCAGGTCTATCTTGTTGTGAACTAAATGCTTCGCTCGAATGAATACTGCTTTTCTTAACACCTCGCTCACTGATAGGAACGCTGGTACTCACCAAGTTACCATTTGCATCTCGCTCTATCTTAACTCCTGCCTTTTCATAATATTCTGCATCGATATTGCCATTTGTCATAGTTGGAGCTTTAGCTTCAACCCCAAGGCCATCACTTAAGTAACTCCTAAATTCAGCATCAAAATCTACTACTGGATACTGGTCAAACTCTAAAGCTTGTCCTGGTCCGTAATCAGTATTTATTAGATCTTGCTCTAAAGCTGGATTTGATGTTCCTCCATTAGTATTTTTACTTAATACTTTATTATAAAGATCAACTCCATCTACATTCTTAGCCGTCGATAGATCATACTTCTGTTCAAGTTTATTCTTGAGTTCATCGACTGCATAAACATCAAACGAGCTTACGGCGCCAACAATGGTGAAAAAGAAAGCCCAATGAAGACCACCAGCCAACATACAAAAGGAGGTAAAATAAGTAACACCGACTTTCCAGCAAGCGATTGTCTTCATGGTGGTCATTAACTCCCACCTGATAGGCTTAAACAACACTCTTTGTATTGCCATAACATGTAAACGGCATCTTCCATACCGGGTCTCATTCTCCCCCCTACAGGCAAACACCACAGATTTGTAGATTGCCCCATAGGATGACAACAACCAGAGACATCATTTTTAGTTTCATCAGCTTCAGCTCTTGGGAATATCATGCTGAACTTGTATTGAGACCTAGGAGTAAACGGTGCGTAAGTAGACTTACATACAGCCTCCTCACCCATCGTCTTCTTTGACAGTCCTTTTCGATGCAGTGAACTAACCATACGCTGTGCAACCAAACTAGTTTGAGCAACTGTGTCCGTTTGACCAGCTACCCTGCCAGTAAATGGATACAGATGACCATCACAACCCGCACAGCCAAATGTGGATTCGGGGGCTTTATCTGCTGAAATCAGAGCGCAATCAGATGCACACCACGGTGTAGCCAAAGGAGTGGCAAATAGTATTGCTTCAGGTGAAAGAAGAAGAGCAAGGATATCATTTGACCAAGTAGGGTCCACTTCAGATAAGAACATCAAATCTAAGTCTATGTAACCATCTTGATGGCAATCTATGTATAAGATCTCCAGCATTTCCATTAACGGAAAAGCAAAATAATGAGTCTGCCAAAATGAGGAAGATCCACTTGAGAAACCTATCCCAGTATAATCATCTTGCAGCGTTATCCCCCCTAAAGTAGGAGAACACCAAGGAGTTCTAACTGTTTCAATTAATCGTAAAGGTGCAAAATATGAGAGTTTGGTGCCAACATACGGCACCCCGAGGTTATCATTACAAGCACAAACAGGATTATTACCACTTGCCCCTTCAGGTTTCTTACCAATCCCCATTAATGACAACCCTTCCGTAAAGCAGCTCCAACAGATTTGGTCCAAGATCTTTGTCCAAATTTCAGCATCCTTACATAGATTGCTTGTGTTAGAAGCATTTGCAGAACCACAGGCCATGATTGAAGCAATTAATACAAAACATTTAATAAGTTTCATTGAAACCTTACCCCTCAAAAAAGGCTTTTAAGTACTGAAATAACCAGTCAACTAGAACCATGAAATTATCAAGAATCATGAAAGCTACATCTGGGTAAGTTAGCGTGAGAAAGATCCCAGCAATAATGCTCAAGGGAATAGTAATTAACCTCATTTCAAATCCCTCATCCCTATTTCATCAATACGAAGAAATGCTTTTTCGATTGATACTCTTGAAGGTGCAGCTTTAAGTGCAAATTTAGCTACAAGCTCCTTTTCCAATAAATATATGTTCCGTTGATAACGGTTTCTTAGCTCGGTTAAGTGGTCCCAGCCACGTTGATTATCCACTTGGGTTATGATGATTTGATCACGGTAATCAAATTTTCCAATGTATGAGTCGAGCCATTTTAATTGACGAGGATCTAATGGATTTACGATATACATGCCTAAATAAGCACCGGGTGAGCTTGTCAATGGATTGATAGTTTGCCCCGCCCTTCCCAATACAACTCCAGCTTTATTGATAATGTCTTTTTGAATTTTTACTGTTGGATCAATATAATAAGTGTGGTCTTCTAGTGTGGTTTCTAGGAGAGTGTTGTTTCTCTTTTTCCAAAAATTATCAACTGCAGCCTGCTTTTTGGACTCCCAGTCCATCTTCTCCATTAACTTACGGATTTGCTCTATCAACGACTCCTCTTCAACTGGAAAAGTCGCTCCATAATCTCCAAGATCTATGCTTTTCGTAGTTTCAGACAACTTATCTCTAAAAAAACTAATCTGGGTTAGTCCCTTCATGACTATTTGCTTTAATTCGTTGTCATAAACTAAAGCTGGTACTCGTTGTATGTTGTACTTTTTGAACCAAGTAGGCCCAAATTTGACATTAGGCTTAATCGTCATATCTTTAGCGATAACTTCTAACCGCATCATTGTATCCATGATGTGCTTATCACCTTCAAACATGCCGTTTATGTAAACCGTAGTGCCAGAGCTTGAAGCGTTTTTAAATGCATCTTTCAATGATGCTCTAGGCATAGATAAGCTAACAAACATCATGATTGGTGAACCCGGCCTTGTTTCAGCATCTGGCAGCTCAATAGCAGACTTAGAAATGGCCTGGACTTGCTTCTTTGCATTATCCATAAAGGCGCTCACGTCTTTAGAAGATGCTTTTTGCTCACCTGTGCCAGTTAGGTTTAAGCCTTCAAACCATCCGTTCTTCTCTGCAAGCTCCATCGCTTCATGTTGTGTCATTCCAGCTGGTGGAACAGGCGCAGAAGCTATATGCAAACTCAATAAAGAAAGAGTAATACCAACTAAACTATAAAATCGCATATGCATTCCCTATTACATTTTCCTCAGAAATTACGCCCCAGAACCTTGAGTCGTAAGAAAGTGGAGTTTCGCCAACCATGAAGTATTCGTTACTACCTAAAGTAATTTTTCGTTCAACTTCAGACCTATCCATCTTTAGTTTCATAAGCAGCAACTTCATATTGTTAACGTACTCATGCCCATTTACAGTTACAGAATTCTCAGTGATAACTACTTCATCTCCCGGCATTCCAACCAACAACTTTATCCACCTACTACCAAGTGGGAAAAATTCTGTTTCATTTGGTAAATAGAATGCAATAAGCCTATCCCGCTCCAATTTTTTCTCCGATTTATCAACAAGAAAGTAACTAGCATTCAGGCATGAATACTCTTGTGCAGGGATAGCAATAGTGAACGCAGCATTGAAGAGCAATACTGACAATCCAATTAAGGAAAAACTGACAACAACTGTTCTCATCACAAGTCCAAATAGGTATTCACTCTTGTAATGTTAATAATAAAAGTATCGAAAAATGCGAAATAGGAAGGTCAATTTGAACATCTTAAATACGATTTCTGTCTGTACCAAAACAAAAAGGCCAATCAAAAATTGATTGGCCTTTTTCCATAGTTACTATCTATTCGTACTAATTTTTTCAGTTAGAAATTGACTTGCCCAACACCAATGCCACCAGCATCATCTACAGCTTCTATGGTAATCGAAGCACTTGGGTAATCATTTTCATTGAACCTCACTTGTGAACCATAAGGGCTGAATACCGTCCCATTAACAACCCAGCGATAGTATGTAATTTTACCATCTTCATCTTTACAGTTTGCATCAACAATATGGACACCGTATTGCTTTCTTATTGACGGCGAGCAAACAGGGATCTTATTCGCGAAAACATCTATGGAGAAAGATGTTTTTCCTGTTTGACCAAAATTGGTCTTAACATCCAAATCAATTTCATAGTGCCCTACATCTAAATCATTGAATGCTCCAATTGCTCTATTTGATATTTCGCCCTGCACGCCATTAACTGTCCAAACGTACTCTTTCACAAAGTCATATGGATGTCCCACTTTCACATTGGGATAAATAGATGCTGTAAGAGGAGCACGTTTATACTTATTGGAGAATACTTCATTCATTTTGAACTCAAGGTCATTAGGCTCAACAGCATCTACAAAGTCGTTTATATGTGCAAAGTTCCCACGATTATCAGAAACTGTAACCATAATTGAATGTACACCTGCTTCAATGACTTTGAAGTTCATACCTTTACCATTAGCCGTTACTTTTTCTATAGCTGTATCATCAAAGGTCCAGTCATACGTGAACCGCACTCCAGGAGCATTAATGTATGGCATATTGACTGTTGCAAACCCAGTTGAAGGTACAAATTTAATGTTGTTATTTACTGTCAGGCTTAGATCTGAATCATCAGGGAATTGATAGCTAAAGGTATTCATAACACCTACCGACTCACCTAAAGTTACATTTTTAAAACCTTCTAACCACGCCTTAGCAGTAACTGACACTCTATTCAGCTCATCTAAATCACTTTCAACTAGCTCATATTTGATCTCGTTTATATCATTAACAGTCGTACCATCAGGCAAAAACCATTCAGTTTTAAGCGGTATTCCTGTTCCAGCAAAGCTATTCGAAATCATCATCTTAAGCTCAATTTCAGTCCCAACCTCTGCCATTGATGGTTTTACCATACTTAAAATTATCGGCTTGGGTTTTGTCACTGAAATGTATTTTATCGCCTTACTCCATTGCCCAGCAGTAATATCATCAGCAGTATTGGCATACTTCATACGCCCATGAACTTTTATATTTGATTCTTCAATATTTACAGTGAATTTATCAAAACCTTGCTCCCAGTTCTCACCATCCAAAGACCACTCCACAACGGTATCTCCCTGCGGCGTAGTATCATTATCTACTGCAGTGAGCTCTATCGCTTGTCCAGAAATGGCTTGGCTGATGCCTTCAATCTTCATCATCGGCTTATCAAATGAGACCAAACGGATTGTTTCAGTTTCTGTTATGGCGCCCGTTTCTTTGTTCGTGATCACCGCACGAATATCTAGTGTCTCAGGAGTAATTGATTTAATGGAAGCGTATTGACGACCAGACAAATCAGGCATATTCACCCAAGATGAACCATCCATCTTCTGCCATTCAATATCTCCCATTACTAAAAAGTCTTGAAAAGATTGAGTGTCGAATCTTAAATCAAAGTTTGCGGGTATCCTGGAATGAACAATTCTAGAAACAATCTCACCTTCTACAGCCGTTCCTTTAACTACAGTAATACTACGTGGGATCGAAACTCGCTGTATTTGGATTTCTGGGTATGGTGAGCGAGCCTCTGCAATGGCATAAATGGCTTCATTACGGCTGAATATAACATCTGCATCTAGCTTAATGACCCCTTTACCATCAGTACCGATCTGCACAGAATCAGTTATAGCCTCGTATTCTGTTCCCTTCTTAAATGCAATATAGACATCCCACCCAATACCCATTGTTTCGACGTTATATTCGAATGTGTTACTAAGGTTATTCTTAATTCCTAGCTTTATTGTCGCTTCAATTGACTCCGTTGAAGCGTACCTTGGGCTATCTAAATCCATAATTACTTGCATATATGGATGTGGGGTTACAACTAAATCAAAATTTACAGTGTCCGATAGTTGAGGAGCTAAGCGGTACTCACCAGTTAATTGATAAGGAACTTTGTCCCATAGTTTGGCATCACCTAACTTATCTGCATAAGAAGAGAAGTTTTGTGTCTCACCAAAAGGAAGTTGATTGTGCTTATATTGCTTTGTATCACCAGAGTCGTTTGATAGCTCTACATCGATATTAGCCCTGCTAGAAGTTCCTTGGTAACGGCCTATCTGCCTGTCCATTACAGAAATACTATAAACACCTTCAGCAAGTTTAAGTCTTTCATCCAGAGCCATAGAGATTGGCTTAGGTTCTATTGAAGTAAAGGTTACTTCATCACTAACAATCTTACTTGCCTTGCCATCTTTGTTGACAATATAAGCATCAAACCCAACTTTGTTTTCTCCCAAGATATTTACCCCACCAACAGCACTTGCTTGATAAGTTGCTACTTCTGGTGTCAATCCATCAGGTAATGAGGTCCACTCAATATAACAGGCATGATTATAGTTATTAGCAGCTAAAGCCGCTGCCGACTTAGTTCCATACAGATCACAACGTAGCCCCTGTGTTCTAGAGACCTTTAAGTTAACGTCCTCAACGAGTTGAATCACCGTTGAAGGCTTTCTTTGAAAACCAAACATCATTCGTAAGTAATTAAATGAAATGCTAGATACAGTAGTTGAACCATTTGTATCTTCAGCTTCTACTTCCATAAGATATGTTTGATTAGCCGATAAATCGAAGCCCTCACCAGTTAATAGCTTAAAATAGCCTTCAGAGTTAGTTGTTAAAGCGTTCCTACCATCAATTTTTATGCTGGTAATTGTTGTATCACCTTCAAACCCGTTGTGGGCAACAACCATGACATCATCAAGCATATTAATCGTGGATACGCTAGTCTCACTCACTGGTCGTTTTTTATGGACAAATTTTATTTGAGGTTTTGGCGTAGCTACCTGAATATTATCAACGGTTGAAATTGAAGTATTATTATATGCATCTTTGGCTGATATCTTTACGGTGTATAGCCCAGGCGTTAATGATTTCATTCTAAATGGGTATGCATTCCCCCCTAGCTCTTCAAGTACCTCATAATTACTAATTATTGGATTATCTCCAGTACTGTTAGGCACTTCAAACGTCACATCTGTACCATTAGCGCTTATCGTACTGACACTATGTTTACCATCAACGGCTAGAAACTCGAGCTCAACTTTCGTTGGTTTCCACCAGCGCTCATTTGAACTTAATTCAGCCCTAAAATTAGTAACCCCTATGGCGCCTTCACCACCTTTTACCGAAACGGGAAAACCTAACGATTCATTTAAAATAGGTGGGTTATCAACGATCGAGTTAAACTCAGAAAATTCAATACTTGGACCACGGAAGTCATGGTGAATAGTCCAGTCTTTAGCAGTTAATTCGGCTTTATCCCAACCACCGACTTTACTGTTACCCCAAACCTTATAGACACTATCAAAGGTTAGATTGTCAGGATCTCGAACAAATGACTCACTACTGTACACATTACAAGAAGTGGCATTGGCTGGAACATCACAATTACCAACACTTTCAATCTCTACCGACTGCTCGTAGTTTTTTGGTTCCACAATTGCTGTTGTTATGCTTATACGACTCGATGCATCATAGTTATAAACCTCAAACCCACTAACGACTTTATTCATTAGACGAGTTGTAATGTCAGTAACTACTGGCTTAGTTGGCATATTGACGTTAACGGTTAATTCACCAGTAGAAATTAAAAACTGATCTGTACTTGAACCACTGAACCCTTTGAGTTGATAACCCAACTTATACGTCCCAGCAGCTTTAAAGATACCACTGAGAGTTTTGTTATTGCCGGTGAGTCCATCAGGTAAGTTTTTCCAGATTAAAGAACATGGGACATCCCCTCTCCTAATAGCACCTTTAGCTTCGGCCTCAGATGAAACCAAACGACAACCACCACTAACATCGATAGCAATTTCATTAACTTGACTGACAACAGCATCAAATTCTGTACTTTCTAACTCTACTCTTGATAACTCAGCAACAAAGTCACCTTCAAATGTCTTAGCTTCTACCCCGCTCCCACCATAACCAGCAGGCTTATAATCAATATATTGACACTGGCCTGAAACAACTGCAAAAGGCGCCGTACAACTTTTAGTTGCTGAAATAGAAGAGCTAAATTGGCAGTTTGAACCGTTAGTTGTCATTCCAGCAGGACAATAATCAAACACAACATCTACTTGATTACTATAACTACACTGGTTTCCATTAAGCGTATAACCAGCAGGACAAGTTTTAAGTACAGAAGACTTTTGAGCTCCCTCACACATCCAAGAAGACTCGTTTAATGTCGTCCCACCACTACAGATACAACTTGAGCTTAGGATGTCATCTGGACAACTAGGGGAAGAGTAAACCGATTTAATGCACTCATTTGCGACCTTAGAAAAGCCAACTGCACATGACTCACCAGCGGGAATGCTTGACGTAAAGTCACACTTATTTCCATTTTTTACATAATTTGTAGGGCACTGGCCAACGAGATTACTAACCGTAACCTTTTCACAAGAAGTATCCGTTAGCTTTGAATATTCTGGATTAGTACAAACCCACTCAACCGGATCTGTTAAAAACCTAGAACAATTACCGTTGTTTAAGTTAGTTGTTCCTGCGGGGCAAGAATCCGTCATAGCAGCTGTTGTTGTTCGAGAACAAGTTGAGCCACTTCGTGACCAACCTGAAGGACATGAGTAAACTTTAGATGTCGTTTCTTCAGTTGTAACGGGAGTAACATCTACAAAATCACTAGGAAACGCACAAGCATCCCCCCAGTTATACTTAGTAGCCCCCGATGGACACTGCGAAGGGACCTCCGTGGGTGTGGCTTTACCGCATGTTTTGTTATACGGCTTATTCCAATATGAGACATGCGGGTAATCCGCAGGACAATCTTGATCGAGTGGAACCGATTTCTTTGTGTAAGTATGACAGATGTCACCATTAAAGTCCGTTACCCAATATCTACTTGGATCGGAGCAGAATGTATTATCCTGCTTAAAGCATTTAGTTTGAGTAGCATCTAGATTCACGTTTCCATTTGCTGATTTAGTAATGCTGTCCCCTTTGAATCCAACATATCCACGTGGACATCTATCACCACCGGGTCTAGAAGTTGTTGTACGAGAACAATAACTTCCTCTATTAGTCCAACCAGAAGGACAACCATATGAAGCAGAACGAGTCTCAGTTGCCCTACAATCTTTATATGTACTCGAATAGGTATATCCTGCGGGGCAAATTTTAGTTGATGGAAACACCTCAGTTTTCTCACACCGATTATTCGTTGTTGAGTAGGTATAACCAGCAATACACTGTGACGCAGTGGGCATGTATTCAGATTTACTACATGTTCCGTCACCATTAGAACTTAATCCAGAAGGGCATGAACCTTTTGCTATCGTAGTTTGTTGTGTACAGTTCCGTAAGTCTCCAGTTGCTTGCCAGTTACTGTCAGGGCAGTCATAGACAAGATTAACTGTATTAACTTTAAAACAATTATTTGCCGATTTATCATGAGTATAATCATCAGCACAAAGTTTGGCTGTAACCTTCGGGATATCTATCGTGTAGTGACTTATGCCTGCTTTATGTGAGATTGCTGGGTAAGTAGGGATTTTAAGCGCTCCACCTGTTGCTGATAAATCTTGAACAAGTGAAATAGACTTTCCAGGCTGTAGGGTTTTACCTTGAATAATGATTGCGTTCTTGGCTGAAGCATCAAGAGTCAGAGTAACCTCCGTCATCCCTTGAGCGACTTCCCCTTTGGAATTCGTAATTGGAGATGTTTCTAGAACAGTAACAGGGGCATCAGATCTATCTAAGACCAGCTTATCTAATGCAAGCGCTTTTACATCTGGCAGTAGAGTGTTTGAGCTCGCCATTAAATTGCCAGATATCGACAACAAAACAACCAGCATGAAAGCTTGTGTCCTATACATTTTAATCTCCAAAACAAATAATCCCACTTAAGAGCTTAAAGAGATTCGATTCAGAGTTGTGGTTTTAAGGTAAGCTAATTCACAATATTAAAGTGCATTTTTGCTTAACGCGATTGATGCATTCTTTTACCAAATATCTACCAAGTTGCTGCTTTTTTCTTTAGTGAGATAATTATTTCATCAGCAATTCGTAGAGGTTGAATATGTATAATCAAGACTGTAACGCCCAACATTTTGAAACAGAACACCAACAAGGCTACCATCAAAATCAAGGATTTAGAGCACAGGAACAACTCTATGGGAATAATGCCCCTGAGCATTATGCAAACCAAGAAGAGCACTTTGTACCTCAAGAACACTCTCAAAATCAGTCAAGGTACTCAGGCAGTTTTCCTCAATACTTCTCCCATAAGTGCCATGGTTCTAAAGCTGCTATTGAGATGAAGCCATCCCAAACAAAGAGAGGTTGGCATACAGTGTCCCTCGAAGCAGCCTCTAGTGTTGCGCTAAGGAAATTTGATTGGGGAAATAAAACGATCGTGCAAATAACTAAGGCTGAACTACTTCCATTAATCGCTGTACTATTAGGTATTAGAGAAAAATATGATGCCAAATCGCATGGCATAAATAAGGACAAAGGTTATAGCCTCCAATGGCAAAATAAAAATTCTAACCTCTCGTTATTCTGCTCTTTGATGGAGGCAAAAAAAAAGGCTATGGCAGTTCCTGTCTCTGCTTATGATGCAACCATGCTAGGACACTTAGCTTTGAGTCAATACGTGCTGAATTACCCCAAGCTAACACCGGAGAGTATAATAATGAGCCTCAAACAAGTTCACAGATTTCCAATAAAATAACCTGTGTATGCCCTCTCCATAAAACAGATAACACTCTAAAATCCAAGAGTGTTATCAATTACTTAAAGTTGATATGGCTTCACTCGCATTCATTTTCTCGTAAAGCATCAAAGCTTGCCTGTGTTTCTTATTCGTTCACAAGCTGACGACCTCTTGCTGAAGTACAATGGGACAATGACACCTTAAACTGCTCACTCAGTGACATACTTGGACAAAAGCACTTTAAAACTAAGGCTCTGGAAGTGGCTATTGCATCTGGGAAAGTGTGGCATCTGATTATTAATACCCAGTTAAGGTATAAGCACCGCAATAGCGAAGCTCCCGCATACCACTTTAAACACTGAACGCAACGCATAGTAAAAATGCCACGCGTTGCGAATCACTCTTGAACAGATTGTTAGAATGTAATTGACCTCATTCAATCGAGATTACACATTGATCATCTAACCAAACCCCACCTTTGCTTTGGCATTTTCTAGCCTTTTCGATTGTGACGTTAATATCTTCTTTTGGTGGTGAGTTTTTAGCTGGCTCACCGACAACCTCAATCTTTTGAGGCTTGCTCTCGGAACAATTGTAGACCTTAGCATTTACAATCGAGGTTGGATTCATTTGACTACTCGTTATCAGAATTGCATTAGCTCCACTTAGAAGTGCAGCTTGATTTTTTGCATTTGAGTAAGCCATATCTAACCCAGCAGTACCACCCCAAATACCGGCCTCTCCAGTAACAAAACCAAGTTCCTTACAATTCATCATTGCTATTACAGCACCATCATTAATAGTCATGATTTGCTGTGCCTCTCTCGACAGAGGAGTTGAGCAGCCAAAAGTTGCTACACAACTAGCAAGCAAAACCATGTTTTTGATGTACTTCTTCATTACAACCACCAAATTAAATTTTTCGATACGCTCTAATTTGTATAGTGCGCATGCACGTACATTAGGAAAAACGTGCATGTACACTCAATAAACCTATTATTGTAAGCCTTACTAAAGCAAAGCTATTGATTAATAAGCACTCTACCAGAGTGGTGTTGGATAAACGAGCTCGGAAAATTGAAAAGTGAGAATAAGTATTGATGTTGAATCGAAAGTAATCAGTAACTGTCACTTATCAATTAGAAAATAGGGTCAAAAGGCTCGTCATTGTTCTGTAATACCTATTTATGTGAAACTAATTTTGGGACATAAATGGGTTACAGCATTTGTAAATCACTAGCCGACTCTATTTAGTGGTGGTAATTCACCGAACTTTGTCATGTAACACTGTAGAGCTTCACGTTCAGTGACTCTTGGCTCACTTGAGCCTATAAGGTTCACTTGTAGCCTCTCATAAGAAAATGAACTAGATATTCCCTGATGTTCTTTATAACGAGCACCACACTCGTGAGCACGAGAGACATGCTTAGGAGATAAACTTTTCTTAAGATCTATAACACGATCAAGAAATGAAGAAGCCATGCCTATATAAAGAACTCCACTGGGATCTACCCCAAGTAGTCTACTTATTGGGATCTGATCACCCTCCTCATCCTGGCACGACAGAACATAAATACCGCCAGACTTGCCAAAAGATTTCTCGACTTGGTACCAAAACTCAGGTGATGAGATCATCATGTTCATACTAGACTCCATTTTTCTTCGAGATTGTAATTAATATCACATTCAAATCTAACACGATGATATTTGATGGTTAGATCCAATTCATAAAATATGAATTGGAAGTGTTCAGCTAGTTTTACTCATTAGGTTTGGTTTGACTAATTCATAGCGCTGTCTTATCAAGTATATTCATTGTAACTCGCAACGGGGAAAAGTGAGTTTCATACATCATCCTTTGCATTTAGTTTCAATCTTTAACTGCCAATCGCATACGGGAGGGAACACCTATTTACTGCCTATGAGCATGTATATATCCAGCTCATAGGCATACCAGTTAGCAAGTAAGCTATAACGCTCAGCTTGCTTCTTTGGTTCTTAACAATGAATGTTGAAACTTGAGTACTGACTCAGGTATCTCTGTGCCTTTGTATAAATCTACTCTCCAAACCCTATTTTCGATCTCTTCAATTCCCTGCTTTTCGAAAAATCTTCTATAGTGCTCAATCTTAGTACTATGGCTCTCGTGAAACTCGATTACCGTAGCGTTATGCTCTTTGAAAAAAAGCAGTATTGCCTCAAAAAATAGAATACCGATGTTTTTTTCAGTCAATTGATCTCGAAGGGCAAAATGCCTAATTTTCACAATCCCACCTCCATACATACAGATACCTTCTACATTCCCAATAGTGAGGTCATTTTCGGGTCCTACGAAAACGTTTTTTAAGTTTGGAAATGAGCTAAGTCCGTATCTACTTTCTTCACGATTCAATCCTGGCGCGAACCCATGGGTCGTACTCCAAATTAGCGGCTTTTCATTTTCGCCATAGAAATGCTTCTCGGGATTCTTAGACCACTCTGTTAAAAAATCTGCAGGTGTACGCTCAACTTTAGATTTTGATGTAGAAAACAACTTTCGAATCATATTTAGCATCTGTAAACTCCATTTTTGGTATAACAACTAATGTTGTTCATATAAACATCCATCGATAACAACCCTCGATTTTCGAGGAGTCATATATTCATATATCACAAAATTTCTGACGCCAGCCAAGATCTCGCAAATTTTTTACATCAAAGTAGATAAAACTAGTCGGTCTACTATTTTGGAGTGCTGAACAAACTTCATACGCATACCATTGTGGGATATCGTCATTCCGTTAATTTTTTCTATATCATTTATGTCCAACACATCTAAACATTCAATAACCTGTTGCTTCAGCCAGCATACAATGCCTTGGCCCTCAAGGTTATTTCCAAGGTATCGGTGTAAGTGTACCGTCGATAGCCGGTCAATCGCATGATGAGAAACCTCTACCTCAAAGCTTTTACGTGAGCAATCCACAAAGTCACGTCTAGCAAGTTCTAGCTTTCCTAAATGGTATTGAATTGCTGAGTATTTTTTTTGGTTGGACACGAAGTCCAAGAGAAGTGAAATTGGTAATCGTGTATAGCGGATGCCGTCAAAGGATTGGTCCGAACATAAAACGTCATGAGTAGAACTCGCTTCCTCAACAGTAATTTGATTGTCGTAAACTATTGTCATTGGTTACTCCTTAGCTAAGTGAGTAACCATCTTTAATTAATTCTAAAATCCCGCAACCGAAGGAATAACCTCTCTAATCCTGTCAAACCTGTTCTTAAACTCAGGGGTGTATCTAAAATATAAACTACCATTATCCATGGCTAACGCTTCAATCCCTTGATCTCCCTTCCCATAACGGAAAACCTCAATCTTGGATGTATTAATACTGACCTCGTAGTCGAAACTTATAACCCCCAGGTCCCCGCAAGCCATTTCAGTGACATCAACCGAGCTGATATCCATGTTATTAATTTTTGCTTTGTGCCCTTTTCGCATAAGTTCATAATTACTGGTGATATCTACCCCATCGATGCTGGCCTCATTAATCTCACCAGAACATAGCCCATCAATTGAAACCCATTGACCAACAATATTCTGCTTTACAGAAGATTGTTCCTTATCTAAACCCATCATCTCTAAGAAGATAATAACGATCATAAATACTGAAAGAACACCTAACACTATTAGTGGCTTACGATTTTTTAACATGTTGTTCTGTTCCTTCTGAAATTTCAAAAAACAATTTGTTATAGATATCTATAAACGTTTTTACCACGTAAAAAATATTTCGATGCGTTACCCCACCAGCTAAATGGACATCTAATCTGTATATCGCAGCATCGGTGCCTTCAGCATTGTACAAACGTCCAATCTTGGTATTTTGATTAAACAATGCGATGAAATTGGTATCAAAACTAGAAGGTACGGTCGCTATCACCCCGAAAAAATCTGAAGCATTTTTTGCGTTCCAATCTCTGTTAGAGAAGAAAATGGCATTGGCATAACCAATGTCTACGGTAAAGACACTAGCGTCATTATCTAGATCAATCAGTCCTCCAGAAAAAGAAAAATCCATTAATAACTGAGCTAATTCGGAAGTAGTAATCCTCTCTACTATTTCAGAATTTATGACTTTAGGAATTTCAATTGTTCTATCCCTTGTTTCAATTACTTCATTCAAAAAATCGATATGTTGTTCTTCCATTTACGCAAACCTCTACGGGTGTTAAAAATAGAAACTACTCAGAAATAGCCCATAGGCTAAGACATACTCAAATACCCCACCAGTTTTAGCTGGGATCAGACTCTTAAAGCGATATTGCAATGGCCAGAAAAAGGGGATTCCACTATCCGTTAATATATCTGCGAATAGATGTGATGCGTAGCCAATTGCAATGCAGAGCACTATCTCATTACTCATCAATCCATCCGCACCAAATAGTAACAAAACACCAACAAATGGCCATAGTGAATGAGTTATCTGTCTATGTCCAAAAAAGGCTGAAAGCGGAATGCTAATAAATAACACCCGCTTTCCTATAGTTGAACCTGGATGATCTAAATCTGGCAGCAATGAGCCCATTATGATCATCAACACTTGTAACCAAATCGAAGAGTCAAAGTTCCCGAACTTCACTGTGACCACAGCTATAGCCCCTGTCACTATTAAATGGTTACGAAATAACATCCCTAAGAACCAACTGCTTTTGCTACTGTCTCAGTAATCGATTCCAAGGTATTTGACTGATCAACTTTTACTTGAGGCCCTTCGGAGATTTTCTTTTGACCACCCCCTATAACACTATTTCGTGCATCCATTAATTCAATTTTTCGCTCGTGTTCGCGATCCAGATCACTACTTTTTCGTAATCGCTTAGCCTCTAGTCGACGCTCTAAATCATCAAATGCGGCGAGCTCTTTAGCATCTTGTGACTCGGACTTAATTTGTTGAAGCACTTTATTAAACTCATCAAATGGTAACTTCAATAACGTGTAAACTTGGTACTTTCCATCTGGAGCGACTTGAACTTGCTGATCTAACATTTCATATCCAACAACGGGTACGGAATCAACCAGCTTGTCTATAAGGAACAGGCTAGTTTGTATTAACTCTCCTGTTACCCCTTCTCTCTCATAAATTCGCTCTGTTCCAGATAACTCTTGCTTGTAGTTTTTAGCTAGAGCAAATTCAGCCTGAAGCTTTGATTTCTTGACTGCATGGTGCATATCTTTAGAGGTGGCAGCACCAACAGCGACAATCCCCATTGAATCACTCTTAGGTGGCTTTAAGTACCAATCAGGCAGATTAGCTAGCTTTTCTTTTGCTTGCTCGACAGCTAGCTCATTTGCTGCAGCTTGCTGATCGTTAAACTGTTCTATAGGATCTGCCGCACAGCCTGTAAGCAATACAATCCCAGTAATACATAATAATTTTCTCATTGAATAAACCTTCTAATAAAAATAAATTTCACGATTTTGGTATCTTAAGAAGTTACCGTTAATATCGGACCAAGATGAATTGTTCACGTTATATATTTCCTCCCGCACGCTTGTAGTGATTTTTATTCCGTCATTCAACCAGCTAATAGGTTGATAGACTGAAAAAGTTAATTCATTAACCATCAAATTACTTAGGTTCAGATGAAAAGCTTCACGACCAACATCTATTCGCAACCAAAATGAGCGCTTTGATAATTCTCTTAATGCGTCTGAATAAACCTCTTTATGATCAATTTCTTTTTGCCACAAATTTGTCATATCAATTGAGCTAGCTAAAAAACTTGTTCTCCACTGGAATGAACTACCACATCTAACATTCTTTTCCGCTGCTTTATTTCCAAGGCTATCCTGTCCTTTGAGCGGTAAAAACTCATAGATAGATCTACCACAAAATCGAGGTTTTAAAATGGTATCGACTGTCCATCTTGTTTTTGGGACACTTGGCACAAACCATATTGAATGCTCATGATCTAACAACCATTTGCAATTATTAAAGAATGCCTCACAGTCCTCTAAACGATATCCATTTTTGATATTCGGGATAAACATATCCGTATAATCAACCTTACGGTCAATACTAACCCGTACTTTAATATCCGCAACCTCATGCTCCATCTCTGTTATATCTATGATTTCATGTGTTATTTTGGCATTCTTAATGAATGGGAATACAAAAAGCTCATATGCCTTTATAACATCAGCCTTGATAACTTCTTTTTCTGACATACCATTCAAGTCAACTTGCAATTTCTTCTTAATTGTTTCACCAGGAACAATGCTAAAAGTCTGATTTAATTTGTTGTAGTAACTTTTAACAACAAGTGACTCAGCTTGAGTTATTGTGCTTTTCCTCTGAATTCTATCTAGCACTAACTCGAGTTCCCGCTGCTCTCGATGAAGATCATCAATTACTGACATCATCAATTTTTCGCGCTTTTCACTTTGCAACTTTTCAAGCATCACACTCACATCAACTTTTACATCAGCCTCTACATCCACCAGCATCGCATCAGACAAAAGCCGAACAGAATGCTTTACGTTGTGAATAGATAAGTTTGCACCTTGTGCAATAAGCCCCCTTTCAACTATTTCATCTGAACTGCTGTCATAAGATGTGTTTAAAGATACAAACTTTGGTGTTTTGGAAATGGCATTAATACTAAGCAATTCTTTAGCCCGATTTACTGCCTGATTAATGGTTTCATTTTCTCCCTGCTTTACTGTTACCTTTTCACTGTTAAAGATGAACACGGACTGCTTAGCTTGAACATTGAAAACAACACAAATAAGCACTATCAGGAACACTACATTCCAATTCATCGTTTACTCCTTTTGCCATCCATATAGATATATCACCACGAGTAAGCGACTTGGCTTATTAAGATGATAAATTTCACCATATAAAAGGGCTTTTTTAATACTAATTAAACTCACCCATTTCATAGCGTCACATCAATTAAACCACTCCCCCGAAATCCCGCAACCAAAGCGTAACCAGCTGAATAATCGATAATTTCACAGGGTTGCCCGTTTCATTAACTAAGAGATAATTCTAACTATCAAATGAACAGTAAAGGTATTCACTATGTCAGCAGTCGCTCAAGCAAAATCATCACACTGGACAGAAGAAGTGATAGAGGCGTATGACCATCATGGAGTGCCGAACTTTATGGATTCAACAGGTAATCTGATTGAAGGCATATATCTAAATATGCCTAATGAGGTTTACCACTCATTAGATGCTCAAAGCTCCTCAAAACTTAAAACCTTTGCTAAAGGCCGTCATCATTATTTCCGTCAATACCTATCAGATGTATGTCGAAAGCGCACCAAGCAGCAGGAGTACACATTTGATGCTGGAACTTATGGCCACATGCTTGTATTAGAGGAGCATAATTTCCACGGTATGTTTATGCGTAACCCTGTACCTGATGACTTTCCAATTGTCGGGCTGATTGAATCTATAGACGAGCTAAAAAAGGCACTAACTGAAAGAGCATTAGCTGTATCTGGTTCCAAGGCTGTACTTATTGAACGCCTATGGGCTCACGACAATACTCTGCCTATTTTTGAGAAACTACGAGAAGACAAAATCCAAGCTTTTCTCTCAAGCCTTTACACTGACATTATTAGAACTGAGCAAGACCTTATTGAGTTAGCTAAATATCATAACCTCGATACCAATAGAGAAACTGAGCTAGTAAAAAGTGACTTACTAGTCCTTATCCCTCAATTACAAACCTTTGATGATCTTGTTAAAAAACATGTTATTGACCACGTTGTATGGGATGACGCATTCCGAGTCCAAAAATCCACAAGAGCCCACCCTAAAGCCAACTGGCTCTTTTCAGACGGATTCCCAGAGCTTTCCATTATAGCCAAGTGCCCGACCACAGGAATGATGCTGAAAGTTCGTTTTGATTGGCTTAGGTTCGATGCCATAGCTGTAGACCTCAAAACAACTGCAAGTACTAACCCTCAGAAATTTGGATATCAAATAAGAGAACTTAGGTACGATATTCAGCAAGTGTTCTACACATATGTCGCCAAGCTCGCAGGCGTTCCAATTCGACACTTCACCTTTGTCGCAACGGAGTATAAAGATGCTGATAACACTGAAACTTTTGAATTGTCAGATAGGAAAGTCATAGAAGTAAATGAAGAACTACACGAGCTAATGGCTGAATTAAAAGAGTGTTTTGATACTGATGATTGGTATGGATTCGATAGAGCTAGAAGTACTTGGGTACTTGATATTTAGACAACAACCTAACTCAGTTGCGGGTTCGAGAACTTACTTTAAAGTTAAAACAATATTGCTTCATGAGGTATGAATATGAATAACCCATTCCATCAATTATTTATTAAGTATTTTAGCCAGCTAAACACCAAGAATCTTCACGGCTTTGTTGATTTAAACGATGAGATTGCTCATTTAAAAAATTTCATTTGGAAAGATAGGCAGAGCCCTTTCAACTTATCTAAATGCCAGGAATACTCCGTTTATGAAGTTCTAAAAGCTATTGCTACACTCGGCATCTCAATTGATCCAGCCAAAAAGTTGGCTTATCTAGCTGGAGAATACGATCACAACCAACAACCAGTATTAAGACTTTATATCGGCTACAGAGGGGAAATAGCCCTAGCCACTCAGTTTAATGTGATCCGCTCGGCTACCGCAAACCTTGTGTATGAAAATGATATCTTCAAATCGTTCGGTGCATCCCAAGAGATAGAGCACTCTATTACATCACTATCTACCGCTCAAAGAGGGAATTGCACAGGAGGATACTGCCGCTCAGTCTTGGCTTCTGGGGAAATCCTTAATTCGTTCATCAGCATCGAAGAATTAGACGAGATAGCAAGAAATCAAATTGAAAATATGCAAGGAAATACACCATGGAACTCAATATGGTGTCATGAAATGTATCGTGTTGCTTTGTATCGTAGAGCAGCGAAAGACTGGCGTCAGCGTTTGTATTCACATCCAGAGTTAACAAAACCTCTACTCTATACAGATGCGGCTTAAGGCATGTGGGTTAATCTAACAATATCGATTCAGAGCGAACTAAGTTAAGGGTACATCATGAACAAGATCATAAATATTATCGATTCATTGAGCGACTCCATGTCTATATCTCAACAGCAAACTGATGCTCTTAAAGAGATGGTGGAAGGCAATAGAAAATCAAGTTTCGAGTTTTCAGGTGAATTTTACTCGCTCGATGACGTACACCCCACCAGCATAGGAAGCGCTTTAACCCCTTACTTAGTATCTGATGTTATGGTGACAAGCCAAAATATGGTATTACAAGCTCGCTACGTAGAACGCAAAAGCGCATTTGAGTTTGAAATTGACTTAACCTTAGAAGGGCTAAAGTCCTTACTTATAGAAAGCACTTCTATTTCTGACATTATCATTAACCCTGTATACGCTACTGACGAGTTAAATATCGATCACTCAACAGAAACTATCACTCATGTTGTAAGTGGTGATAGAACTGAGCTAGATGGCCTGTATTGCATCGTAGAGTTTGAAGACGGCCAGTCGATAATGAATCAAATGAATGCGACTGAAGCTAAACAAGCTTTATATGCTAATTCCCATCAACGATTAAACGGTGTTAACCCTTACTTGTCTGAAAACAAAAAAGTTGAATGTTATAGGTTGTCCTGTCTTCGGAGAACACTAAAGACAATCTCTGCAATGCGCTCAGTTAAAAATTGTGATTTCATCGGGGTACTGTTAAACCTACATGACAGCCAATATGCTAAGGCCAATGATTTAAGAAAAGTTACCCCGTTAACAAATAGATTTCGAGGTTGTTCAAAGCAACCAAGTAAAACTGATATGTTGTTCAAACAAGCACAAGGGTGTGTTGTTGTCCCATTTACGAATATGTCTAAAAATGCATCCAAAAAGGATGAAACAATACAATCGGCATCTGCGGGTATTCATAAACATCCCGTTTGGGATGAAGATGAAGAGTTAGGAGTAGGCTTCTAATGACAGAAACACACAAGTATTTCGAAAAAATTGTAGTGCTACAGAATCAAACTGGCAGAATTATTCGCATAATGATCATGCATGACGGCCAGAGGAATTACTCCCTTAAAAGATCTAATTCGTTTAATGGCGTGACTAAGCATTTCAACAATAAAAAAATATGGCACTCCCTTTACCATGTAAATCTAATACTTGATCGTCAACTTGAAGAGTATGAAGCTAAAGGGTATGACGTTATCGATGAGTTTAGTCTAAATATAAACCGTCCTGCCAAAACTCAGTTTAAGTTCGATAACCATAAACTAGAAGCTGGCCGCCCAATGCTTAAAGTTAGCCATAAGGCTATCCCGATAGCTGTTTCAGCAAACTTTGATGGTGTTGATATAATCGACATGCGATACAGAACTGAAGTCACACAGACTGCGCTGGTGGACTTATTTAACGCCGTATCACATAACATTCATTTTATCCCTTTCACTTTCACTGGGATATTCGACCCAGAAACCAATACCCTTACCAGTTTAAGCGTTGATTATCGCTCAAAACCAGATCCAAAGGCGTATTACACTTTCGACTATCTAGTTAATAACAGTGGTTGCGATGGCATTATGAAGTTTGCCCACTATGAGAATTCGACTTCTCTATGTGACTGCAGTGGTACGTATGCAAAATTTGAAAACGACATTCTGACTTTTCATTTTGCTCAATGGAAAGCCGTCAACCTTATCCTGGAACTAGACTCCATTGCTGATCAGTCATTTAAATTGTATTCGATGAAAAATCACCGTCATTGTTTAGTTCACACAATGCAATTGCCATACAAACATAACCACCAAGCTATGTTTTTACTCAACGAGACAGCTGGTGAAGTAAGCGAAATTATTTATTTAAATCAGACTGTTCACACGAAGACAGTTTCAGAAACACCATACTTATTAGAAGTGAAAACAGAAATGCCAAAGCCAATCTCCGTGGAGCAGCTGTTTAACCATTTTTTGCCAATTTAATAAAACTTGATTCAATACTTAGGTATTAAAATAATTTTGCATCTGGTATTTTTGTTTCGATAATCAGCTTATTGCAATAAATCCCCTTGGGTTCAATTATGTTTACCAGCATCAGTTTACGTTTGTCTCGCCACATGTCTATATCACACGCTTTATCTGCAGCCCATTTCTCTCGATGTGCGTTTACCAGTGAACCAACTAATAAAAACCTAATTTGTGCCAATGTCAGCGCCGCTATCTTCTGCTCAGTAGCATTCATCGAAGCTTCCATAAATGAATGGGCCTACAATAAGCAAGAGTCGATTGACCAGTGGTTAAAAGAACAGCCACCTAAAAAGAAAATTAAAGCTACTGATTACAAGTCATTTGATAGAGAGACTATATTTACTAAATATGACATAGCCCTGCAATCACAAGGTCAAAATCGCCTCAACCTCGGAAACACAACTGCTCAGCATGCTAGAGCACTAATCAACTTAAGAAACAACTTAACTCATTACAAGATGGATTGGCTTGATACCGGATCACCAGAAATGCTTGGTTCAGGAAGCTCTTTCCTGAGTGAGTATTGGCCTAGAATGAACTTAATGGTCTTCGGAAAAAGTGAGGAAAAAGGTAATTGGGAGCGTAAAGAATATGCCGAATGGGCGGTTATCAGCTCCATCAAATTTGTAGATGATTTTTTTTTAAAGCTTGGCGAACAATCAATCGTCGCACATGTTAAGGAAGATCTCAAAACACGCTAATCCACAAATACTTGTCCCCCTTCTTAACGACAGTAAATCACTCAAAGTATCTTCCCTATTTATTCACACCACTGCTCTCTCCTACCTCGCCACTCTCTGCCCAGCCCGTTATCGATTAAGACATTGGCTAAATCCACTCCGTCGACCCAAACAACAGCTAAAACCCGATCGTATCTGTCCTTTCCTACTTCAGTAAGTAATATCTCCTTAGCTGATGATAGATAGGCTCTAGTAAAGTCTCTTGCAGCAATTGCAGCTTCTTTCTCGCTTACACATTGGCCACGGATTTCTGGCGTATCAACCCCTTTAACTCGAATTGGAAAGTCTTTTGTGTGCCCAGGAAAGAATGCTCGGAATGTATCACCATCATAAACATTTTTAACTGACTCAACTCTGACAGGTTGCTCTCCTGCGACTGCCTGTAAATAGGGAGAAATTGATAATGTAAAAAGAGAAATGATTATTAGCTTTGATTTAAAAATGGTCATTGACTGTTCTCTACTTTTAACTCGTTTAAGGTTTTTGTCATTTAGAACTTATATGGTGAACTGAATAAGCGAAAATCAGCTTACTCGCATATATTCATACCCGCCAAGATCACATCGCTTTCGTCTAAAACTGCTCCTGTTGCCAAGTTGAGTGCTAAACGACTCTCTTAACGCTTTATCTGCAATAGCTTGGCTATCTTGGTTGCCGTATCTCAATGTTTCACGATACATGCAAGGTCGAATTGATTGGCCGACTTCAATCAGCGATGCTACGTACTTTGTAAATCTAGCATAATCAAACCTACCACTACGTAATTCAAAGTTCAGCTGTGAATTCAAAATCATAATTGCTCCGTTTTGTCTCTACTCACCTTAGTATCATAGAAAATACACTGAAACTTTGAACCGGCAACCATTAAACCCAGCCCTCTTCGTTCGATGCTTTTCGCTATTAAATCTACATTTTCTAATCTAAGGGGCATCCTGAGTTGCGAGTAATTATTTTCATGATTAAATCATGTTAATTCAAACCTTTAAGGATATAGCCAATGTTTACTATCTCATTAAATCAAAAAGCAAAAGTTGCCTCGATGTGTGGATTTGCAAGCGGTAAGGTTAACCCAATCTATGAACAGGTTCACATTGAAACTTCGGGTTCTACTGTCATTATTAGTGCCTGTAACGGGGTTCAATACTGCTCGGTATCCCTTGAAGCAGATGTACAGGAACAAATTAAGTTTTGTGTATCAGCCAAGCGCCTAGCCGTTGTTACTACAGCATTAGCAGGAGACAGGGCTAAGTTCACTTTGAAGGAGGGTAACTTAATAGTCACTTCTGGTCGGAGCCGATTGAAGGTTCAAACTTTCAACTCAAAAGAATATCCAGATATGCAACCTATTGCCTCCCCAGAAAGCCGCATTACACTCACTGTCGGTGAATTGGAGTCCATGGTAAACCAAGCAAGCTACTGCGTTGCTAGCTCAGATGTGCGTGCTTACCTATGTCACATGAACTGGAAAATTTTTGAAGATCATACAGTGGTAGTTAGCGCCACTGATGGACATCGGTTAAGTCAGATTTCACAATCATTAACTTCATCAGCGGGATCAGGCTCATATCTTGTGCCTACAACCCTGTTTCAGGCAGTCATAAGCCAAAAGCTTGATTTAGAAGATATTTGCGAAGTTGCATTTCAAGACGGGAAAGCAAGTATTACTGCTCAGAACTTCAAAATTGTATCAACATTAGGCGATGGTCAATATCCTGATATAGAGCGAGTAATACCTACAGATACAACCAGTAAGGCGACTTTTGATCTAAACGAGCTATCTGATCTGGTTAAACGAGTTCATGCCGTTGCTAGCTTGGAAAAAACACCAGTAATAAAGTTTCACTTCATTACTTCTGGCCACTGTGAGTTAACCGTTCAATCGAGTGAAAAAGGTAATGAGTTCTGTGAAAGTATCAACCTTAAAGATCATTCTTTAAGTTCTGACATGACTATCGGTGTCAACTCAAAATACCTTGTAGAAGCTTTGAGCAAGCAATCTGGGAGCGAAGTAATGTTTATATTGAACACTCAATCTGCAATTAGGATTCAATCAGAAATGGCGAAGTTGGTTACGCTTGTTATGCCAATCAGGTGCTGACAAAGACTTGATTTAATGAATAAAAAAGCTGCGTAAGCAGCCTTTTACTAATACTTAACTTACTATTTAGCCTTCGCTTCGTTGATACACCTGCACAATAGAGAGAAGTCCGAAAACTTCATGCATGGAAACGAAACCCTTTCGCCTCTTTCGATTGAGATTGCAATTTTATTAGCAAGTTGTACTATGCTTGATACTGACATTATGATCTCCATTTATGTTGGAAGCGTAAGCCCATATGACTTGGCGGTGGTATGGGCTTATCGCGAACTTTCAAACCTATTTCTGCTTGTAATACTCAACAATTAAATTTTCAATATCCTTTAGTTCATTCGGGGTTCCCCGCGATATTTCAAATGTTGTTTTGTGCTTTACAGACTTTACTTTTACAAACTTATCTTTGTTAATATCAACAACTTTCCTTGGTCTAGTCGAATCTATTTTCTTATTTAGACCTGCTGCTTCTACAATGAAACCTAGAACTTCTTTGTTTGAAGTTCCAGTTTCTATTTGAACTGATTCAACAAAAGATAGAAGCTCGCTCTGAACTGGGTACTTCTTAGTAACTTTCACTAATTTAACAAAATCGGAGTGTGAAAGTTTTGACGGCCACTCAAAGAGTTCAACTAGTTCACTCGGTACACTCCAAGCGTTAATACTCCTTTTATAGTGAGACTCACTGATCCCTTCATCAATGATAATTTGCTCTTTAGTCATTGGGTTAGCTTCATCACTCAACAAAAGTTCATAATAACAACCATGATCTCTATATGAATGCTCTTCTGAACTCTGCAGCTCCTTCGCCAAACCTTTAACTTCCGCAGTAGTAAGCTCTTCTTCACATGACATTAATCTTAAAGGTGACTTAGCTTCAATAGCAGCAAGACGTCTTCTAGAACCATCAGTGATCAGATACTTATCGCCAACTTTTTGTGCAATACAAGGGTAGTATTGCTGTTTAGCAATAGATATCACCATCCCTGCAATTGATTTGGACTTAACCTCCCCCTGTATTCGCCTATTGTGCTCATGTACATAAGTTACATCAGCAACTTCGTCAGCAGGTATAATAACTTCTGTAAACTCGACCTTACGACCTGAAACCAATTCCCATACAGACTTATTTTCAGATGATGCTGATTCTTCCATTTCCGAGATCATAGACTCAGTAATACTTGTCATTCTTCTCTTTTTATTAGAGCTTCTTGGGTTAGCCATTAGTTTCTACTCCTAATTAGCTCTATACGTGAAAACAACGAACGAGAAAACTCATAGATAGAATCCTGTGCAGCTTTAAGCGCTTTTTTGTCTCCGTCATACATTGATGGATCAACTGACACAACAGTATCAAATGTTGCACCACAACGCTGGAAACCAGATTTTTCTGGAATATGTACATCCAACATTTTATCTTCCAAAGCAACCTTAGCCAGTGAAAGTGATTCTTGGTGCTGTATTATGTGTGGGCTGAATTTATTCATGAATGCTATAACTTCTTTATTTTCAATATCAATCCCTTGCTTTTGGAGATAGCCCATCAACACTCTAAGCTGTGACAAATACTTTAATGACGAGTGAAAATCGACTGTTACTGGTGGCAAAGGAGTAACTAGCACATCCGCAGCAACAAGACTATTTAGCAAGAAAAAATCTAAATGTGGGCCTGTATCAACAAGAATTTGATCATAGTCTTTGCAAAGCTGGTCAATTATGTTTTCCTTCAACAGTGAATGTGGCTCTTGGTTATCTAACTTAGATTCACACTCCTCTAGCCAGGATGTAGTAACAAATCCATCATCAATTGCTGCTGGCATAACATGAACACCTGGAACATCAGTTTCAAAAACATAATCACTTAAAAGTTGGTCTCGTGTAATGCCCTGTGCAAACATCGCTTTAGCAGCTGTATTTTTTTGACCACCAATTGCCAGTGCTCTTTTCAAAAACATTGTAGCCGAAGCTTGTGGGTCTAAGTCGATGACAAGTATCCGCAAATCGTATCTAAGCAATGTTTTATCTGTACGCAAAGCATGTGCAGTGTTGACACAAGCCGAACTCTTACCAGCACCCCCCTTCAAGTTATTGAAGTACATAGTCATACAGGTATCGTACATATCTCTATACCTAGGAACGCCACGTTGCTTATATATTGCGATAACATCTTCAAGGCTAAATGAATCTAGATTCCCGTTTGGTTTCCGTTTAAATGAATACCCACCTTCCTCTAACTCAGTCATCGCTTTTTCAACAGCGTTCCTTGATAAACCCTTGAGGCTTTCAGTCGCTTTCTTGGAAAGCCTAAGATGAAAGTCAGCAGCTCCAAATTCATCTTTATGATCTTGAACTTGCTTATTCATTGCTTCAAGAATTGCATTTGCTTTCTTTGCAATATGATCAAAATCTTTTAACTTCATTACTGTCACCCTCAAAAAACATTGAAATCATAGTAATACACCATAACCTTACAAGCAACACGTTTTAAGCGCCAAAACACCAAAAGCGTGTTGCTAGCACTTACCTGTGAAACAAAATGATTAAACGGTCACTAATCCACTCTCAGAACCAGTAAAATTTCGCACAGCCAATACCACACACAACAGATTGTTATTCAAGGAATAAAATTAAAAAACCATAAAAAGTTCAACTTGAATTTCGCACAAAAATAATTTTTATAAGCGTGATTAACTTATTGAGAATTAATATTAACACATCAAAACTTATCGACTTTTGAATACGATCATAATTTTTACGTATCAATTTTTAATCAAAAGTCACTTTTCAATGCATGATTTAAATGAGCAAATAGCACTATATAAGGCTAAATACTAATGAATCAATTCAGTGTTTTTTAAAATTCAATCCCCAACAACGGATTATTATGAACTCTCTCTACATTTATCAAGTTGCGGCATTTCAATTTTATAGGAAGGTTTAATTATCACTTTCCAATTAAGCGCTTTATGTGGACATACCAAGTAATACGAAATCAAATAAAAAAAGTTGATGACATCCAATTTCAAATCAATCGAGTTGATCGACAGATTCGTGCACTGAAAAGTAAACAAATGATTGCCCCGTCACTCACTGAGAAGCTTACTATCAACGCAAAAATCACATGTCTGATATCTACTTCCCGTAAGCTAAAAATCAATTATATAGCTATCAAAAGCGAGGTTGATTCTAATGTTTGATCTATATAGAGGTAGGGGTTTAAATCTCGGCGATACATGCAAAGTCTATAGAAACCTGAATAATCAACGATTTAGTGTTGTTGCAACCTCTGGGGATCACAAAGGTAAAGTTGTAGCTCATACAGACTCAATTCTTCTATCTGAAGTGAAGTTCAAAATTAGTGAAGCATCCAGAAAACGTGCTTTACGTGAATCAACACGTAACGTCCATGCTTTTGCAATCGGTAAAGTTGTAAGCTTAACGAGTCAACCTCACAACCCGAAAATGATTAGTGTGACTTATCACCCTTTTAAACTCCCTTACTTCTACCAGATACCGTCAATGTCTCCAGTTTCATCGACTCCAAAGTTGTATTTACATAACGGGAAAGCATTTTGCTATTAGTCTAAATTTGGTCGTCTTTACTTAGGTTGCCCGTTTATCAACTTGCGATAAATTTGTTGTCAATCAGGACAAATTAATTGTTACCAAAGGTACTTATATGAACTCAACATCTATCAATAATCAAACAACGAATACAATGATCCCATTATCATTACTTGTGCCCCTCCCCTTTGGTAATTGCCGACAAAAACGTAATCAACAGAAGTATAGTGATCTACTAAATAGCATCAAGGTACGAGGAGTTATTCAGCCTGTCCTTGTTCGCCCAAGCGATGATAAATTTGAAGTGGTTGCAGGGTATGGACGCTGGGAAGCATCAACTGAACTCAATTTAGAGTCAATTCCCTGCTACGTGAAAAACCTCTCTGATGCAGAGGCTCTAGAACACCAACTAGAGGAGAATATAAATCGCTCAGATCTTGATTTGATTGATGAATGTAAGGCAGTTCAAAGCTTAAATGCATTCTACAGTGGAGATAGACAAGCAATCGCTGACAGACTTGTTTGGCCTATTCGTAAAGTAAATGAACGATTAGAGCTACTTCGCTGTTGTAGCGAGGTATTAAATGCTGTTCGGGACGGTGTGATTACCGTTGGACACGCCCTACTATTAGCACCATTTAGCGAAAAGCTACAGCAAGGAACTCTAACCAAAGTAATAGCTGAACGGTGGACGGTTAAATACTTGAGAGAACGAGCCAGTAAAAGCCAGCAATTATTATCATCGGCAAAGTTTGATACAAATGAGTGTAATACATGTCCACATAATAGCGCTGCTCAGTCGGGGTTATTTGGGCTAGAAGATCATCGTGCGGCATGCAGTAAATTGGGTTGTTTCAAGGAGAAAACTAACAACTGGCTAGAAATTTATAAAACTGAATTGTCAGAACAATATGGGACAGTATTATTGATTCAACAAGTAGCACCATCAGACCGAAATACTGTAGATACCCAATCTGTAGGACAGGAGCAATTTGAAACTGGCTGCATGGCTTGTGACAAGCGGATAGTGCTCATAGATGATCGACTAGGACGCTCTCTAGGGACTACATATCCCAACCAGTGCATAGATAACATTTGCTATGTAAGCTGTGTTAAAGCCCTCACTAAACCAGATGTAGTTGAGCAAACTGCCGATGAAACGACTGAAAATGTTGTTGAAAACTCAACCAATGTGGTTTCTACAAGTTCATCGGCAAAACCTGATAAGTCTAAACCTAAGACTAATAAAGCAGCGACAAAAGTTAACTGCTCTATTTCATCAAAGGTTGTTGAAACAAATAAATCAGTTCTAAGAAAAGTAAGTGCTGAATTGCTAATGCCAGTTCCTCACTTCCAGTCAGCAATGACATATGCTGCTTTACGTAGAATTGCCCAAGGTTATACGCCCCTAGTCAATGAACTTTCGCCTACAGCACACTTTAGTGAAGTAATTAAACAAGCAATGAGCTTAGATGAAGCTTCTATTATGGCTGAAATAGCTAACGTCACACTACACCTGTCAACAACACAAAATGACACCAGTTTAAACTTTACCGATGTAATGATTTCATTGTTGGGTGGCACAAATGGTAGTAAAGAAGCCGCAGTGGAGAAGTGGACACCTACCAAGGAGATTTTGTCTCAATACAGAATCGGTGGAATGGAAGTCCTATGTCGTGAGTCAGGATTTATTGAAGCTTATGACAAAGCCAAGTCAGGCGAGTTCTCCAAGTTATTAACCAAAGGAAAAAGTGACTTAATAAGCGCTATCCTCAAGTTTGATTTTGACTGGTCAGGATTTGCACCAAAGGAATACCTAGCCCTGATAAATTAATCTAACAAGGCAAGAAAATTGTGAATTTCTTGCCTATTTTTTCGCATAAGCTGTAACCCCCCCTAACCATCTGTTATTACAAAGTAAATTTCACGGCAGACCAAAAAGTTCAAGTTGAATTTCGCACAGATTAGAGGTGGTTAATGTGAGTCTCTTTGACCCTCTGAGTAGATCTATTCATGAGTTGCCGAATTGAGACAATAGATTATCGTTATTTCAACTTTACCAATAAGAGCAACTACTATGTTTTCACAATTAAATGAGTTAAAAACAATTGGCGGTGTAGAGCGCCTCAATTTTTCAATAGAGTTTTTACAAAGCAACAATGCCAGAGTTGTGATCACCTCTCAAATAAATAGCACAGCTGACTCGCAATTAGCAGAAGTGTTGAAACGCCCTATCGTAGTAACAGGAAGTCTTTCAGATCTAGATATGATGCTGACAAATGAAATATTTAATTTCTCAACTGAAATAACTCAACCCAATGCTAATAAGGAAAAGTTTAATCATTCAGCACAACCTGAGATAGCGTCACCTTTGGAACATGTTGGCAATATAGATGAAGAAGCTGATTCCCTTTAGGAGCAATGAAAAATGATTTCAATTCAGACTTTACCTAGAAAATTTAAGATTGGTGCGACAATCGTAGAAGATCCAGCTCCAGAAGCATCATTAGATGAAGTACAGCGCATTCTAACAGCCCAATATCCGATGCTTAGACATACACGCCTATATCAAAATGACGGACGCTTAAACCAAGAAGGGACTGAAATTGTATATGAGTTTCAGTTAATTCCCGTTAAAACGAAAGGCTAGCAACATTAAGGGTAAAAATATGGAGTTACTTGAACAATGGGTTAAAGATACCAACGAGTTGATTTTAGATTCTAAAGAGAGGCATAAAACCCCAGTAGAAACACAACATACAAAAGTAATGGGACTTAACAGATTATCGTCTGATATTAATCAAATTTTACCACACGAAATTCCACCACTAGGGTGAGAAAATCAAAGGCCACTTAGTATTTATTACTAGTGGCCTTTTTGTCAGTAGCAGGTTTTTAGATTGGTGAGACACTATTTGTATTAAATGCAAAGGTTAGACTCATTATGAACCACACAAAAACACTAATTAATATTCCTTGGTACTTATCCATGAATCACTCTACAGTTCCTAATTGTGATTTGTTGAATGAGTTGTCCGAGCAAAAGTCTGTTTTCACCACCTTTGCATACAATTTTGACCGCATTGTTGAGATGCTAAAATTTGGAGTTGAGCAGAAGTATATTTCAAATAGACGTATCCAAGAGGTTATTAAAGTAGACACAAAGTCAGTTGAAGGAATGGAAACAATAGCTGATGTTCTCAACAATGATTTCTGGAATGGCTTTAGCTGTGCAGTAACTGACATGAATGATGATATCGCCAAGAGATATAACTCCGTCATGCCAGCTCCCCTCAAAGAACGGTTTAATGAAGCTGTTAGTAGCCACTTAGGATATCAAAGCTTGAAACTAGGTAAACATGAAGGGATTACATACAATTCCGATTTTATGGGCATAACAATCTCCATCAATGACATATATCTTACATCTTTTGATCTATCGAAATATCGATTCAACAATCGACTTGCTTCCGCTTTCACTACGCTGACTTATAAAACAATGATGCATCAAATTGAAGCGCCAGTTTGCTTTGGTACTTCTGATGAATGGCTTATCGAAGAATACTTGGATGGTAAAGAATCTGAGATCCAATCCATTTACGCATACTGGTTGGAGAATAACGAAAATAATGAACTCGATGTTGAGGCAATGATTTCTGAACTAAAATTAGAAGGGCTTGATGAATTTTTTGATGTAGGCGATATTTCATCAATAGTTCAGCATGTGGAAATTAAAAAGGCGCAAGAGGAATATAAAAAATTATCAAGTAAAAAGGCATGGAAGTCATCAATGAGACAGCTAAAAGAGGAAGCTAAAGTTGATCCCTACCTAGCAAGTCTAGTAAAAATGATTGAATACTTACCTTCTGAACAATTTCACAACGCTACAGAGAGTCAGGGAGATCTTTGCGCCTCCGATATGGCTTTATATGGCTTTAATACACCAACCGAAATGAACGTAGTCGAAACCGCATTTGACAGAGCATGGCAATCAGGAGAGTTAGCAGTATTAAGTCTTGATGCTTCAAAAGATGGTCTTATGTTCCTCCAAAACTTCTTTGAAACCCTCTACCTAAAGTCATTTATTCAAGTATTTCTTGAGTATGGACAAGATGAAGAAATACTTAGCATTAACAATATGCTTTAGCAGTAGCGGGATTAATCAGTCATGAAATAATAAACTCATTAACTAATCAAAGGATTTTCCATGTTACCACTTCAAGCAGATCAACAAGAGTTTTCCTCTGACTTGTGTGACGGGTTTTCACATGCAAGTTACGAGGTGAAACCAAAGTTTGCCCTTGTTGTATATTCAAACGGTAATGGAGAGCGAACCACAGTCACTCGACATCAAATAGCGAACAATCAACTAAAGTCTGGTGTACCTCTAAGTCCAGAGAGCATCATTGATACATTGAGTTCTGCATGTACCAGCAATTCTCAAATAGATGAAAAATCAATGATAGAAGCATGTGTGCTTGCAAAAGACTACAAATCTATCACTTGGCATAGGCCAAGACAAAAAAGGTCATTTTTTGTTTATGACAATCTACTCACCGTAGATATTCCTCCTCTCATTTTTAAGTTCTCAACTGATGGAAGTTTAAAGGTAGCTGCTTTACGCTTTAATAAGCGCCCTACTTCCACTGACCCCCTTTATCATGCTCCATTTGGTAATGTTTATGACTCTACAAGTGTCTGCCTTGGCTCCATGAAGCTCCCAAAGTCCATCAATAGCGACACCATAGAGTTAGTAGAAAAGGAGTTTTTCTCTACTAAATTTACTCACACTAATCATGATAGGATCTTGAGAAAGAAAAAAGCCAACTTGAATAATGAACTAGAAAATTTCTTAAAAAAGAAGTCTAACAATGGTGAACCTGTAAAAATCTCTGAACTCAATAGAATCTTAAAGCCGCAAAGTGCAGGTGTTTCTAGTTTAATCAATGTGAGCTATCTATTGTAGACAGACTTCAACCACGCAAAAACATAGTGATACTCACTTAAAATGTGAGTAACACTATGGCCTGGAATATCTCCTTCCCCTCCTCCATAGAGTTGCCTGTTCTGTTTGTCATGAGACTGTTTAATAACTTACAGCAAAGGACACACTCAAATGGAACAACTACTAAAACTCAAAATCGACTCATTGTCTGACCACCAGCTTTCTGACTTAATGGTTTATCTAAATGAACAATATAGATGTGGAACTCCCAAAATCAGTGATGCCGCGTTTGATTATGTATACATGCCCGAACTGCAAAAACGCCTCCCTTCTCATAATCTAATTACGAAAGTCCAGCCAGAGCCGATGCTTGGTTCAAGGCTTCGCATGAAGCACATCAATCCAATGCTTTCAACGCAAAAGGCGTATTTGGCTAGCGAAGTATCAGCATATTTAAAGCGCTGTCAGAAGGCATCTGAGGCAAAACAAGCTGGCAACTTAACTTACCGAATAACAGCAAAACTCGATGGATTAGCTGCTAAATACGATGCAAAAATGCAAACCCTTGTCACTAGGGGAGATGGTCAAGAAGGTCAATCAATCGGGAAATTATTGAAGCTTGGGTTAAAGGTCATTGGTTCTGGTTCAGGCGTAGGGGAGATAGTTGTAGTACAAAGCTACTTCGAAGAGAATCTCTCGCATATGAAACACCCACGAAACTTTGTTTCGGGCGTTGCCAACTCGGATTCAATAAGCCCAGAAGGTATCAAAGCACTTGAAGATGGTGCAATTCATTTGGTCTTGTTCAAGGATATGTTTTCATTATCAGTCAATGCCAATGAAGTTGAAACAAACATGGTCGATTTAGCCGAAAGGGCAGGGAAGGGATGCATTTATAAATGCGATGGTACGATCATAGAAGTCATACATGATGGTGTAAAGCAGTATATGGGCGCAACAGAACATCATCATTTATGGATGCTGGCATTTAAACAAAAAAGTGAAACAGCTAACGTAAATGTATTAGGAATAGAATGGTCTGTAGGCCGCTCAAAAATTACGCCTGTTCTTCAGTTGGAACCGACCATGCTAAGTGGAGCGGAAATTTCCAAAGTTACAGCACATCACGCTGGAAATGTTAAAAGCCTTTCTTTAGGCCAAGGTGCTGTGATTAACTTGATCAGAAGTGGGTTTGTCATACCTAAAATAGAATCAATAATTTCAAAATCTGATAAATGTAAGATCCCTACACACTGTCCAAGTTGTAGTGAACCAGTTATCTGGTCGAATGATTTTATTCTTTGCGTAAATGACGAATGTGAAGACCGTAAAGTATCAAACATTTGCTATCATTTTGAAAAAGTTGAAGCATTACTTTTTGGACGAAAAACTGTTCAAAAAATGGTTAAGAATGGATTAGATTCAATAGTAAAGATCTATCAAGCCGACAAGTATGACTTCGTAAATTGCGGAATAGGTGTAGGCCAAGCTGTAAACCTTATCAATGAGCGTACTCGTGTTAAAACATCGCCAGTAGATGATTTTAAAGTTATAGCCTCTTTAGGCATTAGTAAGCTTGGGAATGGAGCAAGCAAACGATTACTGACTACAGAAACAATTAATAACATCACCAGCTTATCAAGGGAGGATATTGTAGCAATAGATAATTTTGGAGATAAAACATCACAATCAATATCTGAAAACCTAAAACTTAACTCTGGCATAATCGAATTTCTAGTGTCCAACCTAAACATAAGGCACACAAAAGCTAAAAAGACTTCATCTGGTTCTCTAAGCGGTCTTAAATTAGCTTTCACTGGAAAGATGGCATCTAACAGAAATGACATGAAATCTCTTGCTGAAACCAGTGGAGCTGACGTTCAATCAAGTGTTAGAAAGGATACTACTTATTTAGTTACTGGTTTGAATGTTGGAGCAACAAAAATTAATGCAGCTCAGGCCAAAGGAGTCAAAGTCATTACCGAGGATGAATTCTATAAATTAATTGCCTGATCTTCATAGCGCATAGTCTACCGACTATGCGCTAGTTCAATTGCCAGGATGAAGTACATTCCGTTACCACAATCATTTTCAGATTCTATAGAAATCAATTCATAAGCAAATTTGGTGAAGAGAGTGTATTTGGAAATCGATGATTTCATAGTTGATTTTCTAGGTTAAAAATTTTGCAAAATGAAATGGATAAGTATAAGTATCTCATAAGTAATTTACAGGCAAAAAATGGCACTTAGGATGCGAAAGCCTAGAAGAAAATTCATAAGGCATATTCAAAGCCGTTCTAACGCCAACGGCAAAGAAATATCCAATTTAAAATTCAAGCATAAGGCTGCTTAACGGAAAGAAAATATTAATAGCCTTCTTCAGTTCTCTACCAAATAATAAACAAGTCTCAATTCTTTCAAAGTTGAATCTCCTAATTGAAAACGAACATAAGTCCATTCATATCAATTCAATGTAATCAACACAAACTCAAAAAGCAGAAAAGTGCTTGTTCTGGGAGATATGAAGGCTCATGGTTTAGATTGAGGTAACAATGGGTAAACAACTAAGTAAGCAACCTTCATGTAAAGGATTGCTTACTTGCTCGAACTGTCATTGCTGATACTATAGGTGTTAACTTTCAATCAACAGGGTGAGTACAATCATGAACTTTATTGACTTCTTTATTGGCCTATTTATTTTTCTTTTTGTAGCACCGATTCTAATTGCAATTTTTGGTGGTTCAAAAGGGGACTCTGAAAAAAATCAAAACCTTAAATCAGATAATTCCGATAGCATTTTCAATAACAGTTTAGACTCAGATTATCTTGGGAACACCAACATCGAAACTAACCCAGCAAGTGGTTTACCAATGTTAGGAGGGAGCTTTGATATCGAAGGAAATGCTTATGGTTCCAATGACGATAAAGACTATTAACCTCCTTTTTTTCGCAGAACAACAACCCTCTATAAAACCCTTTCATACCAAGGGGCGCAGCTAACATGCCCCATTAAAATTCAACTTGAATTTCGCACAGATCGCTACTCTCCACTTCGTCAGTTGCCGATATAGAAATCACTTATATGATACACCTAACTTGAAACAAATTAGGTGACAACATGAGCCAATTATCTTTACCTACTGAATGCATTAACCGCCCAATTAAGATTATGCTAATTGGGGCTGGTGGAAGTGGAAGCCAAATCGCAATCGAACTTTTTCAAATGGATAGCTTACTTCGTAGTATCTCTAATGGAACAGTCTATCTCGATGTAACAATTTGCGATGGTGATGAAGTAAGTCTTTTCAATGTTGGCCGTCAGGCATTTTATATGGGAGATGTTGGCCATAATAAGGCATCTGTACTGGTAGATCGGTTTAACATGTTTGGACAGACTAATTGGCGTGCTCTTACCAATTATGTGAATGCAAATACTCTTACCTCACTTGATACAGACTTCATAATTACAGCAGTAGACAAAGCAAAATTCAGAGTAGACCTAGGCCAAAAACTTGAAGCGAGCACTTCAAAAAAATGTCTCCTGTGGTTGGATGTTGGAAACGGTAAATCTGATGGTCAAATTATACTTGGGCATGCTTACCAGAATGTCGATGTTGAACTACGTATTCCAAATGTTTATGACCTTTACGGTTCTATGCTGGACAGTATTGATGATGAAAAAGAAGATGCTCCATCGTGCTCAACAGAAGCAGCCCTTCAAAAACAAGACTTCGGTGTTAATAGAGCCGTATCTGGTCAAGCTACACAGCTCATATGGCAGTTAATACGATATGGCAAGCTAACACACCACGGTGCATTTGTTGACGTTCTCACTGCCTCTGTGCAGCCATTAAAAATAGATCCTGCTCAGTGGGAAGTATTTGGTTACGCCAATCAATCAAAAGTTGAGGTTAATTAAATGGTGCTATCACAGCTTAAAGCTATAAAGCCTTTCCTTTCCAACTCATTTCAACATCGAGTTCGATTTGTTTTATTGTGCTTTACTCACCAGCTAACAAACAAACAAAATAAACCGACCCAGCCATTTGTAGTGAGTGAAACAGCAGGGGCTAAAAACGGCTCTTTCGCTGTAGGAAGTGACAAGGAAATTTATCAACTACAGGCCGATAGTTGGGTGTCGACTGATTTTAGCGGAAAGGCTAAAGAAAGATTGACTGGCCTATGTGGTTTAAGACATTCATTAATGAGCTTGTTGAACGCTGAACAAACAAATATTGATGAAACCCTAATGGAGGAAATTAGAAAGCAACTCAATGAACGCTATGATCTGTTCACCACCAAGTATGGATTTATTAGCGATTCAGCAAATCAACGAGTTTGTAAATTAGACCCAACTAACTACAACTTACTGTCATTAGAGCGTGATTACTCGGCAGGTGTAACACCCACCCAAGCAAAGAAACTAGGTGTCAGTGCTGTAAAGCCAAGCTGCGGCAAAGCAGAAATATTTACCCAAAGGGTAATGATCCCGTGGGTAGCTCCTAAGTCTGCTGAAAATATTCAAGATGCACTACTTGCATCATTAAATGTTCACGGCAGGGTCGATTTAAACTATTGTGCTGAACTGCTAGGAACACCTGTTAACTCACTAGTAGCACAATCAGAAGGGGAGCTAATTTTTAACGACCATGGAAACTGGGTTACAAAGAACGTTTTTCAAAGTGGCGATATAAAAACTAAAGTATCCCAGCTTGAAACTTGCGGATATACAGATCAACTCAAGTCACAATACCAAAGCGCCCTAAATGAAGCTTTACCTCTAGATGTGCAATTTGAGGATATTCAAGTAGGGTTAGGCGCCGCTTGGGTTCCTGCTAGTGTCTATGAGGAATTTATCAACACTCTTTGTGACGGTAAGATAAACAGCTACACAAAAATTGAAATCATGTACTTAAACAATGAATGGCATTTGAACCTTTCTTGTTTACCTCATTCACTCGAAACCAGCCTTGGTGATAATAACTACCCATTTTCTAAGCTCATCAAAAGATTAATGAACGGTCGGGGAACAGAGGTATTAGTTACAGATCCAAACGGTAAGCGAGTTATAGATAAAGAGTCTTCACTTAATAATGAACTAAACAGCGGCTTAATAGCCTCTGAGTGGGACAATTTTTTAGAGAACAATATCAATGTTCAAAATCAATTATGCCAAATATTTAATGAGAAATTTAACCGTTACTCACCATTAAAAGCACTCGATAATATGATGCTGTTACCCGACTCTAATCAATCGATTCAGTTACGTGAACATCAACTGAAGGCTGTGTACAGAGGGGTAACAGAGGGCCGACTATTGCTTAATCATGTAGTCGGTGCAGGTAAGAGTTACACCATTGCGGCAATTGCTCATGAATTAGTTAGGCTAGGCTTAAAGAAGCGGTGTGTAATTGTTGTTCCTAATCACCTTACCTCACAATTTGCGGGTCAGTACTTAACCTTATATCCAGCTGATCAGATCACAGTTTTATCTCCAGATGAGTTATCCCCAAAAGTTAGACAAGCCTCTCTTTTGAGGCTGAAAACTGGCAGCTCAATTGTGATCTGCCCCGAGTCATCATTTGCTTCTATAAGCCCTGATTGTGATGTTGAAAAATCTGTTATTGAATCTGAGATTTGCAAACTAGACCAAGCTTTATCTGATGTTGATCAATCAGGTAAACGATTCACTGTAAAAAACATTGAGAATCGAAAAGCGAATTTAGAATCACGTTTACTAGAGTTAGCCAATGATCATCGTAAAAAGGAGTTATCAATATCCGATCTTGGTATAGATGCGTTGTTCTGTGATGAAGCTCATTCACTTAAGAACCTTGCATATGATTCAACTCGACTCACTAATGTTAAAGGTACGAACACCCCAACAGGGAGTAAAAGGGCATTTGACTGGTATTTAAAAGTCAAATCACTCAGAGCCAGCAACAGTAAAGGGAATGGATTAGGCGTGTACCTCTCAACAGGAACTCCAATCGCGAACAGCTTACTTGAAGTGTTCACGTTCTCACGTTACTTAGCAGAAGATGAAGTGCTAGAGAATAGCGGTATAAACCATATTGATACTTGGGTAAGTGCCTTTGCAGACATTAAAAGTGACTTTGAGATCTCAGCCACAGGCTCAGGTACCTTTAAGCCAGTTACCCGCTTGCGCGCGTTCAAAAATCTTTCTCAATTAAAGTCCCAATGGTCTTTATTCACCGACTCTGTGACTGCGAAAGAACTATTAGGGTATTTACCAAAATTGGAAAAAGTTGATGGTAATACCACCCAATACTTTGATGCTATCCCTCGTATAACTGGAGGGAAGGCGCAACAAATCATTGTTGAACCAACAGAGTTACAATTAGACTTTGCAAAGTCGCTAGTTGAGAGAGCTAGCAACTTCAAATCGAGCAAAGTTGCTAATGATAATATGCTTTTAGTAATGAACCATGCTCGAAAATCGTCAATTGATATGAGGTTACTAAACCCTAATCTGCCTCCAGAAGTAAGCGGTAATAAAATACCTGCAACAGCTAAGGTTGTCGCAAAGAAATACCATGAAACCACCAGCATTCGTGGAACTCAAATAATATTCCTCGATTTAGGAGTGGAAAATAAAGACGGTCGCCATAGCGTATATTCTGATTTAAAGAAGCAATTGAGATCGCTAGGGGTGCAAGAAAGCGAGATAGCTTTTGCTCAGAGCTATAAAACGCCAATAGCAAAATCTGAGCTCTATTCAAAGTTAAATCAAGGGATCATTCGTGTGGTTATAGCCTCCACTAACCCTTCATGGTAATAGCCCATACAGGCCATGTGATTTAGAACAGCGACTTGGCAGAGGCATTAGACAAGGAAGTGAGCTATTAAAGGCGAATCCAGACACATTTACCTTAGATATCAATTACTTCGCGACAAAAAACAGTCTAGACAGCTTTTTATTTCAAGTACTTGAAAATAAACAGAAATTCATTTCAGAGTTTCATAGCAAGAATGAACTAGGCTTGAACTCTTGTGAAGATATCTCTTCAACAGAAATGACATTTGCCGAGCTTAAGGCCCAAACCAGCGGATCGCCATTAGTTTTAGAAATGGTGTCTCTGACGAAAACTATTCAACTGTTAGAAGCTAAGAAAAATTCATTCTTGAGAAGTAAGCGCAGCGCAATTTTTGATATAGAAAACCAAGAAAATTTGAAGCAAAAAGCCCAAAAAATGGTTAATCAACTTAAGGTTGATATCCAAATTGGTTTATTACCTCTAAAAGGGGATAAGTTCACCTTTACTAGCGACAGTAGCCAAGTATTTACTAAATTCTCTTCGGCCTGTGATCATATCACCAACCAATTAAGCAATACGGTAGCTTCCATTGCTCTAGGCTTTCATAAAGAGAAAGACTTTAAAATTGGTACATTTGCTGGATTTAACCTCGATATCTCAGCAAAAGGTAACATTATTCAGTTAGCCATTAGTACTGACGGTAAACGAAAGTATCATTTCAACATCGATACGAAAGCTAACATAGGAAGATCTATACTGAGCACTGTTAACAACTTTATTGAAAAAATGAGTAATCATTTGGAGCATTACGAAAACCGTTTAAGTGATGCAATCGACAGATTAGAACATGCTCATAATATTGCCAACTCAGACTTTGTAGACGGAAATTTACTCATAGACTCTAAGCAAAGAATGATCCTACTCAAGACAGAAATTAGTGAGCTAGGAGGAGCAGAAGAAATCAAGTCAGATCTTGATGATGCTGAAATTTTTGATATTGCGGCATAACATCAACAGCCCCAAATAATGGGGCTTTCATCATAATGGTTGCTCGATCTAAGTATTGTATTAATCTAGAGATCAATTTACGGGTATTCGTAAAACAATGTCTAAAACAGTCTTGGTTAGTGCTATTTTGGATGAGTGATGAATTCGCAAAAGAATGTGTATGGGGTTGGTATGGAGTCGAGATTTAAAAAACGCAAAGAGGTTGAACTTTGTGAACTTGTTGGTAAGAAAATTGCTGTTATTAAAGGTCTAGATAAAGGCTCGGAGGAGGTCAGGGTTTTCACTGAGTGTGGTTATGAGTATCTGTTCTCTAATGAGCCAGATGGCGGTAAAGTTGAGCTGGAGGATTTTGAGTGTGATATTGAAGCGTTGGTAGGTGCGGTGATCATATCCGCAGAGATTTCTACAAACGAACACTCTGAAGGGGATGATAACCCACCCCACAAATACGTTGAATGTTGGACTTGGTCATTCTATAAGATTGAAACCACTAAAGGTGAGCTTTGGATGCGATGGTTAGGTGAGTCTAATGGGTATTACTCTGAAGATGTCAGCCTTGTTCTTGTAAATGGTGAGGATAAAGTTGTTAAACATTAAAAAGGTTATGGAAATGACTTTAAACCAATTAAAGCAACTATAGAATAAACTTTAGCTGTGCGTTAACAGATGAACTCTACCTGTGGCAATTACAACTGATAAGAAAGTCCAACAAATTCTATGTTATTCAACGTAGGGAAGGAGATATAAAAAGCATAAAAAGACTGCTTAACGGTGGAGACATCAACTCTGCTTGGGCGGTAATACAAACAGTAATAAATGAGCCATTCCAAACAGTGGTTATACAGCAACATTTGAATATCAAACTATCTAGTTCAAAATTACTCAAACACACTGATAATGACGATATTTACACCATTATTGGTATAAGTACTGATGGATTTACAATAGCCAAAGTTGGAGCAGACAATGATTTAGCATCTGCAACAACTGTTAGCCAGCGTTACACATCTCCTACTTCATTGTATAGGTTATTTGATCAAGTCCAGGTTAATCACGAACAAGCTGTGATTATCAAGAAATGCTAACTCCTGCTCAAAAGTCACCAGTTACAAACCACCGAAGAATTTTCATTGTTTTTCTATTACAACGAGATTATGTCCGTTCATCAATAATCTTTAACATTGAATATTTACTGACTCATCGGTTGCATGTGTACCAATCTATCGTAAGATGAATATCGTTAAATAACCGTTAGTTAGACGTCACTAAATTATCATTGGAGTCACCATGATAGTAACAAGATCTCTAAATAAATCTGAGCCTGATTTATTGTTAAACAATGAAAATGAAACCTTAAAAATACTCGATTTGGAAGGTACTTTAATGAAAGAAATAAAGGCCGTAGTCCCTTGGACGCATGACTCTCTTGAAGCAATTGATTATTACAGCTATTCAACTGAAGGCTGGGAAGTGTATCTAGGCAGTGAATGGATTGGCAGCTCAGAAGTATAAGTACTGCCATTAATTACGAATTTCAACAATGGGAATCATTATGGACACACTACAAACTCAACACGATATAGGCTCATTAAAAAATAATAAAAATAAGCCATATACAAGTGCAGCAAGAGCTAAAAACTCTTTAAGGGACCGTGTTGTGCAAGTTGGAGGAGTTGGTGCTATTCCTGATGATTTCCATGTTGTACAAACTCAGGCAACCCCAAAGCTGTTTGTTATTCGACATAAGCAAGTTTGCATTATAAACAATATAACTATCGAACCGTTCTATCTATATGGTGTTGAATTTGTAGACACATTCAATTCTCATCTTCCTCAAACATCTGCATCAGTTCGATTTGATACTATGCCAGAGGCCATAAGGTACGCTACAAGCTACAAAGTTGAGTCAAACATAACAAGTATCAAAAAGATTCATACAGCGCAGCCTCTTGACCGTGAGAGCCTTAAAAAGGTTCAACGTGATTTACTAGAAGGTAAAACAATTTTTGAATTACTAAATGATGATTTAAACCATTACAGACAGTGTATAAAAGACAGCATAAAAGATAGAAACCAAGTGTTACAGCAGCACTATAAAAACAAGGTCAAGGCATTACGATTAGAGATTTGCTCAGTAGAAGCCAATGCCAATGTTACTTGGGAAAAAAAGGATTTCTCATTGTTTAAGCCAAACACTCTTTTCCCGCGTATTAATAAGGCATTCCAACGCTATTTTGAACTCAATGAGGCAGCTTAAAAACGAATCATCCTTGTCTTTTCGCTAACGGTTGCCGGATTTCAACCCTGAAACACACTAGCTGAAACTACTAACTCAATAGGTTTCAGTTATGAATATGAAGTCGCAACAAAATGAATCCGATCCTATTCAAGAATTTCTATCTTTACGTACAGTCAGCGAATTACTTGCCCCTTATTCGTTCTCAACCTTTGATATGGTTTGCCCAAATTGCCAACAATCTTTTGAAGATGATATGGCTCGGGGGAACGCAATTAAACAGCACAAAAATAATGAATGGTGTTTATCTGGGCTAGCACATTGTGTTGAATGCAATGGAAACACAGAACTTAAACTGTTAATTGTCAAGGGGAAACGAGGACATGTACTGTTTAGTACTTTCAACGAAGTGGAGCCGGACTACGAAACCCCTATAGCTATCTCTTATACTTCACTCTTAAAAAGAACTAAAGAATACATCGATAACAATGTAAAAAGGCTATTCAAAAAATAAACTAGACACTAGTGATAAGAGCCCACTCAGCAGAAATATTCTCTAACCCGTTGCTGGTGGGCCTACAACCTAATCACATTATCTTGCCATACTCCCACAATACAAACTTCCATTTCACTCTGTAGATTAGAATCTAGAGCTATTATTTCATTAGCTTAACAAGGCTAATTGGCGAGATTTGGTAAAGTCTGACGAACTCCCCAGGCATGACATCCTTTGCTTTAAGCTTTTTGTGTAATTTAACTGGTGTACTAATTTCTAGTCTCATTGTTGCTTCCGATAGTAGCCCCCAATGCATACCGATAAGAAAGCCGATGACTAGCTTTCGTTTATCTTCGTTTTCAAACCAACTTCTGAATGTTCGTGAAGATATGCCCTCTATGTGCATTGTTAGTGGGTTATCAAACCCCAACGATTTGGCAACCTCTTCTAATGACGCATTTGAAGAGGTAAGGGCGCTATATTGTTCAAGTTCATTAATGGCTTGATGTGCCTGCTCCATGATCTGTCTGTGAGCGACACGATTTTCTGAGGTTGCCCATTTATTGAGTGTGGTAACAGGGATGTCGAAGCTTAATGAAAGTGCTTTAGAAATCTCTTTAAATTTGCTGGTCATCTCGTTTTACCTATGCCGCTTTTCTTTGATTCATCAGTGCCAGTTTGTCGCTTAAGCTCAAGTTTGTAGTTACTTGGCGAAGGGCATTTTGGCGAATATCACGCATTGCGTTATGCAATTGAATAAGATGTGCATTATGCCCATCGATAGTCGTGATTGCATTATTTAGATACGTTGTCATATTTTCCAAACTTGGGTTCCACCAGCTTAAGATATCACTCTCTGCCAGCATCACTGGAGAATGTTCTTGAATGAGGTTTCTGAATTGATTTAATGCTACTTCTTTATCTTGACCTGGGTTCGCTATCAGGGCCTTTAAACTTGCTAGCAGTGGAGCCCAATCATTTAAGGCTCTTTCGAGCTTTACTTCTAGCGCTTCGATAGTTGCTAATGACTCTCTCCCAGCCACAACATATTCTGTAGGAGATGCTTTTAAAGTGTTAAACCCACTTAGAGTCATTATTTTACGTAGTAAATGATCGATGTGGCTCATTCCATCCATATTAAGTGAAAGCCACAAACTAGAGATCTGAGCTCGATTCAACGGCGAAACCTCCTGCGTATCAAAGCTCATTTTTAGCAGGCTAGCTGACAGCTCATAACTGACACTCTCTATTGCCCCCAATGCAGCACGCTTAAAAGTGTTTAGGTTTTTAGCAATGAAGTTCATGCTTGCTGATTGTTTAAACTCCCTTCTTTGAGCATTACGTAACTCACGTACTTCAAGCATGACCCTCGCTTTATCAGTGCGGTGTTGCGTCATACTAATTGCTTTAGGGTGTGCTTGTACTGCTTCAACGGTCATAGATTGAAATGAGTACATACCAAGATCGTTAAAAATTTGAGTGCGCTTAAGAATCGACTGCAGTTGTGTCCAATATTTCTTGTTAATTGATACCACCCCTTCGGCTAGCATCGCTTCAGCTACATGAGTCCCGCCATAGCTTCTAACATCACTAACCTTATAGCCTCGCTGGTGGCGCTTACTGATTAGCGTGGTGAGGTGATCATCATGTATTTCCAGTGCTCTAGTTAGGCCACCTACAAGCTTCCACTGCGCTAAGCCTTCTTTGGAGATCATGATATTTTCAAGTGCTGCTTTTTCCTCTTCTAACAACAGGCTTGCATCATGAGTGACTATCGTCTTTTGCGTATGAGTCTCAAAGCTCGGTACCAACAGCTCCTTTTCCTGCTTGTGAGCGCGGTGAATCCGACTGTCTGAGATAGTAGGGTAGAAACTTAAGCGGGTGTTACCTCGCTCTAGTTTACCTTTGACCACTGGCGTAACTCGACGGGTAAATTGAATGGATGGATCTGCAAGTCGAGCAGATTTTGAATAACCTGTAAAAAGCGTCTCTGTACGTAAATGCTGAACTTTACGTTTTAATACTTCTTGCGCTGGGAACATGTCCTTTAGTGCTAACAGGATAGTTTGAGTGAGATCTTCATCTGTACCGGTTGGTGGGGTAATAGCAAACTTTGAACCTAAGTTTGATAGCTTAGTATAAAAGCGATTCTCAATCTCTTCATAGATTGCTTTGGTAATAAGTTTGTCTTTTGCATCACCCGAAACGGTAACCCCGTTAAGCTTAACTGATAAGATCTCTGGCGTGCTGTACTTAACTAAGAACCGTGTTGAGCCAATAATAATTTCATTGCTGTATTGAACAGACTCAGATGCCGTCTTTACAACACTATATTGGGTACGAAATGCGATTTCTATGCCTGCAAGATTGTCTGCAAGCCGTGAGATAGTGCAATTTCTATCTTCATCGAAGATATCAGACATATCTGTAGGACGCTGCCACAGGTCCAGCAGGTTAAGCGGCGAAGTGGCTTGCTGCTTTGGATCTTCCTCTTTAAGGATTGGCATCATAACAGCATCAGGTAGACACTTATCACTTTGAAGCTTTAATGGACCATGCTTGGTTTCATATTCACTATTAAGCATTGGGTAAGGTATCCAGCCCTTGTTTGCTGACAATTGCTCCCAGATAGCTAAAGGACGAAAAGGTGCTGCACCGATCCCATCAATCGACCATCTAAAGGACAAAAGCAGAGCATGATCCTGTGAAAATAGGTAGTTCAAATTTTTTGGGTCTTGAACACATTCTCGATACATCTCGATAAAGGCTTTCTTCGTTTTCGGGGCCATATTAGGATCGTTTGCTATGTCTTTGAGCCCAGGATGCTCTAGCTCTCTTCCTTGATCTACTAACTTCCTGAAGTCTGCAGCAACTTTTATAGAATCAAGCGTAAGCTGACTGGCAAATCGCACCATCTTCTCTAAATGCTTTGGCTTTAACGTGTTCGGCTGTAGTGCCACACGGTTATAACCCGCTGGGTCATAAGCTCGAGCATGAAGAGCCCTTGCATCGATATCGCAAGACAAACGAAATAAAAAGTCTCTTACCCTCAAAGCATTTTTAACGCCCAATACACTCCATCTTGGCATCTCAGCCAGTGCAGTAGAAGAGTGATCAGTTACAGCTATCATTGTGCAGAACGTACAACCAAAGCGAGCCTTACCATTGCAACCAGCACTGGCCGTTGAACCTATTGTCAATTCACAAGTCTCATTAGACCCGTTACCGTATATTTCTAAAAGTAGGCCAAAATCGGGAAGGAAAGCAGGAAGGGGATTCAAACCAGAACATTTCTTTAATGGTCGGCCACCAGCTAAACGCAAAGCATCAAACACTTGATCTGTTGCCCAGTCTTTAATTGGAGCAAACTTGAACATGGTTTCTTTTCCAATGTTTGAACACTGCAGTTCAGCCATTAGTTCTTCAGCGCTCTTTTTTGATAATCCTTGTTTGGCCATATTGTGAGCTCTACGAGTGCTTTCCTGATCTCTTGAGCCCACACAGCAAATCACCTTCGCATCAGCATAGAGTCGGTATTCAGGGGCGTTTTTAAATTTGCGGATTAAATTTTTAACATATCTCTCGGAAGGGTCAACTTTAAGTATCACAGAGCAGTCGCCTCTGCGCGTCGGTTTCGCATCGTTGAATTGTATAATCAATTGACTCTGAATAGCCTTAATTAAAATTCTTTTACAGCAATGAATTACAGTCAAAATATATAACTCACTCTTACCCAAATAATTGACTTCGCCCCTATAGGAATAAATTGACATAAAGCAGTCAGGTATCAGCTAAATAAAATCAACTATTGACACCAAACTTTGCTAGTTCTCGCTCCATGTTATCAATTTGATCAAGTAACAGTACCTCACGTGCGAGCGCATTATGTAGTTTGTTCTCAGTCAAGTCCAATTGAACCCGAAGGCTCTCTACC
>NZ_MPHJ01000012.1 GCF_001957125.1 Shewanella sp. UCD-KL12 | reverse complement strand
GGATCGTCGCCTAGGTAAGCCATTACCTTACCTACTAGCTAATCCCACCTAGACTCATCTAATCGCGAAAGGCCCGAAGGTCCCCTCCTTTCCCCCGTAGGGCGTATGCGGTATTAGCAGTCGTTTCCAACTGTTATCCCCCACGACTAGGCAGATATCTAGGCATTACTCACCCGTCCGCCGCTCGACAGCAAAGGTGCAAGCACCTCTCTGTTTCCGCTCGACTTGCATGTGTTAGGCCTGCCGCCAGCGTTCAATCTGAGCCATGATCAAACTCTTCAATTAAAGTTTTTTGTTCTCACCCGATTAAGGATGAAGAACGGCTCAATGAATTAAACTGTTTCTCATTCACTTCGTTCATAAAGAAGTTGGTGAACTCGATAATTACATTTCTGTAAATTACATATTGCTATGAACACTCATCGTTACATTGAGTTAAATTTTTGATTGCTTCACTCTTTACTAGAAAGAAGTGAGCAATTTCGAATAACTCAACACCTGTGAATGTCCACACAGATTACTTGATAAATTGTTAAAGAGCGTGCATCTTTCGATGCAGCCGTTGACGCTTGGTCAGTGGCTTAGGGCTGCGTATTTTACACTTCCCGTTGTTGGCGTCAAGCGTTTATTTTAAGATGATTTCCAAGTGACGAAAAGTTAATCACCACTGTGAGAACCTAATCAAAACTTAAAGCCTTAAATGCTTTAACACCTGAGTTAAAATCAAAATTGATTAAACTCTCTGATGCGGCTCCAAGTCCCTTGCTGTCTATACTTTCGTTTAGCCAGCGGCTTGTATCGCCGTGTCAGTGGGTGCGCATTATAGGGAGAATAAACCATAGCGCAAGTGCTTTATTCAACAAATCTCCTAACTCAAGGCCAACTGAGTGGAAATCATACAAACCAGGTAATAAATCACTTATTAACAGCGCTATTTGCAACGTTAACTCCTTAATTGTGCCCTTGCGACAGGTAAAACTAACCAAACGTTCAAAACCAGCAGTTAAAAACCATACTAATTAACGCTAAACCAAGCCAAGTCGATAATCTTCATCTTAGGTTTAAATACTACTCTGAAGTAATCTGTTTAAATGTGAGTAATTTAAATAACGGCTTTTAATACACAGTCTTTTAAGCGGCTGTATTAAAATGACTGGATTCAAGTGACAGCTTCAAGCGCTTGGCGCTAGTATCTAGTTATTAGCTTGAATCAGTGTTCAACCAAAAACAGATTTGAATAACAGAGGCAAGACAAGTTGTATTCTAGAGGGGGACTCATAGAAGAAAGAGAAAATCGATTGCAGCATAATAAAAGCATACCGTTTTCTAGGTAAATCAAAAAACAGGAAGGCCCCATTGGGGCCAACAAGTATTACATTGATGCTAAATACTTTGGTACATCAGCAACTGAATCTAGTACTACACTTGCCGCTGCAATAGCATCGTCAGTAACCGATTTGCCTGTACGGACTAAAATTCTAGTTGGGATCCCTGCAGCTTTGGCTGCTAACATATCATCTCGTTTATCGCCAACCATCACTGAGCGACTTAAGTCTATTTTTAAAAACTCTGCAGCGGTTAACATCATTCCTGGCTTAGGTTTACGACAATCACAGTCTTGCTTATATTCGCCTATTCCCTTTTCTTCATGGTGAGGACAATAATAGATGCCATCTAGCTCGACCCCTTTATCGGCAAAATTCCAATCCATCCACTCAGTTAAACTGTGAAACTGTTCTTCACTGTACATACCACGTGCAATACCTGACTGATTGGTAACAACAGCAAGTTTGTATCCCATATCTTTAAGCGCACGACATGCATCAAACACACCTTCTACATACTCAAAGTCATCTACTTGATGGACGTAACCATGGTCAATGTTGATCACACCATCTCTATCTAAAAAAACTGCTGGGCTCACGGGTTTAACTCCTAAGTCTGATTCATCACTATTATCCCATCCATTCGTTTAGATTGCACCGCGAAGTTATCGTTTTCTTATAAGAAGATTTGTAATGGATAAAATATACAAATATAGTAAGCTTTATCTAGGTTATTTTTATATTGATAAGCGAGTATCAATCAAGCCACTAGCGCGTATGTACTCCACCATAAACCATGAGAGCTGAGAATGAACTGCGATCTATACCACACAAGAAGAGTTGCCCTTTTTAATCAACTGCCAGTGGGCAGTTTTGTCATTCTTGCAGGCTATCAGCAAAAAGTACGCAGTAAGAATATCAAGTACCATTTCCGGCAAGATAACGACTTTCTTTACCTAACCGGTTTTAATGAACCAGATGCGGTAGCCCTACTTAGCGCTGACAGTCGTTATGATTCTGGCTTTAAGTACACACTTTTATGTCGACCTAAAGATCATGCTCAAGAGGTTAGCTTTGGTGAGCGTGCTGGTGTCCAAGGCGCCATCAACACTTTTAATGCCGATGAAGCCCATGACATAGCCGAACTAGAGTCTGTATTGCTGGCGCAGCTAGATACTCATCAGCACCTTTTTGTCAGTGATGAGCTTGGCCGATTTTCTGATCGCGTATTTAGCTGGATGAACCATCAAAGATTAACTGCCGGATTTGATGTGATTAAACACCACCGTACGCTAACGCCCTTATCAAAGATCTTACATCCGATACGTGTAATAAAGAGTACAGCTGAGGTAAACCAGATTAAGGCCGCAGTAAATGCGTCTATTGATGGACATAAAGCAGTGATGCGAGCCTGTAAGCCGGGTGTCAATGAAGCTGAACTCGCTGCTACTTTTAACTTCACGATTGCTAAATACGGTGCTACCGATGTGGCGTACCCGAATATTGTCGCTTCAGGGAATAACGCCTGTTGCTTACATTATGAAGAGAACTGCTGCATTGTTGAAGATGGTCAAATCTTACTTATTGATGCCGGCGCAGAGCTTAACCATTATGCTTCAGACATCACGCGCAGTTACCCTGTCAATGGTAAATTTACCGAAGCGCAAAGTACAATCTATCAGTTAGTATTAGATGCATTAGATGCCGCCATAGAAAAAGTTAAACCAGGCGCAAGCTGGAACAGCCTCTATGAAACCTGCATGGAAGTCATGGCTAAAGGCCTGTTAGAGCTCGGCTTACTTAGCGGTAATATTGATGACATCATGAAAGATGAAAGTTATAAGCGATTCACGGTACATAAAACCGGTCACTGGCTGGGTATGGATGTGCATGATGTCGGACCATATCACGATAATAATGATCGCTGGCGTAAACTTGAACCGGGTATGACATTCACCATTGAGCCTGGGATATATATCCCTTTGTCGGCAACGGATGTTCCACAAGCCTATCGTGGCATGGGGATCCGTATAGAAGATGATATTTTAGTGACTCAAACAGGGTATGAAAACTTATCTGTAGCCGTTCCAAGGACGATTAACCAGATAGAGTCCATCATGCAAGGCCAGTAACTTTAGATTTAGATTTAGCTTTTCTTCGGCGAGTAATGTCTTAACTCATTGCTCGCCATATTGGTAGCGCCATTAATAAGCAAGCGAGAATAATACTCATATTAAAGAGGCAATTGATCGTAAAGGCACTTTTCCCTTTGTTGAAAACAGGATACTGCAGATAAAACCCTTTACTCAACACAACAAAGATCCCCATAAACAGAAACCAAGGAGTAAATAACAGAGCAAACCTATGATTAATGGCAATCGTGACAAGATCGTGAAGTAATCCACAAGCAACGAATGTGATCAGTAGCGCAATCCAGTTGGGGAGAACACCCTTTAAAGGTTCGAAAATATAACGACTTAAGTAATAGCCAAAAATTGGATTCCAATACTGCCAAAAGCGATCAAAACGGTTAGCTCCTAATGAACGTTCAAACATATTCATCAATGCACCACTACCGCCGAGTGCAACCCCGTTTCTACGCTTCACATATTGACCTAGACTGAGTATTTTTCTCGCCACTAGTTATCCTTTATTATACAAGCGCTGAGATAAAGTTAACCCGACATATCTTTATCGATAATATAAGTAAATACTGAGCTGAACTCGGGATAAGAAGTTGAACTAACAACCCTCTTTGTGATCAGGTTTCTCGACCCAGATTAATCAATCACGCAGCGGGCATATGAATAACTTAGTGGATGTATTTTGTGATGTCGATGATTTTTGTACCGTTTTCATTCCTTAATGGGAACGACAATTTCTGCCCGGCGGTACTGGCAAGCGTAAGCGCTCTGGCAGAATGCCTATAAGCGAAATGGTGAATATTATCATCACCTTCCAGATGTCTAATCATCGCGACTTCAAAAACGTTTACACTAGATACTTGGCTCGATTTTACAAGCTTACTCAGATACACCTGATTTCTTGAGGTAATGTCTAATGCCGTCATCCTAATGTGCTGTTATTTTTCCTCTTTGAAAAGTGAACCTACAGGCATCGAATTTGTTGATTCAACGAGCATTAATGCCTGACATAACCTCCTAACTTAAAAGTATAAAACCCTAGCAGGCTTCACCCATGAGGAAAGGTACGATGGGCTGGTTCTATGGCGTTAAACTTCACCTTATTGTGAACCATCAATGCGGCATTGTTGCTGCCAAAATAACTCCAGCGAATGTGCATGACACTAAACCAGTAAAAGATATGGTCGTTGAATCATTGGATAGACTCTATCCTGACAAGAGGCATATTGGAAAAGCGTTAGCTGGCGACTTACTATACGTGGGGTGACTATCGTTAATAACGTGCGTAAAAAACTGAAAGAAAAGGCTATATCGTTATGGGGTTAATTAATCACATAAGGCGTTCACCGGATAACATTTCAGTGAAAAGTTATCCGCATCAGTGTTACTAAGTGATGGACCGTTAGCTTATTCAATGCAGAAAATTGACAGTTTTGAAGCTATAACATTGTTTTGTAGGCAAGAGTGGTTAACCAAAGCGTTGATTAGTGCTCATTTATTAAGGCTGGTGCTGTTTATTTCCGAAGAGGGACAAAAAAAGCTCCGTAAAAACGGAGCCTTCTCTATTTGAACACTTAAGATTCCAAATACTTGCAAGGATTAGTCTAATAAATCCAGAGCTTCAAGTCTTTCTTTAGCTAGAATATACCTTGCACGAACATCATCAATTTGCTGTTGAGTTAACTTCTTACCCAAGGTACGAAGTCCTCCATCAGCATCATTATGATGAATTCCCATAGCAAACTTAAGATATTCCATAAGCAGCGGCTGAGCATCAAGGTATGATATGGAGTTCATAGCCTGAGAAATTTTGTTTGCCTCAGCCCATTCGCCTTTTAAAACATGCTCCTGCATAGTAACGCTAGCTTTTGGGAAGATAGTACCTACACCTGTAATTCCACCGCATGCTCCAGCAAGTCCTGCATGTACAGTTACAGTGTCAACGCCTGCCAAGATTTTTAAATCTTTATTCTCTAACATCAGCGTTTCAATCGTTGAAACGTCTGTAGTCGATATTTTAAGCGCCGTTACTTCAGGTAGATCAGCAAGTCTTCTAAGAAGTTCTGTTGAAATTGCATGATATCCGGCCGCATCAGGGTTGTTATAAGGCATAATTGTTACGTTTGCCTCTTTTGCAGCTGTTGCAGCAAGCGCATAGTACGCATACATCTCTTCATCAGAAGGGATCGACTGAGTTTTTGGCGGCATGACCATAACAGTATCCACGCCAACCCTTGCCAGTCCTTCAATGATTTTGGCAAGCTCTTCCTTAGTTTCTGCTGCAGCGCCACTGATCAACGGGACATTGAATTCTTTAGCAATTTCAGAAAGGGATTTAAGTAAAGAAAGGCGCTGTTCTGTGCTCAGGTAGCTATTCTCACCTAGCGTACCAGAAGCGACAAGTCCGCCCATTCTGCTTCCGCCCTTTCCCTGAGCTTTTAAAACAGTTGCGGCCTGTTTTTGTGTTGCATCAAAGTCAATTTCAAGGACACCGGATTCTGACTCTTTTAGCCATGTAAACACGGCTGGCATAACGGTATATCGCCAATCTGTACTATTTGTTTCCATCATATTACCTTTTGTTTAAATCATCTCACCAGACTTATTGCATACAATATACCATGTAAATTGTATTAGTTAAATTACCTTTGGCAAAGCAAGTGGCTTATTGAGTAATTATCTATGCCGTGCACAATAAAGCTACTATCGCCCCCCTTGTTATACCAATCAGTATAAAGATGTGATGGCTCAGCGAGAGTTTAGCGCTTCAGAGGCAAGGTCATTAAATGCTCCTGCATTAATGACATTCACCACATCCATGTGGCTAGCAACGAGTAAAGAGCATAGTTATTCTACGTTTAAGCTCGTTAACACAGCATATGAAGCGCTAAAACTCGCCTTTCAGGAGTGTTTTTGGCTGCCTACTTCTTCGTTGAACAGCTTAACAAGGGAATAACCATTCCATCAGCTATTCGCCTTGAATTAATTGCCAAAAAGCACTCTGAGCAGATCACTTTCTTATACTGATTGGTATTAGCACTCCGGCTATATCAGCCTGGCAGTCTGATTTCTTTATAAATAGGAAGCTATCACGCTATCTTTATCGCGTCGTGCTCCCTGACTAAAAACATCATTAGTGCAACCTCAAATCAAATGTCCTTCGAGTAGTAAAATAGCCAAACCAAAGCCACTGAAATACGTACATTACCTACTGTTAAATTTCTATGGCTGATACTGCGACATGCGCTGCCGAAAGGCTTACGACGAGTGAGAGGTTCTTAATATTATTCATCAATCATCATTTAAAAAGCAGCTCAGAAAAGCAGTAAATAACTAGTCCCCCCTAAGCAGGTCAAAGCACACAGTTTGAGGCATTCATTTGCAACTCAATTGTTTCAACATGGCTCAGATATAAGAACTGTGCCAATGTGACCCAGTCACACTGTTTCTTACGTCCAAAGCGCTATATCCCCATATTAGTGGAAATCGCTTTAACCCTGTCAGTCCAATGGATAAGTAACATCGGTCTTCGATTAACGTCAACAGGGGCGTGTTCGCAGCGTCGCAAAGAACCTTCTTAAAACAAGCGTGCACATTCCTCACCGGACAGGCGTTAGATAACCATGAAGGTGTGACTTTTAAACACCCTTCAAAGTGTCAACGATGCCACAACCTCAAAAGAAAATGTAATCAAGCTTCATTCGAAGGCGATCTTGAAAAACACCGACTTCTCGAGGCTAGATTTACGCAAATCTAGCTAAACCGATCAATTCGATAATCACTGAGCTCTATTTCAGTCTGCAGGCCTGTTATCTCCTGGCTGACTAGCTTAGCGGTGATGCCTGACCAGGTCAGCCCAAGATGTTGATGCCCAAAAGAGAAAAATACATTTTGCTGTTTCCCACTTCGCCCCAGCACTGGCAGACTATCTGGCATTGAGGGTCTAAATCCCATCCAGCGTTCGCCATCACTGACGGCTGCATCGACAAAAAGCTCAGGTAGCAAAGCTTTGCCATGTGGAAATAAGCAGTCTGCACGGGCTTCGACTAAGGGGGCTTGTAAGCCGCCAAATTCAACGGTACCAGCAAGACGAGTTCCCTCGCGCATGGGCGTGATAATAAACTTACGATTATAGGAAGCGACCGGCCGAGACAAGCTGCTTTTTTGTGGCATCATCAAGTGATAACCCCGCTCTGTTTCCAGGGGCACCTTATAGCCAAGCTGGGTTGCAAATGATTTAGACCAAGCGCCTGAAGCAATAAGGATTTTTTCTGTTGTTAATATCTCACCAGAACTTAATTGTAGCGAGACTCTGTCTTCATCACTGGCAGAGAGCTGTAACTCGCTGACTTCATCACACAATAGCTCCCCGCCCAAAGCAACAAACTTATCAGCAAAAGCTTTACATAAAAGGTATGGATCGCTGGTATGCCCAACATGGGTGAAATATAAACCGTGGCTAATCGCGTCACTCAGGCTAGGCTCTAGCTGCCTGACTTCATCACCACTGAGTAACCTTACTTTTACTCCAGCGTTGGCATAATAATGAAACTCCTTGGTGACCTCTTCGATTTCGGTTCCCTCAAACACCAAAAGGCTTCCATTAAGCGTCATCAGTTCTGTGCATCCACAAAATTCAGTCAACTCCTCCAGTGCTGCAATAGATTGCTGGTTTAAGCGCTTAATAGCCTGACTGTTATGTGCCCTTTTTCCCGGCAACATATTGGCAAGAAAGCGCATAAACCATGGTAAAGCTTTAAAAAAGTAACTTGGCTGAATGCGAAAAGGCCCAAGGGGATCGAGTAACATACCAGGCAACTTAACTAACATTGCAGGATCGGCTAACGGAAACACTTGCTCAGTGGCAAAGTGTCCCGCATTTCCTCTAGAGGCTCCCGCTCCAACTCCCTCTTTATCAATAATTCGCACTTTATGCCCTGCTCTAAGCAGCTCGAGCCCAGTAGTGACTCCCACTATGCCCGCGCCAACTATAGTTATCACCCCATGGGCTTGGTTATCCGTTTTCTCACTCATCATCACTCTCTTATCATTCATTCAAGGCTTTCTACCTTGGTTCAAGGCCAATATTTTTCATTCAAGGCCAATTACCACGTAACGTTATATAACGTAACTTGGCCTATCTATCTGATAACTAGCACTGCTTGCCTTGCATTAACGCAGCATAAATCCATCTTGAAATAGGTCATCGGGATCGATAATAAATTGATGATGACCAGTGATATATGAACGACCTGAAACTTGTGGGATCACCGCTTGCTTACCATGAAATTGATGAGTTTTCGTCGCACTGACTATCATCCGGCCGTCGACAATACTCTCAATCATCAAGGCTTGATTTAACTCCACTTCACCTTTGGCATATAAGAGTGCAATACGACCAGCTACCCCTGTACCCGTTGGCGATCTGTCGACCTCTCCGTCTGCAAAAATACACACATGACGAGAATGCGCTTCATTATTAGTGATTTTTTTAGAAGTAAAAATAGTCCCATAGAGAAAACTCAAATCCTCCTCTATCGGGTGGACTAAAGGATGAGCGGCCATTACCGCATGTTTTATCCGTCTGCCCATATCAATAAGCTGAGCAACATTATCTTGATCACACGAGATCCCATGGGCATCTGCATCGACATAGGCATAATAAGCGCCGCCAAAGCCAATATCATAGATGACCTCTCCGAACCCTTCGACCATTACGCGGCAATCTAGCGCTTCAGCCCATGAGTCCACATTTAAAAAGCTTGCATGGATCTTCCCTTGGCTATCGCGGCTCGCTTTCGCGGTAATAAGACCCGCCGGCGCATCTATTTTAATCACACGTTCATCAGTAGTTAAAGTGATAGCGCCAGTTTGGCAAGCCACTTTCACTAGTGCCAATATGCCGTGGCCACACATACTGCTATAACCTTCATTATGTAAAAACAGCACGCCGAAATCAGCATCTTGGGTAACTGGTTTTGTGATCAAGGCGCCATACATATCAGCATGTCCCCTTGGCTCATGCATCAACAGAGTACGATACCTGTCTAGATGCTGAGTTACATATTGACGCATCTCTAAGATGGTCTCCCCTTTTATTTCAGGATAACCTGAAGTAATAATCCTCAGAGGCTCCCCCTCTGTGTGAGCGTCAATTGTTACGAATTGTTGACAGTTTTCTACAAATTCGGCAGGGAGATCGTTCAAGTGCATGGCTTACTCCTTTCTTATAGTTTGTATGCAATATATAGTATTTAACGACAACAAAGATAATAAAGATCCAACGGGGCTTTTATTCCCCTAAAAATTGTATACAATATACTATAGGATTTCGGAACAAGACAAGTTTAGATGCGTTATTCCGGTTGTGTACATCTTTTATATAAAGCAAAACTAGCGCATAGAGGTCTTAGACATGAAAGTAAATTGGCAAGGTGTTTTCCCAGCAATCTCAACACAGTTTAATGATGATGGTTCAATAAACTATGAATCTAACGCACGTATGCTCGAAGATCTCATTAGAGATGGTATCGACGGTATCATCGCTTTAGGCACTATTGGTGAGAATGCTTCTCTGGGTCCACAGGAAAAACGTGACTTTATTAAGCACACAGTAGAGACAGTCAAAGGACGTATATTGGTTCTGACTGGTTGTACTGAAAACACTGCAGAATTGGCATCTACTTATGCTCAAGATGTTGAGAAATTAGGTGTAGATGGCTTAATGCTACTACCCGCTATGGTTTATCGCGGTACTGACCGTGAGGTTGTTGCTCATTACCAGACCGTTGCTCGTTCAACAAAGCTGCCAATCATGATCTACAACAACCCTGTCAGTTATGGTGTTGACATCAATTTAGAGATGACAATGATTCTTGCAGAAGAGAAGAATATCGTTGCCATCAAAGAATCTACCACTGACACACGCCGTCTGACTGAATTACAAAGCAAGTTTGGTGATCGCTTTAACATCCTTTGTGGTGTTGATGATATCGCCCTTGAAAGCCTTTTATTGGGTGCAACGGGTTGGATTTCAGGACTTACTAACGTATTCCCACGTGAATCTGTCACCCTATTTAAGCTAGCACGTGCTGGCCGTATTGAAGAAGCTCGCGAGATCTACCGCTGGTTTATGCCTTTATTACGCCTAGATACGATTCCAACGCTGGTTCAGTGCATCAAGTTTGCCGAGCAAATTGCTGGCCGTGGTAGCGAAAATGTACGTATGCCACGTATGACATTGATAGGTGACGAACGTGCTTATGTTGAAAAAGTCATTAAAGAAGCAATGGATACTCGCATCGATCTAGATAAGTACAACCTGGATTAATATCGATAAACGCAAGCCGCTAAGCTTGACTAGACTCAAGCTTAGTGACTGTATATCGATATGTGTGACGTAAATTACAGGAAATGGAGTAAGGTTTAGATGTTAAAAGGTACATACTTTTGCGTCGATGCTCACACATGTGGAAACCCCGTTCGCTTGGTCACCAGTGGCCACCCGAATCTCAAGGGAAACACCATGAGTGAAAAGCGACAACACTTTCTTAATGAGTATGATTGGATCCGTAAAGGATTGATGTTCGAACCCAGAGGCCACGATATGATGTCGGGGGCTTTTTTGTATCCTCCTTGTAGTGATAATGCCGACGCCTCAATTTTATTTATCGAAACCAGTGGTTGTCTTCCAATGTGTGGACACGGCACGATCGGGACGATTACCGCCGCTATCGAATCTGGTCTACTGACAGCTAAAGTTCCAGGTAGACTCATTATCGATGTTCCTGCCGGTCAGATAAGCATTGATTATCAACAAACTGGTGAGAAAATCGATTGGGTAAAGATCTACAACGTCCCCGCTTATCTTGCCCATCAAGATGTGATTTTAGATATCCCTGAACTTGGCACGCTAAAAGTCGATGTCTCATATGGTGGTAACTATTATGTCATCGTCGAGCCACAAGCTAACTTCCCAGGCCTTCGTGAATGGAGCGCTGCCGATATCCTCCGCTGGAGCCCGATAGTACGCCAAATAGCACATGAACAATTAGAGTGTGTGCATCCAGATGATGCAACGGTATCAGGTGTATCCCATGTGTTGTGGACAGGTGAGACGATCAGTGAAGGGTCAGATGGTGCTAATGCGGTATTTTATGGCGATAAAGCCATCGACAGATCACCTTGCGGTACAGGTACAAGTGCACGATTAGCTCAACTTTTTGCCAAGGGCAAATTGAATGTCGGCGATAGCTATACCCACGAAAGCATAATAGGCAGTCAATTTGTCGGTCGCATCGAATCATCCACTTTCGTTGGCGGACATAAGGCCATCATGCCAAGCATTCAGGGCTGGGCCCGGATCACAGGTCAAAACTCTATAACTATAGATGATAGTGATCCCTACGCGTTCGGTTTTCAGGTTACTTAATTTACAACAAATTTTCTGTGCCTAGCTTACGCTAGAACACTCAATTAGCAGGGAACAATATGACAGACTCAGTGATTTCAACAGTGACTTCTACATTAAGCGGCAAGCACTTTATCAACGGCAGCTGGACAGGCGATGCTAATGCATTCAATAGCTTTGACCCGATTGCAAATAATAAACTTGACTGGCAATTTGCCAATGCAAGTGCTTCCGAAATAGACACAGCGGCTAAAGCCGCAAAATCGGCATTTGTTCAGTACCGAGCCAAAACCCCAACTCAACGCGCCGACTTTTTAGACGCCATTGCCGAACAGCTTCAAGCTGATATCGAACTTATCACCACGGCGGCAAATCTTGAGTCTGGTCTGCCTATGGCACGCGTTCAAGGTGAAACGGGCAGAACCTGTAATCAATTAAAACTGTTCGCCAGCACGTTACGTGCACCACTTGAGCCTAAGTTTATTGATTTGGCAAATCCTGATCGCGCACCACTACCAAAAGCCGATACGCGATTAAGCGTATTACCTATTGGGCCTGTCGCCGTATTTGGCGCATCAAACTTCCCTCTCGCATTCTCAACTGCCGGCGGGGATACAGCCTCAGCATTAGCGGCTGGTTGTCCAGTCATCGTTAAGGGCCATCCAGCACACCCAGCAACGAGTGAACTTGTCACCCGTGCAATCGAAAAAGCGATTATCGCCTGCGATATGCCTGCGGGCGTTTTCAGCCTAGTGCAAGGGGCTAGCCCACAAGTCTCTACCGACCTTGTTAACCATAGCGCAATTAAAGCCGTGGGCTTTACAGGTTCATTAAAAGTGGGCCGTATTTTAGCCGATCTTTGTGCAGCCAGACCCGAGCCAATTCCATTTTATGGCGAGTTAGGGTCAACGAACCCTCAATTTTTATTGAATGATATTTTATCTGACCAAGCTGAATCTCTCGCTGTCACTCAAGTTCAGTCGATGATGATGGGCCATGGCCAATTTTGCACTAGCCCAGGTGTTATTATTGCGACAGAAGGTGCTGCTTTAAATCGATATATTGCTACTATGTCCGAAAATATCGCCGCCCTTCCTGCTGCAGCCATGCTTACTCCAGGTATCGCCTCCACTTACCAGTCGCAAGTTGAAGCACTTGTTAAAAATGCGAGTGTTGAACTTGTTGCTCAAGGACAGTCGGCTGAAGCTAATCACCTCACTCGCCCAACTGCCGTGCGTGTGAATGCAAATGACTACTTATCGACGCCTGAACTACAGCAAGAGATATTCGGTCCATGCGCGGTTATCGTTATCTGCGAAAACAAAGACCAAATGCTCGAGATTGCAACTGAACTAGAGGGCCAGCTCACAGCCACTATTCATGGGCAAGAAGCTGAACTTAGCGAGAATCAGGCGTTGATTGAAGCGGTTGCTTTTAATGTCGGACGTATTATCTTCAACCAGATGCCAACAGGTGTTGAAGTTTGCCACTCTATGAACCACGGTGGACCATACCCAGCTAGTACTGACAGCCGTACGACATCTGTGGGTAGCCAAGCAATGAAGCGATTCGAACGCCCAATCTGTTATCAGAATATGCCTGAATCTTTGCTTCCTGATGAGTTAAAAAGTAACGCAACGAAAGTGATTAGCTTTTAATCATTAAATGAAACGAGAAAATAAATAGAGGGAAACATAGTTTCCCTTTATTTTAACCCGCTTTAACGGTAATCTTAGTCGGATAAAATAGAATAACGAATAGATAAAAACGGGAACTATGAGCCGATCCACACCAATTATCCATAAAACGCGTACTCAAGTTGTTGTTGAGGTGCTAAGGGAAAAAATTCTTTCTGGTGATATCGCTGCCGGTGAGCCACTTCGTCAAAGTGCACTAGCCGATGAATTAAATGTTAGTCGTATCCCAGTTCGTGAAGCACTATTGCAACTTGAAGCTGAAGGCCTAGTAAAGTTCGAAGCTCATAAAGGCGCAACAGCCACTGAACTTTCAGTTGACCAAGTTACTGAATTGTTTGAGCTTAGAGCCCTAATTGAAACTGACCTATTAGCTAAAGCCATTCCAAATTTACAAGATGAGCATCTGCTTCAGGCTGAAAAAGTGCTCGATGAGCTAGAGTCTGCATTCAAACAAGAAGATGCAGTTAGCACATGGAGTGAACTTAATACTCAGTTCCATACCTGTTTGTACCAAGCAGCAGAACGCCCGCATACCTTAGAAGTCGTGCACGGTTTGAACACTAATTGTGATCGTTATATTCGATTACAACTGTTACTTGCTGGCGGTATTCCTCGTGCAGAGCAAGATCATAGAGATCTACTCACCTATTGCAGAAACAAAGACACCGAAAAGGCGACTGAACTTCTACGTGCGCATATTTTGCACGCCGCCAACGCAATACGTGATCTAGTCGCACAGCAAGTGGCATAAGTCACTACTCTTAAGCTTAAAAAGCGTTAAGCTTAAGAGACGCTAAGCTTAGTTTATTATGTTAGATAAGGCAGAGCTCAATCAGGTTCTGCTTTTTTATTTGAGAGAAAGCACATGCAGTACGCCACAATCACTGGCTGGGGAAAATGCGTTCCGCCGGCCACATTAACAAATCATGATCTGTCTACATTTATCGAAACTTCTGATGAGTGGATCAAACCTCGAACGGGTATTAGTCAACGTCATATCAGCCATGTAAATACTTCAGAGCTTGCTTCAGTTGCAGCGCAGCGTGCTTTAGCTGCCGCAGGTATTGAAGGAAGCGATCTTGATATGATCATCCTGGCTACTGCCAGCCCTGATACGTTAATCCCTAACATAGCATCAACAGTACAAGCTAACGTAGGTGCAACCTGCGCAGCATTCGATATCAATGCGGCTTGTAGTGGCTTTTTATACGGCTTAGGGTTAGGCAGTTCGCAGATTAAGAGTGGACAGTGTAAGAAGGTGCTAGTCATTGGTGCTGAGCGACTCTCTTTCTATTTAGATTGGTCTCGCCGCGAAACAGCCGTTCTTTTTGGGGATGGTGCTGGCGCTGTCGTACTTGAAGCCACTGATGAGCCTATTGGTGTACTTGGTTATGAGCTTAACAATGACCCCGCTGGACGCGATATCCTTAAAGCAGGTTTCGGTACTGCAATGGATAGGTTTAGCGCCGCTTCATTAGACTTCTACATTGAGTTTAATGGTCAAGAGATCTTCAAGCGTGCTATTGCCGGTATGGGTAAACTAAGTACTAAGGTACTCGAAAAGTGTGATACGTCTAAGGATGATGTTGACTGGGTTATCCCTCATCAGGCCAATGAGCGTATTATCGATACGCTAATCAGTCGTATGAAGATCCCGAAAGAGAAAGCTATCGTCAATATTGCTAATTATGGTAATACTTCGGCAGCGACTATTCCAATTGCGATTTGTGATGCATTAGAGCAAGGCAAGATCAAACCAGGCCAAACTATCCTCTCTTGTGCCTTCGGTGCTGGCCTTACATCAGCAGCAGCATTGATCAAATGGGGTGATAGAGTCACGCCAATCAACGAAAGCGATGCAGAGTTACCACCTTGTGATAAAACAGGTATAGAGCTTGTAAGTAAAGCAGTTAAGCATTTTTGTGGCTAATTATAAGTAAGCCTATCGACGATAGGTGAAAAAGCTAAAATAAAAAATACCAGCCTCGGCTGGTATTTTTGTATCGGGATATATCTAGCTTCAAGATCCATTTATAGCTAATAAGCAACTATAAAACAAAAGCTTACCAGAGCACTTGATAGCACTTAAGTAAACTCGGACGCAACAAACCAAATATTGTGCCCGCTTGTTAATTAAACGCCAATCTCTCCACCATCCTCTTTGCGGATGATAACGGTAGCAGAGCGCGGACGAACCAACTCCCCTTGCGGTGTTTCATCAGTGGCATTCATGCTATATGGCCAATTACCAGGATGCTGCACATTCAAAAAACAGTTCTTCTGATCTGGCGTGAAGGCAAGCCCTGTGATCTCACAGTCATTTGGACCCACAAAGAAACGTCTTAACTCGCTTTGATTGTCTGCGTGTATGGTATCCGCTTCTCCATCACTGTTGACCAGTTGAGTCGGAATGACCGCTAGCATTTGGTCATTCGTCTTGTCTTTTACCTCCATTGCCCCGCTATTATCTGTTTGTACCCAGAGAATACCGCGGGCATCAAAGGCCAGCCCATCAGGACAAGCAAACTCATTTGATTCAGTTAACCCCGATAGGTTGATATCATCACTGCCGTCTGACGGTGAGCCAAATACAAATATGTCCCAGTTGAACTCTGTGCTGTCTTCAACATCGTTCCAGCGAATGATATGACCAAACTTGTTATCAGTCCTTGGGTTAGCCACATTGGTTTCCTGACGCTTAGTATTATTGGTCAAGGTTAAATAAACGGTACCACTAATAGGATCGACGGTTGTCCACTCTGGGCGATCCATAGGGGTAGCACCAACCAGATCTGCAGCGCCAGCAGTATTAAGAATGATCTCTGCCAAAGAGTTAAAGTGATCCGCTAATGTGCCACCGGTTTTTGTCTCCCCCTCTAAGGTAAGCGGTAACCAATGACCGACTCCCTCTTCACTGAAACGTGCCACGTATAAAGTACCTTCATCCATATACTTAGCACCGACTGCAAGTCTGTCTGTACGATCAGCGTCATCTGGATCCCAAAGGGCATCAGAGACAAACTTATAGATATATTCGAAGCGGGCATCATGACCGGAGTAGAACGCAAGAGGTTTGCCCTCTTCGACTTTTCCGTAAGCACAGCCCTCATGGCGAAAACGCCCTAACGCAGTACGCTTTACAGCAACCGATTGTGGATCATGGGGATCGATTTCAACGATATACCCATAACCATTGGCTTCGTTTCTATAATCATCTAACGCACTATCACCAGAGGGTGTGATGTCAAAGCGAGAAAACTCACTCTCAGTCTCGGTTTCATCACCAGCAAGATCTTCCCAGCTATAACGCCCGCCACTAGTTGAAATACCTATTCTTTGCTGCTGCTCCGATAACTCACCATGATTAACAAAGTATCCCGGCCAATTCTCCTCACAGGTCAAATAGGTGCCCCATGGTGTAAAGCCATTGCCGCAATTATTCGATGTACCGCGTATCATCTCCCCAGTTGGCGAAAATGGCGTGATCAATTCGCTATGACCAGATAAAGGCCCCGCTATCCTCATCTCGCTGGCAGCAGTAAAGCGGCGATTGTACTCATCATTTTTTATCACTTGCCATTGGCCATCAATGAGCTGAATACGCACAACACTAATGCCATGTGCGTTGATCTCTTTTCTTATCTCTTCAGTGCTATCTCTCAAACCTGAGATCAGATCGACAGTAGGACCATTCGGATGAAGCGCCTCTTGCTGAATATATTCATGGTTAATACATAACAAGCCATCAGTTGATGAGTCATTGAGCGAATAAAAGTACATGCCATCATGATTTTGACCGACAGAATTAGCCTGATCTAATGCCGTATTGCTGCCATCGCTTTTCCAGTCATCGGCCATATCATTCAGCGGCGTTCCCCAAGGGGCTAACACTTGTGCTGAGTAACCTTTAGCCACGACTGCTGCATCCTTTTTTGCCCCTGCAATAGAATCGAATCCGAGTTTTAGCTCAGGAATGGGATCGGGCTTAGGGTCGCTACTACTAAAACAACCAGTGAGTCCTATACCACTAAATAGTGAGAATCCCGCAGCGCCCATTCCTGTTTTTAACATACTCCGTCTTGAGATATGCTTGTCCAATACATCTGAAAAGGCTTCATTATTGCTCTTGTTATAGACTGTTCCATCGTGCGTTGCTTTACTCATAATATCCTCAGTACGACTAATTGCTGACATATTCTGAGCTGCACTCTAATGAGCGTAAGTGACATTAACATGACGAAATCAAAACAGATTTATGACTAAAACCTGATTATTGATGGTGCTTATACCAATCGGTATAAAGATGTGGCCATTCAGCGAGAGTTTAGCGCTTGTGAGACAAGGCAACGAGTGAAGAGACATAGTTATTCTACGTTTAAGCTCGTTAACGCAGCATCAGAAGTGCTAAAACTCGCCTTCTAGGAGTTTTTTGGCAGCCTACTTCTGTGTTGAATAAGCTCGAAAGGGATCACCATTCCCTCACTCATTCGCCTTGAATTAAGCCGCCAAAAATAACTCTGAACTGACCACCTTCTTATACCGATTGGTATTAATGAAAAAATTTTTAATAATGCCTAAGCGTCACTCAAGCAGGCCTTAGGATTGAATTAGCACAGGGAGTCAGATAAGCGTCTTACTATGGCGCACTATTCGACTTAGTGAACCCATCAAGAAAAGTGATGCCCGATTACCACCTTGTGACAAAACAGGCATAGAGCTTATGAGTAAAGCTGTTACGCATTTTGTGGCTAATTCCAAGTAAGCCTATCAATGATAAGTAAAGAAAACTTAAATAATAACCACCTACTGAAGAAGGTACCTTGAACATTGTGCCTTTAAAATGAGTCACTCCAAGGGAGCTTTAGCTATCGTGCAGCTGCAAGTCGCCGTTAATATCCCTATAGGCTCTGCTAAATCATCGACCGCTAAGGATGGCTTGGAATGCAGATAAACGTATGGAACATTTCCAGCACTGATTTAGCAGCTTGCACTGCACGACTCGCTATACCTCTGCTCAACATTCGACATAAAAAGGAGCTATTAACGACTTCAGGCAAGGCTATGGATGATAGCCACTTACTGAAGTCGTTGGTTTAGAGCTGTAAATAAAAATACCAGCCTAGGCTGGTATTATATTTTAGGATATCTCTATCTTCGAACTCCATGGATAGTGAATAAGAAGCGTTTTATCCAAGGGTGTTGGCCACTTTATTAGCCTTTAGTTATAACCACGCACATAGTTCCAAGTCACATCATCGCTCATATTTGCTTCAATATAATAAGCCTCATACTCTTTTTTTATTACGCTTGTGATGCTGAATTCCCCAAAACCTTCAATCTGATCATCAAGGTGATTATTCTGATCATTTCTTAAAACGACTTTTTTTGAATTGTTCATAATACTTCCTTATCTATATTAATACGCTAATGACCGAGTCAGCTTAAGGAAGTTCTAGTGCTCGCAGAGATACTAAACAATTCCGACTGATAAAATGATTAAACAGTAAACTTAGATCAGCTTAAATACCAAACATTCAAACTTAAGTTTTATAAAGCCCAAACTTAATGCAAATAAACCGATGACTCTAAAACCCAACATACACGATAGAATAAGATATTCAATCTAATATCCCATTCCACCATGCGATAGCAATTCCACATTGTGGAATATATGTAAAGAATCTACCTTTTGAAGAAAGTGATTTTGAAATTTCGGCCTAAGAAGGGAGCTTTAGCTAGCGTGCGCCTGCAAGTCGCCATAAAAATACCACTATAGGCGCAACTAAATCATTGACCGCTATGGATGGCTTGGAATGCAGGTAAATGTATGAAGCATTTCCAGTACTGATTTAGCAGCTTGCACCCCACTACTCGCTAAACCTCTGCACAACATCTGGCATAAAAAGGCTAAACCTGGATGAACTTATAAGCTGTGTACCCCATAGATACAATAATCGACTCACCCCAGATGGTCTCACTTTAACAAGATACTTTCAGGCAAAGCCTAATTGATGATAACCACCGACTGAAATAGGTGGTTTAGGGCTGAAAGTAAATAATCCACCTTCTAAAGAAGGTGGCTTTAAAATGACTCCCTATAAGGGAGCTTTAGTTACTGTGCACCTGCAAGTCGCCGTTGATATATCCCTATAGGCTCTACTAAATCATCCCTGATTTAGAAGCTTGCACTGCACTATTCACTAAACCTCTGCACAAAGTTCGGCATAAAAAGGCTCTATTTACGACTTCAGGCAAAGCCTATAGATGATAACCACCTACTGAAGTAGGTGGTTTAGGGTTGAAAACAAAAATGCCAGTCATTACTGACTGGCATTTCAATATCATCTTAAGTAAACGTATAAACGCTACTTATTGATTTTAGATACTCGCTAAGATCTTAGATACAGATGCTTTCGCATCTCCAAATAGCATCTCAGTATTCTCTTTAAAGAAGAGTGGGTTCTGTACACCAGCATAACCTGTAGCCATAGAACGTTTAAATACCACAACATTCTCAGCATTCCACACCTCAAGGACCGGCATACCCGCAATCGGGCTTCCAGGCTCTTTAGCTGCAGGGTTAACGGTATCATTTGCACCAATCACGAGAACAACATCGGTATCACCGAAGTCTTCATTTATCTCGTCCATCTCCATCACAATGTCATATGGCAGCTTTGCTTCAGCAAGCAAAACATTCATGTGTCCTGGTAGACGACCTGCAACCGGGTGTATAGCAAAGCGCACTTTCACACCACGATCACGTAGCTTTTGTGTTATCTCAGCAACTGGATATTGTGCTTGAGCAACAGCCATACCATAGCCTGGCGCGATGATAACGCTACGTGCGTTTTTAAGCATTTCTGCGACATCTTCAGCTTGCGTCTCACGATGCTCGCCTTGTTCACCATCAGCGATAACCACGGTACCGCCTTCTGCGCCAAAGCCACCTAATATCACAGAGATGAACGAGCGGTTCATCGCTTTACACATGATATAGGACAGGATTGCACCCGAGCTACCCACTAATGCACCAGTAATAATCAATAGATCATTGCCTAACATGAAACCTGCTGCTGCCGCAGCCCAACCTGAATAGGAGTTGAGCATTGAAACAACAACTGGCATGTCAGCACCACCGATAGCGGAAACTAAGTTGTAACCGAACACGAAGGAGATCAGAGTGACAATAACCAAAGCACCGATAGCATCGGTCTGCATAAAATAGATGCCTAAGGCAACCGATACAATCAGCATGGCCAGGTTTAGCTTATGAGCACCAGGGAGTGCTTTAGGCGAACTGCTGACTAGGCCGCGCAGCTTAGCAAATGCGACAATAGAACCGGTGAACGTTACACCACCGATAAAGATCCCAAGAAAGACCTCAACATCATGGATACTTTTTGCAACAGGGTCGATAGCGCCTGTGACCGCATCCATTAAACTGCCATGATCAACTGTGCTTGAAAAGCCAACTAATACAGCCGCTAAACCTACAAAGCTGTGAAGTATAGCCACCAGCTCAGGCATCTCAGTCATTTCAACTTTGAGTGCCAAACGGATACCGATAGCGGCACCGATAGCCATTGCACCAGTAACAATCCAACTGTTACCATCAATTTGAGTACTAGCAAGTGTTGCTACAATAGCAATCACCATACCCACGATACCCAAAATATTACCCCTTTGGGCAGTTTCTTGTTTACTTAAGCCAGCAAGACTAAAGATAAACAGTACGGCAGCAACTAGATAAGCTGCAGTAACTAATCCTATAGACATTATTATCTCTCCTTAGTCTTTACGGAACATCTTCAGCATACGCTGAGTCACGGTGAAACCACCGGCGATGTTAATTGAAGCAATCAAAATGGCAATACCAGACATAATCAGCACCGCAGTATTATCACTGTTCATCTGAACAAGCGCCCCCACTACGATAATGCCACTAATTGCATTGGTCACACTCATCAACGGGGTATGCAGTGAATGACTCACATTCCAAACGACGTAGTAACCAACAACACAAGAGAGAACGAACACACTAAAGTGCTGCAGAAAATCTGCAGGTGCATTATTAGCAATCAGACCAAATAGTCCTGCAGCAACAACTGCAATAGCTGGCTTAATCCAAGGATTTTTCGGTTTCTCTTCAACAACAACTTCCGCTTCTTCAACTTTGGCTTGAGGCTGCGCACTCACCTGAATCGCAGGTGGTGGGAAAGTGATCTCCCCCTCTTTTACCGCTGTTACGCCTCGAATCACTTCATCATCAAAGTTAATTTCATACTTGCCATCTTTTTCTGGCACCATCAACTTGAGCAGGTTAACTAAGTTAGTACCATATAGTTGGCTTGCTTGAGTAGGTAGACGACGAGATAGCTCTGTATAACCGATAATCGTGACATCATTAACAACAGCAACTTCACCTGGTACTGTCAGTTCACAGTTACCGCCATTAGCAGCAGCCAGATCGACAATCACGCTACCAGGCTTCATTAAGCCAACCATATCCTCTAGGATAAGTTTTGGTGCTGGCTTGCCAGGAATAAGGGCGGTAGTGATAATAATATCGACATCTTTGGCTTGTTCGCGGAACAGCGCCATTTCAGCATCGATAAACTCTTTACTCATCACCTTCGCGTAACCGTCACCAGAACCAGATTCCTCTTCAAAATCTAGCTCAAGAAACTCAGCACCCATTGAGTTGATCTGCTCTTTCACTTCAGGGCGAGTATCAAAAGCACGCACGATAGCACCTAAGCTACCTGCAGCACCTAATGCTGAGAGTCCTGCAACACCTGCACCAATAATCAATACTTTTGCTGGCGGCACTTTACCTGCTGCAGTTATTTGACCGGTAAAAAATCGACCAAAATGATTAGCAGCTTCAATTACTGCACGGTATCCATCGACATTAGCTAAAGAGCTTCGAGCATCGAGAGATTGCGCACGCGAAATACGCGGCACCATATCCATCGCCAGTAAGTTAATCCCCTTAGCTTTAAATTTTTCTAACAACTCAGGGTTTTGAGCCGGCCATGCAAAACTTGCAACTGTCGCACCGGCTTTAAGTAGATCAACTTCGTCAACGCCCGTATCACTGTTGATAGTCGGCGCATTCACTTTAAGTATGAGATCGGCATGAAATGCATCTTCAAGGCTAACGATGTCAGCACCTGCTTCTTGATACGCTTCATCTTTAAAGTTAGCTGCCGCTCCGGCACCGCTTTGGACAACAACACTGAAGCCTAATTTCTTAAGCTGAACTACAGTGGCTGGTGTCGCGGCTACCCGGCTCTCCTGCGCGAGGATCTCCTTTGGTATTCCGATTTGCATAGTGTTTTCCTGGTGTAGATGGTGATGTTTTCTATTTGCTGATGCCTAAGGTATAAACTCAGTCATGCAATAGCTAATAATTTTTAGTTCGTTCAGATATAACAAAATATCGCATAGGGTCAAATGCGCCCTTCAAATGGGTAAAAACCATAATCAGGCATCTTGCTAATGTTCTCAAAACCAATCAACAATACCAAGATATTTGAGTTGTGGGTCAATAAATTTCAAGAAGTGGGGCTGAGGTCAATAATTTTGTTGTGAAAATGGAGCTCTGCGGGGCTGTCAATCTCGATCGGGTATTAGTTATTTACATTAGTTATCAGATTCATCCACATATTAAGCTGTGATTAAAGTGAAATCATCATCACTTAACTGAAATTGCCGTGCCATGGACTAGTGCTTTAACTCTATTGTTTCGATTATTAAACAATCTAACTCATATATGAACAGTAATAGGCTTTACCGAATATCGATTAACGCCTCGTCCCAATAGATACTCTGCTCAAAATATTGCGCTAATTTCTTATTGAAATCGTTAAAGCTTGGCAGTGACTCCTCTACGCCACTAAGACAAGACCAGACAAAACGGTGGCAGTTATTATCAAATAGGTCATATTCACGGTAACTAAAAATTTCCATCTCAGCACGATGCAGCACCTCCCCATCGATAAGTGGCTGATGAGCATGATTGCAAGCCACATAAATTTTGGTACCTGTTCGACCAGCTAAAAATCGTGCTGTTGAGACCGCGCGAATAAGCCCATTACCATGAAGCTCTATTAAAGTATTATCATCAAGCCAAATGCCAGTGTGCTCGATGACACCGTATACAAAGCAGCATATTATTGCCCCAGGCTTTGGCTTTACTTGCTTATGGCCGCTTTGCCAAAGGCTTGGGTGTAAACCAACTGCTTTGCCATTTAGCTGTTGGGGGTCAACACCACTATGACGCTGGCGCTCTAAAGCATGTCGTTTTTCACGTTGATCAGCCAGTATTGCCGCGCCAAGTGCACCACCCACTAATAGAAGAGGTAAAGCCATAGATAAGTCTCTGAGAAAGTAGCTTAATATTGAGCCTAATCAGTTAACCTAAAGATGTGAATATTAACTTTGTAACTATTTTTGTGTTTCGCTTACTGCTTGACGGATATCGTCATATTTATGAGAGCTCATTTTATGGCAAGCAACTCTGCAAGCTTTAGCCTCTCGCCTTGACCGATAGCCGCAGCCTGAGCAAGCAGGAGTTCACCACAAGCAAGTGCGTCAACCAAAGCATTATGCGCAGCGTATACAGGCAAGCCATACCGCACTCGGCAGGCACCTAGCCTCAATGTTCCCTCCTTCAGTAAGTCATGCTTTCTCAGTAGTCGTTTTCGCTCTACCGCTAAGGTATCAATCGCTAATAGTTTTACCGGCTCACCAATACAACTTGAAATCGCATTTTGTAAAAAACTTAAATCTAATGGTGCATGGTGTGCCACCAGCATCTTGCCCTGCGTTCTTTCAAGAAACCAAGTTATTGCCTCTTTAATGTCGATAGCATCGTCTAAGTGATTATCTAAAATGCCATGGATCACCGCACTTTGACCGACCCCGCCATCTACTTTTATTAATTTTTGCTCCGCCTTATCGAGCGCAAGTAGATTATTCTCTATGGGAATTAACCCTATGCTGAGGATCTGGTCGTTAATAGGATCAAGTCCTGTCATCTCTAAATCGACAGCAATCAAGGAGGAGTGATCAAAGTCTTGTGCAATGACAGGCATCAAGTCTCGATAATAGCCCTTCATCAGTTCTGAGCGAGTCTTAAACGCGCGCCAACAGAGTGTCGACTTATAAAGCTGAGTTATCACCATTTAGCACTCCGAGTGCAGTTAAGCTCAGAAGCGAATTGAACACCGCAAATCATGTTAAAAACTCCGAGTAAATTTGAGTTTAATCCCAGCCTGAGCGTCATGAACGACCTTAAAAGCATCTCTAAGTTGATGGCGAACGAGTGAGGAGAGGTGTTGTGGCTTTAAATAGTTTGAGATCTCTTGGGAGTGAGTATGCTGATAGCCCTGATTGGATAAACGCATATGTGCAATAAATTCATGCGCATCAGCCAAGTTTAACGCATCTTTTCGATTGATAATATTAAGCTCAATCAGCTCACGGATCCGTTTGGCGGTATTAACCTCTTTGATCCCTGCCGATAACGCATAAACACGGGCAATGTCATTAATCAATGCATTGCCTTTATGTTTAAGATCTATCCCTTTCACTTCACGCCCATCACGTTCAAGGACAAACTTTTTGAAGAAACCCAGTGGCGGTGATTCGATTAAGGCATTTCCCGCCATCCCAGCCAGGAATATATCGTTATTCTTGGTATTTGCCAGCACCTCATCCTGTAAGCTATCAAACAATGAACTTGGGCCATATACAGAGCGCATATCAAAAAAGATACTGGCATGCATTAATGCCTTTGGCTCTGGCGTATTCACCCAGGACGCAAATTTCTGTTGCCACTGTTTCAATGTCAGTCGCCATTGAGGGTTTTGCGCCATAACATCCCCTGGGCAATAGATATAGCCACATTGATCCAGCCCTGCGCACACGGCTTTAGATAGTGCCTCGAAATAGGCTGATGCTGCAGCATCTGGCTCATGAGCAAGTAACAGGCCATTGTCTTGATCTGAGCAGGCAGCTTGGTCTTGGCGACCTTGAGAACCAAACGCTAGCCAGCAAAACGCCATTGGCGCTTCACCGAGTAATTGTTGATTCAACACGATAAGCCGTCTTGTCAGCGCATCGGTCACAGAGGTTAAAACCCGACCTATCTCCTCAGCCCTAGCGTCTGCGCTTATAAGGTTTTGTAGCAGCAATGGGATCTGCTTACTGACACTGATGAGACTTGCCACTGTATCTTGTCGTTCGATTTCACCAATCAGTAATAACGGCTGAGAGCTTTGTCCACGTAAAATATCTGTACTCGTCAAGATACCTACAGGTATCTCATCCTCTACGATAGGGAGATGATGAATACTATGCTCACTCATCAATAACATAGCTTCAAATACTAGTGAGTTAGGCGTTAACCTTTTTGGTCGAGTCGTCATCGCTTGGTGAACTGGTAGCTGGCCATCTAAGCCTTCCGCTAGCACACGATTACGCAGATCTCTGTCAGTTAATATGCCGCACAGTTTCTGCTGGCCCTTTATTTTTTCATTGTAGTTATCTAGCACTAACACTGATGAAACCCGTGCTAGGCGCATTTTTTGCGCAGCCTTCGAGATACTTGCATTCTTATCTATGACTAAGGGTTCTCTAGACATCAAGGTACTGACTCGACTCGTTGTTGCAAGTTCTTTAGCTTTAAAACGACCTTGATGACGTAAACGTTTTGCAAATGCACGATTGAAGAAACGATCAAACTCGCGTGATTCCACTCGCAGATGATCAAATGTTTGTGGGTCTAAGTGGTAAACCAGACCATCTTCTAATATCTGCACCCGGTTACTGACTTTCTCCCCAGAAAGTAATGAGGGAAAACCAAAGTAATCCCCCTCACCAAGCCTGTCTAACAGTTCACCTTCATTATCTCTTACTTCAAAAGCACCACTTCTCACGATATAAAGCTGAGGATGAGTTTCATCTAGGGGGACAATTGCTGAAGCCTTACTGTAATAGCCTACGGTGAGATTTTTACAACAACGTTCGAGTACGCTATCGGTTAAAGAGTCGAAAGGCACTTGGGCTTTGATAAACTGTGTAATCGGCTGTAGTTCGCTTGCGTCCATAAACGGATACCTGAAACAGTAAAACTCATCTCAAAACTATACCCAATTTAAGGAGATAGAGGTATTCGACTTATGGCGATGCTATGACACTTTTAGCGTGAGTTCACTTACTCTATTAACTTTAATTCAAGGCGTTTTTGCATCTCTTTACTCGCAACCGTTGCACGGCGATGCGCAGGCTGGTTATTGAGTGTCATTAAGCCTTTTTTATAAGCGGTTTGTGCCTCTAAAAATCGTTTTTGTTGTTGATAAATGTCCCCTAATTTAAGTTGCCAACGCGGCAAGCTTTTAACACGCTCAGCCAACATATCGATTGCATTTATTGCTGCTTGCCATTCACCTTGAGCTAAATGGCTCTCAACTAAGAGATCAACAATCGTCACTATGGGACCTAACAGCTCCACAGCCTCATTGAGTCCATCAACTGCTAATGCACTTCCCTCTTCATCAATCAGCATAGCCATATTTGCACGTTCAATGAATTGATCTGGCGTAGGCCTTGATAGGGAGCTAATAAAGATATCCATCTCATCGACAGCCGCACTATACTCCTCGAGCGCGATAAAGGTACGTGCTAGATTAAGCCTCGCGGCCTGGTAACTTGGATCGAGTTTGATGACTTTAGACAAGAGTGTATGCGCCTCACTGGGCATCCCCGATTGTAACCGCATCCTCCCCATGTAAAACCAAATATTAAGACGTATATTAAGATCGTCAGTGATATCCATTGCACGTTGAAAATCTTGCCTAGCAAGCTCCCAATGTAAGGCTTCGGTATAAACCTGCCCTCGATGTAAAAATAGCTGGGCTTGCTCCGTTTTTGAGGCGAGTTCAGTAGTTAAAGCCAGATCGAGTTGATGGTTTAAGTGTTGTACTCGCGTATCAAATTGAGCATGGCTTGATGCCAGCAGCGAATGAAATAGACAATATAGACAAAACCCATAGATGATTTTCATGGCTAAGGAACCGTTACAGACCCAAAGGTCATGACATCATTGAAACTATCACTGTCTCGCTCAATGTGAGTGACAGTGAAAAAGAAGCTATCACCACTTTGAGCCGTTTGCTTTGAGCGCTTCAAGGTCAGCACGCCATTGTCAGCGGTTATCCCTGAATCACTCTCTTTTGCACCACCAGGTAAAGTCCACTCCCCACTAACCAGTGCCCCTGGTGCTGGATTATTCGCATCATCCCTTACGGTAATTTGCGCACTGACATCATAACTGCGCCCTTTTCGCTTAAGGGATAAAGAAACGTCCTCAGCACCTAATATCACAGGTGGTGAGATAGTCGTGCTAATCGCCACCTCTTGAGACATATCTGACTCATCCAAACCAACAATCACTGATACAAGATAATAGTAATTTTCATTGTCTATGACTGAGCTATCTGGATAACTCGTTAGTGAAGTCTGTCCTAAAAGAATGTAACCACTGCCAGCAGTTTGGGAGCGATAAATATTGTAGTACTCTGCTTGGGAAACGACATTCCAATTGAGCAACACATGACTTCCATCAAAGCTTGCTGTGAGCCCAGTTGGCGCGCTGATGCCATCACACGCGTTAGCATCTGATTGAATGCAGTCACTGCTCTCTATATTGTCACTTTCTTGGTAGCTGTACCCCGCTAGATTCACTGAGTTTACTGACAAAGTAAATTGGCCATCATTGCTCTTATTAACATTCGTTGAATTAAAAAGGACCTTACCGTCACTGCCTGTCACATCAGATACCGCTAAGTTTGACAATCCTGTCCAACTCGCTTGAACACTTGCATTGGCAACAGGAGTACCTAAGGCATCGACCACAAGCACTGCAGCCTTTGCTCTTTGCTTTTTCTTATTTACCGACTCCATACTCATTGTGATGTCATCCACATGAACCGATGCGGATATTGCATCAGTGGTAACCGTTAACCCGCTACTGAGTAGAGACTCATTGTTAGCCGCATCAAACGCTAAGATTTGATACAGATAACTGGTAGCAGGTGCTAGGTTTGAATCGACAAAGCTAGTCGTTATCGAGGTTGATATCATCACCTCGTTACGAAATACTTTATAGCCAGTAACAGCCACATTATCACTCGCTGCATCCCACGAAATTGATGCGCTATCGCTATCAACTGATCCTAATAGCAGGTTTTCAACTTGAGTGGGAGGTACACTATCCCCTTCTGGCTGAGGCAAGGAATAAATCAAAGTCAACTTAGGGTGAGTACTACTCGACTCCCGAGCGTAAAAATCCGCACCATCACTGGCGGATGTGCTGGCCAGAATAATCCCATAGTTATTTGCTGAACCATCTACCCAAGACTGCACCAGTGCGATACCAGCTGTATTTAGATTAAAGGTATACAAGCCCGATGACGGGGAGATTGATGCTAGAGAGACTAAGTTTCGGTCCGCAGCCCCCAGCGCACCGGCAACCTCCCAAGCTTGACCGGTCGAATACGCTTGCCAAGTCACCTGCGTCTCAGCCCAATCTCTGTTGAGCGAATAAACATCATATTGACTCGAGGATGGATTGAAGACATCGAGTGTAATGGCCACGGATTCAATAATGGCGTCGACAGGGACCTGAGTGAGATCCCAACGAATTAGACTTGATAGATCGACGCCAGCCCCATCATCACCATCAATATATAAGTTAGGATTTAAACCATAATTACTGCTGCTATTAAGTTCGCTAATGTACGCATCACGAGTACCGTCATAACTCGGGTCAGGAGAGACACCATCTTGAAACGCCACCGTGAGCAGGTTGATAAAGGTGAATGTATGCTGAGTATTAGTGGCAATAGTATTCAAGGCGACATCTTGAATATCGTTCATCGTCAACATATACAATTGTGAGGGTTGCAGAGTCGATGTCGTTAGCGTGACTTGCCGTTGGTTATCACTCAGTTGCGCCGATATAACAGTCGCGCCGTTGTCGAGTTGGTAATGTGAAGCATCTTCTGCACTAGATTGACTCAAGCTCTCCGAGAAGTTAACCCTTATTGTCATAGCATCTAGTGCATTTAGTGATACCACAGTAGGCGGTATAATATCTGGGCCTTTACTGATGGTGAATTCATCTTGCGACGTATTAGTACTATCGATAAAAGTGGCGGTTAGTTCATTTTGCTGAACTTCCAAAAGCACAGAGCCGAGCAAGTTGATAGAGGCGTACATGGCCGGATGATTTAGGGCGCCACCTGATATTTTCCCAGAACTGCCTGCGACCACATACACTGCACCATTGTTAGCCTGCTGTAACTGGGCCGTTTTTTGATAGCTTCCATCACTCGTTTTATTACCATCGCCCCCATCGAGCTTCATTGATTCAGTAAAGCTTGATGAACTGCCGTAATGGCTATCTATTAGGTATGAACGCTCATAGGAATGACTATGACCAGATAGCACCAGATCAACCCCATATGATTCTAGTATGGGTAGCGCATTTTCTCGCATCTCAATTAAACGACTTTCCGAGTCTGAATCATGAGAGCCTTTGGTATAAGGTGGGTGGTGCCAGTAAGCCACAATCCAAGGCTGGCTAGTCGACTCTAAATCATTAACCAACCAAGTTAACATCGCTCCGCTACTAGAGCGGTCGGTCTCATATGACTCTAAGCAAATAAAGTGGATCTGACCGTGATCGAAAGAGTAGTAAGCCTCAGTCCCAGAAGGAACGCCGCCGGCCTCACCGTTGGTGGGTAATGTAAAAATGTCATAATAAGCACCTGACTGCGTCGCAGAATCTGCAGTATAGCCATCATGATTGCCTAAGGTTGACCAAAGCGGTGACTGCCTTAACAACTCTGGGTAGATGTCAAAAACGGCAACTTGATATTCGCTGTCAGTGCCAGAAGAGTACGCATTATCACCTAGCATTATCCATAGATCTGTATAATTGCCACCAGCACGCGCTTTATAGGCGTCTCGAACTGCTCTTGCATTATTATTGGCGGTGCCTGAATCACCGATAATCCAAACCCGAGTCAGATCTGAGTTACCAAGAGCAGGAGAAGTATTGAAAAAGTGGCTAGTGTCACCGCCAGCAAGCACATCGCCTTGATTGTCGAGTACGGCATAATAATAGCGCGTATCAGGCTGTAACGAAGAGATGATCACACTATGATCAATGGCACTTTCACCACTAGCCGTATTTAGTAAACTATCGTGCTCAGTACCATACTTGACCACCGAAGGCCCAGCAACATCAGTCCGCCATTTGACCGTCATGCTATGACTTGTACCTAACTGCAGATAAGGTCCTCTTTCTATCGTTTCACTCTGGACAAAAAGTGGAAACAACAAACTCATGCTGAACAATATCGCACAGAGTAACCTGACTTTAAGCTTCTCTTTACCTGAAAATAAGCTGTACATAGCAACCATCACAGCATGTATACAATGAGCTAAGTATATGCCGTAAAGCCGCTACCTGCCTGTGGTTATGGCCTTTGAACCTATAGATGAAAACACGGTAGAAAGGTAACTCATTGAGGAGGCATAGCTTATCTCGATTAGCATTAGATCAACTAATAATGTAATCGACGTGATTTTTAAGCTGCTATTAATACCAATCGGTATAAGAAAGTGGTCAGTTCAGAGTTATTTTTGGTGGCTTAATTCAAGGCGAATGAGTGAGGGAATGATGATCCCTTTCGAACTTATTCAACACAGAAGTAGGCTGCCAAAAAAACTCCTAAAAGGCGAGTTTTAGCACTTCTGATGCTACGTTAACGAGCTTAAACGTAGAATAACTATGTCTCTCACTAGTTGCAAAGAACATGGATGTTCTGAATGTCGTTAATGCAGGAAGCAATTAATGACCTTGTCTCACAAGCGCTAAACTCTCGCTGAATGGCCACATCTTTATACCGATTGGTATAGCTAGCGATGATAAGCAAGGTTTCTCAATTACAGGGCAAAAAAAAGAGCGCCTAAGCGCCCTTTTCATTGTTATACCTTACTGACTCTAGTGATCGTGAGCTTCACCCGAACCTTTAGGGAAACGAATTGATTCAACCATCTCAACAACATCCTGAGGAACAGCTTTTGTTACTTTACTCACAGCAAACGCTGTAACGAAGTTAATCACCATACCTAGCAGACCAATACCTTCAGGTGACACGCCTAAGAACCAATGCTCCGCACTGTTAAGTTCAGGGCTAATAAACTTGAAGAAAGCAATGTAGCTAGCAGTAAAGAGTAAGCCGACTACCATACCTGAAATTGCACCCTCTTTGTTCACAGTCTTAGAGAAGATACCCATGATAATTGCTGGGAATAGTGAGGCGGCGGCAAGTCCAAAGGCGATTGCCACGACCGCTGCGACAAACCCAGGTGGATTAATCCCGAAGTAACCCGCCATTACGATACCAAGAGCAGCTGCTATTCGTGCAAACATCAACTCCTTCTTATCCGAGATATCTGGCATCAAGTTCTTCTTGAGCAGATCATGTGAAACTGAAGTTGAAATTACCAATAGTAAACCCGCTGAAGTAGAAAGCGCAGCGGCTAGACCACCGGCAGCAACAAGCGCAATAACCCAAGCTGGTAAGTTAGCAATTTCAGGTGTCGCGAGAACCATAATGTCTCGGTCAATCTTCATTTCGCTTTCAGCACCTTTGGCATAATAGATCTTGCCATCTTGGTTCTTGTCATCCCACTTAATCAGACCTGTTTTTTCCCAGTTCTTAATCCATTCTGGCGCTGTTTCATATGCAACACCTGTAGACTCTGGACCATTGATGGTTTCAATCATATTGACACGAGAGAAAGCAGCCAGTGCAGGAATAGTTGTATACATGATTGCGATAAATACTAGTGCCCAACCCGCTGATACACGTGCATCTTTCACCTTGGGTACAGTAAAGAAGCGAACGATAACGTGCGGTAAGCCAGCAGTACCAAACATCAATGCACCAGTGATAAAGAACACATCGATCATGCTCTTAGAGCCTTCAGTGTATTGTCCAAATCCGAGCTCTGTGGAGAGCCCATCTAGCTTATCTAGCAGATATACACCCGTTCCATTGCCCGCAGCATCAATTAACTCAGCGCCGAAGCCAATTTGAGGAATAATATGGCCTGTCATCATCACCGAGATAAAGATTGCAGGAACCATAAAGGCGAAAATAAGTACACAATACTGAGCAACCTGGGTATAGGTGATCCCTTTCATTCCACCAAGCACTGCGTAGAAGAAGACCACGGCCATACCGATGTATACCCCGGTTTCCACTTCAACTTCGAGGAAACGTGAGAATACAACCCCTACACCACGCATTTGACCTGCAATGTACGTGAAACAGATGAAAATGGCACACACGACTGCAACGGTACGCGCAGCTTGTGAGTAATAACGGTCACCAATAAAGTCAGGGACAGTAAATTTACCAAACTTTCTTAAGTAAGGAGCCATACACAGGGCAAGTAATACATAACCCCCTGTCCAACCCATGAGGTAAACAGAACCGTCATAACCAACAAATGACACAATACCTGCGAGGGAGATAAATGAGGCTGCAGACATCCAATCTGCCGCGGTGGCCATTCCGTTCATGACAGGGTGAACACCACCACCTGCTACATAAAATTCTTTTGTCGATCCGGCCCTAGACCAGATCGCAATGCCGATATAGAGGGCGAAGGTCATGCCCACAATAATATAAGTTAAAGTTTGTACGTCCATTTCATGGCTCCTTTCTTGATCAGGTATTCTTCGACCCGATATTAGTCTTCGTGAACATTATATTTTTTGTCTAATGCATTGGCCTTCGCCACATAGACAAAAATCAAGGCTACGAATACATACATTGCACCTTGTTGTGCAAACCAGAATCCCAACTTGAATCCCATGAAATGAATTTCATTTAGAACATCTACCAATAGAATGCCGCACCCAAAAGATACTGCAGCCCAAATTGTTAATAACCCAAGTACTAAGCGCAAATTCTCGCGCCAATAACCCTCTGCCTTGTCGTTGTTTTCAAAACTCATAGCGACTCCCCTGTGCTGATTTTTAATTTAAAGTCCTAGTTAATCTATCAAGGCCGTACACAACAACAATCGCGACCTTAGTCTAACGCCAGCGGAAACTTATAGGGAAGAAACAAACAATTCACTAATTAACAACAAGATAGAGCTTTACGCCAACGTCAAGTAAACAAACATTATGTACAATGAGTTAGACTAAGGTAGGAGAAAACAAGTCAGGTTTATGCAGTAAAAATGAACACTTTGGGTCAATAGCAAGACAGCTTGATAACAAAAAGCCTGCAAACAGCAGGCTCTTTAATCATGTGAAATGAGCTTAGATAGAAGACTAATCTAATGTTGAAAGGTAAGCGACTAGCTCTGCTAACTCTTCAGGTGTTCTCGTTTTTGACTTAATTAAATATCGACCATTAACAAGTAATGAAGGCACCCCACGAATACCAGCCAGTTGAGCTTGAGTATCATAGTTAGAGATCGCCAGCTTGAAATCTGCAGATTTCATGGCACTCTCTATGTCATTTTCATCAACACCTTGTTGCACGAAAAAACGCTTTAACTGATCTGCACGAGTAAAGGGGCCCTCTTTTTCATGGATCCGCTGAAAAATATTACCATGTACTTGGCGTGTCATATTAAACTTCTGGGCTAAGTAATACGCTTCTTGGCTTAAAATCCAACTTGGCCGACCAGCCCCAATGGGCGTACGTTCAAATACAACCTTATCGCCGAGAAGCTCAACTGTTTCTTCGAAAATAGGGTCTTGTCTATAACAGTGTGAACAATTATAGGAAAAAAACTCTCTAACAACTGGTGAGTTAGACTCAGGGATCCCACTCACTTGTACAAAGTCCACCCCCTCTACAAAGTCAGCCCCGTGCGCTTTGTCTGCAATAAACAGGCTCGCTGCCACCATAAACATTAATGCGGTAATAGACCACCTAATCACCCCCATCTGTATCTCCTTATCTATTTATACTAGTCAGTATTATTACCACTATAAAGTGAAAGTTGAGGCCGTTCAGCACTGACTTAACATGCCTAATGGCGAGTTATGTTGATAATTAAAGCCTAACTCTCTTGTTATCTTACTGCCATCAATTATTTTTGCTACCTGAGGCTTTTCGCCAAACTGAGGCACTTCTAAAGACAAGTACTCTGCAGCCTGAGTATAGAATTCTCGACGACTAGGATGCTCAGGTGCCGTTAAATTATAGATACTTGATACCTCGTCACTTTGAAGTAAACAAGATACTGCAGCGATACAATCATCGAGGTGAACCAAGTTAACTGGCGCATCAGCTCCCTCTAAGCCCGTTTTACCGGCGAGAAAGCGACCAGGGTGCCTTGCAGGTCCTATCAAACCAGAAAACCTCAGCACACACGTCGACTCCAGCTGTAAAAATAGCGCTTCTGCTTGAAGAAGAGTTTGACTCGCTGGTGAGTAAGCAACCGCATCGCTCTCAGTCATAGCCTCACCCGTCGAGGGGTAAACGCCTGTCGTACTAATAAAAATGATACGTTTATAAGTATGCTGACTGATTAAACGGTTAAGCAGTCCAAGCCGCTCAAGGTAAGCGCCAGGTTGCTTTTTTAGTGAAGGGGGAATATTTATGACAAGTGCATCGGTATAGAGTCTTGAGACAAAGCTTGCGCGAACTTCAGAGTCAGACTTAGCTGCAAGTACTAAATCAAGCGTTTCACCATTAAATTTCTGGTTATCGAGATCTAAACTGAAGGCTTTGATCCCATCATTGGCAAGCTGAGTTGCAGCCTCTGCGTCTCTTTTGCTGCCGCAAACCTTAAACCCTTGCTCAATTAAATGCTTAGCGAGTGGTAAACCAAACCAGCCGCAACCGACAATAGAAACAGTATTAATCTTCAAGGTAAAATCCATCGTTGAAAGTGAATGGCAATATCATAGTGCGAATACAGAGCGTTAACTAGTCGTTAGCTCGGCACACCACTAAAATAAAAGCTAATTCCCATATCAGCCTGCAGCGATTTCATCGCACCTTCGGATAACTCTTCAAGTTTTAGCACTTTCTCAACTAATACATCCTCCTTAGTTAAGAATCGTAATGCTGCATCACTGCCATCGGGTTGGCACGCCCATACCTGAGGTTGCTTCACCTCTTTTGTTGTCATCATCACTTTGCCAACACTTTTATCTGATAATTCAACAATGGTACCAGGTGGATAGATCCCCAAAATTTTCACGAGTACCGCAATTAAGGCTTCAGCGTGTTTTCCTGCTCGGTTTTTAAAGAGGTAGCCTAAGGCGACTTGAGGAGAGCGGATATTTTCAGTCCATAGCTGGCGATCATAATCATTCGCTAAGCTCACAATCTGAGTCACCATCGGAATTTTATTGCCCTTCAAGCCATCAGGATAACCAGTGCCGTCAATAAACTCATGGTGATGCAGAATTATATTAAGTACAGCTTGATCATAAAGACCAGACTTACTCAACATGTCATAACCAAAGTTAGGGTGCATTTTCATAAAGTTGGCTTCATGTTCAGTCAAGCCACCTTTCTTACGACGGATAACATCAGGTACCTTTAACTTACCTATATCGTGATACAAACAACCGAGTGCGATATCACGCATATCCGATTTAGATAGATCCATGGCTTTAGCAATCATTAGAGCAACAACGGCCACTGATATCCCATGTTGAGTCACACTGGCATCTGACTCCCCTGCACTGACGAGTGCCAAAAATGGCGTGTCGACTTCAAGCATATGCTCGAGTAGATCCTCAACCAAGGCAGCTGAACTACGATATGCTCCTTCAGGATCGCTGCCAACTTTACTGAATGCAGCTCGACTTTCGTTGACACTTTGAACAAACCTTTGCTGACTTAACCTAAGAGACTTCCTCACTAACAACTTAGGGTCGATTTCCTGTTCAACAACCTCCTCTGCAGCTTCATCTATGACTTCCTCGACATCATCTTCAGGTAGCAGCTCGCCACCCTTGAGTAAGATCACATAAGGCACACCTAAGCTTTTAATTAATTCAATCTGTGCTTCTTCTTTAATTTCGACACGATTAAGCAGGAAAGGATGATTCTTCCACGAGAGAGGTAGTTTAACTGTAAGCCCAATTTGTAACTTAGATAAGGGTAATTGTATTTGCTCGGCTTTAGCCACCCCAAAAAACTCCTTTGTAGCTTCTGTCCTATCCGCTAATCCCATTAGACGATCCCACTCCATCTCAGCCATCAATGCTCGCTAGCTGCAGCAGATAGCTTAAGTATAATACTATTAGTGAAAACCTACTGAACTTAATGAGATAACTATAGAGCAATAACAAAAAATCATAATATAAAAATGGTAAATATTTATAAAAATGTGTCGAAGTTAATAAAAAAAGTGAATGTAAATGCCATAACTAGCCATAAAATGAGCGAATAACACTTCAACAAGACAATTGCATTGTACCTTGCCCCTACTAACAAGACAGATCTTATCTAAAATTAACAGCTTAATTAAACTTGGTTGCATGGATGGAGTAGGAAATTAGGCAGAACTGAAGATAAAAAGTCGAGATGTCTTTGTCATATTTAGGTATAAGCAGAGGTAATATCATATAACAAAGTGTTGACATAAATCCTTGCCAAATTCAAATTCGGACATTGTATACAATATTCTTTATGCTATAGTGGTTTTGTTCTTTAGGAAAATGTGCACACCCCGAGTACATCGACTTAAAGAGTGTTGCTGTCAATTGTCCTTAATGCCTTAACTGGAATTGAGTTTCTTAATGAAGCTAAGCTGCAGTTAAGACAAGGTATTTTGTTAACATTCCTGGATCGGAATACAGTTTTGATGTATGTATTTTCTGCTCTTTAATTAGAGTAACAGATCTTTAGGCGCTGCCCATGCAGCGCCATTTTTTTATCTATTCGTTAATCACTATTATCAACTGGGGATCTTACCCCCCTTTATTACCCACTTTTGACTCAAGATTATCTGGCTTAACCGCATCTTCATATTCCTCCTCATTTTTCCAATCAGAAAAGTAATGATTTAAGCGCTTAGATTGAAACAGATAGATGAAACTCCAAAAGAGAAACAGTGCATCTAATCCAGTGCTCCAACTATAGAGGTAATAAGCATTGATGGTACGTTCAACCAGTAGCGCACCATCAACTAAAAGCAGTAAGAGTAACATCCACTTCAGCTGATTAAACATAGGTCTTAGCCAAAGTGGAGAGCGCTTTCTTTCAGCAATCACTAACACATAAATAAGCACGGCCCCGACACCCGCTACCAACGCCATGATAAAATCAGATTTTTGTGGGTAAAAAAGTGCGACTAGCGCAGCTCTATCGCTCGCTTGAGTCAAAGATGCAGCAAATATACACCAGCCTCTAGCAATGAAAATCAACATCAAATAGAGAAAAATAGGGGGCTTAATGTGACCCTTTTCATCCAACCAAGTTATATTACTAAAGTTCACGCATCGCCTATTACAGTGTTGAGAATGACCTTCTATAGATATGGTGGCAAATAACAAATTTTCAACACAGCAACAGACATAAAAAAACGCCACCATGGGTGACGTCCTTTAACAAGATAGGCAGATTAATTGATAAACGCTTAGTTAGCGGCTAATACCGCCAATAAGCCATCTTCATCCAATATCTTAATACCTAAATCCTGTGCTTTAGTCAGTTTAGAACCTGAAGCCTCACCGGCGACTAAACAGTCTGTATTTTTAGAGACACTTCCAGCAACTTTAGCCCCTAATGCCTGTAATTGAGCCTTAGCATCACTGCGATTTAACTGAGTTAATGTCCCCGTTAACACCCAAGTTTGCCCCTTTAATGATAGTGCCTCTTCGGCAACCTCTTCAATTTCAGGCCAATTGACCCCAGCCTCAATTAAGCTATCAACAACGTCTAAATTATGCGGCTGAGCAAAAAAGTGAGCCAGATGTAGGGCAACAATAGCCCCAACATCATCGACCTTAATAAAGGTGTCAGTATCGGCAGCTTTTAACTTATCGAGCGTTTTAAAATAGTTTGCTAAATTGGCAGCCGTGGCCTCGCCCACTTCACGGATCCCCAAAGCATATAGGAAACGAGCAAAAGTGGTCTGTTTAGCAACATCAATGGCAGCAACGAGATTGGTCGCTGATTTCATCCCCATCCTATCTAACATAGTGATGGCCGACGCTGTGAGCTTAAACAGATCCGCAGGGCTTTCAACCAACTCTTTATCGATGAGCTGTTCGACAACTTTATCGCCCATACCATCAATATCAAGCGCCTTGCGTGAAGCAAAATGCTTAATTGCTTCCTTGCGCTGTGCTTCACAATATAGTCCACCAGTACAACGTGCCACAGCTTCACCTTCAACGCGCTCAACTAAGCTGTCACACACAGGGCACCTTGTTGGAAACTCGATATCAGTGGCATCATCCGGACGTTTTTCAGCAACGATTGCAACTATCTGTGGAATAACATCGCCCGCACGTCGAACGATTACAGTATCTTTCACTTTAACGCCAAGCCTAGCTATCTCATCGGCATTATGTAATGTGGCATTAGATACTGTCACGCCCCCGACAAAGATAGGCTTAAGCCTAGCTACAGGGGTGACCGCGCCGGTACGACCTACTTGAAAATCAACCTCTTCAAGTAGTGTCATCTCCTCTTGTGCTGGAAATTTAAACGCCGTAGCCCATCTAGGGGCTTTAGCGACAAAACCCAGTAGCGCTTGCTGCGCGATATCATCGACCTTAATCACGACACCGTCAATTTCATAAGCAAGCTCGCTTCTGCGTGTCATGATGTCGGTGTAATACTCAATAACTGCGCTTACGCTATCACATTGCTTAACCTCGGCACTCACAGGAAAGCCCCATGATTTTAGCTGCATCAGCTGACCATAATGATTTTCAGCCAGTGGCCAGCCTTCAGGCTCTACCACTCCCAATGCATAAGCGTAAAAACCTAACGCACGGCTTGCAGTTACTTTACTATCAAGCTGACGCAAACTGCCTGCAGCGGCATTTCTCGGGTTAACAAACTCCTTTTCCCCTTTGGCTCTGGCACGCTCATTGAGTGAATCAAATGCTTGCTTTGGCATGATCACTTCACCACGCACTTCAAGTAAGGGCGGGAAATTCTCGCCTCTTAACTTCATAGGAATAGAGAGGATCGTCCGTACATTTTCAGTGATATCCTCTCCAGTCTTGCCATCTCCTCGCGTTGCTGCACGTTCATATACACCGTCACGATAGAGAATGCTAACCGCAAGACCATCAAGCTTAGGCTCGCAGCAAAAGCTTGGTGCTTCAGCTGTTTTATCACTAATGCGATTATAAAATGCCTCAAACTCCTCATCATCAAACACGTTATCTAGGCTCAGCATAGGTTTTAAGTGCTGTATTTGATCAAACTTAGCCAGCGCTTCACCTCCAACCCTCTGTGTCGGAGAGTCTGGTGAGCAGAGCTCTGGGTGAGCCGTCTCTAGTGCGATAAGTTGTTTTATTAAACGGTCATATTCCGCATCTGGAATTGAGGGAGCATCATCAACATAATAACGATAGTTATGTGCATTCAATGTATCTGAGAGAGTCGCTATCTCTTTAGCAACATCCTGTTTGTTTTGTAAGTTTTCGTCTTGCATAGGAAGATCCAGATAAGCATGAGAAAGGCCGCAAAGGCGGCCTTTTTAAAATATAAAAGAGTTAATTTTGTAACGGCAAATATTAAACCTGCTGAGTACGAATTCGCTGTAAATAGCTCTGTTTGGTAGCATCACTCCAAGCATCTCTACCGCCATCTAATACTTGTCCACCTAAATCATCAGCCAATTGGTGTGCAGAGTTAAGCATAATAGAGAAATTCATTAATGGGTCACCGTGACAAGGTAGTGTCATAAATAATACGACCCCTTCGGTTGAGAACTGCTCCATCTCATCTGGATTAAATACACCAGGCTTAACCATATTAGCCAATGAGAATAGTACTTTACCTGTGCCAGCATTATCTTCATGACGATGGAAAATACTCATATCACCAAACTTAAAGTTAAGCGATAAAAGGCAAGGCAGTAACTCAGCGCCATTTAATACCTCTCCGTCTGTAGCAACCACATGAAGCACTAAAACATCACTCGGTTCCGGCAACTCTTCTACAGCTTGCTCTGCAGGAGCGGCTTTAATTTCAGGCTGGGCTTGAGTCACTGTATCAGCGCTTGTATCAAGATTTGTCACTTGGGGAGCTTGAGGTTTAGGCTGAGTAACAGGTTGTTCGTATGTTGGCGTTGTGACTACTGCAGGCTCAACGGGTGCGTCGAATAATGAATTCTGTGTTGGTGCACTCTCTTGAGCTAAGTCTTGAGCTAAGCCAAGCTCCATCTGATCATCAACATGTTGGCTTTGTTGATCAATCATAGGCTCATGCCTTTGGCGAGTCGCTTTTTGAGAAGGTTGATTTGACAATGAAAAATCAATTTCAGGTTCAGCATCAAAGTCTGTTCTATCAGACTTTTCATCGACATCATTCATCACAAATTGAGGCTCACTTTTCATAAGTGGATCGCTCACACTTTCTTGAGTCGCCTCAGTTTGATCATTTTTACGTACTCTAACTTCGCCAATACCGTCAGCATCGAAGCCTTGAGAGTCACGATTAGCTGCCTGGTCTTTATAAAAGCCTGACATAGGGCTGTCTTTGATTGATTTAGGTTGCTGCTTTCTAATGGACCAAAAACCATGCACAAGTACGGCGATAATTGCTATTGCGCCTAAAACGAATAATACAAGTTGCAAATTTTCCATTGGTTACCCTGTCTTTCCTATGTTATCCAGCGTCGGCTAGCGCCACCGCTTCATCAATATCTACAGCAACAATACGTGAAACTCCTGGTTCATGCATCGTTACTCCTATCAGTTGATCAGCCAACTCCATGGTTATCTTGTTATGACTGATATAAATAAATTGTACACTCTGAGACATCTCTTTTACTAAGCGACAGAATCTGTCGACGTTCGCGTCATCCAGAGGAGCATCAACCTCATCTAACATGCAAAACGGTGCTGGATTCAGTCTAAAAATCGCAAACACCAATGATAATGCGGTTAACGCTTTTTCTCCACCAGAAAGAAGGTGAATTGTACTATTCTTTTTACCTGGTGGCCTAGCCATAATGGTGACTCCGGTCTCGAGCAGGTCATCATGGGTAAGCGCAAGCTCAGCACTCCCGCCACCGAACACTTTGGGAAACAGCAAACCGAGATCTTTATTAACTTTATCAAAAGTCTCTTTAAATCGGCTTTTTGTTTCTCTGTCTATCTTGCGAATCGCTTCCTCAAGGCTAGTCAAGGCTGAAGTTAAATCTTCATCTTGGCTATCTAAATATGTTTTTCGCTCACTTTGCTGCTCATACTCTTCTATGGCCGCTAAGTTAATCGCACCTAAATGCGTGATCCTCGCCCTTATTCTCTCTAATTCACGCTGGCGTGTCTGTGAAGTTTTCTTAACATCCAGTAAAGACTTCACCTGTTCAAGCTCAATCTTTTGCTCTTTAAGCTGCATCAGTTGGCTGTCAGCTTGGCCTTTTAAACCTTCGCGACGTAACTTTAACGTGCTGATAGACTGAGTCAAGTTTTCTATCTTGCCAAGCTGTTGTTTTTTCTTTATTCCTGCGCTATCACTCGATTCTTGCAACTGGGCTTGATGCTGCCTTAAAGACGCTAAATCTGTCTGCTTTGTTTGTTGTTTAGCTAAAGCCTCAGCGAGTTGTTCCTTTATTGAGCTCAGCCGTCCCTCTTCACCTTCACTCGTTTCAGCTGTGAGTTTCTGCTTGAGGGCCGTTTTAGTGACGGTTAACTCTTCAATACGGCTTCGCTGTTGAGTGATCGCTTGGGAATTAAGGGCAAGTTTGGTCTTTTGCTCCTGACAGATATGACTTAAGTCGCGATATTGATTTTGATGAAAATGGTTGAGCTCTTTGCACTTAAGCACTTTTTCTTGCTGTGTGTTAACCGCTAGGTTTAACTCAGCTTGTAACAACTCACCTTGTTGTAAATTTGCGGATGCATCCTCAAGAGCTTGTTCAAATGCTAATGCCTCTTCCTTCTGCGTTTGCTGCTGCAGATTAAGGCTGGCGCGTTTTGAGACAAGTTGCCCTCGACGCAGCGCTCGCTCATCATTACGCTGCTTTTCAGATTCAATTTGAGAGCTTAAACTGGCGACTGTTAAGTTAAGCTGTTGAATATGCTCATACCCTGAATTCAATGCTAATTTGAGCGGCTTTATACTGCCAGTTAATTCACGCTCATCTTCATTAAGTTCCGTGAGCAAACGTTCTGAATGCCCTATGCTGGCCTCTAAAGCTTGCTGCTCGCCCTTGAGCTGTACCAAAGACTCAGAATCAGTTCCCTTTTTGATCACAAAGCCTTTTCCAAGCATATAGCCATCAGCGGTCACAATTCGTTCATGCTCAGCTAAAGATTCAACCTGTGATTCAGCCTCTTGCAGTGTATTTACCCATCTCACATCTGTTAACCAGGGCGTTAGGTTAATATCACACGTGAGGCCATGCCATTGCTGGCTCTCCTGGCTCACAAACCCCAATTGATTAACATCAACATCTGCAGGCACTTTTAACAGGCCATCAAACAGCATCTCAACCGCTTTTTCCCAACCAGGCTGAACATCAATCAGTTGCCATAACAGCTTTTTACTTTTCGAATGCGCCTCAACGGGTAACAGTTTTGTCACTAAGGCTAATCGACCTCTCTCCTCAGCCAAAGACTGAGTCAACGCTTCCTGCTTTGTTTTTACTTGTGCCTGTTCTTGTTGAAGATCGGTAAGCTGCTCTTCTCGCTCTTGGTTGATCTCTTTAAGCTGCTTGAGCTCAACATGGACCAGCTTAAGCTTATCGTGATTCTCTTCAGTGTCGAGTTCCCGTTCCTGTGCGCTAAGTTGCTCACTTTCCTGGTCAATCTGAGTCAACTGCCTCAAAGTGTTCGCTTGTATCACTTGTTGTTGCGACAACTTACCCTTCGCCACTTCAAGTGTTAAGCGTTGATTTGAAACCAACTCTTTATGGCTCGCGAGCGCCAACGAATCAGTAGTAGTACTGCTTTCTTGCTCATTAAGCCTTACTGCAGCCTCTGTCGATGACAATTGAAGTTGTTCCAGTTGCGGCAATTTAACGGCTAAGTCGGCTTTTAATGATGTTTCAATTGCCTCTTCAGCACATAATTCTTGCTTATACTGGCCAATTCTTGCCTCTATCTCCTCAACCTGCTGTTCAACTTGAGAATCTTGTTGCTGACGATGCTTAAGCTCCTGCTCAAGTTTAGCAATATGCGTCCCGGACAGATAAAAAGACTCAACTTGCTTTTGCTCTTCGCCATCTAATTCAAGCAACTGCACTTTCAACTGAGTCAACTCAAGTTCAATACGCTGCTTATCAGCCTCGACTTCAGACTTGGCCAGCTCCAGCCTGTTGACCTCTAAGCTCAGCTTTTCTGTTTGCTCAGTTAACTCAAGATAGCGACTCACTGACAGCTCTGAATCTAGCTGACGTTCAGATTGCTTCAGTTCTCGATATTGTTTAGCCGCTGATGCTTGTTCAGCAAGTTTATCTAGCTGACGACCTAGTTCACTTCTGATATCACCGAGTCGTTCGAGATTTTCTCTGGTATGGCGAATACGGTTTTCTGTTTCACGGCGGCGCTCTTTATAGCGAGAGATCCCGGCCGCTTCTTCAATAAATACCCTAAGCTCTTGTGGCTTCGACTCGATTAACCTGGAAATCGTGCCTTGCTCGATAATCGCATAACTTCTCGGGCCCAAGCCTGTGCCCATAAAAAGTTCGGTGATATCTTTGCGGCGGCACTTTTGACCATTTAAAAAATAGCTTGAATCACCATCACGGCTCACCTGACGCTTAACCGCAATCTCTTGATAACTGGCGTACTCTCCAGTGAGTCTACCATCGAGGTTTTCAAAGCTCAGTTCAACACTGGCCACAGAAACAGGTCGTCGCGCCGTTGAGCCATTGAAAATAACATCTGACATAGAATCGCCACGTAGATGTTTAGCCGAGCTTTCGCCTAACACCCAACGTACGGCATCGATAACATTCGATTTGCCACAGCCATTGGGGCCTATGATTGCGCTTAACGGGTTAAGAAAGGGGATCTTTGTGGAATCGACGAACGACTTAAATCCAGCAAGTTTTATCTGTTTGAGTCTCATGATGCCGTTTAGGTCGTTTTCAGCGTAAATAAACTAAATTTAATTTAGCTGAACTGAGCTTGTTGAGAGTTGATTTTCTGCGGCTACTTTACCAAAACGGGCTGGTTTTTGTAACGTTTTTATTGAAGGGAGCATGATTTACTGCTTGTCTTCATGCAGTTGGTGACTCACAATCTCGTTAAGCTTACAAGGAAGAGTGATTGAACCAATTTATGAATGCTAAAACTAACCTAGCAACGACCAAGAGCGGAGTTAACTACTTCCTCGACGGGTTTAGCCTAATAAAAACTAAAGGGCTGAGAAGCTTTGTATTTATTCCCTTGATGATTAACTTAGTGATCTTCGCAAGCGTTATCTATTTTGCCATTGGACAGCTGGAAAGCGCATTTGCTTGGGTATCGAGTCAACTGCCCGATTATTTAAGCTGGCTTAATTTTATTCTTTGGCCGCTCGCTGTTATCACCTTACTCGTCGTACTCTCCTTCCTATTTAGTTCTGTCATGAACTGGATAGCGGCTCCCTTTAATGGTCTTTTAGCCGAAAAAGTTGAGCAGCACCTGACAGGTAAAGATCTCAACACAGGTACAAGTATAGATTTGGTCAAAGATTTACCCCGTATTTTAGGCCGTGAATGGATAAAGCTTAAATATTATCTCCCCAGGGCGATTATCTGCCTGTTACTGTTTTGGGTTCCCTTTATTGGCCAGACCTTTGCGCCTGTGATCTGGTTCCTGTTTAGCGCCTGGATGATGGCCATTCAATACTGTGATTACCCGTTCGATAACCACAAGGTTCCCTTTCCTGATATGAAGTTTGCCTTAAATCAAACGAAAGGAAGCAGTTTCAGCTTTGGTGCAGCCGTCACCTTGTTCTCGATGATCCCAATCGTGAACTTTATTGTCATGCCAGTGGCAATTTGTGGCGCAACATCCATGTGGGTCGACAAATACCGCGAAGCCTATAAACATCCAGAAATTGCGCCAGAGTAACCGAACTTGAGTTATGTCGCTCTAAACTGATGAGCGACATAACGGTGATTTATCAGCAAGACGCTATAATACCAATCGGTATAAGAAAGTGGTCAGTTCAGAGTTATTTTTGGCGGCATAATTCAAGGCGAATGGGTGAGGGAATGGTGATCCCTTTTGAACTTATTCAACACAGAAGTAGGCAGCCAAAAACACTCCTGTTAGGCGAGTTTTAGCACTTCTGATACTGCGTTAACGAGCTTAAACGTAGAGTAACTATGTCTCTCACTCGTTGTCTTGTCTCAGAAGCGCTAAACTCTCGCTGAATGGCCACATCTTTATACCGATTGGTATAGCATTTGCTTAATCGCTATACCCTTGCCCAATAGGTTGTTATCAGTGAAGGTGACTATGCCCAGCACCCGATACCAACATATAAAGCACTGCAAAACCCAACAGCCCGCCTAATCGCTCTGGAAGTGATTTATCATAGCAGTTATTTTCATTATGCTGATGCAGTAGAACATGCATAATCACACCGACGACAAATGCCTGCAAATATACGGTGCTCTGAAGATTTAAATGAACTAAAAGTTGCCCGCCTACAAAATAGCCCACACAGGTCATCAGCATCATGATAACCAGTACCAACATAGCGCCTACATTGCCAAACCTAGGCTGAACAAGCCACCAAATTGCAAGGCCTTCCGGCAGTCTATGTAATATGACCCCTAGTGCCAGCTTGATTGAGGCATCGGCTTGCTGAGCCAACATAATTGAGCAACCATCGGTGATATTGTGAAGAATTAACCCCAATATACTCAATGAGATGGTAATATTCCGTGTAACAACAGAATCTGTTTTAAAGCACTTCTCAGCGCCAATGGGCAATAAAAGCCCAGTTAAAACAAGCACGATTGTCGCCCCTCCTCCGGCCCTGACGATATCAGGCAAGATGTGCAATATCACCAAACCAGACAGAGCAACAAAGACAAAGCCATCAAGGCCCTTACGAAGCCCTGTGGCGGAGGAAAAATATCGGTAGAACAGCGGGCAAATGAATAGCGACAAGCAGCTAGCAATAAGATAGAACATGGTAAGAAGTATTAATCGGAAAAAATTGGCACCATTATCACTAACCCAATGTACCAATCATCATCAATAGCACTAGTAATAAAGTGAGTACTATGTTTCCCCGTTTGTTTATGCTCAGAGACTATGAGTCTTAAAGGCATTGCGAGCATATAGCGAAAAAAGAGTGGGACAAGTGCAAACGAAATAAGCTGTTTGACTCAAACTCTTCCCCTAACTCTTACCGTAATTCTTACTGTAATTCCTAACCAATAGTTAGGTTACTTCTAATTTTTGCCAATATGCATGCAAGCCCTTGATATCAGATGAGCAAAGTAAACTCATCGCCCCTTTAAGCTGCTCATCACTCCACTGCCACCACTTCATCTGTAGTAAGTTAGCAATTTCAGCCTCAGTAAAACGAAAACGAATATGTTTTGCGGGATTAGATCCAACTATCGAATAGGGGGCTACATCTTTAGTCACCACTGCTCGGCTCGCGATTACTGCGCCATCCCCAACAGTCACCCCACTCATTATCATCGCTTCACTGCCAATCCAAACATCATTACCGATAACGGTATCACCAGCACGTGCAAACCCATCTTTTGCACCAACAAAAGTTTCATTTTCTTGGTAAAAAAATGGAAAAGTACTCGCCCAATGGTGTTGATGACCTTGATTGCCAGCCATCATAAACACAGCGCCAGAACCGATTGAGCAATAGCTGCCGATGATGAGTCGATCCACATCGGTCCTATTCGCGAGCAGATAGCGAGCGCAATCGTCAAAGCTGTGATTATGGTAATAACCAGAATAGTAACTATGGTCGCCGACGATTATATTGGGATTAGTGACTTGCTCTTTCAGAGACTTGCCAACAAAAGGACTGTCAAAATAGTTGTTCACTGTACAACACCCTATATCAAGAAAAAGCCCATCATCTGATGGGCTTTAGCACTATCTTAAATTCAAGACCTACCCGTTTAACTTGAAGCGCTCAACTTACGTGCTTGATGAAGCTTCTTGTAGCTTTCAATCAAGCGTAAATGTGGCTCTATACCTTCAAGCGCCATACTCGTTTTCGTTAGGCCAAAGAATTTAACGTCACCGTTAACGGAGCCAACGACATTATCCATCGTCTCTTTGCCAAACATTCTATTGAAGTTATTGATGAAGTAATCGAGCTCTAACTCATCATCTAAGGTCACTTCCAGTACTGCATTAATGGCTTGGTAGAATAAACCACGCTCTACAGTATTGTCATTGTATTGCAGGAATTCACCAACCAGTTCGATGGCGTCTTCGAGCTCCCCTAAGGCAAGATAGATTAAAATTTTCAGCTCTATGATTGTGAGCTGACCCCAAGGGGTATTTTCATCAAATACGATACCAATCAAGGTCGGAATATCCGTTTGATTATCTAACTGGCTCTCCTCAAGGCGCTCAGCTAAGCCAGCGAGTTCATCATTGGATAGCGAGTGCAAGTTCAAGATATCTTCACGGTAATCGAGTGACTTGTTGGTATTATCCCAAATGAGATCTTCTACTGGGTAAACCTCTGAATAGTCAGGCACTAAGATACGGCATACTGAAGCGCCTAGCTGATCGAATTCAGCAATGTAAGCCTCTTTGCCTATATCGGCTAAGATACCAAATAAGCTCTCTGTTTCTTCGGCATTAGTGCCTGAGAAATCCCACTCACAGAACTCATAATCATAATTAGTGCCAAAGAAACGCCAAGAGATAACCCCAGTTGAATCAATAAAGTGTTCAACAAAGTTCTCAGGTTCCGTGACGGTTAAGCTATCGAAGGTAGGTTTAGGTACATCATTTAAACCTTCAAAACTACGGCCTTGTAATAGCTCAGTCAAACTGCGCTCTAACGCCACCTCAAAACTAGGGTGCGCGCCAAAAGAAGCAAACACACCGCCAGTTCTTGGATTCATCAACGTCACGCACATGACCGGAAATTGCCCGCCAAGTGATGCATCTTTTACCACAACAGGAAAGCCTTGTGCTTCTAGTCCCTTAATACCCGCTAAAATACTAGGGTACTTCTCTAACACACTCTCAGGCACATCGGGTAAAACGAGCTCTTGCTCAATAATCTGCCTTTTAACGGCGCGCTCAAAGATTTCTGACAAGCACTGAACTTTAGCTTCTGCCAAGTTATTACCTGCACTCATCCCGTTACTGAGAAATAAGTTTTCGATTAAGTTTGACGGGAAATAAACCGTTTCACCATCGGAGTGACGAACATAGGGGATAGTACATACGCCACGCTCAATCATGCCAGAATTGGTATCAATCAGGTGTGAGCCACTGAGCTCTTCATCTGGATTGTAAATAGCTAAACAATAATCATCTAGCATGCCTGCCGGAAGCGCATCATTTTCCTCTAGCTGAAACCATTTTTCATTGGGGTAATGTACGAACTCACTATTAGCGATATCCGTACCGAAGAATTGGTCATTATAGAAGAAGTTACAGTTTAGTCGTTCGATAAACTCGCCAAGTGCTGAACATAGCGCACTCTCTTTGGTTGCCCCTTTACCATTGGTAAAGCACATAGGTGATGCTGCATCACGGATATGCAAGGACCATACATTCGGCACTATGTTACGCCATGACGAGATTTCAATCTTCATACCGAGGTCTGCTAGCATAGCCGTCATATTTGAAATGGTTTGCTCAAGTGGTAGATCTTTACCCAAAATGAAGGTGCTGGCATCGCCATCAGGCTGGCCCATCAACATCGCATTGGCATCTTCGTCGAGGTTTTCTACCGTTTCAATTTTAAACTCAGGCTCAGTTTGCACCACTTTCTTTACGGTACAACGATCTATCGATCTTAAGATCCCTTCTCTATGCTTTTCTGAAATGTCGTCAGGTAGCTCAACCTGTATCTGGAAAATCTGATTATAACGATCTTCAGGATCAACGATATTATTCTGCGACAGCCTGATATTATCTGTTGGAATATCACGTGCCTTACAATACACCTTGACAAAATAAGCCGCACAAAGGGCTGATGATGCTAAAAAGTAATCGAAAGGACTTGGGGCTGAACCGTCACCTTTATAGCGAATAGGCTGATCAGCCGTGACAGTAAAATCATCAAACTTTGCTTCAAGTCGAAGGTTGTCGAGAAAATTAACTTTGATTTCCATTGAATATATCCAGAGTCGTGCGGTTTCAATCGGCGAGATTGTCTTAATTGAATAGAATTATCGGTGTTTTTGCCTCATTAGTCTTGGGTTAATTGTGCTAATTGCTTAAATAATGCAGTTCAAAGATGTAATAGCCTTCAACTATTAGCATTTACAACTAGCTCGTTAGATAGTTTATGGCGATACATCTACCAAAACAGTGTTAACAAGTATCATTAACCACCAAAGAAATAGTGACAATTCTTGTAGCATATTCTCACAGGCTAATGCTTCGCATCCTCTCAGCCTCCTGTCATAACCCGCTACATAACAACAACATAAATCTATCAGTAATTACATAATGACATTTTTAACACCTTCTAAATATTTTGCCCTCCCCCAGCTTATCGCTTTACTTCTTATAAGCTTTGTAGGGAGCTTTCCAGCCTCAGCAGGTACAAATCAGCAATTTCATATTGATATTCCAACGCTTGATCAAGGTGTCACTATCGATGGCCATCTCGATGAAGTTCAGTGGCAAAAAGCCACCAGCGCACTGCTTCAATATGAAACAAGCCCGGGTGAAAACATCCAAGCCCCAGTAGCAACTCAAGTGAAAGTCTTCGCCACTGAAACCAGTTTATTTGTGTCATTTATTGCACAAGACCCCGACTCTAATGCCAACACGAATTTAATCCGTGCCAATATCACAGACAGAGATTCCCTTTGGGGTGATGACTTAGTCGGCATTAAGCTCGATACATTCAACGATGAGCGACTCGCTTATCAATTTTTTGTTAACCCCTACGGCGTACAGATGGACTCCATTGAAAATGAGCTTACGGGACAAGAGAGTAACGCGTGGGATGGCATTTGGCACAGTAGTGGCAGGAAAACCGATGAAGGTTATTTGGTTGAAATGGAGCTGCCGCTTAGGCTGTTTAATTTCGATAGCAAGCTTGATATACAAACTTGGGGCATCGAGTTTATTCGCTTCTACCCAAGAGATAAGAGTCACAGACTTTCAACCCATGCCATAGACAGAAATAATAGCTGTCAGCTCTGCCAATTAGGCACAGCAACAGGACTGAGTGGCGTTGAGTCAGGCCAAGATCTTCAGTTGACACCTTCACTGGTGATGAGGCGTAATAGCCAACGAGATCTACAGCCTGTTGATGATTGGGAAAGTGATAACACTGTCGAACCTGGCCTAGATATCAGATGGGGGATCACCCCAAGCACCTTGCTTAGCGCCACCATAAACCCGGACTTCTCTCAAGTTGAGGCAGATGCTGGGCAACTCGACATTAATAGCACCTTCGCCCTCTTCTACCCAGAAAAACGTGCTTTTTTCTTGGATAATAAAGACTACTTCGATACCCAACTTCAGCTCTTACACACACGAAATATCGTTTCCCCTGACTATGGCGTCAAGTTAACCAGTAAGCTTGATAACCACACTTTCGCTGTCATGGCCACTAATGATACTAAGACCAATTTTTTAGTACCGGGTAACTTAAGCTCAGATATCGCTAGTATCGACGAAGAGAGTTATAACTTAGCTGGTAGATACCGAGCTGACTTTGGTAGCCAACTCTCTATCGGCGCTTTAATGACAGCAAAACAGAGCGATCAATATCATAACTATGTTGCTAGTGGAGATATCAAATACCAGCCAACAACTAAAGATACTTTTACTGCTCAATATGTCGCATCGAACACAGAATATCCTGAGGAGCTTTATAAGACATTTTGTTCTGAAGATGATTGCCTACCCGATGAACAATGCGAGATAGGTGAATGTGGTACTAATGAGCGCGTACTTAGAACAAATATTGATGGCGAAATCAGCGATGATTTTTACCGATTGAAGTATGTACATGAGAATCGAAATTGGGTTGCATTTACTCAGTATGAATCTGTGGGAGAGGACTTTAGAGCCGATCTTGGTTTCATAGATAAAGTCGATGTAACTAAGCTTGTCGCCGGTGGTGGTTATACTTGGTACCCGCTTAACTCAAGCTTTAGCCGCATTGAACTTAGCGGCGACTGGGATATTAGCCATAATCAAGCGGGTGAAATGATTGAGCAGGAAACTGAAGCTAAAGTTGAACTTGAAGCTTCAATGCAAAGCTATGTCGCCTTTGGTTTCGTTAATCGAGAGCGAGTTGGCCGACGCCATGATAGCTCCACTCTAGCGATAGAGGGGAACACGCAACTTTTTACTGAAAATATTGGTTGGTTATACTTTGAGTTCACCCCAATTCGAGAGATGCGATTGGAGCTAGATGCAGACTTTGGTGACAGCATCGACTATGCCAATGACAGGCTAGGTAGTCAGCTATTTATCAACCCTGGCATTGAATGGAAAATCACAGATTCAATATCACTGGATCTATCGCACATGTACCGTACATTAGATGTGGATGATGGCACACTATTTACTGCTAACTTGACTGACATGCGGTTAAATTGGTATTTCAATATTAACAACTTTATTCGTATTTCAAGTATCTACACAGATATCGAGCGTGATCCTAACCTGTACCTCTACTCTACGCCAAAAGCGACAGAACAAAGGCTTGGCAATGAAGTACTCTATGGATACAAGTTGAACCCTCAAAGTGTATTTTACCTAGGGTACTCAGATGGTATGCGCTCAAATGAGCAAATTGACTCATTAACACGGGATGAGCAAACCTACTTTATGAAAGTGAGTTACGCTTGGTTATTATAGGTTTTAGGAATAGGTTCTGGACTTAGATGTTAGAAGCTTCTAACAGTAAAAACACCACATAAACCAAAGGCCAACAGATTGCTGTTGGCCTTTGGTTTTAATGGCTCTTCACAAGCCGAAAAACATAGCTCTATCAACTTACAGAGCAATTACTCATGTTCGGATTCGATACACACTAAATTGCGGCCTGACTCTTTAGCATCGTACAGCGCTTTATCAGCTCTTTGTATCAATTCATCTAAGCTATCATCCGCTAATGATGCAATACCGGTACTCACCGTAATAAACAGCTCGCCTTTAGACGTTTCTATCGGCGTCATCTCAAGCTGTGAGCGAAACTTATCCATTAAGGCAAACGCCTTTTCTTCGCTCAAGCCTTTAAATGCAACGGTAAACTCCTCACCACCAAAACGTGAGACAGTAAAATGTTGTCCGAAGAAATGCTTCAATCTGGCAGAGAACTCCACGAGCACTTCATCACCAACATCATGGCCGTATGTATCATTCACCTTTTTGAAAAAATCGATATCGAGCAAGGCTACAGATAACACCCCCTGCTTCTGGTTTATCTGATTAAGTTGCTCTTCAAAAAGACCAAAGAAATAACGACGGTTATAAACACCTGTAAGGTAATCTAAATTAGCTTGCTCCCATAACTTCCTGATCATATCCAGAGAATCTAACGTATTGAGCACCCGGCAGTGAAACTCTTCATGAACAAAAGGCTTTTGTAGAAAGTCATTGGCACCATTTTTTATAAAACGGGCAGATAAGCTCTCGTCATCATCACTTGATAAACCAATAATCGCCAGCTCTTCACGGCTAAACTTCTCTCTCACTTTGAGGATCAGCCCAAAGCCATCCAAGCCTGGCATATTATAATCCGTAATAAGTAGCTGAATATCAGGTTGGCGCTGCAATACCTCCCAAGCTGAATGACCATCATCAGCTTCGATAACTTGATATAGATGTTGCTCAAGGAGACTTCTGACGAATTTACGGCTGACCTTGGAATCATCGGCAACAAGCACTTTTACATCAATATTGCGCTGCAAACGACGAACCAAACGAACAACATACTCGTAGCTGAAGCGGTTTTCTTTCAATATGTAATCGACAATGCCTAGCTGAAGTAATCGCTTACGCTGCTCAGAGTCGAGGCTGCCAGTCAGGACAATGCAGGGAGTCTGTTTTGAAAGAACCAGCTTAACAATCTCCCCCTCTTGAGCATCAGGAAGGTTCAGATCCGTTATCGCAACAAAATACTCTTTTTGTTCTAAAAATTTTTTTGCAGAGGCGAGATCCTCTGCAAAGTCGACCTCGCAGTCTAACTCTTGAGCAATAAGATGCTGTAATATTCGGGACACAACTTTACTGTCCTCAACAACTAAAATACGCAATCTCTTCTCCTAACGCTGACAATTTATTTTAATTATATTTGTGCCACTATGCTTAATCAGCACATCTATTAAAGGTAGCACTTAAGATCTTTTTGCCATATAAGATTTACCCTGTTCACAGCAAAAGATACTGTAATTGCATTATTTATCGACAGTTTGACAAGATAGTTAAGCCTTTTAAAGCAGATAATCAAATAATAAGTTCATGAAACAAAGCTAATTTCAGCTGTTATGCCTGTTAATTTGCTTAGTGTCGATAACAACAGTAGCCGATATTTTATCTTGTATGGCTTGCCTATTTGCATCCCAATAGATTTGCAGAAATCCCAATAACCCAGTTGCAAACCCTGCTCCATATCCCCCGTATCGACCAAAAGCATCCCAAAGAGACAGTTTTGTTCCATCAAGTTGAATCACTCGAATACTAAAAAGCTTTTTACCCAGTGTTTGTCCATCAAACCAGGCTGTAAATACCGTGAAATAGAAAGCCGCCCAACCAAAGCCTAAACCTAAGTCATTTAATATCCCTTTCGCCCAAGAGATTAAGCTGTAGCCACTTTCTTCTTGCTCCACCTCTCCTGTATCTAAATCTTGCAATTGGTTCAACTGACTCAAGGAGTTGCCCACTTCCTCTATCTGCTCAACATCAGATGAAATCAACCCGGGTTCGATTTTTGTATCATCTAGGCTCGACACGTCACTTGGTAAAGAATCATCCCGGTCAACTGAGTCTTGGTTATCTATTTCTTGTTCAAGCCCTACTGCGCCAGCAGGCTCTTGAGCATTAAGTTGTGCTAATTGAGCCAATATCTGTCGTTTTAACCTCTCTCTATCATCAGCAGAAAGTTCACTATCATCAATGGCGTTAGTGAGTATAGAAGCTTGCTCAGCAACTGGCAGCTTTGAACGGCTTAGTATCGGCAAGAGTTGCGCTAACTCCTCATCGGCACATGCGTATGTTTTGCATACTGAGAACCTTATGATGTAAGGCATAAACGCAATAAACTGACCTACCACTTCAACAGTTTGCTGATTTTCTGAAAAGCCTGGCTCCTCACCAATGCTTTCATCATCAATGGTGGGGAGTAAGTTACCTACAGTGACCCACAGCATCATGATAAGCATCGAGAGGTATAATCCCCATTTAAACAGCTTGCCTAGCTCACGACTCTTTCTTTGAATAAGAAGTGTTAAACCAACCAGTAAGATAAACACCCAACCAGCCTGCTCTGCCAGTACTGAAATGAGTAAACCATCGACTAACATGGCTAAACCACGTTTCAATGGAGTCGCTAATGGCGTATAGAGAACCTGAGGCGCTATCTCAAATGCAAATGGGGTCACGATCGACTTGGGATCTGGCTCAGTATTAGGGTTTAGCTTTAGCGCATCTAAAGCGTCGCTTTTCATGTCACTTGCGACATTTTGCTGTTGATTTCCATTATTCATATCTATCCATTTATTTTTTATTATTATTTTTTTAGAGTTCTCACCGCAATTTATCTATGGATTTTGTGCCCCTAAGGGCCATTTTGCTCTATATTAAAGCATCCTACTTTAACCAGCTGACAAGCGGTACAATCCAGTTAGCTTACAACAGGTTAACACTTTTCACTTATCAACAACCCTAGATTTATTACTAAACGACTGGTGATTAATAACCAAATGGAATAACGAAGAACAAACAATCACTTCTATTGCCGCTAAAGGCGATTATGATTTACTTGTATATTCAAAGGAGCAAGCAATCCATGAGCAAAATTTTCGAAGATAATTCACATACCATAGGTAACACTCCACTTGTTCGTCTTAAGCGAGTGAGCAATGACCAAGTGCTAGCCAAAGTAGAAGCTAGAAACCCAAGCTTTAGTGTTAAGTGCCGTATTGGTGCCAATATGATCTGGGATGCTGAGAAAAAGGGTTTGCTAACTCAAGATAAAGAGTTAATTGAGCCTACATCAGGTAATACAGGTATCGCTTTAGCCTATGTTGCTGCAGCTCGTGGCTACAAGTTAACCTTAACAATGCCAAACACTATGAGCCTTGAGCGTCGTAAGTTGCTAAAAGCACTTGGTGCAAACTTAGTACTGACTGAAGGTGCTAAAGGCATGAAGGGTGCTATCGACAAAGCTGAAGAGATCCGCCAATCGGCTCCTGAAAAATTTGTCCTATTACAGCAGTTTGATAACCCAGCTAACCCTGAGATCCATGAAAAAACAACGGGCCCTGAAATTTGGAATGATACAGACGGTGAAGTTGATGTCGTTGTGGCTGGTGTCGGTACCGGTGGTACTATCACAGGTGTTAGCCGTTACATTAAAAATGCTAAAGGCAAAGCGATCACCTCTGTTGCCGTTGAGCCTGCAGACTCTCCAGTCATCGCTCAGACTCTAGCGGGTCAAACTGTTCAGCCAGGACCACATAAGATCCAAGGCATTGGCGCAGGTTTCATCCCAGGTAACTTAGATCTAGAGATGATTGACCGTGTTGAGGCGGTATCAAATGAAGAGTCTATCGAAATGGCTCAACGCTTGATGAAAGAGGAAGGTATCTTAGTGGGTATCTCATCAGGAGCTGCAGTTGTTGCAGCTAACCGTATCGCTGCTCTACCTGAATTTGAAGGCAAGAATATCGTTGTGGTATTACCTTCTGCCGCAGAGCGTTACCTCTCTTCTGTGCTTTTCCAAGGCGAGTTCAGCGACGCAGAAAATGTTCAGTAGTATTTGAAGATATAAAAAGTATTTAAAGCTGAAAAAACCGGATCTTGTATCCGGTTTTTTTTCTTCAACTTCGAGGAATTTGAAATAACCTTTCTTCATCACGCTCACTAACCACGCTATCAATATCTCCCAACTTCTACTCCAAAATTCCTCAGTAGCAATGGCGCTAACCTAGCTAGAACATTCAGTAATCATTATCAATAAAGTGGCCATCAGTTAACTGTCACAACGAAACTAAAACCCTAGTTTAACTTACCATTTCCCTACTTTTTACATTTTTATCTCACAAATTATGAATTGCGTCTAACCTTAAAATAACGAGCATAATGTTATACCAACCAATATAAAGATGTGGTCGCTCAGCGAGAGTTTAGTGCTTCAGAGGCAAGGTCATTAAATGCTCCTGCGTTAATGACATTCACCACTTCTATGTGGTTTACAACGAGTGAAGAACATAGTGATTCTACGTTTTAGCTCGTTAAGGCAGCATATGACGCGCTAAAACTCGCCTTTGGGGAGTGTTTTGGCTGCGACTTCTTCGTTGAATAGCTTCACAAGGGACTAACCATTCCATTAGCTATCCGCCTTGAAGTTAGTTGCCAAAAAGCACTCTGGGTAGTTCACTTTTTATACTGATTGGTATTTGATATAGCGTCTTCATTTTCAGGAAATTACGCTATCAATAATTTCAGTTAACTCGCTATGGCTAACCGGACTACACAGTTATGATAAAAGGAGATTGTTATGGAGTCGATTAAAATTGCTGACTATATGAACAGGCATCCAGTTACATTTACGGCCCAAATGCCAATAGCTGAAGCCGTTGAACTTTTCCTAGAAAATAACCAAATTGGCGGCCCTGTTGTAGATGAAAATAGAAAGGTTATTGGCTTTCTATCAGAGCAAGACTGTTTAAGTAAAATGCTTGAAGCCACCTACCTCAATGAAAATCATTACCATGTTGGCGATGTTATGCATAAAGAGCCACTCACTGTAAAAAAGGAATCATCAGTATTGGACCTTGCCCAGCAAATGACCCATCACAAGCCCAAGATATATCCAATCACAGATCATGATAATAAGTTAGTCGGGATAATAAATCGTTCTGCAGTGCTAAGAGCGATCGATGAGCATTTGAAAGCCATGTATAGCCAAGGCCATACACGCTTAGTTTAGCTAATCGATATCGGATCACTGTGTGCTTAACGCATTGCTCGCACCCACTTTTATGTAGTTTTGCAGCGTAAGTTCATTAGATATCAATATGCTGCAAAATTATTAATTAATAACAATAAGAAATTTTTGAACTAATATTGTGAACTATGCTTTGACTCAATCGAAGCATAGGGTGAATACACGTATTTTTGGGATAATAAACAAAGAATAAGGCGCTGAACATTATGCTCTCTGCGAGTTTTATTTTTTATATATTTGCAATAATCATAGTCACCTCGACCATGATTATTGTATCCCACGCGCTTAACCCTAAAGGCACTAAGCGTAAAAATATTGACCCTTATGAATCAGGCATTGTACCTGTAGGTGACACGAATATTCGCTGGAATGTAAATTACTTCCTCATTGCCATCTCTTTCGTCATTTTCGATATAGAAGCTGTTTTTCTTTACCTATGGTCTCTTGTTGTGCTTGAGACTGGTTGGCCTGGATTTTTTACGGCAAGCATTTTTATTCTCGCGTTATTTATTGCGTTAATTTATGAGATAAAACTGGGCACCTTTGATTGGGGCACAAAAGATGGGGGAGCATCTGATGCGCTGGCAACTGAGTAAACCTAACGATAAAAAGAGTGAGCTAATTGCTACAAGCTCCTCCGCCCCCTCTTTAAATGAAGTGGTTGAAAAAAATATATTGGTTACCCGCTTAGAAGATCTTGTTGCATGGGGTAGAAGTAACTCTCTTTGGCCATTTAACTTCGGATTATCCTGCTGCTATGTAGAGATGGCTACCTCGTTTACCAGTCGACACGACATCGCTCGCTTTGGTTCTGAAGTCATTAGAGCGACACCGAGAGAAGCGGATCTTATTGTTATTTCTGGTACCGTCTTTTTAAAAATGGCTCCTGTAATTAAACACCTTTATGACCAAATGTTAGAACCCAAATGGGTGATCAGCATGGGGTCTTGTGCCAACTCTGGTGGTATGTACGATGTGTATAGTGTGGTACAGGGTGCCGATAGCTTCTTGCCTATCGATATTTATGTTCCTGGCTGCCCCCCAAGACCTGAAGCATTGATGTACGGGTTAACCTTACTTCAAGAAGCCATTAAAAATGGCGAACCGAAGCAAAGAAGGCCACTTGATCGTGTGCTCTCACCCGAAGAGATACACGCATTTGCTTGCAGAAACCTACGCGATGAAAAGCAATCGGGGCGTCAAACGGTTAATAAACTGACGCCACCGGACAGGGTGTAACCTATGGGTATCTTGACGAAGGAGTTGTCAACACCACCTAGCGCCCCTTTCCAACGCGCCGAGCACACATTGGCTGGCCTGCCTGAACTCGAACGTTTACTGACTGATGATAGCTACATCCAAAAAACCAAAGATGAAATATTAACCATCTGGATAGATAAAACCCAATTAATCCCCGTATTAACCCTACTTAAAAACCTACCAGAACCATTTAACTTTCTATTCGACCTCTATGCCGTTGATGAACGTTTAAGACTTGATAGGAAGAGTTTGCCAACCAAATGTTTCACCATTGTCTATCAACTTCTGTCAATACAGCGCAACCAAGACATACGGATAAAAATCGCGATAGAAGAAGCTGAGCACCAGGTAAGTATTACCCCGATTTGGCCATCGGCAAACTGGTATGAGCGCGAGGCGTGGGATCTGTTTGGGATTGTATTTGATGGACACCCCAATTTATGCAGAATCCTGTTACCGGCAACTTTTACAGGCCATCCATTAAGGAAAGAGTTTGCCTGCCGTGCAACTGAGAACCCGCCCTTTACACTCGATGATGACAAGCTAGCAATGGAGCAAGATGCACTTCGTTTTGACCCAAAACAGTGGGGAATGGATGATTCGAATGAAGATAATGATTACCTATTCCTCAATTTAGGCCCTAATCACCCAAGTGTTCACGGTGTGTTTAGAGTCGCATTACAACTCGATGGTGAACGGATAAAAAATGCAGTACCTGACATAGGGTACCATCACCGAGGTGCAGAAAAGATTGCCGAGCGACAAACCTGGCATGGCTTTATCCCCTATACAGACAGAATCGATTACTTAGGGGGAGTGATGAATAACTTCCCTTACATATTAGCCATTGAGCAATTAGCCGATATTCAGGTTTCAGAGCGGGTTAAATGCATTCGAGTCATGTTAGCTGAGTGCTTCCGTATTCTCAGCCATATGCTGTTCTTTGGCACGTTTGCTCAAGATGTCGGCCAACTTTCCCCCATATTTTATCTTTTTATTGATAGAGAAAAACTGTTTAGCATCATAGAGGCTATCACTGGCGCTAGGATGCACCCAAGTTGGTTTAGGATTGGCGGTGTCGCCCAAGACCTTCCTCACGGCTGGCATATTATGATGCAAGAGTTTGTTGACTATTTCCCAGCCAAACTCGACGAATATGAAGTCATGGTGATGCAGAACAGTATTCTTAAACAGCGAGCCGTTGGTATTGGTAAATATAATACCCAGCAGGCGCTAGAGTGGAATATTTCCGGAGTCGGTCTTAGAGCCACAGGCTCTGATTGGGACCTTAGAAAATCCCGCCCCTACTCAGGTTATGAAAACTATCAATTTGATGTACCGACATCTGATAACGGTGACGCCTATGATCGTTGTCAGCTCAGAGTTGATGAGATGAGGCAGAGCATCAAAATCATCCAGCAATGTATCGACCATATGCCCGAAGGCGATTACAAAACCGCTCACCCCTTGACCACACCACCAAAAACAGAGCAGAGCAAACAAGATATCGAAACCTTAATCCAGCACTTCATTAATGTTAGCTGGGGGGCGGTGATGCCAAAAGGGGAGTCTAGCTTTGCGGTAGAAGCCACTAAGGGGATTAATGCTTATAGCCTTATCTGCGATGGAACCAGTTCCAGTTACAGAACACGGATCCGTACCCCCTCATTTCCACACTTACAGATGATCCCTCAAATGACAAAAGGACTGATGGTGGCCGATTTGATTGTGATACTGGCCAGTATCGACTTTGTTATGGCCGATGTGGACAGGTAGGAGCTGATATGCCTCAATCATTCAATCAAGAGTTGATGATACCGATCCAAGAGGTGATGTCTGTAAATAAGACATCTGATGATAAGTGCCAAAGTACAAGCAGAACAGACTCACCTGATGATTTAGAAAGGCCTGAAACTCGATACGAACAAACCCAGACTCAAGCTTCAATGAGTACCATAGGCACTTGTCCACTCACAACAAGTAACCAGCAGGTTCCATCTAAGATGGAATCTCAAGGTGAAAGCTCATCACTAAGCAGTTGTGAAATGAGACAGATTGACAAATTACTTTCATCTGCGCCTAACCGAGCAGCTATTTCTATAGATGCCCTTAAAATCATTCAGGAAAAGCGTGGCTGGGTCAGTGACGAAAGCTTGTTACTACTCTCTCAATACACCCATATCCCAGTTTCTAACCTCGACTCTGTAGCGACTTTTTATAATCTCATTTTCAGGCAAGCTGTTGGTGAAATAGTGCTTCATCCATGCAACGGCATCAGTTGTGATCTGATGGGGGGGCAGTTAGTGAGGGACACCATCATTAATCAGCTACATATTCAACCGGGACAAACTACTGCCGATAATCGATTCACCCTTATTCCGCTGCCATGCCTAGGCGCCTGTGATAAAGCGCCAGTAATGATTGCGGCAAAACAGCTTTATCAACAATTAGCGCCACACAGTACAACCCAGCTGATTAACCAGTTACGCGGTGATAAGTCATGAACCCTCCTCATAACCCACTAACGCGCTTTATTACAGATGACCCCAACAGCTGGCGCTTAGCCAGCTACATCCGCTTAGGTGGTTATGATGGGCTCAAGCAAGCCTTAAGTATGAGCCCAGAGACGCTGTTAGAAGAGATAAAACAATCTAACCTTAGGGGGCGCGGCGGTGCAGGATTTCCAACAGGGCTAAAGTGGAGCTTTGTACCACGTGGCGAAGACGCGCCATCACAAAAATACCTCATCGTTAATGCCGATGAAATGGAGCCCGGTGCATTTAAAGACCGCTGGTTACTTGAGCGTACCCCCCATCAAATCATTGAAGGATTACTGATTGCAGGCCTTACTCTAGGTGCCGATCAGGGTTATATCTTTTTAAGAGGGGATTACTACCTCGCCCAGCAGCGATTACAAGCAGCTATCGAGGAGTGTCGTAATAAGCAACTACTTGGCAAGCATATTTGTGGCCAGACATTTAACTTCGATATTCATATTCACAGCAGCGCTGGACGCTATATCTGCGGTGAAGAAACTGCGTTAATCAACGCTATGGAGGGGAAAAGGGCTAACCCTAGAAGTAAACCACCTTTTCCGCAAGTGGCAGGACTTTGGGGAAAACCAACCATAGTCAATAACGTTGAGACTTACTGCAACCTCCCCCACATCATCAACTTTGGTAGCCAATGGTTTAAAGCACTTGGGCTCGGCCAAGATGCTGGCACTAAAATTTTTGGGGTGAGTGGTAGAGTCAAACAACCAGGGCTCTGGGAGCTGCCCATGGGGACAAGCATTAGGGAGATCATCGAGGAGCACGCTGGCGGAATGAGCCTAGGCTACCAGCTAAAAGGCTTCCTTCCTGGGGGCGGCTCTACTGACTTTCTAACTAATGAGCACTTAGATGCCCACATGGATTACGATGAGATTGGTAAATTAGGCAGTCGTATGGGCACTGGAACGATTATTATTCTAGATGATAAATATTGCCCTATTGCTATGGTACTCAACTTAGTTAAATTTTTCGCTCAAGAGTCTTGTGGCTGGTGTACCCCTTGCCGAGATGGCCTACCTTGGGCCGTATCATTGCTCGAAAAGATTGAGCGTGGAGAAGGTGAGCTACAAGATCTGCAGCAATTAAAGGAGCTCTGCCAGTTCGCCGCCCCAGGTAATACCTTTTGTGCGCTTGCACCTGGCGCGGTTGAGCCCCTACAGAGTGCGCTTAAGTATTTTAAAAAAGACTTTGAATCCCACATTAATCATCAGTGCTGTCCCTATCAGCAAACTGACAGCCTTATTTCAAACAATGAGCAGACAGCTTCAGACACCTCAAGCTCTCATGGGCACCAAGAGGTCAACCTATGACTCATAAAGCTCATGAACCCCAAGGTGTCACTATCACCATTGATAACAAAAACTATCAAGTACCCAAAGCGGGAAACCTGTTACAAGCCTGTCTCTCATTAGGTCTCGATCTCCCCTACTTCTGCTGGCATCCTGAGTTAGGCTCTGTGGGCGCATGCAGACAGTGCGCGGTGAAACTGCATCAAAATGCCGAAGATACTGTTGGGCGCTTGGTCATGTCATGTATGACCCCAGTGACTGATGACATGATCATTTCAATGCAAGATCTAAGCTCAAGCACCTTTAGAAAAACAAATATTGAAACTATCATGACTGGGCACCCTCATGACTGCCCAGTATGTGAAGAGGGGGGAAACTGTCACCTGCAAGATATGACTGTAATGAGTGGCCATATAAACAGGCGCTACCAAGGAAAAAAACGCACTCATCTGAACCAATATCTCGGCCCTTTGCTCACTCATGAGATGAACCGATGTATTGGGTGTTATCGCTGTGTTCGATTCTATCGCGATCACTGTGGAGGTGAAGATCTCAATGTATTTGGATCCAAAAGTCATCTCTATTTCGGCCGAGTAAAACCTGGAAAGCTGGAAAATAGTTTTTCAGGTAATCTCGCAGAGGTCTGCCCAACGGGTGTATTTACCGATAAGCCTTTTTCTGAGCACTATACTCGCAAGTGGGATCTACAAACCGCCCCGACCATCTGCCCACACTGCAGCCTAGGATGTAATATCACCTTAGGTGAGCGTGATGGTAAGGTTCGCCGAGTCACGAATCGACATCATGATGATATCAACGGTCACTTTATCTGTAATACAGGCCGTTTTGGTTATGAGCATGTCAATCATAGTGAGCGACTTGATGAACCATTAAGAAGAAACAATCATACACAAACCACAGATACGATTAGCTCGACACAAGCCATACAAGCGCTAACTCAAATAATTACCCCCTTAGATACAGCTAACTCTCATCGCTGGATTGCACTTGGCTCAGCAAGAACTCACATAGAAAATAATGCAGCATTAATGAAACTGGTAGGTGAAGATAATTTCTACCTCGGCGTATCCGATAATGAGCTATTGATGTTACAGATGCTCACTCACTTTTATCAGCAGCAAGGGATATCCCCCCTCTCTATTAAACAAGTTCAAGCCTGTGATTGCGCCCTCATTATTAATGAAGATATCAGCCATACCGCGCCTAGATTAGCACTATCAATTCGACAAATGAGTCGCAATTTAGGCATACAACAAGCAGCAAGATTGGGTGTCCAGTACTGGCAGGACGATGCCGTTAGAAATATCGCACAAGATACTCGCTCACCCGTTAACATTATCAGCGTTGCAATATCTGAACTCAAAAACATTGCGAGTGATGAGCTGATAGCCTCGCCGAATGAGCAAGTCTCGCTAGTGAAAGAGCTACAGACGCTGATATTTAACGCCTTATATGAAAAAACGGTAGCGCTCCCCTTACCCGATGAAGCCAGTCAACTCAGGCTTAAATCACTCAGTGAAGCAATAACCCAGAAAACCAACCCAACGCTCCCTTTGCCTCACACCCCAACCTCTACTCGTATACTCGCTATTGCTCAAGGCCTCATTAATGCTAATAACCCAGTAGTCATATCTGGCTTACAGAGTCAAAGCCCTACGCTGTTAAAAGAGACTCTGCTGTTAATACGCTTGCTCAAAGCAGTGAACGGTAATACTGGATGCTATGGTGTCACTAAACATGCTAACGATCTTCATCTGGGGATGCTCGCCAATCAGATGGTTACCGCGCCAGTGGGTACAAAAGGTGTTAATGCAAAAGATGTTGAAAAAAGGGGCCCTAAAGGCGTTGAGTCATTTGTGAGTATGCTCACAGCTCACTCAAACAAACAAGGTGAAAGCAGTGAAAATACCATCGCGTTGCCAGTCAGCATTATTATTCTTGAGACTGATCTATACCGCTATATCGACGCTTCACAGCTTGAGGCCGTTTTCGACGCAGTTGATAACATAATTGTTATCGACCAAGTACTCACACCCACGGCCAAAATGGCCGATCTTGTTTTGCCTGCAACCTCTTTTGCAGAATCAGAAGGTTGCTACTTAAGCTCAGAAGGCAGACTGCAATTTGCCTTCTCGACTATTCAGCCACTTAATCATCGTCAAATGCCATGGCGATGGCTATCAGAACTCACGGGCCTTACAACGAGTGAGCAGATACATCTATGGTTATCAGAGCAAAACCTTGACTTTAAGCCTATCAAGACATTCTCTACACTCGATGAAATAATCCAAGCGAGCCCCTTTAACATTGCTAAGCAAACTTGCCGTTCAAGTGCTCGAACCGCTATCAATGCCACTTCAGATGTAAAAGAGAAGCCCCCTTTATCTGATAGCAAGATGCCATTTACTCAATCTATGGAGGGAGTAGCAGGCTTCAGGCAAAGCCAGATTAATGTGATCACAGTATTACCCGCCAATAGCTGGTCACCCAAATGGAACTCAGACCAAGTCCGTTATAGCAATACTCAAGACTCTCCATGGATAGCTGGTATAAAGATTTTTGATAGCGCCAAAACAGATGACAGGATACAAGAGTGCGACTTATCTGAGGTAAGCAGTTATGAGCAAGAGGCTCTTCATCATGATGAATCTCTCACAACGCCTTTAACACCAAAGGCGAATCTATACGCTGATTTTGAACTTGCTGCGTGCTCACTATCAGTTAGAACAATGACACCAGAGCCACGTATTAGCCTCCACTCATCCCTTGCAGCAAAACTGAACCTAGCTCATGGCGAGCTTATACTGGTTAAAGGTTCAAAACACAGCGTCAAATTAATATGTGAAGTCAACGACTTCCAATCATCAGCTGTCGCTCAAATTCCTAACCCCTTGCTCTGCTTACTTGGCAAGCGGGCCAAGTTAATCCCCCTTAAAAATAGAGAGGTAAATGATGGCACTTCTTGACGTTCTGCTAGTGCCAACAAGTGTTTTGCTGCTATTACTGTTAGCCGCAGCTTGGTCGACTTGGCTTGAAAGGCGCTTACTAGGGGTGTGGCAAGATAGACTAGGGCCTAATCGAGTCGGCCCAATGGGGCTACTTCAGGTCATCGCTGACATGATTAAGATCTTTACTAAAGAGGATTGGGTGCCTCCCTTTGCTGATAAAGCGCTCTTTATCATCGCCCCTATGATACTCATGATGATGACACTACTTGGCTTCGCCATCATCCCATTTTCACCAGACATACAGATTGCTGATTTTAATAATGCACTATTGTTTATTCTCGCATTAAGCTCATTATCAGTTTACAGCATCATGCTGGCAGGCTTCTCTTCAAATAGTAAGTACGCGCTACTCGGCGCAATGCGAACCGCAGCTCAAATGCTCTCTTATGAAGTCTTTATGGGCTTGGCTATAATGGGAGTCGTAATAATCAGTGGAAGTTTCAGCCTCAATGAGATTGTCCATCAACAACATGATTACTGGTTTATTGTCTATCAACCGCTTGGGTTTATACTTTTTTTAATTGCAGGGGTCGCTGAAAGCCACAGGGCACCATTTGATCTACCTGAAGCTGAAACAGAGATTGTCGCAGGTTTTCATACCGAATATTCGAGCATGAAGTTTGGTATGTTCTTTATAGGCGAATACCTTGGCGTTATCTTTATCTCCTCGCTTATTACCACACTCTATTTTGGCGGATGGCAAGGCCCTCTTCTCCCCCCCATTGTTTGGTTTTTACTAAAAACAGTTTTTTTCGTTTTGTTTTTCATACTTCTACGAGCAGCCATTCCTAGACCTAGGTACGACCAATTGATGCGGTTTGGCTGGGCGGTACTCCTTCCTCTATCACTTTTGAATCTACTGTTAACAGCCCTTTGGCAGTTAACAGTAGAACTTTAAAGGAGAGTGAGTTTGATTAGTCAAATAAAAACCCTTATCTCTGTCCTTAAACATACGTTTACACCTGCTGATACCCGCCAGTATCCAGAGGAGAAGCCTTATCTTTCACCTCGTTACAGGGGACGTATTATCCTCACTCGAGATCCTGACGGAGAGGAACGATGCGTAGCATGTAACCTTTGCTCAGTAGCATGTCCAGTCGACTGTATCTCTGTGGAAAAAACAGAGTTATCCGATGGCCGCTGGCAAGCAGATACATTCACCATCAACTTTTCACGCTGTATTATGTGCGGCTTTTGCGAAGAGGCATGCCCAACACATGCCATACAACTTACCCCTGATTTTGAGATGGCTGAATATGACAGACAAAACCTAGTTTACGAAAAGCAACACTTGCTGATTGATGGCCCTGGAAAATACCATCAATACAATTTTTATAAGGTCAGTGGTAAAGCAATTTCAGGTAAAGAGAAAGGCGAAGCAGTGAATGAACAGGCGCCTATCGACGTAAGGAGCTTACTGCCATGAACGAATTAATATTTCTGCTCACAGCCACTATTGCCATTGTAGCTGCACTCATCACGGTTACATCGCACAATATTGTTCACGCCCTCCTCTATTTAGTGACTATGATGCTAGCCGTTGCACTCATCTTTTTCTTGCTCGGCTCCCCTTTTGCTGCCGCTTTACAGATCATCGTATACGCAGGGGCAATCATGGTGTTATTCGTTTTCGTCACTATGATGTTGCACCAAGGTGAGCACAGCTTATCTTCTGAGCGTAAACTTTTTAGCACCAAGGCGGCAATGGGCCCGCTGATACTGTCGAGCATATTAGTGATTGAACTGCTCGTGATCTCCATGGGTGCTGTCGGCCTACATACCGAAACGTTAATCAATAGTGTTTCAGTGAAACAACTCGCTATTGCGCTGTTTGGGCGCTACCAAGCTCTAGTGGTTTTATCTGCAGTTCTGCTGCTAGCAGCCCTTGTCAGCGCGATACATATAACCAAGAGACAGTTCGGTAAGGGGCAGTACAGTAAAAACCAGCTCGAGGTTAACCACAGCCACCAGCCCGGCGAGGCTAGTACTGTAAAAGCTGGTTTTGTAAAAGCGGATCATGCCCCCATCAAAATAGTATCAAGTCTCGACAGCACAAACCTGAACACTATTGACACTATTAACACAGGGAGCAAACGCTGATGATAGCGATTATCTGGGTGCTCGTGTTAAGTATCGTGCTATTCACTATCGGCTTATTTGGTTTACTTAGCCGTAGAAACTTGCTCTTTATGCTTATCTCATTGGAGATAATGCTTAACGGTATTGCTTTAATATTCATCGCTGCTGCAAGTTTACATAACAATGTAGACGGGCAACTGATGTACTTGCTCATTCTCACACTGGCAGCTTCTGAGGTCGCAGTCGGTCTCGCACTCGTTATCCATATATTCAGACATCAAAAAGACTTAGATGTCGATAAACTCACCAAGTTGAGGGGCTGATATGGATATTATTTTGAAAGCAATCCCTTTACTCCCGCTTTCTAGCGCTATCTGTTTATTACTTTTTCAGCCCCAAATAGGCTGGATAAGAGTGCTAGGCGTAGGCTCTGTCACCTTATCCGCACTGCTTACCCTGACACTGAACGTTATGCTTTGGGAGCATGAGTTATTCATTGTTCAAGCCCAACTGGGAGAGTGGCTAAACCTTGATCTCTTAACGTTTAGATTTGGGTTATATCTCGATCCTTTATCACTGGTCATGCTCACTATCATCACCTGCATCGGTACATTGATTCACCTCTATTCAGCAAGTTACATGATAGATGATAGTCATCAATGTCGATTTTTTGCCTACTTAAACCTGTTTGTTTCAGCCATGCTGTTTCTGGTGCTGGCAGATAACTTAATACTCCTTTATTTAGGCTGGGAAGGCGTTGGGCTTTGCAGTTATTTATTGATTGGTTTTTGGTATAAAAAAACGGTAAATAATCAGGCCGCTAATAAAGCTTTTATTATCACTCGTATTGGTGACACAGCGATGCTAATCGGCATCATCATACTGTTTTATCAATTCAACTCACTTAATATTCAGCAGATCCAAATTGAGTCACAGTTAATATCACAGCAAGCAGACCTCCCTAACTCAACGTTAATTAATTTAGCTTGTTTACTACTGTTTGCAGGCGCAGCAGGTAAATCAGCCCAGGCCCCTCTCCACTCTTGGCTACCAGACGCGATGGCCGGCCCAACACCTGTCAGCGCACTTATCCACGCTGCAACTATGGTTACCGCTGGCATCTACTTAGTTGCCAGAAATGATGCCCTCTATCAGCTCTCTCCACATGTACTCACTGTTATCGCATTTACAGGCGTGTTCACCTTGCTACTAGGGGCAACATCGGCACTTTGCCAATCTGATCTAAAACGCATATTGGCTTACTCGACAATTAGTCAGCTCGGATATATGTTTCTCGCATTAGGTGTTGGCTCTGTATCAAGTGCAGTATTTCATCTAATGACACATGCTTTCTTTAAAGCACTGCTCTTTCTTAGTGCTGGCGCACTTATCTATTGTATGAATCATGAGCAAGACATAACAAAAATGGGAGGATTGCGCCAAAGACTACCACTGTTAGCAACTAGCTTTGCTATCGGCTGTGCCGCACTCGCATCGCTACCGATGACATCCGGGTTTTTCAGTAAAGAATTAATATTAGAGCAAGTAGCCTTAAGTCATCAGTCCATATTGTGGTGGTGTGCATTGCTTGGTGCCTTTTTTACTGCACTCTACAGTGCAAAGCTATTTCTTCTCATCTTTTGTGGCCCTCAAAAGCTCACGCCGACTCACAGCACACCTATCGTCATGGGCTCAGTACTTATCATTTTGATGACTTTATCTCTACTCGGTGGCATTCAGCCTACAGGAGTTTCACACCTTTTTAATGAGTTCGGAATGTCAGGCTCAGGTACGTTAAGTCCACTGCAACATTGGTTGCCAATCATATTGCCTATCGCGACCATTTTATTGGCATGGTGGTTATTCAAAAAAGGCCTGTTTACTACGACAAATAATTCAGGTCAATCAACAAACACGATTGTCGTTTTCTTGCGTTCAGGTTGGGGGTTTGATGCACTGTATAACACATTAATTATCCAGCCATTTCGTAACATAACGTACGCCAATCGTCATGATTTAATTGACTCAGCTTATACTGCTATGGAGAGATTTAGCCACCAACTGCACTTATTACTAAATCAACTGCAAACGGGAAAACTCAGAAGCTATAGCGCCAGTTTAGTCATCTTTTGTGCCGTTGTAATTGCATGGGGATTGATCAGATGATATTGACGACGTTAATCATACTCCCTTTGCTAGGTGGCGTTATCGCCTTATATAGTGAGAAAATAAGCACTAGACTCCCTAAGACAATAACGCTTGTTACTCTCAGCTTAGTCTTACTTCTCTTATTAACGACAACCCTTTCAAATACGCTTTTCAATGGAGACCATCGGGGGCAATGGCTATTTGACGAAGGGGTGATCTGGATAGAGAGGCTGAATATTGGCGCACAGTTATCAATGGATGGTTTAAGTCTAGCGCTAATCATACTCACCTTATTGGTTGGGCTACTTGCTCTCTCTTCAGCGTGGGAAGAGATAAAAAAGCACCAAGGTTTCTTCTACTTCAACTTTCTTTGGACTTTTGCTGGCATTATTGGTGTTTTTCTTGCCATGGATCTACTGCTATTTTTTGTATTTTGGGAAGTTATGTTGGTCCCACTTTATTTTCTTATTGCAATTTGGGGACATGAAAATCGTCGATATGCAGCACTTAAGTTTTTTCTGTTCACCCAAGCTGGCGGTTTATTGATGCTACTCAGCATTATCGCTTTAGCAGCAACACACTACCAGGAAACATCAATACTCAGTTTTAACTATCACACACTCATTCAATCTCCTATTGTCGCCCCTATTGGTCAATGGATCTGCTTAGGCTTTATACTCGCCTTTCTCGTCAAACTTCCCGCATTTCCCTTTCACCCTTGGCTGCCAGATGCTCACACTCAAGCACCGACACCAGTAAGCATCATTTTAGCGGCTATTTTGCTTAAAACTGGAGGCTATGGATTAATTAGGTTTGTGCTCCCCTTATTCCCTGACGCTGTACAGTTTTGGTCTCCAGTTATGCTGCTGCTTGGGGTGATGAGTATCATCTATGGAGCTGTCTTGGCATTTGCTCAGCATGATCTGAAAAGAGTCGTTGCATACTCGAGTGTGAGTCATATGGGATTTGTTGTACTCGGGTGCTTTAGCTTGAACTATATCGCCCTTCAAGGTGCCATGATACAGATGCTAGCTCATGGCCTGAGTAGTGCTGCTCTATTTATGCTTGTTGGCTTGATACAGCACAAGTTACACACGAGAGATCTCAATCAGTTTTCTGGCTTATGGCAACAGTTACCTAATTTGAGCGCTATGGGACTCTTTTTCGCCGTAGCCTCTTTAGGCATGCCTGGGTTAGGTAATTTTATCGGCGAGCTACTCGTACTCATTGGCACATTTGAGCAAAATGCTTATTTTGCCGTAGCTGCATCTCTTGGATTAATTCTAGGTGCAATTTACTCACTTCGGCTTATTCAAAAAAGCTTTTGGGGCCCAGGTAAAAGCAATATATTAGCTGCGACGGTACATCTAGATAAGGCTTTAGCGACTCCTTCAGATCTGAATATTAAACAGCGAGCAACACTATTTTGTATTGCCACTGGTTTAATATTAATTGGCATATATCCGCAGCCAATTCTGGATCTGTTACAGCAACCTTTAATGCAAATATTAGCGGTAACGCGTATTGAAGGGGTGACATAATGACTAGCCATTATCTTCCTACACTTATCTTACTGACTGCCATACTTACCTTATTGATAAGCATTGCATTGAAGCGAAACCATCAACACGCATTTTGGATATCTGGTCTGGCATTGATTGGGGCTGCTTTAGTTCAATGTTATTTAATTGATGCTGCAACCCTTTCCCTGCCACTATTTATTTTTAACTCTGTAAATGCCTTTATCTCAACCAGTATTTTAATTTTTATAATAGCATTATGGAGTCAGCTCTATCAGTGGCTAAAGCTCAATAGCAACAGCAATGAAGAATTTTACTTGCTGGTTTTAACACTTGCTATAGGCGCTACCTCACTGACTTCTAGCCAACACTTCGCAAGTTTTTTCATATCACTAGAGATAATGAGCCTCTCATTTGTAGGCATGATTGCTTACTCTAAAACAGATAGTAGTAATCATGAGGCGGGGGTAAAGTATCTTGTGTTGTCGGCTGTGGCCTCAGCGTTAATCTTGATGGGAATGGCCCTCATATATTTACAAACAGGCAGCTTATCATTTGAAACCGTATTCACAGGTAACATCCATCAAACAAACATAGCGAGCTTAAGCCCAACCACTCTGATGGCCTTTGAGGGTGGTCAGCTTCTCTTACCGATTGGCGGTACTTTCATCTTTATTGGTCTCTGCTTTAAACTTTCACTGGTGCCTTGTCATCTTTGGGTTGCGGACATATTTGAAGGAGCTCCACTCCCTAGTACAGCCCTGCTAGCGATTATCTCGAAATTTGCTGCATTTATCGTTTTATGGCGACTCTTTAGCTTCGCACAATGGCAGCAATACCACACTCTTGTCGACAGCATTACCCTTGTAGCTGTGTGCTCTATGCTGATGGGTAACCTACTCGCATTACAGCAACAGAGGATAATGCGGATCTTGGCTTTTTCTTCAATTTCCCATTTCGGCTATCTATTGATAATTTTACTGCTGGTCAATCATGACGTTAATTTGCTGAATGATGATATTTTCACTACTGAAGCTATGCTGTTTTATCTATTGGCCTACCTCATCACACTGACAGGCACTTTCCTCATTTTGATGCAACTGGGTGCTAAATCCTCAATCTCGCAATTAACCGGCCTTTTTTGGTTGCAACCTTTGCAGGCTAGTTGTTTAAGTCTCCTAATGCTATCCCTAGCCGGTATTCCATTAACGGTGGGATTTATGGGCAAGTTTTATCTTATTACTGCAGCAATTGCTGGCGAGATCTGGTGGCCATTGAGCATGTTGGTTGTTGCGAGTGTAATTGGGCTCTACTTTTACCTCAGAGTTGTTGTGATCATGTTTTATCAACCTAGCGCTTCAGCACATTTGAGCCCGCTAATCCTTAAAGATAAGCTCACCTCTTGGATGATCATCGCCACAATTGTGGGTATTGGAACATTCCCAGGAGCATTTGCAGAGGTACTCAAGCGAGTGACACATTAGGTACCATCAAGATATCCCTCTCAACTAAAGTCCGAGTTCATCACAAGTTTTCATAATAGAATCCTAAAAACAATTATTTCATACCGTTCTTTCTGCTCATCATGATAGAGTAAGTTGCGTTTTTACTTATATATATGAGCCTTTTTTCATTATGCCTTTTTACCAATCTCCACAGGATGTCAGTGCTTTCGATGCAAAATTTGAAGCACAAAAGATTGCTTTTGCTCCAATTACCTTTCAGGTTGCTCGCTGCCTATTAAAGTTTGGTATTTTAGAACTGATAGATGCCGCCGGTGAAGAAGGTTGCTCACTGGAGCAAGTTAAGGATAAAACCTCACTTTCAGAATACGCTATAAGCGTACTGATCGACATGGGACTCAGCATGGGTCTTTTATGGCAAAACGATTCACAATACCGTCTCGATAAAATTGGCTACTTTTTACTCCATGATGATATGGCAAAAGTGAACCTTAACTTTGTTCATGACGTTTGCTATCAAGGCATGTTTGAATTGGAGTCTTCGCTACTAGAGGGCAAACCAAATGGTCTGAAAGTCTTTGGTGATTGGGAAACCATATATCCGACCCTTAGCGAGCTTCCTGAACAGGTAAAACAGAGTTGGTTTGAGTTCGACCACTACTATTCAGATCATGCTTTTGGTCAGCTATTACCACTTATTTTCAAAAGTGACCCTCAACATATCATCGATGTTGGTGGTAATACTGGAAAATGGGCACTTGCTTGCACTGGCTACAATACTGACGTCAAGATAACCATTATGGATCTACCTGGACAACTCAAGGTGGCGTTAAAAAATGCACAGGAAAAAGGCGTTGGTCAACGAGTTAATGGCTTTCCCTGCGATCTACTCGATGAAAGCCAGTCATTTTGCAACGGTGGCGATCTCTATTGGATGAGCCAATTTTTAGATTGCTTTTCAAAACCACAAATATTGAGCATTTTAAAGCGAACAGCTAAAAGTATGACTTCAGCGAGTGAGCTCTGCATTTTAGAAACTTACTGGGACAGACAGCCCTTTGAGGCTGGGGCTTATTGTGTTAATGCAACATCTATCTATTTCACCGCTATGGCAAATGGCGACAGTAGAATGTATCACTCGAAAGATATGCTAAGCCTCATCTCTGAAGCGGGCTTATATGTTGATGAAGATATAGATGAAATTGGATTAGGGCATACTTTATTACGCTGCAAACTCAAACCCATTTAAGCAAACTTTATCTGAACTACTCAATTGTTAAATTTAATTTAACTATTGAGTAAGTACAATCAAATATTCTTACTCACTCTACTCCCTTAACATAGTGATATCACTTATTACCTAGGGAGTAGAGATGAAATCTACCTTTCAGCACCTTTCACATAGAGCTTCACGTTTACCCAGTCCAATGGCTGGTTTAGCACTTGCTATTGCAAGCTTAGGCTGGGCTTGGGAGAGTATGTTGCCTAGTATGAATGGCCTCGGACAGATGTTTAGTGCAGGTATAGCGGCTGTAATGCTAAGTACGCTTGTCATTAAATTTGCGCTTCATCCGAATATACTCAAAGATGAGTTAACCCACCCTGTCGTTGGCAGTGTTATACCTACATTTGCCATGGCCCTTATGGTCGTTTCCAATGCGATTGGAAGTATATATGCACTGACAGGCCAAATTATCTGGGTCGTTGCTATTATAATCCACCTAGTTTTTCTCAGTATGTTTGTGTACTTCAGGGCAATTGATTTTAAACTGGAACATATGGTACCGAGCTGGTTCGTTCCTCCAATTGGCATTATTGTCGCTGCAGTAAGCTTTCCATCAAACCAATTAGATCTTCAATGGATAGCGCAAGCGACACTTAACTTTGGTATGGCATGTTACTTAGTGATGTTACCCATTATGTTATACCGCTTAATATTTTGTGCCCCTATTCCAGACGCGGCAAAACCAACAATTGCAATTATGGCAGCGCCGGCAAGCCTATCTTTGGCAGGTTACTTGACGATAAGTAACCACCCTTCGGTAGTCATAGTGGCACTATTACTAAGTATTGCCATCCTAATGACGAGTGTTATCTATCTCGCCTTCTTTCACTTAATGAGACTGCCCTTTTCACCAGGCTACGCAGCGTTTACTTTCCCTATGGTGATAGGAGCTACAGCATTAACGAAAACATATTACTGGCTTACTGAGGTATATGGGTCAAGTGATCTTAGCCACTTAATACAACAAGCTGCTGCTGGCGAACTCTTCATAGCGACATTAGTTGTGCTTTATGTCACCTATCGATACTTGACGCACTATACTCTCGGAGCAAAAGCGGCATAAAGTTAACTCGCTTACGGTTAAATGTAAAAACTAGAGCTTACTGTTCGATAATACCTTAGCCACTGTAACTCAGTGGCTAAGATCTATTACTTAACTCCCTATCATTCTCTCCTCTCATAATCCAATTAGTTAAACTTGATATTTACAATCAAATCCAACTTGTAAACAGCGGTCATTTTTTAAACTCTTTAGATATATTCTTAGTTTTAAAACTAATGATCTAAATCACGTTTCTATCAATTTTGTTTCGAAGTTACATATTTATATAAAAAAACTTATTGCTCAGTTGTTATCAATGTTAATAGATTTAAACATACAAAAACAGTTGAACGCACAATAAAACATCAAATATTAACATTTAACTGAAATGCATATTCCCACAACAAACCTAACCCCATGATTAACAATCTCGCAACCAATGAAACATTAAAACTTATGAGCAACTTGGTTGCAAAAAAGTTAACTTGAATTCATTTCCTCTAACAATACAAGCTATTGCAGATGTTATCACTACGTGCTTATATCCCCACCCTAGCGATTTTAATTAATAAGCACCAATGGTTTTTAACAACTGTGTAGATGTTTATATTTTTGCTATGAATATAAAAATTAATTATTAAAAAATCATAATAAGTGTCAGGGAGAAACAAAATGCTGCCAAGTTCAAAAATGGCTAACGCTGTGCGTTTTGCATTAATAAGTGGTGCTGCTACTGCAGCTCTAGCGGCTCCAGCCGTATTTGCTGCAAATGAAGATGAGTCTGTTGAAAGAATTGAAGTTACCGGTTCGCGTATTAAACGTACTGATATGGAAACAGCTACGCCTGTTACAGTATTAAGTGCTGATGATATGGCTAAGCAAGGTTTTACCAACATTCAAGATGCACTACAAAGCCTAACATCAACCACTAGCGCTATGACCACTCAGTCAGTGCATGGTTTCACACCAGCAGCATCTTCTATCAGTTTACGTAATGCAGGGGCTAACCGTACTCTGACATTAATCGACGGTAAACGTCTTAATCAATACCCTAAGCCTTCTGGCGGTACTGATAACTTCGTCGATACAGCGAACCTTCCAATGGAAGCTGTGGCGAGAATCGAAGTATTAAAATCTGGTGGTTCAGCAATTTATGGTGCTGATGCTGTTGGTGGTGTAATTAACATCATCCTAAAGAAAGATTTTGAAGGCGTTGCACTTAAATATCGCCACGGTAACACCACTGAAGGTGGTGGCGCGAGTAACCGCGTAGCACTTTCTCTTGGCGCATCATCTGATCGCGGTAACGTATCTACATTTATCGAATTTACTGATAATGAACAGTTAAAAGCCACTGATCGTGAGAACTTTGGTCTTCATACCGATAAAGTACCTCATAGCGAATTCTCTCAATACAGCTCTTACGGCGCTCGTATAGCAAATGCAAGTTCAGGTGCAAGTGGTGCTCGTGCACTAACTCCTGAAGAGTGTACTGCTGGTGGTTTCTTCTGGGATGCTGCTCGTAGTATCTGTGGATTTGATCGCTCACAATGGCGTGATCTACAGCCAGAAAGCACACGCTTTATCAGCTCAACAAACTTTAATTATGAACTCGCTGATGATGTTACCTTTGTCGGTCGTTTAGATTTTGCAGAAGCTAAATCTACAACTCGCATCGAGCCTATGGCAATCAATGATTACGACATCAATGTCGATGGTAGCAATGTTACGGTTTCAGGTGGCGGTCTAAGCAAAACATTTAACGACAAGTCTACTGCACTTGGTGGCGATTTTGCCAATGCAACCGATGGCGACTACTACTATGTTCGCCGTCTGCATGAGTTTGGCAACCGCATGGGTGAAACTAAAACCCGTAACTACTTCTTCACTGCTGGCCTTGAAGGTGTTGTTTTTGAAGATTACAACTGGGACGCGTCTGTAAATTACGGCCGTACAAACGTTGATGTTTTCCGTGGTGGTTATGCAACTGTTGGTGGCATGTTTGATTACATCACTGCAGGTGAAAATGGTAACTCACTACTCAAAAATATGAATGCTGCTGATGTTGAAGCTGCTTCATACACACCATTTGAGCAAGCTCAATCTACTCAGAAAAACGTACAAGCTAATATCTCTGGTGACGCATTCGAAATGCCAGCTGGTGCAGCTATGTTCGCTTTCGGTGCTGAATACACTGAGCAAGGATATCAGTCTGAGTCTGATTCTGAATCAGCTAAAGGCAACATTCTAACCACTGGTGGTTCATCAGGTGCTGGCGAGCGTTCATACTGGGCAACTTATGCTGAACTTAGCATGCCTGTACTTGAAGAGCTGACAGTTGATGTCGCTTTACGTTACGATGATTACAGTGATTTTGGTGGTAACGTATCTCCACAAATTACTGTTCAATACCGTCCAATGGCTGAACTACTTGTTCGAGCATCTGCGACAAGTGTATTCCGTGCACCAGATATGCACCGCGTATATGGTGATGCTACTGAAGGCTTTAACCAAGTTATTGACTTCAAGCAGTGCCAATCTATGGGTGGAACACCAGGTCAGCCACACTCTGATCCAAAGATCCATGAAGTTTGTAACGAACTGCATATTGATACAACAACAGGTGCTAACGAAGATCTACAAGCTGAAACAGGTTACACAGCTAACATAGGCGCGGTATGGGGCGGTGACTCACTTAACGCTTCATTCGATCTATGGGAGTGGAAACTTGATGATATGGTCAGCGATATCAGCGCTGATAAAGCAGCTCGTGAATATGATACATATGAAGATATGATCACACGTGATGCTGACGGTACTATTACACATATCAACGCAGTCGCTATGAACCTTGCTTACCAGAAAGTTCGTGGTATCGATATGACAGCAGGATACGGCTGGGATCTAAACGATCTTGGTGAGTTAAAGCTTAACTTCAGCGGTACTTACATCCTACTGTCTGAAGGACAAACAGATCCAACCGCTTCTGTAGATGATGATATCGATGATGGCGGACTACCTCAGTACCGTGCAAACTTAGTATTGGGTTACTACATCGAAGATTTCGAAACAACACTTGGTGCTTACCACACTGCACGTATGCATGGTATGTCTTACAAGTCATTCAAGAAGTCAGCTGAAGATGCTGGTGAAGCTTTTGATGAAAGTGCACATGAAGTTGCTTCTCAAACAAAGTGGAACCTAACTGCAGGTTACAACATCACTGATGCAATCAAGATTCAAGCTGGTGTTATGAACTTATTTGATGCGGGTCCTAACTTCGATCCAACTGCAACTTCTTGGCCTCATTACCAGCGTTCAGTCTATGACGCACGCGGACGTGAATACTTCCTAGAAGGTGAAGTGAAGTTCTAAATCTCTAACTTAGTTAAGTGGATTAAAAACCTAAACAACGGCATCTGATGATGCCGTTTTTTTATCTCCAAATAACATTAAAACCAGTACACCTTAGGTTCACTGAAGCTGTTATTGTTTGGTGGCACTACGACCAAGTCAGCATAACAAATTATAGATAGCACACCTCCCACAAACCAACATGACTAATATCAAAGGCTCTCATCAAAGGCTGTTAACAAAAGCAGTTAACAAAAGTTCTGATGTAGGTTATTAAGTACTTAACTCTCTCCCAAACTCAAAGCCAATACAGGTGCTTACCTCATCATCCTGTAATCATGATCTAATCACCCTCGAATCACTATGAGCACAGCTATATCACCGATTAGCGGATCTATTTTGAGCCATTTAATCTTATGGATGAAGTGATGTTTTGTTCTTTTCCCTGTTATGCAAAACAAAAAGCGGCATCATTTGATGCCGCTTTTTAATTCATTCCAAACACGATATAACGCTTAACTAAACCCTAAATAATGCGCACTCACCACGACAATACTAGAGATAACAAACAGAGCGACCATAAAGCGCCAGATGAACTTAAGCCAATCCCCCCAATCAACTCGGCAAACACCTAAGGTTGCCATCAGTGATGCCGATGTCGGTACCAAAATGTTAGTGAAACCGTCACCCAGCTGAAAAGCTAAAACAGCCACCTGCCGAGTCACACCGACAATGTCCGCTAGCGGCGCCATCAATGGCATAGTCAGCGCCGCTTGACCTGAGCCTGAGGTCACAAAGAAGTTAAACACTGATTGAAACAGCAACATAAACCAGGCAGAAAGCGCATTAGGAAGCTGGCCAATCACATTGCCAGCACTGTTTAAGATGGAGTTAAGAACACTAGGCTCTGTCGGCCCACCTCCCCCAAGCAAAATGAGAATACCTGAAGCACAACCAACTAAAACCGCAGGCTCTAACATAGTAGCCGCCCCCTGCTTGAAACTGGTCGCCACCTTGTTAACCGTCATTCCATTAAGCTTAAACACAACACCAATTGCGCCAATGACAATTCCCATGGTAAAAAACTGGCTAGCTATTTCTGGAATAAACCATGCGCGAGTCACAACTCCCCAGATCACCCAAGCAATAGTGGCAACAATACTGGTTAACACTAATATATCACCGAGGTTGAAACGGCTATCAAGGCTAGCTTTACTTTGATTTTCTCTAAAGTAAGCATCAGAGTGAAAGCTATAGGAAAGTGAGGGAGTGCGCTTCACCTTATTGGCATAACGCATGGTAAAGGCAAGACCGATTAACGTAAAACCTAGCCACATAACGACCCTTACACCAGAGCCAGATAATACTGGCACTCCTGCTATCCCCTGCGCTATCGCAACACTAAAGGGATTCATCCAGGAGCTAGCAAAGCCGACTTGCGTGGCTACATAGGTGACCATCACAGTCGTGATCCCATCATAACCAAGCCTTATCATCAAAGGACAGATGATAATGGCGAATGCGATGGCCTCCTCGCCCATACCAAATACAGCTCCCCCTAATGAAAACAGCGAGAAGATGACTGGAATAAATAACACCTCATTCCCTCGGGTTTTATCAATCAGGCGTAAAATGCCATTATCTATGGTCCCTGTTGCCATAACGACACCAAATGAGCCACCGATCACCAGCATAAACATGATGACACCAATGGCGCTGCCCCATTTAGAGCCTGACACCAATCCTTCAAAAGCAAAATTAAAAAAACCTGCTCCGCCATCCCCTTCAAACAGTGCTACTGGCTGTAATTTAGGCGTACCATCTACGTCATATTGATACTCGAAAGAGCTTGGGTCGACAACAACACGCGACTTTTCAATGCCATCAGATACATAGCTGACCTCTTGAGTCTCGAATGCACCGATGGGAATAAAATAGGTCATAATCGCCGCAGCTAAAGCGACAAAAAAAATAATGACTAAAGTGTCTGGCATCTGCCAACTTGATGATTGTGTTGATGCTAAGGTTTTATTGTCTGACGTACTGATTTCCATTACGGCTGCCATAGTTCTTATAATATGGGCGCAAATATAAACTAATTTTACACTTCACTCAAAGTAACAACATAAACTCACACTTAAGATCGATTTCAACTCATTTCTAACCCTGCCTTATGTCAGTCAAATTCTCAGTCAATATTGATTTATATTTAACCAAACCTTTTTATCCTCTGCTAAATTTTATTTTATATCTGACAAACGCTGAATCTATCGCTAAGACAATGACTAACAACAGAGAGGTTAATTGACTGAACTATCAGCAATTATATTTTGATTCTTATGGTTAACTCCTGATTCTCATTTATATATATAAATGAGATAAAAATACAACAGCAATTTACATGCCTAAAGTTTCCCTTAATTAGAGTTAGCTATACAATTGTTATCTTGCTCCCAAAGTTCGTATGTTCCTCAGTGACAGCCTGATGATCATGTGCCGATAAATTCAGATTGTGTTAATATTATTACGGTAAATTGGTCTTACCAATTTAGATGTTCAACAATTGGAAACCTTTGGAGTATAGATTCTGCAAGTTTATTACAGAACACTTAGCTTTAAGACAGTAAATTGACTAAGATCACGTAATTTTATTACAATGTTTTTATACTAGCTTTATAGTGAACCCATTTACACAGATTAAGGTTCCTTTAACTGCTAATCGAATTTATATTGGTGCTTATCACCAGCAGCAAAGGTAAATAAAGGTCATAAATGAAAAACACAGCTAGCCTAGTTGATGCTAATACGCCCTTAGCCACCGCATTGAAAGTAGAAGATGCTGCAGTAGTTAAGGTCAACAGAGATACGCTATCGACATTGATACTCGCGACCACTGCCGGTGTATTTATTGGTTTAGCCTTTATTTTTTACATTGTTGTCACTGCTGGCGGTAATGTTCTGCCTTACGGATTAAATAAACTGATTGGCGGTTTATGCTTTAGCTTAGGGTTGATGTTAGTAGTAATTTTAGGTGGCGAGTTATTTACCTCTACCGTTTTAACGATTACAGCCAGAGCAAGTAAACGAATCACAACCCAAGCATTGCTGAAGAACTGGGGTTTAGTTTATTTAGGTAACTTTATCGGCGCTATGCTTTTAGTTGGTATCATGATTATGGCAAAGCACTATGAAGGTGCCCACGGTTTACTCGGGCTAGGCTATATGCAAACAGCTCAAGCCAAACTACAACATACATTCGGGCAGGCCTTTGCTTTAGGCATCATGTGTAACATCATGGTCTGTCTCGCAGTATGGATGGCTTATGCTGGTCGCACTGTGGTTGATAAATTGCTCGCCGTCATCTTACCCGTCGCCATGTTTGTTGCTGCCGGATTTGAACACTGTATTGCCAATATGTTCCTTATTCCAATGGCTATTATCACTAAACATGTTGCACCCTCAGAATTTTGGGCAAATGCGGGCATAGCGCCTAGCCAGTTTGCCGATCTTACTTGGAGTCAATTCCTACTTAATAACCTCGTTCCAGTTACCTTAGGTAACATTGTTGGCGGCGCTATTTTTGTAGGACTCACTTATTGGTTTGTTTATCGTCGTCCGCAGCTTAACAGCGCAAACAACGATAACCAGTAACCCTATTTTTTAACAAAAGGTATTTGTGCTATGACCGAAAAAACTGAACAATTTTCCTCTGCGTGGGAAGGTTTTATCGCCGGTGATTGGAAAACAGAAGTCAATGTTCGTGACTTTATCCAAGCAAACTACACCCCTTATGAAGGTGATGAGTCATTTTTAGCAGAAGCAACCGAAGCAACCACTACGCTTTGGGATAAAGTGATGGTTGGTATCAAGCAGGAAAACAGCACTCACGCACCTGTTGATTTCGATACTAAAAAAGTATCTACCATTACATCTCACGAAGCGGGTTACATAGAGCAAGAACTTGAGACTATTGTTGGCCTACAAACCGAAGCACCACTAAAACGCGCTATGCTACCAAATGGTGGTGTGCGTATGGTTGAAGGCTCATGTAAAGCCTATGGCCGTGAACTGGATGCTGATGTTAAATATGTCTATTCAGAACTTCGCAAAACCCATAACCAAGGTGTATTCGATATCTATACCCCTGAGATTATGCGTTGTCGTAAGTCTGGCATATTGACTGGTTTACCAGATGCTTATGGCCGTGGCCGTATTATTGGTGATTACCGTCGTATCGCTCTGTATGGTATCGATTATCTGATGGCAGATAAGTTTGCTCAGTTTGGCTCACTTCAAGCCGATTTTGAAACGGGTAATGATCTGTCATACACCATGCAACTTCGTGAAGAGATTGCAGAGCAGCATCGTGCGCTTGGTCAAATGAAAGAGATGGCTGCAAGTTATGGCTTCGATATCTCTAAGCCTGCAACTAATGCAAAAGAAGCGATTCAATGGACCTACTTCGGTTACCTAGCCGCAGTTAAGAGCCAAAATGGCGCAGCAATGTCCCTTGGCCGTACATCAAGCTTTATCGATATCTTTATCGAAAGAGATATTCAAGCTGGCGTACTCACTGAGCAGCAAGCTCAGGAGATGGTTGATCATTTCGTGATGAAACTACGTATGGTTCGTTTCCTACGTACGCCTGAATATGATGAGCTTTTCTCTGGCGACCCAATTTGGGCGACTGAGTCTATCGCAGGTATGGGTGTAGATGGCAGAACGTTGGTTACTAAGTCTAGCTTCCGTTTCTTACACACTCTATACAACATGGGCCCGAGCCCTGAGCCAAACATCACTGTGTTATGGTCTGAAAAACTACCATTAGCATTTAAAAAGTACTGTGCAAAAGTATCAATTGATACAAGCTCAATCCAGTACGAAAATGATGACCTAATGCGTCCTGATTTTGAATCTGACGATTACGCCATCGCATGTTGTGTCAGCCCAATGGTTGTCGGTAAGCACATGCAGTTCTTTGGTGCTCGCGCTAACTTAGCTAAAACCATGCTATACGCCATCAACGGCGGTGTTGATGAGAAACTGAAGACTCAAATGGGTCCAAAGATCGCACCGATCACATCTGAAGTGCTTGACTTTGATGATGTCATGGGTCACCTAGACACTATGATGGACTGGTTAGCAACACAATATGTGACTGCACTTAACTCCATTCATTACATGCATGACAAGTACTCATATGAAGCGGCACTTATGGCCCTTCATGACCGTGATGTGCGTCGTACTATGGCGTGTGGTATTGCAGGTCTATCGATTGCGGCTGATTCTCTATCTGCAATCAAATTCGCAACCGTGAAGCCAATTCGTGATGAAAATGGTATTGCTGTAGATTTCGATATCGAAGGTGATTACCCTAAATTTGGTAATAACGATGCCCGTGTTGATGACCTAGCAACTGAACTTGTTGAGCGCTTCATGGCTAAGATCCGTACCCTGAAGATGTACCGCAATGCGATACCGACTCAGTCTATTCTTACTATTACCTCTAACGTGGTTTACGGTAAGAAAACAGGTACTACACCAGATGGTCGTCCAGCTGGCGCACCGTTTGCTCCAGGTGCTAACCCGATGCACGGACGTGATGAAAAAGGTGCTGTGGCTTCGTTAACCTCTGTCGCCAAGCTGCCATTTGCTCATGCACAGGACGGTATCTCATATACCTTCTCTATCGTACCAAATGCATTGGGTAAAGATGAAAACGGTAGACGTGCAAACTTAGCGGCACTCATGGATGGCTATTTCGCGCATAATGATTCTCGAGAAGGTGGTCAGCACTTGAACGTGAACGTGATGAATCGCGAAATGCTTGAAGATGCGATAGTTAACCCGGATAAGTACCCACAACTTACTATTCGTGTTTCGGGCTATGCAGTACGTTTCAACGCACTGACTCCTGAACAGCAGCAAGATGTGATCACACGTACTTTTACTCAAGGTATGTAACTCAACCATTAATCTCAAGCTTTGGGATTAATTAGAGCATTTAAAGTGATAAAGTTAGACTTGCTACTCAGCTAACAAGTCTAACTTTGAAAAATTTGGAGCGATAATGACAGTAAAAGGCCGGATCCACTCCTTGGAATCCTTTGGAACCGTAGATGGTCCAGGCATAAGGTTTATTACTTTTATGCAGGGGTGCTTGATGCGTTGCCAGTACTGTCATAATCGCGATACTTGGGATCTGCATGGTGGTCGTGAAGTTGAAGTTAACGAACTCATGGAGCAGATCATCAGTTATCGCCCATTTTTAGAAGCCAGTGGCGGTGGCGTTACAGCAAGTGGTGGTGAAGCCATTTTGCAAGCTGATTTTGTCTCCGCACTATTTGCCGCATGTAAAAAAGAGGGAATACACACTTGCCTCGATACCAACGGCTTTGTACGTAAATATACCCCTATCATAGATGAGCTAATAGATAACACAGATCTTGTACTACTCGATATAAAGCATATCGATGACCAACAGCATATTGACCTCACTCAGGTCAGCAATCACCGCACCTTAGATTTTGCCAAGTACCTGCATAAGAAACAACAAAAAACATGGATACGCTATGTCGTTGTGGGTGGTTTTACAGATGATGTTGATTCAGCAAAACGCTTAGCTGAATTTGTAAAGCCGATGACTAATGTCGAGAAAATAGAGCTGCTTCCCTACCATGAGTTAGGTAAGCACAAGTGGGAAGCGATGGGCGAAGAGTATCAACTCAATAAAATATCTCCGCCATCAAGTGAAACAATGGAACAGATTAAACAAGTTTTTCTAGAGGCGGGACTGAACGCTATCTACTAAGTTTGATAATGCTGCTTGGTGAAAGAGTCGCTGCTAGAATAACTAAAACAATTATAGCTCTTCCCAATAAGTATTATCTAACTGCTCGAAAGCGGCCTTTAAGATGAGAGCCATATCGAGATAACAGGCTTTTGGGCCCAGCGGACGACAGTTGATCCCCATGCTGCTCAATTTGGTGGTGAGCTGTTCGCACCACTCAAATAGCGATAAAGGTAATGGGTGTCGAGCCCGCCAACCTAACCAAAGCAGACCTTGAACAGGCAAGCTAATAAAAAACAAAGCAATTGTGATCGCTTGAGGCAAAAAGTTCCAGCCATGAATTTGCAATTGGCTCACCGCGGCAAGTAAAGCAAGAAGCGGCATGACGGGTATAGCGATTTGAGTCGCACGAATAACGCGATACTCAGGAAAAAAGAGACTAAGTTGTCTGACCATAGGCCAGGTCTTCATATAACGACGACCATCACCTAACGTTTTGAGAACTTGTATACTCAATTACAACACCTATTTTTACGGATACTGCTTTTACAATAGCACATGCAGCAGCCCTGCTGGTGCTTAATTTGCGGTTCCAGCTCTAATATAGAGCAGCTCTCACGGCTTCGACAGCAAACAGTCATGAAGTTAATATTGTTCAGTGATAAATAGTCACTACATTTTAAAAGGTTTTAAACATGTCAAACAAACTGGTATTGGTACTGAATTGTGGTAGTTCTTCACTCAAGTTTGCGATTATCGACGCCGTAACGGGTGATGACCAGATCTCTGGACTTGCTGAATGTTTTGGACTGGAAGATGCTCGAATCAAATGGAAAGTAAACGGCCAAAAAAGTGAAGCGAGCTTAGGAGCATTTACCGCTCACCGTGAAGCAGTTGAATACATAGTTACCTCTATCTTGGGCGATCATCCGCTTATTGCTGAGCAGATCCAAGCTATAGGACATCGTGTTGTACATGGCGGAGAGAAGTTTACTCACTCAGTGGTTATTGACGAGACTGTTGTACAGGGAATTGAAGATTGTGCCGCACTCGCACCTCTACATAACCCAGCGCACCTTATCGGTATTAGAGCTGCACAAGCCGCCTTTCCAGCGCTTCCACAAGTTGCGGTATTCGACACAGCCTTTCATCAGACAATGCCAGAAAAAGCATTCATCTACGCCCTGCCTTACAAGTTGTATCGTGAGAACAGTATCCGTCGCTATGGCATGCATGGTACGAGTCACCTTTTTGTTAGCCGAGAAGCCGCTAAAGCTATCGGTAAAGATATTGAAGAGACCAATGTTATCTGTGCCCATTTAGGTAATGGCGCGTCAGTGACAGCGATAAAAGGTGGCAAGAGCGTAGATACCTCAATGGGTTTAACACCTCTTGAAGGACTCGTAATGGGCACTCGTTGTGGTGATCTTGACCCATCAATCATTCATCACCTGGTTAGCCGTCTTGGTTATACACTTGATGAGGTGAATAACCTGATGAACAAGCAAAGTGGCTTACTTGGTATTTCTGAATTAACGAATGATTGCCGTGGTATTGAAGAAGGTTATGAGAATGGCCATAAAGGTGCAACTTTAGCATTAGATATTTTCTGCTACCGTCTCGCTAAGTATATCGCTTCTTACACGGTTCCTCTCGGCCGCTTAGATGCCTTAGTATTCACTGGCGGTATCGGTGAAAACTCTGATCTTATTCGTGCAAAAGTGCTTAATATGCTAGAGATATTCAATTTCGAAGTTGATAGTGAACGTAATGCAGCAGCACGCTTTGGTAAGCAAGGTCAGATCACTACTGATAACGGCCCTATCGCTTTAGTCATTCCAACTAACGAAGAGTGGGTTATTGCCGAAGATGCAATGGCGCTTATCAAGTAACCCCCTATTAGATTCTTAGTGGCTTGAAGTAACATTCAAGCCACTGCTCAACCATTGAGTAAGCTTATTTTTTGGTATAAGTGCTTATCGTCACAATATCAAGCAAAGCACCACAAAGAGGTTTTTATGTCTCGCAATATTATGTTAATCCCTATTGGTACAGGTGTAGGCCTTACCTCTATCAGCTTGGGCCTAGTACGCGCCTTCGAGCACCACGGTGTTAAAGTTCGCTTTTTTAAACCTATTGCTCAGCAGCGCCCACAAGACACTGGGCCTGAACGTTCAACTACCATCTTGAGTAAGTCACCGACTGTCAATCCTCTAGAACCCTTTGAGATGGAGCATGCCGAGAATTTAATTCGCGCTGAAAAAACTGACGTGTTGATGGAGCAGATCATTGCTCGTGTCACTGAATTTGCAAGTAATACTGAAACATTGGTCGTTGAAGGTCTAGTTCAAACACGCAATCACCCGTTCTCTAGCGACATTAACTATGCGATTGCTAAAGCACTCGATGCAGATATCATTTTTGTCGCAACACCTGGCAATGAAACAGCCACAGCCTTGATGAATAGACTCGAGATCGCTCATAAATCATGGGGTGGAACCAAGAATAAACGCATCATAGGCGCCATTATCAACAAAATTGGTGCGCCAGTTGATAATGAAGGCCGTGCTCGTCCTGATCTATCTGAAGTATTTGACCATCAAGATATCCAACGTCCTGATGCCGCCAATATGTTCCAACTTCCAGGCAAGAGCTCTCTGCGAATTCTAGGTAGCGTGCCGTATAATTTAGATCTAGTTGCACCTAGAGCCTCAGATCTTGCTAAACACCTCAGTGCAAAAATCATTAATGCTGGCGAGATGAATGTACGACGTCTTCGTAAAGTGACGTTCTGTGCCCGCAGTATTCCAAATATGGTTACCCATATAAAGACTGACTCTTTGCTAGTGACCTCAGGTGATCGCTCTGATGTTATTGTCTCAGCTTGTTTAGCTGCGATGAATGGTGTGAAGGTCGGCGCCCTGTTATTAACAGGAAGCTATGAACCTGAGCCAGAGATTATGACGCTTTGTGAACAAGCTTTTGAAACTGGTCTACCTGTATTTCTCATTGATACTAACACTTGGCAAACCTCGTTAAATATCCAACGATTCGATCATGAAGTGCCTGTCGATGATGCAGTACGCATTGAGGAAGTTCAGGAGTTTGTTGCTAGCCATATCGATCAACACTGGATTGAGAATGTCACTAAAAATTCTCCTCGTGAACACCGTCTATCGCCTCCAGCATTTAGATATAAGCTGACAGAGCTCGCTCGTGCAGCTCATAAACGAGTAGTACTGCCTGAAGGTAATGAGCCTAGAACCATCGAAGCTGCTAGCATCTGTGCTGAACGCGGTATCGCAAATTGTGTGCTAATTGGTAACAGAGAAGAGATTGAGCGCATTGCAATTCAGCAAGGTGTGGTATTAGGCGAAGGCGTTGAGATTGTCGATCCTATCGCAGCTCGAGACCGATATGTTGAGCCTATGCTAGAGCTAAGACGCCACAAAGGGCTAACTGAGGTTGTCGCACGCGAGCAGCTAGAAGATAACATGGTGCTCGGTACTATGATGGTTGCTCAAGGTGAAGTCGACGGTATCGTATCTGGTGCAGTTAACACCACAGCCAATACCATTCGTCCTCCGCTTCAGTTAATAAAAACTGCACCAGGTTCAAGCCTAGTATCGTCAATTTTCTTCATGTTGATGCCAGATCAGGTGCTTGTATATGGTGACTGTGCCATCAACCCAGATCCTAATGCAGAACAGCTAGCCGATATTGCAATTCAGTCGGCAGAGTCTGCAGCCGCTTTTGGTATTGAGCCTAAAGTTGCGATGATTAGCTATTCAACAGGAAGCTCAGGTACTGGTTCAGATGTTGATAAAGTCCGTGAAGCCACACGTATCGCCAAAGAGAAACGTCCAGATTTAATTATTGATGGACCGCTGCAATACGATGCTGCTGTAATGCCAAATGTCGCTCAATCTAAAGCGCCAAACAGCCCTGTAGCGGGTCAAGCGACGGTATTTGTATTCCCAGACCTAAACACAGGTAATACGACCTACAAAGCTGTTCAACGAAGTGCAGATTTGATCAGCATAGGTCCAATGCTGCAGGGAATGCGTAAACCAGTGAATGATCTTTCACGTGGTGCGCTAGTTGATGATATTGTTTACACAATCGCATTGACGGCTATTCAAGCCTCTCAAAATGGCTAAGTTCGATTGAACCACACAAAACCTCTGCTATTTCAGCGGAGGTTTTTTTTGCCTTTAATTTTTCATTGCACACGATTTACCAGGCTTTCTTAACATTCTCTAAAGTTATAATACCAATCGGTATAAGAAAGTGGTCAGTTCAGAGTTATTTTTGGCAGCATAATTCAAGGCGAATGAGTGAGGGAATGGTGATCCCTTTTGAACTTATTTAACACAGAAGTAGGCAGCCAAAAACACTCCTTTTAGGCGAGTTTTAGCGCTTCTGATACGGCGTTAACGAGCTTAAACGTAGAATAACTATGTTTCTCACTCGTTGCAAAGAACATGGATGTTCTGAATGTCGTTAATGCAGGAGCAATTAATGACCTTGTTTCACAATCGCTAAACTCTCGCTGAATGGCCACACCTTTATACCGATTGGTGTAATGTCGAAAGCTGAAGTGGATAACTATTTATAAAAGCTAACAATCAGGAGAAAGGGTGAAGAGATCTGTGATAATAGGCTAAGTTAGCTGAATGGATGCTGTAAAAACAACGGAAAAACACAAGCTGTCACTTTTTAACCACCAATTTAAATGCATAATAAACAGCAAGTTAAAAGTTATGCATCTAGTCTTCAACATACTTGTCCACAGATTCTGTGGATAACAGTTAAAAGTTATTCATTCAGATATGCCCTATTTTATGCTTTAGGTCAAGTGATAATAATCATTTTGTGCTATCTGTCTTGCCAAGCGCTAGCATAATAGGGATACTGAACAAATACATACCTCACCCTAAAAAATATTATATGAGAATACTGATTTTGATCAGTTTGGCCTTTTTGGTTGCATGTAGCCCCGATGGCTCAAATAGTGAAGCAACTCGCACACCAGAGCAGGTTTCTCTTGGTTTTTTTAACGCAATCTATGTTGACCGTGACGTAGAAAAAGCCAAGCAGTTTGTCAGCGAGCCCATGCAAGAGGTATTAGCCCATTACTACATTGCCTCAGCCGTACAGAGACACGTCCTCAACTTATCCATGACACAGGTTACGATGGAGATTGAAGAGATTGATATCGATTTTTTCAGAAAGTTTACTGATGATGTCACAGTGATCATTAAAATGCATGGGTTGAAAGGTGGACAACCTTGGATTGACGATAGAACAATAAGATTACATAAAGACGGCCCACGTTGGGTCATTGTTGAAGTTTTACCAGAGAAAGGTAATTTGAACTAATCCCTTTTTAAAGACCCCTTTTGAATGATTCTTGACACAAAAAAGAGCAACATAATGTTGCTCTTTTTTATTCTGGGTTCGACCCAGTTTAACTCATGAATTGAGGATTATTCCCTAATCCAAAAACGCCTCTTCATCCTTCTCTACAGGTAAAGACTCAATAACTTCATCTTGTACTTGGTAGTATGCGCTTTCGTATTCTTGAACTTCCATAACAACTCCGAATTACTTGTTTGTAAGGTCTGAGGCATGTCATTACATAGATGACATTTTGCCAAGATAGGAAGTGGCAGATGTTCTACTAACTTCTTAGGGTTGATTATATCAGCAACAAACCAAAAGTTACACAAAACTTTCAGTTTAGTTTCACTCGAAACTTAAAATCGGCCTAAAACCGCCTAACCCACCAATCAAACTGTAACCAAAACAGAAAGAGTTACATAACATTATTCATATTGATGACTAAAAACTATTTTTTGCTACCAAATAATCTAGGTTTCAGCCATTGAGCTGCTATCAATTAAGGTAGCCATCAAAAAAATGGTCATTTGGGGCAGTTCGTCAAAGTGATACGCGGAGGACACTGATATGAATGCGCTTGTAGAATTTGAAGCTGGAAGGCTTGTGGATCTGTTTGGAGAAGGAGATACCCTTAATATCTTTATGTTTATGGATATGATGAATATGCCCATCGATGTACAAGATAGACTCTTTAATGAAATTTCAGCACTGAAGTATATCGATAGAGCTAAAGTTGAGCATATTATTGAGTCCCACGGGCAATCAACAATACATGAACGTCTGGGATACTAACGAAAACATCTGACCTATCACCTATAAAACCAGATACCAACTTCAGTCAGTATCGGCTTTATCATGGGTAACACTAATCAGTACGTCTATACCTTAGTACTTTTAGCGATTTATCAGGACTTATATCTGCAAAAATAGCAGGGTTAGCCAGTCGATCAACAAACGTTAGCTTAGGGCTATACTCATTGACCTGTTCCATCAGAAAGTCTACGCTCAGCTCTGGAGCATTCAGGCATAAAAGCACCTCACCTTGAGGTGCTAACAGCTCAGGTAAACGCTTTAAAAGTCGTGAGTAATCTTTTGTGGCAACAAAGCTACCTTTCTGATTACTTGGCGGATCGGCGATAATCATTTCGTAGGGGCCAAGCTTGGTCAGTTTCCCCCAAGACTTAAAAATATCATGGCCGAAAAAGCGAGCACCTGTTGAAAAGCCATTGAGCAGATGATTCTGTTTGCCAATAGATAAAGCCCCTTTGCTCATATCTATATTAACCACACTGTCTGCACCGCCCTGAAGAGCGGCAACGGAAAATCCACAGGTATAAGAGAACAGGTTGAGTATCTTTTTATTGACTGCATTTTCTCTTACCCATTGACGGCCATTTTTCATATCAAGGAATAAGCCATGATTCTGACCTTTGAGCAGATGAACCTGATAGGTTGCCCCATTTTCTCTTACGGTGTGCTTTTCAGGCACAGCCCCCTCAAGGAGTTCCGTTTGAGTTTGGCCACCACTGCGATATTGAAAAACAAGGTTCAAGGTTTGTTCACCATTAAGCGCTTGCCACCTTTGTTTAATATTTTCAACTGATAGCGCCAGCTCATCGGCTGCTAATGGCTTAAAACTGGTTAACAATAACACGGGAGGAAACCAATCAAGGCTGATATGCTCTGCGCCTTGATATAAGCCACCACGACCATGGAAGAGTCGACTAACCTCCCCCCCTAATGTGACTTTCCCTAACTCATCAAAAAATAACTGCATTTCACCTACTTGTTGCAAATTCACAATAAAAACAACAAAACCACATCAGGTGTGGTTTTGTTCAATAATCCATAAAGCGCTGTTATGCCGCTTGGGTGGTATCATCCTCTTCACTTTTAGGTCCCACGTCATCGACATCGTCAGCAAGTAATATTGCCAACCAACTTCCGCCTTTGCTTGACTCTAACGCAATTTTCACGATCATAGTGAGCGGCACTGATAATAACATGCCTACAGAGCCTAGTAGCCAGCCCCAAAATATTAATGATAAAAACACAACTAAGGTCGATAAACCTAAGCCTTTGCCCATATATCTTGGCTCAACAACATTCCCCATAACCATATTCGTTCCCAAGTAGAGTAATGCTGTCCCACCAGCAGCTGCAGGGCCGAGCTGGATGAACGCTAACAAGACCGAAGGTATTGCCGCGATGATTGAGCCAATGTTAGGGATATAGTTAAACAGAAAGGCAATCACTCCCCAAAGTAAGGCGTAATCAACACCAATAATAAACAAGCCAGTACTGACAATTAACCCTGTTGCTAAACTGACTAATGTCTTGATCACCATGTACTGATTGACTGAGTGCAGAAACTTATCAATCTGCTGCATTCTCATATCAGGATCATCGAGGGCAAAGTGAAGCTTCTTTGGCAAAGATTGGGACTCAAATAACATAAAGACAACAGTCAAAATGATAAGAAACAGGTTAGCCATCACGCCGCCAACACCTGTCAGCATGTTCGTTGTCATGGATAATGCTATACCAGGATCAAAATAAGCCAGTATCTGCTCTTTAGTAATAATAATATTAAATGCCTGCAGCTTTTCCACAATCCAACCAAACTGATCTATCAGTTGATCACGATAATGGGGTAACTGAGTCGAAAACTCATTAATTGAGCTTCCCACAATTTGTGCTAACCACAGGCCCATCATAACAATAAACACCATCAGCAAGAGTACCGCTAGCCCCCGTGGGACTTTAAAGCGAGTCATTCCGCCAATAACTGGATTACAGATCACTGCGATAAAAGCCGAAAGCACAAATGGGACGACTATAGGGCTAGCAGCCTTTATTCCCGCTAAAATTATGACGATAAATGCCATTATCGCAAATCCCTTATACGCGACTGATTGTGTATCAATTCTCGGCATATGAATAAATTCCTTCAAGATTAACAAATAGATTGGTAGGCTTAATACTCAATAACTAAACCAAAAGCTAAACCAAAAAACTTCAGCATGGAGCAAAGATTAGCATGAGAGCAGAAATCGCGATAATACGCATCAAAAATCTTCGACTAAGAACATTTATTGGTATTAAGGATGACGAAATCCAAAATAAGCAGGATGTCTTAATTAATGCTGAAATTCACTATTGCGCCAACAAGGCTCGTAATAGTGACAATATGGATGACGCTTTGAATTATCGCACGATTACTAAAAAAATCATCGAATTAGTTGAACATAACCGATTTAATTTATTAGAAAATCTCACAGGGCAAGTACTTGATATTGCAAGTGAGCATCCTTGGGTTGAGTTTGCAAACGTTGAAATTGACAAACCTCACGCCTTACGTTTTGCCGACTCGGTTTCATTGTCACTGTGTTACCAGAAGACTAATAACTATTAAAACAATTAATTAAGAAGCACTTCGTCAACTTTAAATCCATGTTCTCACTTTTAGCTTTGCTTTTTACTCTGCTACAATTGAGAACATGGCTCTCTTTGATGCAGATAATACTCACTGATGAAAATATTGATCACTGGCGCTACAGGCTTTATAGGCCACCAGCTAGTAAGGGCCTTGAGTCATGAAAACAAACTGACCATTCTTACTCGCTCTCCAGCCTCAGCTCACCACCAACTAGGGGCAGAACATCAATATCTAGCTAGCCTTTCTTCACTCTCGAACTTTAATGAATTTGATGCTGTCATTAACTTAGCTGGTGAGCCTATTGCCAACAAACGTTGGTCTGACAAACAAAAGCAAAAGATTTGTAACAGTCGATGGGATCTAACTTCAAGGATCGCTGAATTAATAAATGCCAGTCAACAGCCTCCAAGCGTTTTCATCAGTTCATCTGCTATTGGCATCTATGGCGCCCAAGATACATCCCCCATTGATGAGTCTTACATATTTTCCTCCACGGACAAAAGTAGTTTTCCTTTTCGGGTTTGCAGTCGATGGGAAGAGCTTGCTTTACAGGCAGCGTCTCCTAATACCAGAGTGTGCATTTTACGAACAGGGCTTGTCTTGGGGCTGTCAGGCGGTGCACTTGCAAAAATGTTACTCCCCTTCAAGATAGCTTTGGGTGGTCCCATAGGCAATGGACAGCAAGGTATGAGTTGGATACATCAAGATGATCATATTGGTCTCATGCTATTTTTATTAGCTTCACCTGCCTGCAGCGGTATATTCAATGCGACAGCGCCACACCCTGTTAGTAACTACCGATACAGTAAGCTTTTAGGGAAATCACTGTCTCGCCCCGCTTTGATGCCAATGCCAGCCACTTTACTAAAACTTATCTTAGGCGAGATGTCTGAACTACTGACTCAAGGGCAATACGTCATCCCTCAGCGCGCACTTGAAGCAGGTTACCAATTTAAATATCCGCAACTAGAAGGCGCATTTGCAGCATTACTGCACAAAGACTTGTAAACGGTCATTGCCAGCTCTTATCTTGAGCACGCTTTTCGATGGCAAACACAATATCGTATAAACCAGAACGATTTGCCTTATTAGCGAGCCATGAGGGTATGCTGCCCCCTGGATCGGTATATAACCAATATGTCACGCGAGTTCCTCCATCCTCGGTCGCAGTGAGCTCCCAGCTGCCATCGCAGATAGTTAACCGGACGACACCGTCTATGGGAGCGGGACCAAACTCATTTTTCTGTGTCCAATATCGATAGTAATGTCCCTGCTCACTATTCACCTCATTGGCAATAAGCAAGGTATAGTCCCTTTGGCTAACAATAGGCGGATTGACCCTATGATAAACATATTGATTGTCACTGCCTTTATCATCAAATACAGTGATTTCATCGACATAAGGCATAAACTGAGTGTAATGCTCAACCTGACTTACAGTTCGCCATACTTGCTCTACGGGCGCATCAATGACCGCTTCAAGCTTAACCTCCTTGACTGAAGTGCCTGCCACCTCCCTTGTCCATACGCTTGCATCCCGTTTAGTAGACGCTTTCACCCACCCCTCACCAGAGGATGGCATCACTCTCGTTTGTTCGGCTTTAGCGGGTGATAAAAGCAGACAAAAAAGAATTAATACGGCAAAACATTGAGTAATAAAGTCTTTATGTTGAAATCTCTCACTAGGCAGCATCTGTTCGCTCTTTTCTGATCTATCAATGACCGACAAGGCAATTGATAGATGGTAAATATGTATCAAAGGGGCATAAAAAAGGCGAAGCCATATAACTTCGCCTTTTAATCAATATATTAGCTTATGAAACCTGTAGATAACCTTAATAGCCAAATAGTAATAATCAAAATAGATGGTCATTGTTAGCCAGCCTTCAGTAGCTCTCCACAGGACTTACTCAACAGTTGACGGCAACGCCAAACACCGAGTAAAGCGACGGTAACAGCGCCACAAACAGGCGCAATGCCCCACCAAGGCCAGTGCATGTATACATTGAGCTCAAATACTTGTGTCTTGAGTAGGTACAAAATAAATTCTGCTACGATCACCGCAAGCAGGCCTGCTATCAAACCTAACAGTGCAAACTCTAAACCTGTTGCCATCCTCAGTAACCAACCTGATGCGCCGAATGTTCTTAATACCGCCAACTCTCTTTGTCTGGTCGCCATACCAGCTTCAGTTTGGGCTATCATCACCAAGCTGCTCGCCAACAATACCAATACTAATACCAGTGTTAGAGATAATGAGACTTGATCTATTATCTGCCTAAGCTGCTTTATCATATTACCAACATCGATAATCGACACTGTAGGGTATTGCTTAATAATATCGAGAATGATGGACGACTTCCCCTCATCAAGGTAAAAGCTTGCCATCGAGGTATAAGCGAAGGGCGCTAACGCCTCCTTGGTAAAGATCATAAAAAAGTTTGGCTGTAAGGTTTCCCAATGAACGGCTCGTATGCTTGCAACATTTACCACTAACTTTTGATTGTCGATAACATAGGTTAGGCTATCACCTATCTTTAGATTTAAGCGCTCAGCGACGCCTGATTCAACTGAAACATCATCAGCATTAACGTTAAACTGACCTTCCAGTATCTCATTATTAGGCGGCACACTATTACGCCATGTTAAATTAAGTTCTCTTGAGATCCCTCTTCTGCCCTCAGCTCCTGCTTCAATCTCTTCACCAGAAAGTAACGCTTCACCATTGATCTCAATCAGTCTGCCTCGGATCACAGGGTAAATATCAGTTGTTTTAACCGTATTTTCCTTAAGGTAGGCTTCTAAAGGCTCACTCTCATCTGGAGCAATATTAACGAGAAAGTAGTTAGGGGCGTTTTCCGGTAGCTGCTTCTGCCATTCATTGAGCAGATCTTGCCGAAGAGCAAATATCGTCAGTAATAAAACTAAAGCACTGCTGAAGCCAACCAATTGCACCGCATTTTGTTTTGCACGCCTGCGTAAACCAGCTAACGCCAACTGCAAAGGATTGGTGGTTTTCATCCCTACACTATGACCTAGCCTTATCATGAAAAAGCCTAAGATACTGAGCAATAACCCAAGTAGCAGTACGCCAGCGACTACCGTTAAGGTGAGCGGTAAGCTTCCTGAATAGAGGTAACCAAGAATAGCCATAGCAGCTAGGCTCAGTATCAAATGCAGCCACGTACCCAGCTGTATACCCTCTAATTGGCGTTGTAAGACCCTAAGTGGCGGGATAGACAACAAACGCATCAATGGGTAGGCGGAAAACATAAAAGCACTAATAAAACCTGTAGCAAGCCCAAGTAAGATAGGCCTTGTGAAAGGCGGTGAGTAGGCAGCGATTTCAGCAGGCAAAAAAGCGGTAATGCTGGCATCTAAGGCAAAGCCCCCCATCAAACCTAATACCACTCCGAGTAGTGTTACTAGCATTAGATGTAAGCCAAAAAGGGTACGGATCTGTTTCCCTGAAGCACCAAACGTTTTAAGCATGGCAACCACATCATAATGGCGATGACAGTACCGCTGCGCTGCAATACCTATCGCCGCACAGGCTAAGGCTATCCCCAATAAACTGGCCAGCAATAAAAATCGCTCGGCGCGCTTTACTGCATCAGCTATCGGCGAATCCCCAGACTGTACATCAATCCAGCGCTGACTATTATTGAGTAATGGCTTTGCAAACGCTTCAAAAGCACTTAGCTGGGACTCGTCACCAGTAAATTGTGCTAAGTATGTCACTCGACTACCAGGCTGAATAATTCCCGTAGACGCAACATCCGCTAAGCGCATTAATACGACTGGCGATGATGCAAAAGGATTAAAACCTGCATCAGGCAAGCGTAAAATTTCTTCACTTAATGAAAATTGGCTATTACCTAACTCAAGTGCCTGTGGGTATCCTAACAATCCCCCTAACCGAGTCTCATACCAAAGCTCTCCTCGTTGAGGCAAGCCCCTAGCCGATGATTTAAGCTCGATAACACCTTTAAGGGGATAAGCGTCACCCACAGCTCTAACTGTGACTAATTGAAACTTATCATCAGCAAAAACCATTGAGTTAAACTGCATACTAGAGACGCTGTTTAACCCCAATTCATTCGCTTTTTGTAGAATACTTGGATCAATTTTAACGGGCGAATTGATAATTCTATCAGCGGCAATAAATTTAGAGGCTTGACCGTTTATCGCAATCTGTAATCGCTCACTCACACGAGCTAATCCAGTAACAGACAATACAGCTAATGTAATGGCTAATACGATAAGCAGCAGCTGACCTTGCATTAACTCCCGCTTAAACAACCTCCATGCTAAACTCAGCTCCATTAGCTCGCCTCCGCTTCAGCTTGCGGGCAGGCTGCAACATGCTCTTGTTCATCACTGACTTCGCAGCTTAGAGACTCCGTTAACACTCCACTGTCCATTAGAAGCTGTCGCTCGCAGCGGTTTGCAAGCACTAAGTCATGGGTCACTAATACTAATGTGGTATCACTCTCTCGATTTAGCTCAAACAACATATCAGCGACTTTATCGCTATTTTTGGCATCTAAGTTACCAGTGGGCTCATCAGCAAACAGTACCTTAGGCTCGCAAATAAAGGCTCTGGCAATGGCAACTCTTTGCTGTTCACCACCTGAGAGTTGATTAGGGAAATGAGTCAGTCGATGACTTAGCCCCACCCTTTCGAGCATGGCTTGGGCTTTCTCTTTTGCTTTTGAAATACCTGCAAGCTCAGCTGGCAACATGACATTTTCAAGCGCATTAAGCGTATCGACTAACATAAAAGATTGAAAAATGAAGCTGACTTTTTGTTTTCTTAGCGCCGCTTTCTTTTCCTCATTTAATGATTCAATAGCAACACCGTCAAGTACGATATGACCTGAGCTAGGTGAGTCCAGTGCGGCAAGCAAACCAAGTAAAGTTGACTTACCTGAGCCTGAAGGACCTAAGATAGCCACACTCTCTCCCTGCTTGACATCCATATTGATGCCGTTGAGGATAGTAAGCTCTCCCTCTTGGGTAGCCACTGACTTAACGAGATTGTTTACTGTGATAGCACTGATATCTGACATAAAATCCTTCTTCTCTCTGTTTCTTAAAGGTGCACTGGGCTTATTCTGCCTCACTTGCATGATTTTTAGCACACAATTATACGCTGCCCCTATATTAATCCTAGGTGATAGCCTAAGTGCAAGTTATGGTGTCGATGAAGATAAAGGTTGGGTCAACTTATTAAGAGAAAAATTACCTCATCACCAGATAGTAAATGGCTCAGTGAGTGGAGAAACAACCGCAGGCGGATTACGTAGACTCCCCGCCCTGCTTGACTCTACAAGCCCATCAGTCATATTTGTTGAGCTTGGAGGCAATGATGGTCTACGTGGTTTTTCACCCGTACAGCTGAAAGAAAATCTTACAAAAATAATCACCTTGGCGAAACAGGCAAACGTTAAAGTATTGCTCAGTGAAGTGATGGTTCCACCTAATTACGGGGCGCGTTATGCAACTATGTTTGAGGGCGTTTATAGGGAGCTTGCAGTGGAACATGACGTTATATTAATGCCATTTTTCATGAAGGAGATCGCCATACATCCAGAATTAATGCAACGAGATGGTATCCACCCCAACACAAAAGCCCAAGCCCAAATCGCTGAATTTATGCTTCCCTGGATGAACCAAGTTATCGAAACAGTAAGCTTGGCTAGTGAAAATAAATTAGATCTTAAGAAGTAAGTGGCTCTTGAAAACTAGATAGCCTATCTAGATCACACCTAACACCTTGATGATATGGGTTAAGCGATATAATGAAACAAAACCTAACTCAGTTCGCAAAATGAGTAAACTTTGTGGCTGAAGTTTGCTGAAAATACTCTCAGTAGATAAAATAGCGGCTTTCGTCATACATTTAGAATTAGTTTATTCAGGGAGCGGCTTATGAAAAGCCAACGAAATAAGATGACTGTAGCGCTTACTGCTGCAGGTCTATATATGCCTTTGCTTGTCAGTTGTAGTGTTTATGCGACTAGCCCACAAAAACCTCAACCAGTGCAACTCACCCCTAACCATCTCACTATACCAGTAGATAGTCAGTTTGACTGGATTCAATTAACTTCACTTGAGCTGCTTAAGGGTGAAATTAAAAATCTATATGATGATAAGTTAGAATTTGAAAGTGATGAACTCGATACGCTCTTTATCGATTGGGAAGATATTAAAGCACTACAAAGCCACTCACTTGTGAGTGTAGGCTTTACAGATCTAACCACTAAAACAGGTCAACTCATTGTCGAAGATGGGAAAACCCTGATCGATGGTGAGGAGTTTGATCGCAACCGCATAATGACCATTATCGCCGGTGGGCAAACGGAAGCAAACTACTGGTCGAGCAAAATATCTCTAGGTGCCAACCTCCGCTCAGGCAACACTGATCAGGTAGATTATAGTGCGATAGCTAATGCCCATCGACGCACCACAGAGTCTAGGTATAATTTAGATTATATTGGTAACTACTCAAAAACAGACGGTGACAATACCATTAATAATCACCGTATCAATACAAACTTTGATTGGTATCTCTCCAAACAATTTTACCTACGTCCTGTTTTTGCAGAAATATATATCGATCCTTTTTTAAACTATGAATATCGAGCGACTGTCGGTTTTGGTATAGGTTACGACATCATAGATACCTCGAAAACAAACTGGAGCATAAGTGGTGGTCCAGCCTACACTTACACAAAGTTTGACAATGTAGCCCAAGACCAAGTAGATGATGATAGTAGTGCCGCCTTTGTGATAGATACTGTATATGATGTAGAGATAACATCAGATATTGACTTTAACGCGCTCTACCGTATCAACTACGGAAGCGATGCATCGGGTGGCTATACTCATCATGCCTTAGCTGGGTTCTCCATTGAGTTAACGGATATGTTTGATCTTGACTTGTCATTAGTTTGGGATCATATCAACAAGCCGCAGCCAAATTCTGATAACAGCTTTCCAAAACAGGATGACTATCAGTTCATTATCGGTTTCGGAATTGATATTTAATGCCAACCACTCTCAATTGATAATCCCACATAATTAATACTGATTAATGTAAGGCTGCTATGCAGCCTTTTTTATGCTCTGTTGTTATCACATGCTGGATAACTAGATTATTTTAGTTAAACTCGCTTTAGACTTGTCTACTATTTGGCCAAATATAACAAAATTGACTATCTTAAGCGCTATATATATTTTAAGTGCTAGTCAAAATACATTTTAAGTGCTAGTCAAAAAAAGGACTTTTTGATGAATTCAATTCATTCCCCTCTTAAAATCCTGCTTGTTGAAGATAACCGAACCATGAGTGCGGTGATCCAAGAGTTATCAGCCCACACCCAACTCGCTATCAATATCACCACGACCCAAACCGGTAAAGGTGCCTTTGAGCAACTTAACTCGAGCGAATTTGATTGCGTATTACTTGATTATGAACTGCCCGACTGCAATGCCTGCCAACTCTTAAAAAAGCTACAAACTAGCCTGCTCCTGAAAAGCCCTATTATCATTTTAACTGGTCATACTCAGGATATGTTGGCCAAGAACCTCCTGTCATTAGGCGCCACTGACTTTATCACTAAGTCTGAGTGCTCTCCTGAGAAACTACATAGGGCGATCACCTATGCCATCTCAAGAGTAGAGTTTAGAAACCTTCAAGTCGAAAATGAAAAAGCCATTATTTATAAAAAGCTTGATAGTGCAACCGCTGAGGCAGACTACCTACTTAAATATGACCAATTAACTAAATTGCCTAATCGAGAGTTGTTTAAGACATCTGTAAATCAGGGGATAGCACGAGCTAGACGGCATAAACTGAATGTCTGTTTGCTCTACATTGATATCGATAATTTTAAATCAATCAATGACACTTTTGGTCATCGAACGGGCGATCAAGCATTAATAGCGATCAGCCAAAAATTGGAATCGACGATAAGAACCAATGACGCCCTGTGCCGAATAGGAGAAGATGAATTTGCCATCTATTTAGATTTTACTCAACATGAAAATGGTGCTGCTATTGTTGCAGAAAAAATTCTCAAAGAAACGAAGAGCCCACTCCATATAAATGGCAATGAGCTCTATATCAGCTGTAGCATCGGCATCACTTATCACAGTGAGTTTACAGGAGATAGCGACACCTTAATTGCCCATGCGCAAACAGCTATGCTTTCAGTGAAAAAAAGGGGAAAAAACAGCTATTCCTATTATTCCCAAGAGATGACGATAAAAGCTAAAAAGCGTCTTTTTTTAGAAAATGAGATGCGTTTAGCCATAGAGAACGATGATTTTAAAATGTTATATCAACCAAAGGTCGATGCAAAGACAGGCATTATCGTAGGTGCAGAGGCTCTAATCCGCTGGGTACATCATAAAGAAGGGGTTATCTCACCCAGTGATTTCATTCCAATTTCAGAGAAGAGTGATCTTATTCTAGATCTAGATAAGTACATACTAAACAAGGTGATAAGCCAAATTAGTTTTTGGCAAAGAAGTGGGTTAGATGTACCGGTAATTTCAATCAATATCCCAAGCCGAGAATTTCAAAGAGGTGATTTAGTTACTGGCATACAAACAGTATTACAGAAATATCAAGTCGCAGGCAGTAAGCTTGAGATAGAGATAACAGAGCGACTACTCATGGATCACTGCGATGACAATATTAAAATTTTAAATAAACTTAAAGATCTTAATATCCACGTCTCCGTGGATGATTTCGGCACTGGCTACTCCTCATTGAGTTATTTAGTCCAACTACCATGTGACGCGTTGAAAATAGACAAGTCATTTATCGACATGCTCCCTCAAAGTAAAGAAAACAGCCAAATAGTAGAAGCTATTATCATGTTAGCCCATAAACTGGGTAAAATTGTCGTAGCGGAAGGTGTAGAAACAGAAGCGCAGTTTAGGTACCTTTCTGCATTAAATTGCGATCAAATCCAAGGTTACTATTTTGATAAGCCACTCGAAGCAGCCACTTTTGCGAACAAGCTAGTGAGAGTCAGAAATATAAAGAAATTAATTGCTTCTTAATCATCTTCACCCAATCGCCTCGTATCAGCGTAACAAAGCGATACATCTATGAATATTTATCACCAGCCAATAGCTAGCTCACTAACCGTTTAATTATTTGTTGTTTCATACTGTTTTATAACGTTTTTTACCCCTCTCCCTGTTTGACCTCATTCACCGACCCTAATGATAGCGAGTTGTTAAAAAGTTGTTGGCCGGATTTCACATTGAATATAAATGAGGTCAGTGCAATCTAAGAGAGGAATAATAAAAATAAGCAGGAGACGCTATGTTCAACAAGAAACCTTCTTGGTTAATCCCAAGCCTCGTGGCCAGTGCTGTCGCGTTGAGTATGTCTGCATGTTCATCTGATGATGACGACCCGGTTGTAGAGCAAGATGAAGGGACTGTTACACCAGCCCCTGAGCCTAGCCCAACATTTCCTGAAGGTGCTATCATCATTGAGGATGGGGAAAACTTAACCACCCGTATTCAAGAAGCGCTGATCAATGCTCAAACTAATGATGTGATTGTCTTACCGAAAGGTAATTTTAAAATTGCATCGACCCTACTTTTCGATGGTGATGTTGACGGTGATGGGACTTACGCATCTAATATCACCATTATGGGGCACGGCATGGATGACACTGTGCTCGACTTCTCTGAATCTATCTCTGGTGATGGCATCTTCGTTCAAAATGCCGCCAACATTATTATTCAGGATCTATCTGTCAATGAAGCAAAAAATAATGGCATAAAACTAAAAAATACAAACGGCATTATTCTTCGAAGACTCGCAACGGTTTGGGAAGGAGAGCTTGATGAAGGCAATGGTGCCTATGGCCTCTACCCTGTTGAATGCGAAAATATCCTTATTGAAGATACCTATGTCCGTGGTAGCGCCGATGCAGGTATTTATGTCGGCCAATCTCAATATATTGTGGTCAGAAACAATATCGCTAAAGAGAACGTTGCCGGGATTGAAATTGAAAACTCCAAGTATGCCGATGTCTATGGTAACGAAGCGATGGGCAATACTGGCGGGATCTTAGTATTCGATCTGCCTATCAACAACCACAGATACGGCTCAAGCGTTCGAATATTCAATAACAAGATCTATGACAATAACACGCAGAACTTTGCAAATGCATCAGCAAACCCAGCAGGAGTTCACATCGTTCCACCCGGAACAGGCATGATCATTCTTTCAACCGATGATGTTGAGATCTTTAATAACGAGATAACCAACCACGACACCATGGGTGTCACAATCTCAAGCTTCTTTATCGCTGAACCTGATATGAGTGCTTTTGTCGCCAACTATGGTCAAGAGAACCAACCGATAGAAGATGGCTGGAGACCCACTCCACGTAATATCTATCTACACGATAATGTTATTACCGATTATGGTAAAAAGCCTAACGGTTATTTGATTGATGACATCATCAAAGCTTACCTGTTTACTCATGGTAAGTTTCCTGGCGTCCTCTATGACGGCTTAGGAGAGATGCTCTCTAATAATGGCACTGCGGCTTATTTAGGCTTGCAAGAGATGCCATTTGCAGATGATGGCAGCGATAATATCTGTGCCAGCGATAATGGTGATGTCTCTTTTGGTCGCCTTTATGCCAACGATAATACCGACATGAATATTGCTGATGTCCTTTATGAGGAGCAGCAAACTGACCTAATGAAATGTGCTCAAGTTAGCTTGCCGGTACATACCGTTACGTTCGGTGATGAGATCTTCGGTTGTGGTGTAGATGATGACGTCGCTGGTTGCGATGGTGGTAACCTGATTGGCGGCGGTGGAAGTATCGGTGAAGGCGAAGGTGGTCTCGTCGGCGATGGTGATTTAGCGTTATGTGAATCAACGAGCTCAGACGTCAACTGGCCAGCTTTATTAGGTGCAAACTGCCCTAATCTATCTGATTACAATTTGTTTGCCGATACAGCAAACCCAACAGCTGCGCCAAATTCTGATGGTTTACCTTACGATATGAATACCCAGTTATTTACTGATTACGCCAGTAAATACCGCTTTGTATTTGTCCCAGAAGGTAAAGTTGCAAACTATTCAGCCCAAGAGAGTATGGACTTCCCAGTCGGTACCGTGATCAGTAAAACGTTCGCCTTACCTGCTGATACCGCACAAAGAGGTTTTGGCAATGAAGATATGGTGGAAACCCGCCTTCTTATCCGTCGCGCCACAGGCTGGTCGGCACTTCCATACATTTTCAATGCTGACAAATCTGATGCTGTACTTGCAAAAGCTGGAGCGATTCAGGCAAAACAAGTCACTCATAACGGGGAGACATTTGATTTTGACTATGTTGTACCTAGCATGAACAACTGTAAGCAGTGTCATCAGTTTAAAGCCGACCCAAGTAGCCCTGCTGTATTTGTCCCTATTGGGCCAAAAGCGAGACATCTGAATAAAGATTACGCTTACGCAGACGGTACTATGAATCAGCTGATGAAATGGCAAGCAGCTGGCATTTTACAAGGCGTGCCAGATGTCGCAACTATCGACACCGTGCCTACATTTTCAGATGGTGATGAGGCTAACCTCAACAGTATGACTGACGAGCTCTTAATGCGTACTGCAAAAGGCTATTTAGATGTCAATTGTGCTCACTGTCATCGCCCTGAAGGTAATGCATCTAACACAGGCCTTAAACTTGAGTACTTCAGATCTTACAGTGAAGACGGTGGTTTCTCCCACGGTACCTGTAAATCACCAGTGGCTTATGGTGGCGGAAACTTGAGCTTTGATGTAGTTCCAACAGCACCAGAACGTTCCATCCTGCACTTCAGAATGGAAACGAATCTACCAGGTGACCGCATGCCAGAAATTGGTCGTAGCCTGTCTCATGGAGAGGGTGTTGAACTTATCTATGAGTGGATAAAACGTTTACCTGTCGCAAGCTGCTCTCAATAGCAAGCATATGTAAGCTTTGAGCAAACAATAGAGGCCGGTTTTACCGGCCTCTTTGCCTCTATCAGCATAAAAGGTGAAGTATGCGCAATTTATTCCTTTTACTCCTAGTCACGCTATTAACCGCTTGTGGTGGCTCTGATGATAATAGCCAACAAGAAGTCGCTCAGCCCCCTGTCACTCCCACACCTCCTTCCGCTATATCACTGTGTGATCAATCAACATCGAGCGTGAACTGGGAAGCTTTAATGAGTGAGGATTGTGACAACTTAGCCAGTTATGGATTATTTATCGATCCTACGACCCCGACATCTGATGCTGTAGAGCCTGGTTTGCACTATGAACTGTCCAGTCAGCTATTTACCAATTATGCAGCCAAATACCGCTTCTTGTTTATTCCTGATGGTGGACAAATAACGTTTAATTTAACTGATACCTTTGAATTTCCCACAGGAACAGTGCTAACAAAAACCTTCTCTATGCCCTATGACACGCAGATTAAAGATGCAGAAAATCAGGTGCTGATAGAGACGAGACTATTAATAAAAAGAGAAGCAGGTTGGACGACCTTGCCCTACCAATGGCAAGATGGTGAAGCAAAACTGGCTCAAGCTGGTGCAGATATCCCCCATACGTTAAACCATCAAGGTCAAGTAGAAACATTTAACTACCATGTACCGAGTCGAGTGGAATGCAAACTCTGCCATCAGCTAAACCGAAATGGTAGCAGTAACATAAGTCCAATCGGCCTTAAGGCTCACCTACTTAATCATGATATTAACTATCGAGGTGAAACAATTAACCAACTGACACTGTGGCAAAGACTCAATATTCTAACTGGCTTACCAAACCTGCAAGAGATAGCTCACGCCCCCTCTCTGTTTGATAGCCAAAGTAACTTAACTCAGAGAGTCAAAGGTTATCTCGATATTAACTGTGCTCACTGCCATAGGGCGGAAGGTTTTGCGAGTATTTCAGGACTTAGACTTGGTTTTCATATTAATCATACCAGTTATCAATATGGAGTTTGTAAACAACCTCCTGGCTGGGATGGAGGCCCTAAAGGGCTTTCATACGATATCGTACCGGGTAATGGTGAACACTCAATTTTATTATATAGACAAGAGTTGAATGAACCGAAAGACAGAATGCCGCCTTTGGGTAGAAGCTTAATTCACACTGAAGCTGTTGAGCTCATAAAACATTGGATAGATTCACTACCTCCAAGCCTAGGTAGTTGCCAGTAATAGGTGAAACGGTGATTGTATGCTATAAAAATCCATCGTTAGTACATAGCAAGGCTAGCTTGTTATGTACTCACGACGAGCTTAGCTCAAAAGAGACTTACGTTTCATTTAACCGCAAAAAATGGCCCGGCGGATGCCCAAGCCAATGTTTAAAACTCTGCCGAAAATGGCTTACTTCCCCAAACCCCATCACCTCAGCAATCTCTTCAATACTCTTTTCTTGAGACAAGATCAAAGCTATTGCAGCTTGACACCTAACTTGGTCCATCAGTTTTTGATAACTTGTACCCGCTTGAGAGATCCTACGCCGTAAAGTCCTACTGCTCATATTTTGACTGCTGGCCATCTGCTCCATGTTAGGGCAATCAGGAAATGTTTTACGGATCTCTTCCAGCAGTACCTGAATAAAAGAGGCTTGCTGGTTTGAGATGGTATTGACTTTATCTTCATCAAATTTGTATCTAACTGGAAGTGAGAGGTATTTTTTATCAATTGACCACTCATTAAATTCGGCATTACACAATATATCAGCACCAGTGATCGAAGCTAAAGACTCTGTGCTTCTATCTGGTTCTGCCAACAATATTTTATCAGCAAGTATGGCTTGACCAGCCAAGCCGCTCCCGATTGTCAGTAGACCACATACACTGTGCTGAAACTGACATGAGTAACGCGCTAAACTAATCTTGCCAGTGTTTAACCAACGAATATGTAGCTTATCATCCTGCTCTATAATCAAGGTATCGGTAAAGCTCCCTACAAGCTCAGGGTGAGATAGCACGAACTGCAGGCAATCACCAATCGTATCGCATTGATTAAAAAAACTCAGTAAGAAGTCTAAATCTTCTACCGCATACTGTTGGCCAACTTTTGCACCGACTTCCATGTCCCCCGTGTAGGACTGAAGAAAATCCATAGCAAAATCAGCTTGCCACACATAGATGACCTGCAGGTGTTCCAACTCTTTAAGCCCGACTCCAATTTGCGAACAGAGTAACTCAACAACCTCTTCGCCATGATGGTGGCGAAGGTAAGCCAATAAATTTCTGAGTTGGTAGGCTGGATAAGACTGATCCCCTACCATCAAGTTCGGCTTATAACTTTGAGCCTGCTTCATCCACACCCTACTTCATTTATTATCATGAGTTATTTTGTATAAGAATTAGCATCTTTTGGAAAGGGATATTTGCGAATTTGACGAATAAACTTTAGCTTCAGATTGAACATCATGTATAAACTCGCTTAATTCTCGCATAAAAAAACCTCCGACTAGCGGAGGTTTTTTTGTCTTAATCAATTAATCTAAATCTCTAGATTAGAACTTCTGGTTAAGGCGTAGGTAGTAAGTACGACCTAGTACGTCATATAGACCCGTGTTCACATCACGGTAGCCTGGGTCTTCATACCAAGTTGGTGCTGTTTCATCAAACAGGTTATTCACACCAACTGTTAATGAACCATTCCAATCATGTGCATAAGTCACCTGGAAATTATGCTTAAAGTAGTGTGGTGTATCTACGATATAGTCATAACCAAGATCTCTCCAGTACTCACCAGACTGCGAACCGATATAAACGGTAGTCCATGCAGCGCTGAAGTCATTGTAGTACCAAGCTGCGGCAAAGTTACCACGCCAATCAGGGTAATCCTGCAGACCAGCCAATTCGTTAACTTCTGACTCCGCATCAGCTTGTTCATCAAAAGCGAGAATATGAGTTAAATCAACCTTAAAGTTGAAATCACCTAAGCCGGTTTCTAAGTTATATGATGTTGCAAAGTCAAAACCTGAAGTTTCAACAGATGACATATTGACATAACCACTTTCAATATATTCAATCTTGCCATCAGCACCACGGGTTATGAAGTCTGAGCTACCGTTAATCTTCTCATCACGAATAAGATCATCAGCGCCTACCGACTCAATCTTGTTATCATAGGTAATTGAGTAGTATGAAAGCTCCATACTCCACGCATCAGTGACATTCCACACACCACCTAGGGTTAAAGAGTTGCCCTCTTCAGCTTCAAGGTCTGGATTACCACCGAACCAAGTCTTATGTTGATTGCTTGATGTACAGTATGTCGCATCTGAATCATTGTTTGCTTCACACCAAACTGAATCGTAGGCTTTCTCGAAACTAAGAGACTGAGAAGAGAACATCTCGCCCATGTTAGGAGCACGGAATGAATCACCATAACTTGCACGAAGCAGTAAAGAATCAACTGGACGCCAGCTTAGACCAAACTTAGGCACTACCGCATCAAATGTAGACTCGTTAGTTACCTGACCTTCTGCACCTGTTAATGTACCTTCTTGATCATAACGCTCGTATCGTACCGCTGCAGAGATTTCAAAGTTTGCTGGTAAACCCATCTGAATTTCTGTGTATGCAGATTGACGTGTACGCTCAGCGTCAACATCATCCCCACCTGAACCACCTGAGATAATACCTGAAGCAGATTCTGGATCAGATGTCTGCTTGAAGTTGATCATCTCATATTCAATTCCGCCAACGATGGCTAGCGTAAAGTCACCCTCTTCAACAAGTAATGTACTCGCTAGACCATCAAACTGAGTGCTATCAAACTTACCTTGATAAACACCGGTATGGTTTGCTGCACTGTAAAGCTGGTTCATCTGCTGATCCCACGCTTCATAGCTCATGCCTGAAGTGTTAAAGATGTCGTAGATATTGTTGCCATCTGCATCAACACGATCCAATTCACTTTGAATGATATTATCGTTAATGAGGTTATAATTAAATGAGTTGGTCGTCGATGCAGAGTGCTGCATATTGAGTTCCCAATCAACGCCTTTGCCAATATCAGCAAAACCGACGAAACCACCTAAGATATCGAAGTTATTTGTCTCAGTTAAAGTATCTCGCTCACCAATTTGAACTGAGCGCATATATACAGTCATATCTTCGCCAGTTGGATTATAAGTGTTATCAGCACTCATTACTGGGTAGTTAGTAGATACAGGTGTTCCAGCATAACGTGTATAAGTGTCACTTAATGACGCTGTACCGCGACCACGGAACTGAATATTATCAGTGATCTCATAGTTAAAGTTGGTCATGAATGAGTTACGAGTCAGATCACCAAACAGCTTAGTCACTTCACCATAACTGTATAGACAGCGGCCATTGTTAGCACCATCTGTACCATCTGCAACATTTTCAGTCTGCTCACACATCTCTGAGTTTGAATAGAAGCCATAGATGTCATCACCATCAGCATTTTTTTCACCGGTATTATAATAACCGTTAGGTACTGAACTAAATGAGCTGAAATCTGCATAGTCTGGGTGATTAGTTTGCCAAACTTCATTATCCATCACAGCTTTTGTATCGTAATATTCATACGTAAAGGTAATGTTGCCTTTATCTGTATTAAAGCCTGAAGAGATAGAGAATCGGTTAGCGTCACCACCTTCAATACTTGGTTGTTCAGTACTGAAATCTAGCTGGAAACCATCGAAATCTTTTTTAGTAATGATGTTAATTACACCTGCAACCGCATCAGAACCGTATACAGCTGATGCACCATCACGGAGGATTTCAATGCGCTCAACAATTGCAATTGGAATTTGAGAAGTATCCGCTGTAGCACCAGAGCTAGAGCTCGTACCAGGCATGCGGCGACCATCAAGTAATACTAATGTCGCTTGTGAACCAAGACCACGCATATTGACGGTACTTGTTGCACTGCCACCTGAGCCATACCCTGACATACCACGCCATGAACCGAATGCATTTATCGCAGAGTTGTTAAGTACATCTGCAACCGTTTTTTCACCTGTCATCGCAATATCTGCTGCACTTAATACTGTGATTGGAGACGTTGTTTCCATATCAACTTGCTTAATGCGAGAACCAGTTACTTCAATGCGTTCAACTTTTTCATCTTGCTCTTCAGCAATCGCAAAGCCTGAAAACGCAACTGATGATGCTGCGGCTAATAATCCAAACCGTACTGCTTTTGCTGTTAAGGTCAAAGAGTTCATATTTTCTCCCTCATCATTCACACCTAAAATTAAAACTCAAAGTTCAAGCTAAAAACTCTAAAAGTTTATATCGAGTCTAAAAGCCTTCAGATGTCATGATAAATTATTGTTTTATTGTTTTATAAATCGCTTATTGATTAACGTGAACGTTAATAGTTATTTCCCTCGATATAGATATTGTAAAAACACAGCATTTTAGTCAACAGTCATCACAATTAAATAACCTGAATGATAATAATTGATACATTCATAAATAAACCAACAGACAAATTCGCTTTAAACCACCCCTTAAACACGATAAAAAACAACAAGATACGAAACAAACTTAATTTGTAAAACAATATCTCAATTATGTTGCAACCAAAAACAAATCAAGGATACAACTTGATACCTAGGTTGCAACTAATGAGGGGTGACAACCATTGAATTTACATATTCAATTCAAACTACAATTAAACAGATAATAAAAACAATCACACCACCAGCATAGGCTTTCAGAATAAAGATTAAACACTAAGGCAAACACCAAAAAGCAATATAAAAAACCAAACAAAATAAATAAAGCACCGCATAAACACCATCGCAACATTTAAGCCGCAAAACAAAAAAGCAATACAGGCTTTATAACAACATTAATTTATAAATTAATACGAATGATTTATTTGTGATCAATTTTCAAACAGGAGGTTTATTCAGGTGTGACGTAAATATTGGTGACAGGCTATAAACTAGAAGAAAGCAATTTAAACTATGGTGTAAAAAAATGACCTGAATATCCACAAAAATATTTGTCAAAGCCATTTCAGAATTTGTTTAAGTATTTGACCGCTCTAAGTACGGTTTCCCAAATTGAGATGAACGATTATTTAGGTCTCAATAACAGCCCCTTTTTGCATCCATACTATCAATCAATAATGACATTCATACACCAAATAAATAGCAAAATACGCTTAGCGAAAGCCTCAGCTGTCATATCAGTTAGATTAAGCTCGACTAAACAGTACCAGTTCCATTAAACATGTGATCAATCCAGTGCTTTTTCAGGGGTTTCGGTCCAAGACGCATCCCCTCGAATAGTGGGGCGATGCAACGCAAGAGTGGAAGCCCTGAAAAGCTCACTAAGTACGGCTATCTTATAAAACATGGGAAAATTACTTTATGCTGTGAATGTGTCTTGCGAAATATGACTGCGCGGATGCAGGAAGAGGAGCAACGCAGAAACCGTTGCCGTGAACAACTATTAGCTTCAATCCACTTAAAGCCACGAGGATGTGGTGAATGTCTATATTGCCCTTGCTTACAGCGATTTTAACTCCCGCTAAATGATCAACGCTAGTAATGGAATGAGTAAAACGACAATGCTTGGTTAGAACTAACTATAGTTGGGACGAGTTTGAGTATAGCTAGATTTACTTCAAAATAGGGATCAAAAAAAGGAGCCAAAAGGCTCCTTTTTTTAATGCACAGGACTCAAATTAACGAGTGCGTGGGCATAGCTCTTCAGTGCTGAAGAAGTAAGCAACTTCACGCTCAGCAGAAGCAACTGAATCTGAACCGTGAGCAGCGTTCTCATCGATGCTTTCAGCGAAATCTGCACGGATAGTACCTGGAGCAGCTTCAGCTGGGTTAGTAGCGCCTAAGATATCACGATGAGCAAGAACTGCGTTCTCACCTTCTAGCGTCTGAACCATGATAGGACCAGAAGTCATGAATGCAACTAGAGCACCAAAGAAAGGACGCTCGCTGTGCTCAGCGTAGAAGCCTTCAGCTTGCTCTTGGCTCAAGTGAACCATTTTAGAAGCGATGATTTTCAGGCCAGCAGTTTCAAAACGGTTGTAGATTGCGCCAATGTGGTTTTTTGCAACAGCATCGGGCTTAATGATAGAAAAAGTACGTTCGATAGCCATGAGAAGCTTCCTTCATAATAAACAGGTTTTAATTTTCGCGCGGATTATACGAAATTCTAAGCAAAAATCCTACCTTTATAGCATTATGAATGAGATATCTATCCAGTTTTAATCATTTTAACTGAGATCTAAGCCAGATTTTTAACAAATCAGCTAGCGTTCATCTATCCAACCAGCTTGCACGGCTTCGAGTACTCGCTCATTACAATGCTCAGGATCATCATCAAAAGCTTCAAGTGCCAATATCCACTCTCTTAAATCGGTAAACCTGATACTTTGTGGTTCTATCTCTGGGTATACCTCGAGTAACTCTAACGCGATATCTTGTGAGTCTATCCATTTCAATGACATGGTGAGTTCTTGGTTAAGAGTGATGGTTTGAGTATAGCGCTAATACCAATCACTACAAAAAGTGGTCAATTCTGATGGCACAAAAAAGCCAGTCTAAGAAGACTGGCTTTTGGTATCAGTTCAAGCTCGAAAGCGCGCTATTATCTATCCTTCACTGACCATGTTGACGGTATACTTGGGAATATCAACCACAAGATCACAGCTAGGCACTTTTGTCTGACAGGACAAACGACTCTCAGGCTCAAGCCCCCAAGCTTTATCTAACATGTCATCTTCTAGCTCATCACTCTCTTCTAGCTCATCAAAGCCTTCACGTACAACAACATGACAAGTTGTACACGCACATACTTTTTCACATGCATGTTCAATATGAATACCATTTTTTAATGCAACATTTAAAACGGTTTCGCCTTCATTGGCTTCAACAACGGCCCCATCTGGGCATAGCTCTTCATGGGGTAAAAATACAATTTGCGGCATTGGGTTACCTATTTTATCTAAATACTGTCAACAGACTGACCTTTAAGGGCCAGTTTAATTGAATTATCCATGCGCTTGGCCGCAAAATCTTGCGTACAAGCATCTAACGCTTCAATTGCCTTTTCAATGGCATCGGGATCATCTTCACTACCAACTTGCGCAAGGCTGGCCATACTCAGCTCTATATGATTACGTTCATCATCTGATAAAAGCGCAGCATCTTTAGCTAACGCAGCAGATAGTGTCTCTAATACTCGCGCAGCTTCAACTTGCTGCTCTGCAAGCATTCGACGTGTAATATCCTCTTTGGCATTTGCCATAGAGTCTTTGAGCATAGCGCCAATCTCTGTGTCCGTTAAACCGAAAGAAGGTTTAACCTGAATACTTGACTGCACGCCTGTTGATTTCTCCATCGCAGTGACGTTGAGTAAGCCATCAGCGTCGACTTGGAACGTCACCCTAATATGGGCAGCTCCTGCAGCCAATGCCGGAATACCTTTCAAGGTAAACTTAGCAAGGGAGCGGCAATCGTCAACCAGTTCACGCTCACCTTGTACTACATGAAACGCCATTGCTGTTTGACCATCTTTAAAAGTGGTGAACTCTTGTGCTTTAGCAACAGGGATAGTGGTATTACGCGATACAACCTTCTCAACAAGGCCGCCCATCGTCTCTATTCCAAGAGATAACGGCAGCACATCAAGCAGTAAGAGATCTGAGTCAGGCTTGTTGCCAACTAAGATATCAGCTTGAATTGAAGCCCCTATGGCAACGACGCGATCTGGATCAATCGAAGTCAAAGGAGTCTTGCCAAAAAAGTTCTCAACCTGTTCTCTCACTAAAGGAACACGCGTTGAACCACCAACCATCACGGTTTCAAGCACCTCATCACTGGTCACACCGGCATCTCGTAATGCACGACGACAACTGGCAACCGTTTTCTTAACCAAAGCGCTTATCAAGGAATCAAAGTCAGTCTTAGTGATTATGTGAGACAACTGAGTCCCAACTTCAAGGTTTAACTTGGCCACCACTTCGGTCTCTGAAGTCAGTGCTTCTTTTACGCGTCTCGACTCAATCAATAGTTGACGACTTTCTTTCGCTGATAAAGACGTAACATCCCACTGTTTTAGCAAGTGATGGTGTAATAGATGATCAAAGTCATCGCCACCTAAAGCTGAATCACCGCCTGTCGCCAACACCTCAAACACACCTTTATTAAGGCGTAAAATTGAGATATCAAAAGTACCACCACCCAGATCGTAAACGGCAATAACACCTTCTTGGCCTGAATCTAACCCATAGGCAATTGCAGCAGCTGTTGGCTCATTCAATAACCTAAGCACTTTAACTCCAAGCAACGCCGAAGCATCCTTAGTTCCTTGTCGCTGAGCATCATCAAAATAAGCTGGGACTGTGATCACAACCCCTTCAAGATCGCCACCAAGGCTCTTTTCAGCACGTGCAATAAGCGGTCTTAAAATTTCAGCTGAGATCTGAATGGGATTGACTTGACCTTGCTTAGTTACAAACAGAGGTAAACCATTTTCACTGGCTTCAAATTGGTAGGGAAGATCTTGGATACCTGACTGTATATCCTCTAAGCTTCTGCCCATATAACGCTTAACTGACATGATAGTATTTTGGGGGTCAGAGGCTGAACTTGCTTCAGCATCCAGGCCAACCTCTACACTGGTCTGTGTATATCGGACAACAGACGGAAGCGAGTGACGACCACTTTCATCAGCTAATGTATTCGCTTCGCCACTGCGAACTGCAGCAACTAATGAGTTTGTAGTACCTAAGTCGATACCAACGGCGAGGCGGTGTTGGTGTGGTGCAGCTGTTTGTCCAGGCTCTGCAATCTGCAAAAGGGCCATAAAAGTTTAACCTATCTGTTAGTCTATATAGCTAATCAAATAAAAAAACTGATAAGCCATAGTATGCTTATTTATTATTAATCGAGTAGCGCATCTTCAGCACGTTCAAGTTCGAGCTGTAATTTAGCCATAAACTTAAGTTTACGGATAAGATCGGCTGACTCGATAAGTTCAGACTCACCGCACACTAGCAGTAACTCATGCAAACGTTGCTTTTGTTGTTTATCATACCCGGTAAATGAATCATATAGCTCAGCAATATGTGCATCAGGATCTTCCGAGTGAGCAATCTCTTCCAGAGACTCTCTCCACTCCATCTGCTGCATTAAGAATTGAGTATCTTTTACCGTAGTAGACTCATGACTCAAATCAATCCCGTGTAACGACAGGATATGTTCTGCCCTAGATATAGGATGTTTTAACGTCGCAAAGCCATCATTAATTTGTGCAGTTCGCTGTACGGCAATGCGCTTATCTTGCTCACTGGCATTAGCAAACTTATCAGGATGTGCCGCACGTTGCAGAACGTGGTAACGTTCTGCAAGTAGGGCGGTATCGATATCGAAGGAAGGTGTAAAACTAAACAACTCAAAATAGTTCATGGTTAACTCTTTTGACAGCTAGACTGTGAAGCTCTCACCACAGCCACACTCTCCTTTAGCATTAGGGTTGTTGAACTGAAAGCCTTCATTAAGGCCCTCTTTTACAAAATCAAGCTCGATACCTTGAAGATAGATAAAGCTTTTAGCATCTATGATGATTTTGACATCAGCAATTTCATATACTTCATCATCATCATTAAGATCGTCGACAAACTCTAAAATATACGCCATGCCTGAGCAACCAGAGGTTTTAAGGCCCAATCTGAGCCCTAAACCAGTACCGCGATTATCCAAAAAGCTCTTCACACGTTCTGCAGCAGCCGGAGTCATTGTTATAGCCATATTAACTCCGAAAACTACTTATCTTGCTTAGACTTATAATCATCAATTGCAGCTTTAATTGCATCTTCTGCTAAAATCGAGCAATGGATCTTAACAGGAGGTAGTGCAAGCTCTTCAGCAATATCAGTGTTCTTGATCGCTGCAGCTTCTTCAATGCTCTTGCCTTTAACCCACTCAGTCACTAATGAGCTAGAAGCAATTGCACTTCCACAACCATAAGTTTTGAATTTAGCATCTTCGATTAAACCATTATCGTCAATCTTAAGCTGCAGCTTCATCACATCACCACATGCTGGTGCACCGACCATGCCGGTGACAACTGATGGATCACTTTTATCAAATGAACCTACGTTACGTGGGTTCTCATAATGATCGATTACTTTTTCACTGTAAGCCATGGTACTGCTCCAAACTGTATCTAATTATTTTAACGGATTAATGGTGTGCCCACTCGACTTTATCGAGATCTACACCGTCTTTAAACATCTCCCAAAGTGGAGACATCTCCCGCAAGTCATCAATTGACTTATTAATTGTTTCAATAGCATGATCTATCTCTTCTTCAGTCGTGAAACGACCAATAGAGAAGCGGATAGAGCTATGCGCCATCTCGTCATTTAAACCCAAAGCGCGTAACACATAGCTAGGCTCTAAGCTTGCTGAAGTACATGCAGAACCTGAAGATACCGCTAAGTCCTTTAATGCCATCATCAAGGATTCACCCTCAACGAAATTAAAGCTAACATTGAGGCTGCCGCAGTAACGTTGTTCTACATCACCGTTAATATAAGTCTCTTCAATTCCTTTAACGCCATTCCACAAACGATCACGTAGTGTCTTAATGCGTGCATTATCGGTATCCATATCAGCTTTCGCGATCGCTGCAGCTTCACCCATACCAACAATCTGGTGAGTTGCTAAGGTACCACTTCGCATACCGCGCTCATGCCCACCGCCATGCATTGTCGCTTCGAGGCGAATACGAGGTTTACGGCTTACATAAAGTGCACCAATGCCTTTTGGACCATACATTTTATGGGCAGAGATAGAGATAAGGTCAACTTTGGTTGTCTGTACATCTATCGGCAATTTGCCAGCACTTTGAGCGGCATCCACATGGAAAACAATCTTTTTATTACGGCAAAGCTCACCAATGGCGTCGATATCATGAATCACACCAATTTCATTGTTCACATGCATGATGCTCACAAGAATAGTATCTTCACGCATTGCAGCTTCAATCGCTGACAATGGGATGATGCCGTTAGCTTCAGGTGCAAGATAAGAGACCTCATAACCTTCACGCTCTAACTGGCGGCAAGTATCAAGTACCGCTTTATGTTCAGTTTTGCTGGTGATGATGTGCTTGCCTTTCTTATTATAGAAATGAGCAACACCCTTAATAGCAAGGTTATCAGACTCTGTAGCACCCGATGTGAAGACAATTTCACGGGGATCGGCATTAATTAGATCAGCGACTTGGTTACGAGCAATATCTACAGCTTCTTCAGCTTGCCAACCATAACGATGAGAACGCGAGGCTGGGTTACCAAAAATGCCGTCCATAGTCATGCACTGCATCATTTTCTCTGCGACACGAGGGTCAACCGGCGTCGTCGCAGCATAATCTAAATAGATAGGAAGCTTCATCACACACTCCGTACTACGCAGCCTTTAGTGGCAAAACGAAGCACAAAAAAATTATAAAATAACAAAGTTAACTTATGCTGTTACTCTTTGTTCCTGTTGCATTGTGTCCTGCTTTATTGAGATAAACTGTACATCTCGTTTAGTCATCAAACCGGCAAGACTGATCCCATTTAAGAAATCGGAAATTTGTTTACTCAAGTCACCCCACAGTGAATGAGTGAGGCAACGGGAACCACTTTGGCAATTCCCCTGCCCTTGGCAACGAGTCGCATCGACGGACTCATCAACAGCACGAACAACCATACCGACTGAAATTTCGCCAGCATCAGCACCAAGGCGATAACCCCCACCGGGTCCCCTTACGCTTGAAACAAGTCCATGTTTTCTGAGTTTTGCAAAAAGTTGTTCTAGATATGAAAGTGATATTCCCTGTCGTTCAGAAATATCGGCCAGAGGTACTGGTCCAGCGGTAGAGTGCATAGCAACATCTAGCATTGCTGTAACAGCATACCGACCTTTTGATGTAAGTTTCATAGTAACCATGGCTCCCAATAATGCATAGGGGAATTCAAACATACCCGACTATTTTAGTCAAGTATTTAACCTAGTAAAAAGCTCAGGTATTTTTTCACATTTATCAAACAGGATAATACCCTGCCATTTGGCTGGGGTATTTAACCCGTTTATGCCCAAAGTTTCAATGGGAGTTTATCTTTTAGGTCACTAAAAATCATATAATGGGATCAAACTCATCTATTGCCCGCTTACGTTGTTCTGCAGCGGCTAATTCAGCCTCACTGAATTCATCAACATCCAACTCGGGGAGTTTATCAGTACACACACTGCCACCAAGAGTTTGTACCGCTTGGCATACCTCTTGGACTTTAGAGTCCATCAGGTGCATATGATCCAACATTTGGCCAATAGCATTCGCGACTGGGTCAGGATTATCAGGTGAAACGGCATAGGCGTCGAAACCATATTTCTCCGCCATCGCACTGCGCCTTTTGGTTTGCTCTTTCGCATCGACACTAGGTGTTGAAACGATACGGCCAGGAATTCCTACAACAGTTGTATCTTTAGGAACATCTTTTACTACTACGGAGTTGGATCCAACCCGAGCACCGTCATTCATAGTGATCGGACCCAATACTTGAGCGCCAGCACCAATAACGACATTATTTCCCAATGTTGGGTGACGTTTGCCTGCTTGCCAAGTCGTTCCACCCAGCGTTACGCCATGATAGAGCGTACAATCATCACCTATTTCAGCTGTCTCACCAATGACAACGCCCATACCGTGATCAATGAAAAACCTATCGCCAATCGTCGCACCAGGGTGAATCTCGATACCAGTAAACCAGCGTGAAAGAGTAGACAAACACCTTGAGAGTAACCGCCACTTTCGCTTCCAAAGTTTATGACTCACCCTGTGAATCCATATGGCATGCATTCCAGGGTAATTCAGTAGAACTTCTAAAGTGCCATGCGCCGCTGGATCTCGATGATAAATTGAGTTGATATCATCTTTTAATCTAGCTATCACTCCCATAGTGCTTATGTTCCCTATTTAGTCGTATCGTCTTTTGAAACCATCTTTTTATCGATAGAGGTCAACATACCACGGAGGATATTCATCTCTTGTCTTTCTAATCTTGCCCGACTAAACAAACGACGAAGCTTAGTCATCACTTGGCCAGGATGCTGTTTAACAATAAAGCCTGTGCCTAATAAGGTCTGCTCAAGATGCTCAAAGAAGTTCTCTCGCTCTTTAGCGAAAGGATACTCAGGCTTTGTTTCAACATAGTCAGGCGAACGCCCTTTTTCAAATTCACGCTTCTCATGAGCAAGGTGGGCTACACGAGCTTCATAGCAGATGATTTGAACGGCTTGGGCAAGATTCAATGACGTATATTCAGGATTTGCAGGAATCGATACGTGATAATTACACTTTTGTAGCTCTTCGTTAGATAACCCATTATTTTCTCGTCCGAAAACGATTGCCACTGGGCCGTCTAAAGCTGAAGAGACTAACTTTTCTCCCGCCTCTCTTGGTTCTAACATAGGCCAATCAAGTGTTCTACTGCGGGCGCTGGTTGCGATAACGAGACTACAATCTGCGATTGCTTCTGCAACACTATCGACGATAACAGCATGTTTTAAGATATCTGACGCGCCTGCAGCAAGTGCTACAGAGTGACCGTCTGGTTGAACTTTTGGTTCTGCTAGATATAAAGTGGAAAGTCCCATGGTTTTCATTGCACGGGCAGTTGAACCGATATTACCTGGATGAGATGTGCCAACAAGCACGACGCGAATATTGCTGAGCATGAAACTACTAACTTTTGTGAAGTAACAGATACCCATATGTTACCACAGCCAAGTTTAATTCTTTAATACAAAAAACTGGATTTGATATAATTCCCAAATGGCGTATAATGCGCGGCGATTATTTATATCTGTTCTTTAACATCCAGGGGATTGTAATGCATCCGATGCAGACTATTGCTGTGCGCGCTGCCCGCGCTGCCGGCCAAACGATTATACGTGCTTTTGCTGAACTCGACAAAGTCGAAGTAACAGCGAAAGGAATGAATGACTACGTGACTAACGTAGATAAAGAAGCAGAAGCTGCCATTACTTACCAGATCCGCAAGTCTTACCCTGATCACACTATTATTGGTGAAGAAGAGGGCGAGAACAAAGGCGATAATAAAGACTATATCTGGATCATTGACCCTCTGGATGGCACTAACAACTTTGTTAGAGGCATTCCTCACTTTGCAGTTTCTATTGCCGTACAATACAAGGGCAAAACTGAAGTTGCTGTCGTTTACGATCCTATCCGTGACGAGCTGTTTTCAGCAGTACGTGGTAAAGGCGCAAAGTTCAACGACTTCCGTATGCGTGTAACTAAGCACAATGACCTTAGTGAAACAATTCTTGCTACAGGCTTCCCATTCAAAGCTAAACAGCACACTGAAACCTATATGAAGATATTCAGCTCATTGTTCTCACAATGTGCCGATGTTCGTCGTGCAGGCTCTGCAGCACTCGATCTCGCCTATGTTGGCGCTGGTCGTATGGATGGTTTCTTTGAGATTGGTTTAAAGCCATGGGATATCGCTGCTGGTGAACTTATTGTTCGCGAAGCGGGCGGAACAGTTACAGACTTCACTGGCAACCACGGTTATATGACGAGTGGCAATATTATTGCTGGTGCACCTAAAACAACTTCTGCAATAGTAAAAGCGGCTCGTCCATTACTGAGCGACGCACTAAAACGCTAAAGTCCCTCTTGTAAGAACAGATATATCAAGCCATCTATATGATGGCTTTTTTTATGCCTATTATTCAGCCTAAAAGAGCTCGCATCGCCTCTCCCTAACACCATCAAACACTTATTTCTGATTAAAAAATAGCTGACTTACTATAATGTGAGTGGTATCACAAAGATAATTGAGCATAGTTTTGAATTATTGATACCATTGAAAAAAAACAACTAGAGGCCCCTATGGGAAAGTTATATAACCGTTACGGTTCAAAAAGCCTTAAAGCTGTCGAACATTTCGTACTCATCCTTATTGCTATCGCTACAATCATTGCTATTGGCCAAGAGATTGTCCATATCATCACCAATGCTCGTGTGGATTTAGCAGACCTTTTACTCTTGTTTATCTATTTAGAAGTGCTCGCTATGGTAGCCAACTATGCTGAGTCGGGTAAACTGCCAGTACGAATGCCCATTTATATTGCAATCGTAGCCTTAGCCCGTTACTTAATCCTAGATATAAAAGGCATGGATGATTGGCGCGTTATTACCATTGCCGTTTCAATGCTTCTTCTTGCTACAACGGTTATTGTTATCCGTTGGGGGCAGTTAAAACTCCCCTATCCACGCAATGATGATCAAGGGTAGCTACCCTTTTAAGTAATGATGACTGTGCTCAGGTAACTAAACTTGAGCACTTTTTAGTAGACTCTTCAATAAATTTACCACTGACATTTTCTCCCTTAGCGCTAATGTTATTGCACGCAAAAGCTCATAACCCCAGCCTTTACTCCTCTATAAAAATCCATAATGATTTTTGTTTTTAGCTGAAAAAATATGCTACTTTTAAAAGGCTTAATAATTAATCTATTATAGGGATTTTTGATGGTAGACATTACTGAAGAGATAGATGAACGACGCTCCTCTCTCAGAGTTGATATGGAAGCTGAGCGGATCACACTCGCTTGGATTGACCAGAATAATCAGGAGCAAGTTGATGACGGGATCTGTATCGATCTATCCAGAAGAGGCGTACTTGTTGAGTATAAGCAAGGTTTTAAAGTGGGTGAGTTATTAGCGATAACCTTTAACCCCGATAATGACAAAAAGCACACAGTTAAAGGCCAGGTTTGTAGAAGCACGAGCGGTCAGCCTAAAAGTTATCATATCGCAGTTCAGTTAATCTCAACGGAATAAACCAATAAACAATTATTACTGATGAGTTTTCAGCAACGTTTGAGAGTCTGTTCTATACTTAACGCACTTAATAATCGAAGGTAATTGGTGCTTATAGAGATGGAGATACTTTTATGATCTTGCTTGTGGGCGGAGAAAAAGGGGGAGCAGGGAAAAGCTGCATGGCCCAAAATCTAGCTGTTCATATCACTCAAAAATTTAACGCTAATGTGTTAATGGTTGACTGTGATCCACAGAGAACCACCTCAGACTGGATCCAGGCTCGTAATGAAGATCCAACACTTTCGACAATCAACTGTATTCAACTCTATGGAAAAATTCGTAACGACCTTCTCAGTCAAAACAAACACTTTGACTTTGTCATTGTCGATTGTGGCGGTCAAGATAATCTAGCAATGCGTGCAGCTATGTCTGTGGCGACTTATGTCGTCCTACCGCTTCGTCCCAAGCGCCGAGATCTCAAGACCTTGCCACACATGGAAGATATGCTCAGCACTTGTAAAATGGTCAACCCTAAAATGGTTGCAACGATTGTTATGACGCAGTGTCCTTCCCTCCCTAGCCAGTATAAAAGGATCCTTGAAGCCAAAGAGGTTGTAGAGTCTTTTGGCTTACGTGTATTAGACAACGTTACTTTTAGCAGAAATATCTATGACGATAGTGAGGAGCAAGGTTCATCAGTCATAGAGATTGAGCCCGACGGAAAGGCTGCTAATGAGATACGTGCAATCGCAGATGAACTGTTCGCAATCGAGCCTGAAAATTGTTATGAGCTTAACTGATCTAAAACGTAGGAAGAAGAAAACACCGAAAACTCAAGTTTCAATTGAGGATTTCATTGAAGACGCTAATAACTATGCCTTTGGGCAACCTAGTGTTGTTAGTCAAACCAGGAAAAAGCTGACCGCCGCGAAACATAAAGGGTTAGATAAACACTCAACCAAAATTTATAAGCATGCGACCTTTTCTCTCACAGAGGAAGCTATCGCAAAATTAGATCTAATATCCTCAAAATCGAAAATTGCGAAATCCAGATTAATTAGAATTTTAATCAATGAATTTGCACAAAAAACTGAAGCAATACAAAGCCAGATCATAGAGAGTAATGATGACTGATTAGAGAGTTTTCACTCTCCAATCAACATTCTCTACGAGTTGGCGCGCATATTTTTTTAAAATTAGTGCGCACAGATACGATCAGCCGCTGTTTCTATCCCTTCTGCAGACTCAATAAATTTACCCTTTTTTTCCAAGAATAAAATTAACTCATCAGCATTCATCCCGCTTGCCGAGCAGGTATGGTAATGTGCTGTTGCACCAAACTGCTCATGCATGTGCTGCTTCAGCTGTGCTTTAGTGACAGCCTTGCCTAATTCCAGCATTAGCTCCATAACTTGATGACCATGAATTGATTCAGACATACAACTTCCAGTAATAAATTAATTAATCACTCTTTATAGGCGATTTGTTCGAGGTAAACTTTGATCTGAAGCCCACCCTAGTATAATTCGACACGATTTATTATGTTCAACTTAGGTATTCCTCCTAGGCTCTGGCAATATAGGCCTAATTGACTTTGGAGTTAAACAGATGTCACTGATCTTACTTTTGACCCAACAAATGTGCCTCTATCTAGTGATCGTTTACCTCGTTAGTAAAACGCCTCTATTTAAAGTGCTTGCAGAAACAGCGAGTCGACTACCCCATAAAATTTTCCTGTATTTCATATTCTCTAGCTTTTGTATTATGGCCACCTACTTCGGTGAGCAAACTAACGATGCGATAGCTAACACCAGAGCTATGGGCGCTGTATTAGGTGGGTTGTTAGGCGGGCCTGTAACTGGCTTTTTAGTTGGACTCACAGGTGGGTTACATCGCTACAGTATGGGTGGATTTACCGACCTTGCCTGTGCAATATCAACCACCCTTGAGGGACTATCTGCAGGATTTATCAGTCTATACCTTCGCAGGCAAGGCAAAGGTGAGCTCATCTACGCACCTCTACTCGTTTGCCTAGTGACCTTTTCAGCTGAGATGATGCAGATGGGTATTATCTTACTTGTTGCTCAGCCATTTGATGAAGCATGGGACTTAGTCAAACAAATAGCACTTCCGATGTTGGTCGTTAACTCTATTGGTGCAGCTCTGTTTATGAGTATGGTGCGCGATCAAAAAACCATGTTCGATAAATTATCATCATCATTTTCCACCAAGGCACTGAAGATTGCCGAACGTAGCGTTGGGTTGTTATCAAAAGGCTTTGACCAACAAAGCAGTACTCAAGTCGCTCAAATTATCCTAGAGGAAACGCATGTTGGTGCCGTTGCAATAACTGATACAGAAAAGTTACTGGCATTTATCGGTACAGGTGCTGATCACCACATACCTGGAACACCTATATCTTCAACAATAACCCAAGAGGCAATAGATAATAACTGTGTCATGTTTGCAGATGGCGTTGAGCTCGCTTATTCATGCTCTATCTCATCGCAATGCCCTCTTGGCTCAAGCTTAGTGATCCCTTTAAGATGTGAAAGTGAAGTCATTGGTACGATCAAGTTGTATGAGCCTAAAAATAAACTGTTTCTTAATATCAATAAGACCCTAGGTGAAGGGATCGCAAGATTGCTTTCCAACCAAATATTATTTGGCCGCTTTGAACAGCAACAAGTGCTCTTGACACAAGCAGAGCTTAAACTGCTTCAAGCTCAAGTGAACCCTCACTTTTTATTTAATGCGCTTAATACCATTGCGGCAATAATAAAAAGGGATCCACTCAAAGCAAGGCAACTTATTCAACAGCTTGCTCAATTTCTAAGGATTAACCTCAAGCGGACAACAGGTTTGGTGACACTGAGTGATGAGTTAGAGCATATCGAGTCATACCTTACTATTGAAAAAGCCCGCTTTATAGACAAGTTAACGGTAGATATTGCGATTCCAGAGGAGTTACATCAGTACCGCCTCCCCGCGTTTACTCTACAACCTATTATTGAAAATGCAGTAAAACACGGTACCTCTCACATGTTAGAGCCCGGAGTCATTAAGGTTACTGGCATCATAAGCAATGATTTATTACAATTAGAAGTTACGGATAATGCTGGTTTATATCATGTAAAACAGCAATCAGAAGGTTTAGGCATGAACTTAGTTCATAAACGGATACAAAATCAGTTTGGCTCTGAATATGGAGTTCAAGTTAAGTGCGAGAAAAATAAATTCACTCGAGTTAGCATTCACTTACCCCTTCAGGATCGCCTATCGTGATTTCCTGTTTAATCATCGATGATGAGCCATTTGCCCGCGAAGAGCTTGCGGACCTCTTAGAAGCCAGTTCAGGATTTGAAGTTATCGGACAGTGCGGAAATGCTATTGAAGCACTACAACAGATAGCTCAACTCAAACCCCAATTAATCTTTTTAGACATCCAGATGCCAAAGATCACAGGGCTGGAAATGATTGGTATGCTAGACCCTGAAACCATGCCGCGAGTTGTCTTTATTACCGCCTATGATGAGTATGCAATTAAAGCTTTTGAAAGCCATGCCTTCGACTATTTGCTTAAGCCAATAGATGAGCAACGACTTAAAAAGACCCTTGATAGGCTCAGAAAGGATATACAGCCAAAGTCTGTGGAGGTCATCGCTCCAGAGTCACTGTCTCACCTTCCCTGCTACAGTGGAAATAAACTCAAGGTTATCTCCCTATCTGAGGTTGAATACATCTACAGTGATGTCGGTGGGGTTCACGTCGCAACAAATAAAGAGCAAGTTCATACTCAACTCACTCTCAAGCTACTAGAGGAGAAAACGGGGTTAATTCGATGCCATCGCCAGTACCTTATAAAACCTGAAGCTATCTCAGAGATTGAACTGCAAGACACAGGAGCTGAGGTCACGACTTTAACAGGTGCAAAAGTACCAGTGTCTCGTCGATACCTAAAACCGCTAAAACAACTATTTGGTTTTCAATAATCCATTATTTTGTCAAAGTGCCTGCCGCTTAATCTCGTATAAAACCGCTTACCTGCCATTTTCGACCTCTTACTGATCCATTTGTCGCTTAATTGTATCTTTCTTTACAATGTCACCAATTCAAAATGGGAGATGATGATTATGATGTGGTTTCTAATGTGTGTCGGCCTGCTAATTGGCGGATATTTTGTCTACGGCGTTTTCGTCGAAAAGGTGTTTGGCATAAATGAAAAACGCCAAACCCCGGCATTCACAAAAACCGACGGTGTTGACTATGTCCCTATGTCAAAGGGCAAGGTTTACCTCATTCAATTACTGAACATTGCAGGTGTTGGTCCGATTTTTGGCCCTATTTTAGGTGCCCTATACGGCCCTGCCGCTATGTTATGGATAGTTTTTGGTTGTATCTTCGCAGGTGCGGTTCATGATTACTTCTCTGGCATGCTTTCAATCAGAAACAATGGCCAATCTGTCCCTAACCTTGCTGGTAAGTACCTAGGTAAAGGCGCGAAACACTTCATGAATGTGTTTGCAATTATCTTACTACTACTCGTAGGTGTGGTATTTATCTCAGCGCCTGCTGGCCTATTAGGTAAATTAACGGGCTGGGATGTATCTATCTTCCTTGGCTGTATCTTTGCTTATTACTTAATCGCAACGATTGTTCCAGTAGATAAAATCATAGGTCGCCTCTACCCATTTTTCGGTGCTTTGCTGCTGTTTATGTCTTTTGGCCTTACAATCGCGTTAATCGTATCAAGTGAGCATACTATGCTACCTGGCTTTGAGATGAGTGATTTCCTTACTAACTTAAATCCAAATGACATGCCATTATGGCCTGCCCTATTCATTACAATTGCTTGCGGTGCGGTATCTGGTTTCCACGCAACGCAATCTCCATTGATGGCGCGTTGTGTTGAAAATGAATCCAATGGTAGATTCGTATTCTATGGCGCTATGATTGGTGAGGGCATTATCGCTATTATCTGGTGTGCAATTGCACTTTCTTTCTTCGGCGGCGTACAAGGGCTAAATGAAGGCATGGGTGGTAACCCTGCAAATGTCGTTTATGAAGCTTCTACTGGTCTGCTTGGTGTTGTAGGTGGGTTCCTGGCCATCTTAGGTGTGATTATTCTGCCTATCACTTCAGGCGACACCGCATTTCGTTCAGCACGTTTGATTCTATCTGAGTTTTTTAAGATGCCACAAACGGAACTACCAAAACGTTTAATGCTCGCTGTTCCACTATTTATAATGGGCGCAATACTTACCCAAGTTGATTTTGGCGTCATCTGGCGTTACTTCGGTGTAGCAAATCAAACAACTGCAGTGATGATGCTTTGGACAGCATCTGCATACCTACTGCGTCACAATAAACTTCACTGGATCTGTACGATTCCAGCAATGTTTATGACAACGGTGGTCGTTAGTTTCCTACTAAGCTCGCAAACCTTAGGTGCAGGTTTACCAATGACGATATCCACTATTGCAGGTATTATCAGCACACTTGTTATTACTGCATTGGTTATTACTAAAACCAAAGGTAAAGGTGAAAAGCCTCTTATAGAAGAGTCTTAAGCTGCAAAAACTGAATCAAAAAAGCCAGTCTTGAGACTTAATGCTATTCGGATAAGCACTACTGCTTATATTTAAGTGGATAGCGGCTGGGTATATAGAGCACTGAACGTGGATATGTTCGGTGCTTTCTTTTATCTGGAAGGATAAAGTGTTTTATATCGGCCCGCATTTGCTTCAGCTTAGCTGGCAACTTCCCATCAGGTGATAAAGCAAGCCATCTTAATTGAGTGTCTATCAAGCTTATCGCTGCGGTAAAGCTAATACGGGTGGGTGCAACTTTGGCTTCTTTTGCTATCGCTACCATTTCTAAGCGAACCAGATTATAAGCGATAAGCATAAGC
>NZ_MPHJ01000011.1 GCF_001957125.1 Shewanella sp. UCD-KL12 | reverse complement strand
CAAACCTCTTTGATGGACTGGTTACGTATTAACCCCATCCAAAGCACGAGCCAGACTGCCTGCTGTGCAGGCAAACGGCGATTACGGATACTTGCCTTGTTGGCTGTGAGTAATGACTGCTCTATCCACTCTGAATCAATAGCCTCCATTACAGAACCATAAGACCCACTTTCTTCAACAGACTCATGAACTAGCTCAAGCTCTTGCGCAAACATAAAAAAATCCCCACCAGAATACTGGTAGGGATTATCTTTCATCTGCAGGATCGTTCAAGTCCTCTTAAACGATCGGCATTACGCGTATAGCGGGCTTTTTTGTAGTCAAATATACTGGTTAAGCTTTCACTTTCCAGTGCACCTCTTCGCCAGCGAAGAAAGGTACGATTGGGTTGCCGTTTGGCAAGATGATCTCGCTCGGTACCGTCCAAGTTTCCTTCACTAATGTCACAGTGCTGGTGTTTCTTGGTAGACCGTAGAAGTCTGGGCCGTGGGTACTGGCAAAACCTTCAAGCTTATCAATAGCACCTAAGTCATCAAAGACCTGAGCGTAAAGCTCTAGTGCGCTCCAGGCGCTGTAACAACCTGCACAGCCACAAGCTGACTCCTTACGATGTTTCTCATGTGGCGCAGAATCTGTGCCTAAGAAGAACTTCGATGAGCCTGTAGCCACTGCAGCGCGCAACGCTTCTTGATGAGTGTTGCGCTTAAGCACTGGCAGACAGAAGTTATGTGGACGAACGCCACCGACTAACAGATCGTTACGGTTAAGTAGGAGATGCTGTGGAGTAATGGTCGCCGCGACATTATCTGAAGCGCTCATGACAAAGTCTGCCGCATCTTTAGTGGTGATATGCTCAAATACCACTTTAAGATTTGGGAAAGCATCGACGATACGAGTTAGATTGCGTTCAATGAAAATGGCTTCACGGTCGAAGATATCGATATGTGACTCAGTCACTTCACCATGAACCAGTAATAACATGCCGATCTCTGCCATCTTGGCAAAAATAGGGAACAAGCTATCAAGTGCTTTTACCGCTGCATCTGAGTTAGTGGTCGCGCCAGCTGGATAAAGTTTTGCAGCTACTACGCCAGCCGCTTTGGCATCAAGGATGTCTTGCTCTGTGGTGTCGTTAGTAAGGAAGATGGTCATCAAAGGTTCGAAGTTTGAACCCTGTGGACGCGCCGCTAAAATACGCTCGCGATAGGCGTTAACCAGTTTTGCATTGGTTACTGGTGGCAGTAGGTTAGGCATGACAATGGCGCGCTGGAACAGTCTGGCGGTAGCCGGAACAGTCTCTTGCAACATATCACCATCACGGAAGTGAAGGTGCCAATCATCGGGTGTAAGTAGGGTGATCTGCGTCATTGTGGGGTTCCTAAGCGTTACGACAAGCATTTACAAGCTTTTTATGCGCAATATTATGCCTGAAACCCCCATTTTTTGATAGCTGAGTTTTGCTCAGATCAAAGGTTCTACTTAGGTGAGCAGAGTCCAACAAAGTGCTTATCGGCAACCTTGCCAATATTAACCATGATGGCTAATGATAGGCTCATCGCGGTGAACATAGTGGCCAGCATAGGCCAATGAACGGTACCAGAAACTGCAACAACGACTGTGCTCATTAACAGTATTACTGTCCATAAAGTGAATAATCTCATTAGTCTCTTCCTTATCATTGGTTTCTGTTAATTCGGGAGTAGCATAGCCGCTAAGGGCTGAATGTTTACTGAACGGCGTACTTATACCTAGCTATATAAATACTTGATCACTCTTACTGGTTAAAACCGCTGAGCACTAGGTTATGAGTTTTGCATTTAGAATAACTAGTTGCCTGCAACTCAAGCCTTGTTCTAAGCGCTTTTTCCTGCGTGACGTTATGAACAGTTACTTATCCAGATTGGTATCAAAAACAATCAAGCACTTTGCTGAGAGCTTATGGGATATAATGTGGCTAATTGCAGCGAGTGGAATTGTGAGTGTTAAAACGTAAAACATATAGGCGAGAAGGCCCAGATTATCGCTTTGGTGAACAGGTGAGCTTTCACGATATTAAAGAGACCTTTGGCCTTAACCATATTCGCCTGGGTAGTTGGGTTGAAGAGGATGAAAAGCATAAGGCCGCCAACCTTATCTTTGACTCTTTAGCCGATCTGGCTTTTATTTTGAAACTGCCACCCATTGCCATTGGCCTTAGGCAGACGCTAAACCTCGCATTTGGCAGTGGGGGACAGCAGGGCGTTCAGGCGCATTATATGCCGGCTGGGCGTGAGCTGGCGCTTGCTAAAAATGCAGGGGCAGGGGCATTAGCCCATGAGTTTTGGCATGCGTATGATCACTATATTGCAGATAAAGCCTTTAAAACTCGAGAGCGAACGATATCCTTCGCCTCCAGTTGTTGGCTTGCTGATGTTGAGATGATTAATCATCCACTTAACCAGCGATTAGGCCAGGTATTTGCGACCACTTTTTTAACGCCTGATGGCCAAGATAGCCATGACTATGTAGATCGAGCCGTCGCGTTAGATACGCAATATGGTCGTCAGTATTTCTCTAAACCGACAGAGCTGATGGCACGTGCATTCGAGGCGTGTATCGAATCTTATCCTGAAATCAGCAACCCTTACCTTGTTGACGAAACCCTAAAGTCTAAGCTAGCTACTGCAGGTGGCTATCCTTGCCTTGAGCATAGGAGGCAGGTCTTCAATGCACTAATCGGTTATTTTGAACCTTTAGGCATAGCATTGATAAAAAAATAGAATGGAATTACCTATTAGTATTAAAAGCACCTTATCGTGCTTTTAGTTTAATGTTCATATCACGATTTAATTGACCCTCTCCAATTACTTTAGCTTCCTTATAAAGTCTCACATAGCACTCACCTTTAACAAAAATCTAGCTTAATTTATAGCATTATCTATTAAATCAGGTTTGTATGGATTTCACTCCTTTATGGGGAGAGTCATTATTTTAGTGTCGATCGACATGCCCATTTATATCATTACCTTCCTATTTATTAACTATATCTACATAGGTAATGTTTACGGGTTAAAAATTCTCAGTCTTAAGTTTATATTGAGTGCTAATAAATCCTACAAATAAATGATGGAAAAATGATGGAAAAATGATTTTGTCCATAAAGTGATAGGCTTAGTTGTTTTTGAACGTGTTTGTGCTAGCTTTTCATTCTGTGGTTAATCACAGGTGTGGCTTCTAATTGGCCGTTTCACTTATTTATTTTGTGACAATAATAATTGTCTGTTTTTCATTTTTAGTTGTGGTTATGCTCCAGGATTAGGAGGCTGAAATGATATTTTCTGTCATGAATCATATATCTTCAAAATTAAATCAGTTTCTGAAAAACAAGTTTGAATTAGTCGAGGATGTCGTCGTTGTGTCTAATCTTGTTGACCATGACGGTGCAATATCAGCCAATGTAAATAATCGTGTGGTTATATTCTTGACCAATATTGAGCGTGAAACCGCCGCAAATACTCATTATATGTCGTCAGGTGTAGGCAGTGACTTTACGCAGCATCAACCAGTACATCTCAATTTATACTTGATGGTTTGTGCCAATTTTAGTGGTGCTAATTACAATGAATCATTAAAATTTATCTCCAGTGTTGTCGGCTACTTTCAACAACAGCCTGTGTTTAATCATCAAAACTCTCCAGATCTTGATAGGGCAATCGAGAAGATAATCCTTGATATAGAAAACGTTAAAAATCATGAGTTAAGCAACTTGTGGGGCATGTTCGGTGCTAAATATTTACCTTCAATTCTGTATAAGGTCAGAATGATCACTATTGATAGTAAGGCGACCATTTCCAGAGTATCTAAGACATCGTCGGTAAATGTATCAGTAACATCAGAGAGTAAGTCGCAGTGACAGGTTTTAGAGTGCTGTTTTCTGTGGTCATCCATCATGATTTCTTTGAGTCAGGATACTGTAATGACATTAATATAGAGCCAAGCCGTGCAACGCTTGCTCAAGCTAAAAATAGTGGCGTCATATTTAAACCATGTTTAGGTGGTTTATTGGTGTTATGTGATGCAGAAAAAATCCCCATACTACGACTTTATATAGAAGATGAAGGTTTAATCTTTGATTTCTATATAACGAGTAGCAATCCTTATTTGAGTAATTGCTCTTCTATCCCCTTATTGAAAGATAAAGAATTATTGTGGCTGAAACATGAATCGAACCAAAGTGATAACACGCTTAATGGTCTGGATAAATATCAGCTGCAAAACTCAGACTGGATATCAGTTAATGATTATTACTCTAAGGGTGTCATTACTGATTATTTTGAACTTGAAGCATTAGGTTTTTCTTCTAAGACGTTTATGTTTATCTCTATCGTAATTAATGCGGATGAACTTTCCATGTTAACGCCTGATACAAGCAGTCCTTCAAATCCCTTCACTTTTTTTACCTCTATACAGAATAAAAGTTCCTATTGGGAGTATCGAGTAAATGGTGATTTCTCAAAAAATAATTTGAACATTATTGATAGGGATGGAGATGTAAATTTTAAACTTGTCAAAAATGAAACATTAAGCGATGGCTGCACTGTTGCCATATTTAGAAGCAGTATAGAAATAAAGTTGAAGGAGTTTAGCGAAAGTTATTTTCAACTTATCGATAAACGAACCAATGGTCATCGAGTGTTAGTTAAACGGTTACCAGTGGCTCATTTTAGTAACGGGTACCAAGAGGTTGTAGGCACTAAATTGACTCAAATTTCTGAGATTTTTGTTAATTGTTAACTTTAAAGGAATAAATTATGGGCGTGATGAAAACACCTGGTGTGTATATAGTTGAAAAAAATGCGTTTCCCAACTCAGTGGTTGAAGTTGCCACTGCTGTACCAGCCTTTATCGGCTATACCGAAAAGGCGGAAAATGGTGGTAAAAGCTTGCTCAATAAGCCATGGAGAATCACTTCTATGGCCGAGTTCCGCAGCTATTATGGCGATGCGCCAACTCCGCTCTTTGAGATCGCAGAAAAAGCCGATGATTCAACCGAAGATACGGCATTTATCATCGGTGGAAAAGAGTATACAGCAGATCAATCTAACACTAAGTACCTGCTCTTTTACAGCATGATGCTTTTCTTTCAAAATGGCGGTGGGCCTTGTTACATCGTCTCTGTCGGTAAGTATAATAATGATGTTGAAGCGGCAAAACTCTCAGGTGGTATCACTCCCTTAATCAAGGAGCAGGAACCAACTATGGTTGTGATCCCTGAAGCTATGTTATTAGCTGAAGATGATTGTATTAGTGTCCAGCAGGCCGCTTTATCCCACTGTGGTGGGGTGATGAAAAATCGTGTCACTATCTTAGATGTATGGAATGGATATAAGGACAGACAAGACCCTGAAGGGGATTGTATTGATAACTTCCGCTCTAAACTGGGTATCAACTTCCTCGATTACTCAGCAGCTTACTACCCATGGGTAAATACGACTATCGTTCAGGATAGTGAGCTTAGCTATGCAAATATTTCAAATGCTGATGTGCTAACGGATCTGTTAAAGCAAGAGGTTGCAGCTGGTTTCACTGATCTTGATGGACTCAGCGATGATGATCTTGCGACGCCAGGCAATAAGCTAAGGGCGGCAAAGAGAGATCAGATGTTAGCAGAGATTGATACCATTGCTAGCGTAGAGGGAGATGCACAAAAGAATCTGCTGCATAAAACGCTGACATCTATGAGTCAATTGTATGGCAACGTTCTGCTAGATATTAAAAACAAATTGAACCTACTTCCTCCCTCATCAGCGATGGCGGGAATATATACCATGGTCGACAACGCGCGTGGCGTATGGAAAGCCCCCGCAAATGTCAGTCTCAATGCCGTGGTTTCACCTGCTGTAAATATCTCCCACGATGAGCAAGAAGATCTCAACGTCACTACCCAAGGTAAATCCATCAATGCGATACGAGCATTCACTGGCGAAGGGACCTTAGTTTGGGGGGCCAGAACCTTAGATGGAAATAGCCTAGATTGGCGCTATGTCAGTGTTAGAAGAACACTCATCATGTTAGAAGAGTCGATTCGACTAGCCGCTAAAGCGTATGTATTTGAGCCCAATACTGCCAACACTTGGGTCACTATGGATAGCATGATCACTAACTTTCTAACAGGTATTTGGAAGCGAGGAGGGTTGGCTGGGGCATCTCCTGCCGATGCGTTCAATGTCAGTGTTGGACTTGGAAGTACTATGAGTAGTGAAGATATTTTAGAGGGAATACTCAGAATCACTGTGTTAGTTGCTGTGACTCGCCCGGCTGAATTTATTGAGATCACCTTCCAGCAACAGATGCAGAAGTCGTAACTAGATAAATCGCTTCCAATTTAAGATGAAAAGTTAAGGAGAACGCTATGTCAGATGACGGTTCAAAACAGTCGGCCAATGTATGGCCAATGTCCAAGTTCTATTTTGAAGTTAAATGGGCTGGTGGAGCTGGTGAAGGGATGGTGTCATCTTTTCAAGAAGTATCAGGGTTAGATGTTGAAGCACAGGTGATTGAATACCGTGCTGGTGATAATAAAATTTTCTCAACCATCAAGATGCCAGGAATTGTTAAGACGAGTAATGTCACTCTCAAAAAGGGGGTTTTTGCTAAAGATAATAAGTTCTATGACTGGTACTCAAAGATCAAGATGAACACAGTTGCTCGTACTGCAGTCACCATCAGTCTATTAGATGAAACGGGTGCGCCGACTATGGTGTGGACTCTGTCTAATGCTTGGCCAACCAAGATCACTGGCACAGATCTTAAGTCTGATGGCAATGAAGTTGCTGTTGAAACCATTGAGTTGGCTCATGAAGGCTTGGCAATTGCCAATAAGTAACCTTGGTTAACCCAGCACATGATAAATATCGTGTGCTGGTTATTTTGAAAACAGGCAAAGAGAGAAGGCTATGTCAGACGGATCAAAGCAAGACTGTACTATATGGCCCGTACCTGCGTTCTACTTTAAGGTCGCATTTCACGGCGCTAAAAACAGTTCTGATACTTCGTTTCAGGAGATCGGCGGTATCGCCTCTCAAGTCGAGACTGAAGATTATCTGGAGGGGGGCGAAAATCGCTTTGTGTATCATCTGCCCAAATCAGTAAAGCACAGTAATTTAACGTTAAAACGTGGTTTGACCAAGCTTGATTCATTTCTGATTAAGTGGTGCAAAACATTTTTTGATGGTGATTTTAAGCAAACTTTGGAACCTAAAGATCTATCGGTTCATCTCTTAGGGGAAAAGGGGACTGTGATCCGTAGTTGGAACTTCTTTCAAGCCTACCCGGTTAACTGGAAGGTCGATAGCTTTCATTCCACCAAGAATGAGGTGGCAATCGAAGAGGTCGAGTTGTGTTATCAGTATTCAAATAGGGTGATGTAATTCATGTCAGTAGAAATTAAGCAGTTAGTGATTAAATCAAATGTGGTGAGTGAGGATAAAAGTGAATCACTTGAGTTGGTGGATGAATCTGATTTACGCCAGCACACAGAGCAGTTACTGAAGAGTTGCTCGGGGATGATCAAGCGTAATCGAAGTGAAACTCGAGAACGTTAGGAGGAAGCATGGCAAAAAAACTCACTATTGAAACTGAAGATGCTAGTAGTAAATTTGAACTGATGCTTAACCCATCAAATTTCAATCATAACTACACCATTAAATATGATAATAAAAAAAATAAGTCATTAGGCACCTCTTCCAGTGAGTCTAAATTTGCGGGCTATGATGCTGAGTCTGTTGATTTCACCACAGTGATCGATGGCACTGGAGTAATCAAAACGACTAAGGCTATTGATGTTAGTAAGCAGATCAGTGATCTCAAACAAATTGTCTATAACTATGTAGGAAAGAAACATGAACCCAATGTGGTGAATGTTATCTGGGGTACGCTTTATTTCGTCTGTCGCTTAACCAGCTTTAAAGTGGAGTATGTACTTTTTAAGCCGGATGGTACGCCGCTAAGAGCTAAGGTTAGTTTGGCATTCTCAGGTTTTATGACCAATAAAGAGGAGGCATTAAAGTCAAAACGTTCCTCTCCCGATCTGACCCATGTCATTGAGTTTAAATCCGGCGATACCTTACCTTTACTGTGTCAGCAGGTCTATGAAGATGACTCTTACTATATGCAAGTCGCAAGATTCAATAATTTAGATAGTTTTCGGGTCATTAAGCCCGGGACTAAATTATTGTTTCCTCCGTTAAATTAACTGCAATCGACAGGGTGTAGGCATATGGGCACATCTCCTTTAAGCAATAGCGATGGCGTGATCAAATATAGTATTACTGCCGATGGCGCAGCGTTAAAAGATAGCATTAATGTGTTGATGATAGAGGTGATCTCTGAGGTTAATCGTGTGCCTTCGGCTCGCATTGTTATCAGTGATGGGGATATGCCTAGTAAAGATTTTCCGCTCAGTGCTGAGTCATGTTTTAAGCCTGGGACAAGTATTGAGATAAAGGCGGGATATGCCAGCAGCGAAACCCTCATATTCAGTGGACTGGTGATAGGGATTGGCATTTCCATCGGCACGAACAATGAATCCTCTTTGGTTGTAGAGTGCAAAGACAAGTGTATTGCGATGACCATTGCCAGATCGAGTGCCAATTATACCAGTAAAACGGATAGCCAGATTATTGAGGAGATCATTGGTAACTACTCAGGACTGAGTAAGTCGGTGAGCTCAACCTCGTCTCAATATGATGAAATGGTGCAGTTTAATTGTACCGATTGGGATTTTGTTCTTTCAAGGGCGGAAGCTAATGGTTATGTCCTTTGTGTCGATGCTGGAAAGCTGTCAATTAGTGAGCCTCAGGTGAGTGGTAGTAGTGAGTTAACGGTTACTTACGGTGAAGATCTTATAGATTTCTCAGCAGATCTCGATGCCAGGTATCAGCTCAACTCTGTTAAAAGTGTATGCTGGGATCCCAGTCAGCAGGAGGCACAGGAGCAGGAGGTGTCAGCCCAAACATTAAATAAGCAGGGAGACCTATCCAGTAGCGATCTCGCTGCCGCGCTTTCCATTTCAGATTTTCGACTGCAAACCTCTAATAACTTAGATACTTCATCATTAAAAGCATGGGCCAAAGGTCAACAGGTAAAGTCCGGGCTTGCTCGCATTCAGGGAAGGATGAAATTTCAGGGGAGTGCGGCGGCTAAAATCGGTAGCTTGATTGAGGTCGCGGGTGTGGGTAGCCGCTTTAACGGTCTCGTTTATGTGAGTCGTGTGCATCATGAATTAGTTAATGGCCAATGGTTAACTGATATTGAATTTGGAATGTCGCCACATTGGTCCAGTGAACACCGTGATATTTCTGCGCCGCCTGCAAGTGGTTTGTTACCCGCAGTTGAAGGGCTTCAAATTGGTGTGGTGATGAAGCTGGACGGCGATCCAAGTGGTCAAAACCGAATACAGGTGCAAGTGCCAGTGTTGCAGGCATCAACACAAGGGGTGTGGGCTCGGCTCGCAACTTTCTATGCATCAGAAGATATTGGTAATTTTTTTATCCCCGAAATTGATGATGAAGTGGTGCTGGGTTACTTCAATAATAACCCAAGTGAACCTGTGGTTCTTGGCAGCTTATATAGCAGTAAGCATAAGCCTGCTTATGATCTCACCGCTGAGAATAACACTAAGGCAATCGTTACTAAAAGTAAGATGAAAATCGAATTTAATGAAGAAGATAAGGTTATCACTATCATCACACCTGGCGAAAATAAAGTGGTGATTAGTGATAAAGACAAGTCGATGATTTTAGAAGATCAGAACAGTAATAAGCTCGAGATGAACAGTAGCGGTATCACCATAGACAGCCCTAAAGATATCAGCATTAGTGCTAAAGGTAAGATGACACTCAGTGCGGTTGGAGAGATGAGCCTAAGTTCAAATGCAGACTTGAAACTGTCTGGGCTAAACATTAATCAGACTGCACAAGTGGGGTTTATGGCGAAGGGAAGTGCGACTGCTGAACTGTCTGCTTCCGGGCAGACCACAGTTAAAGGCGCCATGGTGATGATTAATTAAGGAGAGGCTGATGCCACCAGCAGCAAGGATCACTGATATGCATGTTTGTCCTATGGTGACACCAGGACTGCCACCTATTCCACATGTTGGTGGGCCGGTCATTGGGCCTGGAGTGCCTACGGTACTGATAGAAAAACTGCCCGCGAGTGTGATTGGCGACAGTTGTGTGTGTGTCGGTCCACCCGACACCGTGGCAAAAGGCTCTGCAACTGTGATGATCAGTGGTAAGCCAGCAGCAAGAATGGGAGATACCACAGTACATGGAGGCAGCATTGTTCTCGGGGCATTGACTGTGATGATTGGTGGATAAGGAACAGGGAGAGTCATTATGAGTATAGAAAGGTCATTTTTAGGAACAGGCTGGGGCTTTCCTCCGAAGTTTCTGGCGGGAGAAAGGTCTGCTGAAATGGTGTCGGCAGATGAAGATATTGAACAAAGTATTCACATCATATTGTCTACCTCACCTGGGGAGAGAGTAATGGACCCTAAGTTTGGTTGTGGTATTAAAAGCATGGTTTTTGAGGAGATTAATCAAGCGACGATTGCCAAGCTTAACCACCTTATTAGCCGTTCATTACTCTATTTTGAGCCTAGGATAAACCTAGATCTGGTTGAGATCGATACCGACAATGCATTAGAGGGGCGACTTGATATCGGTCTCAACTATACCGTGATCACCACCAATGCGAGACGCAATATGGTCTTTCCATTCTATATTCTGGAGGGAACCTTAGTTGATCTGTAAATCTATCTGGAAGCAATGTAGTGACAATCACATGCAGTGTTGTTTGGTGACTCTCTATGGGGAATGAAATGACAGGGTTATTGCCTGAAAGTAATCAAGCGTCGCGATTATCTGATGCACTCGTCGCTGGGCATTTTAATGTGGATGAGATGTCGTTTGAAACCCTGCTCGTTTTTGCTAAGCAGTTGGCCTCAGAGTTGCATTTTTATGATCAAAAGAATAACCAAGATGGAACTTGGGAACCTATGTTTCTTGCCAGTGAATTGGCGATGATGGCGATGCTACAAAGTATGGATTGTGACCGAATATCCATAGAGTTTGAAGAGAGCTTACAGCAAGACTTACAAGCTTCAACCATGATGATCATAACGCTGCTTGCTAACATCAACCTTTGGTATCAACAGTTGAAGTTGTCAAATAGCGAAGCGATTTTTGAATTCTGTCTTAAGATATCTTCGGCAGTTGATAAGAAATTACAGCCATGTTTACAGCAGTTACAGGCGGCAGTGGCGTTTTTAGACCTTGAACAACAACAGCTGGCCGAGCAAAAAATCCGTCAGTTTGATCCTATCTGGGGAGATATTGTTGGTCAGTGGCAGCCTGATAACTCTGAGCTAGATTTGAACCAACTGAGCGCGGGATTACAACAGAACTTTTCTAATGTGATCAATGTAGTGCGTTATCTACAAATGGGGATAGGCGGCTATACGCTCTCTTTAGAAAACCATTCAGACCATGACCCCTCTATGGGACTCTTTATGGCATTTTTGAAGGTGTTTCGCCATAGTCAGCAAAAGTTAAACCGTTTTACCATGCGACACCTAGATCTTTATTATCGCAAAATATTAAAATTTGAAGCCGCTAAGAGTACACCTGAATCTGTGCATCTACTGGTCACTCCTACCAAGGGGCTTAAACAGCCTGTGTTAATCCCTAAGGGGACTGAGTTTTCCTGCGGTAAAGACAGCAACCAGCAGGAGATCATTTTCTGTTTAGACAGTGAGCTTCTGCTTAGTGATGCTGAAGTGAAATCGGTATTCAATCTTTATCTGCATAGAGATCCACTCATCTCTCCCGAGAGTGAGCTGCACTACGTGACTCAGGTGACTAAAAACCAGCTCCAGGCAGAGACGAGTATCAATACAGACTTTACGACCTTTGGTGCCAATGAGCGTTTTGGTAAGGCTAATGCATCGTTAGCTCCATTAGGCTTTGCTATCTCTGCCCCAGTGTTAAATCTACGCGAGGGGCTCAGAGAGTTAAGTTTAACCATAGCATTAGCCGAGCCTTATCCTATTCCGTCCCATGCATTTTACCTGTTAAATACAGCCACTTCAGATACTGACAAGAATGCTTGCATCCTGGCTATCTTTACGCATCTCCTCGAGGTTGAACCGAGTCTCTATCAAGGGAAGGTAACGGCTGAAAAACTGCTTAATAACCTATCTAAAGAGCAACAAATGGAGATGTTACTCAGTGCCGATGAACAGCAGAGCTTCATTCATAAAAACTATCTGTTATCGCTGCTGGCAGAGGCGCAAGAGGAAGCACTTTTCTATCGACTATTAGGACGATTATTTAGTCGCCACACTCTTCACCGCGCACTACAGAGTCAATCAAACTCCTGGTTGAATCAAGTCGATATAGAGCAGATAAAAACTAAATCACAACAGTTTACAAAGACCTCTGGACTCAAACGGTTACTGAGGCTGTTGAGTCAAGATCAGCTGCGCACTTTTAATGAACTCTACGAGAAGATGTTCGACATTAAGCTATCTACAGAAGAGGGCTGGTTAAAAGCGAAAAATTATCGAATTAACCCTCTGAGTAAGAAAATAAAAGGCGATGAGCATGGAGCTTATGGTTTTCAGTTCATCATCACATTAACCCCAGACCTGCCCGCAGTAACCCCCGTCAACTCTAAGGTTCACGGTAATCAATGGCAATGTGATGCGGGGATGGTTCAGTTCAGTATTAAGCCATTGGCCACCTTCTTTCCCTATTCAATTTTTCGAGGATTAATCTTAAGTGCAATCGACATTGAGGCCGATGTAAAGGGCGTCACAGAACTGGTGGCCTATAACAATCATGGGAGGGTAGATCCTGCTAAAACGTTTGTGCCTTTTGGTGCACAGCCAACACGCTATAGCTATCTGGTTTTAGGCAGTGAAGAGATGGCAAAAAAGCAGGTTGTTAAGCTGGATATTAATCTCAACTGGAGTGGTTTACCTACAGTGCTTGATGGCTTTAAAACTCACTATGCCGGTTATGATTTTCCAATCAGTAACGATACTTTTCAAGCAGACTTGGAAGTATTAAGAGACGGTAGTTGGCTGAAGGTAAATAAGCACAAGTCGATCAAGCTCTTTGAGGATGATTCGGAAACTAATCGATTAAATAGCTTTAAAGTCATCAGTTCAGATATATCAAACGAGTTCAAACCTGCAGGGCATAATACTCAAAATCACGCATTTGACTATAACCTTAAAAGTCGAAATGGCTTTATTAAGCTGTTGCTGAGTGAGCCCGATATTGCTTTTGGTCATCAGGAGTATTCAAGGCTGTTAACCAATATGTTGGTAGAGAATGCCCGCAGTAAAAAGCCTAAACCTTTGCCAAACCTCCCCTATACACCAGCGCTGAGTCGTCTGTCGGTGAACTACTGTGCTAATACTGTTATCCACCTGCATCCACAAAATCAAAAAAAGAACCTTGCTCAGCATAGTGTGACCCATATACACCCTTTTGGTTTTCAGCAAATATATCCTATTTCTAAACATAGGCAGCAACCCGAACTCAAGTACCTGTTTCCTCGATATGCTTCTGACGGCAATCTTTTTATCGGTATAGAATCATTAAAACTTGCTGACATGCTCACTCTTTTCTTCCATTTTGATGAGAAGGCAAGTCTTAACCCTAATGACAAACCCAGTGATATTCAGTGGTTTTATCTCAGTCATAACCGTTGGTTGCCCTTCTCAAATCGCCAGATTATGTCTGATACAACATTTGGTTTAACGACGTCAGGCATTATGTCGTTTATGTTGCCTGAGACATTCAGTATCGAAAATACTGTTATGCCAAAGGGGTTGTTTTGGCTAAGAGCCTGCGCAAATCAATCACTGTCTAGTTATGGTCGTTGTCTATCTATAAGCACACATGCGGGCAAGGCGACTCGACAAGCTCCTGGTGAGACCCCATGCAAGATCCTGCAGCTCCCTACAAAGTGGAAAACGCTCCACCCTGTGGCAGGTCTAGATAAGGTGTCACAAGTCACCGTGAGTTTTGACGGCAAGAAACAAGAGAGTGAAGGTGAATTTAAGCAGCGTGTCAGTGAGCGGCTCAGGCACAAAGGCAGAGCTGTGAGTAGTTGGGATTATGAGCATTTAATTCTAGAAGCGTTTCCCGAAATTGATCGAGTCAAATGCATTTCAAATTGCATTTTCAACAAACAAAATAAACAGCCTGGACACTTACTGATTATTGTTCGGCCTAAGGTTAATCAGTGCCAGCATCAACTGTGCGATGACTTTAATATCAGCCGAAACTTGCTCAATAAAGTGCAGCAATTTATCGCTTTACGTGCGCCTCAGTTTATTAAGATTGATGTTAGAGGACCCGTTTATGAGAGTGTGCAGGTGCGTTGTGCGGTTAAGTTTTTACCCGGTTTACATGCTGGTTTGATGATCTCGAAGTTAAACCAGGATATCTGTGATTTTCTCTGTCCCTGGAGTGACAAGGCCATTAATACCGGCTTTGGTTGGCTGCTCAAAACTAAAGATATTGACTCATATATACGCCAGCTTAATTACATTAAATTTGTTACTGATGTGTCAGCCTTACACATTATTAAGCAGACACAGCAAGCGTTACCGGCGTTTCAGCTAGCCGATAGTGTAGCCGCAGATGGGATAAAACAGAGCTCCCCCGTTAATCAAATTGAAACAGGTATTGAGGCTAGTGCTCCTTGGTGTCTGTTGATGCCATATAGCCACCAGGTGATAGAGATTATTAATGAAGAGATCGATCTTAAACCCACACAAACAGGGATAAGTGAACTTGAGGTGGGAGGCAACTTCATTATTGGTGACGATGAAGGAGCTAAACAGTATGTAGAAGGAACTCAACAAGATGGCTAAACGTAATAGGAGTACCCTTAAAAACTATTTCAGGAAAGGCGCGCTTCCCCAATCAGAGCACTTCTCAGACTTGATTGATTCATGTTTAAACACGCTTGAGGAAGGTTTCGATAAATCAGTGAATGAAGGCTTTAAAGTCTCATCATTAGAGGAGAATGCTAACCTTTTAAGCTTCTATCGTGACAGTGAGCCAGAGCAAGTCTTATGGAGTATCAAGTTTGATCAGGAGATAGACAGCCTATTATTTAAGGCACCGGAGAAGCAAGAGTTAGCCAATGGTCAGGTCACGAATAAACCCGTTGCTAGCACATTGTGTATTTCGCCTCATGGCCGACTTGGGGTCAATAAAGATAAGCCAATGCATGCCTTAGATGTCAACGGCATGATTAAGGCATCGGGCCGACTCGGTAGTGCTTTTGAGGAACTTGAAGGTACTGGAACGGTGAAGGCGGATGGTCAATGGCACAATGTTACCCCGCTATTGGAAGGTGTGCAGGCTTTTGAGGTGATGGCAGGCGTGGGGATTAAACGAACCGGCCGCTATGCCATGCTGCGAGCTATAGCCATGAATACCTGCAACCCTTCTCGATTATGGTTCGATCTATTCAATTGGCTGACATTCAAAAAGCCCATTAAGTGCCAACATGCCTACTATTCATCTTCATCGGATAAGCTGAAAGTTCGTTGGGTGAGTGCTCCAAAGAGCGAAGAGAACAGCTCCGCCTATCGTCCATATTATCTGCAGATGAAATCAAACACTGATTATGGTGAAGGGATCAATATTTGTTACCACATCTCAAAATTGTGGGCTGATGAATATATGCAAGATTGTAACGCGGCTCAGGCTGAGGTGAATCATGAGCAATAGCGCAAGTATTGCTAGGCACGACGTAAAAAGTGACGCCTCAAGTTTTTATAACTTAAGGCGTGAAGCGATCGAGTACGCGCAAGCTTATTCAGGGGATATCTGGACAGATTATAACGCTCACGATCCAGGGGTGACGATTATTGAGCAGCTCTGTTATGGATTGACTGAGCTAAATTATCAAACGGATTTCTCTGCTGAAGACCTGCTGGCTCAAGTCGATGGTTCGCTCAACTATAAACAGTTGGCGTTAGCACTACCCGAAGCAGTGTTACCCGCTAGAGCATGCACGATAGAAGACTATCAACAACTGCTTTTAGACTCTATTGCCGAGGTCGATAGGGTGTGGATTAGCCCCGTTAGTTCAGGGTACATCGGCCTATACAACATCGAACTGCAACTGACGCCATTGATGCGTGATAAATGCCAGTCTCGTCCCTCACTGGCAAATAAGGTTGTTGATAAAGTTTCCCATATTTTCAGCAAAAATCGCAATCTGGCTGAAGATGTTGCCAAGATAACGATCATCAAGGATAAGGGTTATCAACTTATCGCAGATATTCAACTGGTGGATCATTGCGATGCTGAATATGTATTGGCTGAGATCTACACCCTTTGTCATCAGTGGGTCATGGGGGAGCTCAAGGTTGAAAGTTATGAAGAGCAAATTAATGCCGGGAGGAATCTTGAGCAGATCCTTTCTGGCCCAGCGGCTTTGCACGGCAGGTATAAATTAGAGGGTATCGATGTAACGCAAGCACAAAGGACACTGGCATCACTCTACTCAAAGCTGAGGTGTATAAAAGAGATAGACAGTATTGAACAACTAGCTCTGGTCGACGTTGGCGATAACCTTACTGAAAACGGCTCTATTGAACAGGTGATAAGAGATAAAACCTGGTTACAGCTACCTCATTTTGAAGAGGAGGTACTGGTGAGCTTAAAACGACATCATCAACCGATTAACCTGCATTTTGAAACATTTCAAACTCACTTGGCACATCGCCAATTTAAGCAATATTCGATACGTCATACTCGTCAGGAAGTGAGTAGTTTATATCAAGTGACGCGGGGACATTTTCGTCAAACCCAAGAGTATCACTCTATCCAGCAACACTTCCCTATCAGTTATAACTTGAGTGTGAATGGCGTAGGTGCATTTTCAGCGATAGAAGATAGAGCTAATGCCAGTCAACTACGTGGTTATCTGTTGGTGTTTGAACAGTTAATGGCAAATTTTTCAAAGAATATTAGCAGTATTAAGTCTCTGTTCTCTATAGATAGAAATGTCAAATCTAGCTACCAGTTCCACACCTTAGATTCACAGGAATTTCATGGTATTGAGCTGATTTACCCAGCCAAAGAAGAGAGGCGATTTGATGAAATATTGGCACAGTTCGATCACTTTTATGACAGGAAGGGGCGGGTACTGGATTATCTACTTGCCCTCTATGGTGAAGAGTTAGATCAATCCATTATTCGACAGTTTAATTATTATGACAGCCCAAATGCGCTTGAAGCGTGTGTCTTAGAAAATAAGTATCAATATCTCAATGATGTGGTAGCGATGGGACGTGATAGAGGTGGGGCATTTGATTACCGCTGTTATCGCACTTTTGACAGTAATATAGGCGGCTTTCAACATAGGCTTAGCTATCACTTAGGTATGCCAATCAACAGGTGGCCCTATACGAGTCTAGTGAAACGCGAACCGTTAGAGATTGTCTGTGACAGTGAGTTTGAACAGATCAATTACCCGTTACACAATCAGGTTATTCTGAATGATGCGATGAAAAAACAGCTACTCGCTATTCCCTTGATGAGCGGTGAAAAGAGTATAGACAGGCAAAAAGTTTCTAAGATGACCCTGGCCTTACAGCCTTTGCAAAAGGGTATTATCGGTGAGACATTTTTCCGTAAAGGTGTCGATATCAACAACTATAAGTTGATTAAAAGAGATCGCACATCCGTCTATGACCTTTATCTCACAGAGCAGAAAACCAGAGATCTCACCTCAGAGCAATCTCAACAATCTATCTTTATTGGCACTAGTAGTCATGTCAGCAAAGTGAACCGTTTGGCTAATATCTTGCGAGAGCATTTGGCTCACTTAAATCGGAGTTGTGAAGGGGTGTATGTCGTTGAGCATTTGCTATTAAGGCCTACAGAGAAGCATTTATCGCTAGAAGATTCAATCTCATGTCAGGTCTCAGTTATCTTTCCTAGTTTCACTGCGCGTTGCGCCGATACTGGTTACCGAAAAAGGGCTGAGACTGTTGTACATCAGCAGTGTCCAGCCCATATCTTAGCTGAGTGTTATTGGCTTGATTTTAGTCAGCTGTGTGGTTTTGAACAGTGTTATATGCAGTGGTTAGAGTTGAGGCGAGATACGCATATTCCTAGTGATGAGTGTCAGGCTAGCGCCGAGAAATTATTGCATTTATTACAAGGGTATCGTGATGCTGGGCAATGCCATGGGTAATGCCATGGGTAATGCGCGGATGGATTTGTTACAGGAAACTGAGATACACCGTATCGAGAGCGCTGTATTGGATCTTTCATTCGATGATCCCTTATTAGCTGATGAGTTTCAACAACAAGCGCACAGCTATGTGCTACATACTTTACTGCCCGCGATAGATCGCGTTTTTGAGCAATATCAACAACAGGATTGGCAGTTCTGTATTGATAAATTGGAGATTGATCTTGGAGATATCTATGGTCAGGATTATCTAAGCCGACTTGAAGCCGAGCTAGTTACTGCTTTGTCAGAAAAAATGCTCGGTCTCAACAGCAGTTCAGGTTTGACAGGGGTCACTTTGCCCCCGCAGTCTGTGGGCACTGGGGAGGAGATTAGTTTTCGTAAATTGACCTCGAAACAGAGTGATTGGGAGCAGTTATGCTATTTCTTAATCCGTGGGCAACTGCCCTGGAGTTGCCCATTTTCTACGGGGATCCACACATCACTGCGGTGGCAAGAATGGCTAGTCGCGACCCTATTTGGAAACCTTAACTCGCTGACAACGTTATTGCAGCGATCTCCCTATGCCGACAGCATACTCAGTCGCCTAGTGATGCAGTTACCCATTGAAACGAGTATCGAACTGCTGTTAAAGCTTGCAAAGCCAGCGCGGAATAAACAAGTACGTTATCTACTTAAATTGATGCTTAACTACGGTCATGATGGTGCCAGCTCAGCGCTAGAGAAACGACTCTATACCAAGGGCGCCTTATTAAGTTTGGCAACTAATAATGAGAAGTTATTTTTTATTCGCGCCTTGTTTAAAGCGTTATTAGCGGGAGATACCAATCAATCTGCCGATGCTGCTGAACCCATTAATGAGTGGTTTCCAGCATTAGTCGATATCGGTCAACGCTATATTTCGCCTGAGCTGAAACCCGAATTTTCAGCACATTTTAACTATGCTTCGCACAAAAGAGAGCCGGGAAGTCGAGGTCGAACACTGCTCGTTTCAGCACTTTTTATTAAGGCGATTGTCGCTGGAGATATCAATCAACTCCTTTCTGTATGGCACTTAGCAATGGGGGAGTATTCTGCAGACTTTCTTAAACTGGTTAAAAATTTAGGTCAACAGGCCGAGGTTCGATATCGTTTATCAAAAGCCTTAACTGAGCCTATGTGGCAGCAGTTGCTGGAGTTAATAGAGCCTACAGAAAGCGACTTTATCCTGCGGATATCTTCATTGTTTATGCCAGCTAAAGAGCGTGCAAAGCCGCTATCATCACCTTCACTTAACGATAATAAGAGTCAGCAGCAATTATGGTTGTTCACGTTAACCTACCTGCTGGTTGAGCGAGGTAGTCAGTTTAATCGCAAATCTTACCTGCAAAGTATGATCCGTCAAAACGCGGCTCATCATAATATTAGCCAGATACAGCTACAGCAAATACTCCTTACTGCCCTTGAGTCACTTCCAATGGAATCAGCGCTCAAACGTAATATGCATGTTTTACTGAGTGAGTTTCAGGCTGAATTTGCAGACGATGAGTGTGATAAAGAAGCTGGATTCAAAGTGACGAGTAACGAGAACAAGCTCACTGCTGAACAGGTCGCACTTAACGATATCGCGACCGCTTTGAATCTAGGTCGTTATGATCGACTCAAGTTACATTGGGGCCATTATGTATCTGCTTATCCAGAAACGCTGATCAGCAGCTTGTACCTTTATGGTCATCAATCCGTCTGCGTTACTGCAATAGTGACTCACTTTACCCTTGCCATGCTCAGAGATACGCTTGGACTACTCGCGCCAAACGAGCAGAAGTTCATCCAACCTCTGATTGAGCAAACGCCATTGCAACTTCAGCAGGTGGAGATGTCTCAGCCCATAGCGCAAAGGGAATTAACTAAACAGCTTTGGGAGTTTTCTCTAAGTTACCTGTTGGTAGAACGCGGTTCTAATTTTAATAATTTAAGTTATTTGGGATACATCACCCATAAGATTGCCGCTCATAACAACTTAGACCATCAGGAGTTTGTTCATCACCTTGCGAACGCTTTCTACTCTTCAGAAGCGCACTCTGAGATGCAAAAGCAGTTGTTATTGTTACTCGCTGAATTGTTGCTGGAGCCTATAGAAAAACCTAAGCACACGGGGTTATCCTCATCACCAATAGAAGTCGTCCTAATACCTGAGCATATCGCAGACATCAATCGTTCACGGTATCGTCAATTTATATTGGCGCTAGCAGCTGGAGACGCTACTCGACTAGAAAAGGTCATTAAAGCTTTAGGTCATAGCGATCGCGCATTTGTTCTGCGTGTTGTGCACTACTTTCTTAAACCATCTCATCATACGTCACCACAAGGTTTTATGAGCCGATCGCAAGGTGTGATCGGGGGCTACCTGTTAGCGCTGCCTGAATCAACACAAACCGCGATACTTAAACTGCTGTACCCGACGAGTCAGCATTGGCTTGACTCCTTGATAAGCTTCGATTCAATTTTATGTGTTGAACTGCCAACGCTTAATTCATTAAGCGCAAATGATGAAGCTGAATGCAACTTTCCTAAGCACTCGTTTGTATACTCAGTGTCACTGAGAAGAGGCATGGCATTCTCAAAACAACTGCAAGGGTACATTTGGCAACAGATCTGGCAATTAATAGGGCACTCAACAAATGAGCAAGGGGCTTTAACTGCTGATATCTCTGAGCAGACAGAGCAACTCATTATGGGGCTATTTTCTCGTGTAGCGGAATTTAGACATTGTAGCTTGACCGTATTGTTGCAGGCTATTGAGCGGGAATACCAAATTAATTCTGTTAGCGGCTATGTTACAGAGCTAGTGGCACGGCAGCGAAAATTAATCTTAAAGGGTCATGACACAAGCGCTGGTATTGAACAGGGCCTAAAGCCAGTGAGCAATCACCTTATTGAGACTGACAGTCAGATAGGTGACGATGAACAAGCTCATGAGTCAGGGCTATATCTGTTGGAACATGCTCAGAAGATCACCGCTGATTTAACACTTGTCGGCCAACATCTTTTCGTTGCTGTTAATCAGGCCAAATCTATTCCAGAGCATGAACTGAAAGAGAGTTTACAGCTCCTTGTTTACTGTGTGACGGAATGCTTAGCGCTATTTAAACAGGAGCCTATTCAGGCCTTGAGTCTGTTAAAACGGGTTATGTTTGGGTCCTATGTCTGGCAGCATATTTGGCGTGTGATGGCTGATATTCACCTTGAAGCATTACTTGGTCGTTTGGTATCAATCATGCCTGTGATGGGCATGAACATGTTTATTGATGAACTGAGGCAGCTCAAGGGAGCTTGTGTTGGTATCAATCAAATATATCGTTTCAATTACACGTTAATCGAGCAAGTTGAGCCATTTAATCAACAGCCAGTGATACCGGTTATTGATGCGTTAATGCTGAGTGGTTTTAACCGTTATTCGAGCCGAAATACCAAAGAGGGGCAAGGTTCAGCATCTTATATTCAGCATGTGACAAAGAGTGCCTTACCGCAAAACAAAGCAGATAAATTGACAGCTATTGCTAATCTGGCTGAGATTAGTCGGGCTAGAGTGAAGCAATCTACAATAGCCTCACATCAATCAATAGGTGTGTCTAAACTGGTTAAATCTGAGCCAGGTAAATCTGTGAAAACTGAACAAGATTTAGAGGTTTTGGTCGCTGAATTTGAGTCGCTCTTGGTACAGCTATCACAAGCTGACTCCCTTCATATCTCTGCAAGTATGTTAGCTCGTTTCGATCACTGCTTGAACAATTTGATGAACTCAGACGCCGCAAGATTGAAAATTTTACTGCTTAACCACCTCCTCTCAAATGAGGTCGCTAAGGTGTTATTCAAACATCGCTCCGCTACAGAGTGTCACGAGCTGTTGCTTCTGCTATTTTCAACTCACTATTTATCCCTATTGAAGGTTATCGAACTATTATCTTTAGCCTGTGACAGCGTTAGAGCTGTTACAGTTAAGCCGCTAGTCAATTACCAGTTTGCCGTTTATTACCTACTGCGTAATCAGAGCGTTAACTTAGGTACCGTTCTCGATAGCTACTTGGCTATGTTACATGGCAGTGATGGCGGAGCTTCGAGCAGCAAAGGGGCGCACTCCAGAAAGCTGTTTTTAGCTCAAATACTTAAGGAGCTTAAAGCTGTATCTAAAGTCCGTTTTATCTCCTCGCAGATAGCGCTATATATCAAAACAATTGAGAGTCAGAGCGCTAAACTAGCTTCAAAGTCAAAGTCAAAGTCAAAGTCAAAATCAAAGTCAAAGCCAAAGCCAAAGCCAAAGCCAAGTCAGCCAGTAGTAACCGATACAAGCCAGCTCAAACCTTTATCCGATAACGAGCAAAAAGAGCTTAGTTTAGTCGAACTAGAGCGACTGATTTATGGTTTATCAGAGCATGACACCCCAGATGACTTAGAGACTGAAGGCGATAAAATTCATATTGATAATGCGGGTGTTGTGCTCGCTGCCCCCTATATTCCAAGACTTTTTAGCATGCTGGGATATACAGATGGTGGGAAGTTTATTGACAAACAGGAGCAAGAGCGGGCTGCACTGCTATTGCAATATATGGTTAGCGGCTTGAGTGAGGCTAGGGAGTATCAGTTGACGCTTAACAAGCTCATGTGCGGCATCATAACAGCAAAGCCATTGAGTTACAGTATCGAGCTTTCTGATAAGGAGAGAGAGACCGCTGATGGGCTGTTGGTAGGAGTCATCGATAACTGGAAAACTATTGGCCAAACCACACCGGAAGGTTTAAGAGAGTCATTTTTACAGAGAGATGGCGTGCTCTATCGCGAGAAAGAGGCATGGAAGTTACAGATCCAAGGCAAGGCATTTGACATGTTACTCGATAGTCTGCCATGGAGTTTTTCGACCATTAAGTTTCCGTGGATGGAGCGAGTGTTACATGTCGAATGGCGTTGAATAAAGAGTTAAAAGCTGTGTGAAGTCAGAGAGCTTATTGAAAGATGGTTAATAGCTGAATGGAATGATAAAGGATACAAGCATGGAAGGATTACAGGTTGTGACTGCCAATGAAGCTGAAGAGCGTAATGTTAGCGTCTTGAGTCAGGTTGAGGCGAATGCTGCCACGCTACAAAGAGAGCTAGATTGGTTTTCTCTGGTACTGGATTTAAGAATTAAACTTTATTTTCAACAAGAGAGTGAATTAAGCAGTATCGAGCAGATATCAGTTCCAGAGCTTTGCTTTGACCATTCTGATTATGCGCAGTGGATTAAAAGCAATTTGACCAAGATGGAGGAGCGTTTAGTGTTGATCATGGCAATGATCCCCCATATCAAACCGCAGCTATTCGACACCTTTTTTATTCGTAACAGTAACTTTGACAGGGCTTATACTGAGTTCGGTGGCAAACAAGGTCAAACACACAGTGGTTTTTTACCGACTTGTGAGACCGCTGCATTTGTTATTTGTGGTGAAGAGTTGAGTCGTAGATTCGACATCACCGCGATGTTTGAGTCCTTGCACCCTTTTATCGTACAAAATGTGCTTGGTCTTAGCACACCAGCAGAGAGGGAGCCTTTCTTTAGTAGCACATTCTCAATGCAGGTTGAGTATCTAAACTTATTTACCACAGGCGTGACAGAGAAGCTGGGTTACTCTAATCAGTTTCCTGCCAAGCTGATCACCAGTGAGTTAGATTGGCAGGATCTTGTATTGGCTCAGGATGTGATGTCTGAGATTGATAAGATCAGAACCTGGATAAAATACTCTGGACAGATCCTGGATGACTGGGGGCTATCTAAGTCATTGAAACCCGGCTATCGCAGTCTTTTTTATGGGCCTCCAGGGACAGGTAAAACATTGACGGCCACTTTGATCGGTGCCGAGTTAGGCTTAGATGTATATCGTATCGATCTTTCCTCTATGGTCTCTAAATATATCGGGGAAACAGAGAAAAATTTAGCTAACTTGTTTGATCAAGCATGCAATAAACGCTGGATTTTGTTCTTCGATGAAGCCGATGCCTTGTTTGGTACCCGAACTCAATCGGGAGGCGCCAATGAACGTCATGCTAACCAAGAGATTGCTTACCTGCTTCAGCGAATTGAAGACTTTCCCGGTATTGTGATCTTGGCAACTAACCTGAGAGCCAATATCGATGATGCCTTTTCAAGGCGTTTTCAATCACTGATCTATTTCCCTATGCCTGATGCAGAGCAGCGCTATCAGCTATGGCTCAATATGCTTAATGGTCACTATCAAGAAAATAATACGGACCGCTTACGTGATATTGCAGAGCAGTACGAACTTGCTGGTGGCGCGATTGCCAATGTGATCCGCTATGCCGCTATCTCTGCGGTGCAATCTGGTGAGCAGTGTATTGCTTTTGATGATCTCAGAACGGGCATCGACAAGGAGTTACGTAAAGAAGGAAGGACTATTTAATGAATATGGGTCACTTCCTTTATAGGTTTAATGGGTTATGTTTGCTGCCTCTAGTCATGACATTATTGCTGTTTTGTGGCCAGAGCGAGGCTGCATCTTCGAGTCAATCATGCCAGTCACAGATAGATAAAACCAAGCATGATCCTATATTAAAAAGCAGAATATTCGGCGATCTAGTGCAGGGTAACCTAGCTGTTATCTATAAAGAAAATACCTCCTATCAAGCTGACTATAAAAGCCCAGGCGAGCTACTTTCTGATGGCAAAGTGGGACGAATAACCGAGAAGTGGCTGAGGTATTTCTGTGAGGAGTTTAATCAAGCCAGCAAAGTGACCAGTAACAGTGACTTTGTCACTAATATGCTTAGTTCATTAGTCACTGTGGCGCAGCTCACCGAAAATTATCCATTATGGCGTCAAGCGTTAGTGAGTGATGTGTTTCAGTTATGGCTCTCACAGCAGGTCAAACTCAACATCATTCGTGAGCCAAGCTGTTCACTCTCGCCTGCCTGCTACGGTACACCGATTGAGCTACACAGTATATTCGATAAATACTATCTACAGCAGCAGGAACCAACACAAGTTATAGCTGAGCCGAGTTACTACACGCCTGCGGTAAAGATTGAGGACAACTATTATCTTTTGGATAGCAGTGATATTGAAGCCTTAACTTCTTGGAGTAAGCAGGGGAGCCTATTACAAGCTACGACCACAAAAAGCTATAAGACTGACAGTGAAATCGGTGCGGTACTTACGCCTATCGTAACGAGTTTAATTGGCGAGCTTGCCAGTGACAAGATGGAGAGTGAGCTAACTAAGCTGATCACAGTCACTCCAGCTCAATATAAAGTGACTGAAACAAAAGATAGTAGTGCCGCAGTTAAAGCTAATACGGCGACCTCCAAGAGCACTGAAGAGTCAGCTACTAAGACCTCAGCTAAAACAAAAGATAGTAGTGCCGCAGTTAAAGCTAATACGACGACTTCCAAGAGCACTGAAGAGTCAGCGACTAAGACCGTAGAAAACAAAGATGAAACCAAAGCTGCAGATAACAGTTCTGCTGAATCGTCGGTGCAACCTAGTAGCGTTACAACTAAACAGCTTGTGAAACCTGCCAGCTATGCTGTGACTAGTGAGGCCATTGCTCAGCTTTATCAGCGCTACTCAATCGTAAGCCTTTCATCTGATCAACTTAAGCTACTGACGCCACTTGCAGACCAGAGCTTTGCCGACCTTTATCTTTTTAAGGTTGCGCTAAAGGATCTTCTGCTAATTTATTCAGCCAGTAAACAGCTTAATAGCCAAGGGCTTAGCGACCTCTATCAACTCGCTCAAAAACCGGGAAAGGTGCCAACTGAGATTAACAACCCACTGCAATGGAATGCTACACCAGGCTGTGGTTGTGCCGAAAATATCTCATTAGAGGGGCTAAATACCCGTTTCTATTACGGGTTCTACCAATATTGGCAACAGAGTGAGTTAACGATTGATTACAGCAAGTTGACACGTCTAGCTTATTTTTCGGCATCGATTCAGGGTAATAAGGTGACGACTCCGCCAAACTGGCAAGCTGACAAGCCAAATTCACAATTTATTGTCAATGCCCATAACCACAGAGTGAAGGTTGATCTGGTGTTCTCAAATGGTCAAGTATCGTCATCAGGGGAGGAGGCATTGATACTATTTAATGATGATCTTATCGAGCAGATTGTCGCTAGTGTTAAAACTCCGCTAAGGGGTTATGCCATCAATAAATTTAAACCCATCATGAGTTTAGGTGAGAGCCCAAAAAGAACCATGGCAGATGGCGTAACCTTGAACTTAGATCTGAGTTCACTTAAAACCGTGGCCGATTTTGAGCGGTTTATTGGCTTTATTAAAAAGTTAAAGCAGCAGCTGTACCTATCTGAAGCATCGGCAATGGCAGAAATTGAAGATCCTTACTATCTCAATATCTTGGTGCCTGCTTACGATCTCATCGATAACACTTCTGGCTTTTACACGATAGATAACCTTAATCGCATCGAACCCTATATCAATCTGTTTATCATGAACTTCGAGTCTTTAGCCGTTACAGAGCAGCAATCGGTTAACGAGCAGCTCCATGATAAACAGGTGTCTGTCGAGGCACAGCCTGAACCTGTATCTAACTCCGCTAATGTCGATAACCAAGTTTCAAGCTCTACCACCTATAAGGTCAGCCTGCTGAAAGCCCTAAGAACTCAGTTAGGTGATAAGCAATACTCTGATATTGCTGGGAAAATATTTATCAAGACGATCCCCTTGATCAATGTTGATGATAAATTTCAAGAGTTAGAGCAAGTTTTAAATTACAGCAAGTGGAGCTATCTCGGTGCCGCATTTTGGTCTTATCCACTCTCATCTGAGGTGTCTAAACTGATTAACAGCACTTACTTTGTCCCCGAAGAGATTGAGTTCTCGGCCTTAGTGCCTGCGGTAACACTAGCCACAAAAGTGTGTAATACCCTCTGCCCTTTACGTTGGCCATTACGAGTGGCTATTTATTGTCTTATCGGGTTAGTGCTTTTCTACGCGATAGCATCCATCTGGGCATTTAGGCTAAGGCAACTTTTTAGCCGTTGGTACTTCCTATTATTTATGTTGGCGAGTGCAATGTTCATCATGTTGGTATTTAGCTGTGACCCCTATTGGAAGGAGCAGCAACAGTTGTTTCTTTTTATTTTTATATTAATCGTCTTTGCGGCAAATGTGATTAGGCAAAGAGAGATAAGTAATCGCAGTAATTTACCCTAGGTATTTAAGCCATGTGAATGACTTTGAGCCATAGAGAGAGGCGTTTTAATGCACATAATCAAAGGCGAACAATCTAAGTCAAATAGCGATGTAAATAACTAGGCAAACAACTAGGCAAGCAGCCAGCTAAACCAGCTGTAAGTCGAATGATTAATAGAGGGAGTTTCTATGTCAGTAAAGCAAGGGGTAGAGCAAAAGCAAACTGAGCAAGCTAAAACATTGTCCCATAAGCAAGTGGACAGTAATCGGACCTTGCAAGCGAAAACTCGGCTGACTATGCAGGATAACCGTCACACTAGTCAGCAGATAAAGCAACTTAAGTCAGCGCTTGATGAGGAGGGGGTTTCCCAACATAAATCGGTAACAGCATCCCACTCAATCAATGCAACTAGCACTGAGACAACGCTGCAAGCCAAGAATAATACTGGCCTGCCCGATAATCTCAAATCGGGTATGGAAAACCTATCTGGTATGCCACTTGATGATGTAAAAGTACATCGCAATTCAAGTAAACCTGCACAGCTTCAAGCCCATGCATACGCGCAAGGAACCGATATTCACTTGGGACCAGGTCAGGAAAAACATTTGCCACATGAAGCTTGGCATGTGGTGCAACAGAAACAAGGACGAGTTTCCCCTACCAAACAACTTAAAGGTAAAGTGAACATCAATGATGACTCAGGTTTAGAGAAAGAGGCGGATGTGATGGGAGCTAAAGCTTTACAATTTGTGCTGAAAAATCCCAACGGAGATACAATTCAGAAAAAGAATATTCCGACATCAACTAAATCTATGAACACCATGGTTATTCAACGTAACCTTGACAACCATGTATTAGCCGGAAACGGGTCTGGTATGTTAGGGAATGTTTTTGGAACGAGTACATTCTCTAATATCCATAAAGCACTTGGTGTATACCAATCTATAGCTAGCTCCCAATCTCAAAAAAAAGAAGCGTTGTCTAAAATAAAAAACCTTGGAAGTAAGTGGATGTCAGACAATAGCAAAAAAGTTGATGTCAATTCAGTAACGAAAAGAACAAGTCTCAAACAACTTCTATCTCTAGTTGGAGATGAATTATCTAGAATAAATGACAATTCATTGTTACAGAAAGGGTCCATAAATTTTGAGAAAAACCTTGGGCTATACACTTTCAATGAGAATAGATCTAAAGCTGCGGCAACAGGGGCAATTAATAAAATGAAACAAGTAATGGGCGTTCAAGCGGACAGAACCATTGCTGGGGAAATATTTGGTGGAGATTCTTCTAAGTATGCAGGAGTTGTAGGTAAAGACGTTGATACTGTAATAGATGCCATTGATAATGGTAATTTAAGAGAAAAAATGACCGGTTTTTACAATGCTGCGTTGGGACCTTTTAAAAAGATGTTAGATGAACATATTAAATTAAAAGGAGCAATGAATGGTCATGACTGGACAGTGTCTAAAGCAAGTCTTGGAACAAAAGGTATTAACGCTACTGGAAGAGATGCAATAGAAGAACGTAAAAATCAAATTGAATCCTATGACAATACTAGCTCTACAGACATTATTTATAATGGAGCAAAGGCAACAGGTAAGATTGATAAATATAAGGATGTGTACATGGCTCCTTTAGATCCCATTTATAGGGATGGAGCAGATGCTTTAAAACAAGGGCAAAGGGGAGTCATTGCATCTGAAGGTAGAATGGATGCAATGGATGCAGCATTAAAATCTCCAGGTAGTTACCACTTCAATTGGGATTTAGTCAATTACGGTATCGCAGACCTAGAGGGTACAGCTAGTGGGATATTTGATAAAACAAGTACTTTTAAAACGGTTCAAACTGAGCTAGGAATATTTTTATCTGCCAATAGTCAGTCAAATGAAAAAATCATTTCATACAACAAACTTAAATCATCTACAGAAAAATGGTTAAAGGATAATGATTCTAAAACAGACCAAAACTCTCTAACCAAAAAAGCTAGTTTACAAAAGCTAGAAACAGAGCTGAAAAAAGTATATGGATCGAGTGATCGAGCTGATGCCGATTTAACTAACGGAACACATAGTGCCCACCTCAGCAATCGCGAAAAAGCCTTTATTGCCTCTCAACGAGTCGATTTAAGTAAGCAAGATGATAGTAATATAGCTACATTTAAAAGACTAATAGGAATGAATGTTCCAAATGTTTATGATCCAAGTAAAAATCTTCCTTGGGAAGAGGGAGGAACCCGATTCGCTCCTAACCCGGACAATGCTTGGGTTAATAAAGCCATTCATGAATTAAAAATGCCTGTTGTAGCAGGACCATCTGGAACCACAGATAGAATGTTGAGAGCTCTTAAATTTCTGGGGAATCCAGTATCACCAGTAAACTTCCGACTATCTCTTTTAGGTTGGATGCTTACCAGTAATGATCATAGTTTTCATGAGATTATGGCCGTATCAAAATCATTTGGATTATCTTATGACGAAGGAACTTACGCATACCATAATATAATGCCACTTTCTATTCCAGACTTAAGGCAGCATGTTTGTGACAACCGCATGTTTCCAGATGAGCTCGTTTATTATTCACATTTAAATGACTTTATTTTAATGCAAGACTCTATCGATCAACCATTATTAGGGGATTCTTTTGACCCTCAATCAAAATTTGCAACTCTTGGAGGAGGTTTAAATCAACAAATGAGTCCAGCTTCTTCTGCCTCAATAGCTTTGTATACAACAGCTTCTTATCTTATTCAAAATCCTGCAAAACAAAACTCTGAAATGGTAGCAGGAATAAAAATAGGCTCTCATTTAAAAAATAAAGATGAGCTAGCTACCTTAAAAGGGAAGCAAGATGCTAATCCTGAACAATTCTCTATTTCAAAGCTAATCGCGGAAGGTAAAGTGCATAATGCAGCTTTGGAAAATGCGTTAAAAGACTTACCTGATACAGCTCATAATCCAGTTTATAGAGGTCAGAATGATGGCATTCTATCAAGTTATAAAACGGGTCAAACTATTAGCTATAATAAATTTATGAGCACGTCGTTACAGATTGGTGTGGCAGATGGCTTTATGAATGCTCCAACTAAAACCAATACTCCAGTTCTTTTTAAAATTGATGTCAATAAAGGGAAGGATATAAGACCATTCTCTAAATACGCAGAAGGCGAAATTTTATTAATGCCTGGAACCAAATTAAATATAACTGCAATTTCACCAAGTCAACCAGCAGGAGGAGGTATTTCTAAGGTCCATACTAAGGTTGATTGTACTCAAGTATAATATTTAAAATATTTGATTGAGAGTGGGCTATCAATCTTGTTGTTTTTTTAAGTACTGCCTTCTAACAAAGCTAAAAATAATTAACATGTTTTTAGCTTTGAAGGTCGTGAGTTAATTGTCACTTCAAGGGGATGCTGTTTTCATGTAATGTATATGAAAATAATAATAAAAGTTACCAGATATTGAAATTATCTTGGTGCTGGCAAGGAACTGCTGTCCCATGAAATCCACCATTTGTGTCATTGCGTTTTCTCTTTTTAGTTGTCAGTTATTCGCAGCTGATTATGAGGGCAAGTCCAATGCTGAGCTTGCCCGAGAGCTAGCCAACCCGAATACGCCGCTTACTAGCCTTAAATTCAAGACTCAGTATCGAACTTACACGGGGGATCTTGATAGCGCTTCGGAGCAATCAGGCACCAGAGTTATATTTCAGCCGACCCTGCCATTTCCTATGGCCAGCGATAATACCCTCTATGTTAGGCCTGCTTTGCCGCTATTGATAAGCTCACCAACCTTGAATAGTAATGATTTAGGCTCGCCTTTTTCTAGTGAAACAGGCTTTGGCGATATCACTATCGATCTGCAATACGGCGATACAGAAGCCAGTGGTTTTCTCTGGTCTTATGGCGCCACGACCACTATGCCTACGGCAACGGAGGACAAGCTTGGCGCTGATAAGTGGACCTTAGGGCCAGGTTTTCAGTTAGGTAAGGTAAGTAAAAGTTATGTGGCAGGTGGTTTCTTTAATCATCAATGGAGCGTGGCTGGTTCTGGTGAGCAAGATATTAGCTTATCGACGTTACAGTTGTTTGGAGTCTATCTGCCGGGTGGCGGCTGGAGCGTGGCAACATCACCGATAATGACATACGATCATGAAGAAGGTGGCGCAACCATCCCAGTAAATTTTGCTGTTGGTAAAACCGTAAAGCTCAATGGTCGTCCATGGAAATTCGCCGTGGAAGTGAACTACTATGTCGAGCAAGCCGATCCCTTTGGGCCAGATTGGATGATAGGGGTGAATGTTGCGCCTGTAGTCAAGAATATGCTGGCTGAGTGGTTATAACGCTCTGGGTTATGAATCGACTCCATGTTCACTGTAGATTAAGAAGTTAGTATGAAAAAAACGAGAATGTCGGGCTTTACCCTTATTGAGCTTGTCGTGGTGATTATCATTTTAGGTATTTTGGCTGTAGTGGCAGCGCCTAAATTCATTAGTCTGACTAGCGACTCAAAAGCTGCAGTGCTTGAGGGCATAGGCGGTGCTATGGAGAGTGGCCTGGCTCTGGTATACAGCAAAGCTGCGATAGAGGGCCAAGAAAACGGTGATGGCCTGATAGATATTGCTGGTACTTCGGTGCCACTTTTTGATGGTCATCCGGCAGTTGATGGCAGTGATAGTTTTGATGAACTCAATGCACAAGTTCAAGCTTGGTTAGAGATAGACTCTGTATCGCTTACGGCAATTGAAGCAGATAATGATGCCGCGCCCTTTTTTATTGATAAATCGACCCGGCTAAATCGTATCTATATTTTCTTTGCTGAAGACCTGTCTCAAAAGAGCGTTCGCTTTAACTGTCATATTCGCTATACCAATTTAGAGTCAGCTACAGGTCCTGAGGTGATAGTCGAAACCGAAGACTGTTAACGCTGATAGAGTGTCAATGTTGGGGAAAAAAAGGAGAGCATAAGCTCTCCTTTTTGATCGTGCTAATTAGTACCTCACATCCACAAGGTGCGCTAATCTACCCAGTGCAATACATCACGTATGATTGACCAGCGAGGTTTCACCTCACTTGCGCCTTGTCCAAGCATCCAATAGTTATAGATCCGCTCTTGATGGCCATCAACCTTACGTAGCTTCTGCCAGTTGTTGACATAATTGAGCAGTGATTGATTGTTTTGAGCGACGGCATAAGCAACAGGGTAACGAGAGGTCGCTTCAGGTATCGCAATACCATATCCAGGGAAGAATAGCGTCCATGCAGAGCCTGCTTGGGCACTAATGACAACCGCATCATACTTAGGTTTCTTCTGCCTAAAGAAGTTTTTATAACCCGAAATTTTTACAAATTTAAGGTTAGGATACTTCTTCTGAGCCTCTTCGATAATATCCCCATGCTCCACATAGGCAACAGTGATATTTTCCATCTCTAAAATGCTCTCAGTCTCTTTAAACTGATTAACCATATGGTCACGAGTGGCGATGGCAAGGTTGAGTTCAAGTACAGGCTCGGCGTAACTGAGTTTGTCCATTTGCTCGATATCCATAGCCAGCCCAGACATGGCAATATCGAAAAATCCAGCTTTTAAAGATTGAGCTAACTGATCCTTTTTAAAGGGAATAAACTCAATTTTTAGCCCTAAATCCTCAGCCAGTTTAGAAGCCATAGCGCTATCAAACCCAACGAGCTGCCCAGCATTATTGTAATAGCTAAAAGGCACATTGCTGGGAATATAGCCCACTCGTAGCGTGCCACGGTCACGTATCATATCTAGACTTGCAATCGGCGTACTGGGCGTTACCCCAAGCTCAGGAAACTGCCTTTTCACCTTAGTGGGGACCTTATCGGCCACTTGCATATTGGCGATAACACCACTGGTTACCTCAGGGCTATGGATAAACATGCCCATGCCAACGCGCAGTACAATAATCGTTAATACGACACTGGCGCCGATACCCACTCCCATCTTGATAAGTCTAGGTGGACTTAGCTTAAGGCACTTGTGGAATAGAGCAGCGGTTAAAATTGTCAGTACAAACAGGTTCATCACAGCGGCGATAGAGTTAAATTTACCAGTGATAAAGCCAGACATCACAAACAGCTGGAAGAGATCTGAGGGGAGGTGAACCAGATCTAACATAAATGGAATGGCAACATAAACACTGCCAAATAGCGATAACAGACCACTTATTGATAGCGAGGGAATAGTGCTTAAATCAACAGGTGTGCCATTAAACCAGCCTGCAAAAAATACAAACAAGATAACGGTTAGCTTACCGATATTGGGGAAGGTAAAGGCGATTGGCACTAAGATCTCTATCAAGGTCGCGCCATCTTCGCTGAGCTTGTCATGCTCACGCATGATCTGTTTACACTCTTCGATAATCACTGGAATTACGATAAAGATATTACCAGTAGCAAAAGCGGTAACTAAGCTGGCTTTGGAGATACTTAATGCTTGGTGGAAAGTAATAGGTGTTAGTGATGCGACAATCCAAGGCAGTATCCAGAAGGTTAATAGCAGGCAAAGTACGAAATAGCTGATCAGATAGACCTGCATACTGGCAAACTCATCTACCCCCATGGTGCCAGCCGCAGAGGCCGACATGGCAAAAATGCCGATAGGTAGCACTTTCACTAAGCCACGAGTAATGCGTGAGAAAATCTCGCTGGTGGTGTGCATAAAGGTCAATATCTGCTGCTTATGCTCGCCCTCCATACCGATAAGGGCTAAGCCCATGGCGATACTGAATACCACCATGGCTGGCACGTAACCTGCTGCCATCGACTCGAACGGATTCGAGGGGATATAGAGTTTGAAATAATCTATGGCCGCCGAAGGCTCTATGCTGCTCGTGCTAAAGAAAGAGGCGGATTCAACAAAGGGAAATGATAATGGCATCAGGGCAATAACAACCAGTGCTAATAACCACAGCATTAACATGATCACCCCAGCTCGACTGAAAATGAGGGTTGCAGTGCTCTTTTGTAGCTTGCCAATACCGCCTATCAAGGAGACGAGAATATAGGGCAGTACCGTCATCTGCATCAGCAAGATAACCGCATTACCTATGGTGCTGAGCCAGCCAACAGATTCACCGAAGAAGATACCGACGCCAAAGCCGATAAACATGGCGACCAACATCTGCGAGGAGCTGGTCATAGAGATTAATTTTTTTACCACGAGCGACATCCATATACAAATTATACGACTACAGGGCCCATTAAAGTCTTTGGCAAGATTGGGCGAAAAGTACTGAGATTTAACAATGTTATTTGTAAATAACCCCAATATTCTAACATGTGTTTTATCTGTTTATTGAAATTAGTTTAGCAACATTTGGAGGAGTATTTAGTTGTTATATAGATAAAACATGGAGTGATTAGCAGAGTGATAGATAAGGGGAAAAGCGAGCCTAGGCTCGCTTTGTGAACAGCAAATGAATTATCCCTTAATCATCAATCTCGCAGTTATAAATGGTGCTGCCATCAAAATCGCAATCAGCTTCTACCCATTGGCCGTTATAGCTTGTAAGTGAGTTGTCACTCGCTCGATAGCCCCAAAGAGAGTTGTCGCTGACAGGGCCTTCAAGTTCAAGCTCATCATCTTTTTCTTCACGCTCAATCTCTTTAGCGATAAAGCGATGGTCAGCTTGTAGATAGTTCCCTTCAACCTCAACCCACACACCATGCATGTTATCCAGCGTTAAGCCATCGTCGAACTCAGTATTAGTATCAGTGCCTATGATGATGCCATTGATTGACAGTTCACTACCAACGACTGAAGCATAACCTTCAACCTCGAACTCTTTTCCTGTTGCGCCTTGGCCATCTTCAAACTCAATCTCATCGGCATAAAGGCCATTGTTGCGTTCAATGAGCTCCACTTCCACCCAGCGGCCAGAGGCTAAGTCCTCACGTTTACCGTCGTCAAATTCTGTCTTTTCGTCGACATCAAATTGAATACGGCCATTGAGTTCAACACGGGTAAAAGTGTTGTTGACCCAAGTGATCACGCCTTCAATCTCTGCCTCGTGATAGTCACCTTCATCTTCAATTTCAACTTTTTCCGCTTTGAGTTGCCCATTAGTGAATTGACCGAATGCTTCTACCCAAACTCCCTCTTCTAATACCTCACCGTTATCGGCATCGATAACAGCATTCGAGTAATCAATTAGCACATTACTGATTTTAAAATGGGTGCTGGTTAAATCGGTAACCTTGCCTTCAAGCTCTACAAAAGTGATCTCTGGCACTTTTTGCACAGAGGTCACTTCAACACTACCGTCGGCGTGATGGTAAGTGGTTACCATCACCCAATCACCGACAGATAAACCTTCAAGCCCAGCAGCAAAAGTCAGTTTCATGTTGTTAATGGTAAAATCATTGCCATTAATATGGGAGATCTCACCGGTAATAGAGGGGTCGAGTTCAATAGATGAAAATGCCTCACCTTGTGAACTTGCTTTGATGCGCATACCGGGCGCAATATCCGATAAGCCTAGTGTCTCGCCTTGATAACCAATAACCGCTTGTTCAGCCGATGCGGTATAGCCATTAACCGAAATGGTTTGCTGACTATCGGAAACACTCTGAACCTGACCGCTTAATTTAGCGGGAAGGTTAACTGGATTGCTGTTATCGCTGTCACTACTACTACCGCCACAGCCGATTAAAAACAGTGCGACCGAACTTGCTACTAATGTTTTCTTCATGTGTAGACCCACCTAATAATTATTTACTCTTTTCCCATGCTAAGAGACATGGCTTAGAGTCATTTTTGTGAGTGGGATAATCAGTGCTGAATCTTAATTTAGCCTTAAGTTTTTATCAAAAAACCTAAAAGTGGCCTGTAAATGCCTTAATGTTAACTAGGCTTCATCTGCTGGAAAGGTGTTCAACAGTTAAATCGATAAAAGCCCGCACCTTAGGGGATAAGTGCTTACGACTTGGGTACACCACAAAGACATCGATATCTGATGCAGGAAGCTCATCGAAAAGGACCTCTAGCTGACCAGATGCAATAGCTCTTTCGCTATAAAAGCTTGGAAGGCGGCATATTCCATGACCAGCTATCGCCATATCGAGTTTCATCTCACCACTATTACAGAGCACCTTTTGTCGAACATCGACAGTAAAGGGCTTCCCCTTTTTGTCGGTATACTCCCAGCGGTTTGGATGTTTTAAATTGGAGTAACATAAGCAGTGATGCTTGCTCAGCTCCATCGGGTGGTGGGGGCTACCATGGCGCTCTAGGTAGGCTTTGGATGCCACGGTATAAGCCTTGCTCGTGTATATTTTACGGCAAATAAGGCTAGACTCATCCAACTGTTGAGAGGCACGAATCGCTAAGTCAAACCCTTCAGATATCACATCTGCTCGACGGTCATTCATATCTAAATCTAGGGTGACATTTGGGTAAAGTGACATATATTCACATAATATGGGTTTTAGATAGAGGTTGGCAAAACCCACAGGGCAACTGATCTTCAACTCACCTTTTGGGGCTAGATCTTTATGCGTTATGAGGTTTACAGCAAGTTCTGCACTGCCTATCAATTGCTGACATTCAAGATGAAAAGCCTTGCCCTCAGGGGTTAAACCGATAGAGCGAGTCGTACGATTTAGCAATCTGACACCAAGTCTTGCCTCCAGTTTATTCACCTCTTTACTGATAAACGAGGTGGAGTGCCCCAGTGCTTCAGCCGCTGCTGAGAAGCCACCACTTTTAATTACTTGATCAAAAATGATCAAACCGTCAAAAAGTTTATTCGAAGTCATATGGAAACAATCTTTGTCATTTTAGGTTATTAATCTTTATATGGGTTAAATATACACTGGTTGTCATTGAAATACAGCGTGCTTGTAATACAAAGCATCAGATTAAACCAGATATGGAGATAGACCATGAAACTATTAGCCTTTGCAGCAAGTAACAGCACAAAATCGATCAATAAGCAGCTTGCCACTTATGCAGCATCACTGGTGGAAGGGGCTGATGTCGAGATACTCGATATTAATGACTACGAGATGCCTATCTTCAGCCAAGACAGAGAAGAGGAGCTAGGTCAGCCAGAGCTCGCGCAGAAGTTCTTTGCCAAGCTAGGCGAAGCCGATGGCATCATCATCTCATTTGCCGAGCATAATGGTTCATACACAGCGGCTTATAAGAACCTGTTTGATTGGACTTCACGCATCGACATGAAGGTGTTCCAGAACAAGCCGATGGTGCTGCTTGCTACCTCTCCTGGACCTGGAGGCGCACAAACGGTACTAGGTGCAGCCACTGGGTCGGCGCCTTACTTCGCTGCAGATGTGAAGGCGAGCCTCTCTATCCCAAGCTTCTTTGACAACTTCGATATGGAAACGGGCAAGTTGAGTAATGAGGAGTTAAAGCAAGCGCTTACTGAAGCGGTATTTAAACTTCATGAAGCATAACTATTGCCCTAGTGTTTAGGTTCTAGCTTCTATTTCATAGGCGCTAGAACCTCAACGTCACTCATCTTTCGGGAAAGGCTTACCGGGCTCCCAATCGATATAGACACTGTCTTTGACCTCGCTGTAGGGCGCCTTGATAAATACTGATTTGAATGATTTATCACTCTCGTTTCTAAATAGGTGCGACTCGCCAGGCTCACAGCGTAGGTAGTCGCCCTCTTTGATAACAACGGGCTCGCCATCAACATACACAGTACACTCCCCCTCAAGCACCAAAAAAGACTCCTCTTGCGTGACATGTTTGTGGCAAGGGTGGGTTTCACCAGGTGTTATCACCACAATGCCAAAATCGACTCTTGGTCCATTAGTGAGGTATTTAGGTCCATACTCGCCAAAACGATATTCATGTTCAGATTGATTAGTTAAATACATAGCGGTTCCTGTTTTTGTATTATTTGCTACGAGCTACGAGCTACGAGCTAGATGTACTATCTCGAAACTCGAGACTTTCTTTGCTCTGTCTTGCGCTCGCAACGTCTTTAAAGCCCTGGCGCTTGCCACATTGAGCTTGTTAATCCTTTATCGACCAGTTTGAGTTGCTGCTCGTAAACCTGTATCCAGCGTGCTTTTAAGCTTTGGTAGTGCTGGTAGTTTTCCATATTGGGCTGATACTCTTTTTCCCAACGTACAATTGAGTCAGCGGCTTCTTTGATGTTGGCAAAGATGCCCACACCAACGCCAGCAGCCATGGCGCAACCTAAAGAGGTGGCTTCTTTAACTTGAGGTATCTTCACTCTTTTTCCTGTGACATCAGCAAGGATTTGTGGCCAGAGAAAACCTTTACTTGCACCGCCAGCAAATACAATCGTCTGCTCATTACTCTTTTGGCTAGCGCTCTCTTGGCTAGCGCGACCGTCTTTGAAAGTGCGACTTTCTGGTTGGCTAAATGCCTGAATACTTTCAAGGTTAATCGCCGAAACAATACAAGCATTCTCCTGTAAGCTACGAAATAGGCAAGCGGGGTTGCTCTTTTCTGCGTCCAGAGACAGGTTGATAAATGAGGGCGCGGCGTGATACCAGTGGTCGTAATGCATCGCATCAGAAAATATTGGCAAGATATCATAGCTACCAACTGGAACCTGTTGAGCTAACTCCTCCATATAAGCATAAGGGTCAATCCCTGACTCTATGGCGAGTTGCTTTTCGAGATGACAAAACGCGTCGACAAACCAGTGCATCACTAAGCCACTAAAAAAGGTGATCCCCTCGGCTTGAGACAGCCCTGTAATTACATGGGGATTTACTCGGATCGACATATCTTCAGGTGGTGGGGTTTGTGCGTCGATATTGACCACTTGTTGCCAAAAGGTGCCGCCTAAGACCGCGATATCGCCAAGGTTGACCACGCCAAGGCCTGCTGCGCCAAGTTGCACATCACCGCCCCCCATCACAACCGCAGTACCAGCACTTAGACCTGAGTCTCTTGCTGCTTGCGCTGTGACTTCACCTATTTTTGTACCGGTTTCAACCACGGGAGGAAAGATAGCAGGATTAAGGCCGACCTCCTTTGCCATCTCAGGTGCCCAGTTGCGTGAAGCCAGAGAGAATATACCTGTGGTGCCAGCATTAGAGGGGTCGGTGGCAATCACGCCGCTGAGTTTAGCTAGTACCCAATCGCTCAGCATGGCAACCGATGCCACTTGGTCATACAATTCAGGGTGATGCTCTTTAAGCCATAACAAGCGGGGCAGAGCACCAAGAGCAAAGGTTTGCCCAGACTGTTGATAATCTCGATATTCAATATCGGGGGAGGACGCTTTTAAGGCGGTGACCTGTTTAGATGCGCGGGCATCGACATTGGCAACCGCCCAGATCTCATTACCATTTTTATCGAAGACCACAATGCCTTCACGCATACTGGTCGCTGATACTGAGATAATTTGTTGAGGGGTTACCTCAGCGTTATTGATCGCTTGTTTGATACAGCGACATAACAGCGGCCAGTCGTTATCAAAATCAAAGCCCATAGAGTTATCAACGCCTGCCTCGGCTAAGTGTTGCCACTCCTCTTGCCCCACTGAAATTTGCTTTCCTTGCAGATCAAACAGCACTGCACGGCCACTGCCCGTGCCTGCATCTATGGCTAACAGATACTCTTCCATTATCACTCCTTGATTAAGAAATTAAACTGCTGTTATCTCTACTGTGGGCCCTGAAACACGTTCAGGGTGACAGATTACTTTTTCTGTTCAGTTTTGTTCTGTTGCTCTCGGCTCTTGAGTTGTCTTTACCTATCTTTTTCTCGTAACTCGCAACTTTCTCAGCTTTTTCTCGCTGCCCACTATTCGAGACTGTGTTTGATGCGCTTGTAGCACTAAGCATTAGACACTAAGCTGTAAGTGATGAGTAAGTGCAGGAAGATATCAACGCTGTACTTACAACTTTTGACTCACCACTTATTTCTAAAATTTCTCAGCCCTTAAACCGTCACTCCCTCTTCATGGGGGACATAGTCTGTCGATAGCAACATAGTGATAGCGCTGAGTAGATTAAATACGCCAGTTTGCGGGTGCTCACCATTGGTCTTTTGCGTGGCTAACATTGGGCTAGCTGAGCAGTTTAGATGCAGTACTTTAATACTGTCATCACTCATAATGGGCAAAGCACCGTGGTTTACGCATAATACTGTGGGATTGATACCATGAATTAAAAAGGGCTCACAGGCTTTGAGTAACATCAGGTTAGCGGGGTCATCACCAAGGCATAGCACCATATCGAGCCCGCCATAATCTATGATGGCGGTTTCGGCGGCTTCCTGACACTTATCTAAGCTATCAAATTCCAAGCAGTCAAACGCCAAGTGCTCGCCTAGCTCAACGACATTGGCGCCTAGGGTTTCTAAATGGCTCACCACGGCCTGGCCAACGTGAGTTGAGGCTGTGGTAACCATGGCCACTTTGCCCAGTAGCGGTTTATGGTCTAAGCTCGCACCTTTTTTCAGCTTGGCTTGCTCAAGCTCCCAATATTCCACGGAAAATATCTCCGCGGGGCTCAAGGCTTGGTAGCCCCCAAGTGCTTCTGCGGTCAATATTGCATCGAAAGTGTGGCTGGTGATATCTTCGATAATCAAGGCCTGATCGACGGTTTTTCCGAATGAGATAGCTGCTCGGTTCTGCCAGATAGCGAAGTTAGGGGCGTAGTTAAGCATGGTTTGGCCGCTTTGAAATTTTTCAAAATACTCAATATACGCTTGAGCATAACGACCAAGCTCATTATCGAAATCTTCATGTAAAATTGCGGGAATACGTTTAGTACGAATAACGTGATCGGGAGTGAGTGGCCCGCGACAAGCTATGCTGTTTAATTGAGGGTGTGAGGCGATATGGCATGAGCCCTTACTACTGTTTAGCAGTGCTATGTGCGCCGCGCCTTTTTGCGATGAAACTAGCTTGCGGATCTGAGCCAGCTCAATCAAATCAATACTGACCTCATCATCAGAGTACTCAATTGCTTGCTGATCATCCTCCTCTCTTGTTTCAGCATTAATGCACAGGTTTGCTTCGATAAACTCTTCAGCTTGAGTGACCAGTTTAATGGTGTTTTCGTATGCGGTTTTAGCATCATCACTGAAGGTGAACAGGCCATGGTTCATTAACACCAAACCCTCTATCGAGTGCCAGTCGATAGCTTGGGTCAACTCATAGACGAGTTTTGCCAGTGCAAATCCGGGCATCACATAGGGGATCACTAATACACGTTTACCGAAAAGTTGCTCAATATAGGCTTCGCCTTCGGGCGTATTGGTTAGGGTAACTATGGTATCGGCATGGGTATGGTCGACAAAAGCAAACGGGATAATCGCGTGCAAAATGGCTTCAACAGAGGGATTCGGTGCGTTTGGGTCTATCATGGCGGCGCGCTGATACTTGACCATATCACTGTCAGTCAGTTCAGGTAACTTGGCCATATTCAGTAAAACGTCCATCTTAACCGGCGCAAAGCCCGCCGCTTCGATTGTTTCTAAATCCCAACCACTGCCCTTAACAAATAGTATCTCTTCGCTATCTCCAAACAGGTTGTTAACTTGGGTTTTTACTGAGGTGTTGCCGCCACCGTGAAGAACCAGCGAGGGCGCTTGGCCGAGCAAGCGTGAGGTATAGACACGCAGATCAACTGCAGTAGTGAATTGACTGGCGGTTTGTTCATCCCACAAGCTTTGCATAGACATTCCTTTTTAGTTTTAAAAAGGCCCTCAAGCTCAAAGCTATTAATATAAAGCTAAAAATCTAAATGCTTCGTACTTGAAACCATACTTAAAATTTAGCACCTGCAGCATAAAACTGCGCTTGGTGTGTTAGCTGCCAGTAAATAGCGGCAGGTCAGCCTGGGATGTTGCTGAGGTCATCCCTGTATTTGTACTTGGATCTGCATCCTCTGGCTTTGAGTAAACAGTAATGCGGTTACGGCCGTTGTGTTTAGACTGATACATCGCTTCATCAGCATCGGCAATCAAGCTCTCTAAGGAGTAGCTCGAACGCATTGTATCGGTAACGCCAAAGCTGGCGCTAACACTAAAGTCAAAACCTGAGCCTGAAGAGTCGATACGCTCAATGACCTTGCGGTACTCCTCTGCAATCTTAGTCGCTGTGAGTAGGTCACAGCTTGGTAGCACGACGCAAAACTCCTCACCGCCAAGCCTTGCAAAGATATCATTATTGCGTCCCTGTGCTTTACACACCTCTGCGACCCGTTTCAGTACCCAATCACCACAGGCATGACCATAGCTATCATTGATGTTTTTGAACTTATCCAAGTCAAACAAGATACAGCACAGATACATATCGGTATTAGCACAATATTGAAGGGCACTTTCGGCGACTTGAGTAAAATGGCCACGGTTTAAAATGCCTGTCAGTGCATCATATTCAGCCAACTGTTTAAGACGTTTTTGGGTCATCCACGACTTATAGGCCCAAAACAGCAGCAAGGTGATGATTGCAATTAACATGGCAATAAATAGACGATTATTCTCAGCCTCTGTGGCCGACAGTTTCTGTTCAACTTTAAGCAGGTTGTTCTGCTTATCTAACAGCTCGATGCGGCTCTTCTGCTCAGTGGTCTGATGCTCTGCTAACTGGAAGGCTAAATGCTTAGTCTTGATATCATCCAGATAAGCTCTATCGGCCTCGGCATACTTCTTATGATATTCAAGTGCCTGCTGATGTTCACCACGGGATTCAGCTATTTGATAGAGGACTTTGTAGGCGATGACTGTGGGCTTATTACTACCGATATTTTGAGATTTTTCTAAAGTCTCTATTGCATATCGCTCAGCTTGAAAGCTATTGCTATCTTGTAGATATGCATCTGCAAGTAATGAGTAATACCTTGCAAGTGCTGGTACGTAACGAGTCTGTTCGATAGCCGATAATTGTTCGTTTAAGGTTAAAATCGCTTTCTGAGGGTTATTGTTCTTAAGGTGAAGCTCGGCCAGGTAACTATAGATGGCGCTTTCCATCACCACTTCATTGCTCTGCTGGCAGGCTCGTATCCCCTCAAGGATCTGCGGATCATCTTCTTTAAGTAGCCCAAGCTCGAATTGAGATTCTAGTTTTAGGTTGTGGGCTACACAAAGTGTTCGACCTTCAATAGGTTCATGCAGAAGTTTATTTGCGAAAGATAGAGCGAGTTGATATTGACCAAGTTGGTTATAAAAAAGAGCTGCTGAAGCAATGCCTAACTGTCTAACAGCATCATCTTTTATTGTTGGTGTTAGCTCTATTATAGTGGATAAACGGTTTAGACCTACACTCCAACTCTTAGAAATAGCATAAATGTTAACAGTAGATATAGTAGCTTTATATTTTAATAAGTTAGTACTTTTATGAGATTGAATAATTTTATCATAAGCACTGATTGCTTTTTCAAACTCTCCTTTAAAAGATAGCTGGTACCCAAGTAAATATTCTAGATGTAGCTTCTGTGTTGGTGAAAAAGGTAGATTTTCATTACTCAGCTCAACTAAGAGCTTATTAAATTCAGCTGGCGAAGAACTCTTTATGCTTTCAGCATAAATTAGAGTTTTATTTATATCTAAGTTATCAGCCGCAACAGTACTGCTGATATCAACAATTAGGCATACTACAATTATATTGAGTATGCCTTTGTTAATATATTTATACACTTGATGTGATATTCTTAAGCTGCTTTGTTAGTCGATTTGTCATCGACTTTATCCGCTTCTTCACTATCCTCTTTTTCCTTTTCTTCATCTTCAGCTGGTAGCATAATACAAACAACATCAGGACAAACATCGAGTTCGCGTTTAAGATTAATTTCATCTCGGTTTAGTAGAGATTGTTTGAGCTCACTAGTGAGTGCAGACTCTTGAATCGCTTGCTCAAAGCTCTGCTCTGTTTGAAGCTCTGAATCTTGTCCCATACGCTCTAGCAGTTGAATAATGTTCGACATTTTCTATTTCCTTTTTTAGTTGTGCTTTTTACAAGTGCCGCTCAGGGCTGGCTTTTTATTAGTGCAGCTCAAGGCTGTTTACAAGAGCCGCTCAGGGCTGTCTTTTTATTAGTGCAGCTCAAGGCTGTTTACAAGAGCCGCTCAAGGGCTGTCTTTTTATTAGTGCAGCTCAAGGCTGTTTACAAGAGCCGCTCAGGGCTGACTTTTTATTAGTGCAGCTCAAGGCTGTTTACAAGAGCCGCTCAGGGCTGTATTTTTATTAGTGCAGCTCAAGGCTGGCTCTTTACAAGTGCCGCTCAGGGCTGTTTACAAGAACCGCTCAAGGCTGACTCTTTATACGCTCAGGGCTGACTTTTTATAAAATCCGCTCAGGGCTGACTCTTTATACGCTCTGCGCTGTTAGGCCACGATGCTCAAAGGGCTGCTCTCTACATCGGTGCTGTCATCTTCATCTTCTTCGTGCGCAACAAAGACACAGTAAATATCTGGGCATACATCTAACTGCTTCTCGAGTGAGATTATATCTTTATTGATTAAGCTCTGCTTGAGCTCATTGTCTAAAGTTGATTCATTAACGATCTGCTCAAATTCGGCTGTTGCTTGCAGGCTGGCATCTTGCCCCATACGTTCTAGCAGCTGAATAATGTTTGATGATTTCTGTCTGTTCACAATTTGTTCCCTCAAAGTTATGTGTCTTATTGTTCTGGTTAAAGTCCGTTATTATTAGCTACGAGCTACGAGCTACGAGCTACGAGCTATGAGCTTTTCGAAGCTCGTGACTCGCAGCTTTCTTTGCTTTAGTTCTTAGCAAGTTCGCTTTCAGCTTCTAGCTCTTTTTCAATTTGTGCCAACCTGTCTAATACAGCTTGGTTGGGCTGCATCTTCTGGCTTGGCGGAATAACTAGGGTGGTATGCATATAGATATCAGCATCGGCCAGTTCAGCCAGAGTCAGTGTCTGTTTACGTACTGTGTCTATTGGCAGTACCGCCGCTTCATATAAGATCACCTGATGATCGAGCGGATATTCAGTAGATAGCAGCTCTATTAATACTTGGCGGTGAGCGGCGCCTGTCGCAAACTTGGCCATACTCTTATCGCCTGCAAGTCCTATCTGCCATAGCACTAGATAACTCGATGGATCGAAGCGGCGCTGATAAAACATAAACTGGCTGGCTTCAAACTGCTGACAGCCATATTTGCCAGGGTCGATACCAAGATCGGCAATGAGGCAGTCTTCGGCAGAGATGCCAGGTACCATGACGGCATCAAAACCTTCGGCTTTAGCAAGTTCTATTGATTTGTGCGGGGCGTGGGCGAAAACCCCCGGATGACCATAAAATGCGCCGACCACTTTTTTGCCAGCGCGCACCTCAGTTAAGATGGCGTCAACCATCTCACGATAAGTAATATGGCGGGATTTACCCTCTTTGTAGTAGACCTGCAGTGAGCGTACATCGCTGTGCATCTCCTGTAGCCATAGCTCGACAATACCATTTGAGACACCTGAAAAGACCACATCGGCTTGTTCGATATAGCTCTTAGCGAGCGGGCAGATATGTGCCCCCAATGTCATCCCTATACCCACACAAGCTAAACTACCAGCCATTTTCAGTCCTTTGTAATTGTTTTTGTTGGACGATCTCTTTTTACGCTTTTTCCTTCAATACCTGCTAAGTCACTCAGTATAATGAGGTTTAAGCTAATCAAGGCGAACATTCACGAAGATAACAGTTATCTTGTCATTTTAAAATGGGGGTGTTGCCTTAATGTTGTATAAATGTGTCTTTGTATTGGGTTTTAAGCATGTAGCAGCTTGCTTGACCTGTATTTGGCAGTAAGTTGTCCATATCTATCTTGTAATTGAGCTTTTGCGCGATTCTTAGTATTGCTTTGTTTTCAGGTAAAAAGTTGGAGTACATCTTGACTAAATTAAGGTGTTTTAAACCGTATTCAGTGAGAGCGCCAATTGACTCAAAGGCGACATGTTTCCGATAGCTGCTCGGCACTAACATGATGCCGAACTCGGCTTGCTGTAAGTTACTTTTATCTCGACTGATATTTTGAATCCCCAAGGTTTCACCGCTATTTTTATCGGTGATCACCCAGACATATAAAATCGGTTCGGGTTTGTTGGTCATCTTTAAGCAGGTAGCGAAGCACTTCTCAGCTTTCTCTTGTGTCAGTGCTTTGCCGATATTTCTCATGACCACATCGTCTGTATAAAGTGCGCAATATAAAGTTTTATCTTGGACGTCTATGGGTCGCATCGACAGGCGCTTAGTTTCAAATCTATGCATCTATTTCCTCTTTCCTTGCTGTTCTTCTATTCTTGTTCGCAACTCGCAACTCGCAACTCGCAACTCGCAACTCGCAACTGCTTCTACTTGCGTTTAGCAAAGCGGATAACCCCTGTTTCATGGGCAGAGCGATCGAAAACAACAAAGTAATCGTTCATCAATGGTAAACCCAGCAGCGACTGATTAGGCCATCCGGGAAGCTGGGAGAGAATTTTAAAGCAGGCTTTGCCTTCGCTTGGGGTGTTAGTTTGCCAGTAGTGTTCGGGCTTGATAGTGATGTTTACCTTTTTATACAAGCCGCCGCAGGCGCTTTCATTAGAGTCTGGATTGCGGTGTGTTTCGCCGAGGAAGCTGAAGGTGAGTGTGGGCCACTCGCTTAAGTCGAGTTGGCTCTGGTCTATGCCCTTATATTGCTGTGCTATCTGTTTAAATGGTGCGATTAACTCGGCAAATTTAGGGTTGATAGCGTTGAAGCTTTCGAGCATGGCGTTGTAGAGGTATTTAGTTAATACGATACCTGATACGCCTGTATCGACAATGGCATTACTGCGGCCGCGCATCTCTTTGTTCATGCCGATGGCAGTGAGTAGTGCATGATCGTGCAGATCCTCCTCTTTAGATCTGTTGTGCTCCTGCTTTGACTCTTGATTTAGCGCGAGCTCCTGCTCTAACTGGTCGGTGAGTTGGCTGTCTACTTCGGGCTGGTCGCCGACTTGAATGGCGATAAGGTTTACGTTGTAGTATTTGTCTTCGACCACTGAGATGGTTTGAAACTCGCCTTGATAGAGCTCGGTATGCTCCTCGCCGCCACCTAGTATCAGCCAGCCTTGGTTGAGTGGGTCTTGCGCTAACTTTTCAAACTGCTTAAGGGGTTCAGACTGTTTAATCGGTTCAGACTGCTCAAACGTGTTTTTACGCTCGCTGCTTTCTTGCTGCTGAGCGTCACCGCTAGCACTAGTTGGCGTTTCAATAGCTGAGCTGGATACATGAACGCTTGAGCGGCGACTATAAAAGGCAAACTTATTGGCGGTGAGGCCTTGTTGAGTCAGGTCGGTAAAGTAGGGCACGATATCTTGGGTCGGTTGCTGTTTAAGAAACTTTTTAAACTTGCTTAGATCGTGGCTGGTAAAGCGATCATTACAGGAGTTGCTCGACTCTTTATTAGTGCCGCTCAGGGCTGTTTCACTAGAATCGCTCAAGGCTGATTCATCAGAACCGCTCAGGGCTGGTTCGTGAATTGTGGGTTGATAGCTGGTTTCGCAGATACTGATCTCATCATCAAAGGGCCACGGGTAGGTGAGGGCAGGAGTGATATCATACTGCTCAAAATAGCCCTTAAGATCGTAACTCTTATTCAGTTGATGATACGCCAATCCTAGAATTCCGTCGGCATCGAGAAAGGTACCTTCCTGTGCAATAGAAGAGACAATTGCTACGGGGCAACTCTCAAGCACGATAGGCTGATTTGATGTAGCAAGCGTTTCTAGTTGGCTATCTTTTTCCAACTCTTCACGGATCCCCACTCGGGTATGAATAACTGGGCCATCCCAGCCGCCAGCGCCATAGAGTACCTCTTGAGCGAAGCTCGTGGCGACTAAGGCACTGTCATCCTCCTCAACATAGTCACTACTGCTCACGACTAAGGTACTGCTGCCAGTATCAAGAATAAGGTTTACTGGTTCCTTGTTGGCACCGATACGCAGCTGGGCACAATAGCCGCCCATGGCATATACATTGGTGATTGGCACTTTTAGGGTACGGGGCAGAGGTTTAGTTAAGTCTTGCTGCTGACTGCTTTTCGGATCTTGCATAGTGCTATCTTGTTGAACGTCACTGATCATGGACTTCCCTGCTGACCTTTATAAATTATACTTATTGTTTTCTGCTATTTACCTAGACCTCAATCATGGGAACCTAAGGTGCTGAAATAGGCTTAGTGTTAATATTTTTAAAGCATCAAGACCTGATTGGCAATGGATTTTTATTACCTATCCTTTGGGCGGAAAGTCAGAGATTATTTACAGATTTACAGATTTTTCCTGCTTTATCATCTGGTTTGTTACTGCCGAGCGCTTGTAGTTACTCGGAATTTTTGGCAGGTTATCAGACTCATTTCAATATTCATTCTGAAAATGGTGAAAGTTATTCATCATTGGATCTATATTCGAGGAAGTTTCGATGACTAATAATAAGAATAATAAGCTAGCTCTGGGAGTTGCCTGTGCATTCTCTGTGTGTGCGTCGTTGTCTAGTGCGCCGCTAATGGCGGCCTCTTTCACGGTGATTCATGCCGGAGAGCTGTTAACTGTTCCGGGTAACAAGCCATTGACTGAGCAGACATTAGTCATTGCTGAGGGCGGCAAGATAAGCCAAGTGAAGAGTGGCTATTTAGATCCTAAATCATTTGGCAGTGATGTGGATTATATCGACCTGAAGAACCGCTTCGTGATGCCAGGAATGATGGATATGCATGTGCATCTACAAGGTGAATTAGGCCCGAAGAATGACAGCGAAAAGCTGCGTATGTCTGATGCCGATGTGGCTATTCGCAGTGCCCACTTTGCCAAGTTGACCTTGCTAGCAGGTTTTACCACAGTGCGAGATTTAGGGGCTAAACCTGAGCAGATTTATGCACTGCGAGACGGTATTGCTAAAGGTTGGGTCGATGGGCCGCGTATTATCGCCTCTGGCGGGGTGTCGGTGACAGGCGGTCATGGTGATGTTGATGGTATGAGTCCAGACTTACTGGATAAATACACGGCTAAGACTATCTGTGATGGCCCTTATGATTGTCGCAGCGCGACTCGCCGAGCCATTAAGTTTGGCGCCGATGTGATAAAAATTACCTCCACTGGCGGCGTGTTGTCAGATACCGATACTGGCACTGGCCAGCAGATGGCTAATGATGAGCTAAAAGAGATCATAGATACCGCTCATGCGCTGGGCCGTAAAGTGGCAAGTCATGCCCATGCTACTGAGGGGATTAACGCGGCACTGCGTGCAGGCGTTGACAGTATCGAGCATGGAAGCTACGCCGATAAAGAGAGTATCAAGCTGATGAAGAAGAACGGTACTTACCTCGTGCCGACGCTGCTTGCTGGCGATACTGTTGTTCAGATGGCCGATAATTCTGACTTTATGTCGGATGCGATAAAAGCCAAGGCTAGACGTGTCGGTGTTGATATGACTGATAACTTCAAGGCGGTGTATAAGGCTGGGGTTAAGATTGCCTACGGCACTGACAGCGGCGTGTCTCAACATGGCACTAATGCGCGCGAGGCGGTGTTAATGCATCAAGCGGGTATGAGCAATGCTGATATTTTAAAATCGGCCACGATTAACGGCGCTGATTTGATTGGTAAGTCAGATTCATTAGGCACGCTAGAGGTGGGTAAGTATGCCGATATTATTGCGACTGATATTAGCCCACTTAAAGAGATTGAAGCGCTTTTAGATATCGACTTTGTGATGAAAGGTGGCAAGGTTTATAAAAACAAATAAGCGATGAGTTCCTAGGATCGGTTATCTAGACTCTAGGAACTTTAAACTAGACTCTTATTTAATCACAAAGTTACCCTGCATGATGGCCCAGTGACCCGGGAATGAGCAGAAGAACTTGTAGGCTTCTGTCGCGCTCATGCCTTCGGTGCTAAAGGTGATTGAGGTAGAACTGCCGCCACCGACTACGTCGGTGTGGGCGATAACTCGAGTATCACCGTCTTTGACATAGTTTTTAGCAGCACCAGCTGCCATGCCGTCGTTGGCAACGCCCTGCATGTCTGCTGCAGTGGTGAGTACCCAGTTATGACCCATTGCCGCTTTAGGAAGTTGGCCTGCATGGTTAAGTGTTAAGGTGACCTCTTTACAACTGGCGGGGACGCTGAGCTCTTTGCTATCGAACTGCATCGCATCGTTGGCGCTGATACTAAGCGCACATTCATTGGCCATAGCCTGTGAGCTAAAACCAAATAGGCTGCTGAAACCGAGTAAAGCCACTGCGCTAATCGTCTTGAGACGACTCATTGAGATTTTCATTGTTGAAATCCTTTTTTTGATTATTAAGTGCGATACCGAGTGGTATTTGACACGGCGTTATCTTAATGAAATTAAATCTTAATGAGAATCGTTATCATGGGTTTTATTGTCTGTGCTCCTGTTTGGCTATTACAAATTTAAACATGATCACCTTAGGTATTTACAACAATATTAGTGACTTGAGAATAGATTTATGAGAAAGTTCGTTGAGTGATAATTTACAATTGCATGGAGGCAAAATGAAATCATTTACCACGCGTTTACCTTTCCCCTCTTTTTTCGCGTTACAAACCCCTTTGAAGTCATTGCGACGCAATCTTTCACTATTGTTTATAGCGAGCAGCTTGCTGGTCAATTTTACTGTATCTGCAGATGAAGATTCACGACGTAATGATGTTGAGCAACTCCTTATTGAGATGAAAACTGAGTCGATGATTGACACTATGTATGATCAGATGACTCAAATGATGTTAAGCATGAAACAGCAGCTTAACGTTAAAGAGTCTGAGGAGGAGATGTTTGAGAAATTTATGCTTAAGAGCACAGAGATCATGCGTCAAGAGCTTGGATGGGCTCAGTTGAAGCAGCCAATGATTGATCTTTATGCTAAACATTATTCAGAGCAAGAGCTTGCAGACATGCTAGCTTTTTACCGCAGTGATTCTGGTCGCTCTATGGTAGCGAAGATGCCCATTGTAATGCAGGAGTCTATGATGATGACTCAGGCTTTAGCTCAGCCTATGATATTAAGGATGCAGGAGCTGTCTGTGGAGTTTAATGAAGAGTTACAAGCAAAGAGAGAGGCTAACTCTAGCGAAGAGGTCGCTGACTAAATCTGGCAAGGCTGAGTCAAGTAAGACTGGTCTGATAGATAGGTCAAGTTAACAGCCAAAGCGATTAGATCGAATAATTAAAATCAGTGCTCATATTCTGAGCGCTGATTTTGTTTTAAAAAATGACACGAAAAGTGTCTACATTGGAACTAAGGAGTAACAAGGAAAAATATGGAATATTTTATTGGTGCATTAAAGAAATATGCTGATTTTACAGGTCGTGCACGTCGTAAAGAGTTTTGGATGTATATCCTGTTTTATATGATTTTTTATGTGTTAGCTGCGGTGATTGATGGAATCTTAGGAACGATGATTTTTTCATTAATACTCGCTCTGGGTCTATTTATCCCTTCAATTGCAATCTCTGCGCGTCGACTGCATGACACCGGGCGTTCAGGCTGGTGGCAGTTGATTGGTCTGGTTCCGCTTATTGGCGCTATCGTGTTGCTTATCTTCTATATTCAGGACAGCATTGGTGAGAATGAATACGGCTCTAACCCTAAGGCTGTAGAGGCTTAATAGGCGTTTAATCGATGTAAGGGAGGGTAGTGTGTTTATCCTTCCTAATCGCTTTACTGTTCAACCTTATTTATCACTTTTCTGCAGATACGGAAAAAGAGCTACGCGGCCCTTTTTCAAAAAGCTTACTCTTCAACCTCGTATTGGCTGAAAGTAGGCGGCTTGAACACTTGATTGTTTGTGGTTATTTGGCTGTTACCTTAATACGCTCCACATTGGTTGCTGGCTCATCAATAACGAAATCCAACTGAACCTTAGCACCTTTTGCGCCTTTTTTAGACTTCTTATAAACCCATTGCTTCAAGGCTTTAACTGCTGATTTGTCGAATACGCCCGTGGGAGAAGACTTAACCACTTTGATGTTAGAGACTTTGCCTTTCGTGCTGATATCAAATTTGAGCTGAACAAAACCATTTTGCTTTGCTTCTACAGCGGCTTTTGGGTATTTAGGCTCGACGCGAGTCAGTGGGTGAATATCTTGTTTCTGACTTTTCGTTGATTTTTCTGCTTGCTCATTTGATGAGCTTTGATGATCGCCTGCCAGTACTTGCTGGTTGAGCATTAAGCTTGCAAAGCTTAAACCGAGCGTCATAGCTATGATAGTTAACGTGCTCTTTCCATGTTGCTTTTTCATTTGCATTATCCTTTCCTTTAAGATGTTTTTATTTCCGTAGTGTGTGTGCAACATGCCAATATTGGCGTGCTGAGAGTAGGCCAATAACGCATGGCTATAGGCAATTTTGTCATTGGTATTCATCGATGAGGTGATTTGAGCATCGCAAGCTAGCTCCTGATCATCTCGAAATCGGCGGTAGGCGAGCCAGCAAAGCGGGTTGAACCAGAACATAGTGAGCAGTGCATAGGCTAATAAGTTAGTGATGATATCGCCGCGATCATGATGATAGCGCTCATGCTCCAGGACTGCTTCTTGTTGCGATGCAGACAACTTATGAAAGTCATCAGGCACAACTATGATGGGCTTAAGGACTCCCGTTAGCATAGGAGAGGTGATATCTGGGCTCTGTAATATAGGCAGTTTGTCTGCTTGCGTTTTGCTATATGGCTTACTTTTCTTTAAAAGTTGGTTTAAGTATCGTCTCTGTAGAAGTAGTAGGAGTGCCATAATAGCGATTCCTGATAGCCACAAGCCTACCAGCAATGGTGTTGATAATAGGGTGCCACTTTTTTTAACTGCCATTGATGCGAGCACTCGGTAGTGCTCAAATGTTTCAAGTTTAGATTCAGCGAGTAAGCTAGGCAGTAACTGCAATACCAAAGAGCCTAATAGCATTAGGGGGATAGCTAACCACAAGCTATAGATATGATGTGCGCCTAGCTGTTTCAGTAGAGGTTTATGGAAAATCAGCATAAAGGCACTGACTAGGCTGATGAGTATGCTCTGTTCCATGAGCCAGTTAATCATGACTTTGTCTCCTTGACGTTTGAGCCGATATTTACATCAATATGCGTAGTATTACCCTGTTCAGTGCCACTGTGTTTAGCATCATCGTCTTGCCAGTTATCGATTAAGGTTTTCAATTCTGCAACATCTTCAGCGCTGAGTTTATTCTCTTTGGCAAAGCCTGCAACCAGGGGAGCGACACGGCCTGAAAACATCCGTTCGACGAATGATTGGCTCTCCTTAATTTGGTACTCACTTTGGTTGATAAGCGGTGAGTAGAGGTAGCCACGCCCCTTTTTTTGAAACCCGATCGCCTGTTTTTTTACTAATCGGTTTAGTAAGGTTTTGACTGTTTTTTCGTGCCATTCGTTAGCATTTGCCAGTTTTTCCACCACTTCACCTGAGCTGATCGGTGATGATTCCCATAGAATATTGAGTACGGCAAGTTCTGAATTACTGATCTCTTTCATTGGTTATTCCGTTTATCAAAGTGGTGATTACTCACAATCTTTCGCAGCAATAATTTGGATTACAGATGTAATCTCTAAAATTAAGATTACATTTGTAATCATATATGGCAAGTAATTTTGTTAATTTAATGATTTAAAAGTTGTAAGCTTGTTTAGTTGACAGGCTGAGGTTTTGTTTTGTCATTATTAATCAGTGTTTTATGTGTTGTCTTGGTCAATGTGTCGCTCACTCTTTTACTAGGAAGACGCATTAGGTGGCTAAGGTTAGACTTTTAGGTAAGCAGAATGTCATTCAAAAGTTAGACATTTATACGTATAGACGTCTATAATGCGGCGGATCGTCACTCAGCATTTATCAAGGTACTGAATCAAGGTACTGAATAGAGTACTGAAAAATGAGGTACACACTGGGTGCGTTCTTGGAACTAAATATTTTAGTCAATCTTTTGTGGTGCCTAAACCTGTATTGTTTGTTAGTTGCTGACTAAGCGCTAGACACTCTAGGTAAGGGATAATCGGGAAGTCAGTGAAAATCTGACACTGCCCCCGCAACGGTAAATGGTAAGAATCAGGCGCGTCTATCTATCTTTATAGCAATATAGAGCAAGAAGGGAGCGTTTAAAAAGCCTGAATTCGCGCAGTGTTATATGACTTATAGCCACTGCAGAGCCTAAGTCCGGAGACCGGCCCATTAGATGATTTTGAGATTTCGGCGGGCAGATCTCGAGATGCGTTATCAGCTGTAGCTATATCACCCGATATAGGCTCTATGGCTTTATATCGTGACATTTTTGCCCCGTTTTCCTTTCAGGAGTTAAAGGTAAAATGGGTACTTTCTCATATAACAAGTCAAACAAACTATCTAAAATTGCTGTGCTAGTCAGCAGTGTTATCGGCTTTTCAGCCTTTTCAACGGTTGCGGCTGAAGTTGCATCAAGTGCAGATGTGGCCGATGAAACCATTACTGTGACAGGTTCTCGCTTTGATAGAACGGCAGACCAGCAACTAACCGTTATCAATACTATCGAGCGCGAAGAGATTGCTCGCCTTAATCCTAAGTCTGTGGCGGACGTGTTAGAAACACTGCCAGGCGTGAGCGTAACGCGTAATGGTGGTGCAGGTCAGTCAACATCTATCAGTGTGCGTGGCAGCAATTCTAATCATGTATTAGTGCTTGTTGATGGCGTTAAAGTAGGTTCAGCCACTTTAGGTACGGTAAGTTTTAACACCTTGTCGCCTGAAAATATCGAACGTATCGAAGTGCTTAAAGGTCCAAGAGCGTCGGTTTGGGGCAGCGATGCTATTGGTGGTGTGATTCAAATCTTTACTCGCCAGCTTAAAGGCGGCGAATGGTTTGCTGGTGCTGAGTATGGTAGCAATGACTATATTCGTGGTTCATTTGGCGCTGGTATGACACATGGTGAGGGCAGCAGCACGCTTTCTGTTAACCATGAACGGTCAGAAGGTTATGATGTTTATAACGGAGCCGAAGTCGAGAACGATGACGATGGTTACAAGCGTAGTGCGATTTCATTAAAGGGCTCTCAGCAGATCAATTCGAACTGGCAGGCATTATGGAATGGTCAGTACGATAAAGGTAACACTCAATACGATGATATCTACGCCTCTGGTTCGGCTGATGAATCTGACTATGAGAACTACCTTTGGAATCTTGCGACTCAATATAGCAATGAGCAATTTACCAGTAAGCTAGCAATAAGCCAGTCTCGCGATTACAACGAAAACTTCCGTGGTGACGATGCGAGTGTGCCTGTCTCTATATTTGAAACTAAGCGTGACCAAGTTAACTGGAGCAATCAGTATTTAGCTGCAAACTCCCTGACGTTCACGGGCGGTATTGACTGGTCAAACGAATCTGTTCATGGCGATTATGCACAAGATGAGCGTGATATTTTTGGTGCCTATGTCTTGGTTCAAAAGCAGTGGAGCAAGCTACTTGCTGAAGTTGCAGTACGCTATGATGATGTAGAAAATATCGATAGTGAAGTATCGTATAATGCCAGCCTAGCCTATCAGTTCAATGACCAATGGCGTCTGTCTGCGACAACAGGGACAGCGTTCAAAGCCCCCACCTTTAATGATCTATATTGGCCAGGTTCAGGGAATCCAGATCTTATCTCTGAAACAGCTGAGAGCTATGATTTAACCTTGAATTATGCCGCTAAAGATATTCGTGCTTATATCAGCATATTTCAAAACAAGATTGATAACCTGATTGCTTGGGCACCAACGGGTGAAAAAGATGATTATGGTTGGGATATCTGGAAACCTGCTAACATCAATGAAGCTGAAATTCGAGGTGTGGAGCTGTCGGCAAATTATCAGCTATTTAGCCTAGATCATCAGCTGGGTTATACTTACCTAGATGCAGAAAATGTGCAAACGGGTGAGCAGCTTGTAGGTCGCAGTGAAAATGAGTTTAACTATATGTTGAGCTATGGCTGGGAGCGGTTTGACCTGCTTGCTAGTTACCATTACCAAGGTAAGCGTTATGCAGGTAATGATAACTTTTTAGATGCCACTCATAAAGTTGACCTAAGTGTTGGGTATCAGCTTGATGATGCGTGGAGCCTACGTTTAAAAGCGAACAATCTGTTTGATGAAGAGATCATCTCTGCGCACAACTACTTCAGCCCAGGTAGGGAGTATTTCCTTAGCGTGAGCTACCAAGCTTTTTAATGACTTAGTTTTATCATTGTTATTTGATTGAAATTAAAGCCAGGCCTTGTGTCTGGCTTTTTTATTTTATACCAATTCTATCAAATGTATGATCTATTCAGAGCTTTCTCAGAGCTTTAAATTCAAGGCGCATTGCTGAAGAAATGGTTATTCCCTTTAAAGGCAGTGGAACGCAGAAGTAAAAGTTCTGAGAAGCTCACGTAGTGCGGGTTTAAAAGCGCTTTATGCCGCGTAAGTGGCTCTCGATATAGAATAACTATTAACTTCAATCCCCTTACTTGCCTACAGCACTTTTAATTCCCGCTGAATGAACACTTATTTAATAGAACTGGTATTATTAATTGGCAACTCTTATATGTTTGAGGTTCATTGATGAAACGTCAGTTGATGTGTCGTATTGCGACTCAAATGCTAGTACTTGTGTCGCTGTTATTGCTGCAAGCTTGCTCTAAAGTTAGCATGCCTGCGTTATCAGATAATGCTCAGATATTAGCTTTTGGCGATAGCCTTACCTATGGCAAAGGGGCGAGGGATGGGGGTGATTATCCAGCGGTATTGTCTGAGCTGACAGGCATGAGGGTGATTAATGCTGGGGTGTCAGGTGAAACGACAACACAAGGCTTAACGAGACTCACGGCATTGTTAGCACAAGAGGAGCCGGAACTACTGATTTTGCTAGAGGGGGGGAATGATTTTTTGCGTAACCATGATCTTGCTAAAACCAAAGCTAACTTGGCTGCAATGATTGAACAGGCGCAAGTGCGATCAATCCCGGTCTTGCTGCTTGCAGTGCCTCAAAAGAGTATTTTTCTTTCACCTGCAGAGATCTACAGTGAGTTGGCTGAGGAGTATGAGCTGGTCTTTATGGAGGAAACGTTAACCGACCTACTGAAAACGCCTTCGATGAAGTCCGACACGATTCATTTAAACAATCAAGGTTACCAGGCCTTAGCCACTGCGATCCATGACAAGTTAATGCAAGCTGGGGCACTTTAGGCAGGTTTGTTTCTCTATTCGCGACTCATTGTCACTTTCTGGGTTTACAGGGGCGAGCGTACTTCATAGCAACCTAGATACGTTATGATTATTAAAGGGGGATTAAAGATGGTTGATAACGCTTCATTATTGAAGGAACTTGGTGATTTTCTCCCTATTTTCAGACCTTCTGCAGATAATTTGAGTTAAAGTATTCATTTAAGCGAAATCAACTTGACCATAGCACTTGTTTTATGGGTAAATTCCCTGATAACAGATGGCATAATGTCAAAAATAGAAACCTAGGTAACAAACTCCCCATGACAGATCTTGAGCATCAGGTGTTCACTCAAGTACGTGCAATTATAGGCAATGAAGAACAGGTCATTGGTCGTCGCGGTATATTGATCCCATTAAAGAAAGCTATCATTGCCGATGGCGATATTCGTAACGTTATCGATATTGTTTCGTCGGATCCTGCATTAGCGGCCCACATGCTTTGGCGAAGTAATACGGCGATCAGTGGTGCTAGAGCTTCGACTAAGAACCGCTCATTGAAAGATGCTTTAGTGCGTTTAGGTCAGGTAAATATTTATCGATATGCTTTTACCTTCTATTTGAAAGAGCGTCTCGATGAGCTACCTCAGCCTTATAAGAAGCTAGTACAAGGTTACTGGAACTTAACAGAGAGCATAGCGACTGATGCTGTCGATAGCTTGCATAATATGGAAGGGGTAGATATTAGCCCTGATGAAGTGCAAACTTTAGCCCTGTTCAGTGTATTTGGTGAGATTATCGCATTGACTGCGTTTGCTTACCTGAATGCAGATTCAGAGGAGTCTTTCCCACTGAGCATTATTAAGTCATTGATTGATAATCAAAAGCAGACGCTTACCATAGAGGCGTTTGAGTCACTAGGCTTAGATGAAGAGCTAAAAGATGAGTTTATGGTCGCCCATAACCTACGTCAGACGAGAAACCCAGATTCACCGGGCTTAGTCCTTAGACGCGTATTGTCTATGAGAAACCAACTGCTGAAGCCATTGTAAAAGAAGGTTCGAGTATCGAGACGCGAGTTAAGAGCATCAGGCTGTAGCTCGCAGCTTTCTTAGTCCTGTCTGTATAGCTAGATCCTAGCAACTTTTTACTAGAACCTAGGTTCTGGTTACCGCTTTTTTAATTCAACTTATGTTGTTTCGCTAATCCCTCTTTTGCGACTAATTTCAGCCATTGCTGTGCCAGTCGAGAGGTTGAGCTATCTTTGCGATAAGCGCCAAACAGTGGGCGCTTTAAGCCCTCTGCACCTAGCTTAACCGAGGTGAGGTTTAAACCGTAGGATTCGCTAATTGACCAAGTGGGTAGGGCGGCAACTCCATCTTTGCAGGCGATACGCTGTAGTAACATCATAGTGAGATCGCAGCTGATCTGCTCGCCAGCTTCAACCCCTGCAGGCTCAAGAAAATGACGGTAGAGATCTAAACGCTGCAAAGGCACTGGATAGCTGATGATAGAACACTTTTCTAGTTGCTTAGGCGTGACAAACTCTTGCTGCGCCAATGGATGATCGTTGGCGACAACGAGCTTAACCTCGAAATCAAAAAGGTGTTGATAGGCGATAGACTGACCTGGCACTGGATCTGAGGTGAGTACCACATCGAGTTCGCCCATCTCCAAGGCATTGAGTGAATCAAACAGGTGGCGACTTGATAGGTCTAGATTGACACCTGGGTAGGCATTTCTAAACTGCTCCATTACAGGCATTAGCCAGCGAAAGCAGCTATGACACTCTATGCCTACTCCAAGCTGGTTAAGCTCGTCATTGAGCCCCTGTTTGAGGTCAAATTCAGTTTCTACCACCTTAGGTAAGATCTCTTCAGCGAGATTAAGTAATCGTGCTCCCTCCTGTGTAAAAGAGAGTGGTTTACTTTTTCTGACAAAGATTGATGAGTTAATTCGGGTTTCTAACTCCTTAATCTGATGAGAAAGCGCAGACTGAGTGACGAATCGCTTTTTGGCTGCACCAGCAAGACTTCCTGTCTCTTTTAAGGCTACTAGTGTACGTAAGTGTCTAAGCTCAATCATAATATACCTACTTTATCTCAACATGAATTTTGCTCATGTTGCGCTTGAAATCAATTCGTTTGTCAGAAGCAAGCCTATCACAATAAACTTCTAGACGTCCAGACGCCCAAATGTGTATTTACATCAAAGGATGCTAAATCACGATGAGTCGCTGATAACACAAATGGCGCGTTTACTCTGAATTCTGCTCATATTAAAGCAAAAAGGTATACAATATGCAAACTTCTCAAGCGATACAGATAGCGAACTTAGGTTTTCCAAGAATTGGTCGTCAGCGTGAGCTTAAATTTGCTCAAGAGAAATATTGGCGCGGTGAGATCACTAAAGCTGAATTAAAGCTGGTGGCAGCAGAGCTACGTAAAACGCACTGGGAATGGCAAGCACAGGCTGGCGTATCTTTACTACCTGTTGGGGATTTTGCTTTTTACGATCAAGTGCTGACATTGAGTGCCACCTTGAATGCCATCCCTGAGCGTCATCGCAATGAAGGCGCAGAGAGCAACAAGGTGGATTTAGACACACTATTTAGGGTTGCGCGTGGACGAGCGCCGTCGGGTAAAGATGCACCGGCTGGCGAAATGACTAAGTACTTTAATACCAACTATCACTACATCGTGCCTGAGCTAACCGCAGATCAAGAGTTTAGCTTAGCCTATGAGCAGTTCTTTGAAGAGGTTTCAGAGGCTCAATCTCTGGGTTATGCCGCTAAACCTGTGCTACTGGGGCCGGTTTCTTACCTGTTCTTATCTAAAGCTGTAGGCAGTGAATTTGATAAGCTATCACTTCTGCCTAAGCTGATTAACACTTATGCGGCACTCTTGGCTCGTTTCAGCGATCAAGGTGTAGACTGGGTGCAACTCGAAGAACCCATTTTAGCCTTGGAGCTGGACAGCGATTGGCAGTCTGCGATTACATCGACCTATGAAGCGTTGAAAGAGACTCAGGTCAATGTGCTGTTGGCGAGTTATTACGGCACCATCGCCCATCATCAGGCATTAGTATCGGCCCTGCCTGTTGCTGGTTTGCACTTAGATTTAGTTACCGCACCAGAGCAACTTGCTGTATTTGCTGAAAACCTTCAGCCTCAGCAGGTGCTCTCGTTAGGGGTTATCAATGGCCGTAATGTTTGGGCTGCTGATATCGATTTGATTGCTGAGCGTATCAGCTCTGTGGTTAACGATCTTCAAGGGCGAGTCTGGATTGCACCATCTTGTTCTTTGCTACATAGCCCAGTTGATCTTGATGTAGAAGCTAAGCTGACACCTGAGCTTAAACAACAGCTGTCTTTTGCTAAGCAGAAACTGTCTGAATTGACCCAGCTAAAAGCCTTGCTTTCTACACCTGCTGACAGTGCAGAGAAAGGCTTGATTGATACCACAATTGCAAGCTGTGTTGCACGTCGTAATGCCAGAGATGCCGCTGCTGATAGGCAAGTGATTGAGCGAGTCGCTGCACTTAATAGTGATGATTATGAGCGCGACACAGCATTTGCTAATCGTCAGACGATTCAGCAACAAAAATACCAGCTCCCTCTGTTACCAACGACAACCATAGGCTCATTTCCACAGACTCCAGCTATTCGTGGTTTACGTAGTCGCTGGCGTAAGGGTGAGATCACCGAAGATTTTTACAATGACCAATTACGTCAAGTAACCAAAGATACGGTTGACCGTCAGCTAAAGCTAGGCATAGATGTGCTGGTTCATGGTGAAGCGGAGCGTAACGACATGGTTGAGTATTTTGGCGAGCAGTTACAAGGTTTTGCCTTTACCCAGTTTGGTTGGGTGCAAAGTTATGGCTCACGCTGTGTTAAGCCCCCATTGATTTTCGGCGATGTATCACGCCCAGTTGCCATGACTGTTGAGTGGGCAGAGTTTGCACAGAGCCTGACTGAAAAACCAGTAAAAGGCATGCTAACAGGCCCGGTGACTATTTTGCATTGGTCATTTGCCCGTGAAGATATTAGCCGAGAGCAGATAGCGACTCAAATTGGCTTAGCTATCCGTGATGAGGTGGTCGATCTGCAAAATGCGGGTATAGGTATTATTCAAATCGATGAGCCAGCTTTCCGCGAAGGTCTACCGCTGAAGAAGAGTGACTGGGAGGCTTACCTTAAGTGGGCGGTCGATGCCTTTAAGCTCAGTGCTGCAGGTGTCACCGATGAGACGCAGATCCATACCCATATGTGTTATAGCGAATTTAACGAAACTATCGCGGCTATCGCTGCCATGGACGCCGATGTGATCACTATCGAGACCTCACGTTCTCGCATGGAGTTATTGACCGCCTTTGAGGATTTTGAGTACCCAAATGAGATAGGTCCAGGTGTTTATGATATTCATACGCCGAACATACCAACGGTCGATGAGATGGTTGAGTTAATCGAAAAAGCCGCCGACAAGATTGCCGTTCGTCAGCTTTGGGTTAACCCAGATTGTGGCCTGAAAACCCGCACATGGGATGAAGTTGAACCCGCCCTGAAAAACCTAGTACAAGCGACTAAAGTACTCAGAAGAAGGTTGGGATAAGACAGCCATAAGCGAAAGACAGAGCTAAGAAAGCTGTAAGCGATAATAGGGCTGAGAAGTGAAGCGTTCCTAGGCTATAGCGCCAAGGAACGCTTAGTTTTCTCTAATCCAGCGGCGTAAAGCCCGCATACCTGATACCTGAAAGGTGTGCCATCTCTCTGTGCCAGGTGGCGAGATCATCTCGGTTAAAGTCACTTAACTTATGGTGACCACAAGCACGTGCCATTACCTGCATCAGCTCCACAGACGCGTTGAAGAAATTGGCTAACTGCTGTGATGATTTATCGACATTGAGTCGTTGACGCAGATCGGCATTTTGAGTGGCGATACCTGCGGGGCAATTATTGGTGTTACACATTCTTGCCGCAACACAGCCGATGGATTGCATCGCACTATTTGATATAGCAACACCATCAGCACCAAGTGCCATGGCTTTAACAAAGTCCATGGGCACGCGTATTCCGCCTGTGATGATTAAGGTGACTTTTCCACTTGCCCCTTTTTCATCTAAATAGTGACGAGCACGCGCTAATGCTGGAATTGTGGGTACACTGATATGGTCGCGAAACATCTCAGGTGCCGCACCCGTTCCGCCACCACGGCCGTCGAGAATGATGTAATCTGCAGTGGCATCCAAGGCAAATTGGATATCCCGTTCGATATGATTGGCACTGAGTTTAAAGCCAACAGGCACACCACCACTGACTTCACGAACGCGATCGGCAAAGCGTTTAAAGTCACAGGAATTATTAAGTGCTTGGAAGGTCGGTGGAGAGATGGCTGGTTCACCTTCGGGGATGCCGCGCACTTGAGATATTTTGCCTTGATTTTTTATACCTGGAAGGTGGCCACCTGTCCCGGTTTTTGCGCCTTGCCCTCCCTTAAAGTGAAAGGCTTGAATATCGTGGAGCAACTCCTCTTTATAACCAAATTGCGCACTGGCGAGCTCATAAAAATAGCGGCTGTTTTGTGCTTGCTCTTCAGGCAGCATACCGCCTTCACCCGAACATATGCTTGTTCCTGCCAGCTCTGCTCCCTTGGCTAGCGCCGTTTTAGCTTCTTCCGAGAGGGCGCCAAAACTCATATCAGAGACAAACAGCGGGATCTTAAGTTTGAGTGGCTTACGGGCTTCAGGCCCTATGATGAGCTCTGTTTTTACCGCTTGATCTTCAAGTAAGGGCTTAGTAGCCATCTGGGCTGTCATGATTTGGATATCATCCCAATGGGGCAGTTGATGCCGTGGTACGCCCATAGAGGTCATTGGGCCATGGTGACCAAGCTTAGAGAGGCCATCGCGGGCGAGCTGGTGGATAAACTCAACTGTAGGTTCTTCAATGGTGGCTTTAGCGGTAGGCATAGCATTTGAGTGACTGCTTTTAGTGACTCCCGGCCCTTCTTTGCCCACTTGCTTAGCGGTGAACTGCTTGTGGCTACCGTCGCAAAATGGTGCATTGGCTGTGTGTTTACAGGCGCATAAAAAGGCATCGCCATCTTGCTCTGCCGTAAAGGCCTGAGGTTTAAATGAGGTGCCAGCATGTGAGCCATCGCAGAAGGGTTGCTTCTTTGATTGGCCGCAAGCGCAGAAGTAATATTCTTGCCCTTTGCTGAGTTCAACTTTCTTAGGTTTATTGTCCGCTATAATCGGTTTGCTCATACCTTCTCCTCGAAAACTATCAGGGTGCTTGATGAACGACTTTTACAGATTGGTATTAGATGGTAATGATTGGCTGTTCTACGACTGAAGCACGCATGTAGCAAAATTGCTGTTAATTAATCTTATCGTTTGATGTTTTTTTAACCTTATAAAGATAACTTAGATTAAGCGCTTTTGTTATGCAATAGATTGTTTTTTATTCACTTAATGAGAATGAAAATTGCTTGAGAAAATATTTTAATTTTTTATGAACTATTTTTAGCTTTGTCCGGTCTTATCCACCATGTAGCTGCGCACATCTGTTGTCAGATGCGATGCATAGCCGAACTATTTTTAAGACATCTAGTATAAGAAAGGGCGTCAATCATCAATAAGTTTTTTGCTAATCAAACCGGAGATCGTTGGACAGTATTGGTTTTTGCCATACTGACACTTTTCTGTTTGACCCAAAATAGTGGAATACTTAACTTGGTACTCAAACAGCAGAGTACACAAGCGATAACGGCTACCTCGGCTATTGTTCAAACCAGTGCTGAAGCTGCAGAGCTTACTCAAGGCGCTGAGATTAAAGGGTTTGAATTTAAAACCTGTGAACTATCAGAAAAGTCCGTGCGTGTTTGTATGGATGCGCCTTCAAGTAGCGCCCCTTTATTAATATTGCTATTTTTACTGCCATTACTTCCCCTCGCTTATCGTGTCGTGACACGATCACCTGAGCCCTGTTATCAAGCTAAGCCCAGGCGAATACACCTCAACTTGTGTCGCTTTCAAGAGTAAAACTCAACCCTTCTCATATCATTTGATATAAGAGCTAGGTCGTGCAAAAACGTCGGTTTATTACTGCTCGTTCACCTTAAGGTTCACTGTATCTAGTGCTGTGGCTTTCATTAACCAATAGTGCGAGATCTTCAGTGTTTAGCTATTACAGCCTTAATTGACGAGTTCACTGAGCTTTACGTTATTACTTGCGGCTTACCTCTACATACGTTGTCTTTGCTGCGTATTTTCATCCTGTAGATATTTTTACTGCATAAGCACTCATTAGCTATGAGGCTTTAGCAGGTTAGCTCGTCGTTGACGGGAGTTGAGGTTGTTTTGAAATTAGAAAAAGTGTTGTTAGCTGGCACATGTATTCTGGCGCCAGTTGTGGCTACGTCTCTGGTCTTTACTGAAAAAGTCTACGCTGATGCAGCTGGAAGTCAGCCGCAAGGAGTCAATGCAGTTGGTGTCACCGCGAGCAGAGTAAAAGCCTTTGAGCATCACCATAACTTTAAGATCAAGGGGCGGGTAGCGGCCAAAGAGGATGTTGCTTTGCAGGCACAAGCGACAGGTTACTTGGTCGATAAGCACTTTAAAGAAGGGGATATGGTTGCTCAAGGAGAGCTGTTGTTCTCCCTTGATGACAGTCGATATCTGGCAAAGCTCTCTCAGGCTAAGTCACTACTTGTCAGCGCCGAGGCAAAATTAAATGTGGCAAAGCTAGAGCACAAACGGGGCCTATCTTTACTCCCTACGTCCTCAATTAGCGAAGCGGAAGTCGATCGATTATTAGCAGAGGAGCAGTTAGCTCGAGCTCAGATAAAGTCGGCTAAAGCGCAGATACAGCTAGCCAAAACTGAGTTGGGTTATACCCAAATTAGGGTGCCGTTTTCAGGGCGGATCAGCAACAGTAAAGTGGCACTCGGTGAGTTAGTTTCGCCTTCGAGTTATGCGCTAGCCGATCTTGTCACTGTATCGCCAATCGATGTGAGCTTTCAGGTGAGCGAGACGGTTTTTCATCAAACTAAGATGAAGATGCTGGCAACGGGATCTGAGCTGCCATCGGTTTCTCTATTTTTCAATTCAGGTGACCCGTTTAGTGAAGTGGGAGCGATCACTTACTTTGGTAACCGAGTCGATAAGGCTAGCGGGACGGTAGCGGTTCGAGCAGAGTTTAATAACGAGGCGCAGCTGCTCTTGCCGGGCCAATATGTAGAGTTGACTGTCACCGATAGCCAATCGACACCGGTTTTACTGCTGCCTCAGCGGGCATTAATGCAGGACTTATCCGGATTTTATGTTTTTGTGGTTAACGGCAATAACGAGGTAGAGCGTAAAGATATCGATGTTGGCGAGCAGGTGGGGATGAATATCATAGTCAACAGTGGAGTGAGGGCTGATGATGTCGTGATAACCCATGGGCTGCAGCAAGTTGTGACTGGCTCAAAAGTGAAAGCGACACTCGTTGATAGTGCTCACTCCCACTTGATGGTGGCAGGCGCATGATCAGTCAGTTCTTTCTCGACAGGCCCAAATTCGCCATTGTTTTGAGTTTGATCATTACCTTGGCTGGCGTCATTGCAATACCTAACCTTGCAGTGTCTCAGTTCCCCGTTATTACTCCGCCACAGATCCAGGTGACGGCGTCGATGCGCGGGGCAAGTGCGTCAGTGGTAGAGGAGACCATTGCTAGGCCTATCGAAGATGCCATTAATGGCGTTGAAGATATGATCTATATGAGCTCCAAAAGCAGTAACGATGGTACCTACCGTCTATCTGTGACTTTTGAGGTGGGGACCGATCCCAGTATTGCACAGGTAAATCTGCAAAATAGATTGGCACTGGCAGAGCCGATGTTACCCGCAGAGGTCTTGGCCAATGGCTTAAGCGTTAAAAAATACTCACCTGATATCCTTATCATGATCGACTTTACATCGACTGAAGGTCAGATTAGTGAGCAGGTATTGTCGAGTTTTGTCGCCTTGCAAGTTACCGATAAGCTGACTCGCATAAAAGGGATCTCTGAGTCGATATTATATGGTAATCGATTCCTTAGCATGCGCATGTGGCTGAACCCAGATAAGATGGCTCACCTGAATATTACCGCTTCTGATATCCAGCAGGCGCTCATTGAGCAAAATATTCAGGCCCCATTAGGAAGCGTAGGCGCAAGACCGAATGATAAGCCGTTAGAGGTGCAATACGCCTTGCTGACCCAAGGCAGGTTGTCAAAGGTTGAAGAGTTTGAAAATGTCATCTTGCGTGCAGATAAAGCAGGAAACACGGTTTACCTGAAAGATGTTGCCAGGGTGGAGTTAGGTCAGGAAGATTATGTTGGTGCAGGGATCAGTGACGGTAAGCCTTCGGCACAAATTCAGGTCACCACGTTGCCGGGGGCAAACGCTATTGAAGTGGCTGATGCGGTAAAGTCGGCCTTAAAAGAGATGGAAGCTTTGATGCCTGAAGGGATGATATATAACACTCAGGTTGATACCACCTTGTTCGTGACAGAGTCAATCAAGGGGATGTTATGGACATTGGTGCTCGCGGTGGTTTTAGTGGTACTGGTGACCTATCTATTTTTGGGATCGATGAGAGCGACATTGGTGCCATTAATCGCGATTCCAGTTTCGATAGTGGGCAGTTTTGCATTAATGCTTGCCGCTGGTTTTGGTATCAATACCGTGACCTTGTTTGGGCTCATTTTAGCCATTGGTATTGTGGTCGATAATGCCATCTTGGTGATTGAAAATGTCGAAGCTAACTTGGCTCAAGACCGAACTCTTAGTGCAAAAGCTGCAACACAGATGGCGATGAAGCAAGTTACTGGGCCGATCATTACCTCCACACTGGTGCTGTTGGCTGTGTTTATTCCTGTGACCTTGCTGCCAGGGGTTACCGGGATCATGTATCAGCAGTTTGCTATGACCTTGATATTCTCCCTGATATTGTCAGCGATTGTGGCGTTAAGCTTAAGCCCTGTCTTGTGCTCATTGCTGTTAAAGCCTGGCCAGCAAGATTACCCCAACTGGTATATCCGTTTTAACCGATTTTTTGATAGTGTCACCGCGCGTTACAGTCAGACCGCCGCGGTGTTAATCAGAAAGCGTGTGGTTTTAGTCGTAATGTCGCTGGGCGCTGTCGCGGGTTTGGTTTATCTGGTTCAGTCGACCTCGACAAGCTTTGTGCCGAAAGAGGATAAAGGGATTTTCTTCGTTAATGCTATCTTGCCTGACGGAGCCAGTTTAAGCCGTACAGAGCATGTGATCAGTAAGGTTGAAGCTTTTCTAAAGTCGGAGCCTAGCGTGCTCAATATCGCTTCATCGTCGGGTTACTCTGGCTTATCGGGGTCAATGCAATCTAACGCAGCTAGCATGTTTGTTAGTTTAGCCCACTGGGATGAACGCGCAGCGATGGAAGGTCTGCATGGGGTTGAGGATATTATCGCTAGGGTTGACGAGTGGGCGAAAGAGACATTGCCTGAAGCTAAGATAATCAGCTATGGTCCGCCGACAATTCCGGGGATAGGGTCTGGAACCGGGTTTGAGTTTGCGCTGCAGGACACATTAGGTCGTGATAAGGCTGAGCTGGGCGCTGTGATGCAAAGGCTCATTGAGCGTGCTAACCAACAGAGTGAGTTACGGGGCGTGTTCAGTGCCTTTAGGGCCAATGTTCCGCACTACTACTTAGATATCGATAGGCTTAAAGCTAAGCAGTTAGGTGTGCCACTCTCTGAGCTGTTTTTAACGCTACAGGTGAACTTAGGCTCTTTGTATATCAATGACTTCACTCAGTTCGGTAAGTCTTTTAAGGTGACCTTACAGGCCGATGGTGCCTTTAGGGAGACGGTAAAAGATATCGCCAGATATCAAGTGAGGAGCCAGAGCGGCGAGATGATCCCATTGAGCACATTAGTCTCAGTTGAGCCTACGTTAGCGCCAGATATTATCTGGCGCTATAACAAGTACGGCGGAGCAATCATTCAAGGTCAGGCTGCGGCTGGTTTCTCGACAGGCGATGCGATGCAGGCCATGGAGCGAGTGGCGGCTCAGGTGTTACCTCAAGGGTATACCTATGAGTGGAGCGGCCTGTCATACCAAGAGCAACTCGCAGGTAATATGGCCATCTATGCCTTTGGACTGGCCCTGATATTTATCTACCTGTTACTGGTGGCTCAATATGAGAGTTGGACCTTACCTTTTGCCATCATCTTAGTGGTGCCAACAGCGATTTTAGGCGGCATGCTTGCACTCAAGTTGAGCGGCTTCTCATTGAGCTTATATGCCCAGATAGGTCTGGTTTTACTTATTGCGATGGCGGCTAAAAATGCCATCTTGATCGTCGAGTTTGCTAAGCAGAAACGTGAAGCAGGTTTGTCGATTATCGATGCGGCAAAGCAAGGCGGAGCATTGCGTTTTAGAGCGGTAAACATGACCTCTTGGTCTTTTATCTTAGGTATCGCCCCACTGCTTTTCGCATCAGGTGCGGGCGCTGTGGGCTTACAAAATATTGGCTTTACCTTAGTGGGTGGCTTATTGAGTGTATTACTGATTGGCTCCTTTTTTGTGCCAGGGTATTACGCATTAATTCAGACGGCAAAAGAAGCAGCTGTTAGGCGGTTATCAAAGTGATTATCAGTATGAAATTAGAACGAAATTTTAGGTTTTTACAGCAAGTATTATTTTTAATTAGGAGAGTCAATTGAAGTCTTTAAAATCAATGTTTATGGCTTTGTGTGTCTTACTTACGATAAGCACCAGCCAGATTGCCATTGCCGCTTCCACCGGTTGGCTAACTAATGATAACCACCCTCCGGTGACGTTGAGGTTTATGTTAACCGGAGAGTTAGATCCTGTGACGAAAACCATGCCTGCCGTACTAGAGGTAAAACTCGAGGGCGACTGGAAAACCTATTGGCGTAGTCCGGGTGAAGGAGGCATCGCGCCGAGCATTAAGTGGGATAACTCGACCAACTTAGCGAATGTGGATTGGTCGTGGCCTTCACCTGACAAGTTCTCTTTACTTGGGATGCAAACCTACGGTTATCATGGGGAGGTGGTATTTCCTCTGTTGCTGACCCTTGATGATGCTGAAGCGGCGACCAAGCTCCATGGTAAGTTTACTTTGTCATCATGTACGACTATCTGTGTACTGACGGATTATGAGTTTAATTTAGATGTTAATCCGAGCGACCTTCGCGCCGACACTGAGGCCATGTTTGCCTATAATAAGGCGATATCTAAGGTGCCACAGAAGATTAGCCAATCTCAATCTGCTGACTCAGTTCAACTAGGTTGGGACAGCGGCAAGTCGCAGCTTGAAGTGACGTTAGATGGTAAGCAGTGGCAAAGGCCTGAGATTATTCTCGATGGTGAGCCTGACACTATTTTTAAGTTAGCCAGTACCAGCATGGTTGATCATGAAGATGGCAGCCAACAACTTGTCGCCATTTTCGATGGCGAGAGCTGGCTAGGCGCCCCTGAGTTACTGGGCAAAGCGCTTAATGTCACTGTGGTCGATAGCAATCGAGCACTTGAATATACTGCCCCTGTCAACGCCACCCAAATTGTTGATTCTGCTAGCTCGCTACTGACTATTTTACTGTTTGCCTTAATCGGCGGCTTGATTCTAAATGTGATGCCTTGCGTACTGCCTGTATTGGGAATGAAGCTTAGCTCAGTGGTCGCAGCGCCAGATCTAAAGCGTAATCAAATTCGTCAGCAGTTTATCGCCTCAGCATTAGGCATTTTAGTCTCATTCTGGTTGTTAGCTGGCTTTATCTTAGTGCTTAAACTTACTGGGCAGGCTATCGGCTGGGGTGTGCAGTTCCAGAACCCTTGGTTTATCGGCTTTATGGCTCTAGTGACCTCAGTCTTTGCACTGAACATGCTAGGGGCATTTGAGATTAATCTGCCTTCAAGCTTGCAGACTAAGTTAGCCACCATAGGTGGCAATAACAATCGCGGACACTTCTTGCAGGGGATGTTTGCCACTTTACTTGCCACACCTTGTAGTGCGCCATTTTTAGGGACCGCAGTCGCGTTCGCCCTAGGCGCTGATACCTTAAGCCTGTTTGTGATATTTACCGCATTAGCGGTTGGCATGGCACTGCCTTGGTTAGTGGTTGCTGCATTCCCACAGGTGGCGAGTTACTTCCCTAAACCTGGGCGCTGGATGAATGTGGTTAAGGTTATCTTCTCAGTGCTGTTGCTGATCACTAGCTTGTGGTTGATAAGCTTACTCAGCAGTTTCATTGATGTGAGCTATCTGTTTGTTGCTGCAGGTCTGCTTCTGCTCACCTTCTTTATATTTATGGCTAAAACCGTAGGGTTAGCGGCAGTTATCTCCACCTTTAGTGTCGCCTTGATGCTCGCCGCTGTGAGTGCATTTATGACCTCTGATGAGTGGGCTCAGCCTCTGCCGACAGATCTTGATTGGACGCCATTAAGTGAAACCTTGATCCAGGAGCAGGTTGCACAGGGGAAAACCGTATTTGTCGATGTGACCGCTGATTGGTGTATTACCTGTAAGGCCAATAAGGTCGGGGTGATACTGCAAGACCCTGTTTACAGTGCTCTGAAGCAGGACAATATGTCTTTAATGATAGGCGATTGGACCACACCATCACAAAAGATCACTAGCTACTTACAGAGCCATAATCGTTTTGGTGTGCCATTTAATGTGGTCTATGGACCTAATGCCCCTAATGGAATTGAGTTGCCGGTTATCTTGTCTTCAACGGATGTATTAGCCGCCATAGATAGGGCTTCAGCAAAATAATGGCTTAATGAGAATCGATAGATATCTATTGAATAAATTAACACCTGATTGAGAGTGATGCTAATTAATACACTGATTTTAGATCTAGTCACGCTCGAACAGATAAATTGAATAAGCGCTGTGCCTCAATCATCGGTGAGTCACAGCCAACTTGGAGTATGAAGATGTTACTTTCAAACAAAACAGATGCACAAAAACAGCACCAAGCAAATTCGTGGGTAAACCGTTTTTTTCAGTCTCGTAAGTTACAGTTTTTTGCAATGTCGGGAATAGCAGCATCCGTTGTGCTTATCTCATCCCAGCTGTCTTTTATTTCACCAGCCCATGCAGAGGTAACGAGTTTAACCCTTGAGCAGCAACAAGATGTGAGAAGCATTATTAAAGATGCCTTGATTAATGACCCAGAGCTTTTAAAAGAGGCGATTATTGCTTTGCAGACTCGAGAGCAGCAAGGTACTGAGTCTGCGAGACAAAATGCGTTGAGCGATAATCATAAAGCTATGTATGAAACTCAAAGCGATCCATGGAAAGGGGCTGAAAACCCAGAGATCACTATGGTTTACTTTACCGATTTTAACTGCCCTTATTGTAAGAAAATCGAACCTTCTCTCAATAAACTTATTGAGGAGTTTCCTCAACTAAAAATTATCGTCAAGATGGTACCGCTTCAAGGAGAGGGCTCTAAGATGGCGGTAGAGTTGGCGCAAACCGTATGGCTCAATGAGCCTGAGAAATATGCCAAGCTGAAAAATATGTTGATGTCGAGTCCTCGCCGTCTCGATTCAGCCTCTATCGCTAAGGTTGCTAAGCTCACTGATACCGAACAATGGCTAGGCAAAACCGATGAGCGTGTTGATGAGATGGTGCATGACAATATTAAGCTGATGAGAAACCTAGGTATAGGCGGTACGCCAAGCATGATTTTTGGCGATAAAGTCATTCCAGGCTTAGTGCCTTATGATGTGCTTAAAGAGCAGCTAGAGGAAGTGATAGAGGCTAAAGGTTAATGGAGAGTAAACAGAGCAGCGATGATGAGCGACAGGGTGATAAAGGCACTCAACTCACACCGATGAAAAGGGCTTTTGGCTGGGTTAAACAGTTAGCGCTGTTTATCGTATTTGCCATCGTCGTTACCGGCGTGATGGATATCTGGCGTGGTAAAGATATTCCACGAGATAACTTGCCTGATATCAAAGGTGTGACACTTGCTGGAAGTGATATTGACATTAAGACGATGAGCCAAGATCAGGCTGTTTTAGTCTATTTTTGGGGAACTTGGTGTCCAGTTTGTAACTTTGTTAGTCCGGCAGTGGATACGATGTCTGGCATGTATCCTGTTGTGAGCGTGGCGATGAATTCAGGTCCGGATGACAAGATGGTTAAGTATCTTGCTCATAAAGGCTATGAGTTCGATACCATCAATGACAGTAATAATGAGATTGCACGGGATTGGTCTGTGCTGCTTACGCCGACCTTGATGGTGTTAAAGGACGGTGAGCTTAAGCACTACACCACAGGCTTTACCAGCTTGCCTGGTATGTGGTGGCGCATGCTGCTGTCTTAACTCAGGTTAGAAATAAAGGTTAACAACAATAGAATAGCGCTTAGTTTTAAGCGCTAATCTATACAGTGATCGATATCTATGATTGCATCAACCTCTATCTCAATCAGCCATTTAGGGTTAATAAAACCACTGACCTCAACCACAGTCGATGCAGGCCTGATGTGTTTAAAATATTCACCATGAACTTTGGCTACAGCCTCCCAGTCTTTGATATTGGTCAGCATGATGCGAGTACGAACAACACTCTCTAAACCCACTCCAACAGCTTCTAGAGCATGAGTTACCGTTGCCATACATTGATGTAGCTGCTTAGCTGGATCGTTCAGACCTACGGTGTTTCCCTTATGATCTATGGGAGCTGTGCCGCCTACACTGATGTGATTGCCAACTCTAACGGCACGGGAAAAACCCACAATAGGTGCATAGGGGCTAGTGCTGGGAACTAAAGAACGAGACATGCTGACTCCAAATTGATCGTGTTTTCATAAGTATGGAGTGATTTAGGAATTTTGCCGTTTTTGTTATCAACTCTGTGCAAGCGCTAAGGTAGAAGTGTAGGAAGTAGAGAAGTATGAGTTGAAGTCGCAATGATCACTCGCATGATATTAATTGATTAGTAGATAATTCTTGTGGCTACTTGTTCGTAAAGCTAATTCTATATTGCTCGTCTATGGTGAAGCTGAGTTTAGTGCCGAGTTGGGAAAAACCACCGGGTTCAAACTCATATTCAATATGACCTTGTGCCACTTTAGCACCGTTAATTGAGATAAGCTGATAGGTGACGATCCCTGTTTTTTCTTGTGGTGAAAAATAGAGGGTTTGCCGGCTTTTAGCTTTAATGGGTTCGAAGCTAAGTTGGTTATCGGGAAGGGTGAAGTTAACCTGGTAAAAACTTCTATCGGATTGATTCTTTACAAAAATTTGTGGCGATAAAAAATGATAAGCGATACCGCTCATAATGATGAGTAAACAGAAAATGAGTCCAATAGTGCGCTTCATATACCTATCTTTTAGTTTGCCCTTAATTTAGCTTACCCGAATAGTGCTTAAGCAGCAAAGCGCTGCTTAATACTCGGATAACAACAAGCTATCAAAGTATAAGAGGCTGATAATCCCAAATAGTTCCACGTGTTCGTTTGAAACCATTGCAATAGTGCTATCAAATGAGTGCGCAAAGCGATGAACTAAGTAAAACGATTAATCGCAAAGGGAGTCAGATCTACGCTTGGTTTGTCACCGTTAATGATCTCACTGACAAGCTTTCCAGTGATAGGGCCGAGACTTAAGCCCATCATGGCATGCCCCGTTGCTACGGTCAGGTTATCGATTGAAGGCGCTCTGCCGATAATCGGGAGCCCGTCGGGTGTGCAGGGACGAAAGCCAGACCAGAAACTGTCACGATCCACTTGCTGGGCATCGAATCTTGGCAGGTATCGGCTAGCGGATTCTAGTAGTCCGCAGATCCTATTTTGACTTAAGCCTCTGATAAGTTGATCTTCAAGTGGACCTAGCTCCATGGTGCCACCAAAGCGGATTTTACCGTTAAATGGGCTCACTGCGACTTTGGCTTCACTTAAAATAAAGGGCGTTTTACAGTTAAATACTGGCTTGCTAGCAGTGGCTGCGTGGTTGTCTAAGGTGATACTGATCCCTTTCCCCGCCAGTACAGGCAGATTGAGACCAAAAAGTTTAGCCTGTGCGCTGGACCAAGCGCCGGTCGCGAGTACAAATTCACCAGCTTCAATCACCCCTTTAGTGGTGTTAATTGTCTTGAGTGTTTGCTTAGTGCCTTGGGGTTGAGTATTAAAGCTGGTGACTTGGGTCTGGGTTAGAAACTCGACTCCCTGACTTTTCAGGTAGTGAGTCATATTTGCAATAAACTCAAAAGGTTCGATATGCGCATCTTCGGGATAAAATGCTGCCCCCACAAGGTCGAAGTTCATCTCAGGCTCTAATGCTTTAAGGGCTTCTTTATCTAAGATTTTAGCCTTGAGCCCCAGACTATTCGCTTGGGCCACCGTCTTGGCCTCCTCATCTAAGCCAGATTGGGTTTTAAACAGCATCAAGAGGCCGTTTTGATGAAATTGAAACTCGAGTTCCTCACATTTATGCAGGGATTGATAGAGCTCAAGAGATTTAAGGTTGAGATCTAAAATCGCTTGCTGGCTTTGCTGTGAATGCGCAGCAGTACACTTTTTAGCGAAAGCGAGTAGCCACTTGATAAAATCCAGATCGAGGCTTGGTCTGACAAAAAAAGGACTTTTAGGATTAAGCATCCATTTCAGCCCTTTTTGGATCATGCCCGGCGCGGCTAACGGAATGAAGTGGCTGGGGGTAATATAGCCAGCATTACCGAAAGAGCAGGCTTTACCTATCTCATCCTTCTCGATAAGCACCACCTTTTTACCCGCTTGATGCAGGTAGTAGGCTGTGCAAATTCCGATTATCCCACCGCCTATGATAGCGACATCCTTGTTACTCTTGATTGGGCTAAGCGTCATGGGAGTCCCTCTTATCAATTAGACCTTGATAATGTATTGAATGAATTTGGGTTAAAACTTGTTCTAAATCAATTAAACATGTGAAATGAAGTTAACCTGAATTATTTTATTGATGAAGGCGGTCTGCTTGTACATGTTGGTTTTCTGTACTTGTGTATCATTCAAAGGTTTAACAGGCTAGGTGAAGATGAATCAGGTTTTAACGTTTCTCAAGCAAACATTTTTTTCGCGTCCCATATTGGCAATAGTGATTGGGTTCGCTTGTGTAGGCCAAAGTTTATCTGCTCCTTTAGCGGTTGGTGAGTTAGCTCCTGATTTCAGTTTACAGCAGCTAGATGGCGAAGGGTTTAACCTAAGTGATTACCGCGGTAAACGTGCTGTTTATCTCATCTTTTGGAATACTTGGTGTGGCCCCTGTATGAAGAAGGCGTCTCATTTGGTCGATATTCAAAGTGAGTATGGTGAACAAGCTAAACTGTTAGCTGTTAATACTAGCTGGAGCGACTCGTTGGCTGAAATCGCCCAGTTTCAATCTCGCTTTTCAACTAATTATGCGATTGCTTTCGATGATAACGCTGAGGTGACTCACCGTTTTGGTGTCATGGGGACACCAACCAGTTTCTTAGTGGATATCAACGGCGTTATCAGGCAGGTTGATGGTATTACCGATACGTTAAGTGCCAATATTACTGAGTGGAATCGAGTCAATTCAAAGGTTGAGTCACTGGTCAACACAAGCTGTAGCAAGGAGCGCACATGTTAACTCAAAAGCCACAAAAAGCGGGGTCAAATAAGCCTGAACTTGTCAGTGCGTATGACTCTGGTTTAAATCGCCGCGCCTTTTTGAGGCAGTCCGGCGCTGCAGCAGTTTTACTGGGTTTGATTGGTGCAAAACCTGGTATTACTGTGGCAGGTGAAGTAGATAAAACAGATACCACTGATAACACAAGCAGCCCAGAGTCTGAGTTTAGCCCTCATGATCAAGCCGTTGTCGAAGCGGTGCAGATGCAGCTGTTTCCCGATGATGGGGATGGTCCATCGGCTAAAGCGCTAAATGCGTTTCGGTATCTGACATGGGCGCTTGAAGATCCTGATAACAAGGCTGACGGCGATAAAGGGTTTATTTTGAAAGGCGTCGGCTGGCTTGAAGCGCTGGCTAAATCCACTCAGGGTGATAGCTTTATCGAGTTAACGCTTAGCAAGCAAGATGCGGTGCTACAGCAGATATCGAAAAGCCGAGCAGGGGAGAATTGGCTGTCACTGCTGCTCTATTATCTACTCGAATCTTTGACTTTAGATCCTATTTACGGTGGAAATACAGATGGCATTGGCTGGCAGTGGCTTGAGCATCAGCCGGGCTTTCCACGTCCCATTGAAGGTAAGACCTATCTGGATTTTAACTCACTACATAGTGCAGAGGATAAAGTATGAGTCAGCAAGATTTCGATGTCTGCATTATTGGTAGTGGGGCTGGGGCTGGGCCGATTGCTTATGAGTTAGCAAAAGCGGGATTTAAGGTCGGCGTGCTTGAGAAGGGGCGCTGGTTTAAAGAGAGTGACTTTTTTAAAGATGAGCAATTAGGCCGCCATAGTGTGTTTCGCTCGAAATTTAGCGATGAGCGCCATCTGCTTGAGGAGCCTAATGGTGATGGCAGCTGGTCATCGGATACAACCTCGCAGTTCTGGGGCGGTAACATTGTTGGCGGCGCGACCAACTTTATGAGCGCGTACTTTCATCGTCTTAAGCCGCAGGACTTTAGGTTGGTTTCTGAGTATGGTGATATTGAGGGGGCTAATAATGTCGACTGGCCCATCAGTTATGATGAGTTAGAGCCATACTACACAAAGGTTGAGCAGGTGATTGGGGTTTCTGGCAAGGTGGTAAAACACCCACAATTAGAGCCTCGTTCAAGCAAAGACTTCCCCTTTCCTCCTACTGCTGAGCACCCAGTTGCCCAACGTTTTGATCGTGCTTGTAAGGCGTTAAAGCTGCATCCACTTCCTATGGCGAGAGGGATCTTATCTACTCCTTTCAATGGGCGCTTAAGTTGTGAGTATTCAGGCTATTGCGGCAGTTATGGTTGCCACTCAGGTGCCAAGGCTAGCTCGCGCGCCGCGTTGTTAGATGCCGCCGTGAAAACGGGGAACTGTGAGCTTGTTACTCAGGCTAAGGTTTATCGCCTTATTACCGATGACTCAGGCCAAATGAGCTCAGCGGATTACTTTGACCTGTCTGATAATGACAAAAGTAAATCTGTGACGGCTCAGCTTTTTGTGGTGGCGTGTTACTCCATCGAAAGTGCGCGCTTGCTATTAAGCAGCACAGGTAAAATGCATCCCAATGGTATAGGTAACCGCTATCAGCAGGTAGGTAAAAATCTTCACTGCTGCGCGGGGGGCACTGGTCATGGTGTGTTTGAGATGGATAAGTTAAAGGAGTTTGAAGCCAAGCAGCTAAAGGTTCGTGGGCCCTTTTTTAATAGAGCGCTGCAAGACTGGTATGAGATTGATGATAAGTCAGTTACAGATAAACCGATAAAGGGCGGCACGCTGGACTTTGTGTTCGACCCGCCTTCGCCGACAGGTGAAACTGCAGGCCTAAAGTGGCAAGGAGATAACTTGTTATGGGGCACTGCCCTTAAGCAAAAAATTAAATCGCACTTTACTCAATCGAAGGATTTCAAGTTTGAAGTGTTCTGTGACTGGCTCACCAATGATGACTGCTACGTGAGTTTAGCTGAAAATGAGAAAGACAGCTGGGGGCAAAGGGTGGCTAAGGTTAAGGCAGGCTTTCATCCCCATGATGAAAAGGTCGCTCAATATCTGGTTGATCGTGGTGTGGAGGTGATGAAAGCCATGGGGGCCCATGAGGCGTGGGGCAATGTGTTTACTCAGCCCACCTCTAACTTAGTGGCTGGTGGTTGCCGTTTTGGTGATGATCCTAAAACCTCGGTATTAGACAAAAATTGCCAAGTACATGATTGTAGCAACCTCTATGTTACCGATGGCTCTTTCATGCCTAATGGCGGCTCTGTCACCCCAACATTTACTATCTACGCCAATGCGTTTCGTGTCGCGGATCGGATTCTAGAAAGGTTGAGTGTGTCATCCTGAACTTGTTTCAGGATCCAGCTTTTAGTATTAACGCTAGCTAGGTTATAGCATAAGCGGTAAGCAAGTTCCTAGGCTCTAGAGCCTAGGAACTTTTTAGCTGCTATTTATGGAGTGACGACATTAAACCAGAAGTTAAAGTCATCTAGCATGCCAAGAAACTCCTTAAACAGCTTTTTATCACCACTAATTTTCACTGAGCCATCTTTAATTGCCTCATCAAAAGTGAGCTCTTTTAGCTGAATACTGTTCATGGTTTTCATTGACATTACGAGTGCTACATCGGGCTTGTCGACTTGATTCTTGCTGTGGTGTAGTACTGCGTTTTCTAGCGTTAGGGTGTACTGACTCTTAAGGTCGGTAAAGTCGATACTAATATTGACTAACTTTCCTTCAGCCTTGCTTGAGTCAAGTCTCACGGCTAAGAAATCAAATAGCATCTCTGGAGTCATGGCGCGAATCGTATCTGGAGTGGCAGTTTGAGTGCCGCCAGCTGATGGGACACCGTTTCTTAGCTCATAGGCACCTTGCAGATAAACTGAGCGCCATGGACCAGACTCTGCCTGATAACCTAACTGCTCAAAGGCATCGGCTAACAACTCTTTAGCTGCTTTGCTCTTAGGGTTAGCAAAGACAGCATGTTTCATTACTTCAGCAACCCAGCGGTATTCGCCCTTATCGAATGAGGCTTGGGCTTTTTTCAATACAGCCGCTTCGCCGCCCATAAACTCCATATATTTCTTGGCGACCATCTCAGGTGGCAGGTTATTGAGATTAGCAGGGTTACCGTTATACCAGCCCATATATCTTTGATATACGGCGCGGCTATTATGGCGAAGGGTGCCGTAGTAACCTCGTGTTGGCCAGTTTTGTTCAAGCTCAGCGGGTAGGGTGATCATCTCTGAGATCTCCTCACCGGTATAGCCTTGGTTCATCAGGCGTACGGACTGGTCATGGGTAAACTTGTAAATATCACGCTGTTTCTTAAAGTAGGGGATGATGTTCTCACTGTCCCAAACCGGCCAGTGATGACTTTGAAACTTCACTTTTGCCTGACTGCCCCAGGTATCTATGGTTTCATCGAGAAAGCTTGACCAGATCAAGGCATCACGTACTTGCGCACCACGTAAGGTCAGGATGTTATGCATGGTGTTGGTTGAGTTTTCTGCCATCCAGAGGGCTTTCATATCCGGAAACCAAGTATTCATCTCTGCGGGGGCTTCACTGCCTGGGGTGAGCTGAAACTCCATATTAACCCCATCAATAGTGAGTTTCTCTCCGGTTTTGGTGATCTCGTGGCTTGGTAGTAATAAACCTGCTAGCCCCGTTGATACCGTCATCCCCAGGCCACCATTAACGCCCCCCTTAGCATTGCGTGGCAGCATAGCGCCATACATGTAAACCGCGCGGCGCCCCATGGCGTTACCGGCAATGACGTTTTCAGAAACCGCATGTTCGGTAAAGTGTTCAGGTGCGATAATCTGTACCTTGCCTGCAGCAACCTGCTCTGCGGTTGCAATGCCTGTTGCACCGCCGTAATGGTCAATGTGGCTGTGGCTATAGATGATTGCAACAACAGGGCGCTCACCGAGCTGCTGATTGATAAAGTCGAGTGCCGCTTTGGCAGTTTCAGGTGATATGAGTGGATCAAAAATAATCCAGCCTGTTTTGCCTTTGATGAAAGTGATATTGGTGAGATCGAAACCTCGAATTTGGTAGATACCCTCGGTGACTTCAAACAGACCGTGCTGCATGACCAGTTGTGAGTTTCGCCATAAACTCGGGTTAACTGTGTCGGGGGCCTCTTTATCGATACTTATGTAGGTTTTGTACTGCTCTAGATCCCAGACTACGTTTCCCTGAGCATCTTTGATAGTGACGGTATCTGGTTTAGCGATAAATCCCCTTTGAGCATTTTCAAAGTCTTTCCTGTCTTTAAAGGGGAGGGCATTTAACACAGCATCATTAGCATCTTTAGTGAATGTTGTGGCGGGTTTTGATTGCGTGGCTGCAATACTGGATTGAGCGAGTGTAAGAGAAAGTGCTGCTAACAGTACGCGCTTAGTTCTATTCATTACAAATTCCTTTTATAACGGAGAGCGAAAAGCTGGTGTGACTCTCGAACCTAGAGGAAAGTGTCTGATTTATCAACAGTCAAAGGAATAATGAAACAAGATTTACATCGCTAGTGTTTATTGGGGAAAGGTGCACAACTCTCAGTTAAAGCACTCTTAGAGCAAGTTCCCAAGTATAGACCGAAGGGACCTTGCGCTAAGCCGATTTAAATCGTATCTAAGCTAGCGTCCAAATATTAAAAAGCCCAGTGATTAACTGGGCTTTTGTAATGGGAGTGAATAAGCGCTTACTTTTCCTGGCTCATGAGCCAGTGGCTGAGCAGACGCACACCATGTCCGGTGCCGCCAGCTGGGGTGATCCCTTTATCTTTTGCGGCTAGCGCACTACCTGCGATATCCAAGTGAGCCCATTTAGTTTCACCGGTAAACTGCTGTAAGAATACCGCCGCAGTCGTTGCGCCAGGCCCGCCGAAGCCTGCATTTTTAAGGTCGGCAATCGGGCTCTTGAGTAAGTCATCATAGGCTAACGGTAGACGCCATACTTTCTCATCGACAGCTAAGCCTGAAACCGTAAGTTCACTAACTAAGGCATCATCATCACTGAATAATCCAGTGTAGCGTTTACCCAGGGCGCGCACCTTTGAGCCCGTTAAGGTTGCCACATCAATCATCACCTCTGGCTTGTAGAACTCACGGGCATACCAGAGTCCATCGGCTAATACTAAGCGACCTTCGGCGTCAGTATTGAGCACTTCGACGCTTAAGCCTTCGGCAGTCATTACCACATCACCGGGAGCAAAAGCGGTTTCTGATACCATGTTCGCAGCCATTGCCATCACGGCCACTACATTGACATCGGCTTTTTGCATCGCCATAGCTTTAACGGTACCAAGTACAGCTGCAGCGCCTGCCATATCAGATTTCATTCGTGATATTGAGTCACCAGTTGCCTTGATGTTGTAACCGCCCGAGTCAAAGGTGATCCCTTTACCGACTAAGGCGATAGGGGCATCATCATTGCCTTGCCAGTGAGCGATAACCAGACGTGCTCCTTCATCAGAACCACGGCCAACCGCATGCAGTGCGCCCATACCTAACTTCTTAATCTTCTTAGGTTCAAGGACTGTCACTTTTACGCCGAGTTTTTTCAGTGACTTAGCGGCATCAGCAAAATGCACTGGCGTCATCTCTGTGGGCACTTCAGAGGTGAGGTCCCGCGCTAGGAATACCCCTTGCTCGATTGCTGCAAGTTGCTGATAGCTGTCTGAAGCTTTAGCAGGGTTATTCACCTGTATCTTGTAGTGCTTCTCGGCAGGTTTTTTCTCTGATAAATACTTGTCGAACTTATAGGCGCGCAGGTTAATTCCGTGAGCTAGTTCAGATGCAAAACTTGCATTGCTGTCGGCGTCGCTGATCCCAGCTGTTATGATCTGAATATTATCTGCAGCGTGTTCACTCAAGTGAGCGGTAACTGATGCGCCTAAGGCGTTGACCTGACCTGGTGTCATCTCGGTCGAATCGCCAAGGCCTATGACGAGTAGGCGTTTTGCATCTATGCCGCTGGGCATTAATATCTCAACCTGCTGGTTACTGTCGCCATTAAAGCCCTGTAGTGTTAATGCATTTGAGATTTGTTGCTGTGATAGGGTGTCGAGGCGTGCTAAGTCGCTAGAAGCCTGATCATTAGTTTGGAAAACAACGAGGGTCTCAGCTGATGTTGCTGCCTTATGCTCGATGAATTTAAATGTTTCGGCCTGTGCGGCAAAGCCGCTAAATAGACTTAAGCCCATTGAAGCTGTGAGGGCAGTAGATAGAAGAGTTTTTTTAGTTAGCATTATTTTCTCTATGTTGAATAATCTGTATGGCAAATTCAGTGTTGGAGTAACTTGGTAATAAATTTGTTGAGTTTAACCTGCTTTTGTTACTTTCTTTGCTAGTCTACAAAACGAAAATTAGCCGAAACTGAACTGGCCTACAGGATCCATACATATGTACGCTTACTTAATTAGTGTTGGGTGTTGGTTTAAGCCAACACCCTCATATTCTGATGGGGGATAGCCTAGAAGGGGGAGTGGTTTATTAGAAAGCTGAAGGGGTTGCCTTGAGCATTGCAGGAGTATCGACAAACGATGATTTTAACTTGCGCTGAGCTCATGAATGCAAGAATCTAAACCTAGGAAGCAAGTCGTTAAGTTCGAACGTTCTGCCTAAATATACAGCCATAGAGAAATAGTAGAATCAGCCGAATCTTAATGGAATCTATTATCCAAATAACTACATTTTTTTCGAATTACGACTTATGGTTCATCCTTGTGATTTTTTGTATTATTCATGTTTTCATCAGCCTCAACATGGCTGCCAAAGGCTTTTGGATGTTGAATCCCATCTCCTGCAATCTCGTCCCAGCTGGCCTTTGAATCAACCCAGATATGGTGAGTTACTTTTAGATTGCTAGTGCCAGTACCAGTATTAGTGCCAGTATTAGTACCTGAGTCATTGTTTTTGTCATCAGGCAGCAGACCCGCAGGGATATACATCCGAGCGTCATCATTTTTCCCTGGCAAGCTTGAGCCACATTGAGTACAAAAGCTGGTTTGCCAATCATGGTTAGGTTTGGTCCAAGTCTTAATAGACGCCTCACCTTGAACCCAGTGAAAGTTATTATTATCAATAACTACAACCGCAATGCCATTTGCGCCCGTACTCCCCCTACAAATAGAACAATGACAAAAATAAACATCTTTGAGCTCACAGGCGATCTCAAACACCACCTCACCACAATTACACTTACCTATAGTCATTCATACCTCAGTAAATAATGTTCGCCAGAACAGCGTTTTTAGTTTGCTTAGTTTGTGCAGTGACACCGGATAAATTGAATATCTTCGGTTTTCATCTTACTGAATTTACATAACTTACTATCTCCTCACAATAGCAGGCCTTAATTTCCCTAAACTGAGATCTGTTTCTTGTGATTTCAGGGGGGAATCGAAAAATGTATAGGGAAACCTTTTATGAGAGCAGCAGCGACTCGCAGAACTTTCTCAAAATAAAAAGTGTACATCCCTCGCCGGTCAGGCGTTAGATAATCATGAAGTTAAAATTCAATCAGCACACCACCCAATATAAAACTAAACCAGCGTTAATCGTTATTACGCAATAATAACGTCATCCTTAGAGTGAAAATGACTCTCTTTTAACTAGACTATACTCATTACAACGCTTTACTGAACCTATTAGCCAGAGATGTTGGAGTGAGTCATGAGTCATACCTATAAACTGATTGAACTAGTCGGGTCTTCGCCTATCAGCTCAGATGAAGCGATAAAGAATGCGGTGAACAGTGCGGGGCAAAGTTTGCAGCACCTTAGGTGGTTTGAGGTGGTGGAGACTCGGGGACATATTGAAGCTGGCTTGATCGCCCATTGGCAGGTGACCATCAAGGTTGGGTTTACGATAGATGAAAGTTAGGAGCAAGTTGCGAGGAGCTAGCACCTAAACCCTCGTACCTCGATTCTGCCATCATGCATCTCTTGGTAGGCCTTTTTCGACACTGCGGATCACTCTTTGGGTCTTTCGGTTCGGTGAGCTGCTTTGCTGAAGGCTATGTTTGAGCTTCTCTTCCTGTTGGCCAATGGCCCAGTCAATATGCTCAATGACTAACTCATCGACTTCATCGGAGCATCTTCTTAGGCTAAGAGCATCGATCACGCTTTGCTGGGCTGGGGCATTACCAAGCGCTACAGCGATATTTCTCAGCCAACGTTTGTGGCCAATACGGCGAATAGGGCTGCCCTCGGTTATTTTGAGAAACTCAGCCTCACTCCAGTTGAACAGAGCCAGTAGCTCAGGCTGTTTCAACAGATCCCGGGTATGAAAATCACTCTCTACAGTGAGCGGGGCTTTACTGTTCACTGGGCATACTAGCTGGCAGTCATCACAGCCGTATATTCGGTTACCTATCTGAGTGCGAAACTCCTCAGGAATAGCCCCTTGCAGTTCTATGGTTAGATAAGAGATACAGCGTCTGCCATCGACAATATAGGGTTCAACAATTGCATCAGTTGGGCAGGATTTGATACAGGCGACGCAGGTGTTGCAGCCCTCTTCGATGGGGATATCAACAGGTAGAGGCAGGTCGATTAATAGCTCCCCGAGAAAGAACCAGCTGCCCGCATCTTGATTGAGTAATAAACTGTGTTTTCCTGTCCAGCCAAGGCCTGCTTTATCGGCGAGTGGCCGTTCAAGAATTGGTGCAGAATCTACAAAGGGGCGAAAATTGGTCTTGCCCGCATCCATGCCGTCTAATTCCGCCTGAATCATTTGGCCTAGTTTTTTTAGCCGGTTACGGATCATCTTATGATAATCGCGGCCGCCAGCGTAACGGGAGATGTAAGCAAGATTGGGATCGCTTAGGTTCGTGGCAAAGCCTGCTTGCGGTGGCAGGTAGTTCATTCTCGCCGATATGACTCGAACCGTTCCTGGATGTAACTCATGGGGGCGTGCGCGCATCATGCCATGGGCCTGCATGTAATTCATATCGCCGTGGTAACCCTTGTCCAGCCAGGCTTGCAGCTTAGGCTCCTCTGCGGCCAAATCCGTATCACAAATACCTATCTGGGCGAAGCCTAACTCCTTGCCCCAGCACTTTATCTTAGTGGCAAGTTCTCGAAGCTGGGCTTGAGTAAAGGGGTAGGGGGTGATTGTTTCAGGCGCTGTGTCAGACATAGGGTAAATAGTAAAATGGGTAATTTAGATGCCCCATTATGATACCAGTAAAGCGCTAACTTGGCTGTAGCTTTCCTCTGTTTGTTGAGTTATGGGCTTTGGCTTGCCCAAACTGAAGCGGGTTTAAGGCAATGGCCTTTGGAGAACGCTTATCTTTACTAAGCCTTTGTTTGCGCTTTTAAATATAACTATTTCGTGGTTTAGGTTTTCTTTGTTATACACCTTTTGTTATGCCTTGAGTGGTATTTAAAATAGCAGTTTTTTAGATGAAAACGCTTATTCTTTAAACCCTTACAGCTATTGCGTTTGCGTGAAATTCGCTGTTGATAAAATTCATTTTGGCTCATTTCAGTGGCTTGACACTGTGACTTGTCAGCCTCTAGTTTGAAATTAATTAAAGCAATAAGAGAGCATGCAATGAGCAATGAAGAAGTGGGGCTAGAGAGTACAAATTCTGTTGTTGAACCTCAATCATCACAGGTTGCTGCCACGGCAAAACCTGGCGGCATATTTTATGGCTGGTGGATTGTGTTGGGCGCCATTATCGGTTTGTCACTGGGTTATAGTGTCATCGCTATGTCGTTTGGCACATTTATTAAGGAGTTTGAAACTGCTTTTGGCTGGACACGAGGTCAGATCTCCTTTGGCTCGACGGTGATAGGCATTACCGCGATACTCTTTTTCCCCTATGCCGGCGTGCTTGTTGATAAGTATGGCGTTAAAAAAATCCTGCTTCCATCGACCCTATTATTTGGATTAGTCATGGCGTCAATGTCCCTACTGACTCCCTCTATTTGGCATCTCTATGCCATGTGTATTCTTATCCCTTTGCTGGGCGCAGGTACAGCACCTTTGACCTATTCGCGATTATTGGTGAGCTGGTTTGATAAGAAGCGTGGGCTTGCTTTAGGTATAGGTCTGAGCGGCGTTGGTTTAGGTACCACTATGGTGCCATTTATTGCCTCCTATTTTATTGAGCATTACAGCTGGCGTGAGGCTTATCTCGCCATTGGTGCCTTGATTGTTCTAGTGGTATTCCCCATTGCTAAGTTTATTTTGGCTGATAAGCCCAAAGATAAGGGACTTGTCGCCGATGGTATCGCCTTGTCTGATGCAGAGGTGAGTGCCAGAGCCAAAGCTGATAAAGCGATGGAGCATGTGCGAGTCGGTTATACCGCTAAAGAAGCGATAAAACAGAAAGTTTTTTGGTTGATGGTGGGCTCTTTTATTATCACCGGACTGACCACGTCAACTTTGCTGGTGCATCTTGTTCCTATGATGATGGATAGAGGGGCAACACTGCCTGAAGCGGTTGGTACGTTTGCCTATTTGGGCATGTCTATTATAGGGGGGCGCCTCCTTGCTGGTTATTTGATGGATAAGTTCTTTGCACCTTACGTGGTCGTCGTCTTTATGTTGGGGCCAATCATCGGATTAGCGGCCTTTGCTATGGGCGCGACAGGGGAGATGGCGGCACTTTCTACTGGGCTTATCGGTATTGCGATTGGCGCTGAGTTTGATGTGATGGCCTACTTTACCACTAAGTATTTTGGTAAACGCTCATTTGGGGCTATCTATGGTTATGGTTATTCAGGGTTTAAGTTAGGTGCGAGTGTCGGGCCGCTGATTATGGGACTGGCTTATGACACTTTAGGCCGTTACACCGAGGTGTTATGGGCGATGTCAGGAACCATGTTTATCGCCTGTATCTTGATTCTTATGATGGGCAAGTATCCAGAGCTGCCATCAAGAACAGTCGATTCAAACTCAAAAGTACAAGGTTAAACGTGGATAGGGAGGCTAGCTATTTTGCTGGCTTCTCCTTAGTTAAATCTATATGTGAATAAACAGATAAAAACAGAGTGAGACGAGTATGAATCAAGCGTGCAAAAAACAGATAAAGGTTGGCATTGCTGGTTTTGGCACCATAGGCAAAGTGGTTGGCAAGGCTTTAGATAGTGGCATTGAGGGCATGGAATTGGTCGCCGTGACATCAGGAAATCTTGATAAGGCGCGGAGCAATATGTCTGACTTTACCTCACCAGCTATGGTCGTTGAGGCTGGAGAGTTAGCAGGTTTGGTTGATGTGATAGTGGAGTGTGCCCCGACTCAGGCTTTTATGGATGTGGCCGTACCTGCTTTGAGCAAAGGCAAAGTTTTAGTCACAGTCAGTGGCGCTGCAATACTTGAAAACCCGCAGATCATAGATATCGCACGTGAAAGCAGCGGGCAAATTGTGTTGGCTACAGGGGCCTTGCTCGGGCTTGATGCTGTGCGGGCTGCAGCTGAAGGGACTATTCACTCGGTGACAATGGTAACGAGAAAGCCACCCACCTCCCTCATCAAAGCTAAATACGTGATTGAAAACAATATTGATCTAATAAGTATTAGCGAGCCGCTGCGGTTATTTAAAGGCAGTGCCCGTGAAGGGGCGGTGAAGTTTCCATCGAACGTGAACGTTGCTGCGGCGCTTGGTTTGGCTGGGGTTGGGGCTGATGAAACGGAACTTGAAATCTGGGCCGATCCGAGCAAAACGAGAAACACACATAAGATCAGAGTTGATGCAGATAGCGCCAGCTTCGAGTTAACCATTGAAAATGTACCTACTGTTGAAAACCCAGGAACTGGGCGGATAACTGCACTTAGCGTTATCGCTGCACTGAAAAGTTTATCTGTGCCGCTAAGGGTAGGGAGTTAGCCCTTAATACGGTAATTCACTAATCAGTAGAACACTAACTTTAATAAGAGGTTTCCCTGTATAGCTTTGCTTGCTCACTCATGGTGAGGCGCTGCTATCGGGGACGAGGAGAGAGAGATGACTAAGAAATTAATCCCATTAAAACATATTGCTATGGCATCAGATAACCCAGAGAAAAGCAGAGACTTTTTCGTTAATGTGATGGGCTGGTCTGTTGCTGGCGTAGTGGCAAGCCGCAATGCCAATGGTTTCTACATGACTGACGGCAATATTAATATGGCAATTTTAAAGTTCAGAAATGGCCCTGCCGCAGGCAAGGAATTTCCACAAGGCTATGTTGGCTTGCATCATATTGGCTTCCAGTGTGATGATATAGAAGCTATGGTTGATGGGTTTAAAGATGAAGGTTATCAGCCACGCCATGATGTTAACTTGGCACAGGGGCTAGGTAAAAACCCAGCAAAAGACAATGCTGAGTATAAGATGACGGGCCCTGAAGATATTATGGTGGATATTTCAGAGCGTGGTTGGGTAGGTACTCAAACTTACAAAACCTTATAAAGCAGCTTATGGCGCCTAGCTGCTAGGTATCAGGTGTTAGGTATCTGGTGTCGGTTATTAGATGTAAGCAGCGACAAACTTTAAAAAGGGAGGTGTATGGATTTTTCGCTTATAGCCTCCCTTTTCATACTTACCACTTTCACCTCAACTGTTGCCGGAATATGTGGTTTAGGTGGTGGATTAATTTTAGCGGTCACCTTACCTTGGTTTGTTCCACCTGCAGCCGTTATTCCTCTCCATGGTACGACACAACTTGCGAGTAACTTCACGCGTTTAGGTTTTGCATTTCGCGCTGTTTACTGGCCTGTTGTGGCGCCTTTTGTGCTTGGTTCTTTATCTGGTATCGCCCTGTTTGGGCTGTTTCTAATTAATCTTTCCAGTGAATATATTCCACTATTTATTGCCACATACTTGCTGCTGACACTTTGGGTAAAGCCGATAGAGAATGTGTTAGGGCGACTTGAAAACTTCTTTATTGTTGGCGCAGTGCAGACGGGGTTGGGTTTAGTGGTCGGAGCGCCTGGGCCTTTAACCATGAATTTACTCTTGAAGCGCCTTAAGGATAAAGATCAGATCATTGCTACCGCAGCCTTGCTGATGGGGATGAGCAATATCGCTAAGGTGCTCACTTATGCTGGTTTAGGCTTCATCTTTATTGATTACTTGCCGCAGATCGTCTCGGCGATTTTAGGGGCTGCCCTCGGATCCTTTATTGGCACTCGTCTACGAGGAACTATTGATAACCGCAAGTTTATGCATCTTCTTAAATGGCTGTTAACTTTGCTGGCGATTCAAACATTAGTCAGATTTAGTTTTAGCTAAAGCACTTCTATTCATCGGACTCATTGAGTTGAAGTGAGCTGTTTTATTTAAACCTAAAGGAATGGCTAGTGATTAGCTTACTATTTTGGCTTTGGCGCTATCGGTGGATAAATAACCTGAGAGTAAGATTTAACCTGAGTTTATTATGGTGTTTAAAACACAACTGTTCACAGAGTAAATAATAGTTATTCATCTTAAATAGATTTTTATTGTTCTGTAAGGCTAGTTTCATCTTAATTTCAATGTTAATTATATAGGGCGGTACATAAAAACAACAATTCGCTAAGGTTTCTCTAATATGACACTTCGTAGCAAAATAATGACATTTGTTGGCGTACTCTTTATCGCCTTAATTAGCATTGCAGTTTTAGGATTGCAGGCCCTCTCTAAAGCCAGTGAGAGCGACAATATTGCGCGTATTAATCAGTTGATGAAGAGTACTGTGAACATTGTCGAGCAGTTTGAGCAACTCGCTGCAACAGGTAAGCTTGATGAGGCTCAAGCAAAGCAGTTTGCGGCCCAGATGCTTAGAGAAAATAAGTATCATGAATCAGAATATGTCTATGTGGTAGATGATAAATTAGATTTTCTGGCCACCCCCCATGACCCACAATTACATGGCAGCAGTTTTAATGATTTCAAAGATGCCAGTGGCAATAGCATAGGTCAGATGGTGGAGCGATTAGTAGGTAATAAGACTCAGCAGATCATCACATATCACTGGGATTCTGAACGTGATGGCGCCATTGTCGATCTCACCTCTGTGGTACAAAAGACCCCGCGTTGGGGCTGGTATGTCGGTACCGGGATCAGTTACGCCGAAGCCAATGAGCGTTACTGGTCTGTGGCTAAGTGGTTATTGACCCTGTCGATCATCATTGCTGTGGTGCTATCTACAATGCTATTTATGTTTGGTTTGAAGATGCGTAACGCCTTAGGCGCTGAAATTGATGCCGTACGCAATATTGTCATTAAAGTCTCGAGGGGCGATTTAAAACAGAATTCAGATTTTAAATTAGCCGATAATGACAGCGTTGTCGGTGCGATAAATTACATGCAAGAAGGGCTTCAAGGTGTTGTAAAAGAAATAAAAAGTGTGGCGGATACGCTCAATGAGCAGATGGAGGAGTCTGAGCGTAGAGCGACTGAGCTAGATGGCTTAACGACGGCGATGAACGAGGAGACTCAGATGGTCGCATCGGCCATTACTGAGTTAACGGCTTCATCTGGGACGGTCGCTGATCACGCTAAACAAACGGCTGATTCAGTGAAAGCGGCAGAGCATCAAGGGCAAAACGCTCACTTGCTGACAGAGGAAGCGTCGAAGACGATTTCGTTATTAGAAACACAGATAGAGAGTGCGGGTTCTAATATTCAATTGCTTGATGATGAGGTTAATAATATTGCTAACGTGTTAACCGTTATTCAGGGAATTGCAGAGCAGACTAACTTGCTAGCGCTCAATGCGGCGATTGAAGCGGCGCGCGCCGGCGAGCAGGGTAGAGGTTTTGCCGTTGTTGCTGATGAGGTAAGGCAACTTGCCCAGCGTACCCAAAGTAGTACCGGAGAGATCCATACTATGATCACTAAGCTTCAGGCTGCGACTCAGGATGCAAAAACTTCGGTGACTCAGAGTATTGAAACCAGTGAGGAGACCGTTGCTAAGTCTCATCAGGTATCAAGCGAGCTTAAGAACATTGCAGTTTCACTGTCTGAGATCTCTCAGATGAGTCATCAGATCTCTGAGGCAGCCACTGAGCAACTTGCCGCTGGAGAGGACTCTGCAAAACGAATCGTCAATATCTCTGAAACAGCTGAAAACACCGCTTTAGTCTCTCACTCTTCCCATGAGACGAGTGCTCAGATCCAACAGCTAACTAAGAACTTAGAGAGTGAAGTAAAGAAGTTTTCAATCTAGCTTTTTCAATTTAGTGAGTCCATTTGGCTAAGAAAAAAGCCCCGAGAAACATCATTCTCGGGGCTTTTTTATAGCTGATTAGAACTTATTCTGCAAATGTCAGCAGATGTTGTTTCACTGCATCTGATGCAAACGCTTGCTCTATGCTGATACGGTAGATATTGAAGTAATCTTCGCGGCTTAGGTTGAACTCTTGCATAACCTTGCGTACTTCATCTGTCATTGTAGTGTTAGAGACAGTGCGATTATCGGTATTAATCGTAATGGGCAAACTGTCTTTGTAGAAGGCTTTTGCTGGGTGTTCACTGAGCTTATTGACAGCCTTAGTCTGGATATTACTGCTTGGGCAAGTTTCTAATCCGGTATTTTGCTGTTTAACAAGATTGTAGGCACCTTGATGACCTGTGATATGAATACCATGGCCTACACGCTCAGCATGTAGCAATGAAATAGCATCAAATACATTTTGTCCTACACCTTGCTCACCAGCATGTATGGTGATGCGATAGCCCTTTTCGAGGGCGTAATCCACATAAGGGATAAACTCACTACAAAAACCGGGGAGCTCAGCGCCAGCCAGATCGAACGCTACGACACCTTTATTAAGATAAGCTGCCCCAGCATCGATAACATCACGGATATTATCTTTAGGGAAAGTGCGTAGGATTGAGAGAATGTAATTTCCCTTGATGTCATACATAGCTTCGGCGCGCTGCATGCCTTTGACCACAGAGCCGATGATTTGATCGAAACTGAGCCCTTGTTGCTGGTGCAGTTGTGGGCCGAAACGGACTTCAAAGTACTTAACGTTCTCTTTAGCTGCGTCTTCGAAAAGCTCAAATGAGATGCGCTCAATACCAGCTTCAGTTTGCATCACTGACAGTGGTAAATCGAAGCGTAACAGATACTCTTCAAGGTTAGTGCAGGTTTCAGGCGCTATCATTAATGATTTGATCTCATTAATGTCTTGGCTAGGGATGGTGATATTTTGCTCGGCGGCAAGATCAATAATTGTTTGAGGGCGAACACTGCCATCTAAATGACAATGTAGATCGATCTTGGGTAAGCTTAAATAGTTCATGAGTCTCTACCTTTATAGGATAGTGCCAATATGGGCTGTGATTATTGATAGGGATTTTAAGACCCAAACAATAAACGCCATCTATCTATAGATAGACCATATCTGGCGTGGCATAAAGTTACAGACTTCATAATCAAGAATTTAAGGCTCTTGGTAGAAACTCCCAAACCATATCATTGGGATTATACGAAGCGATTTTTCGGACTATAGCATTAGCTAAAATAGAGTGCAATGACCAAGTTAGGCTCAGGATGATTTCACTCTCACTCGAATATTAGCTAGCTTATCAGTGACTATCACTTGGCAAGCTAGTCGAGAACTCGAACTCACATGAGTTAAGTTTTTCAGCACTTGAGTTTCACCGCTATATTGCCCTGGGATCTGGTTAAGCACTGCTGTTTCAAGTTCAATGTGGCAAGTGCCACAACTGCAACAACCATTACAGAGGGCTGCTATTCCCTCTATTTGATGATCTTGAGCCGTAACCATTAAGCTAAGGCCTATCTCAGCTTGGACCTGCTTTTCAGATCCATCAGGCTCGATAAACGTGACAGGGATAGTTGAGCTCATTAGGTTTCCTTATTGTTTTGCTACGAGCAGAGAAACTGGCAGCACAAAACTTTTCAGCTTTAAAGCATTTCACACACTTCATCGAACTCAAACCTTGGTAGACGTTGGAAAATTTTGCTGGTATCGCCATAACCTAGTGAGCAGAGAAAATTACTTTTAATGCTAGTGCCTTTGAAGAACTCTTCATCGATAGCTTGGTTATTAAAACCTGACATAGGACCTATATCTAACCCGAGTGCCCGGGCGGCAATCATTAGGTAGGTGCCTTGGATTGTTCCATTTCTAAATGCTGATGTGTTAGCGGCTAGCTCATTGTTTTTAAATAGGTCCTGCGCGCCAGGGTTATGGGCAAACAGCTTAGGCATATGTTTATAAAACGCTAGGTCATGACCAATAATAACAGTCACAGGTGCTGCTAAAACCTTATTGACGTTAAGCGGTGCTAGACAGCCTTTTAGTCTCTCTTTCGCTTTTTGGGTGCGTATAAACAGGAATCGAGCTGGGCAGGTATTCATGCTGGTTGAGCCCATTTTCACTATGTCATAAATCTGATTGAGTAACTCGTCCGGCACTGGCTTATCAAGCCAGCCATTGTGGCTACGGGCTTCTCTAATTATCAGGTCTAAGGCGTTTTCACTTAACAGTTCACCTTTCTCTTTAAGCGACGAAGCGGCTGCTTGCGCCTCCTTAATCTGAGCTAATTGTTCAGGGCTAAATGAATGTTTTGTATTCATCTTCATTTCCTTATTTCTGAGAGAGTGACAAACTGTTATCACTAAAAAGTAATATCAATACACCATATTATAGGATTGTTAGCATGTCTATCTGCTGGGTATACTAAAATCACTGACTAATATATGAAAAGGTGAACTCATGATGGATACAGTAATGTCGCTATTGCCTTTGGCGGCAATGATGTTGGCTACAGGCGTTGTAGCAGGGATCCTAGCAGGGCTATTAGGTGTGGGAGGCGGTATAGTGATAGTACCTGTTCTCGATACTGCATTGGGGTTTTATGGTGTTGATCCCGCTATTCGCATGCATGTTGCCGTGGCGACCTCGCTGGCCTGTATTGTGGTTACCTCTATCTCTTCATCTCGTGCTCATCACGCCAAGGGCTCAGTCGATTTTTCTATTGTTAAAGTGTGGGGGCCGGCGGTATTTATCGGCTCAATTTTAGGCACTGTTGGTGCTTCATATGTTGATAGTCAGATTTTATCAGCGCTATTTGGCGGTATTGCATTGTTGGTTGCGCTGAAGATGTTGCTGCCTATGGACGATGTTAACCTAAGCCAAGATGTTCCCCGGGGGCTTGTTGCACCTTTTCCACCTTTGGTGATCGGTGGTCTGTCTAGCATGATGGGGATTGGCGGTGGTACCTTAAGTGTGCCTGTATTGACCTTGATGAACCAAACCATCCATAAGGCGGTGGGCACAGCAGCGATTTTTGGCTTACTGATTAGTTTGCCTGGCACCTTAGGCTTTGTTGTATCTGGCTTGAGCGATCCGCGCTTGCCAATAGGTAGCTTAGGCTATGTCAATATCATCGGCTTCTTACTCATCTCGCCAGTCACCGTATGGGCTGCCCCTATAGGTGCCAAGTTTGCGCATAAGCTCGATAAGCGAAAGCTAGGCATGTTGTTCGGTGGTTTCTTGTTTATCGTTTCTTGCAGAATGATCTATAGGACCTTTGTGTAATAGAAGGTTCTAGCGCCTAGGCTCAAGGCGCTAACCTCTAATCCTAACCTCAAATGCTAGGTATACACTTGTAGTTTGTTATTTGAGGTTGTTTATAATTAAAGTGTTATACCAAGCTGTTAAAAATTTAGTCGATCTTTATCTCCTATCCAAGCACATTGTCTATCAAAGCTTATAAGCTAAGTACGTTGGTTTAATCGGGCTATGAGCCTAAAAGCATTAAGCCAATGACTTAGCTCTCGGAAGACACTAGCAAGAATGACAGTTCAGCTTGCGACATAGGAGAGTTGAGAGATGAGTAAATATGGGTTAGCCACATACGACAAAAATGGTGTGAGTCATGCCGCCATTATTATTAATGAACAGAGATATGACCTGCTGACGGCCTATAAGGCGATTGCGGGTTGTGAGAGCATTCCTGTTTGGGCTTATAGCATCACAGAGGCTATCGCTCAGTGGGAAACCTTTAAAGATGAGCTTGATGGATTTGCCATCAAGGTCGAAGCCTTAGTTGCTCTCAATGAGTTAACGCCTGTTGATACAAGCTGCCAAATCTTAGTGCCATTTAAGCCTGCGACCATATTTGGCACCGCTTCTAATTATCATGAACATGCAGCCGAGATGAATACTATTTTGGCGGCAAAGCCTGATAGCTCTCCTTATGTATTTATGAAAGCGAATACCAGTGTTACCGCAAGCAACACCTATGTGATCTTGCCGCCCGAGACACAAAAACTGGACTGGGAAGTTGAGCTAGGGGTGGTGATAGGCAAACAGGCGCGCCGGGTAAAAGCGGAAAATGCCTTGGATTACATTGCAGGTTATACCGTAGTCAATGATATCTCAGCTCGAGATTTGAACCATAGAACTGATTACCCCTTCAAACATGACTGGTTTCGTGGCAAGAGCTGGGACACGTTCTGCCCAATGGGGCCAGTATTTGTACCAAAGAGCAGTATTGATGACCCCCACAAGGTTGGCCTTGGCTTAACGCTTAATGGCAAGCAGATGCAAGATGGTAACACTAGCGAGCTTATCTGGGATGCGTTTGAGCAGATTGAATATCTATCTAGCATCCTTACCCTGCAGCCGGGTGATGTGATCATGACAGGAACGCCTGCTGGAGTCGGCAAAGGCATAGGTCTGTTTCTTAAAGATGGCGATGTACTTGAAGCTTGGGCCGAAGGCGTTGGCTGTATTACCAATACCATTAAAGCTGAAGTCTTATAACTAAGGAGCCTTAAATGTCTGTTGAAAATTACTATACCCCTAAGCCAACACGTTTAGGTCACCTAGTGTTAAAGGTGAAAGATGTTCAAGCTTCGGTGAAGTTTTATCAAGAGGTGGTGGGGCTCACTGTTTCTGATTGGATTGATGATCGTATGGTGTTTATGCGCGCGAGCGCTGACCATCATGATCTCGCCCTTTTGCAGCTTCCACCTAATCAGTTGGCTCAGCAAGACCCGCTACAATCACGTATCGAACACTTCTCATATCGAGTAGAAAGCTTAGATGAAATGAAGCAAATAACGGAAATGTTACTTGCTCGTGGTATCGAGATAGATCGTGGTCTTGGTCGTCATGGTCCAGGTGAAAATACTTTTATCGTGTTTAAAGATCCCGATGGTAATAATGTTGAGTTCTACTCTGACATGCTGCAAATAACTGAAAACGCCCCCTATGAGGCATCGGTTTGGGACAGCAAAATATTGCACACCTTCGATCAATGGCAGCTCAAAGAGTTTGTGGTTGAGCCACCTGAACGTATTAAAGAGATCTTACCTGAGTAAGCTTTCAAACGTGCTTAACCGCATATAACAAATTAGATGGAAGGTGATTGAGATGGCGACTATCGATATCAATGGCAACAGTTTTTATTATGAAATTCATGGTGAGGGAGAGCCAATCGTATTGGCTCACGGCTTAGGGGGCAATCATGCAACTTGGTATAAGCAGGTCGCTGTATTGGCAAAAGCTTATCAGGTAATAACCTTCGACCATCGCGGTTTTGGTAACTCATCTGATATCGAGGGAGCCGGGCGTAGCGAGTTTTCAAGCGACCTTTTAGCACTGCTTGATCATCTTAAAATTGAACAAACCGCACTGCTTGGCCAATCAATGGGTGGTGGCACGGCTATCACTTTTACTTGTCAGCACCCAGAGAGAGTCAGTGGACTCATTATTGCAGACTCTCTCCATGGGCTGGTTGAGTCTGGTGAAGTCAAAAATATCATGGACCAAGCACGTGAAAACACCGCAAATATGAGCCAGATTGAGCGTGTGCTTGGCAACAATTTTGCGCAAAACAATCCTGGCGAAGCAATACTTTATCAACAGCTAAATAGCTTCAATTGCACTGACCGTTCAAACTTAACCGGAGTGTACGCTATGGATAAGTTTACTGCCGAGCAACTGGCACAAACTGGTGTGTTGACCATGTTCCTTGCCGGACAAGATGACATATTATTTCCCATAGAGGCGATTAGGCTAGTGCAGGAGCAAGTAGAGGGGTCATTTATCGTCGAGTTTGATGATTGTGGTCATTCGGCTTTTTTTGAAAAGCCCACTGATTTTAATGACAGCGTGCTCAGCTTTTTACAGATGGCTGGTTTAGCGCCGACTAGTGGCTCTGTACACAGTAACTCAGCAGGTTACGCATCAGTGTAATTGCGTTGATAAATAACTTTAGTCCAAGCGTTTTCAATAAATAGACAGATGGTATCACTATGACAATTACTCAAGAAGAAAGTAAAACAGTAGCCAAGCAGGTGATCGACGCGTTAGTCGAACTCGGTGTTAAGCATGTATTTGGCGTACCAAGCGGTGGCTGGGTTGATTACATGGAAGCGATGCGCACCACAAAAGGGATTGATTTTGTGCTCGCTACTCATGAAGGCGGTGCAGGATTTATGGCTGATGTTTGTGGTCGTATTACAGGTGTACCGGGTGTCTGTTTTGGCACTTTTGGCCCTGGAGCGACAAACTTAGCCACAGGGGTTGGGAGTGCCTATCTAGACCGTTCACCTATGATTGCACTGACTGATGAGTTTGCACCTGATAAACGCAACCGTATTGTACAGATGAATGTCGATCATCAAGCATTGTTTGCGCCTATAACCAAGAAAACAACCCGCTTAGAGGCGGATAAGGTTAGAGAGATTATTTTCGATGCTGCCCATGTGGCGCTATCGGGCGTACCGGGCCCTGTGCATGTTGGACTCCCTGCTGGAATGAGTGCTCAAGTAACACCAGTCAGTTCAGCAATGCCTTTGAAAGTAGAAGCTGAAAAAAGCGCTAAACTGTCTGATTTAATTGAGATGAATAAGTTATTCACTGAGGCAAAAATGCCTGTCATCGCCCTTGGAATGAGAGCGGTAACCAGTGATGTTGGCGAGCAGGTGGTTGCCTTTGCTCGCGAGCATAATGTGCCAGTGGTTATTACGCCTATGGCAAAGGGGATTATGGATGAGACCCACCCTAACTATGCAGGCGTCTTGTTTCATGCCTTAAGTGATGTGGTTGGCCAGACCCATCAACAAGCCGATCTAGTGCTAAGCATAGGTTACGATGAAATTGAGTTTAATTATGAAGATTGGATCCCCAATGTACCTCTTGTTAGCGTTGATATTGTAGCGACCGACTTAGATGTGAGCCAATACACCTTAGCCTGTGATGTGATTGGTAATATCGCTCATTCAGTCGAATACTTAGCAGGTGTGGAGTGTCAAATAAAGGCTTGGGACTTAGCTGCTTTAGCTGAGCGTAAGCAAGATATGTTTAAAAGAATGTCCCCAGATAGTAATGCTTTTGGCCCCTGTGCAGCACTAGATGTATTACGAGAAAAGTTTCCACAAGATGGCATCATGACCTGTGATGTTGGCGCGCATATTCATCTTATTGGGCAGAAGTGGCCTACCCCTAAACCGGGTAAACAGATTATGACTAACGGCTGGTCAGCAATGGGGTTTGCTATTCCATCAGCGATAACGGCGAAGTTGTGTCACCCTGATACGCCAGTTTGTTCTGTGATTGGAGATGGTGGTTTCTTAATGACGGCTGGAGAGCTAGCCGTTGCGGTACGCGAGAAGCTCAATATTGTGTTTGTGCTGTTTACCGATAATGACCTCGCCCTTATTCGTATTAAGCAGGAGAAGAAGAGTAACCCAATTTACGGCACACCGATTCGTGATCGTGGCACCATAGGCGGCGATAATATTTTTGGTGTGCCTGTGATTAAGGCCTTCGATACCGATGAGTTCTCATCTGCTTTAGATGACGCGTTTAAGCAGACGGGTCCGGTGATTGTCGAAGCTATTTTGAACTCGCGTGAGTATGACCAGTTAGTACTGCGAAAGGACAAACCATAATATGAATCTTGCAGTGAAAGCGAAGTGTCTTGTGGCATCAAAAACAGAAGCTACGCTACTTATCGATGGTCAGTGGTTAAGCAGTGATAAAACCATGCAGATCGTTAACCCTTTTGATAACGCTGTGCTGGCCAATGTGGCTTGTGCGAATGAAAGTCATGTTGCCTTAGCTGTTGCGAGTGCAAAACGTGCTTTTGAGACCTATAAACATCAAGCAAGTAGTGAGCGAGCTCAGGTCCTTCGTGGTGCAGCGGAGCTGATTGCTGAGCGACTAGAACTGTTTGCCACGACCATAGCTAAGGAAACGGGGAAACCGATACAAGCCGCTAGAAAAGAGGTGACGCGTTGTGTGAACACCTTGACGTTATCAGCTGAAGAGGCAACACGACTGACCGGGGAGACCATTAAGTTTGATAGCTTTGCTGGTGGCGAGAACCGTATCGGCCATTACGATCTTGTGCCTCTTGGGGTTGTGGTCGCTATCACACCATTTAATGACCCGTTAAATCTTGCAGCCCATAAGCTTGGTCCTGCCCTTGCTGCGGGGAACTCGGTTATTTTAAAGCCTTCGCAGCAGGCGCCGTTATCTGCACTTATGCTGGTAGAAGCTTTACTTGAAGCAGGCCTACCGACTGGGCGTATCAATGTATTAACTGGCTCTGCACGGGATTTTGCCAACCCTTTAGTTGCCAGTAAAGATGTCGCTATGGTGACCTATACTGGCGGTGAAGCCTCAGGGAAGATTATTGCTAACAAGGCTGGCATTAAAAAGTTGGCGATGGAGCTAGGGGCAAACTCGCCTGTGATAGTCATGGATGATTGCGACCTTGAGAAAGCGGTTGCCTCCTGTGTCTCTGGCTCATTTTGGGCTGTAGGACAAAACTGTATCGGTGTGCAGCGCATTTATATTCAGGAAAGGGTCTATGATGCCTTCAAGGCTGAGTTTGCTAAGCAGACTTGTGCGCTTAGCGTTGGCGATCCATTAAGTGATGCTACCGATGTTGGCCCAATGATCAATGAAACAGAGGCAAAGCGGATAGAGTCTTGGGTCAGCACTGCGATCAGTAATGGGGCCAACTTGCTTGCTGGTGGTCAGCGCGAAGGAGCCTGTTACTCTCCTACGGCATTAGAGTGTGTCGATGAGAGTGAAAGTCTGGTCTGCCAAGAGGCGTTTGGACCTGTAGTGAGTCTATTTAAGTTTACCGATTTAGATGAGACTATCGCCTTAGCCAATAATATCGATTTTTCCATTCATGGCGCAGTGTTTACCAATAACATTAATACAGCGATGAAGGTTTCTCGTGAATTAGATGTGGCAGGTGTGATGGTCAATGATTCAACCGATTACCGTCTCGATGCTATGCCTTTTGGTGGTGCTAAACGCGGAAGTTTAGGCCGAGAAGGGGTTAAGTTTGCTATTCGTGAAATGAGCCAGACGAAAGTTTTCTGTATGCATTTATAGATAATACTCGCTGCTAACTCTTAGGGGGATAGCCTGAGGGCTAAAGTGGTCTAGTATAACTCTGTAAATATTTCCTGTGAATGATAGAGATGGGATCCAGTCTCTCATCTCTGTTATGAAGCAGTTGTAACCCTGAATACAGTTTTTCTAGTATCTCAGGGGTTTGCATTCTTGGACTGGTTTTAGAGCACTGTAACCAGTTCTCTCTTGAGCTTAATGTATAGTAACCGATGGACAGATCATACAGTTCGGCTATGCTCTCTTGAGCACCGATAAAGCCATCGATGCGAGATTTCATTACCTGGGCGACTCCTTGCTGATAGTTGTTTAAATCGCTTTTACGGATTTTTTGATTGTCATCAAATTCAGAACCATAGTGTGCCCCGCGTATCCTACCGATATTCCTACCTTCAAAATCACTGAGATTTTTTGCCGAAGCTTGAGCAGGGCTATTAATTATGATCACAGGTTTTTTTGCGATTAAGCCCAACTGGAAAAAATCTTTTGAATGGATTTGAGAGGTGAAGAACATAGCACAATCAATACTCCCAGCTTTAAGTTCGTGGATCATGCGCTTATAGGGTGTTATCTCTATATTGGCTTTGATATTACTTTTGGCTAATAAAAGCTGAGTGATCTCCACTAATATGCCTGCTATATGGCCACTTGAATTAGTAAATTCGTAAGGTTCACCAATATTGATTACTGCAAATTTAAGCTCTGTCTGAGAGTTGTCTAGTGCTATCTCTGCTTGGCTCTGGCTCGATATGATTATCAAGCTGGCGGCTAAGCTTAACGTTAAAATGCCTTTACGTGAATTCATGCGAGTTACTGATGATGAAAGCCTATTAGAAGAATAGGATATGTTGGGAGTTTGTACGTTATCCAAGTAGCAAAAAGGGGGCTAGGCCCCCTTTAATTAACTTCATTCTGACGCTAATTAAGCGACATGATAAATAGGCTTAGCTGAGCTTAGCTACCACCTACGCCAGCTGTACCTTGATTTATCGTCACTGAGTTAGTTGAACCCACTTGAGTCACTACAGCAGTATTAGACATATCAGTCTGAGTGATGTTGGTGTAGTTAGATGTGCCACCCGTAGTTGTGACATAAGCAACATGGCTCTTACCTGTTTGAGAGACATATAGCTCGTTCTCAGCGCCCCAAGTTGAATCTACATCAGCGAAGTTAAGCTCACCATTTTGGTCGATATCAACCAATGAACCGTTATGGGAAGACTCAGCTGAAACTAAGTTATTGTCACCAACCTGGTCAATATACATAGTGTTGTCAGACCCAGTGGAAGTCGCACCAATATCACGGCCGCTTTCACCATTAGATACACGGTTACCATCACCATTTTGAGTAATGAATAACTCGCTACCTGCACCAGTGAAGGTACCTGCACCGGCAAAGTTATTTAAACCTGTTTGGTCGATAGTGATGCTATTACCATGGCTAGATGCATCTTGTCTTACGAGTACATCGTTACCTAAACCAGTTTGTGTCACAGCGGCGCTGTCGTTGTTACCGTCTTGGATAATTTCTACATTGTTGGCAACCAGCTCACTGTCAGAGCTCACTTGACTGACGGTAGCTTCGTTACCATTACCCGCCTGGATAATCAGTGCTTCTTGCTGGAAGTCTTGAGTTAAAGATGAGTCGTTGTTATTACCATCTTGTATGACAGTTGCGTTGTTGTTTGAACCTTGCGCGATGTAAGACTCATTGCCATTACCGTTAATCTGCAGTGAGAAAACAGTGTTAGACACACCCTGAGTCACTTCGGCATAGTTGTTATTAGCATTATGCTGAATTACACCTGCTTGGTTTCCAGAATCTTGAGTTATGTTTGATTCATTGCCGCTGGCGTTAAGTTGTAATGCAAACAGACTATTTGATTCGCTTTGTTCAACATTGATGTCGTTGTTATTACCACCATCTTGGATCACATCAGCTTGGTTATCAGAATCTTGTTCTACAAAAGCCTCGTTACCGTTGCCGTTAACTTGCAAAGCAGATACACGGTTATCGTCGTTTTGGTCAATCTCTATGTAATTATTATTGCCGCCATCTTGGGTAACTGTTGCTGTGTTGTCATCACTTTGAGTCAACCATAGCTCGTTTCCATTACCATTACCTTGGAATACATTAACCGTGTTGTCGTCATCTTGTTCTATCGACGAGCTATTATGGTTACCGTTGATTTGGTTGACGTTTACAGTGTTATCATCATCTTGATCGATATCAGAAACATTACCATTTCCACCAGTCTGGTTTACAAAAACGGTGTTGTCATCATCTTGGTCTACCCAAGACTCGTTATTGTTACCACCTGCTTGGTAAACGGTTAAAGCGTTATCGTCATCTTGTTGGATATCAGAGTAGTTACCGTTACCATTCTCTTGAGTCACATGAGTAATGTTATCGTCATCTGAGTTTAAGTATGATTCGTTGTTGTTACCATTTTGCTGGGTAATGTAGGCTTGGTTATTATCTTCCTGGATAACAACAGACGAATTACCGTTACCATTTAGCTGGTTAACAACTGCTAGATTATCTTCATCATAACGGCTGTCAGCTTGATCAACGCTAGACTCGTTATTGTTACCTGTCTGAGTGATAAATGCGGTGTTGCTGTCAGCCTGCAGAACTTCCGAGCTGTTACCATTACCCATTTGGCTAACTGTGGCTAAGTTGGTTTCACGTTGATCGACATAAGAGTCGTTGCCGTTTCCAACTTGGTCAACATTAGCTAAGTTTTTCCCAACGCCATCATCACCACTTTGGTCAATGGTGGAGTCGTTTCGATTACCAGTTTGTGATGACGTCGCTGTGTTCTCTAAAGCGCTTTGACTTATCAAAGCAACGTTATCGTTACCAGTCTGTGCGAGCGTTGCCACCGTTGTGTCAGCCGCTTCGCTATTAGTTGACTGCAGGATGTCACCATCGTTACCAGAACCTGATTGAGTCAGGTTAGCGGTTGCAGAGTCTGAGTCTGTTTGGTCTACATAAGCATCATTGCCTTGACCAACGTGTTGAGTAATAGTGGCGACAGCACTGTCGGAATCTGTATTTTCGATAAGGGCTGTATCACCATTACCTGTTTGAATAGTTGTTGATAGCGCTGAAGTGACGTTGACTTGCGAGACAGTTGCAGAGTTGCGATTGCCTGATTGCTGTATATCAGCAAGGTTTAAATCTGAGTTAACTTGATCGACTTGAGCGGTGTTGTGATTACCGTCTTGATCAACTAACGCTTGGTTGTCATTACTTTCAATAACCTGATTAATTGTTGCACCGTTATTATTGCCATCTTGTTCCACAGTCGCATTGTTATTAATGCTGGCAGCAGAAGCGCTAGAAGAAGCGAGTAATGCTGCTGATATCAGCATGGCGATCTTAGAGTGTTTCATTGAGATATTCCCTTATTAGTAGTAACTGGTTTATTTTGAGTTGTTAATGCTTTTGTTTATCGACTCAAAACAAACAGACAAGATCCTTGCTGCTGGACCAAGATTTCAAAAAGTTTATTTTTTCAGTGTTGTTGCCACTAATCCTACTGCTCGATTAGTGCTCTATCTTACTCAGGCTACTTATGTTCCACCTTTAGAATGACTAAAGCTTGTTTAAGCCTGTGATTGACTAAACACATTCCGTTGTTTCTCATACGTAGGATTGAGCATGTCAATTAATTGACGACAATTATGGAGAGTTAACGACTGACTAACATCAGTCCTGAGTATTAAAGGATCTAGGCGGAAAGCATATAATTAGTTCGGTGACTAATACTTTACTACTAGCTGGTTAATTGCTGATTTATATTAAGTGACTGTTAATATTGGCTATATGTTCTAAATTAGGGAAAGTGAATGCTTGTGCTAATAAGGACGAGATAACTAGAGTAATAGTGCTAAAGTACGACTGCAGTGTGTCAGCATAAGCGATGGGAAAAAATTTGTTATAACAAATCTTCTTCATTTGAGCTGCGAACCGTTATAAGACTCATATCTACCTGCGTGATAGGTTAACTAAAACTAAGTCACTGGAGTCTCTATGAAATCACAATCAAATTTAACTCTATCTGCTATTGCTATGGCTGCATTTTTCTCTTATCAGTTTTCCTTTTCTGCTTTAGCTCATAATGAGGAAAAACCAGCAGCACAGAGTGAGCGAGGTGTTATAGGTACCACTGTTTTACCTATGTCGATTGACTGGCACCTTTCATTTGAGCAGGTGAAAGAATCACAAGTGGCTAAGCCAAGTGATGAGCAGGCAAATAGACTGACCTATGAGAGTGAGCTTTTTGGTACTGAGTTCCATCAGGAGTTTCTGTTTACCGAGCAAGGCAAGTTGAAGAATATTTTGTTTTATCACTCTATTAATGCGGATTCTTTAACTTGTGTTGAGCAATATAAGCAGATAAGAAAAGGTATGGTGTCACAGTTTGGTGAGACAAAATTGAATGAGCTTTCTATTAATCCATTGGAAAGCATAGATAGGGCTAAGTTATGTGAGTTAACCGCTATTGGAGAGTACAAACTCTTTAGCGAGTGGCCACAGGCAAATGAGAAGGTCAGTTTAGTGCTAGATACTTGGAAAGGCCAAGCCTATATCGGTTTATCCTATCATCCTATCTAAGAGTTTTTAGTTCTGAGCTATTAGCATAGAGCTCCTAGGTTTTAGAACCTAGGAGCTTATCTTTAATCAATTTGATCAAGTAAGTTTGCCATTGACTGGGGGCCTTCGACTATGGTGCTGGTATAGCTATCGACGAACTCATTGAGCTTTAATGTGTAGTTATACCCGATAGGTAAGCCACGCTCTTTACCAACGCGCTCCATCTCATGTTCAGCGGTGCGATCAAAAGGCGGGCTCACACTGACAAAGTCATAACTATCACCGGATATCTTTCTGTACCACTTCATTGGAGGGAGTTTGATCACCTTATAAACCTCCTCCCATTCCTTCATGTATTCGATAAACTCTATATGTTTACCAGGATGAATCTTCCATACGGTAATGGTATAGATTGAGTTCTCTTCTGCTACGGCCATTACAGGTGCAGAGTAACCGACTAACCCGACACTTGAAAACGATAAACCTGTTGCTATCGCTGCAGCAGCTACGTGAGTTTTTAACTTTTTAAATATCATATTATCTCCTGAATCCCTAGGCTTATAGATGAACAAGTGCCACTGAATATTCATTGATGAAGGTGATGTTGAGGGGGTATCAAGATAATGACAATTAACTGAGGTGCAGGGGAAATACAATATGTCACTTTTGCTATAGTTAAATTGGTATAAGCTAGGCCTGTGTTATCAACTCTTCACAGGCTTTAAGCATACCAAGAGGATTTATGGGAAAGTGTTTAGCTCCATTCAAGTTTATGCTCAAGGCACTGACTTTGGCTTTGATTCTGACAGTGACTGTTGCCACATGTATGCTCGTTTCATTAAATGCTCAAGCCGCTCAGGTAAGAGCTGCCGTTTCCAGCCCTGAACTACGCCTAATTACAGAACCTTGGGCACCAGTCTCCTATGAGGAGTCCGGTGCTGCTAAAGGCTTTGCTGTAGAGTTAGTTGAGCAGTTGCAGCTTTCTGTCGAAAACGAACAACAGATTGAGGTAATGCCTTGGGCTAGAGCCTTATCTATTGCAGAGACACGGGCTAATGTGTTGTTGTTTGCCACATCAATCAATGAAACCCGCCGTAATAAATTTCACTTTGTTGGCCCTATTCTGAGCAGTAAGATATCTTTGTTCGCGCTCGCTGAAGATGAGATTGAAATTGAGCGTGCCGACGAGCTTAAGACTGTAGGCGCGATAGGGGTTTACCGGGACACCATTGGCGAGAGTTTATTAAAACAAGCTGGCGTGACAAACCTCCAGTTGGCAAGTTATCCCGAGCACTCCGCTAAGCAGCTTTTTAGAGGGAGAGTTCGTTTATGGTGTCAAGCTGATGTTGCTGTGGCTAGCTTACTTGAAAAAGTAGGCGAACAGGCTACGAGTGTTAAGCCTGTATTTGTTCTCGATGAAATTGTTCTCTATTTAGCTTTTTCAAAAGGGACTCATCAGCAGGTTATAGAGCATTGGGCTGAAGCATTAACGGCTTTCAAAACCTCTGGAAAGTTTAAGCGACTTTATACGAAATACTTTGATGATACACATCTGTCAATTTCAGTCTCCGACTCGGTTGATATCCTTTGGCTTAATCACTAATTCGCTTGCTTTTCTTACTCTTTGTTCTCCTACTCTTTTCTTTTTAGCAATGTTCTCTCTTACTACGGGTTAATACCATTGATTAAACCGATTTTGCACAGTTTCTTCCATCAGACTTTGCTTGATATAGGGCGCTATCAGTGCGTTGTAGTAGCTCCGAGAAGTGCTTGTCTTGGTCTCGGGACGCAACACCTGCACTGATAGTCATCGCGAGCTTGTCTTCAATATGGCTAAAGTCTGATTGAGCAATCGCTTTGACTAAACGCTCTGCAATCTCTCTTGCTTGCTGCAGCTCTGTATTCGGTAAGATGACTAAAAACTCCTCTCCACCAACTCGACCAACGAGATCTGAGCTTCTCATTATTGAACTGGAAATATTAGCGAGTGCAATGAGCGCTTGGTCGCCAATATCATGGCCAAAGAGATCATTAATCTTTTTAAAGTAGTCCGCATCAAATAAGATTAGCGACAGTGGCGCTTTCTCAGCAAAGAGTTGCTCTCCAAGAGTGTAGGTGTGTCTTCTATTAGGGAGTTGAGTCAAATGATCTGTTAAGGCTAAAACTTCTAATAACTTGGACTTCTTAGCTTGCTTATAGGCAAAAAAGGATATGTTGATTATCACTATCAAAGCCAGGAAAATAACAGTGAATTGCAAGTATCGATTCTGTTGAAGGATCTTTAGCTCTCGCTCTTTGATCTCTTGTTTCTCTATGAGAAGCGTGTTTTCACTTTCGACTTGTTTAGTATTAAATCGAGTGCGCATCTCCGTTGTTCTATGGCTCTGCTGTTTTATATCGAGTTCATTATGTAGTCGTATATATTGCTCAAGAGAGTGATAAGCAAGTTCCCAGTTTAATAGATCTGCATAAATTTGGCTTTTGAGCATGTAAAGTTGAGTCAAGCCTCTGGAGTTTTTGACTCGGTTAAAAGCAGCTTCTGATTCCTCTATAAAGGGCAGTGCTTGCTGAGATTGATTGTTTAAAAAACTGATTTGAGCACGAAATAACATCATAAAACTATAAAAGGCTTCTTCTGAGCTTAAGACGTGTTTTTGGGCAAAGTTCAGGTACTTACTTGCTTCATCTAGGCGTTGTAGCTTAATCAGGGTGCCAGCTAAATTTACAGACACAAAACTCATGGCAAGCTCATCTTCTTCTTGGTGCCAGTAATCATAACTTTGCAGATATTTCTCTAATGCTGCTTCGTTTTCGCCTAACTCCTCTAGTGCGATAGCCATTTCGGTTGTAATACCTGTAGCTAGCTCAAGATCGCCGGAGTGAGTAAACTGAGTGACTAGCTTGTCATAATATTTTATTGCAGTTTGAGGGTCGCCAAAGCGGCGGTAGCTAGTGGCTATTTCAGCTAAGTTATAGCGACTCCATATTTCTAAATTCAAACTTTCGTATAGCTGTTGCGCTGTAAGTAGATCCTCTAATGCTGATGCATAATTACCTTGAAAAGAGTACATTGCGCCGCGTAATCCACGAGCGTCAGCAATTAGACGAGGAGACTCCAGCTGATAAGCTTTTGCGACAACTTTATTGTATTCATCAAGCGCTAGACTAACCTCACCAGAGAATTGGTAAAACCAGCCACGGCAAAGCATTAAGTCTGCAACGGTTTCTGCTGATTGTTTTATTAATTCAGATTCAAGTTGTTGCTGAACAAATGTAAGCCCTTCATCTCTTTTATCTGGATTAAAGGCGTCGATATTCCAACATAGAGCGCGTTGTAGCCTTTGGTAGTTGCTCGTGTCGTCTGCATTGATATTGGCTTTTAGGTAATCAAGTTTTACTTTTAGCTCATCGGCCGATAAAAGCTTTCCACTTTCTAGCAGCTCGAATGTCTCTAGAAAAGGATCGGTTTCTTCAGCCCTGCTAATAGGGGAAAAAGATAGCAAGATTATGTAAGTAAAAGCTATCCATAAAGGAAAATGCTTACAAAGCGCTATAACCGACTTTACCTGGAGAGGGGGCAACCTATGAGCCATTATATGTTTACGAAACCCTTCTAATTATTCTTTGTATATAGCATACAACAAATTATAGTGAACAATAACTAACTGATGCAGACTTTATATGCATTTTTTTAGCATAACATACTGTATCTTATGGGGTGCGCATTAGTCTAGTCACTTGTGTGTTTTGCTGCGTGCACTTGGTCTTTTTTGCATTTAGATTATTGGGCAGGTATAAAAGCTGGCATAATCACCGTATTAGGAAGGGTTATCTCTGTGAGAGCCGTGTTTGAGAGCATTTTAATGCCGCTAAGCAGGTCAACTATGGCTTTTAGGTTAGCGGCAACTTCTAAGCTTAATGATAGCTAATGACAAATTTCCATTTAATGAATTAAAAACTGATAGAGCAAAACATGATCGAAATTACTCCTGAGTATAAAACGCGCGTCGAACAAGTATCACTGAATGTCTGTAATGTTGTGATCCCTATGGATAAGATCCCTGAGAACCTGCTGGAAGCTTACGCAAACCTGTGCAATGAGCTACTTGAAGACAGCGATGAGAAGTTTATTAAGGGGTGGGAGGCACTGCCAAAGAGTGCTAAAAGCTTGCTACCACAATCTGATTTTCATGGCTTTTATATTGCCAATGCCTGGTTACAATTAAGCCGTGTAGCACAAGATATTTCAGAAGCTGCAGACAGTGATGATGCTATAGACGAGAAAGAGTACAACGGTATCTTTACCCGTATCTCGGATGACTCCCTTAAAGAGAGTGCTAAGAAGCTTAAAAAAGCCCGTACTGATAGAGCCTTGCTCAACAGCATTCGCGCAGTTATTGAAGGTAAGTAATAAGTTTTCTCTTGGATGAGAAATAGATCTTTTCTTTAGTATGCTAATGAGGGGATCGGTTAAGGCTATGGTTCCTCCCATGGCCTTTTTTATACTTGTAGATTAACAAGTTTCAAATATTGTATAGGCTGGTTTCATTTGGCTGTTTTGGTATTTGGAAGTTTACTGAGTATCTGAGCTTAATTGTAATCAACCGCCTGTCCGGCGAGGAATGTCTATGTGCTTCTGTGGAACGCTATTAATATATGCCTATACGCTCTGCGGTTTCAAACAACCTTCATGTTTAACTGCCAGTTCGACATCCTGTCTCTCGTTCGAAGAGTATCACGTAGTGATACCTCACCCTGAAATCTAAGCCCACAGCCGCATCTACATCAGGTGGTTCATTTCTTCGATTTAAGTGTTTTGGCTTGTAGCTAATTTTTGGACAGAAATGCGTAAGTGAAAAGAGTCTAGAAAAGCCTTATACTTATGAAATGTAAGGTAAACTCAAGAAAGTTTACACTCACTCCGCATAACCCCATATGATCTAATGATCGAGCGATAATTTATCTAGTTTCTATACCTAAATGTCACTATCTCAAATTTTAGATAGTGAGTACTTTTGTTTATTTTTTCTCTTACGTTAGCCTGTCTGAAATTGAACTCAAGATTCCCTATACTTATTTAGAGTTTGGGGAAATAGGATGAACTTATGAAGAAAGTGTATTCACTTGCACTGATAGCGGGCTTAGTCATGGGGGCTACAAGTTGTAAAGCCGAGACTACAGAGCCAGCAGAACTGGCAGATTTGATCATGACTAATGCAGTGATTTATGGTCATCAGAGTGCTGATACTTTGGCAGTCTATGATGGAAATATAGTCTATATAGGTAATGAAGATGGCGTGAATGGCTATCGTAACGCCCAAACTCAAGTAATTGATTTGGAACATGCCTTTGTGATGCCGGGGTTTATTGATAATCACAATCATGTGTTTGAAGCTGCATCATCAGCGGGTGGGAACTGCGAGTTAAATATGGATGCCTCGCTGGCTGAGCAAGTTCCCTACCTGAAGGCCTGTCGTAAACAAGCCAATGATAATGAATGGTTGATGGGTTACGGTTTTTCCATTGATGCAGTGCTTCATGAGCAGAATGACAGTACACCGCTTGAAGTGATAGATCGTATATACCCCGACCATCCCGTTGTTATCATGGAGCAAACGTCACATTCAATGTGGGTGAACTCACAAGCACTAAGGCGTGCAGGGATCACCAAAGAGTCGATTGAACCTCAAGGCGGCAAAATTCTTAAAGACGAGGAAACTGGCGAGCTTAATGGTATCTTGCTTGATAATGCCGGTGATCTGGTGATGGAGATGGCGTGGAATAGTTTAGAAAACCAGTTTGATGCTAGCTATATCGGCCTAATGTCTGGGCTGGAAGAGGCAGCAGCTCATGGTATTACCACCATAGGCGATGGTCGATTATATTGGAAGCGAGGTTGGTATGAGGTATGGAGAGCGGCAGAGAAGAATGATGAGTTAACTGCAAGAGTATCGCTTCGTCCCTGGATCTACCCTACTGACTCTATGGCTGCCCAGTTGAAATACCTGAAGAGCATTCATTCAAGTGATAAGTCTGGTTTGCTACTTGTCGATCAGGTGAAGATGTACAGTGACGGTATATTTATTAACGGTACGGCAAAATTACTGAAGCCCTATATAGACACGTATATTGCAGATGAACCTTTGGGCATTAACTATATTGCCCCGCAACAGATGCCAAGCTGGTTGGACAAACTGAATCAAATAGGCTTTGGTGCCCATATTCATGCTATTGGTGATGGGGCGATAAGGGAGTCACTTAATGCGGTTGAATATGTTCGCAATAAGGGCGCTAGCAGACCCTATACCTTAACCCATGTTGAACTGGTTAATCCTCAAGATGTGCCACGCTTTGCTAAGTTAGACATAACCGCAGATTTCCAAGTGGGCTCGGATTATGTCGCCCATCACGATCATAGCTGGGCAGAACCATTTCTTGGTGAAAAGCGTAGTAGGTTGTTGATGAACCTAAAGACTATTTTTGATACTGGAGCAAATGTCTCTTTAAGCAGCGATTGGAATGTACACAATATCAATCCTTTGGTAGGCATTGCCAACAGTATAACAATGGGGGCAACTGGTTTACCCGACATAGATACAGCCATCGATGCTTACACCATCAATGCCGCCGCTAGTCTTGGGATTAGTGAGGTAACGGGTTCAATCGAAGTTGGGAAATCTGCCGATTTCGCAATAATTGACAGTGATATTACTCAATTAGCAGTTGAAGAAATTGTTTACGCCGAGGTCATTATGACGCTGTTGCAAGGTAAAGTAGTGTTCGATGCTGAGGAGCACTAGCCTGTAGCCATTGTTATTAAATAAGTACCCTAAATGGCTGTATTGCTGGTAGAGTTCTCATCGGATGCCAGCGATGAGTGTTTTAAACTGACACTAGATTAACTGGTGCTCCTGCTTGAAAGCATCAATCGCTTTGGCTCCCTTGCTAGATAAGGTTAAGCCATTGCGCCAACAGATCTCTACTTTACGCTTGATCCCTACGCGCTCAAAATCGCAATTTAGGGGGATGAGTTGTTTATCCGAAATCATCGAACTCACATATTCATGGGGGAGAAACGCGTAGCCTTTCCCTCGTTTTAGCATAGCGATGAGGGTATTGATATCAGAAAATAGCCCGTAGTTAGGGCTGAATCCGTTTTCATCACTATGACCAACATCACCCCAAACTAATTCACTGTATTGACTTAAGTCTTGCAAGCTTATGTTAGGGAGTTTAGCCAAGGCATGCTGAGGGCTACAAACCAGCTCTTCGTGATAATAACCTAAACGGCAGTAGTCAAACTGAGTGTGATGGACTGTGTCAGATTCGTGAGTCAGAATGATATCTGTATGTCCTTCACAGAGATCTTTCTCTAGCTGGCCGACTTCTTCTCGGTACACCTCAATACTCAGGTTTGGCGTATCGAATAAAGATGCCAGCACAGGAGAAAAAGCGATATCAGGAATATAGTTTTCCATACCAATCCTTAGTGTACTTGGTTCACTTTCTGCAAGAACCTGGGCACTTTGGACAAACTTATCTAGTTGGCTCAAGCTGTGGGTGAGGTAGGGCAATAACTTTTCGCCATCCTGACTTAAGCTCGTCTTGTTACCCGAGCGATCAAAAAAGCTCACTCCCAAATCAATCTCTAAATCGGAGATCCATTGGCTAACCTGAGATTGCCGTTTACCTAGCTGTCGCGCCGCTGCAGAAATAGAGCCAGTCTCAATTGCCATTAACAAGGCTTGGAGGTGCAGTAAGTTCATTATTTTATCTCTTGTCTAATCACAAGTTTTTTTTGTATTTTTTATGCTTCATCGAGTTTTATTAGTATCAGTTAAGTTCACTGGTTTTATCTTTCATGTTGAGTTCTACACAAAGTAAGGCGTAATTAAAGTTAACTTATTGAAGTAATTAAAAATCTAAAAGATAGCTTTCTTGTAAACAATCAGTGTAGATGCGGCTGGGAGCTTCCAAAACATGGCCGGAAACCTTCCCTGCATTTCTTCGGCATTCCCCACACCCTTGTAGGTCAGATGTTTTGGTAGAGCCCACACGGATGTGTTCACGGCGTTTCGCTGAAGTCGCTGCCCATGCCCCGCCTGACAGGCGTTAGGTTACAATGGAAGTATAATCTTCAAACATACTTCCGAGTACTAAATCAACAAGAAGCAAACCAGAAGATAGCAAAAACTGTCATTCGTAGGTAATAAAAAAGCTACCAAGGTTACTTGGTAGCTTTAATCTGTTTTCGAAGCTCGAAGCTCGAAGCTCGAAGCTCGAAGCTCGAAGTTTAAACCAACTTTCTGACCTAACTCTTAGTTAAGAGTTAGAATGAAGTTCGTTTGTAACGTCGATACTCTGCAGTCCAGAAGTTTGCTTCTATTGACTGTGCTAGCAGTTCATCGGTACAAGGAAGGGCGTGCCCTTGTTCAACGGCTACTTTGCCGACAGCAAAAGCAATATGCTTACTGACACGCTGAATCTCTTCAAGAGGAGGGAGTAATGGCCCCTCTCCATCAATAGCCAGTGGTGAGCATTCTGCAAGCGCTCGGCTCGATGCCATGAGCATCTCATCGCTGACTCGCTTGGCACCAACGGCTAACACTCCTAGGCCAATGCCTGGGAAGATGTAGCTGTTATTGCACTGAGCAATCTCAAAACCCTCACCATCAATAACGACTGGTTCGAACGGGCTACCAGTTGCGACGAGTGCTTGGCCGTTAGTCCAATGAAGCACATCTTTTGGCGTGGCTTCAACGCGGCTTGTTGGGTTAGATAGTGGGAAGACGATAGGGCGAGCACAGTTTGCATGCATCGCTTTGATGATCTCTTCGCTAAATAATCCTGGCGCACCTGATACACCGATAAGTACGGTTGGTTTACCGTTATTCATGACATCTAACAAGCTAACATTGCCATTCTCGGTATTCCAGCTTTCAATCGTCTCTGATTTTTGAGCTAGTTTTTGCTGGAAGTTTAGCAGGTTAGGCATGTTGTCTTGTAGCAGTCCCCAGCGGTCAACCATAAATACTTGGCTACGAGCTTGGGTTTCATCAATACCTTCAGACACCATTTGTGCAATGATGGCTTCGGCAATACCACAGCCCGCAGAACCTGCACCTAAAAAGGCAACGCGTTGTTCACTTAATTTACTCTTTGCAGCTTTACATGCAGCAAGCAGTGAACCAACGGTTACGGCAGCTGTACCTTGGATGTCATCGTTGAAACAGCAGTACTGATCTTTGTAGCGCTCAAGTAATGGCATGGCATTTTTCTGAGCGAAATCTTCGAATTGGATCAAGGCATCAGGCCAACGGCGGCTGACAGCTTGCATAAATGCTTCGACAAACTCAGTGTACTCTTCACCGCCAATACGCTGATGGCGCCAGCCCATGTACATAGGATCTTCGAGTAAGTGTGGGTTATCTGTGCCCACGTCTAAGGTAATAGGCAAAGTATATGCAGGGCTGATCCCACCACAACTGGTGTAAAGAGACAACTTACCAATTGGTATTCCCATGCCACCAATACCTTGATCGCCAAGCCCTAGAATACGCTCACCATCAGTAACCACGATAATTTTTACTTTCTGACGCGTCGAGTTATTTAGAATGTCATCGATGCGGTCTTTATTCGGGTACGAGATAAATAGGCCGCGGTTACGGCGATAGTTCTTAGAGAAACGTTCACAAGCCATACCCACAGTTGGGGTATAGATAATAGGCATCATTTCGGTAATATGATTTTGAACCAAGCGATAGTAGAGCGTTTCGTTAGTATCTTGTATGTTTCTCAGGTAGATATGTCTATCTAAATCATTGGTAAAATTGGTGTACTGATCATAAGCACGGGACGCCTGCTCTTCGATGGTTTCGATAACGTGAGGAAGAAGACCTTCCAGGTTAAAAAAGACTCGTTCTTCATCGGTGAATGCACTGCCCTTGTTAATCAAAGGGGCTTCGAGAATAGCGGGCCCAGCGAAGGGGAGGTAGAGGGGGCGTTTATGATCGTCCATTGGTAACCTTTTGATAGTTGTAGTTATGGATACTGCAGTAAAAGAAGATTATCATGAAATGTGATCTTTGTTCTGTTTTGAACCCTTTTTTTAGCTCTTTTTTAGGTCTTTTTTTTATTTCGCAATGTGGAAGCGTTTAAAACAAAAAGCACAGCCTGAGCTGTGCTTTTTTATATTGTGCTTTTTGATTAAATCAAGCTGCTATTTACCGCGGTGCTTAATAGAAAGGCCGGCAAGGAAGTTTCTCAGCACCTGATCGCCACACTCTTTAAAGTGTTTATGACCTGGTTTTCTAAACAGCGCGCCAAGCTCAGATTTAGACATACTAAAGTCAGCTAAAGCTAATGTGCTGATAATGTCATCTTCACGCATCTCTAAAGCAACCCTTAGCTTTTTGAAGATAAGGTTGTTATTGATCTGTGCTACAGGCTCTGGGATCTCTGCGCCCTCTTTAAGGCCACGATTTTCGATAATCAAGCCATCTAAGAACAGACACATGGTCTTATCGTTACAAGGTTGGTAACCTTCTTCTGCTTCTTTCTTTAGCAGGTTGATAAGTTGCTCTTGAGAGACCTCATGTTTTACCTTAGCAAAGATTTTAATCATCTTGGCATTTTGGTAATCAAACACGAAACGTATACGGCGTAAAATATCGTTGTTTATCATAGCTATCTATTATTCTCTGGTTGATTCCGCATCTGCGGGATCTTGTGTTTGCTATTATAACCGAGTTTAAGCTTTTGCCTGAATTAATTTATATTGTCTAAGTCGTTTATTTATCTAAATCTCGTTACTCTCATGGCCTTGTTTGGCAATAAGAGATTGTCTGATCAACGTACGTACCTTGTTATGTAGCTCAAATACTCTATCTAAGTCATTAAGATTTAGGGAGATATTTTCCAGTATGATTAGGTCTAAATTGAATTCTGGATAGTGCAGTGACATAGACATGTAACCAGCAATGTAACCAGTGTGGCTGTACTCTGTTATTCCATCTTCTCGATTTATTCTCAGGCCATAACCGTAACTCATATCAGGCCAAAGGAACGAGATCTCACTGTATGAGCTTGTCATCAAATTATAACTTTTGGGGGTCATTAATTTGCCCGAATGCAGTTTCTGCTGAAAGGTTGAGAACGCTTTAGCGGTAGATATTAGCCCGCCAGCAGGGAGTAAATCTGCTGTGTTTTCTAGGTTTGATGGTGTCAGGGTATTGCCCACTTCATTGAGGCCAATCGCAAGGGATGGAGCGCGCTGACGAATATTATCTACAGTGCCCACTTCTGCATAAAGTCCACTGATCCCATTTTCCATGGCGAAGCGTGTGATCTGTTCAGAAAAGGGTTGTTGGTAGGCTTTTTCGAGTATTTCTGCAAGTAGCGAGTAGCCTAGGTTAGAGTATTTAAATTGGTTACCGGGAGTAAAATGATTAGGGGTCCCGAGTTTACTAACTCCTGATGTGTGACTAAGTAGTTGATGAATAGTTATTTTTTGATTGTAGCGATGCGGATTAAATAGGCTTTCACTCTGCGCTTCTGTATCTATGCCATAAATTATTGAAGGGCTTACTTCTGTTTGGTCAGTTTCGGTTGTTGTACAGTCAATTGTTGCACAGTCATTTGAACGATTTAGCTTGGTAGAAGGCGCTTCTGATAATTTAGTCACTTCTTCAGTGGTTGGTGCTACTTCAAATTTTGCATCAAATTCTTCTGAGCTTCCACCTTCAATGGCTTGCTCTACATCGGCGAGTTCTGTTTCAGTATACGGTCCATCAAACAGGTAACTATTGATTGAGGTATTTAGGTCAAGGTTCCCTGAATCTATAGCTCGCAAGACGAGTGTGGCCGTGATCTGTTTTGAGAGTGAGGCTATGATGAAGCTTGATCTTTGGTTGATCCCTCGTCCTTTATTCATTTTCAGCAAAGGTTCGTTATTTTGTAGCAAGAGAACACTGCCGCTAAAGGGCTGTAGCGAGTTATCTATCGTATCTTTAATCTCAGCGCCTAAGCTTTTTGGGGCAATCCCCCCCTGTGACTTTAAGGCTTCTTGCTGATTATTAAGTGGAGGGAAATCGGCAAATACTGGTTTTACCATTAGGATATTGAGCAGTACGATAAGTGATAAGGCCAGTAAAAACCTTATGTAAGCTGAAGTGCTGCATTGAATAACTGACAGGCGTACATTCATTTCTCTTACTAATCTCATTGAGTACATCCCTATTTTGTCATCATCCAGTAGATAAATAGCAAAGCAAAGCCGATGAGGTATGTCATACCTAGCATTGACAGCAGCTTCATTTTCCAGCCGTAACGATCAGATTCCGCCAATGCTTCACTTGTCATTAACTTATAGTTTAACCAAGCGAAAATTACAGTGGTCATAAAGGCGAGTATCATTACAAACTCAAGCAAGGGCAGCAGCGCCCCTTTAAAAAACAATACAATGGCTAGACCAAGCGCACTCACGATTAACATGACAAACGTTAATCCTTTTTCAGTTGCGTTTTTTTGAGTGATTAAATGCCAGCCCAAGTTAAGCGTGCGACTATAGCCGTCGATAACGGTTACAGTGGTACTAAAGATACACAGTAACGCCACCGCGCCTATCAAGTAACGGCTGCTATCTCCCAGCACTTGGCTGTAAAGGTCGATCAATTGACTAGCGAATGTTGCCCCTGAGGCTGAAAAGTGCTCGCCGCTTCCATGCATAACTAAAGCACCGAGCGCTAGAAATATGACCGCGAGTATTGCGGTTGTCAGATAACCAAAGTTGAAATCAAATATCGCCTGCTGTTTAGATATTTGTTGTGTTTTGCTTTTTTCGAGTAGCCAAATCGAGTTCCAGGCACTGACTTCAATCGGAGCAGGCATCCACCCCATCATAGCCACGAGAAAACCGATATAGCCCCACTGCCAAGGAGATTGAGAAATAAAGCCCGGCTGTACTACCGGTGAAGCATTAAAGGCTAAAGCTACAGCCGCTAAGGTAGATAGAGTTAGGCATAGCATGATCACCTTAGTTAGCTTATCGAGTAGCGCATAATGGCCTAAGATAAGCACCGCAAGACTAGATAGCAAAACAATCAGTGCAAGCACATCTATAGAGAGAGGGATGAAAAGCGTTAACATAGCGGCAGTCAACATAGCAACGCCCGCAGTACTGGCTATGGCTGCTATAGTGTTTAGGCAAGTAAAAAGTAAAAGGTAGCCCTTTCCTTGCTTTTGATAGCCATGAAGTAAGCTTTCCCCAGTTGAAGCGGTATAACGCGCCCCCGCAGCAAAGAAGGGATATTTAAGTAAGTTAACCGCTAGAATAAGCCAAGCCAATTGCCAACCAAATTCAGCACCTGCACGAGTTGAAGCGACAAGGTGAGAGGCGCCAATTGCTGCTGCCGCCATCAATAATCCTGGTCCTACCGCACTTAAAAGGTAGCGAGACCGAGATAAAAGAGTCCCAGTATTAATAGAGGAGTTTAAAGGAGAATTTTGTTGATACTTAACTTGAGACTCTGTTTGTGGCTTATCCATTAGATTCATCTTAGTTTGTCTGCTCCATAACAACTTAATATTCGTATCGATGCATGTTGACACGCATAGCCTGATTATTAAAAGTATTTTTTGCTAATTGAAAAAGTTAATTAGCAATGGATTATGAATACCTAGCTTGTCATCTTTGCTAGTGGGGGGAGGAAATCTAATGAGGAAGGTTTGCGAGTAAAATATCTTTAAACTCTTTTCTGTTGAATGGTTTAGTCAGTGCGGCAACAATATTAACCTTTTTCATTTTAAGAATGGTGAGCGTTGAGGAGAGAGTCATCTGGTCTAAGCCAGACATAATGATCACAGGCTTATGCCCCTCTAAAGTGATCAGTTTATCTATATGGGCTATGCCGACCATATTGGGCAGTTGGATATCAGCGACGATAAGATCTGCATCTAAGTAGGCTTGATCGTCAGGCAAGCTATCAAAATGCACTATATGTTCAAAGCCGCTCGACTCAGCAAGTTTGCTAATCTGCTTGACCATAAACTCATCATCTTCAATCAGTAGGAGGGTTGCTTTAGACATAAAACAGCTTTCATGAATTGACCTAGTAATAGTGTAGTTGTTCTGCTTCAGGATTTCATAATTAAACTTTTTTTGCTTTAATGGAGCCAGTATTTTTGTTTAACTTTGAGGGAGTAAAGATGATCAAGTTATATGGTGTGCCTCGCAGCCGTTCATTACGTGTATCGTGGACATTAGAGGAGCTAGGTTTAGATTGGCAATATCAATTTATTAACTTTGCCAAGGGAGATAGCCGCAATCCAGATTTTTTGGCTGTGAACCCTTGTGGTAAAGTTCCTGCGTTAATCGATGATGAGTTGGTTATCACAGAATCAGCAGCGATTGTTCTTTTTTTAGCAGAGAAGTACGGAGATCGTAAGCTATTACCTGAACAGGGAAGTGATGCATCAGCCTTACATCATAAATGGGTGAGCTTCATCATTTGTGAGCTTGAACAGCCATTATGGACCATAGGTAAACACAAATTCGCTTTGCCAGAAGAGATACGTCAAGAGAGCATGTTTGCTGTCGCCAAATGGGAGTTTGATAAGGCGGCTAACTTAGCTGAAAACTGGTTACCGGACAGTGACTTTTTACTTGGCGATGAGTTAAGTGCTGCGGATATTTTGCTCGCTCATACTCTACTTTGGGCGACACGATTTGAACAAGATATCCCGCCAAAGCTTGCCAGCTATAGGGACAGGGTGACAGCGCGTCCGGCAATGGCGAAGGCGCTTGAGAAAGAGATGGCTGGAGCTGCATAACCTCGCTTTTAGCTTGTTATTGCAAAGTATTAGCTGGCAACTTTGACTAGCCTTTAAAAGAAAAAGCATCTATTTAGATGCTTTTTCTCATTTATGTTTACGAAACTCGAAACTAGATTTGTGTAGCTGCCCATTTAGCCCGTATTTCACGGCTCTCTTTTAAGCCCTCTTTTTCACGATAAGCCTTGTAGGCTTCAACATCGAGAGGCACCAGAGTCACATCGACTTCAAGCACTAGCTTACACTCTTTTTTAATACGCCAAGCGGCCATATTATAAAGCTCTGTTAGCGGTAGTGAGCCTAGGAACTCAGGGTTGTATTGTGCGTAGCTTGCTTGATTAGGGTAAACCACGAAGCTAAGCTGACGTTTAGGCTCTTTCTTAAATAGCTCTTCGATACCATCGCAAGTGTTGAGCACCTGCATCTCAATGATCTCATCTATCTCTAACAGCTTTTTTTCTGCTAGACCTGAAACAGGTGTTTCACCAGCTTCCCAGGCTAGGACATCAGCTTCAGTCGATTTACTTAAATCTGCAACTTGCGCTGCAGTAATACCGAGAGATAGGCGCAAAAACTTTATTTCGGTGGCATTCAGGGCGATATTTTTTGACATGGTACTTCCAAAATTTTAGTGTCTACACAGCTACATCTGCACTTTTGGCAAGGTACAGCTGTTAGCTATTGTAAAGCTATGTACATAGAGATACTTGAACGAATAGATAAACTGCTAGAATATAGAATCAGAGGCTTAACTTTGCAACCAGACCTCTTCAGCCCATTGCCAGAATGTTTCCCAAGTTTCACTTTCTAGCTCGTCTTCGCTCCACAGCATGACCTGACCTTCTTGATCGATACAGTAAAAGCTATTGCCCTGTTGGCATATGGCTACGTATTCACGTGACATCCCTATTGACCAAGCGTAGGCGGTGACTTCAGCAAGGTATGTGTGGGAGTAAGGGTCACTGACGGTGACGGGCTCTAAGCTACCGTAGATGACATCGCTGGCATAGAGTAGGTATTCCTTTAGCTCAGCAGGAAGAGGCATTAAAATCTCCTCTTCGACCACTACAATTTGTTCAAATGTAGGGAGCTCTAAAGGGATAGGAACCGTTTCACTTTGTTCCTGAAGTTTCTCTATGATTTCGTGCATTGTCTCTTCGCTGGTTATCTGTTTATGGGCTCAAGTATATCTTGTATGAGTTGGCATTGTTAGCAATTAGGCAACTGATGCTGTGATCAAGTCTGCTGCATCGATACGTTTATACTGTAGCCAAGCTTTATGATATTGCTTATGAGACATCTGGCGAAGACGCGTTATCTGTGCTTTTTCAATATCGTTTAGCATTCTGTTTTCACTTGATGCTATTCCTTCGATAGTTTGTACCTCTTCATAAACTTGGTGCTCTGCACCACTTTTAATTTTTGCTATCTCATGTAGATGCAGTTGTACCTCAGCTATCATGCCTGACTTTGGTAGTTTTACGAGCATGTTTATATCGCGATAGCCCGACTCCTTAGGTGTGGCGAACCGGTTCTTAACTTGAACCATTTGGCTTTGTTCATTTAGCGCTTCATATGCTGTCACTAGGTCATGGATATTATCAGCAACTAAAGTTGCTCTTGCGAGATCGGTCAGTTGGCTAGCATCTCCATTTAACTTAGTATTTACCTTATATGATGCGCGTTGATAACTTTTTACCTCAGGCAGTAAAGGTGTCAATTTATGAGAGTGAGCGATTTGAGTGAGTAGCTTACTAAGTTCAGCTTGAGCACCGTGAGCTTGTGAATAGAGGGTGTCTAAATCACTACTGGTCTGTCTAGGCGGGTGGTATTGAATGCTCTGTATCGAGGTAAGCCCAGTCAGGTTTTTACTTAGTGCCTGTCGAACTGCGTAGTTATCACTCTTCTCTTTGACACTGGTTTGTATTTCGTTGGTGGCAGCAAAACCGGTCCGAGTGGACAAAAGGAGAAGGAAAATAAAAAAGGTTCGAAATAAACGGTTCATACTATTAATTAACATCAAATTAGCTCCATGACTCAAAAAAGACAACGAAATAACTAAACGATGTGATTAATCTATCCCCCTACTACTTAATCTAGGCTGAACGGCAAATTAACTTTTATTCATAATAGGTTTAAAAAGTTTAAGGTATAAAAAAAGAGTGCTTAAAGCACTCTTTTTAAAGGTTAATTTAGGTTTGTAAATTACCAGATTTTCACACGTTTTTCAGGGGCGATATACATGGCATCCCCCTCTTTTACGTCAAAGGTTGTGTAAAACTGTGGCATGTTTGACAGGGCGCCCAGAGAGCGGAACTTAGCAGGTGAGTGTGGGTCGGTTGCAACACGGTTACGCATCGACTCCTCTTTAATCTTAGCTCGCCAGATCTGTGTAAAGCCGATGAAGAATCGCTCATCGCCAGTTAAGCCGTCAATGACAGGCGCTTCTTTACCATCGAGTGATTTCTTGTAGGCTTTGTAAGCGATAGTCACACCTGATAAGTCACCAATGTTTTCGCCTAACGTTAGCTCACCATTGACATTCAAGTCGTCGAAAACGGCGTAACCATCATATTGCGCAACTAAGGCTTTACCACGTTCGGCAAACTCAGAGAGATCTTGCTCTGTCCACCAGTCACGCATATTACCTTCACCATCAAACTTTGCACCTTGGTCATCGAAACCGTGGCCCATCTCATGTCCGATAACAGCACCAATACCACCGTAGTTAACCGCATCATCAGCTTGCATATTGAAGAATGGTGGCTGCAAGATAGCTGCTGGGAAAACAATTTCGTTCATGGTCGGGTTGTAGTAAGCATTCACCGTTTGAGGTGTCATATGCCATTCCCACTTACGGATAGGACCTGCAAGTTTTTCCAACTCTTTTTCATGCCCAAGCTCATTGGCGCGAATACCGTTGCCAACTAAATCATCAGCTTTAATAGTCAGCTTAGAGTAATCTTCCCATCTGTCTGGGTAACCAATTTTAGGGTCGAATTTAGCCAGCTTGTCTTTAGCTGCAACCTTAGTGTCTGCACTCATCCACTCTAGGTTGTCGATACTGGTTCCGTAAGCACCACGTAAGTTCTCAACGAGCACTTGCATACGCTCTTTGGCTTCAGGGGCAAAGTGGCGTTTAACATAAACTTTGCCTACGACTTCGCCTAATACACTGTTAACTGTACTTACGCCGCGCTTCCAACGAGGTTGTTGCTCAGCTTGTCCGTTTAACGTTTTGGAGAAAAATTCGAAATTCTCATTATCAAGCTGTCCTGTCATCTCTCCAGCAAAGTGAGTTAATAGCTGCCACTTCATGTAAGTTTGCCAAGTCGAAAGTTCATTGGCCTTAAGCACTTCATTGAAACCTTCAATAAAGCTTGGTTGATTGATGATGATATCTTTTTGGTCTGCAACACCTAAGGTAGATAAGTAACCATTCCAGTCGATATCTGGCGCTAAGGTGGCTAGGTCTTTAACTTGATATAGGTTGTAAGTTTTGGTGCTATCGCGGGTTTCTACTACGTCCCAATGTCTGCTTGCGATGGCCGTTTCTAGTGCTAGAACCTGCTCAGCACTCGCTTTAGGCGCTTCAAAACCTGCTAAGGTAAACATCTTTTCTATGTGTTCAACATAAGCCTTACGAATATTGACGAAGCGTTCTCCATCATTGAAGTAGTAGTCTTTCTCTGGAAGGCTTAGGCCATATTGCCAGATATGAGTCGCGTAGCGACTTGAGTCTTTGGCATCAACATCGATATAAAATGCGAGCGGGGTGCCTGAGCCAATGATCTGACTGTGAGCAAAGTAACTCACTAGGTCTGCTTTGGTTTTTAGCGCGTCAATTTTCTCAACTTCAGATTGAATAGGCGCTGTGCCGAGTTGGTTTAGCGTATCAGTGTCCATAAATGAGCGATATAGGTCGGCCACTTTCTGTTCGTCACTGCCTGCTACGAGATTTGGGGTAGCTGCAACCTCTTCAATAATGGCTTTAACATCATCTCGAGACTTTTCACGAAGATCGTAGAAGGCACCTGTGCTGGTTCTGTCACTTGGAATAACAGTGTTTTTGAGCCATGTACCGTTAACGTAACTATAAAAGTCGTCTTGTGGGCGAACGGACTTATCAAAATTAGCGAAATCAATCCCAGAGGTTAATGCTATTTCTACTGCTGCAGCTGTTTCTGTTTTACTGGTTTCGGGTGCTTTTACTTCAGCTTCCTTATTGTTGCATGCCGCCAAGCCTACAATCAGTGAGGCACATAAGCCTCCAACGAGTACTTTCTTCATACTGTATCCTTTCATTGCCCATATTTGGGTCATTATATTTTGTTAGCTTCTGTATTTAATATTGTGAGATGTACCGCTTTGATAGTTCTGATAACCGAAAGATAAAGTAATAACTGGTCGGTAAACCTCTCAAAACCCAGTGCACTTGATGATAAGTGACACACTGTCACACATGTTAAGTCCAATTTGGTTGTGTAAACAAGGCAGGGGGGATTATCCCTGTCGATTTATTTTGGAACATCTGTAAGTAAAGGTTTCCTTATCCGTAAACGTAAGTCTCTTAATCAGAGTCGTCTCCCTCTTACCATACAGAGACAATCGTGGACGAAATAGCGGGCTGTTTTACTTTTTATCTGATTAAGTGAACCGAACTTATTGAGTGTGATTTTTTTAAGTTTTGCCCTTTACATCACAGCCCTTCATAATAGCGCCACTTTCACCTTAAGAACTTGAGAATACTTGTGCGCTTAGACAAATTTATCTGTGAATCAACCGAGCTGACTCGCTCTATGGCCAAGAAAGCATTGCACAAAGGAGTTGTGACTTGTGATGGTGTCGTAATTAAAGATTCAAGTTTTAAAGTAAAAGAGACGCAAACTGTCTGTTTAGATGGTGATGTGATCTCGATAGTGGGCCCGAGATTTTTAATGCTCAACAAGCCTCTTGATACCATATGTGCCACATATGATGAAGTTCACCCCACAGTAATAGACCTCCTTGATATAGAAAAACCAGATGATCTGCATATTGCTGGAAGGTTAGATATAGACACTACAGGTTTGGTTTTGATCACGACAGATGGTCAGTGGTCACATAAAATCACTTCACCAAAGAAGGATTGTGGCAAAAGCTACCTAGTTAAACTTGTTGAAGAGCTTGATACGGGGTTAATTGAGACTTTTTCTCAGGGGATTCAGCTAAAAAGTGAAGATGGACTGACCAAGCCTGCTGTACTTGAAATTATAGATGCTCATACTGCCCGTTTGACGATTACTGAAGGTAAATACCATCAAGTGAAGCGTATGTTTGCGGCTGTAGGCAATAAAGTTGTTGGGCTTCATCGAGAAAGCGTTGGGGAGATCTGTTTAGACGATGACCTAGAGCCGGGTGAATGGCGTTACCTTACAGATGAAGAGATTGCATCTGTTTAAGCTTAAAGTTATCGCTTCCAAGTGTTAAGAACCACTTTGATTAACACACAAGTATAGAGATGCAAATTAGCATCTCTATACCGAACTTATCAGCCTCTTTTTAGCTCGATATCCCCACTGATGGTGCTGATTTTTATATCAGCCTTGGGCTCACCGCTCTGAAACTTGAGAAAAGAGGTGGGCGAATACTTCTCTTTTTTAGGCTTATCTTCACTAAAGTTATTGTGAATTTTCCCACCAGGGCCGCCGTTAAGGTTAAACCTAGCATCAATAGTTTTAGGCAACTTGATTGAGATATCACCACTGACACTGTCTAGATTAGCCATTGATGTTAACCCCTTAATTGATAGCGCTATATCCCCGCTAATGCTTTTTACATCAAGGCTTTTCAGTTGCTGTAATCTGATTGCACCATCACCAGAAACTTGCTCAATAGACACCTTAGTAGCCATCGAATCTGCTTCAAGATTACCGCTGACTGATTTGTAGCTTATCTCTCCATCACTTTGCTCATCTTCAATACTGCCGGATACTGTTTCAAGCCGTGTTTTTCCATTGAGTCTTGAAGAGACTATATCACCTGATACCGTGTGGAACAGTACTTGCTCACTGATGTCATTGGCACGAATGTCACCACTGACCGAGTTAACTCTGATATCTCCAGCTAATGAGGCTAATTGATAACTTGATGAAACACCTTCTGCATATAAGGTCAGATTTCGAGGAACTATGATTGTTAGCGAAGAGCCATCTTTGTCGTTGCCGCGGAATTGACGGGGCATTTGATCTTCAATGGTGACTGATTGACCCTGTTTTTCGAACAAGAAGCCTTCACTTAGCTCATCTAAAGTACCTTTAACACTGATAGCTTGTTTATCCCAGCTCTGAATGTTGACCTCGCCTCTGAGTACTTTGATATTAAGTTTAAGATCGCTCTCTACTTCTATTTGTTTATCAACACTCTGTGCTGCTAGGGTTAAGTTGCTTAATAAAATTAATGGAATAAGTAAAAACTGACTGAGTTTGATTCTTTTCATATTATCTCTCCTTGTGAGTGTTGTGATATGGGCAGCTTTTGTCCCTGTCTTAATAGCTCTATCTCTCTTTGTTGCGCCCATAACCAGAGTTGCCATAACTGATTATCTGTAGGGTTTTGCATTAATGCTTGGTAAATCTGCTGTGCAGCTTGCCGCAACTGTTCAATGCCAGTTTCAACAGGTGAGCTATATGGACTCGATTGCCAGTTGATGAGACTAGCTGCTTGTTTGAGTTCTGATACCTGCATTTCATGGGCTAATTGTATGTTTTCAAGCGTTGCGATTAGCTCTGAATGATCTTTTGATGTATTTGTCATCAGAGGCAATGAGTCCTTAATTTCAAAAGGAAGCTGACTGCCTATAAGTACTGCAAATAGCATTAGGCTAGCGGCAAGCAGATACCACGAGGTATTTCGTTTAGCTGGGTATTTAGGGTTAATATTTTCTTGTAAGGGCACGTTCAGCCGCTGCTCAATTTGATCCCATAGGTCTTTCTGTGGTGAAAGCTCTTTAGGTAAGTCAGAAGTTAAAGATGCGAGTTTTTGCTGTTGATTACTCATTAGAGCATCTCCTGAAGTAGCTTCTTAGCACGGTGGAATTGTGCCTTACTGGTGCCAACTGCAATATTTAGTAACTTAGCTATCTCGTCGTGCTTATAACCTTCAATTTCAAATAACACATAGACGAGCCTTGCTCGTTCGGGGAGCTTAAGTAGTAATTTATCTAAGCGCTCATATTCAAAACTGTCATGACCTAAGTCGATTTGCTCTGTGAGAGGTAAAAACCTTGCCCAGAAGCTTTTATGTTTCTTGATGCTGGTTAATGCTTGATTAACGGTAAGGCTATGAAGCCAGGTCGCAAATTGGCTATCCCCGTTAAATTGAGGCAGTTTCTGCCATAAACGAACGAATGTATCTTGAGTTGCTTCTTCGGCTAGATCTATTTGGCCAGCGAGCCTGAAACAGAGAGCGTAGACACGCTTGTGGTGCAATTTATAGATCTGCTTAAAGGCAGATTTATCTCCCAGCTTGGCTCTCTTTACCAGCTCTGGCTCTGAAAGTTGCTCCTTTTCGATGAACTGTATCTGTACACTCACTGAATATTCCCTGTGTAATACAATGATGGAAAACAATCGATACCTAATTAGACAGGCGCTAGTTAGCAAAAGGTTTAAAGGTGGTGAAAATTTTCTACAAAGGTATAACACTTAATAGGGGAAGTGAACTGCAGGGAGTTTGTGTATAGATTTGGAACAGGGGCTTTGTAGAGCCCCATAACCTTCAGAGATTGATTAGAGAGTGTAGTGGTTTAGCTTGCCAGTATGAGCTACTCACTTTTGGCTTTCAGTTGTGAGTAGACGAGTTGAGCGCCAACAAGATCGGCGAGCGCTGTGCCAACAGTTTTAAATAAGGTGATCTCCTCATCACTCCTTCTTCCAGGTATTTGTCCGTTGCAGAGTTGGGCAAGCTCGCCAATGACAGAGTCAGTGCTGTACACACCTTCAGAAATTGGAATTAAAATTTCTCCAGCCTCAGCGAATACATTAACTTTTGAGTCGACGTACACTGATGCTTTTAATACTAGCTTGGTATCACATTCACGTCTGTCATGGTTATGATTGCCAACAAAGTCAGTATGGGTACCAGCTTGAACCCAATCGCTATTAAAAAGCGGGCTTGGAGAGCCTGTTGCACAGCTAATAATATCGGCTTGTTTTACTGTTCTTTCGATATCATCACATACAGTAACTTTAATATTTGGCTTTAAAAGTTTAATGGTCTCAACCACTTTTTGCGCTTTATTAGGGTCTCTTCCCCATATGGATATTTCGTTAATGGGCCTTACACTTGCATGAGCTAATGCCATAAATGACGCTAAGCGCCCTGTACCGAATACGAGCAACTTACAAGCATCTTTCCTTGCTAGAAAATCACTGCCTAAAGCTGAGATTGCAGCTGTACGCCAGTAGGTAACACTAGTGCCATCTACAAGTGCTTGTGGGACACCGGTTTTACGGTCAAAGATCATGATTTTTGAGTATAAACTTTCTAATTCGCAATCTTTAGAGGGGTTGCTAGGAAAGTATGTAAAGGCTTTAACTGCGATCGTTTTGTCGTTCCAGGAGGGGAGTACCGCAAAAGCATCACTGTGCGATGTACCCTCATCTAGGTTAAAGACTTGGCGCTGTGGCATACCCGCAGGTTTAGAGAATGTATCTTTGAGTTCTGAAATTAGTCTTGGAAAGTTAAGAGATTCGTGAACTGTTTTGGCATCTATGACCTGCATAATATCTCCGCAAATTGCTTTCTTTGGGATATTGTATACCTTTGTGTTGGTTAGATAAAGAATGAGTGAATGCATTAAGACATTTTCAGCCAGTTGAAGTTAAATATCTTTATGAAAAACCGAAAAAATAGTTAATTATACTGCTCAAACTGCCGATATGAGTACAAACGGGTGAGACTGTTCCGTTCAAGTTAGTTTTTTCTTAACTTTTTATTGATTTACTACTATTTTTAAAAGAGTGCTTGTTTAAGGGGACCCTCCATATGCTCATCCGTCATAAATTGCTGCTTAGTGCGGCCGTGTCAATATTGTCACTTATCGCCATGTTTGGATTACAAAGATATTCAAGTGGGGTTCAGGCTGATCTTTCTATTGCTGCGCAAAGTGTTATCGAGCTAGAAAATGAAGTATTGAGCCTTCGTAAGGATGAAAAGGACTTTTTTGCTCGACTAGAGATGAGTTATTTAGAAAAACATAAATCGAATGCTAGCGAAATGAATTCGGTGATGAATACATTAAGGCTAGAGTTTGATACTTATGATATTCCAACAAGTGCATTAGATAGTTTTGGAAAAAGCCTAGAACATTACAAGCAATCGTTTGAAACTGTGGTGCAGTTACAGCAAGAGATTGGCTTAACCCCAAAAACGGGGTTATATGGCACACTCAGGCAAGCTGTACGGGATGTTGAGACATTAGTAAAAAAATATGATCAGCCTAGGCTTATGGTCGTGATGTTGCAGCTTAGGCGAAATGAGAAAGATTTTATGCTGCGACGGAAATTGAGTTACGTTGATAAGTTTAATGGCAATATTGCTAAGTTTCAGCAGGTGCTATCTCAATCGGTTTTAGATGTAACGGCCAAAAGTCAGATCTCCTCTCTCATGTCTAGCTACCAAAGAGACTTTGCTACATTAGTGAGTAAAGAGCAGCAGTTAGGGTTAACTAAAAATGATGGACAGATGGCGGCATTGCGAGAAGCGGTTAAAACTGCAGAAGCAGACTCGATGATGTTAAAAGAGCAGGCTTTATCGGCAATTCATGACGCTGAAGATTCAGCATTTACGTTGGGTGTTAGTATCTTTGTTTTAATTGCGATAATCCTACTTAGTTTTACCATCTTTATTATTCGCAGCATTATGGAGCCAGTCGACCGTATCACGAGAGCTATTTCTAATATTGAGAAAAATAAAGATCTCACTATACGATGTGATGCTAACGCTGAGGATGAGTTGGGGCAAATAGCTAAGCATTTCAATAGTATGGTAGAAAGCTTTCAGCAGCTCATTGAAGAAGTTATTGAGTCTGTTCAGATTATGAACCATTCATGCGGTGAGCTTTCTATGAATGCCACTAAAGCATCTGAAGGGGTTGGGCAGCAGCTGAACGAGACCGATATGGTTGCTACTGCAATCACAGAGATGGGCGCGACGATTGATGAAATTGCTAAAAATACGGAGCTAGCAGCAGATAGGGCCAGCAATACCCACGAGAATGCACAAAAAGGTCAGCTTGGTGTAGAGCAAACGATTGAAAAAATTCAGTCTTTAGCTGAGCAATTAAATGGTTCTGCTCAAGTTGTTGCAGATCTAGAGAAAGACAGCGAAACCATAGGTAGTGTGCTTGATGTCATTAGAGGTATTGCGGAGCAAACTAACTTGCTTGCACTCAATGCGGCAATCGAAGCGGCGAGAGCTGGTGAGCAGGGCAGAGGCTTTGCTGTCGTCGCTGATGAAGTTCGAAGCTTGGCAATGCGAACTCAAGAGTCGACAGAGGAGATCGCTGGGATCATTCAAACCTTGCAGTCTAGAACGCGCTCTATTGTTCAGTTGATGGAGGAAACCCAAAAGCAGGGGGGAGAGAGTGCTGAGCAAGCTGCTTCTGCAGGAACGCTTCTTGAACAGATAAATACAGATGTGACAAATATCATGGATATGAGTACGCAAATTGCCGCTGCTATTGAGGAGCAGAGCATGGTAGCCTCTGAAGTGAATAAGAACGTGGTTATTATCAGAGATATTGCGCAGGACTCCTCTGAGGCAGCTGATGAAAATGCTTCGGCATCAAGCGAAGTAAAATCTCGTGCTGAGAGCCTTCAGCAAGCGGTAAGTATGTTTAAGATATAAAGCGCTGATTGATAATTAGTAAAGGCGCGACGCCTTTACTAAAAGGGCTAAGTTAAGCGTGATGGGCTTATTGAAATTTGGGCATAAAAAAACCTCGCTTAGCGAGGTTTTTTTATTTTAGATGCCTTAGCACCTAAATGAAATATTGGTGCCCGAACCCGGAATCGAACCAGGGACACGAGGATTTTCAATCCTCTGCTCTACCGACTGAGCTATTCGGGCAACGGGCGTCATTAGAATGCTTTTCAGCATTTGAGTCAACTGTTTTCTGTATTTTATCTGTATGGCTAGGCTTGTTTGGGCGTCTTTTGTGCTAATCGAGTGAAAAAATACCAATTGCAATAAAAGTTTGACCATTCAGCGGGAGATCAAAGCGCTGTAGGCAAGAGACGGGGATGAAGCTAATAGTTAATCTATATCGAAAACCCGCAACGAAGCTTAAAGTGCTTTGAGACCCGCACTGCGTGAGCGTCTCAAATTCTCCACTTCTGCTTTGCATTGATTTAAAAGGGAATAGCCATTTCTTCATCAATGCGCCTTGAATTAAAAAATTTGAGATGCTCTGAATTGTTCAAATACTTAATACAATTGGTATAAGCTCAATGCAAAAACTTTTATTGTCATTTACTTGGTTGGAGCACATTGCCTGCAACTGGTTTGTGTAGAGCTCATTAAGTGGTAATTGTTTAGGGAGTGAGCAAGGCACTAACTTATAGGTAAAAAAAAGCTCCCAGCTTTGATAAGCTGAGAGCTTTAATTGGGTCATTAAGCTAACTTACTTTGTGAGATACTTATTGTCTGGGTAGTTTGCCTTCATGACGGTGAGTACATTCTCTTTGAGCTTATCTTGCCCAAGCTCTGAGTATGCATCAGCCATAATCTCTAAAGCACGTTCTGTTGATGGAGTACCTGGGAAAGTTTCCAATACTGACTGTGCTCGAGTCGAAGCCGCGCTCCAAGCATTCATTTTGATATAATACTCAGCGACATTAATTGAGTATTTTGCTAAGCGATTCTTTAGGTGCTGCATACGCTGAGCGGCATCTGGAGCGTATTTACTATTTGGGTAAGACTTAATCAAACGATCAAAGTCTTTAAATGCATCTTGAGCCACTTTAGGGTCGCGATCTGTGCGGTCAATGTTCAACATATCGTGGAACATATAGCTATCAGACTGCATATTTACCAGTCCGCGCATGTAATACACATAATCAATATCTTTATGTGTCGGGTTTAACCGGATAAAGCGATCAATATTAGCGATACCAGAAGCAGGGTCATCTAGCTTATAATAAGCATAAATCAGGTCTAGCTGTACTTGAGTTTTGTGTGGCCCAAATGGATAGCGAGAGTCTAATGCTTCCAAAGAACGTACAGCTTTGCTGAAGTTTCCAAGCTCCATTGAGGTTCTAGCCTGGGAATATAATACATCAGGCGATGATTTATTAACCGATAGATCTTCTCCTTGCTTACTACTACAAGCGGTGATGGCTATTGAAAATAGGGCTATTAAGGTCGCTTTAGCAAAATTATGCATACTTTATTTCGATTCTTTTAAAGTTGTGGTTAAGATTTTTTCCATTTCGATATAAAATAGAAACAATTCGATTGTAACAGATCGCTCACATATTTGGACCCCGAAAAGCGGGTACGGTTCCTATGACACAAGAGATTAATCTAAAAAGCGAGATAACATCAACACAAACTGGACAAAGATTGGATCAAACTTTGGCTGAGCTGTTCCCTGATTATTCTCGTACACGCATCAAAGAGTGGATCTTAAATGGTTCAGTGACTATTGATGGTGAAGTTTCTAGCAAGCCAAGAGAGAAGGTTTTAGAAGGCCAAGAGATAATTGTTGGTGCAACTTTAACTGAAGAGACTACGGCTAAAGCGCAAGCAATCGAATTAGACATTGTTTACGAAGATGACCATATCTTAGTGATTAATAAGCAAGCTGGCCTCGTTGTTCATCCTGGTGCAGGAAATCAAGATGGGACTTTGATGAATGCGCTATTACATCATTGTCCAGGTATCGAGTTAGTTCCTCGAGCAGGAATCGTACACCGACTTGATAAAGATACCACAGGTTTGATGGTGGTAGCTAAGACCGTTGAGGCTCAAACGCATTTAGTTTCAGCACTTCAAGCTCGTGAAATTACTCGAGAGTATGAAGCAATAGTGTTAGGCGGATTAATCTCTGGCGGTACAGTCGATGAGCCTATTGACCGTCACCCGACCAAGCGTACTCATATGGCTGTTGTCCATAATGGTAAGCCTGCTATGACTCATTACCGTGTCGCTGAAAAATTTAGAGCGCATACACGTTTAAGACTTAGACTTGAATCTGGTCGAACGCACCAGATCCGTGTTCACATGTCCCATATTGGTCATACTTTAGTTGGCGATCCTGTTTATGGTGGCCGACCTAGACCACCTAAAGGGGTAACGCCAGAGTTTTTGGAGCTGTATATGGGCTTTAAACGTCAAGCTTTGCATGCTGTTAGGCTTGAACTGGCACATCCATACACATTTGAAATAATGAGCTGGCAAGCACCTATTCCTGAAGATATGGTTGCTCTGACTCAGGCATTGAGAAAAGATACCGAAGATAACCCTTCGGTCGTTAAGTAAGCGGTTTTTCTAATGGAAAACAGTTGGCATATTCCCAAAGGCGTTAATATTGCTTTTACCACCCGTAATGGTGGTATCAGTAAGGCGCCTTATGCCAGCTTAAACTTAGGTTTACATGTGGGAGATAGTGAAGCTGATGTATTGAAAAATAGAGCGCTCATTGAGGAGCGTTTATTTTTACCTCAGCCTCCTGCTTGGTTAGAACAGATCCATAGTACTAGAGTTGTGGATGCTGACAACCAAGAACTTTGCCAAGCTGATGGCAGCTTTTCATCAAAGCGCCAAAAAGTTTGTGTTGTTATGACTGCAGATTGCTTACCTGTACTTATTTGCGATAAGCAGGGAAGTGAAGTATCTGCAGTACATGCAGGATGGCGAGGCTTATGCGATGGTATTATTGAAGTTGCGCTAGAGAAACACTCTGCTGCTAATTCAGAGCTCATTGCTTATTTAGGCCCGGCTATCGGCCCTACAGCTTTTGAAGTTGGCGATGATGTGCGTGAGATGTTCATCTCCCTGCACCCTGAAACAGCCAAATTTTTTGTTGCTGTGAAAGCTTCAAAAAAATATTTAGCTGATCTACAGGGGATAGCAAGGTACCGACTCGCTTTAGCTGGCGTCGATGAGGTTTATCAAAGCGACGCTTGCACTTTTAACCAAGAGTCTGACTATTTCTCTTATCGCAGAGATGGGGTCACGGGTCGCATGGCATCATTTATCTGGTTAAGTTAAACATTTTCACAAATTTCCTTTCATACTTATCATCTCAACCTTGAAAAAATTCTCAAACACCCCAATCTTTTAGCTATATAAACTAGTTCTTTTTTGGAGGCTGTATGCGACTCGATCGTATGACCAATAAATTTCAAACCGCGATTTCAGATGCGCAATCATTAGCGTTAGGTCGAGATCACCAGTTTATTGAGCCTATTCATTTGATGATGGCCCTTCTCAATCAAGATAACGGTTCGATCCATCCCTTGCTAACTCAAGCTGGCATTCAGGTGAGTTCACTGCGCTCTATGTTAAGCCAAGAGCTGGAAAGGTTACCGCAAGTGGAAGGGACTGGTGGAGATATTCAGCTTTCACAGGCATTAATTCGTCTTTTAAATCTCTGCGATAAATTGTCTCAAAAACGAAAAGATAAATTTATTTCAAGTGAGCTGTTTATTCTTGCAGCTCTTGAAGGTAAAGACCCATTAGCTTTGAGCCTAAAAAAGGCTGGTGCTACGACTGAGCTAATGGAACAAACGATTAAACAGGTTAGAGCGGGCAAAAATGTTGATGACCCCAATGCTGAAGATCAACGACAAGCCCTTAAGAAGTTTACTGTCGATCTTACTGAGCGAGCAGAGCAGGGAAAACTTGATCCTGTAATAGGTAGAGATGACGAAATACGCCGCACTATTCAGGTACTGCAGCGAAGAAGTAAAAATAACCCAGTGTTAATAGGTGAGCCAGGTGTTGGTAAAACAGCCATCGTTGAAGGCTTAGCACAGCGAATTGTTAATGGTGAAGTCCCCGAGGGGATTAAAAATAAGCGAGTGCTTTCGTTAGATATGGGCTCATTGGTAGCAGGTGCTAAGTATCGTGGTGAATTTGAGGAACGGTTAAAAGCTGTCCTCAATGAGCTTTATCAAGAGGAGGGACAAGTGATCCTCTTTATCGATGAGCTTCATACTATGGTTGGTGCAGGTAAAGGCGAGGGAGCGATGGATGCAGGTAATATGCTTAAACCCGCTCTTGCCCGCGGTGATCTTCATTGTGTCGGTGCGACAACGTTAGATGAATATAGGCAATATATTGAAAAAGATGCAGCATTAGAGCGACGTTTCCAGAAGGTTTTAGTTGAAGAGCCAAATGTTGAAGATACGATAGCGATTTTACGTGGCCTCAAAGAGCGTTATGAATTACATCATCATGTCGAGATAACCGATCCGGCCATTGTCGCAGCGGCTAGTATGTCACACCGCTATGTTTCCGATCGTAAGTTACCTGATAAAGCAATCGACCTGATTGATGAAGCGGCATCGAGTATCAGAATACAGATAGATTCAAAGCCTGAAGTACTCGATAGACTCGAGCGTAGAAGCATTCAGTTAAAACTTGAAGAGCAGGCGCTAGCTAAAGAGGCTGATGAGGCCAGTATCCGCAGATTGTATTCACTCAGAAAAGAGCTTAAAGATGTTGATGTGAAGGCTGCCGAACTTAATGAAATTTGGCATACAGAAAAAGCTGCATTAGCTGGAACTCAGCATATTAAAGCGGATCTTGAGCAAGCTAGGTTAGATCTTGATGTGGCTCGTCGTGCCAGCGACCTTACTCGGATGTCTGAACTTCAGTACGGGCGTATTCCTGCACTTGAGAAACAGTTAGACCTAGCTGCACAGGCAGAGATGCAGGATATGACCTTATTACGGAATAAGGTCACTGATGTTGAAATTGCTGAAGTACTGTCTAGAGCTACAGGTATTCCTGTATCTAAAATGCTAGAAGGTGAAAAAGAGAAGTTGCTGCAGATGGAACAGGCGCTTCATGAGAGAGTGATTGGTCAAAATGAAGCTGTAGATGCCGTTTCAAATGCCATTCGAAGGAGCCGTGCTGGACTTGCAGATCCTGAACGACCAATCGGATCTTTCCTATTTTTAGGACCGACTGGTGTAGGTAAAACTGAGCTGTGTAAATCTTTAGCTAAGTTTTTGTTCGATACCGAGTCGGCGATGGTAAGAATAGACATGTCGGAGTTTATGGAGAAACATTCTGTAGCTCGATTGCTTGGTGCACCTCCCGGGTATGTGGGTTATGAAGAGGGCGGATATTTAACTGAAGCTGTCAGAAGAAAGCCATACTCCGTCATCTTGTTAGATGAGGTGGAAAAAGCTCATTCTGATGTTTTTAATATCCTGTTGCAGGTCCTTGATGACGGCCGTTTAACTGATGGCCAAGGTCGAACTGTAGACTTTAGAAATACAGTGGTCATTATGACCTCAAATTTAGGCTCAGATATTATTCAAGAAAGATTTTCATCACTCTCTTATCCAGAAATGAAGTCTGAGGTGATGAATGTGGTTACACATAGCTTTAGGCCCGAGTTTTTAAACCGAATAGATGAAACAGTGGTTTTCCATCCTTTAGGTGAAAAGCACATTGCTCATATTGCTAGTATTCAGATCGAATCACTTAAAAGCAGGTTAGCTGAAAAAGATTATGAGTTAATACTAAGTGAAGAAGCGTTAGCATTAATTGCTCGTGCTGGCTTTGATCCTATCTATGGTGCAAGACCCCTTAAAAGAGCACTGCAGCAAGAGGTTGAAAATCCACTTGCACAGAGGATTTTAAGTGGGGCTTTAGTTCCTGGAAAAGTGATCAGAGTTGAGTGTGCTGGAGATGAACTGGCATTTGTCCAGTAGTCAAGGAATCAGCTAATCCTGATGTTTAAGTAAATGTGAAGCGTTTATAGTTATCAACCAACTTGCACTCAGGTTTGATGCATGATTATTATGGATACAGATTCATTGTCTTAAGCTGAGTCAAGTACCGTATAGGGAGTTGACTTACAAGGTAACTCTAGTATTTAAAGTTAGGTTTTAATCTGTTTGAGTACTAGGCTTTGTAAGTCTCACAAGGAGTAAAAATAATGAAAATGAAATTAGCATTGGTAACATTAGTAACTTTATCTGTTGTGGGCTGTAGCTCTTCTGCACCGGAATCAACTCAAAATGTAGAAGCCTATATCGGGGTTGGAAATACTGACTATGATAGTCAGTATCACTTTGGTTACAACCAAGGCTGTAAAGGTGCAATATCAGTTAAAGCTGACGGCGGAGAGTTAGCGTCTTTTAAAGATAAAGTCTTAGCCGGGCTAGATCAATTTGATGCTGGTTGGAGCGCAGGAGCGCAAGCGTGTCAAGATGGAACAAGCCGTTCTATGTACACAGTCAAGCAAGGCTAGTAATTTTGTGCATTAGATAAAAACAGATCCATAAGGATCTGTTTTTTTATTTAGTACTGAAGTTAGCGCTACTTACAAAACAACTTTATTCTCTCCTTCTGTTGCTTTATCTTCTCTTGGCGCTGCTCTTCTGTCACAGCGGTAACTGCTCCTGTCTCACCATCTTTGCTATTGAGCTTAGTATGCGTCGTAAGTAAATCTAGATTGTATTTAGCATTTTTACAGATCTCTTTAGCTTGCTCTTTATCATTCTCATTAATTAAAGCTGCATCTTGCTGAGCTTGAGTCTGCTCCTCTTCTTTACGAGGGGTTGGCGCAACAGTGCCTATAAGTTTGGGCTCTATGTCTTCACTGTATATCTTTTTAGACTTGCTCTGCTGTTCATGCCCTTCAGGGATCTGCTGACTGTAATGAGTGACACCGTCTTTATCAACCCACTTGTAAATGACTGTGGCAGATGAAGGAGAGGCAAAAAGCAAAAGTAGGCAGATAGCTAGAAAGGTTTTGTACATAAGCTCTTCCATGTTTGTGTACGCATTAGATGTTAATGAGCTTACCTTATTGAATCCAAGCAAGTCACGGTTAAATATGCAACAGTAAAAGTATGGTATATTTTTTATACTTGATACATATTTTAACAGTCATGAAAAACTTAAATAAAGAGACAGTAAAACGTAAAGGGATTTACCTTTTACCTAATCTACTAACGACAGCGGGCTTATTCTCAGGCTTTTATGCAGTCGTTGCATCGATGAATGCTAAATTTGAAGTCGCAGCCATTGCTGTATTGATCGCTATGGTTTTTGATGGTCTTGACGGTCATATTGCTAGGATGACAAATACTGAAAGTCAGTTCGGGGCTGAATATGACAGTATGGCTGACATGGTTTCGTTTGGCGTCGCCCCAGCTCTTATAGTATATAACTGGGCATTAGTAGAGCTAGGGAAGTTTGGCTGGCTTGCTGCATTTATCTATTGCGCAGGTGCAGCACTTAGATTAGCAAGGTTTAATACTCAAGTGGGGATCGCTGATAAAAGATATTTTCAAGGGCTGGCAAGTCCTGCTGCTGCAGCTGTAATCGCTGGTAGTATATGGTTAGGTAGTCAAAATAACATAGACGCTAGCAAGGTGAGTTGGCTAACAGCGTTAATAACCATTTTATTAGGCCTCTTAATGGTCAGTAACTTTAGGTATCTCTCTTTCAAAGATATTGATTGGAGGAGCAGAGTTAACTTTTTAGCTATTTTGGCTTTTGTTGGCGTTTTGGTATTTGTTTCTATTGAACCAGCACTCATTCTTTGTTTGCTTAGTTTTATTTATGCTCTATCAGGGCCTTTAATAACTATATAGCATTCGAAAAATTAAGCTATCAGCCAACAGCATCCGTAGTACAAGTCACAAAGAGTAAGTAATAGACGAAACTCATAAATAGGTAAAATACGTATCCTTAAATGCAGCGTTGGCATAATTATATAGACTCTCCAATCTTCCTCTCCGCCTCAGCTCCCTCTTAGTTAATAAAAAATTAAAATAACAGTGCATAACCAGTAAAATGTGCCAGACTTAGTCTCCTGGTTAGAGGGGCTGTTGGCAAAAGTATCATTGGAAGGTACTTTTACTTTCAATTTGATGCATAAATGCGCGCTTGTCAGCTTTATATAATTAATGACTTGCCATCACGGCTGACATCTCTATAATGCGCCCCCACTGACACGGCAAACCAGTCTTCTTAAGCGGTAAGCTAACTAAGGCAAGTAGCTAGTCAGGGCAACAAGTAAACACTTAGAAATTTAATTTTTCAAAAGCACTTGACGCCAACCAAGGGTTGTGTAGAATACGCACCCCTAGCCCACAGCGGCGAACGTTCTTTAACAATACGAAACAAGAAATCTGTGTGGACATTCACAGGTGTTGAGTTATTCGAAATTGYYTCTYASGARRCAATCAAAAATTTAACTCAATGTAACGATGAATGTTCATAGCAATATGTACAAACGTTTTTAAGATTCTTCCGAGTCTTCTAAACGAATCAGAATTCATTGAGCCGTTCTTCATCCTTAATCGGGTGAGAACAAAAAACTTTAATTGAAGAGTTTGATCATGGCTCAGATTGAACGCTGGCGGCAGGCCTAACACATGCAAGTCGAGCGGAAACAGRAAGGTGCTTGCACCTTTGCTGTCGAGCGGCGGACGGGTGAGTAATGCCTAGATATCTGCCTAGTCGTGGGGGATAACAGTTGGAAACGACTGCTAATACCGCATACGCCCTACGGGGGAAAGGAGGGGACCTTCGGGCCTTTCGCGATTAGATGAGTCTAGGTGGGATTAGCTAGTAGGTAAGGTAATGGCTT
>NZ_MPHJ01000002.1 GCF_001957125.1 Shewanella sp. UCD-KL12 | reverse complement strand
CAAGAGAACGCCGATACATTTGGTTTTATTTCAAAAACACACAAACCCTATCCTCAGCTTCGATTAGTTAGCCTTATATCGACTGAAACCAGAATGGTCTTGGGTGCAGCTTTTGATGGCTGCCACGTAGGAGAAGTAACACTCGCTCAGCGTTTAGTTCAAGAAGCCTCAGATAACTCCTTAACCCTATTTGACCGTTGTTATTTCTCTGCTGACTTACTATTAAACTGGCAAGGCTCAGGGGTACAGCGACACTGGCTGACACCAATAAAATCGAAGATGCGCTATGAGGTGGTCGAAGAGTTTGCTAATAATGACTTGCTAATTGATATGCCAGTCTCCCCCCAGGCGAGAAAGAAAAATCCCGAACTTCCCGAAACATGGCGTGCTCGTTTTATTGCTTATCAAGAGCCAAAAGGTGAAATAAAAGGGTTTGTCACCTCATTGGTTGACCCAGTTAAATATCCGGTGGATAAACTACTTAATATCTACTGGCAACGCTGGGAAATAGAGGAGGGATACGGCGAACTGAAGCAAACTCAATTGCAAAGCAAGGTGACGTTACGAAGCAAATTTGTTGAAGGTGCTAAGCAAGAACTATGGGGTGTGCTTATCGCTTATAATCTGGTTCGCTTAGAAATGGTAGCGATAGCAAAAGAAGCCAAAGTTGCGCCCACCCGTATTAGCTTTACCGCAGCGATAAGCTTGATAGACACTCAATTAAGGTGGCTTGCTTTATCACCTGATGGAAAGTTACCAGCTAAGCTGAAGCAAATGCGGGCCGATATAAAACACTTTATCCTTCCAGATAAAAGAAAGCACCGAACATATCCACGTTCAGTGCTCTATATACCCAGCCGCTATCCACTTAAATATAAACAGTAGTGCTTATCCGAATAGCATTACGCTATACGCGGGCTCTTTTTTGTCAGTTATATTTAATGGGATTAGTATTAGTTAACGGCAGCTCTCACAGCTCCCCTCTGAACTAATAGCATGCTGCGGCAAGCCATTAGCCATGACTTGAGTTGAAGGCTTAGACGGAAACGTTAACTCAGAATCAGTAAGCTTTGTGCTTTCATGGTGGCTACAGTCATGATGACTTACTGTGGTAATAGAAAAAACAAACACGATAAAGAATAGAATGTTACCAAAGAGCAGATAGGGAAGATTACCACTGGTTTTAAATGCAATAACAACACAGCCCAATACATTGACCACTAAGATAAACAGCATCAGATCAATGACAACATCTGCGCTTTCGATAATATGAAAATAGTGAATAATAGAAAATAACACACTCGCACAAGTACAAAGCGCAGGAATAAAAACCAGTAACCAACCTAAGTTTTTCAAAACAACCTCTAAGGCAAAGAATTATTACCTCATACTGAGTACATTTATTACAAATGGTTCAACTTGTATCACTGAAACTTAAAACAAGATTAAAAGCTTTGAAGTTGGTCACACACCAGCTCAGCACTTTAGTGGCACTGCCCACAAAAAAGCCTGCATGAGCAGGCATCGATATCAAACACAATCAGTTTTCAACACTATCTGAGGCTTTAGCCCTCACCCACCTCAGTTTTGCATTGAAGCAGTATCGCCTGAAAATGACCACCTAGGTCTTCGCTGGCATACTCTTTTCCGGTCTGCGCCATCTGCTGCAGGCTTGCTAACCCCTTCTCTAATCCTTGTTGATCGATCAAGGTTTTTGCATAGGCAGCTGCATCAGCGCCCTTCTGCAAAAGACTGCTGACCTGCTCAAAACTGATCTCCTGCTCCATCAATGACTCTATGCTGGCTAATAACTCAGAGACTTTAGCAGACTCAACCAATGCACCTTCCACCTGCACGAGATCTGCAAAAGGGTCATCACTCAATTGCTGCGCCACACAAGCTGATACACTTCCAACTTGTGCACTCTTAGCGACTGCATCAATTCCTTGTGTTCTGATTTGCTCTACAACCTCTTTAAGTTGCTGATCTTTATCGAGCCATGCCTGCTCAAGCAGTTGCTTGTCATCAGACTCAAAAAATCCGCAGCCCGATAGACTAGTGATTAACGCGAGGGCTACGAGGTTACGAGCTGTTTTCATCTGTTAACTTCCTTAATTAATGGAGTTCATTGGCATCCTAATCATAACAAGGTTATCAATTCAGCCTTAAGTGAAATTTAATTCACTTAAGGGGGAGAAGGTAGCAAGTAGCTAGGAATGTGAGTGTGGAGGGGCAAGAAAGTAACGAGTCACGAGTAAACAAGGAAAAGACAGATACGAGGAAATTCATAAACAGAGACAAACTAGATTCCGGCCTAAAAACACACCGGAATGACAGAAATCAGCTAGATTCCGGCCTAAAAACACGCCAGAATGATAGAAATGAGCTGGATTCCGGCCAACGAACACACCGAAATGACTAAGTGAGTCATGCAGAACTTGTTTCAGCACCCAGCTTTTAAATCCTAGAACCTAGCTTGTACCTAAAACCTCGCAACCTGTAACTCGTAGCTTGTAGCTTGTAGCTTGTAGCTAAAAGTAAATTCCCATCAACAACTTAAATTGATTCTATTTCGACCATCGGCCTTGGCGCGGTAGAGTGCGGTATCTGCCGCGCATAACAGAGCAGTGCCTGTTCTAAACTGCCCATTAACTTCGGCCGCAATGCCTTGACTGACGCTCACAGTAACGCTTTCATCTAAGCCCAAATCCGTATACTTAAGTCCATTAATCTCCAGCTGAATATACTCGGCCATCAACTGCGCTTGCTTAGCATCGAATTCAGGCAGGATTAGGGCAAACTCCTCACCGCCGTAGCGAGCGGCGATACAGTCATCAGATGGCAATGAATGTGCAATCACATTGGCGATTTTTTGCAGGCAGTGATCCCCCTGAATATGGCCATACTTATCATTAAACAGCTTAAAATAGTCGATATCAATAATCACCACACTAATGGGCTTGCCAGATACGGTACATGCCTGCCACTGAGATCGCAGAGATGCATCAAACACTCTTCGGTTGGCCAACTTAGTCAAGCAATCTGTCGATGCCCATTGATAGAGCTGCTGATATTCAGCCTTATGCTTCGTGAGGTCTCGGATAACAATGGCAAATAACGGTGAGCTAAGCCCTAAATAGCTAATAGAAAACTCAACATCTAAACTGTCGCCTTGCTCTAAAGTCAGCGAAGCCTCGATAGGGGCATGTTCAAGTTGGCACTGATTGATAAGTTGTTCATCGAGCATCTGCTGATAACGTGTCTTCTGTGGTTCCTTCAGATACTCTTGCCAACTCTGACCTAAAATATCAGTAGATTTAACACCTCGTCCAGCAGACAACAGATCAACGGCTTTACTGCTTATCATCTGAATCGTACCCGTTGCATCAACCACTAATACGGCTTCCATCAACTGCTGCACCAACAAATTCAATGCACTTCGATAGCAATCATCAAACAGCAGATCGTCACTCGTCGTAGCAAATGGCGACGGCATAGGCAGAGATGATAAAGTATTTTGTGCAGGTAATGTTTGCGCTAAATAATCTTGCGATGACAAAGCCATCACTTGAGCTTCAGATATCTCAGCATTATCTTGCTGAGCATTCTCTCTTGCTTGCCTCATAAACTGATGAAACTCATCAGCAGGTGAGATGAACTTACCCTCTAAGCTAGGCTTAGCATTTAGCTCTGCACCACTTCTGCCAGCTCTAGCAACAAAGCCTGAATCTGCAGGACAAATATCCGAAAACGATCGCTGCCTATTGTCTTCATAGGGCTTAGGAGGGAGTCTTAACATTAGAGTATCCTTACCAGAATTTACTAACCTGACGCTTCAAGTGCGTCTATCTGGTAGATACTTTACCTAATTACATCAACGGGAACCTTTCGGTAACCTTCTAACGTAAAGGTATGTTATATAACAAGATTAATTAACTAATAGAAAATAGGATCTAACTAACTTCAGGAAAGTAAGTGTCAATCTAAATAAGAATCACGCATTTTAGTGGCCAATTACCCTCATCAGCATGGCGCGACTAGTTACACAACTGTAGCAGTGATACCAGGGCCTTCTTGTATAATCGAGAGGTCAACGCTGACTAGCCCTGTTTTGGATTAAAAGCTCTTGGACGAGGCATAACAACTCTCCTACTCTTACCAAAAATTAAAGCTTAGTAGGAAATGTCCTCAAAACCCTCAACTTGAAATAAAGGAGCATCTTAACACTCCTCTAAGCTTTATTAATTAAACTTCAGGTTGGTTTTTAATTTGAGGATCTTGACTCTCAAACGTGTTCCCTTGTTTATTTGCAAAAACAAAGCGAATACCGATAACACCATGATCGTGATTACTATCTTTTATCGACAATGTTTGAGCTGCATTCTTGATTTTAATAGAGTTAATATCTTGTAAAACACTGTGAGGATTTATCTCATCCCCTTCTGGCGTACGCTCATTCTGTTGAGGAAATACTGCTCCCACAAAAGCTAGATCAAGGTTATTTTTAGGATCTATATTGTAAGAAACCTTAGCCTTAGGCTTTGTTAAAACTACAGGGTTTGGGGTAAACGAGAACTCAGGGTTAGTATCATCACCAGTAATGCTGACGTTTACTACTATTTCATTTTTTGACATTTTTACTTCCTTATATTAATTAAGCAGGCTAAATACGATATTTTCTTTTTCTAATATTTCAGTAAGTAGAACGTGTTGCTCAAGCTCATCTAAACACCTAAATGCATCAGCTAAGGGAAGCAAGTATTTCGGGTCTTTATTATATTGCTGCAATGGCACTAATATATTTTTAGCATTCATACAAGCTTGTCGCATCTTCACCTGATTCCCTCGATGCTCATGTCCATTACTATCTAACAACTCAACCACAGCTAAAAGTTGGCGATATTGAGTCTCATGAGGAAAATCATGTACCAAAGAATTTATTACATCTCGCGCTTTCACTAAATGAAAGTGGCTTTTCTCCCAATCATGTTGCTTCTGGTAGTAATAAGCTGTACTTTTTTCAAACAATGCCCTAAGAAAATTAAAACGAGAACTAGCATACTGGCCAGACTCTACCTCAATATTAATAAGGTAACTTATTGATTCTGGTTCAATAAACAAGCTGCTACCTCCTAAAGATGATTTTTGATACATTAGCGGTTTCATCTTCAACATATGTAATTGAACTTTAATCCATCTTATTTTCCAATTTAGATTATTGGGATCAATTCTCACTAAATCCTTAAATAATTGATGGCTTTCGGTAGCACTTTTCCAAGCATCGGCTAATTGTCCTCGGTACAAATATTGTCGAGAAAGAAAGTGTAGACTATCAGTTAAACTTTCTATCAGGTAAGCATCATTCAAATCAGTTTTGGTTAATTCTTCGACTATCGACTGATGAACTTGAATGCTAGCTCGTAGATCTCCATTTGATAATGCAGCACTTGCTAACCAAGATCTGGTGTCCATCACATCAGTAATTAGTTGTGAATTTTGAGGCTCATTTTCAAGTGCTATGAGCTTTAGCCTAAGCGACTCTTGAAAACTATCACGCGCATTAGGAAAGCTTTGCAGCTTCATAGCTAACGAACCAAGGGTATTGTGGGCATACGACAGCTCCATCAAGGCATCAATATCATTAGGAGCAATATCGTACATTCTTTGGCTATAAATCAAATACTCTTCATACTTAGGCCGAGCTGAGATCCAGTCTTTCCTATCATAGTCCAGCTGCCCCAACCAAAAGGCATTGGCACCAGCGGTTTTTAAAAGCTCAAGGTTTTCAGGTTGCTCAATTAACAGTTCATTGATCAAACCATTAGCCGCAAGTAGCGCTGTTTTTGCCTCAATGATTTTATCCCGAGAATAAGCCACCTCGCCCATAGCTTCTAACGTCTGAGCATGTTGAAAACGTGCGGCAAAGGTTAGGGCTTTATCCGTGGTAGAAAAATCGCTGAAATACTCCAGCGCCTTGTTACTGATCCCATCGAGTAGATCCATACGGCCGATACCGCGCAGCTTGTCAGCAAAGTCCCCTACCATAAAACCAAGCAGGTTCTCTGCGGCAAGGCGTTTCTCTAATGCGCGCTGCTCAGCCTCGATACTGCGAAAGCTCATCAATACAGATAGTATGGTGAGGGCGACGAGTGCCCCCGTGGTTAATCGACGACGCCAACGTCTGCCATTGGCACGATTACTCGATGCCGAAATCAACGCCTTCTCTGCAGGCTCTAAAATAAAGAGTGGATTGTGTGAGAGCAAAACCGCCTCTTGCAGTGGCTTCCCCTCTGCAAGCAAATAGGCTTGGGTTTTAGACTCAGCTAACCAGCGACGGGATTGATTGAGTAAGCGGCTCTTAATGGCTAAGCTTTCGCTGTGTGCTTCTATCCATTTAGTCGCTCTGGGCCAACGCCTAAGCAGAGCTTCGTGAGCGATACTGAAACAGGCTTCATCATTTTGCAGGTGAGAAACAAATAGGCGGCTATCCACCATGGCTTTAACAAGCTTGGTTTCAGAGTCTGAGGCTAATTCAGAAACTATGTCAGAACCTGAATCTGAGCTTAGATAAGCGCTTAGCTGTGACCAGCGCGCTGTGCGGCTGGTAATTGATTTATCATCCTCTTTAAGCGTAACTAGCAGTGACAAAATCTTAGGCACTGCCGCTCTTTCGGCGTCTCCGAGCTTGTCGAGAACCTCTTCGGCGTTCTTGCCGATAGCGCCTTCGAGCCCGCCTAGCTTGTGATACTCAGACACCAGCAGCTGCCCCGTATCATCACGGTTTAAGTACAGCGCTTGTAAGGTATATTGCAGCATTGGTAAGGCATCAGGGTTGGATGCGGCATCAGCGCAGAGCATCTCATCGAGCGGTACTGCGGTTTCACTGTCTAGCTGCCAGGTTAACTTGGCAGCGACAGCAGGCAAGCGGATCATCTGCAATAGCTCTTGGCGCGTAGGCGGTGACAAATCGAAATGTGCCCCTCGAGATTTACCCGACATCAAGTTGGGGTACTGCACCAGGTCTGGATAAAAATCATTGCGACAAGCAGATAAAATAAGAATATGACCAGATTGTGCCAGACACTCGATAACGTCGAAGAACGCTTGTCTCTGCGCATCCGTAAACTGAGGTGAGGACAGTAGCACCTCTAATCTATCAACAAATAGCGTGAAAAAGGCGTGCTGCGCCTTATGGCCTTTTAACGCTGACTTGCAGCACTGAATAATCTTTTCAGGTGCTTCAGTGAGCGTATTTGCCAGTTGTTCAGCACTGTAGCCATCAAATACGGGTTTATCCTGATACTCCCAATCCAGCATGGCACTCGCCATATCCACTAACGGGGGGTTATCGACCACATCGGCCAAGTCAATATCACTGTATGATATCACCTCAATGCCATTATACCCCTTGGCGCTCATCAGGTTTGGCATCACACCCGCATTGACTAATGAGGTTTTACCGCTACCGCTGGGGCCTAAAATCAGACAAAAAGCGCGGCCATATTTAACTTGCAGGGTAATACGATTCAGTAAGATAGAAACCTGTTCACTGCGACCAAAGAACACATCGGCGTGCTCGGCACTATAAGCTTGTAAACCAGGAAAAGGGGAGCCAGATTGCCATTGTTGTGATTCGGCTGCCGCAGCATGACCTTTGGGGAAACTTATCTTAGCTAAGGTGCGGTAACCGCGTTTACGAATAGTTTCGATATATTGGGGTGAGGTCGCGCTATCGCCCAAGGCGCGGCGCAATTGATTGATGACCTTGTGCAGCGGATTGTCACCCATAAACATATCGGGCCAGCAGTGGCTGACTATCTCTTCGGTGCTCACCACATCACCGTCACGTTCACACAAGAACGACAGCACATCCATCGCCTTAGGCTCAAGTTGTTTAACTTGACTGCCTAAACGCATGGAGTTGGAACTTGGCTCAATCTGCCAATCACCAAAATAAAATGTGCTAAAACTCATTCTTCTTTCTTCCAATCAAGAGAACGTAAACAAACTTACACCCGTACAGTAAATCACATTTGCATGGCAGAGCTGTCCATTCGCTTAAGGCAAACAACACCAACATGAATAATTCTACGCATGAGCATGATGCATCATAATTGCAACAAATTGCTACTTATTTACTACAACTTAAGGTGTATTTTGCAAAGGAGCACAAAGGTTTAGCTTATATACAAGCTAAATATATATACCGCAGAAAAAACAAATCACTAAGCAGGTGAAGATATCAGTTCGATAGGACTGGAAAAGCAACGTTGACCAGTTTGAACCACTGCTAATTGTCTGCAATTAGCCGATGAGCTAGATAGGGAATATTTTAAAGTATACAGATATGAAAAACTAAGTCCGCTAATGCGGACCTAATATTTATAGCGTTAGCCTTTATGAAGTAATACCGACATAAAGGCTTAACGCTAAGAGTTAGAAGTTAGAAGTTAGAAGTTAGAAGTTAAAAGTTAAAAGTTAAAACAGATAGCTATAGAGGTAACCTGCACCAATCGCCATACCGAGTATCACCACTAAGAAGGCAGCAATCATCTGATTTTTAAAGATAGACTTTAGCAAGATAACTTCAGTTAAACTCGCACCAGCACTACCGATAATCAGCGCCATCACAGAGCCCAATGCCATCCCTTTTTGCACTAATGCCGCACTTAAAGGGATCACAGCTTCGGCGCGAATATACAGCGGAATACCAATTACTGCCGCAACAGGAATCGCATACCACAGGCCTTCACCGGCATACTTAGCAATAAGTTCTGTAGGAATAAAGCCATAGATAAATGCACCAACAGAGATACCTAACATCAAGTATGGGAACACCTGTTTAAAGTCCTTCCAGGTTGAGCGCCAGATCCGAATCCAACGACTCTCACTCTTAGCTGCTTTGACCGCATTCACAAGAGCGCCACATGATGAAGCGGTTGCAGTCGCCCCGCATCCAGTCTCTACGGCAAGTGCAGGCGTCGCAAGTGATTCACTGCATGCTGTTTGACTGGCTTGCGACTGAGTCGCGCAGCAAGTCGATTTAGCGTCAGCTTTTGCAGGGCTAGCCTGCTTGTCATCGCAAGATGTGCCACAGCTTGATGCATCAGCCGCTTCATAAGCTTCAGGTCGTACATAGCGCTCAAAGCCTAGTTTTTCCAATACAAAGCCTGCGGTAACTGCAACCACTAGCGCCACAGTAAAGTAGAACACAGCCACTTTAATGCCGAAGGTCACCACAAACAGACCTATGATAATCGGGTTTAGCAGTGGGCTCGAAAAAAGGAACACCATCATAGGGCCAAAACCCGCTCTGGCTCTAAGCAGCCCTTTCAAGAATGGGATGGTCGAGCATGAACAAAATGGTGTGATAGCCCCTAACAACGCAGCAATCACGTAGCCTCTACCGTTGCGAGAGCTCAATATCGATTGGATCTTCTCAGGCGTTATAAACTCCTGCAACACACCAACCAAGTAGCTGATCACCAAAAAAAGAATAATTAGCTCAGTTGCCAAGAAGGCAAACATATTTGCGGCCTCGCGGGCCATCGCTAAGATTTCAGGACTCATAATCATTTCCACCATACCAAAAATATAGAATCGTTTTGGAATTTTAGAAGCTACCGAAGTTCATATTCGGCATCTGCTTTAAAAATTCATTTCGAAGAATATGGAAATAATATACTCATTAAAAAACATGTCAACTATATTTCCAGAATATTCAAAATGATTATTTATGGATACCTGTTTGTAGAAGTGAAACCTATCGCTAATCAAGCACTAACACTGAACTAAAAATTATGATGATTATGGCTTTTAAATCGACGCCTGTTGATTAGGCTGTTTTTTGGCCAGCTAGTTTAGCTGGCTATTATTGGGGCCCGCTACTTTTGAGTAGACAGTTTTGGTGCAGACTCTTCGTCAATGCAGCACTCATCTTGCAAAAAGCCGATCACTCCTTCGAGTTTTTCGAATTCTGCTACACAGAAAAGCGTTCGCCCTTCCCGCCTCTGAGACAATAAGCCCGCAGACACTAAGCTAGAGATATGGTGTGAAAGTGTTGAGCCTGGGATCTGCAGTTGCTCTTGCAAACTCCCCACCGCTACACCTTGAAACCCTGCCCGTACGACACGTTTAAAAATCGTTAGTCGTGTTGTATGACCGAGTTCTTTTAGCGCCTTAGCAACGACTTCGATATCCATGCTCTACCTGATTAAGTGTTATCAATTATTTCGATAATAACAGAACTATTATTTTTATGACAAGAATAGCTGGCTGTAACCCAAAAAATAAAAAAACCTGCTTATTGCTATAAGCAGGTTCTATTAGAGATGATAACTAACTTTAGTGCCATACAGCCTTAATGCATTAGTGCATTAGTGCATTAGTGCCGTACTGTATTAGTGCATTAGCAGCAACTGGTAGCTGAAGCCTCACTTTGGCAGCAGGTTTTACCTTGCTCATCAACACAATGACATCTGCAGCCATCGGCATCGCAGCGGCAGGTACAACTACAGACACAATCCCCCTGCTTAGACTCGCAACGGCAGGTGCACTCTCCTTCACAAGTGGTATCACCAGGCTTACAGTCGCATATGCAGTTACAGCAAGAGCCCTCTGTTGAGTCGCAACAAGAGCCCTCAGGGGATTGACTCAAAGAGCCCTCAGCAGGTGTACAACAAGAGCTTTCTGTCGAGTCGCAGCAAGAGCCCTCAGCGGACTTACTCAAAAAGCCCTCAACGGGTGTACAGCAAGAGCCTTCAGCGGATTGACTCAAAGAGTCTGAAACTGGTGTACAGCACGCTTCCTTTTTACTTTCACTTTTACTTTCACTTCCAATCGAACAACAGCTCATATCGTCAGGGTTACAACAAGGGTGAGTTTTATCGCTCATACAATCTCCGGATAGTTTTATCCCAAGGGGATAAGTGGTGCAAGATGCACATTTTTAAATCAACTATCCAATAGGACGAATGAGATTTTTAAAGGATGCAAAAATTTTGAAACGACTGAATATAAAGTCCGCTATTACTCTCTTAGCATTTGTAGCATGACTTTTTAGGTGGCAGAAAATCATCAACTTTGCCCTTAGTGTTAATCACTGGCGCACAGCAACTCACCAAGTTGGCAGCCAAAAGCTCTCTACCTCTCAGCACCCGAGACTTAACAGCAGAAAGGCTCAAGTTAAGTCGCTCGGCAACCACTTTTTGCTTTATGCCCTCTATCTCACTGAGCAGAAGCACATCTCGATACTTATCATCTAAGGTCATCACCATAGGTTTCATACACACGCTCATCTCAGAAAAAGCACTCTCCTCCCTTGATTCAGCGATAAGATCTTGAGGTAACTCCTCATTAGGGCGGCGGGTTCGGTAATAATCTATGATGGCATTTTTAGTCACTTGATAGAGCCATGCGATGGGAGAGTCCGGTGCATCAGTTTGCTGTAATAACTTAATAAAAACAGCACTAAGGATATCTTGTGCATCCTCTTTATGGCTGACTTTTCGATTGATAAATGCCAATAACTCATGTTGATATTGCGAAAACGCCTGCGCCGCAACTTGCTGCATGAAAACTCCTAACAACGGCTAAAGATCTTGTCTAAAAGAACAAGGATTCTAGCCTAAATGACCGACTATTTTTTAGAGTAGACGAACAACAGCTAAAAAGGATGCAAAAAATAGAAAATAGTTGCACCTACTAAAGCAAAATATCCTCATAAGTAAATAATTTACATTTCAGATAAATTAAAAGGCTTCAACAATTAAACTTACCTCAACTATCATGATGTAAGGAGGCGCAGCTCAAGCTATTGAGCGCATTTTTGCTATATCCTCCACTTTAGACAGAAACAAAATGAGTTTAGTGAACTATCAAGATACACACTTGTCTATTGCGCAATAAGATGTATCTCTACTACCAAGGCTTACTTTAAACATGCTAAACAGGATCCCCTCGATGATTGAAAACAGGAAACGCCTACTGATCCCTGGTGTTGCTCTCGGTGTATTTGCCATTATATTAGCAGTGCTGTTAAAGCCTGCACCTCCTGTGGTCAGTGAACACAGTAATGCAAGGCTGGTTGATATTATGCCGCTAGAGATGCAGAGCGTGGCACCAAAAGTCAAAGGCTTTGGGCGGGTGTCTCCTAAGCATATTTGGCAAGGCGTCGCTCAAGTTGGCGGTAAACTTACCTACCGAAACCCGCAATTAGAAAGCGGTCGTTTACTGCCTAAAGGGACACTACTACTTGCAATTGATCCTCTCGAGTATCAACTAAAACTTGCTCAGGCTCAGGCCAATATCAGTGCGACCAAAGCGAAATTAAGCCGCAGCACTCAAGAGGAGGTCAACCTCAAAGTCAGCCTAGAGATTGAGGAGCAAAAACTGTTACTGGTTGATCAGGAATATCAAAGAAAGCTGACCCTAAAAAAACGCAACTTAGTCTCAAGCTCTGATGTCGAGGCGCAAAAGCAGGCCCTTTTGGTGCAACGTAAGCTGGTACAAGATCTACAGAGCTCACTGACGCTGCTACCTGAAGATCGCTTAGTAACCGAAGCACAGCTTCAAGTTGATATCGCACAAGCACAAGATGCACAGCGCCATCTCGATAATACTCAAGTGATTTTACCTTTCGATGCACGTATCGCAGAGGTCAATATTGAAAAAGATCAGGTGGTTAGTACTGGCGAAGTGATGCTTGCAGCCCATAGACTCGGCACAGTTGAGATAAAAGCCGAGCTGTCTCTACGTGATATGAGCATACTGATGCGTAGCATTGGCCGAGTCACGACTAGCGATAATCTACCTAACATAGAAAAGCTCGAACTTAATGCTGACATTAGCCTCAATACCTCAGGCCTCAGTTTTGACTGGCCTGGAAAAGTCACTCGAGTATCAGAGACGGTTGACCCTACTCAAGCAACTGTGGGGGTTTATGTAGAAGTTGATCAAGGTGTGAAACAGTTAAAGCTGCCGCTTAAGCCGCCGCTCACTAATGGTATGTTCGTTTCGACCACTATCGAAGGCGCAGCCTCTGAACAGTTTGTGGTGACAGAAAAAGCCCTGCATGGCGATAAAATCTACCTGATGACCAGTGACAACTCTCTTAGCATAGTCCCTGTTGAGGTGCTGTTCAGACGAGATGAAATGGTTGCGATTGCAGGAGAGATCCGTCAAGGCGACAGGTTAATTCTTAACGATCTCATCCCTGCAGTGCCTGGCATGGCGTTAATTACCACTGAGTCGCTAACCGCAGTGGAGAATGCCAAGTGATAGAATATTTCACTCGCCACCCCACCATAGCAAACCTGATGATGCTCACCCTGTTACTTATGGGTATCACCAGTGTTGGCCAGATAAAGCGTGAAACATTCCCTGAATTTGCTCCACCTTATATCACAGCCTCAGTGGTCTACCCCGGCGCCTCCCCAATGGAGGTTGAAGAGAGTCTCTGCCTCAGAATGGAAGATGCTGTCGATGGACTCGATAATATTGAAGAGGTTAAGTGTGACGCACAGGAGGGAATTGGTTCGCTTACGCTGAAGATGACCTCTGAAGCGGATATGGGCCGCAGCTTGGTTGATGTGCAGACCCAAATCAATGCCATTAAAGACTTTCCAGCCCAAATTGAGCCACCAATCGTCAAGGAGTTAGATTGGGCTGAACGCGTGGTTGATATCGCGATTTCGGCTGATGCTAGCATGCCAGATCTCAAGGCTTATGCCGAAGATCTCAAGCGCCGTTTAAAAATTGATTATGGTGTGGGCCTAGTCGAAGTCTCCGGCTTCTCAGATCATCAGATCCGCATTGAGCTAAACCAAGTCGATATGAGACGCATGGGGCTCACGGCCGGTGATATCGCCGATAAAGTGGGACGTCAAAATGTAAAAATGCCAGCGGGTAACATTGAACTTGAAGACAAAAACCTGCTAATACGCTTCGACGAACGAAAAGTCACACCAACGGAACTTGCCTCAACCATTATCTCCTCTAACAGTAACGGCAGTCAGGTCAGGCTAGGTGATATCGCAACCATCACCGACCGTTTTGCCCTTGATGAGGAGAAGATCAGGTTTGATGGTAGCAGTGCTGCCATATTAAATATCAAGAAAAACAAAGCTGAAGATGCCTTAAGGATTAAGGATCGCGTAAAGGCTTTCGTTGAAGCTGAACGCTTAGTCGCACCACAAGGAGTAACGCTGACCTTAACCAATGACATGTCATCTCTGCTTAAAGACAGGCTCAACATGATGCTGAGCAATGGCGCTCAAGGTATCGTTTTAGTCTTCTTTACCATGTGGTTATTCTTCTCCCTCAGATATTCATTTTGGGTGTCAGCCGGCCTTCCCGTCGCCTTTATGGGCGGCTTGTTCCTAATGAGCCTGTTTGGCGTTTCTATCAATATCATGAGCCTGGTCGGTTTATTAATGGCAATTGGTATCATGATGGATGATGCCATTGTTATCGCCGAATCAATCGCCGCTCATGTCGATAAAGGCTTGCCTCCCCACAAGGCTGTGTCCGAAGGGGTAAAAAAGGTCGCACCAGGGGTTATCTCCTCGTTTATCACTACCGTACTTATTTTCGGTAACTTGCTCTTCCTTGATGGCCAGATGGGTGCGGTACTCGCAGCAGTGCCAACAGTGCTGATTATGGTGCTGATTATTAGCTTAGTAGAAGCCTTTTTAATTCTACCCAACCATCTTAATCACTCGCTATCTAAGCACCATAAAGAGCGTGAAGCGCTGCAGTTTAAACAGAAGTTTCTTGCCCGTTTTGATCAGTTTAAAAATAATGAGCTCGTGCGTGCGGTTAGCTTCGCGGTGAAGTGGCGCTACGCCACAGTGGGCATCACCTTCGGTGTTTTGCTCATCTCCATCGCCCTGCTGGTTGGCGGTATGGTTAAGTTTGTCCCCTTTCCTGAACTCGATGGTAATGTCGCCGAAGCCAGATTGATATTGCCACCAGGCTCTAGCCTAAGTGAAACGCAGAAACTGGTTGATGAGTTAATTGAAACAGCGAAACAAACCGCTGAGCAGTTTACCCAAGACAATAATGAGCCAGCCCCTTTGCTTAATCATGTTACCGCGAGATTTAACTTTAACGCCGATGCTGGCGAGTCAGGGCCTCATGTTGCGACAGTGCGATTAGACCTGCTCACGGCCGAAGTACGTAACTCATTAATTGAAGAGTTTATCAGTGCATGGCGTGACAATATGGGCAAGCAAGCAGCGCCTCTATCTATGGTCTTTACTCAGCCCCAAATGGGCCCAGGTGGACGTGATATTGAGATCCGCCTGCAAAGTGATGATATCGACTCTCTCAAGATGGCATCTGTTGAGCTACAAAGTTATCTGGGTGAGTTTGCTGGGGTCAATGGCATCATGGATGATATGCGCCCCGGTAAAGAGGAGATCATGGTGAGCCTAAAACCTGGCGCTGAGACCTATGGCGTCGATGGTCAGACAATTGCTAACCAGCTTCGCAGCGCCTTTTATGGTCAAACAGCCGATGAGATTCAGGTTGGCCCTGAAAATATTAAGATTGAGGTGAGACTGAACATGCAGGAGGCAGGCGATCTGCAAGCCCTGTCCAACTTCCCCATCATGTTAGCCGATGGTAAGCAGTTGCCTTTATCAGCCATTGCCAATCTCGCCTTTGAGCGCTCTTTTGTGCGGATCCAGCGTATAGATAGCCTAAGAACTGTTACTGTGTTTGCACAGGTTGATAATCGCACCGCTAATGGCAGTGAGATTTTAGCTAAAACCAATAATGAGTTTCTGCCTAAGCTGGCACAAGACTATCCTAAACTGCGCATCAACTTCGAAGGCTCAGCCAAAGAGAGTGCAAAAACAGGCTCATCAATGGCCCAAGGCTTTATTATCGGTATGTTTGGTCTGTTCGCTATTTTAAGCTTCCAGTTCCGCAGCTATATTGAGCCGTTTGTGGTCATGCTAGCCATTCCTCTGGCATTGATTGGCGTGATTTGGGGCCACTACCTGCTGGGCTATAGCATGTCTATGCCATCTGTTATGGGCTTTGTCTCCTTGGCGGGCATCGTAGTGAATGACTCGATACTCTTAGTCCAGTATATACGGCACCATATCAATGAGGGCGATACCGTACATGAAGCTGTGGTCAACGCCAGTAGAGAACGGTTTAGGGCGGTATTTTTAACTTCGCTGACTACGGCTGCCGGCCTGCTTCCGCTGCTATTAGAGACCAGTTTACAAGCGCAGGTTGTCAAACCTCTTGTTATCTCAATCGTGTTTGGTATTTTCGCATCAACCCTACTGGTACTGTTCGCGATCCCTTGTGCTTACGCTATCTTGGCCGACTTTGGCTTTATCCGGAAGCATCAAGAGTTAAGCGATGAGGAAGCTGTAACGAGTTAAGGTCATAGGCGACGAAGGCGGCTTAAAAAGCGCCTTCGAGTACGCAGTAAAGCTGCTTCGAGGAAGGAGTTTCTTGTTTCGCAGCTTAGCCGCTCTACTTCTCTCAAATACACAAATCCCCCCCCTTTGTTTGGTCGCTTCTCTAAGTACCTCTATGACTTAGCGATGACAAGACATGAGCATTAACCAGTCATTTTGAGAGCGGGTATTCTGCATAAGGTGATATAGAAATCACTCAAACCTTTCCTATAAATAGCCCGGTTTTAGCACTCCCTATGCCAAAATTGAATTTCTCAAATTCATCGTATTGAAAATGCCTACAACAAATAATGTTCCGAGAAATCAGCTTCACATCACTAAAGGATACGAGGTAACCACAATGAAGCCTATAGGAATAATACTTAATCGACGTCACTACCCTCTCTTAGATGAGGGGGAGGGAGAAGCCTTTATTTATCTTCATCACCAACAAGTCAGTCTAGCGTCCTGTAGCAGCATAATCGCTCAATACTTAAAGAATCAAGAAAGGGTGTTTTTTTTAGATGTATCTGAAAATTATCCTAAAAATATCGAGAAGTTAACGATACAAGAACATGAAGAGTTAATTGATGATATTCACCTTTTGGTCGATATATATTGGCTCGATAGATTTGGCCTCGGCGGAAACTATATCAACGAGGTGATTCGCTATAACTTAAAGCATCGACTAGGTTGTCGATACCGAGCTTAAACGGCGTCTTTTTCCCCATCTAACTACATTACAGATCTGGTTGTACAGTTTGATCAAAGAAACCCTGTACAACTTAATGTAAGTACTGATTCAAAGGGGAACCTTAGCGAATTTGTAGCCAACTTTAATAGCTCTACACCGTGCACTTTTCGAATGAACAATTGTTCACCAAATGTCAGCCTTAGTTTAGCGAGTCACAGCTGACTCTCATTTGATTTATAACTAATAATTCAGCAGCACAATCAGTATTTTTCACCTCAAAAACCACTTTGAGTAGTCTCATTTAATTAAGACTTAAACCTGCTCGCATATTTTTCACTCCTCTGCTTAGCCCTATTTGGCTAGCAGAATTTTTTACACAATTGATACTTTGTGACTAAAGCGAATCCAAAATTGAATTTCTCTAATTCATCGTCTTATTAACTAGTAAACAATAATCTAGCCGTAAGTTAAGCCCCCACAACACATCCTAATCTAATTGAATTAAATTGAGACGACCGTGAATAAGCACCTCATTAATTGCTACAAAAAAAGTATTTTGACCATCGCTCTACTAGCAACAACCTCATATTCTCATGCTTTTTCTGAGCCAATGTTAGCAGATGCAGATAGCCAGTCAGACATCTACCGCCCCAGTATCACCAACACGAGTTGGGAAGATACTATTAGGGAGGAAGCTGTTTATAGCAACCCATATTCAGTGTCTCTTTTTAGTGCAGAGAATGGCGAGGACAAAGCAAGACTTTGGTCTCAAACAACCTCCGTTGCCGCCTATGGTGTCGGCTTTGCGGGCTTTCTTGCATTACTTCCAAGTGAAATCACTAACTGGGAAAAAAGTGATGAGCGATTACACGAGAAATGGTGGGACAATGTCAAAAGTGGCCCCGTCTGGGATAGAGACCACGTAGCAATCAATTATATTGGTCATCCCTATTTTGGTGGTGTTTACTATCAAGCTGCTAGAAAGTCCGGTTATCGTCAGTGGGACTCTTTTATGTATTCCTTCTTAATGTCGACCTTTTACTGGGAGTACGGTGTAGAAGCATTTGCTGAAACCCCATCAATTCAGGACTTAGTCGTTACCCCTGTACTGGGCTGGGTCTATGGTGAATGGGCATTTCATAAAGAGAGAGAAATAATTCAAAGAGGAGGAACTATTTGGGGCTCAGAGCGCTTGGGTGATACCGCCCTATTTTTTCTAGACCCTATCGACTCTCTTGGGCGGGGCGTTAATAACTTATTTGGTAGTGATGTGATAAAAGCAGGCACTGGTTATATGGGGTTAACAGAAGTCCAACTAGATAATGGCCGTGTCGATAAACAGCTACAGTTACAAGTACAGTATTCAATAGGTGCTGGTAGCGCTAATACAGGAGTAGGCCGTCACCATAATGGGCAATATCAACATATAGATGATCCCGTTCACTTCGGTATAGTTGGTTTTTCTGCTGGTAGCAGCTACTTATCCCCTAATAAAACATGGGAGATAGAAGCGGGTTGGGTACCAAGTGCAACACTAGGCTTGTATTTCACTCGGAATTTCTCAACTCGTTTAAGCTATGCTCGCGGAGAATTAACCGAACAGAAAACAAGCCAAAAAGTTACTTTTGAAAACTACAGCTTAGATAGCCAGTATTACTTTAATGGCCAAAACACCCTAAGACCTTATTTGACAGCAGGTATTGGAGAGTCGATGCGTGAAATGGATAGAAACACAAAAACGTTTCAAGTTAATGCAGGAGTTGGTGCGCATTACCGCCTTTCAGCAAACTGGGCATTACAACTCGATTGGCAAAATCACTACAGTGCAAAACATTCATCCAGCGATAAGTTAGTAACAGGGCAACTCGTGTATCGGTTCGGTCAAGGTGAAGGTTGGCTATAACATTGGCTATAGCAAAGGTTAGCGTTTTGTCCCCCTTAGTGAGCCTGCGTACGCCATAGTGCTAAACGATCTCGTCACTCATACCCTAGAGCTCATAGCCTATGGCATCTTGTCAGTGATATAATAGCTCTTTAACTCTCGACGCAAAGACAGACATCATGGCAAGAACTGCAGCAGCACTTCATATTTTGGTCAAACATAAAGAGCAGGCCGAAGACATTATTAAGCAACTGAATAAAGGTGCTAAGTTTGATGTACTCGCCAAGAAACACTCAAATTGCCCTTCAGGTAAGAAAGGTGGCAGCTTAGGTGAGTTCAAGAAAGGTTCTATGGTACCGCCATTTGATAAAGTCTGCTTTACCGGTGAGTTGATAACCCCGCACCTAGTTAAGACCAAATTCGGCTGGCATGTGATTAAAGTACTTTATAGAACTTAGAAAAAAGTACGTCGCAGTGCGATTGCGAGCACTGCCCTAAGTCTTTAAACAAGTAGACTCAGAGAACAGGCTTTACGCTTACCTCGCAGCCAACGTGTTTGCGTACTCGAAGACTCGGAGCTAACGCTCAGCTAACTTTTAGCTAACTCTCAGCGCCTGCGCCATTACAATGGAATGCAGTCTTTCAAGGCCGACTGCAGCCAAGCGATAAACTGCGCTTCTAATGGCTCGCTGTCACCTTTTTGCTGTAACACTTGCTGTAACTCTTGCTTTAACACCACATAGTTATGCCCTGAGCGAATAAAACCAAAGGGCGCGACTAAACGTCCCTGTGTTAAATCGTCGACAACCAGAGGGTAAGACCCCATTGCCGCACCTAGCCCATCAACAGCGGCTTGAACACAAAAATAGAAGTGGGCAAATGTTTGCTCACTGGAGCCAAAATTCTGTCCGGCTTCAGCATCGGACAACCAATCCTGCCAAGCTGATAATCGACTCTCACTGTGCAGTTTGGTCATTTGGCTAAGATCGTCTTGGATCTGTTGCCAATAGCTTGGTGAACATACTGGCCCCACCCACTCCTCCACAAGATGAATTTTTTTATGATCTTGTTGCAGTGCAAAATCATCTCGACGTATTGCTAAGGATAATCCAGAGCTTCCCAATACCACAGGGCCACCAGCCGTTGAAAGCCGGACATCTGCATGGGTGTCTTGATGAAACTCAGATAGGCGTGGCATTAACCAGCGCATGGTTAATGTCGGCTCACAGGACACCTCTAAAAAAGACTGGTTTGACTGACGCACTCTGGCAGCGCCAAGGGATAATGTTTGAAAGGCTTGCTCGGTATACTCTTTTAACAGCTCCCCCTCTTTAGTCAGATAAACATGCCTCCCCTGACGATAAAACAGTGTCTGCTCTAAATAAGCTTCGAGCACTTTTATCTGCTTACTCACAGCGCCATGGGTAATGGATAGTTTACTGGCGGCTTCTCTATGGCTCGTGGAGCTGGCAGCAACATGAAACGTATGGAATGCTTTCAGATGTCTCATTGGTGAATTTAACTCACACATCAAGGGAGGTTAAATCGATTATAAACAGCCATGATTGTCCATACAATAGCCCCCTAGAATCTCTCTACTGAATAGTAACAACCCAGAGCATTATTGATTTGCTCTCTTGAATTACTCTCTTGAATTACTTTTTGAACTGCTCTTTTGAGACAGTGGATTAATAAACTTTATAACAATAACTAAAGAGGAATAGTGTGATGGAATGGATAAGCATGGCAATACTTGGGTTACTCATCGTTATTAGCCCAGGCGCTGATTTTGTTTTAGTACTCAGAAACAGCCTAAATCACGGCCGTAATATCGGACTGTGGACAGCATTAGGAGTAAGCCTCGCCATTACAGTACATATTGGCTACTCGATGATGGGAATTGGTTACTTAATATCACAGAATGATTTGCTGTTTAACCTTATTCGCTATGCGGGTGCCGGATACCTAATATTCCTCGGTATTAAGGGGCTTATGACGGCGAACCAAGAAACTGCGAGTCTGCCGAGTAACAAGGAGAGTGAGGTTAAATCGGGCAGTACTTCAATGGCAGCTATCGGACAGGGATTCTTGTGTAACCTGTTAAATCCCAAAACTATGCTTTTTTTCCTGAGTATATTTAGTCAACTGCTCACTCCAGAGCCCAGCAGTCAAATGACAGCACTTATTTACGGCGGATATATGATTGCCATTCACGCTGCTTGGTTTGCGCTGGTAGCAGTCATTTTCACCTCTAAAAAGCTACAGCAGCACCTGAATAGAATGAAACAGAGAATCAACCAAGCTTGTGGGGCGGGACTGGTCATTTTTGGTCTTGTACTCGGGTTGAAACCATAAACCTGAATGCCTCTCCAATAAGCTCAGTAGGCAAGAATTTTTGAATCAAAAAGGGCGGCACTCAGTGCCGCCCTTTTTTAGACGTTTACATTTAGCTTATCGATTTAGGCTAAGCTTCAGCCTCTGATTTGTCAGCACCTTTACGCTTCTGGTGTGCAAGGATGAGTGCGATAAGCGATACCACACCGACTGCGATACCAACTGGCTGTGCCAGTGACTGACTTAAACCAAAACCTATTCCCGCTGTCATTATGTATGACACAGTAACACAAGTTCCGCCAATGGCTGGCAAGCTCACAATCCAGTGGAAGGTACCGCGATCGAATAGGTACTTAGTCGCTAGCCAAAGTACACTGGTTGAAAGCAGCATATTTGAGAAGGCGAAGTAGCGCCAGATAAGTGAGAAGTCGATCTTAGTCATAAAGTAAGCGATGACCAGAATAGGCAGTGCAACTAATAGACGGTTGCGTATGCTTTGAGGGATCTTAAAGGCATCGATAATAGTTAGACGCAGCGATCTAAATGCCGTATCACCTGAGGTGATCGGGAAAATAGCCACAGCGATAATGGCCATAATACCACCAGCTACACCTAAGTAAGTGGTTGCGACTTGGTTAACCACCATGCCTGGTCCACCTTGATCGAGTATCTCTTTAAGCTCAACATAGCCACCTGGGAAGGCTGCAATACCCGCCATAGCCCATACACAAGCAACAATACCTTCAGACATCATAGCGCCGTAATAAACTGGGCGAACGTACTTCTCGTTAGTCAGACAGCGAGCCATGATAGGCGCTTGGGTCGAGTGAAATCCACTAATTGCACCACAAGTAATAGTCACAAACAGTAGCGGCCATATCGGCAGTCCATCAGGGTTTGGCGCCAGTAGCACATTATCGTAATGGTTATGATCAAAAATACCTTTGATCTCTGAAAGGGCTGGCAGCTGCGGCGCATTGAACATCAATGCCACTGCGATAGAAACTGTCATCACAATCATTAGCAAACCAAACAGAGGGTAAAGTTTAGTGATGATCTTATCGATTGGAAGCAGAGTCGCGAAGAAGTAGTAAGCTAGAATAGCCAATACCCAAAATGCATTATGGGCAAAGATAGTTCCTTCGAAGAAATCCAGGTTACTTAATAAGCCTGCCGGGCTCATGATGAACACGACACCTACGAAGAACAACAGCATAGCGGTAAAGACCAACATGACCCCTTTAAAGACCACGTTAAAGTAGTGCCCTGCGATCTCAGGTAAACTCTTACCATCTTCTTTAATGCTTAACACACCCGAGAAGTAATCGTGGACCGCGCCACCAATAATATTACCCAGTACAATCCAGACTAGCGCCACAGGACCATAAAGCGCACCAAGGATTGGACCGAATATTGGGCCAACACCAGCAACGTTAAGAAATTGAATTAAGTATGCTTTGACCGGATGAACTTTGACATAGTCAACGCCATCATCGAAGCGGGTTTGTGGGGTTTGGGCATTGGGGTTAATGCCAGCTTGACGCTCTACAAAGGGGCTGTAGAACTTATAGGCAAGTAACAACGAGCCTATGCAGATAAAAAATAGTAACATTTATTATAATCATCCATACATTGAGGGCATATTTACTAACGAGTGTCTGTGAGTTATATCATCAGGTCAAGTTACAATATGTTATACCAAAGTAGGGCTTGAATAGGCTTATAGCTAAGTGGGCAGGGCTTTATAGAAGATTGTAAAGACGTTCACAAATTTCACTTGTTAAGCAGGCTCGACCTTAAAAGTAACAAAGGCGCAAACCTAGCGCCTTTGATTGTTCACTCTCAACAATTTCTTTAAAAATGTTCTCAGCTCAAACAGTGACAGCTTAGAGACCCGATAACGCGTGTACAAACCTCTGCCGTACTAATGGGTGCTGATAAAACTTATCAAAATCTTGGCCCATATCCTCATCTAAACGTAACAGTCGCGCATCGAATGAGGGATGGGTTTTAAACATCATAGCGATGCCTGCATCATCAGGATTGATCACCTGCAAATTTTGTAATACTGCCGGCAATCCATAAGGGTCATACCCCGCTCTTGCTGCTAATACAACTCCCATTGCATCTGACTCATACTCATCGGCTTTATCTAACCCACGAGTGTATATCTCCGTACCTGCAGTAATCAGCTTAACTGACTCAGTACTTTCCTCTTTTGCCGTCAATACAACACTGGTTAAATCTGACAGCGCATTCATGCCACTGGCTTTTCTTAACGCATTCAAATGGTGCTTCTGCAGCACATGAGATATTTCATGGCCTAACACACCTGCAAGCTCTGCTTCATTATTCATTCTCAGCAACAAGCCCTTAGTGATCACTATATAACCTCCAGGCGCTGCGAAGGCGTTAACTGTCGGATCATCGAGAACGGCAAAAGTCCAAGGAAGATCGGGACGCTCTGAGTGCATACTCACCCAGCGACCCACACTGTTAACGTACTTTTGCACCTGTTGATTTTGTAATAGTGGCGCCACCCCCAATAGGTTAGTGACCACCTCTTGCCCCAGACGTATTTCAGCCTCTTGATCCATCTCAGTTAAGGCATCGGAAGTGTGTCCAAGGGCGGAAAGGCTCTTACCAATATCGATATTATTTATCACTAGCCCTTGAGTTGAACAGCCAGCAAACAACACAAAAACAACACAAATGAATAGCGCGGATATAGTTAACTTCATGACTTATCTCCTGCAGAATGTTCTGATCCATTCACATATTCTTGCCGCTGCTGTTTCAAGTTTTCATCCTGAGCAAAGGACTTGGCATCTTGCTGAGAAATATTGAAAGTTTGCATGAGCTCAAACGCTCTAGGGTTGGGGTTTGGGTTTGAAAAGCCATTCTCATCTAAACCACGAGAGGCCGTTGTTACTGTACTTCCGCTACTGCCAGTGGTGATTAAATTAAATACCTGCTTGGTTCCCGCAAAAGCATCTTCAGATTGAGCTTCTTGCCCAATGTAACGAACACTGAACATCTTCACCCAACCAGAGAGAGGCTCAGCCTGCACCTCAAGCCAGCTTGACTGCCTGCTAATCACATCAACACTTTGAGACGCTTTCAATATACTTAAGGTTGCAGCATCCGTATAAGGCCGCTCTTTCAACTTAGTATCACGAACTACACTGGCTTTTTCTTGTGCAAACCCAGTGCTAGTTACCGCGATTAGCAGTGGCAGCAACCAAGTTAGTTTTACTCTGCTCTTCAACACTATTCTCTTTATCAGTATTCGCTTCATTTAACCCTCTCTCGCCGGGGCTGAACAGTTCAACGTCCTGCGCCCGGCCTTTGACTTTAAAAGAACCGAAAGGCTTAAAATCAAAGTGGTCATGGCAAAGGTCCATGGTGTCTCTTGAGACTAGTATCCGAGAGACTCCTTTAGTTAAACCCTCTATTCTGCTGGCCAAATTAACTGTGTCGCCAATGGCTGTGTATTCCTTTCGTTGATCAGAACCGATTAATCCCACAACAGCAGGACCTGAGTGTATTCCTATCCCTACATCAAAATCGGCATCTTGTTGACCTAACTCTTGTTTAAATTCTTGTAGTACCTGTGCCATCTCCAGTGCAGCATCAACGGCATGTTTAGCGTGTTCTTCATCGTCTAATGGTGCGCCCCAGAAAGCCATAATACAGTCACCAATAAACTTATCTAATGACCCGCCATGCTTGAACACTACGGCAACCTGCAGGGTAAAGTATCGATTCAATAAGTTTACTACCTCCTGAGGAGTGCGATTTTCTGACAAGCTCGTAAAGCCCCTAATATCAGAGAACAACACTGAGACTTGTCGGCTCTCCCCCTCTCTACTCAGCCCTTCATTGGACACCAGCTCATTCACAACCAATGGATTCACGAAGCGACTAAATAACTCTATGGTTCTCTTTCTTGATTGGCGCTCTATCAGGTACTCCCGCAGCTCTAAGGTAAAATAATATAGCCATATCAAAAGAAGCGGAGTAAGCATATGAAGTAGGATAAGGCCATCAAGTAATAGGTAGCTGGCTAACAGGCTCAACAATGTCCCGCCAAGCAGTGAACCACCGACTACAATGGCATTGACCTTAAACCGAAAGCATTGAGACACGATAATCACTGAGATAAGGCAAAACAAAAGATATGCCCAAGCAGGAGCTGTCTTCATATATCTTTGATTTTTTAAGTTATCAATCGCGGTCGCTAGAATATCCAAGCCGGAATATAAGCTATCGATAGGGGTAACCCTGATATCATGCAACGCCGACGCATCGGCTCCAATAACAACTATTTTATCAGTGAGCTCAGAGCTAGATCTTAATGACTTTTCGCGATTAAAATCATCGTATAGATCTGCATAGGAAAGTCTTTGATAGGGATTTTTCTGCCCGCGCCAAGATAAAATAATCTCATCGAGAGTGGGGACTGGGTAACCAAGATCACTAACTACTTTCGCAGGCAGTGATGGCAGTAACCAGCCATATAGATTCTGGTAGACATCATAGTTACGGCCAACCCCATCGTTATCATTAACGAAGTTTACCGAGCCAACGCGCCAATATTTTGGATCTATGGCTAAGGGAGGCATAAGTGCAGCTCTTGCATCGTCAACCGCATCTGAAGTTCGGATAAGCCCAACTTTATCTGCGATGGCCTTTAGCTCTGGCCCATTAGAATCTTGCTCGGCGGGGAGCCTGACCAACGCAAAGAAGATATTATCTTTATCTGCTAACGCTTGATTAAACAAGGCATCACTCTCTGGTCGATAGAGATCTCGCTCAACGAAGGAAAGATCAAACACTATCGCCTTGGGCTTTTGCTTACTGATCCCTGCAATCATCTCTGCATGAACCGACCTAGGCCAGAACCAGCTCCCCACTTTACCCTCCATTCGAGCCAAACTTGCATCATCGATATTGACAATAACAATGTCATTATCCGGCAATATATTCTGCGCATGTAACCTAACAAAATAATCGGAGAGATTTAGCTCTAATGGTTGTAGCCCTTTCATCCACATAATTTCACTACCGGCTATTATCAGAAAAACCAGCGTAAATATTTTAAGAAAGTGACTATTCTTTTTCATTGTCCCAGCTTGTTATGAAGTTAAATATCCCGGTATCTGTGACTCATCAACATCATCAATTTGGGCGCTGTCCATAAACTCATGAGCATATTGTAGGTAAACCTTTTCACTGACAAAAATGCGAAAAAGATCGGGGTCGATATGGCCATTCAAGCTGAACTTACCAAGAATATTTAATGACTCTGTCAGGGTTTTACCCGTTTTATAGGGTCTATCTCGTGCCGTTAAAGCTTCAAAAATATCGGCAATCGCCATCACTCTTGCTTGCACCGACATCTGCTCTTTGCATAATCCTCTGGGGTAACCATTACCATCCATACGCTCATGGTGGCCACCAGCATATTCAGGAATGTCTTGCAGGTGCTTTGGCCAAGGAAGCGCTTCGAGCATACGAATAGTGACAGAGATATGGTTATTGATGATGGTACGTTCCTCTGCCGTTAATGTGCCTGCACGTATCATCAGATTTTCGACCTCATTCTCGGTCAAAAGTGGCTGTGTTTCTCCTTGGTAGTCAACCCAAGACTTATTAGCAATCGCAAGCACCCTAGCTAGATCTTCATCTTGCATGCGCTCGCAGCCTATATTGGCATGAGCAAGGAAAGCGCGATCAGTGTTCAACTGCTTAAGTTCGTTTTGCAACTCCTGTGCAAATTGCTGTGAAGCGCTATTATTTAGCTGCCCTTTTAAAGCACGAATTTCAGCATCCCGCCCTAAAATCTCAAAGCGGGTATTAATAAGCTCGATGCGATCAAAAATGGTTTGTAGTTTTGTCGCCTTTTCAATGACGTGTACCGGCGTGGTGATCTTGCCGCAATCATGCAACATACCTGCAAGCCAAAGCTCATACCTTTCATTTTCAGACATAGAGAAATCTTTCAACGGGCCATCTTGCGCCTTTTGCACTGCATCAGCCAACATCATGGTGAGCTTAGGCACCTGCTGGCAATGTCTGCCTGTATTGGCAGACTTTTCATCAATACCTATGTTGATGAGATTAACCAGTGACTCTAAAAGGTTTTCTAGCTGTAAAATCAGGTCTTGATTGGTGATAGCTATAGCCGCTTGGGAAGAGAGCGCTTCTATAAATAACTGATCTGTTGTATCAAATTCTTGGATCTTTCCAGTAATGCTGTCTACCGAGTTAATCAATTGCAATACGCCAACTAACTCTGAGTTATGATCTAACATAGGCACTGCGAGCAATGACTGGCAATGATAATCATAAACCTCATCAAACCTGCGCATTCCGGAAAAGTTGAAAATCGGTGTGTCATACACATATTCGATATTGACCGACTCTTTACGGTTAGCGGCATACGCCACTACAGCCTCTAAGTTAGGCTCACCATCATCTAGTAAGAGCGGGATAGCTCGCATCTTATCTGACTTTTCTTGACTGCCACCAAAGTGCAGTTCTAAAGACTTATTAAGCAAGATATCGAACTCAAGACATTTTTTATCCGCACTGACACGATATAAGGTACCGCCATCAGCATTGGTAATGCTCTTCGCCGTTTGTAATATCCTCTCAAGGAGTAGCTGAACATTCTTAATATCATTGAGTGCGATACTGAGTGTTGTTAGATGATGCAATCGATCTTCAATCTGTTTATTGCTGAGTTCAGACATATTTAAAACCACGCTAAGAAATAGGCTCAGGCCTTATCTTTTGTATGTTTTTACAGCCTGCCTTACTTGATATAGACCTGTTCTTAGACATCGTCAAACTTACACGTCATTACTAGATGAAAATTTCACTTAACTATGAAACAAAATATGACTAGCAAAACGATAGCCCAAAAAGCAAAAGGCCCTGAATATCAATTCAGGGCCTTTATGGGTAACGCAAGTCTGTACAATGAAGCGATTAACTCATTTCTAATGCTGCCGATTGTTTACTTTCAGCGTTAACCAGCCTAGCTTTCAACTCTTCGTTAGCCCTATTTAATAATGCAATGTCGGCCGCCATATCATCGATCTCAGCTTGCAGTTTAAGCTGCTTGCTAATCGCGAGCTTTCTTTCATTGTTAGCTTTATCTTCTCGCTCTTGAGTTAGCGCTAGCTTTTCTTTAAGTGTTGAGATCATGGTCATCAAACGCTGAACATCATCAGCTTTAGCAAACCTTTGATCACTGCCTCCTTGCAGATCAACTTCACTCTCTTTCTCAAGTAGTTCATCCGCTTTATTTTTTAAAATAAAGTAGCCAATTCGCCCACTAAAAAACAAACAGGTAAAGAAGAAAACCAAAATAAACTGATTACTTTCCAGAGAGATCAATGCGGCATCGAAGCGAGTGATAAAGTCGCCACTGGTCAGAATAAAGCTTGTGAATATTTGACTATGCCAGAGGGACCAAATGACAATGTAGGTCAGTACAAATCGAGGGGCTAAGCTTTCGCTTTCATTAAAAGCCTTGAGTGACTTTAAAGTTTTAGTAAACATACAAATTCCTTTTTTCGAATAGTGCCACTATTTATTACTGCATTCAATAACAGTGCTTTGAAAAATATATGTTTACTCCATCATGATTAAAACTCGCAACTGTCTTAGCGTAAACTTAAAACTAAATCTTTTACTCAATGCTATTAGCTAACCAAGACGCCTATTCAGCTTGTGTTCAATTGATTATTGCTATCTTATGTGCCAATTGAGAGGACAAACAGACCCTTTCTGCTTGAGTGCTGTATCGAATCTCGTTATACCAATCAGTATAAAGATGTGCTCGCTCAGCGAGAGTTTAGCGCTTCAGAGGCAAGGCAACGAGTGAAGTGCATAGTGATTCTACGTTCTAGCTCGTTAACACAGCATATGCAGCGCTAAAACTCGCCTTTCAGGAGTGTTTTTGGCTGCCTACTTCTTCGTTGAATAGCTTCACAAGGGAATAACCATTCCATCAGCTACTCGCCTTGAATTAGTTGCCAAAAATTACTCTGAGTAGATCACTTTCTTATACTGATTGGTATTATATGCTGTGTCTCTTTGTTCTTTTTATTCTAAGTAGGATATCTAATGGAAACCTATCTATTACTGTTTTTAATGATGTATTTCGGCGAGCACAACCTCAACCAAGAGGAAGTGAATCAAGAGTTTGAGCCTACACCTATCGTCGTCACTGACGAGATCGACTAACATTGCTTCCCCTAATAAAGCAAAGCCCTAAAACAAGCCTAAAACACTGATTTTAAAACAATGTCGTAAAAGTGGCGGCATAAATTCCTCGACAAATCCCCCTGAAATACCCACCATCTAGTCAATAGACGCCCCCAAGGTGCTAAACCTTAGTCATTCATTTGTGAGATAGATGAGCCGAAACAGTGCAGATTTCTAAAAACAAACTAAAGCAATTAAGAAAAGATAAAAGCTGGTCTCAAGAAGTGTTAGCTAAAGCAACGGGGTTATCCCTTCGCACAATTCAGCGTATAGAAAATGAGGGCAATGCCTCTGCGGAGTCGACGTTAGCTTTAGCATCCGCATTTGAGGTGACTCCAGGTGATTTAACATCAGCCCAATCTGATATAAAAGTAAACTATACAAGGAGAAGAGTCATGCAAGGTGCCCTAGTGTTAGTCGCTATTTTTTCAGCGCTAGTGTCTTTGTTCAACCTGACATCAGAGGTTGATCACTACTTAGATGGGCCTACAGTCCTATTTACTTTAAGTATTACCTACTTGTTAACCGCACTGTCTTTCGGACTAGATGGGCTTTTACGAGCGATAACTGGCCTAAAATACCTATTTGCTACCGATATATTAGGCGGCAATGCGGCTAAATACTTAACTAAGATTTACTCGAGCCAGATCATTTTTTGCTATGCGGGGGCATTAATTATCTCCCTCATTGGTACAATAGCAATCATACACAGTACGGTCTTATCACCACTCGATGCTCAGTTACTGTTGCCCAGCCTGCAACTCTCAGTGCCCGTCGTCGTGCTACCTTTTCTTTACGCCGTGATCTTCTGCGAATGTTTAATACGTCCACTGAAAACAAAGATAGAGAGTGGCGACATGAAAAGTTAAGCAGTTAGCTGTTAAACATTTCAGTTGGGGATAATGAGGTTAACAATAAAAAGGGGCGCATTTAGCAACCCCTATTATGCTGACGCTAAAAACAGAATTACTTACCCCAAGGATTTTTCGGGTCTTGAGAGGGGGCAGGCCTGTTAGCATTTGAACGCTTATTTTGTACATAGCCATCTTGCGCTCTTGGCTTATCATTGCCGTAACGAGGGCGGCCTTGGCTCTTATTACGCTTCATCTCCTCATAATCAGCAGTAGCCTTAGCACGCATCTCATCAACGAGCTCCACCGTCAGTTCTTCCGGTTTACGCGGCACTATTCCATCGGCAAAACCACGCTCGCGAGGCTTAAGCTCAAACTGAGCAGCGCCTCCCTTTGGCATACGTTTGAAACGATAAAGATAAAAGTTCTCTACTCGCTCTCTGGCCCACTCGGTCTTTTTAAGAAACTTTAAGCAAGCTGCCATATTGGGATTACTATTGAAACACTCTAAACGCAGCGCCGCGTATAGTATCTTCCATTCATAAAAATCGACTAACTCAGTGACCATAGTCTCTAAGCCCAAGCCGTGTAATGGGTTGTTTTGCTGCTGTTCAATCATAGGGTATCCAACTCGTATAAACAGATATTTTCTCTATGCGCTAATAATAACAAGAAATACAATCACACACCTAAGTAATCATCAGGTGTGTGCAAAAATGCGTAATATCTCAAGCTAACTGATAGATCAAACACTGATTAGCCATTGAATTTAGTAGGACTATTCCACTTCAACTATAATTCGGTCGACCAATTCAAGTGCTGTTGTTAACTTGCTGACATCGGTATTAATCTCACCATTTTGACCAGAATGATGGCCTTGGCCTATCAACGCCATCGGGAAGTATTTAGTAGCATCACTGCTCAGGTCTATCACCGCCTCATAGATGATAGAAGGCTGGGCACTGTAACCATTTCCCGAATAGATCTCATCGTTAGGAAAACGATCGCTGGAGTAATACTCATTAAAATCAAAAGAGTGATTAATCTCGAACCTAATTTTTACCTTATCAAAGCCAGTGTCTTTTAGGCGTGTCGCCAGTAAAAAACTATCGAGCATGGTCGCACCAGTATATGCATCAATGAGCAACTCCCCCTCTGTCGGCACAAAATAGCCATCAACAGTCTCTTTACCTAATTTGTGCAGAAATACTGGCAATGACTCAGGCCGAATGCGTTGATCTTTAGTCGCCTCATCTACACTAAAGTTAAACACCTCACTTGGTTTAACCTTGTTTGAAAACATAAGGTTAGTATCAAACACTAGACTATTATCTTTCTTAGTGACTTTATTAACAAAGTTGTTTTTAGCCAGAGCCGAAGTCACATAGATAGGTTGAATGAACTCCCCCTCTATGGTTTCAGCCCAGATGGCGTATTGAGGCCAAAGAAAGTAAGGCCCAGTGCGCAGATCGATGGATATTTTCGGGCCTTGATGGTTTGCCAGCTCCTTATCAAGCTTTTGGTACACAATTTCAGTTCGCTGCGCGCCAGCATCCTGTGCTCGCAGTGTATTCCCCCACTCATAGACCGCCAATAGCGGCGCAAATTGATTAAGCGATAAGACCACAAGACAGGTAAACAGAAAAACAGCTACAGGTAGTGCCATATTTTTAGTGGAGGTTTTATCTCTGCCAAACCGCCATCTGAAGTGATTTTTTAACGGCGAAAAATTATTTTTTAAATGCCAAAATCCAATCAGCAATAAACCGAAGCCAATAATGGTGTGCAATAACGCAATCGAGGTTTGATGTTTATTAATGAACATCAAAACTGAGGTGATCAAGATGACTGAAAATGATAAGAAAATCGTTAAACTGACAAAGCTGCGCGTGTTGAACTTTTTGATAAATGACATATAAACTCCTTTTAAAGGTCAACTACACATCTTGTGCTGTTTGATGAATATTGAGTGAGTAGATCACTGAGTTAATTTTCCAGCCTTGGGGCGTTTTAATCAGCTGCCAAGACTCTTGTCCCCAATTCGTTTTTTGCTCGCCGATATGAAAACTGTAGTCAAAATGAACAGTGGCGATATGCCTGTCTTGCGTGATCTGTATATTCCAGAACTTCTCTTCAACCTTTGACTCTTGAGCGATAATCCAATCCATAAACGCAACCGGATCACTGCTCTGGACCTTAGTTATCTGCGGCTCTTTTATCTGCATAAATGCCAGACTGTCATCGGCAAAAATACCTAACCAGGGAATGGTGTTTGAATGCAAAGTAGAAAACAAAAGCGTGGGATCTTTGTGTGTGATTGCATCTCGAAATTGCACGATAACCTTATAGATCTCAGCGTCCTCATCTTGTACCAAAGTGCCCTCCTCTAGTGAGTATTTCGGCCTAACTTCACTGTGTGGCACACTTGATCTCCCTTGAGCAAGAAACGCACTTGCAATTGAGATCCCCCCAATCAAAACCATGACTATCACTCTCATTAATATGAACTCCCTGAGTCAATAATTCGCTAAGGAATTTAGCTGGTCACAAGATTGCTGCCAAACCGCAGACAAGACGACTGAAAGTTTCTGAAACTATCTAAAACAATTGATTAATATAGACTTTTATTATTAAACGACAGTGTGAATTATGAGGGTAGGAGTGGATATGAGAGTTGAGTTAATAGGAACTTGCGTGCAGCTGGTCTTAACTAGCCAGCGACGAGAGGAACTTGAGTAAACAGCCCTCCCCCCTTTCAGAGTCGATGTTCAGCATCACCCATTTGAGATATTTTTAACGCTAGGTTTTCGGCAAGGGGCTTTATCGAGTTTAACTCTCTGGTGTTGATCAAGCTCAGTGAACGCTCGACCAAGTTACTGGCAGCATTGAGGTCACCCTGTAATACACTCAACTCAGACAGGTTAAGTAAGCCCACCGACAAACCATAGGGGCACTGGATAATCTGATGCTTTTCCATAGCGAGTTGATAATGCCCCTCAGCTTTAGCGTACCGCCCCTTACTTTGATAAGCTCGGCCCATCGCCTCATGAATATAGCCAAGGTAGAGCCAATCTTTAACAGATTCAGCATCTTCTTTAGCCTGCTCTAGTATCGCGATAGACTCATCGAATTGCTGATTATGCTGTGCATTGACCCCAGACAAAAACCTAAGGCGTGCAAGCTCAAACTGATTTGCCTTACGCCTTGCAAGGTCGATGGACGATGTTAACTCGTTTGCAGCTAACTCGGTTTGCCTAGTATGCACCAACACCTGAGCTAATAAACGCCTTGCAGCAAGGTTATCTGACTCTGACACTAATGCACTTTTGAGCAGTTTCTCTGCCGATAATTCGTCGCCGCGGTGCAGAAACTCAAAGGCAGACGCTAGCATCTGGTTGGCAAAGCTTGTGTGGTATTCAAAAGGAGCACGCTGCTGAGTTTGCCCCAAATGCTGATTAATCACCCCAGCCATTTCATTAATCACTAACTCAATTTGCGAGTGGACGAGTACGCCACGCTTAATGTTATCTTTAGTGTGAAGACTATAGATAAACTGATAATCCCCCGGCGTGCCTGTCAGTTTAATATCAGCAATCAAGCTAGCACCGGAAACGGTGAACAATCTGTCAATATCGGCGCGCTGATGGGACAATTCAATTAAAGGCATATCAGCGCGCTTCATCACCTCAAGCACGTCATCGGCCTGAAGCACACCATAATGCTCTGTTGGTTTGAGTTGGTGGATCAATTGATCCATCGCACCATATCTCACCCATTTTTGATGCGTATCTGACACTTGATTCTGAATTGGTAAGATAACCACTGCGCCCGTTAATGACTGTGAATTCACCAAGGGCTTATCCAACTCAGCTAGAGGCTGACCTGCAAGCGCTGGCAACTTTGGCTCAGTAAAAATCGTAAGATTCAATAAAGCTGCCACTAACAAAATAGTGACAGTCATCGCTAAGACTAGGCTTTTCCTATGAGCTTTAACCTTGTTTAGCATTACATTTAGTGAAAGGGCGCGCTTTGAGGGGGCGTGTTGCTCGGCAGTCCTTGCTTGGTTAGCTAACGTATCATCTTGGCGATTTTGACCAGGCTTATCGGCTCTTCTGGGCTCACTGTCCTTATCGGAATTAATGCACTCAACCTGCGCCACCCAAACATAACCTTTTCTGGGTAATGTCTTAATCACATCCGCAACACTAAAGGCCTTACGCAGCTCTTTAATTGACTGAAAAATCACTTGTTCATCGACAACGACATCATCCCAAACATGACTCAGTATCGTGCTTTTGCTGACAACCTCCCCCTGCGTCTCAATTAATAGCATCAGCAGCTGGAATGTTTTGGGGCGAATTTTAACGGTTACGCCTTGAAAGAAAACCTTTCCTTCAAGGGGAAGTATGTCAAAACCCGCAGACTTATATACTTGTGACAATTAAGCGCCTTAATAGATCCATTATTTAGCGACGATAATTGTACGTAAGTTCAAAGAATTAGTGAATATCATCTTGAGGTATTAAAAGTAAGCAAACCTTATTGCTGCCATTCCCCTTATAAATTGCTCTCCTATAAAAGCGCAATGACTGAGTAATCACATCGATTTAAAACCTTGTATTCATAGCTCAAAATGATTTATTTGTTGATAGCGAGATAAGAGCCTGCGGCGATCATGATGCTCCCCGCACCTTGATTAAGGCGCCGATGCGCAAGCGGTGTCTTTAAGGTTTTGGCCAACTTCCCCGCCCCCAATGCAATAAGCATAAGACCTGCAATAAGTGCACTGGATGAAAGCACAGAAACCAGTAAGATATCTTGGGCACTCAACAGAGTTAAGTCGATAAAAGTCGGTAAAAAAGAGATATAAAACAGAATCACTTTGGGATTTGAGGCTGAAATTAATAGCCCCTGCATAAAGCTGGCGGCAGGTCGGCTCGCTTGCAACTCCTTGATCTGACTATTAACTTCATCACCTACCTGAGGCAAATCTTTGAACATCTTATAACCTAAGTAGATTAAGTAAGCCGCCCCTAGGTATCGAATAACAACAAACACTTCAGCCCAATTCTCCGCTATGGTTGCCAAGCCAAAACAGGCAAAAATAAGATATATGAGGTCACTGGTCACCATGCCTGCAGCTAAAGTTACACACTTTTTAGGACCTTGCACCATAGCGCGAGCTAAAATTGCAAATACACCAGGGCCTGGTGTGATACCAAAAATAAACATAGCGATAAAAAATGTTATCGCGCTCTCAATGGACATAACGTCATACCTTATTAATCGGCTTTCATAAGTTCTGTTTTTTGCAGCTTGAGCGTTTACAGTAATACACACTGCTTAGCATCAATAAAACGAGTCGAAGCTGAGTACTATACCGCTCAAAAAACCTTGAGAGCAAGCCATTAGGAGTATCTAATGCAGGTATGTAACATAGCGAAAATTAGCCCTACAATTTCAGCACAGCTATTAACATCGACTAGTGAGGTGAGTATCTGGAAAGAACGGCTTCAATGACACCTCTGCTTTGAAGTTGCGCTAAAGCCTCATTAAGCGCTTCAATAGTAATTGGCGCATGGTGGGATAAAGCCGCGTGAATATTGTGTTCACTAACCACCAGTTCTGTAAGCTGTAGCTCATGAGTTTTACGCTGCATTTCGTAGTGAATGAGTACTTTAGAATCAATAAAACCATCAATTCTATCTAACTCTAGCCTGGCTATATTTGAGGTTATACTGCGCACATCTGAACGAGAGACCTCACCTTTGGCAAACATAGGTTCTATAGCGGGATAAACATAACCTCTGTTGGTGCCTAGATTCATTCCCTTCAAATCTTCAACCTTCTCTAACTGTTTAAGGTTGTTATTTTTCACCACTAAAATATCCTGATCTTGAAAGATGGGCATGCTCCATTGATATTGTTTCCCCTGAGTTAACCACTCAGGATTAGATATCAACACCAGATGCACGGTGCCTGTGTCTAGATAACGCTCAATTCGCTTTCTTGGTGTTTGCACATAGACGAGGTCAACATCCAGCTCATCGGCTAACTCATCGGTAATCTCTTTGATGATTCCACCAACTAACTGATTAACCTCTAAAACCGCATATGGTTCTGAATTGTGAGCCCCATAGCTCACAATCAAAGGCGTCTCATCAGCCCATAAAAAACCACTCACCAACGCAGCGCATAGGCAAGTAGCAAAGAGATTCAATTTCATTGATAGGCGCATAACTCAGTTCAAACCAACATCAAATATATTGCTAAGTACAGCCAATAGCGGTGCATACGTCAATGTCTGCAACAGACTCTTACTCGCCTATTGCTACACATTGAAAGTAAGGCCATCTATAGCAGCACCTAATGCTAAGCCAAAGCGACTTTATCAGGCTCACCTATACTTAGTCGGCATTTGTTTCAATGAACAGCTTGAAACAAGATACCCAATTGATAGGAGCACACAAAATGAAAGCAACAATCATTACCTTACTCTGCTTGTTACTAAGCTATGGCGTCACGGCTAAAGAACGATTAGAGGTTTATGAAGATTATGATTTAGGCACTGAGATCATGGCAATGACCACAGTCAAAATCGATCCCAATATGAGTGATATCTACTTAGCGGGGTTACGCGCGAGCTGGGTAAAAGCGGTGAAGATTCAAAAGGAGTTAGGCTTTATTAAAGATTGGAAAATTTACGCCAGTGATCTATCGGTCAGTGGTGACTTCAATATGCTACTGATTGTCACTTTTGATAATGCGGCCGATCTGGAACCCAATCAGAAAAAATATGCCGCCTTTATGAAAAAATGGAGTGAAGAGGATGAAAAGCAGGCCAATAAAATCTCCGCTAAGTACCCAGAAGTTAGAACCTTAACGGGCGAATACAGGATGCGTGAGATTCTATTGAAGTAATGCCACTTCTATTGGGTGCCTGATGCACTGGCATCAGGCACAAACCTCAACAGGTTAGTCGCCTTTATCCCTGTGAAACTGCCAAGACATTAGACAGATAGGTATTGGTTAAATAAAAATCTCGAAACAGTGGCTCAAAGTCTTCTGACACAGTGCCCTCTATGGCGAGACTAGCTAATACATTCTGCTGCCACATTTGAGTCTTAGGTAAACCATCAAGAAAATCGTAATCGGTATACTTTTTCACTATGGCTGCACGGTGTAATAGCGGCAGCCAGGCAATATCGACATTGCTGAGTTCATTTGATTTAAAAAACTGCGTGTTGCCAGTCAGTTTATTCTCAACCTTGGCAAAAGCTGCAATCAGCTTTTCTGAACGTTCAGTAAATGTCTGTTTATCTTTACTCCTCATGGTGCCGCATTGACCCAAGTAATTTTTAGCCCCTAAATAGCTCCACGCTCTATCCTGAGCACGTTGTTCATTACTCACCCCGCCCTCTAAGGGGCCATACTCATCTTCGATATACTCAATGATGGCATCTGATTCGAACAGGGGCTGACCTGACTCAGTGATCAGTACCGGTACCTGACCATTTGGTGCTAAATCTAAAAACCACTGAGGCTTAGCATTAAGCTTGATATATTCAATTTCAAAGGGGATCTGCTTAGCCGTTAACGCTGCAGTGACTCGCTGGACAAAAGGGCAAATTTTAAAGCTAATAAGTTTGATCATATTCGGTTCTCGCATCGGCTGCTTTATATAAGGGTTGGCTATCTACATTGAATAAGACGAACGCTATTGGAAAAGGATGGATAAATATCGCTATTTTCGTTCTAAGTAACGCAAACCTTATTATGAAAAATACGCAGCACATCACAAGATAAGCCACTTTCGACATTCTCTTCACACGAACCAAGTTAACTTCAGCGTTACAATTTTTGATAAAAGCCTTCTTTATCAATTCAATCAGCGTCCCTGACATTTCAAGGGAATCACGCATAGCACTTACAGCAGCTTTAGATAGGTAATAACCAGTGAGCACAAATCCAAAGACCTCAATGATTCACACAATAAGCACTCATAGAGCATCCCGCCTTTGGCTGCCACTAGCCACTATTAGCCTTGCTGTGATCATCTCTTTTGTCATTCACGCGAGCGCACCTGTCGCGCCCAGTAAGGTAGAAGTCATTGACTCTATCAATGTAGAAACTCTGCCAGTTAACCCCACCAGCTTCACCCCAAGTTACACCGCTTATGGCTCAGTAACTGCCATTGATACCTTAACCCTGACAGCACAGGTTGATGGGCAAGTCACATTCATCGCAGCAGACTTTATAGAGGGAGGGAGGCTTTCTCATGGAGAGATGGCTTTTAAGCAAGATGATTCAGATCTTCAAGCTGTACTTTCTCAACGACAAGCCGAAATGGAGATAGCCAGTGCCCAGCTAGCACTCGAGCTCGGCGAGCAGCGAATCGCCGAAAAAGATTATCAAATGATGCTCAAGGATTTTAATGAAAATGAATGGCAGATCGACCTTGAACTCCTGTTAAGAAAGCCGCAATTAATCAAAGCAAGAGCTGAGCTCATGATAGCCAATAACGCCCTTAGCATAGCCCGTAGAGATGTTGAACGTAGCCGATGGTACAGCCCACAAGACTATGCTGTCACTTCTAGGCTGGTCAGTCAGGGGGACTATTTAGCTAAAGGCGATAAGATTGCTCAATTAGTCAATATCAGCCAATTACGTATACCGCTCTACGTGCCTAGAGCACATGCTTTACAACTGAAACCAGGTCAGCTCGTCCAGCTTTACCAGCCCGACACCCAGCACACATATACCGCTGAGGTCAGTCATATTTTTCCTATGCTGGATAACCAATCTCAGCTTCAAAAAGTCTTTGCTCGCTACGTACCACAGCCAGAGAACCTAGTGCCACTCATTATTGGTGACTTTGTAGAAGCAAAGCTAATATTTCCAGCGGTGACAAACACCTTACGTGTCCCACTCTCGGCGTTAGACAATGACACCATTTGGGTGGTCACCCCAGAGAATACACTCAAACAAAAAGCCGCGGAGTCTATTTTTCAAGACGAAAGCCACGCTGTGATAATGAACAATATCGACGCTGAAGAGCAGCTAATAACCACCAAGATGCATATGCCTCAAGATGGCCTGACGGTTAACTTAGTAGGTACACACTAATGGATAAGTTAAGCCCAAATCAGCCTGCTCCTCTTAGCTCCCCGCTGAGTACTTTAATTGGCTGGATGATGGATAATCCGATCGCTGCCAATCTACTCACCTTGACAATACTCATGCTGGGAATCTACTCCTTTACCGATATCAGGCAAGAGACATCCCCCTCCTATAGCTTGGATGAAGTAGAGATCTCGGCCAGTTTTCCCGGCGCAACACCCAAAGATATCGCACAAGGAATTTTACTTCCGATTGAAAAAACCTTAGCTGAAAACAGCAATATTGACCGCATCATGGCGACTGCAGAGGAGGGAGAAGCCAAGCTAGTGCTCAGTCTCAATGAAGGGGTCGATGCCAATGCGGTCTTAGCTGATATTAAGAATGACCTAGATACCATAAATAGCTTCCCAGCAAGCATGGAGCCCTTAACCGTTGCACTCGCTGAGGAGCTAGAGCCCTTAATCGAGCTAGGCCTCTATGGCAACCTTGATGACCTAGCCTTAAGAGATGCGGCCAAACAACTCAAACAGCGGCTGCTCAGTGAGTTTGATATTGCCAAGATCACCTTAGCAGGGAGTGCTGAAGCTGAAATAATCATTGAAATAACCGAAGAGAAGCTGAATCAATATCAGCTGACACTGGATCAAATCTCACAAAAGCTAACCGCTTCAGTGACAGATGTTTCCGCAGGCAGCATCAGCACAGATGCAGGCGATATTCTTATCCGTACCTTAGGACAAAAAGAGCAGCTGGCACAATTTAGCCTGATCCCCGTTTACTCGGCCCAAGATGGGCCAGAGGTAACACTCGGTCAAATTGCTTCTATCAGTTTTGGTTTTTCACAAACTCGCGACCCTTTTTTAGTCAATGGCCAACCTGGCATCATGTTAGTGATCTATCAAGGTAAACAAACTAAGCCCATCGCTATAAGCGAGCAGGTACAGGACTATATCAGTCAGTACCAACAGTCTTTACCTTCAGGTGCAGAGCTCATCGTGTTAGATGATCAGGCACAGTCATTCAAACAACGTATTGAGTTACTACTTAGCAATGGCGTTGTAGGCATGATTTTAGTCATTCTGGCCCTCTCTTTATTTCTCGATATGCGATTGGCATTCTGGGTCTGCATGGGGATCCCGGTGGCCATCATTGGTTCACTCACATTGATGCCGCTACTCGATATTCCCCTCAATATGATCACCCTATTCGCCTTCATCATCACCTTAGGCATATTAGTGGATGATGCCGTCATAGTGGCCGAAAACATCTATCAAAAAATACAAGCGGGTGAAGAGATAAACCATGCGCTCAAAAGCGGCGCAAGGGAGATGGCCCTACCAGTGTGCTTTTCAGTAATAACTAACATTATTGCCTTCCTACCAATGTTATTTGTACCAGGGGAGCTCGGGGTGATGTACAAACCCATGACCTTGCTGATATTTGCAATCTTCACAGTGTCCTTGATTGAGGCCTTGTTGATTCTGCCACATCACTTAAGAGGGATTAAAAAAACGGGTAAACCAGGCTTAATCGGACGCATTCAGCACCTCAGCATGCAATCATTTGAGGGTCTACGTGATAAACATTATCGGCGACTACTGACAAACAGCCTAAACCATCCTTGGAGTGTAGTGGCACTGTTTATCTCAATCAGTTTAATCACATTTAGCTGGGTGAACTCCGGCAGAGTCGACTCGGGCTTTGTGCCAAAAGTTGAGTCTCAGCGCATAGATGCAGAGGTTGAATTCCCGGCTGGGACGGCTCTGAAACAAAAGCTCGCCACCATGAAAGTCATCGAACGTTCTGGCTTACAAGCTTTACAGCAACTTGGAGAGCCTGACAGTTATAAGCATGTCATGATGGAGATTGAGGCCAGCTCTGCATCGACCACCATTCAAATTGTTGCCGATACCGAAAGAAGCTACAACGCCAGGGAGTTTGTCGATGCTTGGCGAACTCAAATTGGTGAGCTTGCGGGTGTTAAATCACTCTTTTTCGACTTTGAAGTCGGTCCGGGTGGAGGAAAAGAGCTCTCTATCGAGCTTAGCGCTTCAAACAGTGCCGCCCTTGAGGCCGCAAGCTTTGAGTTGATGCAGCAATTACAGCAGATCAAAGGCGTTACAGATATAGATAGCGGACTGGTGGATGCACAGCAAGAATATACCTTAGCGGTTAATGATAGGGGCAGCTTACTGGGTTTTGACAGTGATAGTTTAGGCGCTATTGTGCGTAACACCTTCTATGGTGATGAAGTCACTCGTCAGATCCAAAGTAGCGATGAAGTCAAAGTGAAAGTCATGCGCCACCGCAGCGAACGCTATAAAGCCAATGCATTAGCACAATTACTTATCACGGCCCCTAAAGGTGAGCAGGTATTATTGGGCCAAGTCGCAACAATAACCCCCACTAATGCCGCCACCCAGATAACCCGAGTCGATGGCATTGAGCAAGTTGAAGTCAGTGCCAGCTTTATCAGGTCAATGGCAAGCGTGTCACTTATCACCACCCAGCTATCAAATGTCAATTTACCTGCACTGATGCTCAAGTACCCAGATGTAGAGATTGAATTAGGCGGTGATGCTCGCACCGAAAGAGAGGTCAATAGCGAACTGCTCACAGGTGTATTACTGGCACTATTTATCATCATTAGCTTCTTAGCCATCTATTTTAAGAGTACGCTTGATGCCTTACTGATCCTCAGTGTCATACCTTTGTGTTTAGCCGCCGCTATGCTTGGTCATATCCTATTGGGACACAGTTTCAGCGTGATGAGCTTGTTTGGCATGATCGCACTATCGGGCTTGGTCCTTAACGGCTCTTTTGTGCTGCTACTTGAGATAAAGCAGCAATTAAAACAGGGGGCTGATATACACCAAGCGATTATCAATAGCGGACTTAGGCGCTTTAGGCCTGTGGTTATCACCGCGCTGACAACCTCACTAGGTTTAGCCCCTATGTTATTTGAAACATCGACTCAGGCACTGTACCTCATCCCTATGGTCATCAGCTTAAGTTTTGGCAGCTTGTTTTCTATCGCAACAATATTAGTCTTTATCCCTGCCGTTTTCTTTATCAGTGAGACGTGGCACGCAAACAAGGCTTACCGAAGTAGCAAGCTCAGTCATGCATATTAAATAACCCCCACTAAGCGTTTGTGATGACTCAGTCTAAAATAGCGGCAAAAAGAGTAGTTTAAGTAGTTAAGTATCTCTGATTTTTATCAGCGACTTATGCCACTCTCATTTGCCAAGCCATAAGACTATTTACATGACTATTTTTATAACTGGCAGCCACCAAGCTCTCACAAACTCGTTACAGGTGTTTCACACAACAAGCTTAACTGGTATCTTTGCTGCGCATATTTAGAAAGGATACTCAAATGCCACAGCAAAAGTTCAGCCCACTGCAATTTTTTAAATCAATATCAGTCGCAAAAACCCTACCCATTTTTGCGATTATCATCGCTTTATTTAACTCCTACTTTATCGTCGTTGAAGGCCATGTCGGAGTAGTGAAGCGTTTCGGTGAAGCCAAAGGACAGGAAAACCCTGGGCTACACTTTAAGATCCCTTTTATTGAAACTGTTGAATCGATTGAAGTTCGTACTCGTAAAAATGCTGAGAAAATGGCATCTAGCACCAAAGAGCAGATGCCAGTGACAGTTGAAGTATCAGTGAACTGGACAGTCAACAAAGAAGCGGCCCTTGATCTATTCAAACGATATGGCGGGTTAACTCAATTTGAGCAACGTATCTTAGATCCTCGCTTTCGTTCAGCCACCAAAGATACCATTCCGCAGTTTGAAGCAGAGCAGTTAATTCAAGACAGAGCCAGTGCGATTCAGGGTATTGAGCGCCGCTTAGCTGAAGAGATGGAAGGCTTCCCCGTTGTCGTTGATAATATTCAAATTGAAAATATTATTCTTCCGCAAAAATACATCAACTCTATCGAAATAAAGCAAACTGAGAAAAACCTCGCCGCAGCCGAAGAGCATAAGCTTGAGCGTCAACGTTTAGAGGCCCTACGCGCAGTGAATACTGCCGATGCTAAAGCGAAAGGAATTTTAAAAATCGCCGAAGCTGAAGCTCAGTCTATTCTCTTGAAAGGTAAAGCAGAGGCTCAAGCTATTGAAGCCAAAGCTAAAGCCCTGAAGAATAACCCACTGATTGTTAAGCTGACCGAAGCCCAAAGCTGGGACGGCAAGCTGCCATCAACCATGATGGGTGAAGGCGTGATGCCAATTATGGATATCAGAGCGCCTTCGGCTAAATAGAAAGCCTTTAGCTAAGCTAAAAACCTTTAACTGAGTTAAGAGTCTTTAGCACATAAAAGCAACCAGACTCTAGTTCAAAAGCGGTAGATCAAAAACGGGAGCCCTATAGGCTCCCGTTTTAGTAAAATAGAGATGAGCTACGACTACAATACCTGAAGAACGTCTTCCATCGCTAGGCGCGACTTAGGTAGTTTAGCATTGTAATCTTCTGCCGAATGATGATAACCAATCGCCAGTGCAACCTCACAAACAAAACCACCAAGTTCATCTTTAAAGATTTCACCAATCAGCTCACTATCGACACCTTCCATTGTGGTCGAATCAATCCCCAAACGCGCTAACACATGTAATGTATTACCTAGTGCCAGATAAGTTTGCGATTTAGTCCAAGTTGACGTGTCACCAGTTTCGTCAGTATTTAGCTCTGCAAATGCAAAACCACCGAACGCTTGCTCTCTCTCTTCAGGCTTAGTACGACCATCCGCTATGCCTTTATCGACAACTTTAGCGTAATCTTCACGAGTATAAGCTGGGTTATGAGCAAACAAGATAACCTGTGATGCAGACTTAATATGTGGTTGATTAAATTGAAAGTTGTTAGCGAAGGTATCATGCATACGCTGTTTAGCTTCATCACTCTCAATCACAATAAACTTCCAAGGCTGTGAATTAATTGAAGATGCAGATAAACGCATTGCTTCATAAATCACTGCTAGGTCATCAGCAGAGACACGCTTAGAGGCGTCATATTTTTTCGCTGTGTAACGGTTTTCTAAATCAGTAATAATTGGATTAGTCATAATTGTCTCTACATCGTTCAGGAAGCCTATCGCTCCCCGCTGTTAATTGGGTCTTTCATTTGATGGTAGGGATATTAAGCTTAGTCTCTTACAATTTGTAGTAGGCAACCATTGAATCATTATCAATTTTTTTTTGGTAATGAACACGGCAAGCTCGCTTAACTTGTAACACGTTCGATTATAGAGCCAAGTAAGCTCAAGTACCTGCTTTAGTAAAACTTTGCTAACAATTATAACATTGACATTTTTTGATAGTGATAGAGTATGAGTTCGGTTAACAGCAACCCTTTAGCAAGGAAGAATATAAAAAAATGAAAAAGTCCTTAATTGCAATCGCATTGGCTGGCACCTTTTTAGCTGGCTGCGGCACCTCAGATGTCGATAAGACACAAACCCAAACAGAAGTTACAACAGCAGAAACTAAAGCAGAGCTTGGTAGTTTCGGTGTAGATTTATCTGCCCGTAATGAAGCGGTTAAGCCTGGTGATGACTTCTTTATGTATGCCAGCGGCACATGGTATGACAACTACATCATGCCTGCTGATAAAACCCGTTATGGGGCATTTACAGGCCTAGCTGAACGCAGTGAAAAGCAGGTTAAAGAGATCATCGATGATATCGCCAGCCGCAGTGACCTAAACGCCGAAGAGCAGCTAATTGCTGATTTTTATCAGGCATATATGGATACTGAGACCATCAACAAGCTGGGGATCACGCCAATCCAAGCTAGCTTAGATCAGATTGCGGCTATCAGCTCTACCGATGAATTAACCAAAGTTTTCGGTGGCGCATGGCTATCGGGTGCAACCTCTCCAATTTCTGGGGGCATGTGGTTTAACCGCCTTGACCCTAACCAATATGAGATGTCTATTGGTGCAAGTGGCTTAGGTCTACCAGACCGCTCTTACTACCTTGAAGACAGTGAGCGCTTTGTTAACATCCGTAATGCCTATGTTGAACATATCACTAAGATGCTGAGCTTTGCTGGCATCGAGAATGGTCAGGCAAAAGCTGAAGCGATATTAGCACTAGAGACTAAGATTGCTGAAGGACAGTGGCCAAGAGAGAAGCGCCGTAATCGCGACCTGACTTTAAACCAGATTAAACGTACTGATCTAGCAAAAGAGTACCCAGGTTTTAACTGGGATATCTACTTTGATGAAACTGGCTATAAAGTACCTCAACTTAACATCACTCAACCTGAGCCTATTAAAGCTATGATTGAGTTGGTCAATAATGAGTCATTAACGGTATGGCAGGATTACCTGACCTTCCACACTATCAGCAATAACTCAGGTCTTTTGTCTGAAGATATCCATGCTGCTAGCTTTGATTTTTATGGTAAAACGCTAAAAGGACAGGAGGAGCCTCGCCCTCGTTGGAAGCGCGCGGTATCTGAAATGTCAGGCACTCAGTCTCTTGGGTTTGCCATAGGCAAGGTATATGTATCACGTTACTTCCCAGAATCATCTAAGCAGCAGATGGCTGAGTTAGTCGAGAACCTACGTACTGCCTTAGGTCAACGTATTGATGGTCTAGACTGGATGGGCGATGAAACTAAGGTCAACGCACATGCTAAGCTGGCTGCCTTCAACCCTAAAATTGGTTACCCTGATGTATGGCAGGAGTTTGATGGCCTGGCAATGACCAAAACGGATCTCGTGGGTAATGTCCATAACCTACGTCAGTTCTTTAAAGCTGACAGCGTTGCTAAAGAGCTGAAGAAAACAGACCGTAATCGTTGGGGTATGACACCGCAGCGCGTTAACGCGTATTACAACAGCTCATTTAATGAAATCGTGTTTCCTGCAGCAATCTTGCAACCACCATTTTTTGATCCTAACGCCGACCCTGCTGTTAACTATGGTGGCATAGGCGCTGTGATAGGCCACGAAATGGGTCACGGTTTTGATGACCAAGGCTCTAAATCAGATGCTAACGGTATTCAGCGTAACTGGTGGACAGATGCCGACCGAGCCGCATTTGATGCTAAGGCCGACCAGCTTGCTGCTCAGTACAGTAAATACGAGCCAATCCCAGATAACTTCGTCAATGGCCGTAACAGCTTAGGCGAAAACATCGGTGATGTGGGCGGCCTTTCTATGGCTTATCATGCTTATAAGCTAAGCCTGAACGGCAAAGAAGCCCCTGTCATTGACGGTGTGACTGGCGATCAACGTTTCTTCCTTGCTTGGGCTCAAGTCTGGAAAGAGAAGCGCACTGAACAGAGCATGCTTAATCAGCTCCGTGGTGGCACACATGCCCCGGGCCGTTACCGTGCTCAAGCGCCACGAAATCATGATGCTTGGTACAAAGCCTTTGACGTCAAGCCAGGTGATGAACTTTATCTACCTGAAGATCAGCGTGTACGCATCTGGTAATAGCTAAAGGCAGGCTCACGCCAGCCTAGAATGATCGTAATACCAGTCGCTGTTTTGACTGGTATTGCTACCTCTTTGATAAATTAAAAAGGTCGATTTTTTCAATCTAGGTTTAAAAATAGCAAACTCGCCCCGATATCCTTTCTTATACCGGCTAAGTAATTAGGAATGATATGACTAACGAATACACCCCCGCAAAAGTTTGGACCATGGACAATGAAAGTGGCGGTCAATGGGCCAGCATCAATCGTCCCGACTCAGGTGCAAGGCATCTGCAAGCTTTACCTGTAGGTAAGCATCCGATACAGCTTCACTCTTTAGCAACGCCAAACGGCCAAAAAGTCACCATCATGCTTGAGGAGCTATTAGCTTTGGGCGTATCAGCTGCAGAGTACGATGCATATCAGATCAATATTGGCGATGGCGAACAGTTTTCTTCAGGGTTTGTCGATATCAACCCTAACTCAAAGATCCCAGCGCTCTCAGACAACTCAGGGGCTGAGCCTATCAGGGTATTTGAGTCTGGTAATATTTTATTATATCTCGCCGAAAAGTTTGGTTTCTTCCTTCCAAAAGAGCATGCACAGCGTACAGAAGCTATGAATTGGCTGTTCTGGCTACAGGGCTCGGCACCTTATCTGGGCGGTGGTTTCGGTCATTTTTATAGTTATGCACCAGAAAAGTATGAATACCCCATCAACCGTTTTGCCATGGAAACCAAGCGCCACTTAGATCTACTCGATAAGCAGCTAGCTAATAATGAATTTATCGCAGGTGAAGAGTACAGTATTGCCGATATGGCAATTTGGCCCTGGTATGGAAGCTTAGTACTTGGCAGACTCTACGATGCAGCTGAATATCTTGATGTCGAGAGTTACCCTCACCTTCAGCGCTGGGCTAAGCAGATTGATCAGCGTACAGCAGTTAAACGTGGAAGAATAGTCAATCGAAGTTGGGGAGAGGAGTGGGAACAGCTGTCTGAGCGCCATAGCGCAGCAGACATAGATGCAGTACTAAAGAAGCAGCCGTAGCTGCCCCTTGTTTAACGGTGTTTTCAGTTAAAGCGAAGCTTAATGTTTTGCTTTAACGCCGTTACGCACCATATCTTTACCAGTATCAAAGATCTCTTGGGTGATCCAACGGGCATGAAGCAGTTTATTATTGTTATCAAAAACTGCAACAAAATGACGGCCATCAGCGTTATTGGTTGCCATACCAACCCCAGCAACACCCTCTAAGCCTAAGCCACCATTTTCAACTGACAACAAAAATTGCTCTAGGTCTTTTAAGTTATCGATAACATCATGTTCGTTATTCATCTATCTATTACTCTTATCTGTTTATCTGGCTGCTAACAGCGCTGAATTATACCAATTGGTATAATTATTAATTGCCGCGTACTCTACAGATCATAGTAAAAAATTGAAACTCTCACTTGATAGAAGTCGCGGCTTAACAGTTAAAACATATTATTGAGTGCGATACCGACACCAACACGTGTTTGGCTATGATTGTAATCAATCAGACTATCGCCATAACCGTTGAAGAAGGTCACGTAGCCTTTTAGCTTGCCATAAAGTGGCGTAGTGAGGTTCACTTGTACCGCCCCATTACTGGTAGAGAAGTTTTGGCGCAGCTTTACACTCAGCTCATAATTGCCAAAATCGTAACCCACACCATACTCTGCATGGCCCATGTAATCGGCAATATCAGGGTTGTCGTCGCCACCAGACTCAAGGGGATCTGTTTTCTCATCTTCAGGCAGGCGATACCAAGGCCTGACAAACCAAACCAAATTCTCTTTTTCATAGATAAACTCGGCAAAAACACGGTTCCATGAGCGAGAAAGTGGCGATGAACGCCCATTAGATTGATGCTCAATACCAAACATTAAGCCGGTGTTGCCCTCATAAGGGTGCCAATCTAACGGCATCACATAGAAGAGTTCAGGGTTGTAGTTGGTCTCTCTAAATGGACTGGAGATATCATCGGCATAGACCTGCCACCAAGCTTCTATGGTAAAGGCACCATAAATTCTATCTCCCTCAACAAATAACGAGTTATAAGTCAGCGGAAACTTAAGGCTCAATTGAAATTTAGCTTCAATATCTTTAAGGCCTTCATCGAAGGGCTTGTCACTGCTATAAGCGTCTGGATTGATCTCACTGGTGGTATAAACCGGCAAGATATAGTTCATCTTGTGTGGCGTCAGCACAAACTCAGACTGCTCACTTTGGCGCTCCTGAACAATACGTTTACTCAAGGCGCCAGCTTTAGACTCTTTACCAAATATAGTAACTGTATCATCACGGGCAATAGAGACTTGAGCCTCACAGATCCCGCGGATCTCACCAAGTGTCATCTCATCGGTACCAATTTCAACTTGCTTGGCGATACAATCACTCATTGTTGATGCTTGAACTTGGCTAATACTCCCTAAAATGAGGGATACTATGCCTAACTTGTAATGTAAACGTGCCAAAATAAATTCCATATTATTGTGGAAGAACCCGATGAATAAGTCTGCCCCCCAAAAGTGATGGTAGGTTGTAGCAGTCCATTTTCAGAGTAGCTGTCCAGCTTATAGCTCTGGTCATAATAAATGAGTAAAGATTAGATGCCAACAAGCCCGCTATAAATTTAACAAACTACAAACCTGATGAAATCATCAAACTTTCCATAGAAACACGAAATTGAATGAGTGATACTGTCTGCATCAAGCATATGAAACATCTAAGGAAAGAAGCATGTTTAAGAAGTTATTAGCGAGTGTAGGTATCGGTAAGGCGAAGGTTGATACCATCTTGCTCAATGATCAACTGCGCGCCGGTGAACCATTTGCCATTGAGGTTGTTATCAAAGGCGGAGAGGTCGAGCAGGAGCTTAATGGCCTAGAGTTCGCCATTATGGCTGAAGCTAAAGCCGAGAAAACTGTGGGTGATGACGAGGTCAAATATAATAAAAGTGTGGTACTACAAAGTTGGCAACCTATGCTGAAACAGACAATACAGCCTGGTGAAACAATCACTCGGCAGTTTAATCTAGATCTACACCCTGAAGCGCCTGCTACAAGCCTCTTCGGTCAGCGGATCGCTAAAGTCTGGCTGCAGACAGGACTAGATATTAAAAATGGTATCGATGGCAGTGATAAAGATCCACTGACTATTGTCCCATCAAATACGCAATTAGCGGTGCTAGAGCTAATAGAAAACAGCGGTTATCGACTCTTTAAAACCGATCTGGAAGCAGGTTATGTGCGTGCCAACGAGTTCTCATCTCACCTGCCCTGTTATCAGGAATACGAGTTTAAACCTGAGTCACGTTCCTTCTTTGGTACTAAAGAGCTGGAAGTGACCTTTGTCGATAATGGCGAAGAAACGGGTGTACTTATCGAAATAGACAGAGCTTTTAGCGGTGATGGTTACCGCAGTATATCCATCCCGAATCATTGTGATAGCCTTGATGCCGTTAGGCCATATGTAGAAAACTTACTCTCTTAAACTAAGTCATTATTTAAAAAAATGCTCGCATAGACAACACTATGCGAGCATCCATTTTTAGCTATGGCGAAAACTTACCAAGAGGCTTATTCAGGCTCCATCTCATTGGTAATTTGTTCTAAATTCACCACAGAGACTCTTGCATCACTTGATAGTGCATCGAGTAAAGCCGATAGCTCCATATCTTGTGGTGCTTTAACGATAGCAAGCTTGCCTTTGGAAAACTCAATCTCTAATCCATGACTTTTGGCTATCTCCTCAATATCGGCATTATTTTTAAGCGACAAAAAGAACTTGCCATTTAAGGTTGCGACATTCGAAACTTGACCACCTTTAATCATGTCTCCGGCAAACAATTCAACCGGACCGAAGGCAAACTGTTTCATCGAAGGGTCGGCACTTGTCTTAGATTTAGCCTGATCTTTAACAACTTTCTGGAACTCTTCACCCTGTAGGTAAACGGTGCCAACTGAAGAGTAGGCTTGCTTCTCAACAACAGGTAACTCTTTAGTCACAGACGCTAAGACTTGACTAGACATGGCTAAAGTCGCCATTAAAATTATTGCTTGTTTCATTGTTTAGTCCTCCTCGTGACCAATAAAGCGTAGTGACCAATTGTTAATAATACCTGGGCTAGTATTGTTCGCAGGACTAACATTTTCTACAGGGTAAAAGACAAAGTCTCCATCGCCTTCACCACCTGTGTCAACGACCTTCAACGTCCAATCACCTTCTGCCTCTTCGCCATAAAAATGCGTTGAAGATAGCAGCTTATTGACGTAACCATCACCACCAAAAGATTGGCCATACATGCCATTTCTTGGTGTCATGAGTACGCTTCGGGTTCCTTCAGGAGAGATAAGCTCAATCGCTAAATCAGTCACCCTTGGATGATCTATGGTCAATATGACTTCAACCCCTTCGATAACAAAATCATCAAGATCGACTTCTTGAGAGGTCATGCCACCGTTTGGATCAACATCAGGCACAGCAACATTAACTGACTGATCATGCCACTGACTGACTAACTGAGGCGGAAGTTTAATATCTTCTAAATCATCCTCATCCGCATCAATCACATACGATACAGCCTTGCTCACATTAGGGCGGCCTAAACCGTAAAACAGGTGATAGTTAAACCCTGCATCGTTTTTCTTCCAACCATCGATCGCTGGGTATTCAACCAAGTTACCGTTAGCATCAGTAAAAGTTAACGTTACCCCTTTATTACTAGGATCCGTCTTTTTAGCCGTTAACGCCAATACATGCTTAGCATCACGAGTTGTTAGGTGAGGATTGGCTGACATCACAGCCGCAATCGCGCCAACCATACTCGGTGCAGCAGACGAAGTACCATTCATGACACTGGTGTAGTTACAATCTGGATCATCAACTGTGCCACCATGAAGCCCATTGTCACCTAAGCCTTCAGCATCATTAAAACCACTATCGCAACCCATTAAATCTGTGGTTACCATAGCTGGTGAATCTGAACCATATTCACCACCTGTAGCGGTCATAAAGACATTGGCGCCCACAGTTGAATAGCTAGAGCGTTCACCGTTTGCATTAATCGCACTCACCGTCGTGCTCCAGTGAGTCGCTTTACTGTTGGTCATATTACTATTTTGCATTGGCAAACCATGATTACTCACCTCTACATCGAAGTAATCACCCGGCAGGAAGTAATAGCCAGAGAAGCCATAGTAGTTATATGAGTTACCCGCTGATGATACGAAAGCTGCACCACGACCGCCATTACTGTTCGTCGCCACATCTTCCATCACAGTCATTTCGATGGCCAGCTCAGGATCATTTTCAAGTTCAAACTTAGGTACGAATAGGGCTGATGAACCATAACTTTGGTTAAATAATTCTGTATCTTCAGTGCCTTCACCATAACCATGAGAAAGTAACCAAGAATTCATACTCTGCTCAGAAAGAAAGTTAAAGCCATTAATGCCAGCGTTAGGCGCAATTCCTCGAACGCCTTCAGAGTTAAACCCTACTGCAGCAATAATTCCTCCCACAGCTGTACCATGGCCATGCGTATCTTCTGGATAGTCACCACCAGTAATTAAATCCATAGAACCTGGAACAACATTATCGGCCAAATCTATGTGATCAATTTGCAAACCTGTGTCTACTACCGATACTTGAACTCCTTGACCAAGTGCACCTTTCTTGTGCGCTTTTTTCGTGTTCAAATCGTTGCCAGCTTTGCCACCACTTTGTGAAAAAGCTGATTGGCCAGTATTCTTCAAGTGCCATTGGTGCTCATACAGGGGATCGGATTCTCCTGCATAACTTGCAGTAGATAGCATCAGCGGTAGAATCGCTGCGCTACATTTAGTTAATTTAAGCGTCATATTGTTTCCTTTCATTTTTATTAATTTTCCCTAACCCCTACAACTAAAGTGTTACACAAATGTTAACAACTAGAGGGTCGCACTAACAAAATACACGCAAAATAGTATTTTTCAATTGTATTTCTTATGAAGGCAGGATAAAGACGTAAAAAAATCAATACAAACTCTTGTACGAAAATACTGATGGGCTGAATTATCATGCAGATAGCTAGAGGTGGCTTGAAATGATACTGATAATCGCTGAAGCCATTACTGAATAATTATAGGCTGATTTATTTAAAACACGTTTGCCAACTACATTAGCCATTACTTATTAATGGTTAGCAGTTTTATCTCAATCAGATAACAGTATTTCAAGTCGACTGTGCTATTAATTGATTAAGCTTTTCTCTGAGCCATACATGGGCAGGATTAACCTCATTACGTTTGTGCCACATCATATTGTGCAAAATGGGTTTGCATTTAAAGGGAAGCTCAATTAATTGCAGGTTCAATTTTGCTGCATATTTTTCTGCCATGATACTACTGGTAATACCGATACAGTCACTCTCAGAAATTAACGCCATCATGGCGATTAATGAGTGGCATTCACAACTGACTTTTCGCGCACTAATCACCTCCTCCGTAAAAAAATCCAACACAGAGAGATCTGAACGACGAACCTTGATAGTGATATGTTTTTCCTGATAAAACTGCGCCTTATCAATAATTCCATCAATGCGTGGATGCCCCTTACGGCAGACGACAGATATCTGCTCGCGGTAAAACAATTCATTTGAATAGGAAAGACTGGGAAGTTGGCCTATATCTATAGCCAGGTCAGCTTTTTGTAAGCTTAACTGATGCAGTAATTGATCCTCATTTGTGGGAGTCATTTTAAACTCTATCTCACAATTACCCATATCAGGATCTTGCTCAACCAAAGGCTGCAGCAAGTTCATCATGGGCTCATCAACGTAGACCAAAAACTGGCGCGGCGTCTGCTTATCAAACCCCGCAAGATTGCTCAGTGCACTATTGACCAAGTTATAAGCCGGTGAAACCTGATTGGCTAGCTGAATAGCGGCATTGGTCGGCGAGATCCCTCGCCCCTCACGGACAAAGAGCTCAACCCCTATGGTTTGCTGTAAACGCTTTAATGCTGCACTGACACCAGGCTGTGTCAGGCCCAGAGCATCCGCTGCCAGTGTTATCGAGCGCTGCTGATAAACCTCTAAAAATATCGCCAATAGATTAAAGTCGAATTTTTTATCCATCAAAGTCCCCAGTTTCCCGCTGCCAAACCAAAGTATAAATAATACATAAATCACGTAATACATACAAAATAGTTATATGTTATCTAAACTTGAGTTTATTGGTTAGAAAAACTCCAACGCCTATCCTATCACCAAGATTTGAAGCCAAGCCGCGATCGGTTAGCTCACAGCCGCCGCTTCCTTGCCTTTATCAGTTTTTACTTTAATTGGTGACTCTTATGCAAAACAAGATGATGAAAAAAACGGTCCTTGCAGCAAGCATTATTAGCCTGATCTCTTTTAATACTGTGGCGGCTCACTCTCATGATGACAGCGAGTCTCATAACCATGAGCATGAGCATATCAATGCAGCCGAAATGGCCGCTTACCAAGGTAAAGCTGCGACAAAACACACAACTGCGGCTAATAAAGCACTTGCCGAGCGCCTCCCATTTTCTGATATGACTGCGTTTGAACAGCAAAAGCGAGGCCTCATCGCCGCATTTGGCGATCATGACGCCGGTAAAGCACGTCTGCAGTTCAGCGATATGATGCAAGACATAGACCCACAAGCTTTTCCTGATACCGTTAACCCCTCCATCTTTCGCCAAGGCTTAATGAACTATCAAGCCGAGGGCTTATATGAAGTCGTCGATGGGGTTTATCAAATTCGTGGCAACGACATTGCCAATATTACCGTTTTCAAAACCGACAGCGGTTATGTAATTAACGACCCAGGCTTTCTTGATGAAACCACTAAGCTTGCCTGGCAGTTTGCAAAGCAGCACTTACCAGCCCCGCACACCATACACGCAGTGATCTATTCTCATCCACATGGTGATCATTTTGGTGGCGTACGTGGCTTAAGCGAAGACTTTGCCGATGATGTGAAGATCGTGGCAGCCGATGGTTTTGTACAGGCCCTCGCCGATGAAAATATGCTGGCGGGCAACGCGATGTCTCGCCGCTCAAACTACCAATATGGTGTCACACTGGGTAAAGACGCCCACGGCACCGTCGATAACGCCATCGGGCTAACACCAGGAGTGGTAGGCGGACTGACGCTAATCACGCCAACATTAGACATCACTGACAAGATTGAGAAACATGTCATCGATGGTGTTGAGTTTGAATTTACCAATGTGCCAGGAGCTGAAGCCCCAGTAGAAATTATTACTTGGGTAGAGAAGTACAAAACCTTATTTACCGGTGAACTGACCTACCACGGCATGCACAACATCTATACCTTCCGTGGCGCTAAAGTTCGTGATGCACTGGCTTGGAGTAAGTATCTCACTGACATGAAGCTTGCCTATGGCGATCGTATTGAAGCCCTTACCTCGTCTCACTCAGCTCCGGTTTGGGAAACTGCCGATATCAATGAGTACATCACCTTACAACGTGATAACTACGGCTTTATTCATAACCAGGCACTGCGTTTAGCGAACCACGGCACCACCATCAATGATGTAGGCCGTGAAATTGATAAGATTATTCCAGAGGCTCAGTTTAATACCTGGCATACCAATGGTTACCATGGTTCATACTCACACAATGCCCGTGCAGTGGTTAACCTTTACCTTGGTTACCATGACCTAAACCCTGTCAACACCAACCCGTTAACGAGCCAGGACAAATCTTGCGTCTATGTTGAAACTGCAGGTGTCGACACTTTAATGAAAGGTGCACAGGCCCGTTTTGATAAAGGTGAATATCAAGCCGCATCTCAGCTCGTTAATGATGTGGTGCTATGTGATCCCAATAATCAAGCAGCCCGTAACTTGCTAGCAGACTCATTTGAGCAGCAAGGCTATCAGTCTGAAACAATGGCATGGCGCAACTCATACCTATCTGGTGCTTACGAGTTACGCACCAATGTTATTCATGAGTCAATCAAACAGAACTCTGCCGACATAGTCGCTAATAGCCCGACCCTTAATATTCTGGACTACCTTGCGGTTCGTTTAAATGCACCAAAAGCTGTTGAAGCTGGGCTAACTCTGAGTTTCAACTTAGTGCACCCAGATACCAAAGAGTACTTCTACTCAGAGATCTCCAACGGCAATATGGCAAACGTCAGTACCAGCCAAGAAGTTGCTGGTGCCGATGCAACCTTCTACATCAACAAAGCCGATCTGGCCTCTGTGATGATAGGCGAAACAACGCTGGCTGAGCTGTTAAAGAGCAAACAAGCCGGCATCAAGGGGCAGCAAGATTTTATCCAACAAATTATGCCGACTCTAGATACCTTCAGCCCACTGTTTGAGATCTTGCCCATCGCCCAGAGCAAGTAATCCCGTACCCAGAAAACCTCTAAGCACATTAAGTTAGCAGCCCTGTCTATCAGGGCTCTATCTCTCTTTTCAGTGAGTATATTATGAAGACATTTTCCCTTATCAATACACTGGCAGTTTTAGCGCCGCTAACATTATCCGCTCATGCTATTGCCGAGCAAACTGATGAAACACAAGACATGTCAGATCCTCTTGCTGTCTACACCCAGGCAGGTGCCGGCGTCACTAATAACGGGCTCAACTTAAAAATTGGCAACAGTTATGACACTGGTAATATCGACACCATGGCGATGAATATCATCGAGCTCAAGGGGATTGCAGGTGATAGCCTAGGACTCGATGGTAATGACTCTATCAACACAGTGCGCTTTCGAAACTTTAATTTAGATACAACTAATGGCCGCGGCACTCAAATTGATGTCAACTGGGACTTCAATACGAACCTGGGCAGTGCTTCCTATAGCTTCATTCAGGCCCTGCCTGCACTCGGGCCACTACAGCTATATCCGCTTGCTGGCGTGGGTATCACGATCACCGATTCGGCAGTGATCAGAGGAGATGAAAACCCAGTGGGCAGCATAGGTTACGCCATTCCATCTAGCTTTGCGGTGGTGGGAACCTATGCAAAAATAACGCTCACCGATAAAATTTGGCTTAACTACAACCCCATGTACATGACCACGATAAACAACAACGAGTACATGTCAGATAGAATGGACGGCTTGTATCATGAGGTGGTAGCCAGCTATCAGATAAACCCTAAGCAGAATATTCGTCTATTTGCCAATTATGCCAATACAGAGTTTAACCAAGATAACAATATCGATTGGCGCATCGAGTTTAATCACCAGTTCTAATTTGCAAGAATACTAACTTTCCAGTCAGCAAGGGCTTTTGCCTTTGCTGATTTACGGCTAAAAGCCCATCCACCTGTAGCCAACAGGTTAATATCGTGTGAAACTAGTTAACAGTCAAAGTCCACATAATAAAAACAATGCGTTATAGATTTACAGATTTTGAATTTGATAGTGAAAGCTTAGTATTATCAAAAAATGGTGAAACCGTTTCGATTCGCAATAACGAAGCCAAAGTCTTACTACTTATGCTTGAGCACGCCAACCAAGTGTTAAGCAAAGAAGATATCTTATCTCAGGTTTGGCAAGACAAGGTCGTTTCAGAACAAGCGATTTTCCAAAACATTAGCCATTTAAGAGCCCTTTTTGGCAACACTGCGATTAAAACCTTCCCCAAGCGAGGTTATCAATGGCAACTAGACTTTGACATCGTAGCCCCGACTCCCCTAGACAGTGCAGTCCACAGCGCACAAGATTCATCAAGCCTCTCCATGCCCAAAGCTCAGCCCTATTGGCTGTATGCCGTACTAGCAGCTCTAGTTATCTGCATGATTGGGGTAATCAATTGGCCAAGCGAGCCTGATGGCTTAAATGACGGGCCAGCTATAAAAATAGCTTATATTCCATTCACCGATACCCAAGACACCAATAAGGTGACACTATCAGACAGCGAGTTCTTTGACTTCATCCCTTTACCTCACTTAGAGATAACCCAGTTCCTAACCTCAGCGGAGCTCGAATACCCTAATGTGGCGCAGATAAACCCATATGTTTTAACTGGCAAGATACGTACTTATCGACAGCTCAGTTACTTGGACTTTTCTATCAAGGGTCCTTTCGATGACTGGTATGGTCAACTCACTGGGACATCAACAAAAGATGTGATCGAACAATTAAGGCTGCACTTAAAGCAAACGCTGATTTATGATCTAATGAGTCAACCTCAGTCACCAGAGTTAAAACAAGCCAAGTTATCGATTGCCAACCAACAAGCCCCTGACGACCTGATAATTTTAGGTAAACTGATACTCAGTTACCTAAGTACCCGGGAACTTGAAAAAGCCATGGTGATGGCAGATAAACTTGCCGAGCTAGCACTAGCTCAAGGAGATATGCAGCAATTAGGTAACGCTTACCTGCTTCAAAGTACAATTTTAACCCGCAAGAAATTATACGATTTAAGTGCTAAAAAACTCACTGTAGCCATTGAGCAATTTGAAAAAATTAACGACCTCAATCGTCAGGCCGATGCTTGGCACTCAAAAGCTTGGTTATATCATCTACAAGATGACTATGCTGCGATAAAAGCCAGTTTACTCAAATCGGCTCAACTCTCATTTGATGCTAAAGACATTCCCCGCGAACTCGATGCGCTCACCTATCTCTCTATTATGGCCCATAAGCAGCATCAAGAAGATGATAAATACTTGTACTTACAACAAGCTGAAAATAAGATGCGAGAGTATCAACTGCCTATTTATCACTTTGCAAAAGTCCCCTTTCATTATGCTATTTTTGCCGAAAATCCAGCTGATAAAGAGCCACACTTAAAACAAGTGCTCGAGTTTACCGCGCTAACACCTGAGCATTGGGTCGCTCAATCGAGCCGTGAACAACTGATGACTCATTACATCAAACACAATCGACTCGATGAAGCACAGGCATTGATTGATAATGTCACAGCTGATAATGCTTATAACTCATACCTAAAAACAGTTCTGGCTCAGGCTAAACAGCAAACAGACCTATTTATCAGTCATGCCCGGCGCACTTTCGAACAAGCACAGCTTTCAGGCGAACTATATATTGGTTTAGACGTGGCTTTACTCTTATGCAACTCGCCTAATGAACAGATAAATTATGACTTTTATTCGCAGTATATTAATGAAAACGCCACAGTAAATTGGCGACAGGCTAACGAAACTAAGCTATTGGCACTTAACCTATAAAGGCAGTTAATCTATAAAGGAAAACGGTAAAAGCTGGCAGCATCATAGCTACCAGCTCTTTTAGGCTTTATTGCCACTTCAACTCGCACTTTCAAGTGGCTGTAGCGAGTGATGACTAGATGGCTTTTACATCCAACCAATTAACCGCAAACCTAGGCTGCTTACCTTCAATGGTCAGTGTATGAACACCTTGGGGTAATTCAATCACGATATTATTGACCGTTTTCCAGCCTCTCTCCCCTTCAAGTTGAGGTGACGCCAGCTTTTGATCGCCAAGCCAAAGTTCAAATTTTTGAGCTTCACCGGAATGAAATACCCTAGCATCAAATTGAAACTTGCCACCACGGGCGACTCGAATTTGATAAGACGCTTTTTTGTCCCCTAAAGAGCTAAAAATCTTATCATTATCAGGCTCCATGGTTGAATCTCTCACCTCTGCACCATGGGCAAAATTAAACGCCTCCCCCTGAATTTTAATGGGTAAGGTATGTACCAAACTTGAGCCGCTATCGACGGCTTCACTGCTTTGGCTCTCAGTGGTTCCGTTTAATGCCACGACCGAATAGCGCGCGTTATGCGCTAAAGGCGACGTGTCGATAAAGTGCGTGTCTTTAATGAGTGTAGAAATAGCCCTCTTGGTATTAGTGAGCGGGTCCTGTCTATAGACCTTGTAGCCACTCAAATAGGCTTCGCTGTTCCCTTGCCAGCTCAGTGCAACTTTGCCTCCTTTAACTTCAGCAACCTTTAATCCCTGAGGCTTACTAGGATACGCAGGATTCTTTGCATGCTTAAGCTTCACCTTATCCTGAGCAAGAGTCAGTTTTTGCACGAACTGAGCATCCCCCTTTTGCGAAGGTAACTCTTTTCCTTTGGTATCAAGCACCAACCTAAAGCCTTCAATGGCGCCCAAAAAGTCGTTAGTTATATAGCTACGCTCACTTGAATGCCAAGGGAACCAATGCCAACTGCCACCACGAGCGACAAAAGACTCACAACCATCGACTGTCACCTTGCTGCCATCCACAGGGGCATCCTTATAGCTATCAACATAGCAGTCTGCTAGATACTCCATGGCATTACCAATTAGGTCATGTACACCAAATGGATTGGCTTGATAGAGGCCAACCATTGCTAGCGTGGCTTCATTGTCACTGCATTGCTCGATATCTCTTACATTGGCTCCAGGAAATATTTCCGCTGACTTATCCGCCGCATACCAGTCGGAAACATTACCGTATTGGCAGGCTTTTGAAGCAGCTTGCTCATCACCAAAAAAGTATCGAGTACTGGTTCCTGCACGTAGGGTATATTCCCACTCAGCTTCTGATGGCAGTCGATAATGCTTTCCTGTTTGCTCTGTCAGCCAATTGGCGTAGTCGACCGCAGCTTGCTGGGGTAAGCACACCACAGGATGATAATCACTAAAGTTATAAATATTAGTGTCCCATGCAGCTAACTCCTCTGTTGGGCCACCTAATACATGCTGATAGCAATTACTTGGCATCTCATAGTCGGTCGCTTTAATGAACTTTCTAAATTCTGCAACCGTCACTTCATATTTGCCCATCTGAAAAGCTGAAATAGACACTTTACGAATGGGCCTTGCATTTTCATCACCGCGATCGCTACCCATTAAAAATTCTCCTGCTGGAATACTTACCATAGGAGGCTCTATAAAATCGGACTGTGCAGCAAATACTGAACTTGTAGAGGTTAATGTTATGCCAGTAAGGGCTAAAATGATTGGGTTGAATCTAAGTAATGGGCTCATATCAATTTCCTTTTGTTGATAGGAAAAACAATATGAGTTTCAGAGGATTGGATCTTATGAAAATTCTATTTTCCCCTTCAATAAAGGGAAAATAGAAAAATCCTAGATATTTTAAACCTGTGTTGCTAACAAGCATTGATACGAGTAATGAGCTTATATCAGGTTTACTTTGCGGCTATTGCATAGCGCCTAGAGAGCTTAATATAGAGGAACAAAGATAAGAATATTACCCCACCACCTAACGCCTTTTGCGCCTCTAGTGTCTCCCCTAACATAGAGACACTTAACATCATGGTCCAGATTGGCTCTAAGATCATTATCAAAGCGGCTGTTTCCATTTTCACAGAATATTGCCCCATCGTTTGCAGCAAGTAGCGTATCGAAGTGGCAAAAATAGTCGAAACCGTAAACCAAAACAGTAAGCTATGGCTGTATTCGAAGTTAAAGTTCTGGGTATATGCCACATAGATTAACCCCACAACACCGACCATAAACATCTGCAAGCAGATTGAAACCAACGGTGTTAACTGGCTGCTAATCCTTTTGTTTAACACGAAGTGAACTGAGAGCAATGCAGCCGCTAAGAGAAAATAGAGCTGGCTTTCATCGAGATGCCAACCATCACCTAAAGTCAACAACATCATGCCGACAATACTAACAGGCAGTGCCAGCCAAAATGCTCTGCTTGGCCTTAATTGGAACAGCAACCATGAAGTCATAGGCGCTATAATCATCGCCAAACTCATGATAAAAGCGCCTTCCGACAAACTCGCGCTGATAGAGACTGCATAAACCCAAACTTGCAGTGCAAGCCCAAGAAACACGCCTACTCCACAAGCTAATAGTACCTGCCGCAGGCTTAACTTGCGCATCTGCTTATAGCAAAATGGCAATAAAACTAGGCTAGCAAGCAAAAATCTTACAGCAATAAATGCCTCACCCGGCATCTCCAAAACAACTAGTTTTGAGGCAATCCAACCTAGCGCAGCCAACAAGGTGGCGACAAGTAGGTACAACTCTGCACGCATCAACAACTCACTTTTAGACTTGAAATCGAACTGACGAAAGGGAAAAAATAGGGCTTTTGCATTGAATGCCATTGAGCACACATCAAGAGAGATGGCGCAGACGAAAATCCCATATTAAAGCAAGATAACCATACCTAGATTACCTAGAAAATCATCTAGAAAGTTATCTTTAATATCGCTTGCATCTTACCTCAGCTTTTAGCGCATAACTATAGATTTAGTCACAAGTATTATACCAAGCGGTATAAGAAAGTAGTCAGTTCAGAGTTATTTTTGGCGGCTTAATTCAAGGCGAATGAGTGAGGGAATGGTGATCCCTTTTGAGCTTATTCAACACAGAAGTAGGCTGCCAAAAAAACTCCTAGAAGGCGAGTTTTAGCACTTCTGATACTGCGTTAACGAGCTTAAACGTAGAATAACTATGTCTCTCACTCGTTGCCTTGTCTCACAAGCGCTAAACTCTCGCTGAATGGCCACATCTTTATACCGATTGGTATTATAGTCAGTTGCAATGTTCGAATTCATTAGTCCCAACACTGACTACTCTTGTTTTTCAGCTTCCCGTTTTACCAGGATAAAGGTCAAATACATTTTAGTGGGTAAGGATAATGCCATGCCAAAAGCCACACACATGGCGCTAATGATGATACCTGTTACGCCCATGGCTTCTATACTTTCACTAAAGTTATGAAAGTAGATCCCGAGTAGGATTAAGCAAATGCCCACAGAGATGCAGCACTTAAGGATTAAGATAAGTTTGGCATCTGTCACTATCCCTTCTCCATCTAAATGTATTCCCTTAATGCACTAACGCTAACATCTACAAAAGCAGATAGCAGAACAGGCTGGATATCTAATCCTATAATGAGCCTTTATTGTGAATCGTCAACCCTATGTGATGCGAACCAGAATTGAAATCAAATACTTAAGTTATAGCGCCCTGATACAAGTTAAAACACCAAAAAGGTTGAAATAACCGATCAAAGATAAGTAGCATAGACTTTATGATTTTATAAAAGGACTTTGAATCATGAGAGCCTCACTGGTATACCTCAGCACTTTTACGTTACTCACTAGCTGCACATTGACAGATGATGACCATCTTCTAAAAAGCCATAACACCTCCCCAAAAAAAACGGTTGCAGCTTATAGCCATCATAACCTCCCGGCTCCTCCTCAAGAGGGCGATAGCCAGTCGGTAACTCAAACGAGAGAGAATGTAAGGTCAACATATAAACAAGTTTATCAATCAGGTAGCTGGGTTACTAAGTCAGTAACAAAACAGATTATTGAGTAACCTTATACCAATTGCATTAAGTATTTAAGCAATTCAGAGCGCCTTAGGCTTTTCAATTCAAGGCGCATTAGTGAGCAAATGGTTATTCCCTTTTGAGCTAATGCAAAGCAGAAGTGGGAAGTCTAAGACGTTCACGTAGTGCGGCTGATGTTCAAAGCAATGGCAAAGCCCTTTATACTTCGATGAGCGTTTTCGATATAGAATAACTATTAGCTTCAATCGCCCATCTCGCCTACAGGGCTTTTAATTCCCGCTGAATGGTCAAACTTTTAATACAACTGGTATTAAAAGCAATAAGATAAACACAGGTAAAGCATAAATAAAAAAGGAGCGGTAATACCGCTCCTTTTTTGGCTAAGAGGTTTTAGATTAACCCATAAGCTGGCTTATCAAACTTGGTTTAAGCTTCAATAGCTTTATTAACATCGAGTGCTTTAGCTTTAACTTTTACACCAGCTTTAACCTTAGCTTTGAACTTGGCCTTAATCAGTAACCGCTTGCCTTGCTTGTTTTTTAATAACACATGACAAAGCTCTGTGATTAGACCAAAAGCCATGGCGAAGTACACATAACCCTTATTCACATGCACACCAAAACCTTCCGCTATCAATAGTCCTCCTAATAAAACGAGGAAGAGTAGCGCCAAGGTTTTAAAACCTGGATAAGCTAGAATCAAGTTATTGATCTTACCAGCAATCAATACCATCACAACTGCAGAGGATAAGATAGCTGCAACCATGATAGGCACTTCATTAGTAAGCCCCACCGCAGTGATCACTGAGTCCATAGAAAACACTGCATCTACAGCAACGATCTGCAATAAAATCACCACTAAACCTGTTTTAGCATAGTTAGATTGATTCACTTCAGAATGACTCACTAGCCAAGACCAAAGCTCCTTTAAGCTCTTGAGTAGCAAAAATAGACCACCCAAAATTAAAATTAACTCGCTACCGGTAAAGGTCATTCCAGCCAAGGTTAATAACGGCTTAGTGAGTGTCATTATCCAACTAATCGAAAAGACCAAAGCGATACGAGATAGTACAGCTAATGATATGCCTAAGTTACGTGCCAGCTCGCGCTTCTCTTTGGGCAAACGCTCACAAAGCACCGAAATAAAGACTAAGTTATCGACACCTAAGACTATTTCCAGTGCAAACAGGGTGGCGAATACAATCCAAGTTTCAGGTAGTAGGAAGAGTTCTAACATGATGAATTAAGCTCCTGGTATTGGTAGCAAAATAACATTGTCAGTCGACTTCGTGGGTCATCCATTTTAAGTTTAAAACCTCTAAGTAATTGATACATTGCGATTAGAGCACCAATACTTAGGGCTGACAACAGAATATAATCACCAGGTTATTTCCATCACAACAAGATACCCACAATAACAGTAATAAACACCACAACTTCAAACAAATAAACTTTAAATACATATAGTTATAAATCATTAATTTAAGGTATCTAACAGATTAATTTAAATTTAATCAGCTTTACCTCATGATTTTACCTACTTCAGACTAGTTCAGTTACCCCTAAAATAATGTGTATCAATCACAGAGCAATGCCGATTATTAATCAAGAAGTGATAAACAATGAATGATATGCAGGTAGCTAGTCACTTTAATGACTGTATCAATTGTAAGTTCATGAGCTGTAACGACTTAAACGAAAAAATTTAAGCCCGTTATTTCACCTTGTGAAAACCAGCAAAAAAACGTAAATGAGCATGATTATCGATAGTAATTACTATGATAAAAAAGCTATCAAAATGATACTCTCGATGATAACACTATCAATATGATTCTATTTAATTTTCATGAACTTAAGCACTGATGCTTTTAAGTGGATTCACATTAAATTCGTGATCTAAGCCACGTTTTCATTCTCTAAACCTGATGTAGTATCTGATGCATACCTCTTTTTGTGTACCTGCATTTTAGGTATCTCAACCACCTTTTAGGCCAAAGCTAAGGTACGTCTTTTAAGTTAGCGCCAACGGCGTTTTATGCAGATCCAATGGATAATTGATCACATATCATAGACGACTTAACTAGCCTAATTAAATTTAGGAACATCAAGTTATGTCTTCATCTGATCAAAAGAGCAGCCAAAGTAACAAACAAACGTGCAAGCCTAACCAATACCCAGGTTTAGATACCGTCATCCACGGAAATGGTGCCGTTGCGCATGTCATGAACTATGTCTGTGGCGGTGTAATTGGCTACCCCATCACCCCATCGACAGAGATCTCCGAGATCTATGAAGAGTTTCGCGCCCAAGGTGGTTGCAACGTCTGGGGGAATCACCCTTTCTTCTTCGAGCCAGAAGGGGAACACTCAGCGCAAAGTGGCGCATTAGCCGCAGCCTTAACAGGCGGGAAATATATCTCCAATGCGTCATCGAGCCAAGGTATTCTCTACGCCCTAGAGTCACATTACGTCACTGTTGGTAAGAAGACTGCAGGGTTTGTATTACACGTTGCAGCGCGATCCGTGTCTCGCCATTCACTGAACGTAATGGCAGGTCACGATGATGTCTATGCCTTACTCTCGGCTGGCTACACCACCCTATTTGCCAGTAACGCCCAAGAAGCGGCCGATATGGCGGCTATCTCCTATAAAGTGAGCGCCCAGTCATTGATCCCAGTGGCGAATACCATGGATGGCTTTGCCACCAGCCACATTCAAAGCAAAGTACAACTGCCAGAGCCTGAACTACTGAAGCAGTTCCTTGGCGATCCCAGCGATCGTATCCCCGCCCCAACAGAAGCTCAACGCTTACTTTATGGTGCTAAGGGCCGTGTATGGCAACTGAATCACTTTATCGGGCAAAATCAAGATGAGTTCTGGCCTGAAAAACTGACTGAACTTCAAGCCTACCTTGATAATAACAGTGAGCAAGTCGAAACAGACAGCAGCGGTAAGCTCATTGAAGCGACCAAAACGTTGGTGCCAACAGAGCTGCAAAACAAGTGGCGCCGCGCTTGGTTAAATGCCTACGAGAAAGACACTCGCCAGCGCGTCCCCGCATTGGTAGATACCCATAACCCAGGGTTAACTGGCGGCGTGCAAAACCAACCAGATTATCAAGCCGGTATTGTCGATCACCGCACTCACTTTCTCAGCGATGTACCGCAGTTTATCGAACAAGCGATGGCGGAATATGGTGAGCTATCCGGTCGTCACTATGAACCTGTTATGGAGTTTATGTGTGAAGATGCAGAGCATGTCGTCATCGGGCTAGGTTCAGTCACCGATGACGCCGAAGCTGTTGCGACATACCTGCGCGGCCAAGGTAAAAAAGTAGGCGTACTTTCACTTAAGCAGCTTTACCCATTCCCAGAAGCTAAGCTCATTGAGAAGCTAGCAGGTAAAAAGTCAGTCACCGTTCTCGAGCGTTGTGATGAGACTCGCCTGACTGAAAGCGTGTCTCGTTCATTGATGAAAGCCCGTGAAAATGCCGACCAAGTACGTCATCCAGGTATCATGCCCCTTAAAAAGCTGCCTCAGTTAAGCACAGGCATCTTCGGTTTAGGTGGTCACGATCTACAACCTGCGCACCTTATTGCCGTATTCGATAACATGTACGCCAAGGCGACTAAGCCATTCTTCTATGTGGGTACGACCTTCTTCGATGAAAATGCCAAGGGCGAGTTAGAGCTTGTTCAAAACCGCTTACGTCAAGCCTATCCAGGCACAGAGCTGATGGCACTAGAAGTGGGTGCGAACCCTAATTTGCTACCAGACAGCGCTATGCGCATCCGCTTCCACTCTGTAGGGGGTTACGGCACAATCGCAACAGGTAAGCTGCTCACCGATATCCTCTCTGGGGCACTGGGCTTACACTCCAAGTCTATGCCTAAATATGGCTCAGAAAAAAGTGGTGCCCCCACTAACTTCTTTATCACGCTTTCGCCAGACCCAATCAAATTAACCAACGCCGAGCTACAGCAAGTGGAGGTAGTGCTATCACCAGATCATAAGGTGTTTATGCACACTAACCCGCTCGCTGGCCTTCAAAAAGATGGCACCTTCATCTTACAAACCCACCATACTCCAGAGCAGGTGTGGAAAGAGATCCCAGCTACAGCCCGACAGTATATTCGTGAAAACAATATCCACTTCTATATTGTCGATGCATTTGAAGTAGCACGTAAACATGCCCCTACGCCAGATCTCGAAATTCGTATGATGGGTATCGCCTTTATTGGCGCGTTATCAGGCCATGCCGATCAGGTGACAGGTGATACCGATCCTAAGCAGATGCTTGAGCGAATAGAGAAACAGATCAACAAGAAATTTGGCGCCAAGGGCGAGAAAATTGTTGCCGGTAATATGGCGGTAATTAGTGACGGTATTGAGGCAACTCAGGCGGTTAACTATGCCGATTTTAGTGATGATATTCCAGAGCCAGCTGTAAGCTCATGTGCTAAGAAGCAAGAGCAGAATCAGGCGAGTTGTGGCCTATTTGATCAAAGCTACTTCAACAATATCGCAGGTGAGAAATATATCGACGGTACAATCGGCGATGCGCCCGTCATTCCAGGTTCAGGCATGTTTATCCCGCCATCGAGTGCGATTACTAAAGATAAAGGTCTATTCCGTCTTAACGTACCTAAGTTTGATCCAGACTCATGTACAGGCTGTATGGAATGTACTATCGCCTGCCCTGATGGCGCGATCCCCAATGGTGTATATGAGCTACACGATCTACTTACTTACGCCCTTAACAAGCTTGAAATTCCACCGGCTCAGTTAGTGCAGGCCAAATCTCAAATCCAGCCAATTTGTGATGGTATTCGTCACCATTACCGCAATCTAGCGAAAGGTGAATCACCAACACTACCGCAAATTGTCGCAACCGTTGTCGACAAGATGTCTTTCACTGGGCCTGCGGTGAAACATATTGCAGGTTTATGTGTGGTACTCGAAACCATACCGATGAGCTTTACTAAGCCATTTTTCGATGCAATGGAAAACGATGTTCCCGGTACAGGTGGTCTATTTAGCCTAGCCGTCGACCCAAGTAAATGTACAGGCTGTATGGAGTGCGTCGATGTTTGTGGACCTAAGTCCCTATCAAAGGCCCGCCAAACAACAGAGCTTAGTAATCAGGTCCAGCAGCATTTCGATACCTTAGCCGAGTTACCCAACACCCCAATCCGTTTCCTAGAGCAAGCCACTCAATCTGCCGGTGAAGCTAAACGGTTACTGCTAGATAGAAATAACTACTACGCCATGAGCTCAGGTCATGGGGCTTGTCGTGGTTGTGGTGAGGTCACCGCGCTTCGTCTCGTCACGTCGATTAACCGCGCCCTACAGCAGCAGCGCTATAAGGCACATATCGAGCAACTAGAGCAGTTTATTGAGCAGCTAGAAGCTAAGCAAGAGACACTGCTTGCTGAGAAGACTGTCGATAGCCGCGACCCACATCGTCTTGAGCGTATCGAGCAAACCATTAAGCTACTCGATAAGCGCCTTTACCTATTTGAGCAAGGCCCTACAGGCAATGGTCCATCGGACGCTCTCATCGCCAACGCCACAGGTTGTAGTAGTGTTTATGCATCAACCTTCCCATCGAATCCTTATCAAGACCCTTGGATCAATAGCTTGTTCCAAGACACGCCAGCGATTGCTAAAGGCTTGTTTGAAGGTGAAGTGGTTAATCAACTTGCACAGATCAAAGCGGTGCGCAGTGCCAAGCTAGATATTAACGACCAATACGATCCACAGGTACACGATGAGCAACTTAAATACCTTGAGTGGACAGGCCTTAGCGACAGCGAGCTTGCGCTACTTCCTACCGTCTTTAGCGTAGGTGGTGATGGAGCAACCTATGATATCGGTTTCGGCGCCCTTTCCCGCTTATTGACCACATCGACTCCTGTTAAGGTGCTGGTGCTTAACACTGGTAGCTACTCAAACACAGGTGGCCAAGCGTCGACCTCAAGCTTCACCGGACAGGACTCAGATCTTAGCCGTGTTGGTAAGGCCCATAGCGGTAAGCAAGAGGTGCGTAAAGAGCTAGGTATCATTGCCAGCTTCCACCCTAAGGTACTGGTTATTCAGACATCAACAGCCCTTCAGGGTCACTTTATGTCTAGCCTAATGGAGTATGTAAACTACCAAGATGCTCCAGCACTGCTTGATGTATACACCCCCTGTATGGGTGAGCACGGTATCGCCGATGATGCCAGTACCCGCCATTCACGCTTAGCGGTTGAGAGTCGGATGAACCCGGTATTTGTGCACGATCCACGTAAGGGCGAAACCTTAGCGGAGCGCTTCTCACTGGACGGAAACCCAGAGGTCACACAAGATTGGGCAACCCAAACCATTACTTATGTTGATAGCGATGGCATGACACAGCTTAAGCAGGTGCCATTTACTCCTGCCGACTTCGCGCTATTTGAGGGACGCTTCAAAAAGCAGTTCAGAACCATCAGCGCAAACGATGATGTGGTTGAGATAGCCGACTATCTTGAACTGAGTCAAACAGAGCGCGCAGATAAGACCCCCGTGATCTGGGCGACAGACAAAAAACAGCAGCTTATCCAACTCGGCATAGTCGACTCATTGGTTGCCCTTTGTGAAGAGCGTCTGCGTAACTGGAGAATGCTGCAGCAGCTCAGTGGTCAGTATGTGAAGCAACTTGAACTTGGCTATCAGCAGCAGCTAGAGCAGTGGCGCCAACGCTACGACCAAGCTATGGAAGCTAAAGAGGCAACAATCGATAACATGGCCAATGGCCTAGCCGAGCTTGCGATGACAGCAAATTCATTCGCGCCAGATTCTCGTGCAGCAGATAATCGTATTGCGGTAACCCAGCTAGATAGCAGCACAAGTGGCTCAAGTTCACCAGCCGCAGGCAATCAGCCTATCGTTGTTATCAATGAAGACGAAAAGGCTGAGTGTAATGATTGTAAGTCCTGCTACCAGCAGGTGAGCGAGCTGTTCGAGAAGACAACGATTATTGACAACGGCGAAGCCAAAGTCGTGGCCCAAGTGATCCCTGGCGCCGTAGACAGTGTCACCTTAACTGATGATTTAATACGCAGAGCCGAGCGCATCGTTGATGAATGCGATGCGGAGATCATCCATTTCAATGCACCAGTTAAGGTAGGAGTCTGATTATGACTGTTTCTTTATCTCAGCCCCAGCGCGACTTGTTGATGCAGCGAATGGAGCAAGATCCCAAGCGTTTTCAACAGATGGTAATTGACGACAGCATGCAAGCTATTCGTCAAACGATGAAAAATGGCAAGCTCAGTGCTGAGTTCACTAGTAAGCTATGGGAGCTTCTATTACAAGAAAACGATCTTAGTGTCGCACTACAACGCTATCTATGGCGTATACCGCTAAAACAGAAGCGGGCCTTTATTCAGGGGATCGATGAGCACTTAAGTGAGCGCTATCCTATGTTCAAAGGCCTTTCAGAAGGCTGGCCAGGTAAGAATAATATTCCGCCTTATGTCCGCCCAGCAGAGGAGCGTCGCCGAGACTTTGACTTAGTGACCCAAGGCTATCTTGGCTATATGGGGCTAGGTTATAGCCTCAAAGAGGTTGAACTATTTGTCTGGCTTGAAGTGATCCGCGACAAGCAATGTGAAGACAGGCCCTGCGAGATAGGTGTGCCTGTATGCAACGACAAAGGCGAGCAGCAAGGTGAGAACGAAGGCGGTTGCCCAGTTAAAATCTTAATCCCTGAGGTGCTAAACCTTATGGGTGAAGGAAAGTTTCGCGCCGCATTTGAACTCATTCGTGAAGCTAACCCACTGCCTAATGTAACAGGTCGAGTCTGCCCCCAAGAGCTGCAATGCCAGGGAGTGTGCACTCACAATGAGCGTCCTATTGAGATTGGTCAGCTTGAGTGGTTCCTGCCACAACGCGAGTCTGAGCTTGGCACAGATCTCCCCGTACCTTGTGAAGTCAATCCATGGGCGGCAGCCACTAAGCCGCCTATCGCTATCGTGGGCTCAGGTCCTTCAGGCTTGATCAACGCCTACCTGTTAGCCAAGGCTGGGTATCCAGTTACCGTTTTTGAAGCCTTCCATGCCTTAGGGGGAGTATTGCGTTACGGTATTCCTGAATTCCGTTTGCCTAATCAGCTGATCGATGATGTTGTCGCTAAAATTAAAGCCCTTGGCGGCCGTTTTGTGACTAACTATATCGTAGGTAAAACCGCAACATTTGCCGACCTTAAACGTGCAGGCTTTACTCGAGTGTTTGTCGGTACTGGTGCAGGTCTGCCGCGCTTTATGAATGTCCCTGGTGAGCATCTAAACAACATCATGTCGGCAAATGAGTTTCTCACTCGCGTCAACTTGATGCAGGCGCATAAAGATGATTACGAGACGCCACTTCCCGACGTCGAAGACAAAGAGGTCGTGATTATTGGTGGTGGTAATACCGCCATGGATGCCGCCCGTACTGCCTGCCGTTTAGGCGCAAACGTCACCATAGTCTATCGCCGTACTAAAGATCAGATGCCAGCCCGAGTTGAGGAGTTACACCATGCACTCGAGGAAGGCATAGTTGTTAAGGAGCTTTGCTCTCCTAGCGAGTTCCATGGCGATAAAAACCATGTACTTGCGAGTGCAACTCTCGGCCTTATGTCATTGGGAGAGCCCGATGCATCGGGCCGTCGCCGCCCACAGCGCACTGGTGAATCAGAGCTGATGAAAGTCGACTTAGCCATTATGGCCTTGGGTAATGACTCCAACCCAATAGTAAAAGATGCCGAGCCGGATCTTGAAACCTCTAAGTGGGGCACGCTTGTTGTCAAGAAGAACTCACAAGAAACCTCTCTTGAGGGGATCTACTCAGGTGGTGATGCCACCCGAGGGGGCTCTACCGCGATTAAAGCCGCTGGTGATGGTCAGGCTGCCGCCAAAGAGATTATGAAAGGGTTAGATTTTAATCCCCAAGAGATCAAATCTATGGTGGCTACGGCGAAGGACTACACTGATATTGGTCAAATGCCCTCTAAGATAGTCGGCCGCCGTCAGTTAACCGATGAAATTGTCGAGTTCACCATTAACGCGCCCTTTATTGCCCGCTCAGCTCAGGCAGGCCAATTTGTGCGAGTCCTCGCCGATGAAAAGGGCGAGCTAATTCCACTCACTTTAGCTGATTGGGATGCAGAAAAAGGCACTATCGATCTGGTAATACAAGGCCTAGGCAGCAGCTCCAACCTGATCAATCTCATGCAAGAAGGTGACTGTTTTACCGCTATCGCAGGCCCACTTGGTCAACCTAGCCACCTGCAGCAATATAAGAGCAATGAGCGAGTGGTATTCACCGCAGGTGGAGTCGGCCTACCCGCTGTACATCCCATCATGCGTGCCCACTTAGCACTGGGTAACAAGGTCACATTGATATCCGGCTTTAGAGGCATAGAGCAACGCTTCTGGACTGATGAAGGAGACAAGGTTGAGGTACTTCGCGATAAATACGGTGATCAATTTGAGGTGTTCTATGCCAGTAATGATGGCAGTTTCGGCATCAAGGGCTTTGTCACTGCCCCACTCGAGACCATGCTTAAACAGCATAAACACAACCAAGAAAGCAAGGGTGAGCTGATTGCAGAGCTCATCGCAGAGGTCGTCACCATAGGTCCGCCTATGATGATGCGTGCAGTGAGCGATCAGACCTTAGGTTATAAAGTGCCCACCGTAGCCAGCTTAAACGCCATCATGGTAGATGCCACTGGTATGTGCGGCGCCTGTATGGTGCCCGTCATGGAAAATGGCAAGCTAGTACGAAAGCATGCCTGTATCGATGGCCCGGAGATCAACAGCCATGTGATCGATTGGGACAAGCTACTACCACGCTTTAATCAATTTAAAACCCAAGAGCGACGCAGCCAGATAAAGCATAAGTTTATTGAAGAGTAAGGCTAAGAAGTTTTAAGTTTTAAGTTTTAAGTTTTAAGAAGATTTTAGCCAGCTCGCGAGTACCCCCAAATTTGAATACTCGCTAAAGAGCTGGCTTTTTACATCGACTCATAACTATGGCCAGCCGAATAGATCGATCAGCCCCCTCTGACATGCTGGTACTCATCCACTGTCACCTCACCGACATTCCAGTATTCGCCCACAGTCATTCCGGTACTCTTTCCTCACAGTCATTCTGGTATGCTTTCCTCAAGGTCATTCCGGTTTGCTTTTAGCCGGAATCCATTAAAAATTAACAATGACCCTACTTAATCTTCTTGTTGAATGGTTTGATTCAATAGAGGAAAAGAGATATCAACGGTTAGCCCCTTGCCAACACTACTACTGAGCTTTATCTCACCCTTGAGTTTTTGAGTGACAATATTATGGATAATGCTTAAGCCCAGTCCACTGCCGCCTTCATCTCGTTTAGTGGTAAAAAAGGGATCCATCACCTTAGGTAAAATATCCTCGCTAATACCATTACCATCGTCACGGTACTGTATGCTAATTTCACTTTCCTGCGCCGATACCGTGATATTGATCTGACCACTCTGCTTTTCAGCGAAACCGTGAATAATGGAGTTGGCTATTAAGTTCGTGAGTACTTGAGATAAGAAACCTGGATAAATATAGCAGCTACGATCCTCAACACAATCTAGCGCCACTGTCACATTTGCCCTCTTAGTTTTAGGCAACATGCTATGAATGACCTCTTTAAAGTATTCAGATAACAACACCTCCCTAGCATGCTCACTCATCTGATCAACCGACACTTGCTTAAAGCTGCTAATGAGCTCGGACGCGGAGGATAAGTTGCGGCTTAAAATCGTTAGTGAACTGCGACTTGAATCTAAAAAGTGCTCAAAATCCTCTTCATCTAACTCCCCTGAAGCAAGCTTATTAGCTAAGATTTCAATCTCGTCTTGCAAAAAACTGGTTGCTGTAACACTAATGCCTATTGGTGTATTCACATCATGGGCAATACTGGCCACCATTCGCCCTAGTGAGTTCACCTTTTCAGTTTCAAACACCTGCTGTTGCTTTTCAAGAGATTGACGCTCTAACAATGCCGTTTTGAACAGTTGAAATGCTGTGTACATCTGATGGGTTTCTTGGGTAGTAAAGTTTTGCGGTATCTCTGTTTCATAATTACCCTTTCCAAGCTCAACCATGCCTTCGGAGATATTACTGACTTGTTCGGTTATCTTTCCGGTTAGAAAATAAAACAGCACAATCAGTAATATAGAAGCAATAAGTAAGCATGAAATTATCCAAAAACTTAACGTATTGGCTAAAGCCAGCTGAGATGAAATATCGACACTCATCTCTAAAACGCCGCGTACATCACCGAGTTTCCAGTCAGCTTTAGGCGTTAATGGATGGCTATTATGGCAATCAACACAAGCTTGAACTTGCATTGGATCAGAGATAGCGACTCTGAGTACCGTGAGGCTATCATTGGTATTGAGCTCACTCACAATTTGGTTCGGATTATCAATAAGCTGCGACCAAGCTTTTTGCTGAAAATCATCAAGCTCAATATGTTGGCGATTAGGAAAAGGGTAAGCGCTATATAAATTCAGCTTACGATTATCTTCATCAAACAGTTGGCTCAAGTCATGGATCATCGTCGCTGGAAGTGGAATTTTATCAGGCTCACCTTTGTGCTTAATCGCAGGGTTTAATACGCCATGGTCTTGTACTTTCTTAACCACGTTATTGGTATAGTAGGCTCGTAATATTTTTAGTTGTTTTAACGAGTTAATCGCAGTGTGTATTGCATGTTGCTCAGCATTTTTCTCAACAAGTTTAGGAATAGAAAAGCTGAGTACCACTAACATAACAAGCATAATAAGCGATAGCGGGACGATGATCTGAAACCGTAGTTTATTCTGAAAGAATGACATAGCTGTCCATGTTTGCAGAGCTTGAGAGTTGCTTAGTCCATCAATGAAATATAGCCATAGAATACGGAGAATGAAACTTTTCAAAATTGCCTGATATCTTTGCAGGTTTTAGTTAGATACAGCAGACATAGCTCTCATCCCATAGGTAAGAAATTCAGTTACTGATAAAACGCCCTATTATTGCACTTTGAATAGATTGAGATGGATGATTTTCAACCAGCGTTGACAACGCTGTCATTTAGCGTGTAGGTTATTTACGACTAGGGGGTAAAGGAGTACCGCTAGGAGTAACTGTTTTTAAAACAAATACAAAACTCATAAACTTAAAGGAATAAAAATGAAAAACATTAGACTGGTTGCAACGACAATATTATGCGCTTCTACCCTATTTGCAGGTGTTGCAACTGCTGGAGACTGGTGGCGAACTGTATCTGTGACTGCATCACAAAGTGTACCAGCCGATCATAACCAAGTCTGCGACAAAGCAGCTAGCCAACTTAGGGCGAAATATTCAGATGTGACAAGTATTCGAACTCGAATTAGTTTTGACCAATACTCAGGCACTCTTTACTGCACAGCAACAGGTCAATCTCAGCATTAAATCTGCTCAATCAAACAGCTGATATAGCGCCATAACTCTAGTGGCGCTATTATTCCCCCCTAATTAGCTGGCTCTTTACCTGCCATCTACCAGCCTTAACCTCTAACACTGACCGTTTTTCAACAATGATAATATCGCTTTATCACCAAGCATCATCTTGAGAACGAGCAGTTCTAGCCTGGGCTAACGTGCAATCTGTAATGTGTACCAATTCAGCCAAGGTAATATTAGGGGTTTCTGCAATTAACCGTACCAACTTCACCTCTAAAGGCTCTAACTTGTCAGCATGTCCTAGCAAAGCGGTTGCTATTTTTTTAATAAGGTAACTAAAACCAGTAATATTTTTCACTCGCTCAGTTTTCAGCTCACTGCCTGCTGCATCCTTTGTTCTGAGAGAAGCAGCAAAAGATTGGATATTGATAGCTTCACCAGTAAGCCCCCAGTTTCTAGAGCGTCGGACACGCTTTAGCTCGCACTGATACTGTAATGCTATTGCTTTGGCTTGGTTGACCTCTTCTCTGCCTATGCGATGAATAAGCGAAGGGAGTGAGATGGTGATCTTTTCATTCATGGCTACATTCGTTTCTTAACAGAAGGCTCTTAACAGGAGGTCATTACTGTGGTTGGTATATTTAGAAGCACTATATTTATTTGACCCCAAGAGCCAGTGCATATCAATAAAAATATCCCCTAATCTTCACAATCTCTCCAACTGTGCCTACGACGATGTCTGCCCCCTAAAAATCACAAGCCTACACCTAAACATCCTCAAATTTAGCTCGCCAACATTTCCCTGACCAGGCGCTTACAAACGCTTACTTAAGGCTTTCACTTGCTTACACCCCAGTGCTCATGCGGGTGATATCCTTTTTGTGCTTAGGGATGAGCTTCAAAAATAGATCACTACAGCTCGCTATCGTAAGGCTTTAATTCATGTCACCTTCATTTAAACGTTTCTCAATATGCCAATTGAGCACAAATCAACTCATCCTGTTAGTCGCACTCTACTTTACTCTGGTATTTAACTTCCCGTTTCTACAAGAGGTAACAAGAACCGTACTGGCCTTAGATAACTATAATCTGCTATTTCTTGCCACAGTTCCCATATTGGCATTTAACTTGTGTACCTTGCTGTTCTGCTTGTTTTCAGCGAGACCGATTCTAAAGCCTTGCCTGATAAGTTTAACGCTCATCTCCTCATTGGTGTTTTATGCCAAGGTAAGCTATGGCGTCATATTCGATTACGGAATGATCCAAAACTCAGCTGAAACCTATACGGCCGAAGTATTGTCTTATCTTAACTGGCATCTTGTAGCCTTCTTTTTCGTGACAGGCGCTTTACCTGCAGCCTTTATTCAACTGGTTAGAGTGAAGCAATCCACCACGCTAAAATCTTTGGTATCAAGAATAAAGCTCATGGCAACCTCTATACTGTCCATACTGATCATTGCCGCGATCTTTTACCCAAACTACGCCTCTGTAGGGCGTAATCATAGGCAGCTACAAAAATCATCTATCCCTTTTCAATATCTAGTAGACAGTGTTAAGTACACCAAAGATCAATATTTTACCGCTCCAAGAAGCTTTAAGACTTTAGACAACGCCCCGAGCCTGCTCAGTAATGATGAGACTCAGAAGAAAGTGATTGTCATGGTATTAGGTGAAACCGCCAGAGCCCAAAACTTCAGTTACAACGGTTATGACAAGCCAACAAACAAGGCCACGGAAAAATACGGTCTCATCTCGTTTGAAAATATGTTTTCATGCGGAACGGCGACAGCCGTTTCTGTGCCCTGTATGTTTTCAGCCTTGACCAGAAGTAACTTTGATAAGAATGACGCTGAATATGAACAGAATTTAATGGATTTAGTCTCCCTTGCCGGAGTCGATGTACTTTGGATAGATAACAACGGCTGCAAAGGTGTATGTGAACGTGTGCCTACCATCAATATCGATGTGAAATCTGATAACCCACTTTGTGATGGTGAATACTGTTTCGATGAGGTGCTGATAGAGCCACTGCAGAAGAAGCTTGCAAACCTCACCGCTCCAACCACCTTTATCGTACTCCATATGATTGGCTCTCACGGGCCGACCTATTACAGGCGTTACCCCAGTGAAACTCGTCCCTTTAAAGACGATTGCCAAAGAAGTGATATACAAAACTGCTCTTCAGAGTCTCTGGTCAATACCTATGATAATACAATCGCTTATACCGATTTGGTACTGTCTAAAGTGATCGAGAGCTTAGACACTCTACCAAAAGATGTTCAGCCATCTATGCTCTACGTCTCAGATCATGGTGAGTCTCTCGGTGAGTCCGGCGCCTATCTACACGGTTTCCCCTATGCCTTTGCCCCACAAGAGCAGACACACATCCCGCTTTTAGCTTGGTTTCCAGAGCAACGAAGCCCATACATAGATACCGCCTGCCTTCGAACTCAGGCTAAAAACAATACCTTTAGCCACGATAATATTTTCCACAGTATGCTAGGTGTTTTAAATGTTGCCACCAGCCCATACGATAAAAATCTGGATATATTCTCAAGCTGTATGACTCCAAGAGATCAAGAGCACATGAGGCTAGCGAACAATGAGGAAAGTGGCACCGTTAGATAGGTGCCACATTAAGGTGAGAGCTTAACTATTTAACTGAGTGGTAACTAATATGCTGATGGAAACGCACAATAAGATCTTCACGGGCTCGGTCTAACTCGAGTTCCGAAGTAAAGCTCTTTAGTGCTTCCTCCACTCGATTCAAATAGCGCCCAAGTCCACCCTCTTTACTATCACTTTCTGCCGCAGCGATAGTGAAACTGACCGTTTCAACTAAGCGATCACCATTCCAGTGACTGATAAACTGCTGCTCGTCTATATTAGGGTCAAAGCCGAGCATTTGTACTTCATCAGTACCATCAACTTGGTCGTATTTACTGTTACGTACAAGCGGCGTTAAGCCATTCGCAACCATAGCAATTCGGTTAAGTTGTTTAGCTGATGCAGCTTGAATAAACGCGTCTTCTAGCTTCTGATACATTGGCGTAAAATCATCAGTATTCTCAGGTAGCAGACCTTGCTTAAGCTTACGGCTTAAAGGCAGTTTTACCGTGACATAACATAATGAACCGTGCCCTTCAGGAAGCTGACAAGTTCTTGCTCGGTACCTTTCACTGATTGAACGGAGCTTATATCCATAGCTCTCTTTGTTACCTTTAGCTTTGGCAAAAAGATCATAAGAGAGGTGTTGATGATCACGAATTTTTACAGTGAGATCAGTTTCCGGTAACTGTGGCATCAGCTTAGCAAGGAACGACTGCACCTTAATATGGAAGTTAGCTGAGTTAGCACGGATATCTTCGCCAGTCGCTAAGCATACAATTCTGATTTTTCGCGCTCGGTAATCATCCTGACTATGAAGGCGTTGTGCTTCATGGTAATCAGGATTATAGAACAGCACGATCTGCTCAGCCGTAGGGAAACAATACGCTTCGGTATGAAAACGCACCACAGGTAACTTATCGTTAGTTATCACATGTATGTTATATAGCTCCTCTTGCACTCCAAGCTGGAAGATTAAGCGGCTAAGGGTCTGATAACATGTTTTAAAATCAGGATAATGCGCTAGCAAAGCATCGGTAACTTTGATCTCTGCTGTAATGAATTGGTTACTGCGAACATCCTTGGGTATGTACACTTTTTGCTGATGGCTACGGGACATAAATATTCCTTGTGATAAGTGAACCATATGTAGCTTGATGCCAATGCTAACGATAAACTGTTACGGCAAGCGATTAAAAAAGCACTTTGGCAAACATATTCTCAACATAATACGCTACGAATATGATTTATTTATTAAAATCTTCATGCAAAAAACTCAAGTTTGTGACTCATACAGTCTTTCTGCAGCATGATAAAATATATATCGGCGAAAGCCTTAACAATGAGCCTCAAGGCTAACGGTTCTTACCTTGTATAGGAAAAGTCGCTAAAAGCTCCATCGCTTGTAAATTACAATACTCAAGCGACTCGTTGATCTCATCTAAGCTAATATCCAGCTCTACCAACACCGCCTGATTAATGAGTGCTTCCTTAGTAAACATCCCAGGTTCTGCATTAATTACGGCTAAGCGGGAAGCCATATAAAGTAGTTTTGAGTTAGCAGGTAACTGGCCAAGTGCAGGAGAGTTGAAATCTGAGATAGGCTGTATAATAGTCTCCGGCAAGTTCCACAACTTTAATAGCTCAGTCGTACAATCTGCAAAGGTAAAACCAAACATCTCACTCTGCCGCTCCCATGGTGTATCGTCACTATTATAGTCCTCACAATAGCTCACTTTGCCGGGCTCACTGTGAACAATGGCCAGCATGCCCAGATTATGAAATAAACCAGAAAGAAAGATGTTATCGGTATCAGGAACCCTTTTGCTCTTTGCAAAGTACTGACAGATCAAAGCGCAATCGACACTTATCTCCCAGAACTTGTCCATATCAGCCACTTTAGGATCTATGCTAGAAAATGCCGCTGTAATGCCATAGGCATTAACCAGTTTTTTAACCTGTTGAATGCCCAGTAAAACTAAGGCTTTAGAGAGACTATCTACCTCTCTTGGCATGCTGAACATGGCGCTATTAGCAATTTTTAAAATCGATGCGGCGATAGCGGGCTCATAGGCAATAGCATCAGCTAACTCCTCCATACTGCAACCATCGCTAGATAGCATTTTATTAAGCGTCATATAAACATCAGAAAGCACACACAGCTCTTGCGCTTGCTTAGCGTAATCGAGAGGAGAGTTTGGCATTCGAATCAACTTATCCTGAAAGGGTAGTACTAATAATAGTTAACGAGTTGATTTGTTCAATGCAATAAATGTTCGTAGTGCGAATGTAGCCATCAAGTATTTTCAACAAACACATCACTGGGCTGCGCTCTGTAAACTAGGTAAGCCAATGCGCCGCTGTACATATCAATCACTGCGTGTAATACAATAGGAATGATGATCGAATCTGTCGCCAGATAAATCAACGCCATTACCACTCCCATAAGCGCTGTTCTCAGAATATGTATCGCCCCTTGATAAAGATGCGGTAATCCAAAGGCCAGACTCGAGACGATGACCGCACCATACATGGGCATATACTCGGCTAACATATTCATTAAATAGCCCCTGAACAACAACTCTTCACAGATACCCGCAGTGATAGAAACACCAAAGATAAAGTAACCGGACTCTTTACGTGTTGTCGGCATTAACCACTGAATATGAGCGAGCTGTTTGCGTATAGCTTGATGGTTTTCTGGGCTTTCACTGAGCTGTTTGAGCGATAGAAAAAAATACCCAGTTACCAATACTAGCCCTAACATAGCAATTTGGTTAGCCAGTCCCCAATGCCACTGCAAGCCGATATCCCTCATCGAAATATGCTCCTGAAAAACCAGTATCATCAAGAGCAGTACGGGCACCCACAACTGAAGCATAGTAAGGCGGTAAACAGCTAATCGTTTTTCAGGCTGTGCGATAACACTTTGCTGTTCTTTTTCATGGGTGAAATAGATGTATATGGGCCAAATGATTAAATAACCCAATAGTAGATATTCCAAGTAATCCATAATTCCTCTCCGTGCATGCTGTTGCGATTAAAGAATACTGTATAGAGAATATAGCTACAGAAAAATGGTTTACAGGTATAAGCTAGATAAACTAAAAGTTTACAAACTTGGCTATTATGTTCAAAACAGAAACCCTCACCGCCTTTATTTTGGTGGCCAAACACCGCAGTTTTACCTTAGCTGCAAACGCCCAAAAACAAACACCGATGGCGATAAGCAAGCAGGTATCACAACTTGAAAAGCGCCTGGGTGCCCCTTTGTTTGAACGCAGCACCCGCAAAATCAAATTAACCCAGTTTGGTGACGAGTTTCTAATTCGAGCGCAAAAAATACTTCAGCAACATGACTCCTTGTCCCATTGGCTTGAGTCACGAGAGGGGAAATTTACTGGCACCCTAAAAGTGATAGCTCAAGATATACAAACTTATGATGAAACCATTTTTCCCTGGTTAGCAGAGTTTCATCGCCTCTATCCTGATATTGAACTCATGATTGATATGAAAGAAAACATTATTGATGTCGATGAAGATCATCATGATATTTATTGGGGGATATCAGATTACTTAGGCATAAAATACCCGAACCTGAAACAACGACTACTCTGGCAGGCAAAGCTTGGTATTTTTGCAGCGCCTGACTACTTGGCAAAGTTCGGCACACCAAATACACCGGACGAACTCGCCAAGCACCAGATGATCAGTCACCCACATCAACAACCGAGTAATGCGCTAGTCGTTAATAAGACCGCCAACAGCCAGCAAAGTGAAATGGAGTATGTTTTACTCAATGCACCGATAAAATCTGTTGCCGGACATTCAAAGCTCGCCGTTCAAGGGCTTGGATTAATCAACGCACTCGTTGATAACTTAGATATAAAATCCTATGTCGCCAATCAAGAGCTAGTACCTGTCTTAGAGGAATATTGGTATTCCTCCGTCGATCTCTATATCTATTATCACCAAGTTAAGCTTGAGCAGCCTAAGGTTCGCGCTTTTATTGATTTCTTTCTCTCGAAACGAAAACACTGGTGAGACCAAAGAAAGTAATACCGATTGCGATATCCCCTCATGAGTATGAAAGCATGTTCAGTGTTCGCTATGCCTACTGTGACAATACGCTCCGATAAACTGCCCCAGATATAAACAATCCACCTTCTGAAGGAGGTGGCTTTAAAATGACTCCCTATAAGGGAGCTTTAGTTACTGTGCACCTGCAAGTCGCCGTTGATATATCCCTATAGGCTCTACTAAATCATCCCTGATTTAGAAGCTTGCACTGCACTATTCACTAAACCTCTGCACAAAGTTCGGCATAAAAAGGCTCTATTAACGACTTCAGGCAAAGCCTATGGATGATAACCACCTTCTGAAGCCAGTGGTTTAGGGCTGAAAACAAAAAACGCCCTTTTCAAGGTACTACTAATACAAATTAGCAGCGCCATGATAAAGGGCGTTTTCACAAACGTTAACGGTGATGCACCGCTATCGCTTTTAATCAATCAAGCGTGTTTACTTATAAAACGCTTCAACAGTACCTTTCAGAGTCACCAAAAGTGGCTGTCCACGACGGTCCAATGCTTTAGGTGAAGGGATCTTTACCCAGCCTTCGCTGATGCAGTACTCTTCAACATCAAAACGTTCTTTACCGTTAAGCGTGATGCCTATGTCATGCTCGAAAATAGCTTCCACATGATGTGGGCTACGAGGGTTGACGGAAAGGCGATCGGGTAAGGCTGGTTGTGAACTTGTATCGGTCATGGTCGTGGCCTGTAGTGTAAAAATATAATAAATAATCGTGCGCTATTGTAGGCAATAGCGCCATCATGCTCAAGCTCAGCAATCATAATCCCTAGCCAATACGCTCAAAATTGTCCTAATGACTGCAAATCCCCCTTTTTAGCCTGCTTGCCTTATCGCTCGCAATGCCGATTACGAGCCCGTTAATCTCGGTTTAACGCCTTTATGCTAAAACCTTTACCCAGAGCAGATGTAAATCTGCCCTCACCCAAGCGGTGCTAAGAAAAGTTTTGCATAAATGCGGTCGCCCTAACCATATTCATAACGCCACTTTATGATAATAAGCGCAGCAAAAGATAAAAAGCACCTTGTTAACCAGTTTGATGAAACCGAACCTTATTGGAGAAATAATGCAGCAGTTATTGTCCTTATGCTTGACTCTAGTGTTAGCTCCTATCGCAAACGCAAGTAACACCGACTCCAACCCTGAACGAGATGAGCATTTAGAAGATGGTTTCGAAAAAGTTCGCGAGCAAGGCAGAGAAAAAGCCATCGACGAAGCTAAACTCACTATCTCTGCAGGCTTTAACCAAGCAGCACTCGCCCTAGGCTTAACTCAGGAGCTTATCGACACCCTGTGCCGAGAGACGCCAGAATTTGAACGTGTGACATGCTATTTTCATGATTATGGCTTTGATAAATCTAATGCCCATATCTCCTTTGAATATGCGCTCCCTCAACTCGAAAGTGCAGTAGACGGCTTCTATGAACATCACAGCTACTACCACATCAGTCTCTACTTAGAAGACAGGGAGTTTATGTTTGTCACATCAAACATAGTCACAGCGCCAGATAAGGTTGAAGTGGGCTATAAACAGGGGAAGAATCAATCTTGGATGAAAGTCCAGCAAGGGTATATTGAGCTAGCAACCTATCGCTCATTAGATGAAGACCCTAATGATTATCATAACTACATCACATCAGATTTTACCAATCACAATATTCCCAAACCACTAGCAGCCAAACTATTTGGCCAGTATGACGGCATCGCAAGAGCCAATGACCATATCACAGTTAACAAGTTTGATGATTCAAAAGCCACAACCACCTTAGTCGATAAGCAGGATTTTAACTTCCCCCTCAGCGACACCATGAGGGATAACTTCATTGAGCTGATAAAGCAAACTTGGGAATAAGCACAATAACTTGGCTAGTATGGCTAACCCTTTAACTTTGCTACTCATCATCTCGTTTGAAACGGGTTATATAAAATGGTGACTTGATTGCCAAAAGAGTGTTAGACACTTCGACGATATCCCAAGTCGCAACAAGACCATACTTGGTAATAAAAAGTGTACTGCCTTCGATACGATATGCAAAAGGCCCTTTGCTTTATTCTTCGTCCGTGATGACAACGTGACCATCTGTTTTAAAATGATAAGAATATAGCCAAGTCGCTTTTTCATATTGGCCATTTACAGTTGTCGTATCTGAAGACTTATCGATAATAGTCCACTTGCCAACAATCAGCTCATCTTGCGTAGCGCCATAAGTAACCCCTGGCATGAAACATAATATAGTTAACAAAACTGTCCATTTCACAAAGCTATCCATTTAAAAAATTCCTTTTCTCATCTTTCTTCCTTCATAACTAAAATTGACGTTCAAGCACCCGCAACTCAAATTAATAAGTAGTGAGGTACTGCCACAGGTTAACTCGGATATTACACAACCATTGACGCCATCGTTCCAATTTACATTGGGTTTACATCACCGGATTTATCCTATTAGAAATTCAATTAATAAGGTTAACCCAAGATGATGAACAAGCCCTTTCAGTTGCTATTGAGTCTCTATTTATTCTCAAGTAGCACACTAGCAAACGAAGAGTTTTCAAGTAAGTTCACCTCATTCATTAATGAGCATAACCTCCCTGGCGCTGTCGTTTTAATAAAAAAAGGCGATGAAACACTCCATTACCGCGCCTACGGTAAGGTTAACGTAGAACAAAACCGCCCAATGCAGCACGACTCAATTTTTCGTATCTACTCTATGAGTAAACCTATCACGGCGGTGGCGTTACTTCAGCTCGTTGAGCAAGGAAAAGTGTCACTCAATGATGATATCCGTAAATACCTGCCCAACTTTGAGCCTTTTACTTTTGAAGGTGAGCAGCAGATAGTCACCGTACATCAACTACTGGCACATACCGCAGGGTTTGGCTATGGCGGAGGCTTTAAAAGTTGGGTCAGTATTCGATATTTGCTCGCTAACCCATTAAGTCGCAGCAACACCTTAGCGGACCTAGTCGATGACCTGTCTGGCATAGACTTGAGGTTTCAACCAGGAAATCAATTTAGATACAGTATTGCCAGCGATATCCAGGGAGCCATCATAGAGAGTGTGGCCAATATGCCCTTAGACCACTACTTAAAAACGCATATTTTCATGCCGTTAAACATGAAAGACACAGGTTTTTATGTACCTAAAAATAAACAGTCTCGCTTAGTTGATATGTATGAATATGATATCAGCAAATTTGAACAAGCTTACCAATACGGTCATGGGGACATAGACTTAAGCGAGGCAGGCGATGACAGTGAATACCTAGAGCGACCAGTGCTGATGTCTGGCGGAGGCGGGTTAGTATCAACAGCATCGGATTACAGTAATTTTCTCGCTATGCTACAACAAAAAGGCAAGTTCAATGGTCACCGAGTTTTATCACAGCAATTAGTAGAAACAATGTTAAGCTCGAAAACCACAGGTTTAGATACTCATTTTTTACCAAAAGTATACCAAGATGCAGGCTTCGGTTATGGACTTGGCATTAAAGAGAAGCCAGGCAAGGCGCAAGGAAAAGGAAGCTTTTTCTGGGCTGGTAAAGGCGGAACCCTTTTTTGGGCAGATCCAGTCAACGACCTGCAAGTCGTGGTGATGATGCAGATTGAAAATGGCTGGATAGCACTCGAAAAGTGGCTAAAACCAGAAGTATATAAAATAATTGAGGCTCATAAGTAAGGTGCAAATGGCAAATATATTGATCGTAGAAGATGATATTGATATCGCCCAAGGAATAGCCGAGTTTTTAACCCCACAAGGTTATCAGCTCGACTTTGCCTATAACGGAAAACAGGCAATGCACCATTTAGATAAACACCATTATGATTTGGTACTGCTTGATATTAATTTACCCTTTGTTGATGGCTTCGATATTTGCCGTTCATTACTCCAGGACCGACTCGCTAAGCTGCCTGTAATAATGATGTCGGCCAGAGGCGCTACCGATGATATTTTAAAAGGCTTTGAATCAGGCGCTTGGGATTACCTGGTTAAGCCGTTTTCGTTTGCTGAGCTCTCTGCTCGTATCACAGCAAATTTAGCCAAAAATAGCCAACCCGCTTCAGCCTCCATCTCTTTTAATGGTGTTGAACTCAACCAAGACAGCCTTGTTTTTCGCTATACAAACCATGAGTTACAGCTACATCAAGTCGGCTTTGATATTGTCGCTGAACTTGTAAAGCATGCGCCAGAAGTGGTTAAAACCAAACATCTACATAAAGTATTGTGGGGGGAAGATACGCCCGACAGCGATCCCTTAAGGGCCCATATCTACAAGTTGAGAAAGCAGTTCGAACAGCATTTCGGCCAAAGTTTTATCACAACAGTAAAAGGCATAGGATACCGCTTTGAGATTATTTAGCGCGGCCACATTATCAACAAGAGTCACTAAAACAGTCACCCTACTGACTTTCTGTCTGTTTATACTGTTCTCATTGGTGACCTTTTTCATCGCCTACTCGCTAGAAGACGCCATGTTTAACCACCAGCTTCAGTATGCCGATAATCAATTACAGCAAACAGACACCTTGCCGCCCCATATCAACAAGGTCGCCGACTTAACTGCATTCGGTTTCAGCACCTCGAACAATAACCCCTTGTTAGGCATAGATACTGATGAGCCATTTGGGGAGTTTAGTTATGGCAAAGAGCATTACCACTATATGAAAATCTCAGACGGCTTACTGTTGATGAATGTAACCGAGCAGTTTGTGGTTAAGCGTGGTGCTAAAGATATTCTTCTCATCTTGTTCTTACTGTTTATCCCCTGTATCGCAGCGTCTGTATTCATTGCCAAGTCCATATCAAGTCATGCTTTAAAGCCTTTTCACCGGTTAAGCCAACACTTTCAATTAAGAAGCGAGCAAGGAACCTCATCTTCTGAGCAGCTGATTGATATTGAAGAAGCAGACATTAAAGCCATTGCGGAGCAATTAGAGCAAGCACTCACAAAACAGGCCCAGCTCATCGAAGAGCAAACAGCATTTAATCAAGGTATGAGCCATGAGATCAGAACACCTCTACAAGTAATGGACCACTCCCTTGAGTTAATCGAGGTCAATCAGCCAGCGCTATATCAGCAAGCATCAATGCAACGCTTAGTCAGATCTCTGGCACGCATAAAGCGGATCAGCAATGCCCTGCTATGGCTCACCTCGAAAGATCAATTTCAAGCAAAATCGAACATAAATAAAGTACTTGATAAGGTAATACTAGAATCAAAAGCACTTTCAACTCTTCATAAGCTAGATATAAGCCTAGAGAATACTGCTCAATACCCAACTTCAGCATCTATACCTGAGGAGGTAATAGAACTTATATTCTTCAATTTGATAAACAACGCCATTCATCATGGCTTACACTGCGAGGGAGCACTCGGCCTCAACATCACAATTGAGCAGCATGGGATAACGTTTACCAATGCCATCGCCAATGAGTTAGAACATGAGCTCAGTAAGCAGCAACATTTTAACCTCGGGCTTACGCTGATAAAAAATCTTGCAGAGAGATTTTCTCATCACTTTACAACTGAGGTGACGAACAATCATTTCAGCGCGACTTTGTCTTTTAGTCAGCCAGTGAATGAGCGGTGACTCAGAAGCTTTCACAACTGTAGTGCTCGATGCTCAGCTAACTCGCTAAAAGTGTGAAAGCGAGTGATAAATCAGAGTGAATAAAATGCCCTGTCGAGATGTTTTTTTCAAAATATTGCATACCCTTTATAAAGCAAAACAATAAATGAACTGAGTCAATTGCAGCTTTAACCCATACCAACTCGAGCTCATACCGACTGGTAATAAGGGGGAAAGCTAAGGAGAAACAATGAATATTGGAACCCTCAACCTAGAGATGGCACTTGTGCTGTTTGATTTACATGCCTTTCTATTTGTCGTTACCCTGAGTCTAATCGGCTTTATACTGCATAAGCTCACCAATATAAGCCCCTTTAATGACAGTAAACAGGTCTATGCCTTAATCACCTACATAACGTTGGCATACTCAATAGCCTATTTTGCCTGGAACACGACAACACATACTCATCTGCAGCAGATGGGGGGGATTTTTGCTACATCGCTATTAGCGGTATTTTACATCGCTTGTATGAACATCTATCGAATCATGTCTGAAAACAGTCACAAACATGAGGCGTCTAGAGGTTGATTTATCACTGTTCTCCAGAGAGAATAGCGCCTAGTTAGGCGAGTTTATTCAGTAGCATAGAATTGGAGTATCTTTAAGATGATGACAAAGTGGGCGACACGTTTTCTACAGATGGCAGATCTCGTTGCATCTTGGAGTAAAGATCCTTCAACTCAAGTGGGTGCAGTGATCACCGAAGACAATCGTATTGTCTCCCTAGGTTTCAATGGCTACCCACACGGTGTGTCCGACAGCGCAGAAACCGATAACCGTGAGATGAAACTGCTCAAAACCCTTCACGCTGAAGAGAACGCTATCCTCTATGCCAAGCGCGATCTTAGTGGCTGTGAGATCTGGGTAACCCACTTTCCCTGCCCTAACTGCGCAGCAAAGATAATCCAAACAGGATTAAGCACAGTGCATAGCCCACAACCTAGTGAGGACTTTTTGTCTCGCTGGGGAGAGAAGATCAAAATAAGCCAAGATATGTTCGACCAAGCTGGCGTTACAGTCGATTGGATGCAAGTGCCTACAACAGATAGCAAATAGCCTTATTAGACTGCTAAAAGATGGGGCCTTATGGCCCCATTTTGCTAATCAGCGCGTCAGGTAACAACGAACAAACTCTGTAATGGCCACTAAGTCGGCGACTGCAATAAACTCATTGGTCGTGTGCACTTTCGACATGCCCGTCGATAGATTAACCGTCTTCAAACCTTTCTCATTAAAGATATTGGCATCAGAGCCGCCACCGGTAGGCTTAGTGACAGCGTCAACTCCCATGGCTTCAAAGGCGGCTTTAATCTCAACGACATGACTGTCATCATCTGCAATATGGTAGGCATTGTAGGAGCGATTTGAAGTTATCTCGATACCTGCGCCATGCTTTTCTGCCGCCGCTTCAAAGGTAGACACCATGTGGTTTACTTGCTTGGCTAGCTTGTCGTCATTGAGTGAACGAGCTTCCGCTTCAATATACAGCTCAGGCATCACAATATTGGTCGCCTGACCGCCTTGCACCACACCAATATTGGCGGTGGTTTCATCATCGATACGACTCAGCTGCATCTGACTGATCGCGTCCGCTGCAACAGTTAGCGCATTAATGCCTGCTTCAGGCTCAAGCCCTGCATGTGCAGGCCTACCTTCGATGGTGATCTTCAAGCTTTGCTGACCAGGCGCTGTAGTGATAATGGTACCTATCGGTCCACCTGAATCGAGCACAATAGCTTGCTTAGACTCAATTTTATCCATATCGAAATGCTTAGCGCCATGCATGCCACGCTCTTCATACACCGTAAAGGCAACCTCAATGGTCTTATGCGCTTCACCGCTCTCTAAAATGCTACGTACAGCTTCCATAACTGCCGCAATGCCAGATTTATCATCCCCGCCTAATATGGTATCGCCTTTAGCACGGATAATGCCGTTTTCAATGATAGGCTCAATACCATTACCTGGAGTGACCGTATCCATATGACTGCTGAAAACAATACTTCCCGCGAGTTTACCTTGCAGCTTAGCGTAGATATTAAAGCCATTGGTAATAGTGCCTGGCACACTAAGTTGAGTAACTTCAAAGCCAAGTTGGCCGAGTTGTTCCACTAACGTTTGGGCAACCGCTTTTTCATTACCTGACTCACTGTCGATCTTTACCAGCGAGAAAAAATGCTCAACGAGCCTTTGTTGATTAATACTTGTCATCTGCATGCGACTTCTTTGTGTGAGAATAGACAAGAATCATAAACCCAAGCGAGAACAAGAGAGATGGGTTACATCAAAGAAGTGCTCGAATAGCCTTCATTTTGACCTGCTGAGCGTTTCTCTAAACAAAAGCCCCTACTGTTAGGGAAAGATCTATAAAAATCTCCATTTAATCGACAGATAAAACAAGCAACTTTCACTCCCAAAACCACTATATAAAACTCACTCTTAAACATCGAAATCACACCGCGATATGCATCACTTATTTATCCATAGACTTAAAAATATAAACCACACGCTAAGCATTAATGATGATTTGTTTACCTATGGATTTGTTAATACTTAGCAGCCAGCTTATCAAGACCAAACGTTCAATTTAAACCTGTACACTCATAACAAAACAAACATAGGTACAGCCAAAACCAACCAGACTAATAAAATAATAAAGATAAGCACTGTTAATATAATTATTACAGAATAGCCAATCAGTCCGTAATAAATACCCACAAAGAAATAGTGGTTACCAACACATCTTTCGACCCCATTTAAAATGAAAACACTCAAAAATTGATAAATCTAAGCGCATCGAAAACTTAAAATAAACTTAAAAATAGCCATAAACAAGCTTAACCCAACATAAATCAAAACTTAATCATTTATTCAATTAGATTAAATATGCATCAAACCAAAAAATAAAACACAGCTAAAACAATGACATACAAAAACACCTCGATATTTCCGATGAATGATAAAGCAATATCCGAGTATACAGTAACTAGCTCTTTGCTCTTAACTATCAAAGTCATTGACGACAATGAATAACAATGGAAATATAAATCCTAAGTAGGAATGAATACTTAATGTATTACTGCTAGGCTCTATATACAGATAAAAACAGTAACATAGACTGTTAAAATGCGCGCAAGATAAAAAATGTGAACACGTCAAGGTTCATTAAGTAGCAGTACAGAAATTCAGATATAAATCTTTTCTGAGAATATATAAATTTCTGCGTTCTATGCATTTATGACACTCGAATTACTACACACTCGATTAAGTCAACATATAAACAAGGAGTTTACATGATGTGCAGACAGCTATTAGTGCTATTAACACTGACATTCACTTTATCTTTTTCGGTATTTGCAGCCCCAAATGGTCCCACAGATGAGGAGCAAGCGGTACTTGACTCTTGTATGTCACTTAAAAATGCCACTGAAGGATATTCAGACAACGCCTGTGTTTACTACATTCAAGGATTTCTTGCAGGTTCTTTATCCACAAAGTCCAATTATGTAGTGCGTGAAACCTCAGGAGAGTTTTTTGATAGAGCCTACCAAACACGAGTAGGGAAAAAGACTTCGAAAGAGCAACCCACGCAATTATGCCTGCCTCAAAATGAAGATGTTAAACACTTGGCAGAACGCCTGGTTGGACACTTGTCATATCCAATCGAGTCGATGCCATTACTACATACCCAAATATTCGGGGCGCTTGAAGTCGAATCTTCATGCTTATAGAGCACAGCGAACCATAGACAACACGTAACACACAGCCAAGTGTTGCCCTTTAACCCACCCAATGAGCACATTGGTTATGGTGAAAATTGACCATGAAAGACAATAAACCATTAGACGAAAGACCAGCTGATAAAAAAGCTAAATATTCACCGAGCCATACCCTCTACCTATGTTTGAGTCTGGTTCTTTTTTGGTGGATAAACTCTAACTACAGCAACCTACTTCTCCTGTCGTTGGGGGCTGCATCTATCCTGCTGGTGCTTTTTATCGCGCACCGCATGGATGTGATTGACCATGAGTCTCAGCCCACACATCTTTCACTGAAGCTACCAAGCTACCTGCTTTGGCTCACCAAAGAGATCATTGTTTCTAACATCTCAGTGGTCAAACATATCTGGCTGGGTAACACGAGTATCTCCCCCACACTCGTCACAATAGATACCAGTCAGAAAACAGATCTCGGTAAGGTTATTTACGCCAACTCCATCACCTTAACGCCAGGCACTGTTGCTGTAGACATCGTCGATGATCGTATGACCATACACGCCTTGATCAAAGAAAATATCGATACCTTAAAAGCTGGCGAGATGGATCGCCGAGTCACTGAATTGGAAACCAGATGTTAACTGCAGCCACAATAGCCATTCTTGTTGTCATGCTCCTCGCGATCACTCGCTGTGTCGTGGGGCCAACCCTATACGATCGAATCTTAGCATTTAATATGTTCGGTACTAAAACGGTCCTGCTGATCTCGATATTAGGCTTTTTGATGGGACGGCCTGAATTTCTCGACATCGCCTTGGTATATGCCCTAATTAACTTCATCAGTGTTATCGGGGTATTGCGATATTCAGACTCAAATGAGTTCAAACATCCACCTCAAAAACACCCATCCACGAAAGAGGATAAATAATGAATCTCATACTCGAGATAGCCAGTGGCTTGTGTTTGCTGCTCGGCTCTTTTCTGTGCCTCTCAGGTGGTGTCGGTATTTTACGTTTCCCCGATTTCTTTACCCGTATGCACGCAGTTGGCGTCACTGACACCTTAGGTGCGGGGATGATTCTTATTGGACTAATGCTACAAAATCCTGCAGGTTTAGTACTACTTAAGCTGATGATGATCTTGCTATTCACCCTATTTATCAACCCAACAGCAAGCCATGCACTGGCCAAAGCCGCACTGCGTAACAATGTGCAGCCAATGCTTGACGACTCAATCAACCAGGGAGGGGACAAGTCATCGAAACTTTAGTTGATGTCGTTCTATTAAGCTTTCTCGTCGTGATCGCTATTGCCATTGTGCGAACCAAAGATCTATTGGCCGTCGTTATGCTAACTGGGATATACGGCTTACTGTCCGCAAGCTTCTTTGTGGTACTCGATGCAGTAGATGTGGCCTTTACCGAGGCGGCAGTCGGCGCGGGTATTTCAGGCTTGCTCATGCTAACAGCTATCACCATGACAGGACGTAGCGAGGCGCCAAAACGTCATAAACCCCTGCTTGCCTTACTGGTTGTCTTTATCACAGGTGGCATGCTTATCTACGGCACCTTAGATATGCCCTACTTTGGCAGCTTCGATGCCCCCGTTCATCAGCATGTCGCTCCGCGCTACATAAACGACTCTATGCAGGAGGTCGGTGTACCTAACATTGTCACCTCAGTACTGGCGAGCTACCGTGCCTTTGACACCTTAGGTGAGGTTGCCGTTATCTTTACTGCTGGTATTGGTGTGCTATCACTACTGTCACTGCCTCGACGCCGCAAGTCTCATCAAGAAGATGAAAACGGAGAAAAGATCAAAAAAGATGAGATGCATGAGCAGCATATGGTGCTACGCATTGTTAGCAAAATACTGATCCCCTTTATCCTTTTATTTGCACTCTATGTGCAATTTCATGGCGACTTTGGCCCTGGTGGTGGATTTCAGGCGGGGGTGATTTTTGCCGCAGCAATTATTCTCTATGCCATGTTATATGGCCTAGACACCGCAAGACGTGTCTTTAATCAAACGGTTGTTCAACTGGTCGCCGCTATCGGCTTATTGCTCTACGCCAGCGTGGGAGTGGTCTCACTCATTAACGGCGGTAATTTCTTAGATTACAACGTACTCGCTGACGATCCCGTTGCTGGCCAGCATTTAGGCATTTTGATTATCGAACTGGGCGTGGGCCTTACCGTTGCCGCTGTGATGATCATTATCTTTTTCAATTTTTCAGGCCGCAGAGAAGCACAACAGCAGACTAGTCAACAGGGCACCCCTGAACTAAAAAGCACTAAACAGAACAATGGCGAGGTGGAGTGATGATACTAGGACTCTATAACTACTGGATCGTAGTCCTACTGATGATGATAGGTTTCTATATCGTTATCGCCCATGGCAACTTGATCAAAAAACTGGTTGGCTTAACGATTTTTCAGACCTCGGTTTTTATCTTTTACATCAGCTTGGGCAATGTCGATAGCGGTAGCGCGCCAATCTTGGCAGAAGGCGTGGCACGCTACTCTAACCCGCTTCCCCATGTGCTTATTCTCACCGCGATTGTGGTTGGCATTGCAACAACAGCACTCGGCCTGGCCTTAGTCGTAAGAATCAAAGAGTCATACGGCTCTATCGAGGAGGATGAGATTCAAATTCAAGATCAGCTCACTGAGGATAAAACATCGTGCTAGCCCATCTGCCTATTTTACAAGTTATTGTGCCGCTGATGGCAGCGCCTTTATGCTGGTTCCTAAATCGCTCTAAGCTAGTCTGGCTATTCGCCCTGCTGGTGAGCGCTTTTACCTGCCTCAATAGCATACTTTTACTCCAACAGGTGATGAGCTCTGGCACCATTATCTATCAGCTTGGCGGGTGGGATGCCCCTTGGGGGATTGAATATCGCATCGATGAGCTCAACGCTCTGCTACTGCTGATCATCTCATCCATAGGGACAGTCGTCCTCTTTGCAGCCAATACCAGCCTTCAAAAAGAGCTGCCAAAAGAACGACACACACTCTTTTATAGCCTGTATCTACTGTCAATTACCGGCATGTTCGGCATTGTCTGCACCGGTGATGTGTTCAACGTATTTGTATTTTTAGAGATCTCCTCACTGTCAGCCTACGCCCTCATTGCACTGGGTAAAGATAGACGCGCGCTTTGGGCCGCCTATCAATATCTAATCATGGGCACCATAGGTGCGACCTTTATTCTGATCGGCATTGGCTTGCTGTACCAGATGACAGGTACTTTGAATATGGCCGATCTCGCAGACCGACTGGCAGAGGTTAACCAAACCCGCACCGTATTTGCCGCATTTGCCTTCTTAATCGTCGGTGTCTGTTTAAAGCTAGCCTTGTTCCCACTGCACCTGTGGTTACCCAATGCTTATGCCTATGCGCCTTCAATCGTAACTGCTTTCCTCGCTGCTACAGCAACAAAGGTTGCCGTTTATCTATTGATACGTTTCACCTATACGGTATTTGGCATCGAGTTTTCCTTCTCAACCTTGCCGCTACAGAACATATTTATCACCCTGGGTCTGGTCGGGGTTTTCGCAGCCTCAACGGCAGCAATATACAAAACCAATGTTAAACATATCTTCGCCTATTCGAGCATCGCTCAAGTTGGCTACATGATCATTGGTTATGCCATCAACACCACCACAGGGCTTATGGCTACTTTGCTCCATCTGTTTAATCACGCCCTGATGAAAGGCGCGCTGTTTTTAGCATTAGGCGCTGTGATGTACCGCATAGGCAGTGTACAGCTAAGTCAGTTCCAAGGCCTTGGTAGGCAGATGCCCATCACGATGGCAGCCATAGTTGTGGGTGGCTTGAGTTTGATTGGCGTACCGTTAACCGTGGGCTTTGTCAGTAAGTGGTACCTGCTTGTCGCCGCCATTGAGGAGGGAATGTGGCCCGTGGCAGTACTGATATTACTGGGTTCACTATTGGCAGTCGTTTATATATGGCGCATCGTTGAAACGGCCTACTTCAAGCCGCCATTGCCGGGTCGCGAAGCGGTGCAGGAAGCACCTTGGACCTTCCTCGCCCCAGTTTGGGCGCTCGTACTGGCCAATATCTATTTTGGTATCGATACCCGTCTTAGTGTGCAGGTAGCACAGGCGGCTTCTCAAAGCTTGTTTGGAATCAACCCATGAATCTATCTTTGGAGCTGTTACTGCAGCTAACCATTATTTTGCCTTTGCTTGCCACCTTGGCGATCTTGGCAACGGGAAAATATCCCAACCTGCGTGAGGCTGTCACCATATCCATCAGCCTTGCCGTTCTCTTTTGCGTTGTGAACCTCTATCAAGGCCTCACTGCTGGTGCCTCTATCGAGGTATTTTGGTGGCAACTGCTGCCAGGCCTTGAAGTCAGCTTCGTGGTTGAGCCGTTAGGCATGCTATTCGCCCTTATTGCTAGCTTCCTTTGGCTTATCACCACCCTTTATGCCATCGGCTATATGCGCGGTCACGGCGAGGAGAATCAAACCCGCTTCTACCTCTGCTTCGCCTTAGCCATAAGTGCAGTGATGGGGCTGGCATTCTCCGCCAACCTGTTCACCCTATTTATCTTCTATGAAGTGTTAACCCTATCCACTTACCCGTTAGTGACCCATGCAGGCACAGAAAAAGCCAAGCAGGGAGGACGCGTATACTTAGGTATCTTGCTCGGCACCTCTATCGCCTTCTTCCTGTTAGCGATTATCTTGACCTGGTTTGTCGCTGGCACCTTAGACTTCACCGCAGGTGGCGTGTTTGGCGATAACGTTGATACCAGCGTCGCCGGGGCAATATTGGTACTGTTTGTGTTTGGTATCGGTAAAGCTGCCATCATGCCGTTCCATCGCTGGCTGCCTGCCGCTATGGTCGCACCAACGCCAGTGAGCGCCCTGTTGCATGCCGTAGCCGTTGTTAAGGCAGGGGTGTTCACCATATTAAAGGTCTGCGTGTTTATCTTTGGTATTGAGTTACTGCCCACGCTTCCGACAACTGAATTCCTGCTCTATTTAGCCGGTGCATCGGTACTGCTTGCCTCAATCGTGGCCATGCGTCAGGACAACCTAAAAGCGCGCCTTGCCTACTCTACCGTCAGCCAGCTTGGCTATATCACCATAGGGGCGCTACTCGCTAGCTCATCTGGGGTTATCGGTAGCTCGATGCACATTGCGACCCATGCGTTTGGCAAAATCACCTTGTTCTTCTGTGCTGGCGCTATCTTGGTCGCGACACATAAGTCGAAAGTCAGCGAAATGCGCGGATTAGGCTTTACGATGCCAATCACCATGGCGGCCTTCTTTATCGCAAGTTTAAGCATTATTGGTGTGCCACCTACAGGCGGTACTTGGAGTAAGTGGTTCCTACTGATGGGCACCATAGAGACAGGCTACTTTGTCATTATGATGGTATTGATGGTGAGCTCACTGCTCAACATCGCTTACCTATTGCCTATCCCCTATCATGCGTTTTTCCCTGGCAAGGACCACCCAGCGGCAAAGACTGGCATTAAAGAAGCGCCGCTTGCGTCACTCATCGCGCTCTCTATCACCACCTTAGGCTGCCTTATCTTATTCATCTATCCGCAACCTCTCTATGAGTTGGCCAAAACCATCTTAACTGTGCCGGGAGTCAGCCATGGACACTAACCAGAGCGATAACAATAAAAGTAACCAGGATGACAAGCAGTACCTGTTTGACAACCCCAAAAATACCCAGCGGGTTTTATATATCTTGTATGCCTGCTGTGCGCTGCTTGTGGTGCTTGATTTTGTCATCCACCGCCATATTTATCACAGCTGGGAAAACCTGCCAGCCTTCTACCCCATCTATGGCTTTGTCGGCTGTGTGGTCTTAGTGTTCGTCGCTCGCTGGATGCGTACCTTTCTGATGCGCTCAGAGGATTATTACGACGGGCCCGATGACGCTCATGAACAAGAGCATTTAGAAAAAGTCATTGAAGAAAATAGTGATGACAACGCCCACCAGGGTGCCAACAATCAGACTGAAAACAAAAAAATAGGTGATCACGATGTGGATGCTTGAGTTACCGCCCTTTACCCTGTTCTTTATAGGCGGGCTTATTGCTGCAATGACCAGTGGCAAACTACGCGGTGCGATAATGGTGGCCATTCCAGTCATTAGCGCAATGCACTTGTGGACTGTGCCTGAAGGCATTCATCTGCAGCTGACGTTTTTAGATTATGAGCTGGTACCTTACCGCGCTGACAAACTGAGCTTGATGTTTGGCTATGTATTTCATATCGCCGCCTTCATCTCAATTATCTACTCACTGCATGTTAAAGATACCGTACAGCAAGTAGCTGCCATGCTCTATGCAGGTAGTGCGCTAGGCGCAGTATTTGCCGGCGATCTACTCACCCTATTTGTATTCTGGGAGCTACTGGCATTTACCTCAGTATTTTTAATCTGGGCGCGCAGAACCACTCGCGCTTATCATGCAGGTATGCGCTATCTGATCATTCAGGTGTTATCGGGGGTCATCTTACTGGTCGGCGCGCTATTTTATGCCGCTGAAACGGGCTCACTGGCCTTTGGTAATATCGGCTTAGAGGGCGTTGCTGGCTGGCTGATATTTATCGCCTTTGGTATCAAATGTGCTTTCCCATTTGCCCATACTTGGCTCACCGATGCCTACCCGGAAGCCACGCCAACAGGGACTGTACTTCTCAGTGCATTTACCACTAAGGTGGCCGTTTATGCTCTAGCCCGTGCCTACCCAGGTACTGAGCTGTTAGTTTACATTGGCGCAGCGATGACCTGCTTCCCAATCTTCTTTGCAGTGATCGAAAACGATCTCCGCCGCGTACTGGCCTATAGCTTGATAAACCAGGTTGGCTTTATGGTGGTTGGTATTGGTATCGGTACTGCACTGGCCATCAACGGCGCCATTGCGCATGCGTTTAACGATGTGATCTTTAAAGGCCTGCTGTTTATGAGCATGGGCGCAGTACTGCATATGACCGGCAGGATGAACGGCTCAGACTTGGGCGGCCTGTATAAGACCATGCCCAAGACCACGATACTCTGTATTGTTGGTGCGGCCTCTATCTCAGCCTTCCCGCTGTTCAGTGGTTTTGTCAGTAAGTCGATGGTGATGTCAGCGGCCCTTGAGAACGGGTTTGACTGGATCTGGTTGATGCTACTGTTCGCCTCTGCGGGTGTGTTCCACCATGCTGGAATTAAGATCCCTTACTTCGCCTTCTTTGCCCACGATTCGGGCCTACGAGCGAGCGATCCGCCACGCAATATGTTGTTCGCTATGTTTATCGCAGCCAGCCTTTGTATCGCCATCGGTATTTACCCAGCGGCGCTATACTCGCTGCTACCATACGATACGGGTTACAACCCTTATGATGCGACTCACGTGTTAGCCCAAACTCAGTTACTGCTGTTCTCAGCCTTAGCCTTTGTTTGGTTAAACTTGAAAAACATGTATCCGCCAGAGCTGCGCTCAACCAACTTAGATGTGGATTGGATCTACAGGCGTGCCATCCCCAATGTGCTGCAAAAGGTGTTTACAGTCATTTGGCAGGCAGACGGCGCAATGCGCAACGCTGTGACCAGTAGACTCAGCCAGTTCCAAACCTTTATTGCCAGCAAGCATAAAGGCCTAGGCGGCCTGCTATCAGGCTCATACCCTTCAGGGAATATGGTGCTCTGGGTCGGTGTATTGCTAGCGTCATACCTGTTTATGGTGTTTATTGGTAAGATCACGGGATAGGGGTTTAGCTAAAGCTTTGAGAAGAGAGCTTAGGGCTTAGGCTTAGAGCTAAAGAAAGTAGTTGAAGTGGCGGCTTGCATCGGGAGATGTGAGTCGCTTTTTTTGTGGGTAAGAATTAGGTTGAAGCACTAACAGGAAAAGCAATGAGAAAAACTAGCGAGGAAGATTAAGCCAGTAATAATGACCTCAACTTAATCTAACTATGACGCCATTTATTTTTATAGTTCTCGAACAACACAAGTAATTTCTTTGTCTTTGCTCCAGAGATAAGAAAAGCCACTAGTCAGCATTAATTCAATTTTTCCATTGATAATAAGGTAGCGATCATGAGAACGAGAGAATCTATTAAATTCTTCTTGAGTTGTGTCGCATTTCTCAACTTTCCATTTGTCGTTAGCTACACAGCTATCTCGTACAAATTGACCATTACTTCTATCACCATTCTCAATATACTGAATAATGATATCTTTATCAGGAAGGAAGTTAAATAATTGTTTGTTACCCTCTTCGCCTGAGAAGTATTTATCATGAATTAGGATCGTATCAGCCTCCTGTAAAAGACAGTTTAGATAATCCTTTAGTGGTTGCCTTTCCTCATCATGTAGACAAGATAAAGTGTAATTGCGCTTTATGTATTTTTTTTTAAGATTAAAATATGGAGGGCTATTTTCTCCATCAGATATAGTCACTATTAATTTAAATAACGTTTCCTTTGATAATTCCTCTAAAGATAAGTTTTTCTGGTCATCAAGGGTAAGAAGCATTGGGAACAAATCATCATATACTTCATCTGGTAAGTTATGGCCATCTTTGCAACGCTGAACTTGGGCAGCATTAGTTAGAATGTCTAACTCAAGATTCCCCATTAACAAATCATAAGCTTTTCTTTCTTTTGCTTTTAGAGGGCACGGAACCGATGCTTTCTTGTAAATGCTAAATAACTTATCGGAAAGCACGACTTTGTAGCTTGATCTAGTCATCACAATTCCTATCGTAAGCTTAGTAAAGCATCGACACTAGTATCAAAGAATCCTTTAGGGAAACTGATACGATTTTCTTCTTGATCACAATAATGTCCATTGATATCTAAATATAAGGTATCAAAAGGCTTTTGAGTTGCAGATTTATAATGAATAATTACATCTTCGCACTCAATAGTTTCATTTTTAACTTCCGTCCTGATTTTTTGTATCAAATGCTCACTATGCGTTTCTATAATTAGTTGAATGCCACTGCTAGCAATAAAGGATAAGAAGCTTCCTAACTGAGCTTGTGATTTAGGATGAAGGTGAATTTCAGGGTTTTCAATAATAACTAAATCACCTTTTTTAGCCATAAAACAAAGGATTACCACTTTAGCTAGATAGCTAATGCCAGCCCCAAGATTCTGAGGAGATAGTTCTCCGAGTCCATCACTATTAAACAAAACTTTTATCTGTTCACTGTTTATTTTTTCAGTTTTTAATTCTAGTTTTGAGTCAGTTATTTCACTAAGCCACTGGCTAACCTGATAACCAATAGTGCTGGATTCAGAAAACTTAACCAACTTTTTTGGTAACGCTTTATTTTTAATTTGATCATAAGTAGAGAAAATATGTTCCCCCAACAAGCCGACTTTAAAGTCACCTATTTCAGAAATAGTTTGAGGGCCTAACCTTGTTGCGTTAAGATAAAATAGTTCAGAACAATTTGAGACAACCTCTTCTGGCTCATAAACATAAGCTAAAGGCATTTCTGCCGGATCAAACTCGCCAGTTTCTAAGAGGCTTTCAGTCATCTTAAGACCTCCACGAAATATAACATTATCATCCCTATCTTTTCTTGTTTGTAATGAAAGGTGCTCTAACACTTCACTATTGAGTTCTAGTTTGATATTAATTTCGGATTTATTCGTATATCTATTTCGAGTATCTCTTGGAGACATATAGGCAGATACAGCTTTATTCAATGTTATACGATTTACAGGTATAGAAAATCTTAACAGTAATAAAATTGCTTGAATTACTGTGGATTTTCCAGTCGAATTCACACCAGTAAGGATTGTCAGTGGAGCTATTTTTAAGTTTTCTTCATCAATACTTTTAAAGTTTTTGATAGATAGCGTCTTAAGCATGATTGATTCTCTGAATTACCTGTTGAGCAAGATTAAATCGTTCTGTTACATGAGTTGTAGTATCAATAGATCCAGCGAGCAAATCCATTTGATCGATCTCAACCTTTTGTTGCTTGATAACCTGCTTTATCTCTTGATGGTTCGTCTTGGAAACATCTATATAGCAGAAAATGAAAACCAACATTTCAAACAACCCCATATTAACCGGCCGTTTATTACCACTTGGTTTTGGCGCAAAGCGTAAGCCACTTTCACCAAGAATTATTGCCGTATTTCTCATTCCTAGCAAACAAACACTTCTCATATGCTCAACTAACTCAGTAGGAGCTTGATGATTGATAAACTTCATGACAGATGCTAAGAAACCATCAATATCTGAACGATAATGAATATTCGGCAATTGGTTAGTAAAATAGAGGTAAAAAGCAATAAATCTTAATACCAGATACCGATCACGCATACGGTTGGACTTAACCCCAAACCCTGTTGCACTCTTAAACTCTTCACTCTCCGACAGTTCTTGTAAAAGAGTCGTGGCTCTCCCCTGATAGAGTGCATGTCGCATTTCTTGCTTATTTAGATTCACCCCTCCGCGGTTAACTCTTTCAAACAGGTTAAATTTAACCGACTCTGGTGTTGGGGGTTGAATGACATAAGTCTGCAATTGATAATCTTCCAGCTTTGCCTGTAACAATGTTGGAATCTGATCAAATTTCTGGCCCTTTAAGCTAGGTAGCATTGAGAGTTCAGAAAGTGTAAAGCGGTTATTTATAAACTCTTTTAACGCTGTGATTCGTTGCTTACCATCAACAATTTGACGAATACCATTTTCGTCTTCAAACAGATAAATCAATGGTATTGGAATTCCCATTAAAATGGATTCTATCAACTCAGATTTGTGTTTTTTATCCCAAACATCAATGCGTTGAAAGTTAGGAGCTAAAACTAATAACCCTTTACTTTCCTTACGAAGCAGCTCATATACACTCGATTGTTCTTTGGCGATTCGAATTTGAGTTTCAGTCCCCATTGGGTGAGGATGAGCCGCTAATTCCAGCTCTTCTTGATCTTCAAGTTCAATAGGATCGTCAATCTGTTCTGTCATGATTTTCTCTTGGTATTTCGAGATTTAGCATTTTAGCATTTTAGTTAGTGCTTGTATCTATTATACCCATACTCTAAAAAGAGAAAAAAAAGAGACAGGACAGCAAAAAAAGAGACAGGACATATATGGTCACCTCGGGTTTAGCAAGGTAAGTGTCAATTTTTGACTTAAATCCTTTAGTTTTTTCCAATAGTTCACCTTTCACAACAGGATATCAGCCATTAATGGTTCGCGGTCTTGCGACATATATCCGGCGTCACAGCTTAGCTGAGCGCCCTAATGAGATCCAAATTGACGTCTTATCCTCCTAGGCAGCCATATGACCTCGAAGGCCACGGTCCCGTACAGGTTTTGGATAAGACAAACCGTTTAACTCATTAATACCATTACCACTGTTGAGCTTTTACTCGTTTCAATTACTCATTCTGTTACACGTTAAAATAAACTAATTATGCCGCTTTCACTGCAGAGCCTTCGCAGGCCTTGCTCACATCAAACGCTTGCTGCTTACTCATCACTACCCAAACGATACGCGCCAGCTTGTTTGCCAGTGCTACTGTGACTTTGCAGATGTGAGCGCGTAGCTTGAGCTGTTGCAACCACAGGTTCAGCGGATCGTCTTTGTTCGCGCACCATGTGAGTACAGTCCTCGCACCGTGGATAAGTAGCCGACGCAGGGTTTGATTACCTCGCTTGGTTATTTTACCCAAGCGATTCATATTACCACTGCTATATTGCGATGGAGTTAGCCCTAGCCACGCAGCTAACTGCCGACCAAAAGAGACAGGACAGCCATATCTTTTGTCCTTTCTCTCATCCTCTACTAGGCTTTGAGTTAACTCACCTCAGTTTTATTTAGGATAACGATTATGACTTCAGCTCGAAGAACCTTAATCGACCCAGAATCGACTCCCTTCTACCACATCATAAATCGTTGTGTCAGAAGAGCATTTCTCTGTGGAGAGCAAGAGACAGGACAGCCATATCTTTTGTCCTTTCTCTCATCCTCTACTAGGCTTTGAGTTAACTCACCTCTGTTTTATTTAGAGAAGAGACAGGACAGCCATACCTTTTGTCCTTTCTCTCATCCTCTACTAGGCTTTGAGTTAACTCACCTCAGTTTTATTTAGGATAACGATTATGACTTCAGCTCGAAGAACCTTAATCGACCCAGAATCGACTCCCTTCTACCACATCATAAATCGTTGTGTCAGAAGAGCATTTCTCTGTGGAGAGGATGAGCTCACAGGTAAAAGCTTTGAACATCGACGCGGCTGGATTGTCGATAAAGTTAAAGCACTTTCAACTATCTTCTGTATCGATATTTGTGCTTATGCTGTCATGAATAATCACTATCACTTGGTTCTTAAAATCGATACTAACAAGGCTAAATCATTAAGTAACAAAGAGGTTATTAGCCGATGGAGCAAAATCACTAAAGGGCATGCTGTAGCAACCAAATATATGAATGGCGAGTCATTAATTGAAGGGGAACGTTTGTTACTTGATGGATTACTGGCTGAGTGGCATGAACGCCTATCGAGTATCTCTTGGTTTATGCGGTGTCTCAATGAAGAGATAGCACGCCGGGCTAATCGTGAAGATGAGTGTAAGGGGGCTTTTTGGGAGGGGCGCTTTAAATCACAGGCCTTACTTGATGAGCAAGCACTGCTTGCATGTATGATGTATGTTGACCTGAACCCTATCAGAGCAGGTATAGCTGACACACTTCAATCCTCTGACTTCACCTCCATTCAAGAGCGTATTGCTGAGTTGAATTCACTTGATACTAACGCCACTAACCCCCCTCTCCCCAACACTCAAGCTAACTCCCGCCAACCCACTGGTTTGGAATCCAAGCTTGTTGATAACTCATTAAAAACACTCTCTAAATTTGACGGTTCAATCCATCTTGCGACTCAATCAGGGGTCCCATTTCACTTTTGTGACTACTTAGAGCTTATTGACTGGACTGGCAGAGCGATTAGACATGATAAAAGAGGCTTCATTGATTCAACACAGCCTAAACTACTTAGTGAACTTGGTATTGCACCCGATGCTTGGATAACGTCAGCCAAAGAATTTCGTCGTCAATATAGTGGGATTAGCGGCCGTTGGGACGCTATGTGTGAGTTCAAAAAGCAGCATAACAGTGGCAAATGGTGCAAAGGAAAAGCTTGTAGTAATGCGCTTCATCCGTCGCCTTAAAGTTTAGTAGGGTCAGAGTCTGACCCTACTTACACCTTAATTTAAACCTGAGATTAATGCAGGAATACCAGGTAACAAACCGACTAACGCCATGACACCGGTTAATACTACAAACATAATACTGGGCAAGATCCAGCGATTCATCTTGGTCAAATTTGCACTACGGTCTTTACAGCCAATCAAGCCCAAATTATCAAGCAACATGGTCAGCGACCAGCCAAATGCAGGGTTTACCAGTACCGATGAGAACACCACAATAGCTGCCGACTGTGTGGTTTTGCCTTCTCTGGTCATCTCCATGCCCGCTTCAAGTAACGGAATAAACACGCCAACAACTAACGCCACACAAAGTACGGGTTCCCATATGGCTAAATCCATTGGATAACCCCATAACGCAGCAATAATACAAAATAGCGCCGTGACTAACGCGCCAGCAGGAATAGGACGCTTAGCGATAGCCGCAGGTACGATATAAGTCCCCCAAGATGAAGTGAAGTTAGCGCCCCCAAGCAGTGACCCAAATGTTTGGCGAATCGAGGCACTTGTCATGGTGTCGTCAATGTTCATTTGTACTTTTTCAGTACGTTCAGGGTAATTGATTTTTTGAAAAACTTTATGGCCTAAAAAGTCTGGCGACCACATTGCCACGGCTAAAATAGCAAACGGTAGTACGACCACAAAACTCTCTAACGTGGGTAAACCTAGCATCCAACCTGTATTATCACCCCACCAATACATAGGGTTCATGTTTGGTAAGCCAGGACCTGTTTGAAACTCAAAAGGTGCCCCCATAGCAAAAGCTATTATGCCGCCGAGAGAGCAACTTAAGGGGATCGCTAACCAACGTTTACGCCAATGTTCAAGCAGTGCATATAAAATTATCGTACAAAAAATAACGACAAAAGCGATGTGCGCCATGCCGATATCATTCGCCCATTTAAACAACTTATCAACCTGTGAAGCCGTACCAACAAAGCCAAGGTACAAGAGGAGTCCGCCGCAAACCCCTTTGCTGGTCAGGTTTGCCAGCATGCTGCCGCCTTTACTGACCGCTAAAATTAACCCCAATGCTCCAATAAGCAACCCAAACGCCATCGGGTGACCACCTGCCGCAACCACAATAGGAATAATCGGAATGAGTGGGCCGTGGGTACCCGCTAGGTTTGCTGTTGGTAATAAAAAACCTGAAAATAAAATAATAAAGAATGCAGCAATAATTAATTCATAACGCACATTTTCTAATATAAAACTTTCTTCAAGTCCGAGCGATGTGGCAAAAGTTGTTGCTATCGCGCCCACCATCACCACTTTACCAATCGTCGCAGCCATGGCAGGAATGGTGTCTTCTAGTTCAAATCGATAGTCTTTAAAGGGCCAATTAGGACGCCAGCGTTTGGGGTCCATGATTTGTAATTCGTGTTCTAAATATTCTTCTCGGGAATTAAAGGTCGAACTGGATTTATGTTGTTGCTGGTAATTCAGCCCGTCTTTATTTGTTGGAGGTTCACTTTTTTGCTCATGTACGGATTCAGAATTACTGCTCATATCATTCCTATTGTCACTCACTACAAAGCACTACGTCGTATAAATTAGGGGTACCTTATCCGAAGTTTGTAGGCATAGCGATCAATAAACAGCATTTCAGACTAAGACATTAGTCGTAGGTAAATATAAATTTACAGATATAAAATCAATAACTTGTAAGTAACATTGGATGTTCACCCCATGAGGTTAGGCGGATTTTTCGTGAGGTTTTATAGGTTGCGTAGTGAGTAACAGAATAAGATAAGTGAGAAGAGAACCTTAGCCCACTTACATAAACGGCTAAACGGTCAGCTCATTTTCGTTGATGAAATAAGTGGGGGGCAGAGTAAGCTTTTTACTTCCCCCTCTAATCCAAACTAACTAAACCATGCTTCAACCCAACTGCATTAGCCACTGCAGTCAATCTGGCTTTTATCCCCTGCTCAATACCAACGCCGCCCTGAACTAAATCATCAACCGCAATAAAAGCTATCGTGGTCAAGTTGCTGCTTTCAAAGTGGTACGCATAACCGACTCCTAGAGTCCAACCTTCAGCGCTCAGACCTTGTGTTTTTTCTTCTAATGACCTAACCAGAGTAAAATCGAAATTGAGGACAAGGTTTTCATTACTGTACCAATCCGCTTTTAGCGCCTGAAAATTGATCCACATCTCTAGCTGGGTTAACAGAGGTTTGAGTGAATGAGAGAACTGCCCATCGGCCGCTATGGTAATAGGCAGCGCTTGCTGTAACGCTTCTATTGATTGTGCTTTTTCTGTTGGCATAGGTAATGTCCTTTATCATGGGCGGTCTTTACTATAAGAGAGCTTTCATGAGCGCTGGTTCATGAGGCATTCTGCTGATAAGTCAGATGGTAAGCGTAATTTTGCTATCTAACCTTCCCAGATGCAACCAGCGCACTGGCTGTACACAATAAAGCAGTAAACAATAAGGCAGTACAGCCACTGTTATCTACTCAGAGAGTCAGTAATAGGTGATAGCACTGCAGTACCTTACTCCTCCACTAACTCAGTGAAAGCATCGGCCAGCCACATTAACGCTGGCCCCCGAGCCTTTTGTTTTGCCATCACACGGTCAATCGGTACTCGCCAAGGCTTATGGTCAAAGCTTAAGTTCATTCGCACCATGTCGCCCTGGCGCTCATATCGCTTTGCCATATGACTAGGAATATAGCCCCAGCCTAGCCCCTCCTTTACCATATCATTAATGGCATTGAAGCTATTGCCCCACCAGATATGTGAAGATATGGTCGGAAAATGCGGTAGAGGCTGATCTTCTAGACCACGAATCAATAGCTGACGGTGCACAATTAAGTCTGCGGCTGTGACGTTATCGACCTTGGCCATAGGGTGATTTGGGCTCACAACCCCATTAAACGGCAGACTGCCTACATAACACAGGTCCACCTCCTGCGGAAAACCACTGTTAGCAAACATTAACCCTAAGTCCGCTCGCCCACTATGCACTAAGCTCAATACGTCCGGTGTTGCGACAGCATATAGCTCTAAGATGGTTGCAGGGAAGTGTGATGCAAAGGTATCTAGCAGATTTGTTACCATAGGAAGTAATGCATCATCCACCGCTATTTTTATCTGTGTTTCATGGGATAAGTTAAGTGCGTCGGCAACAGAGTCTAGCTCACGGGTTTGCTGCAAAATAGCCTGCGCAAACGGTAACAGTCTCTCACCTTGAGGGGTTAACGAAGGTTTGCGAGTAGTACGATCAAATAAAGTGGTATCGAGATCAATTTCAAGATTGGCACTTCCCTGACTGACTGCCGATTGCACCTTTCCCAACTGACGAGCACAAGCCGAAAATGAGCCTGATTGCGCCGCTTCAACAAACATTCTCAGCTGTTCTAGATTATACATATCACTTTTCCTGATAGTAACTAACTATCTTCTTACTCATTTAATGATGATTATAGCAAGCAAGAACGACCGAACAACCCAGAAGAGATCTATCATGAAAACAAAAGAACGTATTTTACACAGTGTGCTGTTTGAAGCGATTGCCTTAGTATTTGTCATCGTCGCCGCGACACTTTTTACCGATGCAGGCGCAAAATCGGCAACAGGTTTGGCTGTCGGCCTCTCTTTAATAGCCATGTGCTGGAACTATGTTTATAACCTAGGTTTTGATCGTGTCTATGGCACGAACCGCATTGAACGTTCAGTTAAAATGCGTTTAGGCCACGGGCTTGGTTTTGAGTTGGGTATGATATTTGCCACATTACCCTTGATGATGTGGGTACTGCAGCTAGATTTCTGGACAGTATTTATCATGGATATCGGCGTAGTCATTTTCTTTTTAGTCTATGCGATTGTCTTCAACTGGTGTTACGACGTTATCCGTGCCCGTCTGTTTACTCACCAAGCAGGCAACGGTAAGGTTAATCAGGGCTCAAGCCCTCAACAAGTTAGCTAACGGCTTTTAAGCCTGCTTCTAAACTTGAGTGTAGACACTGTTATCTCCTTGGTATTCGTGTAAGCCATAGCAGAGTCTGCACATCGTCCGCCTCAGGTAATAGCTCATTCAAAGCTGTAAGCTCAAACATCAACCCGCGAGCGCAATGACCCCCCCAAAAAAATAACGCCCAATAAAAAACGAACCCGAAGGTTCGTTTTTTATAATCAATCAGATGAAGTCAACGACTCCATAATTGCGTCGCTGGCTAAATGACGTTACTGCCGACGGTAACTCACTATTACGAGAATAGAAGCCGATGGTTTTCGCCGCGTCATCTCACCTATAAAAAAACGAACTCAAAGGTTCGTTTTTTATAATCAATCAGATGAAGTCAACGACTCCATAATTGCGTCGCTGGCGACGATAAGACAATGAAGTTTGACGTTTTCGCCGCGGAGTTGACTCCAGTCAATGAGCAGCGAAAACGTTAAACAGAGGCAGTATTATCAAGCCTAAGCAGCAATTATTCGTAATCAGCGATTGGTACACACGCACAGAACAAATTGCGATCACCAAACACATCATCGATACGATTAACCGTTGGCCAGAACTTATTAAGCTTAACCGCCGATGTTGGGAACACTGCTGTTTCACGGCTGTATGGACGTGAGTCAAACTCAGGATCCATGATGTCAGCTAGCGTATGCGGTGCATTGTGTAGCGGGTTGTTGTCCGCTGGCCACTCGCCTGACTCGACGCGAGCTGCTTCGCCGCGAATTGAGATCATCGCTTCGATAAATCTATCTAGCTCTACTTTTGATTCAGATTCTGTCGGCTCAATCATCAGCGTGCCTGCAACAGGGAAGCTCATGGTTGGCGCGTGGAAACCGTAATCGTTAAGACGCTTAGCGATATCCATTTCAGTCACACCTGAAGTTTCCTTCAGAGGGCGCAGGTCGATGATGCACTCGTGTGCAACACGGTCATTACGGCCAGTGTAAAGAATTGGATAATGCTCAGCCAGTTTCTTCATCATGTAGTTGGCGTTAAGCAGTGCCATCTGAGTCGACTCTTTAAGCCCTTGCTTACCGAGTAACTTGATGTACATCCAAGTAATAGCCAAGATGCTTGCGCTACCGTATGGCGCTGCTGAAACCGCACCATTGTTGTCAGACTCAAGCCCATGTTTCACGACTGTGTGACCCGATAGGAATGGCGCAAGGTGCTTTTTAACACCGATTGGGCCCATACCTGGTCCGCCGCCACCGTGTGGAATCGCGAAGGTCTTGTGCAAGTTAAGGTGTGATACATCGGCACCGATAGACCCTGGTGATGTCAATGCAACCTGAGCGTTCATGTTGGCACCATCAAGGTAAACCTGACCGCCGTGCTGATGGATAACTTCACAGATCTCACCAATCGTCTCTTCGTACACGCCGTGAGTCGATGGGTAAGTCACCATGATGCAAGACAGGTTATCGGCAACTTCAGCAGCCTTTGCCTTCAGGTCTTCCATATCGATGTTACCCTCTTTATCACAAGCGGTAACAACGATCTTCATGCCAGCAAGCTGAGCTGAAGCTGGGTTTGTACCGTGAGCTGATTGAGGAATTAGACAGATATTTCTGTGCGCATCGCCACGAGATTCGTGGTACTGCTTAATTGCTAGCAGGCCAGCATACTCGCCCTGTGCACCAGAGTTTGGCTGCAGTGAAACCGCATCGTAACCTGTGATATCCACAAGCCACTCAGACAGCTCATTTACTAGCTGCGCGTAACCTTGTGCTTGGTCTTGTGGGCAAAATGGGTGCATATTGCCAAACTCAGCCCAGCTTACCGGCATCATCTCAGTTGCCGCGTTAAGCTTCATGGTACATGAGCCTAAAGAGATCATTGAGTGGTTAAGCGCTAAATCTTTGTTTTCGAGACGCTTGATGTAACGCATCATCTCGGTTTCGCTGTGATAGCTGTTGAACGTTGGATGAGTCAGAATCGCATCCGTTCGGATAAGCGCTGCTGGAATTGACTGACTGCCAGCAGCAACGATTTGTGCATCTAGCGCTTCAACATCAAGTCCATGACCTTCGCCTAGGATGATATCAAACAGCTGAGCTACATCGTCACGAGTCGTTGTTTCAGCAAAGCTAGCACCGATAATGCCATCACTGTCTATACGTAAGTTAACGCCTTGGGCTTCTGCACGAGTCTTGATAGCAGCAGCGTCTAGACCTTTAATCGATACGGTATCGAACCAAGTGCTGTTGACTAGCTCTACGCCTTTGGCTGTTAGACCAGCACCAAGAATATCGGCTAAGCGGTTGATGCGCTCTGCGATAACTTTAAGACCTTGTGGGCCATGGAACACAGCGTAGAAAGAAGCCATGTTCGCTAGCAGTACCTGCGCAGTACAGATGTTTGAGTTAGCTTTTTCGCGGCGGATATGTTGCTCACGAGTCTGCATCGCCATACGTAGGGCACGGTTACCGCGCGTATCTTGTGATACACCGATAATACGGCCTGGCAGTGAACGCTTGTGAGCGTCACGAGAAACGAAGAATGCAGCGTGTGGACCACCAAAGCCCATAGGAACACCAAATCGCTGAGCACTACCAAATACCACATCGGCGCCCATTGAACCTGGAGATTTCAGCATAACAAGCGACATGATGTCAGCTGCAACTGAAACAACTGCTTTCTTAGCGTGAAGGGCTGCGAACAACTCAGTGTGATCGCTTATCTCACCGTACTTGTTGGTGTACTGAAATAACGCACCAAATAGTTCGTAGTTAACCGCATCAGATGCAGGTCCTACAACCACTTCAAAACCAAAACACTCGGCGCGAGTTTTAATCACATCCAATGTCTGTGGGAATACATCGTCAGCAACGAAGAAGATATTGGCTTTCTTAGCTTTAGAAACACGCTTAGCTAGTGCCATCGCTTCTGCTGCAGCTGTCGCTTCGTCAAGCAGTGACGCAGACGCTAAGTCTAGACCGGTTAGGTCCATAGATAGCTGCTGGAAGTTAAGAATAGCTTCAAGACGGCCTTGGGCAATCTCTGGCTGATATGGAGTATAAGCTGTGTACCAGCCTGGGTTTTCAAACACATTACGCAAGATAACAGACGGTACTTCAGTACCGTAGTAACCCATACCTATGTAGCTCTTAAATACCTTGTTCTTATCCGCTATTTGGCGAATATAAGCCAAACCTTCGGCTTCGCTAACACTGTCGCCAACGGCAACATCACGGTTAAGAAGAATCGACTCAGGGACAATCTGATTAGTCAGATCGTCTAATGATTCTGCGCCAACAAAGTTCAACATCTCTTGACGTTGCTCGCTATCAGGGCCGATGTGGCGGCCGATAAAACGGTCGTGTTGCTCAAGCGTAGTGAGGGTTTCAGTGGTCATGATAAACCTAATTCCATATTTGCCAGTATCTGCCTGTAGGAGGCTAACTACCGGTCTTATACCAATTGGTATTATTGTTTTTAGTCGTTAAAACGAACAAAGCCCCAACCGATGATGAGTTGAGGCTTTGTTATCGACGCGATTTTACTCTTCGTCGATAACTGCTTGATAGCCTTCGGCATCAAGCAAGTTTTCAATTTCAGCTGTGTCGCTAGGCATTACGCGGAAGAACCAACCGTCGCCAAATGCGTCGCTGTTAACTAGCTCTGGAGAATCTTCCAGTGCTTCGTTAATCGCTATTACTTCACCTGAGATAGGTGCGTAGATGTCAGAAGCGGCCTTTACAGACTCAGCAACAGCACAATCTTCACCAGCGTTAACTTCGTCACCAACTTCTGGAAGCTCAACAAATACCATGTCACCTAGAAGCTCTTGCGCGTGCTCACTGATACCAATTGTGTAGCTACCATCTTCCTCTTTGCGGATCCACTCATGTGAAGAGGCGTATTTCAATTCAGCTGGGATATTGCTCATTGTTCTTTATCCTTAATCGGTTGTTCTAATTCTGTATTAATAAGCTAATTTATCGGTTTTTACGTTAATGCATAGCGTTTTCTGAGGTTTATACGCTGGGATTTCGTTCTAATTTTAGAAGCCAGCGCGCAGTTGATTGTTTTCTTGAAAACTATCAACGAGCACTGGCGACAAAACTCTTTATTAAAATAAAGGCGAAATAACCAGTATTAACCCTGAAAATTAAAAAGCTTGCTTACCGTTACGTACAAAGCTTGGTGCGATCACTTTAACAGGAACGCGCTTCTTACGCATTTCGACTTCAGCAGTATCTGAGATACTTCTCGGTACACGTGCCATGGCAATAGAATAGCCTAATGTTGGCGAGAATGTACCACTGGTGATAGTCCCCTGCTGCTCAACACCTTCACTGTCGGTGAAGAATACAGCCATGCCTGGGCGGATAACGCCTTTGGCTTCCATGATAAGGCCAACCATCTTCTCAGTACCAGCAGCTTTAATCGCTGTCAGTGCTTCGCGACCGTTAAAGTTACGATCTGTTGGTTCCCATGCAATGGTCCACCCCATGTTAGCCGCTAGTGGGTTAACCGTTTCGTCCATATCTAGGCCGTAAAGGTTCATACCCGCTTCAAGACGCAGTGTGTCACGAGCACCAAGACCACATGGCTTAACGCCAGCTTCTAGCAGTGCCTGCCACAGTGCTTCGGCTTCTGCATCTGGCACGATGATCTCGTAGCCAGTTTCGCCAGTGTAGCCTGTGGTAGCAATAAAGAGTGAGTCAGCTTGTACGCCGAAGAAAGGCTTCATACCTTCTACTGCTGCATTTTGATCAGCATTAAATACTGCTGCAGCTTTGGCCTTAGCATTAGGGCCTTGAACAGCGATCATCGCCAGCTCAGGACGCTCAGTGATCACTAGGTCAAAACCGGTAGATTCTTGAGCAATCCAAGCGAGATCTTTTTCGCGCGTCGCAGAGTTAACCACGATACGGTAATGAGTGTCAGAGAGGTAATAGGTGATGAGGTCGTCAATCACGCCAGCGTTATGATCTAGCATGCCGCCATAAAGTGCTTTACCTGGCACTTTAAGCTTAGCAACGTCATTCGCTAATAATTTACGTAGGAAAGCACAGGCGTCAGTGCCTGTCACATCGACAACGGTCATGTGAGACACGTCGAACATACCAGCGTCTTGACGAACAGCGTGGTGTTCTTCGATTTGAGAACCATAGTTAAGCGGCATATCCCAACCGTGGAAATCAACCATCTTTGCGTCTGATTCTAAATGCTTGTTAAAGAGTACAGTTTTATTAGCCATTATTATCTCGTTATTATGCCCTTTTCGGGTCTAACCTGGCGTAACTACACAGCTATCTGTTCAACTCATCTCTATTTAAAGAGCGGATACTGAACAGAAACACCTCGCGTAGGGTACATACGGCCAAAGTGTGTCTGCAAACATATTACTTCAATCTCTATCTAGCGTTTAAATAGACCTTGAGTAATAAGTGCAAAAAATTGCGTTAGATAAAATTGCATTTATGAGTTTCGTATATGAAATCCCATAGGTACTAAAATGCGGCGAAATTATACCTCGCGTCACAGTTTTGTATACAAGAGAATTTTCTAATCCGAACCCTTTTGTCATTACTTTTTCTCATGTTAAACATGTAGTTTTTTTACATATGATTAATGTTTACACAAGGGTAAATAACAACTCACTGAAATATCAGAGTTAATTCTGATATTTCAGCTATGTGTTTAATCTTCTTTGCAAAGCTTCGGCAGGCTATTTTTGTTACCCATAGCCTGTTGCATAAACAGTGTTTTCACAGGAGAAAGGTTATCGACCAAATTTAAGCCAAAATCTCGCAATGCTTTCTTAACTGGATTGCTACCTTCGAATAACCGCTTAAAGCCTTCCATTGCGGCTATCATCTCTAGTGCATCGGCTTTACGCCAGCGCTCAAGGGGACGCAAGTGGCTGTAATCACCGATATCTTTACCATCTAGCTTAAGCTCTGTAATCGTTTGGATAATCGCAGCAGCATCTAAGAAACCTAGGTTAACCCCCTGCCCCGCTAATGGATGAATAGTATGGGCGGCATCACCCGCGAGCAATAAACGATGACGGGCAAAGTGGCGAGCATAGCGCATACGCAGTGGAAAGGCTTGAGGTTCACACTCAAGCGAGCACATGCCCATACGACCATCAAATTCTGCAGTTAAGGTGCGCTCAAACTCTTGCTTATCAGCCGCTAGCAAAGTTTTAGCCTTTGCAGGCGGCACAGACCAAACAATCGAACATAAATTATTTTCATACAGGGGCAAAAAGGCCAATGGACCATCTTTAAGGAATACCTGGCGGGCGGTATCCTTGTGAGGGATCTCGGTGCGAATAGTGGCAACAATGGCATGATGGCCATAATCCCAGAACGTCATGGGGATTTTGCACTGTTCGCGTACCCAAGAGTTAGCGCCATCTGCGCCTATAACAAGTGCAGCACTTAAGTTGTCACCGTTATCGAGTGTTAACCAAGCTTCGCGCTCGCCAAAAGCTATTTTTTCAAGTTTATGATTTTCAAGGTGAGTGATCTCATCAAGCTCACTGGCACGCTTGGCTAAAGCAAAGCTGATGTTGTCGTTCTCTATAATACTGCCGAGAAACTCTTCGCTTAAGCTGTGTGCATCGAAGCCTATCTTGCCTAGGCTGTCTTTGTCCCAGACTTCCATCTTTTGATAAGGGCTAGCACGCTTACTATCGATATTGCTCCACGCCCCTAAATTTTGTAGCAAACGTTGACTGGCTTTATTAATCGCACTCACACGTAGCCTAGCTTCCCCCGCAACCGCTTGGGTCTCACTGGCATCAATAACGACAACACGAAGCTCCTCCATGGCTAGGCCAATCGCGGTGGCTAACCCCACCATTCCGCCGCCAATAATTGCTACATCATAGGTTTGCATTGCCGTTGAGTTTGTGTGCATTTCACTTCCTTTACTTAGGGTTAGTGCCTTGAAATAATTTATTTGAGCATTCTTTTAAATAGCGTTGATTGCTGCGTTTTAGCTAAACGGCTTCCAGCCCATGGCGACTCTGGCAACCGGTGCCTTTAGCGGTGGTATCCAAGAGAGCAGCCTTAAGCCTAAGCTGCGTCCAGCCACTAGTGGCCAATGATCATTAGAGAATCCGCGCACGAGGCATTCAATATTTGTCATGGTGGCATCTCTGTCTTGCTCACGACGCTTAAGATAGCTGTGGGTCAATTGAGTAGAGCCCAGATCAACACTTGCTTCAGTGGCGTTCTCATCAAGCAGGGCTTGTTTGACCACATCCAGTAAACCAACGAGATCCCTAAGCCCTAGATTAAAACCTTGCCCAGCAATCGGGTGCAGTGTTTGCGCCGCATTGCCGATAAATACAGTGCGATGATAGATGGGTCTTGGCATATGTGACAGCAGTAACGGATAGGAGAAACGCTCACCCACACCAATAAACTGCCCCGCACGGGAGCCAAAAGCCCCTTGAAGATCCCTAAGAAACTCATCGTTAGATACTGAGCCTAATCGCTCGGCTTCATCTGGTGATAGGGCCCAGACTAAAGAGACCCGTGAAGTGCCCTTTAACGGTGACATCGGCAGCACAGCCAGCGGGCCAGCCTGAGTAAAGCGCTCATAGGCCCAGTTTTCGTGAGCTTTATCAGTCTCTACATTGGCAATGATCGCGACTTGATTAAAGTCGACCTGCTCGAGCGGCTGTTTAAAGGCTTGCCTGACTTTGGAGTTAACCCCATCAGCGGCAACAACTAAGCCAGCTTGAATTTGCACACCATCATCGAGAGTAAGCAGCTGATACTGAGCATGGGCTTCGATATCTGCTAATTTAGCCGGACAGTGCAGCTCGATATCACTGGCTTCGAGCAGCTTAAATAACGCCTGACCAACCCGCTCAAGCTCAACCACTTGACCAAGATACTTAATATGAAAGTCATCAGCGTTCAGCTCAGTCATGCCAAAGTGGCCACGATCTGAAACATGGATATTTTCTATCGCTGTACCAAGGTGGGAAAGTTTAGACCAAAGTCCGAGCCGCTTCAGTTCGAAAATAGAACCATGAGCGATAGCGATAGAGCGAGCATCAAAGCCTGGGTGCTCGCTTCCAGGTTTATGGGCTTCGATAAGCGCGACCTTGATAGGCCTGTTTAACTCACGCGCTAATTTTTTAAGCCCAAGAGCGAGTGTCGCTCCGGCCATCGCGCCGCCGACAATGGCAATATCTACCTGTTTGACCTTTACGTCTTCTGCTCTGGTACTGGTGCTCGCTTGCTGCGTTTCAACTGTCATCTGTGTTCTCTAATGTACCGAAGCGGGACTACCGCTTCGGTCGCTAGATATTAAATTGTGATTTTGTTTATCGTAAATCTAGAAGATTTGCAGCCAGTTTAATGAATTACGTTGGCTTCAGTTTGATTTGGATCAGTCAAATCGGGACCAAATTCAGAATAGCAGAGTAGCGCCGCCATCTTGGCAAACTCCATCAGCTCCATATAGGCCGCTTCAGACTCATCGTCTTCGGCAACATCAAACTCTACCAGTGCTATCTCAGCCATATCTTTTATGACCTCCTGCACATCCGCCGACGCCTTGTTAATTTTCGGCTGTATCATGGCGATACCCGTTAAGAAACTTTGGACCCAAAGTGATAACGCCTCAACACGCTTAGTGAGTGGCTCCTCCTCTTCAGGCAACATAGGCGTAAAGCCAAAGTCGGCATCAGTAATTCGGGTTAAGGTATCTTGATATAGCTCTTCGATGAGCAGTTGTAAGCTATCTGGCAACAACTGACCGTCATTCATCAGCTCAAGTAGCGGCTTAGCCCAAGCGCCTTTTGACTGTTCAACACCACCACAAATTATGCCAACGAGGGCTCCATGAAGTTCGACCGGAGTCTGGCCAATTTCGGCTGCATCAAGCGCCGCTGCAATATTATCGATACGTAGAGAAGGGGGGGTTGCCATAACGGTTTCCACAGGCTGTAAATACTATGCCCATGCTAGCAGAAGTGGGAGATTCAGCCAAATTAAACAAGGTGCTATGGCGAGTGACGAGATCCTAGGTTCTAGAAATATGATGAAAGTGATAAGTAAGGGCGAAAAACCAACCGAATAGTTGGTATCACTTTGGTCAACGGTAAGATCGGCTTTAGCCAGGAGAGATTGAACAAACAAGCCATCGCAGCTAAAGCAGCGCCTACAAAAATCCAACTTAATGTGTAGAAATCATGCAAGCTTACCTCTCAAAACAGAAAGTCTAAACAAACGGCTTTGAATATAAACCTAATCTCGCGCCCCTTGAGCCAAAGCTAAAAAATCCAACTTAATGTGTAGAAATCATGCAAGCTTGCCTCTCAAAACAGAAAGTCTAAACAAACGGCTTTGAATATAAACCTAATCTCGCTCACCTTGAGCCAAAGCTGTAAAAATCCAACTTAATGACCATTTAACACGCAAGCTTGTCTATCTAAACAACATTTAATCTAATCTAGCTCACCTTAGCACTTACTCATGTTGCACTTTGCCATCTAGCTAGATATAGTCCGCACAAGAGCCAATAATTAGGACCCTTTGCGACATGAGTAGCCATGCTATTGAAATTAGCTTGCTAGGCCGCACATACTCCATCGCTTGCCCACCAGGACAAGAGAGAGCTTTGCAGCACGTGGCGCAAAAACTCGAAGTGCAGTTGAGTTCGCTTAAAACACGAACAAACAATCTGAGTCGCGAAGAGATAGCCATTATGGCTGCATTAAATATTGGATATGAGTTACTGGAAGAACAGCAAAAAAATCAAGATTATAATAAGCAGATGGATGAAAAAATCGGTCTGTTGCAAGCCACTTTAGAGAACGCGCTCGTTGAACGTTCGACAAAAGAGGATTAAACTAAGCTGCACAGCTTAGATGGTCGATAACACTAGCCATCTTTAAAAATTTAGAAGTTAAGTAAGCTAGAGTTTTAGACCAAGGTACACATTTCATTTTGTTTTCAACAAGGTGTACCGATGAAACGTTTTTGCTCTCTGGGCTACGCGTGAGCCGGCAATGTCCCTGTGCCGATACTTACAAACCCAGGGTGAATGTTTTGATGACATTGAGCAAGCTCGGCTCGTACCGAGAAGCCTTAGGAGTTATTCATTTACCCGCCTTGAACCTACGGTTCAAGGGCTACGCCGGTAACGGTAGTTTGGAGAGCAATTCAATTAACAAAAAAGCCACTGCTTATAGTAGTGGCTTTTTTGTGTCTACGTTTTCTACCTCCAACACAAAAAGAGCACGGTTCAAGGGGCTCTCTGCTCAAAGGTATGGCGGTAACGCTAGCTTGGTGAGCAATTCAAATTAGAGAAACCACTGCTTAGTCGCAGTGGTTTTTTTATGTCTGCGTTTTCTATCCCCAACACAAAAAGAGCAGGGTTCAAGGGATTCTCAGTTCAAAGATATGGCGGTAACGGCATCCTGACACAAAGAGATGAGAGCAATTTATAAAGGAAGTTGCGACGACTTAGTTTTAGATGGCTTAGATTCGAGCTTTGAGCCGCGAGTTCCGAGAAAAAGAGAAGCACTATAAAATTTCCAACAACCTCAACGCCATAACTTACTTAGCCAACCAACAACTTGTACCCACCAATCTTTCACAACTTAACCAACAAGTTGCTAACCTAACAACCTAAAAAACTAACTCTAAAGTTCATGAGTTAAATTTTTAGACATAGAGCACTTTACAACCAAGCAAACAACTGTATAGTTACCACGCTAATCACCAACCCATTTTAAGGTACTTCCCGTGAAAAAAAGTTTATTAACAATGCTAGTGATTGCCGGTCTGACAACTGGTTGTGCTTCAACTTCTGATACTTCAACTGTTTCATATGATGATTTGAAAGCTCAGGGCAATTCTTTATTTGCTGATTCAGTTAAAGGTGCTTATTCACCATCTAAAGTTCAAGAATTAGAAATTGGCAGAGCTATTGTTAACACTGCATTCCTAACAGCTAAGCCTCTTTATGAAGGTTACATTGCGCAAATTCAAAATGAGCCAACTGTAAATAGCTACTTTTCAGCTGTAGAAGCAGTAGAAAGTGAAGAGGAAAAGAAAGCTATTTACGATGCTTTATCTGAGCCGCAAAAGAAAATTATTGATGACTTTAATAACTCTGAAATGACAAAAACAGTCATGATGGAGCTTGGAAAGGCTGTTCTGACCGCAACTCAAAGCCTAGCTAAATTTAAAGCGATTGATACAACATCTTTAATTGCATCAGTTGATTTTGCTGACATGATGAGTGAGAAAAGCAAACTAGGCCTGACATTAGATCAAGTCGTTTACCTTAATGATTCAGTGATCTCTGCTTACGATAACTACCAAATCATCTCTGCGTTCCGCAACGCACAATAATATCTGTGAGGGTCGAGGTGCCTACCTCGGCCTTATAGGCTAATATAAATGAAAAAAATCACCTCACTTCTTTTACTCTCCGCACTTGTAGGTTGTCAGTCTACGCCACTCAAAATTAATTCCGAAGCTGATTTAGCGTCAAATACTCAAATTGAAAAGGTTAGCCGTGAAGCTCTATTTGATAGTATTAATATTGAGCTTCCAAGTAATTATGACGTGCGTGCATTTTCCAAGCTAAGTATCGCTACCTATATAGATAAAATCAGCTTTGAAAAGAATGCAGTGTCGACTCAAATCGATACGAGCATTGTTGCTAAGTTGCTTGAAAATGAACTAGCACGTACTAAACGCTTCCAGGTACTAACTCGCATCTGCAATGCTTGCGACTATGAAGTGGCCTTTCAAGCTGAGAACACTGTAGATGAAGGCGATATACTAATAGGTGAGCAATTAAATCCTGATTACGTACTTGAATCCTCAATAGCACTAGGCTCTGTAATAAAGAAAAAAAGTGATCATAACGAGATCATTTTCAGAAGCTTAGTCACAACAAAAATTGTTAACCCTACCTCCGGTGAAATCATTCATTCATTTGAACCTATTCGTCACAACATGCCCGCTAAACGTTTTTTTGCGATTGAAGGCAAGTTCATTGGTGGGTTTGATTATAGCAAGCACAATGAACTGCAAGAAGCCTATAAAGAAGCAGCTCAAAAAGCGATTCAAGTCCTAGTTAATAGGACCATGGATTACTACCCTGTTGGCGGTCGAGTTACAAATTTCCGCAATGGGCGCTTCGCCATCAACGCAGGGATAAATCAAGGCTTTGCAACTAAGCAGCCTGTTGTACTTTTTCTTAGTGATGATGGGTTAGATATCCCCATTGCCTCAGGTGAAGTAACGCCTAAGTCTGATGGTGGCTCTGGTGTGATGTTTATCTGGAAAGAGAATGAGCCAGATGCAGAAAATACAAAGAAAAAGCTTGAGGCTATGGGCAAAGATTACTTAAAACGTAACAAAATCTATGCGGTATCCGTCGGTACTCCTGAAGACTGGAAACTCTAGTTATGACTAGGCTACTTCAAAGTCTCATCTATTTATCTATATTAATAGCGGGAGTTAGTATTAGCTCTACTTCATTGGCATCAGAGCCAATGGATGACCTTTATGAGCTTCTAGATACTAAAGGCGGCACACGTTCAGGCATCAATGATAAAGATGGATACTATGTCGTAGCTCTTGGCTTTTCTTCTCGATCAAGTGAATCTAAAGCATTAGAAGATGCTCGAATAAAAGCACTTCGTCAGTTATCAAATATGATAAATGGCGTCACCATGAGTGGTAGCAGCCACTCATCAACAAAATACATGAGTGTCTCTGATAATGAGAACACTAGTGAGTATTCAAGCGAAACATTTAGTGATGTAGTGAATACTCATTTCAAAGGCCAGATTTCGGCGGCTAAACAACTCAAGTCTGGACTGTATGACGGTGATCATTTTGTCGCGGTTGTCATTACCCAATCAGACTCTGCTCGGGTAAGTTCACTAAGTTCCTCGTCTGGCCGGAACCAAGAAACCTCACAAACAATGATTATCACTACAGACAGCAGCACCTCTGTAGCTCAAGTTCAATTGCAAGAAAAGACGGTTGAATCTAAAGGTTTGGCTTCGATGAAACATGGAGAGTCTGAAGCCCGAAAGCAAGCACTAATTGATGCTCTTCGAAATGCCATCCAGCAAGCTCAAGGCGTTATGATGCAAGGGAAATCGGGCAAATTTAATGATGCTATTTCCCTAGCAATTTCGACTAAAACTGAAGGCTATGTAAGCAACTATGACTTAATTGATGAGGACGTAGAGCGCGGCCAATATTATGTAATCATAAACGCCAGAGTAAATGCAGGTAAGCTGCTGAACGATGTTAATTTTTACACACAAGTATTAGGGGAGCCAATATTCTCTTTAACTTCAGAAAATAACGCTAAAACACCTTGGTTAACAGATGAATTAGAGCGGCTCGGTTTTACCATTAATGATGGTAGCACTAAAGCAACCCACAGCTTTTCACTGAAACAAACTCAAAAGAAAATTGAAGATCATAAAGGGAAAACTGGAGTAGAAACTTCACTTTCTATCGAACTTAAAGATAGCACGACTGGCGATATTCTTTTCACCATAAATAACTCCCCGTTAAAAACTAGAATTTACATTCAGCCAGAGAGTCGTGCAGCACAAGTATCTGAGCATGCTGCATATAAACAGATAAAGAAAAAAATGGGTATTGAAGTTATTCAGGCTTTAGCACGTCATGCAGAAAAAGGCGCCATATATCAAATCGTTTTAAATAATGCCAAAAGAACCGATGTCGATATTTTTAAGCATGTATTAAACAATGGAACCTCTGGCGAAGTAGAAACGTGGGAGTGGAAGAAAGAGGGTAAACAGATGACCTTGAATTTTAGGTTTTCAGGTCCTTTAAGCGAAGCCATCGACCAAAGCCTTAACGAGCTGTACGCCACCTTCAAAAAGGAAGGTAAAGGTCGTAGGCCACATATGACAAAAGTTAAACAAAAATCCGCCCACTTTGACTTAATTAAACGCTAATGAAAATCCTCAAACACCTAGTATTACTTTCTATCGTTTTCTTTATCAGTCTTTCTGTAAATGCTTCAGTTTCAAAAGAGGAGGTAAAAACCTATTACACAGCTTCACTTCAAGAGAGTAACAGCGGCACTTACCTCTGGCGGGAGGGGCGCTTCATAATAGTAAAAGGTAAGTGTGAGGGGCAATATGCTGATTACCTTATGCTAAAAGAGGTGTCCAAGCTATTATTACAAAATATTGGGCTGCCAAATACTGCCACACTCCCTGCCAATATATCTAAAACAATAACGCCTGTAAGCGTTGAACGAAAGCAATCTGTAGAGAACAGTCAATTACATTGCAAGATCGTTGATTACTATCATGACAAACAACTAAAAGTTGATATTACAAAGCAACAAAAACAACAATACCTCTATCAATTCTATGCATCTACGTTGATGAATAACAAGCTGACATCAGAAAAAAAGGTAGACCTTTTCCAACAGGCTGAAATGGTTGATATAGCGAACATTTTGTCAATTTCTAGGATTATTCATGACGGTCATCAAGGCGATATAATAATACCTACGCTAGAAACAGACTGGATTGATGCAAACAGCGATCACAACAACCAACTTAAACAACTATTTAGCCAAGTAGGAGCTTTTTGGTTTACAGCCGATAAAGGCGATACCGGCGTTGTTTCAGATTACCTGTTAAAAGCTAATGACGCATATCAAAAAGGTGAAGCAAACAACTTTATAGGCTATGCGACCATTATTCTGTCACGTAATCCCAAACAGGCTGATATTTGGACAAAATTAGCTGCTGTATTTCGTTCATCCGAAGAGTACCAACTATCAAAAGCCTGCTTATATTACGCGATGGCAATTAAAGAAATCAGTGCATACCCATTAATGACCTTAGCTGTAACTAACTTCCGTCTTGGTGACAAATACACCGCAAAACCCTTAGCCTCATTGAGTTATTTTTTAGATAGCGATACTGAATGGGTTAAAAATAACTACGAGATGATTATCCATGAAGACAAATAGTATCCTAATTACCAGCATTTTAGCTCTATCTATATCCAATGCTACCGCGAGTGAATTTGTACCTAAAACTGAACAACCAGCCAATGTCGACAAAATCGTTAAAGCGCTGGTAGAGCAACCTTATCAGCCTTCATACTCAGAGCCTGTTGTGAACGTACTTAGAGACTACCAAATGGGAAAAGGTTGGGGAGATACTTATGAGCAAGGTAAGTTTCGTATAATTAAAATTGGTTTAACCACATTTGAAACAAAAAACCCTAAAACTGATCGTAAATTCTTAATTAAACGTAGTCTAGCAGCTTCTATTGCAATGCTTAATGGTAAAGCTGAGATAATTAAATCGATTCGAACTGAAATGAGCGCTTCAGATCTTGCTGTTATGCCCGGATCCAATATAAAAGCTGAGCTTGATGCAGAGGTTAATGCTCTGAACGATCAAATATATTCTCTTGAAGAGGAAATATTTGAGCTAGAAAATCTGATTGATGATAATGAACTGGACCGTATTGGTAGTTTAAACTGGGATGATCGTGCTGCAGCACTAGCAGATGCCGTTATAAAGAAAATAGATGCTGACTATGACGCAGGTGCAATTTCAGTAGAAAATAAGGCTACTTACGACAAATTATTAGCTGATGCCAATACAGTGAAATCACAGCGTAGTGCTTTAGTTGATCGAGCTGAAGCACTTAAGGGCAATATTGCCAGCGAAAACAGTAGCACCATTAAGTCTATAGCGGAGATGCCACTTTATGGCGTAATTAGCTTAGCAACAGAGGAGCGCTTTGATAGTGCCAACAACAAATATGAAGTCGGTGTACTGTTAGCTTGGAGCCAGAAGAATGAATTACGAACTCGTTCGATTTTAACTGGCAATTATAAAGGTAAGCTGAACACTAGTAACAGGGAAGTACAACAACACATTCATAAAAATCGTCAAAACCTTGCAAGTATGATTGGCTCCTCCACATTTAAAGACTCTACTGGCAATGCATGGATAATTGGTGTTAGTGGCCGTGAAATTAGAGGTAGTAATTCATCTGCAGCTCATGGTGCTGCAAGACTACAAGCTTCTAAAGAAGCTGTAATAGCTCTTTATTCAAATGTCAGTACCTCCCAAGAGTTAGAGCAAATAGTTCGTGAAACATATAAAGACGCTGCAAACAATATAACTGAATCACAGGCCGTCGAAAGCTTCGCTTCTACCATGCAACAATCATTTGAAAATAGGCAGGTTAAAGGTAACGGTGAGGTATACTCTCGCGAAATTATTCATCCAATAACCGAAAAGCCGACTTTCATCTCAGTTTATGCCGTTTCAGCAGCCTCATCTGAAGCAGCTAAGCAGATAGAAGCTGTTAACTATAAAGTGAATAAGCAAGATATACAGGCGCAAAGCGAAGCAAAGGCCCAAAAACAAAAGTTAGTGGCTGAAAGCAAGCAAATTGAAAATACACCACTCGATGTTAATTCTAGTTCTACTAACAGTACTTCAGCTAACGCTACAAGTAACAAAGCAGTATTGAAAGTAGAAGATGCTAAAGCAAAGGACTCTAAAGCAAGTTTCCGAGCTCCAATCGAAGAAGAAGACTTCTAAAAAGGTTATATTGAAAAGAGAAACCACTGTTAGCAATGACGGTGGTTTTTTTATGTCTGCGTTTTCTATCCCCAACACAAAAAGAACACGCTTCAAGGGGCTCTCTATTCTCTTTGTTAGCAATAGCGTGAATATGGCGGTAACGGTCCCCAAACACAAAAGAGATAAGAGCAATTTATAAAGGAAGTTAAGAGCTTTGAGCCGCGAGTTACGATTTACGATTTACGATTTACGATTTACGAGAAAAGAGTAAACCACCAGCATGTGACTATGAACATGGTTCCTGAAACGGGTTCAGAATAACAAAAGAAATTCTACTCAAAATACGCAATGCAGCTAGGCTATTTTCGTAACCAGCTGTTGAGGTAATAACCGCCGTAACTCACTGTCGTTATAATAACGATGCACCACTCATACCAATCTATGGTATCACCTGTAATCAGTGAGTGAGCCAGGTGACTCCAAAATACTATCAGCAATATGATGGGAGAAAGCGCTGCAGAAAGCATATAAATCCTTTTTGACCCTAAATTAGAGTTATCTTCAAAGCCAACTGTATTTCCAGAATCTCTATTTTCCAGACTATCTACTTTCCAGACGTTCTGTATTTTTAGACGGTCTTCTACAGTGAGCTAAAAGCCAATAACGGCCTATTACAAAAATAGCGTTTTGTAACGCTTCTAATAGCTAACCCACGCTTAGACATAAGTGCACTAGTGTGAGTTATTGTATTAGTCATACAAAACAGCAAAAAGTTTCAATTCTATTTAACTCAGCTCCTAAAGCTAGATCTGCACTTGAATAGTGAGGAGTCGCAGCAGTACACTAAATACCTGTTTTATAAGTTATCGAGCGGAGCAGATATTGGAACCTGAATTGTTAAAACACGTTACATGCTCACCGAGCAAGGCGGCTTCAGAGAGCCGTAAAGCCATTCGCCATCAAATCCGCTCAGCTCGCCGTAGCCTCAGCGAGCCTGAGCAAGCACATTTTGCTGAGCAGGCTTCACACGCGATGCTCGCTGAGATAACGAAAATCAAGGCAAAAAATGTCGCACTCTACCTGACAAATGATGGTGAGCTTGGGACACAAAGGTTGATTGAGATGTTATGGGAGCAAGGCATTAATGTATACCTCCCTCGCCTACACCCCTTTAGTAAAGGCAATTTGCTGTTTTTAGCTTATACCCGCTCGACATCACTCCAGCAGAACTCATTGAAAATTTGGGAACCAAAGCTTGATATCACCCAGATGATACAACCCCATCAATTAGATGTTGTAGTAACGCCGTTAGTTGCGTTCGATGCTGATGGTAATCGAATGGGAATGGGAGGTGGCTTCTATGACCGAACATTAGCAAACTGGGCATCAAGAGGTAAACCTTACCCAATTGGCTTTGCCCATGATTGCCAGCAGGTGAGTGCGCTCCCTTGTGAACATTGGGATGTCCCCCTGCCCATGTTAATCACGCCGTCACGGGTACTGAATTTTGAACACTGTTTATAGTAAGCCATTCCTAGAAACTAGCACCTAGCCACTAGTTTCTAGTTTCTAGGAGACTGTTTCAGCTCTTGCAACCAATAGGGGTTAGCCTCAAAACCGTGTTGCTCGAGTATCTTAAGCACGCTGCCATCTTGCTTCATCTCATTTAAAGCTTGATTAAACTGCTCAATAATCACTTGATGATCGGCTCTATTTTTAGATATGCCAAAGTGAAATAGCTCAAGACTTAATGGCTCACCAATCACCTCAAACTCCCCACGAAAATCTATCGCACTCTGCTCGATAAGAAAGTCAGCGACATCTTTGCTAATCAAGATCAGATCCATGCGACCAAGATAGAGCTTTTTAAGGTTTTCACTGTCAGAGCTGCCTTCTTCTGTCTTTAACCCTGCTTCATCAAACTCCTCGGGATTCGCGTACCCCCGCCCTACACCTATCGAGTATTGGCTTAAGTCACTCAGTTTTTCAAAATCGATATCCCTATCAACTCGCTTTAAAAACACCACTTGAACCGATAATAAGGGTAGAGAATACGCCACCCACTCCTCCCTACTTTTTCTATACCAGATACCGATAATGCCATCGGCGTAACCCGCTTTAGTCAGTAAGACCGCTCGTGAGAAAGGATAAAAATCATGGGTGATGGTATGGTTTGCCCGCTTTAGCGCTTCGTGAGCTAGATGAGAAACAACGCCATAATCGGCTAACAGGTGCGAGTAAAATGGTGGATACTCATTCGACACGATTTTAAGCGGCTTGGCAGAAGCCGCTATTATGGTGCTCTGTGCCATTAAGACAACTAGCGCAGTAACCAGAAGTGCAGTGAGCGACAGAGCTCGCTTTAATACACCTATTGGCTTTAGCATATCCTCTCTCCCAAGATCAGTCATCAGCCTAATTATCAATACCCGCACTCTTTAGTCATATAAGCCAGACTCATTTAAAATCCGCGATTGAAAGAATCTGGTTCTGAGAAAAGTATAGCTAACAACCTAAGTTAACAATGATTAAGCTTATGAGCTGATCCCGTTAAGCCGCTTTGTGTTAATCTCTCCACTCATTAAGCCAGCTGTTAAGGAATAGAATGAAACTGCAATTTATCACCCTATCATTGTTAGCCATCAGTATAACGGCTTGCTCAAAGCAAGAGCGTACAGATGAAGTAACATCGGCTGCAGACACTCAAATAACACAGACGCAAACTGAGCAACTTCCCCTTGGCGATACGAGTCGTACCTCCTTAGATTGGAATGGTACATACTCAGGTATCACGCCATGCGCGAGCTGCGAAGGTATCAACACGGTACTGACACTAAAGCTAGATAACACCTATGTGCTAGAAACCTCTTACCTTGGTGAGGAGGAAGCGGGACAAAAGCCTAAAGTGTTCACCGAAGCCGGCAACTTTGAATGGAGCGCTGCGGGTAACACAATTAGCCTTATGGGGGATGCCAGTCAGCAAACACCTAAACAGTTTCTGGTCGGAGAAAACCAGTTATTTATGCTAGATAAAGCGGGCAAGCGTATTACAGGCGCACTGGCCGATAAATATAGATTGCCCAAGCAACCAGATTAATCTTCCCCCAATAAATATGGAGCCAGTTGGCTCCATATTTAACGACTAAGGTTATGTGTTTTACCTAGATAAAGTCATTATTGCTGCTTAATCTTTGCCTTCAGTCTTATCTTGCTAAAGTCACCATCTCGGGCTTTTAGCATCACATAATAGAAATCATCACCTTCAGGCTGGTTAATCACCACACGCTCACGACCAAGATCTCTAGTATCAGCAAAGTCATAGTCGTCAGCTGTTGGCATTTCGCCGAAACGAATATACATATCCGCCTCACCTTTGCCTCGAGACATCACAAACTTAAGCTTTTTCATGTCGCCAGGCACATAGATTTTGAAGTACAGCGCATCATCACTGGCAAGCTGCTTAACACGCACACCAGACTCAAGCTCTACCACTTCAATTGGCTCAACCGGATCCACAGGGTCTGTTGCAACGTTCAGCTCAGCTAATAGGTTCATGCCATCAAAATCTGATGCACCATCAACAGTCACATAGTAATAGTCACCACCCGTTGGAGCCGTAATCAGTACAGACTCTTCATTGCCTGTATTTTCAGAAGCATGATCATAATCGCCGCTGCTCGCCCAACCACCCGCTTTGATATACAAGTTAGCATCACCTGCTCCACCCGTTGAACTGAATCTGATATTGTCAGTTCCCTCTGGTACCCAGATTGCGTAGTAAGCAATACCACCTGACACACCAACTTTAGCCACACCGTCGACTAATGTTGAGTTGGCTGGATCGCAGGCCTCATCGGTGCACTCTTGTGGTGGACATGAGTTGGTCTCTTCGCATGGCTCAACAGGACATGAGTTGGTCTCTTCACAAGGTACTGGAGGACAAGTGTTTGTCTCTTCGCATGGCACAGGTAGACACTCATCGCCCACACAGCCAGATAACGGCTCATCATTACTGGTCACAGTCGATAGCCAAGTGTTCCACTCAGCGTCATAGTTACTGCCTATTTGAGTATCGATATAATCTAACCAGCCTGATGCATCACCGCCACGGGCTAGCACAAGCAGTTGTTCAACATCGGCTCTATGGTTTTCAAATAGGAAGCGCACCCCAAGGTAACCCCAACGATAGACTCGTTCACTGCCACTGTCATAGGTATTTGAGAGGATCTCACTTAAGCTGAAGCTTTGGCTGCGGCCAATTTCAACGGCTTCATCGTAACGGTTTTGATGAGAGATATACTCAGCTAAACCTTCTGACCACCACACTGACTTGCCAGTATCGATATCAAAATAGTTAAAGGCACCATACTGATTAAAGCGGCCATCAAGGTAATGAACATACTCATGACGTAAGTTCCATACTAAAATCTCATCAGTCCATGTGGCTTCGTGGGCGATGAATCGTGCCTGATTATCAAGATCTGACGGTGTACCCTCTAAGTACATACCACCATTATCAGTGCTAATGCCAAAGATGATGCCAGCGTACTGGTCATAATCGTCGTAGCTATCGAAGATGTTCACCTCTAAGTTGGTGTTATTATCATCGGCAACAGGTTGATGGCCTGTGGCTAAAACATCATGGAACAGTATCTCTTCTGCGCCCATAAGATCACAAGAGGCTTGTAACTCCTCATTGGTTAGCTGCTGTGCGCGTATATCTATGGTGTCACTACATGAGTAGTTGATTGATAAAATTGTCGCTTCAAGCTCATCGGCCCAGCCACAGATACCAAACTGCTCACATTCACCAGGGTTATACCATTCAAGGTATCCAGCAGCATCAGCCCACTCACTCGACATACGCTCGAAGTTATTCATATATTCAACAACACCATCGTTAAGGCGTGTCTTTAATGCTGCAGATAATCCCCAATACTCTTGATACTCATAGAAACGACCAAACTCATGGAAGGCATCCGTTGACTCATAGCTATAGTCTGAGTTGTAGATATATTCAGAAGTAGCAATCTTAAGCAAGCCATCCATCAGAGCTGTATGCTCTTCTGCTGCGCCAGTATAGGTCGCATCCCAGCTACCGTAATAAAGCGTGGTAAGCGCTTTAGTTAGTGCGTAGCGATGATCTGAGTTAGCAAGATGCTCAGGGCTAAAGGCTTCTAAATAGTTAGTGATTGCTCCAACACTTTCATAATAACTGCCAGAGCTATCCCAAGCGATAAAGAACTCAGCTAAGGTATTGCCCTGTGACGATGAAGTATCGGCAAAATTTGGATTTTTACTGTACTCAATCAACAGATCACGTAGCGCATGACTTGCCGTATTATCAGCGTAAGTTAACTCATCGTTGTAATACTCAATGTAGAAGGCACCACGAAGAAAGTAGAACAAGTTCAACATCTCTGAACCTGACGTGCTGTCATAACTGGCAGCCATATCCTTAGCGAGATTCGCAACATCAGCGACATTGCTGGCTTGATAAGCTGCAACAGCAGTAGCATCATTCTCTCGATACAGATCTGAAATACATTCAAAGTCCGTTGCGCGGACAAAATCAAACAAGTCTTGGCCAGTTAAAGTGGCAAATTGCGCATAATCAACACAAGCTGCTGCCTCAGGGCCTTGAGATCCCATCTGACCAATCATGCCAGTTGGCGCTTGAATACCAGTGCTATCAGCTGAGCTTGTTCTGTTTTGCTTAACCTGACTTAAGCTCATAGATAGAAATGAACTATCAGCTTTTCCTGGCAGTAATGAAACTGGCTTATTTGCTGAAGCTCGTTTATCTATTGCTTGATTATCTACAGCTAGATTAGCTAAGGCTTGCTCGGCAACGGCATTTGCGCCTTGCATTTCACTGTGTAAGCTGTCGGCAAATGCAGGCGCAATAGCCATTGAGCAGGCCAGCATAATGAGGTTCTTGTTGAACATTATATCTCTCCAATTTGTAATAGCCGACATCAAACTGACTAACCACATGACATAAAATAAATATTTATTAGCAAGTTACGATGATCACTTTTTGATTATTTGATTGTGATTCATCTGAACATTCAGTCTTATCGAGTCGTCTTAATCCGCGCTATAACACGAGGCAAAAACACTAGTTGTTAAAACCTTGTTGCCATATAGTTATATTTTATACAATATCCCAGATCAAGTTAATTTTATTCATGCAAGGTTTTTTAAGCGGTTTATGAGGCGGTTTACGGAAGGATTGAGCATCAATTTGCTCAAATGCAGCAATAGTTATAGACCAAACGGCTAGTAGAAAAGTGTTAAATAAAGAAAGGAGTTTAGGATTGTCAGGCAGTAAGGCGCTAAAGCAGGATTCCGATCAGAGGCATACAGGAATGACCTGAGCTTAAAAACCTGCTTAGCTTTTATTTCTAACTACTATTTATACCTGCCATTCGATCGGCTTGGTGCCTAACGAAACTAGCAGCTCATTGGTTTTAGAAAAATGCTTACAACCAAAGAAACCACGGTAAGCCGATAACGGCGAAGGATGTGGGCCTGTCAGCACGTGATGATGCTGCGCTGTGATCACCTTGCCCTTCTTAATCGCATGAGCCCCCCACAAAATGAAGATGATAGGCGTACTTTGTTGATTCAGCAGCTCTAGGGCATGGGTTGTAAAAACTTCCCAGCCAGATTTAGCATGAGAGTGTGCCTTGCCCTGCTCAACCGTTAATACCGTGTTGAGCATCAACACACCTTGCTCGGCCCAGCTCGATAGATGGCCATGCTCAGGTATAGTAAAACCCGGTATATCGGTGTTTAACTCTTTATACATATTGACCAATGATGGCGGCGTTTTAATACCATGCTTGACCGAAAAACAAAGCCCATGGGCTTGATCCGGTCCGTGGTATGGATCTTGGCCTATAATCACCACCCTCACCTTATCGAGGGGCGTTTTCTCAAAGGCGGTAAAAACTTCATCCTGTGGAGGGAATATCGACTTATCTGAGTCTCGCTCGCCTTGAACAAAGGATGCTAGCTGCTGGTAATAGGTTAAGCCTTTCTCAGCTTCAATAAAAGTGTTCCAGTCTGTACACAAAGTCATTATTTCCTCAGCGATACTAAGTTTGATAGAGATAGTGAAAGAGATATTGATACTTACATTAATAGTGAAATCGACACCGCCTTCTTAAAAAATCATTCACAAAAGAAGCCGCTTATAGTTTTAAAATAGATATTGATACTTACAATTACAACGATACCTACATTTCTAGAGAGACCTACAGGGCCTTCTTAAAAAATCATTCTCAGAAGAGTCCGCTTATAGTTTTAAAATAGATATCGATACTTACAATTACAACGATACTTACACTTCTAGAGACCTACAGGGCCTTCTTAAAAAAGCAGTAGCAGAAGAGCCCACTTATAGTTTTAAAATAGATATCGATACTTACAATTACAACGATACTTGCAGGGCCTTCTTAAAAAATCATTAGCAGAAGAAGCCACTTATAGTTTTAAAATAGATAAAAGTGTTACAATTACAATATCGAACAAGATACGGTTTATGCCCTGATGTATTGCTTTTTGTCACCCAATAAACATGCTCGACCTATGCAACTTCGCGCTGCAGGCTTCACCTTAATTGAGCTTGTTGTGGTCATTATTATACTTGGAATCCTCTCCGTGGTCGCCCTCCCCAAGTTTATTAATCTTTCTGAAGATGCTCACGTCTCTGCGGTGAAAGGCACTGGTGGAGCATTTAAGTCAGGCATTAATTTGGCCCACTCAGCTTGGGCTGTTCGGGTTGGTTCGGGACCTGCTGAAAACTTGCCAACCTTTGGTGAAGGTGAAGACGGTGAAATGGACTTTAATGATGCAGGCTGGCCTGCTCAACATTACTTTACCGACGATGAAGCATCACCACAGTTAGACAATGTTGAAGATTGTATCTCAGTATGGCAAACCGTTTTTCAGGGTGATGAACCAACAGTTTCTGCGTTAAACACTAATGATGAAACAGACTATAAAGCCGACTACTTTGCAATAAACCAATGTCGCTATGATTACAGTGCGAACACGAATCTGAGTATCACTTACGACTCCCGTGACGGCAGCGTGACTATTGATTCAGACCCACAAAGCTAACAAAGAAAGCCTCGATCACCAAAAAAGCTAAGAAAGTATCGAGTCACGAGTAACAGCTCGTAGCTCGTAGCTCGTAGCTCGTCACAGATCCTGACCCAGATCTCATATAAATGACATCAATGCTTCATTAATGGCTAATTTACGGTAATATTCGACCATTAAAATTACTATTTCATACTAATTAAACAGTGAGAGCACCATGTCAGAAGCAGAAAAAGAGACCACTATCTTTCAGTTAGCCGATCAATTTATTGCCCTTGCCAATGAGTTAAGTGCTAAAGAACAAGATGTTAGTAAAGTAGGTACTGCAATGCGCTTCGCAGCATCACGTTTCAATGCATTTGAAGCTGCACTAAAATCTGCTGATCTTGCAGCAGAAAAAGAAAATGCACTAGAGTGGTTTAGCAAAGAATATAAAGAGATGCTCAACGACAATTTAGATGACCATATTAAAAACCCGCCAATGTCTAAAGAGCAAGAACCAGCTAAAGATGAAGCGGTTCAGGTTTTTACTAGCTAAAAGAATTATCGAGTTCCTAGGCGCTAGAGCCTAGGAACTAACGCCTCCCCCTCGAAACCTCTTCCTTCGAAACCTCTTCCTTCGAAACCTCCCCCTTCGAAAGCTAGAAAGCTATATTGTCACTATCACTCGCACAGCTAATAGAATGAGCACCACACCTGATAACTTATCGATAAGTGCTGCCTTCTCCCTAAGCTTAGGTAATACCGACTTATGTGAAAGTACCAAGGCAATCACTGTGTACCATAAACCGTCAATGACTAAAGGGGTAAAGACGATTAATGACTGCCCCCATAGACTATCAGCTGCCATCACAAACTGACTAAAAAGCGCTAAGAAAAACAGTAATATCTTAGGGTTGAACAGTGAAATAGCTAAACCGTCTCGCGCAGCAGTTAGCGCATCTGTTGACTTACCTGCCGCTAACTTTTCTGACATGCCACCTTTTGAGCGCAACGCTTGTACGCCCATCCAGGCTAGATAAAGCGCCCCTATGATGGCGATAGCATTAAATACCATGGGCGCTTGTTTAAGCACCACAGCTAAGCCAAGCAAGGTGACTAACGCATAAACACCGATACCGATAGAGTGTGCCCAGGCACAGATTATTCCCTTACCCCGACCACCACCTAAGGTGTGCCGCACCACCATAGCTAAGCTCGGCCCCGGTGACATGGCGCCTAAACAACAGATGGCAACTAAACTTAGCCAAGCAGTAAAACTCATACCTTTTCCTAACCTTTCATGAACACTAAACTTGAGGACGCTCAATATACCTTACTAACACCAGCAATAAAAAGCCCCGCAATGGCGGGGCTTGGTTTACTCATCGTTATAGACTAGAAGCTATATGAGCCTTTTAGGTAGTAGTAACCACCGTTAAAACCGAAAGGTGAAGTCTCATAATACTTGCCGCCCCACTCGTTATTAGGAATACCTGTGCTCTCTTCAAAATCAACCTCATCAGCTTGTTGGTCAAATAGATTTTGCGCACCGATAGCCACAGTGAACGCTTCATTGATAAAGTAACTCAGCTCCATATCAACGGTTACTGCAGCACTGCCGGTAATCACAGTTGCATCATAGTCAACGTGAACGCCTTGGTATTCACCGTAGTAATTAACACGCGTAAACAGGCCAAAATTGTCCCAGTTCTGTCCCCAAGTAAAGGTCGCTCTGTGTTTAGGGAGATCTTCCTCTAGGCGCTGAACTTTAAAGTCACCGGTAATATCAGAAAAGCGATCAACTTGCGTTTCATTCCAGTTATACGCCAGAGAGAAGCTTGAATCACCCGCAAAAAGCTCAGCGGTATAGTTAGCGACAATATCTACCCCTTGGGTTGTGGTATCAAAGTCATTAGTAAAAAAGCTGACCTGAGATAACCCATCAACATTCGGTACACCCGCCTCTTTCAGCGCCGCTTTATCTGCATCAGTTAACGTGATTTTATCCGACTGACTAATACGGTCTTCAACTTGAATATTGTAGTAATCAAGCGTCATAAAGAAATCACCTTGGGTATAAACCGCCCCTAAGGTATAACTTTGTGACTCTTCCGGTGACAACTCAGTACCACCTAACTGAACAGAGATTGGGTTTGTTGGTGGCAATAACGCCGAATCAACTAGCACACCGTCATCTAGGTTGGTCTGCACATTACTGACATTAGCCTGACCTACTGTGGGTGCACGAAAACCTGTGTTAAATGAGCCTCGAACAGATAACTCATCAAACAGGTTATAGTTCGCTGCAATTTTATAGTTAACAGTTGAACCAAAGGTCTCATAACCTTCATAACGTACAGCTAGCTCAGCGAGCAGTGCATCTGTGATTGGTAAACTCGCATCTATGTAAGCGGCTGAGTTACGGCGCGTATATTCACCTGCGGCTGATGGCTGAAAACCTGGGAATCCATTAGAGCCGATACCAAAGCCTTGAGAGGTTAAGGGGCCAACTTTAAATGAGGCTTCATCACCAGCAGTGACTTCAAAGGTCTCCTCATGCCATTCGAGTCCCCCCGCTAAGCTGACATCATCTTCCATGCCCCAATCGACAAACTTGACGAAATCCGCATTAAAATTCCACTCAGATTGAGTGTACTTACCAGGATTGAAATCACGTGGAGAATCAGCGCCCATCGACGCATTTAAGGTATTAGTGATCTTATAGCTCGACTCGTTTTGGCCATATGAACCACTAAAGTCATAAAGCACGCCCTCAAGCCACTCTATTTCAAACTCGCCCTTTGTTCCGGCAACAATCGAGGTATCAACAATATTGCCACCAAAGTTAGGGGTAAACCCGGCAGCGAGTCCATTCATCTCGTTAAAAGCAAAACAGTTAGGGTTATTTTGCACCCCGTCGATATAATCTTGCTGCTGAGTGACATTGGCTGAAGTGATATTGATTGTTGGACAACTGATGCCATCCCCCATACCTAATCCTTCATTAACCTGGCCAACAGGGCCTGGGGTTAAATCGCCAACTAATAGGGTTTCACCATCATCATTAGAGTACACACCAGGGCGCGTATGAGGGTTACGGTAATAGAAGCCCCCTTTTACATCTCGCTCTGAGTAGTTACCAAACAGATAGGCCTGAGACTTATCATCGAGATCTAGACCTATATTTGCAAACACTGAGATATCATCTTTAATCTCTGGAGAGCCCCATACTTGAGCAGGGTTTTCAACATTCAAGCCTGCAGCATCGAACGCAGCTGCATCGGCACGTTGCACACTTCGGCTGGTTGGATCTGAGTTTTTATACTGAAAACTTAAGTTAACAAAGCCATCTTCAGTCAGTGGCATACCCACATTACCGTTGATCTCTGTTGTAGTACCATCGCCTTCGTAATACTCCCCAGCTTTCGCCTCTATGGAGCCCCCTTCGGCATCATCTTTCAGTACAAAGTTAATCACACCAGCAATAGCATCTGAACCATATTGCGCGGCGGCGCCATCACGTAACACCTCAACCTGCTTCAATGCAGCGCTTGGGATCACTGAGATATCAGGGCCATGGGCGCCATCGTTTATGCCGCCACCTAAAAAGGCGATCACCGATGAGCGATGACGACGTTTGCCATTAAGTAAAATCAGGGTGCTATCCGCAGGCAATCCACGCAAATTAGCGGGCCTTACTAAGCTGGCTGCATCACTGATTGGATTGGAGTGAACATTTAATGAAGGGACGGTGCCTTTGAGGATTTCCAGCATATCTGAGTTACCCGACTTTTTAATCTCATCTGCGCCGATGATATCAATTGGAACGGGTGAGTCCCCGATAGAGCGTGGTGCGGCTCTTGAACCGACAACGGCTATCTTCTCTACATTTTCTAGTTGTTCTTCCTCTTCAGCAACGGCTTGTGTGCTGATTAAGGCCCCTGTTAGCGCAATTGAAACCGCTAAGCTCAATGAGCTTACGGTAAATCTATTTTTGTTATTCATGGTTTTTTATCTCATTTAATTATTATATTTTTTCTGACCATTGCCCTAAGAAATAGCGCGTTCAACCCTGAACAAAAATGGTACCCCCAGAAAGAAATGATAAACATTTCGAATACTTTTCTATAACAAAAGTGAAACAAAATCCAATTAAAAATTATTAAAGGCTAAAGTAAGACGTTTGCTTTATGCATAAAAACTCCGATAAGTGATTTATTATTCACATCCAACTGAATATAAACTCTTAAGTAATTTTTTCGCCCATGTTTAAAACAATCAAAAATAAAACAATTAATTAACATGAATCCATTTTATAAAAACTACAGCTAACATTGCAGACCAGCATGGCTCTAAAAATAAGCAGCACACAATCAACAAAGCAATCGATAAACGAGTCATCTGTTATTAAATAAGTGAACCACGAATAGTAAAGAATCCACCTTCTGAAGAAGGTGGCTTTAAAATGACTCCCTAAAAGGAAGCTTTAGCTACCGTTCACCTGCAAGTCGCCGTAAATATATCCCTATAGGCTCTACTAAATCACTGACCGCTATGGATGGCAGGGAATGCAGGTAAATGTATGGAACAGTTCCAGCACTGATTTAGAAGCTTGCGCTGCACTACTCGCTAAACCTCTGCACAAGGCTCTATTAACGGCTTCATGCAAAACCTATGGATGATAACCACCTACTGAAATAGATGGTTTAGGGCTAAAAATAAAAAGGGGAAATGTATACGCGATATATCGTGACTTTGCTTTTTCTATTACAATAAAAAGATATATGAATCTAAAGGTGACTAGATGACCTCCTCGACTCAGCTAAATATCGATAGCCATAGCGACTTTCTTCCTGAGAACAAGTTGCTACTCAACGCCGTTGGTGAAGGCATTTACGGTTTTGATCTCAAGGGTAACGCGGTATTTATCAACCCAGCGGCTGAACAAATGACGGGCTGGAAAAGTGAAGAGTTATTAGGGAAAAATATCCATAATTGTCATCATCATAGCCACGCTGACGGCACTGATTACCCCCAAGAGGAGTGCCCAATATACAACACACTTAATGACGGTATTACCCGTGAGATAAGCCATGATGTATTTTGGCGTAAAGATGGCACTTGCTTCCCAGTGCATTACAGCTCAACACCTGTTTACAAAGAGGGAGAGCTTATTGGAGTCGTGGCGATATTTCGCGACATCACACTGCAAAAGCAGACTGAAGACTCATTAAGAACCGCATTAGAGCAGGTACAAGCCCTCTCAGAAAAACTAGCTAACGAAAATCATTACCTGCAATCTGAATTAGCCGATAAGCAAGGAGATGTGAGCATCTCAGGCCAGAGCACGATAATTAAGCAGATGATTCAACAGATTAAGTTAGTCGCAAATACTAACAGTACTGTTTTGATATTAGGCGAAAATGGCACAGGTAAAGAGCTGGTTGCTCGTAATCTACATAAGTTAAGTGACCGCAATGATAAACCTATGGTGAGCGTTAACTGTGCTGCATTCTCACCCGCGCTGCTAGAAAGTGAGCTATTCGGCCATGAAAAAGGCGCATTTACCGGGGCAACCAGCCGACGTAAAGGACGCTTTGAACTCGCTAATAATGGCACGCTATTTCTCGATGAAATTGCAGAGCTGTCCCTTGAAGCTCAATCAAAGTTACTTCGTGTAATTCAAGAGCAAGAATTTGAGCGGGTCGGCAGTAGTGAAACAATAAAGGTCGATATCAGACTGATAGCCGCCACACACCACGACCTACTCCAACGAGTAGAACAGGGATTATTTAGAATGGATCTCTATTATCGTCTTAATGTGTTTCCAATTAAGGTCCCCGCCTTACGAGAACGCCCTTCTGATATGTCGCAACTGGTGAGCCATATCATGGATGATCTCAATAAAAAATTAGGTAAGAAATTGAAAGGGGTAACTAAATCTAGCCTTAAAAACTTAACCAGTTACTCTTGGCCCGGCAATGTAAGAGAGCTGCAGAACGTGCTTGAGCGCTATAGTATTCTCTCAAGTGGCCAGATTTTGCAGATCCCTAAAATCTTAGAGCAAGAGATCGAAACACGCTCACCATTAGGCGCGACATTAGCTGAAGTTGAAGCTGAACATATCAAGCATACCCTGCAACAAGTTAACTGGCGCATATCCGGCCCAGCAGGTGCAGCGCAAGTACTTGGCTTACCGCCGAGCACCTTACGATCACGGATGAAAAAGTTAGCCATAGCCAGATAAACTCACCTCACAAAAATCGTGATATATCGCCAATACGCGATATATCGCGACACAGATATTACCTCCAGTTAATTGCACAAATAAAATCAACTACTTAACAACCAACATTTGTGGCCTCTAACTTGCTATTAATATCACCAGAGTTAAATAAAAACATTAACTGCTTAAGCAACAAAACCATTTATTACTAAAAACGTAATAGCAGTTGGTATTACATCTGTGTGCATATGCTTTTGGAACCGTAATGAGAAATAACAGCCAGCAAAGTCTGAATTTAGAAAATGAAATATCACCCACAAACGTATCAAAATCAAAAGAACATGCAATTCCCATCAAGCAGTTATCAGTCCCGCCTCATGAATCAGCGGTCACGCCTAAAATAAACAAGATTTATAGTCGCGCACAAAAGGGATATTTCCAACGTTTACGTACAGGATTAAATAGCCTACTGGTGATTTTGTTCTTTGCACTGCCACTCATTCAATATCAGGGCAGGCAAGCTGTTTTATTCGACCTTGAAGAGCAGAACTTTTTCTTTTTCGGCACAACACTATGGCCGCAAGACTTTACTTTGCTGGCATGGATATTTATTACCGCCGCTTTTCTACTTTTCTTTATCACAACATTTTTAGGCCGAGTTTGGTGTGGCTATTTATGCCCGCAAACAGCTTGGACATTTATGTTTGTTTGGATAGAAAATAAGATTGAGGGTCATCAAAATAAACGCCGCAGCTTAGATAAAGCACCTTGGAATAGAAACAAGATAATCAAACGCGTCAGTAAGCACCTTATCTGGGGAGTGATAGGCCTTTTAACAGGCTGTGGTTTTATCGCCTACTTCGTTCCAGCTCAAACCCTCTACCCTCAAATATTCAGCTTCAATGCCAGCTTTTTGCTCACAGCTTGGGTATGGTTCTTTGCCATCTGTACTTACGTCAACGCTTCCTTGATGCGAGAGATGGTCTGCTTACACTTGTGTCCTTATGCTAGATTTCAATCTTCCATGTTTGATGCCAACACCATCACTGTCTCCTATGACGCTGCAAGAGGTGAGTCTAGAGGCCCGCGTAAACGTAAACATGAAACTGACTTAGGTGATTGTGTTGATTGTAATTTGTGTGTCGATGTCTGCCCAACAGGTATAGATATTCGCAACGGTCTGCAGTATGAATGCATCAACTGCGGGGCTTGTGTCGATGCTTGTAACCAAACGATGGATAAATTTAATTATCCGAAAAACCTCATCGGTTATCACAGTGAAAATGATTTAGCAGGCAAGAAGAACGCGCCGCTTAAATCACTTAAATTCAGTGGCTATGGGCTATGTATTTTAATTATGCTTGGTGTCATTGCCGCAGATATCTCATTGAAAAAAGATATTCAGCTCAACGTGCTAAGAGACAGAATGAGCTTATACCGTGAAACTTTAGACGATAAAATTGAGAATAGTTTTACCCTCAAAATTCGTAATAAAACCCAGATGGAAAAGGTTTACCAGATAAACGTAACTGGAGATTTAGACTATCGACTCAATGGCAATAAATTGGTGACAGTAAAAGCCGGAGAACAGTTATCCCACCCGATCACAGTTATCACTGACTCAGCTTCATATAAGAAGGTAGCGGGGGCGCCGACAAGAAGTATTCGTACTAGACGAGCAAAAATAAACTTCACTATCCTTGATGTTAACTTAGTCAGTAATCAAGTCTCTCAAGAGTCTAACTTTTTCACTCCGTAATCCCATCAGCCGCCTGCTAGCCATTTTGACTCGCAGGCGCTCACTATCCTGGGCAACATCTCAAGCTTGTATTTCAATGCTTGTGCTTCAATCCTAGCTTGAACTTGGAAGCTTTCCGCAACTAAATAACTCAAATAGAGCCATAACTCTAAAATTAACATAATGTTACACCGCATAGCATATGGTGATCTATTTCACATTTCTTGTTGACCTATCCCTTAATTTCGCTCTAATCTAAACGCCTGTTTGATTTTATCTAGCAGTATCTACTAGCAGTACCAAAAATAAAAATAACGCTATTTGACGATTAGATGACAACAAGGGCTCAGGCATGGCATACGATTCAGATTCAACCCTCGACCTCACACAATACAGCTCGCTTATCGATCTGATTGAACAAGCCAGTGAAAAGTATGCCGATAAAACGGCCTATGCCTGCTTAGGTCATCACACCACGTTTAGTGAAGTTGAGCGAGATTCACGCTACTTTGCCGCATACCTACAAAGCATACCCGGCCTAAAAGCGGGTGATCGCATTGCCATTCAACTGCCCAATATAACTCAATATGTGATTGCCGCTTATGGTGCAATTCGAGCGGGCATGGTGTTAGTGAACACTAACCCACTGTATACAGAGCGCGAACTGACTCATCAGTACAATGACTCAGGGGCAAAGGTACTGGTAGTATTGTCAGACTTGCTACCCACACTTGAAAACGTAGTGGCAAACACCACTATCGACACAGTGATAGCAACCCATGCAGCGGATCTACTCGCCCCTCAAGAGCAGCCAAGCGTGAGCTTTACCACACACAAATTCTTAGAGGTGCTCTCTCAAGGGGAAAAGCTGCCTTTTGAGCGTTTAAGCTCAAACTTATCTCAGCTTGCAGCGCTGCAATACACAGGTGGTACAACAGGCTTAGCCAAAGGCGCGATGCTCAGCCACAGTAATTTGATTGCTAATGCGATGCAGATAAAATCCCGTTTAGGCACTCGATTAATTGAAGGGGAAGAGATATTTGTCGCCCCATTACCTGTCTACCATATCTATGCATTTATGGTGAATCTAGTACTGTATTTTGAGCGTGGATGCTGCTCGGTATTGGTGCCAAACCCAAGAGATATCTCATCGCTTATCAAGACATTAGCTAGCTACCCATTCACAGGTTTTGCCGGCCTCAATACCCTGTTTGTTGGCCTGTGTCATCAACCTGAATTTAAAGCACTGGATTTCAGCAATCTCAAAGTCACTATATCAGGTGGCACAGCCCTCACTCAGGCGGCGGCAAGTATGTGGCAACAGACCACACAGTGCACCATCTCTGAAGGTTATGGTCTGTCAGAAACCTCTCCTGTGGTATCGCTCAACGCCCCAGGTCTTGAGCAGCTAGGCACCATAGGCAAGCCTGTGATAGGTACTTGTGTAAAGATCCTCGATAACGATGATGTTGAAGTCCCGCTGGGCGAAACGGGTGAGTTAGCAGTAAAAGGCCCCCAAGTGATGAGTGGTTATTGGAATAAGCCCGATGAAACAGCCAAGGTGATGACCCAAGATGGCTACTTTAAAACCGGTGATATCGCCTTAGCCACAAAAGATGGCCTACACAAGATAGTCGACCGTAAGAAAGATATGATTATTGTTTCTGGCTTTAACGTCTATCCAAATGAAGTGGAAGATGTACTGGCGAATCATGAGGCGATTCTAGAGTGCGCGGTGATTGGTGTTGAAGATGAGCGCAGTGGCGAAGCAGTCAAAGCCGTGATTGTACTGGCCGACCAAACCAGTGATACCGATGCAATACAAGCTGAGATAATCAGCTACTGCCGTGAGCAACTTACCGCATATAAGATACCTAAACAGATAGCGTTTATGGCTGCATTGCCTAAGTCGACAGTAGGAAAAATCTTACGCAGAGAGTTAAGAAAGTAACCAACGAGGTACGAGTTTCTAGGATCTAGGAACTCGTACCTCGCTCTACAATCTTTCAAGCCACTCTTCAATAACAGGTCTAACTTTTGGGCTCACCACTATGCCCATATGAGTTAACTCAGGCAGTACTTTCACCTCGGCTTGTTGGCTATTTATTACGCTTTGTGTGATTAACCCCTGATATTTATCGGCAAACATGGTCTCATCTTCACTGCCCACCAGCAGCATAAGCGGCTGAGTCATTGTGCCTAAGTCTTTGGAATAATCTCGCGGTGCAAACGAGGTATTGAGCCGGTAGGAGTAAGCGAGTGTCTCAGTCCCATTACGGACTGACTCAGGCATACTAAACGCGATACTCGTCAGATGGTTTAAACCAGCAACGCCAATATTGTTTAGCATGCTTAAGCCGATAATTCTTGTGGTATAGGGTTTGGCCCAGCCCCCAGCATTTGGCCGCGTTGTCGGCGCGTTATAATAGATAAATGGCGCTAACAGCAGATAAGCATCTGCCAAGTGGCCATGCTCGCCACCAGCAAAACGTATCGCTAAACCACCGCCAGATGAATGCCCGCCCATGATAACTTGCGCCACAGGCTTAGCTTGCTCCAGCTTCTCGTGCTCCAGCTTCTCGTACTTAAGTTGCGTAATAAGATCGGCCAAATCATCTTCAAACTGGCCGATATAATCGATATCACCGCGTCTTTGTGGGTTAACCCCATGGCCTCTCAGATCAGGCGTCACCACCTGAGCTAACCCCTGCTCACTGATATATTGAGCTAATGGGTAAAATTGCTGACTGTGCCAGCCAGAGCCATGGAGCAGTATCAATATCTTATCAGAGTCACTGGCATAGTAGCGGTAATCCAGCTGCGCTCCATCGCGAGCAGTATAATGCTGCAGTGCAGGCATATCGCTGTAATCTAGCTTCATCTCAGAAAAGTCGATCCCTTGCTCCGCATCATCGGCAGTATCAGCCCCACCAAAATAGATCAGTCCCAGAGCAATGCCTAGGTAGATGACAGCTGTCACCACCATCGAGGTTAAAATCCGTTTTAATATTTTCGACATAATGTTCTTTCGTTGAGTCAACAGTAGGCCTTGCACATATTGACATAATGCCGCCAACTGACAAGTTCAATCACAATTTTTACATAGCTTCGAATGGGCTTGATGACATTTTGCCTTTGCTTCATTTGAGTGGGCTGATATTTGGGGATGTGTTTATAGGTCTAGCCTTCAATGTCATCTACCGCTTCCCAGCGAGAGATACGCAGCCGTATCTACACTGAGTTTCATGAGCAGCCTTATTTCATCGATTTAGCCTGTATTTCAGAAATAAATATGACAGTCCGATTTATCTTATCCCTGTGGCATAATGGCACCCAATAACTAGCAGACAGCTAGATAACAGATAGCTAGATAACAGAGAGCAACAATGGACCAGCAACAAGATCAAGACGACTACATGACAGAAGAGACATTAATTGAAACTGTCGAAAATCAGATCGCCGATGGTGAGCCCCAAAAGGTAAAAGCAACCTTGATGCGTTTAGTCATGACAGGAACGCCCCGCGAAGAAGCCATTCAATGGATGGCCTGTGCACTAGGTGTGGAAATATTCGATATCATGAAAAATGAAACCACTTTTAACGCCAAGCGTTATGAGCAACACCTAGATGCATTGCCAAATATGGATTGGCTAGATGACTAAGCACTAAGTGTTAGCCAGCCTTTGAATGAAGACTGGTTACATTTTTGTTTTAGCTTCAACTTGAGTTGGTATTGGGTAGCTTAACTGAAGGTCGCCCCTTCATTGGTACTTATAGCCTGCGGCTCGCTTTTGCGCAGATACTTCTGCGAGTCGCTGTGAAACCTTCCCTGGCCGCTCTGCGGTTTCATCCCTGAAACCGAAGCTCGCAGCCGCATCTACACTTAGTCGTTTCCTCTCTCCGATTTTGCTTTACTCAGAAAAAATATATGACTGCCCACTCATTTATTTCAACTTGAGTTGGTATTGGGTAGTTTAATTGAAGGTCGACCCTTCATGGCTACCTATCCCTTGCAGCGGGTTCAGTATAGGGATATACCAATGTCGTGAAGGCAGGATGCCTGAGAACGACCTTATGATTTCAAAAAACACTACGGATGATCGCGCAAGCTAACAAGGCAATAAAAAGGAACACACAACGGTTGACAGTGTTTCGTTTCTTTACACATTTTATCAAACAATTCCCTCCCACTATTAGGGCGTTAGCTGTATTCTAGGTATGGCTATATCGATTATCTTTAGAGTAAATGGAATTATTATGAAGACACTAATATTAATCTTATCATTATGTATTTCTTCTTTTGTTTGGGCTAATGAACCTTCAGCTTCAGCTTCAGCAAAAGAGTGGCTTCAAATTGTGGATGCAGGTAATTACACTGAAAGTTGGCAAAAGTCAGATTCCTTCTTTAAATCACAACTATCACAAAATAAATGGGATAGCGCCCTTAAAAGTGTACGAACTCCACTAGGCAAAGTTAAATCGCGAGCTGAATTAGGTAAAAAAGAGTTTTCATCACTTCCAGGTGTCCCTGAGGGTGAGTACTTAGTAATTCAGTTTCAAACCGAATTTCAGAATAAAAAATCAGTAATTGAAACATTAACTCTTAGCAAAAGCAGTGGGCACTGGCTTCCTGTTGGTTACTTCATTAAATAAACATCGGTGTAAATACAGCTAACAAGCTATTCCAACAAGACAAATTACAGTTTTATTATCAGTAGTTTGGAGAGATGTATACAATAATTTTCAACAACGGTTTAATGAGCAGGTCACACTCAGGGGGACTCTGCACATACTTCCTACTTCTCATCAATCAAGATTCAGCTACAGACGACAATAATACCCCGTTGGAAGTTGGCGAAATACGTAGATGAAAATTGCCGTAGAACCATCATGGAAGATGGTTCAGGCTCGGGGCTACATGGATGTAGCATCTGAGCCGTTAGGTAATTTTTGTTGGAGTTTGAGGCCCGTACTCAATGCATGTAACTTCGCCGGGGCGTCATAGGTGGATGCAAGGAGGATAAGGACGAGCAGTCCTCCTTGCCCTGGTGTGGAATGGAATTCCACGACTTTTATCCAAACAGAGTTTGGAAATATTCCAAGTTAATAACTAATTAAAACAACAAACACCAACCTAGCCAAAGAAACTTGCTACTTGTTATCCGACAACTAAGCCACATCTGTTATCAACTGCAAACTCGCAAACTCTCGATAGAGCTCACTTGAGCTCATCAAATCCTGATGGGTACCGCTGGCGACGAGCTTGCCTTGGTCCATCACTAAAATGCGGTCGGCATTGAGCACTGTCGCTAAGCGGTGGGCGATAATCAAAGTGGTTTTGCCGACCATTAAACTGTCTAGGGCTTGCTTCACCTTGTGCTCGCTGATGGCATCCAGCGCACTCGTCGCTTCATCGAGCAGCAGTATTGGTCTGTCGGCTAATATGGCGCGCGCTATCGCAATGCGCTGCTTTTGACCGCCGGATAACCTGACGCCTCGCTCGCCTAAGTAGGTCTGATACCCCTCACTAAACTCGCTAATAAACTCATGGGCGCGGGCCGCTTCACAGGCTTTTATCACCTCAGCTTCACTGGCATCTAAACGACCATAACGCACGTTTTCCAGCACGCTTGTAGCAAAGATCACTGACTCTTGTGGCACCAAAGCATATTGCTGACGCAGTAGTTGCGGCTTTAACTGAGCGATATCGACACCATCGAGTTCAATGGTGCCACTGTCTAAACAGTAAAAGCGCTGCAGCAACTCAAACAAGGTACTCTTGCCTGCACCGCTCGCCCCCACTAGCGCCACACGCTCACCGCTTTGAATATGAATATCTAAGCCTCGAATGACCTCTTCATCTTTGGCGCTATCGTTGTCTTTGTCTTTGTCTTTGTCTTTGCCATTGGCATTACTGAGATCATCAGCACTGATGTTCTTATAACTAAAGCGCACTTGATTGAGTGTTAACTCCCCCCTTACGGTTTGGGGAAGACTGATTGGCTGCTCGGCCGTTGGGATATCTATCGGCGCTTCAACCAGCTCAATTAAACGCTCTGAGGCGCCGGCTGCACGCTGAATTTCACCAATCACCTCACTGATAGTCGCCACTGAGCCTGCCACCATCACCGCATAAAACATAAAGGCTGACAGCTCACCGCCCGTCATGCCGCCAGACATCACATCGTGAGCGCCCACCCAAGTGACTAACGCTATGGCTAAAATACTGAGGAACATCACCAGTGCAATTAATACTGAGCGATACCAGATCCGCCCTCTTGCCGCATCCATCACAGACTCAACGCGTTCGGTAAACAGCTTTCTATCTTGCTCTTCATGGGAATAGGCTTGTACGGTGTGGATCTCATGCAGGGTTTCATCCACATAGGCACCGAGATCGCCGACTCTGTCTTGGCTTTTGCGAGAAAGCTCCCTCACCTTGCGGCCAAAAAAGAAGATAGGGCCGAGCACCATAGGCACAGCAAGCAAGACCAGCCCCGTCATTTTGATGCTAGTAATAGCCATCATGACGATACCACCAATAACAGTCACACTCGCCCGCAGCGCCATCGACAAGCTTGAACCCACCACAGATTGCAGCAAGGTGGAGTCGGCCGTAAAACGTGAAATCACCTCTCCTGTGCGCAGTTTGGCATAAAAGCCGGGAGACAGTTTAAGCAGGTGGTCATACACTTTTAAACGGATATCGGCGCTAACCCGCTCCCCTAGCCAGGTCATCAGGTAGAAACGGCAAAAAATCGCTGAACTACTGAGCGCGGTAATGCCTATCACCAACATGATTATCTCATTGAGCCGCTCACCATTTTCTTGCAAGAAGCCCTCATCAACCATCAAGCGCACGCCTTGCCCTAGCGACAGCCAGGCGAGTGACCCGATAAACAGAAAGATGATCGCAGCAACAACCCGTAAACGGTAGGGTTTTAGAAATGTGGCAATCCAGGGAAGTACTGCGCGCTTGGCGACAGTTTTGGACTGTTTTGTTGCTGAGAATGCCTGAGATTGCTCCTCATCAGGGTTAGATACCACGTTTTTTTGACTCAATTGTCTTCCTTACTTTGTGAGCGAGTTCTCAAGTTTGATCATCAATTTATAGCAATTGATCGGGAATAGAATCTCAGAATACCAAAAGTCTGCACTCATGATGGAGTTTGTTTGTATCTAAATCTATTGATTCCCATCGGAATACGCTAAGCATCTAGTCACTTTATGCCCACAATGTTAACCTTACCAAGCCTAGCACTTCCCTAGCACCTCCTTAATAGATAGCAGCAGAGACTCGCAGATACGATGGCCAAACAGATCTCAACAGAAACACAAAATGAGGCGATGAAAGTTGCCAAAGCCACTCAAAAACCTGGACAAACAAAAGAGCAAACTAGGCTCATTGCTTTAGGTATCGAGAAAGGTATTGCTGAATATAAGAAGCAACAAAAGAGTAAAGCAAGGGATAGGGATAAGTCTCGCAAACAAGATATTAAAGCCAAAGCTCGCGCAGCAGAAGCTGAAGTGAATGACGATGTTGAGGTTGATACAAGTACCAAAGGCAATGGGCTGCCTTGGGCATTGCTGGTTATCAGCTGGCTGGGATTTATCGCTTACACATTTTTACTCGCTTAAGCTGTACAGCTAATGGCAATAAAAAAGGCTATAAACTCAATGAGTCTATAGCCTTTTTTGTGAACCTTGGGGCTTTAAAACCTTACCTCCCTGTTAGCTTCTCTGTTCTAGCACCTTCTCTGTTCTAGCACCTTCTCAGTTTCAGCCCCTCTTAGCCCTAAAATCTTCTTAGCTCTTAGACCTTGTTAGCTCTAGCAGCTACTCAGTTTTAAGAGCTTGTCAGTTTTAAGAGCTAATCAGGCTTAAAACTTATATGACAGGCTCGCTGCGAAGGTACGCCCCGCCTCTGTCACTTGGCTCATATCAAAGTCTTCAGCATGTCCCGATGCGTTGCTGTAACGGACATATTCAGTATCGAAGATATTGTTAACCGCAAGGTTGAGTCTAAAGTTGTCGCTAATATCATAGTTAAGTAACCAATCGACAACCGCATAACCCGCCACTTCGGCATCGCCTTCATTGACCTTAGTCATGCGATCTGCCCAGTTCATCACAAGATCAGATGACCAAGACTCAGACTCATAAGTGACACCCGCAGTCCCTGACAGTGGGCTAATGCTAGTGATGTAATCGCCAGTGTTGTCATTCTTACCATCTTGATAAGCAGCGTTAGCAAAGATTGAGAGCTCATCGCCTATATAGTAAGTCAAACCAACCTCAGCGCCTTTAATGGTAACCGAGTCAATATTGTTATATTGATACGTCTCGTAACGCACACCGTCTATGGTTTCTGTGCTAACCAATTCAGTGGTGAGGAAGTTCGTATAATCGTTATAGAAGATAGCCGAAGTAAAGGCCATATCACCAACGTGACCACGTAGCCCTATCTCGTAGCTGTTACTCTCTTCTGGTGCTAAGTCATCGCTTGGCACAATCGTATAGGTATAGTCCGAGGTTGGTGAGTTAGTGTGCTCAATATAAGCTAAATCATATGATGGCACCTTAAAGCCCTGCCCAAACTGCGCATAAGCGGTTAGGTAGTTGCTGATAGAGTAAAGTGCACCTAAGTTAAACGAGGTATGGTTTTCATCAAACTTCTTAAATTCTTCACCGTCGGTTTTAAGCGCCCCGTTCGGGTCCATCTTATACATATCAAAGCGCACACCAGGTGTTACCGTTAAACGATCATCGAGGAACTTCATTTCATCGTTTACAAACAGACCCGCTCTAAAGACATCTGTCTTAGGAAACTTATCTGTCGTCACATCTTTTGTTGGCGAGCCTTCAACTTCACGGTACTCAACCACTGTACGAGAGCTGGTAGAGCTTTCAACATCTAAACCATAACCTATGGTGTTCCAGTCATTGATCTCTTTGGTCGCATTAGACAAAAAGCCTGTGGTCTGCTGCTCAAAGTAGCCCGTTTTCCACATATCACGTTTCTCAATCACACCAAACATAGGCGCATTGATATCAAGAAACGCATACTCTTCATCATCTTGATTAGTAGAGTTGCTATAAACAGCCACACTTAAGTAGTCATACATTGCGGTATTTGCTTCTGAACGATACTCAAGCTTAAAGGCATCAGTGCTTTTTTCTGAGGTAGAGTTCTCCTCTTCGATGTTATAACCGTACTCTTCTAGCCCTCTAAAGTAGGCAAGCAGGCCATCAGCAGATTCACCTTTACGGGTTTGACGCCACAAATCAGCACTAAAGCTCAAAAAATCGGTATCGTTTAAGTGGTACTTGGCCTTATATAACACGCTGCTCGATTCAACTTTAAAGGGGCTTTGCGCTTCATTGTAACGCTTCTCCTCTTCACCATCGCGGTAGCTGGCATTAAGCATCTGCTCAAAATCACCGGTTTTTAGTGCCAGAGTGCCTGAGACATTGGCCTGACTACTCAGGTCTGAATATCCGACTTTAATGTTACCGCCAACAGTCTCGCCCTCTTCGAGGTAATCGCTGGCATCTTTAGTCGTAAATACCACTATGCCGCCCAGTGCATCTGAGCCATACAGAGATGATGCCGCTCCTTTGGCCACTTCTACCTGCTTAAGCGTGTCAGTCTCAATGAAGCCACGACCAACAATGTCGTTAAGACCATCAGCGCCATAGCCTTCATTCATACGCATGCCATCTTTGATCATCAAGATGCGGTCGCTTCCCATGCCACGCACCACTATGTTCTGCGCGCCACCGATACCACCTGTAACTTGGATACTCGGATCATACTTAAACAGCTGGCTCATATCGGTAGCCACTTGGCGCTCAATCTCCTCAGCGGTCACCACTGAGATACTGCCAGCAACATCTTTCAGCGGCTTTTCAGTACGAGTGCCGCTGATCACAAGCACTTCCATCTGCTGGGCAGCATCATTAATCGGCAGGTCGTCGGCCTTAGCCCCCGATGAGAACAAAACAGTCGATACGGCAACAGCAACCAGTGCAGGGACAGGCTTAAACATAGCGTGTATTCCTTAGAAAATTTAACAAAAAGTAGACATGTTATTAGTTATGTGAAGGCATCATACTTAAGTTTTAAATAAGATCAAATAAAAATACGAATCGATCTCATTTGCATTCTTGCCATTATCATCCAAATAGTTTACATTCCACTTTCTTTACATACCTGAGACCAAAACCTGTGAATATTCAACAAATCGAATCTTTAATGGCAAACGTATCCGCCATGCTTATGACCCCTGTGTTAATCATTATTGTCCTACTTTTCATCTACGCCATTTACTCTCTGGGGCGGTTCCTCTCTCTTTATCTCGTCAGAAAAAAGAATAGCGCTGGCTATCAAACCCAAATCAATAACAAAAAATCACAATGGTTAGCGGGTTACCCAGTACACAACTACTTTGCTAACAACCCAAGCGCTTCTGAAGATGAACTCGAGGTGTTTGCGCTTAAGAAATTAGAGAGTCTACGTATCGTGACGCGTATCGCGCCTATGCTTGGACTTATCGCCACTATGATCCCAATGGGACCTGCGCTCAAAGCCTTAGGTGATGGCAACATTCAAGGGATCAGTGAAAACCTTATTGTGGCGTTTGCGGCCGTAATTTGGGGACTCGTTATCTCAACTATTACCTTCTGGCCAGCCTCAGTGAAAAAGCGCTGGTTCGCCCATGAGCTGATTAACATTCGCAAAATTAAGGGAGAGGCTTAATGCGATTTCTCGATGAAGATGAGGAGCTAAACCCGATTGTCAGTGCCGTTAACCTCATTGATGTCTTCTTGGTGATCATTGCCGCCCTGCTTATTGCCATGGCTCAAAACCCTATGAATATCTTCTCTGAAGATGATGTCACTGTGGTTAAAAATGCCGGCAAACCTAACATGGAAGTCATCGTCAAAGAGGGCAAAGAGATCAAACAGTATAAATCGACTGGGTCAATTGGCTCGGGCGAAGGGATGCGCGCAGGTGTTGCTTATAAGATGGCAGACGGCAGCTTTGTTTATGTCCCTGAAGCTGGTGAGCAAGATACTGCTAATGCCGCCTCACAAATGTCTAGCCAAACGCCAGCCCAGGCCACTAAGGAAAATCTGTAATGCGAATAATTCTGCTCTGTATGTTACTGGTGCTATCCCCAACAGCATTTAGTAAAGAGCCGCCAGAAGTACTCTTGATGATGTCAGGTCATGCTTCAAAATCTAAAGGGGCTCTGCTCGAAAACCTAGCTAAAGATCAGCCATTTAGCTTGGCGGTTTTCAGCACCAAAGATAAAAGTGACGAAGAGGTATTTGCCGCTTGGTCAAACGCCGATCTTATCTTGCTTGATGGCATCAACCCAGCGCTGTCTAAGTATATGTTTAAGCAGTTTGAGCCTAACTTGGCTAAGGCACCTGATGTTGCTGTGATCTCCTTGGGCGATCTTAACAACAGCAAGATGAACCAAGGGCTACAGGCTTCAGACAAAGATAAGCTTGGGCTTTACTTTAAAAATGCAGGCCGTAAAAACTATCAAAACATGATGGTTTACCTCTCTAACCAGGTATTTAAGCTTTCAGAAACTCAAGCTGCAGAACCAGTCATCGTGCCAAATGTCGGGCTATACCACCCGAACTTCCCCGATCTGGTCACCAGCAATGAGAAGGATTTTTACCAGTGGCTTTCAGCCGATAGCCAAGCCAAGCAGCCTGTTATTGCGGTAGCGATGCACAGATCGGTTATCGATTATGAACAGCAGCAGATTGTTGACCAGATAATTAATGACCTTGAAGCTAAAGGCGCTAAGGCATTCGGCGTGTTCTTTGAAGGCAATGATGAGTCGCTGACCTACCCTGAGCTATTGATAGATAGCAATGATAAAGCGCGTATCGATCTGATGATCAACTACCGCTCACTACACTATGTAGAAAAAAGGCGCTCTGAGTTCACCAAAATCGGTGTCCCCGTTATCCATGCACTTAACTACAGTGACGGCGATGAAGCAGAATTTGAAGCCGACCATACTGGTGTATCGGCATCACTGACGCCTTTCTTCCTTGTTATGCCTGAAGATACTGGAAGTACCGATCCTATCGTTATAGCAGCCAGCGACAAAGGCGTAAAAAAAGCCATGCCTGCACATATGGCCGCCTTAGTTGAACGTGCCTATAACCATGCAAACTTAAGCAAGATTGCAAATGCTGATAAGAAGGTTGCGACCTTCATTTGGAACTACCCTCCAGGTGAGAAAAACATCGGTGCCGCCTTCCTTGATGTGCCCTCCTCTATCGAACAGATCGCTAAGGCGATGAAGGCTCAAGGCTACAATATCGAGCTTAAAGAGGCACAAGAGATCATTGAAAGTGCAGGTAAACTGCTTCGCCCATATTACCGAAATGAAGATACTTCAGGTTTAATTGAGCAAGGCCTTGCCGACTACCTGCCGCTGGATACTTACCTTGATTGGTTTAATCAACTACCAGCATCAGTCAAAGATCCAATCATTGCTCGCTGGGGTAAGCCTGAAGAGAGCAAGTTGCTCGCCGATAATGCTGGTAAACCTGCCTTTGTTATCCCGCGTATGAGCCTAGGTAACATGATTGTATTGCCCCAAGGGATGCGCGGTGAAACCATTGATGAGCACGCTTCACTTTATCACAGCACCAAAACGCCGATTAACCACAGCTACTTAGCAATGTATATCTACACCCGAGACGTGTTTGGGGTCGATGCTTATATTCATCTCGGAACCCACGGCTCACAAGAGTGGTTAACGGGTAAAGAGCGTGGGCTATCTGTCTATGATGCACCTAGCTTAGCGGTTGGTAATATCCCGGTTTTCTACCCTTATATTATTGATAACGTCGGTGAGGCGATGCAGGCTAAACGCCGCGGCCGCGCGACTATGATTAGTCACCTGACTCCAGGTTTTGCAAAAGCGGGTCTGTATACTGAAGTCGCCAAGCTTAACGATCTTATCTCAAACTTTATGACACTTGAGCAAGGTCAAACCAAAGAAAACACCCGTGAAAATATCATTAAGGCGGCGAGTACCCTCAATATCCTTAAAGATCTATCTATCACAGGTGAAGACTTAGCAGCTGACTTTGATACTTATGTGGTCAAGATTCAAGATCACCTCAATCAACTGGCGCAATTGAGTCAGCCACTTGGCGTGCATATCTTTGGCCTACTGCCAGAGCAGACACACCTATACAGCACTATGATCCAGATGCTGGGTGAAGAGTATGTCACCTTAGCCTCTGATTATGAGCAAAAACACGGCCTAGCCATTGCTAAGGAAAATCGCAAAGATGAGCGCGATGTGGTCAAGCTAGAGGCATTAGAAGGTTTTGCACTACTGAAGGCCTTTATCGAAAAGCAGCCGCTTAAAGATATTCCTGAAGCGTTAACCCCTAAGCTTGAGGAAGCGCAGAAGTTTTGGGATAACTTCCAACATATTGCCGAGATAGACAACCTGCTTTCAGCACTATCGGGGAACTATATCCCGGTGAGCTATGGCGGCGACCCTATCCGTAATCCCGATGCAGCACCTACCGGGCGTAACCTTATTGGCTTTAACCCAGCCAAAGTGCCCTCGAAAGAGGCCTATGATGCGGGTGTCACCTTGATGGATCAAACCATCAATGATTATGTGGCTAAGCATGGTACTTACCCGAAGAAACTCGCTTTCTCACTATGGTCACTAGAAACCATGCGTCATCACGGCGCCCTTGAAGCACAGATCCTTCATGCTATGGGCCTAAAGCCTAAGTGGGATCAGCGCGGTGATGTGGTCGATACTGAGATTATTCCAGTCTCTGAGCTTAAACGTCCACGTATCGATGTGGTGATCTCAGCAACTGGCCTATATCGTGACGCCTTCCCTAATGTGATGCTATTTCTTGCCGAAGCCATCGACAAGGTCGCTAAGATGAAGGAGGAGAACAACTTCGTCTACCGCCATGCTAATGCCCTGAAGCAAACCCTTATCGAAGAGGGTAAGTCAGAGGAAGATGCTGACTACCTATCATCTATTCGTATCTTCTCTAACGAGACGGGTAACTATGGTACAGGTCTGGCTGATAGCAGCTTAGCGTCTGATACCTGGGAAGATGACAGCAAGCTTGCCAATCTCTATTTAGACCGTATGGGTTATGCCTTCGGTAAAGATGAGAGCCGTTGGAGCGAAAATGTCGGCGATACCGGACTTTACTCTAAAGTGCTGTCAGGCACTGACGGAGTGATCTTCTCTCGTTCGACCAACCTCTATGCGCTAATGACGAACGATGACCCCTTCCAGTACTTTGGCGGTATTGGCCTAGCCGTGCGTCACTTAGATGGTAAGACACCTGAGATGTATGTTTCGAACCTGAGACGTAAAGATCAGCTTAAGAGTCAAACCATGGGCGAGTTTATCAACCAAGAGATGCGTAGCCGCTACTTCCACCCGCGCTGGATCAAGGCGATGCAAGACTCAGGTTATGCTGGCGCCACTGTGATGTTAGATAGAATGAACAACATGTGGGGCTGGGAGGTGATGACACCCGAAGCGATTCGTGACGATCACTGGAAAGAGTTCTTCGATGTGTATATTGATGATAAGTACGATATGCAGATGCGTGAATTCTTCGAAAACGCCAATCCTGAAGCCCTAGCGCAGATCATCGAACGTATGCTCGAAGCGGTGCGAAAAGGCTACTGGGAAGCCGATGCTGAAACCATTAAAAAGATGGTTGAAACCTATACTGAAATCGCTAACCAGCATGATGTAGTCACCAGCAACGAAGCCTTCACTGACTACACCAATGAGCAAGCGGCAGGCTTTGGCTTAGCCTTGATTGCCAGCACGCAGCCACAAGCGGCACCGGAAACCAGCGCAGTGCCACCAAAAGGTGCCACTCAGCAGGTTTCAGGACAGAAGCTTGAGCAAGTCAATCAGGATACTCAAGAAGTTGAGCAAGATTACCGTCTCTGGTATCTGATCCTATTTATCTTCCTTACCGGCTTTATCCGCACCGGATATGAGCAGGTATCGAGACGCAAGGCCGCCTAGCTTGTCAGCATGATCTGCTTTAATCGTTAAGCCACGCTTTTATAGAGTGGCTTTTTTATGTCTGCTATCGCTAACGTTACGCTACTATCTCTAGCTGTCATTCCGGCAATGCTTTTAAGCCGGAATCCAGTGATTTTGGCACTTTCTTGGTTATTGAAAATCTTACTTTCATCGTTATCTATCACTTGCCGTGCGCTTATGTGCGGATGCTTCTGCGACTCGCCACTAGCACTTCCCTGTGGGCTCTACCAAATCGTCCTTGATTTGGAAGCTCACAGCCGCATCCACACCCAATTAATCACAAGCAAAGCTTCTCTTCGAATTTGGATATTGAAGGTGTGCAGTCGTTCCTTCAACGCTGTTAAGCCGGAAGTCTGTGACTTTAAATTTGGATATGTCTTTGGAAGCCATACTTTCATGATGACTTATTGATTATTCGGCGGGACATGAGCGCTGTGAATTCCGAAAGGCGTTCCTAGGCGCTAACGCCTAGGAACTTTTTGCTTAAGCTATCCAGCCCTCTTCTCAGTTTGAGCCGTTTGTACTGTTTGAGTTAGCAAGCCCTTTAATTCGGCGATCTGTTCTTTTAGCTCGGCAACATCCGCGGCACTCGCCGGTTTGTCAGCCTCATCGACACTAGGTAACAGCTCCGCTTCTTCAGCTTCTTTCTCTTTACGCATAGCTTCAGTCTCTTGTGTCATCACATCGAGTACTGCACCGACCATCATGTTGAGAAACACAAACGCAGTAAGGAAGATGAAGCTTAGATAGAAGATCCAACTAAGGGGATAAACTTCCATCGTTTCATACATCACCGAGGTCCACGACTCAAAGGTCGATACCCTGAAAAGAGTTAACATCGCCGCTGACACATCGCCCCATAGGAAGTCATTAATATGGGCAAACAACATGCTACCAATCGCGCCGTAGATATAGAAAATAACGAACATCAACAAGGCAATATAGCCCATTCTTGGGATCGCTTTTAATAGCGCGTTTACCAGCATTCGCAGCTCAGGGATCATTGAGACTAAACGCAGAACGCGGAAGATCCTCAAGAGCCTTGCCAGTAATATTGCCGAGCCGCCAGCAGGAATTAAGCTCCCTATCACTATGATGGTATCGAAAATATTCCAGCCACTTTTGAAAAACTTCTTCGGTCCTTCACTCGCCAGGAAACGGATCACAATCTCGATAGCAAAGAAGACTGTGATGCCGATATCTAGCATCAACAAGCCCTTTTCCATCCAGTTTGGCAGGTTATAAGTATGCGCACCTATCGATAGCGCCGAAACAATAATGACGAAGATAACAAAGCCCTGAAATGCTTTGCTGCTATCGATGATTTTGAGTTTTTTCTGTAAACCAGAAACGTTCGCCAGCACGGTTTTCTCCTATAAAATATGATACCGATTGATATGACTGTTTTATTGCACATTAGTTGCGCGACTTGAACGTGTGAAAGATAACTCTGGAATGGTTCTGTTGCTACAGGAATCAGGGAGTGTTTTGCCACAGTCGCAGCCGGCGGAGCATAACAGTGATTACTTAAGAGATCATTAAAGAAATTAAAAGCCGCTCTAAGTGATAAGTTAAGAAGCTAGTAAGTTAAAAAGAAGATGGGCATCATTTCTTGCGCTTACTTACAGCTTACAGCTTAAAACTTAAAACTCAGAGGTAACTTCTTACTTAAGCTGCTCAGTAATTTCATCCAAATGGGTATCAACCCAAGCAGAGTTGATGGGTCCCCAGGTACTTATCTTGTAATAACCTGCGTTATTACGCTCACCTTCTTGTACAAAATGACATTCGATTCCGATATCACCTAAAGCGGCAATAGAGTCCTGCAAAGTTCTTCTCGGCATACCGGTCAATTTATTCAATGACAACAAGTTATGTTGCTCACTGTCGATAGTATGTGCGAGGTAGAGTTTACGTAAAAAGGCTTTCTTCTGTTTTGATACTTCTGTCATCTTGAGCTGACCTTGTTTTTATTTTCTTTTTTAAGCTTACATAATCAATATTTTATTAGCTAATAGAAACATCAATAAACCTCTCACCTTAGCAAGAAAAACCTAAAGTGTTGTGAAATATGTCTACGCCTAGAGAATACAAGCTTGATACTGATATAGTGGAGCTATAACGGAGAGAAGAAAATGAGAAGCAATGGAAGACTCGATTAAGCCTCATGCAGAATCAGCTACACAGCCTGCTAGTTTAGCTGAAGATGTACAAACACAAGCACATGCACTTACACAAGGTCTTCCACCAGCTCTTGCACATGCTAAGCAAGATGAAACCGCCTGGCTTAGTTTCGATCAAATCCCACTCACACTCGTCGATGAGCGCCATTACAGCCAAGTTATGGGCGAAAGCATCATAGGCTCATTGGTGCTACTTACCTTAGCGTCACTGTTCATCATTTTAGTCGCCACTGTACCTTTACTTATTGCCCTGCCAATATTATCAGCCCTAGCCTTAGTATTAAGCACTATCTGCTATTTCAGGTATGCCCATGCAAAGTCTATTGGCTATGGCGTTTGTGAAAATGAGTTATTGATGCAAAAAGGGGTTATCTGGTTTAAACGAGTATCACTTCCTTACACTCGACTACAGCATATCAGCCTCTCCCAAGGCCCCATTGAGCGGAAGTTTGGTTTGCATACTCTTAAGTGTTTCAGTGCGGGCAGTGGCAGCGCAGAGATAGAGTTACCGGGACTTGAGAGCCGAACCGCTGAAAAGCTCAGGCAGCACTTATTAGCCAAAGCAGGGATAGCAAGCCAGACAGTCAATTCACCGCAAGCTCAAGAGCTAGCCGCTGAATCAGTACAAGAGGCTGTAGCAGCGCCTGAAGATAACAGCATAAACGGTACAGAAGCTAATTCAGGTGCTAAGGCAGAAAATGTAACACCTCATACTGTTACGACTGAAGCTGCTCAACCATCAACAGAGTCAGCCCCGCTACCCGCTAAAAGTGAGCGCTGATATGCAGACAAGGTTCTCTCAATGGTCAGGGCTTTCAGCCTGGTCCATCATTAGCTACACCCTAAATACCATTCGCTTAGTGATCACTAACGGTTATGCCATGGTGCCTGTGGTCTATACCGGTTGGAAGCAAGGTTTTAGCTCTCCTTGGGTCATAGTTGCAGCCGTTGGCGTGGCGGTGGCAGTGCTTATCTACGCCATCATTCAATGGGCTATGTTTCGTTATCGATTATATGACGACAAGCTTGGGGTTCGTCAGGGGCTCATATTTAAGAAAACTCACGAAATTCCACTGAGTAAAATACAAAATGTCCGCCTTGAGCAACCCATCTACTTTAGACCGCTTGGCCTCTATAGTTTAGTGGTTGAGACAGCAGGTTCTAAAGAGGATGAAGCTGAGCTTGCCGCTGTAAACTACCGCAAAGCTATTCAACTAAAAAAGAGCTTAGTTAACCCACTGCTTCCTAGTCCAATAGCATCAAGTAGCGATGACACAGTGTTAAACCTAAGCCAACAGCAGTCAAATAGTGGCCGTAACGAAAGCCTAGTTCGTAAAGACTTTAAGCAACTCTTACTCTTTGGCTTATACCAAAATAACCTCTTCTGGTTTGCCATTATTGCAGGCCCTATCATAGGTCAACTTGACTGGTCACAGCTTGCTGATACGCAAGTGGTGCAGTCATCACTGCTCTGGTATGAGCGTGTGGTTAGCATCAGTATCCTTTACCAAATTGTGTTCGCGAGCCTGATGTTGATAGGCTTTTACCTACTGCTTTCACTGATATCAATGGCAGCTTCGGTACTTAAATATTACCCCTACCATCTCAGCCGAGACAGCAACACCTTGCACCGTAGCGGCGGGATTATCGCTAAACAAAATGACGCCTTAGCCCTACAGCGCATTCAGGTCATTCGCTTTTCTCAGCCTATCATAGGCAGACTATTAAGCCTTTGGACGGTCTACTTTAAACAAGTGCAAGGCACTGAGGTTGAACAGAAAGCCAAACGTCATATGTTAGTGCCTAGCATGACTCGTAAAACAGTCGCCAAGCTACTCACTGACATGGATGGTATTGAAGCTAAAACCACAGTTTTACCAACGCAATTTAACCCTATCCATTTTGGTTGGTACTGGCGGCGGGCACTGGCTCCCCTAATCGTTCCTCTAGTGAATACCATAGGCATGGGAATTAACCCCATCACCGAAATTATGTGGTTAATAGGACTTGGCTTTACCTTAGGCCTCTATTTAAGATATCGTCAGTGGGGCTACTACTTAGACGGTACAGACTGCTGGATACACACAGGAATGCTTGGCCATAGCTGGCATTTAGTCGCTTTACGAAAGGTGCAGCATGTGGCTATTACCCAAACTAAAGGGCAGCGTAGCAAAGGGTTAGCCACTCTTGAACTTGGCCTAGCCAGTGGCACTCAAACGATTCCTTATATGCCTTTAAGTGACGCCAGAGAGATTGCCGAACGTGCTCTTGCCATAACCGCTCGCTCACCAAAGAATTGGATATAGTTTTTAAATGCCTAGGGTCTAGTCCCTAGGAACTCATTCCTAAAGCATAGGAGAATACTCTTGAACAGCACTGAACAGACAAGTCTAATAACACCAGAAACTATCCTCAACTTTTGGTTTGATGAGATTGAGCCAAAACTTTGGTGGGTAAAAGACAGTGAATTTGATGCTTTAATCAAGTCGCGCTTTGGCCTTCTCGTCGAGCAAGCCAAAGCGGGTGAACTCTACCATTGGCGCGCTACCCCTCAAGGACGTCTAGCAGAGGTGATTGTACTGGATCAGTTTTGCCGCAATATCTACCGTGATACGCCGAATGCCTTCGCCGCCGATCCACTCGCATTAGCACTGGCTCAAGAAGCTGTCGCCCACGGCGCTGATACTGAACTAAAAGCCAAACAAGTGCCGTTTTTGTTTATGCCCTACATGCACAGTGAATCAAAGAAGATCCATGAGATTGCCATGGTGCTATTTAGCCGTGAAGCCGCGGCTGGCAACTTAGAGTTTGAGCGTAGACATAAAGCGATTATCGACCAATTCGGGCGTTACCCCCATAGGAATGAGATCCTCGGGCGAGAATCGACGCCAGAGGAGTTGGTGTTTTTGTCTCAACCAGGATCTAGTTTTTAACTTGTCGAATAACAACTTTCTAGCTTGTGGAATAACAAGTTAGAAGTATTTTTGGCTTTTGGTAGGATGTTGGGTAGCATGACTTCATTGTATCTATCATCTGCCGTGGGCTTATATGCCCAGTTACTTCGAGAAGGTTCAATGAGACGACGCAAGTACATCTGACCGCCATGGAAGGTGGGAATGCCGAAAAATGTATGGAACATTTTTGGCCTTGTGGGCTCTACCAAATTATCCATGATTTGGAAGCTCGCAGCCCCATCTACACTGGCTATTCTTATTTCTTCGATTAACTCTTGCTGTGTAGAGTGTGGCGATGTATAGAAAAGCTTCACGAAAATCACAAAGATATAGTGAATAGATAGCGTAAGTGTTTTCTTATAAATGAGCCCCAATCGAAGAGATGAAAAACTTGATGTAGATACGGCTGTGGGCTTCGGTTTCATGGTGAGGTATCACTTAGAGATACTCTTCGAACGAGAGGTAGGGATATCGAACTGGCACTTAAACATGGAGGTTGTTTGAAACCGCAGAGCGTATAGGGATATATTTACAGCGTCCCACAGAAGTACCTACATGTGAGCCTGCTGCAAGCAATAAACACCAATGAGGCTTTGGCACTTAGCAAGTCAATTAAACAACACTAAAGTACAACGAAACCAACTCTAAAAGACATTCAACTTACTATCTGGAAGTCCCCCTTCGCTGGACGGGCGTTAGGTTACATTGAAGGAGCGACCTTCTGACACATGGCTCAATAGCAATACTGCTGCTGAAGCTAGATAACATGTCATCAAGCTTCATTCGAGGTTTGCTCAACGTTGTTGCGTTTGGCTTCTAGCTCGGCATAGAGGTACTCGGTGAAGAACCCATGCATTAAGAATCTCTGGCTCAAATTCCATGGGCCGACTAAATAGTGGGGGAACTTGTTGTAGGCCATCTCAACCACTTCGGGTTTATCTATGATCTTGCCAATGCGGATGGCAATAGACTGATCCAGATTAAAACCGTTGATGGCATCTCGATATTCATCACGTTTAAGCAAAAAGCAAAACAGACACATAAATAGTGCATGTGCGGTTTCAAAATCAATCACTTGAGTTTTCTTGCGGGTAAACTCAAACGAATCTGGCTGCAGTTTTTTCCAGTTGTTCCATTTGAGCTGCTCAGGTTTTACTTGCTTTGCATCATTGGCATCTCCGCACTTAAAAAAGGCCTCAAACAACTCTTGGTCATGTTTGATAAAGCTGTCTCGCAGCATGTCGTCCACTCGCTTGGGATAAAGATCCACTACGACATCTTTGCCTGTATTTTCAGCTAAGAAATTGAGCAAGTTTGATTCGGTCCAAAAGTGACGCAGTATTAAAAAATTAGCTTCTGGCGAGACGAGGTTTTTACAGAACCAGCAGATCAGCTTCTGCAATATGCCATGGCCGCTAAACTGCGGTAGAGGCAGCCGCTTAAAGAACCAAGTGAGATGAAGCAGTATGGCAAACAGAAATTGCAGTATTGGCCTTAATGTCCATCGAAAGGGGTTATCTAAATCTTTAATCCACAAATCGACCGCGGCTTTCTCTATAGGCAGGGAGTTGTCATTGGCAATGGCGCGGATAAAGGCGCTCCTGTCTCTACTGGACATGATCAACCTCCTCAAGCTGCAAAATATACAGTCTGGCTACCACTTTTGCGGTGCGTTCAATCGCTCTGATTGACGCTTCATCGACAGCCACCCGGTCGACTAACTCATATAACTCTTGTAGGTGATGCTCATCATTCTCGCCGTGATAACGCATAAACTGCGTGGCGCTTTGAGGCAGTTCAAGCTGCTCTTCAATTAATCCGGCCCACTTACCTGCCATCTTGTTACCTAAACCTTCGATGATCCACATGGCGCCAATCAAGTCGACAGGGTTCTCTTGGCTGGCGCGATACATTAAAAACCCGTGTAATGCTTCAGAGCCTATATTCTTACTGGCATTTTGAATCGCACTGACATCACCGCCAGTCGCCACATAATCGCTTTCTAGCATCAAGAAATCTTTGTGCTCATCTTTAGCGTGACCGATCACTTTTGAGCGTACATCGGCATAGTCTCGATTAAAACTCGAGGCGCTGCGGGTGATCCAGCGAGAGCCTTCAATCACCTGCTGACGAAGATTTAACAACAGCTTTTGATAATCTTCATGACTGAGTCTGCGCTGCTCTAACCGTTTAACTATCGGCGCTTTCGAGAGTGCCAAATCAAAGTCGAACCAAATTTTAAGCAGCGACTGTAAACAGGTTTGGCCTGACAGAGTTAACACATCTTTGGACATCATTTACTCCACTACCGTTAGGTGCATATAAGCACAATTGAACCGACCACTCTCAGGCACCATACAAAACAGGGTTTCACCGACCGACAATGAATGCGTGGCCAGAAACTCATCCAACATAATGAAAATAGACGCACAGCCAGTGTTACCGCGCTCATAGAGGTTGGTGTACCACTTATCTTCAGGAATTTTCACTCCCGCGACACTAAACATCTCATCAATTTTGCTTTTAAAATAGGCCGATGAGAAATGACAAAGTACATGATCTATCTCCTCAACCTTGAACATTTTCTCCTGGATTAGCTGCAAGAAACCGTTCACGCCCACAGACACGATATTATCCAGCAAACGAACATCTTGACGTAGCAAGAGCGCGCCTGACTTTTCGGCCTCGCCATAAGTGGGAAAGTCTTGCCAGCTTTTAGTATCATTTTTTGGCATCCCCACCGACATGCAAACAGGGTAAACATCGGCATGAGAGAAACTTTTAATCCAATCGATACGTAAACTTTTGCCGGTTTTTCGTGGTTGATTTTCAAGTAATACCGCGCCCGCACCATCGGACAACATCCAGCGAAGAAACTCAGCATTGAAATCTATTTCATTGCCTTCGACTTGCTCATAACGGGTATGTTTAAACAGCCGAGATGCCAGCTCACTGGCTATCACTAAGGCATTATTAGATTCGTTTGCTTTGATATTGGTATAGGCCGCTTTCAGCGCCATCATACTGCTAGAGCAGATACCGTGGCTGGTGTGAAGCTGAACCGATGGAATATCTAGCTCTGCTTGCACCATGCTGCCAAATCCAGGCAGCACTAGATCGCCCTGACTCGTGGCGACACTGAGCATTTCAACCTGGAGAGGTGAAATAAAGCTGCTATCTAAGCAACGATGGCCTGCATTCGCCGCCATCTCACTGTTGCTTATCTGGGTTTCTTGCTGCTGGTTAATCGCATAATGGCGGGTTTTGATCCCATTAGATTGCAATATCTTATTCTTAAGTCGGCTGCGCTTGCCATTGACTAGCCCGAGGATATGTTCAATTTCATCGTTATCGATGGGTGGGCCTGGGAGATAATGCCCAGTGCTATTAATATAGACGCTCAATTTATTGATTCCTTTCTTTAATCGCGACTCGTATGCATCGAATATTTTCTTCAATATAGGGAAATACACATACGACAGACATAAATGCTAAATAGCTCAGTAGATACCCGTTGCCTCCATGGGGCGTTTCAACGGGAACCAGTGCCATATTCCCTTGCCAATTCAAGCTAATCAGGTTTATAAATTGCGGCCAATTGATAATGATAATGGTGATGAGCATATACATGGGCAGCGTCCCAAGATAGTTGTGGGCGTGCATCTCCCAAATGCTTATCTCTCTTTTGGGCGCAGCATATCTCACATCCGCATGGGCAACGACCTCATGCAGTATCCAGGTTAAAAAGCAGATGATTAATATCAACACATTGACGGTATACAGAAGGCACAGCGCCATGGGAATCGCGATCTGAATCCCCATCACTGAATGCATCAGGGTCTCTTTAACCCCAGAAGTGTGCTCAATTTTAGTGGCGCGGTGGCAGAACCAATCCGCTAAACCCGCAATGCCCCAAATTGGCATTAGCATGAAAAGTAAAAAGTTGATCAACAGCTGTGACGTGTCCATGTCACTGTTCTCCCTATACTATTTTTATCATGAAGAGCAAGCACAGTAACATTGTTGGGCGTATTTGTAAGCTAATACCCGTAACGAGAAATGAATAGACTTGTATCTAATAAAAAGCCAAACAGAGGATAAACATCAGTTTGGCTTCTCGTACCTCTCGTTATCGACTCAATGCCTCACCTCAAGCTAGAGGCAGATAGATATCGGTAACCAGCTCATGCTCAGCCACTTGTGGGAAGAAGTTTTGATAATGGAAGAAACAAGGGAAGTCTCTGAGCGCCTCTCCACTTTCAGGTAACCATTGGCCGTAAAGGTAATGCACTTTGGCATCTAAGTTATCATGAGAGCCGTAATGCCTTATAACAGCACAGCGGCCAGCTGGGATCACTTTATTGATAATACCCGCACTATTATCAGGGATCGGCTCGATGACCGAACCACAGATATCAAAGCGAAATTTCTCGGCAGGTACAGATTTGGGATCTTCGTAGATCATCCCATATGTTTGGCTCTTATTTACCGGTGATAACCCAGTTTGCATACGCCACTCAATAAACTTTGCTGCCGACTCATTCACCAGCTCAGGCGCCCCTCTATGCTCAAGTACCGCGACCAAAGTCTCAGCAAAGTTGACGATGTCGACGGCTTGTTCGACTTGATTAATACTAGCCATTTTTCTCTCTCCAAATTGATACTTTTCATTCCATTGCAACCATTTTGGTTGTCGGCGAAATTCAGAAGGAGACTGTTCAAACACTTTTTTGAACGCCCGAGAAAAAGACTCTGGGTAATCAAATTTAGCATCGAGTGCAATATCAATAATCTTTGCTTCAGGGTCAAAACAGAGGCGGTATGACGCTCTCTTTAGCCTTAACAATTGAATATATTTAAATATTCCAACGCCAAAATAATCAGAGAACTGTCGATGAAAATGAAACTTAGAAAAGCCCGCTACTAGGCTCAAAGACTCAAGGCTGAGATCTTCATCTAAATTAGCATAGATGTACTCACACACTTGCTTCATTAACCTGTCATAGTGTGCCATCTGTTTATCTGATTTCAATCTGTCACCTTACCCCGGTTATGTCAGCTATCCCCTTCTGAATAACGCTAGTATCTTGTATTAAAAAAATGGCTTCATGACCAATATTGCTATCAGATGAGTTTTTACTGCTTGGTGATAGCACTACCAACAAATTACCTAAGTCTACTGCTCCACTTGCCGTCATCTTGACGGCTGCAATTCTCTTCGGTATCAAAACTCACCTTAGCGGACAAGTCTTTAACCTTAATCGATACCTTGGTCAGCGCTTGCTGAATAAGCTTAATTAAGTACTCATCCTGTTTATTCTCTAACGCAGCTGAAAGCTGCTCGTTGGTATCAAACACACAGATGATTTTTAGAGACTGTGGAAAGTTGTCATAATTGACTAAGTGCGTGATCCACTCAAAGCCCTCCACCTGTTCCAGTGCCTGCTCACACACTTGAGTCAGCGACTCCCTCAAACTGTTTTCTATTTTTTTATCAGACTTTCTCATCGCGACTCATGATCCATTTCATGCCCCAAATACAGAGGCCAACCTTTTGCTTAGCCTAAGGAAGTCATCGCAAATTTGCTAGCGCTAATATTACAGAGCTAATCGCTACAGAGGTTAAACAAAGAGATGAAGTTGACTTGGAAACTATCAGTGAACATACGGCTTTGAGCGATAAATACTAATGAAGCTGAGACTTTCTGGGCGATGAGCCAATGTCAATGTCAATGTCAATGTCAATGTCAATGTCAATGTCAAACCTAAAGCCAACCAAATGCAAACAGTCAAATATACTGGCTAACCTGCCAGTCAATTAAGGTTGCATGACCGTCGTTATCACACAGCCAAACCCTAGCTCGCACCATCGGCTTTAACGTCCCCTCTTCAGACTCAACTCTAGACCAATCTGCATGGGTAAACTCCTCGCCATTGATTAGGAAGTTATGCTGACTATAGGGAAGGATTAGAGACTCTTGGGTGCCGTCATCGGTGTCGATAGTGAAACCCAGTTGTAGCCTATCTCGCCAGTAAAATACTAACTCTCCAGTCCAGGAGGTCATATGGTTGGGGTCGCATTCAAAGTCAGCAGGAGGACGAAGGCGTCCTTCTGCTGATACATAACCACAAAGCACGATACCTGATAAAATTACCGCACTTTTCATTACCATTGAAAAGTTACAGATATTGCACATTCTCCTCACCAACGATAACTACCGCTAATGATATCCATACGCTCAGACTGTCTTTCTGTAAACTCAAACATGCAGCTATCATCGGTATAATCCATAAAGTTCTCAATAGGATCATCTCCTCCTTTCCTACATGTATTACGGCCCGTTGGACAGCCATATGCTGGTGAGCGCTCTGCTGCCGTATCAGATACAAGATCGCCTGACTTACTGCAACCACCTTGGAAGGTATGATATAAGCCTAACCAATGACCGACTTCATGGGTGGCTGTATCGCCTTCATTATAAGGTGAAGCTGTCCCCCCTGGCATAGACTGGTTAAGAATGACAACTCCGTCATCGAGTGGCGCATTACCGTAACTAGTAGGAAATGTCGCCCAACCCAATAAGCCACCACCAGGGTTACTTGCATAGATATTTAATGTTTCGGCTCCCCCTTGGCGTAAGGCTCTTTTCATTTCAGCCTCTGCACTACTATTAGGTCCAGCTGTATACCAGGCATCGTTTGGCGTCTTTGTACTACCGACCAAAACAAAGTTAAACTTGGTATCAAAGCCTCCCTCACCATTACTAGCTGCAAACGCTTTATTAAGTACTGACATTTGCTCATCTATTTTATCACTTACATCACCACTCCCAGTACTGCTTGTGATCACGTGAAAATAAACAGGAATAGTTTTACCAATGGGAGTGTACGGAGTTGAGCCTCCTCCACCATTACCACCTCCGCCATTACCTCCACCGCCATTGCCATTTCCGTTACCAGGCTTAAACATAGCTTTTAGGTGAGCATCTAGCATTTCAACTTCTCGCTCAGTGGGTGTTCGTGTAGCACATCGTTTGAAAGCCGCATTAGGGTTGGCATGATCCCAGCCGTTATCATCTGGGTTTGGTCCATTGGCCATGGATTGAGGAATAGCTATTACGAGTAAGCTGATCATTATCAAAAGTAACCGAAACATCTCAACAACCTCCAAGAAGGTAAGCTACCCTCTTCTCTATTTATGATTATGTTCAAGCGTCCTTACTGATTAAATTATAACCTACACCCTTAACTTTTTATCTTTATCTTCTCGCTGTCTTCTCGCTATTAAGCACATTACTTAGTTTGATTCGCACTCAAAATCTCTTTTGCTAGACACTCTTATTATTACTTCCTGATTCTTCAGTTTGGTTTAGTCCGCTTAACTCGTATAAGGGGGCTAGTGCCAATCACCAACCGCTAAGCCTTTGCTTGACTCATCTTGCGCTCCAGTAGGCTCATCATCTCTACCGTTAAGAGCATCATCTGCTCTTGAATGATTTTGCGTTCAAGTTTAGCGCTCTCTGAGTTGTCACCACTTATGGCTCTTAACTCCTGTTTAAGCCTCTCAAGCTCCTCTTTAATACGCTCAATCTGCTTTTCAATGACAGATAATCCCTCATCTTCATTGCGCAGCGTTTGTTGAGTTATATTGGCATTTTTCCCATTTAACAGCTTACCAAGTGCGCTATCGAGTGCTTCCTTATCCTTTTGATATTGCTTGGCAGCATCGGAGAGTGTCACTACATCTTCAGGCAGCCTTTGTTCTACCCCATCGTTAACTAGCCTAGCTTCTATGGGCCTAGCTTCTATGGAGAGAGAGTGTCGAGCAGCAGGCGCAGTACCACCCCGCCCTTTTACAGGAAGTGAGATTGCATGATAAAGGTTCACCAGCATACCCATCCCCACAACGCTGTCTCCAGAATGATGTCGATAACTTAGTTATCGACATCATTTAGAGGAAGCTTAAGAGGGAACGATAGAGCCATTCATTATAAAGGCTTTTGGCTATAGCAATAATCGGTATAGTCGCTGAGGTGCCTAGAGCTTAAACTGGCTAACTTGTTCGCGCATACTTTCCGATAGTTCAGTAAGTTCAGCGACTGAACCTGTTAGCTCTTCAGCCGCCATGGTGGAGGTCTGTGCAATGTCACTGATAGCAATAATACTTCGGTTTATATCTTCCGCAACGCTGCTTTGTTCTTCAGCTGCAGTGGCTATCTGGGTATTCATATTACTGATATTATCGACAGAGAGTACTATCTCATTAAGTGCCTCGCCAGCCATACTGGCTTTCTCATTGGCATCAAAAACCTGCTCGGTACCCACTTTCATGGAACCTACTGCTTCTTGTACCCCTTTTTGTAAACCATCGATCATTGATTCGATTTCTTGAGTCGATTCTTGGGTTCTCTGTGCCAAGGTTCGTACCTCATCAGCTACCACGGCAAAACCTCGCCCCTGTTCACCGGCTCGGGCTGCCTCAATAGCGGCATTTAATGCCAATAAGTTTGTCTGCTCGGCAATCCCCTTAATCACATCTAAAACACTACCAATATTTTGACTCTCACTGGCTAAATGAGTGATGACCTCTGAAGTTTGCTCTATCTGCTTAGAGAGCAGAAACATGCTAGAAACTGATTCCTGAACAATACCATTACCTTTGGTCGCATTACTTTCGGCATCTCTTGCAGAATCAGCAGCATTAGTCGCACTCATTGCGACTTCTGCAACGGTTGCCGTCATCTCATTCATTGCTGTAGCAGTCTGCTCGGTCTCCGATTGCTGTTGCTGCATCCTATCGTTCGTTTGCTGAGTAAACTCACTTAACTTTACTGTCGAGTCTCCAACGGTGTTTGCGGCAATCGATATAGAATTAAGAATGCCACGTAGATGCTCAATAACCAGAGTTAAATTCGTTGATATCTGACCGAGCTCATCATCCTTAAAGGTCTTAAACTTCACTGTGAGATCGGAGTCAACCCGGACTGTATTCAGTGTGGTAACTATGTTATCAATAGGGCCCATTACAGCCTTAGTCACCCAAAGACCAATCAAGGCACTGGCCACAATGGCAATTAAGGTTAAGACAATAAAAATAGTCATTGAGGATGAGTAGATCTCATCGACCTTACCTTTTTCCTCACCCGCTACCCTTAACTGAAGGCTAACCAACTCAGCAATTTTGCCACTGATAGGATCGATCACATCATAAAGGGGGGCTATTTCATCATTCAGCTGGCCAGTTGCAGCGCCTTGCATACTGTTGAGCTTGCTAACAAGCTGAGAGATTCTTTGATTGGCAGGGCTAAATAGTTGATTGGCTTCAGCCGCTAACCTAGACTCCTCATTAGTCAAGGTTGTTGACATATACCCGTCCCACTTTTCTCTGATATTACGACTGGAATCACTCATTGCACGACTTGCTTGGGCGGCGCTAAACATTCCTGCATTCGCTTTATTGACAGCATCGATAACCGAAACGGCATAGTCATCTCCGATAACCTTAAGGTCTTCTAAAGGAACGACTCTATCGTTATATATACTGGTGACACCAGCTTCAATTTTCCCCATCATATTCACAGCTAAAAAACTAATGCTAACTAATAAAACTAACGGTACCAATAAGCCCAAAGTCATTTTTTGTCTAATCTGCAAGTTGATCATTACTCTACCTACTGAATAAATTTATCACTTCCTTTGCTACTAGCTCAGCTATTCCATTTTTTGAGCCTGAGAATTAAGCATAACAAACAATAAAAATATCAAGAGTGTTTTTTAACCAGACGATAACAGAGAGGAAAACAGACATGTTAAATAAAACAATGCGTCTCTCCTGCCGGAGCTATAGCAATAACATCTGCATTAGCCACTCCTAATACAGAGAGGGGGGGGAGATATAAAAAAGCCCCGCTTATCAAAGCGGGGCTTCCTTTAAAGAACTTAGTCAGAGCTATTCAAACCAAGAATGTTCTTATAAAAAGTTGTTACTTAACAAGCTCAAAGTCACTTGGTTGCCAAACTTTATCAAACCAAGGCTGTAGTGGGCCGTATAGTCGTAACATGGCAAACCAGGCTTTACCCGGTGTGGTTTCTGTCCAGTTAGCCTCTAAACCTTTGGGAGTATCTGGGCCGAAGTACAAGGTGACCGAGCCATCCTCGTTGTAAATTAGCTTATCACGCTTGTTGTTCTTACTTGGGTATTTAGAGCCACCTGGCACCTGCAGCTCTGAGCGAGTCTGAGGGTCATAAGCTACCATAGACCAGAAGTCTTTCGCTGGCGCATCGGCAGGAAGCGTTACTTTATAGTTCTTCTCGCCATAAAGGATCTCACCATTCTTATCACCTGTGGTCATTGCATAGTTTGAGCCTACGCCCGGAACTTGCAGCGCCATAGCAGGTGTATTTACCGTCGCTAGGTAGAAGAACAAGGTACGGGCGTCCATGTTACGTCCGCCGTTACCACCATCTTTTAACCAGCGATAATCACGGCCAATAAAACCAGTAAACCACTGCTTACCTTCAAACATATAAGCGCTCTTGTCGCGGGTCTTAAAAGCGATACTACGTGCAGTGGCGTTACCAACAGCAACGGCATCTTTTAAGATGGCCTTCATGCGAGCATCGGGGTCAAAAGGCTTGCCCTTCTCTATGCCAATAGCCGCAGCTTGACCGCGAAGCTCAGGGTCGATAAATGATACAGGCTCTTTTTGGATCACATGCCAAAGCTCTTCATAAAACTTATAGTCATTAGCATGAACCGTATTGAAGTATTTGCCTGAGCCGTTTGTGAACTCCATCTTCTTAGGGTTCTTAGCATCGGCTAACGGGTAAATTTTAAGACCTGTACGCCACATGTTCGAGGCGTGATCAGGCTTACCATCTTTAAGGAAGCCACGCAAAATCAGCCAGTTGTTGTAGCTCTTAGATTGAGCAATCCACACCTTCTGCTCTTTATCGCCCACCATGATAGTGGCGCGAGTATCACTGCCGCGATCTGCCATGCCATTCTTGGTCGGTTTAAGATCTCCCTTGTAATCAGGTGGAAGAATCACGTACATGCCACCTTTTTTAGCATCAGGGCCCGGCGCGCCCATGTCGACAACGAAGCGGAAGAAGGCATCGTTTAATGTACCTGGGCCTGCTCCTGCTGGGATCTCAACCACAGTCACACCATCTTTCTCAAGATCGAGCATAGCACCAGCGTAGACGGTATCAGTGTTACCGGTTAAGAAGAGTGGGTTAGAGTCCATAAGGTTATCAAAAACGAGCACCTCATTAGAGTCTTCAACACCGAGGGATTTAAACCCTAATCGAATCCCCTCAACCGAAGTCGCTGGAATAAAGTTAAGGAACACATCGATACCACGAACAAAGTCCAAGTTATCGTAAACCTTAGTTAAGGTCTCATCAGTTGGAATACCATCATAAAAGTTAAGCTCGCCGATACGCGTCTCAACCTTGTTTGGCGTCATAATCTCTTCTGGGATCTTCTGGTTAAAACCAGGGGTAACCTCATTACCAGCAGCGCCAGCAATAGCCACGCCTGATAACGCTGAAATGATGCAACTACTCAGTAGTGCGGCTTTAACAAGCAGTTTAGGGCTAGCTTTCATAATACTTCTCCGTTGAATACGGTCATTAGCAGGTTTGAACATTTTCTGTAGCTTACAAATAAACAGGGTTCTCAAAAACAGCAGCTAATGAAACTTGTGGTTCCTAAAAATAGAACCCATGTAGATATCAGGACATTAAAAAAACCTGCACAGTAAACGAGTAGACATCGATTAACTGCTGCAACATGGGCTGCTATAACGCTTTAATGGGGTCGTTCAGGAAGAAGGTGAGTTTGTAGCGAGCCATTTTTTTACTTCATCCCTAAAACAATCCGAAGTTAATGATAGGTTACAAAAACTTTGCAAACATACTACAAACCCGCTAGGTAATATGCTAGATAATTCAAACAATCCAATAAGATGCAGCTACAACCCAATACTAAGAGTCATATGGCATTTCCCTATAGCTTGGGGAGCACATTACTTACGACTCAAGTGAGTTGCATGAAAAAGGGCAACCTAATGGCTGCCCTTTGCTGATTTAACTAGCTATCGACTTATCCTTTAATGGTGTAATCACCTTTTGTTGATAAAGTCACAGTGATAGGGGCATTGGTTTTATTCTTCCAATACCACCCATGGGAGCCAGCGAAAGGCGTAGTCAGTGAGCCTTTAACCTTATTCGATGTGGTGATCGAAAAGCTTTCAAAATAACCAGTACTGTCTCCTTTGGGTTCACCGTGGAAATCAAAATATAACGCCTCTCCACCAGTGCTCCATTCATATTCCAGATGCGTAAACTCATCCATTATCAGCTTATACTCAAGCCCTTTTCCGGCAGGAATATCAATCTTAACTGTGTCGCTTCTGACGCCAGCGGTTTTTCGAGCCTGAGCTATCTGTGCAACAGTAGGCGCATTCGCTATCTCTTTCGTTTTTACTGTAGCAACTTGCTCAAAAGCGATAACCGTCTCACTACCGCTAGTACTAGTCTCAGTCGCGGGAGCGGTGCTTGCCGCTTCTGCTATCTGAGTCAAGCCTAACGCCTTGCCGATTCCGGTAGGGTCAATATTATACTCCGCAGGCAAGATTGCCGTGGTCAAAACCACTGCAGCGATCACTGCGGCTACCAGACTGGCTTTGGCTAAGGTTGCTGTGGAGTGCACAGGAATATCTATCGTGTTCACCGCGCTGGTGACCGTCTCTTTCTGGCTAGTCTGATTACTGTTTGTCATATTTGTCATCGGTCTTTCCTTAATCTTAAATCTGTTTTGGCTGCATGACTCACCTTCAGTAAGCATGCATAAATAAAAATGGGCTATGTGTGGACGTTAGCTAACGAAAAAGCCTGTTAACTGGAAACCAACTAACATCAGACCTCCACTCATCAACAAGGTGTTCGCTGCGGTTGAAAACTGCAGGTAGCTCCCATGTCGTCGCCAAAAACTCATTAAAATAAGCACTAAACCTAGCGCCAAAAATTGTCCAATTTCTACCCCAACATTAAAGGCTAAAATGTTTGTGACTAGGCCGTCTTCAGGCAGATTAAACTCCTGGATTTTAGTCGCCAGACCAAAGCCGTGAAACAGGCCAAAGATAATAACCGCTAGCTTAGTATTGGGCTGAAAACCAAAAACGCGCTTAAAACCACCTAAGTTGTCAAAGCCCTTATAGACGATTGAAAAGCCGATGATGGCATCAATCAAATACGCATTAACCTGAATATCACTGAGCACACCAAATAGCAGGGTAATACTATGACCTAAGGTAAATAAGCTGACATACAGCACAACATCTTTCGTTCTGAACAGAAAGAAGATCACCCCAACCAGAAATAACAGGTGATCATAGCCGGTGACCATATGCTTGGCACCGATATAGATAAAGGGCAGAATCGATACCCCTTCGTTAAGTGTTAAAAACTGCCTAGTATCCTCATCTACCCCGTGGGCAAAGAGAGAAAAAGAGGCAAATAGCCCTAAAAATACCACCAAAAATTTGATAGCACTCGCCAAAGATTGGCTCATACAGATACTCCAAATACAAATTTTGAATCAGGTAAGTACACTTAAACTCTAGGCGCTAAGCGCTAGCAAAAGTGTCTCACTAAATTGGAACAGCGCTAATCGTAAAATACTGATTAAACGCTAAATAAATGAAGAGTATTAGCTATAAGGAGGCGGAATGGGTGGCGCGTAACGACGATTGGTATAGGTGATCTCATCATCACTGAGGATCGCTATTTGAAAAAAGCTCGCAATAAATAGGGGTTCTGCAGGTGGATGAGACGGAGTGTGTGAGTGATTAGCATGCTCATGTTCAGCTTCAGTCGCCGATACAGCGCTATAAGCTAGCAAATTACTATTACTGCTACTATCGTTCACTGAAGGCACAGGCTCTGTGGCATTAAATGCAATAACACCATGATGATGAGCATCATGGCCAGTAGCACTGTTTGAGTTATCAGCGCTAGCCTGGCTGTATACATGGCTGTGATGATGACTCACATCACTACCCATAGGGTGTTTACCACTGGGGTATTGCACAGAAAAAGCGGAACCAACGGCGAAAAACTGACAGATAAGCACCACCAGCAATATTGCTAGTGTGATCTTCGAGCTAGGCTGGCCATAGGCGGCAAGTCTTGGCTGTGAAGCATCTGCTTTCAGTTTCTACTCCAATCAATTATTAGTCATCAGTCGTCGCCATTAAATCAGATCCCACACCTGATTATCAAGATAAGAGATGCACCTATTTCCCTGCATGGGCAAAAATTAACGTCAGATTTTATAAAAACAAAAAGGGTTAGCACATTGCTAACCCTTCTGTTGTTGGCTTCAGTAATAGTCTGCTTTGATTAACTTAAACTAAGCTCGCCAGCATCTCCTCTGAATATGTCACTAGCTCTTTACCTTCACGAACGCGCTCTACATAGTCCGGGTTGCTGATAAAGGGGCGACCAATAGCAAGCAGGTCAAATTTATCATCGCTAATTGCTTCACTGCCTGTTTCAGCCGTGTAGCTACCTACACCCACTAAAGTTTTGTTATAGGTAGTGCGAACATAGCTTGAAGCGCTCCCGCCTAAATGCTCAAAGCTCATTGCATCATCAAATATACCTATGTGTAGATAGGCAAGATCGCGCTTTTCAAGTTCAGGTAGTAGATAGTCAAATACCTCTTTGTCACGTGCATCAGCTTCAATATGCACATAAGCACCCGGTGATACACGTAGCGCTGTCCTATCGTTACCAATTCTTGCCACTATCGCATCGACAACAGCCAGAGGAAAGCGACTCATGTTTTCTGCAGTCTGACCGTACTCATCACTGCGCTGGTTACTGTCAAAATGCAGGAATTGATCAATCAGGTAGCCATTTGCCCCATGGATCTCGACTCCGTCAAAGCCTGCATCAATTGCGTTAGCTGCAGCCTGAGCATAATCAGCCACTAGTTGCTCAATATCCACTGCCGTTACTGCGCGTGGGGTTTGATAATTCAGCTCACGCATTCTTGGGACCGTGCCCTCAAACCCGACTGCTGATGGGGCGATAACTTCATCGTTAACTCCCCACTTTTCGGAATAAAAGTGCGGATGAGCGACGCGGCCAGTATGCCAAAGCTGAGCAAATATTTTGCCTCCACTTTTATGGACTGCGTCAGTGACAACACGCCAACCATCAATCTGAGCAGGAGTAAATAAACCCGGAGTATTTGGGTAGCCTTGGCCATCAGGGCGAATAATCACAGCTTCAGAGATAATAAGGCCCGCTTCAGCGCGGCGGCCATAGTAGTCAGCCATCGCTTGTGTTGGTACTAATTCATCATCTGCCATGCAACGAGTCAGTGGCGCCATAAGGATGCGATTCTTCAGTGTGAGCGTGTCATTTAGCGCGTAGCTTTGAAATAGGTTATCAGTCATAGCGACCTCTGATTCTTGAATGAGCATTCAAGATAACCTTTCTTGAATGCTCATTCAAGATCTTTTTTGAATAAACGTTCAACAAAGCGTACAATAGCCTTAATCAGCTCATGCTGAACCTCCATCACTGCACAATAGAGAGCTCAATAGCATCATGCGTAATGCCGAATTCGATAGAGAAAAAGTATTAAGATCTGCCATGACCGCCTTTATGAATAAAGGTTATGGCAAGACCAGTATGCAAGATCTAAAACAGGCAACCGGGTTACACCCAGGCTCTATCTACTGTGCTTTTGAAAATAAGCGCGGCCTACTGCTGGCTGCTCTCGAGCAGTATAAACTGGATAGAAGTGCTGAGTTTCAGGGATTTTTCAGTGGTCAGGGGACAACACTGACTGCGTTAAAAGCTTACCTCGATAATATCGTTAAAGAGTGTCAAAGCTGTGATGCAGCCCAGGCTTGCTTGCTAACTAAAGCACTCAATGAACTCGCGGAGCAAGACGAGGAGGTCCATGGGATCATTACAGCTAACCTCGCTGATTGGCAGCAGGCTATTACCGAAGTATTTGAACAGGCAATTGAAAACAGTGAGATTGCTGCAAGCAGAAAAGCGGATGAACGCGCACGCTTTTTAATGATGGGGATTTACGGGCTACGTACCTTTGCCCACACTCACCCTGAAGCGGATACGCTCAAACAGCTTGCCGACCAACTATATCAAGATGTGTGTAGAGCTTAGCACTAAGTACTAAGTACTAGCTCTAAGTCTCAGTACTAAGACTCTACCAAGGAGAGCTAAGCACTCGCACCTAGCTCTCCCTCTTCACTTGGCTAACTGCAACGCATTTTGCTCAAGCCACTCTTTCGATGACCATAGCGATCCCTTGACCGACACCGACACACATGGTGCACAAAGCATAGCGCCCTTGAGTACGCTCAAGCTGATTGACTGCCGTCGTGGCAAGTCGAGCACCACTCATTCCAAGAGGGTGACCTAACGCGATTGCCCCACCTTGAGGGTTGATACGTGGATCATCATCTTTCAAACCAAGTTCACGAGTACAAGTTAGTGCCTGCGCCGCAAAGGCTTCATTAAATTCAAGAATATCCATATCATCGAGTGATAAGCCTAGGCGCTTAAGCAGCTTGTTAGTCGCAGGAACGGGTCCTAGCCCCATAATTCTTGGAGGAACACCCGCAACAGTCATACCGAGTATTTTCGCTCTTGGTTTAAGCTTATGCTTATTAACTCCCTCTTCGGATGCAAGCAGTAGCGCAGCAGCACCATCGTTGATCCCCGAGGCATTACCCGCAGTGATAGAGCCCCCTTCAAACAGCGGCGTTAAGCTGGCTAGCTTTTCAAGGGGAGATAATCGAAGATGCTCATCTTTGCTAAACACCATTGGCTCACCACGGCGAACAGGAATAATCACAGGGACGATTTCATTTTCAAAAAATCCCGCTTCCTGCGCACTTGCCGCCTTTTTCTGGCTATTGAAGGCAAAGCTATCTTGCGCTTCGCGGGAGATGCCAAAATCCTCGGCTAAGTTCTCTGCCGTCTGCGGCATCGCTTCGGTGCCGTACGCTTTATCAAGCTTAGGATTGATGAAGCGCCAGCCCATAGTAGTGTCATAAAACTCAGTGGAACGGGAAAATGGTGTGGCCGCCTTAGGCATCACAAAGGGGGCACGAGACATACTCTCAACCCCAGCGGCGATCATCAAATCCGCTTCGCCGGTGCGAATCGCACGCGCCGCATCACCAATGGCGTTTAACCCTGATCCACACAAGCGATTCACCGTGCAACCGGGTACCTCTTGAGGCAACCCTGCCAACAAACCTGCCATGCGGGCAACATTGCGATTATCTTCGCCTGATTGATTAGCACACCCCATCAATAGGTCATCACACTCAGCCCAGTTCACATCAGGATTTCGCTCCATCAGCGCCTTGATTGGCAACGCAGCTAGATCGTCAGCACGAACTGATGATAACCCGCCACCATAGCGGCCAATAGGTGTTCTTATGGCATCGCAGATATAGACGCTTGTCATTACTTCATCGAGAGTTAAGCTATCTGAACTCATTAGTTATTCCTATTCTATTTCTGTTGTTTCTGCAACTTTCAAGGCTTCGAACTGCGGTTTAAGCTTTTTAAAACCAGCATGAAGCACCTCAGCAAAGTGAGCAAGTTCCCTGTCACTCATCACTGTCGATAGAGTGCCTGAGCAGGTGTTGATCATCATGAAACCATTATCAAATAGATGATCCACTAAAGCAGTCATAAGCGTTGTCTCACCAGTCGTTGCAAAGGCGTCGCGATAATTAACCGGTGGCTTAACCTTCATATGGATACGGAACATTGAGCCATCGCCTGTGACGCACGCTGGTACGTCGACCAGCTTAATCACATCAGCGATCATCGCTCTAAGGTTATCGCCCTGCTGGTTTAACTCTGTCACCGCTTGCTTATCAAATAGCTGCATAGCGGTGAGTCCCGCTACCATAGTGACAGGGTTGGCAGAAAAGGTTCCTGAGTGTGGGAACAGCACCTTGCTATTAAGTGGGTTCATCACATCCATCACTTCAGCTTTTCCCGCCAAAGCACCGACAGGAAAGCCGCCACCGATCATCTTCCCCATAGCGGTAAGGTCTGGATTAATCGGATACTTGTCCTGCGCCCCGCCATAACCATTTCTGAAGGTGATCACTTCATCAAATACCAGCAATGAACCATGTCGCTCAGTCCACTCTCTAAGCGCAACAACAAACTCGGTTGAAGCAGGGATTAAGCCCACCCGGTGAGGTAACAGATCGACCAATACGCAAGCAAGATCATCTTTGTGCTTATCTAGGATGGCGATGGCGCGCGCTACATCATTAAAGGGGATGACGACCACATCATCGAGCGCCGCTTGTGGCGTACCAAATGCAACTGGTACGCTATTGGGTGCAGATTCATCCCCCCAAGTGGCTGGCGATGCAGTCTGACTGACCTCGGCATAGTCATATAGACCATGGTAAGCACCTTCGACCTTGGCAATTTTAGCTCGTCCTGTATAGGCACGAGCTGCTTTTAGGCAACTCATCACCGCCTCGGTGCCAGAGTTTACAAAGCGAAGCTTGTCAAAACCTTCATTTCGGCTACAGAGGTGCTCGGCGTAATCGATCTCAACTTCAGTGGCTAAGGTAAAAGCGCTACCTTTTTGCAGCTGCGCTGTGACATTTTCAACAATTTTAGGCTGAGCATGACCATGGATCAAAGCAGCCATATTATTGGCAAAATCAACCCGTGCCACCCCCTCGATATCAGTAACAACACAACCTGTGGCAGATTCTGCATAAAGAGGGTTTGGTTTGCGTAGCACGGTATTACGGCTACAACCACCAGGCATCAAGCTCAAGGCTTTTTGGTAAAGCTGTGCACTTTTGTTGGTGCTCTCATTTTTATTAGACATTGGCATTATCTTAATTCCATTTATCCACTTAACTATCTGTCCGCTCAAACGCTATGCGCGAATTAGCTCGCTCGCCGTTCGCTGCTGTACATAGTCAAAGTCGACACCTGGTGCTAACTCAACCACCTCAAAGCCACGCTTAGTCACCTTAATGACCGCAAGATCAGTATAGATCCGGCTAACAACCCCTTGCCCTGTCAGTGGGTAAGTGCAGTTTTCAAGCAACTTTGCATCTCCCTGCTTAGTGTTGTGCTGAGTGATAACAAAGATGGTTTTCACGCCTGCAACCAGATCCATCGCACCGCCTACAGCTGGAATGGCATCGATCGCCCCTGTAGACCAGTTCGCCAGATCGCCTTGTTTCGATACCTGCATCGCACCCAGCACGCAGATGTCTATATGCTTACCGCGGATCATTGCAAAGCTATCAGCATGGTGAAAATAGGCTGCTCCCGCTATGGCCGAAACTGGCTTTTTACCCGCGTTAATCAGCTCAAAGTCGATATCTTCATCATCTGGTGTTGGTCCCATACCCAGCAGACCATTTTCAGTGTGATAGATCACCTCACGCCCTTCAGGCACGTAGCGCGCAACCTTTTCGGGAATACCTATACCAAGATTTACGTAAGCACCATCTGGAATATCTTGAGCCGCTTTTTGCGCCATCTGCTCACGATCCCAACCTAACTGTTTAACAAGTGCGCTATCGGTTACTGAACTGCTCATGGGTAGGTCACTCCTGCACTGACAAGCTTAGATTCTTGAGCGGGTTGGTTAATGGTCACAATACGATCGACAAAGATCCCTGGTGTTACAACGACCTCTGGGTCGATAGCGCCAGCTTCAACATACTCTTGAGACTGTACTATGGTGCACTTAGCCGCCATCGCCATAATAGGAGCAAAGTTTCGCGCCGTCTTGTTATAGCGTAGGTTGCCGAGGCGATCTGCTTGCAAGGATTTGATCAAGGCAAAGTCAGCGGTAAGACCTAGCTCACGGACATATTCACGACCATCAAATATCTCATGCTTTTTGCCATCAGCTAGCGGTGTGCCTACTGATGTTGCCGTATAAAAAGCGGGAATGCCTGAGCCACCAGCACGAATACGTTCAGCTAAGGTGCCCTGGGGAACGAGCTCAAGCGCTATTTTTCCTGCACGGTACAGATCGGGGAAAACCGTAGAATTTGCGGTACGTGGAAATGAGCAGATCATCTTGCCCACCTGCCCGTTTTCAATTAAAGCAGCCAAACCCACATGACCGCTACCAGTGTTGTTATTAACAACAGTAAGGTTTTTAGCACCATGATCGATAAGCGCATGAATCAGCTCAATCGGGCTCCCCGATTCGCCGAAACCACCAATCATCACTGTTGCACCATCAAATATATCCGCTACCGCTTCGGCAGCTGAACCAGCTTGTTTATTTATCATCTTTTATTCCAAGTTAGTTTTACGTCAGACGTTTTCTAAATCAAACTTGTTACTTCAAAAGAGGCCTCCCCAGAAGGTACAGCCTGTAAATCCGCCCCTCATTAAGCGGTCATTCTCTGCTGCAGTGCATCAGCCAACTTAGTTTCAATCTCTTTAAGCTCATCCTCAAAGAAGAATTTTTCTGTATCAAATGGAGTTAAACAGTCAATGGTATTCTCGGTTTCATCATATTTAGCCAAGATAACCCTATCCATCCACTCCATATTTCTCGCTTCGGTAAATTGCAGTGCAAAGCACTTCTCACCGTTCACAATAGAGGTGCCAAGAATAGCCAGTTTGCCAGCTGAGATTGTCATCGAGATATGACGTGATGGACGATTAATTGAAGCTAGTGAACGATAGATACGGTTAAAAATCTTACTCATATCAGCCAATGGCGCAGTGTAATAATGATGCTCACCAGTCGGGCGGGCGCAGTACATAGAGTGGAATCCAATACAGAGCATGCCAAGAATGTTGGACAAGTCGATCCAGCTTTGTGATGAACGCTCGACATCAACGCCACCGTTTTCATCCATAAACAAGCTAATATGATTCATCATCGGGCTTTGGCTACGTATATTGACACCATGGTTTTGCAGGCGACGAATTGCAGCTAATGTACTTGGATTAAGTAACTCTCGAGGCGTTGAAAAGTGCGCCATCCATGCAAGCTGTACACCGTTATCGCGCATGGTATCGAACAGCTCAAGCATGCCTTCGTACTTCTCTGTTAGCACTATCTCTGGTTGAAATGTCAGTGCACGGGTCGCTAAGCGGACATTTTTTACATGAAGCAGTGACGGATCTTCAATGAGCGGCATTACATACTGCTTTAATCGGCTCATGGGCATATAACCGCCATCCCCACCTGTGATAAGAATGTCTGTGACCTCAGGATGACGTCTTAGGTACTCATGTAACTGGGCAATATCTTTTTGGATAAACATATCTTCATCGCCACGTACCTGTGCATGACGAAAGCAATAAGTACAAAATGAGAAGCAGTTTTGGGTAGTCTTATCAAATACCAGCTGACATTGTGGATACTTATGCTGGCTGCCATCCAGAAACTCCAGAACCCCTTCATCGTTAACAAACCAAGGTTTGTTTAACTGCTGGTTGCCATCATGGGGATTGGTCTCCTCCATATAATCAATTGCGACTTGAGTACGGGATTTAGCATCACCAGCATCGATATATCGCTTGGTCGTCGCGTCATTGATCATCCCAGGTTGTGGGAAAACTAACTGGAACACAGAATCCGTTGGGTAATCATCCCAGTTAATACTATTAAGTGAGTGACGCGTCGCCAGAAAACGGTAAACCTCAACGAAAAACTCTCGCTCATCGATATGACCGATGTCGATACCGTTGTGATTAAGAATGGCGCACACTTCGCGAAAGCCAGAGAGACCTGAATAATGCTCCTTATCGGTAAAAAGAAATTCCCGACTCTCGAGTAGCCCTGAATGCTGTGGAAAAGAAGCATGTAAACGACTCAACATCCCCGTTGGCAAGAGGTTTTCATTTTCAATAATCTTTGTAGTTTCATCGCTGTAACCATAGCGGGCCATTGTACGGTCACGGGCTTCAAGGTTTACGACAAGGTGTTTGTTTGAAGCTGGAGTGGAAGCTGATGAAACGGCATTTGCAGTAGAATCTGTAGTTACAAAGATCTGCTCAACAGGGTTTTGAGTGCTCATTATTATTGTCCTATCCATTCTTAAAGTGTGATATCGGTCAAAATTTAACTCGTACCTGTTAACCATATATTTTTTGTGGATATAGAAAAAATACTATCTTTTTATGTAAGGTATAGGTAAAAACTATGGGGCAGCGTTGAAGCCATAGAAAAGTGTAAGTAAATTGAGAGTAGAAAAGTCACGAGTCACAAGTCACAAGTCACAAGTCACAAGAAAAAGATAGAGCACAAAAAGATATGAGCACAAGCAAAAATTGAAACAGAGCTAGATCCTGAGATGAACTCAGGATGACAGCACAATGCAATAAGCAAAACAGTCGTGAACGAGACCAAAACAGTCGTGAACGAGTGCAAAGCTATCATTAACTTGAGCATGCAGTCATGCTGAACTTGTTTCAGCATCTAGATGTTGCCCTTACTTATCGCAGATAATTCACAACTTAAAGCTCACTAGCTTGGCCTAGTAACTAGTAGCTCCTAGCTTATAGCTCCTAGCTTATAGCTTATAGCTTATAGCTTATAGCTTATAGCTTATAGCTTATAGCTTATAGCTTATAGCTTATAGCTTATAGCTCGTAGCTCGTAGCTCGTAGCTCGTAGCAGGATAACCATGAAATTAAGATCACTTAAATACTTTCAATCAGTGTATGAGCAGGGCAGCATTACCAGTGCAGCTAAGTCATCCTTTGTGTCTCAGCCCTCTATTACTGCAGCCATTTCGCAACTTGAGCAGCTATTGAATATTGAGCTATTCATCCGTCACTCAGGAGGGGTTAGGCCGACCTCAGCTGCCGATAAGTTATATCCGTTAGCGCGAGAGATGAGTGATAATGAACAATCTATTCTACATCTGTTTAACGACGGTCCAACTCCAGTACCGTTAAAGCTCGGCTTGATGCGATCTCTTGGTGCCGAGCGAATGAGCTCTTTACTTAATGACCTCTCAAAACGAATAGACAACCTTGAATTAACATTAGTTGATCCTGATGAGCCCTGTGATGCAAGAGTCGTACTCTCTCAATCTGCTTGCCGTGGTGAGGAGTTTCTACCTATTTGGCAGGACAGTTATCAACTTGCGATTCCAAAAAATTGGTCACTAGCCACTAAGCCTTTAATTACACTTGAAGATCTGGATGGTATCTCCTTCATTAACCGTACCCCCTGCGATGCACTAGAAAAGCTTAAACAGGCGATGGTATCGAAGGGGGTGCAGTTTCAGATAAGAGCAAACATCAGGACCATAGAATATGCATGGCCGCTTGTAAGCGCTGGAGTTGGGGCCGCACTATTGCCAGACTGGCAGGAGATCACTCACAGTGATGGGTTTGTATTACGGCCAATCGAAGATACAAAACTAACAAAAAGAATTGGGCTAGCCTACAAGAGTGGCAGCCAAAACGATCCTATCATTGCCGCTGTACTTTCGGTCTGCAGAGCATCGGCCCTATAGGAACAAGAGTCTCACCGCTACATTCGCAGCGTCCGGCCATATAGGCAGAAAAGTGGTTAACTGTACTCGCTAGCCCTATTGGCTCGAGTGGTACTGCTTGTCTATAACCAGCCAGAGGCACCCTAATTGCTATCACAGTTTTACTTAACCACTAGCACAGGGCACTTAGCTTGATTTGCTACAGCTTCTGCGACATTTGGGCTGAGCATATGAGATAAGCCAGTGTGACCATGGCTAGCTATCACTATCATCCCCACTTCGCTCTCTTCAGCCTCAGCTAAAATCTGTGCCAACACGCCGCCAGTACGAATGTTAGTATGTACCATTAAGCCTTTAGGCATCTGCTCACGCACTTCAGATACAATCTGCTTCATCTTCTCATCAGCATGGGCTTCTTGATCTTGCAGTAGCTCTGCGGGGCTGTCGACCACTATGCCATAATCTGGTGCACCGTAAGGCAGACTGATCACATTGAGCAACCTAATATCGACTCCATAAAGGTTCGCCATCTCAATGGCATACCCTAAAGCATGGGACGCTGTTTCTGAGAAGTCGATAGGACACAATATATGACGGGTACGCATAACACACTCCTAAAATAACTATTATCAAATTGTAGAACTCAGAATCAAACAAACGTTTTTAACGGCAAATTAGCTAACCGCTTTACTTAACTCAGCGACTTACTCCACTGTGTCTTAATCATTGCGACTTAATCATTGCTATTTAACGATTAGCACAGGGCACTTAGCTCGATTCGCGACATCTTCTGAGACATTAGCATGTAGAAAATGCGGCAAACCCGTTCGCCCATGGCTGGCCATCACTATCATTCCCGCATGGATATTATCTGCCGATGCTAAGATCTCTTCAGCGGGGTGGCCATGACGAATAACACCTTCTATTGTTAATGCCTCATCTAAGGTGCCGATCAATTTACGCATGTTACCAGCCGCTTCATTGCCCATTCTTGCAGCCAATTCATCAGGTGTTACGGCTAATACACGAGTATGCTTATCCCCAAAAGGTTTATCGACTACATGTAATAAACGAACGCCCACTTTGTAAAAGTTTGCCATCTCTATGGCATAGCTCAAGGCATGAGAAGCTGTTTCAGAAAAGTCTGTAGGGCAGAGAATTTGACGTGTTCTCATAATACCTCCTAACAGATAGGACTCTGTACATAATTAGATTCGAGTAGATAGCGCAGCATTCGCCAGCAACGTGCTGTTAGCATTTACGAATACGTGCTACGCCATACTTAGCCCATAGGGCCACGTTAATGTTTGTACACTCATACAGGTAATAACTACTTGTACAGACTAAGTAACGCTTTTTAATTATAGTTCACAGTGGCTCCAAAGGGCGTTATTCACAAGGTATTAATGAACGATTTCAGTCGTATTTATGCCTATAAATATAGCCATTCAAACTAAGCAAGAAAAATAGCTAATTCTATGAAGCCACTCGCCTTATTTCACGACCATTACCGGGCATTTAGCCCCATTAGCTACACCTTCTGCAATGTTAGTATGTAATGCATGAGATAGGCCTGTACGACCATGACTGGCTATTACGATCATCCCAGCTTCTGATGTTTCAGCATCTTGCAAGATTTGTTCAATCGCTGAGCCACGCCGTATAACGGTTTCAATAGAAAGATCACTATCCAACCCCAAATACCCTCTTACGTCTCGCTCTAGTTGCGCCTCCATCTCGCTAAGAAATGCATTCATCTTCTCCGCAGCGGCTTGCTCCATGCCTTCAACCATCTCTTCAGGCGTTATCGCTAATATTTGATAACTTTCATTACCAACGGGTTGGTCTATCACATGTACTAAACGAATACCGACATGATAAAAATTGGCCATCTCGACCGCATACCTGAAAGCATGCGAAGCCGTTTCTGAAAAGTCTGTTGGGCAAATTATTTGACGAGTTCTCATAAGCTTCTCCTCTTTACTCATTTTATTAAGTAACTCTCGAGCTACTCAGCTAAAACAATCTCAATTTCAACCGCTAATAGACGTTGCCAAAGACTACTCCCCCAAACAGGCTTAAAACCTCTATTTATCTTTCATTAATTCCTATGTTTAACCCTTTAATATCAGTCTAAACCTGGCCATTTTATAGACATTGATCTTGGTCACATATCCCCCCAATATCACAATATTTTTGTATGATTTTCATTCAACGGTAGATCTTATTTGCATTGTGAATTATGCTAGCACAACACAGACCGACCAATCAGTCGGTTTATTAAGAGCTAAAACTAGCTAACGCCTAGAACGAACATATAGCGCAGGGGAGATAACTCGATGAACATGCCACTTGATAAAGAAACATCGACTAAGCAGATAGAGAGCATTTCATCTCTTTCTACACTGCTTACTCAACAAAAAAGCAGTTATCGTTCACAGCCTGCACCGACCTGCTCTCAACGTGTGGCACAATTGAATGCTTTAAAACAAGCTTTACTGAATTATCAGCAACCTTTAGCCGATGCCCTTAACCAAGACTATGGCAACCGTTCCGTGGATGACACACTCATCTCCGATATCATGCCTTGCATTAACAACATCAACTATAGCCTTAAAAACCTTAAAAAATGGATGAAGCCAAGTGCACGCCATGCTGGTTTGTTGTTATCTCCGGCAAAGGTGAAGGTCCATTATCAGCCTGTTGGTGTTGTCGGTATTATCGTGCCCTGGAACTTCCCAGTCATGCTATCTGTAGGTCCTCTTATCACTGCGTTAAGTGCTGGTAACCGTGCCATGCTTAAGCTTTCTGAGTTCACGCCAGAAACTAACAAGGTACTTAAAGAGATGCTCGCCAGCATTTTTGACGACACGACTGTCGCCGTGATTGAAGGTGAAGCCGATGTCGCTGCGGCCTTTTCATCTCTACCATTCGACCACCTGCTATTTACAGGTTCCACCGCAGTTGGAAAACATGTCATGCGCGCCGCTGCTGCAAACTTAACGCCAGTCACTTTAGAGTTAGGTGGTAAGTCACCAGTGGTTATCGCACCTGATATGCCAATAGAGACCGCTGTAGAACGGATGATCTACGGTAAATGTCTAAACTCAGGCCAGATCTGTGTCGCCCCAGATTACGTTTTAGTGCCCAAAGAGAAGCAGGCGGAGTTTATTGCCGCCTATAAGAAGAAGTTCAACGCCATGTATGGCCAAGTCAGTGACAATAAAGACTACGGTGCCATCATCAACCAACGCCAATTTGATCGTTTAAATGGCGTACTCGAAGATGCTAAAGCGAAAGGCGCGACTATCGTGTCGGCAAATGATGAAGCCATCGATATTCAGAAGCGTAAAATCCCTACCCAGCTGATCACCAATGTTAGCGATGAAATGACCTTGATGCAGGATGAGATTTTTGGCCCTCTACTGCCAATCATAGGTTATGAAACCATGGCTGATGCCATTGAGTATATCAATGACCGACCACGTCCTTTAGCCCTATATATCATGAGTTTCGATGCCTCTGTGCAGCAATCAATTCTCAACAATACCCATTCTGGCGGTGTCTGTATTAATGAAACCGTGTTTCATGTCGCTGCCGATGACGCACCTTTCGGCGGTATTGGTCCCTCAGGTATGGGACATTATCACGGTAAAGAGGGCTTCTTAACCTTAAGCCATGCCAAGACTGTACTGAGCCGTGGTAAACTCAACACAGGTAAATTTGTTCACCCACCTTATGGCACAGGCATTCAGTCGATGCTGTATAAGCTGTTTTTACGTTAACAGAGGTTCGAGGTCGAGCAACATGCCCAAAGAAGTTGAGCATGACCAATTGAACCGCTCTAGCTGTCATCCTGAGTTTATCTCAGGATCCAGCGTTGTAATAACAAGAAAGTTAACCAGATAAGACACGTCGTTGATGAGTAAACCAGATAAAAAACAAGCCATATTAAACACAGCGCTGACACTATTTGTCAGCCAAGGTTTTTATGCCACATCAACCGCATCGATTGCTAAAAAAGCAGGTGTAGCAACGGGTACCTTGTTCCATCACTTCCCCTCAAAAGATGACTTGATGAATCACTTGTTTCTGGCCATAAAACAGGAGTTCGCCGATGCGATTTGGGCGTCAATAAAAGACTCAGGTGACTTGAAGTGTGACGCCAAGCATCTATGGCACTGTGCGATTCAATGGGCGATGGATAACCCGCTAAAACAGGAGTTTTTCCAGCAGTACTCCATGTCCCCCTCTATCGCTATCGAAGTGCGCGAGCAAGCCATGAACTCCATATTAAGCTTTATGGGATCACTGATGCACAAAGGCCAAGCCCTTGGATTATTAGCCGATTATCCTTTAGAGCTAATGCAGGACAACTGCCACGGCCAATACCTAGCAGCCACTCGCTACTTTCTTGATAATCCAGATAAATGGCAAGATGAAACCTATCGTGATTCTAGCTTCTCGCTATTTTGGAATGCCATGGTGATGTAGCCAACTTGTCAAATAATAAGTGGCTGAAGTCTCTTTTGAGTTGGTAATTTGGAGTTTAGTTAGCTTACTGGAAATTATAACTTTGCAGCTATCTATCACCTGCCGTGGGCGAATGTGCAGCTCCTCCTTCGGGACGCTGTAAAACCTTCCATGGCCGCTTAACGAAAACATCCATGTTTTCGATACCCTCAGCCGTATCTACACCTTAATAGTTCTAAGCAGCTTACCTCTTCGAGCTTATTTGAGGGATGGCTTTGCCAATTGCTTGATCTTTCTGCAGATAAGCCATTTCTCAAAAGTGTTTTCAATACGTCGGAGACCAAGAACTAAGAGAATAACGATAACAGCCAAAACACAGTAATTACTTAATGAATCAAGTGGTAAAAGCATATCACTGAGAGAAAACACAAGAAAAATAAGCACCACAGAGAATAAGACACTCGATAAGAAACGCAATAAACGAGTATCGCGCTTCGCACCATGAATTAGCTTGAATGTAACAACTGAAGATGCATTTTCTAAATGCGGTAATTCTGAGCGCAACCATTTCGTAAAATCCATTTACCTCTCCTAAATTATTAGCAGTCCTATGCTACCCATATGCCTATATAAAAAATGCACTAATTCAGTTAATTAATCAATTTATAAGTACAGAATAATCAGAGCCATTTAAAACCATAAAAATAACTTGTTAATACCCACTACTAAAGGAATAAACTGACAATAATCTCATTGAGCCGTAAGCATCTAGCTAGTCAAGGTTTAATACAGGCAACTGATTTATATTATCTTATGTTTCATAATATTATTCTGCCTCCCCAACATCTTGCTTAATAAGGCTTGGTGGCGTTGACATCCTCAACGGTATTTACCTCCATTATTTCAGAATACTCTTCAGCTTTTCCCAACATTGAAATCGAAATACAAAATCATCAGGAAAGTGTCGATCTGAAAAGACAGGGGATCGATTTACAAGTTTTACCCTGCGCTGTGAATATTTCCGATGATAGTTACATTCAATTTAGCTTATTGTCATACAGCAGCCACTTTGTTGCCTCCAAGCAGTATGTAGCTTCTCATCCTCCTATCACCTTAGAAAACCTTGGAGATCAGCGAGTGTTAACCAATCGCTATAACGCTGACTTATTGGACTATGGCATCAATATTTCAATGCAATCTGATGACCTTAACTTACTACGTTATATGGCAATAAATGGTCAAGGGATTGCGTTTATACCAGAGCTACACTCGAAACCTTTTATTGAAAGTGGCGATCTCGTTGAAGTCTTATCGGATATAGATTATCCGGATCAACACCTGACCTTGCTCTACCCTTCAGCCATGTTTCTCCCGAAGAAAGTACGAGTATTGAAAGACCTTTTTAAACAAAAATTTGGCTAGAAGCTAAAACAAGAGTAGCCCCCAGCGTCATGTGAAAGTGACTGCCACTGGAGATGAGATATCAATTAATGAGGCAACACTAATGAGGTAAGAAGACTCTCACACAAAGCCCTATCTCATCACGGTTGTGTAAGCTTATTCGCCCTTCATGTGCTTCAATAATCTCCCGACACAGAGGTAAGCCAAGTCCAGTGCCTGATTGTTTGGTCGAATAGAAGGGCAACAATGCCTGCTTAAGCACCTCTGGTGGCATGCCTGCACCTTCATCTCTGATCTCTATCACAGTACCTTCTATGGTTCTCCCTTCACTGTTCTTTTCGGTCGCCTTACCATTCAGTACAGTTAGAGACTCTATGGTTAAAGAGACACCTGAGGGAACTGTACCTGACTCATGGGCATTTTTCAGTAGATTTAACAGCACTTGCTCCATCTGGATCAGGTCAAATTCGCCATCTTCATCAGGTACTGTACCTATAAGTTCAAACTGATAATGCTGAGCAAGCTGCTCAATCAACTTATGCCAGTCCACGGTGACTTTTTTAGGCTGAGGCAACTTAGCAAAGCGGGCATAATTTGAGATAAACTGACTCAAATGGCTGGTTCTGTCCTCTATGGTATCGAAGATCATCTCAAGCTTTTTATCCTCAAGATCTTTAGTGATGATCCGGCCTGAGTTAACCATAGAGGCAATTGGCGCAACTGAATTATTGAGCTCATGACTAATGATGCGAATAACCTTTTTCCACACAGCCACTTCTTGACGATTCAGCTCATGGGTCATCTGTCTGAGTAAGACCAAGTGGTGGTACTGGCCATTTAACAGAAACTGCCCCCGTGAAAGATGCCAGGTTTCATCTTCCTCTTGCCCCTCGACAGATAAAGTAAACAGGCCTCCTTTGGGCTTTTTCAGGGCAGAAGCAAGCTCATCACTGACACTCACAAGCAACTCAGATAACGAAAAACCATCGATACGGTTACCTTGGTAAAACATGTGCCTAGCAGCATCATTGGCGTAAATCACTCGCTGCTCATCATCGAGCAACAACATCACATTTGGTGAACTTTGGATCACCTTATCGAGCAGCAACTCACGCTGATAGATATATTGGCGCTCTTTCCTTAAGGTTTCAGCCGACTCATTAAATAGCGTGGTGAGCGCTCTTAGCTGGCTATCACCACAAACAGGTATGGTCACGCTAAAGTCATTATCCTTGAAGTTGAGCAGGCCAACTTCAAGTGCGGTAAGACTCGTGGCTAAGGTCTTAGTCGCTAAAAGAGAAAAGCTACAAGCAGTGATACCTGCCAGCATAAATATAATCACAAAAATAAAAGATGATGTACCAACAAAGGTTTGTGGATGCACCAGCTTATCAAGTAAGAATAGCGATAAACCCGTGCCAACTTGAGAAGCCAGAACCGCCCCTAATATCAGCTTCACTCTGAGTGAGAGGTGCTGCAAAGAAAAGTACGAAGATAGTGCCATTAGGGAAAACCTTACTAACTATGAGTGAGAATGCATGATTGATAACAGATCATTTGCCGATACCAAACTTTTCCATGCGTCTATACAGCGCTTGCCTACTTAGCCCAAGCGACTTCGCCACTCTTGCGATCACTCCGCCGTGCTCGATTAATGCCGTTTCTATCGCTTGTTTCTCATCGATGACTGGCTCTGCAGATACTTCTGTATCAAGGGGAGCTAAAGCCACACGGTTTTCATCAGCGGTATTTGCATCAAGCTTATTTAAAGCTTCGCTGTCTATACCCGTGGGACTAAGCTCGATATTAACGGGCTCGTCACTCGCTACATCAGGCTTAACGATAACGTCAGCAGCTTGGCTCTCCGGCTGAAGCGCCAAACCAAAATCTGCAGGGGTGAGCTGTTTATTTTTTGCCAGAATGACCGCACGTTTACAGGCATTTTCAAGCTCTCTAACATTCCCAGGCCAAAGGTGAGCAATTAACGCCTGTTGAGCCTGCTTATTAAGAGAGAACTCACTACCGATAAAGTGGTTAGTCAAAGGTAAGATATCATCTTGGCGCAGATTAAGCGGCGCCAGCTCAAGCTCAATCACATTAAGACGATAGAAGAGATCTTCACGGAAACGTCCCTCGCGAATATCCTCGGCAAGATCAGCGTTCGTGGCACTGAGTACCCGCACATTGACCTTACGAGTCTGGTGACTGCCTAAACGTTCAAACTCCCCCGTTTGCAGTACCCGTAATAGCTTAATCTGACCAGATAAAGGTAAGTTACCAATCTCATCCAAAAACAAGGTACCACCATCGGCCGCTTCAAATCGTCCAATACGTGTTTTATTGGCACCGGTAAAGGCCCCAGCCTCTGCCCCAAACAGCTCAGCTTCAAGCAGGTCCATAGGTAAAGCGCCAACATTGACCTTAATAAAGGGCTTACGTTTCAGGGCTGAATTGGCATGTATGATATCTGCCAGCTTATCTTTACCTGCGCCATTAGGGCCTGTGATCAATACCGAAACATCTGAGCGGGCAATTTGCAGCGCTAAATCGATACTGCGCTGCATGGCGCCGCTGCCAAAAACGATGCCGCACAAGTCAGCATCTTTAATCGCTGACATACGGTCGTTTTCAACTCTGGTCAGTTGAGTATTGGCTTTAGACAACGAATGCAGTGAGATAAGATTATTAATACTGGTCACTAACTTGGCATCGTCCCAAGGCTTGCCCATGTAATCCGCAGCGCCCTCTTTGACCAGCTCTACAGCTATCTCAAGTTGAGTCCAAGCCGTTAATAGCACGATAGGGAGCTGAGGCTGCAGTGCTCTAAACTCATAAAACAGGGCTTTACCCTCTTCACCCGATGTGGTGTCCTGAGTGAAGTTCATATCCTGAACCACTAAGGCAATATCGTGGAGCTTTACCAGCTCCAGCGCCGTTTCAGGTGAGAGGCAAGTCAGTGTTTTAAACCCATGTAGCTCAAGCATAAGCGACAGTGCATTACAAACAGCCTGGTTGTCATCGACGATGAGAATTGTATCCATACTTCTTGATATCGTTCTTTTTATGTTGAAAGGAAGATCGTTGGCTTTCAAACTAACTGAAAGCGAAAGAGAATTAAAGGCTAATCCTCTTTCGCAACACCGCTTAAACGGTTTAGCTATACACTTCTGGTCGCAATCGCGGGAGAGATATTCGCCGCTTTTCTCGCTGGCAAAATGACTGCGATCGTCGTTAGCACGACTAAGCCAGCAATGGTCAATAGCGGATAGATTATCTCAAGTTGAGGCAAGCTATAGATACTCATTAACTGTTTACCTAACTGCATGGCCACTAGACCGCCAATCACCCCACCAACAATACAGATGATGTAGTTTTCGACTAAGAAGAAGCTCAAGATATCACGCTTCTTCGCGCCTAAAGCACGGCGTGTGCCTATCTGCTTTGTACGACGTTCAATATTAAACATCACCATACCAGCCAAGCCTAATGATGTGATAAGCAACAATAGCACCACCATCATAGACAGAACCGTCGCCATCAACTCGTGGTTACGATATACCCTTTTTCTATGCTCACTGATCAAGCTAAAGTTATTGATAACGCGGTTAACATTATCTTTATGTAACGCCGCCGGAATGGCCTCTTTAAGCTGTGGAAGCGTCCCCTCTTCGGCCCTTACTAAGAACTTAGTAAATGGGTAAGCCAGTTCAACATTTAAAATGACACTATTTTCAAGTTGGTCGCTATTCACCCATGCGCCTTGCAAGGTTTCAACAACACCGACTACTTCTACAGGCTCTTCGCCAAAATCTGCCGCATACATGATTTGGCCTACCGCAGGCTCGTCACCCCAGGTTTCTGTAGCAAATGCCTGAGAGACAATCCCAAGATTTGCTCTATTAGGGATCTCCTGCTGGATCTCCTCCTCATAGAAGTTTCTTCCAGCGATAAGCTTAACCCCTAAAGAGTCTATCATCTGCTCGTCACCGTAATAGATAGCAGCATGACTGGTTTTAGATGTTTCTTCGCTTTCACCCACAGTAAAGCCTGACATCCAGCCACCACCGCTCAGTGGTGTCATACTAGTTGTGGTTGCGGCTATCACACCTGGAAGGTCACGAATAGTTTGCATATCGCGGCTGTTTTGCGCGCTAAAATCAACATTAGAATCGAAGTTATAGACTCTGAAATCAAACACTTCAGCTTCGGCGATACCGGAGTCACGGGACATCATATTCAGACGTTCGCTGATAATGAAACTCGCATTCGCGACGATTGCGACCGATAGAATGATCTGAATTAAGAGTAAAATAGGCCCGCTCTTATTGCGCATTAGCGTGCTGATAATAGGTTTAATCTGTAACATGATAAATTCCTTTTCTCTTACTCTACTTATTGGCTCTTAAGATGAACGCTAGGGTTCGTTGAGCAGATGCGCCATGCTGGATATACGCCGGCAACCAAAGCCGCCACAATCGCTATACTTGGGGCGAGTACCCACATGGTTTGGTCAAGCTGTGTCAGTGCATCTTCAAGGTTAAATCTTGCTGATAACAGAGACAGTGAACCCCATGCCCACAATAAACCTAACAAGCCGCCACAAAAGCCAATTAAACCCACTTCGACCATATGCTGTGAGAAAATCTGGGCGCGGCTTGCACCTATGGCACGGCGAACACCAACTTCAGGTGCGCGTTTAAGAAACTTAGCCAATAACAGACCTAACATGTTGACCAAGCAAACTAATAAAAAGAGTGCACTGAGCCCCACTAAGATCTTGTTATCTTCCGGTACCACATTGTTTATCTTCAACCACTGCTCAACATCGGCCAGTTCGCCTGTCGCATTCGGCATCTCGAAGCGACCTATCAACTTTTGCTGCTCAATATAGTTAGCAAGCCACTCTTTATATTCACGCACCTGCTCTGGGTTATCTAGCTCTACCCAGTACTGGTTCCAGTGCGCTTCTGACGCTAAGCGATCTGCATACGTATTGAGTGACTCATTCTTCCAGCTCTGGTTATTACCCCAGCTTTGATACTCCTCAATTGGCGCAAGTGAGTAAGGTACAAATATTCTTTCTGCATCATTAAATGCCCCATTGTTCACATCATAATATTTAGGGCTAGGGCTCCAGGTTTTGGTTACACCAACAACCTGATAAGGCTTTTGGTTGAAGTAAAGGGTTCTACCGACACTATTTTCACCTTTGAAAACTTCATTATTCAGATCTTCACTGATCACCACTTGGTAAGCCGCTTCTTTATCAACTTGCTTACTCCAAGCATTACCGTAGAGAAAAGGCACAGAGAAGAGTCCAAAGAAGTCAGAATCTGTAACCCGTGCGCTTTCCAGTACTGGGGAAAAATCAGGATCGTCTGTCTGAACCGCAAAACCCGTTCTGAACATAGGAGATTGACGCACTGGCACTGAACTATTACGCAGATTAAAACCATCTTGATAGGTGATCTGCTCATTAAGCTCATCCCAGCTGTCTACGCCTTGGCTCCATAGGCGAACTTCAAACAACTTAGATGAACGCTCACCAGCAGGGTTAATTGAAGCCATCTGATAGATGTTCAAGGTGGTAATGGTTATGCCAATACCAATAGAGATAGCCAGTACCATTAGCAGTGACAGAAGTGGCGTTTTCTTAATGCTGCGCCAAGCGAGATCGAGATAATAGAAAAACATAGTCACTCTCCTTAGCTTGCCACTTTTTCGGCTGTTGCCTGCGCCAACTCATCACTCTTGTCAGCATCAGAGACTAAATGCGGCTTATCAGCATTCGCTCCCCCCTGATACATAGTAAAATCACACACCTGACCATCAACAATCTGAATATTGCGTTGCGCTCGGCGCGCAAGCTCAGCATCGTGAGTCACCATGATAATGGTGGTACCCGCCTTGTTAATCTCTTCAAGCAGCTCCATCACCTGACGTGCCATCATGCTGTCTAAGTTACCTGTTGGCTCATCGGCAAGCAGAAACCTTGGCTCTCCCGCTAAAGCGCGCGCTATGGCGACACGTTGCTGTTGACCACCAGAAAGTTGTGACGGCAAGTGCTTCATGCGTGCGGCTAAGCCAACCTGCTCAAGAGCATGCTGTACACGACGCTTACGTTCTTTGGCACTGAAACCACGATAGCGTAACGGCACCTCGACATTTTCAGCCAAATTCAGATCTGGGATAAGATTGAAGCCCTGAAAGATAAAACCAATTTTTTCATTGCGAATTGCAGCACTCTTGTTATCACTTAAGTTCGCAATATCGACGCCATCGAGAATATATTCACCGCCACTCACCCCTTCTAACAAGCCTGCGATATTAAGAAAAGTGGTCTTGCCTGAGCCTGATGGGCCTGTCACCGCGACAAACTCTCCTTCATTCACTTCAAGGTTAAAATCACGCAGTGCATGGGTTTCTACTAAGTCCGTTTTAAATACTTTACTGATACTTTTCATCGATAACATTTTGATATTCCCTGTTCTTATCGTTTGTTCGCTTTAGGTACTAGGCGCGAGCCCCTAGTCCGTTACTAATTTTTTATATTTAGCCAAAACTAATTTTTTATATTTAGCCAAATAGGCATTCAATGAGTGCTTTCACTAGTTGCCAAATCATCTCACCCAAATCATTTATGCCACTTATCAAACCTGCACTGACCTCATTGCTAAGACCTGTGCTGACATTAGATATTTCGCTAACTCCCATATGCACAGGCGCAGTCACTTCAAGGACATTCAAGCCAAATAGAAACCAATCACCGACACTCTGAGTACAAACCTGTACCGCAATGAGCAGCAGCGCTAATGCGCCAGCAGTAATCACCTTTTGCGTGGACAGCGCGCTAAACAGTTGGCTGCTTATTAAGTCAAATTGCTTAGGTCTTTGATTGTCTGTTTGATTAGAGATATTCATCTTGCTCTCCTTAGCGTACTAACACTTGTTCAGCTTTTTTAAATGGCTGCACACTCGAGATAACCCAGACATCACCCGCTTTACCACCTTGCAGGACTTCGATATGACTCATACTGCGGGCACCTAGCTTAATCTCAGTTTGCTCAGCAATGTCACCATTCATGGCGTACACCTCATTAGCACCACCCGTTGCGACAAAGGCGCCACGTTTAACCATCAAGACGTTAGGTCTATTTTCTAGTAATACTCGTGCCGATAGACGCTGGTTCTGGCGCAGATGCAGACGTTCATCTTGCTCAAATCTAACGCGGGCAGTGACCTCACGGTTTCTCACCTCAGGTGAAATCGAAGACAGCTCACCGATTAAGGTCAAGTCGCCAAAGCTCAGCTCTACGCCCATACCTAGCCCTAACTCATCTGCGTAAGACTCAGGTACTGCTAGCTCAGCCTCAAAGGCGCTCAGATCGACAACGGTTAAGATGGGTTGGCTCTGACCGATGCGGGCTTTTTGCTCCGTCAGCCAGTTACCTATGATGCCGCCTACTGGCGCCTTGATATTGAGTGCAGCAACCTGACGCTCAAGCTCGCTGACCACTAGCTTTTGGCGGTTAACTTCTGCAGCTTTGTTCTTTATTTCGAAGGTCTGAGTATCTCGCATCAAGTCAGCTTCCTGCTTTGCATGAGCAGATAAAAGCTTGGCCTTGTGCAGGTCATCTTTACCCTTTTCAAAATCAATTTTGGATATCAACTTATTTTCAATCAGCTCATCACCACGGCGACTCTCTCTGTCAGCAGCTTCAAGGTCTACCTTGGCCATATCTAACGTTTGTTGTGCTTTTAACTGTTCGCGGCGGGCATCGAGACGCGCTCTTTCTAGTGCGCTCTGCATCCCTTCGAGAAGCGCCTCTTGCTGCTTAAGGCTATTAGTCAGCTTATGACTTTCGATGCTAGCGACGACATCACCTTGCTCGACTCGATCACCGGGCTTTGCCAGTAGTGTCACAGTGCCTTGGTCTGTGCTGTATAGAATCGGCGCATTCGCGGCAACGATTTTACCCGTAGTGGCAATATCACGTGTTAGCGTGCCCTTCTCTAAGGTGGCAAACCTCAACTCACTGCGACTAATAGAGTCACTCACTTGGCTACCACCGACACTTGACCAAACTAAACCTGATACAAGCAATACAGCCGCGCCAGCCATTACAGGCCACTTTAGCTTTCTGCCCATGCTTGGCTGTACCACTGTGTCCTGTCCGCTTGTATCCTTGATCATCTTCTTATCCCTGTCCGCTAAGTAAAAGCTAATTTAAAACCTGTTCATATATCCCTATTAATACAAGGAGTGTGCCAAAATAACTAACAGCCTATTAATCAATATGTTACATGGAACATTAACGACACGGACAACAAAAGTGTCCGCGGACACATGAGTAATGTGTCCGGTCATCTGCCGATATGAGTAAGAAAGTGTCCGATATTTGCTCATATGAGTAGTAAAAGTGTCCGCTGTCCGATCAACTTAACTGCTAACTCCATCGCGTTTTTCTAATAAACACTTTACAAGGCACTACAAAGTACATTAGAATTTTCTCATGAACTTTATTTATCGAGCTTAGCCATGACCATCTCATCTCACCGATCCCGTTATCTTTTTGTATTAGCGTCAGGCTTAGGCCTTTTTCAACTCAGCTTCGCAGCACTTGCTGAGAAGGCGCCAATAGAAACAATGCAAATCTCTCTCAGTGAGCAAGTTCAATGGGTTGAGTTGGATGCAAAACTTGAGGCAGTAAAAGCCGCGACGGTATCGGCACAGACCTCAGGACGGGTAATATCACTGCATTATGATGTCAACGATATCGTGCCCCAGGGGGCGGCACTATTAGAGATTACCAGCAAGGAGCAGGGTGCTGAGCTGGCAGCGGCCAACGCTGAGCTTGCCAGAAGCATTGCCCTTAATACTGAGGCACAACTCACCAGAAAACGCTATGAGGAGCTATTTCCACAGGGCGCGATTTCTCAAGGAAATATGGATGAAGCCATAGCCCAAGCAAAGTCTGCCGAGCAAGCAGTGTCTGCGGCTAAGGCCAATATTGTCCGTGCAAATGAGTCACTCACCTACACCAGCGTTGCAGCCCCATTTTCAGGCATAGTTACCCAACGTCATGTTGAACAAGGGGAGACGGTCAGTCCAGGTCAGCCGCTATTATCAGGCTTTTCATTAACTCAAATGCGGGCTGTGACTCAAGTTCCGCAACGCTACATCGATGCGTTAAAACAAGCACCTGAGTTTAACGTACAGCTTAACGATGGACGTAGTTTCAGCTCTAACCAGTTAACCATCTTCTCCTTTGCCGACCCTCAGAGCCATAGCTATAAGGTGCGGATCTTATTACCTGAAAATGAAGCCAACCTCATGCCGGGGATGTGGGCGAAAGCGAAATTTAGTGCCGGTACCAGCAAGAGTATTCGGCTGCCTCAATCAGCCTTAATTAAACGAGGTGAATTAAATGCGGTCTATCGCCAGCTTGATGGGCAGTTTGTATTAAACCAAGTGCGCATTGGTAAGAAAGATAGTGACAGCGTAGAGATCTTATCCGGTTTAGATACAGGTGACACCATAGCGGTCGATGCCTATCAGCTGCTGCTAAACAAAGACCTAAGGTAGGGGAAAATCATGAGCGATGAAAACAAGCCACTGGGACTATCAGGCAAGATAGCCGCGGCATTTCAGCTAAGCGCCATCACACCTCTATTGGCGATTCTTGGTTTATTACTTGGCCTCTTTGCAGTGCTTGTCACGCCAAAAGAGGAGGAGCCCCAAATTGATGTGACCTTTGCTGATGTATTTATCCCTTTTCCAGGGGCAACACCTGCAGAAGTTGAAAGCCTAGTCACCTTTCCTGCAGAGCAGATAATTTCAGAGATCAAAGGCATAGACACTCTCTACTCCTTCTCTCAGCCTGATGGTGCATTAATTATCGCTATTTTTGAGGTAGGGATCCCACGCAGTGAAGCGATAGTAAAACTCTACAATCAGATCTACTCCAATATGGACAAACTGCCGACACATGCTGGCGTCGGTGAGCCGCTCATTAAACCTAGAGGCATAGATGATGTCCCCATTGTCAGCCTAACCTTATGGTCAAAAGAGACTGATGTCAGCGCAGAAGCGTTGACCCATGTCGCCCACGGTTTAGAGACAGAGATAAAACGAATTCCCGGCACACGTGAGATCTATACGGTAGGCGCCCATGAGCTGGTACTTAATGTGCGTATTGATCCCGTTAAGATGAACTATTATGGGCTGAGTTTTGATGCGATTAGCCAGAGTTTATCGTCAAATAACCAGATCTCTATGCCCGCATCTTTAGTGCAAGGTAATCAAGAGATAAAAGTTCAAGCTGGGCAATTTTTACAAAGCTTAGATGATGTAAAACAGTTAGTCGTCACCGTCTATCAAGACAGTGATGGCCTCAGCGCACCAGTTTACTTAGCCGATATTGCAGAGTTATCACTCAAGGCAGATATCCCCACAAAGAGTACTTGGCATGGTGACAAAGAGGGAATGTACCCAGCTGTCACACTCGCCATAGGCAAACAAGCGGGTGAAAATGCCGTAGAGGTCGCGGCTCAGGTGCTTGAACGAATTGATGCTGTCGATAATATTCTTATTCCAGACAATATTGAGGTCACTGTATCAAGAAACTATGGTGAAACGGCTGGCGATAAAGCCAATACCCTAATCTTTAAATTGATATTCGCCACTGCCGCTGTGGTCATCTTAGTGCTCCTTACCATGGGAGCGCGAGAGGCCGTGGTTGTTGGTGTCGCCATTATTATCACCTTGGCCGCCACCCTGTTTGCCTCATGGGCTTGGGGGTTTACCCTTAATCGTATCTCACTCTTTGCACTCATCTTCTCTATCGGTATTTTGGTCGATGATGCCATCGTAGTCGTTGAAAATATTCATCGACATATGGCAATGGGCAAGAGGAGTCTGTCAGAGCTGATCCCTGCTGCGGTCGATGAAGTGGGTAGCCCAACCATCTTAGCGACGTTTACCGTTATTGCCGCCCTACTACCTATGGCATTTGTCTCTGGATTAATGGGCCCATACATGGCCCCCATTCCCATTAATGCCAGCATGGGCATGCTAATCTCACTGGCTATCGCCTTTACAATCACGCCATGGCTAAGCCGTAAGCTATTAAAGAATAACCATAAGCCCTCAGATGAAAAGCTGCATGAGCCAGACAATAGCGGCTTTATGTTCACGCTATTCACTCGCCTCATCGGCCCCTTCGTGCAGGGAAAGGGCGCAAGAAAAGCTAGGGTTGGGCTCGCTGCAGGCATATTTACTTTAATCGGTATCGCAGTAGCACTGCCTATTGGCCAGTTAGTCATTCTCAAGATGCTGCCACTGGATAATAAATCTGAGTTTCAGGTGATGGTAGATATGCCAGAGGGAACACCGGTAGAGCAGACACAAAGGGTGCTCCAAGACCTTGGCCGTTACCTGGCAACAGTCGATGAGGTTGATAATTACCAGCTCTATGCAGGCACGAATGCCCCAATGAACTTCAATGGGTTAGTCAGGCATTACTTCCTCAGGGAGAGTCAGGAGCTCGGTGATATTCAGGTTAATCTTTTAGATAAAAGTGAGCGAAAGCGTGACAGTCACACCATAGCGCAATCCGTTCGCGCACCACTGCAGGAGATAGGTAAAGGTTACAATGCCAATATTAAAATTGTAGAGGTGCCACCAGGACCACCAGTTTGGTCCCCCATAGTTGCTGAAGTCTATGGCCCTAATGAAGCGATACGAGAGCAAGCTGCTAATGAACTACAAGCACTCTTTAAGCAAACAGATGGCGTGGTTGATGTCGATATTTACCTCCCTGCAGCACAACAAAAATGGCAGGTGATTATCGATAGAAGTCGCGCTAGCCTGCTTGGCGTACCTTATCAAAATATTGTCGACCTTATTGCGACCTCAGTTGGCGGCAGAGATTTAAGCTACCTACATGACAAACAGCAGAAAAGACCGGTGCCTATCCGATTACAACTTAAAGAGTCTGCTAAATTCGATCTCGATCAGGTACTCAACCTAAAGCTCACGGGCAATGATGGTATCCGCGTGCCTGTCTCTGAGCTGGTATCAATCAACAAGGGCATTATTGACGCCCCTATCATTCATAAAAATATGATCCCTATGATCATGGTTGTTGCCGATATGGCTGGCGAAATCGATAGTCCCCTGTATGGCATGTTTGATATGGCCGCGCAGATTAACAAGCAAGGTGGGCTGGGATTCGATCAGCATTATATCAAGCAGCCAACAGGGCTAGATTCAGTCGCAGTGCTTTGGGATGGTGAGTGGAAAATTACTTATGAAACCTTCCGAGACATGGGCATAGCTTACGCCGTAGGCATGATAGCCATCTACCTGTTAGTTGTCGGTCAATTTAGATCTTACACTGTGCCACTTATTATCATGGCGCCTATTCCATTAACCATTATTGGGGTTATGCCGGGTCATGCTTTATTAGGGGCGAACTTCACCGCGCCCTCAATGATAGGCATGATAGCGCTGGCTGGGATCATAGTGCGAAACTCTATTTTACTGGTGGACTTTATCAATAAAGAGGTCTCTGCTGGAGTGCCTTTCCAGCAAGCCGTTATCCACTCGGGAGCTGTGCGAGCAAAACCAATTATGTTGACCGCTGCCGCTGCCATGATTGGCGCACTGTTCATTATCGATGACCCCATCTTTAATGGCTTAGCCATCAGTTTAATCTTCGGCATCTTGATATCAACCCTGCTCACCCTTGTGGTCATTCCGGTGCTCTACTACGCCGTAATGAAAAATAGATTTAGCTAACTTTCACCTTTAAAAAACGTGGCAGAGCCCTGCTCTGCTCAAGGAGATATGATGACAATTGAACGTTCAATTATGGCCTTTGCCGGCATGATGGTACTTATATCACTCGCGCTAACAACTTGGATTAGCCCTCACTTTTTCTGGTTCACAGCCTTTATTGGTGCCAACCTGTTTCAGAGCGCCTTTACTGGGTTTTGCCCTGTTGCTATCTTGATGAAGCGACTTGGAATGAAAACGGAAGCCCAATCGGCATTGACTCAAACGCCTCCTGCTTCATAAAGTTAGCCTGATAGACAAGCCCCTAAAAAGCGAGGAAGAACAGATATGCTAAAGACAATTGCCGAGCTAACAGCTGAAACAAAACAAGTGATCAATTGCATAACAGCAGAAGAGGCAGTGGTTCAATGCCGTGAGCTGCAGGGGGTACTCATTGATGTGCGAGAACCAGCCGAATGTGCAGAGCAACCCGTTCAGGGCACTGTATCTATTCCACGGGGTGTATTAGAGATGAAAATGTTGGCCCTGTATCCCGATGAGAAGCAAGCCATCTTCATTCATTGCGCTTCGGGTGTGCGCGCCTGCCTCGCCGCAGAGCAACTCGTTAGGTTAGGCTATCAAAATGTGTGGGCCATCAGTTGTAAGATTGATGCAGTCCGTTCAACAATGGGGTAACGCCTTCGAATGAAGGCTTAATACATTTTTTTAGCTTCTGGCAGATTATGTACTGGGTAACTTGTTTGAAGGTCGTACCTTCATTGCTACCTATCACCTGCAGCGGGCTCTTATGCAGCTACTTCTGCGGCACGCTGTGAATATATCCCTATACGCTCTGCGGCTTCATCCATGAAGCCGAAGTCCGCAGCCGCACCTACACAGGGGGATTTTTCTCTTCGATTGTGGCTTATGGCTAGTATTCAGTAACTCACTGATGCCCCATTACGTATTTACGTCAGCAATTAGTCCAATGCAGCACTAACTGCTTTGCACTATTTTTCTCATCAGTCGGAAAGGTCAGTATTTGTGTTTTTATACAGTTTTATTGGCTTTGTGCGGATAATCATCAAATTATGCGTAATCAGTTCGCGATTTACTATTGAGTGAAAATAAAAAGAAGAGTAAATTCAAGTAACTAAAAGTGTGCTTGCTCGGTTTTCAGGAGATAACAGGCAAGCAAAGCGTGCATGCGCGTTTACACAAAGAGTGTATTGAATACAATTTGACTGGTATTGAGTTATTGAGCTGTTTTTAATGGGCTTTTAACAATAATTTGAGTGCACACTTTCTCAACAGTGCTTGGCAAAACGCGCAAGCCGTATATATAAATGTTATGTTTTAAATGGAGTATCGGAGTATGAATGAGTAGTAGAATTTCTGGCGTACCAGAACATTGGCAGGATTATTTTTTATGTATTTTGTTGCATATGCTGTTTCCCTTCTTCCCTATATTTTTAGAGAAACTTCTTGCTGGTACAGTAGCTAATACTTCTTTAATGTTGTTTTCTGCAATGTATGCTTTGTCGATAGGCTTGTCGTCATACAGTAAGTTATTGTTTGGAATTACAATTATTATAAGTTTATTCTTTTCCGTAGCATATGGTGTGTTGGTTTCTGGCGGTAAAGCGATTCCTGATGCAGATTTTTATGCGTACATCAGCTTAATCGTGATTTTCGTTATTCACATGCTTGAAAGGTATAACCGTCATGTTGTGGATCGTACGCCATTCTGGGAGTTTGCGTAATGGATATTATTCAGTTATTACCAATATTTGGTGCTGTTTCGTCAATAATCGCACTATATATGAGTGCAACAAAACTAAAAAGCAAAACGGAAGCAGAGAAAAAGTTAATAGATACAATTGAAAAAAATTACCGCTCTAAACTTTCTAGTAATGACCTTAATGAAATAGTTCACATAAGAAACAAATTAGTTCATGGGCAAGAGGTCAATAAAGACTCTGTTGAGAGAGCATATAAAATGATTAATTTATTCCTCCAAGACCTAGATAAAGATGATATTGAATTACTTAAAGAGGGGTTAAATCAAAACTCTTATGAAGGTAAGTTAAGATATACGGACAAGATTATTTCAAAGTCCAATGTAAGTTAAAACATAACAAGTCGTTTAAACGGAATAAAAACAGTTGGTTATCGCTGCGCGATTTTAACCAACCATTTTTATCCGCTTAACGAGGCGTTATATTTTAAATGGAGCTCGGTGTGAAATTAGTACAATGGACGCTTTTCGTTGATATGTTAGGCTATCGTGATATTAATGGTGCCATTAATTCCGAAGCTAAAGCAAAAGAATTTATCACCTTTATGGAGGATAACAAAGGTGGTCTTGATTTTTCTAATCGACCTGAAGTAAAAGAAAAATATAAGAAAGATAAATCTTTTGATCTTTATATGTACTATGACGTTCAGCATGCATTTATTTCTGACTCATTAATATTAACTTTTAGTCCTAAAGAGGTAAACTCACTAAAAAATAATCAATTAAAGTACATGCATTCGGCTAATGCACTATTCATTATTTTGATGAGATTACAGGCTGTTATATTTAACTGTTTCTCCCAAAAAGGATTATTTCTTCGAGGTGGTATTTCCACTAAATATTGCTATATAAAGGATCACTTTGCTGTTGGTGAGGGTTTAATCAGTGCATATAAAGCAGAAAGTTCTTTGGCAATATATCCCCGCATTGTATTTAGTCCTGAAGTTCTGGAAGATAAACAACTAAAGGAAAGTATTACGAAGCTTTCTGACATTATGTATGGTGGTAACAATATTATTCAACTGGATAGTGATGGGGTACACCATCTTGATTACTTGGGATATAACCTTTCTCAAGTTGACCTTAATATAAAAATGATCTCAGAGTCAGCACAACGAAATTTATCTCAGTATTTGTTTGCTCTAGAACAAACAAAAATGTTTTTTGATAAACACTCAAAAGCTATCGAGAATAAATTATCAGAATTAGAAGCAAGAAAAGTAGGCTTAAGTGCCGAAAAATTGAGTAAACTCGAAAAAGTTATTGATAAATTTATTTGGTTAAAAAACTACCATAATTCTAGTTTGTCTAAACATGATCAATTTTCAGAGTTTGTTGTTAAATAAAATATAACAAAAAAATCAACAAGGACACGTAACAGTTGGCTACGTTTCGCTTCGCTACACAATTTTAGCCAACCATTACTTAGCCTGTTATTTGGGCGTTAGCGCCCATGGAGAACTGAGAAATTGCCTCTGAAATATAAACTAGGAGATATCGTAAAAATAAGGCTAAGCAAGGCTAAGCTGACTTATGGGCAGATCTTGAACGATGCATCAATTCGAATTTTCAATACAGTCTCTGATTCCGAAGTGGAGATTAAGGTATTAGAACACACGGCAATAATTTTCTATTCTGGCGTATTTGATACATGCATAGTAAATGGAGAATGGCCTATAGCAGGTAATCTCCCATTTAAAAATGAAGAAGATTCGTGGGCTCCACCTAAATATATACAAGATGTCATTCACCCCGAGAAGTTCCGTATTTACCACAAGGGAGAAATGACCTCTGCAACAAAAGAACAAGTTAGTGGTCTCGAAAAACAAGTTATGAGAAAGCCGGGAGAACTCATAAAGGTGCTCAATACGATGTTCAAGTAAAGTGCTAACAAACTGCTAAATTCAGACTCACCAAGGCTGTCATGCCATCTGCTGCGCAAATCGCCCGCCAGCACAGGGGATGTGGGGTCAGAGTAAACTTTATATGATTATCATACATTTCCTAATCCACGGCCCCGTCTTGAGAAGACGGGGCTAAAACATTTCTGTCCAAAAATGAACTACAAGTCAAAACACTTAAATCGAAGAGATGAATACTCAGGTGTGAACGCGGCAGTGACCTTCGACAGCATGGATGCTGTCGTAGAGGCTATAGGGATATATTCACGCCGTGTCGCAGAAGTGTTTGCACTTAAGGTCACTCATTCACATCCCTGTGAACGTGACATTCGTAAATCCATTTACAGCACCCACGGCAGGTGATAGATAAATTTGAAGTAAAATGGTTCAGTTAGCGAACCAAATATCAAGTCTGCCAAATGAACCCAATAAAGATATTTGAAACTTGTTATCTGACAAGTAAGCACACTTTTGTTCAAGAATCAGTTTGGCACTCCCCTTAACTCCCCCTCACATCCCCTTTCTTTAAAAACAATAATGAGCATAGTTGCACAATTTGAACGTATTTTAATCGCCAGTCAAAAAGATTGCGAATGACAAATTATCAACGCTAAAGTGGCTGATAACCATAGGAATAAACCACTCATGATTGATGTAACCGCTTACTACGCCTGATTTATTCAAGCTAGATAACATTTTCAATCGAATAAAAAACAAAGCTCACCAACTAATTTAACTAAGCCTAATTTAGAGTTTTTATTCAGGTGAAACATATTGTAACCACAGTAAAAAAATTGCTTTAAATATTTAAATTTAAACTGTAGTTTTCTGCTTGCATTCAATCGTACGGTAAAGAAACTCAGGCCCTGCGATAAAAGAATGCAAAAATTAGTCACTTGGCAAACTAGTTGAAAGACTAGGACGCAAAGCTTCCGATCTAAAGGTATGAATCTTTCGAGTCATATCCAAGATAGCGGGGTTGCAACTCACTGAAGTCATCACTTCAGGCCAATCTGACTGTCCTCAAATCTATCATTTAAATGGATGTATTTATGACAGTAAATCAAAATCTCATTCGCCTCCTTACTGCAAGTACCTTACTTGCCAGTACAGCGAGTATCGCCCACGGTTATATCACAACACCTGGCGCTGAAGCGCGAGGCTACCTTTGTGATAAGCAGCCGGAAAACAGCAATTGCAACGAGTTAAGAGGTAACTCTCAAAGCTTGGAAGCATTAAAAGGCTTCCCAGATTCAGGGCCTGCAGACACGCAAATTGCTAGCGCTGGCACCCCTTATCGGGTACTCGATGAACAGTCGCCTTTACGCTGGGTAAAAAAAGAGATTGAGTCTGGCCCAATGGATATCCATTGGACTTTTACGGCTAACCACAGAACCGCTAAGTTTCATTACTACATGACTAAGCAAAACTGGAATCCAAGCGCCCCGCTCACCCGAGATAGCTTTGATCTCGTCCCTTTTTGTGAAGTTGACTATAACAACCAGATCCCGCCAATGACCTTATCCCATGTCTGTAATATTCCGCAGCGCAGCGGTTACCAGATCATGCTAGCAGTTTGGGATGTAGGTGATACAGCAAACGCCTTTTACAATGTCGTCGATCTTACTTTTGATGATGAAACCCCAACGGGTTGGAAGCACGGCGGTACTATTACACCATCAACTGACCTGAAAACGGGCGATGTTGTGAGAACTCGCGTGTTTGCCAATGGTAGTGAAGTCTCAGGCTTAGCAACACGTCTTGAAATCACTCAAGATACCTCTGCCGATCTCTGGTCTCACGCATTAGCGACTAAGATCAATGCCGAGCAAAGTGAGATCCAATCGGGGCAAGTCAACGCGCAAGCTGAGTTTGTTCCTGTTTACGGCACCAATAAGATCTTTGTTAGCCAATCCAGTGACATCACCAGTGTCGAGGTTCAAATAGATCAATTGCCACCTGAGCACGATGTGACAATCACTGGAGTTGAAGCGAACTATGAGATAGTTGAAGGTTCAGTCACCATAAACTTCGATGCTAAAGCCACTGGCGATACTATGTCAGTCAATGCGACGTTATACGATCATGGCGGAGCACCACTGGCCTTTGAACATGCCGTTGTCGAAGACAACTCTAGCCACAGTTTCGCTTTGACGCCTGTCAGCGAGGTTAGCCCTGGTCACCACATTCTTAAGCTTGTCAGTAGCCCGAAGAATGGCGGAGATTACGTGAGAGAAAACTTCGATATGATGTTCAAAGAACCCAGTTCAGGAGAGTATGACTATAGCTTCCCTGAGGGGTTAGGTTCTTATGTGGAAGGAACCAAGGTATTACAGCCTAAAAATGGTCAGATATACCAATGTAAATCATTTCCATATAGCGGTTGGTGCAACATCTGGAGTGAGAGTGCCAGTCAATATGAGCCTGGTGTAGGTAGCAACTCTTCAGATGCTTGGGATGAAGCACATTAAACTGCTGAGTTGAGCATTAACGCAAAAAAGCGATCGAGTCCGATCGCTTTTTATCTTCACCGCTAGAAATGTGGAAATGTGGAAATGTGGAAATGTGGAAATGTGGAAATGTGGAAATGTGGAAATGTGGAAATGTGGGGGCAAAGTAAACTTTATTCTGCAGGCAATAAACACCAATGAAGCTTTGGAACTCAGCAAATTAATCAAGCACTCCCCCCCCCAATGAACCCAACTAAAAAGATATTTCAGCAACTTGTTATCCGACAAGCAACTAATACTGTTAGAGACGTTTAAAATGCTTGAAAGAATATCCCAAATGAGCAGAACACAGCGACGAACCAAGAGAGGGAGCGCAATGTACCTTTATCGATAAGATAAAGCAGCTGATAAGCGATACGGGCGATGACATGAATAACCGCTAAGGTGACCACTGTGTCATTGACCTTATCTGTCGCAATGACAGTCACCACTGCCAAGCCAAAGATAAGCAGTGATTCAAAAGCATTTTGATGCCCTGCGACGGCACGGGCTCCAAAGCCTGTTAACTGTGCCTGCTGCGCTCTAGGGTGAGCATTATCATAGCCACCAGCCTTTGCCATCGCCACAGCTACAGGGCCTTTTGTTAAGTAAGGCAGTAACATGGCAATAAACAAGCAGATGAGTAAAGTCGTCATAAATCAGTAAATCCTTTTTGTTTTAGTTTTAGTTTTAAGTTCAAGATAGAGCTAAGAAAGCTGTAAGCTGTAAGCCCCAAGACAGAGCTTCGAGCTAAAGGAAAGCTAAAAAAGTGTCGAGTAAGAGCGCTCATATCTCGAAACTCATAACTCGTAGCTCATAACTCGTAGCTCTTAACTCGTAACTCGTAACTCGTAACTTGTAGCTTGTAGCTTAAACTATCTCGCTTTATCCAATGCTTCACAAAGCGCTTCAACGCCAAGAAGCGCACGCGGTGCTGCACGGTGTAATAGATCAGCTTGAAGCTGATAGATGTGCTCATTGCTTACCGCTGGGATCTCTTGCCACTGGTTCCAGTCGACACCTAAGATATTGCCTTTATCTTGGCTTTGCAATATCACCTCCGGCATTTTCAACAGCACGCTTTCGAGACTCACCTGAGGATAATCGCTAGCTGCGTTGAGGTAGATATTGTCGCCATGACAGACTGATATAATCTGCTGGATCCAACTATTCTTTGCCACAGTCATCAAGGGAGTCGACCAAAGCTGATAGAAGACTTTAACTTCAGGTTTCGCTAAGTTACTGCGACGTAATTGGGCAAGCTCTGTAAGGTACTCAGTGGCAACCTTGTTTGCCTGTTGCTGATTCCCCGTGAGTTCACCTAACTCCTTAAGCGTTGTAGCAACCGCCTCTAAGGTTTTTGGGTCGCTGTTATAGACATTAAACCCTAAGCTTTTTAATCGCTCTAAGTCCTCCGCTTTATTGCCACTGCCCCACACCACGACAAGGTCGGGGTTAATCTCAATAACACGTTCAATCTGAATACCGTGATAGCCACCTATGCGCGGAATATCTAGCGCTGCAGCTGGATAATCAGCATGATCTGTTGTCGCTAAAATAGTGTCACCCGCGCCGATGGCATAGAGCATCTCCACCGAATGCGGCGACAAGGCAATCACACGCTTAGCAGGCGCTTTTACGTCAGATTCAGAACCCGCTCCATTCGAAGCGGCCGAGTCATCGGCAGCAAAAGCCGTTGGCCAGATAGAAACAGCCAATAGCAACACAGATATTTTTGATAAAAGTTTCATTTAAATCCTATAAATACAGGTTCTAGGTTCTAGGTTCTAGGTTCTAGGTTCTAGGTTCTAGGTTCTAGGTTCTAGGTTCTAGGTTCTAGGTTCTAGGTTCTAGGTTCTAGGTTCTAGGTTCTAGGTTCTGCAGACAATACCTCCACAGAAGCGAACAGGAATAATATAATTTCAAACTGATCTGGATGAGGGGTAAGCCGTCGAGTTTTTCCATAGCATGAGCATATGCTTTATATGTGATTGGTTGGAAACACGATGACAATACCGCCCTCATTCTGAGCAGGCAGAAATTTAGTAGTCGAAGCCTGGTTGGGCCTTTATCCCACTATCAAACGCATGCTTAATTGGCTGCACTTCACTCACAGTATCTGCCAACTCGATAATCGCCCTATGACATGCCCTGCCAGTTACAATCACATGCTGCATCTTAGGTCTGTTTTTCAGCGCGGTAATAACACGCTCAACATCTAGGTAGTGATAGCTCACCATATAAGTCAGCTCATCAAGCATAAGGCAATCTATGCTTTCATCTTTAAGTAAGGCTTCTGCAGCTTCCCAAGCACTTTCTGCAGCTTGTGTGTCTTTCTCTCTATCTTGAGTTTCCCAGGTAAAGCCTGTGCCCATGACATGAAAGTCGACACCAGCACCTTCCAATAGCGTACGTTCGCCGCAATCCCAGTTGCCCTTGATAAATTGAACCACAGCCGCTTTCTTACCATGGCCCACGGAGCGCGCAATCGTCCCAAACCCAGAGGTAGACTTGCCCTTGCCATTGCCTGTTAGCACCAACAAGATCCCCTTCTCCTCTTGAGCTGCGGCTATCTTGGCATCGACTGTTTCCTTTACTCGCTGCTGCCTCGCTTTATGACGCTCAGCTTTACGCTCCTCAAGGCTCATCTGTTTCTCGCCATCAATTGAGCTAGAGTTCTCATTATTATCAGTCATTTCAATTCCATTTCTTGTATGTAGGGCCAGCTTTATTTACTTCACTTAACGCAAGTTTAGCTGCAAGGCACGTACGCCTAGCTCGCCCCTGTTAATATTTTATCTATCTTTTCCAGATCGAGATGCTGCTTAAGCAGATCGGCAAAACGGTCCAGTTGTTGCTCACGGATCTGCGCAATATCGACCGGTTCAACCTGTGAATATCCAGCCCACTTAAGGATCAGAGCACAGGCTTGTGGTGAATCAAATAATCCATGTAGGTAGGTCCCAAATACTTGACCATCTTCAGAAACTAGACCGTCAGAAAAACACTTGGATTGCCCGTCAGCTCTCTGCGTATCAGCTTCTAGAGACTGTAACTGCATGGGTTGAACCGAGTGCTCTTGGGCTGGCATTGTGTTTAGAAGATGAGGTTTTTTAAGTATTAGCGACTGACCACAGTGAATTTCGTAACCACTGACCTTGGCCACCTCACCAAGTAGACTCAGCGTTCCGCTCACCTGCTTAAGCGTTTTTTCAGTTTTCAGCTCAGTCACCAAAGGCAGCAAACCTAAGCCTTCGCTCTCGCCAGTACTGCCTTCGACGCCATTTGGATCATCAATGGCAATACCAAGCATCTGATATCCCCCGCAGATCCCCAGCACTTTACCGCCATATCTAAGGTGTTTATTAATCGCTATATCCCAGCCCTGAGCTTTGATAAATGCCAAATCATCTCTGACATTTTTGCTACCCGGTATGATGATCAGATCAGCCTCTGGCAACACGCCCACCTCAGCCTGACGTTCAGCTTGGGTTTGAATAGATACATAGTTAAATTCAATATGTGGATTAAGCCGCAACGGGTCAAAATCGGTATGGTTACTTATTCTTGGCGTAACAATAACGAGCACTTTCAGCTTGGTCTGATTGCTCTTTTTCGGGGATTCGATCAGCGCATCTTCAGCGTCAAGATGCAGATCATGCAGATAGGGAAGTACGCCTAAAACAGGCTTTTTAGTGTAAGTTTCAAGCCAATCTAAACCTGATTGAAGCAGAGAGATATCACCGCGAAAGCGATTGATAACAAAACCCTTTACCCGCGCTTGCTCAGACTCTGACAAGAGCGCTAAGGTACCCACTAAGTGTGCAAACACCCCGCCTTTATCAATATCAGCGATAATAATCACTGGGCAATCGACCGCTTCAGCAAAGCCCATATTGGCAATATCGCCTTGACGTAGATTGATCTCCGCAGGGCTGCCCGCGCCCTCCACCAGCACTAAGTCATAGGCATTAGTTAAGCGTGAAAAGGAGTCCAGCACCGCCGACATAGCATGAACTCGCTCACCGTTTTTTCCATGCTCACCAAAAAAAGCTTTCGCCTCCATCTGATCTAATGCCTTTCCCTGCACAATAACTTGCGCCCCAGTATCTGAACTTGGTTTTAGCAAAATAGGGTTAAAATCAGTATGCATAGGTAAGCCACAAGCGATGGCCTGCAGGGCCTGTGCTCTACCAATTTCGCCGCCATCGGCTGTCACAGCACTGTTGAGTGCCATATTTTGTGGTTTAAAGGGTGCGACACATCTGCTTTGACGAGCAAACAGACGGCATAAGCCAGCAACAAGTGTGCTTTTGCCAGCATCAGACGTGGTTCCCTGTACCATAAGTACTTGGGCGTGACTCGTGTTGATATTTAAATTATCGAGTTTCATTGTTTCTTATTGTTTTAAAATGTTTTAGCTGTAAGGAAAGCCTGAAAGCTTCCAGCCTTCTCGTACTCTTTAGCCTTTTATCTTCACCGGAATGCCAGCGGTAACTAAGGTGACAGTGTCGGCTATCGCGGCAATATCTTGATGTAGCCAACCCGCTTCATCGACAAAGCGGCGGTTTAGTTCTCCTAATGGGACTATTCCCCCCCCTACCTCATTACTGACTAAATAAATTTCACCGGCTAATGAAGGTAAAGCATTGAGTAAATCTTGTTTCTCTTTAGCCCATTGATGCTCAGGACCTGAAAACACCGTGGGGGAATTTTCCAACACAAGATGATTAGTCAGCCACAAGGTCAAGCAGTCAACGACAATGGCTCTGTCTTCACGTGCATACTCGCGTAGTTGCTCCACCAAACGCAAAGGCGTTTCAACGGTTAGCCAGTCAATACTATCTAAATCCCTGTCATTACGATGCCGTGCTATTCTTTCACCCATTTCATCATCTAGCGCTTGGGCCGTTGCGATATAGACACATTCTAGCCCTCTATCATGACCATTTTTTGCCTCTGTCATTCCATGTCGAGTCTTGCCGCTACGGGCACCGCCCAGAATCAGATGTATCATGTGAGCACTCCTAGCAATATTAAATAACAAACTAATTCAGAGACTTGTTGAGCGGCCCCTAAAGTGTCACCGGTATAACCACCGACTTGTCGCCTAAATAACCTAACTAAAAACCAACGGGTTAACCCCAGTCCAAGGATTATAAGTATGGTCGAACCTATCCCGCTCATCCACAAGACCAAGAGGCCAGTAACCAGTAAGATCAGCAACTCATTTAACGTTTGGTTTTGCGCTAACGGCTTGCTCTTACTGCCCTTCTCTTCGTTAATATATGCATCGCTTACATAAGTATCGGTAAAAATAATACTCGCTGCGACCACTCGACTCAGGCAGTGAGCAACGATAAGTGCAGGCACTAACATCTGAGGGTCAAAAAGCGCTAACTCCATGAGTAGCTGAAACTTTAAGAGTAAGGCTAATAATAGGGTGACCGCACCATAGGTACCTATGCGGGAGTCCTTCATGATCTTCAGCTTATCGGCAATCGTCCAACCACCGCCAAAGCCATCGGCAGTGTCAGCAAGGCCATCTTCATGAAAAGCCCCCGTTGCTATAACACTCACCATCATGGCTAAGATAATACTGACTGAAACCGGCATAAAGTTAATCGCTAAACTGTATACCGCCGCAGATATCCCTCCAACCAATATGCCCACTAAGCCAAAATATCGATTGGCCTGATTAAGGCTTTCACTATCTACTTTCACCCATTGAGGCATAGGAATACGGGTGAAAAACCCCATAGCGATAAAGAAAAGTGTCAGCTCTCTGCGTAAAAAAACCATAAATGAACCTTAAAAGAAGTGAAAACAGTCTCGAGCTGCGAGCTCAAGACTCAGACTCCTAGCCCCTAGCAAACTGATTTAAACTAGATCTCAATCCCTGCATCACTGAAACTTGCCATCTCATTGTAAAATCCAGCTGCGGCTTGGATCATAGGTAGGGCTAAGGCAGCACCTGTACCTTCACCTAACCTCATGCCTAACTTAAGCAAAGGTCTCGCTTGAAGGTGTGACATCATCAGGCAGTGGCCACGCTCATCAGACTGATGACCAAAGATCATATAATCACGCACATTTTCATTGATTTGTACCGCAACCATAGCGGCGGCTGTAGCGATAAAACCATCTACGACTACCAGCATCTTTCTTTCCGCTGCAGCGAGCATAGCCCCGGTCATCTGCACGATTTCAAAGCCACCTAAACAGGCCAAGATATTCATCGGGTCGGTCAACTCTGACTCATGTAAATGCAAAGCCTGCTCAACGAGCATCTGTTTTCTTTTCAAGGTTGCCGCATCAATACCTGTACCACGGCCAACGCAATCGGCCGCTTTCATCTTCATCACAGTAGCCATAATTGCCGCTGCTGATGAAGTATTGCCTATTCCCATCTCACCTAAAGCTATCAAGTTTGTTCCCTGTTGATGGTGGTAAGCAATGCGCTCGCGTGCCATCTCAAAACCTTGTTTAACCGCTCCTAATGTCATGGCAGGCTGCTTATGAATCGCGCCTGTCCCAGCACCTAGCCTTTGGTCAACCACACCTTTAACACCCTCTAAAGGCTGCAAAATACCACAGTCAATAACCTCAAGCTCAAGCCCGACTTGTCTGCAAAAAACATTAATCGCCGCGCCACCTTTGATAAAGTTCATCACCATCTGTGTGGTCACATCACTTGGTGCTATCGATACCCCAGACGCAGCAATACCATGATCAGCGGCAAACACTAATAGCTTAGGATTGACGATTTCTGGCTTGTCTTTACCCAGTACTCGAGCCAGCTGCTTCGCCAATACTTCTAGTTCACCAAGCGCACCTAGTGGCTTAGTTTTATTGTCTATCTTGTGCTGAATAGCGTCATCAAACTCGCAGCTCACCGGACTAATCTCAAACATACTTCCACACCCTGTTATTTTTATATATTAAAGCTACCAAAGCTTCGAGTTTCTAGCTCAAGACAGAGCTAAGAAAATCTCGAGTTAAAGCTCGTAGCTCGTCACTTATCTTCGCGACTAAAGCCGAGCTTCTATCAACCGTTTTACTTTCTACTTCCTAAGATGAACAGGAAGAAAACACTGCCTATCACAGCGGTAATGATGCCTACAGGTAGCTCCTGATGACTAATCATCGTCCTTGCAAGTACATCAACCCACACCATAAATACTCCACCAACTAATGCTGTCGTCAATAAGGGGAACTGACCAGGAAATAGCATTCTCACCGTGTGCGGTACCATCAAGCCCACAAAACCTATCCCACCACAATTTGCCACTAATATTGCGGTTATCACCGAGCAGAGCAATAACATCTGCACACGTAAACGACCGACATTAATCCCGAGCGTATGGGCAGTTTCATCACCTGCTCTCATCGCCATTATCTGGCGTTTAAATAGCAATATGATGACAGTACACACAGTAACAACGACCGCAGGAGAGATAATCCCTTGCCAGCTTGCTTTAGAGAAACTGCCCAGGCTCCAAAAGAGTACAGAGGCCGCAGCTTGCGGACTTGAAAAATAGAGCAATAAACTGGTTAGCGCACCAAACATAAATGATATGGCGACACCAGAAAGTAGCATTCGCTCTATCTGGCTACTCATGCGCCGACCACAAAGGGCTAGCACCATAGCAACCGACAATCCAGCCCCTAAAAATGCCCCCAATGGCAAGGTCACCCAGTTAAACAACCCTGCGCCGCTGAAAAGTGTCAACACCACAACAGCCCCAAACGAGGCACCAGAGGAGATGCCAAACAGGTAGGGATCGGCTAATGGGTTACGCGTGACAGTCTGCAGTACACTACCTGCAATCGATAACCCAGCCCCCGCAATAAAGGCCAGCAATACTCGAGGGAACCTCAACTCCATAACAATGCGCTGGGTGATAGCAGAAACATCCCCAACACCAAATATCTGGGCCAATACCACGTCAAGGGTATCAGCAAGAGAAATACTGGCAGCACCGAAACTCGCCGCAGTCAGTAGGCTCAACACAGACAAAATAATAAGACCAACAATGACCCATCTATGCCTTAAAAACTCATGCTTAACCCCGCAGGTATCCACAAGTTGGCCTACAGCTTTACTATCTAGTCGACTCACAGCCTTAGCCCCTACCTTGCCCATTGAATGAGTCACTTGCTTACTCATTGGCATCACCATCTGTGCTATCTGAACCTGATAAATCGGAGTCATGAGCTTGCGAGCCATAACCATAAAAATAACTGATCTGTGGATTGCCATGTTGAGGGTGTGGGCTCACGTGGGAACAAACCCCAAACACATTACCAATAATCTCCTCAGTTAATACGGCTTTAGGTGAGCCAAAAGAAACTGCTTCCCCCTTTTCAAGCAACAGCAACTTGTCACACATGGCACTGGCAAGATTAAGATCGTGAATCGAAGTGATAACCGTGATCCCAATAGAATGTAGCAGCTCCATAATCTGGATCTGATAGCGAATATCTAGATGATTAGTAGGCTCATCTAAAATAAGTAGCTTAGGTTGTTGCACTATCGCCCTTGCAATGAGTGCTCTCTGTTTCTCTCCGCCAGATAGGTGCTCATAACTTTGGCTGGCCTTATGGGTCAAGCCGACCTTTTCTAGTGCATCGGCAATTAATGCTCTATCGGCAGACGTTGTAAGCTCAAAAGGGCCTTTGTGAGGCGTCAAGCCGATCGCAACCAACTGAGCTGTGGTTAACTCAAAGTGTTGTGGGGTATCTTGCAGCACTACAGCGACTTCTCTAGCAAAAGCTTTGGAGGAAAGTGTTTCAATGCGCTGGCCAAAGAGGGTTATCTCGCCAGAATCTGGTCGGATATAGCGATACAAACAGCGTAGCAGTGTCGACTTTCCTGCACCATTAGGACCAATCACTCCAAGCATCTCGCCTTTTTTTACACCAAAAGAGATAGTCGACAAAATATCACGCTTACCTGCCTGCCAGCTTAACGCTTGAACCTCTAGTGCAACCCCTTGGTTAACGCTATTGGCTTTATTGTGGGTGTTATTCGTCACAGAAGCTTCCCATGGCGTTGCAGGAGTAATGCTTGAACTCAATAGTCGTCAGAGCAGGACACAGAGAGCCCTCCACAGACTGAGGGTAGAGCACATTCATAAAGAAGGGCCTATATGCGTTAGCAGAAGGCAAGAAGATAGTGACAGTAGCCCGTAAGCCATGCCTAAAATAAGTGACATTAACAACTCCCTCGAGTTACCCGCTCGAGTTTTATCGCGACAAAAAAAGGCAGGTATCCTGACTTGTGTTTAAAAACACTCACAGTTGCGGGCACAGTCTAGGTTTAATATGAGCTCAGTGATTAACACTGAATATTCATCCTAGTTCCCTATTAAGATTAAGTTGGCTAAAAAATACTAGCGGAGCACATCAGCTCATTGCTGCCAGTTTATGTTCGCTTTTAGCTCTCATCACCTATTTTTGCGAACCTGTATCTAATGAGTTTCAATAAGAAACATACAACAGGCTCTAACTAGCGGCTATTATGCAATTTTTATCAGTTAAGGAAAACCGAAAAAATAGTCATTAGACCAAAGCCGTACGCTTACCAATGAAGTTGAGGGTAGTAACTTCCCTCTGGAGAGGTGTAGACAGTAATTTTTACCACCGAGGCATAGTCTAATGCGAGCTGAGTATAAAAGCCTGCAACGCCACTCACCCCTAATGCTCTGGCCATCAAGTGCCTCATGACACCACCGTGGGTTACAACTAAGACAGTTTTACCTTGATGTTCAGATAATATCGATTGCCAACTTGCATCGACCCTAGATTCGAATTCATGCATGGTCTCACCGTTTGGCGGCGTAATGGCCCATGGATTCTTCCAATATTGTTCAATTTGTGAAGCCTGAGTTTCATAGAGGCTAGCTAGTGTCTCGCCATCCCAATCTCCAAAGTTTATCTCTTTAAACCCCTCTTCAAGTTTGAGGGGAGCACCCAGTTGTAGATATAGGCTTAGCGCAAATTCACTGCACCTTCGCAGAGGTGATGAAAAAATTTGTTCAAACTCGAGATTATGACTGGTTATCAGATGATCAACTGATGACTGCATTTGAGCACGTCCAGTTTGGCTGCCGGCGACATCAGTATGGCCCCTGAGTATCTTTCCCCCTTCACATTCTCCATGACGAAGCAGATAGAAAACGGTCGTACTCTCTTTATCAACACCTTCAACATCGACACCTGTACCTGTCTGTTTTTCGGATGCTTCGCTGTCTAAGCTGCTATCAGAAAAACCTGCCTCATTTGTTTTATCACTTGCCATAAAGAGAGTAATCCTAGTCTTTTATAAGTAAAGTTGAGTAGCAAAACATACGTCATCAACTCAGTGCTTTTAATACTACTTCCCATTTTAAAATACTACTTACCGTTATTAAATACTGCGTCTGACGTGGGTTTATTATGCGAGTTTGCTGTAAAGCTAAAGGCTATATTAAAGAAAATAAGCTGAAAAGGCTTAATCACGGTCAGCTTTTCTTCTCTCTCCCCCTTCATCGGATCCAATAAGATCGACAGCGGTTTTATTCTCAAAGTTTTGAGGGAATCGAATATGGTAACAGAGGCCGTTACCTGGTGATGTTTCAACCTCGACATCTCCTTTAAGCTTCTGAGTCACTAAGTTATAAACCAAGTGGGCACCTAAGCCACTCCCGCCTTCATTTCGCTTGGTCGTATAAAATGGGTCGAACAGATTTTTGAGTCCATCCTCATCTAAACCAACCCCATCGTCTCGGTAATCCACTAGCACACAGCCTTCATGTGTAGATAACTCAATGATGACTTTACCACTCTGCTCTGGCCTAAAGGCATGTAATATACTGTTCATAATTAAATTAGTCATAATTTGAGAAAGCACGCCTGGATAGGTATTACAGGTGATAGTTTTTGGGCACTTAACCTCTACTTCATGAGGTGTTTTTTTCAACTCAGGACGCAGCGACATCAGTATCTCATTTAAATAATCCAACAGTTTAAACTCTCGAATTGCCTCACTGGATTGATCGACGGCCACACGCTTAAAGCTTTGAATGAGCTTAGATGCTCTAGCATTATTTTTAAGGATAATATCCATGGCTTCTGTACAGGTTGTCATAAAGCCTTCAAACTCATCTTCACTGAGCTCACCGCTAGCAAACATCTTTTTCAGGGAGATCACCTCATCATGAAGATGCGATGCAGCGGTCACACACACGCCGATAGGGGTATTGATCTCATGAGCAATCCCCGCCACCATCTTACCCAATGATGCTTGTTTTTCGGTCTCAACCAGCTGGGATTGAGCATTTTTTAGTTGATCGAGCGTCTCTTGTAGCTCCCTGGTTCTATCTTCAACAATTCCCTCCATCTGCTCAGAATAACGCTGCGCTAGCTGCTCCTTCTCCTGAGAGTAATTTAACTGCTGCCTCAACTGAGCAGGGCTTATTTTAAGTTGCGCTAAAAGCTGGCCGTAATAGCGCTCTAAGGTTTTAATCTCCTGCTCGGAGTATAGATTAGATTTAGTCACCACCATATGGGCCACTGCAGCACCAGTGATACCACTTAATATTCGCTCAGTAGTTCGCTCAAGGTTGGCTAGCTCTTGCACATTGATCAGTTCAATACCCACAAGCTCTGTTTCAATTAAACACGCATTGAGCTTTTCATCAGCAAAGTGTTCATTAAGGTACTGGCAGAAAATACCCTTTAAAATAGTTAGCTTACCTTGTAATTCAATATCTCTAGGTAGGGTGTCTAGACTGGTTTCATCCTCAGAAACTCGCTCGGTCATCACGTCAATAAATTCGGCACTATAACGTTTCTCCTCGCCCGACATTCTGGTGTATAAACTTATCAGCACTAATGAAATTATATTGCCAGATAGTGACCAGAACGCCCCATGACTAATTTTGTGTAACTGAGTACCAAATAGCCTCTCAGGGTGAAGCCAATCTATCCCGAAAGGCCCCGCAACTAGAATGCCCGCATCTATCCATCCACTTTTCATAATGGCAGGCAACAATAAGCAATAACCCCATATCAGAAACCCGATGCATAGAGCCGTAATCGCTCCCTTAGTCGTCACTTGCGGCCAGTAAAGGCCTGCTATGACTAAAGGCAGAAACTGCAATACGGCGGCAAATGAGATCATCCCCATATTAACTAACATGTAGGACTCACCTAAATAGAGGTAAAAGGCTTGTCCCGCGCCCAAAACAATAAACACAGCCAGCCAGCGAGACTGAAGCAAGTACTTCTTCAAGCCGCTATCAGGGCTAAAGTATTGAATGAATGGCAGTACCAAATGGTTACTAAACATAGTCGAGAGCGTCATTCCTGATACCATCAGCATGGCCATAGCAGCAGAAAACCCACCGATAAAGACAATAACCGTTAAGATATCATTCTGAGCTAGCATAGGCAGACCCAACATATAGCTGTCTGCAGTTTCAGGGCCTAGCAGCAGTAATCCTGCGGCGGCAATAGGAGTGACAAACATGGTCATCAGCAGTAGATATAAAGGCAGCATCCACTGCACCTTTTTAACATGGTTAACTTGCGGGTTCTCAACCACCATCACATGAAACTGCCGCGGCAGCAGCATAAAAGCAGACCCAGCTAGAATAAGATAGCTAAACCAAGTGACAAACTCAGGCTTGGTCGACATTTTGGCCGAGGCCTCTGGCAGCTTATCTTGCAGTTGGTGGTAGATATCTAAGGGCGAGTCGAACATGATAAAACAAACAAACACCCCCACCATCAACATCGCCACTAACTTAACCACTCCCTCTACAGCAAGTGCCAGCATCATCCCTGGGTGTCTCTCGGTGGGATCTAAGTGACGAAGACCAAAAATAATAGTGAATAAGGCCACGCCAAACCAGACTAGCCAGGCGATAGAGTCAGGGCTATTTTGAGTGTTAAGAATAAGCCCAATGGAGGTATTAATCGCCTTAAGCTGCAATGCCAGATAGGGAACTATACCTACCATAGCCACAAAAGCAGCCAAGCCAGCTAACGCTACACTGCGGTTATAACGGGCAGACAGAAAGTCGGCAATGCTTGTCACCCGGTAGATCTGCTTAATCAGCAATACCCGCTGCATGATGGGCCATATCACCAACATCAATAATGTCGGCCCCAAATAGATGGTAAACATGATCAAGGGAGAGCGAGTGGCGATACCCACACTGCCATAGAAGGTCCAACTGGTGCAGTATATAGCGATAGACAGCGCATAAACAGCAACGCTAGAGGTCACCCTTTGCGCCCGTTCACTGCCAGATTCTGCCCAGTTAGCGATGACATAGAGCAGCGCCACATAGGTTAAAATAATGACAAGTAGACCAGTAATACTCATCATGGCAGAGCACTCACAAGGCCAGATATAGAAGCGACAAATTGGTTGTTATTTCGAGCATTTAATAGAGCAGCAAAAGATAAGTGCTGCATTAACAAGGGGGATGCAGCTAAGGGTTGTATCGAGTAGCAAAAGCCAGTTTTGGGATAAAAGCTAATAGCAAAAGACATATAACATTACCTAGCTAAAAAGATAAGGAATGCAATCAGGAGCAGCCAAAGCGCTGTGATGCTAAAAATCACCTCAGCAAGCGTTAAAGAGATAGCGCTAGCGACTGGCCAGGAGACTAAAAAGAAAGCAACTACAATAATTAGCACCCTAAAAGCGGGTTGGTTATTGTTCTTCCGCCACACGTCATCTCTCCAGCTAAATACCTTTATAAAGCATAGTTCAGGCAGATTTATTTGATATATTTTATAGATAAACACATCTCGACTATCAAACTAGGCTGGTCTATTATAGACGTCTATACGTATAAACATCTAAAACCAGACATTGAGATTTAGATGTGAAAAGCAGTTTTAATAGCAAAGATTCACAACCAGAGTTATAGAACAACAATTATAAAGACCAAACTCGATCTCATTTGAAAAGATGAGTTATATGCAGTCAGTTTAGTAGGTGAGAATTATGGAAACCCAGGTCCAAAACAGCAGTGTTAGACAAATTAACGAGCAGATCAGTGAGCAACTAAAATCAAATATTCTGCTCCTCGATGGCGCTATGGGCACCATGATCCAGGACTACAAATTTTCCGAAGCTGACTTTAGAGGTGAACGCTTCAAAGATTGGCACTGTGATGTGCAAGGCAACAATGACCTATTGGTATTAACCCAAGGCGATAAGATTAAGGCTATTCATAAAGCCTATCTGGAAGCAGGGGCGGATATCATCGAAACCAACACCTTCAACGCGACCCCTATCGCAATGGCTGATTACGATATGGAGTCTCTTTCAGAAGAGATAAACCTAGTCGGTGCTCAAATTGCTCGCCAAGCCGCCGATGAAGTCGCAGCAGCAACCGGTCGTCACTGCTATGTTGCTGGCGTCATAGGTCCAACAAACCGTACCTGCTCAATTAGTCCTGATGTTAATGATCCAAGCTTTCGAAATGTCACCTTTGATCAACTCGTTGAAGCTTATGTTGAGTCTATTAGCGCGCTGATTAAGGGCGGCAGTGACATCATTATGGTTGAGACCATCTTCGATACCCTTAATGCAAAGGCGGCACTCTTTGCAATAGAAACAGTATTCGACACCATTGGTGCACGTCTGCCAGTGATGATATCTGGGACGATTACCGATGCCTCTGGCCGAACACTTACCGGGCAAACCACAGAAGCCTTCTACAATTCATTACGCCATATCAAGCCGCTATCTATTGGCCTTAACTGTGCATTAGGCCCTAAAGAGTTATCTCCTTATGTCGAGGAGCTTTCTCGCATTTCGGAGTGTTACGTCTCGGCGCACCCTAATGCAGGTCTGCCTAACGAGTTTGGTGGTTACGATGAAACCCCAGAGCAGATGGCTGAGATAATATCTAGCTGGGCAAGTGAAGGATTACTCAATATTATTGGTGGTTGTTGTGGTACGACACCGGCTCATATTAAAGTTATTCGAGAAGCTGTACTGAAACACCCTGCTAGGGAGATCCCTGAAATAGAAGTCGCTTGTCGACTATCAGGGCTTGAGCCCCTCACCATAGATAAACGCTCACTATTCGTTAACGTAGGTGAACGCACCAACGTGACAGGTTCAGCGCGCTTTTTACGCCTGATAAAAACAGGTGAGTTCGAAACAGCGCTCGATGTGGCCCGTGATCAAGTAGAAAATGGCGCCCAGATCATCGATATCAACATGGATGAAGGCATGCTTGATGGTGTTGAGATCATGCAAAAATTTCTCAACTTAGTTGCCTCAGAGCCTGAAATCTCAAAAGTCCCCATCATGATTGACTCCTCAAAGTGGGAGGTGATGGAGGCTGGACTTAAATGCGTTCAGGGTAAAGGTATCGTTAACTCTATCTCACTCAAAGAGGGAGAAGAGAAATTTATCCAGCAAGCCACTCTCGTTAAACGTTATGGCGCTGCTGCTATCATCATGGCATTCGATGAAGTCGGCCAAGCTGACACTAAAGCACGCAAAGTTGAGATCTGTACTCGAGCCTATCGCGTGCTCGTTGATAAAGTCGGCTTTCCGCCTGAAGATATCATCTTCGATCCCAACATTTTTGCCGTCGGTACAGGTATCGATGAACATGACAACTATGCCGTCGACTTTATTGAAGCGACTGGCGAGATAAAGCGCACCCTGCCCCATGCCATGATTTCAGGCGGTGTTTCTAACGTCTCTTTCTCGTTTAGGGGAAATAACCCCGTACGTGAAGCGATTCATGCAGTGTTTCTCTATCATGCCATCAAAAATGGCATGACGATGGGGATCGTCAATCCTAGTCAGCTCGCAATCTATGATGATATTGACCCAGAACTTAAAGTGCAGGTTGAGGCGGTCGTACTCAACCTCCCGTGCCCTGTGCCTGATTCATCGAATACCGAGCAGCTATTAGATATCGCCGAGAAGTTTCGTGGCGATGGTAGCCAAACCGTTAAGAAGGAAGATCTTGAGTGGCGTACATGGGAAGTGAACAAACGCTTAGCTCACGCCTTAGTTAAAGGTATTACCCAATTTATCGATGAAGATACCGAAGAAGCTAGGCTGGCAGCCAACAAACCATTAGAGGTGATTGAAGGCCCGCTAATGGATGGTATGAACGTGGTCGGTGATCTCTTTGGCGAAGGCAAGATGTTCCTACCGCAAGTAGTAAAGTCAGCCCGAGTAATGAAAAAAGCCGTTGCTTACCTCAACCCCTATATCGAGCTTGAAAAGGTCGCTGGCCAATCAAACGGTAAAATCCTCATGGTGACAGTGAAGGGCGATGTACATGATATCGGCAAAAATATTGTCGGCGTGGTGCTCGCCTGTAACGGCTATGAAGTGATTGATTTAGGTGTCATGGTACCCGTGGAAAAAATCATCGAGGTCGCTAAAGCGGAAAATGTCGATATCATAGGCATGTCAGGGCTTATCACACCAAGTCTCGATGAGATGGTACATAACGTCAAATCATTCCATAAAGCAGGTTTAACCATCCCGTCTATTATCGGTGGTGCAACCTGTTCGAAAATTCATACCGCAGTGAAGATCGCTCCACACTCACCCGAAGGCGCGATTTATATCGCCGATGCCTCACGCGCAGTGCCTATGGTGTCCAAGTTAATAAACAATGACACCAGACAAGCCACTATTGATGAAGCATACAATGAGTATGAGGTGATGCGTGAAAAACGCCTATCTCAAGCGAAACGTAAAGAGATCACCACCATTGCGGCTGCACGTGAAAACCGCTGCAAGCATGACTGGGAAAATTACACACCATTTGTGCCTAATCAACTAGGACGACAAGTGTTCGATGATTACCCATTAGAAGACTTAGTCGATCGTATCGATTGGACACCGTTTTTCCGCAGCTGGGAGCTACATGGACACTTTCCAAAGATTCTAGAGGATAAGGTCGTAGGCGAAGAGGCACGTAAGCTATTTAGCGACGGTAAAGCCATGCTGAAAAAGATCATCGATGAGAAATGGCTCACCGCCAAAGGTGTGATTGGCTTATTCCCAGCTAATACCGTTAACCATGACGATATTGAGCTCTATACAGATGAAAGCCGTAGCACACTTGAGATGACCACCCATCACCTGCGCATGCAGATTGAGCGTGTTGGAAATGATAACTTCTGCTTAGCAGATTTTGTTGCGCCCAAAGACAGTGGCGTAGCCGATTACATGGGTGGCTTTGCTGTTACAGCAGGCCACGGTATCGACGAGCACGTTGCACGCTTTGAAGCCGATCTTGATGACTACAGCGCTATCATGCTCAAATGTCTGGCAGACCGCCTAGCTGAAGCTTTTGCCGAGCGTATGCATGAACGTGTCCGTAAAGAGTTCTGGGGCTATGCGAGCGACGAAGTATTAGATAACGAAGCGCTGATCCGTGAGAAGTATAAAGGTATACGTCCAGCGCCAGGCTACCCAGCTTGCCCTGATCATACGGAAAAAGGCCTGCTTTGGGATCTACTTAAGCCCGACGAGACTATCGATCTTAACATCACCGAAAGCTACGCCATGTTCCCAACGGCAGCCGTATCTGGCTGGTACTTCGCCCACCCTAAGTCACGCTACTTTGGTGTGACCAATATCGGCCGCGATCAGGTTGAGGATTATGCCACGCGTAAAGGGATGAGTATCGAGGATACAGAGAGGTGGTTAGCACCAGTGTTGGATTACGATCCAGAGTAAAGAGTCAGCCCTGAGCGGGAGAGCAAACTTGTTTACTCTTTTAGTTGTCATCCCGGTGTTCTTTTTAGCCGGGATCTAGCCTTTCAGCTTTCCAAACTTCGTTTGGATTAAGATCGCAGGGTTCCCCACAGCACAGCCCAAGAGGGAGACAACAGCTTCCCCCTCTCGGTGCAGCCCAGCCGTACCGCACGCCTCAGACGAAGTTACATGCATTAACTATGGGCTTCGTATTCCACTTCACATTACCGCAAAATCGCCTCCAGCTACCAGCACGAGTTGGGAAGCTATCTTCCACACTATATCAATGAAGCTTGATGGTGATTGATTGAGCACTTGATTAGTCTTTTCTAAAACTGTTGCCTAGCTATCTTTTATTACACTTCATAATGCTATAGTGACTTTGGTTTCGAGATAGGTTTTCGAGATAGGTTTTCGAGATTAGATTCAGGATTAAATTGAAGATCGGTTTATCGATAAACGCTAGATTGAGTTCTAGATAAATTTTCAGCTCACCATTCAGGGGTACCCTATGTTAAATGAGAATCACGCGCTTATTTTTGACTTCCCAGAATATAAGCAAGACATTGTTCATTTGAATCATAAAGATGAAGAGTTCAAAGAGTTATCCAAAAAGTATCACCTTTTAGATTATGATATTCGTCAACTTGAAGTTGCCGGTAGTCCCACAGATGATGAACATATGCATCAGCTCAAGGTAGATCGCGCTAACTTAAAAGATGTGTTATTCCAAAAGCTTAAAGCTCATCACGATTAATATAGTTCAGCATAGATATGATGCACGTAAGGCGCTTTGTCCTTACGTGCTCCTCTTAACGAGATAATTAAAACGATAAGATAGCTATGTCGGTGCCTGCTCTTTGATGAAATCGACGAAGAAGGACTTCAATGCTTGCTTATTGTCATCATCTAAAGACTGGCCCTCTTTGTCAGAGACAAGAAACACATTATCAACCTGCTCACCCACTGTCGTTATTTTTGCCGAGTGAATATTCAGTTCAAACTGCCTAAAGCCGTTACAGAAATGGCTCATAAACTGTGGGTTATCCAGTGCAGTTACACTGATTAAAGTTCTATCCTTCTTACGTGAGTGCAAAAATTCAACTTTAGGCTCACTGATAAATGAGTCGATATTACTGTTAAGACGCTGTTTAGGCACCTTTCTATTTTCAAATAATACCTGCTTCAATCGCTGTTTGATCCGCTCACGTCGCCCTGCAGTTCTTATTGGGTGATGGTCATAATCGAGTATCTTTAATGATTCGACCACGTAACCATCTTTAGTCCGTGAGATATTCGCTTGCTGCACTGAGATCTGCAGTGAGGCTAAGGTATTAAATAGCGTCACAAATAGACCGGGCTTATCTTTCATATAAACAAACAGATCACTACTTCCCTTGGTAATACTGTCATCTAGCAAGATAAGCGCACGTTCTGCAGGATACTTCGCCATAGCTTGCGAATATCTGGCTATTTCAGCAGGTTGTGCATTACTGAAAAAGGACAGTGGCAAGCGTTTCCAGAGTTGTTTAATCACATCAGGGGTTTCAGTCATCCCCATCAACTCTAGTGCTTCGATTTTGTGCTCTCTAACCACTGTTCGCTGCTCTAAAACATTTTCTAAGCCATTGCGCAGTGCATAGCTTATCGACATATAGAGATCTCTGAGTAAAGTGGCCTTCCAGTTCGTCCACAGATCATCATTCGTCGCCTTGATGTCGGCAATCGTTAAACAGTAGAGGGCATCGAGTCTCGCCTTAGTGCCTATCGACTTTGCTAGGTTCTTCACCTCAGAAGGGTCATAAATATCTAATCGTTGGCAAGATAAAGATAACAACAGATGATTTTGCACCAACCAAGCGATCACTTTCGCTTGTGAGGGTTTAAGCTCATGAAATTTTGCAAACTGTAGTGCATCGACAGCACCTAACTCACTGTGATCGCCACCACGTCCTTTGCCTAAATCATGAAACAGAGCCGCCAATAACAATACCTCTTTATTCTCTATCGCTTTAAACACTGCGCTAGGCTGAGCAAAGGAGGGGGTTTCTGGCTTACCGTTAAGTGAATAGAGGTTCTTAAGCAGCTTATGAGTGTGCTCATCAACAGGATAAACATGGTACAGGTCAAACTGCATCTGCCCGACTATCTCTCGCCATTGCGGCAGATATGACGCTAAAATCCCGTGTCTATGCATTAATGATAACGCTAAGCCCATGCCTTGGGGGTGACGAAACAGCGCAATAAACTCTTTTCGACAACTATGAAAATCTTGCAGATCCCCCAATAGTCGCCGTCTCACTTGACGTATTAAGCGAATGGTCAGTGGTGAAATACCGTCTATGTCATTAGCGTTTTCAGCAATATGGATAAACAGTGCAATAAGCTGTTTACGATCAACAAATACATCATCATGGCGAGCATTGAGCATACGGCCATTAATTTCGAAGTGCTGATTTAACACCACAGACTTTTTGTCAGCTTGTACTAAGATCTCATCTTTAAAGTACTGCAGTAACATTTGATTAAGTTCGCTTATCCGCCTCATGGCTCGATATAGCTGACGCATCATCTTTTCGATAGCAAGGTGACTGTTATCACCAAAGCCCATCAATCTGGCTACATCACTTTGCAAAGCGATAAGTAGCCGGTTTTCAGAACGCTGAGCTGCGGCGTGCAATGCCCAACGTGTACGCCAAATAAAATGCTGTGACTCTAATAATTCTGCATACTCATCGGTGGTGAAAAAGCCGAACCGTCTTAATGCCGCCATATCTTCTGCGGCAAAATATTTACGCGTTACCCAGATCAAGGTCTGAATATCGCGCATACCGCCGGGACTATTTTTAAGGTTAGGTTCTAGGCTAAACGCACTGCCTTGCGCCTTTTTATGACGTTCATCTTGCTCGCTGAACTTGGCCTTATAGAAAGCCTCGCTGCTCCATAGGTCATCACCATACAGCCTTTCTGCCACCTGTTTAGCATGAGACTCAGGGCCAGTTAAGTGGCGAATTTCAAACAGTGAGGTGGCAGTAGATATATCTTCACAGGCTTTATCAATTTGATTCAAAGCCAGCACACTATGGCCAAGCTCTAAACCTAAATCCCATAGCTGAGTAAAAAACTGGCCAATCTGAGCTTCTTGGTGGGAACTCAAGGCTTGAGCTGATAACACGCAAATATCAATATCTGAGTGTAGGTGTAAAGTTTGTCGACCATACCCACCTACAGCATTAAGGGAAACGTTTTCAGTCGCAAGTTCGGCGCATTGCCAGAGGTGGAGGAGTAAAGCGTCAAAGAAGTCTGCACGTAACTTTACTATCTCGTCGATCGCAACGTGGGTAAAGTTATCATTAAAGTAGTTATCAGCATCTTGGATTATTTTTTTATAATCGGTGATGCTCATTTTTGCATTGAATTGAGGTGATATATCAGAGTCTGACATGCTTCTCCTGTAGCTGTTTGCACTGAGTATAATTAAGCTTTTTTGACTTTATTTATACTAATTAAACCGTTATGCAATGGCCTTAAAATGAAGCAACAGAGTAGATGATCTGACTAAAAATTACAAATTAACAACAGTATATCAACCATATTACTGGCTAAAAGATGACTTGCTTAACCATCTGATATTCAGCAGCTTCTTTTAGGTAATTGAACCTTATAGGTGAGTAATACCTAATGTATCCGCAGGAGTAACGTGCTAAATTACTGCTATATTTAATAGATATACATTTATTAGTCAAAAGGATTTAGCTAATTGGACACTCATGGACTACATCAGCTGGTCGCTGCCATTTCTGCAGCCGCTGCAGCGCGAGATCACTACACGGCAAGCCATCAGAAGAAGGTCTCAGAACTTGCTCGTCGAATAGCCCAACAACTTGAGCTCCCTAGCACGCAAATCGAATGTATTAGGATCTCAGCTTTACTGCATGATATTGGTAAGCTGGGCGTTCCTAGCTCTATCCTTTCAAAAACAGGGAAATTAAGAAAAGAGGAGTTTGACCTAATAAAAGTTCACCCTGTGGTTGGTGAAGAAATTTTGCAGGAAGTCAGTTTTCAGTGGCCGGTTGCGAGCATCATTAGGCAGCATCACGAACGCCTTGATGGTTCAGGTTATCCAGATGGGTTAAAAGGCGAACAGATCCATTTTGAAGCTAAAGTGATTGCTGTGGCAGATGTTGTTGAGTCTATTAGCCACTCGCGTGCCTATCGTCAGGCATTAGGCCAAGAGAAAGCCATCGAAGAGATAAGTAAAAACCGTGGGATCTTATATGAGCCGATAGTGGTTGATGCATGTATTGCACTGTACGATCTTAACCAAGGCGATCTGTTTGCTGCAGAACATAAAGCCACAAAGAGCACACAGCTATAACCCCCTCACAAGATATTAGCTCACACAGCATTTTTCAATAACCATGTGAGCTCAAACTAAGCTTACTTGCGCGCCGCAATGGCATCAGCCATGGCGATGTCAGCAAGCTGTTCTAACTGAGCAAGGTCGATATCTTTATGAGACTCACAGATAAACCATGGCTCGCGCGAGTCTGGTTCCAACATAACGCCGCTCTTTATCAAGTTATGAGCAAACTCGGTATATAGATCGCTGTCTGTTTGTTTCCAGTCTCGATAATTTTGGGGTACTTGGCTGCCAAAATGAATGCCAAACATTGAATCAGGTCCTGCAAACTTATGTTCAATACCATGCTTGCTAAATACCCGTGATAACACTTGCTGGATATCAGCACCGGCCTTATTGATGCTGTCATAGGCATCAGTTTCATTCAAAATCGTCAGTGTTGCTTTTGCTGCACTTAGGGCAATCATATTCGCGGTGTAAGTACCGCCATGAGTCACACCTTTTTTGCTAAAGCTAATCACGTCCATCACATCCTTGCGACCACCGAAGGCTGCAACAGGATAGCCATTACCCATAGCTTTTGCGTATGTCGTTAAATCTGCATGGATACCATAGAGCTCTTGCGCGCCACCTTTAGCGACACGAAATCCAGTTTTCACCTCATCCATGATCAGTAAGGTGCCATTGGCATCACAGATGTCACGAAGCTTCTGCATATACTCTTGGCTTGATGCGATACTGCCACAGTTGCCTAATATAGGTTCAATGACAATAGCAGCGATATCATCGCCAACACGGCCAAATACTTCATCAATAGCAGCGAAATCGTTAAGCGGTACCGTTTCTAAATGTTCGCGACTCGCCTCAGGAATACCGCCACCAAAAGAAGCGATTTTAGGTGCTTCCTCTGTGGTGTTGTCCCAATTATCAACATCAGATTTCCACATCATCTCGTCGTATAGACCATGAAAGCCGCCTTCTACAACGACTATTTTATTACGACCAGTAAAACCACGAGCTGTACGTACCGCACCGATAACAGCCTCTGTGCCTGAATTGGCAAATCGCATCTTGTCGATATTCGGGCACATCTGCTTTATCAACTCAACAACTTGAGAATCTAGATCCGTTGAAAAACCGGAGATGGTGCCGCGCTCAGTAATTGCTTTGACGACCTCTTGGTCAACTCTAGCATCTCGGTAACCCAAAATGATCGGCCCGTAAGCTAAACGAAAATCGATAAACTGCTGATCGTCTGCATCAGTAATCGTGCAACCAAGGCTGCTTTTTACAAACACAGTATTATCTTCACCCCAGTAACGGTAGCTATCAGCTACACCTAAAGGCATGTTGTTATGGGCCTGCTTTAACAGCGCATTGGTGGCGGGTTTACTGATATTATTCATCTTGTCGGTCTTCATCATAAAATGTCTGGCGCGTATGATACAGGGCAACTTAAGTAATGACTATATTAGTCCTAAATATCTCAAAGCGTGCATCAAGATTTAATCGACTTCACTCATGAAAAATCTAACGGGAGTGAATCAATATACTTCCTACCCTAACCGCCAATATACCCACTCTTTACTTTTTTTATTTCGAATCTGTGAACTAGGCACCTAGATCTCAGCGCACACTTGTACACATAATAAGCCTCTCAAATTTTGGCGAATATTTAGCTAATGCGACGCGTATGCATGACTCATGCTAGGTAGAACGTATGACAACTGGAGTGTGTAATGAAAAGCAGTGATTACCCGTTATCTCTATGTGTAGAGTGCAATGAGAAAATTAACCATAATTTACTCATCTGCCCTCAATGTCATGCGGCTCAAGGATTAGAAGCCCTAGCAGGAATCGATCCTAATATTCGTATCAAAAATCAAAAATTAGCCTTCTGGTTCAGTGTGTTATTTGGCTTTTTCGGTCTGCACAAGTTCTATTTAGGTCAGTACTTAAAGGGAAGCTTGTATTTAGTATTTAGCTGGACATTAGTGCCCATGTTTGTCGGCTGGTTCGATGCATTTCGCACCATGAAAATGAGCCCATTTAGTTTTGCTCAGCGCTATCGCCGCAAGGTGACACACCAATACATCTAACTGCGGACCGCAGAAACCAGATTATCTAAGCTAAAGCGCATAGGCCCACATGCAAGGGCCTATGTAATTACTCAGCAAGCATTCCTCTCCTACATAGCTTTCCAACACAAGTGTAACTTCAATCTTCAGCTATAGAGTTTCAATTTTTAAAAACTTAGGAACACCGATTATTCTAACAAATACGGTTTAATGACTTTCAGACTCTTTAGTAAACGTCTCGTGGTAAGCAATCATAAAGTCTTCACGAATAAGCTGCTCTAAATGAACTGCACGTTCAGTCGGGCAAAAAATCATTATGTGGACTAGCTGCTCACCATTAGGGCCGCTGCTGATATGAATATGGGGCTCAGAACCGGGCAGATCGACACCAGCATGCTTTTCAATAACACTGTTGTAGCGCTTAGCGACTTCATTAAAGTCCTCACAATGGGCCTCTATTTTATTTTGCAGCGCAGGAAAGAGTGGATACAGGTTATAAAATTCAGCCACGGTAATATGAAAGTCATGGTAAACATAACGTTTCATAAAGTTGAGGTTTTTGACGGCGTAGCTAAAAAACATGCTATTAGGCAAGGTGGCCGTTTTACCCGTGAAGTGATATTGACCATGGTGCAGATCAATCTCTTGGATCACGGTCGCCATCAAATTATGCTCGATAACTTCACCGCACAACTTACCTACTTCTATCCAGTCGCCAACAACAAATGAGCGGGAGCTAGCGCGCTGAATGGAGCCAGTGAAGCACAAAATGATCTCTTTTGAGGCCACCACTATTGCAATGGCAATCGCGGTGACTGAAAGTGCGAATTTACTGATCTCCGTTTGCCATAACACAAACAGCAAGATGATAATTAAGAGAAAGGTGCCATTCTTAGTTCGTGACATCCACTTGCGTTGTGTCTCAGTTAAAAACGGGACATCACCACGGATCAAAGAGACAACTAAGCGCTTAATCAAGGAGATCAAAACAATGATTAGAATAGTGAATAACAGCTTGTTAGCTAATAAAAAATCAACTGCAATGGTGAGCTTGTCCACGGAACCCTCTTTGTATACAGAGTAATTACCAAGCCTACAGAGCTCCGTTTAAGGGGGCTGTTAACAGGTAATAATGCTGATAAGTATTACCTGCATTATTACAGAGATTAATGTCGGTTTCCCATCTCTTTTTGCTCCTGCTCCTCCCTTTGCAACATGATCATTCCTTGGGTGATCGCCAAAACGGCCTTCGACTTGAACTCTCGTCGATACAAGGTATAAACAACCAACAAGCTAGTGATAATAAAGAGCAATGGATGGAAGAACCAACTGAGCACCGCCATAGAGAAGTAGTAACCGCGCAAGCCATAGTTATAAGCATGGGCAGCTTGATCTTGAACTATTGCCATTTGAGTCGCGTAGTTTTTCATATGATCGCTACTCTCGTATTCTCGCAGCGGAGTTGCTCCTAGCATTACATTCAAGAAACCATATTGGCGCATCGACCAGGTAAACTGAAAGAAAGCCATTACGAAGATAAAGGTCAGCAGGCTCAACTTTAACTGGATCATCGCATCGGTAGGCACTGAAGTGTAAGGAATAGAGGCTATCACAGACTCTAGTCGCCCCACCTGAGCAAAGAGTGTTAGTACACCAGCCAGTATGAGCATTGAGGTCGAGGCAAAGAAGGTGATATTACGCTCAAGGTTTGCCAATAATGCCGCTTCACCGACTCGCATCTCATGACGCATCAACTCGTTCATCCAATGAATGCGGTGTTGGTGCAAACAGCGAGCGATACAGTTGGTATTCTTGGCTTTCCACTTGGCAAAATAGGTGTAGCCAATCCAACTCACCACAAAGCAGATAAATGCAATTAAATCTAACACTGAACCTGTCAACATCACTTCTCCTCAAGCTTTTACCTATCATCGTCTTGTTCAAGAAAAAGACACGCAGGCATGCCTTCTCAATCTAAACCTTTTGATGTCGATTTAAACAGCTATCAGGGACTTTGTTGATTTGCATCAAGTGCTTATTCTTACTAGAGTTCTACAAGAGTGCTAACAAGAGTTAATACCCGTGAAACGAACCGATAATTAACTGAAAGCTAGCCCATAGTCACTAAGCTACAGGCACAGATATTGGTGCTAGGTAGAAAATACAGCAGTGCTGTGTGCTCCTTATCATTTCGACTGGCCAATTGAATCGTTAGGTTATGCACGCCCTGCTTACTGATATTACGACTCGCAAAAGCTTCTAGATGACTGGCGTGTTGTGGCAGTGCAAGGTCACTGTTATGGCGAACTAACTCACTGTTAACTAAGTTAAGAATGTAGATATCTTTACTCTTATTGGCACTGAGCACATCGCCTTTGAGGTGCAGGGTCGCAATCGGGATCCCCTCATGGGTGAAATAGCGATAACTAATGCTAGCCGAGCGTTTTTGCAGAGCAAAATCAGCAATGAGTAGGTGATGCTCAATAGCGTTTGTTTTGGGGTTAGAAGCCACCAGCTCATTGCGACAAGACAACACTATATCTACTTCTGTCGCTTTTATATGTTGATAAACAATCACAGCAGTAAGCAAGAGACATAACAAGCTGATTATCATGACGTTAAAAGGTTTAATCACAGAGCGATACCTCGTGAAGCCAGTTATCTGAGATAAACTTAGGGCTTAAACTAAAGTCACTGGTTTTAATATTTCTCATTAGCGTTCCCCCCGCTGAACTTTTACCAGACAGAGACACGTTCAGCACCTGCATATCATTAGAAAACGCCAAATATACATGCTGCCAGGCGACACTCTGACAACGATTCAATGCGAAGATCAGCTTTTCTTCGATTGGGATCTCTTGTCTCAGCTGCATTCTCGGCGATTCGAGCCAAGTAATTACAATCTGTTGATCACTCTTGAGCATGACATCACGACTGATCTTAATCGGTGTCTCCGCCCCTTTAAACAAGATATATTTATGCATCGCAGCCACCATAAGAGTGGCTAAGGTTAGTAATAAGATAGCCACAAACATAAGTTGCTTCTTACGCTGCTTAATTTGCTCAACCCAGTTAGCATTCGGTACTACAATGTTAAGGCGATAACCTTTACGTGGTAAGGTTTCGATAAGATCGGCATGACTTTCACCAAAATATTTTCTCAGAGTAAATACCGCTTTAGCCACTGCAGACTCACTCATCACAGCAGTCTGTGAGCCAGCACAGGCCAGTTGGCCTTTGCTCATCACTTGATTTGAATGCACAGCCAACTGCTCGAGTACCAAGCATTCAGTCCGTGTTAAATGAAATACGCTTTGAGTTTCACTATTGAACAACTGACTATTGGCAATATCAAATTCAAAGATTTTTAATCGCATATCAATAGCGCCCACCATAAAATCGATACGGCATTTTACTGCAATTAACATGTCACAAACATTCAACCAATCACAGTTTACTCAAGCACTTGGGTTATTTGAAACAAACATGAGACAGATCTAACTTAAGCGTAAAAAAATTATACTTTGTGTACAAAAACGAATTGGTTTAGACACATTTTTAGAGAAATAAACCTATTGTGAGATCAAGCGCGCAAAATGCCCGCCATAATATCAATCATAAAAAGCTGTAATCAGCATTACATCTCTTACAGCCATCACTTACCAGCATTACCCACCACAAAACAAGCCACTTATGGTTAGTTACATAAACCATTCCCCTTAATCATCATCTGAAAAGTTGCAGTAAAAATTACTTTGACCAAGCTCTCATTCACATTTTTTTAGCCTGTCATTCTTAACTCAAGCCAAAACAGCCTGGAAATAGGTTAAGACTTTTAGGCCGTGGTTCAGTGCAAATACACTCACTTTCATAATGAGTGACACATAAAAAAATGGGAACGTAATAAGATGAAAACACTAAATAGAAGACAAGCGATTAACCGTATTATTGGTATTTCGTCTGTGGCAGCAGGTAGTGCATTGGTTGCTAATCCAGTTATTGCAGCGGTAACCAGTAGCAGTGGAGATTGGAAACTTGAGGTAGGTACTAGGCTGGCATATACAAAGCTTGATCCTATGGCTGTAGCAAAGCGAGCATATGAAACTTCAAATGGCTGTATGTATCAAGTCTTTGATGGGATCATAAAAAGTCTTGCTGAGTCCAACTCACCCGATGCTGACAAATTTGCCCAAGTACCAACAGCCATGGCTCATTACGGCTATGCTGGCATGTTAGGAGAGGGAACCGTATGTGGCAACATCAATGCTGCAGGTATGCTTGCTAATCTGTTATCTATTAACGGCGAACCAGCTAACGCTTTCCTTAGCCAAACCATGCGCTTCTATGAAACAGAGATGCTACCACTACAAACCCCTGAATTTATCTCAGGTATTGGCGCCGATATGGCAGAGACGCTGGATCAAGTCGGCAAACCAACCGCTGCAAACAGCATACTGTGCCACTCTTCAATCAGTCTTTGGGCCAGTGAAAACGGCAAATCATTTAGCGAGAAAGGGATGCGCTGCAAACAGCTTTCAGCATCTGTCGTTTATGAACTTATTGTGATGCTTAACAAGGCCTTTGACGGTGAAACAGTTAATGATCACCCAGTCTCAGACGTGGTTGCAAGCTGTCAGTCTTGTCACACAGCTGAATCTACATTTGCGCCAAGTGTGAAAACCAATATGTCATGTGATACCTGCCATGGCGGCCACTAATAGCAGGGGAACTAAGATGAAACACACTAAAATATGTCTAGCCATAGGGCTAAGTTCAGTTTTGATGTTAGGTTGCGGCAGCTCGGATGATGATAACACCACAGAGCCTCCAGTCGAGCCACCTGTCGAGCCACCAGTTACCACTATCGACATAAACGACACCCAGTCTCTTAGCGCCGTATTACAAAGCGTCGATGGTGAAAAAGGCAGTGTCACCCTCACATTAACAGGAGATGATGACAAGCAGGTTACTTCAGCAAGCGCCTTCAACTTGGTCATTATGGGTTACCCTGAAGAGGGGCAAGCTTCAACCAAGTATAAACTTGCTTGGCATCAAGCTAACCATTCAAACTGTATTACAGATGAACAATGCACGCTTAATACCCATGAAGCCGAGTCGGGAGTCTACAACCTAGATCTTGACGAGGTTGAGTGGAAAGCCGCTGTAACTAATTACCGTGTTGCCGTCGAAGTGATGGGTGATAAGGCTCATCTTGAACTAGCTTTCTTAGACTAGTCAGCCTCTCCAGCAGTCAGCACTGAAAATTATGGCTGGCTCAATGATATAACCACGCAGTGGCTTGCCACTGCGTTTCCCCCTCCTCTAAAAAATCATTAGCTGTTAAAACAACCATATTTTGGTGCTAATTTTAACTAAAATGACGCTATCCCTCACTTATTAGCTTAACGGTGATCATCTAATAAACTGATTCAAAACATAATTAGCCAAGCGGCATAAAAAATGCTTACTTATTGTTCACCTAAAAGAGTATGCTAATAACAGAGTAAGCCAAAGGAGCGGCGAATGTCAGTCACATTAGAAGATAGGCCCATTGAACAGGTTCGTGAAGAGGTCATCGATAAACTTATCGTTAATTACAGTCACGGCATGATATCCGTTGAAGCATTTGAGCGTCGCCTCGATGATGCTATGGATTCTAGCTCTCACGAAGAGCTAATGTCACTGGTGGCCGATCTACCTCTATCAGCCGATGCCGATTATAGTAAGCAAAAAGATAAACAATTTACCCCAAACTACTCATCAAAGCAGTCCGAGGATACGCTCAATATTAACTGTATTCTAAGCAGTAATGAACGTAGCGGTCAGTGGGAAGTTCCTAGCAAGATAAAACTAAGCAATGTACTTGGCGAGACGACACTCGACTTTACCGACGCCATCTTTCAATACCAAAATGTAACCATCAATCTCAACTGTGTGCTTGGCAGCTGTACCATCTATATCCCTGAAAATATCAATGTGGTCTGCAAGACATACTGCGCCGTTAGTAGCATTGAAAATAGAGCGCCCTCAATGGCAAATCGACAAGCACCGGTGATCACCATTGAAGGTAAAGTGATACTTGGTGATCTGTCTGTATCTGTAAAGCGCACCATCAAAGAGAAGTTCATTGCCTTTGCTAATCAGCTTAAAGACACATTTAGTTGAGGACATTATACCAACCAGCATAAAGATGTGATCGCTCAGCGAGGTATTAGCGCTTCAGAGGCAAGGCAACGAGTGAAGCGCATAGTTATTCTACGTTCTAGCTCGTTAAAACTGCATTTGAAGTGCTAAAACTCGCCTTTCAGGAGTGTTTTTGGCTGCCTACTTCTTCGTTGAATAGCCTCACAAGGGAATAACCATTCCGTCATCTATTCGCCTTGAATTAGTTGCAAAAAAGCGCTCTGAGTAGATCACTTTCTTATCCTGATTGGTATTAAATGGTTAGCTCACAGGTAAAGACCCTTTAAGCGTCCTCTTCATGCATGTAGCCTTCAATTAATGCCATTTGCTCAGCGGATTCATCTCTTTTCGATACCAGACGATAGCTACCTTGGGATAACTTCTCTATGCAGATACTATCACCGACACCAAGATGTAAACCTTCAACCACATCTTGCGGCAGCTCAAGCCCTAGCCCCTTGCCAATATTCTTTATCTTGAGTTCAGTCATAACCAGTACCTTTATCTCTCAACACTTTATAATATTATCACTGCAATATTTGCCAATAAATAAGCATCTATTAGCCAAATTATAGTTGCTCAGACTGAAGTCGTAACAGACAAAAGCTGCAAGCATAAGTAGACGTAAAAATAGCCCTTGTTCAAAGTAAACCTGCACTGATAGAAAGACGCATTCTACGTTGATTCTAATAACAACAACCGACGTCTAAATACTTGACTGTAATAGTTAATCCTCACTATTCTATTAAGGGCGGTTTATCAATAACGCGATTAACTTCAACCGGTTGATAGTAATATCATTCGATAGCTAAACGCTTTATGGGAGGTTATATTGAACGCATTACGCTTTGCAATTCTCTTACTCATTCCATCAATGAGCTTTGCGACCACCATAGAACTAGACACCTATCTTGGAGGGGATCAAAGCAAGCTTGCGGGTAAGTCCGCTCTCGCCTTTACCTTTAGCCACCAGAGCAAAACACTCAGCACTTCTGACAATAACAGCTGCAACATAATCACCACCGACAAGTACCTTAGAAGTACTAAAGGTCGGCTAGAGAACATTAACCTAACAGAGCCTAATTTTTTCTTTGACTGCGAGTGGGAGGGAAAATATTACATGCTCTCAAATCGCTACCCCACCTATGCAGAGGTGATTATTAAGCCGCCAGATGAGCATTTTCCGATGACAATGCACATAGAAGCTAAACTCGTCACTCTTACCGGTGAGATGCTTGAGGTTATTAGTGGAGACATTCCGTTAAAGAGCGGTAATAAAAGGGTTTGGTAGTCTAGTACCTTGTATAACACTGTAGCAATATTCCTCCCCCATTTGGCATTTTCATCGCTATAATGTTGCTCCGGCAATGTGCCGGTTAAAACAAAAATAAGTTAAAGCAATAACTTCCAAACAAATTGAAACTATACCTAAGGAGATCCACTCGTGAAGAAAGTAGGGATTGTGTTACTGTGCCTGCTGATGCCTATGGCAACAGCGTTTGCAGAGCAAACTAAACCACTTTCGGTTGATGTGCTGTGGCAACTCAACCGGATAGGCAGCCCAATCATCTCTCACCAGGGGGGCCATATTGTCGCCCCTGTGACTAAGTATGATGTGCCTGAAGACAAAGGCTCGACCCAACTTTGGCTATTTGACAAAGAGGGTAACAGCCAACGACCACTTACCGCTGAAGGGATGCGTGCCAGTGAAGCAACATTCTCACCCGATGGCAAAACTTTAGCCTTTATCAGTAAACGCGATAAAGATGAAGCAGGTCAGGTTTACCTTCTACCGATGAATAAACCAGGTGAAGCACAAAAGCTGACTAATGTGCCTGGTGGTGTTTATGGCATCAAATGGGTCGGTAAGCATATCTACTTTATCAGCAACATCTTCCCAGGTAAAAACTGGGACGAAATGGCTAAGCAGCTTAAGGCCGATGAAGAGAGCAAGATGTCGGCACACCAGTGGAATGCATTGCCTTATTCAAGCTTTGATCACTGGCTTGATGAAGAGAGGCAAGCCCATGTATTTCGTATCTCGGCTCAAGGCGGTGATATAGAAGCGATCACTCAGCCGATGCAGATTGAGCTGCCTCGCTCATCGCAAAGTGCTGCTAGCTACGATATCGATCCAAGTGAACATTGGATTGCCTTCAACGCTAATGGCTGGGAGGCCGAGCTCAAAACTAGGCAAGTTGACCCAAAAGTTGATATTTTCTTAGGTAAAATTGGTAGTGATAAAGCTGAAAACATCACCCCAAAAAATGAAGCGCCCGATACGAACCCTAGCTTTAGCCCAGACGGAAAGACACTGGCTTTTACCCGCCAGCTAATTCATGGTTTTTATGCCGATACTGCCAATCTAGTCTTACTAGACCTGAAAAAGCGCAGTGAACGGACGATCACCACTGACTGGGACCGCTCTGTTTCACGCTTTATCTGGACGCCTGATAACAAAGGCTTTTATGCAGCAATCGATGATGCCGCAACACGCCGCATTTATCATATCAGTGCAAAAAACGGCAAAGTAAAACCTATCACTAAGGCCACTAACTTCGGCAAACCTTCTATTGCTAAAGATGGCACCTTAGTCGCTGCGAATGATAGCTTCCTCTACCCAGCTCGTATTGTCAGCATCAACCCACGTAATGGTAAAACCAATCGTTTAGATAGCTTCAATGACGATATCTTAAAAGATGTTGATTTGGGCACTTACGAGTCGGTGACCTACAAGGGCTACGACGATCAAGATATCCAGATGTGGGTACATTATCCTCCAGGATTTGATTCTAGCAAAAAGTATCCCTTGATGATGTTAATCCACGGCGGGCCACATGGGGCTATTTCTGACGGTTTTCACTACCGCTGGAATGCACAAACCTTTGCTTCATGGGGATATGTGACCGCTTGGCCTAACTTCCATGGCTCTAACAGTTTCGGTCAAGCATTTACCGATAGTATTAACCCTGACTGGAAGAACAAGTCACTGGAAGATGTGATGAAGGCAACGGATTGGTTCGAAGAGAAGTCTTGGATCGATAGCGATCGAATGGTCGCTGGCGGCGCAAGTTATGGTGGCTACCTAAGCTCTATCATTCTTGGCCAAGAGAACCCATTTAATGCCCTATTGATCCATGCAGCGGTCTACAACATGTATTCGCAGATGGCGGCCGATTTTTCAGTTCACAGTACCCGTTTTGGTAACTACTGGGATAAACCTGAGATCTATAAATCAATCTCTCCACACTACGGCGCTGGTAACTTCAAGACCCCAACTTTAGTGATCCACGGTCAACTTGATTACCGCGTACCTGTAGGACAAGGGTTTGAGCTGTTTCGTACCCTGCAAAGTCGCGGCGTTGAGTCTAAGATGATCTACTACCCAGATGAGAACCACTGGATCATGAAGCCCAATAACTCTATCTACTGGTATAACCAAGTAGAAGAGTGGATGACTCGTTTCGCAGAGCCTGGCGGACGTTAAGGTTATTTTTGGCTAACTATGTATAGCTAGTTATTTTTGGCTGAAAGTAAAGGCTACCAAGAGGTAGCCTTTTTATTTATAACAAGCACACATAAGGCTCCCACCTCTAACAACCCTCTTTAGCTTTAACCTCTCATAGCGTTCTGCAGACTTAGTCTCATTCGCTATTGGTAGCTCAGGATGTAGCAAACAGGCATGTTATACAGGCTCCTCACCCTTGCACTATTAGGTTAATCAAAGTTGTAGCCTTCCTACAGTTGGATAATAACTATAACAATCAGCACTAATCAGTCATACAAAGAGGAAAAGCCCTCACTTTGTACCTAAACTGTTGCCATAGGTACCCATACCTAGGTTTTGAGGCAATATTGGAAGCAGCATACTGACTTTACCTAGTTAACATGTACTTTGTTTAATCTAGTCTAGGTTGCCATCGGCACTAATAATCAATAGGTTATCCGGTGAAAACTCGCTCCACTCTGATTCAATCTAACGGCTGTAGAGCCGTTATAATTACTAATAAAGGACAGATAAAATGAGTAACAAAACAAGAGTATTCCTCTCAAGCCTAGTGCTTTTTCCGCTTTTAGCTAACGCAGGTTCATCTCAAGACGCGAGTCAGAATGTTCCGGATCAAGTTATTGAAAAGCAAAGAGCAGCATTGGCGGAAAACACTCAAGGTAAAGGCTTTGGTCCTCAATCGCCTCGTGATATTGATTCTATCCAAGGCAGTAATCCACGTATCTTTTCTCCAGCTCCAGCCTACTCACAGATGAACCTTTGTAATATCCATTTTCATAAAAATGCAGAACACAAAGGTGGAGAGTTTACGACATATGCTGGAAACGGGGATGGCCACGGATATCAGAGCGGTTATAAATACTCAGGTAAACTCAGTGAAAGTGAATTAGCGCCACTAGCTACTGAAGTAGGTGCAAGCAAACATGGCAGCTTATATCCAGGAGATACAATAGAGGTTCACTATGTTCATTCCAGCGCACAAGTAGTACCAGGCCCTACCTTAGGTGCATGTCTCAGTGAGTCCAATAGCAACCCTCAGCTAAGAGTCGAAACTCAAGTTTATGTACTTGTGAATGATAGCAATGCCAAGAGCTTTATGGATCTGACTCAACTCGGTATGAAAAATGGGTTACATCAAGCAGTAAATATTCCAACGACTACAGGCACCCCAGTTCAGTATGCTGGTTCAACGACAGGCCCTGGATATAATGAAGCAGGCTCACCACTACAAGTAAGCTGGGGCGTGCGCCCTCAAGTGATGAAGGTAGATATCAATAGTGTAGGTAAGTGGTTAGAAGGCAATGCGTTTGATGAAGATCATGCCCATGGGGTGAGAAACCTAGTGATCAATCCAGACTTATTATCTGGTAATTAACCCACTATGCGGCTGCTCTAGTGAATTAGCTCAATTGAATACGCTAATTTGCTAGAGAGCTTGCTAGATAACTGATAAACCTGCGTTTACCTCCAATATCAAGCCCTTCTTTACCTTTTAGAAGTCATCTATTTCAGAAGTTCTATAGGTATTTATCAACGACCTGCTGAATCGCTTCAGGCATCACAGGCTTATTGATGTAATCATCTGCTCCTAGCTTTAGCGCAAACTCTCGATCTGAGCTTTCAACTAAGGTACTGATAACAACCACAGGAATTTGAGTTCGGCTAGAATCCTCTTTTAGAAACTTAAGCACTTGATACCCATTGACCTCAGGCATAGTGATATCTAATAACACAAGATCTGGAGATATCGTCTTTAAAATATCGATACCGCCACTACCAGAGTTAGCGGTAGTCACTTGATAATCATCACCTAAAATAGCCAGTAAAACGCCAGTACATACTGGATCATCATCAATAATTAGGATTGTAGCTCGTTCCATTTAGCCCTCTCAAAGCAATAGCTAGTCTCTTTATTGTATCCAAATTTTGAATAAAAGATACATATCAGATGAGACAAATTTAGACACTTTATGACAAGTTATTGCTTAGCAAGTTCAATCAGACCACTTAGTAAAGTGGCCTAATAGAGAAATGCTTTCTTTTAAAGGCTATCTCTTAGCTGATGGAATTAAGTACCACAAAAGGTAGTATATTTTCCGAAGCTTTCAGGGGCAGGTTTAGCGTAATCATCTTCACCTTTTTGGGGTGTATATGGCTCAGCTAAAACTGCAACCAATTGCTCAAATGGCCCATAATCGGCATCTTGTTCAGCAGCTTCGATAGCTCGCTCCACAAGATGATTTCGTGGAATATAAACTGGATTAACTTTATTCATCAAGCTGACGCTTTCAATCGGTGTTAACTCATCTTTAGACAACCTAACTAACCATAATTCGCGCCAGGCTAAAAATAGACTTGGATCGTTAAAGTAAGCTTTGCAAGTATTTGTGTTCGATTCTAAATCTACCGCTAACTGGCGAAATAGCTGGGTGAAATCCACATCTTGTTTCTCCATAGACTCAAGCAACTGCTCACAAAAAGCCAAGTCTCCCTCCACCTCACTAGCAAGTCCAAGTTTAGCTTTCATCCCAGTCAGCCAACTCTTATGATAACTATCCCAAAATCCCTTCACCGCTTCTGTCGCTTTTTCTACCGCCTCTTTTCCATCCGAACTAATAAGAGGTAGCAAAGTTTCGGCAAGGCGAGCTAGATTCCATTGGGCTAACACAGGCTGATTACTATAGGCATAGCGCCCATCTCTATCTATGGAACTAAATACAGCATTTGCATCGTAGCTATCCATAAAGGCGCAAGGGCCATAATCTATCGTCTCTCCGCTGATAGTCATATTGTCAGTGTTCATTACGCCATGGATAAAACCGACTAGCATCCACTTGGCCACCAAGTGTGCTTGCTTATCACGCACAGCACAGAGAAAATCTAAATAGGGCTGCTTACTCGCCTTAAGCTCTGGGTAATGACGCGCAATGGCATAATCAGCCAGTTGTTTTACCTTATCCAGTTCATCAAGAGAGGAAAAGTATTGGAAAGTCCCCACACGTATGTGACTAGAAGCTACACGGGTAAGTACAGCACCGGGCAGATATTGAGTGCGATAAACAGGTTCACCTGTGGTGACAACCGCTAGCGCTCGTGTGGTCGGTATACCTAACCTGTGCATTGCTTCACTTAAGATATATTCTCGCAATACAGCACCTAACACAGCCTTCCCGTCTCCACTGCGTGAGAAAGGCGTCTTACCAGAGCCTTTTAGCTGCACATCCCACCGTTTGTTATCTTGATCAACAACTTCACCAAGCAATAGCGCACGACCGTCTCCTAACTGCGGACTAAATCCGCCAAACTGATGACCAGCATAAACTTGAGCCAACGGCGATGACCCAACAGGGGCCTGACTCCCAGAGAACACCTGTGCTAACTCATGTTTATCATCATTAGTAACACCAAGGCTTTCAGCCAAAGGTAAGTTGATTTTAATGAGCGCAGGAGTTGGGGCTTCAGCGCCAGAGCAAGACACATAAAAGCCTTCGAGTTCGTTTGCATAGCTGTTATCAAATTTCAAACCCAGATCAATTGTGGTACTCATAAAATGCCTACACCTACTTTTATTAAAATGCTTAAAACAAAGAATAGCTAATGCCAGTTCCTAACTGTACCTCAGCTGTGACTTAACTATCACGCTCTTTCATGTATTGTTTAGGCGACTTACCTAAGGTCTTTTTAAAAAATGTAATAAAGGCGCTAACAGATTCGTATCCCAACTCTTCCGCAATACGCTGAACAGTTTCTCCCGTTGCTAACTTTTGTAAAGCAATAACAAGATGCAACTGCCCTCGCCAACGCCCAAAGGTAAGACCCACCTCTTGCTTAACCAGTCTGGCTAATGTTCTCTCCCCCATAGCAAATTCACTCGCCCACTGCGCCACAGTACGTCTGTCGCTAGGGTTTGCCAGTAATCTCGCTGCAATAGCATTAAGCCTAGGTTCAATAGGTGTGGGAAAATCAAAGTCTTCTGTTGGCATGCACTTTAATTGTTCAACTAATACATCCACTAGCTTTGCTGTAGCACTACCATCAGCATAACTCTGATCTTGCAAGGTTAAGTGCAGTGTGAGCTCTCGGATCAAGGGAGAGATAGCGAGAGTGCAGCTTTTCTTTGGTAGATCTATGATATCTGGGTCAATAAATAACATACAAACACTGGCATCACTGGATATCAAGTTACTGTGAGGTACCTGACTTGGGATCCAAGCCGCACAGCTTGGCGGAACAATCAAAATGGCATCGGCGACTTTACACTTTAAGTATCCACTAAGCGCCATGACTAACTGGCACTTATGGTGCTGATGAAATGGTGTCTCTGCTTCACGCTCTCCACCACTCACTCTCAGAGCCACGACTTTCTGTGGGAAGGCATCAGAATCAAAATTGGGAAACTGCAGACTATATGACAACTACCTTGGCCGTTTTTAGATATAAAAAGTCACTATAGCTCAATACTGCAAGAAAAATGAAGTTTATCCTATGCCACTCGCTTAACATGCTTTAACGGAGTACCAAGTGACCCAAGCTCAAACTTCCCGAGTAACCAATACGGCCTTCCTCCTTTTAGGTGTATTACTGATTGCTATCAGTTTACGTAGCCCAATAACTGGAGTCGGCCCGCTTCTTGAGCAGATGAGAGAACAACTCAACCTATCTGCAACCCAAGCGGGTATGCTAACAACCTTGCCATTATTGGTTTTTGCATTTTTTTCACCTATCGCCTCTAAGCTCGGACGTCAGCTAGGGCTAGAGCAAGCCTTAATGGTTTCACTCATCTGTATCCTGTTAGGTGTTATAGCTCGCTCCAGTGGCTCATTAACAGGCTTATTTGCTGGCACCTTAGTTATCGGCGTGGGCATAGCAATAGCCAACGTGCTTCTGCCTAGCTTAATGAAGCGTGACTTTCCAACTAAGGTGGCCACTATCACCTCAATTTATGTGCTTATGATGGGCATTGGTTCAGCGCTAAGCGCGAGCTTAGCTATCCCTATGATGCATCTAGCTAATTCGCTATCTATAACCATCATTCCTAGCTGGGCCTTTGCGCTAGGGGGGATCATTATTTTCCCTATAATTGCGATTCTAATCTGGCTCCCTCAAATACGAAATCACACAACGCCGACTCAAGATACCTTAGCGTTAGACAGCCATAGCTATATCTGGCACTCAGCTGCAGCGTGGCAGCTCACCCTATTTTTAGCACTTAACTCCTTTCTAATGTATACCTTTATCAGCTGGTTGCCGACCATTCTTGTGGACGTAGGATACAGCCATGAAAGAGCAGGAGTTATTCATGGTTTATTACAGCTATTTACAGCTGTCCCTGCCATTTTTATGATCCCTATTATGGCCAAAGTTAAGGATAAACGACCGCTCAGTTTCGGATTAACTTTATTAGTATTAGGTAGCATTCTTGGGTTTATTTGCCTGCCGTCTATGGCTGTATTATGGTCTATGATGTTCGGTTTCGGCGCTGGTGGGGGCTTTATCTTAGCATTGACTTTGATCAGCATACGTACGCGAGATCCCCATCAAGCAGGCGCTTTATCGGGTATGGCTCAATGTTTAGGCTACTTGTTGGCAGCCTCAGGCCCAGTACTCATTGGCGCATTACATGAGTCTAGCGGAAGCTGGACTCAGCCCTTGCTTTTGTGTGCATGCATTAATGTCCTGTGGGGTATTTTTGCTCTGTTTGCATCAAAGAGTGAAGTGATTTCACCGCCCATAGCACGAGAAGCTGAGCAAGTGAGATTAGAGAGTGAAACGCTGAGCTAATAGCGGTTGCTATGATTTAGTGATATCTATTGATATAGCCCTTAAGCCGATAAACATCGCCTTAAGGGCTATAAGAAAATAAGCCTGTACCTTAGTCTTGGAGTTAATTACTCTGCTACTTTGAGTAAGCACGATGAGACTAGCTAAAGAGCATGCAACAAAATCACTTCTCTGCTGCATATGACAGCCTCCGATACTTTTTAATTCAACAAGGCCTTAGTGAAGCTCAAGTTAACGCGGCTCAAACACACCTAACGCCCATACAGCTTAATTCTGGAGATCTGTTACTTCGCCAAGGAGATAAACAGAGTCAGGTTTTTTTTATTGTCTCCGGCATATTAAAGGCGTGTCATTACACTCATAGCGGCAACGTGTTTTCTAAAGAGTTCTATTTTGAACATGAGCTTTGCCTGCTATTTTGCTCTTGGCTAACTCAAGCTCCTGCACACTACCAGATAGAATCAATTGAAGACTCGGTCGTTATCCCCTTGCCACTTTTTTTACTTTCTCAAGCTGATTGGCAGCCTGTAAAAATCTCCCTACTCAGTCAGCAATTGATCTATAAGGAGGAAAAAGAGGAGTTCTTTCTGCTTAACACGCCAGAGCAGCGTTATTTGCACCTGCTCAACCATCGACCTATGTGGGTCGATAAACTTAACAATATTCAACTGGCCAGTTATATCGGCATCAGCCCGGTTAGCTTGTCACGACTCAAGTCGCGATTAGCTATATGAGTTATCAAAAAACAGCCCAAATTAACTTAAGATAATTCCTTGCTGTGATCTTTTCCCTACTCTAGCGCCACTATGGTTCGTAGGCCTACGAACTTGAATTTCAGGTGGGAAATTTATGTCTGCATTTGTACTTTCACAATGGCTGGTTGCGGCCGCTATCGTGTTTGACCTTATCTCTTTTCAATTTAAACATAAGCAACAGATTGTCGCTTGCCTCTGTATATCCGCAGTGCTTATTAGCAGTCACTTCTACCTTCTAGAGCAGTTAACAGCGGCCTGCTTAATGCTTCTGGCAGCATTACGCTACTTAGTCACTATTTTTAGCCACTCGAAACGTATCATGTGGGTATTTATATCAGTCAGCGCTATAACAAGCCTATTTACTTACACTGGATGGCTAAGTGTCATTAGCCTAGTTGGCAGCACGATTCAGACCCGCGCAGCTTTTTGCCAAAGCGACCAAAACCTACGACTACTGATGATTATCGGCACTTGTGTTTGGCTGCTCAATAACGCACTTGCTGGCTCTCCAATGGGCGTCTTGATGGAGGTACTGTTTATCGCGAGTAATCTAGTTGGTTATTATCGTCATTATGGCTTAGCACTGCCTATTAGACAGTAATCCTAATAAACGCCTTAATTCAGGTTATAGTGATCCACACAAAAAATACAAAACGAGTAAGGGATAGAGATGGGCTCGATAACAGTAGTAATCACAGGTGCCTCAAAAGGGGTTGGCGCAGCATGTGTTCATGGTTTTGCTAAAGCGTTTCCTGATGGTGTGAACCTTGTTTTGGTGGCAAGGGGAATTGCAGGCTTAAAAAAACTAGAAGAAGAACTGGCACAATACGCTAATGTTAAAACCTTAACCTTAGCTGCAGATATTGGAGATCTTCAGGCCTGTAAAGCTGTCGTTGATGCGACCATAGAAGCTTTTGGCTGTATCAATGTGCTGGTTAATAATGCCGGCCTACATCATAGGGGCAACTTTAGTGAGCAAACTCCAGAACAGATAGCCGCTATGGTTGATATCAACTTAAAGGCCCCACTTTATCTAGCTGCATTAGTTCTGCCTCATATGCAGCCAAAAGCCAATGGTACGCCTAATGCCATTGTCATGGTTGGTTCATTAGCGGGACGAGCACCGCTTCAAGGTGCGGCAACATACAGTGGCACTAAGTCAGGGTTAAGAGCTTTTACCTATGCGCTAAGTGATGAGCTAAGAGAAAAACATATCAATGTAGCAGTGGTATCCCCTGGCCCAATCGACACTAGCTTTATCATGGATGAAATCGATGAGGTAGAAGATATCGTCTACTCTCAACCAATGAGCTCACCAGAGCAAGTGGCTGACTCAATTGTCGCCTTGGCAAGCGGGGAAAACACCGAAATATCTATGCCATGGTTTAGTGGCAAGCTCACCACCTTAGGTTATTTATTTCCTCGTTTTCGACGTGTAACTCGCGGCCTACTTTACCAAATAGGCAGAAAGAACAAGGATAAATACCGGCAAAGAAAAGCTTAGCCTTGTACTGAACGGTTAAATCCAAAATCAGAAAGCATCGACTATATTTAACTCTGTAAGTTGTTAATAAAGTGCCAGAGAATATATCGATTTTTTTTAATCAAATACGAACAGAGAGAGGCTGCCAATCTTACCTTATTGGCTGCAATGAAACGGGATCTGCCATACTGATTGATCCTGAAAGCAGAAAAATTGAACATTACTTAGGCCTGATAAACCATAAATAATTGTTTGCTTCCCTCTTGAGGGTCGCTTATAGTTCGCCGCTCAACAAAGGGGTAATTAGCAATGGCTAAACACAGTAAAAAAGCTGCCATTATCGAGCATGATAATAAGCGAGGCACAATAAAAGACAACGCTTTAAAGGCCTTAGTCACTAGCGAACTTTTCAAAATGCGAGTTGAAAAGCCGAAAAAAGGCAAAGGTTCATATAACCGTAAACATAAGGGGCATAAGCTGAAGGGCGATGCCCCTTTTGACTTTTTAGCGCGCGCTTTCTTCATCAATAAAAGTATGTTTTTAATCAGCTAAGCTAACACCTCGCCAATCTCCCCTGCTACAACCTAATTAGTGCCTTAATCTCAACCACTGCATTAGTAAAAAATAAATTAGATTTGTAATTGACACTTCACTCCTCGCGTTACACTATGAATGCTCATAAATTATTCACCCTTAGGAATTCGGTTTAACTCATGCTGCTGATTCAATCTCAAACAAGCCTTCACAACAAACAGGTATCGACTCTGCTGCGACTACTCGCATTGGATATCAATACTCGAGTGAAAACTTGTACCTGGCCTAATCAGGCCGCGGATGAGATGGAATTATAGCCCTAAACTAGAACCCATTACCCAGCCGCAAAGACAGAATTGCGGCAGATACTTCCTCTCTGTGCTCCTCTCTCTTATCGGCTTTCATGATTCACTCAAGAAGATCGCTTTAAGTCAAAATAGAGGTGCACTATGGCAATGCAAGTCTCGGCAACACTACCCAAATTGGTTCCTTTTGCCTTTTTATCTGTAGTATTAATTTGGTCTACAACCCCTCTTGGGATCGTCTGGAGCAGTGAGTCTGTTCACCCGACCATGGCGGTGTTGTTAAGAATGCTGATTGCCTTGAGCTTAGGTTGTTTAATCCTACTAACGGCCCGTATTCGCCTACCTTGGAGCAAAGCTGCAATTAAGCTCTATAGTGTGTCTTCCATAGGCATAGTCGGAGGAATGTTACTTAGCTACTTTGCGGCTCGCTACCTCGCATCAGGCACCATGTCACTGATCTTCGGTTTGTCCCCCCTTATCTCAGGTTTACTGGCGCAAAAGCTACTGGGGGAAGATAAATTTGGCCCAATGAAGCTGTTAGCTTTAGCCTTAGCTTTTATTGGTTTAGGTATCGTGTGCTCATCGAAACTATCACTAAGCTCAGCAAGCTGGGTTGGCTTGTTACTGATCTTAACGGCTGTGTTTCTATTTAGTCTCAGTGGTGTATTGATTAAAACGGTTAAGATCAATATCCACCCGATAGCTAGCACTGTAGGCGCCCTACTATTTTCAACGCCGCAATTTATGCTTGCTTGGCTATTATTCGATGGCAGCTTGCCCATAGACACTTGGCAGGAAAGGTCTCTCTGGTCAATTTTATACTTAGGAGTATTTGGCTCACTGATTGGGTTTATTGCTTACTTCTATATTTTACAAAATCTCAAGGCTAGCACTGTTGCACTAGTGACCTTAATCACCCCTGTTTTTGCCATGATGTTAGGCACACAACTTAATAATGAGCAGGTTACAACCGCTTTGATTATTGGTGCTGCATTTGTCATTTTAGGCCTAGGTCTTTATCAATTTGGCGATAAGATATATAGCTTTGCTAAGCAACGCCCTATCAAGCCCAGATAAAGTAAGCCCTGATAAACTGGTTACGGCGCCCTGTGAGCAAAATACCTACTAGTCAAAATAGATACTGGTAGGTATAACTGCCCGCCGTTATAAGTGCAGCAATCAAGGCTAATCGAGAAAGCACGCTAGTCGCTGAAATGCTCTGTCTAGCCACCCCATTGACTGCAACAGCCTTTTCTACTCCTTTTCTAGCAGAGCAAGCTGTAACGCCATCAATACTCGCATTAAAAGCAATAAGTTTGCTGTCTAGTTTTGTCTCTATATTAAAAGAGATCTGATCGCCAAGGCGCGGTCGTCTATGCATATGCTGTAATGCAGATAGGTTAATCGCAATCATTTGTTCACTTGCCGGACCATATAAAGTCGCAACATCATGATGACTATCATCAGGTTGAATGACCCCGATGCCTTTATCGTCATTCCAGCGAACTAACTTCCCCGTTAGGCAAGGACTTTGCATTTCGATAGCGCTTACCTTCCATTTATTTAAATAGTATGTGGATAATTAACTATTATATCCTGCTATATCCTGCGGCTATTTTTAATGTCACTCATTGCCTGCAATTTTTTCTGGAACTGACTATCGAGTTTAAACCAAAGCTCACCAGTCGGCGCAACATTTTTCATCACTGTGAATTGACCTATTTTTCCTACATAAAAGCGAGAAAAACGATCAGCTATAAAAGAAGTTTGAGCAAAGAACTCCCCAGATCCAACAGCCTCACATGTCACCTTAAATGAAGCGGTTTCTGAAATGGAGAAATCAGCAATACTCATCTCCTCCCCTTTTATTTTGATAAGCTCTTTTGACAGAATATCAAGCTGGTGCTGATAGCTGACATTGCCTTCACAGATACCAGGAATTTTAACCCAACTGCCTAACACTAGCGGCAGCAAGGTTTTATGAGGGTCTTGCTTTTCATTATTGAGGTAAAAACCCACAGCAGCACCAGCTCCCACTAGGCATAAGAGCACAAAACCTATAACGAACTTTGTGTTTGCAGAAGACATACAATCCTTTGGCTATGGCCACTTTTCAACCTAACTAGCAACCCAAGTTATATTAACGCCAGATAAACTTCTATAACATATTGTTAAACAATACGTTGTTAATAATTATGAGGTTAGCGACATATATTACTACTCGCTATTTAGACGAAATAATATACTTATTTGCTAGGTTACACGGGATGGATATATCCTCTAAGAGAGGAAGAGGTAAGCAGAAACTCTTTTAATGATGCAAACTAAAATAATAAACAATGCGAGGTTAGAGCGCCCGTACTTATCGATTAATCAGGATTAAATTATGCCTAAAGCCCTACGATTTAAGTAATACCAATTCTATTAAAGAATTGACCATTCAGCGGGAGTTAAAATCGCTGTAGGCTAGTAAGTGGATTGAAGCTAATAGTTATTCTATTTCGAAAACCACATGCGCAGCATAAAGTGATTTTAAACCCGCACTGCGTGAGCTTCTCAGGGCTTCCGCTCCTACGTTGCATCGCCTCAAAAGGGAATAACCATTTCTTCAACGATGCGTCTTGGATCGAAATCCCTGAGAAAGCTCTGAATTGAACACATATTTAATGGAACTGGTATAAATATCAGCAACTCTTCACCTTGCACCATGACAAACTAGCATTAAACGTAGATTGAACAAACTGCACGTACTTCTTAGTTATAGCCAAGAATAAAATCCTTCTCTAAATTAATAACGTCCTCTTTGCAGTAAGTCTCTTCATTGGTCTGGCACAGCTCGTCACCAGCGAGTAGCTTGATCACGTAATCGACTCTACAACGGTAGGGATTAGAGGTCTCATAGAGATGCTGGTTAACAGTAAAGTTTAACTTTGGCTTAATATGATTTACTTGATTGGTAATAGACATAATAGATTCCTCATATTAACTATCTACACCCTTTATATCGGGTGTTACTGGGTAGACTTTAATAAAGCATATGCTGTGCCAACATTTCTATTGGCTAATATTATCAATATGGACAATCGCGGTAGAAAGGAGGTAGGTGAAGGTAAAACTATAATTAACTGTTTGAATTTATTCTAAGCAGCGGATGGATGTTTCTTTGCATTAATCGTGTTCACAATATAGGTGTCAAAAATACCTTTTACCTTAATCATTGCGAAATGCAATACACTCTCCTATTTTGCAATGCAGCAAAGAAATGCTATTAATCGATATAGTTGATTATACGGCTCAGTTAACAATCTCGAACTGACCATCGAAAAGTGGGTGAGCGTCGACACGACTGGCCAATACAATATTAATTTTCTAATTTTGAAATGAGTATCCGATTAATATCTTTGCCCCAGAGCTGGATAATCTTACGCGTCTTCTCTTTGTTCCAGATGCATTTACCAAAAAGTATTATGCCCGCGCCCTCAAGATCTCGCCGCTCTTGAATATCGAACTGACTAAACAGTGACTTTTTATAATCGGCGATTGGAATACCTAGATCTTTGCAATCAGATGGATTTAACCACTCCATCAGCTTATCGCTATGTGACAGGGTTCCCCAATACATACGCGGCGCGCCATTCTCTGTTGGCGTTGCATTAGCGAAATTTACGAATAAGTTTTTAGCTCGCCAACGATACTTACTATCGGTATAGATCCAGAGATCAGACTCAGCTAATTCACTGCCTCGAAGTAAGCTATAAAGTATTGCCTCAAGCCCTTGGGAGGCCATCTTACTCATAGGCTCACCTTGTCCACTAGGGCTATCTAGAGGGATAGATTCAGCAAGAGTACTCTCAATACCGATAAGAGGCTCGCTAGTATCTGAGGTTTTGCTGCTCTTTTGCACCTTATTATCCCCAACGCGCTCTAATTGGGTTAAACCGGCTTGTTCACTTTTTAATGAAGCCCTCTTGACTGAGGCGGCTTTAGAAAAATCTATCATTAACGCATCGCTATCAACCAATACCTGGTTGAGCTCTGCGATAGCTTGTTCCTCATGGGCTTTGGCTTTAGAAGGTTTAAACTCTACACAATCAGCTTGGTGGTATCGTGAACCAAAACAAGCCACTTTGCCATCTTTAGATGCTTTGCGAAAATACGCTTTACCATTACAACTAGGACAGATAAGAGATTGCCTAAACTGTTCAATTTCATCAGCTGATAACGATTGAAATTTGAATACGGTAAAGGTGATAGGATTATCTTTATCGAACGTACAAATTGCATCTAACATTGATAAAGTCGCCTTAAAAAGTCATATTCAGTTCTAATAAGATACGCTGATACCAGACTTAAGTACAAAACCTTAAATTAGAAAGGATGGTCAACCATCACCCATGTATTTGTCCCTTCATCAGAGACAGCAATATCCGTTCTTACCACAAGACCCGCTGCCATCGCTCGGATTGAAAACCCAGCATCGTATTTAAGGTCTGTTAGCAATTCACTTGCCGTATATTCAGCGCCTACACGGCCAGCCTCAACGAAGCCGACAAGCTGAAACCAGTCTATTTTAAGGAACTTAAGCCAGTTAACATCCTCAATCGGATTATACTTCAAGGTATATCGATATTCAGCGGAACCGTAAATCGACGCTTTATCGTGAAAGCGGTTCTGATCATAACCACGCATACGATAGAAGCCACCTAAAGTTGCGGCCTCATTATAAGGCGCATTACCGATCACTTTCTTGCCGCCTATACCATCATACTCGAGCTCCCAAGATGGCGAGTAACCAGTCCAAAAGTTCAACGCTAAAATCCTTTGATGGGCATACTCAGAAGAGCCGAAAGAGAAGTACTTACTCATATCAAGATTAATAAAGGTCCACTCATTATCTGAGTCAAGCCAAGCCGCATCATGGGATATGGAGAGGTATTGGCTACTCCCCGTAGAGGGGTTGATAGAAAAGTCAGTATTATCATGCAAAATGCCTAGCTCTATCGCATGAATAGTGCCATCTAACTCTTCCTCTTCAAACTCAAAACTTTGATAGCGATTAAACTGGCGTAAAACAACGACTGTCGCCCCATGTGTGAGCGGGTTCCATGAGTCTCCTCCACTAGGCTCGGATATCAACAAACCATTTTTCAGTTGATACTCGACCATACCTTTATTAGCTGTCGCACCAAATGGCAGAGCATACTCAAGCTTAATATCAAACCAATTGGACGAACCATCAGCCTCTAAATATTGAGTTTGTGCCGAATCATTACTACCTGGAAGAGGCATTGATATTGGTATGAAGTCCAACGTTCCTCCCGCATAAGCTCGCTGCTTGGGGTAGTAGCCCATCATGCCATATACACTTAAAAAGAAACGCTCAGTTTTAGGCAGCTTAAAGTTCCATACACCGCCACCGCCCGCCTTACTAACCTCACCACCAAATACCGTTCCGCCTATAGTCATCTGATCTTGGTAATAGCCATTTAACATGCCTCCTACACCTAAATTGAGCCCCATAGACTCAGAGCTAAATAGGTAGGGCAAAATTAAGCTCTCCTTCACTCTATCCGGAGACTCTACGCGATTGACCGAGGTTTTCACATTCGCAGCAGGAGCGCTTACCACTGAAAAGCTAACCATGGAGGAGAGGCAAACAATAGATACGCATATTAGCTTCATATTCATAGAAGTCTGTTTCCAATAACTTTAAACAAGGAGAAGAGCGGCACAACTGGCAACCTTACAGTAGCAAATTGCCAACATCAGTGCAGTAGTAATCCGTTCAAGGGAACAGCCGGAGGATTAACTTGCAGCTTTCATCAAGCCGATGGCATCTACTATCATCGCTATCGATGATATAGTTTCAACCTACTCACTCTATTTTCAAAGCTATGCCAAATCTCAATAGTTATGCCAAAGCGATTTAATACCATTTCGCATAAGAAAGTGATCAACTCAGAGCTATTTTAGGCAAACTAGTTCGAGGCGGATAACTGAAGTAATGGTGGCTCCCTTACGAAGTTATTCAACGAAGAAATAGGCAGCCTAAAAAGCTCCTAAAAGACGAGTCTTAGCACTTCTGAATGCCGCGTCATCGAGCTTGAACGTAGAATCACTATGCCCTTCACTCGTTTCCTTGCCTCAGAAGCGTTAAGCTCTCGCTGAGTGAGCACATCTTTATGCGACATGGTATAAATGTAAGCAATGCCGCTTCTTTAAACGAACAGAAGCGGGGGGCGTGTGTCGTTTTCGTGGAGGAAAACCTGCGGGGATCTGCTCTGTCTTTGTAAAGCGCCAGATTGAATCGAATAGACCTAGCACAAATATTACTCTCTCATCGAGAGCGTGATCATCACCGGAGCATGATCTGTACTTTGGCTATCATGCTCAAAGCTTGGGTTTATGAGGTGACGGTCGTAGACCTCATATCTGCCGACTTCCGCTAAATTTTGGTTACTTTTCGGGTCAAACTCATTTGAAAGCAAGATATAATCGAGTACTGAGCCCTTAGCGAAATAATAATGAGTTGCCACTCTAGCTTGTGCAGACAAAGCATATTGAGAAGACTGATACAGCTCATAAGCATCTTGCAATCGATATTGACCAAATAGCTCATTGGCCCCCTTGCTCCCAGCAGTTAGACCGTAATCAGGTTTTACCCTTGTGTCCACTGCAGTTAGAGCGGCTAATACGCCATCACTTAAACTATCATTAAAGTCACCCATTAAGATCATGGGATTTTGACTCAGGATCCGTCTCTCAACCATAGCGTAGCGAAGTAAAGCGGCTTCACTTCCTCGCTGAATACTTGAGCCCCATTGACCAAGCGCCTCCACAGCAAGTTGATGCCCAATACTTGCATTATAACTGTGCGGCCTCACCTTTTGTGGACTTACAGAGAGTTGATCAGCCTCTTGCTTGCTAAGTTCATTAGGCTCAAAGAGTGGCCGTTTAGATTTAAAGTGAACAACATAACAATCTGTGGCACCTATCTTAGGGACTTCAATGGTGGCCCGTAATGGTTTTCTACTAAAGTCAAAATCTTCATCCAGTCCCATCATTGCGATCATTTTACGATCCGCAGCAACAGAGCATGCATCTAGAATAGGGAAGCGGGAAGCGAGTGCGACGACAGGTTTACTATAGATAAAGTCATCAGCAACATCGGGCGTATCTAATACAGCAAAGTGCACTAAACCACACTGTTGGCAGAGCTGCTTCAATGCATCGGTACTAAAGACCTCTTGAAAACCAATCACATCTGGTTGATGCTCATATAGGTATTTCGAGATCCAATCCAATTTTTTCAGCCACTGCTCCTTAGTATAAATATTTTCAAACTCATAGTAAGCGTTTGGTGGCTCGATGAAGTTAAATAGGTTGAAAGTAGCCAACCTTAAATGGTCATGTCTACCTGTAGAGATGGATGACAATAGAGAACCTAATAATCGCGAGTATTAATTATCAGGTTATACCGAATCGAATTCAAAGGGTAGCTGATGATGTATATAAGCGTAACAACGGTCCCTAACCATTATAAAACTACCGCTGATGTTTCTTGTGACGTCGGGCTTGAATTGTCTCTCTCTTTATCATCATACACAGCCACTCTATTTCTCCCAGCATTTTTAGCTTTGTATAAAGCCGTATCTGCCTGAGCGATAAAATCGAGTAGATCTGAGTCTTTATCTGGAATTGTGCTGACCACACCAATACTTACTGTAACAAAACCACTGGTCATTGAGGTCTCATGTGGGAGCTCGAGGCGTTCAATATTATACTGACAACGTTTAGCGGGTGAATTGCAATCCCTAGTGTGGGGAAGAATAATGACAAACTCCTCTCCCCCATACCTAGCCACAAGATCTGAATCTCTGTTAAGCGTCTGACTTAGCGCTTGCGCCACCTCTCGTAAACATTGATCGCCCGCTAGGTGCCCATAGGTATCGTTATAGAGTTTAAAATGATCGATGTCGATCATCATTAGTCCTATGCGAGTTTTATCCCTGATTGCTATTTGCCACTGCTCTTGGACGGTATCATCGAAACAACGTCGATTTGGGATTTTAGTCAGACTATCAGTTTGCGATATCAGCTCTAATTGACGCTTTGCCTCATTAAGATCTGCGGTTCTTTGCTTTACCTCTCGCTCAACAAATTCAGCACGTCGTAAAATAGCATAGACATAAAGTGCGCCTAACAGGACAAAGAGGCCACCGAATATGACGATTGTGTAGGGAAGCTGGCCTCTACGCTCTGCGATATAGCCTAAACTGGGCGTAGCAACGAGAGACCAATGCCTACCACTAAAAGATCTAAGATGTTTAGTATAAGAGAAGGCTAATTGCGATGGACTTAGCATCTGTTCACTAGGGAAGTTTGAATAAAGTGTATTTACGTTCTTTGCCTCTGGAGTAAGGTTTAACTCAGCACCTTGGCTATACGCTTTATAAAGAGAGATATCTTCTAATGAATAATAGATCCCATGTGCAGAGGTACGCTTAATAGCACTATCGAACATATCACCAATTCGATACACACCAATGACATAACCACGAATTCTCTCTCGTCGCTTAAGCAAAGTTGTTGGCTCCCCATCATAGATAGGTAGGAAGATAAGAAAGCCTTTTTGCTCCGAGCTATATTGCAGTAAAGATACACCAGAGGTTGCTATTGGTTTATCAAAGTCTCTAGCACGCTCCATGGTAGCGCGTTGCTGTAAACTGGATGCCTGATCATAGCCTAGCGCCATCTCATTGCCGACATAAGGCTCAATGTAGGAGACTGGAAAATAGCTCTCTCTGTGTTTAGCTGACAACATGCCACTTTCGCTCTGTTCAGTGACCTCGAACTCAGCGAACTCTAAACGCCTAACTTGCTCAAAGCTAGCTCTGTCATTAGACTCAACTTTAGGCGCCCACTCAAGTGCTTGGATGTCTTGATGCCTGACAAGAAAGCTCTGAGCAATACGATGAAACTCTTGTGAAGTCACATCATCCGAGCTGTTGTATAACCCTTTAAGTGCGTGCAAAACCTCAATGTTAAGTAAGATCTCTCTTTCAACTGCTGCAACCTTATCGTCCACATCTTTTCTAAAATCTTGCTCAATCGCCTTTGTCTCTTTGTCATAAAAGCTCTTACCCACATAAATAGAAAGCGTAAAGCCAACTAAAATGGCAAAAAAGATAATGTATTTTGAAAAAATATTCATAATCAAGACTCAGACAAAAAGAACACAAGTTAGCTATATCAAGACATATCAAATTAAGCGGTAACTAAAGTGTCATCACCCTAGGCAAAAATGCAATCCAACAATCGAGGGCTCATGCACTAGCGGAGCCAGCGAGTGAAAACACAATATGGATAAAGTAAGCCCTGCAATTTAAAAGTGTATTTTACAGTAACCTTATCATTACCTGTTCGCATATAGACATGACTAACAAACAAGGTAAAAGTTAACCACAAACCCAACATAAAGTCAGCAACTCGTTACAAAAGTAAAGATGAGCTAAAGGAGATAACTAAGGAAAAAGTTACGAGATTAATTAGTGAATAAAAATAGCTAAATAGGCAAACTAGAGGAAGCAAAAGCAACACTCTTATGAGGTGACAAAATGAAGTGCATTTGCATCAGTTAACAGGTGCTTTAAAATCGATAACGTCCCCTTTCTTAACAAGCAAAGCATCATCAATACACACTCTATTCTTGCCTAACTCTTTGGCTTTATAAAGCAGCTGATCCGCTTTATCTGTAAATGAGTCAGGATCGCAGTTTTGTGTCGGAACCTTAGTGACAATTCCTAAGCTAATGGTCACATACTCAGATACATCGGAAGGAGCATGAGGAATATGCAACTTTTCGATATTATTACGGCACTTATCAGCCAACAGGTGTGGCTCATTAGTGTTAGGAAGCAGTATGACAAACTCCTCTCCCCCGTAGCGGGCAACCAAATCAGTATTGCGGCTAAGTGTGTGCTTGAGCGCCTTAGATACATCCTTTAAACACTGATCACCGGCAAGATGACCATAATGATCATTAAATAATTTAAAGTTATCGATATCTATCATAATCAGTGACAGAGAGCCTTTACTGCGAATGGCTCGATACCACTCTTTTTCAAACTGCTCATCGAATTTTCGTCTATTAGCAACTTTAGTCAAGCTGTCCGTATGAGATAACACCTCGAGCTCAAGCTTAGCTTCAATAAGGTCTTGAGTCCGCTCTTCAACCTCGACTTTAATCAAGGATGTCCGCCTAATAACGGCAAAAGTATAAGCGCCACCTAATAGTACAAATAACACCCCGAAAGCCGTAATAATAAAGGGAAGTAAGCTTCTCCTCTCTGCAATATAGCCAAGGGTCGGACTAGCAACTAATGTCCACTGACGACCACCAAATCTAACTAAGGGTTTGCTATAGGTGAGTCGCTGTTGTGTTTTATCCTGAAGCTGATCTTCTGAGTAATTACTATAAAGCCGTTCAGCGGACACCCCCGTATTGTCCACCAGCTTTAAATTAATACCTTGAGCACCGGTATACTTAATCGCTGTTTCAAACATATCACTAATCCGATATACCCCAAGCACAAAGCCTCTCAACTTCTCCCTGCGCTTAATTAACGTATTCGGCTCACCATTAAAAAGAGGCATAAACATAAGGAACCCCTTTTGATTAGAAACCTCTTGCACTAATGTGATACTCGCAGTCGCAAGAGCGAGGTCTAAATCTCTAGATTTTTTAAGTATTTTGTCTCTTCTTGAGTTCGAAGCGAGATCAAAACCAAAAGCAACTTCATTCCCCTCTATAGGTTCTACATAATAAACAGGAAAGTACTCGCTACGTTCAGCAGCTCGAATCATGCTCCCCTGGAACTCCCGCTCGGTAAATTCAAAGTCGGGATGATTCTGTCGGTGCGCCTCCTCCATGCCTGCTCTTTCTTCTCTACTGACCCTAGGTATCCACTCTAATGCTTGAATATTGGGGTGCCGAACAAGAAAGCTACTGCCTAAATTAGCAAACTCATCCGCAGAGACGCTATCAGAGCTATCAAAAAGCCCTTTAACAGCATAAAGCACCTCTAAATTGATAAGTAACTCACGCTCCAATGCAGTCGTTTTATCATCAACATCCCTTTTAAAGTCAGCCTCTATCGCTAACACCTCATTTTGGTAGAAGGTATAGCCGACTCCAGCAGAAATTGCGGTCCCCAGCAGGATAGAACATAAAAGAATATAGTTAGAGAAAATATTAAATGGTCGCATGATCAATTTTCTCTTCTCAATGTAGATATAGAGAATAGGCTGGGGGAGGTAGGAAGCACTGAGTCAATAATCCATTTATTAATCGTGTTCATAATCATCATTGTAGTTTTTAAACGGGTAGCAACCTCTTTGACGAGCAGCTCAACAAAGCATTAGACAAATGAAAACATAAATAAAATAAGATACTAAGCAATAGGTAACATTGAAAACACCTTACCTTAGACTAGCTTTAACTCTGAAAAAATCAAATGGATAATTCCCCTTTGGAGTTGATTAAAGCTCAAAAGCAGTAGGCTTGTAATCTATTTTAGTTATGACATAGTCTTAGTGAACTAGCCTGGCATATTTATGCTGCAGGATCGCCAATTCAGGATGAATTTACTTATGCTATTTTCCAAAAATACACCCGCGATCTCAGCTACTTCAAGCTCAACTGATGATGCACATCTTACCGATATAAAAGGAGATAACCCGCTCATCTGGCCTCTTCTCAGCCTACTGCAAACATCAAACCAAAGCTGGAAAGTGCACCATCTAGCCGCAGAACTTCAGTCTAGGGGTTTGATGCATGATCTCGATACGGATCAACAAAAAGCCTTATTTAAAACCAACTTTCTCCTGATGAACGCGCTATTTGAGTTGCAAGAGATACTGCTGCCTGAGTTATGGCTACAAGTTAAAGCGATGGAAATTCAAATCTTTAAGATTATTCCAACAAATCTAGACAGCAGTTTACGAGAAGATGATGCGCTAAGAGAGTATTACCTTAATTGGCTAAACTACGACACCTGTCCCAACATCATTCAAGAGATGCTTGAGTCTTTCTGGAGTCGATATGAGGATTATATCGGCACAAGTCCAAACCTGATGCACAGCCATCAAGCGTTATCCGTATTTGAACTCGATAGTAATGCTAGCGACAAGCAGATCCGCAGACAATGGCGAAAACTAGCACTACAATGGCACCCAGACAGACCAAACGGCGATGCAGCTCAATTTCGTAAAGTTTGTGAGGCTTGGCAAACTTTGCGCGAGAAGCGCTGAAATATCCCTCTAAATTCATACATAGATCACATAAGAAACACTGAAGCTTGTGGTCAATTAAGTCATAATTAAGCATTAGCTTTTATGCTGAATTTATTAGGCACCGTATGGCGTATTGAGTGGTAGATATCGCTTTTCTAACTTATTATCACCTCTTTTATGAACCATTTTAGCCTGTCACTGTTGAGGACATAGAATTGATTAAACATATCGCACTAGCATTAACCTTAGCTGTTGCCCCACTAAGTAGCTTTGCTGCACAGTTTGTTGAGGGTAAACACTTCACTCAGATCGCAGAAAAGGCGAGTGCTCAGCCAAAACTCACCGAGTTTTTCTCTTTTTATTGTCATAACTGCTACAACATGGAAAAGCAGTACCTTGGTGATATCAAAGCGAACCTAAACAAGCAGGTCACCTTTGATAGTAAGCATGTAGACTTTATGAACAGCGACATCGGTACTGAAGTCATGCGCTCACTAGCCGTAATGCAAGAGCTAGATGCAGGCGATAAGATGACTCACGCCATGTTTGCCGCAATTCAAGGTGATGAAGGTGCTCATGGACACAACCATGATCATGACCATGGCGCACATGAAGAGCCTGAAATAAACAATCGCGATGACATTAAAAAAGTTTTCGCTGACAATGGTTTCGACATCAGCAAGTACGATGCGATAGCAGACAGTAAAGCAGTTAACGACAAAATCGATCTTTGGCGTGTACAGCAAAGACAGTTCCAAGTACAAAGTGTTCCAGCCTTTGTTGTTAATGACAAATACGCAGTCAATATGAGCTCAATTCGTACTCTTGGAGAACTGATTGACCTAATTAACTACTTAGCTGTTGAGCGCAAGTAAGCTTTGCTTAACACAGTAATACCAATCGGTATAAAGGTGTGATCATCTCAGCGAGAATTTAGCGCTTTAGAAGCAAGACAACGAGTGAAGAGCATAGTTATTCTACGTTCTAGCTCGTTAACACAGCATATGAAGCGCTAAAACTCGCCTTTCAGGAGTGTTTTTGCCTGCCTACTTCTTCGTTGAATAGCTTCACAAAGGAATAACCATTCCATCACCCATTCGCCTTGAATTAGTTGCCAAAAAAACACTCTGAGTAGATCACTTTCTTATACCGATTGGTATAAGTTAAGGCTCCTTTTGGGAGCCTTTTTTATGTCTGTATTTTTGCATTTATTCTTTGTTCTGAGGGAGTATTAATCGACGACTGAGTACAGCAACTTGCGCCAGTTCTGCAACATTCTTGGCCAAGCAAGTTCCACCTTTGCTCTTTCACAGCGCTTAAGCCCATAGCCCTGGGATGATGACTTGTGTACTTGTGCAAGCTCTAGTTGCAATCTGAGTGCTTTTACTAGACAGGTCACACTCAACTCATCAAGTAAAACAGCGCCACCGCTTCGCTCTGTTGCTATCTCATCTATCTGCTCAGTTAAGCCATCAACGTTACTCGCAATAACCACTTTTCCTGCAGCTAATGATTCCTGGCAAGTCAAACCAAAGGGCTCCCAGCGAGAAGGAATAACCACAATATGACACTGCTTTAAAAAACCAGCGATGTCGTTAATCTCACCGACAAACGCTATCTTGTCCCTATTTGGCTGTGCGTTAGCAGTCTCGATTAACTCTTTGCCTAGCTCTCCAGCCCCAGCAAGTCGCAACTCAATATTTTCACATGATATCTGCCCCACCGCCTCTAACAAGAGATCAAACCCCTTTTGCTGGTGAAACCGTCCATAAGCACCAATAACAACCGGCTCAGTTAAAGTGGGTGTAGGTAAAGCGCTAAACAGTTCAAGAGGCTTGGCCTGACCGACATAATAAACTTTATCAGCCTTTGCGAGCCGCTTATTTAACATCCACTGACGTTGTGCTTGAGAGACAGCCAATACTCGATTCATTAAGCAATAGCTTAGCTTTAGCATCAAGTAAAAGCGCCTGTGAGTTTTGACTTGATGAGTCACAAAGCCCTGACAGTAGTGGTGCTCTTGGTACAGAATCGGCGTACCTAAGTTAGCCAGCCTAAGCAGTACTAAGGCGGGTAGCTTTCGCCAAGAAGTAGCAGCATGCAAACAGATAATATCGGCGCTATAGCGCCTTTGTTTGAAGTTTGATAGGTTAATTTGGCAGATCTCAAAATCGAAATCTTGCTGAAGCTCTGAGCCAAGTAGACCTTGCAGCGCCAAGCTGACACCGCCAAGTTTATTATCGTCTACCAAGTGAATAACTTTTAGTCTCAAAAGCTTCTCATGCACAGAAATGAATATAAGAAGCTTAACAAATTTTGGTTTAATTTCTAATGAAATCTAAGAGATGCAGGCAAGCAAAAATAACATGAACCACAATAAAACCAATAAACCCCTTGGCAAACCAGATGTGGTAACTACGCCAGGTTAGTGCGTCACTACTGCCCTGCAGAAAAAACCACATGACTCCGGTAAGCGCAACTCCCAGCATTAGCAGCATCCCTAGCCCCTCGACAAAGCTAAAAAGCCCCCTGCCCCCCGCTAAGGGAACTTTGCCTTTTACTAGGCCAACAAGGTCTCGTTTTAGTTGCGAAAAGTCCCCTGCTAGCCAAGGGAAATACTGACGCCATTTTCCCTTTAGTATATTTGCTAAAAACATCGTAATAGACAATAAGCCCGTTAACAGGCCTAAATACACATGAAGGTAATCCCATATTGAAGCACTACTGCGTAATGTTCTCCCCATCATGATCCAGGGACTTGTCGATATTAAAAAAAGTGACAATAGAATAATAAGCAGATGCTGATATGTAGCCAGCTTCTCAAAGGCTTTAGCAATCAATGATGAGGAACGGGCCATAAAACCTCTCTATAACCAAGTAAACTTGTGCTTTAAAGTGCCTGAAGTTGCTCGGCAAACAGCTCAACTTTTTTCCAATCAGTGTACTCAACTTTTGTATCTGCAGCCGTTGGCCCTTTGGTTATCCACATAATGAATCGGATAATATTTCTATCCATCATGCTATAACCTTGATAATCCAAGTTACCACCAAACACGGTCAAAACCTGAGGGCGCCAAACTGTTTTCTCTAAAAATGCCTGCATATATGGATTCGTTTCAGCAGTATTCTTAGCCTCTTTACGAGCCACTAAGCTGACCGAGAAAAATGCTGTTTGTTTGGTCTCTAACAATTCAAGGTTAGCGGTAATAAAATCATAGACTGCAGGATTATGTTTTCCGTGGCGAATACTCGCCCCTAAGATAACCTTCTCGAATCCATCGAGTTTTGGCGCCTCATCAAGACTACAACATTCAACGTCATTGCCGTTTGCGCTTAAAGAACACTTAATGTGATCAGCTATCTTACGTGTCTGGCCATGAACACTAGAATAGATAATTAATATTTTACTCACCAGAACCTCTAGCTCATCTTACTGATAATCGTTATAAACATAGTAATAGATAAGTGATTATATTTACATGAAACAGATCACGAGCTATTTGAGCAAAGGGCAAGATATCTCAATCGACTTCACAAATATCTAATAATACTAACCAGTTCTAGGTACATCCTTGTACAACTCCCCTCAATTACCATCCGTGGCAGCCGGGGATAAGTACATCCTTGTACAACTCCCCTCTATTGCCATCCATGGCAAACGGGGATAAGTACATCCTTGTACAACTCCCCTCTATTGCCATCCATGGCAAACGGGGATAAGTACATCCTTGTACAAAAAAGCGGAGTAATTAGCTTACTCCGCTTTAGGGCTTACATCTATCAATTGGGGCGAATCAATGATGCTGGTACCGGGTCGCCATGACTCCGTTATAGAGACATTAGGAAAGCAACCACTTGATCGCGCTCTGCCTTAGTGAGCTCCATAAATGCATCACGACTATTTTCACCTTCACCGCCATGCCACAAAATAGCTTCTTCCATTGTCGCTGCGCGGCCATCATGAAGGAATCCAGCTTGAGGGTTAACCGTTTGCGTCAACCCTATTCCCCAAAGAGAACGTGTACGCCACTCATTACCATCAGCTAAGAAATCAGGGCGACCATCAGCTAGCTCCTCCCCCATGTCATGTAGCAACATGTCAGTAAATGGATAGATAGTCTGACTCTTGTGACTATCGCTCATAGGTATACCACCGATATCACCGCTCGACTTAGTGACAAAACTGGCTTTATGACAACCTTTACAGTTGATCTCATCAAACAATCTTGCACCTTCACGTACATTGGGGTCATTAACATTTCGTCTTGCTGGAACTGCTAAGCTTTCCGCATAAAAGACCACTGAATCACTAAAGGCTGCATCTGCTTCAGGCTCACCATTGATATCTTCACCGGTATCGGTAAAGCCTGTACGAGTCAGATAGCTATCATGTAAAGCTGTCCCTGCCACACTTTCGTCAGGAAAAAGCGGGTTGGTAATACCTATATCGCCACGCAGTGCGCCAAGAGACTGAACGCGAACACTTGGTGTATTAGCTTTCCAACCAAAACGCCCAACAGATACTGGATTTTCATCACCAGCTTGCGCTTTTACAGCATCAAAGACTAAATTCACCCGACCAGAGATCTTATCGCCATTGGCATCATCTTCATCCACTAATGCCAAAATATCTGCTTCAGGAATGGCCTCTAGTAAGCCAAGTCCAAAGACAGGCATACCATTACGCCAGCCCATCAATACATCATCTTGCAGAAGATCTGAAGTCACGTTAGCGCTGTCCTTAGTTTCGCCAGGGGCATCATAAGGATTTTCAACATCAAACAGAGGCTTCTTTAGCGTAATGCTACTGCCATCAGGGTATGTCACCTCTTTAGTTTCATAGGAAAGGTAGACATCAGCCTGGCCGCCGAACAGGTTTTCTTCCCAATCAGGACGTGCTTTTAATACACCTCGATGAAAAAGCTGACCACCAAAGTTAGGTACAGGGATTGGTGCACAGTAATCATTGGCTGCAGTGCCTTGAGTACATGGCTCTGCAGGTGCCTTGCTGATACGTAAGAATATCCCAGACTCAGAACTCAACTTAATGCGATCTTGCCCTACAGGGACAATAGGCGTTGAATTACGTCCGTCACGTTGGTGACAGGAATTACAATCTGTGTTGTTAAAGACAGGGCCTAAACCATCGAGATCTGGGTGTTCTTGATTCGGTGCGGTAGTAAAGGCAGTTTCAAAACTAAGATCACCCTCTAGGTGATGCTCTAGTTCAGCGTCTGAAAGATTAGGGGCCGGCGTTGAAAAGCCGTGGCCAGATTCAGAAGCATCGTATGTTGTTGTATCACCGCCACTGGCAGTCATATCTGTGTAGGCTGGATAAACTTTTTTATCAGGATCTGGCTCACTGGTGTCATCACCTGAACCACCACATGCACTTAACCCTATGCAAATAGCAAATGCCAGGCCTGTGTATCTGTGCGTCTTCATATCGTCATCTCACACTGTTATCTTAATTCAAGCAGTAGCGGCTCTATCCTGAGCTTTCACGACTTGAGATATTATGTTGGCTACAAAAAGGGAGGCCGTTCCGCTGCCTCCCAATTCAACTTATTCACTGAAGCGAGAAGTTACACTTTCCAGTCATTCAGTAGAGGAAGCACGTCTGTCTCTAGACTCGTTTGCAGCTTAGATAACGCATCGACTGCCGTTTGCACTCGCTCGCGCCCATCAGCATCTAAAATCGCTTGACGGAAAGGCATATCGTTTGAACCTGAAATCGCTTGGATCTTAATGATTGCATCATCAATTTCACTCCCTATGCGAGAAGCAAGTGCAGAGTCTGCCGCTTTAACAAAATCAACAATGCCTTGCTTGTCGGCAGCGCCTGTAAACTCACCTTGGTACACGTTACGTACACCAACGATGTTATCGCTAAAGTCAGTAAGCGAATTCCAAGAGTACTGAGACTCTACTTTTGATGTATCAGCCGTTTCGATAGATGTACCGAATGGATCAGCGATTTTGCCGTTCCCTACTTCATCTACAATGGCAATCATGCCGTTGATTAGCTCTTCAATAACACCAACTTGAGAAGAATAGAATGTGTTTTCACTCGTACCAGGGTTCTTAACGAAATCGCCATAGGCTTTACTTTCCGCTTGACCGTCATGACTAACCTGCCATGCATCATCCAACACTTTAGTGTAATCACGGAATACTTCAGCTAGACCCATAAGGTAATCAGCTTCTGCGGCAGTTAAATCGGCAATCGCTTTCTCATTGTCTGCAACACCGTCACCAAACAGTAGGTATTCCATAGTATGGAAACCTTGAACATCATCGTTCCAACCTTTGATAGTTTCAGCATCAAAGCTTGAACCACTGCCCAGTACTGTCGTTAAATCAGTAGTATTGAGCGGCCAGCTATCTAGATGTGGATCGATGCCTAATGAATCAACAGGTCCAAAAATATGTGATTCACCTTGCTCCCAAGGCAAACGCGCAGCTTTCCAAGCAACTTGAGCAGCAAGCAAGTTGGCTTGAGTCGGATCATTAACAAGGGTTTGAGCTGCAAGCAGCATCTCATCGCCCTTCATGGCTAAAGCAGCATAACCACTTACTATCACATCATCCGTTAAGTTAGTGATCATCTCAGTTGCTGCAAACTCAAAACCAGTCTCAGGTACAGGATCTGGCGTTGATGAATCGTCACCTGAACCACCACAAGCGGCAAGGGTTGCAATTAGCGCAACGGCAACGGCTGAGTACTTAAATTCTTTCATGTAAAGCTCCATTTTTACTTCATAATAACTTGCCATTCCACGCTCAAATGAGCGATGAAATAGCATTAAATAGTTTGTTATAGCGAGAATTGATAACCCACACCTAAAGCGAAGAAGTTGGTATCTGGGATAGATGCAACAGCAACTTGATGAAGACCGGCTTCTGCTTTTATGACGATTTCAGGGATTGGAAAATAGTTAATACCAACGCTTGTCCAAGTATTTTCGTAGCGCTTTGTAGCCGTACCCGTTTCCACTTCAGCCAGTGGGTTTGAGTAATCAATATTGGCAAAAACTGTAACTGGGACAGGTGTGAAATGACCTAAGTCGACACCCGCCTCAACAAAAAAGGCTTCTGACTTAGAGCCAAGCTGGGCGAAGTTACCTGGTTTTAGGCCTGGGGTGGTTTTATTTGCTTGGGTAATAGCATCTGCATCACTGAGCGTGCCATACATGTATTGACCGCGTAGTGTCCACGGTCCCTCTACAAAGGCTGCTGCAACAGTAGCAATGCTTACCGTACCGTCACCTTCAACTTTATTACTCTTGTTACGGTTACCTGTGGTATTGCCATAGTAGTAAGACATACCAATAGCAGTTCCCTTTTTGAAACTACCGTAATCTAGGCGCAATGCGTAAGCGAGATCGTCTGCATTCACATGCTCGAAACGCTTTTGATGACCAGAAGCCACCCAATCATAAGTACGGAAATACTCAGAGTTTAAGCCACTGATAACTTGTGCTTGGTAATGGAAGTTAGCCACTTCACCAAAAAGACCAACACCCAGTTCATTCCAAACAGCTGGCATCATAGCGGCCTCACTACGGTGACGCTGAACGGTAAGGTATTGATTAGGTTTATGAAGGATACTAGAGAGGCCGACAGGAAGGTGAATACCACCAAACTTGACACCAAATTCCTCGCTTGGGCGATAGCGAACTTGAGCCTTCTCGACAATGACTTCACCACCCGCTTCAACTTCTGATTCGAATTCACCGAACTCATCGAACCCATCATATTCTAGCGCGGAACCAGTTCCGCCGTGTTCGTACTCAATCTCAATCTCCATATCCCACTCATCGGTAAACTGATAACCGAATTCAGTGACAATACGTTCCAGATCAAAACGATTGCGGCGTTCAGGCGTCGTATCTTGAACATTTTCAAAATACTCATCACTGGTGTAAATCATACTGCCGTATGACTTAAACGAAAACTTGCTAAATTTACTCTGTTTGCTTTCCTGTTTTGCAGTCTCAACTGCCTCAACTTGATTTTCTTGAGCAATTTTTTGCTCTTGCTGTTGAGCCGCTAGCACCGCTAAATCTTTTTTAAGCTTATTAAGCTCAGCTTCCTGCTTGGCAATCGCTTGTTCTAATTGAGCTGGATCACTTGCCGCAAAAGCACTCGTACAACTTATACCTGCGATACATATCGCCAGTAAACTTAACTTTGTTTTCATCAATTTCTCCACACTGATTAACAGCATCCCCCTAAATTTCCGAACAAATTACTACAAATGAAAATGATTTGCATTAAAGTTTACACTTTAATTTGCAAGATCATTTACATAAAACTTACATTTGTATTCACTAATATGAGGAGTAAGTTGTAAAGGGGAAGTATAAAGAACACCTAAAGGTATTAGCGGTTGTTAAATTAACCTTGAGCTAGAAAAATCGCGGCAGGGAGTAAAAAATAAACATTAACAAATCTCGAAAAAACTCATGTAGACTCAAGATTAACCTCTACCCACCACAGCCAATTGTTTACCTCAGCACTATGGAAAGTCGATGAAGTATAAAAACCCACAAACCTTACTCCTATTAATGACATTTATTATGTCGCTAGTTTTTTCGGTATGGCAGGTGCTTCTAAATAACTTTGTTATTGAAAGAGCCCAGTTTACAGGTGTAGAAATTGGTATCTTGCAGAGCCTAAGAGAGGTACCTGGGTTTCTGGCTTTCACCGCTATTTTTGTTTTACTGCTTATTCGAGAGCAATCCTTTGCCTTGCTCTCACTCGCAGTCTTATGTGTTGGGGTGGCTATAACGGGGTTCTTTCCGCAGGTTTTGGGGCTTTACCTCACTACCGTACTCATGTCGATAGGGTTTCACTATTTTGAAACCATTAATCAGTCCCTCACCCTACAATGGGTAGAGAAGCAGGAAACGGCAGCCTTTCTTGGAAAAGCCCTCGCTTGGCGTTCTGCTGCGGCCTTGTCGGGTTATGCCAGTATCTGGGTAGTAATGAGCTGGTTAAAACTCGATTACATTTGGATGTATGCCTTAATAGGTTGCTTAGGCTTGATACTGGTACTCATCATTAGCCTATACTTCCCTAAGTTTGAAGTTGCACAGGCGCAGCATAAAAAAGTTATCTTAAGAAAACGCTATTGGCTTTTTTACTTGCTCACCTTCTTTTCAGGCGCAAGACGACAGATTTTTATGGTATTCGCTGGTTTTATGATGGTCGAAAAATTTGGCTATAGCGTGAGTGAAATTACCGCTCTGTTCCTTATCAATTATGTCATTAACTTACTCTTCGCGCCCGCTATTGGCCGTTTTATTGGTCGCATAGGCGAGCGTAGAGCGCTTACCATTGAGTACCTAGGTCTTATCGTTATATTCGTCAGCTATGCTTGGGTACAACAACCTCAATTGGCTGCCGCTCTCTATGTTATCGACCACCTGTTATTTGCGATGGCCATAGCCATTAAGACCTACTTCCAAAAAATAGCAGATGGAAAAGATATTGCCGCAACCATGTCGGTCAGCTTTACCATCAACCATATTGCGGCAGTTGTGATCCCTGCGCTATTAGGGCTGCTTTGGCTGTACTCCCCTCAAGCTGTTTTCTATATTGGAGCCGGCTTTGCCGCTTGCTCACTGCTCTTAGCACGGAATATACCGAGTTCTCCTCAACCTGGAAATGAAGTCAACTGGGGCTGGCCATCACAACAAAAAGTGAAGTTGTAGCAGAGTAATAGAGCTTGGTATAAGTTACTATTAGCGATTAACCTAAACACCAACCATGAGAATCATATGGCCGAAATAGCAAAGATCAGTGAAGCAAAATCAGCACAATCTGATGTTTCCGCTCGTAAAAAAGCACTGCTGCTCGGTCGTCAATTAGGGTTAAGCAGTGAAGAGGGATATCGCCCCACCAACGCCTCTGTAGCTGAAAGGGCTGAACATCGGCATCGAAAACTGCACAGTCAGTATCAAACAAACCTTGAAACCATTTATGCGATTGCTTTAAGCCATACACCATCTGATGTTACTGGCGTCGACCTTGATCCTGATTGGGCTCATCAGTTTTTCTTAATCGCCGAGCAGATCCATAACCGAAAGATGCAGGAGTTGTGGGGAAGGATCTTAGCCAATGAGATCACCAGCCCAGGTAACTTTAGTTTGAGAACGTTAACCACACTCAAGCAGCTTACTCATAAGGAGGCGCAGATACTTGAGAAGGCACTCGGGATGGCTGTAAAGGTTAACAATGAAACCCGCTTAAAGCTCATCATAGGCTATCGCTACACTGGCGGGATTGGGCAAATATTTAGAAAGTCGTCGCCTATCAATATCGGTTTATCTAATTTCGGCATGCCCTATTCAAACATTCTGACTTTAGTTGATGCGGGAATTTTACATAGAGGTGAATTCGAGACAGGCCTGCTAAATAGCAAAACGCCAATCAACTTCACCTTGATGAATACACAAATGAAACTTACCCCGAAGAGCGGCCACCTACTGTTTAACTACTATCGTCTCACGCCAATTGGCGATGAGCTCACTCAGCTCATCCACCCAAAAGCGGATAATGAATACAGCACAGCCATGAGACAAGTATTCGCCAAAGACTTCAAGGTAGAGTGATACCAATCACTATAAATTAGACAGAGCGTGCTTTGCTTGTAAATCTTGGCTTTCTTGTGGATTGAACCAGTTCAAACTGTCAGCTAATTCCACAACCTCACCAATTATCATCAAGGCTGGCATCTTAAGTTCAGGATTTTTCGCTAATTTGTCTAGCTCTCCTAAGGTACCAATAAAGCGCCTTTGATCTTGTGTTGTAGCCTTAGATACTATCGCCACTGGCGTATTTTTATTGCGACCAGCCTTAATGAGACCTTCTTTGATCAGCGCTGAATTTAAAATCCCCATATAGATAACCAGCGTATTGTTAGGGTTTGCATAACCATCCCAATCCATAGGACGACTATCTAGCTGACAGTGGCCAGTTATAAATGTCACACCCTGAGCATAATCTCTATGGGTTAGAGGTATGCCTGCATAGGCTGAAGTACCACTTGCAGCTGTGATCCCAGGAACAACCTCGAACGCTAATCCAGCCTCAACTAACGTCTGTAGCTCCTCACCACCACGTCCAAAAATAAACGGATCGCCGCCTTTTAAACGGACAACATTTTGCTTGGTATAGGCTTTGGTGACTAACAGCTGATTAATTTCACCTTGTGCAGCACTATGCTTTCCAGCCCGTTTACCCACAGCTATCTTTTCAGCATCTTGTGGAACCAGAGCCATAATATCGTCACTGACTAATGCATCATATAGAACCACATCGGCAGTTTGTAAGATCCGGTAAGCCTTAAGTGTTAATAGCTCAACATCTCCTGGCCCCGCACCAACTAACCAAACTTTTCCACCGACTCTTTGGCCTGGTAAAGTGACTATATCCATCTCTATGCCCCACACACGATTTTAATAGTGTAAATATAACCGCCTACTTATAACTTAATAAATAGTTATTTATTAGTAGTTATTCAATTTAGTTATTAAGAGCTATGTTTGATTTTCACTCTAGGTCAATTAGTCATGATCTTTTTTTTAGGTAAAGCATTAAAACCTTAAAGAGTATGGCGCTCAGGCTAGTTCAACCAAAGTAAACTATAATTCGAATACTTCCTACAATTGTGATACTTAGACTCAAACTTTTACTGGCAAAAGTATTCATCCTATGTAACGGTCACTAATGCCAAGGTTGGAGTCATCAGCATATCAAGGAGTGATATGAGATTTGGGTTTCCGCAGATCGTTAATTTATTCGGGGTTTGCCTGCTAATATGTATTCTACAATTAGCACGCTTGACCCTGTTTTCGCACGAATATAAAACCCAATTGTCCGCCAGAGAGATGAACCAAGACCTTTATGTTCTGCTCAAAGAGGTTAAGTTACATTCAGCCTTTGCAGCACTAGACGAGCATAGAGTTAACATTATCGAAAATAAGCTCGAGCCATTTCTCTACCGTGTAGATGGCCCCATAGATACACAGGATTTTTACGCTGAAATAATTCAGCTTCTAGTCACACTTGATGACCCAGGACTTTCGATAACCTCGCCGACGAAACCTCTCCCTGTGCTGCCTTTCACGCTAAGACCTCTGTCCGATACTTGGCTTGCCTTAGATAAAGAAGGAGTTCCAATTGACCCAGAACACCCTTTTATCACACATATTGATGGGATTCCTTTAACTCGATGGGAGCTGCTTAGTCAATCATTTATCTCTGCACCACTGAAACACAGCATAAGCGAGCGGGTTCACTGGCTTTCTCAAATCGCCTTACTAAGACGCAGCATGGGTATGGCTAACCAAAATGAGGTGATCCTTTCTCTCAGTGATAATATGGACTCGAGTGTGCAGTTACCATTACCTTTAATTGAAAGCCGCGCAGCTTATCAAACCTCTGTTTTTGATAAAGAGATAAGTAAACATGCAGTAAATACTGGTCAATCATCTCAATATATTGAAATAACCAATTTATCTCACTATGACAATAATAAAGCACTTAAAGCTGAGTTAGAGACTGGCATCAAGCAAGCTGTAACCATCATAGATATCAGCCACGCAGCAGAGCGCAGTGATCAGCTATTCCAATTTATTGCACGTAACTACGCAGATCCAGAACCAAATAACCATGCAGCTAGTCATTTAATCGCTCTAGGGCAATACCGGCGTTCGCCTCATTTTAAGTCAGACTTTTTACGGCCTCTTGGCTTTATCCCCTATAGCGAGTTTAACTTTTTCGAACAAGTCGAGTTTGCACAAACAAGTCAGTCGATTCCGGACGCCAAAGAAAAACCGTTTGGCCTCTGGTATGGAAGAAGAACACCTATCGCTCAGGGATCGAAACAAGCAGAGACAGAGAATAACAACCTGCTCGGAGTCATCATTGGCCCACAGTGCCGCAGAGAGTGTGAATGGCTTGCTTACTATGCAAAATCCCTATCTAGAGTCACTTTAATTGGCGAGAAAACAACTGGAGACATCGGCAGGCATTATGGTTTTACTTTGCCCAATAGTGGTATTAGCGTGCAATTAACCGCAAGCCTCACCTATGACATGCAGGGGCAGCTGCTTTCTAGCGTAGGAATTACTCCCGATATACCACTGCCTATCAATGAAGAGCTGGAATTACAGGGGTTAATAAGCTTAATAACCACTGAGTTTAGACAACCCAACTTGTACGCTGAAACAGCTAGGAATAAAAAGGTGAACGCAAGGGAGCTAGTAATACCAATCAGTATAAGAAAGTGAGCTACTCAGAGTGTTTTTTGGCAACTAATTTAAGGCGAATAGCTGATGGAATGGTTATTCCCTTGTGAAGTTATTCAACGAAGAAGTAGGCAGCCAAAAATACTCCTGAAAGGCGAGCTTTAGCGCTTCATATGCTGCGTTAACGAGCTAGAGCGTAGAATAACTATGCGCTTCACTCGTTGCAAAGAACATGGATGTTCTGAATGTCATTAATGCAGGAGCAATTAATGACCTTGCCTCTAAAGCGCTATACTCTCGCTGAGCGGTCACCTCTTTATACTGATTGGTATTGCATCACAAGTAGAGGTGTTAAACTCTAAAGCTAAGGTCACTTTTGAAAAATCCCCCAATGTGGCATCAAGGTAATAGGTCAAGTTAGGGGAAAGTATAAACTCGGCTTATTGGTATTTGCTTACCGTAAGTATGAAAGGAAAGTGCATGGTAGCTAAAGAGAAAATAACCATAACAGCAGATACCTTCAATCGTGGGGCGCTAAGAATGACTGTGGCTATATTACGGTCAATAAACCCAAAACTTGCACTAAACGTGCAAAATCAGATGAGTAACCCGCTCAATCCACAACAAGATAATACACCTAGCCCAAAAGATAACTTTAAAGTCATCTTAGCGGCAATTGAAGTAAGAAGCGTCGTTGAAGCACTCAAGTCCAAATCTGAGCTTCCACAAACAGATGCTGGCACCCAAATGCTAATCAGGGCACTCATCATAGACTGGGTCAATTATGCTAACTTACTCATCGAAGTAGAAAATAGAAAAAATACCCAGTAAGGTAATAACTACGTTTATTTATGACTATTGAACATAACTATCCCTCCAAGAAAGAAGTTTTCTCAAGGGAAGCAGTCTGTTCTCAAGGAAGAAATTGATGAGTAGCCCCATAGGTGGATTTTACCTAAATGCTCAATACAGAGAGAAAGCCGCCAGAGTTGAACTCGCAACTAAACCTGAATTAACAGTTCGAACCTGCATTGAACTTGATAATGCGACTATGATTGATGATACCCGCTGTGGTAGAGCAGGATTTGAGTGTTTACTAAATAACGATCGTGTTTCTGTATGCTTTATTGCAGAACTCATCTCCTCTGAGGTCGTAAAATTCACCTATAACGTTTCAATTTCCCACACAAACTCAGAGATAGCTCAGCCGATGCAACAAGTCCTGAATTTAACCGCTGGTGAGCAGCTGTCAGTGCTCGTTGCAGGAAGTGAGAGAGTCAAACTTACAGCGTCATTTAACTATGGCAAATCGATGACTTAACTGGCCCTAACAATTTACATTACTAGGTATTCAAAATGCTAAAACAACTCATAACCCTTGCACTTGCTTTACTTGTTAGCTCTTCCTGCTTAGCAACTGATCTGAAAGTTGGAGATAAAGCACCAGACTTTAGGCTTCAATCTACTGACGGTAACTTCTACCAGCTCAGTGATTACTTAGGAAAGCAGACCTTAGTCCTCGCTTGGTATCCTATGGCAAACACCCATGGTTGCACACTTGAATGTCGCTCACTCGTTCAAAAAGGGCATTTAATCCGGGAATACCAAGCTGTATATATGATGGCGAGTGTCGATGATCTGGAAGATAATCAAGACTTTGCTAAAAAGCAGAAAGCCGACTTTCCCATGCTGAGTGACCCAAGTAAAGAAACGGCCAAAGCTTACGATGTACTTAACTTCGTCCGTGTCGCCAGCAGAGTGACTTTCTATATTGGCAAAGATGGCACAATTATAAAGATAGATGAGGACATCAATGCAGAAACTGCCGCAGAAGATATCGCCGAAAACTTGAAGCTGCTAGGGATTGAAAAAGTCACTAAGCTATAGGTGCTAGTTGCAAGGCATTAAATGCTAAATTGTAGGTTCTAGCTCCCAGGAACTAGAACCTTCTTTTTAACCTTCCGCAGCTTCGCGTATGCGTTCTTTTCTTTCCTGCTCTTCATCAAAAGCCGCTTCAATTTCAGCGAGGACAGAGTCAACATCGGCAGCCTTTTGGCTCTCTTTGAATTGCCCTGTTAGCTCAGAGTCAGGGCTTAACTTACCTGACTCAAATAGCGCCCACATCTCTTTTGCATATTTACTGTTAAGTAATTCAGGCGCATATTGACCATAGTAACTGGTCATATTATTAACATCACGCTCTAGCATACGCTTGGCGTTATTATTTGCTGCTGCATCTACCGCTTGTGGCAAATCAATAATTACCGGCCCCTTGCTGTCTAACAGCACATTAAACTCGGATAGGTCACCATGCACGAGCCCTGCACAAAGCATTCGCTGCACATCTTTAATCACTGACTGATGGTCTACTAAAGCTTGCTCTTCAGTCAAAGTCACATCATTTAATCTTGGGGCAACGAACCCATGATCATCAGTGATGAGCTCCATCAAGAGTACACCATCAAAGCAGCCATAGGGTTGAGGTACACGCACACCAGCATAGGCGAGACGAAACAGGGCATCGACTTCAGCATTTTGCCAAGCTTGTTCCTGTTCGTTGCGACCAAATTTAGAGCCTTTCTCCATCGCTCTGGCGCGTCGACTATTACGACTCTTTCTGCCTTCTCGGTACTGTACAGCTTGCTTAAAACTACGTTTTTCAGCTTCTTTATAAATTTTGGCGCAACGAATATCACTGCCACAACGGACAACATATACTTCGGCCTCTTTGCCACTCATCAAGGGACGAATGACTTCATCTACTAAGCCTTCATCAACGAGAGGCTGGATTCGTTTTGGGATTTTCATAGCGCCCTTATACCTTACTTAAGGGATTGAGGAAACAGAAATAGGCAAAATTGGTTTCAAGCATCCAAGGTCAACCTACTACTACGCCTTCAAGAATATTGGAAATATGTCCATCATTTTAAGCATCTAACTCAATAGTTCAAACGCAAGATCATATGCTTTACCAAGATCGACTGTTTTAGGTTTTAAAGCTTTAAAATCACTATAACGCTTATCTGTGGCTCTGAGCGTTGCAGGATGAATCAGCTCCACACTCACTTTCGCGCAAGCTAAGATAACCCCCTCCATCAAAAAGGTTCCAGCTCCACCAGCCCCCTGACCTTTACTCGCTCGACGGTTAAGCACTAGCTTTTCAATATTATGTGAAGTGCAATATTGTTGAATCTGCTCAATGAATACACACACCTCTTCTTGGGTAGGATTTTTATTTATCGTCAGCTTGTTCAATTTAGATACCACAAGCTGATGACTTTCCCGACTTCCATCTAAACTCACAACTCTGACTTCATTCGCCTTTAAAAAAAATCCAGCAATAACCACCAACAACCTCCACGCTTAACTCGAATTTATATTCAACATACATAAAAAGAGCCAGCAATGCTGGCTCTTATAGGCATTAACTCAACTTATTCACCATTTGGTGTAGCTTGATTATTCATATACGAGTCAAAAACGATACCTTTATCATTGATATCTAAGCCCATTTGAACCTGCATATTATAATCTTTCATCATGGAAAACTCTTCTGGAAGCGGCTCTCCAGTCATCTCTGCAAGGCTTAAGATAGGAGCAAACACTTTGCTGTAATCGAGATACACGCTATACAAGCCGTTATTGACTAACTGCTCATCGGCCAAAGCATTAGCAGCGGCCTCAGCTTTATCTCCGGTAAATAGCACTAGATGTTGACCCTTTACCGCTAGCTTCGGTGATATACCGTACTCTGGAGGTAGGGGTAACATAAAGGAGAGGTCGGTTACAGAGCCATCTTGCGAGAGCTGTATATTGGCAAGCTCAGGCGCAAAAGGTTTGACCATATTAAATAACATGCTTGGGTTGTCTGCAGATAGGCTGATTAGCGCATCAACACTCTCAAGAGCGGGTTCTCCTTGAGGATCTGCTGACTCGGCAAATTTATAATCAATGAGCGCGGCACCTACACCTCTGACCCCATTCGCCATACCGGTAAACATCCCTAACATTGCCGGACTTTGAGTCGACATTTCACGTTGGAACTCTTGCAATACTTCACATTGATATTGTGGTTGCAACATCTCATCCCAAACGGCGGTAAGTGAAGGAACAAGTTGATTTAACTCAATACCTAACGCCATGGAGAAAACGTTATCCTGACTATTTTTAACATAATCAGGAATAAAGCCTCTCATCTTCATAAGCGCATTGAGCAAAACCTGGTTCTTACTTTCAATCACAGTAGAAAGCGCTAAGCTACTTTGCTCATCGCCGATTGAAACTTTATTCAAGCCAAAAACCGTACGGGGCCAATTTGCAGCAACGGCAGAGAACTCGTTATGGCACTGTTCAGTCCTAAACTCCAGTAACGGGTCTTCGCCCTCTTGAGCTGCAAGCGCTGTCACCTGTCTTGCCAACTGATTACCATCAGTTGTCGTCATAGCTTCTACCAGTACCTGATGATTCAAAAAGCCAACGGCTTCATCACTAAAGCCATGGATTTTAATAATATCATTCAATACATGGGTATCGGCCAATGATGGGCTCGCAGGCTTTAATCCTAAAGCGGTTTCGAGCGTGCCCTCAACCAGTTGCGGAGCATCAAAAGTGACTGTCAGCAAGCCATCTTGTTGTGAAAACAGTAACTCGATGGTGTCAGCTTCTCCTGCATCAGTTAACGTATAAGCTCGGTACTCTATTCCCTGTATGCGCTTAAGTTGATGACTAAAGCCACTGTCAGTTTCTGCTTTATCGAGTAGCCCCCAAATGGCCTCAGGCTTAGCCACCTCAACTTTAATTACAGGTAACAAGCCTAATGTATAAAAATAGCTGCGAATATCATCTGCTAATCCATAGGTTGTAACGAACTTCTGGCCACTGTCTAAGCTGTCTATATAGATCTGGCTTAAACTCGCAAAGAACTTTGCTCTCGCATCATTGGATTGTTCAAACTCACCAAAAAGCTCATCTGGATAGCTTTTATAGCTCTGGGAGAGTGAGTTGATGTAAGACTTAATAGGGAACGGCTTTAGCTGACCTGAAAATATCGGTGTATCAGCAGGCACAGAGGCAAGCACTTCATTCGACTGCCCAGTATCGGAACTTGGCTGCTGACTCGCCCAATACCCGCCAGCTCCAGCGGCAACAACTGCTGCAGCGATTAATATTTTCTTCATGAGTAAAACTCCATTTTATTTCGTTAATTCCCTAGAAAGAGACTAATAGTAACAGATAGTAAGGCATGCAGCCGTTGCTAAAATTCACTGAATGAGCATTAAGAGTAACAGAGTCATACTAGAGAAAGTAATAAAGAGAGAGGTAAAGATTCTTCTGGGCTTCACCTGAATAGCCGCAACGGGCTATTCAGGTGTAACGGCTTTTGATTAAGCAGGCGCTAACAAGCCAACCAAAACCTGCAGCTCACCTCACTTAAGGGGGAGCAAGGTTCTATACATCGCCTGCCGACTTTTAGTGAGTTTTATCACAAGGGTGATAATAATCTCAAGGAAGGGCTAAAAGTCATAACGTTGAGCTGCAAATCATCCATAGACGCTTACAAGCTCCCCTTAAACAGAACGATATACTAAAACCATCTACGGGAACCTCAGACTATAGACCATATAAAAATAATGTGCATAAGTTTGTGAGTAAAAATGTACAAAAAAAGTCAAATTTACAACCAAAGTTTAATGCCACAAGTAAATCCAACTAAAAATTAGTAGGATAGGCCTCGACGATCGAGACCTTGTTATCCACAACAGCAATCCCCCACGATTACACTATGACAGCCTAAAATAGGGGAAATTTAAGAGATAGATGCAAACCAGCTCACGATTTAGCCTAGTTTTAGCCATTTATTCAGTAAGCTAGATTTCGAAGTGTAAACCGCACTCACGCTTTAAGCCGTTAAAGCGTGTATCCTCCTCGCTCATACCTAGCTCCAATGGCTTACTCGAGTGAGTATCACCCACAGATACATAACCTTTCTCCCACAATGGGTGATAAGGTAACTGGTGCTCCGTTAAGTATTCATGCACATCCTTATTATTCCAATCTAGGATAGGCAAAATTTTATAACGGCTACCATGTATCGCAAGTATTGGTAACGCCTCACGTGTACTCGACTGGCTACGACGAAGACCTGCAAACCAAGTCCCTATATCGAGCTCATCGAGCGCCCGTTGCATGGGCTCTACCTTGTTCATCCGGTTGTATTGATCTAAACCGTCTAAGCCTTTTTCCCATAACAAGCCGAAGCGAGCTTCTTGCCAAGCTGGCGTCATGGGCGATGCGAATGTCTTCAGGTTTAACGATAAACGCTCTACCAACTCATCAACAAATCGATAAGTTTCAGGAAACAGATAACCAGTATCAGTTAAAATTACCGGTATATCCTTTTTCTGAGAGCTAACCAAGTGCAGCATGACTGCACCCTGAATACCAAAGCTTGATGACAGCGCATGCGTCCCCGGAAGGTACTCAAGCGCCCAAGCGACTCGCTGTGTTGGCGTTAAGTCGACTAAAAAGTTATTAATTCGCTCAAGCTCACCCTTCTGCTCAACAGCTGGGGCGCTCAATAGCGCCAGCAGCTCATCAGAAGTAACGACTGATTCAGGCATTTGTGTTCTGTTCATGGAAATCCTTAGCGGCATCGTTGACCGCAGTCACAGCGCCAATACGCACTGTGAAATTACCGAAGGTTTCACCCTCTTCTCGCTCACTGACATATCGAGCAAACAAGCTATCTAGCTCAGAGAGAATCTCAGCTTCTTGAATATTCTCGCGGTAGAGCTTATTCAAGCGTGTACCTTCAAAGCTCGCGCCTAAATAGAGGTTATAACGACCAGGCGCCTTACCAACTAAGCCAATCTCTGCCGCAAAAGGTCTAGCGCAACCGTTAGGACAACCTGTCATACGGATAACTATGCCTTGATCTAAGAAGCCATGCTTCTCCTGCAAAGACTCCACCTTAGTGAGGAAATCTGGGAAATATCGCTCAGCCTCGGCCATAGCCAATGCACAAGTAGGCAGAGCTACACAGGCGATAGAGCGACCTCGAGTTTCAGTGATCACTTTCCCCATTAAGCCGTGGCTTCTGGCTAGATCTTCAATGGTTTGCTTATCTTCTTCAGCAACACTGGCAATAATGAAGTTCTGGTTAGAAGTCATGCGGAAATCACCTTTATGTATCTTGGCAATCTCCCTTAATCCTGTTTGTAGCGGCTGTCCAGGCAGGTCTTTAATTCGACCGCCTTCAATAAACAGTGTTAGGTGCCACTGATTATCAACCCCTTTAATCCAGCCATAACGATCGCCGCGATCGCCAATCACTACATCACGCTTAGGCTCAAATTTAACACCGGCACGCTTTTCAACTTCCGCTTTAAATGCCTCATAACCATGCTTAACTATGGTGTACTTAAGACGTGACAGTTTACGGTTTGAACGGTTACCCCAATCACGCTGTACTTTAAGTACGGCTTCGGCAAACTTAAGCGTGTCTTCAGCCTTGATAAAACCAAAATCATCGGCAAGGCGAGGGAATGTTTCTACTTCACCATGGGTCGAGCCCATACCGCCACCAGCGACTAAGTTAAAGCCTACAAGTTCTCCCGCTTCAGCTACTGCAACAAAACCTAGATCATTGGTATAAACATCCACATCATTATCAGGTGGAACCGCTACCGCCATCTTAAATTTACGTGGTAGATAAGTTTTACCGTATACAGGCTCAACTTCATCACCTTCGCTGGTAACGACCTTGTCATCACCTAACCAGATCTCGGCATACGCTTTAGTGCGTGGCAAGTATTGATCTGAGAGTTGTTTAGCCCAGTAATATGCCTGCTCATGTAATTTAGACTCAACCGGGTTAGGGTTACACATCACATTTCGGTTAACGTCACCACAAGCGGCAATTGAATCTAGCGCCTTTTGATCTAGGCTCTGAATAAGCGTCCTTAAGTTACGCTTAGAGATACCGTGATACTGAAATGTTTGACGTGTGGTTAAACGAATACTGTTTGAGCTCGTCAGGGTTGATGAGATCTCGTCAACACCTAACCACTGCTCAGGCGTACATACACCACCAGCAACACGCGCACGTAACATAAAGCTATAAAGTGGCTCTAACTTCTGCTCTTTTCGCTCATTTCTCAAGTCACGATCATCTTGCTGATAAAAGCCGTGAAACTTAATTAACTGCTGATCGCCTTCACTAAATGAACCAGTAACAGCGGTATCTAAACCCTCTTCAATTGTTCCTCTTAGAAAGTTACTGTCTGTTTTCAGATATTCATTAACTGATAATTTTTCTTCACTCATGGCCACCGCCTCACTCATCTCTTTTGTGCGACGCTCATATTGGCATCGCATCTTATATTGGGTTTAAACAGAAGATCTTTTTAACGGGATTGAGACCCGACAAGGTTTCTGAATATCAATAAACATCTTTCTGGTAGCGCTTCTCGCTACGAAGGTTTTCAAAATAAGCTTCAGCCTCTTCTACTGACTTGCCGCCAAACTTAACCGCGACATCCAGTAAGGCTTGATGCACATCTTTCGCCATACGCTCAGCATCACCACAGATATAGAAATGTGCACCAGATTCAAGCCAATTCCATAGCGCCTCACCTTGCTCTGCAATCCTGTGTTGCACATAAACCTTATGCTCTTGATCTCTTGAGAAGGCTAAGTCGATACGAGACAGCGAGCCATCTTTCAGATATTGCTGCCACTCAGTTTGGTAGAGGAAATCCTGCTCAAAATGAGGGTTTCCGAAGATTAACCAGCTATTGCCTTCAATACCTTGCGCCGCACGCTCCTGCATAAAGGCTCTAAATGGTGCGATACCAGTACCAGGACCAACCATAATCACTGGCGTTTCAGGATTCTGAGGTAATCTAAAGTGGTTATTTGGTTCAACATAAACTTTGACTTCAGCACCTTCATCCGCTTGAGCTAAGAACTGTGAAGCACCACCAAATCGAGCTGTACCGTCTCGGTCATCTTCAACCAAAGCCACAGTTAAATGCACTTCAGATTCAACTTCAGACTGGCTTGAAGCAATTGAATATAGGCGAGGAGTGATCGGGCGCAACATAGATAGCAGCTGTAGCGCCGTGACTTCAGCGCTGTAGTTTGAAACTAGATCTGCCAACTGATTATTTAAAACAAATTGACGAGTCAACTCTTTATCTTCGGCAATCGTTAACAACTCACTGTTACCACTTAACGTGGCCCAATCTTTCACTAAGCCTGGATAAAGTTGAGTAAGCTCTTTCTTCTCAATCAAAGCCTGCTTCAAAGAGAGTGCATCTTTACCAACAGTCACAGCTTCATCACCGTTAAGTGACAGTTTGGTCAATAACTCTTCCACAAGTGAGTCTGCATTAGTGAACCACACACCTAGCGCATCACCGGCTTGATAAGTCATACCTGACTCACCAAGATCTATCTCTACGTGGCGAACATCACGGTCTGAATCTCGGCCCGTTAGTTTCTGACTGACAAGTAACTCGGCGGTATAAGGCTTCTGTTTAGTAAATGCATTTGCATCAGCCCCCGGTAATCCAGCACCAGAGAGTGAAACAACACTGGCTCCAGAGGTTTCAATAAGCGGCTTAACGGCTTCAAGAACGCTCTCCTGCCACTGCTCAGCTGCAGATTCATAATCGACATCACATAGCGCAATAGGCTGCATAGACTTAGCACCTAGTGCTGCAAGTCGCTCATCAAAGTCTTTACCTGTCTGACAGAAGAATTCATAACTGGTATCACCAAGCGCTAATACCGAATAATTCAAGTTATCGAGTTTAGGGGCACGTTTTGAGGCCAAAAATTTATGCAACTCAATGGCATCGTCAGGGGCTTCACCTTCGCCATGGGTACTAACTACAGCAAGTAAGATAGTCTCTTGCTTCAATTGACGAACCTTATAGTCTCCCATAGAGGTAAGGTTAACAGCGTAACCTTGAGCCTGAGCTTTAGCGGCTAAATCACTTGCAACTCCACGGCCATTTCCAGTCTGGCTACCATAAAGAATAGTGATGGTTTGTGCAGGAGCACTCTGTACAGTGGCATCACCACCAACAAGATTGGTTCCTTGCTCGGCAGTAGCAGAAAGATATCCGCTTACCCATGCAAGTTGCACGGCGCTCAGCTCAGCGGTGAGCTGCTTTAACTTATCCACCTGCCCTTCAGACAATGGCGAAGCGAGTGATGAAAGCTCTTTTAACAACATGGGTACGGCCCTATATCAGTGTAATGTCAGTTAGCTTAGCCGCTATTAAGAAAAGCAAAAAAGAATAAAATCTGATTTTTAATTCTTTTTTGGAATAAAGAAAGTGTAATTTTCAATCAAGGCAGAGAGTGGAGACCAGTAAACAGCATATTCCATCTAATTATTCACCATAAGCAGCTAAATTATCTGCTCAATGAAAAATGAAAACTTATAGAAGCTACAAATATAAGCATCTTGATAAAACATAATGAAAACAGCAGACACATTCAGCCGCCATACAGGCAAGTTAAGAGATAATAAATCTTTTAACTTTCTATTTTCATTTTATACTAGCCTCATTAGCATCCTAAAAAATACCCTATGAAAAATCATGTTAGCCATATTATTCCGGCAATAGCCCTAGCGCTGTTAGCTGGCCCCATATTTGCCTCTGAGCACACTGATTCAGATAGTGCAGAAGCAGATGTTACTCCTCAGAAAATATATGCCACTCGATATCAATCTGAGGATTGGGGTTTAGGCATTGGCGTAAGAAGGGGTGATATCCCCTATGCGACAGAAGAGGATGAAGTTTATGACGTCCTCCCGATAATTAAGTATCGAAATGATTACTTCTTTATTGATGGCATGGAAGCTGGAGCTCATATTTGGAAAAATGATGAGCATCAAGTCAACCTCTATACGCGCTTTAGGTTTGTCGATATCCCCACCGAGCTGCAAAATGAGTCACAATCGCAAGCCTTCGACTTTGGCCTGCAATACCGCTTTCTTCATGACGCATGGGAATCCGATGTCGCCTTCATGTCCGACTCCAACAAGCGCAGTTATGGTTACGCAAGAACACAATACCACTGGGAATATGGCGACTGGTACCTCAACCCTTATGCAGAGTTCAATTGGAAAAGTGCTGATTTCAACCATTACTATTATGGCTTAGAGCAGTATGAGACCAGCGGTGGTATAGAGTTCAACGCAGGGATCAATGCCCGTTATCATGTACACAGTAACTTATATCTACTAGGTAAGTTTGGCGTAGGTCGTATTGATGATGATACCGCCAGCCTTCCGAGCATGGACACTCAATATCAGTATGAGTCCTTTATAGGTTTTGGTTTTTTTCCTGACTTCAGCAACCAAAGTGGAAAAAGCAAAGCGACTAAAGCAAAGCCTGTTAAATCATCTAACAGTGATGACGAATTTCTTCGTATCGCACACGGCTGGGCAACGCCCTCAAACCTGAATGAGATATTGTCTTGGGAAACTCGCACCGATCCCTACAACAATCAGTTGACCTCTATTTTTTACGGAACGCGACTTACAGAAAGCCTATTTAACTTCCCCATAGAGCTTTATTTTACCCCAGGGGCAGTGTGGCACCATGAGTCAGACGTGCAGAGTAACTTAGCTGAAGGCGTCATAGCGATAAAAGCCTTCTATACCTTTGAATTTGGCCCAAGGTGGCGATTAGGGATAGCCGAAGGTTTATCTTATGTATCGAATGTTACTCATATCGAGGGAAGCGAACTGGATGAAAAGGGCTACAAGCCTTCTAAACTTTTAAATTATTTAGATTTTTCTCTAGATGTAAATATGGGTGATCTATTTAATAGCAGCAGTATGGACAAGATGTGGATGGGTTATAGCATTCACCATAGATCGGGGATCTATGAGAAGAGTTCAGCCTTTGGCCGAATTGGTGGCGGAAGTAATTATCAGACTCTCTACCTACAGTGGCATTTCTAACCCGACCAACTAAAAGGCTGCATCAGCAGCCTTTTTTTATAGCCTTATTTAGCCAGGTTTAACGAGCCACCTTCACTTCTGGTTCATTCATCATCGCCAGAATAGGGTTACTCGCCATCACTTTACTTTTCAACATGACCCCTATAATAAGCCCAGCGACAAACCCGCCAATATGCGCCCAGTAGGCAACGCCTTCTCCCGCCATCATTAAACCAAGAATATTGAAGGCTAACCAGATAGCGAAAAACGCCATAGGACTCAGTTTCTTCTGATAGACGACAAACATAAAGGTCAAACTCGCATGTCGAAACCAAAGCAGATACATACCAAACAGCCCAGCAATCGCACCGCTAGCCCCTACCATATAGATACCAGACGTAGGATCTGCAGCAATCTGAGCTGCCGCTGCAGCAAAGCCACATACTAGATATAGACCTAAGAATCGTAATCGACCTAAGGAGTCTTCAAGGTTGTCACCCACCACATAGAGAAAATACATATTACCAGCAAGATGCATAAGATCCCCATGCATGAACATATGACTCAACAAAGTCCATGTATGAGTGCCGCTGACAATATCACTCGCTCTCATAGCGAAGCTGTCAAACGCTCTGTCAGCCATATTTAGGTCGAAGCCATATGCCGCAAAGATACAGATATTCAACGCTAATAGTAGATATGTGATCACAGGCTGGCGCTTTGGCTTAATATTAAACTCAACAGGCATTTGAGAAAGAAACTGAAATAACCAGGTTTTTGCAGAAATTTTAGCATCTAATTTAGCCAGTAAGGCTTTAACTTGCGGAGACTGAACCACCTTAGTTCGCTCATGTTCATCAATCCAAACGCCGCTACAGGTATGACAAACATCGACTTCAATCTGATACCCATCCATTAGATGGTAGTGCTCCAAAGTACAATCACAATGAACACACTCTCGTTTAGCACTTCCGATGTGCTGGCCTAGGGTTTCTTCGACACGCACATTATCGTCGCCATTATCAGCCGCTGACAACGCACGATTCAACTCGCCATTTTCAAACCAAATTCCACCACACTTTTGGCAGCTATCGACCTCCTCTCCATGAAAGTCATACACTTTCATCTGAGTGCTGCTACAACCAGGGCATTGTAATGTCATCGCTAAATCCTTTTATTCGACTATGATATCGGCATTTTTCAGCTCAATTGCCAAGGCTGTATAATTGGTTTTCAATACAGGTAATGTTTGCTCAGTCACTTTCTGAGTCAGTTTTTTAAGCTGCTCAGCACCATATTTAGCGCCGTAAAAACGACTTTCTATCTTAGTGACAATCGCATCTGACTCCATATAGAAACGTCTAGTCTCAGATAAAATCTGAGTCGGTGTTTCCAAGGTATAGGGAGAAAATCGCATATTGTCCCAAATAAAAGTGGCCATCTGGGGATGTATTGCCTTCAGATCATATGGGGATTTTGCAGCAATAAGATCGGCATATTCATTAATCGTTTTGACGTTATCACTGACTTCATCGTAAAGTGCATGACGCAAATAATAGTTATTTTGTTTGTTGGTTAAATTATCAAAGGCGAGTGCTTGTGACAGTCCTTCCTGCGCAGCTAAATAAACCCCCACAACCGTTGCGATAATCATAAAGACTTGGCTGATCCAAAAACTGGTTTTCACCAACTCTCGATTATCTATCTGTGGAAAGCGTTTAATCGTGTCTGTTGCTTGCTGGGGTTTCCCGGTGATCTCCATATCCTTCAATAATCCTTTTAGTCTTGCTAACTCCATCTATGCCATTGAACTCATTACAACTATGAGCAGTAGCATAAATAATTCATGCGGCAGAATAACCGAGTACAGTTTTATCTGCTAGAGTTAACCAAGCATTTTTAAAAACAAGCTATCACAGGCAGCCTATTTTTAGCCTCCAATTACGTGAACAATCTGTTCGCCTAAAATGGAGAGGTAAAGTAACGATCAACTTGCATAAAATATCAGCATCTGGTTATATATTGGCTGATTTAAGAATTTTCAAGAGTGGATAACAAGGAGTGGTTAACATGCAAGCAGCTGCCATTAATACATTTTCAGGGTTCGATGACAGAAGAATCACTCAACCAAACATCGACCAACATTGGCATAAGCTTTCTACGGCGCAAAGATTTGCTTTTTACACGCTTGCTAAGCTTGGTTACCAGCTGTTGTTTGTTAGACAATCTAAAAATGAAAAAACAGCAGTGGTTAGGCAGGACGATCAACTTGTTACCATAGATGGCGAAGGAGATATCGATTTTAATCCCTCCCTCGTTCTCCGGGAAAACAGATAGTTTTAACCTCATAATAAAAAGGAGCCTGTTGGCTCCTTTTTAGTCTGCGATCCAGCTATCTATACTGTTTATGCCGCTTGCGCCTCTATGGCATCACCTTGTGAAAGCAGTGACACAGCGCTTCGACCTACTAGCGCATTAAACAACCGCTCTCCCTCAAAGCCTAATTCAGATGCCGCTGTTTCCCTCGCTTTATCAATCGCCTTAAACATAGTGATCTCTTTGCTAGAGTAGCCACAAAGGCTAAAGAACAGCCTAAGTGCGGCACAGAATCGCTCTTGCTTAATCGCGCGAGACCATGAAGCCTCAAGGTTTGTGACTGAGGAGAAATCAAGTTCATTCATAAATATGCTGGCGATGTCATCATCTAATCGCACCAGAAACTCAGCCTTTCGAGGAAAGTGATGGCTGATCCCTGTACGGCTAACTCCGGTTGCTTCCGACAGGGTAGTATAGGACATAGACTCGTAACCTATTGAGAGGATCTGCTTTAACGCTTCATCCAATATCTGCTTTATTGTTTGCTCTGTCTGAGCTTTTGAACGCTTGGCCATTGCAGCTACCCCACCTTTTAGTTTTGTACTTACACCAGTCGATATTAGATGCTACCAAACCAAGTCAGTGATTACTTTAGTAACAGGGCCCGTTACTCAGGTATCTAGCTCCTGTTCAGCTAAGGTTCAGCTTAAAAAGAGGTTTCGGTTACTGAATTCGCCAACATACTTTGCTGCTGAAGCCAGAGGCTGGCCTCTTTCTTACCGAGCAGTTTAACTAAGGTAGGTTCTACATAATGACCCAGTGCAGGTTTTCGCCAATACATGTAATTTGGCAAAGATTGTGACGTTCGAGTGCTAAATGTACGATGAATTAAGCTTGAGAACTCATCGAGAGTATCTTGGTCTTTTTCCACTAGATCGGGCAGAAAATCACTCATTAACGCTTCGAATGTGTCGAACTGAGCTAAGTCTTTTACCTTGTAGCGGCTTAATAATTGAGACAGGACAGGCACAGTCCAGTGAGACATAAATGAAACATCCTTCATCACAGACATATTACGTCTATGATACTGCTGCCACGCTAGGTCTACTGACAACTCCTCTTTCGCTGCACGCCAAGTTAAATAACAATCGGCAATCCACTCATGTTGATATGCAGAGGTCTCCTTTAAAAGGCCTAGCTCCTCTAACGCTTTTACATGTAGATGACCCAATTCATGCCAAAGCGTCATCTTATCAGTTTGGGTCAGCGTTAAGCTCTCAACCTTACCAGCAAGGGTCACTAAGCTAATTTTAGGTATTCTCTCAGGGGAAAGCAGTATCAATCCCGATATATTAGGATCAGATACAGGGATCACCATCGCCCCCCTATGACCTATAGCTTGATGATAACTAGAAAGATGCGAGGGAAGTTGCTTTCTGACTGTAATAGGCAATGATGCTAAACAATACTCAAGTTGAGCGGCTTCGCAAACAAGCGCTTGCTTGCTGCCTATATCGCTCCAAGCCATAGAAAGACTCAAGCTGAGTGCTAACCAGGACACTTAGTGTCCCTAATAATATTCATACCTGACAGTGTCCCCATAAATGATCATTAACATGCTCAGCAACAGTAGTGTGATTGTACATAACTTTACTGAGAATATATTCGATATTTTCCACCATAAGCAAGCAAACTTGCGTTAGAATAATCAGTTAACTTCAGCATATCAGAGTCTCCTTGTGGTAGAAAAAGCCCAATTTTCAACACACCTTTATCACCCTAAATACTGGCTTATTTGGCTAGGTGTCGGCCTGATGCGCCTGACCCAACTTCTTCCCTTATCTGCTCAGATGAAGTTGGGAGCACTCATCGGGCGGCTAGCAAAGCTTGTTATAGGTAAGCGTGTAGATACTGCTAAGCGAAATTTAGAGCTATGTTTCCCAAATATGAGCGAAGCAGAACAACAAGCACTGCTATTAAGTAACTTTGAAGAGACTGGCAAGGCTATCTTCGACACTATCAATGCCTGGTGGTGGTCCGATGAAAAAGTGCAACAGCATATGACCATCAAAGGTCAAGAGCATGTCGAAAAGACACTCGCTGATGGACATGGTGTCATCCTGTTTGCCGTTCACTGCCTGCCACTCGAAATGGGTGCGAGAATTTTTGGCCAATTTCAACCCGGTGTCGGCGTATACCGTCCTCACGACAACGCCGTAATGGAATATCTACAGGTAAATGGGCGGCTACGTTCAAATAAAGCCTTAGTGCCCAAACGCGATCTTCGCCAAATGGTGCGCTGTCTTCGTAGCCCTGATGTGATCTGGTATACCGCAGATCAGGACTTTGGTCGCTCAAGTGCAACCTTCATCCCATTTTTTGCCATGCCTGACGCGGCAACAATCACAGGTGCTACAACACTCGCTCGCTTAGGCAAAGCCAAAGTACTTCCCTTCAGTGTCATCCGTAATAAAGATGATAAAGGCTACACCATAGAGATAAAGCCTCCCCTAGAGAACTTCCCGGGTGAAGATGAGGTTAGCGATGCGAAACGTGGTAATAAGATCATTGAAGAGATTATCAACCAAGAGCGCTCTCAATATATGTGGCTGCATCGCCGCTTTAAGACCAGACCTAACAAAGATGATCCATCCGTTTATTAACGCTCATTTTCAGCCTGTTTTTCAATAAGGTAATAATTACACTCGGGGGCGTTTTACTCCACCCCCCCCCGCTTTCAACCCCCTCCTACTTTCAACCCCCTCCTAGCAGTCATCGCCAAGCGTTAACAAGCATTTTCCACTAAAGTCTTTTTTACACTACACCACAGATGTCATATTGACACCAAGTGTCATTATGACATCTGCCAAAATTGTCATAATGACAACCGAAAAAGACAATCAATCATCATTAATCAATTAAAACAACCAATTAAATAGTTGGAACGGTTAGTGCAAAGCTTGTAGCGCCTGAATTACCGCGCTAAGAGGATCTATGAGCAAACTAAAATTAACCGCAATTGCACTCATCGCAGTGCTTATTGCTTCCTTCACTGTACTACTGAGTTTAGGGAGTGATATTTATCGTGAAAAACCGCCTATTCCAATGGCATTTACTGACAAAAGTGGACAGACACTATTTAGTAAAGATGATGTCGAGCAAGGGCAACTTGTCTGGCGCTCAATGGGGGGGCATCAACTTGGCTCTATCTGGGGACACGGCTCATATGTCGCGCCAGACTGGACTGCCGACTGGCTACATCGTGAAGCGCAGGCGTGGTTAAATATCACAGCCGAGCAACGCTATCAAAAACCGTTTAGCGCACTTGCAAGCGATCAGCAGGCTGGTTTAGAGCAGCTTCTTCGTGAAGATATGCGTCACAACACGGTCGTGACAAATGCTGATGAAACCACACAAGTCACGCTATCTAACACTCGCATTGCAGCGATCAATGTCATTAGCCAACACTATTTATCACTGTTTGGTGATGATCCTAAACTCTCTGTACTCAGAGAGCAGTATGCAATGAAGGAAGGGACAATCCCAAGCCTTGAGCGCCGTGAAAAATTGAATGCCTTCCTATTCTGGGGAGCATGGGCAGCCATCACTGAGCGCCCTGATAAAAACTATACCTATACCAACAACTGGCCTTTCGACCCTCAACTGGGTAACACACCTACTTCGAGCAATATCGTATGGTCAATCTTAAGTGTTGTAAGCTTAATCGCAGGTATCGGAGGATTAGTCTGGTACCACGCAGCGGGCAAACATGAGCCACTGCCAGAACCTGCTAAGCAAGATCCACTATTTTTAAAGAAACCAACGCCAGCACAAAAAGCCGTTGGCAAGTATTTCGTTACCGCTATCGGACTCTTCCTGCTGCAGATCCTATTGGGCGGATTAACCGCGCATTATGCGGTAGAGGGACAGGAATTTTACGGCTTCCCACTGGCAGAGATCCTTCCCTACTCCGTCACCCGAACCTGGCACACCCAACTCGCAGTATTTTGGATCGCCACCACTTGGTTAGGCACAGGTTTATATATTGCCACTGCACTTTCAGGGCATGAACCTAAATATCAGCGTCTCGGTGTCAACGTACTTTGGGCTGCACTCGTGGTTGTCGTACTGGGTTCCATGGCCGGTGAATGGATTGGCGTACAACAGTACTTCGATCTGGATATGAACTTCCTCTTCGGTCACCAAGGCTACGAATATATCGACCTTGGCCGTGTCTGGCAGATATTGCTACTGGGCGGACTGTTAATCTGGTTAGCCCTTGTCACCGCAGCCATAAAACCAGCACTGAATAAGCAAGGTGATATGGCACCTGTTGTTTGGGTACTGTACGCATCTTGTGTCGCTATTGGTTTATTCTACGGTGCAGGCCTCTTTATGGGTAAGCACACTAACCTTGCCATTGCTGAATACTGGCGTTGGTGGGTAGTGCACCTTTGGGTTGAAGGTTTCTTTGAGACGTTCGCCACCTCCGTTATTGCCCTTATGCTAGTAAGGTTAGGTCTAATCCGTACTCGAAGCGCCAATGCTGCTGTACTCTTCACGACGCTTATCTTCTTAACGGGTGGCCTCATTGGTACCTTGCATCACCTGTACTTCACAGGTGCGCCAACGTCGGTCATTGCTTGGGGCGCGATATTCTCGGCACTAGAGGTGGTACCGCTAGCTATCATAGGCTATGAAGCCGTTGAGAGTTACAGGCTACGTCAAGCTGCACCTTGGATGATCCGTTACAAGTGGGCCATCATGTTCTTCGTTGCTACCGCATTTTGGAACCTATTCGGTGCAGGCATACTCGGCTTCTTGATTAACCCACCTATCTCGCTCTACTTTGTACAGGGCCTAAATACCACAGCAACCCATGCTCACGGTGCATTTATGGGAGTATATGGCATGCTAGGTATCGGTTTAATGCTGTTCTGTACCCGCGGCCTGACAGGTCAAATGCAGTGGAATGAGAAATACCTAAAAGGCGCATTTTGGACCCTCAACATCGGCTTGATGGCGATGATTGTGATGTCGCTACTGCCAGTGGGTATCACTCAGTTCTTCGCTGTTATCGAAAATGGCTACTGGTTTGCCCGTTCACCGGAAGTTATCCATAGCCCACTCATTGAGACACTCGTTTGGATGCGTGTCCCGGGCGATATCATCTTCGGTATTGGCGGCCTATTCATGGGATTATTCTTCTTCGATATTATCAAGAAGGCTATCAGCAAAGGGGCAACTGAAGTGGCTACAGATGAGCTCTCCGCTAACGCTTAATTAATAGTGGTAAACCTAGGGGCCTTTTGGCCCCTTTTTTTACAATTATGCCGCTGTAGTAATAAACTTATCAACATCGATGTCAAAATGACATAGTATCCAGATAACGCTACAGCTCATATCAGATAGACATCCCCAAGGAATGCAACCCATTTGCATTAGGAGCAAACATGGCCTTGAGTCAGACAGAACTCACCCTTATCGCACTCGATATCACCTCTGGGCTGTCGAACCGCGATAGATTCTCTCGATTACTCGACACCATTAGGCAAAACCTACACTGTGATGCCGCAGCTTTGCTCGCATTTCAAGGTCAGCAATTTACGCCATTGGCCATAGATGGGCTCAATGCCGACGTGTTAGGTCGACGCTTTCTGGTCGATGAGCATCCAAGGCTTGAAGCCATCGCCCGTGCAGGTGATATCGTCAGATTTCCCGCCGACAGTAGCCTTGCCGATCCCTACGATGGTCTTATTCCCCATCAAGGTGATGAGCTCAAAGTCCATGCCTGTATTGGCCTGCCGTTATTTGCCAACGAACATCTGATTGGCGCGATCACCATTGACGCCTTCGACCCTCAACAGTTCGATAAATTCACTAACAGTGAACTCAGAAGCTTAAGTGCAATTGCGGCTGTATCCCTCAACAACGCCTTGATGGTCGATAGATTAGAAAAAGCGGCTATGCAATCTCAAGACTCAGATCCAGCGATGCAATTTGGCATAGCAACTGATAAAGATATTGAGATCATTGGTCAATCTGAGATCATGCAGTCACTAAACAATGAGATAAAGGTTGTCGCGGCAACCGATCTAAACGTATTGATTTTAGGTGAGACTGGCACAGGTAAAGAGCTAGTTGCTCAAGCCGTTCATGCAGGCTCAAACCGCAGCGAAACGGCCTTGGTTTACTTAAACTGCGCAGCACTGCCTGAGTCTATCGCCGAAAGTGAACTATTTGGTCATGTGAAGGGCGCCTTTACCGGTGCCATCAGTAACCGCAGTGGCAAGTTCGAACTTGCCGATAAAGGCACATTATTTCTTGATGAGATAGGTGAGCTTCCCCTTACACTACAGTCCAAGTTACTGCGAGTGCTGCAATATGGCGATCTACAAAAGATCGGCGACGATCGCAGCCGTAAGGTCGATGTTCGCATCATTGCAGCAACCAACAAAGATCTAAAACAGGAAGTACTCGCAGGCCGTTTTCGCGCCGATCTGTATCATAGACTCAGCGTGTTTCCACTTATGGTGCCGCCGTTAAGCGAGCGGGGTGATGATATCACCTTACTTAGCGGCTATTTTGTCGAGAAGTGCAGACAGAAACTTGGCATAAAAAACCTAAGCTTAAGCCCTGCAAGCCTAAGTCAGCTCAAACAATATTCATGGCCAGGTAATGTCCGAGAGTTAGAGCATGCCCTGCACCGCGCAGCTGTTCTTGCCAAAGCACAAACTAGAGATGATATCTGCCAGATCGCCCCTCAGCACCTTGAGCCAATAACCTCAAGCGAAGGCTTAGCCACAACAGTGCAAGCAAGCCACCAAAGCAACCTCAGTCAAAGTCAATTTGAGATAGGTAACAACAGCCTTAAAGATGCAACCGATGAGTTTCAATCTCAATATATTCGCCAGGCACTGACACAAAACAATGGCCAATGGGCGGCTACGGCTCGTCAGCTACAACTCGACTCAGGCAATCTTCATCGGCTCGCTAAGCGACTGAGGTTAAAATAAATTGTCACACAAATCGCTGTAAAACAGACCTCATGCTCTAGATTTATGCAGTAAAAAGCTGTTATAAAATAATCACTAACAGTTTATAAAAGCCAGCTAATGAAAATGGATTTCGCTTTAAGAGGTGACGTAAGCGTCGGTTTACTGCTTGTTATAAGCTTGCTTGCCTCAACGGCAAAGCTATCTCAAGCAACAGAGGTTGACCTAGAGCTGCTATCATCGCCCCTTTATGAACTCGAACAAAAGATTAGTTATCATACACTTGATAACGGCTTACAACTCAGGCTTCTTGCATTAGATGGCGGAGAAGCAGTTTCAGTAGCAAGCCAGTTCAGTGTCGGCTCTCGCGACGAAAAGCTAGGTGAAACGGGCTATGCCCACCTCTTTGAGCATATGCTTTTTAAAGGCAGCCAAAATGCCCCCGGTGACAGTTACGCACAAACGATGAGCTCATTGAGCGGCCAATTTAATGCGTCAACCTTCTTTGATTACACCAACTACTATTTAACGATCCCATCCGATGCTCTAGAGCTGGCACTCTGGCTCGAAGCCGACCGCTTTATCCGCCCAGCTTTGACCACTGCAACCGTGCAAAACCAGCAGGCAACAGTGTTAGAGGAGATGGCCACTAGCATAGATAATCAGCCCTATGTCCGCCAAGCGATGGAGTTTCTACTACAACAAGCCCAAGGGACTCCATATCAGCACGCAGTTATCGGCTCTAAAAAAGATATTAACAACGCCACACCTGAGAGCCTAACGGCTTTTCATCACCAGCATTATCGTCCCGATGCCATGCAATTGAGTATTGTCGGTGCACTCCCAGCCGATACTGAGCGTTGGGTAGAGACTCAGTTTAAAGAGTGGCAGCGACCAAGTCAGGCAAAAGTGACGCACCACGCCATCAGCTTTGACAATAAGCCTGTTAGAGGAGAGATTGTCGATAGCCGCGGCCCCTGGCCTGCGCTGCTACTGGCTTGGCACACTGTAGGTCAATCCCATAAAGATGCAGCGGCCATCACCTTACTCGAGGCATACCTATTTCAAAACAGAAACAGTCTTATCAAACAGAGCGGCTTAAGCGATCCTGAGCAACTACTGACCTACTCTATTCCACTCTCAATGGAGCATATGGGCGTAGCAAACTTGGTGATGGTCCCCAGAGCGAATATCTCATTAGACAAGTTATCTCAGGGGGTTGAAAGCATGCTTGACGAGGTAGCCCAGCATGGAATAAGCCATAAAACCCTAACACGGCTCAAAGCCCAGTGGCTCAACGTTAAGCTGCGCCAAATAGATAGCCCTTCACTATTAGCAAGAAGCTTATCAGCCACCTTACCTCAAGATAGAGATGCACCTTTAACCGGACAATGGATACGTATTGAACAGGTCACAACCCAAGATATTCGCCGGGTTGCAACCCAATATTTTAACCAGGGGTATGTCAGAGTAGACCTTCTACCGCCTTGGTATATCAGATGGGGGAAAACCATACTGGAATGGCTACCAAAGGGGCTAATCGATAGCTTAGAGGACAAGGTGTTATGAGCAATATCAGACTTGCTATGCCCATTCAGGTTCGGTTGATCCCTTTAATCGCTTTCATGCTAACGATACTGGGCTGCCAACAAACAAAGTTAGTGTTCACCGACTCCGTATCGCCCATAACGCCTGAATTTAATCAGTTATCTGGCGCGCCACAAGTCAAATCCCCTTCGGCATTGCTCGATAAGAGCACTAGCATTTGGGCACCCCAATTACACCAAGTCTCTCCCAAGTTTACCCTGCACCTCTTTCCAGAAAGTGCCTCTAAACTTAACTATATTGAGCTAGTACTCATTAACCCTAACAAGCCTTTTTACAACATAGATATTCTCTCTACTGCACTCAATGAATATGCCATTTGGCTAGCATCCCAGCACACAATCTCCTGTATCGAAAGCTTGCGGATCCAGCCGAGTATGCACAGCATAAACTTAAAAATGGCCTGCCCGACAGAAGAGCTTACCGATGCATTGAGCATACTTGCTAGCAGCTGGAATAGTGATGCGTTCGCCAATATTGACCTAGATAATGTGCGCAGAAAGCTCAAGCTTGATAAACATATTAACGCTTATAGTGGCGGTGAAATTAATAAGGTATGGGCGAAATTAATCTTAGGGGAACAGCATCCCTATAACCAAGCTTTAGATGATAAAACCCTGCAAGATGAGCTAACTAAAAGTGATTTAGTGCAATTACAAAATGAGATCAAACTCAAGGCTAAATGGCATCTATTTATGTCCACCACTGACAATAAACAGCCAGAAACGCTCTCTTTCGATAATGCTAAATCAAAAGAAGCATTGATAACTCAAGCCACAGGTTTAGCCGAACTGCTAGCCAAAAACTCAGCTAAATACTCAGCTAGAAACCCAGGAAAAGTTAATGCTAAAGAAACAGTTCAAGAAACTGTAAAAGACGAAAACACCTTATTCATACAGCCTAGTCGTGATGTAGCGGCATTTTCAAATACCAGCAAGACCATCTATCTGATTGATGCACCTGGCGCCGTTCAAACTCAGGTGAGAGTCGGTTATAGGCTGCCACTGTCAGCCTCTAATACCCTAAGCGGCGAAAGCCCATTATCAAGTAGTGATCCTCTCAGTTGTCAGCTACTCGCCAGTTGGCTAGGACGCAGCTTTTCAGGTCGACTCTACTATGATTTAAGAGAACAGCGTGGCCTTACTTACGGTATCTACGGACGCTGCTACGATAACCCGCTATCTCGCACCTTAAAGTTTTATGGCAGCACCCAGCTACAGCACACGGGCGCTTTTGTCACAGGGATCTTAGCCCACCTGCAACTTGCCAGCGAACAAAGTATCAACGCTCCAGAGCTCGATGCACTCAAAACCTATGAGAAAAGTAAGTACACGCTAACGATGCAGAGTCAGCATTCAATGAAACAAGATTATGTTAAGCAACTTACATTAAGTCGCAAGGCTCAAGACAGGATAGACAGCCAAGCTCGAGCACAAGCACTCACTGTCAGCGATGTGAAATTGATGGCACTGAATAGTTTTAACAAGCCACCCTATATTCTACTAAGAGGAGATGCCGATAAAATACGCCAAGACCTTAACGACAAGCTTCCTGACTGGCGTATAGAAAGCATTAAGCCATAACAGGCATTAATAAGCATTAATAAGCCAGTAAGGATCATCTGAAATATGCTTAATAACTAAGGCCAATGTCAGACTAAAAAGTGCTAGGGATAGTTGTTTATGCCTGAAGTATCCCACAGAGAAAAACAGCCAACAAGACAAGCATTAACCCAAATATCATTGTAAATATGAAAGCCCCCCTCCTACGGTTCTGAAACACGTAGCTATAAATAAAAGCTCACTTTCTGGGTTAATCAGCAACAAACAAATGTAACATTTTATTTACGCGATATTGCCTTGCATTTGTAAATGATAAAGACAATAAACTTAAATACTACAATACCAAATGAATTGAATATATAATGCCGCAAAATGACTTACACAATTATAATAATAACAAAATAAGTAGTAAATTTATCCTAGTAATAAAGTATTACATCAAACAGATGTCATAAGGAAATGAAATGTATGATGGCGAAATATTCACTATCAATGAAACCCCTAGTAACCATATCTTTGCAAAAAGTGCTGCCGGCTTACTAAACCTCAGTGTAAATGTGGAAAATAATCTAACCCAGGCTTGGCTTAACACAAGCTCAAGTACTAAGATTTTAATCCATTTCATCGACTGTATTCCAAAACACTTACAACAAGTTGACTATGAACTATTCAGCTCAGGAACACACATTGCAATTTGCCCAACACTCACCGTCGATGATGAACTATTACTTATAGAGCATGGCTTTAACGCCGCACTACCTGCTAGTGAAAGCTCATATATTTTAATCAAAAAGATGACCAATGTGATTGATGGGAACTTGTGCTTTAGTAATGCCGCATTTTCAAAATTTATATTAAAAACTAATCGTACCCCACATAAAAAAGAGAAACTTAGCCTTATTTCATCGACTACGAAAAAAGAAAAGGAGGTTATATCCCTTGTATGTCGAGGCATGAGTAATGAGCAAGTAGCAAATCAATTAAATGTATCAATAAATACCATTAAAATGCATTTGCAGAACATATATAAAAAATCTCAGATAAAAAACCGGGGTCAGCTTTTACTGATTTACGGACAAGGGTTCACGACACATTAACAACCTATTCTTGCGGGTAGGTTCCCAACATCAATACTATCCCTAAGGGTAGTTGAGGCATTGTGACAATTATATAACTGTAGCCGAACGTGTTTTCCCAAAAAGGAAAAGGACGTTATAAGCACGATTAAGGCATGACAGAATGTATTTTTATCGTCGTATTTATTGTAATTTCAGCCATTGATGTATTTATTCTGCTTAATGTTCTTTCACGTCACCAAGCGGTGTATAAGGAAGTAGAGCAAAGTGAGTAAAATAGATAAAACGCCACTGCAGCATCAATTAATAAGTAACCGTTATCACAATACCAATCTTACTTTATTAAAGTTCGGGTTATGCCTATGCCCGCACTCTCCTTTACATTAAGAGTTTAATATGACAACCAAACATTTTTCAAATCTACAATCAGCTTTAGCCATAATAGCTCTACTTTATTGTGGTACAAGTATCGCTACAGAAAAACTAATGCCATGGGACTTTGACAGCAATATATATAGAGAGGCCCTGAGTGAAAGTATAGATCAAGGCCACGTCGATGAATTGCTGTACAACAAAAAAACAGTGGGATGAATGCTCGAGTATGGCACCAGCAACTGACCGTTCGGCATTAGGTGTTCAATTAAACGAAGAAGCACCTGATTTTGTTCGTGAAATGATCCTTGATCTCTATCCAGTAGATAATGATGATTTTTCGGATGTGATTAATCAGAAAATCATGGATATGGCCTTTGAGATGGCGAATTTAGCTGATGGTGATAGATCCAGTGATGACTCCCCTATAACACAAGCAGCTTGGGATTGGTGTATTGCCCAAGACCCTGAAAACTTTGCTGATTTTTAACAGCTATTAGAATGGCCAGAATAGATAATTTGATGTAGCCCCCTTACAAATACCTTAAGTGAGTTAATGACATGGAATGTCATCCAACATATATTTTGTCGAAACGCACTGGATTAGTGACATTGAACAATGGCTATACCAGCGACCATTTCTTAGCAATTATTCTCCAGTAACACTAGCTACATTTTCACTTTATGAGACTGGGCATAGTCGCTTCTGAGTACAATGGAATATAAATTTACAAGCACAGATTAAATAATAAGTAATTATTTTACACCTAAGTTAAACCTCACCTAAAATGCGCATACTATCCTTACGGATATATATGTAACTAAATATTATCCGCAAGGATAATTGAGCGATTTTCATACTTGTATAAAATGTCGACGGTCACATTTTATATTTCAAGGAGAGAATGATGTTAAACAAAAAACAACGCGGTCAAGGTATGACCGAATATATTATTATCGTCGCATTAATTGCTGTATCGGCTATCGGTGTATATAGCTTTTTTGGCCAAACAATTCGTAACCAAGTAGCAGGTTTATCTGCAGAGATGTCAGGTACTAGTGCTGATGCCCAGATTGGAGCGGCACAAGCATCAGCTACAACTGCAACAGCGGTGGCTAACGAAGATTATAACTTAGGTAATTACGACGAAGGCGCAAACACAGCTGCAACTGGTAACTAGTTTAGAGCCCGTATTTAAGCAAGAACTTCGGTTCTTGCTTTTTATCAAAAGTGGATTTGAATGATGAATATACGCAGCACAAAAGGTCAAGGTATGACCGAATACATTATTATTGTGGCACTGATTGCCGTCTCAGCAATCGGTGTCTATAGCTTCTTCGGACAAACTATCCGTAATCAAGTCGCTGGTTTAGCTTCTGAAATATCAGGTGTTGATTCAAACGCTCAGATAGCTGCAGCACAAGGCTCTGCGACTCAAGCAGCCACAGTTGCCAATAACGATTACAACCTCGGAAATTACAATGAAGGGGCAAACAGTGCCAGTGACAGTAACGGCGGTGGCGGTGGCGGAGTAGATTAGCCTAGCTTAACCCTTATAGTTTTTTACACCCTTTAGTTAATTTAGTTTACAGGTTTAAGCAAGTGTCACTCACTTGTTGCCCACATTGAAGTGCAGTTTTAGCACATGGACGATACAGTAATGAAGCATGGACGTATGCTGAAACGACATCAAGGCCAAGCTATGGTTTTGTCCCTAATATTAATGTCGTTTGCATTGATGGTTGTAATTTTTAGCTTTAATGCCTCACAGCTAAACTTAAATAGCAGCAGATTACAAAATACTGCCGATAACACGGCTTACAGTATTGCCACCATTGCAGCCCGTGATTTCAATTTTAAGGCATATACTAATCGTGCTTCAGTCGCCAACCAGGTCGCGGTAGCTCAAATGGTGGGCTTATCATCGTGGTTTAACATGACTGATAAATTCGCAAAAAATGCCTGCGATACGCTATGTTGGGTTCCATACTTAGGCCAAGTCCTTTCAGGAATCGAATCAGCGGTAGGTGCGATAAATAGTGTCGCACAGCCAGTACTCGAAGCCTTAGTTTATGCTGAAGATGTCATCCTACAAACCTTGGCTATTTCTCAACAAATTGTACATTATGCAGGCCTTACCTCTACTGTTATCACCGCTGATGACATAGTTAAAGCCAATGACCCCAAAGCTAAATTGGATCTCATGCAAAACCCACAAATGCTTAACGATGTCAGAAATGTATGGGTCAATTTTCAAAAAAGACATAGCAGAAGTAATCAGAATCAAAACCAAAATCAACGAAGCCGCTCACAGAGTAACACCAGCCAGTTTCAAGACTTCATTACCGTCTCGTTAGACTCTAGAGACTCTTTCAGCAAATCCCGTAGCTATAAACTGAGTTTTCCTTGGTCCTTTACTGCCTTTCCGCTTCGATGGAAAACATATAAGGCAGGTGGAAGTGAGCTTATATCTAATGGCAATAATGAAGCTGAAACTTGGACATCTATGGATACCATCAGCTTTCATTTATCAAAATTTCGCTGCAGTTGGTCTGGGTGTCGTTGGAGAGGCTACAGTGAAATTCCACTTGGCTGGGGAGCCACACGGTCAGATAACAGAGCCGATATAGAAAGAGTCGGTAACAATAGCTCTTGGGGAAGCAGCAGAAATAGAAATGGGTGGGCCTCTCGGTATGCAGGCGATGATCAAGAAACACGAGGTGGCTATAACGGGGTACAACCCTTTTACGGCTTAGCCAATGGCGCCGAATCGAAAAACCAAACAGATAATATTGCCGTTGTCGTTTCCAAGTCTCAAAACAATATTCGCACCAGCAGCATCGTAGAGGTCGGTGACAATAACACTAACCCAGCACAAAGTGAGCAGATGCTGGGCGATAGAATGACAGCGATTTCTGCAGCTAAAGTCTATTACTCAAGACCTTATGATCTCATGGTATCGTCATCCGCATGGCGAAGAAGTGATGGTCGTCATGAGTATGGCAACCTCTACAACCCCTTCTGGCAAACACGCTTATCAGACACCACAAATACTGAACGCAATGTCGTTTTGGCATTAACTAGGATGCTGTAATGCAACATCAAGTTAATAAACAACGCGGTCAAGCATTAATAGAAAGCGTAGTAGGCCTCACGTTTGTCGTGGTTCCACTGCTTATCATCTTGCCATTCATGGCTAAAATTGGCGGTGTACAACATAAAGCTCAACAAGCCTCCCATTATTCGGCTTGGGAAAGAACAGTCTGGAAAGAGCGACGACCAAGCAGGCTGCCCAGAAGAAGCGGGTTATATCTGGCTCAAAAAAGTGAACAAGATACAGCTAAACAGATCCCGTGGCGGTTTTATCAAAATGATGGCAACCCACTGAGCAGCCGCCCCAGTGACCAATGGGATTGGAACAGAAGTGTTCACCCAATGCTAAGGCATCAAACTCAACAAAATCAACTCGCCGATACGCTGCTTAAGTCGAATCAACAAACACCTGCAAATACTAATGAGCTTGACAGATTCACTCGCTCCCATACGGGGAGACGTCTACCTGGTGCAGTAGGGAGTGCTGTAGGCAGTGCTGTAGGGCTGCTTTCTTTTACTGGGTTTTCATTAGAGCGCGATCAGTTTTACCGTACGAGTGTCAGTACTGATATCCAAAATTTATACCTAGCACCTTTCGATAATCTAGACCTCAATGTAAACAGCAATAGCGCTTTACTCGCTTCAGGTTGGAATGCTGCAGGTCCTTACCATGTTAAAAACAGAGTGAAAAGGTTAGTACTTACCAACTACATGGATGTCAGCGTTATTCGTACCGCACAGAGCTTATTAGGCATCATCCCTTTTGGTAAAGAGCTGCGCCCAAGTAGGCTAAAACTGGGACATGTAGACCCGGACATCCTCCCTACCAACCGACTCTGTACGTACGGCACAACCAATTGCGGAGGTTAATGAATGAAACTTCACTTACTGCTATCAAGCCTACTATTTTCAGCCACTATATACGCTTCAGATTGGCCTGAAATTGAATTTCCTGACACTGCGAAGGTAGAAGTCGTAGCGGATAGTATGAGATACCACGGCTACCCTATGAAAACCTGGGTGATGAACGACAAACAAAGCCAGATGATGACGGCCAACTTCTTTAAAAAGCAGTGGCAAGCAGATAGTGAACGCTTCGATGCAAAAATGTTTAATGGCGATTACGTGATCAACAGCTTACAGGGCCCCTACCTTCTCACTGCTCGCATCAGTAAAAGCTATGATGGTGTCGTGACTTATGTCGGTATAACAAAAAATATTGATGAATCAGAGCTCATTGAAGCGAATCAAGTTCAGTTTCCAAAGCCTAATGGCGCAAGGGTAATTTCTGATATTCAATCTCAAGACCTTTTCAAGCAAGGTCGCACCTTAGTATTGAGTAGCCCTCAAAGCCTATCAGCCAGTTACCACTACTACCGCCGCTACTACCAACGAAGGGGTTGGCTAGAAAATTCTGCCATTTTAGACACCCAGGCAGGTAAAGCAGCACTGCAGATGAGCCAAGGAACAAACATCATTGATCTTAGTTTTAATAAAAAACAATCAAAAACTTATATCGTAGCCAATCAAGTCATGGAAGGACTTTAAAGATGTATATCTCCATCAAAAAAACCAGCATAGAAGGCCAAGCAAGTGTCGAGTATCTCGTCGTATGCTCCGCGCTGATTGCCGCACTGTTAACCCCCATAGAGAACGATAATAACGTCATGGAGCTCTGCCTTGACTCATTAAGTGACTGGTATACCGCATTTGCATACAGCAAGTCATTACCAACTCTGCCCAACTAAATTAGGTCTAACAATGCAAATCAAATCTATAGACTTCAACTGGGTACTACTCCTCATAGCCATTGTCCTAGGGAGTATCGCAGCTTGGGCAACTAAAAATTACTTCATCACTAAAGAGCAAGAGCTGAGGTCTGAGTTGTCGAAAGACAATATCGTGATGGCAGATGTCGTGGTGGCAACGCAAGAGCTAAGAAAAGGTGACATCGTCTCACAGCAAAATATGTCTGTTAGGCAGATTCAAGCTGACACCTTGCCACTTGATGCTATACACCCAAGAGATTTTGACCAAATCATGGGGCAGATGTTGCTTGCACCTATCTCTCCTGGCCGTCCGTTAATGGCTAGCTATCTACCTGGCCATAGAATTGAGCAATTTTCAGATATGCTTAAAGAGGGTCAACGAGCAGTCACAATAAACATCGACGAAATTAACTCAACCGCGGGTATGTTGGTTCCGTCAGATCATATCGATCTGCTCCTATCCTTCAAAGAGGGTGTAGACAACAATGATCGCAATAAACTGCAATTACTACTTGAAGATATTACGGTACTGGCAACAGGAAAACACAGTATAGATGTCAATCCAGAGTTAGTAGACACACTTTATGACAATCCAAATGCCTACAATACGGTGACGCTTGCTCTCAATGTTGATGATGCAGCCAGAGTCACTCTAGCTAAAAAGAAAGGTAAGTTTGTCACCTTGCTACGTAATCAAAACGAAAGCCTCCCCCTAGCGTTTACCTCTCTACACGAAGGACAAATCTTTAACCTATCTGAAGATGCCTTAACCAGAGAAGTAGAAATAATTACAGGTGGTAGTGGCATAAAAACCTCCATTCAAGCCTACCCATTACCTACTCAAATGCTAGAACAGCTGAGTCAACTAAAGAATAAAACTGCGCTATGAAAATTAAAATCATAATAAACATTATTTGGGTATGCCTATTCATTCCCTTCCTCAGTTTCGCCCATAACAATAAACCATTGAAGCTGTACGTCGGAGCTGTAGAGCTCTACAAAACCGCTAATGTTGAACGTATTGTTGTTGGTAATGGCAAAGTTCTCAGTGCAAAAGTGGTCGACAATAAAGGCGTGCTACTTATCGGAGAATCTTCAGGAAACACAGATCTGCAACTATGGCAAAAAGACGGTAAATTAATCAAGCTCAGCATCACAGTCACTAACGACAACAGCTTGCGGACCACTGACAAAGTAAAACAGATGTTGGCAGCTTTCCCTTCATTAAAAGTAACGGAAAGTGATGGTCTCATCGTCGTACAAGGTGAAGCCGATCTAGTCTTAAAACAACAGCTAGAAAAAATTATTGATGAAGCACCTAATGTTGTCTCCCTCGTAAAATATTTACGATTCGCAAAAGCTTTATCTCCCATGGTCAAGATGCAGGTCAAAATTGTTGAATTTAATAAATCAACACTCAACAACGTAGGCATCAAGTGGGACACAGCTATGTCAGGCCCCGCCTATGGTGCAGCAAAAGCCTTTAGTTCAAACCCCATTTTCAGCGTAGCTTCACCAGGGCAATATGCTGACGCCATTGGTGGAGCGATAACCGACAGTATTGGCGTACTCGATACCCGTGGCTGGAGTTATTTTGGAATCGTGACCGGAATTGGCTCTCAAATTCAGCTCCTGTCCGAAAAGGGTGATGCACGAATGCTGGCAGAGCCAAACCTGACCACTCGTAGTGGCGAATCAGCCAGCTTTCTGGCAGGTGGTGAGTTTCCGATCCGTAGTATTAGTGGGCTCGGTGCGGTGGATGTCGAGTTTAAAGAATATGGCATAAAGCTCGATATCGAACCTGTCGTTGATGATCAGCTAAATATTGTCAGTCGCGTTATGGCCGAAGTCAGCTCTATAGACCCTTCTGTCGCCATTGACGGTATTCCAGGAATGCTCACTCGTCGAACTGAATCAGTGATTAATGTGAAGAACAACGAAACCATAGTGATCTCAGGCTTAGTGAACAGCGAAATGTCAAAAATTGTCAATAAATTCCCACTCTTAGGTGATATTCCTATTCTAGGTGAATTATTCAAATCTAGAGATTTTAAAGATAACAAAACTGAACTGGTCATCTTTGTCACACCTACGGTTGTTTACCCTGGAGAAGAGAGCCACGACAAGCAACTCGCTCGCGGTCAAGAGATGGCAATTGAAGCCAATGAACTCGAAGCATTTTATATCTTAGATTAGGAGAGTGAGATGTTTAACGTAGTTGTAAGCACCACAAAAGGTACTAAGGTCGGCGAATTCCAGTGTATTCACCCTCATTGTAAAATAGGCAAAGATCCTGATGAACTGATTGTTTTAAGGGGCTTTAAGGTATCTAAGCACCACGCAGTTTTGACGCAAAATGATCAAGGTATCTTCATCCAAGATAATAAGAGCCGAACAGGTCTAAAAGTGAATAATGAGAAAACAGCCCAGTTTGGGCCTCTCACCCTCACGGATAAGATTCAAGTCGGTGATTATCAGATACGGGTACACAGTACCGATCCTGAGTTTTCTGCTCAGCCAGTGGCCCAAGAACCAAATACAGACTCACTTAAGACTGAATCGATAACCGACTCTCCTCAAGAGAGTGCTGAGCCGCATAAAGAGAAAAGTAAAAAAACAGAAAGCACATTACCGCTTCAGAGCGCTTCTCAACTAGAGAGCATTAAAATACGCAATGACTGGCGCCGAAAAGTACATTCTGAGCTGCTAAAGCAGATGGACTTGCGGCGGGTGAATGTCAATGAGATGAGTGACATTGAGTTAAGGAGCCAAAGTGAATCCCTTATCAATCAGATCATCTCAAATTTCAAACTCCCTCAAGAGATTGAAATAGACTCGTTAATCAAAGAGGTCCTCGACGAAACGATTGGCCTTGGCCCGCTTGAAGGACTCATCGCCGATTCAGAAGTCACAGAGATCATGGTCAACAGCCATGATCAAATCTTCTATGAAAAAGCCGGTAACCTCTACCTATCTGATATCGCCTTTTCAGATGATCAGGCCGTTTTAGGCGCGATTGAACGCATAGTGACCCCTATTGGCAGACGCATCGATGAAAGCTCCCCTATGGTCGACGCACGCTTGAAAGATGGCTCACGAGTTAATGCAGTGATCCCGCCTCTAGCCTTAAAAGGCCCCTGCATCACTATTCGTAAATTTATGCAGCAGAGACTAAGTTGTAATGATTTAGTCAATTTTGGCTCAATGAACCAAGCCATGGCCGAGTTTCTTGAGACCGCTGTAAATCAAAAACGGAACATAGTGATTTCTGGTGGTACAGGCTCAGGTAAAACCACTCTGCTCAATGTGCTATCAAACTTTATTCCTGATAATGAACGAATCGTCACTGTTGAGGATGCGGCCGAGCTGCAGCTATATCAGCCAAATCTTGTCTCACTAGAGGCGCGCCCGCCAAATCAAGAAGGCAAAGGCGCTATCGAGATCAGAGACTTGGTAAAAAACTGTTTACGAATGCGCCCAGACCGTGTGGTGATAGGTGAATGCCGAGGTGGTGAAGCACTCGATATGCTTCAGGCAATGAACACAGGCCACGATGGCTCATTAACCACTGCACACTCTAATTCGCCACGAGACTGTATCTCACGTTTGGAGGTCATGGTCATGATGGCAGGAATGGACTTGCCAGTACTTGCCATTCGCGAACAGATCACTTCAGCCGTTAATATCATAGTGCAACAATCACGCTTTTCAGATGGTTCAAGGCGTGTCACCAGCATCTGCGAAGTCACGGGACTAGAAGGCAGCATTGTCCAACTGTCTGAAATATTCAAATTCGAACAAACTGGCTTTAACAAAGAGGGCAAGGTTCAGGGTTACTACACAGCAACAGGCACTATGCCTGAATTTTACGAGCAACTTCGTAAGCAAGGCGTCAAGGTGAAACTCGATATCTTCGATAAGGAGGTAAACGATGTCTAGTGCAATTTTTGCCGCAATTTTTGCTTTTTTTGCGGTCGCGATTCTGGTCTGGGCGCTCAAACACCTATCTGCGACCTTAGCCGTCAAGTACCAGGAAACTTTCACCTCATCAGCAAGAACGAACTTGTTTGACATGTTTCTGTTTATTGAGCCGCGACAGCTTTTTTGGCTCAACATGATCACCTTACTGTCAGTACCTTTCATTGTGCGAATATTTCTTGGCTCATGGGTTGTAGGGTTCATTATCAGCATTATCTTGGCGATAGTACCAAGATTTGCTTATAAATTTTTGCACACCCGTCGACGCCGTAAATTTGTTCATCAACTGCCCGATGCCCTCAACATGATCGCCTCATCAATGCAGTCTGGTGCTAATGTCAGCAGCGCTATTGAGTTTATGGCAGAGGAGATGGAAGCCCCAATGAAACAAGAGTTTCAACTGTTTCAACGTGAACAGCGTTTAGGGGTCGAATTCAATACTGCGCTGGACAATATGCTCAAACGCATCCCGGAAGATGAGTTTCAACTCGTGACTGCTGGCATGCAGATATCTAGAGAAGTAGGCGGTAATTTAGCTGAAGTTTTACTGAGGCTATCGACAACCCTAAGACGAAAGATTGAGATGGAAGGCAAAATTGATGCTCTGACTTCTCAAGGAAAAATGCAAGGCGTAGTAATGACGCTTTTACCCATCTTTATTGGCGTGGTTCTCTATCATATGGAGCCAAGATCTATGGGGAGAATATTCACCGAGCCCTTAGGCTGGGCACTGATCGCATTAATCATCATTATGCTCACCAGTGGCTATGTTTCCATCCGAAAAATTGTCGCAATTGATGTATAGGTGATAAACATGGTTAATATCATAGTGAGCTTTTTTACCATCGCCATCATATTTTTGGCCGTGAGCTGTATCCGCATCTACCGCAAAGTCCCTCAGACTAATCGTGAATTTATGGATCCGCTATCACCAGGCCTGAAAATATTGTGGCCCCTAGTGCGTCTTTTCGCCTTCTATATCAGTGAAAATCTCAGCGTTGATTACCTAGAAAGGGTCTCTAAGAAATTACAGATCTCAGGTGTGTCATACATGATGACTGCAGAGCAGTACTTTGCCATCAGGATAATCAGCACACTATTTGCAATAGCACTGGCCTTTATATGCTGCCTATTACTCGACGATATCAACCTAAAATACCTGTTTTTAGCAGCGCTACTAGGTTATTTCCTGCCAGTAATGACATTGAATGACCTACGAAAAAAACGTCAAGGCCAAATCATAAAATCCCTACCTGTCTATTTAGATTATCTCACCATGTCGATAGAAGCTGGACTCAATATGACAGGGGCTATTGGGCAAGCTGTCGAGCGCGGCCCTGCAGGGCCGCTAAAGATTGAATTTGAAAAGGTAATACGTGACATGCGAGCCGGAATGTCACGTGCCCAATCATTCAGGAATATGGCTGAGCGTGTGCAAGTGACTGAAGTTAACAGTTTAGTGAGTGCACTGGCACAAGCTGAAAAAACCGGTGCCAGTTTAGGCCAAACACTCAGAGTGCAATCAGATCAGCGCCGAGTAGAGCGCTTTCAGCGTGCTGAGAAAAAGGCCCTAGAAGCGCCAGTAAAGCTCGTATTTCCACTGATTATATTCATTTTCCCTGTGACCTTTATGATTTTAGCCTTCCCTATCGCCATGAAATTTATGTATGAGTTATAACATGAAAAATACCCGATTAAACAACCCAAATGGCTGTCAAATAGAGCAAGTTTTCCTTGCAAACACCCCCTGGTTACGCCTGAGAGGCTTACTGGGACGCAAACCGCTAACCGATAACCAAGGCATGTTGATATCACCTTGTAGCTCAGTACATACCATAGGCATGAGATACCCACTCGATATTGTCTACCTCAATAATAAAAATAAGGTATTAAAAATAAAAAGGAACCTACAGCCCTGGCGCAGCAGTGCCTGTAGAGGAGCGACCCAAGTATTAGAGCTGGCTGCAGGGAACATAGATAATAAAAATATAAATCAAGGAGATATATTGTCATGGCACGATTAATACGAGCAAGCTTACTCATGGCAGGCCTACTGATTCTAAGCGGATGTGCCTCTTCTCATAAAGAGGATAAACCTGAGGGCAATCAAGAGATCATGACCCTTCAGTCAGAAGCTGAGCAAGCCTACAAAATGGCAAGACTAGACCAAGCAGAAAGCTTATATCTGCAGGTACTAACCAGCGTCCCTAACTATGCGCCAGCTTGGTTTAGGTTGGGTAACATCTATACCCGTACAGGTCGTCATGATGCTGCTATCGCTGCCTATATGCGCTGTCTAGAGCTAGAGCCAGCCAATCAAAAAGCTTGGTATAACATGAGCCTGGTTAGAATAAAGCAATCAACACAAGTACTAAGCTCAGCAGCCAGACAAGGCGATCAAAACACCCCTGTCGGACGACAAATTCAGGCACTTTTGCATGCACTCAACACCATACAGAGTGAAACACATAAGCCAACCATGAAAAACTTGCCAAGTGAGCAAGCAGCCAGATGAAAACGAGGCAACACAATCACCGGCAAAAAGGTCAGAGCATGATGGAGTTTAATCTCGCGCTGCCTTTTGTAATGCCGATCATTCTCGTTGTCATGATGATGATTGCCCAGTGGGGGTTTATTTACTCAAGTAAGAGCACATTAGATGCAGCCACAGTACAAGCCGTTAGAGCAGGCACCTTACACCATGGCAGTATCACAGAGATCCGTAAGGGATTAGCGCAAGGCATGATGCCATTGTTTGCTCATGGAACAGATATCAGTGACACGGTAGAAGCCGTTGTCAGATCTAGAATCGCTACCGGCATACAAAGCGAAATTCGTATACTAAATCCTGACAATCAGGCATTTAGTCAATTTAAAGTGCGCAGTAAATACCCCAATGGCTATATCTATGAGATCCCCAATAACAACTTAATGTACCGCAACCCAGCTCTGAAAAGCGTTGGTAATAATCGTCAGTTAAACGTTCAAGATGCCAACTTATTACAAATTGAAGTGCGGTGGTGCCAAAGGCTCATCGTCCCCTTCGCCAACTTTGTCATCGAAGAGATAGTCACCTCTGTATTATTCGCTCCAAGTATGGACCAGATTGCCTGTAATGCCCTTAGCGCTGCTACCGGCGATGTATATTTAGCACTCACCTCCCAAGGACTCATGCGTATGCAGACCCCTTTTCGGATGTAGTTACAAGACGCAATTATAAGATTAGAAGCTAAGCACTTTTATGAAATTGGAAAAATTTGAAATTTATAGGGATATAAAGATGAAACACAGCACATTTAAACCAACAGCCAAACTGTGGTTGGTTGCCTTACTGGCCGCAAGTCTAGGGCTGGCAGGTTGTAATGAGGATCTCCAAGAGGGAGAAGGCCCAGACTCTCAAGAGCCCGTTCCTACCGATCCTACAACACCAGATCCGGAGCCGACTCCTGATCCAGAACCTACAGATCCTGCAGATCTCGTTGGCACTTGGGAGAATAAAGATGAAGACGGAGATGGCGTACTAGATGAACAGGATGATTATCCGTTTGATGCGAGTAAAAATAAGTACAAAACCTACATTGAAATGGAGCCAAACGATAACCCTTCAGTTGCTACGCCAATAGAAATTGATCACGGAGTTATAGTACAAGGAGTTATCGACTCTGAATTAGATAAAGGTGATCTTTTTAAATTTGTTGTTGAAGAACGTCGCTCATTGACCGCTATTTTCAAAACATCATCTCCACGCTTTCAGCCGCAAGTTTATGTTTCGAATGCCGAAGGCCTCGTTATAAATTCCATTTTCTTATACAAGTTCAATAAGCCAAATGTCTATGTGGTGAACTTCCCTATTTATGATGCGGGGACTTACCAGCTAAGTGTGATAGATGAAAACTATGCAGGGGGGCCAGATCTAACTTACGAAATGACCTTCTTTAATGACGAAGACGTTGATTCTTTCGATGACATGAAAGAACGAGCCTTTGCGTCAGACTTAATTGCAAATGACATGGACCAAGACAAGGTGCTTGATGGTTTAGAGTATTTGTTTGGGTTAGATATTGATGGTGATAGCGTACCTAACTGGACAGATGATGATGCAGATGGAGACACCTTCTCAGACTTAATTGAAGGCGATACTGATATTGACCAAGATGGAGTGCCAAACTTTTTAGATCGAGATGCAGATGGTAATAGTATCGATGACCAATTAGAAAGTGGACCAAATACTGCACCATTAGACTTTGACGATGATAATATCATTGACCATTTAGACATTGATGACGACAACGATAATATTTTTGACGTGAACGACTTGCAGCGTCTTTCGCCGGCTAAAGTACAACTCTGGAAGCAACCTGGCGACCTATTTATTGAGTCATTAGCCACCTTATATGAAGACAGTAAGGTTAAATATTTCATTCGCTCGAGTGACCGATTCGAGATAGAAGTTGATGGATACCCAACGACGGCACAGTCCCCAGTGCTTGTGGTTACAGTGTTAGGTGAAGTGTTTAACTTGTTTCCTATCACAACCCGACGCGAAGGTGAGCTTAGTTACCTCACGTTTAACATGCCGGATGTAAAAGGCCAAGGTGAAGTAGCATTAGCGTTCGGTGATATCAAATCAGAGCCCTTTCCTATTGAGGTGGGCAAAGCAGGTTTACCTTTGCTTAAAGAAAGCAACGTCAGAGAGCTTTCCGGTGGCGATGTTATTACATTACAAGGTGACAATTTTGACGATGACACGTCAATTTTTTTCAATTCAACCCCTGCAGAAACTCAATATTTAAGTAACACTGAAATCAGCTTGACAGTACCAGATGGTATTACTGGCGGGAGCTACTCCGTTAACAATAGTATCGGAAAAAGTAACTACATAACCTTTATTATTGAACAAAATGTGCAAGTTAATGTTGCTGTGCCCAATGCTAAAACGATTGCTGCAGTAGGAGGGATTTATCCTGAACTAAGCACACCTATTTCATCTAGTAATTACGCAATGCAGAAAATGGGGCAAAATGCTGAAGTTATTTTTAGTTATACAGAGAATGTCGATAATGAATTGGTGAGCTATTTAAGCGCAATTCATTATGTGGGCGACACTCAGCTTGAGTTCTCTTATCGTTCAACGGCACTAGCTAATATGGTGTTGCAGTTAAACTATTACCTTGAACCTAGAGGACTAAATACCAAACAGATTGCACAATTTATTAAAACTACATCTATCTATGAAGAGTACGTTACCAAAGCGCAGCAACACCTAACCAATGATAGTGATTTTTTTAGTTTTAAACACCGTAGTGACGAGACGGTAAGTTTTCTTAAAGACTATGAAACGAGAATGCTTCAAGAGCTAAGTAGTGCACCAAATCAAAACTCAAAAAAAAACGCTACAAATAGTGAACTAACTGCATCCAATTACATAGCAACTTTTACCAGTAACCCCGAACTATCAAAATTAGAGCCGACGATTGTGTCATACCCTGAAACGGTTGGTTCTTGGAATACGTTTGATATGACTATGGATGCAACCACCTTTATTGAAAATTCTGGAGAGTTGGCAAATAACTGTGGTGAAGGTGTTGATCCTAAATGGTACCAAGTACTTAATTTAGATGGTTGTGTTGAGTTAAAAAACCGTAGTCAATTATATTTAAGTGCGCGTGTTTATGGCTTAGACCCAAAAACGGGATTAATGAAGACTGATTTGGGGTCATTAAACTCATCGATTCAAGACCACGTTACACAACCGTGGGATAACGGCATGTTAGCGCCCATTACAGGAACATTTCTAGGATTAGATGTGTGGTCTAGTGACTCACTAATTGACAAATGTGTGTATAAAGATTGTCTATATCAGATCGTAACACCAGGTGTAGATGGTATTTTTGGGCCTAGCCCGTACACTTTACATGGCACCGAAAATTATAATAAAAACGCTAATAAAGCTCGCCAACACCTCGCTGTCAGAACTATTATCGATAACATTGTCATTCGCTTTTATTCCATTCTATTAGATGCCGCTGGTATTGATATGGATGCCCCTGAGCACCGCTCAAAAGCCAAAGTACTCAAAATTGTTAAAGCGGTTTATACCGGGGTCCCGAGTATTGGGCAAGAAGTTGAAAAAATCTTATCCAAAGACACTATCACCGACGCCGACTGGACTAACCTTGCTAGCGCAATTGGTGAGGGTTTGTATGAAAGTGAAATTAAAAAAGTGCTTGATGAGCCATTAGAGCTTAAATCTTATGGTCCAGTGACTAAAGCCATCTTGAGCACATTAGGTATAGCACCTGAGCAGTTTGCTTTAAAAATCGCCCAAAAAGTCGCTGAAAAGTTCATTCCTGGTTGGGGGCAAGTTGCAGCAGCTTATGATGCTAGTGTGCTTGCTTCATCAATGATAGACATGGCAAGTACGATAAAAGATTTAATCGTTGTCCCTACTAAGCTCGACTTCATTGTCACTTGGGGCCTTAAAGCTTCTGATATTACTCCCAGAAACATCGAGAAAACGGGTGAAATTAAAACCTTTACAATTGTTGGTAGCGGCATGGCCGCAGTGCCTCAATTGATAGGTTCGCCTACCCTTCCAGAGGTAAAGGTATATGACCTTGGGGATGCGCAGAAGGAGCTAGATGCTGTAATTAAAACCGTCAATAAACAAGGGACTGAGTTGGTATTCGATTTGAATGATATCAATCAAATTGAATCTGCCATTGGTCCATTGAAAGTGGATGTTCAGCATCTAGAAAAAATATCAACATTACCTTACGATATTCTTATTGGTGGCGATTTAGCTATTTCCAATATCACACCAAGTAAAGCTACTGCGGGTGAAGAAGTTGTGATAACAGGGATTGGATTTAGCCGTAATATTTCAGGCAATAGTGTTACTTTTAGTGGCGCAAATGGTCAGCGGTTAATGGCTCCAGTGAAGTCAGCTACAACTGATTCTTTAACGGTCATATTACCTAGCGGTGTTGCTTCGGGTTACGTAACTGTAGAAGTCGCTAATGACTTAAGCAATGAATATCCATTTACAGGGCCAGGGCAAGTACTAATTACCTTCGGTGACAACGGAAATTTCAACGACGATGTATTTAAACTCAGTGTCAATAACCGTGTGCTTTATGACAACAATCAGCCAGAGCGTAAGGTTGGTCCTTTAGCTGTTTCACTAGATGATGGCGAACACTCTGTGCATTTAACAGGTATCCGTGCTGATGACGGCATTGCTACTTACTATATTGAGTTCTCTGGTGATGTAGTAAATGTTAATGGTGATGAATTGTCAGGCAGAGATCTATGCCCTAATACACACAAGGTATACCAATTAACGGTTAAAAGTGGCGCAGGGAGCATTAATAACAGCCCGAAACGATCTGCGACTTTAGTATTGCAACCGGAATCAACTGCACAGCAGACAGAGTGTCCAACAAGTAGCAATTAAGGTTGTTTTTATAACTTAGAAATAAAAATTTATAAAAACAGGAATGACATATCAATCCTGTTTTTATTTCTTAATTGTTTACCGTTTATACTCTGAAATAAAACGAGTCACATGGTAAAAGATGATTGACTTACAAAGCCGCACCACAATATGGTTAAGATAAACTATGCAAAATTTAAAAGGACTTATTCATGTTTAAGTATTTAGTGTTAACTCCGCTCTTGTTTATAGCCTGCTCAGCTTGGGGGGGGATTAGTGAAGAAGAAAGAGCTAGATGGAGTAAGGCAGCTGTAAAGCTCGATCTTTCACAGCCGTATTCGCTATGTGAAAAGTCTGCAAATGTAGTAATCAATCAAGATGTGGCACTCTTTAGAGAAATTTTTGTAGAAACCCCTGTAAATGATGAACAAGTCAAAGCGTATTTAGCAGAAGAGCACCATAAGTTCTTTAAGAAAAAATACTTAGGAATTAACAACTTCAGAATAGACAAAGGTAGAGAGTGGGCCTTTGAAAATGCTAAAAATAGTAGCAATTATATCGTAAGTAGTTCGGCTGAAAAATATGGATATGATTTAGAGCTATGGATTAATTATAAATTTGATACCTTTCAGACAAAAGATAACAGAGCCCATGTCGCCGGAGGCCTCTGCAAACTTGCCTACTTTCAAGACAAGTGGCAAGTTATTTCTTTGCTCTAAATACGGTAAAAGTATGAATATAGGGAAATACTCATAACGATATGGCTGAAACAATAGAATTAGACAGTAAGTCTTGGTTTTATGACCTGCACATAAAAGGGATGCGTAATTTAAATGCCCAAAGTGACGTTAGCTTATATGTAGCCAATCTGTTTTACCCTTTATCAATAGGCGTATCATTGCTACTTTTTGCTGTAATGGTAGGACTGGCAGTGGCTCCTTTGAGCTTTGCCAATACCGAGCTTGCTAGAACGATGGTACTTATTAATATTGGGCTATTACCAGTTTATTTAATTATTAGGTATATTTTAGTTAGATTACGTTACTCAATTAAAGGCACATTACGTTGTTACGTCAGTCAGCAACGCTTATCAATTCCAGCGAATGCGATCATCAACAAGCCTGCAGGGCAGCTTGAGCTATACCGCGATAAAATCGAATGCATTACCGTTCAATATAAATCCAAAATGCATCGTTTACATGTACGTAATAATATTATTGCTTGCAACCTAGAGTTAAAAACTGGCGAAGTTATCTCTCTTAATGCGATGTACTTCCCGCTTAAGCGTATTGTTTATATGTTGCGATTTTTTGACTATCCATTGACCACGCAACACAGTCAGTGGCCATGGCGTAATCTTCCCAGCATTATAGCGGTTACATTCCCAGTATTAGTTAATATCACTGTCAATGGCTTATTGTTTAAGCAGTATTTTTTATAGTGATAACTGAAGAGGAAGTCCCCAAGAAAATTTCACAGCCTTATGAGTAATTAAGCTAAAACGATAGCGATGATTATATGACAACAATTCAAATAGACTTTGTCTCGCGTAAGCGCTTTAAACGGAGATTAGAATGAGACTAGCACCAAAAATCATCACAATAACGAGTATGGTACAGCTTAACATATCAATGATATGCCCTAGATCGTATTACTACTCTTCATTTTGAAAGGAATCATAATGTTACGTTACCTCGCTCTTACTCCCCTACTTTGGCTAAACGTTAGCATGGCTGATGCCTCAAAAACGCAAGAAGAGGTGTTAACTCAACGCTGTTTAGACACATTCGAGTTTATTGAGAGCAAAGATCTGCAAACCTTTATTGCTCAAATGCCGGTCTCCCCTTCAGAGCATGAAATAAAACGTTCCATGAAAGTGTTAGAAAGGGTACATGAACGCTGGTTCGTAAAAGAAAAAATCATCAGTATTGAACCAAAGAAAGTGACTTATCAAGCACCTTCAAAAACAAAACAGGAAAAATACCAAGCCCAAGAGCAGGCTAAAGTCAGCTTATTCATTCTCGGTGAAAACTACCGCTCAACGATGAGCTGCAAATTTATCAAGACCCCAAAAGGTTGGTTCCTCTCTTCACTGCCTTAGCACTTCATGCTTAATGACCTTTTTTTAACCAGCTTTATTTGGATAACGCCAACAGGGAAGTCATACATGCAGTATTCGCAATTACCGGAAAAAGCTTACAGGTTTATTAAACCGACAGGATTGCCACAACAATTGCTTCTTGCAAGCAAAAGCCACTACCTGTTTCGAGGACTTGCACTCCTAGGGATTTTGCCACTTTGTGCATCATTTTTGATGGCAGTCTCCCTCGATGGCACTGAGCAAGTCTTTTACCTATTTGTCGTTGGGTTTCTCATACTCGTGGTATTGATACTATGCTCGCTGAAGCACTATTTAGTACTCGATAACCCAAGTGATCAACGCTTTAAGCAATTGCAGTTTATGGGCTTTCACTTTAAAAAAGCCAGCCAAGCTCCACTGCAATCCACCGAGTTACTCTTACGTCATGATAGCCATGACAGGAGCCAATATGAGCTCAAAATCGATACTTTGGTTTACTCAATCGGCAACTTAACCGACACAAAGCAAGTAGTGATGTTTATTGCTCACACATTTAAGATCCCAGCCAAAGAGCAGATAAGTGACTTTCCTAGTATTCATGACTTAACCTCGCAGTCACCTGCAAACGCCAATCAAGATAAAAATAGTCACGCTACAGATGAGGTATTTCCTCCGATAATTATCCCACCGCTTTGGTCCCCCAAAGTGGCGTTACGATTTTTTTATCCCTTGCCATTTTTTATGGCATTTGGCGTTGCCATAAAGTTTATTGGAGGCCTACTCCATGTACTTTAAACAGCTTTCCCCCACCCAAGCTATAATGGCTAAAACTCAAACGCAGACAATCGGCCGGTACTTTTGTGCAAGCTTGGTCGCATTACTGACACTGTTCGTTACCACGGGTTTTGAGCGCTGGCCCTACAGCGAAGTGTTTATCTGGTCATTTCCCGCCCTACTAAGTTGGCACTTTTTATTTGCGCGTCGCCGAGTCGAGTTTGATCTGGAGCGTCAGATAATCACCCATAAAATTAGCTCGCTCTACCCTCTTAGTCAGCAAGTCATCCCTATCAAGCATATCTCAGCGTTTCAAATACAGCGACGACTAGGACAAATTAATGGTTATGACCTACTCATTGTGATGGACTCACAAGTTGAACCACTGAAATTTGAATATGGAAATTTATCTAAAATGAAAAAACTGGGTCAGCAATTATCACAGTTTTGCACGATTCCATTGCAGTGTGATTGACTATAACGCCGTCATTAATGCTAAAACTGATAACAACTTTTACGAGCACAAGGAATACACAGTGACTCATTCAAAACCAATATTTGTATTCATTATTACACTTTTTTTTACTGGCTTTACGGCTGCTAATCAAGCCCAGCAAAAAACCAATAATTCATTACAAGATACTCACCAGGCAATTGAAGTATTTCAAAGCAATACAAAAAGCCTGTTAGATAAATCACACCAGTTAAATGCTCAATATGCGATTCAAATGCAAACCTTAAGTGCGACTCTACAGCAGACTGAAAGTGCAAAAAGCGTATTACAAAGTAACTTAATTGGGGATATTGAGTATAACGCCTCAAGTATGCTGGCAGTTGCTAATCAGTACCTTAGCCACTATCGAACCTTTGTTCACTCAATAAGCCAACAGTCGACTTGTTACCAGCCTGAGCAAGTGGGCCAGTTTGAACACACAATTGCAGAACTTGAGGTATATGTCGGCAATATTCAACAGCTTGCAGCAACTCAAAGCGACAGCGAAGCATTCACGGCCTTAATGGAGATTAATATTAATCAAGCCCGTGTCTCTATGGTGGTTAATCAATTTGAGATGTTCAAGCTTTGCTATCTTACTGAAGCTATTGGCCCTCTCAGCCAAGAGTTCGAAGCACTAACCAGAGCCCTCGAACAAGAAGCTGCGAAACAAGGCTATGTGCAAGCTATTGACTCACAAAACCACGCTGAAACCAATTCACTCATTGATGATGACAATCTTGCAAAAATGACAGAAAAGTTTCGCGATAATATTGTGCAAACCTACCAGTTTAAGGCTGGTGCTGTGCCCCACTTTAATGAGCTCACTTATCTGTACATTGAAAATATTGCGCAACTTAAAAATCTGAATTTGTCTAATGGCTTATCGGTTAACAATGACTTATCACTCGAACTTCCAGCCAGTGCACTGATTAATATCGACCAACGCTACCAGGCTAAGATTAATGGAACCATTGAGACAGATACTGAGATTGTTACCCTAGATATCACCATAGAACGTGCTGCAACATCTCTTATTGATGATATTCAATTTATCGATCAGCAAGTAAAAAACTGTGTAAACCAAGCCGTACAGTTGAATCAAATTACTTACAGCCACCAGCTCACTCAGCTTAATTGTACATTTGATCAAACTACTAATATTAAACTCGATGATCTTAGCCAGTTACAGCAACTTAATTTATTAAGTGTAAAAGGGGGATCTATTGAGTCACTTGTACCTTTAGCATCTCTGCCCTCTTTAGGTACCCTTTACCTCAGCCAGTTAGTGGTAGAACAACTTGATGGGTTGAACCAGTATCGAGGTTCGCTTAATTTCACCCACGTCAGCAGCAAGGATTGGGCAAAGTTGGCTCAATCTAACGCTGATTCAATCAGTATCAATCAGCTAAAAAATTGTCAATCTATTCAACCGTTAACTAATGCAAGCAATATAGCGGTGATGTATAAAAATCTAGATCCAAATACGTTAATGGCAACAATGCGCCAAGTCGATAACGGCACAAAATCTGTGATGGTGATGACAGATTGCACCAAGGAGCAAGTTTATTAATAACCTTGTAAAGCGCGCTCTTTGGCACCTGTTTGAGAGTCGTGCTCGAATACATTATTAGCTAATAGCAATGCTAGCCCCTGTCACAAATACAACTTGGGTAATACAAAGGGTATTAAGCCAAAGTAAAAATACATCCTAAAGGGTAATAGTAAGCCAAAGAAAAATCAGGATAATGTCGCGGTTAAATTAACTTAGTTTCAGTATTTGTAAGGATGCAAATATGTTGGTAAAAAAACTTGGACTTTTACTATTATCATCAAGCTTTTTGGTCGCTTGTGGCGGCTCTGACTCTGATGACACAACACTCCCAGATGTGCCACCACCAGTCACAGAAACACCTGATACGACTGAGTACAACCATCAAGTTCAGGGGATCGTTGCCTACCAAGGTGCCGTAGCGGGCGCCGATGTGTGTGTAGATTTAGATATGAACCAACTATGTGGTGCTGAGGAGCCTACTTCTAGCACTGACAATGATGGTTTTTATCAAATAGATTGGGTAAGCACGACTGAAACTCCTCATTTTTATTTACTGGCAAACTGGACTGATACTAGTAATAGCAATCCAGCCCAGCCCCAATTACTCTCTAGCGCCTTTAAAGCAGAAAAGCTGAAGCATACTGTTAGCACTTCAAGCACTTCAAGCACCGCAGCAAGCTCATCAAAGGTTACAGCAGTAATCAGTAATGGTGATGCACAACTTATCGCTATGAGCGAACATGGGGGTGCCATTAATGCGCTGACGCACCTTGAGTTTCAACGCTATGAGCAGATGCTAACTCAAGAGTTATCTGCAGATGAGATACAAGCGTTAAGGCTACAGCTATCCATTATCCTCGACGCTCTGTACGCGCCGCTCACAGGCGAAGCTTATCAAGTCACTGCAGACCGTTCCGCTTCTGCTGAGTTCCTAGACACTTACTTTAGCCATCAGCATATCGCAGCGCTTATTGGTGATAGATTAATGGCGACGCTTGCCATTGATGAAGTGATGGCTGCAAGTAAAGCCTCAATAGCATATTTAGCACTTCACCGTGATGTAACTATCAGCGACTACTTAGCTAATGATCCTATCGACGTTCGCTTTCTGGTTAACGATACACTGATTGCTCAAGGATATATTGTCACGCCTTTCGATGACAAAATCATGGCTGATGGTGACTGGCAGGTGCTACAAACCAGTTTGCTAAGCGATGATACTCATCCACATAAGTTCTCTTTGGCTCCAGCACATTACTTAAACTTCTATAGCTTAGAGTTCGGAGATTCAGAGCGAACACTATCGGGCTTTATCTCCAATAACCAGCTTACAGGCAGTGTAATTGATACGGGTAACGCACAAGAAGTGGCTACCGCCTGCTGGAATGAGCAACTTGAAAAGTGGATAAACCCAGAGCGTGACGATCAAGGTTACACCCCTGTGGTCGCTCAATATACAAACAATACTGTTAATACTCACTACCTGGGTACTTCAGTAGCTATCAATATACAGATAGAGAAGCACCTCACGAATACTGAAACTTGGGGCGCTATTTTGAACGCTCAGCCAGAGCAGTTGAAACTGTCTGAGCTGCAATGGCCAGAATATATCTACCGTTACCATATTGAGCAAGCTGACGATGTTATTTGCCGAGCAGAGAGTAATGCTAATGCCTGGGATATGCCTACACATAACTCTGCTGAGATGCTAACCACTGCTGATATTGCTAGATTATTTTGGGATGACTTTTATCCACAAGATGTGGTTATTGATGAGATAACCAGCAACTATCAGTAGAGTATACGCCTGGTGAGATAAGCAGTTTCGAATGGGCATTGAGCACTAGCCCGACAGACCAGCCTGTATTAAGCATAGTGGAAATAAACTTACCCCTTGACCTACAAGGCAGCGCTATTTTTGGTGAGTACCTTATCGAAGATACACAGCTCATTGAAGTCGAACTGCATAAAAGCAGCAGTTTCGACGATATGAACGATTACCTGCTTATTACTTACGACGGTGAAACAGACAATTTTAGTCAACGCTTTTTAGCGCACCTATCGGCGTTACTGCCCACATCACAACCATAAAGCTTAACTGATGTAGGCCAATCAATTTATTTATCGGGGAGCTTAGCTCCCTTTGTTCATGGAGTAGAATAATGACCTTACGAGCTAGGGTAGCGACTTTGCTAGCCATCAATATACTACTGAGTTGGCAAGCCGTGGCGAACGAGTCACTGTTTACCCCTCTAACAGATGCCAAAGTTTATAAACAGACAGAGCGTCACTTCTCCCCTTTTGAGCTTATCTCAGCGATAAAAAAGTCAACAATCAACACCACAACAGTGCAAGGCAAGCTAACCCGCGTTAACTATAAAGTACCTGTCAGTTTTGAACCTAGTCATATCATCAATAATTATAAACAGCAGATCAGTGCCTTAAATGGCCAAATTCTATTTGAATGTCATCAGAAAAGCTGTGGCAATGTAAAAAAACTGATGACGCAATTAAAGCCTCTTCATAGTATCTATAAAAACTCACCAGCCTTGCTTACCGCAAAGGTTCAACTAGAAAAAAAGCTAGTTTACCTGTCCGCTTTCTCAACAAACTGGGAAAAAGGTGCAGTCTTGCAGCTTGATGTCATTGAGGTCATTGAAGAGCCGCTGGATCTTATCGCCGTTAACCCTGAGTTTTTAGGTGCAGAGGTAATACAAAAAACCTTTAAAGATATGAGTCACAAAGATATCAAAAACGCCAGTGACCATCCTATGATTGCCAGACTACCAGGCGCCTATATTCAAAAGTACCAACAGTTTGATTTTGGCCAAACTGCAGTATTCACCTCGGTGAATAACGGCAAACATACTGTTAAACAGTTAGAAGGTAAAATTACCGATATTAATTATGAATTACCGCGCACTTATTCTGAATTTGAGGTAAATGCTAATTATCAATCTGCATTACAAAAACTTGGGTTTGTTAAGACCTTTAACTGCCAAGGCAAAGCCTGTGGTAAGCCACGTCATATTGAGCAGCGCACTAAAACATTAGCCCATATTGGCGATGCTAATCAGCAATATTACAGCCTATATACCCTCAAACGCCCAGAGGGAAATGTGCATGCTATGACCTATATTATCGGTTTTGAAGGCGGCTTATGGGGTGAAATTAAACTGGTTGAAGAGACGAGCTTAGTCGATGATAGGGTGAGTATAGACCTTGACGGACTGACAGATAAAATCGCTCAAACAGGTCATGTGGCGCTCGATGGTTTACTGTTTAAGTTCGATAGCGACGAGATGCTCCCCGATGCCGAGCCTGTCGTTGAAATCGTTGCTAGCTATCTGAAATCTCATCCTAAGCAAAGCTTCTATGTCATTGGCCATACCGATGATAAAGGTAAGCAAAGCTATAATCAGGTATTGTCAGATAAACGCGCTAAAGCAGTTGTTAAGCAACTCACCTCTGCTTACAAGGTGCCTAAAAGTCAGCTTACTGCTAAAGGTATCGGCGAATACTCGCCCGTTGCCAACAATAGCAATGAAGCTGGGCAAAAGCTCAATCGCCGTGTTGAGCTGGTATTAAGATCCGATAAAGGCTAAGCCCACTAATCAGTTGTCACTAAGAGCTTCAATCAAGAGTGACAACTGATATCTTCATTCAACAGCCACAACTGATATACTGGCGCCATTGTCATCACAGCCCTTGTCATTATGAGCCTTTCCCCGCAAGCCAGATACCAAGTAAAACAGTCACAACCTGGCTTTAATGAAGATCTGCAGCAACAACAAGCTATAGCTCTACTCGAGAAACTATACCGACAAATAGCACTCACCAACCTAGACTTAGCTCAAGATGGCTCTACTCTTGTAGCAGTCAAAGGACTGTATCTGTGGGGTGATGTCGGACGCGGAAAAACCATGTTGATGGATCTGTTCGTAGAGGCGATTGGGCAAGAGCAAACCATACGCCTACACTTCCACCGCTTCATGGCTCGTATCCACAAAGAGTTGCTGGCAGAGTCTGGCAAGCAAGACCCGTTAAAGCATATCGCCAAACGTATTGCAGCTGAGTGCAAGATACTCTGTTTCGATGAGTTTTTTGTATCTGATATTGGCGATGCGATGATCTTAGGCAGGTTGTTTGAGGCACTTTTTAAGCAAGGGGTCGTATTAGTCGCCACCTCTAACATCCCCATTGCAGACTTGTATAAGTCGGGCCTCCAGCGCGATCGATTTTTGCCAACTATCGCCTTGCTACAAGGCCATTGCATTGAGTTTCATCTCGATGGCGATCAGGACCACAGATTACGCCCCTTAGAGTTTCAGCAAACCTACTTTCTACGTCAACACGCCAACTTCTCACGTTTATTTAACAGTTCTAATCAGTATTTCATCTTAGAGGATGCGGCTTTACAGATCTTAGGACGACCTATTCCTGTGATTAAAACCAGTCATTCACAAGCCTGGTTTACCTTCAACGCTCTGTGCGACGGCCCGAGATCTCAGCTCGATTATATTGAACTAGCTAGCCTGTTCAACACGATTTATATCAGTGATATCCCCGTACTTGGTGGTCAGCCTAAATCTTGGATCCGTGCCAGAGGGACTGAAGATGGCGCACTTGCGACTGAAACTGGAGAGCGCCAACTTTCCTATGCAGTCGGTGACGATCCTGCTCGCCGATTTATTGCTTTAATTGATGAGCTTTACGATCAGCAAGTTAATCTCTACCTATCTGCCGAAGTGCCATTAGATGAGCTGTATAGCGACGGTGCCCTTAGCTTCGAGTTCAGAAGAACCTTGAGTCGATTACAAGAGATGCAATCAAAAGAGTATCTTATACCAAGTCAATTACCAGCTAACACCTATACCACTAGTACTAGTAATTTCGCGATACAGGACTTATCACTTAAACCCTCACCAAAAGCAGATAGAAACAGCTGGATAAACGAGCAAGACAGCAGCAAGTAAGGTAAAGATATTGGAATCTCACTTTTTTCCCCTCTAAACTCCTGAATTCGTGAGAGTGAACTAATATTGAAGAAGTTGTTTTACCATCAGGGGGCGAAATGTTTCAATTTTCCAGCATCAGGCACCAAATACTGCTTTTCAGCACAGCCAGCTTACTAGTAGTCACACTGGCAATCATAGGTTACGGCTATATGTCGAGCCAATCATTACGTCATGAAGTTCATGATAGTGTGCTCACACAAGCGCAAGAGCAGGTGATAGATAATATCAACTTAGCCGCTCAACAAGAGTCATTGAAAATTAGCTCAGCCTTTAACCATGCTATGGATATCGCGACCTCTGTCGCTGGGGGGCTATTCCCACAAGCCCCTAATCTTAATCGTGACCAAGTCAATACTATGCTCAAAAACTTAGTCGAAAATAATCACGATATTCTCGGTATTTATACAGGTTGGGAGGCAAACCAGTTTGATGATCTAGATGCTCAAAACACCAATAACCGATATTCGCTTCCCAGTGGTAACTTTGCCCCCTACTGGACTCGTTCAGCCTCTGGCAAAATAGATATTCAACCTCTAAGTAGCTTTTACACTGAGAAGCTATCAGCCACAGGTGTAAGAGGATCTGAATGGTACCTTTGTCCCATGGAAAGCCGCAGACCCTGTGTTGTCGATCCCGCCTCTTATGAAGTTCAGGGAGTCGATACTCTTTTAAGCTCATTTGTTGCTCCAATTATTCGTGCTAATCGCTTTGTTGGCATGGTTGGCGTCGACTATTCCCTCAACTTTTTACAACAGCTGTCAACCCAAGCAGCGAGTAACCTATATGGTGGTGCAGCAAGAGTTATTATTCTTAGCCCTAGGGGGCTGATTAGTGCTGATAGCGGTAATAAGAGCAACGTCAGTAAAGTGGCAAAGAATTCAGACATCAGTAACATTCTCGCTTCAAGACAGAAGCTTCAAGCTTCTATAACCGATAACAGTATCATCGCTAGTAAAGCCTTCGCCGTCACTGGCACTGATTCCCAATGGGAGATCATTATACAAGTACCCAAAGCCTTAGCGCTTGCTGAAGCGAATGCCATCGTCGAGCAACTAGAAACAGGCTTTGGCGATAACCTCCGAGGCCAACTGCTTGTGGGTAGTATCAGTGCCCTTTTCGGCATGCTACTCATCTGGATTATGTCAGGCTCTATCAACCGCCCTATCCGTGAGCTTGTCGATGTAGTTGCTAACTTAACTCAATCAGGGGGCGATCTGACTCAAGAGATCAAGATAGTGCGTAAAGATGAGACAGGCCAACTTGCAACTCATCTCAATACTTTTATCGCCAATGTCCGCTCTATAGTCTCTGATGTTGCAACCAGTATGGGGGAACTGACCCACAGCGCTGAGAGAAATGCAGCACTCTCCGACTCAGGCAGAGAACAGATAAGCAATCAGCAGATGGAGATAGAACAAGTCGTTACGGCAACCAATGAGATGTCATCAACAGCGCATAGTGTCTCTGATAATGCGCAAGTTACCGCAGATTCAGTATCCAATACTCAAGAGTCGGTATCTAAAGGACAAGAGGTCGTCCAAGCCAATGCTGAAGGCTTGCAGTCTCTGTCTGAGCACGTCAACCATGCAACGAATGAAATCGTCGATCTAGAGAAACAGACAGAGAGCATTGGCTCTATCTTAGATGTGATCCGTAATATCTCAGAGCAAACCAACCTGCTAGCCCTTAACGCGGCGATTGAGGCTGCCAGAGCCGGAGAGCAAGGGCGTGGATTTGCTGTTGTCGCCGATGAAGTAAGAGTATTAGCGACCCGAACAGCAGACTCCACCGATGAGATCCAGCAGATGATCGATGCGCTGCGGAGTAAGAGCAAGCAAGCGGTTAATACCATGTCCGAGAGTCGAGAGCTTAGTCAAACTTGTTTAAGCCATGCTCAACAAGCGGTGATTGAACTTGATGAGGTGAGCAATCAAAGTAGTAAAATTCAGGATATGGCACATCAAATTGCCAGTGCAGCAGAAGAACAAGCTGCTGTTACTGAAGAGGTAAACCGTAATATCGTTGCCATAAACGATGCAGCAGAGTCGCTGGCAGAGGGAGCAAATGCAGCTCAAGAGGAAAGTACAAGCTCTGCGAGACTCGTCGATGAGGTAAACGAAAAGATTAATCACTTCCGCTATTAATTTTTCTCCTTAACACGCTTGTGCAGGGCTCATTATTTGAGTCCTTCGCAAGCGCTTCTTACTATTTTTTCTTCACTATTTCTATCGACTTCATCCAGATTTTTTACCTATTTTTGTTTGCTTTTTTATCGAATAGAACAAGACTTAAAAGGAGGGTAATTTCAAGATAGGAGTTAAAAATGAGCAGAAGATTATTGGTTTCACTACTGGTTATATTTAGCTTTTTGACAGCCTGTGGGCAAGATCCTCTGGTCAAACGTCAAGTCATATCAATCGCCCCATCTGACGAAGATAACCTTTTATTACAAGTAGATAAACATATTAGCCTTACAGATAGGCCCAACGAAACATTTCAATTCCCAATAAAACTTGGTGAAGTCGGCCCCGCAGATAGTCTCTACTCAGGTAAGCGACAATACCCCTTCTATTGTATGACTGTCGATGGCGGTCTTGGCCAGCCACTTGTTGATAACCAGCAGGGCTATGGAGTCAAAGTCTACGATAAAGATGACAAGATAGCCGGCTACAGTAAAGATTGCATGATACGCACCAGAGTGGACTATTTTTATACCTTAACCGGCACAGATGATTCCAAACCGTATGACCTTAACAACCCCCCTGCAGATGACAAGATAGCAAAAACAGAAATCAACGGTGAAACGGTTCCAGAGATCTATCGCGTAGAAAGAGGCAGCATTAATCGCTATGTTTATTTTATTTCTATGCTAGTAGCAAAAGATGGGCTTGGGGATCGCAACGATAAACGTCTATGGAATAACAAGCTAATCTACCAATTTAATGGAGGGGCGAGCATAGGTTTCAGACAAGGAGCGGAAGGACCTGGGCGGTTATTGAATAGACGGCACACTCTGCTTAGACAGGGCTACGCCATTATCGCCTCAAGCGGCAATAATACCAGCTACGGTTATAACATGTTACTTGCAGAAGATACTGCAAGACGCGTAAAAATGCAGTTTACCTCCCTCTATGGCGACCCCCTGTATACATTAGGCATAGGTGGCTCTGGAGGCGGACTCGCTCAATATCTTATTGCACAAAACAGCACGGGGATCTTAGATGGCATTATGCCTATCTATAGCTACCCAGATATGGTTTCACAATCAATATTCCTGCTTGATTGCGATCTACTCCAGCACTACTTTAATGTCACTGATAATGGTAATAGTAAATGGAAAGATTGGGAGGAAAGAGAAAATATTGAGGGCATGAACGGCATTAATGGTTTTGAGCACCCCTACACATTCTTAGTCCCCCTTAATCAGCTTTTTGCAGGCGCCTGGCCTTCTATGCCAAATGGTAGTAGCGAATGTGTCTACTCCTGGGTTATCGCCGCGACTTTTTTCTATAACCCTAAGCAAGGCTTCGTCAAACCCTATTTTTCCGATGAAGTTAAAGAGCAAGTCAACTGGACTTACTGGCAAGACTTAGCTCAAATCTATGGCACCGATGAACATGGTTTTGCCCGTACAACATGGGGGAATGAAGGCGTACAGTATGGATTGAGGGCAATGCAGCGCGGCGATATCAGCATAGATGAGTTTATTCATCTCAATCAATATATAGGCTCATGGGTACCTCAAGACAAGATGCGTAAAGAGAGTGCTGTCACTCCCTTTGGGATGAAATTTCCTATTTGGCTAAGTCTATGGAGTCGCAACAATATCACTGAGCCAGAACAACAAGTAGCCCAACGAAAACCTTCTGACCCTAAGGCCATTGTTAATGGCTATCGCTATGGACAAGTTTTTATTGGTAAAGCTGAACTACCTATTCTAGAAATTCGCCATTACCTTGAAGAGGAACTGAATATGCATCATACCTTGGCCTCTTTCGAGACGCGGCTGAGAATGCAAGAGTATCAGGGACATAATGACAATCAAATTATTTGGATCTCCCATAAAGATCATGTCCCAATCGACAAAGGGATTGAATACCTAGATCAATGGCTGCTTGCGATAAAAGAGTCTGAAGATAAAGACCCAATAAGCTCTAAGCCGGAGGCGCTCGTAGATAGCTGTATTGATGCCAAAGGAAACGTGCAATTTGAGGGAGAGAGCGTCTGGGATGGAGAGTGGAACAATCGGCCCGAAGGAAAATGCAGCCAAATTTACCCAACCTACAGCAATATTCGTGTACAGGCTGGCGGACCTTGGGCTGGGAGCATTTTTAAGTGTGGCAGGATTCCCGTTGCTGATGCAATAAAGTCTGGTATATATGGCGATAAACCCATGCAGGGCTACCAGCGGCAACTCGAGAATATCTTTCCCGACGGAGTTTGTGACTATACTCAAGGAGACATAGCTAAGCCTGATCTCGGTTTAATACCCACGCTGCAGGCTAAAAAGAGTAAGCAACTAGACTCCCCTTCAACTGTAGGTGACATGCAGAGCTTAAAAAAATGACAGGAGGTTAGCCTCCTGTCTTGTCAGTTACGACCCCATATTACTGGGTCTTTATAAAGATTGGGTTAGAGTAAAACCAAAGATCGTCATAGTTTCGCTGATTAATCTTGTTGTACCAAGCTTGGGTTTGGCCTTCATCGGCTTGAGGGTATGACTCTGACTGAAGCGGATCTCCCTTATACGTTAGCCCTTCGACGTTATAATCAAGATTAGTCCCTCTTAAACGATAGTACTGATTATCACTCGCCACAAAGCTATAGCTCATAGAGTAGTACCCATCGGCATCAAGCTGCCAATCTTGTGCGACAAACGTCTTAACGACTTGGGTCGTATCATTGGTTTCCTTGTGGTAGTCGCCGCTATCAGGCAGGGCTTTTGTGCCAACGCTCCCTGCTATCAAGTCAATATGGTGCACACCTGGGTTAAGGCCATTAAAGTTCTCATCACCAATATCCTGTTCTTTATTATTGGTTTCAGGACTCTTGAAGCGAATATCAATGGTCACCTTCTCTCCGGCCTTCGCGGATAAAACACCGCCCATATATTCAGTGGTAGCCGTGCCGCTCATGGTAAAGTCCAGTTCATGGATCAAGTCGCCATATACCGCAAATGTCTTACCACTTCTTAATCCATCAATAATTCCCTGCGGAGAGTTATCAAGCGCATAGGTATAATTTTTTGCATATTCACCTGGAAAGTAGCTGCTGGCATAGGGTTCGCGAACTTTAAAATGGATATCTGAATTCCCAACATTCCAAATTCTGCGCCCCTCACCAAGTAACGCATCCCACCAGCCACCCACTTCAGCAACGACAGGGTCAACACCGCCATACACACCGCTACTGGTTTCGGCATAATCGCCTCGATTACCACTAAACTGACCACCGACCATCCCCTCAACTAAAAAGAATACGTCGGGTGCTGCGTCATGTAGATCTCTTACATCAGCAATACTGTAACTACTTAAGTAACGCCTAGGATGATTTAACATGCCATAGCTCGTCGATGGGAAATGTTGCTGCAGCCAAGCCAAAGCGCTCACACCATCTTGATGGGTTTGATTCTGTCTCACTAACCCTTGTGCGGTCCAGTTCGCGACATCTTTCGGATCAAAATCTTCAATGTCATTTTGATAGCTAAACAGATATTCAAAGGTCTTAATCGCTTCAAGTGTTTCAGCTGAGTTCACCTCATCACCCAAAATACCAATATTGAAGTGTTCATGAGTCGGCATATCCCACTCAAACGTTGAGATAACCGTTTTATCCGGGTAATGGCTCGACTGTAGCTCTGAAACACCAGGAATCTCATAATCCACTAGTGCATCATAAAATAAGATCCCACCCAGATCGTTATCATCATTATCCTGACTGCTGTTGCGCATATGGTTTGATAGCGCGACATAATCCATCTCAAAGGTCTCAAAAGACCACTTTAAAACATCACTCAAGGTTTCTCTGGCATCAGACGAAATGGCCGTATGGACATGAAGGTCTCCCTTTAGCCATTGACCCTGCTTCTCCTCAGGTGTTTCTTCTGAAGAATCAGAAGAACAGGCAGTAATGGCTAAACCAGCAAGACTCATAGCAAGAATAGGAACAGTTTTTTTAAACACAGCAGACTCCAAAGGATAAATTTCAGTGCTGCGAATCCTAGTGATGGCCTATTTCAGAAAGGTTGCTAAAGTGGATCAACTTGTATCAGCAACGTCGATATCACCTTTAATCATTTGATTTTATAAAACTAATATAACCAACAGCAGTTTAAACAACTTAATCTTTATGTTTATCAGTGTGATAAGCTGTTAATTAAAACCCGTAATTGTTGACACCTTGAATCTATGAAAGCCCTGAATTGGATTGTCGATTTTCTTGAGTCTGAGTCTATTCCCTATTTTATGATTGGGGGGATCGCCGCCATTGCTTATGGAGCACAACGAGAGCTCTATGATATTGATTTGACCGTTCGTCAAAGGGACATAGAAAAAATAGCTAAGTTCGGCAAAGACTACCTCACCTTCGGGCCCCAGAGGTATAAAGATCATGAGTGGGACGTTGTAGGGCTACAGCTTGTTTATCAGGGCATGAAAATCGAGTTTAGTACTGATGAAACACCTAGGATTTATAGCCAGATAAAATCCTGCTGGATAGAGCTCGTTCCCGATTTTACTGCGTCCTGTAGGCGCAATGTTTTTGAGCGAGAGATCTCGGTAATACCTATGATCGAGCTCATAAAGTATAAGAGCCACCTTGCCAGAGAGGTCGATTTAGAAGATATTGCGCTTCTCAGCAAGACACCATAATCGGATAGGTAAAAATGCAGCCAACTATTGATATTTCATGGACTCAACTAGCACTGTTTATGTTGGTTTTATCCATCCCCTTGCTCATCAATCGCTTTCTTAAATTGGCACTTGGCAAAGAGATAACCGTTGCAATTTTTCGTATGACGGCTCAACTCATCTTAGTCGGCCTCTATCTAGAGTTTTTATTTGCACTTAATAGTTTGGCGCTCAATTTGATTTGGCTTACTGTAATGCTGCTTATCGGTGCCAGTGCTATTATAGGAAGTGCTAAGCTACCTAAAAGGCCACTGTTTCTGCCGATAACGACAGGCCTTTTAGTTGGGATAACACCATTAATGGCAATTCTGTTATTAATATTATTAAAACCTACCCCAGTTTATAGCGCCCAGTATCTGATCCCTATGGCGGGTATGCTTTTAGGCAATTGCCTCAGTGGCAATATCGTTGCTCTGCAACGTCTATTCAGCGCTTTTGATGAGAAAAAAGATCAGTATGAAGGTGCGTTAGCCTTAGGGGTCTCTCCTTACCAAGCTGCATTTCCTTTTATGCAGTCCGCATTAAAGCAATCCTTTGCCCCTATACTCGCATCAATGACAACCACAGGCTTAGTTACCTTGCCCGGTATGATGACAGGCCAAATACTCGGTGGTAGCGATCCTATGGTAGCCATTAAGTATCAATTGATTATATTAATCGCCATATTTGTCATGCTGACAGTTTCAGTCACCCTTTCGCTCACACTCACCATCAAAAGCTGTATCGACCCAAGCGGGTTAATTAAAGTTGGCGTAAAAAAGTAACACCTTGATAGGCTTACCAAGGTGTTCGGGGAGATATAAACTTGCCAATCAGCTATTACTAAGCTCTGGCAAAATAACTATTCATCACATAGTTATACGAGGTCGTATGGTCGGCTAACACCTGACCTAGCTCCATGCCTTTATCACTGCGCCAATCAGACATAATTTCTGCAAGCACCGATGCCCAAGTTGTCACCTTAACACCCGCTTGGGTTAGTCTATGGATAGATGCTTGCTGTACTGTCTTATTCCAAGTAGCCGATGCATCGATGACGGCATAAACATCATAGCCTTCCTCAACGGCACTCAGCGCTGGAAACATCAAACACACATCAGTGACAATTCCCGCCATGATGATCTTTTTACGTCCGGTGGCTTCAATAGCAGATTTAAATTCAGAACTATGCCAAGCATTAATCTCACCTTCACGATTAATCACCTTATCACCCAATATATTGAGGATCTCAGGCATGATAGGACCATTAGGCCCGTCAGCAAGACTCGCTGTCACCACAGAAGGTAAGTCCAAAGTTTTAGCCATATTGCATAAACCCTTAATGTTATTCTTTACCACTAAAGGGTGCTCATCGGCGCAACTCACCAATAAGCCAGTCTGGTGATCTATCATGGCCAGAACTGCATTATCGGGTGTTAATACTTCTGAAAATTTACTCATTTGATTATCCTTCATCTTAACTATTTTTAGCACATGCTATTGGTTGATTTTGTGTGCGTACCAAGTTTCAACTCGGCGCGTTTTAGGCTTTTTCATCGATGACGATGACTTGAGCTGAGGAAGTCGCTTCGAGTTTAAATGCCTCACTACGTATTAAAGTGCCAGCTTCAAAGCGCTCTCCATCAACAATCACTTCACCTTCACTGATATACATCAAACTCTCAGCGTTTTGCTCTATGACGTTGCCAGCCTCCAAATTAGCCACATAGATCTGCGTATTGCTGGCAAAAGTTGTATCTTGCTCACTATCACCACCATAAATCCGAGTTAACTCACCTAACTTGGGACGATAAAATTTATATCCTGCTTTTTGCCCATTCTGCTCTGGCAGCACCCATAGCTGAATCATCTGGTTTTCTTCATTATCTGGGTTGACCTCATTATGAGAAAAACCTTCACCACCCGCTCTTTGAACCTGAGCTTGCTTGGCATGCATCATCTGCCCATGCTCAAGTGAGCCTTCATGATTGATACGCCCTTTGACCATTACAGAGATAACATCGACCTCTTTATGTCCATGCATTAAGGTCTCACCTTTAGGCATGAACCTCGCATCAGCGAGATAGACAAAGTTACCTAGGCCATCCCATGTTTGTGGATTACGGTGTGAACCGAAGGCTTGTTTATCCATCACCAGTTGGTGCTCCTTCAATCCAGCAAAGCCACCCTCTGTTAGATCTGACTTTCGTAAAATTTGCATCCTGTGACTCCTTAGCTAACGGCTTACAGTCATTAATAACTGTTGATGCATGAATAATAGCTAGCTTACAAAGTGGGATAAACAAGCTAAAATGAAAACCACTGTTGCAATTATGGTTACAATTAAGTTTCGATATAGCGTCGTGCTTCAATAAGCGAAGGGAACAAAGAGTGCAGAATATTAATGATATGCTGGTTTTCGCCGAGGTCGTTAAGGCTGGCAGTTTTACCAAGGCAGCTGAAGTACTAGGGTTGCCTAAATCCAATATCAGCCGAAAGCTGACTCGACTAGAGACACAATTAGGCGTCCGCTTAATTGAGCGAACCACACGCAGCATTCATCTCACTGAAGTTGGCAGAATATACTTGCAACACTGCGAGCGTATTCAAGAGGAGGTTGAGTCAGCAGCCCTTTGTGTCGATCACCTAATTGAAAGTCCCAGAGGCCGACTCAAAATCTGTGTCTCTGTCACTATGGGTCAGCAGCTAATCAGTAAATACTTAAATGAATACATTGAGCTGTATCCAGATGTCGATGTGACTCTTGAGTTGACCAATAGACGTGTAGATCTCATTGAAGAGGGGTTTGATTTAGCAATTAGAGTCGGAGAACTCGCTGATTCGAGCTTGATTGCAAAGTATCTAGGTAAGCTAGGTAGAAAGCTATGTGCAAGTCCCTCTCTCATCAATCAATATACAGCGCTGGGACACCCCTCAGAGCTGACACTGCTCCCTAAGTTACTTATGAGCAATACCACGCCTAAGAAGCAATGGTTATTAAAGCGCCAAGATGAAATTGAACAAGTAGAGGTAGTCGCTAAAGTTGAGGCTAATGACTTTCTCTCCCTGAAAAACCTCTGCCTCGCTGGTTGCGGAGTGACTATGTTGCCCGATTACCTCTGTGATGAAGCCCTTATCGACGGGAAGCTGATCCAACTATTGCCTGATTGGGAGTGCTCGCCTTCAAAGGTCTATGCGCTTTATCCTAACCGTAAAAGCATCACACCAAAAGTCCGCGCTATGCTAACCCTATTAGAAAATAAGTTCGCCACTGCTTTATGAGATGTTGCAATCGATAAAAGGATAATTTACAGGAAGAGATAGAAAAAGCTCAGGCAAACAACGCGATAACACTGCCAATCGTTGCTGCTGCTTTTAAGTATTTACCGACAGTACAGGTGCAATCATCATCGCTATCTTTTGGGTCAGTATTACTGCTTTCTTCATCGTCTTTATCATCAGGTAAGATTGAATCAAGCGCATCATCAAGCCAAGATGAGCTTTGTTTGGAAGCGGTGCTAGCTTCAACAGCACTTGGAGTAATGGCACTAGCAGTCCCCCCGGGATCAGCTGCCATAGTTTTAGCTGCTGTAGAAAGATGCACTTGTGAAGATTCTGTTGGAATGCTGGTAGCAGGTACTACTGTATTACTCGACATAGGAGCATTAACTGTATAACTACTTAGCCCATTAACTGGCGCTCCAACACTCGTTATTGTCATTCCTATCGCCCAAACAACCTTAGTACAGACTGATAATACTATTTAACATCTAGGGCGGTAAACAACCCATTAGATACAGTTTGTATCATTGGGAGAGTGATCTCTATTTTAAAATGGATAATGAAGGTTGACTCCTAAGTAATTAATAGTTCAGCTCTACATTTCATCACTTCCACTCATCTGTTAGATGCAGCACAATGCAATCAGCTGCATACTTTAAGAGCAGAGCACTAGAACTGATAATGAAGCTTAATCCCTATCTGATCATAACTACTATTTTGAATTTCAAAATGATTCCAATCAAAATTAACAGTAGCCTCATTAGAGAGTCGGTACTTAATTCCCATGCCCCCGTAAGGTGAAACTCCTGTAGAATAAGGCGCTACGGTGCGTTGATTAAAACTATCTTTTGTCTCTTCCCACTTGTATGCACCAAGAAAAATCTGACCAGATAAGTTATCGGTAAACTTCACATTACGGCCAACTTTCCCACCCCAGCCCACCAAGCCTCCCGTTTGAGGCTCACTCTGTACTGAATGATAATGACCCATAGGGTCAAACTGAGTATCGCTGAAGAGTTCATCTTTACCCAGTTCAATCGACTCAAAAGATAACTGCCAGTCAGGAAAAAGTTGATATCCCAGTTCAAAAGGAATATCAGCGCCACTTAACTTCACAGTGACAGTTAAACGCTTCGAACCTTGCTCATTGTTGGTCACTATATCAGTGGCAGTTACAGTGTCTGGCTCACTAAATTTATAAGGCACATTTTTGCCAGATTGAGATAAATCGGCCCCATACGCCTGGAAAATAAAGAGCCCTAATAGCACGGCGAACCAAGAGATAGGGAACGTGAAAAAGGGTGTCCGCTTCTTTTTCAATACAGGTAGCTTAACTTTCCCCAATACTCTCCTGTTATTAGCACCAATGAGGCTCATCACAGCTAAGCTTCTCGCTGAAGATATATCGCTTTGTTGATTCAAGTTGGCTGCTTTCATAATCCACTCCCCTCAATTTGGTGTAGTGGAAATGCTGCAATAGCTAAGCCAACCTTATTGAGTCTTGTAAATTCAGTAAGTTAAAAAGCGAGTATTAGGACAAGATGTATAGGTGGCATTTTTTAAGCGTATTGAGATGCAAAATGCAAAACGAGAAGCCTTTTTTTACAAGAATGAGGCTTCTCAATATCCATATATCGGCTTAGGACTCTCTGAGCAATATATCTTTGTAGGCCGCTATCACTCTATCTGAGTGCTCTTTAATGCTCTCAATGGCTATCTGACTAGGAAGTTGTTGCAGGGACAATCGATGATTTTCATCTCGCAAGAAGAAATAAGCTTGAATCAAAGATTGCACGTCACTCAGTGGCAGCAACTCGAGCTCACCTAAGGTCTCAAAAATTCTTAAATTATCTGACCAAGTGGAAAGCTCACTATATTCATGTGAGTTGGCCAAAACCAAGTATTGGGCAATAAATTCAATATCGGCAATCCCGCCTTCACTTTGCTTTAGGTCGAACATGCCAGGTTTAACCTTCAACAGGTGCTCTCTCATCTTGAGACGCATTTTATGCACTTCGTCGGCTAATACCTGCTTATCTCTCTTTTGCTCAATAACCTCTGCACGCAACTCACTAAAGCGGCTAGATAAACGATTACTACCAAACATAAATCGAGCTCGTACTAATGCTTGATGCTCCCAAGTCCAAGCTTCCTCTTTCTGATATTGACCGAAGTGCTCAACTTCACTCACTAGCAAGCCAGAAGCTCCTGATGGTCTAAGGCGCATATCCACTTCAAAAAGCTCACCAGAGGTTGTTCGAGTAGAGAAAAGGTGCAGTATTCGCTGAGCCAACTTAAGATAAAAATGGCCTATCTCAATAGCACGGTCGCCGTCAGTTTCTGTATGCTCTGCAAAGAGCTCACGAGAGTAGTTATGTAAAAAGACCAGATCGAGATCTGAGCCATATCCCAGCTCGATCCCCCCCGCTTTACCATAACCTATGACAGCAAATCCCATATCACCGGCTTCAAGATGTGTCGGTACACCATGACGGGCGCTCACCTGTAACCAGGCTTGTGTCACCACTTGCTCAATAATCGCCTCAGACAATAAGGTTAAGTGCTCACTAACCTGGCTAACAGGTAATACCCCAGTAACATCGGCTGCTGCAATCTTAAGCTGCTGAGCTAATTTAAACTGTCTTAACACCTCCATCTGCTGCTCCATATCCTCTTCAGGGACACGAAGTAGATATTGTCGTAACTCACTGCCATAGTCATCGAGCGAGGTGGTGTCATATAGCTGTGTGGGATCGATAAGCTCATCGAGTAACATAGGAAACTTTGACAACTGCTGTGCGATCCAAGGACTTGCCTGACACAGGCTGACCAGTTGTTGTCTCGCGCCAGGGTTCTCATAGAGAAGCTCTAAATAAGTTGTTCGAGTCAAAATCTGGTCCAATACTTTGGACACAGATTCAAACGCTTTTGAAGGTGAAGCTAAGTGAGTAAATTCACGCAGCAACCAAGGCATCAATTTATCTAAAGTGTCTCGCCCACGCGGCCCAATGCTGCGATTAGTAATGGTTTCACGCCACTGCTTGAGCAAAGGCCATAGCGCTGGGTCTTCAATTGACTGCTCAGAGATCAAGCCTTGAGCATGTTCATCCTCTTGAATACTCCATAGATCTTGTGTCCACAGATCGGTGATCTCATCTTGATCATTACCACCGACAGTATCTTTAAAGTGGCGATGTATCTTCTTCATCGCCGACTCAATATGCGTCCTTAATTCAGCTTCCGATGCCATTCCCATACAGTGACATAGTCGATACCAATCTAATGGGTTGTCTGGCAAGGTTTGTGTCTGCTTATCACCAATTGCCTGCAACAAATTCTCGACTCGTCTAAGTAGCAGGTAACTTTGCTTTAGCTCATCAACAGCTAAGTACTCGAGTTGACCTAAGCTATATAAGGTATCGATAGCAGCAAATAAGCTTTGCTGTCTTAAGGCAGGCTCTCGCCCGCCACGTATAAGCTGAAAACTTTGAATAACGAACTCAACTTCACGTATGCCACCAGCACCTAATTTAATGTTATCGGTAAGCTGCCTACGCCTAACCTCTTGAGTGATCAGCTGCTTCATCTTACGCAGGGACTCAATCGCAGAAAAATCGATATAGCGGCGATAAACAAAAGGCCTAAGCATAGAGTGAAGCTCGTCCGAATAGGCAGTCCAAGGCCCTAATGCTCGCGCTTTCACCATGGCATAGCGCTCCCAATCCCTTCCTTGCTCTTGGTAGTAATCTTCAAGACCACTAAAACTCACCACAAGCGGGCCACTTTCACCGTAAGGTCGCAGGCGCATATCGACACGATAAACAAAGCCATCGACGGTCACTTGGTGTAATAAGTTAACTAGACGTTGGCCCATGCGAATAAAAAACTGTTGATTCTCTAAACTACGACGACCTCCTTGGGTTTCACCATGCTCAGGAAAGGTAAATATAAGATCGATATCAGAGGAGAAGTTAAGCTCGCGACCTCCTAACTTTCCCATGCCTAGCACGAGTAGAGGCTGAGGGTTCCCCTCACTGTCACAAGGTGTGCCTAGCTGCTGGCACATATCTTTATACAACCAGTCACGACCCGCTATCACGAGCGCTTCAGATAACGCGGATAGGTCGAGTAATGAATCTTCAAGGGTGGCATAGCCAAAAAAATCTCGCCAAGCGAGTCGTACCATTTGACGATTACGGTATATCCTTAGTACTGACTTTACACTGTCTTCATTGGTGCACGCTTCAAGCAGCTGGTGTAGCTCTAGATCAAAACTCTGACGCTGAAGACTTTCAAGCTCGCCACTGAAAAGGGGTTTAATCCAATCTGGGTGACGGTATAACTGCTCAGCAATATAATCACTCAATCCCATAATACGATAGAGTTCATCAGCCTCAGAGGGAGTTAAGTCAGTTTTAAGCGTTGGCCACACTTCATTGAGCCTTTGCCAGTAACGATCTGCGGCTTCAGTGATAAGGGCAGATAAAGGCTTGTTACTGATATTTTCCATGGCAATAATAATCCCTAACAATTTTGGCTGTCGACATATTATGTCTTAGGTGATATAGATATGACGTAAATGATCCGCTTATGTCTCGAATGATATATATTAGTCACCGTCTTGAGTAAAGATAAGCAGTTAACTGATATTAGAGCTAAAACGACTATTTATATTCTCATTTCAGAGGTTACTATAACCTAAGCAGGTACTATCTTGTGTAGTGAAATATAGTGCTAACTAATAATATTTTTGTCACCACAGAATAAATGGAGAAAACATGGCAGCGATGCTTATGCGTATTCTCACTCTTACATTGCTATTAACCTTAGTGGGTTGTGGCGATGACAGGCCAGACAAGATTGCGCAGTTTCAGCAATTAGCCGGCCAGAGAATCGACACCTTGGGTAAAATGCTCAATGACGGCCAAATCCGAAATGCGATGTTACTGAAACAGTACACGGGCATTATGGAAAAACAGCAGCCAGATATGGCACCACTGTTTAATGAGTTAGCCAAAGATGCGACCACGCAAGGTCCCATGTACAGCTCTCTGGTCAGTCGATATCAAGAGCTTGGCAGTGCGAGTAACTATGTCGATCTCGATCAGCAACTCGCTGAAGCGGAAAACATCTACCACGCCGCCGATCCAAGCTTGTATAACGATATGATCTCCGATCCGCTCAACGTGGTCGCCGACATGTCAAATGGCGCGCTCGCTAGGGTTAACTCTATAAGCCGTGAAGCATCTGCACTGGCTAACGGCTCAGATGACTTTGGCGCCGGTAGCCAACTAGTAGGTAACCCAGGTTACGGTAGCTGGCAGACAGGCTCTAACGGCATGTCTTTTTGGGCCTGGTATGGCATGTACTCCATGTTTTCAAATGTGATGCGTGGCCCTATTGGTTATGACCGCTGGTCAAGCCGAAGAAACTACAGTTACTACAACGATGTAGGCCGTGCTCGTTATACCTCACCTAAGCAGGCTACGGCACAAAACAATACGTATCAGCGAACCAAAAAGCAGTTCAGTTCGCAAGGTAGAAAGTTCGATAGCCCCTATGCAAAATCTCGTACGGGCTCAACTAGCCTATCTAGACAAAGCACCAGTACACCTAAGGCGAGCACAACAGGTACTCGCAGTAAAAGCAGCAGCAAGTTCCGTTCTAATTACTCTAAGAACAGTAACTTCCGCAATTCTAATAGTCGCACGACTCGCGGTGTACGCCGAGGCAAATAGGTAAGGAACTCACATGACATTTTTTCAAAATTTCGGCTTAACAGCAGATCTTGCGATCATTTTAGTGATCGATCTGATTATCGCCATTATTCTTTTAACCTTAATGCGCTACCTTCAGGGCTGGACAGCAAAAGTTGATAGCCGCGTCGAACTGGCAGAGAAAGATAACTTTGCCTTCGGTATTAGTACAGCCGGTGCTATTGCTGGTTTGGGGATTGTGCTTACTGGGGCTATCTCTGGTGAAGCAGCAGAGTCCTATCTTGTCGAAGCTATCGGCATGAGTATCTATGGCCTCTTTGGTTTAGCACTGATTAAGCTCGGCCGCTATCTTCACGATAAGATAGCCCTGAACGAGTTCAACAAAGGCGAGCAGATCCTGAAAGGCAATATTTCAGTTGCCATCGTTGATGCCAGTGCGGCAATAGCCACAGCCATTATCATTCGTTCAGTACTTATCTGGGCAGAAGATCTAACAGTCGATACCTTTATCGCTATCTTTAGTGCATTCGCGATTTCGCAGCTTATGCTAGTGCTGCTTACCCGCTTTAGAGAGCATAGGTACGCCAAGCGTAATCAAGATGCCTCTATGCAGGAAGCGTTAGTTAAAGGACATAAGGCCGTAGCAATTCGTCATAGCGGTTACATGTTAGCGATGGCACTGAGCTTCAATGCGGCAAGTCACTTCATCATCTATAACCCTGAAGCCTATATTGCGAATCTCATTGGTTGGCTAGTCTTCTCGATTATCATGTTAGTTGCTCTGTCTGTACTGATAAAAATAGTAAAGAAACTCGTGCTGTCGAATATTAATTTGGCACAAGAGGTTGAGCAGCAACACAATATCGGTATTGCGACTGTAGAGCTTGCTATCAGTGTCGCCGTGGCACTTATTCTTACTAGCCTCATGTACTAACTCAGACTAGCCAATCTAACCCTAAATACGGTTAATCATTTGATTAGCCGTTTTATTTACCTAAATGCAAGAGATTCAAGTGACTGAAACAGCGCTTAATACCAACAAATCTGATAAACAAAGAAAGCTCAGTTGGTTCGATGACACCCTACTGCTTGGCATCATGGCTGTACTTGCCGGGTGTGGCTTAATCTATGAATACCTCTTATCTCATTATGCCGGCCGTATTCTAGGGGCCTTAGAAGCTGCTATTTACACCATGATTGGTCTTATGATCGTCTCCATGGGTATCGGTGCCTTCGCAGCCAGAAAGATTCGCTGTGCCTTCACAGGCTTCGCCGTGTTAGAACTCAGTGTCGCCCTGTGTGGCTCACTCGCAATTTTAATCACCGCCGCCATTATCGGTTTTGGCCAGCAACTTCCCCTTATTATTGCCAGTACACTTGGCCTACCACCTGATCAGCTTCCCGAGGGGGGCTTTATTGGCTTATTGCAGCACTTAAGTGAGTATTTACCTTACTTCTGGGGTGTCATACTCGGCTTAATGATCGGTATGGAGATCCCGCTCATTGCTCGTGTACGGCAATCGCTATGTGATGAACACTTGATGCATAATGCAGGCACCATTTATGGCGCTGACTATGTCGGTGCGGGTATCGGCGCAGCTATCTGGGTAACCTTTATGCTGGCCATCGATATTCAGCTTGCAGCCGCGTTAACAGCAAGCTTCAATTTACTCGCAGGTTTCATCTTTATCTGGCGTTTCTGGGATCGCATCCAGTTTGTAAAAACCTTATTAGTTGGCCACTTTATTGCCTCAGGCATCTTACTGGTGCTTGCTTGGCACGGCCCGAGTTGGGAGCAAAACTTCAACAATTTGCTCTATAAAGATGATGTGATTTATGCCAAATCGACGCGTTTTCAGCAGCTCACCTTTACTGAACGATTACGTGGCAGCGGTATAGAACCCGCATACTCGCTCTATATCAACGGACGTCTGCAATTTTCTAGTCTTGATGAGCATATCTATCATGCGTTTCTGGTTCACCCAACACTGGAAGCCAGCGCCCGTCATGACAATGTGTTGATTATCGGTGGTGGTGATGGTTTAGGGCTTAAACAAGTGCTTAAATGGCAACCTAAGTCTGTCACTCTGATCGATCTAGATAAAGACCTGCTTGAGCTCTTTACCTCCCATGATGCAGACATGCCTAAGCGTTTGAGCCAAACCTTGCTTAAACTCAATGGCGATGCCCTAAACGATCCTAGAGTTAATGTGGTTGTTGATGATGCGTTTAATGGGGTGGATAAATTACTCAGGAAGGGCGAGAAATATGATGCCATCATTGTCGATCTTCCAGACCCAAGTCATCCAGATCTTAACAAACTATACTCAGATCTTTTTTATAAGAAACTAAAGGAACTCTTGAGTGCTGATGGTGCTCTAACCGTACAGTCGACCTCACCCTATCATGCACCTAAAGCATTTATCTCGGTCGGAAAGACCTTAGCTTTAGCCGGATTCGATGTGAGTCAGTATCACCATAACGTACCGAGTTTTGGTGAATGGGGATGGAGCATAGCGACAGCTTCGGGTAAGAATGCCAAACAAAGGCTCACTGACATTCAGCAACTGTCGATAGAAGACGACTGGCTCACGCCAGGCCTAATCAGGGGCTCTTTCGAATTTCCGGGCAACTTCTATCAAGAGATAGATAATATTGAGCCAAACCGAATCGGTTCAATGCAGCTATACCAGTATCACCAACAAGCTTGGTCAGAAAACCAGGGAGTCACACTTTTCTGAGTAAAGACTAAGCCATTAGCAAAATTCAGGACTAATGAATTTTTTGAGAAATAGCACTTGACATATTATGTCCTAGTGCTATCTTTAATCGCAGACATAATATGTCAAAGAGGACAAATATGAATATCCACAATATTGCTAACTACCTCAATGATCTTTGTGACCAGAGTCACACAGGCCTTCAATTCGATTGCTACCCAATCGATGGTGACGTAGAAGTTTTACAAGTCAATGTAGTTGGTCGTGAAGAGATCCCGGTATTCGTATCGGTTACAGAAAACCAGATTCTTTGCATCAGTTACCTTTGGGGTGAAAGTGAAGTTAAGCAGGAACGTCGCACAGAGATGTTCGAAACAATGTTAGAGCTTAACATCCCAATGCCACTGTCTTCTTTCGCAAAAGTTGATGACAAGTATGTGGTATATGGCGCACTTTCAGTGCAATCAGATATGGAAGAGATAGAGCAAGAGCTATCCGTTCTATCCGATAACTGTTTGGAAGTCATCGACGAGATGTCTGACTTCCTCAAATAATGCTAACGCATTTAATTAACTAATTTAAGTCACTGCTTTGAAAGCAGTCACTATCAAAAAGGAGCCACATCATGGGCATACTAAACAAGATTTTAACCGCTTTTCGTGGCGGCGCGACTGAAGTTGGTCAAGGCATAGTAGATGCAAACTCTACTCGTATCTTCGAACAGGAGATCCGTGATGCAGAGAAGCACCTGACTAAGGCTAAGCGTGAACTAACTGATGTTATGGCTAAAGAGATGCAAGCTAGCCGTGAAGTTGACAGATTAAAGCGCTCTATTGCTGAGCACGAAGGTTTCGCTACTCAAGCACTTGAGCAAGAAAACGAAGCCCTTGCATTGGAAGTCGCCGAGAAAATCTCTCAGCTTGACCAAGAGCTTTCAGAGCAGCAGTCAGCTAATGACAACTTTAGCGCACATGCAGCACGCCTAAAAGAGCTTGTACGTAAAACTGAACGTCAGCTAACCGATTACCAGCGTCAACTGAGCATGGTAAAGACGACTGAAAGCGTACAAAAAGCGACTGCCAGTATTACAGACTCCTTTGCAGGTAGTAGCTCTAAGCTGCTTAATGCTAAAGACTCATTAGAGCGTATTAAGGCTCGTCAACAGCAGTTTGATGATAAGCTAGTCGCTTCAGAGCAACTAGCTGAAGAGAATAGCGATAAGTCTCTACATGACAAACTAGCGGCTGCAGGTATTGGTGAGCAGAAGTCGAACGCCAATGCTGTACTTGACCGCCTTAAAGCGCGTAAGTAATCGCCAATCATTATTTGTGAAATTTTAAGTTTCACACAGACGCGAAATACAGCGCTTTTCTTTTCATAAAGAAAGGCGCTTTTTCGTCTTAGCAGCCACAAATACCAACCTGGATAAATAAGTGTTCAAATATTTATGTAGGTTGGTATAACTCAGGAGAGATGATGAGTTTCTTAAAAGGTCTTTTTGGCAAGAAAGAAGAGCCAAAGCGTCAGCTTGACCACCCCTCTAAGCTCCTTAAGGGAGATGTGATCTCTCTCGATGATAGCTTTGCCTTGCCACCTCAATTACGAGGCCAGCAGCTTAGGGTTGAGTCTATCAGTACCTACGAATATCAACGTAAGCAGCAAACAGAGTGGGTACTTAAAGGACATGGTAGCGATACGATTTTCCTTTCTCTTGATGAGGATGACGAAACCTACTTAGCATTTTCAATTAAGCTCAACCGTTCTATCGTGGAGCAGATTTTCGATCTCGATCAGTTCGGGGCTATTTTCGAAGAGGAAGAGCAGGCTCATTTAACGACACAGACACTCAGTAAAGAGTTGGTTAGCGAGTACGCTCAATGGCTTGGCAAAGAGTATCATCAGGTCAACTTTGCTCAGTTTGGGTATTTTCATCGTGAAGATTATCGTGGTAAAAAACCACCTCAAGACGCAGATGGCGCAACAGGTGACGAATTTGAGTCCTACCACTGTTTAGATGAAGAGGAAAAATATGCCATTGATGTCGAAGTCTATGCAGATGGCGATACCGATGTCATGTTAACCTTGTACCGCCCGCTTGCCGATATACGAGATTACTGGCCAGCTAAATAAGCTCTAAAGTTCCTAGAAGCTTAGTTTTAATACCTAGGCTCTAGGAACCTCTGTTTCAAGATTTTATAATTTTTAAGGTAATACCGAATGACTAAGAAAAAGAATCCACTTCCCGAGCAATGGTTACAAAACCAGAAAGCCGCCAAGGCAACTCAAGTAGCATTCGACTTAGATGAACAATTTCAGTATTCCATACGTAAAGCAGCACTCGACTCAGGTTTCAGCCCTTCAGATCAGATACGCACTATTCTTGGCCTTTCGGTAACCAAGCGCCCTAAACGTCCACGCCTAACCGTATCTCTCAGTCCTGAAGATTATCTGTTATTAGCCGAAAAATATGACTTATCTCCTGATTCTCAACTCGAAATAAAAAAACGGGTTCTTGATGATCTCATCCACTTTAGCGATAAAAACTAGTACACTCAGTCATATAAAAACGGAAAGCCTATAAATAAAGTAGGCAGAAGAATGGATTTTATCTCCTATGGCAAATTTAAGTCGCTGGTTTCCAGAGACAGAAACACATCCAACACCCTTTCAGTTAGCCATGATGGTGCTGTCTTTTCTTTCTGTCATTGTCGTGCTTGTACTCACCTTTGCAAAAGTTGAAGAGGAAACCAGGCGACTATTACTGATGATAGACTTCAGTATCTGCATGATATTCCTCAGCTACTTTTTCTTTAATCTATTTAAAGCTGATAACAAGTTACTCTATCTGCAACATAACTGGATTGACTTTGTTGCCAGCATACCCGCCATTGAGCCCCTTAGATTAGCGCGTTTATTCCAGATCTTACGGGTCATTAGACTCATAAGGATGACACACTCACTGATAGCTCCAATGGTTAAACAGCGGCGGCAAGCCACTATGGCGAGCTTATTAGTCGCCATGGTCACTATTTTAACCCTCTCTTCAGTTTTAATGTTAATCGTAGAGAGTGGTGTACCCGATGCCAATATACAAACTGCTGAGAATGCCATCTGGTGGGCATTAGTGACGATATCCACAGTTGGTTATGGTGACTTTTATCCCGTCACAACCGCAGGCCATGTAATAGGCGCAATTGTTATCATATGTGGTGTCAGCTTTTTCGGGGTAATTTCTGGTTATATGGCTTCAATTTTTATCGCGCCCGATGAAACAGAAAAACTTGAAACCCAAAGTGAAGAGATAAAGTGCGAACTAAAACTGGCCTTAGATCGCATGGAAAAGAACCAAAACCAACTTATGCAGGAGATCACCGAACTGCATAAGGAGATTAAAGAGGTTAAGGAAGATAAGAACAGATAGATAAAGGTCCTAGCTTCTAGCGACTAGGACCTAAAAATTTTTATCGCCAATAGGGCTGATTTTTCAGCGCCGAGCACCTCGAGTGCTCCATCGCGAATACTAAGCTTTCCTCTTTATTCAGTAGCCAGTCATTAATATTAAGATCTAATGCCGCAGCTAACTCCTTGAGCATTCTATAAGCGGCTAACGTTCTAATGCCCAAAACAAGATCTTGCCAAGGCGCTCTGAATATATCCCGGCTCTCTTGGGTATAAAGCTCACCATAAGCCACACCAACAAACATACTGTCATCCAGTGCCCGCGCTAATGATTGGTACGCTAAGCTCGTTAACGCTGAATCTGATGGCATCAAGCCCACAATTTTCTGCCAAGAGGCTTCCTGTAGTTTATCGGCAAACACTTTCAGCTCAACCTGAGTCGTAACCTGCACCTCTCCCCCTCTTACGCCAAAAAGAAGTGAGACTAAACTCAGCTGTAAACTGCCATAACAGGTATCATTTAGCGTGTTATTAAACAAAGCGGGGATAGATAATGCTTCTAACTGCTTTTTAGCTTGTTGCTCTAGCAGTTTCTTACTAGGAAGCTTGCCGATAAGCTGACTGTTGTGCTTTAACAATTCAGTTAAACTTAGGCCTGTTTCCACAAAATCTAAGTGAGCTTCTATGCATTCAAACCTAGCAATATGTTGACTACTGAGCAGATCAAACTGCTCAAGCGTACATCTTAGTAAGCGTACACAAGCGCGTAACCGATAACAGAGAAAAGGCAATTGCTCAATGTCATGCTCTGCTGACTCTAATATCATCGCCTCGAGCTGTTGCCAGCGTTCAACACCTGAGCTTAACAACGATATAAGCGCCTGTTTAAGGTCTTGCTGAGAGTCCAATTCGATAAATTGTAAAACTTCCAGACTCAGCGGGCTGGACTGAGCTGCCAATCGATAACCTCGCTGTGCTTTACTGGCTTTGCCTAAGCGCACTGGCACAGACTCAGCAACTAAGCTGCCCAACTTAATTAAGGCTGCGGTTTTACCCGCCATCAATTCAAACTCAAGCTCACAAATTGGTTCAGATTTACATTCATTGTCCGTTTTCACACTCACAGTGCCAATATCAAGAGCAACCTCGATTAAGCTATCATCGACATAAATATGCCAAGTTCTGCGCTCGAAGTTAGTATCAAATAAACAGGTCAGTTGAGATTGCACTGCTGAAATATTCGCCGCTTCAGGCCAAATTTCTGCAGGAAATAAATGTAAATCTGGCTCATCTTGATTAATGTCTACATTGTATTCAGGACGAGAATGAATGCCTCCGATCACACTTCCTGCTGTTTTTATCGTCTGTTCACGTTGGCCATCACAGCCACGCACTCTTAACCCCATGTCCCAATGTCTTAATTGCAGATCTGGGGTTTCAAAGTAGCCATTTGTTAACTTACGACACGGTTTTGGCTCGCTATTAGGCAAGCTATCGAGTAAGTTAATCAATGTTTCTTGTTGTTCTAATTGAAAAAATAACTTTAGTTCTATTTCGGCATTCATTCGCCAATTGCTCACTCTGAAAATTTTTTGTGGATTATTTTTCGACGATAGGGCTTAAACTGTCATCAAAGTTTCATTAATATTTAATCAATATTTCATCTGTTCGATAAAATGTAATATTACTGTCACAAACAAACCGTAGGATTGCGGTTTGCAGTTAAGATATAACTCGTTAGAATAAAAACTGTCTGTTTTAATGTAAATCACAGTTTCAATACGCGGTCGCTTGGGTTAACATGCGCCCGCTTTTTCCAACAGTGGAATAACCTAAATAGGTACACGGCAATGCCAGTAAACTCTATTTTGGGCGTGTTTGCAAAATCGCCAATTAAGCCTCTACAAGAGCATATAGATAAAGTGCACCAATGTGCATCGATACTTGTCCCATTTTTCGACGCTACAGTCGCAGGAGATTGGGATAAAGCAGTTCAACTACGTAAGCAGATCAGTGCTACGGAACGTGAAGCGGACTCTCTAAAACGTGAGATCCGTCTAACACTTCCTGGCGGCCTGTTTATGCCTGTCGAGCGTACGGATCTTCTGGAGCTTCTGACCCAGCAAGATAAGATCGCTAACAAGGCAAAAGATATCTCCGGTCGTATCATCGGCCGTCAACTTCTTGTACCTCAAGAGATACAAGCCCCCTTCAGTGCTTACTTGACCCGCTGTATTGATGCAGTAGCTCAAGCCAAACAAGCAATTAACGAACTCGATGACCTTTTAGAAACAGGGTTTAGAGGCCGTGAAGTCGATCTAGTCGCTAAGATGATCGCCGAACTCGATAAAATCGAGGAAGATACGGATGATCTTCAAATCAAGATCCGCCGTCAGTTGTTCGCTATCGAAAATGATATGAACCCTGTCGATGTGATGTTCCTCTATAAGATAATTGAGTGGGTTGGCGATCTAGCAGATCTTGCTGAACGCGTAGGTTCCCGCTTAGAGCTGATGCTAGCTCGCGTCTAACAACAAAGTTATCAAGGTAACAACATGGTTGATGTATTAGTCACCAACGGCCCTTTGCTAATTGCAATTGCGGCCGCATTTGGTTTTTTAATGGCATGGGGTATTGGCGCAAATGATGTAGCCAATGCAATGGGAACCTCTGTAGGTTCTAACGCTATTACGATTAAACAAGCGATTATCATCGCGATGATTTTCGAATTCGCAGGTGCTTATCTAGCAGGTGGTGAAGTAACAAGTACCATTCGTAAAGGTATTATCGACTCAGCTTATTTCGTTGAGTCACCAGAGTTACTCGTTTACGGCATGATTGCAGCGCTGTTAGCCGCTGGTATCTGGCTTATTGCCGCTTCAGCTTTAGGCTGGCCGGTTTCAACTACTCACTCTATTATCGGTGCTATTGTCGGTTTCGCCGCGGTAGGTGTTGGTACAGAAGCTGTTGAGTGGGGGAAGGTTGCAGGCATCGTTGGCTCTTGGGTTGTAACACCAGCAATATCAGGCTTTATCGCCTTTATGATATTCCAGAGTGTGCAAAAACTTATCTTTAATACAGATAATCCTTTAGAGAATGCTAAGCGCTACGTACCATTTTATATGGCTTTTGCAGGCTTTGTAATGTCTCTAGTGACTATCACTAAAGGCCTTAAGCATATCGGACTTCACTTCTCTACTTTTGAAGCTTATGCATTAGCAGCAGTCGTTGCGGTTATTGTTGGCCTTGCAGGCACAGTTGCTATTCGACGTCTTAAGATGAGTCAGAGTGCGGATCGTCAAACTCAATTTGGTAACGTTGAAAAAGTGTTTGCCATCTTGATGGTTGTCACTGCATGTTGTATGGCATTTGCTCACGGCTCTAACGATGTTGCTAACGCCATTGGTCCACTAGCAGCCGTCGTATCTGTTGTTGAAAGTGGCGGTGAAATTGGTGCTAAAGCACCATTGGTATGGTGGATCCTTCCACTAGGTGCTGTTGGTATCGTTATGGGTCTTGCTATCTTTGGTAAGCGTGTAATGAAAACCATAGGTAAGAACATTACCCACCTGACACCAAGCCGTGGTTTTGCAGCAGAACTCGCTGCAGCTTCAACCGTTGTTATTGCATCAGGTACTGGCCTGCCAATCTCTACGACTCAAACCTTAGTGGGTGCAGTCTTAGGTGTAGGTATGGCACGTGGTATTGCTGCGATTAATATCGGTGTAGTACGTAACATTGTTGTCTCATGGGTTATCACACTACCTGCGGGCGCAGCCCTTTCAATCATGTTCTTCTTCATGATTAAAGGCATCTTCAGCTAAAGCATCAGCTTGAAGTACTGATAAAAAGGGAAGCTGTTGCTTCCCTTTTTGCTTTTAGCATCTCTATAAGAGCAATCCTGCTCACCCTGCTATTTCCATAAAATGAATTCTAATCACCACTCAACTTTTGACATTAATTAACCTTCATCAAGGAATCATTGGAACTCTTGCCTCTAACCCTTGCAAAATATCGAGCAAATCCATAGCATGTGGCTATATTTCGTTGATGAGAATTCAAAGTGTTAAGATTCTTTGCTTTAGTGGGACTGTTATTACTCTCTCCGAGCCTTTTGGCCGCAGGCCAGCCTGGATACATATCTGATAAAGTTTACCTCTACCTTCATGGTGGACCAGGTACTCAATTTCGTATTCTAGGTAGTGTGGAAGCTGGACAAGCGATATCTATCTTAGGTGAGACCAAAGATGACTTCACAAAAATAATCGACCATAAGGGCCGAGAAGGCTGGGTTGAATCTAAAATGGTTTCTCGCCAGAAAAGTTTTCGTGAGCAGCTACCTGAAGTACAGGCTGAACTTGAAAAGACAAAGTCTGAACTAGAGCAGGCATTAAACACGAGTGACAATAGTACTGAGCAGCTCAGTAAACTCAGATCTGCATTAGACCGAGCTCAACGAGATTTAGCTACAGCGAGTAGTGAGCGAGATGAGGCCACTAGCAAGCTTGCGAGCATAGAGAAAAATGAACGTTTCCAGATGTGGCAGGAGGGTGGCATCATTGCCGCAATCGGTCTACTTATTGGTGTTATCTTGGTTTATTTACCTAGACCAAGACGTAAGCAAAAAAATCGCTGGTAAACAACCCGGTTTTTATTAAAAACACCTCAAGAAAGCCAGCAATTAACATGCTGGCTTTTTTGTTTCTAAATTAGCCAAGCCGCATAAACAGTGACCTAGAGCCTCATCTGGCCCGACAAGATCAAACAAACCTCACGTATAGCATCACAATAGTGTCCCTCGTCACATTTTGATGATACTATCCGCGCAAAGATGCCCGATTGTATACAAAACTAAGATGCATCTTACTACTCTTATCTAGTCACGCTTTCAACGTTTCAATTAGATAAGATTTGTTCAAGCAAACTGTCCCTAACCGGCCCAGATGGAAGCGATAACTATGTTCAAAGCAAGTGAAGTTCTAGCAGGTCATTACGACTCAGCTAACCTCGATGAGCTATTTAAAGCCATCACTAATAACTACATTGTCGATGAAGATGAATATCTATCTGAACTGATCAAACTTGTGCCTTCTAGTAACGACGAGATTCAACGTGTTACCAAAAGAGCCCATGATTTGGTCGCTAAAGTTCGCCAATACGATAAGAAAGGTTTAATGGTTGGTATTGATGCTTTTTTGCAGCAATACAGTCTAGAGACGCAGGAAGGTATTATCCTTATGTGTCTTGCCGAAGCGCTACTGCGTATCCCTGATGCAGCAACTGCCGATGCCCTGATCCAAGATAAACTATCTGGAGCAAAATGGGATGAGCATATGAGTCAGAGTGACTCAACGCTGGTCAATGCTTCTACTTGGGGCTTAATGCTTACAGGTAAGATAGTCACACTCGATAAAAGTATCGATGGCAAACCCAGTAGTCTACTAAGCCGTTTGGTTAACCGTATGGGTGAACCTGTGATCCGCCAAGCTATGCTTGCCGCAATGAAGATCATGGGTAAACAGTTTGTTCTTGGCACTTGTATCAAAGATGGCCTGAAAAATAGTGAAGCGAATCGCAAGATTGGCTATACCCACAGCTACGATATGCTTGGTGAAGCCGCGCTGACTAAAGCCGATGCAGATAAGTATTTCAACGAATACTCTTCAGCCATCGCTGCACTTGGTGCACAGAGCTATGACGAGAGCAAAGCGCCTCGCCCAACTATCTCAATCAAGCTTTCGGCCCTTCACCCAAGATATGAAGTCGCTAATCAAGACCGTGTGCTGTCAGAGCTTTACAACACCCTTATCAAGCTTATTCAGCAGGGACGAGAGCTTAATGTTGGTATCTCTATCGATGCCGAAGAGATGGACAGACTCGAGCTACATTTAAAACTATTCCAGAAACTCTATAACTCTGATGCCGCTAAAGGCTGGGGACTGCTAGGTATTGTAGTCCAGAGCTACTCAAAACGTGGCCTTGCCGTACTTTGCTGGTTAACTCGCTTAGCCAAAGATCAAGGCGATGAGATCCCTGTACGCTTGGTTAAAGGCGCCTATTGGGATAGCGAGCTCAAATGGGCACAACAAGCTGGTGAAGGTGGCTATTCTCTGTTTACCCGTAAGGCGGGCACAGATGTCTCATACTTAGCCTCAGCACGTTACCTATTGTCTGATGCGACTCGCGGTGCTATCTACCCACAATTTGCTACCCATAACGCCCAATCTGTGGCTGTGATTATGGATATGGCAGGTGATCGCCAGTATGAATTCCAACGCCTACACGGCATGGGACAAGAGCTTTACGACACGCTTATTGCTGAGTGTCCATCTACACGCATTCGCATCTACGCCCCTATCGGCGAGCATAAAGAGCTACTCCCCTACCTTGTCCGTCGTTTGTTAGAAAATGGCGCCAATACCTCTTTTGTTCATAAGCTGGTCGACCCTAAAGTTGCCATTGAAACTCTCGTGGTTCACCCACTGACGACGTTACAAAAGTACAAGACACTCTCAAATAACAAGATCGTACAACCAGCTGATATTTTCGGCTCGTCGCGTAAAAATTCTAAGGGATTAAACATGAACATCATCTCTGAGTCTGAGCCTTTCTTCGCCGCCCTCGACAAGTTTAAAGATACCAACTGGAATGCAGGTCCTCTAGTTAATGGTGAGGTGCTTAGCGGTGAAACTAACGAAATAGTGAGCCCGTTTGATACCAGTAAAGTCGTTGGTAAACTTGCTTTTGCTAATAACCAAGCGATTGAGCAAGCACTAGCAGGTGCAGATAAAGCCTTCCCAAGCTGGTGTAAGACACCGGTTGAAGAGCGTGCATCAGCACTACAAAAGCTTGCAGATCTGCTTGAAGAAAACCGCGAAGAGCTTATCGTACTTTGTACCCGAGAAGCGGGTAAGAGCATTCAAGATGGTATCGATGAAGTACGTGAAGCCGTCGATTTCTGTCGCTATTACGCCGTTCAGGCCAAGAAGATGATGGCTAAGCCTGAGCTGCTTCCTGGCCCGACTGGAGAGCTAAACGAGCTGTTTATTCAAGGACGTGGCATCTTTGTCTGTATCAGCCCATGGAACTTCCCACTGGCTATCTTTATCGGTCAAGTCGCTGCAGCACTTGCAGCGGGTAATACCGTTGTAGCGAAACCTGCGGAGCAAACTTCAATTGTTGGTTTCCGTGCAGTACAGCTTGCACATGAAGCTGGGATACCTAAAGAGGTGCTGCAGTTCCTCCCCGGTACTGGGGCAACGGTTGGTGCTGCTATCACATCTGATGAGCGTATTGGTGGTGTGTGCTTTACTGGTTCAACCGGTACAGCAAAACTCATTAACCGAACGCTAGCGATGCGCGAAGGTGCAATTATCCCACTCATTGCCGAAACTGGCGGTCAAAATGCCATGGTTGTTGACTCAACATCTCAACCAGAGCAGGTAGTCCATGATGTTGTCGACTCATCATTCACCAGTGCAGGACAACGCTGTTCAGCGCTTCGCGTACTCTTCCTTCAGGAAGATATTGCCGACCGCGTACTTGAAGTGATGAAAGGGGCGATGGATGAGCTAACCATTGGTGATCCAAGTTCAGTGAAAACGGATGTAGGTCCAGTTATTGACGCCACAGCCCAAGCTAACCTAAACGCTCATATCGATCATATTAAACAGGTTGGTACACTACTCAAGCAGTTAGACCTGCCAGCGGGCACTGAAAATGGCCACTTTGTTGCGCCTACAGCTGTTGAGATTGATTCAATAAAGGTGCTTGAGAAGGAGCACTTCGGCCCAATCTTACACATTATCCGCTATAAAGCGGCTGATCTTCATAAGGTGATCGATGAGATCAACTCAACAGGCTTTGGTCTGACCTTAGGTATACACAGTCGTAACGAAGGCCATGCCCTAGAAGTCGCGAGTAAAGTCAATGTCGGTAACGTCTATATCAACCGTAACCAAATCGGCGCGGTAGTTGGTGTTCAGCCATTCGGTGGACAGGGGCTTTCTGGTACTGGACCTAAGGCCGGTGGACCTCACTACTTGACTCGTTTTATTACTGAAAAAACACGCACTAACAATATTACAGCTATTGGCGGTAATGCTACGTTGCTTTCACTCGGTGACAGTGACGAGTAAATCTTTTACTCAGTAAAATGCACCTTTTAAAGCCAGACCTAGTGTCTGGCTTTTTATTGCGCCATATAATAACTCATCGAAATACGCCTAAATCACTAGCGCGCTCGAATGACTAATAAGCTATCACGCTACAAACAAAAGCTGCTCGCTCATAACTGTCTATACTTGAATCATTCCCCCTTTATTATCTTCAGGAGAGTGTCATGAGTGAAAAAGTGCTAAACCTAGATGAAGTCAGCAAAATCCTAGAAAAGTCACCCGCAACTATCAAGCGATATGCCAGAGAAAACCTACTAACAAATATTGGTGAAGATGATGAGCTGATGTTTAACGAGGAGGAGGTTCTGCGCTACTTAGAGTTCTCTAAACGTCTAGGCTAGCCTGTTCAATCAAATTCTCCTATACCCTACTCTCCTGATATTGACGAGTAAGCTTGACTGCGGCTAATCGCCGCGCTTTAAGGCCCTCTTTAGCCAAAATGCACACATGTCAATCAACGTGACTAGTTTCACATCATTTATATCATACTTCTCTTATACTCACGCCCGCATGAATAATACCTAACGGTATGAACAGGGAAGCTTCGCGGACACCAGCGAACCATGCACAACTTTTAACCTAAATTCGCAAGTGGTACCCGATGAGACTTACAATCAAAAACAAGATCCAGCTAGCCGTGTTAGCTGTCATCATCACAATCAGCTCTATACTCGCCTACCTGTCTATCACTCAACTGAACGAAGAGACAGACCAATATATCTCTGAAAGATTTGAAATTATTAGCGCAGGTATCGATGGAAATATTGCAACTTGGCTTAATGGCAAGCAACAAATTCTACTCGCTAACGAACCACTAATAAGCACGTCATCAGATATAGATAGTGAACTCCTATTGAGTCAACATGCAGGCGGGTTTTACAATGTCTATGCAGGCCTGAGAAATGGTGAGATCCTCTCTGGAGATAAAGATATATTCTGGCCAGATGACTACGACCCTAGAGTTAGACCTTGGTTTAAACAAGCTATAAATGAAACATCCTTAGTGATGACTCCCCCCTATGTTGACGTTGCAGGAGGTATCGTCGTCACGTTAGCAAAAGCATTTTCTGGAATAAACTCTGGGGTGCTAGCGGCTGACTTGAGCATAGAGTTTATCACTAAACAGATTACTAACTTAAAAATAGCCAATAATGGTTTTGCCTTTCTGCTTGATGAGAATAATAAGATATTAGCATTCAACAACTCATCACTTATCCAAAAAGATGCTAACAAGCTTTTTAACGATCTCAATCCAAGTACGATTAAAGAGATGGTTTATAGCCAACAAATTGCGATTATGACTCAAGGTCGCAATAACATTGAACACCTTGTCCAGCTTTCAAAGATTTCAGGCACTGATTGGACCTTAGGTATTGTTGAGCAAAAAGATCTCGCCTACTCATCAGTCAATGCACAGATAAAACTCGTTATCATCACTGTTGTAATACTCATGCTGTTGATTTTAGTTATTGCAGGTTTCACCATAAGCCGCATGCTGTCTCCACTAGAGCAACTCACAACTGCCGTTCAATTACTATCTAAGGGAAATGGCGATCTCACCCAAAGATTTCCTGCAAAAAGTGATGATGAAATCGGTCTGCTCGAAAAGCACATGAATCGTTTTTTAGAAACACTGCAACTGATGATTAAAGACATCTCAGGAGATACGTCGAGTTTAAAATCTCAAATTAACAGTTCATCAAGCTTAAGTGAAAAAGCGAGCGCTGCGGTCAGTGCACAGCATCAAGATATTGACCAAATAGCCGCAGCTATTCATGAGATGTCAGCAACGGCCAACGAGGTAGCCAATCATGCTGAGATGACTGCAGCAGCGGCTCAAAACTCGTCAAACTCTTGTAATGACGGCAATGAGATTATCAATAAGAGTAGCCACTCCATCCAGCAACTATCCACCCAACTAAAGGATGCATCAGAAGTCGTGGTTAAGCTTGAAAACAATGCAATGGAGATAAACACTATACTCGCAACCATTCAAGCAATTGCCGAGCAAACAAACCTACTTGCACTCAACGCTGCAATTGAAGCCGCAAGAGCCGGGGAGCAAGGACGAGGCTTCGCCGTTGTTGCTGATGAGGTCAGAGTGCTCAGTCATAGAACGCAAGACTCTACAGAGGAGATCCGCAATATGATCGCCACCCTGCAGCAAAATAGCCAACAGGCAGTGAGCTCTATGCTGTCGAGTACTGAAATAGCCGAGCAAAGCGTCCACTACTCATCGGAAGCGCAAACTAGCTTACAAGCCATCACTTCCTCTATCAGTGAGATCTCAGATATGGCGACTCAAATCGCCAGTGCCGCCGAAGAGCAAAGAGCAGTATCAGAGGATATTAACCGTAATACTCAAGCAATAAGTGATGTTTCTAATGAACTTGCAGGCCAAACTAAAGAGGTCTCTAATAACGCCAAAATCATGCTAGATACCTCAAGCTTACTCAGCAATCGAGTCGAACAGTTTAAAATTTAATCTCCCGGCTTACTGAACCACTTCGATATCGAGGTGGTTCGAGCTACTGCGGAAAACCACTCCCAGCAAACACACATCACCTAGGCTGAGTGAGTCAAAAATAATCTCACCTTGCCATTAGATCTCTACCTACAAGCTGCGTATACTAGCTGCCCTAATTTTGACCGCATGATATTGATAAGCAAGGGTATTGCAACAAATAAATTCACTGACGAATACATGCAAACAACATAAACAACCTTTTAACAACAGTGCACTCGTAAGTGAAACATGATGACCCTAACGATCAAACGAAAAATTCAGTTCGCGATATTATCTATCTGTGCGGCAATCAGTATTGTTCAAGCCACAATATCAATCTCCCAGCTTCAAAGTGAGACCACCAAAACAATTACCGCTAGCATTAAAGAGAGCAGTAAAGCCACCAGCTACTACATCAGCCAATGGTTGAATACTCGCCAACAGATGCTGTTGGCTAATGAAAACTTAATCAAACACAGCGCCGATGTTGAACGAGAGATGCTCGTCACCTTACATGCCGGGGGCTTTATGTCTGTTTATGCAGGGCTTGACTCTGGGGAGGTCATTTACGGCAACAGAGAGGAAGTTTGGCCTGACGATTACGACCCAAGAACGCGTAACTGGTATCAGCAAGCTCAAGGCTCGCAACAGAGCATTATAACCGAGCCCTATGTCGACTTTGATGGCAGTACGGTTGTGACCTTGGCAAAAGCATTTAGTGGCCAGTTACGTGGCGTTATTGCCGCAGACCTTACCGTTGACCATATCGCAGAGCATGTTGAGCAGCTGCAAATTGCCAACCAAGGCTTCGCCTTTCTGCTTGACGAGAACAATAAGGTATTGGCATACCACGACACCTCAAAATTACAGCAAGCAGCAAGTACGATTGACCCTAGCTTTACCGATGGCATGGTGAGACAGTTGCGTCAGGCCCAGACACTAGAAACCCTCTCATGGGGAAGAATCGGTGAAGAAAAGCTAGTGCAGCTCAGCCCTATTGCAGGGACAGGCTGGACCTTGGGCATAGTTGAAGATAAAGCCTTAGCTTATGCCTCTGTTGACGAGCAAGTTCGAAACATGGTGATCTCAATCTTTGCCCTGTTTGCCCTCATCTTCACTTTGGCGACGATTGCCATCAATCGGATGTTCGTACCCCTTTATCGGTTAACCGATGCGGTTGAGTCATTATCTAAAGGTAACGGCGACTTGACCCATAGGTTTGAGGTGAAACAACTGGATGAGATAGGCAAGTTATCTCAACATATGAATGCATTCCTACATACTCTGCAGACAATGATGACAGAGATAACTTCTGATGCCTCTAAGCTCATCGAGCAAGTGAAAACCTCATCATCATTGGCAAACCAGGCCAGTAAAGGTGTGTCTGCACAGCACCAAGATGTGCATCAAATCGCCACCGCTATCCACGAAATGTCAGCCACAGCCAATGAAGTGGCCAATCATGCAGAGATGACAGCAAGTGCCTCACAACAATCGGCCACTTCCTGTGAGCAGGGCCAGAGCATCATAGTTAAGAGCAACACAAGCATCAGCGAGCTGTCACAGCAGCTAGTATCAACCTCTGAAGTGGTCAATCATCTTGAACATAACGCCACTGAGATCAATCAGATTTTATCGACCATCCAATCGATTGCTGAACAAACTAACCTGCTTGCTCTTAACGCTGCCATTGAAGCGGCCCGAGCTGGAGAGCAAGGTCGCGGTTTTGCCGTAGTCGCCGATGAGGTCAGGGTCTTGAGTCGTCGCACGCAAGACTCAACTGAAGAGATCCGTGCAATGATCTTAACCCTGCAAGAAAATAGTCGTCTCGCAGTGAGTAATATGCAGTCAAGTACCGAAATTGCAGAGCAAAGCGTGCAATATTCAGAAGAGGCTCAACAGAGCTTAAGCGTGATCACGCACTCTATCTCAGAGATCTCTGATATGGCGATGCAGATAGCCAGTGCCGCTGAGGAGCAAAGAGCGGTGTCTGAAGATATCAGTAAGAACACCCAAGCGATTAATGACGTGTCAGATGAGCTGGCAGGTCAAACACGGGAAGTCAGCCTGAATGCTGACCAGATGCTAAAAATATCAGAGCACCTGAGCCAACGTGTCGGCCAGTTTAAGATCTAGCCAGAGATATAAATAATAAAAATCCACCTGAAAAGGTGGATTTTTTTATTGCTGTACCAAAGTGCTATCTCGTCTCGGCTAGCTCAATTGATGATTTAAACTGCCATAATATTCATCTTGAGCAAGCAACGTCTTATGACTACCTGATACCCGCAACTTACCCTCCTCCATAAGGTGAATAACATCCATCTGCTCCATAGCAGTCAACCTATGACTTATCATTAAGACACTCTTGTCTTTAGCAAACTCGAACAGCACCTGAAGGATCTCTCTCTCGGTACGCTTATCTAACCCTTCTGTCGGCTCATCGAGTAAAAGTACTGGCGCATCACGAAGCAGAGCCCTAGCAACACCAATCCGTCGCTGCTCACCGCCAGATAACTGCCTCCCCCCCTCACCAATCCAAGTATCAAGTGCCGCCTCTCCCTTCAGGAGTTCATGCAAGCCAACGCGCTGTAACACTGCTATCAGCAATTCATCATTAGCAGCTTTTGCCGCCTTACGCTCCGCCCGAGTAGGCAAACGTTCAACCATTGGCTGCGCTAAGGCTAAATTGTCCCTTAAGGTGCCGCTAAACAGGTAGATACGTTGACTGACCAAGGTGATACCATCAGTTAATGCGGCCAGGGTAAATTGATCAGTCTCGATACCATCAAGTAAGATCCGGCCAGAATTCGCTTGCCACTCTCGAGTAATTAACGACAGTAAACTCGATTTCCCACAACCCGTTTGCCCAAGAAGTGCAACCTTCTGCCCAGGTTGAATCGACAAGCTAACCCCATGAATCACATTAGCTGTGTCTGTTTCAGCTTGCTCAACAGTGGCTTGTTCGTAGGAAAAGCTGACATTTTCAAGCACCAGCTCACCACGGGTCACTCGGCAGTCACTTTGAGTATTAAAGGTGATCCCAGGCTCCTGCTCCACCAAGTCATTGACTCGCTCTGCCGCAGAGACACACGCAGATAAGTGCTGAAAAGCGCCCGCTACCGGCATAAGCATTTCGATACATGCCAAGGTCATAAATACTACCATGGCCAGCATAGGCCCTGGTGGCAAGTGCTCACCGACACCGGAAGCCGCCATGTACAACATCAGTACGACCACTAAACCGTGGCAGAGGATTAATCCACCTTGGCTAAGTGCGGTGACATTGGCCATCGCCCTTTGACTATCAAGTAACTTTGTTTCTGACTCAGCCAAGTTTGCTCTGAAACGGTCTTGCGCACCAAAAAGTGAGATCTCGGCTAAACCATGGACAAACTCCAACACTTGCACCCGGTAAGCTCGCTTGCTTTCAAGTATTTCAATACCGGGGTTTCGCCCAAGAAAATAAAACACCCCAGGTAATAGCAACCAAACTAGCAGTAAACTGCCACACAAGATTAAGGCTAAATCAGCATCAATCCAGGCAACAAAGAAATACAGCACCACCAGCATCAAAAATGAAGCAGCCATAGGTGTGACTAACCGCAAATAGAGGTGATCTAAGGTATCAATATCGGCAACGAGCCTGTTGAGTAAGTCCCCTTGTCTCACCCCCTGCATATTGCTGGCACTGAGTGGCAATAACTTCGCCCAAGCCCAGCAGCGTAGTTGTGTGAGTAGCTTAAAGGTGGCTTCGTGGGTCGCTAAGCGCTCTCCGTACCGACTCGCGGTTCTAACAATTGATAAAAACCTTACCCCGCCAGCGGGGGTAAAATAATTGAACATCATAGCCGTGGCAGCACTTAAGCCCGCTACCGCCGTTGCAGACAGAAACCAGCCTGATAATGACAACAGACCAATACCCGCCATTAACGTAGTAATGCTCAGCACTAAACCAGTCAACATCATTAGCCATTGGTGCTTAAACAACTTAATAAAAGGCAGTAGAACTTTCATGAGTGTGGCTCCTTACCAAAGCTAGAACTGTCAACGCACTCATCTTGTTGCATCTGCCTAAATAGCCCATCAACTTGGCTTAACTCATCAAAGCGGCCCTGCTGAACAATAGCGCCTTTATCTAACACCAAAATACCATCCATTTGATCGAGCTGCTCTAATCTATGCGTCACCATCAAGCATGAAGCTTGCGCCATGGCTTCTTGCAGCGCAGTTAACACCGCCTTTTCGCTATGGCTATCTAAGCTTGCTGTAGGCTCGTCTAATAAAAACAGAGGCGCTTTTTGCCCTAAGGCTCGCGCTAAAGCAATGCGCTGTGCCTGACCAACAGAGATACCAGCCATCTGCTCACCGATAGGATGCTTCAGCCCTAATGCTTGCAGCTTAACGAAATCCAGCACCTTAGCTTTTGCCAGCAGTGCTTCAACCTCAGTGTCATCCATATTGGGGTTTGCCATAGCAACATTGTCACGCACTGTGCCATGAAATAGCTGAGGATCTTGTCCAAGCCAAGCAAGATGTTGACGGTAGTGCGCTCTATCGAGTTCATTAAGCTCAACACCATTAATCTTTAAGGAGCCCTGATAGGGCAGAAAACCGAGTAATGCGTTTAGTAAACTGGTTTTTCCTGAGCCACTCGGCCCAACAAGTGCCATGTGTTGACCCGGTTGTAACTGAAAATTCAACGGGCCCGCTAGCCGAGCACCATCATGACTCATCACGGTAAAATCACTGGCGGTAATTTGGATACCAGTTTGTAGATCAACCTTCTTATCAGCAGCTTGTTTTTCATTCGCTGCAGGTTCAACCTTATAGGTGAGTAGCGCCATCAGCTCTTCGGCCGCACCTATCGCCTGTGCCTTAGCATGGTAGTGTGTGCCCATATCTCGTAAAGGCTGGTAAAACTCAGGTGCCAGCATCAACACAAACAAGCCGATAAATAGGCTTATACCTTGGCCATAATCACCAAAGTTAAGGTGATCCAAATAGCTGAAGCCAAAATAAACCGCCAGCACTGCGATAGATACCGCAGCAAAGAACTCTAAAACTGCCGAGCTTAAAAAGGCCATTCTGAGCACTGACATAGTACGCTCACGAAACTCTTCCGAAGCTGACTCTATCTCTTTTGTCTCGGCATCTCCGCGGTTAAATAACTTTAAGGTATTAAGGCCTTTTAACCTATCCATAAAATGGCCACTGAGTTTAGCCAAGGCACTGAAGTTTTTACGATTAGCATCAGCCGCGCCCATCCCCACCAAGATCATAAACATGGGGATAAGTGGTGCCGTCGCTAATAGAATCACGCCTGCAGCCCAGTTAAGCGGAAAAACCACCACCAGAATCGTTAACGGTATAAAGCCTGCCAAAATGATTTGCGGCAGGTAGCGAGCATAAAAATCATGAAGATCTTCAACTTGCTCCAAAACAATACTTGCCCAGCTTCCCGCAGGCTTGCCCTTGATAAAAGCTGGACCTAATTCAGTGAGTTTGTCGAGTACCGCGGTTCGGATCTGCATCCGCAGTCGTTTACCCGATTCAAAACTTGCCCGCTCTCTCGCGAATGCCAGTAAGGCTCGGACAGGAATTAACCCTAAGAGTAAAATAAATTCGTGAGTAAACTCAGACTTAGGCACTTCGAGTATGATGATGCCATGGAGTATCGTCGACAATAGGTATGCCTGAATAACCAAAGACAACCCGGTTAACAGACCAAACAGCACGGTTAAATTAAGGTAGAAACCACAGGCTTTTTTTTGCTGCCTTAACCAAGTGATCAGTTGCTTCTCTAACGGTTTATCCATGGGGTTCCTGCAAGATAGAACAAGTGATGTTCATTTATAGTGGGGCTTTCTTAAGTATCGCAGTCATTGGTTGCGGAATAAACTAGCAGTGCTGTAAATGTTAAGAGATTCACAAAAATTGAGCTAGATCAAAAAACAGGGGAACTTTGAGGCGATTTCGTTTCACCTCTTTCATAGGTATCAGGCATTAAAAAAGGTCAGTGAGCCTAAACTCAACTGACCTTTTCAATGATTCACAATATGACGTTTGTGACAGCATCACAAAGCGACATACTATAAATTATTTACCTGACGCATTACTTATCAGACGCGTAGTCGTCATTATCTTCGTCAAAAGAACCTGAGTCACCGTCTGCAACATCACGCGCTTCACGCCATGCATCAGCCGCTTGCTCTTTCGCTGCTGCAGCTTCAGTACGCTCTTCACGTTGCTTGGCTTTGCGTTCGTTACGCTCCATCAAGTTATCAAGGTAAGACTTAAGCTCTTTCTCACCCCAAGCCGTAGCTTCAGCTTCAGTAGCAAAACCTGTTTTTCTCTTCGAAACAACGGTTTTTCTTGCTGTCTGACGGCGAGTGATCTCAGCAGCCCAAACATCTTTATCTTGTTTGATGCGAAAATCGAACTTCTTTGTTTGTGTCATATTACTTATTTCCTACAGATATAATCTTACCGCCTGACAATAAGTCACTCGCGATAAGTCAAAAATTTTTCTAGCGATTTTACTCACTCACGTCTTTCGCGGCTCCTAAATCACACTTTTTGCAATTCAGTTTATAACCTAGCATAGACGTTCTGCCTTGTGCCGTTATCACCCAAGGGCGAACGACCCAAGGAGGTCTATGCCTCACGTGCTGATAATGCCCACATTGAAGTATAGCAACCCAATGATTTTCATCATCTTTAAGATAACCAACTATCGACTGTTTCATAAAACCTAAAGACTCATAGCTCAAGCGCCTCGACAGCGATGAGTATTAAGGGCGCGAGATTAACACGTACAGAGTTTAAACAACATCATTAAACTAGCTATCTTTGCAGACAATCAAAGAAGCTTTACTGAAGCTAACGAGTTTTTATCTATTTATGCAACATAAGCAAGCAATAGCAAGTAATAACCTCCAAAGGAAATATCACAATTTAAGCAGCAATAAACTTATCTTTACCTGGGTGAACTTCACCACACTCCTTACAAGTACGGGCATCCATATTGGCATGGAATGCATCATACACTTCGGGTAGGTCTTTCACTATTGAGAGGATCTTAGCTTCGATCTGATACACCATGCTATGACACTTGAGACAATGCCACTGCAATTTATCTAACTCACCTTCCGGTCTTGCTGGCTCTACAACTAACCCTACGCTGTCAGGATCTGGCCTTTGCGGTGAGTGTAAAGTACCAGCTGGTAGCATCAACACTTCCCCCTCTTTAATATGGATCTCACAAGGCTGCCCATTTTCATCGAACGAGTTCAGATAACAATCGCCTTTCATCTGATAGAAAAACTCTTCAACGGGGTTGCAGTGATAATCTAAACGCTCATTAGGCCCTCCGACCATCATCACCATCATATCTGCATCTTTCCAGATCAGTTCATTATTTACTGGCGGACGCTTAAGCATATGTTGGTTATCGTTGATCCATTTGTGTAGGTTGAGTGCTTTTGGTAATGCCATCTTGCTCTCCTTCAAGGCTGCTGGTCTGTTTTTTTGTTATTATCTTTCTGGTTTTAAACCACTATAGGGAGGTTTGGGTAGATAAAGCTGACATAGATCAATTTTCAAACGAACCATTTATCGCCAATAAAACGTGATCTATATCACTTTTAATATACCTTTAATTCCGCAGAGCAATCCAGTGACACTTTTTGCTCGCCTCAATCGAAAAATGAGATTGCATTACAAAGGCTGCAATTCTACAGCTACACTTAACTAAGTGGCTTAATAACTGCGCCCTCACTGCTTAATAATTAGCGCTTTTAGTAGAGATCCTGTAAGCTGCACGACCGCCAGAGCACCTGGCCCCATGAAAGCCGCCGTATTTAGCCGCGCCAAGAGACCAATCTATGAGCTTTACCTCCCTGGGTTTATCTGCACCAATTTTGAAAGCCGTCGCCAATAAAGGCTATGACACACCTTCGCCAATTCAAGCTCAAGCAATTCCAGCGGTGCTCGAAGGTAAAGATGTAATGGCTGCAGCCCAGACAGGTACCGGTAAAACAGCTGGCTTCACCTTGCCGCTTTTAGAGCTATTGACCCGTGGTAATCGAGCTCAAGCAAAGAAAGTTCGAGCTCTTGTTTTAACACCAACACGCGAGCTTGCCGCTCAAGTCGCTGAAAGTGTTGATACCTATGGTAAAAACTTACCTCTTAGATCAGCAGTTGTGTTTGGTGGGGTAGGTATTGGTCCACAAATTAATAAGCTTGGAAAAGGTGTCGATATCTTAGTCGCTACTCCAGGCCGCTTATTAGACCTTTTTAACCAGCGCGCAGTTAACTTCAGTCAACTTGAAGTCCTAGTGCTTGATGAAGCCGACCGTATGCTCGATATGGGCTTTATTCATGATATTAAGAAGATCCTCAAAGTTTTACCGGCTAAACGACAGAACCTGATGTTCTCAGCAACCTTTTCTGACGATATTCGTAAACTAGCAAAAGGTCTAGTCAACAACCCTGTTGAGATCTCGGTGACGCCTCGTAACGCCACAGCAAAAACAGTAGAGCAATACATCTACCCAGTAGATCAGAAGCAAAAAACTGCAGCGCTGATTCATCTAGTTAAACAAAATGACTGGCAGCAAGTGTTAGTGTTTAGTCGCACTAAACATGGCGCGAATCGTATTGCCAAAAACCTAGAAGCTAAAGGCCTCACTGCTGCAGCTATCCATGGTAATAAGAGCCAAGGTGCCCGTACTAAGGCCTTAGCTAACTTTAAAAGTGGTGAAGTTCGCGTATTAGTTGCCACTGATATCGCCGCCCGTGGCATCGATATCGATCAACTGCCCAACGTAGTTAACTTTGATCTACCTAATGTACCTGAGGATTATGTTCATCGTATCGGCCGTACTGGTCGTGCAGGTTCAAATGGTCAGGCAGTATCACTAGTCAGCAACGATGAGAGCAAGTTACTCAGAGATATTGAACGACTCATTAAACAAAATATTCCTCGCAAAGAGGTTGAGGGCTTTGTGCCAACTCAGGCCCTAGCTGAAAACGATCTTAATGAGCGTAAGCATGGTCAAAACCGTGGTCCACGAAATGCTAACAGCAGAGGTAATGGGCGTAATGGTAATCAGCAGGGGCGTGGCAATAACAGTTCGCGCAACGCTGACAAGAGTAACAACGCGAATGCTTCCAACCGCCCTCGTAGAAACAGCGAAGGAAAAGTGGAACATAAAGATGGTCAGCGTAGCGGTGAAGCTGCCCGCGGTCATAAGCCTAATGATAATAACTCAGGTCATAGCCGCCGTCGCTCTGGGGCTCAATCACAAGGCCGAGCAAGCAATAGCGCTAGCTCTGCAGCTTCTAAGCCCACAAGCAACAGCAACATCTGGGGAAGCTAACTAACCGTTAAGAGAGGCTCTAGAACCTAGGTTCTAGAGCCTTTTTTTATGCCAATAATAAGAAACCGATAAAAGTCACTAGCGCAGCAATTAATGCGTAGGGTAACTGAGTCACCGCATGGCTCACCAAGTTACATCCCGAGCCTTGAGCTGCCAATACTGTCGAATCAGAATAGAAGCAAGCTTGGCTACCAAATGACGAAGCTGAAAGCAGCGCCCCTATCACCAGTGGTATATTGGCATCAACTGACTGGGCCAACGGCATCACAATCGGAATCGATACCGCAAAAATTCCCCAGCTAGAACCAGTAGCAAAAGCCAATATAGACATACTCAAGAATACCACTGCAGGCAGCAACTGAGGTGTCATAAAAGGGCTCAAAGTACTTATCACATACTGAGGCAGCATTAGCTTGTCACACACATCTTTAAAAATGAATGCGGCAATAACAGTACAGATAGCCGGTAGCATAGACTTAAAGCCGTCTATCATCTGCTCCATCATCTCCGACAGTGGCATCAATTTTTGCACGCCATAGTAAGGTAAAGTTATCGCCAAAGTCGCAAGTAAGCCTTTAAGCACATCTATATCGAAATAAACCGTAAAGCCGACCAATAACAAGATAGGCACAAAGAAATTATGTAGCTTACCTGAGTCATCAGCGTGTTTAAATTCGTCCTCAATCGCTTTAACGGCATATTCATCTGATGTTTGTACCTCATCGAGATCCACCTGCTTAAGGGCTGGCTCACCTTGGGATGCAGCAATTTGTGCACGCTTCATCGGACCAAACGCAGGTACTATGCCCAAAATAACCAAGAGCACCATAGCGACAGCGAGCCAAGCATAAAGCATATAGGGAATGGCCTGCATATAGACCGCAATCCCCTGCCCCTGCTCAGCGACGCCGTTATCCACTAACAAGCCACCAAAAAATACCGCCCAAGTAGACAGTGGCACTAACACACAGATTGGCGCTGCAGTTGAATCAACGACATAAGCAAGCATCTCACGTGACACTTTAAACTTGTCGGTAACCCGCTTCATGGTTGAGCCCACAGTTAATGCATTGAGGTAGTCATCGATAAATATCACTACACCTAGCATAAATGTCATAAACAGGGATGACTTTGGCCCTTTTGCAAGCTTTAGCGCATGACGGCCAAAAGCCATAGAGCCGCCTGTTTTCACCAGTAAAGAGATCAGTGCGCCAAAACCACCACAGACTAAAATGAGCCAGCCAATGGTTTCATCTGCCATAACAGACAGAGAAATATCAGCAAACTGAGTCAAGATTGTCGCGGGGTCCAATAGCAGTAAACCAACTAATGCACCAATCACGAGTGAAAGAATAGGACGTCGTAGAACAACGGCTAACACCAATACCACCGCAGGTGGAATAAGACTTAAGGCTGTCGGATCTGACATGCGCTAATGTCCTTCTAAAATAGTGCCAAAATGGCAAATTAAATTAAAAGACTCAAAGTAAACTGGCTTTTATGCGCTCAGTGATATGAGTTTATTGCTGCTTTTAGGGTGAGCACGCCACCAGCTGAATAGGGAAGCGCTGGTGTATGGCATGCTCGAGTTGAAAACATCGGGCGCAAAATAATCCCGAATTGAATTTTAGTCAATAAAAATTATCACTCCTAAAGCACATTTTTTAAACCAAGGTTGATGATAATCATAATTAATTGAAATTAAAAGGTTTTACCTTGATTAGTTTTTAAGGTTTACACACAACAAATCCCGCCTTTAAAGCGAGCTTTCTACCCATGCTGAATTGGATGAGCAGTTAAATGAATAAACCTGAATAAAATCAACTGCCAGCAAATGGCTTAGACACTTAGGATAAATTATCGAATTATCCAAGGGCTAGGTATTCGCGTTTTATGCACTCACAAGCCATACCTTTTATGTTGATTGCTTATTGTTAGTGAGCTGATAATATCAGCAATAAAATAACTAGAATAAGATATTGATACTATGAAGATTACTACAGGCCACAGGTCGCAAGTCTTAGCTATCCTATTGTGCTTATCGGTGCCTTTAAGCGCAGCTGAAACTCAGACTCCTGGGCAAACCACGCTACTGAAAAACCTCAATGGCTACACAGTCAATAAAGGCGAGTTAATCAGCTTTAATGCGATTCAATTTACCGATAGCAAGATTGATAAGCTCTTCATATCTCAGACCCCCAAGCGAATTAACGATAAGATCAATGTTATTGATGCTGGCGGAAAAACCATGCTACCAGGCCTCATTGATGCTCATGGGCATATTTTAGGTTGGGGACTTAACTTGATGCGCACTAACCTGCGTGGCAGCCAATCTGAAGAAGAAGCGGTGCAACGTACGATTACGTTTCGAACACTTAACCCTGAGCTCAACTGGGTGCAGGGACGAGGGTGGAACCAAGTTCTGTGGCCCGAAAAATCTTTCCCGACTGCCGCCTCTTTAGACAAACACTTCCCTAATACCCCCGTATGGCTAAGACGTGTTGATGGGCATGCTGGCTGGGCTAATACCGCGGCAATGAAACTTGCAGGCATTGACTCTAATACCCAATCACCAGAGGGTGGCGAAATCATTCGTACCCAAACCGGTGAGCCAAGTGGGGTATTTATCGATAATGCTATGTCCCTTATCAGCACAGCCATTCCTGACTTAAGTGTCGCTGAGCAAGAGACAGTCCTTAAAGCTGCAATGACAGACTTAGCTAGGCTCGGCCTCACTAGCGTGCACGATGCAGGTGTGGGTAGCGAAACGATCACAGCCTATAAAAACTTGGCCAATAAAGATGAGATGCCAATTAGGGTCTATGGCATGGTTGCTGCTGGCGATCCGAAATTTTCCGCCTTAATGGCAAAAGGCCCATATCATCACAACTCTGGCATGTTGGACTTTAGCAGTGTAAAGATCTCATCAGATGGTGCCTTAGGTAGCCGCGGGGCTGCACTTATTGAAGATTATTCAGATCTTCACGGCCACAAAGGCCTATTACTACATAGTAATAAACAGCTAAAAAGCTACATGACCACTGCCATGAAAGCAGGGTTCCAGGTCAATACACATGCCATTGGCGATCATGCGAATAAGTTAGTCCTAGACTCCTATGAAGCACTCATTGAACAGACCGGTACTAAACCACTCAGGCATAGAGTCGAACATGCGCAAATATTACGCTTAGAAGATATTCCACGTTTTGCAGAGCTTGGCATAATCGCATCAATGCAGGCCACCCATGCAACGAGTGACAAGAATATGGCTGAAGATAGAGTCGGCTCGGAGCGCATTAAAGGAGCCTATGCTTGGCATAAACTATTAGAAGCTAATGCCATTATTGCTGCAGGTTCTGACTTCCCAGTTGAGCCTGCGAACCCCTTCTTTGGTTTACATGCATCGGTCACTCGCCAAGATCATAACAACCTCCCAGCAAATGGCTGGTACCCTAATGAAAAGATGAGCATGAATCAGGCGCTGAATAGCTTCACAGCCGCAGCGGCCTATTCTGCTCACCAAGAAAATCATATTGGTCAATTAGCACCAGGAATGGCTGCCGACTTTATTATTATCGATCAAGATATAGTACAAGGCGATCCACGTTCGATATGGCAGACACAAGTGCTAGAAACCTGGGTTAACGGCACTAAAGTGTTCAATATAGATTCAACATCCGTTACAAAAGCAGTGACTAAATAGTCACTAACCAGTATCTCAAGCCGCTTTGTTAGGGAGCTCAATAGATTTATCGAGCTCCAATTTCCCCCTTTTACTAAGCAGTTACACTCGGCTCAAAGCCCTTGTTCTATCATTAACTCCACTCCTTCGAATAAAAAACGTCAATCCCTCGAATAAAAAACTTCAAACACTGGGTCTTATTGCTACATCTGCACACTATAACTACAAAAAAGAGGAATCAGCTCATGATTAAAACCATCAGCATTAAGCCCAATCAAACAATAACAATGCTTAAGTCTGTAATATTTATAATAGTTGGAATGCTGAGCATTAATATCACCTATGCAGAGCAGGCAACTCACTTAGATGAACAACAAATCAAAAAAGGCGATCACAACGGCCAAGTGTTAATCATCAATGGTCACTCTAAGGCTTGGGAAACCTCGAGTCAGCAATGGATTAATCTAGATAACTTCTGGCAAAACTGGGCTAACAGTCGAGGTGGTATAACTTGGGGGCGCAGTAAAGATTATCCAGCCTATGAGCAGGTAAAAGAGCAAGATACTTTATTGATAGAGCTCGACACTGGTACTTGCATGATGGAGTTCTGGCACTCACGATGGAGACGCGCCAACGATGTTCGTCGCTGGGATGATGCTTTCAACACTTATTCGGCATGCAGTAACGTATTCGACTAACTGGATTCGCTCGCACTTGTTAAGGGCTTTCCCCCTTAATTGGTATGATTTTCCGAGTATTGATTCATCTTTCACTATTAATCTTGAATACCTTCACAAGCCATTGTAAGTTCAATGAGTTAACAAGGAGGTCATAAGTTTGACCTCCTAGCTCCGCATTAGCTTAAAGGAATTGAAATCATGGAAGAAGCACTCATCATTTTTGCCGTTTTAGCCTCTGTATTTATTTATAGCGAACTTGTGACTGCCAAGCGAAAAATAAACCGACTCGAACGGAAAATAGATACCTTACTAAAAAATAACGGCATTATTTACGATGATAAATTACACATTTCAAAAGAGGTTTTATCGTCAATTGCTGCAGGGCATAAACTTAAAGCAATTAGATTATATCAAGAAGAGACTGGCGTCGGTTTAAAGAAGGCCCAAGAGGTTATCAATAGGCTAGTGTGAACGCGGCTATCACCTTGTGTTACACAGGAGTACTGCAGCTCATTAATTAAGAGTTTCAGCTTAGTTTGATGAGGTATAGAACGACAAATCTCAAGGGGTGAATACAGTCATTAAGCTAATAGCATTAAAAAAGGGAGCGACCTAAATCGCTCCCTTTCAATAATCAAACTAACAATTTATCTCATTTCCCAAGCACGGTATGTTCGGCCTTTCAACTTGCCGTTGACTATCTTATGTAATGCACGCTTGGCAACTTTACGATCGACAGCCACATATGAGCGGAACTCAGTGATCTTGATTTTGCCAACTTCAGATCCTTGAATGCCATCTTCGCCAGTTAATGCACCTAGAATATCTCCAGGACGAACCTTGTTCTTCTTACCGCCATCAATCTGCAGAGTCACCATCTTAGGTTGAGTCGGGAAGGTATCGAGTAAATTCTCAGGTGGCAAACCTTCGCTGACGATATCACGATCTAAATACTCTTCTAAGAGTTTGATCTTGTAGTCATCATCAAAAGTGTAGAAGGTGTAAGCAGCACCTTTACTGCCTGCACGCCCGGTACGGCCAATGCGGTGAATATGCACTTCGGTATCGAAAGCAAACTCGTAGTTAATCACCATATCCAGAGCTTCAATATCTAGACCTCGAGCGGCAACATCTGTTGCTACCATGATTGATGCACTCTTATTGGCGAACTGCATTAAGGTCACATCCCTATCCCTCTGCTCGAGATCGCCATGCAGTGCCACAACACTGAACCCGTCATTGGCTAACGTAGCTGCGACATCTTTCGTTTCTCGCTTAGTATTACAGAAAACCACCGCACTCTCTGGTCGGTGTTGTAGCAGTAATAAACGCAGCGCTTTTTGACGATCTTTATTGCTGTCGATTTGATAGAAGTGTTGATCGATACTGCTACTGTCATGGGTCGAAGCGACTTTGACAGTTAAAGGCTCGAACATGATCTCTTCGGCGATCTTTTGGATCTGCTTTGGGAATGTCGCGCTAAACAGTAAGGTCTGACGTTCACGAGGCATCTCGGCCATAATGTAGTCTAGATCAGGCAAGAAGCCCATCTCGAGCATGCGATCAGCTTCATCGAGTACTAAGGTATTAACATTCTCTAAATTTAACCGTTCACGTGACAAGTGATCGATAATACGGCCCGGTGTGCCCACGATGATATGAGCACCATGTTCAAGTGAACCGATTTGCGGACCCATTGGTACACCACCACATAAGGTCAATACCTTAATGTTATGAATACCACGCGCTAGAGTACGGATCTCTTTTGCCACCTGATCAGCCAGCTCTCGAGTTGGGCATAAAACCAATGACTGAATACGAAAACGCTTCACGTCTAGCTTGTTCAATAGACCTAAGCCAAATGCTGCAGTTTTACCTGAGCCCGTTTTACCTTGGCCAATAACATCTTCACCGTTCAAGATAGCCGGTAAACTTTGCGCCTGAATGGCCGTCATTGAGTCATAACCCATGGTTTTCAGGTTACTGAGTAGTTCAGGTTTTAATGTTAATGTCGAAAAAGACAGATCAGTATCTGCATTTGGGGTAACTTGGCTCAAGGTCTATTCCTATTTTTATCACGACAAAACACTCGCCATGATAGCGACTGTCAATAATCCATAATCAAATAATAGTCCATGTAATGGTCAATCATTTAAATATAACTATTGATATGTCGCTGATATAAATCGAAGTTATCAAGCTAACTATCATCCTGTGAACTCAATGATATTTGGGCTTAATATTAATGGGGGGATTATAGCAAGGTTTGATATGAGTTGCTCGTATCCTTGCCTAGGCCTTCTAATAGAAAACTAATTTATAAATCTAAATGTCTAACCAGGTCACAACTCATTGGACTCGTTTTGAATATCACTTGTTTGAGTCAGATGGCTAAAGCCTTTATTCGATTAGGCTCAAGCCTATCTCACTACCCAAGACCATTAATCGAAACACTCACACCCGTTATCTAGGCCGTGTTACTCGGGCATCTCTCCGCGCAAAGTCGAACCGATCCTCTCTACCCACCAATCAATAGCGTCCCTGGCATCATCGGTTGAGTCGATCATTGAGCTCAGATCTTTACTCCCTGCTTTTCTGTCGATAACAGCTACGATAGGCTCACCGGAATTAGCATCGCTGATCATCATCTCAATAGTGGCACTACCTACATTAGTGTGCTCTCCAGTCACGACTTTTGAGATAGTGGAGATGCCTAAGCCAAAGGGAAGCAGACTACTGGTTACAGCCAGAATAGGATTTGGTGTTTCTATGTTAGTCAGGGCGACACTAATCCTTAAGGTATTCTCCTCAAGACTATCCACGAGCTCAAAATTCTTGCTGGCCTTCTGCTTTATCTTTTCGATCAGATATTCTGACACGCCGATAATCTCTTGTTCCGATAAATTATCATAGCGAGTCTTATCATCCAGAACCAACCAGACTTGATCGACGATAACACTATCGTATTGTCTCAGAATATCATTGAGATCTTTGATGCTCTTGATACCTTGTTTTGCCCAAACAAGGTCGCTGCCGCCCTCTGGACCCGGCCTAAAGTCATCGAAGCTTGTAAACATCTGTGATTGACGATAGTCCTGGATAACACCACAACCACTTACTAACAGTACAAGTGCACTCACAACTAAATTGACAGCAATTCGATAAGATTTCATACGTTTCCATCCAAGTAAATCAGTAAGCTGTAAAGAAACATGAGAATAGAGTTAACCACCTTAGTATAAGAGTAGAGTTCACTCAGTATTACTCTGTCATTTGTCGTAATAACAGCCCCATTATCATTTAAAAACAATAGGATAGGTAAAAGCCCCAAGCATTATGAGCTTTTACATATCAGTCTATTAGAATCAGTCTATCTAATTACTAGCTAAGCTGTAGCTAAGCTGTAGCGAATTCAGCTTCTTCTGCCTTATTGGCATCTATGCGCTTAATTATCATGCCATAGATAATCAAAGAAACAGCCGATACAGTGGCGATTCCAGCAAAGAAGTACCAAATGTAGTGAGCATGAGATGAGGCCTCAACCCACTGTGCATGATTATCGAAAATTCTCGGATCTGGACAGTAGGCTTCAAGCAAGTAACCAGACAGACCGAAACCTAACAGAGAACTGATAAACGAATGAAGATGTGAGAAGCCAAGGTACAACCCTTCTTCTCCTTTAGGAGCTTGCAGTGAGAAATACTCTAGAAATCGCGGTGAGATAAAACATTCAGCCAAGCCTTGAAACACAATACCAATAATCATCATAAAGGCGATAGGATGCATTCCCATAATGCTTTCATTGCCAGCAAGCATATTGCCTGATGCCATCAGAAGCGCTGACACTGGCATAATGAACATGCCGATAGTCATTGAAGACAGTGCACTACGCTTGTTCATTACTGCAGTAACTAAACTGACAGAGAGGAAAACCACCAAAGGGTTAACGTTAGCATACCAAGAGGGTGATGAGCCTTCGCCGGCCATACGTAATACATACTTAGGCATAGTGGCATAAAGCTGGTGCTGTACCATCCAAAAACCACTAATAATAATAGTTAACGAAATTAAGCGACCGTTAGAAACCACACGAGTCAGGGCGCTCCATATCTCCCCAAGGGACTTACCTTCGCTATTGGTTTCTGCATTTTTGAAGAAGATATAGATACTAACAAAAGCTATCAAGGTCATTGTTGCAGCAAAATAGTTTAAGTTAATCAGGCCAAGATCGCCCATAGACTCACGTAAGGGCTTAACCACTGTCTTACCAGAAAACGCGCCGATATTAACCATCATATAGAAGATAGAGAAACCTTTAGCGCGGTTAGCGGTAGTCGTTGATTTAGCGACAGTGCCGGTTATAACAGCCTTAATGAAAGAGCCACCAATCATGATTACAACTAAAATTGGGACTATTGCCCAGCGTATATCGGCCTCTTTTAAACCGTGGTAAATAGCCTCTTTACCATATTCAACAAGACCTTGAGACTCTAGCAAAGCAGGAAATAGTGCAAGACCAGAGTAACCTATAGTTAATAGTCCAAAGGCTAACAACAGGGCGCCCCTGAACCCAATCTTATCGGCTAATGCACCACTAAAAGTAGGTAAAAAATATAAGCCTGCAGAAAACGAACCCGCTAGCCATGCAGCCTCAACATCTGTGAAGCCAAGGATACGAGACAGGTATAGGGTGATTACGATAAATACGCCATAGTAGGCGGCACGCTCTAACAGTTCGACACCGTTAGCTATCCAGAACACCCGAGGAAATTCTGCTTTTGAAGAAACTCTATCATTCATATTATTGTTATCCGGAGCTTAAGTAGAAAATATAAGTTAATGGCTAGAAATGGCTGCTGCAATTGCAATAACATCTTTTCTATATCGATTATTTGTCTATTTTACAATGAGATGATTTATCAGTTAGTTAACCTATTCCAATAGGCTAGCAACCTTAAAATTTGACCTTGGATAATAACACGCACACAGAGATGATTAATATAAAATTAAGTTTCAATTAAGCTAAATGCCTATATTTGAAGAATTGTTTGATAGGCTAATCAATAGCAGACAACACTCGCTCAAATCTCAAATAACAGGTACCCTTTGCCATTAATGTAAATATTCCCCACTAATGGCAAGCCAATGACAAAACCTAATATCACTAAAAAGCAGCTTCTTGATGTACTTAAATCTTGGGGAGAACAGAAGATTAGCTCAGATCAATTGCAAGACTGGATGGTCACAAACTATGATCCCGATGAGTATGATATCGGCTTAGGTGAACCTGAGTGGACAGTCGAAGCGATGAATATAGTCATGAATGAATATGAAATCGCGAAACAAGAAAAGTTTCTATTAGCCAAATACCAGCTCGCCATCGATTTTATCACCGCAGATGAATCTAGGTTTAATCAAACTAGACACCTATTTTTACATGAAGGTTTCTGTGATTAGTCCCCCAGAACAGTGATTGATAATTGAGGGATATTTGTACTGAGTTGCAGATCACGAATTCCACAATCCAATAACAAAATTTCGTACAAAAACATATTCATCTCCTATACTTATCACAGCATAGGAGAGCCAAAAATGTTTAAACTGAATATCCGCCGTAAGGTAGTACTCACTACTTTAGCTTCTGTCGTTTTATCTATTTTGATCATTAGTATCTACTCACTCAGCACCAGTCGATCAATCATTTTAGAGAGTACGCTTGAAAGGGAGCTTCCAGCAGTATTAGGTGAGGTTGCTAACGATATAGACTCTCAGCTACTTATGCCGATCACTATTGCAAAGGTCATGGCTAATAATGTCGACTACCAAGCTGTTATCAGAGATGGCGATCAACAAGAGTCACATCAAAACATCATTAACTACCTTAGTAATATCAAACAAGAATTCAATACAATAACGGCCTTCTTAGTCTCATCAGACACAGGTCGCTACTTTACTCAAAACGGCCTATTCAAAACAATCAATCAGTCTGACTCTAAAGATCAATGGTTCTACAACTTTTTATCTAGCGGCAAAGAGTATGATTTAAGTTTAGATGTGGATGAAAGTAGCCAGATCCCGACACTTTTCATTAACTACTTGATGAAGATAGATGGCAAGCCGAGTGCTGTAGCTGGTGTCGGTTTATCCCTCGCAAGTCTATCTGACAGTATCAAGCAATATCAGATTGGGACCAACGGCAGAGTATTTTTGACAGATGGTGAAGGAAAAATAAAAATCCATCCTGACACAAGTTATATAAATAAGAGCCTTAATAGTTTAGGTAATATAGATACAGGTTCATTACTGCAAAGCCAAGATTTCGCCACATTAGAATATGAAGAAGCTGGAACAGAGATGCTAGTTGCTAGCAGGTATCTCCCAGAAATAGGTTGGTATCTTATAGCCCAGGTACCACGAGACGAAATTTTTGGCGCATTAAATAGAGCAACTTGGTCATTAGCTGTTATGGGGCTCATTATCGCACTCCTGTTTATGGTTATCAGTGCATGGCTTATTAATAAACTGATCTCCCCCTTCGGCGAACTGGCTAAAATGCTAGAAGATATAGGTGAAGGTGAAGGCGATCTCACCATACGCCTCGATGATACGAGGAGTGATGAAGTTGGTAATATGGCTAGAGGCTATAACAAATTTGTTAGTTATCTTAGTAGTACATTACGCAGTGTGTCGGCAACAGGACACGATCTCTTTGAAGCAGTAGAGAGAATAGATAACCAAGCAAAGCATATGGAAGGAGAGATCACCGATCAAGTCAGTAAGATTGAACAGATCGCCACTGCTATTCATGAGATGGGTATGACAGCAGAGGAAATTGCAGGTAGTGCGAATAACGCAGCTGAAAATGCACAAGTGGCTGAAGAAGCAGTGGTTCAGGGCAACAGTTCGGTGCAGAAAACTATTTCAAGCGTCTCAACGATGAGTGAGCAACTCAATAAAACAAGCGAAACCATCAGTCAACTTGCCGAAGATGCGGACTCTATCGATACAGTGCTAGAGGTGATCCGTGCCGTCTCAGAGCAAACTAACTTACTGGCACTAAATGCTGCGATTGAAGCTGCACGAGCAGGTGAACAAGGAAGAGGCTTCGCTGTCGTTGCTGATGAAGTAAGAACGTTAGCATCACGCAGTCACGCATCAACCGAAGAGATTCGTGGCATTATCGAAAAACTGCAGTCTAAAACACGTGAAGCCGTAGAAGCCATTGAGCGTAGTACAGAATTAAGTACCGAAAGTCAGGCTGAAGCCACTATCTCAGGTGAGCACCTACACAGTATCTCTGAAAACATCAAAGTGATGAATGAGATGAGTGTGCAAATTGCGACAGCAACAGGAGAGCAATCTAATGTTGTCGGAGAGATAAACCCACATGTTACAGCCATTGCAGACATCTCAAGCACCAGTAGCCAAGTCGTTCAACAAACCTCTGTAGACTGTAGCGATCTACGGGAAATGGCTGTACAGCTCAACGAACTAGTCTCTAGGTTTAAGATCTAGATTGCCCTACATCTAGTCAGAGCCAAAATCAGAGCCTATAAACAGTTTTGATAGACTAAACTGTACAACACTCACCTAAGCCTACTTAACCAAGTAGGCTTTTTGCCATAAGGCTCTCGCCACCCTCATGTTGATATTGAGCCGTGTGAGATTATCCGTTTATTAGTCGCCTGTCATGGTCAGCTACGGGGCAGTTTAATGCATCCTGCATAAACTGCACTTCCTACATCCATGTAGGTCGCCACCCTCCAAATTGATATTGCCCCCGCTAAGTGATGAAATCTTCCATTTATTAGGCGCCTGGAAATGGCCTACTCTCGACGTTCGCGAAGCGAACACATGGGGGCGGAAAAGTAGTGCCTCGAATGCGCAGCATTTAGCGACTTTGTAGCGAGAAGCGACGCAGTCGCTGAACTGGAGGCTAGGCACATGGAAGTGCCGAATGTCATAAACGCATGGACGCAGTTTATGACCAAGCTCAGCGGCGGGTCGACCGCCATGGATGGTGGAAGTGTCGATATTGAACGACTATATGGATATAGGAGGTAGAGCGAAGCACGACTGAATGGATTCAGGAGTTAGGGTAACGCAGGAGCGGTTACCGAGGATGCTAGAGCCTTTATCGACCGACGTCGGAAGAAGCTATTTTGTAGCCTGCAACAAAGGCGCCTTTCAATGTCCAGCTTCGAGCAAGCTCTCCGCGTTCAGAGCCAACATCAAGCTTCGCTTGATAAGCGTAGGCTCGTCACCCTACTATCACATGAAATGAAGCATGCTTCGCATGCGCTATTTACTTCCCATGTTCGAGTGGTCATTTCAAAAGCTGTTAAACGAAAAAATCCCCAACACAAAGTGCTGGGGATTTATCGTTTATTAG
>NZ_MPHJ01000001.1 GCF_001957125.1 Shewanella sp. UCD-KL12 | reverse complement strand
TGGGTCAAGCATCGGATGTGACACGATCACCGAGGGCGTTAGGATGGCAATACGGTTAACTCCGTGTTGAACCACGAACATAGACTGAAGACAGGTGTCACGACGGGTAATGTAAGGTAGGCGCTGCTTATTGAAAGATAAGTAATCCACGGATATCAGCATGACAACCGACGAAATTACTTGCTTCATCGACTGTGTTAGCTCAATCCCAATTGAGTCAAAAGAGCAAAAGCAGGCTTAAATATTTAGGCCGAAAGAGTGGTGTTCTGCTTGACGTGGGGAGTCATACCAACGCCCAGTTAACAGGCAAAAAATTGTTGGCTAAAATTAGCGACGAAGGAGCAAAAGCCAACTGTTTTTTGTCCTTGTTTAACAGCTTGTTAGGCTTTAATTACACTAGAAGAAAGTGTTAATTTTGTAACCACATGCAGTGAGTTCTTTTGCTACCGAATTTTTCCAACCAGAATTAGGATCTAATGGGACATAAACAACACCGCTAATATCATTCGGTGTTTCAATATCGCCTTTAACCAATGAGCACACATTTTCTCTACCTAGCTTTGCCATTAGATACCCATGCTCAAAGACTACGTTTTGTCTGGCTCTATTCTTAAGAGAGACATTTGGCTCATGTACGCCACGCCCATGATCACAACCAGTATATAAAACCAATGCAAAATCAGCATCGTTGGAATAGTGTTCTATTTTTTCAATTATGGTCATACCTGCATTAGCCTGCTCATGCAGAATTATTGCCTCTAATCCAAGCTGTTCTATGAACCGACTAACTTCATATTTTGCTACGTCATCACGACCGTGAACAATGAAAACCTTGCGTTTATTTCTAGCAACGGTTGGAGCACTTACCGGCGGCACTGGAGCAGTAATATTAGGCTGTGTTTTTATAGGCGCAGGCTGCTGTCCAAACTCAAGTAAATCTAATAAAGGAGTAAATTGCTCTGAAATATATGTACGTCTTTCTGCATAAGTGCCGTACTTTTCTTTAATAAAGCCCCAAAAAGAATCTAAATTTCTATGTTGTTTAATCCAGTTAGGTAGCATGGATGCAATATTTGAATTTTGTAAAAGTTCTCGTCGAAGAAATTCAAATTCACTATTTTCAGCAGACAATCCAGTAGCTCTTGCTGTTAACAAATTCGCTAGATAGCTTACCTTGTCAAAATCATTTTCCAAAAATTCAATACTCAAGTTAATTCCTTATGATGTGCAACCAAATCTGCTTTAAAGCCTAACGCCGTTTTAAGCGGCTTGTAATAGTTTGCTACAATGTGAAGCGAAGCGGAACCAAGCAAACTGTTACGAGTCCGACTTGAAAACCCTTGTTAGCTGTTGCTCATTGAATACTAGCAATATTACTATAATTAACAAAAGATACTATCTAGTTAATTACTTTTGTAAGCAAAGCCGACTAATCACGTGAAATTCTGTATAATGACAGTTCGTTCTAATCATGCCCATGAAAAATAACATCATGAAATTAAAGCACATTATTACTAAAACAAAAAAAAGCGCTAGGAGCAAAACTAATACAATCCATAGTGTTTGTATGTGCAATTAATCTATTAGCAATTACATTAGCGTTATTTCATTTCGCTGACCAAATTACGGGAAGCCATCTTAAGTTAGCGGTAGACATATCAACTATCATTGGATATTGGGCTACAACAATAGGTGTAGTTATAGCACTTCTAGGTTTATCAAACTGGCGAAAATAAAAATTATACGACCAAAAATTAGCTCAATTTGGTGAACTTATAGATAATGCCTATACACTAAAAAAATCTAGTCAACAAATTAGAGGCTATTTGAGTATATGTAAAAACGGAATCAACAACCCAAAGCATGCCTATGAGCACTTAGCATATGAAACACAAGTCATTTGCAATTCAAAAGTTCAATTAGAAAAGTTGATTGCGACGAAGATTCACATTGAGAGAAATGCATTCAATGAGCACTCGGTTGAATTACATTCATTATTTGTGCAACAGCAAAATTTCATGTACGAAATATTATCCAACCTAGAATTACATCTAGCTGAACAAATACCTATCGAAGTTGTTAACACTCAAGATAATATTATCAAAATTAACAATTGGTTTAGTATTATTGAAAAAATACATGCACGTGCAATTGAAATTGAAGAGCTTTCCAGAAAGAAATTAGAACAAGAGCTATGATATAAAACCATTTATTTCAAAAACAATTACTACTTTATTAAAGGACGCTTCAATATTACAGAAACAGCTAACATTTTTATATACGGCTTGCGCGTTTTGCCAAGCCCTCTTGGGAAAGCGTGCGCTCAACTCATTGATAAAAGCCTATTAAAAACAATTTAATAACCAAGCAATACTCAAATTGTATCCAATACACTCTCGGCCAAAACAGGCAAGCACACTTTGCTTACCTGTTATCTCTTTTTGCAATGAGAAGTCAAGGTCGCACACTCTCATCTAATTGAATTTACATAATTTATTACTCTTCTACAATAGCTAAGTGGGTATGGTTGATTATTTTTCAGCTTGATTTGTTGAGTGCTAAAGATGGGACCGGCATAACTTTTAGGTTGTGCAAAAATCTATCATGTTAGTTTCTCTATAGCCAAAACTATACTTGCCCTATTTACCTTTTGAACTGCGAAACACACTTTGGGGCAAAAGTGAGTTACCAAATACTGGCCATAAGCCACAATCGAAGAGAGAAATCCCCCTGTGTAGGTGCGGCTGCGGACTTCGAGGACATGGATGTCATCGCAGAGCCCACATGGCCAAAAATGTTCCATACATTTTTCGGCATTCCCACCATCCATAGCGGTCAGATGTGTTCACGGCGCCTCGCAGAACTTTCTCAAAACAAGAGTGCACATGCCTCGCCGGTCAGGCGTTTGATTACAGTGAAGGTCTGAATTTCAACACTCTAGCCGATACCAAATCAGGCCAAAACACAAAGCTAGACTCCGGCTTAAAAGCATTGCCGGAGTGACGATGGAGGCCACACTTAACCAAATGAACCAATATAAGATGTGCTCTAGCTTCATTCAAAGCGAGTTAAACTAAGCTGGTGCCAGATAACATTGTTGCATATAAATATTGATAGCGTTCAGTACGTTGGTACGGTTTATGGTGCCAATCACTTTGCCATTTTCAACGACAGGATAAACTTTAGGTTTAGAGCCAAGCATCTGCTCAGCGAGTTGCAGGACACTATGAACAGGCGTGACACTCAATACCTCTTCACTCATACAATCTTTTACTTTAGCGACTAAATCACAGTGGTAACTGCTTTTTAGCATGACAGACATACAATCTTGTTGAGATAAAAAACCCACCAATTTTCCCTGCTCATCAACAACTGGTGCGCCAAGCTTTTTTCTTTCTAATAGTGCGTCAACTGCTGTTACCAACGGCATATCGGGTGTCAGTAATACAGGCTGACGATCCATGTGATCACTTACCTTTATTGAATCCATATTATTCCCCTGTCGTTTCCATTAATCGTACATGCGCAATGTCCAATATACATACAGAAGATGAAACTGAGCAAGAAGTAATCACCAGCAAGTTAACCATCGGGCTAATTACGATGCATTTGCATTGGTATTTGTTATCACGCCCTATCTTTTATCAGTCATAAAATCAATAACCTAATGGCCATTATTTCAAGCTCAATCAAAAGTGTGACATGACGAATCAATTCGAAAATATTGCGACAAAATGACCCACTTTCGACATAAATGACGATCAACATCATATAGATAAACACCATTTTCACCGTTTTTAGCTAAGCAAAATAAAGCTTGATGCATGTCAATATTCTTCAATTTATTAGGCATAGAATTTGTTAAGCAAGTGAGCAGAAATCAAAACTAAATAACTATAAAGGTTTAACATGGATACACATGCAGCCCTTTTTGAACAGGGTAAAGCGCGCTTGGAGATGCTAAGACAACTCCAACCTCGCCAATCAGAATCATTTAATAAGAAAATGGAAAATCATGGCATCACCCGTCGTGATTTTATGAAGTGGACAGCCTCAGTCACGGCCATGTTTGCACTTCCCCTTCCATTTAGCTCCCTCGTCGCACAAGCCGCTGAACTTTCAGACAGAGTCCCCTTAGTCTGGTTGCATTTAGCAGAATGTACTGGTTGTTCAGAATCACTTATTCGTACTGATACACCTAATTTAGACTCCTTGATATTTGATCATATCTCCCTTGAATATCATGAAACCTTAATGGCGGCTTCTGGTTGGCAAGCAGAGGAAAACCTCGAGCATGCTTTAGACGCCTATAAAGGTAACTACCTGTTAGCCGTTGAGGGCGCTGTACCTACCGCTAACAATGGCGCCTATCTAACTGTGGGCTGTAAAGGCCATACCGGTCTTGAAATAGTCAAACATGCCGCTGATAACGCAGCGGCAGTTATTTCAGTGGGAACTTGCTCCTCTTTCGGTGGGATCCAAGCTGCAGCACCTAACCCGACGGGTGCTAAAGGGGTGTATGAAGTTGTCGACAAAACAGTCATCAACTTAGGGGGGTGCCCACCGAGTGAAAAGAATATTGTTGGCACACTGATGTACTTCATCATGTTCGGCAAACTGCCCGCTCTGGATATGTTTAACCGCCCTAAATGGGCATATGGCGCGCGCGTTCATGACAACTGTGAACGACGCGGCCGCTTTGATGCGGGCGAATTTGTCGAAGAGTTCGGCGATCAAGGCGCTAAAGATGGTTACTGCCTCTATAAAGTCGGCTGTAAAGGCCCCTATACCTACAACAACTGCCCGACAGAGCGATTTAACCACCACACCAGCTGGCCAGTACTCGCAGGACATGGGTGCATGGGCTGCTCAGAGCCAAACTTTTGGGATGACATGGCTGACTTTGAGAAGCCACTAGGAAGACAGTTACTTCATGGAGTTGATGCAACGGCAGATACCGTTGGAGCCGTTATTCTTGGCGCAACAGCAGTAGGCATAGGTGCCCATGCAGTTGCCAGTATTTTTGCCAAACCATTAGAGGATTAATCCATGAGCAAGCGTGTTGTTATCGACCCTATCACCCGAATTGAGGGGCACTTGCGCATTGAAGTTGAAGTTGATGAAAATAATGTCGTCCAAAAGGCATGGTCATCTTCTACTCTTTGGCGTGGTATCGAAGTCATCCTAAAGGGTCGAACCCCGATGGATGTTGGCTTAATCGTGCAGCGTATCTGTGGTGTATGTACCTACTCCCACTATCGCTGTGGCATAGAAGCTGTTGAGAACGCATTGGGAACTCAAATTCCTTTAAACGCTAAGTACCTGCGTTCATTGATGCAAACCTCTCTGTATATGCATGATCATATCGTTCATTTTTACCACCTTCACGGCTTAGACTTTGTTGATGTGGTGTCTGCATTAAGTGCTGATCCTGCACTGGCTGCACAAGAAGCACTTAAGTATACCGATAAGCCTATCGCTGCAGGTGAAGGCGATCTACGTGCGGTACAAGAAAGGGTTAAGGGCTTTGTTGAAACAGGAAAACTTGGGCCTTTTGCAAATGCTTATTGGGGCAATAAAACCTATAGATTTACGCCTGAGCAGAACCTAATCGCACTTTCACATTACCTTAAAGCATTAGAAGTACAGCGTGTTGCCTCTGAAATGTTAGCTATTTTTGGCGGCAAGTCCCCTCACCCACAATCACTGGTTGTCGGTGGCGTAACTTCAGTGCGCGATATGCTAAGCCCGGCACGATTACAGGAGTGGAAACAAAAGCACGCCATTGTGACAGACTTTATCCACCGTGCTTATAAAGCAGACATTGTTATGGCGGCAGCTGCATTTGGTAATGAGCCAAGTGTCTTAGGCGGCGTAAACGTTAAAAACTTCATGGCCACCGAAGACTTTGTCTTAGCTGACGGCAAGTTTATGTTCGACCAAGGCGTGATTATGGATGGAGACCTTGCAGGTGTTTCAGATATTAATCCAGACTTGATTAAAGAAGATGTCACTCACGCTTGGTATCAAGCAGATGAGGCGCAGCACCCATATGATGGTACTACAGTGCCTGATTACACTGGTTTTGTTGAGCGTGACACTGTCTATGGCAAGCTTCCTACGGTTGATGGTGATGGTAAATATACCTGGGTTAAATCGCCACGCTATGATGAGGAGCCTATGGAAGTTGGGCCCCTTGCAAGCCTACTTGTTAGCTACGCCCGTGGTAACCAGGTTGTCATTGATGCTGTCAACGACCTACTTTCAACAACGGGTTTACCCATTGAAGCGCTGTTTACGACCTTAGGCCGTACTGCCGCTCGCATGCTGCAAACAGTGATAGTGGCCCAAGAGGGACTGAAAACATTTGATGCCATGTTAGTCAATATGCAGTCAGATGAATCTACCTATACCAAACCTGAGATCCATTCAGATCAAGAGTATATCGGCCATGCAATGATTGAGGCGCCGCGAGGCATGCTAAGTCATTGGATCAGAATCAAAGGTGGTTTAGTTGAAAACTATCAGGCGGTTGTACCAACCACTTGGAATGCTGGCCCTGTTGATGCTAATGGAAAGATGGGCCCCTATGAGGCTTCTCTCATTGGATTAGCGCTCGAAGATCCTAGCAAGCCATTGGAAGTGATTCGTATTATCCACTCATTTGATCCATGTATGGCATGTTCTGTACATGTCATGGACTTTAAAGGTCAAGAGTTAGGACAATTCAGAATTGACCCCAACGGCCAATAATCGATAGGGAGGGATAGCAAATGACACAGTCTGCAACCCACACTAGGCATCTGATTTTCAGTCCTGCGATCAGGATTTTTCACTGGCTTCGCGCATTGTCAATTCTGGTTCTAGTTGTGACAGGGTTTTATATCTCATGGCCATTTTTAGTGGCCCCTGAAACAAATGATATACAGGTACAAAGTTATATACGCTTTGCTCATCTGGTGTTTGGATTTTTGTTAACCGCCATCACCTTAGTGAGGGTATATCTATTCTTTTTTAGCCGAAGTGATATCGAGCGCCGCTCATTTAAAGATGTGATGAGTATTAAGAGTTGGATCACCCAGCTTAAATCCTATGTTTGGAGCGGCCACCTGCATAAAGCTGGGATCTATGGGCCTTTGCAGTTTATGACTTACTTAGCCATCTCTGTTGTTGCAATTTTTATCTGCATCACAGGCCTTGCTCTGTATGCCAATGTTTACCACCAAGGATTAGGGGGGGCAATTTGGGAGGTATCTAACTGGTTTATAGCGCTTATGGGCGGGCTGGCTCCAGTCAGATTATGGCACCACTACCTCACCTGGGTATTTATCATTTTTACTGTGATACATGTCTATATGGCAGTTTGGTCAGGCATTAGATTTAAACATAACTCTGTTGACTCTATTGTCTCAGGCTATGACTACCACAAGCATTAGTAGTTATATTTCGTAATTAAATACGCCGATAATTTATCGGCGTATTTTCGCGACATAACAAAAATAATTATAAATAAGGCAAGTTTTTAATGAAAATATTGCTATTAGGAATTGGTAATGTGCTCTTTGCTGATGAAGGCATTGGGGTGCATTTTATTAACTATATTTCAGAGAACTATAGTTTTACTCATCCTCATGACACCTTAGATATCACAGATGGCGGCACCTTAGCACAAGGCCTCATTCCCATGCTGTCTCAATACGATTACATGATAGTCGTCGATACCGTGAACGCATCGGGGGTGACGCCCGGTGAAGTCTATTTTTTTGATTTTGATAAAGCCCCCGCTGAGATCGACTGGCAAGGTAGTGCTCATGAAGTTGAGATGCTACAAACACTGAACATGATGGAGATGGTTGGAGACAGACCTAAAACCTTTATTCTTGGCGTAACCCCTACTGTACTTGAGCCTATGGTATTAGGCATTACCCCACAAATTGAAGCCGCTGTCCCCCTAATGGAGAAAACACTGCTACAACACATGGTCAAGATAGGTTTCACCTATCAGCGTATCAAGGATGTGAGTATCAATGCATTGATCCCCAATTCGTATAAACGTGGTGTACTACATAATGAAGATGATTAAATTCGAATTTACTTGCTCTAGACCCGTAGCACTATATTCTCACTTATGTAATCAGTACCTCAGTCACAATGAACTCTATATCACAGTAGGCTGCATAGAAAACAGTTATTTCATTGAAGCTGAAGGACAACTTCAACAGCTTGAAAGCCTTGCTGACGCCATCGCCCATGATTTTTTAATCTCAGTATGGCTAATTGATACCCAGATAACCTTAATAGAGTCCCGCATGGGGAGTTATCAGCTATTAGAAGGTGCCAACATTACCCAGGAGTTTTGTCAGCAGTGCTACCCAGAGTTTGGCGATAATCAAGCGGCTAAATTTGGTGACATCTCAATCCCATGCAGTTGCTGCCAAGGTGCTACAAGGCTTAATGAACATCACCAACAGCTAGAACTTACCGACTTACAATTAATCGCTCAGCAGGTAATGCAAACAGGGTCTTGCGAACTTAAGGGAGTTAACAATCTTAGCCTGCACCTTAAACCTTGCTCAGATCTGCACAGGCAAAAATTGCTGATATGTAACCCCAATACATTAAACGCTCAATTTCATATCAAAGATCATCAGATCTTAGGGCTTTCAAGCATAGAGAAACCGTTAATCACACTGCGCCCGATTAGTGAGCATCCAAGCCTCACCGCCCCTTTATATGATGTCTGTTTCGCTAATAGCCGCGCGTTAGTGGTGGTTTGTGAAATATTAAGACAAAAAGGGATTGATTGGCTTTATTTTGAATCAGACTCTGAAGATAAGCCGATGATCTGGCTTCAATCGGCGTGGAGTGAAGTGTGCTCTACACCAAAGGAGCTGGCATCAGTCTCCTCTATGCCCTCCTCACCAGAACCTCTTCACGACAATGCAAGTTTTAATCAATTTTCAGCCCGTAGTGAAAATGGCAAAATCTACTATGAGCAACGTATTAGAACAGATAATCTCATCAGCAAAGACACTGCAGGGATCTGTGCGCTTCACGCGGGTAACTTGGAGCACAAACAAAATAAAAACAGTGCGGTGATCTATTTCAGTGAAGGGCAGACTGGCCAGATCATCACACAAAACCGTAAACAGGTAACTGAGCTTTTCTTTAGCTTACCTAGCCTGCCTTCAACCGGCTATGATATCTACTATCAATTAGAGCAGAGTCCTCAGCGCTCAGTGGTAGAGAAATTTAAAGCAAAATATCCTGATGATTACCTAAAACTGCTCGACCTTAAGCTCAGCTCTCCTACAGATAATCTGCAGAGCCTATGGGCAATTGCCGCTGTTGTTCTCGGTTTAAAGAGCGATAACATCACAAAACAAGGCCTTTGCGATGCCTTAATCAGTTCGGCCATGCAACATCAAGGCAGTAAAGCACCTAGAATAGACTTCCCGCTAACAAAGGGGGAAGCGCATAGGAGCCTAAACTGGTGTAAAACTATCGGTTCATTAATTAGTTATCGACTCGCTGATGATCAGAACAGCAAAAAACTGGCCTTTGGTTTACAGGACTCTTTAGCTGATTTCATCTCAAACTGGATAGAGCATCTTGATCTGAATTTAGGGGTTAAGTCAGTCATTCTTGCTGGCAGTGAATTTGCTAACGAAGTGCTCAGTCAGCGACTTTCATTAAGGTTGGGGAAAAACTTTCCGCTAAAAGTTAATCGTCAGCTTGATATTGATGGTAACAATCTTGCGATAGGTGCACTTTATTTGAGGCAAAGAAGATAGGATTGCGAGAGGTGTAACACATCAGCAGACAAAGCGTCTCGCCTTGCCTGCTGATTAATCAATAAATTAGGTATTACTTATCACGCCAAATCATCACCTGTGCTTCTTCACCGCTTTTACGAGTAGCACGATACATCCCCTCTGTATTAAATGGTGTAGCTATATTGCCTCGCTGATCGATTGCAATCACACCACCAGTACCACCGGCTGTAATTAAACGCTGATTGATCACCTCATCGGCAGCCTGAATAATGGATTTACTTTGATATTTAACTTTTGCACAAATATCACCAGCAACTTGATAGCGGATAAAGTACTCACCATGACCCGTTGCTGACACGCCACAGACACCATTTTCTGCATAGGTACCTGCGCCAATAATCGGTGAGTCACCAATACGGCCAAAACGTTTGTTCGTCATGCCACCTGTTGAGGTACCCGCTGTGATATTTCCCTGTTTGTCCAGTGCAACAGCGCCGACAGTGCCGACTTTATATTCGGTATCTAGCTCACTATGAGCGGCAAGGTAATCCTTATTCTGCTCTTTAGCTTGTTGCATCTTCTCTTTAGCACGCTGTAGCGCTTCATACCTGTGGGGGGTATCGAATGATTCGTTTGCAACTAAAGTAACGCCTTGAGCCAACGCGAACTCCTCTGCTCCCTCACCATATAACATGACATGCACTGACTTATCCATAACCAGCCTAGCCAGATCTATCGGGTTCTTAATGTGCTTCACCCCAGATACAGCCCCCGCATTCATGGTTTTGCCATCCATAATGGAAGCGTCCATCTCATGCTCACCATTATGAGTGTAAACAGCCCCTTTGCCAGCATTGAAATAGGGGGAATTTTCTAAAACATTAATCGCCTTGGTGACAGCTTCTAAACTTGAGCCGCCTTTATTTAAAACCACATAACCTGCATCAACAGCTTCTTTCAGTTTTTCACGATAAGCTTGCTCTTTTTCAGGGGTAAAATTACTCGGCTTAATCGTCCCTGCGCCACCATGTATTGCGATTGAAAATGGCTTATCATCAGCCCAAGAAAGTGGCGCTGAAACACTCGTGATGGCAAGCAACACAGCCAATAATTTATTTTTATTTTTCACAAACAGGTCCTTTATTTTTTATTTGCACTCTTTGTAACCATTTTTGCATCTAATTACAATCATCAGCTTGCTAGAAATCAATTATATAGGGACAATATAAGGAGCATCTTCTATTTCTTGATTAGAGCCCGATTTTTTGCATATATTTCCATCTCGTCTATGGTCGTTAAGCCTTTTATTTCTGTGCAGTTTACTCTGCGCAACTCAGGTTATGGCGGATGACTTTCTTACGTTAAAGGTCACAGGTGTCACACCTAGGTTGACGCAAAATATTGAAGCGCATTTAGGCACCTTGCCAACTTCAGAAGTTCAACGTAGAGCCTTTATCTTTAATGCTGAGGACAACGCCAATGCCGCCATGCATTCACTGGGCTACTATCACTCCGTCATAGAACAACAAGTCACAGAAAATGATAAGGGCCCATGGGCTCTGTCTCTTAAAATCCAAGCTGGTGAACCAACTCGAGTCGATTGGGTTGATATACACTTTGATGGTGAGATTTTAGATGATCCATTTATCCTTAAGTGGCTCGACCAAATCACCATCAAACCAGGCGATATCCTCAATCATGGTAAATATGAGCAAATAAAATCACAGTTAATCACCATAGCGCTGGCTCGTGGCTATTTTGACGGTAAATACATTAAGTCCTCGATAGAGATCAACCGTGACTTTAACAGTGCAAAAATAACCCTGCATTATGATTCAGGTCAGCGATACAACTTAGGAAAAGTCACCTTTGAAGGTCATACCTTACAAGAGGGAATTTTGAGTGAACTGGTTCCTTTTCAAGAAAAGACCCCATACAGCACAAGTAGCCTAAGCAGTTTAAATCGTGAACTGTTAGACACGAGCTACTTTTCTAATATTAAGGTACTGCCACAAGTAGACAAAGCTCAGGGGCTTGAAGTGCCCATAAAAGTTGAGCTAACCCCTAGAGCGAGTCATTCGATAGAGTTAGGTCTGGGTGCTGATATCGGTAATACCACAGAGAGTAATCTTGAGCCAAGGATCAGCCTCAATTGGCGCACGCCGCAAATTAACAGTTATGGTCACTCTCAAGAAACCAGTCTAGAGTGGTCGCCTGACAGACCCAAATACCTAACCACCTACACCATACCACTGACTCATCCTCTGGATGATCAGCTAAAAATTCGATTTGGTATGCTCAGAGATAAGTATGGCGTAACGCAAGTTTACGACGCGGAAGATAAAAACTTCTCTAATACGGGAGAGCTTGAAGGCAGCAAAGGATTAATCGCGGTTATTCGCCAGCAAAGGCTCAAAAATAACTGGGTGCTCAACTACTCTGTAGAGGCCATGAAAGAGTATTACACCCAATCAGGCATCGATTACTCTCCTGAGTTTTTGCTTTTTGGCGCGAATATCTCTAAAACAACCCGCGGCGATAATACCTTAGATCCTAAATCTGGCTTCTTTCAGTATTACAGCATCGAATATGCCGATCCAAATTTAGCCTCTGCCATACAATTAACCCGCATTCAAACTCGATATAAATGGATAGAAACATTTTTTGAGAAACACAGATTTGTCTCACGATTAGATCTTGGGGTGAACCTTGCCGATGAAAATGATTTAGCGTTAATCCCCCCTTCTCTTCGCTATTTTGCAGGTGGCGATCAAAGTATAAGGGGCTACAGCTATCAAGAACTTGGCCCCTATTTAGACTACACCAACGATGATGGTGAATTAGCAAGGGAAGTGGTCGGTGGACGATACCTAATGGTGGGCAGCATTGAATACCAATACTATGTGACGCCAACTTGGCGTGTTGGTACCTTTATCGATGCTGGTAATGCATTTGATGTGAATCAAATCGAGCCCATTGTTTCTGTGGGGGGCGGCATACATTGGATATCACCTATCGGACCGATTAAAATCGATCTGGGTGTCGGCCTCAAAGAGACCGACACTGTTGATAGACCTTGGCGTATTCACCTCACTATGGGGACAGAGTTATGACCCCAACGACAAAGCCAGATAACACAGATAAGCAAAATTCAGCTAAGCCGCCACAAAAGCGCTCTGGCTTATTGCCTCGTTTATGGAAAAGCTTTAAAGCTGTCTCACGGACTATTTTTTATATCCCATTGGGCCTGCTGGTTACGCTTGCGATTTTAATTGGTACAGACATAGGCAGCCGAATTGCGGTAAACCTTGCCGACACATTCGTACCCGGCCTACAAATTACATACATAGATGGCTCGATTAATAACAAGTTGCTGGCTACAGATGTTCAATGGCAGATGCCAGGTATTCTTGTTCAAGTCGATGACTTAACCTTAGATTGGCATCCGTTATGTTTACTGCGAAAGCAACTATGCGTTGATGAGCTTAGCGCTCAAAAAGTGGTGGTTGAAATAGATACCCAGCTTTTAGGTGATGACGCCCCCCTTGAGGTAAATGAAGTAGACGTAAAAGAAAACCAAGCATCTCGCCAAGCCGAAGCACTACAAGATGAAACAGGTAAAAGTACAGCACGTGAAAGTGAAGTGGCTAAGAATGAATTATCGAGCAGTAATGACAATGAAACCGATAAGGATGAGGAGATCACCCTCCCGTTTGGCATTGATTTAACCAAAGCGGATCTCTCTAATGTCGCTGTGCGAGTTAATGACATGCACTTCAACACCAATAGGTTACAAACCCAAGCCCAGTGGCAAGAAACAGGAATAAGAGTCAGTTACCTTAAGTCCCAGGGACTCTTAGTCGATATCCCGCTGTCTAGCTCACAAGCTAATAGCCAACCAAAAGACAAGCAACAAACATCAAGCCAACAAGAAACTGAGCAGCATTCTGCTCAACAAGAACCCTTGGCCCTTGCTGATGAACTTGACTCAGAATGGGCAATGGCTGCACTGCCAAAGGTCTTCATGCCTATTCCTGTTTTTGCAGAGAAAGTTGCTCTTAGTCAAAGCCATTTAAGGCTTGGTGATCGAGATGACCTGTTTGAGAAAATTAACTTTGATGCCAGCTATCACAGTTATTTAATCCATGTTGACTCCCTTTATGTTGAACATACTTACGGTAAAGTTGAGCTTAATGGTGAGATATCATTAATTAACGATTACCCAATGGATTTTTCAGCCATGATTGATGCAAATCATGTTGCTGAAGTTCCCCTCTTAGGTAAGCAGCAACTTGAAGTGGATGCATCAGGAGGGTTTAACAAGCTCTCAGCTCATGTAACTGGTAAAGGCCATTATGACTTTACATTAACAGGTGATATTGAATTAGCGAATCCTGAGCTTGATTACTCACTCGACCTTTCATCAACCGCGCTAGGCTGGCCACTCGATACCCCGCTCTATTCAGCCACAGATCTGAAACTGCAAAGTGATGGAGATATTACACAACAAAACATTAAGTTTACCGGCAATATCAACACCCCTTATCATCCATTGCTTGCAGTTGATACTGACTTTAGTCACACCCAAACAGATGTTGAAGTAAGGCATCTGCGTACTAAAGGTCAATTAGGGGAGACAACACTTTCAGGTAAGCTTCACTATGGTGAAACGATTAGCTGGCAAGCCGATATAAGTACTATAGATTTCGATATGGAGCAGCTGACGCTCAATTTAAGTCAACCTTTACCAGATAGTTTTATTAGTGGTAGCTTTAATACTCAAGGCGTGATCGGCAATAAACACTGGGATATTAACGTTAATCAGTCTGACTTATCTGGTGAGATCCAAGGATTTCCATTCCACCTCATTGGTGATTTAAGGCTAGATAATGAGTTCCATTTGAGTGCCGATGCCCTCAAATTAACAGCACTACAATCAGAACTATCTATCTCAGGAAGTGCAGATAAGCAGTGGGCAATTAACGCTCAATTAGCCATTCCCGATCTTAGCTTATGGCATGCAGACTCCTCTGGCAGCATCAATGCAAAAATCAATGTATCTGGTGAAAACGATCACCCTGAAGTTATGATCTCTGCTGATGCTTTAGATTTGCAATTTGAACAATTGAAATTGGAACAGGCAAAAGTAAAAGGTTTTTATCGCCCGCTGGATAATCAAGAATTTGCGCTTTCTGTACGAACCGGCGAACTTCAATACGATAGCCTAGATATTAGCTCTATCACGCTGGGCTTTAAAGGCGACAAAGATAAGCAGAAGCTTGGCTTACAAACCTTTGGTGAGCTGAGGGTAAATACTAAGATATACTCACAATTAGACTCAGAAACTCAGCAACTAACCGCTGAAGTAAGGGCTTTAAGTTTAGGGTCAAAGCTCGGTGATTGGTCTTTAGCAAATGCTTTTGAGTTAAGTTGGAGCAATCAAAATCAAACTGGTCTCATCTCGCCGTTTTGCTGGCAGCATTCAGATGGTTCGCTCTGTGTAGATGATGCCATTGAGTTAGATAAAAGTGGCGATGCTAGTATTAAATTTGATGGTGACATAGGTGCGATACTCGCACCGCTTTTACCTACAAACCTCACTTGGCAGGGGCCTGCCAGTATGCAGTCTCACCTTACTTGGAAAGAAGACAGTAAGCCTCAAGGCGCTTTATCGCTTAACTTCTCACCTGGTCATGTGAGTTTTCGTAACAATAATCGAAATGTTGATATAGGTTACAGAACACTCAAACTTGATGCTTCACTGGATGAAAAGCAGCTTTCTACGCAGCTTCAATTCGATTCTCACGATATCGCGAGTTGGCAGGGCCACCTTGATATCACTGTCAGCCCCGAGCACTCAATTTCAGGCTATACCAAGCTAGATAAAATTAACCTAGATGCACTGTCAGAGTTTCTTCCACAGCTTGCTGTCATTAAAGGTAAAATTTCCAGTGAACTCCAGATATCCGGTACCCTTAGTGATCCTGATGTATCAGGAAAAGCACAGCTAAAAGGTGGCAAGTTACTGGCTGCAGCTAACCCAACATTATTAGAGAATATTGAGTTAGATGTCTCACTTGCAGGTCAACACGCACTCATTGATGGCCATTGGCAAATGGGAGAGGGTCAGGCAAAACTTAACGGTGACATTGATTGGAGCCAAGATAAGCTTATAGGTGATATCCGCTTTAATGGGGAAGAGCTGGCAATTATTCAACCCCCTCTTGCCCTTCTGACTATATCGCCAGACCTTAACATCACCTTCGATAAAGATAATTTAGATATCAGAGGCGTTGTCGATCTACCAACGGGTCATATCAAGATCGTTCAACTGCCTGAAGGCGGTATCGCTGAATCTAAAGATGTGGTTTTTAATGACAGCATCTCTTCAGGAGAGATGGACGCAAGCCCAATTGCATTAACGACCAATATAAAAATAAATGTCGCGGATAAACTCAGAATTGACGGTATGGGTTTAAGAGGACGGTTAACAGGAACCCTTGAGTTAAAACAAGAGGCCGCTAAGCCACCTCTTTTGTATGGTGATATTCGTGTTGTTGACGGCAAATATAAATTCATGGGGCAAACCTTAGACATCAAGGCGGGTGAAGTTCAGTTTATCGGCCCATTAGAGGTGCCTAACCTCAATATTGAAGCGGTAAGAGAGATAAAAGATGAAGATGTTGTTGCTGGGGTTCGTATAACTGGTACACCGTTAAAACCTGTAGTCACCCTCTTCTCCACGCCCTCTAAAGAGCAGGCCGAAATTCTGTCTTACATTATTAAAGGCACTGGGTTTCACAGCAATGACAGTGAACAAAACAGTGGCTTAATGTTGGGGGCAGCATTAACGTTAAGTAATCAGATAGGTGGCGGCGCTATTAATAATATAGGTGATTCTGCAACAGGACTCATTGAAAAGCTGGGCTTCTCTAATGTACAACTTGACGCTAATGATGATGGTAAGGTCGCTATCAGCGGTTTTATTGGTGAAGATCTGATGGTGAAATATGGCTATGGTGTATTTAATCCGGGCTATGAGATGACGGTTCGTTACTATCTATTATCTCAACTCTATTTAGAAACCGTATCAGGAACCATAGAGCAGTCACTTGATATCTATTACAACTTTGATATTGATTAAGCTTGATATTGATTAAGCTTTTAAAAGTTAACATCCCCGCTATTCACTCCAACCTCTAATAATTAATGGGGGAATAATACTAATCGGTATAAAGGTGTGGCCATTCAGCGAGAGTTTAGCGATTGTGAGACAAGGCAACGAGTGAGAAACATAGTTATTCTACGTTTAAGCTCGTTAACGCCGTATCAGAAGCGCTAAAACTCGCCTAACAGGAGTGTTTTTGGCTGCCTACTTCTGTGTTGAATAAGGTCAAAAGGGATTACCATTCCCTCACTCATTCGCCTTGAATTATGCTGCCAAAAATAACTCTGAACTGACCACTTTCTTATACCGATTGGTATAAATAGGCTTGGCAGTAAAAGATGACTTATATTCATGCAATAAAAAACGCCTCTGTTTAGAGGCGTTTCTTTAAAAATATCACAGAAGCTGCAATATTAACTTTTATCAAGTTCTGCAGCCTGGCTATTTTTAAATCTTTGCCACACTTTGCCACTGTTAATACCATAACTGCGCATTAGACCAGGAATAGCGTTGTGGTTTTTCTCTTGAGCTAACTGTTTAAGCGCCTCATAAAACTCAAATGCGAGTTCACGTGCTTTAGGAATGGCAAAGTAATCTTCACCTACCCTGCTGTATAACCCTTTAAATCCATTAAGAATAAGTACATACAGTGGATTACCAGAGTTAAACGCTAAAGTATGGTGCAGTTGATAGTCAAACTCCACATAAGCTTTAGGTGCATCATCAAGCTCAGTTAAGGTATCAAGGACAGCTAACACCTTGTCAGGGTTATGGCGTACCGCCCCCTTGAAATAGATAGCACTGATATTCGTTCTAGCTGAAAGTAGCTGCTCTAGTAGCGCAGGCTCACCTTCTGGATTCAGATCTGCAATGGTCTCTAGAACATTAAGGCCCGAAGTCTCCCAAATATCATTCACTTTAGTTGGTTTACCATGTTGAATCGTTAGCCAACCATCTCTTGCTAAGCGCTGAAGCACCTCTCTTAATGTGGTACGAGTAACACCTATCAATTCTGATAATTCACGCTCAGCAGGTAATATCGTACCTGGTGGGAATTTATCTTCCCAAATAGATCGGACAATATATTTTTCAGCAAAGCTCGCAGGTCCTTTAGCTTCAATAATATCATTGGACTTTGACGCTGTAGGAGCTTTTTGGGCAATTGTCATCAGGGTAATGTTCCCACTCTAGTTCGTGTTATTTTATAACTGATCATACCAGAGCGACAAAAAATGGAAACCTTATCTGAGGTAATACTGGTTAAGATCAAAGTTTAATCCCTCAAAAAGCCCCAAAATCGCCCTCGAGTCACACTTTAAGGACACTTTTACCAATTAGCTCAAATTTTTAAGGCATTTTTAAGCTTTAGATGTGACTAAGGTATTAAATTCATGCTTTCTTTAAGCTAAACTGTGGCCGATCAAAATAGACTGTATCTAGTTAACAACAATATTTTTCAATTTGAGAGGGTGCCATGCCTGTGACAATGAGTCAGGCGTTTATTGATAACTTCTTAGGTAATTCACCTAAGTGGTTCAAAATCGCAATTATATCTTTTTTAATTATCAACCCAATTGTCTTCTACATAGACCCCTTTACTGCAGGTTGGTTACTGGTATTAGAGTTTATTTTTACCTTAGCAATGGCCCTTAAATGCTATCCACTACAACCTGGTGGTCTTCTAGCAATTGAAGCTGTGATCATCGGCATGACCTCCCCCAGCCAGGTATTGCATGAGATAGAGGCAAACTTAGAAGTACTACTGCTGCTTATCTTTATGGTTGCCGGCATCTACTTTATGAAGCAGTTACTGCTATTTGCTTTCACAAAGATGATCACTAAGATACGTTCAAAGGTGGTTGTTTCACTGATGTTCTGTATCGCATCAGCTGTCCTTTCAGCATTCCTCGACGCACTAACCGTTATTGCGGTAATCATTGCTGTCGCAGTAGGTTTTTACTCTATTTATCACAAAGTTGCATCCGGTAAGAGTTTTGCAGATGCTCACGATCATACTTCTGAGGGCGGTAACCAGCTGTGTGAAGATGAACTTGAAGCATTTAGAGGATTCCTACGTAACCTACTGATGCATGCCGGTATTGGTACTGCGTTAGGTGGCGTTTGCACTATGGTTGGTGAACCTCAAAACCTGATCATTGCAGCACAAGCTAACTGGCAGTTTGCTGAATTTGCACTGCGTATGTCCCCTGTGACTGTGCCTGTCTTCGTTGCTGGTATCGCAACCTGCTTCCTCGTTGAAAAGTTCAAAGTATTCAATTATGGCGTGCAGCTACCTGAAGCGGTTCATAAGATTCTATCTGACTACGATGCTCATGAAGATGCACACCGTACCAAACATGACAAGATGAAGTTATTTGTTCAAGCCATCATAGGTGTTTGGTTAGTTGTTGGACTTGCCCTGCATTTAGCCTCAGTGGGTCTAATTGGTTTATCTGTCATCATACTTGCAACCGCATTTAATGGTGTCACTAACGAGCATGCGCTAGGTAAAGCATTTGAAGAAGCCTTACCATTTACAGCACTACTTGCTGTTTTCTTTGCTATTGTAGGCGTCATTATCGACCAACAGCTGTTTGCTCCTGTTATTCAATGGGCACTGAGCTATGAAGGTAATACACAGTTAGTTATTTTCTATGTTGCTAACGGTTTATTATCTATGGTTAGTGATAACGTATTTGTCGGTACTGTTTATATTAACGAGATTAAAGCTGCATTGCTTGACGGCCAAATTACACGTGATCAGTTTGACCTGCTTGCTGTAGCCGTTAATACAGGTACAAACTTGCCTTCAGTCGCCACGCCTAATGGACAAGCAGCCTTCCTGTTCTTATTGACTTCGGCAATTGCACCTTTAATTAGACTGTCTTATGGTCGTATGGTTTGGATGGCACTGCCTTACACGATTGTATTATCAATTGTTGGTGTTTTAGCGATTCAATTTGGCTTCCTCGAAGATATGACTCAATACTTCTATGACACTCATATGATTCTCCACCATACGGTCAAAGAAGCAGCACAAGGTGCTATGAGTAGCCATTAATTTAGGTTTTCGATGAACTTTTCAAGTTCACTAAAGTCTTATAAACGCCCATAACGGGCGTTTTTTTTATTGGTTTAATACCCATTTTCGCTGACAATACCATTTCAAGAATATTATGGAGAATATACTGTTGAATCCGATGATTAAGTTTTCCCAATCACGTTTGGCTTGGGGCATCCTTGCTGGTAGCGCCCTAGGCCTGGAGCTTTGTGCGCTCTTTTTCCAACATGTGATGAAGCTAGACCCATGTGTCATGTGTATATACCAAAGACTGGCAATTTTTGGCATTTTGGCTGCAGGGTTAATAGGTATAGTCGGACACAAGAATCGATTCGCTAGGTTACTTGCGGTGATAGGTTGGGGAGTCAGTGCAGCTTGGGGTTTAAAGGTTGCGCTAGAGTTAGTCGATATGCAGATGAACCCCTCACCATTTGCGACCTGCTCTTTCTTACCTGAGTTTCCAAGCTGGATGCCACTACATGAGTGGTTGCCTTCAATATTCCTACCGACAGGAATGTGTAGTGATGTGCCTTGGGAGTTTATGGGGATCACTATGGGTCAGTACATGATTGGCGCTTTCGGAGCCTACCTGCTTGCATTGGTTATCTTTGTTATTCCAGCCCTATCGGCAACTAATACCATTTCGCATAAGAAAGTGCTCAACTCAGAGCTATTTTAGGCAAACTAGTTCGTGGCGGATAACTGAAGTAATGGTGGCTCCCTTACGAAGTTATTCAACGAAGAAATAGGCAGCCTAAAAAGCTCCTAAAAGGCGAGTCTTAGCACTTCTGAATGCCGCGTCATCGAGCTTGAACGTAGAATCACTATGCCCTTCACTCGCTTCCTTGCCTCAGAAGCGTTAAGCTCTCGCTGAGTGATCACATCTTTATGCGACATGGTATAAAGCCAAGTAACCCAATCTGAACACTAAATATAACAATGCCAGTCAGCACCACTGACTGGCATTGTTATATCTGAACTTAGCTAGCATTAATCGAGATCTTTAAGAGGCCAAAGCACAATATGGTCCTCCATATATTTTACCTTGTTCTCACAAACGACCTTATCCTGTATCGACATCCCTTTTTGGTGCATTAAATCTTTTGAGCCAGTAATCAATGGATGCCAGCTTGGCAGTTCTTTACCTAAGTAAAGTCGACGATAAGCACAACTATCTGGTAACCAAGTGAGCTGTGCAAGGTTATCTATCGTGACCTGGGTGCATGAAGGGACAAAATTAAATCTTTGAATATAGTGAATGCAATGACCCTCTTTATGGTCAAGCAGTTTACAAGCGGCATTCGTGTAGTAGAGATCTTCCGTCTCATCATCAATCAATTTATTTAAGCAACACTTTCCACAACCGTCGCATAGAGATTCCCACTCAGTGATATCCAACTCAGCTAAGGTTTTTTCTTTCCAAAATGCCATTAATATTTTCTATAAAGCTAACTCAATAGCACTATTTTACACTAGCTGCAGTACACATTGTAGTGACTTGGGTCGAGCCATTAAATATCCTTGATGAGATGGCGCTCACTCAATTGGGGGATATTTAATCCGCTCAGAGAGATAGGCAACAGAAACGGCAAAGTATGCAGAGTTTTTCCAAGTCAATAAAGCCCGGAAATTATCATAAACAAGGTACTTCCTGCCTGTAATACCGTCCGGCATGATTAAAGAGATCTGCATATCGTCACGTTTAGGTAACTGGCTGCCATCAAAGCGAGTGATACCAAGTTCTGACCATTGTGAGAAGGTCTTTTGAGTCGATAAACCAACCAATGCTTCATCGAAACCTTCAGGGGTTAACACTTGCCGTCCCCAGGTTTCCTGACTTTTCCAGCCAGCCCCTTGCAGGTAAGCAGCAGCTAGCGCCATGGCATCGAAGGAGTCACTCCAAATGTTTTGACTGCCATCACCATTGCTATCTTGTGTAGCGCTGAGGTAATGTGAGGCAGACATCTGCATTAAGCCTAACCCTCCCTCTCCAGAAGCTAAGAGTTCACTGTATTCAAGCTGACCGTTATCGAGTATTTTTAGCGCTGAGAAAAACTCAGCCTTATGATAAGGCTCATTAGTCTTGTTATACGCTAATGACGCCGTTACAGATAAGACGGGGTAATGGGCTAAATGTGCGCCAAAATTTGATTCAATACCCCACATTGAGACAATAAAGCGAGGTTGTACACCGTATTTTTTGCCCAACACATTAAGCTCTTCATAATGCTCTTTGTAAAGTGCACGTGCAGTAAGCACATTGGTTTCGGTGACACGATTAGGCAGGTAGGTTTCTAGGGTGAGACCTTCAAGACTGTCGTCATTGGTGACGACAGCTTTGCGAAAGCGTTTAATCTTAGGGAAAGCTGATGCTATTGTCGATTCACTAATGCCAAGCGTAATCGCCTCTTGCTTTAGCGTTAGCAGATAATCGCTAAAACGTGTGGCACTCTGTATCTCTTGAGCAAAAATAGTCGGTGAAACAATTAGACAGCAAGAAACGAGAAACAAACCACACTTTTTCAAAACCATAAACCTTCCTTAACTTGGATATCTTAATCCCTGCTATATCCAATCTCTTTTTTATGCGCTTCTAGTAAGTTAACCTTAGGTGGAGGCAGTTGCAAATAATAACCTTTTTCTTTCAGTTCACTTTTTACTTTATTGATATCAGCAAACCCTAAGTGATCACGTTTAGATAAAGGCAACATCATCACAAGTTCAGCTTCACCAAACATCTCAAGTAATGCTTCAGGAACCCGTTCAAATTCATTGCGTTTTTCAATAAAAAGATAACTGTCAGCCTTACGGCGACTCTTATACACAGCACAGATCATATACTACCAACTTTCCAAACTATTCAACTTGCCAGTTACAGAGCCACACTATAACATGGACAGTCAGGAATATAATGCACATCAGCATCTATGCTGGCCATTAATAAAGAGCAATATCGGAATGCAGAAACCCAGCCTAGAGTTAAAGGGCTCCTCTTTTACGCTTTCTGTGCTTCATATCAATCATTTTGATCTGGATAAAGTCGCAGCAGAGCTTGATAGCAAGTTAGCTATTGCCCCTCAATTTTTTATTGGCGCCCCTTTGGTCGTCAATCTTAGTTCAATTACTGATCCTGATTATAATCTTGATGCATTAAAAGACCTGCTCACTTCAAGGCAACTTGTCATTGTAGGTATTACAGCAGCTATTACAGAGATAGCCACTAAAGCGAAAGCCCTTGGCCTTGCACTGATAAAATCAGGTAAACAAAGCCAAACCCAGCCTCAAATGCCGAAGATAACTAAAGTTATCAGTAAAAACATTCGTTCAGGCCAACAAGTGTATGCCAAAAATGGCGATCTGATTATCGTCGGTACTGTTGGTAATGGTGCAGAGCTCATCGCAGATGGCAGCATCCATGTTTATGGCTCCCTTCGTGGTAAGGCAATGGCGGGCGCATCAGGTGATAAACATGCGGTAATAGTCGCAAAATCGATTGAAGCAGAGCTTGTTTCAATCGCTGGTCAGTACTGGTTGACCGAACACATTCAAGCAAATAGCACAACAAAAAGTGGTTGTATTCGACTCGAAGGCGAATCGCTTACCATTGAGTCGCTACCACTTTAAAGACAGATAATAAGGATAGATGAATACATGGCACAAATTATTGTTGTCACCTCAGGCAAAGGCGGTGTAGGAAAAACAACTTCTAGTGCAGCTATTGCTACAGGGTTGGCATTAAAAGGACATAAAACTGTTGTTGTCGATTTTGATATTGGCCTTAGAAATTTGGACCTTATCATGGGCTGTGAACGTCGTGTTGTTTATGACTTCGTTAACGTTATCAATGGTGAAGCAAATTTAAACCAGACTCTGATTAAAGATAAGCGTTGTGAACAGCTTTATGTACTTCCAGCCTCACAAACACGTGATAAAGATGCCTTAACAAAAGAAGGTGTGGGTAAAGTACTGGCAGATCTTGCTGAAACATTTGAATATATCATTTGTGATTCACCTGCAGGCATAGAAACAGGTGCCATGATGGCACTCTATTTCGCTGATATTGCCATTGTAACAACAAACCCAGAAGTGAGCTCAGTAAGAGATTCAGATCGTATTCTAGGCATGTTACAGAGTAAGTCTAAACGTGCAGAGGAAGGTCTTGAGCCAGTTAAAGAGTACCTGCTACTCACTCGCTACTCTCCAGCTCGCGTATCTACAGGTGAGATGTTAAGTGTTGAAGATGTAGAGGAGATCCTCGCAATTCCACTTATTGGTGTCATACCTGAATCACAAGCTGTGTTAAAAGCATCAAACTCAGGTGTTCCAGTGATCATAGATCAAGAGAGTGATGCAGGAAAAGCATACAGCGACAGTGTAGAACGCTTACTTGGTGAAGAGCTTCCTTTACGCTTTGTCACTGAAGAGAAAAAAGGTTTTTTGAAAAGGATATTTGGTAGCTAATTATGTCATTACTTGATTATTTCAAAACAAAAAAGAAGTCCAGTACTGCATCTACAGCCAAAGAAAGGTTACAGATCATAGTTGCACATCAACGCGGAGAGCGTGATGCCCCTGACTACTTCCCAAAGATGAAGCAAGAGATCATCGAGGTGATCAGAAAGTATGTTCAGGTTGAAACCGATCAGGTCTCAGTACAGTTAGATCAAAACGATGACAAGCTCTCAGTGTTAGAGCTCAATGTCACTCTTCCTGAGAAGTAGTTTCCCCGCAAGATACAAAAACGCCGTATTGATTAAAATACGGCGTTTTTTATTGTGCCTATATACACGCTAGGGCTAGATATTCGATAGCTTCAGCTCATTCAAACTGGTCTCTACTAACCCTTTACGCCAACCTGTCAACAAGAGTGGCGTAGCAGTGACTTTACCATCCCATAACCACTGCAAGTACTCATGAATGTGTCGCTTCGAGCCTAACAGTTCAATCGATACCTGCTTGTTTTCTGCGATAGCCACTAAGCAATTTTTAATCGCTTTAAATGAAGACTTATAGCCTGTTTTGAGTGCAATCACATCAATCGCTTTAGGTGGATTATCCAGATCGGCGGTTTTAAGTAAGGCTAGAATGTCCTTTCCGTGGATCCGCTTCTCCTGCTCAGTCAGCTCCGTCATATTAAACAGCTCATTATTAGACTTAGGCTGTTTCTTTGCTAAGCCAATCAAAGCATGATCTTTAACCACGAAGCCAACAGCTAAATCGCGAGATAACGCTTTTTGTAGACGCCATTTAGCCAGCACTTTCAAAAAGGCGAGTTGCTTAGGACTCAGTTGAAATGCATTTTTTACTTTAAGGTATGCTTGGTCAAGGTTAGGCGGAGTCAATCGGTCTTTCGTCATTCGCTCCCCCTCTTCGAAGACCCAAGCTAATCTATCTTGTTCTTCTAGCTTTTCAATCAATTGAGGATAGAGGTTATAGAGGTAATACACATCATTGGCTGCGTAATTAAGCTGAGCTTCTGACAGTGGGCGCTTCATCCAATCTGTTCTAGACTCACCTTTATCCAATACGATATCTAACGTTTGCTCGACAAGTTTGCCATACCCTAGCCCATGACCGAAGCCACAAAGTGATGCCGCTATCTGGCTATCAAACAGTTTAAAGGGCTGACAATTACCATTACGGGCAAACACTTCTAAATCTTCGCTACAAGAATGCAGTACAGTTGTGATCTCTGGCACCGTCAGCAGTTGCCAAAACTCTGCCAAATTACTCACAGCCACAGGGTCAATTAATGCCAACGTTTTGCCATCATAGGCTTGAATAAGGCCTAAGCGGGCATAATATGTGCGTGTGCGAACAAACTCTGTATCTAATACCAGTAATTGACTCTGGCGATATTGCGCAACTAGCTTTGTTAAGCTCGCATCATCATCTATATATTCAAACGTTAACAATTTCTTCTCCCAAGTTGATGTCACTACCATAAAAAAAACCGGCCTAAAGCCGGTTTCGAGAATCTAATAGGATGAGGGTTAAGCTGACTTCACTTCATCCCTTAACTCTCTACGTAAGATCTTGCCTACGTTAGTCTTCGGTAGCTCATCTCTGAATTCTACCAGCTTAGGTACTTTATATCCCGTTAAATGCTCGCGACAGTGGTCAATGACATCACGTTCGCTCAAAGATTTATCACTTGGAACGACAAACACCTTCACTGTTTCACCAGAAATATCGTTAGGAACACCTACAGCTGCAACCTCAACCACACTGGCATGCATAGCAACAACATCCTCAACTTCATTAGGGAATACATTGAAGCCTGAAACTAAGATCATATCTTTCTTTCGATCGACAATAAAAAAGTAGCCCTGCTCGTCCATATAGCCGATATCGCCGGTCGCTAAATAACCTTGTTCATCGATAACTTTTGCAGTCTCTTCTGGACGTTGCCAATAGCCCAGCATTATTTGCGGCCCTTTGGCAAACAGTTCACCAACCTCACCTTGTGCTAACACTTTACCGTCATCATCGCGCACTTGAATATCAGTCATGGCGACAGGAAAGCCAATTGAGCCATTATAGCCAACAAGATTATAGGGACAGCATGAAACTAAAGGTGAAGCTTCGGTCAAGCCATAACCTTCGAGTAATTTAGTTTGGGTAATGGACTGCCATTTATCCGCAACAGCACGCTGGACAGCCATTCCGCCACCAATCGAAAGCTTTAGATGAGTGAAGTCTAGCTGACTAAACTCATCTGAATTCACCAGTGCATTAAATAGCGTATTCACACCGGTAATTGCGGTATAAGGGTGTTTCTTCAATTCACCAATAAATGCAGGTAGATCTCTTGGGTTAGTGATCAGCAAGTTATTGGCGCCTTTATGCATGAACAATAGGCAGTTAACCGTAAGTGCAAAAATATGATAAAGCGGCAGTGCTGTAACGACAAATTCTTTGCCATCGATCAAAAGCGGTGAATATGCTGCATCAGCTTGTAGCAAGTTGCTGACAATATTTCCATGACTCAGCATGGCACCTTTAGATACACCCGTTGTGCCACCGGTATACTGTAAGAATGCAAGATCCTCTTTGACCAGTTTAGGCTTAACATACTGTAATCGACGTCCTTTACTCAGTGCTTTTCTCATCGATATCGCATGTGGAAGGTCGTACTTAGGGACCATCTTTTTAATATATTTAACAACAAAGTTTACTAGGGTGCGCTTTGGTGCACTAAGCAGATCACCTAGCCCTGTTAAAATAACGCTCTCAACGGGTGTCTGATCAACGACTTTCTCAAGTGTATGAGCAAAGTTAGACACAACCACAATGGCTTTGGCACCAGAGTCATTTAATTGGTGTTTTAACTCTCTGGGTGTATAAAGGGGATTAACATTTACGACCACTAAACCTGCACGTAAAACACCAAACAGTGCAATCGGATACTGCAGCAGGTTGGGCATCATTATCGCAACTTTGTCGCCCTTTTTAAGCTTAAGCTCGTTTTGAAGGTAAGCGGCGAAAGCGCGACTGCGCTCTTCAAGTTTCCGGTAAGTTAATGTCGCGCCCATATTAACAAATGCAGGCTGGTCGGCATACTTGGACACTGAGGTCTCAAACATCTCAACAAGTGAGTCATACTGCTCAACATTGATCTCAGAGGGTACATCATCCGGTAAATTGTTAATCCAAATCTGTTCCACAAAAATTCTCCTAAAGCCACATTCAGTGGATATAAACCTATCGGTCTATAAATAGCCTGTAAATCAACAAGCAAAAACGCTGATTTTAATTGTTTTTATAATAAACACCGATTTCATACAGGTGTTTTAATTTTGATCATCATCACATAAATAGAGTAAAAAACCTAGTCCCTTTTTAGGGTTTATCTTATTTCATCATTTCGACATAAACTCTTCAATCGACTTCGCCACATTTTCGGCATTCCCCATGTGTAAATGGTGATCACCACTTAACTTTACCGATGAGAGACGCTTGAACCATCCTTGCGCTTTAGGAAGTAAAGTATCTATCTGCTTATAACCATTATCTGCCGTGATTAGCAGTGTTTCTACCTCATGCTCTGTCATCAAGGCGTCTACTTGCTCAAAAGTCAGCCTCAAAGGTGAATCTAATTTTAGTCGAGGATCGCTTCGCCAACTCACGCCATGACTCGATGCCATCATGTTTCTCTCAACAATTAGCTTACACCATGATGCTTGTAGCCCTGTTAGCCGCGTACGTGCTTTAACAGCCACATCTATTGAGTCATAAACTGCAGCAGGCGCCCCTACTTTTCTTAGCATCTGTAAGTGACTTGCAAAGCTATTAGTTAACCTATGATTATTGTTTGAGGCAGGCTCAAACAAGGGGCATACAGCCTCCATCAAAACTAACTTAGCAACCCTTTGAGGAAAAGCTGCGGTATACGCTGCAGCAACAATGCCACCTAACGAGTGACCAATAAGTCCCGCAAGTTGATTTTGCTCACTCAAACGATTAATCAGGACCTCAAGATCATAAAGATAATCAATCCAATGTAATGGATATAAACCAGGTCTGTGCTCTGAGTGCCCATGCCCTGGCCAATCGATCGCTATAATCTGGTATTTTGATAAATGTTGAGCGAGGGGGACATAACTATCTGCGTTGTCTAACCAACCGTGTAGTGCAAGTAGTAATGGTTTACTAGAGTCACCCCAGCATTTTCCCGATAAACGAATATGGGGTAATTGAAACTCAAGGTCATTGCCCAAGTTGTAATGCTCCGACATATCATCAACCCTCATTCTATTGACTGTGATCAACGTAAACGCCTCCTTAATACCAATCATTGTAAGAAAGAGAGCAGCTCAACGTATTTTTGGCAACTAATTCAAGGCGAATAGCTGATGGAATGGTGATTCCCTTGTGAAGCTGTTCAACGAAAAGCTAGGCAGCCAAAACACGCCTAAAAGGCGAGCTTTAGCGCTTCATATGCTGTGTTAACGAGCTTAGACATAGATGTTCTGAATGTCGTTAATGCAGGAGCAATTAATAACCTTACCTCTGAAGCGCTAAACTCTCACTGAGCAATCTTATCTTTATACTGATTGGTATCAGGGGGCGCAAGATTGCCATAGATAAACGATGATGTCAGTTATTTATTGGCTGTTTTTAATAAATTTTAACGTCATGCGATCGCTCTCACCAATCGCCAGATACTTTTCTTTATCTTGGGCATCAAGAGCAAGTCTAGGTGGTAAAGTCCAAACCCCTTTAGGGTAGTTTTTAGTATCTTTACTGTTGGCATTTATCTCTGACTTAGCGACAAGCGTAAAGCCAACTTTTTCAGCTAAAGCGATGACTTCTGCTTCATCCATATAGCCAGTTTTTGCATCCATCCCAGGATTTGCTCTATGTTCAACAACCCCAAACGTACCACCTGATTTAAGTACATCATAAGCAGACTCAAACACAGGCTCTAGGTGCCCTTTCATTGCCCAATTATGTAGGTTTCTGAATGTCAGAACAGTATCTACGCTGGCCTCAGTGCCTAAAGCGTAATGTTTTGGTGGCTCAAAAGTGACTGTTGTCGCCTTGCCCAAAACGTTACGGTTACTCTTAAGCCAAGCTTCGAATTTTAAGCCAGATTTAACACGGTAACCTTGCTTTTTTTTCTCATCATCAGTTTTTGTATCAAAGTTACCAGCGACATATTGCCCTTCACTGGCCAAGTATGGTGCTAAAATCTCTGCATACCAACCACCGCCAGGCCAAAGCTCAACCACAGTATCTGACGGCTTAATATCAAAAAATGCGAGGGTTTCTGCTGGATGTCGATAATTATCTCGCTCAGCATTTTTTGCTTGCCTGAAGTCGCTACTCACTGCTTGCTGCAATGTCATAGCTTCATGACCAGTTGAATGTGCACTCACTCCTGTACTGACAGTAGCAGTAAAAAGTAAGCTGGCGATAAGTGAACTGTTTTTCATGCTTCTTCCTTGTTGGTATATTTACTGCCCCAAGCTAGCAGCAGAGGGCACAAAATCCAAGCAGGTTTACAGCAACAAGCATGAGTTAACAGGTTAAAAATCGTGAGAAAATGTTACAAAGGTAATAAAAGAATCGCTTTCTTATGATTTAAGCGCGGCTCTGTCGACTCGCTGCCAGCATAGAAATATCATTAATGCACTTATAGCTAGCCAGACAAAAACCCAAATCCAAGCTGGAACCCAAGTGGCGCCAGCAAGCATAGCTGCATCACCTTTGCCGCTAAGACCAAGAAGCACCGTTGGACTTGCCAGCGCATTAAGCATGATCATCAAGGCCATGATTCTCAAGCCACCACCCATAAAGCGGTTTGTACTTAGCTTTAATGGCAACAAAAACAGTACAGCTAAACTCGCTAAAATAGAGATAGTCAGTAGATCTCGCCCCCATAGAATGGCGGTCAACACCACAGCACTACCCAGTAAAGCGAAACTAACCCGAATACCTCTTGGCCAAGTCGCGAGAATAAAAATCAGATATCCCCATAGCGCAGCGCCAAAATAGCCACTAAAACCAATAACGACAGGCCAACCACCTTGGCTATAACACAGGCCTGCGCCATTAGGGAAAAGCTGAATATGACTGACAGCTCCCCCCGTTATTAATGTGGCTAAACCGTGGGACAATTCATGAAAGTAGCTTTCAAGCCATTTGAAAGGAATGCTGATAAAAGGTAAGCGTGTGATAAGCAGTGCGATTAATAGCTCAATCAAGAAGCGACCACGACTCGGCGCGCCTGAAGTCGATGATGCAGCTGGGCTTATTAATGAATCTGATTGGTTATGCATACAGGTCAATACCTACCATCTGCTGTATCGCTTCCCTCTCCTGGGCATGTTGAGTTGTCAAATACTGTGCGACAGCGCCAGCACTCGATTGAGTTTGTTGCTCATAGTGTAATTTTGCATCGACACGTGAAGACACTTGCTCTGGGGTGGGGAGTTGTGGTTCAGCTGATTGACCTTGTTGCTCACCCTGAGGTTCATCACTAGCTTGTTGTATTGACTTGTTTTGATTAACAAGGGCTTGAGACTTTTCTATTCCTTCTACAAAGCCTGTTACCTCAACTTGCTTAGATGGATTAACCGTCTCAGTGCCATTCGCCGTTATCGGCTTTGACTTAGGAGCGTCAAAAACAGTATTTTGTATGAGCATTGTGCTTAGACCCTCCCTTAAAAGTTAATCCGTTCAACTGTTCAAGACTTAATCCATTGTTCAGTGAAAGACTTAAGTCAACCAGGTTTATAAAGCCTCCTGGTAAGCTGCCTTACTCGCGGCCTGGTAACTTCTTCCAAGACACGGTATCCCTGACATAGACAGGTGCAAGCTCATCAACACTGGTCGACAGACCACTTGCATATCCTTGTTTCGCTAATGCCAACATAGATTTAGCATCAGGGAATTTTATATTGTTAGCTATTTGAATATTACTAGCAAGTTCTAGTAGTTCAGGGTAAGTATCAAAACCAGTGCCTGTCGCGGTAATTGATGCGTCAGTCTCTAGCGTCAGGTTCACTAAGTTTGGCGCAATGACAGCCTCATGACCAACGAGCTCAGCAAGGCCGTCTTTGACGATAAATTGCCCCCAGTATACTTCACCCATTCTTGCATCTATCGCAGTAATGATATGCTCTGCACCTTGGTCATCAAACACTGCTTGAGCCATTGTTTGAAGTGTAGATATACCGATCACAGGAATATCTTGCCCGAGCGCCAACCCTTGAGTCATGCTCGTGCAGATGCGGATCCCAGTGAAACTGCCAGGCCCTCGTCCATAAGCAATCAAGTCAACATCTGCTAATTTAATATTTGCTTGAGACAACACACTATCTACCATAGGCAGAATGCGCTGGCTGTGTTCACGTGGCACAACCGCTAATTCAGAATATTGTTCACCCTTGATGAGCAGAGAGGCCGAGCAAGACTCGGTACACGTATCTAATGAAAGTATAGTGAGGTCATCAGGGGATTTCTTTCGTTCAGTCATCTATTTCCACAAACTTTAAGGTTAAAAAGCAGGTCTCATCACATCAATTGCAGATGAAGTAAATTGATTATGGCCACTATTTGAGGTGAGTAACTCATTTACTCTGACAAATATAGACTCAAAATCATAACTATTTTAGTAACAGCAATTTCAGATTATAACCTATGTCACTACCCGTTGTCGGCCACTGAGATTTAAATACCGTACTCAATGGTTAAATAACGCCCAACACTTAGTTCATTTTAACCAACAGATTGTTCATTTTAAGAAATTAATCAGCCATTGGGTTACAAGTTTATCGTCAACGGATAAAGAGAGAGATTCGATTCCTGATTCGATTCGCTCATGGGGGATACGGTCGCGGCGTGCGTTCATCAAATCTTTAGAGTAGAGTTTGCTAAACTCAGGGTGGCCCTGAATACCGATAAAGTGTTGATTAATTTGCATCATATAGTGAGGGCAAAATTCGCTTGCCGCTAAAATGACCGCCCCCGGGGGGAGTTGTTTAACTTGATCTTGATGGCTAACGACCAAAGATATTTCGTTATGCCCGCGCTCCATCCACTCTTCAGTATGGGTTACCCGAGAAGTATTAATGCCAACTCCCCAACCTTTAGATGACTTTTCGACTGTCCCGCCCAACGCTTTAGCCATCATTTGATGACCAAAACAGATCCCAATTAACTTTTTACGGGCATGGTGCAATTGACAGATAAATGTTTGAAGCTCTTGTATCCATTCATAGGAGTCATTAGCACCATATCGACTACCGGTTGTAATGTATGCATCACATATATCTATCGATTCTGGAAACTCCCCATCTATTACCCGGTAGGTGCTAAACTCGAGATGTTCTTCAACCGAATTGAACAATCGAGCAAACATCTCAGGGTAGTTACCATGTTTATCTTGCAACGCTTCAGTGACGTCATCACATTGTAAAATGCCTATGTTCATTTTGCTCTCCTGTTCTGCGCACACTCACACTAGAAATACACGTATTCATCTCGAATCGCTTCTCAATTTAGCTGACCTTTTACCGCATGGGTAAAAATCAACGAATACTGCTCGGCAGTTAATGCTATCGGATTACCACCTGCAGCAGCATCAATCACAGCCATCTCACCGACCAATGAACTATCGTCTAATGTGATACCAATATCCGCGAGTGTATGAGGAATTAACAAGCGACTTCTGAATGCTAAAATCCAATACAGGAAACCATCGAAACTTGTGTCCTCGAGCCCAAGATAACGTGCCAATCGAGTGATTTTATCTTCTAAAACCAACCGGTTTCGCTGCAAGACATAGGGCATTAGAATCGCATTTAGCAAGCCATGATGTTTGTTATACAAGGCGCCTAATGTATGCGCTAGCGCGTGCATGCCCCCAAGTCCTCGCTGAAAACTGGTAGCCCCCATTGTTGATGCGACTAACATCTGAGTCCGCGCTTCAATATCGTCACCATTTTCTACAGCGTAAGGTAGAAACTCTTTGATGAGTCTAATGGCTTCGATAGCAATGCCTTCAGCCATTGGATGATAAGATGGCGCACAATACGCTTCTAGGTTATGAGAGAGTGCATCGAGTCCTGTTGCTGCAGTAATATGAGCAGGTAAGCCCGTCGTCAGGCTTGGATCAAGCAGTACGCGTTTTGGCAACATATCTGGATGAAAAATAATGCGTTTAACATGGGGGTGACTATCTGTATCTGTGATAACTGCTGCTCGGCCAACTTCAGAACCAGTACCTGCTGTGGTTGGTACAGCAACAACCGGTAAGATTAAGCTCGCATCAATATGAGTCCAATTATCGTTGATATCTTCTGTTTGCCACAATGATAATGACTGCCTAGCAAGCATAGCAATGGCTTTTGCGGCATCTAAACTCGAGCCGCCGCCAAAAGCGATAACACCATCAAACTCTCCCCTGATTAACACTTTACAGCCTGTGCGAATGTTATCTCCCGTGGGATTAGCCTGTATATCGCAAAAAACCTCAATCACTAACCCCGCATCGAGACCAATTTTAACCACCTGCTTAACCATGTCTAAGTTCGCAAGACCTGGGTCGGTGACCAAAATAACTTTCGACATATTGAGTTCAATACAGGCAGCAGCGATTTTGCTAATGCAGCCATCTCCTACAGAGATCGCTGTAGGATAATTCCAACTTGCTGATAATTCCATTGTTTGCTCCCTTACCTTGCCATTTCAGAAGTCATATAAAGCGCCATTTCAAGAACAATAGTTGTCCGCTAACTATGTTTGATATGAAATGACTTAGGGCGTGTTAACTGCTCAAAACCAAGTACAGATAGACTGCACCCTCGGCCAGATTGCTTAACTCCTGTCCAAGCCAATGACGGGTCTAAATAATCACAACGATTTAAAAAAAATGTCCCTGTCTCAAGCCGTTCCCCCAGTGCTATCCCTCGATGAACATCTCGGGTAAAAATGCTGGCAGTCAAACCAAACTCACTATCATTCATCAACTCAATCGCTTGATTATCATCCTCAACACTCATAACCCCTACTACTGGACCAAATGACTCCTCAGTCATAACTCTCATATCATGGGTGACATTGGTTAAAATCTGCGGGGCAAGATAAGCCGTTCCTGGCTGACTTAAGGGAAATAATGATTCATCTATATGTGCAATGGCCCCTTGGGATAAGGCTTCGTTAATTTGTCCACGAACAAAATCTGCGGCCGCCACTTTCACTAAGGGCCCTAACGTCACATCACTATTATCGGCACGGCCTAATTGATAGGTTTGAGTTAACGCCACAGCTTTTGTGACAAACGCTTTATAGACACTCTGATGGACATAGATACGTTCAATACCACAACATGATTGGCCAGTATTGAAAAACGCGCCATCCACTAAAGTTTCAACTGCATTATCAATATCAGCATCTTCACGCACATAAGCAGGATCTTTTCCCCCAAGCTCTAAACCTACGCCTATAAACCGCCCTTGAGCGGCCTTCTCTACCATTTCCCCCCCATATACTGAACCGGTAAATGCCACATAGGCTATCTGCTCATTAGCAATAAGTGCTGAGGTATCTTGATGATTCATATGCAAATACTGAAATACCCCTTCAGGCATGCCCGCTTGGGTGAAGGCATCAAACAATCGCTCTGCACACAGAGGTGTTTGGGCTGAATGTTTTAAGATAACGGTATTGCCCGCGAGCAACGCAGGTACAATGGCATTGATAGCTGTAAGATAAGGGTAATTCCACGGCGCAATGACTAAAACCACCCCAAGTGATTCACGTTTGATATAACGGGTAAAACCCGGCTTGTTATCTGGCTCGATATCTGCGAGCGCCTGTTCACTCGCAGATATCATGTACTCACAACGCTCAACAACGCCAGCAAGCTCCCCAGCACCGTATCGAATAGGACGCCCCATCATCCAACTTAACTCTGAAGCTATCTCCTCTTTATGACTCACTAAAATATCGATGGCTGCCTGACAAAGCGCTTTACGTGTCGCCAGCGAGGTCGATTTCCAACTTTTTTCTGAGCCATTATATGCCTCAGATGCTCGTTTCACACAGGCATTCACTTGCTGCTTATCAGCTAAATTACGGGTGACATAAACACTGCCATCTATGGGTGAAATAGTTTGTTGTATCTTTTCCTTTTGAGCACTACTTTGTTGACCTCTAGCCTGTTGACCTCTAGTCTGCTGAGCATTGGTCTCACTGGCTTCACCTGATAATTTTGCAAATTGTGACATGTTCATTTACTACTGAACTCCCTTCAAAAGTTCCCTTCAAAAAAACGGATAGGCTTTATATGGCTCATTGAGCGTTAATGCTACGAAATCTGATTAGATAATCTCGAAATAGCGCTCCATCTCCCAATCACTGACATGCTTCCTAAACTCTCGCTCTTCCCACTCACGACTAATGGCAAAGTGCTCAACAAACTGCTCACCAAAACATTCCTTCGCCGCCTTAGACCGCTTAAATCGTTGAGCAGCGTCCCAAAGGGTGCCTGGAAGTGCAAGCGAGGCATCATGCTCCTGCTCATAGGCATTACCTTTGACCTGAGGCTTAGGCTCAAGTTGGTGCTCTATACCATATAAACCACTTGCGAGCGCCGCGGCCAAAGCAAGATAGGGATTAGCATCAGCTGCGCCTAATCGATACTCAATGCGTTGAGATTTTGCGCTGCCGGGGATCACTCTTAGCGCAGTGGTGCGGTTTTCAACGCCCCAAGTCGCATCAGTTGGGGCCCAGAAACCGGGCACCATACGAGAGTAGCTATTGATGGTGGGGGCTATCATGCACAAAAACTCTGGCATAAGCTGTTGTTGTCCGGCAAGGAAATGACGCTGCAACTTACTCATATTATGGGGTTGGCTGGGGTCGAAAAATGCCGACTGGCCACTTTTATCTTGCAGCGAAAGATGGATGTGACCACTTTGACCTGGATAATCACCGGACCATTTCGCCATAAATGTTGCCATCAAACCGCGCTTTTGTGCCAAAACCTTCATATAGGTCTTAAATAATGCGCCTTTATCTGCCGCCGCCTCTACACCATCTACTGCAATGGCAGCCTCAATAACGCCTGGGCCTGTCTCGGAGTGGATCCCTTCTATGGGAAAATCCATGGTTTCTCCCATAGATAAAATCGCTTCATACAGATCAGAATGTACCGAATTACGGATCATAGAATAGCCAAACCAATCTGGTGTCACGGTCTCTAAATTACGGAAGTTTTTTTCTCGAATGGAGTGAGGCGTTTCATTAAACAAGAAGAACTCATACTCAAGCGCACCCAGTGCCTTAAAGCCCATTTTATCGGCTTTTTCAATGATCCGTCTAAGTGTGCCTCTGGGGCAAACGGCTTCTGCTTCTTGTGTAAATTCAGCAATAAACAGTAACATGCCGTCTTCATCAACCACATCCCTACAGGTATGAGGTAAGATTTTAACCGGCGCATCCGGGTATCCTGTATGCCAGCCAGTGTACTTGGCATTATCATAAAGCTGATCTTTCATGTCCCAGCCAAGCACCACATCACAAAAGGCAAAACCTTTCTCTAATGAAGCGAAAAACTTAGCCTTAGACATATATTTGCCGCGCATCACACCATCATTATCAAAAATACCTACTTTGATATGACTTAATCCTCGCTCTTCAATAATGGCCATGGCATCTGCCACCGACTGAACTTCTCTTGCTTCCATAATTGAGCCTTCCTTTATTAATACCAGTGACGCCATGAGCGCTTAATGAGCTTTGCCACTATCAATACGTAATCAGTAAATGGAAACACGTAATACACAGTGCACTATTTACCCATCATGTAATTAATATTAGCTTTTAAAACCATTAGCATTTGAAATAACAAGTTATTTAAGTAACTTTTAAAATAGCTTTGAAAACGATTAGTGTTATAACAAGGGACAGCCTAAAAAATAGTCCTGTCCCCTTTTGGGAAATTTAGTTCAACTCAGATTCAGCCGACGCTATCATGTCAAACTCCTCCTCAGGCGCTGAAGCCACTAAGCGATGACGACTATAGAGTACAAAATAGGTCACCATCACAAGGTAGAACAGCGCCGACCAAGCAGCAGCTTGCATGCTGACAACAAAAGTTGATGCCAGTGCCACAATCGACAGCACTAACGCAATTGAAGAAGTTAGTATTCCCCCCGGAGTTCTATAGGGTCGCACTAATTCAGGCTCTTTCTTACGCAGTATGATGTGTGACAAACTCATCATGGCGTAGGAGATGGTTGCACCAAATACCGCCATTGTGATCATCAGATCGCCCTCACCGGTAAGCGACAGGAGAAAACCAATCACCCCAGGGACAATTAGGGCCCATACAGGCACTTTACGTTCACCAGACAAAGAGAGAAATCGCGGAATATATCCCGCTCTAGACAGGGCGAAAACTTGACGAGAATAAGCATAGATAATCGAGAAAAAGCTGGCGATCAAGCCAAACAATCCGACTAAATTGACAAATTTGGCAGCGATTGAATCGAGGCCATAGATTGATTGCAACGCACCGACCAAAGGTGCACCGTGCTCTTTCATGGCTTCCGCCCCGGCACCACCTGGTACCAGCAACAAAACGAGTGCGGCAAACACAATTAACACCAACATCGAAGCGATTATCCCTTTTGGCATATCTTTGGCTGGATTGGTGGCTTCTTCAGCGGCTAACGGCACTCCCTCAACAGCAAGGAATAACCACATAGCAAAAGGCAGTGCAGCCCAGATCCCCATATAGCCTTCAGGTAGGAAACTACTTGAACCTGCAACATCGGGGTTAGCCGCAATATCGAAAAGATTATCGACAGAAAAGTGTGGCAACATACCAAAGGTAAATACACCGATAGCGATCACCGCAAGTAGGGTGATCCCCATCATGATCCGTAAGGCTTGTGATGCCCCCCATAGATGAAGTCCAACAAAGATAAGATAAAATGCGCCATAAACAATGGGCCCATCAATACCGACTAGCTCATGGACATAACTGCCGATAAATATCGCAATTGCAGCAGGCGCAATGGCGTATTCGAGTAAGATAGCAGTACCGGTTAAAAAACCTCCCCAGGGTCCCATGGCTCGACGGGCAAAACTATAGCCACCTCCAGCCGTTGGCATAGAGGAGGACATTTCAGCCAGACTTAACACTAAGCAGATATACATCAGCCCCATGACTAAGGTCGCGATAAACATACCACCGAAACCGCCAAGCGCTAACCCAAAATTCCAACCTGCAAAATCTCCTGAAATCACATAAGACACACCGAGGCTCGCCAGTACAACCCAACCTGCAACGCCTTGTTTTAGCTGCCTCTTACTCATATATTCATCGGAAACGGCTTGACTCTCGATATTAGTATCTTTGGATTGTTCTAATCCTTGTAACTTTGACTCTTGTGACATGACACTTCCCTTTATCTTGGTTTGCGAAATGGCCCGAATACACACCAAAAGTTGGTGTTTCTCAAACCTAATGGCCTCCAGCCGGTACGACAACAACAATCATTTGTACTAACTTTCTAGTATTAATATTTCTTATACTAAATACATTTCCCCTTCGAAATCATTCAAGATAGTACCAAGCAGTATAAGTGCTAACCGATAGTGATCTTAGCCTCTAACCAAGGCAGTGTTTTTCTTAGTTCCGTGACAAAAGTGTGTTTAATAATCTCACAACTGTCTTTCGCCATCTGCAAAGGTAGATCGCCGAGTTCATGACGTCGGCACACTAAGGTCAATTGACGATGAAGCGGTGCCTTATTCGGTAAAGGTAAACAGCGAACTTGATTGAGTTCGATACCACTTTGATATAGACAAAGCGGCGTAGTGATAGTCCAGCCAATACCTGCCGCAACCATAGAGAGCACAGCAAAGGTATTATCCAATTGCAGCCTAATATTAGCCTCTATACCCAATCGCCTCAGATAGCGCTCTATTTCAGTACCGATAAGAGAATCTTGGTTATAGCGTACAAAATCGAGCTGAGCTTCGAGTTGCTTTAATTGCAGCAGAGTGCTCTCATCTTGGACACTCATTTTAAAATGCTTAGGCACAACCAGCACAAAAGGCTCTGAGATAATGGGGTATCTACAGATATCAGGGTTATCCTCTAAGGCATCATCTGAGATGATGATATCAAGCTGCCTCGAAAGCAGCGCATCAGCATGCATGTGTGAACGCCCAGTGGTTAAGGTCCAATTTTCAGTCCGTTTTTTAACAGACTCAATCAAAGGCTTACCTAATGCCGTAGCCAGTGAATCAACCAAAGCGATGCGCACTAAATGAAGTTGCTCAAAAGAGCCTTGAGATAATACTTTCTGGGTTTGCTCTGCTTGGGACAGAAGGTGAGTTGATTGGTCGAAAAAATACCGGCCAGCAATGGTCACCCCTATCGGTCTGACGCTGCGATCGAGTAACTGGGCCTTTACCGATTTTTCCAGTACAGCTAACGTCTGGGAGACCGAAGATTGTGTTAAGCCAAGGCGTCTTGCCGTTTCTGTCATATTGCCCGTTTGAGCCGTCATAACAAACACTTGCAAAGCTTTTAAATCAAAGTCAAATGAGCGCACTGTCACCTACATTTTGGCTTAATAGATTCAAAAACATGCCATGAAATAGTATTGTTTAGTAGCTTTTTCGTTCAAAAATCGTAAATTGATAAGCTTAGATACATTTAACATTCAACCTCCCTCAAATAGAGATTTAGAGCATTAAACTGGATTTAAATAAAAATACAGTGATAACAACCATGACTTGTTTTTTAATTTACGACAATATAATAGCAGTAGATCAGCGCTTCATTAATTAGTATTCAATGGCAAGCAGTCCCGGAAATCGAGTAAGGAAGACGTAATGGAATCATCATGTCCAAAGATAGTGATCATTGGTGGGGGCGCTGGTGGTTTAGAGCTTGCGACTCAGCTAGGCCATAAACTTGGCAGAAAGAATAAAGCACAAATTGTGCTTGTCGATAAAAACAGAACGCATATCTGGAAACCACTGCTACACGAAGTCGCTACAGGCTCCTTAGATGCCGATCTCGATGGGGTGGTTTATTCTGCTCATGCAGCAAAACATGGTTACCAATTTCAGCTCGGTACCTTTTGCGGACTTGATGCAGATAATAAGTCAGTCAAGGTCGCTCCTATTACAGATGAAACAGGAAACGTATTATTACCTGAGCGACAAATTCACTATGACACATTAGTTATTGCTATCGGGAGCGTCAGCAATGACTTCAATACACCGGGAGTGAAAGACCATTGCTTCTTTCTCGACTCTCATCAGCAAGCCAATCGGTTTCACCACGCCTTACTAGATAGCTTCACCCGAGTACATCAATCTGAGTCTATCAATGAGCTTAATATCGCCATTGTTGGCGGTGGTGCCACTGGCGTAGAACTGTCTGCAGAGCTTTACCATGTGACTGATCTGCTAAAGATATATGGTCTGAGCAAGATGACCAAAGATAAACTCAATATTCACTTGATTGAAGCTGGACCGCGTATTCTTCCCGCATTGCCCGAACGCATAGCAATGTCTGCTAGACGCGAGCTCAGTAAGCTTGGCGTTAACGTCATGGAAAATACCCGCATAAGCGAAGCAAACGCCTCTGGTTTCGTTACATCAGACGGGAAATTGATCGAAGCCAATTTAATGTTGTGGGCCGCCGGGGTCAAGGCGCCAGACTTTATCAAAAATATCGAACTGTTTGAGTTAAATCGTGCCAATCAAATCATGGTAAAGGCAAACCTACGCAGCAGCACCAATGATGATATCTTTGTGATTGGCGATTGCTGTGCCTGTCAGCAAGCCGATGGCAGCTTTGTGCCCCCAAGGGCTCAATCGGCGCATCAGATGGCACAATGTGTCGAGCAAAATATTCTTCATGACCTTAAGGGCGAAGCATTAGAATCTTACAATTATGTCGATCATGGCTCCCTAGTTAACCTGTCTCGTTTCAGCACTGTAGGTAGCCTGATGGGCAATTTGACCAAAAATAGTATGTTTATCGAAGGTAAAATTGCTCGGTTTGTGTATATATCACTTTATCGTATGCATCAAAAAGCGATACATGGCAGCTTCAAAACCTTAGCGCTCTGGCTAGCAGAAAAAGTATTAAGAGTCGTACGACCTAGGATGAAACTTCACTAAAGGGAGGATTTAATATCTAGGGGTGTCTGGCAATAGGGAAAACTATATTAAACTTTGTCCCTTTGCCAACTTCACTCACACAGGTTATCTCCCCTTTAAGTACCTGTGTAATGAGGTTAAACACGATATAGAGGCCTAGACCACTCCCACCCGTACCTCGCCGGGTGGTATAAAATGGTTCAAACACCATAGCAACGGTTTCAGGCTCCATGCCGTGTCCATCATCTTTAAAACTAAGTTGAACATTGTCTTCAATTTGCTGAACATTAATGGTTATGACGCCATCTGTATCACTTTCAAAAGCATGGGTTGTTGCATTTAACAGTAAGTTTCTTAGCACTAACTTCAATGTATCTGGGTAGGTTTCAACGCAAGTGTCACGGTCGCCAGCAATCAAGATTTTATGGTGAGTTGGATCGATATCTGGCAGTATTTCAGCAATCATTTCATCAATATGCGCCATAAGGTTAAATCTAGATAGCACCTCGGATGACACATCGACAGCAACCAACTTGAAATTTTTAATTAAATTGGTGGCTCTAGTTAAATTTGAAAGTATCATCTCTGAAGATTGAATGGTGGATTCAGAATAACTGACCAAATCTTGTACCTCTAAACTCTCCTCTTTTAACTTGTCTTCAAGATGTTTCACCTCTCCTTGAATATAGGACGCTGCTGTCACACAGACTCCAATAGGTGTATTAAGCTCATGAGCCACACCAGCAACGAGGCGACCTAATGATGCCATTTTCTCAGCTTTCACCAATTTATCTTGAGCTGAAAGTAGATGCTCCATCGACTCCTGTAACTCTCGAGTTCTCTCTTTAACTAACTCCTCAAGATGCTCTTTATGAAGCCTTAACTCCTCTTCAGCACGCTTTTTAGTTTTAAAAGCGTTATCTAGCCTTAACCTCTCCTTAAAAAGCTCAAGAAAGACCCCTACTTTACTCTTTAATATTTCATCATTAATCGGTTTAACTAAGTAATCAACAGCGCCACTTATGTAGCCTTTAAATTCAAACGCTTCTTCACGAGCAAAAGCAGTAATAAATATAACAGGAATATGCGATGTTTTTGGATGGTCCAATATTAAAGAAGCGGCCTCAAACCCATCCATGCCGGGCATCTGAACATCCATTAAGATAAGAAAAAAGTCATGTTTATGGGCCACAGCTAATGCCTGCTGACCAGACATTGCTTTAATAAACTCTAGATTCAAAGGAGCTAGAATACGTTCATAGACCCTTAGATTATTCGGCTCGTCATCAACAATGAGAATTTTAGGACGAATCTGTTCCATTATTAGCTTGTCCTCGATTAATCGTCTGGTTTAACGAGACCCAGATCAACTAAATATTGCCCAAGTTCATCAAGCGGTACTAAGCCGTCCACATCAACGAGATCACGTGCAGCTTTTGGCATTACATCAATCTCTGCCGTGAGAGGTTCTTGCACAACTGCCAACCCGCCATATCGTTTTACCGTTAATAAACCTTGACTGCCATCCGCATTAGCTCCAGTAAGTATAAGTCCAATTAATTGATTCTTGTAGCAAGCCGCTGCAGATTCAAACAATACATCGATAGAGGGGATAGAATAGTTAACAGGCGGATCTATGCTTAGACTTATTGTTTCATTACGCTCAACAAGCAAATGATACATAGCAGGAGCAATATAAACTGTTGAGGGCAATACAGGCTCCCCTGATTGTGCTTCTTTCACTCTAATCGCTGAAAGGTCATCTAAATACTCCACTAGAAAATGATCAGCATCATGGTGCCTATGCTGAACAATCAACACAGATAAACTAAAGTCTGCTGGCAGCTTAGGTAGAATTTGAGAAAGTGCGTTTAGACCACCAGCTGACACACCTATTACCAGCGCTTTATACATAAATGAGCCGCCTGTAAATCTTCTCTTTCTCACTAAAATGTTCAAAACTATCTGCCACTGTACTAAATTCTAAGGTCTCTTTATCGCCTAATAATAAAAAACCGCGTGGTATAAGGCTCTCTTTAAATAACTGAAAAACTCTATTTTGGAGCTGACGATTGAAGTAGATTAAAACGTTTCTGCATACAATCAGATGCATCTCAGCAAAACATTGATCTTTCATCAGGTTATGGTTGGCAAAGGTGATATGCTTTTTTAATGAATCAGACATGATTGCAGAATTAAATTTAGCTAAGTAATAGTCCGCAAACGATCCCCGCCCACCAGCTTCTAGATAATTTTTCGTAAACAGTTTTATCTTCTGAGCTGGGTAGATCCCTTTTTCAGCTATCTCTAAAGAATGGTTATTATAATCGGTTGCATATAGCCTAGTTTTATCGAGTAATCCCTCCTCCTTTAGCATTATCGCCATCGAGTAGACCTCTTCGCCAGTGGCACAACCAGCATGCCAAATATTGACTCGTGAATAAGTTTTTAACTGGGTGAAAACCGCTTCTCTTATTACTTTAAATACACTTGGCTCACGAAACATCTCTGTGACTGTGACTGACATATCACGAAGAAATAGGTCAAAAAATGCTTGATCATGCATAATTTTTGGCAACATTTCAGACACTGAATTTAGATCAGATAACTGAACTCGATTGAGGATCCTGCGTTCAATTGATGCACGGGCATAATCTCTAAAATCATAACCATATCGGAAGTTTATTGCTTCAAGCAGCTGATTAACTTCAAATTCAAGCATCTCCTCCCGCTTCATCATTAACTCCTCTAATTTCTAAATAACCAGATACGCATAATTGATAATAGCTTTTCAAAGTCAATCGGCTTCGTCAGGTATTCAGATGCACCAGCTAGTAGGGATTGCTCTCTATCTTCAGGCATGGTTTTAGCTGTTAAGGCGATAATGGGGATATTGCTGTAATGACTCATTGCACGGATTTTTATCGTAGCCTCATGCCCGTCCATCTCAGGCATCATGGTATCCATCAGCACCAGTTCAAAATCGTGCTCAAGGTTAAGCTGTTCAACCGCTTCCTTTCCGTTATGTGCCATATCAACTTCAAAGCCAGTTTCAATCAGACGTTTAGAGAGTGCATAGGTGTTTCGCATATCATCATCAACCAATAAAATTTTCCTGCCTTTTAGCATAGCGTCTTCATCATGAAGCATATGAATACTCTCTTTGCTGTCAGGGCAAAACCTTGATTCAATATCATGCAGAAACAATGAGATATCATCGAGTAAACGTTCTGCGGAGCCTACGCCTTTAATCACGATGCTCGATGAGTATTTATTCAGTTCATCTTGTTCTTTGTCGGTGATCTCCTTGCCCGTATAGATAATCACAGGCGGTGTGCGCGCCAGGTCGCTCGCATCAACGCGCTTAAGGACTTCAAAACCACTGATATCTGGAAGGCCGAGATCTAAAATAATACAGTCATATTGACCTGTCATAATCTCCTCAACTCCCTCAATACCGTTATCTACACATTCAATATCAATATCACTGTTTTCAAGCAGCCTAATGATCGATGTCCGGTTACCTAAATCATCCTCAATGACTAAAACATGGCGTAACTCTGAAGCAGAAAATGATTTTATTTCGTCAAAGACAGTTAATAGTTGCTCCTGACTAACTGGTTTAGTTTTTAATCCTATGGCTCCCTGAACGAGCGCCATATTACGGTCTTCACTGTGCGCAGAGATTATCTCGACAGGGATATGGCGAGTTTTAAGGTTAAACTTGAGCTGTTCAAGCACCTGATGACCATCAATATCAGGTAACATAATATCGAGGATAATTCCCGTTGGCAGGTATTGTTGTGCCAAGTAGATCCCCATCCGGCCATCACCCGCAACTAAGGCTTTATAGCCGTTCTCCCTAGCATGATCTCTTAAAATTTTCGCGAAATTCTTATCATCATCGATAATGAGTAAGCTACGGTCATCATCAGCTATCGTGTCACGATCATCAGGTATAAACTCAGGATAAGGTTGAAGCACAACAACATCTGGCTCTGATTCAGACCCAGTTTTTGTAGCTTTAGCTTGGCCAGAATTAACTATTTTCACATCCGAAACCAAACCTTTTGCGCCCCCAGTTTTTTCATCGATGCCGTCTGAGTCATAACTATTAGGCAAGTACAAGGTAAACTGGCTACCCTGTGCTACTGTACTTTGTAATTGGATCTCACCACCAAGCAGACGTGTAAGCTCCCTTGCGATCGTTAACCCTAAACCTGTACCGCCATATTTACGACTCGTTGAGCCATCCTCTTGCTGGAAAGCCTCAAAGATAGCCAATAATTTATCCTCAGGAATACCGATACCCGTATCAAGAACAGAAAATGCAATTGCTTTTCTGGCATCTAAGCTACTGTGTGTAAAGAGCATATCAGGATCCGAGAACCCCACATTAAGTGTGACTGAGCCAGTTTCAGTAAATTTAAGCGCATTGGAGAGTAAATTACGTAACACCTGCTCAACCCGTTGTCCGTCACTGGTAAATGTATCTGGTAAGCTTTCATCAAGATTAATATTAAGTTCAAGCCCTCGACTTTTAGCGATAGGTTCAAATACTTGCTTTAAATTTCTAGAAATTGATACAAAGCTGACCGCTTCGATATGAACGCTTAATTTTCCCGCCTCAACCTTAGACAGATCCATGATGTCATTAATCAGTGAGAGTAAGTTATTGCCTCCTTCAAATATTACCTTGGCATCTTCAACTTCTATCTCATCAAGATGTTGGCTTTTGTTATCGGCTAAGCCCTTTGCAAGTAGAAGTAAACTGTTCAATGGCGTGCGTAATTCGTGACTCATGTTCGCGAGAAACTCAGATTTATACTTACTCGCTAACGCTAATTCATTAGCTTTAATCGTTAAATCATTTTTTGCCGCATCAATCTCATCTCTTTGTCTCTTTAAGAAAACTTGTTTCTCCTCGAGCTCCTCATTTGATACTTTCAGCTCTTCACTTTGCTGCTTAAGCTCCTCCTCAGACGCCTTAAGCAGTTCAGTCTGCTCCATCAGGTTTTCATTTGAACTTTTTAACTCCTCCTGCTGAGCTTGTAACTCCTGTGATTGCCGTTGAGTCTCAACGAGCAATATTTGAGTCTGCTCTTGATTGCGTAAATTATTAATCACAATCCCAAGGCTTGAACTTATCAACTCCATTAATTCAACTTGTTCATCTAAAAATGACTGAAAAGAGGCTAGCTCAATCACTCCCATTAACTCAGTCTCAAATAGCACTGGCACCAGCAATATATTTAACGGATCTTTTTCACCTAACCCTGAATTGATTTGTATATAGTCTGTAGGTACTTGGGTGAGTAGTATTGTTTTTCTCTCTTTACCGCATTGGCCAACAAGACCTTCTCCCAAAGGAATTAAAGATAGAACAGCTTTTCGCTTTTTAAATGCATAACTCCCTGAGAGTGATAGTCCCTGTTGCTGCTCAGTTTTCGTATAGGTATAGAGTACCCCGTGACCAGCATTCATCATTTCAGCAAGCGCAGAGATGATGTCATCGGCCATCGACTCTACATTGGTAGCCCCTTGAGTCAGCTCATTGATTTTTGACACCTGATTTTTTAATTCATTTTGTTTCAACAGATCATCATTCTTTGCCTTGAGTTCCAACTCATACTGTTTCTCTTTACTGATATCGCGTACAAAGCCAGTAAATACCGTATCATCACCTTGTTTAACTTCCCCAACAGTTAAATACATAGGAAACGTTGACCCATCTTTTTTAAGGCCGATAACTTCACGGCCTTGTCCTATGACCTTCTTAACACCTGTTGTAAGGTAATTATCAAGGTAACCGTCATGCTCTTCGGTAAACGGGCTTGGCATTAAGGAATTAATTTTATTTCCAATTAATTCATCAGCACGGTATTGAAACAGGGACTGAGCTGCCGAGTTACAAGCAATAATCCCCCCTTTAGTCGAAATAGATAAGATGGCATCTAAACATGTATCAACCATGCCACGGTTAAGACTTTCACTCTTGAGCATGTCACGCTCAAATAGTTTTTGTTGGCTAATGTCACGAATAAAACCGGTAAAGATAACCCCAGACTCTAGCTGCACCTCGCCAACCGATAAATATATCGGAAACTGGCTACCATCACTTCTCAACCCGAGTAACTCTCGACCTTTTCCTATGACTTTCTTAATGCCTGTATTTAGATAGTTTGATAGGTAGCCATCATGCTCGCTAGAAAATGGCTCAGGCATTAACATTTTCACATTTGACCCAAGTAACTGCTCACTGGAATAGTTAAACAGCACTTCGGTAGCTGAATTGCACGATAAGATAATGCCTTTAGGGCTAATGGAGACAATGCCATCGAGTGAAGTATTAACCAGCGCCTTATTTAATGACTCACTGCTAACAATATCTTTTTCATACTGTTTCTGAGCACTGATATCTCGAATAAACCCAGTAAATATAGTTTCATCAGCTAACGTTACCTCGCCGACGGATAGAAAAATCGGAAAGGTAGTCCCATCACTACGAAGTGCTACCACTTCTCTACCTTGGCCTATCACATTTTTAATACCGGATGATTTATATCGGCTTAAATAAGCATCATGTTCAGAGTGAAAAGGTTCAGGCATTAAGACTTTGATATTTTGGCCTAAAAGTGACTCAGATGAATAATTAAACATCTTCTCAACCGACGCATTGACCGATAAAATTTGTCCTTCAGGAGTAATTGTAATAATGCCATCAACTGCTGTATTCACTATGCCTTTATTGATGGACTCACTTTTTGCTAGCGATAAATTTCTTTCCAGGATCTGAGTCTTCATCTCATGTAAAGCCACACCTAAACGGTCTGTTTGACTCTTAGTGATCACCTCTTTTGAAAAATCGCCCCTTGCTATAGCATCTGCGTGTTCGGCAACCGTATTTAAGGTCGCTATCATGGTATTAATTGATTGAGATAACGCTCCAATTTCATCAGCACTAGACCATGAAACTGTCCGGCTAAGATCGCCAAGTGCAATCGAGTCAGCAACAAACTTTAACTCTTTCATAGGCTTGATGATCTGTCTAGCCATCACCCAAAAGATTAACAAACTTAATAGTGCAGAGACTAAAACCAACAGCATAATTCCCTTCAGCCCCTCTTGTTCATGCCGCTCTGCGCTCATCAGAGAGTTATCAGTAAACACCTCAACCTCAGCAAGCAAAGCGACTATCTGCTCACCAAGTACCTCCTCTAGCTTTTCTACAGCGGCAATAATGGATTGGTTTTTGTTATGATCCCACTGGCCTGTGCTTATTTGATTTAAAATAGAAAGTGAATCCCGTTCAAACTTTTGATGCTCAGCTTTTAGCTCTATTAACCTGTCAACGACCAAGCTAAACTCCGCAATGTCCTCCCCGTTGAGGCTAGCATTTATATCCTGTTCCATTTCAGAAATGACATCATCTATCTCAACAGCAACAGTATTTGATAGGCTAAGAAACTTTTGATTTGCCGTGTTAAACCTTTTACTCAGCTTAGATAGGCTTAAACTGTTATCCGCAGCAAGCTCCTCATCAATTCGCATCTCCTCGCCTAATCGCAGTGACTTTTCAAAAAACACCTCCATTTCTAATAGGTGAGACTCAATACTCGTTAAGCTTTTTATCAAAGGCAGATCGGTTTGAGCCACCTCCTCTATCTCACTACTAATTAAGGCCATCAAGCCCAAAGAGTAAGCCCCTAACATCATCATAAGTGTTAGGTTCAGTGAGGCTGCAAGGATTAATTTTTTAGTGATAGTAAATTTAAACATAGAGCGGGCTTTAACTTGAGTCATCATGAGACTTATACCTGCTTGTTTCTAATATTTAGGAGAGCATTAGGGAATTGCTATTGACTCTTACCATCGAATAGCACGCTATAAGGTGTCGATTTATGTAAAAGCATAGTAAATAAAATCAAAGTCTGATCACCTGCGCGTCAGGCTCGGTTTTACGACTGTATTATTCAGCTAAATATCGGCATGAATTTTCCACTGTCGCCATTAGCTTATTAGATATTCATAAATGTAGTTTGTTTATACCGTTCGGTATAAGAAGTGGTCAGCTAATCAGCTTGTTTGACTGCTTAATCTATGGTGAATAAATGCCGGAGTCATCCCCTCTTTTGAACGCATTCAATACAAGAATAGATACCCCTAAAGTAGATAAACGGTGAGTTATTTAATCTCTTTTAAAAATCTCACCACTTGATCTAAATCGCGGGTACGTGCCATAGGCGGAAGAGAGTTTAAAAATGCCTGACCATATTCACGGTTAACGATACGGTTATCACATAAGATCAATACGCCCTTATCTTTTTCATCCCTGATAAGGCGACCGACTCCTTGGTTTAGGGATATCACAGCCTGAGGCAGGGAAAGAGCGGTAAAAGGATCGCCTCCCCCTCTTGCAACACTCTCAGCTCTTGCGCGGTACAAGGTATCGCTGGGTGAAACAAAGGGCAGCTTATCAATAATGACACAACTTAATAGCTTACCTCTGACGTCGACACCTTCCCAAAATGCCCCCGTCCCAAGCAACACAGCATTGCCTAACTGTCTGAACTTACTTAGTAAGCTTTGTTTATTTGCCTGGCCCTGCACTAATATTGGATACTGAAGCCGACTCATCAATACCTGAGCGACAGCATTCATCATTCTATGGCTGGTAAACAAAATAAAGGTACGGCCTTGAGCCGCATCAACAGCTTTTATGGCAATATCGACTAACTCTCTCACTGCAGCCTGCTGGTTACTGACTTTTGATAGATGCCTAGGCACACAAAGGAGCGCATTATTGTGATAGTCGAAGGGACTGTCTAATATCATCTGTTTACTGCCATCAATACCGAGTCCTTTGGTAAAGAGGCTCAAGTCACGATTTATCTGTAGTGTTGCAGAGGTAAATATCCAGCTTGTTTTAGCTTCAAATAACTTCTCACACTCTTTTGCCACATTAATAGGCGCAATATTGAGTATGAGATATCGATGGCCATAGTCGATACTGTAAGCGGCTTGTGTATTTTCACAGTGAAAAAACACACTGAGCTTGCTGGACAACGTCACTAACTTTTCAGTGCAATCATCAAGTGCCTCACTACGGCCTATATGCCCGAGTAATTGACGCTCTAAGGCCTTTAACTCTTCGATTATGGTCCAAGAAGCCGCTGCAATATCTCTATTGCCCATTAACAAGCGCCAATCAGTCTCATAGAGGTCAAACATCTGTTGGTGCCACCCATGTAGCTGACTTACACAACGAGCCGCCAGCTGCTCAATTTGCGCAGAGTCCCTTAATTCAGCTCGATAAACTTCAATGATCTGTCCAAGTAAACGCTCTAAGCTTCGGGTTGAAACTTGCTGACCGAAAGTTGCCACAGCAATATCGGGAAGCAGATGTGCTTCATCAAATATCACCACATCGGGATCGGGTAGCAATTCAGCAAAACCAGTATCTTTAAGCACTCGATCGGCGAAGAAAAGGTGATGGTTTACCACGATAACCTTTGCATCCATGGCTCGCACCCGAGCTTTACGACTGTAACAAGCCTCATAGTGATCACACCGCTTACCCGTACACTTATCTTGTGTACTGGCGATTAAAGGTAAAGCCGCTGAATTCTCTGAGACCGAAGTCAGCCCGCCGAGGTCGCCATCATTTGTTTGTCCTGCCCATTGATTAATGCGAAGGAGATCGTCTACCACCTTAGGATCGTGTGAATCACATGCTGCGATCTGATTCTCTAGCAAGAGTTGACATAAATAGTTACTACGTCCCTTTAACAGCGCGACCTTGGGAGAGAGGGATAACATATTAAGTAGAGCTGGGAGGTCTTTGAAAAAAAGTTGCTCTTGTAAGTTCTTGCTGCCAGTGCTGACAATAACTTGCTTACCACTTAGCAGTGTCGGGATAAGGTAGGCAAATGTTTTCCCAACACCAGTGCCAGCTTCGACAACTAAGTTACTCGTTTCACTGATAGCTTGGCTGACGGCCGATGCCATCTGTTTTTGAACGGCTCGAGCATTATAGCCCTTAATATGCTGAGCGAGTATGCCATCCGTATCGAAGGCTTGCTCACTGTTAACTGTCAGTCTGCTGCTCAATGCGTTCTCATATTTAGAACATTAAAAGCAGTATTATCCCTGTTTACGCCGATGCTTCAAGGCTAAGGGAGCTATTTATATTGGAAATAAATGATTAGTCGATAAAAGCGGCCTTAAAGAATGCAAGCAGGTTAAGATTAAACTCTTCAGGCTTAATACAGCGGTCAATCTGGTCCTTATACTTAGAGTGGCTGAGGTCAATCTCTTCCATAGCAACGGCTTGTTTTAGTCTGATATTATAAAAAACACGCACGCAAGGAGTCAGTGGCTTACTTCTATTGAGTTTACTTATAAGCCCAATTTTACCACTGTTAAGACAGACTAATGTCCCTATAGGATAAACACCTAAACATTGAATAAACTGCTCAACTAACGCCTCATCATAACAAGTTGGCGCATCCATAATCAGGTTCTTAAAGGCGGCAATGGGGTGCATGCCTGGCTTGTACACACGCTCGGCAGTCATCGCATCATAACTATCAATAATTGCTATCATCAATCCGTACTCTGAAATCTCGCCTCCCTCCAGTTCATCTGGATAACCGGTTCCATCTAGTCGTTCATGATGCTCTTTAACGATACTGAGCACGATATCAGAGATCTCAGGCGTCTCTTCAAGTACTCTTAACCCCAGTAACACATGATCTTGCATGACCTCATACTCAACCTGAGTATATTTTCCAGACTTATGAAGAATTTCATCTGGAACCAGCACTTTACCAATATCATGGAGAAACGCCCCTAAAGCCAGCTCCTCAATAGTCGGCCTATCAAAGCCTAAGTGCTTAGCAAAAATGGTCATCAATATGGAAACATTTAAGGAGTGCTCTACCAAGTATTCATCTTTTATTCGAAGGCGAGACATACAGGAAAGTGCGTCTTGATTTCTAAAAATGGAGTCGACCATGGCATTGGTACTTTCCTGTACTTCAGCAAGATCGATTACCCGCCCTTCCGTAATAGATGTCAGCACTTTTTGCTGCAGTAGCTTAGCATTGCTGTAGAGACTATTAGCCTGCTTCATCTCCTGCGCTAAAGACACTTTAGGCTGTTCATCTTTAGGTTGTTCCCTCACAGGTTCAAGCATGATGTTATCAATGTTTTCCCGCAATTTTTCACGAGCAGGATCAACACAAACCTTGTTAACCCCAAGCTTTATCAACTTGTTAATCGCTTCATCATCTTGAATATACCCCTCAGATTTTACACTGAGTTTATTGCTGCCAGTCGAAACAGATACAACATACATACCTGGTTTTAAGGCATTGATTGAGATGTTGTTAAAGCAAGCCTCTTCTGGATGACTCATAGGCCGGAAGACTCCGTGCAATATTGATAAGAAATAAAAGTATAGTCACTATCCACCGCACCATAGAGCAGATTGCACTACAATAGCGTTAATTTAATATCTTCAAATCGATAGACTTTTCCACCAAACTCTGTTGAAAATGCGATTGCATCAGACTGCTGTTTAAAGCTGGCTAAGGTTCTCCCCATCGCACCAGTTTGATTGGAGCCAGCGACATACCAAGCATGACGAGCATCGATAAAGTGTGCATCATCCGGGCTCCCCCAGGGAACTTGACTCATATCATGAACATAGATCTCTTTCACTTGATGCTGGAATTCAGGGTCAAGAATAAAACTAAACAGATCTCGGGTAGAGCAAAATTTCTTCACCACGTCTGATGTTTTAATGTAACTCTCCCCCTTAGGGCCTGGAAAGTTGCTAATAAGCATGCCGCATAGGTGACACTCATCATCAGATTCGATAAATGCAGCCTGACGCACACTAACTTGCTGCTTACTCTCACTGCAACCGGAAAGGATTAAGCTTGTAAGAAAGGCCGACATAACAAATGCTTGTGTAATATATTTCATTCGCAACTCACTCTGTATAAGGCAATAAATCAAATAAACTAAATGCAACCCACTCAATCTAAATAACTAAATCTAAACGGTTAATTTATAGTGTTTTTCTATTAAAAATAATATTGGCAATAAAAAGTGGAACGATTATCCAGATTGCCATAGTGATCAGTAACGTCATCGGGGATTGAGTCGCATTAATCGCGACTGATAAAACACCGTTAACATCAGAAGTATCAAGGCTAGCGAGGTTAATTAAGCGAAACAGATCGGCAGGATTAAGCATCAATAAATGCACTAGATTTTGCTGACTAAGCCCATCCTCGACTCCAATCAAGAGGCCAAGCAGCGCGAGATCGAACACTAAAACAAAGAAAAACCAAACCATTAAGGCAAGCCCTGCAGCTTTTGATTTTTCACTGACAGCGAGGCTAATCAAGTAAGCGATAGCAATAAAGCATAGCCCGAGTAAGATGGCAGTTAAAATAAAGAGTGCAAACGCTGGTATAACTTGTTCAGGCCCTGATTGAATCGATAACAAAATAGCAGCTGCACCGAACCCTAAGCAGGTTGCTAAACTGATGATCATTCCCTGGCCGATAAACTTACCTAACAAGAGTTGACTGTGAGTGATCGGATAGCTGAGCAAGAGTAATAAAGTACCGGACTCCTGCTCGCCAACAAAACTATCATAGGCAATCAACAGAGCGATAAGCGGAATAAGAAAAACAGCAAGGCTAGATAGACTCGCAATTGTCGCCGAGAGTGAAGCTGCGCCAATTTGACCAGAAGCAAGCGTACCGTAGTAGCTCAGCCCCAAAGACATGATCGCAAAAATCAAAGTGATCGAGATAAACCAGCGGTTTCTTAAACCATCTTGAAATTCCTTTAACGCTACGGCAATAGATGGATTCATGGACGGGCCTCCATTAAATGCGTTTTGCTAATCTTATTCGAATCACGGGCTACAGTGAGAGTTGAACCTGATGAACAAGCAAACTTGGCGCTCAGGTAGTATTGATAAACTTGTTCAAGCGTCGCGCTTTCAACCTTAATATCAGTTATTCCTTCACATGCCATCAACTGTTTAAGCAAGATCATTTTATGACTTTCTGGAACCACAAGTTTATCTGCTCCCTGGAGTAATGGGCTAAAACGGCTATCGGTTCTTAACGAGCCATTTAAGCCTGAGGTGTAGATATTGACGGGCAGACTTGCCCTGTCACGCAGTTGAGGCAAAGTCCCCACAGCGCGTTGTTGACCATCAGATAAGATCATTGCTCTATCGATATGTTGCTCAACGCCAGGTAAGACATGAGAGCAAAGAATAATACTCGCGCCATCCGATTTGAGCTTATCTACACTCAGATAAAACTCTTGAGTCGCGATAGGATCTAACCCCACAGTAGGTTCATCGAGGAGTAATAGCTTAGGTTGCCCAAGAAAAGCCTGAGCTAAACCAAGCCGCTGACGCATCCCTTTCGAGTAAGTTTTAACTGGACGGTTCATCGCATGTATCAGACCAACCTGCTCCAGTAACCTAACCACATGACTTTTAGGCACAGATTTCAACCTGGCAAAATAGGTCAAGCACTCTGTTGCGGTGAGGTGATCATAAAAACTAACATTTTCAGGAAGGTAACCAATTTTTTTTCGCCCTTCGAATGCCAGCTTTGATAAGGGATCAACACCAAACACCGCCACTTCACCGTCGGATGGATCTAAAATCCCCAATATCAATTTCATCATGGTGGTCTTGCCAGCCCCATTATGACCAAAAAGCCCCATGACCTCCCCAGCGCTAAGTTGTAGATCTATATCCTTTAGCGCCTGTACCCCACGGTACTGCTTACTGACCTGATTAAGAGACACAATGTTTGTACTCATACGATTACTTAACCTCTTTCATTGTGTTGCCTTGAGCTACTACAAGCGTATCGGCTGCAATAGTTATCTTGCTTGGCTCTAGTGGGTTACTTGATTTGTTAGATACCAATACAGGACTTTCCATCAAGGGAAAGCTGTCTTTTACTCCTGCTGGTTTTAATACTGGAAATTGCGTCTGGATCCAACGAAGAATTAGCACTGCAGGACTATCAAGCAGTACCTTAGCTTCAGGATACTGCCACACGAGTTTATCTATGCCGTCATTGGGCTCAAAAGCATCATCTCCTCGACCATCATTATTGAGATCCCAGCCAAGATAGTTACTCCAGAAATTTCCTGTACCGTCCAAGCTCCACTCCTGCTCGGCATTTGAGACATACTTCACCTGTAGTGGATTATTGATAAAGCTATTGGCATATACTTTGGTATTCTCTGAGCCTGCTGTCAGGTGGATACCTATTTCAGCAGTATCAATCACATTGTGGCTAATAGTGTTATACGCGGAGTTATAAACAAATAGCCCCTTACCTTCTCGGCCTATCACCTTGTGTTCAGGCTTAGTCCACACATTACTGATACGGTTATGGCTTATGGTTGAAGCGGTAATGAAATTAAGAAGAAAACCATAATCTTCACTGTCTCGAGTAACGTTATCTGTCACGGTGAGCATCTTGGAGCTCATCAAGGCGTAACCCGCTCGAGTGTTATAGGCCAGATTGTTTTTGACTTGATTACTGTGGGAGTACATATAGTGAATACCATAACGAAGATCGTGCATGGTATTGTTTGATAATAGATTGTGCTGACTCGAGATGATATAGAGGCCATCTCTGGTAAAGCTTATCTCATTGTTAGTCACTTCGACGTTTTGCACTATCGACAACTGAATGCCATTGCCTCTATCAGCGGAACGTAGTTTAGGGTTACCTATAACAGCATTACCTGTGACTTTTATCTCTTTGCCTTTTTGCAACCAGATCCCGAAACCATCCCCCTGCAGATTGTTATTACGAATGATGAGTGAACTTGCCTTTTTATCGGAATAGATCCCTGAATTTTGTGCGGTAAGATCATCGCCCCAATTGGTGATTGAAAGATTCTCTACCGTAATATTTGACCCTTGGAGTAGCAAGCCATGCCCCTTCCCCCCAGCATCTATCGTGGCGTGGTGGTTGCCATCTAACGTCAAGGCTTGCTTGATAATGAAGTTCCCCATATATCTGCCCTTTCCTAGCGAGATGATGTCACCGGAGGCAGCCATATCCAAAACGGCTTGCAGCTCTTGCTGCGCATTCACTTCGATACGTTTAGCCTGCGCAGAGTTAAGCTGCCAGAGAGAGATAAAACAAAACAACAGTAATCGTTTCATGAGTATGATATTGCCTCTTAACACTGGGGATAAAGCCAAAGTTAATGCCCTATTTGTTACGGTTAACAAATAAACACGAGTACCGAAACAGCACTTCTGGCTATCAAACGCAGAGGCATACTCCTTCGATACTCAAGTTTTCATGCAATATTAAAGCTTATGCTTCAACCAGCATGCGACCTCTCATCTCCATGTGCAGTGCATGGCAGAACCAGTTACAGTAAAACCATTGCACACCTGGTTTATTCGCTACAAAGGTGATCGATGAGGTGGCTTGTGGCCCGACTTCCATCTGCACACCATGATTAGTCATACAGAACCCATGAGTGACGTCTTCAACTCTATCTAAATTAGTCACCACTACGGTGACCTCATCACCTAACTTGACCTTAAATTCACTTAAGCCAAATGCCGGCGCAATAGAGGTCATATAAACGGTCACCTTGTTACCTTTACGGATCACCTTATTATCCATCTCAAGGTTGACACCATCCGCCTTTGCCATCGCAACAGTTTCTGCAAAGATAGGATCATCACGAGTCCACAGCTTGTTTGGCTTCATCTTAGAGCGATGTACAATCATGCAATCATGGGGTTCGGCAAATGTGGGGCCATCATGGACGAGCTTCATTTCATCGCCGGATATGTCAATAAGCTGATCATTTTCAGGACGCAGGGGTCCCACTGGTAGGAATCGATCCTTAGAGAATTTACAAAGTGAAACCAGCCATTTACCATCCGCATCTCGAGTTTCACCTTGTGAAGTATGGTTATGCCCAGGTTGATAATGCACATCAAGCTTTTGCTTGATGTAATTAATTTTCTCACCGTTATAAGCCTTAATGGCATCCTCAACATTCCACTTGGCAATTTGACTATCTAAGAAGAGTGTTGTGTAGGCATAACCTTTGTTATCAAATGCGGTATGCAGAGGCCCTAGACCTAGCTCAGGCTCTGCAACTATGGTGTCTCTTGGCTTAATCTTGTCTGCAAAAAGGTCATCAAGTTTGGCGATGGAGATAACCGACACTGTGGGTGACAGCTTACCGTTAGCCACAAAATACTGACCACTTGGCGAGGTATTCATGCCGTGAGGTGACTTAGGTACTGGGATATATCGAGTTAGCTCAGAGCCTTTTGTCCCATCGAGTACTGGTACCTTATTGCCATTATAGGTTTTGAATTTGCCAGCTTTCAGGGCGGCTTCACAACGCGCTAGGCTAAAGACCACCACATGATCACGCTCAGCGGTCATCATTTCACCTAAGTTCATCCCCATTTCTGAGTTATAACAAGTTGAGGCAAAGTACTTACCATCATAGTCAGCATCAGTATTGTCTAGGTTGCCGTCAACCATCACCTGAAACGCGACTTCCATCGTTTCCGCATCAATCACATTAAACAGTGAGCGGTAGGTAGACACATCCTCTAAGTTCTCTTTTCCGTTATTATCAAGCGGTATTTCAAATTCACCATTACAGATAACATATTTAGTGTATGGCACCTTTTGAACACGTAGACCATGTATCGCTTGGACATTAGGTACAGTGATCATCTTATCTGTCTTCATGACGTCACAACGTATCCGCGCGACACGTGAGTTAGCTTTATCGTTAATAAATACATATTTACCGTTGTAGCTACCATCAGTCATGCTCATATGCGGGTGATGTGAATCACCGGCAAGAATATGCGCACTGTCACCTTTAATGCGCTTACTTTCATTGGTTAACCCCCAACCTGTAGCACTATCGACATTAAACACAGGGATACGCATTAACTCGCGCATAGAGGGAAGTCCCATGATGCGGACTTCACCTGAATGACCTCCACTCCAGAAACCATAATATTCATCGAGATCGCCTGGATGCACAAAAGGACTGTTTGACGCTTCAGCAGCTTTTGCTTTTGCCATTGTGGCAAACATGCCAGCTGTCATAGGAGCGGCGACAGCGCCAGCACCAATCATGGCCGTTTTGCCCATAAATTTGCGGCGTCCAGCATCTTGCAACTCAGCTTGTTGATGACTCGTCACGCCATCATCTGTTTTATCTTGCATAATTACGTCTCCATCCTAGGTTGATTTCATTTATCGTTTTATTTCAATTATCAATCTATGAACTCCCAAACCAAACCTGCACTACTCGGTCACTGCAATAGGGATTTCAACTTGCTGATCCTTTCTCTTCTTACGAGCCATTTTTTTCAGTGGCGGGCATTTTTGCTCATTAAAGTAAGTGACTTGGCAATCTAGGCAGTAATGGCACTCGCGCATATTGATCACCCCATTTGGTTGAATGGCCTGAATTTCACACTCTTTTGCACAAGTCTTACAGGGAGAGCCACACTCAGGACGACGTTTTAACCAGTCAAATAGCCGGATACTATTACTGACCGACAATGCTGCGCCCAATGGACAAAGGTAACGACAGAAGGTTTTTCGGTTAAATAGGTTGATCACGATAAGAAGCAGCGCCCAAGCAACAAAAGGCCACTGGCGATCAAACTTAAGCAAGAAGGTTGTTTTGAAAGGCTCTATTTCAGCAAACTGCTCCGCCATTGCTAACGAATCTAACGAGAGGCCAAATAGTGCTAATAAAATAAGATATTTAATCGCCCATAATCGCTCGTGGACTGCAAAAGGTAACTCAACTTGTGGCAGCTTAATGTAGCGCCCAAATACATTTACCAGCTCTTGCAGCGCACCAAATGGACAGAGCCAGCCACAATAAACCGCACGCCCCCATAACAACATTGTCACTGCTGCAGCGCACCAGAGAATGAAGATAATAGGGTCGAGTAAGAACAGCTCCCATCGAAAATCCCCCATCAAAGCATTGAGGAAGGTGAACACATTAACCACTGACAATTGCCCTCCCCACACCCAACCAATTAGCACCACAGTAACAATGAGAAAACCATGACGAAGTCGATGCATAAAATGGGGGTAGCGCACTAAAATATCTTGAAAAAACAAGATGAGTAGCAAAATTAACATCAGTAATAACAGAGCAATTATCTCTACTTGCTGCTCTTGCCACACTTGTTCAGTTAACGAAAGTTCAGGTTGGGGAATCATGGCAGCTGGAGTATCGACATACTTTTCCAGCATGTCATATTGCCCTTTAAAACTGGTAAATAGGCTATCTACAGGGCCTGTTTGACGACGAACTAATAGCTCTATTTGCCAAGGAGCCCCTGGATCTAATTCATGCTCCGACCGTATAATAAACACGGACATCTCATGAAAATTCGGTGCCCCTTGGGCGTAAAGGTCGGTTATACGTTCATGATCCAGATCGCGAAATGAGATGGCCGTTTCACCTTGATGAATTTGAATCCTGTCGAAAATGCCGCCTCGCACATAGCCTGACCCTTTGAAGGAATAGCCATTGCCCATAAGCAATGCTAAGTGCTCACCAGGCTTTAACTGCGCCATTAACCACTTATAGTCAGCTTCCCCCAGTAAGTTTCTTCCTATGGTAGGGACATCGGCTAAGGTGTAATAGATCTCAGAAAATCTATCTTGTTTCTGCTCAGCCCTTGCCTCATCAATATGCTCTGCCGCCGTTTCGGCAAAAGCATCATCAACACTTGCTCGAGTAAGGTAGAGTTTTCGAATAGAACCATCGCCCACTAAATCTTGCCAATTCGCAGGCTCAAACAAATCAGCTTTTATTGTTGAAGCTGGTTGGATAGCAGCGAGCTTCTTTTCAATAATACCTATATGTTGTGCAGCTAGAGTCGCAGCTTTCGTGATGGCAACATTCATCACCATCACAGTGACAGTTGCACCAGACAAGCCGTCTATGGCCACATACCCTTGGCTGATATTGCCACCGACTTTCAGTCGGTCTTGGACAAACAAACCTGTATATTGCTCAGCAAACTTCCACAGCTTACTTTCAGGGATCCCAGCGAGAATGATTGGTTCATGGTGCTCAAGTACACGAGCTGCGAGATATCTCCCGCTTGGGTCAATGGCCACTAAGGTATTAACAGGCTCTCCCGAGTAGGCAGGTATTCTGGCTAAGTCATTCGTTTCAAATGCATAACCAAGAATTTCCTCTCCTTTATATACCGTTCTAAGAGCAAGCGTTCCCTCTTTTTCTGATATATAGCTCGCTTGTGGAAATATCGCTTCAATCACGGGTTTTGAAGGCTTAGGAGGGCTGACAAAAAGCCCATGACTCGGTTTTGACATAAGCAGCAATGCCAGAACTACTCCCGTGCAACATACTCTAAAGCTAGTCAATCTACCCAAAAGAAAAACCCTTCTTAATATCAAGTATCAAGGTGCGACAAATTGCCACAGTCAAGAATATTGACATTCATATTAAATGCACCTTTAAGGGTGATACGTGACAGAGATCAACTAATCGCCTACTTTTGTTAAATTTATTTTATGAAAATGAAGATTAATTGATAGCGGGCATTTACGTAGTGGCTATGTGTAAGCAGAGTGATGGGAGATAAATGTAGACGCTAACCAAAGCATAATGCTTGTTAATTAGCGTACTTGGTTCAATCAGAAGAGGTTAAGATAAATGTCATTTATGATATTAAACAGCCTTTTGATACAAAAGACATGTATTAAAAACATAGATTAAGTCATGTATTAAGACTTCATCTCTCTGAGGTATCGGTAGATAGTATGTATTGAGATGTCTAAACCTTTTGCAGCGATCTGCGCACTGTCTTTAAGATCAAAAATCCCAAGTTCATTTAGGCGTATGACTATCTCTCGGATCTTCTTCGAGGGAGCAATACTCGCATCATCTGTGACTTGAGTACGTACTGTTTCAATAGAACTCTGCATCATCTCATCGCTACTACGTGCGAAGGTTTCAGGAGATAACACAACATCGACAGCAGGTGCAAAGTCAGGTAGCAGGCTTTTCATGACAGATTGAAATGGCGCATCCATATTCGAATTGATACATAGTAAGCCTATCGCCTCTTGCTGTGAGTTGCGGATAACTATGGTGATCGATCGTAACGATTTTCCATCAGGACTCTTTGTCATATAGGAATTAGATACATCTTGGCCCTCATTCAGCTTCATTAAAGCAAGATTAGTGATCGGCGCACCTACGCTACGTCCCGTGATATGGCCGTTGGCAATCTTAGTGATAGAGGGGTTGTTGATATCTAAACTATGCAGCAGAACTTCAGTATGCTCACCATACATAGCCGCTATGCCGTCAACGATATTCTCACTGGCTTTTAAGATGGCATAGTCAGTTTCAGTTAACTCTCGCACTTAATGACTCCTATAAGATTGGGTCATAAACGACTCATTTACGACCCAAAAACCTAGCTTTAAGCAGACATTATATCAATGATTGTCGTATCTGTGGTACCCATTCCGTGCGTTACTAGCTTGCCGATATTTCGAATAGTACGCTCTACATTTTCAGCCACGATCCCTTGCTCTTTTGCTGCGCTACTTTGAATCGCTAAAATAAACGCATTTACAGCACTGCTTGTAGACGTTTTGACTTTCATCGCACAGGTCGATTTGGCGCCATCACATACCATACCCGAACAGTCACTCAATACATTTTGAATTGAGAAACATGACTGCTCATAGGTGCCACCAGCTAAATAGACCATCGCCATAGCCGCTGCTGCACTGGTCACTGTATTACCACAAAATGCAGATAGTGGCGGGTAGTAAGATTTGATATAGATCGCACCAAGGTGGCTCATTATCAGTGCCCTTGCTAACTGCTCATCGCATGATGAGAAGTGTTTAGCCGCAATGACGACTGGCAGCGTGGCCGCAATCCCTTGATTTCCACTGCCATAATTGCTCATTGCAGGTAGACTGGCTCCACCCATTCTGGCATCAGATGCTGCAGCAGTATGCATAATGATCTTATTTGCAAAGTCTGCAGACATAAAGCCAGACTGAATACTTTTCTCTATGCTACGCCCAACTTGCAAACCATACTCTTTCTCTAACCCCTCTAGAGCAAGTTTACTGTTGAGATCTGATGAGGCTAGAATAAAACGAATATCATCAAAGTCTACTTGAGTCGCATAATCGTAGATCCCTTTAATGCTGATATCTACGCCATCACAAATCCCGGCAGTAGCGCCGCTCGCCGCAACCGCTTGTGAGAAAATAATTTCACCATTCAGCGTTTTTTCAATCACTTGGGTATGCCCACCAGAGATCTCAACAGTGACTATATTATCGCCGCTTTTAGCTTCGACAAAACAGTAGATGAATTCATCAGTTGCTGTTCGGCTTACTGTGACATTTCCTGCATCAATCATAGATTGTGCTGTGTCGACCTGATCTGCAGTAATTGCTGCTAGCACCTCAAGGCCTGCATCAGCATCGCCTCCAACGGCGCCAACAGCTGCAGCAATGGCAAGTCCAATCTTGCCTGTTCCAGGAACAAAAACACCCATAGAGTTTTTATAGAGATTATCTGATACATGAACAGAGATACTCTCAGGTTGCTCTTTTAGCGTAGCGGCAGCTACAGCTGAGGCATACGCTGCACAAATTGGCTCAGTGCAGCCTAATGCAGGCTTAACCACGGCATTAAGGATTGCACGGTACTGCTGCCATTGATGTTTCATGGAACTCTCCACTGCTTTTTCTCTGTCTAAATGACAATAACTAACTTTTTGTTTATTTTGTAAATGCGAGATATCAACTATCTACACTATTATTTAATAAACGCGAGGGCTTCTATTTAATAAACACGATGGTTTCTATTTAATAAACGCGATGGCTTCTATTTCAACTTTAACGCCCAGAGGCAGATCTTTTACTGCAAAACAGCTACGCGCTGGACAATCATGACCAAAATACGCTTGGTAAACTTTGTTAAATTCAGCAAAATCTGCAATATCTGCAAGATAACAGGTTGTTTTAAGCACAGTTTCTAGCTCACCGCCCCCCGCTTCTAGCACTGATTTAAGATTTTCTAATGATTGACGTGATTGCGCGACAACGCCTCCCTCTACCACTCCACCTAAGTCTTTACAGACAGGTAACTGACCCGATGTGAAGATTAGGTTTCCATATGCATTAGCATGTGAATATGGACCGATTGCCTCAGGCGCTTTGTTTGAAGTGATTATTTTTTTCATTGTCTTACTCCTCGTTAATGTAACTTGCGGCCTAGATTAAACGTGCAAATATTTTTGCGCAAGTATTTTTGTATTTTATTTTTCAATGAAATTTCACAAATATGATCCCAAGCACCTCAAAGCCTTAAACCCAGATACCGCAAGGGATTAAATATTAAAACCCTTTGCTAATAGTCACTAATTTTCTTAGTAATTAAGAACCTGATCGATATCAAATTTATTTGACGTTTTAATTTTCATGGGTTGGTAAGGATTTTTGTCAAATATATTTGCGTTACGAAATACCATTAACCTAAAATCCACTATGAACAAACTTATCAAGGCAGGATTAAAAGCAATTATTCCCCTATGTATGGGTGTACGCCGGATACCGAATGGACCTGTCTACTGAAAGGATAGCCACACAAGCCAAAGCAAACACTCAAGTTAAACCCCTTCCAGCGCTACAAAGTGAGGTATAGATTATGTACACGTTCACCCGCAACTCGATATGAGTACTTTTTAACTCATCTCGTCAGTCATGGTAATAGCAACATTTATCATCTGTTTTTCAGTGTTCTGTATGGCTGGCTCTTTCAAAATGCCAGAAAGGTTAAAAAAGACGTTGAGGTTCGTTCCTGTCACGGTACTGCCTGCGATTATCACATAGCGAAAACAATTATGTTATTTTCAGGCTGTGTCACAATCAAAGAGCACTACTGTTTATTAGGCAGGTATTTCAGTTCGCCAACCACATATAAGCAGGGTCATAACAGACATCAAAATATACTCTTGAAATACAAACAGATATCTTGGACACCTTTCACCAAGCCGTAACGTTCACGCTTACTTTTTAATATTAATTTTGGCAACAAACATGTAAATAGATTGATTTCATTGATGAACAATCAACAAACTTGATGGTCATTTTTAGTAAGGTATAAGATATAGTTGAAGAATCTTCAACAAGGGAAATTAGGTGTTGCAATGCAAACGGAAAATGATTAGTTTAATTATCAACGCAGGAAATTTGCCCTTTTAACTATTTCTGAGTCACCAGACTCTAGCTCAATTTAGAGAGACAAGATTATGATACAGCTTCTGAACACTATCCATCATCACCACCATATGCGGTAGCCTTCGGAAGCTCACTGCCGAAGGACTATTTCCTTCCGGCGGTTGATTCAAGAATATCAAAAACCCCTGGAAGGAATTCCGGGGGTTTTTCGTTTTAACGATTTTTTTATATTTAGTCGACTGATTTAATTAATGAAATCAGTAATAAAATTTATGATATTTGAATCAACTTATAGGAATAACACTATGTCAGAGTCAAACAGATTACGCATTGCAATCCAAAAATCAGGCCGTCTTTCAAAAGAGTCCATGAAGCTGTTAAGAAGCTGTGGTGTAAAATTCAATATCAATGAACAGCGCCTTATTGCCCACAGTGATAACTTGCCCATCGACCTACTAAGAGTTCGTGATGACGATATTCCTGGGCTAGTCATGGACGGTGTAGTGGATCTTGGGATCATCGGAGAGAATGTTCTCGAAGAGGAGCAAATAGAGCGTGAACGACTCGATAAACCATCTCGTTGTATTAAGCTTCGCGATCTCGACTTCGGTGCATGCAGGCTCTCACTTGCAGTACCTAATGAGTTTAGCTATGAAAATGCCCAATCTCTCGAAGGCCTACGTATAGCAACCTCTTACCCTAACCTGCTTCGTCGTTATATGCAGAAGAAAGGCATCACCTATAATGACTGTATGCTAAAAGGCTCTGTAGAGGTCGCACCCCGTGCAGGCCTTGCCGATGGCATATGCGATTTAGTCTCAACAGGTGCCACATTAGAAGCTAACGGTCTTTATGAAACTGAAGTCATCTACCGCTCTACAGCTTGTATCATTCAATCAACCGAGACTCAGGAGCCTTCAAAGCAAGCACTTATTGATAAAATTCTTTCGCGGATCAATGGTGTGGTTCGCGCTAAAGAGAGTAAATACATTTTACTGCACGCGCCAACAGAAACCCTTGAGCAGATAGTTGCGCTGCTACCAGGTGCAGAAAACCCAACCGTATTGCCACTCAATGATGATACGAACCGAGTTGCAATTCACGCCGTCAGTACCGAGGACCTGTTTTGGGATACGATGGAGGAGCTCACTAAGCTTGGTGCAAGCTCTATATTAGTTATGCCGATTGAAAAGATGATGGGGTAATGCAGATGCAGATCCTCAATTGGCAATCATTAGATGAGACAGCACGTGAAGCTGCACTGTCTCGCTCGCCGCTCGTCGGTGATGAGAACTTAGAGCAAAATGTTGCATCGATAGTCAATACAGTACGCCTTCATAAAGATGCCGCCTTGATCTCATACAATCAGCAGTTTGATGGTGTCATGCTCAGTGAGTTAAAGTTGTCTCAAACTGAAATTGATACCGCTTGTAGTCGTGTCACTGAGGATATCAAGCAAGCCGTGGCACAAGCCATGGCTAATATCGAGTCATTTCATATTGCTCAGCAATTTGAGCCCGTTACGGTAGACACTCAGGTAGGCGTTCGATGCGAGCTCAGATCTGAAGCCATTGAGAAAGTTGGTCTCTATATTCCAGGTGGCACAGCGCCACTGATCTCAACAGTGATGATGTTAGCACTACCTGCAAAAATTGCAGGTTGTGAGCAAAGAGTCCTTGTGAGCCCGCCCCCTATCAACGATGCGATCGTCTATGCAGCAAAAGCCTGTGGCATCACAGAGATCTTTCAGGTTGGCGGCGCTCAAGCTATTGCAGCGCTCGCATTTGGCACTGAGTCGATACCAGCCGTTGATAAGATTTTCGGTCCAGGCAATCGCTATGTCACCGAAGCTAAACGATTAGTGTCTCAAGATAGTCGATGTGTCGTAAGCATAGATATGCCTGCTGGCCCCTCTGAGGTGCTATTAATAGCAGACCGAAACGCAAACCCTGAGTTCATTGCAGCAGATCTTCTTTCTCAAGCTGAGCACGGTGTAGACTCACAAGTCATGTTAGTTACCGATAGTGAAGATTTAGCCAGTCGTGTCGATATAGCCTTGAGCCGCCAACTTGAAGCGCTACCAAGGATAGATATAGCTAAACAGGCACTGGAGTCCAGCCGGACTTTACTTGTCGCCGATCTCAATCAAGCTGCGCTTGTGTCTAACCGCTACGGGCCTGAGCACCTTATCATTCAAACACAGTCACCCCGTGAGCTGCTTAAGAAGATTCGCGCGGCCGGCTCCGTTTTTCTTGGCGCTTTCACCCCCGAATCTGTCGGTGACTATGCCAGTGGCACTAATCATGTTCTGCCGACCTATGGTTATAGTAGCGCCGTTTCTAGCCTTTCCCTCGCTGATTTCTCTCGCCGTTTTACTGTGCAAGAGCTCTCTGCAGATGGGCTTTTAGGACTCGGAGAAACAGTCATGACCTTAGCCGCAGCAGAACAACTCGATGCCCACAAAAATGCAGTTCAGGTTCGCCTCGATAGTTTAGGAGGTCAATGATGACTCAAACCTTCGTTAATACACTAGCACAACGCTTAGCTAGGCCAGAGTTACTCGACCTGAAGCCCTATCAATCAGCAAGACGAATAGGTGGTCAGGGAGATATTTGGATAAATGCGAATGAATCTCCCTACAACAATGCGCAGCTTGCTGGTGTTAGCATCGAAGGAGTGAATCGCTATCCTGAGTGTCAGCCCCCAGCACTTATCGACGCCTATGCGCAATATAGCCAGGTATCCAAAGATTGCATTATTGCAGGACGTGGTGCAGATGAAGCCATTGAGCTATTAATCAGAACTTTCTGCATACCAGGCAATGATTCTATCGCCTGTTTTGGGCCAACTTATGGCATGTATGCAATTAGTGCTCAGACTTTTAATGTGGGTGTTAACGCGCTACGGTTAACTGAAGACTACCAGCTCCCGGCAGACATTAGCAGTCAAGTCGGGAGTTCAAAAATACTGTTCATCTGTAATCCTAACAACCCCACAGGCACGGTTATAGAAAAGAACACGCTTGAGCAGGTTATACAGCAATTTCCTAACAAGCTTGTTGTCGTTGATGAGGCCTACATTGAGTTTTGTTCATCGTTTCAGTCAACATATAGCGTGGCAGATCTGATTGATAAATACGAAAACTTAGTCGTGCTTAGAACATTATCTAAAGCCTTTGGGCTAGCTGGCGCTCGTTGCGGCTTTTTAATGGCAAACCCAGATATTTGTGAAATGGTAATGCGAGTTATTGCGCCCTACCCTGTGCCCTTACCTGTATCTGAAATTGCCACGAATGCCTTGAGCCCATCAGGTATTAAGACCATGCAAAGCCAAGTCATGAGTCTCAAGCAAAATGGCGTAAGACTCAGTGAAGCACTTGTGTCTTATGGCGCTCACGTACTCGCCGCAAATGGTAACTTTGTTTTAGCCCAATTTGTTGATGTAGAACAGGTTCAACAGGCACTCGCTAAACATGGGGTCGTTGCTAGAGCTTATAACGATCCGCGTTTAGCTAACTGTATTCGCTTTAGCTTCACAAACACACAAGAGACTGACTATCTCATTAGGCTTCTCGATTCGATATAAGTCAGCGCAAACGTACCCAACAACTCATTTTAGAAAGAAGATTTGAATAAGGCGAAATACTCATGAAACAAAAGATTCTATTTATCGATCGCGATGGCACCATAATCGAAGAACCGGTATCTGATAAACAGGTCGACAGCCTAGCCAAGCTTGTTTTCGAGCCTCAAGTGATCCCTGCACTGCTAAAGCTGCAAAGTGCGGGCTACCGTTTGGTGATGGTCAGTAACCAAGACGGCCTTGGCACTCCCTCTTTTCCAAAAGATGACTTCGATGCCCCTCAAGACATGATGATGCAGATCTTACAAAGCCAGGGCGTAAAATTTGATGAAGTCCTTATTTGCCCACACTTTGATGATGAAAACTGTAGCTGCAGGAAACCTAAGCTTGGGTTAGTTAAGGATTACTTGACCTTAGGTAAGGTCGACTTTACCCAATCTGCAGTCATTGGTGACCGCCAAACAGATATGGGATTGGCCGAAGCGATGGGAATACAAGGCTTACAGTATAACCGTCAATCACTAAACTGGGACGACATTGCTGAGCAACTCCTGAGTAGAAATCGTGTTGCCAGTGTCGTACGTACAACGAAAGAGACAGATATTCGAGTTAATATCGATCTCGACTCACAAGCCAAGGGTAAAATAGACACAGGCATAGGTTTTCTTGACCATATGATTGAACAGATCTCCACCCATGGCAATTTTAAGATGGAAGTCTCAGTTGATGGCGATTTAGAAATTGACGATCACCACAGCGTCGAAGATACAGCTTTGGCGATTGGAGATGCATTAAGAGAGGCCCTTGGAGATAAACGCGGCATCGCCCGCTTTGGTGATGCATTCGAAAAAGCGATCCCAATGGATGAGGCTAGCGCCGAGTGCCTGCTCGATCTGTCGGGTCGCCCTTTCATCAAATTTAGCGGTGAATTTGAGCGTGAGATGGTTGGTGAAATGGCCACTGAAATGGTGCCACACTTTTTCCGTTCATTTGCAGATGGACTGCGCTGTACCTTACACCTTAAAACGCTAGGCGATAATGATCACCACAAGGTGGAAAGCCTCTTTAAAGTATTGGGCCGTACGCTTCGTCAAGCAGTCAAAGTTGAAGGCACCGAGTTACCTTCAAGTAAAGGCGTCTTATGAAAACAGATGATATAAATCAGGCAGGCCAGTCTACTGTGATCATAGACACTGGCTGCGCAAACCTAAACTCTATACGTTACGCGTTTGAGCGGTTAACAGATAACATTATTGTCAGTGATGACCATGACATCATTAAAGCGGCCAAAAGAGTCGTACTCCCTGGTGTTGGCACAGCTGGCGCCGCCATGGAGTCTTTGAAAAATAAGCAACTCGTTGACCTTATCCAAAAACTGACACAACCCGTGCTTGGTGTATGTTTGGGAATGCAGATGCTAACTGAGCAATCAATTGAGCATGGAGGGCGCAATGGTGGCGCTAAGGAAGCTTGTCATTGCTTAGGCTTGATAGCCACAAATATCACAAGCCTTGACAGCCAAGGAGCGCCTCTTCCTCATATGGGCTGGAATAAAATCACCCCTTCATCACACCCTCTTTTTAAAGGAGTGAAACCGGGAAGTTACCTGTATTTCGTCCATAGCTATAAAGCGCCATTAAGTGACTATACTATCGCACAGTGTGAATATGGAGAAACTTTCAGTGCTGCAATCGCCAAAGATAATTTTATGGGCGTGCAGTTTCATCCGGAAAAAAGTGCTGAAATAGGCTCACAAATATTAGCGAATTTTTTAGCCTTAGATACTCAAACGCTCAATAACGCTAGTTGGCAGCAAAATAGGGAAAATAGAACATGATAATTCCGGCTATCGATCTTATTGAAGGTGATGTGGTTCGTCTTTATCAAGGTGATTATAATCAAAAAACCACCTTCGACTTATCACCGCTTGCTCAGTTAAAGTCATATCAAGACCAAGGCGCTAACTGGTTACATATTGTCGACCTCACAGGGGCTAAAGACCCAAATGCGCGCCAGACTCAACTTATTGCCGAACTGGTTAACGGCCTAAGCGCAAATATCCAAGTCGGGGGCGGCATTCGAGCAGAGGCCCAAGTAGCTGAGCTATTAGAAATTGGGGTTAAACGTATCGTTATCGGCTCTTTAGCCGTTAAAGAGCCAGCGCTTGTGCAGAGTTGGTTTAAGAAGTATGGTCCAGAAGCCATCTGTTTAGCACTTGATGTCAATATTAATGACAAGGGCGAAAAGGTCGTCGCTGTTTCAGGTTGGCAAACTGGCGGTGGAAAATCATTAGAGTCATTAGTAGAAGCTTTCAAGCCATATGGACTTAAGCACGCACTCGTGACCGACATTAGTCGAGACGGTACGCTACAAGGGGCCAATACGTCGCTCTATCAAGAGATAGCATCGCTATATCCTGAGATAAATTGGCAAGCTTCTGGGGGCATAGCCAGCCTAGATGACGTTGCCGCGGTCCGTGATAGCGGCGCCAATGGCATCATCATAGGTAAAGCACTGCTTATTGAGAACTTTAATGTAACACAAGCCATTGCATGTTGGCCTACGACTCCTGGAGACAAAGATGTTAGCTAAACGTATCGTCCCCTGTCTTGATGTCAAAGATGGCAAAGTAGTCAAAGGGGTTCAATTTAGAAACCATGAGGTCGTCGGTGACATAGTGCCACTGGCAACGCGTTATGCAGACGAAGGTGCCGATGAACTGGTTTTTTATGATATTACAGCCAGTGCCCATGACAGGGTGATTGACCGCTCCTGGGTAAGCCGTGTAGCCGAGCAAATAGATATCCCTTTTTGTGTCGCTGGGGGGATCAAAACCATAGAACAAGCTCGTGAAAAACTCGCCTTTGGCGCAGATAAAATATCGGTTAACTCACCCGCATTGAGCGATCCTAGCTTAATCGAGCGTCTACAAGATGAGTTTGGCCGCCAATGTATAGTGATCGGTATCGACTCCTATTACGACAATGAGTCTGACAGTTATAAAGTCAAACAATTTACTGGTGATGAAGCCGCGACTAAAGACACACAATGGTATACCCAAGACTGGGTTCAAGAGGCACAAAAGCGTGGCTGTGGGGAAATCGTGCTTAATGTGATGAACCAAGATGGTGTTCGTCAGGGCTACGATCTTAAGCAGTTATCCATGGTGCGTGAGATCTGTCAGGTTCCCCTTATCGCCTCGGGTGGAGCGGGTACTATGGCCCATTTTGCCGATGTTTTTAAGATTGCAAATGTCGATGCAGCCCTTGCGGCTAGCGTGTTCCATAAAGGGATCATAGATATTCAGCAACTTAAGCAGTACTTGAGTCAGCAAAATATCGCAATGCGTTGCTAAAACAATTTAAGCCATCGCTTAGCTGAACGAGAATCAGCGCTAAGTGCAGCAGGAAATAATCATGACAGATAACAAAATTAACGATGAACTAAATAGCCAACTCGATTGGGAAAAGCAAGGTGGATTATTACCGGCTGTGATTCAAAACCACTTAACCGGTAAAGTGTTAATGCTTGGCTATATGAACCAAGCCGCCTTAGCAAAAACATTAGAAACAAACTTAGTCACCTTCTTCAGTCGCTCCAAAAACCGTCTTTGGACTAAAGGAGAGGAGTCGGGCAACACACTTAATTTAATAGCCATAGATAAAGATTGCGATAACGACAGTCTACTTGTACAAGTTATTCCCCAGGGGCCAACCTGTCATCTGAAACGTGAAAGCTGCTGGCCAGATAGCAATGCCCATCCTTTCATCGATAATTTAACGCAGCTTATCGCATCTCGTAAAGGTGAAGATCCTGAGTCGAGTTATACGGCGTACCTGTTTGATCGCGGCACTAAACGTATTGCTCAAAAAGTCGGTGAAGAGGGCTTAGAGACAGCGCTCGCTGCTGCAACCAACGATAAGCCTGAACTTATCGATGAAGCCTCAGATCTTATCTACCACCTATTAGTGTTGCTTGAAGACCAAGCGCTAACAATGAGTGATATTACTCATAACTTAATGCAACGCCACCAACAAGCTACAACAGAGAAAAAGTAGCCGTGTAGACATTGATCACAAGAGTATAAATGTACTCTTGTGATCACACTCTATAAAAAGTGATGCTTAAGACTGATATTTTTAGTTCGCTATATATTCTGCAACTATACTCAATAGGGACGAGAGATATAGGAGCATAAAAAGTGATATATAGAGCTTATCTCTGCTTTTGCCTACTAGCGTCAACACTTATATCTTCAAGGAGTTTAGCTGATGAATTTTCGTACTTAACCATCTCGTCACAAGCCGAGCCCTTTCAAATTATTGGTCACTCCAATAAAGGGATCATTACAGACATACTATCTGAAGCCATTCATGGCTCTGATATCCAGCTAAAGTACTACGCCTACCCCTTCACTCGATATATCCGTACTATGCACAAAGGCACACATACCAACTGGATAAGCTACGGCTCACCGGCCTGGAAAGAGCCAGCTAAAGCGAGAATTCAAAGTAAAAACCTATCCAATGAAAAGCTCTTCGATGTTTCACATGTATTAGTGATCAGGCATGATTCCGATTTTATATTCAATTCGATTAATGATCTTTTTAAAATTACTGTCGTCACACTCACAGGCTTCAACTACCCTGGGGTAGATAAATACCTAAGCAACGAGAAAATTGAACATATCGAAGTCAGCAGCCATAAGAGAGCGTTAACCATTATTGAAAATCGCAGGGCTGTTGCATTTATTGCGATGAAAAAAAGAGCCATGTATTCGATTAAAGTCGATAAATTCGATCCATCTGTCTTTAAGTTTATAAATTTTTCCAGTGTTATCCCCACCTACCCTATCCACCTCTCCTATAGTGATAATGTAAACAATAAAACCAGACATGATATTGATACAGCGATTGTCTCTATGAAAGAAGCTGGCAGGATAGACGAAATTATTAATTTCTATTTGGGTCAATCAAAAAGATGATCTTTGGTAGCTCATGTGAAACAAACTTAGATGCACAAATAGACAATTACGACTAAGATAAACTAACAGATGTGAACAAAGGCATTTATTAAAATTAAGAGTTTTCAAAACTATACTGTTATTTTTTTTGTTCGAGAATAGAATACCAACACAGATAAAGGATTAACTGAGTTAGTAATGTTACGTGTAATAATGGTTTTACTTATATTTTCTTACTCTTTGTGTGTTCAGTCGCAGTCTCTCACCTATCTTGCTATTTCAACTCAAGCTGAACCCTTTCAAATCATAGATCAAGCACATAAAGGTATAGTGACCGATATTCTTGAGCAGGCCATCACTGATCTAGATATTTCCGTGACAGAACAAGCCTACCCTTTCATGCGCTATATCCGAATGATGCAAAGTGATAAAACCCCTTTATGGATAAGCTATGGCTCCCCTGCTTGGCAAGGTGATTCCGAGGTTAATATCCAAAGCCGGCACCTCTCTAAGGAAAACTTGTTTAATGTCTCCCACGTGTTGGTTGTTAAGGCGCAAAGGCCGATTAACCTCTACTCCATCGAAGCCCTTTTTGGCAAAACGGTGATCACCCTTAATGGATTCAACTATCCAGGTCTTGATGAGTATTTTGCCAGTGGAGAAATCACCAAAGTCGAAGTAAAAAGCCATGAAAGTGCCTTAAAAGCCGTTGAAAACAGCAGAGGTGTTGCATTTATTGCGATGAAAACTCGCGCCTTATATACGATAAACAAAGCAAAATTAGATCGTAACGACTTTACGTTTCTCGACTTCTCTAGCATTATTCCGCCCTACCCTATTCATTTCTCATATAGCGAGTTAGTGGCTGAGGAGACTAAACAGCAAATTGACCAAGCTATCTCTGCTTTAAAATATTCGGGGGAAATAAATAAAATAATTGATTTTTACCAAGGAAATTAGAGGATTAACTTAAACAATCAAACCGTTAAGAAGGTCAAGGTGTCGCATATTCAGATGATACATGATATCTATCGAGTATCTGTTGGTAAACACCATTTTGTTTGATTTTGAGTAAGCCTAAATTAAATGTCAGCCGAAGTAGCTTAGAGTCTGGGTAATCACGGGAAATCATTAAATGAAATGCATCATGACTTTCTGGTTTACTCGCCACAGCATAACGAGTGATTTGATCTGTAGCAGTCTCCCGAATTAAATTCCACCCGACCAGTTCATCAATTAGCGTAAAGTCGATACGTTGTAGCAAAAGCATCTCAATATTTTGTTTATCGGATGTCACATAATGTGCTTTTATCCCCGCTTGTTTAAATTTCTTTTCATACCAATATCCACGTACACCACCTACTCTATAAGTTTTAAAATCTGCCAAAGTATCCCATTCAAAGCCAAAGGGAAACCTGTCTGTGCTATAGAAGAATTTAGGAAAGAAATACAGCACAGGCTCAGAGAATTCAAAATCTTTTTCTCTTGCCGCTGTTTTCAAGTATGGAAAACTCGCAAAAGCCCTACCAGCTTTAACTGATAACTCTCCCCTTACCCAAGGCTGAAATTCAAACCTTACCAATTGGCCCATCTCCCGAAATGCTGAGGCAACAATATCAGGGAACATACCACTGGCAACGCCATTAGCATTTATCACATACGGGGCATAAGCACTCGTGACAAACACCACAGGCTTAATTTCACTGCCTTGATAAATAGTCTCTTTGTTTGATAATTCGCTGGCCGGAGAAGATTGTATAAACGCAAATATGAGGAATAACAAAACAGAAAAACATAACTGCCTAAGGCCAAATGTTACACGAGAGCAATGAGCTCGATATAGATAGCACTGAAGGTTTGTAAAAAATGGTTTGTTTTTCAAAACTCCCTTAGGCTCCTCTTCACTTGACTAACAAATATAATTGAGCAAATTACTCTATAGTAATAGCACAATTTAAGCTTAGACTAGCTTTGATTAGCACCTTTTAGGTTCAAGATACGCCAGAGTGCGGCTTCATCATAAAATCGCCTCAAAACACTCAATTCTCTTTTTGACATAGTGTCGCTAAATGCAAGTTCTGCTACAATTCCGCCGTCCACTAACGCTTATAAAAGCAATCAATAACATTGACCATAATAAAATACCCTATGAATCATTCAAACAAAGTATTAGCAGTAAATGATGATCTCCCTATCCGTACAGATAAGCCAGTTCATTCAGGTAAGGTTCGCAGTGTCTATTGGCTTACAGCTGAGGACAGTGCCCGTCTAATCGAACAAAAGAATTATGACGTACCTAAAGATACACCACTGGCAATTATGGTTATCAGTGACAGGATCTCTGCATTTGACTGTATATGGCAAGGTGAGAATGGCTTAAAAGGCGTGCCAGGAAAAGGCGCTGCACTTAACGCTATTTCTAATCACTGGTTTAAGCTTTTTAAAGAGAAGGGATTAGCCGATAGCCATATCTTAGATATACCGCACCCGTTTGTATGGATTGTGCAAAAAGCAAAGCCTGTTATGGTTGAAGCGATTGCAAGGCAATATATTACCGGTTCAATGTGGCGTGCTTACAGCAAAGGTGAACGTGACTTCTGTGGCATTAGATTGCCTGAAGGTCTAACAAAAGACCAAAAATTACCTGAAATTTTGATCACACCATCGACTAAAGGTGTGCTGACAGGCCTTGAAGGCGTACCAGAAGCTGATGATGTTAATGTCTCTCGTGCCGACTTAATCCGCCATCTGGCAGCTTTTAACTTCCGTGCAGAGAGTGATGTTGACCTTTATGAGACGTTATTAAAAGAGGGCTTTGCCGTTATCAGCAATGCGCTTGCTGAGCAAGACCAGCTTTTTATCGATACTAAGTTCGAATTTGGTTACGTAAATGGTGCTGATGGTAATGAGAAGCTCATCTATATGGATGAAGTTGGCACTCCAGACAGCTCACGTATTTGGGACGGGGCAGCCCACCGTGAGGGAAGCATCATAGAGAAATCTAAAGAAGGTTTCCGTCAGTGGTTGCTTAACCACTTCCCAGACCCTGATATTTTACTCAATAAGGAGCGTATGCCAGAGCGTTTAGCACTTGCTACTGACAATGAGCTCCCAACAGCAGTAATGATGGATATCTCTAATACCTATGTCGGTATTGCAGAGAAAGTCATTGGCAAGAAGCTGACTATCAGTGAAGACCCTAAGCAAGAGATCATTGATATTTTGCGTGATGAATATCAGCTGATTTCTGAGTAATAGCAATTAGATTAAAATTCGATAAAGCGATTAACGCTTATCGACGAGAAAATAGAGCCGTGACTTTTAGAAGTGACGGCTTTTTACTTTTCTTTGCAGGCTTTGGGCTTTCTTTACTTTATACTGATTGGTATAACCCAACCATTAGAAATATACAGTTAAGTAAAATTTAGCTAAAGACGATACTTAATAAAGCGGCGCCTCACCCTCTGGGCGGGTTTTAAGCACTTTTAAGAACCACATGTATTGTTCAGGATATGCAAGAATTACCTGCTCTACCACTTTGTTAAGTGCCAAAGCTTCATTATCTTTACCTTTCATATCATCTGGATCTACGGCTGGCATAACAGTTAACTCAAATCGCCTTGCCTGCTGATCATAACCAATTTTAACTGGCATGACTTGAGCATTGCCAGCTTGAGCTAAGCGCCCAACGACGGGCAGAGTCGCTTTAACAGTCCCTAAAAATGGAGCAAAGATACTCTTCTCTGGACCTAAATCTTCATCAGGTAGATAGAAAAAGCTGTTGTCATTTTTTAGCTCTGACAGCAGTGCGCGGATCCCAGCTTCACGCATATAGATATTACCACCGAGTGAACTGCGCATACGGTTATTGAACCAGTTAAATAACCCATTTCTGTGAGCCTTCGCCATGCTAACCATAGGCAAGTCAAGATTGAGCCTTAACCCCGCATATTCAATTCCCCAAACGTGGGGCATGATAAAGACCACAGGCTGGCCAGCAGCCCTCGCCTTCTCCACATGCTCAAAACCAGAAATCTTAACTCTCCGTCTAAGATTAGCCTTAGAGCGCACCATGAGCTCTGATTGTGCCAACAAGATCATTACGAAGTTTTCAATATTCTCGTTAATGAGTTGCTCTATCTCTTCAGAAGACTTATCCGGAAAGCAGGTAGTGAGGTTAATTCGGGCAATTGATATCGGTTTTTTTGCAATTTTAGTGACTACGCGAGCCAATTGTTTAGCGATAGGATCTCGAAGCCAAGCAGGCATAAGCCCAAACAAAACAAGAACAGCAATACCAACCCAAGTTATCCAATATTTTGGATGTAATAATTCGAGTTTAAAACGACGATCGAAATACTTTGGCTTTCTCGACAAAAAACAGCCCTCGAACTGATGATGACTAGCATCTAAAAATGCCTAGTGTGTGTATAAACTAATAGCATGATTAATAGGTAATTAATCAGAAGATATCAACTTATAGAAACCGGCAGGTAAAAATAGTGTAAAAATGAAACGGAAAAAGCCACTCTTGGGAGTGGCCTTAACTTTATAAGCAGAAGCGAAATTATTTTTTCGCGTTTGCCTCTTCTACACGGCTTTTTAGTTTCTGTCCTGGGCGGAAAGTCACTACGCGACGAGCTGAGATTGGAATATCTTCACCTGTCTTCGGGTTTCTTCCCGGTCTTTGATTCTTATCTCTAAGGTCAAAGTTGCCGAAGCCAGATAACTTGACCTGCTCACCACTTTCGAGTGCTTGACGAATTTCTTCGAAAAACGTCTCTACCATCTCCTTAGCTACACGCTTATTGATTCCAAGCGTTTCAAAAAGATGCTCTGCCATTTCGGCTTTGGTAAGTGCCATACTTTTAATCCCTCAACAATGCGTTGAACTCTGACTTGAGTGATGAAACGACTGAATCAACCATCTCAGCAATCTCTTTCTCTTCAAGTGTACGAGTGTTGTCTTGTAATGTAAGTGCGATTGCTAGGCTCTTTTTGCCTGGCTCAACGCCTTTACCTTGGTATACATCGAATAAGTTTATGCCAACCAACTGATTTTGGCCAACTTTTCTTATCATTTTTACAACATCACCTGCAGAAATATTATCATCTACCACTATAGCGATATCACGACGGTTGGCCGGGAACTTAGATACAGCCTGAGCTTGCGGCAATTTAGCATGTAATAAAGCGTCTAATTCAAGCTCGAAAACAATTGTTTTACCATTGAGTCCAAATGGCTTCTCTAAGCTCGGATGTACTGCACCGATGATACCAATAACCTGATCATCTCTTAAGATTTCAGCACATTGCCCAGGATGAAGTGCAGGATGAGTTGCTGATCTAAAAGTAAATTCTTCATCGGAAACTGTCAAGCCGATAATTGCTTCAAGATCGCCTTTAAGGTCGAAAAAGTCAGCAGTTTTAGACTCCATTGTCCAATGTTCGTCATTCTGATTACCAGAAATTACTGCAGCCAACATTGGCTGTTGACGTACATTTGACTCAGCAGAAGTATCAGGAACAAAGCGAAGACCCGTCTCAAACAAACGTACACGGTTTTGTTGACGACTTTGGTTATAACCAACTGCACCTAAAAGCCCTGTGAACAGCGACAAGCGCATCGCTGACATCTCCACAGAAATAGGGTTAGGTAAGATCATCGCTTCACAATCTGGATGTACCTTATCCTGCAATTTAGGGTCAACGAAACTATAAGTTACCGCTTCCTGGAAGCCACGAGCCACCAGCACATTACGTACACGTCTTAAGCTAATATCAGACTCTTTATGGTCCGGCATACTCAAACAAGCAACTGGCGCTGTGTTAGGAATATTATTGTAACCATAGATACGAGCAACTTCTTCTATCAAGTCTTCTTCGATAGCCATATCAAAACGATAGGTCGCAGTGACAACGTTCCAGCTGTCAGCCTGAGCATCAACAGCGAAACCTAGACGTTCAAGTATTTCAGTCACTTCAGCATCAGAAATATGGTGACCTAGAATTCTATCTAACTTGCTGCGGCGCAAAGTGATAGCGACAGGCTTAGGAAGATGTTCATCTGACTTTGCTTCAACAACTGGGCCTGCTTCACCACCACAAATATCTAGTACTAGACGTGTTGCTCTATCCATTACTTTCTGTTGTAACTCAGGGTCGACACCACGTTCGAAACGGTGTGACGAGTCGGTATGTAGTCCAAGTTTGCGCGCTTTACCTAAGATAGCAAGCGGTGCAAAAAAGGCACACTCAAGCATGATATCTTGCGTCTCAGTACTCACACCTGAATCTTCACCACCAAAGACACCAGCAAGTGCAAGCGGCTTTTGTTGATCAGCAATGACTAACATGTCATTGGGTACGGTGATTTCATTACCATCAAGTAATGTAAGCTTCTCTGTACCACTTGCAAGGCGAACCTGAACATCACCTTCAAGCTTAGCCAAATCGAAAGCATGCATAGGCTGACCAAACTCAATCAGCACATAGTTAGTGATATCAACGATAGGGTCAATTGAGCGAATGCCACTACGTCGTAGCTTCTCTTGCATCCACAAAGGTGATTGTGCTTTAACATCAACATTCTTCACTACGCGACCGAGGTAACGAGCACAAGATGCTGGAGCTTGAAGATCTATCTGTACCTTATCATCAATCGAAGGAACAACTGCTTCCCATGTAGGCTCTATCACCGCTTGACGATTCAATACACCAACTTCACGAGCCAGCCCTGACATGCCAAGGCAGTCGGCGCGGTTTGCCGTTAGATCAACATCGATAATGGCATCATCAAGAGATAAGTATTCACGTAAGTCAGTACCGATAGGCGCATCAACAGGCAGCTCTAAAATGCCGTCACTGTCAATTTCAATGCCGAGCTCACCGTATGAACAAAGCATGCCAAATGATGGTTCACCACGCAATTTTGCCTTCTTAATTTTAAAATCACCAGGTAGTACAGCACCCACCATAGCTACAGCAACTTTAAGACCTAAGCGACAGTTTGGCGCACCACAAACAATATCGATAAGCTCATCGCTACCCACATTGATTTTAGTTACACGCAATTTATCAGCATCTGGGTGCTGACCACACTCAACGACTTCGCCAACAATAACACCAGAAAAGTCACCAGCAACAGCGTCTACGCCATCTACTTCAAGCCCGGCCATAGTAATTTGATGTGACAACTCATCACGGCTTACACTTGGGTTAACCCACTCACGGAGCCAAGATTCACTAAATTTCATTTTGTACTGCTCCGTTATTTAAATTGCTTGAGGAAACGTAGATCGTTTTCGAAAAATGAACGTAGATCATTAACGCCATAGCGCAACATAGATAGACGCTCAACACCCATTCCAAAAGCAAAACCTGAATACTTCTCAGGGTCAATTCCTACACTGCGTAATACATTTGGATGTACCATGCCGCAACCTAGTACTTCTAGCCATTTACCATTTTTACCCATAACATCAACTTCCGCAGAAGGCTCTGTGAATGGGAAGTAAGATGGACGGAAGCGTACTTCTAGGTCTTCTTCAAAAAAGTTTCGCAAGAAGTCATGTAATACTCCCTTAAGCTCAGCAAAGTTCACATTTTCAGCGACTAAAAGCCCTTCAACCTGATGGAACATTGGTGTATGAGTCTGATCGTAATCATTACGATATACGCGGCCTGGAGAGATAATACGCAGCGGTGGCTTTTCATTTTCCATGGTACGAATTTGTACGCCTGAAGTTTGCGTACGAAGCATTACTTTAGGGTTAAAGTAAAACGTATCGTGGTCTGCACGAGCAGGATGATGCTCAGAGATATTCAGTGCGTCGAAGTTATGGAAATCATCTTCAATTTCAGGACCTTGCTTCACGCTAAAGCCAAGTTCACCAAAGAAGGTTTCGATACGTTCGATAGTACGTGTTACCGGATGTAATCCGCCGTTTTCGATACGACGACCAGGTAGAGTCACATCTATACTTTCAGCGGCTAACTGAGCGGTGAGCTCTGCCGCTTTTAAGCCTTCGATACGCTCTGACAGCTTCTGTTGAACAGCCTGTTTGGCTTGGTTCACAGCTTGACCGAAAGCGGGTTTCTCTGCTGGGCTAAGTTTACCCATCATCTTCATCATGTCGGTGATCTTACCTTTCTTACCTAGGTACTCGACACGAAGCTCATCGAGGGCTTTAAGATCACTCGCCCCATCGACGGCCAGCAAGGCCTGTTCTACGATCTCTGTTAACTGTGACATCATCTCTTCCAATGCGTTCGACCTTCTAATTAAGGCCGTTACTTTTCTGTTACTGTCTATTTATCTTACGAAAATAGAAAAAGAGACAAATTTTACGTGAGCAGACCTATTTTGACTAGCGCTAATTCATCCTTTTTGCCCATAACACCACGAATTATCAAGCTTAGGTCACGATTTCTTTCACATCGACTAATATTGCTCAGATAAATAGCACCTCTTATATCGGTATTTCCCCTCCTCCTCATTGAAATATTATTTATCGAACCCTGCTAGCTTCAAATGTGAAACATCTATACTTTAACCATCAAAAAAACAACAAACCGACCAAAACTCAAACAATCAAACAATCAAATGCTAAAAAGACGTTAAGAATTTGGGGAACCGCCCGATAATGATGTTTGATGACATTCAGCAACAGAGAAGTGCTATGAAAGAAGTAAAGTTTCGATGGGTAGACCAGTTTCTTATCCAGATGAGCCTAAAAACAAAATTTTCCATATTAGCGATTATTCCGATCTTCACCTTAATTGGGCTGTCATTTATCCTCTACAGCCAATTTACAGAACAACTGGATCACAGCCATCAAGAGGCTGCGCAAAACCATGCAAGCTCAGTCAATGAGTTAGTGTCTTTAAGCAATCGATATATTCCTCAAGAGAAGCAAGCTGAATTTTTGCAAGCGCTGAAAAGACAAGACTTGGTCAATCACAATGGCGTAGCAACTGCGATACAATCTGATGTGTCAGATGTTATGGCTAGCAGCCGTACCTATGTCATCACATGCTTAGTCGTGCTGATTTTAATCATCTTTATTGCAAATTATTACATCTCATCTTTTGTCGGTGGTGCGCTTTATACTAACGTCATGGCTTTGAAACGAGCCGCTGATGGCGATCTTACTGGTAGGCTCAATTTCTTTGAGGTTAAAGATGAGTTTAGTATTCTAGCTATCAGCATAGATACCTTAGTCGAGCGTCAGCATAACTTAGTCACCCAGCTAAGCCATGCCAGTAATCAGATCCGCCAAGTTGTGCAATCATTCCGTCAAAATGCCCAAGAAGGACAATCATTAGCATCAAATCAAAGGCAACACCTAGACTCGCTAGCGACAGCAATGGAAGAGATGACCGCTGCGGTTAAAGAGGTCGCCCGAAATGCCGAGCAGTCATCAAATGAGACGCAAGAGGCTAATACCCAAGTCGATGCTGGCTCGCAAGATATCGCAACCACAGTGGATGCCATTGAGATGCTGTCGACAGAGATTGGTGAAGCGTCAACAGCCGTAAATACCCTCAATGATAACGCCGCGAAAATTGATGAAGTGGTTACCACTATTAACGCCATTTCAGAACAAACAAACCTGCTTGCATTAAATGCCGCCATTGAAGCTGCTCGTGCAGGAGAACAAGGTCGAGGCTTTGCTGTTGTTGCTGATGAAGTACGTACTTTAGCGGGTCGCACACAGGAGGCTACAGTCGAAATAAAGTCAATGATTGAAGCCCTTCAAAAAGGGTCACAAGATCTGACTCAAGTCATGAAACGGACTGTCGACAAGGCTGATGAAGGTAAGCGTCATGTTTTAGATACAGGTGATGATCTTAAAGCCATTGCAGAGCATAGTAGCCGTGTTTACGATATGAGCGTATTGATTGCCACTTCTGCAGATGAACAATCTGCTGTTGCTAATGAAATAGCTACAAACTTAATGGAGATCCGCAACCAGTCTCACAACGTTGAACAATCAGCGAATGAGTCTGTTTCAGGCTGTGATGAACTGCATGCGACAGCAGAGCAACTCGATCAACTCTTAATAGGGCTTAAGATCTAGGTAATAGCGCTAAAGATTTATCGCTTAACTTAACATCATAAATATAGCTGAAGCGTTTTTAATTTCAGCTTAATGCTCACTGATTTGATGAAGTGGGCATTATTTTTACAACAAGATAGAGCACTCAAGGGAGGGCCTAGCTTTATCTTGCTACCATCACCAGTTTAAACCTAGCCGCTTTTCTATTAAGCTAGTTAACATATGGCAAGTAGATAAAGGAAGTGTGCCCCAATGGGAAAGAATGGATCTTCTTACCTCCCCTCTTTTAAATCGGATAAACTAAATAGCTTACCGTTCAAGTTCTCAATGATTCAATTTTGTATTGTTGGGTTGATCATTGCTTCTAGTACTTGGCTAATCTTATCAATTGAGAAAAAACATCATCAAGAAACCCAGTTATCTTTAAGCCAAAATTTAGGCTTAACCATAGTTGCTCAACTTCAACAAACCACTTCCAAAATTGAAGCATTAGCTGCATCTATGGCATCCGTTGGTGAGACTTACGCTAAATCCCCTGCACAACTAACCCGAGTCATCCCTGCATTGCTAAACATTGACAGACAAGATCACTTTATTGCCGGTGGGGGCCTATGGCCTGAGCCTGGTGCTTTTGACTTGAATAAAAAACGTGACAGCTACTTTTGGGCCAAAGGTGCGTTAAACGAATTTAATTTAGTCAAGGGCTACAACGATCAAAACGGCTCAGGTTACCATTCTGAAACTTGGTATAAACCAACACGTTACTACCCGATAGGTACGACATATTGGTCTGATGCCTACATTGACCCATATACAAAAGAAACAATGATCACAGCGTCGGTTCCGATGTGGGTCGAACATGAGTTTATCGGTGTATCTACGGTAGATTTAGCACTTTCATCATTGAAATCATTCTTCAACAAGCTTGAGCTTCATCAAGGATATCTGTTTGCGCTTGATAGCAATAATAACGTATTAGCGCACCCAGATGATTTTTCCCCTAAAGATCCAGCAGAACTGTCCTCCTATCTGAGCCAACCATTTAAACACTTCACCCAACAACAGCCTGCTTACGCCGATATCCAAACTGAGATTGAACGTCTAGATACTCGATTTATTCAACAGACTCAACTGACAAGTGGCTTTGATCAGAAACAGTTAACACCATTACTCAACACAATGGATTTAGCCAAAAGACAACGTTTATTAGCCCTAATTAATGCCAATACTCATGGCTTATCGACAACCTCAGAGCGTAGTTCAAGCTTAATACTGAAAAATGATCCTATAAGTAAGGAGCCAGCTTTAGTTTCAATCTTCCATATGCCTAAAACTTATTGGAAAATAGTCTTAGTGACTCCACTGAGTGAGGTTGGTAATAAAGAGCATGCCATCACGGCCCAAATCGGTTTTTACTTACTTTTCACTCAACTTATAGCACTTGTTGTGCTGATTGGCTTTCAACACAAAATTTTTATCAAGCCTATATCGAAAATGGTTAATGCCCTACAGCAAGGGAACATCGCTAAACTTGAACTCACAGCAAACCAACGTAATGATGAAATAGGAAAACTTGCGAAGGCCTTTATATCAAGAAGTCAGCAGTTAGAAATTGCATACTCTAGCTTAGATGCAGGAAATGTTGCCCTAGAGCAGCAACTCGCGATGCAAAAACAGGCTAAAAGTGAGTTAAATACCCATAAAGACCAGCTCAACGATCTATTAAACTCATCACAAAACCTTATCTGTATTAAAGATAAAGCAGGCTGCTATAGCTTAGTGAATGATAGATTTTGTGAAGTGTTAGGCAAAGAAAGAAGTGAGGTTATCGGCGCGAAAGATTCAGATCTTTTTCCTAACCATATTGCAGAAATTATAGCCGAGCATGACAGAGTCATCTTAACCAGCCAAAGTCCACAAAGCTTTGAACAACCTATTCCAACCAATCAAGGTGAGATAACCTACCAAGTCACTAAATACCCGATACATGATAATGAGGGCAACATCATTGCTCTTGGCGCAATGGCATTCGATATCAGTACGATTAAAGCTCATAATGAAGAGCTTTCAGAACAAGTCATACAGCTCAAACAACACTGTGCGCATAGCGAGATGCAGATAGAGCAATTACACCTAAACCTGAATGAAGTTGAGCAGACAAGTATCTCTATTGAACAACATAGAGAGCAGTCCTTAAAATTACATCAAATAGGCGCTCAAAGTCACAAACTCATGCCCCAGATGATCACTGACTTGCTTAAGCAGCAGTTGATGGAAAGTGAACAAATTTTCACAGCAATAAATCATGAGCAGATCACTAGCCAGAGACGGCAAGAGTTAATCGCTATTATCGTCAGTCAAACGGATCGAATAAGGCACCTTCTCAACTTAGTTGTTCCTCAAAGTGAAGAGATAAAATCAGTTCATGCTAAACAGTTTGTAGAGCATTTGCTTGCGACCCTTGAGCCTCAATGTGCAGAGCTGCAGATAAAATGCCGCCTAATTTGCCCAGAAACATTAACGCTAAATCTTCCCCCTTGGTCACTGTTAACCTTACTCTATAAATTGATTCAAGGTGCAATAACCCACGGCTTTAAAGAGGGTGTTAGCAGACAAAATCATGATAAAGAGATCATTATTGAGTTAAAGAGGGATCTACAGCTCTCGGTATCAGTGACTGATAATGGACAAGGCCTTTCTGCAAGTGAGCTATTAGAGATAAACAATCATATTTCTGAGCATACTGCTGGAGGTACTTTAGCTGAAATGTCTTTGTGGCTGGAGATGGAGTTTAAGGGCAAGGTGGTTGTTAGTTCGGTACTAAACCAATATACAACCGTAACTTGTACCATAGATGAGTCTAGATAAAGCATCCACCTTCTGAAGAAGGTGGCTTTAAAATTATTGCCTAAAAGCGAAATTTAGCGCCCAGCACTTGCAAGTCGCCATAGATAATTCCCTAATAAGTGCTACTACATCACTGACCGCTATGGATGGCAGGGAATGCAGGTAAATTGATGGAACATTTCCAGCACTGATTTAGAAGCTTGCACTGCACGGCTCGCTAACCCTCTGCACAGCATTTGCCATAAAAAGGCTATATCGTACTGTGTATCCCATGAATGGGATAAGCGAATCTTCACGGATTGCCTTAATTTAACAAGATACCTTTATGCATAGTTAAGGATAAAGATATGGCCTCTTTATTAACGACTTCAGGGAAAGACTGTGGATGAAAGCACCTCAGAAGTAGATGCTTCAGAGTTAAAAAAAGAGAGGCCGCAGCCTCTCTTTTTATTAATAGGGTTTAGCATTAACGGTCCACATCTACAAGGTAATGTCCCTGTAACCAGTTACGTCCAATAAGTAGCTTATAGCTCATTTTACTACGATCTCTCAAGTTCACTTTCACCTTGTACTCAGACCCCGGCTCTCCAATCGTAAGTTCAACCATATAACGCACTTCACTGCCCTGAGCATTGCGAATAAGCGATGTTTCAATAATGCGTGCTCTGACTTTATGTGAAACCCCTTTTTCATTTTCAGTCATAAAAGTAAGCATCTTGCCGACATTTTCTTCCATATCGTCGACACCACCTTCAACCTTAAGATCGACAGCATGTAGAGAATTTTCTACAGCACCAGTATCGATGCGTGTTTTAAACATCAAACCTGTCTCAAGGATACTGATTGGGGCGACTGGACCAATTAACTTCTTCTCAGAGACGTCAACGATATACTTACCTTTTAACCAATTACGCCCTATGAGAAGTTTGTAATCCATATGGCTTCGATCACGGAGATTAACCATCACCTCTCGCTCAGAGCCATGGAACCCCACATCAAGGTTCACCATATAGCGCGTTTCTCTGCCTTGTGAGTTACTCACCGTTGATGTCTTTGCAATGGTCGCAGAAAGCCTTTGACGTTCACCTGAGCCATTTTCAGTGGTGAAGTGAAGTGTTTTCCCTATGTTGTCTTTCATGTTCTTTTCACTTCCGCCCTCGACCTCGAGATCAAATGCATGAAGTGAAGTATTTACAGCACCAGTATCCACTCTGGCTTCATAAGATAATTTAGTGTCGGCAACTGACATCACAGCTGTTGGCCCGATCATAACTTTATCTTGAGCAACCACAGATGTTGAGAGAAATAAGATACATAAACTTAATTTTTTAAGCATTAGGTTTACTCGCTCCAAGTATTAAAACTTAATTAACAGTAAAAAAGGCCGACTCAAGAGTCGACCTGATAATATCAGTGCTATTGCATAGCATGTAGAAGAGATCAAAAGCGAGAAGCTAATTTCCGTTATCAGCTATCCACTCTGCCGCTAACTGGCTATCACTTCGATCAAAAACTTTCACAGGACAGGGGATCATATACGCCATCGCTTTTGCCATCGCAGTGATCCAGTCACTATCAGTAATAATGACAACTCGAGAAAAATCAGTCAAATGAAAAAAACCTAACATTGCATCATCCCAAAGGGTTTCGACAGAAATGCCCTTAAAGCCAACATCAAACTCATACCAGAGCTTAATTGATGCATGATCTTTTAACCTACCCTCTATAGCTGGTAACAAACGATTATCATAATCATCGCCGGTAACAACACCACTCGCCTTTATCGCAACGGTGTCATGATTAAAACCATCCAAGATCTCCAGCATAGTGCACTCCTTGCAGCTCAAATATTTAATCAATAAATAAAATGGAACACAAACAGAGTAAATAATATCAAGATACAAAAGCAATGAAGCAGATGTTTACCCAAATTAATACCCGATTTAAAACATCGATAATGACGAGAAAATTGAACCCCTAGCCAAACAAGTATAAACGGTACAAACGGAAGTGACACAACTAATGGGAAAAATCCCCAACCAAGATCAAGAGCGTTAACACTGAAGACATGAATAGCCCACCAGAAGATGAGCAAAACCACATAAGCTGCTATATGTTGAAAATGTAGTGAACGAGTAAGTGATTTCAACCAGTTAGTCCTAATGTTTATCTATAATAAACATTAGGCTTCAATTGATGGCGTGACAATGATAGAGATGTAAAATACTGTAACTAAATATAAAAACTCATTATTCCTCTATGAGTTTAGCTATCTCTTGATCAAATAGATTCTTTATCAAACCAGAAAATTCAGTGATAAATAAGGTCTGCTCTGGTGTGGCTATACGCTTAGATACATTCGCTAAAATCTCTTCTAGGTCATATACAATTGCATCAATTTCACGAATGACCATATTACGTTGCGCAAAACTTAACGATGGGTTTTGTCCGCATACCATAATGATCTGAGCCGACAACTGCTCTTCAAATAATTCCATTACCGTATCACCGGCTGTAGAGACCGCTTCTTTAGCCTCAAACAGACCTAAATGCTCTGTGAGATACTGAATGAGATGCATGTAACCATCTTTATCTGTAACCATTTTTAAACCTATTCACCTAATCAGTTAGAGCATGGTTGATACCATGCCCACTGTCCAGTTTATCGTTTTTTTTATAGAATTGAACCGTTATTATCGTTTGAGGTGATCTACATCAGCCTCTGTTCAACGATTCAAGGTCAAAATGAATGAAACAGGTACTGCTTGGCTAATTGAGGTTAACCCAGCAATTTCTCTTAACTTTTCAATGCCGGCTGAAAGCTCAAAGTTTGCAGCATTAATGACGGCTGGCTGAGTACTGACCACTAAAATTTGATTCTCAGACAATTTAGCCACTGTCACTGAAATAGGCATGGTTTGCGTAATACCATGTAGCGTCAAATCAGCAGAGATATCCATCACACTTGTACCGCCTACGGCAATAGAATTAACGACCTCTTTGTCAACATTGGCACTTAAGGTGAGCTTAGGAAACTTGCCAACTTCAAAAAGTTGCTCTTTCATTCTGATATCTCTTATCTCAACATTAGTCCACACACTCGCTAAATCTATTGATAAAGAGAACTTGCCACTATCGTCAAGTTGACCAGAAAAAGTGTGAAACTGATGCACCTCAGCAACATTCACTTTTTTGGTTGAGATAAAATTTACATTTGAATTCTTATTATCAACAGTCCAAGGACTGGCTGATACTGAAACCATTACTGAACTGAGTAACAAACCGATTAGTGCTTTGTTCATACATGCTCCCTTTGTATTTCTATTTATTTAAAACTTATGTCTAAATACAGTATATAAATGAATCTACATAAGTAAATACTGATGTGCATCTTGACCAGTATATTGATGACTTAGCACTAAACAGATACAAAAAAACCTTGAACCAGTTGATGGCTCAAGGTTTATAGGCGTCATTCTAAAAAGATGATATCGCTATGGCGCAAGCCTGTTAGACTGCCAATGACTCCCCTCTAGACTGTAGAGGAAACGGTCATGTAATCGGCGCTCTCCTCCCTGCCAAAACTCAATACTCTCAGGTTTAACAATATAGCCACCCCAGAACTTTGGTAATGGCACCTCACCGTTACTAAACTTAGCCTTCATTTCAGCATATTTTGTTTCTAAGGCTTGTCTTGCCGATATTTTGCTCGACTGTTTAGACACCCAGGCTGCGATCTGACTCTCTTTTGGACGAGTAATAAAGTACTTCATCACCTCAGCAGTAGATAACGCGGTAGCTTCACCTGTGATAGCAACTTGTCGCTCTAATGAGTGCCAAGGAAACAACAGGCTAACTTTGGCATTTGATGCAATATGCTGTGACTTTCTGCTTTCTAAATTTGTAAAAAATACAAAGCCACCATCATCAAACCTTTTTAACAGCACTATCCTTTGAAATGGCTGACCCGTTTCATCAACTGTGGCAACGACCATAGCTGTCGGATCACTGAGTAACTCACTGTCTCTAGCCTCCTCCATCCAACGTGTAAAGAGCACCATAGGGTTACTTGGTACGTCCTCTTGATGGAGTCCTCCTAACGTATATTCACGCCTAATATCGCTTAGTTTTGACATTTTCAATTCCTGACAAGCTATTTGCTTTGAACGCTCATATTTTTATCGGCCCAAAGATGGAGCATCTCAAGTCCTAATGTTGCACCAGCCAACGCTGTTATCTCTGCTGAATCGTAGGCTGGAGCCACTTCGACAACATCCATACCGACTATATTCATTCCCCTCAGACCACGAAGAATCTTCATCGCCTTATCACTGGTCAATCCACCACATACTGGTGTCCCCGTCCCAGGCGCAAAAGCGGGATCAAGACAATCGATATCAAAAGTCACATACAAGGGCATATCACCAACACGCGCTTTAATTTGTACAACAATATCTTCCGCTTTCATATCATTAGCCGTTGCAGCATCAATCACCTGAAACTGGTGAGAGTCTCGTTCATACTCGGTTCTTATCCCTACTTGAATAGAATGTTCAGTAGAGATAATCCCCTCTTTAGGTGCGTGGTAAAACATAGTGCCATGATCATACTTGCTGCCTTGACTGTATGTATCTGTATGGGCATCAAAATGTAGCAAGGCCATCTTGCCATGCTGCTTAAAATGCGCTCTTAATAGCGGCAAAGTCACAAAGTGATCACCACCAAAACTCAGCATTGCTTTTCCAGAATCGAGAATGGCAGATGCAAAGTCTTCAACACGTTGCGTAAAGTCAGCTGAATCACCACAATCATAAACAAGATCGCCAGCATCAACGATCTTTAAGGTGTCACAAAGTTTAAAATCCCAAGGCCAACGCGTCTCTTCCCATGCTAGGTTGATCGAAGCTTGTCTGATTGCTCCCGGTCCCATACGGCCACCTGAACGTCCAGTGGTTGCCATATCAAAAGGCAGACCTAAGATAACAACATCTGCATCAGCGGCGATTGGGTTGAAATCCAATGGTTGCCTCAAATAGCCGAACGCATTGGAATACAAGGAATAATCTGGCTTATCAATCATGGTGGTCATACACTCTCCAACATCTTTATTTATTATATAACTTCTGCAAATGGTAATTTATGAGGTTGATGTACATGCTTGAAATGTACATCGTAATCCCCTTCAGTTCTAATTGAGCAAGTATTAATACATGACTCACGGCATGGTTCAACCTGGACTAAAGGTCGGTCAAAGGCAATAAGATCCCATCGCTCTGGTGCCATATTTTTTAAAAATTGCTCTAACACCTTTGCCGGTAACTCCTCCGCAGCAATATTAGTTTCAAAACTACAATATGAGCTCTGCGCCTGAGGAGTAATGTGTATCGTGAAATATTTATCTCCCTTAATGCCATTGAGCGAATAGCCAAAAGGAGTAAAGAGGTGATCGTCAAAAATAAATCCCTGAAACAACTTATCGAGCGCCAACTGAGCGCGTATCGCTGCACTTGTCTGGCCTTTTGAACGATAAAATACAGCTTTGGGCTCAGCTAAATGATACATCAACAACTCTGTCGTTGAGAGTGGCTTAATACTTGTATCTTGATTGGCTGACACAAAAAGGTAGTGATGATGGCTGTCTAAGTGCCCTACCCGATAACCTTTTCCACAAATAGATGTTTTAATAAACTCTAAATCTTGCTGGAAACTTCTGATCTCAGGTTGTTGCAGGTACTCATTTTTTCTTTGATAGGTCGAATAGGCAATAGAATGAGAACCGAAATGCTCAATAAAAAATACTAAAGCATCACACAGCTGTGTTTCGCCACAGGTGAGCATTCTTATACGCTTATCCCACACGAATAAACTAGACTCGCTCAACAAGTAGGCATCACAATCATCATTTTGAATGTGGGAGATAATTTCAGCCCCCGCACTCGCAACCAGTTCCTGCCAAAAGCTTGCTGGCTGTTGTCTTAGTGAAGAAGATGGTTCAGTTAAACCTATCTCAATAATCTTCTCTGAACCTTCAAATATCATGACGACTGCACCTAGTTTTACACATTCTAATCACCGTACTATAGGAGTAGCCCTATAGTACGGTTACAGCGCCAATAATACGAGACATCTTCAAATTACAGAGAATCTTCTAATTACTAAAAGTCTTCTAAATAGGTATAACCTTTCAGACCAAGCTGTAGCTCCTCTAGGATATTAGCTCTCTCGCCCTCTTCAATATGTAAATTGACTAACTCTTCATACGTACGCATAAAGGAGACGGCATCTAAATTGACATACCTAAGTACGTCAGCCACGGTATCACCCGCTAGCACTGACTCAATATTTGTTAAGCCGTTTTCATCCACCCTCACGACAGCTGAATTGGTGTCACCGAAGAGGTTATGCATATCACCTAAAATTTCCTGATACGCCCCAACAAGGAAGAAACCTATCAAATAGGGGCTCTCTGCACTCCACGCGGGAACGGGAAGCGTCGTTTCAATCCCCTGGCCATCAACATACTGGTCAATAGTGCCATCAGAATCACAGGTGATATCAAGCATAACAGCACGGCGTTCAGGCTTTTTATCTAATCCTGAAAGCGGCAATACAGGAAAGACTTGGTCAATCCCCCATGCATCAGGTAGTGACTGAAACAGTGAAAAGTTTACAAAGAATTTATCAGCAAGCTTTTCATTTAATTCATCAATAATGGGTCTATGAAAACGATACTTGGAACTTAAAACACCCTGAAGCTCATGACAAACACGTAGATTGACCTGCTCAGCCCAAGCACGCTCAGTCAATGTCAGTTGGCCCAGAGCAAATAATGAGTGAACCTCAGCTAAATCACTCTGACAATCATGATAGATCTCAATCAGCGCCCGTTGATCCGCGCGGCCACTAACCTCTATCCAAGATTGCCACATATTTTGCAATAACTGCGAAGCGTCATCTTCAGGGGCTTCTATCACCTCAGCTTTATAGGCCTCTGTACCAATAACATCGGTAATGAGCACTGCATGATGAGCCGTCAGGAAACGACCTGATTCAGAGATAATCCTCGGCATAGGTTGCTGATATTCATTACAGATATCAGTCAGCACACTCACAATATTATTTGCGTATTCTGTCAGACCATAATTCATCGAGTTACTGCTTTGACTGCGTGTGCCGTCATAATCAACAGCCAAGCCACCACCGACATCAAAACATTTGACATTAGTGCCGAGCTTTTGCAATTCACAATAGAATCGACCCGCTTCACTCACACCTTGTCTAATATCCCTAATGTTGGCAATTTGAGAACCTAAGTGAAAGTGCAGTAACTGTAATGAGTCCAACATCTGCTCATCTTTGAGCGCCTTGATAACAGTAAGCACTTGAGCCGCTGAAAGCCCAAACTTAGACTTTTCTCCACCGCTAGCTTGCCATTTACCTTTGCCCTGGAAGGCAAGACGAACTCGTAAACCAAGTCTTGGGGTAACCCCGAGCTTCTTAGACTCTTGCAGCACCACTTTCAGCTCAGAGAGTTTCTCAAGAACAATATAAACTTTATGACCTAACTTCTCGCCAATCAAAGCCAAGCGGATATATTCAATATCTTTATACCCATTACAGATGATCACTGAGCTGGCTTTTTGTGCCATAGCAAGAACGGCCATTAACTCAGGTTTACTGCCCGCTTCGAGCCCTAGTTGAGGCACCTCTTTAAACTTTTGGCTAGCAAGGATCTCCTCAACGACTGTTTGCTGTTGATTTACCTTAATAGGGTAAACCAGTAAATAGTCGGCCTCGTATTGGTATTTCACAATGGCTTGGTTAAATGCATGACACAGACTGTTGACTCTGTGGTGAAGGATCTGGGGGAATCTGACCAAAACAGGGAGATTGACTCCTGACTTGACCATATCTTTTGCCAGCTCATTTAAGCCAATAGTAAAATTGGGGTTTGCTTGATCTGGAGAGACAGTGACTTCCCCGCCATCATCTATACCAAATAACCCCTGGCTCCAATAATTAACGTTATACCCAGTTCGGGCATCATTAATAGACCAATCACTCATAATTTTTAAACCTATAAAAGAAATCGAAAAGCAAAAACCAAAGGAAATATGCCATCTCTAACCATTGAGTAATCAGCCTGGTGATTAACAGTAAGTCCATCACCAGACGATAAAAATGGGGCGCAATTAAACACCCGAGTTAACTTGATTGCAAGCATAAATATCACTTAAAGATACAAAATAAATGGCTCGCAGATCCAGTCAACATTAGCATGTAATGAGCAAAAAGAACCTCCAACATCAATTTTTTACTCAAAATTGAGAAAGAGAGTAAAATCACTTACAGATTGTTGCGCGATTTTCCACTATAATCCGCAATCAAAATGTCCAAATATCATTACCAATAGTAATAGAGAGTCTCATGATACAAATAGGAAAAACATGCACACTTGAAGTCGTTAAGCTTGTGGATTTTGGTGTATACCTTAATGCAGAAGAACTTGGCCAAGTCTTGCTTCCAAGTAAAGTTACCCCAAAAGAGTGTAACATCGGTGACATGGTAGACGTTTTCCTATATCTAGATTCTGACGATATGGTGATAGCGACCACTAAAAAGCCGCTCGCTCAGGTAGGTCAGTTTGCATTTTTAAAAGCGGTTGCAACGGGGCAATACGGTGCATTTTTAGATTGGGGCTTAGATAAAGACCTACTGCTACCATTTGGTGAGCAGCACAGAGAGATCGTAGAGGGTCGCTCTTACTTAGTCTATATCTATACCAGCAATGTCGATGACCGAATTGTTGCATCGTCTAAAATTGATAAATTCCTCGACACCACGCCTCCTCCTTATACTAAAGGCGAACAAGTCAATCTGATCATAGGTGGTACAACCGATCTTGGTTACAAAGCGATTGTTAACCAAAGCCATTGGGGGGTGATCTTCAAGAATGAAGTTTATCGCACCTTAAGTTTTGGCCAAAAATTAAAAGGCTATATTAAACAAGTTCGAGCCGACGACAAAATCGACCTGATCTTACAGACAGGTGTTAAGCAAGAGCTTGATAAGTACTCTACAACTATCATGTTTAAATTAGAGCAAGCTGGCGGCTTCCTTCCTTTAAATGATAAAACTGATGCCGATACCATTTATGCTAAATTATCAATGAGCAAAAAAGCGTTTAAAAAGAGCATTGGCGGCTTATATAAGAGCAAACAGATCACCATAGATACTGATGGGATCAGACTGGCTGATAACTAATCTTACACTTCAATATCGTAAGTTGATTAGATATCATCCATAAAGGCAATTAGTTCTGACTTGCGCCTTTGATTGAAAGCATGACTCTGTTATAACAAAGTCATGCTTTTTTTATGAGTCAAACAAAATGAATTTATCACTCCATGAAGCAAGAGTTATTGGTTGCCTACTTGAAAAAGAGGTCACCACACCAGAGTCTTACCCTTTATCACTCAATTCGTTAACCTTAGCTTGTAATCAAAAGTCTAGCCGTGAACCTGTAATGGCAATGACAGAGTCAGAAACACAAGCCGCTTTAGATTCTTTAATGAAATTGAGGTTTGTTACTGAGCAATCAGGTTTCGGCTCTCGTGTAGTCAAATTTAAACATAGATTTTGTAATACTGAATTTAGCGATCTTCAATTTACTCCAGCTCAGTTTGCTATCGTATGCTTATTACTCTTACGAGGTCCACAGACGCCAGGTGAGCTCAAGACGCGCAGTAACCGACTGCATCAATTTAGTGATGTTATTGAAGTTGATAAGACACTCAGTGCTTTAGCTCAATTAGAGCCTGCGCTGGTTAAACAACTGCCAAGGGAACCAGGCAAGAGAGACTCTCGTTTTATTGGTCTATTTTCCGACCAAGCAAGAGAAACGATAACAGCCCCCTCTTGTGAAGTGTCGGCCATCTCATCCTCACCAGCTCGAGCAGCCAATCAACAGCAAGATGAGTTAGTACAACGGGTTGAGAAACTCGAGCAAGAGGTTGCACAATTAAAAGAAGCACTCCACGATCTACTTAATTAAATCGACCTTTATTAAAACGTATCAGTTAAGCTCTACGACGAAACAACATGTTACTCATTGAAACCTTCTCAAACCTTAAGCGTGTTAGTCTTGAGTGAGGATGTTTAATAACCAATAAGGGATGATTTTGGAAGCTAATCTCAACAATGGATTTGCGCGTAATACGCTCATATTAGCCAAATTTGAATTAAAAAAATTACTGTTTAACCCTAAGGGACTCATTGCACTCATAGCTTTTGGCTTAGTATGGTTATTAATCCTACTTTACCCAATCCGCAGTGCTTCTGACATTCTACTAAGCCCTGAATTTAGACAGTTGATCACGAGCGTATTTGGTGAATCATCCGTCGATAAACTGTTTCAATGGAAAGTCGCTGAAATGGCCATATTTTGGGTTGCTGCACTCTATATCTTTCCACTATTCAGCATTTTTGTATCTGCCGATCAATTTGCTTCAGATAAACAAAGGGGAAGTTTTAGGTTTTTGACATTGAGAACCGGCAGAGATAGCCTTTTCTTTGGACGATTTATCGGCCATATGTTAATTCAATCTTTACTCTTGCTGCTGACAGTATTAGCAACCGTCTTACTGGCACTGTCTCGAGATGGCACCCTAGTGCTTGCAGCATTGACCTCTGGTTTCATGGTTTTCATCAATATTTTTATCATTTTACTCCCCTATACTGCGATCATGGCATTGCTATCTCTCTATGCAGGCTCTGCTAGACAGGCAACCATCTACGCAATACTACTTTGGGCGGCGAGCGCTATCATTATTGCGTTAATTAACAGCCAACTCCCAGCTGTTGGCTCAATATTAAGTTGGTTTCTACCCGGCGCTCAACTGAGTATGATGATCAATACTCAAGGAATATCCAGTTTAGTCTATGCACCAATCCCCCTCATCCAAGCTGCGGTATTACTTTTCCTTGGCAGAACTTATATGACAAGGAGTGCATTATGAGCCTAATCACTTGCGAAAACTTGAGTAAATCTTACGGAAGCAAACAGGCATTAGACTCTGTTAGCATATCCCTCTCGACGGGTGCACCAATTGCACTTGTTGGACCTAATGGTGCAGGAAAAACAACACTATTTAGTTTACTGTGTGGTTATCTGCTTCCTAGTAGCGGCAACGTTACGATCATGGGAGAGCAACCAGGAAGTAGAAAGCTGCTTGGTAAAGTGTCATCCCTCCCTCAAGATGCTGCCTTAGATCCAAACTTAAACCTGATCACACAATTCACTCTCTTCGGTACGTTACAAGGCTTGAGCAAGTCTCAAGCAAAATCTGAAGGGCTAAGAGTGCTCTCGCTTGTAGGCCTCAAAGATGTCGCCCAGCAAAAGCCAACGGCGCTTAGCCATGGCATGAGTAAGCGGGCATCTATTGCGCAGGCTTTAATAGGCTCACCAGAACTTGTTTTATTAGATGAGCCAACCGCCGGACTCGACCCTGTTAATGCCAAAGTTATACGTGAGCTTGTACGTTCATTGTCTCATGAGATCACCTTTGTTATCAGCTCTCATAATCTCGATGAACTTGAAAAGCTATGTGATCAAGTGCTCTATCTCGACAATGGCAAGCTTGGCCAATCTGTTTCTATGCAGGAAAACTTGCTCGATGAATACGTCACTATTTCAATGCAAGAATGTGATAATACGGCGCTAATCGAAGAAGTAGAGAAGCTATCAGGGGTCAACTCTGTTACCGCTAAGCAAGAGAATGAGTTTTTAATCCACTACAATGCCAAGCAGATCACTGATCTTGAACTGCAGCTTTTCAAACTGTTTTTAGCTCAAGGTTGGCGCTACAAAGCAATTTTGAAAGGAAGGACGCTGGAAGATAAACTGTTCTCCTCATAGGTTAAGCCAATGAGTGGAGATGGCAATGACATCTCCACTCTTTACAGCCTTCCAAGGTTCAACCTAATACCATTATAACTAACAACGATAGCTCAAGTACCAACCTATATCTAAGCCCCCACTTTGATACCCGCGTGTAATATTATAAAGCTTTCAGCAATACCTACCTCTTGGGTTAATGTCGGCCTGCTCAGCGCGACTTTTGCACTTCAGAAACGCTATCAAGCCTATTTCAACAACTATGCGCTTCACTCGTTACAAAGAACATGGTCTAGTATGTTCCCTACATACTTTAGACATTTCCTTGACCCATGAAGGTCAGATGTTGTGAATGTCATTTATTCACGACTATATGGATATAGGAGGTACGAGACCATGGATGGTCGAAGGTAGAATAATGCAGGAGCTATTATCGAGAGTAACGCAGTAGCAGTTATCAAGGAGCAATTAATGACCTTACCTCTAAAGCGCTACCGTCACGCTGAGCGACCGCATCATATGCCGATTAAAATGAATCTAATCAGTTTGAAAGTTGTTTTACTGTTGAACTATAGCGTTAATAGCAGCTTGTACTACGTCTCAGAGCGCTATAAATAAACAAGAGATACAATCAATTGATGAGGTATGAAGAGCTTATTGGTCGGGAGTGAGTTTATCTATTGAGATTCGATACTTTTTGCTATCTGGGGTTTCTAGAAAAATTGAGTTTTTTACTGCTATAAGACTTACTACTATAAAACTTACGACTATAAGACTTACTACCTATAGAGCTTGCAACTATCAGGCTTACAGCTATAAGATTTATATGTATCAGACAAATTTTGATGTAAAAAAAAGAGCTGCGATAAATCGCAGCTCTTACTAAATTCTTTTGGATTAGCTTAATGCTAATCGAAAGCCCAAACTTAAACGACAGTTACGTTTTCAGCTTGTGGACCTTTCTGACCTTGAGTCACAGTGAATTGAACTTTCTGACCTTCGTCAAGAGTTTTGAAACCGTCAGATTGAATCGCACGGAAGTGAACGAATACGTCTGGACCAGACTCTTGCTCGATAAATCCAAAACCTTTGTCAGAGTTGAACCACTTAACAACGCCAGTAACTTGAGACATGATATAAATCCTGTAACTAAAATAAAATAAAGCCAAAACGGCAGTAAAGCTGGAATATGCCGGTATTACTTATGTTAACAGGACGAACGGATCGTATTGATACATAGAAATAAGCCCAACCTTCAAGCTGCATCCACTATAAATCATTCTCAGCCTATGTCAACAAACAAAAACAATATGATCACTATAATTTTGCTTTATTTTCTGTTGCTTGTTCTAAGTTTAACCAAGATAAAAGTGGTGTAAAAACACTAAAAACAAGCGCTTGTTTGTTTTTTGACCGCTTTTGTACTTTTGAAGATTAAATGGCACTAAAAATTTCAATTTTAAAATCAAGCTCACAGCTCAGCCCAGTCTTCACTAAATCGGCTTTCTGCTCATCGGTTAATTTCCAACTATAAGGTGTCATATTAAGAAAGTGACTTATGTCAGCCTCATCAGATAGCACTAACTGTAACTCAAGGTTTTCGCGATGTAGTAGTTCAAACCCCTCAATATGACTACTTTGTGTTATATGGTGCTTGGGGTCATCATAGATCATCTGCTTTAAAGTAAAGTGATGATTCTGACCGGCAGAAGCCGTTATCAAAATACTGCCAGGTTTACACACCCTTCTCAGCTCTTCATCTAATGATGGGGCATAAATTCGAAGTAACAGATCAAACTGCTCAGGTTCAAAAGGCATCTCAAAAGCACTAGCAACACAAAAGCTGATATCTTTATATCGCTTGGAGGCATACTTAAGTGCCGATTTTGATATATCTAACCCCTGAAGTGTCATATTAGGTAAACGTTCTGATAAACGATGGCTGTAATATCCCTCACCGCAACCGATATCAAGGCCTAACTTAGCATCTGGGCAATACTGATGTGCGAGTTCATTGACTCTATCACTGAGCCCTTGATAGTGCCCTTTGTTAAGAAACTCCCTTCTAGCAAACATCATCTCTTTATTGTCACCAGGATCTTTAGAGCGCTTTTTCTGAACGGGTAACAGATTAACGTAGCCCTCTTTAGCACAATCAAATCGATGGTTTTTATCACAGGACCAAGTCATCTGTTGCAGTTGCAATGCACTTTTACATAGGGGGCAAACATATTTCATTTATTAATCCAAGGCACTAGTAGAACGATTTACTCTTCATCAATTATAAGCTGATGAACCATCTCATTGACAGCTGGAGTCGAAAGCAGGCGATAATACTCTAATTGCCTCGTTTGAACATCATTTGTGGCAATTTGATTAGACGCAGTTTGCCAATTATGTCGTTCGACAGATTGATTAAAGCTTCTTGATAGCCACTGTTTCTTACGTGATAGCTGGGCATCTAGCTTTAAAACCTCTGCGCTGACATCTGGATGTCTCAAAACAAGCTCACTGTTTCCAAAACGTGACAAGTCGCTACGAACATTCTCAAGCTCCGATAACTCTAACAAGATCTGCTCAGTCGTGGAGTCATAGCTAAACGCCCTCGATACTAAAGCTCTTGCTTGTACAAGCTCTCTTGGACCATGAAAAACCCTGAAATCTTCCTCTAAAGCGACTAATTGCCATTTGGCGTCACTGGAAAGGCTGAAATCGACCTTATTAGTAAACTGCACATCGATTTCAAGCCCTGCTCGCAGCTGCTGACTACTTATTGTAGGCGCAACACCAAGACCGGAAAACAACCTCCAACCTTGCCCACCACTTCGACTCAAGCTTGGGTTAAACGAATTTGATGGCTTTGACGCGCCTGATGAGTCAGATGGGTCTGATAAATCTGAAGGAAGTGTTACTAACGATAAAAATGGGTGTAAACGATATAGCAGCGACATCGAAGTATCACTGATCTCTACGACAATAAACTCACCTAAATGTCCACTAATGGCCTGAAATAGGCCAAAGTCGCTAATATTTTCATTTAGGGTGATCTTCAAGCTAGCACTATTTACTAAGGTAATAATTGCTGGTTGGGTTAATAAAGGTTCAAACATCTATAACTGCCTCTGGTTAGAGATTGATTGTACCCTGCACAAACCCCAGGCACCAGATTGTAACCAGTTAAATTTAAACAAATAAATGATATAACTGTCATAGCTAGAGAAATTTATTGCACACATTCTCGATAAACTAGACCTTAATAAGTGATAACAAGGACTAAATTTACCCATATGTTCAAATTGTCCTTAGCCTAAGTAACGACAAGCAATAGTTTACAATGCTATGATTATTAGCAACTACCTCCTAATACTTGTTCTCTATGTCTCACAGTTCTAATAACACCATCTTCTGGCACGATTATGAAACTTTCGGTGCAAATCCAGCGAAAGATAGACCCTCTCAATTTGCTGGAATAAGAACAGATATGGATCTTAATCTTGTCTCAGAGCCTGTGACTTTTTATTGTAAAGTTGCCAACGATTACCTCCCCTCTCCTGAAGCTATTTTAATTACGGGGATCACGCCACAACTGGCGAATATGAAAGGCATGCCAGAAGCTGAGTTTATGGCTAAGGTCAATGAACAGTTCAGTCAGCCAAACACTTGTGTTGCTGGATATAACTCAATCCGTTTCGATGATGAAGTCACTCGATATGGTTTTTACCGTAACTTTTACGACCCCTACGCCCGCGAATGGCAACAGGGTAACTCGCGCTGGGATATTATTGACCTCGTTAGGGCTTGTTACGCATTTAGGCCTGAAGGCATTGAATGGCCTCTGAAGGATGACGGCTCGCCAAGTTTTAAACTTGAGCACCTGACGCAAGCAAATGATTTAAGTCATGAAAAAGCCCATGACGCCATGTCAGATGTCTATGCCACCATCGATATGGCAAAACTCATTAAACAAAAACAGCCTAAACTTTTTGAATATTACTTCCAGCTAAGACGTAAACAAGAAGTGAGCAAGCAAATTGATGTACTAAATATGCTGCCATTAGTCCATGTAAGCTCAAAAATCAGTGCTGAACATGGTTGCACAACATTAATCGCACCTGTCGCTCACCACTCGACAAACAAAAATGCGGTTATATGCATTAATTTAGCAATGGATATCTCCCCGCTTATAGAACTCACTGTTGAACAGATAAGAGAAAGAATGTATACCCGTAGATCAGATCTTGCGGAGGGTGAGCTTCCTATAAGCTTAAAACAGATCCATATTAATAAATGCCCGTTCATTACTTCACCTAAAATTTTGACCGATGAAAATGCTCAAAGGTTGAATATAGATAAAGCCTTTGCGCGTGAGCAGTACAAATTATTAAAACAACACCCTGAGCTACGAGAAAAATTGGTCATGGTATTTGATGTTGAACATGACTCAGATATTACCGACCCAGATCTTCAATTATATAGTGGTGGTTTTTTCAGCTCTGCAGACAAAGAAAAAATGGAAATAATTCGTCACACCTTGCCTCAAAACTTAGCCGCTTTAGAGCTTAACTTTGATGATACTAGGCTTAAGGAGATGTTGTTTAGGTACAGAGCAAGAAACTACCCTGCAACACTTGATGAGTCTGAATCAATCCGATGGCGAGAGTTTTGCCAAACAAGGCTCAACGATCCTGACTACATGCTTAAGTTAGAAAACTTACTCATTGAAACTGAGACGGATGATGAAAAGCAAAAGTTACTTACAGCTTTATGTCATTATCTTAGCAACTTATAACATAGCCAAAGATAAGTGTGACTGTGATCGCATTATTATTAAAAGCTGCTTACTAGAATGAGCTTAACTAACATACCAAAGTAGGATATGGCAGATGCAAGATAGATTTATCAATAGTATTTCTCAATTGCCGAAGGCGCTTTCCGATGCGCTAGTACCGTTATTACATAAAGACTTTGCAGGACATATTGATGCGCAACAATTGGCTGAATTAGTCAGTAAGAGCGGTCTCGCTGAAGATAAGTTATTAATCGCCTTATTACCCATAGCAGCTACACTCGCAAGACCGCCCATCAGTGACTTTTATGTTGGTGCTATTGCCAAAGGCAAGAGTGGTGATATCTATATGGGTGGGAATATGGAACTTCAGGGAGAAGCGCTATTCCACTCAGTTCATGCAGAACAAAGTGCAATCAGCCACGCTTGGCTTAGTGGTGAAACTCAAATTGTAGATATAGTGGTCAATTTCTCTCCGTGTGGCCATTGTCGTCAATTTATGAACGAATTAGTGGAAGGCTCTAAAGTAAACATTCACCTTCCAGAGCAGAAAGCTAATCCTCTTAGCCATTATTTGCCTTACGCCTTTGGCCCGAGCGATCTCAATGTTACCGCACCACTCCTCTCTAAGCAGGAACATACATTTAGTTTAGAGAGTTCAGATCCTATGATTATCGAAGGCCTAGATCACGCAAGTTTAAGTTATGCCCCTTACACAGCAAGTTTTGCCGCTGTTGTATTAGAGACCAAAGATGGTGCAACCTATTGTGGACGCTATGCAGAAAATGCTGCATTTAACCCCTCTATGTTACCTATGCAGATGGCTCTTTCTACGATGGCGAGGCACAACCGAGAGTTTAATGAGATAACGCGCGCAGTGCTTATCGAATCATCTCAAGGAAAGGTTTCTCTTGTTGGGGCGACGATGGACGCACTACATGCCGTTGCAGCTGTAGAGCTTGAACATATCGTTCTCGAACCAGAGTAATTTCCATCAAATATAAAAAGGACTGCTTTGGCAGTCCTTTTTTATTCGGGGCTGGTAACTACGTCTTAATTTCTATTTCTTTCAAGCTTAGCCAGTAAGCTTGACGTATCCCAGCGACTGCCACCTATCGCTTGCACCTCTGAATAAAATTGATCCACTAATGCTGTTAATGGCAGGTGTGAGCCATTCTTTCTTGCTTCATTTAACGCAATATTGAGATCTTTTCTCATCCAATCAACGGCAAACCCTAGGTTATATTCTCCCTGCCACATGGTTTGATATCGATTCTCCATCTGCCAGGATTGAGCAGCACCTTTGCTGATCACTTCAACCACTTTTTCGCCATCAAGCCCTGCACTTCTTGCAAAGTGAAGTCCTTCAGATAAGCCCTGTACCACACCAGCAATACAGATCTGGTTTACCATTTTAGTTAATTGTCCTGCGCCTACCTCGCCCAAACGTTCCACGCAGCGCGCATAGGACTCAATTACAGGTGTCACTTTCTCAAAAGTTACCTCATCGCCGCCAGCCATTACAGTGAGTACACCATTTTCAGCGCCAGCCTGACCACCAGAAACCGGCGCGTCAATAAAGCCAATGCCAGCGTTTGCAGCAATTGCGCCTATTTCACGGGCCACATCTGCTGATGCGGTGGTATGATCAACCAAAATTGCGCCTGCAGACATACCGCTTAGTACACCTTCATCACCTAAAGTTACCTGACGTAAATCATCATCATTACCCACACAGATAAAGACAATATCTTGATCTTGAGCCACAGGTTTAGGACTGACTTCATACCGGCCACCAAACTCATCAACCCAAGCCCGCGCCTTAGCAGCCGTACGATTATAAACTGAAACTTGATGCCCTGATTTGACAAGATGCCCAGCCATCGGATATCCCATCACCCCTAACCCTAAAAATGCAACTTTTGCCATCTCAATTCCTGTTTTTTGTTTTTAATCCAATAAAAAAGGCACCCAAAGGTGCCTTTACTCAATATGACTTTTACTTAACGTGAGCTTCCATTTCAGCGCCAATCTTCTTGCGCATCTCCATCAAGCGAAGTGCGGAGTCTCTAAGCTCAATATCTTGATCTGTTTCTGGTATCCACTCTGGCACTTCTGTAGGGTGACCTGCATCATCCACTGCAACCATAATAACAATACAGTGAGTCGTAAGATGGCGTTCAGGGTTCTTAGGATCGCCAGCTTTCACATCTATTCCAAGATGCATAGAGCTGCGCCCTGTGTAGATCACCTTAGCACTCGTCTCTACGATATTGCCAACATGGATAGGTTTAACGAAGCGGATTCCACCGGCATAAGCCGTGATACAATATTTGCCACTCCATGCTGCAGCACAAGCATACGCCGCTAAATCGATCCATTTCATTACGGCTCCACCGTGAACTTTACCACCAAAATTCACATCTGCAGGTTCAGCAAGAAACCTTAAAGTTATCTCTCTCTCTTTTCCAGCCATCGCCATCTCGAATCAATATAATATTCATTTAGTGTATGCCAAAAACTAGCTGGAGAGTACCTCTAAAGTAAGGACTTAGATGAATTAAGTCGCAAACGCACATTTATCCAAATAGAGAGACTAAAAGACATGCGGTTAATGTCACTGGTAAAGCCAGTCGATACATCCATAGTTGAGCAGTCTCACTCAAAAAGCGGGTTGCTTTTAATGATAAATAAAGGCCGAGCCCAATCATAAATAGCGCTAAAACTTCTATTCCAGCAAGAACATCAGACCCACCACCGGTCGTTATAGCGGTAATAAGTAAGGCAAACCATACTAAAGTAAATGCCGCAGCAGCAAGCGTAAAGGTCTTTATACCTACGGAAAGGTTAGGGTGAAACTCTTTATTCTCTCCACGTATCAACTCACTTAAATTGGCCGTTAATGCACCGACTAAAGGCATTAGAGGTACCACCACAAGATTTAACATTTTCTTACCTTAGCAAATAACTTTAGAAGTGAAGAGTATCTGCCTATCAAGGCGATGTGCCAAGCTGTTATCCACTGGATTAACTAAGCTTAACCATTGGGACACGTATATTTAATCTTCTGAGTTAAAATTGGATGTTTGTTATAAAAAAAGCGCCATTAGGCGCTTTTTTTAATCTTGTAACTAAGGAGCGTTACACTAAGTTAGCCTCTTTTAAATAAGAGCGAACCGTTAGTGCCACCAAATCCAAATGAGTTACAAAGTGCATACTCAAACTTGTGGTCTCGTGCAGTATGTGGCACAAAATCAAGATCGCAACCTTCATCAGGGTTATCTAAGTTGAGCGTCGGAGGCACAACTTGATCGCGCAGAGCCAGTAAGGTGATGATCGCCTCAACTGAGCCCGCCGCCCCGAGTAAATGGCCAGTCATAGACTTCGTTGAGCTTACTAGCAAGTCGTAGGCATGATCACCGAACGTCGACTTCACTGCAGCCGCTTCAGCCCTATCACCTGTCGGTGTTGAAGTGCCATGAGCATTAATATAGCCCACTTGCTCTTTTGCAAGTTTGGCATCATTAAGCGCATTAGCCATCGCTGCAGCCGCGCCCGCTCCATCAGCCGGAGGTGATGTCATATGAAAAGCATCGCCACTCATACCAAAACCAACAAGCTCACCATAGATGGTCGCACCACGCGCCTTGGCATGCTCATACTCTTCCATCACCATAACACCAGCACCATCACCGATAACAAAGCCATCTCTGTCCTTGTCCCAAGGGCGACTCGCAGCTTGTGGATCATCATTACGAGTAGAGAGCGCTTTAGCTGAACCAAAGCCGCCGACAGCTAATGGGCAAGTCACATCTTCTGCCCCACCCGCAACCATGATATCTGCATCACCATAAGCAATGGTACGCGCAGCGAAACCGATATTATGCACACCTGTAGTACAGGCAGTGGTCACTGCAAAGTTAGGCCCCGTCATTCCATATTTAATAGATAGATGACCTGAAATCATATTGATGATAGTGCTTGGTACGAAAAATGGAGAGATTTTACGAGGCCCACCTTTCATTAATGCAGCATGACCTTTTTCAATCAGCGGCATTCCGCCCATGCCAGCACCGATTGCGGTACCGACGCGAGCAGGATCGAGCTTGTCCATCTCAATACCAGCATCTTCAACCGCTTGAATACCAGCAGCCATTCCGTATTGAATGAAGAGATCCATCTTACGAGCATCTTTCTTAGAAAGGTAAGTCTCAATATTAAAATCTTTTACTGAGCCGCTAAATTGAGTTGAGAACTCGCTAGCGTCAAACTTAGTGATAGGGGCTATTCCGCTTTTTCCTGAAACGAGCGCTTTCCAGGATGAATCAACGGTATTGCCTACAGGGCTAACTAAACCAAGACCAGTTACGACTACACGACGTTTAGACACGTTTTCACCTTTTTGTAGTGAGTTAAACATGATAGAAGCATTGGACTACGCTTCTGAAGAAATCTGGACTGTTAGAAGTTTAAATACTAGTGAAGGGAACACGCTTTTCCAATAGCCAGAAACAAAAACAGGCAGCATAAATGCTGCCTGTTTTCTAGAATTCAGGATTACTGATTCTTTGAAACGTAATCGATCGCTGCCTGAACAGTAGTGATCTTTTCAGCTTCTTCATCAGGGATCTCGGTGTCAAACTCTTCTTCTAGAGCCATAACCAACTCAACCGTGTCCAGAGAATCTGCACCCAAGTCGTCAACGAAAGATGCAGCAGACTTAACGTCCTCTTCTTTAACACCTAGTTGCTCAATAATGATTTTCTTTACACGTTCTTCGATGTTGCTCATTAGTTTTCTTTCCTATTCAAATTACGCACTTGCGCAAGATTGCGAGTAGTTTATTCAATTTGGCTAACAATGCAAGCTTAACTTTTGTGGTCTAACCACGAATTATGCATATGTTGATGCCGATCATCAATAGATCGATGCAAAAACAGTCTGTCACCCTAAAAAATTATCATTATGCTTCATTTTTAAACTTGATAAATATCAAGATAAATTTGAAAAGCCTGTGCTAGATAGTCTAATTACAACTATCTAGCTAATCAGGCCTAAGCCATATACATGCCGCCATTTACATGGAGAGTTTCACCAGTAATGTATGCTGCTGAATCCGATGCTAAGAACAGCACAGCATTAGCTATCTCTTGTGCTTGTCCTAATCGCTCCATCGGAACCTGCGACATGATACCCTGTTGCTGCTCTTCAGTCAGCTCATCCGTCATATCCGTTTGGATAAAACCAGGAGCAATAGCATTCACTGTTATTTGACGAGATGCAACCTCCTTTGCAAGAGATTTTGTAAATCCAATCAAACCAGCTTTTGCTGCACAATAGTTTGTTTGCCCTGGATTACCCATAGAGCCTACGACTGAGCCAATATTGATGATACGTCCATTACGCTTTTTCATCATTGGACGCATAACGGCTTTTGAGGTTCTAAAGATTGAGGTCAGGTTGGTATCTATGATATCGCCCCACTCGTCCTCTTTCATTCTCATTAACAAGTTATCACGTGTGATACCTGCATTGTTTACAAGAATATTAACCTCACCTGCTTTCTCTTTAATGCTGGCAAACAGTTCAGTAACAGAATCGGCATCAGTTACGTTTAGCACGAGTCCAAAACCACTGTCGCCTAAGTATTCTTGGATAGCTGCAGCCCCGCGTTCGCTAGTTGCTGTACCAACAACGGTCGCGCCAGCGGCTACTAATGTTTCAGCCACTGCACGGCCAATACCACGGCTAGCACCAGTCACTAAAGCCACTTTTCCTGATAAATCTATTGTAACGCTCATGTCTATCTCCTATTCGGTCAACGCGGCAACTGATACCACATCATTGACCACTTTCGCAGTTAACGAACGATCGATACGCTTCGCCAACCCGGTGAGTACTTTTCCAGGCCCAATTTCAAACAAGGCTGTCACACCTTGCGCAGAAAGGGCATTTACCGTCTCTGACCATCTAACTGGACAATATAGCTGGCGTACTAAAGCATCTTTAATCTCCGCTGCAGCTTCAGGGCTAGCAACATCGACATTATTCACTACTTTTATTTGCGGCGTTTTAAACGCAATACTCTCTAGCGCTACAGCAAGCTTTTCTGCAGCAGGACGCATCAATTCACAATGTGAAGGCACGCTCACAGGTAAGGCTACCGCCATTTTAGCGCCCGCCTCTTTACACAATGCACCTGCGCGCTCAACGGCATCTTTACTACCGGCAATAACCACTTGACCTGGACTGTTGAAATTAACTGGGCTAACAACATCTCCCTGACTTGCTTCATCACATGCCTTTGTGATTGCATCATTATCTAAACCAATAATGGCAAACATAGCCCCAGTACCTGCTGGTACTGCCTGCTGCATGAGTTGACCACGTAGCTCAACGAGTTTAACGGCATCGGTGAAATCCATCACTCCAGCACAAACCAGTGCTGAATACTCACCTAAGCTATGACCGGCCATAACGGCAGGTTGTGCCTTGCCGCTCGCAACAAACACTCGCCAAATTGCAACACTAGCCGTTAGCAATGCAGGTTGAGTTTTATCTGTTTCATTCAGCGTTTCTACAGGCCCTTGTTGAACCAAGTCCCATAAGTCATAACCTAATACTTCACTTGCTTCGGAAAAAGTTTGAGCCACAATTTCATGCTCAGTAGCAAGTTCAGCCAACATACCAATAGCTTGTGAGCCTTGGCCTGGAAATATAAAAGCAGAATTTTCCATAATAATTACCTATGACAATTCACAACATGACTCTTGGGCTGTAAATCACAACCCAAGTAAAATTCTAATCACTGTTTTTAAAACGATTAAAAGCGAACGAGCGCACTACCCCAAGCGAAACCGGCACCGAAAGCTTCAAGTAACAGAAGTTGGCCTCGTTGAATTCGACCGTCACGGACAGCTTCATCAAGCGCAATGGGCACGGAAGCGGCAGAGGTATTGCCGTGTTTAGCTAAGGTTAACACGACCTTATCTAAACTCATGTTCAACTTCTTAGCCGTTGCTTTAATGATTCTGAAATTTGCTTGATGTGGGACTAACCAATCAATCTCAGACTTATCAATTTGATTAATACGCAAAGTCTCAGTGACAACATGAGAGAGCTGAGTCACGGCAACTTTAAACACATCGTTACCTTTCATGGTCATATAACCAACAGCTTCTGATGATTCACCTGCACGAGGAGGGAATGAACATTTAAGAAGGTCGCCTTGTCTACCATCTGCGTAGATATGCGTTGAGATAACGCCTGGCTCAGTCGAGGCACCAATAACAGCAGCCCCTGCCCCATCGCCAAACAAGATAATAGTGCTTCGGTCATCGGGTTCGCACAGACGAGATAAAACATCTGCCCCTATCACTAACACTTTTTTTGCAGCACCTGATTTTACATATTGATCGGCAATAGAAAGTGCATAAACAAAACCAGAGCATGCCGCTGCAATGTCAAATGCAGGAATGGTATGTACGCCAAGCATGGCTTGTATTTCACAAGCCGCGGCTGGAAATGCATTACTTGCACTCGTAGTACCACAAACTATCATATCGAGTTCAGAGGGCTCAATACCTGCCATTTCAAGTGCTTTTAACGCAGCTTGATAGCCCATAGTCGACACTGTCTCATCAGACGCTGCGATTCTACGCTCTGAAATACCAGTACGTTCAACAATCCATTGATCTGTGGTTTCCACCATTTTTTCCAGATCTGAATTGCTACGCACCTGCTCTGGTAGATAACTACCAGTTCCAAGAATTTTTGTATGCATATAAGGAGGTATCAGTTATTAATGTCTAAAAGAATCGACTCAAGACGCTCTTCAATCATCTTGGGGAGCCGACGTTGTGCCTCTGTCACTGCTAGATTAATCGCTTGTAAATAAGCTGATTGATCAGCACTTCCATGACTTTTTACTACTATTCCGCGCAATCCTATCAAACTTGCACCATTATAGTGGTCGGGGTTCATCTGATTGAGTACAGAATTAATACGAGGCGCGATCATTTTGGCCATTAGTCGAACAAAAAAGCCTTTTTTCAAGCCTTTTTCTAATTGATGAACCAGAAGTTTTGCAATGCCTTCAGACGTTTTCAAGGTTATGTTACCAACGAACCCATCACAGACAATCACATCAACCTGACCCGAGAAGAGGTCGTGGCCTTCAATAAAGCCGGCATAATTAAGTTGCGGGCTCTGCTGTAGCAATTGACCAGCCTGTTGAACCTGATCATTGCCTTTTATCTCTTCAATACCAACATTAAGGAGTGCGACTTTAGGCGACGCATTTTTATCTACAGCCTCACACAGCACCGATCCCATGACTGCAAATTGAAATAAGGTCTCTGAGCAACATGAGACATTTGCACCTAAGTCTAGAAGATATACAGGCGTTTTATTTACCGCGGGTAGACAGCTAACAAGTGCAGGTCTGTCTATACCGGGCAGGGTTTTCAATAATACTTTAGACATCGCCATCAGCGCGCCTGTATTACCGGCACTTAAACATGCTTGCGCCTTACCGTCTCTGACTAATTCAATAGCCAGTCTCATCGAACTTCGCTTACGATTTCTCAATGCATGCACAGGCCTATCAGACATACTGACAGTTTCTGTTGTATGGAGGATCTCTATACGTTGTCTTACTTTTGCATCAACTGAAGATAGATAAGGTAAAATTGCAGCTTCGTCACCCACGAGGATAACATTTAGAAAGGGGGATAAACGAAGTGCCTGCAAGGTTGCAGGCACTGTGATGTGAGGGCCATGATCGCCCCCCATCGCATCTAACGCGAGCGTCAGATTAGTCATAAAGTTAGCAACAAATTACTTGTTGATAACCTTCTGACCACGGTAAAAACCATCCGCAGTCACGTTGTGACGACGGTGAAGTTCACCACTCGTTGCGTCTACAGATAATTGAGCAGTGCTCAAAGAATCGTGTGAACGGCGCATTCCGCGCTTTGAACGAGATTTTTTATTCTGTTGTACAGCCATTTGACCTGTCTCCTGGGTTACTTGCTCTTCAGTTTTTCTAACACTGCAAACGGATTTGGACGCTCCTGCTGAGCGGGTTCAATCTCGCCTACTACTATATCTTGGTCACCCTTAGTGCAACTTTCGTTAGCATGCATTGGGATCAAAGGCATAGCGACTATCAATTCATCTTCAATCAATTGATGCAGACGAACTTCGCCTATTTCATTACACTCAATAGGGTCATACGCATCCGGGAGCTCATCGATTTCAGCTTCGTTGCCACAAGGGCTGAAGTTGAAGTCGACCGTAACCTCAGTGGTAAATAGTGTCATGCAGCGTTGACAATTCAGAGTGAGCTCCGTCACAGCCTTCCCTTTCAGGTAGACTATCCCCTGTATATCTACACCGCATTCTAACGACACTGTCACATCGGAACAGTCGCCGGCACATAACTCATTTAATCGTTTTAATTGCTTACTCGGGATCACACCTTCATAAGAAAGCAGACTCGAGGCCGCACGTATTGGATCAATTGAAACCGGTATCTTTACTGTTTGCATAAGGCGCGCATATTATAGTTTGAAATCCTCAGAGTCAAAGGAAAATTTCCCTACTTTGATAAGAAGAGGAAACAATCACACATTTTGACCCTAAAAACAAAAATTGATGGATTAGAAATTTTACCCAACCATTGCACTATTCTCAAGTCATTCATGCTTAAAATAGAAGCGTTCACATAGATTTTAGTTAACTATTAAATAAAGTGCGTATTCCCTAATCAATATCAAGGGTAAACTAATTAGACAACTTACTCTTTTATCTCATTTGATAGTAAAATTATGACAGATAAGATCATCTTAGCTTCCACCTCCCCCTATAGAAAACAGCTCTTAGCTAAACTTGATTTCGCATTTTCTACTTGCTCACCGAATATCGATGAAGCACATAGGCAACATGAAGCGCCTCAAGACCTAGTTATTAGACTCGCTAAGGAAAAGGCTTTAGCTGGGGCAGCTCAGTTTAAAGAGGGTTTAGTGATTGGCTCAGATCAGGTTGCGGTAATCGGTGGCAATATCATAGGTAAGCCGCTAAACCACGAAAATGCAATCAAGCAACTGATGGCTTGTTCAGGGAAAGTCATCACCTTCTATACAGGACTGGCCCTATACAATATCTCAACCCAGCACAGCCAAAGCGTATGTGAAACCTTTAATGTTCATTTTAAGACACTCAATCTTAAACAAGTGGAATCCTATCTTACCAGAGAACAACCTTATTACTGTGCAGGCAGTTTCAAGTGTGAAGGGCTCGGTATTGCACTGTTTGAGCGTCTGGAGGGAAAAGACCCTAATACATTAGTAGGGTTACCATTGATCACCTTAACTGAGATGCTAGCAAATCAAGGTTTCGATGTTTTAGCATAATCAAAGCGCAGAACTAATGAATGACGAGGCTGGCAGCACAGTAGTCAACAAATCTAACAATACCTGAAACGATAAAAACTTCTCACTGAATGATATGAAAGTGCAGTGCTTAAGTGTCAGCCATTATCGATAGGCTGATAAGTTAGTATGAAATCGAGCATAACGCTGACAATTCTAAATGAGAAGCACTACACTTAGCGTTTCACTATATAAAGTGATCCTTACTATTTACTGTTAATTAGCGACATGGAGGTCGAAAATTTTTTCAGAGTAGACTTAGGTGACAACGTATTATGACTGACATCGAAGAAGCTCTTGCGCTCCTTGCTGCACCTTGCATTGATGAGCGTTTTTTCCAACGAGCCTTAAAAGCACTAGCCCTAGTTACCCAATGTCGTTGGGCGGCCTTTGGCCGTCCCTCAGATAAACTCGGTGTCATAGAGATTATCGCTTTTTGCGATCTAAAGCATAATGTCCCTGGCTTTGAATTTACTCTTAAAGGCTCACCTTGTGAGTCTATTTACCAACTTACTCCCCCTAATACCCATATTCTCTTTCCCAATGAGCTGCAGAGCAAGTTTCCACACTTTGATTTAATCAAAAAGCTTGGCGCAAATAGTTATCAGGCCGAGTTAATCTGGAACGATTCAGGAGAGGCTATTGGTCACATACTCGTAATGGATAGCCTCCCTCAGAGTGAATCGGTCAAATCCAGAGAGTTTTTTAGATTATTGGCACAAAGAATTGGTGTCGAATACAAGCGACTGCTCATTGCAAGAGAGCTGGCGCTACACAAAAAAATGATCGCTCACACTGAACAGCTTATGTCGTTTGTGGATAGAGACTATCAATATCATGTCGTGTCTATTGGTTATGAAAAGCTATTCAATAGACCTTCAATAAGTATCGTAGGCAAGACGGTTGCAGAAATACATGGTAATAAAGTCTTCACTGAGCATTTAAAGCCACTTCTAGATAGGTCATTAAGAGGGGAAACTGTTAGCGAACAAGCTTGGATCCAACCACCGCACCATGATGAGCCTCTCTTTATCAATGTTCATCATAGCCCTTACTATGATGAACAGGGCAATATCATTGGGGTGATCGTATCGGCGCACAACATTACAGACTTACATCATGCCAATGAGGCCATCGCCCACTTAGCCAATCATGACCCACTCACTGGTTTATATAACCGAAGAGCAATATTTAAACAGATGGAAGCAAAGTTGCTTGAACAAGAGCAAGAGCAGCTTCAGTTAGCAGTGTTCTATATTGATCTAGAGGGGTTTAGAGAAATTAATGAAACCTACGGTCATCTGCACGGGGACAAGATCCTTAAAGATGTTGCAAGTCGCATCAAGCAAGTGACTCATCAACAAGAGGTAGTCGCCAGAATTGGTGGCGATGAATTTATCATCTTATCTAGCTTCCCCCCCCCGTCGATTAACATGAACGCTCAATCAATCTTAATTAACCGCAGTAAACAGCTTCTAGCGGATTTTAAAATGACCATTGATGTTGAGGGGTATTCCTTACCTATCTCGGCCAATATTGGCCACTACTTAGTGGAGAATACAGACATGGAGCTTGCATCCATCATCTCACATGCTGATAAAAACATGTTTGAAAGTAGAAACAAGCAATGATTAGACTTTATACCAATCAGAATAAAGATGTGATCGCTCAGCGAGAGTTTAGCGTTTCAGAGGCAAGGTCATTAAATGCTCCTGCATTAATGACATTCACCACATCCATGTGGCTAGCAACGAGTAAAGGGCATAGTTATTCTACGTTCTAGCTCGTTAACACAGCATATGAAGCGCTAAAACTCGCCTTTCAGGAGTGTTTTTGGCTGCCTACTTCTTCGTTGAATAGCTTCACAAGGGAATAACCATTCCATCAGCTACTCGCCTTGAATTAGTTACCAAAATTAACTCTGAGTAGATCACCTTCTTATACTGACTGGTATTAGAAGCCATAGGGAATAACGCTCACTAGTATAGCCACAAGTCAGTTAACAGAGACTGTAATTCTAACCTTTTACCATTAGCACTGCTACAACAGCACTATTGCTTAATATCTTAGTGCCTTAGTGGCTTAGTGGCTTAGTGGCTTAGCATCCTGAGCGTTATCTTGAGATGTGATGGAGTAATTCGAGCGGTGAGCTAATAACGGCAATCGGATTAGCTAGCGCGAGCCTCTCTTTATTATGGGCGCCATAATCGACACCGATAGCATCAACACCGGCATTATTGGCCATATTAAGATCGTGAATAGAGTCACCAATCATCAATGCTTTCGATGCTTCGACCTCAAGTTCGTTGAGTAACTGTAAAATCATCTCGGGACTCGGCTTGCTCGATGCCTCATCAGCACTGCGACTAGCAGAAAAATGTCTATCGAGCTCAGTAGAGGTAAGTACACGGTCTAGCCCTGAACGGCCCTTTCCTGTCGCTACAGCAAGTTTAATCCCTAGTTGCTGAAGCTCGATGAGCAAATCTTCGACACCATGAAATAGCGGACTTGGGGTATTGTTTAACTCAAGGTACTGTATGCGATAGCCCTCTTTCATCTTTGCATGCACTGAGTGATCACTCTCAGGGTGTAACACAGCAAGCGCTTCATCAATCGATAAACCTATAATGTCACGAATAGCCTGCTCTGTCGGAACAGCAAGTTCTAACGAGACTGCAGCACTCTGCAAGCAAGTAACAATCTTGCCAACAGAGTCCATTAACGTGCCATCCCAATCAAAAATTACTAATTCATACTGCTTCATGCTTTAACCAACTGACTTAAAGTTTCTGTTAGTACTTTATCTAACGGGGCTTTAACTTCCATCACTTCATCAGTTCCAGGATGAGTAAACTTAAGTTGAGCTGCATGTAAAAACAAACGGTTAAGACCGTGGGCTCTCATACTGTCATCAAACTTCTGCTCACTGTATTTATCATCACAGGCTATTGGATGCCCAGTATATTGACAATGCACACGAATTTGATGGGTTCTTCCGGTTACAGGGCTTGCTTGAACAAGTGTTGCACCTTGATAGCGCTGTATGATTTTAAACCGAGTTTCACACTCTTTGCCCTCTTTATTGACTCGTACGATCCGTTCACCTGATTTTAGCGTTAGTTTGAGTAAAGGCGCTTTAATGGCTTTATCTCGGGCTTGCCACGTACCTTTAACTAAAGCCTGGTAATCTTTCTGCATCTTTTTGAATCTAAGTTGATCATGAAGATGTCTCAAAGCACTTCGTTTTTTGGCAATGAGTAACACACCTGATGTGTCTTTATCGAGTCGATGCACTAGCTCAAGAAATTTCTGTGTAGGTCTTAAAGAGCGCATTGCTTCAATAACACCAAAATCGACGCCACTTCCACCATGTACCGCTATACCAGCAGGCTTGTTCAGTACAATGATAGATTTATCTTCAAACAAGATACGTTCTTCAAGTTGCGACACTTTACTTAGCTTTGCAGAAGGTCCTGGTCGCTCATTCTTATCTGAAACTCGTACAGGAGGGATCCGCACTATGTCCCCATCCTGTAATTTATACTCTGGCTTGATACGCTTTTTGTTAACCCTGACTTCACCTTTGCGCACAATCCGGTAGATCATGCTCTTTGGTACGCCTTTTAATTTTGTCAGTAAATAATTATCGATTCTTTGGTCGACATGATCTTCATCAATGGTTACTAACTGAACTTTTTGTTTAGGTGCTTCGCTATTCATGGTGAACCTTGTCTTCATCAGGATGCGCATTGTACATCAAGTAACAAGAATTTTATGCCTTTCCATTTGCTGAATTTATTGATTATTGCTATATTTCATCCGCGGTTGGGGATAAAAAGTGAATAATGTGTTCACAAAACCCTCAACCCTTACGCAAGAAGTAGAGACTAAAAACCTTTTTCATCTGTAGTAAGTAACTTATTTACAAGCCGTTTTTTTCAATACAATACCTAAAAGATATGGTAACGGCTAAACAGATTGAAAAAGCCACATTAATAGGTGGTTTCTCTAATCAATGCGTCCCAAATTCGAAGATTAACTTTAAACTTATCATCAAACGAGCACTATTCGATTTTGGCATTACTGGAAAGTACCTAATTATTTATGGGGTTAGTTGGCATTTTGCGACGAATTCCTTGTTTTTGTAGATATTAAAAAATAAGCCATAAATGGATGCGACACGCAGAGACTGCGTCTAACAGAAATGCGCACCTTGCCTAGACACCTGCCGTGAGGCTTTGTTATTAATGCTAGGCCCGTAATGCAACGAAATATAGTCGTTTGATGACCTTATTTTAGAAGAAATATGTCATCATGAAACGGATGTTAATTAATGCAACTCAATCTGAAGAGTTGCGCGTAGCCCTAGTTGATGGGCAACAGCTTTATGATCTAGATATTGAAAGCCCAGGTCATGAACAGAAAAAAGCCAACATCTACAAGGGTAAAATCACTCGCGTAGAGCCTTCTTTAGAAGCAGCTTTTGTTGACTATGGTGCTGAGCGCCATGGCTTTTTACCCCTTAAAGAGATTGCAAGAGAGTACTTCCCTAAAGGTTACTCCTTCCAAGGTCGCCCAAATATTAAAGAGGTGATTAAAGAAGGTCAGGAAGTTATCGTTCAAATTGATAAAGAAGAGCGTGGCAATAAAGGTGCAGCGCTAACAACTTTCATCAGTTTAGCGGGTTCTTACCTTGTTCTTATGCCTAACAACCCTCGTGCAGGTGGGATTTCTCGTCGTATCGAAGGTGATGAACGCACAGAGCTTAAAGCCGCACTATCACAGCTAGAAGTGCCAAATGGCATGGGACTGATTGTCCGTACCGCTGGTGTTGGTAAAGATTCTGCAGAACTTGCATGGGATCTTAAAGTTCTAGAGCACCACTGGGCTGCGATTAAAGAAGCCTCAGAAGGTCGCCCTGCGCCTTTCCTTATTCACCAAGAGAGTAACGTGATTGTAAGAGCAATCCGTGACTATTTACGTCGTGATGTCGGTGAAGTGCTTATCGATCACCCACGTATTTTCGAAGAAGCTAAGCAGCATGTATCCCTTGTTCGTCCTGACTTTGTGGACAGAATTAAGCGTTATGAAGCTGAAGTACCTTTGTTTACTCACTTCCAAATTGAAACTCAGATTGAATCGGCATTCCAGCGTGAAGTCCGCCTTCCATCAGGTGGTTCAATCGTTATTGATCCAACAGAAGCACTTACCTCAATTGATATTAACTCTGCTCGTGCAACTAAGGGCGGTGATATTGAGGAAACAGCGCTGAACACCAACCTTGAAGCTGCTGACGAAGTTGCTCGCCAACTACGTCTTCGCGATTTAGGTGGGCTTGTTGTTATCGACTTTATCGATATGACTCCAGTGCGTAACCAACGTGAAGTTGAGAATAGAATGCGCGATGCCGTGCATTTAGACAGAGCACGCGTACAGCTAGGTCGAATCTCTCGCTTTGGCCTAATGGAGATGTCACGTCAGCGTCTACGACCGTCTCTAGAAGAATCAGCTGCACACCTATGTCCTCGTTGTCATGGTCAAGGTACAATTCGTGGTACAGAGTCTTTGGCGCTATCAATTCTACGTCTTATGGAAGAGGAAGCGATTAAAGAGAACACCTCTCAAATCGAAGCCATCGTTCCTGTCGATGTTGCCGCCTTCTTGCTCAATGAAAAACGTAAAGCGATTCGCATTACAGAGCAGCGCCATGATGTTGAAGTGTATGTGATCCCAGATCCAAACATGACAACGCCTGATTACCGTGTCGTTCGTCACCGTAAAGATGACCAAATCAGTGAATCAAGCTACAAACTGCTTGATCAACCTGAAGCGAAACTTTATGAGCCTCGTAAGCTTGAACGTGCAGCACCACCGCAACCTGCACTAAAAGGTTTCTCTGCGCCAACAAAAGCGCCAGAAACCAAAGCAGAAGTAAAACCTGCTGCTGAAACTAAAGCTGAGCCTGGCATGATTGCCAAATTCTTTGCTGCTATCGGCGCCATGTTCAAAGGCGAAGAGAAGAAAGAAGAGCCAAAGAAACCAGCTGCTCGCAGTAATCAAAACCGCAATCGCCGTCCATCTCGCAAAAATGACTCTCGTCGTAATGACACACGTCGTAACCGCGATGATAAAGAGCAGACAGGCGAGAAGAGTGAGCGTAATCCACGTAATAACCGCAATAAACGCCCAGATAACAAAGATGAGCGTAACAAGAGTGACCAAGGCAAACGTCAAGCTAATAATGACAATAAAGCCTCACGTGGTTCTCAAAACCGTGATGATAGTGAACAGCCTAAACAAGAAGTGGCTAGAGAGCGTCGTCAACGCCGCAATATGCGTCGAAAGGTACGTGTTGAAACTGAGCAGGCACAGAAACCTGATGAGCAATCAAGCCAGCAGGCTGAAGCTGTAGTTGCTAGCAAGGAGGAGAAAAACACTCGTCCTAAGCGCCAACCTCGCAAGCCGAAGCAAAAAACTGAAGCTACTGAGAAGGCCCTTGATGTTTCAGCCACTGTTGAAAGCACTGATGCAAAACAGGCTGATGTAAAATCGAGCCCAGCTAAAGCTAAGGCAAAAGTTGAAACGCCAGTTGTTGAAACTAAAGAGGCTCAGCTAGATAGCGCTGTCGCACCTGAAGTTGAAGCGACTAATGATGACAAGCAAGAGCCACGTGAAGGACAGCGTCGTAGTCGTCGCAGCCCAAGACATTTACGTGCAGCTGGCCAGCGTCGTCGTAGAGACGAAGACACTGATGAAACAAACGTTGAATCAGCACCAGTATTTGTATCTAACGAAACAGAGGTTGAAGCGCAGGCAAGAGAGCTTGCTGCATCAGAAGCTACTCAACAAACCAGTTCATCACAAGCCATGAAACCGGCTAACATTGAACCTGCTCACGTTGAATCTGCTGAAGTTAACACTGTTGAAATAAAGGCAGAAGTAAACCAGAGTGCTGAACAAGAAACGGTTCAAGCTGACGCGGTAGTTTCTGCGCCAATCGTTGAAAACGAAACACGCGCAGTATCAGCATCAAGTGCAGCAGCAGCACCAGCAAAACCTGCGCCTATTGCACCTGCTCCTGTAACGACTGCAAAGGTTGCTAAGACTGAAACGACAGACGAAGCGCCTAAACCAGTTAAAGCTAAGGTTGCTGAGAAGAAAGTTGCTAAGGCTTCTGCAAAAAGCGCTTCTGCTGCTGCAGCCAAACCAGCGGCACTTGCACCTAAGGTGGTTAACGCAGAAGAAACTGCAACAACTAAGCCAGCAGAAGTTGCAGCCACTAAAGCTGAAGCAAAACCAGCGCCAAAGAAGCGTACTGTGACGAAGAAGAGCTCTGCGACATCAGCAGCGTCTTCACCAAGTAAGCCTGTTATAGCAACAGCAGCCCCTGTTGAGGTTGCCGCTAAGCCTGAAGTAACTGCAGACAATGTTCAGCCAGTTGAAGTTGAAACAGTCAAGCCTGTAGGTACGCAACCTGAAACGGCTAAGCCAGAAGCTGCTAAAGCTGAAGTCACTGCGCCTGTAGCTAAAGCTGATGTTGTTGAAACAGCACCTGTTGTTGAAGCACCGGTTATCGAAGCACCAGTACCTGTGGCAGAAGCCGCTGCAAAACCTGTTGCTAAGGTCGAGACTAAGCCAATGGCACCAAAGAGCAATAGCCGCTTTGGTACTATGGTAACTTCTGATATGACAGCACCTGTCGTTGAAACACGCGCTAATATTGACACTCCTGCTGGTCGTCAATATGAAACGTCTACTGATAGCGAAACTTCAGAAAAACCTCGAGTATCTAACAGTGCAAACTCGGAAATGGCTCGCCCTTAAGTTATAATTAAGCCATTCAAAATAAGCCATGCCTTAGTGCATGGCTTTTTTATGTTCATTGCGCGGATTATTTGTTAGAATTCGCGACCAAAATTCAATCTAAATCAACAATATTACAACAGAGGCTAAATGTTCGATCTCATTCGTCACAAAACTGCCAGTAGTAAAGCAGATCTGCTTTCAGGCTTAACAGTTGCACTTGCACTTATACCTGAAGCGGTGGCTTTTGCTTTCGTCGCAGGTGTAGAGCCAATGGTTGGTTTGTACGCTGCATTTATCATGGGTTTAATCACGGCGCTCATCGGTGGCCGTCCAGGAATGATTTCTGGTGCAACAGGCGCTATGGCCGTTGTAATGGTGGCACTCGTTGCAGAACACGGTGTCCAATATCTATTTGCTGCGGTGGTGTTAGCAGGCTTGATCCAAGTTACCTGTGGCCTACTTAAGTTAGGTAAGTTCATCAGAATCGTGCCTTACCCTGTCATGATAGGCTTTGTAAATGGCTTGGCAATTGTCATTTTCTTAGCCCAGCTAGGACAGTTTAAAGCCCCTGATGCAAATGGAATATTAACTTGGTTGCCGATGGAGCAGCTCACCTTGATGTTAGGTCTTGTGTTGTTAACTATGGCTATTATCCAGTTTCTGCCTAAGCTAACTTCTGCTATCCCTTCATCATTAGCAGCTATTGTTACAGTTACTGGCCTTGTTGTCTTTCTCGAGCTAGACACTAGAACTGTACTCGACTTTCTTAAGTCGATGAGTGGTGATGAAAATGCCACCATAGCGGGTTCATTACCGACATTCTCTATTCCAGCAGTCTCCTTCTCGTTAGAGACTCTGTATATCATTCTTCCCTACTCACTTATCTTAGCTGCAGTTGGTTTGATTGAGTCACTGTTAACATTAACTGTTATCGATGAGATGACAAATAGCCGTGGTAAAGGTAACAAAGAGTGTATCGGACAAGGCGTTGGTAACATTACCAGTGGTTTCTTTGGCGCTATGGGCGGCTGTGCCATGATTGGTCAGTCTATGATCAACATCAACTCTGGTGGACGCGGACGACTTTCAGGTATCACAGCAGCGCTTGCATTGCTTGCTTTTATTCTTTTTGGTTCAGCATTAATCGAAATGATCCCACTTGCAGCGCTAGTCGGTGTGATGTTTATGGTGGTATTAGGTACGTTTGAATGGGCAAGCTTTAAGGTTATGCGCAAAGTACCAAAACATGATGCCTTCGTCATTATCTTAGTCACTATCGTTACTGTATTTACCGATCTCGCTTTCGCAGTATTCGTTGGTGTCATTGTGTCTGCGCTAGTATTTGCTTGGGAACACGCTAAGCACATCAATGTTGACATCTCTGAAGATGAAAACGGTTGGAAAGTGTATAAGCTTAACGGTCCACTGTTCTTCGGTTCAGTCGCTGAGTTTTTAGAGCTATTCCACTCTAATACCGATCCTGAGGATGTCATTGTCGACTTCCAAAACTCTCGAGTGTGTGATCATTCAGCCCTTGATGCCATCGACACCCTTGCCGAGCGTTACGTTTCTTCGGGTAAAAGGCTTCACTTACGTCATCTGAGTAATGACTGTAAGCAACTGCTTCACAAGGCAGGCGATCTGGTTGAAGTAAACCTAATCGAAGATCCTCATTACAAGATTGCCGATGATAAGCTAGATTAAGCGGTTAATAACTAATTGACAGTAAAAAGGCGAGCAATGCTCGCCTTTTTTGTACTCCACCAGTTATTAAGCCATCCATTCTTACTTAAGTTTATCGGCGAATATCATCTTAATCTTTTCAACTTTTGGCCTTATCACCATCTGGCAATAAGGCTGCTCGCCATTTTGTTCATAATAATCTTGGTGATAATTCTCAGCCTTATAAAACGTAGAAAAAGCACTCACCTCAGTGTTCACTGGCGCTGGCCATAACTTAGATAGATTAAGTTCTTCAATCATCTCATTAGTCAATGAAGCTTGTTTTTCACTGTGAATAAAGACAACAGAGCGATATTGTGGCCCGACATCATTACCTTGCCGGTTCAAAGTTGTTGGATCATGGCTTTGCCAAAACACAGCCAGTAAGTCCTTAAACTTAATCACGTTAGGATTAAATTCAATATGTACCACTTCTGCATGCGCTGTGGCGCCGCTGCATACTGCTTTATAGTTCGCAGTTTGCGCATCGCCACCACTATAGCCAGATTCAACCTTTATCACCCCATTAAGGCTAGTAAACATGGCTTCAAGACACCAAAAACATCCACCTCCAAATGTCGCAAATTCATTTTGATTCAGGCGAGCTAGCTCATCGAGCGGTTTAAAGGACATAGACACAGAATTAACACAATGACGAATATTATTCTCTGTAAGCCGTTCCCCCTCAAATACATGACCTAAGTGACCATCACATTGCGCACAGACAATTTCAACCCTTTGACCATCAGCATCAGGAAGACGCTTTATGGCGCCATCAATCTCATTATCAAACGCTGGCCAGCCACAATGTGCGTTAAATTTATGCTCTGATAGATAAAGCGGGGCTTCACATCGCTTACATAGGTATACGCCTTTTGCATCATGGAGGTGAAACTCTCCGCTAAATGGACGCTCGGTCCCTTTATCTTCAATGACATACCGCTCAAATTCAGTCAATTTACGCATTCTTTGTACTCTTTAAATTTGTGCTTTTTCAAAACCTGGGGCTTAATAGACCTTTATTCTGATTATTGTATTTCACCCATAGAGTGAAAAATAAAACAAAGTACCCACTCATAATTCTAGACAACTTATGAAATTATTTTCAGTTAACCCGTTCTAGCCTATCTCATTCTATTGACTTAAGTATTTCACAAAAAAAATATAACTCCTCATAGTAACAAACAATAGCCTTGTGATTTCCATCACACTTAATTGCCCCTTAGCTTAGCCCTAGTTAAACTAGTGTGGGGTTTTAATAATTACAAGATAAGAAGATCATAATGAAACTAGAAACTATCGATTATCAAGCAGCTGAAAGTGCAGCAAAGTTCGTACAATCTCTCAAAGAAACAGGCTTCGGTGTACTGTCAAATCATCCCATAGATAAAGCGTTAGTCGAGAATATTTACACTGAGTGGCAGGCTTTTTTTAACAGCGAAGAAAAACAGAATTTTCTATTTAAACCTGAAACACAAGATGGATTCTTTCCTGCTGAAATATCTGAAACAGCCAAAGGTCACACAGTTAAAGATATTAAAGAGTACTTCCATGTTTACCCTTGGGGGCGCATTCCTGAATCATTAAAAGAGAATATACTGACATATTATCAACGTGCAAATGAATTGGCTGAAGAACTTTTGAAATGGATTGAGGAGCATACACCTGCAGAAGTCGCGGTAAATTACTCAATCGCACTCCCAAAAATGATCGAGAATAGCCAAAAAACTCTTTTGCGAGTCTTACATTACCCAGGTATGACAGGTGATGAAGAGGCAGGTGCTATTCGCGCTGCGGCACATGAAGATATAAACCTTATTACCTTATTGCCTGCGGCCAATGAGCCCGGCCTTCAGGTAAAGGGCCAGGACGGTGAATGGATAGATGTTCCTTGTGATTTTGGTAACCTCATCATCAATATAGGTGACATGCTACAAGAAGCCTCGGGGGGCTACTTCCCATCCACAACCCACAGAGTGATAAATCCAGAAGGAACGGACATGAGTAAGCCAAGAGTTTCACTCCCTCTGTTTTTACACCCTAATCCAGAGGTCAAACTATCGAGCAGATACACAGCCGACAGTTACCTGATGGAGAGATTAAGAGAGCTAGGGGTTATATAGCGCTGTTTATCGCCCAAATAAACACATAAGAATGACATCCCTGTCAAATACCCTCATAGTCCTTCCATGGACTCCGGGCATAATGACATCCCTGTCAAATACCCTCATGGTCCTTCCATGGACTCCGGGCATAATGACACCCCTGTCAAAAGCGCCAGTTGGCGCTTTTACTTTTTAATGACTTAAGTAGGAAATTTCCCCCTAACAAGGTAAAATCCCCACATTGATCTACAAAACAGAGTAACAAAATGGCAATTCAGTGGTACCCAGGACACATGCACAAGGCACAAAAAGAGATTGCAGAGGTCATGCCTCAAGTTGATCTTGTGATTGAAGTGCTCGATGCCCGTATACCTTACAGTAGCGAAAACCCTATGGTATCAAGCCTTAGAGGTGATAAGCCTTGTATTAAGTTACTGAATAAATCTGATTTGGCCGACCCAGTAGTCACTCAAGCCTGGATAGAATATCTAGAGCAAGAGCAAGGCGTTAAGGCCATGGCGATTACCACACTGCAACCAGCTCAAGTGAAAAAATTACCAGAACTTTGTCGTAAGTTTGTGCCTAGCCGTGACAAAATTGAGAAAGACATTCGCACCATGATAATGGGAATACCTAATGTAGGTAAATCTACCATTATCAATACGCTCGCTGGACGCATGATTGCCAAAACGGGGAATGAGCCAGCTGTGACAAAAGTGCAGCAAAGGATCAACTTGCGAAATGGTATCGTACTGTCTGACACTCCAGGCATCTTATGGCCTAAGGTCGATAATGACAAAAGTAGTTATCGCCTAGCAATTACAGGTGCTATAAAAGATACCGCTATGGAATATGAAGATGTTGCTATGTTTGCTGCCGAATACTTCCTACACGCTTATCCAGAAGCCATTGCAGAGCGTTACAAGCTAGACTCTCTCCCTAATACTGATATAGAACTGTTAGAAGCTATTGGCCGGAAACGTGGTGCACTACGACCTGGTGGACGGATTGATCTTCATAAGGCGTCTGAATTAGTTTTACACGAATTTCGTTCAGGTAAAATGGGACTACTCTCACTCGAAACACCTGAAATGATTGAAGTTGAAAAGGTTGAAGTCGCTAAGCTTGTTGCAGAGAAAGAAGCAAAGAAACAAGCCCGTAAAGAGAAAGAGGCACTTAAGCGCGCTGGTAAGCGACATAAGTAAAGACGACTGAAATCAGGCTCTATTATCTGTGTCATAGAGCCTGTTAACTCATTCTAGTTACTCGTTGACTTTAATTTTATTTATCAAGTTATCACAACTCTCCTCAATCAAATCAAGAACAAGCTCAAAGCCATTTCCAGCACCATAATAGGGATCGGGGACCTCTTTGTTTTCATCTGCGCCTATGAAGCTCAACATCAATTTTAGCTTATGCTGAAACTCTTCTGGACAAGCAGCCTGTAAGTCCGAAAGGTTAGCGCTATCTGCAGCTAAAATGAGATCAAAGTGTACAAAATCGGCATCCGTTACCTGCCTAGCAGTTTGTCCCTTAAAACTATAGCCACGCTGTTCACCAGCTGCGCGTGAACGAGGATCAGCTTGCTCACCTTGATGATGGGCAATCGTACCTGCAGAATCAACCTCTATCGATAAGCCTGCATCACCAGCTTTTTGACGAAATACAGCCTCACCCGTAGGAGAACGACATATGTTACCCATACATACAAAAAGGACGGAGTTAATTGGTTTCATTTCAATACCTTTTATATTAATTACGCTTGGTTACAATTCAAAGATAAAGCAGAACAGTAGAAAACCACATCATTTTAACTCCTTTAGCTACTATTAAATTCAATCAGTTACAAGACTTTTTGGGGACTTCTTGGAGAGTATTCATTAAAATATTAGCATTTAAACATCACCATTTGCCATAGTAAACTTCAAGGCAACATGCTAAATAAATTCAGAGTCTTATGTAGTTAGATATTTCCATGAGTACAAAAAGCTGGTAAATTTTTAGCACAATTTTGATAAGAAAGTAACAACTGCTATTCTATTAAAAGTTAAATACTGAACGGTTAGGTTGTGAGAAAATCACCACAAGTAACAATGAAAACTAGTTATATAGATAAGAGAAGATAATCTTTATTTCAATCACCTTTTTCAAATTAACAAATATGATTTAGAGTTCTAAATAAAGAAACGAAACAGCCTTGAATACAACTAAAAAACAAATAAGCCACTGATATTAAAAGATTTTAAATCATTACAACAAAGTGGGAACGCCCAAACTCTTGCACATGTACAATAACAATAAGATAACAACAGGTGTGCGACATGAGAGTGTTGTAAGCTTTTTAAACAAATGAGCTAGCCTTACTAAAGTCTCTACATGGCTGGCTAATAAAGTTATGTACCGACCAACACATACAAGATTTGTTTAAACATGCTCACATTATCAAGTAATAGAATGTCCTCCACAACAAGGTAGTTTAACAAAGAGGTATATATGTTCGATATTCTTTTAAAAGAGATCCGTGTTAAACAATCTTTGAGTCAATCAGACGCTATAGAGTCTTTAAGAAGTCTAGACGAGTTCGAAAAGTTGGATAAAGTAACGTATTCGCGCTGGGAAAATGGCCATACGCGCCCTTCAGAAATAAAACAAATCTCTGCAATTTTTCAATTATCTACCATCCAATTGGCAAAAAAATTAGCTAGAACATTTACATTAAAAAATGAGAATGAAACCAAAGTTATCCATAATCGATTTGGTAGTGTGGGAGATAGGACTCTTGATAATTTTTACTTGTCTCACAGACATTTAAGTAAAAAAGTTACATACGAAAAATCACATGTAAACCCTTTGATATCTGAGGCATACCACAATGCGTGGGGAAACAGTTATAATGAGTACAATAAAATTATTGAAGAAGTTGGAATATGTTGCTATTCAATAACAGAGTTTTATCTCGATAAAAAACATTTAGTTGGGCACCAAATAATATACTTTACATGTATTAATAAGCTTGAAAGTATCATAAAAAATATTGGTAATCAGTTTTCACCTAGCAATACATCGATTAAAGGTAGTGATTATGTTGCAGTGCTTGCTTGCAGCCACTCCTCATCAGATGTAATTTTTTTGCAAAATATCTTAGGCGTTTTAGAATATTGCGACAAAAAGAAATTCAAAGCTCGTTATGTATATCTGCGCTTATATAATACAGATCTAAAAGTTTACGCAGAGTCATTAGGTGGTACAGTATCCACATTCGGACCATTATCATCACATGGGCTCACTCATTTCACCAAAACTTATGCTTGGCTAGGTTTTTTAATACCTATGACATCACTAATAAGACAATCTCCAGTTTATGAATCCTATATATAATGTTAATAAAAAATGATTTTACAGTAGAATCATAAATGTACAAACCTTTAACTACTTTGAAGACAGCAATAGCTATATTTTATTCAATACCCAAGCGTTAAGTTAAAACCCTTTAATAGTTAAAACAATATCTCAATAAAGGGCCTGCCTGACAAGGCCCTATATTAATACACTCTAAACCAAGCGAGAACAAAGAAGTATCTTATAGCGCCCACCACTGAATAACATATCCTTCACCACCATTTATACTCTCATGGTAAGTTTTGGCACCTGCAGTATCACCATTACACCCTAAACTCTTAACCCCTCCGAGGGTTATCTCTTTAGGGTTAGTACATAGACCAAACAAGTCCAAATCATGATCATTTTCTCCCCAAAAGCCCCATAAATTATTAAGATACTGACCGTTGTACACTTCATCTACAGAGTAGTGAAAACCGTAAGCTCCTCCATACATAGTCATATCACCTAAAACCTCACCAACATTATTTCTTAGCTCTACAACACGTGAGGATTTATAGATACCGTCGATTTTTACCCCTGCTAATCGCCCAGCAATGCCAGATTCGAAACCAGCGGAGCTAAAATCTACAGAGCCTGTATAAAAATTTACTGGCTCTGTGGTTTGCATGTACCAATCTTGAACAGTATGATCCACATCTCTATTAATAGAATCTATAGATATATCTGATGTGTATGTTACTCGTGAATAAGAAATGCCAAACTTTTTATTCAACTCATCATTGGTCACACGAAAATTATTATAGTCAACTATGCCACTCTCAGTGGTTACTAACCCTCTACCATCGACAAATGAACGACCATTAAACTCAACACCTTTACTCCGTTGGGAGAACTTATCAGTAGAACCACCAAAACGTGTTAAGTTGGTCTTCTCCGAATAGGACCATATTAAAGTATAACCACCAACACTTTTATCCAATTCATCAGCTTCTGCTTGAGATACCATGTCGCATTGAGTTTTATAAGTATATGAATCATCGGCACTTCTCAACCAATATTCACCATCATCAACCGTCAACCCAAAAGGAGAATTATAAGTAGTATATATTTCCTGACAATCCGTAGCAGGAAAGTTATACGAACCAGTTACAATCTCAAAAAAATTATAAATCGAAACATTATGAGCCTTTTGTCCAAAAACATCAGTGCCGACAACTAATAATGTAACATTATAAATCCTTTGTTCTGGAGTAATTGTGAATGATTTATCAGTCGATACTACTTGATCATCAATAACCCAGTTATATTCATATTTACTCACATCACAGTTATCACATATTACTGAAGCACTAATAAGATCATTTACCCCTTCAGTTGCCGTAACATCAGATATAAGTAATTCAGGAGGGTTGCCGATATTTATAATTACATCACCGGCAATATAGGCTCCCGAAGTCGTTTCAACTTCAAAGATAAAATCATCAATACCTAATATATTTTTATGAGGCTTGTAAATAACTTTACTTTCATCAGTTGAGCTTATTGCAACTTCACCATACTGGCCACCTGATACTTTTTTTACTGACACCACCTTACCAGGTCTGATATTTCTAATTATCGATGTGATATCAATTTCAATTGGCATATTAGTATCGGTAGAAAATGTCCTTTTATCAATTGATGCTAATGATAGGTGATTAGCGGGGTTGACAATTATAACCCATTTTTGTAAAACATCATTTATACCATCAGTAAGAACTGTTGAAAATTCATGTACACCTTCTGAATTTACTCCCGTTTTTATCCTTACTCTTGCGTCACCTTTATCAGGGTATATGTCATCGATTTCAACGGTAATTTCATCCACAGACTCTTCTAATGATTTTATAGTTATAATATCTCCATCTGGATCACTTGCAAAACTGTTAACAGTCTTAGTTAGCCAACTATTAGATTCCTCCATTATTATGATATAAGGGTTATTATCTGGTACTGGTGCAAGATTTTCTTTCACATAAAAACGTACAATGCCGCTTGCAAAACCGCCGTTATGGTCACTTATTTCGTAAGTGACATCATGAATGCCAGTACGTTCAAATGTAATGTCAAACTCCGTTGATACTATATTCGTTAAGCTAGTTGGTACAACCTGTGCATCATATGAATACACCCCAACTAATTGAAGTTTATCTCCGTCTGAATCAAAAATACAACTTCCTACTGACTCAGTAGGTTTTCGCTCATAAATACAGTCATCAGAGGTTTGGCTTGCAACATTAATCGTATATTTTTTATTAATAATTAATTCATTATCTCCATTGTCCCGCAGAAAATTATTCGCAACTGGACTCATATTACTACCACCGCCATGGACACTAATATCAATAGAACCAATTTGAAAATCACCATAACCATCTCCATCAAAATCATCTGATAGTGAATACAGTAATCTTGTAATACCACCAACGTCACTAACATCACTACTATAGCTAATTACGCTTTTGTTTAAATCATCAGATTTAACAACCGCCGTGCCTTTCCCAAGCACAAGTACATTATTAGATAACTGATAGCTTTTATTAGCATCATCTTTAGGGAATTGGGTTGCCAATCTAGATGTTAAATCGATATTAACTACTTCTCCAGGTGCAGATATAGACAACTGAATTGGAGGAAGTGTTGTTGACGGAAGCATACGGACACTCGCTCGACTATTTTGTACAACAGGTGAAGCATCCTTAATGATAACTTGGGCTACCATATTATTATTATCATATACTATTCCGGAACTTAAACTTTTCAAAGAATACTTATAACTGCAAAGAGTTGGAGCTTCAAACTTATCCAATGTGAAATTCATGTTTGAAATGAGAAGCGGCTCACATTGTGAGTTTCTTGATATATTTATCAAATCTGAAATTGCTAAAGCTTCACCTGTAGAAATAATATTACGACTACTAAGATCCACAATATTATTTTGATATAATGAGCCTAAATCAATACTATCTTGACTAATCACAATAGCATCTAGTTCAGATGGTGAGATTACTTCAGTTTCATTACTAGTTGTTGAACTTTCACCGCCACACCCTAATAAAGAAAATAGTAATGAAATAATTATACATTTGCGTTGAAAAAAAGTACATGATAATAGGCCCACGGATACTCCTTAACTATCAAAGTAAAAAACACTTGAATCTAAGTTTAAGTTTATGTTTATGTTTATGCTTAAGATTAAACATCTGTTTGAAATATATTTACCCACTTAAAACCAGCCCAACTAAAATATCATAAAATATAAACTTAACCATATTAAAAATCCAAACCAAATATAACATTAAATGAAGCCGAATAACGCCCAGTAATTACTTCGTTAAACTCTCTATTTCTATACCCAACAACCAAATCAAAACTAATAGTATTATGGTTACCGCCCACAGGTACATTCACTATTCCTGAACTACTTAAAACGGCACTCACTACTTTGCCATCATCTCCTACGATCACTTTATTATCACAAGTTGAACAATGAATATAATAAGGGATTATTGACGTTGAATCTGACTCATGAATGAGCGAGTAGTTACCCCCTGTATCAAACTTCATTTTAATACCAGTATCAAAGAATCCAGATGCTACTACATTATATTTAGTTTCCCCTTTAACTTTATCAGTTTCATATTTAGGCTCTATTATCCCTCCGTTTTCTGCCACTACCTCTAATGAAGAAAATACAGAAGGAGTATAACTTATCTGAAAAGTCAAATCGAAACTTAGCTCTCTGTATGTAAAAACATTATGTTTATTATAATAATAGTATCTATACTTTATTATTTCGCTTCCAACGTAAACCCCCTCTGGTAAGCCAGTTAATGTGCTGAAGCTGTGAACTTTAAATATTGGTCTCACAAAATAAAATGGGTTCAACTCGCTTGCAGAGTTGATGAATCTGTTACTAATACAAGAAGACGAATCACTAGTTAACTGAACTTTAGTCCCAGCCAATATATATGTATTGCAAATTCCAGACTCTAGTCCCATAACTGTGTTATTTATTGAATCAGAATTTGAACTACTACCAGCCCAATCAAACTCTAACCCAGTTAATTGAACATGAAGGCTTGCATTTTTTTTATCTGGACCAAATAGGTTGAAATTAAGCTCTTTACTACTAGATGCAGGAAGCCAAGATGAAGTAGGCTCCAAATTTGAAACAAACTCCGAAGCAGTACTTATGTAATTACCTTTATCAAGCCTTGCATTCTCATACTTAACATTATCTCCATTAATATTGATATTAACCGTAATAGCATAAACTGGATGAAGGCATAATATATAAACTATAATTGCAAGAAAACTTTTCATTTGCAACCTACCTAGAGAAACGGCCGTTAGATGGAATGATAATTTTTTGATTATAACTTTCGTCATGATTCAAAATAGATATATTTAGGTTTTCTCCAATAAGCTTCTGAGGAAGTGAATATTTTTTCTCCCTACCTTCAATTAGTGTATAATAAGTGCTACAAGAACCATTCTTAACTCCGGTACAATTGTCAATCAACACCCTTATCAAGGTATTACTATTATTGTGTATAGTAATAACATCATGATCCACGCTAATATCAAATGCAATTTCAGGATTTTCTGACGGAATGATAAAAATTGGTGCGTAACCAACAAAAATGCTAATTGACTGTTGGATATCCTCATCCATAGAATTATATGGCCTAGGTATTAATAATAATTCATAAGTTTTATCCTTATTCACATCACATAATTCTCCGCAAATTGCTCTAACGCCAAGATTTTTGGTTCGACCAGGTTCAATAATAAACCGAGGGTTACTGACTGCTATTCCCCAGCTATCAACATTATCTTTAGTGTATTCCTTCCTTACTATAGACCCATCTTCCTGAGTTATAATTTCTTTAATTTTAGTTTCTATAAAATATGTAGTTTCTTTGTCGTTAGTGATGATAAATGAGCCATTTTTATTTTCATCTGCAATGGTCAACATTTTATCCAGGTAAATTGCATTAGATACCGGAGAACACAAAGTACTAAAAACAAAAATATAAATGCATTTAAAAAGCCTCATTTACCTACTCCACTATTATTCACTTGGTTATTATTTAGAGCGTACTCAGATAATTCTTTAATATAGTTAAACAACTCTTCAGGGATTAAAGAACCATTAGAGTATGTAACATATATTGCAAACGTCAATTTCCTTTCAAGAGTGTATAGCTTTACCTCGCTGGCTTCTAATCTATCGATAAACTGCATAGTATTTTCATCCTTAAGATATTCACCCAAATATCTTAAATTAATTTTATTACCGGAAACATTTGTTATTAATTTTGACTCCCCAGATAAAACATTTGGAAAACAATAGTTAGTCCCATAATTTGTTATCCCATCTTGTAAATCTATATCACAATACAAATCATCATGCGTTAACAGAAAACCCTTTCCATCTAATACAGTAACGTCAAAAACACCTTCCGTTATTGGAAAAACGTCTATACATCCTGAGCCTTCACAGATTAAGTTAGTGATTGGCTCATCGAAAACAGTCTTGAACCCTGATATTATCTTTCTTGTTTTACCAACTTCAGTAGAAAACTCTATCACGCTTGATGGATAAGAATACCCAAATGAAAACTCCCGGCCACTATTTAGCAAATCACCTACTTCTGTGTTTAGACCAAGCTCATACCTTTTAAACTCCTTCAAAGGCAATATGCTTTTAGCTGAATATAGTGATTCCCGATTAACTAGACCTTGCTCGTCCTTAATGGATAAGTATGCCTTCAATGATGGTTCAGACACATTAGAACCAGCTCCTTTCAAATCAATTAGACCATAACTTTCACTTTTACTGGACGTAAAAAAGAAAGAGTTATCATACAAAATTTGTGATGAATTAAACCCAATAGTAGCCCCTTTATCTCCATTTGAATTCCCTGTTACGTAGCCATTTGAATTCAACCACTTATTGGAAAGGTTACCAGAATATGTAGCATTGAATTCTGTTGTTCCATCAAGTGAATTTGAGTATATGTGACTAATTTCACCATAGTCATGGTAATTTTTCATTTCGATCAAAGATGAGGCTGATAATGTATTTCGAAATGATGACACATCACCACCATATGCATGAACACTGGTTCTATATGACAAAGAATGTTTAGGTGACAAACTTATAGATAACGATAACATTGCATTTATTTTATCCGCATCAAAGTTAGCACTTATAGAGTCAGTATCATAACCTACATTAAGATCTAACATAAGATAGTTATTTATTTGTCTACTAATACCAAAACTAACATTATAATTTTCATAGTTATATGGAGTTAAAATACTCTCACTAAAATTATAAGAACTAGTTAATCTTGCGTGTCCTAATTCAAAAAAATCAAATGAACTACTTACATAAAGCCTTTGATAATCTCCATATCCATATAAGGTAGACGCTAAGTTAGTATTTTCTGACCCTGAATAATTCAGATAGGAAGTTGTTAAGTTGCCAAAATTAAAACTCGTATCAAACAGAAACTCACCTGAGTCAGAATAATTAAATGATGTTTCAAATTTAGCAATGTCTTGCATATCCCATGAAAGCCCTGACGACACAATCGCACCAGATTCACTTCCTGTAATTCCAAGCGCCAGTAACGCCCCTTGAGTAACTTTTAAACTGGCTAATCCACGAGCAAATAATAACTCATCACTATCACTATCACTATCACTATCACTATCACTTAAAATACCATGACCATTCAAACTTCCTAATGTAAGTAAGAAATCATAATCGCCAACAGTTAAGCTATCAGAAGGCTTATTATATATTGTATGAATTTGGCTCAACAGAACATTATCACCGTTCATTACTTCAAGTACTACCTCATAAACACCATATGGCAATTCAGAGTACGAAATAAATTGCTGACCTTGATTTGTGTTCTGACTAAGGATAATACGATCACTACCGAGTTCTTTAATCTTTAGTCTGCCAACTGCAGGAGAAAAATAGTATAATTGTTTGTTTTTATTTTTCTTGCCAAGTAGTAAACGGTTCGAAGTTCCAAACTCAATTACACTTTCAGTTACACCGTTTAGTACAGAACTATTTTTTAAAAAATCAGTGCTATTTATAACTTGCCCCCCCAGGAACTGACCCAATCTAAAGCGATACTTGTCGAAATCTAATTGATATGCCAATTTGTAAACATCAAAACTACTACTAGCACTTTGATATTGAAAGTCACCGACAAAATGGCCATACTTCAAGCCCCAAAGAACTTCATCGTTTATATTAAAATCAACATCTGATTGCACATATTTATTTATATCCACAGAAAAATGATTTATTAGTGCAGGGCTATCACTTTTAGCAGTTTGATAAACAGACTGATTAGTGGGATTAATAACATTTAATATTTTATCACTAATAAATATCAGAACAGTTTTACTATCATAATCAAATACAAAGGAATACCCCCAATCATTGGGCGTAATGACACAGTTTGTTATCAGTTTTTCAATACAACGAGCATTATCAACAACTACCCCTGTAGTTAGGTCATTAACCATTAATGAAATATATTTTCCCTTGATATTGTTAGCTGCTAATATGTCTTTGACTCTAATCAAATTTTGTTCATGTTCATTGGTATTAAGTTTTATCTTATTATATGATACATCCAAAATTGCATCATAATACTTTCCATTTGCACTTTTTATTTTAACCTTTGATTCTTTAAACTTGTAAAAATCCTCAAACCCTTCTGGGACTATCGTTTTACTAGCCATTGACATAAATGAGGTGATTGCAAAAAACAAATATAAAAACAATCTAAATATAAATGTCATAGATCATACCTAAAGCCAATTACAAATGAACCGTCGCAATATCTAACATCATTTCCTAGCGTTGAAAACCTAAGTACCAACTTATGCTTTTTGTTTGAACCCTCTACAAACAACGAACTATCGGTAATACTATATGCTTTGTTTACATTCATTTCTGATACATCATCGTCTAGATATATTTTTACGATATCTTCATAACCTACAACTTTTTGAGTTATATTTTTTATCGTAGATGAATAGCATGATGAACTGTTTCCTAAAAGAAACAATTCATACCTATCAACATCAACTTTCGAGCCTAATGAATAAACCGTTGACTCAATATTCAAATCTACCTTAGTATTTGCGAACGTTTTTATTTCACCATCATACATTAACGTTATCGCACTTGGATTTAATGTTAAGTTAACAGTTTCTGATAGCATATTTGATCTATCGATAGTTGTTGATACAGGAAAGTCATGAGTAAAATGCTTTGCAGTAACACTAAGAGAAAATATCGAACTCATAATTAATGTCGTTTTGAAAGAAATATTCATCATGACTTACCATTTTGGGACATCGTTATTTCAAGACAAGCACTATCAATTTAATCGGACAATATAATTAAGAACAATACAATTAAATTTCAGACGCAATAACGGTAACAGATAGTGCTGCATCTTTGCCCGTATACATATCAATATCAGCAGATGCTGAAGTAGATAGTGCATTTAGCTTTAGAATATCTCCAGCATGCGAGCTAATTTGAGTTACACCACTTGCAGTAGAAGTTGCAAGTACAATCCCATCATGCATCACTGACCAATCAAGCCCAGCCACAGGAGTACCATTAGCGAAAAAAGCAACATCTGATACAGCCCATGTTATAGCTCGCGCCTCCGTACTACCTGCACCATCGTCACGTGTTGTAGTAGACACTAATTCTCCAACAATCGGAGCAGCGACAGTTCCTGTATTATCCCTCGCTTCTAGCTGTATACTTGGCGCAACAATAGCTCCGTCTGTTGTACGCATTAATTGACCTATAGGAGTGACTAAATCCCCACCTTCGCCTGTGATTACAAAAGCATCAGACTGAATAACTCCAGGTACCTTTCCTTGCCAATTAGCTGTTGCCGTTGCTGTATCACCAGCTGCTGCATAAACACCTTGACTTACAACTACCATCCCCAAAAATGCTACTAATTTGTTAACTTTCATATTTAAAACTCCTAGTTATTAACATTTAACACATATAACAATGCGAGATTATTTACGCCAAAAACATTTTATTTAATATCAACAACAATTGCGTTAGCACGAAGTATTTAATATTACTCACAATGCTAATGCTAGATTAAAATAAACACATGATTACCTAAGATAACATTTAACTCACATTAGTAGTTGTAATTTCATGTTAGAACAATCACTTTACGGCTTTACTCCACCAGAAAAATGTAAAAATATTTTTTTAAAATAAAATAATTGATAAATATATGACAAACATATCTTTAAGTGGATAATGTATTAAATGGAAAAAGAAATTCTTGGAACCATATAACCTTTACAAAAAAGAAAACCCTGAACTCCCCATAATTTATCAACAGGTAAACTTTTCATTTGCCTTGTTGTTTCTACTCTTTCAACTATTATTCTCTTTACACTTGAGTAACAATCAATAAAATCGTTAAAAACCATTCTTTCAAATTCATTAACTGGCATTTCTAATTTTATATAATCATAATACAAAACAAGCTCTTTCTCTTTGCTATCATTTTTATACCCAATATAATCAAAATCATCAGCTGCTAGCTTTACTTTATTTTCCTTTAAATAAGTCAACCCCTCAACCACTCTAACACATATACCACAAAAATTTCTTTCAGTTATTTCAATAACTAATTCAATCCCAATCAACAATAACTGATTACTTAGCGTAATTATGCGTTTCAAAATTTTCATATCACAAAGATTGCACCTTTCAACATTAACAAAAACCACTTCCTTACCCAATATTGTAGAAGCATAATCAAGTGAGCTATGTGCTGCCTCACCTGAAGAGATCAGTTCATTTGACTGTTCCAAAGGCACACCTAATGACTTAAGATGCTGGAAATCAACAAGCAATTCAGCGCCAATTATACAATGACGATTATTTTTAAAACTCTCTATTAAGGGGTCGAATATATTTTGACATTTAAAAAGTAATAAAGAGCTCAACATTCTAGATGTCTCATAACGGTTTGAATTTAATAAATAGCAATCATTCATAGTTATTTCTCTTCTAAATAGCTTTACTATCAACATAATAATTAACTTACTATGAGTTCATAACACGACCTACATAGATAACACTGGAATTAACTAATTGTTACTTCACAAATTTTTATCTACTAAACTTCACTTAAAAGCTAAGTAAGCAGTGCCAAGTAAGCATTTTTTGATAATGAATCTTTGACACTAGTGCAAGTAAAGAGCTCAGTACAACTAATAAAAATAGTTAGGGACTTGCTTTCTTTTCTTGATAATACTCACGCGTATTCGACTGCACTGTTAGCAAAGTAGTTGTAACTTAAGTAATGGATTGTAAATAGCTCTGAGCAACATGTCGTTAGCATGCTGCACAAACAAATTTCGCACGTGCTAACGATATATTTGTAACGCATTAGTAAAATAGCACTTCAACACATAATCTAGAGACATTGCTAATGCTTAATCTTATGCACCTATCATTTTGGCACATATTAAATCATTACCCAGTTCATTAGCTCGTTATTGGAATTATTTTATCTCTACAAGGTAATAACCTATGAAGTACATATTTAAAAATGAATTGATTACATGGTTAAAAGAGAAAGAACTTTCAAGAAGTGAATTTATATTTCTTCTTCAGAGTTCAAATTATGAAGAGTTTAAAGGACTTGATAGTATAACTGTCAGTCGCTGGACCACTGGAAAAACTGTACCACCATTACATAAACAACTGCTAATTGCTCAGTATATGGGTGTTGATATTGTAGACATCATTTGCAGAGTGGAAAGTTCAACTTTAAAGGTTTCAGAAAAAATATCAAAAACATTCAAAAACCTTATTACAATTTTAGATTTTTCATCATTGACTTTATCTTATAAACAACAACCTAAACAATCTATTTGTAAAATAAGACATCAAAACTTTGAAGAATATAATAAATATTTTTCTGATTTCCATAAAAACATTTGCTCATTAAGTGACTACTTCGATGAACTCCATAAGCTCGGTAACAGTGTAGATTATACGAGTATAACATTAGAGAACTCAAAGGGGGAAATTTTAAGCCACTACAGCGGAATAGAAGATCTAAGTCAGTTAGAAGGGTTATCTTTATTTGAGTTTATTGATAAATCCGACCTATCTACAAGCTCATTGATCAACGTTGGGTATTTTAATAACTCCAAACATTACATGGAATTATTAGATTATTCCATTTGTTATTATATCATATCAAAAATCAACAAAAAGAACCTTTATCTTTTTGTTGCCGGATACCCTCTTTTCGATATAACAAGAAGCTTGTTGGGCATTGAAGAAACTATGTATTTTCCACCTAAAAACCCTGATTCAAAGTTAGGTGTTTATCTATTTAAAATAGATATAATGAAGGCGTTGTGCAATTCAATATTATTTCCTTCAGCTCAAAAACAACTTCATTGCTTACAGAGTTGCTCTAATAAACTCTGCAATCGTTGTAATTTATCCGATCACATAAAAACAGATTAGAACGTTCATTACTAGATAACTAACCAGCTTACCTTACACTTACAAAAGCTAGTTTAGAACTGCCGTCATTAAAATTAATATTTACACATCAGCTTTATTTGAGGTTTCAACTTAGTCAGTTGACTATAAATAACATGGAAATACGTCGCTGACTGCTAAACCCCAACTTACAACCTAATATAATTCATAAACCAACTATTTATTATTTGCAAATTAACTATAAACCTCATTAATCAACTAAGAGTTATTATTGTAAAATTAAGTAAAAATCCAACATCTATCTTAATCGTCAACACAAGTCGATAACCCGTTATTTTCATTTATAATCTAACTCGTACATCTAGTTAGGTAGCGTTATTGCTCTAACCTTTCCCTAAGAAACCGAGCAAACCTAGGCGTTCCTTTTTGTGTTAAACCTGAATATTGATACGTTATTCTGGCACCTAGTGGTGGTGGACTAAGTCTTTCCTTAATCGTAAAGCCTGTTCCAACTTTAAACTTCACTCCCTGTTCATTTTCTACCAATAATGCCCCCATCATGCCTTCGAGTTTTCCCTTCCCCGCTTGATATGCAATGACAGTCGCTTCCGCATCATAATAAGGTTTAAGCTTTATGAGATCGCTGCTACGACCTGCGCTATAAATGGCTGTTTGCCTATGCAGCATCAACCCTTCCCCGCCTTCATCAAGTATTTGTTGAAACCAAAACTCTAAATTCGCCAGTGTTTGGAATCTCCTTTGTTTAATGACTTCAAGAAAGGGGGAAATATTGGTTAACTCACGGTGTGCTTGAGCATATCGCTGTTTGAAACTCTCTGAACTGGCCGGAAGATCGAACACCATAAATTGAACTTTGCGCCACTGCTCATCAATAGGTACCTTGCGCCTTGCTAAAGCAGATATTTGTTCAAATGCTCCCCTTCCCATCCAAAGCTCACCATCTAGCGGATATGTAGGAAAGTCTTTAGTAAACCAATCAGGTATCGCAATAGCTCTTCCTGAACGTGAAAACATCTGCTTTCCATCCCAAAACCCCCTAACCCCATCAAGCTTCTCACTCACTAAGTAGTCATTGATAACGCCTTGTAGGTCTCCATGTGTAGCCAACTGAATATGTTCAAAGGTAAGTTGTGTTTGTGTATTATCACTCTCTTGATCACACCCGCTTACCTCACAACGCCCTAAAGGGTTTGCAAAAGCGAATGAAGAGGTTAAAGCAATAACAAAAATAGTGATGTATCGATGAGGCAGGACGTTCATATACATTCCTTCGTCTAAAGTGACCCGATTAACTCCTTTAACCAGGTTAGGCATTAATAAATCCCCAATAATGAGTGTAGAACATGAACCAAATTATATGAAACTGGTCTCAAACATTTCAAATGATATACTCGGCAACAATAAATGGATGACAAGAACATCGGATAGCACTCCTGTTTATGCTCTTGGATTAAGTTCAAATTAAATAATGGAAAAATATGAAACCTGAAAATAATCACGGTATAAAACGCATTATCAGAGCGACTGGATTTTCGATGAAAGGTCTTAAAGCTGCTTGGACTCATGAAGCAGCCTTCAGACAAGAGCTCATCTTAGCCGCTATAATGTTGCCGATTGCATTCATTGTAGATGTCACGATTGTAGAGAAACTATTGCTCATTCTCACACTGTTTATCGTCATTATTGTTGAGTTATTAAACTCTGCAATTGAAGCTGTTGTTGATAGGATTGGTGATGAAATTCACACCTTAAGTGGGCAAGCTAAAGACATTGCATCAGCCGCTGTTTTTATGAGTTTAGCCCTAGCAGGGATCACATGGACTATCATTCTGACAACTAGGTATCTTTAAATATTATTTGCTATTGTTGCATGGCTTAGCAGCTAGACCTAGCTGCTATTTTGCATTTAACAGGATTCAAACAAACAGTGTAAACTCACCTGTTCACACTCAAGACTAAAGCTCACTTACCTCCTTCCTCTTATTAGTGCGAAAAACACCCTCCTTAAATTTTTTACACATTCTTTGATACAAATCATTCACAATTAGACACATTCTGCTACTATAGTCTTAATGATTAATTTGAACTCAATATAATCAACTACTTATCAATAATTATAAAAATAATAAACTTTGATGGAGCAGCCTTAATGTTAACAAGATTAGGCATCTCATTTTTATGCCTACTGGCTAGTTGCCAGAGCTACGCAGATGAAACGAGTCCACTTAAGACTAATTCTGTTCATACTACAGCTAACGATGAAGTGGTTATAAGAGTTGGTGGGTTTTATTCAAACTCGAACTCGAGTATGGATGTAACAAATCCTGTCTTAGGCGAGGACTTCAAGATCGATTTTGAGAAAGATCTCAAACTCGAAGAGTCACAGTTTCTGCCATTCTTCGAATTGTTTTATCACTTTAATGAAAGACATAGCCTTTACATTGACTGGAAGCAGTTACACCGTAATGCTGAAGTTCAACAAATCACTAAACCTTTCCAAGTTAACTTTGAAGACAAAATATATGATGTGAAAGCCGGTGCAAAGTTAAAAACGACATTGAATATGGATATCGCTCGTTTAGGTTATGGTTATAACTTTTATCAAGGTAATAACTATAACTTGGGCCTGTCTGTCGGCTTACATACCATGTTTATAAAAACCGGGTTTGAAGGTGATATCGGCGCTTGTATTGAAGAGCAACTTGTTCTCAATTGTAATCAGCAGCCATTAGATAAAGCCGTAGATGAGAGTGTTACCGCTCCCCTACCCGATATCGGCCTATACGGAGATTATGAGTTTAGCCCAGGCTTTAGGTTTACCGCCCACGCGCAATACTTTTACATCAAGCTCGATGATCTAAAAGGACGTTTAATTGATATTAGAGCTGGCGTTGAGGCAGAGATCACCGATAACTGGCATATGACAGCCGCGTTTAACTTTTATGAAGTAGACGTCGATTATAGCCAAAAAAGTAATAATGCTGATATTCACGTAGCAGACTACAACCTCTACTATAGCTTCATAGGTCCTATGCTGTCGGTCAGCTATAGGTTCTAAATCTAACCAACCGAGTGAGCAACGGCTCCACTTGAAATGTGATCACTCGGTTAGCTCAACTCTCTCCTCATTTATTCTTTCAAGTAGTATCAACCCTGTCTATAGCATCAAAATAGTCTATTAAATCTACACCATTAATCATTTGAATCTGAAGCAAAAAAAAACAGTTCGCCAACCAGAATCCATAAGGGTTCAAAATATTAATAAATCCCACCTCTAGCCTTGGAAACTTCACTTGCCAATAACTACATTGAAATAGAGATGTAATTGAGGAAATTATGATGGCTAGATTAATCACACAAACTATTGCTCTGTGTATTGCGATTTGCTCATTGGTGATCGCGATACCTACGAGTGCTCAACCTGACTCATTTTTCGATGTTTTTTTTGATATAGAACTAACAGCTGATGGAAGTCCTTCACTTTCACCACTAGATTTAACAGCAAGCGTTGAAATGCAATCAAAGCGTGGTGCTACAAGTACATTTGACACTGAAATATTATCAATGGACTTATCATCATCACCAGATAGTACAGGAAAAGGTAAGCGCTATTCAGCAATGGTTAAATACAGAATAATGAATATAGATTCGTCAGGCCAAGACGGCGTTCGTTTCGCTGAAATGGTAATTGTCTGTGATCCTACATGTAGCGTAATAAGCACACGTTCAATGACAAAGAAAGACCACCGAGGTCATGTCACAGTACTTAAATAGGCTTGTTTTTTTTTACAAAAAAACAAACATGAGTGGTTCATTTATAATGAACCACTCATGTTAAATAGCATATATCTAATCAACCGTAAAACTGATAACAGACAACAATGGCAGCAACTATGCCGGCAAAATCAGCAGTTAGTCCGCAGAAGAGTGCATGTCTGCCATTTCGAATCCCAACAGCACCAAAATACACAGCCAACACATAAAAGGTGGTTTCAGTACTTCCTTGAAAGATTGCAGCTAATCGGCCAGCAAAAGAGTCCGCGCCATAATGGTCCATTGTTTCTAACATCATGGCTCTAGCCCCAGAACCACTAAAAGGCTTCATTATTGCCGTTGGCAAAGCATCCACAAATCGAGTGTCTCCCCCAATAACAGAAACCATTACAGAAATCACATGCAGCAAGTAATCCAAAGCACCTGATGCTCTGAGCAATGCAATTGCCAGTAACATAGCTAAAAGGTATGGAATGAGTTTGATTGATTGCGCGAAGCCCTCTTTAGCCCCCTCAATAAACTCATCATAGACAGCAACTTTCTTAAGGCCGGCGACCAGAATAAAACTAAAGACTAACAGGAGTAAAATGCCATTTCCCATCGCAGTAGATAAAGTACCAATTGCAGTCGTTGTTAGCGTTCCTAAGTAAAACACCAAGGCCATAATAGAGCCAAAAATCAAGGCGCCATAGCCCATAATAATGGTGTTAAATAAAGATAAGCGTTGAAACATTGCCACTACGAGTACACCAACAATGGTAGAAGCGGATGTGGCGAGGAGGATGGGTAAGAAAATATCAGCAGGGGCAGCTGCGCCTTGCTGTGCACGGTATAGAAACACAGTAACCGGCACTAAGGTGACTGATGAGGTATTTAGTACTAAGAATAATATCTGGGCATTGGTCGCCGTTGCTTTATCAGAGTTAAGCGACTGCAGATCTTGCATCGCTTTCAAGCCCAGCGGGGTCGCAGCATTGTCTAACCCCAATATATTAGCCGTTAAATTCATGGTTACGCTGCCATAAGCTGGGTGCCCTCGTGGCACTTCAGGCATCAACCTTGAAAGAAGGGGTTCAAAGGCTTTTGCAAAGACACCGACTACCCCCGCTTTTTCACCGACTCGCATCAAGCCCATCCACAGCGACAATACACCAATCAAGCCTAATGCAATCTCTGCAGCTAATTTTGAGCTCGAAAACAGCGCAGTAACGGCATCAGATAACACATCGACATGACCATTAAGCAGTTGGATGACTATGGAGACCATTGCTGTAGCAAAAAAGAAAAACCAAATCCGATTTAACACTCACATCCCTTTTAATATCATACTAAAGCGCTTCAATTTAACTCTAGTTACTATTTCAACTCACTAAAACGGTTAGAGAAGTCTAATACCAATTACTGCTCGTTAAGCAGGTTGATAAACTGGCCTATCTTTAAAACCGTCAATCTATACAGTCACTACCCTATTAAAGTCGCCGTCCTATAAAATCACTATGCTATAATCCCAGCAAAATACTTCCTGCACCTTCTCTATGTCTCAATTAAATCAAGATTTTATCGACTGTATCGCAAAAGAGTTACCTTCTCACCTCTCAATGGATGACTTAATACACTACAGTCAAAAGCCACTGCGCCCCTCAATTAGGGTCAATACCCTAAAAATTTCATCAGCGTCATTTATCACTATGATGTCACCAAAGGGTTGGCACCTTGAGCCAATACCATGGTGTGAAGATGGCTTTTGGATCTCATTAAACAGTGAGATACAGCTCGGCAATACTATCGAACATCTGCAGGGATTATTTTATATTCAAGAAGCCAGCTCTATGTTGCCACCAACAGCACTATTTTCCCAGTTAAAAGAAGCGCATGATATCAAGATATTAGATATGGCTTCTGCACCGGGATCTAAAACAACTCAAATTGCTGCATTAATGAATAATCAGGGATTACTCATTGCTAACGAGTATTCATCAAGCCGAGTAAAAGTATTACATGCCAACATTCAGCGCATGGGAGTGAGCAATACCGCCCTTACGCACTTTGATGCGCGTGTCTTTGGAGAGTACCTTTATGAGACATTTGATAGCATACTGCTTGATGCACCTTGTAGTGGTGAAGGTACGATACGAAAAGATCCTTTCGCACTTAAAAATTGGAGCATAGAAAGCTCAAAGTCGATAGTTGAGACTCAAAAGTCATTGATTGAGTCTGCTTTCTTAGCGCTAAAAGCAGGAGGAACCTTAGTTTATTCTACCTGCGCTCTAAGCCGTAGTGAGAACCAAGAAGTGTGTCAGTATCTCAAAAACAGATTCCCTGACGCTGTCACGTTTTTGCCTCTAAATGACCTGTTTCCTGAAGCTGACAAAGCTTGCACTGAAGAGGGGTTCCTACATGTATGGCCGCAGATTTTTGATAGTGAAGGTTTTTTTATTGCTAAAATAGGTAAATTAGCTTCAATCGATAGATTAAAGCCAGAGCCTAAGCGACAGAAAAACTTCCCCTTTTCGCCTGCATCAACCAAAGAGAAAGCAGCCCTAAGCACCTACTTTAGCGATACCTTTAATTTGTCGATACCTGATGATGCTCTCCTTATGAAAAGAGATCTTGAGTACTGGCTATTTCCCAAGGAGATAGAAAGTCTCATCGGCCGTATGCGCTACCAGAGAATTGGGATAAAGCTGGCTGATGAAATTAAAAAAGGATTTAAAGCCCAACATCAGGCAATTACTGTACTGGGGAAAAACACAGAGACGATTGAACTGACCCAAGCTCAAGCTTGCGAATACCTTATGGGTAGAGACATCCCGCTTAACGATGGTGGTAAGCCTCAGGGGGAGGTAATTCTTGCCTATCATAACAGTCCATTAGGACTTGCTAAGCACTTAGGAAAAAGACTTAAAAACTCACTGCCACGTGACCTTGTCAGAGACAAAATAGTCAATTCGACTTGCAGTGAATAGTTTTGAAATATTTAGTTACAAAGGTGCATTAAAAAAAGTGCATATAAGCGAGGTTATTTCCAATAGTAGTCTACACTATATGCCAGAGAGTTAATTCCTTATGAGGATCTCAACAGTAGCGCACGGCTCTTTAAGTAGAGCCATTCCCCTGGACCCAAAACAATCGGAATAGTTTTGGGTCTTTTTTTGTCTGAAATTTGGCTTAGCGAGCAGCTAGCCTTGCTGCATCTTTAAATAATCTGAAGAAGTTATCTGTCGTATAAGCAGCCAACTCTTCATAAGAGTCCCCTCTAAGCTCTGCCATCGCTTCGGCAACGTCTCGAACAAAGGCAGGCTGATTCTCTTTTCCCCTGTGGGGGACAGGCGCTAAATAGGGTGAATCGGTTTCTACAAGCAGGCGATCTTGAGGGACTTTTCTGATAACAGAGCGTAGCTCTCCTGCATTTTTAAAGGTAGCAATACCAGATGCAGAGATATAAAAACCTAAATTCAACGCCGCTTTAGCCATCTCCCAGTCTTCTGTGAAGCAGTGCAATACCCCGCCCACTTTATCAGCATGTCCATTACGTAAAAAATGTAAGGTATCAGCTTTAGCATCACGAGTATGAATGATTAAGGGCTTATTAACATCAACGGCGAGTGCTATCTGCTCTTCAAAACATTGCTGCTGCAGCGCTTTGGTTTCATTAGCATAAAAATAGTCTAAACCAGTCTCACCAACGGCGATAACCTTGCGCTCTTTTACAAACTCATTGAGTTCGCTAGTATTTAACCCCTCTTGAACATCGAGCGGGTGCACACCAGCAGATAGAAACACCTGTTCAAACTCAGCCATTTTATCTCGCATAGAGGTAAAGCCTTGCTGCCTTACATTAACACAGAGAAAGTAAGCAACATCTCGTGCATGAGCATCAGATATGACTTGTCTTAATGAAGGTTGATCAGGGGCTGATTTTAATCTATCTAGGTGGCAATGGGAGTCGATGAGCACGTGTATTTCCAGCTTTGTTGAAACAAAAAAGTCGACAAAGAATACAGAGCTACATGGTACAGGTCAAATCCCCTGAAGCGAGTTCGGCAGATAATAGAGTTTCAATGTGTTGTTTATGCGTTAAGGCATCAGATAAAACTTTAATACCAATCCCAGCTGGCCGGCCACCAGAGGCCCCTAAAGGGTTGATCCAAACAACCACGCCTTGAAATTCATGTTTATTGGTTGAACCAGGAAGTTGATAGCTGATGTTGAGTTCTTGACCTAGATAATGGCTTTCACTGGTCGCAATAAATAGGCCTACAGGCTGTATAAAAGGCATGTAGGCGCGATAAAGCTGGTGTAAAGTATCAAAATTAACAACTAGATCTATCATAAAACGGCTATCTCTTAGCTAACTTATTATATTCTAAGATAAAACCATTAAAAAGAGCTAAGTAATTCACGTTCGGCATGACACTCAGTTTATGATAGGTATCCATTACCTTCATGGCAAACTCCGTTACTTTGACTCTCAACAATGCATCTAAATCAGACTGTTTAATGAGTTTCTGCCTTATCAAAAGGTATAAAACTTTAAGTGCATCAGAAACTTGCTTTTCATTTATGTTAATTAAACTAGCACACAGGTGTCCAGAGGACAAACTTTGAGCCCAGTCTTTTCTAAATTGTAGCAGCTGTGTATAACGTTCGCTCTGTAAGGCAAGTGACAACTCCAGTGGGCCCCCCATCACAGGCAAACACCAAGTTACATCTGATTTAAGCGTACTTGCTCTTGATAGCCAGGCATTGATCTCTGCAATAGAGGGAAGATCCACATGAACACGCTGACAACGGCTATTAATGGTTGCCATCAATCTAGCCGGAGTATCTGACTGCAGCAGTAGCAAGGTATCTTTACCTGGCTCTTCCAAAGTCTTGAGCAACGCGTTCGCTGATGCTTGATTAAGCTTTTCACAATTGTAAATCAACGCAACTCGTCGGCCACTTTGCTGAGAGGTTGAAGTTAACTTTTGACACAGTGCTCTAACTTGATCAACTTTAATCTGATTACCGTCTGCTTTTAACTGATAAAAGTCAGGGTGGTTACCAGATTCAATTAATTGGCAAGCTTTACAAAAGCCACAAGCTCCCTGCTCTGATGGGGTATGGCAAAGTGCAACTTTCGCCATCTCCTCTATAAAGCGATCGCCGCCATAGCCACAGTGCAACCCAACAAGATAGGCATGACCAATTAATCCACCTTTTGCCTGATGGCTAAACTCACGGATTGGTGAAGCGAGCCAAGGAAGCTGCTCCATTACCACTCCTGAGACTGCAACAAAGCAAGGATATCTTTGTGAACTTCTGCCATAGTTTGGCCAGCATCAATCACCGCGATGGTGTCATCACTATCAGCAATCTCTAAAAAGGTAGCCCGTGCACGTTCAAAAAAATCCAGTGCTTGTTTTTCAATTCGGTCGAGCTCACCTCTATTCGCCGCACGCTTGAGCCCTAACTCTGGATCAATATCTAAATAGATCGTTAAGTCTGGTTTAAAGTCACCTAATGTCGCCTGGCTAACGACCTTAACTAACGGCATTAAGCCACGGCCGCCGCCTTGATAGGCCAATGAAGATAAGTTATGCCTATCACCCAACACCCAGTCACCACTCGCTAAAGCAGGCTTAATGACATTAGCAACTAGCTGAGCTCTAGCGGCATAGAGTAATAAACACTCAGCTTCATCACACAGTGGATCGTTTTCCTCTGCAATCTTGACCAAGTCGCGCATCTTTTCAGCTAAAGGGGTGCCACCAGGCTCTCGAGTACATACAGCTAACCTACCTGTATGCTTTTCGATAAAATCACCTACTAAAGAGATAGCACTCGACTTACCCGCTCCCTCTAAACCTTCGATAACAATAAATTTGCTATTATTTGTTCTGCTCATCGATTTCTCTGATATTTATTTACTGCACGATTGTGCTCGGTTAGTGTTCTTGAAAAAACATGGCTGCCGTCATTCTTAGATACAAAATAGAGATAATTCACATCAGCAGGTTGCGCAGCGGCAAGTAATGAAGCTCCGCTTGGAGCGGCAATAGGCGTTGGAGTCAGCCCATTGATTCTATAAGTGTTAAATGGAGTATGCTCGCGTAAAGCTTTGCGGGTTATATTGCCTTGATAACTCTCACCCATGCCATAAATAACAGTAGGATCAGTTTGTAGTCGCATTCCTTTATTTAACCTATTGGCAAATACCGCTGAAATCCATGGCCGCTCGCTCGCTTTTCCTGTTTCCTTTTCGATAATAGACGCCATGATCAACAGCTCGTAAGGTGTCTTTAGTGGGAGATCTTCATCTCGGCTCTCCCACGCAGCGTTGAGCTGCTGCTGCATTTTGAGATAACTCTGCTGCACGATAGAGCGAATATTCTCACCCGCCACATAATGATAAGTATCAGGGAAAAACTTACCTTCAGGCAGCGCTGAGTCATCACCGTTTTCAGCTAATACCTGATTAAAGACCTGAGGATCAAACTGACTGTGAGGCAACGCCTGTAAAATAGCGCTCCACTCTTTTATGCTCTGTCCTTCAACTAACGTCACACTAAAGATTTTCTCTTTACCTTGAGTGAGCTTTAACAGTAATTGATTAACGGTTTCACCGGGATTGAGCTCATAATAGCCTGAACGAATTTTGGCAAGTTGCGGATCAATTCTTACCAGCACTTTTAGCTTCCAAGCGTCTTTGATTAACGCTTTTGTTTCAAGGTCCGTCACCAACTGATTAAATGATGTACCTCTGTGGAGCTGTAGGTCTTCAGACTGAGTCAGGTTTAACGGTGACTGGCTATAGTCCATCACACTTTGGTAAACCCAGATGCCAGCTCCACCAGCTAACAAGGATAAGGTAAAGAAAAGCCCTAGAAGTGATATTAATATTTTTTTCATAATGTTAACTGATACTTTTCTCTTATCCTGTCACTAAAATCTGCTTTAGAGAAGCTGATATCATCAATACGATTGATATCGACAACCCCCAAAAGGCTATTGGTAATAAATATCTGATCAAATGTAGCAAGCTGCTTATAAGCTAGGTCACCGACATTAATGTCTAACCCTAACTCAATGAGCTCATAAATCACCTGCTCGCGCATCACACCCGATACACCTGAATGAGAGATGGCAGGGGTTACAACCTGATTCCCCTTGACGCAAAAAATATTGGCCATTGAGCTTTCTATCACCCTGCTGTTTGCATCTAAAACAAGCCAATCATCATAGTCCCCATCCAAGTGTTGTGATTTAATCAACACCTGCTCGAGCCGGTTAAGGTGCTTAACTCCCGCCAACCTTGGCTGAGATGAAAGCAGAACAGGGCTGGTTTTCAACGCGATCCCTTGCTGCTGCCATGAGGAGTAATGAAGGGGAATCGCATGAACAGAAAGAACTTCTGTTACTGTCACCGCAGAAGGAGGTGCGTAACCCCGACCACCAGCGCCTCGAGTGATTAATAACTTAAGGCATGCTTGAGCATGAGGTTTAGCAACCTGCATTATCTGCTCAATAAGACTTGGCTGCGGCTCCCAGTGAAATCCCAGACGCTTAGCGCCTTGAGATAAGCGCTTAAGATGTTGAGAAAGAAACAGAGGGCAACCATCTGCAACTCTCATGGTCGCAAACAGGCCATCTCCATAACTCAAACCTCGATCAAAGGGATCAAGCTGATTATCAATCTCACCATTAATCCAGACTTGCGTCATGCATGCTCCGAGTTAATACCTAGGATGATTAGCCATCTTGGCTAATAAAAACTCGCTAAGGCTGCTTATAACTTTCATTGATTGCCTCTTTACTGTTTGTATATTCAAACTTATAAAGTAAAGGCATCTGTAGGGTACGTTTTAGACTACTTATCTAAAAGGTGTTGAATTCTAGTTTTCAATATATCAGTTGCAATGCGGTTTTTCCCGCCACGTGGCACTATGATATCGGCATACTGTTTTGATGGTTCAATGAACTGTAAAAACATTGGGCGTACCGTATCTGTATACTGAGTCATTACAGACTCCATAGTACGGCCACGCTCTGCCACATCACGTGCTAATCTACGCATAAAACAGATATCAAGTGGTGTATCCATAAATACACTCGCATCCATCAAGGCTCTTAAATTAGGATCGGTTAACAGCAAAATCCCCTCTAAAATGATGATCTTCTTAGGCGTCATTTTAATGGTCTCAGCCATACGAGTATGCTCGCTATAGCTGTACTGTGGGATATCTACTGCTTCTCCTGATTTAAGGGCCTGCAAATGACGACAAAGATGTTCATGATCGAGTGCTTTAGGATGATCGTAGTTGGTCAAAACACGTTCATCCATAGACATATGGCTCTGATCTTTATAGTAAGCATCTTCCGCTATAACACCAATCTGATCTGTGCCTAAATCACGACACAGCTCTTCATAAATTGTTTTAGCGATTAAACTTTTACCTGAAGCAGAAGCCCCTGCAATACCGATGATGACACACTGAGAATTCATGCTAAACCTTATTCGTCTTCTGAGATACTAATTGAAACACTAGATGCTGCTTGAGTAAGAGCAAGTTGTGCTCCCACTTTTCTTGCTATTTCGCGATAGATTGCTGACTCATCGTTTTCTGGATGAGCGACCACTGTAGGTGCGCCTTTATCTACATCTTCACGAATATTAAGTTTAAGCGGTAATTCACCAAGAAGCGGCACTTGATAACGCTCCGCCATCTTGCTGCCACCGAGACTGCCAAATGGATGTTCTTTATGACCACATTCATTACAAATATGGAAGCTCATGTTCTCAACGATACCCAGTACAGGGATATTGACCTTTTGGAACATGCTTACACCTTTTTTCGCATCAGCAAGTGCAATATCTTGTGGCGTCGTCACCACAACAGCACCAGTAACGGGTACTTTCTGTGACAAGGTCAGCTGAATATCACCTGTCCCTGGCGGCATATCAATAACTAGGTAATCTATCTCAGGCCAAAGCGTTTCATTTAATAACTGAGCAAGCGCACCCGCAGCCATAGGCCCACGCCAAACTGCAGCTTCATCTTGACCTAACATAAACCCAATAGATTGAGCAGTAATGCCATGAGCCTCAGCCGCCGTCATCATTTTGCCATCTGGAGACACAGGTTTAAAATCGGTAACCCCTAACATTAGTGGGATTGAAGGACCATATATATCAGCATCTAAGATACCAACTTTGGCGCCTTCTGCTGCCAACGCAAGCGCGAGGTTTACCGATGTAGTTGATTTACCAACGCCACCTTTACCTGACGCAACAGCAATAACCTGCTTAACATTAGGGATAGGCTCTACTGCACTAATCGCTGAAATAGTCGCAGGCTGAAAATCAATTTCACATTCGACTTCGTCGATGGCATCAAGCACTGCGAGCTTGTTCGTTATAGCCATCACAGTATCGCGATACTGAGTCATACAAGGATAGGGATAGACAAGGCCTAGTAGTAGGCGTTTACCTTCGATATCGAGTTTGTTCACACATCCAGCAGAAACTAAACCTTGCGCTAGATATGGGTCCTGATGTGCATCTAAGATGGCCAAAACAGGCCCGAGAAGATCGTCGCTTAAACGATAATTTTGAGAAGCTGAAGACAAAAGTGCTACCCCCTATTAATAATTTGCCCAAGTGTACCAGAAAACACCACAAATATTCGTGTAGTTTTAACCCACTTAAATCACCTTTTAATGAAACTCTTGCAAGGATCGGTTAGTATCTATGCCATTATTTATGGGCCTTTAACTGATTTTGAGACAAGATGGCAAATTCACAACGTAAAATCCTAGTCACAAGTGCACTTCCATACGCAAATGGACCTATCCATTTAGGCCATATGCTGGAATATATTCAAACTGATATTTGGTCTCGTTTCCAAAAGCTACGTGGCCATGAGTGTCATTATATTTGTGCTGATGATGCACACGGTACGCCGATAATGCTCAAAGCTCAGCAGATGGGTATCGAGCCTGAAGAGATGATCGCTCAGGTTAATAAAGAGCATCAGCAAGATTTTGCCGATTTCAATATTCAGTTCGACAATTTCCATAGTACTCACAGCGAAGAGAACCGTGAATTAGCCAGTAAGATATACATCAAGCTGCGTGACTCTGGTTACATTAAAACTCGTACAATTTCTCAGCTATTTGATCCTGAAAAATCTATGTTCCTGCCTGATAGATTCGTTAAAGGCACCTGCCCTAAATGTAAGAGCGAAGATCAGTACGGAGATAACTGCGATAACTGTGGTGCGACATACAGTCCAACAGATCTAATTAATCCTAAGTCTGCAGTTTCTGGCGCGACGCCAGTGATGAAAGACTCAGAGCACTTCTTCTTCGACCTTCCAGCTTTTGAAGAGATGCTCAGTGAGTGGACCCGCTCTGGCGCCCTGCAAGATGAGATAGCCAATAAGCTCGGTGAATGGTTTGAACAAGGCCTGCAGCAGTGGGACATCAGCCGTGATGCACCATACTTTGGTTTTGAGATCCCTGATGCGCCAGGTAAGTACTTCTACGTTTGGCTTGATGCCCCCATCGGCTACATGGGCTCATTTAAAAACTTATGTGACCGACGTGAAGACTTAAACTTTGATGATTTCTGGGCTAAAGATTCTACCGCTGAAGTTTACCATTTCATCGGTAAAGATATCGTCAACTTCCACAGCCTCTTTTGGCCAGCGATGTTAGAAGGTGCAGGCTTCCGTAAGCCTAACAATGTTTACGCACACGGCTATGTCACTGTAAATGGCGCTAAGATGTCTAAGTCGAAAGGGACATTTATTAAGGCACGTACCTACCTTGATAACCTTGAGCCTGAATATCTTCGTTATTACTACGCTGCAAAACTAAGTAGCAGAATTGACGATCTTGACCTTAATCTAGAAGATTTTGCTCAACGTGTTAACTCAGATCTAGTCGGTAAGCTGGTTAACCTTGCTTCCCGCACAGCAGGTTTTGTCACCAAACGCTTTGAAGGTAAGCTAGCTAACGTTACCGATACAAGCCTTGAGCAAACTTTCCTTGCAAAAGCTGACCTTATCGCTGAGCTTTATGAAACACGTGAGTTTGGTAAAGCGATGCGTGAGATCATGGCGCTAGCTGATATGGCAAACGCCTATGTTGCCGATGCAGCACCTTGGCAACTGATTAAGCAGGAAGATAAGCAGGAAGAAGCACATCAAGTTTGTTCAAATGCGCTTAATCTATTCCGTATTCTTGTGACTTATCTTAAGCCTGTATTGCCAAAACTCGCTGATGATGTTGAAGCATTCCTGCAGTTCCCACTGACATGGGAAAATTTAGCGGCAGATCTTGCTGGACACGAAATCACTAAATTTAAAGCCTTGATGCAACGCGTCGATATGAAAAATATCGAGGCCATTATTGAAGCTTCTAAAGAAAACTTGCTTGCCGCACAGCCAGAGGCGACTAAAACAAAGCAAGCCGACGTTGAAACAGCTACCGACATGACCGATGTTGACCAGTTAGCACTCGACCCTATCTCTGAAGAGATTAGCTTCGAAGACTTTGCCAAAATTGATCTGCGTATCGCACGCATAGCAAAAGCTGAGCATGTTCCTGAAGCTAACAAATTGCTGAAGTTACAGCTTGATTTAGGCGGTGAGACTAAACAGGTCTTCGCTGGCATTAAGTCGGCTTATGCACCTGAAGATCTTGAAGGTAAGTTAACGGTTATGGTCGCTAACCTTGCCCCTCGTAAAATGCGCTTTGGTATGTCTGAAGGCATGGTCGTTGCTGCAGGTCCTGGCAAGAAAGATCTCTGGATTGTCGAGCCACATGAAGGTGCACAACCAGGTATGCGCGTTAAATAAGCGTCATCAATTGCTGTTAAAAAGGCCGCTGTTATGCGGCCTTTTTTGTCTTCGAAATCCACTCGCAACAGTTTATTTACATTAGGCCTTCCTATTGTAGTAATTTTGCATTACCTTAAATACTTCAGAGTATAGCTCTACATAAGAGCAGTAGTGCAGATGATATATCTAAAGGATTAACGAATAACAAAACGGTAGGGAACACTGTTCAATATCAATTATCTGTAAATCATTCAATAACTGACCATGAGTGAATGACTATGATGAAGGATAACTCCCAAATTGAACAATCTATTTATCGGCTTTTTGAGATCACCCCGATCCCCGTTGTTTTGTCCTACCCAAGTGGCAAGCTCGAATATGTAAATCCAGCCTTTAATAAGATGCTTGGATACGAAAACGAACAGATCTATGCAGACGGTATCATCATCACGCACCATGACGATATCCCAATCAACCAAGAAGTCAGACGTCAACTCACAGAAAAGCCCTATTCTCCTGTCACAACTGAAAAGCGCTACTTACACAAGAATGGACATGCTATCTATGCGCAACTAAATATTGTGGCTCAACCTGACATGGAGGGGAACATAGTCAGGTACATTTCACAGCTGGTTGATCTAACCAATATAAGAAAATCTGAAGCTGCTGAGGTGTTACTCAACCACCTTGTTAATCAATCTAATGATGCCATATATGTGGTTGACCCAAAAAGTGGGGACTTTCTTAACTCTAATCACCTTGGCTACAGGAGGCTCGGATACAGTAAACAGGAACTGTTGACCTTATCAGTTCCTCATATTCATCCTGCATTAAAGCAAGATGGAAAATGGCAGCAGCATGTCAAAAATATTAAAGACAATAGTAGCCAAGTCATAGAGTCAACACACAACCGTAAAGACGGTACAGCGATTCCAATTGAAGCAAACATCAGCTTTATAGAATATAACAGTGCAGAGTACTTAATTGCCATTGTCAGAGATATCTCTAGGCGCAAGCAAAAAGAGCTAGAGGTGCTAGAGCAAGCGAATTTAGACCCTTTGACTAATCTGCCTAATAGACGAATCATGGAGCAGAAGCTTACTCAGCTGTTTGCTAAAGCTGAGCAAGATACGTTGTTTATTGCCTTTATCTATATTGATCTAGATAAGTTTAAAATCATCAATGACACCTATGGGCATACTACGGGAGACGGAATATTAAAAGGAGCAGCCAAGAGGCTAAAAGCCTGCATTAGGGAGTCAGATATCATTACACGACTTGGAGGCGATGAGTTTCTAGTCGTAGTAAATGGCTTTAAAAAAGAGGAGCAAGTTAAGCTGATGACAGAGAAACTGCTTGAAAAATTTAACTCCCCTTTTCATATCGGTCCAAACACCCTTCACGTAGCAGCGAGTTTAGGGGTCGCCGTTTATTATGGTAATAATACCGATGTACAAACCTTAATACAGCTCGCTGATGAAGCGATGTACCAAGCAAAACAGATATCAGGAACCTCTATTTATTACTTATAAAAGCAATCAATACAAGGTTCATGAGTGATAGATGTGTCGTTTTTAGACTTCAATGGGTAATCTATGATTGCTCCCCCAATCGGCCCATGAGCCATCATAAAGTACGTTATTATCGTGCCCTGCTGTTACTGAGGCCAAAATTAAGATGCAGGCCGTTATTCCTGAGCCACAACTGAAAATACGCTCAGTCTGAGCAATCGGGTTATTACTGTCAATTGCAGTGACCTCAGTAAAAAGTGCTCTAAGATCAACAGGCGTTTTTAGACAATGTCCGTGTAAAACCTTAGCGAATGGTAGATTGGTTGCATTTGGAATATGACCACTGCGAATCCCTGCTCTAGGCTCAGCGGCTTGTCCTAAAAACCGTGCTGCTCCCCTAGCATCATAAATAGAGATATTTTTGTCGGCCATTTTTTCTAACACGTAACGTGAATCGCACACTTTGTCTGAACATAAATCAACTGGCGACTCCTTATTATTAAGCAAAGGTAAAGGCGCCGTTTGCTTATAATGAGAAGTCGTCTCTCGCCCTTCGGCTAACCATTGAGGTAACCCGCCATCTAACACAAGCGTATTTTCAAACCCCATTACCTGAAATATCCACCAGGCTCTAGGAGATGAATAGATCCCCTGATTGTCATAGATAACAACAAGGCTGTCTTTTTTGATGCCTAAGACAGACACAATCAGCTCAAACTTTTCTCTTGTGGGAAAAGCGTGAACTTGCGTAGAGCTCAAATCACACAACTCTTTTTCCAGATCAATTTTCATCGCCCCAGGAATACAACTCAAAGAATCGTATTCTATCGGTGTTTTCCCAACCACCTTTTCCATGCTGGCGTCGAGTAAAATAACCCGTTCATTATCAAGATTTTGTTCAAGCCATTGTGTCGTGACTATCGGCGACTTTGAAGTGAGTGTCATAGCAGGTTCTCTTGCCAAATTTTAATAGGTTTAAAAACATGAGATTAAATGGTTAACAGTTCTAAACAGTTTCACTATACCAGCGCATCGACTGTATTCAGAGCCATATGTAATAATGGGTATGGTTTACCTTGGCTATCTAAAGGCGAGCGCCCAATAACACTAAACCCCATATGCAAATAAAAAGCGAGGGCCTTAGGGTTTTGCTCATTAACATCGACCTTAGTGGCAGCTTGATGCTTAATGGCATATGTGATCAATGCCTTACCTGCCCCTAAGCCCATGCTATTTGGTTCGACAAAGAGCATCTCTACATTGCCATCGGCAACGCCACAAAAACCAAGAACGCTTCCACTTTTATCCTCAATACAGCGCAAATCAACGGCATCGAAATAATGCTCCAATATGAGAGGCTTCAACCTGTTAATTTCAGAGTCACATAAAAAATCATGGCTGCATCGAACAGATGCCTCCCACACTGCAAGTAAATCTTTATATTTCGAGCGAGGTACCGCACTTATAATCATTTGCACACAATTTTACTCTTATCAAAAAGTGAATATCATCTTAACTTACGTTCGTTCAGAGACTTATACAATTTCAGTAATACGTCAGTATGAGTCATTTAGATAGCGATAAGACTAAGATTGAAAACCAATCGGTTTAACTTCTAGTACTCAGCTTAAGCACTAACTCCAAGCTTTACGTCCAAGCTTTACGTCCAAGCTTTAGCTCCAAAGTTTAAGTCCAAGCTTACACTGCAACATCTAAGCTCAACATTTAAGTTCAAGGGCTAAGTCTATTTTCGAAAATAGATGATGATTGTGGAGATGGCTAACATCAAGATAGCAAAACCATCTATCAATACCGCTGAGCCATCATTAAAATTACCAAAAGGTATGCCTAAGGAAAATGGTGGATTATAGGGAAGCCATTGCAGCAGATAAAGCGGTTTGACGCATTGCAGAGTGAAAAAGAGTATAGAAAGCAATTCGGCCCAACGCCTACTTGTCCAAATGCCATAAGCCGTTATTATCGGCACGAAAATAAACACGGCCGCATAAATACAAAGCCGACTAAGTGAGTCATGCCTCGCTTCAGACAACAGCAGAATGCCTGCACCTATTATCCCGTATAAGACTATAACGATACTCAATATTTTTTGAGCTAGCAGTTGCAGTGAGATAAGAGAACTCCAGTGCGAATGAAAGAGTGGCAAGCTGCAGCATACGCTCAACTCACCGCTCTATTAGACCATCACGGCTTAATTCACTTTATCTGTTTTGCCAGGTTCCAGCCATGCAGCCGTGTTATATAAAGGCACTGTAGATAAAGCATGTTTGTGGCTTCCCTTAGTCTCTTTGGTAGAGTAAGAAAGGTAGAGCAAAGTTTGGTTTTCCGCATCATAGATACGGCGAACTTTTAATGATTTAAACAAGATACTCAAAGATTGCTTAAATACAATTTCACCATTCTTGCTTTTATCAATACCAGCTATATCCGCTGCTGTTATCGGGCCTGTTTGACGACAGGATATACTCATATCAGATGGATCAGCTAGGCTCAAATTGGCCTCAATACGGCTGATATGACAAGTTACTCCATTAACTTTAGGATCATGACGTGCATCGATAATGACATCTTTAGTGGTAAACAAACCGAGACTGACTTTGGCTACATCGTCACCGCCACACGCAGTTAAGCCGAGAAAAATAACAGCTGCAGTTGATATTTTCGTTAACCTTGCAAGGATTTTCATGTGTTCTCCTTAAATACTTTCTGTGCCCAACGGGTTAAGCCTGCTGTAACACTACCAAAGTGATCACCGACTACAATAGGAGTCTGAGGATGTAATCCCGCAATTTTATCGTAAATAGCAGGGCTTCTTGCCGTCCCGCCAGTGACATAGATAATGTCGGCATCGACATCTGCAGCACTTAACGCTTGTTTCATCAAGACTTCAATCTTGGCACTTGGTAGCTCAATGGCATCGCTAAAGAGTTGACGTGTCACCTCAGCATCCAGTGAAGGGCAAATATAATCAAGTTTAGTCACCACAGACTCTGACTCTGATAGTGCTATTTTGGCTTGCTCAGCACTTCGAACAATGCGGTAACCTAATTGGTCATGCTGAACTTTGAGTAACCTTTGTAGTAGCTCTGGGCTTTCAGCATCTTTAATAAGCTCCTCTATCATCTTCTTTGAGCTTAATGACACAAAATCACGTTGAGCACTGATATCATTTACTGCAACCGCATTCCAAAAAGGTTTACTAGGAACAGGTAAACCATTAACCATATGGCACCCTAAACCTAAATGGATCATAAAGGCCTTCATCGATAAAGCGATATCTAGATCATTACCGCCAATTCGTTGGCCGCTGTGCCCCAAAAAGTCTTGGCTGCGTTCATTTAAATGAATATGGGATGGACCCATTCGCACCACAGAGCAATCGGTAGTACCACCACCAACATCAACCACTAGCACGACTTTATCTTCGGTTAACGTGGCCTCAAAATCCATACCGGCAGCGAGGGGTTCAAACAAAAAATCCACATCGATAAAGCCTGCACGCTGCGCAGCGAGGCGCAGTATGGCCTCGGCTTGAAGATTGCTATCTTCACCGCCAATACCTTGGAAATTGACCGGTCTACCTATCACCGCATGTGTAATGATTCCTTGCTGCTTGAGACCTGTATTTGACTCCGCCAGCTGCTTAACATGCAACATCATCATGGTGACGATATCTTCGAACAGGGCAACTTGATCTAGCCTTAACCCACTCGCTCCAAGAAATGATTTAGGGGAGCGAACATAAAAGCCCTCTTCTGGCATCTCCAAATACGCCTTAACAGCTTGTTCACCCACAAAAACAGCTTGCTCACCGCTATCGAGGTCTAACTCTCGCCTTGCATGCTTGGCACGACTTAATTGTGCTCCTCGCAGTTTGGCATAATCCGCTTTTTGATGTTGTGGCATCTGCTGGTAAACAGCTTCGGCGATCAGCTCTCTGTCGAGCGCATAAAGGGTGGAAGTCAGATAATTAGAGGTAGCTGATAATGGGAGCAACCGAACTTCACTATCTTCCATGATACCTATGGCACAATTGGCACTGCCATAATCAAAACCAACAAACATTCACTCGCCCCAATAATTAAAGGATCCGTTCAACAGAAGCAGAAACGAAAAGAGATAAAAAAGCCGAGAAAAGTAACATAGAATTGCAAGAGTAAACAGCCAAAATTTGCTTTAATATCCACGTAGATTACTGTCTGGCTTTTTCTTCAGCAACAGGTAGCAAGGAACATGACATCGCGGATAAGTTCCATAAACAAACGCTAAACAAATGATTTCTGTTTACTGTTAGCTAGTTTACATGTGCAATTTTCCGCTCATCCCTGCTGTAGGCATTATCATAATCACCAAATGCAGGCGCACCGATCAGTTCACCGCTGATATCGGCAAGTAAAGTCCCACAGAGTAAAGGCGCGTACTGAAGATGATTGATTTTGATTAGATGACAATGATCGCCAGCTTCGATATACACAGCCTCTTCATCAATAAGCTGTTTATCTAACATCATCTTGACGCCATAAGCTTCTGCAAGTCCAGGGGTTGCACCTCTTTCGCAATCATAGAACAGTGACAATAACTCACTCTCATCGGCTAGATGGTAAACCTCTCCCATTAGCTCACTGACTTTAAGTATTGATAACCTGTGGCCAGCACTAATACCGGCTAACATGTAATCACCCTCTTCGTTGACTAATAGCAGCGCTTTAATTAGTTGAGAACTCGGTATATGTGCAGAAGCTGATGAGTCGAGCGAAGAGAGCGTTTTTCTATGTTTCACCACAGAGTAGTCAACATGATTTTTGTTTAGAAATGATGACAAAGTCATTGCGATAGCCATAGAAACACCCTCTACTTACCTCAATGCTCCCTACCACGAAAAAACCAACAGTTCGTATTGAGGCTTTGAGTCAAGCCTTAGCCTAGTCTAGGTATAATTATAGTAAAGCTCAGCGAGACTAGGTATTAAGCAGTGAAGCTTATTCTTGGCTAAACTATACAATAATGGCTGTTAAGTTACTCACCCATGAAACCAGCGACTCAGCAATATCATTCATTACAACTATGCTTAACTAGCATGCTGTTTTTTATGCTAGTTATCTCATATTCCTTAACGGCATCTGAAAAACAACTGCAAGCTCCCGTCGAAAAAACAGCACAAACAGATATTATCCCGATCCTTAATATTAAAGGGGCTATTGGCCCTGCAGTCAGTGATTACTTAACCAGTGAGATAACAGTTGCCAATCAGCTAAATTCACCACTGCTTATTATTGTTATCGATACCCCGGGTGGCTTAGTATCCAGTTTACGTGATATTAATCAGGCTATATTAACCTCAAGTATTCCTATTGCTTGCTTGGTTCACCCATCAGGGGCAAGAGCAGCAAGTGCTGGTACTTACATTCTCTATGCCTGTCATATTGCCGCGATGACCCACGCCACAACTTTAGGCGCAGCAACTCCTGTCAGCATAGGCGGCTCACCCAAATCGCCCAGTCCCCAAGATAAAGAAACGCAACCAAGCTCGCCATCAGCAATGGAAAAAAAGGTTCTTAATGATTCCATCGCCTATATCCGCTCTTTAGCACAACTTAGAGGGCGTAACGAAGAGTGGGCAGAGCTGGCCGTCACTGACGCTGCAACACTAACAGCACAAGAAGCGTTAGAAAAAAATGTGATTAATCTTATCGCCACCTCAAGCTCTGACTTAATTAAACAGATAGATGGGTGGACGATCACAATTGGCCAGCAAGCAAAACAACTTGAACTCTCTTCATCAAAATTGACCCAGATAAAACCTGATTGGCGCAATGATTTCATTGCAACCATTACTAATCCCAATATTGCGTATATTTTAATGTTAATTGGTGTTTACGGTCTGATCTTAGAGTTTTATAGCCCAGGTGTGGGTGTTGCGGGCATAACAGGTGCCATAGCACTTGTCGTCGCCATGTATGCTTTTCAGATGCTTCCAGTAAATTACGCAGGCCTACTCTTACTACTTTTAGGTATAGGTTTAATGGTTGCAGAGTCAATGGCCCCGAGTATCGGTGTGTTTGGTGTAGGTGGTGTAATCGCCTTTGCCTTAGGTTCTATATTTCTTATTGATACCAAAAACACAGACTTTCAGATATCTCTCCCCGTTATTGCCGCTGTGACCTTTGTCAGCGCCGCTTTTGTCATACTCTGCTTAGGTTACTTGTGGCGCGCACGCCATAACAAGGTTGTCAGTGGCCGTGAATCTATGATTGGGGCTAATGCTAAAGTATTAGAAGACTTTACTGGCCAAGGGTTTGTTTTACTTGGTGGGGAACGCTGGGCAGCTAAAAGCGAGGCTCCCATGTTAAAAGGTAAGTGGGTTAAAGTGAGTGATGTCGATAACCTCACTCTGATCCTTGGACAATATAGCAACGATGAAGCAACCTCGAGTCATAAAGGGGTTGATAAGGAGACAAATGATGGATCACATTCTGCCTAATGGTGCCATGTTTACCCTAGCTGTATTGGTACTATTTCTTGCTCTGCTACTCAGTGCATTTAAGATCCTCAGAGAATATGAACGAGGCGTTATCTTTATGTTAGGCCGGTTTTACCGAGTGAAAGGCCCTGGTCTCATCATAGTCATTCCGATCATTCAACAGATGGTACGAGTCGATCTGAGAACCATAGTCATGGATGTCCCAACTCAGGATGTGATCAGTCGAGATAACGTGTCGGTACGTGTCAATGCGGTGATCTATTTTCGGGTTTTGGACTCTCAAAAAGCAATAATTAATGTCGAAGACTTCCTTCAAGCAACCTCTCAATTAGCCCAAACTACCTTGCGATCCGTTTTAGGTCAGCACGATCTCGATGAGATGCTCGCCAATAGGGAGATGTTGAATACCGATATACAAAGTATTCTCGATACCCGCACCGATGGCTGGGGGATAAAAGTCTCGAATGTTGAAATAAAGCATGTGGATCTTAACGAGACGATGGTCAGGGCTATCGCAAGACAAGCAGAAGCTGAGCGGACACGTCGTGCAAAAGTCATTCATGCATCGGGAGAGATGGAAGCATCGGCTAAGCTGGTTGAAGCTGCTAATAAACTTGCCGAAGAGCCTAATGCCATATTACTCAGATACCTACAAACTTTAACTGAAATCGCTGGCGAGAAGAACTCTACGATTTTATTTCCTCTGCCTATGGATCTTCTTGAAGGAGTGATGAAGAAGAACCTAGATAAACCAGATAAACCAGATAAAGAAAAATAACCAAAACCTAATTTTCACCAATAAAAAAGCCGTCTTGCGACGGCTTTTTAGCTGCATCAATGAGGTATGAATCGCCCGATACAGGGTTCAATAAACTCAAATGCCAACTAACTATAGCAAGTTATTTTTAATATGCCCGTAACCGACTAAGTTATTTTTTATTCAATTCAAGCTGAGCTTGTTTTAAGGTTTCTTTCTCATTACGACGAGATTGAATCACAGTCTTAACTTCACTGCCGATATGCGCTTCTCCGCGCTTTTCAGCCAGTTGCATCTGACGCTCACGCTCTTCGAAACGCTGACGTTGCTTATCCGTTATACTACCAACACAGTGCGGACAGCTGACCCCTTTTACGTACGATTCGCTGGCCTTTTCAGACTCTGTTATCGGCATACGACAGGCATTACATTGATCATATTGACCTTTTTCTAGATCGTGGTTAACCGCAACTCTATTATCGAATACGAAACACTCACCTTCCCATAAGCTATCTTCCTGCTTAACCTCTTCAAGGTATTTCAGTACGCCACCTTCTAGATGGTATACATCATCAAAACCTTGCTCTTTTAGGTAAGCAGTGGACTTTTCACAACGTATTCCACCGGTACAAAACATCGCTACTTTCTTATGTTTTTCCGGGTTAAGATTCTCTTTAACGTAAGCAGGAAACTCGCGGAATGTATCTGTTTTCGGGTCTATGGCGTTCTTGAAAGTACCAATCTGAACTTCATACTCATTTCGAGTATCAACAACAATGACATCCGGATCTGAAATTAATTCATTCCAGTCTTTAGGCTTTACATACGTGCCAACGACTTTTAGTGGATCTATACCTTCGACCCCCATAGTCACTATCTCTTTCTTCAATTTTACTTTAGTACGATAAAATGGCATCGCATCATCAAAAGAGAGTTTGTGTACTATGTTATCGAGCCCCGGCTGGCTTTCTAGCCAACTCAATAACTTATCAATAGAGTCTTGTGAACCAGCAACGGTGCCATTGATCCCTTCGCTGGCCAGTAACAAGGTTCCCATAATCCCCGCATCAGTCATCACATCAAGTAATGGTGCTTGAATGGATTCAAAGTTTGGCAGAGAAACAAATTTATATAACGCGCATACAACAACTTGGGACATATTAACCTCAATGCTGGCAGGAGCTTAATCTCCTGTGCATAAAATAGTGACGACCTTAGGCATGTGCTAGGCCACAAAAACAGCGGGAATTCTACATGAGTCACATGTTTACAAACAGGTATAAAATGTAAGGTTATTGGCACTATCTCTAATTAACAGTCCATTTTTTGATAAACAAGCTATTTAATGCTTGTTATTTTTACGCTGTCAGTCAAAAATAATTGTTAAAAATGAATAAGATTAGACAAACACAATGCCACTACCCACACTTTACTCTTTTAGGCGATGCCCTTACGCCATGCGCGCACGCTTAGGTATTTACCTGTCTAACACTTGTGTTGATTTACGAGAGATTGTACTTAAACATAAGCCTCAACCTATGCTTGATGCCTCCCCTAAGGGAACAGTGCCAGTGCTACTACTAGCAAACGGAGAGGTTATTGAAGAAAGTCTCGATATTATGTGCTGGGCACTGCATCAGTCAGATCCCAACAACCTTTTGCTCGCAGATAATCAAAGGCAGCAAGAGGTAGCAAAAGCTTTGATAGAAAGTAATGATAATGACTTTAAGCCATGGTTAGACAAGTATAAATATGCCGACAGGTACCCTGAAAACACAGAGGTGTTTTATCGAAGCCAAGGTGAGAAGTTTATTGCTCAGTTGGATCACTTATTAAGTAAACAGAAAAACATTTTAGCCGACTCGATGAGTATTGCCGACATAGCCATTTTCCCCTTTATTCGTCAATTTGCAGCAGTAGATACTATGTGGTTTAACCAAGCACCTTATCCTAATGTCCAAAGGTGGTTAAATGAACATGTTAATAGCCCAACATTTAAGGCTATTATGAATAAATATCCCACTTGGTTAGAGAGCGGCGAATCATTTACATTTCCGCATTAGATGTTACTTCTGAATTGAAAATTGTTGCGAAACTCTTCTAGATCAAGGTTCCGCGAGATCAAAGCACCTCTAGAACAGTCGAAACCCATCAGGTCGTGAGGTTAAGGCCACTCCTGCTCAATGGGTTTCACACTATTTAACTGATAACGTTTTGCACAATTCTTGGATAAATTTGTACTTCCCTTGGATAACGAGCCTTAAAGTAGCTTCATATCATTGAGCTTAGCTGTAACCTTAGTAATACGAAGTGACTTTCCAATGAGCTTTATCTCATCGACTTCAGAGGTTATCAGCTGTAAACGCTGACCTTCAACCTTGCCAACTTGAATAATATTGGCTTCAACCCTTGCACTATAGCCATCATTTTTAATATCTATAGCTGTAATTTCAACATCATAAGAGACATTATTCTTGTTCTTATTGCCTTTAGCTGAGCGTAAATACTCTTCTACTGAGTAAGTTTGAAGGCCTCCCATCTCCTCAGGAAGATCGATTGAGAGTTTGGCGTCGACATGGAGAAAGTTTCTGATCTTACTTATATCACTGTTCTTCTGATATTTAGCTAATAGTAAAAATGCTGCTTTTACATTCTCTTTAGTGAGTCTCTCGAGCCCCTCGATCTCAGGGATCAGCTTATCAATTCTGACCGCATCGTCAGCACAAGGTCTATCACTAAAGGTAGGCTTGTTATTTTCATCAATACATTTATATACGGCAGAATTCGCTAAAGTTGAAGTGAAAAAACCTATCGCGAGCAAACAAATTGCCATTGCATTTCTATTAATGCCCCTAGTATCCATACTTATCTCCCTGATCTTACTAGTCCATTTTACCTGTCACTCATTTTTACTTGCCGCCTATTTTTACCTAGCAGCAAAGTTAGTATGTAAACAGTCAGCTGATATAAAGTAACATAACTTAATTCGTGTACAAATCTATTAAGGGGTCATTATTATCTATAGTCCCAAACTGATAGATTGTGGCTTTACCGTCATATGCGTATCAAACCTTGTATGACAGTACACAGCACTAGACTAACTGTAATTAGCACTATCGACGCTTGATATATATGGCTGTTAGATTGTAAGGACAGTTAAATTGAAGTCAGTCTTTCAGTTTAGATCTAAGTTAAAAATCGTTCAAAAGGGATAATATGGACAAATATGAGCACACTGTTAGTACGTTCGATAAATTAGCTGAAAAGTATCAAGACAAATATATGGAACTGTCCCTTTACCAAGATACCTTTGACGCCTTTATTGAACAATTAAGGCTCAACAAAGCAGGTACACTATTTGAGATGGCTTGCGGTCCCGGAAATATCACACGTTTGCTCAATGAGCAGCTACCTGAACTATCGATATATGCGACAGATCTTTCCCCAAATATGGTTAGGCTCGCACAGATAAACAACCCAAGCGTAAAGGTTGATGTCATGGACAGCCGTGAGATAGCTCAACTTGATGAACGCTTTGACGCCATTATGAGCGGTTTCTGCCTGCCTTATTTATCCAAATCTGATGCAGAGAAACTAATAAAATCCAGTGCATCTCTATTAACATCAAATGGCGTCATCTACCTTAGTACTATGGAAGATGATTATGACAAATCTAAGTATTCAGAAAACAGTGATGGCGATAAAGTGTATACCCATTACCATCAAGCTGACCATTTAATCAGGCACTTAGAAGCCAATGGATTTGAAATACTCAAACTTATTCGTAAAACCAGTCCAGCCCAACAAGGTAGCAGCGAAAATGATCTATTTATTATTGCCAAGTTAACGGAGTAAACGCCCTAGCCATTAGCCGTATAAGTGTAAACCGTCATCTCTTCGCAATAGTCAGTCACTTCTATTGAGCTGTGAATGGCAATCACTTAATAACCATAGGGATAGATGCGACTAACAGCGCTGCCATCATCCAGTTAAAATGTAAGCGTCTCTTGGCTGAACTCAATAATTTACGAATAGCCGCCCCAAGAAATACCCAAGTAAAGGAGGCTGGGAAACCGACCAAATTAAAAACAATTACACCTAAAATAGCACTAAGCCAAAACGCCTCACCCGCTATGGTAAAAGCACTACAAAGCGTGATGGTCGCCATCCAAGACTTTGGGTTTACCCATTGAAATAAAGCTGCTTCCTTTAAGGTCATCGGCCTTGCATGACTATCCGCTTGCGTCTCTGACACAGAGGATGTGGCCACTCGATAAGCCAAAAATAACAGATAAGCGATCGATAAATATTTAAGTACCTGATGAAACACTGGCCACGTTTCAAAGAGTGTCCCTAGACCTAATAAAATAGACACATGCAAGGTCGTCTGCCCAACTCGTATTCCCAAGATATGGGGTAAGGAGCTTTTTATTCCATAGTTTGCGCCAGACTGTGCCAGTAAAATATTGTTCGGCCCTGGGGTCATTGTCATCGTAGCGCCAAATATTCCTGCTGAGATCATCAATGCCCATAACGATTGATCCATCTATTTCTCCTTAGTATTACTCGTTTCACCAATTATTGTATGCATACAATAATTGACACAGTTAGTTGGTAAACGCATAATAACGACTACTAAAAATGGATCAATGGTTTTATTGTCATGGGTACAATTTGGATTCCAGACCTCAGCACGTTCACCGGGCCAAAATATTTACGTTTATTTGATGCCATTGAAGAGGCAATTAAACGCGGAGAGTTGATTGACGGGGTCAAACTTCCTCCTCAAAGGCTACTTGCCGATAAACTTGGCTTTACCGTAGGCACTATCACTCGAGCTTATGCACAAGCTGAGCTCAAAGGGCTCGTCGAAGCTAAAGTGGGTGCTGGTACCTACGTAAAACCGCAGTTCAAACCGACACTCGCACAGCAACAAACTAATTTCGCCACGTGTCAGCAGCCATTAACCAATCAAGTCGATGCGCTAGGTGAAGCACTAAGTCAACTCGCAAAAGATCCGCATAAATTAAGCGTATTGCTTGGATACCATGCCAACCCCTTGCCTCAGCAACAGTTTGCCTTTCATCAATGGTTAACAAATCGTGGGATAGTACAGTCTAGTGAAGATCTACTCTTCACTCATGGAGCGCAGCAAGGGCTTTTCGCCATCATTAATGGCTTGATGCAAGCTGGAGAGGTGCTATTACATGAAGAAAATTGTTACCCAGGAATAAAACTTGCTTCAAGGCAATTAGGAATAACAAGTTACGGCGCGCCTTTGAGTCAGGACGGGTTAGATCTTGACGCCTTACTAAAATTGGTCAAAAAACATCAACCAAAACTTCTGTATCTGACTCTAAATAATCAAAATCCAACGTGCATTCAATACTCTGATGAACAAAGGCACGCCTTGTTGAAGTTGGCTCAAGAACATGATTTTTATATCATAGAGGATGATGTCAATTATTGTTTGCCCCATGAGTGGAAAGGCCCGCTTTGGAATTTGTCAGTTAAGCAAACAACAAAAGAGCGGCCTCATCGAGTCATCTACCTATCAAGTTTATCTAAACTTTTTTCGGGCGGCCTAAGACAAGGCTTCGTGTTAATACCTGAACCACTTAGGCCAAAAATAAAACAAGCGCTTCATAGCCAGTGCTGGATGGTTTCGCCATTAAATATTGAACTGGCAACACAACTCATTAGCGCTAAGGCCTTGATGGGAGACAGGGAGAAACTGATAGCCCATAGACAACAACGCTGCATTGAAATGTGTGAAAGGCTCGGACTCACTAGCAATTGGCGCGGCTTAAATGGTTGGGTCCAACTCATGCCCGGTGTAAAAGCGCATCATTTAGTGACCTCTTTAGCAAGTAGTGGAATTTTGGTTCGTAATGGTGATGACTTTGACAACCATGATAACCATATACGGCTAAGCATCGGTGGTGCGAATAGTGAGACAGAGTTTGAGTCTTCACTATTACAGATTGAGTCAAGTATCACGAACTTATCTCAAAACACCTACTCGGTGGTGTGAACTTAGCTAAATGTAGCAGGTGCATAGATACACCCGAAAATAATAACTATTCCATCATCAACGCCTTACTCTACCGCAGTAAAGTAAGGCTGTATTTGGTTACAATTTAAAACGATTAAAATAAGCTTAAAGTTAAATTTACAATGGCTAATAGTGGGCATTAGTCGTAAAATAATCCATCTTTCTAGCAGCAAGCTCCTCTCCTACACTTGCTGTTTAATCGATTTACTCAGTGACGCCCAGCTAAGCGATTCAATCAAAATAACGACACCAGCATAGGCTTCAATTCATCAAATAGGTTGTCTTTTTTATATTTGTTGTCAGTAGATTTTCTGCTCCTAACCCCGGATAGGGAATAAATACAAATAGACATAAACTTAATGAGGTATTAGTGAAAAGTACACCTACTCAAGCACACGCGTTGACAAAATCTACAGCACAGTTAAATCTTGCCATATTAATCCCTATGTTATCAGCGATCATCGCCATAACCCCTTTGGCTATTGATCTCTACCTACCAGCAATGGCAACGTTAGCAACAAGCTTCCATACCGACATCACCATGGTGCAACAATCACTGAGTATCTATTTAGCTGGATATGCCTTGGGAATGCTATGTTTTGGCCCTCTTGCTGACAGAATTGGTCGACGGCCCTTGGTCATACTGGGATTAACAGGCTTTAGTATCGTGAGCTTATTTCTCGCCTTTGTCACCAGCATTGAGTGGTTTTTATCTCTTCGGTTTTTACAAGCTTTTATAGGCGCTGCAGCCACCGTTGTTGTGCCTGGTTACATCAAAGAAGTTTATGGTAAGAATACGGCGAAAGGGATGTCATATGTCAGCCTCATCATGATGCTCGCCCCCCTCATAGCCCCGAGTATCGGCAGCCTTATTTTAGAATTTGGTGAATGGCACCTTATCTTTTTTATTCTGGCTTTTTATGCGGCAGGTTTAGTCCTTTTAGTCTTTTGGAAGCTAAGAATGCCAAGTGACAAGGACTTAACGAGTCGCAGCCAAAAATCATTCTTTGGCGCTTATGCCGTCGTATTTACTAAACCCGGCGTAAAACTGCATATTGCCAGCGGTGTGTTAACCTCGTTTGCTTTCTTCTGTTACCTGACCGCTTCACCTTTTGTGTATATGGAAGTGTTTGGTCTAGATAAATCAGTATTTGCTATCCTTTTTAGTATCAATGTTGGCGCACTGATGTTGGCAAATGTTGTTAATAGTCGAATCGTGGTCCACTATGGCTCAAGGCGTATGCTAAAAGTGTCAACACTGCTTGGTATCATTGCAGGAACCGCACTGTTTAGTGTCAATTGGCTGGGAATGAGCTTTCATTATACCGTGATAACCTTACTGCCATTTATGGCCTGCCTAGGCATCATGTCTGTCAATGCTGACGCTATAGTACTTATGAAGTTTCAAAAAGAAACTGGAACAGCAACCGCTGTTGTGGGTACGCTAAGATTTGGTTTTGGCGCTTTAGCGGGTCCCTTATTAGCCATGTTCTATACTGGCACTGCAGTCCCCTTTTCTGCCTTAATGTTAAGTGCAGTGCTCTTAGTCGCGATTTGCCAGTTTTTTGCCAACAGGCAAATTATTGAATAGCTAACAGCCTCACATCTGAGGTCTACTGATAACCCAGTAGACCTCAATGTTTCATCAGGTTAACCACTCAAGTTAATTCGTTAAATCTTTAAATAAAAACTACTAAAAACACTCTACTCACGCCTACTTTTCCACCTAAAATGCATAGTTAATATGAATTTTTGTCATATTTAGGCCTTTTTTTGCATAAAAGGCTTGAAAAACACTGTTATTTTTATAATGATGAAAATCTGTTCATTTGAAACAGGTGTCACACTTTACAGAGTGAAAACAACTTTTAATCAAAACGTTGCCTGGCACACCGAGAGTTTGAATAACCGTTCAAACTTAATTTTTTACTGCGATTACCGTCGCTGTAGCTAGATACTGCATACCGTAGCGGTAACTTATGAGGGTTTAAAAATGGAGAAGTTATCAGGGGCCAGCATGGTCGTCCGTTCTCTTATCGATGAAGGCGTTAAACACATTTTCGGCTATCCTGGCGGTTCTGTGTTAGATATCTATGATGCCCTCCACGAAAAATCAAAAATTGAACATATTTTGGTTCGCCATGAACAAGCGGCTGTCCATATGGCTGATGGTTATGCGCGATCAACCGGTGAAGTCGGTGTTGTTTTAGTCACATCGGGGCCCGGTGCTACTAACACCATTACAGGTATCGCCACCGCCTATACAGATTCTATCCCATTGGTAATAATATCAGGTCAAGTGCCCAGTAACTTGATTGGTAATGACGCATTCCAAGAGTGTGACATGATTGGTATTTCACGTCCTGTGGTTAAACATAGCTTTTTGGTTACAGATGCTAGAGATATCCCAACTATCATCAAAAAGGCTTTCTTTATTGCAGCCAGCGGCCGCCCAGGTCCAGTAGTTGTCGATGTCCCTAAAGACTGTATGAACCCTGAAATTTTACATGAATATCAATACCCAAAAGATATCAGTATGCGTTCATATAATCCGACAACGTCGGGCCACAAAGGCCAGATCCGTCGTGGCCTTCAAGCGCTGTTAAAGGCCAAGAAGCCAGTACTTTATGTGGGTGGCGGTGCGGTGATCTCTGAGTGTGACAAACAGATCTTGGCCATCTCAGAAAAGCTTAATATTCCTGTTGTCAGTACCTTAATGGGGCTAGGCGCATTTCCTGCAAGTCATAAAAATAGCCTAGGTATGCTCGGCATGCATGGCTGCTATGAAGCCAATATGGCGATGCACAATACCGACCTTATTTTTGGTATAGGTGTTCGTTTCGATGACCGCACTACCAACAATGTCGAGAAATATTGTCCCAATGCAACCATTTTGCATATTGATATCGATCCATCTTCTATCTCGAAAACGATCAGAGTCGATATTCCAATCGTTGGCTCTGCTGACAAAATCTTGGATGAAATGCTGGTACAGTTAGCTTCAAGTAATGATAAAAATGAAGATGAAGCTGCCATCGATTGCTGGTGGAGTGAGATAAATCAATGGCAAGCACGAAAGAGCTTAGCCTACGACACAACCACAGACAAAATTAAGCCTCAACAAGTGATTGAAGCACTTCATAAACTCACCAATGGTGATGCCTATGTTGCCTCAGATGTAGGCCAACATCAGATGTTTGCTGCTTTATATTACCCATTTGATAAACCACGCCGCTGGATAAACTCAGGTGGACTTGGCACCATGGGGTTCGGATTGCCTGCCGCTATGGGTGTGAAACTTGCGAAACCTGATGAAACTGTCCTTTGTGTAACGGGTGATGGCTCTATTCAGATGAATATTCAGGAGCTTTCAACGGCGCTTCAATATGATATTCCAGTGAAAATCATCAACTTAAACAACCGTTTCCTAGGTATGGTTAAGCAATGGCAAGATATGATCTACTCTGGTCGCCATTCTCACTCCTATATGGACTCAGTCCCCAACTTTGCCAAGATTGCTGAAGCATATGGACACGTAGGCATCACTATCAGCGATCCGTCAGAACTTGAGTCTGGACTTGAAAAAGCGTTAGCCATGAAAGATAGGCTGGTCTTTGTTGACATCAATGTCGATCAAACCGAACACGTCTACCCCATGTTGATCCGAGGCGGAGCAATGAATGAAATGTGGTTAAGTAAAACGGAGAAAAGCTAATGCGTCGTATAATATCTGTATTACTCGAAAACCAGCCAGGCGCCCTATCACGCGTTGTTGGCCTATTTTCTCAGCGTGGCTATAACATCGAAACCTTAACCGTTGCGCCTACTGACGATCCAACCCTATCTCGCCTTAACATTACTGTTGTAGCAAATGAAGCCTCATTAGAGCAGATAGAAAAGCAGCTACATAAGCTCATTGATATTTTAAAAGTATCTAATATCACCGAGTCTGATCACATTGAGCGTGAAATTGCATTAGTCAAAGTGAAAGCTAAAGGTAATTTGCGTGAAGAGGTTAAACGCTCTGCAGACATCTTTAGAGGCCAGATAGTTGATGTGACAGCAGATCTTTATACCGTACAACTTACTGGTACTACAGATAAGCTAGATGCCTTTATCCAGGCTGTTGGCGAAGTGACGAAAGTTGTTGAAGTATCGCGCTCTGGCGTCGTGGGTCTCTCGCGCGGCGAAAAGGCAATGAAAGCCTAACACTAATCAGTGTTAGGCTGATACAAACACTAAAAAGGGAGCGATAGCTCCCTTTTTTACGTCTTCAGCAATAAACGAGTACGGAGTCCAGGCCATCACTCAATACAATGAGCATTAACCCGTTTATTCGCCAAAGCGTGTGAGTATCTATTTAGACTCAAGCACCTGTGCACCGCCTATCTCAATCTTTCTAGGTTTTAACGCCTCAGGGATCTCCCGCTGAAGATCAATATTGAGTAGACCATTTTCAAGGTTTGCACCTATCACTGTGACATAATCGGCGAGTTGAAAAGTACGTTCAAATCCACGCTCTGCAATACCTTGATACAGGTATTTGCGGGATTTATCTTCTGCCGCTTTTGTGCCCTTCACTAATAACTTTTCACCTTGGCTGGTGATATCAAGCTCGTCCATAGTAAAGCCTGCAACGGCCATAGTGATACGATAACGGTTCTCGTTAAGTAGCTCGATGTTATAAGGTGGGTAACCTGAGTTGCCTTTATTCGATGCAGCATGCTCTGCAAGCTGGGCTAAACGATCGAAACCAATGGCACTGCGGTATAGGGGAGTGAGATCATAATTACGCATAGTTATATCCTTGTCTTAAGCAATATATTTAATTTAAGTTGGCCAACTCAACTGTTAAAACAGTATGTTGTTGCGCCGCTTTGATTGTTGTTAACTTCTATGACCCCGAAGGCATCACGATTTAAGTTAACTGAGGAACCTCATTGAGCGCTCCATAATCAATATATGTAGACGAAAATTTCCTTTTCAAGGGAATAAATTAAAAAAAGAAAAATTTATTACCAGAAAAATAAAATGCTCCCATAAAAAAAGGCCGCCAATGGCGACCTTAAGGACAGACTAAAATGATTTAGTTAGAAGCTGGGCAACCCGCAACTTCAGTACCATTGTCCATATAAACTAGCTGACCAGGCGTTGGCTCATAATCAGCAGCAATAACAGTCGGTGTATCTACAAAGAACTGGCGTAATACTGCAGCGTCAGTTATCTGAGTTGATTCAACATCAATCACAGGATAATCATCACCACCAGCGGCGCTAAAGCTTATCACTGAGAATGTGTATGTATCTTCAGCTTTAAAGCCTTTGCCATTGATATCAGTAATATCAACTTCACCTGCAGTACAATCAACGGTCATAGTGATGTTGTCTAGCTGAGCATAAGCACCAGAACCTGCCGTCTTAGTTGCAACAACATTAAGGTAATCTTTAACTTCAGCACCTGTCATTGTTGCTTTAGTAACGAAGTTACCGAAAGGCTGTACAGTTAATACATCGCGGTATGTAATAGTACCTTCAGCAATAGAGTCACGAACACCACCAGAGTTCATGACACCAAAATCAGCGTTCACTAAGTTATATGTTCTGTAGGCATGACCAAGAAGATGGCCTAAGTTTGTCTGTTGAGCACGCACAACACCACGGTCACCTTCAAGCTTCCCATCAGTCTCTGAGATTTCTACATCAAGTAGCTCTTGGCCTTCCAGCTGGTATGGAAGCAAGATAGCCTTTACAGTCGCATCAGGCTTGATCTCATCTTGAATGAACTGACGAACGCCATTTTCATCTTTTGCTTTAAGGTTCACTGGAATTAGATCATAGCTTGCCAGTGTGAGTTCACCATTGAAGTATTCAAAATCTGCACGGCCAACATACTTACCCCATTCATGGGCTTGCATAATGTAAGTACCATTTTGAACATCTGGCTTACATTCGCCACCTGGAGTAAATTCAGGGTCGTATGCATCACCTTCCATACAAACAGGGTTCTGAGAGTGACCACCAATGATTGCGTTTAATTGACCCGCCTCTAAAGAGCGTGCAAGCGTGACATCACCAGGTGCTTCACTACCGTGTTGGCCATCTGCATAGTGACCCATATGGGTTGTTGCAAAAATAAGGTCAACAGTTTCATTAGCCTTAATTTCTGCAATTGCCTTAGCAATTTCAACTTCAGGATCTGCAAAGTGGATCTTAGCCACGTTGTCAGGATTAACTAGCTTAGCGGTATCTTTGGTTGTTAGACCAATAACGGCAACTTTAAGACCATTTACATCAAACACCTTATATGGGTCAAAGTAACGCTCATCGGTTACATTACCTTCATCATCTTTATGATAGATGTTTGCAGCAAGCATTGGGAAATCTGCAAGTTGTGCCTGCATATCAAGCACGTCAAGATCGTTATCAAACTCGTGGTTACCGATAGCCATTGCATCGTAACCAATCAAGTTCATACCGACAAAGTCAGGTACTGCATTTTGCATATCAGACTCAGGGACGCCGGTGTTGATATCACCACCAGAAAGAAGAATAGTTTCACCACCATTCGCCTCTACTTCTGCGCGGATCTGTTCAATCAGGGTCATACGAGCAGCCATGCCGTACTCACCATTGCTGTTTTCCCAGAAGCGACCATGGTTGTCGTTAGTGTGAAGTACGGTAAAAGTCGTACAAGCATCACCCGCTTCGGCGCATGTCTTTGGTACTGTTACATCATCGTTATCACTACCACAACCTGATAATGCTGCTAAAACTGCAGTTGCAACTAAACCTTTAATTAGCTTATTTGTCATTACTATCAACCCCTAGATTATTTTTAAATATCTTTTTGGTAACCATCATTGTTTACAATTACGGATTCTTCGATCTCGCTGGCAACATGATAGCAAAGAATATTTGGTTAATGTGTCATTTTCATGAATAAATGTGAGATTAATGTATGCAATTACAGTGATTTATATCAATTATTGTTCTCAATAAAGAACAAGCTCAATGATATTTTTTAAAGGCTATAGGCTTGTTTCAAGAGGCTGATTAAACAAAGCAACTCTTACTTTATTTTTCAGTCAATTAACTCACTCAAGCATATGTAAACTGAATACGCATAATGAGAACAGTGGTAAGGCGCAACTAAATGGTTTTGATAAATTTAAATGGATTATTTTACATTACCGCGATGCTAATCTAGTTACAGCCGGTGAAATACTGTACTCAAATAACAAAATTCAGGTTTTTCCAGCCAAAAGATAAGGAGTTGTTAAATTAGCCCTTTAAGATTTAAATGGAGATTTATATAGGGTTTTGCCTCCCAATAAAACTGGCCAAGTTAAGGGCTCGTTTTACAAAATCTGCAGAGACAAAAAAGCAGCCCGCAGGCTGCTTTTATTCAACGGGTGTTACTCGTCACTCGCTATTTATTTAGCACAACTCTTCACTACGTCATTACCACGCATAAATACCGGATGTCCGCCATTCGTTGGCGCGTAATCAGCAGTTTCAATACTTGGATTTTTTTCAAAGTACTCACGAAGAACTGATGCATCGCTACGTTGAGTATCAATATAGTTTGCATGGCCTGTGATCACAGGGTAATCATCACCACCAGAGGCACTAAAGTTAATCAATGAGAAGGTGTAGTCACTTTCAAGATTAAACTCTCGGCCACCTAAAGAACTAATTTCTACAATATCCGCAGGTGTAGCATCAGGGTTAATTTCAACCGCATCACAACGAACAATCATATCCATAGGATAGAGCTGTGGCATACCGCCACCCGTCTTCTGTGCCACGTTTGCCAAATATGACTCAACTTCTGTGCCTGACATAGTCACAAAAGCAACATCATTGCCAAACGGCTGTACAGTCAATACATCACGGTAAGAGACATCACCAGCAGCAATTGAAGCACGAATACCGCCTGAGTTCATCACGCCAAAATCAACTGTCGGCTCAAAGTTCTCTGTAACCCAGTCACCGTATGCACGTGTCAACAACTGACCAAGATTAGTTTGTTCAACGCGCACTACATCACGATCACCCTCTAGCTTGCCATCAGTGCTTGAAATGACAACATCTAAAAGCTCCTGACCAATATCTTGATAATGCTGTAATGCATCAATAACGATTTGGTCCTGCTCTATCTCTTCGGTAGCAAAGACTTTGTCGCCGTTCTCATCTTCGACCTTAAGGTTAATTGGGATCAGGTTGTAGCTAACTAGGGTTAATTCACCGTCCTGGTATTCAAAATCTGCACGGCCAACGTATTTGCCCCACTCATGGGCTTGCATGATAAAGGTGCCATTTTGAATATCTGGCTTACACTCATCACCAGGCTGGAAGTTTTCATCATAACCATCACCTTCCATACAGACAGGGTTTTGTGAGTGGCCGCCAATTATTGCTTGAAGTTTACCTTGCTCTAAAGAGCGCGCTAACATCACATCGCCAGCAGCTTCTGTTCCATGATTACCATCGGCATAGTGACCCATATGAGTCAAAGCAAATACCATATCAACGGTTTCATTGGCTTCAATCTCAGCAAGCACGGTCTGAATTTCATCTTGCGGATCAGTAAAGTACAAGCTGGCTACATTATCAGGGCTTACAACCTTAGGGGTATCAACGGTTGTGAAGCCTATAATGGCAACTTGCAAACCATTCACTTCAAACACACGATATGGTTCAAAATAACGCTCTTCGGTGATATTGCCATCAATATCTTTTTTATAGATGTTTGCAGCAAGCATTGGGAACTGAGCAATATTAGCTTGCATATCTAATGTAGTTAACGGGTTATCAAACTCATGATTACCGACAGCCATAGCATCATAACCTAAGATGCTCATACCGATAAAGTCAGGCACAGCGTCTTGCATATCTGACTCTGGAACACCTGTGTTTATGTCACCGCCAGAGAGCAAAATGGTTTCACCACCGCTACGTTCAACTTCATCACGTATCTGATCGATGACAGTTTTACGTGCAGCCATACCATATTCACCATCGCTATTTTGCCAGAAGCGGCCATGGTTATCGTTTGTATGAATAACAGTAAAACCGGTACATGTATCACTGCCTGATTCACAACCTGTTTGTGGCGTGTCATTATCGCTTGAATTACAACCCGCTAAAGCCGCTAAAACAGCTGTGGCTACTACGCCTTTAATAAGTTTATTTGTCATTACATCAACCCCTAGGTTTTCACTTTACTTAGAAAGTAGGATTCTCTGATCCAGCTGGCAAAATGATACCAAAGAGGTATGACAGTTTTTATCTAATTAATTGATAGCTCAGCTAAAATGTAACCAAAACCAGCCCACCATTAACAAAGTGTGTTTCAGATAAAAAACAGCAGAGTAAAGCGCGCATTGAGACAAGTTTAAAAGGAGATGATTACGGAATGTGCGGCGAAGAAAATACTTATAGAACAAGGCGTGATAAATACACGCTGTTACTTTTGACTATACCAAAATTAAAACAGCAGCCAAAAGAAACAACTTGTATCAGAATCAATTCAAAAACAACTCAAGAACACGAAATAAACCTATAGCAAACGCAAAGACAACCATTTGGCAATATCTTGCAGTTGTTCAGGTAAAACACTATGCCCCATTGTATAGGTTTGCCACTGTGTTAGATAACCAGCTTGATTAAGCAGATCATTAGCCATCTTTCCAGCAAACAGAGGCACCACATCATCCTGCTCGCCGTGATGTTGTAATATCGGTGTTTGCTTATTAGCTTGGCTTAAGTCTGTTGGTAAAACATCCCCAGTAGGAAGATAGCAAGATAAGGCCATAATACCTGCAAGAGTCTCAGGGTACCTTAGTGCAGTGAAGAGGCTCATAACGCCACCTTGGCTAAAACCTGCAAGCACTATTTTATTAGCTGGGATCCCTGAGTCTATCTGCTCTTGAATTAAGGCTATCACTGCTTGCTCTGATGCTAAGACGCCTGGCATATCTGCTCGGTTATGTAGATCCATGCTTTTAATATCGTACCAAGCTCGCATGATATAACCTTGGTTAATCGTTACAGCTTGCTCTGGCGCATGAGGAAACACGAAACGGATACTATGATCATCTGGTAAACCTAGGGCTGGCACAACAGGCGCAAAACCTGCACCTGAATCTCCTAAGCCATGTAGCCAGATCACACAGGCATTAGCCTGTGTGCTTGGCTCGATTGTGATCCTCTCTAATGGTGTTGCGGACATTCTGCTTCCTTTTCTGTTCTTATGTTTTCTGCAAAACAATGCCTACGCTTAGCTCGTATAGCTAGCCCATACATGGTTTGATTATCGACAAGTGACGATGAGTACCTAGAAGTAGTTTACTGAATAAAAACTATATACCTAACTCATCACGAAGTAGCTTAAGTTGCTCAATGCTATCTAATTTCAGGCTCCAGCGAACAGCACCTGCATCGGCGAAGATAATCAAAGCTTGTTCATTAAACTTAATATCTTCAACCATGGCATATAAACCTGAGCCTGAGAGACCAAGTCTTATCTGGATCTCAAATGGGGTAATTATGATTTTACCTTGAGAAAACTCAATAACCATATCATCTTCTTATCGTCGTTTATTTAATACCAATTGCATTAAGTATTTGAACAATTCAGAGCGCCTTAGGCTTTTCAATTCAAGGCGCATTAGTGAGCAACTGGTATAAAATCTAAACATTGAAAAAAACCAGCTAAAAGCTGGTTTATGTTTAACAAAAGTAGTATCAAACTCTACTTAGTGTTGATGGCCACCTTTACCATGAGCATGACCGTGTGCAATCTCTTCTTCAGTTGCATCACGAGCATCAATTATCTCAATATCAAAGGTTAGCTCACGTCCAGCTAGTGGGTGATTAACATCAACTGTGGCCATAAACTTGCCCATCTTGATGATTGTAACCTGACGTTGGCCTTGATCAGTGTCGATGAGGGCTCTCATACCCGCTTTCCAAGTTTTAGCTCCCTGAAGGTGCTTCACAGATACACGTTGAACAGCTTCTTCATTGCGAATGCCATAAGTCGTTTCTGGCGCGAGTGTGACAGAAAAACTTTCCCCCACAGCTTTACCTTCGATTGAATCCTCAACACCAGGCATCATGTTGTCATGTCCATGCAGATAAGCGATAGGATCTAAGCCTTCGTTTGTCTCCAATACCTCTCCCTTTTCGTCACGTAAGGTATAGTTGAACTGCACAACCATATCATTTTTAATGCTCATCGAATGTCCTTTGAATTCATGCTTACTAAATTTTGGTGAAAGAGCTTAACAAAAGTACATAAAGCTCTCTAGTTATATCTAACATTAGTCCATTCAATGGACTGTTTTCTCTGTGCACAACCGACACTATATCCATAATGTGAACAGGCTTTAACGGCTTGCTCCACCTGGCACTATAGCGATATGCTCAACTTCATTAAGCACTTCTGTATTAGACAAGGCTAGCTGGCATACCCCAGAGGTAATTTGATGCTTAGCAGAGCAATCGACACTCCACTGCCTTAACAGATAACCCGCTAACGCCGCACGAGTTTGTACTTCGAGTTGATTATCTTGCATCTGATAATCGAGTGCTATCGCTTCGGGATGCTTAAGGCTTGGATGGGGGATCAGTTTTAATGTGACGACATTATCCCACTGGCGATCTTTAGCCTGGGTTTCATTGAAACTAGGCACGGTTTCAGCTGCAGCAATTAACTTAATACGTGTAACAACAAAATCAGTAAATACCTGATGCTCACGATCAAAAGCGCGAACATGCCAACGCTGACCATTATTAACGAGTGCATGGGGAACGACTTCCCGGCTCTTCTCACCCGATGATACTGATACATATTTGATCTTAATTGCTTGCTTGTTTTGTATTGCACGCATCAAGGCGGCAATAATTTCGGTATTTGGGTGAATAAGCTGCACAGCGTCAATACAGATTTCACTCGGAGAGATTGGGTGTGATAAACCATCACCAAACCCTTTAGCCAAGCCATGCAATATCCCTTCAGGTTCATGGCTAAATAACGCAGTGAACTCGGGTTTACGATGATAACTTTTAGTCTGATGGACCAAAGCCATATTATCTGGTGCTAAGGTGCGGTAACTGGAAAAATCCCGAGTTGCAGCAGCCAGCCCTGTAGCAAATTTTTTAATTAAATCTTGGCGAGAGACTTGACCAAAATACTGTAGGCTAAAGTCGATAAATGCAAGACGCTGTTTCTGTGCATGAGAAAGGTTATCCATTTGAGTCATATACTGTTCTCTCTTTGTATTGTTCTCTGCAGCAGAAATGATTTCAGTGCATACTGTTGATAGCAATAATGTAATGGATAAAACAAAAAGGTGCAATCATAATGATTACACCTTTATAGGAAAGCACAGCGCTAAGTAGGTTCAGGCGAACATTATAAAACTAGCCTGATTAATTTACCCCAATGGCTTTAAATGTGGCTTCACTAGGGAAACCATCAGCAACTAAACCAATGCTTTTCTGATAAGCACGTAAACCAGCTTTTGAATTAGTGCCCATGACGCCATCAGGCTTACCGACATCAAAACCTTTTGCATTTAGCTTTGCTTGCAGTGTTTTCACTCTCGCACGGCTCAAGTTATCCTGCTTAGGCGGAGATACCACTAAACTCACACCACCATTGATTCTATCCGCTAAATGTCCAACGGCGATGGCGTAAAATATAGAACGATTCCAGCGCATTATCACATCAAAGTTCTTATAACCAAGAAATGCTGGCCCTGTATATCCGGCGGGAAGATAAAGTGCTGCATTCATATCTGGTGTAGAAAGAGCACCGCCATTACTCTGCATAACACCAAGCTTTTGCCACTCTATAAGCGACTGTGATTTTGCTTTGCCCAAGTAGTCATAATCAAAATTCTCGGGCAAGCTAACCTCCCTGCCCCAACGCTCATTACGCTGCCAGCCAAGTTGATTCAAAAAGTTTGCTGCTGAGGTTAACGCATCTGCCGTACTGTTCCAAAGATCAGCTTTGCCATCACCATCACCGTCTACAGCATAATGGGTGTAAGCACTCGGCATAAACTGAGTATGCCCCATAGCACCAGCCCAAGAGCCAACCATTTGAGACGCATCGAAATCATACTTCTCTTTGAGCTTCAGAGCCTTCATCAGTTCGCCAGTGAAATATTTACTGCGGCGCGGATCGCAAGCCAAAGTCGCTAATGAATCTAAAACAGGCATTTTGCCTTTATAAGAACCGAAATTTGTTTCAAGCCCCCAAAACGCCATCAGATACTGAGGTGGAATACCATAGGTATCCTGTAATTGCTCCAGCAACACCTTATTCTCTTTAAGCATCTTGCGGCCCTGTTGCACCCGCCAATCAGTCACTCGCTTACTAAAATAGTTATCGAAAGTCTGACTAAACTCAGGTTGCTTCTTATCGAGCTCAATCACTCTAGAAACGTACTTAACATTAGCTAAAGTATTGTCGATGGTATCTTGTGACAAACCTTGCTGCTGCGCTGTTTCCTTTAGCTTAACCACACAACTGGCAAAATCATTGGCTACGGCGGGCATCACCCACAGAGAGGAAAGAAATAAAGCGGATGCTATTGGGACATTTTTATTCAAAACGACAACTCCAAGAATGCAATAAAAAATTTGACCATAATGAAGAAAGAAAAAACTCTCTGTATCGCTATAACGACAACAATCTGAGCCATAATAACTATACGAACAACATATATTAAGTATTAATCCGCGTTTTTTGCTAGAAAAAGGTTATTTTTACTTAATGTTTGCTTTTCCAGGTGACTTCTTTGAAGATTTCCTTGGCGAACCTCGTACTTGCCGTATAATGGCCCGGTTAAAATCACACTTAAGAGACCTATCATGAGCGAAATAACCCCTGAACTAGCTAGCTTTATCGAAAATGTAAAACAACATCAAGTCGTCTGGGGATTACAAGATGAGACAGGTGAAGGTTGGGTAGTATGTGATTCATCAGAGTATGAAAACACTGATGTTATGCCTCTTTGGTCTTCTGAAGAGCGAGCAAAGGTTCACTGTAGTGAAGAGTGGGCAGATTACCAGCCTGTATCTATCACTTTAGTTGAATTTTTAGAGTTCTGGGTATCCGATTTGAACGATGATGGTGTACTTGTCGGTACCGATTGGCTAGCGGATCAAGAATGCCTAGAGATCGATCCTATCGAACTTGCGACCTCTTTAGTTAATGTCGAAGAGGAGTAAGCTCAAAGCTTACTTCTAATTATCTGCAAATGAGTTTTTGCTCTCCTATTGCGTCACTTCAATAAAATGGTGACGCAATCAGTTCCCCTAATCGATGTTCCCTTTGAACTTCGTCATACCTGTTGGTTCTGCAGTGAGCCAAGTAACTGTGTATTTGAATACCATGCCAGCGTCCATACTCCGCATCCAAGCCTTGGCATTCCAGCCTGTAAAGAGTGCTTGAAACTGGCCCAAAAAAGTCCGTTAACTTCAATTTGGGACTGTCAAATAGCGGTTAAAGATGAACTCATGCGGATCTATGCAAAGCATTTAGCCATAGGCGTGAATTGGACCGAGCAAGAACTCATAGACTCTGAATTTTCTTGTAAGGTATTTGAAGGATTCAAGAAAAGCGCTTGGATGATGTACCTTATCGCCCGAGATAGAGTCAATGCCACAGGATGGCCAATAATTTTAGATGGGATAACCATAGACACAGCGAGTTATTCACCAGGTTTCGAATTTGACGGTGTCAAATATAGCTCAATGTCGAAGGCTGTCACCCATTACAGCCAAACCTTAGGGTTAGATAGACCTTTTTTTGAAGCCATCTTATCCCAAGTGGGCCGGCAGCGCTTTGGTTATGCGGTTAGAATAGCCCGCATCAATATAGCCTCCACAAAACGCGTTAAACAAGAAGTGGTCAAGGATATCGCTGTTGAACAAGGCAACGAGTTAAATAAAAAAACCTGGTTTTAAAATTGGTTTTTCACTTAGCTAGCTTAAGATAAGATCTCTCTAAGTCGTTGCTGTACGACATCAACTAAAAGATCAGGTTGGAATTTTGAAATAAATCGATCGCAGCCTACTTTCTCCACCATAGCGTTATTAAAACTGCCACTTAATGATGTGTTTAACGTGATATACAGATCTTTCATTCGTTTGTCATTACGGATCTCATGGGTGAGCTTATAACCGTCCATTTCAGGCATTTCGGCATCTGTGATCAACATCAAGATCTCTTCTTGAATTGTTTTTCCCTCATCACACCATTTTTGCAATGTTCTTAACGCTTGCAGGCCGTCAGAGACCTCTAAGATCTCAATACCTAAAGGCTCAAGGGTCTCTTTTATTTGTCGCCTTGCGGTAGATGAGTCATCGGCAATAAGTATCTTACGCCCAACCATCTCATGGCTAAGTTGTTCATCTAATACACCTTCCGATAAGGTGATATCATAATGGATGATCTCAGCTAATACCTTCTCTACATCTATAATGGAAACCAGTTGCTGTTTACCATCCATTTCAATATGAGTGATTGCCGTTAAATAATTATGATTTCCAGCAGACTTTGGTGGAGGTAAGATATCCCCCCAAGTTAAATTAACAATATGTTCAACTTTTCCAACCTTAAAGCCTTGTACACTGCGGTTATACTCAGTAATGATCATATTTGCTTCATGCTCACCTGTTATCGGGCGAAAACCGATAGCACTGCGCAGATCGATAACGGGAATAGAGGAGCCTCGAATATTGGCGACACCGCTAATATGAGAATGACTTCCTGGCATGCCACTTAGCACAGGGAGCTTAACCACCTCTTTAACCTTAAAAACATTAATGGCAAATAGTTGAGTAGCATTGATTCTGAAGAGTAATAGTTCCAGCCGATTTTCACCAACCAGTTGTGTGCGTTGGTTTACTGAATCAAGTACTTTAGCCATTATGTTTACTCTCAAAAAATTGGAAAAACTAAAAAATCATTCTTGCTTATTATAGTATTTATTAAGCTGCGATAACTGATTTTAAACAAGTTTATATCATACTATCATTGAAAAACCGCTAGATTTTTGCCGCTATAGGCGCTACTGGAATAATCCTTGAGCCGTGATTAACCACTATATCCATAATGCCTAAATGAAGCTCTTCAGCGACCAATTGATAAGTTGGGTAACTTGTTGTGCCGACATAGGCGAAAACATTAACCTGTAATCCATGCAAACCAAAGCCTTGGAATGTCACTCTCAATGGGCTTTCATCAACATTATCATGTTGTTCTAACATTGAAGTAATATCGGAAATTATCGCCTTAAGTTGCTCTGATGAAGTGCCATATTCGAGTCTAATATCAGCTTTAAACCTTATCTTTTCGCGCTCTGAGATATTTTCTATCTCCATCTCCGCCAACTTAGCATTAGGCACATGGATGAGCGTTCTATCTAGCGTTCTTATTTGCGTGCACCTTAAACCTATCTCCTCGACAGTACCGTTAATAGCCCCGAAGCGGCACAGGTGTCCAACCCTAATCGGTGCTGCTGAGTATAAGGTTATTGTGCCAATAAAGTTCTCAATAGATTGCTTAGATGCCAGTGCGATAGCGACGCCACCTATCCCCATACCAGCTAAAATCGCGCTGGCACTGAACCCAAGATGTTCAAGCCAGACCAAGGTAGCAAGTGCGACAAAAATGACCCTGACAAAGTTAGTTAGCGGGCCAAGCAGAGAAGCCCCTTGTTGATTATCTTTATCAAGCCATCGCCTTTTTAGCCCAGCTTGTAAAATGCCTAAAGAGGACCACACCAGCCATATGATCGCGATAAACATCAAAAAGCCAGTGTTTATCATCTCTAATGCCATGGCAGAGATGCTACTGTTCGCTATCCACGCTCTATCTAAGACAACCGCTAAAAAGAAGCGTAATGGGCCTGCCACTATGTATGATAGTTCTTGTTTAAGGGAATACTGGCTCTTCAATATGATGAGCTTTGTGACCCAAGTTATTGGGACCACAATTAAAAATGCGGCGGCTAAATAAACCAGTAATAAGGTTAGCTCCCACAGATTAACCTTAAACAAACGGCCTTCGGGAATATTATCGACAAACCATTCAACGACAGGCCCGTAACCAAGCTGTTCATATAAGGTCGGGATTTTTGCAACCGTGGCATTCGAGATTTTCCAGATAGAGCCTTGCTCGCCAGGAACTCGCTGCAAAAGGAGGGAAACCTCGCCACTTTCAACTTTAATACGGCCAAAAGCATCACGGTATGCAGGCAACATATCGTTATCTAGACCACGGGGGGAGTCATTAATTTCGTCAAGATCGACCCAGATATTTCTGTCAATAATCGCCTGAAGCTTTGATGCATATTCAGCACCTTGCGCCTTTGTCATCCCCTCAGGGAGGTATCTAAGATCAAGAAATTCTGCAGCTAGCTCATAGTCTTGTTCATAGGATGCTTGAGTAAAACCTTCTAAGGTTCCTCTTGGCGTATCACGCTTTAACTTATCTTTATATTCATACTTCTTATGAACAGAAAGTTCAGCAGGTTTCTCCTCTTCAGTTGAAGCACCTTTAAGCACACTCGCCATACTTGGCGTTCCCGCAGCAAAACCGTGCGAGCAAAATAATAAAGAAAACGATAAAAGGACAATGCTCCAGCAACTCAATCTCATTCACTACGACCGTTAATTAACAAAACACAGACAAATTCTACCACCAATTTCCATAAACAACAGTTTCACAACACAATTTCCTCACTCCAACGAAAATGACCAAATTTGTGCATTCGTATATTGACAAGTATGCTTGTGTCTATATAATCACCAACAGATTTGAGATAACTGCTATATTTTCCTTTCGCTAGACCTATTATCGTCTCCGCCTCGCAAAATATAAAAAGCTCCGATACATCATCTTTCGTCATCAGACTGTCATATCACTATGTTGAACTGAACAGGATTGAAGATAGCTATATTCATCTTGTTACAATTAGTCACACAGTTTGAATCTAGATAACTTGATTAAGATGTTGAAGCTGGGTAGTCTCAAGACACACTTAATGCTCATCTTTTGCAATTCGCTAAGGATTTTTATTATTAAATACAAATGCCTGCTAGTTATTTTTAGCAGCAATCAATAAGGAGTATGACCTATGTCGTACAATGTAAACGGTCATGAGATCACAGTTAATTTTCCAGTAGATTCTATTTCAGTAAATAAATCTTCTATCGCATTTACCGATAGCCATGGAAAAAATAAACAAACGTTCTCAAAACGTACTGAAGCACTTAAATTTATGAACTGGCTACTTTCAGGCAATAAATAAAAGCGTTATCAAAGTACTGAATTATAGTTACACCTAAGCTAATCGATACACCTCCTCTCATCTGTATCGAATGTCTGAAGCGGGTTACGCTAACGACAAGTAGGACCGGCACCATTAAGCTGGCTACTCAGCAACTCAAGCAGTACCTACCTTTGGTCCAGGCTGTATCACTTTCACAGATACTTAGCCTGACCAAACGGTAAAAACCCACTTGCTCTAAAATACCCTCAGCTTTACACTATCAAACAACCCACAAACATATATTCCTTTATATGCCCAAGCCTGACGTAAGCACAGCCATGGTTCTGCTAATCACGAAGATTAGAGCCACGATTCCCTTTCATTTAGATGAAGCACAGATGTGCCAAGGTCGCTGCTTAGGCTGCAGCAAGAAGATGCTCGAGATGTTAGATACAGAGCTGGGCTATTGGGAATCATCACAAGAGAAGCCTGGACTTGTGGATCTTGGTGAACTAACCACCTTAAGTAAGCGTACCCATAAAATACTTGAACGTAATAAGCTTATTTAAGATCAGGGTACTTCCGTCGATACCTAGGCAACATCGTCTCATTGCCAAGCATTCCACCTTGGTGTAGATAAAGTATCGCCCCATTGCTTTCATCTGACTGTAAATACTGTTCAAGGGCTATCCAGCCGACGGGATCATAAAGTAATTCAAATTCAATCCCCGCTCCAGATACCTTATTCCACATTTCATAACACTCTCGGTACAGCTTGCCGAAATGGTATTTCTTGGGGAGCATGACGGATTTAGGGTGGTAGAGGGAGTTGTCCGTTAATTCAGAAAACTGACTATGAAGATAGTCATCCCCTCCAACGGTCGCACAGGTTAATACCTGAATATCTCGTTCATGCTCGACAAAGTATTGATTTAAGAAAAGGGCTGTAGTGCCGGTTCCTGAAGGTAAAAAGACCGTAAGCTGAGGTAAACCTTGTGCTTCTGACCATAAAGCAATTTCTCTGGCCAGTCGATACACACCGTGCTTGGCAAACTCACAACGTCCGCCTTCAGGAACAAAAACGGCATTTTCAGTTTTCGGCAACACAACTTCTGTAATGTAATCCAGCGTATCTCTCCCCTCTCTATCTCCTTGTTCATCTAACGCAATAATCTTGGCTCCATTCTCCAATGCAGCCCTATAATTCCCTCTTGGCTGCTGCTTTATGTATGAAGCGATATGATCGACATAAAAGTCTAATTGCCAGCCCTTTAGTTTTGCCAATGCAGACATTGAGTACAAAGAGTTAGCCTGAGCAGAGCCATAACCAATCAGTGTCTTTACATCAGGAAAGTCGTTTTCAAGAAAGTAAGCAAACTTACGGGCTTTATTGCCTGAGAATTCAGGGTGAAGCAGATCATCACGCTTTACGTGAATGACCCTGTTGAACATTTCAATTGAATCTACTCGGGTTTGACTTAGCTTCATCTTTTTATCTAACGAAAAAGGATATATAAGGAGATTTTACCACTGCAAATAATCGACTAAAAGTACTAAATCATGATGAAAACCACCAAACAAACATGCCAACAATAAGATTAAAGCACTGATATTTAAAATAAATAAATATGGCACGATTTTAGCTTAACTATTTGTAATTGAATTTTCTATTTTTGACCTGTTTTTGCATTCATTTGGAGGCCTTAATGGCAGTATTAAGATTAATCTTTAACATCGCATGGTTCGTATTAGGTGGATTTGTCATGGGACTAGCATGGTGGCTTGCAGGATTACTGTGTTTCATTAGCATCATTGGTATTCCATTTGGCCGAGCATGTTTTGTCATCGGAGAGATGACATTTTGGCCATTTGGCCAAGAGCAGATGAATAGAAGGCACCTTACGGGTCAAGAGGACTTAGGTACTGGTGCATTCGGCACAGTTGGTAATATTATCTGGTTCTTACTCTTTGGGATCTGGTTAGCGATAGGTCATTTAACCCATGCATTAGCTTGTTTCGTTACAATTATTGGTATTCCCTTCGGGATTCAACACCTTAAACTCGCTATGCTAAGCTTAACCCCAATCGGACAAACGGTTGTTTCAAAAGCCTAAAGGTACTCAGTCTTGATTTTATTTGGCTCAATACATTGTATTGAGCCATTTTATAAAAAACTAGCACTTACTGAGCGACTCACTTCTGACCATTCTCGATACAATATTTCCCAATACGATAATAGATTGCTCAACAGACTCACTCCAGCAGATAGCCAAATTTAATCTTATATAGTTAATGTAATGACCATGCTGTGAAAACAGATCGCCGGGGAAAAATGCCACGTTTTTAAATATTGCCTGTTTAAATAGCACCCTAGAGTCACAGTCTGGGGGTAATTTTACCCAAACAAGATAGCCACCTTGAACCGTATTTATCATGGTACCCTTAGGGAAGTGCTGTTTAATGCATTCGCTCATTTGGCGATAGTTATCTATCAATTTAGACTTTAACCGCTTTAAGTGTCGTTCATAACCACCACTTTTTAGAAACTCAGTGATCAGCATCTGTATTACTAGTGGCTCTGATACATTTCTAAATGCCTTAAGCTTAATAATCTCTTTATGAAACCTGCCTCCTGACAACCAGCCAAGCCTAAAGCCAGAGCCTAATGACTTAGACACTGAAGAGCAGTAGATAACATAACCTGCTTTATCCATAGATTTCAGCGAGGGTTTAGGCTTACCACTGAAATTCAATTCAGAAAATAGATCGTCTTCTATCAATGGCAATTTCATGCTAGCACTAAGCTCAACAAGCGCTCTCCTTGTTGCTATAGGCATAAGACTGCCAGTAGGGTTGCTAAAGGAAGGTACAAGCACAACTGCCGACACAGTCCATTGGGATAGTGCTTCTTTTAAAGCATTAATATCCATTCCCGATCGCAAAGAGGTCGGGATCTCTAATGCCTTCATATTTAAAGCTTCAATGATCTGCAGCAGACCAGGAAAACAGGGACTCTCAACAGCGATAATGCCTCCAGGTTTGGCCACCGCCGATAAAGCAAGTGAAATAGCATCCTGGCATCCACCCGTTATCAATATCTCATCCGGGTGTGCATGTATGCTGGCGTTAAGCATTTTCTTGGCAAACTGTCTTCTTAGTGGTTGAAATCCCGATGAAAACTCAGCAGAAACAAGCTCCTCCATATGGTATCGACTGAGTTTGTTTAACACTGAACGCAACTGATTAATAGGTAGTAGTTTAGGGTCTATCACCGCTGTACCTAGATTACACACTCCCTCTTTGTGGCATTGAGAGAGTACCTCTAGCACCCGATTATGAACTGATAGCCCCACAGGTTCAGTAAGCTCATGAAGGTCAATTTGACTAAAGTCAGAAACATAATAACCAGCCCCCGCCCTTCCAAAGATGAGGCCCTCCCCCTCTAATAGAAGATAGGCAGCCTGTATCGTCGTCATGCTAACACCATGTAATTCACAACTGACACGCACAGAAGGGATCTTTTCTCCAGGTTGAATATTGCCTGCCAAAATCTGCCTGGATAAGCTCGATGCTATCTGTCGATATTTGCTTTTCATTACGACTAAATCCCCAGTGTTAACTTGTTGCATTACCATACAGTGAGCAAACTTAGACAAATAAATCAAGATAGTGCCAACTGTACCGCTTTTTCAAGTCATTTCTGTCTATTTTTTGTTAGCTGTTGCCAAGGTAAGTTAATTATCAACCTACACAACTCGAGTTATTTATGCCGTTAGTCACCCCCCTACAAGAAACAGATGCTGAGGTCATTGAGCTTGCAAAGTTTTTTAATGAGACCTTAGGCTTTTGCCCTAACAGCGTCCTGACAATGATGAGAAGACCAAAAATCGCGACCGCTTTTATCAATCTCAATATGGCGGTCATGGATAATAAGGGGCGAGTAACCAGTGCCCTTAAAAGGCTTATCGCTTACGTATCAAGTAATGTAACGGGTTGTCGTTACTGCCAGGCACATACAATACGTGCCGCAGAGCGTTATGAAGCGGAGCAACTACAGCTAGATAATATATGGGAATACAGAACCCATAATGCTTTCACAGATGCAGAGCGTGTTGCACTCGATTTTTCTGTTGCAGCCTCCACCATACCGAACGGTGTCGATGATGAGTTAAATCAGCGATTGCACTCACACTGGGACGAGGGAGAAATTGTCGAAATCCTCGGTGTTATTTCACTTTTTGGGTATCTTAATCGCTGGAATGATTCAATGGCTACAACCCTAGAGGAAGGTGCTATCAATTCTGGTGACAGTTTATTATCCCTACAGGGCTGGGAAGTTGGAAAACACACTTGATAGAGTCAGTTTCTGGTGGGTTTATCTGCAATCATTCAAGGAGATAAAAATAAAAACTAAAAAATAGGCGTTTAAAATAAATGCCCTTTCTCTATCGATAGAGTGTGCTAAATGACCCATTTAGCACTTTTCTACTCTCTCATTCACTCATACTGCTTTGTCACTTTTTCCATATACTCATCTAAAATCAGTTTTGCATCAATCTTAGCTAGTCCCTGGTTAAAAATATCACGCCAATAGATACCTTCAGGGCTATTTCTAAATGCAATAAACAGTTGTTTATCTTGTAATAGTTTTTTGTTTACTTGAAGCTTCTTAGCGACTTTCTGCAGTTCACCTTGTGAAAGGATATACCGAAGAACGTGTAGGTCTATCACCGCAGCATCCACTCTAGCTGAAGCGACCTTTCTTACATTATGTTCATCTGATGTCACAACCTCTACTTTCTGAGTGCCAAGTTTAATCATCGTATCGAGCTCTGCAGTATTGACGTAATCCCTTACGACCCCCAAGGTGTATTGATTTAAATCATTAAGCTCAGACCACCTAATTGGGTAAACCTCTCGCTCAACAATTCCTAGGGGGCTACTCCCTAAACTGTTAGAAAAGATAAAATCCTCCGTTGGATAAGAGTAAGCAGGAAGGTAGCCTAAATATTTTGAACTTGCTCTACCCACTAGCCTTACAGCCCTGCTCCATGGATAAAACTCAACTTTCACTTGGTGCCCCATTGCAATCACTGCCGCTCTCGCTACAGCAATCGATGCTCCCTGTTGATCAAGTTGACTACTGGAATAGGGTGGCCAATGCAGAGAAGTTAGCAACAAAGTTTCAGCCTTAGTGGGCAAACCTAGCAGTAATGCCATCACAGGTAATAGGTAGCTCACTGTACGACATTTCACTTTTGCAAAAATAGTTACTGATAAGAACATCAACAGCTACGCCTCCTGCCCGTATACAAGCGATCCGAATTTCTAATAGGTATAATTATAGACAGTTCACAGCGAGAGAAAATTATCCTTTGTTACATTAATCAACTAGCCCAACTAGACTTATTAATGAGAAAGTAGCAAAAGTGAAGCTTAAGAAGACTGAGAGTGGGGAATCGAATGCTAAAGAAAGCCGCTGTAACAATTATCGGGGGGAGCCTAACCCTACTCGGTGCAGCCCTATTGATATTGCCTGGACCGGCATGGTTACTTTTACCCGTAGGTTTAGCCATTTTAAGTCTAGAATACCCATGGGCTAAATTTTGGTTACGTAAAAGTCAGCGACAATTTTACCGCTCAGCAGCTTGGCTCGATAGAAAAATGCTATTAAGAAAGATGAGATAACAAACTTCCAACAGGCGTGACAGTGATATAGGTCTCTTTATTGAATTTAATTTGAAGCCGCGAGCTTATCCTGCCTGAGAACCTTCAACATGTCCGAGACAAAGCTCACACAAACTTAATCCAAAGCTGCGATAGTCTCTATCGAAACAATGCGTTACCCTAACCTACCTAAAAAGAAATACACTGCCTCACATCGAAATATAGATAAAAAAACAAGTCCTAATGTGAGGTCGTACATGAAACTATTAACCCCTATCGCTATCGGAATTATCGCAGCAATAAGCGCAGCACCCGCTATTGCCAATGAACCAATACAGATAATTGAACCTGCTAAAATCACAGCGCCTGAAAAAGTAGAGCTTGGAAAAATGCTGTTTTTTGAACCACGCCTATCACAGTCAGGTTTTATTTCATGTAACTCTTGCCATAACCTTTCATTAGGTGGTGTTGATGCATTACCGACCTCAATTGGCCACAACTGGCAGGAAGGTCCAATCAATTCACCAACAGTATTGAATGCTGAATATGGTTTAGCTCAGTTCTGGGATGGCCGCGCAAAAGATCTCAAAGAGCAAGCAGGTGGTCCAATTGCGAACCCGGGAGAGATGGGATATACCCATGAACTTGCAGTATCGACTGTAAACTCAATGCCGGCTTATCAAGCAAGATTTGCGGCTATTTACGGTGAAAACTCTGTCAATATCGATAATATTACCGATGCGATTGCTGAGTTTGAAAAAACACTGGTAACACCACACAGCCCATTCGATAAGTACTTACAGGGTGACAAAAACGCAATCACTGAAAGTGCTCAAGCGGGTTATCAACTGTTTAAAGATAAAGGTTGTACGAGTTGTCACAATGGCCCAGCTGTTGGCGGCACCATGTATATGAAGATGGGGTTAGTAAAGCCTTTCCATACAGATAACCCTGCAATTGGCCGTAAAGGTGTAACCGGTAAAGATGCTGATAAGTTCGTATTTAAAGTTCCGACACTGCGAAATATTGAACTGACCTACCCCTACTTCCATGATGGAGCGACTTGGACATTAGAGGAAGCGGTAAATACAATGGCAGATATTCAATTAGGCCAGGCACTAACAGAGAATGAAACGGCTCAAATGGTCGATTTCCTTAAATCTCTAACAGGTGAGCAACCTCAGATAGTATTACCAATTTTGCCACCATCTAATGCCAACACGCCAAGACCAGTTCCTTTTGACAAGTAAACTTAGTCAACAATAAAAAATGCCAGCATCAGCTGGCATTTTTGTGTCAGGAACACCTCTTTCAATTAAGCAAAGCGTGTCGATTAACCATGGATGGTACATAATCGACTTTGTGTCTGGAACACCTCTTTCAATTGAACAAAGCGTGTCGATTAACCATGGATGATACATAATCGACTTTGTGTCAGGAACACCTCTTTCAATTAAACAAAGCGTGTCGATTTACCATGGATGGTACATAATCGACTTTGTGTCTGGAACACCTCTTTCAATTAAACAAAGCGTGCCGATTAACCCGGACGATACATAATCGACTTTGTGCCTTGTTCATTTCAGCATTTGAATTAGCATGCCAGCTTCATTGAGAACATATTGATCCGTTCAAGGATGGCAATCACCACCCCCTGCCGCCTCATATTGTCCATCACACCTGGGCTAAACTTCTCTAAGCGGACCATAGCGGTCAATAAAAGCTGACATTCATATAGGCTGGCATCCGCGATGTATTCGGGTCTGTCAACCAAATGGCTATTGTGATACCACTCATCCCATTTAAAGTCGGTTAACAACAGCTCACTCTTGCTAAGGTCGGCCAGAAATTCTTGAAGCTTACACACTGAAACGGGCTTTTCTCCGCAAGCAAAATTACCAACATATTTAGTATAAAGATTTGATGTATGGCGAGTTATTAATGCATTCATCTGACACCTCCAACGAACAGGCCCTGAGTGAAGTGAGCTATTTCCAATGAAATGTCACTTACACATATGTTCGCTATCATTTTTCATTCTTACTTAGATAGCCTGCATATGCCGTACCACTCATAATATAAGCCCATGCTAATCGAGGGGGTCTGAACCTAAGCTTAACGGTACGTTATGTCTTAAATATCGGCACTAGTCCTCGTTTTCTTTAGCGTTTCAGCCTTAACCACTACTGTGATTTTTCCCATTTTTACTGTTTTAATTTGTGCTGTAGAACAATCAAAACTTGCGTTTTTATTTGATAAAAAATCAAACAGCGCAAAATGGTTCAATGCTTTATCAATTTGCGAAGCAAGTCGATTATTAAAATAGCATTCTAAAAATCTGCTTATCCCAGTGACATTAAAGTCTGTTGCCATCACTCTTTGCTACAATCCAAACTGGTATTATTCCAACTTAACTAATGCAAGCTTATGCATTCAGAGCTTGGCATTATCGAACTCTTCTAAAATGAGCTCTGTAAATAATCGACCCGCTTTACCTAAAGGACGTTGCATCGTAGAAACGAGTTTAGGCGTAAAGCTGTGCTTACTGCCTCCATTAAAATCAACCACAATGAGCTCCCCACTTTCAAGCTCATCTTTGATTAAGAAGTCAGGCATCCAACCAAACCCCAGTCCCATCTGCAGCGCGTTCTTCTTCATCATAAACCCCGAAAGGTAAAATACTTTATCTCCGCCAAATTGCAGTTCATCTTGATAGTTTATTTCGGGCGAGGAGTCTTCAATGGTTAACTCTACATGCCTTTGAAGTTCAAAAAGGGAGATATTAGTATCGGATGCTAAGGGATGTTGAGCACTGGCCACCAATAAACTGGTTACATCTGGCAAAGATTGGGGGCGATAATTAGGACCAGTACGATAGTCTTTAACCAACATCAAATCGGCATTATCACGCTCAAACCTGTCCTGAACACCACCAAGAAACTCCATATTGAGCTGGATCTTTGTCGGGATATCTTGAGCCGCCATCCGCTTTAAGGCTTTCATAATTGGCTGCATAGGCAGTGAACCGTCGATAATTAGCTCAAGCTTTGGCTCCCACCCTTCACTGAACCTGCTCGCTAAGTGTTCAATGTTATTCAAGTATTGAAGTAGCCTTTGCCCCTCAGCAAGAATAACTTTCCCCTCAGCGGTTAATTCTGCTCGGTATTGATCGCGACAAAAAAGATTTACACCTAAGTGTTGTTCAAGCTTCTTAACCTGATAACTCACCGCCGACTGCGCCTTATGTAAACGCTCTGCAGCCTTAGCAAAGCTGCCCTCTTCAACCAATACTTCGAGCACCTTAAATGCATCTACATCAATACGCATATTAACCTCAAGTCTGTAAAGCTTACATTACCATCAATTAAATAGATGGAGTCACACCAATTATTATTCTTTTTTTTGCTCATTCAAGCAACTAAATTGATAAGTAGATCACAAATTGATTGAACTGATTGCTTTGAGTCATTGAGAGTTAAGGCAGTAAAGACCTACGACTACCGCCTATCACGGAATGATGATGTTGCTCCACGAGGACATCACATAAGCTCCTGAAAACCGCCAAAGAACGGTTGCGAGTAGAAACATCGAAAGAGGATATTATAATGGCTAGCGAACAGAACCCACTGGGATTACTTGGCATCGAGTTTACCGAATTTGCCACACCAGATCTTAATTTCATGCACCAAGTATTTATCGACTTTGGTTTTTCTAAGCTCAAAAAGAGTAAAAGTAAAGACATTAGCTACTACAAACAAAACGATATTAACTTTCTGCTTAACAATGAGAAGCAAGGGTTTTCGGCTGAATTTGCTAAGAGCCACGGCCCAGCTATCTGTTCGATGGGTTGGCGTGTTGAAGATGCACAGTTTGCTTTTGAAGGCGCTGTAGCACGTGGTGCAAAACCTGCTGCTGATGATAAGAAAGACCACCCTTATCCTGCTATTTATGGTATCGGTGACAGTCTAATTTATTTCATCGACGTTTTCGGTGAAGAGAACAATATCTACCAGAAAGACTTTGTCGATCTTGAAGAGCCAATCATCACCCAAGAGAAAGGCTTTATCGAAGTTGACCACTTAACTAACAATGTCTACCAAGGCACTATGGAATTTTGGTCTAACTTCTATAAAGATATCTTTGGCTTTACTGAAGTTCGCTATTTCGATATCAAAGGAAGCCAAACTGCACTTATCTCATATGCCCTTCGTTCACCAGATGGCAGTTTCTGCATTCCGATTAACGAAGGTAAAGGCAGCGAGAAAAACCAGATCGATGAATATTTAAAAGAGTATGATGGCCCAGGTGTACAGCATTTAGCTTTTAGAAGCCGTGACATAGTCCACTCTCTAGATGCGATGGAAGGCTCATCAATTCAAACATTAGATATTATCCCTGAGTATTACGACACCATCTTCGACAAGCTGCCTCAAGTAACTGAAGACAGAGAGCGTATTAAACATCATCAAATCTTGATTGACGGCGATGAAGATGGTTACTTACTGCAAATTTTCACTAAGAACCTATTTGGTCCAATCTTTATTGAGATCATCCAGCGCAAGAATAATTTAGGTTTCGGTGAAGGTAACTTTACCGCCCTATTCCAATCAATTGAGCGTGACCAGAAGCGCCGCGGTGTCCTCTAATCAAAATGAGTCCATATCAGGTTAACTAGTGTGCACTCTTTAGTTAGCTAGATGTAAAACCAGCCCATGGGGCTGGTTTTTTGTTTTCACTGCAGACAATATTCACTAGACTGACAACCCTTGATAACAAAACTAAGAAATGACTGACTGATGCCTGATATCGCCCTACTTGCCGTTTTCCTACCTACCTTTTTCTTTGTGTCTATCACGCCAGGAATGTGTATGACCTTAGCCATGACGTTAGGCATGAGTATCGGCATCAAGCGTACCCTTTGGATGATGATTGGTGAGCTAGTCGGTGTGGCCTTAGTCGCTGTTGCAGCTGTAATGGGTGTCGCAAGTATCATGCTTAACTACCCACACATTTTTGAAATACTAAAATGGGTCGGTGGCATCTATCTCGCCTATATCGGCGTTCAGATGTGGCGTGCAAAAGGCAAAATGGCTAGCCTAGATGAGCAGTCAAACAACATCAGCAATAAAGCACTCATGTCTCAGGGCTTTATCACAGCCATTGCCAACCCTAAAGGCTGGGCATTTATGATCTCACTGCTACCGCCTTTTATAAATGTTGACCGCGATCTTGCCCCTCAGTTTATTGCGCTGCTAAGTATCATCATGTTTACCGAGTTTGTTAGCATGACTGCCTACGCCACCGGTGGGAAAACCTTAAAAGTATTCTTAACCAAAGGTGACAACATCAAGTGGATGAACCGTATTGCAGGCTCATTGATGGTTGGCGTGGGTTTCTGGTTGGCACTGGGTTAACTGCGAGATTGGGGCTATCGGCTTATTTGCCCTTATCCTTAAACGGCAACAATTTAGCAGCCTCAATCATATAACGACGATTTTGTTCTGATTCCTGTTGGACAAAGCCTTCAATGGCCTCCCTAAAAGCGGGGTGTGCAATTTCGTGGTTTGAATAAGTTACTACGGGTTCAAAGCCTCTAGCAATTTTGTGCTCCCCTTGCGCACCAGCATCGAACGTATCTAACCCATGCTTGATGCAGTATTCTATTCCCTGGTAATAACAAGCTTCAAAATGCAACACATCAGCTGATTCTAACGCTCCCCAATAACGGCCGTATAGATGAGTATCACTTTTAAAATAGATTGCCGCAGCAACGATTTGACTCGTATCAGATTCATTGATTAGAGAGGATGTGTTATCTGCTAATGTGATTGGCTTCTCAACCACAAGCAGCAGTACCTGCTCCGCCATGGTTTTACCAAGCAACTTGAAAAACTCTAGATTCAGGTAGCCGTAATGTCCTGATCGTTTTGCATAAGTGATCTGATAACAGTAATAGAACGCCTGCCATTGCGCATCGGTCACTAACTCACCTTCAATAAATCTAAATGTATAACCTTGGTTTATTGCCTTTGCTCGCTCTTTGATTATATTTTTCCGTTTTCTTGAGCTCATTGTTGATAAAAAATCAGCAAAATCACGATAATCATGGTTTTGCCAGTGAAACTGTGTCCCGGTGCGCTTAAGCGGCGGTGTGGCTTGCTCTAGCCCTAAACTGGTTTCTAATGGGCTTTGTATACTCGTCGATATGGGCAATAGACTGCGCTGAGTGTTGCTAATGCAGTTATGTTGAGTCTTGGGCATAAATAAACAATGCCATCCTGAATACTCACCACGCGTCACCTCTTGGTTCAGACTTTGAAAAATGAATGTAATGACATCAGCAGTCGCTTTACCCGATAAGCTCACGTCAATCCCCATTCGATTACCCGTTACAGGAGTAAACGGAATTGCACTCAATAACTTAGGGTAATACTCGATATGATTCCTCTCGTATGCTTCGGCCCAAGCCCAGTCAAACACATACTCCCCATAGGAGTGTGTTTTATTATACAAAGGCATGACCGCAATCCGTTTTCCTTTGTAAAGCACAGATAGATGCATAGGCGTCCAGCCAGACTTAGTGCACACGCATCGACTTTTTTCCAGAGCCGACAGATATTGATGACGAGTGAAAGGGTTCACTGAGTTTGCACTCCCCTGCATCAAGCTATTCCACTGTGTGGTTGGAATAAGTTCAATTGACGCTAAAAACTCCACTTTCAACTCTGAGATTAACAATCTGCTCTCCGCTTATTTGACTTGCAATTTAATATGATTAACGTCACATTGCTGATATATAACTATAACTTTCTAATATAAGAGAAGGGATCGCCATGCGCTCGCTTAAACGTCTATTTGTTGCCATCTCCGTGGCTCTGCCTCTCATTGGGGCTTCCTCTGCACTGACTAGTGTGCCAGCACAAGCTACTGAATCTTCAATATACAGCCACATGGCGACGGTGCAACCCATTTGGGCGCAGCATGGAATGGTATCGAGTCAAGAGGCATTGGCGACTCAAGCTGGCGTTGAAATATTAAAGCAAGGCGGTAATGCCATAGATGCCGCTGTTGCTGTCGGTTTTGCGCTCGCTGTGACCTTGCCAAGAGCGGGTAATATCGGTGGCGGCGGCTTTATGCTTGTTCATCTTGGTGAGTCTAATAAAACAGTTGCTATCGATTACCGAGAGATGGCGCCTTCAAAAGCCCACAGAGATATCTTTCTTAATGAGCAAGGCGATGTAAACCCTACACTCAGTCGAGAGCACGGACTGGCCGTTGGCGTTCCAGGTACCGTAATGGGAATGGAGTTAGCATTAGAGAAATATGGCACCATGACCATGAAACAGGTCACCTCAGCAGCTATTGAAATGGCCTCAAAAGGGATTTCGGTAACGCCAGACCTTTCAACCTCTTTAACAAGCCTTAAAAGACGTATTGCCCAATGGCCTAGCTCAGCCGAAATCTTTTACAAGAAAGATGGCAGCGACTATCAGGTCGGTGAAACACTTAAACAGCCTGAGCTAGCTCACTCGTTATCTTTGATTGCTGAGCATGGCAGCAGTGGGTTCTACGAAGGTGAAACTGCCGAAAAGCTAGTCTCTGCTATCCAAGGTGCCGGTGGGATTATGACGCTAGACGATCTAAAACAGTATAAGGTTGTCGAGCGTAAGCCCGTCACAGGTGATTATCGAGGTTATCAAGTGGTGTCAATGCCGCCGCCCTCATCAGGCGGTGTACACATCATTGAAATGCTCAACATGTTAGAGCCCTACCCCATAGATAAACTTGGGCACAATACTGCGGCGACTCTGCACCTTATGACAGAATCGATGAGACGAGCTTATGCAGATAGAAGTGAGTACCTCGGCGATCCTGACTTTTATGATGTCCCAGTTGCAGCGTTAACCAGTAAAGATTATGCGAAGAAATTAGCAAGCCAAATTGCGATGAATAGAGCAACCCCGAGCAGTGAAATTAAACCGGGTAAACTCGCCCCCTATGAAAGCAATCAAACCACCCACTACTCTGTCGTCGATAAGTGGGGCAATGCCGTATCAAACACCTATACACTTAATTTCAGTTATGGCTCAGGCTTAGTCGCGAAAGGCACAGGTATTTTACTCAATAATGAGATGGATGACTTTTCAGCAAAGCCTGGCACGCCTAACGGCTATGGCCTTGTCGGTGGAGAAGCCAACGCTGTAGAAGGTAACAAGCGCCCCTTAAGCTCAATGAGCCCAACCATTGTAATGAAAGATGGTAAACCGTTTATTATAACGGGAAGCCCAGGTGGCTCACGTATTATCACGACGACAATGCAAGTGATAATGAATGTGATAGATCATGACTTGAACATCGCTGAAGCCACCGCCGCCCCACGTATTCATCATCAGTGGTTACCTGACCTGTTACGCGTCGAGCAGAGTTTAAACCGTGACACGATTACGTTACTCGAAGCTAAAGGCCATAAGGTCAAAGTGGGGAATGCCATCGGCTCAACCCAATCAATCATGGTTACTGAGCAGGGAATATTTGGCTCGTCCGATCCTCGCCGTGCAGGAGCCCAAACGTTAGGCTACTAACCCCATCACGATAAGCACGTCCTCGAGTAACTAAGCCTGTAAAATAGGCTTAGTTACTATCATTTAATGTTAGCTTGCAATATTTCGCTGAACACTTTGACGCCAAAACTGCTGTGACAAATTATGGGTTTTAGTCGACAACCTAGACACTTGCTCGCCTCTTGCCGTCGCATCTTGGGTTTGATTTAAACTGTCCATCGCCAGTTCATTGATCAGTTGAATTGACTGACTGATCTCACCGGCCACTGAGGTTTGTTGTGACATGGCAGCTGCGTTAGCATCACTCATCACATTTATCTTACCCATCGAGGTTCTTAATTGATTAAACGCGGTATCCGCTTGTTCAGCCAAACTTACTGAATGTGCCGCTTTTTCTAGTCCCGACTCCATCGTTTGAGTGGCTCGCGTTGTACTTTCTTTAAACTTACTTACGATAGACTCAATGTGCGATGTTGAATCGCTTGTTCGGCTCGATAGCTGTCTCACCTCATCAGCAACAACGGCAAAGCCTCGCCCTGACTCTCCAGCCCGTGCAGCTTCAATAGCAGCATTTAAGGCTAACAAGTTAGTTTGCTCGGCAATACCACGGATCACTTCTAATACCTCGTTGATATCGCGACTATCTTGCTCGATTGATGCTACAACCGATGAAAAGTTACCGACTTCATCACTCAGTTTATTAATAGCATCGATCACGGCAAGCATTCTTTGATGTCCACTCTCTGCTGACTCAAAGCTTTTGACCATCTCTTGAGCGGCTAAATGAATATTTTGATTCACTTCTGAAAAGCTACTGCTCATCTCTTCAATCGCTGTCGCTGCTTGATTGGTCTGCATGCTTTGACTATCGGCGCGTTCGCGAGTGCTAGAGATAGTTTGATTTAGGCTGTGGCTTTGGTGCTGAATAGCACCAGCAGAATCAGCCATACGGCCGACGACACCACCAGTTTCAGTGACGAGAAACTGCATAGCGAAGCTCAATTTTCCTAACTCATCTTGCCTGCCAGTAAATACCCCTGTTGCGAGCGGATCATCAACAATATTACTCGCCATATCGACAAGCTCTTTAAAGGGCGAAAGTATCATGGTTAATCCAATCGCGCCGAATATCGTTGCCGCGATAACCGCCAGCACCACAGAGATCCCCGCCAAGCTAACGCCTAATACTATTGTGAGGAAGAACCATAAAAATAAGCGCCCACTAAACCCAAGAACTGGCGATTTTAACGCTTTAGGCTTTTTATCTTCATTTAAGTCTTGATAGATACTGCTTGCAGAGGCTATCTGCTCAGGGGTGGCTTTACGTCTTACTGACTGAAACTCATGAATCTCACCCTTCTCAAAAACGGGCGCAACATAGGCATTTACCCAATAATGATCGCCACTCTTTGAACGGTTTTTGACTATACCTACCCAAGGCTTCCCCTGCTCAATACGTTGCCACATCGATTGAAATGCCGCCTTTGGCATATCTGGGTGTCTTAACATATTGTGAGGCTGTCGATGAACTTCTTCGTCGCTGTATTCACTCAACCGCAAAAAATCTTCATTGGCATATTTAATCTTACCCTTCAGATCTGTCGTTGATAGTAAGATACAGTCTTCGCTAAGCAGCTTCTCTTTCTGCGTTACAGCTCGATGTTCATTCATTCATTTGGGTCTTATGGTTATAAATGTCGCAACATTCTCACAAATGATGAGAGGAACAATATTGACAACCGTCAATATTTACATCAATTGTTAAAATGGCATTCACAGCTTTAAACCATTCGCACTATTTCTAATCAATGTTCAATGACAGCGCTGAGCAATATTCCCGAAAAAACTTTAAACAAAGCTAAATTAAACCTCATATAATTAGTTGGTTATGCCTAAATTACATTCAAACGATTATAGTTAATCGGTTTGAAGGGCATCGATGATAAAGCCCATATAAGTACAAGTAACCAGGCTTATCTTGTATAAAAACAAGGCATTCAAAACATTTGTTACAAACAAAACATTATTTTGATAGCTTTAACACCTTCAACCATGATACTTAAAAGCCTTTAACGTCTACTTAAGACTTTTGACGTATAAGATTTACCTAGAAATTCCGCTCGTGTTAACTCAAATGTGACACTGCGATAAAATTCACAACGCAAGCAATTAAACCAATAAATCCGGGGATATTATATTATGAAGGGATTAACCCTCAAACCACTCGTGGCAGCTATGGCATTGACCATTACTTTAGGCGCATGTAGCTCTTCAACAACTGGCAGCAGTGATCTTAATCAAGCGCCTAATGTTGTTGCACAGCAGATAATTGAAAATAATGCCGGTAACCCATTCTTTAAGCCATACGATACTTATCTCGGGATCCCTGATTTCGACAAAATCAAGCCAGAGCACTACCTACCTGCTTTTAAAGCCGGTATTGCTCAGCACAAAGCTGAAATTCAAGTTATTATCGATAACCCAGAAAAGCCAACGTTTGCTAACACTATCGAAGCGATGGAATTTTCAGGTGAGTTAACCTCAAAAGTTGCCAGCGTTTTCTATAACCTAACAGGTGCTGATACCAATGATGCGCTGCAGAAGATCTCGAAAGAGGTCTCTCCAATGCTGTCATCTGCTAGCGATGATGTGTTACTTAATGACAAGCTGTTTAAAAAAGTGAAAGCGGTTTATGACTCACGTGATAGCCTAAACCTTAACACGGCGCAATCTAAACTACTTGATGATACCTATAAATCATTTACCCGTGGCGGCGCAAACTTAAATGAAGCTGATAAAACTAAGCTTCGTGGCCTTAATGAGCAGATTGGTAAGTTAAGCCTAGAGTTTGGTGATAACTTGCTTGCTGAAACAAATTCATTTGAGCTAATTATCGATAATGTCGATGATCTTTCAGGCCTACCAAAAGATGTCATCAGCACTGCTGCAGAGACCGCTAAAAAGCGTGGCCATGAAGGCAAGTGGGTATTTACCACTTCACGTCCATCAATCACTCCGTTCCTAACCTACGCTGATAACCGTGAGCTTCGTGAGAAGATCTACAACGGCTATATCATGCGTGGTAACAACGACAATGCTAACGATAACAAGAAAATCTTAGCTAAGATGGCGGCCCTTCGAGCAGAACGAGCTCAACTTATGGGTTACAAGACCCATGCACATTTTGTGTTAGAAGAGCGTACAGCTAAGACACCTGAAAATGTCTATGAACTGCTTAATAAGGTATGGCCTGCAGCGCTTGGTCAAGCAGAAGCAGAAGTTGCTACTATGCAAGAGCTTATCGATAGTGAAGGCGGCGACTTCAAACTTGCTGGTTGGGACTGGTGGTACTACTCAGATAAGATCCGCGTTGCAAAGTACAGCTTTAATGAGCAACAGACCCGCCCTTACTTCTCACTAGAAAATACCCTTAAAGGTGTCTTCTATACAGCAAACCGCCTCTTTGGGATCACAGTAAAAGAGCGTACTGACCTACCTAAGTACAACGATGAAGTTCGTACATGGGAAGTTTACGACAAAGACGGCTCGCTGATGGCTATCTTCATGGGCGATTATTATGTCCGTGACAGCAAGCGTGGTGGCGCATGGATGAACTCATATCGCCAACAGTACAATATGAACGGTGTCGACTCTAAGCCAATTATTGTTAACGTGCTTAACTACCCACGTCCTGCTGCGGGTGAGCCATCATTACTGACATTTGATGAAGCAAGCACCCTATTCCATGAATTTGGCCATGCGCTTCACGGCATGATGTCTGATGTTGAGTATCGCTCTCAGGCTGGTACCTCAGTACCTCGTGACTATGTGGAGTTCCCTTCACAGGTGATGGAAAACTGGATGACACAACCTGAAGTTTTGGCTCAATTTGCTAAGCACTATAAAACAGGTGAAGTGATCCCACAGGAGCTTGTGAAGAAGATCCAAGCTGCTAGTAAGTTCAACCAAGGTTTTGCGACTGTTGAATATATGGCTGCAACAAAACTGGATCTAGACTGGCATACAGTGACTGATTTCACCCCGAAAGATGCGGCTAAATTTGAAGCTGAGTCATTAAATAAAATGGGGCTGATTAATGAGATAGCACCGCGTTACCGCAGTACGTACTTCTCACATATCTTCTCGGGTGGTTATTCAGCTGGTTACTACAGCTACCTCTGGTCTGATATCTTAGGTGCCGATGCCTTCGAAGCATTTAAAGAGAATGGCATTTTCGACCAATCTACTGCAGAAGCATTCAGAAACAACATCTTGTCTCAAGGTGGAAGTAAAGATCCTATGCTGTTATACAAGCAGTTCCGTGGTAAAGAAGCTGGCATCGACCCACTGCTTCGCAGCCGAGGTCTGTTGGCAAAATAAGGTTAATTTTTTTTCGTTAACCCCTTTATAAAAAAGAGCCTTCAGGGCTCTTTTTTATTGATTGTAAACCCAGGAGTAAACGCCTCGCGGTGTATTTTTAATACAAACTCGTTAATAACATACCTCAATATTGCTATTCTCCCCCTGAGAAATCCAATCAATTGTTTACTAAAACACCATTTAAAAAGGTATTTGGTATTTTTGCTACTGTAAAGAGTGTAAAGCCCTCATCCAGATCACATAATTAAACATATTTGCATCATATAATAACCACAATGCCAGCATATAAACCAAAAAAGTAACTTTGCGGCATAAATGAGCCATATCTACATAAAAATGCAGAATGGCTTGGGGTCAAAAATTGATGGAATTTAAATATGTTAACTAAAAATGTTTTAGCGGTTGTCATCGCATCAGCACTAGGCGTAACAGCTTGCGGTTCAGATAACGATAATAGTACACCTGTTGAGCCCGTTGCACAGGTAGACCTACGTATTCTAGAAACCAGTGATATCCATACCAACATCATGGATTATGATTACTATAAGACAAAGTACGATGCCAAAATTGGTCTTGCTCGTACTGCCAGCTTAATTAAAGCACACGGTAGTGATGTGAATAATGTGGTTCTTGTCGATAATGGCGATCTTCTACAAGGTAGCCCTATGGGAGATTATGTTGCCGCTAACTTTAAGCGAGATAACACCATAGGTGGTACTCATCCAGCATATAAAGCGATGAACACCTTAGGCTATTCAGTAGGTAATATTGGTAACCATGAGTTTAACTATGGTCTAGACTTCCTTGAAGAATCCCTAGCAGGTGCTAATTTTCCCTATATAAATGCTAACGTCCTATGTGAAGCAGATTGCTGGGATGGTAAAGAGAAAGGCGACAACCTTTTCACCCCTTACATTATCGAAGAAAAAACAGTCATTGATAGCCTTGGCAATGAGCAGATCGTTAAAATTGGTTATATCGGCTTTGTACCACCGCAAATTCTTTTATGGGATAAGCAAAACCTTACCGGCCGTGTCTCTGTGATGGGAATTGTTGAGTCCGCTGAGAAATTTGTTCCGATGATGAAGGCTGAAGGCGCTGATGTTATTGTCGCTATTCCACACTCAGGTATCGGCACGCCATCTAATCCTGCTGATGTGAATGATGAAAACGCAACTTATACACTTTCGCTTGTTGAAGGTATTGACGCTATTGCATTTGGTCACAGCCATTCAGTATTCCCATCATCTACTTTTGAAGGACTAGAAAACGCAGATCTAGAAAAAGGTACCATCAACGGCGTGGCGGCGGTTATGCCTGGGCGCTGGGGAGATAACTTAGGAATTATCGACCTAACACTTGAAATGAAAGATGATGGCTGGGTTGTCATTGACCGTGTAGCAAAAGCTGCCCCTATCTATGATAAAAATGCAGAAACACCAGAATTGGTTAACGCAGATATTGCGATCCGTGATGCTGTAGCAATGGAGCATCAAGGAACACTCGAGTACGTTAACCAACCAATCGGTAAAGCATCTACCGATATGTACAGCTTCCTAACATTAGTTCAAGACGATCCATCAGTTCAAATTGTTTCAGATGCTCAGATAGCTAAAGTACAAGCTAACTTAACTGAGGATCTTAAGCACATTCCGGTTCTTTCTGCTTCTGCACCATTTAAAGCGGGGGGCCGTCATAGCACAACAGCTGACGCAGACTCTTATGTACAGGTACCAGCAGGAGATTTAACCTACAAAAATGCTGCAGATCTTTACCTATACCCAAATACTATGGTCGCCTTAAAAGTAACAGGGGCAGAAGTAAAAGATTGGCTAGAGTGCAGTGCAAATCAGTTTAATCAGATAGATCCAAATTCTGCTGCGCCTCAGTACTTAATTAACTGGGATACACACAGAACATATAACTTCGATGTTATAGATGGTGTCAGCTACAAAATTGATGTCACACAACCAGCTAAGTTTGATGGTGACTGTAAAGTCATTAATAGTGATGCAAACCGTATTGTCGATTTAGCATACTCAGACGGTACAACAATCTTCACTGGAGACGACTTTTCCAGTAAAGAGTTCATCATTGCTTCAAATAACTATCGTGCGTTTGGTGGCAAATTTGCCGGTACAGGATCAGACTATGTGATTATGGAGCTACCTGATACAAACCGTGAGGCACTTTCTCAATACATAACGGCAGAAACAGAGGCGAACGGAGAAGTCGATCCTACAGCTGATAACAACTGGGGCTTTGTCACTATCACTCCAGCTACTACCCTTGATATTCGCTTCGAGACCCAAAACAGTGAAAAAGCTGATGCATTCATTGAACAAACTCAACAGCGTAGCTTGACTAAACTCGCTGAAAGCGATGAATTTGGCTTTGCTGTTTATCAAATCGATCTAACAAAAAGTTAGCATGTACGTTTCATAAATAACGCTATTTAATTAGATAAAGGCTCTTCGGAGCCTTTTTATTTGAAAGTAAGGCAAGAATTGAAAAGTAACACCTACTTTAGTTTCAGCTACTTAATACACAAAACTATTACTATTGCTGTAAAGTCCGTCTCGACTAATGTGTAGAGCTTTCACTTAACTATCTATTGCTTGACTCACTTTTCCCAAGAACACCTACGCAACATAGCATTGATACCATTCACACAATATTTCCTTTGTATCCAATGTTTTGTGAGTGTTGAATATATGGCTGCAACAAAACTGGATCTAGACTGGCATACAGTGACTGATTTCACCCCGAAAGATGCGGCTAAATTTGAAGCTGAGTCATTAAATAAAATGGGACTGATTAACGAGATAGCACCGCGTTACCGCAGTACGTTCTTCTCACATATCTTCTCAGGTGGTTATTCAGCTGGTTACTACAGCTACCTTTGGTCTGATATCTTAGGTGCCGATGCATTCGAAGCATTTAAAGAGAATGGCATTTTCGATCAATCTACTGCAGAAGCGTTCAGAAACAACACCTTGTCTCAAGGTGGCAGTAAAGATCCTATGCTGTTATACAAGCAATTCCGTGGTAAAGAAGCTGGCATCGACCCACTACTTCGCAGCCGTGGACTACTTGCTAAGTAATTGCTGACACAAATATCATTTTGTCATTTTATAAAGCGCCCGTTTTAGGGCTCTTTATATTGCAGGCATAAAACGTAAATAAAATGGCAAAGCACAGATGCCTATCATGTTTGCTCACACCAGCAACTTGTTCCCACACAAAACCAGCATTAAAAACACACCCGTATCAACGAGGTGATACACATGCGTACAGATAACAAGCAAACAATACCTAGATCGCAAATAATCCACTAAAGCCTTACTCTAAATCACATTTCTGAAACTCATTGAGCATATACTTGCGACCAAGCTTACAGTGCTATCACAAGAAATATCACGTTAGTTACATGAGACAAGACTTTTCAATGAGTCTGTTTCGGGGTCTTAAATAAAATGAGAATGATGGATATGTTTAATAAAAAAGCTTTAGCTGTAGTAATTGCATCTACACTCGGTCTAGCCGCTTGTAGTAATTCTGATGATGACATGATCACTTCCGCGCAGGTTGATCTTCGCATCCTAGAAACCACTGATCTACACACCAATATCATGGATTTCAACTACTACAGTGGTCAAGAAGACAAGACCATTGGTCTAGCCCGTACTGCCACATTAATTGCAGCGGCCGGTACTGAGAGCGAGAACTTCGTACTGGTTGATAATGGCGATCTACTACAAGGTAGCCCTATGGGGGATTATGTTGCCGACCAATTTAAGAAAGATTTGGGCGTTGCAGCAGGTGAGACACACCCCGCTTATAAGGCAATGAACACGTTAGATTATGCTGTGGGTAACATAGGTAACCATGAGTTTAACTACGGCTTAGATTTTTTAGAGCAAGCCATCTCAGGGGCTGACTTCCCGTATATCAATGCTAATGTGTATTGTGATGCATATGATTGTTGGAACGATCTACAGCGCGGCGATAACCTATTCACGCCATACCTGATCCAAGATAAAGAAGTTATCGACAATAAAGGTAACAAGCACACCATCAAGATTGGTTACATTGGTTTTGTTCCACCACAAATTTTACAGTGGGATAAGCAGCATCTTGAAGGCAAAGTCAGAGCTGATGACATTATCAAAACTGCAGAAAAATTCGTCCCTCAGATGAAAGCTGAAGGTGCTGATGTGATCATCGCCATTCCGCATTCAGGTATAGGTTCTCCTGAGAATCCAGGTGAAATTGAAGCTGAAAATGCCACTTATGCATTGAGTCTTGTCGAGGGTATCGACGCCATTATGTTTGGTCATAGCCATTCAGTGTTCCCTGGTGCTAACTATGGCGGTATCGAAAATATTGATATCGAAAAAGGAACAATCAATGGCGTTGCAGCTGTTATGCCTGGGCGTTGGGGCGATAACTTAGGTGTTGTCGATCTTAAGCTCGAGCTTAAAGACGGTAAGTGGTCTGTGGTTGGTTCTCAATCAGAAGCAAGACCGATAGCTTGGACTGACGAAAATGGTGAAAATGCCTACGTTGAAGCTGATCAATCTATCCGTGATGCCGTTGAACAGGAACATTTAGGCACGCTAGACTTTGTTGATCAGCCTATTGGTGTGGGTTCTGCCAACATGTATAGCTTCTTAACCTTAGTCCAAGACGATCCAACTGTTCAGATTGTCTCAGATGCACAAATCGACAAAGTTAAGCAGCAAATAGCCAGTATCCCTTCATTGAAAGATATACCTGTACTTTCAGCTGCCGCGCCATTTAAAGCCGGTGGTCGCCATGAAGTACCAAGCGATGCAGACCAATACGTACAGGTTGATAAAGGCGAGCTAACCTACAAAAATGCTGCTGACCTTTACCTCTACCCAAATACTATGGTTGCGGTAAAACTCAATGGCGCCGAGCTTAAAGACTGGTTAGAGTGTAGTGCGAATCAATTCAATCAAATTGATGCCAGCTCAACTGAGCCGCAAAGCTTGATTAACTGGGATACCCATAGAACGTATAACTTTGATGTGATTGATGGCGTGACTTATCAAATTGATGTGACTCAACCATCAAAGTTTGATAACGATTGTGCGATTGTCGAAGGTAACGAAAACGCTGAACGTATTACAGAGCTGAGCTTTGAAGATGCACAAGGGATGATTCATACCGGCGAAGATCTTGCCGCTATGGAATTTATTGTCGCCACAAATAACTACCGTGCATTTGGTGGTAAATTTGCAGGAACAGGCCCTGAGCATGTTGTCCTTGAGCTACCAGATGAAAACCGTGACGTACTTGCTCAGTACATTACGGCTCAAACTGAAGCACATGGCCAGGTCAATACCGCAGCCGACCATAACTGGAGCTTTAAGACTATCGATACGAACACCGCGCTGGATATTCGCTTCGAAACTCAAAACACAGATAAAGCCGCTACCTTCATCGATGAAACAAAGCAGCGCACTATGACCAAAGTGTCTGTAGATGAACTAGGTTTCGCCGTATATCAAATCAATTTAACCTTAGATCCAGTCACTAAGTAGTTTTCTTGGTGATGCTTGTAAGTAAAAAGGCTCCCTAGGGAGCCTTTTTACTTAGTATGAATTTAAGTGCTGACCTCATTGTGGGACCAGGTTTCTGTCACTTTGGGATCCATATAGCTAGAAAACAGTTTAGGCATGGCAATAAATAGCGCTGTTAGACTGAACAGATAGCGAATGAGTACCATATCAACCGTCATGGCAAAGATGACGAGACCGATGAACGCTGTCAAAAATGGAAGTGCAGCCTTAAACTTAGTTCTCTCATTACGGTGGTAGGCTAACTCTTCAGGCAACAATAGCTGCACCAACTCTAGCGCGTGAGCTTTGACTGCTTGATTAATAAAAACCACTTTATGTCGCACTCCGTGGTGCTTAACATAAAAGATATCTGAATTATGATCACTCACGAGTTCGTTAATCTCATCAAAGGGAATTCGCTGGACTTCGTGAGGTTCGGCTAAAGCAATCAGCGCATCAATTGTTTCACCATGCTGATACTCAATTTGCAGCCGTTTAGCCACTTTTCGTTCAAACTTAAAAAATACTAATTCATCAGCTTGGATTAACACTAAATACTTATCATCAACGTCCAACCAAGAGTTTTGCGTATAAAACCCCTCAGGCAACCCTCTTTGTGACACTTTAATAAACAAATGCTTAAGTACAAAATAGATGCTTATACTCAGAAAAGCGCTGAATAATACGGCATTAAATAGATGCTCTAACACACCTTCGGCGACCAAGCGGGGCTCAATAATCTCAACTTGTTCAAACTGTTTCCATAAATAGGAATCAGGGTCAATGTATTCAAAAAACAATACAGACCAGAAGGTAGTAAAAATGAAAATAGTGAAGGTGAGCGCCCAGATAACATATTGGCTTTGCTGGCTTGGGGATCGATATTTAATCATGCTACTTCCCTGTATCTTACTGTACGAGCAGATAATGTTAGCTTCAACACTTGGCTCATAGGATGCTGTGATCTTGATAATTTGCAGCCCCTATCCTGGAACCTAAAATTTCAACAGCTCGTTATTAAAACTATAGCAGTAAAAAACAGTTATTCTGATTAAAGTGAATTTTTCCTTATCCTCAAATAGAAAACCTAATGCAAACCTCTTTGCTTAAGTCTTACAGCCTTATTATCGGTTTTATCCTCTACGGTTTGGCTCTAGTCCATCATATCGAGGTATTTCAGCGTCGAGATCATCCCAGTTAGCTTTTGAAGACACAAAGTTATGAGACATAGGTCGCTCTAAAATAGCAGTATCTAAAATGCCTAAGCGCAATCGAATTCGGCTCTTATCGTCGCTATTAGTGCTATATACAGGTGAGCCACAATGCTGGCAAAAATGGCGAGTACGCCCTGGTTTGAAGCTAAATTGGCTCAATTTCTCTAAGCCTTTAACCACATTAAAATCCTCACTATTCACAAAGCCATTAGTTGCATATGCCGTTCCGCTATTTTTACGACATAACGAGCAGTGACAATGAATGATATCGGAGATTTTCCCCTTTATTGATACTTCAACCTCACCACATAAGCACTTTCCTTGATACATCACATTTCCTATTATTTTGATTGGTATTTGCCATTGAAAAAAAACTGATAATTAATACACGCTTTTATCCGCTTATTGCACCTCGATTACTATAAGCAAGTTTAGGAATATCTCTCACCTCTGTGGAAACCATTCTGACACTCGGTAACAGTTCACAAACCGCTTTAGTGACCGAATCGGCTAATCGCTTCTTTTGTGCTTCAGTTCGCCCGCTCAAAAGATGCACTAAGGTATGTACATAGGGCGCTTTAATACCACCAACCACATAATATTCAGCGACGTTGAGCCTGGCTTTTACATCGCCTTGTTCAAATAAATTTGATGATACAGCAGCCTCATGCACCGCTGAGACAAGTAAATTAAAATCCACGACAGACTTAAGTTCAATTGGACACTCAATCACACAATGGGGCACGAACAACTCCTAAGTTTAATGGTTTGAACACGCAAGCTATCTATTATGCCGGCACAATTTCAGTGATCACTTCAGTCTTAACTGAGTTAGCGATAAAACATAACTCATGGGACTGATGGTGCATCTTCTCCAATTGCGTATCAGTGGGTTGCTTACTCCCAGAAAAAATAACTCTAGGTCTTAAAAAAACGTGAGTCATAGCCATTTTCCCCTCCCCATCCGTGCCCATTATTCCAAGGGCATTATCGGTATAATCATCGACGACAAACTTACGCTTAGCGGCAATCGAGAGAAAAAACAGCATATGACAGCTTGATAATGACGCCACAAAAGCTTCTTCTGGATCAACGTTGATCTCGACAGAAAATGGCAGAGGAACAATATGGGGCGATGATGAGGCTGGCACCACAACGCCGCCATCAAAAATCCACTCATGACCACGGCTATATTGGTTATCGACAAAGTTTTCTGACCCTTGCCTACGCCAAGTCACTTTTGCAAAATATTCAGACATGCTATTCCTCTTTATTTAACCAGATAAAGGCAATCATCTAGACCTATAGGCTCAGGGTATTGAGTTTGTACAAAGCCAAGGTTTAGATATAGGTTCAGGGCGGGTAAGTTATGACTGAGCACAAATAGCGAGACATTGCCTGGCATATTGGGGACATTTAAATGATGACAACCCAGCTCACTCAGAAAACTAATCAAAATATGACTGTATTTTTGTCCTAAAAAGCGACCTGAGCCGCAATGTTGTCCGCGACATTCAGGCGCAATGACTAAACGGCCTAAATGGCACTTTTCATTACGAAGATAACACTGACCAAAACCGACTAATTCGCCTACGCTGTTGACTAATGACAATGAGCGTAACTCGGTAAGATTAAGATCTTTTTTAAAACTCTCAGCAGTGAATGGATAGCTAAAACCTGGTCCCGCCCAAGTCTGCAGTTCGCTTTGGTCTGTAAACCAACTCATCATCTGTTGTAGATGTGCCTTATCAACACTTACCAGCTCCATAATAATGTTCCTATCCCTTAGCGGTTTCCAAATCCCACACTCTGTATCAAAGCAACCTAAAGCTGGCCTAGAATAAGTGACATAAATCACTATCTGTCTATGACTTTCCAATGTACAGTATTCACAAAAGATAAAGTAAGATTTTTAACCCTTTACCTTCTATTTTTTATAATTTGTTGTAACGAAATAATCTAATCCATTAAGGTTCACATTTATGTCATTAGTCCCCTTCTCACAATCATGTGAAAACAACAAGTCAGCAATACTCAACGTCATCATTGAGGTTTTCTCAAACGCTCAACTTGTTTTAGAGATAGGTACAGGAACGGGTCAACATGCGGTACATTTTGCTCAAGCTATGCCACACTTAACTTGGCAAACCAGCGATCAAGCTTGCTATATTGACGGCATAAACAATCAAATCGAACACGCCTCAAACATTAATGAAGCAAGCCCAATCGTAAATATTGAAAGCCCATTGACATTAGATGTCACTCAATCTTGGCCACTAGATGAACTTAAGGGGAAAGTAGAGGGTATTTTTACCGCTAATACTCTGCATATTATGGCTAAAGAGATGGTAGAAGCTTTCTTTACCGGTGCAGGTAAACATCTGCAAACAGGTGGCAGCTTATGTATTTATGGACCATTTAATTATAATGGTGACTACACCAGTGACAGTAATGCTAGGTTTGATATCTGGCTAGCACAGCAAGACCCTAGCAGTGCGATACGTGACATAGAGTGGATAACTCAGCTTGCTAATAAGCAGGGACTTAAGTTAATTGACGATCACCAAATGCCTGCTAATAACCGACTCCTGCACTTTACGAAGGAGTAACTCCAATTTAATTTAGTACAAATTGGCTTTACTGTTATTTACAGCTTAAAGCCTTCTATCTGCGCAGCCAACTTCTTGGCATCGACTGCTAAGTTTACACAGATCTCAGATGCACCTTGTGCAGAGAGTAACGCATCATCAGCGCCTTTGCCTATCGTAAGGGTTTTGTTGTCAATTTGTGTTGTCGCTAAACGCTGCTCAGCGACAGCATGAGCTACCTCTTGGGTCACGCCTACAATTTGCTGCATATTAGCAGTTAGCTGAGTCATGCTTGCACTGACCTCCTTTGCCTGCAATACCCCTTTATCTGCCTGAAATGTCCCCGACTCCATTGCCGCAACAGCCTGTTTTACGCCAGTCTGCACCTGTTCAATCATGGATTGGATCTCTTGGGTCGATGCTTGCGTGCGGCTCGCTAATGACCGGACTTCGTCAGCGACGACAGCAAAGCCTCTTCCCTGCTCTCCTGCTCTAGCAGCTTCAATAGCAGCATTGAGTGCCAGCAGGTTAGTTTGCTCAGCAATAGCGCGGATCACATCGACCACATTGCCAATCTCTCCAGTATGAATCGCAAGTTGATTAACCACCTCAGAACCGGAAGTGACCTCCTTGGCAATGTTATCTATTCCTTGAACCGTATCTAAAATAACGGTTTGACCTTGCATCACTGCCTGCTGCGCTTTTTCAGTAATTTGAGTAGCTTCTCCCATACTCACTTCGACACTATTTACTGATACTAAAACTTGGCCTACAGCACTTGCGACATCATGACTTTCAACACGCTGCGCCGTCAATGTAGACTCGACATCTTGGGTCACCTCCAACATAGCGTGACTGGCTGACACAACTTGCTCACTTAGCGTCTGCACCTCAGTGATCAAACTGCGGATACTCACTAGCATGACATTAAACGCATTAGCAATTTGCGCAAACTCATCACCATTTTTGGCAGTATTAGCCCCACTAGCAGAGTCACTATTGGATAAACTAATATCATGACTTAAGTCCCCCTTTGAAACTCGGTTGGCAATGAGCTTAATCTGTTCAACATTAGTCGCAATGGCTCGATAGATAACGATAAGAGAATAAAGAGAACCGACAACCACGATGACCACAATCCCAATTAACCACATCATCGTCATCAACTTGCTCTTTTCACGTGCCATCAACTGTGATTTAAGAAACTGATACGTTTGCAGCTTAGCCTGTTTAAGCTGCTCATTGAGCTGCTGAGATGCTCGCTTAAACAGTTGGAAATTAATGGCTAAGTCATCAGGTTCAATCAGCTTTTTATTTACCGTTTGAATAAAGTTTGCAGTCGCTTGATGGCTCTGTTCAATGTCAGCAATCAGTAAGTTGCTTACTTCATCGCTTTGCAGTTCACTCAACCTAGAGAGCGTCTTTTCACTACTTTGTAATAGTTCGGCTAACCGATTATTTAAGGCCACGAGTTGTGTGTATGAGTCTTGGGTAAACCCTTCATTTATAAGCACTTGAGCCGACACTGCCGATACTCTCTCACTGAAATCTTTAATACTAGATAGGCGAACTAAATAGAGCTCAGAGAGGTAAAATCCACTCGGCTTAGCATCTAATGACAAACCTGACTCAGCACCTATGTCTTCTTTTAAATCCTGAATTTGATCGCCAAACCTATTTAGCTGATGAACAGAGCGGCTAACATCTTGCTCATCAGATAAAAGTTGTCGGCTGTTTGACACAATATTAGCCTGTAATGATCTCACTGCCTGTGGGCTAACCATTAAGTACTGCTCTGATTGAGCAGAAAGTTGAGCGAGCAGCTCAGATAACATCTGCTGATGAGTATTTGTTTGGCCCTCTTGCTCAACACTTGCTAGCCTGAGTCGCTCCACCAGCTGCTCTATACTCGTTAACTGTTCAACAAACGATAAACCATTGAGCTCATCTTGGACCTTAGTCACTTGTTGAAGCTGCAGAGCAATTAAATACGCAGCACCTATTGATAGTGGCAATAGTGTTGCAATGGCTAGCAAGGTAAATTTCTTTTTAAAGCTAAGCTTGTTAGCTATACCTACGCCGAAAGAAAACAATACTGACATTTAAAAGCGTCCATTCGCAATGATAGAGAGTATTGAGACCTGAAGGACATCGCTTTTATTGCAACAACTAGTTAACTTTTCGCATAAAAAAAAGCGCCACTTTTAAAAGTGGCGCTCTTTTATTTCGATGAGTTGTAAACGGTTAGTTTACTTCACTTTATTTAAAAATCAGCTTCATCAAATTGAGTGATGAGCTCACTACTAGACTCTATCTGCTTACGTAAACTGCGCGTCTGCACCGCCCAGTAACTCATATAAAACTGTGCGGTTTTAAGCTTACCCTGATAAAAAGCAGTATCTTGCGTACCAGCCTCTAGTGCAGCTAATGCCGTTGCAGCTGTTCGAGTCCACATCCAAGCCAGAACAGTGATCCCAAGTATTTGCATATAAGGCATAGAGCCAGCGCCCAGCACATCTGGATTTTTAGCAGCATTAACAGCCATAAACTGGGTGGCTTTTTCGAGATCCCCTGATGCATCCATTAACCCTGCGAGATAAGGTTTCATCGCATCATTATTCATATTCTCAGCGATAAGGGTTTTAACCATCTCAGACCAAGCCATTAAGGTTGCTCCCTTATCAGACATCAGCTTACGACCCACGAGATCGAGCGCCTGCACGCCGTTAGTGCCTTCATAGAGCATAGCAATTCGAATATCGCGTACAAACTGCTCCATCCCCCACTCATGAATATAACCATGTCCGCCGAAAACCTGCTGCGCATCGACACAAGCATTGAAGCCTCTGTCTGTGATAAAACCTTTCACTATAGGCGTAAAAAGTGCAGCAAGCTTATTCGCCGCTTTGGCCTTTTCAGCATCTGGGTGGCGCTCCGCTTCATCTAACCACAAGGCTTGCTGACCAATTAATGCTCTGGCCCCCTCGTTAAAAGACTTCTGCGCCATTAGCATACGTCTGACATCACCGTGGACTAAAATTGGATCCGCAGCTTGTTGGGGATCTTTTACGCCACTTAAGCCACGGCCTTGAATTCTATCTTTGGCATAAATAAGTGCATTTTGATAAGCAATTTCTGACACACCTAAACCTTGAACCCCAACACCGAGCCTGGCTTGGTTCATCATGGTAAACATGGCTCTTAAACCTTCATGGGCTTCGCCAATCAATTCACCAATCGCACCATCGAAATTCATCACACAGGTTGAGTTACCGTGGATCCCCATTTTATGCTCGAGCGCCGAAGCGCACAGGCTATTGGCTTGTCCTAAACTGCCATCAGCGTTAACCATTATTTTAGGCACAGCAAACAATGAGATCCCTTTCACGCCTTCTGGCGCATCGGGCAGCCTTGCCAGTACTAAGTGAATGATATTTTCGGCCAAATCATGATCGCCAGATGAGATAAATATCTTCTCGCCTGAAATGGCAAATAACCCTTCACCCGCTGCCACCGCTTTGGTTCTTAGCAAAGCCAGATCTGTTCCCGCATGGGACTCTGTCAGGTTCATGGTGCCTGTCCATTCGCCAGAAACCAGTTTATCTAAATATTTCTGTTTCAGGCTATCACTGCCATGGGCATGGATCGCTGCATAAGCACCATGTGTGAGGCCCGGATACATAGCAAAAGCCATATTCGTTGCTGTTTTCATCTCGGTGGCAAAAACACCAATCGACTCAGGAAGCCCTTGACCGCCATATTCAGGATCACAGGTCAGCGTTGCCCAACCGTTATCAACATACTGCTGATAAGCATCGGCAAAGCCTTTAGGCGCTATCACCTTACCATCAACAAGCTTGCACCCTTCCACATCACCACTACTGTTAAGTGGTAACATCACTTCAGTCGTGAAATCGGCGACGCCTTGTAAAATAGCATCACCGAGTTCGGCATCGATCTCATCGAACCCCTTAAGCTCAGTACGTTGATAAATATTCAGAAGTTCGTTGAGTACAAACTGATAGTCTCGAAGTGGCGCTTGATATGTTGGCATTCCTGTTCCCTTTATTTTTATACTAAATGGTAAAGCTCAGGTATTTTTAATCAGGTCTTGCGGCTTACAATTGCGTACATCTATTCATCGAAGTGACGCTTTCATACACAGGTTTCAATCATGCGTTTAATTTTTGTATTTTACAAGAGCAGAATCTAACCATTTTCATCTAACATTCATATTAAATTGAGACTAAAAAATAGCCTTCTCACAAGTTTGTTTCGCGCCTAGAACAGCGTAACCATAAATTCAGCATAACGACCCCTTAAAGAAGGGCGTAAAACAGGGTAAGCTAATCATCCAAGATTGGTCCGCAGTAGATACAACAAGCCTAAATTGTTTAGGTTTCCTGTATATACCGCTCGTATTGACGGAATGAGGAAGCAGTAAATGGGCTCAGTAACCACTAAAAAACATGCCAATGGCTTAGAATATGTCGATGTTAATACACCACTATGTAAAGCCAGAATCTTCTTGCAAGGTGCCCAAATAGATTTTTTTCAACCCACGGATAAAGCACCGCTTCTTTGGGTCTCTAGCGCCGATGATTATCAGCCTGGCGCAGGGATCCGCGGTGGTATTCCAGTTTGTTGGCCTTGGTTTGGAATGAGTGATACACCTGACTGGCCACAACATGGCTTTGCTAGAACTCGCCTCTGGGCATTAGAGTCGGTCCAGATGAAAAACCAAGCCGTCGAACTTAAACTCACGCTCAACATTAGTGAAGAAGATAAGCTCTACTGGCCTCACGATACCCGTGTTGAGATGTTATTTACCTTAACGGATACACTCACTGTCTCACTTAAAAACACTAACCTTGCAAGTTATCCAGTAAGCCTTACTCAAGCATTACATACCTACTTCCCTATCTCTGATATCAGCCAGCTCAAAGCCACAGGGTTTGAAGGTTCACAATATATCGAATTTGGTGAGGGACCGTTTAAACAAAATGGCGATCATGTTCTTTTCGATAAAGAGACTGATAGGGTATATACCCAGCTTAGTGATATGCAAGAGCTGCACACACCTGATGGCATCATTAGCGTTAGTCGTGAGAATAGCCACTCAGCAGTGCTGTGGAACCCTTGGATAGAAAAATCTCAACGCCTTTCTCGTTTTAACAGCGATGATTATCAAAGCATGGTCTGTTTAGAGGCGGCAAATGTGTTAGAAGACAAACTCACATTGGCACCAGATGAAACCCATGTGTTGACCACTAAGATAGCCTGGAAGGGTTAAATCAATTTTTCATCACTCACATCTGGGTAAAGGGCTTATTCATCTGCAATAGGCCCTTTTTGTGATTTGAGGGATACTAAATAATGGAGTTCGAATGACTCTGAGTAATATAAAAGCCTTATCAAGCCAGTTTTGGTTTTTCGGCCTCTTGGTTGGACTTGTTGGCGCATCGCTTATCACCAGTGTGATCACTATCTGGGAGCTCATTGAAAACCCAGGTGGTATTTTTCATAATGAGCAAGGGCTTAACTGGTCATTTGTGTTTGATACTGCCAGCAGTTGGTTTATGCCAAGCTTTCTCTATCTTGCGGTTATTGCAGCCTTAGCACACCTCTCTATCACCGCTATCACGAAAGGCTTTACCAAGTAAGCTGATACTCTATTAAATAACCAACTGAATTGAGTAATCTACTGAGTTATAGGCTTTATCATTGATCTTAGATTCTTGTTATCGCCTACTTCGGTTCAAGTTCACTCCATGCTAAACTCAAATGATATTATCGATTAAATAAACCACCTTACATGTTGAGTCACTCATTTTCGGCAAAGCGACGACTACTGGCCATATTATTTAGCCTAATTGCCTTGGTACTCATACTCCTGAACACCTATGAATTGCTGGCTAAGAAAGTGGCCAATCATTACTTTGCTGAATATAATACGCAAATAAGTCACCTCAGCATTCGCCCCACCTCACTGCATCAATGGCATGTACCTGAACTCTCTCTAACGGTTCATGATAGTCAGATAATAATTAAAGATTTAGCGCTAACCTTAGATGAAGATATAAACCTTTTTAGTCTTTTGTCGCAGCCGCTCTCAGCCAGTCAAGTGATGAGCTCAATTGAAGCGATCGCTATCAAAGCGATTCAAGTCGACCTCAACCCGAGTGTGCTGACTGATGAGGGCAAAAATGTCGATGAGCAAGGGCCAACTGCGGCGCTGGATCTCAATGCACTGCCCCAAATAGAGATAGGCGCAACGTCACTGAGCTTAGCAGGCATTCCCCCTTCAACACTCAGTTTGACCATGGAGCATTTAACTTTAGATGAAACAGGTCACCTAAGTACAGCCATCAGCCGACAAGGCAGTAGTATCTTCCAATTGGATGCTCAGCTAACAGAAGATCAATGGCACGTTTCGAGCCAACTCGTTTTCGGTGAGCTATACACATTTCTTGGTAAGCTTGCTGCACAGAAAAAGCTCGATAAAAGCGCCCTTGCCCCTCTACTCACATTTAAACAAGAGAGTGAGCAAGCTGGACTCGCGTTAAATGGCACACTGGCATCATCCGCGACGCTAGATTTGAAATCGGCGCAATTAACATCTTCTCACACGTTAAAAAAATCGAGCCTAACACTGAAGCAGTTCGAGGGGCTTGTCTTGGCCCCTCAATCACTAAGCTCATTGAATCAAGCACCTTCAGCGATAGACAGCTTGAAATTTGAAATTTCAGGGCACCTTGCGCAGCTTAATTTGCTTGTACACCCTTTTACCCTAGAGGTGAATCCGAGTACCCGACAGATAAACAGCTTGCTGCCACTTATTCATAATGATGGCATCACGCCACTTATCAAAGCAATGCTTGAGCCCAGAGCAATGACTCCCCAACCAGACAATAAGCCAAGCGAAAAGTCAGGCAATCAGCCAAGTGATAAGTCTCAACAGCTAAGTCATGCACCTCAAGCAATCAAGCTCTCATTAACGCTATCTGAGCCGTTAGAGTATGCGTTTTCATCAAAAGAGATGGTGATGAATCATGCCCAGTTGTCTATTCATGATGCCATTGTCGATGCGCAATTATCAGCGAATGACTTAACACTACAGCTTCCTACTGACAGTCAAGGGTTTGCACTGCAAAGTGAATGGCAGTTCGCCGCATCCCGGGAACAAACATTGCGACTTAGTCAGCTAATGCCTAACAAGCTCATTCCTAACATGCCCATGCCTAACAAGCTGAACGTTTTCACTGATGATGTTTGTGGTTCTGGCGGTGGCAATGAAGGTGAAGGCAAAAGTGACAGTGACAGTGACAATATGAGTGATTGTGACCGTAAAGCGGTTACCGATATAGAGCTAGGTGCTTCCTCTATTTCCATGGCAGGTCATATCGATATAGACACAGATGCAAAGCAAGCATCTCAATTTACGCTGAGTATCAAGCCTGATCTACAGGCACAAATAAACAGTGTCAGTCACAAGGGCAATCAGCCTAGGTTCACATTTGAACTTAGCAAACTTAAACTCGTTAGCCATGACGAGATGGTGATGACCTCAAATGAAAAAAAACCGATAAACATAGCGCTGCCAAGGCTAACATTATCAACGGGTCCTAGCCATTATCAGCACAGCATACACAAGGATACAGGCTCGCTAGATAACGAGATAAGCTTCGATGTGAATGAGCTTGAGCTTGCCACCCACGAAATGAGCCTGTTCACATTGAGCTCTTTTACATCAAGCTCGTTTACATTAGCCCCCTTCAGCTTAGCGTCTACTCAAGCTGCATTTGAGCAAGTGTATAAGTCAGGTAAAAGCCTCTCGGTATCAACGGGGATAACGCGCTTTATCAGCCAAGATCAAATGGTCATTAAACAAGTCGCTCACTCAAAGAGTAAAGACTCTCAAGACCTCGAGATAAGCATTCCGCCAATAAGTTTAGCGCAAGTTGACAATGCGCTAGCTTTTAAGCCTTTGCCAACAGCTGACAAAAGTGAATATATCGGTCAGTTAACAGATCTGCATTTTGCACTAGAAAAGCCAAGTTCATTAGTCATACCTGGGCTTACATCACTAGGCGCCAATGCGATGTTAAGCAGGCTTTTAGACAAAAACCGATGGCACAATCTTGCCCGCTATGAACTCAATGGTTTAGCACTGACTCACCATCACCTTAAAAACAGAAGAAAACGCGCTGATAAACTACTAGACCTCTACACTGTGAGCCTTTCACAACCATTAGACTGGAGCGGTACTCAATTAGATACCCAAGAAAGCTGGTCGTTCGATGGCCTAGAATTTTCGAGTGAACATAGCTTACAGCCTCTAATGACTGCTGATGCAAACCACCCAGATGACGACTCAGCGTTAATGCTGACAGGAAGTGTTAACTTAGTCAGCGATCTAGGTAATATTTTGTCTCTGGTGAACAATAACTACACCTTGCCAGAGTCGCTATTTATGACTGGCGAGACTCAGCTGCAAGCTGACTATGTACTGAATAAAAGCGAGCATTTAACCCGAGTAAATATCAACTTTTCACCTGAACTCACCTCTTTGAGCGGTAGCATTAATGATCTACCTTTCGAGCAAGCTGATATTCAGGCCCGCTGTCACTATCAGATGGAAAAACTAAATCAATCAAAACTTCAGGAGCCTAAAGAGAAAAACAGCAGCACGTTAGCCTGCCCAGATATACAATTTTCAGCTGCAGCGTTTAATCCCGGCGTGCTAATCACAGATATTAAAGCACAGGCAGACTTTAGCATCTCCCATGATGACAGCAATCCAGTGTTGGGTGATGATTTACAAAATGAGGTTCCTCCTGCTCACGGAGCCAAAAATAAGATTGCAGCTGTGCCTGACACGCTCAGCGCTGCCGATATACAGGTTAATGCCAGTGGCGCACTTCTTGGGGGACAACTGCTATTACCTGAGTTTAATTTAAGGCTACATGATAAGTCCCATGGCTACCTCGTACTGCAAGGGTTAGAGCTTGAGCAACTTCTAGCAATACAACCTCAAATAGGTGTATACGCCGATGGTGTATTTGATGGTGTCCTGCCAGTAGACTTTATCAAAGGAGAGGTCGCAGTATCTGGCGGCCGCTTAGCTGCCAGGGCGCCAGGCGGACTGATATCTGTCAGCGGTAATCCTGCGGTGGATCAGATGCGACTGTCACAACCCTATTTAGATTTTGCATTCTCAACCATGGAGCACCTCGCGTACTCAGAACTGGCAAGCACCTTCGATATGGATACCACTGGCGATGCGGTATTAAAGGTGAGTGTGAAGGGAAAAGCAAAAGGTATTGAACGGCCTATCCACTTGAATTACTCTCAAGAGGAGAACATGCTGCAACTGTTAAAGAGCTTACAGATTGGCGATAAATTGCAGACCCAAATCGAGCAATCGATGAATTAACTCATTTTGACGTTCAGCTTATCGTCATCTTGAACCGCATATAGTAAATTTACGCCATAATTAATTTATCATTTAGCTTAAGCAAAGACCTTACAGCGCTTTGTCAGATAATAAGGAACATTCAGTGAAGAGACTGACTAAATTACGAATAGCAATAAGCGCGACGGTTGCTCTACTGGCGCTTACAGCCTGTACACCAACAGTAAAGATTGAGCCACCAGATAAACCGATCGTTATCAATCTCAACGTAAAGATTGAACATGAGATAAAAATCAAAGTCGACAAAGAACTAGACGAACTACTCAGCAACGACGAACTGTTTTAATCTCGGCTTTGACATTGAAGGAATATAAAATGAAAACTAAGTTATTAGTACTAGTTACTGGATTACTATTAAGCCTAAATGCATTTGCAATTTCACTGCAAGATGCCAAAACACAAGGGCTCGTTGGCGAGCAGACCAATGGCTATCTTGGCATAGTGAAGTCCAGCTCAGATGCTAATGCTTTGGCTAAACAGGTCAATAGTAAGCGTAAAGCGCATTATCAAAAAATTGCTAAGAAAAATGGCATATCAGTCAATGAAGTTGCCAAACTAGCTGCTGAAAAGGCCATGAAGGCAACCAAGAAGGGTCAATATATCCAGAGCAAAAATGGCAAGTGGATAAAGAAGTAACCCAGCAATATCGCTTTTCTGTAGTCGCTCAAACACGATCATAAGCCCTTCTTTAAGGGCTTTTGTTTTTCTGTCGCGGCTATTTTTGTGCACAAGCGCAAGGTTACAGCCCACCACACGTGAGAGAACTCACAGCTTTAACAAATAGTGAATTACCCTCCTCTACTTAAGCGATAACAAGAGTAGTATTCCTCTGTCTAATTCACTTTCTCCAACGATTAGACTCATAGTAATAAAACCAAACATACTCGCCATTTTTTGTTCAAACTAAGGTTATTTATGATCGCTATAGAGTTCTTTGTTGTCCTTGCTTTTATCTATCTTGGCGCTCGAATTGGCGGTATCGGTATTGGCCTAGCTGGCGGTGCTGGCGTTTTGGTGTTAACCCTGTTTATGGGTGTCGACAGCGGCCACATTCCTGTCGATGTTATATTAATTATTATGTCTGTCATTGCAGCCATTGCTGCAATGCAGGTCGCAGGAGGCTTAGATTGGTTAGTCGAACTCTCAGAGCGATTCCTGCGCAGACACCCTAAAAGAATCACGTTTTATGCCCCTATAGTCACCTACTTTATGACCTTACTCGCTGGGACGGGTCATACTGCATTCTCAACACTTCCTGTCATCGCGGAAGTGGCAAAAGAGCAAGGCATACGCCCATCAAGGCCCTTAAGTATCTCAGTGGTCGCCTCACAAATTGCCATCACTGCATCGCCTATCTCAGCGGCAGTAGTGTTTTTCTCTGGTATTTTAGAGCCACTCGGTGTGGGGTATCTCACTCTCTTGGCCATCTGTATCCCAACAACCTTTATCGCCTGTATGGTAGGCGCGTTCGTGGCTAACTTCTTAGGCTGTGAGCTAAAAGATGATGCCATCTATCAGCAGCGACTAGCCAAAGGCTTGGTCAAATTAAAGGGTCAAACACACAGAGAGATATTACCCAGTGCAAAACTGGCAACAGGGATTTTTGTTACCGCCATTATAGGGGTGATTGTCTACGCAACCTTGATCTCTGATGCGGTCAATATCATAGAAAACCCAACCTTGGGCCGCAACGATGCCATCATGGTATTTATGTTATCAGCCGCAACAGCTATCGTGACCTTCACTAAAATTGATGCATCACAAATAGCTAATGCCGCCACATTTAAATCAGGCATGAGCGCCTGTATCTGTGTACTCGGTGTCGCTTGGCTTGGTGATACGTTCGTATCAAGCCACATTGAAGCGATAAAAACATTCTCAGCAGATATCCTCAATCAGTACCCTTGGATGCTCGCTGTCACCCTATTCTTTGCCTCTATGTTGCTCTACTCACAAGGCGCAACCACCACAGCCTTAATGCCAGCTGCACTCGCTATTGGCGTGGCTCCTATCACAGCAATAGCCTCATTTGCCGCGGTTAGCGCCCTGTTTGTACTGCCCACTTATCCGACACTGCTCGCCGCTGTGGAGATGGATGACACAGGCTCCACCCGTATTGGCAACTTAGTCTTTAATCACCCTTTCTTTATACCTGGTCTAGTGACTATTTCGACCTCGGTAGCTTTAGGATTCTTGATTGGTGGACTGGTATTATAAATTGGCGGACTAGTGTTATAAATTGATGGGCTAATGCTATAAATTGAGAATTAGCATTTTAGTGTCTAACCATGCATTACTCTTTATCCCAGGCCTAGTGACAATATCGACATCGGTAGCTTTGGGATTTGTCATTGGCGGAGCAGTACTCTGATTTACTCTCTAAACTAATGTAAGTAAGGCTTCGTATGAAGGCTCATTCATTTTTATATAACTTACTTATCTTTAGTCGTGCATTTGAAGCTCGCGCCTTCAATGTAACCTAACGCCTGTCCGGCGAGGCATGTGCACTCTTGTTTTGAGAGAGTTCTGCGAAACGCTATGGCTTTTGATCTCATCAAAAGCTTCAGTGACATTTAACCTAGTCACTCCGGCAATGCTTCTGGGCCGGAGTCTAGTGCTCTTCGCTATGTATTGTAGTAGTCAGCATTGATCAGCAGCCAATGCGCTAATATTTTTGCAAGACGCCGTAAAATCTTCTGACCTCCAGGGATGGAGGAAATGCCAAATTTTGTATGGAACGAAATTGGCCCTGATGGCTCTACTAAATATCTGACTGCCAAGGATTGGTGGAAATACCAAGAAATGTACGACTGAAAGGATTCAGGAGGTAGAATACCGCAGGGAGCAGTTACCGAGGGAACATTTCTGACCATGATTTAGAAGTTTGCACACCACAAAGCGCATAGGCAACTAGCGAGTGCATGGTATCGTTCGACTAACATCTGCCCCATAGTGAGATAAAGCTGACTTCAACGTTTCGCAGCCAATGCGCTTGTGTCTTTGCAAACCGCCGTGGATACCTCCATGTAGGCTCTGCTAAATCATCCTTGATTTAGAAGCTTGCACGCCACTCAGCTCACAGGCTGCTAGCGAGTTCATCGAAGCGTCAAACTCATTTATGCCCCATTCCTTGTTTCAAAAGATTGACTACTCATTTCATCAAAGCATCATTTGACATATTTTTCCTAATACCTGACTAACATGCATCATACTTGTAAATACCTAAAGGTTGAGGTATTTCCTTGATAGATTATTTTGGGGCGTATTTTCTAGGGTCGATATCTAGTCTTCTTAAATCAAATGGTCTTAATCTACTCTCTTCAAAAAGTTCGATCTGAGTCTTGAATAGATGCATCTTTTTATGGTGTTCTAAGACTAATGGGTTTTCTTTCAATACCATCGAATAACACACTGACATCACCATTGAACCAAATTCGATTAGTTGTTCATCAGTGAAGTCTTTCATATATCGATTCTTTCGATATTGATCTTCAATCCATTCTTGACCTTTTAATGGCTCTTTCACTTCTGGTTGATGTAATTTCTCAATATCGAGTGATTCATCAACATTATCATATACTTTGTGGTTGCATTTGTTAAAGTGAGAATAGTTTTTAATTAGCTCTCTCAAAGCTATATAAGCTTTCTTATTAACTTCATTCTGTGCAATGTTATCGTTAGCAATGTAATAAACAGGTATAACGATGCCACTTTGACTTGCGTCTCTTACTTTATGGGTATCTTGAATTAGAATGACGTGATTAAGATGCGAAAATCTTAACAACCCTTTATCATTCTTTGATCCCAAGCGTTTGCTTATATAGTTAACCAATACATCTGGTTCAAAGAAGTCTGCAAACTCGTTAATGATGATGAGCGTTCCAGACGTTTGAGGATCCATTTTGAGATGGTCAATGGTAGATACAACCTGCTTATTAGCTTTGCTCATAATGCTTTCTATTTGACGAAAAGCAACTGTTTCGAACTTCCGAATGTTCTGTTCACCATCAGGTAATAGATTAACAACTCGACGAAAATTGAGTTCACCGTAGATAGCAGGAAAGTCTGGGCGCTTCATGATCTCATGAAAGAAGTTTTCCATCTTCTGAGTTGGATCTTCTTTGAGAGTTTTCAGTTCAATGACAACAACATCCCTTATCGCATAGTCAGCGATTTCAGTACCATCGGGGAACTTCTCTTCGATATCGTCTAGGTCTGCAATAGGATCATATTGAGCCATAAATGACTTAAAATTGTCTTCGTTGGAAAAATTAACCTTTTCATCGATCATTCACGACCCCAAGTTATTGGTATGCTTTTGATATTGCATCTAGTTGCCCTTATTCTACATCTAACCATATCCTTTTAAAAAGCTATACGATACAAGACATCCTATTGATAGGCAGCGTCCGCCAAATTTGGCGAATCTAAACTAATTAGCGATTTCCTAATATAAGGTTTTCCGAAACGGATTTCTGTTCAGGTACGGCTTAGAGTGATCAATCTAAGCCATTATTGCCCCAATACGTGTTATCAAGAACAACGAGGCGACCCAGTTCCAGTCAACAGAGTCTTACTTTTTCTAATCGTTTTGCCCACTTTACTTGCCGCCCAAAAGACTGATTTTCTATACAGGTATAACTTATTTGCTCCAAATTCAGATAACTTTGGCGTCAAAGAATGCGCAAAATGAGCATTCTACGCATCGATAACTTTGTAACATTCAAGAAAGCCTATACATATCAATCTACTAAGGAGTATTGAAAAGTGTTGTATAGACCTCGTAAACAAAGACGCATTCTTTCTCCGGCAGTATTATGAGCATTGCTTGTCTATTTACGAGGAATATTCCATTTACAACAACAACTTAGCGATGGTATCTTTGGTATGTGAATTGAGTAGCCTGGAACGTTATCGTGCTGCTATTGAATAAGCTTTTAAATGGCTGGAGGTAACATTGATAGTTACAAAGTTTAAGTCTGAAAAATCAGACGATGAAGAATTAAAGTTAATATCAGCTCAAATGGACGTAATTCGCTCAGGAATAAGGTCTTTGAGCTATGCTCGCCAAATTGATGTGCTTAAAAATAGCAATAACTATTTTTGGATATCAACTTGTAACGCTCACTATGGTCATTTCGTTGAATCTTGGGCTAAGTGCTTTGGCAAGCAAAGTGAAGATACTCACTGGAAACATTTAGATGTAAAAAAAGAAAGTTTCCGTAAAGAGATGTTTAAAGACCTAAATACTCATAGTGGTGAGTTTGTTGTGTATCTGAAAGACGTTCTCGCTTTGAGAAACCAGTTCTTTTCGCATACCGATTTATCACAGGACTCTATTTCTCTAAACTTTCCCAAACTCGATTTAGCATTGGCTGCTTTTGTTTTTCTATACAAAGTGTTGCAAAGGCGCTTATCGGATGCGGAGAGTTTATTGGTAGATCAAGGTCCTCGTAGTCTTGAAAGATGGATCTCCAACTTAAAAGAAGAAGCAGAACAAGTAATAAGCACAGCGTATAGTGCCAGCAAAGATATAAGAGAGCACCAGTAAAGCCATTTAACAAAACATTTACGAGTGATTCGCAACGCTTGGCATTTTTAGTTCAAGGTAGGGTTTTGTGTTTACAGTGTATTGGTTTAGGTTAGGTGGTAGCATTGCTCACACCTTAATGCGGCGTTATGTTTATTGTCTAGCTGTGGAGCATTAAACAACTAGAAAAAGTGGTTTCATAGTTTGGAGGTTAAAATGTCAGAAGGTGGAGATAATTTCGAAAATGAACATGGGATCTTCACTGGAGGAATTGGTGAAATAATTGGTGCTGTAATAGTAGTCTTGATTATTATTGGAATAGCTGGAATTTGGGGCTTAGCCGTAGCTATCGCATTTTCTATTTTATTTGCCATTTACAAGGCGTTCACCGAGAAAAAACAACCGAAGACTGATTTTGAGTTAGCGTTGGAAGAAGAGGTTAATAGAGATAACGAAAAATATAGAAAAAACACCAAAGCCAGTGATAGAGATTTATGGCGCTAAATATAAACATAACAAGACTTTAAAGGAGAAATCGAGTGAACGAAATCGATCTAGCGCAAGCACTTAAAGAAATGTATTTTGAATCAAAAAAAGGTGAGACGGCTACAATGGTTCATTTATTTGGTATAAAGTACGCGAAAGAAATTTCAGAGTGTTCATCTTCACCGAAAAATATAGCAAAACTTGCAGGAATTCCTGAAACATACGGAACGGAAATTAACAAAGGTCGTAACCTTTCTCGTTTTGTTAAGGTAAAATAAACATCCCTGAGTGTATTTAGGCTGATAGGGAGGTAGGCCAAGGTTCGATTCCTTGGGCGTTTGTTGGCTCCATGGCCCTTATTTTTGTGCTTTTACATTACGTAAGTATCCAACCGGTTTCGTCAACCACGGCAGACAAACATGAGGAGGAGTCTATGGTAGAAACATTCAAAGCTCGTGCTCGCATTCTTTTTAGTTCTATGTTCGAAACAACTAGGGCTACTGGAGTCGGCTACGCTGCTGGTCACCTATCGACCTAAGTGCATTCGGCCTGTAACAAAAAATTCCAGATGAAGCCAACGGTGCACCTTAATTTGGCGTTAGCACTCTAATGGAAGGTTTTAATATTAGATGAATATAACAGATATGTTTACACATGGTTTGGCTTTCATTATTGGAGCTTTGTCGCTGTATTTTACTGCTTATACAAAGACACAAGGTACGAATAAAGCATTAAGAGAGGATATTCACTCCCTAGAAAGTGCAAAGCAAAAAATCATAACTAAACATGCAACAGAACTCGAAAGTGTTAAGAAAGAGCTCTTATTAGATATAGAGAAACGGAAGTACCAATATGAAGATAAAAGTGAAATTAGGGTCAGATTAAATGAGTTACTTTTTCTAATCAATGTCAGTATGTCCAGACCTAATGCTTTAACAAGCTTTTGTCCAAAAACATGTCAGGCTCTACATTGAACTTGCTGGCAGAGAATCTGCTGTGGGACGTGCAAGCTTCTAAATCAGGATGATTTAGTAGAGCCATCAGGGATGATTTTACGGCGACTTGCAAAGGGACATAGCAGATGAGCTGCATTTTATTGAAGTTAGACTGTTTGCTTTTGGCTGTATGAGCTAGCCAAAACGGCTTATGTTCAAAAACAACTTAGCTACCAATAAATCTAAATCGAAGAAATAAATCATCAGGTGTGAACGCGGCTATGACCTTCGGTTTCAAGGCCGAAAATGTTCCCTCGGTAACTGCTCCCTGCGTTGCTCTACCTCCTGAATCCTTTCAGTCGTACATTTGCCGGCATTCCCTACTCTGACCCATAGGGATATGGGGAATGTCTTTATAGCGTCAGGAACGCTTAAGACCATGTAGGTCAGATGATGTCGCAGAGCCCACAGGGATTGTGCTTGCGGCGTGTCGCAAAGACTCATGGCACATGCTCTGCAACTCCAATATTGATTAAGATAAAATAAAATTATCGTTGACTTTTGAACGCCCCAAATTAACTTTATTGGCTAGCAATTAAGTCATCAATCGCTTTTGATATCAGGTCTTTTTTCATGCCAGTGCGTGCAACCTTCTGGTTAAACCAGAAACTCATCGGCTGGTCGAAGCCTATACCGTGCATATAGTTGTAGAGCGCCTTGCGAAGTCCTTCGCCAAGCATCTCATGATCGGTACCGGTTGGGTCGGTGAAGTCCACATCGTTTTCAGCAAATAGTATCTCAGGACGCTCAGCTAAGGTGATACCGAACTGTTCAGGACTGATGCCAATAGGGCTGTGTACTGTGGCCACAAAGCGATGCCAGTAGGCAGACTGGAAACAGCCATGTTTCATTAACTGGCGCACCATTTCTAGTGAATCAACAGTTTCTTGCTCTGTTTGTGTTGGGAAGCCATACATCAGATAGGCGTGAACCAATATACCGGCATCACTGAACGCTTTCGTTACTTGGGCGACGCGCTCAACACTCACGCCTTTTTTCATGAGTTTCAACAAACGATCTGATGCGACCTCTAAACCGCCGCTCACGGCGATACACCCAGAGTCGGCCAGCAACTGGCAACGGGCTTGGCTAAAAGTTCTTTCAAAACGAATATTGCCCCACCAGCTTATTATCACATTGCGTTCAATGAGCCGCTTTGCAAGCTGAAACAATAGCTTTGGTGGTAGGGCTTCATCGACGAAGTGAAAACCAGTCTCTCCAGTTTCCTCGATGAGCGCCTCGATTCTGTCTACTAGCGCATCGGCTCCTGCAGCATCAAAACGGTCGATATAATCTAAACTGACATCGCAAAAACTGCATTTACGCCAGTAACAGCCATGGGCGATGGTCAGTTTATTCCAACGTCCATCACTCCAAATACGGTGCATAGGATTGAGCATTTCACATAAAGACAGGTACTCATCTAATGGCAGCCCATCGTATACTGGTGCACCAACTTCAGTTTGTGGAATATCCTGTAGCTCATTGTTTTCATTGAAGTGTACGTAAGGCTCGCCACTATCACTATTGTTACCAGAACTATTGCCACTGTCATTGCCATCGCTGTCTTGGACGAGAAAATAGGTACGCACTAAGTCGTCTATCCCACGCTTTCCTTCGAAGTATTCCAGAAGCGTGATTAGAGGACGCTCACCATCATCGAGACAGATAAAATCAACAAACTCAAACACTCTTGGGTCTTTGAGCGCACGCAGCTCAGTATTAATAAAACCACCACCCATAATGATAGGAATATCGGGGTTAATGGCTTTACAAGTTTGTGCAATACGTAGAGCACCTAGCATATTGCCGGGAAAAGGCACGGTTAACGCGACGACACTAGGCTGAGTTTCTTCTAGATACAACTCAACCAATTGCTCTAAAATTTCTGAGCTAAAGCTAGGCTCATCCATCAAGGTATCGTAGAGGTTATCGAAACTTGGGTTAGCCGCCGCTAATTGCTCGCCGTAACGACTCACTTCAAAGTAGGGGTCCACGCCCTGAGTAATAACAGTAGAGAGGTCATTAATAAACAGGGTCGCGAGGTATTTGGCTTTATCTTGTACCCCGAGATTACCAAAAGCGGCTTGCAACACATCGCCTGATACCGCTTCCATTTGTGCAATCGCATCAAACGCCGGGCCTTCGGGTAAAAAGCGGCGAGAATTAATTCGCATTGCTAGGCTGGGATCTTTTCCCTGCAAGAAGCGAATCGCACTTTCAACTGTCAGTTGGTAACGGTCAAACTCAGTCAAAAAGGTAAAAATTGCAGCGGGTAATTCACTGTCTTCAAGGTGCTCGAAGTTTTGCTCCACATGCTGACGAATAATCTCCAGTGCGGGCGCCGTCATCATCTCAAGGAAAAGCTCAATAGCAGGATCTCGCTGAACCGCCTCATAACCTTGTGAGCGTAAAAACCCCGTTAAGTATGCTGTTGCCGGATAAGGCGTATTCAGCTGTGTCATAGGGGGGGTCATTAGAAGAACGGTCATAGCCTGCCTTTAGGTAGTAAAACGTCAGTACACTGCACAAAAAATCAAGTCTGTACAAAAGATCAAGGTTGCGAAACAGTCAATATTAAAACCGTTTGCACCATGAACAGTATGGCAGCCAAAGCGCCAACCAAAAATAAACGGGGATTCTAGCAAATGCGCTATCCCCCTTCTACTTTAAAGTGCCTTATTGACCGCGGCTTGTGCATGAATCGCTGTTGTATCGTATAGCTTCACTGATGTATCAGCTTGCCCTACAAGCAGTGCTATCTCTGTACAACCTAAGATAACGGCTGTCGCACCACGCTCGAAGAGTGAGTCAATAATGGCCAAGAAAACCCGTTTTGACTGCTCATTAATCACCCCTAAACAGAGTTCATCGTATATAACACGATGCACAAGCTCACGCTGCTCAGCCTCTGGTATGAGGGTTTGAATGGCAAAATGTTCGCTAAGCCTTTGCTTATAAAAATCTTGCTCCATGGTAAATCGAGTGCCAAGTAAGCCAACCGTTTTTATGCCATCTGCAACTAACTGCTCGCCAGTTGCATCAGCAATATGCAGCAGTGGGATCTTAACCGCTTGCTGCACTTTGTCGGCAACCTTGTGCATAGTATTAGTGCAGATAATAAAGAGATCCGCCCCGCCAGCTTCTACAGAGCGCGCTGCGTCAGATAGTATGGTTGCAGTTTGCTCCCAATCGCCATTATGTTGTAGGCGCTCTATTTCAGCAAAGTCGACACTGTTGAGTACTATTTTTGCTGAGTGCAAGCCGCCAAGCTCACGCTTAACCCCTTGGTTAATTGCTTGGTAGTAACTCACCGTTGACTCCCAACTCATTCCACCAATCATGCCAATTGTTTTCACTCAATATCCTCATATTGTTGACTAAGCAAATGAATAGCATACATCTATTTATCTCGCTGACAATCGGTTAGGCACTGGCTATCCATTATTAAGCCCAGCGTTAACTTGGTCACTCTTTACTAAGCGCTTTGCTGGGCCTCTTGTTAAGTCTTTTGCTTGGCCCTTTCTAAGCTCAGTTGCTAAACCTCAGCAGCCACACCATGCCACTGATAATGATTATTAGCCTTCTTACTCACTATGCCTTTATCAAACAACTGGGCAAAGATTTCATCGACCTCATCATTATTCATACTCAAGTACTGGCTTACCGCTCGCTTACTGCAGTTAACTTGATTGGCACTTAATGCGTTAATAACTCGCTCATAGGGAGTCATGGCAGGCTCTGAAGGGCCTTCTGCGTCCTCCAATTCATCAAGTTTGGAAAAATGACTTAACCGCTCTGTGTCCTGTTGAGCTAAAGGTGTATATCCCTCTATCGTCACTGGGTTCATATTACGAAACTGATGACGAAAACGATTTTCTTCGCCGATCAAACCGACAAAAAATGCCGCAAAGAAGTCTAATAATACAGAGAGAAACACCACTAAGCCCAGCTGCGCTGTAACAACGGTGATATTCAATGATGTCGCTAGGCTCTCAATCAGGCCAACCACAGAGCCTTGGCTCACGACTGGAATGCTATCTCTTTGCGCCGCTAAGTGCTGCTGCTCTTCCCGCAGTTTATTATTCTCTTTTTGAATGCGAGTCACACCTGTAGCGATACGTTCCATCTGGATATACTTCTCGGCGGCCACATTATTCAAGCTTATCTGCTTTTCAATCGCCTCTATCTGCATATTGAAGGTATTAACCTTACTTTGCTGCACGTTTACATGCTCTTGCGCCTTGTTCGTCGCACTATTAATCCCGCCAATGGAGCCACCAATTGAAATTGCTGCTAGCACCACATAAAAACCTAATGCTGAAAACATGCCCATATAGTTGCGCCTAGCGTGACGCTCACCGACCTCATACCAAGCAAAAAATTTACCGAGCTCAAAAATAACAGCTAGACCACCAAACAGGCACTGCATGATGGGATCATCATCTATCGATAAGAAAAGCAGTAATGAGAAGATAATTGAAGCAAAAATAGATGCACCGGTGAAGCTATATACGCTCCACATGGCAAACTTCCCTTTAGGGAAACGAACTGGCAGGGTTTGATTGTAAAACATTTCTGGTTTCTATCTCTATGAGCGAGTGCTCGCCTTGATGATATCTGGATTAGTTAATGCCACTGGTATAACTGTATACAGATTAAATGGGAGCGCGATCATACATTAAAATAGTGCTTACACCTTATAAAACACTGATTAAATTATCTTAATGCCGAATTACCAACCACTAATTAAGCCAGTGCTCAATGTCTAGCCACACATGTATATTGAGTGCTATTGCCTTGTAAATGATTCGTTGGCATCAGCTAAAAGCTGTATCTAGAAGAAAAAGAGAGGGAGGTAAAAATAGCGCAGACTAGCTTGAAAAAACACTGCCCTATTTAACTAGGGCAGTATGTCTACTTTGGTAAGGCCACTTAAGTATGACGACTCAAGCAGGATGCAATGAAAAATTAGTCCCTTTGCAGCGCAACAATCGGGTCAAGCTTTGCCGCTTTTTTAGCTGGATACAAACCAAAGCCTACACCTATGGTCATACACACACCTAAAGCGAGAATAATGGCAAAAGGTGACCAGGCAACAGGCCAACCTGCAGCACTTGAGATCACTACCGCTAGCAGCAAGCCAACACCAATACCAATAAGTCCACCTGTTGCAGAAATGGCGATACTTTCAATCAAAAACTGGCGAGCAATATCTTTGCGTCTCGCACCTAAGGCTCTTAACAAACCAATCTCACCGGTGCGCTCCATAATAGTCGCCAGCATGATATTCATAATACCAATCCCGCCCACCAACAAGGAGATCCCTGCCACACAGGCCATCACAATATTAAAGATCTGCTGGGTCTTCTGATGCTGAGCTAAAAGATCTGCAGGAACAACGATATCGTAATCTTGCTCACCACCATGGCGACGATTAATCAAATGCCTCAAACTTTTAGCCGCAAGTGATGGCTCTACACCTTCAGAGATTGAGACTTTAAACGCGTCAAGTTCATCCTCTAAGCTTTTAAAGTTCATCTTCTTAAGCGCGGTAGCTAAAGGAATAAACACTTGGTTTCGTTCACCGCCAAGTTTAACGCCCTGAATTTTTGACTTGCCACTCTGCGCATCGGTTAACACGCCAACAACGGTAAACCATTGATGGTTTATCTTGATCACACTGCCAATGGCTTTGCCTTGAGGAAAAAGACTTCTAGCCGCTTCAGGGCCTAACACAGCGACTTGCTGATAGTGAGCTTCATCATTTTGAGTAAAGCCCTTGCCCTCGCTTAACTTAAGTGCACTGAGATCAAAGTAGCTAGGCGTTACCCCTTTCACTTGCGCATCACTTCGCCCTTCTAAACTAAAGAGACTAAAGGTTTTCACCTGCTTTTCAGCGCTCCATTGCTCCACAAAGGGTAAGGTATCGTTAGCGCTCTGAACATCTCTTAAGCTCAAGCCAATACTGTGTTCACGAATAGATTTAAGCGCCTCTCCATCAGCCGGCCTCGCATTCACAACTAAGTTTCTTACCCCCATCGACTCTATCATTTTCAGGGCTTCACGCTCTGCCCCTTCGCCAACACTTAACATGGCGATGACAGCGCCCACACCAAAAATCATTCCGAGTAAAGTCAGCGCGGTACGCAGCTTATGATGCCTCATCTCATCAAACGCTTGCTTTACTCCCTCAATATAAACTCTACTCTCCTTAATCAAGTTCATATCCGGCTCCTTTTAGGCGGTGTCGTTAAGGCTATAATATCGCCTTGGGTTAAACCTTGGGTTATCTCTGTGCGGTTGAGGCTACGATTTCCTGGAGTGACCTCCTGTTTAGCAAAACCTGCGCGTGTCTTAAGGTAAACCCAATAACTGCCCTCTTTTTGAAACAGGGCTTGGTTAGGAATCGTCAATACATCTTGCAGGTCGAGCAGGTGTACTTGTGCACGTACCTGTCTGCCAGGCTGCATGATGTCCACTAAGGTTTTATCTAAACTAATGGTAAATTGAAAATAGTTAACTGGGCTGTCTTTCTCTTTGGGTTTAGCTAATGCATCGACCTGCGTGACTGTGCCACTGAATGCTTTGTCAGGATATGCATCTAGATACACAGTCGCAGTCTTTCCTATAGCAAGGCCTGCCGCTTCTGATTCCTGCACAAATAACTTTGCCTGCATCACTGAAGTATCCGGCAGTAAACCTATCGAAAAGCCTGACCACATCATGTCTCCTACAACAGGAAAAGTACCATCCCAGCTAGCCTGATAAACAAACAAGCCATCATGGGGCGCAATGATCTCCATCTGATTAAGATTATTCTCATAGCGATTTATCTTGGCTGAGTGGCCTTTTTGCTTCAGCTTAATGAGCTCTTGCTCTGCATCAGCTTGCTCGCCATGCTGATCTAAGCCCCAATCAAAATAATGCATCTTGGCAACGAGATAGTCCTGATTACGCATCTGATCGATAATCTCTATCTTGGTATATACCCGCTCATCCTCACTGAAAAAACGCTCAGCAAGATCTCGCTCCTGACTGGTCACTTGAGTGCCAGCTGAAAGCGTTTGACTGATGGTTCTATCTTTCTCTGTTTGCATCGAGCTATCAAAGCCCAGCTTATCAAAGTCAAACTGCTCCATCTTGAGGCGGTAATTCTCACGGGTAGGATCCATTCTAGCGACGACATCCCCCGCTTTTACCTCTGAGAAGTTTTCCAAGATCCACGCAAGCGATTGTGGCCCACGCAAGCCTGTTGGCACCGTCACGGCGGTTGACTGACTCGCCTCAAGCTCACCGACTGCCGGTATATCGACAGCAAAGCTGGCGCGAGTCACATCCATGGTCAGTACGCCATCATTCGATTGCTGACTACAAGCACTTAGCAATAGCAAGCAAGCGATGAACAGCGGATGTTTTATTATCATACTCATGGCAGTAGTACCTCTTGGCCAGCATCTAAGCCTGAACGTATCGATACTAGCTCCTTGCCAATGGCCCCAATTGTCACGTCTTGCTTACTGTCTCTAAATAAGCCTGGCGTGATCACATAAGCCTGCCCTGCTTCATAATGAACAGCATCAAGTGAGAGCAATAACTCCTCCTTGTCATTAGCAAGATCAATCGCTATTTTTGCGGTCATTCCAGGCCGCATAAGCTCTGTATCAGCCTCATCGATACTTGCTACCGCATCAAAAACCACAAGAGGTACATCTTGGTTTTTATGACGAAAAACAGCACCTAACTCAATAATCTCTCCTCTGAATACTTTATCAGGGTTGGCATCGAGTCTAATCTTGAGACGTTGTCCTAACTTAACCCGGCTCGCTTCAACCTCAGGAATCACCATATTAACCTGCATATGCGTCAGATCAGGGATACTGAGCACGGCATCCCCCATATACACTGACTGACCCTCTTTAATTTTATTGCCTTGCGAGTCATTGCCGTACACGACCATGCCGCCCCTTGGTGCAATCAAGGTTAACGAGTCTATGCCACGTTTTAACGCGGCAACTTCAGAGGCAAACTTTTGTTTGTCGCCTAGCAACATAGCTTGTCTTTGTTTTGCACTTTGATTTTCAAGTTCAAATTTTTGCTCAGTAAGTTGTAACCTGTCTTTCGCAATCTCAGCATCTTTTTCATACTTAATTTTATCGATGGCAGCGACAGTTTCATCGGAGAGCTTAAATTTTCGCTCCGCTTTCTCAAAGTTCATTTTAGCTTCAGCTAGCTCTAGCCTCAGCTCCTCTAACTGCTTGGCGTTACGCAGTTTAGAGGTCTCAATATCCTGCATCGTTGCCTCAAGTTTTGCGGACTTAATTGACAGGCGTTGAGACAGTTCTGAAGTGTCTAATTGGGCAACCATATCGCCCTTTTGAACTTTTGAACCTTCTGGGGCTAATTGCTTAACTTGATACTGCCAGACACGGCGAATAGAGGGCGGCATCATAGAGATGGTGTCAGCCGATACTAGTTCCCCCGTTGCTTCTATGCTCTGATCTAACACACCTTTTTGGGCAAGGGTAACGGCAGCGCCATTGCAAGCGGTTAATGAAGCTGCTGAAATTAACGCTGTGAGCGCAAAAATGCCAGTGCGCAGTGGCGTATTTAAATAGACTGAATTCATGACCTTCCCTCTGCACTCACAAGTACGCTCATACCGGGTACGATTTTGATGTTATCAGAGGCGCTAAAGCTGACTTCAACTTTAAACCAATTGCTCTGCCCCCAAGCAGTTTGCTTTTGAGCTTGGCGACCAATGCCTTTAATTTCGCCGTTAAATGGCTTTGATGACTGAGAATCTAATCTGAGTTCCACTGGCGAGCCTACATGAATTTTGTCGACATCCACTTCATTGACCCAAGCAATCACTTCTAGCTCCTCCATCGCAGGAACCGTTGCCACCTGTCTGCCTATTTGAACTGTGTCCCCTACGGCAAACTTTTTACTGTTCCAAGGATCGCTACCATAGAGTACCGGGCCCTTAATTTCAGCTTTTAACTCAAGCTGCTCTAGGCCATTCAGTGCCTGTTGTAGCTCAAGTTGAGCCCGCTTTCTATCGATCGCCAGCTGGGAATTACTGGCAACTTGTTTATCTAAGACCTCTTTCAGCGACTGCTCTGCTTTCACGAGTTCACTTTGGGCCTGCATAAGCTTAAATTGATTTTCAGCGTAATCTTTTGCAGCAATAAAATCTGCTGGTACAGATGCATCTAATTGGCTTTTATCAACCTCTGTTCGCTTCTGCTTAAGGTCGAACTTTGCCTGTAATACACTTGAGTTAAGATCAATGAATTGGCTTTGCTCTTGCGCTGTAACCCTGAGTAAGCTTGCCTCTAACTGCTCAATTTGATTAGCAATTTGGCTCTTATCGAAAATAACAACGGTTTGTCCAACTTCAGCAATAGCCCCTTCAGGTAACATCCATTGGATCTGATATCGCCAGGCATCGCCAGCCTTAGGCACCATAAAAGATTGAGATTTGACTGATGAGATCTGTCCTGTTAATAACAGTTTTTGACTAACTTGAGTGTTAGTTGCAAGCTGCTCGCTGCTCCTTGTTTGTGCTGATTCTTCAGCAGAGACATAGGGGATAGAAGTAAAATTCAGCAGTGCAAAACTCACTACTGACAGAAAAGCGATACGTTTAAGCTGCATATACACCACGCTCCTCTATCTCAACAATTTCGCCATCGCGCATACGGATCACTCGCTGTGCATAGGCTGCAACCTCCTCTTCATGGGTCACCAAAATAATGGTTTGCCCAGCAAGGTGCAGTTCAGTAAACAGCTCCATGATCTCTACCGATGTCTTGCTATCGAGTGCGCCTGTTGGCTCATCAGCAAGCAAGATGGCGGGCTTGTTTACTAAAGAGCGTGCAATTGCCACCCTTTGTCTTTGCCCGCCGGAAAGTTGATTAGGTCTATGATCTTGCCGAGTTCCAAGGCCAACTCTGGTGAGCAGGGTATCGGCATAGCGCGTATCATCGCTTGGCGGGGTGGCAAATCTTAGTGGTAACATCACATTTTGCAGCGCACTGAGCCTAGGGAGCAGATGAAAGCTCTGAAAAACAAAACCTATCTCTTTATTTCGAACGGCTGATAGCGCGTCATCATCTAAACTCGCAACTTCCTGTCCATTCAACTGATAACTGCCATCACTTGGCTTGTCCAAACAGCCGATGATATTCATTAAGGTTGATTTTCCTGAGCCCGATGGCCCCATGATAGCCACAAACTCATTGTGCTTAATGGTAAAATCTACCCCACGCAGGGCAAGCACAGAGGTATCACCCATCTGATACTCTTTGGTTAATCCGCTGACTTTTATCATATTACTCTTTTTCCCACACACATATTCCATCCTTAGAATGATGACATCTCTATATTGTTATTCTCTTTAGTAAGCAGACAGCTGATAAAGTTCAGCCTGCTTCACCGACACTTACAGTGCCAGACACGTGAGCGTACAGGCAATTGAATTTAATTAACTTTGCAAAGGTATCAGATATGAAACATTACGGATATTGAATTGAGGTGAGATTAACTTGATGTAGGCACAATTTATTGCACTAATTCTTCGTACTTCTTCTAATTTTGATTACAAATAGACTCCCAAGAGGCTAAAAACTGAAATGCTCAAAAATAGCACCCACTGAAAAAGATGCTTAAACGGGGACTTAATGTCGGAGAAGAAGGCGATATAGATCTGCCAAACCGCAAAAATAGCAAAATTTAACGCAATAAAGAGCACTAAGCTGATGCCCTGCATATAGGACACCCACTCAAAACCGCATACTGTCAGAACGAGTGTTGAGAGCACTAAAAATGCAGAGATATAATGAAAAACACAGTGAATGACCGCTTTTGCAACAGGGTCGAAGGAAGCTGAAAGCATCGGCTTTAGATAATGTTTTATGCCATAACTAAAATGACCGACGCAGGTAACAAGGCCCAATAATGCAGCTAAGATAAAGTAGTAATTCATGAATGGCCTTTAGGTGTATGTATCTTTCGTTTATTCAATAAACTAGACAGGCAAAAGCACGATTTTCTTTCAATTAAGTCGCGAACTTTACGCATACACCCACAGGAAAACCACTGAATGTATTCGCTACATGGTTGCCATTATCCAATAATCTAAACGCTTTTGAGGTTCAGCAAGTAGTGTTTTACAACGATCTTTATACTTGCCCATCAACTGGCCTAGATTATTATTCTTAGGTAATGAGGCTCTTTGTTGTTCTTCTACCTTAGCGAAGCGCGCTTCAACAAGATCTTTTGTCTGGTATTTCTGTGCTAATGAAAGTGCTTGAACCGATGAAATTTTCAGTTTCTCGCCAACAGGCTTCATCTGTGGTGCGTTCATTCCCGCAATCGTTTCAGAGCTAATCTGATAATAAGATGCACACTCTAGCACCTCATCGATAAATTGTGTCTCAGCTTCACTCGGCGCTGCACTTACATTAAATTGAACCAATACCAGTGCACTCGACAGGACGATTAATGAACGACGGACTAACTTTTGATAGGGTAAATGCACACAAGTAAACATGTTCAACATGATGATTCCTTTCTTAGTAATCAGTAAATAGAAGCGTTTGTAAAAATCTAATTAGACTATATTGACCCCAAGAAGCTTAATCAAGCACAACTTAATTAGCCATGACTTAACTGGCGAGTTTCCCCTCACATTTAAAGCCACAGCATCGTCGCCATTAATACTGCTGCAGTCTAAACTCAAGGTTTTGTTTAACTGCTGACCACTCGCTATCAATAATTGAATACACCACAGTATCTCTTACTGTGCCATCGCCGAGCAGTTTATGATTTCTTAATACGCCATCTTGTTTAGCGCCAAGCCGAGTGATCGCTTCTCGCGAAGCTTGATTATGCCAGTGCGTTCTAAACTCCACAGCCATAACATCTAACGTCTCAAAAGCGTAGCTCAAGAGTAAAAGCTTTGTTTCTGTATTGACTGCCGTTCTCTGGGCACGCTTGGCATACCAGGTGTACCCAATTTCTAAACGGCGATTACTTTGATCCCATGAGCAGATTCGGGTGCAACCGATCACTTCGCCAGAATGCTTGTCTCTCACTGCAAAGGCTAGCGCTTCCCCTAACTGTTCAGCCTCTAGTGCAGTTTCAATATACTGTTTCATGTCATCAGGGTGTGGCGCAGAGGTATACCAGAGTTGCCAAAGCTCGCCATCGGAAACGGCAACTGACAGCGCTGGAATATGCGCTAAGGTTAAGGGTTCAAGCACGATATATTGCCCGGTAAAACACTCTTCGCTTGAGACTCTGCTCACTTTAACTCTCCTTAATTTATCATTGCCCGTAAAGCGACTAGCTATGTCGCTAAATATTCGCGACAGCCAATACTCGCAGTCATCAATAAAAGTCTCTGCAACAGAAAAACTTACTTGATTTCTCGCTGATAAAGCAACACCTCGCTGTTATCTTCATCCCACACCATGGTCGAATCAAATGACATCCCAACTTTCTCTAATACAGAGATAGAAGCGTCATTACCAGGACTCACAACGCCGAGTAGCTTAGTAAAACCCAGTGACTTGCAATGCTCAACAACGGCTTTAGCAGACTCCACAGCATAGCCCTTTCCCCAAAATCGAGGTAAAAAAGCATAGCCCAGATCAGGATAATCTAACATAGGTCGTTTAACCATACCTGAAAGCCCTATCGCTTCACCTGTATCTTTCAGTTCAACAACATACAAGCCAAAGCCATTTTGTTGGTAACTCAAAATAGGCCCATCAATTAGATAGGTTTCAGCCTGCATCAAGTCCCGTACGCCTCTATCACCGATGTTTTCGAGAAAGCCTGGTGTGTTTAATAAACTCAAAATAAACTCAACATCTTTTAAGCTTGCCCACCGTAAATTGAGTCTAGAAGTTTCTAAAACAATCAATTTGTTACCTATCCCTTTAAAGCCATTTATATCGACTATACTTGTTTCAGTCACGCAGAGGAAGCCAGATACTATGTCAAGGAATCGCAGCCAAGTCAGCCAATACTACGTCATTGCAGCCGTTGTCGCCGCCGAGTTAAACCATACGCTAACTTATTGTAAACAAATCAACCTAACTGCGAGTAATGCCCAAGCTGCATCCTCTAGAGTCGGTAATGCCGCGCTTGGATTTAAAGCGCTCACCGGCTTTATTGATGATCTCGCTTGCTACACCATGAAAGCAGCGACTGACATCAACTCTCTGGCTCATACGGCCAGTAAAATGGCCACCGACACAGCAAGAGCTGCAACGGCTTTAAAGCATTTTGAGAAAGCAAGATTAAGTGCTGTTGATGCAAAATATTCACAGAGTATCGCACCAGCCGTCGAGCAAACAGTTGCCCGTTACAATGAGATCCAAAATTCATTTCAGGTTTTAATTAACCAGATGGAGCAGCAACTGCATGAGCTAAAAAGAAACCTGAGAACCGCAAATATTCTCGCCTCTATCTGCAGAATTGAAGCTTGTAGAGTCGATGTGGCTAACCAAGCGACTTTTAATGACGTAGCGAATAGAGTCGATAACGTCGCTAACCTTATCAGGCAGCGTGTCGATAATGCCATTGCTCTTTTTGATACATCCTCTGCGAAAGAGGCCGCATAAGTCATTTTGTTCAACACTGAATGAACCTAAAAACAAGCACTAATCACACTCATCTATCAGACAGGGAACCTCACAGATGAAGAGTCAGCTAATTGTTGAAACCCCCACTCACCAATGGATCTATTTCGGTAGGGATCCTGAAAAGCCTGAAAAAATTATCGATACCAATCAATATATGCTGGTTACTGAGCATAGAGCATTACTAATGGATCCTGGCGGCATTGAGTTATTTGCGCCCATGCTGGCAAACATTGTTAAGCACATCCCCCTTGAGAAGCTCACTCACCTTTTTGCATCACATCAAGACCCAGATATTATCTCCTCTCTTGGATTATGGGATCAGACCTTACCTAATGCCAAACTCTATTCTCCGTGGTTGTGGGAGGGGTTTATCAGACATTTTGGTATGAATAATATCTGCTTTGAGGCTATCCCTGATGAGGGAAGCCGCTTAGTACTCGATCAAGTAGAAGTGCAATTTATTCCGGCTCACTACCTTCATGCTTCAGGTAATTTCCATGTTTATGATCCAGCAGCAAGGATATTAATGTCAGGTGATGTGGGAGCTGCACTAGAAGATAATAATGCCGATATTTTTGTCGATGATTTTGAAGCTCATACTAAAAAGATGGCCTTCTTTCATCAAAGATGGATGCCGTCTAATCATGCTAAAAATGATTGGGTGAGTAGAGTTCGTAAACTCGATATCGAATACCTTTGCCCTCAACATGGCAGAATATTCAGAGGTGAGCAGGTGGGGCAATTTTTAGATTGGTTTGAAAAACTTGATGTTGGAAATGCAATCTAATTCCAATCGGTAAAACCTAATCGCTAATATGAAAATACGAATAGCTAATTATAGAAAATCAGCCCAACCCTATATGGGTTGGGCTAACACTTATTTGGCTTGTTCACAGGTAACGAACAAAGTCACAGCCCGCTCGACTTGACTTAATCGGCGCCTTCACCGCTGGCGTGCCTAGATAGAGAAAACCGACAATTTGATCAGAATCTGCTAACTGTAACTCTTGATGCACTAGCCTATCGAAAGCCAACTCCCCCGTACGCCAGATACCACCGAGGCCTAAAGCGAAAGCCGCCTGCTGCATCGCCATGGTAGAGCAACCTGCAGCAATCAATTGTTCCAGTTCTGGCACTTTACTGTGAGCCTTAGTTTTTGCCACCACGACAATTACCATAGGCGCTCTAAGTGGCATGCCGCTCACTTTAGTTTGTTTAACTTCATCTGCACCAGAAGCTACTGCAGCCTTGAGAAAAACATTACCCAACCGATTGAGCCCTTCACCTTGGGCAATAATAAACTCCCAAGGAGTAAGGCCCGCATGGTCGGGGACTCTTACACCCGCATCTAAGATCGTTTTAAGCTGTGATTCATTAGGCGCAGGATCAAGCAATCGTGGGCAAGATTGTCGTGTGAGCAATAATTCTGTGGCGTCCAAGTCATTCTCCTTTGGGTAGCAAGATGATCAGAATAACAAAGACATAGTTAAAAATCCCTCTCATTTACCCCAAACGACTCACTTAGTGACTCGCTGTTCGGCTGTTAAGGTAACGTTCAATCAGATAATCTAGGCTAGTAAACCTCCCACCACCAAGCACAATCAAAGCCAACAGCATAATGGCGTAGGTTATAGCAAACTCTATACCGTTATTTAAAATAACAAAATTACCAGAGCTGGTTAGCCATTCATAATTTCCATGTTCCTGTAATATTGATTTAGCTGCGCTAAGCTTCTCGCCTGCCGCTAAAACCTGTTCATTAGCAAGCCAAGAACCTCCGTCAGCAATAGCCAACCAGCCATTATTCCAGTGCACAGCAAACGCGGCGACTAACATGGTCACTAATAAAGGAATGGCAATTAGACGAGTAGCTAAACCGAGTATCAACAAAAAGCCGCCAACAAATTCAGTCCCTGCGGCTAAGGTCACCATTAGTTCAGGCATAGGAAGCCCAAGCCCCCAATCAGGGTTAGCAAACCAAGCGACAGTGTCATCGAAATGGGACAGCTTGTTATATCCAGCCTGCATTAACACAGGGGCTAAGTATAAACGTAAGGCTAGAGGGGCAACTCCTGACAAGTACTGCACAGCATCTAAGAATTTTTGATAGGCATTAACAAATAGCATGACGACTCCTTTATATCACTTATGACAGAATAGACCATAGGAGGGGTAATTATCTTTCAACCGAATATAAAGATACTTTTTAAACGAAAATATCACTCAATATTGAGCGTTCGAATGATAGCTATAAGCTAGCTAACGATGAGAGAGAAAAACTGGCTGAAACAATCTAAGTACTTAGCGCGCGTCTGTGGGGAATGTTGTAACTCACACTTATCTTTTGCTTTATTATCGGTTTCTGCTGCCATCAACAGTGCCCAACACGCAGCAAATACCCAATAGATATTGATAGCAGCTGGCAAGGCAGATTTAGCATCTGGCGTTAATTTAGGGTGATTATCTAAGTAGCCATCAATGATATTAGACCGCTGACTTGTCGACAGTGCATGGCTAGATAAGACACCTGCAAGATCAAAGAGTGGATGTGAGCCACAGGCATATTCAAAATCAATACACGTAAGCTTACCTTGACTAAAAAGCAAATTATGCGGATTAAGATCTCTATGGCTGTATTGCTCAGCTAATGCGCAGGACTCTAGCTCCATCAACCAGTGAGAGATCGTCTCCTGAATTGATAGTAATCGTGAGTAACCTCTTTGCCATTCATTCGCTACACTCTGCTCTGCGTTAGCGGTATTGATTCGAGTGAGCGCGTTACTGTAGATACGCCATTGCTCTGATACCGACAGTAGATTATCTGGGCATTTCAGTCTAGCTAGGTGATTGAGTAGTGATAGAAGTGCTGTATCGGCCTTATGCCAATGCTCCTGCTCATCAGGCAGAGGAAGTGCTGAGTGAGCGGTAATAAGTGCTCCCCAATCTCTCGCTTCATCTTGCTCAATATATTCACTTAAATAGTATTTATTATCTGTACTCACATATTGCAGTTCAGGTGCAAGCCCCTGCTCTGCTGCAATCTTCCAATTAGTTACTTCTGAATCTCGGTTGCAGATGTGGCTACTGGCGACTGAATTTATCCGTAGCACCCATTTACGTTCACGACTTTTTAACAGGTAATTTTGATTACTAAGCCCATGGGAGAGCTTTTCAACGCAAAGTAAATTAGACAAGGGGACGCCGGCCAGTTCAAGCTCAGCCTTAATCACCTCTGGTAGGTTGGACACTACCGATTGAAAAGGAATCGATTGAACTGGCGTTGATGGAACTTGAGCCGAGTCTATTTGCTTCACCCTCTCCCCTTATCGCCTGCACATTATGACTGAGCCAATATTCGTTGTTCACGCATGGATGCTCGCCATAAGAAGTACCCACCAATCGCCATACCTACGTACAAAATAAATAACAATGAGGTCAGCATCAGGCCTTTTTGTAAATACAAATAGATAGATACAAAATCGATAACGACCCAATAGAGCCAATTTTCAAGTACTTTTTTCGCCACTAAATAGGTTGTCATCACAGCAAAACAGGTCGTTGCAGCATCAAGGTAAGCATAGGATGCTTTAGTATAAGTTGACATTAAGTAGCCGACTAAGACCGATATAAGTGCCGTACAAATAATTATCTGTATATGCCTATTCAGGCTCCAGGAAACCACGGCAATACTGTCATCACTTGAGCGCCCTTTAGACCACTGTTGATAGCCATAGATAGCCATAGCCATATAGTAGACGTTAAGCACCGACTCCATCAGCAGTGACACTTCCCAAAATAGCGCTGTATAAATGGCTGTGCTCGCGAACGCGGCAAACCAACATAAGATACTGCCCTTCATGGCTAGCACTAGATAGGCAGCAGCAAGCACGACTGCAACAGCTTCCCATGCAGTGAGCACAGTCGCTTCTATCATTGCGGCATTAATTGTACTGACTAAAGCAGACCAAAAGTCTGTCATTATAAGTTATCCAAATTCAACGAAGAGTATAAAGTCTCACCTAAGGTATCAGTCGGGTGAGACTTGTCTATTTTACCTTTTGATAGCAATTACTGAGTGTGAGATAGATCCAGCTCTCCACCTATAAACTTACACACAAATACCGCTTTGCCCCACTTCTCATGGGCCGCTTGCATCTCTGTGGCTAGCATAGCCATGACATCGCTATACTCCCCACACACTTGTGTTGCCATCGCATTGGTTTTACGCTCAATATTCTGATAACTATCTAAACGGTCGATAAACCATAAAATGGGATCGAGATAGTTGTCTTGCAAAGGGTAGCAACTAATTTCTGCTGTTAATTTCATATATTGACCTCTGGCGGCACGCTCAATTTGAGCTGCCACCACAATTAAAGAATAGATAACTCACTGACTTGCTCTGACAGTGAATGTAGACTTACATAAACTTGACGTTAACCGTTAACCCTAACTGACGTGGGTCGCCATAGCGGATATATTGCTTATCAGCCCAGTCCTGATCAGGTTCATTACCAAAATAGAAACCTCGTGTTCCGTATTGCTCATCAGTGAGGTTTTTACCCCATAAATAAGCTGACCATACATCCGTTTCATAGCCAAGTCGGGCATTAAAGATGATATAAGACTCAGATTTTGATTCATTACTATCTGAGTAGTAAAACTCACTCTTACCACTGGTCGTTAGGTTAGCAAACCACCCTGAATCAGTACGGTAAGTCGCACCAGCGCTATAGGTAAAATTAGGCGAGTGAGCCAGCTCTCTACCTGTCAAATCAACCGTTCCACCATACTTATCTTGATATTGATAATCACCATAAGCTGTCTCTAACCAACCCAGACTTGCATACAGTTTCAAATTTGACGTTGCATACCAGTTAGCATCTAACTCAGCACCATAGTTATGTGAGCTACCCGCATTTTCCGTATAAAGAATAAATTTTTGTGGCTCTTCAGGATTCTGTTGCGATGCAGACACCTGTTGATCGCGCCTATCCATATAAAACACAGAGAAATTAGTACTAGCGTCACCATCAAGCCAGCGAGATTTAAGCCCTATCTCGTAGTTGTATAGCGTTTCGGTATCGTACTCTTTCTTATCAGACAATTCAGTGGGCAGAGACATATTAAAGCCGCCTGCTTTATAACCACGAGCGATTCTGGCATAAGTCTCATGGTCATCACTCAATGCTTTACTCAGCGCTATGTGTCCACCCCACATGGTTTCACCAGGGTTGAACTCATCACCAGCGCTATCACTGTACTCACTATCACGACGCTCAACTCTTAAGCCGAAAGAAAGTGCATACCCGGCACCGAGATCTGAGTCTAACTGCCCAAAAATAGCGCTGTTAACGGCTTCATATTCAGCCGTTAATGTATCAAGCCAGCCATTATAATCTTCAACGGTGTCATTATCTTCAGTTAAGCGCATTCCATAAACACCTAACAACCAATCGGTGCTGTTTGCAAAAATACGCCCCGCTTCAGTCGAGCTTAATCTAAACTCTTGACTTAATGTCTGTCTCTCGCCTTGTTTGTCCCACGTGTAATCATACTGACAAGGCTCACCACCACAATCTAATCCGCCCCAATAATCAGGGTTTGCCCAATCGCCATCGTAGTTATGGTGTGTTTCAGATTGAGCGAAAGATGTAAGAGACACAAGTTCAAACTGCTCAGCACCTGAATAGGTAAATTTAAGTGAGCTACCTGTGGTGCGCTGTTTATCGACACCCGGCGCATCAGTTAAGGTATTTTCGCCGTTATTGTCTAAAGTCCACACATCATAGCCATTGTCATAGTCGGCATGGAGCATTGTTAGATCGATAGATAGATCATCTGTGGCATACCAACGAAGTTTTGCTCTGCCAGTAAACTCATCACGCGCATTGGTGTCATCACGGTCGAGATAAAGGTTATTTTGAAAACCATTTTGCTGATGTTGCTGTAAAGAGACACGATAGAGCAGTTTACCTGAGTCGGTTAATGGCCCTGAGCTAAAACCGCTGAAAGTGGTTAGGTTATCATCGCCAACTGACACCTCAGCCCCGTGTTCAAACACATCAGTTGGATCATTACTCTTTAGATAGATGAGACCTGCAAGTGCATTGGCACCGTAACGAGTGCCTTGTGGGCCACGAAGTACTTCGACCTGTTGCAGATCATACATACTAGAGACCATACCAAGCCCTGACATATCAATATCGTCAATGATGTAACCTACAGATGAGTTAGGTGCGCCTTGATACTCCTCCTGCTCACCGACACCACGAATTTGAAAGTACTTCGGCCTAGAGCTACCGCCAGACCAGTTAAAATTTGCAATCGAATTAAGTACATCTTCAAAGTGTTGCGCGCCTTCATCTTCTATCTGTTGCTGATCGATGATACTAACGCTCGATGGCATTTTATCTAAGCTTGAGCGACGAAAATCAGAAGTGACCACAATGACTTCCATATCATCATTAGCCTTAGCTTCACTGCTTACCTGAGAACTGGCTTGTACGTCATTATCAGCTGCGAGTGCGTATTGACTGGTCAACACCGCAGAGACGGCAAGCGCCACTGGTGAGACTCTTTTCATCATGGAATTTAAAGAGAAAGATTTATTAGTATTCATAGGACCCCAAATTAATATTTTGAGATCCGGCAACAAAAGAAGCGAGAAAGGTTAGTGTGTTTGATTGCGGGTGTTCTTGCTGAACATGATTATCTTCATCAAACCTATTGGCCCATTCCTACGCCGGTATTAGCCGGATCAGGTTCAAAGGGTTTGTCAAAAGACATCTCAGAGACTATCACAACATTAATGGTGCAAGTCTCACCCCTTGGCGAGGGCGATTATACATGAATCATACAAATTGTTGACAAACATATGCTATCGTTTGACTAATTTACATACAAAATAGAAATAAAAAACGCCAGACTAGCTGGCGCTTTAAGAAGAGAATCAAAAATTTATCACTGCATTAGTTTGAAAATGCTTTCCTGACATACAACTCATAGCGTACAGCTTGTGCATTTGGTGCGAGCGCATTGACTTGCATACGTTGCATGCCATGCAGTTTTAATGGTTTCCACGAACTCGCTTCATCTTCAATGGTATAGCCATTAATATCGAACCAAGTAAACTTATACTGCAAACGAAGGTCGGTAGATACTTTGCTCAAAATCACACCAGATCCCTGCAAAAAATCCCCTTGCTGACGTGCTTTAAGCTGCTCGACTGCAACCTCACGCGCAAAGCTTGTATTGTCGACTCTCACCTCACCGCTAGAGCTGGCCATCATACCTGCAGTATGCTGCGCACAACCAACAAACAGTAATCCCGACATAAGCACTAACACTAATTTTTTAATCATAACTTCCGGCTCCCTTCAGTCAAACCTTGTCACTTAATTCACACTACACTTATAAACAGTACACTAGCAAACAGTAAGCTGAACTTGCTAGTGCTCTCTCAAAAGATGGATTGAAAACCCAGATTAATCTATTAAAAAATGTGCCCTTGCCGTCGCAATTAACTTCTTCCGGTTAGTTTGCCAACAATTAATACTCACATTAGCAACTCGGCGACCTTGCCTAGTGATCTTACATTCGGCAAAGCTGTCTTTATGGTATCCCGCCCTTAGGTAGTCAATTGAGAAATCGACAACTTTAGGTACTTTAGAGGTATTCATAAACACCATAAGCTGCACGATTGCTGACATCTCCATAAATCCAGCAATGACGCCACCATGAATAGCGGGTAATATCGGGTTGCCTATGTTGTCATCTTTTAATGGCAGCCTAAAAACCAGCTCATCACCAAAACGCTCAACATTCATACCGATAAAATTAGTATAGGGGACATGGCCTAACAGGTGGCCAAAATCGTTAAGCTCAGTAGCTTGTTTAACGATCTCTTTTACATCTAACTCTTTGATGTCCTTAGGTTTTAGGTCAAACGTATCTAAAGAAAGCGTATCAACTGCTAGGCTAGCTACATGTGAACCTTCATCCTCACCAGGCTGCTGGCCCAACAAGGCTTGGCGAAACTCATCGCCTATCATATCAGGGCTAATACGCATAAATGATCCCACCGCATGCGCGATTGGATCGTCAATAGAGTCTTGGTAAGCGATAGCACGTGTAAAAGAGACGCTCGATGAGATCTTATAACACTCTGCAAAACCATAGACAGGCTTATTAGGCTGTGCAGGTTTCATATAATCAACTCTTAGATCTAACGTAGGTGATAGCTCTAACGATTGATATTTATCATAAATAGAGCAAACCACAGCACTACCACTGGCGGTATCCATCAAGGTCGTGATCACTCCACCATGAATAACGCCAGTGTCAGGGTAACCAATAAGCTCACTGTTATAGGGTAATTCAATCAGTACATGATGCTCACTGGCTTCATGAACTTTTAACTTGAGACGTCGACATTGCGCCAATTGATCAACAAAGCGTGTTGCGATTTGTGTCAATGGGAAAAAATCTGAGTTGACCTTCATGACTTTTCGCTCGCTATTATCTGTCTTGGCTCAACATAGGGCCAAGGAAATGCCCACCCACTAAGTGCATATGGATATGATAAACCTCTTGCCCACCATGCTTGTTGCAATTCATGATGATGCGATAACCGTCTTCTGCAATACCCGCCTCTTGAGCAAGTTTAGCGGCAACAGTCACCATGCGCCCTAGCGCTTTTTCATCTGACGATTTAACATCATTGGTGGTTGGGATCAGATGATTAGGAATAATCAAAATATGCGTTGGCGCTTTAGGGTCTATATCCCTAAATGCGGTGACAAGGTCATCTTGGAACAAAATTTCAGCGGGAATTTCACGTCGAATAATCTTGCTAAAAATAGTTTCTTCAGACATCAGGCTGTCCTCTTTTTAGTAGGGTTGCCACAGTATACTCAAAAAATATTAACTTGTGAGCTCAGCAAGCAAAATCCTCTAGATAACAGACTAAAAAACAATCTTTTAATTTTAAGTCAAAGATTTGCTTCAAATGTAAAACCAGCTCTAAAAGCAACCAGCTACTCGCTGTATCCACAGTGAAAATCCAACAATACCCACAGAGAGTTAACAAATTACACATATGTATATACAAATCAATTGACATAAGCAATTAAACCCTTTTTAATACGGATAAATTAATAAGGGATGTATCAAATGTTGACAAACAAAGAGACAGCTTTACTCGACGCTGCAACTGATCTCATTCGAGAAAAGGGCATGATTGCTTTGAACATGTCTGATGTGCATAAAAAGGCTGGGTACTCTAGAGCAGCTCAATATCAGTCTTTTAGTGATAAAAATTCTCTTTTAGCGGCTTTGTGTATGCGCGAGCTTGTACAAAACACCTTAGCGCTTGAAGAGCAGAGATATAAAGAGTTAAGTGGTGACTTTACTGTGGTACTCAGACCAGTGGTATATAACTACTTGAAGTTATCTGATCGCTTAATGATAGATTCAGCGTTTACTAACATGCTCAAGTGTGTGGAAGCATTACCGGATGTTGAAGAGTTCTCTTTCTTAAAGCAAGGTTTTGCCTACTTAGATAAAGAGAGACGTGCCGAGAAAGACGCATAGTTAATTTAGGTTAAATAAACCTCCTACTCTTACGATATATCAGCGCAATCACGAGGTTTTATTTAGCAATTAAAGGGGCACATCACACTCATTAAGTGTCATGCCCCTTTTTCTACCTTGAAGCCGTCACTGACGACAGTTCTGCACGATTTAACTTGATGATGACTCGCTGACACTCTGAGCAGATATAGCGACCAGCTAACGTGTTTTTGGTTTCGAACTCATCACAATAACTGCATAAGCCAAAACTACGTACCTTGATGATATGTAGCCCATCGCTTGTATTTGCCACCATATCTTTGCTGATAGTTGCCTCACTGGTGCTATGTGCACTATTTTGTGCGATCAAGAGCAAGGTGTTCGCAATCCCAATCAACAGTACTTTAACAATATATAGGCTGAATGCCATAGCCAGCAAGCCAACGACCGCCCAGATAGAGTCGTGAAGCTCGAAACTGACCAAGAGTTTAAGCCCTCCACCTATGGTGAGCAGTGCCAACAAAGCCGTCAGCGCCACGTCGAGGTGGCCTATGACACGTGAAAAATCGCTAACCTTATTTTCCATCACTGATCACGCTTTGACTAAATACACAACGCCATCTTTCTCGTAGACATTTTTAACTTCATTGCCTTCACCCAACACCACCACTTGCTGACCCTTCTCAGTCACCGCATTACCAGCAGCATCTAGCACTATGGCGATACCAAGCGCTGTTAACATTGGCGAATGAAAGGCGTTGTAATGGTGGTGATGGCTAGGAACAATGACCACGGGGGTTCTTACAACCCGCTTGCTATGTACTTTTTGACATTTTATACCACCAGCACGTTCACAACCTACGGTTGCAGCATTAGCGGTTGTAGACGTTAAACCGACAAGCGTGATGGTGATAGCTGCAACGAATGTATTTATCTTGAACATAACGACCTCAAATAGTGATATAAAAGTTCAGGCTCAAACCATCGAACGGATTCATACTAAACAATAAACACATAAGAGTATACAGGTGACTATTCACTATGTAAATACAGATTAACGATTTATCATCTTGTGCAGTCTTAGTGGCTAATAGGACAATTCTGAGAAAGTAAAAACTACAATGAAAGCTAGATTTGAAACATAAGCCTGAAAGCTAAGTCGAGAGGCAAACTTTTGAGCTGCATAACAGAGTTAAAATTATGGTAAATATACAACTTAAGAAGATAATCTGAGCACAAAAAAAGCGCCAATTGGCGCTTTAATTAATCAGGTAAATTGAGTTAACCTTGCTTGATTCGTTCACTCACACGCGCCTCAGAATGCGCTTCAAGCCAATACTTTTGCAGTACTGTATTTTTAAGTCCTGTCTCAGGGCTACCTAAATTCCATGCCCGCTTCCAGATCCCATCTGCAATCATGTGTACTACAGCACTTTCAATCGCTTGTACAACACAGATACTCACAGGTTCGTTCGATGTGTAGCCTAGCTCTGATTCAAGCAAGTCTTGGGCATCAATAAATTTAAACACGCCCGCCGATAGCTCTTTAGACAATATTGATTTCGTCGTGGTCACACTGCTAAGCAGGCGGCCCGTTCTGATATCGACAGCACGCAAGTTAACGGTAACGGTATCGACTCGAAATTGAGAGTTAACACCTATGCCTAAATAACGCGCTCCTGCTCCACCCGTTTTAATGTTGGTATCATAAGCCACGATCCCGCCTTCCATTAAAATTTGTGCTGAGTTGAGCTGAGGCAATTGATTAACTTCACCTTTAAGGCCGGCTCTTACAATTTTTCGCTCTGTTAATAGGTTCTGTAAGCCCTCTCGCTCTACAGGTACAAACCAACTAGAGTCATTAAGCGCTTGTGCTAAGAAAGCAGTACCACTCTGAGGCACTGCCGTTGAGAAGTTGCTCGATGGGATAGGCTTATATTGGCCTGTTTGATCACGAAAATCATAAACGGCTGCGACCATACTCCCTTGAGGATGAGGTAAGCCAATAAGGTCGTAATAGGTATCCGCTTTCGGCATCAAGCTGCTCGATGACTCGATGTCGTCAAACTCTCCAGTTGATGAGCACCCAGATAACAATAGTATGGCGGCACTTACTAATAACTTTTTCATGTCTAGCCCCCCTCCGTACCCGTGTCGACCAAGCCACCCACCTCAATCACAGTGGTTTCACCTGTCGCAATATCCATAATATGCACGAGTAAAGTACCATCTTCATTGACCACATTAATTTCAAAATCAGTTGTCTTTAAATAACCTTCACCACCATTAGCAGCATCATTAAACAATTGACTCATCAAGCGGGACTCTAAAGAGCTAGCCATGCGTTCAAGTGCTGTAGGAGCGACGTAACCTGAGCTGCTTTTATGGTCATTTTGAGCCGACGCATTAGCTAACAGGTATGAGCCATTTAGATAACTGCCACCGAAATTGGGGTTTACTGGTGTATAGATTAATTGCGTTGCACTACTGGAAAAAGCCAGTAGACATAAGCCGATTCCACTTCCTAATAATTTGAAATTATTCATTTGCGATCCCTGTCTAAAATTCATCTGGTGCAAGGTCTGGGTCTAAAAACTGTGCCCAACTTGCCTGTTTCTTATTTTGCCTAAGAGTCTGATTAACTCTTGATGCTGCAGCAGCAGCCTGCCCGTCGATATTTCGACTCGCAGGTGAAACTACAGTGATGTATATAGGTTTTCGGTTATGTAAAATTGTCACTTTACTACCACTACGCGCAGTAGCACGCTCGACAATACTGAGACCGGAATGGGATGAGTAACCACCAATGTCTCTATAAGCAGAAACGAATTCACGGTAAAAACGATGACCAACACGCGTCATTGCCCGATTTAGAATAAGTCCATCAACCAGGTCTGTTTCTTGTTTTGGTAAAGCATCACTAATGCTTTGAGCTTCTAATGCTTTTTTAGCTTTTATTTCAGCCTCACGCAGTGCTTCTGCGCTAGTATCTGTTGCATAGATAAGCAATAGAGGTAATAAGATAATTAACCAGTAGTGCTTCACTGGTGTACCTCATGAAGGTGTGTTTGAGCCCAAGCTATTGCTTGGCCTCGACTTGACACCCCAATTTTTCTAAATGCACGATAAAGGTGGGTCTTAATTGTGCTCTCACTAACAAATAGTTGGTTAGCTATATCGACATTAGTACTACCACTTAACAAGGCTTGAAGTACTTCACGCTCACGAATCGTCAGATTATCGCTACCTTCAACACTCACCAAATCATCACTATTTGGCTGAGTTAATTGTGCTGGAATAACTGATTTCCCTCTTAAAATATTTCCTAAGCCTTCCCCAACCTCTTCTAGCGAAGCATCACTATAAAAAATACCTGCAGTGACCGTTGGATGTATCAGAAAACGCGCATCTATCAACTTGGGATAATGAAGGAATACCACTCTTGCAGCATACTCCTTCTCAACGTAACGTTGGATTTGATAAGCTTTTTGAACATCGACAGTTGACAGGTCTATAACAACAAGAGAAAACACCCCTTCCTTAATCTCTGTTTCAACTTGCTCTGGAGTAACCTTAACCAATTTAACCAAAAATTCTTGAGGCCAACGAGTGTCCAAAAGATCACTCAGCATTTGAGAGCGAGAAACTACTATCCAATTTATAACTTTGAACATACGGCTGACTCCATGTCGACACAGTTAAATAATCACGAAAACCTTATGACAGCCACCAAGAAGTTACATTAATACAACATACGTATCCATGTATTTCACTTAAAAATGGCTTACTAAGGAATACATAAGTAAATAAAAGGGTGCAGATGCACCCTTTTATTTAAACAAACAGATTATTCCGGTACGCTTCCTTGCATAATCATTACTTGGTTATTGGAACCAAAACTCGTTACGTTTGCGCTATTGTGTGCATCGTACTGACTCACGTTTACAATATTGCCAGCACCACCTTCCACATAAATGTCTGTGACATGATTATTGCCATTTTGAACAACATCTATGTCGTTACCAGCCCCTGTGAATGACTCAACAGTAGCACTATTAAACTCACCAGTTTGTGCGATATCTATGTGTGATCCACTATCTGCCGCATCTGCATAAGCTAAGTTATCTGTACCAGTTTGTGTAATATTGATTATATTATCATTACCATACGTACCCGCACCGAGGTCATTACCATACCAGTTGCTAGCAGTATCACTGTTTGTTACACGGTTACCTGTACCTGACTGAACGATAGTAATTTCGCTACCGTTACCACCTTGAGAGGCAGCTCCAGCATAGTTATCAGAACCTGTCTGCGTCACACTGATGGAGTTACCATAGCTGTCATCAGCTTGGTCAATAAGCACAGAGTTTGAATTACCGGACTGAGTCACTAATGCCGTATCATTTAATCCAGCTTGATTGATATTAGCAGTATTACCAGTTCCTTCTAGGCTGCCACCTTGAGTAAGCGTTAACGAGTTATTCGCGCCACTTTGGTCAATGTTGGCAATGTTAGAAAAATCATTTTGTGTCACGTTTGCAGTCTGCTCATCACCAGTCTGTGATACTTCTGACCCATTAAATGAGCCAGATTGAAGTACAGTTACTGAGCTTCCTAAGCTACTTTGATCAATCGAAACAAGGTTTTCAGCCCCTGTTTGGTCGATATCAGAAGTATTACCACTACCGAGTTGATCAACAAGGGCAATATTCCCCTGTGCAGTTTGATCTACATTGGCAATATTTAAATCACCCACTTGGTTAATCTCGGCCGCATTGCCTGAATCAGACTGAACAAGGTAAACTTGGTTAGCATCACCTTCAGTATTAACAATAGCTTCATTATGCCTAGCTGATTGTTGAACATCTGTGATATTACTCAGGCCACTTTGCTGAACATCAGCAGTATTATGGCGGGCACTCTGCTTTACTGTAGCGTCGTTACTGTTACCACCTTGAACTACAAAAGCGGTATTGCTCTTAGCTGTTTGACGAATAAAACCAGTATTATCATTTCCAAGCTGATCGAGTGACGCAGTATTTTTTGCTTTGGTTTGTCGGATATGGCCATCATTTCGATCGCCTCCTTGAATAAGCGAAGCACTATTCTTTTTAGCAAATTGCTGAACTAAACCAATATTGTCACTACCAGACTGCTCCATAGCCGCATGGGTGATGTCATTATCAGATTCTGCATAGTTACCCGTTTCTTGTAAAATATCGCCCTTGTTCCCAGCTCCTGTCTGAGTAAGCTCGGCTGATGCACCATCTGAGCGGTTTTGAGAAATATACGCGCTATTTCCTGTACCAGTATTTTGTTCAATAGTCGCAGTAGCATAATCTGACCAGTGATTATCAATTTCAGCTGTATCGCCATTACCATTTTGAATAACGGCTGAAACCGCAGCATCAGCATTATTTTGAGTCACTGTCGCCGTGTTTTCATTACCAGTTTGTGCAACGGATGCGTGCGCAGATTGCTCATTATTTAGCTTCTGAACGATTGAAGCCGTATTTTCATTACCGATAGAATCAACTGTCGCTAACGCCGTTGACGTTGCATCTTGCTGATCTACAGTTGCAGTGTTTCCATCGCCTTGCTGATTTATACGCGCTTCCGTTTCAGTCGTTCTAGCTTGTGTCGCAGTAGCTGTATTACTCGAACCTTCCTGATATACATTCACAATGTTATCCGAACTTTCATCAACTTGGGTAACAGTGGCAGTGTTTTGAACACCGCCAAGTTGATTGACTTCGGCTGAGTTATTAGTACTATCCTCTGCATAAACGCTCGTAGAGGCTAAGATTGCAGCTGATACTACAAGTGCGATTTTAGTCTGCTTCATTGGTGTTTTCCCTTTCCTTAGTTAGATGTATGGCCTTGGGTGATAACCGCAGTTTGTGAACTGCCCCACTGAGCCACACCGACTACATGACCAGATCCGTTTTGTTGGATCAAAACTGAATTTTCATATCCAGTCTGATGAATATAGGCTTGGTTGTCGTAACCGTTTTGGGTCACATCAAGCGCTAAAGCGGTACCTAATTGACTAGCTTGAACTAAATTTCCGTATCCTATCTGAACAATGCTAGCTTCGATATCTGAGCCTGACTGAAGTAACAAAAGTTCGTTACCGACACCTTGCTGACTGGCAGTAAGAGAGTTATTAAACCCACTTTGACTCAGGTATAACTCGTTACTCAGACCTTGTTGGCTTACGGTTGCAAAGTGGCTATCGCCGACTTGACTAACCGATGCTAGGTTATCGCCGCCAGACAGCTCATCGAAAGAACTGATATCTTCATCAGCATGGGATAGTGGAGAAAAAAGTAGGCCTACAAAAAGAAAAGTCGCACTGTAGTTCTTCTTGCTTTGTTTAGCATTTCGTTGACAACCCTGTTTAGCTAACATCTCGCATCCTGCTTGAACTAAGTCAAATAATTGGCGCTAGTATCTCGTTAACTGGATTCAACATCATCAACCAAAAGTATGAAGGGAAATGACACAAAGATTGTATTCTGCATGGTGTACTAATACTTAACTACTACAACCAAAGTGACAGTACTGTTGACACTAAAGCTGGATAGCCAACTTTGCTTCATATGCTCTATTGAAAGGACACCCACAGACAAGGATTTGGATATATTACTAGGTGATTCGTTGATAACGACTAAGTCACTAATAGTCATGTTTATATTCAAACGATAGGAATAGTGACTCACAAGCTCTATAAGAAAAGGAAGTGAAAGAGATAGGGGTAAAACTAAATTGAAGAGGTACTTACCCTCTCCAATTTAGTCGGTAAATATGAGTTAACGTTTTAAATTGAACCTTGAGTAACTACAACCGTGTTACCAGCACCAATACTCGAAACAGTTGCAGTGTTACTTGCATCATATTGATGAATTGTTGCACTGTTACCTAGGCCATACCCAACAAAGACATTGGCTTTATGATTTGAACCAATCTGGTCTACATCAATCATGTTTTGCTCACCAAGGGCAACGGCACTGATAAAGTTATCTTGCCCATCTTGTAGTAGATCAACATTGGAACCACTAAAACCGGAGATTGATTCTGCGCTATTGTCTGTGCCATGTTGGTTGACTGTTAGCGTGTTACTGTCACCTAAAGTTCCAGAGTAACCTATAGAACCAGTCAAAGATTGGCCTTCACCAGTTTGGGTAACACTAACAGTGTTATCTCCCCCAAAGGCGGTAACTACACCAGCGTAGTGAGCATCACCTGTTTGACTAACCGTGATCTCACTGTCATGACTGCCTAAACCTTGATAAATCGTTGTATTGTTACTCGTGCCGTTTTGTTCAACAGATGATGTGTCGCTATCACCGTATTGTTCAACCTTCGAGTAGTTACCAAACCCAGGATCGGTAGCCGTTTGAGACACATTAGCCGTGTTACCATTATTGCTTTGATCAATATCGGCACTATTGCCACCACCATACTGATAAACATTAGCCGTTTGGAAAGTTCCAGACTGATCAACAGTTGCTAGATTATCTGCAGAGAGCTGCATCACTAACACCTTACTGTCATCACTAATTTGATTGACTTGTGCAGTATTACCATCTGACTGTGTAACATAAGTGATATTTCTATCACCCGTTTGAGTGACTTCAGCAAGATTACTCTCATTATTTTGTGCAATGGTGCCTGAGTTACCGTTACCACTTTGAGTCACTGTCGCGTCATTATGTTTAGCGTTCTGCTCTATATCACCAACGTTATTATTACCAGTTTGTGTGATTGTCGCTTGAGTATCATCAGTTTCTGACCAATCATCAGCGGTCGTTGTCTGAAATATAATACCGGAGTTACCACTACCTGTTTGTGTGACAATTGCTGATGCATAGTCAGAATCTGTCTGACCAATAAAGCCGTAGTTACCACCTCCAATATTCTGGGTAATGGTTGCAACAGCCCTATCAGTTTGCTGATTATTAATTCTAGCCTCATCACCACTACCATTTTGATCGATACTAGAAAGCGATGCATCGGCACTGTTCTGAGAAACTTCAGCGACGTTACCGCTGCCATTTTGAGTGATCAAGGCATGAGCGCCCTCTTCAGTGCCATTTTCCTGAAGAATTGTTGCTAAGTTACCATCTCCCACTGTATTAACTGTTGCGAGTGATGTATCGGCGGTATCTTTTTGTGTGATATAAGCTCTATTATCCGCGCCATCTTGATCAATATCTGCACTTGTATCTTGGGTATTAGATTGTGTCGCAGAAGCAATGTTACCAGAGCCAATCTGATCAATTGTCACATCATTAAGTGAGCTCTCTAGCGATTGAGTAACAGTTGCAGAGTTTCCAGTGCCATCTTGATTAACGGTTGCTAAATTATCTGTGCTGCCTTCAGCTAAAGCGCCTGTTGATACCATCAAGGCTGCCGATACTAATAGTGCGATTTTAGAATGTTTCATTTCCCTATTCCCTTTCTTTAATCCGATGCTTGACCTTGGGTCACCACCGCTGTTTGCGAACTCCCCCACTGAGCAACACTGACCGTATGACCAGTACCGTACTGCTGAATGAGGATTGAATTTTCATGTCCTGTTTGTGCTATGTATGCCTGATTACCATAACCAATTTGTGAAACATCAAGCATTAATCCAGTCCCTGTTTGACTCGAAATAACAAGGTTACCAATTCCACTCTGTAAGATATGCGCTTCGATTTGGGCACCAGTTTGGCTTGAATAAATTTGATTTGAGAGCCCTTGCTGCTCAACAACAAATGAACTCACCGAGCCTTGTTGCGATACAAACGCTCGATTAGATTGCCCATTTTGGTCAACCCAAGTATTTAGATTGCTACCGGTTTGTACGCTATAGACTGAGTTATCCTGACTAAATAGCTCATCATGGGAACTTATATCTGGATTAGCATGGATGTAGAAAGGAAGCATAAAGAACACGAAGATGTAGCATAAACGAGTTAGCGCTTTAGCTTTTAGGGGGTATCCTTGATTACGCTGTCCGTGCGAATGCTTGTCCATAAACAAAACTCATAAACCAGTGTTTTATTAATGGTGTTGATTATGTAGGGATAAATTACTAGCAGCGTCCACTCAAAGTATTAACCCAGACATCATAAAGTTGTATATTTCGATCTGAAATAATACTTTTATACTATTAAATTATTCCACCAAACTTATTGATTTCAGTGTAAAAAACAGAACTACAAACATAAAGCAGTGCAACCTACTCCCATAAAAAAGACAAACAGTATAGATAGCCAATACCCACTTAATTCTCAGAGTTAACTATAAAACTGACATTGCTCTGATATAGAGATAAGTAATAAGTTCATATCCACTCTCTATACAAGATGTTTAAGGCAGAAAAAAAGGGCCGAAGCCCTTTTTTTACCTCAATATAAAAAAGTTTATATTGTAGGAACAGTTCCCTGCGTGATTGTTACGCTGTTAGAAGAACCAACGCTGGTAACAGTTGCAGTGTTGTATGAGTCAGTTTGAGTCACATTAACATGATTACTACTTCCACCATCTACAAACACATCAGTTATATGGTTATTACCAACTTGAGAGACAAATATCTCGTTATCACTACCCCACCAAGATTCTACTGCAGCATCATTAAACTCACCATCTTGTGCAATATCTACTATAGAGCCGTCATTTGAAGAGTCTGCATAAGCCGTGTTGTCATCACCACTCTGAGCTATATTTAACGTATTGTCTGAACCATAAGTAGCTGAACCAACACCACTACCGTGTATGTTACTTGCATTTGGGTTTTCAGAAACACTGTTTCTATCACCCGTTTGAGTAATTGTTGTTACACTGTTACCGCCACCAAAACTTGCTGCACCCACATAGTTTTCTTGGCCAGATTGACTAACAGAGATAGTATTATCATGACTATCGGCCCCTTGTGCTATAACCACTTGGTTTGAGTTACCAATCTGACTTAGCGTCGCAATATCATTTGTACCACCTTGAGAGACTGTAGCAGTATTACCTAAGCCTAAATCGCTACCACTTTGAACTAAAGTCAGTGAGTTATTCAAACCTGACTGAGTCACACCAGCTATATTCGAAAAATCACTTTGAGTAATTGTCGCTTTGTGATCAGCGCCTGATTGCGCCACAGTCGCTCCGTTACTCTCACCTATTTGAGCAACCTTTGCAAAACTGCCTGAGCTTGTTTGCGCAACAGTCACACTGTTACTGGCACCTGTTTGGTCAATATCAGCTTCATTCTCATTACCATCTTGATCAACATCAGCTGTATTAGCTGTAGCTGTTTGGTCAACGTTAGCTATGTTAGAATTACCGCCTTGAAAGACATCAGCGCTATTTGATTCAGCACTTTGTTTTACATTAGCCGTGTTTAAGTCACCCTCTTGTAGTACAACAGCGCTGTTGTACATAGCAGTCTGACTAACAGTACTATTGTTAGTATTACCAGTTTGAGTTAATGAAGCGTTAGTTGTATCAGATCCTGCGCTATGCATTCCGTTGCCAGTGTTCTGAGTAATTGAACCTATGTTGCCTGCACCAGTTTGAGTTAGGTCGGCCGCTGCTGAATCTGAATCATTTTGAGAAATAATCGCACTATTACCCGTACCTAGGTTTTGCTCGATTGTAGCGGTTGCATTATCAGACCAGAAGTTATCAACTTCTGCAATATCACCATTACCATTTTGAGTGATAGTAGAGACCGCTGCATCACCGTTATTCTGAGTAATTGTTGCAGTATTTGTATCACCTCTTTGGGTCACTGTTGCAGTAGCAGCAAGAGCGTTATTTAGCTTCTGTGTAACATAAGCTTTATTGTCTGAACCAATAGTATCCACTGTCGCAACAGAAGTTTGAGTTGCATCTGACTGTTCTACAGTTGCTAAGTTTCTTTCACCATCTTGGTCAATATCTGCGGTAGATTCAGAAGTACGAGCCTGGGTTGCGTTTGCAACGTTGCTTGTACCAATTTGATTGATTGTCACGTCATTATTAACACTTTCATCAACTTGTGTGACTGTTGCAGAGTTACTTGTACCATTTTGGTCAACAGTAGCTCTGTTTTCAGTACTGTCTGCATTTGCTCCGAATGATGCAAATAGTGCAGCCGAAACTAATAGCGCAATTTTAGAATGTTTCATTTCCCTGACTTCCTTTTCCATAGCTTAGTTAATGGCTGACAAAGCGTTATCACTATGTAGCGAACTCACTAGGTCATACCGAATCATTATCTAGACAAACAACATATTGAAATACTTACTTCCAAACATAATTAACTTGATAGTAAAATAAGAAGGTTAAACCCATCATCTCGCTATATTCAACCTGTCTAATTATGATTATCAAGTTTAATTGCAGGCTATTATGAGGAGTAAACAGGTCAACATCATCCCTCTAGAGTATTAACAACTCTTAACCAAAGGGATCGTTTTTGAGGGGGGGGAATAGACTAAACAACTAGGGCTTATAAAACTTTATACCTACAAGCCTAGAAGCTATAAAAGAGGAAATAAATGACTAACGCTTTGGAATGATGACTTTTATCAAGCTTCAACTCAACATCGACTAACCAGACTTACATCTGCTCCAGCCAGTTCAGTTTTGCTAGGTATTGTTTTTGGCTCTGTGGTAGCTCAGCGTATTCTAACGCTAACTTGATTGAACTCTTCGCTAATACTTCTCTACCCATGGCGTATTGTGCTTTAGCCAAGTCAAAATAAGCTTGATGATAATAGGGGGTATTATTCAAAAATTTATTAAAATAGACTTCAGCGCTTTTAAAATCGCCATTTTTCATTGCACTTTTCCCTATCAGATACCAATCATAGGGGTTGCTATCTTCAAGTTGTAACAGCTGTTTCTTAATTTCCTCAGCGGCTAAAGTGTTGCCCTGTTTTGATAATAGGAAGTAATAATTACTCAATAAGCTAATTTTTGAATCCGTTACATCGAGACCATATTGATAAATCCGTTCTGCAGTATCTTCATCACCTTTGCGCCTATGAATTATCGCCATCATATTGATAAGAGGTGCATACAACTCATCATAACTCAGCCCTTTCTCCAATAGTTGGTAGGCGAGGTCAAAGTTTCCCGCTAATAGTGAATCTGCAGCAAGGTTCCTATAAAACATAGCAAAAAACTGTTGCTCATTGATAACTTTGCCGGTTCTATCGTAACGTCCTGGGAAGTAATCTAATATTACATAGTCTCGGTTAAAAAAAAGAGTCGTGGCACTTTGTACCTCATTACTCTCTTCATACAGATAGGTTCGAACATGATCAGAGGTCACCGCAATATTTTCAGTTACCTCAAGCAACATAGGCTCAGTATGCATTACTTGAAATGCCGATTTTACCCCGAGCTGTTTTGCAACAGCAAAGGTCAATAGTGCTAGTGACATACAGTTCCCACCCGCATTATCCATCGCTTCACTCGCTGTATAATTGACGCCTTCATAATTAAAGTTCACCAATTTTTTTGATAAATATTCAAATACTTGCTTATTTTTCGGTAGTTTTCTGATGTCAGGCTGAGATACGAATACCTCAATCTCTTGCACTTGTATTGGAGTAAGAGAGGTTAATTGGCTAAGTGATGGAACTTGCTCATCAGGTAGCTGAAAAAGCTGTTGATTGGTTTGTGGGAGTTGCGGTTTTAGATTTAATTTTTTAGAAGGCGAACTTGAACATGCTGTCAGTAATATAAGTACTAGCAGAGTTAAACTCCATCTTAAGCTACTGCGGTCAGTACGACACATAATAGAACTCCAACTCCATGAGTATTTATTAGTACAAAATCAACTTAATTTAAGAATAACCTATATTAAAAACCCCAAGCTGGCAAGTATCCCTTAGTATAGTTAGTGGCTTTAATTGGCATATAATCAGTTGGTTATAAGGTTAGTTGGTTATAAGATTAGTTGAGTAATAACAGCAATGTGGTGATGCCAAAAATGAGTGTCATACCTTGCCAGAACCTAACCGGGTCTCTTTCTAACAATGAACGTCCCATCTCAGGTTTATCCCAATTAGCTAAGGGTTGCTTAAGCTCAAAAATTAGTTCACTGGTATCATCCTGACGACTTGAGGGATCGAAATTAAGTGCTCTCTTTATAGGGGGATCCATCCATAATGGGATTAACGGATTGAGCTCATAACAGGGCACATATTCTAAGTTAAGATAATCAGATTTAGTTCGGCATTGTGCTAGCTTACCTTTGAAGGGGAGTTGACCTGTCAACATCTCATAGGTTAATACTGCCATCGAAAACAGATCAGCCTTATTCGTGACTCGGTATCCAAGTACACTCTCAGGGGCAGAATAGTCTGCAGTACCTAAAATAATGTCTCGCTCGAGCGGCGTGGCTATTTCGGCAATGCCCTTGATATAACATGACCCAAAATCGATAATTTTTACTTGCCCTTCATAAGTCAGTAAAATATTGTCAGGCTTTAAGTCTTGATGAATAGTCTCTTTACGATGAAATGCCCTCACCCCTGTTTCTATCTGTTTTAACAGCAAGAGTACTTCCTGCACCGACGCCTTAGGGTTACGCGCTATCCAAGTGGCTAATGAGATGCCATTAAGATGTTCAGTCACATAATACAGCGCACTTTTTTCCCGCTCTCTATCCAATAACTTAACCACATTAGGGCTACTTATTCTGTGGCCTATCCAGCTCTCGAGCATAAACCGCTCGATATAAGCGCCATCGTCAATGTAATTAACCGAGGGGGTTTTAATACATCGCTTTTTACCTTCGCTGTTTGATACTAGATACACCTGACTCCGCTGACTTTGGTGCAGTACCTGCTCAACGGTATAACCATCTAACCTCATCCCTTCAGATAAAGGCGGTGGAAAAGGCAACTTGGATAACTGCTGATAGAGATCATCGATATTTTGCTTAGGCAGCATATCGATAGATAACAGCTGGCAGCTGACATTATCTAAGCTACCTGCATCGGTAGCTTGAATGCACAATGACTGACAAAATTGATCGAAGTCTCTCATTGAGACAGCTTGACGGCTAAACCTCAATAACTTTGCCGCTAACTCTTGATCACTAATAACATCGTGGATCCCGTCGGTCGTCAACAGATACAGGTCATCTTGTTGTAGCTCAAACGTTTGGTAATCAACATCCAGATTAACATCTAAACCTAGCGCTCTTGCCAGATAGCGTTTGCCTTTACCAAGTACGGTGACATGATCCCGGCTGAGTCGCTCAATTTTTCCAGCTCTGAATCGATAGGCTCTTGAGTCCCCCACATGCAACAAGTGAGCACTGCAAGATTTAAAAACTAAAGCCGTAAAGGTACACACATAACCCCGCTGCGCTTCTCGATAATCTTGACCTAGGCCATATAGCCAACGATTCAAAGCAGTGAGTACTTGGCTACTGGACTTTTCAACACTCCAGGTATCTGGGGTAGAGTAGTAATCCGAGATAAAATTACTGACACTGATATAACTGGCTTTTTCAGCGGCCTCTGCGGCGCTCACACCGTCACAAATTATTGATACTGCACCTTTGGTTGTCAGCATCATGCCATCTGGAATACGAATGCCGATTGCATCTTCATTGGTCGACTTAGCCCCTTGAGCTGAAAATTGCCCCGCAGCAATTCCAAGCTCTCCATTCAAAGGCAAGTCTGAATTCACTGCCAGTTGACCATTATGGGATGCAGCCGAAGCACTAGCAGACTTGGCCGTTACCTCCTCTAAAGCTGTACTCCCAATCGCTGATGACATCTAATGTTTCCTTTTTTAGCCGGATATTCTTTAATCTAGCGCCTAGCAGCTAGAATCTAACACCTAACTCCTTTGGCCTAGGCGCTATGGTAATGAACAAAGGTCGGTATAGATTGCTCAATTAATGTTTATCAATTCACATTAATTAAGGTCACTTCACCTTGCTCATTCACTTCAGCGATATGCCCCTTGGGTTCAGTTAAAAACAGTAAGCTCACCAGGCCAAGTAATGCACTCGCTGCAATCACATAAAAGAATACCTGCGTTGAAACCATAGAGTACACGGTTAAGAAAAATACCGCGCCGACATTACCGTAGGCACCTGTCATTCCTGCAATTTGTCCAGTTAAACGGCGTTTTATCAAAGGGACTGCAGCGAATACTGCCCCCTCGCCGCCTTGAACAAAGAAAGAGCACGTCATCACCATCAATACGGCCAGAGGCAATGACCAGTCAGAGGATATCTGTGCCATACCAAAGTATCCTAAAGCTAAACCCGCAGTCAAAATCATCAAGGTTGGCTTACGACCAAATCGGTCACTTATCCAGCCACCACCAGGCCTTGATACCAAATTCATAAAAGCATAACTTGAAGCCAGCAAACCTGCTTGAGCGAGTCCTAGCTCAAAGGTTTCGGCAAAATACAGAGGCAACATAGAAACAACCGCCAGCTCAGAGCCAAATGTTGAGAAATACAGAACATTTAATACAGCGACTTGCTTAAAAGGATAGCGCTCAAACTCAGGCACAGGGCCTGAAAATATATGCTTATTCACCTGATAAGTTTGATACAGGTCAACCATAAGAACGCCAACCAAGATAGCGTATATTCCGTAGACCTCCACCTGAGTGAACATCTTCACACCAGCAGGTGATAACTTCCAAGCTAGCAGTGCTAAGGTTGCGTACATGGGGAGTTTCATCACTATCAGTAACGCTAAATCTCCCTTACTGGTCACTTCAAGTGCACCGGCTTTTTTGGGCTTAAAGTAGGTTGAACCTTTTGGCGTGTCTGAGACATTAAAATAATAGACAAAGGCAAACATAAAGCTCAAAATACCTGTAAATCCTATGGCATATCGCCAGCCATCCTCTCCCCCAAAAGCAAGTGCAATTACTGGTAAGGTAAACGCTGCAGCTGCGGAGCCGAAGTTGCCCCATCCACCGTAAATACCTTCTGCAGTCCCTAGCTCTTTTGCCGGAAACCACTCACTCACCATACGAATACCGATGACAAAGCCTGCACCAATAAAACCCAGTAGAAAGCGAGCTAGCGCTAGTTGCTCGAAGGTATTACCTAGCGCAAACATGAAGCAGGGAAAGCTACACAAGATAAGCAATGTCGAGTAGGTCAGTCTTGGACCAAACTTATCCGTCACCATGCCTATAATGATCCGCGCAGGGATGGTTAGTGCCACATTTAAAATAAGCAATGTCTTAATTTGCTCATTGGTCAGCCCTAAACTTTGGGCTATCACACTCATTAATGGCGCGGCATTAAACCACACCATGAAACTGATGAAAAATGCCATCCAACTCAAGTGCATGATTTTCATCTTTCCCGAGAAAGAAAATATATTAAACTTGTCAGAACTCATCATTACCACCTTATATCTATGACTATTTACCAGCACTTTTCACTAATACCCGTCCATCTTCACTTTTGACTTGATAGACGTTGACGCGTAATGACTCATCTTCGATACAGGAGCCGTTATGTAAGCTGTAATGTTGCTTATGCAGCGGAGATGCGACAAATATCCCCCCTTCAAGATCGCAAATAAGCCCCCGTGACAGCACGCTCACTCCAGTGGCGGGATCGGTATTATCCAATGCAAATAAACCCCGTTCGCCTAGGTTAAAAATGGCAATCGCTCTGTTCTCAAACCAAGCCGCTACCCCACCAAAACTAGGCAGTGCTTTCTCTTCGCAAATAATGACCCAATTCATATTAAAACTCCTTTAAGCCAATGGCCCTACTTAACTAATTCATCTGTATTTTCAACGATGGCATCTACTGGCAGGTTAATAACCTCAATATTGCCAATAGCAGCTGCTGGGAACTTTTGTCCGCGACTATAACGATATTGCTCGACATCGACGTCAGGCATTTTCTCAGGGTTAACAAACTCACTAAAACGAGAAAGGAACTCGGGACTTTCAAGACTTGTTCGCCACTCGCACTGATAAGTTGCGACCACTTTTTCCATCTGTGCTTCCAGCTCATTGGTAACGCCAAGGCAGTCATCGATAACCACCGACTTAAGGTAATCAAGCCCTCCCTCCAACGTCTCAAGCCATACAGAGGTTCTCTGTAAACGGGCTGCAGTTTTGGCATAAAACATCAAAATACGATCTATGTAAGTAACAAGTTCAGAGGTTGAAAGGTCAGTCGCAAACAGGTCACCATGCCTTGGACGCATGCCACCATTACCGCCAACAAAGAGGTTCCAACCTTTGTCACTGGCTATCACACCGATATCTTTACTTTGGGCCTCGGCACACTCACGAGTACAGCCAGACACGGCAAATTTAATCTTATGAGGGGCGCGCAAACCTTTGTAACGATTCTCAAGATCTATAGCTAAGCCCACTGAATCTTGCACGCCATAACGACACCAAGTACTTCCAACACAAGACTTAACCGTTCTCAATGATTTTCCGTAAGCATGCCCAGTCTCAAATCCTTGCTCAATCAGCTCTTGCCAGATCATCGGTAGCTCAGATAGTTGGGCACCAAACAAGTCAATACGTTGACCGCCAGTGATCTTGGTATAGAGATCATGACGTTTAGCGATGACCCCGAGTGCTATAAGTTTGTCTGGCGTAATTTCACCACCAGCAATTCGAGGCACCACAGAGTAAGAGCCATCTTTTTGTAGGTTGCCTAAGTAAGCATCATTGGTATCTTGTAGGTTGGCATGTTGAATATTGAGTACATACTCATTATGTAAAGTGGCAAAAATGGAGGCTGCTGCAGGTTTACAGATCTCACAACCTAGCCCCAATACACCTGAGTCTCCATGACCATGGGTTTGAATTAGCGTATTAAAGTCGCCTATCCCTTCTAGCTGACAGAGGTGGAATAGCTCCTGCCTATCATATTCAAAATGACAACAGATCCCCTTCTCGGTCTCTAGTCCCTGGGCTTCCATGGCTTGAGTGATCACGGTTTGAACTAAAGCACTACAACCGCCACAACCTGAAGCCGCTTTGGTGCAGGCTTTCACTTCAGCCAGACTGTGAGACCCAGCCTCGACGCTTGCCACTATGTCTGCTTTAGTCACTTGATGACAAGAGCAGATAATCGCATCATCTTTCATATCTAGACTCGCGCCCTCTTCTTGCTGCAACAAGTCTATTGCAGGTATATCGAGTGCATCACCTGATAGATATTGATTGAGCAAGACACTGTAATCACTCGCATCACCGACCAACACAGCCCCTTTCAGGTAGCGGCCTGACTCATCAAGCCATAGCTTCTTATAGGTACCCGCTTGATTATCGGTAAGTTCAACAAATTGTGCATTGTCAAAACCACGGCTTTCACCGATTGAAGCGACATCAACGCCAAGCAATTTAAGCTTAGTGCTCATATCTGCCCCATCGAACGTAACCAGAGCACTTGATGGTTCTTCTTTAATTGCTTTCGACGCAATATGAGATACGGCGGCTCTCGCCATCTGGTAACCCGGTGCCACCAAACCGAATATTTTGTGCTGCCAAAGTGCACATTCCCCGATGGCGTAGACGTCATCGGCAGAGGTCAGACAGTTATCATCAATAACAATTCCACCACGCTCGCCCACTTCAATGCCATTTTCTTTTGCTAAACGGTCTTGAGGTCTTATGCCTGCCGAAAAGACAATCAAGTCAGTTTCTAGATAGGTATCATCACTAAAGTTCATCCGATGGAGTGATGTTTCACCTGCGATTATCCCTGTTGTAGCCTTACTGGTATGTACCGAAACACCCAGTGCTTCAATTTTCTCACAAAGCAGGTCTCCAGCTTTATCGTTCAGTTGTACAGGCATAAGTTGAGGTGCAAATTCAACCACATGAGTATCTAACCCTAATGTTAATAAGGCATTAGCGGCTTCTAACCCCAATAAACCACCACCTATCACCACTCCAGATGTCGACTTTTCTGCGGCTTGCTGTATCTGCTTTAGATCATCAATTGTGCGATAGACCATGCATTGTGACCTATCTTTACCCTCTATGGGTGGTACAAATGGGTAAGAACCGGTTGCCAGCACCAGTTTGTCATAAAACCAGAAGTCACCATCTTGTGTGTGTAAACACTTGTTATCTGTATCGAGCCTTGTCACCTCTTTGCCAAGGTGTAAGGTCACTCCCTGCTTGGCATATGCCTCAGCATTCGCCAACATTAAGCTATCGGCACTGCCCGTATCGAAGTATTTAGACAGTTGCACCCTGTCATAGGCGGCAAGTTGTTCGCTGCCAAATACGTCTACCTGGAAGTGGTCATTAATCCCAAGATCGCACAGTTGCTCTATAAAGTTATGGCCAACCATGCCATTTCCCACGACCAAAAGCTTAGGCTTACGCTCCAAATCTGTTTTTGCACACCCCATAACGTACTCCTATCTCTTTTAAACTTACCTATCTTTAAAAGCAAAAGGCGCCATGCTCTCAAAAGAGAACATGGCGCCATTGCCAGTCAGAACATAAATTTTTATTTTACTTATTGTTTACATTGCAGTGACTATGCCAAAAACAATAATGATGTAAACCACTGTTTTAATGATGGATTCAATATTGGTTAGGAGAGATAAAGCCGAGTAAACGCACAAGCAAGGCGCCATTGCACCAATTTGGGTGGGAATTAGTTTAGGGGGAATTGAAGTATGAACTGCTCAACAGAAATGCCAGCTTCCATCGCTTGTTTTTGCAACAGTTTATGGGCTTGAGGTTCTGTTAAGCCATTTAGCTGCAATTTTGCTTTTACTTTAGCAATTAGTTTTTGTGCATCAAGAGCTGACTCTAGTTGCTCAATTTTCTGTTGCTGCACATGTGCAACGCTGAACCTTAATTTGGCTAGCTCTATGCGCTGCGCTAACCTATCGAGATCTACGCTTGCTAGATCTAAGTCTGCCAATTCAAATGTTACCCTGCCACATTTAAGTAACCTCATTAAGGTTTCTTGCTGATAAGTTTGAGCCTGAACTATGATAGGAATGGGGGCGAATTTCATAATACGTAACAGTAGTTGAAGAGCGACATCATTTATTTCAACACAGGTAAAAATAAGCACATCTTCCTCATCTGAAAGTGTCATACGCTCAATATCTTGTAACTTAATTAAATGAGTAACGTCATACTCATTGAATGTATCAGTGATAAGAAACTTATCAGTTTGCTCAGTGAAGCAGGTAAAAAGTGTCATCTCTCTCTCCATGCCATCTCCGCCAACGATTCAGCTTCAGCTACGGACTGACTTTTTGCCTGCAGCAGATAAACCGCTGTCAAGGTACTAATAACACTCGCTTTGGCAATACATCTCAGCTTTTTTAGGGTCGCATCACAAAGGGCGATCTCATTATCGCTCGTACAATTTGCTTCACCGTCAGCAAGAACACGTAAATCCTCATCAGAATCTGAATCCCATATCTGCCTCAATAATTGACTCCCTTGCTTGGGTAAAAGCGTTAGCGATGATGATAATGTACTAATTCCTACCAAGCCTTCGAGTCGTGTAGGAAGCAACATACCTAGACTCTTTTGGTTTGAAGTAATACTAAAATGCGTTGAAATACGTGGGTTAACTTCAGTTTCACCTTGTACCCCTTTAAAAATACCGACTCGGCCGTTAAGCGCAAATGCCTGCACAGCGTATCGACGCTGACTTAGCTCAGACTCACTGCAAATCTCAGCGCTCTTAGCCTCAGTTCTCTTACCCTCAGTGATCTTACCTTCCGTACGCTTACCTTCAGCGCTCTTAACTGCAAAAATATCAGTTTGGCTTGTGTCAACTTCATCGCTATATATCAGCTGTGGGTCTAAACACACCTTCGCCATCAATTTAGCGACGTTTAGATGCATGGTATCGACCCCTGGATGAAAGTAACTGCGTAAGCTCACAGCAGCATTCGCCGGGTTGGTGCAACGAATTGCAGTCTGGAATAAACTTCTAAGACCTAACTCTTGATGCAACGCTCGAAATTGTGCAACCAAAGGGGTAAAACTGTCAGCATCGACATAGCAGATCCCGCTAGTCTCTAATGCCAACTTGGCCTCAACAGGTGTAGTAGCCTTAGGGATCCCAATAGCCTCAACATAAGCCCCAATATGTTTTCTATGGCTTAATGACTTAGGGTCGCCATGCAGTAATACCCTCTCACCTTGACCGGCCAGCACTTTAGCTGCAAGCAGAAGCCAGGGCAATAACTCCCGTTTACCGGCATAGCAGGGCCAGTCGATACTCACATCAAGATTTGACCATTGCTCGCTGATTGTTGATTTTATACCTAATGCTGCACCTGCAACTTCTTCACAGGTCTCCCCCCTCACTCGCATCAGCATTAACGCCGCAGCAAGCTGAGCCTTAGTGCCTATACCTTGAGAAAAACCCTGAATGAGAAATTGAGATTCTTTCATGGTTAAAGCACGAGACCCCTTCTCTCCACGACCTAATGCTTTTACTAGTCCTTGATATGCTTTGCTCATAGCGTCTACAGCCATTTGTAGTTATACCTATTCATCGTGCGCTTAAGCCGACTCACATAAAGCTTTATCAGTCAGACTGTGCGGCTCAATCTGACTGAGTAGCTCTGCTAACCCTTGACCGACATTGACCACTTCACCAACGATCATCAAAGTAGGACCCAGCACCTCAAGCTGCCTGGCAGCATCACTCATAGTGCCTAAATCAGCAAAAGTGAGCTTTTGCTCACTGCGAGCTCCACTGCTGATAAATACCATAGGTAATTCAGTACTGGCACCTGCACTTAATAAGCTATGAGCAATATGAGCTGCCTGCTCTTTACCCATATAAAACACCAATGTCGATTTAATCGATAAAAGCGCTTGCCAATGAACACCATTTTTAGCGGCCCCATCCACAACCGTTCCTGTTACCAAAGTGACAGATCTAGCGACACCTCTGTGCGTTAGCGGGATCCCCGCACTCGCAGCGCAGCCAAGTGCAGCGGTTACGCCTGGAACAAAATGACTGGCAACACCATGTTGTGCGAGAAATAGCGATTCTTCACAGCCACGGCCGAATACATTAGGATCGCCTCCTTTCAACCGGACCACATTCAAGCCCCGCTTTGCACAGGTTAGTATTAGTTGATTAATATCAGCTTGTTTAGCGCTAGGTTGCCCACAGCGTTTACCGGCAAAGTGCATCTCACAGGCACTCGATGCTAAATCAAGAATATCTTCACTGACCAAGCTGTCATAGATAATGGCATCAGCAGCTGAGATAAGTCTTGTAGCTTTGACTGTTAGTAATTCAATGTCGCCGCAGCCAGCCCCCACAATTGCAACTTTCTGCAGATGAGCATGCTTACTCGAAGAGATCAGTTCTTTGGTGTTTATGGCATCTTTCAACTCAACAATTTCAGCACTTTTCATCAGTTACCTACCAGTCTGCTTATAACTATCTTTTCTAGAGTGCAACGGGCGCGCCAACAATTAAGCCACTGATATTAAACGGTAAAGTTATTTTAATTATTTTATCTTTTCGAGAATGAACTCACAATGTGCAAGAGTTTGCACCAAGATCGGGCAATGGGGAGGAAACATGAGCGTAGGGAATGTCTAGTTATGTCTGGAGTATTAAGGACCCTTGGTCTTCTTTATAAGCTTGAGCATAACTCCTTACAAGAGAGAGCCAGACACAACGAAAATTTTAATACCTTGACCTACACGGACGTAGGGAATGTCCAGTTGATGTCAGGAACATCAAGGACCCATGGTAAATTTTCATAAGTGTTCCATACACAAAAACGCCAGCAATTGCTGGCGTTTTTTTGAGTCGATAGCGCTAGTATAACTAGCTAGTCAACACATATTCTCTACTGAGCAGAGTCTGCGGTACGACCATCATCATGACAACTATCACATGTTGGCTTATCACCAACATTCATGTCATGTGGTGCGTGACAATCAGCACACATTAAGTTGCCATCATGTGCAGGGTGAACACCGTCCATCTCTGCTAGGGTACCGTGACAGCTTTGGCACTGTTCAAACTCATAGGCGCCATCTGCAGAAGGCTCACCATCAGCGTGACAAGCTTCACAGCCATCCATTTCAGCATGCATCTCTGCAAGCTCTTGTGGCTCAGCCATAGCAACTGGTGATAATGCCAATGCTGCCATAGCAGCGCCAAATAATGCACTTAGTATTTTTTTGCTCACAATCATATCCTCTTTTAAAGACAGCATAGTGGAGATTTATTGATTAACCCCATCTTGCTCTCAACAGTCTTAGCACGACATTGCATAAAATAGCTAAGGAACTGCAAATACGCAACTTTTCTTGAAGTGAGAATAGCGTCAAAACAAGCAATAAACTGTGAGCTTAATCAAATTACGCTCTTACTTATGTACTGAATTCAGTCATATAGTGAGCCTTATCACATAAACCTTATGCGAAACTGAATAGGCGGACTTTTTTAAGTGCTAAGCTCACAGTTTAAAAAACAATCATAATTATGCAGAATATTTTCATAGTTAATGATAACAATACTCATTAACTATGAGATTTAAGACCGTTACCTTAACCCATTGCCCATACACATTAATGCCACTCCTATTAATTAACTATGGTGCATCTCCCCATAAGATCAACCTAAATGACTAAAAGCATTTGCGGTTAGATAATCGATAAGCGAATAGCAACTAGAATGTTTCACTACTCTTAGTAAAGAGCGGTTGAGTAACAAGTGACTATGCTGGAGAAGTAGAAGTAGAAGTAGAAGTAGAATAGCGTGCAGAACTAAAAATAAAAACGGGAGCCTAAGCTCCCGTTTTCAATGTCTTGCTATCTTACCGAGTGATTAGCTCGCACGTAAAGCAGCGATACGCTTCTCTAGCGGAGGATGACTCATCATCAATTCAGACATAGATTTCTTACCATTAATGCCTAACGCTGACATCTGTGCAGGCATAGCACCGGTAGCAGGTCCCTGACGTAGACGCTCAAGTGCTGCAATCATCTTCTCTTTACCTGCAAGTTGGGCAGCGCCTTCATCGGCCTTGAACTCACGAATACGTGAGAAGTAAGCAACGATCATTGAGGCAAGAATACCAAACAGCATATCGAGAACAAAAACGACACCCATGTAAGCAAACATACCTAAACCTTCACCTTCTTCGTCATTACTAGCTACGAAGTTGTTGATGATCCCTGCAACCACTCGGGCCGCAAAAATAACGAAGGTGTTAACAACACCCTGAATAAGTGTCAGAGTCACCATATCACCATTGGCGACATGACTCACTTCATGTGCAAGTACCCCTTCAATCTCATCTTGGCTCATGCCGTAAAGAAGGCCACTACTTACAGCAACAAGTGCATTATCTTTACTTGGACCTGTAGCAAAAGCATTCAGCTCCTCAGATTGATAGATAGCCACCTCAGGCATCTTAATACCCGCTTTGTCGGCTTGGCGAGCAACGGTTTCAACCAACCAACGTTCTGTGTTATCACGTGGGGTTGTGATCACTTCACAGCCCATGGTCTTTTTAGCCATCCACTTTGAGATTGCTAAACTAAGAAATGCGCCACCAAAACCAAAAATCGAGGCAAAGACAAGTAGTCCGCCCATCGTAGAGGTATTAACCCCCAGTAGTGACATCACAATAGAGGCCACAAGTAAGATTGCCATATTGGTCGCAATCAATAGAAAAATTCGCATTAAATAAACTCCTGTGTGGTACTTAGGTACCTGATGTTGCGTTCTAAAGACATAATATGTCCGAAAAGCGAGAATACAAGGGGAGAAAAGTAAAAAAATGTACAACTGAACAAATTCAACTCAATTCGGGCTCTCTTTAAACTCACAAAAAATTAAGGAGATGCAGTCTAGGAGGCTTACATTAAGTCAATATTAAAAAAGGAGGCTGTCGCTGAATGATGGCTGAAGATCCAATTAATCTTTGTTCATTCACTTACCTCTAATTGAAAGATAGTCACTCAATCAAAACTAGCCAACTTAAATAAGCGCTACACTTTGTAAATCAGTCACTCATTATGATGCCTTTAAAATGAAGCAAGCTATCAGCATGGAGCAGAAAGTGAAACCAGGTAATGCTGTAATACATTATTGCAAAACCTTTATCATTCTTACCTTGCTGATACTTCATTGCGCTCATAGTGTTGCTTCAGTCACTCACGATGAGGTGGTGCAATTTTTAATTCCTGGTAGCGAAGGGGGTGGCTGGGATACCACAGCAAGAGTAACAGGCAATGCATTATTAACCACAGGGATTGCAAAGCGCGTTATTTTTAATAATTATGTGGGCGCGGGAGGTGGGCGTGCACTCATGGATTTTGTGAAAAGTCCAAATAAATACCCCAATACCTTAATGATACAGTCAACACCTCTTCTTTTAAGAAATTTAACCGGTGTTATCGATCTTGGGTATCGAGATGTGATCCCCATCTGCACATTGATTGCCGAGTACCAGGCACTCGTAGTACCTTCAGATTCAAAATTTAATACAGTCTCAGATCTTATTGAAGCGCTGGCTAATTCGCCTGCGCGCAACCCCATTCTGGGCGGTTCATCGATGGGCAGCTTAGATCATATCACTTTGGCATTGATTGCCAATACAGCAGAACTATCAATACCCAAACTGCGCTATATTCCAACCGATGGTGGCGGTGATGCCATGGAGTTACTAAAACGAGAGAAAGGCGTTGCGCTAATCAGCGGACTTGGGGAAGTTATCGGCGCCTATAAACGCAGAGAGGTTAAGATACTAGGTATAACCAGTAGCCAAAGACTAAACAGCTTTCCCGAAATTAAAACATTTTTAGAACAAGGCATAGATGTCGAGTTTTCAAATTGGCGAGGTTTTTTTGTCAATGCAAGTACCCCTGCCGATAAAATCATGCATTATAAAGCTATGCTCGAGCAGCTCAACCAGTCAAAGCAATGGCAAGAGAAAAGAGTAAGCTACCAGTGGCAACCCCTCTTTCTTGAAGGAGCGCAATTAACTGAATTTTTAATTGAACAGGAGGAGTTGATGAAAAATGCGCTGTTTACCTTAGGGATTGAATGAAGTTAGCTATTGAATGAACTTAGATTTTCAGTGAGCTTATTTTCGAATGAACTTAGATTTTCAGTGAGCTTATTTTCGAATGAACTTAGCTATTGATTAACCTTAGTCATCAAAAAAAACATGTTCCAACTCTAAAAAGTCAGCGGCGTTTTCAGCACTAGCATCCTGCAGATAAGGCACGACACCTAAACAAGGGGCATGCATTAACGCTGATAGGCTGGCTAAGTTCTCTTCTAAACAAGCTGTATCTGGCTCAACAATATTGGCCACCCAACCAGCAACCTTTAACCCATCACCGAGTATGGACTCCTGAGTCAACACGGCATGATTGAGGCAACCCAGCTTAACACCAACAACCAAAATCACAGGCAAATCCAGAGCGGCGACAACTTCCGAAAGAAACTTCCCCTCCCCAAGCGGTAGACGCCACCCACCAGCCCCCTCTATTAAACAGGTATCCTTTGAGGCGAGCTCTGCGCTTTGTAAACTTAACTTAAGTTGAGCTAATACTTCAGCAGGTGAAATATCTATCTCAGTCTGCTCTGCAGCTATATGCGGCGCAATTGCAGGCAAAAAAGAAAATGGATTAATGAATTGATAATCCAACTTAATACTAGATTGTGAGATAAGGTTAAGCGCATCTGAATTCCTTAACCCCTCAGCGGTTTTTTCACAACCTGAAGCAATAGGTTTTAACCCTAAGGTATTATGCTTAGGGCTAGTGCGCAGACGCTTACAAAGAATGGCTGATGAGATGAGCGTTTTACCACTGTCTGTGTCGGTACCTGTCACAAAATAATTCATTTATCAGTCTCTTATCAAAATACTTAAATACAAGTGGAACACTATCTAATACCAATCAGCATAAAGATGTGATCGCTCAGCGAGAGTTTAGCGCTTCAGAGGCAAGGTCATTAATTGCTCCTCGGTAACCGCTCCTGCGTTACCCTACCTCCTATATCCATATAATCGTGCATTAATGACATTCAGAACATCCATGTTCTTTGCAATGAGTGAAGGGCATAGTTATTCTACGTTCTAGCTCGTTAACACAGCATATGAAGCGCTAAAACTCGCCTTTCAGGCGTGTTTTTGGCTGCCTACTTCTTCGTTGAATAGCCTCACAAGGGAATAACCATTCCATCACCAATTCGCCTTGAATTAGTTGCCAAAAAACACTCTGAGTAGATCACTTTCTTATGCTGATTGGTATAATGCCTGTACTGGTGTACAGGTAGCATCATTTAACGCTTAATCAGATATTCTCATCAAACAAAGTTGGGCTACTTGATAGGTTAAAGGTATACCCTGCTCACAACGTAATTTCTCTGCACGCGCCATTATTTTTTGCCAATCACCTCTACCACGAATTTTATCAGTAGAGACTTGATTAGCATTAATCGAGGCACCAACCCCTTTAATCGAATACAGCAGTGCTTTTAAGTTTGGAAAGTAAACAGTGATCTCTTGAACCCTAGCCGCTTTAATATGCCACTTTGCAGTATCGACATGGGTTAATATTTCATCCTTACTGCGAAAGCCATTAACCCTGAACCCTAAGGTATCAAGCTCAGCTAAACTGTCTTTCGCCACTATAGATAAATGATATTCCCCGTTAGGCTTCATCACTCTGGCGGTATCGGTAAAGCTCGCACTAAGATCGCTACACCACTGCAGCGCAAGGTTTGAATATGCACTATCGATACTATTGTCTGCCAATGGCAGCTTTTCCGCATTAGCGCAGATGGCTTGATACTGAGGAAACGACAGCTTTACCTGCTCAACCATTCCTAGCGCAAGGTCGAGCGATATAACCTGATTTATGTGTTCGAATTGGCTAAAGTCAGTACCTGGCCCTGCACCAATATCCAATAAAGTCCCAGTGGGCTGCATCGCTTCAAATAAACATGCCGCTGACATTTTTTGTAATCTGTCATGTTGATGATAATTTTTTGCCGCTGCAGAAAAGCCCTCGGCAACTCGATTATCATTGACACTTTGTGCTACCCCATTTACCACTTCTTTGGGCTCCATCAATTCATTTTTACTTTAAGATAAAATGTCGTTAAGTTAGGCACATCACCTGCTTCAAGCCATTAATGAGTCGATCAATCTCTTGATGAGTGTGTAATGCTGTTAAAGTGACTCTTAATCGCGCCGTCCCTTTTGGCACTGTCGGGGGTCTTATCGCTCCCACCCAAATACCTAAGCACTTTAGCTGATTAGCAACCCGTAAGGTGTCATCTGCTTCACCAATGATCAACGGCTGAATGGCAGTTGTTGAATCATTCAACTTAAGGTTTGCGTTAACGCATTGCTGCCTAAAATACTGAATATTCTCATTCAGGGTACTTGCCCGACTCTTATCTAGTGAAACAAGTTGTACTGCAGCCAATGCCGTAGCAGCACTACTTGGTGATAGCGCGGTTGAGTAGATATACTCTCTGGCATTGGATACGAGAAAATCAATTAACACCTGACTGCCTAATACCGCGGCCCCCTGACAACCTAAGGCTTTGCCAAAAGTCACGACCTGCACATCAACAGTTTCAGCACTGATAAGTGAAGTGGGCAAAATGCCATATCCATGGGCATCATCAACTATAAGCCAGGCACCATGTTGTTGACACAGCTTAGAAAGTGAAGATAGAGGCGCAATATCACCGTCCATACTGAAAATGCTCTCAGTCACTATTGCTTGTGCCTTATGCTTAGTCAGTAAAGCTTTGGCACTGTCCATGTCATTATGAATAAAGCGTTTAAACTGAGTCTCGCTATCTTTTAAGCCATCTATGATTGATGCGTGAACTAACTTATCTGCGACAACAAAATCCCCTTTGCCAAAAAGGGTTTTCATTAACGCTGTGTTAGCACTAAAACCTGAACAAAAAAGTAATGCTGCTTCATGACCAGTAGACTGGCAAAGCGCCTGCTCTAGCTCTAAGTGAACATCACTGTACCCAGTCACTAATGGGGAAGAGCCACTGCCAACACCATGGCTTATTGCGCTCTGATGTTGTGCTTCTATTAATTGCGCAGAGCGTGAAAGTCCTAAGTAGTCATTGCTACTGAAATTCACATACTCCCTTCCCTCATGAGTAAACTGCATCTTGCTCGGCAGCTTTCCAGACACAGAGCTGTTATCAGAGCCTTCGCCTTGCGCTTCATGTACGCAGGTATTCACGCGCTTACGCTCTCTTAACAAGCCAAGCTGCTTTACCTTTGCATTGTGTTTAACCAACTTGTCCGTTAATGAATGCGCCTCAGACATAAAAGTTAGAGCGCCGCAGCATCGTAAAAGGCTGCACTCTTCTTATCTTCAATGGCACGACCTTTCGCCGTCGCCTTTTCAAACACGGCTTTATCATCTTCAACCGTGGCATATTTCCCCTGCTCTGGATGCAAACCCAGACGCTTGAACAGGGTCATATCTTCATTTTCTTCCGGGTTATTCGTCGTCAGCAGTTTACAGCCGTAAAAAATGGAGTTTGCACCTGCGAAGAAACACATAGCTTGCATCTCATCGGTCATTTTTTCACGGCCAGCAGATAATCGAACGCGCGAATAAGGCATGGTGATGCGCGCGATAGCAATCGTACGCACAAACTCAAGAGGGTCTAAGTCATCAAGGTTTTCAAATGGCGTTCCCGCCACTTTTACCAACATATTGATAGGCACAGAATCTGGGTGCTGCTCCATATTGGCCAGCTGCTGCAAAAGACCTGCACGATCGGTTGCTTGCTCCCCCATACCTACTATCCCGCCAGAGCAGACCTTCATACCTGCAGCGCGAACATTGGACAAGGTATCGAGTCTATCTTGATAGGTTCGAGTGGTAATGATATCGCCATAATACTCAGGCGATGTGTCTAAATTATGGTTGTAGTAATCTAAACCAGCCTCTGCAAGCTCACCCGCTTGCTCTGGTGATAACATTCCTAGGGTCATACATGTTTCCATGCCCATCCCTTTAACTTCACTGACCATATCTTTCAGGTAAGGCATATCTCTGGCATGCGGGTTTCGCCACGCCGCGCCCATACAGAAGCGTGAAGCTCCAGCAGCTTTTGCGCTGCGAGCCTCAGTAAGCACCTTTTCAATTTCAATTAACCGCTCTTTTTCAAGGCCTGTATCATAACGGGCACTCTGAGGGCAATATTTACAATCTTCTGGGCAAGCCCCGGTTTTAATCGACAATAATCGGCTAATCTGCACTTCATTAGGATCGTAAACCTGGCGATGTAATGAATGAGCTTTGAAAAGTAAGTCATTCATAGGTAAAGCAAAAAGAGCTTCTATTTCATCACGAGTCCAATCATGGCGCAGTTGTATATCCGACATTAAACTTACCTTCTATGCTCAATATATTGTGTTTTTATCTTGCCTAGGATACCTGTAGGCCGTAATCTGTCAACGCCAACCAGTCCAACGGGTTTACTAACGGTTAATTTATGAACACTGAAAATTCTAATAAAACATTCAGCGAGTCAAGCACTGATAATGACTTAGCCATAGATTTTGAATTTGATAAACAACATATCTGGCATCCCTACACTTCTATGACCAATGCACTGCCAGCTTTTGGTGTCACTTCAGCAAAAGAGTCTCTGCTGACGTTAGATGATGGCCGCCAACTGGTTGATGGAACTAGCTCCTGGTGGGCTTGTGTCCATGGCTATAGCCATCCTCAAATTGTTGATGCTATGCATGGTCAGCTTTCAAAACTCAGCCATGTGATGTTCGGTGGTATCACTCATAGCCCAGCTATTGAGTTATCTAAAAAACTTGTCGCCATGACCAGTGCTAACTTAACAAAAGTATTTCTTGCCGACTCAGGCTCAATCGCCGTCGAAGTCGCCCTTAAGATGGCACTGCAATACTGGCAAGGTCGAGAGCAACCACAAAAACAACGTATTTTAACGGTAAAATGTGGCTACCACGGAGATACATTTGCTGCAATGAGCGTATGCGACCCTGAAGGCGGTATGCATACTATGTTTGGTGATTCGGTCACTCAACATGAATTTGTTAGTGCACCTCAAGCAACTTTTGACGCTAAGTTTGATCAATCTGAACTTGATGAAATGCGGGCAAAACTTGAAGTACAACATAGTGAAATTGCCGCAGTGATCATAGAGCCCATACTTCAAGGTGCAGGCGGCATGCGTTTCTATCATCCAGACTATTTAGTAGGCCTACGCCAGCTGTGTGATGAATTTAACGTATTATTGATCCTCGATGAAATCGCAACAGGTTTTGGCCGTACAGGCAAAATGTTCGCTTACGAGCACGCCACACACAATGGACAAGCCGTTGAGGCAGACATCCTCTGTTTAGGTAAAGCGTTAACAGGAGGGTATATCTCTCTTGCTGTCACCATGTGTAGTGATGAAGTGGCTCAAGGGATCAGCGATTCCCCAGCGGGTGTGTTTATGCATGGTCCAACGTTTATGGGCAACCCATTAGCGTGTTCTGCGGCTTGTGCAAGTTTAGATATATTGGCAACCAATGAATGGCAAGGGCAAATAAGTCGCATAGAGACTCAACTAAGATCTGAGCTTGAAGAGGCAAAAGCGCTTCCAGAAGTGAAAGATGTACGCGTACTGGGCGGTATCGGTGTGATTGAGATGAACTCAGTCGTCAATACCGCAGAGTTGCAGCAAAAGTTTGTCGACTTAGGCGTCTGGATCAGACCGTTTGCCAACCTTATCTATATCATGCCGCCCTATGTGATCACAGCTGAGCAGTTGACTAAGTTAACCTCTGCAATGAAGCACGTCACTAGTACTATTTTACCCTACCAGCATAGCGGCTTTATCAGTAATGGTTAAATGATACATATCAGCTATCTAAGCCTACATAATTTATTTAGATAGCTGGTATGGATTAGCCATTGATCATTTTCATTGCTAGCCGCTTATCTTTTCTTATTGCCTCTTTACGATCAGCCCTTCTTTTTGTGGTAAATGCCGTCAAAGGGTCTTTGTAATACTTTATTTCTGATCCACTAAAGGTTGGTATCTTAACGGCATATAGCCCTTGTGAAAAACTCACGCCTTCAGGTAACACCTTCATATTTACATCCATCTCGCCCCCACTTTAGAAAAGCGTATACTCAGTACGCTACCTAAACAATGTAGGTATAATATACTAAATACAAGCGAGCTATACAACTGACTAGTTAACAGGCTAGTTATCTATGACCCTTACCTCCCGCTTAACATTATACTCCTACAGTCGGCCGTTCAACGTTAGGTTTCCATTGCCACCATTGCATCTGCTCGTCATTTTCTCTGCTACTGCATTGATAAATATCCCATGTCACCAAGTAATCAGGATTAGACACTGTCACCCCATCAACACTGGTATGAAAGATGCCACTTGGAGCATGAAACCAACAAGACAGATCTATTGGAATAATAAACCTCTTCGCTTGACTCTGTGAATTATCTGCATCTAGTAAGCTTTTGGAATTATCACTCTGTTTACCTTGCTCAAACAGAGTGATAGTGATACCTGTTTCACTATCATAAGCACTTACCTTTCCAGCAAGGAGAGACTGCTTTAGCATCTCTCCCTCAGTATTAAAATACGTTAAGCCTATCAAACAAGTCTTATCTATCGCCTTAGCTAGTGTCAGCATGTTCACCTCTTAAAATGCCAATGGATATAATGTCATGAGTCTTTATCGTCAAAACTCATCAATGACCTAACGGCGCAACACCACAAGCAGGATTATCGGCGAGACCTATATCTCGAGCATGTTGCTCAAAGCCTTTATTTTTCCAGAAAAATGCACCTGGCATAGTCGTTGGAATGACTAAGTTATAAAACAAGGCTCTACCGATAAGTGCAGTGAACACATTGATTACATTCAAACCTATCCAAGCTGCAATAAAAACAGGCTCACTCACTGTTAATACTTTTGCATAAGCCAATAAACCACAAGCAACAATGATATTAAAACCTAACAAATAATTGCGCATTAAATAGGTTTTCCCAAATGTCGTGCATTGCACATAGTGCGCAGCCCCGCCCTCATTTTCACTGCGATTAAGGGTGTTATTGTGACCTATTAACCCCACCGCCTCAATTGAGAGTCCAATGATGAATACCGACATCAGCACCTGCTGTGCAGAGCTAGTTAACGCATCACTTGCCCCAAGGGCTGTGAGTATCAAAGCTGAACTCACCATAGCACCAAGGGATAAGCTGTTACCGGCAAAGCTTGTCGCCGTTTGCCAATGGTTCCAAAACGGTCTGGCTTTTATCTGGTAACACTGATTCATGTAGTACAGACCCGCTAACCCTGAAACGGTGGCAAATAGACCTGCACCATATACCCAAGGCGTCAACGATATACCTGAGAACAGTGGTAACACATCGAAGCCTGTAAGGTGTGTCAGCATCGATGTGAGCCAGCTGTTACTTGGTAAAAGCAGCAGTGCAGTCGCCCCTAGGCCTGCGCTAAACGTGGCTAAACCAAAGCCTTCTCGGCTCATTGGTGAGTAGCGTAAGTTATTAAAACCACGATAAAAACGAAATGGCTTACCTAAATGGGTCACACTCATAAACAAGCCTAAAGAGGTCATAACAATGGCTAATACAACTAAAACAAGCAACAAGTCTGATGCGAAGAATTGTTCAAACACCTCTATGCCAAATAATGAACCCACAAATGGAATCATAAAGGTGCCGAGCGCTGCCTGTGCAAGCAAAGTAAATAACACCAAAGGGTTCTCACGGCTATTGAGCTTGCTTAAATTCCAATGTGTCTGTTTACCCTCTTTTTGATCCACTACTGGCTGGTATTGGCCCGACTCATCTCTGTGGTATTTAACTGGCATACTGTCTGTACGGGTCATCTCTTCCGGCATAGATTTGGTTTGCTGAAAGCGAATATTGGGGTGAGTTATTTCTGGAGAGGGAAAACCGGGAATGCTCGTCTTACATTGCTCTCTATTGTCCGGCGTATTTTCAATCACACCGAAGTCGAGCGCATTACCAACACAAGCGGAGACACAAGCAGGTTTTAGGCCGACCTCTAACCTATCGACGCACATGTTGCACTTAGATACCCGACCTTGTACCGGATCTAACTGGGGCGCATTATAGGGGCATACCCAAGTACAGTAACCGCAACCAAAGCAGGTCTCGGGATCTTGAAGCACGGCGCCATATTCAGCATGCTTAGTATAAGCACGTGTCGGGCAGCCCTTAAGGCAGACTGGATCGTCACAATGATTGCAAGCCATAGAGATGTTCATTCGTTTGTAATCTGGGTATGAGCCTCCCTCGACATAACCCACCGAGCGAAAAGCTAAGTGAGCTGGGTTATCATTTTTCTCAGAGCATGCTGACTCACAGGCGTGACAGCCAATACAGTTATCGGCCGTAAAGAAAAAGCCATGCTGTTTATTACGATCAGGGTTACTACCAACCTCAGGATTGTCATTGATAAATAGGGAACGGCCTGCAGGTTTGTCAGATAACTCCACTAAGTCGATTCGCTTACCATAGCGATTTTCAATCTCACTTTCTGTTTTTGGCAGATAAGCATAGGCCTGCTCTTCGGTTCTGATCTCCCAGTGGTTAGAGCGGCCGAGCTGTTCTTGCCCTGCCTTGGGTTTATCAGAGAGTGCTGTTTTTGCGTTGTCAGGTCTATAAACGCCGACATCCTCAGTCTGAGAAAGTGCAGGCTTAGCTACGCCGTCAAGTGTTGATGTACTCATAGTTATTCCTTAGATTCGCCCAGTGCTTATCAAGTTAAAATGCTCTTCGCTCAGCATTGATGCGGGCGGCTTCTACTTGGTCAATCGCTTCTATTCGGGTACTACACTGCTTAAAGGCGGGCTGCCTTGAGTAAGGGTCTAGTAAACCTAAGGTGAGCCTGTTGACACAATCGTGATAGTGAAAAGGGATAAACACCATGTTTCGGGGAACGCGCTGCGTTAATTGCACCATAACAACCGCATCACCGCGCCTACTGGTTAAGCGCACATAGCTTTGATGCTTAACCCCTAGCGCCTTCGCCGCATCTGGATTCATCTCCATATACGCGGTTGGACTGAATTTATTACAGTTGCCGATTTTTCCCGTACGAGTACGCGTATGAAAATGCTCCACCACTCGGCCGCTATTGAGCCAGAAGGGATATTCATCGCATGGCTGCTCGTTATTATTGTAAAAATAGATAGGAATAAGGTTCGCTTTAGCTGACTGCGTGGGAAACACACCATCGCTATAGAGCCTTGGCGACCCTTTTAGCCCCTCATCACTTTCCCTAAATGGCCATTGTATCCCCTTTGCCGCTTTAAGCTTGTCGTAACTCATACCTGAAATATCTAAGTTACGCGGCGCGCCATGAGATAACTGTCCTTTTGATAGGTACTTCATCTCCTCAAATGCGCCCTCAGACGTTTCAGGGAAATGGATCATCTGGCCATTGTCAAAACGCTTAGCGAGCTGATTAAAGATCCAAAAGTCTGGTTTAGAGTTTTTATAGGGCGGTAACACATTGCTGATCAAGTTCACCCTACGTTCGGTATTGGTATGCGTGCCCTCTTTTTCGGCCCAAACCGAAGCGGGAAAGTACACGTGGGAGTACTGATTCGTTTCAACATCTTCATAGACATCCTGGATGACTAAAAAGTCTAACTTCTCTAACGCCTTACGAATTCGAGCAGTGTTTGGCATAGAGGTCATCGGGTTCGTGGCGACGATCCACAAACCTTTTATCTCGCCAGTTTCTATAGCAGGGAAAATATCGGTTTCTGCCAGACCACGTTTTTTAGGAAAAAACTCCGGATCTATGCCCCAAAAATCAGCGATTTCATTGCGATCCTCCTCATTTTCCAGATAGCGATAACCCGGCAAACCGGAGCACGATGACCACTCTCGCGTCCCCATTGCATTACACTGACCGGTTATCGATAAACTGCTGCCGCCAGGTTTGCCAATATTGCCTGTGATCATATTCAGGTTATTAATATTTGCCACACCGTCAGAGCCATGGGTTGATTGATTAATTCCCATGGTCCAGATACTCATGGCAGCTGGCGCTTTGGCATAGATCCGAGCGACATTTCGTATGGTATCTTCATCTATCCCGCAGATATGTTGAGCCGTTTCCGGACTATAATCTCTAACGAGCGATGCAACGTCATCAAAACCTTGAGTATGAGCCTCGATATAGGCTCTATCTTGTAGCCCCTCTTTAATGATCACATGCAGCATAGCGTTGATCAGCACACAATCTGTTCCAGGTGTAATAGGCAGATGAATATCGGCAAACTGGGCCAGCATAGTGACTCTAGGGTCAACAACAATCAGTGGAAAGTGACGTTTCTCCAGAGCCTCCTTTAAACGCCAGTAGATGATGGGGTGCTGTTCTGGCAAATTTGAGCCAAAAGCCATTAAACAGTGGGTATGCTCAAAATCATCGTAACAGCCAGGCGGACCGTCAGCGCCAAATGAGCGCTTATAGCCACTGACAGCAGAGGCCATACATAAAGTGGTATTGCCATCATAGTTATTAGTGCCAATCACGCCGCGAGCCAGCTTACCTAAGGTATAGAACTCTTCGGTTAGCAGCTGACCTGAGGAGACAATGGCAAAAGCGTCTCGGCCATACTTTGCCTGAATCTCCTTTATCTTATTGGCTGTGGTATCTAGCGCATGATCCCAACTAGTAGGCTCAAAGGATTCAAAATGCTTATCTCTTATAAGCGGCTCGGTCCCCCTGCCTGGGCTCTCAAACAGCTCATGCTCTAAGATCCCTTTAATACAAAGTTTGCCACGGTTTACATCCGCACCTGCATGGCCACGGGTAGTAACAATCTTTTTCTGCTCATCGAGTCCAATCTCAATTGAGCAGCCCGTAGAGCAATAGTTGCACGTCGTGTATTTCCACTCGGCAACTCGCTTACTTGGGATCACAATAGGCTTTCTGTTTTTACGACCAAACAGCATAAATCACATCCCCGCATTATAAAATTCTATATATTTTGCTATTTCACAGCGCTACATATAGCAATGCAGTCAACATGCCAAAGGTTTAATCATTAAAAATCATTACGTTAGGTAGAGGTTAAATAGGATTAATGTACTTTTACGGTGCTTACGCTTTAAAGTGGTGCACTTCTTAAGTGAAATTAATTTAAAATATTTAACCCCTTTTCATTTTCCTGTCGTTAATAGGGGTAACTGAAACATCTTTTTATATTTTTGGAGATTTTATGAATTCATTGACACTTAATACCGCTAAGAACGCTTTAACCACTACATTTTCTGCAGGAGCCCTTTTAGCTGTGTCTCTTTTATCATTCAATGCATCTGCGACTAGCCCGGCACACCCAAGCGGGCTGAACCAAAATATCATTACTTCACAGGCTTACAGCTCATCAGATTATCAAGAGCAAGAAGCGACTAAGATGTTCCCAATGCCAGAAGCTGGCATGGAGCAACATATCCTGACTTTGCCAAAGCTTGATGATGAAGCGAACTACATGGTTGAAATTCAGATAGGTCGAACTCAGATGGTTGACTGTAACGGTGCCAGTTTAATGGGCGAGTTAAAGCAGCACTCAGTCCAAGGTTGGGGTTATAACTATTATCAAGTCGACTCAATGAGCGAAGGGCCGACGACTATGATGGCTTGTTTCAAGCAAGCAGAAAAAGAGGCTTTCGTACAACTTAGAGATGAACTGAAGATCAAGTACGATAGCCGACTAGCTAAAGTATTTTATCTACCAGAAGGTAGCGAATTGAGATACCGAGTATGGTCTGTTGATAGCCAATTCAATATCTCTAAAACAGATGCCGAATAACTTAGCAAAAGCAATCTAGTTAATGCCAGCAGTAATGCTGGCATTTTTACTTTCCCCAAACTTAATAAATATCAATCAACATAAGCTCTATACTTAACTTATTACATTCAACAGAGAAAGTAATGAACCCTCTTATAGAGCAAAAGTTCGACAGTTACCCCGATGAAATAGCCAAGATCTTAATGGTAATAAGGCAGGCTATTATTGATGTAGCCAGTGAGTTAGGTGAAGACGAATTGGAAGAGGCATTGAAATGGGGAGAACCGAGTTATATTCTCAAGCAAGGCAGCACGATTAGGTTTAGCTGGAAGGCTTCATCTCCTGATGAATACCGAATATGCTTTAACTGTAAAACTCAACTCATTGAGACCTTTAACGAGCTTTATGGTGACACTTTTAACTATGAAAATAACCGAGCCATAGTCTTCCACAAGAATGATCTCATCCCTATGACACAGCTTAAGCACTGCTTTTCTCTATCACTGCGCTATCACAATATTAAACACTTACCGCTTTTAGGTGAATGAGCTTTTAGATAACCTTTCGAAATGCCCCTGCAGCTTTCCATTCCAAATGTAAATTTTCATCTTATTTCTGCTCACGACTTTACAAAACCCATCTCAGCCCCATAATGATATTAATTCTCATTTGCAATTAGTTTTATTATAGGAGTAGTAAAGTATGGAAACTTGGCGGCACCTGATGGCTAAAGCGAACCAAGCATTTAAATGTGGTGACTGGCTTGCTGCCGAACAGCAGTATCTGATAGCAATGACCAGAATAAATGTTCTCTACACTGAAGATACTAACAACGAGCAGGTATTAATGGCCTGGCTAGCAACCTCTCATAACTTGTCAGAGCTTTACGGTAAGTTGGGCAGATCTGATGCTCAGCTCTCCCATATCATGGTGCCCTACCATCAATTAAAAAACAGACTCATCACTCAATCTGATAATGAAGCAATCTATGCCGCTATTTTGCATGGATTAACACTGAGCTGCAAAGAGTTGTACTTATATCAACAGAGCCAGTTGCAGCATTCAGGAATAATAAATAGTAAATATTTAGCCCAGCAAGTTCACTAATTTTTAAGGTCATATCAATGAAAAGTAAACCCGCACTAGCCCTTTTTGCCCTGCTAACTTCAAGCCTAACTACGCCACTTGTTATGGCTCACCCAGGTCATGATCACCAGCATTGGTCCGCCTCTCTGATCCATCTGTTATGGATCTTGCCTCTAGTTGCCGCTATTGGACTCGCTGTGACTCTGTACCGCAGACAAAAAGCGGCCAATGGTTCAGATCAATAAGGGGTGAACATGCTATATAAATTATTGAATAAATTCGACAGTAAAAAACCATTACAGCGTGCTTCCGCCCATTGCGATATCCCTTGCAAAATTTATGATCCGATTACTGCTCAGCTGGCAGTGTTAACTATGATTCGTATGGTCGACTTACTCGAAGAGTTGAATCAAAAGCCGAGCTTAAGTAGTAACGAGCAAGCCAACTTTATTCGATTAGTAACCGAGAAAGAGAAGCACGGCCACAAGGTTAAAGATGAGGTTACGGTTATATGGGGGGATTACATTAAACAGCCTCAATTAACCCAATATCCAGAGCTGCATGAATTGACTCACGAGATTATGTTATCAGCATCTAAAGCTAAGCAGCATATAGACCGAGACGCGGCAATCGCTTTACTACAAAAGGTAAACCGATTTGCAGAAATATTTTGGGCAACCAAAGGCGTTGATACCTATCAGGCGACCTGTCCTTACCCGCCTTCAGAAACGCTCGTTTATCCAAAATTAACTTAAGCATTTTTAATTTAAGGAGCACTCATGTTTGGAATAAATCTTTACCGGGTAACAGGCGCCAGTATGCAACCTCGTATTCCTGCGGGTAGCTTTGTTCTCTGCATGAGGGCCTATAAGCGCCCCACATTAATACTTGGCGCGATATATCTGTTTAATCACCCCAAGTTAGGCCAATTGATTAAAACACTGGCGAATATAGACAGCGCTGGAAACCTTTGGTTTAAAGGTGAAAATAATGAGAGTATATCGACTCAAGAGATAGGCCCGATAAAACGTTGTAGAGTATTAGGTAAGGTTACTTGGGTGATATCTGCATAATAATTAAAAGAAAGAGTATGCCATGGCACCATTTAACATCAGCAGAATACACACAGAGCATGGTATTTTCAGGCTCAGCGGCAACTGGGTTAAATCAAAAAATACCTCCCAAGATGATAATTTTCAAAATCTGACAATTACATCCTTAGCATTTTTAGGGACTGACGGCTGGGTTGATTTAGATTTAACAACAAAAGCGAGCCAAAAGATCACCTCGGCTCTCTCCCCTGTAGTATTTGAGCATCTGTACTCACAAACTATGACTTAAAGTGATTCAAAGTTTTTCGCCATCCGCTTAATATTACTTAAGCTGACACCATGGCTATTTCGCTTCGCGCACAATGCTTGATGCTCCTTATTTAAGGGCTCTCCAACGAGCACAACTTTCACTTGATACCCCATGGCTTTAGCTGCAGCTTCATAAGCCATAAACTCCCAATGGGCGAGATTAGTATTATCACAGATAACAAGAGGCTCGGCTGCCGATAGCGCCTGTATGAACCCAGTTAAGTTACGCTGATGGTATTCAGATAGCTTACTGCTATCGAAGCGATAATCCTCACCGTTGTAAAAGAAACTATCAGTTGAAAAAAGCCCTCTAGCACGTGTTTTTAAAGCAAGTTCGATACCTTGAGTTTGCAAGAACTGTTCAACCCAAAATGATTTACCGCTCCCAGGTAAGCCACGCATGATGATCGCGCGCTTACTACCTGGTGTATCTACCTGCTCTATATCTTTTTCCTTTGGTAAAACGTTGCTTAAGGCTTCCTCCATTTGCTCATGCCTCATCGCTTATGACAGTTCCAGCTAATATCTTATCAACTAATTGCGGCAAAATTTCACTCGCTTTCCCCTGTAGATGATACTGAAACAGACTGTGACGATCCGCCTCAACAAGATTGACCTCTACGGTTTGAGCCCCATGGTGATTTGCAGTATCGACAAAGCCGGCCGCAGGATAAACAGTCCCTGAGGTACCAATTGCAATAAAAAGATCGCAGCTATCTAGCGCATGCTGAATACGGTCAAGCCCTATTGGCATCTCACCAAACCATACGACATGTGGACGAAGCCTTTGCGCCGGTATGCAACAGGTACACGTATGCTCAGGCCCGAAAGGATCGCGAAGGATAAAAGTTTGCCGCGAGCGCGGGCAGCGACCCTTTGATAGTTCACCATGCATATGCAATAACCGCCGAGAACCAGCACGCTCATGGAGATCATCAATATTTTGTGTGACAACTAACAACTCACCGGCAAACTCCTGCTCAAGGCGAGCGAGTGCCTTGTGACCCTCATTAGGTTCAACATCACCATTATGAAGTTGATTCCAACGAGTATTATAAAAACGGTCTACGAGCTCAGGATCTCTTGCATAGCCTTCAGGCGTCGCTACATCTTCAATTTTATGTTCTTCCCAAAGCCCATCTTGATCTCTAAAAGTTCTCAGCCCTGATTCAGCTGAAATTCCAGCACCTGTTAATATCACTATTTGCCGATACATCTGATGTCCTTCCATACTATTTTTTATTATCGTTATCACAAATTAAATATAGGCTGTTAAGCTTGACGCATTTATCTAACATTCGATACTAGGCGTTAGTATAAACACAGTAATAACAATACAAAAAGTAAGCTTAAATCGCATGCTTTATCTCTGATTTATCGCCATTTATTGCATTTGTAATGATAATACTAAGATATAGTCCGTAAGAGGTTTAAGTTTTTAATTTTACCTCTATAATAGAACTCAATATCCACTAATGAACCTACAATCGGCTAAGCTGATGGTTCTGCACTCAAGAGATTAGTAATGACAGATGGAAATCAAGCGCTAAAGAAAGCGGGCTTAAAAGTCACCTTACCACGAGTCAAGATTCTAGAACTGATGCAAGGACCCGAAAACCAACACATCAGCGCTGAAGATCTCTACAAAAAGCTACTCGAGATTGGTGAAGAGATTGGACTTGCAACGGTTTACCGCGTATTAAACCAATTTGATGATGCAGGCATTGTAACTCGTCATCATTTTGAAAGTGGTAAGGCAGTATTTGAACTAGCAACAAACCACCATCATGATCACTTGGTTTGTCTTACTTGTGGTAAAGTCATTGAGTTTACGGACGATATGATTGAAACACGCCAAGACGAGATTGCCATGAAACATAACATCAAGCTAACTAACCATAGCTTATATCTGTACGGTGTTTGTACCAATGATGAGTGTGATCACGCTGACGCATAAGTCTATGTTATAAACCTATGTTTCTAATAAAAAACCAGCTTTATTGCTGGTTTTTTTATGGCTGAATGTAATCGACTCGATACTCGACTATAAGCTTCGATGAAAAATAGTCACTTTATGGCCCATAAATCGGTTACGCTCTCTTTCTTTGAGCCCAAGTTTTTTCGCAACATTTTCAGAGCCTTTATTGCCGAGTAAGATAATCGCAATCGCTTCCTCTATGCCATATTGATGAAACTGAGCCAATGCCGCTTTGCCCGCTTCTTGCGCATAGCCCATTCCCCAGTATTGGGGTAAATAGCGATAACCTATCTCAACTTCATTGAACTCACTGATAAATTTTGGGCCACAAAAACCAATAACTTGCTTGTCTTCTTTGTGCTCGACAGCCCAACGTCCATAACCGAACTCACGATAATTTTCCAAGATCATATCTTGGTAAATCTGCTTCGCTTGCTCAATGGATTCCATCGCCTCACCTGGAATGTAGGTTAAAATCTCAGGGATGCTGTTAAGCAAGAAGATACTTTCAATATCTTGCTCTTCAAAATGACGGAGAATTAATCTGTCAGACTCTGCGATGATCATACTATTCCTTGTTTTATCTTTGCGTCTCACTCAGTGCAAGTAATCTAATTAAGCAACCAATTTATATACCTGACAGATTTTAATCAATATAATCATTTATGTTATTGTATTTTCAATCGGCGAAGGCATGTTTAACAAGGACGGCTCATGACCATAATGCAAGTTATCTATTGGACAATGGCAACGATTGGCAACGCCATAAGCCTAAGCTATTACTATAGCAATGGCTCAGCTTTTGCCTTAATACTACTGCTATTCACTCTGGCTTACACATTTATAGGCTTTTACGACATAAAGTTTAGCCCCCATAGCCTAAATCGCCTCTACCCCGTGGTGGCCTACATTCGCTACTTTCTGGAATCTTACCGCGTGGAGATCCAACAATATTTTATTGCGAGTGATACCGAAGAGCGTCCATTTAATCGAGAACAACGCTCTTTAGTGTACCAAAGGGCAAAAAATGTACGTGATACGATTGCCTTCGGTAGCCAACGTAACTTGTTAGAGGAAAACTATTTAAGTTTGTGGCACTCACTTGCACCAAAACAAATAGCCTCTGAGTGTAAACGCGTTACATTTGGTGGGCCTGAGTGTACTCAACCCTACCAAGCCTCCTACTTAAATATCTCAGCAATGAGCTTCGGCTCACTTAGCCCTAATGCTATTGAGGCCCTTAACTTAGGCGCTAAACAAGCACACTGCTTTCACAATACAGGCGAAGGTGGCGCTAGCCCCTATCATCTTAAACATGGTGGCGACCTTGTGTGGCAAATAGGCTCTGGCTTATTCGGTTGTCGTGACGACGAGGGCAACTTTAACCCTGATAGTTTTGAAACCATGGCCAAGCGGCCGCAAATCAAAATGATCGAGATAAAACTCAGTCAAGGTGCAAAACCTGGACACGGGGGCGTGTTACCAAAAGCTAAAATCACTCGAGAAATTGCTTCTATTCGCCACATCCCTATGGACAAAGATTGCATCTCACCAGCCGTAAACCCTGAATGTACCAGCCCTATTGCCCTGCTTAATTTTGTTGGCCGTTTAAGGAAACTCAGTGGCGGAAAGCCAGTAGGGTTTAAGCTTTGTCTCGGTAACCCCGCCGAGTTTTTAGGTATCTGTAAAGCTATGTTAGAAACCGGAATTACGCCAGACTTTATTACTGTTGACGGCGCTGAGGGGGGAACGGGTGCAGCGCCTGTCGAGTTTAGTAATCGATTAGGTATGGTCTGCCTTGAGGCAGTATACTTTGTTCACAATGCCTTAATTGGTGTTGGATTAAGGGACAAGATACGCATTATAGCCTCAGGAAAAACGGCCTCTAGCTTCGATTTACTGAGCAAAATAGCCATGGGCGCTGATACCGTAAATGCAGCAAGAACCATGATGTTCGCACTAGGCTGTGTACAGTCTAGGCACTGCAATACTAATTTGTGCCCAACAGGAATTGCCACACAAGACCGAGCAAGATCTAAAGCCATAAATGTTGAAGACAAGAGCTTAAGAGTTAAAAACTTCCATCACAATACTTTAGAAAGCTTCTATGAATTAGTTGGCAGCATGGGGTTAGATGATCCAGCAAAATTGATGCCTCAGATGATAAAGCGTCGCTCCCCTTATGGTTTACTAATCTCTGCCGGCAGTCTCATTAAGCCACTAAGTCCAAATGCACTGACAGAGAATAAAGCACTCGATGAGGTCTGGTCCACGTGGTGGAGTAGCTGTTGCAGTGAGCAGTTTTACAGCGATGACTTATATATATTATCGCCTGCAGAGCTAAAACAGCGGGCATAATATGCAAGGTGACATCATCATTAAGGTTCAAAGGATAGGTCTATCTACAGCACATAGATAACCGTCTCTCCTTTGAACCTATACCGACAATTAAAAACTTAACGACACTGAGACGAAGTGAATCCGATTATCGCTGTAATAACCCTCAGGCTGGATTGGGTTATACACATCACCATCAATTTCTGCATCCCCTAAAGATTGATACTGATAAGCAATACCTAGCACAGAGCCTGAGTCTAATGTTTTCATTGCGCCTAAACCAAATCGCCATTGCTGATCGAGGGGGAGTACAACATCTCTGTTTGCTGAGTTTAGGGGGCTGCTATCCACACTGAACCCAGACTGAAGTGTCCAATCCCTTAACTGATAACTCAAAGCGATACCCCCACCCCAAGTATCCGAATATTTGTCATTGAAGCGGCTCCACTGTTGCCAAGTTGCATTCACCATAAACGTAAAATCACTACTGATTTGATGCGCAATCCCAAACTCAACACTCTGAGGCCAATTAACATCCATTGTTTGGGGCTCAGGCAAGCGGGTCGCTAAGTCTAGGTCATGCTTACCGCCGTAGTCATAGGATAGACCCAACTTGGTTTTGGCTGAGAGTTGGTAGATAGCCCCAAGTGAAAATGAAGGTGCCCAGTTGTTTCCTTCAATGGTATTTTCCTGCCCTGTGCCTTGAAACAACTCGACTCTAATGTCAGCATACTGAGCAATCAAGGAAGCGCCTAAAGAGAGTTTGTCATTAACCTGATAGGAAGCTGATGCCGTGACATTAACCATAGATATATAGTTTTCATTGACGATATTGCTTACCCCACCTGCAACACTATTATCATAAGTAATACCTAAGCCGCCTGGGGAATGCATGCCTATACCGGCAACCCAATCATCGTTTAATCGTTTGGCATAGGAAAAGTGTGGCATAAACTGGCCTGCGCTACCTGAAGTTCCCTCACCTACCGCGGTACGTTCAAATTCAGAGCCGATATCTAAATACTGCATGCCAAGCATCATACTGTCACTTTTAACACCAGAGAGCCCTGCGGGGTTAGCAATAACAGCTGATGAATCGCTATTATTGGTGACATTGGCCACTCCAGCTGTAGCAACACTCTGTGCAGTACCTAATTGAGAGAGGCTTAAGCCACCCGCGGATACAGTACTTGAAATGGTGCCGGCTAACATTATTAAGGGGACAGTGTGAAAGCTTCTATTATTCTTATTCAATGTGTTATCCAAAATCTGATGAATGAAACTAATACCAATTAGTATTACTTCTTAAAATCAGACATAGGATAGCCTTCGAGGCTGAATAGCTTCTGTATAGAGGGATACAAACTTAGACAGTCGTTATTTAGAGCCCAAGCTATTAACGGAACCGTGAAGAAATGAAAGCAACTTGTTGGATTTAAGATAATAAAAAGGCGCCCTAGGCGCCTTTATTTTAAAACCGGAGAGGTATTTACCAACCAGTCTTAGTACGTAATGCACTGCCGATATCGGCAAGTGAACGAACTGTCGTTACGCCTGCAGCTTCTAGAGCAGCAAACTTATCTTCAGCTGTACCTTTACCACCAGCGATAATTGCACCAGCATGGCCCATACGCTTACCTTCAGGTGCTGTTACACCGGCAATGTATGAAACAACTGGCTTAGTTACGTTAGCCTTGATGTACTCAGCTGCTTCTTCTTCAGCCGTACCACCGATCTCACCAATCATTACGATTGCTTCAGTCTGTGGATCGTTTTGAAACATTTCCAATACGTCGATAAAGTTAGTACCAGGAATTGGATCGCCACCGATACCAACACAAGTAGACTGACCAAAACCTTCATCAGTTGTTTGCTTAACTGCTTCGTACGTAAGCGTACCAGAGCGAGAAACAATACCGACTTTACCAGGCTTATGAATGTGACCAGGCATAATACCAATCTTACACTCACCAGGAGTGATAACACCTGGACAGTTAGGACCGATCATGCGAACGCCAGTCTCTTCAAGCTTAACTTTAACTTGAAGCATATCCAGAGTTGGGATGCCTTCAGTAATACATACGATAAGCTCAATGCCGCCATCGATAGCTTCGAAGATAGCATCTTTACAAAATGGAGCTGGTACATAGATAACAGATGCTGTTGCACCTGTTTCAGCTACTGCGTCTTTAACAGTGTTAAAAACGGGTAGACCTAAGTGAACCTTGCCGCCTTTCCCTGGAGAAACACCACCAACCATCTGCGTACCGTAATCGATAGCTTGCTCAGAATGGAAAGTACCTTGACCGCCAGTGAAACCTTGACAGATAACTTTAGTATCTTTATTGATTAAGACAGACATTATTTGCCCTCCGCAGCTTTAACAACTTGCTGAGCCGCGTCAGTAAGACTTGTAGCAGCGATAATATCAAGATCTGAGTTAGCAAGAACTTCACGACCAAGATCAGCATTTGTACCTTCAAGACGTACAACAACAGGTACTTCAACACCCACTTCTTTAACAGCGCCGATGATGCCTTCAGCGATCATGTCACAACGTACGATACCGCCAAAGATGTTCACAAGAACAGCTTTAACGTTGTCATCAGAAAGAATGATCTTAAATGCTTCAGCTACACGCTCTTTAGTCGCTCCGCCGCCAACATCAAGGAAGTTTGCAGGCTTGCCACCGTGTAGGTTTACGATATCCATCGTACCCATAGCAAGGCCAGCACCGTTAACCATACAGCCAACGTTTCCGTCTAGTGCTACATAGTTAAGCTCAAACTTAGCCGCATGTGCTTCACGAGCGTCATCTTGCGATGGATCGTGCATATCTTTAATTTTTGGTTGACGGAACAATGCGTTACCATCGATACCAATCTTGCCATCAAGACAGTGAATGTTACCTTCGTCTGTGATCACAAGTGGGTTGATTTCAAGAAGCGCGAAATCATGATCTTCAAACATCTTCGCTAAGCCCATGAAGACTTTAGTGAATTGCTTCATTTGAGTTGGGTTTAGACCTAACTTGAAGCCAAGATCGCGTGCTTGGTATGGCTGAGGGCCCACTAGCGGATCGATGATAGCCTTATGAATTAACTCTGGCGTCTCTTCAGCCACAGTTTCAATTTCAACGCCACCTTCAGTAGAGGCCATGAAAACTACGCGACGAGTCGCACGGTCAACAACAGCACCTAGGTAAAGCTCTTCAGCGATATCGGTACAAGTCTCAACTAAAATCTTAGCAACTGGCTGACCATTTTCATCTGTTTGGTAAGTAACTAAGTTCTTACCTAACCAGTTTTCAGCAAATGCGCGGATCTCTTCTTTATCGCCAGTGACTTTAACGCCACCGGCTTTACCACGGCCGCCTGCGTGTACTTGACACTTAACAACCCACATATCACCGCCAATATGGCCTGCAGCTTCAACAGCTTCTTGAGCTGTATCACATGCAAAACCTTCTGACACTGGTAAACCATATTCGGCAAATAGGGCTTTTGCCTGATATTCATGCAAATTCATGATGATCTATCCGTATACTTCTTATCAAATCCAACTGACTCTTATAGTGAGCCAGTAACGAGGGTTATATCAGCTACTTGCTCATCAAATTGAGCGTGTAGCTGATATTGTGTCACTGCAACTTTATTATAAATCTAACAGTAGACGAGTTGGGTCTTCCAGGAAGTCTTTAATAGCAACCAGGAAGCCAACTGACTCACGGCCATCAACAATACGATGGTCGTAAGATAGTGCTAGGTACATCATAGGCTGAATTTCAACCTGACCATTGACTGCCATTGGGCGATCTTTAATGGCGTGCATGCCTAAGATAGCGCTTTGTGGCAGGTTCAAAATTGGTGTCGACATAAGTGAGCCGAACACACCGCCGTTAGTCACGGTGAAGTTACCACCAGTCATATCAGCAACGGTTAACTTGCCATCACGACCTTTAAGGGCTAATTCGCGAACATTACGTTCGATGTCAGCAAGGCTCATGGTATCGGTGTCACGAAGTACAGGTGTAACTAGGCCACGTGGCGTTGATACTGCAATGCTGATATCGAAGTAGTTGTGATAAACAATATCATCACCATCGATTGATGCATTAACTTCAGGGAATCGCTTAAGTGCTTCAGTCACCGCTTTCACGTAGAAAGACATGAAACCAAGACGGATACCGTGACGCTTCTCGAAGATATCTTGATATTGCTTACGGATATCTTTAATTGGCTGCATGTTAACTTCGTTGAACGTTGTTAGCATCGCCGTTGAGTTTTTAGCTTCAAGTAAGCGATTAGCAATCGTCTTACGAAGACGCGTCATAGGTACACGCTTTTCACTTCGGTCAGCTAAAGGTGCAACCGCTGCTGGTGCGCTCGCCACTGGAGCTGGCGATGCTTTGGCAGTTTTAACAAATGCTTCAACATCTTCTTTAGTGATACGACCACCAACACCAGTGCCTTTAAGCTTGCTAGCATCAACATTATGCTCAGCAATCAAACGACGAACTGATGGGCTCAAAGCATCACTTGTCTCTTCTGTCGCTTCTGGCGCTTGCGCTTCAGCTTCAGCTTTAGTCACTTCTTGTCCGGCAACCACACCTGCAACAAACTTAGCGATAACAGCTTCACCTAAAACAGTGTCACCCTCTTCGGCTAAAAATTCAGCGATAGATCCATCTTCTGGAGCAACAACTTCGAGTACAACTTTATCAGTTTCGATATCAACTAGGTTTTGATCGCGAGAAACTTGTTCACCAGCTTGAACATGCCAAGTGGCAATAGTTGCATCAGCAACAGATTCTGGCAGTACGGGTACCTTAATTTCGATACTCATTATGAGCTATCCTTTTTAAATTGTTTGTAACTAAAGTTTTAATGCTGTTTTTATTAAAGAATCTTGCTGCTGTGCGTGTAATGCAGGGTAACCACATGCAGGGGCAGCAGATGCTTCACGGCCGGCATAAGTTAACTGAGCACCAGCAGGAATAGCAGTCCAGAAGTGGTGCTGGCTACAGTACCAAGCTCCCTGGTTCTGAGGCTCTTCCTGACACCAAACAAAATCTTTAACGTGCTGGTATTGAGACAGTATCTGCACCATGTCCTCATGTGGGAACGGATAAAGCTGTTCCACACGAATGAGAGCGACATTAGTAATATTCTCTTTACGACGTCTTTCAAGTAGCTCGAAGTAAACCTTACCGCTACAGAACACCACGCGATCAACCTCTGCGCTATCTAAGCTATCCATCTCAGGTATCACAGTTTGGAAGCTGCCTTCGGCTAACTCTTCCATGCTCGACACAGCCAATGGGTGACGAAGCAGAGATTTAGGCGACATAACGACGAGTGGGCGACGCATTGGGCGTACGACCTGACGACGAAGCATGTGGTACACCTGAGCAGGTGTCGACGGTACACAAACCTGCATATTGTGGTTCGCACAAAGCTGCAAGAAGCGCTCTAGACGTGCACTTGAATGCTCTGGTCCCTGACCTTCATAGCCATGAGGCAGTAACATAGTCAGACCACATAAGCGGCCCCATTTCTGCTCACCAGAAGAGAGGAACTGATCAATAACAACTTGGGCACAGTTGGCAAAATCACCAAATTGTGCTTCCCAAAGAGTTAATCCACCAGGCTCTGCGGTTGCGTAACCATATTCAAACGCAAGAACAGATGCTTCTGAAAGTACCGAATCAATAAGATCGATAGGACCTTGGTTCTCGGCAATATTACGCAGCGGCATATAAGCTGAAGCATCGTTTTGGTTATGTAAAACAGCGTGACGGTGGAAGAAAGTACCACGACCAGCGTCTTGACCCGTAATACGAATGCGCTTCTGATCTTCAAGGATTGACGCATAGGCGAGTGTTTCAGCAAAGCCCCAATCGAGAAGCTTCTCACCACTGGCCATCAAGGCACGATCTTTATAGATCTTAGCTACGCGAGATTGCAGCTTGTGGTTTTCAGGCACATAGCTAATTTTGTCAGCTAAGTGCTTAATGCGTTCCATAGCCATTTGAGCTGGATATTCATCATCCCACTCTTTATTGACATAAGGAGACCAGTCAACAGAATGCAGTGTCATTGGACGCCATTCATCAACCACGCAATCACCATGATCAAGCGCATCACGATAATCGTTAATCATTGAAGTGACATCATCTGCACCCAACGTCTTTTCAGCAATCAATCTATCTGCATAGATCTTGCGCGGCGTTGGATGCTTCTTGATTTTTGCGTACATCAGTGGCTGAGTTGCACTCGGCTCATCGGCCTCGTTATGACCATGACGGCGATAACAAACCAGATCGATAACCACATCACGCTTGAATTCATTGCGGTAATCCACGGCGAGTTGCGACACAAAAGCGACCGCTTCAGGGTCATCAGCATTCACATGGAAAATAGGCGCCTGAACCATCTTAGCGATATCGGTACAGTATTCAGTAGAACGCACATCTTCGGTTAAGTTAGTGGTAAAACCAACCTGGTTGTTAACCACGATGCGAATACTGCCACCCACGGTAAAACCGCGAGTCTGAGACATGTTAAACGTCTCTTGTACGATACCTTGACCAGTAATCGCAGAGTCACCATGAATGGTGATAGGTAATACCTGTCTGCCATCAGGACATCCACGGCGATCTAAGCGAGCACGAACTGAGCCCATAACCACTGGGTTAACGATTTCAAGGTGCGATGGATTGAATGCAAGGGCAAGATGAACATTGCCGCCTGGCGTTTCAAAATCGGAGGAGAAACCTTGGTGATACTTAACATCACCAGAACCGTTAAGTTCGCTATGCTTACCCGCAAATTCGTCAAATAACTCAGCAGGTTTTTTACCTAAGATATTAACCAATAAGTTAAGACGACCACGGTGGGCCATACCAACGACAACTTCTTTAGTGCCCTCTTCACCCGCACGATAGATAATTTCTCGCATCATAGGGACGAGCGCATCGCCACCTTCGAGTGAGAAACGCTTCGCGCCAGGGAATTTAGCGCCTAAATACTTTTCCATACCTTCAGCGGCATTTAAACCTTGAAGAATACGGGTCTTAGATACTTTGTCGTAATTAGCTCTACCTAAAGAAGGTTCTAACCTTTGTTGCAGCCAGCGCTTCTCTTCAGTATCAGTAATGTGCATGTATTCAGCACCGATTGAGCCACAATATGTCGCTTTCAGTGCGCTAACAAGATCGCTAAGCTTCATGGTGTCACCACCATGAGCAAATGAGCCTGTATTGAATTCACGCTGCATATCTTCGCCAGTTAAACCATGGTAGGCAGGGTCCAGTTCAGAGACAGTATCACGCTTCCAAAGCTCCAGCGGGTCAAGATTCGCATTCTGGTGGCCACGGAAACGGTGAGCGTTGATCATCTGTAGGACTTTAACTTGCTTAGCATCAACTTCAGGATCGGTCGCACGGGCTAAGCCCTTTTGACGTCCTTCAAGTGCAAGGCTACGAAAATAGTCACGTACTTTTGAGTGGGCAGCTTCAGGAACATCTGTTGATGCGCCATTGGCATGAGGGAGGTTATCAAACACCACTTGCCAGTCTTCTGCAACAGACTGAGGGTCTTCTTGATAGGCTTCATACATCTCTTCTACATAGGTCGAATTGGCACCACTTAGGTGTGATGATTCGAGCCAGGCTTTCATGATGCCTTGGTGCATTTCTATTCCTTTCAAACTTTATACACGTTTTTAGCCAAAGTTTTATATATGCACTCTAGTCATACTCAACAAAAAAACAGACGAGAGACACACATCATTTGCCGCCCCTAGAGTTCCAGATTTCACGGCATATTGTAGTTCCATTACACAAAAGAGCCACTTCTCACAGGAGAAGTGACTCAGTTCGAGCTATATAATTATTGCTATTAGCTCTTTGTCTTGCATTTATACTGCTCTCTTCAGCAACATAGACTTAATATGTCCAATCGCTTTAGTTGGATTAAGTCCCTTAGGACAAACATCCACACAGTTCATGATGCCATGGCAGCGGAATACGCTGTATGCATCATCAAGCTCTGATAAGCGTTCCTCAGTTGCTGTATCACGGCTATCGATAAGGAATCGATAGGCATGTAACAAGCCACTTGGACCGATAAATTTATCAGGGTTCCACCAAAATGATGGGCAAGCGGTAGAACAACAAGCACACATGATACATTCATAAAGACCATCTAAATGTTCACGTTCTTCAGGCGATTGCAGATGCTCACGCGCAGGCGTTTTTTCATCATTAATCAGATACGGCTTGATCTTTTCATACTGCTTGTAGAACTGAGATAAGTCCACAATAAGATCACGGATAACTGGCATACCTGGCAGTGGTCTGATCTCTATTTTCTTACCTTTGAATGTAGACACTGGCGTGATACACGCTAGGCCGTTTTTACCATTCATATTCAGACCGTCACTACCACAAACACCTTCTCGGCATGAGCGACGGAAAGCGAGTGTTGGATCTTGCTCTTTTAGCAGCATAAGCGCATCAAGAATCATCATGTCGCTACCTTCAGCGACTTCCAACGTGTAATCCTTCATATACGGCTTAGCGTCTACATCAGGATTATAACGATAAATTGCGATATTCAAATTCATCTCAATCTCCTTAGTAAGTACGCTTAATCGGTGGGAAGGCATCACGAAGCTTAGGCTCCATGTTCACATCACGTTTAGCCATCTCTTCAGAAACCGGGTCGAAGACACTGTGGCATAACCAGTTTTCATCATCACGGTCGAGGAAATCTTCACGAGAGTGAGCACCACGGCTTTCTGTACGGTAGTTAGCCGCATAAGCGGTAGCGATTGCCGTAGCCATCAAGTTATCTAACTCTAAACACTCGATACGCTGAGTATTAAACTCAGTTGAGTTGTCTGAAAGCTTAGCGTTATTTAGACGCTCACGAATTGCCTTAAGCTCTTTTAGCCCTTCCGCCATCGCGTCACCGCTACGGAATACAGAGAAGTTTAGCTGCATACAAAGCTGCAAGTCCTTACGGATTTGTGCAGGGTCTTCACCATCTTTGTTGCTTTCCCAGCGGTTCAAACGCTCAAGAGATTCAGCAATGTTTGCTTCACTCGCATCTTTAGGATCTGCAGTTTCATCAAGCGCTTTACCTAAGTGCTGACCCGCTGCGCGGCCAAATACCACTAAATCAAGTAGTGAGTTACCACCAAGGCGGTTAGCGCCATGTACTGATACACAGGCAATTTCACCAACAGCGAAAAGACCAACAACATCTTGCTCAGTACCATCGCTATTTTGACGAATAACTTGTCCACTCACTTTAGCAGGCAAACCACCCATCATGTAATGACACGTTGGTAGTACAGGGATTGGCCCATCTGCAGGGTCAATGTGAGCAAAGGTACGTGACAGTTCACATACACCAGGAAGACGTGCTTCTAGTGTCTCTTTGCCTAAATGATCTAACTTAAGTAGACAATGCGGACCTAAAGGACCATCAAGACCACGGCCTTCACGAATTTCAGTCATCATCGAACGAGCGACTACGTCGCGAGAGGCTAAATCTTTCGCGTTAGGCGCATAGCGCTCCATGAAGCGTTCGCCGTCTTTGTTAAGTAGGTATCCACCTTCACCACGACAACCTTCAGTAACAAGTACCCCCGCACCAGCAATACCGGTTGGGTGGAACTGCCACATCTCCATATCTTGCATCTGAACGCCAGCACGCATAGCCATACCAACACCGTCACCAGTGTTAATGTGAGCATTGGTCGTAGAAGCGAAAATACGCCCAGCACCACCCGTAGCAAGAATAGTCGCCTTCGCTTTGAAATAAACGATTTCGCCGCTTTCTATATCAATGGCAGTACAACCTACAATTGCACCTTCTTCGTTCTTTACAAGATCGAGTGCATACCATTCAGAGAAAACTTCGGTCTTATGCTTAACGTTTTGCTGATAAAGGCAGTGAAGCAATGCATGACCTGTGCGGTCAGCCGCTGCAGCGGTACGAGCAGCTTGCTCGCCACCAAAATTCTTTGACTGGCCACCGAAAGGACGCTGGTAGATTTTGCCATTATCAAAACGAGAAAATGGAAGACCCATCTGCTCCAGTTCTATAACGGCTTCAGGACCTGTCTTACACATGAACTCAATGGCTTCTTGGTCACCGATAAAATCAGAACCTTTAACGGTATCGTACATGTGTTGTTCCCAATGATCTTCGTGGGCATTACCAAGTGCTACGGTAATACCACCCTGCGCAGATACAGTATGAGAACGTGTTGGAAAAACTTTTGATAAAAGCGCGCAGCTCTTACCTTCTTTAGAAATCTGTAGTGCTGCTCGCATACCTGCGCCACCGGCGCCAATAACGACTGCATCAAACTCGCGAACTGGAATACTCACTTAAACACCCCACACTATCACAATGCCTGCCGCCAAATATGAGAAGGCTGCTACGACAAAAACAAACTGAAGTACACCACGAAGCATTAACGGCTTTACGTAGTCGGTAAGCACCTGCCAGATACCAATCCATGCGTGGACTAGAATCGAAACAAGCGCCAGCAGTGTAAATACCTTCATTGGTAATCCACTGAACAAACCATGCCATGCGTCATAGGTAAGAGGAGAGCTAGTGGCAATAAACCCAACCAAAAAGATGGTGTAAAGTGTTAAAATAATTGCACTTGCGCGTATAAGAATAAAGTCATGAACACCGCTGCGTCCAAGACTCGCTGCATTAGTTACCATACCCAAATCCCCACAATGATTGAAAACGCAATTGACAATGCGAATGCGGCTTTTGCCGAAGCGATGCCAGAGGCAAGCTCCTCCCAGCGGCCGGTATCCATAATCAGATGGCGTATGCCAACGATGATGTGATAACCCAATGCGGTAAGAATTCCCCAGATGACAAACTTAACCACTAAGTTATCAAACAGGGCTTGTACGCCGGCAAAACTCTCAGGGGATGCTAAAGATTCATTTAACAACCAGATAAGAATGCCAACTGCAAATAGCATGATGACACCGGATACACGATGAAGAATGGACGCAATCGCTGTTGCAGGAAAGCGTATGGTCTGCAGATCTAGATGGACAGGTCTTTGCTTTTTCACGTTCTGCTCACTCTGCTCAATTGAGCTATATTTTTGTTATACGATCCGCTTTTGCTCAAATTTCGAACTGTGACATAACTCACATTTCAAAGTCATCACAAAAGAAAAGTTAAACAGATTGTTATCGGATTAGAAGGCACTAATTAAGCTTATAAAAAAGTGCTAACCAACTGGTAACGTCTGCGGCTCTTCTGAGCTGGAGCAAGTATACTCGTGAGAAATGTCAAATACAAACATCACATTATGCAAATTTTGTTTTTTTGGTAAAAAAATCTGCCAAGTTCCTGTTCTGTTACAGGGTTTGACTGAAATAAGACCATGGTCTAAGAAATTTAAACGGTTATTTAAATTGAAATGTGATCTAGATTCACTGTACAGTATTGGCGTTTGATAAGCCGCACTCACATAAGAATGAAGTAAGGAGAACGGGTATGGCTGATAATATAGCCAAGTTGGAACTGCCGGGGAATGACTCAATCGATCTGCCAATAAAAAAAGGAACGGCAGGTTTTGATGTTATCGACATCAGTAAATTAGGTAGCAAGGGTCATTTTACCTTCGATCCAGGATTTCTCGCGACAGCTTCCTGCGAATCAGCAATTACATATATTGACGGCGCTCAAGGGATACTGCTACACCGCGGTTACCCGATTGGTGAGCTTGCTGTAGATTCAGATTATTTAGATCTGTGTTATTTGCTTCTATACGGAGAGTTGCCTTCAAAAACTCAATATGAACAGTTTGTTCATACCGTAAAAAACCACACTATGGTCAATGAGCAACTTGCAGCCTTCTTCCGAGGCTTTAGACGTGATGCTCACCCAATGGCAATGCTTTGTGGTGTCACAGGTGCTCTTTCTGCATTTTACCAAGACTCACTAGATGTGAACGATGAGCGTCACCGCGAAATCGCTGCATTCCGTCTTGTTTCAAAAATGCCGACAATCGCAGCAATGTGCTACAAATACTCAATCGGCCAGCCATTCGTCTATCCACGAAATGACTTGAGCTACGCAGGTAACTTCCTCAGCATGATGTTTGCTGTTCCGTGTGAAGAGTACAAGGTTAACCCAATCGTTGAACGCGCTATGGATCGCATCTTTATTTTGCATGCTGATCACGAACAGAACGCCTCTACATCGACTGTACGTTTAGCTGGCTCTTCAGGTGCTAACCCATTTGCATGTATCGCAGCGGGTATTGCATCACTATGGGGACCTGCACACGGTGGTGCTAACGAAGCTTGTCTCAATATGCTTGAAGAGATTGGTAGCGTTGATCGCATTCCTGAGTTTATTGCACGTGCTAAGGATAAAGAAGATCCTTTCCGTCTAATGGGCTTTGGACACCGTGTTTATAAGAACTTTGACCCTCGCGCTAAAGTGATGCGTGAAACCTGTCATGAAGTACTTAGTGAACTAAAAGTTAACGATCCACTGCTTGATGTTGCTATGGAACTTGAGCGTATTGCTCTTGAAGATGAGTATTTCGTCTCTAAGAAGCTTTATCCAAACGTTGATTTCTATTCAGGTATCATCATGAAAGCTATCGGTATTCCGACAAGCATGTTCACAGTACTATTCGCCCTAGCGCGTACAGTAGGTTGGATTGCTCACTGGAAAGAGATGCTTGATCAGCCTGGTCATAAGATCAGCCGTCCTCGTCAGTTATACACAGGTGACGCAGAGCGTAGTTTTATCGCTAAAGACAAGCGATAAGCAAAAGCTATTAGCATTCAGTATTTAGTCACTAATTACTGATAAAAAAAGGCACTCATTGAGTGCCTTTTTTATTGCCTGTGTTTTATCTTGGAATCGATATACGTCTAGACTCTTCCTAGCAGCTAGCAGCATTAAGCTTCTTCTCCATCACAAAGTTGCTCAATATCTCTCCCCTAACTTCAACTTCTTGAGCTTTAACCGATAAAAAGCCAAAATGCTCAAAGAAAGGCTTGGCTGTAATGCTGACATGGGAGTACATTTTACCTAAGCCCTTAACCTTCGCTGTCTGAATTAACGTCTTCATTAAGGCACTTCCTACGCCTTGTCCTTGATGCTCGAGATGACAAAAGAAATGATCGATATAACCATCTGGCTGCAGATCTGCAAATCCCACTAACTTTCCAGATAGCTCAGCGATAAATGGGTCCATAAGTGTGACTCGTTCTTGCCAACCTTTTGGTGCTTGCTCAGTGGGTGCCCAAGCAGTAACCAACTTCTGTGAGTAGTCACGGCGATTCACTTGCCGAATAGTATCAAACTTAATTTTCCAGAGTAATTCAGCTTCTTCAAAGCCTTTATGACTCTCAAATTTACGTATTATCAGATCATTCATCTTCTAAAATCGCGCCCTGTTCCAACTTTCATCGACATAAATCATACTGAACTAAATACGAGATGGCTAAAACTAAATCAAGAAGACAAGGAGCGACTACACAAGTTAGCAGGATATTTAACCAAACTTATTGTTTAATCAATCTGCTAACCAGTTATCTACAGCCTCTCGTTTGCGTTTATTTATCTCTCTACGCATCTCATCAGCTATCTCATCTCGTGGGTCTAGCTTATCTTTAGCTCTATCTATTTTTCTTGCAGCGTTATGCTCAAGCTTATCCATATGTTTATCGACATAAGTGCCATCTGAAAAATCTCGAATTCCGTCCTGTGTCTTATGTACTTTTCGTTCAGCTTTCTGATACTTATGCTTATATTTCCACTTATTCTGTTTAACATCTCGATTAAAACGTACCGCATCTTTGAGTAAGTTCTCAGCATGTAATGACGGTGCCACGATTAAACAAGTTAATAGTGCCCCTAGGACTAATTTCTTCATTGCTCACTCCTTAAAGTAATCCATTATCCCGCTAAGCCTCAGGCTAATACATGCAGCAAAAGCAATTATGATTATCACTAAAACAAATACAGGCTCAACAACTGCCGATACATTTTGTATCAATTGCTATTTGCACCACTTGTTAATAAAGCTTTTAATTTTCTTTAGTCAAAAGCATCATTTTTTAAACCTTTTCGCTACAAAGTGTTTAACAAATTAGTCACCAAAAGCCAAAAACACTGTAAGTGACTGTATTTAGGGAAAATTAAATAATGGCACGGCTTATGCTTAAGTAGTGACAATTGGAATAAATAACAAAGGTATTTTTACATGGACTCTTTAAATACATCAGTTAACGTCGGCTCTACTGTTTCTCAAGCAAATAGCAAAAAAACAACCTCTATGAATAGATTTAAATTAGCCCTGCCTCTCGTTCTTATCTCTGTATTATCTGCTTGTAGTGGCGAAGAGGAAGTTAAAGAGGAGGAGAAATATGCCGTTCCTGTTGAAACCACTACCGTCATTCAAGGTGATGTTTCCTCTTTCTATAGCACAACGGCCACGTTAGAAGCGCCTGAAGAGGCCAAGGTGGTAACTCGTATTGCAGGGTTAATCGAAAAGATCAAAGTTGAAGAGGGAGACAGAGTCACTAAAGGTCAGTTGCTTGCAGTCATCGATGCTAAAAGGCAGAGATACGATTTGGCTCGCTCACAAGCCGAAGTAGAGATAATCGAGCAAGAACTTAATCGATTAAAGAAAATGAGTAACAAAGAATTTATCAGTGCCGACTCTATGGCTAAGCTTGAATACAATTTACAAGCGGCTATTGCTAAACGCGATCTTGCTGGCTTGCATGTTGAAGAAAGCATGGTCCGCTCCCCCATCGATGGCGTAGTAGCCACTCGTTTTGTTAAAACAGGTAATATGGCTAAAGAGTTTGAAGAACTTTTCTATATCGTTAACCAAGATGAACTACACGGCATCGTGCACCTTCCAGAGCAACAACTTCAAAGCTTACGTTTAGGTCAAGATGCTCAAGTGTTTGCCAATAAACATTCACTAGAGACTGTACACGCCAAAGTGTTGCGGATCAGCCCTGTTGTTGATGCTCAAAGCGGTACCTTTAAAGTCACCCTATCAGTCCCGAATCAGACCGCAAAATTAAAAGCCGGCATGTTTACTCGTGTTGAGCTCAGATATGACACTCATACCAACGTCATAACCGTTCCCTACAACGCCGTTGTTAATCAAGATAACGAATTTGCGCTCTATGTCATCGATGGAACAAATGTTGATCGTCGCCAAGTCTCACTCGGGTACCGAGAAGCCGACACTGTAGAGATAGTTTCAGGGATCGAATCTGGAGAACAAATTGTTATCCGAGGTCAGCAGAACTTGAAAGATCAATCGCTTGTTGAAGTAATTAGCGCATTAGACTTAGCTTCTGTCGACAAGTAAGGAACCGAATTATGTCTATTATAAAAACATCGGTAAAACGACCTGTCACTGTATGGATGTTTATGCTTGCTGTGATTCTTTTTGGCATGGTTGGCTTCTCGCGTCTGGCAGTAAAATTACTACCAGATCTAAGCTACCCAACAATTACCATACGTACACAATATGTGGGTGCAGCGCCGGTCGAAGTCGAGCAGTTAGTCTCTAAGCCTATTGAAGAAGCCGCAGGGATTGTAAAAGGTCTTAGAAAAATCAGTTCTATCTCTCGTTCAGGTATGTCGGATGTCGTACTCGAATTTGAATGGGGTACAGACATGGATATGGCCAGCCTAGATGTGAGAGAGAAGCTAGACACTATTATTTTGCCATTGGACGTTAAAAAGCCATTATTACTCAGGTTCAACCCTAACCTTGACCCTATTGTGCGCTTAGCACTATCCGTCCCTGATGCCAGTGACACAGAACTTAAACAGATGAGAACTTATGCCGAGGAGGAGCTAAAGCGTCAACTAGAGTCTTTAAGTGGTGTTGCGGCGGTTAGGCTTTCTGGTGGTTTACAACAAGAGGTACATATTCAGCTCAATCAGCAAAAGCTCACTCAGTTGAACTTGAATGCTGACAAAATTCGAAACCGAATTGCCGAAGAGAACATCAACCTTTCAGCGGGTAAAGTGATACAAGGTGATAAAGAGTACCTAGTCAGAACCTTGAACCAATTTAACTCTCTCGAAGAGCTCGGCCAGATCATTGTTTATAGAGATGCGCAAACATTAGTAAAACTCTTTGAAGTTGCTGAAATCATCGATGCTCACAAGGAGAGGAACGATATAACACGTATTGGCGATCAAGAGTCCATTGAGCTAGCTATCTATAAAGAGGGCGATGCCAATACGGTAGCCGTTGCTAGAAAAGTGACTGCGGCGCTGGACAATATAAATGCGAGTAATGTTAAGTCAGATCTCACGGTTATTTACGATCAATCTGAGTTTATTGAAAGTGCAGTCAGTGAAGTAACATCTGCGGCATTAATAGGGAGTTTACTCTCTATGCTTATCATCTACCTGTTTTTACGAGATATCATTCCAACCTTGATCATCTCTATCTCTATTCCATTCTCGGTGATAGCTACATTTAACATGATGTACTTTGCCAATATTAGTTTAAACATTATGTCTTTAGGGGGCATTGCGCTTGCTGTCGGCTTATTAGTCGATAATGCCATTGTTGTGCTGGAAAATATCGACCGCTGCCGCTCTCTTGGAATGAGTAAACTTGAAGCCGCCGTCACAGGAACCAAAGAGGTATCGGGCGCTATATTTGCATCTACACTGACGACCTTGGCTGTTTTTGTTCCATTAGTGTTTGTCGATGGTGTGGCGGGCGCCCTGTTTTCAGATCAAGCCCTAACCGTGACATTTGCACTACTTGCGTCTTTGTTAGTCGCCCTAACCACTATTCCTATGTTGGCTTCAAGAGAAGGCATTAAAACGCTACCGCCACTACTGGCTAAAGAGAAAAAGCCAACACCTGAAACTAAGCTTGGCAAGTTAAAGCATTACAGTGCAACAGTATTCTCTTTTCCATTTGTAATGTTGTTCAGTTACTTACCTAGCATTTTACTTACTACAGTGCTAATGATAGGACGCGTCATCTCTTGGTTTACCGGACTATTTATGCGTCCGCTCAGCCAAGGGTTCAACTGGTGTTACCGCCAACTTGAGCGTATTTATCACAGCCTTTTAGCATTCGCCCTTAAGTTTAAAGTGTTAACACTCTCTATCGCTATTTTAGTGACAGTTTCTGCCGCATCTTTGATACCTAAGCTTGGTATGGAGCTTATTCCTCCAATGAACCAAGGTGAGTTCTACGTAGAGATATTACTCGCACCAGGCACTGAGGTTTCAGAAACAGACAAGGTACTTCGCCGCCTTGCGCTATCTATTAAAGACAGAGAAGATGTGAAACACGCCTATAGCCAAGCTGGTAGCGGTGGTTTGATGACATCAGACACTTCACGTGGCGGTGAAAACTGGGGACGCTTGCAAGTTGTACTCGCTGATCATAACGCCTTTGACGCAGTAGCATCTGTATTGCGAACCACAGCCATGCGTATTCCAGAGCTAGAAGCAAAAATCCAACATCCAGAGCTATTTAGCTTTAAGACACCGCTTGAAATTGAATTAGTTGGTTATGATTTGGCTCAACTAAAACAAACCTCAAACAACTTAGTTGATGCTCTATCTGACTCAGATCGTTTTGCAGACCTTAACACTAGTCTTAGAGATGGCCAGCCTGAGCTGAGCATACGTTTCGACCATGAGCGACTCGCAGCGTTAGGTATGGATGCACCAACGGTTGCAAATCGTATCGCACAACGAATTGGTGGCACAGTAGCGAGTCAATACACAGTACGAGATCGTAAAGTCGATATCTTAGTAAGAAGCGAAATTGATGAACGCGATCAGATCAGTGATATTGATGCCATGATCATCAATCCAGATAGCAGTCACCCTATTGCCCTAAGTGCAGTGGCTGATGTGACTTTAAAGCTTGGCCCATCTGCCATTAACCGTATAAGCCAGCAAAGAGTTGCTATCGTTTCTGCAAACTTAGCTTACGGAGACTTGAATGAAGCAGTACTAGAAGCCAGAGACATTCTCGCTAATCAAACACTGCCCACCTCAATTCAAGCTAGGTTTGGTGGTCAAAATGAGGAGATGGAGCACTCTTTCCAGTCACTGCAGATAGCTTTAGTGCTAGCAGTATTCTTAGTCTATCTGGTTATGGCTAGTCAGTTTGAGTCTCTATTACACCCACTGCTTATCTTAATTGCAGTGCCAATGGCTGTAGGCGGCAGTATTTTAGGCCTGTATATCACTAACACTCATCTCAGTGTGGTGGTGTTTATCGGACTTATCATGCTAGCGGGTATCGTAGTCAATAATGCCATTGTTTTAGTTGACCGTATTAATCAACTAAGGGCTGAAGGCATTGAGAAGATGTCAGCAATATCGCAAGCCGCAAAATCGCGTTTACGCCCAATTATCATGACTACCCTAACGACAGCACTAGGCTTATCTCCAATGGCGTTTGGTTTAGGAGATGGTTCAGAAGTGAGAGCCCCTATGGCCATTACTGTCATATTTGGATTAATCCTATCGACGCTACTGACACTCGTCGTGATCCCTGTGCTGTATGCCCTATTTGACCGTAAAGAGTTTGAGCCGAAACAAGCTGACAAAAACTCGCCAGCTCATACAGGTACTGAAAGCATGGCAATGCAAGGAGACCAGGCATGAATATCACAAAGTTAGCGATATCTAGACCTGTTACCACCAGCATGTTCTTCGTCGCCATTCTGCTATTTGGTTTGGCTTCGAGTCGCTTGCTGCCACTGGAGATGTTTCCCGGCATTGATATGCCACAGGTCAATATTGAGGTTCCCTACAAAGGCTCAACGCCAGCTGAGGTGGAGCGTGACATCACCAGTATTTTGGAAGAGTCATTGGCAACCATGGGTGGTATAGAGGAGCTAAGATCTAGCTCTTCTCAAAATGGCGCAGAAATCGAACTCAGAATGAAGTGGGGCGAGAATGTCGCAACAAAGAGTCTGGAAGCACGTGAAAAAGTTGATGCTGTAAGGCACCTTTTACCTAAAGATGTTGAGCGGGTCTTTATTAGACAGTTCAGTACTGCTGATATGCCTGTACTTAACTTGAGGATATCGAGTGATCGTGAGCTTTCAGGTGCTTTTGATCTACTCGACAAGCAATTAAAACGTCCACTCGAACGAGTCGAGGGCGTTTCTCAAGTCACCTTGTATGGGGTTGAGCAAAAGCAGATAGAGATTAGGATTAATGCCGATAAGCTGTCATCAAGCGGCGTCTCACTGCAGTACCTTAACCAGCGATTACAGCAAGAAAACTTCATTGTAAGTGCCGGTATTTTAAGAGCCAATGCAAGAGTCTATCAAGTCTCTCCAAAAGGTGAGTTTAGAAATCTCGATGAGATCAATGCAGTGGTACTCAAGCCCGGCATCACACTAGGCGATATCGCCAATGTGACCTATTCACTCCCAGAACGTTTAGATGGGCGTCATCTCGATCAAAACTATGCCGTAGGCTTAGACGTGTTTAAAGAGTCCGGCGCCAACTTAGTTGAAGTCTCTGAGCGAGTGATGAAAGTCATTGAAAATGCGAAACAAGATCAGCAATTTGATGGCATTAAATTGTTTGTGATGGAAGATCAAGCTTATGGCGTCACCTCATCACTTAATGATCTTCTCACCGCAGGATTAATTGGTGCCCTACTCTCTTTTGCTGTCTTGTATCTGTTTTTAAGAAACTTGAAGATGACCCTAGTCGTAGTCACCTCAGTGCCAATTTCAATCTGCATGACGTTAGCTGCTATGTATCTGCTAGGTTACAGCCTCAATATCCTCTCTATGATGGGCTTACTGCTTGCTGTTGGTATGCTTATCGATAATGCGGTTGTGGTCACTGAAAGTGTGCTGCAGGAGAAACAAGCCGCAGCCAATGAAAACTCAACAAATAAAGCATCATTTGATGAGGTCAACAACACCGCCGTACTTTCTGGCGTGAATAAGGTCGCACTTGCTGTGCTAGCGGGAACCCTGACGACAGCCATTGTATTCCTGCCTAATATATTTGGTGTAAAAGTTGAGCTCACCATTTTCTTGGAGCATGTAGCGATCGCCATCTGTATTTCACTGGCCGCTTCCCTGCTCGTTGCTAAGACTTTACTGCCACTAATGCTCAGTAAAATGAACATCAAAGTCGACGCTAAAACAAGTGAAAGCAAGCTACAGACTTTCTATCAGAAAAGTTTAGGCTGGATATTAGCCCACCCTCGCACTTCAGGCGTGATTTCTATACTCATCTTAGCGTCGACTGCACTGCCCTTGAGTATGGTCAAACAAGATCAATCTGATGGCGAAGGTAACAATAAGCTCTACATTAATTATCAAGTTGAAGGTCGTCATAACTTAGATGTTACTGAAGCGATGATCACTAAGATGGAGAAGTATCTTTATGCCAATAAAGATGAGTTCCATATCGACTCTGTTTATAGCTATTATGCGCCTGATCGCGGTCAATCGACGCTGATCCTTAAAGAGGATACAGAGGTCGACATGAAAGCGCTGAAAAAAAGCATTAGGGAAGGCTTTCCGAAATTCTCAATAGCCAAACCTCAATTTGGCTGGGGGGGAGGTAACAATGGTTTAAGAGTCACATTAACAGGTCGTTCAACCAGTGATTTAATCGAGATCAGTAATAATGTGATCCCTCTGCTGTCAAAGATTGAAGGCTTAACCGATGTAAGATCTGAACTCAGTGGCGCACAGCAAGAGGTAGTGATACAAATTGACCGTCAGATGGCCGCCCGACTCGATCTTAAACTCAACGAGATTGCATCGAGTATCTCTATGGCATTAAGAGGTACTCAGCTTCGCTCATTCCGTCACGATCCTAATGGCGAACTGCGTATTGAGATGTCTTTTGAACAAGAGTGGCGCCTGTCACTTGAGCGTTTGAAGCAGCTACCGATTATCCGTATCGATAATCGCGTATACACTTTGGATAGTTTAGCGAATGTCCAGATCTCACCACGATTTGACACGATTCGCCATTACGACAGACAAACAGCCCTATCGATTGGTGCTAACCTTGATGACTTAACCACCGAAGAAGCACAAGAGAAAATCACTGAGGTGATGGATACAGTGAACTTCCCTGCAGGTTACGGTTATTCATTACGAGGTGGCTTCCAAAAGCAAGATGAAGATCAAGGGATTATGGTCACAAACATGATCTTAGCTATCGCCATGATCTATATTGTAATGGCTGCACTATTTGAATCCCTGTTACTGCCCACAGCAATTATTACCTCAATTCTCTTTTCAATTACAGGTGTGTTCTGGGGCTTATTATTCAGTGGCACGCCTATGGGGGTCATGGTGATGATTGGTATCTTGATCTTAATGGGAATTGTGGTCAATAACGGCATTGTTTTGGTGGATCAGATTAACCAGAAAGAGCCTGAATTGGATAAGTTATCGAACGCTATTAGTCAGGTATGTATTTCTCGTCTACGTCCTGTACTCATGACGGTAGGTACCACTGTATTGGGTTTAGTACCACTGGCTATGGGAGATACTCAATTAGGCGGAGGTGGTCCTTCATATTCGCCTATGGCAATCGCCATCATAGGGGGATTAACCTTTTCAACGGTCACAAGTCTATACCTAGTGCCACTTTGCTACCAGGCTCTCTACCGCATACGCTATAACTCAGCTGTGAGGCTTGGTGAAGCTAATACCCGTTCAAGAAGATTAATACCTTGGGCTTATTAAAACCCGCTGCCGCCAATTGCGGTCAGATATATTAAAAGAATAGGGGTTGCTGATTGCAGCCCCTTTTTTTTACCTGTATGTTATTAACAGCAAAGAATAATTAACAATAATAAAAAAGCAGTAACAAGGGTGACTAGCATGGGCTCTTTTAATTTTTTTACCAAAACATCTTCGTTAGCATTAACATTGACACTCTCTTTTTCAGCCATCGCTGATAGATTTTCAGACGTTGAAGTCACTCAACTGAAACTGTCCGAGTCGAGTTATATGCTGACAGGCTCTGGTGGCAATATCGGCGTATCGGCGGGTAAAGACGGTATCTTGATTATTGATAATCAATTTGCCCCACTATCAGAAAAAATAATAGCCACTTTATCAACCATTCAGCCCGGCTTACCTAAGTATGTCGTCAATACGCATTACCATGGCGATCATACCGGGGGGAACAATCTATTTGGCCAAAGCTCTATCATCTTCGCTCATCACAATGTACTCAAGCGTTTGGCTGGCGATACAAGTTACAAGCCTGCCGGATTACCTTCTGTCACTTATCATGAAGGGACTAGTATTCATCTCAACAATAGCACTTTGCATCTATTACATATGGGTCCTGGCCATACCGATGGCGACAGCGTGGTACTTTGGGCTGACAAAAGTGTCGTGCATATGGGCGATCTCTTCTTCAAAGACAGATACCCCTATATCGACCTAAAAGCAGGTGGCTCAGTTATAGGTTATCGAGATAATGTCGCGACCATGATAAGAAAAATTGACAGCGCTACTCAGGTCATTCCTGGCCATGGTGAGATAGCCAACAAGGACGATCTCATTCGCTTTAAACACATGCTTGATAGCTCTATTAATTGGATGCAAGATAATATCGCCGAAGGAAAGACACTTGAGCAGGTTAAAGCGCAAGGTGTCCCTAAAAGCGAAAGGGACTGGAGTTGGTCGTTTATCAGCCATGACAGATGGATAACAACCCTCTATGAAGGTTTGAAGTAGTTCACCTCTTCGGCTCCACATGAAAATACGCACATAAGTGCGTATTTTTTTAGTTCAATCAGGCTGAATATACAGCTGATGACAATCTAGACATTGGAGACAACAATGATTAACCGTCATCATAGGTATTGATTCAACATGTCAAAAAAAACGCCCCTATTAGGAGCGTTATTCAAACAGATAAGCCTTTACGCTTCTTCCTGCCAAGGCTCAGCCTTATTCTCGAGCAATACAGGTATACCATCATTGATAGCATAAGCAAGGCGATCAGCTTTACAGATCAGTATCTGCTTTGTCTTATCATACGTCAGCTTTCCCTTACACACTGGGCAAGCAACAATTTCTAATAATTTTTTATCAAATGCCATCTGACTTTCCTTTCTTCTGTTCGATAACGCTATGGACCTTGTCCATAAGTTTTGATTCAAATGTTGATGATAGCTTTGCATCAACTGCAAGATACCACCAGTTATCTTTTGCAAAATCGCGACACTTGACCGCATCTTTTTCTGTCATTAATACAGGCGCATCACCAACAACTTGAGACAACACCTCTGCTGTATAGGCTTGATGATCATCAAAAGCATGTGTTTTATCGATCAGATAACCTTCCTGAGCCAATGTATTAAAAAAACGTTGCGGATTGCCAATGCCAGCAATAGCTGTCGCAGTCTGTTGCTCAAAGGTCGAGAGATTACCCGGTGCAACAGCCTTCAATCCAGAAGGTGCTAGTGCCATCTGATATTCATCATGGTGTGCTTCACCGTTGACGATAACAAAGTCAACATGCCCCATTCGCCAAGCGCCTTCACGCAACGGCCCTGCAGGCAAAAGCGCGCCATTACCGAGCCTACGTTCCCCATCGAGGATAACCAACTCAATATCACGCTCTAGCTTGTAATGCTGTAAACCATCATCGCTGATGATGACATCAACATCACCACGCTTAATTAACTCTTTTGCGGCTGAAACTCGGTCAGCGCCTATGACCATAGCAACCCCTGTTCTGGCCACTATCATCGCAGGCTCATCGCCGACCTCAGATGTATCCATTCCAGGCTCTACAACTCTCACACCATCAAATTCTATACCATAACCACGGCTAATCACGCCAGGTCTGAGTCCTTGCTTTCTAAGCAACTCAATAAGGTAGATAACGGTTGGTGTTTTACCACTCCCTCCCACTGTGATATTACCGACAATAATCACAGGTACTGGCAGCGATATCGCCTGGTTCACTCCCACTTTAAATAGATATCGACGGGCAGTGCTAACGAGAAAAAACAGCACTGATAACGGCAGCAGAAGGTACCTCAATAGCATAAACATCAGTGATGGTTTATTGCTTGGGTACCAAATTGCATTAACAAACTTCTGCATTCGATTAACCAGTGAACTGCATATTATACAAGTTAGCGTAGACACCGTTTTGGTCGAGCAATGATTGATGATCGCCTCGTTCAACCACCAAACCTTGATCGATCACTAAGATAAGGTCGGCCGATTCTATCGTAGATAGGCGGTGGGCAATAACAATCGATGTTCTATTATGTCGCAGGTTATCAAGCCCTTGTTGTATGGCTTTTTCTGACTCTGTATCTAAGGCTGATGTTGCTTCGTCTAAGATGAGCACTGGTGAGTTACGTAAGATGGCTCTTGCAATAGCAATTCTTTGCCTTTGGCCACCTGAAAGTAACACACCGTTTTCACCGACTTGCGTGTCTAAACCATCAGGTAATAGCTCGATAAACTCCATGGCATGGGCAAGTGTCGCAGCTTTAACGATTTGCTCACGAGTCACCTCGCCTGAATAGGCATAAGCAATATTATTAGCGATAGAGTCATTAAATAGCGTGACTTGCTGAGAAACTAGCGCCACCTGCTCACGTAAACACTTAAGGCTGTAGTCGTCAATATTGACACCATCGAGTTCAATACTACCTTCCGATAATCCCGTATAGAAACGAGTCACAAGATTTGCGATGGTTGACTTACCTGAGCCTGAGCGTCCCACTAAAGCGACAGTTTTTCCCTGACTCACAGAGAAGTCGATATTATCTAGTGCCAGCTTTTCCTGTTCAGGATAACGAAAGCTCACCTGATTAAAGCTCAAATTCCCTTTTACACGTTCAATCTGATGTTTACCTTCATCAACCTCAGGTTGAGTATCGAGCAGTTCAAATACTGTGGTACATGCCGCGATTCCACGCTGAAATTCAGCATTCACTCGAGTTAAGTTTTTAATTGGCTGCAACATCGCAAGCATTGCACCTAGAATGGTTGCAAATATACCGGTCGTAAGCTCAGCTTGTAAGGTTTCAAAGCTTGCAGCATAAAGCACAAAAGCGATGGCAAATGAGCCAATCACCATAATTAAAGGCTGACTCACAGACTGAGCCATTGCCAGCTTCATGTGCTGGTAACGGTTAAGCTCGTTAACAGCGGCAAAACGATCAGATTCTGTTTGTTGACCGCCAAAAGCTAACACATTTTTGTGGCCTTTAATCATCTGCTCTGTTGAGGCGGTTACCCCTCCCATTGCAGCTTGAATACGCTTTGATACTTTTCTAAAACGCTTGCTGACCACGGAAATGATCAAGCCCATAATAGGCGCGATGACTAAAATGCATAGTGACAGTTTCCAAGAGTAGTAGAACATGATCGACAACATGCCGATAACTGTGATGCTGTCTCTTACAATAGAGATCAATGCACTGCCGGTCGCTCGTGCGATCTGTTCAGTATCGTAGGTTACTCGTGAGATTAAATTACCTGAATTTTCTCGGTCCATGTAACTAACAGGCAAAGTAAGGTAGTGTTCAAATACCTCCTGGCGCATATCTTTAATCAGACGAGCACTCATATACTGAATGCAATAAGTCGAGAGAAAGTTAGCTAAGCCACGTACACTAAACAGGAAAATGACGACAAAGGGTGCAATAGTTAGCACTTCACTAGAGGCGTTAAACCCTTGGCTTGTCCCTAAATCGATTCCTCCAACGCCTGCAGCTGAAGTGACTTGACTGGCCTGCCCGCCAAAACCTTCATCAATAAAAGGCTTTATAACTGCAATAAAAGTAGCGTCAACGGCGGCATACATGACCAAGCCCAATACTGCTAGCGCAAAAACAACCTTGAGCGGTTTGATATAACCAAATAAGCGCTTAAATACAGTCCAGACTTCTTTATCGGAAGAGTTTGTCATTAATGAGGTCTATTCTTAATTCAAAAAGAGCATTCTACTCTGGATCTACGCTCTCACCAAACCTAAACAAGCGGTTGTACCAAAAAGGAGCAAGATTCGTACGATATCCCCTAACTTGGCGCTCTTGTTGATGAAAAAGTACACTTATCTGCCCCTCTTCTCCCGTAACTAACACTCGGGCACCTTGTTTTGTGTATCTATCAATAATATTTTGTTTTGGAAATCCGTAACGATTATTAAACCCTGCGGCAAAGAGTACAAGCTTAGGTGATACCTTATCGATAAAGCCGACAGTAGATGAGGTACGGCTACCGTGATGAGGAGCGACCAAAACCTCACTTTTTAACGCTGACTCCTCACGAGTAAGTAGCCTTTCTGTCGCTTTTTCAATATCTCCAGGCAGTAGTATCTGATGAAACTTATCACTGACCTTAACAACACAAGAGCCATTATTGCCAGAGATGGGTAATGCTGGCGCTATAATATCAACATCCAATCCATGCCAATGTATAGATTTAGGACGGCAATCGAGTTGTGAATACTCTCGAACATCGGTAATAATCTGAGCTTTAGGGAACTGCTGTCGTAACACGCTAATCCCACCAGCATGATCGTTATCCCCATGGCTAACTATGATGTAGTCGACATGGTTAATCCCGCGGTATTTAAGGAAGGGGGCGACTACACGCTCAGCATAGCTAAAATGCTCGCCATAAGCCGCGCCAGTATCATAGATGATGGCACGGCCTGATTTTTCTATAACCGCACTTAACCCTTGACCAACATCCAGTAAATGGAGGCGCCACTCGTTCTCCTCTAGAGGTGTAATGTGATCGACCGCAGTAATGATAAAAGGAAGAGAAAAGACAAGAGAAACCAGCCTCCACGTTAAGCGAGTAAGCCTTAATATCAACCAGCCTCCGATTAATAGAAGAGCAACAGCTAAAATCTCTTGGCTAGATAGCGATAACCAAGCATTGGGTAAGTTTTCAAGCAATGCCAAGCTATCACTGAAAGGTGACAGACTTAAATCCGCTAAGTAAAACACATTAGAAAGCTCACCTCCAAATAGCCCCCAAGTAACAAAGGATACAAAAGAGAGTGGAATAACAACAAAGGAGAACCATGGGACAAATATGAGATTAAACATCAAACCATAAAACGATATACCGCCAAAGAGCAAAGATTGTACTAAGCCTAACCCTATGCTCAAGCGCCACTGAATAGCCCAAAATAGTCCCAGCCAATGTACAACCCCAGCTTTAGCTTTTCGATAATCTTGTTGACTATTTTTTTGAGATACAGTGAGTAAAATAATTGTCAGCGCACTAAATGAAAGCCAGAACCCCGCACTCATACAAGCAAGTGGATCAATCAGCAAAATAATGAACAGTGCAAATAGCAACCTTTCCCAAGGTGAAGAGAACCGCTTCAAAAACATGAGCAACAGCATGATCAACAACATAAGAAGTGCACGCTGAGTAGGCAAAGCAAAACCTGCAAAATAGGCATAACAGATTGCACTAATTGCAGCGCCCAGCCCCGCTATAAGTATGCCACTTCTGCCTTGACTAGGCCGACAATAGGTAAGTGTGAATTGTAAAACAAGAAATACCCAAGAACTGACAACTGAAAGGTGCAAACCTGAGATAGCGATGAGGTGCCCAGTACCAGAAGATCTTAAATCCTCCCACCTGCGGCTGCTAAGTAAGCTTTTATCCCCAAGCAATAGCGCTAAGAGTAGATCGCCGTTTTCTCTATCTGTTAGCGCAGGTTTAAGCTTAGCAAGTAACTGACTACGAACACTTAACGGCTCAGCGAGTAAAGTACCTGATTGCACACTCGCTTTCAGCACAATATGTCGACTGAGCAAGTTGCGCTGCTGATTATATCCTCCCTGATTCAGTACTCCGGTAATAGGTTTCGCTTTTAACTCCAACTCCCATCGCTGCCCGACAGCAAGCTTTGGTGGGCGAGCCCAGCCCGCCCTTAGCACTTTCGATAAAAAAATCTCATTTTTTGAATTCAATAGGCGAATATCCATACTAACCCAGTCGCCGTTTGAGCTAACTAGTGATATGATTTCGCCCCTTACGATTACATTTTGTGCTTTGTTCGGTGGTTCAACAACCAATAAGAGTTGTACAAAGATCGATATCCACCCAACAGCAAGTAATGACCCCGAGACCAACGGGTAACGTTGAAGCATTAGCAGCCCGACCACAACAGCACTAAAATATATGGGTGCAGGCGGAAGCATTGGCCACAGAAGTGTGGAAATAATGGTTATGCTAAAGCCAAACATAAATCGATTCATACTGAATAAGTTAAGACAGTAATTGCAACCTATGCCAAAAAAAATCATTGAAAGGTTTATGCCTAAAGCTGAAACCCTGCGCAATCACAAACACTTGCGGATGTTCGGTACGCTTTTACATAAAGATAATTTGTGGACACTTAATCGTCGCTCTGCCCCTACGGCATTTGCAGTAGGACTCTTTGTCGCTTGGATACCAATGCCGTTTCAGATGGTTTTAGCTGCAGCCTTGGCAATCGTATTTAACTGTAACCTCCCACTCGCAGTAGCCTTAGTCTGGATAACTAACCCAGTCACCATGCCTTTCATGTTTTATGCCGCCTATATGCTAGGTGCAAAAATATTAAGTCACCCTCCCCAAGAGTTTGCATTTGAAGCAAGCTGGCATTGGATTGAAGCCTCTGTATCGACGATCGGCCCGCCATTTTTGGTCGGTTGTTTGGTATTAGGTGCGATTTTTGCCTTGATTGGCTATTTGCTGATTAAAACGCTGTGGAAGTATTCAATACTATTAAAGTGGAAAAGCCGCAATAACCATAGTTAGAATAACAATAGTTAGGATAGCAAAGGGGTAACTAAACTCACTTGCAAGCGTTACAGCAAGCTAAGACAACAGTCAGCCAATACGCGCTAATGACCTAAGAGAGAGGCAAGGTTTCGCTTCTCTCGCTCAATCGCTTTACGCTCATGTGCTTTTAGCTCTGACAACACTTGCTCTGAGACGGGCGTGGGAGCTGCGCAGTAGTTCAGTGTGATCGGTGGGGAAGTGAGTGAAAAAACACCATCAAAAATCAGTCTGACCCTCTCCATATGAAAATCTGAAGTGATAACAGTAGCAGTCTGTATTTTATGTAGCTTTAAAACAGGCAGGCTCAATGTGGCATCTTCGAAGGTAAAACGGCTCTCAACCAATTCAAGAAACCTTTTCTCATCAACGCCTTTATTCATCAAGTACTGCTTACAATAGCGCGCATGGGGAAACTGTGTTTGATTGAAGTGTTCACCAAAGCCACCTGTACAGATAACTTTGGCCTCGACTTTATTCTTTAGCTCAGCAAAGGCAGTGTCACAACGTGACATTGAAATGTCTGACAGGTGTCCATACTGATCATTTGGCGCGCCCAACACTATGATAGCTGATTGGACGCTCATCAATTACCTTCCTGCCAGCGCTTGGGCAGGCTGAGTTTTACTCGCTTTCCAAGCGGGGTAAATGGTGGCGATTAAGCTCATCAATAACGCTAGTGTAAGCACAATAGCCACATCAGTGAAATTAAGTTCTGAAGGTAAGAAATCAATAAAATAGACATCAGCAGAGAGTAATTTTATCCCGAGAACATCCTCAATAGCCGCAGCTATTTTACTAAGGTTGTCCGCAATTAAGACGCCAAACACGCCACCGAGAAGACATCCGAGCATACCATTCAGTGCTCCTTGTACGATGAATATCATCATAATGGACGCACGCTTCATCCCCATTGTAAGCAGTATTGCTATCTCAGATTGTTTGTCACGAACAGCCATCACTAAGGTAGAAACGATATTAAAACAAGCCACAGCAATGACCAATGCAAGAACCAGATACATGACCACTCTAACCAGTTGTATATCTTGATAAAGGTTACCTTGGGTACGGGTCCAATCGCTGAGGTAAAGGTATTGCTCTTGGCTATAACCAAGCTCCCGTATTAATCTCGGTGATTGAAAGACTTCATCAACTTTAATCCTTACACCTGATACTCCCTCCCCCATATTGAGAATAGAAGCAGCATAAGCCATCGGAACATAAGCAGTTGTCATATCTAACTCACCGCCCAGCTCAAAAATCCCTGTCACCCTAAATCGGTAGCTTTTTGCAGCCCCAATGCGTTTACTGTTTGAAGCGGTGATATCTGGCATATATAGGCTCAAAGCATCACCAACTTCGACAGCTAACGTATCAGCAAGTCCTTTACCAAGGACAATATTATTCATATCTCCCTTGGAAAGTGTTTCCCAAGCTTCATCAGTCATAAATTGAGAGATAACCGATACATTCTTCTCATATTGAGTATCTACGCCTAAAACAGTTAACCCTTGAAAGCCTCCAGGCTTCTGTACTAAACCTTGCAATCTAATAAAGGGCGCAGTGGCTGCGATTCCTGGGATCTGTTTTGCATCTTGAGCAATCTTTTGCCACTCATGTACAGGGGAGTTAACACCGCTTAGCTCTCCGTGCGCGACCACACCGAGCAGCCGCTCTTCGAGTTCACGCTCAAAGCCGTTCATTGCTGACAAGACGATAATTAAAACGGCAACGCCAAGAGCGATACCTGCGGTCGATGCAAAAGAGATAAAGCTAATAAAACTATTAGATTGTCTGGCAAGGTAGAAACGCCAGCCGACCCAAATTGACAAAAGATGGCTCATGAAGCCTCACTTTCAGTCGCTAAGCTTTGTGCACTCAAAAGGCTGCCGTCTTTCATTTTTAACTGCCTATCCATTCTCAATGCAAGTTTCTCATCATGGGTCACAACAACGAAAGCTGTGCCTAATTGAGTTGCTAGCTCTTTGATCAATTCATATACAGCTTCGCCACTTTTTGCATCTAAATTCCCTGTTGGCTCATCGGCTAAAACCAGCTTAGGGTTATTAATTAATGCTCTGGCTATCGCAGTCCTTTGACGCTCACCACCTGACATTTCAGCAGGCACATGATTCAGACGATGGCCAAGACCAACGCGTTCAAGCAATGATTTGGCATTTTTATGGGCGATGTCCCGTTTAATCCCTTGAATCATTGCGGGCATAGCCACATTCTCTAATGCGGTAAACTCAGGTAACAGGTGATGAAATTGATAGATAAAGCCTAAGTCTTGGTTTCTGACTTCTGATTGACGACGACTCGACAGGGTGTAAAGGTTTTCATCAAGTAAGGTCACTGAGCCACTCGTTGGCCTATCTAGCGTCCCCATAATATGCAACAGGGTACTTTTGCCTGAACCTGATGTTCCCACAATCGCCAGCTGCTCTCCCTTAAACACTTGAAGATCGACGGATTTCAGTACTTGAGTATCTAAACTCCCCTCTGAATAACGTTTGCTTACACCTTTAACATCTAACAATAGTTCTTGCATATATTCTAATACTCTTTAATTCTTCACATTAGCCTGACTACTGAGTTCAATAATCAGGCCTATCATCATGTTATTGGCTTGCTTTTATTCATGTCTTGGTTATTCATGCCGTAATTACTCATGTCTTAGTGCTGTAGCAGGCTGAACATTTGCCGCACGTAGTGCTGGATATACCGTTGCAAGGAAAGTAATAAATAATGTGCCAAATACAATCCAACCTAGTTGCTGAACCTCTAACTGTGCAGGTAACATCTGCCCAGCCCCTAGTACTGAGATACCAAGCAGCGTCAATAGTTCATTGAGATTCAAGGTGAGGGTGACACCAATACCAAGCCCTAAAATTAGGCCAATAACTGCATTGAGTGATCCTTGTATCATAAATATCCCCATCACATCACCAGTCGTTAATCCTTGGGTTTTCAGTACTGCAACATCAGAGGTTTTATCGACCACCATCATGACTAAAGCTGAAACGATATTGAATGCAGCAACCGCAATAATAAGACTCAGCATCAGTGACATCATATTTTTTTCCATCTTTACAGCCCCAAATAGGTGACCATATGATTCACGCCAATCCGTTGTGACCACATCGAGCTGTTGCTGCTTAAATAGGGAAACTATCTCAGGTTGTAACTTTGCCGCATTGAAAGGATCATCAAGATAGAGACGTAGATGTTTAATTTCACCCGGTGTCTGCCTCATTAACCTTTGTGCATCTTCATAATGGACATAAGCAAGGTTAGCATCGACTTGGGAGCCCATCTCAAATATTCCAGCCACCACAAATTTACGCTGACTGGGTACCGGTCCAAGCGGGGAGTAAACAACGCCTTCTCCACTCAATAAACGAACACGCTCACCGACTTCAACATCTAAACGCCTGGCCAGTTGAGCCCCTAAAACCACGCGATACTTACCCGACTCCAGTTGCTTAAAGCTATCATTAAAACTGCGCTGCATCGTCAGTAAAAGCGCTTGATCAAACTGTGGAAATATCCCATAGAGCTGTATAGCACTGATGTTTGAGTGTGATTGAATCATCGCTTGTGTCGATATACTGGGTGTGACGCCCTGAACACCTTTCAGGGTCTTAAGGGTTTTGACCTGGGACTGCCAATCACTAAATGGCGTGTCAGAATGCACTGTTAATTGTGGAATGGCACCGAGTATTCTTTGCTTTAACTGCCCTTCAAGGCCATTCATCACAGAGCTAACAATAATTAACGCCGCAACGCCTAACAAGATCCCTGAAACGGCAAAAAAAGTGATAAAGGAAGCAAATGCATTGGCCTTCCTCGCTCGCCAATATCGAAAGCCTATATGTGAAGATAACGCGAGATTCATAGTGTCCTACAGGCCCATTAAATAATCAGCCTTGCTAAATCATAAAGATGCGCACGATAATAGGGGCATTAGCTATCAAAAAACAAGAGGTAATCCCTTGTTCAAAGACTCTAGTCCCTATTTTAGTGTGCAGCATGGCTTTACAGCCTACCTTTCCCTATGGCCTAAAGCGCATGCGTTACCCACAGAGCAGGAATTACGAGCCATGCTACCGACTGGGTTATTACTGATAAATGAAGTAAAAAGCTTAGAAGCCGACTGTTTGCTGCAGTTACGTCACCTCGATGATGAAGCTAAAAGTGTGGTTGACTTCTTAAAGCTTCAATCTCGAAAAATTGATCTTGTCCTGCAGCACGTCTTAGAGCGTGAACAGCATGAGGGCGAGCATTTTCAAGGCAGGTATTTTGGCGGGAGTGGTTTACGTCTCTTTAATAACCAAACGCTCGACATTGATGACGTGTTTAAAATTACGCTTCATATTAAAGAGGAGTTAGTTGCCCTACTTTGCTTTGCCAAGGTCATTGCTACTGAACCTGCAGATTCAGATAAGGGAGGCGATAGCGGTTTTCTGATCGATTTTGAATTTGTGCAGATATTGGAAACCGATGTAGAGCAGCTGGTTAAAGCCAGTTTAAGTGTGCAACAAAAACAACTAAAACTGCGTAAAGAAGCAAGAGCAAACTCATAAGTTACATCAGGGCCTTGCCCCCTTCTCTCTAAAACCTACTATATAGGGCAACATTTACACCGTTGTCCTGCATAATGACTGTTGAGCAAGCGGGTCAATATCTGGGATGAAAGGTAAACAACTCTTAAGAAAAATAGTCATGGAAAAAGCAACAGCCCCTAGCACTTAGCCCGGTAAGCCTCTACAATATCAGCCATCTTTGACGTTAATTTTCTGCCTAATCTGAATGAAAGCTTTCTCAATCTTAACTCCGCCGACTGTAAAAAGCGCTTCGAAATCACAGACTCTTTATACTTTAGGCGGCGCATCTCAAGCCATTACAATTGCAGGCCTTGTACAAAAGCATGCTGGGATCACATTAGTTGTGACTCACGATACGCCTACTGCACTACTGTTAGAGACAGAGCTGCATTACCTATTAGACGGTAAGCCCTTCCCTGTATGGCTTTTTCCAGATAGAGAAACACTTCCCTATGATAGCTTCTCCCCTCATCAGGATTTAGTATCACAAAGATTAGAGACACTCTCTAGGCTGCCCAATGCAAAGCAAGGCGTAGTCATAGTACCACTGACAACATTAATGGTTCGTCTGCCGCCTAAATCATTTTTAGCAGGCAATGTGTTAATGCTTGAGAAAGGTGATAACTATTGTCTACAAGATATGAAGCAGCAACTCGTCAATACCGGTTACCATCTAGTGGAACAGGTATACGAACATGGAGAGTTTGCAGTCAGAGGCTCAATCATAGATCTGTTTCCTATGGGATCGAATCAACCATTTCGGATTGAACTCTTTGATGATGAAGTTGAGTCCATCCGTCACTTTGATCCAGAAACACAAAGATCAAGCGGCGAAATATCATCGATTAGATTACTCCCAGCAAAAGAGTTTCCTACCGACGATGCAGCCATTGAAGGTTTTAGGCAGAGATACCGCCGTTATTTCGAGGTATTAGTTAAAGAGCCTGAGTCCGTTTATCAAATGGTCACTCGAAAAATCTTCCCTGCAGGTATTGAAAGCTACCTGCCACTATTTTTTGATGAAACTGCCACACTTTTTGACTATCTGCCAGAGAACACCCAATTAGTTAATATTGGCGATCTTGAAGGCGCCTCAAAAGCACACTTAGCCGAGGTAGAGCTCAGATATGAAGATAGGCGCGTGGACCCATTACGCCCATTATTAGCACCCAAAGCGCTTTATTTACTCACTGAGCAACTATTTTCACAATTTAAAACATTTCCAAGAAGTTTTCTCAGACGGGACGGCGATGAAGATTCAGGCCATCACGCCAAACTCGAAAAATTACCTGAACTGACAGCAAACCATAAGCTAAAACAGCCTTTAAGCCTCTTAGAAACCTATGCATCGAGTAAAACAAGCATACTTTTTAGTGCAGAATCCGAAGGCCGTCGTGAAGCATTAATTGAGCTACTTAGCAAAATAAACCTTAAGCCTCAACGTTTCGAATCTATTGATGAATTCATTGACTCTAAATCAAAACTCGGTTTGATTGTGTCGCCCCTCTCTAATGGTTCCATCATTGAAAAACCTCGAGGGAGTAAGTTTAGCTTTATCTGTGAAACCGAGCTTTTTGGTCATCGAATTTCACAAAAGCGTCGCCGAGATAAGCAAAAGCAGATAAGTAGCGATGCATTAGTCAAAAACCTTGCTGAGCTCAAAGTGGGTCAACCTATCGTGCACCTAGACCATGGTGTGGCTAGATATCAGGGTCTTGAAACCTTAGATACCGGTGGACTGATTGCTGAATATCTGAAGTTAGAGTACTCAGGTGGCGATAAGCTTTATGTACCAGTCTCATCACTACACCTGATTAGCCGGTATAGCGTTGGGCCCGATGAAGAGGCTTCTCTTAATAAGCTTGGTAATGAAACTTGGGCAAAAGCCAAGAAGAAAGCGGTAGAAAAGATAAGAGATGTGGCAGCAGAGTTGCTAGATGTGTATGCGCGCCGACAAGCAAGACCTGGTGATGCCTGTAAAGTCGATGAGCAGGAATATGCCCAATTTGCCAATAGCTTCCCCTTTGAAGAAACGGTCGATCAAGAAACCTCGATTAATGCCGTCATGACAGATATGTGTTCACCCATAGCGATGGACAGACTTGTTTGTGGTGACGTTGGCTTCGGTAAAACCGAAGTGGCTATGCGCGCAGCTTTTGTTGCGGTCAACGATGGTAAACAGGTTGCGATTTTAGTGCCGACGACACTCCTTGCCCAGCAGCATTTTGAAAACTTCCAAGACCGCTTTGCAGATTGGCCAGTTAAAATAGAGGTTATCTCTAGATTTAAAACGGCTAAAGAACAAAAGATCGTCATGGATCAACTTAGTGAGGGTAAGGTCGATATCATCATAGGTACCCATAAGTTGCTTGCATCTGATGGTAAATTTGAAAATCTGGGCCTATTAATTATTGACGAAGAACATAGGTTTGGAGTGAGGCAAAAAGAGAAGATCAAAGCGCTTCGCGCAAACGTGGATATCTTAACCTTAACTGCTACGCCGATCCCAAGAACCCTTAATATGGCAATGTCGGGCATGCGCGATCTCTCTATCATTGCCACGCCGCCAGCAAAAAGACTCGCGGTTAAAACCTTTGTTAGAGAGTACGACACGACGACAATTCGTGAAGCACTGCTACGTGAAATTCTTCGTGGTGGCCAAGTTTACTTTCTTCACAACTCTGTAGAAACGATTGAAAAAAGAGCAAATGAGATCAGTGAGCTTCTTCCTGAAGCACGTGTTGTGACTGCTCACGGTCAAATGAGAGAGCGTGAGCTTGAAAAGGTCATGTCAGACTTTTACCATCAAAAGTTCAATGTCCTCGTCTGCACCACCATTATTGAAACGGGTATTGATGTTCCATCGGCAAACACCATAGTCATTGAGAGAGCGGACAACTTTGGTTTAGCTCAGTTACACCAACTTAGAGGTCGTGTTGGACGCTCCCATCATCAGGCTTATGCCTATTTGATGACACCACATCCAAAGCGTATGACATCTGATGCACGTAAGCGTCTTGAAGCGATTGGTGCACTAGAAGATCTTGGTGCAGGCTTTATGCTTGCCACTCAAGACTTAGAGATCCGAGGTGCAGGTGAGCTTTTAGGCGACGAACAATCTGGCCATATCTCAAAGATTGGCTTTACGCTATATATGGAGATGTTAGAGGACGCCGTTAAGTCATTAAAAGAGGGCAAAGAGCCTTCACTCGATCAGATGCTAAGACATCAGTGCGAGATGGATCTTCGCATCCCAGCTCTGCTACCTGATGATTTTGTCAGTGATGTGAACATACGCTTATCACTCTATAAACGTATTGCCAACTGCGATACGGTTAATGCATTAGATGAACTTAAAGTCGAATTAATCGACCGTTTTGGTATGCTCCCCGATGCCACTAAGAACTTAATGGAACTGACGCTTTATAAACATCAAGCAACCGCTTTAGGCATAAAGAAGCTTGAGATGCATGCAAAAGGTGGCAGCCTTGAGTTCAACGATGATCACAGCATAGATCCAGGCTTTATTATCGGTTTACTTCAAAGTCAGCCACAAAACTATCGAATGGATGGCCCGAGTAAGTTAAAATTCCTGATCCCAGCAGAGTCACATTCAGATAGACTGGCACTGGTTAAGTTGCTCTTAGGGCAACTTTCACAACATCGTCTTGGAGAATAATGTGTTAAGACAACCCCTTTTTATTATTGCCCTTCTCTTTAGTTCAAACTCAGCCTTTGCCCAAGAGGAACGCTGGTTTGAAGTTGAAGTGTATCTTTTTGAGCGAAACAATAGTCTGTCTCAAGAGCAAGCTCCAAAATATGTTCCTGCACAAAGCAGAAAGAAAGCAGTTGATCTCATCACTCCCATTTTTAGTACTAGCATTACAGGCTCTAGCCTTGATCCACAAGGGTGCAGCTCACATGATTGGGCTACAAATGCCGACACCTGTAATCAAGAGTTCACCTCTTCACAAGTGAATCACTTAGCCAATATCCCATGGAGCATTGCGGCGCCAACAGAGCAATATGGTCAGCCTGGTGGACCTGCAGTCCTTCTTTCTAATGAACAAAATCAATTTGCAGATATCATCAGTAAATTATCGCGAGAAAAAGGCAATAAAAGCCTACTTCATATGACGTGGCAGCAATCAATGTTACCTAGACACCGAGCCATGCCAGTAAAACTCTTCTCAGGTCAAGATTACTCCGACCGCTTTGAGTTAAATGGTCAGTCAGTAACGCCTCAAGAAACAAGTTCTGACATTCCTCAATTTGACTTTTTAGGCAGTAGTTTTTCACTTAATGACGATAAACCTGTCTGGGAACTTGATGGCACGCTAAACATCTACCTCGATCACTACCTCTATGTAGAAACAGCATTGAATCTGAGAGAGGAAGGAACGAAGGTTCTCGAAGTCATGAGCAGAGATGCTGACAGTGATGAAGGTTCTCGATTAACCACACCTTTTTTATATGCTCACCTTATGAAACAAAACAGGCGACTTCGTAGTGATCAGATCCATTATTTTGATCACCCTAGAATGGGAATGATACTGCAAATACGAAAAATGCAGCAGCCTTTAGACAGGATTGAAGAAGAGAGCACTCAACTTATCACTGAGCAATAAGTTAAGCTGCAGTGACCCAAGTTATTAACTTGCTTGGGTCATTTTTAGGACTGCACAATAGAGAAATCTAGATAGATCTCATCAGCATCATCCTCTTCTACCAAAACGGCAGAAACATCTGCATGGGGCGGCCCTTGGTGACACCAGTCAATTAATGAGTCGACAGCAGGATAAGCACCTTGTACTAACACAGTGACAGTTCCATCATCGCAATTGGAAACATAACCCGTTAAGGCTAACTCTTTAGCTTTAGATAAGGTAAAACGCCTGAAACAGACCCCTTGTACCTTTCCTTGCACATTAATCTTCACTCTCTTCATCTTGCACTCCAATCAGCTCTTTTGAAGATAACGCATACTGCTAGACTAGGCAAAAATTAGGCAAAAAAAACAGCTAACTAAAAGTGGCTAGCTGCATCGGGCGACATACGCAAAGTGGTAGGCTATTTTCAATCAGCCCATATGTATCAAGTTGTAACAGGTGTTACATAAGCCGCTACTCTACACTGGCAAGCACAAGAGTCAAACCCAAAAACAGTTTTATCCTCTAACTTTTACGCTCAGCGTGATCGAGATCACTTAGTGAGAGCCATTAATCAGCAGGTTTGTCTGCGTTAGTTACTCAATAGTAAAGGGAAATTTTTAAGCGCTATGACTGACGGGAAGGGAAATAGAGTTCAAGAAGTAAACTCGAGGTATTGCGGCAGAGCTGCTGCAATACCTATCAAACTTAATACGATTAACCTTGGGATAGGTTTTGCTTAAATGATGCGATTCTAGGTAGGTGACTCGCTAAAACAGGAAACTTATGAGGTTGCTCTTCATCCCAAATAACTTGGTAATAATCACTTAAAGCATCGCTAACCTCTTGATTATTATTAACACCATCTTCTCGAGAGAGAATGACCATAGCTTTACCGCTATTTTTTTCCCTAAATTGACTTACACATTTATTAGCGATATCGCCGTATTCTTCAGGTCTATCTACTTTCCCTATCATATTTTGTTGAGGGGTGATGTTAGGATTAATAAGTACCGACTTCAACCCGTTCAAAAAACCTATCCTCTCAGCCCAAAAAGCGCCTAAGCCGACACCTAAAATCAATGGCTCGGCATCATCAGACTGCTGTAGTTGACGGCTTACTTCATTGAGCAGATGTTGCATATCATGCTTTGGATGCAAAGTACTATAACTGACAAGACGTACGTCTTTATCAATAAATTGTAATTGACGCATCTTTTCATGATTGCCTGGGCTAGTTGCATCAAAACCATGTAAATAAAGAATCATTATGCTACCCGTATAGTTATAGAATATTTACCTTAGCCAACTTACATGAGGAGTAAGTTGAGCTGAATCAAACTTACAAATAATAATTATTCGCTGGTGAAAGATTCCGCTAATTCCTTAGCTTTCTGCCACCTCTCCTCCTGCTGGAGAGCGAAAACCACCTGACCTGCATTAGGTTTTAGCAAGGTTGCAGCCCTATCAGGCGCCTCACTAGGCCAATTGACTTCATTAAGCACCTCTGTCGCACCTGCTGCGTCATTACAAACTAATATCATATTGCAACCTGCATCTAATGCCGCCTGAGCACGCTGTTTATAGCCTCCCACCACTCCGGCACCTTTCATACCCAAGTCGTCGGAAAAAATAACACCATTGAAATTAAGCTCAGTTCTCAATATCTGTTTTAACCAGAAGGGTGAAAAGCCAGCTGGGTTCGGATCTACTTTTGGGTAGATAACATGGGCAGGCATTACGCCTTGCAGTTTATCCTGACCAATTAGCGTTCTGAATGGCACCATATCCAGCATTCTTATCTGCTCTTCACTGCGCTCATCGATTGCTTGAGCAAGATGAGAGTCAGTTTCAACACTGCCGTGACCAGGGAAGTGTTTGCCTACTGCTGACATGCCAGCTTGGTTCATTCCGCTAATGAAACACTCAGCTAAGGCGATAACTTCATCAGGTTTTGCGCTAAATGCTCTCTTTCCAATCACCTTACTCACTCTATTTAGATCTAACACAGGTGCAAAGCTTAAATCGATATCACAAGCAAGCAGTTCAACAGCCATCAAAAAACCAAGCTCTACACACCAAGATTGTGCAAGCTTTATATCCCCCTTAGCATGAACAAGAATATCCCCCATAGCAGGAATTTTGGTAAAACCCTCAATAAAGCGCTGAACCCGTCCACCTTCTTGATCCACAGCAATGATAATGTCTGGCCTGGCTTCTCTAATAGATTCAACTAAGTGGATCAGCTGCGCTTTATCAGTAAAGTTTCTAGCAAAGAGAATCAAACCTCCAATCATAGGGTGTTTCAATTGCTCCAATTCAGCTTGACTCGCTTTGGTAGATAACAGGTCTAACATTAAATAGCTCACACTTGCTCCTCTATGTCTCTAAATAGCTTATTATCGACTTTACAGCTTCGACATCATCATTATACCAATCAGTATAAGAAAGTGATCTACTCAGAGTGCTTTTTGACAACTAATTCAAGGCGAATAGCTGATGGAATGGTTATTCCCTTGTGAGGCTATCCAACGAAGAAGTAGGCTGTCAAAAACACTCCTTAAAGGCGAGTTTTAGCACTTCATATGCTGTGTTAACGAGCTAGAACGTAGAATAACTATGTGCTTCACTCATTGCAAAGAACATGGATGTTCTGAATGTCGTTAAAGCAGGAGCAATTAATGACCTTGCCTCTGAAGCGCTAAACTCTCGCTGAGCGATCACATCTTTCTACTGTTTGGTATTAAACAGTCCTGAATGGACATAACATTTGTACTAAGCTAAAAACATGCCTTAGCTTAGCTAATCTGAAATCTCTTATTAAAAAAACTCATGATAAAGCCACAGAAAAATATGGGATACTTTCAGATCATAGTTCTACTCGCATAAAGCAGAATAACATATCAGTACATTAAACTTTTAATATTTAGTGTTTTCACATGTATGAATATGATATTCAAGATAAAAAGCTTAATAAAACAACAAAAACAAACAAGGTTTAAAGCATGATAAGTGTATTTGACATGTTCAAGATTGGCATAGGCCCATCTAGCTCACACACCGTTGGCCCAATGAAAGCAGGTAATATCTTTATCAATGACCTAGATAAAGAGGGGCTGCTGGAACGCACAGATGAGCTTAGATCTGAACTTTTTGGCTCCCTAGGCCAAACAGGAAAAGGACATGGTACAGGTAAAGCTGTGATATTAGGCCTTATGGGTGAAGCACCTGATACGGTGAATACTGATACGATTGATGCTGTACTCGATGAAGTGAAACAGAGTCAACTACTGAGCATGCCAAACGGTAAAACCGTTATTTTTAGCCGAGAATCAGGCATTATTTACCACAGACGTAAAAGTTTACCGGCTCATGCTAACGCGATGACGTTATACGCTCTTTCAAAAGGAGAGTGTATTTACCAAAGAACCTACTACTCAGTTGGCGGAGGCTTTATCTTAGATGAAGATGAGATAACAGCCCAAGATGCATCCCCTGCAGCCCCTATAAAATCAGCCCCTTACGATTTCGATAGCGCTGCTCAACTACTTGAATTATGTAATATTCACGGATTTAGCATCTCAGCGCTAATGATGGAGAATGAGCTGAGCATAGAATCAAGAGAACAGGTTCAAGATAAGCTCTGGCATATCTGGCAAACCATGAAAACTTGTGTAGAGCGTGGCTACCAAAAAGAGGGAATTTTACCTGGCGGACTTAAACTACGTCGCCGTGCTCCTGCTATGTACCGCAGGTTAAAAGCTGAAGGTAAAAATAGTATTGACCCACTTACTGCACTTGATTGGGTTGATCTTTTTGCATTATCGGTAAATGAGCAAAATGCAGCAGGAGACCGAGTTGTCACAGCACCGACAAATGGCGCAGCTGGTATCATCCCTGCGGTACTTTGTTACTACGACACTTTTGTACAAGAGGTCGATATCGATATCTGCTGCCGATATCTTCTGACTGCAGCGGCCATAGGTATTCTTTATAAGAAGAATGCCTCAATCTCAGGTGCTGAAGTCGGGTGCCAAGGGGAAGTGGGTGTGGCATGTTCTATGGCAGCTGCAGCCCTTACCGAGATTATGGGTGGCACAGTTGAGCATGTTGAGAATGCAGCAGAGATAGGCATGGAACATAACTTAGGATTGACCTGCGATCCTGTAGGTGGATTAGTACAAGTTCCCTGCATTGAACGTAACGCTATGGGAGCCGTTAAAGCGATTAACGCCTCAAGAATGGCCCTAAGAGGCGATGGTAACCACAAGGTTTCACTTGATAAAGTGATTAAAACCATGATGGATACAGGTAAAGATATGCGTAGTAAATACAAGGAAACGGCCAAAGGTGGTTTAGCGGTTAACATTGTAGAGTGTTAAAAACCCAATCCTAGACTGCCTTATATATCAGCAAGCATAAAAAAACTCGCCATGGCGAGTTTTTTTATTTCAAACAGAAAGACTCTCTAAAAAAGCTACCGAACAGGCAATTCAATGTCGGCAAACATATTCTCAATTAACTGAGGATCCCTGAGGGCAACTGCTTTCTCGACAACTTCCTTCGTTAAATGCGGAGCGAAATGCTCAATAAATTCATACATATACGTACGTAAAAAGTTCCCTTTTCTGAAACCAATTTTTGTTGTGCTGTGACCAAACAGATGGCTGGCATCAATAGCAACCAAATCTCTATCCATATTGGGGTCAATAGCCATAGAGGCTATCACACCAACACCTAAACCAAGTCTGACATAAGTTTTCAGTACATCGGCGCTAGTCGCACTAAATACAACTCTAGGCTCAAGCCCAGCTTTATTGAATGACTTCTCGATTTCAGACTCTCTATCGAAGCCAAACACATAAGTAACCAGTGGGAAACGGCCCAGATCTTCTATAGTGATGTTGCTTCGGTTAGCTAGAGGGTGATCTCGATTAACAACAATAGATCGGTTCCAATGGTAACAAGGTAGCATAATCAAGTCTGAGTAAAGGTGCATTCCCTCTGTAGCAATAGCAAAATCTGCATCACCTCTAGCTGCAAGCTCGCTAATTTGAGATGGAGTACCTTGATGCATATGCAGGTTTACTTTTGGGTAGCGCTCGATAAATCCACGAATGATGTTAGGCAGAGCATAACGCGCTTGCGTATCAGTCGTCGCAATATTTAGCTCTCCTTGATCAGGCTTAGTGTATTCTTCAGCAACTTTCTTAATGCTCTCAACTTTACCTAAAATATTATTTGCTATACTTATTACCTGCTCACCAGCAGGCGTCACGTGGGTTAAGTGCTTACCACTTCGGCCAAAAATTTGAATACCAAGTTCATCTTCAAGCATACGGACCTGTTTACTGATCCCTGGCTGAGAGGTGTAGAGGTTTTCAGCGGTTGCCGAAACGTTGAGGTTATGATTGACCACCTCTGCAATGTATCTAAGTTGCTGCAGCTTCATCTTTTATCCTTCGATTCGACCCATTTTTAATACTGATTAGTAGGCCTAGAATGGGAGATTAAGTATAAGAATTAGTTATAGTACAACGTGAAAATTAAATCAATCTGGAATATACCATATAGTTAACACTATTCACACGACATAAGTAAAAACCTCAACTAAGATAACTATGCTAGAGTGTTGATTTATAGTAGCATTAATAGAATTGCAAAATTAACGGTAGACCTATGATATTTACTTTGGTTCTGATCAGTATCGGTGCACTCTTATTACTCGTCATCGGAATTAATGTCATCCAGCAACAAAAAGAGCGTGCTGAGGCAGAACGAAGAACAGAGCTTGCTAGACAAAGAGCGATTATTGATGAAACCGAAGAGGTCCTATCTCATACAGGGATGTTCCCCTGCTCTTCTCAAATTATCATCGTACTTTATAAACGAGTAGAGGATGCGTTAGGGACTGCTGTAACACATGCGGCAGGACAAGCGGCGGATTACCAAAGAAGACAAGGTGATATCAACGCGCAAGTTCAAACTTTAATGGCAGCTCCGAAGCAAGCACCATCAATCGAAAGCTTTCGTTTGCCCGACAATGATAAGCAGATACTCACGCTTGTCCAGGTGCTTAAAAAGCTAAAAGCAATATTACGTGCCGAACATAATAAGGGCAAAGTTGAGCCAGCAATCTTTTCTGAAGAGGAAGGTCGCATTGACAGCTTACAGCTAAGGATCAATGTTGATTCTATGTTGTCTCGAGCACGAGCCGCATGCTTTATGAAGCAATACGGCTCATCTAAGCAGATGGTCACTAAAGCCCTCTCAACCCTGCATGCTATCAAAGCCCAGACACCTAATGATCCCTTCATCGCTAAAAAGGTTGATGAAGCCAAGGCGATGCTCGATGAGATTAGTGGCGCCCAGAAACTATCTTCTCCTGTAGTAAAAGAAGAGAAAGAGGAAGAGGATATCGATGTCCTGTTCCAGCCAAAGAAGAAGTGGTAATAATCGCTAATTAGTATCTAGCTAGAAAAACTGCTTAAGCTGAGCCCTTGCATAGTATGCCGGGGCTTTTTATTAGCTTAGACATAGTCATGAGCAATTTCACAGGTCAATAGCAAAGCCTGCTTCCCTCTAGAGAGAGTTCTGAAACAATAATCTCTCGCGTCTCGCAAATAGAATCACTCAAACTTCAGATATAACCTAGGTTATTAGCCATCCATGGTACACCTACATAAATGTTCCAGACATAACGTAGGTTTTTTTAACCATCCATGGTAAACCTACATAAATGTTCCAGACATAACGTAGGTTTTTTTAACCATCCATGGTAAACCTACATAAATGTTCCAGACATAAAAAAGCCCCGAATTAACGAGGCTTATTTGCACTAGAAGCAAACTATTGATAAATCACTATTAGTTACTCTTTAGTCTTTGCAGCAGCTTTTGGTTTAGCTTTGGGCTTAGCTTTTGCTTTTGGTTTGGCCTTTTTCTTAGCCTCAGTAACCCACTTACCATCGATGAACTTTGAGGTCCATCCTGTCGCCTTGCCGTCGAAATCAGTGGCTACATACTGCTCTTTAGTCTTACGGCTAAAACGCACAGATGCTTTATTGCCATCATCATCTTCAACAGGCGCATCCGCAAGGTAAGCGTATTTAGGCCATAGTAACTCACGATATTTAACTAACTCCTCCACTAATGGTGCACGTGTTTCACGTGACTTAGGGAAGGTGCTTGCCGCCATAAAGATACCAGCAGCGCCATCTCTGAGCACAAAATAACCGTCTGACTTGGTGCATTTAAGCTCAGGAAGGTGAATTGGATCTTCTTTTGGAGGTGCAGCTTCACCGCTTTTAAGCAGTTTGCGTGTATTTTTACACTCGCTGTTAGTACAACCAAAGTATTTACCGAAACGACCGTTTTTAAGCTCCATGTCATTGCTACAGCGATCACACTCGATAATAGGCCCTTCATAGCCTTTTATCTTAAATTGACCGAGCTCAACTTCATGACCACCACATATAGGGTTATTACCGCACACATGTAGCTTACGGGCTTCATCAATAAGATAACTGTCCATTGCAGTACCACACACACCACAACGGTGCTTGGCTCTTAACGCATCAGTCTCAGCATCTTCACTGTTCTCACTAACGGCTTCTTCACCTGGAGTCAGATTCATGGTGGTTTTGCAGCGTTCTTTTGGTGGCAAGGCATAACCTGAACAACCTAAGAAAACGCCCGTAGTACCTGTACGGATCCCCATTGGGCGATCACAAGTTGGACACTTAATATTGTCAGTCAGCACCATCTCGTTAGGACGCATGCCTCCCTCTTCTGGAGGAAGATCTGCTTGATCTAACTGTTTAGTCAGGTCTTTGTAGAAGCCATCAAGTACTTTCTTCCACTCTAACTCGCCTTGAGCAACATCATCGAGGGTCTGCTCCATGCTGGCGGTAAAGTCGTAGCTCATTAACTCTTTAAAGCTACCAACAAGACTTTCGCTGACAATCTCACCCATCTTTTCAGCATAGAAACGACGGTTTTCAACTCGTACGTAACCACGATCTTGAATCGTTGAGATAATTGTCGCATAGGTAGACGGGCGACCGATACCACGCTTCTCAAGCTCCTTAACTAGTGACGCTTCACTGTACCTTGCTGGAGGCTTAGTAAAGTGCTGTTTAGGATCGAGAGCATTAAGGCTTAATGAATCACCCTGATCAACATGAGGTAATGTACTATCTTCCTCATTTTTCTTCTTAATGGCCGTTTGCACGCGAGTCCAACCATCAAATCTAAGCGTGCGACCCGTCGCTTTTAACTCATATTCACCCGCTTGTACTGTTAAGCGTGTTGCATCATATTTAGCAGGTGTCATCTGACAGGAAACGAATTGACGCCAAATCAGCTCATATAAACGCTGTGCATCCCGCTCCATATCTTTCATTGAAGCTGCTTGCACTTTAACATCTGATGGACGAATAGCTTCGTGAGCCTCTTGAGCCCCCTCTTTGCTGCCATAGCGAATCGGCGCATCAGGTAGGTATTTATCACCAAACTCTTTACCTATCATATCTCGTACATTATCGAGCGCTTCTTGGCTTAAGTTGGTTGAATCCGTACGCATATAGGTGATGTGGCCCGCTTCATACAGACGCTGCGCCATCATCATGGTCTTTTTAACACCAAAACCTAAACGAGTACTCGCCGCTTGCTGAAGCGTAGAGGTAATATAAGGTGCTGAAGGCTTACTCTGAGTCGCTCTATCATCCCGCGCAGCGACCACATAGCTAGACTGAGATAACGCGCTGACCGCAGCCTCTGCTTGAGATTCATTAACAGGGTTAAATGCCTTACCTTGGAACTTAACCACCTGCATCTTCAATGCATCATTGGTTAAGGTAGACAAATCAGCATGGATATCCCAAAACTCTTCAGGAACAAATGCCTTAATTTCGCCTTCTTTCTCCACGACTAAGCGGGTAGCAACCGATTGCACACGACCAGCTGACAAACCTCGAGCCACTTTTTTCCATAACAATGGCGATACCATAAAGCCAACAACACGATCGAGAAAACGTCGTGCCTGTTGGGCATTAACCATATTAGTATCTAAGTGTGCAGGCTTACTGAATGCATCTTGAATAGCGGTTTTAGTGATCTCATTGAACACGACACGCTGATAGCGTGATTCATCTCCGCCAATAATCTCCTGTAGGTGCCATGCAATGGCCTCACCCTCTCTATCCAAATCGGTTGCGAGAAAGATATGGTCAGCATTTTCAGCGAGTGCTTTTAACTCATTGACCACTTTCTCTTTACCTGGTAGTACCTGATATTTGGCTTTCCAGCCTTTTTCTGGGTCCACACCCATTCGAGCAACAAGCGCTTGTTTGGCTTTTTTGCTCTTATATTTTGCTTTCTCTTCGGGATCCATCTTCCTGACTTCAGCTGGCGTTTTCGTTGCCACCTTAGCGTCAGGGCTCGATGATGTTGGCAGGTCACGTACATGACCTACACTCGATTTAACAATGTAATCTTTGCCGAGATATTTATTAATAGTCTTGGCTTTGGCCGGTGATTCGACAATAACTAGCGATTTACCCATAGAATGATCTGCGCCAAAAAGTCTCAAAATGCTGTAAATTGGCTCCATATATAGAGGGTTGTCTCGATACTTTCAAGCAAATCCCTCTTTTATTTATGTTATGAGCCACTTTTTAACCATTTTTGAACTATTTCTAAAAAAGTGAGAAAAAAATAAATGCTTAATTAAAAACTAATATTCCATTATTAGTCATCTAGCAAGGAATTAATGTGCATTTCGATGCAAAAATCACAAACTTAGCCATTTTTACCTAACTTGTTAACCTTCAAGCCTTGAGTATACTGAGCACAATTTAAGCCTTTACACACATTGTGTTCGTATTTCAAACACGCCCTACGAACAAGCTTAAATTGAACTGATTTAGCACAATAACAAATACAGATAAGCTTATTTAAGGCTAAGCTGGAATTTAAATATCCAGTTTAACTTTAGTGTATAAAAAGCATCTGGCAATAGCCGCCTATGCAGTTTATTCAGTAAAAGCTATTAATAATAAAAGGTATCGCTAGCCTGATAAGGAAAACTAATGAAGCATTTTGAAGCAAATTTCGACGGTTTAGTAGGCCCAACTCATAATTACGCCGGCCTATCTTTTGGTAATGTGGCTTCTCTGAGCAATGCTGCAGCCGTTTCCAATCCTAAGGCGGCCGCTAAACAGGGACTCAAAAAAGCGAAGGCACTGGCAGATATGGGAATGGTGCAAGGTATGCTTGCCCCTCAAGAGCGCCCAGACCTTCATACACTGCGAAGAATTGGTTTTACAGGTTCTGACTCCGAAGTCTTAAACAAAGCAGCCAAACAAGCTCCTGCTTTGTTACGTGCCTGCTGCAGCGCATCAAGTATGTGGACTGCTAATGCGGCAACAGTATCGCCAAGTGCAGATACAAGTGATGGTAAGTTACATTTTACACCTGCAAACCTTGTCGATAAGTTGCACCGCAGTATAGAGCCTGTGACTACAGGTAATATTCTCGCTGCGACTTTCAATAATGATAAACACTTCAGCCATCATCAACATCTACCTGAGCACGCAAGCTTTGGTGATGAAGGGGCTGCCAACCATACCCGACTTTGCAGCGACTATGGTAAAAACGGTGTCGAATTATTTGTCTATGGCCAAGAAGCCACCAATCCATCGGCACCCAAGCCTAAGAATTTTCCAGCAAGACAGACATTAGAAGCATCCCAAGCCATTGCACGCTTGCATCAACTAACTGATGACAACAGTGTTTACATCTCTCAAAATCCAGATGTCATTGACCAGGGTGTCTTCCATAATGATGTGATTGCCGTTGGTAACCAAAACGTGCTCTTTTATCATGAGCAAGCCTTTCTTGATACTCAAAATAAGTTGAATGAAATTAAGCAGAAATTTGGCGATAGTGAGCTGCACTTCATCGAAGTGCCCACCTCAAAAGTGGCTATTCAGGATGCAGTGAAGAGTTACCTATTTAATACCCAGATTATTACCTTACCTTCTGGTGAGATGGCCATTATCGCGCCGACAAACTGTCAGGAAAATGATGCGGTTCACGCCTATCTAAATGAAGTCGTTACTTTAGGTTCCCCAATCAAGCAAGTGCACTATTTTGATGTAAAGCAGAGCATGCAAAATGGTGGAGGGCCTGCGTGTTTGCGACTACGTGTCGCCATGAATGACACTGAGCTTGCCGCAGTAAACCAGCATACCTTAATGAACGACACCTTATTTAGTAACCTCAATAACTGGGTCGATAAGCACTACAGAGACCGTTTAAGTGTTGATGACTTAGCTGACCCTCAAGTACTTATAGAGTCACGCACCGCATTGGATGAGCTGACCCAGTTAATGAACCTTGGCAGTGTTTATCAGTTTCAAAGGTAAATAACTCACTTTAAGTGATATTTTTTAAGTCCAACATATCCAAATCACTCGTTAACAGTCATAAAAAAACCAAGATTTCCATCTTGGTTTTTTATGGCTCACTTTAAATGAAACCAAGTTCGACTATTCGATAATGATTCCTACGGAAACTACCTGAGTCACTACACCATTTGGCGTTTCAACATGGACCATAAAAGTACCAGAATTAGGTTCATCCTCGCCTTTAACAGTTACTTCAAACTCTCGTCCACCATTATAGTTACTACTTGGCCAAATATATTCACTACCACTCACTACTGAACCTGCTGTAGCAGTAAAAGTCACAGTACTTCCTGCAGGCATCTGTTGGTTATGCTGATCCGATATTGCAAAGTAAACGCGCGCAGAACCTTTTCCTACAATGGTTATCACACCTGGGTTATGGAACCCATCTTTATCGATAATACCAATATCAGCATGCCTTGTAGCTACTGCTGAGCTACCTGACATTACCATGGTCAAACTTCTGCGGACATAGAGTGATTTAGAATCGTTTACGCCATCAGCACAATATTTATGGGCAGGAGAGGCACAAAGTACCCCATTATATAAACCATCTTTCAGGTCAAAGACTGAGTTTGAATTAAAGTCGACTAGCTCTTCTAATGCACCACCTTCCTGACCGATTAGTTGACCATCAGGCTGAGGATTGAAAACCGTGTCTTCATTGTAGTCATTAAACGCATCATCAAGATCGAACCACTCTCCAGTAACATCTCTACCAGTTAGGAATTCGTTCACTTCATCTTCATACACGCCCTCTTCATAATCAAAGCGGCCATTACCGTTGAGATCTGGGAAGGTTTCCTCACCGATTGCCGTCGCTGTGATGGTTGCTCTACCACCGTACTGTTGACCATATGCGTTACCATAAATACGTGTTTGAGTATCATCGTTTATGTCACAAACATCTGAATCAGTTTCAGCCACTTTTAATACGATACAACGTTGTAGAGCCGTTGGGTTACGGATTTGCAAACCCGTTTCATCAAACAATGTTTCACCTACCGGTCTTGCCAGTTGACTGATCCACTTGACAGAACATGCGCCATTAACAGTTTGACAGGCATCTTCAATTGCACCACCTTCGGTGGTAAATGATACCGTCGTGCCATCAGGAACTGGGTTATTAAAAGCATCAGCCATACGAGCAGTCACCATTACTTCAGTGCCATCGCGATCCCAACCTTCAGCATTTAGTACCTCAGCAGATAACGAGAAGCTATCTTGATCTGGAATACCTGTAGAGATGATCAGTTGCTTAGATTGGCTCGAAATTGCTGGCGTTGAATTATCATCAACTGTCGCTGTGACTCGAACTGAAGTGGCTACTGTACCTGTGGTCACTACTGTTTGTACGATACCTTCATTATTGGTCGTCGCTTCAGCAGGACTTATTGCCACTCCGCCAATGCCAGTGTTGAGCTCAAACAACACATTTTGGTTACTCACAGGATTACTGTTTTTATCAAGCACCTGAAACTTAACAATTGATGACTCGATACCACCAGTACCTAAAATGCCAATATTTTCAGGTTCGGCTGATACAAACACAATGCTACCAACATCAGCTTGCAGTACATTGATAATGCCTACAGCAGATAGGCTAATACCACCGGCATCAGCGGTTACGTTAATTTGATCTTCACCGACACAGCCTTGGGCTAGATAGGTTGATGTCGCAATACCATTGCTTGAGGAAACTGGGGAGCTAATTTGTGCTTGAGCAGGATCTTTAGTTGCACAGGTTGAAGAGAAATTGACATCTACAGGCTGAGTAAAAGGGTTGCCTTGGTCATCTTGAATCAGTACAGAAATAGTTGCTGTACCACCCGCTGACAAGTTTTCTGTACTGACCTCAGCAACACCTTCAACAAGCGGTTCACCGCTGCCCATTACAACATTCGTTGCACCGACCACTATAATTGTTGTGCCGACTTCATTAGTAGACAAGGTTGCGGTCACTTCTGCAGCGCCTAAAGAGCTACCAGCATAAATATCAACCGTAGCTTTACCATCTGCATCCGTTACAGCACTTTTAATTGGTAGATCACCAATCGGGCTGTCGAAGGTGACAATCACAGACTTATTGATACCTGTAACGGTCGCGGTGAGTTTACCAGGAGATAAAGTGCTTATTGACTGAATCGGATTACCGGCACTATCAGTCAATGCGAGAGAGACTTGAGCACCGCCGCCAGCCTGACCACCATCACCAACCATAGTGGCATTTACCGAGGCTGTTTCACCAGAGGTAATTGTCGCGGTAATTGTCGCACCAGTATTGATTTCAGCCGTATTGACTTCGATGCTGGCAACCCCCCCCACAGTTGCGACTTCACCGGTTCCTGGGTCAAAGGTACCGTAGCTTGCATCATTAAGTGAAAAAGACACTAAAGTGTCAACCGCGTTACCAGATGCATCTTTCACCGTTGCTGTAACTGTTGCGGGCTCAGCTGCCGCGATCTGGGTATTGGAGATGCTTAAGCTTACTGTAATTTGATCTGGCGTTGGATCAGGATCTAATGGGTCCGCAATATCCCCCCCTCCACTACAGGCAACCATTAAAAACGACCATATAAATACGAAGAAAAACTTGTAAACTGACTTCATGCCAGACTCCCTGTTACTCAATATGTAATTTTAAGCGAGGCGCTTATTACTTATAGGACAACATTACATAATTTTCCTGCTACTTTTCCATAACTATCTTGTTTTATTTTGTTAAATCACCCCAAAAGTTTAACTATTGACCCGTTTCATCAAACTTCGTTTCTTGCTAGGCTTATCTTCGCAAATTGAAAGCATAATAATTATACAGGAAGCAATATGGCTTTAACTCAAGCAAAAAAACTCGGTTTAACGGGTAAAATTCTAATAGGAATGGGTGCCGGTATTTTACTCGGCCTGCTCCTTAGGAACCTTTTTCCAGAGAGTGTATTCATCGAAGAATACATTACCGAAGGTTTCTTACATGTTATTGGGACGATTTTCGTTTCAGGCCTGAAGATGTTAGTCGTTCCTCTCGTCTTCATCTCACTGGTTTGCGGAACTTGTTCGCTTAGCGATCCATCTAAACTTGGCCGTTTGGGCGGAAAAACGATTAGCTTTTACCTCTTCACAACAGCAATCGCACTGTCCGTGTCAATTTTAGTGGCTATAGCGGTACATCCAGGTAATGCATCTCTTGTCAGTGAAGGCTTAACCTTTAATGCTACAGAAGCCCCAAGCCTGTCACAAGTGATCATTAATATCGTTCCTACTAACCCACTTCAGGCGATGAGTGAAGGCAACATGCTCCAAATCATCCTGTTTGCGGTTATTTTTGGTTTTGCTATCTCACATATCGGCGAGCGTGGAAAACGTGTCGCAGCGCTTTTTAACGACCTTAACGAAGTGATTATGCGTGTAGTAACGCTTATTATGGAACTAGCGCCATATGGTGTCTTCGCATTAATGGCTAAACTTGCTCTTACTTTAGGCTTAGAAACATTTGGCAGTGTCGTTCAATACTTCTTTGTTGTACTTGGTGTATTGCTTCTTCATGGCTTTGTTGTTTACCCCACTTTGCTTAAACTGTTCTCAGGATTAAATCCATTCACCTTCATCCGTAAAATGCGAGATGTTCAGCTGTTTGCCTTTAGTACTGCCAGCTCAAATGCAACCTTACCTGTAACCATTGAAACGGCAGAGCACCGTTTAGGGGTCGACAATAAAGTCGCTTCATTTACGCTACCGCTTGGTGCGACGATTAATATGGATGGCACGGCCATCATGCAAGGTGTTGCTACTGTATTCATTGCGCAAGTATATGGTGTTGATCTGACCATCACTGATTATGCAATGGTAGTCATCACAGCAACATTGGCTTCTATTGGTACTGCTGGTGTACCTGGTGTTGGCCTCATCATGCTTGCCATGGTACTCAACCAAGTAGGATTACCTGTCGAAGGTATCGCGCTGATTATCGGCGTTGATAGACTACTTGATATGGTTCGTACTGCGGTTAATGTCACTGGTGACTCAGTAGCAACTGTGGTGATTGCAAAATCCGAAGGTGAATTTAACGAAGAGACCTTCAATGATACTCAGGCTGGTAAAACAGCGGGTAGCTTTACAGCTCAAGTTAAGGGAGAAAAAGCTTAAGGTTATACTAACGATGCGCTTAGGCGCATCAATTAACTACCAAGCTTACAAGCTCCAGAGGTAACCAAGGTTTCTAACCTTGACCTACATGGATGTAGGGAATGTCCAATGGATGTCAGGAACATCATGGACCCATAGTCTCTTTAACAAAGAGCATAAATGTTCCAGACATAAAGCAGGTTTTAAACCTTGACCTACATGGATGTAGGGAATGTCCAGTTGATGTCAGGAACATCATGGACCCATGGTCTCTTTAAGAAACCTGCATAAATGTTCCAGACATAAAAAAAGCGTCCAATTGGACGCTTTTTTTATGTCAGAGTAGATAGGAGCGATTATCTCTCCCAGTATGACTCTTCTAAACTATCTTCTCGCTCTGGTAGTCCACGTGACAGTCGAGGGCTATGCTGAGCCAGCACTTCATAGGCGACTCGGTTCGCATACTTACAGATCTGTGAGAATGATGAGTAACATAAACCATCACGTTTATGCTTACTCGAACCTGGCACATTCTCTTTATGGTAAGTATTAGAAGCAAGGTCATGTAGTAATGCAGACAAGGCCCCGTCTCCTGCGCCATTGGTATTGCGGATCTTTTCAGGTCCGCCCATATATGGTGAGATATGGGCAAAAACCTTAATAGGTTCATCACAAGCACTTTTCAATTTAGGACGGGAGAACTCAAAACGATTAAACTCTGGGATCACACCAGGCAGTAAAATATTACTGGTTTCTCTTTTTTCAGCGTCTTCAGTGTAACCTGCGGTATACAAGCCTAGAGGTCCAGCAGTGGTGAGGACCATATCGCAAAATTCAAGTGCAGCGTCACTAGCCTCAAGCGGATCCTTAAACCCTGTGAGCGCCTCGCCTTCATCTTCATTCATAGCAAGAATGGTGACATTCTCATTAATGAAGTTTTTCCACCAAACTGGATCTTCTTCAATTAAAAAGCGTGTACCGAGCGTCAACACCACTGGCACGCCAACTTCTTTGGCATATTCAATGGCCTTCAGTGCAGCTTGAGTCATCTGATCTTCGCCGCTTGCTCTCATTAAATATGCTGTCAGCACTAACGCTGAAGCACCCTGTACAAGATCTTTATCTATGTATTCAGGTGTTAGCTTATCCATAGAGCCTTTACTGATCGCAAAGGTGCGCTCGCCACATTCAGAGATTAAAGTGAAGCAGCGACCAATGGCTCCCTCTACAGGCTGTAGGTAATTAAGATCAACCTTTGATGAAGTGTTACATAGGTAACGGTAGGCATAACTTCCTACTTCAATATTATTACTCATCACACCAAAAAGCACTGAACGGTCATCGGCCAGTATCGAGTAGTTGTGAACAGTATTACCGATTGTTCCTCCAGCAAACTCATCGCTGATCAATTTGCAATTTTTTAGCTCAGAATAGAGGGCATGGGCACTTTCATCATCAATCAGTGTTGAGTTACCTTTAGGTAATTTATATCGCTCAAGCAGCTCATCCGCTACTTTGGCTTCGATATCAACTAATGTCTGATCGATACCTGTAATATAGGTAGGTAAACGATTTGGTTGCTGGGTGAGCTGAGCCAATAATGGGTCACGGTTTTGTACAGGAAAATAATGTTTGGACTTACGTTGGCCAGGAAACTTCATTCTGAGCTCTCAACATTTAGCAGAAAAAAGATGCCGATCGAATTCAATCAGCCTAATTAAAAATATTAGTTTAAATATTAGCCCAGATTTAAGGGCTAATATAAACGGCGGCAGATATTATCACATGTTGCTTGATACACCAGTGGCCCACATCAGTTTTACGCTATAAAAGGTGCAATTAGTTTAAATTTTCTAGTCAATCCAGCTAAGATAAACAAAATTAACGCCAGCCCATACTTTGATGTTTGACTAAATCTACAAGAAGCTCGATATGAGATGGGCTGTCGTTGAGGCAAGGAACAAATTCATAGCGCTCCCCACCAGCTTCTATAAACATCTCTTTACCACCGATAGATAACTCTTCAAGTGTCTCTAAACAATCAGCAGCAAAAGCGGGGCTGATAATATCAACGGACTTAACACCTTCTTTAGGTAAAGCAGTTAGTACCTTGTCAGTTTGAGGTGTCAACCACTCCTCTTTACCGAAAATTGACTGATAACATAGTTGCCACTGACTATCATCAAGCCCTAGCGCTTGGGCCAGTAGTTCTGAAGTTTTCTCGCAATGTGCTTGATAGGGATCGCCCTCTGTCACATATCTCACTGGGATACCATGAAAAGACATTAACAGCTTATCTGCTTGTCCAAATTTATCCCAATGCTCCCTAACTGATGTTGCCAAAGCGGATATATAACCTGGGTGCTGATAATATTCTTTATTAAGCCGCGTTTCAGGCACCTCCCTCCACCCCTTATATTCAGTAGCAATAGCATCAGAAACTGCAGCTACCGTTGAGCAAGAGTATTGTGGGTATAGTGGTAGCACCAAGATTTTATCGACCCCCTGAGATTTCAGTTTCTCAAGGCCTGTGCCTAAAGAGGGGTTACCATAGGTCATCCCAAGCTCAACGGGGATATCTTGCCCTAATTGCTCTTGTAACTGGTATGCCAACTTCTCTCTTTGCCTCTGACTGACGACCATAAGAGGTGAACCCTCATCCCACCAAATTGACTCATAGAGTTTAGCGACTTTAGCGGGGCGAAAATTTAAGATAATCCCATTAAGAACAGGCTTCCAAATCAATGGATTGAGATCGACAACCCTAGGATCACTTAAAAACTGTTTTAGAAACGAACGCACATCTTTTGACGTTGGTGTATCAGGTGTCCCTAAGTTGACTAGAAGCACACCGAATGCTGGGGTTGTTTTGCTCAAAATCACTCTCTTTTTATATAGAATTCAACGTTAGGCTAACATTCACAAACATATAAAAAAAGCCCACCTAGGTGAGCTTTTAAAAATATGAGAACTAGCTCATATACTGTAAATTAACTGCTGAGGTTAACTTAGTGCTGCAACGATCTCTTGACTCACTGCATCAACAGATTGTGTACCATCAAACTTGTTGTAAGTTGCCTGACCAGATGCGGCGACTTTACCGTAGTATTCAACCAGTGGCTTAGTCTGCTCATGGTAAATATCGAGACGCTTACGCACTGTAGCTTCTTCGTCATCAGGACGAATTGCAAGGTCTTCACCTGTCACATCATCCTTGCCTTCAACCTTAGGTTGATTGAAAACGATGTGGTAAACACGCCCTGAACCTGGGTGAACTCGACGGCCAGCCATACGCTTAACAATCTCTTCGTCTGGCACATCAATCTCAACAACATGATCGATATTAATTCCACTCGACGCCATTGCATCAGCTTGCGGGATAGTACGCGGGAAGCCATCAAGCAGGAAACCTTTAGCACAATCATCTTGTGCAACACGCTCTTTTACTAAGCCAATGATGAGCTCATCTGAGACCAACTGACCAGCATCCATTACCTTCTTGGCTTCTAAGCCAAGTGCTGTACCGGCTTTTATCGCTGCACGCAGCATATCACCCGTAGAGATTTGTGGGACGCCGTACTTTTCCATGATGAACTGGGCCTGGGTACCTTTACCGGCACCTGGGGCACCTAATAACATGATGCGCATTTCGAGAATCCTCTTATTTTCACATATTTTTTTATCATTGGGCGGCGATTTTCGCACAATTGACCGCCCATTAGAAGGGGTTTTATTCTAGTTTAACTTCGACTTTAGCCTGATAGACAAGCGATGAGATCATCAAAAGCTAGATTTACTACCAAAGATATTAGCTTGCTTAATATAATAAACTGTAGAGCTTACGACGATATTGATTAGCCAGTTGATCTCCCTGCCCTAATGCCGTCAAAATTTCCAAGAAAAGCTGCTTAGCTTCACCATTTTCAAGTGATAGGTCTTGAGACAAAGGCGAAAAGAGTAAAGGTAATGCCTCTTCGTTTCTATTGGCTTGATGCAAGGCTTTGACTAACGATAACAGCTGAGGAATATTGTCAGGGTCATTATTAACAGCAAGTTGTAACTCTCTGATCTCTGGCGTATCAGCCGCATCAATTGCAAGTGTTAATTTTGCTTTTAAGGTTTGATAATAGCTGTCTTGATCTGCAAGACCAATGCTGTCTAACAACTCCTGCGCAAGTACCAATTGCCCAGCCATAAGTTGAGCATCGGCATAAACAAGTGCAACTTCTGCATTTGGCGACTCACCATAAGCTTCTTTTAACACATGAAGTGCAGAAGCATGATCGTTTTCCAACAATAGCGCTTTGGCCTGATTCAGTTTTAATTGCCATTGAGCAGGAAGATGCTTATCGAGCATCTCAGCAATTTGCGCTTCATCTTGCACGCCAGCAAATCCATCAATCGGTTTGCCTTCACTCAGTACTAATGTTGTGGGGAGATTTTGGATCTGGAAATAATTAGCAATCTCCATCTCCTGATCACAATCAACCATCGCTAAGATAAAACGACCTAAGTGCTGATTGGCCATGGTGGTCAAAGTTTGAGTTAAACCTGTGCTTTCTGGGCTTTGCTTGGACCAAAAACAGAGAACAACAACATTCTCCATAGAGGTATCGACAACCTGCTGTATATTCTCTTTCGTCAGCGTTATAACTGTGTCCATATCGCTCCTACGTTACTCATTTGAGCACAAAACCTTAGAATTAACCTTGGCTAAAAGCTCAAAATATAAATATTATCCTGCCATTTAACTTTAGGTTAACCTGCAGGCAAAAAAAAGCAGAACCCTAATGATACCAATGGGTCATTAGATGCTCTGCTTTCACATAATACTACTGATGCTTACTTAAGTTTAGCCAATAGCATCTGGTTCATGAGCTTGATAAACGCTGATGGGTCAGAAAGACTGCCCTTCTCTGATAGCTGAGCCTGCTGAAGAAGTAGATCGCTCCACTGAGCAAATAACTCTTCATCTTGCTCATCATTTAGACGTGCAACCAGTGGGTGCTCAGGGTTAATCTCAAAGGTAGGCTTGCTTTCAGGAACGGCTTGACCAGCCGCTTCCATCAACTTAATCATTTGAGTAGACATCTCACCTTCACCAGCGACAACACAAGCAGGGGTATCGGTTAGTCGAGTCGTCACCTTCACTGCTGACACCTTGTCACCTAATGAATCTTTAACACGCTTCACAAGCCCTTCAGAATCAGTTTCTAGCTTCTCTTGTGCTTCTTTTTCACCAGCATCTTCAAGTTCACCAAGCTCTAGATCGCCGCGAGTAACTGAATGAAGTTGCTTACCATCAAAGTCTGTCAGATGATTAATTAACCACTCATCAATACGCTCAGACATCAATAATACTTCGATCCCCTTCTTACGAAGCAGCTCAAGATGCGGGCTATTTGCAGCAGCCTCATGGCTATCAGCAACGATGTAATAAATCTTGCTTTGACCTTCCTGCATGCGGCTAACGTAATCAGCAAGCGATACAGTAGGCGCAGCATCTTCAGTATGGGTTGATGAGAAACGTAACAAGCCAGCGATACGCTCCTTGTTTACCATATCTTCAGCAGGTCCCTCTTTAAGAACCTGACCAAACTCAGCCCAGAACGTCTGATACTTCTCAGCATCATTTTTAGCCAGCTTCTCAAGCATACCAAGTACACGCTTAGTCACAGCAGTTCTCAGTGCCGTTGTCACCTTGTTGTCCTGTAAAATTTCACGAGACACGTTCAAAGGCAAATCATTTGAATCAATCAGTCCCTGGACAAAGCGTAGGTAGCTAGGCATAAACTGCTCAGCATCATCCATTACAAAAACGCGCTGTACAAATAGTTTCAAACCATGTTTACGGTCACGGTTCCACATATCCCAAGGCGCTTTAGCTGGAATATACAATAAGCTGGTGTACTCCTGCTTACCTTCAACGCGGTTATGGCTCCAAAGTAGCGGGTCGGTAAAGTCGTGAGAGATATGCTTATAAAACTCTTCATACTCCTCTTTAGACACGTCACTCTTATTTCGAGTCCAAAGTGCAGTCGCCTTGTTCATCGGCTTCCAGCTGCCTTCAGTCGCAGCAACAGCTTCTTGATCGTCAGTCGCTTCAATCGCTGGCGTGCCCTGCTCAAACATCTCAACAGGTACAGAGATATGATCTGAGTACTTAGTAATAATTGAACGCAGACGATGCTCATCTGCAAATTCTTTTTCCTCTTCACGAAGATGCAATACAATTTCAGTACCGCGGGCCGCTTTAGTGATATTCTCTACGGTGAAATCACCCTCGCCTTGTGACTCCCACAATACCGCTTCATCAGCGCCATGGCCTGCAGCACGAGTGCGCACTGTTACTTTATCGGCAACAATAAATGATGAATAGAAGCCTACACCAAACTGACCAATTAACTGAGAGTCTTTTGACTCATCACCAGATAAGTTCTTGAAGAAATCTGCGGTGCCTGATTTAGCGATAGTACCTAGATGCTCAATCACACCATCACGAGTCATACCGATACCATTATCGCTGATGGTTACAGTACCTTTATCTTTATCGGCACTAATGCGCACATTAAGCTCGCCATCACCTTCATAAAGCGCATCGTTTGTCAGGGCTTCATAACGTAATTTATCTGCAGCATCGGCGGCATTTGAAACCAATTCACGCAAGAAAATCTCTTTGTTGGAATATAAAGAGTGGATCATCAAGTTCAGTAGTTGCTTGACTTCAGTTTGAAAGCCGTGAGTTTCTTGTTGTGACATGGAGTATTCCCTCTGTATTTCACAAAACTAATTCAATTTGAATCGAGTCGTAGTTACACATAATTCGCTATGCATTAGAGATGGGGCTGGAATCTGGCTTTTCAAGGGGAAATCGAATTCATCATTCTGAATGGTTAAAAAAAATCCAGTACTTGCATAGCAAATACTGGATTTTCAAACCTGATGTCACTTTAACTAACTACTAACACTAAGTAATAAAGTGCAACTAAAACAGGGCAAGTTCACAGGTTAGAGAGGTAAGCGCCCATTAAATGATAGCGCCAATGTGGTGCTATCGACATATTCAAGCTCGCCACCAACAGGAACGCCATGAGCGATACGGCTTACCGACACCTGATGGGTCTTTGCCATATCTGCAATAAAATGCGCTGTAGCATCCCCTTCAACTGTTGGGTTGGTTGCCAAAATCAATTCAGCTACATCACCTGATGATAACTGTGATTCCAGCAAAGCAAGTCCAAGCTCGTCGGGGCCGACACCGTCCAGAGGAGAAAGGTGCCCAAGTAATACAAAGTATCGCCCAGAAAAATGACCACCAGCCTCAATGGCTAAAACATCAGCAGGCGTTTCAACAACACAGATAACATCTGATTGACCGCGTTTACTACTGGCACAGATGGGACAGTGGCTCTCTTCAGTAAAAGTACGACACGCTTGGCAATGCCCTACATCACTCATAGCTTTAGAGAGAGCCTCACCAAGAGACTGTCCAGCTTTTCTGTCTCGCTCCAATAACTGAAATGCCATTCTCTGGGCAGACTTTGGGCCTACGCCAGGTAAACACTTCAGTGACTGTATTAATTCATCGACGAGAGGACTAAATTTCATCTTTTAAATTTCGTCCAGATTAGAACGGCATCTTCATGCCTGGTGGTAGTTGCATACCGCCAGTCACTTCAGCCATTCTCTCTTTTTGGCTCTCTTCTACACGGCGCGCCGCATCGTTGCAAGCTGCTGCAATAAGATCTTCCAGCATCTCTTTATCATCTTCTAGCAAGCTAGGATCGATATCAACTTTACGTACACTGTGAGAACCCGTCATAGTCACTTTAACAAGGCCAGCACCGGCTTCGCCAGTCACTTCCATACGTGCGATCTCTTCTTGCACTTTTGCCATTTTATCTTGCATCTGCTGGGCCTGCTTCATCAGGTTACCCATACCGCCTTTTCCAAACATATCTATTTTCTCTTCAATTTAGGGTCAAATAAAGTTGGCTCATCTTACTTAAATAACGCTGATAATCAATCAAAGCCGCACAATCTTATGACTGAGGTAACGCCTTAAAGTTCGACTTATCGATAAGTTCAATGCTATTTCCTTTTAAACTCAATAACTCAGGTGAGTAACTTAAGCTATCGGGCTCCAATTCTGCATCCATTTGGCTAACTAGCCATTGGATATTAATATCTGTGACTAAACAATGGTGCGCTTGAGACTGAATCTCGCGATGAAATCGCTGTCGTATCTCAAGTGGTGTTTCTCTTTGCTCATCAAGGCCCACAGTGATATTCACTTTACATTCATCAGTTTCTAAAGCACGTGATAGTGCCTCCTCTAACTGTACGATTGCAATTTCAGCAGCCAAATGCTTCTGATTTGGCTTAAGCAAGAGTGACAATGGTTGAGTAAATTGGTGACACACTGAATTTACTGCCAATTGGCGCACTCGCCCGCCGACATCAATAGCAGTCATCAATCGATACCACTTCAAGTCTATTTCGTTGCCCGTGACCTCTCCCTCACCTAAAGGGGGGAAATGATCAACACTGGAACCATCAATTTGTACTGCTTCAATACTGCTATTATTCTGTACAGCTGGTGCAGCAACAGATTGAGTGCCTTCAACAACACGAGTCCCTATGTTAGCAGCTTTGTTAACCCCAGTTTCGTTAAGTGCAGGCTCGTTCAGGGCTTGTTCATTTAAAACTGGTTCATTAAGCACTGGCGCATTAAGTAAAGAGTCTTGTTCACTTTCCTGCTCTTCCCAAGGAGGCCTATCTTCGATGTCACTGTTCACTGGCAATTGAGTGACAGGAGGCTGCGTAGATGCAGAAGTACCAGGCTTAGCTATAGCGGTGTCAGGTTCCTCTGTCGTATCTTTAGCTGCAACTTGAGGCTCAGCATCTGGCTTGCGCTTAGGAGGTACAAACTCCTTACGCTGAGCTTCAGGCTTTTTTCCACCACTCTCCTCAGGCTTCTTAGCCAAGTCGGTAAGTAGAGAGTCTCTGGCAGCAAGTACCGCATCTAAAATGTCTTCTTCAGCATTTAAATGTTCAGAGGCCGCGGTTAATGGAGCAGATGATTCTTGTTCACCTTGCTGAGCCAAATTCACAGCCTCTACGCCGTTAGTCCCGGCAGTGCCTTGTGTAGCGGGAAGGCTATCGAAGGGGAGATAGTCCTCTGACGACATGCCATCTTGCTGATTATCTTGCTGGTAGTCTTGTTGTTGATAATCTTGTTGCTGATAATCAAATTGATCATCTTGCGCTTGGGCTTGAACTAAATATTGTTCATCATAGTGATTTGTTGGGCGGGCCGTGTCATGGGAGGGCTCTGAGCTCAGTTCACTTTTAGCAACGGAAGTAGCAAGTTCAGACGTTACTTCTTGCTCACTCTCTACAACTTCAGTTTCTACAAGCTCACTCCCTGCAAGTGCAATGCTTGTATTCGCAGTGTCTTTAACCTCTTCGGCTATGACAGGCTTACTCGCAGAAGCATCTAGGTTTTCTGCAGAATTCAAAGGGTTTGATATACTGGCAGTTTCGCTTTTTGTCGTAACAGGCGAGATGTCAGCTTGTACCATACCTTGACTTGCCGCTTGGCTTAAAATCAAAGCTTGCTCACTGTCTAGTGAGTTTAAAACCCCGCTATCATCCGCCTCTTCTTGCTCATCACTTGGAGCTGACGGGTTGACTTGTTGAGCGCTACTCTCAGACTTCACACTCACAGTTTGCTCAATATCAGTAGCAGCGTGAGTTGCATCGACTTCTGATAAAGTGATTGAAACAGGCTTTTCTACAACCCAGCGAGTAACAGGTGTCTCAGGGACAAAAGCGACAGCTCTTAATAACGCCATCTCAAGCCCAGACTTAGGGTCTGGAGCATGGGGAAGATCTTTCCTACCAGCAAGCAGGAGCTGATAATACAGCTGTACTTGCTCTGGGCTTAACTGCTCAGAGAAAGCAGTTATCTGCTTACTATATATAGAAAGCTGAGCGGCTGCAGGCGCAAATTGACTCAAAGTAATTTGATGCAATAGCTCTAGTAAACTGCGTAAAACCTCATGGGAGTCAGCACCAAAAGAGATCACCTTATCAACAAGCTGCATTAGGTTGGGAATATCACCTTGAACTAAGGCCTCGAGCAGCGAAATGACATGCTGCTCATCAATACTCCCAAGCATCGTTTGCACTTGAGCAAGGTGAACTTTCCCCGCGCCAAATGCAATCGATTGATCGGCTAGGCTCAATGCATCACGCATACTGCCATTTGCTGATTTAGCGAGTAAACTCAATGCCGGCTTATCAAACTCAATCTGCTCTTGTCCAAGTACATGAGACAGCTGATTCGCTATCTCCTCTTGAGTCAAACTCTTCAAGTTAAATTGCAAACAGCGAGATAAAACAGTGACAGGTAAGCGTTGTGGATCGGTTGTCGCAAGCAAAAATTTCACATGCTCAGGTGGCTCTTCAAGTGTCTTTAGTAGCGCATTAAAGCTACTTCTAGAGAGCATATGAACTTCATCAATCAGATAAACTTTATAACGGCCACGACTAGGACGATACTGAACGTTATCTAGCAGTTCCCGGGTGTCATCAACCTTAGTACGAGAGGCTGCATCGACTTCAATAAGATCGACAAAACGCCCCTCAGAGATCTCAACACAGCTCGAGCACTGACCACAAGGTGATGCTGTGACACCTTGCTCGCAATTTAAACCTTTGGCAAATAGACGTGCGAGACTGGTCTTCCCAACTCCACGAGTGCCGGAAAACAGGTATGCATGATGTAATCTTTGCTGGCTGAGCGCATTGGTTAATGCATGTAAAACATGAGATTGACCAACCATTTGCTCAAAGGTGGCAGGGCGCCATTTTCTGGCCAACACCTGATATGACATGGAACTCCCCAAAGTGTCACTTGTTAATTTCGGGAGCACGCTCCTCAGTTATCAGCACCTTAACATGTCGCGTTAAGTGGCGCTACTGAGGAGCATTTTTACGGGTGATAATTCGCCTTTAGGATAACAATTTAACCTCTAAAGTTACTCGCCTTCAAATTCACAAAGTTTAACGAGTTCGATATCCATAGCTTCTAAGCGCTTTTCACCGCCGATATCAGGCAAAGAGATCACAAATGCAGCGTGGTTAACTTGACCACCTAGCTTACGAATAAGCTTTACAGTAGCTTCAATAGTGCCACCTGTTGCCAGTAAGTCATCCACAACCAATACTTTATCATCAGCATTAATCGCATCGGTATGCAGCTCAAGTACATCTTGGCCATATTCTAGATCATAACTTTGAGAGATTGTTTCTCTTGGCAACTTACCTGGTTTACGTACAGGGATAAAACCGACACCTAACGCTAATGCTAATGGGGCGCCAAACAGAAAGCCTCGTGCCTCGGTACCCACAATTTTAGTGAAGCCCTGATCTTTGTACTCTTCAGTCAACAGCTCAATCGTTGCACGATAAGCTTCAGGCTCTTCAAGCAAGCTAGTCACGTCTCTGAAAAGGATCCCAGCTTTTGGGTAATCCGGAATAGTCTTAATGCTCTGTTTTATCAATGCTAAAGTTTCTGTATTCATAACCATCATCTTTTCTGGTTTTGCTCGCTAAAATCGCCAGCTTTTAAAAATCCGGCTAAAGCTTATGTGTCTTTCACCCCAGTTGCAACAATCTCTCATGCGATTACAACAGGAATTGAGGTATAGCGTCACAATTTACCAAATTAATCTAACGAGAGGTTTAACATTAACGGGGGATTATATGTATAGATAAAGCAGCGCCTCGCCATTGGAGTCTATGAGGCCTAACAGGGCAAGATTAAAGGTACTAATCTTCGAGTTCTGGGATCTGTCTTAAGTAGAAACCTAGCCCAATTGCAAAACAGAGCAACATGATCTTGACCCATAATAAAGGCACAATGGCGATGCTAACCCCAAAGCTGAGCCCACTGACAATGTAGGCTTTCTTCTTTAATCCTTTACGAATAGCGCGTTGTTTATCCCAATCATTAAGCGCTTCTGAAAACCAAGGATGCGTCATCAGCCAATGATGTAAGCGAGTACTTGAACGGGCAAAGCAGAAAGCGGCAAGCAAGATAAAGGGGACTGTTGGTAAAATAGGCAGCGGTATCCCAAGTAACCCTAAAGCTAAGCTCACTAAACCGCAGATTAAATACAAACCTCGCTTAATTACCATTATTTCCCTTCATAAAAAAACCACTCAAAAGAGTGGTTAGTCTACCCAAAGAGCTAAAGGGTTACTAGCGCTGAATACGCTTAAGCTTTAAGTCAAAGCTTAGTAGTTAAAGCACGCCAGCCATCTTCAACCAAGACAAGCTCGCAGGAAGCGTCGGGATCAACAAAACAAGGATAAAAACAAGAAAATAGACGATATTAAAAGGGTCTTTAAAGGGCTGAGTCATAACTTCCTCTTACGTTCACATGACATTTTATTGATCTAGATCAATTTTTGACGTCATTATAGGGATATGTCCCCTAATAAGGAAGTGCCGATTTCATTTTCCTTGCAAGCTATTCACTCAACGCTGGCAAACAAACCAAACTCAATTAACTGTAATGGAAATCTTTAACCACTCCCTTGCTAGCAAGATCTTCAAGCATCTGTAGGCAGCCATTTTCTAGCACGTCACTATCAAGCTGTGGATAGGTCTGCTTTAACCAAATAATAAGCTCCTCCAGCCCAATGCTATCCCACTGAGAGATAAAGCCTAATACTTGAGCCGTGAGTGGATTTAGTTGTAAAAAGATAACCTCATCATGTTCATCTCGGTAAAGACAAAATAACTGGGCGGTTTCTGCAGGCTCAATAGGTTGATACTCTTCACTGACACGCTGAACAGCAAAGGCGTATTGTAATACCTGAGCGCTATCCGATAGGCAAAGGGACACTTGCTCAATGGGTTTATCAATTCTCTGCTGTTGAGGGTTGTCTTTTGCAACGGCAACGACTAATTCCATATATTCATAATGTGCTAGCTCGAGTAAAAATGCAGGATCAGTCTCCTTAGCTAGATATTCTGTCTGTAGAAAGTCAACAAACTCTTGGGCTATTTCGATGAAAATAGGTGTCTGGCAATCATGAGTAACAAAGAAGTTTTGTACCAAACTCAGCCAAAGCTCATCAGAATAAAGGCTCTTTAGTACTGGAAATGCACTAGAAACGAAGCCATTAATATTATTAAAAAACAGATCACGATAAATCTTCATGCGTCTTTCATCAGTGCCTATCGGTAAAACACTTTTCGGCTCTTTGATATATTGAATAAACGAATGTTGAATGTCATCAAACTGCATCACGCTCTCCTAGACTTATCTCGTAGCCTATTGGCTTGATAATGATGGATCTCATTAACTTCATTGAGTAGCACTTCTGTCTTTGGGATATTGAAATCTCTTTCCAGTAAGGTTGGGTAGACGCCATGCTGTCGATAGCACTCCTCAAGCAATTGCCACACTGGGGAGACAATATCTGCGCCGTGAGTATCCACAATGATGTCTTCAGCTTCTTGATAGTGGCCAGCGATATGAAGATAGGCAATACGCTCAGTTGGCATGGCATTAAGGAAATGGCTAGCATCATAATTGTGATTCACTGAATTCACATAGATATTATTAACGTCTAGAAGCAGTTTACAATCAGCCTCCTCTAAAACAGCATTCACAAACTCAAGCTCACTCATCTGTGCACCTGGTGCGGTATAAAACGAGACATTCTCCAGGATAAGTGGGCGTTCAATGATATCCTCAACCTGCTTAACACGATTCACCACATGTCTTACCGCTTCTTCAGTGAAAGGGATAGGCATCAGATCATACATATGCCCAGTGCCAGAGCAGTAGCTTAGGTGCTCTGAATATTGCTCAATACCGTGTTCATCCAAAAATTTTTTGATGTTAGTAACAAATTCAATATCTAACGGGGATGGACTGCCAATAGACAAAGAAAGCCCATGACACACAAACGGCTTCTGCTCAGTTAATGACCTAAGTTGTTTGCCGTATTTACCACCCAATGTCATCCAGTTTTCAGGCGCTATTTCAAAAAAATCAATCTCCTTAGGAATAGCAGAGCAAAACTCATCGAGCATCTCACGTCTTAAACCTAAACCTACACTAGCTCGCTCAATCATTTTCGCTCCCCACAATACCAATTAGTGTCGTAGTACTGGCTAGACAAAATAAAAAGGCCAGAATTATCCGGCCTTATTTAAACAGTACTGTTAGATAATATCTAACAGAGTAAATACCCTTTACTTGTCACCGCCACACTTGCCTTCGCCACACTTACCTTCTTTGGCTTTTTTCATATCGCCGCCACACTTACCTTCTTTGGCCTTTTTCATGTCGCCGCCACACTTGCCTTCGCCACATTTACCCTCTTTGGCTTTTTTCATGTCACCGCCACACTTGCCTTCGCCACATTTACCCTCTTTGGCTTTTTTCATGTCGCCGCCACACTTGCCTTCGCCACATTTACCCTCTTTGGCTTTTTTCATGTCGCCGCCACATTTACCTTCACCGCACTTACCCTCTTTTCCTTTCTTCATATCACCACCGCACTTGCCTTCACCATCAGCAAGTTGGTAACCAGATTCCATCTGGCTATAACCAAATGGATTCGTATTGGCTTCAGCAGCAAAAGCCGAACCCATAACAACAGTACCTAGGGCAGCAGCAACAGCAGTTTTTTTAACTAAGTTCATAATGTATTCCTTTCAGATCAATAAAGTAGTTTCGGTTACCAACCAAACTGCATGTCAGCTGGCTTGCATAAGTAGACCCGACACAGCGCAAACTTATTTCATTTTTTTTACATACGTCACATTTATGCACCAATTTAAGCGCGATAGCAATGTACAAAAGTATGGTTAAACCCAGCAGTTCGTGACCACTTCTTATTGAAATGCTTATCACAAACCAAGATGACGACTAGTTTTTGTATCACTAGTCTGCATAGGTTAGAATGCGCCCCCAGTTAATCTAGGCTTTATTAATTCAATCAATAGTAATTGAGGCCTAGTTATTAAAAATAGCAGCAAATTACCATTAAGGTAGATTTTAACAATGAGATACTGTGCACAATGAGAGTCGTTTTAGCACCAATGGAAGGCGTTGCCGATGCACCAATGAGAGCACTGCTAACCAGTGTTGGTGGATATGATCTGGTCATCAGCGAATTTATTCGAGTGGTGGATCAGCTGCTTCCTGAAAAAGTGTTTTATCGACTATGCTCAGAGCTGGCTAATCACAGTAAAACTGTCTCGGGCACACCTGTACGTCTACAACTACTTGGCCAACACCCTCAATGGATGGCAGAAAATGCCAGCCGCGCCATAACGCTCGGTTCTAAAGGCGTTGATCTTAATTTTGGATGTCCGGCCCCTATGGTTAATCGGAGTAACGGCGGAGCCGCCCTGCTCAAAGAGCCTGAAACCATCTATAAAGTTGTCAAAGCTGTTAGAGAAGCCGTGCCTCTTAACATGCCCGTATCGGCCAAAATTCGCTTGGGTTGGGATGACAAGAGCCGCTGCATCGAAATATCGAATGCTATTGAAGCTGCTGGCGCCACTGAACTCACCGTCCATGCTCGAACTAAAGAGGAAGGCTACAGGCCGCCTGCACACTGGGAGTATATTCATCAAATACGTGATGCGATTTCAATCCCAGTTATCGCCAACGGCGAAATATGGAGCCTAGACGATTATCTGAAATGCAAAAAAGTTTCAGGTTGTAGTGATGTGATGATAGGCAGAGGCGCATTAGCTGTACCTAACCTAGCTCAAGTCATCAAAGGCTCACAAACTAAAATGCCTTGGACTCAAGTCTTACACTTGTTACTGCAATACTCAGAATATGAGATTGTTAGCGAGAAAGAGAAGTACTACCCTGCTCGCATTAAACAGTGGCTTAAATTTATTGCAAATCAATACAGTGAAGCTGATGAATTATTTATGGAGTTAAGAGTTCTGAAGAAAACCCCTGATATCTTGACGCTTTTAAAGTCACTCAGCTAGTGTCTCAAGAGGTGGAATGCCTGTTATCTCAAGCAAATGCCATAAATTTGTACATGAAAAACAAGCTGCGAACAGGTCAGATCAGCTAATATCTTATCAAAACATACACTAAACCTGCCTGACATTTGATCTTAGTCATAGTCATAAAGCTATAGCTGTTTAGACTATTTCTACGAAACAGATAACAAGGCACATTCTCGATGAGCAGACCCCCAATCAGACATGAATTGTCGCAGCTTGAATCGAATCTAAGGAAAGAGATAGGTACGCTTGCCGAGAGCAAACAGCTAAAGCTAGACTCACAAGATCAGTCCCTGTGTGAGTTAATTGCTCAGTTAACAGACTTAGGTTTATGTGAACACCCGTTATTCATTCAAGTCACGAAACTCGATGCGGCGCTATGCCAACTGGATATTGGACTTTATGGATTATGTTCAGACTGTGAAAGTGAAATAGGCATAAACCGTTTAGCGATAGATCCTGTTGAACAACGATGTGAAAAGTGCGCCGAAAACCATGAACATGAACACCGACAAGAGTTAAGATTAACTCATTAGCTCAAACTCTAGCCTGAATACTCTTGCCTGAATAAAAAAGCCTGCATTAAGCAGGCTTTAATTTAACGAAACAACACTAAATGATGAAGAGGTTTAGTTTAGCGGCTGATTTTTTTCAGCTAACTTATTAAACACAGAGTTAAATGATAAAGATGCCGCATGGGCTATCTTATCGGCAAACTTTTTCTTCAACTGATAACGAACCTTAATCACAGTCCTTTCTTTGGCAAGTTTCATTACCACATCATCACTGGTTGAAATCTCATCGACCAAGCCAAGTTCAATAGCTTGTTGACCATACCAATGCTCACCCGTTGCAACTTTATTAAGGTCAAGCTCAGGGCGATACTTAGCGATGAACGCTTTAAACAATACATGAGTTTCTTCTAGCTCTGTTTGAAACTTCGCTCGTCCCTCATCGGTATTTTCACCAAATACGGTTAGCGTACGTTTAAAGTTACCTGCGGTATGTTGCTCATAATCAATATCATGCTTCTTGAGCAATTTATTAAAATTAGGGATCTGAGCTACCACACCAATTGAGCCTACAATAGCAAACGGCGCAGCATAGACTTTATTCGCCACACACGCCATCATATAACCGCCACTAGCAGCCACTTTATCGACACAAATAGTCAAAGGAATATCAGCTTGACGAAGACGGTCTAGCTGGCTTGATGCTAAGCCGTAGCCATGAACCATGCCACCACCACTTTCCACATTAACAATCACTTCATCGCCAGCTTCAGCAATAGCTAAGATAGCGCTGATCTCTTCACGAAGGGAGGCGACTTCGCCTGCATCTATACTACCTTTGAAGTCCACAACAAAGACTCTAGGCTCTAATACATCCTCTGCTTGTTCTTTTTCAGCTTTCTCTTTCGCTTTCTCATCCGCTTTTAACTGCTTTTCATAAGCTTTAAACTGCTTCTTACTGAGCAGCTCCTCTTTAAGCTCATGCTTAAGCTGTTTAAGCTCATCAGTTAAGTTGGTTAACCTCAACTCACCTTTCTCGCCTTTCTGCTTCACAGCAGAGGCCAGTATCACTACAACAACAGCAATAATCGATAACACTATGGTGATTGCTTTGGCAAAAAACAGTCCATATTCGTACAAAAATTCCAAAATATGCTCCAGCTCATTCAAACATAATCAATAATTGTCGCTATTCTAGCAGCCCTTTACTCAATAACAAACGTAGCCTTTCACAGATAATAAAAAACCCAGCCTAAGCTGGGTTTTAACTCACTCTTTCGTACTGAACTTATCCAGCAGGAACCGCACAAGGCTGAATGATATCACTGTTATCAATTAAGATAGTTGCAGAGCCTTTACCTGCAGTCAGAGCAAAAGCCGCAGCTTCTTGCTGCATCTCAACAGTAGGTGCTAAACCAGCAGGATCTGTCAATGAGCTATGGTGACCTTCAGTAAAGCGTACAGCACCAGAGCTTGCAGTCGTCGTATCAATACACTCTAGACCTAATTCTGCAATCAGCGGCTCAGTACCTGATGTTGGGAAGCCCTCAACGCTGTTTGGCAGTACTTGATCAGGCTTATTGGCATCAGTGCCATCACCTACGACTTCAATTAGATGCACAGGCAGGCCAGTCGCTTTAAGCATAGCGCCATGGTTGACAGGGTCAGCACTATCAATCGCAGTTTGAACAGCAAAAGCAAAGACTGGAATAAACTCAGCGTAAACGGCAGCCACCAAAGCGGCATATTCGTCAGAGCCAGGCTCATAACCGGCAGTATTCGCCTCATCGACTAGCGCTTGGAACGACTCACTGGCTAAAATATTCTCCTCGAGCATAGGCGCAAACGTTGGCGAACCAACGAAGGTGCCAGCTAAACCGCCAGCAGGTGCAACGAGCGATGATGCATTAAGCGCATAAACATTTGGCAGTGCAGTACCTGTCTCAGGGTGTACAAGGCCAGTACTTGCGTAAGTTGAGAAGTTAGTATTAACAATCCCGCCAAGGCTTAAGCCCTGTGAGCTTATCTTGCCGATATCGAATACCTGAGGCAGCTCCATCTGCGCTAACTGCATAGATAAACCAGTCAAGGCTAAGCGGACACCTAAGTGATCAACAACACTCTGACGGAAGTTATCGCGGGTCGATAAGGTACTTGCAATATTCACAAACGCTAGTGGATTACCATTAACGAATGCTTCTGGCTGACCAATAGCATAGCCAAACTCAGGTGCTGAAGCTGACACTTCGTAAACGCCATCACCATTAGCATCAAATGAACGAGCACCGTGTAGTGGATGATCGATAGCAACTGTAGCTATCCCCATTGCTGCATAAGTTCCAGCAAATGTCAGAGCCATCTCTTTACCACCACCGAGTCCATGCAGGGCGATGTTAGTTGGCCAACCTGCAGTAGGTGCTTCGAAAGGTAAACCTTGCGCTTCATTAAACGCCTGTAATTTAGCTGCATCCGGTACAGTGATAAATACGGGTACCTTCTCATAGCCCTTAATGGCAGGTATTGGGTTAAATTTAGTCAAGTGCTTAGCTTTATCAGCAGCTGTACCATCATCGAGTAACCAAGCTTTACCCGCTAACAGTGCAGGGTTGGCGATACCGGCCGCAGGGTCAATATCATAAGCCATGGCTTGCATGCCATAATTTTGCTGGCTCATCGTGCCGTCTTGCAGTGCTAACAACACAGAAACTGGGCTATCACCATAAGCTTTCCAGCTGCCATTGATGGTTGGCATCATATTTTCGTCTAAGCAACCAGCTGATGAACAATCACCAAATACCGGTAGTGTTAGCTCAGCGCCAAATACATTCGCCATATCAGCGAGGACATAAGCAAGACCATCAGCGGGAGTCAGCCCAGCCGCCATAGCGACGGTGTAACCAAGCGGCGTTGGCGCTACAGAGAAAGCGGGTGCATAAGGAGAGCCAGGCTCAGCCATGAGTAACTTAGTCGTCTCGTAAACATCTACCACAGATTGCGTAGTAAACAGTCCGGCATAACTAATCGATTCAGAATCAACACCGTGCTCAGCTGCTATGCCTTTTTCGTAACTATTAACTAAAGTTTGCAGCATTAATTGGTCAGCAGTCTCAAGCGGGTGTGTGTCAATATCTAGCTTAAGCAGTGCATAGCTTCCAGAAGGCGCGATAGGACGCCCTTCTGAGTCCATAATCAAATTGGTCGTAGTGTAAATATATGACTGACCAGCTTTAAGGGGCTTTAACGGCACTATCGCGATGGTATTGCCTGAGCCTTTAGATACAAAATCAACACCAAAAGTTAACTCTTCACCGACTTTACATGCAGAAGCTGATGGACTTGCACTACATTCAGGATCGGAAGATAGAGGACCACCCACAGTAGCCTCAAAAACTCTCACTGCGCCAGGCTGAAATACCGAAGCAACATCTAAACTCAGTTTAGTGCCGTCATGATCGGTAGCTGGGTCAACAGTAATAGAAATTGGTGCAGTAGTAGACCAACCATCTAATGCGCCGAGCGCCATAGAGGGGTCGGTATAATCACTGCTTCCATCTAACGCTTCGCCTGGAATATGAATAGTGCCATCTAGCGTCCCACTAAAAAGAAGATCGTTAGGCAAAGGAACGGCGCCATTAGCAGGATCAAATACCATATGAGACTCAGGGATCAGAGGCTCAACTTTATCTTTTAACTCATCGACACTATCTTCACTACAGGCAGTGAGTCCTAGCGCAGAGGCAATCGCGACACCCAAAAAGAGTCTTTTCATCTTCGTTCCCCAAATCTTGTTGTAATAATTTTTGTTTTCCCCAAAAAATTTGGTCACAATAGGCAATACCGTGTGACCAAATAGGACATTTTTATGTCCTTACCTAGGCTCAAGTTAACGTAAAAATATAGACTTAGCTACAAATTTGTCACATAAGACCAGTGAATTTTAGAACAAATATTAATCATTTGTTTAAAACAGACGTTTATCACATCAGTGACTCGAGAGGTGGCGGGCTTTTCCGCCAATAGGAATTATTGACTCATGTTGGAATATCAAGCAGCAAAAGATCTACTTATTAACAAAACGATTCTCGTAACAGGCGCTGGCGATGGCATAGGCCGAGCTGCAGCAGTTAGCTTTGCTAAACATGGTGCAACCGTTATTCTACTAGGGAAAACCGTTAAAAAACTCGAAGCCGTTTATGATCAAATTGAGCAAGCGGGCTACCCGAAACCAGCCATAGTGCCACTGGACCTTAAAGGAGCCACTGAGCAAAACTATATCGATATGGCTGAAACCATCGAGCAACAATTTGGCCAACTCGATGGCCTGCTTCACAATGCAGGTATGTTAGGGGTATTAGGTCCATTTCAAAACATCTCAATGGACTCTGTGCAGGAGGTTATGCAAGTTAATGTTATTGCTGAAATAATGCTAACTAAAGCCCTGCTACCAGTGATGAAGAAAGCAGACAAAGCTTCACTCGTTTTCACTTCAAGCAGTGTTGGCAGAAAAGGCAAAGCTTTCTGGGGCGAGTATGCGATATCAAAATTTGCCACTGAAGGCATGATGCAATCTATTGCTGATGAATATGAAGGTAGTAACCTACGAGTAAATAGCATTAACCCAGGCGCAACCCGTACAGCGATGCGAGCTAATGCTTACCCAGCTGAAAATGCTGAACAGTTGAAGTCACCTGAAGATTTAATGCCGACTTACCTCTATTTAATGGGTGAAGACTCAGTAGACGTTAATGGTCAACAGCTAAGCGCTCAGTAAACTAAGCGTACAGTCAATAGTGAGGCTCCTGACATATTTCGTTAGGAGTCACTCTTTGACTGGTCAGCCTTTATCAAATTATCTTTCACTAAATCTCTTTTTACCAAGTCAACCACAGCAAAATAGATGGCACTTTTCCCCTCATGGGAAGAGTAATAACTCATTTTTAGTAAGTGCTCTTCCACGACAACGCCTGCATAGCTAGTATCACCAGCAGAGGGCAGTGTAAGCAATTCATTAATCTGCGCAGTTGCCTCAATAACCTCAACAATAGAGGTTCTCACCTCTCCATCCATTAAACGGACAACAGCAAGATGACGCCCCTGATACAAGAAACTAACGGGCCCGCCTATTCGCTTATCAAGTTCAGTCCATTGCCAAATCTTATAGGGTGGCTCAGAATGGCCTAATAATGCTTTCTGCTCAGGCCCCCATACAGGATCACGCCTCAATAGACAGTGCGCGAGATGATTCTCATCAAAAATTAGGCCTGATTCATTAACGTAACCTGATTGATTTAATCTTGGTACTAACCCTTCAAAGCTATTCCCATCGTCACTTTTATAAAGCGCGACATAGCCATCAGTCTCATGGGGGCGGTAGGCGACACCATACAAACAGCCAGCTGTGGCACTAATTCGCCATAACCACTCCCCTTCCTTAATGAGAGGTTGAGGTTCAGACCACGCCTTACCATCATGACTTTTCCAACAATAAGATTGCAGTGGTTTGGGAGCAGGTTCACGAATAGGGCCTGCACCAAAGACTAATAAGGTTTGATTAAATACCTGGAGCTTCCCATCTCGTAGATCTCTGTCCTTAAGCGCGAACAGAGCAACACTTTGCCAACTGTACCCTTCATCATCTGAGCGAAGCAACCTTAATGCCCCCTCATTGGACACATGAGCGCTTCCTTCTCTAAAAATGATATAAAGGGCACCATTGAAACGGGCTATATCTGTAAAGGCATTATGCTCACCTCTATCCCATATTTTTGTGACTGAAATCAATTCCATGCTTCACCTCAAAACGCCATTATTTTTAAAGTACCCCTGCATATGGGTAAAAGCAATATGCAAACTGTGACTGATATGATTATAGAGAGGATCTAAACATCAGAGACCCGTGGCAATTTAGCAGTGAGCCACTGGCAAACTCCATAAATGTTCCAGACATAACGCAATATTCTATCCATGATCTATATGGACATAGAGAATGGCTAAATGATGTCTGGAACATCAGTGACCTATGGTAAACCTACATAAATGTTCCAGACATAACGCAATATTCTATCCATCCATGGGAATATTGCATAAATGTTCCAGACATAAAAAAGGCTGCAGATGCAGCCTTTTCTTTACAGCTTTTAGGCTATAAAGCCTAAAAATCATGCATGATTATTTATGTTCTCTTACGAGCAGGCTTACTGGCAACCGCTTTATGCTTACGCACTGCACGGCGGATCTTAGCCCCTTTAACCTTTGAGCGCGCGACACTATGCTTATCAGTTCCCATGATAGAGCGTGTCTCCTCCTGCATACCTGCAGTTTGTCTCAAGTAGTTAACTTGCTCTAAAGTCAGTTCAACCCAACCACCACGAGGGAGAGACTTAGGTAGCTCAATCGCACCGTAACGAATACGGATCAAACGACTCACCTGAACCTCTTGAGATTCCCATAAACGACGTACTTCACGGTTACGGCCTTCAGCCAGTGACACATGCCACCACTTATTCATGCCTTCACCGCCAGCCGCTTTCACTTTATCAAAGCTAGCAGGGCCATCTTCAAGGGTAACGCCAGTTCGAAGACGCTGAATACATGCATCGTTCACTTCACCAAATGTTCGTACCGCATATTCACGTTCAACTTCATTTGATGGGTGCATTAGGCGATTGGCAAGCTCACCATCAGAGGTGAACAGGAGTAGACCTGAAGTATTGATATCCAGACGACCCACTGCAACCCAACGAGAATCACGCGTTTTAGGCAGACGATCGAATACAGTTGGACGACCTTCAGGGTCTTTGCGGCTACATATCTCACCTTCAGGCTTATGATAAGCAATCACACGACAAACAACATCTTCTTCAGACTTAATAGAAACTGGGCGCCCATCGATACGGATCTTAGCATCAGCTTCGACACGATCTCCAAGGTTAGCAATTTCACCATCTATACTAATTCGGCCTGCAGCAATCCATGCCTCCATCTCACGACGGGAGCCATGGCCTGCACGGGCCAAGACTTTCTGCAATTTTTCACTCATTAGTAGACTCTTCTATATTTAATGTATTTTTAGGCTCATCCTCTACCTGTGGCGCTTCAGTCTTATCCTCATTATTGGACTCAACGTTACTGCTCACATTAGAAAATAGTGCCTCTAAAGACTCAGAATCAGTTAGCGGGGGTAGATCCGCTAAAGCATCTAAGCCAAAGTATGCTAAAAATTCTGTAGTTGTAGCATACAGAGCCGGTCTACCCGGAACCTCTTTATGCCCCACAGATTTGATCCACTGTCTATCAGTCAAACTCTTAATGGTATGACTACTAACAGCAACGCCCCTAACAAACTCAATATCACCGCGAGTGACTGGTTGCCTGTAGGCGATAACGGCTAACGTCTCTAACGTAGCACGTGAATACTTAGGTGCCTTCTCCTGCCATAACGGCTGAAGATAAGGACTTAGGGCTTCGATTGTTTGAAATCGATAACCACCAGCGACGCTAACTAACTCTATGCCTCGCCCTTGATAATCTTGTTGAAGCTCCTCAAGTGCTGACTTAATTTTAACTCGAGTCACACTAAAGTTCACTAAAACAGTCTCTTTTAACGCCTTAATCGTGACTGACTTGCCTAAGACAAACAGACTTGCCTCAATCAACTGCTTGAGTTGATCAGGGTTAATGTGTGCTTGTTTTTTTTGCTTTGATACTGACAATCAATATGCCTTAACGTGTATGGTTGAAAACGGTTCTGTTTGTACCAGCTCCACCAAAAGCTCTTTTACAAGCTCCATCAAAGCTAAAAAGCTCACCACGACCCCGCTACGTCCTTCAGCAATATTAAACAAGGCTTCAAAAGGCAAGTAATCTTCACCATCGAGCAGCGATAAAATCTGCGCCATCCGCTCTCGAGTAGACAAGACTTCACGCTTAACGTGATGATGCTCAGTGGCTTCTATGCGTTTCATTACTGCGCCAAATGCCCGAGCAATTTCAGTGAGCGAAACCTCTGGTGGTAATAACAAAGGCTTAATATCAGGTGCAGGTGTTGCTCTCGCTTGAAAAACGTCTCGCTCTAACCGAGGCAGTTCATCTAGCTGCTGCTGCGCCTCTTTAATCACTTCATAAGCTTTCAATTGACGAATCAACTGTGCTCGAGGATCTTCCTCCTCTTCATCTTCAGTGACAGGTCTTGGCAACAATAACCGCGACTTAATTTCAGCCAGCGTTGCCGCCATCACTAAGTAGTCAGCAGCCAGTTCAACGCGCGCACCTTGGAGCAGTTCAATATATTCAAGATACTGCTTGGTCACAGGCCATATCGGCAGCTCGACAACATCGAGCTTCTGCTTACGGATCAGATACAAAAGCAGATCGAGCGGCCCCTCAAATGACTCGAGAAAGACCTCAAGCGCTTCAGGGGGGATAAACAGATCTGCCGGCAATTGTTTAACCGGCTCACCTCTGACAATGGCCAAGGGCAAACTTTTTTGAGTCCCCTGCATCCACTGTCCTCAGTTTAAATCACTATCATTGTTAAAAGTATTTTTCGCTTAGCAGACATTAATTTAGCCAAATTACCGCAAAAATGTCTCAAGCTGCAAAACGAGCGCGCGATTATACTCTTTTAATCATCAATTCGACAGCTTAATCAAACAAAAGGGCTCACATCACCTGCGCCTTCACGTATTATCTCAATATCGCCATCAGACATATCGATGACAGTAGTAGGCTTTTCACCTAAATAACCACCATGGATAATGGCATCGACCTGATGCTCTAAGATATCTCGAATATGCTCAGGATCTGACTCTGTAAACTCTTCACCTGGTAGAATTAAGCTTGTTGACATCAAAGGCTCATCTAAAGCCTCAAGCAGTGCAAGCGCAATCACATTATCCGGTACTCTTATACCTATGGTCTTCTTCTTTGGGTTTTGAAGACGCTTAGGCACCTCTTTGCTTGCCTTAAAAATAAATGTGTAAGGACCAGGCGTATTATGCTTAAGCACACGATAAGCTTGGTTATCGACCTTAGCATAAGCAGAGAGTTCGGATTGATCGCGGCACATAAGTGAAAAGTTATGATCATTTTCAATCTGACGTATTCGTACCATGCGACTCATCGCATCTTTATCACCCAGTAAACACCCAAGGGCATAGCCTGAATCGGTCGGATATACAATCACACCACCACTTTTTAGCGCATTAACAGCCTGATTTATCAGACGCTGCTGCGGATTTTCTTCGTGTACATAAAAAAACTGACTCATAATACTCTCATTCTATTCTTCTCAACTATGGTGCTTCAAACCTATCAACATCATAAATGTCATAATGATTATGCGGCTTGCCCCATCTTCCAATTGTCCATTTGCCACACCCAATTCACCCCTTTGGGCTGATACATACTTTTACCTAGCTCAATGAAGCTGCCTGGAAAATGAAAATCACTGCCAAGCGATGCGGCCAAATCATTTTTCAGGCTCAATGCGATTAAGTTATTTCGATCTTCAACGGTCTGGCGACTTACAACCACTTCCATTGCATCACCACCCGCTTCTTTAAATTCACGCGCTAACCGTTTTACCCACTTAGCAGATAATTTGTAGCCACTAGGGTGCGCTAAAATGGCGATGCCACCTGCTTGATGTATTTTCGCTATCGCCACTTCCATTTCAGACCAGTTGTTTGGCACATAGCCTGTCTTGCCACGGGCTAAATATTTCTTAAACACATTAGCCATGCTCGTCGCATATTCGTTATCAGCTAACCAGCGAGCATAATGACCGCGACTTAATGCCGCCTCTCCCGCCAGTGCTTTTGCCCCTTCGTATGCACCTTCAATTCCAGCTTTAGCAAGCCTAAGGCCAATCTCTTTGGCTCTAAGCTCTCTGAGCTCCCTTTGATTAGCTAAAAAGGCTTCAAATGCCTCATCATCTAGACTGACATTAAGTCCAACGATATGAATATCATGGCTGTGCCAACGGGTTGAAACCTCAACCCCATTTAATAAGGTTAAAGGCGACTTATGTGATTGATTATAGGCATGTGCTTCAGCCAAACCCGCTGTTGTATCGTGATCTGTGATGGCAAACATCTGTACGCCATTTTCAATAGCACGCTCAACGAGCTCTGAGGGGGTGAGTTGGCCATCGGATGCACTTGAATGGCTATGGAGATCGATTAATAAAGTTTCATCTGTCATAGGCGTATTCTACTTGAGTTTGTTAGCAAAAGGGGAAAAGAGTTAAACGCTGTGGCAATTACTTGTTAAATTGCGACACTCAAACAGATAAAAGCAGGGAATTATCCCTCTTCTGGTCAGATATGATCAAATATCAAAATATTCAATTGACATCATCAAGGTGCTAATGTTTTTATATAGCTACTGAATGCACAGATAGCATTTACTTTTACATGTTTTTTCTATTTAAAACGGAATCAAGTTCCCAATGAATACTCAGTTTCAAGCACAAAACATCAATTGGTGGTGGCACTTCCCAACTTAGCGGGTGGTGTGAAATTCTGTGCTCATGTAAAAGAGACAAGATTAAACAAGAAACCCGCACTAGATGCGGGTTTTTTTATACCTAAATTTAGCAGCGAAGCAGACAGACATTAGATTTTAACATTCGATATTTAAGCTTATAAATTGAGCATTTATATCAAATATTTTACAACGGATTAGAGAAGAGACAACAGATGAAACTAGCTCAAGTCACCACGAGTAAGGAGCGGATCGCCTACCCTGACGATCCCTTAAGTTTATATCAGCACCTCACCCAAGATGCGCCTCATACCATGTTGCTCGAATCAGCGGAAATTGAGAGTAAGGACAACATTAAAAGCCTTATCCTTACCCATGCAGCCTTAATGATCCGCTGTGAAGGATACCAGCTCACTTTTACCGCCCTTACAGATAATGGACAGTCGCTACTGTTACCAATACAAGCGTTCTTTAAAGGTGCGAGCGCTAAATCTGAAAATTCAGGTCTCGAAAACTCTAGTCTTAAAAGCTCTAGCATTGAAGACAATGTACTCACTCTTAACCTAGCAAAAGAGACACGGCAACTAGATGAAGATGCCAGACTAAAATCAACCTCGCCGCTAGATGGCCTCAGAGCACTCATTAAAGAAATAGATTGCGGTGAGCAGCCGGCATTTGAAGACCTATTCTTAGGCGGCGTACTGGCATATGATCTGATTGATACTGTAGAGCCGCTTCCCCAGGTAACAAATGGCGACAATACATGTCCCGACTATCTGTTTTACCTTGCTGAAACACTCATAACGGTTGACCGTCAACAAGAAACTGCCGATATCATCACCCATAATTTCGTCGCAGACTCAAAACTAAAAGCGGAATATGCAGCAACATTAGATGCACGTATTGATTCTGTGAAGTCACAGATAGCACAAGTAAAAGACGCAGCAGAGCTCGTTCCTGTCGATGCTGATGTCACAGTGAATGTATCTGATGAAACGTTTAAAGAAACGGTAATCTCGCTTAAGCAACATATCATTGCAGGGGATATCTTTCAGGTCGTCCCATCACGTAGCTTTAGCTTGCCCTGCCCTAACACATTGGGCGCCTATCGGGCACTACGCCTAACCAACCCAAGCCCCTACATGTTTTATGTTAGAGGCGATGACTTTACTGTCTTTGGCGCATCACCAGAAAGCGCACTTAAATATGAAACTAACACAAATCAAGTAGAGATCTATCCGATTGCTGGCACACGCAAGCGTGGCAAAACAGAAGATGGTCAGATTGATGCCGACCTTGATAGTCGTATCGAGCTAGAGCTGCGTTTAGACAAGAAAGAGCTTTCAGAGCACCTGATGCTAGTTGACTTGGCCCGCAACGATGTAGCCCGTATCAGTCAAAGTGGCACCCGTAAAATACCTGAACTGTTAAAGGTCGATAGATACTCCCATGTGATGCACTTAGTTAGCCGAGTAACCGGCCAACTAAGGGAAGATTTAGATGCACTGCACGCCTATCAAGCCTGCATGAACATGGGCACACTGACTGGCGCGCCAAAAGTGAGTGCTTCACAACTTATCCGAGGTGTAGAGAAAAAGCGCCGTGGCAGCTATGGCGGCGCCGCAGGTTACCTCAATGGCCTTGGTGATATGGACACTTGTATTGTTATCCGCTCAGCCTTCGTCAAAGATGGCATAGCTCATATTCAGGCAGGAGCTGGGGTTGTATTTGACTCAGATCCGCAAGCAGAAGCCGATGAAACACGCCAAAAAGCACAAGCTGTTATCACAGCCATTAAAATTGGAGGCGGGCTATGAAGCTTTACCTTTTAGACAACTTTGATTCTTTCACCTACAACCTAGTCGATCAATTCAGAACCTTAGGCTTTGAAGTGGTTATCTACCGAAATGATCTCAGTGCCGACTTCATTGCAGAAAAGCTACTCAGTGAGACTGAAAAAACAGCTTTAGTCCTCTCTCCAGGCCCTGGTGCTCCCCATGAAGCAGGCTGTTTATTGGCTCTGATAGCTAAACTTGCAGGCAAAGTGCCCATGCTGGGGATCTGCCTTGGTCATCAAGCGCTTATTGAGCACTATGGCGGAAAAGTAGAACGCGCCCCTCAGGTAGTCCATGGAAAAGCAAGCCCGACATTTCATGAAGGTGTTGATTTTTTCAAGGGCTTACCCTCTCCACTGCCAGTTGCTCGGTACCACAGCTTAGTCGCAACTCACGTACCTGATTGCCTTAATGTTATCGCTACTACCGAGAAAATGCCCATGGCTATCTCCCATGAGAGTCATAGAGCTGTCGGCTTTCAATTTCACCCAGAATCGATTTTAACGACACTCGGAAGCCAGCTGCTAACCCAAACCTTGCACTATTTGACCGACACAGATAACACAGAGGGAGCGCTATAATGAGCCAACTTCAACCCATGTTAGACAAACTTTACTCAGGTCAAAGCGCTACTCGCGCTGAAGCCAAAGCGCTTGTCAGTGCCATCATTCAAGGCGAAATGAGCGAAGTTGCTATGGCAGGAATGCTGGTCGCGATGAAGATGCGCGGTGAAACGATTGAAGAGATATCAGGTGCGGCCGATGCCCTTCGCGCAGCGGCAAAAGCCTTTCCAACGCCAAGTGATGCCACCCGTTCACAGGGTATTGTCGATATTGTCGGCACTGGCGGTGATGGTCATAACACCATTAATATCTCCACAACAGCGGCCTTTGTTGCCGCAGCCGCTGGCGCAAAAGTTGCCAAACATGGTAATCGCAGTGTCTCGAGCAAATCTGGCTCATCGGATCTATTAGCTCAATTTGGTATCGACTTGACCATGGCACCAGAATCTGCGCGAGATTGTCTAGATGAATTAGGCTTGTGCTTCCTATTTGCGCCACACTATCATGGCGGTGTACGCCACGCCGTTCCCGTGCGACAGGCATTAAAGACACGGACACTTTTTAATGTGTTGGGCCCACTAATAAACCCGTCGATGCCTGACTATATTGTGCTTGGCGTCTACAGCAGCGAGCTAGTTGAGCCTATTGCCCAAGTTTTAAAAGCCTTAGGCATGCAGCGCGCCATGGTTGTTCATGGTAGTGGGCTCGATGAGGTCGCGATTCATGGCGATACCTTAGTCTGTGAGCTTAATGAGGGTGAAATACATCAGTATCAGATCACGCCAGATGAATTAGGGGTGACTCAAGCTCAGTTGAAAGAATTAGAGGGCGGAACGCCTGAGCAAAATTCGACGTTTACCCGCGCAATATTACAAGGCCAAGGACAAACAGCACACACTCATGCCGTTGCCGCTAATGCAGGTTGTGCCCTTTATATTTCTGGCGTGTGTGACTCAGTGAAATCTGGCACCACATTGGCCCTACAAACCATTGCCAGTGGTAAGGCATATCAATTACTCGAGCAACTTGCTGATGCAAGCAGCGCAGCTAAATAGAGCAGGAATTGTCGCGTGAATAACAAAGAAATAGATACAGAAAGTCGATTACAAAGCAGTTCAGCGGATTTAAGAGATAATACTCCAGCAGAGCCAAGCGAAAAAACCAGTAATGTGCTGACCAGAATCGTCGACACTAAAGCGGCGCATATGCAATCGCTTAAGCAACGCTTCCCTGAGGATGAACTTAAACCGCAAGTATCAGACCGAAGTCTGTATGAGGCACTAAAAGCCCCTAATGCAGGCTTTATCTTCGAGTGTAAAAAAGCCAGCCCTTCGAAAGGCCTGATCCGCGCAGATTTTGATGTTGAAGCGATCGCCGATGTGTATAACGATTATGCGGCAGGGATCTCAGTGTTAACTGATGAGCAGTTTTTCCAAGGCGATATGGACTATATTCCTAAAGTCCGTGCCCGAGTAAAGCAGCCTATTTTATGTAAAGACTTCTTTGTCGATAGCTATCAGGTCAAGCTTGCAGCACATCAAGGTGCTGACGCCATCTTACTCATGCTGTCAGTACTTGATGATGAGCAGTACCGCTCACTTGCAAATGAAGCCAACAAGTACCAGCTCGATATGTTGACAGAGGTCAGTAATATCGATGAGCTTGAGCGTGCCATAGCCTTAGGGGCTAACATTATCGGCATCAATAACCGCAACCTACGTGACTTGTCTACTGATTTAGCCACCACTGAGGCGCTCGCGCCACAAATCCCAAGTGACCGTGTTGTAATTAGTGAGTCAGGTATCTACAACCAAGCACAGGTTCGTCGCCTAAGTCCATTGGTTGATGGTTTCTTAGTGGGTAGCTCTTTGATGGCAGAAGATGATCTCGACCTAGCTTGTCGTACTCTGACATTGGGTCATAACAAGGTTTGCGGCCTGACCTCGACAGAAGATGCAGATGCCGTTGCCGATGCTGGCGCTATCTATGCTGGACTGATTTTTGCGCCGAAATCACCACGCTACATCAGCCCAGAGAAAGCGCAAAGCCTAATCGGCAATCAAAGAGAAACCAACAAGCAACTCAAGTTTGTCGGCGTTTTTGTCAATGAAACAACAGACATCATTGCCAAGATAGCCAGCTCACTTGGGCTCTATGCCGTGCAACTTCATGGCAATGAGAGCGAATTTGAGATTAGCCAAGTCCGCACAGCTCTTGATGCGAAAGGCAGCAAAGCACAAATTTGGAAAGCGGTAGCAGTATCAGTTGATAAAACAGATAGCCCTGTAACAATACCGTCTAATGTCGACCGTATCCTGTATGACAGCAAAAGTGGCAATGCAGATAACGCGCAGTTTGGTGGTACAGGTCAATCGTTTAACTGGCAACAGGCACTCCCAAGTCGAGCTGATGCCATGCTTGCAGGCGGTCTTGATGCCGATAATGCCAAGAGTGCTGCCAGCCAAGGCTTTTACGGTTTAGATTTCAATTCAGGCTTAGAGAGTGAACCTGGGGTTAAAGATCATCAATTGATCCAATCAACCTTTGCAGCTCTTAGACAATATTAGGTTTACACCAGACTTACAGACCCTGGTTAGAGATGTTTAAAGAATTAGATAATTTAAGGAAACAAAATGAAGCTTGATCCCTACTTCGGAGAATACGGTGGCATGTATGTGCCACAGATATTGATGCCTGCACTTAAACAACTGGAAACCGCCTTTATTGAAGCTCAGGAAGACCCTGACTTTCAGGCTGAGTTTACTGATCTGTTAAAGAACTACGCCGGTCGTCCAACTGCCTTAACCTTGACACGTAACCTAAGCCCTAACCCGCTTGCAAAAATCTACTTAAAGCGTGAAGACTTACTTCACGGCGGCGCACACAAAACCAATCAGGTGCTGGGTCAAGCGCTACTTGCTAAACGTATGGGCAAAAAAGAGATCATCGCAGAAACGGGTGCGGGTCAACATGGTGTCGCAACAGCCCTTGCTTGTGCCTTATTAGACCTGAAATGTAAGGTCTATATGGGCGCTAAAGATGCAGCTCGACAATCTCCAAACGTCTTTAGAATGAAATTAATGGGCGCTGAAGTGATTGAGGTAACATCGGGTTCTGCAACACTTAAAGATGCCTGTAATGAAGCGATGCGTGACTGGTCTGCAAGCTATGACAAGGCACATTACCTACTTGGTACAGCTGCAGGACCTCACCCATTCCCAACCATAGTACGTGAGTTTCAGCGTATGATAGGTGAAGAGACGAAAAAGCAGATTTTAGCCGCCGAAGGAAAGTTTCCTGACGCTGTTATTGCTTGTGTCGGTGGCGGTTCAAACGCTATCGGTATGTTTGCAGACTTTATCGAAGAAGAATCGGTACAGCTTATCGGTGTCGAGCCAGCTGGGCTTGGGCTCGATACGGACATGCATGGCGCGCCACTGAAACACGGAAAGACCGGGATATTCTTTGGAATGAAAGCCCCTTTGATGCAAGATGAAGAGGGACAAATTCAGGAGTCATATTCAGTCTCTGCCGGGCTTGATTTCCCTTCAGTTGGACCACAGCATGCTCACCTTGCAGCTACGGGTCGTGCAACCTATGAGTCAGCCACCGATGAAGAGGCATTAGAAGCTTTCCAGCTATTAGCTCGAAGTGAAGGTATTATCCCTGCATTAGAGTCAGCTCACGCCTTAGCTTACACCCTTAAACTTGCCAAAGAAGCGACTAAAGAAACCATTTTAGTGGTCAATCTATCAGGACGTGGCGATAAAGATATCTTCACTGTTGCAGATATTTTAGAGGAGCGTGAGAAATCACAAACAAGCCAGCAAGCTCAACAAGAAGCAGAGGAGAGTGGCAATGACTGAATCTAAACAAGCAGGCCGTTACCAGGCAGCATTTGCCGCACTAAAAGAGAAAAACCAAGGCGCTTTTGTTCCTTTCGTCACCTTAGGCGATCCAAGCCCTGAACTGTCCATGAAAATCATCGACTGTTTAGTTGAGAATGGCGCCGATGCCTTAGAGCTAGGTTTCCCATTCTCAGACCCTCTCGCCGATGGTCCTGTGATCCAAGGGGCGAACCTAAGATCATTAGAGTCTGGCACCACCCCAAGCCAGTGCTTCGAGATGCTAGCCAGTATTCGTGCAAAATACCCTGAGCTGCCAATCGGTTTGTTACTCTATGCTAACTTGGTATACACCAAGAGCATCGATACCTTCTATGCAAAAGCCCAAGCCGCTGGCGTCGATTCGGTACTGATCGCTGATGTGCCTGTTGAAGAAGCCGAGCCCTTTATTGCATCGGCTAAGGCACATAATGTGGCACCTATCTTTATCGCACCGCCAAATGCTGATTCAGAGACCTTAAAACTGGTGAGCGAGAAAGGTGAAGGTTACACTTATCTGCTCTCGCGAGCCGGAGTGACAGGTACTGAGTCAAAAGCTGGCATGCCAATCGGTGATATTTTGTCTCGCCTCAAAGAGTTCAACGGGGCACCGCCACTGCTAGGTTTTGGCATCGCTGAGCCTTCGCAAGTCAAAGCCGCCATTGAGGCGGGTGCAGCTGGCGCAATATCAGGTTCTGCGATAGTTAAAATCATCGCCGCCAACAAAGACGATGAAACCACACTGCTAGCAAAGCTTGGTGAGTTTACTCGCAATATGAAAGCGGCAACCTAGCCTTATACCAATCAGTATAAAGATGCGCTCGCTCAGCGAGAGTTTAGCGCTTCAGAGGCAAGGTCATTAATTGCTCCTGCATTAACGACATTCAGAACATCCATGTTCTTTGCAACGAGTGAAGAGCATAGTTCTTCTACGTTCTAGCTCGTTAACACAGCATATGAAGCGCTAAAACTCGCCTTGCAGGAGTGTTTTTGGCTGCCTACTTCGTCGTTGAATAGCTTCACAAGGGAATAACCATTCCATCATCTATTCGCCTTGAATTAGTTGCCAAAAGCACTCTGAGTAGATCGCTTTCTTATTCTGATTGGTATTACTCCTTTGAGCGCTTTACCGTGTCTATAAAAACGTCAGCCATAAAGCTGGCGTTTTTTATTGTTTACTCGCCTCTCATATCAAATGTGTAAAACCTTTTCACCATTGGCCATTTTGTCCCTCGGCCAATGTTATAGCGATAGCATCATCACACCAGGCATTAATCATTTGCTTTACAAGGTCCTACCTAATCACTGCGTGAGCTAGCTCACACATCTTGAGCTTATTTACAGCATATAATCAAAGCTAAGTATGCTGACTGCGATTCATTTGCATCATAGCTTCCAATAGATATTAATAAGAAAATCTCAGCCTAGATCCCATTGATCATCCAAGATATTTCTCATTATCCAATAAACATTAGTCCCGACAGCGTTAGCACCAATCGATATGACCACCCTACCCCAGTGGTTTAATAACGGCTGTTAGCAAAAAACGATCTCATACAGGCCTTTTGTCAGACAGAGAATAATAAATAGGAGTGTTATCCAAATTTTGACAATCGCGCTTTGTAATTATCGCTATCTCTCTCTTTAGATCTAACAAATTTGAGGTCAAGTATGTGGCAAACATTTAAACAGCAATACCTAATCAAGTTTTGGTCCCCCACGCCAGCAGTGATTGCTATGGGGATATTATCTGTCTATTTTTTTGGTCTAACAGGCTCCACCTGGGCTGTCACAGGTGAATTTACCCGCTGGGGTGGGCATCTACTGCAAATGCTAGGTGTCGATGTTCAAAACTGGCAGTATTACCAGCTAATCAAGCTAAAGGGCACGCCGTTAGATCGCGTCGGTGGTGTGATGATCATGGGCATGTTTGCCGGCTGTTTTGCCGCGGCCCTTTGGGCCAATAATGTCAAACTCCGTATGCCACAAAACCGCATAAGAATTATGCAGGCACTTGTTGGCGGCATTATCGCAGGCTTTGGTGCAAGACTTGCCATGGGCTGTAACTTAGGTGCGCTGTTCACCGGCATTCCACAGTTCTCGCTGCATGCTTGGTTTTTTCTTGTCGCCACTGCAGTCGGCTCCTATTTTGGTGCTAGAGTCAGTTTGATGCCGTTCTTTAAAACACCGATTAAGCTCAAGAAAGTCTCTAAATCGACCAAGCTCACTCAAAATGCAAGCCGTACTAGACGTCATTTCATCTTAGGTATGTTGGTCTTTTTTGGCGCCCTTGCTAGCGCGATGTTTTTGATGTTTGACTCACCAAGACTCGGCTTTGCGCTGCTATTTGGTATCGCATTTGGTTTACTTATTGAACGGGCACAAATCTGTTTTACCTCAGCCTTCAGAGATATGTGGATCACAGGCCGTACCCATATGGCGAAAGCGATTATTCTCGGCATGGCAGTGAGTGCTATCGGCATATACAGTTACTTGCAACTGGGCATGTCACCAAAAATCTTATGGGCTGGCCCCAATGCGGTTATTGGCGGATTACTGTTTGGCTTTGGGATCGTCATCGCTGGCGGCTGTGAAACAGGCTGGATGTACCGGGCTGTCGAAGGCCAAGTGCACTTTTGGTGGGTGGGCGCTGGTAACATCATAGGTGCAACCATGTTAGCGTTTCTTTGGGATGATATTGCCGAGCCGATGGCTACAAGCTGGGACAAGATTAATATTTTAAATCAATTTGGTGATATAGGCGGCCTGTTGCTGACCTACTTAATGTTAGCACTCAGTTTTGCTTTTATGCTCTATTGGGAAAAGCGTTTTTTTGCACGCCGAGCGCTTAAAGCTCAACCTCAATCTAAAAGCCAAACAGAAACTAAAACCGTCAGTACATTAGCTAAGGAGACAGTATGACTGCTCAAACGGATCAACAAGCTGTTTCATCAGCAGATAGCGCAGAGATCACACCTGATTATAACTTAGAGATATTCGGTGAATCTTGCCCCTACCCTGCCGTTGCAACGCTTGAAGCGATGGCTTCACTGAGCAAGGGAGAGATATTAGAGGTCGTCACCGATTGCGGCCAATCTATCAATAATATTCCACCTGATGCTAAAAACCACGGCTATACCATGCTCAGCATAGAACAAAATGGCCCCCATATTCGTTACCTGATAAAGCGCTAACCTCCTTAGCGTCTATCTGAAAACAAAAACGCCTGAGCATGCTCAGGCGTTTTACTTTCTACTCATACTGAGCTAAAAGCCATCAACTAGTCTTCTTTCTTAACCGCTTCAAGATTAGCCTTATGGGCCAGTTCGTTAGCAGGCATCTCTTTACCATCATTTTTCAGGTAGTGATCCATCCAACGCATTAGACGTAGGTGATAATCATACTGCGCAGCCGCTTTACGGTTACCATGACCTTCACCTGGGTAATAAACCAGACGTACCGTTTTACCCTGCACTTTCATGTAGCGATATAGCTCCATAGATTGGGCTGGGTGAACGCGCGGATCGTCTTTACCATGCATAATCAGCAGTGGTGTTTCAGACTGACCAGCCCAGTAGATAGGACTACGTTCAAGGTACCACTGCCACTTATCCCATGGGTAAGAGCGAGCGTGAACAAGATGCATCTCGTTAGAGATATCTGTGGTACCAAACTTAGAAAGCTGATTCGTCACACCCACAAACATCACACTTGCAGCGAAATGCTTAGTCAACTTAGTTGCCGCCCAAGCTGAAGCGTAACCACCGTATGAACCACCTGTAATACCGACCTTGTTAGTATCAACAAGACCCATATCAACTAAATGGTCTTTAAACTCGACCAGATCGTCAAACTCTTTACCAGCGTAATCATTCTGGCCAAGTTTCGAGTAATCAACACCTTTACCAGTACTGCCTCGGTAATTAGGGTAGAAAACGGCATAACCTTGAGTCGCACCTAACTGACCTGGACGTGAGTAGTTAGTCAACCAGCCATCTTTATCATGACTCTCAGGACCGCCATGTACTGACATGATAAGCGGGTAGCGTTGACCCTCTTTATAATCGAGCGGGTAGATAAGTACGCCGCCAATCTCTACACCATCTTTGGCTTTAAAAGAGATAGACTCCTGCTTAGCAAACTGCTTGTCATCTAACCAAGTATTTGAGTTACTCAGACGCGTCGCTTTATGCTTGCTGCCACGAAGCATATAGACTTCATTTGGATGCTTAGCAGTATTGGCACGCAGTGCAATGGTCTTATCTGAGTCAGAGAGACTTAGCTGTGAAGCGATAAACTTACCAGGCTTAACAACTGTTTTATAATCAGTCTTACCAGGCTTGATTAAACCAACGACGGAATCTGTATCAATGTTAGTGATAAAGTAGAGTTCGTTTTTATCATTTTTCCACTCAAAATCACTCACATGACCTAAGTGATTAGGTAACCACTCACTAATTTTACCGGTTTTAGTTTCCGCAAGGTACAGACGGCCAGCCGCTGGATCATGCTTATCTTCAGCACCTAGAATAGCAACATATTTGCCATCATGAGACAGCTCAGCATCACCAAGCTTACCTTCAGTGATAAAAGAGGTTGTCACTTTTTGGTTTGCCACATCAACAAGGTGCCACTGTGACTTCATGTACTTATCATCGATAAGCGCAGTAGGCTGAGTCTTAACTAATAGCTGCTCACCATTGGCAGACCATTGCACATCAGAGACATAATCTTCAATGTTCCAAGCAACTGGAGTCAGGGACTTGTCACTTACGGCTAAATCAACAACAAAAAGCTGTTTATTAGTCAGATTTTCTTCATAAACTTCAGCCATAAAGCCAAGTTTTTTAAGCTCTTTGACGCTCTTATCTTTAGCCGGCTTTGCAATTAAGGCTATCTGCTTACCATCACTGCTCAAGGCGTAATTGGCAACATCAGTCTCTTTAAGCTCAAGGGTCTTTTGCGCTTGACCACCATTAAATGGGATCTGGTAAAGTGCAGTGTGCTTATCTTCGCCCATCTTAGCCAAGAAGTAGATTAGGCTACCATCAACCGACCACTGAATATTACTGATGGTCACCTGACCGGTAATATAGGGACGCTCAACCCCTTTATCGTCAACAAGGTGAAGTTCAGCCCAATGTAGACCATTCTCCTCTTTGTAGATCTCACGAGGGACGTAACGAGTAAAGGCAACATTGTCTCCCGATGGGCTCACTTGTGCTTGCGCGACTTGCTGTAGGCCAATAACCTCTTCAGCAGTTAGGTGGTTGCTTGCCGCGGCAGTAAAGCTAAACAGGCCTAAAGATAAAGCGATAGCATGTTTAACAGTATTCAACTGTCTCTTCATATTGTGTGTAAACTCCAATTTGTAATTATTTTGTTATTGTTATCTTGTTGTTCTCGCCCAGCACGAGTGCAGCATTATAGATTCATCGGTAATAAAACGGAAACAAATCCCGAGAAGAATTAACCTTATAGAGCTTAACTCTGAATAGAGCCTTAAAACTGTGTAAAAATAGGTTTATTAACGATATTTTCCCCGTGGGTTTGTAGGAGTGCTCATCATTTATCCACATGAAACTTTCTGATAGATTATTAACTTACAAACTCAATAATCACGTGAAGGGAATCATGGACAATATTTTGCTGAAACTGCAAGAATACAAACAAAGAAATGGTTTAGACCCTACTCAATACTCGGTCAAATATGATCACCAACGAGCGATCAAATCCATCTTTTTTCGGCTGTCTTTGCTACTTGGAAAAATATCATTTGAACGGGATATCGCTAAACAGGAAATAACCGTTAAAGATGGTCAATTTAACATGTATCTTTTGGCATTTTGGCTCATAGACATTGGTGTTTGGTTATCAATGAAAGTTGATATTGAAACACTTCATCGTTTATCAGCAGGTCTGGCAAATATCACTTTAGGGCTTGTTACGCTAACACTCTCTATTGTTAGAGAGATAAAAATCAACGCGCTTAAACGCTTTCTGTTTGAATGAATAGAAAAGCAATATGTTGGTTATCATGGAATAATTTCAGCCTGTGCTCCCCAGTTACTAACTTCCGTAAGACACTCTTTTAAAAAGACTCATAAAACGGCCTTCATAAAAAGGCTTCCAATAGGCGATTTTCTGAGGTTATTCCCAATAAATAGTCTTATCGCACACTTGTGCTAGCAATGTTTCATCATGGGAGATGACCAGCAGTGCAATGTTTCGCTGTTTGGCATATTGACCCAAGGCTAGCCAGATCTGTTGCTGGGTCAACATATCAAGGTGTGCAGTTATCTCATCACAGATAAGATATTCGGTACTCTCAATTAACGACCGCAGAATATTGACCCGCTGTAGCTGACCGCCCGATACTTGAGAAGGTCGTCTATCTAACCAAGCCGGCTCAATAGCAAACTGAGCTAAAAGTGATAGATACCCCTCACCTCTCCAGCTCTCTTCAAGCGATGCTTTTAAAGTCAGCCTAGGGTTAAAGGCAAGCTCAGGTTGCTGAAATACCCATTGAACGGGGTTGGCGGCGCCTGTTAACTGACAAGGTAACTCTAGCTCACCACGACTTAAGCTCTCAATACCTGCTAACACCTTGGCAAGTGATGATTTTCCGAGCCCGCTTGGCCCAAATAATCCTAAGCGTTGGCCAGGTAACAGTTTAATCTCAGGGAATTGAATACGCCTCTTACCCAAAGCATCATAGGACAATTCACCATTGCTTAGACTTATCAAAATATCCTCCCTTTGTATTGGCCCGCCCCAAGCTGGCAAGAACCTTAAACCAGTTTGAGCCTATTAACAGATTCACACTGACATCACTTTTGTCATTTATCGTAAAAGGGCTAAGCAACCTCAGCATAATCAAGCTTATCCTTATGCCAATTTTCAGGTAAAGCCTGCCATAGTGCTTGGGTATAGGAGTGACACATACCCGTTAAGATAAGCTCTGGCCTTGTACTATCAACAAGCTTTCCCTCCTGTAATACCAATATCTCATCAGCCACAGCCAATAGCTGTTTTAAGTTATGGCTTATCACTAAGACTCCCCTGTTCTCTTGTTTTGCATAATCAGCAAGGTGAGTATATATCTCCTGTGCACTACGACTGTCGAGGCCACAACAAGGCTCGTCAGCCAAAATATATTCGCTTTGCTGACAACTCGCTTGAGCGAGTAATGCTCGCTTTGCCATACCACCTGACAGCTGATGGGGGTAACAGCGACCAATCTGTTCACTAACAAAGTTCGAAATATGACTCGGCTTAGCAGTTTGATTAGATGCGATTTTTCGCTGTGTTATCCGCTTAATTCTATGGGAGATCTGGGAAAATATTGTCCGCAAAGGGTCAAGTGCAGTGGCTGATTGCGCGGCGAGTGCAACACGGGCAAGCGAATGCGGTACTTGCTCCTCAGACGCCGCTGCTGTATTACAAATCGTCACCTTGCCACTAGCGGTAAACCCCTTTGGAATATCGCCTATTATGGCTGAAGCCAGTAAGCTTTTACCGCTGCCACTGGCCCCAATCACGCCTACGACCTGACCTGGGCATAGCTTAAAACAGATAGGAGACAGCAGCTCTACCTCATCAGAACGTATCGATAACTTATCTATGTTAAGCATCTTTAACTCCCACTTTTACTTCCTTTGTAACATCTTTTTTAACGGCCATGCATACTGAGGAGATGGATCGGTTCTTCGTCTGGATAATGCTTGTGTCTGGGCCCTCTCTGACTATTTTCATCACAGTATTAGCGAGATAAGAGAGAAGTAATAGACTCAGCAATAGTAAACCTCCTGGACACAAAGCCAGCCACCACATGCCAGTTAATAGGTACTGACTAGCCTGAGACAGCAGTGCCCCCATAGAGGGGGTCGATGGGTCTAAGCCAAAGCCTAAAAAGGTGAGCGCAGCCATGTGAGTTAACGCATGGGGAAACAACAGCAACGCCCCAACAAACCATTGGGGTAAAATATGGGGTAACATATGTCGCTTCAAAATGACCAAAGGCGAATGGCCAAACTGCTTGGCAATTTGAAAGTAGGGACTATTGGCTATCGACTGCATCTCAAATCTCAGTAAACGGGTCAACCTTGGCCAATGACTTAAGGCGATTGCCATCACTAACCCCTGCTGATCGCCACCAAATACCAATGCCAGTAAGATCAATAGCAAAAGATGAGGCAGAGACATAAACAGATCCACCAGCAGATCGACGCTCCAGCGAAAGTAACGGTTAACTAACGCCAGCATCGCCATACACAGTGCTATGGTGCAACTTAACAACACCGCCATACCACCAATATAAAAGCTGCTAATTAACGCTTTTAAACTGCGGCTAAAGAGATCCCGGCCCAGCCAATCAGTACCAAACAGGTAGGTGAGATTAGGTGCTACATTCTTATCCAGCAGATTAATTTCAGTGCCTGATGATGGCCAGAAAAATGCAATTGCAAGCAGCACCATCAGCGAGGTACCCGCTCCGACGGCCCCCTTTTGTGATAAGAAACGCTTCATTGCTGCTCCCCCGCAAGGAGCGACTTAGATAACCCGTTGGCTATCAAGTTGCCACAAAAAACCAAGAGTGCAGAGATAAGGGTACACCCCATTAAAAGGGCTGTATCGTTTGCAAGACCAGCACTGACAATGCTGGCGCCAAGACCAGGAAAATTAAACACAGTTTCAGCCAAAATAGAGCCGCCAAACAGCTCAGCGAAGCTGGCAAAATGCAGCACAATAGCGGGCATCAGACTATTTTTTATGACATGAAAACTTACTAGCTGACGTTTACTGTCGCCATGCAATTTTGAATATGTCACATAATCACTATTAAGGACATCAATCACCTTTTCACGAGTGTGTAAGATGATAGGTGCCATATGCACTAACGCTAAGGTCATAACCGGTAGTAATAGATGATGGCCCATACTCCACCAAGATTGATCTTCAAAACGCATACCAATAGGTGCAGCGCAGCAAACTGGGGTCAAACTCAACGCAACTGAAAACACACTGATTAGCAGCATACCTAACCAAAATGAGGGGATACAGGCTAATAGCCAAGCAGATTGATTAATCACTTTATCAAGCAGTCTGCCCTGATACAGTCCAGCTAATAGGCCAAGCAGGTAGCCTAAAATCAATGACACTAACCAGCTCAGGCCAATTAACAGCAGTGACAGAGGCAGCTTATCTTTTATTATCTCTGCAACACTCTGTTGATAAAGATTGGAGTAGCCAAGATTGCCTTTGGCTAACTCACTAAGCCAATGCGTAAATTGCTGAGCAACACTTTGGTCTAGCCCAAGTTGAATAGTTAACTCAGCCTTTTGCTGAGCAGAAACACCATAGAGGTTACCGTCTAAATACGCATTAATAGGATCCAGTGGAGACCAAGAAAGCAGCAAGTAAGCCAATAAAATCACGAGCACAAGCTGTAACAACAACCTTGCTACTGTAGTGAATAAGCTTGAACTTGCCCACTTAGGTGCTAATGGCATAGCCAACGCCACTCGCTAATATTATTTGCCAGTGGCCATCCGTGTCCGTGTGGCTCAATGCCTGGCTTTGCCAGATCTAAACAGGGGTGAGCTGCATAAAGGTGCTTTAAATTGACTAACCAACTCCAAGGCCTATCTTGCTCTATCAGTCTCTGCGCCGCTTGCCAATAAGGTAGGGAGTCCTCCCAAGTCAGTGAATGCTGCGCATCATCGAGGGCTTTATCGACCAAAGGGTTACTGTAGTAACCCGCGTTGAAGTACTCAACACCACGATACTGACTATGGTGAACATACCTCACCTCAGATGCACTGTGGCTACCAAAACCAAACAGAACGGGTTGGCTATGCATGTGCTTATAGATTGTCTCCCAGCTCTCTCCTCTTGGGGTAACACTGATACCTAAAGGTTTTACCATTTGAGCAACGGTAAGTGCCAGTTGCTCACGAATACTGTCTCCAGCAAGATAATAAAGTGAAAACGCCGCCTTGAGCCCCTGCTTTTGACGAACCGCGCCTTTTTGAAGCCAACCCGCCTCATCAAGTAACTGCTGCGCTTTATCAAGGTTTACCCTGCTCTCTCTATCTCTTGTTACCAAAACGCCATTATCAATTTCAGCGCCACTTCCCCACGGTAGACCATCTGAAATGCTATAGGCTGGGGTTGCATGACCATCAAGCAGTTGATTGACCAATATATTACGGTCTATGACCAAATCTATCGCTGTTCGTATCGCTAAATCGGCAGTGACATCATTACCGATATCGCCACTTGCCTTAACCATAGGCCAAGCGATACCACGGTTATCTACACTATTGATACTCCATAACTTAAACCCGCGAGGAAGCAGGCTTGCATAACGTGGAGCGATAGAAGCCAGTTGAAGTTGGCCCGCCATAAGGCGCGCGTAACGACTATCTTCATCACTAAAGACTATCGTCAACTGCTCGAATTGAGGTTTTTCACCGTAATAGTGAGGGTTTACAGCCAATAGTAGTTGCTGTCCTTTATCCCAACGAACAAACTGATAAGGGCCAGAGCCTACGGGGTGTTGGCCATAACCTTTTGCATAAATATGCTTAGGTACAATAGCCAAATTAATAAAGTTATCGATAAAATTAATATCGGGATGCTTTAATCTAAATATCAGTGACGTTGGTGACTTGATTATCACTTCATCTAAGTTGGTCAGATCATGAATTGATGCTGAGGCTTTAGCTTTATCGAAAGTGAATTTAATATCATCACTCGTTAACGCTTTGCCATCACTAAATAAAAGGTGACTTTTAATCTCTATCGCCCAGATTATCTTATCTTCCGATAATGTCCATTGCTTAGCAATATCATCTATAAGCGCTAACTGACTATTTCGTTTAATTAATGAGGATTGGAATAAGGGGTTATTATATTTCCCCCAGCCATAGATGGGGTCAAAGCCACTATCAGGCTCTTTACCCAATGCAATGACTAATGATTCTGGTTGTGAGCCTGGTTGCTCTTGGGCAATCGCAGCACTTGTCATTAATAAAAGATAAAACATAAACAAAATAACAGTTATCGCTTTCATAAGTCGAGATGCCAAATTGTAAGTTCGATGAGTAATACTACTTTTCGATTCGTAACACTACAAGTTACAACTTCCCCGAAGTCAATAAACTCGTAGAACTTTTTGACATGTATGACAAAGATCACTATCTAAAAAGAGTATTAGGCTAATATGTACAGTTATTTTTATTAACGACTACTTATTTAGTGAGTTATTATGTCAGACGAAACCATACGATTTACAGTATCCCTACCTGAGTCACTTTTTAAAGAGATTGAGTTAGATCAAAAAGAGCGCGGTTATCAGTCACGCTCTGAATATATTAGAGATCTATTTCGAGACCGAATCGTCGATAAACAATGGAACAGTAGTAAAGATGATGTGGTAGGCGTGCTCACTCTCGTTTTTGACCATCATCAAAAAGGCTTATCAGAAACGCTGATTGAGATACAACACAATGATTTTATTCATGTACTTTGCAGTACTCATGTGCATGTCGATCACCATAACTGTCTTGAAACCATAATCATAAAGGGCCAAGCGACCGCTGTGAACGAGATCGTTAATAAGATATCTTCACTCAAAGGTGTAAAAGTCGCACGATTGAGTCGAGCTGGTATTGTATAGCCTGATGTAATAACAATTAATAAGTGAATATTAAAAACCAAATTAACCTAAACTGTCTCACTTACAGCTAGGTTAATTTACCCATCTAACTTACCTCTCGCCACAAAATACCAGTAATACTTTTATAGAAAAGGTATTACTGAAATAAAAAATAACGATCTAGATCTCATCAATAATTATTTAGCCACATATAATCCCTAAAAACGCATTGACCTTACAAAAAACAAACAAAGCATAAACAGGGAATAAATAATGTTAGTTAAAAAAATTGGAGTTACATTATCGTTATTAAGTGCTATCAATATTTCATATGCTGATGATATTGAGCGTATATCAGTACATGGTATTCAGTTTAAAAATGACGGCACAAATAAGCATGTCACTTTAGGTAGTGATATGACAGTGATTAATAGTGACATGATTGCTCAAGCTGGTAGTGTCGATATCAATAAAATACTCACTCAGTTTGTTCCAGGTTTATTTGCTAATGGCCGAGCAGGACGCCATACCGACACAGACTACTCACTTCAAGGGAGCCGACCAAAAGATATTTTATGGTTAGTCGATGGCAACAGGCTCAATAATAGGCTTTACGGCTCAACCTATACCGACACGATAAATCCAATGATGATTGAGCGTATTGAAGTGATAAAAGGCGGACAAGCTGCCATATATGGCTCAGATGCCATTGCAGGTGTGATAAATATTATTACCAAGCAATATCAAGGAGAGAGTCAAGGTGAAGTGAGCCTGTCTGTTGACTCTCTACCTAGCTATGATGCCGGCGCTTTTGTTAGTGCTGAGGTTAACAATTTCCAATACACCTTAAGTGCTAGTACCAGCCAATCTGACGGGTATCAGATCTGGCCAGATGATGAATATTCACCCACTGCGGCATTAGACAAAACACGTGGCTACCAGATGAATAACTTTAGCGGCAAACTCAGCTGGCAGGCAAATGATAAACATACAGTCACCCTCTTCAGCCAATTTAACACGGGTAACCTTGAACGGCCGCTCGCCTACAACGCCATATTAAGCGAAAACGATAGAGAACAGGTTCTCTCCCATCTAGACTGGCAATATCAGGCCAATGAACAGCTATTATTACAGACTAAAATCCACTACCAAGAGTGGGATTCATACTACAGCGAGATAACCAAAGATGAACAGGGCAAGATTGATGTCCCTTACTGGGAGGCTTACTGGGGTTTTAAAGATACTGGCGCCACAATTTCGGCCAATTACCTAACGGATACAGGCTCTCAATGGATAGCGGGCCTTGAGTTTCAACAATATGAAGGCGCCGACGAAGTGATGGAGTTTGTTGCCGAAAAAGATGATAACTACGCTGCCTACCTGCAATACCAACCTCAATTTAGTGCCTTACCAGATACAGGGCTCTCGCTAGGACTCAGGTTTAATAGGCTGTCTGACAGCGATCAACTATGGGTAGGCTCACTGGGGATAACCCACGAGCTCAGCACACAATGGTTACTCAGAGGCTCGTTAGGTAATGGCTATCGACAAGCAACAGTTTATGAGCTTCAGTCTCAAGTCGGTACTTTAGGTAATCCTAACCTTGAGTCTGAAACCAGTCAGAATCTTAATTTAGGGCTCACATTTCAGGGAGATACTCATATCACACTGGATGCATTTTGGCGCAATGTCGACAACCTAATCGAAGCTACCGATCTGGGGAATGCAATATGGCAATATAATAATGTCGACGGCAAAGTCGTCAGTTACGGCGCTGACTTTCACTTAGTGACAGATTTAACCCAGGCCCTTGAGTTTGAGTTCAGTGCTGGGTATGCCAACGCCACAAGAGAGGATACTGGCGAGCAGATCAGCCGAGTCCCTGAGTTTACCGGATTTAGTAAACTTAATTATCAAGCAAGTGATGATTTCAACTTTTGGCTCAGTGGCAAATATGTCGGCGAGTTTCTCGATTATGGCTTAACGGCAGGCGATTACGTTATCGCCAGTCTGGGGGCGCAATACTACTTAACACCGGCGCAAAACCAGCAGTTATCACTCAGCATAGATAACCTGCTTGATAGCGAGATAACCCAAAGTATTTTTAAGCATGGTCACCGTGCTGAATATCCCATTGAAACCTTAGGAGCGCCGCGCACCGTCCAGATGCAATATCGCTATCTGTTCTAATCGTTTATCTAGCGCAAACTAGCCTAATGGGGGCGCTCAAAGTTCGATGAAGCTCCCATAAATTACTATTCAAGTCATCGCTTTTCTACACCTTGATCTAGCGCTAAGAATTTTCATTTTGCAGCTGTCAGGATAGAAACTGTACCTATAACTATGTATAAGGCTGTCGGTTACTGCTTATGGTTCATGATAAGAAACAAAGCGTTGACGCTCAAACAAGTGTGCCAGTGAACGCAGAGATAAACAGGGCACGATTATTTATCAATGGCATAGTGCAGGGAGTCGGGTTTAGGCCTTATGTGTATCGTTATGCACTGCAAAATCACTTAACCGGTACCGTACTTAATGACAGCCAAGGCGTCACCATAGAGCTTCAAGGCCAAGCAGGTCAGCTGCAATCGTTTATTGCACAACTCAAAAACTCCCCTCCGCCTTTGGCGCGCATTGATCAATTCAAACAAGACTCCATTCCCGTCGTTTCAGGTTGTAGCGAATTCAAGATCATTGAAAGCAAGCAGCAATCTCAGGCTGTAGTCATAGTTCCAACCGATAAAAGTAGTTGTGATGCCTGTAATAACGATGTGTTAGACCCAAATAATCGCCACTATCAATACCCGTTTACCAACTGCACTAATTGCGGACCCAGATACACATTAATAAACGCCCTCCCCTATGATAGAAAGCAGACCTCGATGGGGCGGTTCAGTATGTGTGATGCCTGCCGTGCAAGCTATCAAGACCCGCTCGATAGACGCTACCATGCACAACCCGTCAGTTGCCCAGATTGTGGTCCGGTTCTCACTTTAACCTCGCCAACGGGACAAAATATTGCCCACAAAGCGCAAGCGCTGACTCAATGTATCGAACGCCTCTTAGCCGGTGAAGTGCTGGCAATTAAGGGGCTTGGTGGTTTTCATCTGGTTTGTGATGCCACTAACACAAAAGCCGTAGCAAGATTACGAACACGTAAACAACGCCCGGCAAAGCCGTTCGCCGTTATGGTACCCAACATCGAGATGGCAAAGTCACTCGTCACAGGGTGTGATGAGGAGTGGCAACTGCTTGAATCTCAAGAGCGCCCCATCACATTGATGAATAAACGCCAAGAGTTGACTCACCACCTCAGTGAGCTTATCGCGCCAGGTATCGATAAATTGGGGCTCTTTCTGCCCTATACCCCACTGCACCAATTACTACTGAGTCAATTAAATAGGCCCATAGTCGCAACCAGCGCTAACCGCAGTGGTGAGCCTATAATCACCTGTGGCGAAGAGATACAGCGTCAGCTGAGTACTGTGGTCGATGCCATACTGGATCATAACCGCGATATCGTGAACGCCTGTGATGACAGTGTTGTGCAAATTGTTGCTAAACAGACTCAAGTCATGCGCTTAGCCCGAGGTTACGCTCCCTTAAGTCTGCCGCTACAACACACCTTGCCGAGCACAGTATTGGCCGTTGGCGCTCAACAAAAGAACAGTATCGCTTTTGGATTTAACCGCAGCCTGTTTGTCAGCCCACATATTGGCGATCTTTTCAGCTTAGAAGCCGAAACTTACTTTGAATCAACGATAAGTACGTTTAAACGCCTCTACCAGTTATCGCCGCAAACCTTAGTCCACGACAAGCATCCAGATTACGCGCCAACGAGATGGTGTCAGCAGCGCGATAAAACAAGCGAACTGGTATCAGTTCAGCACCATTTTGCCCATGTACTCAGCGTAATGGCGGTCAACAATGTCACAGTTCCCGTTTTAGGCTTTAGTTTCGACGGCACTGGGCTTGGGGATGATGGCAACCTGTGGGGCAGTGAGGCGATGATTGCCAGCCCCGAAGGTTACAAGACACTCGCGCAGCTTAGCCCCTTTAAATTAATTGGCGGCGAGCAGGCCATAAAAGATCCTAGACGAGTACTGTTAGCCCTGCTGCTTATGCAATACGACCTCGCGCAGATAAAGCAGATGGCGCTACCAGCCTTAGTCAACCTGTCTGAGCATCAGCTTAATAACTTAACTAAATTATGGCAAAGCCCGAGTCATGGCATTAACACTAGCTCTGCAGGGCGTTTATTCGATGCCGTTGCCGCCGCATTAGGCTTAATTGAGACCACACAATTTGAAGGGCAAGCTGGCATGCTGATTGAAGCAGCGGCCAATCGACTCACATCAACGAGCGAACGCTTCACTCTCACACTGATAAATAATCAGTGGCAAGCAGGTGAGCTTATGGCGCAAATTGTTCAGGCCATCATCAAACAGCCGCTCACCGCGCAAAGGGTAAGCCAGATTGCCGCTGGTTTCTTGCAAGCACTAGCAACCGCTATCACGCAACTCGCTCAGCAGTATCCGCAATACCCCGTCGTGCTTTGCGGCGGTGTATTTCAAAACCGATACCTCAATGAATATTGCCAAACCCAATTATCCAAGCAAAAACATCAGCTGTTGTCACCAGGGCTTATCCCTATCAATGACGGCGGTATTGCACTCGGGCAGCTCTGGTATGCAATTTGTCATAGCAACAGCTAAATGCCGAGAACAGGCTCACAAAACGTATTGATAATTCATAAATTTATGACTAATCCAGCACAAACTAGATACATATCAAAAACACGATTTGGGTTCTAGTTAACACTCAGTGATTAGGTGAAAAACTGATAATAATAACGGAGTAATGACATGTGTAAAGATTGCGGCTGTTCACTAACTCGTACTGGGGACGGTCATCATCACCATGACGAGATCCACAGTAACCCTCAACTCAATGACGCCAAAACGCTTTCGGTGATCCATAAGATCTTAGATAAAAATGATATCGAGGCGCAGCATAACCGCGACCATTTTGAGCAAAGTGGCGTCACCGCCTTTAACCTCATGAGTAGCCCAGGAAGCGGCAAAACCACCTTACTAGAGCATCTCCATGAGCATACTGCTTTGAACTATGCCGTTATTGAGGGCGATCTTGAAACATCACGAGATGCTGACCGTTTAAAAGCCAAAGGGATTGATGCCTTTCAAATTCAAACCGGCTCAGCGTGTCACCTCGACGCCTTTATGGTGCATAGCGCGCTGCATAATATCGACTTAAAGCCACTGGATATCTGCTTTATTGAAAACGTCGGCAACTTAGTTTGCCCTGCCAGTTACGATGTTGGCGCGCATAAAAATATCGTCCTTGTATCGATACCTGAAGGCGATGACAAGGTCGAGAAATACCCTGTCATGTTCCGCCGTGCAGACCTAGTACTCATCAGCAAGTGTGATCTGCTCCCCCACTTTGACTTCGATATTGAAGATGCCAAAGCACATATCCTCAAGCTCAATCCTAATGCGGATATCCTTGAAGTTTCAACCAAGTCTCCAGAGTCTCTGCAAGCCGTATCACATTGGCTGAAGGCCAACCAAGTTAATACCACTCAAGCCAGTGAGGTAAGCTAATGTGCCTGTCCATTCCATCGAAAATTATTGAGCTACACCCAGAAGAGACCAGCATCACCGTCGACACCATGGGCGTTAAACGTAAGGTCAGTTGCCACCTTATTGATGAGCCACTTGAGCTTGATGATTATGTGCTGATCCATATCGGCTTTGCCATGAATAAGATAGATAAAGCCGACGCACTAGAAACCCTTGAGCTCTATAAAGAGATCGCCCAGAAGATGGAACCCCAGAGCTAGGAGTAAAGTGATGCTTGAACTAAAACAGCTATATCAGGGTTTTAGAGATCCTAAAACCATTGCAAGCCTAGCCGAGCAGATAAAGCAACAAGCGGCTCAACTCGATGGCGACATTCGAATTATGGAAGTGTGTGGTGGTCATACCCACACCATAATGAAGTATGGGCTCAATCAGCTACTCCCTGATAATATCGACTTTATTCATGGTCCTGGCTGTCCTGTCTGTATCATGCCTAAAGAGCGTATTGACCATGCTATTGCCATGGCAAATCAAGACAATGTGATCTTAGTGACCTTAGGCGATATGATCCGCGTGCCCGGCTCAAAAGGCTCTTTGGCCCAAAGCAGAGCCAGCGGCTGTGATGTTCGCCCTATCTATGACCCTCTCGATACCATCAAAATTGCCTGCGACAATCCAGATAAAACCGTGGTGTTTTTTGCCATCGGCTTTGAAACATCAACGCCAATGACTGCCGTTTTGATTGAACAGGCTGAAAAGCTAGATATCAACAACCTGTATTTCCATATCAACCATGTGTTGGTGCCGCCTGCTATCGATGCAGTGATGGCCGATCCCAAGGTCAGAGTCAATGCCTTTATTGGTCCATCGCATGTAAGTGTCATTCAGGGAAGTGAGATATACCGTTCAGCCGTTGAAAACTATGGCACGCCCGTTGTGGTATCAGGCTTTGAGCCTGTCGATGTGATGGAGTCAATTCTGCGGATCACCACACAAAAAGCAAACAAGATTGCCGAGCTAGATAATCAGTACAGCCGCGCAGTGACACCTGAGGGGAATCTTGCCGCAAAAGCTGTGATCGACAAGTACCTGTGCGTACGACCCGATTTTCGCTGGCGCGGACTAGGCCCCATCCCAAGCTCTGCTTTGATGTTAAGAGAACAATACCAGCATAGAGACGCTGAACTTCATTTTGCTTCGATACTACCTACCGAAGCGATTGAGGACCATAAGGCCTGTCAGTGCGGCGATATTTTACGCGGTCTTTGCAAGCCTAAAGACTGCAAAGTCTTTGGCCGCGGTTGCAGTCCTGAATCCCCCATGGGGAGCTGTATGGTGAGTTCTGAGGGAGCTTGTAACGCCTACTACCGTTATAACGGAGTCAGTGATGAGTAAAGCAATGGGTGACAATAAAATGAAAAAACAGATCCAACTTAGCCATGGCGGTGGCGGCAAAGAGATGAATAAACTGATTAAAGATCTCTTCTTTAAAGCCTTCGACAACCCTATCCTAAAAAGCGAAGAGGATGCCGCTCACTTAGAGCTTAAAGGGCCTACCGCTTTTACAACAGATTCATTTACCGTCGCGCCACTGTTTTTTGCTGGCGGAGATATAGGAAAATTAGCCATCGCCGGCACCGTCAACGACTTAGCTATGATGGCTGCAAGGCCTGAATACTTGAGTTGCAGCTTTATCATCGAAGAGGGATTTGAGCTAGATAAGCTTAAAACTATCGTTAACTCTATGGCATCTGAGATGGAGAAAAGCGGCGCAAAGATTGTTTGTGGTGATACTAAGGTTGTCCCTAAAGGCTGCGCCGATGGGATATTTATCAACACTTCTGGTGTTGGTGAGATACTGCAAACAGGCATATCAATAAAAAATATCCAAGAGGGAGATGCGATTATAGTTTCCCGGGATATTGGCCGTCACGGCGCCGCAATCTTAATGGCACGTGAAGGGCTGACACTGGAATCTGATCTCACCAGTGACTGCGCCACACTATGGCCTATCGTGGAGGCACTCCTCAATGCAAACATCCCACTCCATGCCATGCGTGATGCAACCCGTGGCGGTATATCAGCAGTGCTTAATGAGTGGGCCGTGGGCTCAAATGTAGAGATAGCTATCGATGATGCCCAGTTACCCGTCGCCGATGAGGTAAAAGGTCTGTGCGAACTCTATGGGTTTGAGCCATTAGATCTCGCCAATGAAGGTACCTTTGTGATTGCCCTACCTCAAGAGTATGCCAACAAGGCGGTGGAGATTATTAATCAGCAAGGTGCCTATAGCTCAAACGAAAGTGCCAACAACATGGAGGAAGCTAGCAATAGCGGAATAATCAAAGAGCAGGCAGCGATTATCGGCACGGTAGGCATCGAGCGTGCCGGTAAGGTTATTCTCAAAACACCCTGGGGAAGTAGTCGTTATCTTGACTTGCCACAAGGTGAACTTTTACCAAGGATCTGCTGATGCATGAGTATTCGATTGTTCTCGCCCTTATCGAGCAGTGTGAGCAGCACGCGGCTCAGCATCAAGCTAATAGTGTTAAACGCGTCTCCATCAAAGTCGGAGTCCTGAGCGGCGTTGAGCCAGAATTGCTCAAAAGCGCCTTTGATACCTTCAAACTAGATGGTATTTGTAAGGAGGCAGAGCTTGAGATGCATGTTCAGCCGCTGGTGCTACATTGCCGCGACTGTGATATCAAACAAACGATCACTGAATACAACATCCTCTGCCCCGATTGCAGGGGTAACAACACCAAGGTGCTCGACGGTGAGGATATGTATCTGATGCAGCTAGAGGTAGGCCCTTTGGAGGAAGAGGAGTTAAAAGCAGATCACAAAGCTAAGGCATAAGCGCGAGTAAAGATAGTTTGGTACAGCGCGCTATTTTAAGGCGCGCTAATCACATGCCCCCTATCACTTACGATGCTCAGCCACAGAGTAAGATTTAATTTATTGGTGACACTTGTCAATCACAGCAACGACTTCAGCTCTGGTGAGGGTCTTTGTTTTTCAAACTCCACTTCAACAGCAATGGCCCCACTAAAGTGGTGATAGCGATAATCACCACAAGCTCGGTAAACAATTTACTATCAATAATCTCCATTTTCCGGCCTAACTCAGCAAACACTAATCCCACTTCGCCGCGAGGCACCATAGCACTGCCGACAACAAGTTTATTTTGCCAACCTTCTCCAGCAACCCAGCCCGCAGCAAGCTTACTGATAATAGCCAGAAGGGATAACCAAACCAGTAGCATGACTCCACCAAAACTGTAATCGAGCTGGCTTAAATCAAGGCTGATCCCGACATAGACAAAAAAGATTGGCGCAAATAGATCGACTATCGCCTTGGTCGATAACTCCATCTTGTGAGTAAAGGTAAAAGGGTTAACAAGATATCGATTAAATGGGGAGATGAACTGCCTGCTAAGTGCCATTCCTACTGCAAAGCCGCCGAGCAGCGCCGGCGCGCCAAATAGATGGGCAAGCCAAGCAAACAGACAAATGAGCACCATGGTGATAATCACTTCGTAACCAGATTTATCTGCAATGGGTTTAAGCGCTCTGGCGATATAGAGTAACCCCCGAGCCAGTGGCGGTGTAAGAAATAGAAATAGTAGGACTTTAGCAATCAATAACAAGGTACTAGCAAGATCGAGTGAACCTTGAGTCGCAAAATTAAACAGCACACTGAGCAATATCACGCCAGCAATATCATCAATAACAGCGGCGCCTAATATAATATTACCCACTGGAGTTTGGGCATGACCAGCTTGAGCAAGCACCCGTAAAGAGATACCGATACTTGTTGCAGTTAAAGCACAGCCTAAATACAGCGCGGTAAAGTTTGAATCAGTCAGGTAATAGGCACTACTAAGCCCGACCACAAGTATGGGTATTATGATCCCCAAAGATGCAACGCAAACTGCACGTCCTCCCGCTTGATACAAGCGTTTAATGGACGTTTCACAGCCAATGGAAAATAGCAGTAAGATAACCCCAAGCTCAGCCATAATCGCTAAGGTTGGATCGGGAGTCACTAGATTCAATAGCGTCGGGCCTAGCAGCAAACCCGCTAAAATCTCACCGACCACCGCGGGCAAGCCAAACCGCGCAAATATACTGCCAAACAGTTTACCGAAAAACAGAATCAAGCATAACGAGATAACAAACAGATCAACCGCCATATTCGCCTCGTAACCACTGCTATTACTGACTAATACCAATCAGCATAAGAAAGTGATCTACTCAGAGTGTTTTTTGGCAACTAATTCAAGGCGAATAGGTGATGGAATGGTTATTCCCTTGTGAAACTATTCAACGAAGAAGTAGGCAGCCAAAAACACTCCTGTAAGGCGAGTTTTAGCGCTTCATATGCTGTGTTAACGAGCTCGAACGTAGAATAACTATGCTCTTCACTCGTTGCAAAGAACATGGATGTTCTGAATGTCGTTAATGCAGGAGCAATTAATGACCTTGCCTCTGAAGCGCTAATACCTCGCTGAGCGATCACATCTTTATGCTTGTTGGTATAAATATTGAGCGCTTTAATGATGAAGATCAAGGAGTAAATTCAGAAATTTGTTATGTTAAATTTAGGTTTATTTTAAGCTTGTTTTGTTTCATTGAGGGAGATGACTATGAAAAAGTTATTTATCATTTCACAGAAGCAAGAGCGACAAACCGATGCAATCACGACAGGCATTTTATTGGCTAATCAGCTCGATTTACTCCCTGAAATTGCGACCTACAGCTATGAATCGTTCAGTGGCGACGCCTACTATAACCCGCGCATTGCCGCTTCGGTGCGGGCACAGGTACTGGCTGATGATACTGCTTATGTTCAGCAAAAACTAAGTGAAATAAATGCCTCTCACGTCCCCTTTAACAGTATGTGGTGTAAAAACCTCTCCGAGCATGCTTGTGAGCATGTTCAGGCGAGTGAATACGCCATGATCGTTAAATCAATTCATGAGTCAGAGCGATTTCTACCTGTGGACTGGCAACTCATCCGGCATACTAAAGTGCCGCTCATGTTACTGAGCAATAACCCGCTTAATCGTGCAAAATCAATTTTGATGGCTGTAGACTTAGGCAGTAATAACACGGCAAAACAAGCGCTCAATCAAGCCGTTATCAAGCAAGCCAGTCAACTTGCAACTGCTACAGGTTATGAGCTCCACCTTGCCTTTGTGATCCGCTTGCCAAAAATATTGCGCGATATGGATCTGGTCAATAGTCGCACCTTGATAAAAGAGGCCTACCAGAAACATCAACAAACCATTGAGCAGCTTGGGCTAGATAGCAGTCATGTGCATATCATGGCTGGTGATGCAGATATGTGCTTGTTTGAGCTTAGCTGTCGATTAAAGGCGCAATACTTAGTGATGGGGGCCCGTCAAAGACAAGGCATATTGGGACATGTAGTGGGGAATACTTCTGAGGCTATTTTAACTCGGATCCGCAGCAATGTGCTTGTGGTGCCTCAAGACAGCGCTGACTGACCCCATTGTCCGATAACTAATGATTAACCCTCAACCCATAGTCATTAGTCATTAGTCATTAGTCATTAGTCATTAGTCATTAGTCATTAGTCATTAGTCATTAGTCATTAGTCATTAGCCATTAGCCATTAGCCATTAGCCATTAGCCATTAGCCATTAGCCATTAGCCATTAGCCATTAGCCATTAGCCATTAGCCATTAGCCATTAGCCATTAGCCATTAGCCATTAGTCATTAGCTCTGCGTACATTATTTGCACGCAGAGCACATTTTAGCGTCACGTTATCCAGCAATCTCCATCAAGATTATGGCTCTTACTTATTTAAATCACCAACTCTACCGTTCCAGCTTGCTGCTTGATCCGGTCAATATGACTGTAAATATTGGCTCTGCCTGGACGACAAAAACCAACAAGTGTTAAGTTATTTTCTTTAGCCAGTGTCACCGCCATTTCAGTGGCTGCAGAGATGGCCAATAACACTTCAATACCTGCGGTAATGGTTTTTTGAACCATCTCATAGCTGGCACGACTAGTGACTAGAATAGCCCCACCAGCAAGTTTGTTCATCGCGATATAACCAATAAGCTTATCCAGTGCAATATGGCGCCCAACATCTTCTCTGATAGCGATTAGCTCGCCTGAAGCACTCACATAGGCCGCAGCATGAGTGGCACCGGTTAACTCATTAAGCTGTTGATGCTGCTCAAGTTGCTCTAATGCCCTATCGATATGATCCACATAAAAATTAAGCGTAAAGTCCAGTTTTTGTAACGGCTTTTCAAAACGCTCTAGACTTTCTGTACCACATATCCCGCAGCCTGTGCGGCCCACCATATTGCGCCTTTGCCCCTTGAGTTTACTTAGGCAGCGATTAGCGAGCTCAATATGCAGCTCGACACCGTTACACCCTCGCACAACCTCAATATCATGAATGTCGTGATGATATTCGATAATCCCTTCTGTTAATGAGAAGCCTACAGCAAGCTCTTCAAGGTCATCACTCGTACACATGAGTACGACATGAGAGATACCGTTATAGATCAGTGCCACAGGGGTCTCGACAACCAAGAGATCTGTCTCAAGCTTATAGTCTGTGTGTTTACGGTACTGATGCACGCAGTTAGGGTTGATCACCCCAGTCTGCTGCTCTGAATCATTCATTGCTAACATACCTTTCCAGCCCATTACTAAGTGAAGATGTTCATGTCGATATTGATGAACAGTTCAGGTATTAACAGGCCGAAATGTTAGCTCATATTTGCATAACTTCTCGAAGAGATCCCTAGGCGTTGCATTCTAGACAGCAGTGTCGTTCTCTTTAGTCCTAATCGGACCGCTGCGCCCTTGGGACCTGCAACTATGCCATTGGTCTCTTTTAATATCTGAATGATATGTTCTCTTTCAATATCAACTTCGGTTTGTACCTCTTGAGTTGAAACTGAAGCCGTTTCCTCCTCTACTTGATTAAAGCGACTACTGCCATCAACAGGTAATAACGCTTTTAACTCATCAGCGGGTAAATTAAGTACTTTACCGCTGGTCAATATCACCGCCCGCTCAATCACGTTCCTGAGCTCTCGTATATTGCCAAGCCAAGGTAATAGAGATAACAAGCGCAAAGTCTCAGATGAAATACTGGTGATATTGCGGTTCATCTTGGCCGAGATCTCTTTCACAAAATGCTTAGCTAACAGCACAATATCTTCTCTTCGCTCACGAAGAGGCGGTAACACTATCGGAAACACATTGAGCCGATAGTAGAGATCCCCTCTAAACTCCTTGTTGTTGACCATCTCAAGCAGGTCACAATTAGTGGCCGCAATTAACCTGACGTCAACGGGGATCAACTGATGCTTGCCTACCCGTTCAAACTCACTCTCTTGCAACACTCTCAGCAGCTTAGGCTGCAGCTCCAGTGGCATATCACCGACTTCATCAAGAAAGAAAGTGCCTTTATCTGCTTTCTCAAATCGGCCTATACGCTGAGTCAATGCGCCGGTAAATGCGCCCTTCTCATGACCAAATAGATCGCTCTCAAATAGCCCTGCTGGCACCGATGCACAGTTCATCTTGACCATCTCATTACGCTTGCGTTGGCTCAAATGATGAACCGCTTTAGCAATAAGCTCTTTTCCTGTGCCTGTTTCACCTAAAATCAATACCGTGCAGTCGCTTTGAGCCACCATCTGCACTTTTTTAAGCACCTCATTCATCGCATTGCTTTTATACACAATTTCGCTAAATGCTTTGTTAGACTTAATATCACTGTCTATCTCAATGGGCTCATTTGCCTCGGTGACCGCTGAGATCTCTTGATTAAGGTGAAAATTATTAAGGCCCATCGCTGCACGAGCAGCCACTTGTATTAAGAGTTCTAGATCACAATTATTAAAGTAATCGCGATCGCTATGACAAAACTTTATCGCTCCTAACATATGGCCACGAAATATAAGAGGCAAAACACATGCGGAACTCAATCCTTTTTCTATTATCTGCTCACAATACTTATATTTATTTTGATAACGAATTAAATCATTAAAGCTAATAAGGAGCGGTGTTCTATTTTCTATAACTATTTGAGCTGGCGTATCAATTAAACTTATTCTTCTTTCTTGATAACTATTATCAAGGTTATTTTCAGCTGATACATCATGACACAATAATTGTTCTGAACTGGTATCAATAGACATCAAACTGAGATGTTCAATATTGAAATATTTTTTAAGGTGCAGATGCAAAGTCTTTGATAGATCTTTAAGGCATCGTTGACTGATCACTGCATTAGTAATATCTACTAATACCTTTGAGCTTTCGCGCTCACTTCTTAGGCGTAGTTCTTTAGTATGAGCTTGCTCCTTCTCAAGCACATTCTCTAACGAAATAGCGATAATCGTTGTCAGCTGCTTAAGCTTTTTTAACCGCTCATCATCAAACTCACCTACTCGCTCACTTAGGTACTCCACAGCACCAATCAAACCTGTATCTGATATAAGAGGCTGTCTACAATATGACGCTAACCTCATGTATATTTTATTATTAGCAACCCGAGAGTGCTCTCGTACAAATGACTCCCGGTCTAAAATATCTATCTTCTCTCTTTGAATCCGCCCCTGCTTAATCGATTCTGTTAATAGTTTTTCACAGCGTTGAAATTCGGGTTCAATATAAAACAGTACATTTTTATCATCATGGTAATGATTTATTAAAACATTTATATTTTTTAGTTGTATAAAGTCAAACTCATAATTATTTAACTGAGTCATAAAGGATGAAATATTTTTTACTGATAATAGGTCTTGCGCTACATCCAGAAATATTGGATCCCATTCAGCAGTGATTTCATCCATTAAAGGTACAGACTGTATTCTTAACATCACTTCCCCATTCTGGTACTAACTGCTTAAATAAAAGTATATGAAATCATTTTATTTTCACAGTGATAGAGATCTTAATCTCCATACTCATTAAGGGATTACAGTGACGCTAGTCAAACTATTACCTTTTTTTACAACTATTACATTTTTTATATATAAAACTTAGAATAAATACTCTCGATACAAGCTCAATAAAAAGTTATACCGAGAGTTATTTTCAAACTAGGCTGTCGCAGTTGCCGTTTTTCTCAACTTTGACTTAAGTGCACTATATTCACTTTGAACATAGTTCTCAGCCCAGCTTTGGTCCTTAATGATCTCAACCTTAACCGCACAGTACTTATATTCTGGCGTAAATGAGATTGGATCTAAGTGCTCGATGGTCAGCTCATTACAGGCTCCTATCCACCACTGGTAGGTCATATATACAGCGCCCATGTTGACTCGCTCATTGACCGCAGCACGGGTTATCACCTTACCTCGACGGGACGACACCCATACAAGCTGTTGATCACGAATATCTAAAGCACGTGCATCGTCAGGATGTATCTGCACATAACCAGGCTCATCAGCTAACGTCTGCAATGCAGAGCAGTTACCCGTCATAGAGCGACATGAGTAATGGCCCACTTCCCGTACTGTCGACAAGACGAGCGGGTACTCTTCATCAGGCTGCTCTAAGGGCGGTCGCCACTCACAAGCAAACAACTGAGCTCTGCCGTTCGGCGTAGTAAACTTAGCGCCTTCGAACAAGAAAGAGGTACCTGGGTGATCTTCCGTTGGGCAAGGCCACTGAACTGATTTAAGCCCTTCCATCTTCTCATAGGTTGCACCAGCAAATAATGGCGCTACGCTTCTTATCTCATCCCAAATTTCTTGGGTATTTTTATAAGACATGGGATAACCCATCGCCGTCGACATTAGGCTGAAGATCTCCCAATCAGGCTTAACGTTTTCAGGCGGGTTGATAGCCGGAAAACTACGCTGGAAGCCACGGTCTGCGCTTGAATAAACACATTCATGCTCACCCCAACTGGTTGCAGGGAAGATCACATCGGCCATTTCAGCGGTTTGCGTCATAAAGATATCTTGAACGATAACTAAATCCATCGCCTTAATCGTCTTACGCAAGTGAGCCAGATCGGCTTCTGTCTGCGCCGGATCTTCACCAAAGATGTAGTAGGCTTTACAGCTACCATCTTTCACCCTATGACCTAGCGTTGTTAAGGTATAACCAGGGTTAGGTGATAAGGGAACGCCCCATGCTTTTTCAAACTTTTCTCTGACTTGGTCATCATTAACATTTTGGTAGCCAGGGTACACATTGGGCAGCATGCCCATATCACAGGTACCTTGAACATTATTTTGTCCCCGTACTGGGCCTACACCCACGCCGCGGCGGCCAAAATTACCTGTAATAGCAGCGATACTCGCAAGACCTTTAACTACATCGACCGCTTGGCCGTATTGTGTTACTCCCATGCCCCACAAAATCATCGCTTCTGATGCGTTGGCATAAGTACGGATAGCCTTACGGATATCATCGGCTTTCAGGCCTGTGATTGACTCAACATATTCAGGGGTATACTTTTTGACTTCCTCTCTATACTGCTCAAAATTATCAGTATTTTCGGTTACGAAATCAGCTTTATACAATCCCTCTTCAATCAACACATTGGCAAATGCATTAACCAGAGCCATGTTCGATCCATTTTTCAGTGGTAACCACTGATCGGCGATGCGGGCTGTCTCAACCATGCGTGGATCACACACGATCACTTTAGCGCCATTGGCCTTCGCCTTAAGAATATGTTTCGCTACGATGGGATGAGAATCCGCAGCATTGTAGCCAAACACTAATAAACATTTTGTATCTTGTATCTCGGTGATGGCATTGCTCATAGCACCGTTTCCAACTGTTGTTACCAGACCGGCAACTGAAGGGGCATGTCACACCCTAGCACAATGATCGACATTGTTAGTGCCGATAACGGCACGTGCAAACTTCTGCATCACATAGTTTGCTTCGTTTCCAGGTCCCCTTGCAGAGCCTGTTGTCATAATGGTGTCAGGGCCAAACTGCTTTTTAATATTGGTTAACTTGTCAGCAGCAAATTTTATCGCTTCTTCCCATGATACCGCCTCTAACTTTGACTCTTTAGTGCGTCTAATCATCGGGTGCTTAAGCCTTGGCGTAAGCAAGTTAGTGTCGTTTAAAAAATCCCAGCCGTAATATCCCTTGAGACAAAGCTCACCTTGGTTTGTTCGGCCATCAGCAGGCTCTGCGCCCACTAACTTACCTTGTTCGGTAATTAAATTTAGCTTACATCCGGTACCGCAGTACGGACATACTGTTATTGTTTTCTTCATCGCTACACTCTCACTGTTAAAGAAAATATTTACAAAGGTACGCCGGCTAGTGCTGCAACTGCTGCTTGCTGACGCTTTTGTTGATTGAGCTTATTCATATCTTCAGGCTCTATGACCCTTAATGCATTCGTTGGGCAGACCTCAACACAAGCTGGGCCTTGCTGACGATGATCACAAAGGTCACACTTTAACGCCTGAGCTTTTATTGTATTCATGGTAAAAAGCGCTGATGTTTGCTTTTCAACCGGAAACGCAACCACATTCATTGCACCATATGGACATGCAACCGCACATGTTTTACAGCCAATGCACCGCTCTTGAATCACATGAACCTGACCATTTTCACGGTAGATAGCATTGTTAGGACATACCTGTTCACATGGTGCATCCTCACACTGCCGACACATGATAGGCGTTGTAACGAGCCCATTTTTCACCAAATTTAATCTTGGATAGAAACGTGTTGGGTCCAGTGATGCTATGCGACTATCATCTTGATGTGATAACACGCAGGCCACTTCACACGTCCTACATCCGATGCATTGATTGGGGTCTGCAAATACAAACCGATTCATAACTTAATCCTCTTCAATCGATCATTTTCGAATTCAAGCCTTAAGAACTTAATCAGGCCTAACGACAACATCGCTGACACTTAGTAAAAGCATTATCTGTACCAGTTATTGCATTACGCCTCACTTTGTTTTTTAGTCACTACTTATCAATCAGTTATGACAACAAAACTCAAAAGACTCAGTGATTAATTACAGCAATGGTGCCGATATCGACACCATTGCAGCAAAAGTGACGACGAGATATTTAGTGTTCGTCACCACGCATTTCAGTTAACTCCTCAACCAACTCATTAGATCACGGCGTAACCGCCGTTACCTCGCCAAGTCGGTAGCTGTTGATAGAGATGTGATACCGCCTCTTCAACCATCTCTGTCATCGGGAATGAAAAGGCAACGATGGCAGGCTGTACGCCGACAAACAGCACTTCAGGTACAAAGGTCTTTAAGTCATCGATTAGAAAGTTAAGCGGTAAGCTGTGAGTCGACATGATAAACATATCGGCGATGGAGTCTGGGTCGATAACCCTGACTTCACCCGCTTTTTCACCTATTTCAGCGGCATCGAAAACAATGACTCTTTGCGGTTGTAGCTGACGGATCTGATGCACGCAGTTTTCTGGTGCACTGCCCCCATCAACCACAGCCCAATCATCAATCGGATGTTTCGACATCATCTCAGCGAGAAGCGGGCCCGCACCGTCATCGCCCATCATGCTATTACCTACAGCTAAAAGTACGTTAGTAGCCATGACTACTCTCCTCTATCTAAATTAATTGAAATGCTTCGCTGAGCGGCTGTTAACCCCAGTCCCTCTAGTAACTGAGCCTTTGATAAACGAATCTCAAATATCTGAGCCACTAGCGCCCCCTTACCATGATGTAAACATCTGGTTCACGGTGCAGCGCACCAAGCGCGGTAATGAAGGAGTCACTTAAGGTTTTAAACTCAGGCGTTTGTTCAGAGATGACGGCCTGAAATGCATTAGCTAACATATTGATATGTTCTGGGAATATGGTGATCTCACCGAAGGTGAAAAATCCCTCCATTTTCTGCCTAGCCTCACTTCCCTTTGGCAGATACTCAAGCCAATCTTGATATTGTTGACGACTGCAACTGACGACAACCTTTAGACAATCGACAATGCCAAGGTGATGACCGATGGCTAAGCCATAATAGATAATCTCTTTGGCCTCCTCTGGAACATCATCTTTTTCATCAACAAACTTTCTACTCAGGGAATAGAACAGCACCTTGTCTGACATCGTTGACATATCTGGTATCTTTGGCTTATCCGACTCAACGCTATCAGACACAGATTTAACTGACTCTGATTTAACTAGATCGGTTTTAACTAGCACTGACTTAACGGTCATAGTTAGCACTCCAACTCAGCAGTACCCTGATGAACAGCCTGCCCCTGACCTAAACGCTCAAGTACAGCAGCATTTAAGTTAGTGATAATCTCGTTTAAACGTGGATCGCCACGCTCATCGAGATAGGCTTTTATCTTGGCATCTACATTCTCAGGCTTTGCATCAGCCAGAATATCCATAAATTCATCAGCAATGATTTGACCATGGCGATAACCGGCAAATCGGCGCGCTTCACGCTCAATTAACACCTTAAGCTCAAGCGGAATGCCGGTATGCTTAAGCGTCGCAGCCTCCTTCTCTCCCTCAATGTGATGCTTAGCCTTAATTTTTTGATCAAGCAGGCCTAGTGCAACAGCAAAGCCGTAGATGGTGGCAGCCGGTGTTGGGGGGCACCCAGGAATGTAAACATCCACAGGCAGAATTTTGTCTGTTCCACCCCACACACAATAGAGATCATGAAAGATGCCGCCATCGTTACCACAGGCACCATAGGAGACAACAATTTTAGGATCAGGCGCGGCATCGAACGCTCGCAGTGCTGGCATTCTCATCGCGCGAGTCACCGCGCCGGTATAGAGTAAAATGTCCGCATGACGTGGAGAGGCGACCACCTTGATGCCAAACCGTTCGGCATCAAATACGGGGGTAATAGCCGCAAAAATCTCAATCTCACAGGCATTACAGCCGCCGCAATCCACACGGTATACGTAGGCTGAGCGTTTTATATCTTCAAGCAAGGTGCCTTTAAGTTTTGCTGTATGCTCATCAACGGCTAAAGGGATAGCCTGAGTATGATCATTACCGATTAATGGTTTAATTCCTCTCATCAGTAGACTCCTGAGTTAACATATGACCTTGGCAAATGCCTTCACCTTCAAGCATGTTCTGCTTGCGTCGGCATTCTGGACAAGTATTGAGCTGCTTGGCTCTGAGCTCTATCTGGCTGTCATCTAAGCCATCTTGGATCAACAGATCTAGGGCATACTGCACCGCCTTTTTTGGTGCAAAGGCTTGCTCGCAAGCCTGGCAGAGGCACAGTGAAAACTCCGCCTGCTGGTAGAGATCAGCTTTATTGGCAACCGCAAGCTCGAACTCTTTCGACAGCTCGATAGCGCCTGTAGGACAAACCTCTTCACAGCGGCCGCAATAGATGCAGCGCGCAAGGGAGAGTTGCCAGCGTCTGACACCTGTTTGTTCATTGGTTTCCATGATCAAGGCGTTAGCAGGACACGCTCTTGTACATGCAGCACACGCAATACATTGCTCAGGCTGATAGTCCGGCTTACCTCTGAAGTCTTCAGGCATCGCTAGCGGAGCGAACGGATACTTAGTCGTCGACTCGCCCGCTTTAGCAATCGTCTTTAACAATTTAAACATGCGATTCCCCTACTTCAGTGGTGAGTTTTTACGCTCAATGCCATAACGTTCGAACTCTTTATAAGTAAATGTCTTACTCTTGTTCTTACGTCTATCAACTACGGTCACACGGTCCGTACAGGAGTAACATGGATCTAGGCTGCCTATGATTAATGGCGCATCTGAAACGGTATTCCCCCTGAGCATATACCTCAGTACAGGCCAGTTAGCATAAGTGGCCGCACGGCAACGCCAGCGGAATAACTTCTGGTTATCCCCGGTCATGCTCCAGTGCACATTCTCACCACGGGGCGCCTCAGTAAAACCAAGCGCAAATTTGTTAGGTTGGTAATCAAACCCTTCAATGAGCAACTTGCCGCCCGCTAGGTTATCTAGTCCCCATTCGACCATATTTAGAGAGTCAAACACTTCACGGATCCGCACTAATACCCTAGCTTGCACATCACCTGAGTCGACGGTTTGCAGCTCCATTGGCATCTGTGAATAAGCCTCCAAAGACTCACCATGGATAATTCGAGCATCACGTTTAAAGCCGCTACCACGAATAAGCGGGCCAACCGGACTAAAGTCACGGGCGATCTGCTTATCTAATATGCCAACGCCTGAGATACGGCTCTCAAGGTTTGGGGTCGCCATAAGAAAGTCCACTAACTCCGCAAACTCCTGGCGCACTTCACGTACTAGCTTGATCCCTTGAGAACGATGTGGCCCGAGAATGTCACGTCTCACCCCGCCAATAAGGTTCAATCCATAGGTTTTACGTGCCCCGGTTAATAACTCAGCCAGCTCCATGGTCTTCTCTCGCACGCGGAAGAACTGCATAAAGCCGGTATCGAAACCCACAAAGTGACTAGAGAGACCTATGTTGAGCATATGACTGTGTAGGCGCTCAACTTCAAGCAGCACAGTACGTATCATCTGTGCGCGCTCCGGCACCACAATGCCTAGGGAGTTCTCGATGCTATTTGAGTAACCTACGCTATGGGTAAAACCACAGATCCCGCATACTCGGTCAGTTAAAAAGGCCACTTCGTTGTAGCCCATACGGGTTTCAGCCAGCTTCTCCATACCGCGGTGCACATAAAACATACGGTAATCGGCATCGACAATATCTTCGCCATCCACAAACAGGCGGAAGTGCCCTGGCTCATCTGAAGTAATATGCAGCGGGCCTACGGGAATAATACGGTTTGAGTCATCACCGAGCTGATTATCAAACGGATAGTTTTCAGCTTCGGTCGTTGGCATGGGACGCTGCCGATAATCCATCGCATCTTTACGAAGTGGATGCAGATCCTCTGGCCAATCATCTGGCAGGACTAAACGACGCTCATCAGGCAGGCCAACGGGGCGAAGACCATACATGTCACGCACTTCACGCTCGCCCCACACAGCGGCGGGAATGAAAGGCGTGATAGAGGGAAACTCTTGAGTGTTAGCATCAACAAACACCTTCACAGTCACCCAGCTCTTAACCTCCCCCTCCATTGATAGGGAGTGATAAACTGCAAAGTGTCCATGTAGTGAACGTTCATCATTACCAAACGAGACGGCAAGCCAGCCACCTTGGTCATAGTAGAGCCACTTCATTACATCGATTAGAGCCGTCGGTTTCACGGTAATCGTCACCTGATTATCTGTTTGCCACTCCTCATCAATAACGGCCGATGGGAAGAGTTGGCGAACGCCGGCCACATAACCTAGTCCCTTCTGGCCAGGCTGTGTGGTTTGCTGATGTTGCTGAGTATTTGAACTGTTCATATTCAAAGAGTCCTCGCTTATTGCTGCGATAGAGTAGATTCAGAAAGCGCCGTCGCTTGCTGTTCTAAATTGAGAGGAAGATTGAGCGTATTAAGCACGCTGGACTCTTCGCTATCGAGGAGTACTAGGGCTGCACTATCTATGCCCTGTAGTACCGAGGTAGGGATTTGGGTTCCCATAATAAAGAGCATCACCACAATGACAGCCATAGGCGCTAAGGTCATAAAGCCAAGCTCGCCCTTTTCTACCTCTTCAGGCTTATCACCCATGACACACTGAGCCGCCATATAAGCTAGGCCGCCAAGCACTATGGTCAGCAGTAGCAACAAGATGATTGTGAAGAACAACTTATCTTCGCCAATTGCCGCAGTCACCATAGTGAATTCACTGATAAATATGCTAAATGGTGGTACACCGCCAAGAGCAAGTGCACCAATCACCACAAGTACACCTGTGATGGGCGCGACGCGTAAGATCCCTTTAACGATGCCAATATCTCGAGTGCCGTACTTGAGCAAGATGTTGCCAGCACCACAAAACATTAAGGTTTTGGCCAGACTGTGATTAATCACATGCATCAGCCCTGCAATAACCCCGAGTGGACCCAGAGCAATTGCCAAGGTGATTAACCCCATATTCTCGACACTTGAGTAAGCTAACAGGCGCTTAATATCACGCTGAGTGATGATAAAGAACGCCGCGGTAGCCACCGACAAGAAGCCAAACACAAGCAGCAAGGTTTGAGGGAAATCTGGACCAATGGCTTTTACTGTGATGATGTAATAACGCAAAATCACCAGTAGTGCACAGTTCAGCAGCCCTGCCGAAAGCAGCGCACTGACAGGACTTGGCGCTTCAGAGTGGGCATCTGGCAACCAGGCGTGCATGGGAAACAGACCCACCTTAGTACCAAACCCTATCAACACAAAGATGAAGGAGATGTGGACTAATGTTGGATCCAGCGCTTGGGCATTTTGATGGATGTCGGTCCAGAAAATCGCATTAGCAGGATCGGCAAACACAGCAGCGGCATTTGAGTAGGCCAAGATAGAGCCAAACAGACCAAATGCTAAGCCCACAGTACAGATGATGATGTACTTCCAAGCCGCTTCTAGTGATGAGCGCTGTCCATAAAGCCCGACCAAGAACACAGAGCAGATGGTAGTAGCTTCAATGGCTACCCACATCATAATCACATTGTTCGCCGTCACCGCCAGCAACATTGAAGCGATAAACAGGTTAAAGAGTCCGTAATAAACAGCCACTTTTGTCCCAGATAACTCACCATGCTCATACTCATGACCAATATAGCCAATGGAATACATGCCGGTTAAGAACGAAACCACACCTAATACACCAAGAAACAGTGCAGATAGCCCGTCAAGGTGGAGCCAGTTATTAAGGGCCAATAATGGACCATCGACAAATACCGAACCAGCCACAGTCAGGGATAGAATAAGTATCAACACCATAGAAAGCGCATGGCAACCTATGGCGAGCTTTCTCACGCTCTCGCCACCTCGTACAGTTAAAAATGACACCAGAGCTGCAACAAATGGGACCACCATAAGTAGTAGCAAAATTTCAGTAGGAGACATCTGTTATCACCCCTTTAATGAAGTCAGTTGATTCACATCGAGCGTGTTCAACTTGAAGTAGATTTGACGAGCCAAAATCACCATAAACAACACAGCGAAAACAGCGTCAGTTGTGATCCCCACTTCAACCAGACCCGGTGCTTTATTTGCCAGCAGTGCCAAGGTCAGAGATGAGCCGTTCTCCATTAAGCAGTAACCAAACAGCTGCTTAAGAATATTGCGCTGACTGACGATGCAGAGCAGACCAAGGAAGAAGTGACCCAGTGAAACAGCTAAAGCGGGCTTTAAGTGCTCGACTAATGGCAGTTGCACACTTTCAACGGCGAGAAAGCTCGCCACTGTGATGACACCAGCGATAGGGATTAACCAGCCAAAATGGATTGCAGGTTTATCAGCTTGTGGGTCACTCATCTTACTGAACGCGTAATAGAGTATGGCCGGCAGCGCTATCACCTTAGTGATGAACGCTGTGATGGACCAGTGGTATAGCTCAGTAGCATCGACCGACTTGGCAATGGCCAAGAAAGTCAGCACTAACACGAACGATTGCACTGAGTAGAGCAAGGCTGCCGTTTTGGCTTTACGTGCGCCAATCACCATCACAGAGGTGATGATCAGTAACCCCGCCAAATTGTTTATTAAAATATCTCCAGTCATAAATCCTCCTTAAACTAACCAGTTAGCTGCGATAAAGCTTGAGCAGAGTGACATGACGATTAAGATAACCAGCACAATCTTCATCGAAACAGGCACAGGCTTAGCCTTAGCCACCGCATCACTAGGCTCACCAACCACAGACTTACCGAACCAGTACAAGATCCAACCGAAACTCGCTACTGACTCAATCAGGGCTAAGATCATGATTGGCATCAACCAGCTATGGGTCGAGGTCAACTCAAAACCTGCAGCAAATAGTGGGAACTTACTGAAGAAGCCGTTAAATGGTGGCACACCAGTAATAGCCAACGTTGCCACACAGAAACCGACCGCCAGCAAAGGTGACTTTTTAACGATACCTTTCAGTTGCGGCAGCATGCGGGTCCCTACGCTATAACTCAGCGCACCCGCCACTAAGAAGAACAAACTCTTAGCAAAGGCATGGTTGAAGATGTAGGTAATACCACCTTCAAATGCCATCTGAGAGCCGAAAATCGACAAAGAGAGCGCCAGGAAGATGTAGGAAAGTTGAGTAATGGTTGAGTATGCGAGCAAGCGCTTCATATCTTTTTGTGGCAGATACATCACGAAACCGTAGATCAAGGTGATGATGGCGCCAACGACACCGATAACCCCAATAATCTCAGGGATCTGGCCGCCCTCCATGATGGCTCTGGCGAAGATGTATACCCCAACCTTGACCATAGACGCTGCGTGTAAGTACGCACTCACGGGTGTCGGTGCATTCATCGCATCAGGAAGCCAAACATGTAGCGGAAGCTGGGCTGACTTACCCCAAGCCGCAAACAAGATCCCCAAGAATACGATAGTTTTTGTCTGCTCATCGAGCGAAGCTAATGCACTGACAGCAAATGTGCCGGTCGCATTAAAGACAAAAGCTGCAGCAACAAACAAACCGATAGATGCAACATGCGTCACTAGCAGTGCTTTAAGCGCCGCTTTTAGTGACTTAGGTGACTGATAGTAGCCAATCAAAGACCATGAGCAGGCACCAGTCACTTCGAAGAAGAACAGCTGACCTAAGATGGTTGATGAAAGCACCAAACCTGCCATCGCACCGATAAATATCAGCAAAAACGCATAATATCTCGGCTGACCTGTATGTGGATGCTCACGGTTTCCCTTAGACATATAACCCAGTGAGTAGATACTCACTAACAGCCCAAGTACAACCACAGCCACAGTAATTAAGGTACTGACCTTATCTATGGTGACACCAAACAATTCAGTTTGACCAATAGCAATCAGTGAGTAGCTAACACTAGGTTCACTACCATTTAAAAACACAACCGCCAGCGCGATAGCGCCCAGTGATGCAATACCAGCAAAGAGCTGACATACCCACTTAGCGGCCTCTTTAGGTACAATGACTGTTAATATCGCCCCGATAAAGGGGGAGATAATGGTGAGTAGAGCAATAGTTTCTAACATAGCTATTTTCGCTCCCTATAGACCAATCAGGTAGAAGACAAATCCAAGCACAGCGATGCCGAATCCTACCCAAGTGAGATGATGCGTCTTTAAGAAACGCGTACGAGCAACACTGTTTTCAATCACACCTGCAATCAAAAAGACTACAAAGAGCTTGATAAACAAGATCACAGCGGCAACAGACAAAGCAGCAAAGGTGAGCTCTGCGGCTTTACCAAATGGCACAAAGATAGCGAGGAACAGCTGTGCAACCACAAGCTGCTTAAGCCCTAACGCTAACTTCACCATGGCAAGACCTGCACCTGAGTATTCAGTGATAGGCCCCTCTTGCAGCTCCTGCTCAGCTTCTGCACTATCGAAAGGCAGTTTGCCCATTTCGATAAATACCGCAAAAGCACAGGCTGCACCGGCGAGCAACACAGCGCCTGGGACTGCCCAGCTTTCAGTCGCCATATAAGTACTGATATAACCAAGGTCAAAGGTGCCAGCCGTCAGCGCCATGGTGAAAATAGAGAGCATCAAGATAGGCTCAACGAGCACACCTAAAGTCAATTCACGGCCAGAGCCAACCCCCGCATAAACACTGCCCGAATCTAAGCCTGATAGCGCAAAGAAGAAGCGGAAAATAGCAAACAGATAGATATCCGTTATCACATCCCCTGCAATAGGAAAGGGTGAGTAGTTGGTCACTGTTGGCAGCGCCATAGCAACCAGCAACATGCTGGACATCAAGATCAATGGCATCACCTTAAAGATGATCCCCGATGGATTTGGTGCAACCTCCTGACGACGTAATAGTTTGCGAATATCGCGGTAATCTTGCAGTACCCCTGGGCCTTTACGAGAGTGCATCTTGGCACGCAGTACTCGTGTAAAACCTGTGGCCAAGGGAGCAAGACCAATCATTATTAATGCCTGAACGACAGCTAATGCGATCCATTCAGGACTTGGCATTTCAAGCCCTTGCATCAGTTCACTCCTAAGATATTTGAGAGAAATAGTTAATCGGGACAAATAGCAGCACAAGTAAGGCCACCACTATGTAGATGCAGTAGGTTCTAAAATCACCGTACTGCAGCCATTGAACAGCTCTACCGATCCGTTTCACGATTGAAACCGTTGGCAAAATCACCTTGTTATCAAGTACAGGCTCCAACTGGCTTGCACTTTTGCTTGTTATCTCTAGTGACTTGGCCAGTAGCGGCGCTGGATCTAGCTTTTTCCTCATGGTGTAAAGCGGCGCAAACATAGAGCGAAGCGGCTGCGTAAAGCCCCCCGCAGAGACAGACATCTTCTCCTCATAGCCATAACCACATGCCCACGGGTCTCCCGCATTTCGATGCGCCATTTTAGGGCCTTTGAAGATGGCCAAAATAGCGACAGGGACGAGCAGCAAAGCAAGCAAAGTAAAGGCAATAACGGGAGTTGAGAGAATGGCTTGAGTAGGCTCACTCGGAATGAGTGCGATGCCTTGAGTGACATTGACCGTCTGAGTATCAACCAGAGCTGATGCGATACCTGAGATAACCGGAGCGACCCAAGGGGCGCCAACACCGAGTACAATACATAAAATGGCAAGACTTGCTGTACCAAAAATCATGCTTGATGGTACCTCTGTCGCTTTGGTCGCTTGCTGGCTTCGCGCCGCGCCGGTAAAACAGATCCCGAACACTTTAACGAAACACATACAGGCTAGCGCGCCTGTTATGGCCAGCATGACCACAGCAAAAGGCGCAGCAACTTGCATCGCCATACCGCCATCTTTACTCATTGCCAATAGTGACTGATAGATAAACCACTCACTAACAAATCCATTCAGCGGTGGCAGCGCTGAGATAGCCATAGTACCGATCAAGAAAGCGATAGCCGTTAAGGGCATTAACTTTGCCAAACCACCCATCTTCTCCATATCTTTGGTATGAACTCGGTAGATCACAGAGCCCGCACCTAAGAAGAGTAAGCCTTTGAAAACCGCGTGGTTAAGCAAGTGATAAAGGGCGCCCAACAAACCTAAGGTCGCCAGTACAGGCATCTCATTGGCAATACCTATCATGGCGATACCGACACCAATTAAGATAATGCCCACGTTTTCAACCGTGTGGTAAGCAAGTAGTCGTTTGATATCGTGCTCGGCAAGTGCATAGAGTACGCCTAACACAGATGAGACACAGCCAAAGGCCAGTACCAGATATCCCCACCAGGCAATTTCGGCGCCGAGGAAATCTATGCTGACTTTAATGATGCCAAAGACACCGATTTTGACCATAACACCAGACATCATTGCTGATGCATGTGATGGCGCAGCCGGGTGAGCCTGAGGTAACCAACCATGTAGCGTTATCATCCCCGCCTTAGCACCAAAGCCAAAGAAGGCGAGTAAAAATACCATTGATGCCTGGAAGTCACTTAACTGAGCATTCGCAAAGTCGGCAAAGTTAAGGCTGCCTGTCTCACGATAGAGGATGTAAAACGCTATCATGATCAATACAGAGCCTGCATGGGCAATCAAAAAATACTGAAGACCCGCTTTAACCGCTTTCTCATTTTGTTCAGAGATAACCAGAAAATAGGAGGCTAGCGACATCATCTCGAAGAAGACGATAAAGTAGAAAGCATTATCACAAACCACCAACGCAACCATAGAAGCGATAAAGGTATTCATGAAAAAGCCCATCGCCCACGCACCTTTACCTAAGTACTCCTTCATATAGGAGATTGAGTAGATAGCGGTAGCAACCACAAGCAAAGATATCACCAGCACCATAAATGCTGACAGACCATCAATACGGATAATAAAGTCTGAAAAGTTAAACGGGCTGTAGATCTGTTTAACAATGACTTCGCCAGAGAGTAAGGCTGGCAAAGAAGCTGCAATTCCAGCAAGACCTGCCAACGCCCCTATTGAGCCAGAGAGTTTTATGGCTAGCGACTCCTGCTTATAACAGAGCAAGGAGCTTATTGCTGCAACAACATAAAGCAAGATAGCTAAGAGTAGAAAATCGAGTGACATCATAAGGCCGCCCCTCCCTTACCTGAAGATGTGAGGCTAACTTGAGCGGTATTTGTCGCAGCTTGTTCACGCTTAAGCCTAGAGACATCTTCCAGTGAATCATCCTTAGCAAGGAAAATCGCCTGAGTTGGGCATGCAGCAACGCATGCTGGACCACCAGGCTGGTTATGACAAAGATCGCACTTAATGGCGATGCTCTTAACCCCTGGCTCCCAAGCCAAAATATCTTTGCCAAAGCAATTTGGTGTCGATGTTGATGGGTTACTGGAGTGAATATTCGATGGAATATGAATATCGTAGGAGTTCGCCATCGCTATTGGGCGGCTACCATCAAGTGAGATAGCACCAAAAGGACAGGCGATTGCACATAAGGTACAACCGACACAAACGGTTTCATTAAGTAAAACCTTACCCTCCTCCTGGGTAATGGCTTTTACTGGACAAACTGTGGCACAGGGGGCGTCTTCGCAATGCCTGCACATCACTGGCGCAGTTGCGCTTTGATGCCGCATTACCGTCAATCTTGGTTTTGTTTGCAGTCCCTTAGACTTATGTACCGTAGAACATGCCGCCATACATGTCCCGCACCCAATACATAGCTTAGGATCTGCAATAAGAAAACTATTCATAGTTAGCCTTAGTTATATTGCAGTACTTAACTAAGGCTTATTACAATTTTCACACCAAGTTTTACACAGAAATAAATAATCAACCTAAACTTAACTAAGTTACTGTAAGCACTAGAATTTAAACTTAGTAACTTAACGACTTCTAATTAATGAACAAGGGGGTTAATCGCAATAGGAATATGTGTCGACACTTATGACGACACTTATAAAACAGCAATGACACAAACGATATAAATAAATTTCATCATGCCAATAACATTTATTAAATACCGTGTTTGTGATTGGTATCTCATAATAACGCAGGGATAATAACAAGCTAGAACACACAACTACAAACACATACAAATCAGTAGGGTACACAAAAAACCGTTATAAGTTTCCGCGTTTAAAGGTAAAAACAATTAGGGGAAGGTATTCATAGAGCAATATTTAATAATGAATAGGAAATCTAATATCGATAGGGAGTAAGGTGTGATAAAAAGCAAACAGGTTAACCCTGTAGTGATTAAAATAAGCTTTTCAATACGACCCTGTCATTTTCATCTCTTTTTACCCAGCCATCTCTCTCCATCTTATTGGCTAAAGGAATGGCATATTTACGACTTAATTTTGAGCGTTGTTTAATATCAGCCATACTTAATTTATCGTGTTTATTACAGCCTGCTAAAACATCTTCAATTAAGCATTGGTATAAACCTTGGTCATAATAGATGTTGTCCTCTAACTGGGTCACATACTTAAGCCGAGCCAAGTTTTTTAACTGTTTTTTAAGATCGCCCCTCGCCTGCTTATCGACAATATATCCTGCTCGTTGAGCAGCACGAATGTGACTGAGTAATGTCTGACTTTCTGCACAGAGGTCATCTTCACTACTTCCGCTACCCGCAAGCCAGCACTCATAACTCAGATAAATTTTATCTTGCATTTTTAGCTGCTTAAGAACCTCGGTCAATACCGTGAGGTTTACCCGTAACTGACTGGCAAGCTCTGCACTTGAAAGTGCAGCGTTTGGTTGATTTAGCAGTGATAATACAGAGGCCTCGGTTTGCTGATACCATGATTTAAGGACAGCTAAATCACCGAGGTTAATATATTCGAACTGCTCAGGTAACTGATGATTTTCGCTACGAACAATATAACCCTCGAGTTGCAATTGAAGCTGAACTTGATGAGAGTCATCAATAACTTCAGGCAGTGTATCGAGTAAGCCATAGAGCTGACGTCTTTGCCATCGCTCAATCTCCTGTAACCAGACACAGCACCCGCTAGCAATCAGCTTACTGCCTCCGTTTTGAATAAAAGCAATTGCTTGCGAAAAGTGACAGCAAACTTCACTTTTAAGCTTAACCCTGACCAATTGAGTATTAGAAATTTTTATTAGCTGGCCAACACCATGCCAACTGCCAATCGCAACCTCAAGCTGGCAGTTTTTCAGTTTAGGCGGTAGCTGATTTAGGCGTACTATAATTTCACTGGTTGCGCTGTGCATCTTAGGGTCTACAACCAAACAATCTCCTCGGGAAAGCGCTTTGTAGTTAACCCCTTTTATGCCTACCGCAACTCTTGAAACTGGCTCAGCCCTTTCAACGCTCTGATGATAAACCTGTAAGCTACGCACTTTTACAGCCAAGCCCTTGGGCATCAAGGTCAAACCCGTACCAACGTCTACACTGCCGCCGACAAGCGAGCCTGTCACCACAGTACCTATCCCAGGTACGCTAAAACTCCTGTCCACATAAAGGTGAGCTTTGCCATTTTGAGACTGACAACTAATATCACCTGTAATAGCTCCATTGGCTATGGGCGCAGTGTTTACGCTCAGCTGCTGACAAATCAGCTGTTTTAGCTGCTCTATGTTCTCGCCCGTTACCGCAGATACACAGATCACTTCAGCGATTTCATCACAGCAATCCATCACGCGTTCAAGCAGCTCCTCCTCTAACGCAAGTAACTGTTCATCATCCACTAACTCTTTTTTAGTGATACAGATGACTACCGGACGATTTCCCATTGCCTTAGCGACTTCAAGATGCGCTTGGGTCATCGGCATCCAACCTTCATTGGCCGCAACAACGAGTACCACAAGCTCAATGCTCCACAGTCCGGCAACCATATTTCGAATATAACGCTCATGCCCGGGCACATCGATCACGCCCACTTGCTGCCCTTCACTGCCAACAAAGTGAGCAAAGCCTAGGTTTTGAGTCATACCGCAGGCTTGCTCAAAGCTACGTGCAGTCATGATGCCTGTTAATGCTTGTATTAAAGCGGTTTTACCATGATCAACATGGCCGGCCATAGCAATAACAAACTGCTCAGATACGTGATGAGTATTATTTGGGATGACTTGTGTTGATGAGCGCTTCATTTGAACTCCTTCAAATCACAGTCCTTACTTGCTCACCTTTGCAATGGCCATCGCTGAAACCCTGTTTTAGCAAGAGGTACTCCTCAAGCTGGATAATCAAAAGCTCGAAATCAGCATCTGTGACACTGGCGAGGTTCAGCATAAACTGCTCTTTATGGATAACGCCAATAACCGGCGTAGGTCTGAGTCTAAGCTCACGGCTCAATTTGTTCGGCTCACCCGCTAAAGTAACGCCCCAACATGGGTAATCAATGTCAGGCAGCGTGCCACCACCAACCACAGCCTTAAGTGAACATATCTCTATATGGTTGGGGAACAGATGCGTTAACCTATCTGCTTTACTGAGGGTCATAGATAGCTGTGAAATCAAGCGCTCAGAGATCCCCTTACCACTTTCCTGCTCGTTGAGTTTACGAACAAGTAACTCTTCAATTAATGACAATACGACTCTGCCTGGACGAAATGCACGCATCATAGGATTTTTTTCGAGGCGTTTAATTAACGCATCACATCCGCAAATAATCCCAGCTTGCGGGCCGCCTAAAATCTTATCACCGGAAAAACAAACGAGATCGGCGCCAGCAGAGATATACTTACCTACTGATTTCTCTTCAGGAAAATGGCATTCGCTGGTTACGCCAGAGCCTTGATCGACGGCAAGAATAACCTCTTTGGGTAATCGACGGCTAAGGGCTTTAATATCAGCTGATTCAGTAAAACCACGAATAGCAAAGTTTGACTGATGGACAACCAGCACCATGGCAGTATTTTCTGTTATTGCCTCTATGTAATCGTCAGCAGTGGTGATATTTGTGGTGCCAACTTCAACCAGCTTGGCACCAGAGAGCGCCAAAATATCAGGGATACGAAAACCACCACCTATCTGGATCTGCTCCCCCCGTGACACAATAACTTCCTTGCCCTTGGCAAGTTCATGCAGCAACAGGTAGATAGAGCAGGCATTGTTATTAACCAAAAGCCCTGCATCTGCGCCAGTCAGTGTAGCGATGAGCGTATTAAGCAGCCCTTTTCTTTGGCCACGCTTCCCATCTTCTAACTTAAGTTCTAGGTTGTTATAGCCAGTATTCACCCCTTTTACGGCATCCCACAGTGAAGGCTCTATCGGTGAACGACCGAGATTGGTGTGAATGATGGTTCCGGTTGCATTGATAACCGAAGTTTGTCGCTGAAGCAGTATTTTTTGTAACGCGAGTGTCAAATCGGTAGTGACATCAATCCCATCGACCCCCTCGTTTTTAAACCTGTCTGTTTGACGGATTTGTGCAAAGTAGTCACGAATGACTTCTGTGACAACTGGCCGGCTCAACTTTGCTATAAAGGAGGATAAAAAACTGTGTTGCAGCAATTGCTCAACTTGAGGAAGGCGATGGTTAACTTTCTGATCTGATTTTTGAGTCCTGTTTTGAGTCGCTCTCACATGTACTCCTTAGAAATATTTCGAAGTTCATGCACAGTAAAAAATCAGCAAACATGTATAAAAGTGCAAATAGCTACAAATTCACGACTAAACTGCCATAACCATCACTTTATTAAAAATTGGCGGAAGAGGCAGGAATCGAACCTGCCAAAGTCTATTAGACTCACATCGGTTTTGAAGACCGAGAAGGCCACCAGACCTCATCTACTTCCTTAATTTGAATCCAGTATATATATTTAAATTAATAATAATTTGAACTAGATCTCAATATATAAAAACCACTAAACTTTATATAAAAATAAATAACAAAACATATTTAAACAAATAAATTCAATAGGCGTTATCGGTTATAACAAAGAGATATAAACACTGTTGATTAATGTGAGCAAAGTCGCCCCCTTTCATATAGAATACAACTAAATTATATATCACACTATAATTAGTATATGGAAACACTATGAATAAAACCGCTTTTATACCTGCAGTAGGGCTACTGCTATTTTCACAATCATTAATGGCCGCCAGCTTTACTTTTACCGCAATTCCTGACGAAGATGAAAGTCAACTAAGAACCCGATTTGATAAAGTCGCTCTTTATCTTGAAAAGGAGCTAGGGGTTGATGTTAACTACGTACCAGTTAAATCATACTCAGCAGCGGTTACCGCCTTTAGAAACAATCAAGTCCAACTCGCTTGGTTTGGTGGGTTGTCAGGTGTTCAAGCAAGACGCCTAGTGCCTGGTTCTGAAGCGATTGCTCAGGGATATGAGGACCAATTTTTTAAGAGCTATATCATAGCGCACAGCAGCACAGGCCTAAAGAGTAGCGAGCAGTTCCCTGAAATTGAAGATCTCACATTTACCTTTGGCTCAAAAGGCTCAACTTCTGGCCGATTAATGCCGCAATACTTTATCGAACAACAACTTAAGAAAAAGCCGCAAGATGCATTTAAACGTGTTGGCTTTTCAGGTGATCACAGTAGAACGATTGCACAAGTGCAAGCTGGGGCATATCAAGTAGGCGCTGTTAACTACAAGGTGTGGGAAAGCTCACTGGCTGCAGGAAAAATTGACCCATCTAAAGTGAGCGTCATTTGGAAAAGTCCTGTATATCCAGACTATCAGTGGACAATTCGCTCTGGTGTCGAAACGCAATTTGGTGAAGGTTTTACAGAGAAAGTTAAACAAGCTCTACTCAATATGGATGATGCCGACTTACTTGCAAGCTTTCCTAGAGCTAGCTTTGTCGAAGCTGACAACAGTGACTATCAACCCGTTGAAGATGTCGCTAAGCAAATCGGTTTAATTGATTGATTATCAAATAAATTAATATCTAGCTTTAACTTCTGACTTTAACACCTTACTTTAACAACAAAGGGCGGCTAAGCATTCGTCGCCCTTTGTTATTTCTCCTTTCTGCAAACTAAAATCCTACATGCCAAATCCAACCAACTAAATCCCAGCACCTAAATCCCAGCAAACTGTTCGACATTAGATTTTAGACTTTAACTTTAGATTTTAAACTTTAGACTTTTACCGCCTATTTGAGGGGTTCATGCTTTAAGCACCCTAACCGCAAACACTGTACCTGGAGACTCAGTATCTGAAGGCCCAGTAGCTAGAGAGACAATACCTAGACTCTCATGTCACCTAAGTCGAATTGGTGTCGACAATAGTGTCGACATCTTCATTAACTCAAGATAAACCCTGTTTCAGTAAACATGTTTTTCCCAATATTAACAACAACTAACATCAAGTAATGAATACTGGCATCGGTATTGCTATTCATAACCCGTATAACGAAGAAGAGTGAAAACTTGCTCAATGACGTTTATGGCTTAGATGCTGACACTTGAGTAATTTACGACCAAAGATAACGAAACCTTAAAGGTAAATAATTAAACCATAAAAGCAACCTAAAGGAGGGTGCAATATGGATAACAATAATCCGTTCGATGCGTTACTACCGGGCGAAATGACCAAAAAAGCTGAAGATGTAGGTGTGGGAAAAGCCACCAAAAATCCCATTCAAGCTTTCTTTCTTGCTATGTCGGCAGGCGTATTTATCTCAATTGCATTTGTCTTCTACATCACAGTGACAACGGGTGCAGGAGACGCACCATGGGGCATGACCAAGCTGGTTGGCGGTTTAGCGTTTAGTCTTGGATTAATATTAGTTGTAGTCTGTGGTGGCGAGTTATTTACCTCAACAGTACTTACCGTTGTCGCACGAGCCAGTAACCGTATCACCAACGCTCAGTTAGCCAAAAACTGGACTACCGTCTACATAGGTAACTTCGCTGGTGCCCTATTCTTTGTCTGCATCATCTACTTAGCGGGCACTTACTTGAGCAATAGCGGTGAATGGGGGATCAATGCAATGAAGGTTGCCCAACATAAGATCCACCATACCTTCCTGCAAGCCGTAATACTGGGTCTTCTGTGTAACTTGTTAGTCTGCTTAGCAGTTTGGATGACCTTCTCTTGTCGCAGTAACACTGACAAGGTATTGGTCATGCTTTTACCTGTCTCTATGTTTGTTGCCTGTGGCTTTGAGCACAGTATCGCAAACATGTTTATGATCCCAACGGGTATCGTTATTCAAAACTTCGCAACCCCTGAATTTTGGCAGATGACAGGCCATACAGCGAGTGAATTTTCAGACCTTACTATTCGAAACTTCTTTTTCAATAATTTAATTCCAGTCACTATAGGAAATATTATTGGAGGGGGAGCATTTGTAGGATTTGCTTATTGGGTTATCCATAGAAAACCCAACCTTAACGTTAATTTAAAACAAGAACAAAAAGGAAACAAAGGAGGAAAAGTAAAGTACAGTACGAAATAAACATAAGCAATATAAAGTTAATCACAAACTGTTTATAGAAGTAACACCATTGACCTGCAAACGATGGTGTTATTTCACCGAACTAATTAATACTAATAAATAAACAAACACTGACACCTATATAATACAAGATTATTAAATCGAGTTATATGATACAAAGTTCGCAGCCAAAGAAATCACCTACAAAAACATACAAGCTCCATTTTTCACTAGCCCCCCCCTTTAAGTCAGTATATAAACCGCGATTAAACCTAAAAATTCGCAATAGACTTAACACAAACAAATAAGAAATACAAAAAAACAATAAAAACAATAACTAACACCAAGTTAAAACCAAAAAACATCTGCGTTAAGCTAATTGATTTCCTAAGCTTGCCTAATTACTAATCAGCTCTTATGCTTAATCTCAATTAAAGCCATTGATAACACATATGTTTAATGCGTTTTATCAGCTAAATGAACACCCTTTTACTGCAGATATTAGTCACAAATGGCTTTACTTGAGTACAAGCCATTCAGAGGCGATCGCGCACTTGAACTATGGCGTAGAGCAGACGGCTGGCTTTATTTTACTTACGGGTGAACAAGGCTCAGGCAAAAGCACATTATTAAATGCCTTCATCAAGCAGCTTCCCGAAAGTACTGATGTTGCAGTGATCCGTAACCCTGCGATGAGCGAAATAGCCCTATTGGCTAAGCTCTGTGATGAGCTATCGCTCACTTTTAGTGAGCATACCTTAAAGCACCTGATAGACCGACTCAGTGAATATCTACTAAACAACCACAAAGATGGACGTCAAACCGTTATGGTAATAGATGACGCACAACATCTCAGTGAAGCCGTACTTGAACAACTTAGGCTATTGACTAACTTAGAAACGGATACCACTAAGCTGCTGCAAATTATCTTAGTAGGCGATACAACTCTCAAACAGCATCTCAATCAAAATTCATTAAGACAGATAGCTCAGCGGATCACAGTTAGATCTCATTTAGTGCCGCTTAACCTCACAGGAACTCAAGAGCTTATCGCTCACAGACTCAGAATCTCAGGCCGCCATGAGCCGCTTTTCAAAAATACTGCGATTAAACTTATCTTTAAATATAGCGATGGCAACCCTAGAACAATAAATCAGATATGTGAGCGGGCTATGATGATAGGTTATGGCAAATCAAGCATGCAAATAGATGCAAGTATTGCTCGCCTTGCTATTAAGGAGGCATTAGGCGTTGAAAGCAATCAGATGAACGACAACTTTAGTTACCTTGCTGTAGCCTCGCTTACTCTTGTTTCTGTATTCGCTGTCGTCCTTTTTATGTTGATCACTCCTGCAAAATCGCTAAACATCACGCAAGAAGAACATGTAACAAAGCCGACCATCGACTCTTCGCTTCTCGCTCAACCCTTGCAAAAAACGACGCAAAATACCAAACAAAATACCACGCAAAAGATAGACCAGACGTCAAACATAAACTTAGCGAAGCTGAGTAACTTAAATAAACTCGATGAGTTAGATGAGTTAGATGAGATAAACCAATTAGATAATAAGCCAACTCATTCGATCCAAGCAGCTATCCCGCAGGAGGTAGCAGTTAAGCCTGTTGTCATAGGTGGAAATCAGAAAGAGGCTAAGCTTGTAGCTAAAGCAGTAACAAGCAGCAAGAGTAAAGTAAGCTGGTATGTGGTGCAGCTATACGCAGGTAAGCAGCAACCAACAAGTTTAGATAGATTTACCTGTGGCGACAATAAACCGCTTGTTCGTCACCATACAGATACCTTTTATATCACTTCACCCAACTTAACCTTGGCCGATGCGAAAACATTTCAAAAATCAATCAACAACCAGTGTCAGCTTGATGCTTGGGTGAAGCCTCTCCCAAAATCTTGGCAAACCTAATCCACTACAAGTTGCAGTTATCCCTGCAGTGTTAACTATTCACTGAGTAAAAAGTCTTCTTTAATTAATTTCTTACACAATGACAAAAGCAGTTTTTGCTCATCTGAAGTCAGTGGCGAGTAAAAATCATCAATCACTTTTTGCAACTTGGCACTAGCCTGCTTTTTCACTAGCAAGCCTTTATCCGTCACGACGAGATAACGCGCCTTTTTGTTGGTGTCACTTTTCCGTGCAATGATCAATTCTCGCTTGATACAGTTGTCCACTAAACGTTTAGTCACTGAGCGTTCTCGGTTAAGCGTTTCAGCTAATGTTTGTTGAGGTACCTCACCTAAATGAGTTAATACACGTAAGGCACCGAGCATCTCTAAGGTAATATCAAATTCAGCGTTGAGCATCTGGCTCGCTATGGTTCTAAACTGCTTATAAGCTAACCCCATAATAAACGAGGGACTGCTGTCTAACTCAGGTATGGCTATTATGGTTTCATTTTGCATAGCATTCTCTATTGTTATCATTTATACCAGCTGGTAATTAGTTATCTTGATGGCTGAAAACTCGATATTGAGTTAAACGAAAAGCAGCATATAGGATCCCCAATGTCACAGTGAGCTCCCACGCTCTTGAAAAAGTGCTCTCTAAGCCTAAATGGCTGCTATCAAGATAGAGCTGTATCGGCAGCACTGTTGCTAACAGAGCATCAGCATGAATGTCTCGTGAGCTCACATTGGACGTTACCATCAACTTAGTGATGGCAAAAACTAGCGCCCCAAGTACAGCAGCATAGTAAAGCAACACACCTTGGTGTCCAGCCATTAACACACTAAAAATCACAGCTAACGCGCAACCACCAATTTGAGTGATAAAGCGCCGACTCACAACCTCTGCATACATTTTACGGCTGAACTGACTCGCTGCAGCAATCACAGGGACCATACAAAAGGTTGCCGATATTAGGTCAATATTCATTAATATGGCAAGCCCTGTGCCGATCAACGCCAGCGAAACAAATCTATGCTGATAACTCACTTGCTGCGCTGCAGGCAAGGAGAGTTTAGTCGCCATTATTTTAGGCTTATCACGCCACTTAGGAAAAAGTGCCACCATAGCTCTAGCGATAAGTGCGGTGATCACCATTGAGATAAAAATCTCTCTGATCCTATCTGGCATATCCATGTCACTTGTTTGAGCAAACACGACAATCAAAATCCAGTTAAATAAGGGCATAATCATCTGGCCCAGTTTGGCGGGATTATCCGCTTTACGGCGCATCATATCGATAAAAAACAGACTAATGGTCCAGATAATAAATGGATGGTCCTGAAATGACTCTGTAACTATCAAAGCGGCAACGGCAGCAAGAAACGCCGGTTTAAAAGTGTTATACAATCCAATCCAACTATGATCTTTCGCCTTGGTCATCAAGATGGTTGGGAAAAGCGCTAGATAAACACTAGACTCTAGGCTTAAAACTCGGCCAACTAACATACACAGAGTAATAGTCAGGCTGATTTGTAAAATCTCATTACGACTATCTTTCACTCGTCAACTCCTCAGCGTTTAAATAACTGGCCATTAAATTACAGTTCATTAAGTTACCGACCGGCTAATAGATATAGCGAAAATAAGCCACTAAGGTGATCCAGCCTGTGGCAAGAGTATCAATGACACTGTTACCATTTTTAACCATAACACTGGCTTTAGAGCCTGAAATAAGCCCAGCATCAATACGTTGCACACTTATTTGAGTGCGGATTTTCTGCTGCTCTCTGATCCATCGAGTATCATTACTCACTTCGGCAAGCTGATTAGACTGGCTTGATGCATCATAGATAGCTCTATCCTGACTAATAATTTCACCTTCGAATACTTGCCCAGGCAGTGCATCAAAAGAGATAATCACTGGTTTACCTTTATGAAGATATGCCATGCCCTTCTCGTTAAAGTCCGCCTTTAACCACACTGAAGCTTCATTGACCAAGAACATTGCTACATTGCCTTGCTGTAGATAACTGCCCTTTTGAAGTTGCAAGTTACTCACAGTGCCATCAATTTTTGCTTTAACTTCTGTATGGGCAAGATCAAGCTCTGCTTGAGCAAGCTTACTGCGCGCTAACACAATTGCAGCACTCTCACCTCCCTCACCCTGCATATGAGTTAATACATTACTTGCGGTGATACCTGACGTATTACCATTGGCTGTATAAAGGTTATCAGCCCTCGCTAACTCAGCTTCTATACGCTTAATTTCAGCCATTGCCGCCTTGATTGCGCTCTGAGCAAGATTGACATTCATAACTGCATCATCAAGTTCCTCTTGTGTGACAAGCCCTTTACCCTGCAGCTTTCTATAACGAGTGAGCTTTATCGTCGCGTTTTGCCACTCAACCTCTCTTTGCTCAAAGCTTTGCTCTAATGATGCCAGCTCTTGCCATTTGGCTGAATTTGCATCTTGAGCCTGTATTAACTCAGCTTTTGCTTGCTCAACAGCCAGTTCAAACCGTCGTTTATCTATCGTAAATAAGCGTTCACCCGCTTTAACATGCTGTCCATTTTCCACATCAACGCCAGTGATGACCCCAGTAACCTCTGGTGCGATATTAGCGACATTTCGATGAACCGAAGCTTGGGTCGTAAAGGGCGATATATTGTCTGAAGCGATCAGAAACAGGGAAAAAAGAAATGACAATCCAAAGACCAAGTAGATCGCAGATTGATAAATTTTGTCTCGACTCATTTTTGTTACCTATACAACAATATTATTCAAAGCCAAGTATACTCAGCTTTGTTTCATATGCAACAATAATAATTCATCTTCAGGAGTATTGGTTAATTACAGACTCGATCTATTACGAATGTGGTTAGTTTTGGGGTAAGATGCGCAATTATTTTATTAGATGATGCTCATGACGATTAATATTAAGAACGTGCCAATAACCGAGGTCAGCTGTTCAAACTGCCAAGCCTGCTGCTGCCGCTTAGAGGTTATGATAATCACGGACACTGGGGTGCCTGATGAGCATATTGCAATCGATCAGTGGGGCGGCGAGACAATGATGCGTTTAGACGACGGCTGGTGCTCGGCATTAGATCGAGAGACATTGATGTGCACAATTTATGAAAATCGCCCTTGGAATTGCCGAGAATTCGAAATGGGCTCCTATGATTGCATCAATGAAAGAGCGGTACCGACTTACAGCTAGTAGGATGGGCTATTGCCATTTGTTAAAATAGCCACCCGTGTTACACTCAGGCACCATTTTTTGAACTGCTATTTTGATAATAATCCTATGAAACAACTGCTCGATTTTCTGCCTTTAGTCATCTTTTTCGCCGTTTATAAACTCTTCGATATCTATGTCGCCAGTGGCGCCTTAATTGCTGCGACAGCCCTACAGTTAATCGTCACTTACGCACTCTATAAAAAGATCGAGAAGATGCACCTTGTCACCTTCGTGATGGTCACCTTTTTCGGTACCTTAACATTAATATTCCATGATGACGCCTTCATCAAGTGGAAGGTTACAGTCGTTTATGCGCTGTTTGCTATAGCCCTCGCTGTTAGCCAAATCATCAACAAGCCCATCTTAAAAAGCATGCTAGGAAAAGAGATGGTGGTTGAAGATAAAATCTGGGCTCATGTTACTTGGTACTGGGTAACTTTCTTTTTAGCCTGCGGCCTTATCAATATCTATATTGCATTTAGCCTATCCCAAGAAACTTGGGTGAACTTTAAAGTGTTTGGTTTAACGGCACTGACCCTATTAAATACCGTTGTTACAGTGGTTTACCTGTTTAAGAACATGCCTGAAGAGCACAAGAAAGAGCTCACAAAAAGTAACGACGACTAGCGGACAAATACCAACAAAAGGAACTAAAAATATGTGGTATATGATCTCCTCTCAAGATGTAGAGAACAGTTTAGAGAAACGCCTTGCAGCTCGCCCAGAGCACCTAGCGCGTCTACAGCACCTTGCCGATGAAGGCCGTCTACTGGTAGCGGGCCCTCACCCAGCTGTAGACAATGAAAATCCTGGAGAGGCTGGTTTTACCGGCTCTCTGGTTGTGGCGGACTTCCCATCCTTAAAAGATGCTCAAGCTTGGGCTGATGTCGATCCTTATATCGCTGCAGATGTATACCAGAGCGTGATCGTTAAGCCTTTTAAACGCGTCCTGCCATAGGGAGAACATCAAATAATGAAAATAGTTTCTTTTAATATCAATGGTATTCGCGCCAGACTGCACCAGCTGCAGGCTTTAATCGACACACAACAACCGGACATTATCGGCCTGCAAGAGACAAAGGCACACGATGATGTGTTTCCAGTCGCCGATGTAGAAGCCATGGGCTACAAGGTGCATTACCACGGTGGCAAGGCCCACTATGGCGTAGCCATGTTATCTAAACTTGAGCCCATCAAGGTTCAAAAAGGCTTTCCAACGGATGAAGATGATGCTCAGCGCCGCATGATCATGGGCACTTTTGAGCAGGAAAATGGCCGCCCATTAACTGTACTCAACGGATACTTCCCTCAGGGCGATAACATCTCCCATGAAACCAAGTACCCAGCTAAACGTAAGTTTTATAGAGACCTAATGACTTACTTAAATGAGTATCACAACCCAGATGAAGACTTAGCTGTGATTGGTGACATCAATATCTCACCTATCGATCTCGATATTGGTATCGGTGCACCGAATGCTAAACGCTGGCTAAAAACGGGTAAGTGTAGCTTCCAACCAGAAGAGCGTGAGTGGTTGAAAACCTTAATGGACTGGGGCTTGTTCGATACTTTCCGTGAACTTCACCCTGAGCGCGTCGATCGTTACTCGTGGTTCGATTATCGCAGCAAAGGTTTTGTTGATAATCGCGGCCTGCGCATCGATGTCGTCCTAGCTACAAAGTCACTCAATGAGCGACTTGTCGAGTCGGATGTTGATTACGAGCTTCGCGCAATAGAGAAGCCATCGGATCACGCGCCTATCTGGAGCAGCTTTAAATAGTCTAAAAAGCTAATTGATACCAATCAGTATAAAGACTTGATCGCTCAGCGAAAGTTTAGCGCTTCTGAGGCAAGGCAACGAGTGAAGAGCATAGTTATTCTACGTTTAAGCTCGTTAACGCAGCATTCAGAAGCGCTAAAACTCGCCTTATAGGAGCTTTTGGGGCTGCCTACTTCTTCGTTGAATAACCTCATAAGGGATCACCATTACATCACTTATTCGCCTCGAATTAGTTTGCCCCAAATAGCTCTGAGTAGATCAATTTCTTACACTGATTGGTATTATTAGGCCCATTGCAGCTCAATGCTACAGTGGGCTTTTTTATGCGCCAGCCACACTCTCTCTTCTTTGTGTTTTTCGCTACCCTCGCACCTCAGAATATAGAGCTTTTACTCACCTACAAACTATCCCTGTCGCTCAAGGGTATTAATTTGTCATCTTTAGTCATTATCGTTTGCTTATCATTTCCCTAAAACTAGGTAATAGTCAGAAGATAAAACGAAGGATAAAATAATAAATAGTGGATATTTGGCCTGTTTAATATCGCTAAATAATCTCACAAACAAGCATTGAGGCAAGTATGGAAGCATCTTTTTGGAATGGTAAGCGCGCCCCCGGAATTTCTGATTCAATCGACCTATCCCAGTATAATTCAGCGGTCGAAGCGATAGAGGAAGCCTTTAGTCAATTTGCAGATAGGCCCGCCTTTACTAGCATGGGGCATACCCTAACCTATCAAGATATCGACCTTTACAGCGCCAGTTTTGCCCATTTCATTCAAACACAAACCTCACTAAAAGCTGGCGATGCCATCGCCATTCAGATGCTCAATACACTGCAATACCCCATTGCCATATACGGCGCCTTAAGAGCTGGCCTCAGAATCGTCAACACCAATCCCTTGTATACCGAACGCGAAATGATCCACCAGTTTAATGATTCAGGTGCAAAAGCGCTTTTGTGCATGGATATTTTTGCCAAATCGGTGGAGAACATTCAGAGTGAAACCAATCTTGAATTGGTTATCACCACCACGCTTGCCGATATGCTGCCTAATGTTAAGCGCATCTTAATTAATTCAGCAGTTAAACATATCAAGAAGATGGTACCTAAGTACCACCTTCCCGAAGCGCTCTGCTTTAGAAAACTGCTTAAACAACACCTTGGAAAAGGCTTCACCCCAGCTCATCTTAACGAGCCTAATGACACCGTTGTGTTGCAATACACAGGTGGCACAACAGGTGTTGCTAAAAGCGCCGAGCTCACCAACAGCAACATTATTGCCAATATGCTACAAGCAGGCTCTGTGATGCTACAACATGATGAAAACGGCCAACCTATGATGAAAGATGAGCAGTCAATAATGGTTGCTCCCCTGCCGCTTTATCATATCTACTCATTTACAGTTCACTTGATGGCCTTCTTCAGAATGGGTGAGCATAGCGTGCTTATCGCTAATCCAAGAGACACAGAAACCTTCATTAAAGCGATGAAACCATTCAAAATCACTGGCCTGATGGGGCTTAACACGCTTTTTGTCTCCTTGATGGAAAGCCCAAGCTTTAAAGAACTCGACTTCAGTGGCATGAAGTTTACGCTGTCAGGCGGCACAGCACTGATGGACGATACCGCTAATCGCTGGAAGGCGATGACAGGGGTTGGGATCTCAGAAGCCTATGGACTCACAGAGTGCTCACCTGCCGTGTGTATGAATCCGATTAATGGCCTTGAGCGCCTTGGCACTGTGGGGCAAGCGCTACAACATACGGCTCTCAAGTGTATCGATGCCCTTGGCGAAGAGGTGCCCGTTGGTGAGCGCGGAGAGCTTTGCGTAAAAGGTCCACAAGTGATGAAGGGCTACTGGAACAGACCAAAAGCAACCCGAGAATCTTTCACCGAAGATGGCCAGTGGCTGCTAACCGGCGATGTGGCCATTATCGATGAAGATGGCTATATCAGCATTGTAGACAGAGTAAAAGATATGATTATCGTCTCTGGGTTTAACGTTTTCCCTAATGAGATTGAAGCGGTTGTTTCTGAGCATCCTGATATCACTAACTGCGCTGCCATAGGCGTTCCTGATGTTAAAACTGGTGAAGCGGTAAAGCTCTATATCGTGACCCACGAAGGTGTGACGCTAACAGGAGAAGAGATACGTGCTTTTTGCAAAGACAAGCTGACAGGCTATAAAATCCCCCGCCAGTTTGAGTTCAGACGTGAACTTCCCATGTCACCCGTCGGCAAAATTCTCAGACGAAAACTAAAAGATGACAGTTTAGAAGATGCTGCTGCCGCTAAAAAGAGCGCTTAACCTGCACTGTATTTATCTAATGCTCTAAAGCGCCCTGGCGCTTCTCCAGTCCAACGTTTAAAGGCTCGCTGAAAAGCAGTAGGCGAGCCGAAACCTAATAGATAAGCTATCTCCCCTAACGTTAATGCGGTATCGCGTACATAACTAATGGCCAAGCTTCGACGGGTTTCATTTAGCGTTTTCTGGAAACTGCCTCCCTCCTCAACAAGCTTACGCCTTACTGTCCATGGCGCCATATTAAGCTGCTCTGATACCTGCTCGAGAGTCGGTGTACTGCCATCTAACAAAGGGCCTATGACACGACTGACCTTCTCATTAAAACTCAATCCTAAGCGCACTTTTTCAAGCTCCTCATCGGCTCCTCTTCTGAGCAATTCAAATGTGGGTGCACTGCGGTTTATGCAGGTCCAAGTTAACGCTTCTGCTTTTATCACGATATAGTTGCTGGGTTGCTCAAATAGCACAGGACAGCTAAATTGCGCGCGGTATTGCTCGATATATGCAGGTGCAGGGAACTCAAAACAGACTTTTTCAATTCCATCACTCCTGCCAGTTAGCTGCTCAATCACCTGCTGCCAGCCTGATAAGACAGAGTCGACGACAAAATAGTTATAATCGTTGTAGGGGTTAATCGAATAAAACATTAAAACTCCCTGCCCCTTTTCCGCGCCATAACCACGGCTCAACTCGCGATATTTATCTTGCTCCATACCAAACACTTGATTAACAAAGAACTGTGATTGACCTCTAGAGTTATATTTATTGAGCGGCTCATAAGTCGCTATTTGCTCGCAAGCTTGTTTAAGGTTCTCAGAGGAGTATGCCAGTAAGCCCGCAATACCAAGGTTGGTTGGTGTGGTAACTTGCCCCATAACGAGTCCAAGCCAAGGTGAACCGCTTAGCGAAATGCAGTCATAACCCAGTCGCATAAACTTAGGAATGCTCACTCTTGCATCAGGAGAAGATAAAGAGACAGCATCTATCGAATATTTCTCAAGCAAAGGGCTCACATCTTTATCGAGATGCTCCATCGCCTTAATCATTATCTCGATATAGGACACTGAGATATCACCGAGCTTCATGCCGTTTCCCTACTTTCACTGTACAAAAAGCGCTAAAACTTAAATTGATAAGCTTAACCCGACTAAAACCTTCCAATTAAGCAAATTATAGTCATCGATTTGTAATGATTGGTCATTGGCCAATACTAGCATTCGCTCTATCTTTAACCAATAAAAATATCAATTACATAAGCACTAGGAATAGACGATGAGCAATGCATATCCACATCTGATGGCACCACTAGACTTGGGCTTTCGCACCATTAAAAACCGTAGCTTAATGGGTTCGATGCACACTAACCTTGAGGAAGCCCCCGGCGGTTTCGAGCGCATGGCAGCTTACTATGCAGCACGCGCTGCAGGTGGCGTTGGCATGATAGTCACAGGTGGCTTTGCTCCTAATGTTGAAGGTGGTGGCATGCCTAATGCCACTATGATTGCCACCGATGAGGATATTGAAAAACATAAGCTCATTACTCAAGCGGTACACAAAGAGGATGGCGTAATCTGTTTGCAAATACTGCATACCGGCCGATACGCCTATCACCCTAAGCTGGTGAGCTGCTCCCCACTGCAAGCGCCTATCAACCAATTTGTGCCAAGAGAGTTAGATGAAGCGGGAATAGAAAAACAGATAGCAGATTTTGTGAGCTGCGCACTTAACTCAAAAGCCGCTGGCTATGACGGTGTTGAGATCATGGGCTCTGAAGGTTACTTCATCAACCAGTTCATCTGTAAGCGCACAAACCACAGAACAGACCGTTGGGGTGGCAGCTATGAGAACCGCACCCGACTCGCATTAGAGATAGTACGTCGTACCCGAGAAGCCGTTGGCAAAGAGTTTATCATCATCTTCAGGCTCTCTATGCTGGATTTAGTCGAAGGCGGCAGTACCTGGCAGGAAGTTGTTGAGCTAGCTAAAGGGATTGAGCAGGTCGGCGCGAGTATCATCAATACCGGTATTGGCTGGCATGAAGCCCGCGTGCCGACCATCGCCACCAGCGTACCTAGAGGCGCATTTGTCGAACTGACCAAGCGCATGAAGCAAGAAGTGAGTATTCCACTTTGTACCACAAACCGTATCAATACCCCCGAGGTGGCCGAAGAGATACTGGCTGGCGGTGATGCTGATATCATCTCCATGGCGCGCCCTATGCTCGCCGACCCAGATTTTGTCAATAAAGCCGCCGCGGATAAGGCCGATGAGATCAATACCTGTATCGGTTGTAACCAGGCTTGTTTAGATCATATCTTCCAGATGAAGCTAGTTAGCTGTCTGGTTAATCCCCAAGCCTGTCATGAAACCAAGTTAATCATTAAACCCACTCTTGAGCCTCAAGAGGTAGCTGTAGTTGGTGCGGGGCCTGCAGGACTTGCAGCCGCAACAACGGCTGCAAGGCGCGGCCATAATGTCACGCTTTTTGAAGCAGATAACAAGATTGGTGGCCAGTTTAATATTGCTAAACAGGTACCAGGAAAAGAGGAGTTTGCAGAGACGCTCAGGTACTTTAAAAAGCAGCTGGAGCTAACTGGCGTCAACCTCAAACTGAACACTAAGGCCACAGAGCAAGATCTACTTGGCTTTAATCAGGTATTACTCGCAACAGGTATCGTGCCACGTCAGCTAGACATTCCTGGCATTAACCATGACAAGGTGTTGACCTACTTAGATGTATTAAAGGATAAAAAGCCCGTGGGCAAACGCGTTGCTATCATAGGTGCTGGCGGGATAGGTTTCGATGTGGGTGAATACCTGTCTCATCAAGGTCCTTCGACTAGCTTAGATAAAGATGCTTATATGAGGGAGTGGGGAGTGGATTTAACCTGCTCAACGCCTGGGGGGCTAACAGAGCCCAAATGTGAGCCCTCACCCCGTGAGATATTCCTGCTGCAACGTAAAACATCCAAAGTGGGCGCAGGACTTGGAAAGAGCACGGGCTGGATCCATCGAACCGTACTGAAAAACAAGGGTGTAAAAATGATTAAGGGCGTGCAATATAACAAGATTGATGATGCTGGTCTGCATATCTTAATCGATGAGCAAGAGCAGCTACTAGAGGTCGATAACATCATCATCTGCGCCGGACAAGATTCACATCGCGAGCTCGAATCCTGCCTACAAGCAAAAAATATCAAGGTCACTCTGATTGGCGGTGCTGATATTGCTTCTGAACTTGATGCAAAACGCGCAATTAAGCAAGGCACAGAGGTTGCTGCAGCGTTATAACCTTTACATCAACCTAGAAACTAGAATAGGAACTAGAATAGGAACTAGATCCTAGTTTCTAGGTCCTTCACTAAAAATAGTAGCGACTCGCCAACTGCCACTGCTGCTCAACTAAGTCTGCCGGGTGACCTTGCTCGGCGCGAGCGGCGCGTATCGAATCAATTCGGTTATATTCAGCCTGTAAAAACCAGCCTTTACGCAATTGGTAACTATAGGAAACAGTCATTGCCTGTCCCTGCTCGCTATTATCATCGTCAAAGGTAAGATCGTTATCGACTACGCTAAAGTCTTCAATACGCGCCGACAATCTGTGCTTCTTCCACCTGTGACTAAGCAGTATGTAAGCAGAATCATAGCCGTTATCGACAATATTTCTGCCATCAGGTGATTGCATTAAGGTATCGCCCTTCATATATTGAGCGATTAATTCTAAATCATATGGAAGACGCCACTTAGTACCGATATGAATGAATTGGGTCAGCCAAGCATATTGACCCTTTTTGACGACTCGAGTATCAGCATCATTGTCATAATAGCCCACTTCCAAACGACCTAGTCCCTGCATACGCCACTGAGTTTTAACATGATAACCAATACGATCATCAAGTTCTAAAAAAGGATCTGACTCCTTAGCCTGACTGCCAAGTGAGCCTCCATCTAAACTAGGAAGTGAACTCAAGGGCAGCGTCTCCTGCCAAAGTGTTTGGCGCGAGCTGTTGGTCCAACCATGCCAGGCAAGCATCGCACCAGTGGTATCGTTGTTTTGAAAGAATTCTACGGTGAGGTTAAAGTCATGCCGTGAGCCACGAAACTTACCTAAGTGATCTAGGCTGACTTGTGCTCCGATATGACGAACCTCTTCGCCTAACCAACTGTTAATGCCAGAATAGGTTAATGTGTAAGGCGATGACCAAGCGGTAGCGATATTCTCCATCGAGATCTCAGGGTAGATGATGCCAAATTTTCCGCCGAGACGTAAACCATTGTCCCAAGGCAGCCCCTTATATTTAAGGTATGCTTCGGTAATGCCAATACTATCGCGCACGCCATCCCAATAAGCATTAGCCACAACATGTGCCGATAAAGGGTTATCCCAGTCTATTTTATAACTAAAGCCAGCTTGAGCGAGCGAGAGTTGCCCATCTGGGTTAAACCTAAACTTGCCCAGTCCACCGTCAACATAGCTTTGAATACCATCGGTATAGCTAGCTCTCACATCAATAACACCTGAAACCTGATGCTCAGCTGCCAGTACTAATGGCGAGAATAAACCCAGTATCCATACCCCAAATTTCATCCCTGCTCCCCTATGTTGATAAAGCCCCGTACAACGAGCACGATACACCTATAACAATAGATCTAAATTGACCAACTTATGCATATTGCGAACTCGCTAACCAGTCAACAATTTGTTCTGCATCAACAGGTTTTGATAAAAAGTAACCCTGCCCCATCTCACAGCCGCGTTCAGCTAACCACTTCAACGCGCCCTCCTCTTCAATTCCTTCAGCAACCACGCGCAAGCCCAAGCTGTGAGCGAGCTGTAAGGTTGAGTTAACGATGATTTGGTCGTCTAAATTAACCATTAGATTCTGAACAAATGATTTGTCGATTTTTAGCTCATCCACAGGCAGCTGCTTTAACTGAGCTAAGGAGGAATAGCCTGTCCCGTAATCATCGATAGAGAGTTTAAGACCATACTTTTTTAACACCTTCAACTGCTTAATCGCATTTTCAGGATCTGACACCACCGCATCCTCAGTGATCTCTAAGGTTAATGCCTCGATTGGCACATTTCTGTCTGCGATCACATCTAAGACATACTGACAAAAATGACTATCTTTTAGATTCTCTGCCGAGATATTGATAGCGATACCCAGCTCAACTCCTTGCGCTTTCCAGCGTAAATATTGATCGATTGATTCATTGATCACCCAGCGCGTTAACGCGTTCATCTGCCCCATCTGCTCGGCGATCGGAATAAAGGTATCAGGGGGGATCATGCCACGATCTGGGTGTTGCCAACGTACTAGCGCTTCGACATGGGTGACTTTGTTGAGTTTAAGATCGAGCTTAGGTTGATAAAACAGTACCAGTTCATCACTTTCTATGGCAGATTTCAGCTCATTAATGAGCTGCAACCTCTCTATGGTATTCACATCAATTTGTTGATTATAGATCTGCTGATCTAATTTATGCTTCTTAGCATGCTTCAAGGCTGTATCGGCCTGGCGAAGCAAAGTCTCTAAGTCACTGGGATAATGAACAAAACTAATTCCCACAGTCAGTTGTAGATGTAAGGATATATCTTGATAACAGTACTCAGACTCCACGGTTTGTTGTACTTGCGCCATTGATGCTCTTAGCGCTTTAGGGAAGGTATTTTTGAAAGCTAAGGCAAACTCATCACCACTGATACGGCAGACCAGATCGATATTATCAACTGAAGACAATCGCCTACTTATCTCTTTAATCACCTGATCGCCAACCACATGGCCTAAGGTGCCGTTAACTTCTGTCATACGCTTAATATTTATTAAACACAGACCCACTGGCGACTTTTCAGCAAACCAAGCTAATGTCACACGCTCAAGCTCGTTCTTGTTCCCCAAGTTAGTTAACGGATCATGGTAAGCCTGAAAAGCAATCTTACTCTCACGACTGACAATCGCTTCCTGCATCACAGTAAACTCATCAGCAAGTTGCTGCATCTCGATACTGCTACCAACTTGCACTTTAGAGTTATAGTTACCTTTTGCAATAAACCTTGCTTGCTCAATCAACACCTTAATGGGCTTAGTTACGCCACTGGATATGATAAATGCCACCAAAAGGGAGATAGGTAACATTAATACAATCAGACCAAGTTGCTGCAGCCATTGTTTCTGATATGACTCAAGTACGTCATGGCGAGTCAGATACATAAAAGCATGTATCTGCTTGTCATTGACCTCCCCTAGCGCCTCATGCCACAACACATACTCGTCATTAGCTTGCTGGTTTCGTATGTACTGCGACACAGCTTGATAATCGGCCGCTTTAACCTCATCAACAGAGAGACTAAGAAACACGTTCTCCTCACCGTCAGATGTCAGCATAAAGCCTGCGTTTAACCCAGTCTGCATCTGCAATGAGCGTGCTAACTCATCACCAACGATAAAACCAAACCCAACCCAACCAATGACATTACTGGCACCACTGGTGAGTGGCGCAAATTTAATCTGATAGATCTGATCATCTAAGGGATATAAAGGGTTCGTATCCTGAAACTCGGTATCTAAGGGATAGCGAAATGCCTTGCCCTGCTCGGGACCTACTTTGACTTTGCCCTTATTCGCCCCTCGGGTATTTAGCATCAACTGACCAATTACTTCTCCCTGCTTGTCCACAGCGATAGCGATATCTGCATTAATACGTTTTCTGTGGTTATTGAGCGCAACCAAAAAACTGCGGCTGTCGTCATCGATAAAGATATCTTTAAGGCCAAAATCTTTCGCTGCCGTTTCAGCGAAAGCGGCTAGGTAATAATTACGATCGTTATACTCAGACTTAAACACCAGTTCAGCCACAGAAAGTTGATTGCGTAGCTGCTCCTGCTCGAGACGTTTATTGGCATAGAAGGTGATAGAAAAAGAGATAGCCTGCACCGCAATCAATAAGATCACGAAAAAGGCAAATATGCGCGTCTGTATGCGATTAAATAACCCGGACATTAATAACCTTCCAGAAATTCAAAATCATCTAGACTTTGCTGAGCGGGGATCTCATCCATCAAACCTGACACAGTGATAGTTAACGTTTCGGTTATGGGTAAACTCACCTTGTGTATTAAACGATTATCTTGTGTGAGTAACTGAGGGTGCCAGATCACCAAATCGTAATTAGCATCGGGTATATCATCAAAACTCACTCTGCCCATTTCATCTGTGATCCCAAAAAATGGGGTGTCGACCACTAAGACATGGCCACTCATCCAGTCATGGATATTACACCCCATAGAGATGTGGCCGACTTGATCGAACAACATATCTTTCGTGCTATTGTCTTTGCGTAACTTAAAGGAGAAGCGTTTTGCTCCTGCAGCTGAGTAGATATGATGAGTGATATCGTCATCATTAATAAATTGCAGTTTATACCCTTTCTGAATGACGGTTATGTATGGGGTAAACTGTTTATTTTTCTGGTGGATCTCCACAGGCGGCGAGATTTGATTGGGCGTGCTTTTTAACTGAACAGGCTTTGAACCGTCACTTTGTTTAGCTTGAAGATAAACCACCATATTCACCATGGGTTTATTATCAATATCCACTAAGTGAAATTGCGCGCCATAGAGCGGAGCACTCATTGAGATTAAAGGCCCTAGAAAAAGCCCTGCGAAAAGTAATACTGCCCGATGATTTATCACATCAACCTCAACTCTTATCATTACAAAACGTGTTATCAGCAAAGAGAGCTAAGCTAATAGCCATTGTATAAGGCCGATTTAGCATGTTTATTCAGTTTCTCTCGCCGATATAAGAACGGACTAAACAGAAAGAAATTTCACATGCCGCTAACAAATTGCATTTTGAGTAAGAACATCAAACCTATGTGATAAATAATAGGCAAAAAAAAAGCAAAACCAAGGTTTTGCTCTTTTTATATTACTTTGTGATCTGACGATTAACTGGTTCGGTATTGCCCTAAGATCCCCTCTAACTCAACCGAAGATTGACTCAACTCATTGGCTAAAGTGACTGAACGCTGCGCTGTCTGCTTGATGGTTTCAGATTGATCTCGAATATCATTAAGCTGAGACGCTATCTCTCTGGCTGACACGCTCTGCTCCTCGGCCGATGCCGCTATTTGCGAGCTCATATCAAACACATCATTGGTCGATATGGCCATAGAATCTACATCTTCACCGACTGAAACAATAGCGCCGCGCCCTTGATCGGCTTGATCGACTATCTCCTGAGTCACTGACGTCAGCGTAGTTGAACCAGACTGCAGTCCCTCAATCATAGTTTGAATCTCAACCGTGGCTTGCTGAGTACGACCTGCAAGGGTTCTCACCTCATCGGCAACAACAGCAAAGCCCCTTCCCTGCTCACCAGCACGGGCAGCCTCAATAGCGGCATTTAGTGCTAACAAGTTCGTTTGTTCTGAAATGCTGTTAATGGTGGTCACTACAGCACCAATCTCTGAGGCATTTTTTGAAAGCTGAGACACAGAGTCTGAAGCCGCGCCAATTTTAGCCACTAAGCTTGAGATACGCTCAACCGCTTCTGAGATACGCTTTTTACTCTCTTCCGCTTGATGTGAGTTATCTTTAGTTTGATCAGACGTATTCGCGGCATTACGAGATACCTCCTCAATCGCAGCTGTCATCTGATCCATTGCTACAGCAACGGTATCAAGGAACTGATGTTGAAAACCAATCAGCTCATCACTCTGCTTCGCTTGCTGGTTAAACTCATCTGCCGCTTGGGCTAAGGTACCGGCATTCTTTCCAATAGCGGACACCATCTCACTCATGTTATCGGCGCTGCGATCAATCTCAGTTGCGATCATAGAGAAATCATCTTTACCGAAAAAGTTTAGTCGCTGCGACAGATCCCCATCAGCGAGTCGTTTGATAGCAATATACATATCCCACAGGCCGCCGCCTAAAGAGGTTGAGATCCAATAGCTTAACTGAAACAGAGGCAGTAAACCCGCAAGGGCTATCCAAAACATAAAGTTAGCATCACTGTTAACATCACTTTCCCAAGCTTTTACATTGGTATTGAGCTGTATGTATTGATTGCCAACCGGTGCCGTTACAGTCACATTGTCCCCTTGACGAGACGAATTCATACCACTAACAACCCGTAAGCCTTGTGCTGAAGCGAACTGACTTAACTCACTCCCCTTTAACCCTTGAGACTTAGCCACCGCCGCAAAAGTATCGACCATTGCTTGCGCCTGAGATTGAGAGTGTTGAGCTGCAAAATCTTTAGCATGATTTAAGTTGACCAAGGCAATACTTGCGGTGATTAACGTCACCATAGTGCACACTAGCCAAAACTTACCGTTTAAGCTGAGCTTGATCATCAGGGCATCAATCTTTCTAAATTCAATCTGTTTCATATTGGTAACCTAATCCTAGTTTGGCTAATCACTCTTTAATAAGCGACACAATCTCACTTTGCTATTCGCTTGTGGTCGTTTGAGCGGTGACTTTATTTGCATTTGGCCTTGCCGAAACGGTTTGCCACCACTGAGTGAGGTTAACAAGCTGTCCGGTAAGTAAGGTCATGGAGTAACCGAGCAGTGCACCCAGTATTAATGCTGGCAGGATATTGGCAATATCGCCAGCCATAGCGAAGGTAATACAGCAGCCGATAAAGGCGCCAGGAATAAATGATAGCTTAGCGTAACTCGCTTGCAGACACATAGCCGATGTGACTATGCCAGTTAACAGATAGCTAACGTAAGCTGACTCAAAGTAACCGCTGCCACTGATCACTAGCCAGGCCCAAAAGACACCGGATAAGTTAGTCGCCCAACTCATCAACACACCTTGAAAACCCACTTTAGTTTGAGCGAAAAAAGTACTGCATGCTAAAAAGCCTATCCAAGTGACAAAGCTGAACGCATCAGCAACACCAGCCCAGACAGCCGCGAGTAGACCCGCCGAAATAGCGATCTGCCAACGATTTTCCATGTATTGACCCCTCATTACATAGGAAGATGGCCAATTCTGATTTTTTGATTGGCCGTTTTGTTGGTTAAATTACTCCTTTTTGTAAAACAAAAATAGGATCTAGGACATAGAACCAGTATTAACTGCTGTTTTTTTGCCCTCAAATGGCTCATCAGCGGCTTTTATCGCAACTTCACGGACTATCAGCTAGAAAATTTGTCGTAAAATGATCAACAAAAAAGAGATACCAACCGACAAGGCGAGTATCTCTTTATGTCATCTCTCTGGCAGAGATATAAACTAAAACGCTACAGCTTGAGCTGCTTACTGACTGGCAGATCCCGTATTCTAATTCCTGATGCGGCAAAGATGGCATTGGTTAGACTCGGCGCCACGGGCGGAACTCCTGGCTCACCGACACCCGCAGGAGGTGCATCAGAGCGAACGATAATCGTCTCTATCTCAGGACACAGCCCTATACGAAGCAGTGGATAATCATGAAAATTCGACTGCACTACTTTGCCATCTTTAAAGTCAACCTCTCCCATCATGGCTAAACTCAGACCAAACATCACAGCGCCCTCGGTTTGAGATTTCACCCTATCAGGATTCACCACAGTACCAGCATCTATGGCAGATATCGCCTTGATGACCTTAAGCTGTTTATCAGCAGAGACCTCTACTAACAGCGCTGTGGCCACAAATGCTGTGAAGCTTCGGTGAACGGCAAAACCCCAACCTTGATTTTTACCCGGTTTAATCGATTTAGCCATGGCTTGCTCTACCGCATCTATCACGCCATGATACCTTGCTGTATCGACTGGGTGCCGCGCTAAGTCTTCACCATAATTCCCATACTTGAACCCTTGATCGGCAAAGGTCTCTTGACGTGTATCACCCAACAGCAACTTCCACATCTGGGTACAAGGTTTATCAGCTTTTACCGCTAGCTCATCAACAAAGCTACCAATGCCAAAAGCATGTTGAATATTACACACTGAGCGCATCCAGCCTATTCGAGTATGAGCTTCAGCCTTAACCGCTTCACATCTTAAGCTCTTTACCGCCAACGGCACATCAATAAAGCCAAGTTCTAGCTCCCAAGTAGCGGGATAGTCCGCCCCTTCGGAGAAGGTTGAGCCAATGCTTGGAAAACCTGAGCGCTGCAGTATCGCTTCAGGCATATTGTCATCAGCTAACTTTGCCTGATAGTGCTGGGCGCTGATGGCATGCAGATAACCATTTTGTATCTCATCTTCTCGGCTCCAACACACCTTGATAGGCCTACCGGCTTTTTTAGATAAAAGTGCCGCTTCGACACAATAATCAGGTTTTGATTTACGTCCAAAACCACCACCGAGCAAGGTCACATTGACCAGCACTTGCTCCTCATTCAAACCTAAAGCTGCGGCCACATTTTGCTGCACACTTTGTGGTGTCTGAGTCGCAGCCCATATTTCACAGCCATCCTTAGTCACATTAGCTGTCGCCGATGGCGCTTCCATAGGAGCATGAGCCAAATAAGGCACGGTATATAGCGCGCTTACAGTGCTTGTTGCCGGCCAATCGGTGTTCTCTTTTCCCTGTTGACGTATCAATTTACCAGGCTGAGTCACCCGCTCTTTTAAGGTATTCAAATAAGCCTGAGAGTCATGATTATCGTTAGGTGTTTTCGCCCACTCAATCTTTAACGCTTTTCGTCCCTCAAGTGCACTCCAACTATTACTGGCAATCACAGCCACCCCGCCTAAGGGATGAAACATAGGCGCGCCTTTGGTGGGCGCGAGTTGGATCACATCCACAACTCCGGCTACTTTTTTGGCAGCGCTATCATCAAGTTTAACCACTTCACTGCCGTAGACGGGCGGGCGAGTAATACTCGCGCATAACATGCCATCGACCTGCACATCATAGCCATAGGTAGCTGTACCTGCGAGTATATCGGCCATATCGACTATGGTGTGTGACGCACCGATATGGGTAAACTCACTGGGTGACTTTAAAGTTAACGTTTCAATATCTGGCATCGTGACTTTTGATGCTGCTAGCGCTAGCTCGCCAAAGCTAGCACTTCGACCCGATTTAACGTGGCTGACGCGATGCTCACTGGTCGAGACCTCAGGCAGCTCAACCTGCCATTTATCAGCAGCCGCCTGCTCAAGCATGGTTCTAGCCATTGCGCCCATTTCGCGCATCTTGTTAAAGCCTTTGCGAATGCTGCGTGAACCATCGGTATTCTGACTGCCATAACGCTTATCGGCTAAGCCCTGCACCACAACCACATTATCCCATGCGGCGCCGAGTTCATCGGCGAGCACCTGTGGGATCCCAGTACGGATCCCTTGGCCCATTTCAGAGCGATGACAAGTCAGATACACCTTATTATCTTCACCTATGGCGATAAACAGATTAAGGCGTGACTCAATACTTTGCGCCATCACCATAGGGCTCCAGCTCAGTCCCGATGCCCCGAGGGCTAGGCCACCGCCTGTAGCGCCAAAGAGTTTGAGTACATCGCGGCGACTGAAGTTTTGCGTAGCGGTAAAGTCACTCATGCCGTCACCTCCTGCTCATAACCAAGCTTTACTTCAGTATTCTCCGCTATAGCTCCTTGTCCTGAAACACTCTTAATCGCAGACTTGATGCGAGTATAGGTACCGCACCGACATATATTACCTGCCATGGCTTCATCAATATCGCTATCGCTTGGACTACTGTTCGTCGTGAGTAACGCAGCCGCCGACATCAACTGACCCGATTGGCAATAACCACATTGCGGCACATTGTGCTCGGTCCACGCCTGTTTGAGTTTATCCGCCTCTAAACCTTCAATCGTCGTCAGAGACTTGCCTTGCACTTGGCTTAAGCTGGTTAAACAAGCTCTAGCCGGCTCGCCATCAACATGTATCGTACAAGCGCCACAAAGGCCTGCGCCGCAGCCATATTTCGTGCCTGTGAGTCCAAGCATATCGCGAACCGCCCACAACACAGGCATTTTTGGGTCTGCATCTAGGGTAAACAGCTTACCGTTTATCTTTAGTGTCAGATCGTTATCAGACATTACACACTCCTTTGTGCCTAACACCACAGCAGGTAGGCGAATTATTATTTATTAATGAATTAGAAAGCTCACAGCATGACTTTGTCGAGGGCGATGATTCTTGCTTGATGAAATACCCCATGGCACTGAGACAAAATACTTAACGCCACCGACTCAGGCAGTTCACCGCCTAAGGCAAGCCCCGCTGGCGCGGAGAAAAAGCAGTTAATTTGTTTACTGGTTAGCTCAGCTTTTTGCAGTACTCGCTCACGCCGATGCGTAGGACCAAGCATAGCGATGTATTTTAGCGATGAATGAGCGCTATTTTGGTCTCTATCTGCAATGGCTTTTGCGTATTTAAGCGCTTTAGCATCTAAGGCTAAGTTATGGTGCATGATGACAATGCCATCTAAGTGCTCTGTAAAATTCTCGGCTAATGTCTCAATCGATTGCTTAAATATACGCGCACCCGGAAAGTCATGGTTTCTTGCATAAGCTGTACGCTCATCCACCAAATCGACCTGCCAACCTAAGTTAATAGCCATAGCCACCATAGGTTGTGCATCTAATCCTCCACCCAAAATAGCAATACGGTATCGAGAGCGCATAGGCACGATTAATTCAGTGCGCTCAGTTTGTAAAATACCTGCTCGCTTAAAGTCTTCCGGCGGAAAGCAGGCTTCATTGACTGGCACTATTTTAGCGCTGATATTAGCAAGTGAAGTGTTTCGCCTTGGCAGGGACAGTTGATAAAAGAAGGGCTCACCGTGATACAACTGCTCTGTCAGCTGATGAAAATTAAGATAATGATTATCACGACTCAGGGGAACCAACATCAGCTCGACTATACCGCCACAACCAAGCTGATAACTGGCGTCAGACTCATCACTGGCATCATATTGCACTAATATCGCCTGCTTACTCTGTAGTGCCATCTGTGCATGCCGACGCAGATCAGCCTCTAAACAGCCGCCGCTGAGTATGCCAATTGAACGTCCTAGAGGATGAAATAACATCATGGCCCCCGCTTTGCGGTATGAAGAGCCTTGTACTTGAGTGATCACCGCGAGCACCCAATCATCAGTTGGGTTAATTTGCCACTGGGCGAGTATATCCGCTATATGGTTGGACATATCCTTTTGTCTCTTATTAGTATGGTTACAGAAAATCTAAGCTAACAGAGATAAATTGGATTAAAAAGCAGCAATGCATTGCAAAATATGTCTAGCTGTTGATGAGAGCCAGTTATAGAGGCACCACTGAAAACAAAAAAGCCCTCACGACTATTTTACTAGTGCAAAGGGCTTTTGCTGAGTCCTATCGACTCAAAAAATCAATGTTAAGGTATTAATAAAAGAGCTGATCGGCAACAAATGGGTTTTGATCTCGCTCCGTCCCAAAGGTAGAGATAGGGCCGTGTCCTGGTACAAACTCCACCTCTCGGCCCAATGGCCAAAGGGTTTTAGTGATTGAATCAATCAAATCTTGGTGATTCGATTGAGGAAAATCAGTACGACCAATCGAGCCATGAAAAAGTACATCTCCCACCCAAGCAGTTTTAGACGCAGCAGAGTGAAACACGATATGGCCTGGTGTATGTCCTGGACAATGAAGCACGCTAAGCTCAAGTTTACCGATAGTAACGAGATCGCCCTGCTCAAGATATTGAGTCGGCACAAAAGGCTCACACTGAGTAAAACCAAAATGTTGGCTCTGCTCAGGTAAACTCTCAAGCCAAAAGCTATCGGCTTTATGAGGCCCGACGATAGGAATGTCTAAGGCATCTGCTAGTTGTTTTGCACTGCCAACATGATCGATATGCCCATGAGTTAACAACACTTTCTCAAGTGTTACTCCCACTTTTTCAACCGCTTCAAGAATACGCTCCATGTCCCCACCTGGGTCGACTACGGCGGCCTTGTTGGTTTCACTGCACCAGATAAGGCTGCAATTTTGCTGAAATGGGGTGACAGGAATAATCTGGTATTTCATTAAGTTTCGCCTAAAGTGACCTTTATATCGACACTAACTCACAGAGTTAGATTGCTATTTATACTGATAGTAAGTTAAGGATGGGTTAACTGCATCATTTTCTCCATCGTTCAAAGCTATAAATTGATCAAGATCAATTTATGCAAAATCAAACTTGAACATTCCTCTGAGCTTTTAGCTTTGTATCCACTGAAGTTTTGTATACAATTTACCGATAATAATGCTTAACGCTATTAACTATATAGTCAAAAGCGCATCAAGACTTCACTGCATACTACAAGGCCGCCATGAAATCTGACTTAACCTTCGCAGGACTAAAAGCCATTAAACACAGCTTTACACTTCCACTCGATTATTCTCAGCCAAATGGTCAACAGATAACCGTGTTCGCCCGTGAACTTGTTTCACCTAAAAACCAAGGGAAACCACTTCCCTACCTAGTATTCTTTCAAGGTGGACCTGGGTTTGGCGCAGTGCGCCCTGCGGCGAACGGCGGCTGGATAAAGCGAGCACTAAAAGAGTTTCGAGTTTTACTCTTAGATCAGCGTGGTACAGGCCTTTCAACCCCAGTTAGCTACCTGAGTTTAGAACATCTTAACTCAGAGCAACAGGCTGAATATCTGACTCATTTTCGCGCTGACAATATCATTAAAGATGCCGAAGCAATACGCGCCAAGCTGAGCCCTAATGAACCATGGAGCATATTAGGCCAAAGCTTCGGTGGGTTCTGCGTACTAAAATACCTAAGCGATGCACCACAAGGGCTTAGCGAAGCTTATATCACTGGCGGGATACCTTCACTGACCCGTCACAGTGATGAGGTCTACCAAGCCACTTACAAGCGTGTTTTAGCCAAAAACCAAGACTTCTTTAGCCGCTTTAGTGACGCACAAGACTTGATCAATCAGCTTGCAGAGCATATCAGTAATAATGTCGTCCGTATCGCCACAGGCGAGCGCTTAACCGTTGAGATGTTACAGCTGCTAGGCATTAACATCGGCATGGAACAGGGCCCTGAATCTGTCTATTACTTACTGGAGCAGGCGTTAATCGAAACCGAGTCCGGCATCCAAGTAAACCCGCTTTTCTTGGCCCAGTTCTGTCAGCTACTCGACTTTAACACTAACCCTATTTTTGCCCTACTGCATGAAAGTATCTATTGTCAAAATGCCGGTTCAAACTGGTCAGCCCAGCGCGTTCGTGGCCAATACAGTGAGTTTAACTATGAGTCAGGTAAACCATTTCTGTTTACTGGAGAGATGGTCTACCCATGGTTTTTCGAGCAGTTCACTAACCTCAAGCCACTCAAGCATGCTGCCAACCTGTTAGCCGAAAAATCTGACTGGTCACCACTATATGACTTAGACACACTAGCAAATAATCAAGTGCCCGTGGCTGCAGCCATCTACAGCGAAGATATGTTTGTTGAGATGAACTACAGCTTGGAAACCACTAAGCAAGTAGGGTCACTTAAATACTGGTTAACTTCTGAGTATGAACATAACGGTATCCGTATGGATGGTGAGCATATTCTTGATAAGCTGATAGGGCTTAATCGGGGGGTGATATTAAGGTAGCCGTTCCTCAACAACTTGCTGCTAGCAGGTTTCAAGACGCTTTTATGTAGGATTGATTTGGCTAGTGTTGTATCTGACACTAGCCTGACAGACATAGCTTCAAGGTTATCTGTTGCTAGCAGTAGGTGCTGTAAATGGGTTTACGAAGCCCGTTCACAAGTGCTCCCAACATCTCAACACATTGCCCCAATTATCTAGACCCCACTAATCTTGCTTTTACTACTCGCTACCATGGTTGCTCCCAACCAAGAAAACCATACTATTTGGCTTACACCAAAAATTTCTGTAAGCACTTCAGCAGGATAAACGGTGAGAATGCCAACAATGCCAACGAAAAGTCCGAAGTAGTTAAGCCTTTTAGAAAGCTCATTACCTTTTAAAGCGGCAAAACTTAACAATAGCACCCATAGCCCTCCAACAACTTCGTTTCCACCACCTAAACCTTCAACTACTGAGTAAATAGCCCGCCAGACTGTCATAGCCTGTTCAGGATCTTTAGTTGCTAGCTCCAAAACAGCAGATAACCCTATATTGGCAATCATTCCACTAGCAATGACTAAGCCCACCCAAACAACACCAAATAGAGAGGCGATTTGTGAAAGGATTGGAGTATGGCTTTTTAAACGTTCATTAATCACCAGCACTAGTACCGCCAGAAAAATCCCAAAAACTACGTACATAATGAGGTTTACGATGGACAGGATGGCCTGATTTTCAGCTAGAAAAGCAAACTTTTGTACAGAATCAGCATCGGTAGGGAAGTGCCAGAACGCACCAAAGAATACAAACGCAGATACGTAAATAATGGCTTCAAAAATAGCGGCAACACCCCCTATTTTTTGTAATTTATTCAAGATATAAACTCCTTTTTATTTGAATATACTGAAAGCTAACGCCTTCGTTAATGGGCAAATGACTATTGGCTAAAATAAGCGATACAGGTGCAACAACCAACTGTAATTTGTCCTAATTTAACAGTTGGTTATGTTTTCAAGCCACGCTCTATTGCCGAGAATTCATGCAAAACTTGCAAAACAAAAATAGTCTGTTGAATGCTTACATGTTCGTTCTTTTTTTCATATATATAACGCCAATTTACGAAGGCATTATTTATGTTTTTTAAGTGCTCTTTAAATAGGATACCTTGAGCAATTTGATATTGGCTTTCAAATTTTTTTGATGTCTTATTTATTTTGTCTTTAACTTTATTTGGTAATGATTTATACAAAGCAGTTAATACATGTGACTCTGTAGATTGACCATGAATTTCTTGTAAGCATTTTAGGTACATTTCAGCGCTAAACGCCGCATTTACAACAAATGGTGTAATACTTTGAGGGTTTCTTGGCAATGACTTTAAATCTTTTTCATAAAGGTAAGCAGAAGTATTAGCAAATGATTGAGCTTGGTTATAGATTGATTGAGATTTAGGTATTTCCCGCCAAAGTCCTTTTGACTTCATAAGGTCATTAGCTAACTTAGCAGCCTCTTTGGGATCGGCAACATCTTTGACGTAACCAATAGGCTTGTTGTCACACAGAACAGTTTTCATACCTTTTGGAGGGTTAGTATTAATTTCCATTTAATTCCCAAACTCTAGAAAAACATAACAGTATATGAGACTGAATTTCGAATAAGAACATACAGCCAAGTTATTTTTATGTAATGAACGTAACTCAGAATCATCACATGTTCAATGACTTGCAACAAAAAGCAGGCGACTTGGCAGAGCCCTATGGGATTGTACTTCGGCATCTTGCAGAATACATATGCCTCGCTGGCCAGGCAATTGGTTAGGCTGAAGGTATGACCTTCCACCATACACCCCAGCCACTGCTGGATTCCGGCTCAAAAGCGCTACTGGAAAGCCGTTATATCAACGACTCTCCTCTTCATTCGAAGGCCTGCATATTATCAATATCAGCTAAAACCTTGGTATGCTTCAGGTTAAAGTGTTGTTCGTCTTTGCATCAACTCTGCCATTTCAAGCAGTGACTGCTCAATGTAATGATGCATCTGCTCTAGCTTACCCTGCATTGCGCTCCGGCTTGTCATATTAAAGATGATGGAGTCACGTCCCTTAAAGTATCGAATGCCATATCCGTCATCCACAATGGGTCCGTAACCGGCAAGCTCTACACCATAATCAGATGTGGTGCTGGTGCACACTACGCTGTGATTTAACGTCTGATACCCTTTATCTGTAAATAGTTCTGGTAGCGTTTCTAGTCCAATGTGACTGCCAGCCTTTTTATAGCGGTATTGTAACGCCATAAAGTGGGCGTATATCCCATGACCTAACCTACACTCATTTGCCCTTTCAATATGCTTTGTCGCTGCTTTAATCAGTGAGTCGACTTTAACCTGAACACAGCAATCAGCATCGAGCATATTGCGAATAAACGCCATCGATTCAAGCGAAATCGTATGTAACGCATCCAGACGCCCATCGAGAAATGTGCGCGTCATTACCGCTTCATAGGCGCTATAGCATTTCCCATATAGCTTATATTCTGCCAGCTGCAGCGCTATCTGAACATAGGCATCTGGGCTGACGCCAAACTGCTTAATCTTCTCTTTACCGAAGGCCGTAAAATTCAACACCTTTGTCTGGGTATCTTCCGTGTGCTGAATGAAAAAATCTTCTGCGGTTCCAATGGCCTGTTCTAATCTGTCATTGAAGTTAAACTCAATCTCTTCGGCGCTTGGGCTAGCTAACTGATCTGTTTTAATCAACTCAGCTTCAATTGCATCAGCGCTTTCAACAACACTTTTATCAAGATGACCCCTATCAATCGTGTCATAGATATGCCCAATCAATCGCAGCATCACAGAACCATCTACCCCAGTATGCTCAAAGTTGATCCCTGTCTTGCCATTTTTAAACACGATAAATTGCAGTGATTTATCAAAAAATCGGTCCTGCCCTACGCCATGGAGTAGCTGTTTTGAGACTTGAGTGAGAGATTCAGGGCTTTGTTCATCGAGGCACAATACAAAAGAGGCTTCCTCTACAGTGCGCATCGCTTGCTGATTATGCGTCGAAATCTCCAGTAATTCGGCGTGGCTTACTGCCCACTGTTCGCGAGGCATGGCACTAAGTACACCAAAATTTTGCCCTTTACTTGAGAGAGAAAGAATACGATTAAGCTCAAACTCAATGGCAGAAAGAGAGCTGACACTGCCACTGTTATCTATGATGTTGAGTTTATAGATACGCTGATTGAACATCACAAGAATATGCTGTCTATTCGATGAAACTTTAAACTCATCTGTCCCTTGCCTCGGTATTCTTGTTGAGGAAAACAGATGACGATATTGATTCATGCAAAGCGGCCTCGCCTTTTGCACATCCACAGTCAGCTTTTTTTCATCAATTAAAGCGATAAAGTCATAAACGCTACTGATAAGTGCTGCGGCAATTCGGGCTTGTGAGTGGGTGTGTACATCAAGCTTACTTTTTAAGTAATAAAATACGTTACTGTTGATGACCAATGATCTTTGGCAGTCTAAATAAAAATCACGCCAGACTGGCGCGAACCAGTTTGAAACTGAAGGGGTCTGAGACCATTCAACCAAGTTATTTTGCAGCTTTTCTCCCTCACCACCTTCCTGTAAAAACCGTTCAATCACCTCAAGGGTCTTATTTAATTCATCTTGCGTTAATAACGGTTCAGCCCACTCTATGAGTTTATGGCAAGTTTGATTTAACTCTGGCACAGGCATCTGCTGTAGTTTTTCTTGATGGCTAAACGTGTTTCCAATCAAGGTTACAACTCCTTGGTATTAGTAGACACCTTATCGGCGAACGCATTCAGGTAAACCTGACGCAGTCTAGATTTATGTGTGCCACTGTTGGCTAGAAAGGTTGTTTTAGTCGCTATTGCTTCGCCATTAGGCTAGATGGGTGCGCATATTCTTCTCGCAGCATTTTCAAAAAAGGGGCTTACTCAGTATTAGTCCGCCTCTGCGCTCAAAAATAGCAGCAGTCAAAACGGCCAAAACTAAAACAACCCGGCCTAAAAGAGCTAAAACTAAAAGAGTTAAAACTAAAAGAGTTAAAGCTAAAAGAGTTAAAGCTAAAAGAGTTAAAGCTAAAACAGCCAAACTCAAAGTAGTTAGAACTCAAATAATCACAGTTGAAATAATTCATACAGTAAGCCACTAGTATCTTTGGTAAGACAACAAAGCTAGCGCATGCAAGGCAATAAACTAAAGGGTTAGGCTACTCGCTATTACTAAGCTACTCCAGCCGACTTGATTATTACTCAATACAGATCACAATTAGCCCTACACTTGATAATTAGAACACTAATTATTTATTTAGATTACTTAGCTCCCCTTGGTCACCGTTGAATTTGATTTATTACATATTTAACTGAACGAATTTTTCGGCGTAAGCGCCTTAATGATGCGAGCACACCATTGAAATAAACGGTTGTGAACTCAGCCTAAAGCAATGCACTGAGGGGGTTAAAACAAGTAGACTGACTCATAGATAACGCATAGATAGCACACGGATAACACATTGGTTAGTATAGGTATTTTGTGACGAACAAAAAATATTTAGTATCGGCCTGCATTTTTTGATTTTGCGCATGAGACTTAGGAAATTTTCTGTTAAGGTACGCAAAAATAAAGAGGGAATTATGGAAAAGTACGAACAACTATTAATTTCATTGCGCCGTGTGATCAGAGCGATCAGCTTACATTCTCGACAGTTAAATAAAGAATCAGGCTTAACCGGACCGCAATTAATGGTCATGCGTAAAATTGGTCAGCTAGAAGCGCCACTTGCAAAACAAGTTGCTCAAGAAATTACCTTAAGCCCAGCGACCGTCACGACGATAATTGATAGGCTTGAAAGCCGTAGTTTAGTTATCAGAACGCGCAGTGAAACAGATAAACGTAAAGTGCATTTATCATTGAGTGATGCGGGCCGAGAGTTATTAACTGACTCGCCAAAACCACTTCAAGAGCACTTTATCAAGCGCTATCAAAACCTTGAAGAGTGGGAGCAAACACAGTTACTTTCAGCTGTTGAACGTATTGCTTCTATGATGGATGCAGACGAGCTCGACGCTGCACCTGTTTTGTTGGTAGGACAACTGCAAGCCGATGAGACCTCGCAATAAGTATTGCAATCTAACCATCGACCTATGTCGCGGGTCATACACCCGCTTCAATGATTAACTGACCGCCACAGTATTAACCCGCTACTCAGTTTTACTAATAATGACACCTGATAACGACACGCTCTTTGGCCCCCCCTTCAGCTTTTAACCGTGAAACACAACCAAGCACAGCATTCACTCACGCATTCCAATAAGCGCATTCCATTAATAGTATTCATCAAAGCTTTGCATCCGATGCAGATAATAAAGGGGCATGAAGCAATGCCGATATACCGTCAAATGGGATAAATTCTTGATTACTTTGCAAACAGGAAGCAAGCAAGTTATTGATCTTTATCAATGCAATTGATTCAATAACTGCACACAATGTAGTCATATATTAACGGTTTCTAAAGGGAAGCCAACCAGTTACCGGCGGGTGGATGAATAGATTGGGCCACTATCGCAACTGTCACATAGAGGAGGATCATTAAGTTTTACCTGTGCTAATACTCAACTAGCACCTCATAACTTGCTTTTCCTACCTTAATTTTTATATGTGACTCTGCCTAGAGTCAGCCAGATATTTAAGGTCCATTATGGAAAATACCCAATCTACCAGTATCGAATTAACTCACGCTCTTGATAGTAAGCCGCCCTTTCTTGCTTCACTTTTTGCCGCGATGCAGCACCTACTCGCCATGATTGTTGGTGTCGCAACGCCACCGATATTAATAGGTAGCGCACTTAATTTAAGCCCTGAAAACATCACCTACTTGGTGAGCATGTCACTGTTTATGTCTGGCATTGGCACCTTTGTACAGGTTAAACGCCTCGGCGGGTTTATTGGATCAGGTTTACTGACAGTACAAGCCACCAGCTTTGCCTACCCTGCGACCATCATCTCAATTGGCACCTCTTTTTTAGCGGCAGGCATGAGCCAAGATCAGATGCTAAGCACCATATTTGGGGTACTATTTGCAGGCTCGTTCGTCACCATTTTTGCCAGCCGCTTACTGCCCATGCTTCGCAAAGTCATATCACCGACGGTCTCTGGCATCACTGTGATGCTCATAGGCATATCTTTAGTCGAAGTGGGCATGACAGATTTTGCCGGCGGCTATGCCAGTAAGCTTGATGGCTCATTCGGCTCTATGGAAAACTTGTTGTTAGGCTTTATTGTACTTGCCAGTATTTTGCTTTTTTTTCGTAGTCGCAGCCAGTATGTCAGAATGAGTGCCATCATTTTAGGCATGACCATTGGTTATTTAGTCGCCCTATATATGGGCAAAACCGATTTTAACGCGTTTAATAATGTGCCTTTGTATAATCTACCTGTGCCATTTAAATTTGGGCTATTTCAAATAGACTGGCAGGCTTTTTTTCTCATCGGTTTTGTCTACCTGGTGGTGATTATTGAGGCTGTCGGTGCATTAACCGCGACCTGTATGCTCTGTGATAGACCCATAACGGGCAAGGAGTACAATCAAAGGATCTCTGGTGGGGTACTCGCAGATGGTGTGATCTCTGCTATCGCCTCGGTTTTCAATGCATTTCCGCTGACTGCATTTAGCCAGAACAATGGCGTGATCCAGATGACAGGAGTCGCCAGTCGTAAAGTCGGTCTGTTTGTCGCGGCGCTGCTGATTATTTTCGGCCTATTCCCGGTGATCTCCATTATTTTCACCTCACTGCCTAAACCTATTTTAGGCGGAGCCACCTTGATCTTGTTTGGCACAGTGGCCGCTGCGGGTATTGGCATTATCACCCAAGTGACACTCGATCGCCGCGAAAGTATGATTATTGCCGTCTCTATTGGGGTTGCGCTAGGTGCAGCATTCGTACCGGATGCGATAGCCCAACTACCACCTATGCTACAAAAAATGCTTGGTACCCCAGCCATTGCAGGAGGCTTAACGGCATTAATGGTAAACCTACTATTGCCCCGCCCTGTTCCTCAATCAATACGCAAAGCTGAGTCAGTTAGAAAAGTAAGAGAAAAATTCGAAGTGCCTACACAAGACAAAACTCGCTCAGCTGCAGAGCAAAAAGGCAGTACATAAATAGCCGTGTTTTAATTTTAAGTGAGCGGCTACCTTGAGTAAGGTAGCCAGTTTGAATAAGAGGCGCTTTGGATATCACTTTCGACTTCCTACGCTTACAGCATCATCCAAGCTAAATCAGAATGCACTCCTCCATTGCTCGGTGTCGATAAACCAGCGCTCCTCAACAATTTTGCTGCCCTCGAACTTAAATAAGACCGTCAACTGTGAGGCGGCAACTTTAGCCGATTTCCACTCAAGAATAGAGACCAGATAATATATCCCCTTGCCCCGGCATAACGAACACCATATCTTCAGTGTAATCAGCCACCAAGGTATCAAAATCTCCAGCACCAACTGCTTCCCAACCCGCCTGTACTACGTCTGCTAAACTCATGAGCTTCTATCCTATCGTTTGAGTATTATCTAACTATAGAAGCTGAGGCGTTTTAGGGTGCTATTTTGCTCTCTACTGGCTTTCACTGTGCTGGCGATACAGGTTTATCTCAACGGTTGAATGCGCAATGGCAAAACGCTCTTTGAGTAAGGTTTTAACGGCGAGTTTAACCTGACTTATGTCAGCACCTTCGCTAACATCCACTTCGAGTGTGGCCATGGGGCGCTCTTGAGTGATAGACCACGCATGGACATGTTTCACTTTTACCACTTCAATGATCTCTGTTTCTAAGGCTTCAATGAGCTGACGCCTATCAAAGCCACGAGGCGCCCCCTCAAGTAAGATATGCCCACTCTCTTTCACCACGTGCCATGCTGAACGTAAAATGATGATCGCAACAAACACCGACAAAATCGGATCAATAGGCGTCCAGCCAGTGTAGATAATCACTATAGAGGCGATGATAGCGCCAACCGATCCTAATAGATCTCCGGCGACATGTAATAGTGCCGCCTTGATATTAAGGTTATCCTTTTCACCGCGGGCCAAGATCCAAAACGCGAGAATATTGACAATCAAGCCACCCACGGCAACCAGCAACATGGTGCCACCAAGCACTTCTACAGGCTCGCTAATTCGCTTATAGGCTTCAAAACAGATCCATGCGGCGATCAAAAATAGTGACAAACCATTCACCAAAGCGGCGAGTACCGAGAAACGGTCGAAGCCATACGTAGCTTGCCAAGAAGCTGGTCGCTTAGCGAGATGAAAAGCAAACCAAGCTAAGCTCAGCGCAACAAAATCTGTCAACATATGCCCAGCATCTGCGATCAGGGCAAGTGATCCTGACACTATCCCGCCAACGACTTCGGCAATCATAAAGGTGCCGGTCAGCACAGCAGCTATGCCTACTGCTTTTTGATTACCACTGCCGTGGCTATGCCCTGGGGCGCTGTGGTCATGCTTGTGTTCTTGCTTATCAGCCATGGACTCGCTCCTTAAACCAAATTGAATGCTATTGAATGTTCTACCTACTGCTGTTTTCTACAACATCTTGCTTTATCACTTGCCGCTCTTTAGACCAATATCCCGCTACCAGTGAACCTGACAAGTTATGCCAAATTGAAAATATTGCCGCAGGTAGCGCAGAGGATGGGCTGAAAAACTGAATCGACAAGGCAGTCGCTAAGCCTGAGTTTTGCAAGCCAACCTCAATGGAGATGGTTTTACAAACGGTATGGCTAAAACCCAGTAGTCGGCAACAGCTGTAACCAAGTATCAAGCCCAAACTGTTATGAAGGAACACAGCCACAAAGATAATGGGACCAACCTTGTCAAACTGGCCCGCATTCAATGCCACGATAATGGTGATAGCCAGCACTATGGCCATAATTGACACTAAGGGCAAAGCAGGCGTTATTTTACTGACTTGGGGTTTGAAAAAGTGATTAATCAGCACACCAACGGTAACTGGCAGTAATACAATTTTCACTAGGCTTATTAGCATTGCCGATAGCGGAATATCAATCATCTGACCTAAAAGTAACTCGATAAGCAGAGGTGTGAATAATACGCCGACTAAGGTCGACAATGCCGTCATGGTAATTGACAGCGCCACATCACCTTTTGCTAGATAGCAAACAACGTTTGACGCAGTCCCTCCAGCAACACTGCCCACTAGCACCATGCCTATCACCATGTCACGTTCAAGGCCTAAGGCTAAACTAATCAGTAGTGCACTGACTGGCATAATAGAAAATTGCAGAAGCAGCCCAACCAGCACAGCGCGCTTTTGCTGTAAAGCACTTGAGAAGTCACTGACGTTGAGCGTCAGTCCCATCGACAGCATGATAATGATGAGAAGAGGGACAATCAAAAACTTAAGCTCAACAAACCACTGGGGCATAAAGTAAGCGGTAAGCGCACCAATAAGTGCAAAAACAGGAAACAAACGATTGATATTCTCTAACATGGGGCCTCGATAACATGGCTTACTTACTGGACTTACTCAGCTTAATTATGCAGCTCAATAACTCATTGAACTGCTAACGGCTTGCTCTTTTAACTGTTAACAGCCTGCATATGGAACTCAAACTCATCTTCACCTGTGATGGTAAAACCAAGCCTTTGGTAGAGTGATAAAGCGGGGTTATCTTTCAATACAGTGAGCTCAACTCTCTTTGTGTCAGCTTGTTGTAAAACCTCTTCAACCACTTTTTTACCTATGCCTTGACCTTGAAAGGCTGGATGTATTTGCAACTGCATAATCTCAATTTTGTCATTATCCTCTCGATACTTTAATGTCCCCACCATCCGAGCCTTATTATCTGTGTGTTGTGAGATTAAGTGTGAACATTCATAAGCATCATCGAGGCGGAATTCATGCTCAGCCTCCGATAAAAACTGACCGGATTTTTCTAGATGCTCAACCATAGTCAGCTTGCGTAGCTTTAATAGATAAGCTCTATCATCTTGTGTTGCTTGGATAAATTTAAATTTCATTAATCGTTCTCATGACTTAACAGGTAAATGACTCACCGCTGTAACAGTCACCTCTATGAGCACATCACCTTCAAGGTTTACACCTAAACACGTTCTTTGAGGCCAATGTTCAGGCTGCTCTCCTATCCATTCACACCAAACGTGATCCATTAAAGGTTTATCAGCCATATTAGCAATATACACTTGCGCTGAGACAATGTGGTGCTTGTCAGAATTAAGTTCCTGTAAATTATTCTCAATGGTCGATAGCGTGAGCTTTGTTTGCCCTTGGATTAATACCAATCAGCATAAAGACTTGATCGCTCAGCGAGAGTTTAGCGCTTCAGAGACAAGGCAACGAGTGAAGGGCATAGTTATTCTACGCTCTAGCTCGTTAACACGGCATCGGATGCGCTAAAACTCGCCTTTCAGGAGTGTTTTTGGCCGCCTGCTTCTTCGCTGAATAGCCTCGCAATGGAATAACCATTCCATCAACTATTCATCTTGAATCACTCGCCAAAAATAACTCTGAGTAGATCACTTTCTTATACTGATTGGTATTCTTGTATCTGACGATGTTGCGACTGTCCAAACTAAATCTTTGTATGCTGATGACTTACTGCGTCCATTAAATATCCCACTTTTTCGTTCAATCAATTATATGACTCCCAGTTCCATTTCAGAGCCGCTAAACCACGATTTAAAGTCGCATTCACACTGTATAGTCAACACGTTTAGCGAAAGTTACCAGTCGAAAGTTACACGTAAAGTGAGTGTAAATAAAGGCTTCAACAGAGGAAGCACAGACAGTTAAGCCCTGCTAACTTGCTGTGGGTATAGCTCATTATGGGGAAATACCTGTGAAATTTGTGTAGGTGACAACTGCCAATGTTGACTCAAAGTTGTAGCTAGCCAACTAAAGGTATTGCTGGTTGGCATAAGATCCCTTTGTTGATACAAGGCTTCAGCCTTCAAGCCTGGCCAGCTCCCTAATACTTGCCCACCTTTGACAGCGCCTCCAGCGAGAAACATCGCGCTAGCAGTACCATGATCGGTCCCTCCTGTGCCATTTTCTTTCGCCGTACGACCAAACTCAGTGGCGATGGCAACCACAGTATCTTGCCACTGCGCACCTAGGCCAGACTTAAGCGCTGCCAAGCCCGTATCTAGTTGAGTCAGTTGTCGCTGCAGACGATTGTGCTGATTGTTGTGAGTATCCCAGCCACCTAGCTCTAACATGGCACAATCCATCTGCTTATTTGCCTTTAATAAATTGGCACAAGCCGTTGCCAGTTCACTAAACTGACGACCCGTTTTTTTTGAGGTTGCACCTGATGACATGGCGCTCTCTTTCAACGCTATCCCCTTAGATAGATGAGTATGCAGCAGTTCGTCATCTTGATACATCTGCATCAAGCTTTGTAACACATCATCTTCAGCCGTTTTCAAATTAGAGGGATACCAAGTGCTGACCTTGTCACTGCCGCGCAAACTGATTGGTGTGGTTTGCGAAATCGCTATCGAGTCATTTTGCTGTATGGCCATCACACGCCCGAGCCAGCCAGAATCATAATTTTGGCTGCCAGTGCCACTCTCAAGGTAATCCTGACCATCAAAATGTGAGCGACTTTCATAGCCCGTAGAGACAGCAACGATGGGCAATAGCGCTTTAGCCTGATACCAGCTATGCAGGTTGCTCAATGCTGGATTTAAGCTAAAGCCTTTCGATAAAGGCAGGCCAGTACCTGAAAGTTTGGCTGATAGCTTGGGTCGTAACAGTTTAAATTGAGGGTCGAACTCGGGGATAACTGTGTGTAATGAATCAAGCGCGCCTCGCAGCACTATCCAGATAAAGTATTTGGGAGCAGATTTCCCCTCTGCAGCCAAGGCCAGGTGCGGGCTTTGCATCATGACTAAACTGCCACCAAGAAGCTTAACGAACTCTCTACGATGCATCTCTATTCTCCTTAATCGCTGCTTTCAAACTTCCCCCCCTCCCTTACCTTTTGAGCAGATATGCTCATTCTTTACCTTCTCAACGCCTACCTTCTTAAGAAGTCAGGGCTCATTAATAACAGCGCCAAGGCATTTTCACGGCTCTCGGCTCTGGTGATAGTGAGATATGACCGCTCAGTAATTTGCCTGCCAAGCAGTTGAGAAATCAATGGTTTCACCTCAATATTTCGCTGTTTATTAGCAAGGTTAGCAGACCAATCGATTCTTGCGAGCAAGGCGCTAGGTCCATTCCAGTCAAGCTCAGTATCACCATACCCTTTCGGCGAGTTTGCTTTAAATGGCTGCTGCCCGAGTATTTTAAGCTCATTGATAAGCTTTCTCGGTTTAGCACCTGGTAACGATAAGCCCCGATAGCTCGAAATAAGGTGCTCCCGAGGGCTTTTAAATTTTAATGATTTGGCTTGCCAAGATTCAGGGCTATCGATAAGCGTGAGCATCACTTGATTAAGATTGCCTTGAGTCATCAACCAACGCTGAGTTAATCGCTGAACTAAGGCTTGAGGGGGCGTATCGCTAATAAAGTGGCGCGCAAGTTTATAACATACATGCTCAGCGGTTTTCGGGTGCATGGCTAAATCCTGTAGCATAGCGCGCCCTTGAGCTTCCCCCTTTTCACTATAAGTTTTATTTAATAACACCCGCTCACCGGGCTCATGCCCTCGCTCTTTATAATAAAAACCATTCCTGCCATCGATTGATGGCTTAGCAATGCTCCAACCGCTTATCCCTTTTGCAAGCTCTACGACATCCCCTTGAACATAACCCCCATCGACACCTAAGGTATGTAACTCGAGAATTTCACGGGCAAGGTTTTCATTAAGGCCTTTGCCACGTTTTCCCGCTTTTGAGTTCGGCCCAAATGATTTTTCATTATTGAGATACTTGAGCATCGCCGGATGCTGAGTGACAGCGAATAACATATCAGAAAAGGAGCCCAACAGATGAGGCGCTATGGCTTCACGCTCTAAGGTAGGTGCGAGCGCAGTCATCATCGCCCCTTGTGCAGACACACTGAAATGATTGGAGAAAAAGTCCAATAGCCGCCACATCATGCTGCTTGATGAGTTAATCGCTCGATTAATAGAGTCTGCGCTTAACTGGCTATAACTTTGTCTAAAAAAGGGCCGTTCTTTTTTTGCTTCCTCCTTGGCTGTATTTGCCTTGCCCTCCTTTTTACGCAGCTTTTTTTGTTGGCTGTATAAAGCCAGTTTTTGTAGGAGTTGTTCAGAGTGAGGCAGCTTAGCATCGAATGTGATTGGCTGTAGCTGAGCAATCAAAAAGGCTTTAGGATCAGTAGATGCCTTATCTATTTCGCCCACTTTAGCGCCGTAACCAAAACGGTTAACGGCAATCACAGCCTCTAATGACATTCAACCTCTCCAACTCAATCATGTTAATACACTTAACATAGTGAGCTTTGCTGTAGATTCAAAGGGTTTTACACTCTTTTACGCTAGAGATAGCAATGTTCAATAAAATCAGTAAAGAGCAAAAAGCCACCTTTAACAGTGGCTTTGGAACTATTTATTACTACAGAATCTATTACAACAGATAGAGGATATGACGATGATAAAATATTAGCTTAACGCTTCATATTTGGGTATTCAAACTCATGGCACTGATTACAGTACACCTTGCTCTGTTTATGCTCTTGATGACAGTAAGTACAGGCTAAATCTGTACCATAATGCATGCTATCATGAGGATTTGGCTCAACGGTATGGCCTGCATCAGCTGGTCGCTTAGTTTGTGCAGCCACATCCTCGACGCTGCCATGGCAACTTTCGCAAGCGCTAACTTGTGGAATGGTTTTGCGTTTCACATCCCCATGGCAGGCTGCACATTCAACCTGTCCACTTTCATCTGTCATTATCTCTTTATGATAATCTTTGATTTTCATAGCATTCGCAAAAGGTGAAAATGCAGTCGCTAGGGAAAAGGCAAGTGTAAGGCTCAATGAGAGCACTGATAAGTTTTTAAACATGTTGGATCCTACAAGGTCTCACAGTGGGAGTCATAGCCTCCCACTTGATTAATTTGAGTTTATGAGTCGTTAACCGATTGATTAATAATTCATGATAAAGGCGTGAGATGCGCTAATATCAGGTGTAAACGGACGGTCTACACTGACAAATGGCACCTCTTTGCGATAAGCCTGGTACATAGCTTGAGTCGCCTTGCCTAGCTTAAGTTGACTGTTTGCCAGCTTTCTTAGGTCAATGGCCTGCGTTGAGTGCAGTAACTCGAGCCCGTACATCACATTGGTGTTATCAACAATCTGAATAAGGTTGTCAGAAGCGAGCTTTAGGTTCGTGAAGGTATCTTCGATATTACCCGCAATAGCAATACCGTCGAACGATACTGGATTTGCCAACATTTTATTGCGCACCTGCATATCAACAAACGTCTTCTGTATTGCACCAAATGCATGGCCATTGTTGCCCGGCGCACTCAAAAACCGTGGCAGATGAGTAAAGTGATCATCTGACAAGTGAATGGTACGCATGGCGCTGTTATGAGACATATGAGTCAAAGCGATGCTTAACTGCTGCGTAGCTAATGCGACAGGAAGCGGCTCAAAGTTGGTAGTTGGGAACACGCCGCCTTTACCTTCAACCAGGTACTTATTCACTTGAGAATGCTGCGAATAATCAGCGGTATCGCCCATCACAACGGCAGGATTATCATCAGAGTGGTTTATCTGGACCTCAATCACATTACCTAAATTATCCAGTGCATCTTTAGCACTAGCCAAGGTATAAGCCGTTGTGCGATAGCTTAACGGGTCCTGCAACGAACGCTCATCATTAACATTCCACAGATAGCTGCCATCAAGATCGGCTAAGATCTCAGTTGTCGCTTCTTTAATATAGGGGAACGGGCGAATATTATTTGTTTGTGGCAGGAATGGCGCCACGTTTCCGTTAAGACCTTCAAGACTCAAGCTAAACACAGTCGGAGTCACATCGATCAACTTAGCGGCGTCTCGGTAGCCTTTCATGGCGTAACTGACTGCAACTGAGTTGTTTGAAAGGATTGACAGCGCATCTTTCCCCACGGGATCTAACGGTTTGATACCTTCCGCTTTCATTGCGCTGGCACTGCTAACGCGCTTACCTTTATACATCACATCCCACTCGCCAATCATGGCAAGGCCGACATGGGATGAAAGCAAGATATCAGCTTCGCCCACTGTGCCTCTTGATGGAATAATTGGCGTAATGCCTTCATTTAGATAAGCTTGATAGAGGTCGGCAACATAAGGCTGTACGCCAGTATGACCCGACAAGATAGTATTAAGCCTTACCGCTAAAGCAACGCGCGTCAGACGTACAGGCATCGCTTCACCAATACCAGCACTGTGAGCGCGAAGGGTACTGTAGTTAAAGGATTTAGATGCCTTAATCACTTCATCACTTAGCTCACCATTTGCAGAGAAGAGTTTATGATCTTTGTTTAGCCCAACGCCGACGGTCAGTCCATACACAGGCTTACCTAGTCGAGCGGCGTCCATCAACAGTGAATGCGCCTTACCCAATTGCTTTCTTGCCTGTTTAGCAATTTTGACCTCTGCACCATCTGCAATTTCCCAAGCCTGTGCTTGAGTCAGGTGCTGACCATCGAGTACCACACTGTCCATCGCCAACGCACTACCAGAAAGTAAGCTGAGTGCAGCGGCAATCAAAATCATCTGTTTGTTATTGTTCATCTGTCTATCCATTACGTTTCAACTGAAACGATTAAAATTCATTAGCTATCAAAACAGTCACTAGGCTTGCGCTAGCTCGACTCGCTTGGACTGTGTACACATCTGACCGGCATTACGTCCAGTTACCACACCTTCGGCAACGGCGCAGGCTCCGAGGCGACTTGCCCCATGAATGCCACCAGTTGCCTCACCGGCTGCGAACAAACCTTCGATAGGCTTATCTGTGACAAGGTGCAGCACCTGAGAGTGTGTGTTTACTCGGACTCCGCCCATGCAGTAATGCACTTTTGGCCACATGCGCACCCCATACCAAGGACCTTGCTCTAGTTTCATCGCCTTTTGCATAGGACGGCCAAACTCACTGTCTTTGCCCGCCGATACCGCCTGATTCCAGCGTGCAACCTGCTCTTTAAGCGCTTTTGCTGGAATGCCATAAAGCTGAGCTAATTCATCTAAGGTTTCCGCCTTTTGAATCACCTTATACTTAAGCCCCCAAGCTAATGTTTGCGCTTTTTTAGCGCCCTGGGCATTAGTAAACCCTATCGGATATACTGGGTTTCCCTGCTCATCGCGGCGGGTCATGATGGCGTCAGCACGGGCCTTTCTGTCAGCCAGCTCATTAAAGAAGCGCTCACCGGTACGTGAATCGACGACGATGCCGCTTGGGTAAGTTGCGATGGTGTTGAACTGAGAAGCTGTGCCAAAGCCCTTCTCATCAGGAGATGCCCACGGGCCTAGCTGAATTTGATCGAGATGAATAGGATTAGCCCCGATTAACATCATCTGCTTGAGTGCTTCAGATGTAGCTCCTGGGTGATTGGTTGAGTCCAACTCCTTGGTCAATTTTGGCTGCTGCATCTGACGATACTCGATATCTCGCCCAAAGCCTCCTGTGGCCATGATCACTCCCTTACTTGCACCAAACAGGCGTACTTTACCTGTTTTATTTCTGGGAAAATAAAAGCCATCTCGAACCTTAATGCCGATCACACGTCCTTCATCATTTTTGACGAAAGATTCGAGCTTAGTCTGATTTCGCATATCGATACCCGCCTTCTTCGCCGCCTTGATTAAAGGACGAATAATGCCAGCACCCGAGCTCTCAACCGTCTGCAAAACACGTGGCAGTGAATGTCCACCAAAATGCTGTACAAAAGGTTTCCACTTAACCCCGTGTTCGGTTAACCATTCACATGACTCTGCCGTGCCATTACAGACAAGCTTGAGCATCTCAACATCATTCATCCCTCTGCCTGCTTCCAGCATATCGGCGACCATAGTGTCGACAGAGTCTTCAATGCCCTCTTGCTTCTGCAAGGGAGAACCCGCAACCGCCATAGCGCCACCGTTGATGGTCGAGTTACCTCCGAACACTGGCATCTTATCGATCACCATCACGCTATCACCCGACTCTCTAGCCTTAAGCGCTGCAGACATACCGGCGAAGCCACTGCCGATAACGATAATATCGACAACTTCATCAAACTTAGTCTGACCTTTACCTTGTGTTGCAGCCATCACGGGTAAGGTCGCTGCGCTACCTATGCCAGCTAAAGTTAGGGCTGCGCCCCCTTTTAATAGCTGACGCCGGCTATGATCCATCTTCTGTTTTTCACTCATGTTTCATCATCCCTCTTCTCATTCTTCTTACTCTGAACTAGCACTAGAAATTGAATTCAACGTATTAATTTGAAAGAAAATAGTCAGACTAAACCTGTTAGTACTTAGCTAATTTCTGTTCTGCTGATGCCTATGAACAGTGCAGCAGGTATGCCAACTACCTAAAAAGAGGTGTAGAGAAATGATTGTTTGAAGAGGGACACAGAATCACGATATATAATGATCTACAATCACGAAACTTCGTGGTTAATATGAAATATCAATGGAAAGAAAATTCTATTACAACGCAACTCAACGTCTATGTAGCAGTCTGCAGCTTGAGGAGTCACTGCAAAGTTACTTTGAGCTCATCAAGCAAGTTTTGCCTATCGATGGGATCTTCCTCAATATTTATCGACCTGAGTTCAGTGACATTCAGTTTCTTGCTCATGTTAATGAGCAGGTGGCAACGCCTCTAGAGAACCAAGTGCCTATCTCAAAAGAGATGGAGCAGTTACTCCAGCAAGCGGACCGTCCTGTCATCAGAATTGTCAATGACATTTCATTAGATAGCGTGACGCAGTTTGTTGCCCCTAAGGTCATTCCTGACATTAAATCATTGATACTGATGAGGATGGTTTCAGGGAATACGCACCTAGGCATAGTTGGCTTTTACGCTAAAAACGTTGGAGTATTCAAAACTAAGCATGGGGATATGATTGAGCCACATATGCAGACCTTCTCTTTGATCACGGCGTTTAACCTCAAAGACAGAAATCTACTCATGTTGAATCAAGCGTTGACTCAGCAGAACCGTTCACTCAAGCGCGTTATCTTTACCCCCAATGGCGTTGTTGGCGGAAATGCAGGGCTGAAAAAAGTGATGAGCCAAGTTGAGGCCATCGCAAAACTTAACACAAGCGTATTACTCCAAGGGGAAACGGGCTGTGGTAAAGAGGTCATTGCCAATGCGGTTCATGAACAATCTTCACGCTCAAGCCGACCCTTTATCAAGGTCAACTGCGGGGCAATCCCTGACACATTGATTGATTCAGAGCTATTCGGTTATGAGAAAGGCGCCTTCACAGGGGCTGAAAAACGCAAAGCGGGTCACTTTGAGCAAGCCAATGGCGGGACCATTTTCCTTGATGAAATTGGCGAGCTGCCGTTATCGGCTCAGGTCCGTTTACTGCGGGTATTACAGAACAGTACCATCACAAGAGTCGGCGGCCATGATAGTGTTCAACTCGATATTCGGGTGATAGCCGCTACCCACAGAAATTTACAAGCTATGGTACACAGTGGTGAGTTTCGTGAAGATCTCTGGTATCGCTTAGCGATATTCCCAATAGAGATCCCCTCATTAAGGCAAAGACGCTCGGACATTCCCCTACTAGTGCAACATTTTCTCGAGGTTCTTAGCGCAAAATTCAACCTGAGCAAACTCCCTAGAGTCTCCACCGAGCAGCTAGATGCACTCAATAGCTATCAATGGCCTGGTAATGTGCGTGAATTAATTAATGTGCTAGAAAGAGCCATTATTCAATCCCCCCAAGGGCCACTAAACTTTGATTTTATCTCAGCCACTCATAGCGAAGAAGCTGTCGAAAGTAGCTCTGGCGAGACGATAGTTATCGACCCAAGTCATGCCTCAGACAAACTGGTTCCGCTAGATACTATGATCAGTAAATATATCGAACATGCAATGCGTGTCACTGGCGGAAAACTCTATGGGACTGGCGGCGCCGCAGAGCTGTTAGATATCAACCCCAACACCCTGCGCAGCAAAATGAAAAAACTTGGGATCTGCTGAAACTCACTCGTTCTCAGGTGTAAATAATCCACCTTCTGAAGAAGGTGGCTTTAAAATGACTCCCTATAAGGGATCTTTAGTTACTGTGCACCTGCAAGTCGCCGTTGATATATCCCTATAGGCTCTACTAAATCACTGACCGCTATGGATGGCAGGGAATGCAGGTAAATGAATGGAACAGTTCCAGCACTGATTTAGAAGCTTGCACTACACTATTCACTAAACCTCTGCACAAAGTTCGGCATAAAAAGGCTCTATTAACGACTTCAAGAAAAGCCTATGGATGATAACCACCTACTGAAGTAGGTGGTTTAGGGCAGAAAATAAAAAACACCTCAAAGGAGGTGTTTTTTTGGTAGGTATTCGGTATACAGCTGTTTAGAAGAAGTATCTAATACCTATCGCATAATTGTTATCTTGAAGCGCTTCAAAGCTCTTATCATCCATCTCACTGAAGTCTAACTTGGCTTCGGCGTACATCACAGTGTCATTGCTGTAGCGATAATGTAGCCCCAGCACAGCAAATTGTCGCGTCCACTGCCCTTTGATAGCCGTATTCTCATCAGTATCTAAGTCTTGGTATGAGAGTAAGAAGCTTGGCACAAAGCCATTATCGTACTGGTAAGCGACGAGAAACTCACCTCCGGTTGAATCATATAATTGGCCTGCAACAAGCTCATTTTGCTTACTTTGGTGAGCATTAAAGCCTAGATATAAACCATCGGCTTCACGATTTGGCGCATATTGATAAAACGAGCCATACTGCGCGCCAACACCAAGGATCTCATTAGTATCATCAACAGCTACGCCCGCTAAACGGCCTTCAAAATCACCACGGTTGAAGCCTGCTAACACCTTAAACTTGTCAGTAAAGTGATAGGTTAAACTGGCACCATAGCTAGTATCAAAACTGATGTGTGAGCCATCATCTATCGCCATTCCGTCTTTATCAAATAGCGCAACATCGCCATTTTGCTTGGCAGCATATTGCAGGGCGATATCTAAACTTCCAAAAGAGTTACGGTAGACAAAGGCTGAATCTGCACGACCCGCACCAGTTAAGCCACCATCACCGAAGGTGTAAGCCCCCACAGAGTACCCAGTAAACACATTAAGCACATCGGTCGTGTAAGCCACATCATAATAGGCTCCCCACTGCTTACCAAAAGTTAAACTTCCCCACTTGTCATGGGCAAGTCCAACGTAGCCTAAACGGTTAAATAAAAAGTCTGAGCTTTTCTCTGCCCCTAACTGACCGCCTTCATATTTTAGGCTGTCATCACTGGTCACCATATTTATGCCCCACTCAGTATGAGCAAAGCTGCGCCAACCATTTTTCTCCTGACGGTCAAATCGAAAACCGATACGGGAAAAGTTGTCGACCACCGCAGTATCATTGCCATCGTTGAGCGCAGCAAAACCCAACCAACCCATCATGTTAATACTGTTGGTATCATCTTTATAAATTTCAGCAGCCTGAGCAGTTCCCGCAGCCAGCAAGGCTGGAACCAATAGCGCTAATACCTTCTTTTTCATCACATCTTTCCCTTACTTATTATTTGAATAGGCGCTTAATTAAAATAATTGTTACGCCTTTAAACATTTAAAAACTAAGTGGGAAACAGCATCTTGTATGCCATAGGGTAAATAGAGGTGGGATCGCCAGATAATTAGGAGCTAGATCGGTCAAACACGATATATCGTCAATCAACATCGTTAAATATCGTGTTAAAAATTAAATATCGTTGTATACCAGAGACGGTATGGTGATGAATGAAGTGAATGATTTTAAGCTTGGTGTTAAAGCGCAGAGATAGGAATGATAATGTGATACGACACTCCTTCACCTAGGGTGCTTTTGCAATGGATTTTCCCCTTAAACCTTTGGGTAATAATATTGTAAACCACGTGCATCCCGAGACCACTTCCCCCACTACCCATTTTTGTGGTAAAAAAAGGCTCATAGACCTTTTTGACATTTTCACTGCTCATTCCTTTACCATCATCAGTGTAATCAATTATTAGCTCACTATCAGTGAGCGAGGCATGAATCTTAATCTCGCCAGTGTTGAGCCCCTCAAAGCCATGTATCACCGAGTTCATCACAAAGTTGCTGATCACCTGAGCAAAGGGCCCAGGTTCAGAATCAATACTAAGCTGTTCATCGATATCAATATCTATCTTTATCGCTTTTTGCTTAAGCGTGTTATTCAAACTCAGTACACAATCAGCCACTATCTCCTTTAGCGAAAAGTCATAATGTGCTTCAGAAGTTTGCACCACTGCAATCTGCTTAAAACTCTTAATTAACTGGGTGGCTCGCTGCATATTTTTAGATATAAGAGATACGACTTCATTAGAGTACTCAAGGAATTCAGTGATATCTTCAGCCGTTAGCGTCTCATCGACAATATGCTTGTGTAAGATATCTAGCTGCTCTTGTAAGCTTGATATTCCAGTATATCCAACACCAAGCGGAGTATTCACTTCATGGGCGATACCTGCAACTAAAGAGCCTAAGGCTGATAATTTTTCAGACTCTATCAACTGTTGCTGTAGTGCTTTAAGTTGATGATAAGCCTGATCTAACTTATCCTTTTCGTCTTTTACTTTTTGACTATATTCAGTCAGCTCAAGGTTGGCTTGCTCTAGTTTAAATGTGCGGTCCTTAACTTGAGATTCGAGTATGCGTTGATTCTGTTTTAAACTAACCTCATTCTTGGCTAAGGTTTTAACTGTTTTATCAAGGTACTGGCTCAGTTTTCCTAACTCATCGCTTCTCTCAAGGATAAACTCGACATCAGGTTTACCGCGTTCAACTTGGTTTGTTGACTCGACTAAAGTTCGAATAGCTTGTGTTAAACCTCTCCCCATTAAATAGGCAAAAATAACACCTACCAATATCGCTAATAGCGTGTATAACAAACCATTTCGAGTCACCAGTTTAAGGTTGTTGGTTATCTCTTTTCTATCTATACCAACCCGTGCCCAGCCTATCTGTTGTTCCTTAAACATAATTGGCGATGCCACATCGATAAAAGATTGATTATCAACAAGTACCTTGCTCACCACTGAGGGTTCTAACAAGGTTAGACTAATAGGATCATCTAAGTACTGACCCACTTTTTCTCGATTAGTGAACCCAATAACCCGGTTATTCATATCTAGAAAGATAGCGTAAGTCAGTCCAGGAAAGTCAGACTGGGATGCAATGATCTCTTCAATACCTACAATGTCATTAGCAAGCACCCAAGAAACACCATTGGCCGCTAAAGTATTACTTAACCCGACAGCCTGACTTTGACTCTGTGACACCATAAACGCTTGCTGTCTATGAACGAGATCAAACACAAAAATAGTCATTAGGCCGGCATGGGTCAGCGCCATGCCCAAAATCAGCTGTCTTGTAATTGACTTGGTCCAGAACTCTTTAATTGATAAAAGCATCTTGCTGCGATTTGGCTCCATCAAGGTTGAAGGTTAGCAATATATCTTGCTCAATTAATTGGCCTTACCTGCTCATTAAATTTTATTAAAAATTGATCCACGACTAAGTAATCTTCATTGGTGGCAAGCTCAAACTGGCTTAATGCCATTGCCTCGAGCATAAGCACACCTTCGGGATGAAGGTGCAACTCAGCGGTTAAATTTGCTACCTGTTCAACAATACTATTAGGGATATCATGTTTAGCTACTAAACCATTATTGATAAGAGGTGGCGTTGACCACTTCACCTCTAACTCATCAGCGAGCTCTGGCCGCTCTTTAGACAGGGCAATCCATGGAAGTGGCCAAGTAGAAGCTGCTGAAGTTTGTTTTAGGTATACATTCATAATTGAAGACTCTTGGGAGCCGACATAACGATTATCTAGATCTTCAGTCACATCAACACCATGAGTTTGCAAGTAATATTGCGGCATCATAGTTGCGGCTAAGGCTGTTGGAGCGGGATAACTTACTGCTTTGCCCTTAAGATCTGTCACCTTCTCTATGCCGCCATCCCTGCGCGTTAAAATAATCCCTTTAAAGTTTTCATCATCCCCCATTTTGGCAAAAACACGATAACCTTTACTCATCGCATTAAATGTTTGAAAGGGATTAGGTAGAGCAAAATCTAGCTTACCTGAATAGAGTTTTTCATCGAATGCTTCATAATTACGAGAAGCTTCAAGACTAAAACTAACCCCCTCAATATTATCTGACAGGTACTGCATGTAGGGATTGAATATCTCAAATAACCGCTGAGGATTGTGCAGTGGATGTATACCAAAAATATAATCTGTTTTTGTCACTGGAGAGCTTGGCGAGAAATGAAGCCTATAATCACTGCTCTTCTCAACTTCACAAGCCAATAAGCAGGTAAGAGAGAAAATTAAGGTTGCGCTTCTACTGAAGCCTATTGCCACTTTGGCAATTAACATGAAAGAAAACCCACAACCCACCCCATAGCGGCTCAATTGTTAACCCTATAATTGTAGTAGTGAAGCGAGCGGCGTCAATCATACCTTAGCCAAACTTCCACTAACAAGAGTCGAGCAAGCTCACTGATGCTAGGAGGCGATACAAGCCTCCAACATGACTAAACATAGCCATCAGGATTAAGGCGTTGCCAATGCCATGTATCGGCGATCATCTGTTGAAGCTCTCTCTTAGATGACCAATCCAGCTCCAGCCTTGCCCTTTGTGAGCTGGCATAACACTGAGCAATATCTCCAGGCCGCCTCGCTGCTATCTGATAAGGAATATCTTGACCTGTCACTTTAGAAAATTCAGTGACCATCTCCAAAACGGAGACCCCTTGGCCAGTACCCAAATTAAACACATGACAACCAGCTTGTTCATTGCGTTGCTTGAGGGCAGCAACATGCCCTTGGGCGAGATCCACCACATGAATGTAATCTCGGACACCAGTGCCATCTGGGGTGTCATAATCATCGCCAAATATGGATAAACTTTTCCGCTTACCTACTGCAACTTGAGCGATGAAAGGCATCAAATTACTTGGGACACCTTGAGGGTCTTCGCCAAGGGTTCCTGAGTCATGTGCGCCTACTGGATTAAAATACCTCAACAAGGTAACCGATACCTCACTATTTGATTCGACCCAATGCTGACACATCAGCTCAATAACCAGTTTCGTTTGTCCATAGGGGTTGGTGGCTCTTAACGGTGAGCTTTCGAAAATAGGCACACTATCGGGATCGCCATAAACAGTTGCTGACGATGAGAAAATGAGCGTTTTCACGCCATGCTTTTGCATCGCCCTCAATAAGCATAGGGAGCCATTAACGTTATTATCATAATAGTTAAGTGGATCCATCGTAGACTCCCCCACCGCTTTAAGCCCTGCGAAATGGAGAACGGCGTCAATATTATGCTGGCTAAATATCGTTTCCAACAAAGCAGCATCACGGATATCACCCTCAATCGTGATCATCTGTTGGCCAGTAATATTTATAACCCGATTAAGCGCCTCCGGCTTAGCATTGCTAAAATTATCCAGCACGATCACCTGCTCACCGGCATTCAACAGTTCGACACAGGTATGAGAGCCAATATAACCCGCGCCCCCTGTCACTAAAATATTCATCGATGTTTTGCTCATGTTGACACTCACCGCTGAACAGAGAGTGTGAGTTATTCAGAATAAGGAGGCTAGGCCTCCATGTTGGGTAAGAGTTAGGCCTTTACCACCACGTCACGTACAAGGTATTAAGGATAACGACCACCCCAAATGCCGAGACGTTAAATGAACGCTGAGTGCCAAAGCTAATGTGGCTCAGATCGACACTTTGATCACTCGTCGTCGCATTGCCCATCAAGGAGACACACACAGTCACTGCCAGACAAAGAAGGAATACAATGCTGATCCTGTCCATAAAGGGCAATTCCGGCCAATACATCCGCAGTGCAAAGGAAAACAGCGCTGAGCCAAGTGCGGCAGCTAAGGCCGCCTGAGAGGTGGTTTTCTTCCAAAACATCCCGGTCAGAAATATCACCACGATCCCCGGAGTAAATACTCCGGTAAACTCCTGAATATACTGGAAGGCCTGATCGAACTTACCCAGTAACGGCTCAGCCATCAGTAGGGCTATCACCAGACTAATGAAACTGGCACAGCGCCCGACAAACACATAATGACGCTGACTTTTCTCAGGCTTAAGTTGGGTATAGATATCCATAGTGAAGATGGTTGAGATACTATTGGTCATAGACGCCAGTGATGACACAATCGCGGCCACCAGCGCAGCAAAGACCAAGCCTTTAATCCCCGTGGGCATTAACGCCATCATCGACGGATACGCCTGATCGGGCGTGGTCAGGTTAGGGTGTAATACCACCGCCGCTATCCCGGGCAGCACCACAATTAGTGGCATCAACAGTTTCAGGTAGGCAGCAAAGGCGATGCCTTTTTGCGCTTCCTGAATACTTTTAGCCGCTAGTGCCCGTTGAATGATGTACTGATTAAACCCCCAGTAACTGATGTTCATGATCCATAAGCCACCCACTAAAACTGATATACCCGGTAAGCTCATATAATGCGGATTACTCTCGGTAAGGATCATCTCAAAATGACCCGGCAAGCCGGTAGCCAATACCGTAAACCCTGCTACTACTCCTTGGCCGTCAGACACTGCATCGAGCGCTAAGTAACTGAGCAGTAACCCACCAAAAATCAGCAATACCACTTGAATAATGTCGGTGTACGCAACTGCCTTTAACCCGCCGTACAGCGAATAGGCGAGTGAAAACATCGCCAGAAAAATCATGCCATACATCCAATCAATGCCTGCGACGGTTTCAATGGCCAAGCCACCAAGCCATAAAACGGCAGTTAAATTGACAAAAATGTACACAGATAACCAAAACAGCGCGAGGGTCGTCTTGACCCGCTTATCAAACCGCTGCTCCAAATATTGTGGCATGGTAAAGATGTCGTTCTTAATAAAAATGGGCAACATGTACTTCCCCACCAAGATTAACGTAATGGCTGCCATCCACTCATAAGAGGCTATCGCTAACCCAATCGCATAACCTGAGCCAGACATGCCGATGATCTGTTCAGCCGAGATATTAGAAGCAATCAATGAGGCCCCTATAGCCCACCAAGGCAAAGATTTACTGGCCAGAAAATAGTCTTGGGTATTTCGTTCGTGGTCTTTATCATTACGGGAGATATACAGGGCCAGCACAAGCAGGCCCAACACATACCCAACGAAAATCGCAATATCAATATTGTTTAACATAGTCCTTGTCTCTTATTGTTATCGTTAATTATCCCGCCAAAAAATAATCCAACGACCTGTTATTCCTTGACAATAAACCTGCTATTTAAGCCATCAGCGATTAAAGGCTCCAGCTTGCGCCGAACAGACATAAACATCTGCGGTTAAACCGGTATTGACCTGATAATGCTCGGCGACGGTCTCTTCAACAGTGACGACATGCTTTTTAGGCACTAAGGCAATCACACAACCACCAAAGCCCCCACCGGTCATTCTGACTCCGCCCTCACAGCCGAGGCGCTCAGCTAACACCGCCACTAAAAAGTCAATCTCTGGGGTGGTGACTTCAAAATCATCCCGCAATGAGGCATGCGATGCGCTCATCAGTTGACTCAGTCGCTGAAAGTCGGCGCTTTTCAGGGCATCAAAGGTGCGCTCAGTTCGCGCGTTTTCACTAATCACATGACGGGCACGGCGATAAAGAGTCGATTCAAGCTGCCCTTCTACGGCGCATAATCTCTCAACACTGACATCACGCAAGGAGGGTCTATCAAAAAATTCCGCAGCTTCATCACACTGCTGGCGGCGCAAGTTATATTCACTCTCAACCAGATCTCGTTGCACATTGGAGTTAATAATCACCATCACCACATCATCGGGTAACGCCGCATAGCGGTAGCTTAGATCCCGGCAATCGAGCAACATGGCACGGTTATCTTGGCCTAATGCGGAGATAAGTTGGTCCATGATGCCGCAGTTACAGCCGACAAACTCATTCTCTGCTTGCTGACCCAATTTGGCAGCCTGCACCCCATCAATGCCTAATCCATACAGGTCAGACATGGCTTTAAGCACGGCAATTTCAAGGGAGGCCGATGAGCTCAATCCTGAGCCCTGAGGGATGTTGCCGTGTATCAATAGGTCGGCGCCGCCCACCGCTTTAGCCCTATCCTTATCATGGTCGTTAAGTCGCAGTGCCTGTAACAGACATAATATTGAACCACGGACATAGTTACTCCAGCTCACTGCCTCATCAAAGGTTATCTGCTCCAATCTGAAACTCACACGCTCACCGCCCATATCCATAGCGATCACATTGATCAAATTATCGCTGCGCTTGGCAGCCAGTACCGTGGTGCCCATATCGATGGCCACAGGCAATACAAATCCTTGGTTGTAATCGGTGTGGTCGCCAATCAGGTTGACCCGACCGGGTGCATAGGCCTGCAGCTCAGATCCGCTGCCGTAGGCCAGGATAAACGCCTGCTCAGCTCGGGCAGCCTTGATCGTTAATGAACTCATTGATTGTCCCTTTTTTTATAATGGATAGCCGACACATCCCTTAACCGCTGCGCCGCTTCTTCAGGGGTAATGTCACGTTGCGCCTCAGCCAAGAGTTCATATCCCACCATGAACTTCTTCACATTGGCACTGCGCAATAATGGCGGATAGAAATGCGCATGCAGGGTCCATTCTGAATGGATCTTTCGATCGTAAGGCGCCCCATGCCAACCCATTGAGTAAGGAAAAGAGCATTCAAATAAATTGTCATAACGGACTGTCAATTGTTGGATGATGTCAGCCAATGAGGTTTGCGTCGCAGGGGTCAACTCGGTCATCCGCTTGATGGGAAATCGCGGCAATAATAAGGTTTCAAATGGCCAAGCCGCCCAATACGGTACCACCACCAGCCAGTCGTCATTAGCGACCACCAGCCGCACTTCATTAGCCAGTTCACGCTGTGCATAGTCCGCTAACAAACTGCTGTTATGCTGTTGATTGTAAGCCAATAAATGTTTTTGCTTTTTTTCCACCAAGCTGGGCAACTGGGTCTGTGCCCACACTTGTCCATGGGGGTGAGGGTTGGAGCACCCCATCGCCGCGCCTTTATTTTCAAACAGCTGTACCCAGCGATACTCTTTGCCAAGTTCTGCACTTTGTTCTTTCCAAGTGGCGACCACCTGTTCGAGTTCGCCAAGTTCGAGCTCTGGTAAACTTTTACTGTGATGGGGTGAAAAACAGATCACCCGACTTTCACCTCGCTCCGTACTCAGTTGAAACAGAGGGTCATCTTGATGGGTTTTAGGCCCCTCAGGGAGCAGAGCTGAAAAATCATTTTTAAACACAAATGTGGCGTTATAGTCAGGGTTGATTTCACCATTAACGCGGGTATTACCTGCACACAGAAAACAACTGGCGTCATGGGCAGTCGATTCAATAAGGGCACTAGCCTCGACTTGACCTTGCCAGGGGCGCTTTGCTCTGTGTGGAGCAAGCAAGACCCACTCAGCGGTTAATGGATTGAAACGTCGATGAGCATGCTTAACCTCGGAAAACTGCTCTATAGGTTTTTTATCTTGCGCCATAGCTGGATTCTTTCCGTCATTCTTTGGATAGCTAGTATGCTCGGTTAGATCCCTGCGCCTGTCATTCCTGAAAAGGCGCTTTTATCTCCCATTTAACGATATCCACCTGGTTATTCACTGAATTGGTGGGCAAATACTAAATATAAAAATGCACAACAACGGTGAATAGCCTGAATAGAACACCATCTCCAGAAATGGAATGCTGATAATAATTGTCAGCAATAATTTAAATAACCCAACAGATAATTCATCGTTATTTATATTTATCAATGATGTCATTTAATTTTATTACCAATATACCTAACTGTTGCATACCCCGTTTTAATCACACCGAAGGCAAGTAATTAAATACCTATATATTCAATGCGATATACCTACATAACTATTCGATGGAATATAAACAGACTATTTTTCAATAATCATTAGTCTATTTTACGGTGGTAAGTATTGCTAACGGATGGTTGGATAATAACCAGGCATCAATAGAAGTTTGCAGTTGCTGATGTGATAAATAAAAACAATAGAACATTTATCCAGGAGTGAATAAACATCATGTTAAATCGCAAACCTTATGCAAGCCTCTCTATCGCCATTGGATTAGCCCTTGGCACTTTCACCCTCCCAGCTTACGCCGACGGTTTGATCCGCGATGCTCGAATCCGTCCAGCAACCGAAATTAAGATAAGCTCAAGCAATGCGGAGTTAGACCATGCCATAGACGGTTCAATTAACTTTATTTATGACTATCTTGTGGTTGGCCCGCAGCAGTATCCCACCACTGAAGTCGCTGACAGGATAACTAAATTCAGAGATGCGGGCGTCCCCGCAGTGCCATCACTGTGGGGCAGTTATCACGGCACACCGACCTCTAACGCGCAGGGTTACCGAGAAAACTTTTGTTTGCGCGACGTCGCCCATCAAACCGAAGGTGCCTCAATCCTCAGCTTAAATGAAGAAAATTTTGATATGTTGCAGCGCTTCGCCTTTGATGCCTTGCAAGATAAGCGCGTGCAGATCAGCGATCCAAACCTCGACCCCCTTGACCCTTGGGCTACGGCGCAAACTAAAAGTTTCTGGCAGGAATACTGGACACTATGGTCGTACAACTTTTATGGCGCACCTTACTACATGGACGCTGGGTTTCAAGAACTGCCGGCGCCACTGGAACTGCTCGAAAAAATCTACACCATGTATGAGCAAACAGGCGATCCCCGTTGGTTAAATGACACCTTCATGGATTATGGCAAGCAACTGCATGAACAGTTCGCCAGTCGTTACGATTTTAATGGCAATGGCATCGTGGATAATCGTGGCAATGAGGGCATTTTGCCAACATTGTGGGAGTTTGAAGGCGCGAGTCACATCGCCGAAGATGAATTGACTTTCACCTTGGAGGCCGACGAACAAACGGGTCAACTGATCATTAAAAAAGAGTATTTTGCCCGGCTCGGCGTGCAAGATATGGGGCTCAAAGTGCGCTTTAGAAATGGTAAGGACGATTACCTGAGCGTACGGATCAATAATCTCACCGACGCCAATAATGACGCGCCAGTTCTGAATCATGATTATTTCTTCTTTGAAAACACCCAAACAGTGCCGGACATCCCTCTGACCTTTACAGTTGCAGATGGCGTGTCACTACAAGGCGTCACCGATGGAGATACGCTGTTAACCCTGGGCATCGACTACACAGTAGTGGGCAATGTAATCACCCTCAAAAGTGGTTACATGGATAATCTACTGCGCACCCAATCTTACCGCTATAAGTTCTCGTTCGGCTTTGCCTTCTCCGATGGCAATACCGAAAGAATGGTGGTTGAAGCGGGCTCACGTACCTACGCCAAAGATATCCTCAGTCTTAAAACCATTGATCTTGATTGGAATAACTTAACCGATGTAGTGCTTGATCTTGATTTTTCAGACACTCCGGTGGATAACCGCGATCTGTACCGCATTGAAAACAGCATGAACCGCGTCGTCGAAGCCGGCGATACACTCGGTGTACAGTATCAAGCCACACTTGCCTATGAGAAAATGTTACGTGCTAAGGCCGACTTAGTCGCCGATCAGCAGATTGTTGATCAACTCATTTCCGATGCTGACACCTATCAGGCCAAGGCTGCACTATTACTCAACCGATTTCAACAAGACTGGTATGACGACAACAGCGCCACTTATGCCCGTGCATTTGATGGTTACGGCAACGCCATTTTCGGTTGGGGTCATGAAAACAGTTTCTTTATGCCGATGAAGGAGTTGTTAGAACCGGGCCAAAAAGCCAACGACTATCTGCAGTTTATCCACGATAATTCAGAGAACCTCAATGAAGAAGCCAAAACCTATCTACCCGAAGCCTTTTTTAACTACGGCCAAAATGACCGCGGTTGGTATTGGATGCAGACAGGATTAGAGCGTTTCTTTAGCGACAGAACCCCAGAGCAGCAAGCTAAAACTTACCCGGAGATTGCATTTACTAACGTCTCCAACCTGATCACCCACATGATGGGCTATCAGCCCAAAGTGCATCAAGGCAAGATCGAAACTCTGTCTCGTCTGCCTGCCACCATGGAGTTTGTGCAAGTCGATAACTTACCCGTCGGTCAGAGCATAATGGATGTTAATGATTACAGCCGTAACATCGATGATATGGTCAATTTACGCCATCAAAGCTCACACACCAGTACCCTGAGTAACAGTGCCACTTCGAGCCAGCCCTTAATCTGGAAAGCCCAGTTTGCCGGAAGCTTTGACACTCTCTATGTCGATGAAACCCCCTTCACGGCCAGCAGTACGAGTATCAATGGCGTAGCCCTTTCCTATGTCGAGCTCAATATTGATGCGGGACAGACGATCACCATATCCACTAACGATGGTACTGTCATTCCCCCTGTGGAGCCGCCACTGCCTACCGATACTGATCTCACCAGCTTAACCCCGGTAAGTCAGCAAGCAGACTGGGGCACTATTCAGACCGATAAAAGTGTCAATGGCAATCCACTTAGGGTTGGCGGACAAACTTATGCCAAGGGCATCGGCACACACGCTACCAGTCAAATCGTCTATGACTTAGCTGGCCAATACAGTCAGTTTAACGCCAGTGTGGGTGTCGATGATGAGGTCAGCAACGGTGGCTCGGTACAATTTAAGGTATTCCTTGATGGGGTATTAGGGTTTGATTCCGGCGTACTGACCGGAGCTGATGGCGCCGTCCCTCTCAGTGTCGATGTCAGTGGCGCCTTTGAACTGCGTTTAGTGGTTGAGGATGGCGGTGACGGCATTAACAGCGATCATGCCAATTGGTTAACCCCTCAGCTGACTGTCGATAGCGATGTGTCGCTACTCACACTCACCCCCACCAGTATCAGCACAGGCTGGGGCACTACCCACTTTAACAATAGCGTCGAAGGTAATCCGCTCACCATTAATGGCACCGTCTATAGCGACGGCATTGGCACGCACTCCACCAGCGCGATTGTCTATGATCTCCAAGGACAGTATCAGCGGTTCCAGACCACCGTCGGACTCGATGATGAAACCGGCAATAACGGCAGTGTGGCCTTTGAGATCTACCTGGATGGAACCCTCGCTTACGCCAGCCCGGTGCTACTGGGAACGGATGCAGGCCATGACATCGATATCGACATTTCAGGTGCAATTGAGATGACACTTATCACCACCGATGGCGGCGATAATATCAATCATGATCATGCAGACTGGGGCGCGCCAATGCTGCGCCAATAAGTGCTCCGTTCATCCCAGCATAATGTAATACCAATCTGGATAAGTAAGTGTTCATAACATTACGCAGGAAAAACCGCTTAGAACAAGGCTTGAGTTGCAGATAACTAGTTATTCTAATTACAAAACTCATAACGTAGTTATCAGCGGTTTTAACCAGTAAGAATGATCAGTATTTATGTAGGTTGGTTTAAAGCCCTAACTCGGCGCGTTGCCCACAGAGGCGACCGTCGACTCTCTGATTAACCGCTAATAAGAGACATAATCATGACATTAACTCAAAAAGCCATCGGCTTGAGTGCAATCGCGATCGCACTGTCTAGCGCCTATACCCTCGCAGGCAGTGTAACCATCGCCTCCCCAACGTACACAGACTCCAATGCCAGTGCCCATTTTGTAGGGGAAAAGCCAGCAAAACAGTTACCTCATAACCCAGTACAAACTGCGTCGAAAATGACACAAGGGCTGAGTGAGCAACCTGCCCTGAACGCCCAAACTTCCCCCTCAAGCTCCCTGTGCGGCACTGACACCAACAACCAAAATTGGCATCAACTACAGGTCACCAATAAACACGCATTAAGCCAAAACGCATCAAAGGCCCAGTCACGCGCCAGCACACTATCCTCTGCACAGGTAACGCAGCGCAATGCGCTCATTGACCAAGGAGAAGGCGAGCCGGGTCGCTACTACATTCCCGTGGTTGTTCACGTCTATGGCGATGAATACAACTGTGATGACGCCGCATCGACCTGCCTGACCGAAGAGAAAATCATTGCGGGTTTAAACCAAACCACGGAGGACTTTCGCGGCCTCAATCAGTTTGATGGGCCTATCGCCGATGAATTCAAGGCGATTCGCGCCAACCTGGACATTGAATTTGTATTGGCCAAACTCGACCCTAATGGCAACCCAACCAACGGTATAGTCAGGTATGAAACGGGGGCAGGATATGGCCATTGGGCTGATTTCAATCAAGCCATTGCTGATGACTCTTGGGACAACTTCAAGTACATGAATATCTACATTCAACATGACTTGTACAATAACGGCGCCACCAATAACTCCGGTGTAGCCTGGTATCCAGAGCAAGGCATGTCAGCTGCAGGCACCGCCAGGGTGGTCTATAACGGCCACTATTTCGGTGACAATACCAATGAAAACTTTCGCTCGGTGTTCACCCATGAATTTGGCCATTGGCTCAATCTGCCACACACCTTCGAAGGCGGTAGCTGCTCCATACATCAGGCCGCCTTTTGTGAGGCGACTGGCGACAATAACTGCGATACGCCGCAGATCAGTCTCAGCAGTTTACAAAACAACTTCCCTAACTGCTTAGGGCAAGCCACCAACACCGAAAACTTTATGCACTATTCAGATAACTATGCCATGTACACCCAAGGCCAGGTTAATCGCATGACCGCCGCGCTACACGGGCCGGTTAGAGCTAATTTGTGGAGTAACAGCAACCTCATCGACACAGGCTTAGTCCAACTGACCAGTCACGTTGAGCATGTCTGGGATGGCTCAGGCGCTGACTATGTCCCCCAAGGCGAATTATTAGAGCAATACACGCCACTGAGCGCGACACTGGGCGACATCGACCACTATGAAATCACCATCCCCCAAGGCACTGAAGCTGTCGCCTTTTACCTTGATGGCTTTAGCGAAGATCCCGATTTGTATGTCTCAAAAGGCAGTGCACCCTATAAAAATGGTGATACCTGGATAGCCGATTTTATCTCATTTCAAGCAACGGGCACCCCAGAGTTAGTTGCCATCACCTCCCCGGCGTCACATCAAAACTACCACACAGCCATTGATGCCTTCTCGGCCTACAGCAATGCCACATTCAGCATCATTGCCGTCGATGACAGCAGTTTATGTGAAGGCTGTGAGCGCATCTTCCTCGCCGACGATTCACTCTCAGGCACACAAGGTGAGACGCCGCTTCGCTATCAATTTGCCATACCAACTGATGCGATTAACACTACGGTGGTGCTGCCCGGCGGTTATCAGGGCGATCCCGATCTCTTTGTAGCCATCAATAGCGCGCCCACGTTAGAGCAATACCATTGTCGTCCCTACATGAGTGCTAGATTAAGTGAATTGTGTATCTTCGGCGCTGATGCCAGAGGCAACACTCTAGAGGTCATGGTTGACCCATTTAGTGACTACTCAGCCACCTTGCAGGTCTATTATGAAAGACAGCTCGATTCAACGCTGCCTGTCGCCGAAGCCAATGGCGGATATTACGCCGCGATCGATGAAAGCATTGCCTTTAGCAGTGCTGGCAGTACCGATTTTGACGGTCATATCGTCAGTTACCTGTGGGACTTTGGTGATGGCACTAATAGCGTTGATGCCAACCCTACGCATAGTTATCACGCCAATGGCAACTACACCGCGACGTTAACCGTCACCGATAATGACAATCACACTGCCACTGATACCGCAATGGTCGGCATAAAGATCGCTAATGTGGCCCCGACCGTACAACTCACCCACCCCGACAGTGCCGTCACTGGCGCATCTACGCCATTTAGCAGTGCGGGCAGCGATGACAGTGATGGCCGTATCGTCAGCTACCTGTGGGATTTCGGTGATGGAATGGTCTCTAATGCCGCCAACCCATCGCATGTGTTCATCAATGCTGGTCAGTACAGTATCAGCTTAACGGTAACCGACAATGAAGGCCTCAGTACGCTTGATTCAAGTACCGTTACAATTTTAGACCCAGCTCCTGTGCCATTAATGGCGTTGACACCTATTGTGAATCGAACGGATTGGGGCGTCACCCAATTTAACCGCAGCGTGTATCAAAACCCGCTCACCATTGCGGGGGTCACCTATGACACAGGCATCGGCACCCATGCATACAGTGAGCTGGTGTACCCACTTGACGGGCAATACTCAACATTCACGACCACCATAGGGTTAGATGATGAAGTGGGCACTAATGGCTCAGTGGTCTTTCAAATCTTACTCGATGATCAACTTGCCTTTAGCAGTGGCACCATGACTGGCGGCCAAAGTCAGCAGGTACAACTCGCCATACTGGGCAGTAAGACACTCACTCTACAGGTCCTAGATGCTGGCGATGGCATCAGCTGGGATCACGCAGACTGGGCCGCCCCCACATTAAGCCGCGCACTCCCCCTTTCACTGACGTACTTTCCAGCAGAAAGTATCAGCAGCGGTTGGGGCACTACCCAGGTGAACCGCAGCATTGCTGGAAATCCGCTGTCCATTGAACAACAGATTTACAGTGAAGGGTTTGGCACCCATGCGATCAGTGAAATGGTCTTCGACCTCAACGCACAATACCAACGCTTTAGCAGTATTGTCGGTGTGGATGATGAGGGCAATGACGGCAGCTCAGTCAGCTTCGAGGTCTATGTCGATGGCGTGCTGGCGTTTGATTCAGGCGTCCTGACCTTAGCCGATGGTGGCCGAGTCATAGATATCGATGTACAGGGCGCGCACGAGCTTAAGCTTATCGCCACTGATGGCGGAGATGGCAACTATGCCGATCATGCTGATTGGGCAGAGCCTCGATTAGTTAAGTAATTGATATCAAACGAGGTGAAAAGGTGATTTTGCGGCACTCTATGAGTGCCGCTTTCTATTGATGGTTTATGACTTATTTTATTACTTGGGGCTTATGATTTGGGGCTTACGACTTAGCGCTTGGGACTTATTACGTGGGGCTTAAATCTTAGGTCTAGGGACTAGGGACTAGGGACTAGGGACTAGGGACTAGAAGTTTAAAACTGAACGCAGCTCATCTCCTAGAAGGAAGCTTTTTCAAAGCCAGATTGTTTAATCTGTTCTATCAAGGTCCTGTGTGCAGGGAGTTTTCCTTGGAGAAATTGAGTAGCGTGACGTATTTTTTGTACATGTCCCTCACTATCGGAACATTCACTGCCAGTGAAGATACGATTTCGTGTACTAAACTGCATGCCATAAAGCAGGTAGAGATAGTTATCGACGCCAAATACCTCAAACTGAGCAAAGAAGTCATCAGGATGAGGCGGGAACTGCTGCCAAAGAGAAAGCCTTTCTATCACAATGTCAGACAACGCTCTTTTATCCAGCCAAGATGCATGATTATCGCGCCAAAAGCCGGAATCCTGCCTGTCTGACAAGAAGTAATGCAGCTGGATAAAGTCAATCACCCGTTGCCATGCTGTGTCCATCACCCGATTAAAGCGCTGTTGCAGTGGAGCCATATCATCTACAGTCATCGGAAACTTTCTCGCTAAAAAACTGGCGGCAAAGTCTGTCAGCAAAATAGAGGTCGCCTCTAACGGCTCTAAGAACCCTTGTGCGAGTCCCAAAGCGACACAGTTTTTATGCCAAAACTTCTGCAAATGCCCGACGCGCATGGGTAAGAAGCGATAGTTTGCTTGATAATCGCTTGTCCCCAAGTAGTGGTTTAGCTTGGTTTTTGCCTCTTCATCACTTAAGTAGTCATCGCAATACACCAAACCGATACCACGGCGCTCCGGCAAGGCAATATCCCAGATCCAGCCCGCTTGATGCGCCGTAGCCAACGTATAGGGCGGCAGCGGTTGTTGCCCGTCGGTGGGCACTTGCACCACCAGCGCCTTGTTCATTCTCAACGCTTTTGCCTTCGACTCAAACGGCACCTTGAGGGCTTTCTCCATCAGCAAGCCGGCGAAACCAGAACAATCAACAAAAAAATCAAACGCCAAACGGCCTTTCTGTTTCGTGTGTAGGGCGCAGATCCCCTCCTCGTTCGGAGCAAGTTCGACCTCAACAACGGTATCGGACAGACACTTCACTGCATATTTATTGATGGCATTATCTTTGAGTAATCTGGCAAACTTGGCTGCATCAAGATGGTAGGCATAGCCATGAGCGCCCTTGTATTGCGCCGATGTCACGGTTTTTGGCGCTAGATTTCGCTCACAGCTGGCATACTGCGGCGACACGAACTCAGCATAAGGGCGAGTCATATTCGTATTGGCCGCCAACTGCAACCAATAATCAGACAAGTCTTTACCAAATGGACTGGGGCTATCAAACAGATGATGAAACGCATTTTCCTGCATATTTGGCTGAGAAAATGCCACCTTATCCCGCCAATTGACGAACTTAATTGACTGTTTAAAGGATGCGTCACAACAGCGGAACAGCTCGGATTCATCAATGCCAAAGCCTTGCAGTGACTCACGCAGGGTGGGAACCGTGCCTTCCCCCACACCTATGATAGGAATATCAGGCGACTCAATCACAGTGATACTGACAGGATCTCCCGCCTCTCGTCGGGCCAGCAGGGCTTTACCCAGATGGTTCGCCACCAACCAGCCCGCAGTGCCTCCACCCACAATCGCAATATGTTCAATGCGCATCCCTGCCTCCTGCCTTGTTTGTAATTAAAGGCTTACACTGATCGGCGCCTGACCATCCCAGTTGATCTGCTGACGCGCTCCTTGATGTTGTTCGATAACCACCTGATAGCCTTGGCTATTAGCGCCCTCAGTACGAGTCACACAGACATCAAAGTCACTTTCAAAGGCGCGGATGTGCTTGAGACACATGTTATCCCAACCTGTAGGTAAATATGGTGCCAGCTTAAAGCGGTTGAAGCCGGTGGGCTCAATGCCGAAGATCCCCTCTGTTACCACACGTGCATACAGCGCACTTTCCGCTGATAAGTGGCGTTGATTCCCTTCTGGCCACGCCTCTACCGCATAAGGCACATGCTCGCCGAGCAAACGCTTACGAGAGTAGTACTTAAAATAACGCATCGCCGTATCCGTTTCTTGAGCGGCAAAAATACCTCTAAACGCATACAATGTCGCGCGATCCCAGAACGTCTTGTTGCCCGCTTCGCTGTAGATCCCCTCAGGACTCCACAAGTGCTCAGACAGTAACGCATCTAAGGTGTCATCTTTACGCTCAAACAAACCAAAGGTCAGTGGCAATGCGATCCAGGCTCTGAGCTTGTCATTACCTTCATAGTACTGATAGGTCTCATAGCCTTGTACGTTTGCGCCAAAGTAACGCTCGACATTGCTCGCTAACAACTTCGCTTTTTGTTGATAATCCGCAGCCTCTTCGGCTCGGCCAAGCTCACGGTTAAGATGCGCCGAGGAGATAAGCGCCCCATAGGTAAGCATATTGGTGCTCAGGTTCACATCACCCGCAGGGAAGCGCCCTTCCAGTTCATCACTGTCAGAGGCTATGACACCATGGGCCGTTTGTTGGGCATAGCTGAAATCAATACACCAATCAATGAGGGGTAACAAAGCACGCGCTTGCTCTTTATCGCCATAGGCTAAGGCAAAGCGACTGGCACCGTAGGCAATCATGGCACAATCCCCCCTATCCCCCGCGCCATTCCAAATATCATCGCCTTCGGCAATAATCGATGACGGCAATGCGTGGCCTTCATCGTTCATGAAGCGAGCAAAATGACGAAAACTGTTGATGGCCGATTCGTTACCCGTTTTATTACCCAGAAAAGGGAAGAAGGGATTGATGTATTCCGCCTGATCATTGGCCCAAATCGCTGCATAGTAACGCCCACCACCCGGCGCGTGCATTAGCCCGCCCTTGGTTCTAAAAATTGACTCAGCGCTGCGCAACTTGGCAAATTCAAACATGCTATTGATGTTGTCATCCGGCGTGACTAGTTGCAGGTTTTGGCGTAAACCCGCCACATAATCTTGACGTAACTCCATCTCTTTCGCGGCATCAAAGTCTTTGCTCTGCCCCGCTTTTGTGGCTTTGAAATCAACATAGACTGTTAATTTTTCACCTGACGCTAACGCAAACTCACCGGCTTTATCACTGCTAGCCTGAATGTTATAGCTGCCATAGACCCCTTCATCCGCTGGCGTATCAACCTGATAATCTAAAGCCGTCAGCGAGAGATTAATGGTCGACGCGCCCGTATTGCTAAACACGAGTCGCTCAACCATTAACGGCTGCGTCGGACTCGGTGATAACGTACGGGTTAAGCTGACATCTTGATTGAGCTGGCTCTTAAGCGTGAGTCTGCCGTCGAGTTTCACCTGCTTTAGGGCTTCTTGGCTCACCGCTTGGCCATTGATCTCTACACTGGGTGACACCGATAATGGAAAGTCATGAATTAAACTGGCATGGGTATCATTGGGGATCGTCCGCAACATAGGCCAAACGAGTTTTCGCTTAAGGGTTAACAGGCCCTGCTCATCACTGCCGTAATAGATAATGGCTGAGGCCTGTTCACCACTGAATTCAATATGATCTTCATGGCTGTCTTTGACCTGCCAAATCAGAGTGTTATCAGATAGGGTCCAGCGATTTTGTAACGTATCAGCCAATGCATTGATGGCAACGTTGTTATCGACTGACGGCAGCGCCGTGGTGACCTGCTGCGATTCATTTGAACAGGCTGATAATAGTGCAATGGCGCAGGCTGACAACAAAAATACAGATCTCATAATGGTCTCTTTATAGTTAGCGTTGTTATTATGTAGTGGCATCCCCCAATTGATGACGTCATCGACTGAGCATATCGACATCAAATGGGAGTAAGGAAAATAGATTGACTGATTGAAGCATGAACATTTAGCAACAGGCTTACTAAAACACAATAAAACCGTCCTGAAAAATCACCTCGCTAGCTAACTTTACGGCGAAACTCTAACGGTGACATGCCAAATTCACGCTGAAAAATATCATAAAATCGGCTGACCGAACCAAAGCCTGCTTCCAGGGCAATATTGAGCACAGGGTTCTCCGTATCAATCAACAACGCTTGCGCATGCTGCAAGCGCAATTGGTTAATGTACTGCTTTATCGACACCTTCATCACTCGATTAAACAGCTTCATGGCATAGTTTTTATGCAAGCCCGTCGAAGTGGATACATTTTCAATGGTAATTTTTTGATCGTAGTTATCGGCAATATAACGCAACATTGACTGGATATGGCTCAAGCCACCAAACACAGGTTTATCGCCACCCGTCGCCACTTTATTAGCCAAGTCATAGGTACTGTAATCCTCAATGGCCATACGACGAATACGCCCTCGAAGTTCATTGATAACTTGAGTAGCCAGCAAGGGTTTATTACTGCTGATATCGGTCTCCCAAATCAAGGTCAGCTCCTGATCACAGGAATACAGGCTGTCCGATACGATAACCTCACCATGCAATAGCTGGCTGACAAAACTGCTCGGCAGCATCCAGGTCAAAAAAGCTTGCAAGGGGATGTAAATATTGACGATCTCCCCCTCCCCTCGTGATGCAGTCATCTGGTGCGGAAATGAGGCCCAAAAGATGATCATTCTTCCTTCTGGTACGGTAATTCTTTTTCCATTAATCAGGTAGTCAGCAGAACAATCGAACAAATAATTAATCTCAATATGCCCGTGCCAATGGCTGTGTTCCATGATCTCAGGCGTCTTCCTATGAAAACCAAATTTATTATCTTGTGCTTGAACTGTTAACGGACTTTCTTCATTAAATGAAATTCTTTCAACCCATTCAAACATGATCATTCCCTGATTAATAAAGAAAAATATAAATTACAATAAATACATTTCATTAACAAACCAAAGTTATTTTTCAGGAATAAATAGCCAGTAAGTAGGAATAACTGTCCATCCCATTAGATGAATCGCATTAAAAATGACCACTGCGTCCATCGCAGGCTAAAAAATGTTAAGGATATTTTACAGTAACGATAGGCATCATTTCGGGAAGTATCGGCCTGTGTTCTAGCGATATAAATATTAACGTGAGCTGAATAACTATTGGCTTGCTGAGTTTGGAAATTATTAATTCAAACCAAGATAACGATAAAAACACATGCTGTGTCTAGAATAAAAGGGAACACTATGAAACGAAATCACCTTGCCATTGCGATCAGCTTAGCATTGGCGACTACCTCTGCTTATTCCACTGAGGAAGTCGACACTCAAAACCAGGAAGACGAGATAGAGGTCATTCAAGTTCGAGGCGTATTGAGCAGTCTCAAAGAAGCCCAATCTATTAAGAAAGAAGCCGATAATGTCGTTGATGCGCTTGTTGCCGAAGATATCGGAAAATTCCCTGACAGTAATGTCGCAGAGGCCATGCAGCGGATCCCAGGAGTCAGCGTTAATCGGTTACGAGGTGAGGGGCAAAGCATTACAGTTCGAGGATTAAGTGGCGATTATAACGTAACCACACTTAACGGACGAAAAATTGCTTCCGAAACCGTTGGCCGTGATTTCAATTATGATTTGATTGCAGCTGAATTGATTGGCGGTGTTCAGGTCAACAAAACCCAACAAGCCTCACTGCCTGAAGGCGGCATTGGTGCAATCATCAACATTGATACACTAAAGCCACTCAATGTCGGTAGCAAAATTGCGGGTTCAATTGAGGGATACTATAACGAACGAGCTGGAGAAGTGGATCCCCAAGCCTCATTTTTAATTAGTGAGACTTTCAATGATGAGGAGTTAGGGATCCTATTTTCAGCCAACCGTACTTCTTCATTCACCCGGTTTGATAGCCACAGCGCTCAATGGGGTTGGAATGAATGGAATGAAGCTGAATTGATGGAGGGGGGCAACCCTGAAATTGCTGGTCGCTTACCTAGCTGGCCTAATGTGATGGTTAGCACCGATAAGCGAGAGCGTACTGGTGGAACCTTAGGTATTCAATGGCGTCCAACGTCTGAACTAGACATAAATTTCGATGCGCTATATACCAAATATGAGATTGAATCGACTGGTAATATGATCTCACTTGCTCTATTTGAAGGCACCAATATGGACAATATCCAAGATGTGTCTTTCGGTGAAGATGGCCATTCAAACAGCATCACCATTGGTGAACCAGGCAACATGGGGTCACCAGCTATCGCGGAACTACTTGAAGCACAAAATCCCCGTGACAGTGAAACCTACCAAGTCGGTCTGAATGTTAACTATATCTGGGACAATTTTAACTTCAACTTTGACGCAGCATACTCTGAAGCTGAAGACTCCTCTGCCGCAGTGAGCTGGGTAGTGATCCGTACCGCCATTGATACCTTAACCATGAATTGGGATAACGGCCAACAGGTACCTGATATTAGCTTTGGTGATACAACTTTAGATGAGAACATTGATTACGGTGGTTGGTATGCTCGGGTCAACGGCGACAAGATAAAAGATAAGACTGGAAACTTTATTTTTGATGGTACCTATGAACCTGAAGATAGCTTCATAAGCAAAGTTCTTTTTGGAACTGGCTATAACATGCAGGATAAGGGAAAAACCTTCTGGGATCAGGAAAATGCCAGTGCTTATACTTTCCGTAATGGCGCAACAGACAGTGAATGGGTTAATGCACCTGACAGTGAAAAAGTAGATATTGCCGGTAATACCCTCTGGGGGCCACTGCCTGATAGTGCAATCAACCCTGGGAGCTTTGACGACTTCATGGGCGGCACAGGTGCAAACTTACCGAATACCTGGGCAGGAATAAATATTCCAGGACTATTTGACTATTACCGTTCGCTAGATGCTGACGCTTTTGACCAGTACCTAACCACACACCCTAACCTGTCTGGCGGTAACACTTATGGTGTAAAGGAGGAAACCATACACGCCTACGCAGAGCTGATCATTGAGGATGAGATAGCAGGCATGCCATATATGCTTGATTTTGGTCTACGCTACATTGATACCACCGTTACATCATGGGGCTACTCCCAAGATCCAGCCAATATTGTATTCGATGAAAACGGTTTATTTACTGATGCCGTCGATCAAGTTGGTTTAGTAGAGTTTGAAGGTAACTACTCTAAATTCCTTCCCAGTATAAACTCTAAACTAGGTCTAACTGACGATCTCTACCTGCGTGTCGCACTCTCTCAAGCCATCTCCAGACCGCCACTGACCAACCTGTCTCCCGTAACATCACTTTGGCAAAACGAGGAGAAAACCCCACCAGAAAACTTCATGTACGAGAACGACCCTGGTTTAGAACCCTATTACGCCGATCAGTTTGATACCGCTTTAGAGTGGTATTACAGCGACACAGGCACATTAAACGCCGCCTTTTTCTATAAAGAATTACATGGTTTTGTCATCTATGAACCAACTCATGAAACCATTGCTGGAGCGGACTTTGAAATAACACGTCCATATAACGACGATGATAATGAGTCTAGGATCCGCGGTTATGAACTGAACTGGTTACAAACATTTGATGAGCTCTTACCCGACTCACTGGCAGGATTTGGTATATCAGCCAACTATACTTATAACAACAGTGAATCAGGTGAATTTACTGAAGATGGTGAGCAACTACCATTCAAAGGCCTATCAGATAACCAGTACAACATTGTTGGCTTTTATGAGCAGCACGGGTTCATGGTTAATATCGCTTATAACTACCGCTCTGAATACAGTTTAGGTAAGCAATGGTATTGGTCTAATGAGCTCAGTGATTACACATCAGAAACATTACAAGTTGATGAGTGGGGCCAATTAGATATGCAGTTTGGCTATGATATCAATGAACATATTACCTTAACATTCGAGGCAAATAACTTACTTGACCCTGACTACGTTCAGTACCTCAATGGCGATAAAAACCACGTTGACTACATTTCCAGCTGGGGACGTAGCTATCGTGCAGGTGTTCGCTTTAATTTTTAACCCTGAAAATGAAGTCTGTGCCTCCATCGCAGGTTTCATTATTTGCCCATCACTTACTTGATGGGCTTTTTTAGTGCTTAAACATATACACTCTCTACCTCAAATATATACCTCACCGACTTTAATGCCATGTCACCATTCACCTTAATGTCATAGGTGATTTTTTGGGAAATAATAACACTTTTTTAATGCGCTTCACTGGAGTGTAAATGCTTCAATGATAATTAGACATAGCAGAATGCCCCGCTGTCTATCCACGATTATTGCAGGAGAAAGGAAATATGTTGCAGTGCTTTTCAAAGGGAAAATCAACAAGTAAATACCCACTACTTATTGGGCTGGTCCTGTTACCAACATCTATCGCTATAGCCGATGATTATCAGCTCCGCTCCCCAGATGGGAGTATTCAAGTCACAGTATCTACCGATAAGCAGTTAAGCTATCAAGTGAGTATCGATGGACGAGAGCTGATCAGTCCATCTAATATCGCCATGACATTTACAGACGGCTCCCAATTTGGCTCACGCCCTAAAGTTAAAAATATAAAACGCCATTCGGTTTCTGAAACACTCACCCCAGTGCTCCCAATCAGAACGGCCAAGATCGACAATCGCTATAACCAATTAACGGTCAATTTTAACGATAACTACCACGTATCATTTAGAGCCTTTGATGAAGGCGTAGCCTATCGCTTTTCAGCCAATCAAACTGGTGAAAGCCACCTTAAATCTGAAACTGCTCATTTCAACTTCGTCGATGGTGCTTTTTCCTACTTCCCCTTTGAGAAAAAATTCCGAACCGCGACTCAACCCCGATTTACTCCTGTATCAGCTAAAAGTATTGACCCAGATGAACTCGGCAGTTTGCCAGCATTATTTGTCGTCAATGGGGTCAATGTGCTATTAACGGAAACAGATCTGCAAAGCTTTCCGGGATTATGGCTTAGAGGTAGCAGCGATGGAGGAATCTATGGTGTACATCCTTTTGATTTAAATGATAAGGATGAGTTTACTCAAGATCTTGGGCTAGTCAGCAAACAACGTGATTACCCATGGCGCATTATGGCCATCGCTAGAACTGATGCTGACTTGTTCGACAATCAGATGAGTTACACCTTAGCTGAGCCTAGTCGAATTAAGGATCCATCTTGGATAAAACCAGGAAAAATTGCCTGGGATTGGTACAACGAAAATAACCTCAAAGGGGTCGATTTTAAAGCGGGGATAAATACTGCAACGTACCAATACTACGCCGATTTTGCTGCCGAGTTCGGTATTGAAAATATTCTCATTGATGATGGTTGGTCATCTCAAGATGATGTGCTCACAGTTCTACCAAATATTGATATGCAAGCCATCATCTCACACGCTAAATCTAAAGACGTCGGCGTCCAGCTATGGGTGCCATTCGATGCATTAGACAAAGATATGGAAGCTGCCTTTGCCCTTTATGCCAAATGGGGGATCAATGGCGTAAAAATCGATTTTATGGACAGCGATAGCATCAAGCGTGTCGATTTTTACTGGCGTGCAGCAGCCATGGCTGCAAAATATAAGATCATGGTCAACTTCCATGGTTCATATAAACCAGCGGGGATCCACCGCACTTACCCCAATGTCATGACACGAGAAGGGGTACGAGGATTAGAAAACAATAAGTGGTCAGAGGTAACATCGACTCATAACCTTCACCTGCCATTTATTCGTATGATAGCCGGACCAATGGACTATACCCCTGGCGCAATGGCAAATGCTCAAAAGAAAAACTTTAATGAAGTATGGTCACGTCCCATGAGTTTAACCACACGTGCACATCAAATCGCTATGTATGTCCTCTATGAGAGTCCACTGCAAATGCTCGCTGATACACCAACCCGTTATCAGTCTGAACCTGAAATCCCGACATTCATCTCCAGCGTTCCTACAGTATGGGATGACTATAAGGTGCTATATGCCAGCATAGGAGAATACTTAACCATCGCAAGACGCTCTGGAAAAAATTGGTACATCGGCGGCATGACCAATCAGCAACAACGAGAGCAACAGATACCTTTAAGCTTCTTAGATGCAGGCGAGTATCAGATGCAATTAGTTAAGGATGGTATTAACGCCGATAATTTTGCTGAAGATTATAAGTTAATCACTAAAACCGTCACCAAACAGGATATTGTAAAGATCAATATGGCACAAAATGGTGGGTATGCATTAAAACTCACAAAGATACTCTAGCTTACCTGTATCATGTAGAAATCATAGTACATGCCTATTCACTATGATTTCTACTTCGCCCAGTTACACCTTCTACTCCTCACTCCCCCCTGCTATTGGTAATATTGGACTTTAGTTTCATACTAAAAGAGCAGTGTGAAATACTATTTGTATTGGAATGTTGGGAGGAGCTTATGATCAGTACTGAACTATGTAACTTATCTGGAGAGATCTTAGTGGGCATTGCCAATGAACACCTAAGATTGAACTGCAAAGATCAACAAGCACTGTATTACGATCTGGATATTTCCATCAGCCAATTGGAGAAGAAGCTTAGCGATGCAGGTTTTCAATATGATGCACTAAGTAATCAATATCGAGCACTCAAATAGCAACAGACTTAAAGACCTTGTAACTATTACGAACATGGGCACTATCATCGCTTGTAACCTTAGATGATGATGCTAACTGTGCGTCTCGTATCTCAAAGAAGCAGCAAGCTTGTTTCAATAAGATAAAACAGCCAAATGAAATAACAGTTAGAATTTATTAAATGCTCTCATTATAATAATTTTTAATTATGACTCTGTATTAAGTACGCATATGCTAAATCCTGCATGGTTACACACCTTTAAAAGTTTAATCGACATCGGCCACTTTACGCATACTGCTGAGAAGCTTCATATGACGCAACCTGGGGTGAGCCAGCATATAAAAAAGCTAGAGCAAGCTTGTGGCCACTCACTGATAAAGCGTGAAAATAAAAGCTTTGAGATCACCGAGCAAGGTCGGCAGGTCTATGATTTTGCTATTCAAATGGCAAATAACCACGTTGAATTACTGGAAAAACTCAACTTCGATAACCCCTATTCAGGGTTATGCAAACTCGCAAGCTCAGGGGCCTTAGCGCTACGGCTCTACCCTGAACTCCTCAAGCTTCAAGCTGAGCATCAGGCTATAACATTCCACCTTGAAGCAGCGCCCAACTATAAGATTCTCGATGATATTCAAGCAGGTAATATCGATTTAGGCTTAGTGACTCACCTACCTGCTGCAAGCCAATTCTCCTCAGAGGTAATCGGTTATGAACCCCTTTGTTTGATCTTACCTAATCAATATAAAGACAAACCTATTAATGCTGAGCAACTAAAACATTGCGGTCTTGTCGCCCATCCAGATGCAGGGCATTACCTATCGTTATATTTTGAGCACAGCGGAGAGCCTGAGTTGGCTCAACTTGAAATTGAGAGTTTGACGACAAGCAGTTACGTCAACCAGTTAAGTCAGATCTTATTACCAGTTTCTCTGGGGCTCGGCTTTACTGTATTACCGAGAAGTGCACTCGATAGCTTCCCAAATAAAGCACAGCTCTACATCCACCAGCCAAAGAACATTGTCACAGAGCAAGTATATCTGGTTCAAAAAAGAAACCGCCAGCTTGCCCAGCGTTACCAAACCATGAAGGAAAATATAAAGCTGTGTCTATCTAACTAAGTTACTTAGCCGCTCTAGTTGTTTTCTTTTTCGAATACCGCCGCTTTTTAAACTTACTCGCGGGCGCTTTAACACCTTGTAAAGAGGTGGGTAACTGGGCACCAGCTTGTGTAATAAGCCCCTTAAGCGAGTCCACTAACGGCATCATAAAATGGGCATATTTTGCCTCTTTACGGCTAATGGCATCAAGGTTGCTCTCCCAAAGTGCGGTCATATCTGGTGTTGTCGCACTTAAAGGTAGACTGTTAATCAGACCACTACCGACATCAGTAGCCACAATAGACTTACCCTGTCTTGATAAAAAGCTGCGCTTAAAAAGCAGTTCGATAATCCCAGCTCGGGTCGCTTCAGTGCCTATCCCGTCGGTATCTTTTAAGATCTTACGAACCTCAGGGTCGGTCACATAACGGTTAATCCCAGTCATGGCACTTAGCAGCGTCGCGTCGGTAAAATGTTTCGGGGCCTGAGTATTTTTTTCAATAAGCTCGCCTTGCCCAGAAGCTAGTACTTGTCCCTTCTTAAGTGATGGCAAGTTCTGCTTTGCCAGTTCATCCTCATCATTGCCATCTTTAGTGTTCGCTTTTGCTGCACTCTTTTCACTATTTCGGTTAAAAAGTTGCTTCCAGCCAAGTGCGCGTTCCTGCTTGGCCTTGGTCTTGAACAGTCCACCTTCAATCAATATCTGAACTTCGGTTTCACTGTAAAGGTAGGGCGGATAGAACTGCGCAAGATATTGCCTGGCCACCTGCAGGTATATCTGCTTCTCACGCACATTGAGAGCGGTCAGGTTAGCTGTTTTCTCTGTGGGGATGATGGCATGGTGAGCATCGACTTTACTGTCATTCCAAGCCTTTGACTTTCTTTTAGCATCTGGCAGCTCGCATTTATCAAGCAGCTCTGCAGCCCCAGAACTCACCGCTTTTATCACTTGCGAAGCCTGCGAAAACTGCTCCACAGGTAGATAGCGGCTATCAGAACGGGGATATGTGATCAGTTTATGCCTTTCATACAGTGACTGACAGGTATCAAGCACCTCTTTGGCACTCATGCCATAGCGCTTAGCCGCATCAATCTGTAGAGAGGATAGACTATAGGGCAAAGGGGCGTTTTGCTGCTTATCTTTTGCGATCACTTGAGTCACTTTTGCCGCTTTATCAGTGATACGGCCAACAACATTTTGCGCTAACCCCTTAGCAAGCACTCTGCCCTCCTCATCCATATAAGGCTGGCAGGCTTCACTGGGTTGCCACTTAGCTTTAAACGCTTCGTTTTGTTCGGTCGTTAGATTTGCTAGCACTTCATAAAACGGTTTTGAGACAAAATTGGCAATCTCTTCATCTCGGCGAACGACGAGCCCGAGTAAGGGAGTTTGTACTCTCCCCACTGACAGCACTCCCTGGTATCCCACTTTGCGCCCTTGTAAGGTATAGGCTCGGGTCATATTCATACCATAGAGCCAATCTGCACGTGAGCGTGCTAATGCTGAGGTTGATAGCGGTATAAACTCGCGATTGCTTCGCATCTGCCCTAATGCTCGCTTAACAGCCTGAGGATTAAGATCGCTTATCAACAGTCGTTGAGTATTGTTAAGCTTTTCGCCTTTTACCCCAAGGTGTGCAATGACCTCATCAACCAGCAGCTGCCCCTCTCTATCTGGATCGCCAGCATTAACCAAGTGTGATGCCTTTTTTACTAAGCCTCTAAGTACAGTTAATTGGCTGCGTGTTTTAGGTTTAGCTTTCATCTTCCATTTTTCGGGAATGATAGGTAGGTGCTCAAACTTCCAGGACTTATATTCAGCATCATAGCTATCTGGCTCAGCTTGCTCTAACAGGTGGCCAATACACCAGGAAACGCAATCTCCATTAGCAGCCATGATATGGCCATCGCCTTTTTTATGCGGCTTTGGCAGAACATCGGCAATCGCGCGGCCAAGTGATGGTTTTTCAGCAATATAGAGGATCATAGAGTGTGGGCTTAAACTACTGTACAAATTACCAGTAACTTTAACCTAAGCAAGATATAGAGGCAATAAATACCAGTGTCATAATGTAAATTCAATTGAGAATGATTATCAATTAGGTATTATTCCTCCATTGAACAGCATTGAAGGAGTAGCATCATGATTGCAACGACAACTGAAAGCGGCACTAGCTTAGATAAAATTTTACTCTATCATTTTCTGATGGTGACAGCGGTTGCATTACTTATCACGCCTTTGATCACTGATAACAAGTTGTTTGAACTCATGCTATTAGTGAGTATGCAGATTGCCCTAACCTGCATCAGTACCTTGATAGGCTTAAGTATGGGACATACCATAAATAGACGTGCGGCGAGTCTTCTTTTTGCTGTTTGGATGCTCGTCTGGTGTGTTCACTTAGCTTAATACTGATAAGCCTTCACAAAAAAGCGTTAGCTCCACAACAGAGTTAACGCTTTTTGTATAGTTTTAGAATTGCTTTTTAGCGTTAGTCCAAAGGCAAGATGTAATCTAGACCCGCAGTAATAGCAGCGACTTGGGCTAAGATACAGTTTTCATCATCGACTTGAGGGCTATCAGGATAGACTTCTGTCGTCGTAGCATAAACACTGTCACTAAAGCCGATACATAAACCTAACGCTTTCGTTGGGTAATTAATCACGCCAAATTGTGAAAGCTCTACACCAATCAGCTTACCTGCATCATCAGCAGGGGCAATGTGGGTGACTTGTTCAACAGACTTGATAATCGCAGTCTGAAACGCATCTGCTGGCAACTCAGTATTCCCAACTAAGTAAAACCCATCAGGAATATTCCAATTAGTATGCTCAACAGCATCTCTAGCCGCTAATGCAGGTCTAAATTCAGAGTTATCGGTATCAGTGGTTTCATGCAAGTCGATATGGGCCGTGATATCAACGCCTAAACCAGCAATATATGCCATGATAGCTGCAGACTCTTCCGCTGGACTATCTTGATAAAATGAGCGATTAGGATCAACCGCATTCGGGTTCCAGCGATTAATTGTTTCATATCCCCAAGGGCTGATACACGGAGCGACAACCAGGTTAAATCTATCAAGATAGGCTTGCGCAGCCGTTTCCAAGAAACGAATCGCGCCCTGTACGCCACTGGTTTCATATCCATGAACGCCACCTGTGACTAGCACGGTAGGCTTATCTTCACTCCACTGTTTAGATTTCACCACAAACAGCGGATATTCACTTGGGTTATATGACAAGCTGCCATATTGGTCGACTTGAAAGCGATCACTCAATGGCAAAATCTTAGCTACCACCTCTTGCTGGTAAGAGCGCTTAATCGTTTGTACTTTCAGCCATTGCGCTTTTTCTGCTTCGCCCCACTTTTGTCCACGAGTACCAATTGAGTAGCTGTTTTGTTTATCCATCTCGATTCCCTAAATTTGCACAATAAAAAAGCCGACACTCAGCATTGATATGTCGGCTTTCTAACTAATACTGCACCTTCGTCATGAAGGTGTTAAACCTAAGACTTTTAAGTCTGTAAGACCATACGCTGACGCTTATGGATGACAAACGTTATGTAGCTCTAGGTTGGTACCAATATCTTTACTGCGATTCGCTTTCGCATCATCATTTCGCAGTTGAGTGATATGGTCTAAATAAGCTTGATCGACATCGTTAGTGATGTAGTTACCATCAAATACTGAAGTCTCAAATCGTTTGATTTCAGGGTTTTCCATGCGAACCGCTTCAGCTAAATCTTCAAGATCTTGGAAGATCATGCCATCGGCACCAATCATCTTGCTGATTTGGTCAACATCGCGCCCATGAGCAATCAACTCACTGGCTGTAGGCATATCAATACCGTACACGTTCGGGAAACGAATTTCTGGGGCTGCAGAAGCAAAGTAAACTTTCTTAGCACCGGCTTCACGAGCCATCTCGATAATTTGCTCTGACGTTGTGCCACGCACAACAGAATCATCCACAAGTAAAACGTTCTTACCCTTAAATTCAACACCAATCGCATTAAGCTTACGGCGAACAGACTTCTTACGTTCCTGTTGGCCTGGCATAATAAAGGTACGACCGATATAACGGTTTTTAACAAAACCCTGACGGTATGGAAGCTCTAAATGACGCGCAATTTCTAGCGCCGTATCACATGAAGTTTCAGGAATTGGGATAACTACATCGATATCATGCTCTTCCCACTCACGCTTGATCTTTTCACCTAGCATAGCGCCCATGTTCACACGGCTACCATAGACAGAGACTTTATCAATCGTTGAGTCAGGGCGTGCAAAATAAACAAACTCAAACAAGCACGGTGCATAGCTTGGGTCGTGAGCACATTGGCGAGTGAATAATTCACCATCGAGTGTGATATAAATGGCCTCTCCTGGGGCAACATCGCGCATTAGCTCAAAGCCAACAGCATCGAGTGCTACACTTTCCGAGGCAACCATATACTCTGTGCCATTTTCGGTTTCCTGCTTACCAAGAACCAAAGGACGAATGCCAAAAGGATCACGGAAAGCGACTAAGCCTTGGCCGATAATCACAGCAGCAACCGCATAGGCACCACGGGTTAAACTGTGGACGGTAGCAACGGCATCAAATACTTCATCTGAGCTCAGGTTTTCACCTTTACACTGTTGCAGCTCATCCGCTAACAAGTTCAATAAAACTTCAGAGTCAGAAGTCGTATTCACATGGCGACGTTGCTTAAGTAAACGCTCATGTAACTCTACAGTATTGGTCAAGTTGCCGTTATGGGCTAATGAAATACCAAATGGAGAGTTAACATAAAAAGGTTGCGCTTCAGAAGCACTAGAGCTGCCTGCTGTAGGGTAGCGCACATGGCCGATGCCAGTGTGACCTTGTAGGCGTTGCATATGTTTAGCTTCAAATACGTCTTTAACCAGACCATTGGCCTTACGTAATCTAAAGGCATTACCATCAACAGTCACGATACCAGCTGCATCTTGTCCGCGATGCTGAAGTACAGTTAATGCATCATAGATAGGCTGGTTAACCGATGAACGGCCAACTATTCCGACGATACCACACATGGGTGAGATTCCTCATTGTAAGATGTTCTGATATTTATAATATTTCAGTCGCATAAGTTAACAATCCACTTAAGCTAAACTAATAATGCTTTTTGCATTTTATATTTTGGGTACAAAGCTTGACGTGTTTTCTATGTAGTCAAAAAACCACTGGATAACAACGCCGAATTCGGGAACAAGCTGCGAATCTTGCCACCAATCCGTATTGGGTGCGCCGGTAAACGCATCCATGAAAAACAGTAACGCACTGACAATTAAGGCGCCTCTAAGTGCACCAAAACACAAACCAAGTACTCGGTCTGTGCCAGATAAACCCGTCTTTTCGACCAGTTGACCTATTAGATAATTAATTAACGCCCCTACAATCAGGGTCGCTATAAACAGAATAGCAACTGCCACTCCATTTCGGAGCATTTCGTCTTGCATTTGGGTGAGATAAACGGCGAGGTCTTGATAAAATTGACTCGCAACAAAAAAAGCCGCAAACCAGACGACTAAGGACATAGCTTCTTTGGCGAAACCTCGAAGTAGACTAATTAGCGTCGAGACTCCGATAACTGCGATAATGGCGTAATCGATCCAAACCATTTAATGATAATCCGGCATAGGGTTAAGACGGCGGGATTTTAACAGAGACCGAGCACATTCTCACCCCCAAATGGGATAATTTATTGTTTCGATCTCTAACCACTGTTTTTGCCTATGAGGCCGTTGGGCTATAAGCGACAATACGGCCTTTAAGTTTGGTCAACTTCTCGACACCAGGCTGAAGGGATTTTATCTTAGATTCTGAGGTCTCAGGACCAACAAATACTTTGGTCAGCTTGCCATCAACAGGTGTTGCAGGCAAGGTATACGCATTAAAGCCACCCGCTCTAAGCTTGCTTACTAGGCCTTTTACATTGGCTGCATTATTAAAGCTACCAAGTTGAAGAGTATAAGCAGATGTTGGTTTAACCACTTCCTGAGCAGGTTTCTGTTTTGGCTTAGTCTCGGAGCTAGTTTCTGCTTTAGCCTCTGAAAGACGCTTTGGCTTCGTCTCAGGGCTCACTTTTGCGGTTTCTACAGGCTTTGTCGTCTCAACATTAGTCTCAACGAGCTCCCAGGTATCTTGACCACCTTGTTCACTAGCTTGATCATCACTTTCAAAAGCCTGCTCTTTATCACTCAAGTCAACGGCTTGAATGGCATCATCGGGCAAGGTCAACTCAGCCACTTCAGGCCTTAAAGGAATTTCAGCAAACTGCTCCTCTTGATGCACTTTCTTACCATCAAGAATATCAGGTAGAAAAATAACCCCGAGTGCAACAAATACGATAACGCCTACGAGACGATTCTGAAAGTGGTTAGATACTTTGCTATTTTGCTCTGGAACTTGCTGTTTTTCTTTTGTATCCATGATTAATCACGACCGCCTAGTTGGATATTTTTAAACTCTGCCACAGTGTAAAATGAGCCAAATACAATTACTACATCTGTTGGAGTTATTTCTGCTTCGATTGACTCCCATGCATGCGCTAATGTTGCATAGTGCGCGGCTTTCATTTTCACGCCACTTGAGATATCACTCCCTTCCAGCAAATTTAATAGCTGTTCACCAGAGGCGCTTCGTTCGGTTTGAAGGCTAGTAAAGGCCCAAACATCTACTAGCGGGGCTAATACCTTAATGACCTCGCTGCAATCCTTATCTTTTAACATACCACACAAGGCAATTAATCGCTTAGGTTGGCGCTTTTCGAGCTGCTTAAGCAAATAACGGACTGCATGTGGGTTATGCGCAACATCGAGTAAAACCAAGGGGTCGTGACTGACGACTTCTAAACGACCTGTTAAGGTCGCCATCTCGATACCTTGACGAATAGTATCAGCCTTTAAATCTGGCCAGCCATGCTCAATGACTGCAAGGGCGGTTGCTGCATTAGGGAGTGGAAGTGTGGGTAAAGGGATATTAGCAAGGGTCTGATGCTGTCCTTGGTAGCCCCATGTGGTGCCACCTTGCTCAGCAAGGTAGTTAAATTCAGTAGCAACTCGGTACAGGTTCGCCCCAACTTCTGTTGCCACTTCGATAACACTTGTAGGTAAGTCTGGCTCACCGACTATTGCAGGTCTGTTAGACCGGAATATCCCCGCTTTCTCCATGCCCACAGAGCGACGTGTATCACCTAGGTACTCTTGATGGTCTAAATCGATAGATGTGATGACAGCAATATCAGCATCTAAGATATTAATGGCATCGAGTCTGCCACCTAATCCCACTTCAAGTAACACAACATCTAGCTTTGCCGCTTTAAAAATATATAAGCCAGCTAAGGTCGCAAACTCAAAATAGCTTAGCGATATCTCGCCGCGAGCGACATTGATAGCCTCAAATGCCTCGATAAATAGCGCATCAGCGGCATCATTACCATTTAGCCTCACTCGCTCATTGTACTTAAGCATATGCGGTGAGCTATAAACGCCTACTGTTTCGCCGTTAAGCAGGAGTATCTGCTCAACCATGGCACAGGTCGTGCCTTTACCATTAGTGCCAGCAACGGTTATGACTTTAGTTTTACCTAAGTCTCTCAGTGCTAAGCGGTCGGCAACTTCAGACACCCGCCCTAGCCCCATCTCAATTTCTGTTGGATGAATAGCAAGTAGGTAATCTAACCAAGTGTCTAAACTGGCATCACTAGCGGGGGAAGTTAGCATGATAATGTGTCTCAGATTCAGTAGCAGTATACCTGCTAAGGCCCGCAACAGGCCTTAGCAAAGACGGGAATGATTAATCCAGCATAAATAATGGACCTAGCGCCATTTTTGGCAGGTCAAACTCTTCAGGGTAAGTCACGTCAACCATATATAAGCCATTAGGTTTTGCCGTTGGCGCTGCTTTGCTTCTATCTTTAAGCGCTAACAGTTCGGGGATCCAACTATCCTGCTGATTACCTAGGCCGATCTCAAGCAGAGAGCCGACGATATTTCTGACCATATGGTGCAAAAATGCATTCGCCTTGATATCAACACAGATATACATACCTTGACGAGTCACATTGACCTCATGGACATGACGAATTGGCGTTTTAGACTGACAGTGCAGGGCTCTAAAACTGGTAAAGTCATGCTCTCCGACAAAGTGCTGACCAGCCTGATGCATCTTGCTTTCGTCAATATTGCCACGGTAATGGCTGACACCATGGCGTAAAATACCTGGGCGGAGATGATAGTTATAGATCATATAACGGTAGCGTCTAGCCGTTGCAGAAAAGCGAGCATGAAACTCTTCATCGACAACTTTCGACCACTTCACAGCGATATCATCTGGCAGGTTAACATTGACACCTAAGGTCCAGGCTCTGTCTTGGCGCACAGCTGTCGTGTCAAAGTGCACCACTTGTCCTGTGCCATGTACACCAGAATCCGTACGGCCAGCACACTGTACTGTAATAGGTTCATTTGCTACTTTTGACAACGCGCGCTCTAATTGAGCCTGTACAGTGTCAACTTCAACCTGACGCTGCCAGCCGTAATACTTGCTGCCATCATATTCGATACCTAACGCTACTCGCATATATCCTCTTTGGACGACTGAATGTATTCGCGCCGCCATTTAACCTAAAGCCGATAAATCTATTTGGGCGCGGATTTTAGCACATTGTTGAATTTCAGATAATAAAAAACGACGCGAAATGCGTCGTTTCTTAAGAAATGATAAAAATTTAATCTAAGGTTTGGAGTAAGCCGTCGGCTTCCTCTTGCTGCCTAGTATTACCATCGAGCTTCACCTCTTTTAGCAAGGCCTTAGCACTGTCGTTATCATCTATTTCAATATAAGCGCGAGCCAAGTCTAGTTTAGCGTTAACTGAGTTCTCCTCATCATCAACATCGACCATGGCGGCGTTACCCATCAAGTTATCTAGCTCGCCCATATCAACATCGAGCTCTTTATACTGATCGGTTTCCAACTCATCTTCATCAGCATCATTTAACAAACGATCGATATCGATAAAGCCATTGTCTTTCTGGAACGTCGTGAGATCATGCTCAGGGACTGCAACAGCAGGAGATTTATCTAGCTCTTCAGCATCTAACGCCGCTAACGCTTCATCGACGGTAAGTTTACTGTCATCATCACTACTGAGACTTAGCGAGCCTGCGTCAATGTCATCGATGGCCGATGAAGACTCTTGATTTAATAACTCATCATTGCTCGACGGCGTGATAACAGGCGCTTGTTCGGAGTTTGCTGACTCCCAGTCTAAACTGTTGTCATCGCTCTTCTTACCGCCTTTAAGGTCGGCAAACATACCACCAGTCCCTTTAACCGCAACAGGATCCTTTGCAGTTGCTGGGTCTACAGCTTCTAGATCGGCAAGCAGTGAGTCCAATGCTTCATCTTTTTTGCCTGTATCATCAACCAAAGGTGCGCTGATATCTTCTGGAATATCATCGGCTGGCATATCTAACGTTTCAGCTATACCTGAATCGGCAATATCAAACTCAGCAAGTAGCGAGTCCAAATCATCTTCACTCGTTTCACTATCTGTGACCTCGCCTTCAAGCTCTGCAGAGATGGCATCGCTTAGGTCCGGTTGCTCAGTGGCGAGCGCTTCAGCATTATCTGTAGCGGCGTCATCAGCCGCTGTACTAGGCTCATCGAAGCCCGCTAACAGCGCATCTAAATCCTCTTCACTATCGTCTTGTGTTTTGACCTCTCCCTCAAGCTCGGCAGAGATGGCATCACTCAAATCAGTGTCATCATTGGAAGGCTCAGTGCTAAGTTCAGTGCTAGGCTCATCGAAGCCTGCTAGCAGCGCATCTAAATCCTCTTCATCATTCGCAACTGTAATTTCACTTTCTAGTTCGGCCGAAATAGCATCAGTGATATCAGAGTCATTTGTGATATCTAAGTCATCTGTGGCATTTTCTGGCTCTTCATTTGACGCCAGATCGCCTAGGAGTGCATCCAAATCATCTTCTGCAGCAGGTTCATCACCTGTTTCTACCGCCTCTTCAGTAGGCACTGCAGGCTCATCAAAGCCTGCAAGCAATGAATCTATATCGTCTTCGGCAGAGGTTTCCGCAATATCTGTTTCATCTTCAGCCACACTCGCAGCAGACTCAGCAACCGGTTCCTCGGCTGACTCATCAAAACCTGCAAGGAGTGAATCTAAATCATCTTCGGCAGGTGTTTCCGCAATCTCTGTGGCATCTTCAGCCACACTCTCAGCAACTGACTCAGCTTCCGGCTCAGCAGCGGGTTCCTCGGCTGGCTCATCAAAGCCTGCAAGCAGCGAATCTAAATCATCTTCAGCAGGTGTTTCTGCAACTTCCTCAGGTTGTGAATTCTCAGCTGCTGGTTCATCGAAACCGGCCAGTAATGAGTCGAGATCATCTTCAGAAACAAGCTTGCTCACATCTTCAGTTGGCGTGCTGAGCTCCACACTCTCTTCAGCGTCCTCTTCTATGCTCTCATCGGCAGTAACAGCGGGGGCTTCTGGCTCATCAAAGCCCGCAAGCAATGAATCTAAGTCATCCTCTTCATTGGGCTTAGACTCCTCTTCATCTTGCTCGCCCATCGCTTCAGCCCATAGATCATCTAACGATTGCCCCTCCTCCTCAGCAGGCTCCTCTTCAGCGGCTGTTTCACCTGGGTCTACAAACATCTCTGAAGCAAGGTCAACTTGATCAGAATCTAGACTCATATCAACTTCTGGCGCTAATTCACTCGAATCGACACTCATCAAGGAGTCAATGGAATCATCCTCCTCAGTATCTAAGTGCACTGCCATTGCGCCGGCATCATCTTCAGCAGCTTGCTCTGAGACGGCATCTAGATCAGGTGAAGAATCTTCAACAGCTGCAGTAGGTGGCGTTTCAGCTTCACCTTGCTCAGCCTGCTCCTCTGAGATCTTACCTTCATCTTTACGACGTCTTAGGAATAGCCATAGCAATACAAGTAATACAATGGCAGGAATAGAGATAGCACCGACTAGCAATAGTGGGTTGTCCATAAAGCTGCGCCATTGATCGGAAGGCGCTTCAGGCTCTGGAGTTTGTAGCGCTGCAATCTGCTCTTGAAGAGATTTGACCTCCTCAGTCAGCCCAGCACCTTGCTGTTTACTTATCTGCAGCTGCTCTTCTAAGATAGCAACTTGCTCATTGAGCTCTTCAATCTTGCCTTTAAGCGTGTCGGTATCATTACTACCTAAGTCAAGTTGATCTTGCGCTCTGCCTAACTCATCGGTCAGCTCAAGGTTTTTAGCTTCAGCTTCTTCAAGTTTAGCGGTTAGCTCTGCTACGCCATCCACACTCTCAGTGGAAGGCGCCTCTGTGTCCGGTGCAATGATAGGTAAGGTGACAGGTCTAACTGGCGCCTTTGTTTCAGCTACTGTCTCTGTAGGCGTTGGCGCTACTGTGGCTTTTGCTGGCTGAGTTGCTCTCTGCCAATCTTTATCATTACTTTCAGCTCTCGCCTTTGCCATACTTTTTGGAATGGCAGACATCAACTCTTTAGATGGGATAAGCAGTATCATCCCTTTCTCAAGGCTATTAAAGTTTGCGTTTGAAAATGCATGGGGGTTGGCATCATAAATCGCAGCCATCACCTGGTAGATGCTTACGCTACTATCTGGGCGCACCTTTTGCGCTATGCTCCAGAAGGTATCTGATGACTGAGTCGGGCCGTATTGACGCGCAGTTTGTCTGACCTCACCATCGGGCCCTGTGATCTTAAGTGGCTCAGCAGCAAAGGCGCTTTGTTCCAGCGGACTAACAGTAAAAATAAGTAGAGCTGAGGCCATCAGACCGACAAGATATGAAGTGCGAAAGTTCATCAATTCTTCCCTTTCAAGCGTAATGTTACTGCTGTTATCGCAGCATAGCTTTAGGCGATTGTATTTATTGAGATTACTATAAACCAGAAATCACAGGTCTGCTACTGTTCACAATTCAAAAACAACTGCTAAAACAAAAAAAGCCTGCATAATTGCAGGCTTTTTCATCAAAATAGGCTTAAATGCGTTTTAACGCTTAGAAATTAGTAATAATCTCTAATCAAAACTTCAGCTATCTGAACACTGTTCAGTGCTGCACCTTTCCTAATATTATCAGATACAACCCAAAGGTTTACCCCATGAGAATGTGAGATGTCTTTACGTACACGTCCCACATAAACAGGATCAGTACCCGCAGACTCAGTCACCGCTGTTGGGTATTCATCGTCAGACTCAAAAAGTTCAATACCTTGAGCGCCACGTAACACAGCTTTAACATCTTCAGCTTCTACAGGTTGGATAGTTTCCAAGTGAACAGCTTCTGAGTGACCGTAAAATACCGGAACACGTACCGCTGTTGGGTTAACGACAATATTGTCATCACCGAAGATTTTCTGGGTTTCCCAGACCATCTTCATCTCCTCTTTGGTGTAACCATTATCCATAAACTTATCAATTTGCGGCAGAACATTAAACGCAATTTGCTTAGGATATGCTTCAGGTTCTACAGGGAGACCTTGGAGTAACTTTGCACATTGACCCGCAAGCTCTTCAATCGCTTGTTTGCCCGAGCCCGATACGGATTGGTACGTTGCCACGTTAATACGTGAAATACCAAACGCATCATAAATTGGCTTAAGCGCAACTAACATCTGAATTGTTGAGCAGTTCGGGTTAGCAATAATATTACGGTTACGGAAATCAGCAATCGCTTCAGGGTTAACTTCAGGTATTACTAGCGGCACATCGATGTCATATCTGAAGTGCGAAGTGTTATCAATAACAACACAACCATTTTCAGCAGCGATAGGCGCCCACTTTTCAGAGACATCACCACCAGCAGAGAAGAAGCCTATCTGCGCCTGAGACCAGTCAAAGGTGTCTACGTCAAGAATTTCTACCTGTTTACCATGGAAGCTGACCGTATCACCAGCACTACGACTACTGGCTAAAGGGTATAAATTTGCAACTGGAAATTTGCGCTCTTCGAGGATCTCAATCATAGTTTGACCCACTGCGCCCGATGCACCTAATACGACAACATTAAATTCTTGCGACATAATTACTAATCGACTCCTGAAAAACCTAAATTGGACAACCAATTTACATCAGAAACACCACTGTTTGCTACCCTTAAGGCACTAAATTCGCGTCTATGCTTGTGATTTTTTCTCATAAGGTCAAACCCATTGTTATTAAGAGAATTATCAGCTGCATTTTTTACCGATCCAGCACCCATCGTTTTTCTAAACAGTGCATCGTCATCACGAAGATCATAGATGAAACGAGAAAGCTGTAATAAGGCTCTTTCACTAGGTAGGTTTGCAATATCTAACTGGGTGCTCCAAAGAGCTGGCAATAATGAAGTCATCGATTTATCAACCTCCCTTCCCAGCACTGTCATCAGCTTTTGATAGAGCATATATGTTCCGCGCGCTTTGCCCTCTAAGCTATAACCTGCAATATGAGGTGTAGCCAACTCAACGTAGGGAATTAAATCTAGCATAGGGTTTGGCTCCCCTTCCCACACATCAAGTACCACCTTGATATCATCTCGCGTTTGCTTCACCTTAATCAGCGCTCGATTATCTATCACTTCACCGCGGCAGCAGTTAAGCAGCCAAGTACCAAGCTTAAGGCTATTGAGCCTAGCTTCATCAAATAGATACCAGGTTTTATGCTCACCCGCTCTCGTAATAGGCACATGCAGGCTTATCACATCACACGCCTTGATAAGCTCATCTATCGAGACAAAGTCTCTCGGGTCGTTATCGGCAATAATAGGATCGTGCAGTAACACTTTAACACCATAAGCTTCAAGACATTTAGCAACGGCGGTGCCTGTATTCCCTGCGCCGACTATGCCCACAGTTTTTTCTTTGAGCTGCTCACCAAAGCGCTGAGCTAACTCTAGAAGCGCGATGAATGCAAACTCTCCAACGGCTGTCGCATTGCAACCGGGAGCATTACTGAAGGGAATGCCTCGGCTTGCAAGGTAATGGGTATCAATATGGTCTGTGCCTATAGTGGCACTACCCACAAACTTAAGTTTGCTATTGAGAGACAGTAAAGCGTCGTTAACTTGCGTCACAGAGCGAACCAAGAGTACATCGGCATCACTCACCTGCTCCGGTGTAAGCTCCCTACCATTAACTGTTTCAATCGTGCCCAAATCACCAAACAGCTGCTGGACATAAGGCATATTTTCATCGGCAAGGATCTTCATTTTGGTTCCCAAAGAGTGAGGAGAATGCTTAGAGTTGCTGCATTCTAACAAGGCAGTGACAGCTTGAGAATGAAGTGAGTTACATTTATTACTTTTGGGTCTGTAACGTGTGATTTAATCCAACCTAAGACTTGCTTACTTTTCATTCAAAATGAGATAGGTTTAGCAATAAGCTGCAAGTTGCCGTCTTATAACGTAAAATATACTTACATTTTTCAAATGAAAATCGTTCTAAACGAGGGTAAATGAATACTAAAAAAGATAAATACAGTATTGATAATACCGATTACACAGTCGGGCAAGATAATATTCAAAAATGGGGCTTTGATGTTCATAACCCTGTTTTTGGGATCAGCGCTTCCTTAATAGGTCTTTTCTTAGTCGCTATATTACTGGTCGATCCTGAAACATCTAAAGCGGTATTAGACGGCATAAAATGGAAAATCATTGGCGCTTTTGATGGTTTGTTTATGTGGTCTGCCAATATTTTTGTAATTTTTTGCTTAGCAATGATTGTGTCTCCCTATGGCAAAATTCGTCTTGGTGGAGATGAAGCAAAAACGGATTACTCTTTATTGTCATGGATAGCCATGCTGTTTGCCGCAGGTATGGGAATTGGATTGATGTTTTGGGGTGTTGCAGAGCCTGCAGCTTACTTTACTGGCTGGTACGAAACGCCATTAAACGTGACTCCTAATACCCCTGAAGCCGCTAAACTTGCACTTGGTGCCACCATGTACCATTGGGGACTTCACCCTTGGGCCATTTATGGTGTGGTGTCATTGTCCTTAGCATTTTTCGCTTACAATAAAGGCTTACCGCTTTCTATGCGCTCAGTCTTCTACCCCATCTTAGGCGATCGAACTTGGGGCTGGCCAGGACATGTTGTTGATATTCTAGCGGTACTAGCTACCCTGTTTGGTCTTGCAACTTCACTGGGATTAGGTGCGCAACAGGCCGCTAGTGGTTTCCATCATGTCTTTGGTATGGATAACGGCATTATGCTGCAGATTGCTATTATATTTATAGTGACCTTATTAGCAGTTGTGTCGGTATTCCGTGGTATTGATGGCGGCGTTAAGATCATCAGTAATGTCAACATGCTGTTGGCATTGGCTCTCGTTGTTTTTGTAGCGTTAGTGACATTTGCCGTTTCCATGGGCACCATACCAACAACTGTTATGGGCTACATTGAAAACATCATTCCATTGAGTAATCCAAGCGGCCGTGAAGATGAAGCATGGATGCATGGCTGGACTGTTTTCTATTGGGCATGGTGGATTTCGTGGTCTCCTTTTGTCGGCATGTTCATCGCACGTATCTCTCGTGGACGCACAATTCGTGAATTCATGATGGCCGTATTAATTGTACCTACAGTGGTCACTACCCTTTGGATGTCGGTTTTTGGTGGTGTAGCCATCGATCAAATCGTCAATAAAGTCGGTACTCTAGGCGAAAAAGGCTTAACTGAAGTGCCTCTGGCTATGTTCCAAATGTTTGATGCCTTACCTATGGGCAGCATTTTGTCTCTACTTGCCATTGTATTAGTACTGGTTTTCTTTGTGACCTCTTCAGACTCTGGCTCACTAGTGATTGATAGTATTACATCAGGCGGTAAAGTCGATGCACCTGTGCCGCAGCGTGTATTTTGGGCCTTTATCGAAGGCGCGATTGCAGCAGCGCTTGTTTGGGTGGGTGGCAAAGAAGCGATTGAAGCGCTACAAGCCGGCGCTATCTCAACAGCCCTGCCCTTCACGATTATTCTGTTAGTGATGTGCGTCAGCTTGTTGCTTGGACTACGAACAGAACGACGCTTAAAGTAATCAGTTAAATCGGTTTGATAAAAGCTAAACACGAGTGATGACTTATTTTAAATAGTTCATCACTCGTTTTTTTTACTAACGCTACAGCCAAAGCTTCTTAATTGGCGTATCTGGGGTGAAGTGATAATGTATTTGTGCTTGCAGCAGCTCAGCGGTAGCAATCGCATCGGTTAAAGCGTCATGTGGTGGATACGTGGGGAGATTATAACGGCCACGGCTATTAGCGAGACGTATAGACTCAGGTCGACTCTTTTTAAACCAATCTAAAAACCTTTTCGGCCGAGCTTGTAAAATATCGGCTTCAATTTGCATGGTATCTACAACAGGAAACACAATCCCCTCGTTAATCAAGCTTCTTAAGGCCGCATCAAAAAAGTCTCGCTCAATTCTGCGGTAATGAACGACGACAATTTTTCCTGCAAGTTCATCAAGTAACTGCTCTAAGATACGTATCAAGTCTGGCGCACCTTTAAGATCTGAGTGCGTTATACCATGGATGATGATTGAATCTTCTTGTAGCTTATCTTCAGGCGTTATAAACCAATGCTTGGCTTGTCTACATGCAATTCGTTGTAGGGTAAAAGGCACTAATCCAATACTAATTATGCTGTTCTGATCTGCATCAAGCCCTGTGGTTTCAAAGTCTAAAGCAACAAAATCAATATCTTTAAGTTTAGTTTCACCATGAAAAGTACTGGCATTATAAAAATGAGTCAGACGGCTATCGCGACTCTCTAGTGCTTTTATTTCCAAAAAAGCTTTCCAGTTTAATACCTCTTGATTGGTGAAATTTTGCATTATTTCACCTGCATGCTATTGGCTGTGTAACGGAACTTTAAGAAGTTTTGCGCACTGCTTAGCACCAAGAATGCATCTTTTAAATTACGCCGTTCAAAGTCTGACATGTTTTCAGGCTCGATATTATTATCGGGCTCTTGCTCTGATTCAATATCTAACGCTTGGTGACGAATTCTCACTAAGGAGATAAATTCCATCGCATGTTGCAGGTCTTTCCCCTTCAATGGAGGCAAAATCCCCGCCTCCATAATGTCTTCCAATCGGTCAAATGAGTTCTGTGACTGGGAGCCAATGGCTAACGCGTGCACACGAATAAGATCGGCTAATGGCGCTGTACCTCGCCTTTTTAAGTTGATTGAGTTGTTATGACGGCCATCTTTTTCCATCACAAAGTCTTTAAAGAAACCCAGTGGTGGCGTGCGGTTTAATGCATTTCTTGCCAGACAGGCCAAGAAACGGTTGTTCTTTTTCGCCTTTCTCAAAACAAAGGCATTGAGCTGCTCAGCCCATTTGGGTCTGCCGTACACACCGTATAGATCGAAAAATATTGAACAATTGAGCAACGCCTGGGGATTGGGATGATCAATCCAATCAGCAAAGCATGCCTCCCATTGAGATTGTGTTTTTCGATACTCTGGGTTTGTCGCCATAATATCACCTGTACAGTAGGTATAGCCGCACTGGGCTAGGCCATCACACACATAGGTGGCAAGCTCGCTGAAGTAGTCACCATGCAATGCTTCTTGATAGTCATTATCAAGGATCAATGCATTATCTTGGTCGGTCACGATAAGCTGTTCATCACGCGCCATTGAGCCAAGCGCTAAGAAGCAGTAAGGCACTGGCGGTGGTCCTAGTTTCTCTTCGGCTAACTCAAGTAAACGCTGTTTAAAACTACGCCCGATCTCAGACATCGCCCGGCCGACCATATGTGAATTTGCGTCTTCATTGATCATACGAACAAAACAGTCTTTGAGCTGACTCGACAACATGATCAAATCTTCAATGCTATTTTGCTGAAAAATACTGCTGACAAATAACAAGCTATTTTGTGATTCATACCGAATAATATCGCTGACTTCGATTAAACCAATGGGCTGTTTATTTTTAAGAATAGGCAGGTGATGCACGTTATAGCGAAGCATTAATAACATGGCTTCGAAAATATAGGCGTTGTGATCTAACGAGATAAGCTCTGTAGACATCACCTCATCCACTTGAGTATCGACATCTAAGCCTTGAGCGATAACCTTAGAGCATAGGTCGCTCTCAGTAATAATCCCAACAAAGCTATTCCCCCCCTCATCGGAAAGGTTTGGATCATTGATGATTGCTGCAGAGACATTCTCCTCTGACATGATTTTAGCTACATTTCGAATCGTGGTCGAAGTAGGCAACATCACAGGCGCACCACTGAGTAAGGTCTTTACCTTTGAGGTGGTTAATGAGTTGGCGTCATCACTATTATCTTCAACCGCTTGCTGTAATCGTACGCTACCTTCAACTTCGACAAAATCTGCAAAGGCGTCATAGCGCTCACAAAACTCATCAAAAATATTTTCAGGAATGCAGTACAACAGCGTGTCTTTAAGTGATTTCGCTGGATAACGCACTTTATTGCTGGTGAGTAAGCCCATCTGCCCAAATAGACCACCTTGATCCAGACGGTTATACAACTCACCTGTTCGACGGTATACCTCGACAACACCACTGCGGATCATAAAGAGATCATGTATTTTGTCATTAAACTCAATGATCATACTGTCTGCGCGGTAATAAGAGATCTCGACGCTTTTTGAAACTTCAATTAATGCTTTTTCAGGTAACTGATCAAACGGCGGGTACTGGCGGATGAAGTTTCGAATTTCAAGTAGTTCGACTTCCATGGTGCGCTCGATATTGATGATGAATTAGGTATATGCTCACTAGTATATGATATCTAACAGAGACATGCAGCTAAGGGAGATTGAAGCCTTTTATTTGTTCAGTTCGACAGGCATAAAAAAGGGAGCCTAGGCTCCCTTTCACATTTTCTAAGTAAGCTTAAAACTGACTCTTACTTGTATTTTTTCATTACCAAAGTAGCGTTAGTGCCACCAAAACCAAAACTGTTACTCATTACAGTATTAAGTTCAGCGTCACGGTATTCAGTAACAACTGGCATACCTTGAGCTTTCTCATCTAAGTTATCAACATTGATACTTGGCGCGATGAAGTTATGCTCCATCATGATCAAGCTGTAGATAGCTTCATGAGCACCCGCTGCACCCAGTGCATGACCAGTCAAAGACTTAGTTGATGCGATAGCGGGTAAATTTTCACCGAATGTTTCACGTAATGCTTCTAGCTCACGTGTATCACCAACTGGTGTTGATGTACCGTGGGTGTTGATGTAATCAACAGGCGTATCAACATCAGCAAGCGCCATCTGCATACAACGAACCGCACCTTCGCCTGATGGTGCAACCATGTCGTAGCCATCTGATGATGCACCGTAACCTACCACTTCGGCATAGATTTTCGCGCCACGAGCCAATGCATGCTCAAGCTCTTCGACAACCACGATTCCGCCGCCACCAGAAATAACAAAACCGTCACGGTCTGCATCATAGGTACGAGACGCTTTTTCTGGCGTGTCATTATACTTAGTTGATAGTGCACCCATGGCATCGAAGCCCATAGTTAGGGTCCAATCAACCTCTTCAGAGCCACCTGCAAACACCATATCTTGCTTACCCATCTGGATAAGTTCAACGGCGTGTCCGATACAGTGTGCACTGGTTGCACAAGCAGAACTGATTGAGTAGTTCATGCCTTTAATCTTAAACGGCGTCGCTAAACAAGCGCTAGAGGTGCTAGACATAATACGAGGTACGATGTACGGACCTACACGTTTTACACCTTTCTCACGTAGTGTATCTGCTGCTTGTACCTGGTTAGCAGATGATGCTCCACCAGTACCGGCAATAATACCTACACGAGGGTCAGAATATTGCTCTTCAGTTAAACCCGCATCTTCAATGGCTTCAGCCATCGCAATGTACGCATAAGCTGCAGCATTGCCCATAAAACGAAGCGCTTTACGATCAATATGCTCTTTTGGATCTAACTTGATATCGCCCCAAACACGGCTGCGAAGTTTCATCTCTTCAAACTGTTCTGAGTGAGTAATACCACTGCGGCCAGCTTTTAGTGACTCAGTGACTTCTTGCTTATTGTTACCAATACTTGAAACTACGCCAAGTCCGGTGATCACGACTCTTTTCATTATTTACTATCCATTCTGTACATTTAGTACGTCTAGTACCAATTTGCTGCGGCAATAATATCGCTTTTAGTGCAATTAAGTGGTCAGCTTTCCATAAACGAAGGTAAAATAATGCCTAAAGTGAGACACAGAGTAAATTCATTGACTAAAGAACGTGAAGAAAAAACAGTAAATAGTGGTAAAACAGGTCATTTTGACTCTTTTATAGCGCAAATTGGCAAAAAACATCCAACAAATAAATGCTTATCACTAGGCATAATTGGTCTTGATGATGTTCAGCAACTGCTATCTCTCATCTTATTGCAGCAAAAGTCTGAGGCTATGCCTCGTCTTAATGTCAAAGTTTTTGAAGCTGACTATTCAGCGCTAACAAAGATCAATCTAGCACTTAAAGCGCCTTTAAATAGTCAAAAAAATTCTGTGTCACACGCTGAGAAGCATGCTGCGATTAAGCAGTTATCAGATACTGAACTGGTCACTATACCAGGCTGTCAAAGATTGATTTTAAATCAAGGCGATTGTGTCATTGATCTATATCTTGGTGATATACACTCAAGCTTAAGCAACACCTTTGCTCCCACACATGCAGCACACTTAATTGATCACTGGCTGCATCATAGTCCTGCTCAGCCACTTAATGAAGCACAGCTATGGCAGATGGCAAAGCTGAGCAGTAACAAGGCTAATCTTTATAGCGTATTAGTGAGCAGCGCTGAGGCAAAAATTGCTGCTATGGCAGGTTTTGCACTGGCGGGTCTTGATAGTACCGTAAACGCAGACGGGTCAAATGATCATATCGCACTGCAAGAGCGTAGTGCCCTCAGGCAAGCCCAGAGTAATACATTCCAACATTATCCACTCAGTCCAGCCCAAGATGGCGCCATTGCTATAATAGGCGGCGGCATAGCCAGTACCCACCTAGCACTGTCTCTGGCTGAAAGAAACAAGACAGTAAGGCTGTTTTGCCAAGATAACAGCTTTGCACAGCAAGCTTCTGGTAACAAACAGGGAGCTGTTTACCCACTACTGACACCAGATAACGGCACGCTAAGCCAATACTATCAACAAGGCCTATTGTTTAGCCGTAGACGGTTAACCGCCTTGGTTAATGAAGGTTTTAGTGTTGCGCATGAGCTCTGCGGTGTTCTGCATACTGGTCACGATGAGCGTAGTCGTGCCCGGATTGAACGGATTATTGCCTCTCAAGGTTGGCCAGAGAAGATTGCACATAGGGTATCCGCTAAAGAAAGCTCTGAACTTGCCGGCATAGATATCAATAAAGAGGGAGTATTTTACCCCCTTGGTGGCTGGATAAGCCCTCCACAATTCACCCAAGCAGCGTTCGATAAAGCTGCTAGGCTATCTGACGTCAGAGCATTGTTTAACTGCAATATAAACCGTATAGAACAACAAGACGGCGATTGGTATCTTTATCAATCCCCTCAAAATGACGGTAATGAGATAGTCCATGGCCCCTTCGCCACCTTAGTACTAGCAAATGGCCACGGTTTAACTCAGTTTGAGCAATCTAAACACCTTCCCGCAACGGGCTTCAGAGGGCAAGTCAGCCACGTTCCAGCTCGCAACGAGTTAGCGAAGCTCGATACTGTACTGTGTTCCCATGGCTACTTGACTCCAAGCAACAACCAGCTCCATTGTACCGGCGCGAGTTATATCAAAGACCCGAAAACCTTAGCGTACTCTTCAACCGAGCAGTTAGAAAATTTTAAAAAGATGCAGCACAGCTACGTCGATAAGTCTTGGGTTGATGATATCGATATTAGTGGTCATAGTGCCAGAGTTGGCGTTCGAATGGTGACTAGAGATCATGCACCTATGATGGGCTGTGCACCAGATACTGATAAATTGCTTGAGAGCTACCAGCAACATCAGCATACCAAAGAGAGCATACTCTTTTGGAAGGGAAATCCTGCGCCAACCTATAAGGGCTTATTTATCTTAGGCGGTTTAGGTTCAAGAGGCATCACTTCAGGGCCACTCGCTGCCGAAGTACTTGCTGCGCAGCTGTGTGGTGAAGTCATCCCGCTAGATAAGGATACCTTAGCCCTGCTCAACCCCAATCGAATGTGGATGCGCAAGCTGATAAAAGGCAAAGCCTTATAAACAAGAGTGAGGAGGATAGCGGCTATCCTTCTCACTCTTAGTTTTAACTTCTGACTTTAACCCTGTTATTGGTATCTCGGCTTTGACGGATAAGCTCATCACTCGCCTTAAGCGAAGCGGTTTTAGCCATACGGTCATACAGCAAGACATTCACCGACGAAGCAAGATTCATACAACCGATAGTGGGGACATATACCACAGCATCGGCACTATCGATAATGTCTTGATCTATTGTGCCGTCTTCAGGCCCAAACACATAGATAGCTTTATCGGGGTGATCGAAGTCAGGCAGCGGCACAGCGCCTTCAACCAAATCCACACAAACCAGTTTAACGCCATCCGTACGAGCATTGAGCAAATTATCGGTGGCCGTTAACGGAATATGCAACTTGGCTTTTTTGGTGTCAGTATTATATTGCTCGCCCCTATGTTTAGCTGCAAGGGCATAACGTTTGCCAGTGTATAGGATCTCATCAGCCTGATAACAACCTGCCGCGCGCATCACCCCGCCTACATTGGTAGGGCTTTTAGGATTGACTAGGCCTATTTTGACCAGTGTATTGGGCTTGTCACTCACGCGCTGAGTCGTTCACTAAGTTGCTGCCACGCAGACTCAACCAACGCATAATCGGCATCTTCTAATTCATTTTTAGCCAATTCAAGACAAGCATCCATCTTGGCACTTAAAGAGGCAAAATCCTGCTGAGTTTCAGCCTCTAACTGAGAGAGTGCTACCGCAAAGTGTCCCTGTAGGTAACCACTGGCAAACAATGCATCTTCATCACCTTTAGCAACTATGCCTTCGATCCACTCATATAATGCTGTTTCATACTGCTCTAACATGCTTACTCCGCTTAATCTTTCTCAATGACTTCTAGGTATTACTGATTGACAGATCAGGGTTTGCCACCTGATACATCACATAATCATGAAAACCTGTGACGACTCGATAATAGCCACACAAGTCTTTGTCTAATTCTGGGTCGCCACTATCCACAATTAATGGCCTGCCTTCAAGTGCTTTTAGCTTAGTTTTCGTTGCTAGGATAATAATATTGTCTTTGCCGACTCGTTTTATCAACTCACTCGAGAGTTGCTGATTACCACGACCTAAAATATGTCCTTGCCCCCCAATAAGCGTTATCACTAATTTCACTGAACTTTCTTGAACACAAGACTCTTGAGTCATAGCGAGTAATTGCTGAGCACTGAGATCGCTTCCTATCACTTGTTGCTCCTGAACGAGATCGACGCCAAGCAAGGTATTCTCCAGCCCCATCTCGCTCATTACAGCTGCAACAGTACTGCCAGAGCCCATGATAAAAAGCTCATCTTCCATATTCTCAATCACTTCAGCGGCAATATCAGCCAGCACGAGCTCATCACTTTCAATGCCGCCCATCTTAACCGCTTGAATAAATCTAGGCTCAGCAGGGACTAACATCTCACCATAACGCTTGGCTCTTACTGTCCCCTGCCTAAATGCGACTTCGTCGATATCCATCACATCGGCGCTCATCAAAGATACGAGTTCACCATCGAGGAGCATCTTAACCACCATGCCTGATGCATGTGGCGTAATGCCATAAACACCAGAATGAATTTTGACCCCAGCAGGCACACCCAGAACAGGCATATTTTCATCGACGACCGAATAGATGTCTCTGGCGGTACCATCACCACCAGCAAACAGCAGTAGATCGAGTGACTCATCTAAGAGGTGCTTGGCCATTGTTTGGGTATCACTGGCCTCGCTCCGACCCTTTACTTTATGTACGACCCGAACATCGAATCCCATCGATTTGGCAAGACTCTCCCCCATTTCTCCTGAGGCGGTAATAATTTCAATTTTGCTCTGGTAAGGAAGAATGACCTCTAGGGCTTGTTGCATGCGCAAGTGAGCCTTAGGCTTAGCACCGCGGGATAAGGCTTCATCAGCGACACCGTCACTACCTTTAAGTGCCACACTACCACCCAAACCAGCAAAAGGGTTGATGATAAGGCCCAGACGAAATCGAATTGTCATTTGTTATCCTTTTTATCTATAACAAGGCTTTCGCAAAGCACTATCCATAAAGCACTATCCACAAAGCACTACCCACAAACTACTATTCGCAAACTACTATCTACAAATTGCCATACCGAGCATTTACGGCTTTAGGTTCAGCACGATTAATTTGGCATATTTTAAGCGACTTGTGGCTTAGTGTTAACAGGCTTAGGAATAAAGTAGATGGCTAGCATAGCTAAGAAAGCACATACTGCCGCAGCAACCCAAGCGAGATAAGCGCTTGAGCCATCTCCCCAAATCATGCCACACAACCAGGTACCTAGCGCACCGCCAACACCGAAACTTAAACTGGCATAAAGAGCTTGCCCTTTACTTCGATGAGAAATATCAAAACGACTATGAATAAACTGAATCGACGCCGCATGCACTAAACCAAAAGTGAACGCATGCAATAGTTGGCTAACACCAAGCCAGATAAAGCTATCGACACAATAGGCCATTAACAGCCAGCGGATCCCAGTAAAGCCTAGGCTTGCGACGAGCAAGCGATTGACACCAAAGCGGCCGAGTAACTTGGGCGCGATCATAAACATCAATATTTCTGCAAGCACGCCAAAGGCGACATAGATCCCAGCAACCGCCTCGGTATAGCCAGCCTGTTTAAGATAAAGTACGAAGAAGCCATAAAATGGCCCTGCACTCATCTGCAATAATATTGCCGAGATTAGAAACCAGACAATCCCCCTATCTAATACCAGTTTTGGGGTATCCGCTTTGGACTTTACTTGAGCGCGGTCGGACGGCAAAGGCAAGGCACTGAGCAGTAAACCAATAAACAGCAACATGCCCACATAAGGAAGAATTTCTGTCCCCCATAAACTAATTGCAAATCCAACCCCAACGACAAAGACGAGATAACCTAAACTACCAAAGCTACGGATAGCCCCGTACCGAGAGGTGTTTTCTCCTAGCGTCTCAAGGGTGATCACCTCCAACTGAGCTAAGATGGCATTCCAGAAAAAGGTATAGATACACAAGCTAATGGCCAGATAGGTAAAGCTCCCATCATAGAAAAAGCTTAGATAACTTACGGCTGCAGCAGCCGCTCCCCACTTGACTAACTGTGAACGCATACCAGTCTTGTCGGCAACCATAGCCCAAATATTGGGCGCAATAATGCGTGTAGCCATCAAAATGGCTAACAAAAAACCTATCTCTTGCGGATTAAAACCGCGATTTTCGAAAAATACTCCAAGGTAAGGCACCATCACACCTAGGATGGCAAAAAAGAAAAAGTAACAGGCACTTATCCAGCGCAACTGCGTACTGACATTGGAGTTTGGTTTCATTAATACTGATCAAAAAAGGGAGGACGGCGCTATTTTACGCCTAAGTCAGTAAAAGCGTAAGTGAAGTTTAAGAATAATCAGGTAAAAATTTATTCATTATAGGCAGGTCTATCACACAACAAAAAAGGCGCTAAAGCGCCTCTTATCTCATCGAAAATGAACCTTAATCGATTAGCGCATACCAATTTGTGGTGTCGTGCTTTGTACATCCATATTTTGCGCTCTATGTCTTAAGAGGTGATCCATCAACACGATGGCAAGCATAGCTTCTGCAATTGGAACAGCTCTGATACCAACACATGGGTCATGGCGTCCTTTAGTAACAACTTCAGCGGTTTCACCTTGAGCGTTCATGCTCTCACCAGGGATGCTAATGCTCGACGTTGGCTTCATAGCAATATGAGCAACAATAGGCTGGCCTGAAGATATGCCGCCAAGAATACCACCAGCATGATTAGAGGCGAATCCTTCAGGCGACATCAGATCTCTGTGCTCTGATCCCTTCTGGTTAACCACTTCAAAGCCATCACCTATTTCGACACCTTTGACCGCATTGATCCCCATAAGTGCATGGGCAATCTCAGCATCAAGCCTATCAAATACTGGCTCGCCTAGGCCTACAGGAACACCCGTTGCAACAACGGAAACTTTCGCCCCTATAGAATCGCCACTCTTTATTAAGTCGCGCATGTACTGGTCGAGTGCATCAATTTTATCAGCATCAGGGAAGAAAAAAGCATTTTGCTCAACTTGCTCAAAATCTATTTTCTCAGCCTTAATAGGACCGAGTTGAGAGAGATAACCATTAATCTCGATACCATGAACTTGCTTAAGATACTTTTTGGCAACTGCACCAGCGGCAACACGCATCGCTGTTTCACGAGCAGATGAACGACCACCACCGCGGTAGTCTCTAAGTCCATACTTTTGCTGATAGGTATAATCAGCATGACCTGGGCGAAAGAGATCTTTGATGTTGGAGTAATCTTTACTGCGCTGGTCGGTATTTTCAATCATCAAACCGATAGAAGTACCTGTGGTTTTTCCTTCAAATACACCTGAAAGAATACGCACTTCATCGGCTTCACGTCTTGCTGTGGTATAGCGAGAGGTGCCAGGCCTACGACGGTCAAGATCATGTTGCATATCGGCTTGGTCAATCTCCAACCCTGGCGGAACGCCATCAATAATACAACCTAAAGCAACACCGTGGCTTTCACCAAAAGTTGTCACCACAAAATTCTGACCAATACTGTTTCCGGACATCCGTTCTTTAACCTCTGACTAGTTTGAAAAATACTCTTAAATTTGCACACAGGCTGAGATTAGCTCAAATAAGCCTAGAGTGACAGAGATAAAAAAGGCTAACTTATGCGTTAGCCTTTTTTATCAACAAAACAGAACCAGATCGATTTGAAGCACTAGTTACTCACTGTCTTTGAAAATGACAAACAGAGATTCATTTTCAATAAGCTGATCACGGGTCAGCACAAACACACCATCACCACCGTTTTCGAACGACACCCAAGTAAAAGGCACGTCAGGGAACTGCTCTATTAAGTGCACCATAGAGTTGCCAACTTCAACAACGAGTAAACCATCTTCAGTCATATAATCAGCTGCATTTGCCAAGATACGCTTAGTCAGATCCAGTCCATCACGACCCGAACCTAGCCCGATTTCAGGCTCATGGTGGTACTCTTCCGGCATATCATCGATATCTTCAGCATCGACATAGGGAGGATTAGAGACAATCAGATCGTAATGCGGCCCTTTAGGTATTGCAGAGAAGATATCAGATTCAATCGGAAATACTCTATCCATCACGCCGAGGTTTTCAATATTGATCTGCGCAACATCTAGGGCATCTTCACTGATATCCAGTGCATCAACTTCAGCTTCTTCAAATTCATAAGCACAAGCAATAGCAATACAGGCACTGCCGGTACACAGATCAAGTACGCGATTAACAGGCTTGTTGTATAACCAAGGGCTAAAGCGATTTGCTATCATCTCAGCAATTGGCGAGCGAGGCACGAGTACGCGCTCATCGACAAAAAACTCAAGCCCGGCAAATCTAGCTTTGTTTGTCAGGTAAGGAACTGGTAATCGCTCACGTACACGACGGATGATCAATTCAACAATTTTATGTTTTTCACTGCTGGTAAGATTTGAATGTATTACCTGCTGACCAATCTCTTCTGGTAGGTGCAATGCATGAAATACTAAGGCAACAGCCTCATCCCACGCATTATCGGTCCCGTGACCGTAATAGATATTCGCGTCATTAAAACGACTCACACCCCAACGCAACATATCACCGATTGTGCGCAGCTCAGTCACAGCTTCATCTACAAAAATCTTATCCAAAACTTACTCCAGCATAATTATTCTGCTTCATTGTAACTGAACTCTATTCATATGACATAGGATTCAATAAAATAGAGTCATATACGCGTATACATGCTCCCTAGCAGAGCATGGATTGACCGTCGCTAAATTGAGTTAAGGTTTTAAACATAAGAGATGAAAAATAAAGAGTTACCTGATGATTTGTCGCTATTTTCGTCGATGACGAAAGGAATTAAGCCTCTAAAGCAAGACAAACGCCATTTTAAAGCCGAACAAAAAGATAGGCGAGTCGTTGAAGAGAAAACACAACAACTGCATGCAGACAGTTACTTCTCAGATACCTATCAACCCCACCTTCCAACTGAAGGTGCTATGCGCTGGTCCAGAAGTGATATCGATAAGCACGAGCTAAAACGGTTACGCCGCGGCGATCACCAGCCCGATCTCCTGCTCGACCTACATGGAATGAGGCAAACCGAAGCAAAACTAGAGTTAGCAGCGCTAATTCAAGCATGCATTAAACAACAATCCCAATGCTGCTGTGTGATGCATGGACATGGAACAGGGGTGTTAAAACAGCACATCCCTATGTGGCTAGCGCAGCACCCCCACGTGATGGCATTCCATAAAGCCCCTAAAGAATGGGGAGGAGATGCCGCATTACTGGTATTGATCGATATTGGCGATCAGCCACATAGAAGGTAGTTGGTTTTCGCTAAGAGGTGCGAGGAGGAAAAGTTCATGAACAAAGAAAATAGCCCGCTAGCGATTTCCTTCATTCATTAATAACAAGCTTAGCACTAACCGTTTTAGTATTAGCCGTTACAGTTAACTGATGGTGTGTGGGGCATGTTGCCAGACGAGTGTTGCAGACTCACAGTGCTTATCTATCAGAGTCACTCCAGAGGTGGCAAACAATGGTGGCTCGGTGCCAGCAACCAGCTCGCTAACCATATAGCCCAATAAAGGCATGTGAGCAATCACTAGCACTTTATCAGCCTTGTATTGCTGGGCATAAGCAAGAGTTAGATCAGCAGCGGTAGCTGGATCGCCTGAAGGAACAAGTTCATCGAGCACTAACCATTTTCTAGGCTCAGGAAAGTGTTTACTCACTTCTTGCCAGCTTTGCTGTGCTCTTAAATAGGGGCTCACTAAAACTAGGTCGAACTCCACAACCGATTTTGCCAACCAGTTACTCATCACAGAGGTGTGATAACGGCCTGTATCGGTCAGTGTTCTTTCTCTATCTGAGTGAGCTTGATAGCCCGCTTCACCATGACGCATTAAAAATAGCTGCATACCACTCTCGCTACTCATTTCTTATCGTTATAAGCCAATTGTAGCCTTAAAAGCTATCAGTACAAACCCTATTTAAGTCATTAATTAGTCGAATAGACTAAGAGATATTTGCTAAAGCGCGATAAGCCAACCAATATGTGTAACTTGCTCTATCATTTAAGTTAAATAGCGAGTAGTTTTTACCTATGTTTCATCGTTTGCCTAGCGAACTTTGAATACGGACAAATTTGTCATTTAAGACGGAGTTTTCTTCTTGCCTGAATCTTTACACATCATCAAAAGCCCAAATGATCATCGCCGATATCAGCACCTATTGCTCGATAACGGCCTTTCAGTTCTCTTAGTAGAGGACTCGCAAGCGAGTCAAGCCGCAGCATCTATGGCTGTTAATGTAGGCCACTTTGATGATCCCGTCGAAAGACCGGGCATGGCACACTTTCTTGAGCATATGCTGTTCTTAGGTACAGAAAAGTATCCAGACTCAGGTGAGTACCATGCATTTATTAATCAGCATGGTGGCAATAATAATGCATGGACCGGAACTGAACATACCAACTTCTTTTTCAGTATCAATGCCGATGTCTATGAAGAATCCCTTGACCGTTTTAGCCAATTCTTTATCGCTCCCCTTTTTAATCAAGAGCTGGTTGATCGCGAGCGTCACGCCATCGAGTCTGAATTTAGTCTAAAGCTCAAAGATGATATTCGTAGAACTTATCAAGTTCAGAAAGAAACGGTTAACCCAGCCCACCCATTTTCCAAATTCTCTGTGGGTAACCTGAAAACCTTAGGTGGTGAACAAACTGAATTAAGAGAAGAGTTACTCCAGTTTTACCAAACTCATTACAGTGCGAACATAATGACCTTATGTTTAGTTGCGCCACTTTCTCTTGGCGAGCTTGAGTCACTCGCTAAACAATTTTTCAGTAAAGTAAATAATCACCAACTTGAAAAGCACTACCCTGACGTTGCTATCTACCAATCACAGCAGTTACAAACTCAGATAAATATCATTCCTCTTAAAGAGCAAAAGCGTGTTGCGATCACTTTCAGCCTCCCGGGAATCGATGCTTTTTATAAGCATAAGCCACTGACATTTATCAGTCACCTGCTTGGATATGAAGGTAATGGAAGCCTACTTTCCTATCTAAAGGAGCAAGGGTTAGCTGTAAACCTCTCAGCCGGAGGCGGCGTTAATGGCTATAACTTCAAAGATTACAACATCAGCATTCAACTCACCGAGAAAGGGCTGACTCACTTAGATACAGTGATAAGCTGTGCTTTTGAATACATTGATCTGATAAAAACTCAAGGTTTACAAGCATGGCGCTATCAGGAGCGTTCTAATTTACTCAAGCTTGCTTTTAAGTATCAAGAGCAGATAAAAACATTAGATTTGGCCAGCCACCTAAGTATTAATATGCATCACTATGATGTTGAGGATTTCGTCTTTGGTGACTACAAGATGGAAGGGTTGAATATGACTGAAACCCAGTCCCTCCTTGAGCTGATGACGCCATCGAATATGCGTATTCAAATTATCGCTCCAGAGCTAGATACTGATACCCAGGCTGCTTGGTACCATACTCCGTATCAGATGAAGTCGATTACTAATGAGCGACTACAAGCTTGGCAAAATATTACGATCAGGCCAGAGCTGAAACTACCAAAAGAGAACCCGTTTATCATTGAGGATTCAGTTCCTCGACCAGAGAAAAGTCAAAGTCAAACACCGGTAGTTGTCTCTCAGGAAGAGGGATATCGGATTTGGCACCGAAAAGATGATGAATTTAATGTCCCTAAAGGTCATATGTATTTATCACTTGATTCAGAGCAAGCCGCCTCTTCTCCTCGAAATGCAGCTCTCACTAGGTTATATGTTGAGATGTTGCTCGACTATCTGGTTGAATACACCTATCAAGCTGAAGTAGCTGGACTAAGTTACAATATCTACCCTCACCAAGGCGGCATAACACTCCATCTAACGGGCTTTACTGGCAAACAAGAAGCCCTGCTGTCTTTATTGATAAACAAAGCCCGTGAGCGTAATTTTACTCACAGTCGATTTAACTCAATCAAACGGCAGATACTCAGGGCATGGTATAACCAAACCCGTGCAAAGCCTATTTCACAAATATTTACTAGCCTCACTGTTACCCTTCAAAAGCGTAGTTACGAGCCATCACGCATGGCAGAGGAGTTAGAGGAGATTACGTTAGAGGACCTACATGAACATGTAAGCAGCTTCTACGAGAAGATCCATCTTGAAGGGTTAGTTTATGGAGACTGGCTTATCGACGAAGCTCAAGCTTTGGGTAATCGACTCGATCATATTTTGTCTTTGGTATCATCACCAAGTGAAGAGTCTGCTCGTGAACTGGTCAACCTTTCAGGAAAAGGAACGCTCTTAAGGGAGATAACGACCTCACATCAAGACAGTAGCATCATTGTTTATTACCAATCTAATCAGTCAAACCCTGAAATGATGGCGCTGTTCAGCTTGCTCAACCATACTATGTCATCCACTTTCTTCCATGAACTGAGAACCAAGAGACAACTGGGCTATATGGTTGGTACTGGTTACCTTCCCCTAAATCGATACCCTGGGATCATCTTCTATATTCAATCCCCAACGTCATCACCCCTGCAGCTTTTAGAAGCCATTGATGAGTTTATTGCAGACTTTAACTATGCCGTCATGCAGATAACAAATCAGCAATGGGAACTCACTAAACAAGGTCTCATCAATCAAGTGATGGAGCATGATGCAAACCTCAAAACTCGTGGACAGAGATACTGGTCAAGCATAGGAAATAAAGATTACGACTTTAATCAGCGAGAGCTAGTCGTAAAAGAGATTGAAAAGTTAACTCGCTCCGATGTGATTAAATTTATGATGGAAAAGATGCGCAATAAACGTTGCGACCGTTTAGTACTGTTCACAACGGGTGATGGTCATAGACAGGAGGAGCGCTTAAGCTCGGATAATATGATCACAGATTTACGTAGTTTTAAGCTGCATTCTGATAAGTTCAATTACTAGCAAGGGACTTTTTCAAAGCCCTTAAAACGCTATCAGTGCGCAGCAGTATAAAGCGGCTTATAACCATGCTCATACTAAATAGCCCCTAGCACCATTGGCCACTTAATATTAATGGTGCATTGGCCCTCCCTGCTCTTACCAGCGAGTTCTTTTTATACTCAGTCGTAAACCTTAGACTAAAAAGTAGGCTAGCCGGTAGGGCCCACACAAACTAATGGCTTACACAAACCAACGCTCAACATTGGCTTATGTAGTGATGCTGTAACATAAGTCGATCGTAGGATAAAACTGCCATTAGCGCTAAATTGTCGACTAATTACTCCCTAATAATAGCCAATGCCAAAATATTTAGTCCTCCCCAAAGCAACCCAACAGCCAAAGCAGCTAGCAAATAGACCGTAAACAGTAACAAGTATCGCCAATAAAGAAACCAACAGAGTTAACCCTCATTAAATTGATAGTGAGAGAGAATAATTCTCACTACATAAGTACTCCTTAATTTTTGACAAAGTCATCACTTTCTGAAAAAGTAGGTTAAACATCTGTTGCCTAAGCAATACTGGCTAATAATCAAACTAAAAATGATGCCAAACGCTATTATGAAAATACTCACCACTCTCCTATTGGCTCTATGCATTCTTGGCCAAGCTCAAGCAGTTGAGGCAAACACAACCTCAATTGAAAATTATAGCTCCACCTATCTTAACGTCGATTTTTATAGTGTTCCTGAAGGCTTATCCCAAAGCACGGTGACAACATTATTAGAGGATAAGAGTAGTTATGTTTGGATCGGTACCTTGAATGGATTAAACCTATTCGATGGAGAAAGCTTCAAACATTACCTATCATCTAATGAAAAAGGCACCCTCCCTAGCTCTTTTATCAGAAGCATACATGAAACATCAGGTGGGAAAATACTAATAGGTACAGATAAAGGCCTAGCTGTTTACCATGAAAAATTTGACTCATTTGAGGCTAAAGTAGAGCTTGGCAATAGCCCGATATGGTCTATAGCAGAATACAATAATGAACTTTATATCGGAACTGAAAATAAAGTCTTAGTTTCCGATATGAACTTCAATAAAAAACGAATTTTAACAAATGATTTTGGCGGCATAAAAAAAATAATCCCATATGGAAATCATTTATTTGTAAGGAATTTTTTTGGGGAAGTTTTCACTATTTCAAATAGCGATGAAATAAAATCTGTAGAAAGTAACTCCAGCGATATATTTACATTTAACAACAAGCTGTACTTATTAAAAAATGATGGCATTTATGAAAACATCAATAGCTTATTTAAAAAAGTAAGTACAGATAAGTTTGATAGCATTTTCAAATCTGAAAACTCTCTTCACGCAATATCAAACAATACGATATTTACATTAGATGAAAGCCTATTTAAAACACAAATTGGAATCATTGACATTGAAAACATGCCATTGACAAAACCTTCAATTGTGAGAGGTGAAAGTAAAACTTATATAACAACCCAAAACATAGGGTTTATTGAGATTGATAACTTTAAAAACATCATCACTAAATATGGAAATATAAAAGGTAATATTTGGTCGCTTTTCGAAATATCCGACTCTGAATTAATGACATCGACTGACTCAAAATTTATTAAAATTCAAAATTTCAATAATAACAATTTAGAAATGTATAACTCAGGTGTCGAAGGTGCAAAACAATCAATATTCTTAAAAGGGAAGATTTTTGTTGCGACTTTAGATGGAATAATTGTCATTGATAGAAAAACGAAAGAGCGTAAAAAAATATTTGAAAACTCATTCTTTGCGATTCAGTTGGGAAGAGATGGTAATTATATTTATGCTGGAACGACTGACGGAAAACTTGTTTCTATAGATAGTATGACTCTTGAAACAGTTGAAACCATAGTAGATACAAGCAATCCCATCTTTGATATTGAAGAGTCAGATAGTGGCCTATGGGTTGCAACTCAAGGTGGTATGTTCAACATAAACAATAACAAGGTAAGTAAAGTTCATAATGAATTGGTTATCAGTTTACATGCTAAAGATAATTTAGTTTATTTCGGAACAGAAAATTCTTTACTATCTTTTAGTGAAAAAACCAAATTAAAATCTACAGTTTATTCAAAAAACAGACCTATCTACTCAATCATCTCATCTGACAAACTAATATACTCAGCATCAATAAAAAGTATAGCTGTAACTGATACAAAGTCTAACACTACAACCTTCCTTTCTACGGTTAATGGAAGTCAAGCAGAGTACAATGCTCAAGCAATAGCAAGCAATCAAAAATCTATATTGCTCGGTGGTATCTCAGGTATAAGCTCAATAACAAAGTCTGACTTAGAAAAAGAACTATACAAACGCTCATTACCTAAAGTAAGCCTATCAGAGTTGTTGATATTTAACATACCTGAACCTATTGGCTCTGGTATATTAAAATCAAAACTTTCATTAAGTAACGAAATTACGTTGAAATACTCCGATTACCCTTTCACAATAAAATTCAACACACCGGGTAAATCATCGAACAATATTAGCTACTCCTATCAATTGAGTGGTCTATCTGACGTTTGGGTTGAATCAAAGGGGATCAATTCTGCAACCTACACCAACCTTTCTCCTGGTGATTATACTTTTAATGTTTTTGCGAAAGACCCTTTAACCAATAAAGATGGAAAGATAAAAAGTATTAATATAAACATAACTCCACCATGGTGGCTGTCTAAACAAGCCAAGTTAATCTACTTTATGCTTGCTCTTATTATCTCTGCGGTAATAGTCAAAGCTATCCTAAGACGCCGTGAGGTCCAGAACCAGATTGCTAAGTCTGAAGAGCGCCTCAAATTATCTTTATGGGGAAGTGGCGATGAGATGTGGGACTGGGATATAGAAACGGGTCAAATATATCGCTCTAACATCTGGGGATCACTTGAATTCCCCCGTGATGGTCAAAGATCAGGCGAGACAGGTGAAGAGAGCAATATCCACCCTATGGATCAAGAGCGCGTTAGCTCTGCACTTAATGATCACTTTTATGGGAAGAAAGATCATTTTGAGGCAGCCTACCGTGTAAAAGGGAAGTCAGATAACTGGGTATGGATCCTCGATAGAGCCAAAATTGTCGAAAGAGATGAAAAAGATAACCCTCTTCGAATGACAGGTACCATTAAAAACATCAATAATTTTAAGCATGCCGAGGAGCAGCTTAGATTATTTGAACGTGCCATCGCCAATATCTCAGAAGGGATGTTTATATTAGACAGTGAATTTAGGTTTGTTGAGGTGAACGAGGCTTGCTGTGAGCTTTGTTTAAACCCAAGAGAGAAATTTATTGGAGAGCAATTTAATTTCGATCTGTATCCAGACAGTTATTCAGCACAAATTCGTTCAATACTGAATCAGCAGGGCCGTTGGAGTAATGATGTAGAATCTGCAAAAGGTGACGGTACCAGTTTTCTTATGGAGCTGACCGTTGATGCCATTTACGATGACCAGGGGCAGTTATCTCATTATGTCGGTGTATTCTCTGATATCTCTCGTCGTAAGCAGCAAGAGGAAGAGCTAAGAAAACTTACCAACAATGATTTGCTTACCAACCTACCTAATCGTTCAAGTTTAATGGTTACTCTAGGAAACCTAGTCAAGCGAGACTCTCACCACACCTTAATGGTGCTAGATCTTGATAACTTTAAAAAGATTAACGATTCACTTGGTCATCAAATTGGTGATGAGCTATTGATAATGGTGGCTAAGCGAATAGAGACTGCAGTTCCTTACCACACTAGCATCTATCGCTTAGGTGGTGATGAGTTCGCGATCCTCGTCGATAACAACCCTGATATAGGCTCTAGTGCAGTTATTGCCAACAATGTCATTGAGGCATTTGCCACTCCATTTGAGTTAACCTCAGATAAGGTTGTCGTTGGCATGAGTATTGGTATCGTACTCTACCCTGAAGATGATCAGAATGAACAAGCTCTGCTGCGTAAAGCAGATATTGCCATGTACCATGCCAAATCAGGTGGTGGAAATCGCTACCAATTTTACTCAGAGTCGCTCAACCGTAATGCCATTAGGCAGCTCGAAGTAGAAAACCTTATTCGCTTAGGAATAAAAGAAGATCTCTTCGAAGTTTACTATCAACCTAAAATTGACCTAAAAACAGGTAAGATGGCAGGAATGGAAGCCTTAGTGAGGCTTAACCACCCTGAGCACGGCCTTATACCACCGAGTGAGTTTATTCCTTTGGCCGAAGAGAACGGGTTAATCGTTGAAATAGGTGACATAGTGATGAAGAAAGCTTGCTTCGCGGCACAAAATTGGCGAAGTCAAGGAATCTTCGATGGTCGCGTAGCCGTCAATTTATCTTCATATCAGTTCGCTCTACCTGATCTTCAACAGCGCATAGAGTCAATTTTACGTCTAACTCAGCTACCAGCAGCCAATTTAGAGCTTGAAATTACCGAAGGGACCGTCATAAAACAGCCAGAAAAGGCCATAAAGGTGATGCAGCAGCTGTCAAAGATGGGAGTGAGCCTAGCTTTAGATGATTTTGGTACTGGTTATTCATCTCTTTCATACCTGAAACGTTTTCCTATCCATACATTAAAAATTGATAAAGCCTTTGTAGATGATATTGACAAATCTGATCGAGACCTAAAAATGGTTGACTCTATAATTACCATTGCTCACAACATGGGACTCTCTGTTGTGGGTGAAGGTGTTGAAGACGCATCACAACTCAGCATATTAAAAGCACTTAATTGTGAAGAAATACAAGGATTTATATTTAGCAAGGCCGTTACTGAATCACAGTTCACCGACCTTTTGAATAAAGAGTTCATCGAGCCTGACTTAGTACAAAGCGGCCAAAAAGCAATATAAAAACCACAAAAAAGCTTATTTTATTTAAACAAAGGAAAAAGATGGCATAACAACTGCAACTATTCTCTCAAGTGTCAAAAAAAATGACATACCTACTGACTAGAAGCATCGACCTTAGATGTTTCAAAACCTGAGAGAAGAATATAATGATTAAAGTACTAGCAACGACTATCGCCCTTGCACTTTCAACTTCAACAATGGCATTCGAAACTCCTGCAATAGACTCTAATCAAACTCTGCTCGCTGGCGTACCAAACGTTAAATTCAARCCTGTACAAACTGCTGGCGTACCAAACGTTAAGTTCAARCCTGTACAAACTGCTGGCGTACCAAACGTTAAGTTCAARCCTGTACAAACTGCTGGCGTACCAAACGTTAAGTTCAARCCTGTACAAACTGCTGGCGTACCAAACGTTAAGTTCAARCCTGTACAAACTGCTGGCGTACCAAACGTTAAGTTCAARCCTGTACAAACTGCTGGCGTACCAAACGTTAARTTCAAGYCTGTACAAACTGCTGGCGTACCAAACGTTAAATTCATCAACCAAGAAATCGCTTAAGGTCTAAGGAGAATTACTATGTTTGATTCAATTAAAAAAGCACTAGGCCTAACCAACAAGCCAGAACGTATTAAAGTACAGCTTCCAGAAGGGCTAAATCATCTTGAAGTGGTTTCTGCCAAGGGATGGTGGAAGTAGCAGCTAGTAGGCCTTGCTACTGAATCACCTATGACGCTAATCAGCTATAATTGTTCAGTTTTAGCTAGAGTAACGGTTACTTAATTTAGCGGGTAAGTATTAACATAAAAGGAGCCTAAGGCTCCTTTTATGTTTACTAAGCATAACTTTCTAATAAGCGCTATATGTCGGCTAGCGCTGCTCAGTATCAAACCTTTATTGACACTGCAGAACGACTAACTGCACGGCGCCAAGCGAAACGCTTATGGGTATTAAGTAAAGGATAAGCTATCGGCCCCATAACCAAGCCCAAAAAAGTCCAGCGTTTTACTCCAAGACCTGCCTGAAAAGCCAAGTTTCCCATGATCACTGCAGATATTAAAAGTATTGAAACGGTAACCAGTTCAGGGGCGAACTCAAATACTAAAGCTGTCACTTTACGATAACCTCATATCAAAACAGAGATGACTTCACCTCTAGATAACTACAGAAAGCTATCTCACCTCACTTTATACTCGAAGTTTCACGACTTAAAATAAGGTTCAACACAGCTCAAAACGGCTGCATTGTACAAAAAACAACATAAGTTGTGAACACTTTTCAGGCAGTAACTTTCCTCTCAATAACGAAACACCGGACAAATGTTGCCACATTGTTAAATCGAAATGGTGCATTCATGGAGATCTACGTTAAAATTAGCTAAAAAAATAGCCTTTAAAAGGCTATTTTTGATATTGAAGCTCTCAGTCCACTTTGAATTTAATCAAAGAATCGCTGATTATTTTCAGCCATCTCTTTTAACTTAACGCTTGGCGTGAATCTATCACCAAACTTTGCCTGATACTTTTCAAGCTTTTCTACTAAGTTAGCAGCACCTAGCGAATCAATGTAATGGAAAGGACCACCGAGAAATGGCGGGAAACCAATACCGAAAATCGCACCTATGTCACCATCTCTTGGAGAAGCAATAATGCCCTCCTCTAAACAACGCACCGCTTCATTAAGCATTTGCACCACGCAACGTTCTGCTACTTCAGAAAGATCGCTAGTCGCACTAGGAGTAAGCCCAAGCAGTTTATAAACGCTTTCATCAACTTGTTTTGCTTTTTTCTTCGACTTATTGCCATAGAGGTAGAAGCCTTTACCGTTCTTGCGCCCTTTTCTATCATCAGCAAGTAACTTATCAAACGCCGCAGGCGCCTTGAATCGTTCACCGAGTTCAGACTCTAGAATTGGTGATATCTTAGCCCCTACGTCAATACCGACTTCATCAAGTAAAGTCATCGGACCTACAGGGAAACCAAACTTTACTAACGCTTTATCTAGGTGCTCTACACTTTTGCCCTCTAACAATAATTGTGCGGCTTCATTCATATAAAGCGCCAATATACGGTTTACATAAAAACCAGCACCGTCTTGTACAACAATCGGTGTTTTACCTTGTTTACGAGCAAAAGCAACTGTAGTCGCAATAGTTTGAGCAGACGTCTTTTCATGGGCAATCACTTCTACCAGCGGCATCTTCTCAACAGGAGAGAAGTAATGCAGTCCAATCACATTTTCAGGACGAGACGCAGCTTCTGCTATCTGGGAGATGGGCAGTGACGAAGTGTTCGACGCAAAAATAGTATGTTCACCACACTCTCTTTCAACATCTTTAACCATTTGATGCTTAAGATTAAGATCTTCAAATACCGCTTCAACAACAATATCGGCATCTTTAATCCCTTTATATTCAGTTGTTGTCGTCATCAAGGACATTAGGTTATCTCTAACCGCAGGTGTCATATGACGTCGCTTCACACCTTTATCGAGTAATTTATAGGCATAAGAAAGTGCATTACTCAGACCTTGCTCACTGATATCTTTCACTCGTGCAGGGATCTTAGCTTTCGTTGTTGTAACAGAAGCTATCCCCCCACCCATAAGCCCACCGCCGAGCACCATAGTTTTTCTAACTTGCAGTGGCTCAACATCGCCAGCACCAGTCTCCTTTTTCATCTCTGTGGTCGCAAAGAAGATACTTCTCAGAGAAGCTGATTCTGTTGTCATTACGAGATCGGCAAAGTGACTTGCCTCGACCTCTAAACCTTTAGTTATGCCTTTCGCCATCCCTTGACGTACGCAATCAATAATTTTTGCAGGCGCAGGATAATTTCCTTGGGTTTTCTTTTGAACTTGTTTTCCAGCCTGATCAAAAATGATGTTACGCCCAACAGGTGTGCCTTCAAGCAACTTATTGACCAGTGACTTTTTAACTTTTTTGGCTGGGCGCTTACCCGCTAATGCCATCTCAATGGCTGTAGCTAATAGTATTGACTCAGGCACAACATCATTAACTAACCCCATTTTTAATGCTTGTTTTGGACGAACCTGTTTACCTGTTAGCATCAAATCTAATGCAGTTGCGATACCCACCAATCTTGGCAATCTTTGGGTACCACCTCCACCTGGTAGCAAGCCTAACTGAACTTCAGGCACTCCCATCATGGTTTTACTGCTGTCACTACACACTCGCTGATGACACGCTAGTGCCAACTCAAGCCCACCGCCTAAGCAAACCCCATCAATGGCGGCGACCACAGGGATCTTTAATGCTTCAAGTTCATTAAAAACAACATGTCCCTGCTGAGATAGTGTTTTAGCATCTGCCGCAGATTGGCAAGCATCAAGCATAGAGATATCTGCACCAGCAACAAAACAGCCCTTTTTCCCCGAGGCTAATACTAAACCTCTGATACTCGAGTCAGCTTTAATCTCTGCCAACACTTCAGTGATCTCAGGACCAAACTCTGACCTTAGGGTATTCATGGATTCGCCAGGTACATCCATGGTCAATATCGCAATACCGTCTTCTCGACGTGCTAAATTAAATGTCTTTTCCATGATGATCACTCCACTTCAACTATCATTGCTGCACCTAAACCACCGGCTGCACAGGCTGTTGTAAGTCCTGTCCCCCCCCCTCTTCGCTTTAGCTCTCGACAAACTTGAGTGATCAATCGAGTTCCGGTCGCCGCAAAAGGGTGCCCATAGGCTAACGAACCGCCCAATACATTAAACTTACTCATATCAATCTCACCAATGGCACGGGAGCGACCAAGTTTCTCTTCGGCAAACTTTTTCGAACCAAACATCTGCATATTAGCCAGCGTTTGAGCGGCAAAAGCTTCATGCATCTCTATCAAGTCCAGATCTTCAAGCTCCATGCCCGCACGCTGCAATGCTAACGGCGTTGCATATGATGGACCCATTAACATATCTTCCCAGACATCTATGGCACTGAACGCATAGCTCTTAATATATCCAATAGGATCATAGCCAAGGGCTTTAGCACGACTCTCGCTCATCATAAGTACAGCAGAAGCACCATCAGTTAACGGCGTACTTGTCGCCGCTGTCACGCTACCATGTTTACGATCAAAAGCAGGTCTTAGCTTTGCATATGACTCAAGCACTGAGTTTTCACGAATGTTGTTATCACGGTCGATAAAAGCTTTGTAAGGCGGAACATGTGCAGCCATCACCTCATCTTTAAGATGACCTGAATTCCAAGTTTCTGTCGCCAATGTATGAGAGCGATGTGCTAATGCATCTTGATCGGCGCGGCTAATATTATAGGTTTTAGCCATCTGCTCAGCAGTCTGTCCCATAGAGAGACCCGTTGAATATTCAGCAACAGCAGGAGGCACAGGCAGAAGATCTTTAATGCCAAGGCGTCTAAATATCGCCAGTTTTTGGCTAAATGAACGCGCCTTATTGAGATCAACCAATGCATGAGCGAGCTTTTTAGAAACACCAATAGGTAATACAGATGATGAGTCAGCGCCACCAGCGATGCCGATGTCGACATTACCCGTCATGATAGATTCTGCAACATTGACCGTTGACTGGAAGCTAGTTGCACATGCTCGGCTCACGCTATAAGCATCAGTGCTTACATCCATTCCCGTTCCCAGAACAATTTCACGCGCAATATTTGGAGCAGCAGGCATTTGAACCACTTGGCCATAAACCAACTGTTCAATATCTTTTGGATTAACCTCCGAACGAGACAGCAGCTCATTCACTACCATTTTACCCATATCTAACGCCGAAACACCGTGAAACACTGTCGCTTGCTTAGCAAATGGTGTTCTCAACCCCGTCACTATTGCAATACGATCGCCTTTGGCATTCGTTACCTGTTGTCTGTCACTCATTTGCCGCCCTCTTCTTATCCGTCTAGCCATCATTTAGCCGTTAACGATTATTATTCCTTGCCGCTTTTAATCCGCCTGACTGTACTGCTTTTAACAGGTCTGACCATTAAAGTGTGATCTGATTCTAACTTCTTACAAGAAAGTTTTAAACACCTGTTTGGTTTTTAGTCTATAAAAATATTAAAAAACTGTTTGTTAACAATGTTTAATGAATCATTTTTAAATCTATATTGTCCTATAAATGCAGATTAAGCCCATATGAATAGTGACAAACTTGATATCTAGTGCTGTTACACAGAGACAAAATGTGCTTACTTTGTGCCCTAAGGGGTAATTGGTACTAGCCAAACCCTATGGGAATTTTCTACCATGTCGGTGGTCTATACCTAACTAACTTAAAATAAACCGAGTAGCATCATGCCTTTGAGTCGATTTCACGCGTTACGCGAATACCTAAATCAGGTAATTTTGGGACAACCAGTCCTAACAGAGAATTTATTAATAGCCTTGATAGCTGATGGACACTTACTCGTAGAGGGCCCGCCAGGCCTTGCAAAAACTCGAGCAGTCAAAGCACTTTGTGACGGCGTGGAAGGTGACTTTCACCGTATTCAATTTACCCCAGATCTGTTACCAGCCGATTTGACGGGCACTGATATATACCGAGCGCAAACGGCCACATTCGAATTTGAAGCGGGTCCAATTTTTCACAATTTGATCCTAGCCGATGAGATCAACCGAGCGCCGGCTAAAGTGCAATCAGCTTTACTTGAAGCTATGGCTGAAGGCCAGGTAACGGTAGGCAAAAACAGCTACCCGCTACCTGAGATGTTCTTAGTCATGGCAACACAAAACCCCCTTGAGAATGAAGGCACCTACCCGCTTCCTGAAGCTCAACTCGACCGTTTTTTGATGCACTTGAATCTTGACTACCCGAGTGCAGAAACAGAGTTTGAGATCATGCGTATGTCACGCAAGGAAGCGTTGAAACAGGCGGCGCCGGTTGTTGAACCAATCATTCAGAAGGATATTTTTGAAGCTCGAGAAGAGTCTTTAGAGCTCTATCTCGCAGAGCCTTTAGAAAATTATATTGTCGATTTAGTGATGGCAACTCGTCAACCGCAAAAATACAGCGACCAGCTTGCTAACTGGCTAGAATATGGCGTAAGCCCTCGTGCTACGCTTGCATTAGAGCGCTGTGCTCGTGCTCGAGCATGGCTGCAAGAACGCGATTTTGTCTCACCTGAAGACATACAAGCTGTTGCGCCAAACGTGTTACGACATCGATTGCTCCTCAGTTACCAAGCTCAAGCTGAGGGTGTCACTAGCGATCAAGTCATTGACCATATCCTTTCACAAGTTGCGGTGCCTTAAGTGTCTGAGATCTCACTTCCTCTTTTTGCTGATGGGGTCCACCTTAATCAAAAAGAGCTATTAGCTTGTCAAAATATTGCCCGAGCACTTCCAGAGAAGCGCTCAAAAGCTCGTGCAAGCCTAGCGGGTCACCGTGCGAGCTTAATCAAAGGGCGAGGTATGGAGTTTGCCGAGGTTCGTCATTACCAGCCTGGTGACGATGTCAGAACTATCGACTGGCGGGTTACCGCCCGTACAGGAAAAGCCCATACCAAACTTTTTGTTGAAGAGAGAGAAAGACCCGTTCTCATACTTCTCGATCTCAGCCATAGCCTCTATTTCGGTTCAAGCTTACTCCTGCAGTCAGTCCAAGCTGCGCACTTAGCAACGACGCTAGGTTGGAGCGCTATTCTTCATAGCGACAGGCTTGGAGCACTCATCGCTACCGAAAACGAGCACATTGAGTTAAAGCCTCGAAGTCGACAGAAAGGGATTTTACAACTTATCTCAGCTGTCGAAAAAGTACATCAACAACAACTTAATCACATTACAGAGCACCAAGCTGAGCCTGGACATATGTTCAGGGCCTGCCAACGATTAAGAAGAATAGCTAAGCCTGGCTCCCTTATCTGGATTGTTAGCGACGGCAGCAATTTTGATGAGACATGTTTAGCACCATTGTCAGATCTTAAACGTCACTGTGATATGGGCGCATTTTTAGTTACCGATCCGCTTAGGCAAGGTCAACTTAAGCTACCTAAACAGTTCCAGCTCCCTGTAAAAGAGGGAAACAAGGAGCTTATGCTCAATCGCTCAGGTTACGATGGCTGGCTAAAGAAGCAACGCCACACTCAACAAGCGTTTATTGAGATGATGCACAAACTCAATGTGCAAACCCGTGAAGTTGATGCCGGTAAATCTTTAAACGATCAAATTGGAGCCTTAAGGTAATGACACCAACGGCTAATCCAGCACTCGAAGCATTAAAAGATATTCAAGCTCCCGAAGCAATCAGCAACTTGCCTATTGCTGCAGGGTATTGGTTTGTTATGTTTGTCGTTTTAGGTGCAATTGTCGCTGCGGCTTTCAAGCTCAAACAGCATAGAAAACACAACGCAGCGAAACGTGAAGTGATATCCCAGTTGCAAGCTTTGCCCATCCCATCAGATGCATCTGCAGATTTCTCAATCCAAATTAATAGTTTAATAAAGCGTGCTGCCATGAGTTATTTATCTAGGGAACAGGTCGCTGGACTTCAAGGTGATGCTTGGCATCTGTGGATGTCAAACCAAGTCAAAAATCCTGATACACGTTTAAAGGCCCTACTTGATAGGCGATATCAAAGAGAGGCACTTTCAACTGATGAGGCGATGGAGCTTAAAGACTTAGCCCTTACTTGGCTACAACAAGCACTGCCCATCAAAGAACAAAAGCCAAACTCCAACCAACAGGAGGCCAAATGCTAACGCTTGAATGGATATGGCTACTCTTGTTACTGCCTTTACCACTGATATTCAGAAAACAGCAACAACAGGTCGAAATCACTGGCCACCTGCACCTCCCTGGTGTCGGTGATAATGCGAGTCAACAGGTGAAACATCAACCACACTCTCGCAAAGCCTATTGGTTGGTCTGGGTACTGCTAGTTATCGCAGTGGCTCGCCCTCTTTGGGTTGGTGACCCCATAGAGTTGCCAAGTAAGGGACGCGATCTGATGATGGCTGTTGACCTTTCTGGCAGTATGCAGATTGAAGATATGGTCCTCAATGGCAAGGCTGTTGATCGTTTCACCATGATCCAGCATGTAGTCAGTGACTTCATTGAGCGCCGTAAAGGTGACAAATTAGGCTTGATATTGTTTGCTGATCACGCCTATTTACAAGCACCATTAACGCAAGATCGACGCTCAGTTTCACAGTTTCTACAAGAAGCGCAAATAGGCTTAGTGGGCAAACAGACCGCGATAGGCGAAGCTATCGCGCTTGGGGTTAAACGCTTTGACATGGTCGAAGAAAGTAACCGCATCTTAGTACTGCTCACAGATGGCTCAAATAACTCAGGTTCAATATCGCCAGAACAAGCTGCCGCTATCGCAGCTAAACGCGGCGTAAAAATCTACTCCATTGGAGTAGGTGCTGATGTGATGGAAAGACGCTCCATCTTCGGTACAGAGAGAGTTAACCCCTCTATGGATCTTGATGAAGCTCAGCTAACCTCACTGGCGAAAACAACCGGGGGCCAATATTTCCGAGCAAGAAACTCTGAAGAGCTTGAGCTTATCTACCAAGAGATCGACAAGCTAGAACCTATCAGTCGTGATCAGCTGAGTTACCGGCCTCAAGTGGAACTATTTTATCTACCTCTGTGTGTCGCTTTAATCATAAGTATTCTTATCGCTCTTGCACAATTGCCATTTTTTAGTCGTCCATTACAGAGACTAACTGCTCGTCGAGGAAACAGTTAACCATGCATTTTATTCGTCCAGAATGGTTTTTTGCCCTCTTGCCGCTCGCTTTGCTCATCATTATTTTATGGCGAAGCGAACGTCAAAACTCTACTTGGAATCGCTTTATTGCGCCCCACCTTGCCAGTCTATTAGTGACAAAAACCAACGAGGTAAAACGTAGTAAACTCGGCTATCTTGCCTTAACTTGGTTTATAGCAGTGCTCGCGCTGTCGGGGCTTGCGCTAACTAAGCAGTCACTACCTGTGTTCGAAGCCGCTCAAGGCCGAGTTCTGGTGATGGATATGTCGCTATCTATGTATGCGACGGATCAATCGCCTAATCGTTTGTCACAATCGAAGTTTAAAGCCACTGATCTTATTAGCGAACTGACCGAGGGAGAAACTGGCCTCATCGCTTATGCAGGAGATGCTTTTACCATCAGCCCTTTAACACGTGATAGAGCAACCTTACTTAACTTACTGCCTACATTGACGCCTGACATTATGCCTGTGCGAGGCTCTAACCTTGTTGCAGCACTTGAACGCAGCAAGCACTTGCTGGCACAAGGTGGTCATATTCGCGGTGATATCTTATTACTCACTGACGGTGTTTCTACCACTCAGATGAGTGAGGCAAAGGCAGTATTAAAAGGCACCCAATACCGCTTAGCCATTCTTGCATTTGGTAGTGAACAAGGCTCCCCAATACGTCTGGCAGATGGGCAACTGCTTCGCGATAATGCCAATCAAGTTGTTGTCGCTAAAACTAACTACAACTTACTCAGTGAGCTATCTCAAGCCAGTGACGGTGTCTTAGTGCCATTTCAAAGCAGTGGTCAAGATCTTGAGCAGTTGAAAAGCTGGCTTGCAACAACTGGTGACACCAAAGCGACTGAACTAGACGGTGAAGTCTGGCAAGATACTGGCCCCTATATCGCACTACTTTTGTTGCTCCCCGTACTGTTAAGTTTCAGGCATGGGCTAGTTGCAGCACTTGCGCTGTTTGTTATCTATATCCCTCAGCCAGTTCAGGCCTCAACATGGGACAACTTATGGAAAACTCAAGATCAACAAGCCATGCAGGCCTATCGCTCTGAAGACTATGAGAAGGCATCAAAAACCTTCAACTCCCCTCAGTGGCAAGCAAGTGCACACTATAAAGCAGGTCAATTTGAAGAAGCTTTAGCACTGTTTGAACAAGATAATTCAGCTACAGGGCTTTATAACCAAGCTAATACTTTGATGCAGCAAGGGTTATATGAAGAGGCAATCAAGCGCTATGAAGCCTCACTGCAACAAGCTCCTGAGTTTACACAAGCCCAGGCTAACCTTGAGCTAGCCAAAAAACTCGCCCAGCAACAGCAAGAAAGCTCAGATGAAAATCAATCTGAGCAAGATAAATCTAATCAAGACCCATCTTCTAATGAGGATGACTCAGATAAAAGTGATGATAATAGCGATCAAGATAAAAGCGCTGATCAACAAGATAGCTCAAATCAAAATAAGGATGCTGGCCAAGACCAACAATCACAGCAACAAGGTGATGAGAGCAATCAGCAGCAAGATTCAAACGAAAATCAATCATCTGAACCAGAAAAGTCACAACAAGATGATAAAGATGATCAACCAAATAATGATGCACAGATGCAAGCTGATCCTGAGCAGCAATCAGATAAAGAGAAGCAAGAACAAGCTGAAGCTCAAAACCAAGGTGCCGATCAACAAGAGCAGCAAGAGGAACAAAGAGAACAGCAAGCAGCGAGTCAACAAGCTGAGTCTAACAATGATGAGCAAAATGAACAGCCATCACAGGCAACACCAGAATCGGCTCAAATGAGTGAAGGCCCTCAAGACCTCCCCCCTGAAATGGAGAGAGCTTTACGATCGCTCAATGATGACCCTCAGGTATTACTGAGAAATAAGATGCAACTCGAATATCAAAAACGTGCCAGACAGAATGTAAATTCAAAGGATCAACAGCAATGGTAGTTTCCAAACGCCTTATTTTCGCGTTACTCACGCTTCTATTTTCATTTCCAACCTTTGCTATCACGAGCTTGGAGACCTCAATTGACAGAAACCCAGCTGTAGAAGGTGAATACCTTGTACTCACAATCAATGCAGATGATGATATCAAGACCTCTAAACTTGATACCTCTGCCCTGCTAAAGGATTTTATTGTTGGCCGAACGAGTGTCAGTAGAAGCACACAGATCGTCAATTTTGATTCTAAAAAAATGACGCGCTGGCAAGTACTGCTAGCACCAAAGCATACAGGCAACATCACCATACCAGCACTAACCATAGACGGTGTCAGCTCCAAGCCTATCACCTTAAATGTGGTCACTTCCGGCAGCCAACCAGAGCAGATGAAAAACCTGTTTATACGCACAAGTTTATCAACCGATGAAGCTTATGTAGGCCAACTTATAACCTACAAGGTCAAACTCTTTTTAGCCGTAGATCTACAACGTGGTGTGCTTAGTGCCCCTACATTAGAAGGCGCACTCATTAAACAACTCGGAGAAGATGTCGATACCACGGAGATATTCAATGGTCGTCGATACCGGGTTATTGAGCGTACTTATGGTGTAATAGCCGATCTTCCTGGTGAGCTGACCATAGATGGAACCGGCTTCTCAGGTGATGTGTTGGTTCAAGGGTCTCGTAGAGGCGGCATGTTCTCATTTAATGAAAGCAGACCCATGGAAGCGAAAGCGGCTAAATCCATTCTACATATCAACCCTATTCCAAATGAATATCATGGTGAATGGCTAGTGTCAGATCTCGTTGCCCTTAACGAGGAGTGGCCTGAAGAGACCCAGGAATACCGAGTCGGCGATCCTATCACTCGAACGATTATGCTATTGGCATCAAATACCGATGAAACAAGTTTGCCAGAATTTACAATACCAACACCTGATGGGCTAAAAACTTACCCAGAGAAACCACTGAGAAAAACATTTTTACGTGATAAGCAGCTAGTATCACAGATCACTCAGACCTTAGCGATTGTCCCCACACAACCTGGTACGTATACCCTACCAGCGATCAAAGTGCCGTGGTGGAACCCGCACACTAAACGCCAAGAGGAAGCTAGCCTTCCGGCGAGAAGCATTGAAGTGTTAGGCTCCAGCGCACAAGAGGTAAATTTGCCTCAAATGAACATAGAGTCTCACTCAGGTTCCGCTAGCCAGTATTGGATATGGCTGAGCTTTATATTTGCTACGCTTTGGTTGATCACGCTATTCCAGCTAATACGCATCAGCCAAAGAACTAAAAAGTTAGTTATGGCTGAAAGTGAAGCTATGGCGAGTTCTGGACCAAGCGATTCACCTCGCCATGAAGCCCAAAAACAAAGGGCAAAGACTCAGTCTCACCAATCGCTGAGCTCCTTAGCCCTATTAGAGTCAGCCTGCAATGAGCAAGAACCAGGGAAAGTACTGACAGCACTGCAGGTATATTTTAGTGAGCAATATACTAAACCTATGAGCTTAAGTGATATCGCCGCCCTATCCACGGATCTAAATGCAGCAATATCACAACTACAGGTAGGTGCATTTAGCAAAGAAAAGGCTCCGCTGGATTATCACAAGCTTCTAATAGCGGTAAAGTCTATTTCAATAAAAACGAAGGCAACAACCACATCTGCTTTGGTCTCTCTCAACCCAAAGTAATATAACAGGGCAAGAAGTTAACAAATTGTGTTAACTTCTTGCCATTCCAAACGAGCAGGTTAAGCTAGCCATAATTGTGGTTTAACGAGCACTTCTAAAAAATGTTTAATCGCTTGCGAAATAAAAAAGCTGGTTCCTCGGTCAATTCTGACATGCTAAGTAAACAAAGACGATACGACAGCCTTGTCAGGGCACTCCATGCTGACATTTTCCGCTACGCCTATTGGTTATGCGGAGATAAGCACATTGCGGAGGATGTCACTCAGGAAACGTTCCTTAGAGCATGGCGCTCTCTTGAGTCATTAAAAGATGATAAAGCCGCTAAAGCTTGGCTTATCACTATTGTGAGAAGAGAGAATGCGCGACGCTTTGAAAGAAAGCAGTTTGATTATTCAGATATTGAACAGGAGCAATTAGAAGATCACTTTTCTAGTAGCACCGAAGAGAATACTGATCAATACCTGATCCGCAAGCAGATTGCTAAATTAGAGATAGAGTATCGAGAGCCTTTGCTTTTACAAGTTATCGGTGGGTTCAGTGGCGAAGAGATTGCAGAGATTTTAGAGTTGAATAGAAATACAGTAATGACACGCCTCTTTCGAGCTCGAAACCAACTTAAAGAACTAATTGAACAACCAAATGTACGAGGTCAATCAAATGGATGAGCTGAAGTTTAGACGCCAGGCCTACGGTGAGCCAAACAACAAGGATGAAGATTTTCTTGCTGCTATGCATGCAGCTCCCGAGCGCGAAGCTTTTGTCAATGATCTAAAGAAATTGGATAGCAAGCTTGAGCAAGCGCTAAAAGTTGATGTTCCAGAGGATTTAGCAGCAAAACTGCTGCTCAACCAACAACTACATCAACACCAAGCGCAAAGACGTAAATCTGGGTTTACCTTAGCTTTAGTCGCTTCTGTCGCCTTTATTGCGGGGATCAGTTTTACCTTGTTAAGAATGTCTCCAGTAGATTTAGGGCAACATGCGCTGACACACGTTTACCATGAGACTGGGGCGCTGACCAGTGATGACAACGTCAGCTTTGATGAAGTGAACTTTCAATTAGCTTCGATGAATTCACTAGGTAGTGCGAAATTCACGCAGCAACCGGGTCAGGTCTACTACAGCACCTTCTGTGATTTTCAAGGCGTAAAGAGCCTTCACCTCGTTATGCAAGGTGAACAAGGAAAAGTCACCCTATTTATTGTCCCTGTTGAGTCTCGCATGGTGCTAGAGCAAAGTTTCGCCGATAACAAGTATAAAGGGTATGGCTTCGAAACCGACAACGCCTACATGTTACTGGTTGGTGAAGATGATAAAGATCTGAGTTACGTAAAGAGAGAGATAGAACAAACATTCATCTAACTGCATAACATCCTGTGGTGAAATCACTTCACCACAGGACCGATCAGACTCACATTTCCAATCTAGATTGGGCTACACATCAAACATCTGCTAGCATGTCGCACACATTTTAAAATAAAAAAAGAATGGCGAAGGCATGAGCATTGAATTACCGATATTAATTACTTTCATCGGCTATCTATCCCTGATGATGGGCATAGGACTTTGGGCATATAAAGCAACTGACTCTGTTGATGACTACATACTCGGTGGTAGAGGTATGGGTCCTGCGGTTACCGCACTCAGTGTTGGCGCATCAGACATGTCAGGCTGGCTACTACTGGGCTTACCCGGTGCAGTATACTTAGGGGGGCTTGGAGAAGCTTGGATCGGCATAGGATTAGTATTCGGTGCTTGGCTAAACTGGCTCTTTGTTGCTAAACGCTTACGTATCTATACCGAGTTCACTGATAACGCACTGACCCTACCCGACTTTTTCGAAAAACGTTTCGAAGATAATAAAGGGATCCTTAAGCTCGTCTCAGCGGTAACCATCTTAATCTTCTTCACCTTCTACGCCTCTTCGGGCATGGTCGGCGGTGCTATCTTGTTTGAGAAAGTGTTCGGTCTAGATTACACCTTAGCCCTATTGATTGGTTCAACAATTATTGTTGCGTACACCTTTGTAGGTGGTTTCTTTGCAGTAAGCTGGACTGACTTCTTTCAAGGTTGCTTAATGTTAGTAGCCTTGCTTATTGTACCTGTTGCTATCTTTAGCCAACCAGAGACACAAAACGGCCTGGATAACATTGACCCAGCAATGCTCTCAATGTTCAGTGAAAGTACCACCTTTATCGGTTTAATCTCACTCTTAGCTTGGGGACTTGGCTATTTTGGTCAGCCACATATTCTATCCCGCTTTATGGCTATAGAAAGCGCTAAAGATATTCCTCTATCACGTCGTATTGCCATGAGCTGGATGCTTGTTGCTTTAGTCGGCGCACTTGCAACAGGGATTGCAGGTAGCTTGTACTTTGCTAATAATCCATTAGAAAATCCTGAAACCGTATTTATTCACTTAGCTCATGCGGCATTTAATCCATGGATAGGCGGATTACTTATCGCAGCTATACTATCTGCAATTATGAGTACTATCGATTCTCAACTGCTAGTGTGCTCGAGTGTGATCACTGAAGATTTCTACAAGAAGTGGCTTCGCCCACAAGCTGACAGTAAAGAACTCATGCTTGTCGGCCGTATCGGTGTGCTCGCTATTGCTATCGTTGCCGGCATTGTCGCACTCAACCCTGAAAGTAGTGTACTTGGCTTAGTCAGTTATGCGTGGGCAGGTTTTGGTGCAGCATTTGGACCTGTAGTGCTTCTGTCACTTTTCTGGAGTGCTTATAGCCGTAACGGCGCAGTAGCAACCATTATTGTTGGTGCCCTCACCGTTGTCATATGGAAACAACTTTCTGGTGGTATTTTTGACCTCTATGAGATCTTACCAGGCTTTGTCTTTGCGACAATAACGGGTGTAATTGTTAGCAAATTATCAGCACCTTCTGATAAGGTTACTGAGCAGTTTAGAGTATTTACTTCAAAACTTTAATCAGTAAAAATAGGCCCTAGCAGCCATCAAAAACAAAAATAGCGTACACTTGTACGCTATTTTTTTAAGTTATTTTCAACCTCACCATTTACAAGCTCATAACCTAAATTCAAATCTTAGAAAATCCTTAAGCAGCCTACAGATAGGTGCTCTAGCTTAAGGTTCAAAAACAGCATCATCTCTAAGTGATTTCAAGCTGATTTAATTAACAAAAATGCAACTGCAAATCCGATCTGGTCGGAGTTGTTGGCGAGAGTTAGCATCCCTACTATGCACTGGTCTAACAAGTATAAAAGGCATCGAGTTCCAAAAAAGCAGACAAAAGCTTTACTCGAAATAGCCGAATTAAACATTACAGAGATGATAATAATGAATAACTTCAACAAGACTTTATTAGCTGTCGCCGTTACGCTTGCAAGTTCACAAGCAATAGCAGCAGGTTTTCAATTAAACAGTCAATCAGCAACAGGTATTGGCCGTGCATTTTCTGGTGACGCAGTGATTGCTGATAATGCATCAGTGCTTTCACGCAACCCAGCTGCTATGGCACTTTTCGATGAAAAGCAGCTTTCTATGGGTCTTACTTACGCTGATGTAGAAGTTCAGGTAAGTGATGTATCACTGGGTGGTTCACCACTTCATTATGGAAATGTTGATGACGCAGCAGAAGCTAAGATCATTCCTAATTTTTATTACGTTAGCCCAGTAAACGATAAGTTTGCTTACGGTGTGGCTATGTTCAGTAACTTCGGTACAGGTACTGATACTACTGAGCTATCAAACAACATCCTAGGTGGTGGCACAATACCTGCTCCTATCGACCTTCTTGGTAAAACAGAAGTAACTACCATCAACTTCAACCTCAGTGCATCATACCGTTTCAATGATCACTTCAGTGTTGGTGCTGGTGTAGATGTCATTTACGGTTCAGGCGTTCTGACACGTGGTGGCGCTGTACCTAACCCACAAGGTGGCGATCCAGTACACATGGATCTAGTCGATGTTGATGCTGATGGCGTAGCTTTTGGCGGAATTGTTGGCGCTGTTTACGAGATAAACTCAGACCACCGTATTGGTGCTAGCTACCGCTTCAGCCCTGATTTCAACGCAACTGGCGATATCAGCATGACAGATCCTGTTGCAGGGCCAATCATGTTTGACGAAATCAACATCCCTATGCCTGATATCTTCCAAGTTGCTGGTTTTCATCAGCTAACAGAGAAGTTTGCTGTTCACTACACAGCTCAGCTAACAACATGGGGTGATTTCCACGAGATAACAGTTCACGATGGAACGATTGGTGGTCAGCCTGTTGCACCTGAAGCAAGTTTAAAAACTTATGCATGGGATGACTCATGGTTATTCAGTGTAGGTGGTACATATACCCTTAATGACAGCTGGACACTGCGTGCAGGTTACATGCATGACCAAGGTGTAGTTGGTGAAATCAGCTCTATCTCAATCCCAGATTCAAACCGTAATTGGTATACAGCGGGTGCAACATACAACCTATCTAAGCAGACTAGCCTAGACTTCGGTATCGCATTTGTACGTGGTGAAGATGTTTCTCTGATTGAAAACAGTGCAATTGTTGGTGATATTCATGCAACAACTCGCTCTGACGCGACATACTACTCTATGCAGTATAACTACAAGTTCTAAACTAACTTGTAGCTAGTCAATGAAAAGCCGCACTCGTGCGGCTTTTTTATGTTCAAACAAAACCTCTACACTAGAGACAATTAAGATTTCTTCACTAGATTTCAATAACAAAACAAATCTATACTGATTATTCAAACTTCCCTCTGGCGCCGTATTACTATGACTAAAAACAACCTGACAAGTGCATTTACTTTAGGGGCTCTACTCTGCCTTGGCTTAGTGCTGTTGGGCTACAGCTTAGGAAGTAGCCTCATTGAAATGAAGTCAATGGAAAGAACCGTTACCGTGAAGGGCTTAGCAGAGCAAGAGGTTAAAGCTAATATCGCTATTTGGCCAATTCGATTTACCGAGTTAGATAACGATCTGTCTACCTTATACCAAACAGTACAAGAGCAAACAGATAAGGTGGTTTCCTTCTTACTCAAACAAGGCTTCACCCAAGATGAAATATCAAGTTCACTTCCCTCAATCGAAGATAGACAGGCTCAGGGTTATGTGGACCCTAATGTGAAGTATCGCTATGCAGCCAAAGTCACCATCTCAATCTATACAAAGCGAGTCGATCTGTTATTAGGCAGCCGCAAAAATATGCTTGAACTCGCTAAAGAAGGCATTGCTATTTCTAGTCAAGATTACAACAGCCGAACAGAGTTTCTATTTACTGAACTCAACGCTGTAAAACCGGATATGGTACAAGCAGCAACCACTAATGCTAGGCAGATAGCCGATAAATTTGCCCAAGATTCAGATTCAGTGCTTGGCAAGATAAAAAATGCATCTCAAGGACAGTTCAGCATCTCTGATAGAGACAGCAACACGCCGTATATCAAACGCGTGCGGGTCGTTTCTACACTAACCTATTACCTCAAAGATTAAGTCAAAGTCTGTCTCAAAGAATATGGCGCTATGAGTCACTTTGTAAAATGGGTGAGCTCGCTTTGGCTCAACCTCAAGCACTTGAAGCCGTTCCCACATTTACCCAACGCGGCCCGAACGTTATACTGATTAATACAAACTAAAAAGAGCACGATTATAAATAAAGGAAATAACTGTGAACAATCAGATAAATGTCGTCCGAAAGAGCATCCAACATCAAAGCTATATGGTTATCTTCGCAATATTGAGTCTACTGATGACTCAATTCGCTTTTGCTGCAGATAAAGATGCGAAAGTTGCTTGGGATAAAATAGATGCAGGCGCTATGGTCGTCGATGTAAGAACGGCTGAAGAGTTTGCAGCAGGTCATTTGAAAAACGCCATCAATATTCCTTTTGAAGAGATAGCAACTGAATTTAAAAAACGAGCGATCGCTGCAGATACATCTGTGGTCCTCTATTGCCGTAGTGGCAGACGTAGCGGTATCGCTTTCGATGCCTTAGTCTCTGAAGGATATACTAACAGCTATAATGGCGGCGGCTTTCAAACCTTAAGTCAGTTCAAGCAAGCCAAATAAGTGCTACTCATTTAGCATGAAAGATAACTCGGTTAAACGTACCAGCCGAGTTATCGAGCTTAATTTCACTCCATAAGCTTGATTGAGCAAAATCCATGACTTAACCCTCGCTGCCAGCCTTCATCGCTAAGCCTTCATGGTTCTCCACTGTGTGGACTTGCTATTTACCCGTTTGGTAAGCCATAACTCCTTCAAGCTCATACAAAATTACAGCATTTAACCCACTAGACATAATAAATATTATCGCCAATCCCTTATCAATCTCACTATTTATATTCCTTTTGGGTATATGCTATAACCAAAAGTGCGGGCACTGTTAGTCATGTTATTCAATAACTTACAACAAAAACGTCATAATCAACTTTTAAAAACCCAAAAAGTATATTGCATACAAAGAGTGGTGAGCTATTGCTATTTCGCATAGCGATGCCAAGTCCCCTGCTTTTTATTGATTTTTTATGGGTTTTAAACGCAATAATTATTCAGTAAAGTTTTCCTTACCCACCTAAGATACAAATAGACACACTTGTTAACATTAATTTTACACGCGTCCCACAACTAGATACATTCGCTATCGAGTAACCGGTATTTTTTAGTTTCAACTAAAAAGCCATCTAATAATAATGATTAATGCTAATTAACATGGAAGACAATTATGACAATAAGCAAAACAACATCTGTTGCACTCAGCTTATCTGCCTTGGCTATCGCCATTTCAGCTAATGTGCAAGCTGCACCGACTTTTACCCCGGAGCTTCAATCAGATATCAAAAACACCTCTCCACTCCCTAAGCGATATATCGTTAAATTCAAGAATCCACAAGCAGATATGAGTATCCAATCTTCATCGGATGAATTGAGTTCGATGAGTTATGAGCCTAGAACCAATGAGGTGTTCTCTCAATTAAGAGCACTCAATAGCGTTTCAGCTAAAGAGATGAAACGAATTGGAAGCAGTAATAGCTATAGTGCAAAATTGGATACTAATAGCATTAAGGCGCTGCGCCTTCGCAGCGATGTTGCTTATGTCGAAGAGGATGTTCAGAGACACTTTCTAAGTGAAACAACACCTTGGGGGCAAACCTACGTCGGCGCTACAAGCATAAGTGATTCAATGGCCGGTAACCGTACCATCTGTATTATTGATTCAGGTTACGATCGCTCACATGGCGATTTGAGTGGTAATAACGTAACTGGCACCAACGATTCAGGCACAGGTAACTGGTTTGAACCTGGTAATAATAACGCCCACGGTACCCATGTTGCAGGTACTATCGCCGCAATTGCTAATAATTCTGGTGTAGTGGGTGTAATGCCAAACCAAACGGCTAATATCCACGTGGTTAAAGTATTTAATGAAGCAGGCTGGGGCTACTCCTCTTCATTAGTCTCTGCAGTCGATACTTGTGTTAACAATGGCGCTAATGTCGTCACTATGTCACTCGGTGGAAGCAGCTCGAGCACCACTGAAAAAAATGCCATGAATGCTCATGAAAGTAATGGTGTGCTGCTAATTGCCGCTGCTGGTAATGCAGGGGATAGCACCCATAGCTATCCTGCATCCTATGATGCTGTGATGTCAGTAGCCGCAGTCGATAGTAATAAAGATCATGCCGCTTTTTCACAATATACTAATCAGGTTGAAATTTCGGGTCCAGGTGAAGCGATTTTATCAACCGTGACATTAGGTGAAGGCCGTTTAGCAAACATCACAATTGGCGGTCAATCTTATTTTGATAACGGAGTGGTGCCTCATAACCGTTATATCAAATCAGGTGCTAATCATGTGATCACGCCTGTAAATGGCAGTGTCACTGGCGAATTGGCTGAGTGTTCAGTATCGGGCAGTTCATTTAACTGTGGTGATATGAACAGCAAGGTCTGTTTAGTTGAACGTGTGGGCAATCAAGGCGCAAGCTACCCTGAGATTGATGTAGTTAAAGCATGTAATTCTGCTGGAGCAAGCGCGGTTATCGTCTACGGTAATACTGAGCTGCCAGGCCTGCAAAACCCATTCTTAGTTGATACAAACAACGAAGCAGCTTTGGTGTCTGTATCGGTTGACCGTGCAACAGGCCAAGCGCTGCAAGCACAAGTCGGCTCAACAGTTACCGTCGCGAATACTGCAAATGAAGATTATGAGTATTACAACGGCACATCTATGGCGACCCCTCATGTATCGGGCGTAGCAACCTTAGTATGGAGCTATCATACAAACTGTAGTGCAGCACAAATTCGTTCAGCGCTGCACGCTACAGCTGAAGATCTTGGTACTGCCGGTCGCGATAATCAAACAGGTTATGGCCTAGTTGATGCGGTAGCAGCCAAAACATACCTAGATGCTTCATGTGATGGTCCTACCGATCCAGGAACTGGCCCTGGTGAGTCAGTACTTGAAAATGGTGTCGCTAAATCTAACTTAAGTGGCGCTAAAAATGACGAGTTACATTTCTCACTTGAAGTGCCAGCTAATGCGACAGATTTAAGCTTTACCATGAGTGGCGGAACGGGAGATGCTGATCTGTATGTTCAATATGGTGCTGCGCCTACCACTGGCAGCTATGACTGCCGTCCATGGAAAGGGGGCAATAATGAGTCATGCCCTATCAGTAATACGCAATCGGGTTCCTATTATGTCATGTTGCAAGGGTACAGTGAATTTAGCGGCGTGAGCTTAGTCGCCAATTACACTGAATCTACTGGCGGTGGCGGTAATACAGGCGGGCCTGCAACTTACAGCAACACCAACAGCTACTCGATCCCTGATAATAACTCAACAGGTATCAGCAGCCCAATTACTGCAACTCGCTCTGGTGACTCAGGCACAGTAACGGTCAGTGTTAACATCAGCCACACCTACATTGGTGATCTGCAAGTTGAGCTACACAGCCCTACAGGTCAGGTCGCTATCTTGCACGATAACTCTGGTAGTGGCACAGATGATATCAATCAAAGTTACAATGTAGACATGACAGGTGTTGAGTCTGCTGGCGATTGGATTTTAAAAGCAGTAGATAGTGCTAGACGAGATACTGGTACGATAAATAGCTGGGAGCTGACATTCCAATAGAATTTATCACCTAGTGGTATAAAGTCACTATTTAGAGGGCGCATGCGCCCTCTTTTCTTATCAGCAGCAAAGCGCACCTGTTCTTTCCTTCAGCTTAAATGATATAATTAATCTATTATCAACTAAGCCAACGAACTTATGACACAAGCAAACAACCCCCTCCACGGAATTAAGTTAGAAGATCTACTCACAGATTTAGTCGATCATTATGGCTGGGAAGAGCTTGGGGCAAGAATTGATATTCGTTGTTTTAATCATGACCCTAGTATTAAATCGAGCTTACGATTTTTGCGCAAAACACTCTGGGCTCGTGAAAAGGTTGAATACCTTTATCTAAAGATGAATAAACTCCCATTGCCAGCAAGAAAGCCAAGAGATGATCATTATCAAGCTAGCGATAAAAGCTTGCGTGCTGCCAGTAACAGATCTAAACCGGCTACAAGCGTCGGTTCTGACACTCGCTCAAACATTGATGAAAACGGCCAGCCGGTAAATGCGAGCATTTGGGGAAAATAGTTTCCTCCATTAAACAGAAAAACGGGATAGACATGACTGCCTATCCCGTTTTTTTATATTTGATTGTTACCCTTTTAACAGATAATCCTCGCCATCTTTAGCTGTGAACAACGTCGCTTCTTGTGAGCGTTTAATATCGCGTTTATGTTCGATATTTAACAAACTGATCCAGTACTCGTGGCCTTCAATTCTAATATCTTCAATATGAGCTTGATCTTTATTACCCGTCTCACCACAGCGGTCAAAACTTAGCTCGACATGAGTGCCATTGTTTCTTAATAAGATAGCTTCAGGCTCACTCTTATGACCATTTAATGCAACAAATTGACCTGAGTCCTTAAGACCTGTGTGCGTGCCGTCTGCAAAAAACATCAGCAACTGCTGGTAATAAACCACATAGCTACGCACATCTTTATGCGAGCCAGTCGCGAGAGGAAATGTACTATCTAGGAACTGTTTTGCATTAGCTATAGTGTCACATTTTTTGACAACTTCAGCTTTGTTCACATTAACAATTCCAGCATTGATAAGGTTTGTAAAGTTCTGCTCGCTGTATTCAGTACTAGTCGTAGATATATCCATAGCCTTATCCTCTCAACTCAATCTCGGGTTATTTTTCTATTATTAACAATCAACTATAAGTTAATGCCTATTCTCTGCATGAACTTAAAAACCATAAAGTCACTTTATTTTCGATTAGGTTTCTTTTTCTGACTGCTTGATTTGTAGTCTAACCAATTTTTTATTACAATTTCACAATTAAAATTTTACAGTGTGAATTTTACAAAATGCGAACAACAAAAAGCTTGATGCGAAAGTCACATTTTCTTGGGACAAAAATCAGAAACCTAAGAAAAAGAAACCACCTTACGATGGAAGATCTCTCCGCTAGATGCGTTAGAGTTGATCCAGAATCTGCCCCTTCTGTTTCATACCTCTCTATGATTGAGAGAGGCAAACGTGTACCGAGTGCAGGCATGCTCGCGGTCATAGCAGCCGTCTTTCAGAAAGAGGTCGATTGGTTTCTCGACGATGTACCAGAAGATCAAGCCATCACGCCTGAAAAAGGTCGCCGAGGTGGTATTAATGGCATGGCACTCGAACCAAGCTTTTTGTTCTCCAAAGACATTCTACAAATTGCCATTCCAGAGATGTTGTCACAAACAGGTATAACGGGCCGACAGTTTGCTCACCTATTAATCCGCGCACACCAAGAGCACCATCAGAACCATTTTCCAGATCTTGAGCGTGCAGCAGAGGAAGTGGGTCATAAGCGCCTTCCTCTCGCCTTAGAGGATATCTTGGATATAGCCAAAGGAATGGGATTAAAAGTCAAATGGGTTGATCGTACGCCACAAGATGTCACCGACGAAATGGGCGGCACTTCAACTCAACTCGTAACGTCATTTTTTGAACCGCCATCAACCATCTATATCAACAAGCAACTTAAGAACAATCCGACCCGGCTTAAATATGATCTATCAGTGCATATTGGCCATTGCGTGCTACACAATAAAGACGGCTTAAAATCAGTCTTAACGACTGGCCGAAGCCAGGTTAGCACTGAGGTAGACAACACTACGCCACAATCTTCTACCGTTAATGCACAAGATATTCTTCACGCCTGGAGAGACTTTGAGTCCAGCTTCTTTGCTGGTGCCCTGCTTTGCCCTAAAGTCCCCTTTAGACAGCTTTTAGACCGACATGGTTATGAGATAAATGTCCATAACCAGGTTGATGTATCAGCCTCTGTCGCTATGCGCCGTATGACAGTGGTTTCTCCCTACCCTCATTGGCACTATTTTGATGCCTATGCGCCAGGCAAACTCAAGGCTGTATACCGAGGTAATGGCATACCTCTTCCTTGGGGAAATATGCGATTAGTACAGGATCCATGCCAGCACTGGGCAGTATTTAGAAAGATAAACGAAGCATCTACAAACTCATCGGCCCAACTCTCTATTCTCAATGTCGATGGTGAGCCAAGAATTTACTGCTGTGAGTCGGTGAAGGTCAAAGATATGGCGAGTCAGAACCATGTTTTATGTGCAGGCATTGATCTCAACCCAGCTATTGAAGCTCAAGGAGAAGACCCCCTCGAAATAGCGTCTGAGTTACAGCAAGCTTGTGTCACACATGGCGGTGAGGCGCCTATTCCTCAACCCATTAAGAAGAAGCTGATGAGCGTAGCTAAAATTCTTAATATCAATTGGGTTGAACGCGGCATAGATACTCAAGCACGATTAATCTGTTCAAGGGGCGCTGTGTGCCCGCGGATGCCAAGTTGCTATGAAGCAGGAAAGTCTCAATGCGATTAATTCGGTAGGTTAGTTTAAAACGGCTATGAGTATACTCGTAGCCGCTTTAGCGCTCTCAGCTAGCAGCATTTTCTGCTAACAATGCTGTCAGTTACTATTTAAAAAAACAGTTTTAGTTTAAGAGACTGAGTGGCTACTGGGCCGCTTTCCTTATGCAGATAGAGTTTGTAACTAACACCTAGCCAATGAGCACTGTGTCGCTCCTTGAACTTAAGTGAAAGCGTTACTAACAGCACTGATAGTTAGATAGGAAATTCAAAGATTAAACGCCAGACCTGTACACCATCGCCTGCACGGACACTGAGTCCCAATCTATCGACCCCCATCCATTCCCACAAAATCGGTTTTGAAAATGCCAACGTGGCGCCCACCTCTAAGCTATTTGAGACGAGAACATCTTCACCAAAGGGAGTCGCAAATCTAAGCTTGTCAAAATACCAATAGCCTGCGGCAAATACCCTAGGCTCGACATCAACACCTAACCAATCCCATCGCCAATGAATATTGGTACCAATATCTATGCCTGACTGCAATGCTGAGTAGGTTTCACTTTGTTCACCATCAAAACTGGCATAGCCTGCAAAAAAAAGTCGATTAACCCACACAGGATCAGACTGTCTTAATTCAAGGTCTAGCAAGCTAGAAACGCCAGCTGAGTATATTGCAACATTGGTTCCCGAGGTAAAGTTGTTACCATAGCCAAGGTCGATATAAGTTTGAAACTCATGATCTTCAGCGGTTTTGACGCGATACTCAATGCCAGGGGTGATCGTCATGGTTCCAACATTATCGGGTAGATCACCTTCAGGCAGATCGCTCCACTTAAAATTGAAAAAACCCAATGATATAGGCGTGCGTAAGACTAAGGATTCAGTTTCATTTTTTTGAATGTCAAAACTGATGGGGATATTAACCACTGTGGCGTTTTGGCCAGAGGTTTTATAGATACCACTCCCCAAATAGTTGGCGAATGCGTAATGAGTAAAATCTTCTTCAGCAAAAGCACTAGCAGAGATTAAAAGTAAAGCGAGACTAACAAAAGACTTCAAAACCATAGATAGAATTTTTTATAATATTTATGGTTTTGAATATAGCGAGAGCGTATTAGAAAATCTACTATTACTCTTTTTCTTCGTCAGAAAAATGGTGCTCTGACATCATATGCCCAAGCTCAGTAGATTTGGTTTTCAGGTATGACTCATTGTAACGATTTTTACCAACCTGAAGAGGAATGCGTTCAGTGACCTCGATACCGAGTTCTTTCATCGCTTTCACTTTGCGAGGATTATTGGTCATCAGCTTCACTTGCTTAATGCCAATCTTCTCTATCATGGGCAAAATCATATCATACTTGCGCATGTCGGCAGCGAAACCAAGCTTCTCATTCGCCTCGACGGTATTTGCGCCCTGATCTTGCAACTCATAAGCTCTTATCTTATTCAGTAAGCCTATGCCGCGACCCTCTTGACGAAGGTAAAGAATAAACCCTTGACCAGCATCTGCTATATTTTGCATCGCTGTTTGCAGTTGAAAACCACAATCGCAGCGCAGGCTGAACAGTGCATCGCCCGTTAAACACTCGGAATGAATTCGCCCAAGAATTGGCTGATCACTGCTAAGCTCACCTAATGTGAGAGCAACATGCTCCTTTCCTGTCTCTGTGTCTTCAAATCCATGCATTGCAAACACACCCCAAGGAGTTGGGAGTTTTGAAGAAGCGATATACTTAATCGACATGAAATAACCTTTAAGACTCTCTTTCCCTGAGATGACTAAAATCCAGAAAAAACAACGAGAAAAACTGTGCCTACAATACGGTAGTCTTATTAACCAACCGATACTTTCTATCTCGCACTGAACGCAGGATTTTATCTGGTTTTACCAGTAAGTGAAATACCATAGCAATTTAATCGGCTATAGATTCATCTATCCATGCATACGTTTCAGTGTAGAGATGAAAGGATACGCCGAGCAACGACAAAATAACTTGAAGCTGCTCACTAAAGAATAATCAAAGTTTTGCCTTTCTACAAAGCAGCGACTTAAAACTCTTTATGTGCGAAACCTGTAACAACCTTAATGCCCATCTCACGGCCAAGCGCCGTCATTGGATGAACCACAACAAGCCCTTTAACAGATTTTTTCAACTTACCCATATCTGCTTGTTCAGCCTTCGTCAGTGGACGATTAAACTTCATGCCAACAACTGTGCCACCTTTCTTACTCAAGTCACGAGTTTGCTGTGCTTTAACACTTGCAATGCGCTTAGTGACGGCGTTGATTTCTTTTTTAAATTGCATCATGACGCCTTTATCACCACGCTTCTCTGCCGCAGCTAATTTACGACGAAACTGGTCTAGCTTGTCGTTAAGTCCATGAAGCTCTTCTTTTAAATTCATGCTCGTGCCTTAAAAATATTCTGTAAAATGCAAAAACAGCCGATAAAAACGGCTGCTTTTTTATAAATTTGAAACTTGATACTGGCATTATACCAGCAAGTCCATCAATACAGTTATCGCTTTTATGTCAGATAGTGAATTAGCTGATTACTACTGCCTCTAAACACTAGGCTGGGATCGGCAAGTTCCTGTTCAAACTTACCATCAACAAGTACATCAACATACTCTATGATCTGCTGCTGCTGAGGCGATAATTCATCTAACAGGTAGCCAGTCCACAGCCAGATATCTTTACCGATACACTCTTGTTTTACGCGCTTAACTAATGCCAATACAGCGCTAAGGTTTTCAGGAAAGAGTGGATCGCCACCAGAGAGGGATAATCCCCTGCGCTTTATGCGCGTATCATTAAGATCGTCAATCACTTGTTGCTGCATCTGCAGATCAAACTTATGCCCATGACAAGGGTTCCACGTTGACTGATTATAACAACCACGGCATTGGTGCTCACAGCCTGAAACGAACAGAGTTGCTCGTGTTCCAGGGCCATTTATCACATCGACAGGAAAGTATTGATGGTAATTCATAGTATTGATGCTCAGAGATAACAATTTTGATGCGAAATTAAAAACAAATAAACGCCAACTAACTGTGATAGATGGCGTTTACCTAAGCGTTAGTTTTAAAGTGCTATAGGTGCTTAACCCTACGCTTCACCTCTTCTTGCTTACCATAATTAAATGGTCTTGCATCAGGGCTGCCTAAGTAACCGCACACACGACGAGTCACAGACACTCTGCTTGGCTCATGGTTACCACATTTAGGGCAAGTAAAACCTTTACTCGTACAGGAAAATTCTCCCGTATAACCACAGTCGTAACACTCATCGATTGGCGTATTTGTACCGTAATAAGGTACTCGGCTGTAGCTGTAATCCCACACATCTTCTAATGCTTCGATATTATTCTGCATATTAGGATACTCTCCATAACAGATAAAACCGCCATTAGTTAACGCTGGATATGGCTGTTCAAAATCGAGCTTATCATAAGGGTTAACTTGCTTTTCTACATCTAAGTGGAAGCTATTAGTGTAGTAACCTTTTTGAGTCACTCCCTCAACAACACCGTATACCTTAGTATCGAGTTTGCAAAAGCGGCTACACAGATTTTCACTTGGCGTGCTGTACAAACTGAATGCATAACCAGTATCTTCTTTCCACTTAACAGTAGCAGCCTTCATATGCTCAATGACTTCAATCGCTTTTTGACGCAGGGTCTCACAGTCATAGACATGCTTATCAGTGCCATACAAAGCGTTAATCGTTTCATGTAGTCCAATATAGCCAAGCGAGATAGATGCACGACCATTTTTAAAGATGGTTGAAATATCATCATCAGCTCGAAGGCGAACGCCACAGGCCCCTTCCATGTAGAGGATGGGTGCAACACGTGCTTTTACGCCTTCAAGACGCTCAATACGCGTATCGAGTGCTTTACGTGCAATGGCTAAACGCTCATCTAAGATACGATAAAACTCAGCTTCATCACCCTTAGCTTCTAATGCTACACGCGGCAAGTTCAGACTAACAACACCTAAGTTGTTACGCCCCTCATGCACAAGTTCGCCCTCTTCTTCATAAGTCCCTAGGAAACTGCGGCAACCCATTGGGGTTTTAAATGAGCCTGTTACCTTCTCAACCTGTTCATAGTTAAGAATATCTGGATACATACGTGTAGAAGCACACTTAAGCGCAAGTTTCTTGATATCGTAGTTACAATCGCCATCTTTGTGGTTAATACCATCACGAATAGCAAACACAAGCTTAGGAAATACCGCGGTCTTACGGTTCTTTCCAAGTCCTGCAATACGCACCTTCATCATAGATGATTGAATGAGGCGTGATTCCCATGAGGTACCTAAACCAAAACCAAAGGTGACAAACGGCGTTTGCCCATTGGCGGTATGTAGTGTATTCACTTCATATTCAAGTGACTGAAACGCATCGTGACACTCTTTTTCAGTTTGCGCCGTTGCAAATGATTTTGCATCAGTAATGCCCCAGTCCAGTGCTAACTGATATTGCTTGTCATAGCTTTTTGCCACAAATGGTGCCAATACTTCATCAATTCTGTTGATGGTTGTGCCGCCATAGATATGACTCGCTACTTGAGCAATGATCTGAGCGGTAACCGCTGTTGCTGTTGAGATAGACTTAGGCGTCTCAATCTCAGCGTTACCCATCTTAAACCCTTGGGTCAACATGCCACTTAAGTCGATAAGCATACAGTTAAACATAGGGAAAAAAGGCGCATAGTCGAGATCGTGATAATGAATCTCACCCGCTTCGTGTGCAGATACCACATCTTTTGGCAAAATATGGCGTGTAGCATAATGCTTAGCCACGATCCCCGCTAAGAGGTCACGTTGAGTAGGTATAACCTTAGAGTCTTTATTGGCATTTTCATTGAGCAGAGCAGCGTTACTTTGCTCAACAAGCCCGCGAATTTCACGGTTTAAACGACTGGTTGATTCACGGTGTAGATCTCTATCATGACGATACTCAATATACACCCGAGCAAGAGACTTATAAGGCCCCTCCATTAACTGGTTTTCTACGGTATCTTGTAAGTCATGAATATCAATTTCTTCACGATCTGAAACGAGCGTGGCGATAGCTTCTGCGACACTAGCTGCATAGCTTTGATCATCAATACCTGCCGAGTTTGCTGCTGCTGCAACAGCATCTCTAATCCTTGTTTCGTCAAAAGGCGTGCGGTAACCATCCCGCTTAATAACCACTGGCATTGTATAATATCTCCTCAAGTGACGCTGAATTTAACACCATATATAGTGTTAACATATCTGATCAGCACAATATGTTGCGTATTAAGCTACAAAGTCAGATTGAGAACATTGATCGAGATCATGATTTTTAGAATGGATTTTAACTAGTGAAAATTCCTGCAGTGCAGGCCACTTATCGACAAAAGTGGCCTTGACGAGTGCCGTGAAGCAAGCTAGATAATGTATATATTTTGTAGAAGCTGTGGATAAACTTTGAGGGCCTACGGGACCCAATACCTGCTAGTACTTGCCCAGACTCAGATAACTATTTACCATGCCTGTCGATTGTTGATTTTCCCCCATTGAAGAGGCCAATTGCATAACAGATTTGAGGCCTTGCCACTGCTCTCTATCCGCTGGTGATATCTCTGAATCACTCTTAAGATAAACATTGAGTTGAGCTGAAACCCGTGTCGCCATCTGGCTCACCTCTTTGCTTTGGGCATTGTCCATTTGATTAAGCACACTTTCAGCATCATTAAGTAGGCTAACTAGCACGCCTGACATTCCTTGTGCCTCGCCATCAGCAGTCAATTCGCTACGTTTATCTTCGATGAATTTCTTAAAGTCATCTTGCTTCCCCTGAGATTGGGGCAGTTCAAAGCCTCCATCTGAAAGGCGATTGAGTTGAGAATCAGATAAAATGCCATCTTGATGCAGTCGCTGAATTAACTTAGGGAGATCAGCCGTAGAGAAGTTACCTTTGACAAAAAAATCTTTTGCCATAGCCTCTATTTTTTGCGCGCGTTCAGCGCGAGGAGAAAGTGAAACTGACTCATCTTTGATCCCATCTCGATTAAGTCCTGTTGCTGCATCCTTGGCTTGACTCAGTGTCACCTTATCACTACTGGCGCCCGCCTCAGTCTGCTGGCTTCCCACGCCATAGCTATCAACTAAACTGGCACCTTTTCCTGCAGAAGTCCCCGTTTGCGGGGTTCCTAAAGCATTAGCACCAGAGTTAACTTGACTAGCGAGATTAGTGATTGGATTCATTGTCAAAATACCGACATTTCTAAAAGATATACAGGTGACAAGCAGGAAGTGTGCCGATATTAGGTGGGGTGACGTTTTATTGAAGCTTAGAGAAAAGTAACGTTAAAGATAGCGATACACTTGAAAGAACTCTACTGCTCTCCCAAGTGTATTTGATTGGTTTAATAACCGCCTAAAATGGCTTCGATTTGATGTCTAGATTGCTTTACGGCTAACTCGCCCGCTTTAATCGCCTCTTCTGCTCGGTGAAACTCCATGGTGCCAATATCCCCAAGATCGGGGACGAGACAGATATCAGGGGGATCGCCCATCAACCTTGCACGCTTATGACGCTGCTCTAAGATATCCATCGACTGTGACATCACAGCTAACATGCCTGGATTAGACTCCTTACCTAAAGAGAACTTGTCACTGAGGTGACTCACATAATCTCGTCCTCTGGCAAGTAGATCCATAAAGCCTGTGTCTTGGTGCTCCTGTGCTTTCTCACTCTCCTCTGCCGACGGCTTGCTACAGGTCATATCGACGGGCAATACCTGCATACGACCTCGGCGTTGCCCATTCAGATCAACCGCAATCACTAAGTCGACCTCCATCGCGCGGCTCACAGACACTGGAACAGGATTAACCACAGCACCATCAACAAGCCAACGTTCGCCCACCTTCACAGGTGGCAATATGCCAGGCATAGAGCAAGATGCACGGATAGCATGGCGAAGGTCTCCCTCCTTAAACCAGATCTCTTGGCCTGAATATAGATCGGTTGCAACGGCGATCAGTGGCTTTTTCAGCTGCTCTATCTGTAGATCGCCAATATGGTTTTGAATAACATCAAATACCTTGTCACCACCTATTAAGCCGCCTTTTCGCCAACTTAGATCCATTAGGCCCAATACATCCCAGCTAGAGAAGCTCCTCACCCACCTTTCAAGATCGCCGAGCTGATCATTCGCATAAGCTGCACCAACAAGTGCGCCAATAGAACAACCAGACACTTTATCGGGGTAGATCCCCATCTCAGCAAGGCCGTTAAGCACACCGATATGCGCCCAACCTTTCGCCGCCCCGCTACCTAGCGCTAAACCAATTTGAGCCACATGAGTCCCCTTATAAATACAACCAACTCACCACGCTACACACTGAGCATGTCTCTAATAAAGAGTCACTGACAAGTTAGGCCTCTATTGCACCTGTTGCAATCATTGATGCTAAAGCAAGCTGAGCCAGTAACTTGCCTTATAAACACAGCTGACTCATCAAAAGCCTATTACTTTTGCTTAATATTGAGTGCAGGCAAGGTTAAATACACACGGCGATTATTCGCTCGATGCTCTTCTGAATCATTATCAACTTCAGGGTGAGCTTCGCCTAGTGCTTCAACAGTGATCTGAGAAGCATCGACACCCAACTCTTTCAAGTAGGTCGCTACAGATTGCGCACGCCTCATAGACAACTTCATGTTGTATTGCGAAGCGCCAACTGAGTCAGTGTAACCCTGAAGGGTAACGTGAGCATTCGGATAGTTCATTAATCTTTCAGCCACCTTAACTAAGGTATGAGTCTGCAAGAGGACTGTGCTATCAAAGTCAAAATGAACGACCTGAGTGATTTTAGGTAAAATTTGCGGCTTAGGCGGCATGATAACAGGCGTCGGCTCCACCTGCTTTACTGGCGCCTCTACCGCTTTTTTAGCCGGTGCTTGCCCAAACCGATAGCTTAGACCCAAGCTGGTAAAGTGAATATTGCTGCCACCTAATTGATCGCTGCCTACTGAATCAAAGTATTGGTACTCGATTCGCGCAACCCAAGAAGGCGTTAGCTTATATTCAAGGCCAACACCAACCATTGGCGCCCAGTCATCATCACTCTTGTATGAATACGGCCCTCTGTTATCGCCATCCCATTTAAGTGTGCCGGCTTTACCAAACAGATCTAGGTTTTCAGTTAAGGGCAAGTTGCCTTTTAAGGAAAACTCCCACCCCTTCATTGTCCCGGTATATTCATTGACCAGTCCACTTTCAGGATAGTTAGCAACGGCTTGACCAAAGTCATTATAGCCAGCTTCTATGCCCCAATTCCGATGAAATTGATACCCAACAAATCCACCCCAAGCACCGTCATTAGCATCACAGTCTATCGCCTGAGCTTCACAGGCGTTTTGATATTTAACCCAGCCGCCCTTGGCACCAAGGTAAAAGAAATTATCATCATTCTGGCTGAGCTCGGACGTATCATTTTGCTCAACCGATTCAGATTCAGCTGCCATAGCAAAGAGAGAAGAGCTGGCCAAAAAAGTTATCAATGAACATTTGAGTAAAGAGCGAACGCGCTTATGGAAATACATTATCTAATCCTTTATCTAATCCATTATCTTTCTCATCTCTTTATACAAAATTGTTCACGTACAAAGAAAGAGGGAATACTGCAGTGATTTTATGTGTAAGCCATGAAAATAACAAAGAAATTCTATTCACAAGCTAGAAAAATCACTATTTAACTTTCAATTAACTGACTGTCAGTCCACAACTCAAAGATAAGCCCACTATCTAATCAGAGAGTTATGCGGTTCTAATGACCAGATCGACATCGAGTTGCTGATGGTTATAGCTCAATCCCCCAAAGTCAGGTTATAATATGCAGTCGAATCAAATTTGGAGCACACCTTTGCAATTTACCGATTTTTCACTGGATAAACGTCTGTTAGATACTTTAGATCATATGGGCATAGAAACGCCTACAGAGATCCAACAACAGGCTATACCAGTCGGTTTGTCAGGAAAAGACCTGATGGCGTCATCAAAAACAGGCTCAGGCAAGACCTTAGCGTTTTTGTTGCCGGCAATGCAGAGAATCATCTCAACCAGAGCATTAAGTAAGCGAGACCCGAGAGTATTGATCTTGCTACCAACGCGAGAACTGGCCAACCAGGTATATAGCCAATTGCGTCTATTAGTTGCCAATACTCAATATAAAGCAATTAAGATATTGGGTGGTGAAAACTTCAATGACCAAGCTAAATCTTTGGCTCGTGACCCTCATTTTGTTGTCGCGACACCTGGGCGCTTAGCCGATCATCTCAAACAGCATCACTTGCACCTTAATGGTCTTGAGCTGCTTATTTTAGATGAAGCTGACCGTATGCTAGATCTAGGCTTTGCCGACCAATTGAAAGCCATTAACAATGCAGCTGATCATAAGCGTCGCCAAACCTTGATGTTTTCAGCGACTTTAGATCATGGCGAGATCAATGAGATTGCTGCTGAGCTACTCAACTCACCGGAGCATGTCGCCATTGGTGCAGGTAATATCGAAAACTTAGATATTACCCAACGAATTTACCTTGCTGACCATCTAGATCATAAAGAAGCCTTGCTTAGTCGCATCTTAGAAAGTGAGCCCCATAAACAGATCATCATCTTTACTGCAACACGTGAAGATACAGACCGTTTAGCAGCTAAGCTTTCACAAGCGGGATACAACACCGCTTCATTAAGCGGTAACCTTAATCAAAGTGCTCGTAACCAGATCATGGATCAGTTTAGTCGTGGCTTGCAAAAGATCTTAGTTACCACTGACGTCGCTTCTCGTGGCTTAGATCTGCTGAACGTCTCCTTGGTGATTAACTTCGACATGCCAAAATTTGCTGAAGAATATGTCCACCGAATTGGACGAACGGGTCGTGCTGGCGCAAAAGGTGATGCGATTTCATTGGTAGGGCCAAAAGACTGGGTTAGCTTTAAACAAGTTCAGCTGTTTCTTAAAAAGAAATTTGACCTTAGCACTATCGATGGATTAGCAGCTAAGTTCTCAGGTTTAAAAGATAAGCCAAAAACCAAGAAGAGAACAAAAAGCACTGCTAAGAAAGGTGTTGCAACTAAGGCCAAGAGCAAAGCTAAGGCTAAACCTAAGCAGTTAGATAAGCGTTTTATCACTGGTGTTGATGTCGGTGATGCGCCAATGCTAAGAAAACCAAAGTCTAAGCTTCAGGAAACACCTGAGTAAACAGAATAGTTCCACCGCCGCTAAAGCGATTAGCGGCTGTAATATCAATTTCCGGTTACTTGCTAGCGTTGACTAGCGTGACCAACAATTTTAAAGGGTTAACATGAAAGTTTGTGGTGTAGAGTTAAAAGGCGGTGAAGCGGTAATTAGCTTGTTGAGCTATGAAGGCGAAACATACAACGTGCCTGATTGCCGTCAACAGTCATTTATTATTTCGCACTCAGAGACAACTGAATCTATTCGTGACTTCCAATTCGCATTTAAGAAGCTAATGGAAGACTACTCAGTCGATAAAGTTGTCATTATCTCACGTGAGCAAAAAGGTAAGCTTGCCGGCAGTGCTACCAGCTTCAAAGCAGAAGCGGCAATTCAACTGCTTGATATGCCAGTTATCTTAATCTCTCCTGTTACGGTAAAGGAGCGCCTCAAGCGTAATCCGCCACAGGTTGATTTTGAGGGACTTGGTCTGAAGCGTTTCCAGCAACCAGCTTTCGAAGCAGCTTATGCATACCATAACCAGCATATCTTTAATGTTTGGGGCAGTGACAAGACTGATTCCGAATCAGATAGCTAACGCTGTAACACTCAATATGAAGAGGGCCTAGCGCCCTCTTTTTTATTATCTTCTATAAATGAGTCTAGGGTAAGCTAATGGAAAATCAGCTTAAATATCTCAATGGTTATCCCCCGGCCGTTCAGGAGCAAGTTTCAGCACTGCTAAAAAGCGGTAAGCTCAAAACCGTGTTGTTGAACCGTCATCCTAAAGTCCATGATATTCGAACCGACAAAGCGCTTTACGATTATACGATGAGCTTAAAAAATCGTTATCTGCGTAAATCTCAGCCCCTTGCCAAGATACAGTACGACGACAAAATATCGTTAACTCATCAAGCGCTCGGTTTGCACTCTTTTGTCTCTAGAGCTCAAGGTCGAAAGACAAAAGCCAAAAATGAGATAAGAATATCGTCTCGTTTGAAGCGGGTGCCAGAAGCCCTGCTACGCATGGTAGTCGTGCATGAACTGGCACATTTAAAAGAGAAAGATCACAACAAAGCATTTTACCAGCTGTGCTGTCATATGGAGGGCGACTATCACCAACTAGAGTTTGACCTCAGACTGTTACTGACCTTAGTAGATAGCGGTGTCGATATGCAGTGGTAACTGAGATAACAATTGAAAAAATAACTTGATTGATAATGATTGTTATTTATAATCAGGTTTTACTCTTTGAATTGGTCGCCTCGATGCATCCGGATACTGATCATACTTTAAGTAAGCAGCAGCTAAAGTATGCTTACAAATTAGCAAAAGCTAAAAAAAAGCTACAGCTAAATCAGCTGAAGATGATCACTGAACTGCCCAACCTAGCAAAGCTATCCAAACGCGTCAGTAAACAGGTTAAGTACCAAGGAAAAATTCAAAAGTATCAATTAAAGCTCGCCAGCTTTGAGCTTAACCAAACGTCAGATAACCAGCATCATCACGCTGGAAAAACAGCGACTACCTCAGCATTAAGTGACAGCAACGCACAACTCGCTATCCCTACGTCACTAAAATCTCCTCGGGAGAAGCTGATCGTTTCAGAGCTCCAACCTTTAAAGTCTCAACCTTGTAATGCATGTCCTGCACTTAAAGCGGGGCGATGTCAGTGCGCGATAAAGGCTAACCGTAGAGTTAGCCGGTTAAACTAATAGCAATTGGTATCAAGTCAAGAAGTATTCATTATCAAAAATACCTATTCGCTCTTAATTAAACCTCAACTCTTGCCTAGTCGGCTCCAAACTCAACAGTGCAGAACCTAAGTACCGCTCAAATATCAGCTTGCACTCTTCACTGTTTAAAAAGTCTGGTAGCTCATTATTAAACGCATCTCTGATCCCCGCATCATGAAAGGATGCACTTGCGGCGACGGCAGGGATCAGCCTATGTTCTGTAAAAATACTGACATCTCGATTTTTATCATTGAGCCGATAAAAGTAATAGAAAATATATTTATCGAGTACCGCAAAGTCATACCTAGCTTTGGCTAACAACTCAGGAATTGCAGCCATATCTGTTATCTCCATATATTGCTTGCCTTTGGCTAGCTTCACGAAGTCTGCACCAAAGTAACCCGGCGCACCTTGAAATGTGACCAGGCTATGACCTTGCAACTCAAGGATTGATGCTGGCGTCAGTTTTCTCGATTTCAAAGAAAACACCATAGGCTGATATTGAACTATTGGATCAGAGGTATAACTGCCCTCAATATCAGATTGCATAAAGGTAGGCGCAGTAACATCAACATGGCCCATCTTCAATTCACGTTGTGCTCGCTTGAGCCCCATAAATTGGTAATCTACGTCATAGCCAAGGCGCATAAGCACTGCTTCAACAATGTCTAAGTCGATACCATGGTGAATATCATCTATGGTATGGGGTGGCCCCTCACTAGAAGCAATAGTGAGTGTCTCAGCATTCGTTGATAATGAGAGTGAAAGCAGCAACCCCATCATTGCCTTCACTAAGTGATTTAATCTCATAGGCACAAACAACAAATCAAAGGTGAAAAAGTCATAGCAAAAACCATAAAATAAGCCATATAGTATGATTATAGGTGTTAACAGAAAACCTTAGCATTTTTCAGCACTGAACGCTCTCATCAGCTTATCTAACTGAGCTTTAGCCTGGCCTATATCATCATAGACTAATCCCTCTGCTTGGCATTCATTGTGCTCAATCACAACCCACTGCGTACCGCCGACGTTAATATTGGCGCTCAGTAATTTTAACCAACAGTCAGAGTCTTCATCTAGCAATGATAAAAGCCCACTGGCCGACACGCTTTGGCTCATTTTTGCTTTATAGTGGGTTGACCACGTACGGCCAGGATAGCGCTCAACATACTCGAGAGGATTTTTACCTGCATAAGCTAACCAGCCCACATCCATCTGCATGACAAAATCATGGGGAGTCGATAGAGCTATCACATCCCAAAATGTGGTTTGCTGAAATTGGTCAAATTCATGTTGGTGATTATGAAAACCTAACTGAAAACCACAAACAACAAGGCGAGAGTGTAATTGATTTAACTCGGCAATCAGCTCGTACAAGTTTGCATCGCTCCAAGCCCGCTCATCCCATGCAACAATCAATAGCTTTATGCCGAGCGCTCGATAGAAGTTCAGCTGTTGTTCTATGCAGTTATCGGTGAATTGACTCAGCTGAATATGGGCGCCACAAGGCTCAAGCCCTAAGGAGTCGAGTAAGCATTTTAGCCCCTTAGGATCATCAGTAAACTGACCAAACTCACCCGCAAACTCAACCCCAGCAAACCCCATTTGACTCAGTAAGGTTAATGTTTGTACTACATCTTCTCTCAGCTCATTTTTAACAGAGCAAAGCTGGATGCCTACCTTAGGTAATACACTCAAACTATCTCCTTAGAGCCTCTGCGCTTTAGATTTCAAGCACTTGATATAAAAAATTATTGTTAGTGGCCATTCATGGAATAATAAAAACCACAAACAAATGTAAGCGCTACCACTGACAAGTTCAACAATTCGCGTTAGTATAAAATTTACGCCATACCCGCTAAAAATAATAATTAAAGTTTGGGAAATGATATGAAAACAGTGCTGTTTAATACTCACGATATCGTGCTTATTATCACTATTTATCAGTGTGTGTTATTTGCTTTTTTCCTGCTGAGTTTTAAAAAAGGCAATAAACACAACAATGTTTTGCTGGCTCTTTTTCTGCTGTCATATGCAGCGATTCCTCTCGACACCTTAATCAATTATGGCGAGGCATTTAGGGGATATATTATCAATGTATCTCCCAATATGTTTAAGGTGTTCGGCTATGCTTATTGGCTCGAAGCTGTACTGTTACTGTTTTATGTTCGCTCCTTAATTTACAAAGAGTTTGTTTTTAAAAAGTATGATTTTTTACTTTTTGCCCCTTTGCTTATTTATATAACCTACGAGATTAACACTTGGTACCTGCTAGATAGCGCCACAAAAGTCGCCAGCCTTAACAATTTCCATCCAGCTGACGAGCCCATGCAATCGCGTTTTATAGGCCTGTTTAGGGAGTGCTTTAGGTTATTCTGTGGAATACTGTGCTTAATAGAGCTGCAACGCTATCAAAAGAAAATCAAAGACTGTTTTGCCGATATCGAAACCGTTTCACTTACTTGGCTTAAAATATTAGTGATTGGATTTCTCTTTATTCGCACCGATGCAATATTCGTTTCACTTGCCATGTTCTCTTCTTTCGAGTTCGACCTTATCATCAATTATGAAGTATTAGGGCTTATCTCAAACTACACAGTTCTGCTGCTGATCAGTGTGCTTATCTTCTTCAGCCTTAGGCATTCAAGCGTCTTTAAGGGAATTGAGCACCCCAGAGAGCAAGCGAGTACAAAAGTTGAAAAAGCCCCTTTAGATCATGAGATTATCGACAAAATATTGGCCTTTATGAAAACTCAAAAGCCCTACCTAAATCACCTATTGACGCTAGAGAACCTAGCAAACCAATTAGGAATTCCACCGCGCTATTTGTCACAAGTGATTAATCGAGATTTTGAAAAAAACTTCTTTGAATTCATCAATAGCTACCGTGTCGAAGAGAGTAAACAACTGCTAGAGATGAGCGAAAATAGCAAAGAAACGATGTTAAAAATTATGGAGCAATCAGGGTTTAACTCTAAAGCAACCTTCAACACCTTCTTTAAAAAAACGCTGGGGCTGACGCCAACCCAGTATCGCAAAGAGTACCTAAAAGCACAGCAAGAGGCCGCTTAGCCGCCCCTTGTTCTGCTTCTATTCAATTTAATAAAACAGCTAGCCTTATTGCTAAAACTAGCAGCCCAAAAGGCTTTTAACGGTAGGTAAAGGTGGCTGTTTGGCGAATATCAGCAACCGATGAACCTATCATAACTTCAAACTGCCCTGGCTCGGCTAGCCAGTCATTGGTGTTAACATCCCAAAAAGACAGGTCGCGCTTATTCAGGCTAATAGATACAAGCTGACTCTCTCCAGCTTTAAGCCACACCTTTCTAAAGCCTTTAAGCTCTTTGTTCGGTCTTGGCACACTAGCGTCAATATCATGAAGATAAAGCTGTATCACCTCACTGCCATCAACCTTTCCTGTATTGGTTACCTTAACTGTGACCGTTTGGCTATCACCTCCCTTAAGGGTATCGGCAGAGAGCTTGATATCACTGTACTCAAATTGGGTGTATGAGAGGCCATGACCAAAGGGAAACAGAGGTTTTATTCCTTGCTGTTCAAACCAGCGGTAGCCGATAAACACACCCTCTTTATAAAGCGATTCAACAGCGTTGTAATCATTCAACGCGATGGCAGCGGTATCTTCAAGTTTTACCGGCAAGGTGATGGGCATCTTACCGCTTGGATTGACATCACCAAACAGGATATCAGCATAAGCATTACCTGCCTCCATACCGCCATACCAACCCCACACAATCGCCTTTGCCTGTTGCTCCCAAGGCATCTCAATCGCAGAACCACCATTTAAGAAGACAACGGTATTAGGATTGGCACCGATAAGCTTAGCGATAACTTCATCTTGCCCCCCTGGCAGCTTCATATCGGCTCTGTCTATCGCTTCTCTATCATCGGCGTGAGATAAACCGCCAAAGTAGATCACGACTTCAGCAGACTTAGCTGCAGCTATGTAGTCACTTTCAGATGTAAATAAGGTACCAGGCGCATCCCAGCCCAGCACGACACTTCCTGCGCCACTGTAATTAAGTTCAAAGTGATAGGTCTGCCCTGCGTTTAACTGTATGCTCTGCTCAATCAGTTCAAGCTCATCTGAAGCTTGCTTTCCTGGCCTATGAGCTTGTTTCACCTGTGTACTGGCAGTGAGTACCTGCTTACCATCTATCAATAAGCTCGCATCTCCGTCGAGTGCCAACTTGAGTTTATGGCTACCTGAGGCCAGTGGCTTTATCGAGGTTTTTAGCTGAACATACTCAGCCTTACCCGGCTCACTGACTTGATAAGCTGAGCTTGCTATCCAATCATCAGCGCGTAATATTGTGCTGTGCTGCGCATCAGCAAAACGTGTCAGCTCCCACTGAGGCGTCCCGGTCCAGTGTCTGGCAGACATATAATCAGTGGCAATAGGTGATACTGCGGCGCTGTTTTGTGCCCGCATCACCTTGATATTCACACTGTCTCCAAGGAGGTTTTTAAGCCCTTGCAAGGGCGATATTTCATAAAGCGCCTTAACCTCTGATGAACCGCCGCCTTGGCTATGTAATCGCTCGGCATTTGGCCCAAGTACCAATATATTTTTTACTTCACTAGCCGCTAAGGGCAGGACGTCATCGTCATTTTTTAGCAGCACAACGCCATTAGCAATGATCACCCGCGCCGCTTGATGATGCTCACTAATATTTCGCTGACCAGACAGACGATGTTTATCCATCATGCCAATCGTTAGTTGTACCCGTAAAATTCGTCTAACCTTATCATCGAGCACTTCAACGGGCACTTTACCTGATTTGATCATCTCAAGCAGCGGCTGGGCTAGGAAGTAATCATCATAGGTTTCAACATCTGTTCCCATCTCAATATCTAAGCCATTCATTGCGGCATCACAGGTATTAATGTCCACATTCCAATCGGTCAACAATACTCCTTTATAACCCCACTCCCCCTTGAGAATATCCATCACTAAATGCTTACTCTGGTTAGCATTCGTGCCGTAATAACGGTTATAGGCCCCCATAATGGTTTGGGTGTTACCCTCTTTGACTGCGGCCTCAAAAGCGGGAAGGTATACTTCACGTAGGGTGCGCTCATCGGGTTTGGCATCAACACCGATACGATTGAGCTCTTGAGTATTGAGGGCGTAGTGCTTAACAGATGCGGCGACATCGTTAGCTTGAATCGCTTTAACTTGGGGCACCACCAGCTTTGCAGCCAGAAAAGGATCTTCTCCTAGGTATTCAAAATTGCGCCCATAAAGCGGCAAGCGAGCTAAATTAACCCCAGGGCCTAAAATCACATCTTTACGGCGATGACGCGCCTCACTGCCAAGCACATTGCCATGAAGCGTTGCCATATCCAGATCCCAGCTGGCAGCCACAGCAGTGAGCGGCGGCAGATAGGTTGAGTAGTCATCATTCCAGTTGGCAGAGTTCCAACTATAACGCTCAATCTCATGACGTACCCCGTGTGGACCGTCAGACATCCACATCTCATGGATCCCTAAACGCTCAATAGAGGCGATGGAAAATTTACCATTAGCATGAGTTAAGGAGATCTTTTCTTCTAAAGTGAGCTGAGCAAGCAGCGCCTCCACGCGCGACTCCACAGTCGACAACCTGTCGTTTAGGCGTTCATCAGATTGAGGAACGGGTTTTACGTCGAGAGACAGATCCTGCTGTTGAGGAGTGCCGATATTATTGCAAGCAGTAAGCGCTAATGCTGACAACGTTATAGGGAACACTATGCGGGGTAACTTCATCAAGCTGCCTTATCGTTATAATTAGTATCTTCCTCACAAACTAGCAAGCCGTTACCAGAGACTCGACCAATCAGAGGTAATTGGGCAAACTTGAACGTTCAACTTTCTGCAGCGAGAAACTTGAACATTCAACAGTTTGTTATTAAACAATAATTTCAGTACTAGAAGAATCTAATGAAGGGTAAATAAGTACTTCAGGAAAAAAAATATCAGCCTATGGCTGATATTTTTAATTGATGGACTCAATGATTAACGATAAAAACTTACGCCTGCCCCATCATCATCTTGCGCACTTTAACGAGTTGCTCAAATTCACCCATCTGCTTTTTATTCAGCTTACTCGCCATAGGGATATTGGCTTTCATAGGATCTACTGGGCGTCCATTGATATGAAATTCATAATGCAGATGCGGTCCTGTAATACGACCCGTATTACCTGAAAGTGCGATAACTTGACCACGAGATACTCGCTGGCCTTTATGTACGAGTGGCTTAGATAGATGTAGGTAGCGCGTGCGGTAGTTATTACCATGCTCAATCACCACATATTTACCCGCAAATCTATGCTCGGTCACCAGAGATACGATACCATCACCAGGTGCCACAATTTTAGTGCCTATTGGCGTGGCAAAGTCAGTACCGTTATGGGGAGATGTTCGCCCCGTCACAGGGTGATGACGATGAGGGTTAAAGCGTGAGCTTATACGATAATTTTTCTGTAGTGGGACACGTTGAAACGCTCGCGAAAGGCTACGACCTTGATCGTCATAAAAGTTACCATCACTATTTTGAAAGGCGGTAATATCGCTGCGCCCTCGGTGAATTGTAAGTCCTAAAATATCGCTTGTACCTGTCGCACTACCATCGATATATTGATTATTCATCAGTACCGAAAAGCGATCGCCAGCGCGAAGGTCGCGAGCAAAATTTAGCTTCTCTTTAAGCAGTGACTCGATACGCTGTATCTCACCAGCATTTAACCCAGCTCGCTTTGCAGAAAGGTAAAAAGAACCTTGGATCTCTCCACTTAAGGTATTATTACGCCAGATCCCTTCAACATTGATCTCATCAACATTAAAGCTACCGTCATCAAATCGTGTGAAGACCACTTGGCGCGCCGCAGAGAAATATAGCTCTAATTTTTCCAGATCGCCTTTATCATCAAGCCAAAACTTAATTTCATTTCCTGGCTTTAAGGTATCTAATGCCAGTACATTTAAATCAGCTTCAAGCACTCGATACATGGTTTGTTGATCGACACCAGCCTGCACAAACAAGCCACTTAAAGTATCCCCTGTTGAGATTGGCTTATTAAAGTCAGGTCGAGTGTTAATAACCTCTACCGGCGTTGCTGGCGTAAGTTGAGCAACGATGGTCTCAATATCAAGATCAATTGGAATACGCTGCGGCATAAACTCTTTATCGGTCGGCCACAAAATGGCAGCACCAATCAGCAGTCCAGCGCCTAATATGACTTTTCTATGTAAATTAGATTCTTGAGAAGCAAAGAATGCCTGAACATTCAGGGTCGATGACTTTAAAGAGGAGAATCTAGAAAAGGAAAACCTAGAACTTAAAAATTTAAAAAATGAAGATTTACTCGTTTGCACTTGAGCCCCATATAACATCTTAGTCTTATGAAAACCGGAGCTATCCTGTCAATAAAGTGTCACCAACTCTAATACTTAAGTGCGAAATGAATAACATTTCACTCGTAATACCAGGCTGTGACACACGGTTTTATTACATTCTTATAGATTTAGCTTGTTTACCCATAGGGCCAAACAATCGAGATAACTTATACCAAAATCGAGTCAAAGTACAAACAGATCGACTACACATTTTGAATAAAAATTCTTAATATTGCTTAGCAAACGCCTTCTTGCTTCTGGCAAAAACTATAACTCATTCACACTTGGGCCATCTTTAGAGCATAGTTAGCCATAGTTGAGTAATAGTGGCGACATAATCTGGAGTGGAAATTCAGCAAAAGGACTTCGATGGTGCTTTGATTGAGCAGATATTAAAAACAACTTAATAAAAGCGATACAAGTAAAAAATAAAACATCATTAATCTTACTAATAAGACGCTATGTATCAAGGATGCTCTCCCCCATGAGGAGAGCATCGCAAGCTTCTACAACGCATACGTTGTAGAAGTACTAAGGCAGCACAATCGATGTTTCACTGCCCACGGCCGTTTTTAAAATATCAATACGGGTACCTATCTGCTCCTTCATCTCAGTAACATGGGAGATAACCCCTATCATGCGACCAGAAGATTGCAGGTCCATCAAGGTACGTATGGCTAAATCTAGTGAGTCTTGATCTAAACTGCCAAAGCCCTCATCGATAAACAAGGTATCGAGCTTTATGCCACCCGCATAAGCTTGTACTACGTCTGATAAACCCAGTGCCATAGACAGTGCCGCCATAAAACTCTCACCGCCACTTAAGGTCGCTACAGGCCGAACTTTTGATGTGTAAGCATCTTCAACTTCTAACTCCAGCCCAGATGCCTTATTGCCTTTAGCGCGATCCTCTTTGCGCAGTAGACGATAACGGCCTTTGCTCATCAGCTGCAGCCTATGGCTCGCTTCAAGCAACACATCATCAAGTAATACACTTAACACGAATCGTTGTAAGCTGATCTTATTACCCGTTTGACCATTGGCCACCTCAGCTAAGGTACCAATCACTGCATACTCATCCTCAAGCTTTTTGGCTTGTGTGTCTGCATCTTTTAGCTGCTTTTGAGTTTGGCTTAACTGGGTGACTCGTCCTTGAATTAACTGCCAGGCTTGCTCGGCCTCTTGCTGCTGAGACTGACTTGCTGCGACCGATGACTCAAGAAGACTCAATTGAGGTTTACTCTGCCCAGTTAATTTTTCATTGAGCTGCTGCAGGCTCGTTTGGTTAGCAATGCTGTCTTGTTGATACTTAGCAAGCTCATCGGCTATCTGTTCCAATGTATCTAGAGGCAACAAAGCTTGGGTTAACGCAGCTTTATCAGCAAACCCCGATGTGACTAACTGAGTATTAAGCTCTGCAAGCGCCTTGTCATATTGCGCTTTTGCCTGTTCAAGGCTCGTGACCGCCCCTGATAATGCCGCACTTTGCGCAGCATCTTGCTCAAGCGCTTGAGTGCGAGACTCTCGGATACGCTTAATGCCTTGCTCAAACTGAGTGACACGAGCATTAGCATTGCTCAGCCCAGCATTGAGGGCATCTAAACTGAGATACTGCTTAGGTATTGCCCCTAAGGCTTGCTCCACCTGCCCTTTAAGGCTAGAGACACTGTTTTGCAGAAGTTGGAATTGCTCTCGCTCTGCATCGAGCTGAGTTTGCAACTGTTTTTCTTGTCGCTGCCACTCCTGTATCTGCGCTCTTAGCTTAGTTAAATCTTGCGCTGCTGCAGTGGCGGAGCTTAGCTGTTTTTGTAGCTGCTGCAGGTGAGACTGTAACGGCCCAAGACCTTGCTCGCAGCCATCGCCTAGCTTTTGTTGCAGCTCGGCTAACTGCTTTACCTGCTCTTGATGCTTAGTATTAAGGCCTGAATAATCAGCTCTGGCTTGATTAAGGGCTTCATTGGCCAACTCCTCGGCTCGCTGCGCTTGTTGCAGCTCCTCTTCGGTAGGCAAACGCTCTGCACTTTGTGCAGGATTTGGGTGCTCTGCACTACCACATACCGGACATGGCAGCCCAGGGCCTAGCTGCTGGGCTAAACTGGCGGCCTGCCCCCGATGCCATACTAGCTGCAGTTGCCTGTGGCTCGTTTGCGCATCAATAAAATGAGATTTAAGTTGCTGACCTTTATCTTTTACCAAGCTCAAAGACTGCTCGGTCTGGCTGGCTTCACTACTTGCCTTTTGCCACTGCTGATAACGCTCAATCAAATCACTTTGTACGGTTAAGGCTTGCTGTGCACTAACTTGCTCATTGGCAACTTGCTCTAACTGGGGGATAAGCTGCTCAGCGACACTTTTCTCAGTCACTAACGCATCTAATGCAGCCTTTTCATTGATCCCTTTCGTTTTAGCTTGATCCCGTAAACTTGTTGCCTGAACTAAAGACTGTTGCAGTGAATCTAGCCCTTGGAGCTGCGGCACTAACGAGGTGAGGTTCTGGGCTTCACCCAGGGCTTGCTGCAGCTGCAGCTCTTGTTCAGGCAACGCATCAAACTGACCTTGACTATCTGCTAATCTCTGCTCACTTTGCTGCTTTGCTGATTGAACCTGAGCGTGTCTCTGCTTTGCTTGAGCAGCTTCGGCTTCTCGCCCATTGACTCCCTCTAACACAGGTTGTAACTGCTGGGCTTTTTGCCCTTGCTCAAGCTGAGTTTGGCGCTGCTTAATCACCGCTTTGTGGCCAGATAATGTGGCAGCGACTTGATTCAGCTTATCTAGATTATCAAAATCACTCACCAGTAACTTAGCCGACTCAAGCAGTTTATTCGCGTCAATGAGCATAAGTTGAGCGCTATCTTTACACGCTAATGCCTCAGTTAATTGAGGCGATAAGGTATTAAGCTCGCTGGTTAAGGCTTCATCTGACTCAAGCTGTACACTTTCTAAAATCCCATCACGCTTGTTGCGATGGTCTCTCACCTCTGCCTTTATGCTCGATGCCTGAAACTTCAGCTTATCTTCAATCTTGCGGTAAATTTGAGTCTGAAATAGCTGACTAAATATCTTCTCTCTGTCTTTTGAATCTGCCATCAAGAGTTCACGAAACTTACCTTGGGGCAGCACCATCACTTGACGAAACTGATCGGCGTCCAGTCCTGTCAGCCCCTCTATTTCAGCAGTCGCTTCTGAGACCTTAGTGGCCACCAGCAGGTGCTCTTCGCCATCTGTATCGATGCGATATAGCTGCGCTTCAGGCTTTTGTACCGTGTAGCCGTCCCCACTCTTTTTAGCTCGCTGCTGCTCAGGGACTCGGCGAATACGATACTGCACCTCACCGAGCGCAAAACTAAAAGTCACTTCGGTCAGTAGGCTATCTGCGGCTAAGTCACAGCGCATCTGGCTGCCCTCTCGCTCATCGCCTGTGGTCTTGCCATAAAGGGCAAAACAGATAGCATCCAGAAGCGTGGTCTTACCCGCGCCCGTTGGGCCATTGATTAAGAAAAGTGGATTATTGCCCATTGCGGAAAAATCGGTTTCCTGCACACCGGCAAATGGGCCAAAGGCCGACATAGTGAGCTTTATTGGTCTCATGCTGTGCGCTCCGACTTATGTAGCTCATCGATAGCAGCGGTCATCGCTTGTTGCTGCGCCTCTGTCATTGCATCGCCTGACACTTGAGTGAAGAAATCACTGAACATATCCATCTCGCCCTTCTTGATATGGTCTCGGCTCAGTTCAACCTTACCGTTTTCGCTCATTAAGCCTGTGCGCTCTAGGTGCAGCACATTAGGGTAAACACTTCTGAGTTTACCCATGGCATCTAATATGGCGCTTTTATCGCTCAGCCTGACCATAAGGTAATCTTCACGATTGAGATCGGTTTTACCGGTTTCAAGCAGCTCGGCCAACTCCCCTTCTATGATGCGCACATCTCGCATGGCTTTTAGTGGCAACAGCTCAAACCCAGCTTTGCCCTCGCCATCTAACTCAACTAAGGTCACGGACTTATTTTGATGTTGCTCACTAAAGGAGTACTTGAGCATAGAGCCTGAATATCTAACATGCTCGCTGCCTTTATATTGAGGCCCATGCAGATGACCCAGCGCTGTATAGTTAAAAGGGGTGAACAATTTAGGGGAGATTTTATCCGCGCCGCCAATACTCAAGGGACGCTCAGACTCTGACTCACTGCCCCCGTCAAGGAAACAGTGGCTAATAACCACTTTTGGCAAACCTTGGTTATCATGCTCATGAACTTGCTCAAGCAGTGTCACCATCGCCTCTTCATGAGTGCTGACATCACAATCAAACACATGACGAACCGTTGCAGGATCGGCATAGGGCAACCCATAAAATACGGCGCTGCTTTGCTTGCCCTTTAGCTCAATCGCCCTGATATCTTTGGTCAGCGGCCCAATAATGTGCAGCCCACTGTCATTCATCTGCCTTGAGGCAAAGCCTAATCGCTCATGACCATCATGATTACCGGCGATCATTATGACTGAGATCTTAAGCTCATTGACCAGACGATTGACCACCTCATCGAGCAGTGCGACTGCGCTTGCTGGCGGAATGGATCTGTCGTAGATATCACCAGCGACAATCACTGCATCGACATCATGCTCAGTGGCAAGCTCGATAATTTGATTTAACACGAAGCACTGATCGTCGAGCAGGCTCTGGTTATGAAGCTGCCTGCCAATATGCCAGTCAGAAGTATGGATAAATTTCATGCATTCTCGATTAAAATGAGGGAGATGGAGAACCTATTTTTTGATTTAGCTATAGTAAGAAAACTATCAGTGTTTCACAAGCATGATAACCCTTGCTGCACTCACTTTAGCCGCCCAAGATGTGTTAATCTTTTTAAGTTAAGCTCATTTTACCGAACCCAGAAAACAAGATTAATGATCAATTTTGGGGATTAACTTTTTGTAATGATTCATCCACGTTGGTGCAAGGGGCGACAGGTAGAATTCAGTTGTCAACCAACAACCAACTAAGGCAACAAAATGAAATGTACTAAATTAATCTGTGCAGCACTGGCTTTCACATCACTATCAGCATTCGCAGGCCAAGAAGACGACGCCCTTTCTGCACTCGCAATACAGCGCGCTAATTTCACCCTAGAGCAGGCGATAGAAAAGGTCAGTACAGATTACGCAAAACACATTGTCGAGTTTGAAATTGATGATCATGATAATCAGGCCACCTATGATATTGAAGCGGTCAGTCTGGAAAAGAAGCAAAAACATGATGTCGAATTAAGTCTTGCTGACGGCGCGGTGTTAAAACATAAAACCAAAGACAGTTTAAGACGATTAGATGATGATGACCTGTTAGCACTACAAGAGTTACAAGCATCAAAATTTGATCTAGGCGCCACCATTGCCCAATTACAGCTTAAATACAGTGCTGATGTTTTTGAGTTTGAATTAGAGAACAAGAAAGGCATTACATTCTACAAGTTTAAACTTATGGGTGAGCAAGGTCTTACGCGTGTCATTGTGGATGTGACCACTGGAAAAGTCATTCCGGTAATGAAGCGCTAATTTCTGCCAATTTTTATGGGGGAGTAGCACTCCCCCTAGGGAAATACATTGCGAATTCTTGTTATTGAAGATAACCAGACAACGCGTCAATATCTACAAAAAGCCCTTCAAGAGCAGGGCTATGAGATTGATCTCGCTGAAAATGGTCAAGATGGCTTATTCTTAGCCCTTGAGGGCGACTACCAGTTAATCGTCCTTGACCGCATGCTACCAAAGCTAGATGGCTTAACGGTATTATCAACGTTAAGAAATGCAGGTAAACAAACCCCCGTACTGATTTTAAGTGCTTTAGATAGCGTTTCTGAACGTGTAAAAGGGCTCCGTGAAGGGGGTGATGATTACCTCATAAAACCTTTTGCACTTTCTGAGCTGCTTGTACGTATTGAGATACTCATTCAGCGCAAAGGCACACACAGTGAAAAGTTGACCAGTGTTTTGCATGTTGCAGACCTAAAAATGGATCTGCTTTCCCGTAAGGTGTTTAGAGGGTCAACTGAAATCACCCTGCAACCAAAAGAGTTTAAGCTGTTACGCTATTTGATGGAGCATAACGGACAAGTCGTCTCTCGCTCGTTACTGTTTGAAGCGGTTTGGGACTATCAATTTGATCCTCAAACGAATGTTATTGATGTTCATATGGCAAGATTGCGTAAAAAGGTAGAATTTGATGGCCTTACCCCTTTACTTGAAACAGTACGTGGCGTCGGTTACAGAATGGTGGAACAGGGTTAAAACTGCCCACTCAGTCTGGCGTTTAACCCGTTTGTATACAGGCTTATTATTATCGGTAGTGACCATCTTGCTCCTCGTCTTGTATCAATTAAGCATTGGTCAAATGAACCGCCAACAAGGCCTGCAAATGGCTAATATTATTGCTCAGCAAAACATGCTTGCTGAGCAATTAACGACTGAGCAGTTTCTTGAGCAGTTTAAGCTGCAGGCTCAAAGTTCACGCCAATACATTCTGAGTTATCAAATAGATCAAAAGCTTTTTGGTAGGCTTAGCGAAATCCCTGCGGGCTTAACACAGTGCCCAAGCTTATCTCGCTTCCCGATTTGGTTAGACCAATTTGATGAGCTCAGGCTGGTTTCCGGATGTGCTCAGCCTATGGCCTCAGGCACCCTCATTGTCGCCGTCGACGATGAATCCTTGTATGAGCTTAAAGCACAGTTTATCAGTGCCTCAGCCGTTGCGTTATTACTGGCCGTATTGCTCGGCATCATCACCGGCTTGGTTTTCTCTATGCGAGTATTAAAACGCATTAACAGCTTTAATCAAGTCGCCTTACGCGTTGAGTCAGGTCAACTCAATGCACGTGTCGAAGTATCAGATCATAACGATGAATATGATCATATGGCCTTACATATCAATACCATGCTCAATCAAATGCAGCACTCCTTTGAAACGATTTCTGGCATTACCGATGCGATTGCTCATGACTTGCGTACCCCGCTGAGCCATTTAAGACAGCAAATTGAATCTGAGCTATTAGCTAAGCAGCAACTGAATCAACCGACTGAGCAGCTGCAAGCTATGCTAAATAAGCTTGATGAGATTTTATTTACCTTCAGCGCCATGCTTGAGTTGACTCGGCTTCAGCAACAAAAAGAGAGCCATAGCCAACACTTTAAAGCCGTTGATTTAGAGCAAGTCATGATCGATGCAGTGGATTTAGTCGAGCCTCTCGCAGAAGAAAAACAGCAAGATGTCAGCATAAAAAGTGCTACTCCATTATCTATTCAAGGCGACGCAACACTCTTGTTCAGAGCCATATATAACTTGCTAGAAAATGCCAGTAAGTACGCCGGAAACAATGCACAAATCAGCGTTCAGTTAACCCAACGCGGTTTTACTGTTAGTGATAATGGTCCTGGTATTTCTGATCTCGAAAAAGAGAAAGTTTTTCAGCGCTTATATCGCATTGAAAAAAGCCGTGGTGTGGCGGGGTTTGGCTTAGGTTTGACCTTAGTAAAAGCCATTATACAACTGCATAACGGCAAAATTGAGTTACTGGATAACCAACCCGGCTTAATTGTACAGGTCGAATTTTTAAACTAAAAATACGCTGTAAGTGGAGCATACTGATATGTAGTGAAATATTATGCAGGCCGTATTGCCCAGACAATATTGCGCAGATAATATTGCCCAGATAATAGTGCCCAGATAGTAGTACGCAGAGTGAGTATGCAAAACACGAGCAAGCCCAAAAAACAGTGCCATGACACTATCGGTCTAAGCTAGATAGCTCAGTCATAGTTGTCATGGCTAGAGGCACATATACCTCCCCTACCTCAATCAGCCTTAACAGGGCAATTGAACAAATAAATTACGATTTTGCTAACAAAACATGATGTATTCCAAATTAGTCACTAAAAATGTAAATAATGGGTGCGTTTTACACTGAATATTGGTACTACAGGCACTCTAAGCTATTTCGATATTTTCAGGTGTCAGTTTCATGCAGTTTTCAAAGTTTGGTGAAAAGTTTAATCGTTACTCTGGTATTACCCGTTTGATGGACGACCTCAATGAGGGGTTGCGCACACCTGGCGCAATTATGCTCGGCGGAGGTAACCCGGCGACAATTCCAGCGATGCAGGATTACTTTCAACAAGCGACAACAGAGATGCTAGCCAATGGTGAGCTGATCGCCGCCCTTAGCAATTATGATGGCCCGCAAGGCAAAGATACCTTCTTAGCGTCACTCGCTAATCTTTTACGGGAAACCTATGGCTGGGACATTAGCGAGAAAAATATCAGCCTAAGTAACGGTAGCCAAAGCGCCTTCTTTAATCTGTTTAACTTGCTTGCTGGCAAACAAGTTGATGGCAGCCACAAAAAGATCCTGCTGCCTCTCGCCCCTGAATATATCGGTTATAACGATGCGGGTCTCGATGATGACATTTTTGTCTCCTACCGCCCAGAGATCGAGATGCTAGAGAATCGTTTGTTTAAATACCATGTGGACTTTGACAAGCTCTCATTTGATGAATCAGTTGCGGCGATATGTGTCTCCAGACCCACAAACCCAACAGGTAATGTGCTAACAGACAATGAAGTCGCCAAGCTAGATAAGCTCGCTCGCGATAACAATGTACCGCTTATTCTCGATAATGCTTATGGCACGCCTTTTCCGAATATCATCTTCGAAGAGGTAACGCCATTTTGGAACAAAAACACCATACTCTGTATGAGCCTGTCTAAACTTGGCCTGCCAGGTGTGCGCTGCGGCATTGTCATTGCCAGTGAAGAGATAACAGAGGCGCTGACCAACCTTAATGGCATTATCAGTTTATCACCTGGCGGCTTTGGCCCCGCCATCGCCAAACATATGATTGACTCAGGCGATCTACTTCGCTTAAGCGAAACTGTGATTAAGCCTTTCTATCAGCAAAAAGCGGAGTTTGCTCTGTCTTTATTGCAGCAGGCTATCAGTGACAAGCGATTTAAAATTCATAAACCTGAGGGCGCTATGTTCCTCTGGCTCTGGTTTGACGAACTGCCCATCACCACGATGGAGCTCTATACCCGACTGAAAGCTCGCGGCGTATTAATAGTACCTGGTGAGTACTTCTTTTTTGGGCAAGATGAGCAATCGATGGAGAAGTGGGATCATGCCCATCAGTGTCTACGAATGAACTACGTACAAGATGAAGCCAAGATGCGTGATGGAATTGCCATCATTGCTGAAGAGGTGAATAAGGCTTACGCTCAAGCTTAACCGCTAGAGTAACTTGCTAGATAACAAGTTACTCCAACATTTGTGGTGGTTTCATTTCGCGGTTTTGGTATTTAGTTTAAACACTGGGTACCATAACTTAGCAGGTGTTTATCAATTTATGGACTCTGAAACCTAAGTCCATAGCCGAGTCTACACCAGATTATTTATCCCTTCGACTTAAGCACTAATGCTTTCAGTGCTAATGCTTTAACCGATGGGATTATCTGCTTTGCACAAATTGATCTATTTGATTTTGTGCTAGCGCTTGATCCATGGTGCCCTTAAGCAGTTTGTACATCAAAATAGACGCATCAATTTCTGTTTTACGGTTGGTTAAACTTTCAATATTGAGCCCCAATGGAATATTAAGCGGAATCACTGCAGCCAAAATTTGCAGCAGGTTACTGTGATTGACCTTAATGGACTCATACAGAGGATCATCAGCCGACAAAATACGCTCGCTGGTCTCTTCAGGAACAGACACGCCTAACCAGTTGATAAACTCCAAGGTTTTCGCACTGCCACAAGGAGAGAATGTCAAAATTATTCGATTAGGCTTAATATTATTTAGCTCACACTCTTGCGCGTAGCTAGTTAACATATCGATAGTCGCTTGAGCGTTATACACAGCCTGAGTGATGTAATACTCACAGCCATGAGTCGACTTACCTAACAGGCGAATATGTTCATTCTTTTTGCTTAAATGGCGCTCAGCAATAGCGACTCCACCTAGGTAGAACTCTTGAGAATGTGCAGCTAACAGACGGTATGCATCATTGAGAGGCAATGAACTGGCAACCTGAGTCGATGGCGAGCCCACAAGTACTATGTCTCTTACACTGTTTTGATACCAAGCACGGGACAACCACTCATTAAAACCCTGTTCATCAAGGCCGGCAACACTTTTATAGGCGATGACAGGCTTACCTGACTTTTGATTGATCAGTTGCGCATACGTGCCAGAGTCATGGGTGGCTTTAAACGGAAAAGGCCTAGGGGCATCAATGCGACTGGTTTCATCCTGAATATCGTAAATGATTAAACCATCAAAACTTATCTCATCAAGGCGAGCCAATAGTTTATCAGCAATAGTACTGACTGATTCAAAATCTGTATCGATTTTGGGTGGGGTCGTACCAATAAAGTAGATCCCACGGTGATGATCGGATGAGCGCTGCTTTAATGACTTTCTCATGCTTTAGCCGTCTAGATGGATATTAGGTTCATTGTGACTTAAATCGTGTCCGTTGTTAAGGCTGAATAAAATAATTTTTTATTATACTTAAAAACAACAATTAAAACAGCAACCTAAATAACACAGAGAATAAAACAACCCAATGTAAATCAACACTATAGCGATATTAGATTCAGCTTTTACCTTAGCTTTGAACTCGCACAGGCTTAGCATTTTCAGAAAAGGGGAATAATAATGGAAGCTAAGTAAATAGTACCCAGTGAATCATGTTTCGATTTACCAACAGAAACAAAATGTCATCTGCCTTCGTTCGAAGGCAGAGAGAACCCAGTTAACCTGCAGTCACTTCTGGTATTAGACGAAACACACCTTGGCCGTCAATGCCGATATAGATATAACCATCATGTCCCTGAAAGATGCTTCTTACCCGGCCAAGGTTATCCATGACATCCTCTTGCTTCGTAACCTGATTGCCATCTAAGTTTGCGACGATCAACTTGGCAAATTTTAATGAACCAATTAGCAGGTTCCCGTTGAGCTCTGGATAGCGCTCACTGGTGACAAAGACCATGCCTGATGGCGCAATAGAGGGCACCCAATAGGTAATAGGCTGCTCCATACCCTCTTTCTCAGTAAGATCGGTAAACGAGCTGCCGCTGTAATTGACGCCATAACTTATCACTGGCCAGCCGTAGTTTTTACCTTTTTGAATAATATTCAGCTCATCGCCACCTTTAGGGCCATGTTCATGGGCCCAAATAGCTTGTGTATGTGGATTAAGCGCTAAGCCTTGTGGGTTACGATGGCCATAACTGTAGATTGCCGTTTTAGCATTTTTATCATCGACAAAGGGGTTATCTTTAGGGATACGGCCATCATCGTGTAAGCGGTATATTTTGCCTGAATCACGGCTAATATCTTGTGGGTTAACATCTCGCATACCTCTATCTCCGATAGAGAAATACAGATAACCTTGCTTATCGAACGCAATGCGGCTGCCAAAGTGTACCGCGCCGCTTTCATATTTATCGGCCGTGTACACAGGCTCAATATTGATCAGCTCGTAGTCAGAGTCAGAATCTGAGCCTGTTTGTTGCAACTTAGCACGAATAAGTGCGGTATTAAGCTTGTCCTCAGTGCCGGCGCTGTAACTGATATAGATCCAGCCATTATCTTGATAATTAGGATGCAGTACCACATCGAGTAAGCCCCCTTGGCGTTTAACGACTATGTCGGGTAACCCTTTGATCTTAATAGCTTCCCCTTTCGTGGGCTGAAGATACAGCTCCCCTAGCCTATCGGTCACAAGCAGATCGCGATTAGGAAGCTGAGTTATTCCCCATGGAATGGTGATCTCTGTATTGATGGCTTCAAGCTCGTAAGAGCTCGCATAAGCTGGGAAGCTTAACGCCATACTTGTTGAAACTACGCCTGTAAAAGCTAAGCCTGTAATAGCCAAGCCTTTACGACCTAGGTCATATAAACCTACTCCTGTAAAACCTAGCCCAGTTAAACCTACTCCTGTAAGAATTGCCTGTAGTGTTTTTTTCATGACGCAATCACCTCAATTATAAAGTTGCAGCTAACGTAAACATAAATTGTTGTTCTGGCCCTGGCTCATAATAGCGGCCGCCATAGGCATTAATTCTTATGTTGTCGTCGTAATATTGATTAAATAGATTGTAAACGGTAAATGACAGCTTAAAACTGACATCATCGAACTCCATAGTCTTGCTCGCCCCAAGATTGGTTAGCCAATAACTTGTTGCCGATTGTGAGTTAGCATTGTCGACATATCTCTTGCCAACATAGAGTAGGTCGGCGTTAACAGATAGCCCAGTGTCCGTTTGATAACTCAGGCCACTAGACGCTTTGTGCTTAGGCACACCTGGTTGTTGCTTATTACTGAAATCACCTTGTGGGGTCGTAAAGTCCTTAAAACTAAAGTCAGAGTAGCTGTATTGATTGCGCAGTGAGAAGGTATCAGTCAGTTGATGTTGAGTACTGAGCTCAACGCCTTGACGGACTAAATGACCTGCATTTTGAAAAAATGTGGTCTCATTATCTGGATCATCATTGTAAAAAGGGGTCAGCGCATCAGTCACATCGATATAAAACACTGCGATATCGTATACCTGCTCCTCGCTAAACAGCCCTCGGTAGCCTATCTCATAATTATTAGCGTTTTCTGGCTCTAAATCTGGGTTAAATCCTCCACCGCTTTGATAAGAAGCCGTATTAGGATTAGCCAGCTCTGTGGTGGTCGGTAGCTGAAATGACTGACTAAAATTAGTATATATCACATCGCCAAACACAAACTGATAGCTAGTCCCTAAGTTAACACTGGTGTTGTTCCAGCTTTTATCGCCAGACTGGTTATTATCACTAAGAAATTCATCCACCACTTCAACGCTATCATGTTCATAACGCACGCCTGCATTGAGTAACCAATGCGTGGTGAGGTTAGTCGTTAGCTGAGAGTAAAGTGCAGATGAGTCAATTAACTCTTGCTGCGCAAGGGTTAGCTCTCCTCTCAGTCCGCCCGAATGATTATCATATCTCTGCCTAAAATCATCCTGCTGCTGGAAGTTTGCACCAACAATCAACTGCATGTCATTAAACAGCAAAGGCAAGCTGGTCGCATATTGAAGATTTGCGCCGAAAAACTGACGTGCTAGCTCGACTTGGCCGCCGTGCTCGAATGGCAAACTGTTACTGAAGTCTTTGTCGTAATGATACAGCTGCAGATTAACACTGTTGTCTTCATCAACATGATATTGGCTAGAGAGGGTATTTTTAATTTGCTTAACCTGCTCACCCGCCTGATATTCGACATTTTTATCTCTGGCAGATTCAGGATTAAGTTGAGATTGCGCTTGAGTCAGCCCGCCGGGATCTTGTGCTTCAGGGCTATCTAACCACTGACTATTAAAACGCAGTAACCACTGAGGTGTAACTTGCCAGTCGGCGTGACCGTTGAGCATAGTGGTTTCAAACTGACTATGGTCTCGATAGCCCGCTTTCTTGGTACGCTTTGCCGATACACCAATATTAACGTTATCAAGATTTAGAGCATCAAGGTTTTTATTGGCATAGAGGTAAGCTTGATGAGTGTCAAAGCTGCCTTTACTCAGCTTTACCTTAAGCTCGTCACTGTCACTTTGCTGGGTTCTGATATTGATAACGCCACCAGAGCTATTACCATAGAGCGCTGAATTAGGGCCCTTTAATACCTCAATAGACGCTAAATTGTGTAACTCGAGTCCATCTATCTGGCTCTGACCATCCGGTAATGTATGAGGAATATCATCGACTAATATCTGAATGCCTCGAATACCAAAACTAGATTGTGCGCCAAAACCTCTAATGGATATGCGCTCATCTTGAGAAAAATTTTGCCCCCCTTGAATAAATACCCCTGGTGAGTCATTCAAGTATTCACTTAAAGCCAGCGGTGAAGCGACTTTTGCCAACTGCGCTTCATCTAAATAGCTATAGGCATGAGGTAGCACCTTGGGCTGATAGCGCAGAGGTTCACCAAAGACAGTCATCCTTTCAACTGTTTTTACAGGAATGCTTTCGGCTAACTTGCCACCACTGCTGTTATTAAGGTTTTCACTAATGGCTGGCTCGCTGGCATAAGTGATGTGACTCACAGAGGTGAACAGCAGAAATAGCGTGTATTGAGTCCACAATCGATTGCCAATCCGCTTGGTGTTGCTTCTTTCCATAGATAAGAGATGTCTGATAAATACTTAATCGGTCATTATGCAGCAGTTAATCAAGGGTTTAAACCCATAACCACCAACAAAAATACAACCAAATTGTTACACTCTTTTTCTAGGTAATTCTATTAGATAAATTTATAGGCGGCTCTTTTAGGTGGCTCTCTTAAAGTTCTGCAGCCAAAAGGCTCATCACTCTCCTCAACTCTCTTCTCAAAAAAATGCCAATAACTGTGCCAGCCACTAAACCAGGTTTTTATGCTCACTATCCATGAGTAATCACTGAAACTGGCTCACCACTGTGAGGACTAAACATCAAATATCTATTTGAAGTGCTTGCGGTACACGCTTTCAAAGCCAAAGACCACCATAACAATAATTTATCAAAATGAGAAAATATGATAATTATTATTTTATTCATTGATACCTTACTATCTATCTCGTTCTCAAAACCTATAGCTAATACTTATTACTTGATACTTCTTAATTTCTACTTATTAAGAATAAAATTTTGGAAAATATTATGAAAATGAATCACGTAGGCATCATGGTCGGTAATATGGATAAAGCCGTTGAATTTTATACCCAAGCACTGGGTCTTAAAGTTGTTATGAATAACACTAAAGTCATTGAGGAGCGTGAAACAGCCATTGGCAGAATGTGTATCGCAGTGTTCGGCGAAGGCTTTAAAGGCTTTAATATCGCCCACTTAGTCACAACAGATGGTATCGGTGTCGAGTTATTTGAGATGAAGGAGCGTCAAGAGCGTCATCAAGTCGACTTTTCAAGACTCGGCATCTTTCATTTTTGTCTGCAAACCGATGACTTTGATACTGTGATAGCAAAGACTGAAGAGCTGGGCGGCAAAGTGAGGATGGACATCATGCGCTATCACCCAGAAGATGACAGCAAACAAGCCAAAATGGTGTATCTAGAAGATCCATTCGGCAATCTATTTGAGCTTTACTCACACACTTATGAAGAGACTTACGCTTCGGATTATGAATAATTAACCGTAAAAAGCTATAGCTACAACAGACATATCAGCTTGATACGTTGATAGTGATACATTTTGTAAGAAAACAAGATAGATAGCCATAGCTTTTGAGAGTTGCATAAAGTAGCTGTGAGCTTCTAAATCACGAAGGATTTAGAAGCTCACAAGTCAATGAAACTCCATAAAACTCACAACGCGATCCCCCACGAGGGAAGGTGACTTGTATTCCTACCTAAAAGCTAGTTCAACCTCTAGGTTTCTGGCAGGCAACGCTTGACTCTTCAAGTCTCAAAAAACCTTAAAATAACAAGTAATCAAATCATCAAAGAATTAGCTATCATTGAAAGCAGACTCAGCTTTATAGCAACTCAATTGAAGCAAAGTTAATTTATAGCCAAAACAACAGGTCATACTGGTTTGATAGTAATTTTACGCTCATGGCGATCGACATAGTCACGACCAGTGGCTTGATGATTTTTGTGCCTTTAGTCACCACCATCTTAGAGCCTAGCGTTGCGCCTATGGCTTGACCAATAAGCATGATACCGCCTAATAACCAGAACACCTTGCCGCCGATAGCAAAGAAAATCAGTGACGCAATATTGGTTGAGAAATTTAAAACCTTGGCATGGGCTGTCGCTTTTGCTAGACCAAAGCCAGCTAAAGATACAAAAGCTAAAGCGAAGAAACTACCAGTTCCTGGTCCAAAGAAACCATCATATAAACCCACACCAAATGCGGCGGTAAAACCAAACAAAGTGGGGGTCATCACCCTATGTCTATCTTCTTCACTTATCTTTTTCGAGAAAAGAAAATACCCGCCAATTGCTAAGATCAAAAATGGCAATAGAGTTTCTAAGAAGGCTGTATCCACCATCTGCACAGCGATGGTACCCAGTGCTGAACCGAGAAACGCACAGCCAATAGCGAGTTTCATTTCACCCAGTTTCACCATCCCCTTACGGACGAAGTAAAGACTGGCAAAAAAGCTTCCGCCACAGGCCTGTAACTTGTTCGTTGCAAGCGCAGCTGTAGGCGGTAAGCCTGCCCACATCAAAGCAGGTATCGTGAGTAATCCACCACCACCAGCGATCGCGTCGATAAAGCCTGCTAACACAGCTACAGCAAACAGAAGTGCGATAAGTTCATAGGTGATCTCAAATTCCATTGGAGTTTCTCAAATTGATTAGTGCTTAAAGTGAGGTTATTAGACGCTATTTGCACAAGTTGCGCAAAGGAGTTATCGTCCACTTAGTGTGAGATATTCTCACACTATTAATGAAATGGGATCGATATGCACAGCTCTCTTCCACCGCTAAACTCATTACTTGCTTTTGAATCTGCTGCTAGACACCTTAGCTTTAGTAAGGCCGCTGATGAGCTTTTTGTCACTCATGGTGCGATTAGTAAGCAAGTCAAAGGATTAGAGGGTTATCTGGGTGTACCTCTATTTATCAGGCAACATAGAAAGCTACGACTTACCGATGATGCCCAGCGCTATTTGATTCAAATACAATCTGCATTGCAAACCATTCATCATGCAACGGACGAAATAACATCCCAGCAGATGCGCGCTCAAACTTTATCGATAAATGTCCTGCCGAGTCTAACGATTAACTGGCTTATTCCACGCATGGAGGAGTTTAAACAAAGGCACCCTCACCTGTACGTTGACCTCTCTATCGGTGATTTTGCGGTAGATTTTGATAAAAGCCGTTGTGATATTGCCATTAGGAGCGCCCAACAGGAGCCAAGCACGGCAAACTTTGTGAAGCTTATGGATGAAGATTTATGCCTCGTCTGCGCGCCTCAACTCGCCAAAGAGCTTAATCAATTGGAAGATATCAATAAGATGACGCTTCTCCAGCACACGACTAGGCCAGAGCTTTGGCCCTACTGGTCAAAGCAAGTAGGGCTAACATTGACCACAGATAAAAAGTTTGGCATGGAGCATTTCTATATGCTCAGTCAAGCAGCTTCCAGTGGTATGGGAGTCGCATTAATCCCACGCTTTTTTATTGAAGAACAATTAGCTAATGGCAGCCTCGTTATCCCCTTCGATACAGGCTTCACTAGCCCCTATGTATATTACGTGCTGACACCCAAATCGAGTAACCTACCGCTAAAAGCCCAAGCCTTTATTGATTGGGTATTAGAAATATTTTCCCCCTACCGTACTGAAGAAAGTGGTTTAGGGCTGAAAATAAAAAAGAGGCTCAATTGAGCCCCTTTCTTCACTGATTAAAATGGTTTATATCAGTCGGTCGACCACATCAAAAGCCTCAAGGTAGTTTGCACCAGGCTCTGCATCAAATTCAAAGTTAAGCACTTTTAGACAAGTATTGAAGGTCTTCTCACCAAACCACTCTTTGTCAAACGAGTGCAAAGCTTGAATAATCCCTTCTGCACCGCCATCACCTTGTAATGAGACTGGTGCTAGAGTCGAGATAAAGCTGGCAACCAGCCCATAGAGATCGCGCTCAGCCTCTCCTTCAGCAGCCCACAGTTTTGGATCGGCATATCGACTAGCATAATGGCTAGTGGCAATATCTAGCCCGATGCCGAAGTTAACCAAAATGGCTTTCTCTTGATTGCAGATGATATTTTTAGGGCAGATAGCGCCGTGATAGATATCCATTTGATGCATATATTGCAGGCCCGAAAGTAGCTGAGTAAACCACATTGCTGGTTGGCCAAGTTGAATATCTGGCACCTCATCGAGTGACTGACCATACTCCCAGGCTCTGGCAATAAATAGCTCATCACTTTGGGGTAACTGCCCAAATGAGAGTACCTTTTCAACATGAGGATGATATAACTTAGAAAGGCTTCGATATAAGCTACTCAGTGTTGGCCAATCAGCAGATACCTTGCTGTAAATTGACACGCCCGAGTTATATTGTCCTTGAAGGTGAGTCGCGCGCCAAAACTGGCTGTGCTCAGTGGCAGCAATAAACTGTTCAAGCTTATAGTGGTGATCGATGATAGCGCCTGTTTGGATCTCAATGCGCTCGGGAAGCGTGTCACACACTCCATTATCTATCAAAGCAGAGAGATCGCAACGTAGTGAATCAAGATCTACCGACTCTCCCTTAGCGGCCGATTGATACCATTGATAAACTCGCGGTTGCTTGGTCTGCTCTGCTAAGGTTAAGAACCCTTCTGCATAAGCCTGTATATCTTCACTGGTCGTGAGATTATCTTTGATATCGATAAACTCAACATCGCCAAGATCTGATACAAAAACGCAGTTTCCAGTCCAACCACCGATAGTGTAACCGCGTCGATGGATCTGTTGCAGACCTGAAACTGAACGCCTTAGAATCTCAAGGATCTGATAAGTAGTAAGGGACTCAGCCTCAAGCACATTGAGTGGTAAGCCTCTTGGCATTCTAATTGGCAGTACCAACTGCTCACCATCCTGAATCAATGGCGCGCAATAAGGGACACCGCTACAACCGGTCAATGCTTGCAAACGTTTAAATTCACTACGTAAACGACTCTCGTGCTCCTCAGACTCCTCCTGCTCAGTAAACTGGGTCGGAATTAATATCTTAAGTAACCAAGGCGCTGTCCAGCCACCTGGGTTATATTCAGATTGCCAGACCTCTAAGCCACTTTGAATAAATAGACATTTGAGCTTAGTAAAGTCTTGGATCTTATTGTTACGCTGCTCAACCAGTGCAACTTGACCTATTGTTTTTAGCACCATCTCTTTTTGCTCATCAGTCACCTGATGGCTGCGAGGAGCCGTAAGTCCCCACTCTTTGGTAAGCGCTGAAACGATCTGCTGAGGAGTGTAGATACTTAACGAGCCCTGCTGTTTCTCAAGCTCAATTTCTTCACCTTTACGCCCAGTGACAAACACCATTCCCTGACACCATGGGGCATAAACACCTACGGGGATCTTATGCTTGACGTTACCCGCTAATACACGGGCAACATAATTGGCCTTTGCCAAGCTATTATCAACCTGTCTGCCATCGAGTGACCAAGCGTGAAGTCCTGCATCTAAACGACCAATATAGCCTTTAACATCGACAACATAGACACCCCACTCACCAATAACCAGCGCATCGACTTCCATCGCTTGGCCAGATTTGGTCGGGATCTCTACATTAGTAAGTAATATATAATTTTCAGGTAGCTCATCGGCTAATAAGGAAAATGCCCAACGTTCGGCGTCATTGACTGGAGTTCCAAAACTTATCTGTTTTGCCATTCTAATTTCCTTTTGTGACAATTTACTCTACTTGTTAAGACTAAGTACGAGCTTGGTAAATTATTTGATATCACATCATGAATTAGCGGCATAAAAAAAGCCACTCAATTGGTGGCTTAATACAAAATATCTGTCATGCCTAAGCGGTATAAAGCAAATCACGCATTAAGAGGCTATGACCTTTGACATACAGTAGCACTGATTAGTGCTTACAGTCGTCACTACATTCATGCTCGTCATCGGCGAAATCATCATCGCCCTCTTGATGCTGCATAACGCCCCAACCATCTGTTGCGCCGCCGAACTCTCCGGCAAATGTATTTAATTCGAGTTCGCGATCTACGATGGCTTGATACTCAGGTACCATAGGGATACAAACGATAAGTTCCCACTTACCTACATCATCGTTAAGATGTAGTTCCATCTCACCTTCAAGCTCAGACTTAGCGAGCTCTTCAGTGGCAGACTCAGCATCTCTTTGATCATCAAAAACTAGAAAAAAATCAACATCGAGCTGTTTAGTAAGATCTATACCCGCTTCAGCCATTGCTGAGAGCATTTTGCCATTATCGTCATCAGGAAATTGCATTGTTCACTCCATATCTAATATTGAGTTAAGTTCGTTACTCGCCTTATGAAGCTGCAACAACCTTTACCGTTTCGCCGTTAAAAGAAACCACTTCGCCGGCTCTCACCTTCTTGCGTTTGCGAGTTTCAACTTCACCATCAACGGTCACAAGTCCTTCACCGATAACAAATTTCGCTTCGCCGCCCCCGCCAATCATGGCCTGGACTTTTAGAATTTTGTATAGCTCAATGTATTCTTCACCTGGCAGTAATGCCAAGGTTTCAATTTGTGTGGTCACACGTTTTACCTTTAATCAAATCCGTCAAGAGATTATAGCACTAGGGAGTGTAGTTCCATAACGTCAATCATGCTCTTTCATGGCTAAGCAAGCCATAGGAACAATCATCAATCCAACTATCATCTAGCTTGTAATTGTCTCTTAACACGCCCTCAAGTTTAAAGCCGTTTTTCTCAAGGACTTTTTGAGATGCAATATTATCTTTGGCACAAAGACCTATAAATTTATGAACCTTATAGCGCAAGCAAGCCCAATCAATGACAGCCTCAAGACTCTCTGTTGCATAACCTTGCTTCTGTCCACCTTGTGTAAGCATGTAACCCACTTCGGCATGCAGACACTCAAGGCTAGAACAGTACAGCCCAGTATAGCCAATAAATCTTCCAGTCTTAACTTCTTCAATAACCAACAGAAGCCAACTGCCAGACTCAAAACTCCAAGGTGCTAACCTATGCTCGAATTTCTCTTTTATTACCTCAAGATCATCTGAACGATTAACAAACTTATTGATCACAGGATCTTGATGAAGCGCCAAAAACTCTGGCCAATCTTCACGCTTTAAGCTTCTCAACTTTAATCTGTCGGTATACAGTTCGAGCATATTGTACTCCAGCTTGTTTAAAACCAGACTTAACCGCGGCTTGTCACTTCTAACAAATGGTAGCCAAACTGAGTCTTAACTGGGCCTTGAACTTCGTTCAAAGGTGCGCTGAATACCACTTCATCAAACTCTTTTACCATCATACCTGGTCCAAAAGAACCTAGATCGCCACCTTGTGCACTTGATGGGCAAGATGAGTTAGCTTTCGCGACATCACCAAAATCTGCACCAGCTAAGATCTCTTGCTTTAGTGACTCACACTTCTCTTCGCTGCTTACTAGTAGATGTCTTGCAGTAGCTTGTACCATGATAAAACTCCTAAAGTTGTGTTTAATTTGTCTATTAATGCCTAAGTATTAATACAACGACAAGTTTAAATAATAAAAACCCAGCCAGTATATTGATAAAATCTGGGTTTAAAAAGCTTTTCTGTTATCTCATGCTAGATTGTTAGCACTGAAATAAGTTATTTCTGAGTTTCTATCCAATGATGGATCTTCATTTCCATCACCGCCATAGGCAACGAACCTGAAGTTAAGATTTGATCATGAAATGCCTTAAGATCAAATTTATCACCTAAAGCCGCTTCTGCTTCAGCCCTAAGAGAAAGAATCTTAAGCTGGCCTACCTTGTAAGACAAGGCTTGACCTGGGATCGCCATATAACGCTCAACTTCTGCAATGATGTCAGACTCAGCCATCGGTGAGTTATCTTTCATATATTGAATCGCTTGTTCACGCGTCCAGCCTTTTGCATGTAAACCTGTATCAACCACGAGTCTCATTGCACGCAGCATCTCATCAGATAACTTACCAAAATACTGATAAGGATCTTCAAACAGACCCATTTCAATACCTAAATATTCAGCATATAGCGCCCAGCCCTCTTCAAATGCTGTGTAGCCACCAAAACGTTGAAACTCAGGTACACCACTGAGCTCTTGCTTAATCGCTATCTGAAAATGATGCCCTGGCGCCGCTTCATGTAATGACAGCGTCGTAAGACCCCATTTAGGCTGCGCTTTTAAGTTATATGTGTTGATATAAAACACGCCTGGACGCGACCCATCAACAGCTGGCGCATCATATGAAGCACCTGCTGCTGATTGCTCACGGAAGCTCTCTACAGGCTTAACCACATAGTCAGCTTTTGGCATAACATTGAAGTATTTAGGCAGCTCTGCATTAATTTGCTCTTTAAGCACCATATAGCCATCAATTAACGCTTCACGCTCAGTGAAGAAGTATTGTGGCTCTGATGAAAGTGAAGCGAAAAATGCAGTAAGGTCACCTTCAAATTTAACTTGTTCACGCACCTTATCCATCTCAGACAGGATGCGCGCGACTTCACTTAGTCCAATCTGATGGATCTCATCTACAGGCATTGTCGTGGTGGTATGTGAGTTAGCTAAGTGTTGATACCAAAGTTTGCCGTTTGGTAGCCCCCACCATCCGTCACTGGCACGTGCAACAGGTAGATATTTAGTCTCAAAGTATTGTGTTAATGACGCAAGTGAAGGAATAAGCTCATCATTAATAAGCGCAGTATATTCTGCGGTGATCTGTGCTTTTTCACTGTCAGAGAAACTTTCAGGCAGATTCGTGATTGGCGCATAAAATAAACTTTGAGTTGCATCATCCACTAATTGAGCTTGAAGTTGAGGAATGATCCGCTCAACTAATACTCTTGGCAATACAACCTTGCTTTTAGCCCCCTCATCCATCCGCGATTGTGCAAGCTTAGTCCAAGCAATAAACCCTGATAAACGAGACGCCCAGTTATTGTAATCTTCTACAGTATTAAATGGCTGTGCGCTTTCACCACTGCCTAACTGCACCATGCTAATAACGGTACTATAGAACTGGTTCATTGGCATGAAACGAGCCGGAAAGGTTTCACTCACTAATGCGATATTTCTATCGTAAGTGAACATATCATAGCTAAGCTGAAGCTCTGGAGATAACGCCTTTCTATCAATCTTTTTAACTTTCGCTAAGTAATCAGTGTTCAGATCATGGCGTGCTTTGAGGTACGCTTCGGTCAGATCGCCACCAAACTGGTCATTGTAATCATTAACACCCACGAAGGTTGCATAGATTGGTTCTAGCTTTAAATAGTCTTTAAAAAATTTATCGACCAAGGACAAGTAAGCTTGTTGTTCAGTCTGATTTTCAACTTGGCTAGCGGCTGCCGCTTGGCCAGTTTGCGCTGTAGAGGCCTGATTTTCTGGGTTTTCGTTATTATCAGAGCAAGCTGTCAATCCTAAGACTAAGCCAATAGAGATGGCTAAAAATGCACGTTTCATCTAATTTTTCCCTATATTCGGTACAAATGCTTGTTATTTTCTATACTTAATCCGAACGTATGAAAATACGTTGGTAATTAATTCTCAGTTTAATCGGTAGGATGTGAAAGGAGTCAGCCAATGATCTATTCATTTCGTAACTCAGGTTTCAGAGATCCTGAAACTGGCGTCTACAATCAAACCTACTTTATGGAGGTGTTTAATCGTGAGTGGCACCGCCACATTCGTGATCACCAAAGCTTAGCGCTATTGTATCTGTGCCCGCACATACATGAAACAGTTAAGCAACCTCATCTACTTGAATTTTTCATGAAACAAGTACAAGAAGCCATTCTAAGAACAACAGATTTAGTTGCAAGGCTCAACAATAATAGTTTTGCTTTAGGATTATTCAACATCGATGAGGAAGGTACACAAGTTGTTTTACAGCGTATAGAGGATAAGATTGCTCAATTTAACTTAGAATACGGAAAAAAGCATACCAGCCATGTAGATTATGAGCTTGCCGGTTATACCTGTACCCCCGAAAGAGATCTCAGTATTGAGCTCATTTTTAAAGATGTTGAAAAGCTCACCCACGAGCTAGAACTGGAAAAAGATCACCATATCGAATTAAGGCACATGCAATAAATTCAGTCTATAGACAGCTGCGATGCGAATAAACAAACATAAAAAAAGCCCCTTGCGGGGCTTTTTAACGTTCGGACAAAAACTAAAGTGCTACGTTATGTACACGTGCTTTCTCTTTAATATAAGAGATATAGCTTTTTGCTGAACGAGCAGTCTTCTTATCATCCGCGGCTTTAAGTGCACGGGAATAAGCTGACTTATATTGCTTCAAGTTAAGATAAGCTAGCGCTAGCTCAAATTGAGCTTCACCTGGGCTATCTATACCTGCATCAAGTGACTTCTTCAGTGCTGCAACAGCGGACTTAGACTTACCATCAAGAGAGAGAATTCTTCCCTGTCTTAGGTAGTACTTACCATTGTTTTCAGCAGCACCAGCTTTACCGTAATACAGAGCAGCTTCTTTTAACTCTTTCGCGTTGTGAAAGAAACCAGCCAAAATCGCAAGAGTCTTTTCACTCTCTTTGATTAGACCTGATTTTAGATGCTTCTCATATATCTTAGCAGCACGGTATGGCGAACCATTTTGTGCAAGTAGCTGAGTTAGACGAGTAATGTTACCCGCAGTCTCAAGAAAGCCATTCTTGTAAGCAAGATCATAGGTCGCTAGCGACTTAGTGTACTTTTCAGTCATCAGATAGAACTGAGCTAACTGAACCCAAAGACGTTTATCGTCTTGGAAAAGTGGCACCATTGTCTCTAGCACTTTAACCGCTTCTGGATACTTCTTCTGGTTGAAGTAAGCAGTTAGCTTCATCTGGTAAAGACCTTTATCAGGCTTATCAGAGAGAGCTAGACCTTTATCAGCAACTTCAAGGACCTTATTCCACTCTTTTTGCTCAGAGTAACCAATACCTATACGACGATAGACTTGAGCATCCTCTTTACAGGTAAACTCCATCCACTTGTAGTAATAAGTAATTGAATCCTTGAAATTCTTCTCTTGAATCAACAAGTCGGCGTAAAGTCTTAACGTTGCAGCGTGATCACCACCACCTAAAATATCAGCTTCTACAGCTGTCTTTAGGTACTTGATTGCTGTACCCATCTGAGCTTTTTCGGCGTAAAAGTTACCCAACATACGGGCAATATACGCTTTGTCGAAATCGTTCTTAGGATTCGCTTCAAGCAAAATAGCGATAGCTTCGTCTACATTGCCTTCCTGGTACGCAACGAAAGATTTTTGTACTTTCTTTGCAGCACTTTGGCCGACAGCTTTTGACTTACGCTTCTCGATAGGACATTTCTCTGCAGCTGATGCTGTAGGAATCGCCGCTACACTTCCACCTAGAGAAAGCAATAATGCTGCTGCAATGCTAGTTGTTTTAAAACTAAGTTTACGCATCCTTATCTGCCTCCTTTATCTAAGGTAAAGTCCAACTGAACTGTCATACCTGGTTGTTTAAGTGCTTTCCCGTCAACAATCTTTGGCTTGTACTTCCACTTTTTAAGTGCACGTCTTGCTTCTTTATTAAACAAACGCTTTGGTTCAGCCTTGATAACTTTAACGTCTTCAACACCACCGAGTTCGTTAATTGTAAAGCTAAGTTGTACCCAACCTTCTTTACCATCACGAGCTGCTGCTATTGGATACTGAGGTTCGATACGCACGATAGGTGTAGCATCACCATCACGTGTCATCATGTTACCCAGTTTAAAGCCTGTATTGGCACCACCGGCTGCTACACCACCCATGTTAAATGACATATTTGTATCAATGTCAGATGAACTGTCAGGCGGAGTTGTATCCGGCTTAGGGGGCTGCTCTGGCGGCGTTGGCGGCTTCGGCTTTACCCTTGGTTTTTTCTGCGCTGATGCATCATCTTTGTTCATGGTAATTTCAATGACAGGAGTTTCTGTCGAGGCATCGTGGCGGGTTGGACCGCCACCTACCAAAAATGCCATGAAAACAAACAAAGCAAAAGTCACAGCAGCACCAATGATTAGTGATACTATTCCTCTTAGCATATTATTCGTTCCCCGCCGATACAGAGATCTTATCAATACCAGCTGCTTTCACATTATCCAAAACTTTGATCACTAAGCCATGCTTGGCTTCTTGGTCCGCTTGAATAAGTACAGCAGCTTCTGGTGCTTCTGCAAGCATACGTTCAACGTTTGCAGTTACACGCTCGATATCAACTTGACGGTTTTCCATCATGATGACGCCAGTCTTGCTTACACCAATAAAGATGTTAGCTGAAGGCTTCTTCGTCGCTTGTGACGCTTCAGGCTTGTTATAATCAAGGCCTGATGGCTTAACAAACGATGTTGTTACAATGAAGAAGATAAGCATGATAAACACGATGTCGAGCATCGGTGTCATATCAATCTCAGCTTCCTCTTCTACGTTTGAATGCTTTCTACGTGCCATAATCAATCTCTCTCTAGTGGTGCGGCAGGCTGTCTTTTAGCTTTTCTAGACTGATTTTCATCTTAGCGTCAAGACGAGTACTAAAGAATACTCCTGATAACGCTGCAACCATTCCAGCCATAGTTGGCATGGTCGCCATTGAAATACCAGCTGCCATCATACGAGCATTACTCGTGCCATGAACTGCCATCACATCGAATACTGATATCATACCGGTTACGGTACCTAGTAGACCTATCATAGGACAGATTGCAACTAGTGTTTTGATAAGCAGCATACGTGCCGTTAAGTCTTGCTTCGCTTGGGATACCCAAGCTTCACGGATGCGGTGTGCATACCAAGAGGTTGAATCCTCTCGTGCTTCCCATGCGCTAATGATTGCTTTATGTTCCTTTGGTGATACCCAATTCAGATACCAGTAACGTTCAAGCATCAATACCCACATGACAAACAATACAGCCGCTACGAGCCAGAGGACGTCGCCTCCGGAGGCCATGAAGCCCCTGACGGAATCCCAGATATCCATCAGGAATAACATTAGGCTTTCCTCTTCTCAGCGTGTGAAGCAACAATACCCGCACTTTGCTCTTCTAGAACTTGTACGATTGACTTGCTACGAGCGATTACGATTGCGTGCATAAGCATTAGCGGTAGTGCAGCAACTAGACCCTGTACAGTAGTCATAAGTGCCATAGAGATACCACCAGCCATAAGCTTAGGATCACCAGTACCGAATAACTGAATGCTTTGGAAGGTCGCGATCATACCAGTTACAGTACCAAGTAGACCCATCATAGGTGCGATTGCAGCTAGTACCTTAATGATTGAGATACGAGTCTCAAGCGCTGGCGTCTCTTTCAGAATTGCTTCATCAAGTTTCAACTCAAGCGTTTCAACGTCAACATCTTTGTTGTCTTGGTATGCCTGAAGTACACGGCCAAGTGCGTTATTACCTGGGTTATCAAGGTTCTTACGCTGAGCCTTAACTTTAGCACCGATAACACCTAGTGAAACTAGACGCTCAATAGAGATAAGTGCACCAAGAATAAGTAAACCGATAATGATGTAACCAATGGTTCCACCAGCTTCAATACGCTCTTCAATGGTTGCTTTCTGTGTGAAGATGTTTAGTAGAACACCACGTGCAGGGTCAATATAAAGATTGGTTGCACCAGAAGTAGTACTTTCGAAGTTACCTACTGTCTTAACCTGGTAACCATCAGGCTGCTGTGAAAGCTCCTGAATGAGGTTAAGGTCAGCGTTGTAAACAACATACTTACCATCTGCTAGAAGGTTGAATGGGCCAACACGAGTAATAGTAGTGTTATGAACATTACCGTCAATCGTAGTTACAGCACCGTCAAACTTAACAACTTTTCCAGATTCAGCCATTTCAAACAGCTGCTCTTCCCAGAAACGCTCTAGCTCATCAATTTTTGGAAGCTGCTTACGCGCACCAAGGTCAGCGATGAATACATCGCGGCCAGGGTACTGTGCAGAGACGTTAGAACCTGCAAGTTTACCTGCGAAGTCACCAGCATCACCTTTAACAACACCAAACATCTCACCCAAGTCACCTTGAGCTGTTTTTAAATCTTCCTCTAACTGACCGATTTTACGCTCGTTATCAAGGAAAGCTTGGTTTAAGTCTTTACCACGCTGTCTTTCGGCAGCTAGGGCATTTTTTTCACGCTTAAGTAGAGCCGCTTTATCGCCACGCTCATTCTTAAACTCTTGCTCACGCTGCTTGTTTGTCTTAGCAGCATTTGCACGGTCAGTTTGAACTTGCTTAAGCAACTGATCGATAGTTTTAGGAGCATCTGCAGCGCTAGCAATACCTGAAGACATAGCCAGGGTTGCAGCAACGATTGCTGTAGTAATTAACTTCTTCATTATTGTGCAGCCTCCGCAGCAGGAATTGGTAACGAGAATAGATCCGGTGCACCCTGTTTACGTGCAATACGGATACCTTTAGTGATCTCACGTAGCGTACTATCTGCTAGAGGATCCCAAGCTTTAGTTTCGTCGTTAAACATCCAAGCAGAACGCTGATCTAGGCTCATCGCATATAGCGATACGCGTCCGAAGTTGAAGAAGTCTACTAGTACTTCTTTACCGTTTAGCTCTAACTTACCTGTTTTAACAGATAGTGTAGCGCCGTATTCACGCTCGATGCTGTAAGCATCAAGAATTAGACGGTACTTTTCAGCTAGAGTAACTTCAGCACTGTTTAGTAGTGTTTTAAGATTGTTCACACGCTCAACACGTACTTCTTTGTTGAATGGTAGATCCAGTTCAACGAACTGCTCTAGTGCATCAACCATCTTAAACATTAGTGGAACAACACCTTGACGAAGAGAGTCAACGCCATTGATGTCATCTTGAATTGATTTCATTGTAGCTTCTTGGTCTGCAACCAGACCTGCTACGTAATCGTTGTAAGATTTTAGTGATTCGCGCTCATCAGCAACTGAACCATACTCGAACACCATGTCCTGAGCTTGGTCAAAGTACTTATCGACTTTCTTTTGAGATGTCGCTGCTTCAGCGTGAATTTTGCTGTCAGCCTTCTGAACGTCAGAAAGTGGATCTGCAATCACTAAGTTTGAGCCTGCTAAGGCTAGTGCGCCTACGAGCGCTGTAGCGATTTTTGTTTTATTGCTTACCTTGGACATAGTTCCCAACCAATTTGAAGTAAAATTAAAAAGGTTTAACTTATTAACAACACGGAATTCCGCTTATCTTTGCGAGAATTTCCTGCTCATAAGTATGTCTTTCTCTTGTGATTGTTAATTATTATCTTATTTTTCTACACCGCTGGGGTGTAGCACCGCTGGCATCATTTCACAAAATGTTGACCTGTGTCAACAATTGAAACGGGATAAAACTAGTAGAAAAGGAGCGTAGAGAGCGGAAAAGAGGCAAGAGGCAGTTTTTTGGACAAGTAAGTAAATTATATATTAACAAGAACACTATACTAATGGGTAGGTAAGAGATGCTAGTAACTGAAATTATAGGAGTTTATAGCAGTTAACACCTTGTTATTACTTTTAACATAAAATTAACCTTAACTGGTTACACCAGTAAACAATATCATCGAAATTTAATACAAACTCGCTCAATAATTGAATTTATAACTCTCTTAAGTAACTTATAATGAATATCAATATGCGCCCACCATCAATCTCACACCTATCAAAAAAACGAGATACAGATCACATTGAAATAATCTGTATCTCAGCAATATTTTACAGAATTCAAGTTACAAGAAAATGATCTCTAAATTATTCTATCGAAACAAATCTTAGCGCCTTTAGTCCGGTAATTGGTTAACATAAGTTAATGACCAAAACGCTTCATATCAAAAGCAACGGTTATCCTTTCACAAGTCGCTAAAACAGGATTGGTTCCATGCCACATATAGGATGGGAAAACAGCTACTGACCCCTCTTTGGGACAAATGTAATAATCAGGCTCCAGTTTAATCCACCGACTTAGCTCTGGTTGCCCTAGCTTTAACCAACCTTGACCGCCTGTTTTTACAGCCTCTGGAACTGAAACATAGTAGCAAGCACTAAACTCCCCCTCACTATGGAAATGATTTAAATGGTGTCCCCCCTCATTAAGGAGCACAGACCATGAACCGAAGTAGCTGTAACTTTTATAGTCTATAACAAAAGCGGGATGATTGGAGTCTAAGGATATCGATTCAAAAAATGTATTGAGCACTGGCTCAATTTTATCCTCTAGCCTATCAACTGATGCAATTTCAGCATCAAATAGCTGCCCATCTGTTTGTGTTCCATGCCTTAACGACTGCTCTAACGGGTGTTTCTTAGCCCTATGTATCTCAATAAGGTCACGCTTTAATTCGTGATTTGAATTGCAGTCATCATTCACGGTAAAAAACTTTACTAGATTGTCATAATCATAAAGTTCACTGTATTCTTCGCTCTTTGCATTTAAGCGTAGGCAAGTCGCCAATAACGCTCTCCATCCTTGATTTTTGGGTGAGCCAACAACAAGTTCTCGTGCAATATTTTCAGCTGCTTCATATTGTTTTAGGCATAAATAAGTGATTGCTTTCTCATTTAATACCCCAGCTAATTTTTCAGCATGTTTGGGTATCCGCTTTAACGTCTTTATTGCTTTATCAAAATCCCCTAACTCCCTTTCTAAATAAGCTTGAATAGTGAGTGCTTCTACATGACTTGGATTGTGCAATAAAAAAGCTGGCAGCTTTGCAGCAGCTTTTGTTAATTCATCATTTTTTATAAGTTTTTTTACAAAGCTTAGGGTTAAAACATTTGTGGGTTCTCTATCATAAGCTTCACTAAAATGACTAAACGGCTCCTCTAACTCAGCAAGCCACTTGATCTGAAAGAGTGCATTATGTATGCCTGTATCAAATGGCGCTTTTTCTAACTGTTCAATCAAAATACTTATCGCTAATGCTATTTGGCCTTCATCAGCGATAACAGAGGCGTACTTAACTATAAAAACTTTATTCTCTGGTGCCTTCTCTATGCATTCTAAAAGCAAACTCGCTGATTTTTCCAGTTGCTTGCTTTGCGCATACTGACAAGCCAAGGCATAAAGGACTTTAATAGAGTCAGGGTACATATTGAGAAATCTATCTAACTCATATAAGGCCGCTTTATACTCACCCAAGCCAACTAAACATTGAGCTAAACCAATAACGGCATCTTGATGATTTGGCTTTAACTGGTGAGCTATTCGATATGATGTTAGTGCATCAGAATAATCTAACTGCCCTTGAGTTAATCTGGCCAAATTATAATGAGCATCGAAATAGTTACCATCAATATCTATAGCTTGATTTAATAGCCCCTTGGCTTTGGCTACAGCATTATTATCTAACAGCATATTTGCATACGAACAAAGGTAACCCGGCAGTTGATGATGTTGGATTAAGATTTCAAAAAAATAGATACTTCTATCAACCTCTTTTAAATGTCGATAGCTGACTGCTGTAAAAAATAAAATATTGGGTTCACGAGGTGCGATTTCATGGAGGACTAATAGATGTTCTAACGCTTCTTGATAACTGCCTTGCTTAACTAGGTTTACTCCCATTTGAAGCTTTTGATTCGCTAGTTTCCTGTCCATACAACCTCACTGTCACGCTAATCTTACTGATAAATTAGCATAAAAAAGGCCAGCATAAGCTGACCTTTTATAAGCTTTTTAACTATTTTTTAGAACGTTACATTAACTCGAGCATACCAGTACTGACCAGCAGTATCATATGAAGCAGGGATAGTGTTCATATCTTGGTTGTTTGAGATGTAAGGTGCATCTTGGTCAAACAAGTTTTTGATACCTAAAGTCAGAGAAGTATTCTCAAGTACGAAGTAAGTACCTTGGATATCGTGATAGAAAACTGCATCAGCGATATTATCTAGGTTATCTTCACTTGCGAAGTAATCTTCACCTTCTGACTGGTAACGTGACTGCCAAGTAACACTCCAATCATCCATTACGTAGTTAAGCGTTAAGTTTGTGCGCCACTGTGAGAATACTGCAAGCGTAGTTTCCCACTGATCCGCTGCAACCTTACCAGCAGTTTCAACTTGCTCAGCACCGTCAAATGGTACGTAGTTATACTTATCTAGGTAAGTACCGTTAAGTACTGCACCAAAGTCACCTGAACCAATTTCAGTCTTGTATGAGATATCGAAATCGACACCACTAGTTTGGAACGTAGACAAGTTAGCGTTAGTTAATACAACACCAGCTACTGGACCAAGAGCTGTACGGTACGGAGATGTAGCATGCGGTGCATCGCCAGTACGTCCAGGACCTTCAACGAAGTCACATAGTGGGCTAGAGAAGTTAGCACTTTCCCAACAGCCAGATACGATATTATCTGTACCAGCTGTACCGATACCATTAGTAATTTCGATATCAAAGTAATCTAGACCGATGCTGAAACCACTGTCATGGCTGTAAACAACACCAAGCGTTAAGCTGTCAGACTCTTCAGGCTGTAGCTCTTCGCTACCACCAACGATTGTGCTTGACTGATTTGAAGATAGTTCGAAATCTCCTGGTAGACCTTCCGCAGCACAGTTAGCTTTAACTGTCGCGCTTTGGCTGCCACTACCATAACCTTCACATGGGTCGTTATAAGCTAGGTTAGTTTCTGACTGAGGAGCATATAGCTCAGAAACACTTGGCGCACGGAAACCTGTAGCAACAGTTGAGCGAAGTAGTAAACCTTCAATCGGTGCCCACTCTAAACCAAACTTAGTATTTGTAGAGCTATCGTCTAAGAAATCAAAATCAGAGTAACGGATAGCAGCAGTGAAACGTAATGAATCAGCAAACGCTACACCAGAAAGAATTGGGAAATCCATCTCTGCATATAGCTCATCTACTGAGTATTGACCTTCAGTAGCTTCACCAGCAACACTATAAATCTGACCAATAGATGCAGCACCATCTGGTGTGCTTGAGTACTCTTCCCAACGCTTCTCATAACCAGCACCGAACATTACTTCGCCGCCCTGAAGCTCTAGACCGAATAGGCCACCAGAGATGTTTGCTTGTAGCTGGCGAGTCTCACCACGTACAATTGGAGAGTTTGGAACAAATGCATAGTTGATCATATCTTCAGAAAGCGTACCCGCTTCTGTAATATTCCACACTTCTGGACAATCTGCATCAGCATCACATAAAGCTGGATCGAGTAGCGTATCGATACGAGTCGGGTTTACACGACCTTCATCAAGACGTGCATCAACGAAACGTGCGAAGTTATATGAAATATCCCAATCGAACTCGTCAAAAACAACACCTTCTAAGCCTGCAACCATACGGTAATCAGAGAAATCCTGAGTAAATGCACGACCCGCTGTTTCGCGAAGACGACGTACAACGAAGATATCCTCACCTACTGGGTTATAAGGGTTGCTCGCTGGCATAGTTGGACCCCAGAAAGTACCTTCTGGTGCCATTAACTGGTCTGACTTACGGTTTGTAAAACCACCTTCAATGAACGTGCTTAGTGTATCTGTAATATCGAAACGACCGGCACCGTTAATGCTGAATACTTCTTGTGGCGTTACCATGTAACTTGTCGTTGCATAGTTAAAGCCATCAACAGCCTGGTCAAAAGGACGAACCTCACCAGTTTCAGGATCTTTTACGTGTCCACTGTAGTTGTCATTGAAGAACTGACCGTAAGGAATTGTACCTGAACCACCACAAACCTTCTCACCATCACGCTCAAATATTGGACAATCAGCGAAGTCACGATCACCTTGAAGAATCTTCTTACGTTCAGTGTATTGTAGAGAAAGAACAACATTACCACGGTCGCTTGATGCACCAGTAGTTAATGATAATAGTGATTTTTCACCATCGCCTTCACTTGTTTGATCATACTGAGCTTGGAATTCAACACCTTCAAAGTTTTGCTTAGTGATAAAGTTAATAACACCAGCAATAGCATCAGAACCATAGATAGTAGATGCACCATCACGTAAAACTTCTACACGCTCAACATAAGCAGTTGGGATTGAGTTCAAATCACCTGATGCAAAACGACGGCCGTTAATTAAAACAAGCGTACGTCCTGAACCTAGACCACGAAGTGAAGCAGTTGCGAAACCACGGCTACCGTTGTTTACAGACGAACCTTCAGCGCCACCGTTAATAGCAGGAATATTCTGAACGAAATCTTCCATTGTAGATACACCAGTAGCGGCGATATCAGCTGCAGAGAATACAGTGATCGGGCTAGCGGTTTCTAAATCAGTTCTTTTAATTCGTGAACCAGTAACTTCAATGCGCTCTACTGACTCTTCTTCAGCTGCGATTACTGTTGGAGCTGTAAACGCTGCTGCTGCTGCTCCACTAACTAGTGCGAAACGCACTGAATTAGCTAATAAGCTATTCTTATACATGTTGTTTCTCCCTGGACTCTTATTTTTTATTTTTTGTAAAATGTATCCAACGCAACACAAAGTGTTACCCAGAAGTACATTTGCAAACAAATAAGACCACATGTGAAACATTTAAGCAACAAGCTCGCACCACTTTTTACATCAGTATTAGTTTAACGGTCACTTTCCATACGATTGGCTATTTATTCATAGTGTTAACTACAGATTTCTTTAATAACATTATTCAATGAGTCTTCAAAAAAGATGTGAGAGTATTGAAATAACAATCAAGTCAAATCAAAAAAAACCGAGGGAACAAAGAGATACATAGACAAAATTAAATACTTTGGCCATCAGCTAGTTTTTATCTTCCTAAGTGCTGACTCACGAAGGGCGGATTCTTAAAAAGTAATTTGTTATGTACATATTGATCATAATATTGCAAAAGCTCCATCTTACGTAAACTTTAGTGTACGCTTAACTCCTGATTTTGTTATGAACAAATTCATTTACATTTGCTATCAGTCTTGCAATCTTACGAGCCTTGAAAATCAAAGGCTTTATTTAGCCCATAAAAAAACGCCCATATAGGGCGTTTTCTAAAAACTTAACAATTAAGCTTACATGTAGTATCTGATACCGATTGCTACACCATCATCTTCATCTGGAGTTTGGTTACCAGCATTAAATTCGCTCATATCTTTACGCGCTTCTAGGTAAAGCATTGTGCTGTCATCCCACACAAAGTGAAGACCTGCTACGATGAACTGACGCTTAAACTCGCCATCGTTATAGAACGCTTCATAAGCATCACCAGCTTTTAGGTAGTTATAAGCGAAGATAGGCTTAAGACCATTCTCAAACTTGTAGCTAAATAGTGATTCTAGACCTACAGCATCATGCATTAAACGTCCCATGTTATCTGTGTCATGGAATTCGTTTTTGTTGATGTTCACTGCAGCATAAAAACCTGGCTCTTCGAAGCCGCCCCAAGTTAGACCAGCACCGTAGATGTAATCTGTTTCAGAGATACCTTCGCCAGAAACCATAGTACCGTCAAACTTACCTAAGTTAAAACCAGCGGTAAGAGTCAACATATCAGTTGCAGCGTAAGTGATAGAACCACCAACAGTGTTGTTGTATTCAACTGTTGCTATCGTTTCGCTAGTAGAAGCCGTTGAGCTTCCAGTCATAAAGTTTTTCGCAGCAGTCGGGAAAGGAGAAGGATTGCCATCTTCTGAGTTATCAGTTAGATCAAAGCTATCTTGCTTTAGCTGTACTTGAAGACCGAAGCTAACGTCACCGAATGCATTACGGTATTGAACAGTGTTATCGCCACGACCAGTACCATTAACTGCACCGTCTGCTTTATTGTATGTGTAAGTACCAGATGCGTTACCATCCCAAGTGTTTACAAGGTTAGTGTTGTAAACTACGTCGTACCAAACACCCCACTGCTTACCAATAGACAGCGAACCATATTTGTCATGTGCAAGACCAGCGTAACCAAGACGGTTGTTTAGGAAATCGCTGCTTTGAGATTCAAAGTTACTTTCACTGCTGTAAACAATTTCGCTGTTACCGAATGGGTTCACGCCCCACTCAAGTTTTGCAAATGTTTTCCAGTCACTGCCCATATCACGAGTAAAACCAAAGTTAATACGTGATGAGCCGTTTACCACTTCTGTAGCACCCTGAGTGTTGATGATGCGAGCATCCATCCAACCACCAATTTCTACTGCGTTTTTGTCGTCTTTATAAATTTCAATTGCCGATACTGACGGGACGAATATAGCGGCAGTTAATGCCGATGCTACTAAAGTTTTTTTCATGTGATGTCTAACCTTTATGTTTTCAGTCTGCTTGGTTCTATTTTGTGTCATTCCGTCGTTCGATGCCTTCCTAGTTGCCAGTGAGATTAGCAAAAGATTAGCAATCACTCAAAGACGAAAGTCACAAAAACTATGCGTTTTATCATCATTTTAACCAAGAAAACCCTTTGATAGCAGCGGATAAACCGTTTGTTAACATAATATCAGAACAATCTTAAGATCATGCTCACTATATTAACGACATCTGCTTTGATGCAATATCTGAGAAACGTTGACTAAGTATGCTCAAAACAGGCTCAGCAATAGGCTCGAGCTGCTTACTAAGGTAGTAATGATAATCAATTAATCCTTGGCGGAAACTGATAGGTTCTGCACCATTTAGAGTGATGACATAATCAACCTTAGCGCCTTTCTTTGAAAACTTGTCCTCTCCAGTGTGTTGATGCATTAACTTAGCCGCTTTTATATGCGGGGATGATTTAGCTGTATAATCTTCTATATCTCTGCGCAAGCGTTTAGAAAAAACCAATTCAGCATCTAGCTTACCTTGCATCAGGTCGTTCACTACATTTTGTAGATACTCCATAAGATCTTGTTTTGCGAATAGGCGATAGTAAAGTTCTGCCTGCACACGCCTTGCAAGCGGACTCCAATCACTCCTCACCTGCTCCATACCTTTAAACACTAACTTAAGCTCATCATTTGAGTCCGTAAAAGCACCTACGTAACGCTTCTTTGACCCTTCAGTTGAACCGCGCAGTGTCGGCATAAAAAACTGTTCAAAATGGGATTCAAATTCAAGCTCTAAAAAACAATCAAGCTTCATCTCATTAAAAAGCTTATCTCTCCATTTAGCATTAATAGTTGCTACGATTGAATCACCAATCTGCTTAACTTCCGTTTTTACAGCTTCATTCCCTAACCAAACAAATGTTGAATCGGTATCACCATAGATCACTTGATAACCCAGCTCCTCTATCCAAGCACGAGTTTGCTTCATAATCTCATGACCCCTTAAGGTAATAGAGCTGGCCAACCTGGCATCATGGAATACACATCCTTGGGAGCCTAAAACCCCATATAATGAGTTCATGATTATCTTGATGGCTTGAGATAAAGGTTTGTTCGCTTCAAGTTTGGCCTCTTCGCGCCTTTGAGCCAGGGTTTCGATTAATCCTGGTAAAATGGGTGAATGACGGCTGAATCTAGCGCCAATAAAGCCTTCAACAGTCTCTATGTCATCCTCTGTGAGTCCAGTCACTAGGCCTTTAGGATCGATAAGGAAGGTTCTAATAATAGATGGGTACAGACTTTTAAAATCCAGTACTAATACATCTTTATATAAACCTGGAATTGAGTCCATGACATAACCGCCTGGACTTTCAAGCCCTTTGCTTGTTGCCATAGCTGGCGCTACAAAGCCCGATCTATGTAAATGGGGCAGATATAAGTTATTAAATGCAGCAACTGAGCCACCAACGCGACCAAGTTCTAGTCCTGTTAGCCTCGAGCGTTCTATTGCAAAATCGAACAACTGCGTTTTTTCAAATATCTCCCAAACAAGACGGCTGTCAGTAAGGTTATAATGAGCCAGCGCTACTTTATCATTGTTAAACAGCTCGGTTATCTCTCCTCCTCGATTATCTACGCCTTTCTCCCCACTGGGCAGCGCCTTGCCCTCGTCAAGTAATGCTCTAGACACAAACTCTAGGGAAAAACTGTCAAATTGATAAAAGGCGGCCCTTAACCAATCTATGCCATCAAGCACGACCCGCCCAGGTAAATTAAGGGTTTCAGGCCGAAACTTATCCTGAACTTTCCAAGAAAGCGGCAAACCTCCCCTACCTATTACTAACTTTATTCCATGGTGGTTTGCCCTCCTATATAGAAGAGCAAGGTCGAAAGTAACGACAGCCCAGCCGATAATGATGTCAGGATCGTATTGAGTAAACCAATCTATCAATGCATGGATTAGGGCCACTTCACTCTCCACCCACTCTATATACTCCGCCCCCTCAAGTGCTTGTTGCTCCTCAACTTGAGCAACCATAATCACCTTGCTATATGTTTCGCCGTTATAAACACCATATAGCCCCACAGAGTAGAGGACGCCAGCCATGCTACATTCAAAATCGAGTGAAATCGCAGAAAGAGGAATATCGAGAGAAGATTTACGTGCTCGCTGCGCTGAAAATTGCGGCAGGTTTGGTTCAGTGTTAATAAAGCTACCAGCAAACTCAACATCAAGCGCAATATAGCGCTCAATAAGGTAGCGATGCTCTGGTCGAATATCCGTCTCAAATAGCCGAATATTGAGGTCAACAGCCATTCTGGTCAACTGTCTAAATACCTGTGACGAATGGCAATATAAAGCAGTAACAGGTTCATGAGTAAACGTTTTCAGCGCTAGCTGTTGTACTTTGACTTGCAATATCCCTAGATGTGGCTCAAGCAGATTAAACTCTTCGGTTGAGCAAAAACACACATACTCTCCCTGAGGCACTTTGACTAGCACAGGACCTGAGTGTGTCTTTATATAGTAGTGGAAGCTAAGTTCGCCTGAGTGTGTGACCAAATGCCGAGTTAAAATTCGACCTGTCACAGTCTCAGAGGTGGGGATAGTCATATTTGAGTTCTAACAATGAGTGTCTTCCATCATTCACAGATTACTATATTCGGCTCACTTGATAAACATGATTACCTTTACCTCTAGTTATTAACTGTTATTATATACAGCACTATTCTTCTTGCCTGTACTTTCATGCTATCCGCCGACGTTAAGACTCAGATCCGTTCTATATATAAAGGTATCGCAGCTGCTCTGCCCGACTTTCGCTCAAGACGCGAACAGAACTATATCGTTGCAGAGATATCCAAAACGCTTGCAGGAGAATATGACAAACACCGTCGTATTATTGTGGTTGAAGCAGGAACAGGTATAGGCAAGTCCTTAGCCTACATCTTAGGCTCTATCCCACTAGCCTTAGCCAGTAAGAAAAAGGTCTGTATCGCAACGGCTACCGTTGCACTGCAGGAGCAACTGCTGCATAAAGATTTACCCTTTTTTTTACAACAATCTGAACTAGATTTTACTTTTGGTTTAGTAAAAGGCCGCCAACGGTATGTCTGTCTCTCAAAACTAGAGATGTTAATCGGATCAGACAACGGTACGCAGATGGCTATGTGGCAGACTAAGCCAGATAACAGCCAAGTTAAGCAGCTACAAGCTCTTCTAAAACAGTACCATGAAGGTCAATGGAACGGAGAGCGAGATACATTACCTGAGCAGCTCCCCGATCATCTTTGGCAGCAGATAGCCTGTGATAAACACAGTTGCCACCGCCAATTAGCTAGTCATCGCAATTGCCCTTTTCATAAAGCACGTGAGGATATTGATAACTGGGATGTGTTAATCGCTAACCATAGTCTACTTTTTGCTGATTTAGAGCTCGGAGGCGGTGTCATCTTGCCAGATCCTGAGGAGCTCTATTATATTATCGATGAAGCTCATCATCTGCCTACGGTTGCCAGAGATTTCTCTAGTGCTCAGTCAACACTGAGAGGAGCCATAGACTGGCTAGAAAAAATAGATAAAACCTGCAGCAAGCTACAAAACCAAATTAAAAGTAATCACATCATTGGGCCAGCCCAAGCGATGCAGGACCATATTACAGATCTCTCTGGGCAGCTTACTCAAATCGCTCATTATTGCGATGGCCAGTTACCTCGTTTTGATAACCCAGAAAGCCGTTTACGCTTCGAGCATGGCAAACTCCCCGATGCCCTACTCAGTCAGGCTGAAAACCTTTCAACAGTATCAAATACTGCAGTTAAACAGTTCAACAAGATGTTGGTGTTACTCAGTGAAGCGATAAAAGATGGTGAGATCCCAAAACATCAAGCTGAGCAGTTGCTCACTGAAACAGGCTTTATGCTGCAGCGGCTCGAAAACCTGCAAAAGCTATGGAAGATGATGGCTAGAACCGATAATCCTAAGGGAGCGCCAATGGCGCGTTGGGCCGAGCTATTAACAGGTAAACAAACTGACTATCTCTTTAGTGCATCTCCTATCGAAGTTGGCTTTATGTTAGAGAAGTTACTCTGGGACAAAGCGGCAGGCGTGGTGCTATGTAGCGCAACCTTACGCGCACTCAACAACTTCAACCACTTTACTCACCAAGTTGGCTTATCAGTCAATGATGGCAGTCGCTTCTTAGCAATGGATTCCCCATTTGATTTTGAGCAAAATGCCACCCTGTTCTTACCTCAAATGGATAATGAACCAACGGATGAGAAGTTCACCGATGAACTAGCAGAGCAAATATTAGCCCTCATTGATGGTGAAATGGCGACGTTAGTGCTATTTGCCTCCTATTGGCAGATGGAAAAAGTAGCCGGTCTACTCGAAAGTAAAATCAAAACAGGCTTGCTCATACAAGGGACAGCTTCTAGGCAAGAGATACTCTCAGCACATAAAAAGCGTTGTGATAATCAGGAGCCAAGTATCATCTTTGGTACAGGCAGCTTTTCCGAAGGACTTGATCTTCCGGGAGACTATCTAACCAACTTGATCATTACTAAGCTGCCATTTGCAGTGCCAACCTCTCCAGTTGAACAAGCACATGCTGAATATATCAAGATTAAAGGTGGAAACCCCTTTCTACAGCTAACGATTCCAGATGCATCGCGTAAACTAATACAAAGTTGTGGTAGATTACTACGCAAAGAGCAAGATTATGGAAGAATTACCATTCTAGATAGACGGCTTATCAGTAAAAGGTATGGTAAATCTCTGCTCGATGCCTTGCCGCCTTTTCGCCGTGTAATTGAGTAGGATTAACTTTGGATTTACTGTTAGAGCCCAGTACTTGGGCCATTCTAGCTGCAATAGGCTTTATTGCAGGTTTTATTGATGCAATTGCTGGCGGTGGAGGCTTACTCTCGATTCCAGCTTTGTTAACACTCGGTATAACCCCCCACCTTGCATTAGGCACCAATAAGCTGGCGGCTAGTTTCAGCTCATCAATGGCGGCGTATACTTATTATAAGCAGAACCTGTTCGCACCTAAGTTGTGGTACCACACTTTTGTAGCCACCTTTATCGGTGCCGTAAGTGGAACGTTTATTGTTTATCTTATCGATAACCAATGGCTTGAAAAGATATTACCTTTAATGATCATGATCATTGCTATCTATACCTTACTCAATCCGAATGCCATGGGATGCAAAAGCAATCAACCACTAGACAAACCAGCTCCTCGATATAAACAGTGGTTACAAGGTTTCCCTCTTGGTTTTTATGATGGTTTCGCAGGACCAGGTTCTGGGGCCTTTTGGACGATAACTAGCACCAGTGTACATAAGATCCCCTTACTGCATAGCTGCGGTCTAGCAAGATCTATGACCTTTGTAAGTAATCTAACTTCACTGGTGATATTCCTCACACTTGGGCAGGTGAATATCCTGATAGGACTTTCAATGGGCTTATGTATGATGTTAGGTTCTTTCATTGGCGCTAGGACAGCTATTCACTATGGCGCCGAATTTATAAAGCCTGTTTTTATCACGGTAGTCATTCTTATTGCAGCTAAGTTAGCTTGGAGTGCTTGGTTATGAACACCAATGAACTATTAGCGCGATTAACTGCCCAATTAAAGCAACTTGAGCAGGAGGTATTACAGCATGATGCTAACTTACCTAAGCGCGAGCAAAAGCTACTGCAAGACGCTGACAGGTTTAATAACGAACTTTTCATCCAGTCTGGCGCTAAGCTTGCGCCCTGCATTGCTCAAATTGACAATAGTATTAAACAATTAGCTAAATTGATTAAAAGTAAGATATCTAATAATACTATCGCGTTAAGTTGCGAGCGTATTCAAGATAGGTTCACTGCAGTAAGACGTGCGCTTAACACAACCAATTTAGGCGTAAAATCTGCCGCACAGCAAAAAGCGTTTCGTATTGCAACAGCTAAGAAACGAAGAAACAAGGTACATGATGAAAGTGGGTTTAACTGGATTGCAGCAGGTGTTATGCATAATAGCCACCAACTGTATGAAGAGCTAAATAAACACCTGAACTGGGTGAGTACCTTTGAACAGAAAATCCTAAATTTGCAATCTGAATTGGAAAACTGTCATAGTGCTGACAAAATTCGGATGCAAAATGAGATCCTTTTGGTGCATAGACGACTCGGAAAGTGTCGTCAGGCTATCAGTTATATCGAAGATCGAATTCAAGCGTTTGAGCGTCCATTCTCTCAAACCTATAAAAGTTTTAAACGTTAAGGAGCTACAATGAAATCACTCATGCCAATCACAGCCATTATCGCCCTGCTTGGTTCCTCATCTGCACTCGCTGCAAATCTAAATATTCCTATGTCTTTTGAATATCTAGCTGTTGATGGTAAGAAGATTGATACTAGCCTTTTCAATCACAAGGCCGATCTCGAACTCAACAATGGAACACATAAAATTGCCATTCGTTACCATGACATGGTTCAAGATGATTTTAGTGACAGCGAGAGTTTTATTAAGTCCTCTCCATTTATTGTCACCTTAGATATCGATGGTGATTTTGATTACACCTTAATGCCTGCTGATGGCGGCATTGTGAAGCACCCGAAATCGTTTGCTAAATCTCCAGAAGTCGTCATTACACGTGATGATAAGGGAGCCGCCAGTTATACCATTGAGCAAACAGACTTCACAGAAGACTCCTTTGTAACCAGTTTATTTGGTACAGGAAACGGCCAAGATATAACGACCGCAACCACATCAGCAACAGCAGGCGCTGCTACTGCCACGAAAGTAACGGCTAGCACTCCAACCGCTCCTGTCAGTAAATCCGCACCTATCGCAGCCACTAGTGTCCCAGCTACATCTGCTGATAGCAACCCAGGGCATGCTGAGCAGATGCTGCAGTATTGGTGGTTACACGCCGACGAAGCAACACGTAAAGAGTTTATGAGCTGGGCAATAAAACAGCTATAAATGAATAACATATAGACATAGAGATCGTCAGACTAGCCAGCACATATTGCTGGCTTTTTTATAGCCGTTCCATAGAGGTAACTAGATTTGAGGCGTCATTAGTAAACAAGCGCTAAAATTATCTTAACAATATCGCAGTTTTCTGTTGCTGCAAGAGAGATATGGTTGCAAACTGAGCTATGTTTACTTGCCAACTGTACTAATCGGTATTCACACAAAAGGCAACTACTGTTACGGAGCATTTTTATGCAATTAGAAATTCGAAACTATTATGAAGTACTTTTGATGGAGTTACTGTCCGATGAGGGCTTACTCGATGAACTTCCTGAAGACTACCTTGCTGATCTTTGTTGTGTGACCTTAAATCAACTCCCAGTGAGGTACATAAGACACTTAGTTGATACCTATTTCTTTGAAGATTATAACGAGCTAGCCCAAATGAGGAGCGAAATACAAACCGCGTTAGAAAAGTCTCGCGCTTTTCTCAAAGCCAACCTCAACAAAGAGCATGATTAAGCATTTAGCAGGGGAATTATGCTGAGGTAGTTTTGCTTAGGTCATCTACCACTGAGTGCTTTGCATTTTGGTATGAGCTAGGTGATCGTTGCACTAGGAGATTTAGAGCTTCCTCTAGAACCAGACTTCAGTATGATAGCCACACGAGTCAATTGCTGCAGTTGCTGACTTTTAATCTAACGAATACGCGACATATCATATCAATTAACGATATCGATTGGTTAAGAGCTAACTAAAGATTGGTGTATAAGGGAGATTTGGAGGTTCCTCTAGAGCCACACTTCAGTATGATAGCCACACGAGTCAATTGTTGCAGTTGCTGACTTTTAATCTAACGAATACGCGACATATCATATCAATTAACGATATCGATTGGTTAAAAGCGAACTAAAGATTGGTGTATAAGGGAGATTTGGAGGTTCCCCTAGAGCCACACCCCGGCACACGAGTCGCTTGCTGCGGTTGCTCCCTTCCGGGCCTGGCCGAGTTCACAAGTTATCATTGCGGGGGGACCCTAAGGTCACCATTGCTTTCTTTAAGATAAACTCCTTAAAGAACGGCGAGCATTATCTACTATGCCCGCCAAGCAATCAAGCCCTAAAAGTTAACATAGGGCCAGTTTGCGACTGATTGCTGCTTCTATAAACAGATTGGCTATCATCTGTATTATAAACTCAGCACGGCTCTGTTTTTTTCCACTAGTTGGGGGCCAACTCCCTTCACATTGATCAGTTCATCAATATTTTTGAATTTTCCTTTACTCTCCCTATATTCGACAATCGCTTTTGCTTTTGATTCACCTATTCCCTTAAGTAAAACCAGTTGCTCGATTGATGAAGTGTTGATATTAATGATCTGGTGCTGCTTCTGTGATGAGGTTTGATTTTTTGTGGTAGATTTAGCTTGGCTTGCGGTATCACCAGCATAAACGCCCATTGAAAGTGTTACAGCCAAAAGTACTGCAGATACAAGTGTGCTCTTCATAGGTAACTCCCTGTTTAATTAATCCGTTAAATTGTGGCACTAATCCATTACTCCTTCGCCACAAACTAAATGTAGATCAATCCCGCATTTCTTGCCAATTATTCAGCCTCTAGCAAAATACACCACACGAAAATTGTCATACGTCACAGTTTTATCTTTTTAACATTGTTTCATTTTTGCTGAGACAAGCTGCTAATACTCCTATTTTGAAATTCAAAAAGAACAGTTCCGATCACATAGGTGTAACTGAGGTCACGTAAATAGTAAAAATCATAGAAGGATCACCTCATCACTTGACGATGAGTGTAATAAAGGCACTAACTAATTTAGTTTGCTGAATGAAACCTCTGAGTTATTTTAAATCCCATAAATAATAATGAAAATGGAAGGCTCAGCCAATGGAACAAATTGAACAAACCCCTACAGGGCAGCAAGCCGGAATTAGCTCTCCGCAAAAGAAGCTGATTATCCTTTTTGCAGATATCGCCCTTTTTGTACTTTTATATAACTTTCTTCCATTTGAGGAGGGGATCAATACAGGTCTCTCTATTCTCATCTTTGCTGCCATCCTATGGTTAACTGAAGCAATCCATATCAGTATCACAGCAATCCTTATCCCTATATTGGCTGTGCTGCTCGGAGTGTTTGAAACCAAAGTCGCAATGAGCAACTTTGCCAACCCGATTATCTATCTCTTTTTTGGTGGTTTTGTTCTTGCAGCAGCGCTCAACCATCAAGGCATAGATAAGCTAATCGCAGAAAAAGTATTAACAGCTTCAAAGGGAAAATTGAGTTCAGCCTGTATGTTACTTTTTGGTATTACAGCGCTGCTTTCAATGTGGATCAGTAATACCGCAACGGCGGCTATGATGCTGCCGTTAGCGCTTGGGATCTTGCAGCAGCTAGACTTTAAAGAGCATAAAAGTACTTACTTGTTTATGCTGCTTGGTATTGCGTACTCAGCCAATATCGGTGGCATAGGAACGTTAGTCGGCAGCCCACCAAATGCTATTGCAGCAGCACAAGTTGGGCTTAGCTTTAGCGAATGGTTAGAGTTTGGCTTGATCACCGTCGCACTGATGTTACCTAGCATGCTTATTGCGCTTTATCTATTTCTAAAACCTGATCTTTCATTGATTTGCAAAGTTGAAAAAACAGATAGCAAGCTCACCTTACAAGGTAAGTTAACCCTACTCATATTTATCACTACAGTGTGCTGCTGGATCTTTAGTAAACCACTCTCTCAAGCGTTGGGCGGAATATCTAAATTTGATACTGTCGTAGCATTAAGCGCCGTAGTCACCTTAGCGGGCCTTGGTCTAGTTGATTGGAAAAAAATTGAGCGTACGACTGACTGGGGAGTATTAATTCTATTTGGCGGTGGTTTAACACTTAGTGCTATTTTAAAAGCAACGGGAACCAGTGTTTTCCTAGCGCACACGGTAACAGATATCTTTGGTAGCACGCATATGGCGCTATTTACCTTTGCAGTTATCTTCTTCGTTGTCATGCTCACAGAGTTTGCCAGTAATACGGCCAGTGCAGCATTATTAGTACCTGTTTTCGCGGCTATCGCAGAGCCCTTAGGTTTATCGCCGATTATGATATCTGTGCTCATTGGTATCGCAGCTTCTTGTGCCTTTATGTTACCGGTTGCAACCCCACCAAACGCCATAGTGTACGGCTCAGGCTTTATCAAGCAATCAGAGATGATGCGTGCTGGTGTGATCATCAACTTCATTAGTATGTTGGTACTTTATGTTGTTTCTCACACATTCTGGAGCTTCTAAACCTTCGGTATAAGTTAACGGCCCATAACGTAAAAGCCGCCCTCTTTAGGGCGGCTTTACTATAAAACGACTCATCAACTCGTTTTCACACCTTCTAGCGCCTGCTCCAGATCGATAATCAGATCTTCTACAGCTTCTAGTCCTACTGAAATGCGTAACAAGTTTTCACTAATTCCAGCAGCGACTCTGTCGAGCGCTTCATAAGTTGCATGAGTCATTGATGCCGGATGCTGGATAAGCGATTCAGCATCTCCTAAGCTAACGGCGATTGAAAATAGCTTGAGCTGGTTTATAAACGCGATCGATTGTTCATAATTAGCATTAAGTTCAAAACCTATTACGCCACCACCACGTTGCATCTGCTTTCCGATTAAGCGCTCCCCCTCAGTGCCCTTTAACCCTGGATAATAGACCTTAACCACTTTGGGATGTGAAAGCAGATATTCAACTAACCTTTGAGCGTTATTACAGTGTCTCTCAAGCCTAACATCTAAGGTTTTAAGGCCACGAAGTATGAGCCAAGCATCATGTGGAGAAAGCACGCCACCAAGATCTTTTAACGTTTCAAACTTTATCTTTTCTATCTGTTCATCACTACCACAGATAATGCCGGCAATCACATCCCCATGACCGTTAAGATATTTGGTGGCACTATGCACCACGATATCAACACCATGCTTGATTGGTTGTTGCAATAGCGGAGTCATAAACGTGTTATCGACTATAGTGATCAGTTTATGCTTTTTGGCTTCAGCGACTATGGCATCTAAGTCAAATACGTCTAAGTGAGGATTTACGGGGGTTTCACAAAACAGAACCTTAGTTTTCGCCGTAATAGCAGCAGTGATTGCCTCAATATCTTTAAAATCTACCAAAGTGACGGCAATACCAAACTTTTCAAACTGACTCGTCATCAATGAAAACGTACAACCATAGACGGCTTTAGACGCGACAAGGTGATCGCCGTGTGAAAGGTTCGCTAACAGCGCAGATGAGACAGCCGCCATTCCAGATGCTGTCGCTGCGGCTGCTTGGGCTCCCTCAAGTTCAGCCATTTTCCGCTCTAGCTCAGCAGTTGTTGGATTTCCAAGTCGTGTATAGATATAACCAGGCTCCTCTCCAGCAAACCTAGCTCCACCTTGCTCAGCATTATCAAATACAAACGTTGCACTTTGGCAAAGTGGCGAGACTAACGCCCCAGTCTTATCCTTAATATGCCCAGCATGTATCACTTTCGTGGCTTGAGCCCACTTATCCTTCATAAAGTTTCTCCAAGGTCTTTAAGAGCGCCAGCTGTTAGATTGATTTTAATACCAGCGCTTTATTTACCTTGTTCCTGTTCGAAGGTGGAGTAAACATATGATGAAAAATAATCAAGTCTCAGATGTAAATTCTTTGTTACGAGCGACCTTTTCCTTTGCAGATTGCTTTAGGACAGAGGAAGATAACTCTTTAAGATCTAACAATAACTCTTTATGGATCCCAGACAGTTTTGGCCTTGCTCCCTCTTTGAATGAAAGCGGACGGCAAAGCTCCATAGCTTGATAACCCAAACGGGCCGTTAGCAAACCACCACCTAATCCTTGCGCCAGTCGAGCAGACAGCTTTCCGGTCATCTCAACTGACAATAATTGGGTGCCTAAATCCGTGGCTATCTCACTTGTTCCAGCATAAATAATGTTAGTGATAACTCCCCGGATCAATTTAATACGGCTCCAATAACCTAGCTCAATGCCGTAGCACTGGGCAATCTTGACTATCATGCGCTGATTACGCCACAAAATTATTGCCATATCTAACACCGCGAGTGGGCTAGCTGCCAATAAGAGCGCTGACTCCTGCGCATAACGTCGGACAACTTTTTTAGCAATAAGATCGCGTTCAGTCAGCACTAACTCTTCGAATAAGATAAGTTTCTCTGCATCATTATGCTCAGGCTGGGCAGAGTTAATATATTTCTGAGCGTCTGTTTCACTGGGGAGGTTTGAGAGTATCTCACCAATAAATTTATCGGCTTCCCCCATCTGCATGCTTAAAGCTAATCGATCGCCTCTTTGTTGCGCCTCCTCTACAGATTTAAGTCTATGTAACTTTCGCCATTCAGTGAAGGCTATTTTGCCAGCCCATAGAGACACGAGTAGGGTCAAAGTTAAATACAAGCCAAAAATAAACGGGCTTTCAAGCCAAACATCTCTGAGGCTGAGCCCAGTTTCTGTCACCACTAAACCAATAAAGCCGACAAGTATCCCCTTAGCCAGTAATGACCACCGGCGCTTATCTTTGCCTACAGGCTCTTTATCAAATAGGGGCGATGCTTGCTCAAATCGAGATTCGACCTCTTGCTGCATTTCATTGAGGTCTACTTGCGCTTGTGGTGGCGCAATAAACTCCTCTTCATTGAACTTATGTGCCCCACGTAAACTTGGCTCCTCCTCAGTTGGGGAGTCAAACACTTGCTGCTTCTTCAAACTAGGCTTACTATCAGTCATGATATTTCTCGTAAAGAGGCTAATTAACTCAGTTTGTCACCAAGTAAAAACTGCAGAAGGTGGTCGAGACGAATATGCTCAAAGTCTGCTCCACCAGATTTTGGGCTATAGCTAGGCGGCGCAAAATTCATAAACTCAAAGCCTTGGTTATCCCAAAATGTTGAATTAGGCAGAGATTTAGGTACTTCCCCAGGAAACAGGGTCACGCTCTGTTGAGTGTCTAAGCTTATGCCTTTAACCACTTCAACTTCATTTTTAGCCGATTTAATCATCCCATGTTGAGTGGCTTTTATCGCGCTAATGGCCATAGTCTCCACTTCACAGCCTTCAAATTTTGCCTGACTCTGGCTCTGTTTAACTAACTCTGTAAGTAATGACAGCACATTGCTTTGTTGATCTCGAGTGATGTGATCAACTTTACTCGCTGCAAATAGTAATTTATCGATTCTTGGAGAGAACAACCGCTTTAACAGATTCGATTGACCAAATTTAAAACTCTCCATAATGCCATTTAGCGCTTGAGTCATATCATCGAACTGGGCTTTACCGCGGTTGAGCGGAGTGAAACAATCGACCAGTAAAAGTTGTCGATCGAAGGTGGAAAAGTACTCCTTATAAAAGGGTCTAATCACCTTATCTTGATACTCTTTAAAGCGTGTTTTTAGTACCTGATAGGTCGATGAAGCGTCCAAACGGTCTAAACGTTCATGCTCCTCAATTGATAAGCTGAGCAGTGGGTAAAAGGCCAACACTGGCGAGCCTGCAAATTCACCCGGCAAGAGTAGACGACCTGGTTGCACATAGTAAAACCCATGCTGATTGACACAATCTAGCAATAACGTCTGATAAATGTCAGCGATACGTTTGAGTTGCGCTTCATCGGCTGCGCCCTCAAGTTTCAGTGCAGCGCTCTCTGTACAAAATGCATCGTAATATTGTGAGCGGCTTAAAATAGACTTACGTTGTACCTGAGAGTGTGACCATTGTTGATAGTTTTGCTTCAACATTGGCAGATCGAGCAACCATTCACCCGGATAGTCGATTATATCTAAGTAAAGATTGGCACTTTCAGTCACTTTTGCGAGTAGGCCTTTTACCGGCTGGTAACGTAGCGTTAGTCTTAGCTCACTGATATTACGGGTCGATGCAGGCCATTGTGGCTGTGTTTGTTTTAGCGATGACATACCGAGTTCATAATCGAAACTCGCAACGGTCAGATCGGGTTGTAATGTCCTTTTAACACCGAACAGCCTCTCCTCTCGAGTAACTTGCCAAAGTGGAAGGTTATTCCCTTGAGTGGTCACGCCAGCATTGAGCAGTTGATTGACAAGCCCTGTAATGAATGCGGTTTTTCCTGCCCCTGAAAGGCCTGTTACAGCCAGCCTGATATTTCTATCTGATGCGCGATGGGCAAACGATAAGGTTTTATTACTTACAGATTGAGTTATCTTTGAAAAGGAGCGATTAATACGACTCATGGCCTACACTTAAAGTGATCTGGGCGACTACGTCGCCCATTGGAAGGATTAAAGATTATTGATCTCTTGTTTTAAATCGAAGTTATCTGACGTTACATGGTGTTCTAATTTTTGAAGCCTTTTCTCTAGACTTCTAAATTTCTCACTCACATCACGTAGCGCCATCTTTGCTGGCTCTCCTGCCTGCCAAACCTTCTTTTTAATTTCGATATCTTTATGCGCTTTAGCATCCGACTTCGCGGTTCCTGGTTTTGCATCAAGTATTACCCATAACAAAATGTATATAAATAATACTGGTCCTCCGCCACCGAGAAGAAAGATTGATGCTGCTGCAACGCGAACTAGCCAGGTCTCAAAATTAAAATAATCGGCTATTCCGGCACATACCCCAGCAATCTTACCCGTCTGGGGAATACGATATAAAGTGCGCCTATCTGCTTCGCTCATCTTATTTCCTCCAATGTATCAGCTGACTCTCAAAAGTGGGTTAACAATTGATGAATGATTATTCATCATGCTTTCTCCATTGAGGGGCTTCAGTGTCTAGAATCGCTTCCAATGTTTCTATACGTTGAGCCATTTTATCGGCTCTCGTAATCAGTTCATTTAGCTGTGTATACTCTTCTTCAGTAAGTCCCTGGCTCACTTGACGCTTACTGCGATAGTGAAGTATTAGCCAAATGGGGGCCACGAATATCATAAAGATAATAATTGGGGCCATTAAAATATCCATGTTCATAACTCACCTCTGAATTGTTATTATTTTGTTTTAGCTTTGCTTTTGCTGCTCTTAACTTTAGCTTTTAATGCTTCAAGTTCAGCATTGACTGAATCTTCAGCTTCTAAAGCGGCAAATTCATCACTCAAACTTTTCTTATTGCCCAAATCATAGGCATCAACTTGAGACTCAAGGCCTTCAACACGGCGCTCATATTGCTCAAACTTACTCATCGCATTATCAATCTTGCTAGAATCAAGTTGCTTTTTAACTTCTAGGCGCGAGCTTGCAGTTTGCTTACGCATGATAATCGTCTTTTGACGCGCTTTGGCATCAACGAGTTTTTCTTGAAGTAGATTAACTTCATCTTTAAGTCGAGTGATCTGCTCTTCAACAACAATCAACTCTTGAGCTAAAGTATCAGCTAACTCACTGGCTTTCTGTTTTTCAACGAGGGCTGCCTTGGCTAAATCTTCACGGTCTTTCGAAAGTGCTAGTTCAGCTTTACCTTCCCAGTCAGCTACTTGCTCTTGAACTTTCGCGATACGGCGAAGTATCTCTTTTTTCTCTGCAAGTACTTTAGCTGAAGTAGAACGAACCTCAACAAGTGTATCTTCCATCTCCTGAATAATAAGGCGAACCATCTTTTCTGGATCTTCTGCTTTATCCAGAAGTGAGCTGATGTTTGAATTAATAATGTCTGCGAAGCGAGAGAAAATTCCCATAATGCTGTCCTTTATTTAATGTTGGTTTCGAAGATATTAATCCACTTTCTGTGCCAACTTTTCATATTTCTTGAAATACAGTAACTTAACCAATATTTTAACTTTTTCTTTCTTTTAATAACAGAGGGTCTTATTATTATTTTCACCAACTATTAGCGTTAAAGACTAAAACTTACTGTGGCAAATCAATTTCAGCAAGATAATCTTATTGGCCAATCGAATGCACTGCTCGAAGTACTCGAGCATGTGTCTCAGGTTGCGCCCCTGTCTAAACCTGTACTTATTATTGGCGAACGCGGCACTGGTAAAGAGTTAATCGCTGAACGCCTACATTACCTTTCCAAGCGATGGGACCAAAGCTTTATTAAGCTTAACTGCTCTTCATTAAGCGAAAATTTACTCGAAAGTGAGCTGTTTGGCCATGATGCGGGTGCATTTACTGGAGCGAGTAAGAAACATGAAGGTCGCTTTGAACGTGCTAATGGTGGGACCCTCTTTCTTGATGAACTGGCCAATACTTCGGGTTTGATTCAAGAAAAGCTACTGAGAGTCATAGAGTACGGTGAGTTTGAACGTGTCGGTGGCAGTAAGACAGTACAAACCGATGTGAGGCTGGTATGTGCAGCCAATGAAGATCTCCCCTCTTTAGCTGATATCGGTGAATTTCGTGCCGACCTGCTCGACAGGCTCGCATTCGATGTCATCACCTTGCCACCACTCAGGCACAGGCAGGAAGATATTATGACGTTAGCTGAATACTTTGCGGTAGGTATGGCCAGGCAATTAAAGCACGAGCTATTTGCAGGCTTTAGCCCACGAGCAACACAACAGCTAATGGACCACCCATGGCCAGGTAATATTCGTGAGCTCAAAAACGTCGTTGAGCGCAGTGTCTATCGTAATACGGATACCGATGAGCCTATTACTAACATAGTCGTTGACCCATTCGCCTCCCCCTATCGACCCACCAAGCGAGTAAAAACCGTAGAGCGACAAGCTACCAATGGGAAGGAAGTGGCTAGCAGCGAGACGACGACCACTCCAACCTCTGACACGGCACCTAACAAAGTTAATTTTCCAATCGACTTCAAGGAGCACTGTGAGTCACTAGAGGTTACCTTGCTCAAGCAAGCTTTAGAAGCGGGTCAATTTAACCAAAAGAAAACTGCAGAGCTCTTAAACCTTAGTTACCATCAATTACGCGGTATTTTAAAAAAATATAACCTGCTTGATAAAACATAGGGAGAGGATATTTTGTCTTAAAGGGATAACTATTTTCTCAACAATGCGTCTTGATTATAACGCCTTGAGAGCGCTCTGAACTAAGCACAATTTTATGGGAATCGGTATTAATACCATATGTCCATTGCTCATCGGCAAATACCACTGTTAAAATGGCTGCCAAAGTCCTGAAAAAATGATCTGTCGATGAGAGTGCTGTTTAAGCGTCTATCAATCTGCCCTGCTATTTCATGCATTTGTTTGCTACTGAGTGCATGTGGCCCAAAGCAAGTTCCACCGGGAGTCGTTTATTGCTCTGAGGGGAACCCTGAATCATTCAATCCACAGCTAGTGACTTCTGGAACAACCGTCGATGCAACTTCGCAGCAGATATATAATGGTCTGGTAGATTACGATATTCATTCGGGGCAAATTGTGCCTTCATTGGCAACCGAGTGGACCATCAGTGATGATGAGCTTACCTATACTTTCAAGTTGAGAAAGGATGTCAGCTTTCATCACTCGAGCTCATTTACGCCAACGCGACATTTAAATGCAGACGATATTCTTTTTTCGTTCAATCGAGTGATTGATCCACAACACGCATATTATCCAATCTCTAGAACTGGCTACCCATTTTTTCAAAGTATTGGTTTTGACACGCTCATTGAGTCTATTGAAAAAGTATCTAACGACGAGGTAGCTTTTCACCTTAAAAACCGCGATGCCTCATTCCTTTCTAATCTCGCTTCAGGTTTTGCCGTTGTTCTTTCTCAAGAATATGCGGCTCAATTAAAAAACGAAGAGCAAATGGAAACCATAGATAGAGAGCCTGTGGGTACAGGGCCTTTCCAATTAGTTAAATATGTCAAAAATGACTATATTCGCTACCATAGAAATGACCATTACTGGCGCCAACTTCCTAGCGCCGAGACATTAGTTTTTGATATTACTCCTAAAAGTACCAGTCGACTTGCCAAGCTAATAACCGGGGATTGCAGTGTCTCTGCACTGCCCAAAGCTGGAGAGCTTCCCGTTGTACTAGAGCATGAGGCACTAGAAGTTGACTCTATGCCAGGTTTTAACGTTGCATTTTGGGCCTTCAATACCCAAAGAGCACCTTTTAATGATGTACGAGTGAGAAAAGCATTGGCACATGCGGTCGATAGAGAAAATATTCTCAGAGCGGTTTATCAAAAAACAGCCGTTGAAGCGACGGGTATGCTGCCCCCTATGTCTTGGGCATATTCAGAAAACCAAAGTTTAATTGATTACAACCCCAACAAAGCCTTAGCCTTACTCGAAGAAGCCGGTGTGCACGACCTCACTATCGATATATGGGCAATGCCTGTGGCACGTATCTATAACCCTAACGCGCATAAAACAGCTGAACTCATTCAAGCTGATTTAGCTCACGTTGGGGTCAAGGTAAATATTGTTAGTTACGACTGGAGTGTTTTCAATCAAAAATTAAGTCAGCGAACTTATGACTCAGTGTTAATTGGCTGGAATGCTGATAACAGTGATCCTGATAACTTTTTCACTCCCATTCTCAGCTGTTCATCAGTTCAATCAAACAGTAACCGTTCAAGATGGTGTAATCACGAATTCGATAATATTTTAGCGCAAGCAAAATCCATCACCTCTAAAGAGAAAAGAAAAGCGCTCTACCAGCAAGCCGAAGCGCTTTTTGCAGATGAGCTACCTATGCTGCCATTTGCTCATGCAACACGACTTATCTTAAAGCGAAAAGAGGTCAATAGTATTCAGCTCACTCCCTTTGGCGGCATCTCATTTAACGCCGATAACCAGGCCGTCTCGGTTGACCATAACGAGGAGCTCAGATAATGGCTCGTTATTTACTGCGCAGGTTAAACCTTTTTATTGCGACTTCATTGGTCCTTTTTGCCGTACTTTTTATCGCGACGGGAAAATTCCCTGTAGAGAAAAGTTTTGCCCTAACCGGTATCCATGCGCCTAGCGCAGAGCAACTTGCTCAGATCACTCAGGACTATCAACTAGATAGCTCCCAATTCACTCAATTTACGGCCTATTTAAAACAGAGACTTAATGGGAATTTAGGCATATCCGCCACATCACAACAACCTGTAGCCGATGAACTTGAAAATGTCCTTCCCGCCTCCTTTGAACTCGCAATAGTTTCTGCGCTGTTAGCGCTGATATTTGGGATACCGTTAGGTGTGCTCGCGTCGATGAGCAAAAATAAAATAACGCAATACACTATCATGACCATTACACTAACCGGTTATTCTATCCCTGTATTTTGGCTTGGTTTAACACTCTCTCTCTGGTTTGGTGTCCAACTTGGCTGGCTGCCTATATCAGGCCAGTTAAACCTCCTTTATGAGATAGAGCCTGTCACTGGCTTTGTATTAATTGACACTCTGTTATCTGACTCACCTTATGCAAACTCAGCCTTTATTGATGCGGTATTGCATATCATTTTGCCAGCGATAACACTTGCCGTGCTGCCATTTACTGTTGTGGTTAGGATCACCCGCTCGGCTATTATCAATATTATGGAAAAAACCTACATTAAAGCGGCTGAAGCTAGAGGCTTACATACAAGTCGTATTGTATTGCGGCACGCATTACCCAACGCGTTAATTCCAGTCTTAAAAAACTTAGGTCTCATGCTGGGTAGTTTTGCCAGCTATGCCATGGTGGTTGAAGTGATTTTTTCTTGGCCTGGTGTCGGTGCTTGGTTAGTTTCAGGGATCTATCAGCGAGACTATACCGTTATCCAAGGGGGGGTATTAGCAGTTGCTCTGATCATTATATTCCTTAGTATCATGATTGAAGTCCTCCACACAGCTATCAATCCCCTTAGCAGGAAAGAGCTTTATGCCACAAATTAATATTTATCAGGAGGATGATATTCCCTCTCCTTTGAAGAGGATCTGGCATGCCTTTTCGGATAATCCATTTGCGTTTGCCGGCCTATGGGCTGTGGCTTGTTTCTTATTATTGGCGTTATTTGGGCCACTCATTGCCCCCTATGCCCCAGAGCAACAAGACCCACACGCCCTACTACTTGCTCCCTCTTGGGATCCGGCAGGGACAGTTGAGCATTTTCTTGGCACCGATGATTTAGGTCGTGATATTTTTAGCCGTCTGCTTCATGGCGCGCACCTGACCTTTGGTATGGCACTTGGGATCGTACTGACAGCCCTCACCTTAGGTTTTATTATTGGCTCAATTTCGGGCATGATGAGAGGCTTAAAATCGAGCATTTTAAGCCATCTGTTAGATGCTCTGCTGTCAATTCCATCACTCTTGATGGCAATATTAGTGGTTGCTGTCATGGGGCCTGGGCTGAATAACGTATTTTGGGCTGTCGGTATTGCACTGACACCGCAATTTGTAAGGGCCATTCACCAAGCAATTCATGAAGAGCTGCAAAAAGAGTATGTCACCGCAGCCAGACTCGATGGCGCTAACCCGTTTCAGATATTTTGGTATGTCATTATGCCTAATGTATGGGATACGGTGATTATCCAAACAACTTTAGGTATTTCAGCGGCTATTTTAGATATTGCAGCCCTAGGCTTTCTCAATCTTGGTGCACAAGCACCGAGTCCTGAGTGGGGCGCTATGGTGTCACAAGGCATGGATAACTTGCTAACAGCACCTTGGACTGTGACTATTCCTGGCCTTGCTATCTTATTTAGCGTGCTTGCCATTAACTTAGTCGGCGACGGCTTAAGAGCGGCGTTGTCGCCGATTAATAAGTAATTAATAGATTATGCCATTACTCGATATACGCAATCTCACCATAGAACTTGATACCCCTCATGGTCGTATCAAAGCGCTTGATAGAGTCAGTCTTACAATCAATCCAGCCGAGATCCATGGTCTAGTTGGGGAATCTGGCTCTGGTCGTAGCTTGCTAGCTAAAGCGATATTAGGTATCCCCGGTCACAACTGGACAATTAAAGCCGATCGTATGATGTGGGATGGGCATAATCTGTTGGAGATGGATTCAAAGCAAAGGCGCAACCTTATGGGTTGTGAAATTGCGATGATTTTTCAAGATCCATCTAGTAGTTTAGACCCAGTGATCTGTGTGGGCACCCAGTTAGTAGAAGCTATGCCAGAGAACAAAAAGATCCCCTTTTGGCGTCGCAATAAGGATAAGAGAAAAACTGCTGCTAAATGGCTGCACAAGGTAGGCATTAAAGATACCCAAAAAGTGATGTCTAGTTATCCTTGGGAGCTTTCTGAGGGTGAGTGCCAAAAGGTGATGATAGCGATAGCAATTGCTAACCAACCTAGATTACTCATTGCAGATGAACCCACTAACTCGATGGAGATGGAAACCCAAGCTCAGATTTTCCGTCTATTGACTAAGTTAAACCAGCTACAAGGCGTTTCGATACTACTCATTAGCCATGAGCTTGAAACACTCTCAATCTGGTGCGATCAACTCTCTGTAATGTATTGCGGACAGATTATGGAATCAGGCCCTACCTCTGAGATAATACAGCAGGCCTATCACCCTTATACCAAAGCATTACTCGATAATATTCCTGACTATACCGGAGACGTTGGTCATAAATCATTAATGCGTACTTTGCCAGGCTCTGCACCAGCGTTACAGCACTTGCCTATCGGCTGCCGCTTAGGCCCAAGATGTCCTCAAGCCGAAAAGAAGTGTGTAAGTCGACCAAACTTATGTCACAAGAAGAACCGCTATTTCGCTTGTCATTTCCCTTATCACGAAGAGCCATGTAATGAAGACTGCACTCCTTCAAGTTAAAGATTTAAAAAAGAGTTTCTATGCGGGTTATAAGGGATTCAAGCGCCAATACAATCAAGCGCTAGCGCCAGTATCCTTTCAACTCGATAAAGGTGAAACACTTGCTATTGTCGGTGAGGCAGGCTCTGGAAAGAGTACATTGGCCAGAATTTTAGTTGGGGCAGAGTTAAGAAGTGGCGGTGAAATCTATTTCGAAGGAGAAGCGCTAGAGCAGCGAAATTTAAAGCAGCGCTGCAAACTTATTCGAATGATATTCCAAGATCCCAATACGTCGTTAAACCCTAAGCTAACCATTGGTGAACTGCTTGATGAACCACTAAAATTCAATACTGATCTCGATGCAAAGCAGCGCAGAGATCAAGTGGTCGATAAACTAAAAAAAGTGGGCTTGTTACCTGATCATGCAGATTTTTACCCACATATGATCTCTGAGGGTATGAAACAGCGTGTTGCAGTTGCACGTGCACTGATGCTTAACCCCAAAATCATTATTGCCGATGAAGCACTAACAGCTTTAGATCTATCTGTACGCTCTCAAATTCTTAACCTACTTTTAAAGCTACAAAAGGAGATGGGCCTCTCCTACATCTTTGTCTCCCATAATCTAAGCATTATTCGCCATGTTAGCGACAAGATTATGGTATTACATAAAGGTGAAATGATAGAGAAAGCCACAACTGAAGAGTTATTTAACTCGCCGAAACATGAATATACTCAAAGGCTCATTCAGGATCAGACACTCATCAATATTAATGAGAAAAGCAAACATAAAAAAAATTGTTAACAAGGAGCGGTTACCTATATACCAGTCATTGTGATCGAGCAAAATCAGGGATAGAACCTCAGCATGTTTCTAATCATGGAGAATGAAACTGCTCTTACCACTGCATATATTCATTAAATTTAACGAATAAACAGTGCCATTTCCCGCTTGATTACTTATCCTATCGTCACTTTTTTAAGAGAAGCAGAAACATGATAATCAAACCTAAAACACGCGGCTTTATCTGTACCACGACTCATCCAGTTGGTTGTGAAGCTAATGTACTCGAACAGATCACTACCACCAAAGCAAAAGGCACGTTAAAAAACGGCCCTAAGAAAGTATTAGTAATCGGTTCTTCTAGTGGATATGGTCTATCTTCTCGTATTGCTGCAGCTTTTGGCAGTGGCGCTGCAACTCTAGGTGTATTCTTTGAAAAACCAGGCACAGAGAAAAAGCCAGGTACTGCCGGCTGGTATAATTCTGCCGCCTTCGATAAGTTTGCCAAAGCTGAAGGGCTTTACTCAAAAAGCCTCAATGGTGATGCGTTTAGTCATGAAGCTAAACAAAAGGCAATCGATACAATTAAAGCCGATTTAGGCCAAATTGATATGGTCGTTTACTCGCTAGCATCTCCTGTACGTAAACTTCCCGATTCAGGTGAGCTTATCCGCTCATCACTTAAACCTATTGGCGAGACTTATACGGCCACAGCTGTTGATACCAATAAAGACCTTATCATTGAAACAAGTGTCGAGCCTGCCAGCGAGCAAGAGATCCAAGACACTGTGACCGTTATGGGTGGCGAAGATTGGGAGCTATGGTTAGCAGCTCTATCTGAAGCAGGTGTACTAGCTGATGGCTGTAAAACAGTAGCATACAGCTATATCGGTACAGAGCTTACTTGGCCTATCTATTGGCATGGTGCGCTTGGTAAGGCCAAAATGGATCTTGATAGAGCCGCTAAATCTCTCGATGAAAAGCTTTCATCTACAGGTGGCAGCGCCAATGTTGCAGTACTAAAAAGTGTTGTGACTCAAGCAAGCTCAGCCATTCCGGTTATGCCGCTTTATATCGCTATGGTCTTTAAGAAGATGCGAGAAGAGGGTTTGCATGAAGGCTGCATGGAGCAGATTAACCGTATGTTCGCAGAGCGTCTTTTCCGTGAAGATGGTGAGTCACCACAGGTTGATGATGCTAACCGCCTACGTCTAGATGACTGGGAGCTTCGTGAAGAGATCCAACAGCACTGCCGCGATCTATGGCCTTCAGTAACGACTGAGAACTTAGCAGACTTAACCGATTACCGTGAATACAAAGAAGAGTTTCTTAAGCTATTCGGTTTTGGTGTCGAATCTGTCGATTACGAAGCAGATGTTAACCCTGAAGTTAACTTTGATGTAGAGCAGTTCTAATACAACTGCGGTAATAGTCATTAATGATGCCTATTTCAACTTTTATCTCATGAAGGTTTATTTTTAACCTACTGTTAATTAGGTATTTTTAATAAATGTGCACTGCCTCATAAGGCGGTGCATTTTTTTTAAATAATGCTCCAACAGTGTTACACATTGAACTAAACTTCTTACTTTAAAGTTGGTTCTTTTCGTTAATAGTTAACATCGAGAGATAAATATGAAAATCAGTGCACGTAATTCACTAAATGGTAAAATCAAATCTATCGCAGAAGGTTCAGTAAACAATGAAGTGGTCATTGAACTAGCCCCTGGTGTTGAAATCACATCAGTTGTAACTAAAGCTTCATGTGCTGAGCTTGGTCTTACTGTTGGTGGTAATGCCTATGCCATCATCAAAGCTAGCAACGTGATGGTTGCAGTTGATTAATATCAACTAATACATTCAGCAAGGGCATTAACTCATTACCCCAGCGGTACTAGTCTATGCCCTTACATTGCGCCCTCGATTATCGACGCCAATCACCCCATTCAGCGTTAGTCCCCGAATCAATACTCAACACTCAAATAATTAAATTAACTCACCTTTTCTTGCCTATAAAAAACTGATGGCACACTTACAGAATAACAATTCCTTAAAAATCCATTTTATTGGTTTCATTAAACTGGCTTTGCATTAGGTCATTGACATGTAAAGATAACTTCATTGTATCTATTGCCTGCAGCAAGCATACTGCTAGCTACTTGTGTGGGACGCTGTAAAACCATCCTTGACTGCTCTGCGGTTTCACTGATGTGAATGGATTCACAAATGCCGTGGTGACATGGATGTCAGAGAGCGAGCTTGAACCGAAGTCCGCGTGCTCATTTGCACCTTATTACTTATCTATTCGATTGAAGTTTACTGATTTTCTCTAAATCGATTTTGGACAAAAGTGTGTTTACTTGTCAGATAACAAGTTTCAAATATCTTTATTGGGTTCATTTGGCTGGTTTGATGTTTGGTTCGCTAACTGAACCATTTTACTTCAATTTTATCTATCACCTGCCGTGGGTTTAAGTGCAAACACTTCTGTGACACGCTGGCTCTTGATTTCATAAGAGCCCATCCATGGGCGCTCTGCGGTTTCATCCATGAAACCGAAGGTCACAGCCCCGTTCACACCTGAGTATTTATCTCTTCGATTGGGATTTACAGTTCATAACTAATTTCTGGACATAAATGAGTGAGTATAAGAGGGAAAGGTAGGATGTGGGGTTAGGAAATAAAGTTTGCTCTGACCCCACATATCAACATTTTATAGCCCGTATATCAAGCTGGCTGAGGACTGAAGAATGCCCAGTTCTCAGCCTGTTTTATCTGTGATTAACAGCCCTTTGGAAATATCCAAACTTCAACAGCGCCATCTTTACTGCCAAAGTCATCACCTGATGTACCAGGAGTCGATGGTGCTGTCTCTTGAGTGGGCGCGCTATTACACGTGGTTGCAGGGATGATTGACCAGCTTCCGCCACCCGCTCCTGCTCCATCATCGCCAGCACCACCGCCACCATAACCACCACCACCGCCACCGCCGCCAGAAGCGCTAAAGCTATCATCTGCATTGCCGCCCCTGCCATCCGAACCGACCCCAGGATCGCCATTTACCCATTCACTATTAACGCCTAAAAACCCTTGTCCACCTTGACCACCAATGCCATCTTTGCCGTCATTGGCGCCACTGCCACCATTCCCCCATTCATCCGTGCTGCCACCGTCGGCTACACTAATAATGGCTTGGCCTACGCCAATGGTTCCCTGACCTATGATTGATGAGGCTGCAACGCCACCATCGCCGCCATCAGTGCCATCGTTAAGCCATCCAGATGAGTCACCGCCACCACCACCGCCAGCAATAAGTAGAACATCGTCTTCAAGTGAAGCAGGGCTACTTTCTGCAATCATGACCAGTGTCGACGAGCCTCCGTCACCATAGATATTACTCAGTGTGCCATTTTCACCAATGAAGTAATTGAATGATGTCTGGCCATAATCGTCTAGGTAATGGGACAAGGTGGTGACAGTCGATGCAAAACCGCTCTTACCGCCATCACCACCTGAGGTCCAGAGTCCCCCACTAGAACCAATGCCACCTTCTCCTCCCCAGGCTAAAATTGCCATAGGAGTGTCATTGTCCAGAGTGGCATCAAAAGATGAGCTAACTTGGCTAAAGATATCAACCAGATTAACAGACGTAACCAGATCTGAGGCATCGATTGCTTCACAGCTAGTTATTGGCGTGCCGCCATCAACACCACCATACTCGGTAGTGCAAACTTCCTTATCAACGGTTGGCAATAAACATTTATAGACAGTGTTACCATCATCAGTAACATCTTGCTTAACTGAATCGCATGGGTCAGACTCGGCAACCGCAGTTGAATTACAAAAGCCAACTGAGGTGATATCGCAAACTCCTCCGTCTACCCAGGTCGCGCCAACAAGGTTGGCGTTATCGAAATCTGTATCCGTGACAGTCGCATTATCAAGGTCTGCAGGTGATAATTGAGCACTGGAAAAATAAGCTCCACTCAAGTTGGCATTACTAAGATCTGCATAGGTCATTTCCGAGCCACGAAAATCCCCCTTGCTCATATCGGCGCCACTAAAATTGGTTCCAGTGAGTGTTGATTCAAAAAGATCGACATTAGTTAATATGGCATCACTTAAATCAGCACCGGAAAGGTCTGCAAATGTGAGTGTTGCGTTATCCAAGTCTGCACCTGATAAATCACAATTCTTACATGCGTTGGTGGAAATAAGTGTGGTCACATTATCATCAGTAGTATCTGCATAAGCTGGGCTTATCAGGACATTGCCAATAGTGAACAATAGTTTGGAAACAATCGAATAATTAGCGCTTTCGGCTTGTGATTGTGAACCGCTATCAGGCGTCGTCACTAAGAAGGTCGTATCTGTACTATCAACATGTTGGCCATGGGTCAGTACCAACTGATAATCCCCAGCTGGTATCACTGCCGACACGCATTCATCATTAGCTGTAACGCTAAGCACTTCCTCACCACTTCCATTGTTAAGCACCATAGAGTGATTTGAATTGCTGTTACCATCTTCATAGCAAAATGTATGCTTGAGAGGACGCGAATATTGGTAGGGTATGAGGTCAGAGCCAGATTCACCGTTGGAGTCACCCTCTACTGTTGCCGAAGGTGGCTCAAGAAATAAGGCAACCACACCTTGTTCAGGGTTGGCGCGCAAGCGACTATTATTCGCAAAGTCCTTTTCGGTTAAAAGGTCTGATTGCATTTGAGTATCATTGTTACTATCACAAGCTGTCACTAAGGTGAGAGAGAATGTTAACGCTAACAACACATTAAAGTTACTGGGGTCATCATTGATAGTCTGCACGTTATTTTCCTTATAATGAAACAGATTTTTTGAAGTTATAGATTTTTTGAAGTTGTAATAATGGGCTATTAATAAGCCTCTGGACGTGTGGAGGGGGCATTATTCTTTATAAATAGTGAATTAGAGTGCAGCCTTAGTCAACCCCTCATGAAAATAAGCAACCGATTACATTTCGGTCCTGCTTGATGTATTTACAAGCCGTTATCACCTAGGCATTAAGCTTCATAACGCTATCAAGCTAACCATTAAACCGGTGAGTATAGGGAGAAAAACATCCTTTTCTTAATAACTACAAAATTGTGATAGTCCACTTTGGGGCGGAAACGCGTTACCAGTGAATGCTTAGGCTTACCAGTAAAACGCCAATCGAAGAAGTAGATAAACGGGTGTGGATACGACTGCGGACGTTGATGGCACGGATGGCGGAAATGCCAATAAATGAATGGAACATTTATGGCCAGACATAAAAAAGGTCAGCTTATGCTGACCTTTCATTTAAGTGAGAAAACTCACGATGTCTTCTTTACTGAACAGGGCTGTAAATCACTTCACCTTTAGCTTTTAGCGTCGCTATAAGGGCACGGTAATCACCTTCACTGTATTGTGCACTTAAGCGTTGCTCAAGAGCGCCTAGCACATTATCATCAATACCTTCAGCAGCGTTCACTTTATCTAGCGCAATAACGGCATAACCATTTGCTAGTGCAACAGTATCAACCACTGCAGAACCAGCAGGCTGAGCCATTTGGAAAGCTTTACTAGTGATTGCGCCATCGACACTTTGATCAAAGCGTCCAAGCTTAGTTTTAGTGATTGACTCAGTACCAGCATCTGCAGCTGCGAACGAACTGACTAACGCCTGTGCTTTATCACGAGCAATTTCATTAGCTTGTTCCTGCTTCAAACGTTCAACAATACCAGGTTTAACCGTAGCAAAGTCGACAGTACCAGCAGCGGTATGTGATTTAATACGAATAACCATTGCATGGTTAGCGTCAACTTCAATCACATCACTGTTCATACCATCAAGTAAAACAGTGGTAGAAAATGCTGCTTTCAATACTTCAGGATTATCAAAAGGTGCAGGTGCATTTGTACGAGTAAATACAGGCGTAGATTGAACCTCAACACCTAACTCGTTTGCCGCTTCACTAAGCGTATCTGGCACTTCATAAGTTACATCAGCCAATGTTTGCTGAAGACTAAAGAAGGTATCAACTGCTTTTGTTTGCTTTAGCTGAGCAATAATTTTTGCTTTAACATCTGCAAATGGCGCTTGCTCACCAGGCTGTACATCAAGAAGCTTGATAATATGGTAACCAAAGCTTGTCTTGACGACAGCTGAATACTGACCTTTTTCAAGGGAATATAAAGCTTCATCGAAAGCAGGTTCCATAACACCTTGTTCAAACCAATCAAGTTGTCCGCCCTGCTCTCCGCTGAAAGTATCTTCAGAATCTGTTTTAGCAAGTTCTGCAAAATCTTCACCAGCATTAAGCTTAGCGTAGATAGCTTCAGCTTTTGCTTTAGACGCTGACTCGTCATCGCCTAGATTCACCAATATATGACCAGCAAGACGCTTTTCAGCTTTCAGGTACTGGTTCTTGTTTTCATCATAGAAAGACTGAGCATCTTCATCACTGATAACAACATCGGCAGCCATAGCTGTAGCATCAAGTTCGATATACTCAAGACTCAATGTTTCAGGGCTCATGAACTGCGCTAAGTTTGAGTTATAGAACGACTCAGCTTGTTCATCTGTAACATTGGCATCAGCAACGAACGGGCTTGCATCAACGATATGATAGCGAATGTCGCGAGTCTGACCTTGGATACCCGCTAGATAGCTAGTTTCACCAGGAAGTACGAACTCTGACCCCACTAGAGACGCAACCAACTGTCTGCGTGTCATATCGGTACGCATCATGTCTCTGAATGAGTTAGTTTGGTAACCCAACTGACGCAAAATTGCTAAATAGCGATCATTATCAAACTGACCATCTGTTTGGAAAGCAGGCTCAGTCATGATGGCATTTTTAATCTGCTCATCAGATACTCTTAAGCCAAGCTCAATAGCAGATTGGTCTAATAATTTTTCAGCAACAAGACGCTCTAAAACGCTTTGTTTGACGCTGGCTAAATAAGTGTCATCAGCCGCTAATGCATCGAACATCTCACCTAGTTGCTGCTCTAGTCGAGCACGTTCACTTTGGTAGGCTTGTTCCAAGGCTGATTCACTGATCTCTTCACCATTGACGGTAGCAGCAGCGGCCTCTGTCGATGAACCTAAGTAACTACTTACACCAGTAAATGCAAAGGAAAGTATCACTAGAACTAGAATGCTTTTTGCAATCACGCCCTGTGAGCCTTCGCGAATCTTCTCTAACATCTATTCTCTCGCTTGTTGCGATTAAAATTAAAAAAGGCGCATCACGATTGAGATGCGCCTTTTCGTAAACTTTTAGGTAGTTAGCAATCAAAATTGCCAATTCAAACCTTAGTCAATATTCGTAAAAAGCACCGCTAGAGCAGTGCTTGTATTTTACGATACTCTTTTAAAAAAGCCTTGGCTTTAGTAAGAGCGGTAAAACTGATTTTAGTTTACAGCGTCTTTTAGAGCTTTACCTGCTTTGAATGCAGGAATGTTTGCAGCAGCGATTTTGATCTCTTTACCCGTCTGTGGGTTACGACCAGTACGCTCAGCGCGTTGACGCACTTCAAAAGTACCAAAACCAACTAGAGAAATCTTATCGCCATCTTTAAGACCATCAGTAACAGCGCCAATGAAAGAATCTAATGCACGGCCAGCAGCCGCTTTAGAAATGTCAGCACCAGAAGCGATTTTCTCGATTAGTTCAGATTTGTTCATGTCATCCCCTTGAATGTAATTTTTGCACCGCAACCAAATCCATGTCTAGAGCGGTCTGCGATGGCTTTTATAACAAGCTTGAAACTAAAACTCAAGCTCTATAGGAAAAGCTGCTAAATATAATTGAAAACAGCTCAAAACCAGTTGCCATAAGGGCTTGAGAGATATGAGCTATCCACCGACCTAGGCTACCACAGCTAGCGACTTTAAAAAGCCCTTTTTGCAATTATTTTACTGCAATTGGGCAATTTTTTGCGTTAGCCCAAATTTTTAACCACTTCAAAGCCCTCAATTGGTCGCTCTAACGCCAATTCAAGCACTTCATCCACCCAACGAACAGGATGAATTTTCAGATCCGCTACTACATTAGCTGGTATTTCTTCCAAATCACGCTCATTTTCCTTTGGAATCAATACTACTTTTGTGCCGCCACGATGAGCTGCAAGTAGTTTTTCTTTCAATCCACCAATCGGCAGGACTTCGCCACGCAGTGTTATTTCACCTGTCATAGCCACATCTGCCCTAACTGGGTTACCCGTTAAGCTAGAAACAAGCGCTGTACACATAGCTGCGCCCGCTGAAGGACCATCTTTTGGTGTCGCACCTTCTGGAACGTGGACATGAATGTCGCGTTTTTCATAAAAGTCTGGATTGATGCCAAGCTGTTCAGCACGAGCTCTAACGACTGTCATCGCAGCTTGAATTGATTCCTGCATCACATCACCAAGTGAACCGGTATAGCTCAGCTTGCCTTTGCCAGGTACCGATGTTGCTTCAATCGTTAATAGATCGCCGCCCACTTCAGTCCATGCAAGTCCGGTAACCTGACCAATCTGGTTGTTAGACTCAGCTTTACCGTAATCACAGCGCTGTACACCAAGAAACGACTTAAGGTTGTCTTGATTAACATCCACATGCTTTACAGATTTATCAAGCATGATCTGCTTAACGACTTTACGACATATCTTAGATAGCTCACGCTCAAGCGCACGGACACCCGCTTCTCGTGTGTAGTAACGAATAATACCTATAATCGCACTATCATCGACAGTAACCTCTTTTAATTTCAGACCATTACGCTCAATCTGTTTAGGTAAAAGGTGTTGTTTAGCAATGTTTAGCTTCTCATCTTCTGTGTAACCAGATAGACGAATCACTTCCATACGATCCAGCAAAGGACCTGGAATATTCATTGAGTTAGATGTAGCGACAAACATCACATCTGAAAGGTCGTAATCCACCTCTAGGTAATGGTCACTAAAAGTTGCGTTCTGCTCAGGATCCAGCACTTCAAGTAGTGCAGAAGCTGGGTCGCCACGCATATCGCTACTCATCTTATCGATCTCATCGAGTAAGAAAAGTGGGTTCTTCACCCCAACCTTAGACATCTTTTGAATCACTTTACCCGGCATTGAGCCAATGTAAGTACGACGATGTCCACGGATCTCAGCCTCATCACGCACGCCACCTAATGCCACACGCACATATTTACGGCCTGTAGCTTTAGCGATTGACTGTCCAAGAGACGTTTTACCTACACCTGGTGGTCCAACTAAACAAAGAATTGGCCCTTTAAGCTGCTTAACACGACTCTGCACCGCTAGGTACTCAAGAATGCGCTCCTTGACCTTCTCTAGGCCAAAGTGATCAGTATCTAAAACGTCTTGCGCCTTAGCTAAATCGCGCTTAATTTTAGAGCGTTGACGCCAAGGTACTGAGATCATCCAATCAACATAACTACGAACAACAGTCGCTTCAGCTGACATTGGTGACATCATTTTTAACTTGTTTAGCTCAGCAGTTGCCTTATCTTTAGCTTCTTCAGGCATTTTAGCTTCATCAATTTTCTTAGCTAAACTTTCAAATTCATCATGAGACTCGTCAATATCACCAAGCTCTTTTTGAATTGCCTTCATCTGCTCATTGAGATAATACTCACGCTGACTCTTTTCCATCTGCTTTTTAACACGTGAGCGAATACGTTTCTCAACCTGAAGGAGATCAATTTCAGACTCCATCATTGCCATCAGATACTCTAGACGCTCAGCAACATCAACCATCTCTAGCACAGATTGTTTGTCATCCAGCTTAAGCGGCATATGCGCCGCCATCGTATCAGCAAGGCGTGCAGCTTCATCGATACCTGATAGCGAAGTGAGTACTTCTGGTGGGATCTTCTTATTTAGCTTGATATAGCCTTCAAACTGACCCACGGCACTACGAACTAATACCTCTTCCTCTTTTTCCGCCATAGGCTCAGATTCAAGGTATTGTGCAGAAGCGACAAAGAAAGACTCTTCATCGGTGTATTTTTCGATACGCGCACGCTTGCCACCTTCAACCAGTACTTTTACTGTGCCATCAGGTAGCTTCAATAACTGTAAAATTGAAGCAACTGTTCCCACTTCAAAAATGTCATCAATGCTAGGGTCATCGAGCTCAGCATCACGCTGTGCAACGAGAATTATCTGCTTGTCTTGTTCCATCGCTGTTTCTAGACAACGAATAGATTTTTCCCGTCCGACAAATAACGGAATAACCATATGGGGGTAGACCACCACATCTCTAAGTGGCAGTACGGGTAGTTCGATTCGCGCTTCACTCTCTTGTGTCATAGCTCGATTCCGTTTGATGATAATACTAATCAGTATATTGGGATAATTTCATCCGTTTCAATGGTGAATGACAAATTTATAAACTGAGCGCATAAAAAAGGAGCCATATAGGCTCCTTTTTAACAAATTTGAGTAATTTTACAATTATTTACTCGCCACCAGCGGCTTGAGACTCACTATTTTCATAGATAAGTATAGGCGTTGACTCACCCTTTACCACTGACTCATCAATGACCACTTTGGTCACATCGTCAGCTGATGGTAGGTCGTACATGATATCAAGTAAGATACCTTCTACGATTGAGCGTAGACCACGAGCACCAGTCTTTCGAGTCATCGCTTTCAGCGCGATAGCTTTCAAGGCATCTTCACGAAACTCAAGCTCAACATCTTCCATCTCAAAAAGTGCTGCAAATTGCTTCGTTAACGCATTTTTAGGCTCAGACAAGATCTGAATTAATGCGGCATCGTCAAGCTCTGCAAGTGTAGCGAGTACGGGAAGTCGACCAATAAACTCTGGAATAAGACCATACTTCACCAAATCTTCAGGTTCTACTTGCATCAAGGTATCAGAAATAGTCGCTTTATCGTCTTCACCTTTTACTTCAGCGCCGAAGCCAATACCCGTTCCCTTATGACTGCGTTGCTCAATGACCTTCTCAAGGCCAGAGAAAGCGCCACCACAGACAAACAGTATCTTGGAGGTATCAACCTGCAGGAACTCTTGCTGAGGGTGTTTACGGCCACCTTGTGGCGGAACAGCCGCAACGGTACCTTCAATCAACTTAAGCAAAGCTTGCTGCACACCTTCACCAGATACATCGCGTGTAATTGATGGGTTGTCAGACTTACGGCTGATTTTATCAATCTCATCGATATAAACGATGCCGCGTTGTGCCTTCTCTACATCGTAGTCACACTTCTGTAGCAGCTTTTGGATGATATTTTCAACATCCTCACCAACATAACCAGCTTCAGTAAGCGTGGTTGCATCAGCCATAGTAAATGGCACGTCTAAGAAGCGAGCCAAGGTTTCAGCAAGTAATGTTTTACCACTACCTGTTGGACCGATTAGCAAGATATTACTCTTACCTAGCTCAACACCATCTTTAGGCGTCGCATTCTTCAAGCGCTTATAGTGGTTATATACCGCTACAGATAGCACTTTCTTCGCTTTATCTTGCCCGATGACGTAATCATCCAAATGAGCTCGTAACTCATGAGGTGTGGGTAACTTATCTTGATCTTGCTTCGGTGAAATCTCTTTGATCTCTTCCCTAATAATATCGTTGCAGAGCTCAACGCACTCATCACAAACATATACTGAAGGACCAGCTATGAGTTTACGAACCTCATGCTGACTCTTTCCACAAAAAGAGCAGTACAGTAGTTTCCCACTGTCACCGGTACTTTTGTTGTCGCTCATTACACTACCTCTTGCGCAGTCTGCACCACTACATAATTCTATTTAACGCCTTATTCCTGAGCATAGCTCAGCCAAAGACAAAAATCAGCTTCGTTTATCCATAACTGAATCAACAAGCCCATACTCGGCAGCTTCAGTTGCACTCATAAAGTTATCACGATCAGTATCTCGTTCAATAACCTCTAAAGGCTGACCAGTATGTTCAGCTAGCATTTGGTTTAGCTTGTTTTTGATACCCAAAATTTCTTGAGCATGAATGGCAATATCAGAAGCTTGGCCTTGGAAGCCACCTAACGGCTGATGGATCATTACTCGTGAATTAGGAAGGCAGTGACGCTTGCCCGCTGCCCCACCTGCAAGTAAGAATGCACCCATGCTTGCTGCCTGGCCAATACATACTGTACTTACATTAGGTTTAATAAACTGCATTGTGTCATAAATAGCCATGCCAGCAGTGACAGAACCACCTGGAGAGTTAATATACAGGAAGATATCCTTATCAGGACTTTCCGACTCCAAAAACAGTAATTGTGCAACAACGAGGTTAGCCATGTGCTCTTCAACTGGACCAACCAAGAAAATAATACGCTCTTTTAATAGTCGAGAATAGATATCATATGAGCGTTCACCTTTAGCAGTCTGTTCGACCACCATAGGCACGAGTGCATTTAATACTGATTCTGGTGCATTTTGCATTATTAATAATCCCTAAATAAAAACGGCTCGCATGAGGAACCTCATACGAGCCATTATAAATGGTTAATCACCATTTAAGTCAAGCGAAGCTTAACCTTGTTGTGTAGCCTTGTTCATAAATTCTTCAAAATTAACTTCTTTATCAGTTAATTGTGCAGTTTTAAGCAATGCTTCAACAGCTTGTTCTTCAAGAGCGACGTTACGCATGTTCTGCATCATCTCTTCGTTCTTGTTGTAATACTCAACAACTTCACTTGGATCTTCGTATGCAGAAGCCATAGAAGCGATTAGACCTTGAACACGCTCATCTTCAGCTTTTAGCTCGTTAGTCTTGATCACTTCACCTAGAAGTAGACCAACTTTAACGCGACGCTCAGCTTGCTCAGTGAACAGATCCGCTGGTAGTTCAGGCATGTTAGCAGCTTGCTCACCGAAGCGTTGCATAGCTTGCTTACGTAGCACTTCAACTTCACCGTCAATTAATGACTTAGGAAGTTCAAGTTCGTTTTGCTCTAGAAGACCGTTAAGCACCTGCTCTTTAACGTTAGCTTTAAGCGCTTGCTCTAGCTCACGACCCATGTTCTTGCTGATCTCAGCTTTAAGAGCTTCAAGACCACCTTCAGTTACACCGAATAGCTTAGCAAATTCGTCGTTAACTTCTGGAAGGTTAGCAGCTTGAACTTCGTTAAGTGTGATAACGAACTTAGCAACTTTACCTTTCAAGTTTTCAGCATGGTAATCTTCAGGGAAAGTCACTTCGATCTCGAACTCTTCACCTGCTTTATGACCTTCAACACCAGACTCGAAACCTGGGATCATACGGCCGCTACCTAGTTGTAGTTCGAAGTTTTCAGCTTTTCCGCCTTCAAACTCTTCACCGTCAACAGAACCAACGAAGTTGATCATCGCCTTGTCGCCGTCAGCAGCTTCACGCTCAACAGCTTCAAACGTTGCATGTTGCTTACGCAATGTTTCAATCATTGCATCTACATCTGTGTCAGTCACTTCAGCTTTTGGCTGTTCAACAGCGATAGCGTCAAGACCTTTTAATTCTACTTCTGGGTAGATCTCGAAAGTAGCAACAAACTGGAAGCTTTCAGCATCAGACTCACCAGGTACGAAAGTTGGAGCACCTGCTGGGTTTAGCTTCTCAGCAATAATTGCTTCAACGAAGTTACGCTGCATCACTTCACCAGTAATATCCTGACGAATAGCTTGGCCGTAACGCTTCTTGATCACGCTTACAGGCACCTTGCCTGGACGGAAGCCAGGAAGACGAGCACGCTTAGCTTCGCTTTTTAATGCTTCATTAACGGTCTTTTCAATCTGCTCAGCAGGAACAGAAATAGTTAGGCGACGCTCTAGGCCTTGAGTTGTTTCAACAGAAACTTGCATTGTTTTACCTCGAAATAAGTCTTACGTCCTTTGCAATAGTCGAATTTTCAACTATTAAAGTATTCGTTTCTTGAACTTAAAATGTGACTAGGAAGCCCATCACAACTGAATTCTGGCTCTAATCATTTATGATTGATAAATATCAAGACGCGACATTATAGCCACGCTTTACCTCAGAGTCGACCTTAAAACACGAATTACAGGCGTAAAAAAAGCGACCTAGGGTCGCTTTTTTTAATTTACTTCAAAAGAAGTGGGGTGACTGATGGGGCTCGAACCCACGACAACCGGAATCACAATCCGGGGCTCTACCAACTGAGCTACAATCACCACTGATATGGTACGCCCGGCAGGATTCGAACCTGCGGCCATCCGCTTAGAAGGCGGATGCTCTATCCAACTGAGCTACGGGCGCTTCGAAAGTGAGAAAACTCACATCCTGAATTAGCGTTGAAAGACGAATCTTTCTAATTACCTGCTTTGGTGGGCAAATAATATGATTTTGGTCGACCACTCTATTATAAAGAGTGAGGATTCGAAGCTAATAAGCTTACCTTCCTTTCAACCTTAAAGTAAGAGTTTAGCAACCTACTTTAATAAATTTGGTCGGTGATAGAGGATTCGAACCTCTGACCCTCTGGTCCCAAACCAGATGCGCTACCGGGCTGCGCTAATCACCGAGTATAACTTTTTGAAAATATTATTGAATGTCTGCATTGGGATATAACATTCTATTTTCTATCTCACTTGGGAACAATCTAGCTTCTCGTTGAGAACGGAGCGCATATTAGCCCCTCCCTTTAAATGCGTCAACGCTTTTTTTATAAAGATTGCGAGCTTGGCTATTTAACAAACTAATCTTATGCCATTCGTATAAAAAGCCCGCCACCTGCCTATTTTTAATGCTCAACTCGCGATGACTAAGTCTGTAGTGAAGAATCATAGCCTCAAGATTAGCAGACCAATGCATTGCTATCATCTCGAACCCTAAACAACACCATTAGCTTATCCACTGAGTGAGCCTGAGGTAATTTAATTATCCATAATTTAGAACTGTTTGTTACACCCTGAAATAAATGACACATATAGAGTCACCTGTTAAAATAGCCGCGGTTTTCAACAGTGCGCCCTTTTAAGGATATCCTACCCCCATGACAGCCCAAAGAATCGATGGTAAAGCGATTGCTCAGTCCATTCGAACAGAGCTAAAAGAGAAAGTCACCGCCCGTAAAGAGGCCGGACAACGTATTCCTGGTTTAGCCGTAATCTTAGTTGGTGCAGATCCAGCATCACAAGTATATGTCGGCAGTAAAAGACGTGCCTGTGAAGAAGTTGGATTCCTGTCCCGTTCGTACGATCTTGAACCATCGACTTCTGAAGAGGAGCTACTTGCACTCATCGATGAGTGTAACAATGACAAGGCTATCGATGGCATACTGGTTCAACTTCCGTTACCTGATCATATTGAAGAATCTAAAGTAATTGAACGTATTCGCCCTGATAAAGATGTCGATGGCTTCCACCCTTATAATGTTGGTCGTTTAGCCCAACGTATTCCAGTGCTGCGTTCATGCACACCGATGGGGATCATGACACTGATTAAATCAACTGGTGTTGATACCTATGGGTTAGATGCTTTAGTTGTTGGCGCATCAAATATTGTTGGCCGCCCAATGAGCCTAGAGCTACTACTCGCAGGTTGCACAACGACAACTTGCCACCGTTTCACTCGAAACCTTGAGCAAAAAGTTCGACAAGCAGATCTCGTTGTTGTTGCAGTAGGTAAACCCGGCTTTATTCCTGGAGAGTGGATAAAACCAGGTGCCTTAGTCATCGATGTGGGCATTAACCGTCTTGAAGATGGTCGTTTAGTCGGTGATGTCCAATTTGAAGCAGCTGAAAAAAATGCCAGCTTTATCACTCCGGTTCCAGGTGGTGTAGGCCCGATGACGATTGCGAGCCTATTAGAGAACACCTTGTATGCTGCAGAGCAATATCATGATGAAGCATAAGTTTTAAAATGCACAAATCCCTGCGATCGGGGATAAGTATATCCTTGTACAAAAAAGCCTGCATCAGCAGGCTTTTTTATCGATAAGTGTAAATTTTACTTCTTACGCCAAGTGGTGCCTTCCGGCCCATCTTCTAAAATAACACCTAAAGCATTTAAACCGTCACGGGCAACATCTGCAGCAGGCCAATCTTTCTCAGCACGTGCACGATTTCGCTCAACAATGAGTGCTTCAATTTCAGCCACTTCATCATCACTGCCCTCACCTTTAAAGAAGGTATCGACATCTTGATCGAGAATACCTAACACATCAGCCAGCTCTTTAAGCTTAACTGCCAAGGCAGACGCTTTAGCTGTATCAGTTTCTTTTAAACGGTTAATCTCACGAACCATCTCAAAGAGTACTGAATAAGCCTCAGGTGTATTGAAATCATCATCCATCGCACTATTAAATTTAGCGACATAATCCCCAGCAGGTGCAGCGGCAACTGAAAGGTCAAGACCCTTTAATGCAGTATAAAGACGCTCAAGAGCAGATTTAGCCTGTTTGAGGTTATCTTCTGAATAGTTTAACTGGCTGCGATAATGACCTGATAACAAAAAGTAACGTATTGTGGTGGCATCATAATGTGCCAATACATCACGAATGGTGAAGAAGTTATTCAGCGATTTAGACATCTTCTCTTTGTCTACCATCACCATGCCAGTATGCATCCAGTAGTTCACATAGCTGGTATCGTGGGCACAGCAAGACTGGGCAATCTCATTTTCATGATGAGGAAACTGAAGATCGGAGCCGCCACCATGGATATCAAAATGCTTGCCAAGATGTTTACCATTCATCGCAGAACATTCGATGTGCCATCCAGGACGCCCTGGTCCCCAAGGTGAATCCCAAGTAGGCTCTCCAGGCTTAGACATTTTCCACAGCACGAAGTCCATTGGATCTCGCTTGGTATCTTCAACCTCTACACGGGCGCCAGCTTGAAGTTGCTCAAGGTTCTGTCCTGAGAGACGACCGTATTCAGGGAAAGATGAAACACTGAACAAGACATCACCATTTCCAGAGACATAGGCATGCTCCTTCTCGATCAGTTTTTCAACCATCTCGATGATCTCAGGCATATGTAACGTAGCTCTAGGCTCAAAATCTGGACGTTTCATATTCAGCGCATCAAAGTCGCGGTGCATCTCACCAATTAAACGCTCAGTTAAAGATTCACAACTTTCATTATTCTCTGCCGCACGCTTAATGATCTTATCATCGACATCGGTGATGTTACGCTGAAAGTTAACTTCATACCCAGAATAACGCAGATACCTAACAATCATATCGAAAGAGACAAAAGTACGACCATGGCCGATATGACATAAGTCATAGATAGTTATCCCACACACGTACATGCCTATTTTACCAGGCTGTAATGGTTTGAATTCCTCTTTTTGGCGGGTCAGACTGTTGTATAACTTCAACATCGCTACTCTTCTCTTCAACGAAAAAATAATAAAAATTAGCTGCACAGTTTAACATCGCACCAGTGCAGCATCCATTGTTTTAAATGATTCCTGTCATAGAACTTAGCTTTTTATCAGGGAGATGGGCAGAGAAGCCTTTTATTGCGACAAACAGTTTGATTATTACACTGAAAAGTAGGCCTATCATTATAAAGTAATACCTAGCCCTTTATGCTAAATGGCAATTGCGTTAGAATCCTGCCACTATTTTCTTATTGCAAAAATTAGTGAGAATCAAAACATGATCACACTTCACACAAATCACGGTGAAATTACACTTGAGCTTGATGCTGAAAAAGCACCTTTAACAGCTGAAAACTTCCTTAACTACGCAAAAGACGGTTTCTATGATGGCACCGTTTTTCACCGTGTTATCGACGGTTTTATGGTTCAAGGTGGTGGCTTTACTGAAGATATGGAACAGAAGCGCTGCAATGAGACAGTAAAAAATGAAGCGAACAATGGCCTATCTAATGTAGTTGGTTCAATCGCGATGGCGCGTACTTCAGATCCGCATTCAGCGACTGCACAGTTCTTTATCAACATTAATGACAACACTTTCCTTGATTTTAAGTCTGAGACTTCTCAAGGTTGGGGTTACTGTGTATTTGGTAAAGTGTCTGCAGGCATGGATGTAGTAAACAAAATTAAAGCGGTTAGCACTGGTAACCGTGGCATGCATCAAGATGTACCTTTAGAAGCTGTCATCATTAAAAAAGTGACCATTGCTGAGTAATTCAGTTTAATGAAAACGCTTTTTGTGGGCGATCTGCACCTTAGTGCCGATCGCCCCGATATCACTAAAGCCTTCAATCAATTTCTGGACACCTCTCTAGATGATGTCGAAGCCCTTTATATCTTAGGTGATCTCTTTGAAGTTTGGACTGGCGATGATATTGCCGAGCCTTTCGCCTATCAGCTTGCCGACAAGCTTAAGAACATATCGAATCAACTTCCTATCTATTACATTCATGGTAATCGAGACTTTTTAATCGGCAAAGAATACGCAATAAGATCTGGAATGATCTTATTACCTGAAGTGCATTGTATCGATCTCTATGGCAAACCGACTGTGCTGTTGCACGGTGATAGCCTTTGTACTCTAGATACTGCTTACCAACGGTTTAGACGCTTTCGTAACAACCCTGTCATCAAGTGGCTTTATACACATCTGCCAAAACAAACACGACTGAAGATTGCCAATAATATCCGTGCCAAAAGTAAATCGAGTAATATGAGTAAAAGCATGCAGATCATGGATGTTGATGCTGATGCCGTCACCTCACTGATGACACAAGTTGCAGCTCAGCTGATGATTCACGGCCACACCCATAGACCTGACATTCACACATTCAGTGGAACATCAGGTGTTGAATTACAGCGTGTTGTTGTAGGCGACTGGTACGAACAAGGCAGTGTGTTAACTATCTCGCAAAACTCTCTGTGCCTCAGCAATATTCCTTTCGAAGCTCAGGATTCAATCTGAGCTCACGTTAGTCCACATTGATTAAAAGCGCATCAACCCTGCAATATCAAGCTTGTACATCATTAACCTTCAGGCGCACCACTGTGGAATTTGAATTCTGGATCAGGTGAAGAAATTAACTCAGCTTCAACCTCACCAATCTGTAGAACTCTTTGCGCTACGGGAATGCTTTTGGCTGTCATAGCATTGGATTGGACCATCTCAGCAAGCACTAAATAATCTTGGTAATGCCTAGCTTCAGACCGCAACAGTGATACATAGAACTTATTAAGCTCACCATCTAGAAATGGCGCAAGCTTAGCAAAGCGTTCGCAAGAGCGAGCTTCAATAAATGCCCCAATAATTAATTTATCAACCAACGCCGCAGGCTCATGCGTCCTAACTTGCTTCATCATGCCCTTGGCATAACGACCAGCGGTCATGTTCTGATAAGGCACATTCCGCGCATGCATGATCTCTAAAACTTGCTCAAAATGATGAAACTCCTCTTTAATGAGTCGTACCATTTTTCCAATAAGTTCAGGGCCATGCTCAAACGAAGATTTAGGCACAAGCTCGGCAGCCAGTTCATTCTTTTTACTATTGCGAGAAAGAAACTGTTCAATATCACGATCTTTGTTATACACAAACTCTCCATAGGGCTTAGCCCAATCAAGCAGAGGTTGAGCATGGGCTTTATCGACAGCATATTTCCTAATTAAAGATAATGCTGTTTGGGCAGCTTTAAGTTCACAATTACAATGATCGATAAGCAGAGTCGATAAATTTTCAGGCTTTTTGGCCACCTCAATCCAGGCGTCCGGTGTTTCACAACCTAAAAAATCATGAATAGGTGCTAACAGTTGCTGCATAAAGTCTGTTCTCGAAATAAATTTAAACCAGTATTATTAAGTCGCCATTCTACCACTTCCTCAGTCTTACAAAGATCGCTATTTACGCATTTATCACCAAATATCAGCGAATAAATCAATTAATTGAGCTTGCTCATTTCAACAGAGCCTAGCTTGCTGAAACAAATAATTAACAAGTGAGGCAATATCAGCTTGACTAAGAGGTAGTTTTGTTCAATAAATAAACTTATACCAAAACAATTTTAATGCGTTAATGAGTAGATCGATTTTAGTTGGGTATCGTGAGCCGTACGGTCTTTGGGAATTAGACCAATAGGCATGTAGGCTCGTCTGAAGTTTGGCGAGCAAAAGTTAAAGCTAAACAAGGATAATTATAATGATATTAAATCACTTAATGGGGCTATACACTCACCCGAAAGAGGAGTGGCACACAATTGAGCAAAATCATGAAGCGCTGAAAAGTAGCTTAAGTCATATTTTGCTCGTTGCACTTATTCCGGTTATCTGTACATTTATCGCAGCGACTCAACTAGGTTGGAACTTAGGTGTCGGTGAACCGTTATTTTTAACACAACAAAGTGCATTGCTGATGTCTGGTGGTATGTATTTTGGTTTAATTGGTGGCGTATTTGCACTCGCCTATTTAGCATATTGGATGGCTAAGACATTCGATGCAGAGCCAACATTTACTCAAGCGCTGGAACTTGCTTCATATACAGCAACACCGTTATTTATGGTTGGTCTAGCCGCCCTCTACCCTACTATTTGGTTTGTCATGCTAATTGGTTTAGCTGGCTTATCTTACTCTGTGTACTTGCTATACACAGGGGTGCCTATCATCATGAATATTCCTGAAGAGAAAGGATTTATCTATGCTAGCTCAGTGGTTACAGCAGGCCTGGTTCTCTTAGTTGCATTGATGGCATCTAGCGTTATTCTCTGGAGCGTCGGCTTTGGACCTATGTATCAGTAAGGCCTAGGTTCTAGGTTCTAGGTTCTAAAAGACAGAATACAAAAAGGCTTTAGGGGGAACCCTAAAGCCTTTTTTCATGCGCTCATGTTATAAAAAGCGTTACTGAGATGAATCTCGTAGTGCAACTGTCAGGTTAAACACTAAGTTTTCTGGCGATGAGTCTTTATTATCTGCACAGAAATAGCCTTCACGCTCAAACTGATACGCTTTCTCGGCTTCAGCATTAACAAGCCCAGCTTCAACAACACCATGCTTAACGATAAGAGAATCAGGGTTTAGCACTTCATCTACCGTTTCTGCAGCTGCCGGATTAGTATCGGTAAAGAGTCTGTTATACAGGCGGAACTCGGCAGGCTTGGCGCTGCTTGCTTCAACCCAATGAATAACCCCTTTTACTTTACGACCATCAGCAGGGTTAACACCTAAAGTTTCATCATCATACGTACAGTAAATCGTAGTGATGTTCCCTTCTGCATCTTTATCGCAACGTTCAGCTTTAATAACATAGGCATTTCGAAGGCGAACTTCTTTACCTTGTACTAAACGCTTGTATTTTTTGTTTGCTTCTTCACGGAAATCATCCGCGTCGATAAACAGTTCACGACCAAAAGTGAGCTCGCGCTTTCCTAGCTCCTCTTGACTTGGATGAACAGGTGCATTAAGCGTTTCAACTTGCCCTTCAGGGTAGTTTTCAATAATCACTTTAACAGGATTGATCACAGCCATAGCACGCGGTGCATTATCATTGAGTTCTTCACGTATGCACGCATCTAACATAGCCACTTCAACCATGTTGTCCTGCTTAGTCACACCAATACGTAAACAAAACTCACGAATTGAAGCTGCAGTATAACCACGACGGCGAAGGCCAGCGATAGTCGGCATACGCGCATCATCCCAACCATTAACCAAGTTACGGCTCACCAGATCATTAAGCTTACGCTTAGACATCAAGGTGTATTCTAGGTTAAGTCTTGAGAACTCATACTGACGAGTACGATTCGGAGCCTGGAAATCATCTAACTGATCTAATACCCAGTCATATAAACGTCGGTTATCTTGGAACTCTAAAGTACATAATGAGTGACTGATATTCTCCATGGCATCAGAGATACAGTGAGTAAAGTCATACATTGGGTAGATGCACCACTTGTCACCAGTTTGATGATGATGAGCAAAACGCACACGGTAGATGATAGGATCACGCATACACATAAATGATGATGCCATATCAATTTTAGCTCTTAAGGCGCACTCACCCTCTTTGAACTCTCCTTTACGCATTTTTTCAAATAGCTCAAGGTTCTCATCAACTGATGTATCACGGTATGGACTATTCTTACCCGGCGCTTTTAACGTGCCACGGTACTCTCGTGTTTCTTCCCCATTAAGGAAACAAACATAAGCTAACCCTTTAGTGATCAACTCAACTGCATATTGATGTAGTTGATCAAAATAGTTAGAGGAGTATTTGATATCGCCAGACCACTCAAAACCAAGCCACTTGACGTCATCCTGAATCGAGTGAACATAATCAATGTCCTCTTTCTCAGGGTTAGTATCATCAAAGCGCAAGTTACATTGACCTTTATAATCTTTCGCTATACCGAAGTTTAGGCAAATTGATTTTGCATGGCCGATATGAAGAAAGCCATTAGGCTCTGGCGGAAAGCGCGTATGTACACCAGTGTGCTTACCACTTTCAAGATCTTCATCTATGATATTACGAATGAAGTTACTAGGACGAACTTCGCTGTCCACATGACTCATGTGATTCCTCTTAAAAACGCTGTGCCTTCAAGCTAGGTCTAATACTATGATTGACCTTGTTCTTGAGTAAGGCATATTTTGATGTAATTAAAGAGATGATCCACTATCTCTTAATGAGATACAACGGCTGAATGGTAAAAAGTCTCGACAAAGCGATAGAAAACAAAAAAGCAGCGAATTATCGCTGCTTTTTTAGCTAAACAAACACTAACTATTCAGTGATAATCTTCACATTTAATGTCTGCATCTCTGTACGCTTTGCTTTAGCCTTCAACCAAAGGTAGAAGATAACCAAGGCACTGAGGAAGAAACCAATCCACAAACTAGAACTTAACGGGTGAGCGCTGAATGTAGCGATTTGGTAGAAGATAGTCGCAACGCCATAGGCTAATGCAAAAGTCCAAACACCCGCAAAAGCTGCCCAACGTCCGCCAAACTCACCAACTAGCGCACCCATAGCGGCAACACAAGGCGTGTAAAGCAGTACAAACAGTAAGTAAGCAAATGCTGCTGCAATACCAGTGAATCCAGCTTGTAGTGCAGTAAATGTTGATGAATCGACTTCTAACTCTTCAGATGCTGTTTCAAGAGAGGTCACATCACCAACATCAAGTCCTAGAGGATCTTGTACCTGAATACCTAACAAGTTCTCTGGAATCGTTGCTATTGCTTCATTAAGCGTTTCAATAAACGGTGCTAACTCCTCGTCATCACCAGCTGGTGTGCTGTAAAGACTATTTAGCGTACCAACTACTGCTTCTTTAGCAAAAATACCCGTAATGATACCCACAGTTGCAGGCCAGTTGTCCTGCTCTACACCCATAGGTGCAAACAGTGGTGTCACTTTCTGGCTAGCAACACTCAATACTGACTCAGAGCTATCTTCATGGCCAAAAGAGCCATCAACACCAATCGAATTAACGAAGTTTAATAGCGTCACAACGATAACAATCGTTTTACCAGCACCAAGAATGAAGCTCTTTGTACGCTTACCAGTACGGTTCATTACCGTTTTAAACTTAGGCTTTTCATAGCTAGGAAGCTCCATGACCACTGCGCTGCTAGAACCTGGTAGTATGGTTGAGCGAAGTAGCAGGCCGGTACCAATAGCAGCCAAGACCCCAATAATGTAAAGCAAGAATACTAAGTTCTGACCTGATTCAGGGAAGAATGCAGCAGCAAATAGCGCATAGACAGGCAAACGAGCACCACATGACATAAATGGCGCCATCATACCGGTTACGATACGCTCACGCTCACTGCCTAAAGTACGAGTTGCCATGATTGCAGGTACTGAACAACCAAAACCAACAATCATAGGAACAAACGCTTTACCTGGTAAACCGATACGTCGCATTAATCCATCGACAACAAATGCTGCACGCGCCATGTAACCTGAGCCTTCTAGCACAGACAGCGCTAAAAATAGCGCAGCAATAACAGGGATGAAGGTTGCAACAGTTTGGATACCTTGACCAACGCCACCAGCGATAATAGTCACTAGCCAGTCAGGCGAACCAAGGCTTGCCATAAGCGCGCCTAAATGATCAACAAAAAGGGCACCAGCAGTAATATCAAAGAAGTCGATAAATGAGCTACCAACATTGATACTGAACATGAACATCAGATACATGACAAACAGGAAGACGGGCACACCCGCAACTGGATGCAGAATCACTTTATCCAGCTTATCACTAATTGTTTCTGCGCCCGTGGTAGCGACTGACGAGTCATACACACTTTGAACAAAGTCAAAGCGGGTGGTAGCAACCATGATCTCAATATCTTTGCCTTGGCTAGATAAAGACTCTGTACACTGTTTTACATCATCCAGCATCTTGCCATTTTTGCACTGACCGCAACCTAGCCCGTTAGCCAGCATAGCGAGTGCACGACCTCGGCTTAACTCACCGTCGCTTTCAAGTAGGTTCTTGACGCCCTCTTCAATCTTAGCGTCGTAATTTAGCACTAACGCTTCTTCAGACACCTTGCCCTCAAGTAGCGATACCACCTGAGACTTAACCTTTTCGATATCCCCTTCATCACGGGAGCAAACACTGACAACTGGGCAACCTAAAGTTTTGCTCATCTTATCAACGTCAACGCTTATGCCATGCTTTTGTGCTGCATCGATTTTATTAAGCACAACAACCATTGGAATACCCAACTCACGCAGTTGAGCTGTGAGGTAGAGATGTCTTTCAATATTTGTGGCATCAACAAGGTTGATAATGCCATCAACTTGCTGTTCAGCCAGAAACTGTTGCGCTATTTGCTCATCTAAAGAGCAGTCACAGCTATTCCCAGCAGGAAGCAGATCGTAAATACCTGGCAGATCGGTTAGTGAAACATCTGCTCCATTTAATGTGAATTGGCCTGTTTTTTTCTCAACGGTTACACCTGACCAGTTACCAACTTGCTGATTTGCACCTGTTAGTGCATTAAAGAGTGTCGATTTCCCTGCGTTAGGGTTACCAACGGTCACACAATGAAACTGCTTAGCCATGCGCTTTATCCGCCTCAATTTTTTGTTCTACTATCTGTACATCGATAATGTCGGCAAGATCACGACGCATACATAATCGACTTCCCCGTAAATCTAACTCTAGTCCTGAACCCATAGGTGCGTTACGCAGAATACTAAAAGAGGTATTGGGGGTGATCCCCATAGATAATAACTTGCGTTTAACAACCGCAGGCAAGCTAAGTTGGCCAATTTCAGAAATCGTGGCATGGTCGCCTGGATTTAAATCGCTTAATTTCATTATGTATTTACCCTGAAAAGGTTCATGACTCATTAGTTTATATAAATTCTAACTAAGGCAATTGGAAAATAACTTTACCTAGATCAACATTTAGTATTGAAAACGATAATAGTTTTCAATTGTATTCTATATTATGTGACAAATGTCCCAACTAATAAATGAACGAAGAGAATTATTTTAGTTACACGCATCGCAAATGAGAATGCAAATCAATTGATTTGAGCTATTTTAAAAATGCTCCAAGAATATAACGTGATACAGATCACATCTTCGATTTTACTCATAATAATCATCACTCTTTACTTTGAAAATCATGCGTATTTGTTACTTGTTTGTCACGAAAATGTACTAGTATTACAAGTTAGTAAATTTGTAAATTACTTATATAAAAACTATTAGCTAAATATAGCGCTCAGGATGTGTGATGATGAACATGGAATATGCATGGATTAAAGGCAAGGTAATCTCCTGCCTGTTATTATTTTTAACTGCCTTTAGTTTCAATTTAGCTTCTGCCCCATGGGATGATAAAGATCCTGCAGAAGTTGAAGCGATTCTCGACAAAAAGTTTGCTGAAGGGAAGTATTCACCTAAAGGCGCCGACTCATGTCTGATGTGCCACCGAAGAAGTGCTGAAGTCATGGCCCTATTCGATGGCGTGCATGGCAACCCTGATATCAAGGGGTCCCCCATGGCCGATCTTCAATGTGAAGCTTGTCACGGCCCTCAAGGTAGCCACAACCGCGGTGGTAAAGAACCAATGATCACCTTCGGTGACCAGTCTCCAGTTCCTGCTCAAAAACAAAATAGTGTTTGTATGAGCTGTCACAATGATGACAAGCGTATGGCTTGGAGTGGTAACCACCATGACACCGCTGATGTGAGCTGTGCTAGCTGCCACTTAGTCCATACAGGCAAGGACCCTATTAGTGAGCGAAAAACTGAAGTTGAAGTTTGCACCTCCTGTCATACCCAACAAAAAGCCGATCTTCATAAACGCTCAGCCCATCCATTAAAGTGGCAACAGATGGTGTGTAGTGATTGCCATAACCCCCACGGTAGCTTAAGTGATTCAAACCTTAAACAGATGAGTGTCAATGAAAACTGCTACGCCTGCCACGCTGAAAAACGCGGCCCTAAATTATGGGAGCACTCTCCAGTAACTGACAACTGTGCTAACTGCCATAACCCTCATGGCAGTGTTAATGAAGGCATGCTTATCAGTAAGCCACCCCAGCTTTGTCAGAGTTGCCATGCATCAGATGGTCATACTTCAAATGCCGTATTTGGTAATCAGAAGAATGCATTCAATGCAGGCCAATCATGTATGAACTGCCACAGCCAAGTACATGGTTCTAATCATCCGTCTGGCAAATTACTGCAGCGCTAAGTAGGGAGTGATAACAATGAACATAGATATGATAAATACCCTAGCGAAGCAAAGGTGTAAGCAGTCTGTGATAGCCATAGCAATCGGTAGCGTTTTCACACCAGTTTATGCCGATGGCTACGGCATTTCTAAAGTCAATCGGGCCAATATTAAGATTGAAAAGTGGGAGTGTAAACGCTGTAAGGTTTCATCAGACACTCAGGGAACTGTTGGTGCGGGTGTTGCCTACAATGATGCTGCAGATAGCCACTTTGGTAATGCTACCGGTACAGATCAAGATGGCGTAGTCGCTCACCTAGATGCTGATGTAGCGCTTTATGGTGAGTCGGGTTACCAGACAAATATTGAAGCCAATAAACTAGGCTATGACAATGGTAGTGCAAAGCTAAGCACGGGAAGACCCGGTCAATATGAGGTTGCTTTTGGCTACCGCGGAATTGCAAATTACGATACCAATAAGGCATTAAGCCCCTATCTCGTCAATGGCGACGCCATGACTCTTGCGGATAACTGGCAAGCGGGGGCAACTACAGGACAAATGCCAAACCTTGCCGACAGCAAAAATAGAACACTGAGTACGCAAAGAGATAGATGGACGCTCGATGCCCATTATCAAGGTAGTTCATACAAAGCAGAAGTAGATTACCGGCATGAAGCTCGTACGGGGCAAAGAGCCTTTAGCGGCAATATATTGACCAATAGCGCCATGTTAGCTCAGCTCATCGATGACACTACCGATAACTTGGGTGCTAAAATCTACTTCAATGGAGATGGGTGGCTTGCAGGTATCGATACCATGCTTAGCCACTATAATAACGACCACGATGCGTTAAGTTGGGACTCAGCGTTTACGCCAACGTTCGGTGCGGCCTATTCAGGTCAAAGTGCCACTGCGCCTGATAATAAAGCCTACCGAATTGCTGGTAATGCTCAGTTTGGCGCCGATGGTCAACAGATCTTAATGCACACAGGCTTTAGCCGCTTCACTCAAGATCAAGCGTTTCTACCGGCAACCATCAACGGCCCATCGCCCGAACTGCCAACCGAAAACCTTGCAGGTCAAGTCGACATGATTGAGATGACGATAAAGTATTCAGGACGAATAACGCGTGAATTAAGTCTAAGAGCCAGTTATGACTATCGTGATAGAGACAATAAAACAGCAGTAGATAGTTATCCGCAAGTTATTACCGATAGTTACTATTCAGGCAATGATATGAATCCTGAATATGACCGCACTCGTCAAAAGGCAAAATTAGCAGCTAAGTATCGTTTCACCCGCAATGTCTACCTCGATGCAGGTTACCAATACGATCATAACAACTACAGCGATCTAGATAGAGAGACAGTAGAAGAGTCCGGCATATACGGAAAACTCAATTACCGCCCTTCTCACTCCTGGTCATTCGGCCTGAAAGCAGAAGCAAAAGATAGAAGTGGGAGCACTTATAACGCCGTTACTCGAACCGACAGCCCTAGCAATCCCCTACTGAGAAAGTCTTACCTCGCCGATCGAGAACGACAAGAATATAGCGTGCTAGCCAGTTTTAGTGGTTCTGAGTCATTTTCCGCCAGCGCAAACCTGCATCAAAGTCATGATGATTATCTTGATACCCAAATTGGTCTAACTGATGTGAAAACCTTGGGTTATGACATCTCAGGTCAATACCTATTCAGTGAAGACCTCAGCATCAATGCCTTCGTTAACCAAGACTGGCGAGATAGCGAGCAAGCAGGCAGTAGTAATTTCAGCACCGCTAACTGGTTTGCCAATGTAGATGAGCAATCAACAGTTGTGGGCCTAGGTGTTCAATACCAAAACTTAATGGATAAAAAGTTAGCACTCGGTATTGATTACAACTACTCAGACGGACAAAGCGACACAGAAGTCACACAAGGGTTGACCACTCCATATGGTGACTACTTCTCCACGACGCATAATGTTAATGCCTTTGCCGATTACCAATTTAGCGAGTCTATGGGCGTTCGTTTCGATTGGATATTTGAGCAATACCAAGATGCAGATTGGAGTAACCAAGGAGCAAGCTTAGATCAGATACCCAATGTCATCACTTTTGGCGATCTGGGCCATGACTACAGTGCTCACTATTTTGGTGTCACCCTTAGTTATCAACTTTAGTTACTAATTTTAGCTACGAGCTTTAGCGGCTGATAGTAGCCCATATCTAACCGCAAGAGATTCAATAAATTGAAAGATGTTTTTTGGAAAGTCAGTGTGAGAGTGTATTCCAAGGAAGAGATGATGAAACCAATAATAGATCTAAAATGTGTGTTTAATGCAAAAAAGGCGCTGCCACTCGCTCTAACAATATTGCTGGCAGCATGTGGTGGCGATGATGGTTCACCTGGCAATCCAGGCGAACCAGGCGGACCTCCTGCAACAGAAATCTCATCACTGATGATAGCCGTTGATGATGTGAGTATGAACAGTGGTATTGCCACCGTTAACTACAGCATCAGCAATCAAGATGATGAACCCGTTGTCGGTGTATCGACGCCTACCTTCATCGCTTCTCAGCTTCTGCCTCAAGGTTACACCAATGCCGGAAACAGCAGCCAATGGCAGTACTTTACCTCTGAAAGCTGCTCAACTAGCTGCACTGGCGAGCTAGTCGACCATAGAAATGGTCAATATAGCTATACCTTTAGTGCCGCTTTCGATGGCATGAATGATATGAGCTATATGGCTGGTGCTACACAAAGGCTTGTCATAAAAGTTGGCGGAGATAGCCTCGCCGATGGCACTGAGCTTCCCGTAACCAACCAACATTTCGATTGGCAAGACTCAGGTGCGGTCGCTTATACCCGCAACCTTATCGTTATGGAGACCTGCAACACTTGTCATAACGATTTGGCATTTCACGGCAGTAAGTACAATGAAGTCGAAACCTGTGTCACCTGTCATAGTGAAGGAAAAGTCAGTAACAATGACAATATCTTCCCACAGATGATACATGCAAAACACCTAACAGGCTTCCCAGGCTCTTTGGCTAACTGCCAAACATGTCATGCCCCCGATGAGGCGTTAACTGAGCATTACAACTGGGCTCGAGTACCCACCATGGAAACCTGTGGCTCTTGCCATAACAATATCGACTTCCCTGCCGGTGAAGGCCACCCAGCTCAAGCAGATAACAGTAATTGTGTCGCTTGTCATAACTCTGAATGGACGGCGAATGTTCATAACGATGGTGGTGATGATGAGGCATTAGCTCAGTTTACTGCCGAGATAACTGCAGCCAGCCTTTCAGGAACCAGTGTCACCTTCACGATTAAGCTAAGTAACCCAGCATCAGGTGAAGTCTACTCTGATAGTGCTGACAAGCTCAGTTTTGTCGATGATCTGCGCATTGTTGCAAACTGGGGAACAAGCTTTGATTATTCAACCCGTTCTGCGAGTTCGTTAAAACTGCAAGATTCTACACCTGCTTCTGGTAGCGACGGTAGCTACACCTATGAGTTAACTGGCCTTACGGTTCCGGTTGGCACTGAGGCCGATCAAGGTACCTTAGCGGTTCAAGGCAAACTTTGTAGCTCAGATGGAGCGTTAGGAGATTGTTCAGATGAGAATTTCTCGACGGTTAATATCAAATCATCTCATCAGTTCTTCAATCAAACAGCTCTCTCCGCAGAAGGTAGACGTGTCGTAGTAACCAATGAGACTTGTGGCACTTGTCATGGTGACCAAGCGCTAAATTACCACGGCTCACGTAATGATCTTGAGGGCCAATGCCAGCTTTGTCATAACCCATTTATGCTCGCAGATTCAACCTCTGCCAACCCATCACTGGCGACTGCTGACTATAAACATATGATCCACGGTCTACACAGTGCTCAACGCGAAGGCTATGAAGATTTGAATTATCCAGGTCAAATCGGTAACTGTGCACAATGTCATACCAGCAGTGAGAGCGGCGTGTTAACTGTAGCATTACCTTTAAACACAGGCGTTCAGCCCTTAGCCTTAGATGATGGCAGCTATACCAGTGCTACCGCTGCGATATGTAGCGATTGTCACTCAAGTGATAGTGCTCAAAATCATATGACCCAACAGGGCGCCGTATTTATGGGAAGCAAAGAGGATGCGACAGCTGGCACTGAGTCTTGTGCAACCTGTCATGGCCAAGGTGCTTCTTCAGATGTATTAGCTGTTCACCCAATAAAATAAAAATAAAAGATGAGTGTACTGCACTTATCTTACCTAGTTGATGATGCAATAAGATAATGGAACGCAAATTATGGATATCAAAAGAAAAGGTTCAAAGCTTAGCTTTATCGCACTGACCTGCTCTGCACTCCTTCTTGGTTGTGGTAGTGATGGCAAAGATGGTGAAGATGGACAAGATGGTGAGATCGGTTTCTCCGTCGCTCAAGCCAATGAGTTAGTCGCTAACATCAGCTCAACTACTGTTGTTGATGGAGTGGTTACTGTTAACTTCACTCTTGAGAATGCTAACGGTGTCGGAATAACAGATTTCGATACTTATGCTGGTGTCGATACGTTAGGTCTTGGTATTGCAAAGCTGCTTCCTACAGAAGGCAAAGGGTATAAAACACCACAGTGGATCAGCTACATCAATAATATGGTAGAGCCTGTTACTGAAAATATTCCCGCAGGATATGAAGAGTTGGCAGGCCCTCAGATCCAGCCATCACTTGAGGGGAGCTGTAAACAGGAATGTGTCACTAAGGTTTCAGCGGGCGAGTATACCTATACTTTCCAGCTTAACCTCTCGACCATTGAACCTGTAGGAGATTTAGACCTAGCTTTTGATGACAGCTTAACTCACAGGGTCACTATGGAGCTTAGAGCCGATGGAGACGTCAATAAGCTAGTCAACACACACTTTGACTTCCTGCCCTCTTCGGGCGAGGCCGTTAGCGCAGAAGACACACGTACCGTAGAGTTTTTAGAAGACTCCTGTTTACGTTGTCATAGTGACGATTACGGCCATGCATGGGCGCCTAAGCTCATCATGCATGGCTCTAAGCGATACGCGATTGAAAACTGTCAAATGTGTCACACCAGTTACGCAGGTGACCCAGAAACAGGTGCCCCTATCGATATGGGCTATATGGTTCATAAGATCCACAAGGCGCAGTACTTTATGGTCGGCTACGGTGGCTCAGTCCATGACTACCAAGATGTTACCTTCCCTGCCGATATGTATGATTGCCGTACCTGCCATATCGAAGGTGAAACAGCACCTGCAGATGCTGCTAACTTTAAGCACCATAGAGCGCTTGCTTGTGGCTCATGTCACTCAGACTCGACCAATCCGAGTGTGATTAAAGATGAGATGCATGATAAGTACATGCCTGATCATAGCTGTAGCACCTGTCATGCCGATCAAGGCCAAGAAGGCGCAGGTCACCATATGACAGATGCGATTGCTAAAGATAATGCTAAAGATGCTTACTCTGCCACTTTACTGGCTGATTCAGTCTCCATTGATACTGGTATGATCACGTTTGATGTCGCATTTGCAGATTCATCACTTACATCTACTGTAATGAGCCCTGATGCAGATGCTCGCATCTCTCTAAGTGCAATCTACTTCGGTTTTGGTAATGACATCGACTTTGGTTCAGGCACGCAAAAAGTCACCCTAACATCACTCACCCCAACAATGGTGACAGATGGTATTTATCGTTATACAACTACGACTTCATTAGCAGCAGATGCGAGCCAAACAGCTACTGGGGTGATCTCAACTAAGATGTGTGTAGATCGAGATACACTCATGGGAGTGAATTGTGGAACTGGAAGCGATGAGTCGATAAACCCTGCAGTGATCACTGGCGACCTGGTCGCCTTTAATCTCAATGGTGATACTGACGTGATGGCCAGAAGAATCGTTGTAAGCAATGAAACATGTGCTAACTGTCACGATGAGAAGTTTATCGGCAAGTTTGGTATAGACTTCAAACACAGCGGTAGTTACAGCAATTTTGAGGGTGAATGCCAGATGTGTCATAACCCAACACGTTCAGGCGCTGACTCAAAATCAATTGTTGATCATATTGACTTTAAAGTCCGCATTCACGCTCACCATGCCAGCAAGCGATCAACCCAAGATCCAGTCACATTCCCTGAACATTATGGAAATTGCGCAGTATGTCATGATAAAGGTCAGCTGAAGATGGACGGATTGAGCACTATGGTTGCAACGACATCTACAGACTCTGTATTAGGCCCTGTTGAGTTTTCACCGATTGCGTCGACATGTGTGAGTTGCCACGGTGCCAAAGATTCATTAGTCGCTCATATACGTGCTAATGGTGGCGCTGCAAATGATACCAGAGGGACTTATGTACCAGGCAGTGAAAGCTGTGCAACGTGTCATGCTGAAGGTAAGACAAACGGCGTCGATGCAGTACACCCTGTTCAGTGGTAACAATGAGCTCGTCACAGTTTGACGGCTAATTAAATCGCTCAATATTAAAACGGCACTATAACCACTTGGTATAGTGCCGTTTTTATTGAGTTTAATAAAAGGTTACCTCAATAAAACTCATAAATGATAATAATACCAGTTCCATTAAAGAGCTGACCATTCAGCGGGAGTTAAAATTGCTGTAGGCAAGTAAGTGGATTGAAACTAATAGTTATTCTATTTCGAAAGACACATGCGCAGCATAAAGTGATTTTAAACCCGCACTTCGTGAGCTTCTCAGGACTTCCACTCCTGCGTTGCACCGCCTCAAAAGGGAATAACCATTTCTTCTACGATGCGTCTTGGATCGAAATCCCTGAGAAAGCTCTGAATTGATCACATGTTTAATGGAACTGGTATAACTTGTCACTTTTTAAGCGCTTCACACCACCTGAGATTAACAAGCTAACCGCCTAATTGTTAAATTCAGTGCTTAACAAGCTAGATTTACTGGAATTTAAGTTGATCTAAAACAAGTTTACAGCCTAAGTTTCTATCCAGATTAAGATTCAATTAATAACTTAAGCACCAGACTTAACTCAAGATTAAAACTGCTATCCCCTCAAAAGAAAAATATAACAACCAGTTGAATTTGTTGGCATTTAACATTTATAACAACTGCTGTTATCCCAAACGGATATCCCTCACAGATCATGTTACCCATTTTCTACACTACTACCTCTTTTGGGTAAGATCTGCTTGAGGCGCTGATACTTGTTTGAGGCAATAGCAAACAAATAACTCACCTCCTCAGCAAACATATCTGAATATAAACAAGGTTCAAGTAAGAACCAGAGAAGCTCAGAGCTTATTAATCGCAAAATAATTAACGAGCCGCTCTGAGACACAATCTCATGCAGGGGAAACAATGATGAAACGGTATCCAATTAGTACCGCTATAAAATCGGCAATCGGCATAGGAGCATTATCATTTGCACTTGTTGGTTGTGGAAGTGACGGTAAAGATGGTTCAGACGGCGAAGATGGCAAGGTTGGTGTTGATATCCAACAAGCCACTAGCCTTAATGCAAATATCCTACATGCAACAGTCGATAACGGCTTGGTTGCAGTAGACTTTGAACTATTAAACGCCAATGGCGTGCCAGTTTTTGGCCTAGAAGAGTTTACAGACATTAATACCTTAGGTTTTGGTATTGCAAAGCTTGATGCACTGCAAAAACGCGACATGAATGCAGTAGGTCAGCCAGTCACACCTGAGCAGTTCAAGGGAATAAAACCGACTCAATGGACTAGCTACATCAACACTGTCAAAAGTGCTAATCCTGATCATATCCCAGAAGGCTACACACACCTTGCGGGCGATCAAATCCAAGCCAATATCGAGACAAGTTGTAAAACTGAATGTATCGAAGTACTAGAGCATGGTACTTATCGCTATACCTTCTCTAAGACATTGTCAGAGTATGAGCAGATTGAAGCTGTTAATACTGAGTTTAATGGTGAACTCACTCACCGTGTCACACTAGAGCTAAAGCCATCGAGCACATTTAGTGCTGCAACCCTTGTTAATACTCACTATGACTTTGTACCTGCACTCGATCGCGCCGCAGAAGCGGATGAAACACGTAATTTAGTCGATCTACAAGAATCTTGTATTCGTTGTCATAGCGACGATTACGAACATGCTTGGGCACCTAAGTTAATGATGCACGGCAGCAAGCGTATTGAGATTGAAAACTGCGTTGTTTGTCATACCTCCTATTCAGGCGATCCTGAAACAGGTGCAACCATCGACTTTGGTTCAATGCTTCACCGTATCCATGATGGTACCTACCTGATGGCAGGTTACGGCGGTAGTGTTCACGATTACACAGATACCACCTTCCCTACCGATATGGGCAATTGCCAGACGTGTCATATCAATGAGGAACATTCTCCAGCTCAAGCTGAGAACTTCCAGTTCCATCGTCAAGAAGCCTGTGCATCTTGTCATATGGCAGACTTCAACCCTGTTGATAATGCCGAATGGTTAACACCACCAGGTGATAGCAAAGATCGTGGTTTTGTCGGTAACTACTTCCACTATTATGCAGACCCTGAAATCGATGGCGTTGAAGGCGCAGATGTCCGTGGCGTGTTTGAAAACCAGTCTTGCTCAAGCTGTCATGCTGACGATAGTAACCCACAAGGTGCAGCTATCTTCCATATGGCACATACCAATACTCGCGATAAGATGATTGCTGATATCGAGTTATCGCTGACTAATGCATCACTGCTTGTTGAAGGTGAAGCATCAACGATGACATTCACTTTAAGCCATCAAGGTTTAGAGAGCGTGTTTGCCGATAGTGTGGCCAATGTATGGTTAACAGCTGCGGGCGAAGTCGATAACGATTTCACCAGTGAGGTGGCAAATAACCAATCTCGCAAAGTCTGGGATCTAATAGCGAATGCCAATGTTTCAGCTGAAGAGTCTGCATTCACTACCAACTTTACCATTGAAAATATCAATGCTGATAACTTTGGCATCGCTCAATCAGGCATGTTGATGGCAAAAGCGATTGTATGTACAGATAAGATGAGTCAAGTGCTGACTTCTTGTGAAGTTGCTGCAGGTGATGAGAGTGAAGTTGAGCTGCTAGAGGTCACTTTACTTGCTGAAGGCACTGTATTTGGTGCAATTGAAACTCGCAGAGCCGCTGCATCTGAAGCTAAATGTATTAGCTGTCATGAAGGTGAGTTCGACATCAAAGCTGTTCACAACCGTAATAGCAACCCATCAGATTCTGGCTGTGGCGCATGTCACTCACCTGTGACTGCAACCAGCTTTACTGATGGTAACTGTGCAAGTTGCCATAACAGCAACATGACTATGTACCTAAACGCGACATCCAAGCATACACCTGGTGATATTCAACCGTTCCGTCAGCTGAATAACACGCTTGATTATCGCAACCTTGTACATACTCTTCATGCCAGTAAGCGAACAGCCTCTTACGGTGGTAATGATGTAGACTCAATTACCTTCCCTAACCATTATGGTGACTGCTCGACTTGTCATGATAAAGGTCAATTGGACATGAAAGAGCTACATAGCCTACCTGCAACTATTACGGCAAGAGAAGGAGCAACAGAGCGCGGCGATGCGGTCGAGTTCTCACCTATTGCAGCAACTTGTGCAGGCTGTCATACCAAAAATAGTGATTCACTAAGAGGCCATGTCGAAAGCAATGGTGGTGTTTTCGGTGCTCCGATTGGTACGTACGATGGCACTGAAAGTTGTGCAACCTGTCATGCCGAAGGTAAATCATTTGGTGTTGATAAAGTTCATCCAACTAACTATTAATGATTATCAGCTCTTAGTTATTAGCTACGAGCTACAGGCGACTAAAAAAGCCTAATCTACGACTAAAAGCAGGAAGTAAATCTTCCTGCTTTTTTATTCCCGCCACAAATTAGCTCCCTAGTTCAGCTCCCTTCCCTCAAGCTTACGTTTTCAAACTAGCGTAGATTTTCAAACCAGCTTAGTACAAGCCACCTATGACTCATAATCTAATGTCATTAAGTCTTTTATTCATATTTCCATTCATAACAGAGGCAAGCAGGTATCCATTCCCTACACCTTAAAAGCTAAGATTCAGTAGCCAAAGATTCGATAACAAAACTCTACATAGCCAATGCATGGCTAAGTCATAGCTAAGTCATAGCTAAGCCATAAATATCAGCACCTAACTATCGCCCACCTACCATAACGCAAACACATTAGCCCCAGCTAACGCACACCTTTAAAACATCAACCACAAATGCCAGTACAAACCAGCAACATCCAGATATTTTTACCCGCTACAAACTTATTTCAGTCTTAAAACACCTTGAAAAAGCCGACTTTTATATACCTCTAAAGAAATAGTCGGATCGAGCTCACATAAAGAAGCTAAAACAACTGCTAAAAAATCGTTGCTTAGTTAGCCTTACCAAGGGAAATAAATTCCACACACTAAGTTACTGTTTAACAACGAATTGATAATAAGAATCACTCTTATATACCACTCAGCTTATATAGCATAACGTTAAATAATGATTCAGTGATGATTAAAACTATTGCAGGGAATAATCATGATGAAACAGTTCAACTCTTTTAATACAAAAAAGAGTGCAGCAGCCAAAGCTGTACTCAGTGCAGGGATACTCTCCTTTGCACTTGCTGGTTGCGGAAGCGACGGCAGTGATGGCGAAGACGGCAAAGATGGCGTCGTTGGCGTACAGATAGATGCAGCTAAAAGTGTCAATGCAGTATTTACTGACGCAACCGTCGATGCTGGCTCTGTAACTGTCAATTTCTCTCTTGAAAATGACAACGGTGTCGCTGTACTTGGCTTAACCAAAGACCATGACTTACGTTTTGGTATCGCTCAGTTATCTCACGTTACAGAGATGATGGGTGAAACAGAAGCAGACAGAGGTTACCAGTGGCAGGCCTACATCAATGCCGAAAAAACACCTAACCCAGACTGGATCCCTGAAGGTGAGTCACATATCAACCCATCGAACCAATTTCAAGCTAATGTAGAGAAAGCTAGTGATTGTGAAACATGTTTTGTCGATAATGGTGATGGTACATATACCTACACTTTCCAACAAAACATCGGCAGTGTCACTACGCCTGTTGAAGTCGTATATGACGCAGATTCTACTCAGCGTGCAACGCTAGAACTTGAGCTACCGACACTAGCTGCAAATGCAAATTACGACTGGCAGCCATCTACAGGTTCAGTTGACGGCATTCAGACTCGTAACGTTGTCTCAATTGAAACTTGTTACACCTGTCACCAACCAGACAGCTTAGCATTCCACGGTGGTCGTCGAATCAACCTAGAAAACTGTGCTTCATGTCATACCGCTACATCAGGCGATCCTGAAAGTGGTAATAGTGTTGACTTCACCTTTATGATCCATGCGATCCATAAAGGACAAGACAGAATGACTAGCACACCAGAAGGCATGGTTGCGGCTCCTTACAAGGTTATCGGTTACGGTGGTGGTGTACATGATTACGGTAAAGTGATGTTCCCACAAGGTCCTGCTGCCGATTGTAGCTCATGTCACGTTGAAGGTGAAAATGCTCCAGCTAACGCAGACCTATTTAAAGCTGATCTCAGCAATACAGCTTGTATTGGCTGTCATACTGAAAAGCCTTCTCAAAATCACAGCAGTACAAACTGCGTAGCTTGTCATAACTCTACTGATACATATGGTGGAACAGGCAGTGCTGAGAAACGTCATGGTGACGTACTAAAAGCCTACAATGATGCTAAAGCTATGAGTGTTGAGTTTAGCAACATCGGACTCACTGATGAGAATAAGTTTAGCTTTGACGTTCAAGTTCTCGATGCTAATGGCTCACCTATTTCTGAAGAGTTTATCAACCAAGGTACACGCGTTGTAGTGGCTTGGGATAGCGATAAAGACTTCCCAGCATATACTGAAGCGTCTTACAGTAATCGCCGTATTAAGTTAGAAGAAGGTAGCTACGATGCAAGCACTAAAACTTTCAGCATTGTAGGCAATAACTTTGATTTACCTGCTGATGCTACAGGCAAGACCTTTGAGCTTTGGTCTGCTATAGAGGTCTGCTTCAACAATGGTGGTTACGGTGTTTCTGAAGTCGTAATGACAGAATGTTCAGATAAAACACGTTCTATTGAAGTCAAAGATGATGCCTACCACTTTGTTTGGTCTGGTACTGGTGCTGACTTAGAGACAGCTCCTTTAGCACGCCGTAACATTATCGATGCGACTAAGTGTCAAGGCTGTCACAACCAAGAAGTTTACCATTACGACAATGGTGTAAATTGTCAGACATGTCATACCTCTGATAAGACCACCAAGAGTAATGCAAGTGAGCAGTACCCTAATGCTAAGAAGTCTACAAGTTTTGCTTACAAAGCCCATGAAGCTGAAGGTCACTACCTTAAGTATGCTGGCGTAGGTTCAAGCACTGTAGTTAAAACTGATTGTATGACTTGTCATACTGATGACGGCATTAAGCTTGGCCGTGCAACAGAACGTACTTGGCGCTTTGGTGACATGATGACTGGCGACGACATCTGGGTTTCATCTGATGCAGGTGCTTGTATGAGCTGTCACCAGAAGTACCTCAGTGATTCAGGAAAGTCTCACATTGAAACTAACGGTGGTATTTTAGATGGTATCAGTGCAGAAGATGTTCAAAACCGTGCGAAAGAGACTTGTTCAACATGTCACTCTCCAGAAAGCTTAATGCAAAGTCACGGTAACTAACATCAGTTATCGACTGACTAAAGATGTATGGTTAACCCTATTCAATTAGTCGTTAAACCATGATTCTTTATACCCAAAGGGAGGCTTAGCCTCCCTTTGTTTTATCTCGGTAAAATAAAACGACTCACTCAGCACAGAATCTATACAATACATCAACTTAAATAGGAATGATTATCAACTAACAGGCTAATTTTTTAGTCTAAACTCACCTTTTGACACCCCCTCACCTACCCCTTTATAAATAGACAGATCTTGGTCACACTATCGCACCTGTTTTGCAGATTTTAGCCCCCTATTACGTTAGCCTTCCCATAGGGAATTATATTTCCAGCATCGACTTAAGTAGCGCGGCTCTCTTATAAAAACCGTACAAATGACAAACATGTAGATGAAAGTCAGGTAAACGAGAATCACAACAGCACTTGAGCCAATGTCAAACCTATGCAGGGAAAAAAATGATGAACGTACAAAATAATAAGTTTGCGCTGCTTTTGGCAGCAAGTGCTGTGTCACTAGCCTTAACGGGCTGTGGTGGCGATGATGGCAACAATGGCGATGACGGCAACCCAGGTGGCCCAGCTGCCAAAGTGGTTAATGTACTAAACCTAGATGTGACTAAAGTCACTTATCAAGATGGTATGCCAACCATAAACGTTTTTGCGACAAACGAAGAAGATCTTCCTGTCGTTGGCTTAAAAGATTTAGAGGTTAAAGCGGTTGCTCAACTTCTTCCTCAAGGTGCTTCAGGTGCAGGCGATAGCGCACAGTGGCAGAAAACAGGTTCAGAAAAAGTATTTACAGACCACAAGAATGGTAACTACAGCTTTACTGTTACACTTGAAGGTTACAACGCTGAATTGACTCAAAGATATAACGTTATTGCTAGCGCTTCGACGCTACAAGACGGTGTAACGTCAGTGCCTCGCACTGAGCTTTCTGAAGATTTCTCAGGTGACGGCTACCAAGCACTTTATACAAAAGACATAGTTTCAACTGAAACTTGTACTTCTTGTCACGCTGCAGGCGAAGCTATCTATCACGGCTACACCACATCTGAGACTTGTGCATCTTGCCATACTCAAGAGTGGGCTGAAGGCCGCGGTAAGCCAGAAGTTGCCTTTACTCACTTAGTTCACAATGTGCACAACTCAGCCAAAGGTTATAAAGCTGATAGAGATACTGGTGAATTCACTAAAGATGCAGCAAAAGCACATGCCTTACTTCAAGACAACTGCCAAACCTGTCACGTTGAGCCTGAAGCTGATAGCGGTGAGCTAACTGAATGGGGTAACTGGTCACGTGTTCCAACTATGGAAACTTGTACTAGCTGTCACGTGAACATCGACTTTAAAGCAGGCCAAGGTCACTCTCAGCAAGATGACAACAGCAACTGTATTGCATGTCATAACGCCAGCTGGACAGAAGAGTTGCATATGGGTGACTTCGTACAGAAGAAAGCCTTTATTGACCAATATGGTATGGAAGCCACTCTTACTGCAGTTCAAACTGATGCAGGTAGCGAAACAAGCCTAAGTATCAGCATTACAGATGCAGCAGGAGCCGCAGTTGATGCAACTTCTCTTCTAACAAGTATCGAGCAGCTTGAATCAATTACTAACGTAGGTCCTAACGCTCCAGTAATGGGTTACAACCCAAATCCTGGTAATGGCGAGCACAAGGTTCTTATCAACTTAGTTGAAAACGGTGTACTTGCTGAAAATGCACAAATCGTTGACGGCAAGTTTGTTACTACTATCGCTGACCTTCCCTACGGTGAAGGCGATGCAGATACTGCATTTAGCTTTATTGGTTTAGCACTATGTAATGATGGCACTAGTCCTATTGCTTGTGCTGAAGGTGTGAATAGCACTGCAATGAAAGCTGAACTTGCTCACGGCACTCTTTCAGGTGAAGCACCAAGTGTACGTCACACTGACTCAGTTAACTTTGCCGCTTGTGAAAGCTGTCACGGTACTGAGTGGGAACTGCATGAGAAGTACCACGCAGGTTTTGTAATGACTGATCAACTGGGCCGCGTTAACGAAGCAGGTGAAATGGTTGTCGGTATTGATGGCTGTGTAAGCTGTCACACACCTGATGGCACTTATGCCTCTGGTAAAAACCTTGGCGCTATTGAGATGAAGCTGCATAAAGTTCATAGCCATGGCAACTATGGTGCTGTTCCTGGAATGAACTGTAGTCAGTGTCACAATGACTTCAATGAAGGTGCTTTCGCTAGCAAACGTGCACTTGCTACTGATGGTGGTTATACAACACCAATCGCAGCAACTTGTTACTCATGTCATAGCTACAGCGGTGATTCATTTAAGAATCACGCTGAAGGTCAAGGCGCTGTTGTTAATGGAAGCTATGAAGCTGCCAATGATGCGACTCAACTTGAAACATGTTTCATGTGTCACAACCCAAGCATCGAAAATCACACTTCTGTGAAGATGTAATTTGCTCAACGCTTGTTAAGGCGATTTTAGCCGCCCTAGCAGGAAAGAGTTTGAAGGGGGAGTCCTCTCCCCCTAGTTTCAAGCGAATTTGTGCAGATTAGGAAGCCAAATATGAAAATCATTAAAACACTAAAATCTGTTTCACTGTCAGTGCTACCCGCACTTCTAGTGTCAGCAGTATTGTCATTAGGCATGACTTCAGCCGCTCACGCGTCTAAGTGGGATGCTAAGATGACCCCAGATGAAGTTGAAGCCACACTGGATAAAAAGTTTGCTGAAGGCAAATACTCTCCGAAAGGGGCAGACTCTTGCTTAATGTGTCACCGTAAATCTGAAAAAGTCATGGATATCTTCAAAGGTGTTCACGGCTCTGTAGACTCAAGCAAGAGCCCGATGGCTGGCCTTCAATGTGAAGCTTGTCATGGTCCAATGGGAAGCCACAACCGTGGTGGTAATGAGCCAATGATCGCCTTTGGTCCTGACTCAACACTGACCGCAGAACTACAAAACAGTGTCTGTATGAGCTGTCACCAAGATGATAAACGTATGTCTTGGAACGGCGGTCATCATGACAATGCTGATGTAGCCTGTGCATCATGTCACTCAATACATACCGACAAAGATCCTGTGCTCTCTAAGAACACAGAGATGGAAGTGTGTACTAGCTGTCACACTAAGCAAAAAGCTGACATGAACAAGCGCTCAAGCCACCCAATGAAGTGGGCACAAATGGTCTGTAGCGATTGTCATAATCCACACGGTACTATGAGTGACTCAGATCTTGTTAAGCCAACTGTTAATGAAACTTGTTATGAGTGTCATGCAGAGAAACGTGGCCCAAAACTGTGGGAGCATGCACCGGTAACTGAAGATTGTGTCACTTGTCATAATCCACACGGTTCGGTGAACGAAGGGATGCTGAAAACTCGTGCTCCTCAACTTTGTCAGCAATGTCACTCAAGCGCCCATAGTGGTCAAGCACTATTCGGTAATACAGATCAAGGATCATCAGTAGGCGGTAGCGCCATGACTGGTGGACGCAGCTGTTTGAACTGTCATACCCAGGTTCATGGTTCAAACCATCCATCTGGCAAGCTATTCCAGCGCTAACGGAGTCGAGAAGATGAAATTCAAATTAAATTTAGTCACCCTCGCCCTCCTTGCTAATGCTGGTATCGCCAGCACTGCGATGGCCGCTGGCGGATACGGTATTCAAAATGCGAATACTGACAAAGTTAAGTTCGAAAAGTGGGATTGTAAGCGTTGTGCAGTTGAAACCGGTGTAAACGGCACGGTTGGTGTCGGCATGGGTTACAACAACAGCGATGATATTCGCTCAGCCAACGCTTTTGCAGCAGAAGATGAGTTCGCCGCTAAGGTCGATGCAGACCTTAAATATGTCAGCGAATCAGGTTACCGTGCGACTGTTGAAGCCGATAACTTAGGCATGGAAAATGGCCGTTTAGATGTCAATGCAGGTAAAACAGGTCAATACAATTTGAACCTAAACTATCGTCAAATTGCCACCTATAAAACAGACAGTGCTATGTCTCCTTATCAAGGCGCAGGGAGTGATAACCTCACCTTACCTGACAACTGGGAGACTGCAGGTTCGAGTCAAGATATGACTCAGCTTAATAGCAGCCTAAACCCACTAGAGCTATCGCTTAAACGTAAGCGTACAGGTCTAGGTTTTGAGTACCAAGGCGAAGAGTTATGGTCAACTTATATCAACTATCAACGTGAAGATAAGACTGGCCTTAAGCAAACTTCTGGTAGTTTCTACAACCAGTCAATGATGCTCGCTGAACCTGTTGATTACACAACAGATACAGTAGAAGCAGGCATCAAGCTTAGAGGTGATAACTGGTTTACAGCCCTGAACTACTCAGGTTCAAGCTTTAAAAACCAGTATAGCCAGCTTACGTTTGAAAACGCATTTAACCCAACGTTTGGTGCGCAAACTCAAGGGACTATGGCACTCGATCCAGACAATGAAGCACATACTGTTTCAGTACTGGGTCAAGTCACTGCCGATAAAACTATCTTAAGTGGTCGCGTTCACTACGGACAGATGACTCAAGATCAAGAGTTTGTCACTTCAGGTTATGGCTATCAGCTACCTTCTGAATCACTCGATGCACGCGTTGATATGAAGGGCGTTAACTTAAAGGTAGTTTCACGTCTAAATCGCAGCGTTCGCGTCAACGCCAGCTATGATTATAGCGACCGTGATAACAAGACCAATATTGAAGAGTGGACGCAGATCAGCATCGACTCAACAACAGGTCAAGTGGCTTATAACACACCTTATGACATCACCACTCAGCGCGCTAAGTTAGGTGCCGATTACCGCATCGCACGTGGCATGCGTCTTGAGGCCGGTTATGACTACCGTCAAGATGAGCGTAGTTACCAAGATCGCGAAACCACTAACGAGCACACGCTGTGGAGTAAATTCCGTCTTAGCAAGTTCGATAACTGGGATATGTGGATTAAAGGTAGCTATGGCGAACGTGATGGCTCTGAGTACCAAGCGTCAGAGTGGACGTCAAGTGAATCTAACGACTTGCTACGTAAGTACAACATCGCCGATCGTAAGCGTACTATGCTCGAGGCCCGTGTAACACACAGCCCAATAGAAACGCTAACGATTGATTTTGGTACCCGTTATGCCCTTGATGATTATAGCGATACTCAAATTGGTTTAACTGAATCAACTGATCTTAGCTATGACATTAGTGCAAGTTACCTCATCAATGATGATATGACAGTCACTGCATTCTACAATCGTCAAAATATCGAATCCGATCAGGCTGGTAGCTCTAACATGAGCACACCAAACTGGTTTGGCGTTGTTGAAGATCAGGTCGATGTGATTGGTGCAGGTTGGAGTTACAACAACCTGATGGAGAAGAAACTACGTTTAGGCGTAGATTACACTTACTCTAAGTCAGACAGCACCACGCAGGTCACTCAAGGTATTACTGGTGATTATGGCGATTACTATGCCAAGTCTCATAACGTCAACATCTATGGTCTATACCAAGCTACTGAAAAGATGGCACTGCGTTTAGACTACAAGATGGAGAAGTACGAAGACAATGATGCGGCCAATGAGATCGCACCTGATGAGATCTGGAACGTAGTTAGCTTTGGCTCTAACAGCCACGACTATAACGCCCACATGATCATGTTAAGTATGAGCTACAGACTGTAAGTCTTTAGGCTGTAGATAGCTTCTAGCTAGTACTTCATAAGATAAATGCCAGTTCCTATATTAGGAGCTGGCATTTTTATTGGGCTTAACTCTTAACTCTCACAGCAACTCACACCAGATAAGCTGTTAGCTCACATCTCTCAGAATAGGTACGCAAGCCTTGAAATAATGACTAATTTAGGAGAAGGTTACCCACCTAATTTTTTCTTCATCGAATTGATATGTCTGCCAATAAATCCTCTGTATCGCTCATCACTTTTTTTACAGTACTGCTTACTAGTTCTTTTTCAGCTCATGCAATGGATGGCACCGCTTATACCGCGACAGCTTTTATCATCTTGGTACTGGGTGGGTTTATCTTGATGAACCTTGTACTCAATGGGTTATTCTTTTTTGCGGGTAAATATCAAAGCAAGCGCTTTAGTAAAGCTCACACTATTGTCAGTCTTATTTTGCCAGTTGTAGCCCTTATCTGGACGCTGGTTGATCATGTGGGTTTTGCCGACTTGGCGTTAAATATCGGTCTAATCATAGTCGCCATAGGTTTAGCACTACTGCCAATACAGCTCTCACTGCATCAACGTAGTGAGCATAGCTATACGAGCCTCATTCTGAGTATCGGTTCACTGGCTTTTCTCGGGTTATCCTACTTCATACAACCGATTGCGATTTTTGCCATCGTTGCAGCTCATGTATCACTCATGGGCCAACTTAATAGTGATAAGCAGGCAAATAGTGCGCGTATCTTTGCCTTTGCCTCTTTGCTTATTAGCTACCCGGTACTTGCTTACTGGCTATATCAAACAGCAACAGTCATTGCTGCTTTGTAAGTCAGTTTCAACATAAATTACATGCAGCATGAGTCACTATCGTTGAGCCAATATGAGTAAGTCAGAGGAGCTACACGCGCTTATACAGCAAATCTCAGCCTGTACTTTATGTCAGGCTGAACTGCCTCTTCCGGCGAAACCGATCATCCAACTGTCCAGCCAAGCTAAAATACTGATTGCAGGCCAAGCTCCCGGCATTAAGGCCCATGACAAAGGTGCGCCTTTTCATGATCCCAGTGGTCAAAGATTAAGAGACTGGCTCGGAGTCACTGAAGAGCAGTTTTTTGATGAGCGTATTTTTGCCATTCTTCCCATGGGATTTTGTTTTCCAGGCACGATTATTCGAAATGGCAAAAAGTCAGGTGATAAACCACCGATACCGCTATGTGCAGAAACCTGGCGACAGGCGATATTGAAGCAGCTGACCCAAGTCGAGCTGGTGATTGTGCTGGGTCAATATGCAATCGACTATCACTTAACAAAAAATAAGCAGCCAAAATTATCTGTCACAGAAGCTGTCATGAACTGGCAGGAGTATTGGCCGCAAAAAATAGCTTTGCCCCATCCAAGCCCGAGAAATAACATCTGGTTAAAACGTCATCCCGAATTTGAAATAGAGGTTTTACCTGTACTTAAGCAAAGGGTTGCAGCGCTTATTAATCAATACTAACACTTAATGATTTTCACTCATTAATCAGTAAAAAGTCTCATATTCCCTAGTCAGTCGAATATTCTGAATCAAGCACTCCCAAAATAGTCAGTGCTTGCTAAACTTAATAAAAATAACGTACTGCAGAGGCGCTTGTGGGCCAGCAAGTCAAGACAGTTCCAACTCCCTATCCCTACACCTCAATTTTAGAACTTGAAATTGAAGATATTGATTGGCATCGCTGGCAACGTCTGGTTAATACCGTCGCCGATATGTTCAATGCACCAGCAACTTTTATCAACCAAGCTAATCTCAAAGGTATCGAAGTGATCATCGCCTCTGAGAAACCGGAAACCCACTATCAGCCGGGCAGCGTCGATCTAGACACCAATATCTATTGTCATCACGTAGTAAAAAACTCCAGCGAGCTTTATGTCAAAGATGCCAAACAAGATCCCCAATGGAGTAATAACCCTGAATATACCGAAGACAACTATGTGTCATATCTCGGCCTGCCAATTTCATGGCCCGATGGCAGCATTTTCGGCACCTTGTGTGTACTTGATACTAAAGTCACCGATTACCCTGAAACCTATATCAAAGCATTGTCAGTGATTAAAGAGGTCGTCGACAGTGATCTTCGCCATCTATACAAAGAAAATCAGCTCCTCACGCTTAGTTACACCGACCCCCTCACCCAAATTTATAATCGCCGTGGCTTTGAAGACCTGTTAATCAGCACTCAAGACTTAGCCCAAAGGCTCAATAGACAGCTTATCTTGCTGTATTTTGATCTCGACCATTTCAAAGAGGCCAACGATAACTTTGGTCATGATATTGGTGACGATATTTTAAAAACCTTCGCCAAAACATTAAAAATGAACAGTCGAAGCTGTGACTTAGTGGCAAGATGGGGAGGAGATGAATTCATAGTATTGATCCATGCTGAAAACGAGAACTGTGTTGAGATTTTTAACAATAGAATGGCTGCACATTTATCCGCTTGTCCCATCAAGACTGAGATACAATTCTCATTTGGTTATGCAGTATTAAAGCCTGGGGAGAGAACTGAACTAGAAGCCTTGTTAAAGATTGCTGATGAATATATGTATCAAAACAAATTAGCTAAAAAACCTCATCCTTAACGCCCATAGAATCTAGCAATCAACACTAAAACAGAATAAACCACTAATATTTGATGTTGAACAACTCTTCAGCCTTGATGTGCCCACCACCACTCATATAAAATCACTCACAAATGGATCACATATAGACGGAACCTATACCTATGACACTTTCGGCCTCCTCTCGCCAGATACAGATATACCTGCCCCTTTTAATTGCTTTGCTATTTGCTTGTCTTCTCGCTGCATGTGGTGGCGGTGGTGCCAACTCTAGTGATGAAAAAAACACTGGCAATAGCAGCAGTACACACGAATTCAATGCTCAATTTATCAATCTTATCCAAAGTGACAATACTCAAACAGGGGCTAAGGTCGACCTTTTCTATCAGCATATTGGTATAGATGAAATAGAGGTTGCCTCGAATGTCGATTATTTATCGGCTCAAAAAACAGCTCAATTTGGCTGGAGTGGTTTATCTCAGGCTAATCTTAGTTTCATCATCAGAGATTCATTCAATAATCAGTCGCTAATCAGCAAGAACACCATGAGCTATAGTAGTGCTCAACAAGCACACTTTTTAATCGCAACAGGCGAAAAGCCATCGACACATGCCGTATCGGTTTTCCGCGTAAACAAACTCACTGAAGCGCAAAGCAGCTACCGCCTGTTCCATGCTAATGCCTTAGATAGCCGCAACATAGATATCTATAACGCCGATACTCAAACCGCGATCCTAACTAATCTGGCCTTTAACCAACTATCTGCGCCAATTAAATTTGACCCAAACATCGCCCAGAGCAATATCTTCGTTATACCTACAGGTACAACCCCAGATTACACCAATACCGCTGACTACCTTTTACAGGCTGTAATAGCCCAAGAATCAAGTCACACACTCAGTGTACTTATAGCTAAACCAGGCACAGCGTCCGGCTGGCAGCTCAAGCACTATCCCGAGTAAAACTATCGAGTAAGAATGCCGAGTAAAAACTATCCAGTAAGCGTATCGAGTGAAATTGATGGTTTGGCGGCTCTTGTTACCTCAAAGACAACAGGCGCTTCGATGCCACAATTTCTTTATAAACGACAAAGTTTGCCGTATCTCATAGTTAGCCTCTCAAAAATACCTTAAGCTAATACAAACTCCCTTGAGACCCTTAATGTGTATTTTTTAGACACCGACTTAGCCCAACAGATAGTCGAGCGAACCATGAAAATTATCGCTCACAATATCAATGTCATGAATGATAAGGGCGTCATTTTGGGCTCTGGCGATCCCCACCGTATTGGCTCGACCCATGAAGGCGCTTTACTTGCCATTAGCCAAAATCGCACCGTCGAGATAAATTCAGCCACAGCGGCCAACCTCCACGGTGTTAAAGCGGGCATCAACTTACCCCTGCATTACAAGGGTGAGATCATTGGCGTAATAGGCATCACAGGTGAGCCCGACACCTTGAAGCATTACGGTGAGTTACTGAAGATGACCGCCGAAATGATTGTCGAACAAGCTAACTCTTTAGAATTAGCTCAATGGCAATACCGGCAAAAAGAGGAGCTTATTCTACAACTAATTAGGTCTGATACTGAGTTTTCACCTCAGCTCAAAGACTGGGCAATGCAACTCAATATTGAGCTCGATACCCCCCGTGTGGTTGCCGTTATTCAAGTCCAGGGTGACGAGGAGCAAACCTCAGTAAACTCCCTTCTAAAGAAAGTGCTTAACTTATTAGAAAATCCATCGCGTGGTAACTTAGTCGCCATGACTTCGATGACTGAGCTGGTGATCTTAAAGCCAGCATTTTTAGATGGTAATAAGTGGGATCCTCACCTTGAGAGCCAACGCATTGACCAACTACTTACACGCATCCCAGCAGAGATGAACGTGAGATTAAAGATAGCCTTAGGTCACTACTTCCCAACGCCTGCCGACATCAGTCGCTCCTACTTTACCGCCAGAGAAACCCTAAAGTTAGGCCAACAACTCAGACCGGCCGACAACAAGTATCTCTATGAAGATTTCTCACTGCTTGTACTCCTATCGGGCCTAAGAGGCGATTGGCGTGGAGATGAGCTAATCACCCCTTATCAGTCACTCATAGCATCCGATAAAAATGGTCAACTCAGAAAGACCTTAACGGCGTATCTACAGCATTTTGGCGACCTGCAACAGTGCGCCAACGAGTTATTTATCCATAGAAACACGCTGAGATACCGCCTTGATAAGATCAAGCAAGTAACAGGCGTTGATATACAAGAACTCGACGGCCTACTTCAGCTATATCTTGGGCAGGTATTGAGTAAAAAATGATTTCGGCCTTCGAATGAAGGCTGATTACATTTTTTGTTGTTGGTATAACCGTCATCCCTATACACTCTACGGCATCATCTGACCCACATGGTCTTAAGCGTTCCAGACACTTTTAAGACATTCCCCATATCCCTATGGGTCAGATGTGGTGAATGCCGAAAAATGTACGACTGAAAGGATTCAGGAGGTAGAGTAACGCAGGGAGCAGTTACCGAGGGAACATTTTTGGCCTTGAAGCCTAAGTCCACAACTCATCTTCCCCCGTTGTTCTGTCTCTTATTCGATTGATGTTTTATTGGTAACACGTATATGTCCCACTCCTTCTTACGAGGCTTTAGCCTATTGTTTCACCGAAGAGTCACTGCGCTTATTTTTTCATACTAACGGTTAATCACTATCCCTAGTAATGGTGAAAGCAGCGGCAGAGAAAGTAACAATGTCAGCATTGAAGGAATAGCCTCTTTCCAAGTATCGAATTTAAAATGGAAGTACATAGCTCCAACTGAGGTTAATGTAATTAATCCTGCACTTAGTGCGCTTAATAGCAACTCTTCGGTAATCATACCTACTAGCATTCCTATCGCACCTGTGGCTTCAATGACTCCAACAGCAACCATTGAAGCTCGATTGAGGCCATACTTATGAAAGAAAGCCAATTGAGGTTCATACACGACTTTAATCCATCCCAGTATTTTAATAGAACTTGCAAACAGAAAAAATGAAATCAGCAACCCTTGAATAATCGACATAAGTTTATCTCCACATTAATTTAGTATCATCATTTAAGCATTCCTAAATCATCATTAGTAGACTAGTATTTGACTTATTATGATTCCAAATAGGAATGCAAGTGGATAAGATTCAATGCTTGACCGTTTTCAGCCGTGTTGCTTTTCATGGGACATTTACTGCTGCTGCAAATGAACTTAACATCACTCAAAGCGCTGTTAGCAAAAAGATAGCTTGGTTGGAACAAGATATTGGCATCACTTTGTTTCACCGTCATGCTCGCGCAATCAGCCTGACAAATGGTGGGAAACAATATTTGAAGTTGGCCATAAAGTTGACAGAAGAGTTAAGTACATTTGAATCTCAGATAAGGCAAGAGCAAACTATTGTATCGGGTACATTGAAGCTTTCTGTACCCAGCGCATTTAGCGTGCGATTACTTTCTTCACCACTCAATGAGTTTATGAACTTTAACCCTAACCTAACTGTTGATTTGTCGGTATCGGATAAGCTGGTCAATTTAGTTGAAGATGAGATTGATATTGCAATTCGAGCTACCTATCTCAAAGATTCTGGATTAAAAGCCAAGTGGTTGATGGACAATGAACTCGTCTATTTTGCGTCAGCCAAATACCTAGCCAACAATCCACCAATTACTGAAGCAAAGGATCTAGAGCAGCATAAATGCCTTACCTATTCCTTATCTCCCCCAACAAACCTATGGCGGTTTAATGATGGAAATGAAGAGCTGAAAATAAAAGTTCATGAACGAATTAGATGTGATAATCCAGAAATGTTAGTGAAAATGGCAAAGCTTGGTCAAGGTGTGACTGCAATGCCTAGATGGATGGTAGAGGAAGAGCTGAAATCAAATGAACTAAAAGTAGTATTACATCAATATCAATCTTCCAAATTGCCTATGTACCTAATTTATAAAGATGTTGATTACCAACCACAGAGCATTCGCTCGTTTGTAGACTTTCTTTCTGATTACTTTTTTCAACATAAAAAAGACAGATGAGTGTCTCCAGGGCCAAATTAAACTTTACCTCTAGCCAGTAAAGTTACAATCGAAGAGACAAACACTCAGGTGTGAACGCGGCTGTGACCTTCGACAGCATGGCCAAAAATGTTCCATACATTTTTTGGCATTTCCACTATCCATGGTGGTCAGATGCTGTCGTAGAGGCTATAGGGATACTTCTTATGAGATCAAAAGCCACAGCGTGTCACAGAACCTTCTCGTAATAGGAGCTCACATCCCTCGCCGGGCAGGCGTTTGATAACAATACTAGATTGGTGATCTGCAAACTAACCAAATACCAAACCTCCCCAATGAAACCCACAAAAGATATTTAACCAACTTGTTATCCGACAAGCTTGAACCTTCATCGGGTATACAATACCCTCCCAGTAAAGTACCTATTATGTGAGAAGTAATGAAAAAAGTATTAGTGATTGGCTATGTCTGGCCTGAGCCAAACTCATCGGCAGCAGGTACCCATATGTTGTCGCTATTGAGGCTCTACAGACAGCAGGGTTGGCAGGTTGAATTTGCCACACCTGCTCAGCCTTCCGATCATATGATAGACCTAAATTTAGAAGGCATAAGCAGTAAGAACATTAGCCTTAACTGTGACAGCTTCGATATTTATATCTCTGAATATCAACCTGACATCGTCATGTTTGACCGCTTTATGATGGAGGAGCAGTTTGGATGGCGCGTCGAAAAAAATTGCCCGAATGCCTTAAAGGTACTCGATACCGAAGATCTACAATGTCTGCGCAATGCACGTCATCAAGCTGTTAAAGGTGAGCGTACGCTCACTCAAGCGGATCTGTTTAGTGATATCGCCAAACGTGAAATTGCCGCAATCCTTCGCTGCGATATCTCGCTTATCATCTCAAGTTACGAGATGGAACTTTTACAAAGCCAGTTCAAAATTGACCCCAGTATTTTGCATCATTTGCCATTTATGGTGGATCTAAACAAGTGCCCGACTCAGACAAAAAGCTTCACTGAACGTCAGCACTTTATGACCATAGGTAATTTCCGCCACGCCCCAAATTGGGACGCTGTTTTATACCTGCAAAAAATCTGGCCATTAATTAGAAAACAGCTCCCAGAGGCTGAGCTGCATATCTATGGCTCTTACCCACCACCGAAAGCTACTGCACTTAATAACCCCAAGACCGGCTTTTTAATCAAGGGCTGGGCGGAAGATGCTTATCAAGTGATGGAGCAATCACGCGTCTGTTTAGCCCCAATTCGCTTTGGGGCTGGCATTAAGGGCAAATTGCTCGATGCGATGATCATGCAAACGCCAAGCGTGACCACATCGGTGGGCAGTGAAGGCATGCTTAGCGATGAGCCGTGGCCGGGGGATATCACTGATGATTATCAAGAGTTCGCACACTCAGCAGTCAGATTGTACCAAGAGGAATCACGCTGGCTTGAAGCTCAGGGCAATGCATCGACGCTATTAACGGCAAGGTACAATGGCGAGACCTTAGGGATTGATTGGATGAAAAAGCTCAGTGATACCTTAGATAATTTAGCTGAGCACAGGCTAAATAACTTCACCGGCGCCATGCTTAAGCACCACTCTATGGCGAGCACTAAGTATATGTCTCAGTGGATCGCAGCTAAAAATACCAAGTGATAGGACCAAAGGGGCTCAGTAGGCTAAATGAGCTGAGCCCTCATCCACGCTACGCCATAGCGGTCAAATAAGATTATCAAAGATCCAGAGTCAGTGTTGGGCTTGCCGCTCTGGATACACATGGGCAAAACAATTGAAGTTGCTCTTTTTCAATATCAGTTAGCGCAGTGTCCCTATGCTCAGGTATTCCCTTAACGACAGGGAGCGCGCACTGTTTGCAACTTCCAGACTGGCAACTAAAAGGAGTATCTATTTTAGCAGCTAGCAGTGCATCTAAAACCGTTTCATCAGCACCAACCTCAAGTTTCAACTTAGACTTAGTGAGCTCTACTGTGAATGCGCTATCCTCGATACTTTGAGCGGTATCAAGGCCGAAGCCTTCACGTTTAATTCGGTCACTATCTATACCTAACTCGTTTGCTATGAACTGCATCTCATGTAGCATCTTTTGTGGACCGCAAATATAGAAGATGGCATTTTGAGGAGAGGTCGTGAGTAGATAACGTAAGCTCAATCGCCTGCTTTCATCACTAGGATAAATAGTTATCGACTCACCAAACTCTCGCTGTAACCTGTCCCTAAAGGCCATGTCTTTAATACTTCGCCCACTATAATGTAGTGACAGGGTGACACCTCTGGACTTTAAGTATTGGGAAAGCGGCTTTATAACAGTGATCCCCACTCCACCCGCAATCAAGATCGCCGGCTCCGTGCCTGAGTGCACATCAAACTGGTTCGCTGGTAGCTCACAATTTATTACCATACCAAGTTGAAAGTGGTTGTGAATCGCATGAGATGCACTATTACGGATATCTCGATTCGTAGCAACATCTGACTCACTGTGTTGTCGTTTGGCGAGTACCGCGATCTCATAGAAATTTCGCCGCGACGGGTTCGAGCAAAGTGTGTAAGAGCGATACACTTGCTGGCCATCACTTAAAATAACCGGAATCTTGATATGTGAGCCCGCAGTCACTAAAGGCAGCTCGCCCCCGTCAGCAGCTTTAAATTCAAAGGCTCGTATTTCAGGTGTCAACTGGCGTATTCCGCTAATAACCAAACTTAGTGGCCCCTCACCAAGTACTGCTGGACTCTGTATTGGCAAATGACTGCTTGCATTCAAGACACTCATTTTTGAAGCATTAGCATTTAAAGCATTTGCTTCGGCAAGTTTAGCCGCGACGATCTCTTTTTCGCTGTATCGCGGAGTGATATGTTTAGGGCAGTTCCAATCAAAGGCTTCAACGTGGATAATAAAAGCCCGCTCGACTCTAGCGCGATATTCATCATCTTGCAGTTGACTCAGCGTTGATGAGTCATTCACATCTACAAGCTTTACCCTGCCAAACAGCTTAAGTCGGGTCTTGTTGGGGTAATCCATAAAAAACAGTGACACCTTGTCATTATTCTTAACATTACCTGTGCTGATGTACTGACGATTACCGGTATAATCAGCAAATCCGATAGTCTTTTCATCAATCACCTTCATAAAGCCCTGAGGCCCACCTCGATGTTGAATATAGGGCCAGTCAGTTTCACTGACGCTGGCCATGTAAAAGCTATCACGGGCCAAAATAAACGCAGTTTCAGCAACACCTAGACGGTCATTAACATCCTCTCCACTTTCCATCCGCTCATAGCTTTTGCGACTGCCCAGCTGGGTTTGGACCGCTTTCACGGCTTGAGTGAATCCTATCTCAGCAAATTTATGACCCATGACTCTATCTCCAATAACACGATAACTCTTGCAGTTACTCAACCTGCTTAGCCGCTTCAACAAGCCACTCGCAGATACTCACTAACATCTATGAAAAACATTTATCTGACACAGATGTCAAGTTTTAACTATTTTCAACTCACGCAACATTAGGCGACCTTATTCAAGGAGACCTTCGGAAAATCGATATCGAGTTGACTTGCTTTGCCGAGAATATTGGTCAGTACATTCATGCCGACATGGGCAATAATCTCCACAATTTCAGCCTCACTGTAGCCAGCTTCACGCACCTTTAAGAGCTCAGCATTAGTCACATCACCATTATGCTCAGCAAGAGATTGAGCAAACTTAACCGCCTCAGCAGCCTTCGCATCATGGCTCGTTCCAGCGCGATTAGCCTCTATTTCATCACCATTTAGCCCAGCTTTTCGACCTAATGCCGTGTGCGCAGATAGGCAATACTCACAGGCATTTTGTTCCGCTAAGGCTAATGCTATTCGCTCGCGCGTTGGCGCGGTCAAGCTCCCTTCCCCAGCAATGCCATGTAAGCCTAAGAAAGCACGCAGTGCGGCTGGTGAGTTAGCAAACACTTTCAAAAAGTTGGGTACCATGCCTAGCTGTGATTGAATCCCCTCTAGCAGGGCTTTTTGCTCTTCATTTGCAGTTTCTATTTCGATTAGGTTAATCCGGCTCATAGTCGTTCTCCATTATTTATTTGTCTAAAGTTAAATGACTCAAAATTTAAGACTCATTTGATTTAAGGTGTATCAGTAACAAGCCCTGCTTGCTTGAGAACTAGATTGCCAAATTTCACTTATTAGAAGAATACCCGTATATTTAACTTAACAATTTCATTAAGTGAAATAATTAATTTGAAGATCGGAACAGATAATGGATAGGTTTCATCTACTCAAGGTATTTATTGCCGTTGCTGAAGAGCAAGGCTTTGCTGCGGCAGCGCGAAGATTGAATATGTCACCGCCCGCAGTCACCCGCGCCATCGCAGGTCTCGAAACACAGTTAAATGTAAAACTTCTCAACCGCACTACCCGCTTTGTTAGGACCACAGATATAGGGCTCAGATATTTAGACGATGCCAAACGTATTTTGGCTGAATTAAAAGCCGCTGATGATGCGCTAACAGGAATAAATGCTGAGCCTCAAGGGCAGCTGACCATCACCGCTCCAGTTCTTTTTGGTAGCCTGTTCGTCATGCCTACTATCGTCGATTACCTGAAGAAATATCCCAAGATGGAGGTTTCGGCTATTTTTCTCGACAGAGTCGTTAATATGCTTGAAGAGGGGATCGATGTTGGCGTACGTATCGGGCAACTGCCAGACTCCAGTTTGCGAGCAAAACGTGTTGGATCGGTCAGACAAGTACTTTGTGCATCACCACAATATATTCATAAACACGGTATACCTAATCACCCCGATGAACTAGCACAACACACCATCATAGCTTCAAAAGCTGGTAACAACGGCTTAGATTGGCGCTTTCCAGCCGGTAAAGAGCATATAACGATTAAAGTTAAGCCTCGCCTGACCGTCACCACTAATGACGCCGCTATCTCCTCAACCATTGAAGGGTTCGGCATTACCCGCTTACTCTCATATCAAATAGCACCTCAGCTTGCTGCAGGGACACTAAAAATCATCTTGGCAGAGTATGAGCCAGAGCCAAGACCTGTGCATATCATACATAGAGAGGGACCAAACGGTGCCGTTAAGGTGCGCGCCTTGGTTGATTTATTAGCAGAACAGCTAAGGCATAACTCAGCGCTAAATTGATCGTAATCGCTTAAAACACAATCCACAGACAAGCTCATTATTGTGACTTTTGATTCAATTTCTGCGTCGACTTGCAATCTACCCGCAGATTTTAGTGCATACGCACAAAAACGAACCTTACAAAGTGGGAAAATTAGTCACTAGTCACGATGCCTGATTGTACTTATCACAGGATAATAGCCAAAGCCTGAAATACCTTAACCATCGACCTCATCTATGGTTAACAAACCGGGTTAACCCAAAATAGCAATTAAAACCCAAACAGGGACACCCTATGAGCCAAGTTCTAATTTTGTTAGCAGTGATTTTATTCATTGTTATCGCGACCTCAAAATTTAAGCTCCATCCATTTTTAACACTAATATTAGCGTCGTTTATCACCGCCTTCTCATACGGTTTACCGAGTGCAGATATAGCCAAAACTATCACCTCTGGATTTGGTGGTATTTTGGGTTATATCGGTCTGGTTATCGTACTCGGTACCATTATCGGAACCATTTTAGAAAAGAGCGGTGCAGCCATCACTATGGCTGATGTGGTTATCAAGGTACTGGGAAAACGCTTCCCAACTTTAACCATGTCGATCATCGGTTACTTAGTATCAATCCCAGTATTTTGTGACTCTGGCTTTGTGATCCTAAACTCGCTGAAACAATCTATGGCGAACCGCATGAAGGTCTCAAGCGTCTCCATGAGCGTAGCATTAGCAACGGGTCTATATGCGACTCATACCTTTGTACCACCAACGCCTGGTCCGATTGCCGCTGCGGGTAACTTAGGCCTTGAATCAAATCTTGGTTTAGTTATCGCCGTTGGTGTCTTTGTTGCCGCAATTGCAGCACTTGCTGGTACGCTATGGGCTAACCGCTTTGCAAATGTCGAGCCTGACGGTGAAGGTGCTGACGAGCTAAAAACTAAGGTTGAAGACTTTGATAAACTCAAAGAAGCCTATGGCAAGCTACCAAGCCCTACTCGCGCCTTTGCCCCTATTTTCGTCCCTATTTTACTTATCTGTTTTGGCTCTATCGCAAACTTCCCATCAGCGCCTTTAGGTGATGGTGTGTTATTTGATGTACTGGCCTTCTTAGGTCAGCCAGTCAATGCATTGATGATTGGCCTGTTTCTGTCGCTTTCGCTGCTTAAAAGCAGTGATAAAGTGAAAGAGTTCAGCGAGCGTATTAGCCAAGGGCTTGTGGTTGCAGCGCCAATTCTATTAATCACTGGTGCAGGTGGTGCATTTGGTGCCGTACTAAAAGCTACTGAGATCGGAACCTTCCTTGGTACATCACTATCAGCCTTAGGTATAGGTATCTTTATGCCATTCGTTGTTGCTGCTGCGCTCAAATCTGCGCAAGGTTCATCGACTGTAGCACTTGTGGCTACATCGGCTTTAGTCGCTCCAATGCTTGGTGATATCGGCCTTGCCAGCGATATGGGTCGAGTGCTGACTGTGATGGCTATTGGTGCTGGTGCAATGACAGTATCTCACGCCAACGACAGTTTCTTCTGGGTAGTCACTCAATTTAGCCGCATGAGCGTTAAACAAGCTTATAAGGCGCAAACCATGGCAACCTTAGTTCAGGGTCTAACCGCAATGACCTTGGTCTATATCTTAAGTTTAGTGCTTCTTTAAAGACTAAACACCCCCGAATTCAGTGGCTGTCACAGCAGCCACTGATTCATTTTTGCATATCAGTTCATCTTCAGGCCGCATTTAGGATCCAAACCAATGAAAATAGTTATCGCCCCAGACTCCTTCAAAGAAAGCCTAAGTGCTATGGATGTCGCCAACGAAATAGAGCGAGGCTTTAAATCTGCACTCCCTGATGCTGAATATATCAAGGTCCCTGTCGCCGATGGCGGTGAAGGTACTGTGCAGTCTATGGTTGATGCAACCAAAGGCACAATTATTGAGCTGGATGTTATCGGCCCGTTAGGCAACCGAGTACAAGCTCACTACGGCATTTTAGGCGATGAATTTCAATCAGATAAAAAAACCGCCATTATCGAAATGGCCGCGGCCTCTGGCCTGCACCATGTGTCAGTGGAAAAACGTGACCCTCGAATCACAACCTCTTATGGCACAGGTCAACTGATTTGTGATGCCCTTAACCGTGGTATCACCCGCATTCTTATTGGTTTAGGTGGTAGCGCAACGAACGATGGCGGCGCGGGCATGGCCCAAGCTTTGGGGATTCACCTGCTAGATAAATCTGGCAAGGCGTTGAGCGTTGGCGGTTTAGCATTAAATCAGCTTCACAGCATAGAGATGCAAGATAGACACCCCCTTATTGAACAGTGCGAATTTATTGTCGCCTGCGATGTAGACAATCCGTTATGTGGTGATAAAGGGGCTTCAGCCATTTTCGGCCCGCAAAAAGGCGCGACACCTGAGATGGTAGCCGATCTCGATGCAGCCTTGAGCCAATACGCCGACATTATTGCCAGCACCGCTGTCAACAAACAGCTCAATCACGACACGATTGACGATAAACGTAATACCCCCGGCGCCGGTGCGGCTGGTGGCATGGGGCTCGGTGTGATGGCTTTTCTTAGCGCATCTCTCAGGCCTGGCATAGATATCGTCATGGAAACAGTGAAACTTGATGACAAGGTAAAAGGCGCTGATTTAGTCATAACAGGCGAAGGTAGGCTCGACAGTCAAACACTTCATGGCAAAACACCTATGGGGGTTGCTAGGGTTGCCAACAGCCAAAACATACCGGTAATAGCGATAGCAGGCTGTGTCAGTGATGACGCCAACATACTGCTTGAACATGGCATTGACGCTCTCTTCTCAATCACGCCAAGGGCATTACCGCTTGATGAAGTGCTGGCTAATGCTAAGCATAATTTGCTTACCACTTCGCAAAATATTGCCGCCCTTTATGCAATGAAGGTAAAAAAATAAAACGCCCTACCTGAAGACGATACCATGCCTTGGTGTGTTTATCGTCTTCATTTATAGCACCTCCACGCTCAGTCAAAACCCTCCTCCTGGCTTTACATTCCTAACAGATCGATTTAAGTTTGCTACTTGATGCACTTTAGATCATCAAGTAAAGTGACCCCCCTTTGGAAAACTGCAACAAATAGCAGTTCCTGTTGAACAGAGTGATTGGTAATAGCATGACAGCAAGACGAGCGACAGCTTCTGAAGAGGCATTACTGCGCATCTTCACGGTCCCCGAAGCCCCTGATTCTACCTTAAGTGTCATTGAGCAGAATATTTCACAAAACTTGATGGGTTTCCTTCAAGAGAGTGTCGTCGCTGTCGAAAAACCACTGTCTGAAGTCGAGCTGGACTTTCAGCAACACCAGATCCCCTCGGCGCCACAATTTGTGTCTGATTATGCTGACGATATGATGAAGACCTTAGTCGCTCACTCAGTGCATACATCATCGCCAAGCTTTATTGGTCATATGACTTCAGCCCTCCCCTATTTTGTACTGCCATTGTCTAAGATGATGGTGGGACTGAATCAAAACTTGGTTAAAATCGAGACCTCAAAGGCTTTCACACCGCTTGAGCGCCAAGTGTTAGGCATGATGCATCACCTTATTTACAATGAAGATGATGATTTTTATAAAAGCTGGATGCACAGCGCTAACTACTCTTTAGGGGCATTTTGCTCAGGTGGTACAGTCGCCAATATCACAGCACTTTGGACCGCGCGTAACCAGTTATTAAAAGCAGACGGTGATTTTAAAGGGATCTCCGCGCAAGGCATGATGAAAGGGCTACGTCATTATGGTTATGACGATCTGGCCATTTTAGTCTCAGAACGTGGCCACTACTCTTTAGCCAAAACGGCTGACTTACTTGGCATTGGCCGTGAAAATATCATTCAGATCCCGACATCAAACGATAACAAGGTTGATGTCGAGCAGATGCGAACCATGGCTAAGCAACTCAATGACGACAATATAAAAGTCATGGCGATTGTTGGCGTGGCTGGCACGACTGAGACAGGCAATATAGACCCACTCGAACAGCTAGCGACCTTAGCCGAAGAGCTTGAATGTCACTTCCATGTCGATGCGGCATGGGGCGGCGCATCTTTGCTGTCGAATAAGTATCGTCACCTGCTTAAAGGCATTGAACGAGCCGATTCAGTCACCATAGATGCTCATAAGCAGATGTATGTCCCTATGGGAGCTGGTATGGTGATTTTCAAAGACCCAGCTTTTGCTAACGCCATTAAGCATCATGCCGAATATATTTTGCGAAAAGGCTCTAAAGATTTAGGCAGCCAAACATTAGAGGGCTCCCGCCCTGGTATGGCTATGCTGGTGCATGCTTGTCTACAAGTTATTGGCCGTGATGGTTACGAAATCCTGATCAACAACAGTCTAGAGAAGGCGCGCTATTTTTCAGAGCTTATTACCCAAAATGCATACTTCGAGCTGGTATCAGAGCCTGAGCTTTGTCTGTTAACTTACCGCTATGTGCCTAAGCTGGTACAAGTTGCCATGCAGCAGGCGAGAGATAGTGGCGATATTCACAAGCTCACTGAATTTAACCGCTTACTCGATGGCCTAACTAAGTTTGTGCAAAAACGTCAGCGTGAACAGGGAACCTCATTTGTTTCTAGAACGCGAATTAACCCAGAAAGTGCAATGGGACTTAATATCAAGTCGATTGTTTTTCGTGTGGTACTGGCCAACCCGTTAACCACTCATGAAATACTGCAACAGGTTTTAGCTGAGCAGATTGAGATAGCCAGCCAAGATGATAAATTCTTGCCTCAGCTACTGGCTTTGGCAAACAATCAAGACGCTTAAAAAATGATTTGATAAAAGGCCTGTGTACTGGCTCCATCAGCGGCGTGCACTAGGTCCTCTTCTTCATCAATAGAGGTAGATGCTTGCTCGCACAGACTAAACCCATTTTTTACTAGCACTGCTATCGAGGCCAAGTTACTGCTTTCAACGCCGCCAATGATGCCTCTTATTGAGGGCAAATCTTGCTTGGTTTGGCTCTCTTTCGCTAAACTTTTGAGCCACTGCACCAGCGCCTGAATAATTTCACTCGCAAAGCCTTGACCCCATTCTGTCTCAGCAATGAGATAGCCTAAATGAAGTGTTAACGGCTCAGCGCCGTTATGTTCAGAGTACAAGAAGATAAACCCTATTACTTGACCGCTTTCTCGCTTACGTACTAGCAAGCAAGTGCACTCTTCTACTCTGTCTTTGAGCCATGACTTAGCTTGCTCAAGGGAGTGAATATTATCCCAGCCAGGCGGCAAGCTTGTCGTCACATTTGGCGTGAGAATCTCGATAACACTGCGCGCCAACTCATCAAATGCATCATATTGGACAAGGTTAGGACAAGCAGAAACATCTAGCCTTGATGAGGAAAACTGACAGTGAGCAAGGCGATTTTGAGTATTTTCCATCAATATGTCTCTTTAATATGTATTTATGATGCTTATCTTTAACGCTTGTTTGCACTAGGTGCTGCTCTTAACCTAGAAACCTGTCAGTTAGCTCAGCAGTTGGCAGCATACAAGCATCACGCTTACCAAAAAGCGAATAACGCCGCCGTCCAAGCCAGTTATAAAACAGATCGCTAAATGAAGTGGGCAACAACTTAAAAATTAACAATAACTTCCAAGCTCCAGATAGATCCTTACAGATCTCTAGCACGGCATCACTGCGTTTGTAACAGCTACCTTGTTTAATTAAAAACAAGCTGTCACCGAACTCATCCTCAAGCGCATATTTAGCCATCAAGTCTTGAGCTGCCTCACCTTGCATAGGCGCAAAACAGAAGTGCTGCTGAGGATCTCGTTTAATGATGAAATTGACTGCACTATTACAAAGGTTACACACCCCATCAAAAATAATAATATTTTTTGATCCCATACAGTTATTACTCACGTTAGACATTTTGCCGCACAAATTAATTGCGACTATTAATCCTCTTAGTTATACCATTTATTAGTATTTACCCATATAGTCGGCATAGTTACTTTCACTCAATTTTGGCCTATTCGCTAATGACACAACTTTCGAGCATAACCCTGATAAAACCGCTGCCTTCACGTTCACTATTTACTGCGCTAGTTTTTGCCATATGCCTGCTAAGCTTGCCCGTGTCAGCTAATGATCAGCTTAATGAAACCAAGGCCAATAACCAGCTGCTTTATACCCAGATCAACACTCGCCTAGGCTATATGAAAGCCGTTGCCCGCTATAAATGGCAACACCAGATCCCTATCGAAGTACTAGAACGAGACAGGTTAGTACTGGATAAAAGCATGGCTATGGCCAAGGAGTATGGTCTAAACCCCGTAGAGGTCGAACAGTTCTTTAAAGTACAAATAGCACTGGCGAAGAAAATTCAACGTCACTATCACCAACAATGGCAACAAGAGGAGGAAAGCCAACAACTAAACAACCAGAATAAACAAGCGCAAGGATCTCAATCAAAGGCGCCCACACTGGCCGAAATACGCCCACAGTTAATCAGCTTAGGCAGAGAGATTATCGCCAGCATTGCCAGTCATCAAGGGGAGCATGACTTCTCACTGCTAAATGAAAGTTTGTCTTCACCAGCCTTAGATATCAATGACAAGGCACAAGTTTTCGCTGCGCTGACCTCAATAAATCCTCTGCAATACCCAAGTCAACTAGACCGAATTACAGCACAAAAGATTCTCTATGTCGGGACCACTGGCGACTATGAGCCTTTCTCTTTTTATAAGACGCCAATATCAGAAGAAACAAGTCATCAAGTAACAGGCATTGATATTGATTTGGCAAAGCATTTGGCTCATTCATTGGGTGCTCAAGCCGTATTCTTACCCACCAGCTGGCACAGCATGCTCGATGATTTAGCCACATATAAATACGATATTATGATGAGTGGTATCTCCAAAAAACTGTTCAGACAGCAGCAAGGCCTGATGTCTGATATCTATTTAGAAGATGGCAAAACACCAATAGCCCGTTGTGAACAGGTCACTAAATTCAGTTCTCTGGCCAAAATAGACAAAGCCAGCACTCGCATCATAGTTAATAAAGGCGGAACCAACCAAAAGTTTGTTGATGCCCATATCCAGCAAGCTAAAGTCACAGTACATGATAGCAATGTCACCATCTTCGATGAGATCATTGCCAAGCGCGCGGATGTGATGATAACCGACAAAATAGAGGTGCAGTTGCAGATGAGTAAACATCCAGAGCTTTGCGCCACTATGCCAGAAGAAACATTAAGCTATTCAAGTAAAGCGTATTTGATGCCGCGAGATATTATCTGGAAAGAATATGTAGATACTTGGCTAGAGCTGGCAATCAAAGATGGTACTGTCGACAAAGCCTTCAAAAGGTTTGTGCAATAAAGCCCTAGAGCAACGCATTAGCAGAAGCTTATAGCTTTCGTTTTTACTCAATAATACCGATTGGAATTACCTACAATGACGCCACAAAACAACTTGGAACCATCGACCATGAAGGTCAGCTGTCATGTGAAATATATCATCAACCCAGAGATGATTGAGGAGTTTGAACACTACGCCAAACTTTGGATCCCGCTCGTTGAAAAGTTTGGTGGTCAACACCATGGCTACTTTTTACCCAGCGAAGGCGCTAATGATATCGCATTAGCCCTGTTCTCATTTCCAAGCCTTGCGGCTTATGAGCACTATCGTAATGACTCGGCTCAAGATACCGATTGTCTTGCTGCCTTTGACTACGCTAAAAAGCACAAATTTATCTTAAGGTATGAGCGAAGCTTTATGCGGCCAGTACTCAGCTAACGCTAAGACTGCTTATAAAAGTAAGAGCACTTAAAATAAGAGCGCTTGAAATAAAACATCAGTGCTAATCGTTCCCATATTTTTCTTCCATCATAGCGATGTAATCATGCATCTCTTGCCCCGGCGACACCGCAAAATGTCGCTGAAGGTTTGTTATGCCAACTATCCTATCGACACGAAAATTACGAAAGTCATCTCTTAACTCACACCAAGCCAGCAGAGTCCAAATACCTTTCCAAAAGTAGATAGCCAAAGGCCGGATCTCCCTTTGACTAGACTCATCCTTAGCATCGCGATAATCCATCAAGAGGTATTCCCGCAATCTTGATGCTTTTCTCAACACATCAAGAAACTTAAATTCATCGTTATCGATATAAAAGTCGGGGGCAAACATCAATGACTGATACTCTTGCAAGCGCTCAGGCAATACAGCTTCAACCTTTATCATCGCCTGTTTAGCAGCGCTAGATAACTCACTGCCTCCCCAAGCCTGCACCATACGCATCCCCACCTGAATCGCCTCAAGCTCAGCTTCATTGAACATGAGTGGTGGCACATTGACCTCTTGACGAAGCAGGTAACCAACCCCAGCTTCACCTTCAATTGGAATACCACTTAAACAGAGGTCTTGGATGTCACGATATACGGTGCGCGTAGATATCTCTAACCGCTCGGCAAGCTGCTGCGCGGTGGTTAAACGCCGACTACGAAGGATTTGAACTATCTGAAATAACCGGTCCGCTCGGCGCATAACTTTCCTTGAAATTGATGGTTATAGATTAAAAAACGAATAACTCGGCTTACATTACTTTTGTTTCACACCAATATAGATATCAACCCCATCCATAGAGGTATAACATTCATAATCCGTCTTATAGCTACGTTCAAACGGGCAATTAGCGTCTGCAAAATAGTGCCATATCTGCCCCCAAAGGCTAAAAATAACTGCTGGAATTTCCCCTGCTGCACTGAAGCGTAGATACTCACCGGCAGCTAATGTTAGCCCAACAAACTCCACACCTTCTGACTCGCTACTGGCTAGCTCTGAGCCTGCTAACGCTGTAGAGACTAACGCTGTAGAGGCTAAGCCCGTTAGCACTGAAAATTCACCATTATGATCAGACTCATAATCGTAGTAGCAGCCATAGACAGGTGATGCGCTCATCTTCACTGCCTCATGTCCCATAAACTGCTGCCACAAGGGGGCAATTTTCTGGCTAGCAACATCTTGCTCTGCCCGATTAGATGTTCTTACCGCCAAGCCGTTTAACTCAACCGCCGCTTGATTAACAAGTACTGGTGAAACCCTATCTTCCTTAACCTCTGACATCTTCTCTCCTTTGCCTTAAAGCCATTTGACTGAATGCACTAGACATCATGCAACAAGGAGCCAAGCTGGCTCCCTCGCATAATCTTTTAAAACATTTGCTACTTGTCTTTTGACCAGAGGCCAACGGTATTACCTTCACTGTCTTCAAACAGGGCAATGAAACCACACTCCCCCTCTTTAATCGGCATGACAGGTAACAGCACTTTTACACCTGCTTGAGCAATGCTCTCTACCAATGGCGTCAGCTTCTCACTCAAGTGAAGGTATAACACACTACCATGGGCTGATGGCTTCATCATCTCATGTTTAACTAAACCTATACTGGCCGCCTCTTGATCTTCGGTTTCAAGAATCGCCATCTCCATATCATTCATGGTTTCACGTCTAAAGCTGACAGAAAAATGTTTTCCATAAAACTCAACGGCTCTATCCATATTCTCGACAGCTATTTCACCCCAGACTAACGGTGCTTGTTGTAACATGTTTAACTCCTTGTAAATGCTTATTAAAAGCTAAGCTAACATTCGACATGAATGCTTTATTCCTTAGCGATGAAACAAGCATAAAACAGGGCTACTGACAGCATAGTGTCAGTAGACTTCACTGCTTACACAAATGGGTAATTGAGAAGATATGACGAAAGGGGAAATGACACTGCTTGTTAGATATTTTGAAACATCACCTCTAATCTCAATGTGATGATGACTTGATCTAACCTGTCTTTATCTACCTCTTTACTCCAGTTATATTCAGGCGTGATCTCATAAAATAACCAGTCACGTAGAATATTTTGTCGGTAGGTTACTGCAATACGAGCATTTTCAACATAGTGATAGGGGGTATCGACACCATAGATGCTGGCAACATAATTTAGCGCCTGCTTACTACTGATGTAATGGTAGAGATTCAAACTACTACCAAATTCCCAGCCATTATCTCGATTTTCATATTGTGCGACTGCGCTCCAACGAAGTAGAAAGTCTTCATCAAAAGAGTGTTCAATATCGAACTCAGTCGACTCTCCGGTCACCTTTTTCTCTTGATAGATCTTCTGTGTAAGTCGGGTAATGGTATCTTGTGAGATGGGATAAGTGTAGCGCCACCTCGCCTCTAGTTTAGGTTTAAAGTTTGCCTTTATATTAAAACTGACTCTGTCTTTAGCGTACCAGTCATACCTCAAGCCGATATCACGCTCGCCTTCATCGTCTGGCCCCTTCAAAAAAGCAAAAGGATCATCCTCCCCTTGGGAGTCGATAATCACCTTAATCTTCTTATTGACACCAGGCAGGTTAAAACGCGTATTAAGATGAGCCCGATACTTAAATCCCTCAACGCCATAATAGGAAAAATCATTGCTCCAGCGCACTACAGTGCCAGCATGAGCATCCTCTTGGGTTCGTTCATCAACAAAGAAGCTGTCAAACCAGATAGCTGGCTGACAAAACTTGGTATTAAGGTAGTCAAAGGCGTGATCAAAAGCGGTATCTTCAGCAGATTGTGTTAAACAGGGATCAGGCTCTTCACTAACCCGATCAGAAGAGCTGTTTTCAGAGACCTGCTCAGGACTTGCGTCAGCTCCCGACACCTCAGACTCTTCTGTCGGCTCTTCTTCTGGCGGTTTTACTTCTGCCTGCCCCACCGCTTTAGCTGTCACAATAGCTTGATTGTCATCAGGTGACTGACCTTGAGCATGTGGCGTTTCTTGAGCCTGCACTTGAAGGTGAGCCAAGGCGATAAGACCAAGTGATAGCAGTGAGAGTTGGAAGAGTAAGCTTTTAGCCTGCAACAGCTGTTATCCCTTTTTATTGAGTGTGTTACATCATGTCAGTGACTTAAATAATAACATCAACATCATGCTTTGTTAACGAAAGCAAAAGGGATACTTTCTATTAACTCAAGTACTGGCGAGTGACAGAGCGGTCTCAAGCTCAAAGCAAACATAAGCCTGTTGCAGGCAATACGTGCACTTGTAGCCTTGGAAAGTCGCTAGCGAGTCAAACAGCTAGCGACTTCAATCGACCCAGTCCAATAAACCAGTCCTAAAGCTTGTTATCGGACAAGTAAACTCCTCATTGTGGTAACGATGCTTGATGCGCAGCAATAAACTTATCCATCACCACTTGTGCTCGTGCTTGAACACTTTGCAGCGTGTCAGTATCACTCATGGCTTCGACCACTTCGTAGTAACACTTTATCTTAGGCTCTGTCCCAGACGGCCTGACAATGACACGTGCCCCGCCCTCGAGATTAAAGATAAGCACATCACTTGCAGGTAGCTCGATAGATTCGGTTGTACCGTCATTAAAAGTACGCTTGCCGCAGCTGATATCGTCGGTGCTGAGTACAGACTTATCTGCAATGATTGTCGGCAATGCTTTACGCAGGTGCTCACCAATATTGGGGGTTGTCGGTTTTAATGCAATACTCACCTGCGCGTTAAGATGAAAGCCATGCTCTCGGTAGATAGCTTCTAATCTATCCCAAATCGTTTGCCCTTTGCTGGCAAGCTCGGCGGTCAACTGAGCAAAAGCCACTAACGCAGACAATCCATCTTTATCCCACACCATAGAGCCAATCATATAGCCCAGCGCTTCTTCATAGGCAAAAAGACATCGGTTATCGTCATTCTGCGCAGCCATACCCACATTGGTTAGCCACTTAAAGCCAGTTAATGTCGTTAAACAGGTGGCATTCAAACTTGCAGCTATTTTTGATAAAAGGCTTGAGGAGACAATCGTCGTGCAGGTTAAGCGGTTATTTGCAGCGGCATGGCTCATCAAGTAGTGACCAAAGAGTACGCCAACCTGATCGCCAGTTAACATTTGATACTCACCAGGCTCTTTACCTAAGTCAGTTCTAACCGCAACAGCAAAACGGTCGGCATCGGGATCATTTGCACAGGCGAGCATAGCATTGTGCTTTTTAGCTTCAGCGATAACAAGAACCATCGCCCCTTTCTCTTCAGGGTTCGGAAAGTTCACCGTTGGAAAATCACCATCTGGCTCACGCTGAGCCGCAACTGAATAAACCTTATCAACCCCAGCATCTTTTAATACCGTTTCAGCCATCTGGGCGCCAACACCATGCATAGCGGTATAAGATAGGCTGACAAGTTCAGGTTGAGTGTGGTTTTGAAGGACTGCAGCATCTTTAATGCCTTGGCGATAATCTTGATAAAAGTCATCTTCGAGCATGACAAGCTTGCCACCAGCTTTAGCTTCATCTAGAGACTCTATACGAACCTTCTCAGAGGCGGCCATATCAATACACGCTGCGATACCTGAATCATGGGGTGGGATGATCTGCGCACCATTGCCCCAGTAGACTTTATAGCCATTATACTGCGGCGGATTATGACTTGCTGTCACCACTATGCCAGCAGCTGCATTAAGATGCGTAACACCAAATGCGACTAACGGCGTCGGCGCAATTTTACATGTAAGGTAGACCTTAATCCCCATTGCACTAAGCACACCAGCAGCGTCTTTGGCAAACTGTTTTGAATCATGACGACCGTCGTACCCTATCACCACGCCGCGAGTATCAAGGTCGCTGACTTGCTGCTTAAGATAAGCCCCAAGGCCAGCAGATGTTTGCTGTACCACTAAGCGGTTCATCCCCATAGGGCCAGCTTTTACCACACCTCTAAGTCCTGCGGTGCCAAAGGCTAATCTTGCTGAGAATCGTTTTTGTAACTCCAGCTCATCACCGCTATCGAGTAACGCCTGTAACTCTTGCTGTGTCCGAGGATCGGGATCGTTTTCAAGCCAATGCTTAACCCTAAAGGATAATTGTGTATCCATAATAATTTCACCTAGCGTCGATATCACAACCAGCTTTGGCAGTGATGTCCGTTATGATAAATGCGTATCATTAACCCTAAACCTCGAAAACGCTGATAACAAGTAAATTTGCATTTGTTATTTCTAACCCCAAAAACGGTACAAACTCTTTACTAAAAAATAGTGGCCAGCACTTTACTCGCTTCAGCTAACTACCAGCATGTAACTAATGATTAACGCTTTCCAATTTTCTTAGTGGTGCCTGATAAATAATATCAAGGCATTATCAATCTCGAAGTCGACCAGAGCTTACCGAGTCTGGTATTGCAGAAACGTTTATTCGTCCTCTGCTTCTCCCTTTATTTATATGCTTGTTTCGGCCCTGCTCTAAAGCTGGGCCGCTTTTTTTAAACAGATTTTCAGCTTCACTCCAGCAATAGACAATTAAAAGAAATAAAAAGGACTTTAAGATGAACAGTTACCTTTATCTCAGCATTGCTATCGTCTCTGAGGTTATCGCTACCACTTTACTGCCTGCTACGCATGGTTTTACCCGTATACTGCCAACCCTTGGCTGCGCTATCGGCTATGCCAGTGCCTTCTATTTTCTCTCTTTAGCCACCACAGATATTCCTACCGCAGTGGCTTACGCTATCTGGTGTGGCGCGGGAATTGTGCTGATTGCATTAATCGGTGCGATTAAGGGAGGCATACCTAACATGGATACTATTTTCGGCATGATACTGATCGTCATAGGGGTCGCCTTAATCAATATGAATACTGATCCTACGTGCTAAATATTGGACTTATGTACTGAATGCAGAGCTTATGTGCTGAATGCAGGATCTCTGTGTTGAATACTGAAATGCCGTCAACCTTGATTCAGCCAATATAATAAGCGAGCCTTCTTAAGCAATTAATGTAAAATAACGGCACATTATCAGCTACGCCTTTATTTTATGCCGCCTATCAGCCCAACTGTGATCGAATCTCATCTTACAATTACATCCGTCGACACTGACGCAGCTTCGATGCTCGCCACCGAGACAGGCTTATCGAAGCAGCAAATTAAACAGGCAATGAACAAAGGCGCTGTGTGGCTGACACGCGGTAAGCAAACTCAGAGGCTACGTCGAGCAAAGCGCGCATTGAAGTTAGGTGATGAACTTCACCTGTATTACAACCAGGAAGTGCTTGAGCACAAGGTCGATTGTGCAGAACTCATATTCGATGGCGGCCAATATAGTATCTGGTACAAGCCTTATGGCATGCTGTGCCAAGGCTCTAAATGGGGCGACCACACCACTATAAATCGTTATGCTGAAACTCATCTCAGCCCTGACAGACCCGCTTTTATCATCCACCGACTAGACAGAGCAGCAAGTGGCTTGGTCCTTATCGGTCACAGCAAAAAAACCACTGCTGCATTGGCAAGACTCTTTGAAATAAGAGAGCTGGAAAAGTACTACCAAGTGATAGTTGAAGGCCACTTTAGTTCAGGGCTTCATGATTCAGAGATTAAGAAAACAGTCACCATAGACTCTGATGTCGATGGTAAAGCGGCTCGTTCACACGCTACATTATTAGCCTTTGATGAACAGAATAACCGCTCTTTAGTTCAGGTTAAAATTGAGTCTGGACGTAAGCATCAGATCCGTATCCATATGGCCTCAACGGGTCACCCTGTCGTGGGAGATAGACTTCATGGCGTTGCAACAGAAGGAGCAGTTAACCTACAACTGACCTCCTGTTACCTCAAGTTCACCTGCCCAATTACAGGTGATATGAAAGAGTTCGAGCTTCCCCAGAGGTTAAGGCCTAAGCTCTAGGGCTTGGCAGTGGTCTTTATACCAATCGGTTCAATCCAACCGCAGCCACACTTCAACCTCTTTTAGCACGTCCTTTTCAACTCGCTTAGTGTGTAGCTCTTGACCTTTAATCTCATATTCGAAGGCAAATGACTCTCCCTCAGCGACGCCGAAAGAGTTAAGTTGAGGATATTCAATGTACCGGCTATCGGTAAACTCATAATGCCCGGTACCCGCCGCCCAAAACTCTTGTTTGGTTACCCCCTCCTTTTCAACCTCCTTCATGGTAGTGAAGCTAAAATGAGACGCTGAGATCACTTTAATCGCCTTGAGATTAAGCGCCGCATAATCTTGCCACTCCCCTTTATCATCGAGATACTTGCCGGACGCTAGCTGCCAGCTGCCGATAAAGGGGTTGATGTTAATCTCATTAGTTTGGGCATTGGCTGTAGCGGTAAACAGTAAGACTAACGCTGAAAACGCAAACAATGGGGTTGTGATACGAAAGAGGGAGCGAACTGACATACTTCATCCTTGAGGTGAAACTTGGGCATCTCGAGCTTAAGATAAAGTCTAAGATGCCCAACTAAATTAAGAGGTTAGATACTCTCTCAGTTTTACCATCCCTTGGTCAATACTGATAATAGGTGAATAGCCGAAATCTGTTTTCGCAGCGGTGATATCGAAGTAATGGCTGGTCGATAACTGTCTTGCGACAAACCGAGTCATCATAGGCTCATCTTGCTTGCCTAACACCCCATAAGCGCTTTCGAGTACGACACCTGCAGCGTAGGCCACACCTGACGGCACGCGCTTAGTCACTTCAGGCAGATCGACACAAGCCAAAATCTTATTCAGCATAGCTGCCATGGTAATTGGCTCGTCATTACTCAGAAAATAGGCCTTACCGGCAGCAGTCGCACTGTCACTCGAGAGATTAACTGCCGCTAAAATATGTGCATAGGCAGCATTGCCGACATAGATGGTATCTACCAGCTTATCCTCTTTGCCAACAAGCTTTAACCTGCCCGCCTTTGCCCGCTCTATCACACGCGGTACAAGATGAGGGTCTTGCGGCCCCCAAATAAGATGCGGCCTTAGTGAAACCGTTTTCAGTGTGCTGGAGTTGGCCTTAATCACCATCTGCTCGGCAATCGCCTTAGACTCACCATAATAATTCAGATAAGTCTCAGCATAAGGCGCACTCTCATCGATGCCGGACTCATCAACACCCGCAAAGGTAACACTTGGGGTACTGGTATAAACCAGTTTATCGATATTAAGCTGCTGGCAAGCTGAGATAATATTCGCCGCACCATCAACATTTGGTGAGAAATAACTCTGCTTACTGCCCCAAACGCCGGCCTTAGATGCGACATGAAACACTAGGTCGCACCCTTGCATGGCGTTTAGTACGCACGCTTTATCGGCAATATCGCCTTTCACCATAGTCACGCCCATAGCGGATAACTCTGGGTAATCACCTCGCGCAAAACCTGTCACTTTTATACCCGCTGCGATAAGGCGTTGGCATATTGCTTTACCAAGAAAACCGCCCGCGCCGGTGACAAATGCCTGCTTAGCCGACGCCTTCAAAGTGAGCAAGGCTTGTTGCTCTAAAGCATCGAATGCCTCTAGAGGCTGCAAAGTTTCGAGTGTAGCGGTCATGGACTATTCCTTATGCTTGTTTTGGGCCCAGACGGCCAACTTTTCTCTGAAGATTTTAGCGTTATGGCGGATATCCACCGGAAATTCCGGATGGATAAGAAAACGCGTTATTCCCTCGGTTTGACTATGTTGCTCAGCAATTGCATTAAGCTCAGCATAAAGCCCTGCACCAAGGGAGCAAGAGAGAGACTGTTCAAGCTCAATGCAAAGTAGCGGCACGATTTCACTACCTGATTGATTACGCACTTCAACCCCAACTAGCGCCGAACGCTTAACTTGCGGGTGAGTATTAAATATTCGCTCTGCAGGAATAGAGAAGTAACGTTTACCGCTACTGGCATCCACTCTATGGGCTTTACGGCCACACATCCACAGCTTGCCTTCACTGTCGAGGTAACCGAGATCGCCCATTCGATGACGACTAAGTTCACCGTCTTTAATTTTAGCCTGCTCTGTTGCACTATCTCGGCGGTAATAGCTTTGACTCACCATAGGGCCTTTAACAACAATTTCGCCTATCTGCCCCGCCTCCAATCTCAGCGAGTCACTCCACTGTGCTATAGGCTGCTCGGTGATCTCAATAATGGCAATATCAACACCATTGATGGCATCGCCGACACAGATCCCGCCGCCGCTATCTGTCACCTCTGTGGTCTTAAATAACGCCTGGCTGCCCATCTTACTTAACGGCAGAGATTCAGTCGCCCCATAGGAGTTAAGCACCTCTACACCGTCATTGAGCATTTTACTGAAATGCTTAATTGACGCGATAGTCGCAGGCGCGCCCGCTGAGATAACTCGCTGGATACTGTTTAGCTTATGGAGACGAACCTCACTATCATCGACTTGCTGCACGCCTGCCTGGCCTAATCGTTCAATCAAAGCTGGGTTTACGAACATATTACTACATTGGTACTTTTCAATAGCGGCAAACAGGTATTCAGGGTTAGCAGTAATCGGCTTACTGGCATCCATCTCAGGAATAATTGAAGCCATACCCAATGCGGGGCCAAATAGTGAAAACAGCGGAAAAGTGGCTAAGTCTCGCTCACCGGGTTTAATGCCATAATCATCCCGTAGCGCAGTAATTTGCGCTTCAAACATCTTATGGGAGTAGACCACGCCCTTTGGGGTGCCAGTGCTACCACTGGTAAATAAGATGGCCGCCATCTCATTTTTATCAAGCCAAGCCATCTCGTAAGGCGCATCACTACCCAATGCTTTTATCGCATCAAGTTGCTTACCACCGAACAAGCCACCACCAACACTAATCAAATACTTGACCGACTCTTTACCCCAGCCAAACAGCTTACGCGCAATATGTGCCTTAGGAATACCTATAAAAGCGTCGGGCTGAGACTCCTCAAAACATTGTTTAAGGTTTTTAACCCCCATACCAGGGTCGACCAAGATAGGCACTATACCCGCTTTAAACAGCGCAAAAGTCAGCGTAAAAAAATCAACACTCGGCGTAACCATCAACACCGCCTTCATACCACGCTTGATACCAAAGGCAGTTAAACCATGGGCAATACGATCGCTTTGCTTATCTAAGGATAAAAAGCTGAGTTCTTGATAATTGAGTGTTTTGGCGCTGAAGAATGAGCCTGAAGCCTTTTGTACCGCCACAGCAAGTTCATCGGGAATATGATTCGCCGCATGATGAAGATGACGACAAAGATTAGCGCCCTGTTCGATATGAATATCGACAGAATCACTCATGTTTTCATTTGAGTTTTGGTCGTTTGAAGTATCGTTGGTCGTAAAAGAAGCTGGCATGTCTATGACCTTTGTTATCACTAAAAATGAAAAAAGCGGTCAATCTTGACCGCTTAATTGTATTTATACCTATTGGGATTACCCCGCTCGCTATCAACTCTGTGCGAGAATTAAGATACCGAATCACGACTCATAAATTGAGTGATATGACCAACAACTTCATCACTGGCATCTTCAAGAATATAGTGACCACAGTCGGCGAACTCATGCACTGTTGCATGGGGCATTTCAACTTTCCATTGCGCTAAGAAATGCTTATCGAACACAAAATCTTTTAAGCCCCAACAGATCATTGTCGGCACATTAGCAAACTTAGGTAAACTTGCGGCGATCTCCGACACAAGCTCATAGTTTCTATCGCCCTCTTTAAGCGGGATATCTTGCACAAATCTCAAGGTTGAGATGCGGTTCGCCCAAGAGTTAAATGGCGCAACATAGGCTTCGCGTATCTCTTTTGCCATCGGCTTACGTTTAACGCCAACATAGGAAGCAATAGATGAAAAAGCATTGAATCCACGCACTAACCCCGTACCGAGTAGCGTGTTACGGCAGATCCAAAGCGGCCATGGAAACGGCTTGCTCTGTGGCAAATGAAAAGCGCCAGTATTCAGAATGACCAGCTTTTTAATACGCTCAGGGTAACGAGCCGCAAAGCCCATACCTATCATTCCACCCCAGTCATGTACAACTAAGGTGATGTTCTCTTTCACATCAAGATGTTCAAGCAGGGCTTCTAAATCATCGACACGATTTTTTAATGTGTAATCATAGCCACTGTCGTCAGGCTTATCAGACAGACCGCAACCAATATGATCCGGAACAATACATTGATGATTTGCGCTCAGTGCCGACACGACATTACGGTAATAAAAAGACCAGCTCGGATTACCATGCACCATCACAACGGGCTCGCCTTGACCTTCATTCACATATTGAAGCTTATGGCCGTTTCTATCGAGATAGTTGCGCTTGAAGGGAAACAGAGTATCTAACATGACACTTCCTAAATATTCTTATCATTAACACGCCGCGATTAAGCGGCGCATAAAGTTAATTCTTTGGAGATTTGGGCAAGTTACTAAGGTTCTAATCGCAGTTAAGCATTAAGACATTAGCTTCCCATCCGATATGAGAGCAGTTATAGAGGCGTACCCTGCTACTAACTCGCTACCACTTGATTCCAAGCATCATGCAGTTAAGACCACTGCCTATTCCCAAAAAGCTGACTTGATCACCTTTTTGTAAAAAGCCTTGGTCATGGGCAATCGCCGCAGTTACAGGCAAAGAAACGGTTCCCATGTTGCCTAGTAGCTGATAAGTCGGAAACTCTTTCTCATGGGGGATATTCAGTGCATTAAGCACCTGGCGTCGATTTGACGCGCCCACCTGATGACAGATGACCTTATCGACCTGCTCAACCACCCAGTCACGCTGCTCTAAGAAATGACTCCAAGTATGACGAGCAAGCTCTACACCCTCTTTGAGCAGTGCAACACCGTCGGTACGCATAAACTCACGGTATAACTGTAAGCCCGCTTCCTGTAAGCCCCACTGACATAAGTTATGGTGCTCAGGCGCAGATAGATGACTCGCGCCAAGCAACTGGTGCTGACGGTCTCCCTTCAAAGGTAAGCTACCGTCAGTTAGCAATACAGCAACAGCGCCAGAGCCACCGGTTAAGGTTGCTAAAGACTGGGCATAGTTTTGCATCGTTGGCTCTGCAAGCATGTTATCAATAGTGATATCGACAATATGACGGGCTGACTCACATGACACGACTAAACCGGCCTTGATCTGGCCTAGCTCAATGCGGTTTGCGATATCTAATATGCCTGATAACACGCCAAGGCATGCATTACTGATGTCATAGATAGCCGTATCTTTCGATACGCCTAGCTCGGCCGCAATACGACAAGCCGTCGCAGGCTCATGCTGATCTCGACATACGCCGGTATAAACCACAGCGCCTAAATCACTGACCTGGACACCCGTTTCATCAATGGCTTTATGTGCAGCAGCCAATGCACCGTCAGATAATCGATGACCTTTAGGCCACCAACGACGCTCAGTGATCCCTGTGAGTGCAGCAAGCTGCCCCATTGGAATACGAAACTTTTTATATAACGGCGCCAAACGAGATTCTAGTTCAGAAGTGGACACCACTTCAGGGGCCAATTCATAAGCCAGGCTGTTGATAAATACTTGGGAATATTTCATGAAACAGTATTATTTCGCTCACTGTATCGGCGCGACATCAGCCAATAAGTATTGTTATTTAGTATTAACCCGACATTTGAGCAAGAAAAGGCTAATGATTCAATAAAAAACCGTCTCTAGTGCGGTTTTTTCACTAATAAACTACAAGTTTGTTCAAACTTTCTCAGTGCCAGTAAAACAAAATAAACATAAATATTAATAACTAGGCTATGTAAACAATGACTTAGTGCAATAATTATATAAGAAATGTTAGTTTGTAGATTTTTCAGCCAATATTAGAAAATTTCTCGGAGTCACCGTCTCAGAGCAAAAACGACTTAGGTTAACGTGATACCCCTGCGCTTCTAAAAAACAGATCCTATCGAGCAGTAACCAGTGCTCAAGTATCCTGCGAAATAGGTGAGCCACAAGATCGATGCGTCGGGTGAGTCGCTGCCTCGCAATCCCCAATTCTTGATAATGTGCAAAATCTAGCACTGCAGGTATGGGGACTGATTTTTGAACGCCTGCCCAGCGACAGAAGGTTTCAAAATCTTGATTGAGCTGGCTCTGCTTCACTGAGGGGATAGGCAAATACTGCTGGCTTTGATTTATCTCCCTTTGTAGAGAGTCAAAACCAAGGCGCCAGGCAATCTCTCTGTGACGATACGCTTTCTGTTTAGGGTTGGCGATAGCACTTTGCTGCAATGGCATCTGCAGATCGTGCCTTGATAACACAAGGCCGCTGCTTTTGGCGGCAGCAGACATAGCTTGATACTGCTTTGCCTGTATCAGGTGATAACAACAAGGTGAGATGGCAATAGACTCAGTATTGGCTTTAGACGCTAAATACAACAAACGCACATGCAGATCGCCACACGCATGCAGCGCCACAGCTTGCTGCTTGGCTTGTAACTTTGATTGATGGGGCTCGAAGGCATCAGCGCAGATAAAGGTTTGGGGTAAGCGCCATTGCTGCGCAAATTCAGTGCCCGCATCGCAGAGACTCTGTTGCCACTCAAGACTCACAACAGGTCTTGCGTGTGCTTTAGCAATTAATCGTCCTAAATGCCCCTTGCCTGCGCACCACTCTAACACTTCAGTGTTTGTTGGCTTAATTTGAGCCGCAAACGAGGTGATTTGCTGCCACTTACGGCCTTTAATCCCCGCGCTAAAATGACTGGCTTGCTGGCTTGGTAACAGCTCATCACCCGCCTTGTTTACAGCGGGAGTAGATACCTGAGATTCCACCTGTTGCAGTAACGCCAATTGGCAAATGAATTCATTAGCTGCAGAGTCATCAAGATTGGTTAAATCATTAAGCAATGCTGGTAATAGCTCAGCATTGAGCCTCTCTTGCTGTTGGTCGAGTGCATCAATATCAGCATCATCGATGGACCATACTTTATCGGCTAAAGATGGAAATGTGTCAGCCCACGGTAACTCAGTACACTCAAATGCTTTCACTTGCCACAGTGCACGGCTCTTCATCAACAGGGAATCGAGTCGCTCAAATTGCGCTAAATGGCTAAGTTGATTGTAGCCAAGTTGATTAAAGCTAAGTTGATTGAGTTGTGTCGCTTTATCTGACGGAGAGCTTTGTGGCAAGGTGCTATTACTCTTTAATACAAGAAGAAATGAGAGGCGCTAACTGTTACCTCAAACTCAAGAGAACAGTTAGCAATATACAGAAAGTATAAAGCAGATACGGGAGCAAGAAAACAGAACCTCGCTCCTAATTAGCGGCGCTGCTTTCTCTTTTAACCATGCGCTTACCTAGCCATACACCTAAACCAAGTGGCGCGAAAAACACAACCAGTAAGAAGAGCACAAAGTAGAGGATCAAGCTCTTGAGTGTCTTAGTCAGCTCCTGAAATACCACCTCAACCGTATGCTTAGAGATATCATCAAGATTAGCCGCCGCAGCGACCCGCTCTCTTGCCACCATCTCTTCCAGTGCCTGACGCTCATTTTTGATCATCAACTCTAACGCCTTACGCTCGACAGATAATTGAGCTAACTTATCGTCGGTCGAGTCACTAAGCTGTTGCAGTAGAGGGCTCAGTTCTCGACGCATATCGACAGCGAGTGCCTGCATCATTTCAGGGCTTTGTGCCATCAACTCCTGAAAACGCGCCGAGGTTTCACTTATGCTCACTAACGTGGCCTGCACTTCATCGGCATTGATGTTCGAATGCAGCGCATAAAGCTCAGCTTTCCAGCCTAAAATCTTTGGCATCTGCTCTGAAATCATCGCCATTCTGTCGGAGATATCGCTCATCACTTCAGGCACAGATCCAAAAGTCGTCACCGCCTCAAATTCGTTAATCTCTCTAAACGCTAACCAATTATTAAAAGCAGACTGACGGCTAAAGGTCATATCCATGATCGGGTGCTCAGCCGCATATTGCTGGATAAATGCATGGTTCTTTTTGAAATCACCACGAGGAAGAAAGCCCTTGGCTGTTTTTTCAAACTCAGCCTCAAGTGCTTTACTGGTTTCTATGGCTAACCCTTGATGCACGCCAAAAAGCTCTTTTCCGGCGCCTGATTCGTAAAAGTCTGTCATCTGCGCCGTCAATGCCCACGTATCTACCATGGCAGCCACGGGGGATGCCTGAAAAATACTGCGCTGCAGTGCCTGCTCAGAGTATATCTTCCACATGAGCGCATTCGACTTCAGATATAGCTCCTGGCCATCAGGGCTCTCTGAGGCGGCGATTTGATCGGCAGTTTGCTCAACTTGGCTATAAAAGCTTCGGCTGAAATCTCGGCTAAAGACCCGCATATTAAGCTGCTCTTGCGGCAGTGGCACCACTCCGCTCTCGAGCTTAACTTCTAACAGTGAACACCCTGTTACTGTCATGACAGCAACAATAAAAAAAGATAAACGAAACAGTGACTTCATAAACTCCCCTAATCTTTTCATTATCCTTATGAAAAGTAACACTTAGTCATTAAATATAGCCATTAAATAGATTACTTTAAGTTTAACATTTTCGGTAAATATCACCTATCACTCAGCATGGTTACCATCATTAGCACGACTTATACTGTCGAGCTTATATTTTAGTCGCTATCTATAACACTGAAACTGCATTGCGAAATAATCACAGCTTGAAAAAGTTGATCTAGATCATTAAAATCGCCACATCAAAAAATTAGAACTATGAGTAAAAGCAATGATCCAGTCACCTTGTGTAGCCAAGTGCGGTGTAAATGAAGATGATATCTGCATGGGCTGTTATCGCAGTATCGAAGAGATTGTAGGCTGGAGTAAGGCTGATAATGCGTTTAAAGCCGACGTGTGGAAAAAGATCCCAGGGCGAAAAGCGGAGCTAGGTAAAGGCGAGAACAGCGAAAAGATCAGTAAAGAGCGCTGGCAGCAGGTCGCGGCTGACTTGAAAGAAACAGTAAAGGAAACTGCTGAAGCTTAATCAGGTCTGAGCCACTACAGATAAGAGTTAGCTTATCTTTCAAGCTAACTCTTTCACTCTACGAGAACTTGCACGACGCGAGTTACTTCTTCAACATACTCTTCAAATCAGCAAATGGGTTATAGGTCGCAGCATCAACCTTAGTCTCAGTTGTCGCGCCATATTGAATCAACTCTTCAAACTTTGAATGCTCGTTATCATGACAGAATAGACACAACAGCTCCCAGTTTGAACCATCAGATGGATTATTATCATGGTTATGATCGCGGTGATGTACTGTCAACTCACGCAAATTTGAGTTATTGAACTCACGCGTACAACGGCCACATACCCAAGGGTATAGCTTTAGCGCCTGCTCACGGTAACCCGTTTCACGCTTAGCCTTATAATCTCTGGCCTCAGCCAGCACTCTATCTAACTTACTCTGAGACATATGCCCTCTTTACTCACAATTTGATCTGCCACTGCTGTTGAGTGGCTTATTAATAATGTCATTGTATCGTACTTGTCGGATAACAAGTTACTTAAATATCTGTAGTGGGGTCATTGGGCTGTTTTGGTTTTGTTGCTAAGAGTTGGGGGTAGGTAGCTATTTAGGTGGCTAGCTGAACACCGAAGCCACAATTGTTGTCAAACGCCTGCCCGGCGAGGGATGTGAGCTCTACCGTGACATCTGACCTATATGGATATAGGGAATGCCGAAAAATGTACGACTGAAAGGATTCAGAAGGTAGAGTAACGCAGGGAGCAGTTACCGAGGGAACATTTTTGGCCCTGTCACGGAAAGTAACAGCCGCGTTCACACTCGTTATTTACAAGAAGCGTTACTGTTTGTCTTAGGTTTATAGAGCTTGAGTTAAAGCACTTTTTGCCAGAATAGGGCTTTGCCCATGTTGGGGTCTAGCTCGTAGCCGTCAAAACCAAATTTGATGTAGGAGTTGCGTGCTATTTCGTTACCTTCGAGCACTTCCAAGGTGATTTTACAGCAGCCTTTCTCTATCGCGAGTTCTTCAACTTTAGCCAACATCGACTGACTAATCCCCAGCCCTCTAAACTCATCAACCACCACGATATCGTGGATATTTATTAGCGGCTTACACTTAAAAGTAGAAAAGGCTTCAAAGCAATTAATCAGTCCCGCAGGTTTGCCTTCTACATAACAGATCACACTAAACGCATGGGGCACTTTTGATAATTCATGAGCCAGATTCTGCTTAACATAATCAGCTAACGGCTCTCCCCCACCCATAGGATCTTCAGCATAGTTATTAAGAAGGTAACCAATATCTCTCCCATGCTGCTCATCTAAATAATCCGCAATCAACACTTCCATTTTCATCAACATTCCCTATTAATTTAAAACCGTTTTTAACTCTGTAAAATAAGCCAGCTATTAATCATCTATCATGCTTGTGTATAAAATTTTATGACCATTTTGGCGGGTACAGCAAGTGAATAAAATTCTCGCATCATTTAATGGTTACTTTTTCAAAATGATGCTTACTAAGTCATCATTAACGCCACCAATAACCATTTTTTCATCCAAGCTTAACAGCACAATTGTATTCAACGCTTGCCGATAACTACCATCTTTCGCCTCCCTGACAGCTCTGATATCTACGACATAGCTATTGTCTTGCTTTTGGATTGTTCCAGAAAACTCCACAGTCTCAATTTCTGCATCCTTGCTCCCCTGAAAGACGCTGCCCTCACCGTCGATATCATTACCATCGAGAATCTGAGCAGAAGCAGACGACTCACCAAAAGTAAGTACAACATTTTTAGGCTCTATACTGTTGCTTGAAGAGCAAGCTATCAATAAAGAACAAACTACGAATATTAATTTAGATTTTATTTTCATGTATAGGTCTACAGGTGACGAAAAAGAGGAGCGCCTAGTTAAGAGGCAAAAGTTATTGGCTAAAATAAGCGACGAAGGAGCAAAAGCCAACTGTTTTTGTCCTTTTAAACTACTTGTTATGCAGAAAGTACGCATTACTTTTTTAATCTTTGAGCTAATTTTGCCCAGTCAAATTCAACTCCTGCTTTCTTGAAAATGCCTAATTTAATAAAACCACCTAAAAATTCTTCTTTAGTCTCTACTTTATTATCAGCTGTTATTGTTTCAAGCCCTGTCAATGGTGTTATGCCCAGGGAAGGGTTCTGATATAGACCTTTAGATGTAATGTTCTTTTCAGAAGAGATTGCGGCTTGTTCGTATTTAAGAATAGCTTGGTTTAACTTTATATCAGTTTTTAAACGAGATATTTCTGCTGAAATTTTTTCTATTTTTAATTCGGTAACTGGATCTAGAAGTGATACGTCATAATTCCCTAAATTAAATTCAGGTAAATTCAGGTACATAGCGAGTACTTCTTTAATTTTTGATAAAGAAGCTTCTTTACTTGTAGGAGATATTGAAAAAAGAACATCACATCCTTTTTTATTGATGGAGCTGTCAGCATGAATCCCCATATCTTTTAGGAATTCAATAAAGAAATGTAAATATCTAATACATGAATCTTGAACTACTGGATCAAATGAAAACTTGGCAAGTAACGCCTCAGGAAAACTAGTATTGATTACTTTAAGTCTTGCTAATTCATACGTTTCATCTAATAAAAACTTTATAGTATCAATTGTATCCCCGATGTTAGCATTTATATTTTCAGTAAACTCAAAGTACAAATCGACATACCCTGCATCCATATCATCGATTTTATGCAATAAGAGTTTATTATCAATTGATTTCTCTCCTAGTATTTTATGCGCCTCATTCCTTAATAAAACAGGATTAAGGGGGTCACTCCAAGCTTCAACTTCTATAGACCAAGAATAAACTAATTTAACCTTTTGAAATCGGCAATCAATCCATAACCTTTGGACTGCATAACCTAGAGAATTATTTACATTTTCCAAACATATATATAGCTCTTGAGGGATATCAAGAAAAGATAGCTTATCAATATCCATGATTGATATTTTCAATTCTGAATCTGAAGGGAAATCATATAGGTTTTTATCAACTGCAGCACCAGAACCCATATTATATTTCATCCCTTTAAAATAGATCTCCCAATCCTTCCAAGAATCGCCAACTTTATTAAGTTTTATCATAATCCTTTACTCCGAGGCTTAAACTTCAGCATAACGCCTCGCTAACGGACGCAAAATTGTTGGCTAAAATTAGCGAAGAATGAGCGCAAGCCAACTGTTTTGCGTCCACTTTGAGCGACTTGTTATAAGGCCTTTAGAAAACAGTTTTAATTACCTTTTCTACACCCTCGATTAACTCCAACACATCATCTTTTGTCGGCTCTCTATCTTTGGGATGGTCACACAAATTTCTTAAATCTCCAAGGTGTTGTATAAACCTCCATTTAGGAGTGTCGATAATTTCATTTTCTTTTAGCATTTGATAAAAATCAGAAATGGAGGGATGCTTTTTCCTAGACTTTAAACTATGCATTTCACATACATGACCAAGGTGTTTTTCAAGTACAACACCAGCTATTGCTCCTGCTCCCCGTACAAAGCCTTTTTTTGAAAGTTCTCTAGCTGCATCGAGCTCGCTATCAAAAATATCAGACTGCAAAACTTCCTGTATATCAAATAGTTTACTTTCAAACCGCTTACTAACAGCTGAAAGTATTGAGTTTTGTATTTCCATTTTCCCTACTGCTGCAGATTGATCTGCAACAACTGTTTTTTCATACCCTTTTGTTGTCCGTACTCCCAGAATATAATCTGAAATGCTATATGTCAGAAAGTCTATTTCTTTACGCTTTTCTTGCTTGTATTGTTTGACAAAGTCATCAACTCGATCAGGTAGTATTTGTTTTATGACAACTAAAGCTTCGGAATACCAAGAGTCGTAATGAACGTTAAAGTTGGGTAGTTCTATATCTTGCTTTTTTAGATCTTCCTTAAAGTCTTCAGGCAACCCTCTGACATTATCCATCATAGATAAATATAGATGATGGCCTCTTTCTCTTAGTTCTATTAACTCGTCTTTCATTAAGTCAATTTTAGATTTCAATTGCCGACTCCCTTGGCCATATAACAGATTATTATACAGCAGACATGCTCGATAATGTTCTGCTTCGTATTTTTGTATCTGTACAGTATCAAGGCTAAGTGATTGCTGCAATGGAATTTATTTTATAGCAATGAGCGTAATTAGCTGATAGAAGGCCGACAAAGTAGAGCTGCACGATAATATTCAATTCCGTTAATTTTTACTTTCACCAACTTTGATTTTAACTAATGGGTGAAACCACCTATATCAAAAAACTCAAATCGAAGAAGCCCCCTTGCTGTAAATCACCAAGTGTAGGTGCGGCTGCGAGCTTCCAAAACAGGGATGTTTTGGTAGAGCCCACATGGAAGTGTTCACGGCGACTCGCAGAAGCACCTGCACATAAGCCCACTGCAGGTGATAGATAACAATGAAGGTTCAACCTTCAAATAAACTTCCAAGCATCAAAGTAAGCCCAATGAAACAAGAAATGCACACCAGCTTCATTTGAAGCACTCTCATCTCGAAGTGATAAAAAAGCCCTGATGAAACCATCAGGGCTGCTAACTTCTAACCAGCGATAAATACGTTCTAAGGCGTTAAACGGTTAACGCTCAACCCCACTGCCTAAATACTCTGAGCTCGACAAGTGCAGGTAGTGTAGATACTTCTCATACTGCGTTACTACATCCGCCAATATCTGATCTTGGGTAAAGCCCATCACGTCATAGTGTTGACCACCATGCTCTAGGAACACCTCAACGCGGTAGTAATCCGTCTCTCCCTCATCAACTTCACTCTCGATAGGGTTGATAATGGTAAAGGCGCGTACCCTTAAGCCGTAGGCAAAGTCGTCATACTCTTCATTGGCGATAACAAAGCGAATGCGATTTTCGAACTGTATCACCTCAGCTGGGATCTCCTTACTAATGAAGCTCTCACACACCTTGTTAAGTGCAGGCGTGGCGACATTATCAAGGAAGCTTTGAGCATCGGCTTGGCTGGGGTGAGACACTAATACATCGATATGATCTTCCCAATGTACGTTGGTTTTAGTAAACTGCACGCTAGTATTATGCTGCTGTACGCTGTTGATTTTTAACCAGTCATCTTGCAGTGCTTTATACAGGCCAAAGCACATCAACAACATCACCAGTAAAAATGGTAATGCACTGGCAATCGCCACGGTTTGCAGTGCTTGCAGGCCACCCGCAAGCAATAACACAGATGCCACCACACCTTGTAGTAGCGCCCAAAATACACGCTGCCACACAGGCGCATCATGATCGCCACCAGAGGTGAGGTTATCGATGACCAATGAGCCAGAGTCTGATGAGGTCACAAAGAAGGTGATCACTAAGCAAAGCGCAATAGCAGACAATAGTGTCGAAAATGGCATATGCTCAAAAAACACAAACAAGGCCACTGAGACATCTGATGAAACGGCATCAGACAGGTAGGTTGCACCGTGATTCATGATTGCATCGATGGCGCTGTTACCAAAGGCGGTCATCCAGAGGAAAGTAAACGCCGAAGGAACAAACAAGACACCGACAAGGAACTCTCTGATTGTACGGCCGCGTGAAACGCGCGCGATAAAGGTGCCGACAAATGGGGACCAAGAGATCCACCAGCCCCAATAAAGTAGCGTCCAGCCCCCTATCCAATCATTCTTTTGCTCATAGGCATATAAGTTAAACGTCTTGCCGACGATATCACTCAGATAAGCACCTGTGTTTTGTACAAAGGATTGTAATAGCTCAACGGTTGGGCCGAAGATAAGCACAAATATCAGCAGTAAAACGGCAAGCCCTAAGTTCAACTCACTGAGACGTTTCACCCCTTTATCTAGACCTGAAAACACTGAAATGGTCGCAATCAATGAGATGCCTATAATCAAACCGACCTGAACGCCAGTATTGACGGGGACATCTAGCAGATAGTTAAGGCCTGAATTGACCTGCAGCACACCAAAACCCAATGATGTTGCCACACCAAACATGGTGCCCAGCACTGCAAATGTATCGACGGCATGGCCAATCGGGCCATAGATACGCTCACCAATTAGTGGATACAGTGCGCTTCTCGGTAGCAATGGCAGCTTATGGCGGTATGAAAAGTACGCCAAGCTCAGTGCAACCACTGCATAGATAGCCCAGGCATGAATGCCCCAGTGGAAGAAGGTGATCTTCATGGCATCTTTCGCTGCTTGAATAGACTCTGGCGTTGCATCTGGCGGCGCTAAATAGTGCATCACAGGCTCTGCCACACCAAAGAACATCAGCCCGATACCCATACCTGCTGAAAACAACATGGCTATCCAGCTTTTATAGCTGTAATCGGGCTCTGCATGATCAGGCCCAAGCTTGATATCGCCAAAGCGGCTGACCATAACAAAAATGATAAAAAGCAAAAAGATGGCTACACCTAAGATGTAGAGCCAACCGGTTTTCATCTCAAACCAAGATTGAGCTGATTTAAAAACCACTTGTGCTTGCTCAGGCCAAACGGCACCGACAAACACCATTAACGCAATTAAAATAACGGAGGGGAAAAAAACTGGGGGGTTAATACTGGATTTGATCGACATATTACTCTCGCAAATTAGCAAATAGTTGATACAACTCACTCAACTACAAGAGATCCCGGCCAACATTAGACGGTGAGGCATCATACAGTTTTATTAATCTGTATCTGTGCCGGAAATCACAATTTGTGCACGCCAAAAGGCTATATACTCAGGCCTTTCATCCACATTATTTAAGACTTAGCAGCCCTTTGGGGCTTAGCTTCAAATGCAGTCACCCATAAGCTCTTACCTAAACAGGTCCGCAACTCGATGCGGGCATCTCATACAGAAGTAAAAACTGAACAACAAATCCCATTGAATAGTGACCAAACTTCCGCAAGTCTGCACAAGCGAAGGCTCGCCTCTATTAAATACAATCTGTGTACACACAAAGATACGTTAACTATACGCTAGTATTATGAATAAAACTGAGTAGCAGATAGCACTAATCTATTACGAGGTAATTAAGAGGAAGCTAAAAGCAAAAATGCAGCGTWWACGCTGCATTTATATACTTGAAAGGTAAATACTATTTACTCTTCCTGAGGTTAAGATCTTTCTCCATCTCTTCATATGAGACATGACGAACGTCTTTACCTTTTACATAATAGATGATGTATTCGCAGATATTCTGGCAACGGTCGCCCACACGCTCAATGGCACGCGCCGCCCAAAGTACATCTAATACTTCAGGGATTGAGCGCGGATCTTCCATCATATAGGTCATCAGTTGACGAATCGTACCTTCATACTCTCTGTCTAACTTGGCATCCTCTTTATGTAGCTCAAACGCTTCATCGGCGTCCATGCGAGCCAATGCATCTAAGGTACCATGCAAAAAACGGGTTGCATGACGCCCCATGCTGTCTAAGCTAACAAGCAAAGGTTGCTGGCTTTTTAAACGCTTATCGAGTGCTGCATTGGCAATTTTCACACACGCATCACCGATACGCTCTAGATCGGTAATCGTTTTAGAGATGGCTAACACCAATCTTAAATCACTCGCTGCTGGCTGACGCTTAGCGATGATACGGGTACATTCTTCATCGATAGCCACTTCCATGCCGTTAACTTTATGGTCGCCGTCAATCACCTTCTGTGCCAACTCGGCATCAAGACTCGCTATCGCATCAAGCGACTGCTCAAGTTGACGTTCAACCAAGCCACCCATTGCCAGCACACGGTTACGAATATCATCTAGCTCAGCGTTAAATTGACCTGAGATGTGTTTGTTTAAGTTTACGTTATCCATCAGTTTAACCCTTGTTTGTGCCATTCACCCATTATCGAAGGAGTGAGTGCTGTATTAACCGTAACGACCAGTGATGTAATCTTCTGTTTTACGTTTTTGCGGCGTAGTAAAGATAGTGTTGGTATCGGCGTACTCAATCAGCTCACCCATATACATAAAGGCAGTTTGATCAGACACTCGCGCCGCTTGTTGCATGTTGTGCGTCACTATCACCACGGTATATTTAGACTTGAGCTCAGTGATCAACTCTTCAATGGTCAAGGTTGAAATTGGATCCAACGCTGAAGTTGGCTCATCGAGTAGCAAGACTTCAGGCTCAATCGCAATGGCACGAGCAATCACTAAACGCTGCTGTTGACCGCCAGATAAACCAAATGCATTGTCATGTAATCTGTCTTTTACTTCATCCCAAATCGCGGCACCACGCAAAGAGCGCTCGGCGGCTTCGTCAAGATCGCGGCGGTTGTTCAGCCCTTGCAGACGTAACCCATAAACCACATTCTCATAAATTGATTTAGGGAACGGGTTTGGGCGCTGGAACACCATACCGACATTTCTTCGTAGCGCGGCGACATCGACTTTCTTATCGTAGATGTTCTGCCCGTGAAGTAAGATTTCACCGCTAATATGACAGTGATCAACCAGATCATTCATACGGTTAATGCAGCGTAGCAAGGTCGACTTACCACAACCACTTGGACCAATAAAGGCTGTCACCTGCTTTTGTGGGATTTTCATCGACACATCAAACAGTGCCTGTTTCTCACCGTATTTAAGGTCTAAGTTGCGGATCTCCAGGGCAGTTTCTTCCTGGCTCAAATTATTCAGATCGATTGGGTTTGTGTTCATTGCAGACTTATCTATCGAAATCATTTTATTTCCTACCACTTTAACTGTTTTATGCGGCTCACAATACTCATGAGCCGATTTAATCTGTTCACTAACGAGATTTTAGTGCTCAAGGGAGCGATATTTTTCACGTAGGTGATTTCGAACTGCTATAGCTGTCAGGTTCAAAGACACAATGACAGAGACTAGCAAGAATGAGGTGGCGTAAACCAAAGGTCTGGCTGCCTCTACATTAGGGCTTTGAAAGCCCACATCATAAATATGGAAGCCTAGATGCATGAACTTACGTTCTAGATGCACAAAGGGAAAGTTCATATCTACCGGCAGTGTCGGCGCAAGTTTTACCACCCCCACCAACATCAAAGGTGCAACCTCACCTGCTGCGCGTGCAACGGCTAAAATCAGTCCGGTCATAATTGCAGGGCTGGCCATAGGGATGATGATCCGCCACAGAGTTTCAGCCTTAGTCGCCCCTAGCGCCAAACTACCTTGACGTACCGAGCTTGGTATACGGCTCAAGCCCTCCTCTGTCGATACAATAACGACAGGCAAAGTCAAAATGGCCAAGGTTAATGCCGACCAGATAACACCAGGAGATCCGAATGTCGGTGCAGGCAGCGCCTCTGGATAGAAGAGCTGATCTAAAGTGCCACCAAACATATAGACAAAGAAGCCTAAGCCAAACACACCGTAAACAATCGAAGGTACACCCGCTAAGTTAATCACCGCGATACGGATCATCTTAGTAATTGGGCCCTTTTTGGCGTATTCATGCAGGTATATTGCGGCGATAACACCAAAAGGCGTCACAATAACGGCCATTAGCATCACCATAAATACCGTACCGAAGATAGCTGGAAATACGCCGCCTTCGGTGTTCGCTTCACGGGGGTCGTCACTGACAAAGCGGCCAACACCTACAAACCAGTGCCCAACTTTACTCAACACATTAAGTCGATTTGAGTAGGTCACATCTAATATGCTATCAAGCTTAAGTGTCACTTCGACGCCGCGCATATCTTTGATAATCAAAGAGTCTCGTGCGGCTTCGCTTCTTAATCCAAAGAACTGTTTCTCTAGCACCAAATAGTCAGCCTGTAAGCTCGCCTGCTTTGCTGCTATTTCATCTTTTCTCGCTTGCGTCAGCTTGCCGTCGAGTTCATAACGTCGCTCTTGAAGCCTTAACTTCTCAAGCGCATAGTTAATTGAACCGATCTCACTTTTTTGCAATTTTACCGCTTCATCATTGAGTGCTACCGCGCGCTCAACATGTACATTCAGCGAAGACTCAACATCATCAAGCTCAAGACGTTCGCCCTTTTCAACAACAGCAACAGGGTAACCGTAAAAGTCACCATTTTTAGTACGCTCGATGACGGCAATGCCTTCAGGCTTATGGCGTGAGATAATATCGGTTGCTAAAATCCAGCGAAAATCTAATCCTACAAACTCTCGGTTACCGGTTTTAACCAGATATCTGGTTACACTGTCACCAGGTGATGTTTCAAAAACATGCCCTGCAGACTCTAGCTGCTCAGTCGGCACCTCTTCGGTATCGTAGATTTCACCGATTAAACTATAGGTTTGACCTTGCTGATCGCGCATCTCCCACTGGTAGATCTCAGCAGGCCAGAAGTAACTTAAGCCTCGCCAAGCGATCATTAAAAGCAAGCCTAAAACGGCAATCAAGCTGATGCTCACCGCACCACCTGTCATCCAGATCCATGGAGAGCCAGATTTAAACCAATTACCCATGACTCATACTCCCTACACCCATACCGTTAAAACCTTGCAAAAAAACACTCATATCTAAATTTATATTTCTAATCATCATGTTCATCGCTATTTAAAGTGAGCTATAACGTTCGCGAAGACGTTGTCTAACGACTTCAGCTATGGTGTTAAACAGGAAGGTAAAGATAAACAGTACAAAGGCCGCTAAGAACAGGACTCGATAATGTGAACTACCGATAGCTGATTCAGGCATCTCTACAGCGATGTTAGCCGCGAGCGTTCGCATACCTTCAAATACACTCCACTCCATAATGGCGGTGTTTCCTGTCGCCATCAGTACAATCATGGTTTCACCTACAGCCCGGCCAAGGCCCATCATGACTGCTGAGAAGATACCTGGGCTTGCCGTGAGCAACACAACCCGAATTAAGGTCTGCCAGTTAGTCGCCCCTAACGCTAAGCTTCCGTTTGATAAGTGGCGAGGCACAGAGAACACCGCATCTTCGGCAATGGAGAAGATAGTTGGAATAACTGCAAATCCCATCGCGATACCGACAACCAATGCATTACGTTGATCGAAGGTGATACCTAGCTCATTGGTAATAAACATGCGTGAATCACCATGGAAAAATGCAATCTCAATCGTCGGACTAATCGCAAACGAGAACCAACCCACAAAGATAATCACAGGTAACAGCATCAACTCTTGATAAGTTTCAGGTAAACGCTGTTTAACCTTCTCTGGCAAGTTGTGCCAAGCGAACGCTGTGGTCAGTATTGATAAGGGCAAGAGTACAAGCAGCACTAGAATACCGGGCAAGTTTTCCTCTATCAGCGGCGCTAACCAGAGTCCGGCTAAGAAGCCCAAGATAACGGTAGGCAGAGCTTCCATAATTTCAATCGTAGGTTTAACGATTGAACGTACCTTTGGCGACATAAAGTATGCGGTATAGATGGCACCAGCAATCGCCAATGGCGTGGCAAAAATCATCGCATACAGAGCCGCTTTCATCGTACCGAAAGCTAGTGGCATCAAACTCAACTTAGCTTCAAAATCATCTGAGCCTGAAGTCGATTGCCATACATATTTAGGCTCAGGATAGCCTTCGTACCACACCTTGCTCCACATCGCGCTCCATGACACTTCAGGGTGAGTATTTTCCACACTGAAGAGATGCAGCTGATTATCAGCTTCAACGACTAATGCATTTGAGCGTGGACTAAAGCCCATCGAACCGATATTCGATAGCTTAAAATCTTCTGAAAATAGTTTTCTTTGACTGGTTGTGTAAAGCAGAGATAGGTAGCCATCATCGCTGATGGTTACGAAGCTTTTACGATAAAACTCAGAGGCAACACTCTTGATACCCGCATCATTTTTAAAGTCTCGGATCTCTTGATAAAGACGCCCTTGCTCACCGTTCACCTGAAAGTATTGCTGCACTAAGCCTGAGTCATAACTCACGAGTACTGAGCTTGCCCCAGCAAGTAGGCTCACATTGGTAACATTGGCGCCAGTACGGCCAAGTTCAAGCACCTGCAGCAGCGAGATACTTTCGACATCGCGAATGTTATAGATAAACAACTTATTGTCAGAACGTAGCAAGAGTTGGCGTTGGTCTGGTGTCATCAGTTGCTGCTGAACTTGGGTAGGCGCATCGCTAATCGTACCGTTATAGGCGAACCACTCGACCTCTTCGGTCATCATGTTCTCTTCGCCCTCTTGACGAGAGAGCTGCCACACCTTGTTGTCATTTTGGTAAGCGAACGTCATCTTATCGCTGCTGTAATCGAATGCTAGGTTGTGGATCCCACTGCCACCAGCATCAACAGTGAGCGGCGCCTTGCCATTCGGAAAACGTAAGTTAGGCGTGATAAGACGTTTGTTGTCTGGATAAGTCACTGAAAACTCGACACCAGCAATAATCACTTGGCCATTATCTAAACCAAGAGCAAAGCGTTGTTCACTTGGTACTGATGCCGAACTGCTCACTACCTCGGTTCCTTGAGGTAGGTTTAGTTGTTCAGTTTCAATTAATTTTGATGCGCTAACATCATAAAAATCGACATGACCTGTTTGAGAGACGCGATAAATGACTTCATTTTGTTCGTCACTGCCAACCATAAGCGCTGGAACCGATTCAGCTAATGGCACACTCATCACAGGCTCTACTTCGGCAGCATCAAAGATAGGTTTGACGACATAAAGCAAATAAAAGAAGATCAGAAGCAGCGCGACAAATACCATTGTCCCGCCTAATGTCACTCCAACCTGAGTCAATTTGTCCGTAATTGCCCTTCTACTAGACCCTCTACCCATCAGTATATTTTGAGCCTTAGAATCAGGTTTTGCAGCCTGAGTTTCCATTAGAACCTCGTTTATTAAATCGCCAAGTAATTTTTAACTGTGATTGTTCCATTTGCTATGCTAACAATAGTTTAGGTTCAATCTCATTATTCTGATGTGTGGCATTATATGACGTAAAGATGACACTAGTGTTACAGCAGAGGATTTAATACAGAAAGGAGAAATATCAATATGTTACGGTATTTAGTTACCTTGCAAGTTGCAGATAAAAAAGGATTAGTCGAACAAATAGCCCATGCAGTGAGTCGCCATGGCGGAAACTGGTTAGATTCTGAGCTGCGCCATATCGACGGGATCTTTGCTGCTATCTTGTTATTAGAGGTGCCGGCGGCGAACTGGGATACATTAATTGAGAACTTAGAATGTATCGACGGTTTAAGCCTCACCTATGCAAAAACCACCAAGCAAGCCAATGAGCAAACAGCGTTAAACTTTTCACTCGTGGCCTATGACAGACCAGGCCTTGTGCATGATATATCTAATAAAATCAGCTCACTTGGTATCAACATAGAACACTTTGGCACCCGTTATGAAAGTGCAAGCCATACTGGGATCGCCCTATTTAGAGCAAACTTCGAAGTAGGTTTACAAAACGATGAGCAAGAGGAGCTACTCACAGAAGCGCTTTATGCCATTGGCGATGATGTCGTATTAGACAAGGTCTAATTGTTTTTATTGCGGGGAGGGTTTCACCTCCCTCAATCTACATTTTACATGATCCCAGCCAGCCAACTTTTCCGCTCAATGCAGTCGATACCAAGTGAACTGCTGTTAAGTCATACAATCGGAAAAATCAATCAAAGATGCCTGTAACAATCTGTTAGACTAGCAGGAATTATCCACTTGATGGATTTTATCAAAACAGTAGATTTTGAATTTATCCCATCAAGTCAATGTCACGCTAAACCCAACCAAAGCCCCTTAATTCAATGAATATTGATGAATAGGCAGTGGTTATGGGTATTGGTTAAAACAGTCATGCTAGGAACCACTATGTTAGGAAGCATTAAGAAAATGCGCGCTACGCTGGATGATAACCAGCAAGTGCAGTATAAACTGCCCGTTGGTGACGATCTGTTAGAGATGAACCCACTCATCGGCACCACAGTAACTTTGACCCATACCGGTAAAATTAGTTGTAGTAATTGTGGCAAGAAAACCAAAAAAAGTTACTCACAAGGGCACTGTTTTGTCTGTATGAAGAAGCTGGCCAGCTGTGATATGTGTATCATGAAGCCAGAGACTTGCCACTTTGCCGAGGGGACTTGTCGTGAGCCAGAGTGGGGAGAAGCCAACTGCTTCGTGCCGCATTATGTCTACCTGTCAAACACTTCAGGATTAAAGGTAGGTATCACTCGTCATACCCAGCTGCCAACACGTTGGATAGACCAAGGCGCGACTCAAGGCTTGCCTATTTTGAAAGTGTCTACTAGACAGATTTCAGGACTTGTTGAAGTCGAACTCGCTAAGATGATCGCCGATAAAACTAACTGGCGAACTATGCTTAAAGGCAATGCAGAAGATATCGATCTCAAGGCTAAAGCTGCCGAACTGCTGCCTGCAGTCGAAAGTAAAATTCATGAGATATGCATGGCCCATGGTGAATATGCCATTGAGCGTTTAGATGAAGAGATTCAGGATATTCGCTTCCCGGTTACCGAGTTTCCAACCAAAATCAGTTCACATAATTTCGATAAAGAGCCCGTAGTTAGTGGTGTGTTACTTGGTATCAAGGGTCAGTACCTTATCTTCGATACAGGCGTGATTAACTTGCGAAAGTTCACCTCTTACGAAATAAGCGTTGGCTAAGCTAACACGATAAATGGCTTCAATAAAAAAGCTCATGGCATACCGACCATGAGCTTTTTTTATTCCTTCAATTGGCTCTGCGCCAATGCATCTTGGACATCAAAAACGATAGGTGTACTGGGCGCCAACTAGCCAAGCCTGGGCTGTTGTGAGCGCCTGAATACTCGACTGCGTGCCTGGAATTATAGTCAATGACTCTTCAACTATCTCATCTTCCCCCAGCACGTAACTCACGCCAAGATCGACACTCTGTTTATCCGACAGATGATAGCTTGCTCCAGCAGAGACCCAATGTCTGTTTGAATCAGGGATCGACAAAGAACTCAAGCTATCGGTGGGGGCTTTATCAAACATATACCCAGCTCTTAACTCAACTTGAGGCGACAGATAATAAGTCCCTCCTATCGAGATATGCCCAGCATCGGCCCATTGATACTCTTTAATACTCGATGAAAGCGCCTCTGATGTTAATGCATCAAATTCAGACCATGTGACATATTGCACACTGTAATGAAGCGCAAATTGTTCCGTTAACTTATGATATCCAGACAGCTCAAGCATATCGGGCAGAGGAATATTAATGCTATCGGCTGACTCTCCGCCCATCGATACTTCGCCTTTCGCTTCGATATCAGGACTATAGCGGTAGCTCAAGCCGACACGATTGTTTTGGTCAAATTCATAAGCCAGCCCTAAGTTAAATCCATAGCCAACGCCATCGGCTTCGACATCGAGCAATCCTTTACGTTTGATATCGCCATCGCCATAGATCACATCAATACCGCCACCTAAGCTTAATTGCTCGGTCACTTGATAGGAGAGCGCAATGCCAAAGTTAACGCTGGTTAACGAGGTTTCGCCGCCAAACTCACTGGCAACATAATCCTCAGGAAACACAATATTAGTACCAAAGTTAGAATACACTGACGCACCTAAGGTAAACCCAGTCCCCTCTATCGGGTGAACGTAATAGGCGTTCGGTATAAAAGCATCTTCTGCAATATCCTCGACACTGGCATCGACCGTATCCCCCACAATTGGGGTATAAAGTGCTTCAGATACATCAACATTGCTTAATACAGCCACGCCACCGAATGACAGTTCAGGGGTTTCAATCAATGACATAGCGGCGCTGTTTTTAGCCATCACTGAAGCGTTATCGGCGATTATCGCATCACCGGCAAAGGCACGGCCAAGGCCTGTCGCCGATTGCCCATTAATTTGAAACCCTGCAGCTACCACCTGATGAGTAGCCAAAAGAGTTGTAAGACATGTAAATATTCTAGGAAAGTGTTTCATTGTGCAGACTCCTGCTCAACATTATCTAGGTTATTGATCATCACCTCGCCGCCATTGGAGCCCACCATACTGGCGACAGCAACTTGCTGGGTATCGGTGGCATTCCAGACTTCATCCAAAATTTCAGCATCGGGAATACCCGGCTTGCCCTCTTCATCCATCGGGCCTTCATAGGGGAAAAGGTAAGTACCGTGACCGCCAACAGTGGCTCTGATAATGACTCTGAGCCCTTCGCCTGAGTCATCTATTACACTGTCTCTTATCACGCTAAGATTTAAGGCTGAAACGAGCGGATCCGTACCTGTCATCACATTATCGGGGCTGGCGTTAGGCACCACAAAATCGGGTAAGTACTCACCCACTTCGCAGCTAGCATGACAATTTCCTACCGCTTCGATAAGCAGCGTCGGTTGCATCGCCATGTTTTGTCTCTGAACAAAGTTGGCGGGGTCTGCGCTGTCGGTACTTGCTTGAATGCCTTGCTTAAAGTCAGGCAGGAGCAGCGCATAGATATCCTCTTCTAGTTCCGACACTGTGATTTGATTGTGCTCAGAGGCACTCTCAAATTCTCGCAATGCCAAGATGCAGATTTCGTTACTATCGCTTGGTTGGCAAGATTCAGGCACTAAGGTTTCTGCGATACCTCTTTGAATATCTGGCGATTGCTTTATCGCTTGCTCGGTCTCTTCACCTAAGGTGTCAGAGGTTAACGTCAGATTAACTAGCCCTTGGCCCGGCACAACAAAGTTAACCGTATTAAAATGCAGGGCTTCGACCTGCTGAGACATCTCACTCACCATCACAGAGACGATGCCACCAAGTGAGTGGCCCACTAAATGAATGTTCGTTGGATCTGTCCAGGCGACCTTGCTCAAGGCATAACGCAAACTTAAGTTATCGGATACCGCCTGATGTAAATTTCCTCTCAAGGTAAGCGGTGAAGCAATATTGATGAAGTTAGCCTTATCAACTTGCGCGCTGATCTCATTGCCCTCTCGGTCAAACATGATCCGCTCTCCGTGATAGGGCATATCAATGGCGGCAACTAAGAAGCCTTGATCGACATAATCTTTTACCATCAAAGAAGCAGCGCTCTTATCCGCCGTAATACCATGAATAAACAGCACCACAGGCAGCGGCTGTTTGCCATCCCAATCCGTTGGAGAGTGAATGTCAGCAACAACATCCAGTGGTGTAGATTGAGGCAAGGTATTGGCTTTAGTTAAATGCTCACCACCGGACTCAGGCTTCATCCACCTGTAGAGATCTGGACAAGCTGCTATAGGATCGAACTCATCGACCAGACAACTCGCCTCATCTTCTTTGGTAAAGGGCAAGTAATAGGGCATGGTTAAGCTGGCTTGATAGGTATCATATTTTCTCGCATCCTTTATTTTCGTCAGCTCCCCCAAGGAGGCCGTGGCATCATGCTCTATGATTGAATCTAAGATCGGGTACACACTTTGAGTGGTAAATTGCGCCCCATAGATCACATTGCCTTGCCCAGAAGCTTGTTGATAAGCTTCAGTGGCCAATGTTATTTGTTGCTTGATTAATAACTCTGTTTCACTGAGTTCGTCTTCATCCCTCGACAATAAGCTTGTAAAGCTAGCATCGGCCATTAACGGCTCACCATATTGGGTTTTCACTCCATCGCTAACCGCTAAAAAGTAACGACTCTCACTGTTCAGGGCTTGCTGACAGGCGATGCTAATCTCTTCGCCACTGGCGGTTACCTCTGTTGGCACAGCTTGAGCGCTTCGCGCCTCTATCAACATGATATTGTTCACTAAACTGGCACTATCTAGCGGGTACCTCTCATCGGCATCAATGCTTGCAATAGGGATCCTGATTGGCTCAACACATAAGCCCCAGCCATCTAGCGCGGCGAAGACGGTATCTGAACTGCGGTAAAAGTTTTCTCTATCGGCACCTTCAAGCTGGTCTTCACCGGGTAAAGCTATGGTCAGGTCTGAGTCAAGACCATAGCCGTCATTGGGCATTGGCAGCGCATTTATTGAAAATGGGACATACACCGAAATCGGAGCCTCACTCACATTCTCTTCAGACCCACAGCCCGTCACTAATAGACTGCCGATTAACACAGATGCATAAGGGGCTAAAAGCTTAGTCTTCATACAATCCATTCCTCTTTCATTGGTAGAGCACAGATAAATAAGCGAGACAGGCATCGATATTAAGCGGTGATAGCTCGGTGAGCCGCACACTGATATCGAACGGTATTACCTATTGCTAATTTATGTTTAGGAGCTGTGCAGATTAGGAGGATTTAACAAAAATGACTTATCAATGATCCTTATTGATAATTAATTGAGGAGGTTAACAAAAGTATAAAACACTTAAATTCAAGTGCTTAAATTGAGTGCGAGTGTTTATACAGAGGTGATTCAATGAATGAAGCAGAGCGACTTGATAACGCTAGACCTGCATTATCAAGGGGTAAAATAGTCGCCAAACTGGTAAAGTTAATCGCTGTCTATGCTTTCAAAATAGAGTGTTAAGTAGTCTCCGCTGAGTAAAAATGCGTCTTTATCGATAGCTTGCAACTCGAAACTATCAGAGAAAGCCCCGTTGCGAATAAACGCCTGCTCTGTGACCGTCACCGCTTTTTCTGGGAATATACGCTGATGCTCTTCTTGAATAAATCTAAGCCGATCACCGGACAAAGAAACGGTGCCGTTTGAATTAAAGCCGGTTCGACCATCTAGCAAGAAGAAAAGATGATACCTGTCATCTGTAAACTCTATTTTAACGAAAGTAGGCACTAACAGACGTGTATTCTTCTCATTTAAATAGACCTGAGTATTAGACTCGAAACTGCCGCTCGGTAGAGTGTCCTCTGCAAGAAAAAACAGCGCCAGGCCGCCACTCAAGCAACCTAAAATAATAAGCATGATTTTATTCACTGCAACTAACCCCTTCAACGCCCTTTTTAAATCCGTAAGCTCCTTGCTCGCTGAGCAAGAGTTGAGAGTTACCAGATTCATAGATCACAGGTGAGGTTAAACGCTGTGCAATCCCCTGCTCGGGTAACACAAGAGAACATTCCTGGTAGGTTTTTCCTGGTAGATAGGAGGTCGACGGCATAAAAACCATGCCCAACACAATAACGCCGATACAGGGGAGAACAAAATACAAGCCAGATTTTACCCAAGACATCTTTGGCACTGCAGATTCAGATACTTTTGATTCTGGCACGACTGATTCAGGTGCTACTGTTTTTAGTGCTTCGGCATCGAGTGAACTGTCTTGCTGATAATGCTTAACAAAAGGCGGTGACTCAGCACTCACCTCCCCTTCAAATTGATAGCCTTTTCCCCTAACCGTTTTAATCAACTGATTGGATTTATCATCGAGCAACTTGCGGCAAGCAGAAATACTTTGCAGCAGGCTGCCCTCTTCAACGATTATGCCTCTGTCTTTCCAAACACAGGCGATGATCTCCTCTTTAGACAATAACTGGTTTGGTCGGCTGGTGAGTAGCTTAAGTAACAGGGCTTCATTGGTGCCTATCTCTTTCTCATAGCCCGTTGGACAATCTAAGATTTTATTCGTTGAGAAATCAATAATGATCCGCTGCTCTACCCTTATTCTCATGTCACCACATCAATTATTAAGCCTAAAAAATAGTGTCATTACCTTAAAGCAATTAACTCTGAGTGCATAGGCAGCCATAAAACAAAATTTACATTCCAGATAATGCGATGGCGCGGATGATTCTTACTGCCCGCTAGCATGTTAAGGCAATGAAAAAGCGTCTACCTAGTCACCTTGATTGAAAATCAGATTGCCTAAGTATTAATAACTGCATCAATCCCTGTGCCATTAACTGCATCAATAACTGCGCTATTAACTGCGTGAGAGTTCAGCGCCAATAAGATAAGTGATACTGAATAACACTCATGCAAGGTAACTCAATACGGGACAGGCACAAATCAAAAAGCTTATGAAATCCATAAGCTTTTTGTGATGATCCGCAAACATTAATCTTCTATAACAGTCACTTTCTTTCCCGCTTCTGCAATATAGACCACGATTATTTTTGCAGGTTCTTCACTGATATTCTCGCCATAGTGCGAAGTATTCACTAACTCTATCAATGCTTCACCCGCCTTTAAGTGTTTGCGTTTCCCCTCTTTGGTATACACCATCAATTCGCCACTCATTAATACGCCTGCATTGATCACTGGGTGCTGATGCCAAGGCAGTTTTTCACCTGGTGCAATCACAATCTCCTTAATGGTCACTTCTGGCTGAGTTAACGAGTAGGCAGGTAACTTATTGCCATCCCATGACTCAGTCGATTTAATCAGATCTTTAGAGGTAGCAGCGCTTACGGAGAGTGAACCAAGCAGCAAAGTGAGACAACAGAGCTTAAGCATGAAAACATCCTTTTATTCGGTAATAGATTAACAGAGAGACAAGTATTTCAGTCTATTAACTGTCCAGATTGGTATGAGGCAACAAACAATTCAGATAACTTACCATCTATCTGGCTCGCACAAAAGTGTGACCTACAGCACAATTTAACTTAAAAAAGAGAGAGTAAGCGCGATACAAACAGAACAAATGTAAATAAACTTCAAATGAGATTGATAATCTATATCATTCGCGTCACATTATTTACATTGTCAGGATTTACAATGCCTCTTTCTTTAAGCAAAACAGCCATCGCCACACGCTGCGCGCTGCTTTGCCTCGCACTTCCCTCACTGCCAGTCATCGCCGATGAACATAACGCATCAGATAATTCGATGGAGCGGATGATTATCACCGGCAGCCGAAGCGTTGAACGTATCGATGAAGTGCCCTCTTCGGTCACATTGATCGATGAAAAGATGCTTAAACAAGATATCTTGGTCAGCTCAGAGCTGCAGAACATACTGGCGTTCCGCGTTCCTGGTATGGCGCCAAGCTCTGGCACCTCTAGTAACTCAGGGCAAACCCTGCGTGGCCGCCAAGCATTGATCATGATTGATGGTGTGCCTCAATCTACGCCACTTAGAAACGGTCAGTTAGGTATTCGATCGATTGATGCTGCGACGATTGAGCGTATCGAGGTGATTAAGGGCGCCACCTCAATTTATGGTAACGGCGCTTCAGGCGGTATCATCAACTACATCACCAAAAAAGCCACTAGCGATAACGAAGCCAGAGTGCAACTGGGCGCTTCGAGCAAATTCAGTGCGGTGAAGTTTGAAGATACACCCGGTTATCGTTTCGATGCCTCAATTGATGGCACAGTCGATGATTTCAGTTATGTCGTCAGTGGTGCCATCGAAGAGACGGGCTTGCAACGTGATGCAGAAGGCGATGTTATCGGCCTTAAATATGGTTTATCTGAAACCCAATCAAAAAATCTGTTTACTAAGCTGGGTTATGCTTTCGATGAAGAAAAGTACCTGCAGTTAACTTACAACTATTACGAATCTCAGCAAGAAACTGACTATGTTGATGTGGTCGGCAGTGTCAACTCTGGGGTTAAAACTTATGCTATCAAAGATACGTCAGGGGTACCTAAAATAGGCGAGCCTCAGGGGCCGCGAGGCAACCATAACCTGATGCTCAAATATGTTGATGATGAACTGTTTAGCAATACACAACTGACTGTTGATGGTTATGCGCAGATAATAGAAAACATGTTCTTCTACTCGACGCGTCTATCAAATCCCAGTGAAGGTTATGCTGGCGGACAATCCTATATTAAGTCAGATAAAAAAGGCCTGCGCGTTAACTTCAATACACAAGTCGATTGGGACGATGTCGAGGTCAGCTTTATCTATGGATTAGATGCACTCAACGATGTCAGCTCACAACCCTTAGATGATGGCCGGATCTGGGTACCAGAGATGGACATGACAAACTTGGCCGCCTACTTACAAACCAAAATAGTGATCTATGATGACTGGATTGTAAAAGCCGGTATTCGTCAAGACAGTGTAGACCTTAAGGTCGATGATTATCAGGCGCTCAAAATGTGTATCGATGCAGATACCTGCTCTGTGCCTATGGATGTCACTGGGGGCACGATTGACTATGACACGACGACATTTAATGTCGGCCTTAGATACAATATGAATGAGTACTTTAGCCCATTCGTCAGCTTCTCCCAGGGCTCTGACATCTCAGATCTTGGCCGTTTACTGCGTACAGCAACGGTTAACGATATCTCATTAATTCAAACTGAAGCCTCAATTGTAGACAACTACGAGATAGGAATTTCAGGTGCCTTTGACGATTTTAGCTATGAAATTGCTGCATATCGCAGTGAATCAGAGCTAGGGACAGGCAGCGAATATATCGAAGAAACAGGCGTCTATATGCCAGTGCGTGAGCCACAAAAAATTTGGGGCTATGAAGGACAGATCAATTATCAGATACAAGATAACTTAAGTACTAGTGCTAGCTATAGTTGGATAGAGGGCAAGAATACCGATAAAGATACCTATCTAGACGGTAAAACAATTTCAGCACCTAAATTTACTGCAACACTTAACTGGCAGCCCGTTGAACAAGCAAGTATCGGCATCAACTACCTATATGTTGGCGACCGTAAACGCTTCGAACCTATCAATGATAAGTATGTCGGCACTCAAGGTCCTGTTAGCAGCTATAGCTTAGTTAACTTGAGCAGCAGCTATCAGATCGACAACTGGTTACTTTCTCTTGGTGTTGAAAACTTACTCAATGAAGATTATTACTCGGCTCGCTCGCAAGCCTATACCTACTCTGGCTATAACACCAAAGGACTTGGCACAACTGTTAACCTTGGCGTAAAAGCGACATTCTAATACAACAAGCAATTTGCTCATGCTTATCGCCCCAACGGTAAGCGCGAGCGTGAAAAAGGCGCCTTAGGGCGCCTTTTTTACATATGCTATTGAAAATGTGGAAACTCTAATCACTTATTACTCTTATGACCAAAAGGTATAAGTTAAAACTACACGCTAGGAACACCTCCCAGCATTAATGATATAAGTTCGTCAAAACGCGCTTGTCGCTCCTCGGCTGACTGCTCAAAGTCAGTAAACCCTTGGGCCAATACACGCCAGCTTGGTTCAAGCTTCATAGGGTGAAATACCGCAACAAGCACAGAGCCTTTTTCATACTGGTCGGGATCCAGCCCAGCAGTCGATAAGCCTGGCACTAAACCTGCTTTTTTTAGAATTTCAGCATCACTCATATCTGACTCAAGTGCTAAGCCAAAACCTAATAGAAGATCGGGAGACTCATTAATATTAACAAGATGATAGCCTTTCGACTCCATCACCTGAGTTAAAGCGACTTGCATATGACGAACTACTTTTGCGCTGTCAATTCTCTCATCCGCAACCACATTTGCCAACGAAGGGTGCCATGCAAAGCGAGTTGTATGTTCAGAAACGAAACCTAGATCACCTGTTGTGACCATAGTGGTACGCATAGGGCTTATTTCTACTTCATCGACTGTGACACAAGCGCTCAAAAGTAGCGCGATACATAAACAGATTAGTTTTTTGATAATGAGGTTCCTTTTCGATATCGTCTGATAGGGTTTCAACATTTTTTCAATGCTTCAACAATAACCTAGCAAAGGTTAACCTAAGCTGACTCATAAGTAACCATAATTACAAACATTCCCATAGAGGCCAATTAGCCAAAAAAGAAAAACTCAATCAGCTATTCCTAAGTAAACATTTTTAATTAGAATAGTGAATCGCTTTGTTCGCCAAATTGCATCTCTCTTCTTGTCTCATTAATAATGTTGGTACCAATGGAACTGATTTTTGCTATTGCCCTGTTTGCCTTTTCTTCGGGTATCACTCCAGGCCCCAATAATGTCATGCTGATGAGTTCAGGGGTGAACTTTGGTATTAAGCGCAGCCTGCCACACTTAACTGGGATCTGTATCGGCTTCCCCTGTATGGTACTCGCCATCGGCCTAGGGCTTAGTACTGTGTTTCAGGCCTACCCCGTACTACATACGATCATAAAATATATCGGTATAGGCTATCTGTTATACCTATCTTGGCTCATCGCTAACAGTAGCAGTAAAATGGAGGGCAAAGACAACGCCAACCCTTTGAGTTTTCTTCAGGCTGCTGCTTTTCAATGGGTCAACCCAAAAGGCTGGATAATGGCCGTAGGTGCTGTTGCAACATTTACCAGTGTAGATACCGCAATCACGCCACAAGTTATTACCATAGCGCTAGTATTCCTCGCAGTAGCCTTTCCCTGTGCTATTACCTGGCTTGGTTTTGGCGTCGCTTTAAAACGCCTGTTGAAAAATGCACGTCAACAGAGGATTTTCAATGTCACTATGGCCTTACTATTGGTCGCGTCCATTATTCCGATGATATTGCCATAGCTTTTGGACGCTAGAGTTTTGGCTGGGTTAAGCTAACGGAAAGTGAGACTAAAATAGGCACTTGCACCTCAAGGCATTCCTCCCTATCCTTGCGTCCCATTAATGCTTCAACTAATCGATAAAAGGCTAGCTATCATGTCACAACACGAACAGGACAAGGAACTGCAACTCATTGCCCAGCAGACTCAAAATTGGGTTGAGCGTGTCATCATGAAATATAATATTTGCCCATTTGCTCGCCGCGAAGTCGAGCGAGGCAGTATTCGCTACGCTGTGATTGATGAATCTAAAATGCACATGGTGCTAGAGGCCCTGATAACCGAGTGCAAGTTGCTCGATGAAAACCCAGAAGTTGAAACGACCCTGTTTATCATTCCACGAGGATTTGAAGGTTTCTATCCTTATCTGGACTTAGTCGATTTAGCCAATGACCTGCTTATCGACCAAGGTTATGAAGGTGTGTATCAGCTAGCAAGTATGCATCCTGATTACTGTTTCGACGGTGAACCTATGGATGAGCCATCAAATTATACCAACCGCTCACCTCACCCAGTGCTGCATATCATACGTGAAGCAAGTATGGAGCAAGCCTTGGCTGACTATGATGAGCCAGAAACCATTCCTGAACGTAATATTGAGTTTTCCCAACGCAAAGGCAGTGAGTTTTTCGCTAAGCTATTATCGGAATGCATGAAGAAGTAACGGGTAAAATAATGACTTGATGAGAATCAATGGTAGATAAAAAGTGGGCTGATCATCAGCCCATTTTTATGTCTAGCTATTTTCCCTATGACTTTATGGCGCTTATTTCACTGAGTCTAACTCACTGAGCCTATTTCACTTCGCTTAACTCACTGCGCTTAGGTATCCCGCGCTGGGCTCCATGACGCGTTACAGCAATGGCGGCTGATTGATTGGCAAAATCGATTGCTTTTATCATCTCCATACCTTCTGATAGCCCCACCATTAGTGCACCATTGAATGTATCTCCAGCAGCAACGGTATCAACAGGCGTTACATCATACCCCTTAATTAAACCTTTAAATGCGTGATCCCCGACCTCACTCAAAAAAGCACCCTGAGCTCCTAAGGTGATAATCACCACAGAAACACCCGCGCTATGCAAGGCTGCGGCGGCGCGCTCTGCAGATTCAAGATCGGTCACTCTCACTCCCGTCAAAGCTTCGGCCTCAGTCTCATTAGGCGTAATAATATCGACCAAAGATAGCAAGCCTGCGTCTAGCCTCGCAGCAGGCGCTGGGTTAAGTATGGTTTTACACTTGTGTTTACGTGCCAGCTGCAATGCCGCTTTAACACTTTCCAGCGGGGTTTCCAGCTGGATAAGCAGACTATCAGAGCTTTCGAACACTGACTCACATTCACCTATCCATTGTGCTGAAAGACGCGAGTTTGCGCCTGAGGCAACTCCGATTGAATTCTCTGCGTTACCACCGACAAAAATCATCGCACTCCCGGTAGCGACATTGTCAAACTGCTTAACCTGCTCCAGAGCGATACCGTCCAGGCGCCAGCTATTCATCATGGCAGCGGCGGCATCATCACAGCCTAAAGCACAGATAAAACTCACTTCAGCCTCATCGCCTTTGAGTCTGGCGCAAGCCACCGCTTGGTTTGCCCCTTTGCCACCGTGCTCAATACGGTACCCCTCACTCATCAGGGTCTCACCCGCCTTGGGTAAACAGTCAAACTCCATCACGTGATCGATATTGGCGCTGCCAATGACCAAAAGTTTTGTCATATTGCTTAGCTCGCTTTTTTATACCGTGTTTAAACTAGTTATTGTAAGCCTTAAGGCATTCGACGATAAGGTCGACAAAACCTTCGCGGTTCACATCGAACAACACCTTGGCATTAGGTTTATTGCCCGTTAATTGATACCTGTCTACCACTGTCATACCTTGGGTATACTCCCCCTTAGTCTCTATCCCAACCCAAGCGTCTTGGGCAGTAAATAGCTCAGGCTTTAGCAACCAAGCGATAGTGCATGGGTCGTGTAGTGGTGCGCCCTTAAGTCCCCACTTAGGGTCTTGATGGTAGATCATGAAGAAGTCCAACAAACCTGCGACGCACTGAGCAACAGGGTTATCGATGGCGCGAATTCGCTCTATATCTTGCTGTACGATATAAGCTTGATGAGTAACATCCAACCCGCACATGACGATAGGAATACCTGATTTAAACACCATATCGGCCGATTCAGGATCGACAAAAATATTGAACTCGGCAGCGGGTGTCCAGTTACCTGCAGCCGCGGCGCCTCCCATTAACACAATACTGTCTATCTTAGTGTGCAACTCAGGATAACTGGCGAGTAGCAAGGCTATATTGGTTAAGGGGCCTGTAGGATTTAAAATGACAGGCACTTCACTGGCGCGAAGTTTTTGTGCCATTAGCTCCACCGCATTAAGCTCTACGGGAGCGAACCCAGGATCGGGTAACTTAGGTCCATCTAGGCCAGACTCGCCATGCACGTTATCGGCGATGATCAGCTCTCTCGCCAACGGCTTTAAGGCTCCGCCAGCAACAGGCACATCATATTGCTCCAGTAAAGTCAGTATTCGCAGAGCATTGTTGAGTGTCTTATCGGGTGTCTGATTGCCAGCACTCGTGGTCACAGCTAACACATCCAAAGCTTGTGTACTGAAAGCAAGAATTAGGGAGATGGCATCATCATGGCCTGGATCGCAATCACAGATAATGGGACGACGGGTCATACTATTTACTCCTGAAAATTCAAAAAAGGACCTAAGTGGTCATACAATAAATCTAACTGGTAAAAGAGTTTACCTAAGAGTAAGGGGAATTCTGTGAGTCAGTCTACAGCCTGAATAGCTAAGGAGATGTAAAGCTTTGTGGATCACAGTAATTTACACATAGGGACGCACATGAGTTTGATGCCACTGGGGTGCTGCCATTGCGTCTCATCACCTGCGACATATCCAAGTTTTTGGTAGAAACCCACCGCGTTTAATGAAGATGATAAACGTAATGCTTCAACACCCGCTTTTTTAGCCTGCGCTTCGAGCTCGGTCGCGAGCAACTTGCCTATCCCCATACCAACGGCTTTAGGGTCAACAAAGGCTGCCTCTAATTGGCATCGGGCTGTATCGATAAAACCAAAACCCAATATCCTCTCCAGCCCCTTTGCTTGAATACCGCTAACGCTTTCTTCTAAGCCCTTAGCGCCTAGTTTTTCCATTGGTGATTCAAGCGTTTCGATAGCAACAATTGCACCGAGAGATAGCAAGATCTCAGTGAAGTTTTCCGGCATGGGTGAGCCTGACCAAGTTTCACATTCATACTTGGTATAATGACTCGCACAGCCCTGCAAGATGGCATCGGTTCCTATAATACCAATCCCATTAAATTTATGACCTATTCAGAGCATTCTCAGGGCTTTAAATTCAAGGCGCATTGTTGAAGAAATGGTTATTCCCTTTTAAGATAATGCAACGCAGAAGTGGAAGTCCTGAGACGCTCACGTAGTGCGGGTTTAAAAAGACTTTATCCTGCGCAAGCGGTTCTCGATATAGAATAACTATTAGCTTCAATCCCCTTACTTGCCTACAGTATTTTTAATTCCCGCTGAATACTCACTTATTTAATGGAACTGGTATTGCTGCCATATACGCTGTATGTCTTTTTTGGTCACGGCGCGGGTTATGAGCATGGCTTATCCTCAAGTCGACTGTTTCTAACTGACTGTTTTGTGCTCTTAATTTCACAGTTATTCTCACCAGAGTCAATCTAGAGGAATAAATGGCCTTACCTAGCCGCTGAAGAAAGTGCGTTGTCTCTATAAAAATGCAGTAAGATTGCGCAAACACGCCAATCTTATCGCTTCTTGCCTCTGATTAAGTGACTTTTGCGCTGGCTAACCGTAGTATTTGGCAGAATATATTTTCTTCTGTTCAACAACTTCTTTGATTAAAAAATAGAGTATCAAATGGCTAAAAAGTTTTATGTGGTATGGGTAGGACGTGAAACAGGGATCTTTACCACTTGGGATGATGCTAAGCGCCAGGTCGATAAATTCCCTAAGGCAAAGTACAAATCTTTTAAAACTAAAGCCGAAGCCGACGCCGCATTTTCTGGTGGAGCGCCTCGAACCTATGCGGCCAAATCATCAAGCACGTCTAGTGCGAGTAAAAGTAAGAGCTCACCAACAGGTAAAACATCGGCTTCAAACGCCGACTATGATGTGGTGATCTACACCGATGGTGGCTGCGAGCCCAACCCAGGTAAAGCGGGCTCCGGCGTTGCAGTTTATAGAGACGATCAACTTGCTGAGCTTTGGTACGGCTTATATAACAGCTATGGCACCAACAACTCTGCTGAGCTTAATGCCCTACATCAAGCGCTTTTGATCGCTAAAGATAACCTTGCTCAAAACAAAAGCGTACATATTCGAAGTGACTCCCAATACTCCATCAACTGCATTACCAATTGGGCCTATGGCTGGAAAACCAAAGGTTGGAAGCGAAAGACTGCTGGTGATATTAAGAACCTAGATATCATTCAGGCATCACACGCCTTGTATGAAGAGATAAAAGAGAGGTTGGTTATCTCTCATGTAGCAGCCCATATCGGTATTGAAGGTAACGAGCTCGCTGACAGAATGTCTATCTATGCCATCGATAAAAAAGATGAAGCGTTTTGTAGATACCCAGATCCAATCGTATTATCAGAGATTCTGAGCCTAAGAGCAGGATAGCCCCTCTTAGAGCGAAATAGTAAATAGCACAATCGTACCGCTTTTACCATCTCATGCATTCCCATTGAAAGAGCAATATGTCAGTGACAGAGCAAAAAGTTTTTATTATCGGGCTACCACGTACAGCCACTACCAGTACCAGTATCGCAACGCTATCTTTAGGCTTTAAAACAGCCCATACCGCCTACACCCAAAAAGCGATGCAGGAGGCTCAGGTTATCTCTGACGCGCCTATTTTTTGTGATTATCAGCAGCTCGATAACCAATACCCTGGGGCTAAATTTATCTATCTGTCACGAGAGTTTGATAAGTGGTTACCCTCGATTCGCCAGCTATTAGAGCGCATGTACCCCAACCTTCAACGCACTGATGGCGGCTCAAACCCCATTATGAAGCGTTGCTTTAATCATACATTCTCGCCATTGACGCTTGAGAACATAGCTAAAGATGCGTTTCTTCTCGATTGCTATAATCGCCACTACAATGAGGCTATCGCGTATTTTAAAGGACGAGAGCAAGATCTCCTCACCATAGATGTCTCTAAGGTCGGTAGCTTTAAACAACTTGCTGACTTTTTAGGGGTAACCGGGATAGATCCACAGCAGACATTTGAACATGTGAATATCGGTAAAAAAGTCGCATTTTGGAAACAGATCAAACACCCACTTAAAGTTGAGTCCACCAACAATGGCAGGATCGACAGTGTAAAAGAGAACCGCCAGAGTAAAAGTGCAAGGTAAACCCTTACGCCCTGAATTTAATCCTTGAATTTAGGCCCTGAATACTCATTAAAGCCTGATAAGAAAAACTCGACCTTCCCGCAGCTTTTACAGGCAAACATATCTAGAGGCTCCTTGCTGACAAATAGCTCAGCAAGATTACCTAACGCCCCCCAACGCATTCCTTCATGGAACTCTTTACTCCCCACGAAGCTCAGCGGGGTTTTGCATCTTAGGCACGCATGTGATTTACGTTCCGCTATGGGTTTGCTTTGTCCTTTAATCGCTTGACAGTTCCAGCAAATTTCAAAGCTGTCATCCTCTACCTCAATATGACAATGTTGGCAGTTCCACGCCATAACCACTCCTTAGAATAAGTGAACAAAGCACTTTTACGCACACCAATTAAGGTATAGATTGTATCTATAAGTTAATGAAAGAGATAGAGATGCGCCCAACGGTTTGGCTTGAGCCAGGTATGCTTATTATCTATGGCGCTGCCCTAGATGCTGCAGCCCATAAACACCATGCGATTCAGCTGATATGGCCAAGCAATGACTCAAGTTATCAACTCAATGGCAACCTCGCTACTGGCGCTTTGCTCATCGATGCTGACGTCGAGCACCAACTCTCAATGGAGGAGGGTTGGATACTCCTTATTGAGCCGCTGAGTGCCTGGGGCAAGACCTTACAAGCTCAACTTGCTGGCCGCACAACGTGTGAAATAGCACTCAAATCATCCGTAATGCCATCAATTTCTAGCTACGACAGCCAGCCCTTCTCACTGTTATCACCGCTATTATCGTCATTGATATCGCCTCTCTTATCATCACAGTTATCGCCACAGTTTGAACGGCTAGACCAGGGCAGTTATCCCGACAGATGGACGAGTCAGCCCACTGACAAACGTATAAAGGCGCTGATTTCACAACTGGACAAATGCTTCGATGGCAACTGCATCAAACCCAGCAGCTGGCGTGCTGCAGAAGTTGCAGAGCAACTCGCCCTATCCGAAAGCCGCTTTCTGCATCTGTTTCGAGAGCAGATGGGTATAGCCTGGCGTCCGTACCTGTTATGGCGTCGTATGTTTTGTGCCATTAATGCGTTGAGACGACAAGAGAGTGCTACTCAAGCTGCATATATAGCGGGTTTTGCTGACAGTGCCCACCTTAGCCGCACCTTTAAGAGTCAGTTTGGTATGACGATTCGCCACGCGTTAAACCTATTTCAACTAAAGTCCTCATCTAACTAAACTCTTCACCTAGCAAAACTCCTCACCTAGCAAAAGTCAGTAAACGCAATTTCCGCGTAAGTTAGCCAGTTTATTCAATTTATCAACCGCGCAAACTCCTATTATCAGCACATAGACACTTAATCGATAGACGCCAAAGCGATAAACCAGCTTGGATCAGGAGTTAACCATGAACACACTAGCATCAACGCAAACTGAGATAACCCAACAACACCTACAGACCACTGCAATGTTAGACTTTCAGCACCCAAGCATTAGGGCACTCATCGAGAAGCAAGGCTGGGAAAAGTTAAGTGAATACGATGCTATTGGCGCTATCTATCACTATGTACGTGATGACATTCAGTTTGGCTATAATGCCGATGATAGGCTTTCTGCTAGCCAAGTTTTACGAGATGGTTACGGCCAATGCAATACCAAAGGCACCTTGCTTATGGCACTGTTAAGAGCCGTTGGGATCCCAAGCCGTTTCCACGGGTTTACCATCTTTAATGAACTGCAGCGCGGCGCCATCCCCAATTACCTCTTTGCAATTGCCCCCAAGCGTATCATCCATAGCTGGGTAGAGGTCGAGCTAGATGGCCGCTGGATAAACTTAGAGGGTTATATTATCGACCGAGACTACCTGACTCAGGTACAGCAAAGCTTCAGTGACCAGTGTCAACAGTTTTCAGGCTTTGGTATAGCGACTAAGTGCCTAGCAAATCCAGATATCGATTGGAACGGCCAAGATACCTATATTCAAAGCGAAGGCATTGCCGATGACTTTGGCCTATATATTCAACCCGATGATTTTTATTCACAATATGGCAGTAACTTATCTGGTGTGAAGAAGTTCCTATTTCGTTACCTACTGCGCCATCTAATGAACCGTAACGTTAACCAGATCCGGGCTATAGGTGTCTAAAACTAATTATTAGCCTAACGCTCTAACGTGTCTATATCCCATGCGGTGAGAGTCGGCAGTTGATAACCCACGAGCTCATCGATATAGGCCTCAAGGTTCACCTGGGCACGAGCTGATGTAAACTGCAATTTGATATAATCACTGTGGCTCTGCTCATCGCGCCATAGTGAAATAACCCTATAATGCAGGGGGTCTGTTACCGACAGAGCAATATAACCACCAAGCATCCCATCACAACGGCTCATTGCAGGCGTCCAAATTTGAGCCTGATCTTGCAAAAATGCTGGCGCACCACCGGGTTTCAACTGACAGCCTGCAACTCTGACAAAACCGACCTCACTAACTTTAGCCATGTTAGTGCTAGGCATAATGTTAATCACCTTGAAATAGCTCACTTTACAACTTTCGTATGTGAGGTATTGCTGGTTTTCTTCGGCTATCTTGTCATGGGTGCTCGCCATAAACTCATCTAACGCCGCCCTACTCTGCCAATGAGCAAGAATGATAGCGCGGCCCGTTTTCTGGTCCCAGCCACCATATTGTTTGATAAAACCAGGGCTGTGCATCGTCTGACGCCAACAGCCCTGCGCCACAGAAAATGCTTCTTGCTTATCTAACGGGACCTGACACTCAATAAACTTAAGCATACCTTCTCCTAACACAGTGTTTGAACTATTCTGCACACCGGCTAGCCAATCCGTTTTGCTAGAGCTTCAACCACATTGAGTGCTTGCTCAAGTTGAGAAGTTGTCACATAAGGCGCTGGGCCAAATCTGAGTTGATTGCCACGGCTATCACATAAAACCCCTAGCTGAGCCAGCTCTGCCACCCATTCACTCGCTTTCGCTGTAGTCAGTGCTAGAAAGCCAGCATTATCGGCAATAGCATGTGACGGTAAGCCTAGACATTCTTGACTGAGTCCCATAGCTTCAATCCCTTGCCATAGCAGGCTTATCTGCCGCTGACTACTCTCTCTGAGCTTAGTATCGCTAAGGTGTTGTTCCTCAAAAAAATCAAATACCTCAGCGGCGCGGTAATGGCTGCTTGGATCATAGGTCGAGCCTGCAAATGCACTCTGACCCGGACCAAAACCGACTTTACCAGGCGCTTGATTGAGCACATCAAACTCGGCATACCAGCCTGTGATAATTGGGCTACCTTGATAGTTTTCGGGGATCCTAAGCATGCAGTTCCCCTCACCTGCTTGGCAGTATTTATAGCCACCAGCGACCACAAATGCTGAGTCTAGCTGCCACGCTTTAAGGTTAAAGGGCACCACATTCAGCGCATGATAGGCATCGACTAAACAGGGAATATTCAAGCTTTCGGCGGCCTTTGCCACTAAACCCACCTCTTTGAATATCTCACTAGTACCGAAGAACACAGCGGACACCATGACGGCATCGGTTTTATCATCAAGCTTATTGTTGATACGCTCAGCTAAGGTGCTGCTTGGTTGAACAGGCACCACCTCAATATCGACATTAAGGTCTTTTAAGCGGTTAAGCTGACGGCGCAGTGAGTGAAACTCGCCATCGGTAGTCACTATCTTAATTGGCCTAGCCATTGACTGTTTAAAGCAATTTAGATCTGACAAAAAACGCAGTAATAACTCATGGGTGGATGCCCCTAAGGCTATCTGTGCATTAGGCTCTCCGAGCAAAGAGCGATAAAAATCTCGCACTCTGTCAGCTTTCTCAAAAGCTGCCTGCCACTTATCATCAATATGCTTTGCTGCGTCATCAAAGCAATTTAACAAGCCCTGTTTCGCCACATCGGGCCAAGCTTGATGAGAATGCCCCGACAACAAGATACGTTCACTGACGTTAAATTGGCTGTAGTGTGGCTGCAGGGTTAGCGCGATATCTTGGCTCATACTTTCCTCTCTTTCAAAGCGAGTGTCATTGTTATTTATGGTGAATAAGCTTTTTTATAAATGAGTTATACGTGAGCTTACAAATGAGTTCTAAGCTCAAATAGCTCAGGGAAAAAGCTGATATCTAATGCTTTTTTCAAAAAGCCAACACCCGATGACCCCCCTGTGCCCATTTTATTACCGATAATTCGCTGCACCGTGTACATATGCTTAAATCGCCACTGCTGAAAGCTATCTTCAATATCAATCAGCTTTTCAGCAAGTTCATAAAGCTGAAAATGCTCATCGGCATTTTGGTAGACATTTATCCAAGCTTTTAACACTGAATCATTACTCTGATAGGCTTGACTGAAATCTCTGCTTAGCACATCTGCGTCTATAGAAAGGCCATTGTCATGTAATACCTTAAGGGTCACATCATAGAGGCTCGGCGCATCTAAAATAGCTTTTAGCTCCTGATGCACGACAGGATCGCTTTCATGAACTTTTAGCAGAGATTCATTTTTATTGCCCAGTAAAAACTCCACTTTGCGGTAGCCGTATGACTGGAAACCGGAAGAGTGCCCCAAAGCATCACGAAATTTAAGGTAATCCACTGGGGTCAGTGTCGAAAGAATATTCCAAGATTGCGTCAGCTGATTGAGGATCTGTTTCACCCGAGATATCACTTTAAACGCGTGACCAAAGTCCCCCTCTTGAATATTTTTCACCGCGCTACTCAATTCATGTCCGGCTAACTTGAGCCATAGCTCACTGGACTGATGGATCACAATAAACAACATCTCATCATGTTGATTAGATAAAGGCTGCTGGGCCGTTAGCACCTGATTTAATTTAAGGTAATCGCCATAGGACATATCATCTTTAAAATCTGTATGGATATCATCTTCCATGGCCCGATAGTTATTGTGCGGACAGCTCATACTGGTAGCTCCTATTAATCTTCTAATTGTTATTATGAAATAGTTATTGCTGCATAAAATGTCAGCTGAGTTTTATTTAAGCATGAACATAAGGTGAAGTCAGGTATGGCTAAATATTAAAAAACACTCTGCTGTATGCGTGAGTTAACAGAGTGTAAACAAAGAGGCAATTGTGATTTATTAAAGAGGTATTTATTAATATCGACTCAATTTACAGACCATCGGCACACGCCTTTGATATCAACACTTGCCCCCAGACGTTCATAGAACTTAATCGCCTGCAGGTTATCTTGCTCCACTTCCCACTTCATTCGATTAACGCCCTTGACTTGGCAAACACTTCTCGCCTTTTGCATCAAGGCTTCACCGACCTTCTGGCCTCTAAAGCTCTCCCATACAAACACATCATCGATATTCATGTATGATGCTCCCAGCCAGATAGAGTAGTTCCAGGTATAGGAGGCGTAGCCTGCCACTTCACCATCAATTTCTGCAAGTAACACGCCGAACAGTGGGGTTTCACTGAAGCCAGATTTGAGCAATTCACTTTTATCAGTGACAACACAGTGCGCCTGATCATGATGCCTCGCTATTGCGATGATCAAATCATAAACAGTATCGATATCTTTCTCGCAGGCTTCTCTTACGATTAACATGACTTTTCCTTTTTGGTTAATGGCACATCCATTGGAACTGTTAGTCAGCTGGCATCGGTTTGAATGTGTGAATGTGACGAGATGGTTCAAATAACATCAGTGCTCTTTCCATATCAGCACTCTTTCCATAGAGATAAATTATTAAACTGACACAACAGTGAGCAAACAGAGAGCAATTAGCGAGCGTTAAGAAATGCTCTCATTGACTGATAATAGGTAGAATACTGTGAAATATCATTGTGCCCGGCATCTTCTATAAAGACCACCTCTGGAGTAGTATCAATCAATGACACTATTAGCTTATCAGTGTGCTGGCGACGAACAATGGTGTCATTCTCAGCTGCTAAAATCAGTATATCTGAATTGATGTTCCCAGCACGCGCTACTGAATTGAACTTATCTTTGAGTAATATGGACATAGGGTAAATCGGAAACTGTTTTTGAGCGATGCTCTGAATACTGTCAAATGGCGTCACTAACACCAACTTCTCCACCGGGCGCTGTGAAGCCACGTAAGAGGCAACTCCGCTGCCTAAGCTTCGACCAATAACGAATACACGCTCATGGGTTAACATCAGGTGGTCATACAGTGTCAAGGCATCTGAGAATAATTCAGCTTCGCTTGGTGAGCCCTCGCTGCCGCCGTAACCTCGATAATTGACTAAATATACCGAGTAAGCGCCAAATTCCTGCTCAATTTCAGGGGCGGTAAAGGCAACATTTTCAGCATTTCCGCCAAAATAGATTATCGCCTTATTCTGGCCTTTATTTAACAAGATACTCGTCGTCGATACACCAGCGTTATCAAAGGTTAGCTCATCGAACTTATGTGCCACTGCTTGTGTTGGAAAATAGATAAAGCTGCGCTGCTTTAAATACAGCAGAGCACCAAAAGCAAGGTAAATGACAATAATGAGGAGTAACATCCGATTCATATATTTAGCTTTCCTATGAGGACAAGACAATAAGCTACTTTTTTGCTACCACAAACCTGACATTACCGCGTTTTTCATGAGTCTCACAGCTAAGGTTCCCGAGAAATTCATCACAAAAATTGGGGTACTCTTCACCTAGAAAGGCTTGTAGTTTTTTCATTCTGGCAAGTCTGGCTGTCCAGCCCTCGATAACCTCAAGGGTTGCCGCGCCAGAGAAATTAAGTTCAAGGTCGAAGACATCTTCATCAAGATGAACAATATCAAAGCCGGCCTGCTGTAACATACCTGGCATCTTAGCGCCGAAATTAAAATCATATAAACCAGAGCGATATGATGCCTGCTCGAACGCCAACACTCTGTCAAAGTATTTACTCTCTTTGGCAAGGTTACCTGAGATAAAGCAGGACACATCGAGCAGGGCAATCCAGCCTCCTTCATTGAGTACCGAATATAATGATGTTAGATAACTGAGAGGATCGCTTAAGTAGGACAAAGAGTAGCTCGCCCAAACACCGTTCACCCCGCCAAAAGTACGCTGTATGTCAAGATAATCGATATTTTGAAAGTCACTCTCTGCAAAGCTTTGGTTGCAGGTTTTTCTGGAATCACAAAACGCAATAAACTCACTGTTGATATCAACCCCAACCACATGCTTCACTTTATGAGAGAGCAAGTTAGAAACATCACCCACCGAGCAGCCGAGATCGATAACTGTATCGTTAGCAGTTAATGGGATATCTGCAATAAAACGCGCCCAATCTCTCCAGCCCTGCTGTTTTTCATACTCTTGAAATAGGTTCAATAGTTACTCCATGGATTTAATTGAAACTAAGGGACTCGGCTAAAACATGATATTGAGAAGCAGTTTTAATGCCACTAACTTATTGGTGACATGATACTTTCTTGCAATAGGTACATTTCCTGTTCAAAACCTGATTGATCATAGTTTTTGGAATATTTGTTCATAAATCCGTGTAGAAAGGAGACTTGCCGGATTGATACTTTATCGATTCCCCTGTGATCAGCGGCTAGCTCAGTAGTAAGATCAGCAATAAGCTCATCCACGGAAAAATGAAGCTCTGATATAGGAAACACTAAATCAATCTGAAACCTTGGTCTTACGCCTCTGTGATTACGAATTTGAGATCCATAAAAGCAAGTTGCTTTAGAGACATTTTTGACCATATTCAGATTCGACATATTCCAAATAGCAGCAGCGCCAACACTAAAACCAATAAGATATAAAGACTCACTGCATGCGCTAATACGCTCAACTAATGCTTGCGTATATTTGTCTAGCCCAACTTCTGATGAGAAATAATCATAGGCTTGTTTCTCGTCGCTGAAATTCATCATTTCTGCACTATATGGATCAAATATTTCAGCAGGAGAATTAAGCGCTAAAGCCAATTGCTCTAATGCATCTGTTTTACCAAAAATATCAGAAACTATAAGTATTTTCATGACACATCCCTGCTGGTTAGCATGTTTCTAAACAACCACCTTTATGACTCAAGTATCACTTAACTCTAGAGGCAGATCATTTTTTAACACCAACACAGCAAGGAATACAAAATTTAATGGCGGGAAAAGTGACAAAGCGGCTCCGATAAACCCAACCATTTTAGGGTTGGTGGTTTTCTTCTTACCTAGCTTGTAGCAGATAAACCCAAACAGTGGGATCAGCAATAATATAAAGAAAAACACTTGGCCAATTAATGTCGCGTTAATATTCAATTTTAACTCCTTTTTAAATTGATAATGGCATTAACAACGTAACACGACTCTAGTCGATTTAGATAATAATACTGATCTTGTTGAAACTTACAAATTCGCGGCTAAAGCTGCTCCTACATTAAAGACGGGATTCCGGCTCAAGAAAAATAGAACCTTATTGTGGAAAACCAAATGTAGGTGCGGCTGTGAGCTTCCATGGACGGACTTGCAGCGTCTCGCAGAACTTTCTCAAAACAAGAGTGCATATAAGCCCGCTGCAAGCGATAGATAGCAATGAAGCTATGGCCTTCAACAATTGTTCAAGTACCAATACAACCTAATTTCAGCAACAAGAAAATAGCATTTAACTTCATTCGAAGTTAAAAACTATCTTGGGGCACCCTCACCCATCCCTCCATCAAGATCCTGGCACTGCGGCTCATCGACGCTTTAGTCACTGTCCATTGCTCATTAACTTGCTCAGCCTCTGCGCCCACTTTTAATGTTCCAGAGGGGTGGCCAAAATTAACCACATCAAGTGGCTTGATGCTACTAGCGCTAGAACCACTATTAGCCGCCAGATTCACTAAGGTGCCGGGAACCGCTGCTGCCGTGCCTATGGCAACGGCCGCTGTGCCCATCATAGCGTGATGTAACTTCCCCATGGACAGGGCGCGCACATTAAGGTCGATGTCACTGCTTGCAACTTGCTTACCGCTGGATGAGATGTAATCCATAGCTGGCGAAACAAAGGCAATTTTGGGCGTATGTTGACGAGATTGAGCCTCATCGACATGGCCAATTAAGCCCATCTGCACCGCCCCGATAGCGCGCAGGGCTTCAAACATCTCCACTGCATTGGCATCACCATTTATCGCCTCTTGCAACTCATCCCCGCGATAACCAATATCTTCGGCATTTACGAAGATAGTCGGAATGCCAGCATCAATCATGGTCGCCTTTATTTTTCTTACATCAGCGCCTTGATTAAAAACACCAGCAGGCAGGCTTATCTCATCGACTAAGTTGCCCGTGGGAAACATACCCGGCTCACCCGCTTTTGGCTTATCTGCAGGGTCGAGAAAATCGACCCCAATTTCAGCAGCTGCAAAGGTGACGCCATCGAGCTCAAAATCGCCAGTTTCCTGCACTTCACCATTTGTAATGGGCACATGGGCAATAATGGTTTTACTGATGTTTGCCTGCCAAATGCGTATCACAGCAACACCATTTTCAGGAATGCGCTCAGCATCGACAAGGCCTGCATGAATCGCAAAAGCGCCAACGGCCGCTGATAGATTACCGCAGTTACCACTCCAGTCGACGAAGGCCTTATCTATTGCCACTTGACCAAATAGATAATCCACATCGTGATTATCTTGCGTGCTTTTCGACAAGATCACCGTTTTACTGGTACTCGATGTCGCCCCGCCCATGCCGTCGGTCTGTTTACCATAAGGGTCTGGACTGCCGATAACTCTCAACAAGAGTGCATCACGCTCAGCCCCCGCTTGCTGAGCTGCCTGTGGCAAATCCGTTAAGGAGAAGAAAACCCCCTTACTGGTGCCACCACGCATATAGGTTGCAGGTACTTTTATCTGCGGCGCAAAGCTTGACTGAATAGCCATCACTCACCGCCTTTTTCTAAAAAGTCCTGAGCAAAGCGCTGTAAAATGCCGCCCGCTTCATAGATAGAAACCTCTTCGGCGGTATCTAATCGACACTTCACCGGCACAGTGACTTGCTCGCCATTTTTACGGGTAATGACTAAGCTCAGGGCTGCGCCCGGCGCGCAATCGCCGATAACATCATAGGTTTCTGTACCATCGATGTCATAGGTATGTCGGGTTTCGCCAGCGGTAAACTCAAGTGGCAGCACCCCCATGCCAACAAGGTTGGTGCGATGAATTCGCTCAAACCCTTCGGCTACGATGACCTCAACCCCAGCAAGACGTACGCCTTTTGCCGCCCAGTCTCGTGATGAGCCCTGACCGTAATCAGCGCCTGCGATGATGATCAGCGGCTGTTTGCGCTCCATATAGGTCTCAATGGTTTCCCACATGCGTCCTACCGTCCCTTCAGGCTCAAGGCGGGCTAATGAGCCCTGCTTAACCGCGCCATTTTCCTTAACCATCTCATTAAATAGCTTAGGGTTTGCAAACGTCGCACGTTGAGCCGTTAAGTGATCGCCCCTGTGAGTCGCATAGGAGTTAAAGTCCACCTCAGGTAAGCCCATCTTATCAAGATACGCTCCAGCGGCACTGTCGAGCATAATCGCGTTTGATGGCGACAGGTGATCTGTAGTGATGTTATCGCCCAGCACTGCTAGCGGACGCATGCCCTTCATGGAGCGCTCACCGGCAAGTGCACCTTCCCAATAGGGAGGGCGACGGATATAGGTACTTTGTGGACGCCACGCATATTGCGGATCGATTGCCGCTTTGTTGCCATAGTCGACTTTCAGATCGAACATAGGCTCATACACTTTGCGGAACTGCTCAGGCTTAACGCTTTGAGCAATCACAGCATCAATCTCTTCATCCGATGGCCAGATATCTTTAAGGGTGACATCATTGCCTTGAAGATCTTGACCTAAAACACCGTTTTCGATATCAAAACGGATCGTACCGGCAATGGCATAAGCCACAACTAAAGGCGGCGAGGCTAAGAAAGCTTGCTTGGCGTAAGGGTGAATACGACCATCGAAATTACGGTTGCCCGAAAGTACTGCGGTGGTGTACAAGTCTCTGTCAATCACCTCTTGCTGAATAACTGGGTCCAGTGCGCCGCTCATGCCGTTACAAGTCGTACAGGCAAAGCCCACAATACCAAAACCTAACTGCTCAAGTTCTGGCAGCAGTTTGGCATCTTCAAGATAGAGCTGCACCGCCTTAGAGCCAGGTGCTAGAGAGGTTTTCACCCAAGGCTTACGCGTTAACCCTTTGGCATTTGCATTACGGGCAATAAGGCCCGCTGCAATCACATTACGTGGGTTTGAGGTATTGGTACAACTGGTAATCGCGGCAATAATACAGGCGCCATCTGGCATTAACGTTTCATGCTGCTCAACTTCGCCAGTGATCCCAGCTTCGGCCAGTGCATTAGTGGCCACCCGCTTATGGGGATTTGAAGGCCCAGCAATGTTGCGGCCAACCGATGAAAGGTCGAAGCGCAGCACGCGCTCATACTCAACCTCGGTTAAGGTATCCGCCCATAAACCCGCTTGCTTAGCATAGGTCTCTACTAGCTTCACCTGAGTATCGTCGCGACCAGTCAGCTTAAGGTAGTCTATGGTCTTATCATCGATATAGAACATAGCTGCTGTGGCGCCAAATTCTGGCGTCATATTTGAGATGGTAGCGCGATCGCCAAGGGTGAGCTCATTTGCTCCCTCGCCGAAGAACTCTAAGTAGCTTGAGACCACTTTCTCACCACGTAAAAACTCAGTGATGGCCAGCACGATATCGGTGGCGGTTATACCACTCTGACGCTTGCCCACCAGCTCAACACCGATAATATCCGGTAAACGCATATATGACGGACGACCAAGCATCACGCTTTCAGCTTCAAGCCCTCCCACGCCGATAGCTATCACCCCAAGTGCATCAACATGAGGCGTGTGGCTGTCAGTACCCACTAAGGTATCAGGAAAAGCTACCCCGTCTCGAGACTGCACAACAGGTGACATCTTCTCCAAATTTATCTGGTGCATGATGCCGTTACCCGGCTGGATCACATCGATATTTTCAAATGCGGTTTTTGTCCAGTTGATAAAATGGAACCTGTCATCATTTCGTCTATCTTCAATGGCGCGGTTTTTCTCGAAAGCATCTTTCTCAAAACCTGCATGCTCCACTGCAAGCGAGTGATCGACAATCAGCTGCGTCGGCACAACAGGGTTCACTTTAGACGGGTCGCCGCCTTTTTCGGCAATGGCATCACGCAGACCCGCAAGGTCAACCAGGGCCGTTTGGCCAAGAATGTCATGGCACACTACGCGCGCAGGGTACCAAGGAAAATCAAGATCGCGTTTACGTTCAATGATCTGACTTAAACAGTCATTTAGTGTCTCAGGGTTACAGCGGCGCACTAGGTTCTCGGCATAGACACGAGAGCAATATGGCAGCTTACTAAAAGCGCCTGGAGAGATAGCATCGACAGCGGCTTGGGTATCGAAAAAGTCGAGCGTGCTGCCAGGAAGCGGTTTACGAAATTGGGTGTTCATGGTTATTTACTCAGTTTGCGCAAGATAAAGAGAGGGGTGAAGGCCCTAGCGATTAGGGCCTTAGTTGCCGATGTTTATCTTGTTGCGATTGGGGTCACTTTACGTGGCTCACTACCGGTATAATCGGCGCTTGGGCGGATAATACGATTATTAGAGCGCTGCTCCATCACATGGGCTGCCCAGCCTGTTAGGCGTGAACAGACAAAGATTGGGGTAAATAACTTAGTCGGAATGCCCATGAAATGGTAAGCCGAAGCGTGGAAGAAATCCGCGTTACAAAACAGCTTCTTGCTGTCCCACATAAACTCTTCACAAGCGACTGAGATATCATAAAGGCTAGTATCACCATGCTCTTGAGCGAGCTTCTCAGACCAGGCTTTAATGATCACATTACGGGGATCTGAAGTGCGGTAAATCGCATGACCAAAGCCCATGATCTTCTCTTTGCGCTCAAGCATACCTGCCATCTGAGCTTTAGCATCAGCAGGTGAACTAAATTTCTGGATCATATCCATAGCAGCTTCGTTAGCACCGCCATGTAGTGGCCCGCGCAAGGTACCGATAGCCCCTGTTATGCAAGAGAACATATCCGATAAGGTTGATGCACAAACCCGTGCGGTAAAGGTCGAGGCGTTAAACTCATGCTCAGCATAAAGAATGAGCGACACATCCATCACGCGGCGATGCTGCTCTGACGGTGTGCTGCCATTTAGCAAGTGCAGAAAATGTCCGCCAATCGAGTCTTCATCGGTAATACAATCTATCTCGACGCCTTCGTGAGAGAACTTGTACCAGTAACACATGATGGCAGGAAACGCGGCCAGCAAACGGTTAGCGGCTCGGTTTTGTTCAGTGAAGTCATTCTCTGGCTCAAGATTACCTAAAAATGAGCAGCCTGTGCGCATCACATCCATAGGATGAGCATCTTGCGGAATACGCTGCAACACCTCTTTTAATGCCTGAGGGAGATCGCGCATGGTATTAAGCTCAGCCTTGTAGGTGGCCAGCTGATCCACTGTTGGCAGCTCGCCATTAAACAGGAGGTAAGCCACCTCTTCAAATGTGGCATTATCGGCCAAGTCTGACACATCGTAACCACAGTAAGTTAAACCACTGCCCGACTTGCCTACAGTACAAAGGCTTGTTTCACCTGCGCTTTGACCACGTAAACCTGCACCACTTAATTTCTTATCAACCATTGCTCTCTCCTCAATTTGTTTATTGTGACCTCGTCTCTGCGCACTCGCCTCTGTATTCCTTCACAGAGTTTTGATAACGGGTCATCTATTTTTATCATGCTTTTTGTAAGGTTTTATGACGCTTAACTTGCCGGCAAGCAGTTAAAGTGTTCACACTCGCCGGACTGCTATCTTGCTAACTTAAGCTGTAATATTTACAGTATTATTCAACGATTACTTGTTCTTGCCTTCGCTAAAGAGTCTATCAAGCTGCTGCTCATAATCGTGATAACCTAAGTAATCATACAGCTCCATACGGGTCTGCATTTTATCGGTGACCGCTTTTTGATCGCCATCACTAAGGATCGTTTGGTAGACCATCTCTGCCGCCTTGTTCATGGCGCGAAATGCCGATAATGGGTAAAGCACCATAGCGCAGCCCCACTGCCCAAGTTGCTCTTTATTCCACAATTCAGTCTGACCAAACTCAGTAATATTGGCCAAAATTGGCACATCAAGGGCTTGTGAGAATGCACGGTAATGCTCCTCAGTTTTTACCGCTTCGGCGAATATGCCATCAGCGCCAGCAGCCACATAAGCTTTAGCACGTTCAATTGCAGCGTCGAGGCCTTCTTGTGCAAAAGAGTCCGTGCGCGCCATGATAAAGAAGTCTGGATCGGTGCGGGCATCAACTGCAGCTTTAATGCGGTCAACCATCTCTTCAGTTGAAACAATCTCTTTATTCGGGCGATGACCACAGCGCTTTTGCGCCACTTGATCTTCCATATGTACCGCAGCAGCACCGGCCTTTTCCATATCACGTATGGTTTTGGCAATATTAAATGCCCCGCCCCAACCCGTATCAATATCCACCATTAAAGGTAGATCGCACGCTGAGGTGATGCGCTGCACATCCACAATCACATCATTGAGTGACGTCATGCCCAAATCTGGTAAACCGTATGAAGCATTTGCCACACCACCACCCGACAGGTAGATAGCCTGGTGACCAATCTGCTTGGCCATCATGGCACTGTACGCGTTAATCGTGCCTACTATCTGTAGTGGCTGGTTATCGGCTAATGCCTGACGAAACTTCTTACCTGCGCTCATCATTCCCTCTCTTTATTCATGTTGAATATCAAATGCGATAAAACCCGTTGACCGTCTAATTAACGGCTTTCGGCTAAATTTTTCTCTACGTTATTTTTTGAGTACATGATGTGGCGTCGCATCAATATTTCTGCGAGCTCCTCATCACGATTAGATATGGCTTGTACGATATGTTTATGCTCATCAAACGCTGTGGTGACTCTAGGGCCTGCCATGCCGAGCTGTACCCGATACATGCGAACTAAGTGATAGATGCCATTGATGAGCATAGAGATAAGGTGTTTATTTTTACTGCCTAAGATGATGCGATAATGAAAGTCGACATCTCCAGCTTCTTGATAGTAAGACTCGCCGCTTTTAACCTCATCGAAATGGGCGCTAAGTAGCGCGTTGAGGTCATCAATCTCGGCAGTTGTCATATTTTTAGCGGCTAACCTAGCCGCCATCCCCTCTAACGATTCGCGAACTTGATAAAGCTCAATTAACCCTTCATTTGTCAGAGAGACGACTCGGGCTCCCACATTGGCTTTACGCTCAACAATATGGCACGACTCAAGGCGATTGATTGCTTCTCGTACGATAGCGCGGCTCACGGCATATTTTGTCGACAAATCAGTCTCACTTAACTTACTGCCTGACGGGATCTGACCTTCAACGATATCTTTTCGTAATTGAATAAAGGTCTTATCTGCCGCAGTGACTGGCTGTTCGCTAAAAAATGTCATACCTTTAATTAGTGCTTCTTTTTTATTCGATTGTCGACAATATAGCCATATAAATTGTCTTGGTCAAACTAAAACCGACAGATTGTCGACAAAATAGTTGTAGAGCTAGCTTTACATTAAACACACGCTATTAACTTTTTAGGCTATCGTTAAGCAGAAGTGATTGTTTGGGAAAACTTGTGACAAATGCTTGCAACAAAAACAGTATCGCCCCTATCTCCCTAAGGACGGCTATGAGACAATCCGCGCCATGAAAATTTACCACCATACACATAAAGCACCGATACGCGTTTTTCGTATTGGAAGAAAGCGCTTTTCGATGCGTTTAAAACGCGACATGCTGATCTTGAAAGAGGCATTAGCCCAAGAGAAGAAGGAGACCAAAGATATGTTGGTCACCTATAAGCGTTACACCAAAAAGCAGGCGAGTAGAGAAGATCTTAAAGAAGCCAACAAGCAATTTGCCGATCTACTCAAAGGCTTAGGCCTAGGTGTGTTTGCCGTTTTACCTTTTGCGCCCATCACTATTCCCTTAGTTGTTAAGCTTGGCAAGATAGTCGGCGTCGATGTACTGCCCAGCTCATTTAACAATATGGCAGAGAAGAAAAGGCTGCGAGATTCTGCCAAGCTGGCTAAAACGAAAAACAACTAAAACGAAACGAGCTAAAATGAAAACTAGCCATAGCAAAATTATCGCTCATAGCGCTCAATGTAAGAGCGAATAAACCGTCACTTTTCTTAGCCTATACGGCCCCTCGCCTTTCCCCTCACCCCATAGCCTGCTATTCTGTTGCATCAGCTTTGATAACAAGTTTAATCACTATTTTTTATAAAAGTGTAATAACTTGTTTTAAGAACGAGCGTTAATTTCATCCCTATCTCAAATTAAAATAAGCAGCAGCGAGCATAACTCCAACATGACTGAACTATTGATCTCAGGTGTCTCTGGCACCCCTCTTACCATTTTACACACAGATGAATACTCAACTTGGTTAGCCGAACAAGACAAGCAAACCACCAACTGGTTGTCGACAACTCAATTCGACGGCAAAGGCTTAAGTCTTATTCCTGCAAGCAGTGGTGAACTGGCTCAAGCTATTTTTGTCACTAAAGAGACCGAGTCGTACTGGGTTTGTGGCGATCTAGTTAACCAACTTCCTGCTGGACAATTCAGCATTAACGGTACCGAAGAACAAGTAAAAATAGCGGCTTTTAGTTGGGGCCTTGGCGCATATAAGTTCGACCGTTATAAGAAGAATGACAAGCGCTACCCTCAACTTGTATTACCGACACAAGCGCAAGTAGATGAAACACAAAAACTGGTTCGATCAGTCTCTATCGTACGCGACTTAATCAACACCCCCGCAGCCGATATGATGCCTCAGCATCTTGGTGAGGTGATGGAGAACTTGGCCTCAGAGTTTGGTGGCCAAGTGACTCAAATCGTCGGTGATGAGCTACTAGCACAAAATTACCCAACGATTCATATGGTAGGCCGCGCCAGTGAGAATAAACCTCGCCTTATCGATCTAACCTGGGGTGATGAAAACGCGCCTCTAGTGACTTTGGTCGGTAAAGGTGTCTGTTTTGACTCGGGCGGCTTAGATCTAAAACCTGGCGCAGGTATGCGTTTGATGAAGAAAGATATGGGCGGCGCCGCTCATGTTATTGGTCTTGCTCACCAGATCATGGCCAGTAACTTACCTATTCGACTACGTGTATTGGTTCCGGCTGTTGAGAATGCAGTATCGGCCAATGCATTCCGCCCAGGTGATGTGATTAAAACCCGTAAAGGGATCACAGTTGAAATCGATAATACCGATGCAGAAGGCCGCTTAGTGTTATGTGATGCATTAGCCGAAGCGAGTAATGATAAGCCTGAGCTGATGATTGATTTTGCTACGTTAACTGGCGCGATGCGTATCGCCCTAGGTACTGAGCTACCAGGTTTCTTCAGTAATGATGACCAAGTGGCGCTGGACATGACTCAATCAGGGCTTAACGTACAAGACCCTATCTGGCGTATGCCGCTACATAAGCCATACCTTGAGCTAACAAGCAGTGATATTGCTGATCTAGCCAACTGTGGCCGTGTACCTCAAGGCGGTGCTATCACTGCAGCACTCTACCTCGAAGCCTTTGTTGATGAAGATATCAGCTGGAGCCACTTCGATGTAATGGGTTGGAACAGCCGCAAACTGCCAGGTCGCCCTGTCGGTGGTGAGTCTTTCGGTATTCGTGCGGTATTTGACTACCTAGAGACACGCTTCGATAAGTAAGATTAAAGCGAGAAACCTAGGGCTTAGCCCTAGGTTTCTATTCTAACGTCTAGCAGTAACTCGTTTACAGTTCATAGCTATAGGATATGCTTAGCTTATTGTCAGTTCGATAACTATCTTCCGAATAGCTAGCCATTAACCGAATACTCTGTTTGCTGGTGATTTTATAGCTGCCACCCACTCCCCCCCACACACCAAGGTAGTCACTGCTGCCAACTGAAACCCCACTGTAGCCTAGAACAGACCAATGTTCATCGATAGGACGAATGACAAAGCCACCAACATAGGCACCAGTACTATTTGAGTTACCTTTTTTACCTTCAACAAAGTTGGCTCCAGCCATAGGAAACACTTGCCATTTACCGGTATCGAATCCAAGCTTATTTAGAGGCACAAAAGTGCCTATACTGTATGTATTGCGCTCTTCATGGCCATTCATAAACACATTAACGATACCTTTATCAAACAACCACGAGCCACCTAATTGCCACTCACTGGCATCTTCATTCACTTGCACTCGCAGCATTCGAGTCTCATCAAGCCCAAGTGTGCCGTTAAAGGTCAGTTGCCCATCATAACCAACACCAAAGCGAGTCAATATACGGGTAGGATCATCAATATGCTTTTCATCCTCGACACTTAGCTCCTCTTCAGTCGCTTCACTTTCTTGTGCCGATAGTGAAGTTGACCATAATGATGAAGCGACTGACGTGACAAACAAACTGTATAAAGAAAGTTTAGAGAGGTTTACTGCGGTGATTTTCATTGATTAACCAGATTTAGGGTTGAAAGTTGAGAGTGATACTTGCGCAGAGACTAACAGGGCGAAGGTTGCGCTAAGTTGAACAGGAGAGAGTAATCGTAGTCATCGCAGCTCGCTACTCGAAAAAGTACTGGATAATCACAATCTATATGGTTAAAGAATTAATCTTGAAGGCCTGCTAATGCAATAGCTATCACCTCGCTAATATTTTATAAAAAAAAACCAGTTAGCAAACTAACTGGTTTTCATTATGGTGACTCAAAGAAATGTTAAGAAAACTATCCCTCAACACCTTTGCTAGTAAGGAACTCATCATAAGAGCCCTTAAAGTCGTTAATGCTATCTTTGCTAACTTCAATGATGCGATTGGCAATCGATGATACAAATGCACGGTCATGACTGACGAAGATTAATGTACCTTCATACAGCTCTAGCGCATTGTTCAAAGATTCAATCGATTCCATATCCATGTGGTTCGTTGGCTCATCCATTACCAAGATGTTTGGCTTCTGCATAATAAGCTTACCAAACAACATACGACCTTTCTCACCACCAGAAAGTACCTTAACCGACTTCTTGATGTCATCTGAGCTGAACAGCATACGGCCTAAGTAACCACGTACAGATTGGTCATCATCTTCTGGCTTGCGCCACTGACTCATCCAGTCAAACAGGGTCATATCATTTTCAAAGTCTGACTCATGGTCCTGTGCATAGTAGCCAATGGTTGAGTTTTCAGACCATTGAATCGTACCACTATCTTGTGGGATATCATGAATAAGAGTACGTAGTAATGTTGTCTTACCCACACCGTTCTCACCAAGAACAGCGATACGCTCGCCAACTTCAACGATTAAATCCATCCCCTTGAATAGTGGACCTTCATCAAAGCCTTTCTCTAACTGTTCTACCACTAGCGCATTACGGAACAGTTTTTTCTCTTGCTCAAAACGAATAAATGGATTCACACGGCTTGATGCTTTTACTTCATCAATCTTGATCTTATCGATAAGTTTTGCACGAGACGTTGCTTGCTTAGCTTTTGATGCGTTCGCAGAGAAACGGGCAACGAAGCCTTGAAGCTCAGCAATTTGCGCTTTCTTTTTAGCGTTATCTGACATCAAACGCTCACGTGACTGCTGCGCAGCCATCATGTACTCATCATAGTTACCAGGGAACAGACGAAGCTCACCATAATCCAAGTCAGCCATATGAGTACACACGGAGTTAAGGAAGTATCTATCGTGAGAGATGATGATCATAGTACTGTTACGTTGGTTCAGCATCTCTTGTAGCCAGCGAATGGTATCGATGTCCAAGTTGTTGGTTGGCTCATCGAGAAGCAGTACATCTGGATCTGAAAAAAGCGCTTGGGCAAGTAGCACACGAAGCTTGAAGCCTGGTGCAATTTCACTCATAAGGCCGAAGTGTTGTTCGACACCAATACCTACACCCATTAGTAGCTCACCAGCACGAGATTCGGCGGTATAACCGTCCATCTCAGCAAACTCCATCTCAAGCTCAGCCACCTTGATACCGTCTTCTTCACTCATCTCTGGCAGTGAATAGATACGGTCACGCTCTTTTTTGACTTCCCATAACTGGGTATGACCCATGATCACAGTATCAACGACATTGAACTCTTCGTAACCAAACTGGTTCTGGCTCAACTTACCTAAGCGCTCGTTCACGTCTAAAGAGACATTACCGCCTGTCGGCTCAAGCTCGCCACCTAAGATCTTCATAAAGGTTGACTTACCACAGCCGTTAGCGCCGATCAGACCGTATCGGTTGCCGCCGCCAAATTTGACTGAGATGTTTTCAAACAGTGGCTTAGAGCCAAACTGCATGGTGATATTAGCTGTAGTAATCAAGTGTAAAATTCCAAAATTCGAGTGATTTAAAGATAAAACAGAACCAGCCAATTCAGCAATTTTTGAGTATTTGAAGCTGACTGGATTAAGTAACACCAGGAATAGAGGCATTACTCAAAAATTTTAAGCGCGGTACTATAGCATTTCAGCTCAAATTATCAACTTGAACCCCATATTAAGACTTCGTTTTCAAACCATTTGTTCCCTGTACTATTAGACTACTTTCCCCTACCAAGCATTCTCATTAGCCTATTTTACAAGGTGAATTACCACTATCTCACTTTTCCTCTATTTGAGTTAACTGAAATAGGTAGGTCTGCTTTTCTAAGAGTAACTTTGTTCTAATTTTAAGTTTAATGGCACAAGTAACTGTTTGTTATTATATAGCCCAGCTAACGAAACGTTGTTTAAACACTTTGTGCATTTTAATTTATCAAGGGTAATTATGCCGAAATATATGAAAGCCATCCTATTTAACTTAGTGTGCGTCCTACTATTCCCCACCACATTATATGCCAACGAGCAGTATCCGGCCTTAGAAGCAGCACAATGGAGTTATGCAACTGACCCTTACGGGAGTATAGCTAAGGTTAAGAATAAATTAATCACTGAAGAGGGGGTTTGGATTAACTTTAACCGTATCCCCCGCGTTGATCCTCAGCGTAACTCATGGATAGAAGTAATTTACACTCCAGATCCAGCTTTACTATTGGGAACAAACAAAATTACCCTTACTTATAAATGTGATACTCCATTATTGATAAAATTGTCACAAACCCATTATGGTAAGCAAGGTGATAAGAGTTATGCCCATTACCAAGTAAAGCTACCAGCAGCTTCACAATGGCGCCCCCAAGAAGTCGAGTTAAACGACTTTGCACGCCCAGACTGGACTCCAATGGACTCTATAGATTACGGCATTGTACTTGAGAAGGTTAACGCGCTGTATTTAACGCCAAGTTTGACAGATAAAGATGGCGGTTTAGCGACATTACAAATACGCTCACTTACACTTAAGAAATGACTTTTATAGTAGCTACTTTGCCTATTAGTAATTGCATTTTAAATGCTTATTTAATGGAATAACTCAATCAGTTAGCACCTGAGACCACCGTCAAAGGTGCTAACTGAAATAAGAGTGCCATCGCAGCGCCTGCTATTACCGGGCTGAGTAACATACCTGTCAGTGGGAACATGACACCTGCGGATACAGGATCACCTAAAGAGCTATAGATAGATAACAGCTCGAATAGGTTTTATTTAGGTTTATTTAGGTTTTATTGGGATGTCATGCACCTATTACACTAGCGATAAACTACCGAGTTAACTTCACATGCCTCAAGCGATTAGCATTTGTCACCACGGTCAACGATGAAAGCGCCATCGCAGCGCCGGCAACAACTGGGCTCAACAACATTCCAGTAAAAGGAAATAACACTCCAGCTGCAATGGGGATACCTAAAGTGTTATAAACAAACGCGCCGAATAGATTCTGTTTGATATTTCTCATTCCTGCATTCGCTAAGACAAAGGTCTCAGCTAATACCGAGAGTCGCCCTGTAAGAAAAGTGAGATCCGCACTCTCTATCGCAACCTCAGTACCATCCCCCATGGCTATCCCCACATCGGCACTCACCAGTGCTGGCGCATCATTGATACCATCACCAACCATAGCAACTATCTCTCCCTCAGCTTTTAGCGCTACTACTTGAGCTTGCTTTTGTTCAGGCAACACTTCCGCTATCACCTCCTCAATACCAACTTGACTAGCCACAGCTTGCACCGTTGCTTGCTTGTCTCCACTCAGTAGCACCACACGTTTACCTAACTTTTTAAGTGCCCTTATCGCAGCCACAGCATCTGGCTTTATCGGGTCGCTAATGCCCATTACTGCCACAAGTCTGCTGTCTTTTGCCACATACACTGGCGTTATGCCTTTTTGTGATAGTGAGGCAATATACTCAGCGCCAATATCAGCAATACATACCTCTTGCATATCCATCAACGCCATATTACCGATCGCCAGTGACACGCCATCTATGTTACCAACAATGCCTCTCCCTTGAATATTGTTAAAGCTTCCAGGCTCTACTAAGCTGAGTTTCTTTTCCTCTGCTTTATCAAGAATAGCCTGGGCAAGCGGGTGCTCAGAGTGCTGCTCTAAACTGGCGATTTGAATCATTAAACTATCCAAATCTGTACTGTTATCTAAAGCTGGATCTGCGTTTTCACCAACCAAATTTTGAACTAACTGCATACAGGTCACTTTAGGTGTACCGGCTGTGATGGTTCCCGTTTTATCCAGTACAACAGTAGTCACTTTACTGGCTGTTTGCAGCGCTTCACCATTTTTTATCAATACGCCCATCTGCGCAGCTCGTCCTACAGAAACCATAATTGACATAGGTGTCGCTAAGCCCAGAGCACAAGGGCATGCAATGATTAACACACTGGTTAAAACGACTAATGCATGGGAGATCTGAGGCGCAGGTCCTGCCAAGAACCAGATTATTGAGGCTGTAATGGCAATGAGCACAACAACAGGCACAAAATACGCTGAGATCTTATCTGTTAAACGCCCAATTGGCATCTTGGAGGTTTGTGCTTGTTGCACTAAGCTGATTATTTTCGATAAACGCGTATCGGTGGCTCCCGCTGTCACACGGTAGATGATGCTGCCGTTACCGTTGACCGTACCAGCATTGAGTGTATCGCCAATAGCTTTAGACACAGGAACAGGTTCACCAGTCAGCATAGATTCATTGAGGTTAGAGCTGCCACTCACCACCTCGCCATCAAGCGCGACTCGTCCACCTGGCTTTAACCGCAACATATCACCGATATTTATGGCGCTAATCTCTACCTCTTCATCGCCACTCTCTGCGATCCTAAAAGCGGTTGTTGCCTGCAAGCCGATTAAACGCTGCACTGCTTCACTGGTTTTTCCCTTTGCTCTCAACTCTAGCGCATGGCCTAAGTTAATCAGACCCAAAATCATTACGCTGGCTTCAAAGTAAACATGGCGAGTATCGGCGGGGAAAAAGCTTGGCATAATCACCACCAACATAGAGTAAGCCCATGCCGTTGTAGTACCGAGAACAATCAAGGTATCCATATTGGCAGTTCGAGCCTTAATCGCACGCCACATTCCCTTATAAAAGTGTCCACCAGTAGTGACAAGTAAGATAAAGGTGACAATGCCCATCGCGCCCCAAGCGAACTGCTGCTCTGAGTTGTTGACCATCATTTCACCACCCAATAGCCCCCATAACATCATAGGTACACCAAGTCCCAAGCCTAGCATCGACTGAATGATACGAGTGCGGTATTCAGCCTGTTCTGTTTTCGACTTATTCTCAATGGCGGCCTTAGCATCGATCACGAGCTCACTGTCGTAGCCAACACTGGCTACCGTTTTGATTGCAAGGTCACTGTTTATCGCACCTTGAAGCTGTACCTGCTTATCGGCCAGATTTACCCGTGCAATCACTTTTTCGCTGACATTAGCCCCATCAGGCAGTGTTAATTTTTCGAATGCACCCTCAATTTTGGCGACACAACTGGCGCAATTCATTTGAGGCACATACAAGGTCATGCTATTGCTACTTTTCATAATCATTGACTCCCCACACTCAAGATATTGAGTTTAGATCAAGACGACTTTAAATAGGTTGTTCCCATTCCACTGCACTTAGGTTAATGTCTCCCCTAATAGGAGAGTCAAACGCTTATTGAAAAAATAATGAACTTAAACCCTCGCGCTTCGATGTGAATAAGCTCTGGAGATATCAAATGAAGATTGGTGAAGTAGCAAAGCTGACTGGTTTAACAGTAAAAAGTATTCGTTATTATCATGATATAGGGCTTATCTGTGCTGCGCGCGGTGAGAATGGTTATCGAGAATATGACGAACCTCAGATTGAGTTCCTTAAATTTATCAATCACTGTCGCGGGCTTGGCTTCTCTCTGGATGATTGCCGCTCTTTACTCGATCTCAAGATGAATCAAGATAGAAGTGCAGAAGATGTAAAACAATTAGCTAAGACTCACCTTAAAATCGTGAGTGATAGGGTAAAAAAGCTAAAGACCTTAGAGAGCCAGCTAAAAGGTCTTATCAAAGAGTGTCGTGGCGGACATCAGCCCGATTGCGCTATATTGTCAGGTCTAAGCCAAGATCCCGAGACGCCATAGTTATAACAAATAGTTCTCAAAAGCTGTAACCCAAAAAGTATCCACTAGCTGGAGACAAAACGTAGCGCCGCTTTACTCAGTACATATCCTTAATGTTTCTTTAATCGGTGCGCGTTTTCAAGTTTAAGTGGCTGAATATTCCCAGCAGGAGAGAAACCGAATACCTTGCCATAGAATGACAACTCAGCTTCAAGCGCAGTCATCTTGTTACTCGGATCTCTTAACCTATGCCCTTCCCCTTCAAACTCTAGGTAGGCGGTAGGCACGCCCCTCGCCTTAAGTGCATTAAATACTTTAATGGACTGCTTAGTTGATATTACAGGGTCGTCCCCTCCCTGGATCAGCAATAGCGGCTCCTTCAGCTCTTCAAGATGATGCAGCGGAGAGCGTTGTCTATAGACATTGTTTTCTTCGGTATTTTTGCCAACTAATAACTCAAGGTAGCTTGATTCAAATTTATGGGTTTCTTTACTCAGAATCTCCATATCGCTCACCCCCGCATAGCTCACACCCGCCTTAAACGTATTATAAAAAGCTAAGGCAGATAAAACGGTAAGCCCACCAGCACTTGAACCTCTTATTGCTAACTTAGTGCCATCAACCCAACCTTTATTGACCAAGTAACCGGCAGCACGAACCGCATCTTCAACATCTGCAACTCCCCACTGCCCATAAAGACTTTGACGATATTCACGCCCAAAACCTGAACTGCCGCGATAATTAAGATCCAGTACGGCAAAACCTCTGCTAGTCCAATACTGAATATCACGCCTAAATGCCAAGCTGGCCTTTGCTGTAGGGCCAGCATGTAACATCACGATCAGAGGTGGCCTAGTATCATTCGGCGCAAGATAGTCTGGATTCCTAGGGCCATAAAAATAACCAAAAATGGTTTCATGATCGCTTGTTTCTAGGCTGATACTTTCGGCCCGAGAGATATAGCGAGGGTCGACGACGGTTAAATCCGGAGAGTAGATAAGCTCGGTACCACGTCCGTTAACACGATAAATGCCCTTCTCTGGCGTTACTTTGTTACCGACAAAGTACACACCACTTTCACCTTTAACTACCTGAGATATTTCACCAAAATCAACTGCAACCTCCTCCACTATTCCCGTATCAAGATAGATACGTATCAGTGAAGCTAAGCCCTTAGCACTATAGCTAGCTATGATGGTATTATCTGATTCGAAGGCATAATTATGATTACCAAGCTTCCAATCAGGGATTGCAAACTCAGCATCCTTGTCTAACACTTGTTCCAACGTTCCTTCAGGAGTAATGCGATATAGATTCCACCAATTATCAAAATCGGCGACAAAATAGAGCTCCCCACTAGGACTAAATAGTGGTTGAGTAATCGCTCCTTCCAGCTCCGGAAGTAACCGAGTCGCATTATGAAGGCCACCTTTGGGCTCTATATCACCTATCCAAAGCTCCGTGTTGTCCCAAGGCATATTCGGGTGTTGCCACGCCAGCCAAACCAGCTTTTTCATATCAGGGGAGACTTTAGGAGATGAATAAAAATCGTCACCGAGTTTAAGCACCTCTCCCTCATCAGCAAAATTCAGGTTCAGTGCAACCAGGCTTGAAACAGGCTCACCAGCCTCTCGATGATCTTCACGCACACAGATAATACGTGAGCCTTTAGGATATGAAGCGCAATCAGCATGGCGAGTACCATCCAGAGTCAGCGCTACAGGTTCTTGATTTGGCGCGATTCGATAAAGTAATTGGTCATCAGCTTTTGAGACAAAAATACTCTGACCGATACCGAGAAATGGCGACCCGCCATACTCATGAACCCGTGATCGGACATCGAACGCTGAGCTCACCGCAGTTGCAACTGTGCCATCAGTTGCAAGACGCTTGATGCCGACACGCCCAGCAGCTTGTGAATCTGTCTCGATAAAATAGAGTGCACCATTAACGCTTTGTAGCTCACCGAAGCTGTCAGAAAGCCCATAAACATCTTTGGCTGAAATAGGGGATACCCAACTGCCATACTCAACAAGCTGACGGCCACTTTTTTTATCCAGTTTTTGGGTAGGCTCAGGCTGGCCGCAGGCGCAAAGAAATACTAGAAGCAAGCCATAGATAATATGGGCAACCTTAATAGGGGATCTTATTACACGCTCCATTACACACTTCCCAATCTGTTATGGCACTTAGATTTATTATTTTTTAACAAACTTTTTTCTAAACCATTCAATCACTTCAATCTTTTTCTCACTTGGCAGCCCATAAAAAATACAGACCCAAGGTGATAGGAGTAAGTACCAAGGCAAAGCGGCAGTATTTCGTCCACTAAACAAGAGGTAAAAAAATCCAAAGTAGATGACCAGAACACCAAATACCCCAACGAGTAACATTAAATTTCTAGTCGCTTTCTCTAACCAAACCATCTTCTTATCAAACCTCAACTCACTCCCCCCCGGTGCATACAAATAACATTATCACTTATCATCATCGGTTATGTAAGTACTTGTGTAAGTCTAATACCAATCAGTATAAGAAGGTGATCTACTCAGAGTGTTTTTTGGCAACTAATTCAAGGCGAATAGCTGATGGAATGGTTATTCCCTTGTGAAGCTGTTCAACGAAGAAGTAGGTAGCCAAAAACACTCCTGAAAGGCGAGTTTTAGCGTTTCATATGCTCTGTTAACAAGCTTAAACGTAGAATAACTATGCTCTTCACTCGTTGCCTTGCCTCTGAAACGCTAAACTCTCGCTGAGCGATCACATCTTTATACTGATTGGTATAACTAAACACTGTTAATAAGGGTTTAATACAGATCGTTTTATGGTTCTTAAATAGTCTACGGAAAGTCAATATCCGCCTTTTGAAGAAGAGGGATTCAAAGTTACTCCCAGAAAGAGAGTTTTAGCTAGCATGCACCTGCACAACATTTGGCATAAAAAAGCGACATTAACGACTTCAAACAAAGCCTATCGATGATAACCACCTACAGAAATAGGTGGTTTAGCGCTGAAAACAATAAACGGGCCTAAGCCCGTTTATTACAATCATATTTTTGAGAAGCTAAAATAAGAAACCCAAATAAAAATCTAGCGTTAAGCCTAGATTCTTATGCCGCCATCAATCTCGAAGATACGACCATTAACATAGTCATTTTCGATGATGAACTTAACCGTAGATGAGATCTCTGACGGTTGACCTAACCGGCCAACTGGCACCATCTTCTCCATACGCTCAAGGGCTTCAGGCTTCATCGCAGCCGTCATCTCTGTTTCAATCACACCAGGCGCAACTGCGGCACTACGAATATTGTATCTTGCCAGCTCTTTTGCCCAACCAACAGACATAGCAGCAACACCCGCTTTAGACGCTGAATAGTTAGTTTGTCCCATGTTGCCCGCTTTGGCTAAGCTAGAGATATTAATGATCACTCCCTCTTGCTTAGATTCTATCATCGCAGCAGCAGCCTCTCGCCCACATAGGAATGAACCAGTCAAGTTAACATTGATCACCGCTTGGAACTGCTCGAATGACATACGGTCTGTCACCTTGCCGTCTTTAGCTTTCACTAGCATGCCATCGAACAAAATACCTGCATTGTTAACTAGCACGTTGACCTGACCAAAGTCTTCTAAAATGTAACCAAATCCGGCAACAACATCTTCTTCATCAGTAATATCAAACGCATAACCTTGAACTTCAGTTCTGTCGCCGATATCGGCGCAAGCTCGCTCAAGCTTCTCTTGATCCACATCGATAAGGGCCAACTTAGCGCCTGCTTCAGCTAGATCCATTGCCATTGCCAAACCTAACCCACCAGCGCCGCCAGTAATGACCACTACCTTATCTTTTAAATCCATTGTCTTACCCTTTGCTTTTAATTTGTTGAGTATTAGAAATCTGTTGAGCATTAGCAAACTGCTCAAAAATACTAGAGAAATCACGTTCACCATTACCTTGACGGGCATGATTCACATATAAACTTCGAGCCAGCGCTCCCATCGGAGTACTGGAGTTTGTGAGCAGCGCAGCTTCTTGGGATAAGCCGAGATCTTTAACCATAAGATCGACCATAAAACCACCCTGATAACCGTTAGATGAAGGCACTGACTCCATAACCTCTGGACAAGGATTATATTTATCTAGCGTCCAATTACCACCACTACTGACCTTCATTATCTCAGAAAGTACTTTTGGGTCTAAACCATGGTCAATTCCCATCTGCAAAGACTCACTGGTCCCTATCATCAATACAGACAACAGCATGTTATTGCAGATTTTTGCCACTTGACCAGCGCCTGGGCCGCCTGCATGCAAGATATTAGCCCCCATATGGGTTAACACTTTAGACGCTTGCTCGAATGCAGTATCACTGCCACCACAGATAAAAGTTAATGTACCAGCTGCAGCGCCCGCTGTGCCACCAGAAACTGGCGCATCGATAAACTCCAATCCTTTCGCTTTAGCCACTTGGGCAACCTGCTTGGCACTCTGAGCATCTATGGTTGAGCAGTCAATTAACAGGGTGCCATCAGCGACAACCTCGACAAGTCCCTTGTTAGTGCCCCCCTCTCCTAAATAGAGAGAGCGCACATGTTTACCCGCAGGCAACATGGTTATCACCACATCGGCACCTGCCGCTGCGCCGCAAGCCGTCGGAGCACTTAATGCGCCAAGGTCTGTCAGCGACTTCATCGTTTCAGGCACAAGATCAAACACTTTTACTGTCGCACCTGATTTTACTAAGTTGGCCGCCATTGGCGCGCCCATATGTCCTAAACCGATAAATGCAATTGTTGTCATCTTTATGCTCCTTAAATCTGAAGTGATCCCTGTTAACACTTAATGTGTTGCCGCATCTCTGCTCGCCAAGCCTATATTCCCTTTACTAAAATAAGCTTAAGCTAGCTCAAGTTCATTAAGGGGTGTGACTGCGACTTCCATGGTGAACTCATCATCTTGTCTATCAGCTCTGTAGGTATATCTTGAATACCTTGATACTGCCATTTAGGGCTACGATCTTTATCTATCAATAAGGCTCTAACACCTTCAGAGAAATCTCCCATAGCGCAGCAATTGACGCTTAACCCCAATTCAAAGCGAAACACTTCCGCTAGACTCAATTCTGTACCTAACTGCGCTTGACGATAGATAAGCTGCAAGCTTATAGGGCTACCCGATAACATGGTCTTTATTGGTCGAGCCAACCATGATTCTGAGTGACCCATTTCGCTGGTCTTGCTAACAATCTCATCGAGTGACCCCGTCATAAGCTGATCAATCTCATCACTGCAGCGCTCAAGGTTACTAGACTGAGGCGTTGCAGCTTGCTCTCCCATCAGGCTCAACGCATCTGTCAGTAATTGATGATTACTCGCAGCTTCATCACTCCAGTTCAAGGTGGCTAAATTATCCAACAACGGCTGCTTGTCATCATGCTCATGGTAATGGTTACCTATCCCAACATAGATAGCATCAGCGGCGTTCATGTTATAAGCAGTAAGCCCCAAAAACAGTCCCGTTTTACCTGGCATACGATTTAGAAAGTAACTACCGCCCACATCAGGATATAAACCAATCGTCACCTCAGGCATGGCGATACGTGAATGCTCAGTGACAACGCGGTGACTCGCGCCCATCATCAACCCAAGGCCGCCACCCATAACAATTCCATTGCCCCAGACTAGAATAGGCTTAGCATAGGTATCAATAAGATGATCGAGGCGATACTCCTGCTCAAAAAAATCAGTGGCTTGTTCAGTTAATTCACCAGGGGCTTCGATGGAAGCATGATAGATGGCACGGACATCGCCCCCCGCACAAAAGGCTTTCTCACCCGCACCGTCTAGTAGCACAAAGGCAATACTCGTGTCGCTTTGCCACAGCTTAAGCTGGGCAAACATAGACTGAACCATCTCAAGATTAATTGAGTTGAGTGCTTTTTCCATATTTAGGGTCATGACCCCTATCTGCTTACCCGAGGCTGTACCTAAGGTTTGAAATACCACACTGTTACTCTTATTGGCTGAATTCGTCATTAGCAGTTCTTCCAGCTTGGCTTACGCTTTTCTAAAAATGCCGTGACCCCTTCAGTTTGATCTTGGGTGTCAAACAGATTGGCAAATAACTCTCGCTCTAATGGCAGCGCCTGCTCACGTGGCATGCTTCTTCCCGCCTGGATCAAGGTTTTACACGCCTTAACACTGCTTGGACTTTGATTCGCGACCTTACTCGCCAACTGCATTGCCGCATCAAGAGAAGCACCCGTTTCAACCACCTCTTCGACTAAGTTAAGTCGCTCCGCTTTGAGAGCATCAACTCTTTCACCACATAGAATCATCCGCTTAGCCCAGCCCTCTCCGACTAGAGCGGCAAGGTTTTGAGTGCCGCCAGCACAGGGCAGTAAACCGACAGTCGCTTCAGGTAAGGCCATCACAGCTTGTGTTTCAACAATACGAATATCACAGGCTAATGCCACCTCTAAACCGCCGCCCATGGCATAGCCGTTAATCGCTGCAATTGAAACACCATTAAATTCACTCAAAGCTTCGAACGCTTCACCAAAACAGTCTGCCATATTGGCAGCATTCTCTTTATTGCCATCGGCAAACAACTTAAGATCTGCCCCAGCAGAGAAAAACTTCTCACCTTGGCCTGTGATCACTAAGGCATAAACCTGTGGGTTTTCATTGAGGGCTTCAACTCTAACTTTAAGCAGCTGAAGACTTTCTGCAGTCCAAGTATTCGCTGGAGGGTTGTTCATAGTGATAACTGCTGTGTTACCTACTATCTTTTCTATTAAGGCTGTCATCTATTATTTCCTTTTTAATCAGTTCCGGCTTGCCCGTTGCGCACTACACTATCTGCCCTGCACTCTCATCGAGTAGACGGCGGGCAATAATTAAACGCATGATCTCATTCGTGCCCTCTAAAATCTGATGTACACGTACATCACGCACATGACGCTCTAAAGGATATTCACGAATATAACCATAACCACCGTGTAGCTGCAGCGCGGCATCACACACCTGAAAGCCGATATCGGTGGCGAAGCGTTTCGCCATGGCGCAATATGCTGTGGCCTCTGCATCACCAGTATCGAGTTTAAATGCAGCTAAACGCACTAACTGTCTGGCCGCCACTAACTCGGTTGCCATATCGGCTAACTTAAACTGCAATGCCTGAAACGCAGCAATTGGTTTACCAAACTGTTTACGCTCATTCATATATTGTGTGGCACGCTCTAACGCTGCTTGCGCTGTTCCCACTGAGCAGGTGGCAATATTGATGCGTCCGCCATCGAGCCCTTTCATCGCAAAAGTAAACCCTTGGCCCTCTTCACCTAAAAGGTTAGTTACAGGCACACGCACCTGATCGAAAGTCACCTCACGAGTTGGCTGCGCATTCCAGCCCATCTTATCTTCAGCTTTGCCGTAGGAGATACCTGCCGTATCTGCAGGCACGGCAATAGCAGAGATCCCTTTAGGGCCCTCTTGACCAGTACGGCACATGACCACCAACATTTCAGTGGCACCAGCGCCAGAGATAAACATCTTGGCACCAGAGATCACATACTCATCGCCCTCTCTCACCGCTTTAGTTTTAAGGGACGCCGCGTCACTACCCGCACCAGCTTCTGTTAAACAGTAAGATGCCAGTTTTTGTCCAGTTGTAAGTGACTCAGACCACTCATCTTTTAATGTTTGAGAGCCAAAGCTGGTCACCATCCAGGTCGCCATATTGTGTATGGTCAACATGGCAGTGGTTGCAGTGCAGCCCATTGAGAGTTGCTCGAAAATGATCGATGAATCTAGGCGTGAAAGCCCCATGCCGCCTTCGCTTTCTGGAGAGTAGAGGGAGCAAAAACCAAGCTCTCCTGCGCGTTGTATGACATCTTTAGGGAAGTGATGCTCTTCATCCCATTTAGCCGCAAAGGGAGCGAGTTCGTCTTGTGAAAACTGCTGGGCTAAATCGGCAAACTGTCGCTGATCATCACTGAGGTTAAAATCCATTCTAGGTCTCCTTCGGCACGTTTTTTAATAGCGCTAAGCGCTTTGTTGTAATGTGTGCCAGCCTTTTGTAAGTATCATAATTTTAATCACTTAAGCTGGGCTATAACCCAGCTTAAATACGTAACTATCGCTCGACTACTAGCTCGATTGCTAGCTCGACTATTTAAGCGTAATCGTCATATTGGGCTCAGCGTGTTCAGCATCACTTATCTGCGACTCAAACCAACGCGCTGTAATGGTTTTGGTTTCGGTATAAAAACGCACCGCTTGTTTACCATAGGCATGCTGATCGCCATAGAAGCTGCCCTTCCAACCAGTGAAAGAGAAAAATGGCAGTGGCACAGGAATAGGAACATTGATCCCCACCTGCCCCACTTCTATCTCATGTTGGTATTTACGCGCGACTGCGCCACTGGCGGTAAAGATTGATGTACCGTTACCATAGGGGCTATCATTGACGATACTAATGGCTTCTTCGAGAGTTTCAGTTTCCATGCAGCAAAGAACAGGACCGAAAATCTCCTCTTTGTAGACAGTCATATCAGTAGTGACTTTGCTAAACATAGTCGGGCCAACCCAATTACCTGCCTCATAGCCTGGTACAGTAAAATCAGATCCATCAAGCAAACACTCAGCGCCTTCTGCCTTACCTTGAGCAATCAATGACAGCACTCGCGCTTTAGCTGCAGGGCTTATCACCGGACCGTAAGCGGCATCTTTATCATCCCAAAGTCCAGGCTTCACTTTAGCAATCGCCTCTTTGAGCTCTGGGATCCACTCTTTGGCAGCGCCAACAAATACAGCAACCGATAACGCCATACAGCGTTGACCTGCAGCACCGACAGAGGCGCCAACTAAGTTATTAATCACTTGCTGTTTATTAGCATCTGGCATGATGACACAGTGATTTTTAGCACCGGCAAACGCTTGCACACGCTTAAGGTTATCTGTACCCGTTTTATAGATATATTGGCCGACACCCACTGAGCCAACAAATGAGATAGCCTTAACATCTTGATGACTGAGCAATACATCAACCGCTGTTTTGTCACCGTGTACGAGCTGCAGCACACCTTTAGGAGCGCCAGCTTCTTCAAATAACTCAACTAAACGCTGAGGCGTCATGGGATCTTGCTCAGAAGGCTTAAGTACAAAGGTGTTGCCACAGGCGATAGCAAGCGGGAACATCCACAAAGGGATCATGGCAGGAAAATTAAACGGGGTAATACCGGCACAGACTCCCAATGGTTGTGTGTAACTGTAGGTGTCTATACTTCTGGCGACATTCTCAACGGTTTCACCCATTAACAGGGTCGCGATATTACAGGCATGCTCAGCCACTTCAATTCCGCGCCACACATCTCCTTTTGCATCTTCAAAGGTTTTACCTGTCTCTGCAGCTAATAGGGTCGCGAGCTCATCATGATGTTCTTTTAACAGGTGCTGGTATCTGAACATGACCCGAGCGCGCTCCGATACCGGTACCTCTTTCCAAGTTTTAAAAGCTGTTTTAGCGCTAGCTACCGCGGTTTCAACCTCTTGAGCTGTGGCTGCATTAATCGTTGCAATAGCTTGGTTGTTAGCTGGGTTTGTCACCGAAATCTGCACATTGCCAAGGCCATCGATAAATTGACCATCTATGTAATGTTTTACTTGAGTCGTCATCTTGCTATCCCTTTCTCATAAAAACCACAGTCTAGAATTTAGGCGCTAAGTTTAAGTTATAGGTTGAACCTAGTGCCTAGAAAGCGCCCTATACTTCGATTGCCATCGCAGTAGCTTCACCGCCACCGATACACAATGAAGCAACGCCTCGCTTAAGACCTCTCGCTTTAAGTGCATGTATTAGTGTCACGAGCAGGCGTGAGCCTGAGCAGCCAATTGGGTGCCCTAGCGCACAAGCTCCGCCATTGACGTTCACTTTAGCTGCATCTAGAGATAGCTCTGAGATAGCTAACATGGTTACCATGGCAAAGGCTTCGTTGATCTCAAATAGATCAACATCATCCTTACTCCAATTCACCTTATCGAGTAACTTATTCATTGCGCCAACGGGTGCTGTGGTAAACATCGATGGCTCTTGCGCATGAGTGCTATGCCCCTTAATCGTGGCAAGAATAGGCAAGCCGAGTACATTGGCTTGCTTTGCGGTCATCAGCATTAAGGCTGCTGCGCCATCTGAGATGGAACTTGAATTTGCCGCGGTAATGGTGCCATCTTTGGCAAAAGCTGGACGAAGCGATGGGATCTTATCTGGGCGAGCATTACCTGGTTGCTCATCAGTATCGATAACTGTGTCACCGCGTCTGCTTGATACTGTCACAGGGGCGATTTCATCTTTAAATGCGCCTGTTTCAATCGCTTTATTGGCTTTTTCTAAAGAGCTTAATGAGAAAGCGTCCATCTGCTCACGAGTCAGCTTAAACTCATCTGCAGTATTTTGTGCAAATGTTCCCATAGCGCCGCCAGTATAGGCATCTTCTAGCCCATCAAGGAACATATGGTCCATCACCTTGCCATGTCCCATACGCATGCCACCACGGGCTTTATCTAACAAGTATGGCGCCTGACTCATGCTCTCCATACCACCAGCAACAACGATATCTGCGCTGCCTGCTTTAATCAGATCATGCGCTAACATAACGGTCTTCATGCCTGAACCACACACTTTATTGACTGTGGTAGCGCCAACCGAAAGCGGCAAATCAGCCCCTAAGGTTGCTTGACGTGCAGGCGCTTGGCCAAGACCTGCGGGCAGTACACAGCCCATTAAAACTTCATCTACAGCGTCAGCGGCAACACCGGTTTGTTCGATTAAGCTTTTAATCGCTGTAGCAGCAAGCTTTGGCGATGCAACCGTAGATAGCGATCCTTGAAAGCCACCCATCGGGGTACGCTTTGCAGCCACAATAACAATCTCTTGGCTCAACTGTTCTGTACTCATTATCTACTCCATCATTTTATGTTTATCAGCCCAATAAGGTGATCTAGTTCATATTATTAATCTTAGAATAGCACTCTGACGTTTACGCGAACGTAAAGCAAGGGGAAATAGTAATATAAGATTGGAAACTAATAACTCAGGTTGTCACTCAAAATTTACACAGCCAAATTTAATCTGGCAAGCAGGGCTGGAACCAGCAGAATGAAGGGACTAAATGGCCAAAGCCCTATGGGCTAAAAATAAAAGCCACTGATACTAATCAGTGGCTTTATGGGCGCTGAATTGGCTTAAATGTAAATGTTGCCTTTGTCAGATGTGAACTGATAGATAAGTCGCATACTTCTCTATATATCAGCTTCCCAAGGGGTTATCGCACTCATATCGTCTAGGTTATAAGGTGTTAGCTGATAAACATAATAGTTAAGCCAATTACTCACAAGCAAACTGCCATGGCCGTGCCAGCGAGCAATAGGCTCTTTATCTGGATCATCGTCTCTAAAGTAATTTTGCGGAATATCTGGATTAAGCCCTTGTGCAAGATCACGCAAGTACTCCTCTTTTAACGTGGTCTTTTGATATTCTGGATGCCCAGTGACAAATAGATTGCGGCTATTGGTACTGAGTACCATATAAGCACCGGCTTGCTCTGATTCAGTTAACACTTGCAAAGCTGGGTGAGCTTTTAGCTCTTCAATATCGACCTGAGCAAAGCGAGAGTGTGGTGCGAGAAACTCATCATCAAACCCTCTTAGCAGCGGAAAGTGCTTACAGGTTCGACTATGCACAAACACACCTGAACGTTTGGCCGTCAGTAACTTCCTGTTCAAGCCATAAAGGTGATACAGCGCTGCATGTGCAGCCCAACAAAGAAACAGCACCGAGGTAACATGTTGCTGTGACCAGTCAATAATCTCCCTGATATGATCCCAATAGGTCACATCTTCAAACTCGACCTGGCCTAAAGGCGCTCCAGTGATAATCAAGCCATCATAGTTTTTTTGCCGAACAGCCTCAAAGTCACGGTAGAAGTTGTTCATATGATCGATAGAGGTATGTTTAGATTCTTTATCATGAATTCTCAGTAGATCGACATCCACTTGCAGCGGGGTATTACCGAGTAAACGCAATAGCTGTGTCTCTGTCTCAATCTTATTTGGCATTAGATTAAGGATCAGCACCTTCATTGGACGAATGTCTTGATTAGCTGCCCGAGTTTCGGACATAACGAAGATATTTTCTGACTCTAAAATGCCTGCAGCAGGCAGATTATCGGGAATTTTAACCGGCATACTGCGCCTTATCCTCTATCTATTGATTCATTAAACAACTGACAAGAAGTTAGGCGCAGATAAACTTAACTGACTTAACTGACTTAACGACTAACCTTGTCTACCCTAATTGATAACGGCTCTGTTGAGCCTAAATCTATCTGAAAAGCTTGCGTATTAATAAACATCAGCTTGTCATTGTGTTCGATGCGAGCCCCAATAGCGTAGGTATGCCCAGACTCAAACTGATCACGGTTGATCAAAAAATGAAATGGTGTTGGAGACGTTACCCCACCCCTCTCGATTTCAGCCAATACAACAGCGGGTGCATCCATCAAAGAGACATCTTTCACTTGTACCGTTAACACCGCATCTTGTGGCAAAGCGATACGCTCTCTATACCAAACCTCACCCATGATCTCGACGCCAGCATTTGGCGTAGCACAACCTGTTAGCGCCATTGCCGCTATGGCTATAGATAAGATCGGTTTCACCCATTTTTTCATTGTATATCTCCTAATCATACATCAAGACCTCTAGATGTCCATACGTCCATACTAAAATAACTACACTTTACTCAAAGAACTGTTTCCTTAGGGCAAGCACAAAGCAAGTAATGCTGTTTTCTCATTGACTCTACCTACCAGAGTCACAGCTTTGCGCTATATATCTTGTTCTAAATTAGATATCTCCCTATCATAGGTCTCCCAATTCTAGTCGAACAGTCCTATGTCACAAGCAACAGCCATAATTGTGGGCGCAAGCTCACTACTAAGCCGTGAGATCGCTAAACAACTTGCCGACCAAGGTGTTGAATTAGCGTTGCTTGCTCAAAACCCCGACTCTTTGAAAGAGTTTGCCGACTCACTGCCAACTAAAGCCGAACTGTTCCCACTGCAAATAGAACAGCCTCAAGCTATTATCTCAACCATTAATGAGGTGTGGCAGCAGATGGGCGGAGCACACTTGCTACTCGTTAATACAGGTTTAAATAGCTACGATGCAGCGCTTCCTTGGCAGCCTGAGCAGGATATGATCACTGTTAATGTACAAGGCTATGCCGCGATCTGTAATACTGCGTTCAACCTATTTCGTGAGCAGGGTTATGGCCAACTTGCCGCCATAAATTCTATTGCGGGACTGCGTGGCGGCCCTAGTGTGGCTTATCATGCCTCAAAAGCCTTTGCGACAAACTATCTTGAAGGCTTGAGCATGCATGCTCAGCGTCTGAAGTTACCAATTACCATCACAGATATTCAGCTCGGCTTACTTGATAAAGCGGCTATGCAAAAAAGTAAACTCTGGTTATCACCACCTGGTGAAGTTGCCAGCCAAATAATTAAAGCGATGCAAAAGGCAAAGAGAAAGGTCTATGTGACTAAACGCTGGCGACTGGTTGCTTGGTTGACCAAGTTACTGCCTGAGTTTATCTATAATACCCGCCACTGGAAGACCAAAGCTGAACGCCAAGCAGAAAAAGCGGCGAAGAAAGCTAACTAAACACTTAAAACTAAAAAGGAGCCATTTGGCTCCTTTTTTGACAGCTATCTTTTTACTACTAAGAAAATCTTAGAACGTATAACCGATGCTTACCATGTAAACCCAAGGGTTAATATCTGTTTCGATTGTTACAGGTACAGTTGTCGCAGTGCCAGCATCATCAAAAGTATAGTTGAAGTTAGCATCAGTACTTATCTGCGCATACCAAACTGATGCGTTTACTAGCCAGTTACTGTTAATTTGATAATCGATACCAACTTGCCCTGCAACACCCCATGAGTTACTCATACTCAGATCAGACAGTCTTCCATCAACATCATTAGTAATTTCATTGTCAAAGAAGTTAGTGAAGTTAACACCAACACCGATATATGGGCGTAGCTTTGAATCTGAAGAGCCGAAGTAATACTGCGCGACTAAGGTTGGTGGCAGGTGCTTAGTTTCAGCAACTTTTCCCACACCAGCGATTGAGATATCGTGACTGAAAGGTGTCGCTGCAAGTAGCTCGATACCTATGTTATCAGTCAACATATAACCGAAATTCAAACCTATCTGAGTATTATCACTCACAGAGAACTCACCTAAATCGCCTAGATCTGGTGTCATGATATTCTGGCTTGATTCGTTAGGGGTAACCATTACGGCACCAGCACGGAAGATAAAATCACCAGCCTGGTGAGCGGAAACTGAAGAGGCGAAACCTGTCGATAGTAGGGCGGCAGCGATTAGGCCTGAAACGATACTTTTTTTCATCATACTACTCCATCAATACAACACAAATACGTTTTTTATTATTAACTTCTTTACATTTGCGGGCATCCTGCCAGATTCAAACGCGCAACAAATTGATCCAAATCAACAAACCACACAGATACTCACTAATGAGTACAGCGTATTGACCTCTGTCACACTTTTATAAAGCATATTGACAATGCACCTTATGATTTTATGACCTACATCTCATTTACATAAATCTGCTTACCCAATGCGCTGAACTGGAGATGAAAGAGTGCCGTCAATAACGATTAACAGTTAAGTAACAAATAAAAGAGGTGTGTGGATGTGAAATTTATACATTTTCACAGGCTAAACTGAGGATAAAGGAGGAAGAAAGGCTGGAAAAGTTAGCGAAGAATCAGCTTAGGGTAACGTGTTAACCATGATTTTTGAGTCACTCTTGCATTAAACAGAGAGATATCCCGCTTAGTATTATGGGTTAATGCTAAGCTAAACAGGCTGTCTAAACCAAATGGGGCCACCCAAATAAATTGATTATCTGGCTCACTAAAATGGACGCCGACCGCCGTTTCACATTCAGGCCAAAAACTCATTGCATGCTCACAGCTCATATATGGCTCATCTTGGTTGCGGATATGCATTCTAGCCTGGTTTTTCACCGACCATGGAAGGTGCGGTGACCATAGCTTTAACTGAGCTTCATAGATCTTCTCTTGGGCTTCACTGAGCTCGTCAGGATCGAAATAGATTAAGTCGATATCATTAAGTTGATTGCTTGATTCTTGTGGCGGTTCTTGTGGCGTTTGTTGGTGTAGTCTGTCCCAAACAAGATCTCTAAGGAAACCCGCCGACAATAACCACTGAGGCAGGTTTAACTGAGCCGCAAAATGAACCGCTTCCATTCTCAATGGATCCTGTTTCAGCCACAGTTCCATTTGATACTCATGTTCCAATCTTGTTCCCAAGTAACCCCCAGGCTAAATGTTGACTATCGAAAAGGTGGGATCTATAGCCCAAAAAACTCGCTGTCCCTCAATAAAGGGGGCTTCAAAAGCGCTCCCACCTCAGGAGTTAAGCTAAAGCTTTACAGTGATGGGAGAAGAGCCATCCCAATCAAAGCTTTGTACCACATTTCCCTGAATCAGAATACTAACGGATAGGGTTTTACCATTACGATTTATCTCAACATCAAACGGCCCATTAAAGGCGTATATCTCTCGAAGGGACATACTATCCCAATGGGCCGGCAAGCGCGGCGCTAACAGAAACTCATTAAACCCAATAGGTTCAATACCAAATAAGCCTTCAACAATAACCCTGGCATATAGCCCGCTTTCGGCAGATAAATGTCTTTGCTCTCCTTCAGGCCAAGCTTCGACAGCATAAGGGACATGCTCACCAGTCAAACGTTTGTAGCTATAATGCTCAAAGTAGGGCCAGACTCGTTCAAGTTCACCGACTTTCATTAAGGCTCTAAAACCATATAAGGTCGATCGATCCCAAAAGGTTGTATCGCCCTCCTCTGTCAATAACCCATCTATTGTCCATAACTTTTCAGAGAGTAACGCATCTATCGTTCCCTGTTTGTTTGCATCAATACCGAAAGCTAACGGCAGTGCAATCCAAGATCTGAGTTTACTATTGCCATCAAAATACCGGTAAGTTTGAAAACCACTTACTTCTGCACTGAAGTATTCAATAATGGCTGATTTAAGTGATGCAGCTTCCTCAAGTAGTTTATCTGAGGGCTCACCGAGTGCAGCCTTTACACGTGCGGCACGTATGAGGCCACCATAGGCTAAAATATTGGTACTTAGGTTTGCCTTGCCTGCTGGGAAGCGGCCCTCTAACTCATCGCTATCACTCGCTATAACTCCACTCTCCAATCGCTGACGCCGATTATACTCAAGACACCAATCGATCAATGGCAGTAGCTGCCTTGCCACATTTTTATCGCCAAGGCTCAATGAAAAATCACTGGCTCCGTAGGCAATCATGGCGCAATCTCCACGATCGCCAGCGCCATCCCAAATATCTTTTCCTTCAGCAATAATCGAAGACGGCAGAGGTTTATACTCAGAATTCATATATCTAGCGAACCAACTGAAGCTGTTTATTGCAGACTCTATACCTCTCCTGTCACCTAAATAGGGAAAGAAAGGGTTCACATACTCTGCCTGATCATTGGCCCAAATAGCCGCATAATATCGAGTCCCGCCAGGAGCGTGTGCTAAGCCGCCACGGGTTGCAAAAATCGACTCCGTAGCCCTTATTTTTGCAAACTCAAACATCTGATTAATCTTTGCATCTGGCGTTTCAAGCTTAAGCGCATTGCGCCAGGCTTCTACTTGATCTGCTCTTTGATTAATGGCTGACGCAGGCTCAATATAAAGCATCTCATCAACAAGCTTCGCACTGTAAACAATGAAATGCTCCTCACCATCGAAAGGTTGCAGGCTTGTCGTTAACTCATCTGAGTTTACTGATATTTGATAACTACCATACTCACCTTGATCTGATGGAGTAACTTCAGAGTCGTTGACTTCGGTCAGTCGTAACTCAAGCAACTTTTCACTATTATTGTCAAACTGCCAGCGTTCGATAAATGCAGGTTCACTCGGGTGAACCGATAGCGTACGGCTTAACTTTACCGCAGGGCTAAGCATCTGAATAAGTGTCAACTGGCCATCAAATATCACCTCTTTAAGAGCGGGAGCTTGGATCTGCTTTCCATCAATGTAGATATTGGGCATAAGCTGATTAGAAAATTTTCGGATCAAACTCGCATGGGTATCATTTGGCAAAGTACGCAGCATAGGCCAGACTAAGGTTTTCTCAAGAATGAGCGCTCCTTCAGTACTTAACCCATAATCAATAACGGCTGATACTTGTAACCCACTCATTTCTAGCTGATCGTGATGAGGTGAGTTCACTGACCATTTGATGCCATTTTCACTTAATTTCCAGTAAGACTTAAACTGGTTTACCGCTTTCGGTTGCGCTTTAGTTGGGGCGATTTCTTTGGGCTGAACAGCTGAACGATTATCGAGTTCACAGCCACTAATCATAAGAAATATCAAACCAATAACTAACAATAATAGAGCATGAATGTCTTGCGGTGTAACTCTTGTTTCTCGAGTCACAGATTGCTCGGGAGAGTCGGCGATATTAAGTTGAGTAGAGCTATTACCAATGCTCGGATTAAGCCCCGGTTCGGCCCCCGTCTCTTGTTCCAGACGACGCTCAGCCTCAAGCCAGTTTGATGATTCTTCAGTTTTAATAATTTGATGACTACCAATAAATCGCACAAGACACTCCATGTGAATAGGTTAACACCAGCATATTGCATACAATATTCACAATCAAGTAACAAGTTGTTGAAATTGGCTCACACTCCCGTTGAACGCAAGTTTATTCGCCCATAAAAAAAGGAGCCTAAGCTCCTTTTATCTATGTTTACTGTTTAATGAAGCTGGTATTACTTACGTACCGCCTTCATTAGCACTTCAGTAGTGTACTTACCATTAGTGATCACTGGGAATCTGTCATAGGTTTGAAAGATCACCTGATTTTGGTACAAGATCATAGCGACTACGCCATAGTTAACCTTATCTTCAACCGTTTCTGAAGGTAGGATAAATTTAAATGGCACAGGTGCTCTGGCAATATCAAAACTCTTCTGCGCTATGATGGCGCCCGGGGTATCCATATCGATAATCGCTATGGTAATAGAGCTCCCTTGCGGCAAGGTGATCTTCTCTAAATACCCAGCAGCACCATTAACGATAACAGGTTTCTCCTCCTGCACAGTGACACATGCCGAGAGCGAAACAGCGCAAACCAATAATACGAGTATTCTTTTAAACATGACTAACATCTCAATACCTTTAAATTCACAAAAAAAATAGCTCAAGCGAGCCTTCAACTTATTCCCTGTTTATGTAGACCTATTTTATGCCACTTAATTCATGGGATTAATTTTGAGACTAATTTGATGAAGTTAACTTGATGAGACTATGCGCATCAAGCCCTCTTGTGTTGCTGAGGCCACCAGCTCTCCCTTCTGGTTAAAAAACTGCCCCCTAACAAACCCCCTGCCACCGCTCGCACTTGGGCTGTCCACGCTATAGAGCAGCCAATCATTTAAGTCTAACGGTCGATGAAACCACATAGAATGATCTATGGTTGCCATACGCATGCCAGGTGTCAAGATTGAAACGCCATGAGGTTGTGCAGCAGTCACGAGAAAATTAAAGTCAGAAGCATAAGCTAACAAGTACTCATGGGCAGAATGCTCTTTTGGAACATTGCCATTTGCTCTAATCCACACATTACGTTTGGGCTCAACGACCTTAGGAACCATAGGATTACACGCATCCACCAAGCGCATCTCAATCGGTGCATCCGCCATAAACTTCTCTAACATTTTTTGAGGAACCTTATCCTGCAATGTCATCGCCAGTTCTTGCTGATTAAGTAATCCTTCAGGGCCAGAAACTTCGGGCATTTTGGCTTGGTGATCTAAGCCTAGCTCAGCCTCTTGGAACGAGCAGGTCATATAAAATATTGGCCGTCCCTTTTGAATCGCTTTTACTCTTCTTGCACTAAAGCTACCGCCATCTCGCATCACTTCAACATCATAAACTATCGGCAGTTTTTCATCACCAGCACGAAGGAAATAGGAGTGAAGAGAGTGAACCAGGCGGGAAGCTGAAACGGTTTGCTTGGCAGCACTTAATGCTTGGCCCATCACTTGACCACCAAAGACATGACCGAAGCCAAGATCTTGGCTTTGCCCACGAAATAAGCCCTCTTCAATCTGCTCTAAAGAGAGCAAAGATAATAGATCATTTAAAACCTGACTCAAATTAATCACCACCCTGTACTCAATGAGAATACAGCTTAACTCAGGTCGGAGGGTTCAAGCTAGGGATTTACCCGTCAGACAGATGAGAGCAAGCAAAAATCGAGCAAAAGTTAGAGTTATGCCTGTAAAAAATATCAGATAAGCGCCATCACTCAATCATAATATGACGCTCTCCAGCCCCCCTTTGCGCCCAAGCGAGTACTTGCTCCTCTCCACTTCTGTGTAACTTTACAGGCTGAGCTTGATGAATGTTTTGCCAATTGCTCGCTATCGCTTCAGGTTTACATGTGGCACCGGGGAAATAACAAGATTTAAACTCGGCAAACTGTCCATGGCTCACGCTCCCAGCAGCAGCGAGAAGGTGCTGACCACTGGGCGCTTTAGAGCTACAAAGAAACATCATGCAAGCAGTGATAGAGGGCTTAGAAAAAAGTGGCCTAACGGATGTCGCTAAGTGATGCTCTGTCATTGAGGTCAGTGCATGGGGAGTAATACTGTTGACCATAATATTATAATCAACCCCCTCTAAGCTGAGGCTGTTCACCAAGCCAATTAGCCCCATCTTGCTTGCACTATAGGATGCTTCATACATATCACCATACAAGCCACTGGCACCGCAGCTCATAATGATCCGCCCGTGATCTTGGCGCTTCATATGGGGCCACACGGCCTTTGTCATATAGAAGCTGCCGTTTAGGTCAGTATTAAGCTGTTGATGCCACATATCTGTGGTTAAATTATCAAAATCGCAAGCGGTATGAATACCAGCATTATTGATGAGAATATCGACTCTACCCCAAAGGGCGACAATTTCATCGATGGCTTGATTGACCCCCTCAATATCACAAACATCAAGATGAAACATTAGCGATGGCTCACCCAAGGCTTTTACGGCTTTATAGCTATCTCTTAGCCCACTAGGGCATGTCTGTTGGCATTCAGACTCTGCGCAGCCCGAATCAATTAATGCCACCTTGGCGCCACGTTCGGCCAGTGCTAATGCATACGCCCGGCCTAACCCAGAGCCTGCTCCCGTCACTACAGCAACTTGATTATCAAAACGCATCGATACTTTTCCTCAATGAATAGCCTCAAACTGCGATAAACATGAAATAAATTTGCATGTATATGTGAGAGCAATACTTTACCGGTTTGGCTTAGCAAGCTTGCTAAGAACAGTTATAAAAACATAAATATACAGCTAATTCTTTGAACTGGATAACAAATTCAAATTGATTTTTTATACCTAACTCACAAAAAAACGCTGAAAAATTAAGAGGTTTTAAATAAGTCCAGTTGATATCAGTCACGTTAAGGCTTGCTAAGCTGTACAAGGCTTCATCGTGGTATAGAAACTTGATATGATACCGCCAATAATTGTTATCGAGCATCTCTAGTCTTGATGCTCCTCCTGAAGAAACAAGTAAATGAACCCTTGGATTTTGGCTATTAGGCCACGTACACTGCCAGCGGCTATTGGGCCCCTTTTGGTCGGTAATATTCTGGCACTACAGTTAGAGCAATTCACTTTTATCATCGCTTGCACCTCCATGTTATGTGCACTTTTATTGCAAATAGCAGTGAACTTGGCTAATGACTATTTTGACTTTAAAAGTGGCGTAGATACTGATGAGCGCCTTGGCCCAGTTCGCGTGACACAAAGTGGACTTTTAGCCCCAGAGAAAGTTCGTAATGCCATGGTGTTATGTTTAATACTGGCTCTGATAGTCGGCTCATCACTCATCTACCATGGTGGCTGGCCAATTGCCTTTCTTGCCGCTGCAGCGATATTGGGCGCATTAGGCTATAGTGGCGGTCCTTACCCTCTCGCCTCCCATGGGTTAGGTGAAGTTGCAGCGTTTGTATTTTTTGGTCTTGTTGCTGTTGTAGGTAGCTACTTTCTGCAAGCCGGAGAAACCAGCACCGCAGCCTGGATTTTAGGCTGCGCGATAGGCTCACTCAATGCGGCAATAATGCTCGTCAATAATACTCGAGATATAGACACCGACCTTAAGGCGGGTAAGCAGACACTCGCTGTACGTATCGGTATTGGACAGGCAAGAGTTCTGTATCAAGCCTTTGTTTATATGCCTTTCGCGCTCATAATTGGTGGCTTTTTTCTCGGTTTTCTCCCAGGAATGCCTGTATTGATTGCTGGCTTAGCACTTATATTTGCTCGTCGATTAAATAATGATTTCAGCGTAACCTCAGGAGAAGCATTAAATCCGCTTCTGGGTCGAACCGCTAAATTGACGATGATCTTTAGCGGCTTATTTAGTCTCGGGCTACTTTTTGTCTAGCCTCCTTAACTAACAAGCTAGCTTGGCATAACCGCTCTTCGTGTAAAACAAATGACTGGGAGAGCGGCAACAGGAGCAACAATGGCTTGTGTTGATTGTAAAACCTCACTATTTAAACAAAAAATAGGCCGCTGTAAGAGCTGTATGTGGCAGCTCTGTATATTGTCACTTATTAGTTGGCCGTTGTGGTGGTACCTCTACAGTGGGCATACTAAAAGTGTTGAGTCTATCGCACTACTCTTTTTCTGCATCAGCTTTACAGGGCTGCTCGCAATTCACTTAATCGTGCTTAGCTACCGACTTATTAACAAGCTTGAGTAGTCTGATTGTGTGCAGTTAATACAGCGGTTAGCTTCTGCTCTATATCCCAAAAAGTAGGTCTAAGCCCCATCTCATCATTCATACAAAGCGTGCATAGCCCTATTAAAGCGTCAATTAAATGAACCTTTGACTCACCTCGTTCACCACTCATCGCTTGATGACTCTGCCCCTCTGGACATACGGAGAGTAGGTCATCGAGTAAACAACCAAAGGCTCTCACTTCAATGGCCTCCATCGCCTCTTGTTGTAACAAAGGAAGTCCAGACAGATCACTTGCTGCGCCAAAATCACCAAATAGCATATCTGCTTGTGTATTAATCATAGTGTTATGAGCATACAGATCCCCATGACTGACTTTTTGTTGATGCAGGTGCGCCATGGTCGAGGCCATCTGCCGTGAAATGTTAGCGATTGTCCAAGCACTATACTGAGTATCAGCCTTGAAGGTATCTCTTGTACAGGTCACTAAAGATGGGGGTAAGCCTAAATTAAAGAAACTAGCAGGAATAAGCTCCATAACAAGACCAAGCTTATCTTGCTCGTTTATCTGCGACACAACTTTAATCAGGTTTGGGTGTTCACCCGCTTGCAAACAACAAGCAAGTTCATCTGCAGGGTAGCCATCACTCGTCACCTCTCCTTTAAACACCTTTACCGCAACGTCTGTATTAGTGCCAAGCAAACTCGTAGGCTGATGTAGCCAACGGCCTTGATAGATGATGCCCGATGCCCCTTCACCCAGTTGTTCAGATAAACTGATGTCAGACATCTTCACTTTGAGCATGTTTAATGACTCACAAGCGGCTTCTTCAGGGGCCTGCAGCTGGTTACCATCAAACGCCAACCAAGCAAGCTTAGGTAATTGCAGTAACCAGTCGGGGATGTGCGTTAATTGATTAGCAGAGAGCCGGACTAGCTCAAGGCTTTTGCAACTGGACATAGTGCTTGGCAAACTGCTTAGCCTGTTGCCCGCCAACGCTAACTTTTGCAGATGATGAAGTTGCCCCATAGACTCAGGTAAAAACTCGATTCTATTATCGGTCAAGATAAGCCAGCGAGTCTGTATCGGTAAAGCAGACTCTGCAACTGATACTATTTTATTTGCCTTAAACCCTATCATCTCAAGCAAAGGGCAATCAGCGAGTACCTTAGGCAAGGTTTCAAACAGATTATTAGATAAAAATAGGATTTTCAGCTTTTTAAGCCTGCCAAAATCGTCAGGCAAGCTTGATAAACAATTATTAGAAAGGTCCAGCACCTCCAAGCTATCGGCTAATTCAAAGATAGCCTGTGGAAATTCAGTGAGGTTTTCAGCTAATTGTAAACGTGTTACTGATGCTAACTGCCCATTTTCTAATGCTGCTAAAGATTGCAAACTTGATGACCCTACGACCTAAAATAGCGCTGCATGATATAGCATTCATATCTGTACCGAAAGCGATAGAGGATAGGTAAAGGCAATGGGCTGAAAAACGAACGACTCAGTCAGACTGCCCAGATTGAAGCATAGATTACCGCTTACACTACAGGCTCACAGGAGCATCATTGTGTCAGGAGCCTTTTAATTAAACTAAGGCTTTTTTTAACCAGCAGCGGCTATGACCTGGAGGATAATCTGGCAACTCACCAAATATGCTATAACCATGCCGTAGATAAAAGTCCACTGCCTGAAAGGTAAAACTGGTTAAGTGTGAATGTGTACACCCGTGACTTATCGCGCGCTTTTCAATAGTCTGCAGCAACTGCTTACCCATACCTTGCCCGCGCAGAGACCCACACACCCACAATGAATCGATCCAAAGCCAGCCCCAGTTGTCACAATTTCCCTGTACCCCAGCTATTACAACGCCATGCTGATCTCGCAACAGGAAACACAGCTCATTTCTCCCTGTGTGACCAACACTCGAGCTCGTTGCTTGCTCTATACCGCTCCACAATACTTGTTGTTCATCATGGGTCAGGGTCTGTTTAAACTCTAATTTATATGTCATGCGTCTTAGCTTCAAATACGACCAAGTATTGCCACAGTCTTACGCTGGCACACGGCGTATTATTTAGTCCTAGTCTGTAACTATCCAAAATTGAACCTAATCACTCACACACACTAAATCAAATACCTTCAATGAAGATGACCATAATTCACCTTGATATGACGATGTAGCGACTAAATCAGCCTCGTTAGCCAATCATTATTTGATAGCCAATTTCTGTCCCCTGATAAATCGTCCTCTCCTAATGTATGGCAATGCTGAGTGGATGCGGGTAAAATCGCCCCTCAAAAAAATATCAGCATATTTATTTCAGCATATTAAGCAGTCAGTACACAAAAGTGAGTCACAGATGAGTCAGAAAATAGAACTATTAGCACCAGGCGGTGATGTCGAAGCCATTAAAGCCGCCATTGTTGCCGGTGCAAATGCCGTCTATTGTGGGTTAGACACCTTTAATGCCCGTAACCGCGCAGCGAACCTCTCATTTGACCAACTTTGTGGCGTACTCAGATTAGCACACCAGCACAATTGCCAAGTTTTTCTGACCATTAATGTGGTCATTTTAGAGCAAGAACTGCCTGCACTGTTTAAGCTGCTCAATCACCTGGTTAATACCAGTCTAGACGGCATCATAGTTCAAGACTTAGGTCTGTTTAATCTAGTGAAGCACCACTTTCCTACCCTAGATATTCATGCTTCAACTCAACTTACGACCCATAACGAAGGCCAGATTGAGTTTCTTGCAAAAGTCGGTGCTTCTCGAGTGAACTTGTCTCGAGAATTAAACTTAGCTGAGGTGGCTTCTCTCACTGCACTTGCCCATCAACATGACCTACTTACAGAGGTGTTTGTACATGGCTCGCTATGCATCGCCTTTTCTGGTCAATGCTATTCAAGCTCCGTCAGTGTCGGTAACTCAGGTAACCGCGGGCGATGTAGTCAGGCATGCCGTGATGAGTATGAAGAAACAGAAGCGGGTAACAAGTACCCATTAAACCTCAAAGATAACTCAGCCTATTTTGACCTGCCTGAACTTGTCGAAGCAAAAGTTGACTCACTTAAGATTGAGGGACGCATTAAAGGTGCCCATTATGTTTACACAGTAGTCGACAGCTGGCGTAAACAGATAAACCGCTTTGTTGAAACAGGGCAGCTTTTAGAAGATGACGCAAATCTTCATAAAGTGTTTAACCGAGATTTCACCAACTCATTTTTAAAGGGTGATCTGACCAAATCGATGTTTATCGATAACCCTAGAGATCACAGCGTTAAACATGCAATTGACAAAAGCAACGCCATTTCAGTGGTGCAGATCCAGGAAGTCAGGCAAGAGCTTAGAGCCGATAAAAATGAGCTAGGCTTGACCTTAAAAGATAAAGTGCAGCACCTTAATATCGATAAGCAGGCTTTGACTCTTTCATTTAAAGCCAAGCTCAATGAACCATTAACAGTCACGGCAACGATCGCATCTAATGCTCCACAATCATTTGAAGACTCTCAATCTCCTAAAGACCCTCAATCTTCTAAAGATAAGGTGTTTACGGTAAGCTCAAGCGCTACATTGATCTCAGTAGAAAAATCAGCATTAGATCAACAGACGCTTGAGAAGCGCTTTAAAAACATTAATAACGTAGACTATGACATTACAGCTTTTGACTTTAGTGAGCTAGACCTAGGTTTAAGCATCCCGTTTAAAGCACTAACAGCACTCAAAAACCAGCTGGCATTTCTGCTCAATAATTCAGTAGAGATAGCAGCCCCTGTTGATGTGCCAAAGTTAAAACAGCAAGAAAAAGTCACTGCAAAGCCAAGATTATCAATACTGATCAGTGATGAAAGTGACGCCTACCTAGCAGAGCACACTGATGCCGATATCTACTTTAAGCTACCCGAAAGCTATAAACGCGGCTGCACGAAATTTATCGATATTTTACAGCGCAATCCTCAACTAATCCCTTGGTTTCCTGCGATTCAAATTGGTAAGGATTATGCGTCTGCAGTACGTTTGCTTGAAGCACTTCAGCCTAAACGTATAGTCAGTAATAATACTGGCGTTGCCTATAAAGCCTTTGAGATGGGTATAGAGTGGATTGCAGGCCCCCTGCTGAATACTACTAACTCCTACGCACTTAAAACACTTCAAGAAGAGCTCAACTGCGCCGGCGCTTTTATCTCTAACGAGATCAACCGAATGCAGATGCGCAATATCAAGCGTCCCGAAGGCTTTAAGCTCCTCTATAGTGTCTATCATCCGATCTTGATGATGACCAGCAGGCAGTGTTTCTTCCAGCAAACTGTGGGCTGTAATAAACCGAGCATCGAAGATGGCTGTATGCAGCGATGTGAGAAAGCGACCACGATTACCAATGTCAAAGGGGTCTCTTTTGCTGTTGATAAGCAAAAAGGCGGTTACCCAAGCATCTATAACCACGAGCAGTTTTTAAACCTAGATGTGATTGAAGATTTCAGCGATCTATTCGATGAGTTTTTTATCGACCTCACAGACATCGGTTCAGGCTCTAAGGCTAAACTTGATAAAACACAGCTCATCGAGCATTTTGAGCAACTACTCGACAATACGCCTCAACAGAGAGAAACCTTAAGCGTTCAATCAGTTGCCCCTGCGAGCGCACAACTCAAGGCTATGGTTGAGATATCGACCAATGCACAATACAAGCAAGGGCTATAAACAGGAGTTACATGTAACATGGCATTACCAATACTGTATTCATTACAACATTGCCCATATGCCATGCGAGCTCGCCTCGGCTTGTTGCTAGCGCAGCAAGCTGTAATGGTGCGGGCCATTGTTATGAAGACCAAGCCTGCAGAGATGCTGCAGCTTTCGCCAAAAGGCACTGTGCCGGTACTCGTTATTGCTGACAGTTCTGCAACTGAGGCCTTTTCTTCAACGGTATCAGTTATTGATGAAAGTCTAGATATCATGCTGTGGGCGTTAAAAATCAATGATCCCATGGATCTACTACTTGCTAAACAGCCAGAGCTGTTAGCTGAAATGCTCGTAATGATTGAGCACAACGATAAAGTTTTTAAGCCTCAGCTTGAGCAATACAAAAACGCCAAACGCTACCATAAAGCATCAGAAATAGATGACAGGCAAGAATGTGAACAGTTTATTGTCCAGCTTGAAGCACGTTTAAACCAACATCAATTTATCTTTGGTGAGTCACCAAGCTTAGTTGATTACGCCCTACTCCCCTTTGTGCGTCAGTTTGCCAAAGTCGACCGTCAGTGGTATTTGCAAGCCCCCTATCCCAAGCTTCAAGCCTGGCTTAAAAATCACTTAGATAGCCCACTGTTTTCAAAAGCGATGACTAAATTCCCGCTTTACCTTGAAACACATGAGGGGTATTTATTGGGTGAGAAATTGTAAGCTGCTTGAATACGTTCATTAGGCTAGTCAGATGCTTAATTAATACCCATACCGATAGTGCCGATAGCAAAACCTAACTCTAAGGTAATATAGTCATATTGAAGAGAGTGATAATCAGGTACAAGTGAGCTTGAGGCGTAGACCTCATGGATGAAATCGATGATCGACCCAAATAGACGTTCTACTTAACCAAGCGTCAGCATACCGATATGTTTCTTACACATTAGCCCAAAGCAAGCGACAGGTTGCGCTGAAATATAACCTTCAAACACACCTCCAAAACAAAAACTGCAATTTATGCCATTGCAAGGTGATATCTAATGGGCGAAAGGTTAAAATCAGCTCACTTTATATCGACATTGATCGCCAATAGAACGCATTGGGCTCTAATGAGGCCTGCACTACAAGCGCTAAACGTTCATAGTTACCCAGACAAAAGACCAGCAGATGTACTCTCCAGAAGATTGTTTTACACCATTTAAAGCACCGACCTCAGAATTTACCCTGCCGGAGCGCTTCACCTTTCCATTCTATTATGAGCCTCACCCTCTGTGTTTATTAGCAGCCAGTGAGCTACAACAACATCTACAAACTCAAAATGAGTGGCAGCATGACTTTGGTTTATGTGAAGCTAAAGGCTTAGGTTTACATGAAGCTAATGACTTGACCCTAGATGCTGGAGCAACAGGTGCATTGGGTAAGATGTTTGGTGTATTGCTGGTTAAAAATAGCCGAGGTGAGCTGGGCTACCTATCAGCATTTTCTGGCAAGCTTGCCGATCAAAACCTGCTGCCTCACTTCGTGCCACCTGTATTTGATATGTTGGCAGAGGGAAGCTTCTTTCCACCAGAGCAGGCCAAAATCAACCTTATTAATGCTGAAATTAATACGCTTAAAGCCGACCCTGAGCTCGCGCAGCGTGAATCAATACTTGCCGATGAAACACTGTTAGCACAAGAGCAAATAGCCGCTCATCGCGCCTTGATGATAGAAAACCGTAAACATAGAAAACAGCAACGAGCAGCAGGTGAGTCCCTCGATGAAGCGGCACTCAAACAACTCGGTATTCAAATGAGTCGTGAAAGCGTGCAGGACAAAAATCAACTTAAGACGCTTAACCACTATTGGGATGAACGACTCTCCGATGCAAAGTCCTCACTTGAGCGGCTCAGTGGCCGCTTAACAGAGTTAAAGCAGCAACGTAAGACCATGTCAGCCGCCCTTCAGCAGCGTCTATTTGATGAATACTGCTTCTTGAATATCAAAGGAGAGCTGCAAAGCTTAGGAGAGATATTTAAAGGAACGGTACATAAAATACCACCAGCAGGATCAGGTGAATGCGCGGCGCCAAAGCTACTTCACTTTGCTTTTAAAAATGGCATGACACCTCTTGCTATGGCTGAATTTTGGTGGGGCGTGGCGCCAAAATCTGAAATTAGGCAGCACAGGAACTTTTATGGTGCTTGTCAGGGCAAATGTCAGCCTATTTTAGGGCATATGTTAGATGGCCTGCCCACAGATGAAAACCCATTACTAAGCAACCCGGCAGCGGGGAAACAGCTCGATATCATCTACCAAGATGATGATATGTTGGTGATCAATAAGCCTGCTGAATTTCTGTCTGTACCAGGAAAAAATATTGAGGATTCAGTCTATTCACGCATCAAGCTGATGTTTCCTAAGGCGACTGGCCCGTTAATCGTTCACCGTCTCGATATGTCTACTTCTGGCTTAATGGTAATTGCACTTAATAAAGCATCGAATAAGAGTCTACAAAAGCAATTTATTTCACGCACAGTTAAGAAGCGCTATGTCGCACTACTAACTGGTGAACTCAACCAGGATGAGGGAGTTATCACTCTACCACTGCGAGGTGATTTTGATGATAGGCCAAGACAACTCGTGTGCTTTGAACATGGTAAGCCTGCACAAACACGCTGGCAGGTTATCGAACGTAAAAACAAGCAAACTAAAGTCTATCTGTACCCTAAAACTGGCCGAACTCATCAATTAAGGGTTCACAGTGCACATTCTGATGGGCTTAATATGCCTATTCTTGGTGACGATCTTTATGGTAAGAAAACCAATAGGCTGCACCTACACGCAGAGCTGTTAGCGCTAAACCACCCGATCACAAAAGAGCCGATGAGTTTTCAAGTCGATGCTGACTTCTAGTCTATTTGATAACAAGTAATAGATACGAAAAAGGCTTCCCGCGGGAAGCCTTTTTACTGACAGCTTTTACTAACAGCTTTTACTAACAATAATGTCTTAGGTGCTAATTAAGATTCACTGAAGCCATTACACTTTAATGAGATCTCGCGCTGCACTACTCCAGTTAAGGTGATACTTCTCACCCGCTGGTTTATCGGTGCGCTCAAACGTATGTGCACCAAAAAAGTCTCTTTGACCTTGTAGCAGGCTAGCAGGAAGGTTTTCACAGCGATAACTATCGTAATAGGCTAAAGCCGAACTAATACAAGGAGCTGGAATACCTTTCATCACAGCGCTTGATACCGTTTTACGCCAATCAAGTTGCTTCTCTGACAATGCAGAGCTAAATGCTTCTGCCATAAGTAGGTTATCCAATTGGACCCCGCTAGTTTCGGCCGCCTGATAAGCGTGAGTGATCGATTGCAAAAACTTAGCGCGAATAATACAACCTGCACGCCAGATTTTAGCAATTTCAGCAAAGTCTAAATTCCACCCTTTCTCTTTTCCTGCCATCGCCATCAGCTGGAAGCCCTGTGCATAGCATGCGACTTTAGCGCAGTAGAGTGCATTCTCTAATTGAGCGATAAAGGCTTCACGCTCTGCTAAGCTAGGTTGCTCAGACAGTGGACCTTTGAGCAACGAGCTCAAAGCCTGTCGCTGTGACTTTTGCGTACTAATAGCACGAGCATAAACGGCTTCAGCAATAGTCGGTGCCGGACAACCTATCTGTAGGCTGCTTACTGCAGTCCAAAGACCCGTGCCCTTTTGCCCTGCTTTGTCGAGGATCATCTCAACTAATGGCTTACCTGTGATTGGATCATCTTGCCTCAATACCTCGGCGCTGATCTCCATCAAGTAGCTATTTAGACTGCCCTTATTCCATGTATCAAACAGCTCTGCAATCTCAATAGCGGTCATGTTAAAGCCGTCGCTAAGCAGCTGGTAAGCTTCACAAATCAGTTGCATATCGGCATATTCGATGCCGTTATGTACCATTTTGACATAGTGACCAGAACCTGCAGGGCCAATATAGGTGGTACAGGGTTCACCTTCAGTCACAGGGTTGCCTGGCTCTTGGCGCTCAATTGGCAAACCTGTTTTAGCGTCAACCTTAGCGGCAATCGCCTCCCAAATAGGTTTGATTCTGTCCCAAGCTTTAACATCACCACTTGGCATCAAAGATGGACCAAATCTAGCCCCCATCTCGCCACCAGAAACAGCGCAACTAAAGAAGCTAAACTTGCCCGCGTAACGCGCTTCACGTTCAATGGTGTCCGTCCATAGGCTGTTACCTGTATCGATAACGATATCATCAGACTCGATACCAGCATCGATTAGCGCACTGCATACACCATCAACTGGCGCACCAGCGGGGACAGAAAGTACCACTACACGCGGCTTTTCGAGACTAGATAACATTTCAGAAAGATTATTACACCCAAGAACGCGTGCAGGGCTCGCAGCCTGCTTGCTGGCTTCTCGCTCAGTTTTCTCTTGTTCGATAATTGCTTGGATCTTATTTTCATCGAGGTCAAAAGCGGCGACACGGTATTGGTTGTCAGCGATGTTTAGCGCAAGGTTTTTGCCCATCACACCTAGCCCAATAACGCCTATATCATATAAAGGAGTATGGTTTTGCATTGAATATTTTTCCGCAGGTCACAGAGATTATTTAAACCCTATCTTCAGCGTGGTTCTAATAAAGATATGTGTCAAATCACATTCAATATTAGCCAAGCCATTTATTAGCTATTGCTCAATATCGCAGCATAGTCGATAGGACATACCAATCAGTATAAAGATGTAATCGCTCAGCGAGAGTTTAGCGCTTCAGAGGCAAGGCAACGAGTGAAGAACATAATTATTCTACGTTTTAGCTCGTTAACACAGCATCAGATGCGCTAAAACTCGCCTTTCAGGAGTGTTTTTGGCTGCCTACTTCTTCGTTAAATAGCTTCACAAGGGAATAACCATTCCTTCAGCTATTCACCTCGAATTAGTTTGCCAAAAATAACTCTGAGTAGATCACTTTCTTATACTGATTGGTATTATATTTTTGCGGGGATTATACAGACTTTTGTAACTTAATTACTAGGTTTTAGGGGTTATTGGCAAATAAGTGCTATTTTAGCCAGTTAAAGGATTTAAGTAGCAACAGAAAGTAGGTAACTTTCCAAGTTTACAGCGAAAAAACCAGAAAGTTACCCGTTAAGCGATTATGACTTACCTGCACCCGCTACACGAGCGCATCGGCATAGCCCATTCTGGTTAAGGTATTTCGAACCAGCTCTAAAGTTTGTGGATCTTCTATGGTTGCTGGCATCTTATAGCTTTGATTGTCCGCAATTTTTCGCATCGTACCTCTAAGTACCTTTCCTGAGCGTGTCTTAGGTAGTTTTTGGATCATGCTGACTAATCGAAATGAAGCTACTGGCCCTATCTGCTCCCTGATCAATGATTTTAGCTCTCCATAGAGCTGCTCATCACTGAGCGTTACTCCTTTTTTGAGCACCACAAGCCCGAGAGGAAGTTGCCCCTTTAACTTATCTTCAACCCCAATAACAGCCACTTCAGCAACCGCCTCATGTTGACATAATACCTCTTCAAATCGACCCGTTGACAGTCGGTGACCTGCGACATTAATGATGTCATCGATGCGGCTCATGATATAGAGGTAGCCATCTTCATCCATATAGCCTGCATCACCCGTTAGATAATATCCTGGGTACATGGTGAGGTAGCTATCTCGGTATCGCTGCTCATTATTCCACAGGGTGGTTAAGGTTCCTGGTGGTAATGGCTGCTTTATCACTACGTTGCCAGAGGCATTGGCTTCAATACTCTCCCCCATCTCATCGAGCACCTCTACCTGATAGCCAGGTACAGCAAGTGCTGGTGACCCTGGTTTAACAGCAACAGGCGCACTGCCCATAAGGTTTGCTGCCACAGGCCAGCCAGTTTCAGTCTGCCACCAATGATCGATAACAGGCTTTTTCAGCTGCTCTTCCGCCCATTTAAGCGTATCTGGATCGCACCGTTCACCTGCTAGAAATAGGGTGTTTAAACAGCTCAGCTCGACATCTCTTAGAAAGTCACCATCAGGATCATCACGCTTAATGGCGCGTATAGCGGTGGGGGCTGTGAAAAAGCTACGCACTTGATACTTCTCAATTGTTCGCCAAAAAATCCCAGGATCTGGGGTACCTATTGGCTTACCTTCAAACATCAAGGTCGTCGCCCCGACCAAAAGCGGTCCATAGACAATATAGGAGTGACCAACCACCCAGCCCACATCAGATGCAGCCCAAAACGCATCCCCTGGCCCTATGTTGTAGATGTGCTTCATCGACCAAGCCAGTGCAACTGCGTGCCCACCATTATCTCGTACCACGCCTTTAGGCTGCCCCGTCGTTCCCGAGGTATACAAAATATAGAGAGGATCGGTCGCAGCAACACTTTGGCATTCAATAAACGGTGCACTCTTCATCGCAAGTTGCCAGTCAATATCACGACCAAGGGTTAACTCGGCACTGTATTGACTACGGTTAAGGATGAGGCAATTTTCTACTTTGTGACTCGATTGCACTAGGGCTTCATCGAGTAACGGCTTATAAGGCACCACGCCTGAGGGCTCAATGCCACAAGACGCTGAGAGGATAACCTTAGGTTTAGCATCATCAATTCGACTTGCCAGTTCATTGGCAGCAAAGCCACCAAACACCACAGAGTGAATCGCGCCGATGCGCGCACAAGCGAGCATGGCATAGGCCGTTTCTGGCACCATAGGCATATAGATAATCACTCTATCACCTTTTTTTACACCGATTGAGTCCATGTAACCCGCAAGCCGACTCACTTGTGATTGCAGCTCTTTATAGGTGATTCCGTATTCAGCCTCTGTCACGGGGCTCACGTACTGTATGGCTATTTGTTCCCCGCGCCCCTGCTCAACATGTCTATCAACAGCGTTGTAGCAGGTGTTGAGCTCAGCCCCTTCAAACCATGAGTAAAGAGGAGCTTGCGAGCTATCAAGCACCTTTTCCCATGGTTTATTCCAACTAATGGATTGAGCTGCATCGCTCCAAAATGCTTGTGGATTGTCTATGGCATGTTGATATAACGCTTTATGTCGTGCCAGATTTAACTTAGATCCCTCTTCATAATCAGACTTATTCATTGTGCTCTCCCCAGCAACAAGTAATAAACATCACGTGCTGAATGCTTATAAAACAGTCAACCTATAGGCTCATTATGGAGTGAGTAGCGCCAATTCCCATTAGACCTTGGGATAGGTTGGCTATAGGTTTATCTAGCAGTCCACACTAGAGTAATCGACGGTACAGCTTGACTCACTAGGCAAGGTGGCACATTTCGTTGACATTTATCCTCTGCTAGAAAGAGATAATTTAAGCCGACAAAATAGCCACAAGCTTTACCTTTACGTAAACTTCATATATCGTTCTGGAAAAGTTAAATTTTATGGTGTTATTCAATGAGCGAAAATCAAAGTCCACAAACGACTTACTCAATAAGTGATCTATCAAAGGAGTTCGATATTACGACTCGTAGTATCCGCTTTTATGAAGATCAGGGCTTACTTAAGCCCAAGCGCCGTGGCCAAACTCGGATCTATGGCCTCAAAGATAGAGTGCGTCTGAAATTGATTTTACGCGGCAAGCGACTTGGCTTTTCACTGGCTGAAACTCGTCGTCTATTTGAACTATATGACGCCGATAAAAACAGCAGCTCGCAGCTGCATACTATGCTTGATCTCGTTGAGGAGAAAAAATCGTCACTTCAACAACAGATGGATGACATCAAAGTTGTCCTTATGGAGCTCAACTCAGCAGAGCAACAATGTAGGGCTGCACTCGAGCTGCAAGAGAAGTAAACCCACTATAGGTTCAATGTACCAATGCATTCACTAAGGGACATTCACTAAGGGGCATTCGCTAAGATAAAAAGCAGGAATAGAGGTGACAACAAAACAGCAAGATAAGCTGAGTCATTGGTTAAGCCATTTCTGCCCACGAGCAAGCACCATGTAACTTAATAATTTAACAGAAAAATTAAGAGTCGATGGTTAACAATCGACACAAAAATAATTTAAAAATTGATAGGACAACAAGCAATGACTCAACTCTACTCATCTCTCAACTTTGGTTTAGGTGAAGACGTCGACATGCTGCGTGATGCAGTACAGCACTTCGCTGCCAATGAAATTGCCCCAATAGCAGAAAAAACAGATCGTGATAACGCTTTCCCCAATGAACTTTGGCCAGTACTTGGTGATATGGGACTACTGGGCGTCACTGTCTCTGAAGAGTATGGTGGAGCCGATATGGGTTACCTCGCTCATGTTGTTGCCATGGAGGAGATCTCTCGAGCATCAGCCTCTATCGGATTGAGCTATGGCGCGCATTCTAACCTATGTGTTAACCAGATTAACCGTAACGGTAATGCAGAGCAAAAAGCCAAATACCTACCTAAGCTTGTCAGCGGCGAGCATATCGGCGCACTGGCGATGAGTGAGCCAAATGCCGGTTCGGATGTGGTTTCAATGAAACTGCATGCCCGTAAAGAGGGTGACAGATATATCCTTAACGGCAACAAGATGTGGATCACTAACGGCCCTGATGCGCAAACTTATGTCATCTATGCCAAGACAGATCTAGATAAAGGTGCTCACGGAATCACCGCATTTATTGTCGATCGTAACTCTAAAGGATTCAGCACAGCACAAAAGCTAGACAAGCTCGGCATGCGTGGCTCAAACACCTGTGAGCTAGTGTTTGAAGACTGTGAAGTACCTGAAGAGAACATACTTGGCGGCCTGAATAATGGCGTTAAGGTACTGATGAGCGGCTTAGATTATGAACGTGTGGTGCTTTCAGGCGGCCCGCTTGGGATCATGACAGCCTGTATGGATATCGTTGTTCCTTACATTCATGAGCGCGAGCAGTTTGGTAAGTCTATTGGCCAGTTCCAGCTAGTTCAAGGCAAACTCGCAGACATGTACACAGGTATGAATGCGGCAAAATCTTATATCTATAACGTGGCTAAATCTTGTGACCGCGGCGAAACCACACGTAAAGATGCTGCAGGAGCGATTCTCTACTCAGCAGAGCTTGCCACTAAGATGGCGCTCGATGCCATTCAGCTATTAGGTGGTAACGGTTATGTCAACGAATACGCAACAGGTCGCCTACTGCGTGACGCTAAGCTCTATGAGATCGGTGCAGGTACCTCAGAGATCCGCCGCATGTTGATTGGCCGCGAGCTGTTCAACGAGTCTAAGTAAGCAAGCGCCCAATGACGGTGAATATTCGCCGTCATTCAGCGCTCAACTCTCTATTGAAACGTTCGTTTTTAGCTTCAAAAGGATTGAAACCGTGACGCAACTAAGTAGTCGTATTAACTCCCGCAGTGATGAATTCAAAGCTAAACATGAAGACATGGCTGCCGTTGTTCAAGATTTAAAACTCAAACTACATCAAATTGAACAAGGCGGTGGCGCCGTTGCCCGTGAACGTCACCTTTCTCGCGGTAAGCTGTTGCCGCGCCAGCGTGTCGAAAAGCTACTCGACCCAGGCTCCCCTTTCCTTGAGCTGTCACAATTTGCAGCCTTTGAGCTTTATGAAGATGTGGTCCCTGCAGCAGGCATCATCGCTGGTGTCGGCCGTGTTAGTGGCGTGGAGTGTATGATCATTGCCAATGACGCTACGGTAAAAGGCGGGACTTACTATCCGGTGACAGTCAAAAAGCATTTACGTGCGCAAGAGATAGCGAGTCGTTGTCACCTACCTTGTATCTACTTAGTCGATTCAGGCGGCGCTAACCTGCCCCGCCAAGATGAAGTGTTCCCCGATAGAGATCACTTCGGTCGTATCTTCTATAACCAAGCGCAGATGTCTGCTAAAGGTATCCCACAAATTGCCGTTGTAATGGGCCTTTGTACTGCGGGTGGGGCTTATGTACCCGCCATGGCCGATGAGTCTATTATCGTCAAAGAGCAAGGCACTATCTTTCTTGCAGGCCCGCCATTAGTCAAAGCGGCTACTGGTGAAGAGGTTACCGCAGAGGAACTTGGCGGCGCCGAGGTGCACACTAAAATATCCGGTGTGGCCGATCATATGGCACAGAATGATGAGCATGCTCTTGAGTTAGCCCGCAAAGCAGTCACCCGTTTAAATCATCAAAAAACCATCGAAGCTCAGCTGAGTCAGGTTAAGCCGCCCAAGTTCGATATCAATGAACTGTATGGCATCGTCGGTACAGACCTTAAAAAGCCATTCGATATCAAAGAGGTCATTGCTCGCGTCGTCGATGACTCTGATTTCGATGAGTTTAAAGCTAACTACGGCAGCACATTAGTGTGTGGCTTTGCCCGTATCCACGGCTACCCCGTTGGCATAGTCGCTAACAATGGCATCCTGTTTTCAGAATCCGCCCAAAAAGGCGCGCACTTTATTGAGCTGTGCTGTCAGCGCAAGATCCCACTGCTGTTTTTACAAAACATTACCGGCTTTATGGTGGGTAAGAAGTATGAACATGAAGGCATAGCCAAACACGGCGCTAAGATGGTTACTGCAGTATCTTGTGCCAACGTTCCCAAATTTACCGTCATCATCGGCGGCAGCTATGGCGCAGGTAATTACGGCATGTGTGGCCGCGCGTTTGAGCCTACCATGATGTGGATGTGGCCAAATGCCCGCATCTCTGTAATGGGCGGAGAGCAAGCAGCCGGCGTATTAGCAACAGTTAAACGTGATGGTTTAGCCCGCAAAGGCGTTGAATGGAGCGATGATGAGGAGCGGCAATTCCGTGAGCCGATCGTTGAGCAGTACGATAAAGAGGGTCACCCTTACCATGCCAGTGCTCGCCTCTGGGATGATGGCATTATCGATCCGGCACAAACTCGTGACGTTGTCGGCTTAGCCCTCTCTGCGGCGCTCAATGCCCCAGTTGAAGAGACCAAGTTCGGTGTATTCCGTATGTAATGGCTTTGGCCATCCTAACCGATAGCGGTATTGACTAAGCAGTGAGTGCTGAACATGACCAATGAATTGATAGAAAACTTTAAATACATTTCATGCCAACTGAATAATGGCGTGGGAGAGATGATCCTCAATCGAGCCGATAAACACAACGCATTTGATGAAGTGATGATTAGCGAGATGATTCAATCTCTGGCTTATTTTGCCCACAATGATAATTGCCAACTGTTAATCGTTAGAGCGAACGGTAAAAACTTCAGTGCTGGAGCCGATCTTAACTGGATGCGTAAGCAAGCCAAGATGGATTTTAAGCAAAACTTATCCGACGCCAATGAGCTAGCGAAGCTGATGTCTGACTTAGATAAGTTTCCTAAACCGACCATAGCGTTAGTGCAAGGTGCAGCGTTTGGTGGGGCACTGGGACTCATCTGTTGCTGTGACATTGCCATCGCCAATGAACGCGCAAGCTTCTGCTTATCTGAAGTAAAACTTGGACTTATTCCTGCAGTTATCAGTCCTTATGTCGTCCGCGCTATGGGCCAACGCGCATCTCGCCGTTACATGTTAACCGCAGAGAGATTTAGCGCTGAAAAGGCACTTGAACTGCAAATCATTCATGAAGTGAGTGATGAGCTAGATACCGCTGCAGCACCATTGATCAGCGCCCTACTCGCAAATAGCCCCCAGGGGATGGCTTGGGTTAAAACCTTGCTGTCTCATCTTGAAGATGGGGTTATCGACGATGCAACACGCAATCACACCAGTGAGCGCATCGCCAGTATTCGTGTCTCCGATGAAGGCCAAGAGGGACTCAATGCCTTCTTTGAGAAACGCAGCCCTAACTGGAAAATATCAGATTCAACTGCAAAAGAGCTCCCTGTGCAAGGACAGAATAATGCCTAATCAATCACTCATAAAAAAACTATTAATCGCTAACCGCGGTGAAATTGCCTGTCGCATTATTAAAACAGCGAAAGCTATGGGAGTGCGCACTGTTGCACTCTACAGTGATGCAGATGTCGATGCCCGCCATGTCGCCTTAGCCGACGAGTCTTTCTACTTAGGTGGCAGCGCACCAGCAGATTCTTACCTAAAAGGGGATCTGATTTTAGATATCGCTAAGCGCTCAGGCTCTCAAGCGATACACCCAGGCTATGGTTTCCTCTCTGAAAATGCAGAGTTTGCCCGAAAGTGCGAACAAGCAGGTGTCATTTTTGTCGGCCCAAGCTCTGATGCCATTGATTCAATGGGTAGTAAGAGTGCTGCAAAAGAGATCATGGGCGCGGCTAAAGTGCCGTTAGTCCCCGGCTACCACGGTGACGGTCAAGATGATGCGCTGTTAGTCGATGAAGCTAACCAGATGGGCTTTCCATTGCTGATTAAAGCTGCATTTGGTGGCGGTGGTAAAGGCATGCGTATCGTAGAGAGCAGTGATGAAGTATTAGAAAATATCCACTCTGCCAGACGAGAAGCAATCTCCTCTTTTGGCAACGATAAACTCCTGATGGAGCGCTACCTGCGCCAACCTCGCCATGTCGAAGTGCAAGTATTTGCCGACAGCCAAGGCAACTGTATCTACCTTTCCGATCGTGATTGCTCTATTCAACGTCGCCACCAAAAAGTGGTAGAAGAAGCGCCAGCGCCAGGGTTAAGCGATGAGCTGAGAGTAAAGATGGGCGAAGCAGCAGTTGCAGCCGCAAAAGCTATCGATTATCGCGGTGCCGGCACAGTGGAGTTCCTACTCGATACCGATGACAGCTTCTATTTCATGGAGATGAACACCCGCCTTCAGGTTGAACACCCAGTGACAGAGATGGTCACAGGCCAAGACTTAGTAAAATGGCAACTGATGGTCGCAAGTGGTAGCCCACTACCATTAAGTCAGCAAGAGGTACGTGTACACGGCCACTCTTTTGAGGTACGTATCTATGCCGAAGATCCGCAAAATGAGTTTCTGCCAGCCAGTGGTAAACTTAACTTCCTACGTGAGCCTGAGCAGAGTAAATTCGTACGTATCGACTCAGGGATCCGTGAAAACGATGTGATCAGTAACTTTTACGACCCTATGATCTCTAAACTGATAGTTTGGGATGAGTCTCGCCCTAGGGCATTACAGCGCATGGTGCACTCACTTGAGTCCTACCAAATTAGCGGCTTAAAACATAACATCGAATTTCTCTCCAACATCACTGAGCATAAAGCTTTTAGCGAGGCCAACTTCAGCACAGACTTTATTGAGCGTTACGGCGATGAGTTAATTGGCCGTAGCCTTTCGGCTTCAAATGATGAGCAAAATGCTCTCGCCCTTGCAGCTTTATATCAGCTATGTTCGCGAAAAGCCGCAGCTAAAGCCTGTGTAAACAAGCAAGATCCCTACTCTCCTTGGGGCACAGTGAGCGGATTTAGACTAAACAGTGATAGCACCCATCAAGTTGCACTGCTTGATGATAATCATGAGATTCAGCACTTAGATGTCACAGAGATATCCATCGCTGGACAATCGGTTTATCAAGTTGAAATCGCTGACATCACTTACCAACTAAAAGGTGAGCTGATAGGTGAAATGCTACATAGCGAAATCACCGTCAAATCAGGCCAAGACAATCAAGGAGCTGTCACGGCATCAGGGCATAAAGTGAAAGTACCGGTTAGCCAAGTTGACGATGATTTTACGCTGTTTATCAATGCCACAAGTTATCATTATCGAGCTATCCAGACTGAGCTTGAAGAGGAGCAAGAGTGCCTTGAAGATAAGCTTAAAGCGCCAATGAACGGCACGATTGTGACCCACTTAGTGCAAAAAGGTGACCAGGTCACAGCTGGCCAAGGCCTAATGGTAATGGAAGCAATGAAGATGGAGTACACCATTGAATCTCCATTTGACGGCGCAGTATCAGCCTTCTTCTTTGAACCCGGTGAGCTTGTCTCTGATGGCGATCTTCTTGTTGAGGTTGAACCAGCAGAATCGAAGGAACAAGCATGAAGATGCCAAAACAGGTCTCCATATTTGAAGTTGGTGCACGCGATGGGCTTCAAAATGAAAAGCCAGTAACGACTCAAGATAAGATCGCCTTGATTGAAGATTTAGCGAAAGCAGGTCTACAACGAATAGAAGCGGCAAGTTTTGTATCACCTAAATGGGTGCCTCAGATGGCAGATTCCGGTGATGTTCTGCGCAATATTCATCGACAGACTGATGTTATCTACAGTGCGCTCACCCCTAACATGAAAGGGCTGGAACTTGCACTTGACGCTAATGCCGATGAAGTTGCCATCTTTGGCGCTGCTTCTGAAAGTTTCTCCCAGCGTAACATTAACTGCTCTATTGAGGAGTCTATTGCACGCTTTGAACCTCTGATGGAGCGCGCTTTAGCAGAAAACATCCGTGTTCGCGGTTACGTTTCTTGTGTGCTCGGTTGCCCCTACGAAGGCGAGATAAAAGTGAGCGAAGTCGCTCGAGTGTCTGAAATCCTTTACAAAATGGGCTGTTATGAGATATCCCTTGGTGACACCATAGGCGTTGGCACGCCCGCTAATGCCCGTAGAATGGTGGAAGCTGTCAGCCAGAAAGTCCCTGTCGAAAAGTTAGCGCTACACTTTCATGACACCTATGGGCAAGCACTAGCCAACATTTTGGCCTGTTTAGAGACAGGCGTTAGTGTGATTGACTCATCTGTAGCCGGCCTAGGGGGCTGCCCCTATGCCAAGGGAGCATCTGGGAATTTGGCCACCGAAGATCTGGTCTATATGTTACGCGGGCTCGGTATAGAAACCGGCATAGATCTTAACTTACTGGCTCAAGCTGGTAATAACATCAGTCAGGCGCTTGGCAGAGAAACGGGCTCTAAAGTTGCCAGAGCCATCAGTAAATAAGGCAGTGCTCAGTTAAGAGTGAATTAAGTCTAATAGCAGATCCTAGATACGAGAACCTAAGATCTCGTACCTCATACAAAGGAGATAAGAATAATGGCAGGACTGAATAAAGTCGTACACAGTTATGAAGAAGCTCTAAAGGGGCTCTCTAATGATATGACTGTGATGGTAGGTGGTTTTGGTTTATGTGGAATTCCAGAAGGCCTAATCGCTCAAATGGTAAAAACCGGCGTTACTGGCTTAACAGCTATCTCTAACAATGCAGGCGTTGATGATTTTGGTTTAGGTTTACTCCTTAAAAGCCGTCAAATTGATACTATGGTCGCCTCCTATGTGGGTGAAAATGCCACCTTCGAGCAGCAGATGCTATCGGGCGAGCTCAATGTCATTTTAACCCCGCAAGGCACCTTGGCCGAAAAGATCCGCGCAGGTGGTGCTGGTATTCCCGCTTTCTTCACCGCCACAGGTTACGGTACGCCCGTTGCTGAAGGTAAAGAGACACGCGAAATCGACGGCAGACATTATGTTCTTGAGCCTTCACTCACTGCAGACTTTGCCTTAGTGCGCGCCTGGAAAGCCGACACTATGGGTAACTTAGTCTTTCGCAAAACGGCTGCAAACTTCAACCCTATGATGGCAACCGCGGGTAAAATCACCGTAGTAGAAGCCGAGCATATTGTGGAGCCGGGCGAACTCGATCCAGACCATATTCACACTCCTGGGATCTATGTAAACCGCGTGATCCAAGGCAGCTTCGAGAAACGTATCGAGCAGCGAACAGTAAAACCATCTTCAACAACAGACGCATAAGCAGGAGGGAGACAGTATGGCATTATCAAGAGAACAACTCGCACAACGTGTAGCCCAAGAGCTAAAAGATGGCTATTACGTTAATTTAGGCATAGGTATTCCAACACTAGTAGCAAACTATATTCCACAGGGAATAGATGTCATGTTGCAATCAGAAAATGGCCTACTTGGCATGGGGGAGTTCCCCACTGAAGAGACCATAGATGCAGATCTTATCAATGCGGGTAAGCAGACGGTCACCGCAGTTGACGGTGCTTCATTCTTTTCATCAAGTGAAAGCTTTGCCATGATCCGTGGCGGTCACGTAGATCTAACCGTATTGGGCGCGTTTGAAGTTGACGAGCAAGGCTCTATCGCCTCTTGGATGATCCCAGGTAAGCTCATCAAAGGGATGGGCGGCGCCATGGATCTCGTCGCAGGCGCTGACAACATCATTGTCACTATGATGCATGCCGACAAACGTGGTAACTCTAAGCTACTGCCTAAATGCGAACTGCCACTGACTGGTTTTGGCTGTATCAAGCGGGTGCTAACTGACTTGGCCTTTATGGAGATAAAAGAGGGTGCTTTTCACCTACTAGAGCGTGCACCTGGTGTCTCAGTCGAAGAGATTGTTGAGAAAACGGCAGGTAAGTTGATCGTTCCAGATCATGTACCAGAGATGCATTTTTAATAGTTAGTCGTTAATACATCCTCAATTCAATGATGGATAAAAACTAACAAAACATAATTAGTCAAAGTATGTACCGCAATACTAAGGCCAGTGAAATCTCACTGGCCTTTTCTTCATAAAAATATCGACTAGAATTAAATTACACTATAAAACGTCAAATAAATGACGAGTGACAGCTTTTCTTTATTGCCTTCTTTGTATATCTTATACTATTGTGTTTAGTGATAGATAAAGTAATGGATGTGATGGATCACTCAGCAATGCGACTGCATTGCCATTATTTTCTCATATGAGGAAAATGAAGTGACCTTAGTCCGACAGATAAATGATTATCAGCAGCTTGTTTCACAAGTCATCGCAAACCATTTATTGAGCTTCATGGTTATTCTTAGCTCTCTGCTGCTAACAGGTTGTGGCGAAGGTGATGGCTTTCCAAGTTATGAAACCTTCACACCACCAACTGCAACACAACTCTCTATTTCACCCGATGCTGAAGTCGATACGCTTGTCACCTCATTGTATCAATTTAATGATGCAGCAAACCGGCCGGAGGGAAACAGTGAAGTAAGTTGGTATCTTGATAATCAGTTGCAAAGCTATGGTAGTACGTTTACCCCCAGTAAGCACCATGAGGGGCTGTGGCTCCACTTTTGTGTCACGGCTATTGCAGCTCATGGAAACAACAATATCGGGGCGCTAACCTGCTCCATCGCACAGCTAATATTACCAACATTGGGCACAGCTCCTGTCGCTGAAGATGTTCTTATAAGCTCTCCATTACAACCAGGACATAAAGTTGAGGGTTCCTATTTATACCTAGATGCAGATGATGACGCCGAAGCAGCTAGCGTATTGAGCTGGCGTTTAAACTCCTCAGAAGTTGGTCAAGGTAAGCAATTGGTATTGCCGATTGATTCAGAAGGTGCAGAGCTGAGTTTTTGCGTCACGCCAAAATCTTTAACGGGTGAGCCTAAAATAGGTGCCGAAGTTTGCGATATCAAAGCTATTATCGGTAGCTATACTCCTCCAACAGCCGCTAATCTATTGATAACCCCAAGTGCAGTAACTAACACACTTCTTACCGGAAATTATCTATTTAGTGATGCTCAGAGTCGCACAGAGGGAGAAAGCATACTCAATTGGAAACTAGACGGTATCAGTATCATGACAGGCTCAACAATTACCCTAAATGCCATTGATGAAGGGAAAAGTTTAGCGTTTTGTGTCACCCCTATTGCAAGTTATGGTCAAAATGCAACAGGACCCCAAGTATGTACTCCTGCTGTCAGCATCTCACCCAAACAGGGTAGCGCTCCTGTAGCGACTAGCTTAGTCCTCTCTTCTCCCCTGCAACCAGGGCAAAGTATCACAGCAAGTTATCTTTATAGTGACGCTGATGGCGATATCGAAGGGATAAGCATCATACAGTGGCGTCTAGACAATACCGACAGTGGCTCTGGATTAACCTTTACCCTACCGATAGACAGTGAAGGTAAGTCCCTTGAGTTTTGTGTTACCCCAGTAGCCAGTACCGGCTCGCCGAAACAGGGCGTGCAGGTGTGTCTGTCGCAAACCATTATCGGTAGTTATCCCCCGCCAACGGCGACAAGTTTACTCATCACACCCACTCCAGTATCTGGCACATTATTGAACGGCAGTTATCTGTTTAGTGATGCCAACAACCGCCCTGAAGGCAGCAGTCTATTTAGCTGGCAGCTAGACAGTGTCGAGGTCAGCACAAGCCAAACCCTTACCTTAACAGCCAGTGATGAAGGTAAGAGTTTAACCTTTTGTGTCACCCCTGTAGCAAGCTTTGGTCAAAATGCGACAGGCAGCCAAGTGTGTACCGCTGCTGCAAATGTCGACCCCAACGCTGGCAGTGCACCTACAGCAAGTAATTTAACTTGGGATACCTTTGCCAAACCTAATACCTTCTTAACGGTAAGCTACGATTATCTTGATGCAGATGGTGATAACGAAGGTGTGAGCTTATATAGCTGGAAATTAGATGGTGTTGAGGTTAGCCAAAATATCTCATATACCCCACCAGCCAACAGTGGTGGTAAAAGCTTAAGCTATTGCATCACCCCCGTTGCCATAACTGGCACACCTAAAGCGGGCAGTGATGCCTGTATTGTCACCGATATTGCCGCAATTTTAGTGACTGGAAACTTACAGCTGGATGAAACACTCACTTTAGACATTAAAGGGTACACTGATCTGGGCGTGATTTGGCGCTCAACTAATCCTGCCAATACGAGCACTCGCTCAACCAATAGCACCAGTTTCACGATAACCAGAGCAACGCCAACTGAATCCGCTTTTGCCTTAGTCGGTCATGATATTGAAGTGTGCGTAACCACAGCTGAAGAAGGTGAGCTATGCTCATTGGCTTCATCGTTCGATACTTCTGAGGTAACTGGTGGACTGCCTATGGCTATTGATGTAGGTTTTAATATTACTCAAAGGGCAGTAGCACCAATACCTTATACAGATCTCACCATAGGTTTGATCACTAAGCGCTTACACAGGCCACTTACAACAATAGAAACCAGCATACTGAATAATTCACAGCCAGCAGCTCCTCTATTTGATAGCCAAAGAGCAGAAAATGGCACTAGCGTTTTTTGGGGCCTATTTACTTGGCCTAATTCAAATACTCAATGTATTGAGAGAGGCTACAGTCTCACTGTAGATGGTATTGGTGATACCAGTGATGCTTTCGGGCTAAAGCAGTATTACGATCATATCGTGAGCTTATTCCCGGGGATCCCCTCATCACACGTTTCAGCAGGCTTAGGATGGGGCATTGATGTTGATTATTATTGGAGTATTACAGACGTCGGGGGAGGCTCTCACGCTGATGTGTATATGGTATCGGGTGCACTTGGGAGCATAGCAGATACAACAGCTGAATATGCGGCCTGTATAGAGGTACTGCCTTAATTATCAGGCAACACACACTAACACGAAACAATAAAACCACAGGCGCCGAACATAAGCAGCACAAAATAGAAACCAGCAAGAAACAAGGTGCAATCAAAATTTAACACATTAAAATAGTTGAGTTTTATTTGTATCTATACTGGATACACCCTTGATCGATTAGTGTGATTTAAGTATATTCCGCGCACAATTTGTTAGTGAACTTTTATCCAGTGCGTTTAAACAAACATCAAAATGGCTTTACCTTAATCGAGCTAGTCGTCGTTATCATCATACTTAGTATTTTGGCGGTTATTGCAGCCCCTAAATTCCTGTCATTAAGCAGTGATGCTCAAGCAGCAAGTCTAGAAGGTATCGCAGGCTCGATTGCTTCAATGAATCAACTGGTCCATTCAAAAACGCAAGTTGATGATATTGCAGATAAGCAAGATTGTGATGGCATTTGTAACGGGCATCCTAATTGGGATAGCAAGATAGGTTACTTCTATATAGATGTTTCAGGTACCCGCCTATATGTTTCTAATGGCTACCCGAAAGCTACAGGGACCTCATCGTCCGACACTGTTGTTGAAGATAACTATAAAACAGTAATGGGCTTATCTGACGATGACTTTGTATTTGGTATCGGTAGCTCCTCCTCTTTTGCCATCATTCCAAAAAAGTTTGCCAATAAGCAAGCTGAAATACAGCAAGGAACCTTCAAGTGCCACGTAGAATACCGCTCCCCTGTTGCAGCATTTGAATATTATACTCGCGCCGTAACAGATGATTGCTTTTAATCCAGCTATCTCATTCAACAGGTTTTATTAAACCTTAGTGCTTCAAAATATAATCAGTTGCTTGAGATAACTTTGGGTCGTCAGGCAGTGAGATATTGGTTTTCCAGATTATCTCACCATCTCGATTAATAAAAACTGTCGTAGGCGTTCCGACAACCCCATAAGCTTTAGCAGCGCCCTCCCCTTTTAGTAAGGTTGGAAAGTTAATGCCACGTGCTCTAAGCATTTGTGCTGGCTGGGCGCCCTCATCTTCGTTGAAGCTGATGCCTAAGACCTGTAAGTCAGTGTCTCGGTATTCTTCACTTAACTTTTCAAGCCCAGGTTGCAGCTTCTTACAATAGGGGCACCAGGTAGCCCAAAAATGTATGATGGTGGGCTTACCTTTATATTCTGACCAAGCATGTAGCTCTCCTTGCGGATCAACAAGCTCAAAATCAGGAGCAAACCTTACCTCTTTGGCCTCAAGTACATTGGCGCTAAACATCGCAACCATCAATATTAAGTTAAACAGCAATATAAACCAGTCTAATACAGACCAACTTCTTCCATGCTTCATTCTCATACTCCTTAATGCCCACTTTTCTTACTGATTAGAAGGGTTATCAAATGATTTGATTAAACACATGGCAATAGACCGCCTACAGAGCTATTTATATTCAAGCGCTGTGAAATATTTAGGCTAATTACACTATCTTTATATGTATCTTAATATGTAAATAACACAGCGATTATTGATAATATGCGGCGAAAACTCACCAAGAGAAGAGAGCAAATCTTTCAGATAACGGCAATTTTTAGCATGCTATTTGCGCTTATCGGCTTTAGCTACAATGTCTGGCGAATGGAGGTCAGTGAGTACAACTCAACCATGCGCTCGGCAAGTTTTGAGTTGCTATTACAGCTATCAGAGCTTGAAGGGATTATCTATGCTGCCTATTACGATAAGGACCCTGTCGCAGGCAATCCAAGAAAAGGATGGATAAAAGTAAATCTAATTGCGGACTTAAGTATGATCACTGAGCCCGACCTACAAGCTGCAACCCACGCTTTAAAGCAAAGCTGGCAAACAAACTGGGATACGATTAACCATGATGAGACCAGCGTCACTAAAGTGATAGATAGGATTGATGATACAAGGAAAGAGGTAAGACTGTTATTGTTGAAGTTGGAATAGGGCCAGATCCTAGGCACTAGAACCTAGAACCTAGAATCATCAAACCTATCTTAGTCCCACAAAAACTCGCGAAAATGTTTGCGACATACAGACTCGTAGCTTTCATTACCACCAATAGCGACCTGCTCACCTTCACGCATCGGCTTACCTTCACCATCAAGTCTCACTACCATGTTTGCTTTGCGACCACAGTGACAGATAGTTTTCAGCTCGACCAATTTATCAGCCCACGCAAGCAGGTATTGACTGCCGGTGAATAACTCACCTTGGAAGTCTGTTTTAAGTCCATAGCAAAGCACTGGGATATCAAGCACATCAACAACATATGTCAGCTGCTTGACCTGCTCTTTACTGAGAAACTGTGATTCATCAATTAAAATACAGCTAAGGTGCTCTGCCTTATGGGCATCGCCAATAAGTGTCGCCACGTTATCATCGCTACCAAATACTTGAGCTTCAGTCTCGATACCAATTCGCGATGCAACCTTACCGACTCCATACCTGTCATCTATTGATGCAGTCATCACTAAGGTGTTCATACCACGCTCACGATAATTATATGATGATTGTAATAGCGAAGTGGATTTACCAGCATTCATTGCCGAATAATAAAAATAGAGCTGTGCCAAACTGATATTCCTTAATGATGAATTCGAGGATAGCTTAACACTTTTTTAAGAGAAAAATCTTGCCTCAAAAGCTATGGATCTCACATGGTAGACCTAAGATAAAAATATACCGCTCAATTGAGCGGTATAAAGATCTAAAACAAGCTTGTTTTAACTAGGCATTACGTTGGCAAGACTTAACCTTGAGTATCAACACACTGATCACAAAGATGATGCTACACGTTGCTAAGCCTGCCATCAGAGATTCAGTGAAGCCCATTACGGTATAACCCGCTAAGCTTATTCCAGCCACAATCAAGGCATAGGGCAGTTGTGTAATTACATGATCAATATGGTGACAATTCGCGCCAGTTGAGGAGAGAATCGTCGTATCTGATATTGGTGAACAGTGATCACCAAATACCGCACCAGCAAGAACCGCAGCAAGCATAGGCAACATCATATTAGTATGGGTTCCCATCGCCATATCAGCAGCGATTGGCAACATGATCCCAAAGGTACCCCAGCTCGTACCGGTTGAGAATGCGGTTAAACCAGCAAGTATAAATAATACCGCAGGAAGCAGTGCAAACGGTATATTGCCCGATGCTAGGCTTGCCATGTATTTCCCAGTCTCTAACTGGCCAATAACACCCGCGATTGTCCATGCAAACAGTAAGATATAGATAGCAGGTAACATAGAGCGTGCACCAGCCACTAAACCTTTAATCAAGTACGCTTTGTCGAGTCCTTGAACTAAAACTAACGCTAAAGTTGCAATGAAACCAACGAGGGCACCAAAGAATAGTGAAGAGGCTACATCAGTGTTTTCAAAAGCGCCAAGTATGCTAAATGGCTTGCCATCCGCTGCTAATGCATCACCACCACTGCTCACCATAAAATAGAAGGTTGCACATACCAAAACGATAATAGGAAGGAATAGTCCTAAGATCTTACCATTATCAGCTTCTGGTAAGTCAGAATTTGCACCTGGCGGTAGACCTTTGCTTTCATCATATAAGTTACCTTTCTGAGCGTTAAGCTCATGTTGGCGCATTGGACCAACATTGAGATCCATAAAGGCAACACACAAAAGAAGTAATAGTGCAAAAATGGCGTAGAAGTTCATCGGGATCATCTGTACGAATACACTCAGGTGCCCCGTATCAGCAAAACCATGAGCCGTTAAAATACCGCCAATCAGCGCGATAATGTATGCGCCCCAACTTGAAACGGGTGAAATAACGCAGATAGGTGCAGCAGTTGAATCAAGCAAATAAGCCAGCTTACTTCTCGAAATGTAATAGCGATCAGTTAATGGTCTGGCAACGCTGCCGACCACTAAACTATTAAAGTAATCATCAATAAAGACCACACAACCTAAGAACATGGTGAGTAGTTTTGCATCACGCTTACTTTTAATGCGAGTACGAGCCCAATCAGCAAAGGCACTTGCCGCACCACTTACCGTAATAAGCGCTGTGATCATACCGAGGAATATGAGGAAACCAAGAAGGTATAGGTTCCAAGCATTTAACGCGCCGTCATCCCAAAACAGACCGACCACTTGCTCACCGAGATACTGACCAGAACCTAAGGCTGAGAAGTCAGTAATTAATATCGCGCCAAGTACAATCCCCAATCCAAGTGAAAGTAGAACACGACGAGTAACGATCGCCATAAGAATAGCAACCACAGGCGGCAGCAATGAAAGTGCCGAGTCGGCGTAACTTAAAGTTGTCATTTAGTTATAATCTTCGTTTTAAGTACGAATGGAGGCTGCTGAACTGGTGGGATATTGATGATATCTGAAAACACCTGTCCTATCAGTAGCGCTCCATAGTAATACCATTAATTTAAGGGTATAAAATCTTCTTATCATCCAGATAAGAAATACTATGGCAGTGCTGTACCTATTCGATACAGCCCCAGCAGTAAACCGTGATATGTATTACTGCTTCGGCACTAAATCCTTTCATGATAGATAAGCGGTATCACCCTGGCTATCATTACTAATCTTTAATGCACCTCTACTTCTCAGGACGCTTTTTCGACACTAAGGTAAAATAAAATTCATCTTAGGTAGGAAAAACGTGAAGTTCATAAAAACATAAGCGGCTTTGGGGATTCTACCCCAAAGCCGCCCATCGTGATCAAGATCACGTTAATTTTTATATGTAAAGCCGAGTGCTTTACTAAAAATCTACATTTTCACAGCATTAACACCAGAGTTTATATCAACTCAAGCAGCTGTGGTACGGCCTCAAACAGATCTGCTTCTAGACCATAATCGGCGATCTGGAAGATCGGCGCTTCAGGATCCTTGTTGATAGCAACAATCACTTTTGAGTCTTTCATTCCTGCCAAATGTTGAATGGCACCGGAAATACCAACCGCAATGTAAAGATCTGGGGCAACAATTTTCCCTGTCTGTCCAACCTGAAGGTCATTCGACACGAAACCTGCATCTACCGCTGCACGTGAAGCACCTAATGCACCACCTAACTTGTCAGCAAGCTGCTCTAGCATGGCAAAGTTTTCGCCACTGCCCATACCACGACCGCCAGACACAACCACTGAAGCTGCGCCTAATTCTGGACGTTCAGATTCAGTCAGGCTTTGTGAAACAAACTGAGTCAATGACTCATAGACTTTATCGATAGCCACAACATTTGCAGCCCCATCATTAGCCACTGCATCAAAAGAGCTTGAACGAACTGTTAGTACCTTTTTCGCATCTAAGCTCTGAACCGTCGCCATGGCGTTGCCCGCATAGATAGGTCGAACAAAAGTGTCTGTACTAATGACTTCAACAACTTCAGATAACTGAGCTACATCAAGTAAGGCTGACACACGTGGTAGCGTGTCTTTTCCTTGGCTAGAGGCTGCAGCTAAAATATGTTCGTAGTCACTTGCAAGATCAACAATAAGTTGCGACACGTTATCAGCAAAGCCCTGCGCAAATTGAGCTGAGTCTGCAACAAGAATATTTCTCACACCAGCAAGTTGCCTTGCGGACTCAACAGCGGCCGCACACTCATGCCCTGCAATAAGAATGTCGACTTCAGCACCAATGGCGTGACCACAAGCAACAACCTTGGCGGTATCCAGTTTTAGACTGGCATTATCATGTTCTGCTAATACTAAAGTTGCCATTAGATCACCTTCGCTTCATTTTTTAACTTCTCGGCCAGCTCTGCAACTGAAGCCACCATCACTCCACCTTGACGCTCTGCTGGTGGAGTCACTTTTAATACTGTTTGATGTTGCTTCAGGCTGACACCAAGATCATCAATAGACAATGTTTCTAGTGGCTTTCGCTTTGCCTTCATAATATTGGGGAGCTTGGCGTAACGAGGCTCATTCAAGCGTAAATCAGCAGTGACTACCGCAGGAAGAGTGACTGCCACACTTTGCAGACCACCGTCAATTTCGCGCGTGACAGCAAGTTTATCGCCTTCAACCTTAACTTCTGATGCGAAGGTCGCTTGCGGTAAGTTAGCCAAGGCAGCCAGCATCTGGCCCGTTTGGTTATTGTCACCATCAATAGTTTGCTTACCTAAGATGATCAACTGTGCTTGCTCTTTTTGCTGGACTGCATTAAGCAACTTAGCAATAGATAAAGGCACTAAAGTTTCTTCAGTCTCAATATGAACGCCTCGGTCAGCCCCTAGTGCCATAGCGGTACGTAGCTGCTCTTGAGATGCTTTAGGCCCAACAGTCACAACAACGACTTCTGAAGCAACGCCCGCTTCTTTTAAACGTACAGCTTCTTCTACAGCAATCTCACAAAAAGGGTTAATCGCCATTTTCAAGTTAGCGGTATCGATATCAGTATTGTCAGCATTAACTCTGACCTTTACATTGGCATCGACGACGCGCTTAACAGGCACCAATACTTTCATAGGGCTTCCTTCTTACGTCATATTTTGAGGAGTTGAGTATAGGTTATATACCTATACAAAGTAGAGCCACTTTACGTGCTGTTAACGTTAACGTCAACAGAGTTTCAAACACCTGTTTGTATTTTTTTTAGTACACTACGAAATACACCTTCACAGACCGATATAATAAAATCTATTTTGCTTATATTTATTCAACATAAATATATATTAATGGAATACTTAAAATAATATTTGATCCTTGTACTAATAATTCCTATTATTAGTCGCATAAATTAAAAACCCACTAATTTCATCATTGGACCAAATAATTATGAGCGATTTTCTTGAAATACTTACTCATGGCCGCCGCTTTAAAGCTGCAGTAAAAGAGTTATCAGTTGAAGATTTAAAAGAAGTAGCAGCAAAACTTGATAAAGTTATCTCTGAAAGAGATGCTCAAGCTGAAGCTGAAGCTGCGGCAAATGCAGAAAGAAACGCTAAAATTGATGAAATTCGTAAGCAGATGGAAGCTGTCGGTCTATCTATTGATGATCTAGGTTCAAGCGAAGTTAAAGCTGCACCGAAAAAGCGTGCTCCTCGTCCAGCTAAATATACTATCGATGTCGATGGTGAAACAATCACTTGGACTGGCCAAGGTCGTATGCCTACAGTATTCAAGAACCAACTGGATAAAGGTCGTACTATGGAAGACTTCCTTATCTAATCACTTCGCTCATGCAGAAGTAGTATATTAGACCGGCTCACGCCGGTTTTTTTATATCCTTTTTATAGCATTTTTGATAAGAAAAATTACAATTACTGCTTGGTATTTACATCGTATTTCAGATAATCTCCTGTTATGTCCCGTCACCACTAGTTAATGTCAAAAATGCATAACAAAACTCAAACGATAATAATAATTTCGGCATTATTTTCTACTGCAACATTTCAAGTTCAAGCAAACGACCAACTCACTGATAATACGCCAAAATTAACAGCGTTAAGTCATGCCACTCTGATGGTCGAGCCTGGTGAAACAATTGAAAATGCCACACTACTTATAAAAAACAATAAAATTATAGAGATAATAAAAAGTAATAACATCCCTGCTGGTGCGTATGAGATTAACCTTGACGGCTATACTATTTATCCAGGATTTATTGACCCATATACTGATTACGCGATTGAGTTTAATTACCCCGATGTAGAAGTGATCCCGCCTGTTTACGAGATTAAACGGATCGGTGGTAATGCACATAATGGTGCAATACACGCAGAAAAAACATGGTTTAATTATGTATACCCAAATTCAGATAAAGCAAAAGCATGGATTAATAATGGTTTTACCAGTGTGCAAAGTAGTTATTTAGATGGCATATTTCGTGGTCAAGGCGTAACACTGTCATTAGCTGATAAACGTGCAAATGAAATTATCTATCGTGAGAACTCAAGTCACTTTCTGGCATTCAATAAAGGCAGCTCTCCTCAAGATTACCCTAGCTCCTTGATGGGAAGTATCGCGCTTATTAGGCAAACATTTGCAGATGCTAACTGGTATAAAGAGAACAGGTCTAAGTCTTTCTCTAAATCCGAAACGAACATTATTGAATTTAATAGTGCTCTTGCAGCACTGGACAACATTAAGAACGAGCAAATAACGTTCGACAGCAAAAATTTAAATAACCAATTACGCGCTGCTCACTTATTAAACAAACATGATTTCAAAGCCAACTTACTCGGTAATGGTAAAGAGTATGCTCGTATAGATGAGCTTAAGGCCTACGGTTACGGCTTAATATTGCCCCTAAACTTCCCTGCTGCCCCCTTGGTAGGGGATGATGATAGCGAGAGGGAGATCTCTTTAGCCCAAATGCGCCACTGGGAGAGAGCCCCTGCCAACTTACAAACTATTGAACAGGCACAACTTCCCTTTGCATTGACCCAGTACGGCATAAAAACTGAAGACTTTTGGCCAAGATTAAAACATGCCATTGAATATGGCCTCAGTGAAGAAGCTGCGTTAGCAGCATTGACTACTGAAGCTGCTGAAATGGTTGGTACCAGTGAATTTAGTGGCCGTTTAAAACCAGGCTTTATTGCAGACTTAGTGATCACAAACGGCAATATCTTTGATAATGGTAAGATCCACAGCATCTGGTTACAGGGAGACGAACAAAGACTCGTCGAACCGGACAACCTACTACTGGAATCTAGCTATCAGATAAATGTCGGACAGCTTGCTCTAGACTTAATCATCTCAACGAAAGAAGATAAGTTAGCAGGAACACTATCAAGTGGTGAGCAGGAACTAGTCCTCTCTCAGGTCAAATTCCACAATAAGCGCTTAACATTCAATGTTGATATGACGGAAGCTGGTATCGATGGGGTCAATCGTTTTACGCTTTGGTTCGATGAGCAGGGGCTCAGGGGCAGAATGTTAGATAAAGATGGTGCCCTCACCTTAGTCGCTGGTGTATTAAGCCAAAACGCGACTTTACCAGTAGAGAACGCCCTAGAAAAGCCAAAGAAAATGTCAATTGAGCTGATCTCAACACTCACCAGCCCTAACGTTGCTTACGGCAGAATAAAGCAAGCGAAGAGCGAGAAGCTACATATAAGCAATGCCACAATCTGGACCTCAGATGAGCAAGGCGTGCTCACTGATAGCGATATATTGATCTCTAGAGGAAAAGTAGAGCGAGTAGGTAAAAACCTTAAAACACCGCAGGGCTATCGTCATATCGATGCAACGGGGAAATACCTCACAGCGGGTATTATCGATGAACACTCTCATATTGCCATCAATGGTGGCACCAATGAGGGAACCGATGTGATCACATCAGAAGTCCGTATTGGCGATATAATTAACCCAGATGATATCGCCATCTACCGTGCTTTAGCTGGCGGAGTCACCACTGCTCAGTTGCTGCATGGCAGTGCTAACCCGATTGGCGGACAGGCTCAGGTTATCCAGATGAAATGGGGCGAAAACGCTGCAAATTTAAAATTCAATCAGGCACCTGCCAGCATTAAATTCGCTTTAGGAGAAAATGTTAAACAAAGTCACTGGGGGGATAACTTCAACAGACGTTTTCCACAAAGCCGTATGGGAGTTAAATCCCTATTTACCGAAGCCTTTAACGAAGCGATTGCTTACCAAAAAGCGATGGATGACTACCAAGGTTTAAGAGGCAGTGATAAACGTAAACGCGTTGCACCTAAGCCAAACTACCGTTTAGCAGCTATTGCCGAAGTACTCGCTCAAAAAAGAGATATTCATATTCACTCTTATGTTCAGTCTGAAATATTGATGTTCCTGAGGCTTGCCGAAGCTTATGACTTTAAAGTGAACACCTTCACTCATATCCTTGAAGGCTATAAGGTGGCTGATGAAATGGCCAAACATGGAGCTTTTGCCTCTACCTTCTCTGATTGGTGGGCCTATAAATTTGAGGTTTACGATGCTATTCCACAAAACACCTGCCTAATGCAAAACAAGGGCGTACTTACCAGCATCAACTCCGATGATTATGAGATGCAGCGCAGGCTAAACCAAGAAGCGGCAAAATCTATGATGTACTGTGATATGAGCGCTGAAGATGCTTGGAACATGGTCACTATCAATCCAGCAATTCAACTTGGCGTTGACGATTATGTCGGCTCTATCACCCGAGGTAAGCAAGCCGATATCGTATTGTGGGATCGCTCTCCCTTGTCTGTTTACGCTAAAGTCGATGCCACCTGGATTGAGGGTAAGCGGTACTTTGATAGGCAAGCAGATAAGCAAGCTCAAGCTGCAGTAAGCCAAGAGAGAGCCGCTTTAATTCAGAAGATTTTACTTAACGAATCAACACCGAGTTTACTTCCTGATGGAGAGTTGCTCCAAGACGATAATGAACCAGAGTGGCACTGTGATACCCAATATGATATCTGGCATCAAGCGCACAACACAGGAGCTGTATTATGAAGCGACTTACAGCGATAAGCAGCGCCAACAATACGAATATGCGATCGAGAATAATGACCATTAACCCATTAATAACCAAGCTGACAGCGCCAATACAGAATAAGCTAAGCACGCTACTTTTAGCCTTAAGCCTGTCTGTCTGTATGTCCGCTAATGCTCACGACATGATCCCAGCACCAGCTCAGTCAGAAGCATTATTATTTAAAAATGCCACCATTCACACCGCAATCGATGGGGTTAAAACTAATAGCGACCTTCTCATTGAAGATGGCAAAATAACCGCTATAGGCACCGCGCTTGTTGCCCCAAACGTCACTGTTGTCGATGCCACAGAGCAACATATCTATCCTGGGCTTATCGCACTCGACACCAGCATAGGCTTAGTTGAAGTAGAGATGATGAGGGCAAGTAACGATAGCTATGAAGTGGGCGAAATTAATCCGCAACTTGAAGCCGTTACCGCTTTTAATCCAGACTCTGAGATAATTCCAACGATACGTGTCAATGGTATTACTCATGCACAAGTCGTCCCTCAAGGCGACAGTTTAGCGGGACAATCTTCTCTGGTGTCACTCGATAGCTGGACGATTGAAGATGCATTAGTTCCTTCAACCAAAGGATTTCACCTTTACTGGCCCAAGCAAGGCTCCCTATCTCAAGATAAGGAGAAGCGTAAAAAGCAGCTAGATGAATATAACGCTCAAGTGAAAGCTGTAACCACGGCTTTTTCTAATGGCTACCGATACTTCTTGGCGCACCAAGCAAAGAAAGTTAAAAAAACAGATTTAAGGTGGCAGGCGCTTCTCCCCCTTTATCTTGGACAGGCTCAATTATTTGTACATGCAAATACACAAAAACAGATAGAGGAAGCCGTATCACTTGCCAAACAATATCAGTTTAAGCTGATTATTGTTGGCGGCTATGATGCTTGGCGTCTGGCTGAACTTATCAACGAGATTGAAGCAAAGGTTATCTACACCCACACATTGAGCCTGCCTATGCGTAAAGATGAGCCTATCGATCTCAGCTTTAAGATCCCAGCACTACTGAAACAAGCTAACATCCCGTTTGCTTTAGGCTTCTCATCAGATTGGAACAGCCGAAACTTGCCATTAGCGGCAGGACAAACTGTAGCTTATGGATTAACTCAACAAGATGCGCTTAAAAGTGTCACCTTAGATGCAGCGAGAATGCTGGGGGTTGATGATATGGGCGCTATAGCCGTAGGGTTTAAAGCTAACTTAGTGCTCTCTCAGGGTGACATATTAGATCCAATGGCAACTAAGATTAAGCAGGTCTATATCGATGGCCGAGAGATAGATCTAAATAATCGTCAACAACAGCTTTATCAAAAGTATCTAAAGCGCTAGACTTCCCTCAGCAACAAGGTCATCCATGTGGTGACCTTGATTTAATTTGTGTCACTCTTATTGGCTAATATCTGAAATCTAGCCATTTTTCATATGCTTTATAAACACAGGCCCGAATAATGAATAAGCTTTTAATCCCAGCCCTCGTAATACTGCTTAGTGCCTGTGCAGGCGAATACAAATTTAATAGTAACCTTAGTGGTGAAGCAATTGATGACTATTTCAAAGTCTCAGATGTCACTGTTTATGATAAAAGCTTATCACCTAAACCTCCTTATGAAATCATTGGTTTAGTTGAAGGTGAAACTTGCCAAGAGCAAGCCAATGATGCACCTGCAGCGATCAGTGAAGCGCGCACGCTTGCTCGAAGAGCCGCAGCAGACAAAGGGGCTAATGGCCTTATTATCAAAAAATGCTTAGTGTTTGAGGAGCAAGGACAAGGCTGCTTTAGCCGCGCGGTTTGCGTAGGCCAAGCAATTAAGAGTCCAGAAACAGAACAAGAGTAAGATTAACTATTTAACCTCAATACAAGACATCAAAGTTGTGACTCATGAGTTTTAGCAGTCAAATTCAAGCTGTGGCGTACTGCCGTACGCCATATAAACAGAAGTTCGGCATCCCAAGACAGCCAGGCCTAGCGAGTGCCGCTCGTGGCTTTGTCGAACTTCAAGCGCCATTTAATCATATCGATACAGTCAGAGGGTTAGAGCAATACTCTCACCTTTGGTTAGTTTTCTGTTTTCATGAAAACTTAGAACAAGGTTGGAAAACCACTGTGCGTCCTCCCCGCCTTGGTGGCAATGAAAAACTTGGTGTATTCGCTACTCGCTCAACCTTTAGGCCTAATGGTCTAGGCCAGTCAGTCGTAAAGCTGCACAAGATACACCAGCGAAAAGGTTATGTAGCATTAGAGATCTCAGGGATGGATCTACTTGATGGCACACCAATCATAGACATTAAACCCTATATACCCTTTTCAGATTCAGTACCTGAGGCCTTAGGTGGTATAGCCCATGAAGCCCCCGTGCTTACGCAGGTTGAATTTAGCCAAACAGCGCTTCAACAGTTGACCCAATATCAGCGCCTGGAGCAATACCTGCACCTAGAAGAGTTAATCACAGATGTGCTAGCGCAAGACCCGAGACCAGCCTATAAAAAAGCCAAAGCGGATCCAAAGCTCTATCAAGTAGCCCTCTATGATTTAGATATTCTATGGCGAGTTTCAGCTGAAACTGCTGATGCTAAAGAGACAATAGTGGTACAAGAGATAAGAGCAGGGATTTCCGTGTGACTTCTGAGCCTACAATAAATCAACCAGCTCAGAACACTAGCGCTAAGCCGATGACACAAGAAGCGTATCAAGCTCAGCATAAAAAACGTCTCTCCTATATGCCTTGGCTCTACTTCACGCTAAAGCCTAAGTTACTGGCTTGGGCGAAGCCCTGGCAAGAGGAAGTTCAAGCGCAGTTTATGGCTCTTGAAACTGTCAGTTTTGGCAAAAACTGTTTCATCTCCCCTGACACTAACCTATTTGCAGAGCCGACTCGTGGTATCATCATTGGCGATCAATGCATGCTGGCTGCCGACAGTTTTATGCATGGACCTATCACCTTAGGTAATGAAGTCGCCATTAACCATGGCTGCTCGTTCGATGGCGGCAGTGCGGGGATCACCATAGGCGATCAAACCCGAATCGCCAACAATGTCACTATCTATGCCTTTAACCATGGAATGCATCCAGACACACCTATCTACCAGCAAAGCGCTAGCTCGAAAGGTGTTATCATCGGCAAGGATGTCTGGATTGGCGCGCAAGCAGCCATAGTCGATGGCGTCACTATCGGTGACAGTGCAGTCATAGGCATGAACGCCACCATCACCAAAGATGTGCCAGAGTATGCCATTATGGCAGGCAACCCAGCAAAAGTGATTGGTGATAGAAGGGATAAGGTTTAATCTTTTAAGAACAAACTGCCAACACCATGGGCTACGGCATTAATGATGCCTGACTCAACATCATCTTTATTGACATTATCATCAACATATTGAGGCGGAGTACTATACATTCCCTCTCTTTTCCTCTGCTCAATATTACTTTCAATGCCATCATAAAATGCTTGCCCAGTGGACTTAGGTTCAGTTGCACAACCAGACAGCCCTGCCAGTAATATCGTAGCGGACGATAATGAGATCAGTTTATTCAAGGTCACTCTCCGTTCTTTTCTTTCTATCCGTCCTATTCGTCCGAAAAGTCTTCTTAGAAAGGATCCTAAAAATAGATAGCCCATATTTCATCCTTAAAATATCCGTTAATGAGTAAGTTTATCAAGCTGTATCTAATTTAGACAGGTAATCGAGTAAATATAACTGTCTTTACCTGCAATCCGCTGCCTATAGGTAACGATGAAGGTACGCTCTCTCAAACCCACTCCCTAGCATAAAACTAACCGATTGAAATAAGAAACAGTATTAATACCTCATCCAAAATCTGCATTACTTTGCAAAGAAAAATAAGTAAAAATCACATCCTAATTTGTTATGAATAAATTTCACCATTGCTTTCAAATATTTAGTAATCACTACTGTTTTGATGTTTTATGCAACAAATATTTTCCATTTTATCGATCTACCCGACATTTATTTTAAATTCAACTCTGTAGTTTATTTGGCTTATCGGTTGTACCTGACGCTAAAAAATAAAATTCCTTTAAGGATATATAATGGCCAACAACTTATCATTCAAAGTAAAAATACTCTCTACCCTATTACTTATATTAATTGCAACAGTATTAACCTCATTTTTTAGTATTAACTACTATATCAGCAGTTATATTCTAGAAAGAGAACGGCAAAGTATGGCAACGAATGTCAGTTTAATTGAGGCTCAAGTAACCGACACGTTGAACCGAAAGATATATCTTGCAAAAAGCCTCAACCTCGAACAAACCTCACTGACTGAAGCCGCAAGAACAGGTGATTTCTTCTCTATATTCAGAGTAATGAACAGCTTAGTAATCAGTGATAAGGGGCCTGTAAATGACTCTACACATGCTAGTGAAATCAAAGCCTTACTTGCACGCAATAAAACCATCACAGTGAGTGATATATTTTATAAAAATAAAACCCCACTAATAAGTGTGATAGTCCCTACTGGTGATGGAAATGGAAATATTATCTACATTGCGTTGACGAATATTCAAAACCGCTTATCTAAAGTGAAACTTGATGGTCAGTATATCCAACTTAGCGACCCTATGAATCAGGTTTTATATTCCAATAAAATTGATGGTGAGTTAACAGCGTTTAACCATCCCATTATTATTGCGGATAAAAAATGGATACTCTGTAGCTATCTCGATAACACAATTATTTCTGACAACACAAATAGTTTAAGCAGACGCATTACTTTAGCCCTGTTTATTGTATTAATTATTACAGTCTCTGTTAGCTGTTTTATTATTAATGGCACCTTCAAGCACCTTAGCTCTCTTCGCAGCATCATTGTTGGCCTCTCTAGGGGGGATGCTGATTTAACCCTACGACTTGATGTATACAGTCAGGACGATCTGGGTAAGATTGCTGGCGGAGTAAATAGCTTTATCGAAAACTTACAAAGCATGCTGCTCGATGTCTCTCATTCCAATCAAGGGATCCAGCAAGAGATTGATGAACTAACAGGTAAAACAGACTCTAATAAAGCGCTATTAAATGCTCACACCCAAGAAACTGAAAAAGTTGTAACTGCCATTAATGAAATGAGTGCCACGGCTGAATCTGTCGCACAGAGCGGCGCGAGAGCGGCAGAGTTTACCCAATCGACTAACGAAGAGGCTGAGCGTTCAAAAGTCGTTGTACAGCAGGCATCTAACAGTTTGTCTCAGCTAGCGGAACAGGTTGATGGTATGACCCATTCAATTGGTACCATGAGCCAAGATTTTGAAAAAATAGATGCCGTACTCCGCGTTATCGGTGAGATTGCTGAGCAAACCAACTTACTCGCACTTAATGCGGCGATTGAAGCGGCAAGAGCCGGTGAGCAAGGGCGTGGATTTGCCGTTGTTGCTGACGAAGTCAGAGCATTAGCCGCACGCACACAGCAGAGCACTTCTGAGGTTGATAGGATGCTAAGCGATCTACGCTCGGCAACCAAAGTGGTAGTCACCTCTATGGACGCCACTAAGAAAAGCTGTAGCAATACAGTAGACACGACGTCAAAAGTCATGACTTCCCTTGAAAATATGACAACATCAATCACGCGTATCAACGATCTCACCACAGAGATTGCATTTTCAGCCAAAGAGCAAAGTGTAGTCACTGAGGATGTGAATATTAATATGATTGAAATACACGAAATGATCAGTCAGCTAAGTAATAACGCCGTAGATACAGTCGAAAGTACACAGCGCCTAATACAAGCCAATGTACAGCTCAACGATGTTGTCGGAGGATTCAAACTCAGCTAAAACCAGTTGCAAACAAGAAAGAGGAGTTAGATTTCGGGCAAGTATCACAAGGTGGTACTTCTCGAATGAGAAAGCAGTCAAGTTTCCTAGGTCAGCATTCTAGATAAAATATAATCCTGCGCCATTTTACTGCCAATAAACTTGGTGACATCATATTCTCAGGTGATAAAATGTCGGCCAATTTATTTTCTGAACTGGATATCGGTAATGCGCGTTAGCAAGTACCTGCTTTCAACACAAAAAGAGACACCTGCAGATGCAGAAGTGATCAGTCACCAATTAATGTTACGTGCTGGCATGATCCGCCGTAACGCATCTGGCCTATATAGCTGGTTGCCGACAGGTCTACGCGTATTGCGCAAGGTAGAAGCGATTGTTCGTGAAGAGATGAGCATGGCAGGCTCAGTTGAGATCCTAATGCCTATGGTACAGCCTGCCGATCTTTGGCAAGAGACGGGCCGTTTCGAAAAGTTTGGTCCTGAACTACTACGCTTCCAAGACCGTCATAACCGTGACTTTGTGCTTGGCCCAACTCATGAAGAAGTGATCACCGATATCGTTCGTAAAGAGGTCAACTCTTACAAGCAACTACCACTTAACTTATTCCAGATACAGACTAAGTTCCGTGACGAAGTTCGCCCACGCTTCGGTGTCATGCGTTCTCGTGAATTCCTAATGAAAGATGCTTACTCTTTCCACTTAGATCAAGAGACCATGGATGAAACCTATGAGTCTATGTTCCAAGCTTATAGCAATATTCTAGATCGCTTAGGTCTAGCCTTCCGTCCAGTGATGGCAGATACAGGCTCTATCGGTGGCAGCATGTCACATGAGTTCCATGTTCTTGCTAACAGCGGCGAAGACTTAATCGCTTACTCAACCGATAGCGATTACGCGGCGAATATTGAAAAATGTGAAGCCCCGATGCCAACTGAGACGCGTCAAGCAGCAACTAGCGAAATGACGCTGGTCGATACGCCTAATGCTAAGACAATTGCCGAGCTAGTTGAACAGCATGATATCACTATCGAGAAAACAGTTAAGACGCTTATCGTTAAAGGTGATTCAGAAGAAGCACCTCTGGTAGCGCTAGTTATCCGAGGCGATCATGAGCTTAACGAAGTTAAAGCTGAAAAAATTCCAGCAGTACTGACACCGTTTGAGTTTGCCGACGAAGCTGATATCCGCAAAGCAATTGGCGCAGGTCCTGGCTCTATCGGTCCAGTTGGCCTTGAAATCCCAGTCTTTATCGATCACGGCGTAAGCGTAATGAGTGACTTCGGTGCTGGTGCAAACCAAGACAACAAGCACTACTTTGGCATCAACTGGGAGCGTGACCTTCCACAAGCTGAAGCATTTGATCTACGTAACATTATAGAAGGTGAGCCTAGCCCATGTGGCCAAGGTACTATTGCCCTACTTCGTGGTATTGAAGTCGGTCATATCTTCCAGTTAGGTAGCAACTACTCAGAAGCGATGAATGCAAACGTGCTCGACAAAAATGGTAAGGCACAAACCTTACTAATGGGTTGTTATGGTGTGGGTGTTAGCCGTATGGTTGCAGCAGCAATTGAGCAAAACCATGATGACCGCGGTATTATCTGGCCTGATGCGATTGCACCATTTAAGGTAGGGATCCTACCGATGAATATGCATAAATCTCATCGTGTTCAAGATAAAGCTGAGCAGCTATACAAAGATCTCAATGAGGCTGGCTTTGAAGTACTGTTCGATGACCGTAAAGAACGTGCCGGTGTGATGTTTGCCGATATGGAGCTTGTTGGTCTGCCTCACGTGGTCGTGATTGGCGATCGCAATATCGATAATGGTGTATTTGAATACAAAAACCGCCGCACTGGTGAAAAGCAAGAAGTACCATTCGATCAGATAGTCGACTTCCTAAAGTCAGCTAAGTAGTCAGCATGCCCATGTAGGGTATCCAAGCTAACAGTAATGCATTAAACGCGTACATATTATTTATGTATGCGTTTTTTTACACCAATTATTCTAAAAATATCCTTGATTTTCTTTTAGATAAGAGGCTTTAATTAATTAAGTCACTTATGGATGGAGATAATCTTGCCAGAAAAAACAGCATTAGTACTAGGTGGCGGTGGCGCTCGTGCCGCATACCAAATAGGGGTACTTAAGGCGATTGTGCAGTTTTACCCACGCAACCATGGCATCCCTTTTAAGATAATCTGTGGTACCTCTGCAGGTGCAATTAATGGCACCTCAATTGCAACCCACGCTTCCTGTTTTCATTTAGGGGTACGCAAACTCGAATGGGTTTGGCGTAATTTCCATACCAGTAAGATATATAAATCTTCAGCATCAGGTATTTTGGGCCACTTAGGCAAAATGCTGCTGATGAGCCTTCAAGATGACAGGGTTAATACCAATGCTGGAAGCTTATTTAACAGTGATCCCCTAAGGGATCTACTGAACCAGCTTATCAATTTCGTCAGAATTGATAGAAATATTGCCAGCGGTGCCCTCAACGCACTGAGCATAGATACCTCCTGTTATAACACCTCTCGGTCTGTGACATTTTTTCAAGGCAGCCAAGATATTCCCGACTGGCATAGAGATAGACGTAACGGCCAACGCACTCAACTTAATACCGATCACCTCTTGGCAAGCTCAGCTATTCCACTTATTTTTCCATCGATAAAGCTCAATCAGGGCTATTATGGCGACGGCTCAGTCCACCAACTTGCACCATTAAGCAGTCCTATTCACTTAGGTGCAAAGAAGATCATGGTGATCAACCTAGAAAGCCCCCATAAACAGCAACCACAAGAGTTAGAGCATCATCCTAAAACGGCCACCATAACCGGTCACCTGCTCGATACTATCTTCTCTGATACATTAAATAGTGACTTGGAAAGACTAGAAAGGATTAACAGTACCCTTAAGTTGATCCCTGAAGATAAACGAAAAAATTTACCTTTAACGCATATAGACACTTTAGTCATTAAACCTAGTGAAGACTTAAGTCAGCTTGCCTCACAGTATTACCAAGCTATGCCAATGGCCGTAAAGGCTATGCTAAGACCCATAGGCATAAAGCAGGACACAGATTCGAGTATTGTATCTTACCTATTATTTGAACAGGCTTACTGTAGCGCCCTCATTGATTTGGGTTATCAAGATGCCATGTGTCAGATTGATGAGATAAGAGCATTTTTTGAAATTTAGGAAAAGGTCAACTTTGACTTAACCTAGCTTGACACTTTTTACTATCTCATTCGCGGCATGGCTGCCCCAAAGCATGTAGATATTGGCGCCAGGATGGAAACCATCTATAGCCATATCAGTAGGCTTAGGCTCAAGTGGGATTTGGATTAAACTGCATTGAGTCTCAGTAGAGATCAACTGTTTAAGTCGCCGATTAAAAGCGGCACTTCTTTGCCCTAGGCACCAGCGAAGGGGTTGCGGAAAAGCTGGAAAATGCTCCATAGGTGGCACACTCGTCAATAAAATATGCGGTGATTGAAACTGCGCCTTTATCAGACTAAGCAGCTCCTGCTGTTGCCTCTGCCACTCATACTCAGTTATCGGACTTAATAGATCGTTCACCCCAATGGAGAGTAAAACAGCATCATAATCAGTCTTTGGCTGCGCCTTTACCAAACGAATCAAGTCTGAGGTTTTATTACCTGACTTTGCCAATAATAACCAAGTAACCTGGCATTGCTTAGCTAAGCTGCGCGTCAAACAGCCACTTAGTGCATCATGTTGATGTTCAACCCCCACACCTGCCGCAGCTGAATCTCCCAAAATGAGCACACGGATCTTTGCTCCATCCCCCGTCGTACCACTTCGCTCACCTGATGCTTCACTGAGTCTAGGGGTATTTTTTCTAACCCTATGCCCTTGAACTGCAAGCAAAGGCGCTAAACAGGTTAGCGCTGCATAATAGAGCATATTCGACTCTCTTCCATGACGATTACCCCTGAAGCAGATAGATCTCCGCTTTTTCAATTCGACGAGGCTTACCCAAAAGAATTAAGGTATCGCCAGAGCGTATACTCCAATCATGATCTGGGCTTTCTACTTCTGCGCCACTTCGCCTTACCGCTCTGAGTTCAACCCTAAGTTTATCCCAAGGTATATCGGCGAGAGTTTGCCCTACAACATTGGCCCCTTTTGGCAGTGCAACGGCATGTAGGTGTTCTAGGGTAAAGTCTGTTTCAGCCCCAGAGAAGAAACCATGTAGGTATTGATAGTGATTTCGGCGCTCATACTCTAGTCGTTTCAAGATACGTGTTAGTGGTACACCGCATTGATACAACACCTGTGACACTAACATCAGGCTTCCCTCTAAGGTTTCAGGTATCACCTGACTCGCCCCAGCTTCCTCTAACTCTTGCATACCTGTGTCATCTCGCGTACGGACCAATATCTTCGCTTCAGGCGCTAACTGGCGACAAAGAGGCAACACCTCTTCGAGGATTCGGCTACTACTGAAGGTCAGTACAATTAGCTTTGCATCTCGTATCTTGGCCTGCTTAAGAATACTTCGTTTACAAACATCACCAAAATAAACAGGCTCTCCAGCTTTTCTCGCCTCTGAGACCCTTGTGGGGTCCAAATCTAGCACTAAGAAAGGGACTGCTTCGGTTTTCATAAAACGTGCAATGGTTTGCCCTACGCGTCCATAGCCCAAAATTAACACGAGATCATTTTGATGCTCTACTTGAGGATCAATTTTCATCGTTTTTTCGGCTTTAGATCTTACCCCCTGCATTCGACGCGCAATATCGACACTGTGCCTAACAAGCCAAGGGGCGATAGCCATAGACAAAACAGCAACCATCACAAGCTTAGTACTCAGCTCAATTTCAAGCAGCTGATAATTTACGGCTAAAGCGAGTACCACAAAACTGAACTCACCAACTTGTGCCAGACTCAATGCCGTAGAGACTGAGATTCTAAACGACTCTTTTGCTAATCTAAGCAGTGCAAAAATCACCAACGCCTTGCCGACTATGACTGCGATCAGAATGATTAGAATTTGCCACCAAAATTGCAGCACTAAAGAGAAATCAATCAACATACCGATAGAGATAAAAAATAGTCCCATTAAGAGATCTCTAAATGGCCTGATATCGGCTTCTAACTGCCTTTTATACTGACTCTCTCCAAGCAACATACCCGCCATAAAGGCACCCAGAGCCATAGACAGGCCTAACCATTGCGTTAACGCACCAGTCAATAGCGCTACCACTAAGGTTGATAGCATAAAGAGTTCATTTGATCGTGACCGGGCTACCTCATCAAATAACCTAGGCAGCCCCCACTTGCCAAACGCCATCAGCGCAATAAAGGCTAATACACCTTCAGCCAACGCATAACCGATACTTTGAAGCGAGAGTGGCTCACCACCTGATGCAAGCAAAGGTAGCAAAATCAGTAGTGGCACCACGGCTAAATCTTGAAATAGAAGTACACTGACCGACAGCTCACCATGTCGTCGCCTTAGCCAGCCTTGCTCATTGAGCAGCTTAAGTACAATAGCGGTCGATGAAAGTGCCACCGCTGAGCCCACAACAATAGACTCAACCAAAGATAAAGAGCTAAAGAAGGCGATACAACCAGCAAGAAGCGTTGTTACTATGACCTGAGCACTACCCAGTCCAAATACCGTTCGCCTCATCGCCCAAAGCCTTGGAAGAGAAAACTCTAAACCTAGGCTAAACATCAAAAGTACGACACCGAGCTCCGCCACCGATTGCATCTGATGTTGACTAAACCAGTTGAATCCAGAAGGTCCACTGATCACGCCTGTAACTAAGTAAGCCAAAATAGCTGGCAAGCCTGCTCGTCTCAGAATGGCTATTGAGATTATTGCGATGACAAGCATCGAAAGAACTTGAATAAGAAAACTGTGTTCCATTCTAAATTTGAACTCCGAGTCAAAAATCTGGCATAGGTTTTATTTAAGTGACACTTGAAAGATTAACTGAATGACAAATAAAGACAAATTTAATTAACATTATTTTAGGCACAGTATTTGCTAGTAATTACACATTAACGAGGATAGTTAACCTCAGTAACACAGGCGATAATGGAGTACTCATTATGGATTTTGGCCTAGCGACAGATTTTTATTCTGATGAACCGAGATATCAACCAGAAATACTTGGCTCTCAGTCTCAAGAGCCAGATCTTGTGCAGATCATCCAACAGCTACATGAATCTTTAGATCCAAGGACAGTCTTTGCCTGCTTTGGCAAGATCATGGGCCAACACTTGCCGATCGATGGTATTAAGCTCAGATATAACAAATATCAATTTTGTTGGGGAAGACAGCAAGGGCTTAGCATTAAGCAACAGATAGTGCATCAAGGTAAAACGGCTCGATTAGAGTACAGTATTAGTGCGCCGCTAATGCCGTCGCAAGCCAAGCAATTACAGTTGTTACAGACCTTAGTTATTTTGCCACTATTTAACGCGACCCAATATCAAGAGATGTCTCAGCAAGCTATGTATGACTCACTTACTCGGCTTGGAAATAGACATTATTATATTGAGAGTTTAAAGAAAGCTATCGCAACATCTAGCAGGCATAGTAATAAAATGGCGATTATTATTCTTGACCTTGATAATTTCAAAAAGCTCAATGATGTCTTTGGTCATCAATTTGGTGATAACGTACTTTCTCAGTTTGGCCAGCTGTTAACAAAGGCGATTCGAGATACTGATCAAGCTTTTCGTGTTGGTGGAGATGAATTTGTCGTCTTAGTCCGTGGCGATCTTAGTGCGGCCAAAGTCTTGTGCGAGCGCATATTATCAGCCATGCAAAGCCAGCCACTTTTTGACAAGCATGATGTGCAAACCAGCCTTGGGATCGCTCAATGGAGTAAGGATGAATCGGCCAACTCTTTGTATGAACGAGCTGATAAAGCACTTTATCGTGCAAAAGCAGCAGGAAGACGTTGTTATAAAGCCGACGGTGAATAGTGGCTAACAGCCTCTAATAGCAATCAGTGTTAAAATTTTTAGCGCGCTGTTTGGCTAAAGGCTAAACCTGCTTCACCGTCATTAGCAACAAAAGCACTTTCGACCCAGTAGCCTACAGCACAGACAAGTTGCTCGTTATAAAAGATAAAGGGTACCTGAGCTCTTTGCCACGGTGGTATTCCATACTCTTGCCACAGCTTCTTCAACTCCCTCCTCTTCGCTCTTTGAGCAGGCTGGCACCGAGTACTTCCCACCACAGAGAAACGAATAGAGATCTGCTCAGCCAATTTAGGTAAACGCACTCCCATTGCCTTTGTCGTTTTAGAGATAACCAGTTGACTGACAGGCGAAACAGCAACTTCAATATCGTCCAACATGTGTAAAACCGCAGCGCTATCGAGCTCTATAAGCATATCTTGGTCAAGAGAAAGGTGCTCTTGTCGAAATGAGCTGAGATAAGCTAATCCTCTAAACCGCCTGATGATAAGGTCGCCCGCTCTAAACTCAAGGTTTGCATCAGGCTTAGCACTAAGCAATTGAGATAACGCTTGTTCTAACTGCTGCACTGACAGAGGGGCAAAACCAAGATGCTCAATAAACCCTCTAAACAGCAAAGCTTGCCAATGTGGGCTTTGACTAGATAACCGCTCTAGGTCGAGAGCCTGAACACTGTCACCCTGTCGCAATACGAGATAATCGGGTAAGCGAGCACTCACCTCCTCATCAATGACAACCTGTTGCTGCGCACATAAAGAAGCACTACGACTGGCCGTGGTGGCAATAGAGGGCCAACGTGACTTGAGCTTTGGAATAATCTCTAGACGTAAAAAGTTCCTGTCATACTTAGCATCTAAATTGCTTTCATCCTTAATATGCTTAAGGGCAAGTGATAGCGCTTGAGACTCAATCTGTTCACGCTCGATAGATAGTAGAGGGCGTAACATGAGTTTATCATTATCGAAGCGCTGAACGCTTCCCATAGCCGATAAGCCCTTTGGACCGAGACCTCGTTTTAATGCAAGTAATACCGTTTCAAGTTGATCATCCAAATGATGCCCTGTTAATAGCACATCTCCAGCATTCATCTCTGCCTTAATGGCGTTATAACGAGCGGTTCTCGCTTCAGCCTCTATACTCTTGCGCGGACCGGTATCAACATGAACATAGCTAACTTTGATAGGTAAGCGATAGCTTTTAGCCTGATTTCGGCAGTGCTCTGCCCAAAGATCGGCATTTTGACTTAAGCCATGGTGTACATGAATAAGCAGATAAGAAAACTGAGTATGTACTTTGGCAAACTCTGATAAGCCTCTCGCTAACAGCTCTGAGTCAACCCCACCACTGTAAGCAAGGACTAACTTAGCGCCTTGCTTGACACTTGCAAGCGCTACAACCTCATCGATAAGGTCATAAACAGAGAAGCCGCTTAACGCCTTGCCGTTTGTTGGCATACTAAAAGAGGATCCTTACCTTGCCAGCGCCAGTCAAAGTCTCTAGTGCCAACATCATCTCATCCGTTGGATTTACGCGCCAATTCTCTCCAAGCTTGAACTGAGCTTTTGCTTGAGGTTGAGCATAATTAACAATCACGGGCACAGCACCGGCTTTCCATGGCTCAACAGCCTCTTTAAAGCGCACTAACCAAGATTCATCAATCAAATCACTGTCTAAATCAATCTCAACAGCTCTGGCAAAATGATTACGGGCCTCGGCCATATCGATGATATTTCTTGCAGTCATTCGATTACCGCCAGAGAAGTCATCAAAACTCACCTCTCCTTCGATAATCAAAATTCGGTCTTTCTCTAGCAGATGATTAAACTTCTCGAATGCTTCGGTGAATAGCATGACTTCAAGACGAGCACTCTTATCATCTAAGGTTACCAGTCCCATTTTAGAGCCACGCTTGGTCATCATCACTCGAGTCCCAATCACGAGACCCGCCGCTTTCATGGTTTTGCCACGCTCCGTTGGATGTACATCCTTTAAGCGCCCAGAGGTGTAATGCTTTAACTCTTTGAGATACTGATTTATTGGGTGACCAGTAAGGTATAAGCCTAATGTTTCTCGCTCACCCTCAAGCCAAACTTTATCAGGCCATGGTGTGCACTGAACAAACTGCTGCTTAGTATCTTCAGGATCATCATTAAGCAAACCAAACATATCGTGCTGGCCTATCGCTTCAGCCTTAGCGTTTTGATCCGCGGCGCGTACGGCTTCTGGCAATGTCGCCATCATAGAGGCTCGGTGTGGTCCTAGGCTGTCTAATGCCCCGGCACAGATGAGCTTCTCCATAATGCGTTTATTCAGTTTTTTCAGATCGACTCGCGCACAAAAATCAAAGAGATCTTTAAAAGGACCATCTTTTCGAGCTTCAAGTATTGAGTCTACAGGACCATCACCCACACCTTTAATCGCACCGATGCCGTAGACGATATTACCCTCTTCATCGACATTAAATTTTAGTAAGCCCTTATTTACATCAGGCGGCAGAAGTGGCATCTCCATGCGTTCACACTCATCGACCAAGATAACAATCTTATCTGTGTTATCCATATCGGCAGACATTACCGCGGCCATAAACTCAGCGGGGTGATGGGTCTTTAGCCATAAGGTTTGATAAGATACGAGTGCGTAAGCGGCTGAGTGAGATTTGTTGAAACCATAACCCGCAAATTTTTCTACCAGATCAAAAATTTTCATCGACAGCTCGCCATCGACACCATTCTTAATCGAGCCCTCTTCGAAAGTACCCCGCTGCTTTGCCATCTCCTCAGGCTTCTTCTTACCCATAGCACGGCGGAGCATATCTGCACCACCGAGTGAGTAACCAGCGAGCACCTGAGCAATCTGCATCACCTGCTCTTGGTAAAGAATAATCCCGTAGGTAGGCTCAAGCACCCATTGCAGTGACTCATGTTGATACTCTGCATCAGGATAAGAAACGGCTTCACGGCCATGCTTACGCTCAATAAAGTTATCTACCATGCCTGACTGTAGAGGGCCTGGTCTAAAGAGTGCTACCAGTGCAATCATATCTTCAAAGCAATCTGGTTGGAGCCGCTTAATCAAATCTTTCATACCACGGGATTCAAGCTGAAAAACTGCCGTGGTTTCATAACGCTGCAACAACCTAAAACTAGCAGGATCATCGAGAGGGATAGACTCAATACGCACAGGTTCCTTGCCCAGTCTTTTCTGCTTCGGGTTAACCATCTGCAGCGCCCAGTCGACAATGGTCAAGGTTCTTAACCCTAAGAAATCGAACTTAACCAAGCCTGCTGTTTCAACGTCGTTTTTATCAAACTGAGTGACTGGATTAAGCCCCTCTGAGTCACAATAAAGCGGCGAGAAATCGGTAATGGTCGTAGGCGAGATAACCACGCCACCGGCGTGCTTACCCGCGTTACGTGTCACCCCTTCAAGGATACGACACATGTCGATAAGATCTTTTACCTCTTCATCTGCATCATAAGACTCCTGCAGCGCTGGCTCTACCTCAAATGCTTTTGCTAAAGTCATCCCAGGCTCTGCAGGTACCATTTTAGAGATACGGTCAACAAACCCATAGGGGTGACCTAATACACGGCCAACATCACGAATAACCGCTTTAGCAGCCATGGTACCGAAGGTAATGATCTGTGATACAGCATCACGACCATATAGCTCAGCAACATGGTCAATAACCTCATCACGTCTATCCATGCAGAAATCGATATCGAAATCCGGCATGGAGACACGCTCTGGGTTCAAGAATCGCTCAAACAGCAGCTCATATTCAAGAGGGTCTAAGTCAGTAATTTTAAGGGCGTAAGCCACTAAAGACCCAGCACCTGAACCACGACCAGGACCGATAGGGATATCTTGATCTTTCCCCCACTGAATGAACTCCATCACGATAAGGAAGTAACCTGGGAAGCCCATCTGGTTAATAACTTTCAGCTCAACATCGAGACGTTTATCATACTCTGGACGTTTCTCTGCTCTCACCTCAGGATCGGGAAACAGAAACTCTAAACGCTCCTCAAGCCCCTTCTCTGAGACCGCGACTAAGAAGTCTTCAATGGATTGTTCACCTGTGGGGAAATCAGGTAAAAAGTACTCACCGAGACGAACCGTGACACTACATCGTTTGGCTATCTCTACCGTATTTTGAACGGCCTCTGGAATATCGGCAAAAAGCTCGCACATCTCCTCGCTACTCTTAAAATACTGCTGGTCGCTGTATTTTTTCGGTCTGCGGGGATCAGCTAAGGTAAAACCGTCAGAAATCGCTACTCGGATCTCGTGGGCTTCAAAAAATTCTGGACTGTTAAAGACCACTTGGTTTGTGGCGACTACAGGTAGGCCTTTCTCTTCAGCCAATGCTACAGCCAGATGCAGATAGTTCTCCTCATCTGGGCGCCCTGTGCGCAGTAGCTCAAGATAGTAGCGATCAGGAAAGTGAGTCTGGTAGAACTCTGTCAGTGAATCTACCTGTGCCTGATTACCTTTTAGTAGTGCTCTGCCTATATCGCCATGGCGGCCACCTGAGAGCAGTATCAGCCCCTTGTTATACTTTGCTAACCATTCATGGTCGATAACAGCTCTGTCATCGATATGACCTCGAAGGTAAGCATCACTGATAAGCAAGGTTAAATTCAGGTAACCATCGTTGTCCATCGCAAGTACAGTTACCGAGCAAAGGTCTTTATCAAACCCTGGGACTTTCACCCAAAAATCTGCCCCTATGAGCGGCTTAACCCCAGCGCCATGACAGGCACCGTAAAACTTCACCAGTCCGCATAAATTGGTCTGATCGGTTAGCGCTACAGCAGGCATACCTAGCTCTGACACCTTAGCTAAGATAGGTTTAACTTTCGCTAGGCCATCAGACATAGAAAAGTCACTGTGGACACGTAGATGCACAAAACTTGGATCAGACATATTTTTGAATACTTAATGTAATAAAGATGGAAGTGGCAACTTATGAAAGATTAACAGAGTCAAACATACCAAGCTAGAGCGATGGATGAGAGAGATAAAATTGACTCTTAGCTGGTTAGTTCTTAGCTAACCGCTCTTTTACTGGTCGAAAGCTCTTTCTATGCTCGGGCAATACACCGTGCTGTTCAAGCGCTTCAAAATGCGCCTTAGTAGGGTAGCCTTTATGCTTAGAAAAACCATATTGAGGATGCTCCATATCGAGTAGATCCATCTCACGATCACGAATAACTTTGGCAATTATCGAAGCGGCGCTAATTCCAGAGATAAGACCATCTCCTTTAATAACGGCATGACAATCAGAGATTGTCTCATTTGCCTCACCATGACTAAACACTGGTGTGCGATTACCATCAACCAACACACTCGTTGGTTTTATCTCTAATCCAGCTACGGCTCGCTGCATCGCCAACATGGTGGCATGCAAAATATTCAGTTCATCGATCTCTTCAGGCGTGGCGTAGCCAACACTTATGGCCAAGGCCTTCTCATGTATCTCTGCAAACAAGGCCTCACGCTTTTTCTCAGATAACTTTTTTGAATCGTTTAAACCTTCAATGGGGTTGTTGCTATCGAGAATAACTGCAGCAGTAACAACATTACCCACCAGAGGCCCACGGCCGACTTCGTCGACACCTGCATATAAGCCAGAGGTTAAACACTCAACCTGCTCTGGGGTAATACCTTTAAAAATTGCCATATTAAATAGTACTCTAAAAAAATTAATGAGTTAGCGAATTAGTGCTAACACTGCATCTGCAGCCCTTTCACTAGCATTACACTTAAGTTGCTTATGAAGTTCGATAAACTCAGCTTTTGATGGCGTAAAATCACCATCGAGCTCGGCGGCTACTGCGGCAGCAATTTTATCTTCAGTACAATCTTCCTGTATAAGCTCTGTCACAAGCGCCTTACCAGATAGTAAGTTAGGCAGGGAGTAATGCGCTATCTGCATTATGCCTTTTGCAATTTTATAGGTTATCGGGCTAACTCTATAAGCAACGACCATAGGGCGCTTTACTAGCATAGCTTCGAGTGTTGCTGTACCTGAAGCGAGTAAGATGCAATCAGAAGCGGCCATCACTTCACGGGATTGCCCCTCAACTAAAGTGATCTCTAAAGAAGGGGCAAACTGTTTAAGCGCTTGCTCAAATTGTTCACGGCGCTTTGCATTAACCAAAGGAGTGACAAATTTAATATCGGGGTACTGCTGTTTAATTAGCCATGCAGCTTTTACAAAAGGTTCTGCAAGTTGCTTTAACTCACCACCTCGAGAACCAGGTAAAATAGCAAGGTACTCAGATTCAGGCTCTAACCCCAACAGCTCTCGTGCAGCTAACTTATCACTTTCCAGTGGAATATCATCAGCAAGAGTATGGCCAACAAAGGTACACGGAACTTGATGTTTATCATAAAACGCTTTTTCGAAAGGCAGTAGTGACAGCACCATATCTGTCGCCTTAGCAATTTTGAAAATACGTTTTGGTCGCCAAGCCCAAACCGATGGACTGACATAATGCACGGTTTTAATTCCACGAGCCTTAAGCTTTAACTCGAGCCCAATATTAAAATCTGGTGCATCGATACCAATAAAGCAATCGGGTTTAATGGCGCATATTTGGTCTATTAAGGTTTTACGAACTTTTAATAAACGGGGTAATCTTGAGAGCACCTCAACAATGCCCATTACAGCTAACTCTTCGTAGGAGAATATTGATTCAAAGCCAAGCGCTTCCATACGAGGGCCGCCAATGCCAACAAAACGCGCATCAGGGTAGTGTTTTTGCAGGGACTTGATTAAGCCTGCACCTAAGATATCACCAGAGATCTCTCCGGCAACCATAGCAAAAATCATCTGTTTATTATTGCTCATAGATAACGAGTCTTAATCTTGTATGGAGATATGAGAGCCCAAAAATTTGGGCTCTTTAACGCAGATAGTTAGCGGATGATGCCACGATTAGAGTTTACAACAAAATCCATCATCAGCTTAACCTGTTCATCATCGGTTTCAGATGAAACTGTCGAAACAGCATCTTCGACAGATAAGCCTTTACGGTAAAGGGTTTTGTAAGCTCTGCGTACGGCTAGTTGGCTCTCTTTAGAGAAGCCACGTCGCTTCATCCCTTCGCTGTTAAGCCCACGAGGAATACCAGGTTGACCAGAAGCCATCACAAACGGCGGAACATCTTGCAGTATCAATGAACAACCCGCAGTAAACGCATGAGCACCGATATGCACAAACTGATGAACACCAGTGAGGCCACCTAAAATCGCGAAATCACCCACGTGAACGTGACCAGCAATAGAAGCATTGTTTGACATAATCACGTTATTACCAACTACGCAATCATGAGCAATATGCACATAGGCCATAAACAGGTTATTAGATCCAATAACTGTTTCGCCCTTATCTTGCGTTGTACCACGATGGATAGTAACAGACTCACGAATGATATTATTATCACCCATGATTAATCGCGTTGGTTCACCAGCATACTTCTTGTCTTGGCAATCTTCACCGACTGAAGCGAATTGGAAAATTTTATTTCCCTTGCCTATGACAGTAGGTCCTTTGACAACAACATGAGAACTAAACCAACAATCGTCACCAATCTCAACATCTGCACCGATATAGGTCCAAGGGCCGATAGTAACATTGTTACCAATTTTGGCATCAGGATGAACAAACGCTAATTTATCTATCACTTTTTAATCTCTCTACGAGCACACATGATCTCTGCTGAGCAAACTAGCTCACCATCTACCTTAACAATACCTGTAAACACCCCAATCCCGCGGCGCTCTTTAACCATCTTCACTTCAAAATGCAGTTGATCACCTGGCTCAACAACACGTTTGAAACGCGCCTTGTCTATACCGGCAAAATAATAAAGTGAATCGTCAGTAGCTGTCTCTTGAGTCTTAAATGCTAACAAGCCTGTAGCCTGTGCCATAGCTTCAAGAATAAGTACCCCAGGCATCACAGGTTGAACCGGGAAATGTCCCTGGAAAAAAGGTTCATTAATCGTGACATTTTTAATCGCATGCAAGGTTTCACCTGGGGTGTAATCCAAAACACGGTCGATTAATAAGAAGGGGTATCTATGGGGCAAAGAGTTCATTATCTCTTTAATATCCATAGTATTTAATTCATTTGACACTAGTTTTTCCTTAAGCTGCCAATGGGCAGTTAATCTTCTGTTTGGTTCGTTTTTTCAAGCTTTTTAACGCGCTGAAACAGCTCATCTAACTGCTTAAATCTGACTGTATTTCTACGCCATAGCTTATTGTCCATCGCAATGGTAGTAGAAGTATAGACACCTGGCTTGCGAATGATACTCGTGACGTTAGTACCGCCAGATATATGTGCACCATCTGCAATACTAAGGTGTCCAGCAACTGCACTGTTACCGCCAATAATGCAATACTTACCAATCTGCGTACTGCCAGCTATGGTTGAGTTACCCGCAATTGCGGCATTCTCACCGATAATATCGTTATGTGCTATCTGAACTTGGTTATCAAGTATGACACCATCATGTATCTCAGTGTGCTCTATCGCACCGCGATCTACTGTTGTACTGGCACCAATTTCGACACGGTTACCAATACGCACGCCACCTGTTTGTGGGATCTTAATCCACTGACCGCGCTCATTAGCATAACCGAATCCATCAGAACCAATTACGGCAGCTGAGTGAATAATACAAGCTTGGCCAATGTGAACATCATGGTAGACAGTAACATTAGCCCAAAGACGAGTCCCCGATCCTATGATAGAGTCTTGGCCTATGACAGTACCCGCGCCAATCTGCACATTTTCGCCCAAAATAACGTTTTCGCCAATAACCGCATTAGCACCAATAGCTACTCCCTCACCTAACTTGGCAGTTGGGTGAATCACCGCTGAAGGAGCTATGCCTTCCGCCGCCTTTGGGGTTGTATCAAGCAGCTGTGCTACTCTGGCAAAACCTACATAAGGGTCATTTAATACTAGAGCGTTACCTGGGTAACCCTCGACATCTTTAGCCGAGATCAACACCGCACTCGCTTGGGTTGATTCCAATTGAGCGCGGTATTTTGAATTTGCTAAAAAAGAGAGCTGGCCGGCTCTCGCATTTTCTAAGGTCGCGACACTGGAAACAACCTGCGTCTCATCACCTTGTACTTCTGCATTTAGCGTCTGTGCCAGCTCTTTTAAGGTGTAGCTTTTCATCTATGATTAGCCTTTGCAATTAGCCTTTACTTAGTGCATCGACTACTTTGCTGCTAATGTCAGCCGTTGGCTTAACATAGATAACAGCACCACGCTGAAGCACCATGTCATAGCTCTCTTTTTCAGCAATAGCGTTGATTGCTTGCTGAACTTTAACTAAAAGCTTGTTCTGCTCTTCACCTTGGCGACGACGCATATCTTCATCAAGCGCCTTGCCTTTAAGTTGCAGCTCTGACTTCATAGACTCCATTTTACGAACCATCTCAGTTTTCTGAGACTCGCTCATCAAAGCGCCATCACGTTGCTGAGTTTCTAGCATTCCGCGAAGGTCTTCTTGCATCTTCTGTACAGATGCAACACGGTCGCCAAATTCAGTCTTAAGTGTTTGGCTTACCTGCTCACGTTGTGGCAACTGCTCGAAAACGGCCTGCATATCAACAACTGCAATCTTCTCTGCCTGTGCCGCAATCGGTGCACCAAGAAGAACCAATACCATCATCGCGCGATTAAACATCTTTTTCACAATTAACTCCTTTGTTCAGCAAAACTTGCCGATTTTATATTTAAACTATTCTATTTTTAAAATATTAGTCTAGAAAGTTTTACCAATGTTAAACGAGAAGATCTCTGTTTCATCATCCTCGTACTCCTTGATAGGCCAAGCAAGACTGAACACCATAGGTCCCATCGGTGACAACCACTGTACGCTCATACCTGCAGAAGCACGGATACGGCTTGGATCAGCGTAATCTTCGAGTTTATCAAACTCATGAGCAGGAAGGTATCGGTAAGAGTCATAATCAAACTCTGTATCCCAAACGTTACCCGCATCAACGAAGAAGCTTGTACGTACCGAATTGGTGTAGGCTTCATCTAAGAATGGTGTCGGTATAATCATCTCAATACTGGCAGTTGCAATAGCATTACCACCGATTGAACGACCATCATTGACCTGAATCTTATTAGGATCGCCAGGCAATGAACAACCATCACCAGAAGGATCGGGTGAACAAGGCTCACTTCCGCGATATAGGTAGAATGAACGCGGTCCAACCGAGTTAGACTTAAAGCCACGCAGTGAACTACTTCCGCCTGAATAATAGTTTTCCCAGAAAGGTAAGATCTGGTCATTATCATTAAACTGACCATAACCATTACCGTAACCTAAGCGAGCTTTTGTCAGTAATACGAAGCTATGGCTACGGTTAATTGGGAAGTAAAAACTTGTATCCATATCTGCTTTGAAGTACTGCAGATCAGACCCTGGAATCGTCATCTTAGTACTTAATCGCTGTGATGAACCATCTGATGGGAAAGTACCACGGTTTAATGTACTACGGTACCAACCTAAGTTCGCTTCAAAGTTATTAAACGCTAAATCGGCATTCGGATCATCGCTATCACGGTAGATATTGTAAAACCTCAGTGCTTGCTCATACGCTGAAATCTCAGAGATTGAGTTGTAGCGATAACCGATACCACCGTTAATACGGTTATATTCGTTAATTGGGAAACCTGAGTTGATCGCTATACCATATGAGCTATTTTTATAGGCTTCTAAGTTAGCTTCTTGTGCATCAAACTCATTCCAATAGATACTGCCACCTAAACTGACACCATCCTTTGTAAAATAAGGATCAGTGAAAGAGAGGTTAACGTTCTTAGAATATTTGTTGGTATTTAAGTTTACGCCTGCTTGGTTACCCGTACCTAAGAAGTTACTCTGCTGTACGCCAAACTGCAGGCTTAGACCAGATTCAGTACCATAACCAACACCAGCGTTAAATGAGCCAGAAGGCTGCTCTTTTACATTAAAGGCAACATCAACTAAATCATCAGTACCAGGCACTTGAACGGTTTCGGTATCTACGGTTTCAAAATACCCTAGACGATTCAAACGTGCTTTTGATTGCTCGACCTGTGCAGAGTTAAGCCATGCTCCCTCCATTTGGCGAAGCTCGCGACGCATAACCTCATCTTTTGTAACTTGGTTACCAGCGAAATTAATACTACGTACATAGACGCGTTTTCCTGGCTTGATATTAACGTTAAGGCTAACTTCTTTAGTCTCATCATTAATTTCAGGATAAGTCTTAACTTCAGGGTAGGCGTAACCAAATCGACCTAAGTACTTGCCATACATCTCTTCAGCAAAAGTTACGTCAGCACCGTTATACATATCCCCCTCTGTAATAGGAAGAATAGCCTTCATCACCTTCTCACGGCCCATTAGGTCACCGGTAAGGTTAACTTCTTTAACGGTATACTGCTCACCTTCATCAACATTGATTGTGATGTATAAGCCTTTACGATCCGGAGTCATGGCAACCTGAGTTGATGTCACATCGAAACGTATATAACCACGGTTATGATAGAAAGTTTTAACAGTCTCAAGATCGGCCTGTAGTTTCTGCTTTTGGTAACGACGCTCACCAAAGAGATCCCACCAAGCAACATAATCTTTCAGCTCGAGCATGCCGATAAGTTCAGCATCAGTAAATACTTCGTTACCAACGACGTTAATCTGTTTGATTTCAGCAGCTAAACCTTCGGTGAACTTAAACTGAAGCTCTACACGGTTACGGGGAAGGTTAACGACTTCTGCTTCAACTTTAGCGCCATATTTACCAACGCCATAGTAGAAGTCTTGTAGACTTTTTTCGATACCAGAAAGCATAGTACGGTCAAGTGATTCACCGACCTTCACACCAGAGCCATCAAGACTCTCCTGTAACTGCTCATCTTTGATATCTTTGTTACCTTCAAACGTCACAGTACTGATTGTCGGACGTTCTTTTACGGTAACAACCAACACGCCACCATCACGACTCACTTCGATATGCTCGAAGTTAGTAGAGGCGTATAAGCTTTTAATTGCTTGTTGGAGTTTTAACTCATCAACAGTATCCCCTACTTTGACCGGAATGGTCAGCAAGGCAGCACCAAGGGCAACACGCTGTAGCCCTTGTACTTGAATATCTGTTACTTCAAAAGGCTGGAATGTTTCTGCCCAACCGTTCCCTGATAAAGACGCACCGACTAATACCATCGAGGCAAAAAGTTTATTAAATCTCATAGAGCACTTCTAATTATGTGTGTGTCCTTGCTCAGAGTCGGGAGAAATCGTTGAAAAGCGCTACACTCATCAACATCAGCAGCATAGCTGCCCCAAATCTGAATCCAATTTCCTGTACCTTCTCCGGTACAGGCCTTCCTGTGATCACTTCTATGAAGTAATACATCAGGTGTCCCCCATCAAGCACTGGCAAAGGCAGTAAATTAATAATGCCTAAGTTAACACTGATTAATGCAAGAAAACCTAAAAAGTAAACCAAACCGTAATTCGCACTACTACCCGCACCTTGTGCAATCGATATTGGTCCACTTAAATTTTTAACAGACAAGTCACCTGTGATTAACTTGCCAATCATCTTAAAGCTCACAGCGATAAGTTGCCATGTTTTATCTGCAGCAACAACAAATGAGTCTAAAACACCATACTCAAGCTGCAATTGCATATTCTCTGGCCACTGTGCTTGTGTTGGGGCAACACCTATCACTCCTTCAACTTGACCCTGTTGATTTTTTCGTTCAGCGGGATAGACCTTGTACTCAAGTTGCTCGCCTTCTCGGCGAACAGTAATCGAGATTGCCTTATTGGCTGAGGCCTTGACCTTATCAACAAATTGGTCCCAATCATCATAAGCGATACCATCGACAGCAACTAAGGTATCACCTACCTCTATGCCAGCAGCGGCAGCGGCGCCATCAGCACTGACAAGCCCTAATACAGGCGTAATTTCAGGTCTGAATGTCTCAAGCCCAAGAGAAGTAATAGGAGACTCTTTATCTGGATCAAATTTCCATTCACGAGTATCTAAGGTGTAACTTCTACCTTGCCCTGTTGAAACAGTATCACTATATTTCAGTGGTGTAAGCGTAATATCAATACTAGGCTCACCTATCTCACCCACCAAGGCGTAAGTCACCTCTTCCCAGTTTTTTACTGGCTTACCTTCGACAGACGTTATTAGCATAGGTTCATTAATTTGAACTTGAGCCGCAGGTGAGTTTAATCGTGTTGAATCAATAACAGGCTTGATTGATGGCACGCCAATCAGGTACATGGCATAAAGCGCAACAATAGCAAATAGGAAGTTAGCTAAAGGTCCTGCAGCAACAATCGCTATCCGCTGCCAGACATTCTTACGGTTAAATGCTTGCTCTTTAAACTCTTCAGGTACCTCTTCGACTCTTTCGTCAAGCATTTTGACGTATCCGCCAAGCGGGATCATAGCTAAAACATATTCGGTGCCATCTTTACCTTCACGGCGCCAGATAGCTTTACCAAAACCAATAGAAAAGCGCTCAACCTTTACACCACATCGTCTAGCCACCCAAAAATGACCATACTCATGAGCAGCAATTAAGATGCCTAAGGCTATTACAAAAGAACCTAAGTTCCATAAAAAGTCGATCATTACCATCCTATTAGGTCGTTAAGCCTTTGCAACCATCTCTAATGCGTATCTACGCGATTGGTTATCCAAAGCAATAATATCATCAATACTTCCAAGGGAAGTCACAGGAACATAATTTAAGCATGCTTCATTAATTTTAGATATATCAGTGAACTTTAACTTGTTTTGCAAAAATGCTGCAACCGATATCTCATTTGCAGCATTGAGTACTGTTGTTGCTTCCTGCCCTTGGGCACATGCCTCAATAGCTAAAGATAAACAGGGGAAGCGATTGAAGTCTGGTTCTAAGAAACTAAGTTGTCCGACTGTAAAAAAGTCTAAAGGTTCAACACCTGAGCGGATTCTTTCTGGAAATGACATGCAATGAGCTATCGGTGTACGCATATCAGGGTTACCCAATTGCGCAATAACTGAGCCATCTTTGTATTGAACCATTGAGTGAATAACACTCTGTGGGTGAATAACAACCTTAAGCTGCTCACGCTTTGCGTTAAATAACCAACGAGCCTCTATATATTCGAGGCCCTTATTCATCATACTGGCCGAATCCACTGAGATTTTCTGCCCCATAGACCAGTTAGGATGTTTACAAGCCTGTGCTGGTGTCATCGAGCTTAGGGAATCGAGAGGAGAGTTAAGAAACGGCCCACCTGACCCCGTCAATAAGATATGTGAAATGCCTGCACTTTCAAGCTCGCAAAAACCAATATTCTGTTGAACTGAATCAGGCAAAGCTTGAAAAATAGCGTTATGTTCACTGTCAACGGGCAGTACTTGTGCACCTGATGCCTGCATTGCATCAATAAACAGTCGACCAGACATCACTAGCGACTCTTTATTGGCCAGTAGCACTCTTTTACCCGCTTTAACTGCGGCAAGAGTTGGTAACAAGCCTGCTGCGCCGACAATAGCAGCCATAACCGTATCAACGTTCGCCGAAGAAACAAGATCAAACAACTGGTCTTCACCAGTCGTCACTTCTACGTTAAGCGTTGCTGGTAATCGCTGTTTAAGCTCAGTTGCAGCCTTGGCATCGACCATATGAGCCACTTCAGGCTTATGTGTTAAGCACAGAGACAACATCTTGTCGACGTTGGTATTAGCGACTAACGCATAAGCTGAAAACGACTCAGGGTTTTTAGCAATGACACTTAATGTACTTGCTCCAATTGACCCAGTAGCGCCAAGAATGACCATTTTTTGCATCAGATTACATCCAAAATGCGATATAGATAAGCGTAAATACAGGAAGTGCAGCGGTCAGGCTATCGATCCTATCGAGAACCCCACCGTGCCCAGGTAAAATAGTACCTGAATCTTTAATATCAGCGACGCGCTTAAACATACTTTCTGAGAGGTCGCCAACAGCAGATACTAGTGCGATGAAGAGGGTTACGGCAATAACTAAACCTAACTCCTGTTCAGGAGAAACACTCATCACTCCAGCCACTACAATCATGCTAGTCAATAAGCCTCCAACTAAGCCCTCAATCGTTTTGGCAGGGCTGACGTTTGGCATAAGTTTTGTGCGGCCTAACGCTTTGCCTGCAAAGTAAGCACCACTATCAGTCGCCCAAACCACAAGCATAACCAAGAAAATCAGTGTGCCCCCATACGAAGGTTCAGCTTGTGAGCTTAGCCCTTTTAATACAATGAGTGCTGCAAAACAGGGGATCAAGGTTAACTGACCGAACATCGACTTAAACATATGGCTCTTTTGCCACATTGCCGAACTTTTTGGAAAAGTGATCACTAAGAGTAGCGAGATGGCCCACCACAACGCACCAATCAGGATAATGGCTAACAATACCGGATGAAGATGGCCTTTAAACCAAAGCTCATCGCTTGGTACAAAAAGGTTTAATGCCACCAAAAGCACACCGATAGTGATAGTAAAACTCCACTGCGTTATTTGGCAGCGCTTATCAATTATCTGTCCCCACTCCTTGGCTGCAATAAGGAATACAGGGATCAATGCCCATGAAAAGTATTCCGTAGGGAGCCAAAACACAGCCCCCAAAACCAAGGGGATTAACCATATTGCTGTTATTATTCGTTGTTTTAGCAAAACTATCCCTCAAAAAAATTATTACTCAGACTGCATCGACTCTATCTGACAGCCAGTCAAACCAAATCGTCTTTGACGAGACGCAAAAACAGCAATCGCATGTTTAAATGCACTCTCATCAAAATCAGGCCACAAGGTATCGGTAAATACTAGCTCAGCGTAAGCAGCCTGCCAAAGCACAAAGTTACTGATTCGGTAATCGCCGCCAGTACGTATCATTAAATCAACTTCAGGCTGGTTTTGCATGCATAAATGCTCACTTATAGCCTCTTCGGTAAACTGACTGCTGTTCATTTCACCGTTTTCTACTTTTTTAGCTAATGTTTGTGCAGCTTGCATGATATCCCAACGCCCACCGTAGTTGGCTGCGACGTTTAAGATGAGATCTGAATTACCGGCAGTTTTTTGTTCTGCTGCCGCAATTTGCTTTTGTAGGCGCTCTGAGAATCGACTGATGTCACCTATAATATTAAGCCTAACGCCATTCTTATAAAGCAGTTTTATTTCGCGCTGAAGCACGGTAAAAAACAGCTCCATCAATAAGGTGACCTCTTTATCGGGTCGACGCCAGTTTTCACTTGAAAAAGCAAACAATGTTAAGGATTCAATGCCCATGTCTCTGGCAGTGCTGACAGCACGTCTAACGGTCTTAACACCAGCCTTATGCCCCATAACTCTAGGTTTCCCCTGAGCTTGGGCCCAACGCCCATTACCATCCATAATGATAGCAACATGTTTTGGTGTTGACTGTTTAACAAGCTCAGCTATCTCCTCAGAGGAAAAATCTGTGCTCGACTGCGAACCGATTGACATCTATTACAACCCTTAAAATAGCAAACGCCGTGTAGTATACCGCTACACGGCGTCTGAACTCTAGTTTCTTCGCTCGAGATTAGACTTCCATCAACTCTGCTTCTTTTGCAGACAAGATCTCATCAATCTGCTTGATATGAGCATCAGTAAACTTCTGAACTTCATCTTCAGTACGGTGCACATCATCAGTCGTACACTCTTTCTCTTTCTCAAGATCTTTAACATCTGAGTTAGCATCACGACGAACGTTACGAACCGCAACACGGCCGTTTTCAGCTTCAGCACGTACAACCTTAATAAGGTCCTTACGACGCTCTTCGGTAAGCGCTGGAAGTGGAATGCGGATAATTGCGCCAGCAGACATAGGGTTCAGACCTAAGTCCGAAGTCATAATGGCTTTTTCAACAGCTTGAATCATAGTGCTATCAAAAACTGAAATAGCAAGAGTACGAGAATCTTCAATTGAAACGTTACCCACCTGCTTAAGCGGGGTAAGAGAGCCGTAGTAAGACACCTTAATAGAGTCTAAAAGACTTGGGTGAGCTCGACCTGTACGCACTTTAGCCATTTGAGTTTTAGTGGCTTCTACACATTTAGCCATACGTGTTTGAGCATCAGTTTTGATTTCGTTTATCACGTTAAATATCCTTTCAATGAATCACTAAATTCTTAATCATAGGTACTGCCAGTCGTACATCGCTATGTACTCGTTATTGACTGGATATTACAGCATTTATTGCTCTGGTGCTGTAGAACTCTTAATCATTGTACCTTCCTGTTCACCCATTATGACACGACGTAGGGCACCAGGCTTATTCATGTTAAATACCAATAAAGGCATATCGTGATCTCTCGCCATCGTAAACGCAGCAAGATCCATCACTTTTAATTCTTTTTCAAGTACTTCATCGTAACCCATTTCATCATATTTTACTGCATCTGGGTTTTTAACAGGATCATCAGAATAGACACCGTCTACCTTAGTCCCTTTGATTACGACTTCAGCCTCAATCTCGATTCCACGCAGACATGCTGCTGAATCAGTAGTACAGAAAGGGTTACCCGTTCCTGCGGCAAAAATTACAACACGGCCAGACTTTAGCAAACTAATTGCTTCAGCCCAATTGTAATCGTCACATACGCCCTTTAATGGGATCGCAGACATCAATCTTGCATTCACATATGCACGGTGTAGCGCATCACGCATCGCGAGGCCATTCATCACTGTCGCAAGCATACCCATATGGTCGCCAACAACACGATTCATACCAGCTTGTGCCAGTCCTTCTCCGCGAAATAGATTACCACCACCGATAACCACACCTACCTGAATGCCAAGCTCAACCAGTTCTTTAATCTCCTGAGCCATACGATCTAATACTTTAGGATCGATACCAAAGCCTTCTTCGCCCATTAGGGCTTCACCACTAAGCTTTAGAAGAATACGTCGAAATGCAGGTTTAGGATTCGTGCTCATTTTTATAGTCCTGATGTTTTGCCGATAGGTAAAATATACAATAAGACCGCAGCAAAGGCCGCGGTCTTAGATGTGCTTACAAAAGGAGATTAAGCCTTAGTAGCAGCGATTTGTGCAGCAACTTCTGCAGCAAAATCTTCTTCTTTCTTCGCGATACCTTCGCCAACTTCTAAACGAACGAAGTTTGAAACAGTAGCGTTTTTCTCTTTAAGAACTGCACCAACAGTTTTCTTAGGCTCCATGATGTAAGCTTGGCCAGTAAGAGAGATCTCACCAGTAAACTTCTTCATGCGACCAAGAACCATCTTCTTAGCAATCTCTTCAGGCTTGCCTTCGTTCATAGCGATTTCGATCTGAAGTGCTTCTTCTTTTGCAACAAGATCAGCAGGAACATCTTCAGGGTTAACGAACTCAGGCTTAGAAGCAGCAACGTGCATTGCAACGTGCTTTAGCGTTTCTTCATCAGCTTCACCGGCAACAACAACACCGATACGCTCACCGTGACGGTAAGAAGAAAGGTTTGCACCATCGATGTACTCAACGCGACGAACGTTGATGTTTTCACCAATCTTAGCAACTAGAGCAACACGAGTTTCTTCAAACTGTGCTTTAAGATCTTCAATCGTCACTTTAGACGCAGAAGCAACATCTAGTACTGAGTTAGCGAATGCTAGGAAGCTTGCATCTTTAGCAACGAAGTCTGTTTGACAGTTAACTTCTAGAAGCGCAGCGAAACCTTCGCCATTCTTGATAAGGATAGTACCTTCAGCAGCGATGTTACCCGCTTTTTTAGCAGCCTTTGCAGCACCGCTCTTACGCATGTTATCAATTGCTAGCTCGATGTCACCAGCAGTTTCAGTCAATGCTTTTTTACAGTCCATCATGCCAGCGCCAGTGCGGTCACGAAGTTCTTTAACTTGGGCAGCAGTAATTGCCATTGTTAAATCCTCTACAGATAATTCTACAAATTCGTTTGATATAAAACAGGGGCCGAAGGCCCCTGCTCACCAATCAAGTATCTTGGTTAATGAGGGGGGATGACATTCATCCGCCCAAATTATTCAGCTTCTACGAAACCGTCTTGCTCAGCTTGTACAGCTAGGTCTTGACCACGGCCAGCTTTAGCGGCAGCAGCAACAGACTCAGTGTATAAACGGATAGAACGCATCGCATCATCATTGCCAGGAATGATGTAGTTGATGCCGTCTGGAGACGAGTTAGTATCAACAACAGCTACAACTGGAATACCTAGGTTGTTAGCTTCTTTAACAGCAATATGCTCATGGTCAGCACCGATAACGAAGATAACGTCAGGTAGGCCGCCCATGTTCTTGATTCCACCAAGAGACTTTTCTAGCTTCTCAAGCTCACGAGTACGCATAAGCGCTTCTTTCTTTGTAAGCTTGTCGAAAGTACCGTCTACAGACTGGCTTTCAAGGTCTTTAAGACGCTTGATTGATTGACGAACTGTTTTCCAGTTAGTCAACATACCACCTAACCAGCGGTGATCAACGTAGTACTGATCACAAGAGATAGCAGATTCTTTGATAGCTTCGCTTGCAGCACGCTTAGTACCAACAAAAAGAACTTTACCTTTCTTTGATGCAACATTGCTGATGAAAGCAAGTGCTTCATTGAACATAGGCACAGTGTGCTCTAGGTTGATGATGTGAACACCATTACGAGCGCCGAAGATGAAAGGCTTCATCTTTGGGTTCCAGTAACGAGTCTGGTGACCGAAGTGAACACCGGCTTGTAGCATGTCGCGCATTGAAACTGTAGTCATTTTATTACCTTAAATAATTAGGGGTTAGACCTCCACGTATCCCATATCTCCGACCTAATTAGGCACCCCGGAGAATGTGTCGACACGTGTGTGATTTAGTATTTTAAAGTTTGCCATGTATAATGGCCGCCATCTAAGCTCTAAGCTCTTTTATTTTTACTCGAGCCTCTATCATGTTGATAAAGTGTTTCTTCGTAAAAGCTCCAGAGTCTATAGAGTCAAACACAACGGCGCGCTTTATACCATATTACCAGCGCAAACACAAATTTTAGTGATGAATTTGCACAAAAAATAGCAAGCAGATTCCTCAATAATTGAGACAAAAGAGATAGCCTAAATGAGTATAGTGATAAAGACAGCTGAAGAGATCGAGAAGATGCGCGCCGCAGGTAAGCTTGCAGCTCAGGTTTTAGAGATGATTGCTCCCTTTGTAAAGGTAGGAGTGAGCACCGATGAGCTTAATGATATCTGCGCAAAATTTACCGCCGAGAATGACGCTATTTCAGCCCCTCTGAATTATCACGGATTTCCGAAATCAATTTGTACTTCAATCAACGAAGTCATCTGCCATGGTATTCCTAGCGGCCGTAAATTGAAGGATGGCGATATCATCAACATAGATATCACAGTCATTAAAGATGGCTACCATGGTGATACCTCAAAAATGTTTCTCATTGGTGATGTAAGTGCCAAAGATATGCGTCTTTGCCGTATCGCCCAAGAAAGCCTTTATGCCAGTATCCGTAAGGTCCGCCCAGGAATGAAGCTTGGCGAGATTGGCACTATTGTTGAGAAATTTGTAAAAACTAAAAAGACGGGTCTTGAGAAGTACAGCATAGTTAAAGATTACTGTGGACATGGTATTGGCGCAGGTTTCCATGAAGAGCCACAAGTCATGCACTACAAAAATAGCGATAAGACAGTCCTACGCCCTGGCATGTGCTTCACTATTGAGCCAATGATCAATGCGGGTCGCCATACTTGCATATTAGATAAAGAAGATAACTGGACAGTGACAACTTCTGATGGTAAAAAATCAGCTCAGTGGGAGCATACTTTGCTCGTTACTAAAACAGGCGTAGAAGTGTTAACTCTTCGTGCTGAAGAAGACTTCCCAAGAGCTATTAACCATTAAGCACTTAGAGTGTAATTAAACTCTGGCTTAGTGACTGCATTCTGTGGGCAATGATACTAGCCAATCTACAACAGTAGGTTGGTTTCATTTTGTATAAAGGATCACAATGACCACAGAATCAGCTCGACTCGCGAAAGCATCCCTTCTTGCTCAAAACCATGACCTCTTAGCTCGATTTCGCCAAGAAACATCGATTCAAAACCTCGTCGCTGAACGCAGTCAATTTGTTGATGGATTACTTCAACAACAATGGCAATCCTACGAGCTCGAGCAGTTTCCCATCGCGCTGATTGCTGTTGGTGGATATGGGCGGGGAGAGCTTCACCCACAATCTGATGTCGACCTCCTCTTCTTAAGTGAAGATGAGCCCTGCCCTGCTGCAGAAAAAGCATTAAGTGCATACATTGCATTTTTGTGGGATGCGGGATTAGAAGTTGGCCATAGTTTTCGCAGCATTAAACAGACGCTGGATCAGGGAAAAGCAGATGTCACCATAGCAACCAATCTGCTTGAATCGCGACTGCTTTGCGGCCCTAACAACCTGTATCAAGCCCTTTACAGCGCTATCCGCCAAGATGATTTCTGGCCAGCTGATAAATTCTACCTCGCTAAAAGAGATGAACAGCTCGCTCGTCATGCCAAAGCTAATGCCTTTGATCTTGAACCTAACCTAAAAACTTGTCCGGGGGGCCTAAGGGATATACATACCGTTGCTTGGGTCGCTATGCGATATTTCGATGCATCAAAAGCCGAAGATCTTGTTGCTCATGGTTTTCTTGAATCGGATGAGCTAGAAGAACTGCTGGAGTGTCAGTCATTTCTTTGGGAATTACGCTTTGCTCTGCACCTGATAGCTGGTCGTGATGAAAACCGTCTTCTGTTCGATCTTCAACGCCAAGTCGCAGATATTATGGGGTATGAAGATTCTACTCAACTCGGTGTTGAGCAGATGATGAAGCGTTATTACCGCACGGTTAGGCGAGTAATGGAGCTTAACCAAATGCTGCTACAGCATTTTAAAAGAGCCACTTTAGGCCACACCAAAGCATTGGCAATTACCCCTATCAATAGCCACTATCAGCTGCGTGGCACTTTTATTGAATCTTTGACAGTCAAGATGTTTGATAAGCCTGTAGAGATCATGAAGCTCTTTCTATTGGTTGCCAAAAACTCCAACATTAAAGGGATATATGCGCCAACATTAAGGGATTTACGAGAAGCAAGACGCGCGCTCACACAGCCCTTAATGGAGCAAGAAGACTGCAGAGAGGTATTCTTAGAGCTCCTCCGCCATCCGCGAGGAATAGCCTCTCTATCATTAATGCATAGACATGGGGTGTTATCAGCTTACCTGCCAGCTTGGCGGGATATTGAAGGTTTGATGCAGTTCGACCTTTTTCATGCTTATACCGTCGATGAGCACACTCACCGATTACTAAAAAATATTGACCGCTTCTCACAGCCTGAGCAAAAAGAGGAATTTCCCCTAGGATCAGTACTCATTAATCAGCTTCCGAAGAAAGGCTTACTAGTCTTAGCTGCTATTTTCCATGATATTGGTAAAGGACGCGGTGGCGATCATAGTAAGCTAGGTGCAATTGATGCACTTAATTTCTGTAAGTTTCATGGACTCAATAACCATGATGGTAGACTCGTCAGTTGGCTTGTTGAAAACCACTTGGTCATGTCTGTCACCGCTCAACGGCGTGATATCTCTGATCCAGATGTGGTGGCAGAGTTTGCTGAAAAAGTACGAGATGCCGTTCACTTAAGCTACCTTTATTGCCTAACCGTTGCTGATATCTGTGCAACCAACGAGAAAACCTGGAACAGTTGGAAAGGCTCGTTACTTCGAGATCTCTATTTTTCCACACAACGTGTATTAGCCAGAGGTAAAGAGAAGCCTGTTGATATTCGTGCCCGGGTTCGTGAGCATCAAGCTAAAGCCAAAAAAGAGCTACTAAGACGCGGAATAAAGGAAAAAAGCTTAGAGAGCTTATGGCAAAGGTTTAAAGCCGATTACTTTTTAAAGCATCAGCCCAACCAAATTGCTTGGCATTCAGAAGCCATTCTCAAACATAAACAAAATGAGCCGCTCGTGCTGATCTCTAAGCATACCATTCGTGGAGGTACTGAACTTTTTGTCTATGGCTCAGATAAGCCTAAGTTATTTGCAACTGTGATGGCTGTACTTGATAACAAAAATATTAATGTTCATGACGCTAGCGTCATGACGTCTAAAGATGATTATGCACTCGATTCTTTTGTGATATTAGAGCAGGATGGTAGTCCTGTTTCTCAGATAGCACGCATTCAAGGGGTAAAAAAAGCATTAACTAAAGCCCTGAGTAAAGACACACCAAAATTGCCAAAATTTAGAAAAATACCTCGGCAGATGAAGCCATTTAAAGTGGCGACTCACGTGAGCTTTTTACCTTCACGCCGTCATGGAACCAGCATGATGGAGCTTATCACACTTGATAGCCCAGGCTTACTAGCAAAAATAGGTGAAACCCTTTATCGTTGCGATATTAAATTAATGGCAGCAAAAATTACCACCATTGGTGAAAGAGCTGAAGATTTCTTCATGTTGCAAAATGCTGATGGCGAACAACTCACCGAAGAGCAACAGCAAAACCTCAGTGAGAACTTAGTTCAAGCACTAAAACAAGCTGATTAATTTCAGCCTAATATAAGCAAGCTAAGGTTCATTCATAGGCAATAATATTGTGATGAAGGGACAATGGTTGGCACATAAGCGACAGTAGGTTCTTGCGCTCAAACAGGTAAAAATGTGTATTTATCTGGTGGTGTAGGCATTGGTGGCGTTCTAGAGCCGCTTCAAGCTAGCCCTACTATCATTGAATATAACTGTTCTAGCGGGCTCAGTTGTCGTTTTTGGTACCTTGCCTTCTAAGTGTGGTACTTACAACCGGTAAGCTGCCATCATAGTGAAAAAGGTTGATGCCAAAACCCGTGGTAAAGTTAGTATCAATGAACTATTGAGAATTGTAGACTAAACACCACAAAATTAAGACTCAAATGATATAAAACTCCCACCCCTTGTGGGAGTTTTTTTATGCCAACTCTAACAAATACACAAATTATTACTCAGTGAAACACTCTGATCCCATCTCTACATTTTGATACATATAACAGTGAAAACCACAAAGCAAAACGAGCCTAAACAGTCTTAAATCAGATCACCCCTGTAAGAATGATACACGGAGCAAATGATGAAAAAATTCCTCGTAATTGCAACCATAGCTTTAAGTCCCATGGCCTTCTCTGTTTCTGCAGCGATGTCTTCTCATATGGAGAACACGCTAGTTGCCGTATGTAAGGCCGGGGCCAGTAATAGCCTTTATCAATTTAGCCATACAATGAAAAGTTATAGAATAAAAAAACAGCGAATATTTCCCCGTTTAGTTTGTAATGGAGAAAGCTTCCATCAATTTGCTCTTAGTCACGGAGCAGATAAAACAGCGAAAAAGATCGCCCCCTACACTGTAGGTAAGGTCACGATTAAAGATATTGCTATGAATCATGATACCGATGAGTTGATTTACATCAATTATTAATATTTAAAACGTAGTACATAAGAAAGGGGAGCTATATTTAGTTCCCCTTTCTTATTAATGAACAAAAATAGAGATTAACAATATTATTAAATCCATTATTCATTCTCTATAAAACATACATTGTTACCTTTGGAAACCCACTGAAGCTTAAACAACACTCTGATACAGATAGCTACAATTGCTATACAGCTTTCCTAGTAAAAACTGGCTTTAATATAGACAGAACAAGCATGTTAATACTAAACGCTAGGAGCGACAGATGAAAAAAGTAATTACTTTAGCTGGACTTTTAATGACTTCACTCACTTTTAATGCCAGTGCAGCAATGGACCCTAAGTTAGAAAACACCTTGATAAGCGTTTGTAAAACAGCGCTTTCTGATAGTATTTATAGATTTAATAGCACGATGAATGAATACCGAATTGATAAAAAGAGAATATTCCCCAACCTAGTTTGTAACGGCGAGAGTTTCCATGACTTTGCCCTATCGAACGGTTCGATAAAAGTAGCCAAAAAAATTGCACCATATACTGAAGGCCGCACGTCAATTACCGATATTGCCATGAATAACACTAAGTATTCAGTAAACTTTTAACTGATACATTATTAACTTTAGGCTTTATTACGCTGAGGAGTAGAGGGAGCCAACCTCTACTCCCTGTTTTACAGCGAAGAGTTTTAGCTAAAAACGACTGCCTAGAACACCACTGTTTTATTCCCGTAAACAATCACCTCTTCGTGTAACACTAATTGAAGCGCCTTACTTAACACACTCTTTTCAACATCTCTTCCGTTTCTAGCTAAGTCTTCGGCGCTGAATGAGTGATCAACATGTATGACATCTTGCTTGATAATTGGCCCTTCATCGAGACAGTTATTAACAAAATGAGCTGTTGCTCCAATGATTTTAACGCCCCTCTCCCATGCCTGACGATAGGGTGATGCGCCAATAAATGCCGGTAAGAATGAGTGATGGATATTAATAATCCGATTAGGAAAATGTGCAACAAATTCAGGGGTTAGTATGCGCATAAACTTAGCTAAAACTAGGTAGTCAGGTGCGTAACTCTCAATCACATCCTCCATCAACTTTTCATGCTCTGGGCGACTAATACCTTGATGAGAAATAAAGTGAAACGGGATATCGAATTTATCGGCTAAAGGTTTTAACGAGTCATAATTTCCTACTATCGCCGCGATCTCAACATCTAACCCGCCATAATAGGCCTTCATCAAAATATCACCAAGACAGTGCGCCTCCTTCGTCACCATGATGACAACTCGCTTCTTACTCGTACTCACCAATTTCAGATGGCTTTCATGGGGAAGCACCTCATTGAGATCAGCCAAAATTTGCGGGTCATTAAAGTCGCCTTCAAGTTCGGTTCTCATATAGAAACGCCCCTGAGAGTTATCAACAAACTCACTATTTTTTATAATGTTAAGTCGATGATTAAAACAAACGCCCGTAATTTTTGTGATCAGTCCCTTCGCATCAGCACAATCGGTTATTAATACTTTTCTTTCCATTACTTTACCTCAATGTTTAAAACTACAAACGCTAGTGCTATGTGCTCAAGAGCGGGTATCCATATATCTTTGTAATAGCCGACGTAAACTTTCCGCTTTAGTACCATATACAAGCTGCACACCATTGCCAACAATCACCACACCTTTAGCACCAAGTTGCTCAAGCCTTAATTTATCAACAAGTTTTGGCTGCTTTACGCTCAACCTAAGCCGTGTCAGGCATGCGTTTAAATCTAATATATTATCACTACCACCTAACGCATTGATGATTGTCAGTAAGCTTGCTTTGGGTTGGTCTTCTCCCTCAACCCTTCCTGGTGTTTTAAGGTTAAACATCAATATCGAGCTGCGAAAAACGATGTAGTAAATAACAGCTGTAATTGGGCCTAAAATAAGAAACCATTCACTATTCTTGGCATTGCTTATCAGTAAAGTAAAATCAACAAGACCATGGGAAAATACAATGCTGTGATGAATATCAAGTGAGATACATACCGCATAGGCAAGTCCAGTCATTAAAGCGTGCAATAGAAACAGCAAGGGAGCGACAAACATGAAAGCAAACTCTATTGGCTCTGTAACCCCAGTTAGCCAACTTGCTGAAGCTGCAGATATCATAATGCCTGCCACTCGATTTCTTTGAGCTTTGTCTGCACAGCGCCATATAGCAATCGCAGCAGCAGGTAAGCCCCACATTTTAATCAAGTACCCTCCTGCTAAGTTGCCAGCAAGAGGATCACCAGCTAGATAACGTGCAACTTCCCCCCTTACGACCTCTCCCTCCTTGAGAAACTGCCCCATCTCTAAATAAAAAGGCGCATTCCAAATGTGATGTAAGCCTAAAGGGATTAATAACCTTTCCACCATGCCATAGAGTGCAAATGCTTGTGCTGGTTTTTGGTATACGACCCAATCAGAAAATCGCTCTATTTGATGAGATAGCGTGGGCCAAATTTGAATAACGAGATAAGAGAGTAATATACATAGGGGGATCATTAATAAAGGCGCACTTCTTCTCCCCTCAAAAAATGATAATACAGCAGGAAGCCTGACTTTTTCACTCTGCCTTACAGCCAAACACGTTACTGCGCCAACAAACATCCCCCCAGCAATTCCAGTGTCTATTGTCTCTATTCCCCACAACATTCTAGTCGGCAGGTGATAAACCTGCGCAAGCGCTGCCATACTGGACAGAAAAACGCTAAAACCGAATACGGCAGTAAAGGCCGCTATACCTTGATCTTTACAAAACCCTATCGATATAGCCACTGCAAATAGCATAGGCATCATAGAGAAAATCAGCTTGCCGACAGCAAGCATGACTAAAGATACAGCATCGGGAATAAAAGGCAGTGGATTAGTCGCTAAGCCAATCATGACTCCCGCTGCAGGTAATATAGCAATAGGGATAAGTAAGGACTGACTTAACCTTTGAGCAAATTTAAACCAATGTTGACTAATATATTTTAGGCAACGACTTCCATATCGATAAGCGCGTTCCAACTCTGCAGCCATGCTTTTGCTTCCACCTCGGGTTCCATAGTTTCACACGCATCAATCTTCAATAACTCACCAACTCGCTTAGCACCACACTCACTCAGCAAATCGTCAAATTGAACTCCGGCACCACAAAAGGTTTCATAACTTGAATCCCCTAAAGCGATCACACTGTACTTAAGTCCTGGAAGATAGGGCGCCTTATTTTTTAACATTTCAAACCAAGGTTGTATGTCTTCTGGGACATCACCTTGTCCAGTTGTTGAACAAATAACTAATAACAATTCATCTTCAGGAGGAATAAAGCCTTCAAGCTGTTCATTTAACAACAATGATACCTCTCTCCCCTCTTCAATCATCAGTGCTGATAAGGTCTCAGCAACAAACTGAGCATTACCATACACAGTTCCAAATACCAGATTCACTTTTTTCATGATTCAGATCGCCCTCTATCTAATTTCGATTTATACTTCAAACATACTTTATTGATAGCTTCATGCCAACTCATTCAGCTGAAACTTCAAGGGCCTTACTGATGCGTCACTCATGTAGACAGAGACATCTGAAACATGTACACCGATCCGCTCATATCAGAAGAATGTGCTATTTCAGAACCACTCAGAATGAAAAGTTTATCGCTGAAAAGAAAAAAAGTATGGATGTGAGTAATCAAGATAGAAGCGATGTTCCAACCCCATTAGCTGAAACATCGTGACCACTCAATCATATTAGCTAAAAGCAATGGTTAGCTTTAGCAGATAAGCACTGGCTCTTCAGTCGACAATTGCTCGTCCCAACCAAAAGCGGAAAACAGTGTGAGCCATTGCTCCTCTAATTCTGTTTCAATACAGATTAGCTGCCCCGTTCTCGGATGAGAAAAAGACAACTTTTTTGCGATTAGCCATAATCGGTTGACTGAAAAGTGCTCCCTAAAAAACTTATTCTGCTTACCATCCCCGTGAGTGGTATCGCCAATGATAGGATGTCTTAAGTGCGCCATATGTCGACGTAACTGATGCTTTCGTCCAGTATGAGGCTTTAATTTCACCAAAGCATAGCGACTCGTTGCATAGCGACCAGATGGAAAAGGGATCTCGGTATTGAGTAGAGGTTGATAACTGGTTACGGCATCTTGAGCTGCCTTATCAGGATCCACATCTTTATCACCATGATCATCAAGCTCCTGCTTTAAGGGATAATCTAATGTCGCGGCATCATGCATATTGCCTCTGACAATTGCCAAATATTCCTTCTCGATGGTTTTCGAAGCAAACTGTTCACACAAGACATTAGCCATCTCGCTGCTTTTGGCAAACAGCAACACACCTGATGTAGGCCTGTCCAGTCGATGAACAGGAAAGACATGACAACCTACCTTGTCACGAGTGAGCTGCATAGCAAAAAAGCGCTCTCGCCTTGCCAGATATGAGCGGTGAACGAGTAGCCCAGCCGGTTTATGAATCGCTACAATATCCTCGTCTTCATATAAAACCTCTATCTCTGGCGCTGTCTCTTCATCTATTTCTAGACTATCTGATGCATTTTCAATTCGTTCTAACTCTGTCATCTTGGTTTCACTATCATTATCTAGATTCACTTAAAAATTTGTCCAGCTCTTCGAAAACCGTAATCAACGTCTGTAATTCAGCTTTATGGTTCCATAAATGGCTTGCCATAGGTGCTATAGCAATACTTGAAGGCAGTTCACGCTTTGCATTGATAAGAGACCGCATCTTCGGTAGGAAAATAAATTGAACCCAGTTTTCAAAAGGCATAGTTTCGACACTAAAAGGCGATGTATCAGCCATGGCTTCAATTGAGGGGGCTTGATCAGACCATAAAGCGTGATTTTTTAACTCATTCTCAATTTTGTATAGCATATGGGATGTCGCTTCATATCGGCTATCCTGCACCATAGATAAATTCTCACCTGTTAGCTTCTATTTACAAAATGATGGCAATATTTAACGAAAAAGCCGAAATATCCAATTAGCACATCATATTTAGCTGACAATAATACCATCTCAACTGACTTCTCCCTATAATAGTCGTCACTACATTACGGATCTCAGTGCAATAAAAACAAAATGACAGAAATCACTACTCTCAGCCAATTTTTATCGACAGCAAGTACTCAATTTCAAGTGTATGACATGGGTCGAAGAGTACAAAGCATAGATATAATGGCGTTTCATCAATTTGAGAACCTAGAAGCTCCTTACCCATCTCCAATACAGGGGCATGCACAGTTCGCTGTTGTCTTTTGGGATAAAAGCCAACAACACTATATTTGGTTTTTAAAACTACCTTTAGATGAACGTGGTTTACTGTCTCCAGCTCCCAGAACGCAATTTATCAAGATGGTGATTGAAGCTTTAGGCAAAGATCCAAATAAAACACTCACCGAAGAGGAGCAACAAAAGCTTGCAAATCACCCCTTCGCATTTAAACCTTCATCTGAAAAGCTAGCAGTCTTTAATGCGCTAGTTAGAAAGCAACTCAGTGGCACGGCTTCACCTCAGTATGAATTCGCCTATCAATATCTATCAGGTCAGATTGAAGCAGATAAATGGCAACAAGTAGGCTTACAAGGTATTGCAGATATCTGTGTACGGGCCAACGAACTCGATCATAATGCACACCTTATCAGCAGTTTTGATAGCAGTTCAATAGAAGTACAGATAGCAGTTTGCCAGTGTTTAGAGCATTTAAATATAGAAGAACAACTCGCAGAAAAACTACTTAATCAACTACTTAGTGCCGACAACACCCATAAACTATTTTTCCTGCGCGCTCTAGCATCGAATGATAAACTAGCACAAAAGGCGATTGCACATCTCGATGAAAAATCCCTGTTAGATGCAGATGCTTTACTGACTATTGCGGCGAGAAACTGGACAGTGTTAAAGCATGATCAAACTCGTACACTCTTCTTAGAAGCATTAGCCACTCAAGAGCAGCACTTTTTTAATCAAATTTTTGCTGATATTGTGGCAATCCCATTGTTGCGAACTCTGATACTATCAGAACTACGCAATCCGAACCGTAGCCCTAAATTAGCAAATGCTATCGGTGGCTTATTTAAGGTCATAAAATCATGATGACAGATTTTTTACTCATAGTTGCACTTGTCGTTATTGCAGCATTCTTTTGGCAATTACGACAAATGGCCGAGTTGAGCCGTGTTTATGCTCAACGAGAGTGTCAAAAGCAGAAAGTACAACTCCTCGCCATTGCAATGGAGTCAGCAAGACCTAGCATAGGTGGTAGCAGTGGGCTTACTTGGAAAGCCAAATATATTCTTGAGTTTAGTACTGATGGCATTAATCAATTTCGCGCTAATATCTCAATGCATGGTAAAAAGGTCACTAAAGTATCTTGGCCAATTTTCCCTGAGCCTGAGTGGATAGATGCCCCAGAGTCCAGAGGCTCTGTTGGTGGAAGTTGTGGCTCACGCGGCAGTTGTAATACAGGTAAATGTAAATAATACCAACCTGAATAAGTAAATATTCATAAAATCACACAGGAAAAACTGCTAATAAAGGCCTTAGTAGTAGGTTGGTAGAACGCTAAGCGCAGCACAATCGATAACCTATAGATAAAGAAAAAGCGCGGCTTCATCGAAGTCGCGCTTTCTGTCTCTTTTGTTAAGCAGTCCTGCTATTTATTGTGCTCCCTGCACCATCCATGCGTTCAATGTGCTCCCTGCATCATCCTTGTAACATCCTTTTTAGCTCCCTGTATCGACAAATAAAAATATTTGAGGTTACATTTCCTTATTCTCGATAGTCCATTAACCGAGCTAACTCATCCTTAAGCGTGTCCAAAAGTTCATCCATGTATATCCATATATTTATCCATTTACTCGATAATCCATTAATCGAGCTAACTCATCCTTAAGCGTGTCCAAAAGTTCATCCATGTATATCCATATATTTATCCATTTACTCGATAGTCCATTAATCGAGCTAACTCATCCTTAAGCGTGTCCAACGTTCATCCATGCAGATCCATTGTTATCCTTTTGCTCGATAAATCCTTTAACCGAGCTAACTCATCCTTAAGCGTGTCCAACGTCCATCCATGCAGATCCATTGTTATCCCTTTGCTCGATAAATCCTTTAACCGAGCTAACTCATCCTTAAGCGTGTCCAACGTTCATCCATGCAGATCCATTGTTATCCCTTTGCTCGATAAATCCTTTAACCGAGCTAACTCATCCTTAAGCGTGTCCAAACTTCATCCCTGTCGATTCCTTTCTGTACGTTCCGTGTATGCAGTCTTCCAGATTGCAAACTGTCCATCCTGGATAATTTTGCTTACTATCAGCAAGTGATACTCAATCCTAGAATATCTCTTCCTTGAATGAATCCATTCTGTGACTATCCCTTTGTCACAATATGATCTTCCTGACCACTGTTTCCATCCCTTTCATACATTTCCTTGTACGAGTTAAATTCTAGGTGATCTTGATAAAATATTTGCCTAAATACTAAACATTAACATTATCCATAACGAATGCAGTCGCTAACAAAACGTACAAAGATGATACTAAACAGTGAGTTAAGTGTAGGGGTGAGGGTTCACCATAAGAAAACAATCCACTTGTCCTACATTCTTGTAAGAGATCTCTCACACGCACTCAAGCAAATTAGGATTATGACTGTTCAGATGTTAATAAATTCACTTCATTAATATCAACAAAAAGCAACATTCACTCTTTTATCATCCCCACAATCTTAGCTATACAGCCATGGTTCCCCCCTAATAAGCAGAAGCCATCTCCATTCTAGCTAGCTGTAATTTAATAGAAAATAAGATCAAAAAGTGAGAGAAGCTTCTAAAGTAACCTGCGCAGTCTAATTTTAAGCAGAGTAAGACGTGTTAAATAGCGATTAACGCTATTTCATAAACAGCAGATAATTATTAGACGAATACCAACCATATGGTAACAATGGCGATACATTTACAATTAAAAGTACTGTAAGCCCTAGCAGCAGTGATGTGAATAGCTAAAGTCCCCACAGAGCGTTTAGTCTTTATGATTAACACGCTCAGCCATTAACTAACATTTTTACGCTTAACTAGAGTTACTAGCCATTGAGCTAGCATTACCCAATCGGCAAAAAAACTGTAAAGCGGATACTGAAAAGTCGCAGGTCTATTTTTTTCAAAAACAAAATGGCCAATCCAAGCAAAGCCATAACCTACAAGGGGTAAAAGAAGCAAAAGTTGATATAAGCCAAAACTAACACTAAAAGCAAACAGCGCTAGCACTGATAAACTACCAATATAATGCAACGCTCTACATTTACGGTCACTATGCTGTGATAAATAGAACGGATAAAATGCTTTAAATGAAGGGTATCTGCAGGAGTTCTTCTCACTCATATCTTATTCTATCCCTTAGTAACTGATGCGTATGGCTAATCATTATCGCCATGGTAATAAAGCAATTCACCCTCGACCTTACCGATAAACAATTTTTCAAGCACCGCAAACTCATGCAGACTAAAAATTTGTGCATGGGCTTGCTCACTAGCAAATACCGCGACACCGTCCATTTCAGGTTGTTCATCACACCAACTAGTCACAGCTTGAACTAACTGGCTTCCTAAGCCTTTCTTTTGCTCTGACGGTGAAACAGCAATAAATTGCAAAATGCCACAACGAGAACTCGGTAAATGCTCAAGTAAGCAGGTCTCCTTGTTTATTAAAGCCTGCGTAGATTGCCAGCCAGTACTTATTAGCATTTTTAATCGCCAGTGCCAGTAACGGGATTCACCTAAAGGAAGTTGCTGAGTCACAATACATACAACCCCTAACATTCGCTCACCTTCAAATAAGCCTATTAAAGTCTGCTCCTGTTGCCATAGCTCGTTAAGCTCCTCTCTTATTGCTCCACGTAATTTCTGTTCATAAAGTGCCAGATCACCAGAATGAAGTGTTTCAATAAAAAATGGGTCATCATGATAGGCGTTATAAAGAATAGAGGCAGCAACTCGGAGATCTTCAGCCGTAAGATATACAGCTCGATAAGTTTCTGATATTGGATTATCCACAGACATCATATATTATCATCCTTTGATCTAGATCAATTAACATCTAATGTAACAAGCAAGATCCGCAGTGTAAATATTAAACAATATGCACCTTTTGCCACTTGCACTTAGGCGATAAGTTTTCATGCTGCTAATATTAATTCTAGTGAATGTTTTCAGATAATGATCAGAGGGTAAGAATATGGATACGACACCACAAGATCTCAGTCACCTATTCGAGCAGCTAGGTCTAGATAGCAGTGAAAAAGGGATTGAAAGCTTTATCGGCAACCATAGCATTCCGAAAAACGTACACCTATTTCAGGCTGATTTTTGGAATGACGCTCAAAAAAGTTTTTTAAAAGAAGCTTTAGAGGAGGATGCCCAATGGTCTGAACTTATCGACCATTTGGACGCCCTATTGAGATAATAAAATTATCGGTATTGCTTATATATTTTTGTAGGCCATCTCCCCCCAGCCTACGAGGGTATTATTACTAAGTACAACTGGTGTGCACTCATCTTTGGTGGTCTTTCCATCACCATTGGTTCGCTGGGTGCGATAAAACAGTACATGCACTTCCTTATCTTTCTCAATGTAAGCTTCATTGAAATCTGCAGTTCCCATTAAAATGCTAACCTGTTCACGAGTCATTCCTAGACTGAGTTTTGAAAGGTTTGCCTTATTTACGTTTTGAGTTTCCTCCCAGCCCTCTTGCCCACTCCAACCTGACTCTCCATCACCGATATTGAGTACACAACCAGATAAGCTTAAACTAGCAGCGCCAATAAATACTAAACCAATTAAATTTGTTTTCACTATGACATCCTATTTCTTTATTATAGTTAATGGCGAATAAAGCAAATAACAGGCCAAAACACTAACACATTGTAAAGCATATAATTTAACTGATTAACTTGCGCCTAGTGTTGGTTAGAATCACAAACAGATGAGAAGATTAACCAAATTATGAGCCCTCTTGAGCAAGTGTTAGCAGCAGCTAAATCGATAGCCAGTAAAGGTAAGGTGCCGACGCTAGCACTGATAAAAACTAAACTTGGTAATACCCTTCCTATGCCTATCCTTATTCAGGGATTGCAGCAGTTCAAATCCATGGACAGTGATGCTATAAAGCAGCTATCTGAACTTGAGCCACAACCAGTTGCTAAAACTGGTAAAGAGAGTGAAATAGACGAGTTAAGATTGGAACTCGCTCAACTAAAGACCTGTTATCAGCAGATGAGTAAACGATTAGCAAAACTTGAAGCCTTGAACCTTGAGGGAAAAAAGTAATGCACGTTATTGAATTAAGGTTTGAATGCTTTGACAACACGACAATTACAGCAGCCGAAAAAGCAATCAATGGGCTTCTAGAGGCTTATCGGGCTAACGGGCAAGTACTAGGTCGTGAGTTTGCCGTTGCCTTTAATGATGGTGAGTTCAAAGTTAGATTGCTCATGCCTGAAAAAAGCAGCTTAGCGAAACGCTTTAACAGCCCTTGGGTGAGTCGAGCCTTAGAAGAGCTCACCGATGCTAAGCTGCTTGCTCCTAGAGAGAAGTACATCGGCCAAGATATCAATTCAGAGGTAAGCAGCTCTGAAGCGCCGAGCTGGCAACTGCTATACACAAGCTATGTACATATGTGCTCACCAGTTAGGAATGGCGATACGCTTCAGCCGATCCCACTTTATCAGCTACCAGCTACGTTTAACGGCGACCATAAACGAATTATTCGATGGCAGACTGAGTGGCAAGCCTGTGATGAGTTGCAGATGGCTGCGGGTACTAAAGCAGAGTTCGCCGCATTAGATGAGTTAACATCAATCCAAAGTGACCTATTTCGCCGTGGTTGGGATCTCAGAGGCAGGCTGGAATACCTGACCAAAATACCGACCTACTATTACCTCTATCGTGTCGGCGGTGAGAGCTTAGCCTCAGAGAAGATGCGTCCATGCCCACGATGTGGCAATAAGGAGTGGCTACTCGATGAGCCACTACTCGATATGTTTCATTTTCGCTGTGACACCTGCAGAATAGTGTCAAACATCTCATGGGATCACTTGTGATAACAGCCTTAGATTCTTGAGCCTAAGATCTTTTTAAGTTATTCCACATGACTTTAATCCGATTCCATATGCCTGGGTGATCAAGCTTGGGCATAGGCTCCTCAACATGAAGTTCTGGAGGGGCGACTCTAGGAGAGACTTGCTTGATAAAGTCATTTAAATTGTCTGATAATTTTTCAGATTGCTCCTCTCCAGGGATCTCAATCCAGACACTACCATCACTGTTATCAACGGTCAGCATCTGCTCACCGTTCCCTAGTACACCGATAAACCAAGTCGGTGGTTGCTTAAGCTTTTTCTTCATCATCAAGTGACCGATAATATTTTGCTGGAGGTACTCAAAATCGGTCAAACTCCATGCCTGAAGTAGCTCCCCCTCCCCCCACTGACTATCGAATAGCAAAGGTGCCGAGAAGTGTGCCCCATAAAATTCATTAATATCAACTTGAAGCTTTAATTCTAGCGCCGACTCGACATTTTCAAAGCTGCCGACTTCAGCGCGCTTAACCGGCTTCCAAAATACCAACAAATCATCATTATCATCTGAGTTCACTTTATCTGCATAATCCCCCTCAATGCAGTCAGAGTTTTCCCCTCTGGGATAGTATCGAGGTGATTCACCTAGCTTATCCATATATGCTTGGTGATATATTTTCAATAAATTATCGAGTGCAGGTAAAGAAGACACTTAGCAGAGATCCAAAATTTGAGTATAATGTGCGTCTATTTTGACATGGAATATCTATTGATGACACAAGTTCATGACCCTTATGAGAATGCAAAAGCACTGAGTGGATTAACCCTTGGTAAAGCAACGGGCTATCAAGCTGAGTATGATGCATCTTTGCTGCAAGGGGTTCCGCGTAAACTCAATCGTGATGCGATAGCCTTAACTGACGCTCTGCCATTCCATGGGACTGACATCTGGACAGGCTATGAACTTTCCTGGCTAAACGCCAAAGGTAAACCCGTTGTCGCAATAGCTGAGTTCTACCTGAGTTTTGATAGTAAAAATTTAATCGAATCTAAATCGTTTAAATTATATCTAAATACGTTTAACCAGACTCGATTCGATAGCATCGAACACGTCCAAACCACGTTAGCCAAAGATCTTTCAGATTGTGCTGAGGGTGAAGTCATAGTAAAGGTGATTGAGCCAAAGCAATTTACCTCTCAACGTATCGTCGAGCTTCCTGGAACCTGTATCGATGATTTAGATATTGAAGTCGATGATTACAGCTTTAATCCTGAGTACCTTGAGAATAGCACCGATGAAAAAGCGATGGTTGCTGAAACACTCAACTCTAACTTGCTAAAATCAAACTGTTTAATTACTTCTCAACCGGACTGGGGCAGCGTAATGATTCGCTACCAAGGCCCAAAAATCGACAGAGAAAAACTGCTTAGATACCTGATCTCATTTCGCCAGCACAATGAATTTCATGAGCAATGTATCGAACGAATTTTTGTCGACCTTAAACGTTTCTGTCAATGTGCAAAGCTCACTGTATATGCAAGGTATACAAGACGTGGTGGTTTAGATATAAATCCATACCGCAGTGACTTTGAAAATCCGCCAGAGAGCCATCGTTTAGCCAGACAATAGAGAGTAGAAACATCAAAGCAACCACATTAAAAAGATGAGTTAACACTCATCTTTTTTCAGATATAAGTTCATAGTCTTGACTCTATCAAATTTAATATTGTATCTCTTAACCAGAGGTTAGCTGGGTTTCGACTTAACTTACTACTCCAGACCATATGGTACTTAATAGGGTTAACCTCCAGTGGTAGAGGTAACACTTGCAGACCAAACAGCTCTGCATATTGATTAGCATAAGAGTTCGAGGCGAGAGTAATGGCATCACTGTTTGATGCTGTGGCTAGCATGGCAAGTATTGATGCTTGTTCTGAATACATCTCTCGTGCAGGTAACACCTCATCGGTAAGCAGATCCATCACACTTAAATTCCCTCTTCGCATATTAAGAATAATGTGTCGTTCAGAAAAATATTGCTTACGAGTAATAGAGCCACAGATCCTAGGATGTCCTTTTCTCACCACGCAGACTAGCTTATCAGTCATAACTTCCTGGGTTTTAAAGGATGCTAAGTTAGGCCTAATCATATCAATCGCTAAATCTACAACTTCAAGTTGAAGGTCAAGTTGCAGTTTTTGCTCTTCAATAGGGGTTTCCTGAAAAATGAGTTTGACCCCAGTTTGACTAAACATCTGCTCCGCTACGCTGTGCAGCAGACTAATCATTGTTTCATTCGCATAGATATGGAATATTCTTTGACTCGTTTGTGGATCAAACCTATCGAGTCCTAACAAGGTCTGCTCGATATGCGCAAGTGGCGTATCAAACTGCTCATACAAACTCAATGCTGCCGCAGTCGGCTTAACCCCGCGACCAACTCGAATAAATAACTCCTCACCCACAGCGCGTTTAAGTCGAGAAATGGCATTGCTCACCGATGATTGAGTCAGATCCAGCTCTTCTGCGGCCCGACTAAAAGAAGCGGTTCTACAAACGGTAGTAAATACGCGTAAAAGGTTAAGGTCGAATTTTTTTTGCTGTGGCATCTACTCTCCAAACACTGATTTCAGCATCCAAACTAACAAGCCTAATATTTATATTATAAATATTAACTTGCAGGTTAACCATAATTATTAATCAATTCAAGACAGGTAAACTGAGCGCAACAGTTTGAAAATCGACTCACGCTCATCGCAAGTCAACTAAGACTATTACCACAAGAGCCTGAAATAACCCAGTTCGATAGAGGTAACATATGAAAACATCACGACTCGCTGTATCTATCATCGCCGCACTGTCATTAAATACACTTACATTTAGTGCCAATGCAGCGCAACATGATCATGACCACGTTCATGGTGATCTCAATGTTAATGGTAAGGCTGCAACTCAAGCCACACTCGATACAAACCAAGCCTTTTCAGCAACCTTAGATTGGGATAACAGACAAGCCTTCGAAAACAATAAGCGCGGGCTTATCGCACCACTTGATAAAGCCTCAGCCGCCATTATGTTCGACGACTATGGGTTTATTGATCAAGATAGCGTCTCTGCGACCGTTAACCCCTCCCTATATCGTCAAGCGCAGGTCAATATGACTGCTGCCGGGCTTTATGAGGTACGAGAAGGTATTTATCAAGTACGTGGAACGGATCTATCCAATATCACCTTTATCCGTTCAGACAACGGCTGGATAGTCTACGATGTTTTGCTCACTAAAGAAGCGGCAAAGACCTCTACTGAGTTCTTCTTTAACAATGTTCCTGAAGGAAATAAGCTTCCCATTGTTGCCATGATCTACTCACATTCACATGCTGATCACTTTGGGGGGTCACGAGCCATTCAGGAGATGTTTCCTGAGGTCAAAGTCTATGGCGCTAACGGGATCACTAAAGAGACCATTGATGAAAATGTACTAGCAGGTAATGCCATGTCTCGCCGTACAGCCTATCAATACGGGGCAACCTTAGGGGCTCATGATCACGGCATCGTTGATGCGGGTCTTGGTAAAGCACTCTCAAAAGGCGAGATAACTTATGTGATCCCAGATTACGAGCTAAACCAAAACGGTAAATTTGAAACTATCTCCATCGATGGTTTAGAGATGATATTTATCGATACTGCAGGCACTGAGGCGCCAGCAGGAATGGCAACTTATATACCAAGTATGAAATCGCTTTGGACCGGCGAGATGATGTACCACGGCATGCATAATATCTACACTTTACGCGGTGCAAAAGTACGTGACTCCCTGAAGTGGTCAAAAGATATCAACGAAATGATTAACGCATGGGGTGGTGAAGTAAACACCCTATTTGGTTCTCACTCATCACCTATCTGGGGCAATGACCAGATTAATGATTTTATGAAGCTACAACGAGATAACTATGGCTTTGTTCATAATCAGTCGTTGCGTTTAGCCAACCAAGGCGTAGTGATGCAAGACATTGGCGATGAAATAGTAAAAGTGCTCCCAAACTCTATTCAACAAGCTTGGCATACCAACGGCTACCACGGTTCATACAGTCACAATGCCCGTGCCGTATACAACATGTATCTGGGTTACTTCGACATGAACCCAGCCAATCTCAACCCACTTCCTACCCACCCGGAAGCAGCCAAGTTCGTCGAATATATGGGCGGCGCTAATGCGATTCTAAATAAAGCACAAGCTGACTATAAGCAAGGGGAGTATCGCTTTGTGGCCACAGCGCTTAATAAAGTCGTGATAGCAGAGCCAGAAAACAAAGCTGCACGTACACTGCTTGCAGATACCTACGAGCAATTGGGCTATCAGTCTGAGACCATGGGATGGCGTAATACCTATTTGACCGGTGCGCAGGAGCTAAGAGTTGGTACACTACCTGGCACGCCTAAAACAGCGTCAGCTGATGTGATTGCCGAGATGTCTATCACCAACTTACTCGACTTTATGGCAGTTAAAGTAGATTCAAGTATCGCTCAGCACACGCCATTTACGCTTAATGTTGTGATACCAGACCTTAAAGAGATCCACTTCGTAGAGATGTCAAATGGTAACTTAAACAACGGCTTGGTTACCGAAGTTAAGCAAGCAGATGCGACCCTTACTATCAACAAGGCGGATGTCACTCAAATACTCTTAGGTAATGCTAGTTTGGCCGAGCTCAGCAAAACAGGCAAAGCATCAATAAGTGGCGATCCTGAAGTGCTAAATAAACTAAAAGCAGCCTCTGTAGAATTTGATACTAGCTTTGAGATTGTCCCTCGCCCAGCAAAAGGCAGCGAAGTTGATGCTAACTTTTACAACAAACACTAAAAGGAAATAGCAGATAAGGTGTTATCTGGTTATTATGGGGCTCACTGAGCCCCTTTTCCTTTTGCGCGACAGTGTCTAGCTTTATGTGAATCGATGCTGTTATCTCATAGCCAAACGAATCAAAAATTCAAATCCACCACACCGATGCCACTGTTAACATCAATATCAAAATCAACACCAAATACCACTTTGTAGGTATACCTTTATAGGTACAAGCCATTGATCTTTATCACATTTTAACACACTAAAAATTAATCAATCCGTAACATTGTTTTAGATCAAAAAACACAGAGCCATTCACATCTATAACAGCACAAAAGCAATGATGAAACAAAAGGATTACATCATGAAAGTTCGTGCTCTAACACTCGCTATCCTCGCAAGTTTGGCCTCATCTGCAGTAACAGCTGATACTGTTGATCCACTTAAAAAAGCCTTTATTGATGATTCAAAGGTTAACCTTCAATTCCGATTACGCTATGAAGATGTGGATGTCGATACTGTAGACAGCCAAAACCAAACAACCTTAAGAACTCGCCTTACTTATCAAACTGGCGATATCTACAAGCTGTTCGCATTGACAGAAGTCGATGATGTTCGCTCTACCGATAATGAAGCACTCATTGCCGATTACGAATACACACAGATCAACCAAGCATTTTTAGGCTATAGAGGCCCTGCCGATACGCTCGTAAAATATGGCCGCCAACGTATCTTGCTTGATAACCAGCGCTTTGTAGGTGGTGTAGGCTTCCGTCAGAATGAGCAAACATACGATGCTTTCTCGGTAAAAAATACCGCCCTTGAAAACTTCACTGCGTACTACTCATACATCAATAATGTTAATCGCATCTTCCCTGAAGGCTCAGGGAAAGATGAACATAAGAACGAAACAAACCTACTTAACCTAAATTACAAAGCTGGCGAAATAGCCAATATCACAGGTTACGCCTATCTCATCGACAATGTTGATGTTGCCGCATTCTCAACCGACACTTACGGTGTGCGCGCTGCTGGTAAGCTCAAACTAGATGCAATAAAACTCAGTTATGAAGCTGAGTACGCACAGCAATCAGAAGGTGGAGATAACCCGGCAAGCTATACCGCTAACTACTACAAGCTAGGTGCAGGGATTGGCTTCGATGCTTTCACAGCTAAGGTCGGTTATGAAGTATTAGGCTCAGATGACGGCAAAGCGGGCTTTATTACTCCGCTAGCAACACTTCATGCCTTTAACGGTTGGACAGATAAGTTCTTATTCGGTGGTAAAGGTAACTGGGAAAATGGCTTAATAGATACCCATCTTATTGTTACCGCTAAGCTTGCGGGTCTTAAGCTACTTGCCAAGTATCACACCTTCGAGTCAGATTTTGGTGATATCGACATGGGTCAAGAGTGGGGAGTAGCAGCAACTTACCCATTTGCTAAGCATTACAGTGTCGGTGTTAAATACGCCAGCTTTAGTGGCGCAGATGCAGGTTATGGCTTCTCGAATGATACCGATAAGCTATGGCTAACTCTGCAAGCCAAATACTAACGGAAAATGAGCAATAAAGCGCATTGATAAGCTCTGGTCTAAGTGCTTCCTGCTTATGCACTAACTTATCTCTCGCTCCCTTTTGAGCAGACATGGCGATAAATCATCGCCACTCTGCTCTTTTTTCATTGTACTCATTTTCATTAAACTAGCGCGACTCAACCCCTGTTAACAAAGTGCTAAGCTCCATCTTTTGAGCATGCACGTCAAAGTTTGCCGCCATATTCACACTTAATGCAAATCGGTAATCTTGGTTTAATTTACCCAATACCACAGTCCAGTCATCAGCAGGTTTAACTAAATCCCCTTGATGAAGGTTTAACTGAATACCTGCATTCATCTCCAATTCGTCAATACACATCTCTTGTTCAAATAATGCCAGTTTTGTCTTGTTCATTTCAGACAAATCAAAGCTAAACGACTTAAGAGATAGCGCTAAACCGAGCCCTTTGGCCTTGATATAGGATTCTTTCAATGCCCATAAATCAAAAAAACGGTCCCTTTGCAAAGCACTCGGCAGCGCCAGCAGCGCTTGTGTTTCCTCATGGGTAAAATAGTGGTTCAAGATAGGATAAATGTTAGTGCTTTGGCGATAACGCTCTATATCAACCCCTAATTCACTCACCTGTGAATGGGTATCACTTAGCACAGCGATCACCAACCACTCGCCACTGTGACTGATATTAAAAGTCAGCCCACTGCTCGCAACATGCTCACTCGTCAAACGCGGTTTACCCTTGTCTCCATATTCAAAGCGCCAAAATTTAGGAGATAATAACTGTTTATCTGCATGGTTATCTTTAGCAACAATAGACAAGAGCCCACGCAGAAACCCTCTCACCATCAGACCTTTCTCTTGATCTGAACGCTGAATATAACGCGATACTTTTGTTAGCTCATCTTTAGGCAGCCAGCTTTTTATCAGGTCTGCCTGCTTCAATGTCAAAGATTCGTGATCGAGTGGACAGAAGAAAAGCTTGAGGTTTTTGTTTCTATGCGCCAAGACTGAATGGGTTTGACTCAAACTAACTCCGAAATGGTGAAATAAACTCAATCGATCTTATCAAAGCCAAGGCGATAGAGATACCTCACCAAATGGCACGTTAACTTTATTGTTTGAAATTAATGCAACCGATCCCCTCCTAAAGTACCACTACGGATTATCGGGTAAATTCCATTTACGCTTGATAATATTTGATGTAAGTTACTGTCTCTATTAGAGTTCAATTTATCTTCAGGTAAAAAATGACAGCTTACAAAGAATACAAGGTAGTACATATTGTCGAAGGTGGTTGCGGCACAATATTCTTAGGCTCTAGCGGCCTGCCACTAAAAAAAATGGAAGTAACGCTCAATGAGCAAGCCGCTGAAGGCTGGCAAGTTGTATTTCAGGTGATCGAACGCAAACGCTTTTGGTTATTTTGGAATCGAGAAGCCGTGATAGTCACACTAGGCCGCAACAGCTAGTGAGTTTGTCTAAGCTCGCTATCGCTATGATTAATCGCTATCAGCGCAAGGGCGGCTCTAAGCATTACTTTAATCTAGAATGTAACTTTACGCCGACCTGCTCTGAATACACTAAGCAAGCCATCGAATATTATGGCTTGCTCAATGGTTGCACAATAGGCTTAAAGCGGATTATGCGCTGTTCAGAGCCCGATTGTGTCAATATCCGCCATGATCCTTTACTGAAGGAAAAGTGATGTTCTTATCTAAAGAGGCATTGGTTGAGCAAGAGGAAGCCATACGCCTAAGAGTGCGTCAATTAAGTGATGAACAAAGGCAAAAATATCATAAGTTAACGCTTAAAAGCATTAAAGACCCAGACAACTATGCTGTTCTTAATTGGTGCTTTATTGCTGGTTTTCATCATTTTTATCTTAAGAAGTTTGTCCGCGCTGCAGTGAACTTAAGCTTATTTACTTTAGGGCTTATTTTACTTTTCACTGTCGAGCCGCCTTGGATAGGGCTTGGTATTTATGGTCTGATATTCCTGCTTGAGCTACCTCAATTGCTTAACGCACAAAATATTGTTCATCAATACAATAACCAGCAGATGCAAGCATGTTTAGATGAAGTGATCAGCTCTTCAAGTGACAAGCCATTAGCTTAGCAAGTACTCTCTTTCAAATGAGGTATGCATTGCTTTAACTAAGTTTAAGTGATGTAAGATTAAGCGATTAAAAGCCTCGACGGCTCGACGGCTCGAGGCTTGTCAATTGGCTAAAATGTATTTACACATTTAGGATTTCATTAAGGCCACTCAGAGCCGCCCCCTTTTGAACGTCCCTATGAACATGAACCGCAGCACACTCCTGGCTCACCATGCTTAGGCTTTTTATCACTGGCCTTACTATCTGCCTCAACTTTGGCATCAGCTTCATTAGTGCTTTGCTTCAAGCTTTGAATCGGCTCAAGCTCAGTTTCAGTCACCTTTTCTGCCGCATCTTTCTTCTTAAAAAAACCAACACCCGATATCGCCATTGTGATCCCCTATGAAAATCATTTTAAACATTCATTTTTTTAGCATGTTATTAATTCCGACTAATCTAGTCAAGTACTAGTTTCTGCATCAAGGGATGAATGTAATACTAATAGGTCTAAAATGATAAGAGAATGCGTGACTAAATAGGATTATGACTTAGATTCATTAACGCTAGAAGCTCCATTTTAGCTGCACAAATCCCAGCGTCGATGCGCTCTGTGAAAACAAGCTGTCAGTGCGGCCATCAAAACGCTGCAGTACCATCAGCATGGTCCAGTCGTTGGCCAATGAGTAGCTCATATTGGCACCATAAAAATAGGAACCATCATCATAAAAGCTGCCGCTAACAGTCACTCGGCTCAGTGGTGAGATATCAAAGCCAAGTTCAAGATAACTGGTCCAGTTGGTAAAGCTTAAGGTTCTCGCAGTCAGAGGAAGATTTAAATAAAGCAGCGCGCTATCAGACTCAGTGGGCGCAGAGATATGCAGCACAGAGCCTCTGACCATCCAGTTTCTCGCGCTGGTAAAGCTATAATCCATCTCGAGTGTGGCAACACTGCTTGCCTCTAGTCTCTGCGGTTCTGAAGATAAACTCGCCCTATTCACTAAAGGGTTTATCGCAGTCGTAATGCTTGTACTCGCGCCATTTGGAGCAGCCTCCTCAATGGGCCAATAATCATATTGAGGGTCAAAATAGCTCACCTCACCTCTAAAACCTGCGCCAGCAATATCTCCCGCAAAACCCGCCCCAATAACATGATCAAAGCCTGACTTACCGATTAAAAACTGTAGATCCCAGCTAGCGATGTTCGTCAAATAACGCGCCGCATAGCTAGTTAACTGACTATCTTGATTTGGGTTATAAACAAAATCTAATGAGCTAGCAAAGCCAAGTTTACGGCTAACAAGTACAGCATCAGCGCCTGAGCGTTCTTCATAATCGAAGTCATATATAGAATACGCATTGAAAATATCATTGGGGTTCCACAACGTGCTCATCGCCCAATTAATACGAAAACGCCCCACTCTTGCCTGCCAGTCTCCACCAGCAAGTTCACAGGGCTTCCAATCGATATAGGCGCGATCAAATTGGGCATTACCGACCCAACCATTTTTGTCTAACCAGGTCGTCGACATATCCCAGTAACCTGGATCTAAACCGATAAGATCGCCGTATCCCGGGATGTTTGCACTATCGCCATAAAACACTCTATTGCGCATCGAGAGATTAAATCTAAGCTCACTATCGAATCGATACTCAAAGTTAAATCGTTGATGTAATAGATGGTCAACACTATCTGATGATGAATCTGGGTAGGAAAGCGTGCCCATATACTTCACATAACCATCAAGATCCCAGCTCTTAGCAGGCTCGAGCCCTGGAATTGGCGCCGCGACAGCTAAGCTTTGAACAAGCACTAACACAGAGAAAATGAGTAAGCCTGTGAGCCTCACTGCATCTTATCCTCGGTTAACTGGCCATCTTCAAAAACAATCACTCGGCGGGCACGCTTTATCACTCGGGGATCATGGGTTGAGAAGATAAACGTGGTGCCTTCATTTTCATTAAGCTGCTGCATAATATCCAGTAGCTCAGACGTGCTAGCCGCATCTAAGTTTGCAGTGGGCTCATCGGCCATCACAAATCGCGGTCTTGGCGCTAAGGCGCGCGCCACTGCCACTCGCTGCTGTTGCCCTCCGGATAGTTTTGATGGCACCTTATGTAAGTGTTCACCAAGCCCTACACGCTTAAGAAGATCTGCCGCTCGTTCGCGGCAATCTGCTTCGCTATGTCCCTGCAACTGCATCACAAACTCGACATTTTCAAGGGCGGTAAGCACTGGCAGCAAACTGTAATCCTGAAAGATAAAGCCCACATGATCGCGGCGAAAAGCGATCAACGCCTTATCACTTAACTGACAGATATCATTGCCATCGATAATAACCGTGCCAGATGTTGGCTCATCGATGCCGCCTATCATATTAAGCAAGGTGGTTTTGCCAGAGCCTGAGGGCCCCATCACGGCTACAAACTCCCCTTGCTCAATATTGAGATCTAATACCTTAACCGCATGCACAGGAAAGTCGGTATCTTGATTATAAATTTTGCACAGTTGAGTTGTTTGAATACTCATAATTACCCTTTACTCTATAACGACTGACAAACACAGGCACTGACCAACACAGTTTTAGTCCCTTCCTCACTTGTCTTAACTTGCCACGAGTCTTTAATGCTTTTCAGCCATGGCATCAACCGGGCAAAGCTTTAGGATCTGTCTTGCCGGATAAAGCGCTGCCAACAAGCTGACAATAATGACCGTGGCGAATGTAGCGCTGTACTCCAGCACAGAGACGTGAGGATACAAAGTGGTATCGACACCTAATGCTCCTACACCTTCAGCCATACTCCCAAGCTCAATGCCGGTAATTTGTAAAATATTAACTAAAATAGATGCGCCGAGAACGCCTAAAACTCCCCCCGTAACACCTAGCAACCCAGCCTCTAAGATGATCAACATAAACACCTTATGCTTTTGCATACCAACAGCCATTAAAACACCAAACTCGCGGGTCCGCTCAAATACCGACATCAACATAATATTGATAATACCAAAGCCCATTGCTAACATAAAAATGCCCAGCACAATGGCATTACTCACGCCAATTTGAGAGATAATCGTCGCCAGCATAGGTTGGATCTGCTGCCAATCTCTAACACTATTGGCCTGTTCACCACTTAGTTCATCAAGCCGTTGCTTCACCTTAAGCGCTGCTTCATTTGAGAATCGGTTGTCAGTTTGATGGAGCACGACGGCTATCTCATGCACGCCATCAAGCCCTGCCATCTTCATCAAGTCACCTCGTCTGACATAGAGGTTGCCATCATCAAAACCTGTCGATGGCGTTTTGAAAATGCCAGCGACTCTAAAAGCGGCACCTGTGACATCTTTATTCACATCGCTAAAGGTTAAAACGACTTTTGAGCCTAAGCGTAGCTTCAACCGTTCGGCCGTTTTCTCAGATACCAGCACAGGGTGCCTCCCCTTCGCCGGCAGCCACGTTCCCGCGATCATTTTGCTGGCAAGTGGCGTGACCTTAGCTTCATCATCAATATCGACACCATTGATACGGATCCCACGACTAGAGCGCGCCGATGCCACCATGCCATCAACCAAAAACCGTGAAGACCAAGCTTTGACTTCCGGCATACTCGCTAACGCTGCCGTGACATTTTCAGGGGAGTGAATAAGTAACTTAAGCTCTGGATTATCAACATACTGCCGATTATGAACTTGAAGATCACTGGTTTGCCAGGCAATAGCATTGTCAATCATATTGCCGTACATGCCTGTCATAAAGCCCATCATGGTTACCACGCCAATGAGCCCAAAAACCATGGCACTGAGCATAATCGATGTCCGTAGTTTGTTTCTCCATAAATTACGCCAAGCCAATTTAATGAGCATGTTCACCTCCCTTTAGCGCGGTCACCAAATCTAAATGGTAAACCCGCCATAATGGGTAGATTAAGCAGATTAGCATCAGAATAAGTACGATCAGAATCTGGTCGATAAACAACCATGGCGCGAGCATCATAGGAATAATCGGCTCCCAGCCCATATCTAACATCAGCTGCGCAGTCTCCCCAGTTAGCTCAATTGGGTGAAGGTTAAACCAGACAAGTATGGGGGTGCCCACAAGTAAGCCGAACACGATCCCCAAAAGCGAGATAAAACTCGACTCAAGCATGACTAAAACAAGCAGTTTTGGCCGTAACAGTCCAGTGGCTAACATAACGCCAAACTCTCGCTGCCGCTCTAATGTCATCATCAAGATAGTGGCAAACAGACCAAAGCCCACCACGCCATAGAGCAGGTACATCATAAAAATTCCGCCCGCTTTATCCATGGCTATCTGCTGCGCCATCTCGGGAGATAGCGCCTTCCAATCCCGTACATTAACTTGCCCAGTAAAGCCCGCAGAAGCACTTTGCTCATTATAGGCCTGGGTTAGCTGGGTCACTGTGCGCTCAAGATTGATAAGCTCATGGGTATGTAGTACCCAAGCCGTCACCTGTTTCTCTGCGCTAAACAGCGTTTGTGCCAGTGGTAATGGCATATAAACAAGCTGGTTATCGAGCCCAGAGATTGGAAAATGCAAGATGCCTTTAATTGTGTATAGCCCAGCAGCAGTTTGCCCCCGATACCCTTGGCCATAGAGTACGATCTCATCGCCAACAGCAAGCTCAAAATACTCAGCCAAGCCCTGACCTATCATCACTTGCTTATCATCTTGCTTAAGGAACTCCCCCGCCACCAGCTTACTGGCAATCCCCGAGTAATCATCCTCTTCCTCAGGCATGACCCCCAACACCATAACGCCTTTAGACTTATCGGCAGCGGCGGCCAGTGAAAATGACTCAATGCGAGGTAAAGCTCGCTCTACATCTGGCAGATTTTTCGCGATATCGATAAAGGCATCGCTTTGTGGCAGTAGATCATCAATGCTCTGGGTCTGGGCAAATTCTGGGTGTTGCAGCTGAATGAGGCCGGTAGAAAAGCGAGCGCTATTTTCGATATTATTAGCATAGCTTCCCTCCTGGGTGCTACGCATAACTAAAGAGAGAGTTAACGCTAAGGCCAGTGCACTTGCAGTCAGTAACGTCCGGCGTTTCTGTCGCCACAAATTTCGCCAAGCAAGTTTGATTAACATAGATCTCCCTAACATCAGCTACGAGTACAAGATAGAGCTAAGAAAGCTGCGAGTAGCGAGTAAAGCTCGTAGCTCGTAGCTCGTAGCTCGTAGCTCGTGACTAAAACCTTAATCCCTTAACGCTTTCATCTGACTTTGCGAGAAGAAGGCATCACCAATATCAAAATCGAACTGGGCTTCATGGGTGATCATCTCAGTTCTATTGCCTGGCTTATCTTTTGGCGTCATGGTCATGCGGGTGGCGATTAACCGGCCTCCCATCTGCTTTACATCGAAAGTCTCCATGGTATTAACTAAGTCATCGAACTCATCATAAAACTCCACCTTGCGCTGCAGGTAACTCTCTTTGGAGATCCATAATCTCACTTTACTCCACACCACTGGCGCATCAGCTTTCGCAATGGCATCGATGACATAGCTGTCATCACCATCAATAGTCTGCTCCTCGATGAGTTTATGGTCATAATCCACAACGATAGAGGACTGGTTGATAAGATCATCATTGGTAAAATCAGATCCCATCCAAGATTGACTCAACATCGATGGGGCTATTTTAATCACACGTTCGATACTTGGGATCCAGTTCCACATCTCTTTTTGACGTTTCAGCGATGCACTCCCCTTATCTTTAGCAGGAGCTGTCACCAGTACCAGTGACAAGTCTTGGCCCTTGGTCCAGCTTTTCATGCTCATGGAGCGAGTCCAATCGGGGCGAATAATATTCATAGTCGCCACTGTATAGCTGGCATCTCCTCGCATCTGTTTATCTGACTCTGCCACTATTTCAGATGCCGATTTAGCCTCTGCGAGCCCAGAAAACAGGTAAATAGCAAACAGAAATAAAGCAGCATAAAGCCTAACGTTTAGGTTCAATAAATCGCGCATATAAAGTCCCCATAGCACAGTAGATGATTGAATCAATCAACGAACTATTAGCTACTATAAACGATTGAACAAAAAGCGAAACAGTGATTTGAATAATATAAATCTACGTACGATAAAGGATGAATAGCATGTAAAAATATTAAGCTGGGCAGTGCTATAAGACATTACCCAGCAACACTAAAGGAGTTAATACAATTACACACAAAACTCTTTCACTAACTGTCGTTGGACATGCTCAGGCGTAATGTCATAACGGCTAAACGCCATCGAAAATTGACCGTCTCCACCGGTCAATGACTTAAGCCGCGTGGAATAATCATCAACTGAAGCCAGAGGTGCCTCGACACTCACTTCAATCTTCTGCTCACCCATAGCACTCGTACCACACACCATGCCTCGGCGCGCACTGATATCACCAGTTATATCTCCCACGTGCTCACTCGAAATACAAATTTGCATCTCGACTATGGGCTCTAAAATAACTGGAGAAGCCTGACTTACTGCTTCGATGAAGGCTTTCTTACCTGCCATCACAAACGCTATCTCTTTTGAATCAACACTGTGGTGCTTACCGTCAAGTAAGCTCACCTTGATATCCTGCATAGGAAATCCAGCGAGTTGACCATGTAACATAGCCTCTTTGACTCCTTTTTCAACCGCCGATATATACTGGCCAGGTACTGAGCCACCAACCACTTTGCTGACAAACTCAAAGCCAGATCCTCTTGATTGCGGCTCAATTCTTAGCTCTACCTCACCAAATTGACCCGAACCACCCGATTGCTTCTTATGTCGATACCGCGCCTGTCCAGGTTCGGTAATGGTCTCTTTATAAGCAACAGCGGGTTTGTCCGTATCCATATCCACATGAAATAAGTCATGGGCCTTCTCAATCGCTATTTGCAGGTGAAGCTCTCCCTGCCCTTGAAGTACAGTCTGCCCTAAAGTATCTCTAAGACCTGAACCTGCGTTACCCAAACTAGAGCCGCATATGTTCAAGCTAGGATCTTCTACCACTAACTTATTGAGTACTTCAGCTATCTTATGCTCATCTCCGCGGCGCTTAGGCGTAACAGCCAAAGCAAAAATTGGCTGAGGTAGACTCACTTCAGGTAGATGAAACTTATCTTCATCATGATTATCATGAAGCACAGCGCCTACCTCAAGTTCATCTATTTTAGCTAGTGCGATAATATCCCCTGGTACCGCCCTTGGTATGCCGACATGTTTATCACCTTGTAGCTTAAAAAGATGAGTGACTTTAACGGGCTTGCGTCCCTCTCCAATAAATAGTTTCATGCCTATCGTCATAGTGCCTTGATATAGCCTCATTACCCCCATGCGGCCGAAAAAAGGATCGATGGAAACAGAAAATACATGGGCTAATACATGGTCATTGGCTTTTTGAGTCACATCGACAGGCACCATGGCTTCACCAAAACCATTAACGAACTGCGGTGGATTAGCCTCTAGCGGGTTAGGAAGTAACTTAGTGAACACCTCTAATAATGCGTCTATTCCAACATCTGATTCTGCACTGGTAAAACATACTGGCACTAGATGCCCCATACGCAGGGCAAGCTCCAACGGCTCATGAAGCTGTTCAGGGCTTAGTAGCTCCCCTTGCTCCAGATATAGCTCCATTAACGCTTCGTCTTCCTCAAGCACGGTATCTATCAGCTCATCTCGAGCCGCTATTGCCGAGTGAAACAGAGGCGCTATTTGATTATCTACTTTATCTGCACAGTGCAAATAACAATCTACAACGTCATCAAGTGATGCACTCGGTAGATTCACCGGCAAGCAACGAGCGCCAAACTTAGTTTGGATATCGTCGAGCAGATCAGGCAGTTTTTCTTGATTACCATCAATGTGGTTGATTGCTATCAAAATCACTTTGCCTTGAGTTCTGGCTGCCTCAAACGCTCTGTGCGTAATCGTTTCAATACCGCTTGTAGCATTAATGACTAATAATACTGACTCAACCCCAGGTAAGGGCGGCAGCGCTCGGCCAAAGAGATCCGGTAAACCTGGTGTGTCGATAAGATTAATATGGTGTTGGTTGAAATCAAGATTTAAAAAAGAAGGTTCTAGGCTATGGTGGTGGGATTGTTCTTGGGCAGTGAAATCAGCATGATTTGTGCCCCTATCCACCCTGCCCTTTTGCGTTATCGCTTTTGCCCTGTACAGCAAGGCCTCAATCAGGGTCGACTTTCCTGCCCCTGAATGTCCTAACACTGCAATATTTCTGATCTGCTCCGTAAGAAACTCCGCCATAACCAACTCCTGTAGCTTATGAGGGCAAACTCTTATCAATAAATAGACAGAACCAGCCCATATAGGTGAGATCAATCAAATGACTTATACCAATCAGTATAAGAAAGTGAACTGCTCAGAGTGATTTTGGCAACTAATTCAAGGCGAATTGCTGATGGAATCGTTATTCCCTTGTGAAGCTATTCAACGAAGAAGTAGGCAGTCAAAAACACTCCTGAAAGGCGAGTTTTAGCACGTCAGATGCTGTGTTAACGAGCTAGAACGTAGAATAACTATGCCCTTCACTCGCTGCAAAGAACATGGATGTTCTGAATGTCATTAATGCAGGAGCTATTAATAACCTTGCCTCTGAAGCGCTAAACTCTCGCTGAGCGATCACATCTTTATACTGATTGGTAATAAAAGTATAGACTTGATGGCTTGCTCATTATTTGACCTGAGTCATTTTTATGAACAAATCTAGATGGGAGTTACTGGGGCGAATTAAAACTGCAGCATCAAATATCTAATAGACTGATTTCAGGCCTGTATCTAAATAGAAAAGGCTAAATAGATAAAGCATAAAGATAAATAGATGACTTATTTATCTTTATGCCATGTTAAGAAACAAGAAAGGTAATCACAATGACTGTGGCGGTGGCGCACCATTAACAATGTCATCTACCATTTTTTGAGCATCTTGTTTTCGATCTTCACGTTGCTGTCTTGTATTGCAGATCCTCTTAGGAATACTCGAGCCAGTTTGCTTTACTTTTTTACAACGATAACCAGATTCAGCAAGGATTTTATCATTTTTTTCCTTCAATAATCGTTGCTCTTCAGTCATCGGTTCATCAGCAACCGAGCTGCATCCTGTTACAGCCAAGATAATAGATGCCATAACCCCTGATTTTATGAAGTTGGACTTTAATATAGACACTAACTTCTCCTTATTTAAACTCTTCCTTAAATTAAATCCATATAAATGAATTCTCGGTCCTACTTCTCTATTCCTAGCTGAATGAATCTATCTCATGCCTCACAATAGAAAAGGTTTAACAGTCAACAAACTTACACACTATCAGTTAGTTTGCAAACATCTCAACTTAGAGGTTTCACGCTAAAAACATTAAATGTACAGTTTATTTTACTACTAATACCTTTTTATTAAGACTTAAGCACTAGCAAGCTTGGTTTTAAGACCGACTGTTTATCACTTAAAGCCTGCTTTAATTAACAAGAGATACCAATCTGTTTACGCAGCACAGATATAACCCATGACACATTTCCAACAAACATGCTCACTATGTGCTCACTTTGTTTGGATTTGTTAATGCAGATCATAAAAAACATACACGCGTACGCTCAAACTGGTCTGAAGAGGCACTATTCAGTCCCAGGTGATTGTATTGCTATCCAAGCTCAGGTAATGTGCTCAACCATTGGCCAAACAATACTGATTAAATCACGATAGAATGGGAACTTCTGCAGAGTCCTCCAGTCATAATATCGCATTTAGTCCCAGTACATTATTAACGGAACACCGCTAATTTAATGGTAGAGCATACTCGTAAAAATCTTAGCTCTGATACCCAAAGTCAGATTAAGCGTACGCAAACAGCAACAGAGACTCGGCATAGCAATGCCACTACGACTCCTGAGATGCGTCGATTCATACAAGAATCAGACTTTACAGTGGGTCAACTTTCTAAGGTGCTGAATATCAGTGAGGCTACTGTGCGAAAGTGGCGCAAGCGCGACTCTGTCGAAAACACGCCAAATACCCCCCATCACCTAAATACCACGCTAACCCCGTTGCAAGAATATGTAGTGGTAGGCCTGAGATACCAGCTTAAAACTCCGTTAGATAAGCTGCTAAAAGTGACACAGAAATTTATCAACCCTAATGTTTCACGTTCAGGTTTAGCGAGATGCCTTAAACGTTATGGTGTATCTAAAGTCGGCGATATCAAAAGCCCGCAGGTACCTGAGCGTTATTTTAACCAGTTGCCGATTGTGCAAGGCAGCAATATCGAAACCTATACCTTGCACCCTGACACATTGGCCAAAACCATTGCTGAAGATGATAACAGTGATGTGCTGCAGGTAGTCTCTTTGACTATCCCACCTCAGCTTACCGACGAAAAACCAAGTTCAATACTGCTGGGTATAGACCGTAGCAGTGACTGGATTTACTTAGATATATATCAAGATGGCAATACTCAAGCCACAAACCGATACATCGCCTATGTGTTAAAGCATGGGCCGTTTCATCTGCGTAAGTTGCTTGTTCGCAACTACCACACCTTTTTGCAACGATTTCCTGGTGCCAAGCTTAGTCATGGGCATGTCACAGAAAACGTTGAGACTAACAACAAGACGCCTAATCAGGCACCCAGTGGAGACTCATAATGAGCCAGACCTCTAAACCTTCAAAGAAAGTATCGTCAGCTAAGGGAAAGAAACCTGCAGCAAACGATAAGCAACAGCAAGAAACCCAAGCGACTAATACTGCTGAAGATAGCCGCCTGAATAAACGCCTTAAAGATATGCCTATCGCCATTGTCGGTATGGCAAGTATCTTTGCTAACTCTCGTTACCTGAATAAATTCTGGGACTTGATCAGCGAGAAAATCGATGCAATTACAGAGTTGCCATCGACTCACTGGAAGCCAGAAGAGTATTTTGATGCCAACAAGAGCACACCAGATAAGAGTTATTGTAAGCGCGGTGGTTTCCTGCCTGATGTTGATTTCAATCCAATGGAGTTTGGTCTGCCACCAAATATCTTGGAGTTAACGGATTCATCTCAGCTACTGTCTTTAATTGTAGCTAAAGAGGTATTAGCGGACGCTAAGCTGCCAGAGGGTTATGACAGAGATAAGATTGGTATCACATTGGGTGTGGGTGGTGGTCAAAAGATCAGCCATAGTTTAACAGCACGTCTTCAGTACCCAGTTCTTAAGAAAGTGTTTGCTAACAGTGGTATCAGTGACGAAGACAGCGCTATGCTAATCAAGAAGTTCCAAGACCAGTATGTTCACTGGGAAGAGAACTCGTTCCCAGGTTCTCTAGGTAACGTTATCTCAGGCCGTATCGCTAACCGTTTCGATTTAGGTGGTATGAACTGTGTGGTTGATGCAGCATGTGCAGGTTCACTTGCCGCTATGCGTATGGCGCTAAGCGAACTGGTTGAAGGTCGCTCAGAGATGATGATCACAGGTGGTGTGTGTACCGATAACTCACCGTCTATGTACATGAGCTTCTCAAAGACACCTGCTTTCACGACTAATGAAACTATTCAGCCATTCGATATCGACTCAAAAGGTATGATGATTGGTGAAGGTATCGGCATGATCGCGTTGAAGCGTCTTGAAGATGCTGAGCGTGATGGCGACAGAATTTACTCAGTGATTAAAGGCATCGGCTCTTCATCTGATGGTAAGTTCAAGTCTATCTATGCGCCTCGCCCAGAAGGTCAAGCTAAAGCACTAAACCGCGCCTATGATGACGCAGGATTTGCACCGCATACACTTGGCCTTATCGAAGCTCATGGTACAGGTACTGCAGCAGGTGATGCAGCTGAATTTGCAGGTCTTTGCTCTGTATTCAGCGAAGGTAATGATACTAAGCAACATATTGCACTCGGCTCGGTTAAGTCTCAAATTGGTCACACTAAATCAACAGCGGGTACTGCAGGTCTGATTAAGGCAGCGCTTGCACTGCATCATAAAGTACTGCCGGCGACGATTAACGTTAGCCAGCCTAGCCCTAAGCTAGATATCGAGAACTCGCCGTTTTATCTCAACACAGAGACTCGCCCTTGGTTACCACGTGTTGATGGCACGCCGCGCCGTGCGGGTATCAGCTCATTTGGTTTTGGTGGCACTAACTTCCACTTCGTACTAGAAGAGTACAACAATGAGCACAGCCGTTTAGATAGCGAGAAAGCTAAGTACCGTCAGCGCCAAGTTGCCCAAAGCTTCCTAGTCAGCGCAGCGTCAAAAGATGCGCTAATCGCTGAGCTAAACAAGCTAGCTGCTCAATCGTCAACAGCTGAGTTTATTCTTAAAGACAGCGCTGCTAACTATGCACTGCGTGATCTTGACAGCAAAGCACCGCGTATCGGCTTAGTGGCTAATACAGGCGAAGAGCTAGCAACACAGATCAAGCAAGCAATTGCAAAGCTAACCAGCAGCACAGACGACGCTTGGCAGCTACCCGGTGGCACTAGCTACCGCGCTAACGCCATCGAAGGTAAAGTTGCCGCACTATTTGCTGGCCAAGGCTCGCAGTACCTCAACATGGGTCGCGACCTTGCTTGTTACTACCCAGAGATGCGTCAGCAGCTAGTTACTGCAGATAAAGTCTTTGCCGCAAATGACAAGACTCCGCTTTCACAGACACTTTATCCAAAGCCTGTGTTTAATAAAGATGATGTTAAAGCTCAAGAAGCTATTTTGACTAATACCGCCAATGCACAAAGTGCAATCGGTGCTCTCTCTATGGGTCAGTACGAGCTGTTTACCGCTGCGGGCTTCAATGCAGATATGGTTGCAGGTCACAGCTTCGGTGAGCTAAGTGCCCTTTGCGCATCTGGCGCTATCTCTACTGAAGATTACTACAAGCTAGCCTTTGCCCGTGGCGATGCCATGGCAACTAAAGCACCAGCGAAAGATGGTGTAGAAGCTGACACTGGTGCTATGTACGCTATCATCACAAAAGATGCTAGCGACCTAGAAACTGTTGAAGCAACAATTGCCAAATTCGATGGTGTAAAAGTCGCTAACTACAATGCACCGACGCAATCGGTCATTGCAGGCCCTACTACCTCAACAGCTGATGCAGCTAAAGCACTTAGCGAGCAAGGCTACAAGGCAATTAACCTGCCTGTATCTGGCGCTTTCCACACTGAACTTGTTGGTCACGCCCAAGCGCCTTTTGCAAAAGCAATCGATGGCGCTAAGTTCAACAAGCCTACCCGCGCACTTTACTCAAACGCAACCGGTGAGCTTTACGATAACACCGCCGCTAAGATTAAGGCCTCGTTCAAGAAGCATATGCTTCAATCGGTGCGCTTTACCGCTGAACTTGAAGCTATGTATGACGCTGGCGCACGTGTATTTGTTGAGTTTGGTCCTAAAAACATTCTACAGAAGCTGGTTCAAGGTACACTTGCAGCAAAAGCAGATGTAACTGCGATCGCTATCAACCCAAGCCCTAAAGGCGATAGCGACCTACAACTTAAGCAAGCTGCGATGCAGCTAGCGGTTGCCGGTATCAAGCTCGATAACATCGACCCATACCAAGCCGATATAGCCGCGCCTGAGAAGAAGTCTCCAATGAGCATCTCGCTAAACGCTGTTAACCATATCAGCAAATCGACGCGCGCTAAGATGGCTAAATCTCTAGAGACAGGCACTGTCACCAGCTCTACTATCGTTGAAGAAAAGATAGTTGAAGTTGAGAAAGTGGTAGAGAAAGTCGTTGAAGTTGAAAAGGTCGTTGAAAAAATAGTAGAAGTAGAAAAGATTGTGGAGATTGCTGTACCCATGACAAATACGCAAGTGTCTAATAACCAAGCGTCTAATGGCCAAACGCCTACCGCTCAAAATCATTCTGTTGCGCCTTCAGCTACCAGAGAGCCATCAGCGGCTCTTAGCGTAAGCAATGATGCATTAACTAACTTCTTTGCCGCGCAGCAGCAAGCTGCTGAGCTTCATCAACAGTTCCTTGAGATCCCACAGCAGTATGGTGAGACCTTCACAACCTTGATGACTGAGCAAACAAAACTTGCAGGCACTGGCGTTGCCATCCCAGAGAGCCTACAACGCTCAATGGAGCAGTTCCACCAGCTACAAGCACAGACATTGCAAAGCCATACTCAGTTCCTTGAGATGCAAGCAGGAAGTAACACTGCAGCACTAAGCATGCTAAACGGCACTCCTAGCGCCGCGGCTCCAAGAGTTAACGCACCTATTGCTCAACCAGCTGCTGCGCCTGTTTATGTTAGTGCACCAGTTCAAGCCGCTCCAGCTCCTAGAGTTAGCGCACCTGTTGCAAAAGCTCCAGCTACCCCAGTTGCTCCAGCACCCGTAACTAAGCCAGTAGTTAAGCCAGTAGCTAAACCAGAGCAGACTGTTAGCCATCAAGCTGCATCTGTACAAGCAGTTACAGTATCGCCTGTTGCCGTCGCTGCACCCGCAGCTCCAGCTGGTTTAAGTGCAGCGAAAGTCCAAGCTACCATGCTTGAAGTGGTTGCCGAGAAGACTGGCTACCCGACTGAGATGCTAGAGCTTGAGATGGATATGGAAGCAGACCTTGGTATCGACTCTATCAAGCGAGTTGAAATCTTGGGTACTGTTCAAGATGAGCTACCAGGCCTGCCTGAACTAAGCCCTGAAGATCTAGCTGAGTGTCGTACACTGGGCGAAATCGTTAGCTATATGAACTCTATGCTTCCAGCAGAAGGCTCAAGTGCCGCCTTGGCTCCTCAAGTTACTTCTCCAGCTTCAAACGGTTTAAGTGCCGAAAAGGTACAAGGCACTATGATGTCAGTGGTTGCCGAGAAAACGGGCTACCCTACTGAGATGCTAGAGCTTCAGATGGATATGGAAGCAGACCTTGGTATCGACTCTATCAAGCGTGTTGAAATTCTAGGTACCGTTCAAGATGAGCTACCAGGTCTGCCTGAACTCAGCCCTGAAGATCTAGCTGAGTGTCGTACGCTGGGCGAAATCGTTACCTATATGAACTCTAAGCTTCCAGCTTCAGGGACTGTTACAAGTGTAGCCGCTGCACCTCAAGCTGCTGCTCCCGTTGCTAATGGTCTTTCTGCTGAGAAGGTCCAAGCGACCATGATGTCAGTAGTTGCCGAGAAAACTGGCTACCCGACTGAGATGCTAGAGCTTGAAATGGATATGGAAGCCGACCTTGGTATCGACTCTATCAAGCGCGTTGAAATTCTAGGTACAGTTCAAGATGAGCTACCAGGCCTGCCTGAGCTAAACCCAGAAGATCTAGCCGAGTGTCGTACACTGGGCGAAATCGTTAGCTATATGAATAGCAAACTCTCTACAAGTGACGCCGCAGGCGCTTCAGCTGAAGGCGCAGTGCCTCAAGTTGCTGCTACAAGCGGTCTCTCTGCAGAGACAGCCTTGAGCGCGCAAGAAGTCCAAAGCACTATGATGTCAGTGGTTGCCGATAAGACTGGTTACCCTACTGAAATGCTAGAACTTAGCATGGACATGGAAGCAGACCTTGGTATCGACTCTATCAAGCGTGTTGAGATTTTAGGTACTGTTCAAGATGAGCTTCCAGGCTTACCTGAACTAAACCCTGAAGATCTTGCTGAGTGTCGTACGCTGGGCGAAATCGTTACCTATATGAATAGCAAGTTGACTCATACCAGTGCAGCTGAAGGCTCTGCTAATACAAGTGCCGCCGCGGCGCCTGCTGCTTCAGCGCCTCAAGTTGCTGCTCCCGTTACTAATGACCTTTCTGCAGAGAAAGTCCAAGCCACCATGATGTCAGTGGTTGCCGATAAGACTGGCTACCCAACAGAGATGCTAGAACTTAGCATGGATATGGAAGCTGACCTTGGTATCGACTCTATCAAGCGCGTTGAAATCTTGGGTACTGTTCAAGATGAGCTTCCAGGCTTACCTGAACTAAACCCTGAAGATCTTGCCGAGTGTCGTACGCTGGGCGAAATCGTAAGCTACATGAACTCTAAGCTGACTAACACAAGTGCCGCCGCAGCGCCTGCGATGAGTGGTCTTAGCGCAGAAAAAGTGCAAGGCACTATGATGTCAGTGGTTGCCGACAAGACTGGCTACCCAACTGAGATGCTAGAACTTAGCATGGATATGGAAGCTGACCTGGGTATCGACTCAATCAAGCGTGTTGAAATTCTAGGTACTGTTCAAGATGAGCTTCCAGGCCTTCCTGAGCTAAACCCAGAAGACCTTGCTGAGTGTCGTACACTGGGCGAAATCGTGTCGTACATGAACAGCAAACTTTCTACAGCAGGTGCCGCTGTTTCAGGTGCTGTTAAGTCAGTCGCTGAGACAATCACCTCTACGCTAGAACTTCCTCCTCACAGCGAGGTAGCGCTAAAAAAGCTTAAAGCGGCGGATCAAATCAACAACTGTTTCGCCGCAGACGCTAGCCTAGTGATCACCGATGATGGTCACAATGCAGGCGTACTAGCAGAGAAACTCACTAAGCAAGGTCTTAAAGTAGCCGTTATACGTCTACCTGAAGGCGCAGCTCAATCACCGCTAAGCAGTGATGTTGCAAGCTTCCAAGCAAAGAGCCTTGATGAGTCAGGAATCAATGCTGTTATTGCTCAAATAGAGCAACAACTAGGTCAAATTGGTGGATTTATTCATCTGCAGCCAGAATCAAACTCTGACAATGTTGCTGATGCTGTAAACCTGAGCAGTGAAAGCTTCACTCACGTGAGCCAAGCCTTCCTTTGGGCTAAGCTGCTACAGCCAAAACTTAACGCATCAAGTGATAAGCGTCGCAGCTTCATCACTGTTAGCCGTATCGATGGTGGTTTTGGTTACTTAGACACGAAGCAGCTACAAAATGCTGAGCTAAACCAAGCAGCACTTGCAGGGTTAACTAAGACACTGAGCCATGAATGGCCAACGGTCTTCTGCCGTGCACTAGACATTGCAACTGACCTAGATGCAACCCATCTTAGCGACGCGATCACCAATGAGTTGTTCGATAGCGAAACGAATCTACCAGAGGCTGGTATCTCACTCGACGCTAAAGGCAACCTTGTCCGTACAACGCTTATAGCGGGTGAAGCGAACAGTAAACATGCTGGTTCTGACCTTAACAGTGCAGATAAAATACTGGTGACCGGGGGAGCAAAAGGTGTGACCTTTGAATGTGCCCTAGCCCTTGCTAAGCGTACACAGTCTCACTTTATCCTTGCAGGCCGTAGCGAGTTATTGGCTATCCCGGCATGGGCAACAGGTAAGCAAATTAGCGAGCTAAAGCCCGCAGCGATTGCGCATATTATCTCAACAGGTAGTAAGCCAACCCCTAAGCAGGTTGAAGCGTTAGTTTGGACTGTTAAGAGCTCAATTGAGATCAACACAGCCCTGAATGCTTTTGCAGAGGTTGGCGCAAGTGCTGAATATGTCAGCATGGATGTAACTGACACTACAGCAATCACAGCAGCACTTAAAGGCCGCTCAAATGAGATCACTGGCCTTATCCATGGCGCAGGCGTACTTGCCGATAAGCATATCCAAGATAAGACAATCGAAGAGTTAAGCCGCGTTTACGGCACTAAGGTCAATGGCCTTAAAGCCCTGCTTGCAGCCCTTGATTCAAGCAAGGTGAAACTACTTGCTATGTTCTCATCTGCCGCTGGTTTCTACGGCAACACAGGTCAGAGCGATTACGCTATGTCTAACGACATCCTAAACAAGGCGGCGCTGCAGTTCACTGCACGCAACCCACAGGCTAAAGTGATGAGCTTTAACTGGGGTCCTTGGGATGGCGGCATGGTTACCGATGCACTTAAGAAGATGTTTACTGAGCGCGGTGTCTACGTTATCCCACTAAAAGCAGGGGCTGAGCTGTTTGCCACCCAACTGCTAAGTGAGACCGGCGCTCAACTGCTTATTGGTACCTCTATGCAAGGTGGCGACGGCTCAAGCAAAGACGCTGATGGCTCATCTACACAGGACGCTTCTGTAAAAAAGCTTAATGCGGGTGAGGTGCAACTTGCATCGCGCCCGCTAGCACCTGTTTCTTTAACAAGAGCCTTAACCCCTAATGCTATGGTCTTTATTCAAGACCACCGCATTAGCGGTAATCCAGTGCTTCCCACTGTATGTGCAATACAGTGGATGCGCGAGGCCGCCAGTGAGATGCTCGGCGCTCAAGTTAAAGTACTCGACTATAAGCTTCTTAAAGGGATCATCTTCGACAGCAAGGATGTTCAAGAGATGACCCTTGAGTTAACGCCAGAGCCTTCAGCAGAAGTTGTAAATGGCGAGCCTTCAGCGGCTCTTAAAATGAGTGCGTTAATTAGTAGTCAAGGTCGTCCGCAATACAAAGCGACGCTTGCAGTATCAAGTGAGACCTTTGCCACTAAGTCGTTCGATTTAACTGGTGAAGCCGTCACAACTGATGCTGAGCTCTACAGCAACGGAACCCTATTCCACGGGCCACGTCTGCAGGGCATAAAGCAGGTGTTTAGCTTTGATGATGCAGGGCTGCTGGCAAGTTGTCAGCTTCCACAAGTCGATGACAGTGATTGCGGCCAGTTTGTTGCCACGCAGCATATCGGTGGTAGTCAGCCATTTGCTGAAGATTTACTGCTACAGGCGATGCTGGTTTGGGCAAGGCTTAAGTACGGTGCAGCGAGCTTACCATCAGCTATAGGCGAGTTTATCTCAAACAAGCCTTTAGCATTTGGTGATAAAGCAGTGCTAACGCTAGAGGTTGTTAAGACAAGTAGCCGTTCACTTGAGGCTAATGTCGCGCTTTACCATGAAAATGGTGAGCTAAGCGCAATGATGAAAGGGGCGAAAGTCACTATCAGCAAAAAGCTCAATAGCGCTTTTCTCAATGAAAGCAAAGAGGCAGCCTTGAGCGCCACTGGAGGAAAGTCCTAATGGTCAAGTCGACACCTCCTGTTCACTTTACAGTGAGTAATTCAGCAGCGAGCGTCAGTGATCAAGTTATCAAGAGTGAGATGCCATTGCGCATCGCACTCTTGGTGCTTCCCGTATCTCTGGACTTAAGTACTGCGAAAGAGTCTCAGGATAGCTCAGCTTCTGATTTACCTGAGACGGCTAAGCAGCTTTCTGTGCTAATGCCTGAGCTGTATCACTCTAAATTGCTAGAGACAACTGAGCTTGTCACTATCAAGGTCGATGATTTTGAAGCTAACTTAACTGCCACTATCGAGTCGATTGAGCAAGGTAAGATAGTGCAAATCTCAACGCCGACCAGCTCGCTGTTGATGATGCACGCACTAAAAGCGGCGCAAAATCGCATTCATCCCCACGCGCAACTGGCAGCCATGCAGATCCAATCAGAGGCTGATTCATCAGCCTCTGCTGACTCTTGTATGCTGTCTTGTATGAAGAGCGCATTAAGCCAAGCAAAGCGTAAGCCTGAGAGTGTCAGCAAGCGCTTTGATCTGCCAGAGCTTAACAGCACTGAGCAGTTTGATGCCGTATGTGAGCAGATCAAAGACCTTGCTTCCCGTACCCACCATAGAGATACTGAGTCTATTGGCCCAAAACAGGCCGCTAGCCACTACTGGTTTACCGACCACCACCAAGCACGTGTGCTGGCCATTAACCTTACTAATAGCATTACAGCTCAAAGCGAAAGTGCCCACAGCCCAAGCGAATGCGTTAACAATCACAGCTGTATCAGCTTCATCGTATCCCAAGGCACTGGCTTTATCGCACCCAAGTCGATTATCGATACTAAGCGGTTACAGCTTGTGCTCTCAGCTGATAGCCAAGCAGGGCTTATTGATGCGCTTAGTGCACTAAAAACTCAACTGCTAGCGGCGGCAACTACCGAGTCATTGCTGATCTTGATGCGTGATAACCTGCTTGCCTTTGAAGCAAGCAACGTCGCAAACACATATGCCATCACGCTGCAGGCAAGCTCCATTGAAGCTATGCAACAAGAGCTTGATGCCATGGCTGTGACTGTGTCTAAGATAATGGCTGAAAGTGGCCAAGCGCTTTCACAACAGTATCGAACGCCTGCTGGTAGCTACTTTACAGCTGAGCCTTTAGGATCAGCTGCTCAAAATGGCCTTGCCTTTGTTTACCCAGGTGTAGGCACAGTTTATAGCGATATGTTCAGTGAGCTACATGGCTACTTCCCATCACTTTATTCTCAACTTGAGCGTGAAGGTGACTTGAAATCCATGTTTCAAGCCGATGCCATCTATAATTTAGACCCTAAGGTAGCACCTGCTATGCCGCTTGGGGATCTGGCAATTGCTGGTGTAGGTAGCAGCTACCTACTGACGCAACTATTAGTCAAAGAGTTTAATATCACGCCAAACTTTGCTCTGGGTTACTCCATGGGTGAAGCGTCGATGTGGGCAAGTCTAGGTGTGTGGAAAGAGCCACATACCCTGATTGAAAAAACTAAGACTGATCCGCTATTTACTAGCGCAATTTCAGGCAAGTTAACTGCGGTTCGTAAGGCGTGGCAGCTCGATAATAACGATGCCGATATTGTCTGGAACAGTTTTGTGGTTCGCTCTCCCGCAGCGCCCATAAAGGAGCTACTCCCTGAGTTCCCCCACGCCTATCTTGCCATTGTTCAGGGTGATACCTGTGTAATTGCAGGCTGTGAGAACCAATGCAGAGCGTTATTAGCACAGATGAAAAAACGTGGCATTGCCGCTAATCGTGTAACAGCTATGCATACGGCTCCTGCGATGGAAGAGCATGGTAATGTGGCGCTGTTTTACAACCAGCCGCTGCAAGAGTCACTGCCAACTGATATTAAGTTTATCAGTGCAGCATCTGGTGACACTCATGTATCAAGCCCCCAAGGTGGCCTTGATAGCCAAGTTGTCGCCAACTCAATTGCCGATACCTTCTGCAACACCTTAGACTTCACCGCACTTGTTCATAGTGCCCAAAAGCAAGGTGCTAAGTTATTTGTTGAGTTAGGTGCAGATAGACAAAACTGCACCCTTATCGACAAAATCGCTAAGCAAGATCGCCAATGCGGCGGCGAGTCAACAGACTTTCCTTGCTGCACAGTGCCCGTCAATGCAAAGGGCGGTGATGATATCACTACCTTGCTTAAAGCATTAGGCCAACTCATTAGTCATCGTGTTCCACTCTCGACTCAGCCTCTTATCGATGGATTGAATCGTGAAATTGCACTATCGCAACTACAGTCTCAGCGACAAAAAGCAGCTAGCACGACACAGCGCAACAGCGAACAGATGCCGAACCTAACACTACAAGGGGAAGTTTAATGTCTTCTTCAGACAAACAGGCCACTAAGCAAAGCAAGATCGCCATAGTTGGTCTTGCTACACTATACCCTGACGCTAAATCGCCAGGTGAGTTTTGGCAGAACCTGCTCGATAAACGAGACTCACGTACTACCTTAACCAATGACAAGCTCGGTGCGACTAGCCAAGACTATCAAGGAGTTCAGGGACAGTCTGACCGCTTTTATTGTGATAAAGGCGGCTATATCGAAGATTTCAGCTTCGATGCTACGGGCTATCAGCTACCCAGCGAAAGCTTAACCGGACTAGACGACAGCTTCCTTTGGGCACTAGACACTAGCCGTAAGGCTCTCAATGATGCAGGTATCACCTTAGGTAATGCCTCCCTTGAACGTACGGGTATCATCATGGGTGCCCTTTCGTTCCCAACGACTCGCTCAAACGATCTGTTTCTGCCTATCTATCACAGCGCTGTCGAAAAAGCGCTGCAGGATAAACTAGGTGCGAATGCATTTAAGCTAAACCCAACTAACGCCCACACTACTCGTGCCCAAAGTGAAGCAACACTGGATAACGCCAATGGTGCTATCGCCCACAACGCCTCGAAAGTTGTGGCTGATGCATTAGGTTTAGGCGGCGCGCAGCTTAGCTTAGATGCCGCTTGTGCAAGCTCGGTCTACTCACTCAAGCTTGCCTGTGATTACCTCACTGCTGGCAAAGCCGATGTGATGTTAGCAGGTGCAGTATCTGGCGCAGATCCCTTCTTTATCAACATGGGCTTCTCAATCTTCCACGCCTACCCAGATCATGGTGTTTCAGTGCCCTTTGATAGCGACAGTAAAGGTCTGTTTGCCGGAGAAGGTGCTGGCGTTCTTGTACTGAAGCGTCTTGAAGATGCCGAGCGCGATAACGATAAGATCTACGCCGTTGTCAGTGGTGTTGGCCTATCTAACGATGGTAAGGGACAGTTTGTACTGAGCCCTAACCCTAAAGGTCAGGTAAAAGCCTTCGAGCGCGCCTATGAAGCCAGTGATATCGAGCCAAAAGATATCGAAGTGATTGAGTGTCACGCAACGGGCACACCGTTAGGTGACAAGATTGAGCTGACCTCGATGGAAACCTTCTTCGAAGATAAGCTCGCCGGCAGTAAAGCGCCGCTCATTGGTTCAGCGAAATCTAACTTAGGCCACCTACTCACTGCCGCTGGTATGCCGGGGATCATGAAGATGATTTTCGCCATGAAAGAGGGAGCATTGCCGCCAAGTATTAATATTAGCGATGCAATATCCTCGCCTAATAGCCTATTTGATGCAGGTACGCTACCGAATCAGGTTCAACCTTGGCCGGTAAAAGCGGGTAACGATAAGCGTCATGCTGGTGTATCGGTATTTGGTTTCGGTGGCTGTAACGCGCACCTATTGCTAGAGAGCTATTCACCTTCAAAAGACACTGCTGACGTTCAAGTGGTTAGCAAGCCAATCACTCAAGTAGCAGCGATGAAGATCACAGGTCTTGCCTCTCACTTTGGTCCTCTTAGCAGCATAAACCAGCTCAGCGATGCCGTGGCATCAAACAGCAATGGCTTTATCTCGCTGCCTAAGAAGCGCTGGAAAGGGTTAGATAAACATCAAGAGTTGCTCGCAGAATTTGGCCTTACGGCTGCGCCAAAGGGTGCCTATGTCGATAGTTTCGACTTGGACTTCCTGCGCTTTAAGCTACCGCCGAATGAAGATGATCGCTTGATCTCACAGCAACTGATGCTGATGAAGGTGACTGACGAAGCGATTCGTGACGCTAAGCTTCAAGCCGGTCAGAAAGTGGCTGTACTGGTTGCCATGGAAACTGAGCTAGAACTGCACCAGTTCCGCGGCCGAGTGAATCTGCACACTCAACTTGAGCAGAGCCTATCGGCGCTAGGTGTCACTTTAAGTAGTGATGAGTACCAAGCCCTTGAAGCTATCACTATGGATAGTGTGCTCGATGCAGCTAAGCTCAACCAGTACACCAGCTTTATCGGCAACATCATGGCCTCTCGAATCGCCTCTTTATGGGATTTCCATGGGCCAGCATTTACCATCTCTGCTGCCGAGCAGTCGGTGAGTCGCTGTATCGATGTGGCGCAAAATATGATGGCCAGTGAATCATTAGATGCGGTCGTTATCGCAGCGGTTGATCTCTCTGGTAGCTTCGAGCAGATAATACTGAAAAACAGTGTCGAGCCAGTATCGATTGATGCAACTGCCGCTCAGCACTCTACATCTCAAAACAGTGGCAGCTGGAATGTCGGTGAAGGTGCGGGTGCCGTAGTACTTGTGCCTGATGATGCTGATGCAGATAGCGCTTATGGCAGCATCAATTCGTTAGCCTTTGGCCGTGCTGCTGAAGCGAACCTAGTTGCCGATAACTTGCTGACTCGAGCTGGCGCTGATATCAACACAATTAAAGTTGTTGAAACCAGTATTGCACCGGGTAGCCTAGCGGCTTCACCTGTAAGTACGCTATTTCCCAATGCAGTTAGCACAAGTGCCGATATGCGTGTGGGTCACAGCTTTGCTGCTGCAGGTATGGCTAGCCTACTCCATGGACTGCTTAGCCTTTCGCATAAAGGTGCGGGCGCGGCAATCGTTGCTAATAGCAGTGAGAATCAAATCTCTCAGCTATTAATCAGCCAAACCTCAACTGAAAACAGTGCGCTAACAGCTCGCTTAAGCAGTGAGCTTAAATCTGATGCTAAGCACCAGCTACTCAAGCAGGTCACTCTAGGTGGTCGTGATATCTACCAACATATCGTCGATACACCACTTGCAGCTCAAGCCTCGATTCAGAGCAAGCTTGCGACAGCCAGCGCTTCAACCGTTGTGAAGCAGCACAAGCCGCTTGTATCGCGCACCGCAGTACCCGCTCCTGTATTAGCAGAACAAACAATAGTGCAAACAGCGCAAGCTACACCTGTTAGCCCTACTCCAGTTTTAGGTACTGCTATGACAACCAAGTCAGAGAATAGAAAGACTATGACAAATAAAGTAATTACAACGCCTAACAAGACAATAGACGTTTCAGCAGGCGATATGGCTGCATTTGCACAAAACCAGCAGCTGACACAAGAAGCTCATCAGGCATTCTTGAAGAGCCGTTCAGCGGGAATGAAAGTCGCTGATGCTCTGCTTAAACAGCAGCTAGCCCAAGTAACTGGTCAAACACTAGGACAAGAGCTAGGCCAAGCACCAGCACCTGTCGCTAGCACAACAATCCCAGCGCCTGTTTCATACGCTAACACCTTGAATACAGCCCCAGAGCTCAAACCTGATCACGCGAACGTGCCGCCATACACAGCGCCAACGCCTGAGCTAAAACCTTGTATCTGGAACTACGCAGATTTAGTTGAGTACGCAGAAGGCGATATCGCCAATGTGTTTGGCTCAGATTACGCCATCATCGACAGCTACTCACGCCGCGTACGTCTACCGACCACAGATTACTTACTGGTATCTCGCGTCACTAAGCTAGATGCGACCATGAACGAGTTCAAACCTTGTTCAATGACCACTGAGTATGACATTCCACTGGATGCACCTTACCTGGTTGATGGCCAGATCCCATGGGCAGTCGCGGTTGAATCAGGTCAGTGTGACTTGATGCTCATTAGCTACCTAGGTATCGATTTTGAGAACAAGGGCGACCGTGTTTACCGCCTGCTTGATTGTACCCTCACCTTCCTAGGCGACCTGCCTCGTGGCGGCGATACCCTGCGTTACGATATTAAGATCAACAACTACGCCCGCAACGGCGAAACCTTACTGTTCTTCTTCTCTTACGAGTGTTTCGTTGGCGATACTATGATCCTTAAAATGGATGGTGGTTGTGCTGGCTTCTTCACCGATGAAGAGCTTGCAGACGGTAAAGGTGTGATCCGTACTGAAGATGAGATTAAAGCCCGCAACTTAGTAGTGAAAAAGACCTTCAACCCACTACTAGATTGCCCTAAAACGAGCTTTAGCTACGGCGATATCCACAAACTACTATCAGCTGATATTGAAGGCTGTTTCGGTGCAACTCATGCCGGAGCTGCGCAGCCCTCACTGTGTTTCGCATCAGAGAAATTCTTGATGATTGAGCAAGTGAGCAAGGTTGAGCGCAATGGCGGCACATGGGGGCTTGGGCTAATCGAAGGCCACAAGCAACTAGAACCTGATCACTGGTACTTCCCATGTCACTTCCAGGGCGACCAAGTGATGGCGGGCTCATTAATGGCTGAAGGTTGTGGTCAGTTGCTACAGTTCTTCATGCTGCATTTAGGTATGCACACGCAAACTAAAAACGGCCGTTTCCAGCCACTTGAAAATGCATCACAGCAGGTTCGCTGTCGCGGACAGGTGCTGCCACAATCAGGCACACTGACTTACCGCATGGAAGTCACTGAAATTGGTTTCAGCCCACGTCCATACGCTAAGGCAAATATCGATATCATCCTAAACGGTAAGCCTGTTGTAGACTTCCAAAACCTAGGTGTGATGATTAAAGAGGAAGATGAGTGTGTTCGCTACCCAACTCTTACAACTAACGCATCAGCTTCTGTAAAGAGTGAGCCTTCAGCGTCACTTAATAAAGAGTCAAAAAAGGAATACCAGCCAGCATCGGTAAACGCGCCATTAATGGCTCAAATACCTGATCTGACTAAAGCACCAAACAAGGGCGTTATACCCATTTCACACGTTGAAGCGCCAATCACGCCAGACTACCCTAACCGTGTACCAGATACTGTGCCATTTACGCCGTATCACATGTTTGAGTTTGCTACAGGTAACATCGAAAACTGTTTCGGACCTGAGTTCTCAATCTACCGCGGCATGATCCCACCACGTACTCCTTGTGGCGATCTGCAGGTGACTACGCGTGTTATCGAAGTCAACGGTAAGCGTGGCGACTTTAAGAAGCCATCTTCATGTATCGCTGAGTATGAAGTACCAACAGATGCATGGTACTTAGATAAAAACAGCCACCAAGCCGTGATGCCTTACTCTATCTTGATGGAGATTTCACTGCAGCCAAACGGTTTCATCTCAGGTTACATGGGTACCACCCTTGGCTTCCCAGGTCTTGAGCTGTTCTTCCGTAACTTAGACGGTAGCGGTGAGCTACTGCGTGAAGTCGACCTGCGCGGTAAGACTATTCGCAACGACTCACGTCTACTATCAACGGTAATGGCTGGCACTAACATCATTCAGAGCTTCAGTTTCGAGCTAAGCACAGATGGCGAGCCTTTCTATCGCGGTACTGCGGTATTCGGTTACTTCAAAGGTGATGCACTTAAAGATCAGCTTGGTCTTGATAACGGTAAAGTCACTCAACCTTGGCACGTCGCTAAAGGTATTGCAGCCGATACCAAAGTGAACCTACTCGATAAGAGCAGCCGTCACTTTAATGCCCCTGCGAGTCAGCCACACTACCGCTTAGCCGGTGGCCAGCTGAACTTTATCGACTCTGTAGAAATTGTCGATAACGGCGGTACAGAAGGTTTAGGTTACCTATACGCTGAACGCACCATCGACCCAAGTGATTGGTTCTTCCAGTTCCACTTCCACCAAGATCCAGTTATGCCAGGTTCACTAGGTGTTGAAGCGATTATCGAAACCATGCAGACTTACGCCATCAGTAAAGACTTGGGCGCAGGATTTAAAAATCCGAAGTTTGGTCAGATTCTATCCAACATCAAATGGAAGTATCGCGGTCAGATCAACCCATTGAACAAGCAGATGTCTATGGATGTCAGCATCACCTCTGTCAAAGATGAAAACGGCAAGAAGGTGATCACAGGTAATGCGAGCCTAAGTAAAGATGGCCTGCGCATTTATGAAGTGTTTGATATCGCGATCTCTATTGAGGAAGCCTAAACACACAGTTTTTAGGCTTGAATTAATCGCTATATAGCTAATTTATACAGCCTGTGAGCTAGTGACATGCAAGTTTCTGAAAAAGGGATTTTTCAGTAAAGCCCTCATGGATGAGTTGATGGCGTCTTGCAATGGCACGCTCATAGGCGGTTAAAACAATTTTAATTTAAAATAAAAACGAATTACTTTAAGGGTCAAGAATGAATCCTACGACAACAATTGAAAAGCTCTCTCCATGGCCTTGGTCGGTTACCGATGCCAACATCAACTTTGATGTGAAAACTATGGAGCAGCAACTTAAAGACTTTAGCCGTGGCTGCTATGTGATTAACCACAGTGAAAAAGGCGCAGGTATTGCCCAAGAAGCCCAAGTCTTCACCGAGAGTGCATCAACAAAAGGCGCTAATGGCAACGCACACCCAGTAAGTGCTTTTGCTCCTGCACTTGGTACCGAGAGTTTAGGTGACAGTAACTTCCGCCGCGTTCACGGTGTTAAGTACGCCTACTACGCTGGCGCGATGGCAAACGGCATCTCATCAGAAGAGCTAGTGATAGCTTTAGGTCAGGCCGGTATTTTATGTTCATTTGGCGCAGCGGGTCTTATCCCAAGCCGTGTAGAAGCTGCGATTAACCGCATTCAAAAGGCGCTACCAAATGGCCCTTACATGTTTAATCTTATTCATAGCCCGAGTGAGCCAGCATTAGAGCGTGGCAGCGTTGAGCTATTTTTAAAGCATAAGGTTCGCACTGTAGAAGCTTCAGCGTTCCTTGGCCTTACACCGCAGATTGTTTACTACCGCGCAGCGGGTTTAAGCCGTGATGAGCACGGAAACGTGGTTGTCGGTAACAAGGTTATCGCTAAAGTTAGCCGCACTGAAGTGGCTGAAAAGTTCATGATGCCAGCGCCAGCTAAAATGCTGCAAAAGCTTGTGGATGATGGCTCTATAACACCTGAGCAGATGGAGCTAGCCCAACTTGTTCCTATGGCTGATGACATCACAGCTGAAGCCGATTCTGGCGGTCACACTGATAACCGTCCTTTAGTTACGTTACTGCCTACTATTTTGGCACTTAAAGAGGAGATCCAGACTAAGTATCAGTATGAAACTCCAATACGTGTCGGTTGTGGTGGCGGCGTCGGTACACCCGATGCAGCGCTTGCGACATTCAATATGGGCGCAGCGTATATTGTCACAGGTTCAGTCAACCAAGCTTGTGTCGAAGCCGGCGCCAGTGAGCATACCCGTAAGCTGCTAGCGACTACTGAGATGGCCGATGTGACTATGGCACCCGCTGCCGATATGTTCGAGATGGGCGTTAAGCTGCAGGTAGTTAAGCGCGGCACACTATTCCCAATGCGTGCCAACAAGCTTTATGAGCTATACACACGTTATGAGTCTATCGAAGCGATTCCAACTGATGAGCGTGAGAAACTTGAAAAGCAAGTTTTCCGTTCAACACTCGATGAGATCTGGGCTGGAACAGTTGCGCACTTTAACGAGCGTGATCCTAAGCAGATTGAACGCGCCGAAGGTAATCCAAAGCGTAAGATGGCACTCATCTTCCGCTGGTATCTAGGACTATCAAGCCGCTGGTCAAACTCAGGCGAATCAGGCCGCGAGATGGATTACCAGATCTGGGCAGGCCCAGCATTAGGTGCATTCAACCAGTGGGCGAAAGGCAGTTACTTAGATAACTACCAAGACCGCAATGCTGTCGATGTAGCCAAGCACCTGATGTACGGCGCAGCCTACTTGAACCGCGTTAATACCCTCACCTCACAAGGTGTGAAGTTACCAACGCAGCTACTGCGCTGGAAGCCGACACAGAGAATGGCTTAAGACAGCCTTGAGCTGAAAAATAGCAAGTTGCGAGGGAAAAGCAGTTTCGAGTTGCGAGGAAGAGCGTCAGCCTTGAGCGGTTCTTGGAAATAATCAGCCTTGAGCGGCTCTTATAAAAGCCAGCCCTAAGCGGATCTAAGAAATAGTAAAGCCACCGAACACACTTATTCAAACTAAGTGGTTCTGGTGGCTTTTTTCTTGAAGTTCACTTCTACTTTGAACAAGGGTAAGGTAAAGCCACCCCCACAATTATGGGTATATCCGTTATCATACGACACTTACATTAAGTGCGCCTGCCGCTTCCTTGGCACAAAAAACACCTACCGTTCTCTACATGCCTGAAAGCTGACAAGTATCCTGAGCCTTCGCATCGATGGCAGACTCCTGCTGGGGAAGTAGAAGGAGTACGTATGCTCCATACTGGCTTAGATGCCTCAATGTCGGCCTTAATCTTTGACTTTGCAGCCAACCTTGCTGCTGACTCTTTCTTTTTCTCAAGCTGGTAAGCGTCTCTACCTCTCTCAAAGAGTCTTACTTGCTCTTTGTCTGCAGCACTAGCAGCCTGTCGATACGACTCTACCTTCCTCTTGTACTTTTCAACACTGGCAGACTTAAAAGCTTCAAGCGCTTCTTCGTATGAGTAGATGGTGTAGCCTTCCATCCAGTCGGACAGGCAAATGTCGATCCCAGTCTCGCAGTCGATGAAAACCTTTATTGCTCTGCTGCCGTTGGCGTTCCTAGCTAATGACTTATCGAAGTACGCCCAGCCTCTTCGCTTTGAGTATCCCCAGCGGTCAGTATCTCTAAGTTCAGGGTCAGGGTCAGAATCAGGCCAATATTTAAAACTGGACGGCTCTTTCGAGCGTATCTCGACTCTCTCACTCCCGCTTTTAACCATTGCCCGTATGATAAAGAATGCAACTGCAGCACAAAACAGAGTCCACATCAGCCTTGCTCCGTGCTGGCAGTGTCTAGCTTCTGTGAATCTGCTTCAATCTTATCGAGTCTGGCTTTGCGGATCTTAAACGCTTTTGTTATTAACGGTTCAAGGAACTCGCCAATAGCATCACTAATACCTACGTTGGTGGTGATATGGCCTTCAATAGCGAACTTGTATCTATAGCCATCTTCATCAAGGTTGAGCTGTGAAAGCGCTTCATACATTGATGTGCTCACTTCCAGTTGGCTCTTGGTCGTAGTGATTCCGCTTAAGGTTCTCTTGAGTTCACTTGAAACAAAGCGGGTTACAGCCATGCTGGCGCGGCGCTCTTCTCTTTCCTTTTTTCCCTCTTCTGCATCGGGCAGGTTATCAGCGAACTCATGCAACTGATCCATTATGTACTTGGCACACAACAAGCTATCTTCATGCTTGCTGTAGTCAGAACCCTTATCAACCCCCAAGTGGTTATACGTTCTGATAACGGCATCGGCCTTGCTAACCATGTCGATGGCAATATGTAGGCCTCTTATGCAAGAATCTATAAGTAGTAGTGAGTGTTGAATCTCTTTTTTTGTCTTCATCTGATTTCTCCGCGAGAAACCCCGTCACTCATGGATGGCGGGGAGTTGTCGACGATTGTTCGTGGCTTAAGCTTAAAAAGGCTGGACAGCCATACCTTTGTTTAAATGGCTTCTCTCCCTTATTCAAAATAGAAAAACGAAATTTACAATCGGTGACTAAATTTGATTATATTGTTTTAGTGCATTGAGTTAGCTGAGCCATCAAACGCCCAAATGAGACTCTGTTGTGGTCTACTAGGCGTTGAGGTACTTTGCCCTCCCACTTGCTCACCATTTCTTCATCAGCTAATGAACTATAAGATGTGTATTTGCCCATGACCTTAGTCAATTTGTAGGTAAGCACTCCATCGGTATAACTAGCTTTTAAGGTGGCTTTTGTTTCGTAGTCTCTTACTAAGCTAAAAGGTTCTGACGGTCTAAACTTCAAACCATCGCCGTAAAAGGTTACTGAATACTTTTCCTGCTCATCTGACTCATAAGAGAAGAAATTATCCGTTGTCGGTGTATCGATATTATCAAGCGCACAGGCTACCGCTTTAGAGTAACCAAGCTCTGTAGTAATGGTCACGGTCTCGCCTATGTATGGGTTAGAGATAGGAGTACTCTTACAACCAATAAGTGTTAGAGCTGATAGGGTTACAGCTAATAGTGCTAGGTTATTCATGGTTCATCATTTCCTTTATGGGTTATTAAAAAAAGACAGGACAGCCTTATCTTTTATTATTTAACTAAGAGGTTCTGGTGTTTTTGTTTTTTTATCATTGGCTGTTCATAAATGAAGATATGGCTACCTGCCTTTTACAGGGCTCCAACCACCTCTACTTCAAGAGGGTTTACATAAGAAGTATCAGTGTTTTCACATGATATTCAGAGAGTTTATTTGTAATTTTTAAAATATGAGAAATTATACTTTCGTAACTTGACAAATCGGTAGAAGTAGAAGTTATAGCAGTCCTAATGACTTTACTTAAAGGTTCTATCTCTAGATTAAGTAATATTGCCGTAAGCTCTTCATCATTAAAGATAGGAAGTACTTCATTTAGGCATTTGATACTGTCGGTAACTTGAAACCAATTATTAGCAAAAAGCACGCCAGGGGTTGCATTATAATACACACCTTCAACTGGATATTCTGATTTCACTACCTTTCCAGCATTAAGATCCTTTTTAACAGGAAACCCCTTGCAAAGGTTGTTCAAATCAGCTTCTTTTAATTTATGCAAATCAACCTCTGTAGATGAATGTTCAAGCAAGAGTTTAAACATTGATACTAACTTACCAAGTGTTGTTTCAAGTCTTACCTTAACAATCGGTTTTAAGTGCCTTTTACGCCTTTCTTCGGGTAAGTAGGATACAAAAAAATAAAAAATACTACTTACAATAAATCCTAAGCTCAAGTTTAACGCAATTGTATTCCCAGTTAAAAAATTAACAAAAAAACATTCCACATTTAAAGTATTTAATAAGGGAATTATTGGTTCTTCTGATGCAGAAACTAAAACCCAACTTGAACAAAAAAAAAGTAAAATTAATAATCGCCCTAATCTTTCTTTTCCGCTAATAATCCAGCTTAATGGTCTGCTAAACAAATTTATTACTCCGCCTAAACATTACGAGAACCAAAACACCTGCCAAAGTTCTCTATGCTATGAGGTTAGTTACAATATAGATAAATGTAGATACCGCATAAGTCAGAAATACAAGGTATCAGCTAGCCCTTAAACCAGTTAATTTCTAATGCTTCAGTTTCTTTCGTTTTATCCCAGTTTCTCGTCATGGTTTCTATGGCGATCATGTTTACTACAGGTTCTATAGCGTTCTGCATGTTGATAAGCCTGTCCATCATAGCTTTGGCCTCAACCATCTTTATGGCGAGTTGAGTCTGCAGTTCTGGATAATCATTTAGCTCAAACATAGCTTTATCAATTTGAGCTACCAAATTACGATTAGTCATCGCCGCACCTGCAGGGCAGTAGATCTGTTGGTCTCTATCTATGCCTTTGAATAGACCATTTAGCACCAAGTGGGTTTGGTTCTTGGCAAGGACAACTTTTGACGCCTGTTCGAAGTTAGCAGGTACAGCAGTCTTCTTACCGAATAACGATTTAAGTTTGTTGAACATTTTGCAGCTCTCTAATTAGTTACTTGCTTAATCCGATTAGTGATCCGTGACCATTGGGCTTACAGGCTTAACAGCACGACCACTAGAGATAAATACAGGCCAAGCATAGCTTTTACTTTTATGTAGCACTCAAAAAAGCCAGGACTCCCATATATTTTCTAGATTTTAGAAAATAGCTTCGGCGATTAAATTCACCTCTGCGGCTATATAGAGTCACAAAAACTTTTAGATATTGATTAAATAGTTGTACTTTTCTGATGACAGTAAATACTTTGCTAAATCGCGGTCATTATCTTCTGAAAGAATATGTTCAATAAGCCAATTAGCCATAAATATGATCACTATTTTTAGCTCGCATTGGTCATTAATATATTTTGAACACTGATTTTTTAGTTGTCTAAGTAGCATGTTATGGACGTTTGAATGCCTTTCAAAATCTTCATAACGAGTGAGCATCATAAGATTCTCTTCATATATGAAATGATATTCAGCATATGCTATGACTTCCTTGATTAAACGCTGCATGATACCTCTTGACTCATTTTGATTAATAAGGAGTTTATTAATCATTACGAGTAAGTTCTTATGCTGTGAATCTATAACCTCAATACCTAGATCATAACTTTCTAACCAAGTGTATGTATGCATAACCAGCCCATCACAATGTATTTATATTTAAAAGTGAGAAAAATGATAAGTCGCAATGCCTCTATGCCTTTTTCGATTAAGCATTGCCGAACACGAAAAAACGATACCTATCTTTATACGGCTACTGAAAGCGATCTCAATATTTCCGAACAGAGATTATACACACAAACCGGAGGGTATCAATGCAAAACACGCCGAAATGGAGGGTGGCAGCACAGAACACACCAAATCAGAGGGCTAAACACAAAAAACACCACAAAAGTGAGTTAATAGACATATATCCTCAATTCTGAATTGAACTTTTATTAATTCGAATAAAAATATCTCTATCCACCAGCCCACTTCTCGTCTTCTCCACACTTGATTCCCGTCGGCTCTAAGCATCAATTCTCATCAGTTTGTCATTTTTACTACCTATGGTAATTTAGCTGCAGTGAATAAAAACAGAGCAGATAGCTTTACCGTTTTACAGATAGTTTGGCTATCAAACTTGGCTCTGTCCCCATAATAAAAATTTATAAGTTAAGGGATGATAATGAAAAAAGGCATTTGTATCGCTTTGATGGCCATAGCCCCGCTCGCCTCGGGCTTGGCCATCGCACAAACTATTACACCAACCATTGCACAAACTTCTTCGGCTGATTCAACGATTGCTACGAGTGGCAAAAGCGCAGTTGAATCATCAAGTGTTGATGACAGTAAAAGGCTGCAACTTGAAGATATTTTCTCCCTTGAATATGCCTCTAACTTAGAAATAAATGCGAAAGGTGATGAGGTCTATTTTGTCCGTAACTATATGGATATCCATACGGATAAGAAACTGGGTAATATCTGGAAGGTCGACAGTAAAAAGAACCTTACCCCAGTCACTAATGGCCTCCATGTGGATCACTCGCCAACCTTGTCCCCTGACAACAAAAAGCTTGCGTATATCTCAACCGCCAGTGGTAAGCCACAGATCCATATCAAATGGTTAGACACAGGCGTTACAGGCCAAATGAGTCACTTTACTCACTCACCATCGAACCTGTCATGGTCACCCGATGGCCGTTATATCGCCTTCACCCGCTTTGTTGCAGAGAAACCTAAGTCAGTGGTTTCCCTTCCCGGTAAACCTAAAGGTGCTAAGTGGGCAAAACCGGCAATATTTATCGATGATATGTACTATCGCTTTGATGGTGCAGGGCTCACTCCTCCCGGTAATCGACAACTGTTTCTTATGTCTGCCGATGGGGGCGCAGCCCGTCAGCTGAGCCAGGGCAAGTTTGATCACAGTGGGCCGCTCAGTTGGAGCCGAGATGGCGAGCAGATAATCTATTCTGCCAATACGCGTGATGATAGCGAGCTGGAATGGACCGACTCGAATATTTTTAGCCTAGATATAGATAGCTTGGCAGTCATCCAACTTACCGACAGAAATGGGCCAGATAAGCAGGCTGTTATCTCTCCGAACGGCAAGATGATCGCCTATTTAGGTTTCGATCAGCATTATAAAAACTATGAAAATACCCAGCTGTATATCATGCAGCTCGATGGCTCAAATAAACGCTCACTGACCGCGAGTTTTGACCGTTCGGTTAATAGCATTAAGTGGGCCGACAACAGTAAAGGCCTGTTTATGAGCTACCATGACAGAGGCGAAACCTATGTGGCTTATCAGCCACTTTCAGGCAAACGCAAAGTTGTAGCAAAGAATCTAGGCGGGCTTGCCTTTGGTCGCCCTTACACAGGCAGTGAGTTTGATGTGGCCGATAATGGCACCATCGCGTTTACCTATTCAGCCCCCCAGCGTCCCGCTGATATTGCCATCAGCCGCAAAGGCAAAACCACTCAACTGACATCACTCAATGACAACGCCTTAAGCCATAAAACCTTAGCGAGCATTAAAGAGATGACAGTCAAATCATCCTATGATGACCTTGAAGTTCAAGCTTGGGTAGCCTACCCTCCCGGCTATGAAGCTGATAAAAAGTCAGGCAAAAAGTTTCCGCTTATCTTAGAGATCCACGGCGGCCCCGTGACCAACTATGGCCCGCATTTCGCAGCCGAAATCCAATTGATGGCGGCAAGTGGTTATGTGGTTGTCTATGCCAACCCCCGTGGCAGTGATAGCTATGGTAAGGCGTTCTCTCAGCTTATCTATAACAACTATCCAAGCCAAGATTTTGATGACTTGATGTCAGTGGTCGATGGGGTGATTGCCCAAGATGCCATAGACACTGACAACTTGTTTGTCACCGGAGGCTCTGGTGGCGGCGTACTGACTGCCTGGATTGTGGGTCATACCGATAGATTTAAAGCCGCTGTTGTCGCCAAGCCTGTTATCAACTGGTATAGCTTTGCACTCACAACCGACATCTATCCATTTGTCATTAAAAACTGGTTTGAGAAGATGCCTTGGGAAGACGCCGAGCATTATATGAAGCTCTCGCCTATCAGCTATGTTGGTAATGTCACCACCCCAACGATGCTACTGACAGGTGAAGCCGATATTCGCACGCCAATTGCTGAAAGTGAGCAATTTTATCAAGCCCTTAAACTGCGCAATATTGATACGGCGATGGTGCGGATCCCCGATGCGCCTCATGGTATCTATAAACGTCCGAGTAATTTGATGTCGAAGGTGGCCCATATACTCTGGTGGTTTGATAAGTATCAGCAAGAAGATAGACAGCAGTGAAGCACTGGAAGTTAAGCACTGGAAGTTAAGTACTGGAGGTTAAGTACTGGAGGTTAAGTATTAGCACTGAGCATTTTAGTCGAAATTAAGTGCTTGTAGTCGATTCAAATTTCGCCCTTACAATGGCTTCCCGATCAGCGATACCGAGACAAGGATGAAGTGAATACTTCATCCTTGTCTCGTATTTAGGCACTGGTATTAAAGGACTAATATTAAATGCCTAGTGTTAGAGGGCTAATGTTAAAGACCTAGCTTATCAGCGACATAATCGGCGTCTTTATCCCCTCGCCCCGATAGGTTGACTAAGATCTGTTTATCTTTTGGTAGCTTGCTAGCCTCTTTCATGGCCCAAGCCACTGCATGAGCACTCTCTAGAGCGGGGATAATACCCTCAACGCGTGACAGCGTCATAAAGGCGTTTAGGCACTCCTCATCGGTAACAGAGTCATATTCTGCACGCTCAACATCTTTAAGGTAGCAGTGTTGCGGGCCGACTCCAGGATAATCTAAGCCAGAAGCAATGGAGTGAACCGGTAATGGCTCACCCGCTTCATCTTGTAATACGTAGCATTTAAAACCATGAATCGCACCCGGCGTGCCTAAAGTGAGTGTGGCAGAATGCTCTGTGGTATCTAGCCCTTTCCCCGCGGGTTCAACGCCGACAATTTTCACCTCGCTGTCATCGAGAAATGCAGTGAACAAGCCAATAGCGTTCGACCCGCCCCCGACACAAGCAGTGATGATATCTGGGAGTTTATTAAACTTCTGCTGAAACTGTTCTTTGGCCTCACGGCCGATAATGCTCTGAAAGTCTCGCACCATTTTAGGAAAAGGATGAGGGCCAACGACTGAGCCAATGGCATAGAGGTAGTCTTTCGGGTTTTTAAGGTATTCAACAAAAGCGCTGTCGACAGCATCTTTTAAGGTTGCAGTCCCTTGAGTGACAGCAACTAAGTTACAGCCTAAAATTTTCATCTTAGTGACATTCGGGTGCTCTTTTTCTATGTCAACCTGACCCATATGGATTTCACACGGGATCCCCACTAAAGCGCAGGCTGTGGCAAGCGCAACACCATGCTGACCCGCCCCCGTTTCGGCAATCACCTTTTTCTTATTCATGAACTTGGCGAGCAGTGCTTCACCTAAGCAATGATTAATCTTGTGAGCACCAGTATGGTTAAGGTCTTCACGCTTAAGATAGATCTGAGCGCCGCCAAGTTGCTCACTGAGACGCTTGGCGTGATAGATGGGGCTTGGTCGACCCACATAATCCTGGAACAGCTGCATAAGCTCATCCTGAAAGCCTTGGGTCTGCCTGATCTCTTCATAGGCTTGATTAATCGCATCCATCGCAACCTTTAGCTCTGGTGGAATAATCTGGCCGCCATACTCACCAAAGAAACCTTGACCGTCAGGCATGGGGGCAAACTCTAACTTGCTCATAGGACCTCTCTATACTTTTGAATTTATTACTAGTTTGACATTGATTGGGTTCATTTTTTGATACACCGAGCCAATATATAACAGAGTCAAGAATTGACCAATAGCAATGAGTCAAAGTATGACCTCGAGGGGCTGTGCTATTTAGAGGAGTAAAGCTTGTTCAACTCACCCTAATACTCGAGATAAAAACGGGTCAGAAACTGATTATAGACAATCAAGGTGTGACGGATAATGTGGTAAGAGCTGAGCTAAAAGCAGTAGACAGCTTTGGCCTGGGTTTAAAACTAGTAAGCCAAATTAGTGAGCAACAATCATGGCCATTTAGGGTCAGATCAGAAGCTGATGGATTTATTGCTGAAATTCATTTTCTGGAAAACTAAACTGGGCTAATTTGAATAGTCAATCTGCTAACTGATTGGTATTTTGTTCATTCACTTCAGGGCTTCTTAAGCTAACGCCACCTTTAGATAGCTTTATCTCCATATTGCAACTCGCAGGTGATTGGTCAATTTTTTCACAGCGATTAAGCTCAAGGGAGTAGGTTTCCTTTTGAATTGCTTTGGCAAGCTCTGCGCAACTTAAAGGGTTACTATCTCTCTCTTTAAAACAGAGTTTTTGCTTATACTCTTCATCTTTTTTTCCTGCAACTAGGTACTCCCAATCATCCCCCCAAGAGTTGACTTTCAGCGTATGTTCTACGCCGTTTACATTAACTTTAATCAGCGGAGCGACCTTCACACCGTAATCTAAATGATTAACCGCATAGACTCTCAGGTAACATTCAGAGATAGCTTTCTCTAACACGTCAACGCCATCCACCTCCTTATGGGTAGAAACTGATTTACGGTTAACTTCTGCCACACTATCGAGTTGGAAAGTCACATCTTCCCGGCAACCTTGCAAGGCTCCAGCGATTAACACTAGGGCAACAACTTCTGAGTTCGTCATACTTCAGCGACTCTATTGTAATTATTTGTATCGCAGAATAACAGAATATCTATAGAAGACTGCTAATATTACATTTACTTACAATGTTGATTTACGCTCAAGAATATGGACATTCGGTAACATCTTAGCGAGATACATTCGCTGCAGCTAAAATATACAGAGAAAGGTTTTGACTAAGCCTCATAGTCGAGACTTTCACGCTAAAATGAGAAAATCACAAAACAGTAAATACTACTTATTAAGTAGCAACATAAGCGCTAAAAGAGAGTCAAAGAAATACGCAGAGAATCAATGAGCTTAGCGAGTTAATGCCTTTACCCGATAAGCTCATTCATTTTTCTACACCGTCAAATCGTAGGCTTGATTGTGATCTTATGTATTGGTTCACCCGGTAATAGTGGTGTTGGTTGATGAGTCACAAAGTCCTCGAATCCAGCCCGATAATAATCTGATAGTGGGTGCCCGGATTGTCCGCCAGGTATAACCATAATGGCCTGGTTTTCAAGTCCAGGTTGTATAATAAACCGCTGGGATGCGCCGAAGCTTTTCCCTTGAACAGCGGGCATAAAGCTATCGCCAAAACCCGCAGCTTCTGGCATATCAAGCAAAGCGCTAAGTATTGGGATCTGTTTACTAAATGGATGCTGTATCTTGAGCGCATTGACCTTACCCCATTTCAAATCTGCAAGCTCTGCACTGTCGCTATATTCACTTAATAGTGATTCAGTCGTATCTAGGTAAACTTGAGTAACAAAGTTATGCCAACTTGAATATTGCTTTGGTAACCATGAAGCTGGCGTGTCTTCAATTAATTGCCACATTGCAGGCTCTAGGTATCGTTTTATCGGTGACAGAGATAAGTTTAGCGTTTTAAGGCCCGTTTCTAGTGGTGCAAAGCTCGCATCAATCAGGCTCGCTCTGAAGCTTCTCACTAAGGTATAACCTACTGAATCGGCACAAGCACATGCTTGCCAGTCACGAAGGTACTGAATATCTCTAGCAAATCGGGCTGGCTCCTTAGCCAGTGTATCCATAAGGTATTTATGCCAAGGCATTAAAAATTTAGCTTTATTATCTAACTGTAATTGATAAAAATCTTGCTCTGTAAATGTGTCTGACTCAAACAGGCGGTCACGAATTTGAAGCCCTCTCGCCCCTAAGGCATAACCGCCATCGCCGAACCGGCTCGACTGCTCTGCTGAGACGACTCTGGAGTTCGCTGACCATAACCGACCATCGCTTGGGTTTACGACTTGAGGCAGCTCGACTTCATCAACTTCCCACTTAGCGATTTGATAATCATCAACTTGTTGAGCGATGTCAGCAGGATTCGTCCTTGAGGGGACAGCCCCTGCAGGCTTCCATGCTGCATTACCAGAGCTATCTACTAACATCATATTCTGCACTGGAATACCTAAGCTCGTCGCGATGCTTAATCCTTCAGTAACATTCGCAGCAGATTCCAGTTCCATCAACTCCATATCTACTGCGTAATCTTTATGGGCTACCCAAGAGAGTGCATATTTTTGACCATCAACTTGTCTAACGGGCCCATATTTGGACACTTCAATGCTGTATTCTTCACTCTCTCCCGATTGTGAGAAATGCATCAGTTCTACTTCGCTTTTAACAGGTTCACTATCCTCAATCGCCACCCAGTCCGCAGTATCGATATAAGCGTTAGTAAACCCCCAAGCCAAACGACCATTGGTACCTACAACAATTGCAGGCGCACCAGGAAGAGACACGCCTGTCACTTGTGTTTGCTCACCCGAATCCAATGGATAGTTTAGCTGCGCTCGGTACCAAATAATTGGTACCGAAAATGATAGGTGCATATCATCAGATAACATACTGCGGCCGCTTTGAGTATGCGCCCCAGTCACCGCCCAATTATTACTACCTACATCTAGAGGCTCCTCAATAGTGGATACCAATGCACTCGCTAACAGTTGGGTTTCAAGTTCAGGGGTCGCAATATTATCTATCGGTAGTAAGCTTGAATCGAGTGCCGCCTGATAAGGGCTATTTTGAGTAACGAATGCCAACATCTGCTCACCATAAAGCCGCTTGATTTGGGTCAATGCCATATCACGCTTTACCGTATTACCTTGCAGATCCAGATACATGCTATAAATAACCAACAAACTATCGGCAGGGCGCCACGCTTTTGGACTGGTCCCCGTCAATAGGTATTCAAATGAGTTTAACTTCTGCTCGGCAACAGCGTCATTAACACCATTCGCATAGGTTTGCAGTAGCAGCTTTTGCTTTGGTGGCATATTAGTGACTATCTTTTCAGCACGCTTCCTTAATTGATGAAAGCGGCGCGATTTATCTAAATTGAGTGCCTTTTTGCCAAATATCTCAGCGAGCTCTCCGGCTGAATTACGTCTTAATAGATCCATCTGAAAAAATCTGTCCTGCCCATGAGCAAAACCAAGAGCGTAAGCAACATCTTGTCGATTATCACCCGAAATAACAGCCGTGCCTAAGCGATCTCTTTCTATTGTCACAGACTTGGACAGATGGCCACTCGAATGGTCAGCGGTTAATTTAGGTAAGCTTAAACTCAACCCTAAATAGGCTGAGGAGAGCGCAATAAAAAGCAAAGAGAGTGTAGAGATGAGGAGGATTTTAACTATTTTTATCATTATTATTTGCCACGATATCCATTATCATGGCAATGACTATAACCTAAGTTACATTGATGTTAACTAAAACAATCTCAACGGAGGCTTTCACACTAAGGCTGTTTTCGACAATCACCAATTAAATTTGATCACATACACTGAGCAACGGCGCCTTTTTTCGTCGCAGCCATCACACAGCCTCGATCACTATCTGATGCCTTCTTACAATCCGCCATCATGCTGGCATTGTCAGGTGCCATACTGCCTAAGATCTTTTTCGCATGTTTTACCACTTCAGCACACTTCTCTACGGGAACTGGATCATAATTACTGCAAGATGTGAGTAATACGAAAGCCATAACAGTAAAAAACAGGGTCATACGATTAACTCCATCTACATCTGAAAACTTAGACATAATTCTTCCTTAATAGCTAAATTTATTGGGTATTCAAATAAGTAAAACACTGACTGAGGAGGCACTAAGAATAGTAGAAGAGAAACTTAAGTTTTGCACATTTTGTATGTAAGTCCTTGCTCGATTACAATAGCGGAATGTATAACAAAATAGAGATTTAGCTCAACAAACATGGCAAAACCTAATAAAAAAGGCCCAACTCGGACTGTCGATATATTCTGTGCTAAATGCAAGGCTCAGCTTTTTAAATACCGAAAAGGTGGTAAAGGTGCTTTAGTCAAATGCTTTAAAGAGAGAATCGTTGAAGATTTTACCCAAACACCATGCACCTGCCCTAACTGCGAACTGATTTTCGCCAGAGATACTTTGGTAAGAGGGACCCCCGCCCTTAAGATGATTGGCGGTAAGGTGACATTTAAGTAAACTTCATCTCCCCCGCTAGCTGTGACTGGATTTTCTACAGCTTATTTTCAATTTTTGTATGTAACTTTAATGTTTGCGCTCTCAGGTTGGAAAGATCTCTCATCGTAATAATATCCAGTGACTGTTTTGTTAATCGATATGCCTTCGAATAATTACGCTCCAACAATTCAAGTTCAGCCAAATGATTCTGGCCTTGCACTTGACCATATGGGCAATGGATTTTTTTATGATAATAGATAGATTTTTTAAATTGCTCCCTTGCTGCAGCGTATCGATTTAACCTTTGATTTGCCTGACCAGAACGCTCAAAGATGTAGGCTAAATAGAGCCAGTCATTCACTTTTGCCGCATCTGATTTAGCCATAGAAAGCAGTAATAATGCTCGCTCAATTTCATTTTGGCTGAGCATATTATTAGCTAGAGATAATCTCAACCTTGCTAACTCACGGCTATCACCCTGACTATTAGCTTGTTCAATCGCTGAATTAAATAACCGATTAGCGCTAGTTAACTCGCCACTATCCATCAATATGTTTGCTAAAAGTCGCTTAGCAGTCACATTTTCAGGATCAGATGTTAATACCTGCTCTAAACTGCTCCTTGCTATGTTTTGATTTCCAGCCTTTATTTGCTCTAAAGCTTTCGCTATCTCTGGGTTAACGAACTTCGAATCATCAAGTCTAATTGTCGTTAACTTATCAGCCCCCGTTCTCCTATTTATCAGATGAGAAAGCTGTAAGAATAGGTCATTATTTTCAGCTCCAGATAAGTCACCGCTATAAACATCGCCCCTAGTATGTAAACGGTAAACAAGCCTATCTTGTTTAGCGCTTACCCTTGCCTCAGTCTCAATAATAAGTGATGCACCTGACACCTTAAAGATGTTCAAGATATCTTCATCGTCTAACACATCATTGCTAATTGAAGCACGCTTCATTATCTCAATAACATCTTCAGTATCTAACACTGAGTACAGATCTGAAGATCCGATCTGATGAATTAACTTATCTGTTTTCTCATATTTATTTATAGGCTTAGCTGCTGTATCCCCAATAACTTTTACTGGAAGAACCAAGATAGTCCCAGCTTGTAATACAGCTCTGTTGCTGCTCTGTAGATAGAGATAAATAGAAAGGCCCATTAAGGCTATCACTAAAATTATGGCGCTAATATGCCGTCCCTTTAACTTAAAAAAGCCTAATAGGTCAGGCATTAATACTCCAAAGTTAAAAGTGATTGATAGATAACCATCTAATCGTATTAATAAGGTCCTGTAAATATAAAATTTGCGTCACCCTACCTACTTTTAAGACAGTGAATCGACTAAGACGGGCTCTCAAACGAAAAATTGATTTTCGCGAATCAACATCCCTCCTCTCTAAGCCAATAGCATACTTATAAAACCCGCTCCCGATCACAAATTTCCAACAAATGTAAATTACAGCCTGATATCTCTCACATCTTTCCCCCTCATACCGGGAACAGCGTAAGCAACTAATAAATAACGCAATTAATTACAACTGCATTTTATAAACCAGTAATTTTTTCAACTGAAAATCAATATGTAAACGGTCCGACTCACAAGTTTACTACCGGTTAGAGTCAAACTATTTACCTAGCCACTCTTCTTTATTAAGCGCCATAGCCAAATCAACCAACTGAAATAAAAAGAATTTTAATTTAAAAAAACCAAGTTTGAAGTGCAAAGATATTTTTACATGTGTCAAAACGCAAACAAGTGTTTCCATTCTTGACTAAATGTAACAAATCTGTAAATTGCTAGTTAAGTCAAAGTGGGGCTTTGACTTGATAAATATAAAACTCAATTCGACTAGAAAATTGAGTACATACATAACAAAGGGAATGAATATGATGCCAGTAAGCAGTTTATCAAAAGCTGTAAGGGTTGCGTTGCTCGCAACCACAAGTACAGCGCTACTAGCAAGTACCAACCTATATGCAGCAGAAGAAGAACCAGTCATTGAACGTATCGAAGTGACAGGTTCTAAAATTAAACGAATCGGTTCTCTTTCACCAACTCCAGTAACGGTTATCACCGGTGCAGAGATGATGAATATGGGTATCACGAACGTCGCTGATATCTTGAACAAGCTTCCTTCATCTACAGTGGGTATTTCACCTGAAACGTCTAACAACACTATTTTTGCTAGTGGTTTGAACCAGACTAGTTTACGTGGCCTTGGTAGTGACCGTACGCTTGTGTTAGTGAATGGCCGACGCTTTGTTGCAGGCTCTAACGGTGACTCTGCCGTCGATCTAAACACTATCCCAACCGCTATGGTCGAAAGAATGGAGGTTATTACGGGTGGTGCATCAGCGGTATATGGTTCAGATGCAATTGCTGGTGTAATTAACATCATCACACGTACTGAAGTAGATGGCGTAGAGCTTGACCTTTCTTACACTCAACCAGAGCAAAGCGGTGGTGAAGAAACTCAATTCTCTCTAACAACCGGTGGCTCTTTTCTCGATGATAAGCTATCTACCGTTTTTAACTTTACCTATGCAGAACAAGCAGAGCTGCGTCATACAGACAGAGATTTCTTAGATAACCCTGTCAATAGTATCTATAACCCTGAGTGGGACTCATCACTTGAAGACGGCACACCTGCCCGTATTCCATATATTGGTCGTAAGCCACTATCTTGGATCAGTGAGCCTGGTACTTTCTTCGCTAATGACGGTGGTCAATATACGTTTGATAGCAATGGCGCCATGCAGGTATTTGATTACGGTGAAGGCCTAATCGAAGGACCTGGTAATAACGGCAACTACTGTGGACCTAGCTGTGAAGGTTATGACCCTGTCGATTACGGTTTTGTAAGAACGCCACTCGAGCGTATGGTATTTACGTTAAATACTGATTATGAAATCGCTGAAGACCACACATTATTTACTGAAATCACTTATGTTGATTACCAGTCAAATGGTGAGAGTACGCCAGTATTCCACACTCGTAACTATATTGAAGCCGATAACGCATTCCTCCCAGAGGAAACGCGTACACTAATGTCTGACACAGGCATGGATTACTTTAATCTATACCGTATTGATAAAGAGTTTGGTAACCGTACTTATAACCAAGATCGTGAAACAATGAGATTCTTAGTTGGTATTGAAGGTGCTATCACTGATGAGTGGGAATATTCATTCCATGCTCAACGTGGTGAGCTGAATGAAACCACTGTTTGGGGTGGTGAAATTTGGGCTGACCGTTATGACCAGGCTAAAGATGCAGTGTTTGCAGATGATGGCAGCATCGTTTGTCGTGATACAGATGCTCAAGCAGCAGGTTGTGTACCTCTAAACCTACTCGGTAAAGATCAGGCGAGCCAAGCAGCCATTGATTGGGTCAGCACAAGTGCAGGCCAAACAGCTAAGACGACTCAAACTACAGCTGGATTAGTTGTTAACGGTGCACTATTTGACGTACCAGCGGGCTATATCAGTGCAGCATTCAGTGCTGACTACCGTAAAGAAGAATCAGAAACTAAGCCAGATCAAGCACTCATCGACGGCACTATCTTTGGTAATAACGCACAACCTATGAAAGGTGAGTATGATGTAATGGAATTTGCAGCGGAATTTAGTATTCCATTACTGTCAGATATGTTCCTTGCACATGACCTAGGTATGGACCTTGCTTATCGCTGGATGGATTACAGCACAGCGGGACAAGATGATGCTTGGAAGGTTGGCCTAAACTGGTCACCAATTGAAGATTTAAGATTTCGTGCAACTAAGTCTAAATCAGTTCGTGCACCTAATATCGGTGAGTTATTTGATCCAGGCGGACAAACATTTGAAAGCTTCAAAGATGTCTGTGATGCGATCAATGTCGAGTTAGGTCCTGATGGAAACCGTAAAAAGAACTGTCAAGCGGCAGGTCTTCCACAAGGTTGGAACCCAACTGACGGTTGGTATCAAAGTAACACACCAGGTGTTAACGCTGGTAACCCAGATCTAAAACCTGAAACTTCAAATGATTATACTATTGGTATGGTCTATACGCCTGATTACCTTGATGGTTTCTCTTTAACTGTTGATTACTGGGCTTTTGAAATCACAGATGCGATTAACAATATCGACGTAGATGTTGCGGTTCGTTACTGTTATGACTCTGTATCACTAGATAATGTTTACTGTGATCTATTTACTCGTGATGCTAGCACTGGCGATATTGTAGACTTCCTACAAGCACCGGTTAACTCTGCATCATTTGATGTTAAAGGTGTGGATATTGAAACTCAGTACCTTATTCCTACTGATAACTTCGGTGACTTTAACATTCACTTGATTGCAACTTATCTTGAGCAGTGGGAAACCAACCCAACAGGCTTTGCTGAAGATCTACAAGTTGATGTTGGTGAGTACACTGACCCACGTTGGAAAGCGATGTTTAGCTTAGGTTGGAAGTACGATGCACTTAGCTTAGAAGCAAGATCTAACTACCGTCACTCAGCAGTTGCTGATAATGAGTGGAAGCCAGAGAACAACAACTATAACGACATTCCGTCGCACACAGTTTGGGACTTTACTGGTTCGTATGCCTTTACAGAGAACGTTTCTTTACGTTTCGGTGTGAAGAATGCGTTTGATATCACACCACCTCGTAACCCGTATGTATACGATGGTGATGGTTATTATGACACTCAAGGCCGTGCTTTCTTCTTAGGCGCAAATGTTAGACTTTAATTAATAATTAAACCGTTAAAAAGGGGCTCAGATATCTGAGCCCCTTTTTGTTTTTACGCCTATGCTTCTATAGCCCAAATGGCCTTTGATAAAGTCTTTATATAAAGTATTTTGATAGCGATTCTGTACTATCTAAAGCATCAAACTGAAGCTGTAACTATTAAGCTTGAGCCTTTAGCTCTGCTTACTGATTAAGAAGTCTAAAAAAGCTCTAATATGGGGCTTTGGATATTGCGCTGCTTTATAGATAGCAAAAATCTCACCGCTCCCCCCTTCCCAATGGTTCACTGTCCACTGTGGTAAAACTTCGACTAACTCACCACTGTCTAAGTAAGGTCTAACCATCCACTCAGATAGCAGCAACACGCCCCCTCCCTTGAGTGCTGCGGTCATTAATGGCGAGCCACCTTTTGAGATAAAATTACCATTCACTGAGACTTTTTGCTTGGTTTTCCCCCTGTTAAAAAACCAATGATTTATCTGCCTCTGCTGACTAATGAGCAAGCAGTTATGTTGATGGAGATCGTTAGGCTGGACAATTGGGTTATGCTGTTTTAAGTAGTTTGGAGAGGCGGTCAACAAGGTGCGGTTCGTGAGCAGTTTTCTCGCCTTTAACCCACTGTCCTGTGGAACGCCGATTCTAATAGCAAGATCGATATTATCCCTATGAAGGTCCACCAGCTTATTATCAAGCTCTAGCTCAACTTGTACCTCTGGGTATAACTGTAAAAATTCAGGAATAATAGGTGCTATACAGAGGTTTCCGAAGCTTTCAAACACAGAGATCCGCAGCATCCCCTGGGGCGTATCACGGGCTCCTCGCATCTCGGCCTGTAAGGTATCTGCATCAATGACGAGCTTGAGTGATTGCTTGTAAAAGTAACTGCCCTCTTCAGTCAAAGAAAGCTGCCGCGTACTTCTTTTAAAGAGTGTGCTTGTTAACTGAGCTTCTAGACTGTCAATATTACGTGCAATAGATGAGGGCGCCATATGTAATGATTTTCCCGCCTGAGAGAAACTCCCCGACTCAACCACCTGATGAAACACCTTAATCAGCTCTAACATCTGCACACACCTCGATATTGAAAAATGAACCATCTTTGCGAATTACGCAAAGCTATTTCAGTTTATAACCATATTCAGTTATTTATTCGAATTATGCACAATAATATCATCCCAATAAAGCGACCCTAAATGTATATAAGGAAACATGATGACTAAACGACTTGATATCGCCCAAACACAACCTGGGGCATTAACCGCTATGATGACAGTTGAAAACTACTTAGCAGAAACCACTCTATCCACTCACTTTAAAGAGCTGATTAAGATTAGAGCCTCGGTGATTAACCAGTGTGCTTATTGCATTCAAATGCATACCGAAGTCGCCTTAAAGGCTGGAATATCCCAAAACAAACTGTTTGCAATATCTGCTTGGAAAGAGTCACCACTGTTTGATGAAACCGAGCGCGCCCTGCTTACATTAACCGATGAGCTGACGCACGTTTCTCACGCTGGCTTAAGCGATAATACCTATCAAGTTTGTGTCGAACTGTTAGGTGAAGAGAAGTTATCGGAAGCAATCATGCAGGTTATAATGATCAATGCTTGGAACCGCTTTGCTGTAGCGACAAAAATGCAGCACGAATGCTAATAGCAGCTTACGGGGACTTTCCTATAATGAGCTCAGCTTGATATCAACAAGCTGAGCTTTATCATCTTTATTTAGAATTAAACAGATCCATTGCGCTGCGACTCATCGCCCTGACGCCGGTACTGATCGTAAGAGGATAGTCAGGCGCAAATTTGCTCGAATGAAGCGAAGGCAGAGTTTCTCCTTTTGCCATGCTCGCTTCATATAATTTAGGCTCAACCGCCCCTAGCCAGAAGATGGTGATAGGCCGTTTTTCGCTCGTGCGGCCATACAGGCCAAAATCTTCACCAGCCATCACAGGCTCTGCTTTCACGACATTCGACTGACCTATTTCCCGCTCAATACTGGATTGAACTGAGGTCGCTAAGCTTGGATCGTTGTAAGTTGATGGTATGGTCTCATCTTCATGAACATAGACCACAGGCATTAAGGATTCTGGCACTCCAGCACTCACGGCTATGCCTTTTGTCATCCGCTTAATGGCGGCAATTTGCAGCTCTCTCACCTCAGGATTATATGAGCGAAGGGTCAATTGCAGCTTAACCTCGTTAGAGATAATGTTGTGTTTAGAGCCGCCATGGATTGAACCTACCGTAATAACATTGGGCTCTAATGGCGAGATTTCACGGCTCGGTATTGTCTGCAGCGCCATTACTGTCCTTGCCGCTAACACAACAGGGTCAATAGTCGTATGGGGGTATGCACCATGCCCGCCCTTGCCTTTAACGGTAATATCCACCGAATCAACGTTCGCTAAAGCATAGCCTGGAGCAATAGCCACTTTACCTGCCGGCACAGATGCGCTCACATGTAGTCCAAGCACATGATCTGGAGTTGGAAACTCAGTAAATAAGCCCTGTGCTAACATAGCTTTAGCCCCGCCGCCGACCTCTTCAGCGGGTTGTGCGACCATCATCAAGGTGCCCTGCCATTGTGATTTATGCTCCACTAACTGCGCAGCTGTACCGATAAGACTGGTCATATGAATATCATGACCGCAGCCATGCATGATCCCCACAGTGTTATTATCGCCATCGGTTGTGATCACCGTCGAGGCATAAGGCTTGCCTGTTTGCTCAATAATCGGTAATCCATCGGTATCTGCACGTATCATCACCGTTGGGCCATCACCGTTTTTAAATATGCCAACAACGCCGTACCCGCCATAATTATCAGTCACCTCAAACCCAAGAGCGCTTAGCTCCTTCGCCATCCTCTCTCCCGTAGCTTTCTCTTGATAAGACAGCTCAGGGTTTTGATGCAGGTGTAAGTAGAGCTTCTCGAGTTCCGGCAGGGCTTTATTAACTGACTGGACGAATTTAGCCTCTGATTGGCTCGCATGTGCCTCTATCCCAACGAGCGGGCTTGATATCATAAATACAAGGGCAAGTGACTGGCATAATTTGGTGGGGTTCATCGGCTTCCTCTTTTATTCACGGCCAAGTTAACAATCTAGATACATAAACTAGCATATAAAAATCAATAATCTAACTGAATTTAACCAAGAAATGGGTTGAATTGGAGTAGCTCGCTTTTGAATTGAAAAAGGTAGTTTTTTAAGCGGATAGCTTTTAAATTAAAACGAATAGTTTTTGAATTGAAGTGGAAGTATTAAATCAATCTTTATACCACTAACAAAAAGCGCAGCCCTTAGGCTGCGCTTTAAATTTCCATCGTAAAAAATTACGCTTAACTCGTAGCTGAGCTTACAACTGGTAGTTAAAGGTCAGCTTGGCATTACGCTCTTCACCCGGCATACCACCAAGGAACATCGCCTTATTGTAATAAACCTCATTGAATAGATTATTCAAGTTCAGCTGTAGTTTCCAGTTATCCGCCTGATAGCTGATGGCTGAATCAAACACGGTATAACTTGGCACATAGCCATCGGGAATACCAAATGAACTTGAGTTCGTGCTGCGATCATCAACGTATTTTGCACCTAAGCTGATATCAATCGGGCTAGAGAGTGAGAACATGTCCGCTCCATAAGTGACCCAAGCACTGGCAGTCACATAAGGCACGCCCTTTTGACGGGTATCATAGCTGCTACGATTTGGATCTTTCTTATCGCGCGCATCTTGATAAACACCGTTAAGGTTAACCATCCATTGCTCGTTTAAGTGAGCATTCATATCTAACTCGACACCTGTGGTCTCCTCTTTGCCATCATAGAAGTTTTTCGCCACATTCGGGCCTGAAACGCCCTCTTCATAATCAGGGTTTGAGTATTGCAGATTGGTGCGCGAACTCTTAAAGAATACCAAAGAGGTCAGCATCTGATCATCAAAGGCCTTAATACGCATGCCTAAGTCATCACTGATTGATTCAGAATCGAGCCTGTCTGAACCATCCCCCTCTACGCCGCCTAACATGCTGTAGGCGGTACGGCCTTTAGAGTGATTGACGAAAAATGACAGATCGTCCGTCGGCATATAGGTCAAGCCTAAGTTATAGGTGATGCCGTCATCACTGGTGTCGGCTTCAGGAGTGGGCTCAGCGGCACTGGCGCGATAACGCTCATCGACACCAAAGTGCTCATAGCTTTGCTTAATCTCATTAAACGCTACACCAATACGTGAGGTAAAGCCGTAACCAAAGTAACCTACATGCTGTAAACCGACGCCCCAAGCACTCACTTTTTTGTTGTAGTTACTGGTCATCAGAGGGTCATGATCTTCAAAACTGCCTTCAGCCCAGTTGGGATTACGAATGTCATAGATGTAAGGCAATTGGCCCTGATAGATAACATCACCCGCTTTGTTCTTTATCACCTTATCGGCGTCATAAATGGAGTATTGTTTGAAGCGAATATCACGGTCTTCAAAGTTAGCATTCACTAACAGTTCATTATCGATACCAGCCAGTTCAAAATCGTATCTCAAGTCAGCAAAGTACTGCCATGAAGTTTCATCTGCAGCAACCTGACGGTACTCCTGCCTGCGTGCTGCAAACGGATATAGCACACCGTCTTCAACTAACGGTGCACGAGGATCAGCATTAATGGTGCCGCGACGGTCCCAATATACATAGTTGTATGCGCCAGTTTGACGAGCAAAACCTGAAGTGTAATCACGGTACTGAAGTTGCTGATTGAGAAATAGATTTTCATTAAAGAAGATATTATGAGTCAGCTTAAACCTTAGCTCCTCACCTTCGTTATCTTTTGCCATTGGCGAAATGATGCCGTTATGACCGAAAGCGTATGGCGTTAGGCCATCGCTAGCAGCCAATGAATCCGCTAACTGCTGACGCTGTTCATCGGTAAGCTGAATGCCTTTACCCTCAGGATCGTTAATTAAGTCTTCCCAACCCGCTTCGCCAGCTGTTTTTCCACCAACAGATTCTGCGTTGTAGATACGTATTGGGTGCCCAATGGAGTCTACGGCAATGGCATCTTTGATATAAGACGCTGACAACATCAGATCTTGGCTGTCATCGAACACATATTTTAATGAGGTATAGACTTCGTCGCGATCGGTGCCAATATCTCGGTAGCCATCACTGCGAGCCGTTTTTGCAACAACACGATAAGCTAATTTTTCACTCAGTCCGCCTGTGCTATCGACACTTAATGCATAGGTATCCCATTGGCCTAGCTCAACACCAATATCATGTCGGCTTTCAAATTCAGGCTTTTTCTCGATAAGGTTAATCACACCACCCGCACTGCCCATACCATATAGACCTGTAGCAGGGCCTTTGAGCACTTCTACTGACTCAACATTTGTCAGTGAACGTGTAGGGTTAAAGGTATTACCAAGGCCTGCGCCGCCATACATACCATCATAGGTATAGTTTGCCCCTAAACCACGGATCACTAAGTTATCACCAATACCATAGTTGTTACCCGCTTGAGTCACACCACTGATATTACGCACTAAGTCTTGCAGGTTATTCACGCCTTGAGCATTGATCAACTCTTCATCGACAATAACAACAGCTGCTGGCGTTTCCATTAACGACATATCTGATTTTGTCGCTAACCCTGAATTCATGACCACTTGGTTTTGTCTTCCATAGACAGTGATACGTTCTACATCCTTGTTTTTCAGCTCTTCTGTTTGCACAGTGTCTGACGTTTGTACCTGCTCAGTAGCAGATACAGTCATTGGCAAAAACGCAGATGCGCAAGCGACAGCAAGTAGTGAAAAACGAAATTGTTGCATCGATATTATCCCCCATTAGTATTATGGCCGGAATGATAACGATTATTAATATCATTACAATGATCTTTTCACATATTGATACAAAGGTGTGATCTTTGTATCTGTATTGCTGGGGTTTTCTGCGAACTTTTACAAAGTAAATATCGACAATAGCTAAAGTATCTACGCGTAAAATTTAACCGCGCTCATTTTTCAGACAGTGCTAATCAATGACAGAGCTAGTCAATAAAAGAGGGGAGAAAGTGCTGATATAGAGATTAAAAAGAACAGTTATTCGAAGATAAGCCGATTACTCAGATTTAATCATCGGCTTATCACTCAAAATTCAATGCTATTTAGAGAGGTAGCACCTGAGGGCAGCGGCGACAAAAACGAATAAGGTGCTCTGTTAATCGCTCATAAAGATCTTCTTTCACATAAGGTAATTCTTCGATATAAACCCGGCTATCAAGCTCTGTCGGTAAGATGAAATTCGCTAAGCGTTGTAGATCTTGCTCTGCAGACTCTCGGTCCTCATCAGACAAGCCTGCAGAAATAACGCCTTCAGCACTGATAAATACCTGACGTAAAAATGCAATCATCTCATCAAAGCTCGCATCCCAATTTAGATTGCCGTTGTTTTGTGCCTCCCAGGCTAAAGCTTCTATCACCCTTACCACTTCCCCTTGTAAGGTTTTAGCCACTTGACCTGGCGTGACTAAGTGCTCCCAGATCCATAAATTAATATCCAGGCTAGAGCCTGTCAGACATACCTCTTCATGGAAGGACTGACTAGATTGAGTGGTAAATTTTAAGGAGGACGAGCTTAATGTTGTTGATGACATATTTAGGAGACTGACCGTTAAGTTTAAGCGCATAGTAGGAGCTAAATCATGCCATAGCCATGCAGGTTACAGTATTGTAATACCAAGCGCCGAATGAATAAAGAACAGTAAACAAGCTCATCCAAACAGCGCTAACCATATAAACGCTATTGCCATATAAGGACTATTTCCAGCGGCGTTTGATCCCTACACCAACAAGGAGCAAGAGACTCAAAAATGACATAGCTCCACCGCCATGGCCATCACTGCTTGAATCGCCCCCAGAGTAAACTCTGTCCCTGTCACTACTCTCTAGAGGTAGCGCATACAGATTATCGGTATCATCTGAGCTAATGGTGGCCACAATATCGTCGAAGCCAACTTCGTAGAGGTCAATTAACACATCATAATGATCGGTGTAATAGCCGCTATGTAACGTCGTTAGCACCTCGAAATCATCATCTGTTGAATCTCCGATTATGGTAAAAATATCCGTGCTGTAATAATGGATCCATGGGCCACCATTACGACTCAAATATAGCTCAGCATACACATCCGCGACCTCAACAGCATCGGGACCGTAAACATCAGCATCGAACGTAACACTAAAGGTCTGGTAAAAACCGTCCCCATCGTCATCGACAAATAAGCGACTGCTGGCTTCATAAATAGAAAACTCATGATAGATAGGATTTGAAAAAGCTTTCGGCACGTTTGCTTGAGCATCGCCCGGCTGATTTTGTATTAAATACTGCGGAGCTAGCTTGCCATTTTTGTGATTAGCAATGACTTTTTCTCGCGTTTTTAACGGGTTACCTTTAGCCAATAACAGCGTTGTATCTATTTTTTTATCTAGAGACTTAAGCAGTGACACTGACCGTTCGGTTAACTGCTCGCTGTGATTTTCAGGCTGTTTATACTGCTCTTCAAGCTCGCCATTTACCGAGCTGCTAACTGACGTGCTCTGCCCCCCCACTGAAATAGCCTGCTGATTAACTGCAGCTACCAGCTCTGTCACCTCAATATCATTCGCTAGAGCTGTTGCAATAGAGGTGGTATATACGCCAATCGCGATAGCAAACACTGACAATTTCTTAACACTGTGACGCCCGGAAACTGAGCTCCATTGTTGACTCAAATTGGTTTTCTGGCTTGCTTGTCTCTCGTCTATATTCATCATTAAACCTCAATATCACTTTACAATGACATCATTAGAGTCGATTTAACGTGAACATAAGCTGAACGCTCAAAATCTGCTTTTTGTTGAAATTAATGTGTATTTATTGCCTAAGATCCGTAAGCCTTTATTGCATAAAAACAGTAGCTATCAGCAAGTATCAATAAATGTAGATTGCTCTAGCATGGTCATCTTACGTTCATCTGAAATGCGTTATACCTATATAAAGCGCCTTTCTCCTATATTTGGATCTTAAATTTAGCATTTGAATCTAGCGCTTAAATTAAATAGTCGATTTGAGCGCTTGTTTGTTAAAACTTGTGTCTTAAGAGTGTGATATTTACACTAACAGCGAATCTGACACCTAAACACGGACATACTCAATGAAACTGGCTTCAAGCATGACATTGGTTTTAATCACATCAGCCTGCCTACTGTATCCATTACAGGGCGTAGCCTCGAATGTGGTTTCAGCGTCAAGTGTAAGTGTAAGTTCAATGTCTATTGCAGCTCAGTCAAAGAAGCCTCCGCAAAAGTTGAAAGTGAGCAGCTCTCAGCAGGCTATTCAATTAGTGAAACGCCAATACCCAGGCAAGGTACTTAAAGTGCAATCGAGTCGAGTGAACGGCAATCCTGGTTACAGGGTTAAGTTGCTATCAAGTTCAGGCGCTGTTTTTTATGTGTCCGTCGATGCAAAAACTGGCAGTGTACGTAGAAACTAATTTCAACTTAAAGGCTTTGAAGCTTTAACGATTGAATTATAAGAATTTATTGGGGTGAGCGAATGCGAATACTATTAGTAGAAGATGACTTAGCGCTGCAAAGTAACCTGAAGCAACATTTGCATATCGGGGCTGATTTCACTATCGGTCTTGCCAATATAGCTAAAAGCAGTCCATTTCTAAGTGAGGTACTTAAATGAGAATATTACTCGTTGAGGATGACTTAGAGCTGCAAAGTAACCTAAAGCAACATTTGCATATCGGGGCTAATTTCACTATCGCTCTTGCTAATATAGCTAAAAGCAATCCATTTCTAAGTGAGGTACTTAAATGAGAATATTACTCGTTGAGGATGACTTAGCGCTGCAAAGTAACCTGAAGCAACATTTGCATATCGGGGCTAATTTCACTATCGCTCTTGCCAATATAGCTAAAAGCAGTCCATTTCTAAGTGAGGTACTTAAATGAGAATATTACTCGTTGAGGATGACTTAGAGCTGCAAAGTAACCTAAAGCAACATTTGATAGAAGCCAATTTTACTATCGATGTTTCTAGTGATGGAGAAGACGGTTTATTTCAAGGCAGCGAATGCAGTTATGACGCAGGGATAATAGATGTAGGTCTACCTAAACTTAATGGCATTGAGTTAATCACTAAACTCAGAGAGCAAGATGTCGACTTTCCCATTTTGATCTTAACCGCTCGAGATAGTTGGCAAGATAAAGTAGCAGGTTTAGATGCTGGCGCCGATGACTATCTCACTAAACCTTTCCACCCTGAAGAGCTTGTTGCTAGGCTTAATGCGCTAATTCGTCGCTCTGCAGGCAAGTCGAGTCCACTCGTCCACAATGGACCATTTAGCATAAACACTAGCACATTAGAGGTGAAAAAATCAGGAAAACTGATGAACTTAAGTAGCTCAGAATACAAGTTGTTTGAGTTTTTTATGCTGCATCCTGGAGAAGTTAAATCTAAAACAGTATTGATTGAACATATCTATGACCAAGACTTCGATTTAGATTCAAATGTTATCGAAGTCTTTATACGACGCCTACGTAAGAAGTTAGATCCGGGTAATGAACTTGGACTGATAGAAACGCTCAGGGGGCAAGGTTACCGCTTAACGCCTCTGAGTAAAACGGATCAAACTACTGGCAATGGTACGGATGCGCAATAAGCTCTCAAGCTTGACTCATTCACTCAAGGCACGCCTCATCATCAGCGCGTTGTTGCTGATTTTGATCTTACTGCCTTTAATTGGCTATACCCTCAACAATGCATTTAAACAGCAAGTATCATCATCAGCAAAAAGCGAGCTCAAAGCCTACTTATATTCAATTTTAGCGGTTACTGAGGTTGATAACGGCCAGCTTCAGATGCCAGAGGCATTAGCAGAAAATCAATTTAACGTCATTCAATCGGGTCTGTTTGCACTCATTTCAACGCGAGAAGCAGAGAGTAAAACAAGTAAAATAGATTGGCAGTCAAACTCTTATTTGGGATTAGAGCTCCCCATTGACCTACCACAACCTGAGATTGGCCAAAGTGAGTTCAAAGCAATAAGTATTGATGGTAAGCCACATATCATCTACAGCTACAGTGTCAGCTTCGAGCGTAAGATGCTTTCCCAAGATGGGCTAAGTGTAGAAAACCGCGCCTTTCCGCTCACCGTTCATATCATTAAAAACCAACAGGACTACCAAAAACAGATAGACCTGTTTACTCAGCACCTTTGGAGTTGGTTAGCTATCTTGATGGCTTTTCTTATTATCGTCCAACTCGCATGGCTACTATGGACACTAAAACCATTGGCACAGTTTAAACATGAACTGAACGAGGTGGAGCAAGGCAGGGCTGTACAGATTAAAGCTGATTATCCTAATGAGCTACAAGCTGTGGCTAAGCAGCTTAATGCCCTTCTCAATACTGAACAACATCAGCGAAAACGATACCGAAACGCGCTCTCAGATCTCGCTCACAGCTTAAAAACACCACTGGCTGTGATTCAAAGTCAGAAAGATCTCAGTAAGAGCTCACTCGAACAAACTCAGATCATTAGTCGCATCATCAGCCACCAGCTAAAGCGGGCACAAACAGCAGCAGGTGCTTCTTGGCACTTAGGTATCAATGTGGCTTCTGTGTCAGATAAATTGGTTCGAACCTTACCTAAAATATACCGAGACCCGCAAATAGAGATCGCCTCATATGTTGATAGCCAGTCTACTTTTAAGGGCGACGAGGCCGACTTAACTGAAATATTAGGCAACTTGCTCGACAATGCCTGCAAAGCCGCCAAGAAGCAGGTACAAATTAGCGTCATGGTAGACAATGGCGACCTCACAATGATTATTGAAGATGATGGCGCAGGGATCTCACCAGAGCAACAAAGCGAGATATTTGAAAGAGGCATTCGCGCAGACTCTTACCAGCAAGGGCATGGTATTGGCTTGGCGATAGTTAGAGATCTGGTCGACAGCTATCAAGGCCAGCTTGCTGTTTCAACATCTGATGCCTTAGGCGGCGCTAAGTTCACACTTGTATTTAGCGCTTAACCCTTAACACCTAATACTAAAACTAAATACACGTTCGCATTACACTTCGGCCAACCTAAGCTGCTTTCCTTGCAGGAAATAGCACACTTCCCGAAGCGATTTAGACCTTTCAGCTTACGTTCATCTTCACCTCTTTATAATTCAGTTATATTCAAAAGTAGGCACTGGAGACGGTATGAACATATTCACTCAAAGCAAAGGAAAGCGTGGGCAATCAGTATTGCTCAGTCTGTTTACAGTCATAGCCATATTACTATTTTCACCTGTTTCAAGCGCCCAAGATGATACAGAAAATCAAGACGCTAACTTTAGTGAAGCTGAGCTTGCACAGATGCTGGCGCCAATAGCCTTATACCCCGATAGCTTGTTGACCCATATCCTCATTGCTTCAACTTACCCTTTAGAGATTGTGCAAGCCAAACGCCTGCAAAGTAAAAACACTCAGCTCCCTACGCCACAGCTGATGGAAAAAGCCGAAGGTGAAGAGTGGGATCCTAGTGTTACGGCATTATTAGCCTTTCCCACTGTACTGGAAAAGCTCAGCGAAGATCTTGAGTGGACCCAAGACTTAGGCGATGCTTTCTTGCAGAATGAAGAGCAAACCTTGGCCATGATCCAAACGCTAAGACACCAAGCTGATGAAGCTGATAGCCTATCAGAGATGGAGAATATGCAGGTTAGCCGTGTCGATAGTCAGATCATCATAGAGCCGGTGCAAAAAGAGATAGTCTATGTTCCCTACTATGATCCAAGGGTTGTCTATGGACACTGGGCTTGGTATAGCTACCCGCCAGTTTACTGGGCGCCATACCCTTACTATGTTCGTCCACCATACGGTCATTTTTACTGGCATCGCGGCGTTCATATTTCATTTAACTACTACTTTAGCGCCTTCCATTGGCACAAGCGTCATGTCGTTGTTGTTCACCATAAGAATGCTCGCCACTACCGCCATCATGGCCGTATTGTAACGAGTCATGGCGCCCAGAGGTGGCATCATAAACCGGTGCATCGCCGTGGTGTGGCTTACCGAAGCCCTGCAGTGAAGCACAGATATAACAGTCATCGCCCGAGCACGATGCAGGCAAAACAGGTTCGCAAGGCGCAATACAATACGATTAGCCACTCGAATACTAAGGTCCATAGCAATACCAAAGCTAAGCTAAATGGCAAGCCCAGCCACAAACAGCAAACGAGTAATCTAAGCCATTACAACAAGCAAGTAGCTAAGCAGAGAGAGCAAAAATTTGCTAACCAAATGCATCACAACAGAAATATGCAGGTCAATGATCGCAGCGTGAATAAGCATCAAGCAAACAGACAAGATGTAAATAGGGCTAACGGGAGCAATAATGTCAACCGGACTCAAGCTAAACAGGTGAAACCTGCGCAGTCCAATCAACGACACTATACGCCATCATCAAACAGGCAGACACAGCCTAAAGCGACACATAAGCAGTATAAAAGTGCTCCATCACAGGTGCAGCAAACCAGAGTGAAGCCGAGCCAACAGCCCAGCCACTCATCAAATATGAGGAGCTCAACACCGTATCACTCAGCTGGACCAAGTAAAAGTCAAAGCCGCGTTCACACTAAGCAGCGAGACTGATATAAGTCTAAGCCCAGGCTAAACGAGGGCTACGGCTATAGCGAAGCTAAAAAGAGAAACTAGCTAAATTAAAAACAGTGAGTTAATGCTCGCTGTTTTTATTGTTAAAACCACTCACTTCATCTTCAGTCAAATAGCGCCACAGCCCCGGTTCAACATCAAGTTGTAATCCCCCTATTTGTTCTCGATGCAAGCCAACAACGCGATTACCCACAGTAAAAAACATGCGCTTAACCTGATGGTAGCGCCCTTCGCTAATGGTAAGTAATACCACTTTTGGAGATACAACCTTTAAGCTGGCTGGCAAGGTTAATTTTTCTTCCCCTTGAAGCTGAAGACCTTTAGCGAAGCGAGCTACTAGCTCATCGGCATTATCTTCTGTTATAGGATCGCGCAGGCGTACTCGATAAACCTTTTCACAGTGGTACTTAGGGTTGATAATATTAAATGACCAACGTCCATCGTCAGTCAGCAGCAGTAGCCCTGTGGTATCAGCATCTAATCGCCCTGCAATATGTAGATCCCAGCTTCTTTCTACATCAATACAGTTCATCACCGACGGATAATCACCGTCAACATTGGAACAAAGGGTATGCATAGACTTGTTTAGCATGATGTAACGTGAAGGGCGAGCAACAAGGCGCTGGCCATTATGCAAGATAGTATTGTTTTCATGTACCTGTGTCTCAGGGGTTATGATCGCCTCTCCATTCACAGTGACAAAGCCTTGCTCTATCTGCTCTATGGCTTGCTTACGTGAATATTCGGTACTTTTACAGAGAAATTTATCAAGACGCATAATGAACGAACTAAAAACTGAGTGATTAACAGTGGGACATTATCGCTTTCTACCCATTGCGGTCAACTCTTAGGGAGATGGAGTACGCGCGGACAGCATTCAAATCAATACACCTTCATATTTAGACTTTTAGGGGGTAGCAAATTAACGCTTTTCGGGTACAAGTAATTAAGGTTTAACTAATAAGCTGTTAAACATTAGTTTGCTGATAAGATTATGTCGCTATAGTTATTGGTATCAATTTCACGAATCACTTTGGAGAGGCGATGCTCAAACTTTTTCTCTGTTTGTTTTTGCTAACATTTACCTGTATCTCTTCAGCCCAAGAAAAATTGCTCACGGCTGATATCAGGCACAGACCTCCTCAGATGATTATTGATCAAAATGACTCCTTTGGTCCCTTGAAAGATATCCTCAATGAAGCAGCCAGTGAGATAGGCTATAAAATAAAGTGGCGAATAGCCCCATTTGCCAGAAGCTTAAAAGACTTACAAAATGGTAAAATAGACATAGTGCCAAGAGTCATAAAAACTGAGCAGAGAGAAAAGTTTATCGATTATTTAGGCCCTATAGGCTTACAACAAAAAGATATACTATTTTTAGTACGCAAAGGCTTTGAAAATCGAGTAAACAGCTATAATGACCTTTACAAATATGAGATAGGAGTCAAAAGAAATACCGCTTACTTTAAAGCATTCAATAACGACCTTAAGCTCAATAAAGTCTTACTGTTAGATGATAAAAATATGTCGAGTATGTTTGCTGCAAATAGATTTGATATTATGATAGTGCTCGATAAAACATCAATAGAGCAAGCCTTTAAACAGATAGGTTTCACCGACTATGCTTATGCAAATTATAGACATAAACAGAATGTCGGCATCTACTATGGCTTCTCAAAGTTTTCTGCTGACATAAAAGTCAAAGCAGCCTTAGAAAAAGCCCTTTTAGATATGACACAATCTGGCCGCATTGAAAAAATCTATCAGCAACATAATGCCCTCCCCCCAACACAGAAACTATGATCAGTGGGCATAACTTTCCCTGATTATGACGGCTTTGGTTATAGGTAAAGCACAGCTTGATGCTATTATCCTATCAACTTCTTATCTCTATCTTTAACCAACGACTAAGTTGAACAGCCAGCCAATGAAAATCGCAACATCATGGATAATAAAATGATTTTACCTGTAGTAATGGCAGGTGGCAGTGGCACTCGCCTGTGGCCCCTATCTCGTCAGCGCTTCCCAAAACAATTTCTGACTTTAGATGGCGAAGACTCAATGCTACAAGCCACCTTGCTGCGGCTATCAGGATTAGATAATCAAGCGCCATTAATCATCTGTAACGAAGAGCATAGGTTCTCTGTTGCCGAGCAACTTAGAGCAGCTCAACTCAAGCATAGCGGCATCATCTTAGAGCCTGTTGGTCGAAATACTGCGCCAGCTATCGCAATTGCAGCCTTACAGGCATTAAAGAGTGGCCAAGACCCTGTTTTACTTGTTCTTGCAGCCGACCATGTGATTAAAGATGAAGCGGCTTTTTGCCAAACCTTAGCGTCGGCCACAGCACTTGCTGAAGCAAACAAACTCGTTACTTTTGGGGTTGTACCGACGAAAGCTGAAACAGGCTATGGCTACATCAAACGTGGCTCAGCTTTCAGCGCAGCTAACCAAGACGCATCAGCACTAGACAAAACCCCTTTTACAATCGATAGGTTTGTCGAAAAGCCTGACTTAGAAACAGCCAAGCACTACCTTAAGAGCGGTGACTATTACTGGAACAGTGGCATCTTCATGTTTAAAGCCAGCGTATACCTCACCGAGCTAAAAAATCATCAACCCGAAATCTATAGTGCCTGCGAGCTGGCGATTGCCAACACTCAATCAGACCTAGACTTTATCCGCATCGACCGAAATGCTTTTGAAGCTTGCCATGCAGACTCTATCGATTACGCCGTGATGGAGCCCCTATGTAATGACAAGTCAACATCCAGTAAAGCTATAGTAGTGCCATTGGATTGCTCCTGGAGTGATGTTGGCAGCTGGCACTCTTTATGGGAGGTCTCGAATAAAGACCCTCAAGGTAATGCTATTCGCGGTGATGTAATAGCCAACAATACCCGTAACAGTTATATCCACGCACAAGATAAGCTAGTTACCACCATAGGACTTGAGGATATGGTGGTCGTTGAAACTAAAGATGCAGTATTAATCGCTAAGCAATCAGATGTACAGCAAGTCAAAGCCATTGTTGAGCAACTTGACCAAGAGCAGCGCCCAGAGCTGATGCAACATAAGCAGGTTTATCGCCCTTGGGGCAAATATGATGCGATTGATGCTGGTGAGCGATTCTTAGTTAAACGCATTTCGGTAAATCCGGGAGAGAAACTATCCTTACAGATGCACCATCACAGAGCTGAACATTGGATTGTGGTGTCTGGTACCGCCAAAATAACTAAAGGCGATGAAGAGCTGTTGCTCAGCGAGAATCAATCAACCTATATCCCCATAGGCATGGTCCACTCCTTAGAGAACCCAGGCAAACTCCCCCTTGAGTTGATTGAGGTGCAATCTGGCAGTTATTTGGGCGAAGACGATATCATACGCTTTCAAGACAAGTACGGCAGAAACTAGCGGTATAGAGAATGCAATATCAAATGAAACAGATAATTGAAATAAGAGAAGTAAGAGTAGTAAGAGAGAAGCCATGAACTCACTGACCTGTTTCAAAGCTTATGATATTCGCGGCAAACTCGGCGCCGAGCTCAATGAAGAGATAGCTTACCGTATCGGTCGTGCGTTTGCTGAAGTCATCAATGCCGATACCGTGGTAGTTGGAGGAGACTGTCGCCTCAGCTCAGAAGGTCTAAAAACAGCATTGGCTAATGGCCTTAGAGACAGTGGCGTCGATGTTTTAGACCTTGGTATGACAGGCACTGAGGAGATCTACTTTGCGACCGCTTATCTGAAACTCAATGGCGGCATAGAAGTCACAGCGAGTCATAACCCTATCGATTATAACGGTATGAAACTGGTGACCTCAGATTCACGCCCAATCGCTCGGGATAATGGCCTAACGCAGATACAGCAACTTGCTGAATATCAAACTTTTAAGCCCAAACCGCTTATTAGAGGAAGCTATAAAAAAGTCTGTGTGATGGCTGAATATGTCCAGCATATGCTGAGCTATATAAACGGTGAAAACTTATCTACTCAGCTTGAGTGCAAGCCAATAAGATTAGTCGTCAATGCGGGCAATGGCAGTGCCGGCCACGCGCTGGATGCGATAGAAGCTGAGTTGCTTAACCAAAATGTGCCAATTGAATTTATCAAAATTCACCATCAAGCTGATGGCACCTTCCCTAACGGCATCCCCAACCCATTATTAATCGAAAACCGTCAGACAACATCAGATGCCATCATTGAACATAAGGCTGACATGGGTATCGCATGGGACGGTGACTTTGACCGCTGTTTTCTGTTCGATGAGAACGGTCAGTTTATCGAAGGCTATTATATCGTCGGGCTGTTAGCCGAAGCATTTTTACTCAAAGAAAAAGGCGCAAAAATTGTTCATGACCCAAGGCTAATATGGAACACCCAAGCACTCTGTGATGAAAATGCAGGAAGTGCGATTCAATCTAAAGCGGGCCACGCTTACATCAAGCAACTTATGCGTCAACATGATGCGATCTATGGTGGTGAGATGAGTGCTCATCACTATTTCCGTGATTTTAACTATTGCGACTCAGGCATGATCCCTTGGCTGCTCGTCATCGAGCTTTTAGCTAACCAAGGCCTCACACTTTCACAAGCCGTAGCTCAGCGGATCAGCACCTACCCATCATCAGGCGAGATAAACGCCAGCATTGACGATCCCAAAGCTGCCATAGCCAAAGTGCGCAGCCACTATGAAGCCCATACCTTGCATACCAAGCTAGACGCTAAAGAGTTCGAAATTGTGGATATAGATGACACTGACGGACTCAGCATGACCTTCTTAGAATCAAAACCAGAGCCAGAATCAGGCTCAGAATCAGAGCCAATACCAGAGACAGGTCTCAACACACCAACCTCAAACGCCGCACATCTATGGCGCTTTAATTTACGTTGCTCACAAACTGAGCCCTTAGTCAGGCTTAACGTCGAAACGAAAGGCAATAGAGGGTTAATGCAGCAAAAAACAGCTGAGATAATGGCCTTAATCTTGGAATAAATACCGTGTAACAAACTGATTGTGCTTAAATTCCACCCACCACAACTGTTACATTTGTGACATATTTCACAGCACTAGCATTAAGCCTTAAACAAATTACATCTTTACATTGCAAACCTTGATAACGAGATTGATTAGCATTAACATCCGCAAAAACCAATTCTCACATTCACCATATACCTCATAATTGCGCGGAAGAAATGATGCGGCTAACGTCGGTTCTTCATCTCAGGCTTAAGGAAAAGCAACACGCATTGAGCCATTTAGGTTTAGCATATGAAAACCCAAGTAACATTAATCAGCATAGCCATCGCAGCTACGCTTAACTCAAGTGCGTTTGCCGCAACTCAAACTAATCAAGATATCGAAGTGATCACGGTTGTTGGCCAGCAGCAACACTACAAAACAGATCAAGCCCATGCTGCAATGCGATCTGATGTATCCCTGTTAGATACGCCACAATCTGTCACCGTCATCCCTACAGAGATTATGGATGACCAGATGGTGTTAACCTTAGGCGATGCATTAAAAAATGATGCCAGTGTCTCCATTGGTCGAGTCACTACCGACAGAGAAAGGTTCAGTCTACGAGGCTTTAGCTTAGATGAGAGCACCAACTTATTGAAAGATGGCCACCAGCACTTCTCTAAATACCGTTTACCTATGGCACTTATGGAGAGTATTGAAGTGCTTAAAGGCCCATCAAGTCTACTCTACGGTCAGTCTACGCCTGGCGGATTAGTTAACCTGGTGACCAAAAATCCTACCTATGATTCATTTCTAGAGATAGGCATTAAAGGCGATGACAATGGCTCACTGCGAGGCATGCTTGATGCAGGTGGCAGCTTAAATGAAGCGCAAACCATACGTTACCGCGCCATCGTTGAAAAGCAAGAGAACAAAAACTGGCGTGAATATCAAGATGGCAGCGCACAAGAGAGTGACTTCTTCGTTGGCAGCCTGATGACTGATTTCGATATCAGCGATGATCTGACTCTGTCGCTGCACTATGACAAATCCGATGAACTCGCCGGCCAAGACAGCGGCGCACTTGTCGATGAGCAGGGTAATGTTATTGGCGGTAATGAAACCATCTGGGATATGCCCTGGACAAAGATTGATGCCCAGAGTGAAAACTATGGTGCTGACATCAGTTACCAATTAAGCGACGATTGGAATATCGACGCTGGCTACAACAAGCAACATAACGAACGTGAACGCTGGGAAAGCAAGCCACAAACCGGCAGCTATGACCCCGATACCGGCAGCTACAAAAACAAACCTTACAACAAGCTGGAAGATTGGCAGCAACAATCCTTCTATTTTGACTTAGTCGGCACCCTAGAAATTGGCAGCATGCAACATGATCTGCTCTTCGGTGGTAACTATCTCAAGCACGAATACAGCTCCTTGAAAGTCAAAGGTAAAATGGACTCAGGTAATATCGATACTGGCATCATAGTGCCACAACCTGATCTAGACTATGCCGATGGTAAGTCAGAGTCAGAGCACTACAAATACTATGGTGTGTTTGCTCAAGACCTGATCACCTTCAACGACCAATGGCAGGTGCTCCTTGGGGTACGCTTCGATAAACAGGAAAAGACCGATGCAGATAACCAGTCTGTCCTGCCTAAACTAGGGATCATCTACCACCCGACAAGTTATGCCTCTATTTATGCCAATTACAGCGAAAGTTTCGAGCCACAGGGCCGCGTTCTGGATGATGAAGATGCAAGCTTTGGCACTGAGCTCGATCCAATCAAAGGTGAGATGTATGAGCTAGGCACTAAATGGGAGCTGTTATCAGGCAAAGTCCGCCTCAATGCCGCACTATTTGATATCAAGCGCAGTAATATCATAGTCAATCAAGGCTCATCCGATGAACCTATTACCACCCAAGGCGGCGTGCAGCGTCACAAGGGAGTCGAGTTAGGCGCCATTGGCCAGATCAACGATGACTTATCACTGATAACTTCACTTATGTATCTGGATGCAGAATACACCAGCCATGATGAATTTGAAGGCAATCGCCCCGAAGATGTACCTGAGTGGACAGCCTCTATCTGGGCCAAGTACTCCATCACAGAACGAGCAGCTTTTAACTTAGGCGCCTTCTACGAAGGCGCACGTTTCGGCGACGGTGATAACAGCTTCGAGAAGTCAGCTTACACCCGCATCGACACAGGTATCAGCTACATACTGCCAGTGGCCGGAAATGACCTGCAACTAAGACTAAAAGTTGAGAATCTATTTGATACTGACTACTTAGGTGGCGGCGAAAACGGAGAGGTGAATGTCGGTAAGCCAAGAACGCTAAAGTTTGGGGTCAGTTATAAGATTTAAAGCCTCAAATTGAGTGCTTAACTGCCAATCACATGTAAATAAGTCCGTTATAGCGGGCTTATTTGCATTTCTCCCGCGAGTCCAGACACTGCTATCCCAGTGCAAAATACAGTGCAAAATACAGTGCAAAATGCTAAATCCATCCCATTTATTAAGCTTTTTATTACTAATGAAACTCGATAAATGTAACAAGGTATGTTTAAACAATGTTACTGCAGCCCCCTCTAAGTCACTATAGAAATTCACAAATTTACTCACCTCACTTTAGCCTTTAATTTTCTGCTTAGAAAAACCAAGATTAGCCAACTAGAACTCATTGCCAGAATGCAGTGAAACAGGCCGTTTCACATGTAAATTGCAAGTTTTTAACTAAACTTACTGGGTATCTAATTTTCAATGTCAATAGGGAACGTTGAAGAGATTATGGACTGACATGGACACCATTTGTCATAGCATTGTGATTAGCTTTTCAAAAGCTAGCTAATAATCATTCGCTAGCAAAAATAAAAGACATGAGGTGACAAAATGTGTAAAAAAATTGGAATAATCCTCGGCTGCTTAATGTTCATGTTTGCATCAGGTGCAACAATGGCAAAACAGCCCAAAACAGAGTTATTTCACTGTGGCTGTGAAGTCACTGACGATATGACAGATGAAGCGTCTACAAGCTTAATTTGGAAACTTTTAAACGTTAGCCATAATGGTAAAGGGCACCTTAATCACATGACTGGTGATGAGGAGGAGTGTGATTACTCAGTACCGATTGTAGATGAATTTGGAGATCCTGTTTTAGATGATCAAGACCAGCCTACATTTGAATCTATGTCAGATATGTACACTAGAGATGCTGATGATTGTCGAGTCTCTGGTGAAAGTGGCCCATTAGCAGCTATGCTAATGTGTGATGGCGAAGTACCTCCAGTTGAAACTGAATCATGTGGGACTTTCGTACCCCCAGTAGAGTAATGAACTGAAGAACTGGCTATATGCTAAAGAAAGTATAAGCACATGAAATGGTATACTTCATACCCATATAGCCTTTATTTTCGCTTAATGATCAATATTCCTTCATTTTTAAAACTCCTCTTGCGTACTCTTTCACTTTTAATATTGACTCAATCGATAAAAGATACCTATTTACACTCCAAGCGGACTTTTGTCCTAATCCCTCTGTTTCAGTCAGATTTACTATCGGGTGCATTAAGAACATTTGGTTGAGCCACTCATTAAATCAGCTAAATGAATCGAACTGCCACAGAGCAACTTTAAACTGTTGCGAAAAAGAGAGAATAAGTATGACTGCACATATCAGCGGTAACAGAGGCGACTTTGCCGAGACCATCATCATGCCGGGCGATCCCCTTCGCGCTAAATATATTGCCGAAACCTTCCTTGAAGATGCGGTAGAAGTGACCAACATTCGCAATATGCTAGGTTACACAGGGTTCTATAAAGGCCAACGCATCTCAGTCATGGGGCATGGCATGGGTATTCCCTCTATGGTGTTGTACGCTCATGAGCTGATTAATGATTTCGGTGTTAAGCGCATTATTCGTGTCGGCAGCTTAGGCGCAACCCAGAAAGATGTGAAACTGCATGATGTCATTTTAGCGCAAGCGGCAGGGACTGACTCGCCGACTAATGCTAAGCGTAGCAGCGGCTACCAGATGGCGACCTCAGCCACTTTTGATCTGCTGCATAAAGCCTTTATGGCAGCATCTGATAAAAATATCAGCGTTAAAGTGGGTAATATCTTCAGTGGTGACATGTATTACGATCCCGATGAAGACATGATCCCAGCCCTAGAGCGTTTTGGCGTGTTAGGCGTCGATATGGAAGTGGCAGGACTTTACGGCTTAGCCCATCAACAAGGTATCGAATCTTTAGCTATTTTAACTGTGTCAGATCACTGCATAACAGGCGAAGAAACAACAGCCGAGGAGCGTCAACTGTCATTTAATCAGATGATTGAATTAGCGCTAGAGACAGCTTGTAGTTAGAAGCAGATATAAAAGTGTAGATATTTCAGCTAACGCTCGCAGTAAACCCGATATCACTCATGGCAGCGACTCTTTAAAGCTAGCCCCAAAAAAAACAAATGGTGAATCGACTGCGAGCCTTTAAAACGACAACTAGGTACAGATGATGAAAAACAAAATATCCTTAACGATTTTAAGCTTCCTCGCCAACTTTATCATGGCAGGCTTTGCCACTCAGTTCGGCATGCTAATAGAGCCCATCGCCGAAAAGTTCGCAGCTAACGTCAATGAAGTCGCTTCAATCTTCTCCCTCTTAAACGGTGGTGCGCTCGCAGGTACTATCGCCGCCTTCTTCTTAATTGAGAAGATAGGGGTTAAACGTATTACGCTACTGAGTTACATAAGTATTGCGCTGAGCGCTGCAGCCCTGCACTTTACCTCATCACTCAGCGTGGTGATGATGGCCATGACTGTTATCGGTCTATGCGGTGGTATTGGTCTGTGTATTGCGGGTACGATTGTAGTATCGGTATGGAAAGACAAAATTCAGAGCACCATGCTAGTGGTTCAAGACGCTACCTTTAATGTGGCAGGTGTCGTTTTCCCGCTTATCACTACTTACGCTTTAAGCAATGCACTGTCATGGAGCTATAGTTACTTAGCCGTAGGCTTAGTGGCATTAGGTACCGCTATGATGGCACTAATGACTAACTTTGACCTTTGTGACAGACAGGGTGAAAAATCAGCTGACAAGGGTGATTTAAGCGCAGAAAAATCTGAGTGGAACTTCTCTATTATCAGTGCTGGTATTGGTCTGTTTCTGGGCATGCTAGCCCTGTATACCTTCCTCACTTGGGCACCAATGTTCGTTAAAGAGAAATTTGATATTCCATTTGAAGAAGCTGGCAACATCATTACTCAATACTGGTCAGCCGCTCTCGTTGGAGCGCTCATCTCTACCGTTATCGTATCAAGGGTTAAGATCCAGCACTTCTTGATGGGAATGATGGCTCTTGCATTTATTATCACGAGTCTAATTGTCACAACAGATAAGCTTGAGTGGATGGGTTACCTGACTTACGGTTACGGCTTTGCCTGTGCGGCCTTGTACAACGCCTTTATCGCCTACGGCGTATCTTTTGTGAAACAGGCAAGCAGTAAGAATGTCTCTTATATTCTTATCAGTGGTAGCGCTGGCGCAATGTTCAGTCCAGCCATCAGCTCAATGTTTGAATCTATTATTGGCTTACAAACGGTAATGTATGCAATACCAGTTATTTACGCCATTATTTTAGCCATGTTAGTGATATCTCGTCGCCAAACTGCAGAAAACAGTTTAGCTACAGCTTAATTTAACCATAAAAAAAACGTATAATGCGGGCAACTTTAATTTTAACAATGACAGAGATAAGCAACTGCCATGCGTAAACCTAGAACGATTAGAGTTAAAACGAGAGTACGTAAGATTAGGATGAGACGAGCGAAGAGGATCAGTTTGTTGATGATGAAGGCCAGTCAACAAGATGAGAAACAGCGAAGCTTAAACCTACAAAAAAGATAAGCCCACATTATATGAAGCCCTGGTAATTCAAACACCAGGGCTTTTTTCTTACAGCTTTTAACACACGATTTAAACTCGTTATTCAAACACGACTTTCAGATCTCCCCAATTAGGATACTCTCCCCTTTTTCCTTATCTCAGTAAGCCTGTACAGGCTCATAATAAGAGTAGGAATAGGCTTTGAAACTTAGGGTAATACCAAACAGTATAAAGATGTGGTCGCTCAGCGAGAGTTTAGCGCTGCAGAAGCAAGGCAACGAGTGAAGAGCATAGTCATTCTACGTTCTAGCTCGTTAACACAGCATCTGACGCGCTAAAACTCGCCTTTTAGGAGTGTTTTTGGCCGCCTACTTCTTCGTTGAATAGCTTCACAAGGGAATAACCATTCCATCAGCTATTCGCCTTGAATTAGTTGCCAAAAAGCACTCTGAGTAGATCACTTTCTTATACTGATTGGTATAAACAACCAAGTGCAACCTTTGTGATCACATTGTGCTATTAGTGAGCTTTTGAGCTATCTTGTTAGCATAATCACATTGCGCTGCTAGATACTTGTGGTGTATTTTAAGCTTGTTGAACCTTCAGGATATTTCAGCCTTTTATTTAGTAGGTATTAGGCGATTTTTATTAGATAGCTTTTGATTAAATAGCTTTGGCTTGAAGGCGTAAACTAGGGGGTTACCTGCTATTTGCTCTTACTATTAACAAAGCGCTAGCAGAAACACTTTGCCCCTAAAGAAATTGCTCCCATGTCGTAACGCGACTTTATAAGTCACTACGTACATAAGGAAATTATGATGCGTCAATTCAGTGGTATCTCATTGTGTTAACCCTTCTCAACAACTCAACTTTAAGTTTATTGGTGATATGAGCCGTTACTGTTGTAATTTATCCTCATCTTGGCTGAGTACCCTCTGCCTGATACTCATTCTGTCTCCGGCTATGACCTACGCTTCAGACATAGCCAGCAGCGTGGCTGGCGGTGTAGACAACCGTCTCGCAGATGGTGGCTACTTTGAATTAGGAGCAAGTGTCTACAGTGTCAACAAGGTTGATGTTAGGCAAAGCGACTATCAATCCATAGAGCCATCTTTACTGCTCAGTGGTATGTATCAATATAAAGGGCTTTTTGTTGAGATGGTGCATCAATCTCAAGATGGAATCAATCTAGGTTATAACATTTGGAATTCAGACAATTGGTCCCTAGACCTGCTATTTGCCAATCTTAAAAGCTCTTGGGCGCGTTCAGAAGAATATAATCCAGCACTGCTTAATGAAGCTGGTCGTAACGCCTATCTCATGTCTGAAGACTCCCTTTATATCGGTGCAGGCTTTCGAGCAACACGTTATTGGGGAGATCACTATGTATTCCAATATCGAATAGTGAGTGACTACTACGACGATCAAGGCATTCAAAGCTCAGCAAGGCTAGGAAAGTCTTGGCAAGTGCGTAACTGGAACTTTCACGCGCTAGCGAGTGTTGAATACTCATCGTCCACACTTAATCAGTACCTTTTTGGCGTGAGCAGTGAGGAAGCCACTGAACTCTTTCCTGAATACCAACCAGATAGCTCGTTTGGCTATGGCATTGAACTCGGTGTGGCTTATCCAATTAGCGAAAGCTTTGTGTTTCGCGCCATGTACCGAATTAACCTGCTCTCTGACGAAGTAACTGACAGTCCCTTTAATCAATCTGACTATGTGTCGTTTTTTAACGCCTCAATCAGTTATGTGTTTTAGGTGGCCTATGAGTAAGTTTTATTCATGGTTGCCGCTAATTCTGTTTGTTGCACCATCGACAGCATCTGAGCATGAGCAGACCATTATTTTTACTGCCACCCCAGAGCAGTGTGTCGCGCTACATAAAGGGCAAACTTGCTATCAAGATATCCTGTTTCAGTGGCAAACCCCCAAGGTAGGTCGTTACTGCCTTATACAGTCTAAAAGCCAACAAGAATTAACCTGTTGGGATGGTCAAGCTCTGCAGGAATATCAATATAGTTTTGAAAGCGATTCTACCACTAGCTTTAGCTTGATCCGTAATGATGAGTCGCAGCCTCTAGCAGAGGTTAAAGTTGTATTAACTTGGGTCTATAAAGCACCGAAACAAAGTCAATCTGGCTGGAGACTTTTCTAACATGTCGACACAAAAGCATATATTGGTTGTCGAAGACGATACCTCATTAGCCGAATGGATAAGTGATTATCTACTGGATCATGGGTATAGCATTACGGTGGCGAGTCAGGGCGATTACGCGTTAGCTATGATAGCTGAAGAGGAGCCAGATCTGGTATTGCTAGATGTCATGCTGCCGGTGAAAAACGGTTTTGATGTCTGCAAAGAAGCGCGGGCATTTTATCCTGGCCCAATTCTATTTATGACAGCCTGTGTAGAAGAGGGAGATGAGATCCAAGGCCTAGAAGTAGGCGCTGATGACTACTTAACTAAGCCTATTCGCCCACAAGTGATGCTCGCACGGATCAAAGCCTTATTGCGCCGGGCTACTGACGATAAAATTAAACAAGTCTTAGTATTCGACTCATTAGTACTCAACGCCGCCGCTAAATCAGTCACCATTGAGCAGCAGCCCTTAGACTTAAATGCCAACGAGTTCGACGTATTTTGGTTACTCGCACTAAAGGTCGGTACGGTTGTGAGCCGCATAGACTTGATCGCCGAGCTTCGTGGTATTGAATATGATGGTTTCGATCGCTCTGTTGATATTCGTGTTTCTCGTTTGCGTAAAAAGCTTCATGAAGCTAAAAATCAGCCCTACAAGATAAAAACGGTTCGAGGTAAAGGTTATCTATTTTGCCGCGAAGATGAATCCCAGCCATAGAATACTGATGAGCAGGCTAGCAAAATGAGAAAGTTAATCGTCTCCCTGATACTCGTGGTACTGGCCTCTATTGTCAGTTTAGGCTGGTCAATCAGTGAGTTTGCAGCCTTGCATAACCCTGATACCGACGCCCCTAGCACGAGCGAGCAGTTAACGGCCTTGAAGCTGCTGGGCGTTACCTTGGCACATAGCCTCGATGATGAAAATGCCGCTAAAAATGAGTTTATAAAAAGCTGGAATCAACACAACCCAGAGAAATTATCTCTGATTGCTGAGACTCGATTTATTTTACCCCCCTCCTTAAAGCTAGAGTTTGCTCAAGAAGGCGCTTTACTGCTCGATTCAGATGAGGGCATTTCACTGCATTACCGCTTACCTAATACCCAGCAAGTACTGAACATAAAAACACAGCTAGTCACCTCAACTGAAGATAGTTTTAACGTCAACGAGCTCTATACCATGTTGTTTTATGCCGGTGTGGTACTCATATTACTGCTATGGGTATCGCCACTGATAAGACAACTGTTGAACCTGAGCAAAGCGACTCAAGCCTTTGGTATGGGAGAGCTAAAGCAAAGGATCCCCGTCAGTAAAACCTCCTATATAGCTACAATTGAAACTGAGTTCAACCGTATGGCAGATAGGATCCAGCAGCTCGTCGATGATAATAAGCTGCTGAGCAGAGCCGTATCCCATGACTTAAAAACGCCTATCGCTCGGTTACGTTTCGGTATTGAGGCGCTTGAGGAAACCCAAAGTGAACAGCTCAGAGTTAAATACTTCCAGCGCTTAAATCGCGATCTAGATACCATGGAGGAGCTGGTCTCTACACTCTTAAGTTATGCTCGCCTTGATCAAGCCAACATTCAGCCAGAGCTACAATCGATTGAACTTAATGACTGGTTAAAACAAAAGTTGACCAGTCATGCAAATATTACCCACTCATTAGAATTTATCCCTTTTACTCAAGCCTTAACGATAAACACAGATCCTAAATACTTATCGATGCAAATCGGTAACTTACTCAGTAATGCTGAGCGTTTTGGCCAATCGAAGATCCAATTGAGTGTTGAGGTTGAAGACGGTGTAGCCTGGCTACATGTTGATGATGATGGTCAAGGTATCGATAGTGCGGAAATCGAGCAGGTAGTAAAGCCTTTCGTACGTGGGCAACAAAGTCGAGATAATGCCGGCCATGGCATGGGACTCGCCATAGTAAAACGTATTGGTCACTGGATGGGGACTGAGTTAGTGATAAGCCGCTCTGCAAAATTAGGCGGCGCACGTATGTCATTAACGTTTAAACTTAAAACTTAAAAACTCGGACTAAGCGTTTAAATAAGACGCATGATTAACGTTTAATTATAACTTTTGATTCAACATTCGCGAGAGAAAAAAGCGCCACTGATACCTATCGATATAAATAGTGACGCTTTTAAGAATGGATAGTCTGTGACTTTAGCTATCGGTAGTTAAATGGCTAAGAATATACTGAGTCTCGTAGATACGGGTACCAGAGTTAGTCGCTTTACTCTTAAGTCCAGTGACTTCAACCACAGTCGAGGTCTCTTTATCTATTGTCGAGCTGCCCCATAAAATATCACTGCTACTGCTTGCTGCGCCGAACTGTCCAACCGAATCTCGATTAGTCTGTTCATTAGTAAAGGTAAAGTAAGCAAACCCTGCTTTTTGACACAGTTCAGCTGACTTTAACATCACATATTTACGCGTCAGCGCTCTATCTGTATTGGTATTACCTACAAAGCTAATCTGCCAGCTATCCGGGGCAATCTGCATAGTTTCAAAGCCTTTACCGAACGTCCAAAAGCTTTTCTCTGTATCGTATGATGTTGCACAAGCTGACAGCATAATAGCAAGTGCCACACCGGCTGATAATTTTATCAATGATTTCATAATCTTTCCCACCTAACCTATTAGAAGCTGTAATTGATACCTAACGTCGTCGCCCATTGATTATTACTGCCAACCAGCGGCGAATCAGCCATACCTGAGCCTAAACGTGAATACCCGGTCGATTGGGTAATATCTAAATGTTCGGTAATAGGCATAACTAAGGCATACCCAACCTTGTAGGCAAATGTGCCTTCAGCCTTGTAAGCTGGACGTTTAGCGGTTTCCTCTGACTTTGATACGCCCGTGTAGTAGTTTGCATAATCTTTACTGTAGTAATGAACTCCAGCATAAGGAACGAAATCAGCAAAACCAATATTCATTGGATGGTAGTAAGTAACATCAGCTTGATAGCCGTTATAGACGCCAGTGACATCGTGCTTGAATTTACTCGATAGCGTGCCTTGACCTAAGTGGATATCGGCATTTAACCCTAAGTCACCACTGATTTTGCGATCTTTCATGCCTTTTAAGCTATCTGCATCACTGGCATCAAAGCCGGGGTTTGCCACCACAAAGGCACTAAAGTTGAACTTGCTTTCATTACTGCCAAGGAAGCGATAGTTAATACTGCTCAGATCGGCGTTAAAGTCTTCGCCATGATAACCACCGTTAACAAGAACGCCGGTTTTATGATCTTGCCCTTTATAGAATTCACTGCCGGTTATCGCACTTGCTCCAGCGAAGAACTGGCCTTGGTGGCTGTAGATATTACCATTGCGAATGTAAGTATCGCCTGCAGCTAAAGCAGAGTTAGACAGTAAGATTGCTGAGATTGCGAAACAAATTTTTTTCATGAGTGAGTCCTTTTGACATCTTTCAAATAACAGTAGGGTCACTATATTTGATCGATGTTTTAGACTCTGTATCCGAATGTAACCTGAGTACGATTAAGGTTTCACTGCAGCTTGTAATGAAACAAACCTAGGGCATGGCATTAACAGGCTAAAGTTAAGAGCTAACATAAGATGGCTACCGGACTGCGGCGCTTTACGGGGACTTCATACGGGGATGCTTCACGGGGACTTCATACGGGGATGCTTCACGGGAGTGGTTTACGGAGGTGAAGCGCATAATCTAGGCTTATTGTCACTTAGGTCTTATTCAATATAGGCTTTGAGCCCTTCAAGATCGCGGATAATGATCCCCTCCTCTTTATCCTTTTGAATTAAGCCTAACTCCTCAAGCTTCTTTACCGCTCGGCGATACACACGATCTGTCGTCGCGAATCGCTCAGCTTCTAAGTAGCACTTACTAAAGCCATCCACAGGCAGATCATTGAGGTACTGATGATAGAGGTCATATGCGATGTTGTAAGCAATCGGGTAGAGCATTCTGCGCGTTAGAATATCGACGGTATCTTGATAATCAACCGCGATGGCACTGGCAAAAAACAGCGCAAACATCGGCTTTTTAGTCAGTGCCTGTTGTAGCTTATCACCACAGATAATCTCAACTTCCACCTCATCCTCGGCAATGATATCGAGCTGGCATCGATAATCACTGAAAAACTCCATCTCCCCGAAGAGCTGTGAGTCACACATCATAGTGCCTAATTGAAAACAACGCCCATTACGGGCGGTATAGCCCATAGCGATCCGGCCCTGTTTCACTAAAATGAGCTCATCCACTTTCTGACCTTGCTGCATCAATTTTTGATGAGCTGGTACCAGCTTAGTTTCACTAATGCACTCAAGCATGATCTGTTCAATGTCATCATGCTCCTGCTCCCAAAGTGATTGAAAGCGGCCCTTAGACAGAGGTTTTAGTTGCATTAGATGTTCTCAGCGTCGGTGTTCTATAGCAATGATACAACAGAGCAAAACCAATAGTATCGAACTCAATCAAGTAATTCACAGCACTAACCGGCTTTAGACTTAATAAATTGACTCGGAGTTTCGCCAAGTTGCTGTTTAAAGAAGCTAATAAAAGCACTGTCACTGGCAAAATCTAACAAGGAAGCCAGCTGTGTAATACTCAGCCCTTCAGCTAAATACTCAATCGCGCGATGTAAACGCCATTGCTGACGCCATGCCTGATAAGCCATTCCCGTCTCTTTTATAAAGATCCGTGAAATCGTCTTCTCACTCGCACCGATTGCTAATGCCATCTTATTGAGCGCTTGAGGCTGCATATCCCCCGCCGCTACCTGAGCGACCCATACGGCCAATCTTGGATCTTTCGGTATGGTTAACTGCAACATCTCATCTGGAGCCTGTCTTAACTCATCGAAAAATAGGGCCAACACATTCGTTTGCGATTTAGCTGGCATCTGCCAATCCCAATAGGATATCCGCTCAATTAACTGTTTAAAAAGCGGATTTACTGCAATCACTTTAAGCTCTTCGGGTAAGCTGCCTAACCTCTGAGTATCAAAATACAAAGAGCGATACGCCACCACATTACGCATCTTGGCACTGTGCTTTTGCCCCGCTGGGATCCACATCGCCCGTGTTGGCGGCAATATACATTGCGATCCTTCAGTTGTGACCGTTATACAGCCTTGAGCAGAATACAGCAGCTGCGCTTTACGATGGGTGTGCATCCCAGAATCATGTAGGCCCAGTTCCGCGGCAATACCAACAACCTGAGCATCGATGTTATCAGCATCAAACTGACTGGTGTGATCGATTAGCATCTGTCCGACTTTTGATGTTTTATGTTCTTATCATTGTAACTGGACATTCAGTCAATCTCTATACTCCTCCTCATTCGCCGCCACCTTGGCCGGTAAAGCGTATTGATAATAGAGAGAGGCAAGATGAAAGCAAAACCCCATATAGGCTTAATCGCCATATTAATGATGTTCCCGCAAATAGTTGAAACCATATATAGCCCAGCGCTTCCCCATATTGCCCAAGCGTTTGAAGTTAGCAGCCAATTGGCTTCACAAACACTCTCAGTGTACTTCATCGCATTTGCTTTAGGCGTCGTGTTCTGGGGCAGAGCGGCAGATACCTTTGGCCGCCGTCCCGCTATGATAGCAGGGCTGTTAACCTATGGTATTGGCTCTATCATTGCCCTTTTGGCAAACAGCTTTGAGCTGTTACTTTTAGCCCGTGTGATTTCCGCATTTGGTGCAGCCACAGGCTCGGTTGTCACCCAGACCATATTACGAGACAGTTTTGATAGCACAGAGCTGGCCAAGATGTTCTCACTGATGGCGATGGGGTTATCGCTTAGCCCTATCATTGGCTTGATGGCAGGTGGCACATTGGCACGCTTTTTAGGTCACACAGGGATATTTACCTTGCTGCTGATACTGGCGCTGGTGTTACTCGCTATGACTATCCGCTCACTTGCAGAGACGAAGCCGGATAAGCAGCCAAATATTAAACTCACAGCATTAGCCTTAAGAATGTGTCGTGACAGCAAAATCTGGCAAAGCGCTGCAATGGTTGCACTGTTTAATTTGATGCTATTTAGCTACTACTCATTAGGCCCATTTCTATTTACTAAGCTTGGGTTTACCTCTTTGGAGTTCGGATACAGTGGCCTAGTGTTGGCTGTCGGAGCTTTCATAGGCAGCTATATCAATACTGCTTTATTGTCTAAAGGCTTACAGCCACAACAACTGACAAAACTGGCGGCTATGATTGCGCTCTTAAGCGCTATTGGTATCTGTTTAATTGGAGAGCAACTACTCTTCTTACTGCCCATGTTAGGCATTGTCATCAGTTTTGGGGTGGCTATTCCCAATACGCTAAGTCAGGCATTAACTGATTATAAAGAGGTTGCAGGCAGCGCTGGTGCCCTATTAGGCTTGTGCTACTACCTGCTTTTAGGCGCCGGGCTTGTCCTCGCCGGACATGTGCAGCATCTTGGCCTAGTACTGTTAGCAAGCGCACTGCTCGCCTGCTTACTCAGCCTAAAAAGCGTATCCCGGAGCCTACCTGCTACGTAGGTATGACTTAACCTAGTTCAAACGTTGTGATGCCAAATATCTTATGGTTATCGATATCTGGCATCCCTTTTTGATACATGCGCGCAGTAGAGAACACCACCGCCATAGCTTCATGTTCGGCCAAGTCGATAGCTGCGGGGTTATTCTCGGGCACATCAAGAATGATAGTTTCGCCTTTTATATCTGACTGGGCCTGATTCAATAACTGGTAGGCAATATCAGCATTATCAGCAAATAGCGGCCCAACTTTATAGCCTTCGACGCAGCGGCGCCTGACCAGATAACCCAGTACTTTCCCCTCTTGGCGATACATTAAGGTCAAACCTTGTTCTTGTGTCATCCACGTCTTGAGAAACTCCTCACGCTTGGCAGGAAAGCAGCGGCGATCATAAGCATATAAGTCTTCAAGTGAGGCACTTGAATCCTTATCTATGACAGAGATCCACTCAATCGACTGGGGGACGTAGGCCGCCACTTTTTGATATCGATAATTCTGATAGAAAGGCACATAACCGATACGCTGATATATCTCGACATTCTCAAGTACACCATCGATACCGATATTTCGCTCACCACAATAGGCTAATCTGTGTTTTGTCAGCGCTAAGCCATACCCCTTGCCTCTATGCTCAGGTGCAACAATATACAGGCCACAAAAAGCATAACGGCTATCGTAGCTTACCGCGCTGCCCACAGCGACAATCTCGCCATCGAGTTCACCGACAAAAAAGCCACTGGGATCGGCTTGATAAAACAGCGCTGCATCATTAAGGCCTGGATTCCATCCCTCTTTTTCAGCCCAACTGACTGCTAATACCAGCTCATCGGCGGTCATGTTTCGTATCACAAGCTTTGCTGCTGTCATCTGTCTCTCCTTTTACATGCAATGACGTTATATTATCTGGCGGAAGCTGCGGCAACTTAACTGAGCTGATTTAGTACTACTTGTCTCTAGCTTATTTAGGGCTAAGTTGTTCTCCCCCTTCTCTTCCTGCCAATGTCATCCCGCTTATTTCTTCCAATTAAGTCTTCCAATTCCCCCTCAAACTAACATCGGGCTCAATAAAAAGTACAGACTAAAGCTCGATTGTAGTATCACTAAAGCCAGCTTGCTCTATATTGATGACACGATTAACGCCATCTCTGTTATCGACCATATCTGAAATAAGTGTCGAGCCATCAGTTTGCTTATTTATGTCATATTCAGATGAGCGGCCACTAAAAAAAACGATATTTTTTGCTGTATTTCCCGTCACCTTATTATCTAAGCCGTTAACGATAACATTGCTCTTGTTATCACCAGTTAAGGTGACACTTTTTAGATACTGGGCATGGTGGGTATAGCCTAGGCTTGAATTAAACCTTAAGCTAAAATCTCCCTCAAAGCTTTCATCTATTCGAGCATCATAGGTCAGGTAGGGGTGAAAGTACTTATTATCCATCAAAACTGAACCCAGTGGGTCTTCACTGATGACCTCAGCTCGGGTTTTAGCGACATAACCTCCCCACATGCCATGGGTTTCACTGCCAGTCCATGCCCCCCAAAGGCCATAATATGAATCGATAACTGAGGCTAAATACTCCTGAGTCAAACTATTTTCTGCAGTTAACTCGGTGATCCAATCAGGCGATGCTATTCCCCACAATTTATCATTAAGCGCCGTTATCTGAGCACTACGGATCTCAGCCTGATAATCGGCTAATGCACCAATAAACTCAGCGTTTTGGTCGACGCCGATGCCATAGTCATGGACCAAATGCAGGATCTCCTCAAAACTTGCATCACGATGGCCATCGAAGGTTTGATTGATATACCAGCTTCCCCCCTCAACCTGAATTTCATTCTGATACAGTGGCTGACCATCTAACTCTGAAGCTGGATTCGTGCCATCATCTTCACCATTGAGTAACAGAAGAATAGCGCCGTTATCCGCCATCTTATTCGAAACAGCCGATTTATCACTGCCATATTCAGAACCTGGATAGTCGGTAAGATAGTGAGTCAAGATAGAGCGTGCCCTGACGATTTGATTATCGGACAATTTATCCTGTGCGATAAGATGAATCGGCTTACCATTAGCGGCCATCACTTGGGTGTAACGGTTAAATTTAAGCGCTGAGGTGTAGGTCGCCGACAGAGAGTCCGGCACACTGGTGATATTCAAAGCTAAGGTGGCAGCCGAATGACCGTTTGCAGAGCCAGATCCTGAGCCACCACCTGTTGAACCATTAGGCCCAGGCACTGTTTGAGTGCTTGAAGAGTCTGAATTACATGCCACAAGCAGTACTAAACTTGTTACAAGCAGACTTGCCAATAATACTTTATTCATCATATTTCCCCGAAATCATCTGTGGGATTAAAATTACCATGGGATAAAAGTGTAAAGAGTAAGCGGCGGTAAGCTATGGCAAAGGGAATGTAAGCGGGTGTAAGCGCACTATGATTAATGATGAGAGTCTGTAAAAATAAGCGCTGTAACATGAGTCATCAAGATAAAACTAACACTAGGAAATCCAGTGACAAAAGCACGCATATTGATTATTGAAGATGACCTAGAGATCTCGCGATTGACCGCCATGTATCTAGAGTCGGAAAACTACGACACTAAAGTTATCAATGACGGCCTACTCGCAGTCGATACCATTAAAAGCTATAAGCCAGATCTAGTCATACTGGATCTTATGTTGCCTGGGCTCGATGGTATCGAGATCTGTAAACAGTGCCGCACTTTTTATTTTGGGCCTATTCTGGTTCAAACCGCCTGCGCCGATGATATGAGCGAAGTGAGTCTGCTAAAGCTTGGCGCCGATGATTATCTCACAAAGCCTATACGCCCTCATGTGATGGTGGCGCGCATCGACGCACTCCTAAGACGTGTTGGTAACAAGTCGCCAGACACGACAATGATAACAGTAGGCTTACTCAGACTAGACACCGCGAGCAGAGAGGTCAGCCTAGGGGAGATAAAGCCAGTACTGACAGAAGCGGAATATGACATTTTACTTTTGCTAGCCTCAAACCCTGGAATAACAGTCTCCAGAGATGATTGCTGTCGCTCATTACGCGGCATTGACTACGATGCCAATGACAGATCTGTCGATATGCGAATTTCGGGTTTAAGAAAAAAACTTGGTGATATCAGTCCACCTTATCAACTGATCTTAACCGTACGTAACAAGGGATATATGTTAGTTAATGGCTAGATTTACTCCCCCCTTATTCGCCCGCCTCTATCTAGGCATTATCATTGCGATAGTAAGCAGCATAGTGTTGACGTTATATGTCAGCGATGAGTCAATCACTAAGAGTGATATGGCAAACTTTAACGCAGAAACCAGTTATATCTTCGATGAAGTTTCAAGATCCATAGCAACCTATGGTGTAGAGCCTGAGCGCTATATTCAGTCTCTCCCAAAAAACTTACTCGCGTTCAATATTCAGTGGCAACCCGTCTGGGATGGCGCGCCGCAATGTGCAACCTGTGAATATTTATACACCATAAATAACAGCAAACTTTATGAAGATGAATATGGCGTTTTACTCGCTGCTTACCCATTAGCAAATACTAAAGGTGCGATACTCATTAGCGATCAAAATCTTGATATCAATATGGTTGAAATAACCAATGATGAAGAGTTCAATGATGACGTAAATATAGAAAACTTAGCCAGTTTATGGCAACAACACCCCGAAGACTTACTCCCCTTGATACTGCTATTTGTCGCTATATTAGCCATAAGTGCCCCGCTTTACTTTCCGATCCGCCAGTTACAAAAGCAGATAAACCAACTTATCGACACCAACGAGCGATTTGGCCGCGGCGAGTTAATGGTACGCGCCTCCTCTACACTCACTAAACCTGTAAGCTCTTTAGCAACAAGCTTTAATCAGATGGCAGAATCAATCACAGAAACCGTAAAAGAGAATCAAATATTCGCACAGGCTGTGCCCCATGAGATGCGTACGCCTTTGAGCCGTATACAACTGGCCACAGGGCTATTACGCAAGAGCAACACGGAGCCACAACAAGTGGCCTTACTCGATAATATTGACACCTATATAGATGATATCGATGAGCTCACGAAGCAAGTACTGACTTTTTCTAAACTCAATGCCGCCCACAGTGCTGACAAGTTAGCCGGCGACTTAGCAGGCAAGCAGGTTATTCATCTCGAAACCTATTTTGACGAGCGTATCACCCAGTTAAACCAAGAGCAGTCCAAGCAAGTGATTCTCTATTGTCATCAACAAGCGCTAGAATGCGATCCCGCTTATCTAAGACTACTGTTTGATAATTTAGTAAAAAATGCCATCAGGTATGCCAGATCCACAGTCATCATCTCGGTTGAGACTAAACAAGGGCTAGATGCCAATAGCCAGCTAATCATTACCGTGGATGATGATGGACCCGGCATTGCCGAGGAAGATTTCGACACCATCTTTATCCCGTTCTCGCGGTTAGATAAGAGCCGTAATCAAAAAAGTGGTGGTTTAGGGCTGGGGCTGGCTATAGCCAAATCTGCAACTAAACGCCTGTCCGGAAAGTTAACGGTAAGCCGAAACTCGGCAGGAGGAGCCCGCTTTTGTTGCTTGCTTCATTCATACAAAAGTTAAACACTAAGCTATGAATTTAGCATTCTGATGATAAAACCAAATCAAGTGTGCTGGACTTAACAGAAAAACCTAAGCGTTCATTAACGCTTCCTTTTTCTCCTGCTCTAGTTTCTGATTAATGAGATCAGAGACTTGAGCCGATAGCACAGCGATTTGTGATTGCAGATCTTTACGTTTTTTCTCTCCAGCTTCTGTCTTATCACTCTCTAGTGATTTTAACTCCGCCTTTAGCTCTTCAACTTTTTCTTTCAAGGCTTTAATCAACTCATCAATCTTTTTCTTAGGCGAGCCAGACTCTTCTGCCGCTGCTGCATCCGCTTGAGCGTTAACTTGAGATGATTGAGCGTGCAGCTTACTGCCATTATCAGACGCTAGCGCATCTCTGCCCGCTTTTGAGATCTGTACCTTTTCTCCGTCTGCATGTGAACCTACAGCTTTGCTTGCTTGGCTCTCACTTGAGGCTGACATGCTATTGGCAGACTTTACATCTAGCTTGCTAAAGTCACCACCGGAGGCAGGGTTATACTTATTCACGCCAATAACATTCATATCAGTACCTTTAAGTTGTGCAGCAGCAAAGTTGCACCAGTAAAACCAGCAACACTTGTATCAATACTTATCGGCCAAAGCGATGTTTACCTTATTTAATAAATATAAACCGACACTTAAACATCCATTTGTGTGAGACCCGTCACATTACAATGACTGCAAAACCATGATGACCCACACCAAAAGACTATTCGTGACCTTTAAAGCAATAAACACTTAGACTTCTAGACGGCTACTTGTTATGTTCAAGTTTCACACAAAATGGATAAGGAAGAGATCCGATGAAACTTGAATCACTGGCACTACACCATGGATATAAATCAGAAGAGACAACTAAAGCAGCTGCGGTTCCCATCTATCAAACCACTTCCTATACCTTCGACGACACCCAGCACGGCGCCGATCTGTTCGATCTAAAAGTGCCAGGTAACATCTACACCCGCATTATGAACCCAACCACAGATGTACTTGAGCAACGACTAGCGGCAATTGAGGGCGGCATCGGTGCATTGGCAGTATCTTCTGGTATGGCTGCAATCACCTATGCAATTCAAGCCCTGACGCAAGTAGGCGATAACATTGTCAGTACCAGCCAGCTCTATGGTGGCACCTATAACTTGTTTGCCCATACCTTACCTCGCCAAGGCGTTGATGTGCGTATGGCCGCATTTGATGACTTTGCAGGATTAGAGGCACATATAGATGACAACACTAAGGCACTGTTTTGTGAGTCAATCGGTAATCCAGCGGGCAATATCGTCGACCTAGAACGCTTAGCAGAGATAGCGCATAAACATGGCGTGCCACTGATTGTCGATAATACGGTGGCAACCCCTGTGCTGTGTAAGCCATTTGAGTTTGGCGCGGATATCGTGGTGCACTCTCTGACGAAGTACATTGGCGGTCATGGCACCACCATAGGCGGCGCGATTATCGACTCAGGTAAATTTGACTGGGCAGCTCAGCCCAAGCGTTTTGCATTACTGAACGAGCCCGACCCTTCCTATCATGGCGTGGTCTACACAGATGCTTTTGGCCCAGCAGCCTTTATTGGTCGTTGCCGCGTAGTGCCGCTTCGCAATACTGGCGCAGCGCTAGCCCCGCAAAGTGCCTTCTTACTGCTACAAGGATTAGAGACGTTAGCGTTAAGAATGGAGCGCCACTGCAGTAATGCCTTAGCTTTAGCAGAGTTCTTAGCAGAGCACCCAAAAGTCAGTTGGGTAAACTATGGCGCACTCGCAAACAGCCCCTATCAGGATAATTGCCACAAGATAACTGGCGGTAAAGCATCGGGTATAATCAGCTTTGGTATTAATAGCAGTGCTGACTCAGGCGCTAAAACAGGCTCTACAAAAGAGTCAGATGCAAAAGCCGTCGGTGGCCGTTTTATCGATGCGCTGCAGATGATCTTACGTCTTGTCAATATCGGCGATGCTAAATCCCTCGCCTGTCATCCAGCATCAACAACACACAGACAACTCGATAGTGATGAACTGGCAAAGGCTGGTGTGTCTGAAGACTTAATTCGTATTTCAGTGGGTATCGAGCATATCGACGATATTATTAATGATGTGTCTCAGGCACTCGATAAAGCGTAATTATCGTTAGCTCACACAAGATAGTTCACACTAAAAATGGCTAACCTAGTTTCAGGTTAGCCATTTTTTTTTACCTCTTAGGCTGTTCTCATGCTGGTTAATGGCAGCTCTCGTGCCTGCTCTCTGAGATAGTCCATACCACTCAAAAAGCCAGTAAACATCTTCAGGGCGATAAATTGTCCCTGCTCAGTGGTGTGGTAGTTATCTCCACGCTTGACTACAGCACCTGATGCCAGCAAAAAGCTCATCTCCAGCGGCAAAGCCTGCCACAGTGAACGCCCGGTATGCGCTTTAAAGACTTGGTTATCTAGATGACCATGTCCCATCATTATCATCAAATGATGTTGATTCAATGCGTTATTTCCAAGGGATTTAACGTAACAGGTCCCCGATAGGGTTTGCTCAATGAGCCGGGTATAATCGGCAATATCGAAACTTGATATGCGAAACTGCTCGCCAAAACGCCCAAAAGCCCCAGAACCGACACCGAGGCAATCTTCGCCATCGAGTACATACTTGTTTTGTACTGGTTGACCAAAATTACGACTAAAGGTCCAAGGGAACTCCATCACATAGCGCTCCGATAATGCCTGTTTAACGGCTAAAAACTGCGGCCAGAGTTCATGTGGTTCACCTGCTAAACAACCCGCTTTTTTGCGGTTTTTCCCGATGCCAATCGTCAATGGATAGGTGGTAATTTGATCTGGATTGAGCGCCATGGTTTGTCTTAAATCTTGAGTCACTGAGTCTACAGTTTGAACCTTAAAACCATACATCATGTCTACATTGACGGTTGGAAACAGCTCGATGGCGCGACTGACATATTCAGCCTGCTGCAGACCTGAGCCAAACTTCTCAAATCGGCCCGTACTTTTGAGTATCACATCATCAAAGCTTTGCACACCGATAGACATGCGATCCACCAAACCATTGAGCAACTCTGGATTGCCTTCACTAAAATAGATGGGATCGCTCTCACAGGACACTTCACGGATAGTGGTCAGACTTTTGATAAGCTCTATGGTCTTAATCAACTCATCTTCAAGAATGGTTGTCGTGCCGCCCCCAATATAAACACGATTAAATCGGTAACCTCTGTCGATCACCTCGCGTATCTCCTGCCTCAATGCCTGAAAATACTCTCTAGCGAGCGTCTCTTGATATTTAACCTTATGAAATGAACAGAATCGGCATAACGTGTGACAAAAAGGGATATGAATATACAAGGTTTCTATGGGGCGCTCTGGAATACTGCTGTGCCCAGAGACAATAGGCGTGGCATCTTGCAATGAAAGTGATTGTTTAATGCTGTAATTTATCATCCAATCTAGGCTATCTGTGGCCAGATATAAACGAGCCTTTGAAAAAGAGTACTTCATCTTTGAATACCTTTGGGCCTATGCCAGCTGTCACAAACAGCGCTTGATGAGGGCATAGGCTATTGATACCAGTTCCATTAAACATGTGATCTATTCAGAGCTTTCTCAGAGCTTTCTCAGGGATTTCGATCCAAGACGCATCGCTGAAGAAATGGTTATTTCCTTTTGAGGCGATGCAACACAGGAGGGAAGTCCTGAGAAGCTCACAAAGTGCGGGTTTAAAATCACTTTATGCTGCGCATGTGGCTTTCGAAATAGAATGACTATTAGTTTCAATCCACTTACTTGCCTACAGCGATTTTAACTCCCGCTGAATGGTCAATTCTTTAATGGAATTGGTATTAGAGCGATAAGAGGCGTTCAGGGTAATCAAACTGAAGCAGAGAAACTGTCGTACTGACGATAGATTGATGATTATCTATTGGTTTTTGCTCGTTTTGTAGGAGTGCGCACCTTGTTCTATCTTTGTTAATGACCATGATTTAAGTATAAAAAAGCCGCTCACTGCGAGTGAACGGCCTGTAGATTAACGATAACTCGCCTACTCGTAACCACGCTTAGTAATTGGAGACCAGTTTTTATCTACTTCCTCTTTCAAGAAGGCTTGCTTCTCTTTGGTGAGTTCCTCAACAGATATACCAATCGCTTCATGTGCCTTCTCTTTGGTGCTGATATCTGGGTAGTAGACATCTTTCACCTCAAACATACTTAATATCTCGGCAAGTTGCTTTCTGGCATGTTCAGCCTGCTCTGTTGCTTTATTCAGTAGTGCTATCCCCTCTTGAGGGTTATGGGCATACAGGCCATGAGATGCCATAGCAAAGTCCCAGCGCCATTGAGCATGACGTATCGCCATTATCGCTTCATTCATGATTGGCCAACTTGCCCCAGCAACCCAGGCAGCTTTGGCTTCATAGTGAGCCTTCACCAGTAGCCCCTCAACATGTCGAGCAGCACTATCAATCGCCTTTTTATCTCTCTCTAACGCCGTTTCTATTTTGCTTTTACTGCCATGACAACTGCTACACGCCTTATCAAACTGCTCTAGAGCATTACCTACCTTGTGGTCAGTATACTCATTGCCTTTCTCATCAGTCGTTGCAGGCATATGACAAGTAATACAGGTGACTCCTTGCTTAGCATGATTACTGCGGCTCCAATGTTCAAATTCTGGGTGACGCGCCTTTAAAATTGGTGTTTTAGAGATAGGGTGGATCCACTCATAGAAACGGCGAGTATCATAATACTTCTCGATGGTGTCTGCATCGTTGCCAAATATCCACGGAATATTAACTTTATTGCTGCTTTCAGGCTGAAAGTAATAACTGACATGGCATTGGCCACATACTTGTGCGCCTTGCATATTGATGTCCTGCTTATCAAACGGCAGGTGCACCTTATTCATCGCATCTTGTGCATGGGGTCTTGGTAAAGCCAGCTTTTCAGAGCCTTTAACATGACAGTCGGTACAGTAAACGACACTCTTAACTTCATGACCTAAATCGGTAAAGTTCTTTGCAGAAAACCCCTTTACACCTAACTCTTTCATCAATCTTGGTGCATCGGGCGTTTTACAGGTCCAGCAACTCGCCGATAACCCTTTGGTTCCCGCCTCCGGCGTAACCCCGGTTCTCAAAGTATGCGTCACATCTGCAACGGCAAACTGGTGCCCTCGCGGACTATGGTACTCTTTCGCAAACGATGAGCCAGCCCATAAAATAATATTGGCTGGATAGTTTGCCAGCATATCCTCTCGCTCAGCTTGCTCCTCGGTAGCCGCCCAACTCTTATATTGAGCCGGGAATTGAGCCATATCTTTAGCCTGAATAGCGTCAAGTTTATCCGCTAACAAAGAAGCTGAGAAAGTCATGCTCGTTAGAGCAGTTACACTGAACAAAGCACGTGTAAGCCATGTTTTCATAAGATTGAAATACCTAAAGTTTATCTACTGTAACCAGTTTAGATTAAAGGAACTAAAGATGAATGAGCGCTGGTTAAAAATGATAACCAGCGCGGTTTTTTATACAGAAAGAGGTATATAGATTAGTACTTTTAACTAATTCTTTTCTATACAAGTATTAGCCAGGCCTTCCATCAACACGCGGCTTAGACAACACGGGCGTGTAGTGCCATACAAATAAACCAAAAGCGATAAACCACAAGCCTCCAGATAGCCATAGCCAAGTTTGATAGTAGTCCGGCATTACTGTCGGCATAATAGCTCTAGTGATCGCCGCCAGCGCGATACTCGCAAAAGCTAGCGACATAGACGGCCCTTCATAAATATTACGTCCCGTATGGCCCAGTGATACTCGTGAGATCATCGATAGACATACCCCCGCCATGGTGCCTATGGCAAAAAGGTGCAACAAGTTACGATACATCATCAAGTTCTCTATGTTCCACGCAAGGGCTAACAAGGTAACAGGTAGCATCAGGTAACCTAAGTGTAATGACCAGAGCATAGGCTCTTTCAGCGTCTTGTGAGCATTCCAGCGTCCCCACCGAACCAGATGTAAAACACCTGCTAGCACCAAGAGCCACTGTTCGATGGCCGTAGGAATAAACTGACCAATGGCTTGAATCACCAAAAGTAACATCACTGCAAGCAGCGCACTCTCAAGTAGCGGTATCGGCGCAGACTTCTCTACTTTTATTCGTACAGCAGTAAAGAAAGGAATAACCCGTCCACCAACGATAGTAATGAGCATTGCCATCCACCAGATCATCGCCTGCCAGATATGGTTAGATAGCGTAAAATCTCTCTCACTCAGCGCATAATAGCTGAGTAAGTTTATGCACATGGCCAATAACAACATGACTGGAAAACCAATATTGTTCCACTGCTTGACCTTATAGATGCTGGTCCAGAGTTTAAATGCGGTTAACCCTAAAAAGAGTGAGTCAAACAGCGCTGGCAACAGTAGTGGGATATCGAAAGGTAATAGTAGTAACACTCTCGCTGTTAGCCAACAGAAGAAGGTAAACGCCAAGTGCTTACCTGACATGCCTGGTTGATTGGTCCAGTTCTTTACCGCCGTCAATAGAAAGCCCGCGACAATCGCCATAGCGAAACCAAATAACATCTCATGAGGGTGCCACCAAAGCGGTACAACTTTACTCCAGAATTCGCTTTGAAACAGACTGTATTGGGGCATAAACCAAGTCACCAGCCATAAAGGAATATAAAGCGCAGCAATTATCGCCCCTCCTAAAAAGAAAGGTCTGAAAGCTAATCGCCATATTGCAGGCGTCTTCTCAGTCTCTGCTGGATCATCAATATTGAGCATCACGGTCACTCCGAATAAAAACAGGCATTACATTTACACCTTTTAAAGTGTCGCCATTTTATCCCTGAACTTAACATATGACAATCAATATCGCTCGGTTAGCGATTTTGAGCTGTAGAACTGTGATACAAGCAAGGAGCATCGCCGATCGCCCAACCATACTGAGACCAAACGGTAAACATTCAACAATGCATATCATTTCAATTCGAGGTAATATCAAAAGAGGTTAGCTCATCAACGAGTAACAAGAGCCAATCGAAATAGCTAATAATCAAGGTAAGTCGTTTTAAACAATCAAAGTAAGTATGACAACATAAAGTACTAAAACAGAGCGAGACAAGCTTAAATATTGAATGACAAATATCTCAATGGAGAAATTATGCATCTGATAATGAAAAGCCAGTTCGATGAACTTAGATTAAATGATGACTATGAGTACAGCAGTGACGATAAAGGTGGTAAGAAAGTCGTCAAAATTTTCAAAGATGGGGATCTCATCGCTAAAAAGATCATGGTAAAGCGCTCGATACAATACTTCGGAGTAACGGGTATAGAGGAGTTACTCACTCACTGAGTTTTACTGCTCACACTGATATCAAAAGATGTGCAGCCTGTTGGCTGCACTACAATGAACGCTAATAGCTTAAGGTTAACACCTCAATGACATTGATTAGTGACCCATAGAGGCGCCGCTAACTAGTTCAGGATTATCATAAACCGCAAACTTATTGATTAGCTTTTCACTAGGCGAATTCACCCCGATAACATCCACACCAACGCCCAATTTTCTATATTTTAATATCACCTTATCTAATGCGGCAACCGAGGTAATATCCCAGAAATAGGCATCTGATAAATCCAGCGTGACAGCATCAGCCCGACGATTAAACTCAAATAAACTGATGAAATGATCCGCTGACGCAAAAAATATCTGCCCATGAACCTTGTGTGTAATATGCTCGCCCTCCACAACAACTTCATCTCTAAGAGATAAGATGTGACGACTCTTATTAGCGTAAAATAGTGACGCTAAAACCACACCCACTAACACACCAATAGCTAAATTATGCGTGATAACAACCACGACTAAGGTTGATAGCATGACAATATTGGTCGAAAGAGGGTGATGTTTGATATCGAGTATCGATTGCCAAGAAAAGGTACTAATGGCGACCATTATCATCACGGCAACCAATGCCGCCATCGGGATTAGTTTCAGCCATGAATCGAGAAATAGCACTAAAACAAGTAAGAAGATGCCAGCTGATAAGCTTGATAATCGACCCAATCCGCCCGACTTAATATTAATAATTGACTGGCCAATCATGGCGCAGCCCGCCATTCCCCCCATCAAGGAAGCGCCAATATTTGCCATCCCCTGCCCTTTGCACTCTCGGCTTTTATCACTTTGAGTATCAGTGAGATCATCGACGATACGCGCCGTCATCATAGACTCGAGCAAGCCAACAACGGCCAGTGCCAAGGCATAAGGCAAAATGATCCATAAGGTCTCAAACGTCAAAGGCACATCAGGCCAGAGAAACACAGGCAAAGCATCGGGCAAACTGCCCATATCACCCACAGTGCGAATATCCATGCCGCTATAGATAACGATCAAAGTGAGCAACACGATACAGACCAAAGGCGATGGCAGCAGGCGACCGATAATAGGCAGACGTGGGAACAGATAGATGATAGCCAAGCCTAAAGCTGTCATGGCATAGACATACACACTAACATGGGTCAGTTCTGAGAGCTGTGCGAGCAAAATTAATATCGCCAGCGCATTCACAAAACCAGTGATCACCGACCGAGACACGAACCGCATTAAGTCAGCTAACTTCAGATAACCTATGACTATCTGAATAACACCTGTAAGCAGAGAAGCCGCCAACAGGTACTCTAGACCATAATCTCTGACTAAAGTCACCATCAATAGGGCCATCGCCCCTGTTGCACCAGATATCATTCCAGCTCTTGCGCCACTGAATGCCACGATAACGCAGATGCAAAATGAAGCGTACAGACCCACCTTAGGGTCCACGCCAGCAATAAGCGAAAAAGCGATAGCTTCAGGGATCAAAGCAAGTGCGACAACAAGACCCGATAATAGATCACCACGGATGTTAGACATCCAATCGATTTTAAATTGTGTAAACATTAAACCTCTACTTTTCATCAGACAGCCGGACTTTCTCAAGCAGCCTCTGATATATCTAGATATCTATCAGGCAGCCGAAAGCGTTCCAGAATACTGAAAAATTTAGCTATAAATTTTAGGCGCAAGCAGTCACTGCAAAAATGCAGTAAAAAGGGAGCGCGGGTGTATAAGTGTGTTACTTGGTAGCTAGAAAGCTATATAGAGGGGGCTGGGACTAAGGCGGCGTAATTATCACGAACTTAATAACTCCTTTCATCTGTATCAAAGGCGCTAGTGTACGCCTTTCATACGAAATTTCACGTTTATTTTATAAGATACCGTTCACTCGTGTATCTTTTAAACATAACCTTCATTTCAAATAGTCATCAGCACTAAATGTTCAACTTGCTACTATATTTTATGTCTCTCAGCCTGCTGCTGATAGCGATTTATTCCTGTGCCTATTATAATCATTATCGTTTACACTTAAGTAAGCTTATCACTTTTAAAAAGCTTACCTATATCATCGCTTAACTATTGCTCCCTATCCACCACAGAGTCCATATCGGTGTCAGATATTCAAAACCTTTTTACTTCGCCACAAGCATTCCAAATAGGCAGCTCAATTATTGTTGATCCTATTAAGCAAACCATTCGATTAGAGGCTGAGCAGAAAGTTGAGCCTCAACTACTGCAATTACTGACCTTACTGGCCAGTGAACAAGGGCGAACAGTCAGTAGAGAAACCATATTTACTAAAATTTGGCCCGATATGGTCGTTACGGCAAACTCGCTAAATCAATCTATGAGTAAGTTGCGCAAGTTGTTAGGCGATGACAGTAAAAACCCACACATAATAGTCACCATCCCACGCCAAGGGTATGCCCTGATAGAGAAAGTCACACTTGTGTCTTCGGCCAACACAGAGATAAATGACGACAAGCCAGCTTCGATTGAGACTAAAGAAGTTAAGCAGCAGACAAATAATAGTCACTCTTCAAACGCTATGTCGCATTCACAGCACCAAGCACTAAACCAAACAAGAAACCAAACACTAAACCAGACACAGTTTGCAGAGGGTCCGCTTTCTTCAGGTGTTAACTCAAAGCCTTCACCTCTCAAGCACAAAAAATCTGTTGCACTGCTAAGCGCCTTATTAATAGTTCTATGCCTGCTACTGGTAACTGTATTCACCTGGCCAGAAGAGAGAACCCAAGTTGTCATATCTGCTGAGCCCGTTCTTACCAGCAATGGACAGATCCCCGCCGATCCAATCAGTCATATATTGGCGGCATTTCTTTATACTGGCCTCAAAGAGTCGCTCAAAGATGAACCATTCGATGTTCACTTTATCTGTCCCACTAAGACATTCAAAATGTGTGAGCAAGGTTTCACTTACATTCCAGAAGAGGTCGTAGAGGTAAAGCCTATCATTCGATACAGCCCAAAGGCATTACAAGTTAAAGTCTTGATTGATGGTGAGCAGAACAGTTTTGAGTTTCAAAGTTACAAACTGTCCTTCGACAGACTAGATGAAGAGTTCGATGAACTCTTGCTTAATTTAGTTGAAAAGTTCACAAATTCTCATAACCGAAAACGTGTGATCACTTTGCTGTTTGAATGGCTCAAAAGGCCCAATGATCCAAGCTTAAGTATCGATAGAATTAAACTGTCTGCATATGGCTATAGCCAGCAAATTCTCAACGAGCCTTCTGTGATCTATCAGCTCCAGCAATCTGTACAGCAATGTGATATTGATTGCCCGATTATTTACGGAGCTTTTGGTAGAGTCATGTTAAATCAATACCTTAAAACAGGTAAGGCCGAAGATTTACAGCAAGCTATTCATTTTCTTTTGCAAGGCTCACCGGAGTACTTATCTGATACAAAACTCAAGCTTGCCGCAGCCTTTGCACTTGTAGGGGAAAAAGAAAAGTCGAACCAGCTGCTAAAACAGATAGATACGGTCTCGTTTATCGCGGTAAAAAAAGCCTTACGCTATTACCTTGATGTCACCTACCTCAATAAAGCTAGCACAGCACCTTTTCGCTTACATAAAAACCGATTAGCGACACAACTGATCAATAAAGCTGAACAGGAAAAAGAAGCGGCTTTACTTGAATAATTAAAGAACAGGCTTTGCTGCGACTTCACATCAGAAAAATCACAGCAATCATGCTTACATACTCTCCCATGCCAAAGTACTTAAATCGACACTGGTATCAGTGAATGCAGCTTCACCAACAGATGGACTATAGATGATGTCAGCCGTCATTGAAGATGGGTTTATTGTTGGGGTTAATAACCTAAGTGTTTCGCCATTTCCAACGGTAAAATCAGTACAAATGCGTTGAATCTTGGTTAGCTGCTCACCCGTTGGCATTATTGCTACCTCTTGAGTATTCAAGGTGGCTTTTGTCACCACAGCTAAACGCCAAGTTTGGGTTAACATTGAAAGATCGCGTAATTCTGTCGCCTCCCCTTGTTTCAATAACGAGCTAATCGGGAACACTGCATCATTAACTTGGCTCACAGCCACTAAGCAAACATTAGCGTCAGTAACCCCTAGACTCGGATCTGAAAATCGATTAATGACGCTGTAGTAATCACCAGTTTGAGCATCGCTATCTAGTCCCTTAACAAATACGACAGGAAGCTTACCTTCGATATCCGCTTCTTGTGGGGTCACAATAACGTAGCCAGCGTCCTTACTAACATTAATATCTTTTGCCATTTCCCAAGGCTTATTGCTCTCATAATCACTCACCTTCAGCTTCAAGCCTTTATTTACTTGGCTAGTGTGAACTTGAATACTGTAGTCATTACCACTGCGCCACACTTGCTGGATCATGTTCGGATATGCTTTATTCAAAACTGAGCTAACATAATGCGAATATCCATTCCCATTATCCTCAAGCCGAGCAACCGAGAGACTGATAGGTTCTTCTCTCATATTGCTAATATGAAGACGTAAGGGCAGGTAATCTTTTTTCACATCTTGAATACCAGCTTCAAAGTAAGCAGGCTTGAATTTTGGCTGAGGTGGTTTGGTTTTATCTCCCGCATCAGAACTTGAACCGCCACATGCGCTAAGTAAAGACAAGCTAATCGCTACCGCTGCAGGTTTAATCATTATGTGCACTTTTTGCTCCTTTCATATCTCCCTCACACTGCACGCCGTAATAAATTACTGCGTTAGTCGCTTTCAGAAGATAGGTTGATTTTTATCAGTCTAAAATTTTGAGGCAGCATAATAAGCACTGAATGCTCAATGACATAATCAACAAAGATAACTTAATATCAAGAAAGGTGAATAAATAGATAAGCAACTGATAAACTTACACAAAAAACTAAACCACTGAAGAGAACAGTTATAAAGTCACTCCCTAAAAGAGAGCTTTAGATACCGTGCATTTGCAAGTCGCCGTTAATATAGCCCTATAGGCTCTTCTAAATAGGTACGACTAAATCACTAACCGCTATGGATGGCAGGGAATGCAGGTAAATGTATAGAACATTTCCTGCACTGATTTAGAAGCTTGTATTGCACTATTCACTAAACCTCTGCACAACATCTGGCATAAAAGGCTATACCTGAATGGACTTATAAGCTGTGGTTCCCATGAAGGCATAGCCTATGGATGGTAACTACCTACTGAAGTTGGTGATTTAGGGCTAAAAACAAAAAATGCAGCCAAAAGGCTGCATTTTAACTCTCTATTTATTGCTATTCATTTCAAGCTGAACACTATCTAAGAGTTAATTACCAAAGTCATCTAGGAGAATGTTTTCCTCTTCAACGGTTCTTGCAAGACTAGGCTTTCAAGCATCTTAATAACTGAAGAGTTCATGGGTTAGTGTAGGGCCACACTATTTTTGTGGCCCCTAATCATGAAGGCTTTATCTAAGAGTTAGTCACCTAATACTAGTCACCAAAATCATCTAGTAGGATGTTTTCCTCTTCAACGCCTAGGCTTTCAAGCATGTTGATGACAGAAGAGTTCATGGGTTAGTGTAGGGCCACACTATTTTTGTGGCCCCTAATCATGAAGGCTTTATCTAAGAGTTAGTCACCAAAGTCATCTAGAAGAATGTTTTCCTCTTCAACGCCTAGGCTTTCAAGCATGTTGATGACAGAAGAGTTCATGATTGGAGGGCCACACATGTAGAACTCACAATCTTCCGGCGCTTTGTGATTTTTTAGGTAATTCTCATAGATCACGTTATGAATAAAGCCGGTGTAACCGTCCCAATTATCTTCAGGAAGCGGATCAGACAAGGCGACATGCCAGACGAAGTTTTCATTTTCCTCAGCGAGCTTATCAAACTCATCTTGATAGAAGACTTCACGGGTTGAGCGTGCACCGTACCAGAAGCTCATCTTACGCTTGGTCTTCTCACCCTTAAGCTGATTGAAAATGTGTGAGCGCATTGGTGCCATACCCGCACCGCCACCAATAAACACCATTTCGGCATTGGTTTCTTTCACGAAGAACTCACCAAATGGACCAGAGATGGTCACCTTATCGCCCGCTTTAAGGTTAAAGATGTAAGATGACATCTTACCCGGTGGTACATCATCTGTCGGCGGCGTAGCGATACGCACGTTAAGCATGATGCGGCCCTTCTCGTCTGGGTAGTTAGCCATCGAGTATGCGCGCAGTACATCTTCGTCAACCTTAGAGACATGCTTGAACAGATCATACTTGTCCCAGTCGCCACGATACTCTTCAGGAATATCGAAATCACTGTAGTTCACTTGATGTGCTGGTGCTTCAATCTGAATATAACCACCCGCCTTAAACTTAACATCTTCCCCTTCAGGAAGCTTAAGCAGTAGCTCTTTAATAAAGGTCGCCTTGTTATCATTCGAGATAACTTCACATTGCCACTTCTTAACGCCAAAGATCTCCTCTTCGACCTCAAGCTCCATATCGGTTTTAACCGCGACTTGGCAAGCTAAACGACAGCCCTCTTTAGCTTCTTTTTTAGTGATATGATCACGTTCTGTAGGCAAAATATCACCGCCACCAGACTTAACCGTTACGCGGCACTGCCCGCAAGTACCACCGCCACCACAAGCAGACGGGATAAAGATATTTTTATTGGCCAACGCGCCAAGCAGTTTATCACCTGCAGATGTGGTAATGCTCTTCTCATCGTCATCATTGATGCCAATTCTCACATCACCGGTTGATACCAGTTTACTTTTGGCGAATAAAATCACCATCACCAGCAAGCTCACAACGAGCGTAAACATGCTGATACCAATTGCCATTTCCATCGAATCTACCTTCTCTTAATTCAATTGTGTTAACTCAAATAAACCAGCTAAGAGTTAAATTGAAATACCTGCGAAAGCCATAAAGCCTAATGCCATTAAACCTGTGGTGATAAATGTAATACCTATCCCCTGTAGCCCTTCTGGAATGGCATGAAATTTCATCCGTTCACGTAGTCCTGCCAACATGACAATTGCCATCGCCCAACCGACACCAGAGCCTGCTGCAAACACCGCTGACTCCGCTAAGGTGTAGTCACGGTTTGCCATAAAGATAACCCCGGCAAAAATCGCACAGTTAACGGTAAGTAGTGGCAAGAAGATCCCTAAAGAGTCATAAAGGCTTGGAATATACTTATCCAAAAACATCTCAAGGATCTGAACTAGCGCCGCAATCACACCAATAAAGGTAATTAGCTGCAAATAGCTAAGGTCAAGCTCAGGCTGTCCAGCCCATCCGAGTGCCCCTGGCGCGAGTACATTTGCGTAGATTAACTGGTTTAGTGGTACGGCCAACATCATCACCACAATAACCGCGATACCTAAGCCAAAAGAGGTCGAAACCTTCTTTGATACCGCCAGAAATGTGCACATTCCCATAAAGAATGACAGCGCCATATTGTCAATAAGAGCTGCTTGAACAAACAGATTGATATAGTGTTCCATAACCTTCTCTTACCCTCTTTTACGCTGAATGACGTTGATAGCCCAGATCATCAAGCCGATCAGGAAGAATGCACTTGGCGGCAGCTTGAACATCTCGTTCGCTAAGTACCAACCACCATTTTCAACCGTTTTGAGGATCTCATAACCAAACAGTGTGCCACTGCCAACAAGCTCACGAACAAAGGCGACACCCATTAAGATAACGCCATAACCCATGGCATTACCTAAGGCATCAACAACAGCCATCGGCGGCTTATTCTTCATAGCAAACGCTTCGGCGCGGCCCATGATGATGCAGTTGGTAATAATCAAACTCACAAATACCGACAACTGACGAGATAACTCGTAAGCGATATCTTGAAGCACCATGTCGACGATGATCACCAGTGAGGCGATAACCGTCATCTGCGCAATAATACGTACACTGTTAGGGATTAAGTTTCGAATGGTCGAGATGATCAGGTTCGAAAAAACCAATACAAAAGTCACGGCTAACGTCATCACTAACGCCGTTTGCATCGAGTTACTAACCGCTAACGCCGAACAAACACCTAGGACCTGCATTGCCACAGGGTTGTTGGCGAAGATAGGCGTCGTTAATACTTCCCGAGTGGCAGTTATACTTTTACTCATCTTATGCCTCCGAAGCTTTTAGTTTGTCTAAGAAGGTTTTAAAACCTTCGTCACCAAACCAGAATTGAATCGAACGCTGTACACCACGTCCAGTCATGGTTGCACCACTTACCGCATCGACACCGCTAACATCACCCTCTTTAGCGCCGCCTTTAACGACTTTAAGTGCCACTTTACCTTTGGCATCAAAAATCTGCTTGCCACGGAACTTGTCAGTCCACTCAGTCTCGTTGAGGAAATCGCCAATACCTGGCGTTTCACCGTGCTCATAGAAGACCACGTTTTCAATGGTATTAAAGTCAGGCTTTAGTGCGACATAACCATAGATAATCGACCAAAGGCCTTTACCATAAATTGGCATAACCACGCTGCTTAGCTCTCCTTGTTCATTGAAGACCTTAAACACCCTTACCTCATCCGCACGAGAGCGAATTCTTGCAGTATCCTTCTTAGGCTTGCGTGATTTATCCGGATTAATTGCTGCCATACGCTCATCGAAGTCCATAACTTCAATGCGCTCTTTCGGCTCTATTTCACCTGATTCAATATCGATAAGTAGCGGCGTGACAGATTTTTCGAATATCGCGCGAAAATCCTTTTCACCTTGTATATCAGTATCTGAAGCTATCAATACATAGCGCTTTAATTCATCACGCTTTTTAACCAGCTTTCTCTCTTTCAGTAACTCAGCGGTTCCTGTGATCATAAATGAACACAAGAGGCAGAGGGTGACGGTGAAGATCATTGTTCCCATCACAGAATCTTTCTTCAATGCCATTATGAGTTAACTCCCGAGTTATCTTTGCTCGTCAGCGCAGTACGTTTAGCTCTTCGTTTGATATTCGCGCGAGCAACCATGTAATCAAACAGTGGCGACCACAAATTAGCAAACAAAATGGCTAACATGATGCCTTCTGGCATCTTAGGGTTAATGACGCGAATAAGCACAGCCATAAAGCCAATCAATACGCCGTAGGCCAACTTGCCCGGACGGGTATATGAAGTTGTCACCGGATCGGTTGCCATAAACATCATTGCAATGGCAAAGCCCCCCGTAACTAAGTGCCAAGTCCAAGGCATAGCAAACATGTCGTTTTTACTTGAGCCAATCGTATTAAATAGAATCGCTGTTAATATCATGCCTAACATCACACCCGCAACGATACGCCAGTCAGCCAGACGTGTGATAAGCAGTAATCCACCGCCAATCAACAAGGCTAAAGTACTGGTTTCACCAATGGCGCCAGGGGTAAAGCCAAAGAATGAATTCCACCACTGAGGGTCTGAAAATGCCTGATACCAAGTGTAATCGGCAAAGCTCATCTTACCCGCTGCAGTTTGTGCTAACGCAGTCGCGCCAGAGAAACCGTCCGCTGCAACTAATAGCGCAGGCTCAGCAACTTGAGTTGGATAAGCGAAAAAGATAAACGCATAACCCGCAAGCGCTGGATTCAGGAAGTTATATCCCATGCCACCAAATAGCTCTTTAGCGATAATCACACCAAAAGTGATACCCATGGCAATTAACCAAAGCGGTGTTGAAACCGGTAGAATCAAAGTGAACAATAGTGCCGTGACAAAGAAGCCCTCATGTAGTTCTTGGCCACGCACCTTAGCAAACACCATCTCCCAAAATAGACTGACTAATAACGCAGTAAGATAGATGGGAATATAGAAGCTTGCGCCATAAAGGAACAAACCGATAAGACCTGTTTGCTCAGTTAGGCCGCCAAACAGCAGATTAAACGGGGCTAGCTGCCATACATCTGGCGTAGATAAGCCCGAAGCAATTGCAACTTGTGCCTGCAGACCTAAATTATATAAACCAAACAAGATGGCTGGTAATAAACATAGACCCACTAAGGTCATGGTACGTTTTACATCAATGGCATCACGTACGTGCACCTTACCTTTAGTGCTTCGACCGTGAGCGATGACCAATGAACGAAGGTAGCCCTTCATCGCCTGTCCAGGTGCGTAATAGTCTTCCTGAACGTCAGGCTTTTTGTCTTTGTTACTCATTTACCCTTCCCTCTCAATGATGTCCAGGCAAGCGCGAAGCTCTTTACCAAAATCGTATTTACCAGGACAAACAAAGGTACACAATGCTAAATCTTCTTCGTCTAACTCTAAGGCGCCCAACTCTTGTGCCTCATCGGTATCACGTACCACTAAGTCACGAACTAGCAGGGTCGGCAAAATATCTAAAGGCATAACTCTATCGAGTTGACCAAATGCCATCATGGCGCGCTGAGAACCACCTGTATGCGTGGTCATATTGAACAACTTTTTCGTACGACTGAAACGTGAAGTCACCGCTCTTGTGATAGAGAACTTATCTGAACCACTGCGTACCCATGATAAAAGCTCATGCTCATCATCTTCAGTCAGCGCAGTAATTTGATTATGAAAACGGCCAAGATAACTGTGTGGTCCGCTAGCGGTATGACCTGACAGGACAGAACCGGAAACCACACGTGAAAAACCAGGCTTTAGCTCATCTTTAGTGCTTTCGACTATTTCAGCGCCAAGTTGAGTACGAATAAGTCTTGGGTTAATAACGTCTGGTCCGGCAATGGATACCACGCGGTCGATATAAAGCTCACCGGTTAAAAATAGTTTGCCGTAAGCAATGACATCTTGATAGCCAATATGCCATACAGGACGCTCAATACTCACAGGCAGTGTAAAGTGAATGTGAGTACCCACTAGCCCAGCAGGGTGAACGCCAGTGAACTGCTTCACACTCACCTTTGAATGCTGGTGACCCGGAAGGGCTACTCCATCATCTTGGCAGAGAAAAACCTGATTATCGGTAAGATGAGTAAGTACCTGCATACCCACATCAAACGCCTCTTCTTGCTCTGCGATGATAATACGGGGATCGGCAGCCAAAGGATTGGTATCCATGGCGGTCACAAAAATTGCAGCAGGCGTGGTATCGAGCTCAGGTACCCGTGAAAACGGACGAGTACGGAGCGCAGTCCACAAACCGCTCTTTACTAAGTTTTCCTGAACGAGTTCACGATTCAAACTTGAAAGGTCTTCAAAGGACTTGAACTTAATGCTGTCATAGCCATGACATTTGATCACGACTGACTGTAATACACGGCGTTCGCCTCGGTTTATCTCAACCACCTCACCACTTGCAGGGGCAGTAAAAATAACACCTTGAGTTTTCTTATCTTCAAAAAGCGGCTGGCCTTTTTTAACAAGCTCCCCCACTTCAACTAGCATAGTGGGTTTAAGCCCAATATACTCCTCTCCCAAAATGGCCACATGTGATGACCTCGAAGAATTTTCTATCTCTTGCCTGGGCTCACCAGCAATAGGTACATCTAGGCCCTTCTTGATTTTTTGAACCTGATTTGAGAAACCTGCCATCACAAATATCAACCATAGGAAATAAGGATGGCTAATAGTAAATCTTTGTTAATGACAATACCAACATCCATGTCACACTTCCTCTCAATTCTGGAACTAGCTAACGTTATTTTATTTCTTATCGGTTAGTTAATTTTTAAAAGATAATTTAAGGTTGAGTTAAGAAATCTCGACATTCAACAACTTACAAGCAAAAACCAAAAGATAGCAAAGAGACCGTTATGTAATAACATTACACAAAACAGCTAACTTAACTATTAGAAATCCTATAAATATTGTTAATTTAGCGCGCTCTTCTGATTAATTTAAACACCCAAGCGTTATAGAAAACAAACTCGCTATGCGGTAACTCAAAAGCCCTTCTCCTCGATAGCTTATAAATCGAGAAGCCCCTTAGTTAAGATTGCTAAGCGAGAAGATGATAATCGCGAGCTACACACTAGCTGCTCATGATTTATCTTTAACAGAGAGTGCACGCTCCTCATCTAGCACTTGCATCCCCGCGGTAATGGCGACAACAGCTTTAGACTTAAACTCACGACGATAGAGGGTATAAACAACAAATAGACTCGCTCCAATGAACAGCACAGGATGGAAGAACCAACACAGAACAGCCATAGAGAAGTAGTAAGCCCTTAAGCCATAGTTATAGGAATGTGCAGCCCTGTCTTGCAACACCGCCATATGCTTAGCGTACTTCTTTAGGTTTTGATTTTTCCCCTCAAGGTCGATAGGTGCAGCGCCCACCATTACATTTAAAAAACCATATTGACGCATAGACCAAGTAAACTGAAAAAAAGCCATGACAAAGATAAAAGTTAACACACTCAATTTCAGTTGGATCATCGCATCATTGGGCACAGCAGTGTATGGAATAGATGCGATCACGGCCTCTAAGCGAGGAACTTGTGCAAACAGGGTCAGCACACCTGCTAGCACCAGCATAGTCGTAGAAGCAAAGAAGGTAATATTACGCTCAAGGTTGGCCAGTAGTGCCGCTTCGCCGACTCGTACCTCCCGGGTTATCAACTCATTCATCCAATGAACTCTGTGCTGATGCAAGCATCTAGCGACACAGTTAGTCGTTTTGGCTTTGCGGCGCGCAAACGTAGCATACCCCACCCAACAAACGATGAAACAGATAAAAGAGACAACATCTAGCATAGAAAAAGACATATAGACCTACCAACCTCATGAACTTACAACGATTAAAAACCGCTTTACCTAAAACTAAGTCTAATTTTAATCGTAAATCGTTAACTTTGAACAGCGGATTAATTAAATTATAAGTGATTAAAAAAAGTGAGAAACCTTGACAGGCCCTGCTCTAGCGTGCGAACCGCTTATCCCCTGCTACACTTTAAACTACCTATCGGTCGCTAAAAAAGGAACGGTAATGGATTACTCAAATAGATTCTTTAAGGTTGCGCTTTTCAGCTTTGCCTTATCCGCTACGGGGCTATCAGGAACCGATGCCAACGCAGCTAACACCCAAGCCAACACGCCAGCTAATGCTCATAGAGTATTCCCCTCTGTCGAACTACCTGAACCCGCGAATGGCGAACATGCCATCGGCTTACTCGGGGCAAAGCTGCCAGAAGTAGCAGCTTGGTATGGCAAAACAACGGCACAATTTGCCAAAATGATCAGAGAGGACAAAAGTGTTTGGTTAGATAAACAGGGACGCATTTTCTATGTTGAAGTAGAAGATGAAAGCCAACACACTCCTACTGGCCCCATTACGACGCCAGAGACATCGCTAAGTGAGCAGCAAACCTTCTTGCTTCATAGTAAACCAGGGGCAGACAGGGTCATTTTTCTCGACTTTGATGGCCATATCACCACTGGCAGGCAGTGGAATACCTCTTACGGTGTCGGCACAATAAACTCACCAGCCTACAATACTGAAGGCACCTCAGACTCTTTTACTCAAACAGAGCTAGACCGTATCTACCTAATGTGGCGCCAAGTCGCAGAGGACTATGCTCCGTTTAATGTTGATGTCACGACTCAAGAGCCTGCTCAAGCGTTAATCACTAACTCAGGCAACGGTGATACTCAGTTTGGTACCAGAGTGGTGATCACCCAGGATAATTTTGCCAATTGTGGTTGCGGTGGGTTTGCTTATGTCGGCGTATTTAATTATGTCGGTGACAGGTATAAACCTGCATTTGTATTCAACTCGAGTGTGGTAGGCGCGGGCGAAGCCATCTCCCACGAGGTCGGTCATAATCTGGGCCTGTGGCATGATGGCCAAACTAACGGTACTGGATACTACACAGGTCATGGCTCTGGCGTAACAGGTTGGGCGCCTATCATGGGGGTGGGCTATTATCAGCAACTCGTTCAATGGAGCATGGATACTTACCCATTAGCCAATGAACCGCAAAATGATATTAATGAAATTCAGGCACATGGGGCGCCTTTGGTCGCTGATGATCATGTCGATATGATGGATGATGCCAACGCAGTGACCTCAATGGCTGTCACAGATAACGGCACAACGGTGCAACTCGATAGCAACGGGATCATACACCTTGGAAGTGACCAAGATATGTTTAAATTCGATGCCGCCGCTGGTAGCTATAGCATTTCAGTTCAACCAGACGATATCAGCCCCAACTTAGATATTGAGGCGAGTCTCTATGACAGCACTGGGACTTTGATGCAAACCGATAATGTTGCCAACCTTCTATCAGCATCAATGAGCGGCAGTTTTGACAATGCTGGTACTTACTTCTTAAAAATTGATGGCGTAGGCAAAGGCGACCCCCTCAATGGCGGCTATCCAGATTATGGCAGTTTAGGCCAATACATCATATCTGCAACGGCGCAAAATCCATCTAATTTACAGGGACCAAACGCTGTCGCCACCATTACTGGAGCAAGCTCAGGCTTAGCGCCTTTAGATATCAGCTTTGTAGGCTCAGCTTCAAGTGACAATGAACCAATAACAAATTTTAGTTGGCAATTTGGCGATGGCGGCTCAAGCACCCTAGCCGATCCGCAGTATTTATACACAGCGCCAGGTGAATATAATGCCACATTAACAGTGACAGACAGTGACGGCTTAAGCAGTCAAGACTCTGTATCGGTATCGGTAACAAACCAAGCCCCCATCGCAGATGCTTTTGCTACGCCAACATCTGGCGAAACACCTCTTCTGGTCGCGTTTGATGGCTCCGGCTCAAGTGATCCCGACACCGCTCATACGGATTCATTAAGTTACGGCTGGGACTTTGGTGATGGCAATAGCTCATCGTCGCCTTCGCCCAATCATAGTTATACCAATTCAGGTCCAGGCACGGCTTTATTTACAGCAACGCTCACCGTGACCGATGATTTAGGGTTATTTGACCAAGCCAGTGTGCAGATAAGTGTCGATGCACCGCCTTTTGTCGATCAATTTGTTCATGGCGAGATCTTTGGCAGCGGTAGCGTCAGTGGCAGTTACACCGACACCCAACCAGACAGTGGCACAGTGCAGAGTATCACCGAGCGAGAATCTGGCGGGAAACCTGCCAACCGCCATACCTATTTACAACATACTTGGCTCGTTAACGCGCTTGCAGGGGATGTTGTTACCTTACACTTATCGGCAAACATGCAAGCCAGCAGTGAAAATGAGACCATGACATTCTCTTATTCAACCAATGGCGGCGCCAACTATACTGAATTTGCATCGATAACAGATGGCAATCATAACTTCTCAACTATGTTGCCTAATAACACATCCGGTACGGTGAGAATTCAGGTTGTCGACAGTGATAGAAATTCAGGTAATAGAGTTAAAGATACAATCTCAGTATCAGCGCTTTATATTCGCTCTGAAACCGATGCCAGTGTCCTTCCTCCTTCACCGCCACAGTCATTAACGGCAACGCCGCTCTCATCGACAAGTATTGAACTTGCCTGGCTTGATGCTTCAGACAATGAAACAGGCTTTGATATTGAAAGAGCCCCGGCAAACAGCGGAAACTGGAGCAGCATTGCAACACTCGCGGCTGAGTCCACCTTGTACACAGACACGGCCCTCACTGCTGCTACTAGCTATGATTACCGAGTCACAGCCCTCAATGGCGCCGGTAACTCAGCCCCTTCTAATATCGCTTCGGCTACAACATTAGACAGCTCAAGCATCAACTTAGAGACCATGGGGTACAAGGTCAAAGGAGTTAAACATATCAAGCTAGATTGGGATACAGCCCCTTATATGGATATCTACTTAGATGACATGAGCCAGCCTATATTGGAAGCAATTGAGGAGCAGTCCTCACCGTATACTTATGATATCGACACTGGAGAAAAAGGCGGCGGCTCCCATACGGTTAAAGTTTGCCAAAGCGGAGGTGGTTGCTCCGAGGAGGTAACTGTCATATTTTAATCGCAGTTACGCTTAACCAAAAAGCCGCAGCAGGAATGAACCTAGCTGCGGCTTTTTATAATCCCCTATTCGGGAGAATGGATAAAGTTTAGAAAGTCACAGTCTGCTCTGCTGTACAAGTAGATGTCCCTTCATCACAGGCTTTATAGGTATAAGAACCACCGCCTTTAGAAGAGATACTATCGGTATAGGTTGAGCTTGCTGATGTTGTCGCTATCATGCTGCCATCACGATATACATCGACATTGCTGCCAGCAGCGCCGCTGAAGCTTAAGTCGACCTTCTTAACACCTTTACTCTTATAACCATTTGCACTCAAGGTGAAGTCACCACCAGGCTCAGTGCCACCGTCACCCGCACAACCATTAGCGGTTAAATAAGCATCCGCAGCTGCTGCTTTGACGATACCGTAACCGAAGTACACATCATTACCCGCTGCGCCACTATCCATCGCCGTAGCTTTGAGTGCTTCACGTATTTCACTACCTGTACATTGGTTATGGTTAGACCAAACGAGAGCAGCAACGCCAGATACTGCAGGTGTTGCCATTGAGGTACCACTCATAAAGCCATAATCAGAGGTACCGATATCGATAGCAATATTACTTGCTGCTATCAGTGCACTGCGATCTTCAAAGGTTGCACCAACAGCTGGAATGCTTGTCACATTCGTATCACCCAGCGTGCCGTATAACATACCCGGTTCATTGTTGATAATGACCGCGCCAACACCACCAGAGTTTTCACAATTTGCGACTTTATCGTGGAATGAGATCACGCCGCGGTCAATCACACACACATTGCCATTAGCACCGCTATCAGTCGCCTCAGCAGTTCCCATATAGTAGGTACTTCCGCTAACACTACCGGCATTTTCCATAGCAGAGCTCGCAAATGCTGCACCATCGGCAGTCATATTTGCCGCTGTAGCCATACCCGCTGGATAAGTAGAGAGCGTATCGACACCACCAGCTGTTACTTCAACACAGATGGTTTCATCCTCTTGTGCTCGCTTACCACGCCCAGAAGTACAGCTTGGGAACTGAGAGAAATCAGCGATATTATTATCAGCATCATTTGCACCAATCATCATCACTGATGGGTAACCTGCAGGATAGGAGCGAACATTATTACCATCATTACCCGCAGCTGCGACCACTAGACCACCAGCATCGACGAAAGATTGAAAGGCGTTCGACTCAGTAGAGTTCGACCCACCTCCTCCTAAACTCATACTAATGATATTGGCACCGGCTGCGCTACATAGATCGGCAGCATGCGCTAAATCAGAAGAATAGCCCCAACCGTCATCGTTAAACACTTTTATGATGTGCATATCCACACCGGGTGCCATGCCCACTACCCCCACATTGTTATCAGCCGCCCCTATAGTACCTGCGACATGTGTACCGTGAGGTCCACCATGTTCATTCCAGTTCCCCGTACCAGAATCATTATCACCACTGATATTATTCCACTCAAAATCACTATTACTGGCGTCGAGTCCCGAATCAATCACACACACTTTCATGCCCGCACTTGCATTTAAACTAAGCTGATCAGCTTGTGACTGATACACGGCATAAGGGGTGATCTGTTGTGTCATGGGATTACCGGCATCGTCACTGTATGCTGACATCAACTGACGGCGTTGATCCGCTTCGACCAACTTAATATGCGGGTTGTTAAGCAATCCTTTCACTTGGGCCAGGTCTTTACCTGAGAAAGTTGCGGCGATAAAGCCATTACCATCAACATGAAGCTTGCCACCGAGTTGATTGGCTAGTGCTTTCACTACGCCTTTTTTGCTGTTATCCACTTGGATTATGTAACGTTCATCATCTGCCATTACGCTTGTAGACACACCCACGGTCAGGGCCATGATTGCGCCTGCAATTTTAGATAATTTCATGAGTTTCTCCGTTATATTTTTAGTATAGAGTTACTGTTGCTTGTCAAACTGTTGAACAATGAAGCTTCCACCATACTATCGGCTACGACTATCACCGTTGGCAGCGTTTTCGTTTGCTTCACGATCCCGAACCTAACAGAAGATCAAAACAACAACAAGCAAGCAACAAAAATTTAACGAATGTAAATTTAAACACCTTTCTCAGGTAAGTCACTCCTTAGGTAAGAAATGAACCCTAGCAACACCAGATATAAGGTATGAAGCGTTTTGGTACATTGATGCACGTCATTTTCAGCATCTGAAAAATATTCTTCCTTGCTACTCAGACCATCATAATTAGCTTCCGCTCCCCCCTCCCAATCTCGTCAGCCCTGTGCTAATTTCCTTAACATTATTCTTGATTTAGATGTTGACCTTATGTTTACACCCAAAAGCTTTTCATTTCTTAAACAACTTGCCACTCATAACGACAGAGAGTGGTTTAAAGCAAATCAAGCCCAATACGAAGATGAAGTGCGTACGCCAGCACTCAAGTTTATCGAGGCGATGCAGCCTCACATTCTGGCACTCTCCCCTCGATTAAACGCAACGCCTAAAAAGGTGGGGGGGAGTTTAATGCGACCTCAACGTGATGCCCGCTTCAGTAAAGATAAGACCCCTTATAAAACCAATGTGGGTATTCAATTTCGCCACTTTCAGGGTAAAGATGTTCATGCTCCGGGTCTTTATCTACATATCGCCAACGAAGGTTGCTTTTTAGGAGCAGGAATTTGGCACCCAGACTCAAAAGCGCTAAATAAGCTGCGCACTTGCATAGATGAAAACCCCAATGCTTATAAAAAAGCGCTAGTTCAACTACGAGAAGCTGGTTTTGAGATGGAGGGCAGCAGCTTGATCCGTCCGCCAAAAGGATACGACAAGACTCACCCCATGCTCGATGAGCTAAAACGCAAAGACTTTATCGCCATTAAGGCTTTTGACAATAAACAGATCACAGATAAAGACTTTGTTTCATGGTGTGCCAACGAATTTAAACAGACACAAAAGCTGATGGCATATCTGTGCTTTGCATTAGATCTAGACTATTAAGAAGTACCTTGGAAATAAAGGCATCATGAAGTTAATCGAGCGTATTACCGACTTGGTCTTAGGTTCGTATTTATGAATGGAACGGTGCAAATTGGCAGAGAAATATCCTCCTCTTCAGATTTAAGCGAAGAGGAGTTTGCTAAGCAGATTAGAAAAATTGTGTCTAAATAACTTTCTCGATTTAATCAATAGTTGATTTAACCAACTTATAAGAGATCACATAGAGCTGCTCAGTATTGGGATACACACCTCTGATAATCTCTTTAAGCTTGGGCAGCTCAAGGTATTCTTGCTGGGCATGAAATTCATTAATTTCACTAAATAGAATTGGCTCAACCGACTCTATCTCTATATCACAAACCTTAACGTTCGTTTCTAAGGTAAAAACCTCGACTTGGGTGCCCGGTACATAATGGCACTCTGACTCATCGCGAATCGTGATGGTCTTTTTCCCCGAGGCCACAAATGGCGTCAGTATTTCAAAAAAGCTAATGCTTGTTGGTATCTCTTTCATTGTCACTGCCACTGTAATTATGAGCACTCAATTTCTTAGGTAATAAATAGTACAAAGCTGGCCTGCTGAGCATATCTCGCTCAATAAGGGGCTAATATTGCCCTCCCCTGGATAATAGACATCACCCCAAGCATAAAGCGTTTATCATGAAAAAGCCTGATGATAGTGTACAACACCAACAGGAACTTCAGTCTCCCCTTCACTGAGTATTTTAACCATAAAGTATTCAGCTGGCACGCCTTCAAGTATCAAGTTTGCGTCAGCATAAAACCCAAAACGCTTGTAATACTCAGGCTCACCAAGTAGGACAACACCTTCAGCCCCAAGCGCTGCTACCTCCTCCATACCCGCTCTGATTAGCTGACTGCCTATTCCTTTTCCTTGATGAGCAGGGCTCACAGATACCGGGCCTAAGCCAAACCAGTTATTTTCAACAATATCACCATTAGCTTGAGCGATAGTTACAGGTGAAAAAGCGATATGACCAAGAAGGCCTGTATCGTCTTCAGCGATAAGCGAGACAGACAGTACGCCACTTTCACGAAGCTTTTGAACAATCAGGTGCTCTGTAGGCTCAGCGCCAGGAGCATGATGTGGATGGTTCTCAAACGCTTGGTAGGTTAAGGCAGAGATTGCCCCGTTATCTGATACGTTTTCGGGTCTAATTTTCATAGAAGGCACTCATTTAATGGAGCACTCTCCTTAATAGAGCGCTCACTTAAGCTAGTACGGATGAGACAATTTAGATAAAGCTCCCCCTGTACATAACTTCAAGAAATATTAGCCTGTCTATTACTTACCAGGCTAATATTTACCAAGCTAATATTTTCAAAAGTTATGGCTCAAGGTTACTCGCTTACAGAGATACCTTCATCAACTTCATAATCATCTAATGCAGGATTGTTACTGATATTAAGCTCAGTTAACGGGTTACCTGTAGCCCAAAGGGCTCTCAGTTTCGGGTTATTGCTAACGTCGATACTCGTTAGCTTATTATCCGTTACATGTAGCTTTGTTAACTTAGCATTTTTGCTCACATCTAGTTTAGCTAATTGGTTATACATCAAGCTTAAACTATTTAATTGGCCGCTATTACTCACATCAATATGGGTTATCTGGTTACTCGTCAAACCCACCTGGATCAGCGCCGGATTATGGCTAAAATCCATTGAAGTAAACTGATTCTCTTTGGCCCAAAGATACTTAAGCTCTGTGTTATGACTCAAGTCTAACGCTTTAAGGTTATTAGCGACAACACCGATATTAGTCAATTCAGGGTTATGACTAAGGTCAAGGCTCGCCAATTGATTAAAAGCAAGATTAAGCTCTTTCAACTTACTGTTTTGACTAAGATCTAACCCAGTCAATTTAGAGGAGGTAATTGAAACATCGATAAGCTCAGAGTTATGGGTCAGATCAACTTGAGTTAATTGAGGACCCGATACCCACAGGGCTTGCAGAGCAGGGAAATACTTAAGCTCTTCAACCTGATTAACTTTCATCTGACGACAAACCAATTTAGTAATCGCGGCAGGGTCTTGTACTTTTTGAGCTAATACACAGCTCTTAAAGTTATCATCCTGAAAAGGGATATCATTGACATTTTGGTACTGCGTTGCAAAGCAACTGCTACTAACAGCCAGAGCTAAAGCGCCCATAACTAGCGGTTGTTTATAATCCATTTTGTGACTTAATCCTTCAATCGAAAATGTAAATAAAAAGTAATAAAAACAATCTGTAACTTACTATTTAATAGTACCTTTTATAAACGTCACAATTCAATATTCCAATCGAACCTTTACTCAATGATTAAGGTTATTGATACCTAGATCTTCATTTTTACGTTTGAGATTAAAAACACACAATAAGCAGAGTCATACCAGTCTAATGAAATATATAAGCTTGCCACTGAGCAAACCAATATCCACCAGCATATAAAATACTAACCAGCTTGATTCCAAGCAGCCCACATCTGTTATAATCCAGCTCAGATAAATACACCGCTAGATAACGACCCATGGGCAACGCCTTGAACACAAGCCAAGCAGAACAAACGACTGACTCAACGGTTAATGACCATCTCACAAGCGTGGCATTTTTAAACGAGCTTAAAGCTAGCTCATTTGATGCTATGAATGCTGAGACTCCCGCGCAAAAACGTGCCCTTAGCTACGCCAATACCATACTTCAACTATTTACTGAGGTGATGGAAAAGAAGCAACCAGCTGACCGGGTTGTAGGTGAGTACTTCAGAGTCAATAAGAAACATGGCTCTAAAGACAGGCGCGTTATCCGCGAGAGCTTGTTTGCCCTGTTTCGTTGGTGGGGCTGGTTAAAGAAGTTCAGCACAGAAGGTAAGAGTTGCGATAATCAAGTCGCTTGGTTCACTATGCTGACAGTCAATGCACGCCTTGAGTCCCACTCGTGGGAAGCCTTTATTGCGGCATGGTCAGGATTTGCAGATAAAGAACAAGCCCTCGCACTTGAAAGCGACACGGCTTTAGCCTCTGTATCGGCAAAATGTGATTGGCTCAATCATCAGCTTCCCGCTTTGCGCTTTACTACCGATGAACTCGTGCCAGAGTGGTTTTGGCAAACTTGCAAGATTGATAATACAGAGCAACGCTTAACTATGGTTGAAGCACTGTCTTCACGCCCACCTATCTGGGCAAGAGTGCAAAACATTGATACTGATGAAGCTATTGAGAAGCTAGCGAAGCTGGATATCGTCGCGACAGGCAGTGACTACTTTAGTGACAGCATTAACTTAGGCCACAAGAGTCTCAATCTCAACGGCCTGTCACTTTACCGTGAAGGAGAACTTGAGATCCAAGATCTTGGCTCTCAGGTCGTTGGCCAGATTTGTGCGCCCCATGCTGATGAACACTGGTGGGACACCTGTAGTGGTGCTGGCGGCAAAAGCCTACAACTCAGATCGCTTATGTTACGCCAAAATAAACGTTCAAACGGGACGATAGTCGCTTCCGATGTGCGCCGAAAACCCCTTGAAGAACTCGCAAAACGCGCAAAGCGGGCAGGGTTTAGCGGCATATCAACATCTGCTTGGAAATCCGATGAACTGCCAGTTGCGCATAAACATTTCGATGGCGTGCTTGTTGATGCTCCCTGTAGTTGTACTGGGACTTGGCGACGAAACCCGGATATGCGCTGGATAGATGCTGTTAACTCAGTAAATGACAAACCTGCTCTGCAGCTAGATATCCTTAGCCGTTCGAGTCGAGCTGTGCGAGATGGCGGTACATTAGTCTATGCAACTTGCTCACTGTCGCCTTTAGAGAATGAAGATGTGGTTAATGCCTTTTTAGCGCAACATACTGATTTTAAATTGGTCAGTACGACTCACCCCTTTACAGGTATTGAGGACACTATGCATACTGTGATACCAAATCAAGCCAATACCGATGGGATGTTCGTCGCTAAAATGAAGAAGTCATAAAAGTATTAAAAATACTTGCTGATAATAGGTTTATCAAATGGCGGCAGTTTGTCGCCTTTCTCCCTTTCTCCCTTTCTCCCTTTCTCCCTTTCTCCCTTTCTCCCAATCTTACCGCTATGAAAAAGAGCTCAACGACCAGCGCTCATAATCATCGTCATATTAGTGTCACTTAGGCTGTTTATTATGCTGTAAACCATTTAATTTTTTACAATCAAAGCGGGACATACAGCGATGAACACCTCTAACTTCTACGATAATGATGACTTACTTTGGGACAGTGAAATAGAGCAAGCTGACATGAGTAGAGATAAGCAGAAAAGTAAGCGTAATAAACATAATCGTAAGCAGCTCTCAGATCAAAAACGTCAACAGTTTGATCAAGATTCACACGCTCAACAATGGTTATAAGACAAGGCTTAGGTTCTCAGCGTTAATGCCTCGAACCTAAGTTATCTATTCATCAGCGAGTATTTAGCTGCCTAAAAATTTGTAAAATAGTCAAAATCTTCATAGTCTTATCCTATCTTATATTTAAGTTAATACCCTCAATACAAAAATTAGAAACTCAAAACTCAGATACAAAAACATAATGTAAAACAGCATCCGCTCGAGATGTTCACTTAAGTTAGGCCACAAAAGGAATATAGGCTATGGAACAACTTCGCCCTGATTTTATCTATCCTCCCGGATCTATGTTAATGCATTCCCCTTTAGTACTGAATAAGGCGGATATGTATGGTTTTTTCATGAAAGGCAAACAAGCCAATCTACAAAAATCTATCGATACCTGCCTAAATCAAGTCGCAGGCAGCAGTATGTATTTTAGGGTGTTATCACCTTATGTATTAACCAGCTTTACTCGTGTCGACAAAGCTTACTCTGAATTTCCAGAAGATAGAGATAAAGGTTGGATCCAAGAAACCGATATCATCACTTGGATCATGGTCGGCAGGCAAAATAGTGCCGACAGTGACGATATCAGTCATGTGTACTTTCATCCCCTGTACACTTTCGTCAATGACTCTATGGCACTGATCAACGGCCGTGAGCTGTTCGGCTACCCCAAGAACATGTGCGAGTATGAGATGCCCCAGCCGGGTGAGCCACTTACTAAGCTCAGTCTGTCAGCCAAAAGCTTTAAAACCTTTTCGCCAGAAACTGAACTGGCGATGCACCCTTTACTGTCTGTTGATTGTGAAGCAAAAGAGGAAGATCAGCTCACCACTGTTGAAGCCATTACTAAAACCTGGCAGCTCTTTAAAGATCAAACCGATTTTATTCCAGAGCTCGACAGACTCGGTGAAGATCAACTCTTTAGCCTACTCTTTAAGCCCGCTATCGATCAGATATTTCTTAAGCAGTTACCCGACTCAGCTGGCCAAAAAGCCGTTTATCAGGCGATTACCGCCTCCCCAGCGACAGTCAAACAAGTACATTCTCTGTCACTGTTGGAAAACGACCTGTTAGCGACAGTGTTCGATAACGCCAGTTTTCCGCTCAAAGAGTCATTGGGTGTCGAACTGGGCGAGCAAAATGTATTGCTTCCCTATCATGTCAATTTTGACTTTGAAGTCCCTCAAGGGGAGGTCTTAGTCGATAACTCAGTGCTTAAAAAGGAGAAAATTGCTGTGCTTGGTGGAGGAGTCGCCGCAATGACAGCGGCAATGTGCCTCACAGAGCAACCGGGCTGGCAAAACAAGTATGATATTGATGTCTATCAACTCGGTTGGCGGATTGGCGGAAAAGGTGCCAGTGGCCGTAACGCCGAGCATGGCCAGCGAATTGAAGAACACGGTCTGCATATCTGGTTCGGTTTCTACCAAAATGCCTTTAGCCTGATGCGCCAGGCCTATGAAGAGCTTGACCGCCCAGAAGATGCTCCCCTTGCGACCTTCTTAGATGCCTTTAAGCCCCATAGCTATATTGTACTGCAGGAAGATGTGGGCGGTGAGTCTGACAGCTGGCCAATTGAGTTCCCCCTCAGAGAGGGGATCCCAGGCGACAGCACCGAAATCTTAACCCTTTGGAAAGTGGTTAAAGCTGCCTTCAGCTGGATTCGAGAGTGGCTCAAGGAGATGGATGATCTACTCGATAACGCCGAAAAAGAGACCGCAAAGCCTGTGCACTGGTTTAGCGAAGATTGGTTTGAAACCCTTAAGGATAGGATTGAAGATTCAATTGAAGACACCATAGAAGATACCAAAGAGAGCTTAGCCTCCCTTGGGGATTCAATCGAGTGCCATATCAATCAACTTGTAGGCCGTGAGTGTGACGAGCATGCACATAGCCCTGATGAAGATGATGAGGGCTTTATCGAGTCAGCCGTTGATAGTTTTCGTGCTCGCCTGGAGGAAAACTTTGTCGAGAAATTAGAGACCAATGATGAACTGCGCAGACTTTATATCGCCTCAGACCTTGGCCTAACCATTCTCAAAGGTATGTTTGCCGATGGGGTATTTAAGCACGGTTTCGATGTCATCAATGATTATGATTACCGAGAGTGGCTCACTAAACATGGTGCAAACCAAACCTTTACCGTCGACTCCGCGCCAGTAAGAGGGTTTTACGATCTTGTCTTCGCCTATGAGAAAGGCGACTTTAGCCAGCCCAATGTCGAAGCTGGCACCATCATTCGCTCTATGCTTAGAATTGCTCTGTGTTATCAAGGTGGTGTGATGTGGAAGATGCAGGCTGGTATGGGAGATGTCGTCTTTACCCCATACTACGAGGTGCTTAAACGCCGAGGGGTTAACTTCCACTACTTCAATCAAGTGGATAACCTAGTTTGCAATAACGGCAGCATAGAAGGCATTGAGATAACCGAACAGGTTAAACTCAAAGAGGGGGTAGAAAGCTATAACCCTCTGGTTGATGTGAAAGGCTTAGCCTGCTGGCCAAGTACGCCACTTTATGAGCAACTCGATCCAATACAGGCACAGCTACTCAAAGACAATGATATTAACCTAGAGCACTTCTGGAGTAACTGGAGTGAGGTTTATCAAGCGAATATCGGCACGCCGCTACCGAAGAAGACATTAGTCAAAGGGCAAGATTTTGACAAGGTGATCTTTGGCCTTTCCATCGGCTCAGTCCCCCACGTTGCCAGTGAGGTGATGGCTCAAAGTGAGCCATTGACCAAAGCGGTAAAGAAGGTTAAAACCGTGGCGACCCAAGCTTACCAGCTGTGGATGAATGAAGATCTTGACGGCATAGGTTGGCAATACACGCCAGAGAGCGGAGAGGAGCCAGTCCTATCAGGTTTTACCGAGCCTTTCGATACGTGGGCTTCAATGGATCAACTGCTGGATAAAGAGGACTGGCATGGCCTTGAGCCTAAAAATGCCAGCTACTTCTGCTCGGCACTGCCTGTAGCGCACTACCCGCCTCGCTCTGATGTGAGTTTTCCAGAGGAAAAAGCCCTGCAAGCTAAAGAGGGCGCTATCGGTCAACTGAATACCCAGATCCACAAGCTTTGGAGTCATGTCGGCGACACCTTCCCTTGGCAATGGCTACACACAGGTGATGAAGCCAGCTCTGGCGCACAGGGAGAAGCAAGATTTAACAGTCAGTATTGGCGCGCCAATGTTGACCCATCAGAGCGTTATGTTATGTCGGTAAAAGGCAGCAGTAAATACCGTATCAATACTGACGGTACCGGCATAGATAACCTCTACATGACTGGCGACTGGATAAACACAGGTATTAACGCCAGCTGTGTTGAGGCGGCAACGATGGCCGGAATGCACACTTCAAAAGCGATTTGTGGCTACCCTAAGCTGATTAAAGGCGAGCAGGACTTTTAATCTAGGGCTAATTGACACAAGCAACCCGCTTTTTAGAAAGCGGCTTTAACGCAAAAAAGCTGACAGCATGCACTGTCAGCTTTTTTTCATCAAAATAGATCTTAGAGGAGTGTAATACCAATCGGTATAAAGACTTGCTCGCTCAGCGAGAGTTTAGCGCTTCTGAGGCAAGGCAACGAGTGAAGAGCATAGTTATTCTACGTTTAAGCTCGTTAACGCAGCATTCAGAAGCGCTAAAACTCGCCTTGTAGGAGCTTTGGGGGCTGCCTACTTCTTCGTTGAATAACCTCATAAGGGATCACCATTACATCACTTATTCGCCTTGAATTAGTTTGCCCCAAATAGCTCTGAGTAGATCAATTTCTTATACTGATTGGTATTAGCTTAATAACTCATTTTCGGTTAATGAAACAGATTGAGCTTGCTTCTCACGACGCTTTTCAGTCTTAACCTTATACATGTTTCTATCTGCGGTTCTCAGCCATTCACTGGCATCCCTCACTTCAGAGTTAACGGCATAACCATAACTGATACCAGTATCACGATAACCTTCCTGTTCTAGACTTTTTGAGAGCAGTTCTAATTGATTCACTAACGATTTAGTCTGCTCAGCGGATAACAAAATGACGAAGTTATCACTGCCAATTCTAAACAGTCTAGCTCGCTCATGGTCGCTGCATATCGACTTTAACTGCTTAGCAACTAACTTGAGTAAGCTGTCACCCTCTTGGTGTCCCAATGTGTGATTAACCTGAGTAATACCATCGATATCAATCAAAATAAGATGCTGTGCACGCTTAGCATTTTTACCTAATAACGCTGTTTGCATGTATTCATCAAATGCATGTCGGTTCTGCAACTGAGTAAGATCATCTTGCCGCGCTTTCTCCCACGCTATACCGAGTGTCTCAATATAGGTTTGGCGCTCCTCAGACAGGAGCTTAATCTTATTGGCTAATGCGAGAGAGAGTAGCAAGGCATCGGCAGTGCCGCCTACCAAGGTGGCGAGCTCTGCATATTCGATAAAGTCAGGCGTCAAACCTAGATTGCCCGGAAGAATAATAACTGCGGGCAGTAATAAGCAGGTAAAAGCAAAAATAAAGTAACGCGCCGGTGAAAAGCCCTTGATCAGGCAGACATTACCACAGGTGATCGCGAGACCAATCCATAACATGATTAAGACGGAGGCAATCAGTGCGGTATAAGAGACCAGATAAATACTGGTTGGCAAGGCGATAATACAGAGCCACATGAGATATTTACTTAGGCGCCAAAGCTTAGGTGAGTATTCAGGAAGCTGTAGAAAGTGCTTGTAAAACAGAATATTAAATATAGGCAAACTGATAAAAAACAGGTGGTGTAGCTCTAAATTATGATAACCCCACAAGTGAGAAGGAATATGAAAAGTCAGCGCCCAGCCAAAAAAGTACGACAGTACATACATACCATAATAGAGAAATGCACGGTCTTTAATCGAAAAGAAAATCAATAAGTTATAGCAAGCGATAAAGATCAGTCCACCAAGACATAGCATCACGGCCATCGCTTCAATATCTGCACTTTGCTTGTGCTCTACTAGGGGATTAAGCTCAATCTTTGGTATCGAAGAGAAATAGCGGCTTTCCATCTTAACGATTAACCAATATTCCACACCATTATTGAGCTCGACTTCACGGCCATAATCAAACAGAAACTCATAGGGGGCATAATAACCACTATGAGCATACTGCTTGCTACCGTCAGTCCCGATCACCCAATAATCAAGTGATTCAACGATTGAATTTCTGACACTAACAGCCCATCGGGTTTCTCTGTCATAAACAAATGTAGGCATCACTAGCCAATAGCTCCCGCCAGTTAAGCTAATACTGTCAGCTTTTTCTAACGTGGCCATCCAAGGAGTGACATCTGCATGCTTTGCAGGAGGAGTCTGTTCTGGCTTAGCAAAAAAGAGAAAAGATTGATCGAGTGAGGTGGCTGATAAAGCCTGGCTTGGGAACACCTGAACGATAACAAAAAAGAGTATTAAAAGTACTTTATGGATCATAGCATTCAGCCTTTTATCTAATTATTCGTTGACCCTTAGCCAACTATAAGCAGTAGGCTTAATGGAAACTCCCCTGATCCTTGGAGACAACCATTGCCAATACAAGCCATTAACATTTTAGATTCAAGTTTATTTACACGTAACGCAATATTCAATAGAAAACACTCACTTGGCGAAAAAATCATACCTTCCCGTTGAATAAATCGCCAAAAGTCGTTAGGAACTCATCATAACAGTACATAAAACTTGCGGAACTGAAACGAAAAGTTGTTTTTATTACAGGAAGTAAAAGAAGCAAAACTTGCAGGAGAGATGCCTTCCTTTGACTATAGCGTTCCTAAATACTTTCGAGTACCGCTACACATAAGTCTAGCCTACTCTGGCTACTTTGAATTTTAAACTTCTGAATCTCTGAAGCTGATATTGAAGGGGATATCTGTTGGTGGAGATAGCAGTGACTTAAGAGAGGATTGCACCTGACATTCAGGTGCAATATACAGCAAATGGTGAATTAGAAGCTGGCTTTGCCACCGATATAGAATCCACTATCGAATGTTGAGTTTTGCGAATTATCATACTGAAGACGAATATTTCGATAACCTGTGTACAAGGCTAAGCTTGGATTAAGCTGAAATTGAATCTTACTGTCTAATTCATACATCCCATCAACACTGCCAAACGAAAGTACTGATGGTGCATAGTAGCCAGATGCTTGAAATGACAGGTTTGAACCTAGTGCCATTGCATAACGGCCACCCACGCCAATAGCACTACCATTTGAGCTATTTTTAGCCCAAGCATAAGAGTATTTTGCGCCTATCTCAAAATGGTGGATACCTGCATCATGCGCTACGTGCATGGCACCTGATAATAAGCTCCCCCCATCATTTGAATAGATATAGCCTAGCGAAGCTGTAGCGTTATTCTGCAAATTTAGGTTCATCTCCGTCGAGATGACATCATCGTTAAGGCTGATACCAAAGTCGTTGGCACTTGCAGTCACTGAGATGCTTGATAGTAGGAGAACACCTCCCCATAATTTTGCTTTCATAATTGTCTCAATATAATCATTTTGAGCATGATATCAAAAACAATACGCACATCCAGTATCCATTTGTTTTAAAACAAGTTTAAAAACCAGTATCAAAACATTACCATTCCAAATCCCGATCAAGCTTAAACAATTGACAACATATCCCCCTTAAAGGAAACCTAAGCTACAGACTGCATCATTTCTTATAAACCTTCTCAGTAAAGCTAACATAGGAAGCGCAAAATTAAATTGCACACAATTCAATTGAGTTTATTTGCTTTCTAAGCTAAGATTCTGGCTAATAATCGATAACAGTATTAACTAATGCCTAGGGGCGAGATCATGACATCAATCTATGATTTTTCAGTAAATGACATACAAGGTAAACCTAGCTCTCTTTCTGAATATAAAGATAAAGTATTGCTAATCGTCAATACCGCCAGCGCTTGTGGCTTCACTCCGCAATATGAAGGTCTTGAGCAGCTTTATAAAAAACATGGTCCAGAAAAGTTCGTCGTTTTGGGCTTTCCTTGTAATCAATTTGGATCCCAAGAGAGTGGTAGTGAAAGCGAGATATCTACATTCTGTGAACTGAACTTTGGTGTAACCTTCCCACTATTTGAGAAGATTGAAGTGAATGGCGCCAATGCTCATCCCCTTTATGAATATCTAAAATCAGAAGCAAAAGGGCTCTTAGGTAGCCAAGGGATCAAGTGGAACTTCACCAAGTTCCTAGTTAATAGCGAAGGAAAGGTATTGACCCGTTATGCTTCTACAACAAAGCCTGAAGATATAGAAAAAGACATAGAGAAATTACTTTAACTATCAACACACTATATAAAAAGTAAAAAAAAGATAAAAAACATTGTCTATTTTTTGAACTTTTACTTTTTTAGGGCATCAAAGAATATGAACAGCGAAGAAGGTTTTCATGTTCATCATTCTCCCTGGGACTTCTAGCGCGGTCCCCTTGATCTTAAATGATCATCAGGCAGCCCTATCTTTAAACAAGAGTGGTGTTGCCCTTTTTTTGCCTGTTTTTCCCAGCTTAAAATTATTCAGCAATTTTTTTGCTAAAGAGTGAACTTTTTGGCTTAACTCGACTCATATACTATGAACCGAATTTCTGGCTTTGATTATCTTGCTCTAACCCAGTTTTAATCCAAGTCGTTTCACCGTTCATCATCATCTCCCTTTAGATACGCTTGGTATCTAGTGGAAACCGTTATCGACTGCTAGCGCTAATTGATATGTCAGTTTCCAAGTAAAGATTCTTAATTAGAATTGTTGTGGCTCCACTTATTTAAGTTGGAGCCATTTTTTTATCTGTTTTCTCTCTTTCTTCTCACTTTTTTGATCGTTTTTTCTATTAAGAGTGAACTAATTCAGATTTGATGACTCTGACTCTATGTAGCGAGTGCTACATGTTTTCATCATGGTTCATCACCTCCCCTTAGGACGCTCACTTGAGCCTCCAGATGAAGATTAAATTGCCTGCTAGCGCTAAGYAGTTTGATACTTCATTACAGATTCTGAATTAGAATTGTTGTGGCTCCACTTATTTAAGTCGGGGCCATTTTTTTATCTATTTTTTGATCCTTTATCGATAATTTTTACCAGTAAGAGTGAACTAATTCAGATTTAATGACTCTGACTCTATGTAGCGAGTGCTACATGTTTTCATCATGGTTCATCACCTCCCCTTAGGACGCTCACTTGAGCCTCCAGATGAAGATTAAATTGCCTGCTAGCGCTAAGTAGTTTGATACTTCATTACAGATTCTGAATTAGAATTGTTGTGGCTCCRCTTATTTAAGTCGGGGCCATTTTTTTATCTCTTTTAAAAAGTATCGACCGCCGATTTCAATTAATACAAAAAAACGAGCCTTAGTGACCTAAGACTCGTTTGTTTAATTACAAGCTACTACCTATTATCGGCAGCCTGTTGCTATTTAAGCGTTACCTTCAATGTTACATCCTCGCTGCTTGGCATACTTTGCACTGAAACATAGTACCAACCCGATGTAGGTTGGTTCACTGTCACACTCTCGATAGTGCCAGGGTTGCTTGACTTACCTGTATTGTTATTAGCATCAGGCCAGCTCTCACCAACATATAGCTCCAACTCTCCAACACCATGCCCCGTCTCAGCGGTTAAGCTCTGCGTACCTGCTGGCACATTGATATAGAAAGATGAGCGACCATTTTTAACACAGATGGGAACGCCATCACTGATGCTACCGTAGTCTTGTGGTGACTCAGTTGCACACATATCTGCAAGTGCAGTTGGCAGCTCTGGTTCAACAGGTGGTTCTACTGGAGTTGTGCCAGGGTCTATCAAGCTGACCTTCAAGGTTACACCTGAATAGCTAGTGCCGGTGTCGATAGCGATATAGCGCCAGCCGCGATTAGCTACAACATGTAAAATCTCACTGTTACCGCTTAACTCAGATTTCGCCTGTGCATTGGTCGATGATGCCCAAGTATCTGCATTAAAGTAGATATTGGCATCGCCGTCTCCGCCCTTTGTGCTGATGTAAAGGTTGGTATTATCATTGTCTACATAGACATAGAAGCTTCCTCTACCACCTGAGATACACTCCTCATTTTCAAGGGTCAGCTTGCCAGAGGTGATCGTCGCAGCGCCGCAGCTCTGTACCACACCGTTGTTAGGATCGTTTGGATAAGCATCGCTATTATCCCCAATACCATCACCGTCACTATCTAGGGTTTCTGTGGCATCATTTGGGAAAGCATCGGCGTTATTACCTACACCATCACCATCGCTATCAAGGGTTTCTGTCGAATCATTCGGGAAAGCATCGGCGTTATTACCTACGCCATCACCATCGCTATCAACGGTTTCTGTCGCATCATTTGGGAAAGCATCGGCATTATTACCTACACCATCACCATCGCTATCAGCGGTTTCACTCGCATCATTTGGGAAGGCATCGGCATTATTACCTACACCATCACCATCGCTATCAAGGGTTTCAGTCGCATCATTTGGGAAAGCATCGGCGTTATCACCTACACCATCACCGTCACTATCAACTGATTCGGTAGGATCATTAGGGAATGCATCTTGTGAATCGATAACGCCATCACCATCGCTATCAACTGGCGTAGTGCCACCACCAACAAGCGCTTGAGTGATTTCGTAATCGTTGCTCACCCCCTCTTCAGTCATAACCGCTACACCTAAACACTGACCGGCAGTATTGGTGATAGCCGCGCGGCGATTACCAAACCATTTCCAGCTCGTGAGGCTATCGTAGGTTTCGCCAGTCGCTAGCGTGGTATAACCAAAGCTTTCACTGAGTTCACCGGTTTCATTATCTACACGATAGACACGCACAGGCGTATCACTGTTATTGATAAACGAGAAGTCAGCCTCAAACGGCCCAGTTAGATGCTTATTCATCAAATCACAGCTGCCTATGGTATTAGCGGCCGGAATCACTTCTGGCGCCGCAGCATTAGCAACAATTGATTCATCAATAACAAAATCAGCCGTAGTGTTATTAAGTACGCCAACACTTAAGCAGTTTAAGCGTGCATCGGCTAACATAAAGCGGCGATCGCCATACCAGATATCTGAGGTGTAGCTCTCCCCTTTGTTTAAGGTGCCGTAACCAAAGCCAAAACCTGTGGCCGCACTGGCATACTTAGGCTTACCAGTTAAGTTATCGACTCTGAACAAGCGAACCGGATAATCTGTGGTATTGGTGATCGTAAAGGCATGGGACTCATCCTTAATAAGATGTGGCCTTACAAGCTCACAGCTGCCAAGCATATCTTGCTCGGGGATCACCTCAGGCACCACATCTTTCACTAAATTTGCATCGATTGAGAAGCTGTTTTGCACAGGCGCCATCACCGCCACACCTAAACAGTTCATCGCATTATCGGTCAGCATCAAGCGATCGCCTTCAGACCAACTAGCTGCTGTGTAACTTTCGCCTAAATGTAATGTTTTATAGTTCTTGGCAAAGTTTGCTGTGCCCTTGTTATTATCTATCCAGAACAGAGATACCGGCGTGTCTGTGGTATTGGTCACCGTATATTCAGTCTTACTGGCATCAACCTTGCGAACATATTGCTGAGCCAATGCACAACTGCCTATGGTATCGGCAGCAGGAATCGTCGCTGCAGCAGGAGCCTGAGTGTCAGAATTCGCTAGCACAAATGCTTCAAAGCCAGCTTCAGTACGCTCAGCCACACCTTTTAGTACTTCAACATAAGCAGCATTATCACCCGCTTGCAGCGCCGATGTGATAGCCGTTATTTCACTAGGATGCTCCTCACTCAAGTAACGCATGGCAAAATAGCTCCATGGGTACAAGTTATCATAGCCATAGGCCATAAATAGCAGGTTATAAAGCGGTGGTATGGTTTCACCCTTGAGGGTATTTAACGTGCGAGTATGTTCGGCGCCGTTCGCCATATACTCGGCCATTCCCTCAGACCAAGAGACATTATAATCAAATGACCCGTAGGAGCCAGCCTTGATATAACGACCATCTAAGTAGTGTACTAACTCATGCTTAAGGTTATAGATCTGATCGATATACTCACAAGAGCTTCCCACCCACGCGTCCGGACACTGCATAGCTATAAAGCGCGCCTGGTTGCCCACATTCTCAGGTGTACCTTCTAAGTACATGCCGCCATTATCTGTGCTGATCCCAAAAAACTCAGGCGCATACTTTTCATAATCCTCAGGGCTGGCAAAGGCCACAACTTCAATAACCTCATTTTGATCGCCAGTAACGGGAACCCCGCCTGTATTAAAGAAGTTATGGAACGCAGTCTCTTGCTCCGCAATATCGGCGCAAGACTGAGTTAAGGTTGCCTGACTGATACTTGATTGCGCGCGAATAACCACCTTATCGGTACACTCATGACGCACGGTTAAGATATCTTCCTCTTTTGGCGGTACTACGCAGCTACCAAATAGAGGGTCGCTCGCTTCACATTGGCGACCCGCCGATTCTAAGTAGTTTTTAGTCACTATGGTCTCAGTGGTTTCCACCGAGATAACCTGGGTCACCTTGCCGTGAACTTCGAGTACAGTACTATCAAAGCGCGCCTTCGCTTCCTCTGTCGCGATACTCGACACCTTACCTAGTGCGATAAAGGTATGCGGCAAAATCCACTTTCTGTCGGCTTCTGTAGACCACTTCATATCCAGTGACGTCTCACCTAAGAAGGCAAATGAGCGCAACACCGAAAGTACATCGAGCATATTGCTGTTATAAGCAGATTTAACCGATGCGTCACCGTAATATGCCCCAGAGCCAATAGCCCCTAGTAGCGCCATCGTCGCATCGCCGGCATTGCTGGCATCAAAAGGGTTAGTTTGGGTAGAGTAATACTGAATTGTCGCTAACAGGTGAGGCAATTGATCTTTAAAGTATGCAGCGCCAGCACCACGCTCAAAGTTATTCAGCGCTTTAGCATAGCCTTCTTGAATCACACCACCTTCACTGCTCAAAAAGCCATTCATGCTTGCTACCGCTTGCAGCGCAATGCTCAGTTTGGCAGCCTCTGCATCTGTCATAGCTGGGGCGTAATATTTGTATGAGCCCATAAAGTAGAGCAGTTGATTCAGATCCGGATCCGTTAGGTCATTGGTACTCGCCAAGTAATGAAGTGCATCACTGACATCATCAATGGGGTCATTCGCCCCACTGGCAATACCTTCAAAGTCACTGTAAGTCGCCGCTAAAATGGTTGGGATAGTGCTGCCATATTGTGATTTTGATGAGATAGCAGGTGCGGGAAGATCGACAAGAATATGAGTATCAAAGACAATATAATCACCCATAGGTGGAGGCACGTCACCACCAGTGACTGTCACCTCTAGAGTGGTTTCTTGTATGTTGCCATTGATCTTAAAATAACGCGCCCCCGCACGAGAGACAAAAGAGAGTGATTCATTGTTCGTGCCAGCAGTAACACTGCTTAACTCGACATTACCGCTCCAATCATCACCGTCATAGAGCAAGATATCGGCATCACTGCCACTGAATGTGCCACCAGATGTAGTGATCGTCACATCGCTATTTTCATAGGGCACATTGACGTAAAAATAATGACCATAATCGGTAATACAGTGGGCTTGATTTGCCGGTACTTCACCTTGGCGCGCTAAGGTTTTAGTGCCGCACATCTCAGCAGCCTGAACGGACGAGGTGTAGAGGGCGCTTAGATTCAGGGATAGTAAGATAGCACTTGCGAGTAAAGACTTTCTCGGCGAAAGGCCGCTTGTTGATTTTATTATGTTTCTCATAGGGTTTACCTCATGCAACGACGCCAGCAAATCGCTGAACATACAATTCATATAAGTAAAAGACACTTTAGCTCTACGATGCGACCTGTAGATATTCCATTAAACTGCACAAATAAACCTGTGCAGGTGCCTTTAATAATCCATCTCTATTTATCGATTTTATTTTCTACTTTCTAACAAGTAGTATTTTTGTTAATAAAATGTTTCTTTTTTATTTCTACTGTATATTGCATGCAAAAATCAAGTGCTAGTGAAATTTAATCATGTTTAAACACGAACAAATTCTCAAGTAGAGATGAACAACCAAGAGATATATGGCTAGGTTTCAATTAGATAAGGTAGGCAGGTTTCGTTTTTAACAAAGATTAATTATGAGTTTCTAATCTATGCAAAACTAACTAGCACAAAACAAACTAGCGATTTTAGAGATTCAGGTTTGAACTTTAAGACGGCCTTTTCGCCTCTGGACTATAATTACAGCTAGTGTCATATCGGTTTTCAAGAGGTAACACTATGACTATTTCTACTCGATTAAATGAATACCTGCAGGATAATAAAGTTAATTATGATCTCGTTTCCCACCCCCACAGCTTCAACTCAATAAGCTCAGCAATCGCAGCCCAGGTCTCCCCCTCACAGCTAGCAAAGGCGGTAATTTTAGAAGATCATGAAGGTCGAAAAATGATGGCTGTACTGCCAGCTAATCATAAGATCAGCCTCGGCGCTTTAGGAGATAAATTAAACCGGGATCTTCATCTGTTAAAAGAGCAGTCGGTTTATCAGATGTTTAATGATTGCGAGAACGGTGCTATTCCCCCACTGGGTGGGGCTTATAACTTAGAAGCAGTTTACGATGATCTTTTAATCGAAGCTAAGGATATCTATTTTGAAGCGGGCGATCATGATAGTTTGGTACGGATCAGCCGCAAGGACTTTGTCACACTAATTAAAGATGCCAAACACCTAAGATTCAGCCACCAAAATATTCATTAAGCTTTCCTTTGTATGTCAGCTTGTCACTTCAGGTTTCAAACATTCACTGAATGCTTGAAACCTGAAAGTCATCACTAACGAGTTAACGACCAAAAGCCAATACCAATTCCATTAAAGAGTTGACCATTCAGCGGGAGTTAAAACCGCTGTAGGCAAGGGCAATATTTACTCCTGCAATATAGACATTCACCACATCCTTGTGGCTTTAAGTGGATTGAAGCTAATAGTTATTCTCGGCAACAGCTCCTGCGTTGCTCTACTTCCTGCATCCATGCAGTCATATTTCGAAAGCCACATGCGCAGCATAAAGGGGGTTTCCCATGTTTATAAGATAGCCGCACTTCGTGAGCGTCTCAGGACTTCCACTCCTGCGTTGCATCGCCTCAAAAGGGAATAACCATTTCTTCAACAATGCGTCTTGGATCGAAATCCCTGAGAAAGCTCTGAATTGAGCACATGTTTAATGGAACTGGTATTACTCAAACTGATAAAGCTGCTGTTTATATTTAACCGCGCTTGCTTGCCAGTCAAAGCGCTGCCGCCCTGCCAAGCTTTGCATTGTCAGCCACTGCTCACTGTTGAACGCCTTTAACGCATCACCAAATCGCGCCAATAAATTACTCGCTTGCTCTGCTAGGCCATGGCCTACAAACTGATAGCCCGTTTCATTATCTATTACGGTATCTTTCAAACCGCCAACCCCATGAACCAGGCACAACTGACCGGCTCTCATCGCTAACATCTGACTGATCCCGCAGGGCTCAAAGGAGCTTGGCATTAAAAAGAGTTCTCCCTGTTGGTAAAGCCCTCTTGAAACCGTTTCATCGTAACCGTTAAGAAAGATAAAGTTGGAATACCTCGCGGCAACCGCTCTAAACTCATCGGCAATCACCTTATCTCCACTGCCCAGTAAAATAAACAGTCCGTCAGGATAATGCGCAGCTAACATTTGCAATATCGACTCAAGTACTGAGATCGATGGCCCTGTTTCTGGCTGCACTTTTTGCCTGAGAATGAGGACTTTTTGATCGGTCAACCGTCCCACCGATGTCACTAGCATGCTCGGGGTCTCACTGGCTCCCTCAAGCCCTGAATAGCGACGCCACAACTTAGCGATACGCGTTAATGCTATCTGATCACAGCTAGAGACCCATTGAGTATCCCCCTGCCACGTTATGAGTGCCTGCTCCATATCTGATAGGAGCTGCCCCCACTCAGAGCTATACTCTTTTTGAGCTGCCAGTTTTGTGCCACCTGACGTTTTATGTTGAGATTTTACAAGCCCAAAAGGGGTTGCATCATTAACCCTTAAGTTATCTCTAACGCTGGGTTCATCGTTGCACACAACACCTTTTTCCCTAGCATGATTAGCCACCAGCGGTGTATCTTCATACACGCAAGCGTTTAAAATCCCAAAGAGGTTACCAGCATCTTGTTTACGCTGAAGGTCCCACTCCAAGCCTTCGCCACCAAAAAAGCCCGCGCTGTGATTAGATGCTTGCAATACCTCCAGCGCATAAGTGGGCGAGACTAAGTGAACCCTGTCGCTAATATTGATACCAGCTCGCATCGGATTGATACAGTGGGGATATCTAGGGTCGATAATGTGATTAAGCGCCTCGCTGGGTAACTGAGATAACAGCTCAGGAAACCATGCCGCCAGTGAGGATGACTCATCCCGAAGCGGACGCGTTCCTTGAATCGCAAGATTATGGATCGTGTATACGCAAGGAAGATGCTTTAATGCTGAAAATGCCCTATCGAATCGGCTAAGCACAGCAAACATAGCCATATGCCAATCGTGCAGGTGCACCAGCTCAGGCATAGGTAATAGCTGCCGCTTTAACGCCGTCGCCACGCACAGACAAAACAAAGCAAACTTATTGGCATCCTCAGCAAAAGGCCTACTAGGGTCTCCCTGAGTATAAATTTGCAGATCTCCACTCTCCTCGACTAGCTCAATAAAGTAGATAACCGCTTGGGGCACATCAGGATGCGGCGCACACAAAAGCTCAACCCCGCGAGTACGGCCACCAAATACAAGCTCAAACTCAGCTATCTTAGTGGCATTGACAGTACCTGCCAGAAACCCATAACTTGGCATTATCAAATCTAGGCACACACCTTGCTCAAATAAGGCCTTGGGAAGCTCGCCAATCACATCTGCCATACCACCCACTTTTGCCCCTGCAATGGCACCATTTTCTGCAGCTAACATCAGGACTTTCTTCACACTCAACTCCTTAACCTCTACGCGTGATTACTCATAACCCGCAGGTAAACCCAGCATGTCACGGGTCACTAACACTATCCCCTTCTCTGATACCCTAAAGCCCCGCTTTCTGTCATGTGCATGGTCATAGCCAATCACAGTCCCTTCGGGGATAATGCAGCCCCTGTCTAAAATGGCATTTTTAATCTTACAGTGCCTTTGAACCACCACATCGGGCAAGATGACAGAATCTTCAACCACTGAATAGGAGCAGATACGGACCTCATTAAACAGTACGCTACGACGTACTGTGGCCCCTGAGATGATGCAGCCTCCTGACACGATGGAGTCTAATGTCATGCCACGTCTGTCATCATCATCGAAGACGAACTTAGCGGGAGGGAGCTGCTCCTGATAGGTCCAGATAGGCCATTTTTCATCATAGAGGTTCAATGGCGGAGTCGGTGAAAGCAGCTCCATATTAGCCTGCCAAAAGGAGTCAAGTGTGCCAACATCTCGCCAATAAGCCTTTTCATTATCAAAATCACAGCAAAAGGGGTAGGCAAACACTTTATGCTCTTTAATGATCGAAGGAATAATATCTTTGCCAAAGTCTCTATCAGACTCTTCATTCATGGCATCTTTCTTTAGCTGCTCAAACAGAAACTCAGTATTGAAGACATAGTTTCCCATCGAGGCTAAACATGACTCTGGATTATCAGGCAAGTGCTTAGGTAACGCAGGCTTCTCTTCAAAACCCAAAATCTGATTTGTATCATCAACTTCTACCACACCAAATGCCCCTGCGGCCTCAGCCACAGGCACCTCAAGGCATGAGACCGTCATATCAGCCCCTGACTCAGCGTGGGCAGCAAGCAGGCCAGCATAATCCATACGATAGACATGATCGCCAGATAAAATCATCACATACTTTGGCAGCTCATGACGTATGATATCCATATTTTGAAACACGGCGTCCGCCGTCCCCTGATACCAGTTTTCAGAGTGACGCTGTGATGCAGGCAAGATCTCTACCGACTCACCTAACTCCTTTTTAAAGTGTCCCCAACCACGCATAACATGGCGAATGAGTGAGTGAGACTTATATTGTGTAACCACACCAACACGGCGAATACCCGAATTGATACAATTTGATAGGGGAAAATCGATGATTCTAAATTTGCCGCCAAAATAGATCGAAGGTTTAGCTCGCCACTCCGTAAGCTCATGTAACCGAGAGCCCCTCCCCCCCGCTAAAATGATGGCATAAGTATCACGGGTTAAATTACTGATATAACGTGGACTCGGATTAGGCATAGGTACTCGCTCCTTGAGATTCATTGCTTAACATTGTTTGGCTGTAGCTCGTACACACGGGGGTGACTGGGTAACACATGACTTCTAGATACAACATGATTAAGCCCTCCAGATATCATCACGGTAGCCGGCAATAGTGACATCACTAGAGAAACGGCCACTGCACGCGGTATTGCGTATACTCATTTGGGTCCAACTTTTGCGGTCTTTATAGGCATCAGCGACCCGCACTTGTGCCAGTCGATAGGATTCAAAATCAGCTGCCGTCATCCAAGGATCATTGGGAGATTTAATACTGGCTATGATGGGATCGAAAATCCCCGGCTCTTGCAGATTGAAGTAGCCACTTTCCATCAAAGTCATCACGTCGGCGAGCGCCGGGCTATCTTTGATAAGTTGCGCTGGCTGATAATTAGGTTTTAGCGCACTCACCTCATCTGCATTTAATCCAAACTGGAAGAAGTTCTCTTCACCCACCTCCTCAAGCATCTCAACATTCGCCCCATCTAAGGTGCCAATGGTCAATGCGCCGTTCATCATAAACTTCATGTTTCCTGTCCCAGAGGCCTCTTTGCCGGCGGTGGATATCTGTTGGGATAGATCCGTTGCCGGACAAATTTTCTCCATGGCACTGACGTTGTAATTTGGCAGAAAAGCAACTCTTAAGTAAGGCACCACATCTGGGTCTGAATTGATCATGTGAGCGAGATTATTAGCAAGCTTTATCAGCAATTTAGCCATCATGTAACCAGGCGCTGCTTTACCGCCAATTAACACACACCTTGGCTGCAAGTCTTGCGTCTTGTTTTCACTCACCGCTGTTAATGTTTTTTGATAGAGGTGGATCACATGAAGAATATTGAGTAACTGGCGCTTGTATTCGTGAATACGTTTAACCTGCACATCGAACATCATCTCAGGGCTAAACTCAACACCGCACTCGCGGGCAATCATCAAACTTAGCTCACGTTTATTGGCGAGCTTTACCTGCTGCCACTCCTCAATCATCTCTTTATCTTCGGTGAAGGCGTTGAGTGCTTGTAGATGTTGCAGATCCCTGATCCATTCCAGACCCAGGCGCTTATTCAGCAGCGCAGCCAACCTTGGATTACAGTGAGCAAGCCAACGTCTCGGTGTGACGCCGTTGGTTCTGTTATTAAACTTTTCTGGCCAGAGTTCATAAAAGGATTTGAACAGCCCAGAGGTTAATAACTGAGTGTGTAATCCAGCGACCCCGTTAACAGAGAAGCTAGCCACAATGGCAAGATAGGCCATACGTACGTGTGGCTCATGGCCCTCCTCAATGATCGACATCTTATTAAGCATGTCACTGTCGCCGGGCCAATGGTGAGCAACATCATCTAGGTAACGTGCATTAATCTCGTAGATGATCTCTAACACCCTTGGCAGCATCTGCTCAAACATACGTACAGGCCAACGCTCTAGCGCTTCTGGCAGCAAGGTATGATTGGTGTAAGCCATGGTGCTTGTGGTGATCTCCCACGCTTGCTCCCACTCCATGGCGTAATGGTCCACCAGCAAACGCATCAACTCAGGCACAGCAACACTTGGGTGAGTATCATTAAGCTGCATGACATTGGCGTTAGCAAAGCCACTAAAATCATGACCGTTTTGCTTTACCCAATTATTGAGCAGATCCTGAAGACTAGCTGATGAGAGGAAGTACTGCTGCCTAAGGCGCAACTCTTTACCATTTTCACTGGCATCATTGGGGTAAAGCACCATAGTGATCTGTTCGGCCAGGTTTTTCCGCGCCACAGCCTCGGTGTAATCCCCCTGATTAAATTCAGCTAAATCAAAATCATCCGTAGCTTCAGACTTCCACAGCCGTAAGGTATTTATGCGACCATTTCGGTAACCTGGTACGGGCATATCATAGGCCACCGCTTTGACATCTTGAGTATTGAGCCAGGTCATATGGCGTCGCCCTGCTTTATCCACATAACTTTCTGTATGACCAAAAAACGGCACAGTCACGTTATGGTTAGGCACTCTGACCTCCCAAGGGTTGCCATCTTTTAACCAGCGGTCTGGTCTTTCGATTTGGTAGCCATCGACAATTTTCTGGGCAAACATGCCATATTCATAGCGGATCCCATAACCTGTCACCGCTAAATCCATGCTGGCACAGCTATCCAAAAAACAAGCCGCTAATCGGCCTAAACCACCATTCCCTAAGCCTGCATCATGCTCTAAGCCCTCTAAGGCTTCTAAATCAACCGCATACTGATTCAATGCTTCACGGCTCTCATCGGTCAGCTCTAAATTAAGCAAAGCGTTGCCTAAGGCGCGTCCCATTAAGAACTCCAAGGAGAGGTAAGCTACCTGCTTAGTCTGATATTGACTGTCTTTATTTCGCGTCTCTCTCCAAGCACTGAGCATCTGATGCTTCACACTGGACGCTAAACCATGAAACAGGTCGTGCTTGACGTGCTCCTGTTGACCCAGACCATTATTCATATAGCGCGCCAGTGAGGCTGATAACGAATCACAGGGCGGGCAATCTTGTTGCTGGATTTGGTCGCCTTGCTGCACCTTGCGTGCCTTATTCGGTGAGGCTTTTTTAGAGACCTTGTCTCGCTTTGTGGGACTAATACTCATGCACAGCTTCCTTAAATTCAGCGTAAAACAGCATCAAACTGCGGTCTTGCAGACGATATGATGTGCGGCATTGTGCAGAGACAGAGCCTGCCTCAACAGCCGTTTCAGTATCTTGGGTGTGTAATAGGCACTGCCAGGGGGAGAGGCTCTCGAGGCTAGGCAGACAAAAATTGAGCGGCTGCTCATCGGCATTGAGCATCAATAACAGCGCCTGACGACACCCCTTCTGCGCTTCTAATTCACCACTGATAACAACACTTAAGCTACGGGTTTGCGTCTCGCTCCAGAGCGCTTTGGTCATCACCAGTCCCTGGCGGCAAAACCAGTCCAAGCCTGGCGCGTTTAAGTTGGCATTCTCGTGAATATAGTGACGATGACAAAGCAGAGGGAAACGTTTGCGCAGATGGATCAGCTGACGGGTAAACTGCAACAGCGCATTGCTGCTCACATCTTGCTGCCACTGTTGCCAGCTTAGGGGGCTATCCTGACAATAGGCGTTATTATTCCCCATTTGAGAATGGCCCACTTCATCGCCGGCCAGCAACATAGGTACGCCTTGAGACAAAAAGAGCGTTGTGAGGATATTTCTGCACTGTCTGGCACGCAGAGCATTAATTTCAGGGTTATCAGTCACTCCCTCAACCCCATAATTGTGGCTGAAGTTTTCCTGGTGACCATCGCGGTTATCTTCACCGTTGGCTTCATTATGCCGCTGGTTATAACTAACTAGATCCATCAGTGAGAAGCCATCATGGCTAGTCACAAAGTTCACGCTCGCTGCAGGGGGCCTTCCCGAGTGCTCAAACAAGTCACTTGAACCATGAAAACGCCTGGCAAATTCAGGTAACATGCCAGAATCTCCCCGCCAGAACCTGCGAATGGTATCTCGGTATCTATCATTCCACTCACTCCAGCCAACTGGAAATTGCCCGAGTTGATAGCCGCCAGGTCCAATATCCCAAGGCTCGGCAATGAGACGTACCTGACTGAGCACAGGGTCTTGCGTCAATACATCGAAAAAGCCACTACCGGCATCAAAACCATGTGCTTCTCGGCCAAGACAGGTCGCTAGATCGAACCTAAAACCATCCACTCCCATCACCTCAACCCAGTAACGCAATGAATCCATTACGAGCTGCAACACATAGGGGTGGGCCAAGTTAAGGGTGTTACCACAACCAGTATCATTGATGTAATACCTCGGCTCACTTGGGCTTAGGCGATAATAGCTGGCGTTATCAATCCCCCTAAAACAGTAAGTAGGCCCTAAACGGTTCCCCTCTGCGGTATGGTTATAAACCACATCCAAAATCACTTCGATACCGGCTTGATGAAACTGTGTCACCATCTGGCGAAACTCAGATATCTGATCGCCACTTAAATAAGCTTGATGGGGGGCAAAAAAGCCGATGCTGTTATATCCCCAGTAGTTAGTGAGCTGCTTATCTTGTAAAAACGGCTCATCAAAAAACTGCTGTACAGGCATTAATTCGACGCAGGTGATCCCTAGGTTTTTAAGATAAGCTATCGACTCTGGGCTAGAGAGCCCCGCAAATGTTCCTCGCTTATGCTTAGCAATATCTGGGTGTAACTGGGTAAAACCTTTTACATGCAGCTCATAGATCACGCTGCGCCGCAGTGAGAGTGAGACCTCCTCCTGACTGTAGCTTTTCTGCACCGGCAAGACAGCCTCTAGGTGGCGGATATCGACCACACGACACTTGGGCATACTGGTAGCGTTATCTCGGCTGTCGAATGACAGATCGGCGAGTGCACCATCGAGTTGATAACCGTAATGAGCGGGATCATCATGGCACTGCCCCACCAGCTGTTTGGCGTAGGGGTCGAGCAGGAGCTTATTGACGTTGAACCTGTGACCAGACAAAGGCTGATAGGGGCCATCAACTCGATAACCATATAACAAGCCTTCACTGGCGCCTTCGAGATAACCATGCCAAATATTCTGAGACTTTCGTGGCAGGATAAAGCGTGCGACCTCATCCCCTCCCTTCTCATCGAATATACACAAAATCACCTGAGTGGCGTGGGCTGAAAACAGCGCAAAGTTCACCCCATCAGCATCCACACTCGCCCCTAATGGATATGGCTTGCCATTAGTGAGCTTCATCACAAGCACCTTGAACTAACGATGTATTTGGCGCTAGCACGACACAGCTTAGCGGCGGCACTGTGATAAGAGCGCTTTGAGGCATGCCTTGATAGGGCATTGCCTCACAGATAATGACGCCCGCATTCCCCACACCACTGCCGCCGTAATGCACACTGTCGCTATTGAGAAGCTCTGAGTAATGACTTTCCTCAGGTAGGCCAAGTCGAAACCCATGATGTACCTGAGGCGTCATGTTGATAACGAACACTAAGTGATCGTCACCAGTTGCACCGTAACGAATAAAGCTAAATATGCTGGCCTGATGATTGTCACAATCAAGCCATTGGAAGGTTTCAGGCAGGGCATCGCAACTATAGAGGGCTGTCTGGCTTAGATACAGCTGGTTAAGGTCTTTCACCCATGCCTGTAATCCTTGATGCGGCGCATATTGCAGCAAGTGCCAGTCTAAACTTTTATCATGGCTCCACTCATCACGCTGACCAAACTCCCCGCCCATAAACAGTAATTTCTTACCCGGATGCCCCCACATAAAGCCCAGATAGGCTCGGACATTGGCAAACTTCTGCCAGTCATCTCCCGGCGCTTTATGCAGAAGTGAGCCTTTACCATGCACCACCTCATCGTGACTCAAGGAGAGAACAAATTGCTCGCTAAAGCAGTACATCAAGCTGAATGTCAGTTCATTTTGGTGATGGCTACGGTGAATGGGATCTCGGCCTAAATACCTTAGGCTGTCATTCATCCAGCCCATGTTCCATTTAAAACCAAAACCTAAGCCGGACTCATCGACTCGATGAGTAACACCCGGCCAGGCAGTAGACTCTTCAGCTATCATCACTATGCCAGGAAAACATTGGTAAAGCCGTTGATTTAAAGTCTGTAAAAACGCTATGGCTTCAAGGTTTTCACGTCCGCCATGAACATTAGGCTGCCATTGCCCCGGCTCTCGGCTGTAATCGAGGTACAACATGGAAGAGACCGCATCGATCCTGAGGCCGTCAAAGTGAAACTCCTCTAACCAGAAACATGCATTACTCAATAGGTAGCTTTGTACTTCACCGCGACCATAGTTATAGATCAAGGTATCCCAGTCTGGATGCTCACCTTGCATCGGGTCTTGGTGCTCATACAAGCAACTGCCGTCAAACTTAATAAGGCCGTGGGGGTCTTTTGGAAAGTGCGCCGCCACCCAATCAAGTACCACTGCGATCCCAACTTGATGACAAGCATCGATAAAGCGTTTAAGACCTAAGGCATCACCAAACCTATGACTTGGCGCAAATAATCCAACTGGCTGATAGCCCCATGAGCCATCAAAAGGGTACTCACTGACAGGCATAAGTTGTAAATGCGTGAACCCCATCTCAACCACATAGGGGATCAACTCATCAATTAACTCTTGATAGTTGAAATAGCCCTCACCATCCAACCCTTTTCTGCGCCAGGAGCCTAGATGCACCTCATAGGTAGAGATAGGTGCATGATGCCATGTCTGAGTTGCACGGCGGTTAATCCAGCTTTCATCCTGCCACTCATGATTACGCTTTAGAGGAATTAACGAGGCATTATCTGGTGCGCCCTGCATCGCCTTAGCATAGGGATCTGACTTGATGATCCGCTCACCAAAAGCGGTGATTAACTCAAACTTGTAGTGCTGCGACTCTTCAACATCTGGAATAAAGATCTCCCAGACCCCATTCGCTATATGCTGACGCATTACATGGCGAGTGGCGTCCCAGTGATTAAAATCCCCAACAACAGAAACTCTATGCGCATTAGGTGCCCATAAACAAAATAACACGCCTGGAGTCTTATTTATCTCACGCCAGTTAGCCCCTAAAAAATGATACGCTTGCTGCTGACGGCCTTCACCAAAAAGGTAAAGGTCATCATCATTTAAGCCGCTGGAAAATTGGTAAGGGTCGATGATCTCCTCAACGCTTAAGGGATACTCCACCCTCAGCTTATAGGGAAAGGGTTTTACCCTGCGTCCCATAACTCCTGCAAATAGCCCCTCATCATTGACTCTTTCAAGACTGGCCACCTTACGGTTATCCTTAAGGCTAACCACATCAACCTTAAGTGCGCCACGCAGTAAACAGCGAACAACGAGCTGAGGCTTACTGGCTTTTACTTGGTCTTTATCGTTTGAAGTTAAGTGCATACCAAGTAGAGCAAACACATCACTATACTCGCCATTTAGCAGCGCGATATCGGCGCCATCGTGAAAGTGCGGGGCATTTTGAGTCATCTTATCTCTTCCGTTAAGTTTACAGTTCTCTTCACGCCAACATGGGATGCACCTCTGTGGGATGCAAGAGTTCGAAGCAGTTGCTTCACCTTTGGCGAGTGGGCTAAGTCATCGAGCAAATAGGGCAAACGGCGCTGCCAATTGGCGTACTGTTTCCAGGTTCCAGGAATGTTAACGCTATGGCGCTCGCTGATCAGATCGCACAGCTGAATACTCAGTAATGCTGATGCGCTCATGGCAATGAGTCGAACCCAAGCTTCTAATAGATACTCAAACTCCAGTTCATTTAATTCACCGATAAACTGACCTGTAGAAAAAGCATGCTGCTGATTGAGCAGAGACAAAAGTTGCTGCTTTTCACCTTCCCGCAGCGTCAATGCATCCCCGAGCGCTTCATCCGTGTTAATCAGCTCAAGCTGACGTTGTAAATACAGATCACTTGTTGACCACCAGGCCGCCAATGTCGGGACATCATGGTTCGCTAACATCATTAAGCTGTGGGATTTATGTTGTGCAGGTTGCAGAAAACCATCGAAGTGCTTACTGAAATAAAACAGTTGGTTAGAGTAGATCCCTGCTTGACTCAGATACCCATTGAGTTCAGGCGGTACAACCCCTAAATCCTCACCAATGACGCAGCAGCGAGCAAGGTGACTCTCGAAATTGATAATGGCCAAAAGGGCCTCTAATGGGTAATAAACATAGGCGCCAGCGCCAAGTTGCGGATGACTTGGGCACCACCATAATCTGAGTAGCGCCATAACGTGATCGATTCTTAACGCCCCACAGGCGGCCATATTGTGTCTGACTATGCTGATAAAATGGCGGTACCTGTCCTGTTTTAGCTCGATGGGGTCTAAGGGCGTTAATCCCCAGTTTTGCCCCTGAGGTGCAAAGGGATCGGCTGGCGCTCCAATACTTGCTTGCTGACAAAACAGCTGGCTTTTTTGCTTCACCTCTATACCAGAGGGGGATGCCCCTACTGCAAGATCTCGAATTAGTCCCACGGACATGCCTAACGCTTTAGCTTTCGCCTGGCAACCTTCAAGCTGCTCTTCGGCAACAAACTGAAGATAGTTATAAAACTGCGGATCGCAGCTAGGCCCTTCGCCTGCCATTTCAGCTGAATAGAAAGCTAAATCTTCCCCTTGAGCGTCGATAAACTTAAAAAATGCCTGAGAACGGGGGGAATTAGTCATGATTTCATGTTGATGAAATGCATCAAAGAGGAGATGAAAAATAGCGTATTTAGTCTCTATGACCTCTTGATAGCTGAGCCAATTATCTCGATTAAGAGATAGCTTTTTCTCCGCCAACGCCCCTTCAAGTAACTCAGGCTCGACGTAGTGATATTCCCTCAAATTGGTAATATTGATATAAAGCGGATTAAGCCGCCTTCTATCACTTGGGCTATATGGGCTCATCGCATCATCGCTAGATAGCGCCAATGCATGCAGTGGGTTTAACTGAATAAAGTCCCCCCCTTGCAGGGCGATAAACTCGATTAACTTTGCTAGATCGCCAAAGTCCCCTATTCCCCATTGTTCATTAGAGCGCAGTGAATATAGCTGAATACTGACCCCCCAAGGACGTGCCTCTCTATCTGGGTCGACTTTTAAATTTGGGATATCTTCGAATTGAAAAGCTTGTATGGGGGCAACTAACAAGGTGCCTGTTTCAGTGATGGAACGGTCTGACAGTGAGAGTTCGAGCTGGTGATAGCCAAGCTCAAGTTCGATACCGAGCTCAGATAATGGAATGCGATAATTAAGATACAGCTTACCTTCATGACTGTAGTTACCAATCACCTCAAAACCTGCAGGAAACAGCTCAACAGTCTGCTCATCTCTTGCTTCGCCGCCAGCTTCAATACCTGCTTCACAAGCATTTTCACAGCGAAGGCTCAGCCATAAACTGTGTGGGTAACTCGCAGGCAAATTAAGTGTGAAACTCTGGTTATTTATATAGGTGTGCTGAAAACTTGCTAACAGATATGTCCAGGGCTTAGCATCTAACTCCTGCACCCTATCACCGAGTTCAGCGCATTTTTCAGCCGTTGAGGTGAGTTCATCAGAGCGATTAAGCATACATTTCAATACGCCTAATCTATCTTGCTCAGGGATCGTGACATTTTTCCCGTTGCAATCAATAAACTCTGCACCAACACCTTGCAAATACAGTAACTTCTCAAGCTCCATACCTGTCTTCCTTGTGCTTAAAGAGCAAGGAGTGCTCTCAACTTACAATTCACAGGCCTTAATCTTGCTTGTGAAAAATAACAGCTTGAAGACAGATTTATGTCAAGGGGATGACATGCGATAGCCGCTAAATATCAATATCTTATACTTAGCTTTGTAAGAAAGTCGAAGAAAGTAAAGCGGTGAAGAAGAGGTCTAGTCTATTAAGGTCGAAGAGGCCGCGCCTATTAAGCGCGGCCGTGGTTTTGATGCTGCATAGATAGCTCAAACGGTTAACTCATACTCATCACTTGTGCTAACGGTCAGTAACCATCATTTATGCTAATTGGTTAGAAACGCCAGTCTTTAGCAAAGTCATACCTAAAACCTATACTCCAAGAATCAAAGTCACTCAGGTAGTCGTAATTTTTAGTCAAATATTCAATGTGAAAGCGCAGATTATCATCAGGTAACCACTCAAATGTAGTGTTATAACCATCATACCTTTGACTCAAAAGGGTGCTGCGTCCATCATCAAAATCAAAATAACCTAACTTAACTCTAAATTGTTCGCTTAACCTATATGCCGTTGACACGTCGAGTGTATGACCACTGCGTTCTTGAGAAATTAGATCCCTTTGATAAGTTTTATCCTGATACGCCGCAGCTAGGTATAAACCATTACTAAAATCATGGGCTAATGAAACAGCCCATACCTCATCTTCGCCTGTGGTCAAATCCCCCTCTAGAGTATCTTGAACTAGGTAACTCACCGCACCATGAAACCCACCTTGATCATACCCTAAACCTAGGTTGACCATATCGGCACTACTATTACCGCTGTCTCCATCGAACTGGGAAGCGGCCATCCAACTAAACCCACCGGTTTGAAGGCGGTAGGTCACCATGTTATCGACAAAAAATATCCCTTCTGCATCGTAGGAGAAAGGACTATTGGCATGATTAAAAATATCCACATACTCGGCAATCAGCAGATATTGTGGAGGGCGCTGTTTACCCACTGCAACTCGGCCATAAGGTCCTCCCACAGCCACATAGGCTCGTCTAGCCTTACCGAAATCACCATTGTTGGAGATATCAATGCCCCACTCCCCATGTAACTCGGCGGTCCAGCCTGGCATAAACTCATTGGTCGCTTTTATCCCTGCATGGGACAGGGCATCACGCACATCCCAAAAAGACTCAGCATCTTCATCGAAGTAACCTAAGGTTGGCCTCATCGTGGCGTAAACACGTAAGGTATTGTTAAGGGGCTTTTCAGGCATAGTCTCAGGTTTGGCCTCTTCGCTTACCTGCACTTGCTTGGCAACACTCGCTTGCCTGAGCTTTTCCGCTTCTTGGGCTTTCTCTAAGGCTAACACCTGCTGCTGTAACTGCTCTATCTGCCGTTTCAACTCAGATAACGTTGTTTCAGACTCTGCACTTTTCACGGAAAACGTAACAGAAGAAAAGCTCACAAAAAGAAGCAGTAAAACAGGGAAAACTCTCATGATTCTCAACCAAAATTAGCAGGCGATAAAAAAAGTATAGACTATCCCTTGGATCTAACGCTTTAAGGTAACGATAAGCGCTGCCGCTTGTTTCACATTGTGCAGACCATTAGTACAGTCCATCGTACTTACTAAATAGACTCCCTCTCTATATCCAGCATCTGGCCTCTGGCTTACCACTGCTCACTTCTCAAAAAGCTCACTCTCATCGGTTGGTACTTGTTAGCTAGATAATTCCTCTATCCATGTCATAAAATTACAAATTTAGTAACTCAGCTCTAATTTTCAGCCAAATATTACGCTAACCTAGTCCATTTTTAGAGTTAGATCACAACCTTCTACTATCAAGGTTGGTAATTTGGTTACCAGAAAAGATAACAACTTTTAACATTTAAGCATAAAGGTGATTTTTATGGCTGCTAAATTTTTTATCCCATCTGTCAATGTGTTAGGTAAAGACGCTGTCGATGAGGCTATTGGAGATATTAAAACTCTGGGCTTTAAGCGCGCATTGGTTGTCACAGATAAACCATTGGTTGAAATAGGGCTTGTTGGACAAGTAGCAGAAAAACTTGGCGCAGCAGGAATCGTCGCCACTATCTTCGATGGTGTGCAGCCAAACCCAACTTCAGGTAATGTAGAAGCTGGCCTTGAGCTTCTCAGAGCCAATGATTGTGACTTCGTAGTTTCTCTTGGCGGTGGGTCTCCACATGATTGCGCTAAAGGTATCGCCCTAGTCGCAACGAACGGTGGCAGCATCAAAGACTACGAAGGTCTTGATATGTCAGCTAAGCCTCAACTTCCATTAGTCGCCATAAACACCACTGCAGGTACGGCAAGCGAGATGACACGTTTTTGTATCATCACTGATGAAGCTCGCCATATTAAGATGGCAATCGTTGACAAACATACAACGCCTATTCTCTCAGTCAACGACCCAGAGCTCATGCTAGCAAAACCTGCCGGCCTTACTGCTGCCACAGGTATGGATGCACTCACTCACGCAATTGAAGCCTATGTTTCAATCGCCGCGAACCCAATCACAGATGCTTGCGCGATTAAAGCCATTGAGCTTATCAAGGCAAACTTAGTTGAAGCGGTTGATAACGGTCAGAATATTGATGCTCGCGACCAGATGGCTTATGCACAATTTTTAGCAGGTATGGCATTTAACAACGCAAGTCTTGGCTATGTTCATGCCATGGCTCACCAACTTGGCGGCTTCTACGACTTACCACACGGAGTTTGTAACGCACTATTGCTACCACATGTTCAGCAATACAATGCTCAAGTTGCCGCACCGCGTTTGAAAGATGTCGCTAAAGCCATGGGAGTGGATGTTGCTACCATGAGTGACGAGCAAGGTGCAGCCGCAGCTATCGAAGCCATTAAAACGCTTTCCGTTGCAGTTAAAATTCCTGAGAACCTCACTAAATTAGGTGTAAAAGCTGAGGATATTCCAACATTGGCTGAGAATGCATTAAAAGATGCATGTGGCCTCACTAACCCTAAACAAGCAACACATGAAGAGATTAGCCAGATTTTTGCTAATGCTCTCTAACAGTTTTGTGACCTATCTCTATCAAACTAGGTTACACATGTTATAAAGTGGTGACAGTTAGCTTTTTCCCTGCAAAGAATTAGCAAGCTGAGGCCCGTTGATTAAATAATCAACGGGCCTTTTTATTTGTTAAACAGTTATAACAACTGACTCTGCTTTTTATTTTCATGCATCTTGAGCTCGACCTCTTCGATCAGCTTTTCAGCATCGACTTCGGAGATTATCCCTTCATGGGTTAACTCCTGAATCTTTTTCCGTTCAGTATTGAGTAATATTCGCAAGGCTAGGTAAGATTCAACCTGCTCCACCAAATGCGGTGAGTTCTGACGAAAACCATTTAAGGTATTATCAGCAAATTGATTCACTAAACTCACTTGCTCAAGCACTTCCTCTAACTGCGCTTTCTCTAATGACAAGCTAGGTGCTAGCTCAAGAATATAACGACTCGCTTCAAACAGCCCTCTGGCACTCTCAAAGATAATCACATGTTGCTTATAGCTAGTAGCACGAGCATAGCTACCAACAATTGGAAAATGCGCACATTGAGTGGCCCACTTAGGGATCTGCCAATGCTTAGCGATTGAGGGTCTGGGCCATATTTGTGGTGTGCCATCAAGCGCTCTTTCTATCGCACCGATTAAGAGATGAGTGGCGTCTTTGCTTAGTAAACCTTTAGCGAATTGATTCCAATAAAACTGGCGCTCAGATTCGAGCAACTTTCTCTGATACTCAACTTGAGTATCAACGCTTTCCTCCTCTTTATAGGGGGCAGCAACTGTCACTATGTTGTTATCAACAGCTGGCCAATTGACCGATTTAAGATGCTCGTCTTGCTGTAATTTCTCCCTGACTAGCACTATTTCATTGGCAATCTTATGTTGTACCTTAGCAAAGGTTTTCTGCTTTGCTTTTGGCAGCTTATCAAGCCCAAGTTTTGCCATCACAAAACGCATACTCGAACCGTTGACCACGATAGTGAGCACCACGATGCCCGCAGTGAGAAACAACACCTGATCCCTAAGCTGAATATCTAAGGACTCATTGGTCGCAACGATAAGTGCCAATGCTAACGACACAGCCCCTCTGAGTCCGCCCCAGATCAACACTATTGATTTCTCTTTCGTTAACCCTATGCCGATCCTAGCTAAGATAGGCATAAAACCAACAATGACCATAGTTCGAATCACTAAAATACCGGCAAAAATCACGGCTAAGTATTGCCAGTTAGCCAAATCAGCAAGCCCAAGTCTGGTTGAGACCACCAGCCCCACTAAAATAAAAATAAGCGTATTAAACAGAAATGACAATGTGTGCCAGAAGTGATGCAGATGCTCCATCACTTCGGGAGAAAAGCGGGTTCGACCAGGGCCCGCATAGATAAGTGCAAGCGTAACTACACTCACCACACCCGATGCATGAAATACGTGCTCTGAGAGATAAAATACTAAGTAAGGGAGCACTAAGGTTAGGGCAATCTCAATCAAACTGTCATTAAACAGGGAGCCAATAAAGAGCAAACTTACCCCAGCAACCAAGGCGCCGATAATCACTCCAATCGACACGACTCGCGTAAACTCACCAATCACATGTAAGGTACTGAGCTCTGCATCAACCTGAGTGACTAAAGTAAGAAACAGGGTAAATAAAACAATTGCTGTACCATCATTCAGCAGAGACTCTCCCTCAATTAAGGTTTGTAGTCTGGCACGAGAGCACATCTCTTTAAGTAGCGCGACAACCGCAACAGGGTCGGTGGCACTCACTATCGTGCCAAACATCAATGCCGTACCGATAGACCATTGCCAAGGCAGCACTGTCAGGCTTAATGCTGCAGTGAACAAGGTACAAAGCACCATGCCTGGGATAGCAAGCAAAGCAATTTGAGAAAACATACGCTTAAATAGGTGCACCTCTAAAGAGAATGCAGATTCAAATACCAGTGCAGGTAAAAAGATAAACATGATTAGATTGGCATCGAGCTGGCTTGCTAGCTCAAAAGAGGATTTTAACTCATGAAGGAAGGGAGATTGAAGTTCGTAATCTAATACTGAGCCTATCAACATTCCCAGTACTAGCAAGGCTACAGAGTATGGAATAGCGGTATTTTTTAATAGTCGGCGTAACAATATCCCTAATATTATCGCTACCACAAAAAATACTAAAAGCTGTAAGGTCATCTGCATATGCATATGCATTACCTAGGCATTAGTATCGTCTATTAACCCTAGACCTAAATCGGCCATTATTCACGCTTCCCCTACTCAGTCTCCCATAAAAAAGCCCAAGCTGATTAGCTTGGGCTTTTGGATTAATTAAAGCTGAAAGCGAAACTTATGCCGCTTTAGACTCACCTTTAGCTTTCTCTCGCATCTTTTGCATCATCACGTAAAAGACAGGAACTAAAAGTGTTCCAACAATCGTCGCTGCTAACATACCACCAAACACTGAGTAACCTAATGCCCTGCGGCTACCAGAACCAGCACCCGTTGCAATAACCAGAGGGAGTACACCGAGCAAGAAGGAGAACGCTGTCATCAATACTGCACGAAAACGTAATCTAGCTGCAGTTTCTCCAGCTTCGAGAATACTTTTGCCCTCTTCACGTAGCTGCTTTGCAAACTCCACTATCAAGATGGCATTCTTACAGGCTAAACCAATCAAGAGCACGAGTCCTATCTGGGCATAGAGGTTTAAGTCAGCCCCCACCAGCAAGATATTCAAAAATGCCCCAAGGATTGCGATTGGCACCGCTAAGATAACCGCAAATGGAATCGTCCAACTCTCATACTGAGCCACCAGAAATAGATAGGTGAAGACTAATGCCAGCGCAAAAATAAGTGGCGCTAAATTACCTGCTTTAATCTCTTGGTATGTTTGGCCAGTCCACTCAAATGTATAGCCAGCAGGTAAAGACTCATTAGCCGCTCGCTCCATCGCTGTAATTGCATCACCCGAGCTAAAACCTGCTGCAGGGAAACCATTAATGGTGGTTGAGTTGAACATGTTATATGAGTTCATCACATCTGGGCCTAAAATGGGTGTCACTGTCACTAATGTACTTAATGGCACCATCTCGCCCGTTTTAGAGCGAACATAAAAACGCGAGATATCTTTATCTGAATTTCGATACTCACCTTCAGCCTGCAAAATCACCCTAAAGACCTTACCAAAACGGTTAAAGTCATTAACATACATTGAGCCAAGCATGGTTTGCATCGTAGAGAATATCTCATTAAGCGAGATCCCCATCGCTTTAGCTTTATCTCTATCGACGTCCACATACATCTGTGGCACATCGGCGCGGAAGTTACTAAAGGACATAGCAATCTCTGGCTGCTCGTTCGCCTTCATAATCAGCGCGCGCATCACAGAAGCTAACTCTTGAGGAGTGCGGCCTTGAGTGTCTTGCAGCACAAACTCGAAACCACCGACACTACCCACACCTGGAATAGGAGGCAGAGAGAAAGCCATTGCCTTCACTGCAGGATTTGCCGCGTATTTGGCCTGAAGTTTAGCAACGATCGCCGCCTCAACCATATCAGGGGTATCACGCTCCTCCCAAGTTGAGAGCGTCACAATCATTAAGCCACCGTTTGATGACACAGAGCCGGTCAAAATACTAAAACCACTGGCATGAATAACATTTTCTACACCTGGCTCTTTCAGAGTTAATTCAACAAGCTCCCTCATTACCTCTTCAGTACGGTTCAACGATGCACCATCAGGTAGCTGAATATCGACCATAAAGGCTTTCTTATCTTCCATAGGCACAAAACCTGACGGTAAGATATTAGCAATCCCCCCGGTCAGGCCTATCAGACAAAGATAAACCACACCAACAAGGGCCAATTTACGTGTCAGTGATGACACTAACTTCATATACTTACCAGTGAAGCGTTCAAACTGTCTGTTAAAGGCGGCGTGGAACCCTTTGGTATGTGTCTTAGGTGCGCGCAGTAAGGAGGCACACAGCGCCGGACTTAAGGTTAATGCATTAATCGAAGAGATAAGTACCGCAATACAGATAGTCACTGAGAATTGGGCATACATCTGCCCAGTGATCCCAGGCATTACTGCCGTCGGGGCAAATACCGCAAGCAGTACTAATGTGGTGGCAATAATTGGCCCTGTGACCTCTTTCATCGCCTTAGAGGTAGCCTCTTTCGGCGACAATCCCTCGTCTTGCATCAAACGAGTGACGTTCTCAACCACGACAATCGCATCATCAACCACAATACCGATGGCTAATATCAACGCAAACAGAGATACCGTGTTTATACTCATGCCGAACAGCAGAAGAAACGCAAAGGTACCGATAAGCGATACTGGGATCGCAATGCCTGGGACTAATGTAGAGCGTGCATCCTGCAGGAAGATAAATACAACCAAGACAACTAATGCAATAGAGATAAATAGAGTTTGCACAACCTCTTTGATTGAGGTTTCAACAAACTCAGTGGTGTCATAAAGTACTTCATATTCTAAATCATCAGGGAAGCGCTCTGAAAGCTTAGCCATTTCAGCTTTAATCGCCTTACCCACTTCTAACGCATTCGCGTCTGGCGACTGATAGATAGAGATAATTGCGGATGGCTTATTATTTAGCCTACCTTGTGCATCATAAGTCTGCGATCCAAGCTCAACACGTGCTACATCACTAACAGTGACTTTAGAGCCGTCGCTATTAGCGCGGATCATCACATTACGAAACTCTTCAGGATCTTTTAAGCGGCCCTTAGTCTGTAGGGTATATTGAAATTGCTGCTCTGGATCGACAGGTGCAGCACCAATACGGCCAGCGGCAACTTGAATGTTTTGCTCCTGCAGCGCACCAATAACATCGGCGGCTGTCACTCCAAGGCTAGCCATTTTATCTGGATCTAACCAGATACGAATCGCGTAATCTAATGCACCGATCACTTGTACTTTTGAAACACCGTTTTGACGCGCTAGGGCATCTTTAACATTTAAGCCGGCATAGTTGGTGATAAAGAGTGAATCAAAGGTCTCATTGGGCGAAACTAGGTTCACCACCATCAACATATTAGGGCTTTGTTTTTCAACCTTAACACCTTGACGCTTTACCTCTTCAGGCAGGCGTGGCATTGCCTGTTGCACACGGTTTTGCACTTTAACTTGTGCCATATCCGCATCAGTGCCCACCTCAAAGGTCACATTTAAAGAGTAACTGCCATCGTTAGCACTCTTTGACTCCATATAGAGCATGCCTTCAACACCGTTCACTTCAGCCTCTAAAGGCTGGGCTATGGTATCTTTTACAATATCGGCACTTGCACCTGAATAGCTGGTAGAAACACTTACTTGTGGCGGCGCAATTTCAGGAAATTCAGCCACTGAAAGTACAGGTATAGAGATTAATCCGACTAATGTCAGTACAGTCGAAATAACAAAGGCAAATTTGGGCCTGTTAATAAAAAATTCACTAATCATGACATTCCCCTGTCACTTTCCAATTCAAGGCTTGAGCGACACAAAGACAAATTTAGGACCAAGCCAATAAAAAATTCACTAATCATGACATTCCCCTGTCACTTTCCAATTCAAGGTTTGAGCGACACAAAGACAAATTTAGGACCAAGCCAATAAAAAATTCACTAATCATGACATTCCCCGATTAAGATGCATTTTCTTGGAAAGGAATAACTTCTTGCTCAACCGGGTTGACTTTGATGCCTGGGCGGATTTTCTGTAATCCTTCGACGACGATGCGCTCACCATCTTTTAAGCCACTCAGCACACGCCAATCGACGCCGAATCTATCGCCTAATTCTACGAGGCGCTTTTGTACTTCGTCTTGCTCATTAAGCACCATAACAAAACGACCTTGCTGATCTTCTTGTACTGCAGCTTGAGGGATTAGCAAGGCATTCTCAGTGATAGGCGACTCAATCACTAACGTGACAAATAAGCCAGGCAACATTAGGCTAGTAGCATTTTTAAAAGTGGCTCTAACAGGTAAGGTTCCTGTCGCAGCATCGACACGGTTACCAATAAAGTCGATATAACCCGCTTCATCAAACATGGTGCCATTTGGCAGGCGCAAATGAATAACAATGTCTTCAATTTTCACATCTTGGTCAGCAGCTTTAGAGAAGTCTTGCTGGGCTGATATGAGCTTTTTCTCAGCAACCTGAAAGTTGACCCACATAGGTTGTAGCTGAACTAGATTCGCCATCTCAGACTGAGGGGTAATAATGTCACCGGTACTCACTTTTGAATTACTGATCCGACCCGAGATAGGCGCATAAACCTTGGTATAGCTCAATTGAAGCTCAGCAGCTTTTACTGCAGCTTCAGCTTGAACAACCCCAGCAGCGGTAGTCAGCTTACGACTGGTTAGCTCATCCATATCTTGGGCACTGATCATGCCATCCGGTAGCAGGCGGCGACCACGCTCCCAATTCATTACTGCTACATCTCGCGATGCAGTAGCTTGCTTAAGTACGGCCAACTGCTGAGCAAGCTCAGCTTTATAAGTGGACGGGTCAATTTCAAACAAAAGATCGCCAGCAGTAACATCATCACCTTCGATAAATGTACGCTTTAGCAGTTGTCCTTGGATCTGTGACTGAATAACCACATCTTCAGATGCCCTTGTGCGGCCCACGATTTCAGACTTAGGGATGATCTCTTCGGTATGTGCAGTATTCACAATCACGCTAGGTAACATAGCTTGTTTTGGTGCAGGTGCTTCCCCACAGGCTGTAAGTTGCAGTGTTGCTATAAAAAGTATGCACCACTTAAATGTTGAAACGGTTCGAACAACCATTTATGCCTCCGGTAAGCATCAATAAAATTAGGGATTTATATTCAAGAATTATAAGCAGATACAGGTGGTAATAACACCTATTTACATATTTATTTCATAAAAGTCACAACTTACCTCTAGCCAACGAATATAAGTAGAGATACGAGTTAAAGTGGGTTCGATACCACAATTTTCCATAAGCTCCACGCACTCGATCTGATCTTAAGCGATTATCATCTTAAAACATCTAGGGTTAAAGTTAGCTGCCATCAGTATTAGTGATACATAGTGGTTAGTTAATAAATCAATGCCGTATGCGACATGAACAAGCGCTAGGTGATATGGCATCGATGAATATTTTCATACTGGTATAAAGCCAAGCTTAAGTCTTACACTCAATTAGCTGTCGCTTTATTAATCAAAAGCAATACTCAATAGAAAAGAGTATAAAAAGTGAGATCTAGCACAAGGTTATCTTAGTTTGAGTCGTGCTAAAAAAGAGTCAGAGCAAATTGATTATTCGCTTACTTATATAGATAAAAATGTCACTGTAAATATATATCAGTAATCACGAATAAAAGTTGACCAATTAGAAAAGCAATGTCTATGATGGCATTAGTATTCGCAAACAAGTAGGTAATCTATGACAGCAATCTCTCATGTATACAACTACACCGTTCGATGCCCACACGTAAAAGATCCTGCACACCCAACTACTTGGGAAAATCATATTGAGTTTAATCAATCTTGCGAAATTGGATTAAGCCGCATCACAAAATGGCACGGTCGCTCAGGCCACCGCATCTTCGAACAGGATGGCTTTGTAGTACGTGAGGCTGAGGCTGAAAGTGCCTACTTCGCCATGAATAACACCCGAATTAAGAACGATGGCCATGTATTGGTAACCTTTAAGATATTTATGGATGATTCAACCAAAGACACCTCAGTGCAAGAGATCATGCAGCACTTGATTGCTGATTACGATGCAAAGATAGCTAAACTCTAACGCTAACAGCGCTCATCAGCCTTGCTGAGTATCTCAACAAGATAATTGAACTGCTTCCCGGTGAGGCAGTTCACATTTTTACAACACTCTCTGTTGCCTAGATCACAAAACCCAATAACTAAAAACTAAAAAACACTCCTAAAAAATACAATCCAAAAAAAATAAAACACTTACATTTCAAAAACAAACAAATACAATCAAGCAAATTCACCCAACTCCCATCACTTTTGACCTCTCATTGCCGTTTTAGCACACCACTGATACAATTTTTATTCGAAAACCAGTTCTAATTTTTATAACTATAATTATACCGATAACGGTTAATGCCTCTGGTCAGGGTGTTAATCATTAGGTTGGCCTAAAAAAACTCTAATTCAACAGCCAAGCCTGCTAAACATATTAATTTTTTAATAATATAGGAGCATGTACTCATGCACGAAATGGTAAATATTGTCATCATAGGTGGCGGCGCAGGCGGTATGGAGATAGCGACTAAATTAGGTCGTAAGCTTGGTAAAAAAGGAAAAGCTAGGGTCACACTTGTCGACTGTGCAGAAAGTCATGTCTGGAAACCTCTCTTACACGAAGTGGCCACTGGGGCGCTCGATATAGGCATAGATGCCTTAAGCTATCGTGGCCATGCCGCTAACCACGGCTACCACTTTCAGCAAGGTGCAATGACGGAAATAGACAGAGAGAACAAACAGATAATACTTGCCCCTATCACAGATGAAGAGGGTGAAGAGCTCTTGCCTGCAAGACGCATCGACTATGACTATGCCGTTATCGCTATCGGTAGTATCGCCAATGACTTTAAAATACCTGGCGTTCGTGAACATTGCGTATTTCTAGACAGCACAGAGCAAGCGATGGAAATTCGTAGCATGCTGCTAAATAAATTTATGCGTTATGCCAGTCATCACCAACTTGATGAAAAGATCAAAATTGCCGTTGTAGGTGCTGGGGCGACTGGTGTCGAGATGTCTGCAGAGATGCATCACGCTGTCGATCAACTTCGAGGGTTTGGTTATAAGATTGACTCGAGTTTACTAGAGGTCACCTTAGTTGAAGCCGACGAACGCATTTTACCTAAAGTGGATAAAATTGAGATATCGACATCTGTGGCTAAAGAGCTTATCTCTATCGGCGTCAATGTCCGTACATCGACCCGCATTAGTGAAGTCACCACTAAAGGCTTACACACTACTGAGGGTGAATTAATCCCATCAGATATGGTTATCTGGTCTACAGGGGTTAAAGCCCCTGACTTCCTAAATGAGATTGGCGGCTTAGAGAGTAACCACATCAATCAGGTGATGGTTAAACAAAATATGCAATCGACTCGCGATCCACATATTTTTGCTATCGGTGATTGTGCAGCTTGCCCTCAAGAAGATGGTAGCTGGGTGCCACCACGCGGTCAGTCTGCGCGACAGATGGCATTGATGACAGCAGATAATATCATCTTGATGCTTGAGGATAAATCTCCAAAAAATGAGTATGTCTATAAAGATTTAGGCTCGCTAGTAAACCTTTCAAAGTTTCATACCGTGGGCAACTTAATGTCATTTATGGGTGGCGGTGTATTAGTTGAGGGGAAAATTGCTCGCTTCGTTTACACTTCGCTATACCGTCGACATCTGATTGAATTACACGGTGTCTTTAGAGGCACGCTACTGATGTGTGCGAAGGGGATCAGCCGTATCATTCACCCTCACCTGAAGCTGCACTAACTCATAGTAATCAGTATAAAGCTTCATCAAGGCCTCGATTATCGAGGCCTTTCTCTACTTTATATAGCGATTGGTATTCTGTAGTTAAAAAGATAAAATACCGCATATCATTCACCTTGAGACTCTGTAATGAAAGTAGCATTTTTTGTATTAACACTGTTTATCACACTTAGTGGCTGCGCTGAGCTAAAAGATATGGGTAAGACCATAGGCCACACAACGAAAGATGTCACCACTGAAATAGGCCATGCAACGAGAGACACCACCAAAGCCATCGGTCATGCATCACGCGATGCTGTTAATTCTGTCAAAGAAGACCTTAACAGTGAAGATGAAACCAAGGATTAACCTTAGGTAAAAACCTCAAGTTACCTGCCCTTTCCCATTCGATCTAAGCGATAAATGAACAGATTAAAACTAACCTCATGCATGGCGCCCAATGCCGATGGCTTTGTAGACGCTTTGGCTCAATATTTATCGCTAAAATTAGATAAATCAATAGACCCTTGCCTAGGTATCCCCTGGCAAGATAGAGAAAGCGCATTTGATAGCGGCGATATACAGATATGTTGGATCTGTGGGCTCCCCTATGTGTGGAAAGTCGATAAACCCGCTCCACAAGTAGAGTTGCTCGCGACTCCTTTGTTAAAAGCGAGTCGCTACAATAATACGCCGGTCTATTATTCTGATGTTGTGGTGCATAAAGATAGTAAGCTCTTCAGCTTTGCCGACCTTGAAGGTAAGCGCTGGTCTTACAATGAGCCAAAATCTCACTCAGGGGCTTATGTGGTTCGTGATTATTTAGCCAACATGGGCAAGGACTGCAGCTACTTTGGTAAAGTGATAGAGTCAGGCGCTCACCAAAATTCAATACAGATGATTGTAGATAAGCAGATCGATGCTTCGGCAATTGATAGCTGGGTACTGGAATTAGAGCTCATGCACAATCCTCAACTCGCCGCTCAGCTACGTGTAATTGAGACCTTAGGCCCTAGCGGCTTCCCACCCTTTATGATCTCAAAGCAGGTGCCAGAAGAGCTACGTGCCGAGCTCAGAACTATTTTGACTAGGATGCATAACGATCCTATGGGCAGACATATCCTAGAGAAAGTTAATATCTCCCACTTTGCCGTAACACAAGATAGCGATTACGACTCAATTCGAAAAATGGCACAAAATGCCGAGTCTATTGAGTGGGTTGCCACATAAACCGCTTTAGGGCTGAAGGCAAACTCAGCCTTGTGCCCTACTCTTTATGTTTTATCAGCTCTTTAATCATGATCCCTGCCTGAGCGAGTAAAATAAGCGTAAAAGGCAGTGCGCCAAAAATGGCTATCTGTTTATTCAAATCGATATTATTTTTAAGTACTAAGGCTGCGGTGATCGCCACCAATACGAGACTCCACATCAGTTTAGACTTTATTGCTTGGCTCCCCGTCATCATACTGGTTACAAAGATAGCCGAATCAGCACTGGTGATAACGAACGTGATTAATAGCAAGATGGCGCTATAGATCAGAATTTTACCTATAGCTAAATGCTCAAAGAAGGTAAACAAGCCTAAAGTGAAATCACTACTCGTTGCCTGTACCACGTCCGGTAAGATGCTCATCTCAAATACGCTGCCACCAAAGACGCTAAACCAGACGATAGTCGTTGCCGTTGGCACCAATACAGTACAGAGCAGATATTGACGAATGGTTCGTCCACGGCTAATTCGAGCGATAAATGGGCCAACAAAAGGTGCCCAGGCAATCCACCAGACAAAATAGATGATACTCCAGCCTTCACTCCAACCTCGAGAGCTATCATCGATTGACCATGAGAGCTCTGGCAGAAGTTGCAGGTAACTGACACTGGATGTAAAAATCGTCATAACAACAGCTAACGGGTCGACTAAAGTCAGCACAGCCACCAGCATTACAATAACAAAAAGCAGGTTAAACAGACTCATTCGCCTGATCCCCTTATCTAAGCCTAATGTCGATGAAATGGTAAACGCGAAAGTAATCGCTAAAAGCAGACCCAAGCGAAAGCTTAAGCCACCAATATCAAAGCCCAAGCTTTGCTCCAGGCCACTTTGCACTAAGGCAATTGTGTTGGCCAGCGTGCCTGCCACCCCGAATATCACAGCAATCACAGCGAGAAGATCAAACAATTGATAACCATTTGATCTAGGTGTTTCAGTAAAACTGGCCGACACAGTCATTGCTCTGGAGCGATTAAATGCAAACCAAGCCATGACCAACCCAGATACCGCATACAGACTCCAAGCATGTAGACCCCAATGAAAGTAAGTCAGTGCAAGTGCCGTGTCTTTACCCACTTCATCAAGGGGTATAAATGCTGGCGGGTTGGCATAATGCGCTATTGGCTCAGCGACTCCCCAAAAAATGAGTCCTGAGCCCATTCCTGCTGCGAATAACATAGACACCCAACTAATAAAGCTAAATTCAGGTGCTTTATCTTTCCCTAAGGTGATTCTCCCCCACGGACTTAGCGCAATGGCGAAAGCAAGGACCACAAACACAGAGGGAATAATAATGAAAGCCAACCCAAATTCATGGATGGCATAACTGGTCACCCCTGCAACCAAAGAGATTGCTGTTTGCGGGAAGATGAGAAAAGCCGATGCCATAATACAACAACACACTAGACCGATAGACTCTCGGCTTAATTGATTCAAGCGGCTTATGTTTAACAGTGATGATACTTTCATAATAGCGAGGTAAGGCTCACGGTGCTGCTAGGTAACAATCCCTGCCACAGCTCGGCAGAAGATGATATTCATATGGTGAAAGCCTACCATACTCTATCAATGAAATATCAATGAAAAACACAGAGAACAGAAGCTAGATCTCTCCAGCCTCTATCATCGACAGTCTTAGTTAGGTGCTTAGTACCTGCCCCTATCCAGTTTATGCTGCGTTTGCCCTGATCTTATGAGGTGTTGGTAAGCCTTGCTCATTAACATTTACAAAGACCATTTTATCGATACAGACAACAGGGAGGTGGCTTACTTTATTTCTCACCATACAGCGAACTGTGATTGAACTAGAACCTGCACTGACTAACTCAAGCCCGAACTCAATCACATCGCCTTGTCTAGCTGGCGTTCTAAAATTAATTTCGGAGATAATTTTAGTCACTATGCTCTGACTGTTCATCTGGCACCCGGCAAAAATTGCCGCTTCCTCATCAATCCAGCTTAACAGTTGCCCACCAAACAGCGCATTGGCAGGATTTAAATGTTCAGGCTTAATAAATCTTCGACTGTAATATTTCATTGTATGCACATCCTCTAACAAGTCTTTGGCTAATAGTAGACATCATATTTAATGGCGAGTTGGGTTTAGCTCGACAAACAGATACCTCCAAAGTAGTAGCAAGAGTCAGACCAAATAGATAAACAATATAAAAACAGTAAGTTAAAACTCCCCTCTCATAGTATTGCGCACCATAAAGGCCCAAGCCTGCACAAACATCACCCAAATAACGTTGTGGGGTCATTCAAACACTATTAACCCAAAATACTATTCACCTCGAGAAACCAGTAATCCAAGCATGCTTCAACGCTCACTTGTTGCAAAGATGCAAGCAAGTCACAAAAGCTACACAATTCCTACCCATTTCCGTCATACAGATCACCGACAATCATCGCGTCTAAAAATGTAATCCCAACAGACTTCAATAAAATAAGGGTGATGATAGTGATTAATATGAAGAATATAGCTGCACTCGTGTCATGCAGCTTAGTGACTATGGCAGCCAATGCTGCAGCTTTACCTGCTACACAAACTGGCAGTCAATGGTTTAAAACAAGTGCTCAACTTGTCAGCGATAAAACCCAACAAACTAAAAAGAGCCAAGCAAAGAACGTCATTTTGTTTGTCGGTGATGGTATGGGAGTTTCAACACTAACCGCTGCCCGAATTTACCAAGGGCAACAGTTACCGGGTAATCAAGGTGGTGAAGAAAACTTCCTCAGCTTCGAGCAATTTCCCAATACAGCTTTAGTCAAAACCTATAACACCAACCAGCAAACACCAGATTCAGCAGGCACCATGACGGCGATGGCGACAGGCGTTAAGTCTAAAGCGGGTGTTTTGTCAGTCTCTGATGCAAGCCTTCGTGCAAACTGCCTTTCATCAAAAGGTAATGAGCTAGTGACCTTAGTTGACCTTGCTAATGCCAAGGGCTTATCTACTGGTGTAGTCAGTACAGCGCGCATTACACATGCAACGCCTGCTGCGACCTATGCCGCTAGCCCTGAACGTAACTGGGAAGCTGACAGTAATTTACCTGCAGAAGCGCTAACCAATGAATGTAAAGATATCGCCTATCAGCTGGTTATGCGTGATGAAGATAATGCCTTGAGTGTTGCACTTGGTGGCGGTCGTCGTAACTTTATCCCAGATTCAGTGACTGATGGCGAAAACAAATCTGGTCGCCGCGCAGATGGTGTTGATTTGACCCAAGCCTGGACTGAGAATTTCAGCAACTCTGCTTATGTTTGGGATAAGGCAGGTTTTGATGCCATCGATGCCAGCAGCACTGATCACCTGCTTGGCCTATTCAACTCTTCGCATATGGAGTATGAAGCTGACCGCTTAGATGATACAGCCGGTGAGCCATCTCTGACAGATATGACCACCAAGTCTATCGAGATACTTAACAAGAACGAGCAAGGCTACTTACTTATTGTTGAAGCTGGTCGTATCGATCACGCCCACCATGCTGGTAATGCCCACCGCGCGCTTGTCGATACGGTTGAGTTATCAAACGCAGTAAAAGCCGCATTTGATAACACTAATCCAGATGAAACACTCATCATGGTTACCGCTGATCACAGCCATGTATTCACCATTGCTGGCTACCCAGAGCGTGGTAACCCTATCTTAGGCTTAGTTCATAATGTGGGTGGCGATCTCGCGGTTGCAAATGATGGCAAGCCATACACCACGTTAGGCTATACCAATGGTCCTGGCGCCGTTATTGGTCAACGAGATGATTTAACCTCTGTCGACACTAAGCAAAAAGACTTCATGCAGCAAGCATTAGTGCCATTAAGCAGCGAAACCCACGCAGGTGAAGATATCACCCTACACGCTACAGGCCCAGGCTCTCACTTGGCCCAAGGGGTGATCGAGCAAAATGTCATTTTCCATATTATCAACCAAGCACAATCGCTTGGCGGCACTAAATACTAATTAAACAGTACTCATTGGAGCAAATTATGAATAAGAAATTACTAGTACTGTCTATGGCAGCAATTTTAGGTCTGAGCGCCTGTGGAAGCGATGGTAATAACGGCACTAATGGCAGTGACGGTAACAATGGCAACGACGGTAATAACGGCAGCGATGGTCAAGACTGGACAGCAGTCAATGAGTGGTTTATCGACGGCCAACGCCGCGTCACTGAAGCGGCTGATATCTCGGTTAAGAATGATGCCGGCGCGGCAAAGAATATCATTTTGTTTGTCGGTGATGGCATGGGAGTTTCCACTGTCACAGCGGCTCGTATCTTAGATGGACAACTTAAAGGTAAAACCGGTGAGGAAAACTCACTGTCATTTGAAACTTTACCTCATCTTGGCCTAGCAAAAACCTACAATGTCGATGGCCAAACTCCTGACTCAGCAGGCACCATGACCGCTATGGTAACTGGGGTTAAAACTGATGTTGGTGTGCTTTCACAATCGGAAAGTGTCACCCGTGGAAACTGTGCTTCAACCTCTGGACAGGACTTAATGACCTCGGTTGAGCTTGCTTCAATGGCCGGCATGTCCACAGGGGTGATTTCAACAGCCCGCGTGACTCACGCAACACCAGCTGCAGCATATGCCCACAGCCCTGAGCGTAACTGGGAAAGTGATGCAGATTTGACCGCAGAAGCAGTAACCAATGGATGTAAAGATATCGCGGCGCAGCTGTTAGATTACAGCTATGGCGCAGGTATTAATGTGGTTATGGGCGGCGGACGACGCGCCTTCATTCCGACAACAATGACTGACCCAGAGGGGAAAAGCGGTAAACGCCTTGATGGTCGTGATTTAACCGCAGAGTGGACTACAAAATATGAAAACTCTGCCTATGTGGCCGACAGAGATAGCTTCTTGGCTTTAGACCCTGCCACCACAGATCATGCATTAGGTCTATTTAACTCATCCCATATGGAGTATGACTATGACCGTGTAACAACTGGCGCAGAAGGTGAGCCATCACTTGCAGAGATGACAGCCAAATCAATCGACATTCTTAAGAAGAATGATAAAGGCTTTGTACTTATCATCGAAGCTGGCCGCATCGACCATGCACACCATGCAGGTAACGCCGCTAGAGCACTACATGACACAATTGCACTTTCTGAAGCTGTGCGCGTTGCTATGGAGAAAACCTCAACGAAAGACACTTTGCTCATGGTCACTGCCGATCATAGCCATGTGTTTACCATTGCAGGCTACCCAACACGCGGCAACCCTATTCTAGGCCTTGTTAAAGGCAATGATTCAAGTGGAATATCTGCAGTAACGAACTCAACCGATGCTAACGGTCTGCCATATACCACCGTTGGTTATACCAATGGTCGCGGCTACGCTGCACTTGAGACTGGTGGAGATGAGCGCTATGGCTATCCTGTGGCAACTGGCAGGTTTGATCTTAACTATGTCGATACTCAGAGCGCTGGTTTTCATCAAGAAGCCTTAGTGCCTTTAGAGTCAGAGACACATGCAGGTGAAGATGTAGGGATTTTTGCAAGTGGTCCAGGCGCTCATTTAGTGCAAGGTACCGTAGAACAGAACCACATTTTCCATGTCATCAACCATGCCGCGAATCTTGTTGTCAAAGCTGATGCGGCTTTATAAGCACTGAGCACAATGACTTATTACAGGTTCTTTTATAAGTGCTTTTACATACACTTAAATCAGTACTTGAATAGGTTCTTGTCTCAGCTTTTGCTTAAGCTCTTATATTAGTTCTTATGTAAGTTCTTATGTAAATTCTTTCATCTGGCCGTCTAGCCTAACTAAGGCGGCCAAACTTTTTTGATTCAAGTATTGATTCAAGCACTGGAGTTTTTATGAAGTATTCTTTGCTTAGCGCCGCCTTAATCATCTGTTTTGTACAAACCGTATCGGCTCACTCAACTTCTGCTCAACCAGCACCTGCTTATGCAAGTTCTGAGCAAGAGCCTCAAAGCAGTCATTTACCTGCGAACCTTGAGTCAGCATGTAATCATGTACAGCCAGACCAACTCAATGCAGTTTATGAGGTATCGCAAACCAATGGGCCACAGCAAGCTAAACATCAGCTACAGCTCATCCGATACCAAGATTCTGTTGTCTACAAAAGTTCACCGCAAAGCTTCGAAGCCTGGAACAGAAATGGTGAATACGTTCGATACTTCCCAATGGATAAACGCTCGGTAAGTTACCGCCCAGGCGATCTGCTCTCTCTCAATATCAATTATGACCTTGAGCAGATATTTCATCTTGTTTCACCTCATGTTCAGTCAAAGCTCAATCAAACTGGTAGTGTCCAGCATAAATGTATGACACTACAAACCTTCAGCGGAGATGAAAAGAGACAGAAGATCGACTTAGAGTGGGCTACATCGCTTAATTTACCGTTTAAACTGACCATAGGTGAAAACGAGCACAAGCTAACATATCAACTTATTGAGATAAGCCCTGTCTCATCAGCTGACTTTACGAACTTGATCTCTGGTTACCAAGATATCGACTTTGCCGATGTGGGCGACAGCGAATCTGACCCATTTATCGCTAAGATGATCACCCAAGGTTTTATTCAACATGGTAGTTCAGGGTTTTATACCAGTGATGGCCGACAAATAAGCGGTGGTCATGGCGGGCATGCGCACTAATGAAGCGCTAAAACTCACCTTTCAGTTTTTTGGCCGCCTACTTCTTCGCTGTCCAAAAATACGCTGAGTCGATCACTTTCTTATGCTGATTGGTATAAGTTTATCGCTAGAAATATTCATCACATAAAAAAGTCTGCATAAGCAGACTTTTTTATGGATAAAGCGAACACAAAGATTATCTCAATAGGCTTTTCAACTTCGAGATAAATACATCGATGTCTTCTCGACTAATATCTGCATGGGTGACCAAGCGTAACGTGCTTCCAGGGCTGATAAGCATTCCCGAAGACTTAAGCTCTGCTGCAATACGTCTTATATCTACACCTTGCTCAACTTTAGCAAACACCATATTGGTCTGTACTAACGCAAAATCGACCTCGAATTCATCAAAGGCTTTTAACTGAGAGGCCAGATAGCTGGCATTATCATGATCATCAGATAAACGTTCAACCTGCTCAGTAATGGCTAACTCGGCCGCTGCAGCCAAAATCCCAGCCTGACGCATACCGCCACCAAGCACTTTACGCCAACGCCTTGCTTTAGTAAGCAAACGCTCATCACCTAAGAGCAAGGAACCGACTGGAGCACAAAGGCCTTTTGATAAACAGATAGACACTGAATCGAAATATTGGGTGATATCACTGATGGCAATATTTTGTGCAACGGCCGCATTCGCAACCCGGGCGCCATCAAGGTGAATTTTCAACTTATTATCAAAGGCTAAAGTTTGGGCCTGTGCAAGATATGCTTGAGGTATTACCTGACCACCTATGGTGTTCTCCAAGCTCAGTAGTTTTGTATGAGCAAAGTGGACATCGTCAGGCTTGATTGCAGCTTTGATATCGCTCAGTAAAATAGTGCCATCAGCTTGATTAGCAAGCGGCTGAGGCTGAATACTGCCAAGAACGGCCGCGCCCCCGCCCTCAAATTTATAGTTATGCGCTTGTTGGCCACAAATATACTCATCACCACGTTCACAATGCGCCATCAAGGCAAGTAAGTTTGCCTGAGTACCGGAAGAGGTAAAAATCGCAGCATCGAACCCATACATCTCAGCTGCCATATCTTCTAAACGGTTAACTGTTGGATCATCACCATAAACATCATCACCCACCTCGGCCGATGCAATTGCCTTGCGCATAGCATCAGTCGGCTTGGTTACTGTATCACTTCGAAAATCGATCATCTGAGCCCCTGCTTATGATTACAAGCCACAAATATTACTCTTAGAATATGGCTAGTACCAGCGTTTCCTCATCTCATAAAGCTGATTTATGCATATTAAATTTAAGTCATAAAGCACGAACTTTGGCCAAGCGTTAACTATGATTACATTCAAACTCACCGCAAACACACCAACAAACATCAATAAATCCACCTGTAAAATTAACAGGCCAAGAATAACAAAAAATCAACACACACAAAATCAACCAGTTAACCAATAAGAGCACCATTAAATCATTAGATTTAATAATGAATAAAAACAAATTTTATCATTGTGCAATTTATAATTTATCAGGCAAAATCTCTGTCCTTTTATTTGTCGGCGTGCGTAAGATGCAGGAAGTTCAATTTATCAGTTTACTCTGGCTCATAGGTATCATTGCCGAAGCAATGACTGGAGCACTTTCAGCAGGGAAAAAGCAGATGGATCTGTTTGGCGTTGTGATTATCGGTTGTGCCACAGCGATTGGCGGCGGCACCTTGCGCGATATGATGCTAGGTAATTACCCACTAATTTGGGTTGAAAATGTTCACTACCTGTTAGCCATCGCATTTGCCTCACTGCTTACCGTAGTTATTGCTCCCGTTATGCGCTACTTATCTAAGCTATTCTTAGCCATTGATGCACTAGGTTTAGCCGTATTTTCTATTGTTGGCGCGCAAAAAACCTTGCTGTTAGGGTTTAGCCCAGTTGTTGCAATAGTCATGGGAGTCATCACAGGCGTTTTTGGCGGTGTGATACGTGATATTTTGTGTAATCAGGTACCGCTCGTTTTCAAGAAAGAGCTCTATGCCTTGGTCGCCCTACTCACAGCTGCAATTTATGTTGGCTTAAAATCCTACGGGATCAGCGAATGGGTTAACTTGGCTATCTGCTTACCATTTGGCTTTGGCTTGCGAATGCTAGCCATAAAATATCATTGGGGTATGCCAAAGTTTGATTATCAATATGGTGAAGTACATTAAAACCAGAGAGGGACTAGACTCTAGTTCCTTAGGGGTTGTAGCCTAGATGTTCCGTTCCAGCCACAACGAAGATTCTAAAGCCATCCCTGGTAAATCTTCATAAGTGTTCCAGACACAAAAAAGGTCGGCAATGCCGACCTTTTTTTGTACTAAGTGCTGCTATCTTATCTCAATCAACACGGCTTCTAATCATCTCACTCAGAGCGCTAGCGACGAGTAAAACTTTCAATGATTGCTGATTAAGACGTTAGCCTTAAGCTGCTGGTGTCTCTTTCAGATGAAGATCCATCTGTGGATATGGAATTCCGATATTAGCTTCATCCAGTGCCACTTTGATCTGCTCAAGAATTTCAAAATATGCAGGCCAGTAATCACTGCCTTTAACCCATGGGCGAACCACAAAGTTAACCGAAGAATCTGCTAATTCAGACACTGCAATCGTGTATGCAGGATCTTTTAATACATACTGATTCTTCTCGATGATACGCGTTAGCACCTTCTTCGCTTCTAACAGGTCAGCATCATAAGAAACACCAATAACCAAGTCGACACGGCGAGTTTCCATCGCAGAATAGTTGATAATCGTGCCATCCATCATCGCAGAGTTTGGTGCGACGATAAGCTTATTATCAGGTGTCAGTAGCTTAGTTGAAAAGATAGTGATCTCATTAACGGTACCAGCAATACCCGCAGCCTCGACATAATCACCTACACGGCAGGGGCGGAACATTACCATAAGTACGCCTGACGCGAAATTAGACAGTGACCCTTGCAGTGCTAGGCCTACAGCCAGACCTGCGGCACCAATTACAGCGACAAGTGATGCTGTCTGTACGCCAATCTGTCCAAGGGTTGCCACTATGGTAAATACAAATACCAGTGACCACGCCATATTAGACACAAATGAGACAACAGTAGGATCAACTTTACGCTTAGTCATCAACTTGCTAGATAACTTCTTAGCAAGACCGGCAAAATATTTACCGATAACAAAGATGACAAGTGCAAAAATAATCTTCAATCCATAGGTCACGATAAGCTCTGGCGCTTGCTCGATCAAACCTTCCAAGTTTTCCATTTACTACTCCCTAAAAATTCCCAAAACATATTGGGTTAACAAAATTCAAATCTAGCACCGAAAAAGCAGTCCATATCGCTAGCTAATAGACAGCCATTCTCTTCGCTCTATTTAAACCAAAATATAAACTAAAATATAAACAATATGACTCAATGTAATCGTTTAATTAGGTAAAACAACCTTGAAGTTCACCCGTCGGTTCAAGGCCCTGCCAACCTCTGTGTCATTGAGGCTTACTGGAGTGAGGCTCCCCATACCTTTAATGATAAAGCGCTCAGGAGCAAAACCGTAATCCTCAACAAGGATACGTTTAACACTAGATGCCCTAGACTCTGAAAGACGCTGATTAGCTTCTAAACTACCTACTGAATCAGTGTGACCAATAAGACATAGCTTAACGTCCTCTAGTTGCAAAAACTGCTTAACTTGAGCAAGAACTAACCATTGCGAATAAAGCACTTCAGACTTGGCAAACTCAAAGTTTAAAACAAGTTCACTACTCTCACTGCAAGAGTCTGGATAAATGTCGCCTTCGGTTGTCTTTAAACATACTGATTTAAATAGTCGGTTTTTATCACAACCCGAAGCATCGACAAGCACGCCTAGTGGTGTTTTGGGGCATGCATCCTTAAGATCTGGCACTCCATCTTTATCACTATCATTCCAGCCAAATGTTTCACTGCTAAAAAGCAGGCTTGATAAACATATCAACGTTAACCAGAATATCTTCATCGTTTTAACCTAATCTATATGGACATAAATGTCCTCTAGCTTGTGCCTAAAGCTTATATAGCTCATCAAGTCATTTAGTACAATTGTAAACGATTACCTTCACCGATTGATACAATTTATATTCTTCTGCTTTTTTGACAATATCTCAGCAGCATAAACCTAATCTATATCACTGAAAGCATTTTTACGCTCCACTGACATAAAGGGCATCAGTAAATCACTGTACAGAAGTTACTTGCATATGTTCACACACAAGATCATACACATAGTTAAACGCTATTGCATAGAAGAAGAACAATACAAGAAAAGCCAGTTCTAATAAGAAAGCAGAAAAAAGTGAAATCCCCATAAACCAAGAGATCACTGGCAAAGTCACAATAATAATCCCTCCTTCGAAGCCAACAGCATGACCGATTCTGGTCAAAAGGCTACGCTCACTTCTGTTATTACCAAACTTATGATCAAACCAGATATTGTAAAAGTAATTCCAAATTACGGCGTAAAAGCTCAAGCCAATAGCGACAACTAGTAGGTCAGCAGTTCCCTTTCCAGAGATCATAATAACTAATGGCACTACGATGATTAAGGCAAAAACTTCAAACAAAACACTATGGATAACTCTTTGTGCGGTTGTCATAAGGCGACTCCTCTAAAAACTTGCAGCCATTATCTAGCCAAACTATGATACTTTAAAGTTACCTACCATCACCTTTACTGATATGTTGACACTAGAACAGCTATATTCATTTGTAGAAACCGTTGAGGAAGGCTCCTTCTCAGCAGCGGCAAGAAAGCTTGGAAAAGTACAATCGGCCGTTAGCCAGAATATTATGAACATGGAGATAGACAGCGATAAAACCCTGTTTGATCGCTCTGGCCGCTACCCAAAACTCACACAAGCAGGTATGACATTACTACCTCAAGCAAAAGCCGTGATAGCCCAACATAGAAGACTTAATCAACAACTTGATGCGTTAGATCAGGGGCAAGCACAAAAACTAACCCTCGCACTAGATGAAGGGGTTCCCTACGGGAGATTAACCCATTATTTAAAAGCCTTCACTGAGCAGTTCCCCTTCATTCAACTCGAGATGTTAAATGCCTCTAGCCAAGATATCATCCAACTCGTCAAAGATAAGCGAGCCGACTTAGGACTGGTTTTTAGTGATTTTACCTATCCAGAAAACATCGACTTTGAGTCGATTGGCACCGTCAAGTTTGAACTTCTTATCAGCCCAAAGCATCCATTAGCTACTGCAGAGTCGGCACATGTCGATATGCTTAAGCTGCACCGGCAATTGATCATTGGTGCCAGAGATAGAGCCCCAAGCAACTATAACTTGCAGCACTCACCAGATGTCTGGTATGCCGATAATTACTATGTTTTGTTGGAGTTAGCTAAGTCGGGTTTCGGGTGGGGTTTGCTACCCATACACATTGCTCAGGAGGCAATAAATGAACACCTACTTTGCAAAATCCCAGTAGGATTTGAGCAGTTAGGCTGGACAGCCAATATTGATGTGATTCAACACAGTGGAATTGATAACAGCGCATGCCAGCTACTGAGAAAGCTACTGAGTGACATGATGAGTGCGGCGAATTGTGGTTGATTCACCGCTTTTATCAGGCTATCAGACTAACTAGTTAACGCTGGCCTGCTTGTACCAGTCGTTCCAGGCAGGCCTTTGCATCGACTCAACCTGTGACTGCATGCCTTGGAGCAAACGCAATAGCAGTTGGCGATCTTCTGTCACAGAAGAGTAAAATAATGGATCGTAAAAGCAGCGACGCTGAACGGGATCTAACTGCGTATCGAAGCCTAAAGACACGCCTTCAATACAGAGCTCTTTTGCCTTAGGGTGCAAGAGGTCGACATCATTATCTTCAAGTAAGTGGGCAATAGGGCCCATAAGCAAGATAAGAGACATTCTTCCTGGTGGTGACCGCTTCCAGTCATCTAAATGGCCTGACTTTGCTTGCTCTAGCAACTGGGACCATTGTGATTGAGTTTCTTCACAAAGAGACTTAGCTTCTACCCCTTTGCCTTTATCATACTCATCGAACCACTGCTTTAAAAACTGCTCCACTTTTCTTACCTCAGGTTAAAGGTCTCAACGTCATGAGGCTTGAGAGTATCACCAGCAGTATGCTGAATATGTTGGACTTTAGTCTAGGTAGGGAATAGCTCACAAAAAGCAGAGAGAATTAGATCTGTACAGAGAAAATAAAACGCCCCAGAGGGGCGTATTATTCAAAGCTAAAATGAAGAAATTACTTAGCTTCAGGCTTTGGAGGGTAGTTAACTAACATCGCAGATATTGCTTTGTTTATCACTTCTACACGCTCTTCTGGAGTATTTTTGTCTCGAATGGTATCGGCTACCGAACCACGCCAGATAAGCTTACCTGTTTCACGATTAACCATATCTAAGATTAGGGTACCTACTTCATACTCACGTACTGTAGTCTGGGTATTCATGCTGCCACTATATCCCCATCTAGAGCCGTAATAAGGGTTATAACCATAGTTAGTATTAAATGTATCTACATTAATTTTCTTATCAACCTTAGTGAGATAGTTAACCAAAATATCGGCTTCTGCTGCATCGGTTATCGTGATCCCTTTCGCGGCAAGTTGGCTATCGACTGCTGCGCGAACACGTTGATCCATTAGTCCGTCTAAATGGTAAGTCGTATCCTGAGTTTTCTTAGCGACCCAAGCATAAGTTTTAACATCGTTAAAGTTCGCCGCAGGATCATAGTCTGAACTTGTTTTTAGTGAACTACATGCACTTAACGCCAGTGCAACGACAGCAATTATAACCTTTTTCATTTCGACTCCATCAAATCTGTATCTTGTGAAACTCATTTATAAATTCAGCTTACATAGCAATTTCATGATCTACAACTCAAATTTCTGGTAATTAGCCACAAGTTCAGCTTGACTTAAGGTTAGACCTTAATGATAATGATTATCAGTTAATACGGTATCACAGAATATATCGCTGCCCTCTAGCTTGGAGTTTCATATGCTTTGGTTTATTAGTGCATTTATTATCGCAAGTGCTATCTTTTTATTCGCGCCCAAAGAGGTAACGGAACAAGCTAATAACGACTCAGCGAAAAAGAGTGAGGGTCACATAGGTCTTTTCATCTTGCCTGTTATTGTATTAGCTTGGCTACTATTTACCCTCATTGATGGTGATCAAGGTAACTTCAGTGCTGCTGCTATCGGTTTTGTATTAACCTCCTGCGCCATTGCTCATACTAAGTTTCACAAGTTTATTATCCCTTGCGCGGCAATTACTGTCGTCTCTCTGATCGTTGGGCTGACTCTGACACTCTAGTGGTTCCTCGTCTTGCCAATACCTAAATAAAAAGACAAACGGTTATAAATTCAAGGCTACAATTTTGTAGCCTTGTCTGTTTCTAATCATTTGAAAGTGATAAAGCTCCCACAATTTTTTTCAGTTTGTTAAACTCTACTCATCACAAGTTATAAGCAAATCACTCATGAGAAAAGATTCAAACGTATCCCTTGTCTATAGTACTGATGTTGGCCGAATTGCCCCTGAAGTTGAAACAAAGCAGATCCCTGATGGTGATGGTGTAGTGCGCATCCATAAAGACAGCAAAGGAAGAAAAGGCAAAGGGGTGTCAGTGATTAAAGGCTTAGCCCTAGACGAAAAAGCCTTAAAAGCATTAGCTCAAAAACTCAAAAAACAGTGCGGATGTGGTGGCACAGTAAAAGAGTTTAATATTGAGGTGCAAACAGACAACAGAGAGCAGCTTAAGACCTTGCTTGAGAAACTAAACTACAAGGTAAAATTAGCGGGCGGCTAAGCAAGTAGCGAGTCACTTATTGGTTTCTCCCTTGCGACCTCTCTTTATGGAGCGCTTTAATGGAAAGTTTACAGAATCATTTTTTAATCGCTATGCCATCTCTTAAAGATACCTATTTTGAACGTTCAGTGATCTACCTTTGTGAACATGATGAAAAAGGGGCTATGGGTATCATGATAAATAGACCTGTAGGCATAGAGGTTAACGAGCTACTACAACAGATGGAGCTAGATGAAGAACCCGCTGAAGTAAAAAGCCTAGGTGCTAAAGTGCTTATTGGTGGCCCAGTTAACCCAGAGAGGGGCTTTGTTTTACATACTCCTCAAGAGCATTGGAATAATAGTCAGGCCCTAACAGAAGACCTCATGCTAACGACGTCTAGAGATGTGTTATCAGCGTTAGGCAGTAAAGATGCGCCAGAGCAATTTATTGTTGCTTTAGGCTATGCCGGCTGGAGCCGAGATCAGCTTGAACAGGAGCTAGCAGATAATACCTGGCTATCCATTCCTGCCAGCCAAGAGCTGTTATTCAGTACAAACCACGATGATCGCTGGCAAAAAGCAACGGAATCTTTAGGGTTTGATATATGGCAACTGTCTAACCAATCAGGACATGCCTAGCTTCAATTGTGGGTAAACAAAACACCCAAACAGGACGACAAGCAGGACATACTTACCGATGAGCTCAATTACAGTGTTAGGTTTCGATTACGGTACTAAGAGTATCGGCGTCGCAATTGGTCAGTCACTCACTGGCAGTGCAAACCCTATTGGCTCCATAAAGGCAGTGGATGGGATCCCTAAATGGGAAGAGCTAGGCATGTTAATCGAGGAGTGGCAACCTGATCTCGTGGTTGTTGGCTTACCCCTTAATATGGATGGCACAGAGCAAGAGATAACCCAGAGAGCGAAAAAATTCGCCAACCGCATCAATGGCAGATTTGGTGTAAAAATAGCTACGCAAGATGAGCGTCTTACTACAGCTGATGCAAAAGCTAGGTTGTTCGAGTTTGGCGGTTATAAGGCTTTAACCAAAGGCCAGGTAGACGCTATGTCAGCGGTACTGATCATCGAAAGCTTTTTTGAAAACATGTATGACTAACATGAGTTTTTTAACAAAAAGGCCAGCTTATTTAAGCTGGCCTTTCTTTATCTAAATTTTGTATAACTGGTATTAAAAGTAGAGCCCGATGTTAATGTTAAGACGAGAGCTCCACTCTGTTGGACCTTCTGATATCCCAACTCCTGGCCCATTTATGAACCACATATTATTACCCGCAATCCAATCGACGTAAGAGTAAAACTTACCTGCCGTAATTGCACAACCAGTCACATTCTGAACAGAGTCTTCTAACCCTTCCCCTGAAACGAATACCTGACTGAAGTCATTATAACAATTAAGGTTTGTGATCGGCCCCCAATCAACATCCATACTACGGGATATGTTTAAAGTGAGCGCATCAGCCTCTGCAGCAATTTCAAAAGGATAAGCGAAAGCAGACAATGCGATTCGCTCACTATTTGGCATATCATAATCATAATGCAGATACTGGATCTGCCCTTGCCACTTAGCCCAATCTAGCTGCCAGTGAGCAGAAGCGGCATAACCATTAGTATCTTCACCCTCTGCTGTACCTAAATAATCTAGCTCAGAATATTGCAACGAAGCACCTAACTTATGCTTGATATCACCGTCGCCAAATTTACCTTCAACACGGGCATTGAGTTGTCCCGCTTCTTCATAGGGGGATTCATCTGTCACTGCGACATCGAATGAATATCGGTCATACCTAGCACCATCGCCGTATTCATCATTGAAAAAGTAGGCCAGATCAAAACGCCAATTATCACTGTCATGTTTCCAATGAATACCGGCATCATAATCATCTTCAAAGCCAAGATAATAATTAGCACTAAACCAGAATGAGTGTGCCCCATAGGGAAGCAGACCAAAAGGTACTTGAGTTACACCGACAATGACACTCTGCTGCTCATTGATGTTGTAACCTGCATAAGCATGATGGATAACATCCATATCCTGATACCAGCGATATTGCGCTGAAGCAAAAATATCATCGTGACTATAATTGATGTCAGCGCGAAACAGCTCAAACTCTAACTTGGCGTCATCAGCGTAATCTTTCCAACCATAGTTAATTCGAACAGCGCCACCGATATCCAAATCTTCGGTCACTTTCGCAGCTTGTGCTGTAAATGAAGCACAGATGCATAGACAAACAACACCTAATTGATTTATTGAAGTCATAACTTCCCTATGTCCTTGACATGAAACCCATTCTCAATAGTTTAAGCAGAGAATGATAATTTAGCGAATTCGAGCAGAATAAATAAAAAGGCCAGCGCCCTGTTGCACTGATCTCTTACAAGCTTAGTTAAAAATAACGAGTTAGGTTCAGCCCTCAGACTGATCACCTAGTGCGTTAATCAAGATCTAGTGTTACTCCCTCCATAAACCCAGAGCCTGTTTGCTCAGAGTTCTGCAGCTTGATCATCAATCTTAAATCATTCGGTGAATCAGCATGATGCAAGGCATCTGCATAACTAATATCACCTGACACATACAGCTTAAGCAGCGCCTGATCGAAAGTCTGCATCCCCTGCTCATTCGACTTAGACATGGTCTCTTTAAGCGTGTGCAGCTCATTTTTAGCAATCAAGCTACTTATGCGAGGCGTATTAATTAGAATCTCAATCGCCGCACGTCGACCCTTACCATCAACAGTAGGCACCAGCTGCTGAGCAACAATCCCTCTTAAGTTTAGTGAGAGATCAAACAATAACTGCTGATGCTTACTCTCTGGGACTAAGTTCATAATCCGATCTAACGCTTGGTTAGCATTATTGGCGTGTAAGGTTGCCATACAAAGGTGACCGGTTTCAGCAAAGGCTAAGGCGAACTCCATCGTTTCCTGAGTTCGGATCTCACCAATCAAAATGACATCAGGAGCTTGACGCAGCGAGCTTTTCAACGCCGCATCGAAAGACTCAGTATCAATGCCAACCTCACGCTGAGTAATAATACTCTTACGATGATCGTGCACAAACTCAACCGGATCCTCAATCGTCAAAATATGACCACGAGAGTTTGCATTTCGATAGCCCACCAGCGAGGCCAGTGACGTCGACTTACCAGTACCCGTCCCTCCAACCATGATGATCAAGCCACGTTTACTCATCACCAGATCTTTCAAAATAGGTGGGAGCTTCAAGTCATCAGCATCGGGAATTGTGGTTTCAATTCGGCGCATCACACAGCCAGAAGCTTCTCGCTGCCAAAATGCGCTGACACGAAAACGTCCAAGTTCATTCAGTGCAAAAGCAAAATTACACTCACGTGACTCATGGAACTCTTTCTTTTGCTCATCTGTCATCAAAGATTCAACAAAATCTAATGACTGAGCTGGAGAGAATGATGTCTCGCTTAATGGCCTTAGCTCACCATCAATTTTGGCACTAGGCGGAAAGCCTGCGGTAATAAATAGATCCGATGCCTTACGATCTACCATGGTTTTTAAAAAAGGACGAACATCCATAATAAAGCCTTAGCGATTAATCATTAAAATTGAGTCTGCTTATTAGCACTCTTGTGCTGTGCATCTTCACGACTGATCTGACCGCGATTAACCAAGTTTTGTAAACATTGATCTAACGTCTGCATACCATGCGACATACCTGTCTGTATTGCTGAATACATCTGCGCCACTTTATCCTCACGAATAAGGTTTCTGATGGCTGGGGTACCCATCATAATCTCATGAGCTGCCACACGCCCTCCACCCACCTTCTTAATCAAGGTTTGCGAAATCACTGCTTGAAGGGATTCTGATAACATGGTTCTCACCATGCCCTTCTCTCCCTCAGGGAATACATCGACCACACGGTCAATCGTTTTTGCCGCAGAGGTAGTGTGTAGGGTTCCGAAAACCAAGTGACCCGTTTCAGCCGCCGTCATTGCTAAGCGAATGGTCTCTAAGTCACGCATCTCACCAACGAGAATAACATCGGGATCTTCACGTAATGCACTTCTTAGTGCAGCATTAAAGCTATGGGTATGACGATGGACTTCTCGCTGGTTAATCAAACACTGTTTAGTCTGATGAACAAATTCTATTGGATCCTCAATGGTGAGGATATGCTCATGGCGACTATCATTAATATAGTCAATCATGGCGGCCAAAGTGGTACTTTTACCTGAACCTGTAGGTCCGGTAACTAATACTAACCCACGTGGGAAACTTGAGATTTTCTTAAAGATCTCTGGCGCCCCTAACTGCTCAAGGCTCAATATATCACTGGGAATGGTACGAAATACCGCAGCGGCACCTCGCGCCTGATTGTAGGCATTGACACGAAAACGAGCGAGATTAGGCACCTCAAAGGAGAAATCTATCTCTAAATGTTCTTCAAAATCTTTGCGTTGTTTATCATTCATGATGTCATAGACGAGTCCATGCACCCCTTGATGATCTAACGCAGGTAAATTAATCTTTCTGACTTCACCATCAACACGTATCATAGGCGAAACGCCCGCTGAAAGGTGTAGATCTGACGCATTGTGCTTTACACTAAAGGCAAGTAACTCTGTGATTTCCATAGTATGGGATATCCATTCAACCAAAAACTTACATCATGACAACAATAGCAGACAGACTCGCTAACGCCCAGCTTCGAATTGCACAAGCGGCGCAAATTTCTTCACGAAATGCCGATGAAATTCAATTACTCGCCGTTAGCAAAACAAAACCAAATACTGATATTCTGGCCGCCTATGCTGCGGGGCAAAGAAGGTTTGGTGAAAACTATGTACAAGAGGGTGAATCTAAGGCAAAAGCCCTACAAGACTCTTGCCCTGACATCGAGTGGCACTTTATTGGACCTCTGCAATCAAATAAGACCAAGGTCATTGCCGCACATTTCGATTGGATGCATACCGTATCTAGAGAAAAAATAGCCTCAAGGTTAAACGAGCAGCGCCCACCAGAGTTGCCAGCACTTAACATCTGTATTCAGATAAATATTAGTGGTGAGCAAAGTAAGTCAGGGACTACGCCAGATGAGCTCCTATCACTTGCAGAGAAGATAGCGCTAATGCCTAAATTAACCCTTAGAGGGCTAATGGCAATTCCGACTGCAACATCAGATAAGCAGCTACAAAGAGATGAGTTTCAACAGCTACATCACTTGTATCAAGAGCTCAAGCGGCTTTATCCACAGGTCGATACGCTATCTATGGGGATGAGTAATGATTTAGAACAAGCTATCGAACAAGGCTCAACCATGGTGAGAATTGGTAGTGCTATTTTCGGTGAAAGGGAAAAGCGCTAGAAAGGCCTTGTTTTACACCATCTGTGCCCAGATATTAGTGATATAGTTTACGGCAATTTTTTGTCTCCAGAAGTAATGGCCTCATTAAGTTAGAGGCGCAAGTATAAGAGAAGTATCATGGCTGAAAAAAAAATATGCTTTATTGGCGCGGGCAATATGACCCGTAGTATTATCACTGGATTGGTGAGTCATGGTTACCCTGCCGACTTGATCCTCGCCACCAACCCTAGTGCACCTAAGCTCGAAGCGCTGAAAAGTTCACTCAATATCAAGACCTCCCATGATAACTTGGTAGCTGCTAAAGACGCCGACGTTATCGTACTCAGTGTCAAGCCACACTTTATGCAGCAAGTCTGTGAACAGTTATCCACTTTAGATCTTTCTGATAAGCTTATTATCACGATTGCTGCAGGGATCCCTGCCAAACGCTATGGCGATTACTTTGGACAAGAGATTAAACTTATTCGTACTATGCCTAATACGCCAACCCAAATTGGCGTTGGTATGACAGGCCTCTTTGCAGGAGAAGAGATCTCAACTGAGCACAAAGCAATTGCTGAGCAGTTGATGCTAAGTGGTGGTGAAATAGTCTGGGTTGAAAAGGAATCTGAACTGGATCAGGTTATCGCTTTATCTGGTAGCTCACCTGCCTACTTCTTCCTATTTATGGAAGCTATGATAGAAAATGCTAAATCATCAGGTATGGATGAGACAAAAGCGAGGGAGCTGGTTCAACAAGCTGCTTTAGGCGCAGCACAGATGGTTAAGCAAAACCCTGAGCTGAGCCCCGCACAACTTAGAGAAAACGTCACCTCAAAGGGAGGCACTACGGCGCAAGCGGTAGCTGCGCTTGAATCTGGTAACATCAGAGGCATAGTAAAACAGGCCATGGATGACTGTGTCACTCGTGCTCAAGAGATGGCGAAACAGTATTAATTGCTCAAAATATATTGAACAAAACTGTATATTGAGAACACTATATTAAGAGCACTGTATTAAGAGCACTGTATTAAGAGCACTACATTAAGAGCACTACATTAAGAACGCTAAGCAAGTAAGATTTTCGATTTAATTTTAAATAGAGAACCCCAATGAATGCACTCAGTTTTTTAGTTAGCACCGTTTTTGACCTGTACCTTATGGTTGTCATTTTGCGTATTTGGCTTCAGTTGGCTAAAGCCGATTTTTATAATCCATTTAGCCAGTTTATCGTCAAAGCAACGCAACCTATTGTGGCGCCACTACGCCGTATAATCCCCTCTTTAGGTGGTTTGGATACCGCATCGGTATTACTTGCACTCGTTGTGGTTATGGCCAAGTTTGTATTGTTGAGCTTAATTGCTGGCGCCGCTATTAACGTTATGACGATATTGCTGATAGCTGTTGTATCGGTATTAAAACAAGCCGGAGTGCTACTATTCTGGATGTTGATTATACGTGCAATCCTCAGCTGGGTTAGCCAAGGTCATAACCCTATTGAGATGGTGATGGGCCAACTGACAGAACCTCTTCTATCACCTATTCGTCGTATGCTTCCATCTATGGGAGGTTTAGACCTTTCACTATTGGTGATGATGATTATCCTTAATTTTGTCAATATCTTGCTATCCCAATACGTACCTTTTTGGGCGAACGTTTAACCTATGCTTTTACCGGTATCTGAGCAGCAGGGTAACCTGCTGCTACGCCTTTATATTCAACCTAAAGCAAGTAGAGATCAGATAGTTGGTATTCATGGCAACGAGCTTAAGGTTGCCATTACTGCACCACCCGTCGATGGTAAGGCTAATGCACATCTGGTTAAGTACCTTTCGAAAGCATTTAAGGTACCCAAAGGGGATATCAAAATACTCAAGGGGGAGCTTGGTAGACATAAGCAGATCCAAGTCTTATCACCCAGAGTTATACCAGAACCGGTCAAGTTGATTCTAAATGGCACAACAAATTAGTCCCATCTAGACGCTAGCTCTTACTAAACCTTTACCTTATAAATTTGTAAGATTATAAATAGTTCGAAGCGAGTCATAGCCTAAAGCTCTATACTCAATATATGATTATTATCAGTAAGTGAATACATTCATTCACTTTCATCACAGGAGCAGCGCCATGTTTAGAGCAATCATATCTGTCCTTATTCTTACCTTTGCCTTTATAGGTAATGTGTCAGCAGAGCAGAAACAGAAAGTAGGTAATTTCGATATTCACTACATGGCTCTGAGCAGCACATTCTTAACTCCTAGCATAGCCAAGTCTTATGGGATTAAGCGCAGTAGTTATACTGGAATTATTAATATTGCGGTATTAGATACCAGTCAAAATGGTAACCCGCCTGTAGCCGTTGAGATATCAGGCATTGCAAACAACCTTCTCGATGCCCGCATTAACTTACAATTTAGAGAGATAAGAGAGGGAGAAGCTATCTATTACATCGCAGAAGTGCCTTATAGAGACGATCAAGAGATTAATTTTCAGGTCGCGATTAAACATGATAACCAGCTCAACACTCAACTCAAGTTTAAGCAAAAATTCTACGTAGAGTGATGGCATCACTTTGATAAAGCCTATGTAAAATAAAGTCTGGGAATGAGCTCAATCGTGATAAAAACGATTTGCAAAAAATCTTTTGTGACTCATTCCCTTTCTCAGTTCCAATCTCTGCTACCGTTTCCCCTCAAGCTTAGTTACTATTGCGCCCAATTATCACTTCTCACATCGAAAAAGGTATCAAATGGATAAGTTTGTACTCGCCAGTGGCAATAAAGGAAAGTTAAAAGAGTTCTCTGAGCTATTTTCAGCTTATGGTGTAGAGGTCCTTCCTCAAAGTCAGTTCGATGTTGTTGAAGTACCAGAGACGGGAACAACCTTTGTAGAAAATGCCATCATCAAAGCGCGTCATGCCGCAGAAGTGACTGGACTTGCAGCGATTGCTGATGACTCAGGTCTTGAGGTCGATATTCTAAAAGGCGCTCCTGGGATATATTCAGCCCGTTACGCAGGTGAAAATGCGGACGAGAAAGGTAATTACCTTAAGCTATTAGAGGCATTGAAAACTCATCACGAGGGAAGAACAGCTCGATTCCAGTGTGTTTTGGTCTATATGCGCCACGCAAACGATCCCACTCCCATCATAGCTCAAGCATCATGGGAAGGTCATATAGCATTGAGTGCAACGGGTGTGAATGGCCACGGCTACGATCCTGTTTTCATCCCTAATGAGCACAACTGCTCAGCGGCAGAAATTGACAGTGAAGAGAAGAACCGCTTAAGCCATAGAGGCAAAGCGATGGAGATATTGACAGCTGCAATGAAACAACAGGGTATGATTATTTAATGTTAACCTTACCTCCGCTAAGCTTATATATTCATATCCCTTGGTGTGTGCAGAAATGCCCTTACTGTGACTTTAACTCCCACGGGCAAAACGGTGAGTTACCTCAACAGGAATATGTCGACGCCTTGATTCAAGATCTAGAGCAAGACCTTCATTATGTTCAAGGGCGTCAACTGCATACTATTTTCATTGGCGGCGGTACTCCCTCTCTGTTTGAAGCGGCTCAAATTAAGCGCCTACTTTCTAGTATCAATGAAAGGATTCCTTTCAGTGAACAAATAGAGATCACTATGGAGGCTAACCCTGGCACATTAGAGCATGATGATTTTGAGGCATACTGCCAAGCGGGTATTACACGCCTTTCGATTGGGGTGCAAAGCTTCTCAACGGATAAGCTTAATCTGTTAGGGCGTATACATGATAAATGTGAAGCTAAGGTTGCCGCAGAAAAAGCACTAAGCTCAGGCTATCAGAGTTTTAATTTAGACCTGATGCACGGTTTACCAAACCAAAGCTTCGAGGAAGCGATGGCTGATATAGAAACAGCAGCACGTTTATCTCCTCCCCACTTATCTTGGTATCAGTTGACCATAGAGCAAAACACGCTATTTCACTCTAAGCCTCCGCAGCTTCCCGATGATGAAGCTCTTTGGCATATTTATGAGCAAGGCCAGCAAAAACTAGCTGCTTTAGGTTATGAGCAATATGAGATCTCTGCCTACGCAAAACCTGGCTACCAGTGCCAACATAATATCAACTACTGGCAGTTTGGCGACTATCTTGGAATAGGCTGTGGCGCACATGGTAAGATCACTTTACTTGCTCAGGATCAGATCCTAAGAACAGTAAAAATTAAGCACCCTAAGGGCTATTTAGCCGCAGATAAGTTTACTTTTGACACCACTGAAGTTTCGAAAGATGAACGTCCTTTAGAGTATCTTATGAATCGGTTTAGGCTAATGTCTGCTATTCCTAAAATTGAGTTTGAGCAGAGAACCGGCTTACCTCACCAAGTGATAACTGATGGTATTGAAGCCGCCAAAGATAAAAAACTCTTGTGCGAAACTAAGACTCATTGGGAGCTTACGGCAAAAGGAAAGATGTTCGTCAACGAGCTCTTGTCGCAATTTTGCTAAGACTAGGACAATCTCTGTTCTGTTAGCTAGCTCATAGAAATTATCTATACTCACTGTTTTTACGGGCTAAATACTGGTTCTTAGCCCGTTTAGACACATCTGCTAACACTTAGATCAAAACATTAACGATTAGCTTTATTAGGATGAGCAGTACTTTAATAAAATCCATAACAATAAGACTAATTCATGCCTATAAAAACAAAAAGCAGTTTGCTGGCCATCACCTTGGCTAGCCTTATCCATAGCAGCGCTATAGCAGCTCCAACTCAATTACCACTTCTTAGCCCTAGCGAGCCTGCAGTATATAAATCTGAAAGTGAATCAAAGAAGGCCAACGCCTTATTTGAATCGATCTTTATGGAAAATGTGATGGCAAGTCCCATCTCACAAACTCATTTAGGGATAAAGACCGACTACGGTAAGTGGGACGAACGTGGCGAAGATGCCGACGCCCGAGACTTAGCACGAACAAAAAAACATTTAGCCCAGTTAAATCAGCTTGATGAAACTCAACTTGATAGCCAAACAAGCCTTAGTTACACCTTACTAAAACAAAAGCTTGAGCAAAGTATTGCCGATTATCAATGGCGCTACCACAGCTACCCTGTTAACCAGATGTATGGCGGCCACTCTCTTGTTGCTTCATTCCTAATTAACCAACATCAGATCACTGATATTGCCGATGCTAAAGCCTATATTAGCAGGCTTAATGGTGTGCCTAAATATTTACAACAGTTGCAGGATGCATTAGAAATTCGCGCCGAAAAAGGCATAATTGCGCCAAAATTTGTCTTCCCTCATGTACTCTCTGACAGTAAGAACATAATTACAGGGCAACCCTTTAACAGTGGTGAAGATAGTGCTTTATGGGCAGACTTTAAACGTAAGGTTACGGCTTTATCAATCGATGAAAGTGATGAAAAACAGCTTCTAGCTGAAGCTAAGCAAGCTTTAAAATTAAATGTAGAGCCAGCTTACACTCAGCTAATCGGCTATATAACAAAGCTTGAAACAAAAGCAGATACACGCGATGGCGCCTGGAAGTTCCCACAAGGTGAAGCCTACTACAACAACGCTCTTGCCCGCACAACGACAACAGAGATGACAGCGGATCAAATTCATCAACTTGGTTTAACTGAAGTTGCTCGAATCCATGGCGAAATGCGTGAAATAATGCATAAAGTTGGCTTTAAAGGCGATCTGCAAGCTTTCTTCAAGTTTATGCGTGAAGATAAACAGTTCTACTACCCTGCCACTGATGAAGGACGAGAAGCATACCTCAATGAGGCAATAGCACTGATTGATAATATGTCTTCGAGACTAGACGAAGTTTTTAACGTCAAGCCGCAGGCACCAATGATAGTTAAACGTGTAGAAGCATTTCGTGAAAAATCAGCTGGTAAGGCCTTCTATAATCAACCATCACCAGATGGAACCAGACCAGGTACTTATTACGCCAACCTCTATGATATGGAAGCTATGCCTAAGTACCAGATGGAAGCGTTAGCTTACCATGAAGGTACTCCTGGACATCATATGCAAATAGCCATAGCTCAAGAGCTTGAAGGTCTTCCTAAGTTCCGTAAATTTGGCGGTTATACTGCCTACATTGAGGGCTGGGGCTTGTACAGTGAGTACTTCCCAAAAGAGATGGGACTCTATGCCGATCCATACTCTGATTTTGGTCGATTAGCTATGGAGCTATGGCGTTCTTGTCGCCTAGTTGTAGATACAGGAATGCACGCTAAGAAGTGGACTAGAGAAGAGTCGATTAATTACTATGTTGAAAATACCCCTAATGCCAAATCAGACGCTGTAAAAATGGTAGAGCGTCACGTAGTTATGCCTTCACAAGCAACGGCTTACAAGGTAGGCATGTTGAAGATTTTAGCCCTGAGAGAGAAAGCGAAAACTACTTTAGGCGAAAAATTCGACATACGAGAGTTTCATACTTTGGTACTCAAAAATGGTCCTCTTCCACTAGACATACTCGAAGATAAAGTGGATATATGGGTATCTGAGAAAAGTTAGTCACGATACTTATAAAGCTTAACCCAATAAAAAAGCCACATTATGTGGCTTTTTTATTAATCTCTATTCTGCAATTCAAACTTCCACTTATGTTAGTGAATAATTTAACTGTAGGGTGCAGAGAGATGAATCTCTTCCTAAGAAAAATACCCCAGAAAAACTGGGGTAAACCAAACTAGGATGATGGTTTGAAGGCTGACATTGTTTTAGTTCTTAAAGCTCTGCCAGCATCGATTCGGAACTGCAGTAACGCTAATCTGTATACATTTAATAAGAGGGGTCATTCTTAGTAAATATATAGGGTTCAGATTATCCCGTATCAACTGTCATCAATTGTATTGATTTACGAACAAACCGCAAGAAAAATAAGACTTGAGCATTAGATATCAATGAATTAACCCCACAAGAACTCCGACCAGACAAATAAGGTAACCAACTGATAAAAAAGAAAAAGGCCAGGATAACAAGGTTACCCTGGCCTATAATCCTAAATAGAAAACAATGTTTCCTAAATACTTAGTAAACTTATTCATAAATTGAATAAGTTATTTAATCAGGATATTACTTACGTTTAGCATATAGCTCTGAATATGGTGCATCCCAATAAGGTGGAGAACCGATATGACCTTTAATAAAATCAATAAAGGCACTAACCTTAGGTGCTAAGTGCTTTCTTCTTGGATATACCGCCTGTAGCGGTAGGTGGTTGGTCAGTTGCCAGTCTTGAAGTAAAGGAACCAAAGTGCCCTTCTCTATTTCGTCTTCAAGTAGGTAACTAGCAAGGTACACAACGCCTAGGCCGCTTACAGCTGCTGATTTCAATGCTGGCGCATTATCGACTCTAAAATTACCAGAAACGCCTATCTCACAATAATCATCAGCCTGCTTAAACTGCCACACGCTATGCTCGTGCCACTCACCTTGATAAACAAGGCAGTTGTGATCAACTAGCTGTTCAGGGCGTTCTGGCTGGCCATGCTTATCAATATACTCAGGGGACGCGGCAAGTAAAAACTGACACTTCATTAATGGCCTAGCAACCATACCCAAAGGTAACTGCTCAGACATGGTGAGCAAAAGATCTAAACCTTCACTGACAACATCAACTTTATGGTCGAGTAAACTAACTTGTAGCTCCAACTCAGGATGAGTAGCCATAAATTCAGGCAGTGCCGGAATAATATGCATAGTACCAAATGATTGTGATATGCCCACTTTCAGGACACCTCTGGTTGCATCATTAAGGTTATGTACACTCGCTACAGCCTGATCTGCATCTCTTAAAAGCTCTTCACCTTGAGCATATAAGAGTTGACCCGCCTCAGTTAAACTTAGGCTTCGAGTCGTACGCTGAATGAGCTGAACACCTAATTTATGTTCAAGATCGGCAACTTGAGTACTCACTTTTGATTTCGATATCCCCAACTTTCTTGCTGCTGCGCTAAAGCTGCCAGCTCTAGCAACATGAGTAAAAATTGCGATAGGTTCCAATAGTTCTAACATGTAAATCGCCTTAAGGTGTTTACGACACTAATAATACTTGCACTTTTAATAAGACAACTAGTGAATGAATAAACTGAAAACAGCTATTAAAACAGTTACCTACTAAATTTGAAGTACACTAAAGTAGAGTCAGATATCTGAACCACTCTAACAAATGAGGGTCAGTTGTTATTATTTTTTATAAGTATACCAAAGATTTGCGCTTTAATTCTAATACCTGATTGATTATGTTTATGCCTGCATGAGAAACATGCTGAAACAAGAAAACCCCTGTATTCAATTAGATCACAGGGGCGTTGCAAATTTGGAGGGAGCAACTGAGGGTCTAAGGTTCAATATGCCTACATAAGCGGTATCAGTTATTCAAGTAACTCCACTTTAGGAGAGTCTATAAGCGGGTAGTTTTCTAGCTCAGGTACCACGGTTCTTAACTTTTGCTCAAGCGCTATTAGCTGCTGAAAATCATCACACATTTTGTCAGCTCTCAGTTCAAGTTCCTGAGCTTGGCTTTCCATCTGTAACTCAATATCTTGCCCAACATTTTCCATTTTTTGTCCAAAGGCTTCCATTTTCTGTTCAAATGAATCGCCGTCACCAGACATCATCTCACTGCCTAAATTGATCATCATGCTGCCAATTGAGTTTTTAACCAGCTGTTCAACTTCTTGCTCAAACTCTTCACCAAAGGTTTCCTCTAATGACGATTGAGTAGAGCCTAAGTAGAATTTATCACCATTTTGGTAAGCAACCTGCTCAACTCTTTTCTCTAATCCGTCCATCATCTCATCGAGCTTGGCACCAGCAGCATCACCTAGTAGCGGAGTTAACGCCATGCTTGCAGCTGTTGACGCAATACCTACAGCATCATGTACTAAAGTTATCACCTCCGGCACCTGCTTAGAGACTTCGTCTGAATATTGAGTCACTAGCTTTTGCTGTGTAGCATCAAGTGAAACTTGCTCTCCTTGAACATACAGCTTCCCCATCTCTATTCGGTACACTTCCTTTCCAGCATCACTCACTGCTAATACTTTAGGCTCAACCGATATATCATAGTTAAGCGCTACTTCGCACTGACTGTTATCGCTTGAATATGAAGTCGACGAATGCTCTTGGTGAGCAGATACACTTGTCACGGTTCCTGTTGCAAGTAACAGTGCGCTAATCCCTATTGAAGTCGCTAATTTTCTCATCAAATATATCCTTAATTGAGGTGTTCTCATGGTTACCGTTAAGCCAGTAAAGAACCGCTTCACAAACGTTTTTGATAACCTTCATGAAATAGATAAAGCACAAGCCATGCCAAACATGGTAACAAGCTGAAAAATAAAGAGTTAATTAATTATAGATCTACAAGTAGAATAGAAGAAGAATAGAAGAGTAGTGAATCGAACCACTAGTTGGTCAATTCACTAATAGAAAAGAGCTCAATAGAAACGCGAAGCTGCTAAGCCAGCCTCAAAGATACTGACAGGTAAGCAGGATTATGATTAAAAAATAGAGCGACCTAAACTCTGGCATAAAGCCTCGAGTGCTGCAGTTCCTGCGAGGGAGTTACCATTTCGGTCTAACTCTGGTGACCATACACATACTGCCATATCACCAGGAATGACAGCAATAATCCCACCACCTACGCCACTTTTACCTGGCATACCAACTCGATAAGCAAACTCCCCTGCGCCATCATATAAGCCTGAGGTTGCCAATAAAGCATTCATCTGCCGAGTTTGAACTGGGGAAATAAGCTGAGAACCGTCTAAACAACGTCCTTTATTCGCCAGATATAGCATCGCCTTTGATAAATCAGCACAGTTCATTCGCATCGCACAGTAGTGAAAGTAGCTATGAAGAACCGTGTCGACATCATTATTAAAGTTGCCAAAGGATTTCATTAGATAAGCAATAGCCGCATTTCGGGCACTATGCTCATATTCAGATGAAGCAACAATTTTGTCTGAAATTAATGAGGGATTAGCGCTTAAACTACGAATGAGTTCGATCATTCTATGCTTTGGGGCACCTAATCTAGCTTGTAATAGATCGGCAATAACAAGTGCACCAGCATTGATAAACGGATTTCTCGGCAAGCCTCGTTCCAACTCAACCTGCACTAAAGAGTTGAAGGATTGACCTGAAGGCTCTTTACCTACACGGGACCAGATCTCCTCCTCTTCATAAAGGGTTAGAGCGAGTGTCAGACTAAAAACTTTAGAGATACTTTGAATGGAGAAAGGTTCAAGGTAATCACCAGCCCCGATGGTCGTACCGTCGACACTGGTAACTGCGATACCAATTTTATTAGGATTTACATTCGCGAGTGCAGGAATATAATCAGCAACTTTTCCTTGACCAAGCAGGGGGCGAACTTTCTCCACCACCTGCTCAAGTAGTGCAAGTTCTGGCACTAACTCCACCAAATATCGTAAAGCTCACCAACTGTGACATCCGATGCAGCTTTTGACTTCCAAAAATCGGTGACAGCAGCGCGATCATCCTCTGTACACTGACCTATAGCTTGAGTCGCTATTATACCTTCCCACTCTTTATGTCCACCACCATGGAAACCAAGTTTACGAGGTTCAATAACAGCTTCGATAAACTCATCAACTAAGGTGTCTATCTGCTCTTCAGTTATTGAAGCATCAAAGGTCCAGTTGATATCAAAGCCAAACTCTTGAAACTCATCAACGCGTAATTTTTTACGTAAACGACGACTGCGTGTAGCCATAGTATTTTCCACCTTGGTTTTAATGTCTTAAAAGTACTAAATTAAACTTTATACAAATCTCTAATCGACTCGCTCAAACATAATATCCCAAACACCGTGACCTAACCTATGGCCTCTGGCTTCGAATTTTGTCAAAGGTCTATGATCAGGACGCGCTACAACATCACCTGTCGATGACTGGTTTTTATAACCTTCTGCAGCCCTCATCACCTCAAGCATGTGCTCACTGTAGTTTTCCCAATCTGTCGCTAAATGGAAAACACCACCAATTTTCAATGTTGTGCGAATACGCTGTGCAAACTCTGACTGAACAATACGACGCTTATGGTGACGCTTCTTATGCCAAGGGTCTGGGAAGAAAAGTTGCACTCTAGCCAATGAGCCAGCAGCAATACTATTCTCTAGTACCTCAATGGCATCATGATGATAAACCCGCAGGTTTGTCACACCAGCTTCTGCAGCTTCCGCTAGACAGGCACCAACACCAGGCTTATGCACTTCAATACCAATAAAGTTTAATTCAGGAGATGCTTTAGCCATCTCTACTAAAGAGGCCCCCATTCCAAAACCAATCTCGAGAACTGTATCAGCTTCTCTGCCAAAAACTTGAACTAAATCGAGCGGCTCTGGCGAGTAATCAAGCCCCATAAGTGGCCACTGCTGTTCCATCGCGGCGGCCTGACCTTTGGTCAATCGGCCTTCTCTTAATACAAAGCTTCTTACTTTGCGAAGGTACTTACCTTCTTCATTAAATTCCGCGGTTGTAACGTCGCTCATTTTCGCCCTCTGTCATGGCTGGATTAATAGAAAAGAAGGGCATTATCCAAAGATTACTAGCCAGTGCAAGCCCTACTTAGCTTAATCAAGTTAAGTATTAGTGGCCAAAGTATACCAAGTTTCTCAAAAGCTGCGAAATCCTTGCTGATATAGCAGCAATTATTTTGAATAGATCTCTCTCGACTTGTTATGTTTGAGCTTGATAGATAGACTGCCTCCATACTGATACTACTCCACCTTTAAAAGCCTAGCTCTCTATGCCTTCAGTGACGACCAATATTATCAAGCCAGCCCCCTTCTCCGATCGCATCATAAACTGGTACGACAAATATGGACGCAAACACTTACCCTGGCAGCTTAATAAGACCCCTTATAAAGTGTGGGTATCTGAAATTATGCTGCAGCAAACTCAAGTCAGTACAGTTATCCCCTACTATCTTAAGTTTATGGAGCGCTTTCCTAATATCGATAGCCTTGCAAACGCTCCTCAAGATGAAGTACTTCATCATTGGACGGGACTTGGATATTATGCGAGAGCCCGTAATTTACATAAATCAGCGCAAGTAATTCGAGATGAATACGCTTCTATATTTCCAAACGACTTTGATAATGTACTGGCATTACCTGGTATAGGTCGCTCAACGGCTGGTGCTGTACTTTCCCTTTCTTTATCACAGCACCACTCCATTCTCGACGGCAATGTAAAACGAGTCTTAGCACGCCACGGTGCAATTGAGGGCTGGCCAGGTAAGAAGCCTGTTGAAAATAAGCTCTGGGAGTTAACAGATAAGCTAACCCCTGCTGTTAACGTACAAAAGTACAACCAGGCAATGATGGATATAGGCGCATCGATCTGCTCCCGTTCAAAACCACTCTGCAGCGAATGCCCTGTTGCACTTGATTGCAAAGCACAGTTAGCTGGCCGACAAACTGAATACCCTGGGAAAAAACCAAAAAAAGTTATTCCTGCAAAATCTGCCTTTATGCTGGTCCTCTCTCGGGGAGACGAAGTCTTTCTAGAAAAAAGACCCCCTACTGGCATCTGGGGTGGACTCTGGTGCTTTCCAGAGTTCTCATCCCATGATGAGCTGAACAGTTATTTAAACTCTATAGGGTTAGCGTTCTCCCTTAAAGAGGAGCTGGCAGGTTTTAGGCATACCTTTAGTCACTTCCACCTAGATGTCAGTCCGATTAATGTCGAGGTCAAAAGTTGGAGCGATAACCAGATCATGGAAGATAAGCCTTCACTCTGGTATAACTTACCCCATCCCCCTAAAGTTGGCTTAGCTGCGGCAACTGAGCGTATTCTAGCCAGCTTAGGTTCTGTATTAATTAAGGAGTAATCATGGCTCGCACTGTAAACTGCGTTTATCTAAAAAAAGAATCTGAAGGCCTTGGATTCCAGCTATACCCTGGTGAGCTAGGTAAGCGAATTTTTGATAACGTCAGCAAAGAAGCTTGGGCGCTATGGCAGTCGAAGCAAACTATGTTGATTAATGAAAAGAAGCTCAACATGATGAATGTTGATGACCGAAAATTTCTCGAAGAGCAGATGATTAACTTTTTATTTGAGGGGAAAGACGTAGAGATTGAAGGTTACGTCCCACAAAAAGACGACGAATAGCCCGTTAATGGACAGCCTGCAGCAGTTTTTGAACACTAACTAACCGAACAGTAAGTTTTATTCAAAATATCACTTGCAGGAAAAAAGAGTGCGCTATAAGATACGCGCACTCCAAACGACAAGGGCGTTAACAACCCAGTTTAAAGTTTGTTTGAAGTAGTTAACTAACGCTTAGTTTAGTTGCCCGAATAGCTCAGTCGGTAGAGCAGAGGATTGAAAATCCTCGTGTCCCTGGTTCGATTCCGGGTTCGGGCACCAACATTTAGCCGGCATAGCTCAGTTGGTAGAGCAACTGACTTGTAATCAGTAGGTCCCGAGTTCGACTCTTGGTGCCGGCACCATATACGATTAAGCCACTCTTTTGAGTGGCTTTTTTGTATCTGAAATTCACCAATTCCACTCACTGCATTGAATCAGTAGTTTACAACTACCAGTGCTTCAACTCTTTAGAGCTGGCACCATACAATAAGAAAGTCTCGGCATTGTTCATCTTTTTATGACTGCTGTTTGTCGTATTGCAGAATGGCTCAGTAGTTTAAATCAACCAGACTTCCAACTCTTAGCAACTGAACCACCTTCACTCTGTTATTAAAAGTGAAGAGTGAGAATTCTCAATACTGCACGGGGCTATGCACCTCTGAATTAACCTACTATTTCCCCATCAACTAAAGAGCATGAAGCTTGAATCAATTTCAGGCTAGAATGAGACATAAACAAATATAGTAAGAGACTGAAGCACTGAACTAGTGTTGTTAAGACTGTAGTCGATAGAACATTGGGCGAACTCTGAAGTTGATCAGGCCAATGCATACAAATCCCACCTGCACTGCTTTTACCATTTTCAAACTATTAGCAAATCAAACTAGCACACCAAATTAGCACACCTGGTTTATTCAGTTTAAGCAGCGCCATCGCCTATATTCCTTCTATTGTCTTAGTGCTTAAATGCCTTATCTGTTCAGTTTTTGACAGCTTAAACAAAATTGTTCAAAAAGGGCTTGCACAGCTAATAACATCGCTATACTATACGCGCACTCCAAACGACAAGGGCATTAACAACCCAGTTTAAAGTTTGTTTGAAGTAGTTAACTAACGCTTAGTTTAGTTGCCCGAATAGCTCAGTCGGTAGAGCAGAGGATTGAAAATCCTCGTGTCCCTGGTTCGATTCCGGGTTCGGGCACCAACATTTAGCCGGCATAGCTCAGTTGGTAGAGCAACTGACTTGTAATCAGTAGGTCCCGAGTTCGACTCTTGGTGCCGGCACCATCTTCCTAAAGAAGAACAAACAAGCCACTTTAATTAGTGGCTTTTTTGTATCTGAAATTCACCTCACCTACTCACAACTTTGAGCCAGTTGTTTACCGCTACCAGATCTTCAACTCTTGGTTATGACACCATCTTTCAAATTTGTGAAACCCAAAAACTCGGCATTATTCTAGAATTCTCTATGACTGAAGTATTTGCATCGACAAGTTAAACAGCAGGCTTATACATCTAGTTGGTGAGGTTACTGACAGATTCACTGCATAACAGCTGTACGTTCACCTCTCCGTGCTCTGTAACCAATAAGCCTCCTTGCTTCTTGCTTCTTCCTCGCAGTCTCATCTATATCAGCCCTTATTCACCTCTAGTAGCCTAAGAGCTTACGACTTCAAGTTCATATACCAGACACAAAAAAGGAGCCCTTTGGCTCCTTTTATCGCTGTTCACTAGTAACGGTTAGAATGCTACTTCCAGCTTTTCATCTTATAGCCTTTAACAGCATAGAAAAGAATAAATAGGTAACATGGGAACATCACCATATAACCACCCTGGATCCCCAAGGAGGTGGCAGAGCTTGTCAGCCCCCAAAATAGTGGTCCAAATGCACCACCAGCAATACCCATAACAAGTAGCGCAGAGCCAGTACTGGTTAATTTACCCATTCCAGATAGAGCAAGTGGCCAAACTGCAGGCCAAACAATTGCATTAGCCAAACCAAGCAGAGCAATCATCAGTAGCGTATCTGGCAACTGAGCACCACCAAATGGCACTAATACAGCGTTTGCTATCGCGTAAGACTCATTGTCACCAAACAGTATTCCAAGAGTCAGCACCATGCCTAAAATAGCTGAAACCATTAACGCCTTTGGCTGTGAGATAAAGCGCGGGATAGTCAAAATACCAATGATATAACCGACAACCATACAGATCATAGTATACGAGGTCATCACCCCGTAACTTTCAATACCAAGTGACAAGGCAAATGTACCAATAGTATCACCTGCAATCACCTCTACTGCGACATAGAAAAATAGTGCTACCACACCGAGTGCTAAGTTAGGGTGAGATAATGCTTCTCTCGTGTGTCCTTTACCACCCTCTTCAACTTCATCGTCTTCATTTTCAAGCTCTGGCAGTGGTGACTTCTTAACTAAAATAGCTAACAAACCAATAAACAGTGCCATTCCAAGGTAAGGTAAGACTAACCCATTCGCCATCTCATCAATATGTGCTTGAGTTAACTCAGTACCTACTCGGTCTCTGAAACTATCAAGAATAAGCGCGCTGAAAACCAATGGGGCAATTACGCCTGCGCCTTTATTCAATATTCCCATTACGCTCACTCGAGCCGCTGCAGACTCTTCAGGGCCTATTCTCACCACATAAGGGTTAACCGCGGTTTGAAGCAAGGTCTGCCCTGCCCCCATCACCAACTGAGCGAAAAGAAACAAGCCAAAGATTTGAGTTTTAGCTGCGGGGATAAACAATAGGCCAGCGATCATCATGACCCCCATACCCAATGCCATACCTGTTTTATAACCCACTTTCCTGATCACCCACGCCGAAGGGAGTGCGGTAAAAGTTACTGCGATATAGAAAGAGAAAAGAATGAGAGATGCTTGGAGGGGGGTTAGCTGGAGGATCTGTTTCAAATAGGGCATCAACGAACCGTTGAGCCAGGTCGCAAAACCTAAGATGAAAAACAGTCCGGCGACGATTGCCATCGGAATTAAGTTACTACGTTTACTTTCACTATTTACTGTCATTTCCATAAGCCTGCTTCTTATAATTTTATTGTAGATATCAGGTACAGCTAATATCTCTTAAACATTTATACACTAGATTTATAGTCAAAAGCCCAAAATCACTCATCTAATAAGAGTAAGAACTGACTTTGTTTCACTGATGTTAAAACAGAAAAACAAAAAAGACAACGCTGTCATTTTAACTATTCACCTAAAAACCACCAACATTCCAGCTAAATCGCCGATTTAATGCGTTAAAAAACATCCAAATTTTATTGATTAAAACTTAAACCTTGATGAAAATGTCACGTTTATACATCCAAAACAGCAGTAACCATTGCACTAATAGCAATGTAATCACCGCCACTAAACCTTGTGCTGATACAGGAAAAGCATTAACTACGCCGCCAAACAGGCTTTGTGAAATGTATTTCCAATTGACTATGCTCGAAGCTAAATAAATGATGATCGCGTTACAGCCTATCACCACAAACGGGAAGGCTATTTTTTGCCACTTAAGTAGATCCACAACGGTATAGAATATCGCTAATAGGATGATACTCCAGCCCGTAGTAACTAACACAAATGAGCTAGTCCATAGATCTTTGTTTACCGGAATAACAAGGTCAAGCAGCCAACCGAGTGCTAAAACTAAACCACCAGCGAGCAGCAGTGAAGCCACTTTCGCCCACTCCCCCTTTTTATGCTCCTTAACAATAAAGTGACCAACGAACACCCCAGCCATAGCATTGGCAATAGCAGGGATAGTAGAAAGGATACCTTCTGGGTCTAACGGCCTATTCTGGTAGGTGATCCCAGGTAAAAAATGGGTATCAAAGTAGGCATTAATCGTTCCCTGAGCCGTAAACAGACCTGGTGTACCACCAGGAAATGGCATAAACAATTGCGTCAATCCATATCCGATAACTATACCTAATGTGACAAACAGCTGAGTCCTTAAGCTAGTATGCCAAACGAGCATGGCAGCAAAAAACCAAGCGAAAGCAATTCGGCCAAGTACACTGGCATATCTGACCTCATCAACGGCAACTGGCGCCCCCGTGCCCCAACCATGATTATAAAGAACACCAAAAAATAGCAGTAGTGCAAGACGCTTAACGGAGTGCTTATACATAGGCATTCGCTGAGCTATTGGGAGTTTATCTAAACGCTTTGGTGATAGACCTAAAGCAACGCCGGAGAGAAAGATAAATAACGGGAAAATAAGGTCATAAAAAGTAAAACCGTGCCACTGGCTATGATGCATCTGTGCATCGGCAATCTTCCAGCCTTGCCAACTAGTCCAGGCGAGTAATCCAGCAAACAGGGCTTCACCGCCCAATATCCAGAACATATCGAAGCCCCTTAGCGCATCGAGTGACATCAACCTGCGTTTGGGTGCTTTAGCTTGACTCGTTTCCATTACGATTTCCCTATATGCTATCGTTTATTCTTATTTTTATTTACTTTACAAGGTGCAACAGTTTGGCGATTTTTATAGTAAAAAGCCCCAGAAAAGACAGCTGAGGCTAACTCTGGTTTAACGCTATCGTTTAAAAACAGCTTCACCAGCGATCATTGTTTGCTGTACTTGTAGCGCGTCATTTAACAGCACTAAGTCCGCTCGACTACCTATACTTATTTGCCCTTGCTTACCTGATAACCCTAAATACTCTGCCGGATATAGAGAGCCCATTCGAATAGCCTCCTCTAATGATAAACCAAGCATGTTGACCGTATTTTTTACTGCACCAGCCATATCTAATACACAACCAGCCAGTTCACCAGTTACAGCATTAAGCCTGTCACCTTGTCGGATAACTTGAGTACCAAAAAGCTCAAATGTTGCCTCCTCTTCAAGACCCACTGGTGGCATAGCATCGGTGACTAGCATCACCTTCCCCTTTGGCTTGGCATAAATTGCAACTTTCGCCGCCGCAGAATGCACATGATGGCCGTCGACAATAAGACCACACCAGGCATCTCGACTCTCTATCGCAGCACCAACCATACCAGGTTCACGCGAGCCAAATGGCGACATGGCATTAAACAGATGAGTAAAGCCTGTTGCGCCCGCCTCTAATGCTGCAACGACGGTGTCATAGTCAGCATTTGAATGACCAAGACATACCCTGACATCGGCAGCGACTAAGGCTTTAATCACATCCGCTGAAACGTTTTCAGGGGCGAGCGTGACAACTTTTATACCTAAGTCATCTCGACTAAATATTTCAAGCTCGGCATCTGATATACGGCGTATATGGGACTGCGGGTGAACCCCTTTTTTGGGGATAGATAGGTGTGGGCCTTCAAAATGCACGCCTAGCACACCAGCACTCCCCTTGATCATAGCTGCAGAAACAGCGTCTGCTGCCCGGCGCATCACATCAACATCATCAGTGATCAATGTAGGTAGGAAACCTGTAGTACCAAATTTAGCATGAGCGCTGCCTATGGTCTCAATACATTCAACTGAAGTATCGGCATTAAGTAAAGCACCGCCTCCCCCATTAACTTGTACATCAATAAAGCCAGGGACTAAGGTGCCATCTAGCTTAGTTTCTTTAGTGCCAGTCACAGTATCTAAAGCTAAGATATGACCATCTTCGATTGTGATCGGCAGTTCATGATGAAACTGCTCACCATCAAATACGCGTTTAGCAATAATTGTCTGCTTCATGTTTCTTAATCCTAAATTTATTGACTTCAGCAATCGTAGCTAAAGGGTTTCAGTCATTTTTGTCAGTCCAACTGGGGAGTCTGGATCTATTCCACGAACTTTAGCAACTGCTACAACATCAATATAGAAGCGAAGTAACAAAGCTATTGGCGCAATGCGCGGATGTATATCTATCGTAGTTTGATGTAAATGGATAAGGTCTGCACCTCTCATGTTAACTTCAACCACTTGTTCAATATGGCAACCATAAGACTCATCGCCTACAGAGACATCGATAACCTTTAAATCTTGTTCAATGAGAGTTACCGGGCCATGAAGAAACTCAGCACTACTGAATGCTTCAGCATGAATACCACAGAGCTCCTTTAGCTTCAGGGCTATCTCTTTTGCAATTGCAAAGCCTAGCCCTCTACCTAAAACGACTAAGTTTTTGTCATTTGTAAGCGAATTAGGGACAAGCTGAGGTGTTGCCTTAACAGCATTCTCAAGTGCTATGGGCATAGACTTTACCGCTAAAGCTAAGTCGACATCTTGTGTCCAGGTACTTACTAATTGCATAAGGGCTGACAAAGTCGCAATGTAGCTTTTTGAGGCTGAAATAGCTCGCTCTTCACCTGCTCTTAGAGGTAATACATAGTCAACTAAGGCTTCTAGCGGAGTGTTAACTTCATTAACCAAAGCAATACACAATGCGCCAGCAGCTTTAGCCATACTCGCTTGAGCTAAGATATCTGGGCTAGTACCAGACTGAGAAATGATAATAACCAGCGCTTTATCAAGTTTGAGTTGTTTACCGTAAACACTGGTTACCGAAGGAGCTGCAGAAAAAGTCGGCAAGCCGACTTCAATCTCGATGAGGTATTTACCAAATACCCCAGCATGATCAGATGACCCACGGCCAATAATCATGACAAACTGTGGCTCAAAGCTTCTTATCTTTTCACCCAATTGCTGAGCGATTAGTGCATTAGCAGTAAGCTGCGCTGCCACGACTTTAGGTGCCTCTCTAGCTTCATGCTCCATGATACAACTTTTCATGTTAGCGACACCTCAAGCCTAATTAGCCTTTAAATTGCCTAACCCTAGATTAATTAATTTTCTTGCTAAACTTTTGACGAGCAAAATAGGTTGCCCCTAGCTCTGGCGGAGCTAATGTCGGCGACAGTTTAGCAATCACATCTTTATCTAACCAAGGTGCTAAAGGCTCAGCTAGCCCACCTATCATAGAGAAGCGTGGCGGGTTAACTTCAAAAAGCTTACGAGCTAGCTCACTAATGTAAGCGGCGCCCTCTTTAACGATATTTTGAGCGACTTCATCTTGCTCATTAGCACACTCTAGGACTGTTCGTGCAAGCTTTGCATACACACTCGAAGTTTGCCCAGCAAGATTCTCAACAATACCCATAGCGTCATGAACTTTAAAATGGTTAAGAATTCGCTCAGTCAATACTGTTTTCTCAGCAAAACCATCAAGATCTAATAGCGCCTGTTCAGCCGCTTTTAATCCTAGCCATGCACCACTGCCTTTATCTCCCAAGGCAAAACCATGCCCACCAAGACATAAATGCTTATCCTCGACATGTGCATAGCCGCACGAACCAGTACCTGTAATTATCACCGCACCTTCGCCACCACGGTGCGCGCCGATACAAGCAGTATGTAGATCAGTCGTCACAAACATATCGGCAAATGGGTGCTTCCAATTAACGATATCTTGATACAACCTGGGGACATTAACCCCTGCAAGTCCTAGCCCGGCGATTAGCGCCTTGCTATCACCTAAATTCATTCCAGCATCTTTTAACGCTAGCTCGGTCGACATCTGAATAGATTCAAACGTCTGTGATAAACCGTGAAGTGGATTTGCACGCCCAGCTACACCAGTACCAATTACACCATCTTCGCTAGAGTAAATCGTTGCCCTGCATTTACTGCCGCCACCATCAATACCTATAAACAACGGTTTCTCCTTCGTCTGGTTCACACTCATGACAGACCTCATCCACAGTTTTTTTATCCAAAGCCTCAAGTAAGATACTTGGCTCTGTTCACTGACTAAGTTAACTTCATGTTACAACACAAATGACAGCGTTGTCATTTATTTTCTTTCAGCTTATAAAATAAGATGAATTAAAGCTTGAAACTCCACAGCAGCGGGAGTTGAGCGTGGCTACATTTGATAAATAGATGCAGCCACACCTGTTACCACCTTGTTACCTAACTATTAAGGAGCGCCCTTTTCTCTTGCCATCAGCAGCAACAGCCCTAACTTCAACTTCACCAGAAACAGCTATAGGTGAATGATAAATAAGCCAATCACTACCATTGACCCGGTATTCAACTGTTAAACCTGGATAGATAACATTAGTAAATAGCTTACCTTCATGGATATGGGCGCCGACTGTTGGCACTCTATACTCAATACCAGCCAAATCTAACTTTGCTAACTCTTTTTGGCCTAAAGTATTAGCAATTACTGACCACTGACTCGCCTGCTCGGCACGCATTTTTTCAGTAAAGTGGCCACTGTTTTGATTATAGACAGCGCCTTCATACTGATAAGGCACTTCCCAACTAGGTTTGTGCCAAGCTCTTTCAGCTAAAATTAACAATCTTGGGAATGTCATATACTCAACAACTGAGTCGCTTCTGAGGGTCTCACTCCAGATCTGTCCCTGTATTCCACCAAAGTTAACCCCGGCATTAAGCGGCCCACTCGTACGCTTACCCGCTTCATCAAGCTTGATAGTGTCATCGGTTTCAAATGGCTGCCCTTGGATATCTGTCCATTGCTCAGCATTTGCAGGCAAGTTACCTGGCATAAACCCAAAGAAGGTACGCTCATTCGTATTACGGCTCGCCCAATAGTAGCCATGTTCCTTAGGATCGGCTTCATATGGAAAGTCAAAGTAGAGTACTTCTGGCGTACTAAGAATTGCATCCCAACCAAGGTTTGCTTGTTCATGAGCACGTCGGTAACCATCATGAGAGATAACGTCCCACAGGTTACTCTGCGAAACTTTCGGCATATTTTCTGGTCGAGTATGGCTCATACCATCACTCCAACCGGCAGGCTCAATCCCCTTGTCACTCAAAATATTAGACACCCGCTCAACAAAGTAGGCACCAAACTCATCAGTAGTGGTAACCCCTTGGGCATTATCCGCAAGAAATGCTTTACATAATGGGGACTCTAACCACGCGCCAGCAGTTTCATCAGCACCAATATGATAGATACTCAATGGCTGTCCCGCTTGTTGATGCAGTTTAGCTATTTCATCAATCACTTTGTCAACAAAGTGAAACGTCGACTCCATACAGACGTTGAGCGTATTATCATCATAATACTGAATTGATGAATAAACGGTTGTGTCCTTTGGGTCTATAAGACGAAACTCGTTAGCACCAGCCTCATTGCCTGTTGCGGCGAGTTTACGGTAGCGTGCTTCCATAGACTTAATTGCAGCTCGTGAATGCCCTGGCATATCCATAGAGGGTATTACTTGAATCTGTCTGGCATTGGCATACTTCAAAATCTCGATATAATCAGCTTTAGAGTAGTAACCGTTCACTGAAGTATCGGCAAATGGACCACTGCCTAACTGAGGCAATAAACAGGTGGTTTCGCTGAGATCATGGCAACGCTTACTGCCAATATCAGTAAGTTCAGGTAACCCTTCAATCTCTAGACGCCAACCTTCGTCATCCGCCATATGTAGGTGCAGTTTATTAAGCTTATACGCCGCCATCTGGTCAAGCATATCCAATACAAACTGCTTACTGTGGAAGTTTCTGGCAACATCGATATGCATACCACGGAAATCATATCTAGGCTCATCATTAACTTTCATCGTATTGATGGCTAGTTTTTTACTATCAACTAGACTCGCTAAAGAAGATAAGCCGTAGGAAAAACCGGCATCATCAGCCGCTAAAATAGTAATTTTATCTTTTGTTATATCAAGTTGATAAGCACCTGCGACCTGAGCCTCAGTAAAAGGAAGCAAAGACACTGTCATCCCAGATGACGACTCATCGACTCCGATACGGCTTAGGCGAGATAGTGCAGCGTCAACAGCCTGCCGCTTCACTTCATTAAGCTTAAGGCTAATACCAGATTTTAACGAAACAGGTGTGTTGGTTGAGCTGACTTCGATATTAACTGGCGTAGGAATAATGCTGTTTGTAACCAGTTTAGGCTCCAATGTGGTTCCCTGATTGGCTTGAAATAATACTTCAGGTGTTGCCCACTTAACCTTGTCACTGTCACTGCGTCTGTATTGTGTTTCAGCATCGGTAAAAGAGACGGCATAAGGACGTGACTCCATACCAGTCTCACTGTCACGGCCAACTTGTGTGCTCTTAATAACTACAGGCTCTAAATCACCAGCAACAATATAATAGTTCGGCATGGCATCAGTTTCGGAAAGTTGCCATAACTCGCCTTTAAACTCTAGAGTCTGAGTTTCGCCCTTTTTAAAGCCACTAAATTTTGAGGTAGGGGAAATTTTATGCAGATCCCCCTTTATTCGTGTAATGGTAAATGCTTCTGAGTTCACCGATTGCACCGGACGCATCTGACTATAGTAGATTGACCAGTCATTACTAGCGAGATCAACTGCTGGGGTAAGATCGATTTGAGCGATAAAACAGCGGCCGTCAACACCAGAAGCTGGGCACCCTTCAGGATAATTCGTCACTAGCCGATATTTTATATCTAGCGTATTTCCGAACGCAGTCAACAGCTCTTGGTCTAAAGTATCAAGCTTAGACTGGCTTTGTTGAGCAAGCTCCTGCTGGTTTGTTTCAACCTTTCCATCAGAGCAAGCACTTGTGGTTAACACTAGTGTTATAGCGGCAGTGATTAACTTCAGCTTCATTTTATCCCTCAACTTAGATCCAATTTTCTTTGTGGTGATAACTCATGTCGACATTGAATGAGTCAACTGACCAGCAATCTTTCCCCTAGGTACAATCTGTAATCAAAAATAAACCGCTTACTTGATCGAGAAAGCCACACCTGAGACTGTGGACGACTAATTATTATTTCGTCAGCGCTAAATACTTTCAGCCTAGCTTAGCTGATCAAACTTGCTGACATTTATAGAGTTTTACAAAATACCTGTAAATAGCATAACGCACTATTTTGTTTGAAATATGTTACATGAAACATACAAATCCTGCCTAACCATTCAAAAATTAGATAAAAAAAAGGCTAGATGATTCATCACTATAATTACTGACAAAGCATCTAGCCAACTCTAGTTTCTGGGGAGAGACTATTTGAATTTCAAACACAGATGTCATTAAGTTTTACCTAAATACATCTGCCAATAACATGAATCAGGAGACCTCTTCCTATTCATGCAGACCTTACAAGACAGCTCATCACACAAGCAGATGACAACGCTGTCATTTACAAACATACACAAGAGCAAACAGAATATCTACATTTTTTTGACATTCAGCAGTAACTTTTTTGCTCAAGCTAGACAGAGCAAGAGAAGTTGCAGTTATTTATTTTAATCAACCAAACTAGGTGCAACACTAAAATATGACAACGCTGTCAAAAGTTGATAACATCATTAAAAGTGTTAGTGTGATAATTAGGCGAATAGAAAAACAATAATAAAATGGACCTAAGATGAGTGAGCATGGCAAAAATAGTAAAGCGTTCAACTCCAAACCTCTATATCTCTTCCTAGGTTTAGCTAGCTTATGGTCTATCTGGGTATTACAATTCTCTGACCCTATTGAACTTATCCGCGACTACCTTCATTACTTATTTCTAGGCATCACTGGAGCAATCTTTGCAAACTCCACAGGCGCAGGTGGTGGCGTCATTTTTATTCCAGTCTTTAATAGCCTTAACTTTACCAGTGAACAAAGTATATCGACATCCTTTGCTATTCAGTGCTTTGGTATGACCGCCGGTGCATTAACTTGGTGGTTTCATTTTAATAGGGATAACCTGTCTCCTGTACGCAAAGCGCTCATCAAACAACTCAGTGTCACCTCACCTTTTGCAGTAGCCGGGATCTGGACAGCTCAACTACTTTCATTTCAGCCCCCTAGCTCACTTGAGTTTAGCTTCAGTATTTTTTCAATCGTCTTAGGTGTTGCCATTCTCTACAGCTGCTTGACATTAAAGCAGACAAATTTGCGCACCTCGTTAAACAGAAGTGAGCTGATTCAACTCTCTTGTATCAGTTTTATAGGTGGCATTATCACCGCCTGGCTGTCTGTCGGGGTTGGAGAAATCATTGTTATCTATATGCTTTTAAAAAGATGTGAGCCGAGCTTAGCTATCGCTCTTGGTGTTATTGTCACAGCTATTACTGTCTGGTCTGTGAGCCCTATACATCTATCAAAACATGGTGACGCCTATTTCAATGTACTGTTATTTGCAGGCCCTGGTGCTGTTATCGGGGGCGTCTTAGCTAAGAAACTGGCGCTTTATCTTCCAGTAAAAGGGCTTAAGGTATTTTTCGCTGGCTGGATTATCTTATCTGGCATAGCAATATTGGTTATTTAGGTAGAGAGGTAGGCATGACAACAGAAACAATTAAGAATATCACGATTGTTGGCGGTGGAAGTTCTGGCTGGATAACCGCAATGTATTTGCAACAACTCTATAATCGATCTGGTGGCGACGTAAAAATCAGACTTATTGAAAGCAAAGACATTAGTACGATTGGAGTCGGTGAAGCTACAGTTCACAGTATTCGCTTTCTCTTCGCGGCTATGGGGCTAGATGAAAATGAGCTCATCAGAGAAACCAATGCCACTTTAAAAACAGGTATCATGTTTCGTAACTGGATGAAGCCTGAGAATGGTCAAACGCACGAATACTTTCATCCGTTTGAACAGCAAGGTCCAGCGGGTCCCTTAGACAACGCTACGACTTGGATAAGCGCCACTCAATCAAATCAAAGTTTTGCAAGTGCAACCAGTATCTCTTCAGAGCTGATAAAGCATGAACATTGCCCCAAAGCTAAAAACTCTCCGCCCTATAAAGGTATTGTCCCCTACGGCTATCACTTAGATGCGACTTTGATGGGTCAATTTTTAAAGCGAAAAGCCTGTGAAGCGGGAGTTGAGCATATTGAAACAAATGTGACTCACATCAATACTAGTGACAACCGTATCGAATCTATTATGACTGAATCTGGAGAGTATACAGCTGATATCTATATTGACTGCACAGGCTTTAAAGGGCTTCTTATAGAGCAAGTGAAGAAAAATAACTGGCAATCATTTGAAGAGGAGCTGCCTTGCAACAAAGCTGTCGCTATTCAACGTCGTTACCCTGAAGGGACACCACCTAAACCATACACAGTTGCAACTGCATTAACTAATGGTTGGGTATGGGAGATCGATCTCGCAAGCCGTCAAGGCACTGGATATGTGTATGATGGTAATCGCTTAACCAAACAGCAAGCCGAACAGGAATTATTGGAGCATTTGGGTGATGAGCAAGAGATAATTCGTACTGTACACTTAGATATGAAAATCGGCTGTAGGAAAGAGTTTTGGGTAGGAAACTGTATTGCTATTGGCCTATCAGGTGGCTTTATTGAGCCCCTTGAATCTACTGGACTTCATCTTGTTAACGTTGGTGCTCGGTTACTTGCTACCCACTTATCATCTAAAAATCCTCCCCAATCAGTACGTGATTCTTATAACAAAACAATTAATGGAATTTATGAAGATCTTAGGCAGTTCATTATTTTACATTACTGCCTTACAGATCGTGAAGACACTGAGTTTTGGAAACATGCTAAGCAGACTGCGAAATTTGCAGATGGCTTACAGGAAAAAATTGAACTATGGCGTCATAAAACATGTGAGTTTATGGATTTAGCAGGTGGTTACGGCACAATATTCACAGATGAGAACTATCGATATATTCTCTATGGGATGGATCATACCCCGTGCATTAACCTCCCCTCTACAGAGAAAGAGTTACATAACACTCTGCAAAGATTGCAAGAGCAACAAAAGCAAGCAGTGAAGGCATCAATGACTCATAGTGAATTTTTAAAGCAGACCGCTCTTTAAAGCGACAAACTGGTGTTAACTTTAGGTTAGTAGCCTATAAAGCTAACACCAGCCTACTTACTTCATACTTTTTGAATACCAAACTGATTAATTTTATCTATTAACTCTCGGTGTGGTAGTAAGGCCTCTTTTCCTTGCTCTAGCATTGACTCCAAATTTATTTGATGTTTCTGGTACATTTGTAAGCCCGCTTCTGAAACAGGCTCATTACCTAGGTCAGTTTTAAAGTCCATGCCATAGAGTACATAAAGATAATTTTCTAAATTGAAAATATCTAATGTCGAAGTGAAGTCGTACCGGTTAGGCAACTGATGATTCCATAGCTCAAGTCTTTCTTTAAGTGAGTCAGGTATACTAGACTCCTCTCTATTATCTCGCCAAAATGCAGTATCTGAGCGTTTAGAGGCAACATAGTGTAGCTTTATAAAATCAATCACCCGCTCCCAGGTATTGGCGATTTTATTATTAAATTGCTTTGCAGAGATTGACATCACCTCCAGTTTGCTGGGCATGCATTCAGCTAACATCCGAGAAGTGACGTCAAACACTAACAGACCTGTAGCCTCAAGTGGCTCAACAAAACCCGCAGACAAGCCGATTGCTACACAGTTTTTATGCCAGGCTCTTTGACGGTAACCAATTTTCATCGGAATGTGCCGAAAACTAACCTCTTCACCTACTCCTAAGTACTTCCGTAGCTCACACTCAGCCTCACCTCTAGTGCTATACCGGCTAGAGTAGACATAACCGACTCCCCTCCTTTGAGACAAGCCTATATCCCATATCCAGCCCGCCTTTTGAGCCGATGAGATTGTATAGCATGGTATAGGGCTATCAGCAGATTCATAAGGAACCTGTACAGCTAATGCTGAATCAACAAACAGTACATCACTTTTATCAACAAATGGTACCTTACAAGCACCTTCAATCAAGCGAGCACTGAAACCTGTACAGTCAACATAGAGATCAGCAACTAACTTACCATTGGACATCGTTGATAATTGGCTGATATTCCCATCAACACTAACCTCAACGTCAACAACATCATCTACAACATGAGAAACATGAAAGCGCTCCACAGCGTTTTTTTTCAGGAGTTCTGAAAACTTAGTTGCGTCAAGGTGGTAAGCATAGCTAGTTATACCTTGATATTGAGGTTGAGTTATCAGTTTGGGAGCCAAGCCAGAATCCGCTACGCCGGCTTGAATTGATACACTTTCGGCAAAGCTCTTACACTTATGGTCATGCACTTTGCCCCAATAAAAAGCAGGGTTATCACCTGTTGGATAGTCGAATAGATGATGATACTCATGCTTCTCAACTTCACTAGGGTCATATACCCAGTCGACAAACTTGATACTTTGTTTAAAAGTGGCATCACATGAGGTAACAAATTCTCCTTCATCAATTCCAAGATAGCGTAATGTTTCACGCATCATAGGAACAGTTCCCTCTCCAACCCCTATATTAGGAATAGTGGGAGACTCAACCAAGGTGACTTTAATTGGAAGGCCATCTGCAGTAGAAAACTTTCGACCTAAATGATTAGCCGCTAACCAGCCGGCTGTTCCACCACCGACAATGATGATGCTTTTAATCTGGTTTGTTGAAGCTGACATCAAATGACCTCCAAATCATTACTCGCTCAACATTTCCGTTCTGGCTAATCGATTGACTTGATGTAAAGAAGTTAAATGACCGTAAATTGGGCCCAGTAATCCACGCTTCTTAAGGTCAAGAAAGTCATCATCAGAAAGATCATTCAACTTAGCTTCATCGACCATATAAAGGCCATTAATGTTACGCTGTTCACCTTTAACTGTAACGGTTAAAGTTTGCTGCCTAAACAGCTCTTTTTCTGCCAAAAACTGCAAAATGGACTGGCTGGCTTGCTCCTCTTCAAAATGCTGGACTATTGACTCTCGACGTTGATTAAAGAAAGGCGTCTCCTCTCCTTCCTTGAATAGAGGTTCACCTGCATCGGTACCCACTTGTTTGCTCTGTTCTCTAATACCAATCCAAATCTTATCTGGCTGCTCGGCATTCAATACAACAGCAAATGGGTAATCCTTTACAGCATTCGGAATATAGCTTCCAACCCACTCACCGTTTACCACGCTTAAATTTTGTTCCGGCTTCAGGCCTAACATCACGACAGACTGAAACTTTCCTGTCTCACTGTTTTTTACAAAAACAATGGGATATTCAGTTGCGGCACGAGAAAATTCATGAAGAGTAATAGGTAAAATATGCTCATCAGCTACTTGTGAAAAGTCAGGCTTACTAACTTTTAAATCTGCATGTTTACTTGGGTCTAAAAGAGATATTTCATTTGACATATGAATGGTTCCTTATCTGGACTTCTTATTAAAAATACAATTTGATAGGCACAAAAAAGGGGAGTTAAACTCCCCCTTTTTTATACCTTAATTCTAATTAGATTAGAACCTTAAACTTGCCCCTAGAGTAATGCGTCGAGCCATCTCGTACTCAAATGTAGGGAAACCAGCCGTGAAGCCACTTCGGTTTGTCTGGAAATTATTGTTACCAGTTTGAACCGAACCTTCTTCAAGTAGGTTATTACCATCAAGCTTTATATCTAAATAATCAGTAACATGCCAAATCGCGCTTAAATCTAAGCTACCAAATGCATCATGTAAACGGTTTCCATATGAACCTTGCTCACGGATCATATATTCACTACGCCAGTTATAAGCTAAGCGAACTTGGAAAAGGTCGTTTTCAAAGTAACCCGTTACGTTATATGAATGCTCTGAGCTATCACTCAAGAAAGGATTCATATCTGTATACGTGTTTTCACCTGTCTCTGTATCTGTATAGGTATAGTTAACAATTGAGCCTAAACCATTACCGAAATCTTGTTGGTATTGGAATTCAGCACCTTGGATAATTGCAGACTCACCATTTTGCTTCTCTTGAACGGTCCAACCTGCAGCTTCTTCATCCGGACGTAAAGTGCCTTCAAATGGAATATCTGCACTGTCAGCGCGGTACTCATTGATCGTTACGAAGTTCTTAACGTCTTTCCAGAATAGGCCAGCAGAAACTAGTGAGTCAGCATTGAAGTACCACTCAATACCTAGATCCATTTGATTAGCAACATATGGTTTAAGGCCGATATTACCTACAACCCAATACTGGTTATCAGGTAGATCGTCATCAGCACCTAATACATTAGGGTTAACATACATATCATCGTACTGTGGGCGAGCCATAACTCGTGCAGCAGATGCACGCATAATGACATCATCAGATAGATCAAAAACTACGTTCAAGCTTGGTAACCACTCACCGTAACTCGCATCATCTGATATTTTCTTACCACCTTGATAATAGGTAGATGTTGCTTCAGTACCGGCATAACGGACACCGAAGTTACCGCGCATGCCGTCAGTGCCAAATTTAGCCATGACGTAAGCTGCGTAGTTATCTTCATCTACTTCACGATATGAACCTAAATCTTCATTCTCGCCAATAATGCTAGATTTAGCCCAAGCTTTAAGTGCATCAGGGTCAAACTTAGCAATTTGGTAGTCACCAGCACCAACATCAATTGTTCCTGCAGAGATACCGCTCGTTGCTATTGAAGTATCAAAGCCTTCAGCTTGAATATATTCATAACGGCGAGAAGTTGTGTTGTGCTGAGCGTATTTAACACCTGTTTTAACCGCTGTAATGACACCTAGGTCGACATCAAACTCAACATCAGCCTGGATATAGCTTTCATCATCTGTTTTTGGAGTACGGTTAAAGTTAGAGCCAGTTCCCATACTGAGTGAACCTGGATCATATGTCGCCATATCAAATCCATTGGTATCCCAAGTTTGGTTGCCACCAGTAAAATCATATGAGCCACCAGGAATTGGCGTACCACCAGTGCCGTCATCTACAACCATTTCAAAGTCAGTACCACCCGTTGAAGTCGTAGTACCTACTTGAGTTGTGAATACATAGCCATCACCTTCGTAATCCATCTTCAGGTCAAATACCTGTGATTTCATTGTCGCTTCACGAGGACGAGCCTGCCAGAAAGCAACATTCAAAGGACCAGAAACTTGTGTACCTGAACCATCTGCGCTGGGTGCATCACCACCACACAAACCACAGCCACCTAACCAAGTAGTGTCATCCCATGCACCTGAACCCGGAGCACCTGCCCAAGAAGTATCGCCTTGAGTTAACCATAAAGCATAGTTAGTGTTATTTGCTTCCATTTGCATATCAATCGCGTTGAAAACAAAGTTCAACGAATCAGTAGGTGCATACTGGAAAGTAGCTGTAAGAGCTGAACGCTTACGATCTTGTTCAAAAGCAACTGGACCTGCACCCCACTCCCAAAACGCTTCATTACCTTGACGCTGCAAGCTACGCTCTTGCAAAACACCTGAAACTAATACACCAAAAGTTTCACTGTCGTTTTTCCATGTACCTAGAGCAGAAAACTGTGGATCTACAGCATCTGAATCACTTTGATATTGACCTTCAGCTGATGCATAAAAAGTAAGAGAGTCCATATCAAGTGGCTTACGAGTATTAACAATAACCGTACCACCAATACCGCCTTCAGCAAGATCGGCTTGAGACGACTTATAAACTTCTAAGTCACCTACAAGTTCAGAAGGGAGAAGCTCATAGTTAAATGAACGCTTTGCAGGTTCTAGAACAAACCAACCTGTAGACGCCACATTCTGACCATTTAATGTTGTCAAAGTTAAGTCTTGACCAGCACCACGAATAGAAACTCCAGCACCTTCACCAAATTGACGCTGAATTGTTACGCCTGGAATTCTCTGAAGTGATTCGGCAACGTTTTTATCTGGAAACTTACCGATATCTTCAGCTGTAATCGCATCAACAGTACCGTCTGAAAAACGCTTAGCGTTCAGGTTGGCCTGTTGTGAAGCACGAATACCACGCACTTCAATCTTTTCGATATTTTCATCAGCTTCGACTGCAGCACTGTCAGCTTCAGCCGCGATAGCTGACATAGATACTGCAGTACCGAGCATAAGCGCTATATTTGTAGCTAGTACACTTTTCTTAAAATTAGATGGTCGCATCTCGTTTCCCTTCCATAACTTTATTTTATTTTTTTAATATCCATAACCATTCCCTAATGGAATGACAACGCTGTCATGTCTAGTACAAACATTACACAATATTTAACAGTGACGCCACAACAAAATAACCAAAAACAAGAAAAACGGGTTTGTTTGAACATTTTTTTTACAGGCGTGAGCTCAATGAGCAATTGTTAAACCTTTGTTATACGTGGGGTTCAGAGAGAAAATAATCAGTTATTACTTATATTAAAAATATTTTTACAAGATGAAAATTACATTTGTCGATTGCTTATTAGAGTAAAAGTTCGCACTATAGACTGTAACAAAATGAAAAAAAGTTCTTTGTAAACCTGAACTCCGACAGCGTACTCTCATCTTTACAAGCATTAGAACTTACCCTTAACACACTGATAAAATGAGTGTTTAGTTGTATGAAAGTCACAATAAATGATGTAGCGAAACATGCTGGAGTCTCAATTAAAACCGTTTCTCGAGTCACTAATAACGAACCATCTGTAAAGCAAGCCACTATAGATAAGGTCAACAAAGCGATTGCAGAGCTTGATTATCAACCAAACTTAGCAGCAAGAAACTTAGCTGGAACTAAGTCCTATGTGATCGGCTTTATCTATGATAACCCTAATGCTTATTATGTTATTGATATGCAAAACGGCATCTTATCGTCATGCAAAGATCTAGGATATGAGCTGCTTATTCATCCCTGCAATGCAAAATCTGATAACATTTGTGATGAATTAACCACTATGGTGAAGCATGCAAGACTCGCAGGCTTGGTATTAACGCCGCCACTGTCTGAAGACCCAAAAATTCTTCAAGCTTTAGACAAAATTGATGCAAATTATGTGCGGATTATCGCGGGAGAGAAAGTTGAAGCCGACACTGGCTTAGCCGTATTAGTAAATGACAAATTCGGTGCAATATCCATTACCCAACACCTCATTGACCTAGGCCATAAAAATATTGCCTTTTTAAGTGGTGATCAACACCACGAATCAACTAAGGCTCGTTTATCAGGCTACACTCAAGCACTAGTGGATAATAATCTCACAATAGATAAACACAATATTATTGAGGGTGAATATTCATTTGAATCAGGTGTTACTGGCGCTAAAGCGTTACTTAAAAGAGCAAATAAGCCAACTGCAATTGTTGCTTGTAATGATGAGATAGCGGCTGGAGCTTTGTTTGCAGCAAGGTTAGAAGGGGTTGATATCCCTAATGATATTTCTATCGTTGGCTTTGAAGATAGTCCATTTTCCAGACAAACCTGGCCCAAGCTAACAACGGTACACCAACCTAATCAAAAAATAGCCCAAATGGCCACTGAACTGCTGATAGCCAAGAGGCGATCACAAAAATCAGACCAAGCTAAGATATTTACTCCAGAGCCAGTCATTAGAGACTCATCATCTCAAGTCTCGTAGACCTATATCACGAACTTTAGTGCTCAAATAATAAAAAGGCGCTGCAAATGCAGCGCCTTTTTATTTATATGACTTATACAGCTAAGCGTTAAACCGCTTCTTCGTTCTCTTCGCCAGTACGAATCCGAATCACTCTCTCTATTTCGGTCACAAAGATCTTACCGTCACCAATTTTTCCAGTACGGGCAGTATCGACAATAACTTCTATAGCCTGATCTAGCTGTTCATCTTGAATAACCAGTTCAATTTTTACTTTAGGTAAAAAATCGACCATATACTCTGCACCACGATAAAGCTCAGTGTGACCTTTTTGACGACCAAAGCCTTTGACTTCTAGAACGGTCATGCCGGTAATGCCGATCTCCGCTAGAGACTCACGCACATCATCCAACTTAAATGGCTTAATTATAGCCTCGACCTTTTTCATCAAATGCTCCTTTATAGGGTAAAAGTTATTTATCGGAATTATTGCTCAAGCTTATCACGAGCTTTGAAATCACCAAAGTTAATATATCAATCAATAAATAAATGCAATGTTCATATAACTGAACATTATTAAACTTAATGAAATATGTTTAAAATCAATCGCTATACTTACTTGTAAGCGAGTACATTTGCTAAAAAGTGATGCAGGACGCAACACTGGCAGCTATCAAGCAAAATAGCTGCTCCCCAAAAGACTGATATTCAAAGGATTGAATATGCCCCCACAAAAAGGCTTCACCTTAGTTGAACTCATGACAACACTTGTTATTACAACCACCTTAATTAGTGTCGCAGTGCCTAACTTCAACTCACTCTATGATCACTATAGAGCAGACTCTTCAATTCGAACCATATTACAAGCTCTTCAACTGGCACGTAATAGTGCAATTAGCTACGGTGTCAGGGTAACGACTTGCCCCGTTGTAGATAACAGATGCAGTAAAGACTGGACGATTGGACTCACTGTATTCACTGATTCTGGTGAGCCAAACACCATTGATGCAGAAGATGTCATTCTCTTAAAGACCAGTCCTTTTTACCAACATGACTTTGTTACATACAATCGAAGCTCGGTTAGGTTCCTTCCTGATGGCTTAGCTTCAGGTACGAACGGGACATTAAAATACTGCCCTACAAGTATTAAAAGTGAATCATCTAAAGCTGTGATAATTAACCAATCTGGAAGAGTTAGGTTTTCTAAAGCTAAGGTCATTGAATGCACTTAACCTAAAACCTTGTAGCAACAAGCACCTAAACAGCAAAAGCTAGCAGTCAATTGTTCCTTTAAAGTCAATATATTGGCTGTAAATAGTTGCTTTTTCGTGCTGATAAAACACCTATTCTCGCTTATACTTAGAGTTAATATTAGAGAGAAGGTAGTGTCATGCGTGCGACTATAAATGGATTTACTTTAATTGAACTGATGGTGACTCTGGTCGTCGCTATGCTATTAGTTGGTGTTGGCGCTCCATCACTAAAGGCATTATATGAGGGCTACCGTAGTGACAGTGAGATCCGTAAAGTTAATCAATCTTTACTCTTTGCCCGAAGTCACGCTGTAAGTTACGGCTCAAGAGTAACTATGTGCCCAGTAGTCTCTGGAAGTTGTACTGCTGACTGGAGCGAGGGCTACAAAATATTTTTAGATAATGGTGTCGCTAATGAGATCGACGGCAATGATGAGATACTTACAGTGGTAGGTGCTATCAATTCCAGCGACTTTGTTTCATACGATACGAGTTCAATAAGTTATAGCCCTGATGGGCTATTGACCGGAGCATTCACATCTGGTTTATTTGTATATTGCCCTGGAAACCAGAGCAGTGAAGAGTCTCTTGGTATTGAAATCAGCCCATCAGGAAAAGCTAAATACAGCACCGCAAGCGTCAATTGCTTATAGCTACTATATAACAGCTTTGAGACTTAACCTCTTTAACCTCAAAGCAGAGCATTCGGAAGCTATTTTAGCGTAATGTCATCCAACTTCTGCGCAGCGCCTAAAGTAAACTCCTGGTCCAATTCAACACATTCTTCGACATCTTTTATATATGCTTTTTTCCCTACTCCTTTAGAAGGCACCTTTCTAGCTGGTAACTTTGCCATGCGCAGTGCAACCTCCTTCTCTTTCCACTCATAAAACGCTATCTGATGCCCTGAAGTGGTTTGAAGGTAACACTTATAATCTTTCTTACCTCCCTTAGTGTTATCAGCAAGCACAGAACCAGATACAGTAAGTAATAAGACCATAAAATAGGACAAGCGTACGTTAGTTATCATTCCCAACACTCCGCAGGAGATTTCTCTCCAATATCATTGATCTGAATAGTTACACAGCCAGTATCCCTACTAGCTTGCTTACCTTGCGCTGTAGCAACAACGACAAAACTTGTAGTACCCGTTGAATCGACGCTATATAGACCATTATCAGTAACAAAAGGATCAGCATCTAAACCCAACTGAGTCATATCTGTCGCGTATTGCCTATTATCTAAGTAAAACTGCTCTTGTAAATTTGCCACACGCATCACAGCTGCAAGTCCATCGGCCCGTCCACCTTTAGTCACAAACTCAGTGTAAGAGGGATAGATAACCGCAGCTAAAATGCCCATAATCGCCACAGCAATCATTAACTCAATTAAACTAAACCCCTTCATCACTTTCATCAGCTTTTTCTTCATAGTCCAACACTCTTATTCATTGATATGATAATAAATTTTATTAACACCTAAACCACCACCAACACACTTATCATCCCCTGGTGGACAACCGTCGCCACCGCCACCGTCACCACCTGCTTTTTTCATATCCTCACCAGCAGCACCGATTCCGATTAGGTACATATAGCTATCACCTTCTCCATTCGGCGGAATAACAAGCTGTGGGGTATCAGGTACCCTTTCACCCATCTCAATATATTCATGGGTGTAGGAACGTGTCCCTTTGTGAAGATCAAAGCCATATAATCGGCCAACCCCCGCCACTAAACACTGATTACTGGACGATGTATCACCTGGAACATAAGAAGTGAAAAATACTCGACCTTCGATGATAGAGGCCCCAGCCAGACTTTTCTCACCCACTCCGCCAAAGCCATAATACCAACCACGTTTAAGCCCAAAGCTGATATTTTCACTATCGGTACTTGGAGCTGTTGAAGTCACATCGTATAGATCTGAGAGCGTCAGTGCTGCAGGGATCTCATTACCTGCGGCTCCATTAAAGGAGCGTGAAACCACATTTCTATCTTGGAGCATATAAAACATGTCACTACGACTTTTATCCGACGGATGTGGTCTGTGCCCACTACCAACAACAACAGCATCATAAGCAACATTTTGATAGGTCTTAGTATTAGTCGTCTCACCATTTATCGTTACATCAACTTCAGATAAGTTAGTAAAGACCGTTTGCGCGACAGCAGGTTCCGCAAAAAAGCGCCTATCACTTGCCAATGTACTTCCGCCAAGGTCTGCAAACTTAAATGCTGTCCAAGGTTTAGTTGAGCTCTTAGGTGTTGCTCCCGGAAGGTCCATTCGCCATACATTACCACCTGTATCTGTAGCATATATTCTGTCAGTTAAACGATCGCCATTGGCATCTAGCACGGCGACAGAGTTTGGTACACTGTCAGTAATTCCAGGCATCTGAGTCACGCTAGTCCCTGAGCTCGGTCCAAACGCATGAATTAGTTTGCCTGTCTTAGCATCGACAATGAAGACTCCCCTAGCCTCACTATCTGCGGTTCCAACCTCAGCCGCATCCTTTGTCGATGGAGAATATCCAGCACCAAAAATAAGTACAGGTTCTGCTGTAGCAGGATCAGTATTTCCTGCTGGCCATCCAGGGATTAACGTGACAACGGGCTCAGACCAAGTTTGCCCCATCTCACTCATACCTGCACTGTCTGAATCAATTTTCCACATATAACTTGGCGAATCAGGATTAGTAATATCAATAGCATAATAGGACTTCCCACCACGCCTCATACCTGTAAACATCCAAGCTTTTTCAATACCGCCAGACCCGGTTTTAACATAGGCAACTGGTGGACTATCCATTCCATAGACAGAGTGCACTCCCGTTGGAACATTTGCCCTTAACTCAGTGATATTTGGTAAAAGCTCATAGGGCATAAACGCCCATGTTTCAGAAACATCAGAGCCTGTATCCTTGAACATATGAAGGAAGCCATGGTTTGTCCCCACCACCACTCTAATATCTGGAGCGGCACTGGAACCAAAGTTAATTGCTAATGGTTTTGAGTGAAGCGGGTCGCCGACAATATCCTGCCTTAACTCGCTCGTGCTGTTATTACCGTTATCATCATCAACATCCTGACCTTTAGCCCAGTTAAATATGGTATCTAACTGATCAACATCGGTCTTCATGAAACTGGCTAAGGCCGCCTCACCGCCAGCAGCATTGGCAGCATTAGACTTGGTAAAAGGCTCAAGTGCACCAGCATTACCATAGTTGCCATATAATGTTCTTGTACCGCCAGTCCTTAACTTATGTGCAACACCTCCAGTCCTTACATCGTTACCGTCCCCACCGTCACTTGCTGATGAACAAACCGAATTTGGTGTCCAGTATGAACATGCCGATGACTTAAGGTTACCGTCTGAGCCAATGGCTAAAGCGCCATTTTTATCAACAATATCGCCACCTCCAGTTACCCTAAACTTCTTAAGGTTACCAGTCCAACGGGGACCTTTATTGGGTAAGAACATGGCGTAGTAGACAGAATCGAAGGTTTGAGTTCTATCGAAATTATTACTCGCAATTGAAGGAGAGGTAAAGCTGGCGTTAACCTCTAAAATTTGTGAGAACACCTGCGAAAGAGCAGCTTGTAGCTGTGTAGCACTCTTAGCGGAATAATACTCACCGCCGCCAAGCTCTGCAGTTTTGGTCAACAATGGAGCGGCATCATCTGCTCCTTCACTGAAACCGATAGTAAAAGTGGTCACATTTTGGTCGTCAGGGAAACCTGCATTGGTATTAACATCATTGGTATTCATCCATCCAGCAAGTGCAGGTAGATAGCTAGTAAAGCTTGGATTAGTGTTAGTGAACTTATCACTGCTACTAATTCCTGATAACTCCTTCACCTTACTATCAGCAGATTTATCAACCGTTGGCACACCATCGGTAATATATACAACATAGGCCCGATTCTGACACTCTTTAAAAGGTGAGATATAACTTCCACCATCTTCTATGCTCGTATCTCTAGGCGGACGGTTTGCTTGATACCAATTGCTGTAGTTTTTATCATCGTTACCAAAATAAACACTTCTGCCTGCAAAGTATCTATATGCCTCATATAAGGTTTCACATAAAGGAGTGTTGGTCGACGCTGGTAGACCTTCAATCGTTGACAATAAGCTCACCTTATTGGCCTCTGTCATTGTTTTAATGCCGGAGACGATACGGCCGCCATCTCTATCCCCTTCATCACGGTAATTGAGGTTAAATATTGCTAAACCAAAATCAACACTCGGTGTAGTCACGATGGTGTTTTTTATGACCTCTTTAGCGACCTCTAACCTTGATTTTGGCACAAGCGCTTTATCACCGTGAAACCACCTTAGGTAATTATCTGTATATAGCGTAATAGTTTGTCCAGTACCAAACCCTGTAAGCTTAGCTTTCTCTATAGCCGCATCAAAATCTGCACTAGAAGAGCCACTATCCACCTCTTCATATCTAACAGGATTTTTCTTATTTCCTGCACTGTCGATTGGGAAGCCATTTGGCTGACCGGGCGCATTCTTCCACTTTCCTCCCTCAATATCATCAAAACAGTCAATAATCGTTATATTGGCACCATTATTATCTGGCACCTCCTGCCAAGTTCCGTTCTGACCAGAGAATGAGTACTCTCTGAAAAAGCCGGTGAACACACCATAATTGTTAAGATAATCCCAAGAAGATTCACAGCCATTGATCTCACCAAGAAAACGCCGACTTTCCGATGGACTGTCAGGTACAGGCATAGCCGAGTTATCTACACCACCTTTGGTAAAATAGACCATTCTTTCTTGCAATGAATTATCGCTACCAGAGGCGGGATAAGTGATGCTCGGATCATAAAATGCTTCCGCATCTTCAATCATAGTCCCCATACTGCCTGAATTATCAAAGATAATAAGCACCTGAGGACGTGCACCGGATCGGGCAGAGGACTCAAAGACATAGAGCTCGGTATCATCTGAATAGCTCATACCTGATATTATGCTCAGAGCCGCTATCCCAGCGCATAAAAAACGTTTGATCCACATAACTAACTCCCGGTTAATACTTCCTGCTCTATACCAGCCACAACTGATAATTGGCCTAAATTCTTTTTACCAAAACTCGCAGCACTGGATATTTCGACTCGTCTGCAACTAATTAAGTTGGCTGAACTGGCTTTAGTACTTCGTTGACAGTTCACATCTCCAGCCGCTAAGGGGGTAAGTGTATTGGTCACCCCAAGTGCTGCATCGTTAATCACCAAAGTACCTGCAAGGTTTGCTATGGTTGCACCCTGATTATTTGCCACAACTCTATCTTGCGCTCCGTGAGCTGAAGACATTGCCTCGACCCTTTCAGAGCCAGCACCCGCCATCTTCATCGACTGGCTAGAATTAACGGCAAGTGCAACACCAATTACAGTCATAATAATTAATGTAATTAAGGAGAAAAAAAGTACCATGCCTTGCTGCTTTCTCATTAGTTTCTCCTAATTTCTTATCAACACTGGGTTTTCAAGTACCACAGTGGTAGAAACGACTTTGCGTCTGAAGTGATCCCCGGTAGCCGCTATGGTTTTATCACCAAGCTGATAACTTGCATCATTGGTGAACGTTCTATCTTCATCAACAGAGCGAACCAAGAGGAATATCCTTAAAGCGACTAAGCGTTGAAAGAGCTCGTTATCCCACATAAGTGAGGTAACATTCTGGACAGGCATAAAACTATCGGCAGTGTCATCTCCATCATTATCAAACCCATAGAGAATACGCATATTCTCTATGCCTTCTACTAGCTGCTCATAGCTTCCAGAGGTGTTCATACCACCATTCCTTAGCACTCTTCGCCTAAGCACTGGGACCCCGCTATCTTCCTGAATATAATATATGTGGTGTTGATACTCCCAAAAGCGGCCATTATCGAGCACAGGGGTCGCTTGATCACCACTAAAGATCACCGCTTGATTGGCGGTCGTCCCAACGTAATAACGATTATTATCATTAGGCACTGCAACTGAAGGTCCAGAAAGGCGCTTAATTTGCAATACATCTGTAGAAGCAGAGACATCAGATAAGCAAGCAAAAGATTCAGCAGACACGCCACTTTCATAACCCCACAAACGACGAAAGTGTGATGGGATATTATTGGGTAAACTGCCATTATTTGCCCCCCCACCAATACAGTCATTACCAGGTGGAATATCAACCGCATTAATCTGAGTGTTGGTTCCAATCATAAAATCAGTCCCAGTCATATCAGCCATAAAACCAAGCTGGCTGGCATCGCGTTCCATTAATGAGAGTGCTATTCGACCATTTTCCTGTAGCTGATTAAACTGGCTCGTCGTAGTTACATTGGTCGCGGACATATTGAACATCGAAAAGATCCCCGCACTGAGAAAGAGTGAAATAACCATAGCTACCATCAACTCAACCAGAGATAAGCCTTTCTGTGCTCGATATTTTCTATTCATAAAAGTAACCAAACTAAATTATCACCGTATTGATAGAGTAAGCTCTTCTTCGCTTGTTACTGGTTCCACATGACTTAACAAACTCGTCAGCCCCTGCAGCACCATCTGATACCTCACGAATGCCTCTCCAAGTGATAGCAACAACGACATCTCCTGCACCAGAGACTTGAATACAAGCAGTAGGAGTATCTAATCCGCCGATAGAGCGGGTAGCCTTAGTTTCACCGGCACCATTCAACAACTGCTCCCAGTTATAGAGATCCCACTGGAGGGTTTCAGTGCTTGTACAGATAGCATTTCCACCAATAGAAACATCACAAGACTGGCTGGGCAGAGATAAATTCCCTGCATAAGTGCCTGCATAACCTGCAAGCTGCCCACGGTTAAGCTTCATTCTATTGATGATATCAATTGCAAAAAACGAAGCTTGAGTTTGCTGAAATGACTCAAAGCTTCCTCGTTTGGCTACAATATGTAAATTAAAGACACCTATCAGTCCGATCACTAGAATGACAAGGGAAACTAAGACCTCAATAAGCGAGAATCCATTTTGTCTTGAGTTCATATGCGTCAATTCTCCCTCGTTCGCCACATATTTGACGCTAAAATCGATGATTTACCTGTTAAAAATCTGAAAGTTAGCTGTTTTAGCTATAATATAGGTTAATCATAGTTTAGTCGAATGTTAGCCGCTAGTAACATTAGAGTCTAAAAAGGTTACCTGTTAGATCTTGTGTTATTTTTAGACAATAAAAAAGGAGGCATTGCGCCTCCTTAGTTTGGTTATTAAATGATTTAAGTTGAGTTTTATCTCAGCTCAGCAGGTACCGCAAATACAGTATCTTCTTTTCTGCCTTCAACTTCGGTGATGACACTTGGAGCGCGCTCGGCAATCGCATCAATCACTTGCTTAACTAGCACCTCGGGCGCCGACGCGCCAGCAGTAACAGCGACCTTAGTGATATTAGTAAACCAATTGGCATCTATATCATCTGCGTTATCGACAAGGTAAGCATCACTGCCCTGCTTTTGCGCTAGTTCACGAAGACGATTAGAGTTAGAACTATTCTTAGAGCCAACAACAATAAACAGCTCAACATCATCAGCGACATTTCGAACTGCATCTTGTCTATTTTGGGTCGCATAACAGATATCATCTTTTCGAGGCCCCTGAATCGTCGGGAAGCGTTTCTGCAGTGCAGCGATAATATCGGCCGTATCATCCATAGAAAGCGTCGTCTGAGTAACAAAACAGAGGTTATTAGCATCTTTTACTGTTAATGATGCGACATCTTCAGGAGACTCAACGAGAAGTACGCCACCTTCAGGGTTATCATATTGCCCCATAGTCCCCTCCACCTCAGGGTGACCAGCGTGACCAATGAGTATGCATTCAATGCCCTTTCTACTAGCACGAGTAACCTGCAGGTGTACTTTAGTCACTAGCGGGCATGTAGCGTCAAACACCTTCAGACTACGGCGCTTAGCCTCAGCCCTAACAGCCTGAGAGACTCCATGAGCACTAAATATGACAATACTCTCATCGGGAACCTGATCTAACTCTTCGACAAATACAGCACCACGATCTTTTAGGTTTTGCACGACATAACGGTTATGCACCACCTCATGTCGAACATAGATAGGCGGGGAAAATAGCTCAAGTGCCCTTTCTACAATGCTAATCGCTCTATCAACGCCAGCACAGAAACCTCTCGGGTTGGCTAGTTTAATCTGCAGTGAGTTAGTCTTATTCATAGCTAAATTACCTGTACAACTTCAAGCTCGAAGGTTATTTCATGGCCTGCTAACGGATGGTTAAGATCAACCGTCACTGAGTCGCCAGCAACATCACGCACAACGCCAGGGATCTCACTGCCACCAGGGCCGCCGAAGCTGACAATGACTCCAGCTTCTAGTGACATATCGGCAGGAAACTTACTTCTATCCATATGGTGAATAGCATCCGGGTTAGACTCACCAAAGGCATCAATAGCAGCTAAAGTAAATGTATGAGAGTCGCCCACTTCAAGTTCTACTATTTGAGCCTCAAACGCAGGGCTAAGGCTTTCATCGCCTATATTTAATCTAGCAGGCTTTCCAGTAGCTTTAGTACTCTCAGCGGTTGAACCATCTTCAAGCACTATATTCATATGACACAGTAACGAACGTAGATCAGACAATGTAATTACTCCTTTGCAGTGCTGTTTTCATCTTGCTCTTTTTTCTTTTTCTCATCTCTATCGGAGATAAATGAGTCAAGAATAATTAATGCAGCTCCGACGCAAATTGCAGAATCTGCAATATTAAATGCAGGGAAATGACTGCTCTTCCAGTAAAAATCTAAAAAGTCGACCACATAGCCATGTTGTAGGCGATCAATCAGATTTCCTAATGCGCCACCGATAACCAAAGTATAAGCAAGATTAAGGCGCCACAGGCCTGTATGCTGCCTTCTTAGCCATACCGTTAACAGCGTACTAAAACCGATAGCAATAAAGGTAAATAGCCACTTTTGCCAACCACCAGCGTCACTTAAAAAACTAAAAGCAGCGCCATAGTTTCGCACATAGGTAAAGTTAAAGAAGGGCAATAATTTCACTGACTCATAGAGGTCAAAATTAGCTAGAACCCATTGCTTAGATATTTGATCTGCTATAAATATAACAACAACGATCCAGTACCAACGTAGCCCACTCTCTTTCCAATTAGATGGCATTAGCCTTCCTCTTAAAAAAAATGACGCATAGGAGCGTCACTTTGTATTTTGATTGTACGGCAACTTAGTGCCAGCAACTTAAAAACAGTAAGCCTGTAATGACTACAGGCTTAATCATGTTTATTTATGCGAACTGACGTGTTTCGCCATCACCTTCAATATTGGTAACACAACGCGTACATAGTGTTGGATGGCTCTCAACTTGAGCAACGTCCTCTCTGTGATGCCAGCAACGTTCACACTTCTCTGTTTCAGCCTTAACTAAACCTAACTTTAACGAGGCAAGTTCAGTCTCAATCGCATCGCTTGGCGCATCTGCTAGTGAAACAATCTCTGTCTTAGAGGTTAGAAGCACAAATCTTAATTCATCACCTAAGGTCGTTAGTGCAGTAGCTAATGCTTCATCGGCATAAAGCGTGATCTCAGCCTCTAAAGAACCACCAATCTGCTTCTCACGACGGGCTTGTTCAATCACCTTATTCACTTCACCACGAACAGTTAGTAACTGCTCCCAGAACTCATCGCTAAGATCTGATTCTAGCGTTACAGATTCAAGCCCCTGGAACCACTCTTGAGTGAAGACATAAGCTTCTCTCTCGCCTGGAAGCAACTTCCAGATCTCATCAGCTGTAAACGATAAGATTGGCGCAATCCAGCGGACCATAGCTTCAGAAATTAAATACAGTGCACTTTGACAACTGCGGCGTGCATGACTGTCGCTTTTAGCTGTGTACTGTCTGTCTTTAATGATATCTAGGTAGAAACTACCTAGCTCAACTGAACAGAACTGCATTAGCTTTTGTGTCACAAGGTGGAAGTTATACTGGTCGTACGCTTCAAGTAGCTCTTCCTGTAGCGCAGCTGCGCGGCGAACAACCCAACGGTCTAACGCAACCATATCTTCAACAGCGACAGCATCTTTTACTGGATCGAAACCATTGATGTTAGCCAGCAAGAAACGCGCAGTGTTACGTATACGACGATACGCATCGGCACTACGTTTGAGGATCTCATCAGATACCGTCATCTCACCGCTGTAATCGGTGGCAGCAACCCAAAGACGTAGAATATCAGCACCTAGCTTATTGGTTACGTGCTGAGGCGCGATAACATTACCCACAGACTTAGACATTTTGCGGCCTTTACCATCAACGGTAAAGCCATGAGTAAGTACTTGCTTATAAGGTGCCTTACCGTTCATAGCAGTTGATATCATCAAAGATGACATAAACCAACCACGATGCTGATCGCTACCCTCTAGGTAAAGGTCGATATCATGACCTTGATACTCTGGACGTGAAGCAACTACAGATGAGAAAGTAGAGCCAGAGTCATACCACACATCTAAAGTATCAGTCACTTTACGGTATTGGTCGGCTTCCTCGCCAAGTAACTCAGATGCTTCTAAATCCCACCAAGCCTGAATGCCTTCCTGCTCAATCTTATTAGCAACGCGCTCCATCAATGAGACGCTATCTGGGTGCAGCTCTTCCGTTTCACGATGAACAAACAGTGTAATAGGAACGCCCCAAGTACGCTGACGAGAGATACACCAATCAGGACGGTTTTCAACCATCTTTTCGATGCGGCTCTGGCCCCAATCTGGGATCCATTGAGTCTGTTCTATCTCACCAAGAGCTTGCTTTCTTAGCCCCTTGTTATCCATAGAGATAAACCACTGAGGCGTTGCTCTAAAGATAATTGGCGTTTTGTGACGCCAGCAATGTGGGTAGCTATGAAGAATATTTTCATGCTTGATTAATGCGCCCTTCTCTTCGAGAAGCGTAACCACATTAGCATTCGCTTTAAATACGTGCTGACCAGCGAAGATTTCGGTATCTGATTTATAAACACCGTTATCACCAACTGGGTTGGCAACTTCTAGTCCATACTTCTGACCAATCACGAAATCATCTTGACCGTGGCCAGGTGCAGTGTGAACCACACCAGTACCAGATTCGATGGTGACATGATCACCTAAAATGACTGGCACATCGAAATCATAGAATGGGTGATTAAAACGAAGTAGTTCGAGTTCTTGACCTTTAACTTGACCAAGCACCTTGTGTGAGTCAACGCCATATCTCTCCATGCAAGACTCAACAAGTGCTTCTGCAATGATTATGGCCGTTGTTTTGTCACCTTTAACAAACTCAACAAGTGAATACTCAAGATCTGCAGCAATAGACAAAGCTCTGTTTGCAGGTAATGTCCAAGGTGTGGTGGTCCAGATAACCATAGACACATCACCAGCAACCTCTACACCACTGAACTTAGCAAGTAGTGCTTTTTTATCTGCGGCAGCAAAGGCAACATCAATAGCAGGCGACTTCTTATCTTCATACTCAACTTCAGCTTCTGCAAGTGCAGAACCACAATCAGTACACCAGTGAACAGGCTTTACACCTTTATGTAGATGACCGCTTTCAATCACCTTCGACAGTGAGCGTACTATGTTCGCTTCAGTATCAAAGTCCATCGTTAGGTACGGCTTATGCCAATCAGCAAATACACCTAAGCGAATGAAGTCATCACGCTGACCGTCAACTTGCTTAGCAGCATACTCACGACACTTCTGACGAAACTCACTTGCGGTAACCTTATGGCCAGGTTTACCCACTTTTTGCTCAACTTTAAGCTCAATAGGTAGACCGTGACAATCCCAACCAGGAATGTACGGCGCATCGAAGCCTGAAAGCGTCTTAGACTTTACAATAATATCTTTAAGAATTTTATTAACAGAGTGACCAATATGAATGTCACCATTGGCGTAAGGAGGGCCATCATGCAAAATGAATGGCTTACGGCCAATACGGCTATCACGGATCTGCTGATACAGCCCATCTTCTTTCCAGGACTTCAACATCTCTGGCTCACGATTAGCCAGGTTACCACGCATCGGAAACTCAGTTTCCGGCAAATTCAAAGTAGATTTATAGTCGCTCATTGATCCTATACCGTTTATTTAGCCAAAGGGGTTTAGCCTGCATCACTGCCAAGCAGTGCTTTGGCCTTGTCAGCGTCATTGTTAATTTGTTTTTTCAGCGCATCCAATGACTGGAATGGCTGTTCATCTCTAATTTTCGCGACCAATTCAACTTCAACAGTTCGACCGTACAGATCACCATCAAAATCAAAAAGGTGTACTTCTAATTGACAGATCTGGCCATTAACCGTCGGTCTAAAACCGACATTAGCCACACCTTCATAAATATCACTTTCGTCCCAATATAGCTTAACGGCAAAAACGCCCCTCACAGGAGACACTTGGCGCTTCAGTGCAATATTGGCAGTGGGAAAACCTATTGTGCGCCCCAGTTTCTGACCGTGAGCGACTTTACCGCATAAGGTAAACGGGTGGCCCAACAAGCGTCTTGCTTGTTCAAGATTTCCCTTAGCCAGCTGCTTTCTTATCTCGGTTGAACTAACACGCTTATCACCTAGCACAAAGCTTTGAGTACTCACGACAGCAAATCGGTGCTTTTCACCAGCCAACTTTAGCATCTCAAAGTTGCCCTGCCGCTGCTTACCAAAACAAAAGTCATCTCCAATTACTAGGTACTTAACCCCTAGCGAGTTGACTAAAAGATCTTCAATAAATGCTTGTGCCGATAGGTTAGCGAATTTAGCATTAAAATTTATGCACACTAACCTGTCAATCCCAAGCTCCTCAAGTAGTACAATCTTATCCCTGAGAATACTTATCCTAGCTGGGGCGTTATCACCTCGAAACATCTCTTGTGGCTGAGGTTCAAAGGTCATTAAAGTGGCCGGAACACCAAGCTGCCTCGCCTTTTTGACCAATTTAGTGATCACTTCAGCATGGCCTCTATGGACGCCATCAAAGTTACCGATAGTGAGAACACAACCGTGATGTGCAGGTAAAATATTGTGTATACCGCGGATTAGTTCCATTACATTACATAAATAGCAGGCCCAAGTGGGCGGATTATATACCAGCTGACAAGGATAATCAGCAATGATCTTACTCTGAAGTTACTGATGCAAGGTTTTACTCACCAAAGCAGTCTATATCCCAGCTACTATGGTGAGCTTATCATTCACAAATTAGCATTCAGTTTACTAGAAACCAGAGTCTAAAAGCAGTTAATCGCTACAGCGATTAAAGACCTGTTTTAATCTTCCATGGCCTGACTCCAAATAACATCATACAGACTAAGTAACTCACAGCTCCAGCCGATATAAGCATCAATAGCGTCATTGCCCTTTCAAAGAAGGCTTGTGCCACCCAAGCCTCTAGCGATGGTAGGTAGTAAACTAATAACGCCACCATAACAGCTGAAGAGAGTAGTGTTTTGAAAAAGAACAAGGCCGTTTGTTTACTCACCTGATAGACCCCAGCTTTATGCAGGCCTCGATAGAGTAAACCTGCATTTAACAAAGCTGACATTGAAGTCGCTATTGCAAGCCCGACATAACCGAAGGGGTAAGCAAGCATAAGGTTAAAGGCCATATTACTGACCATAGCAATGATACCGTAACGAACTGGAGTCTTAGTATCCTGTCTAGAGTAGTATCCCGGCGCAAGTACTTTAATCAACATAAAGCTAAGTAAGCCACAGCCATAAGCCATCAAGCTATAAGACGCCATCTCAACATGATGCAGCGTAAACTCACCACGCATAAATAGCACCATCAACATAGGTTTTGCCAGCACAATTAAGCCACACATAGCAGGCATTCCTAGCAATAGAATGGCTTTAACGCCCCAGTCCATGGTGGACTCAAAGCCATTACCCTCAGCATTAACATGCTTCTTAGATAAAGCGGGCAAAATCACTGTCGCGATGGCAATCCCAAACAAGCCCAATGGAAATTCGAGTAATCGATCTGAGTAATACAGATAACTGATAGAGCCCGTCATTAAAAAACTGGCGATAAAAGTATCTAATAATAAATTGATTTGAGACACCGAGACACCAAAAAGCGCAGGTATCATTAAGGTTCGAATTTTTGTCACCCCAGGGTGGTTCCAGCCCCAAACGGGCTTAACAAGCGCTCGCTCTTTGATTAAGAAAGGGATCTGGAACAGGAACTGAATCAATCCGCCTAGACAGACACCAACAGCCAGACCAATTTCAGGGCGTTCCATGTTAGGGGATAAAAATATTGCCGCTCCAATTATGGCGATATTCAAAAATACCGGCGTGAAAGCAGAAACAGCAAATCGCCCACGGCTATTTAAAATTGACCCTGCAAGAGCAGTAAAGGTGATAAACCACAGATAGGGAAAAGTAATTTTCAACATCAAGGAGGCGAGCTCGAATTTGGCTCCATCAGGTTCATTATTGACCCAGGCCCAAAACCAGCCACCACCAAAAAGAGCGGTTAGCAATGGAGAAGCGACAACACCAATAAGAGTCACTACGGTAATAATGACACCTAATGTGCCAGCGACCTTAGCCAGTAGCTCTCTCACCTCTTCAGAGGTCTGTTTTTCCTGATATTCGGTTAAAACAGGGACAAATGCTTGTGCAAAAGCCCCCTCAGCGAACAGGCGTCTTAAAAAATTAGGAATTTTATTCGCGAAAAAGAATACATCTGCACTGGTTCCGGCTCCCATCAGATTGGCGATAACAACATCTCTGACTAGGCCCAAAACACGGGAAATCAACGTCATAGCACTCACAATCATGCCTGACTTCAATAATTTTCTACTCAAAACACCCCCTGAACTGAGTAATAAACTTCAGGCGAGTAGTCTCAAAATTGATTTTCCCCCTGTAACCGTCTAACAATAGCTGCTAGAATTAGCGCCCATATTACACGAGTTAGGTTGAAGATAGCCAAGTCTGGTTGGATTAATTTATTTTTAATATAAAGATTCAATCATTGTCATTGACAAAGTGACAAAAAAAGGGCATATTCCCGACCTTTAAAATATCTAACCCTATTTAGGAGTTGCACCTTGGCTAATAGCAAGTCTGCAAAGAAGCGCGCGCTTCAATCTGAAAAACGTCGTCAGCATAACGCTAGCCGTCGTTCAATGTTACGTTCATACGTAAAGAAAGTTATCGCTGCAATTAATGCTGGCGATCACAAAGCGGCTACTGAAGCATTTAATGCTGCACAACCAATTGTTGACCGTATGGCGACTAAAGGCCTTATTCACAAGAATAAAGCTGCTCGTCAGAAGTCTCGCCTAAACACTAAGATCAAAGCACTTGCTGCTTAATCTTTAAGTTTATGCTTTAAAAAAACCGGCTTATGCCGGTTTTTTTATATCTAAAATTTGGTCACGAAAATAACAGGCACAAAAAAACTGACAAAATGAACACCATTTTGCCAGCTTGTAATCTGCCACCACTAGAAAAGTACTAGTGACAGTAGATGTTATTCAGCAACTTAATAATTTCTGAAACTTCTTTACTCTTTAAAGAGTAAAATACAGTTTGAGCTTCCTTGCGGGTCTCAACTAAATTATCTTTTCTAAGCCAAGCCAAATGTTGAGATAAAGCAGACTGACTTAACCCCAACTTTTTGTTCATCTCACCCACACACATCTCACCTTCATCAAGAAGGTAGCACAGGATAAAGAGACGGCGTTCATTGGCTAAAGCCTTCAACATCACAACGGCATGGTCTGCCCGTTGCTGCATTAATTCAATATTCATTACGAACAATTTCTCCTAAAACAATCCCCGGCACTAATATAGCGTTGCCTTACAGATATAGTCGGGACATAAAGCACACTTTTTGCTAGATTGTTTTCAAAAGTGGGACATACATAATAAAAACAAAGGAAACTTATGAAAAACACACTTCGCACCCTGCTCATTGGTCTGCTTTTTGGCAGTCAGCTAGGTTGCCAAAATACACAAACAGCTGATTCAAATCTGCACACTGCACAGCAATTGCAACAAACAGCACTTAGCTCAAATCTTGCCTATGAGATTGTCGAATCACTCACCGTAGAAGTTGGGCCAAGATTAGCTGGAAGTGACAAAGATCCGATTGCGGTAAAATGGGCCGAAGATAAACTCAAAAGCCTAGGATTCGATAAAGTTTATAAGGAGCCAGTAGAGGTTCCTGTATGGGACCGAGGTGATGCAACAGCGACCGTGGTTTCTCCCTTTCCTCAAGGCTTAGTGATCACCGCTCTAGGCGGTAGCGTGGCAACCCCAACAGATGGCATCACAGCGCCGATTGTTCGCTTTGATACCCTTACAGCGCTTAAAGCGGCGCCAGAAGGTTCATTAACAGGCAAGATAGCCTTTATTGACCATAAGACAGAGCGTCATACTACGGGTAAGGGTTATGGTAAAACGGTAGGAGGCCGTTCTCGTGGTGCAGTAACGGCAGCGAGTAAAGGGGCGCTAGCTATCGTGATCCGCTCAATAGGCACAGATCATGACAGAATGGCCCATACTGGCGCGATGCGCTATCAAAAGGATATTAAAAGGATCCCAGCTGCTGCGCTATCTAGCCCAGATGCAGACCAACTTAATTTGATGCTAAAGCGTGACTCACATGTGGTCATAAACCTTAAGATGTCACCACAGAGCCATGGTTATACAACATCTTACAATGTCATTGCAGAGGTCACTGGCTCAACTAAGCCAGATGAGATAGTGCTAATTGGCGCACACTTAGACTCATGGGATGAGGGCACAGGCGCATTAGATGACGGTGCAGGCGTAGGTATTGTTACCGCTGCGGGCAAATTGATCCAAGATCTGCCACAAAAACCTGCCAGAACTATTCGAGTCGTGCTTTACGCTGCAGAAGAGTTAGGCCTGCTAGGTGGTAAAACGTATGCCAAAGCCCATAAAAATGAACTCGACAAGCACTACATAGCCGCAGAGTCTGACTTCGGTGCAGGCCTCATCTATCAAATAGATTACCGAGTCTCAGAGCACGCTTTTAAGGATGTTTTATCACTTAGCGCACCTATGAGCGCAAATGGTGTAGCAATGGGCACAAATACCGCCTCTGGTGGCCCTGATGTCTCTATGTTACCCAAGCAAGGCGTCCCCGTTGCCTCGCTGAGACAAGATGGCCGTGATTACTTCGATTATCACCACACACCCAATGACACCTTAGACAAGGTAAACCCTGAGTCATTAATGCAAAACGTAGCGGCTTATGCCCAATTTGCGTACCTGATGGCACAATCAGAAATTGATTTACGACCTATCGCAGCTAAATAGCTGATTAGCTTTTTCAGCTGATTCGAGGTTTACCTCGATTTAGCCTGATATTGGTAACCTACAAGGCCACTGTTTATCGTAACAGTGGCCTTTTTGCTTCGAATGAAGCTGGGGGCATTTTACCTTTGATTCATCAGGCTAATTTGATGTTGGATTATGTGTTTGAGGTCGTAGCTTCAATGTGATCTACCGCTTGCCGCGTGCTTATGTGCAGATACTTCTGCGAAACGCCGCAAGCACTTCCCTGTGGGCTCTGCCAAAACATCCCTGTTTTGGAAGCTCGCAGCTGCATCTACACTTAGTTGTTTTCTCTTCGATTTGGCTTTACTGCTAACTGGTAGGTTAAATTTGCTAACGAACTTCAGCCCCTTAATAAGTTACAGGCGACTCAAATTGCTGACTTTAGATAAGAGATTAATATCAATGCTCGCTTTCCAATTTCTCAAAATAGTTTATTCAACACCACTCTGATATAGTACTTATGAATCAATAACTTTGCTTTAGCAAGGCTTAAATAATAGGTTTATTATACGCGCATGGACACTATACAAATGCTAGCTTCAACTTGGATTTTCAGGTAAGGGAAATGATGGAGATTTTAAAAAGTATAAATGATTTACTGATTTCTATCGTAGAATTTCTGGGTAAGAAAGAAGTTATAGGTATAGCTATTGGTGCTTTGGGAACAATTTTTTGGTATCGCATTACTAGAGTAATTGATCAAAAAGAAAAAAATAAAATGGTGTTACTTCAAATTGAAGGTAACATTAAAAAAAATATTGAAGTAGCTAAATATAACATTGGCGTAGTTAATAATGAGTTATCTAAACTACCGAAATTTACTCTTAACCCCCTTAATGAATTTTTTGCGCCATCAAGTGATTTATTAATCATAACGTCCTCACTAGATTGCGAAAAATCACTTGAGCTTTGGGATTCACTTAAGCAAATCGAAATACTAAAAAATAGAATCCAATTTCTTATGTCAGAAACTTTTGTTCTTCGTAGAATGATCAAAGCCGAAACAGAGGTAGAGATTTATAACATGGAACTTCTTCCATATTTAAAGCAATTAGATACTATGTTAATAATTGCGTTAGAAGAAATCGAAAAAGAAAATCACCAAGCTCTTAAGTTGCTAATAAAGCTAAGGAGCTTCAGCTCGCTTTTGTCCAAAAGTGAGTAAGACTCAAATCGAAGAGGTAAATACTCTGGTGTGAACGCTGCTGTGACCTTCGGTTTCAGGGTGAGGTATCACAACGTGATACTCTTCGAACGAGAGACAGGATGTCGAACTGGCAGTTAAACATGGAGGTTATTTGAAACCGCAGAGCGCCCATGGATGGACTCTTATGAAATCAAGAGCCAGCGTGTCGCAGAAGTGTTTACACTTAAGCTCGTTTATAGGCATCCATGCCTTCACGACATTCGTATATCCTTATACAGCACCCACTGCAGGTGATAGATAACTTTAGGTTTTTGGCATTCGACATAAAACCAAATATGAATTCAGCCCAATGAAACCGAGCCTAAAAGAGATACTGAATTTGCTAGCAGGCAAGTCCCCCTCTCTCGCCGGACAGGCGTTTGATTACAACTTGGCTATGGTACTCAGCAAACCACCAAATACCCAACCAGTTACGTGTAACCAAACAAAATGCCACTAGCCTTCATTCAAAGGCTAAGCCTATAACTGTTCTTCGCGTAGAAAAACAGGTGAAAGTTGCGTCGATTCAGCTTCACAATAATGATATCCAGCAGTATCGAACTTGATCAATTCATCGAGACTACTGACATTATTATCGAGAATATAACGCACCATCATGCCGCGAGCTTTCTTAGCAAAGAAACTAATCACCTTATATTGACCATTTTTACGGTCCTTAAAAACAGGCGTTATCACAGTCCCTTTAACCAATTTAGGCTTAACCGCTTTAAAATACTCATTTGATGCGAGGTTGATAAGAATATCGTCGCCCTGCTCTTCAAGCGCTAAGTTAACCTCATCAGTAACTGTGTTACCCCAGAATTGATAAAGATTAGTGCCTTGCTTATTGGCTAGGCGAGTCCCCATCTCTAAACGATATGGCTGCATTAAGTCCAATGGCTTAAGAAGCCCATATAAGCCAGACAGAATACGCAACTGCTTCTGAGCACTGGCGATGCCTTCAGGGCTCAAACTATCAGCATCTAATCCGGTATATACATCGCCACGAAAGGCGTAGAGTGCTTGCTTAGCGTTATCAGTAGTAAATGTCGGCGACCAAGACTCAAAGCGTGCAGCATTTAGCCCTGCAATCTTATCACTCACCTTCATTAAAGAGGCTATTTGGGCAGGTGTCAGCTTACGACACTCCTCAATCAACTTGGCGCTATGCTCGACAAGCTTTGGCAACGTATATTCAGTTGTTCCTGCAGGGTTGTCATAATCTAATGTTTTTGCTGGTGAAACTAAAACTAACATCACTAATCCTCATTGAACTTTATTGCTGGTTATCATACTGATCCCAACATAAAAAAACCACGCTATTTAGCGTGGTTTTTTAGATAAAGCTAATTCAATTTATCGAATCAGTTCAAGAATAGTTATGCCTTGTCAGCCATTTTAGCCGTTGACCATTCACCTTGCTCAACACCTTCAATTTCAGGAAATTGTTTCGGGTCGAATGTTGGCGTCTTTCCTTGCTTCATCTGCTTTTCATAATCTTTAATGACTGCAAATGCCACTTTCGACAGCATGGTGATTGCTGCAATGTTCACAAGAGCCATAAGCCCCATGGATACATCGGCAAAGTTCCAGACAAGCTGAAGTGAAGCCACTGAACCTGCCATAACCATGGCTAAAACTAGACCACGGAAAATGAACAACACTTTCTTGCTCTTGGTTAAGAACATGATGTTGCTTTCAGCATAGCTATAGTTAGCAATAATTGAAGAGAAGCAGAATAGGATAATAGCAAAAGCAATAAAGTATGCAGCCCAGCCACCTAGTTCGTTAGTCAGTGCCAACTGTAAAAGACCAATACCACCTTGTTCGCCTGGGTTATCTAATACACCAGAAAGCAAGATAATTGCAGCGGATGCACTACAGATCACTAAGGTATCAACAAATACACCTATCATCTGCACAAAACCTTGCGAGGCTGGGTGGTTAGGATTTGGTGTCGCAGAGGCAGCAATATTTGCAGCACTACCCATACCAGCTTCATTCGAGAATAGTCCACGAGCGATACCAGCCATCATAGCGCCCATTGCGCCACCTGCAGCTTCTTCCCAACCAAACGCACTCTTAACTATTAAGCTAAGCGCTGCTGGGACTTGATCGATATTGATGACCAATACCACCATTGCAATAGCAAGGTAGGCTACAGCCATTACAGGAACAATCAGCTCAGAAGCACGAGCCACCTTCTTTAAACCACCACAGATGATATAAGCAGAAGCGAGCATGATAACGAGACCGACAATCGTCTTATCGAAACCAAATGCATTGTTAAGCGCATCAGTCATGGTATTAGCTTGGGCTGCATTAAATGCAAAACCAAAAGCTATGATAAGCAGAATAGAGAAGATAACCCCCATCCAGCGTTTACCTAGCCCTTGCTCCATATAGTAAGCTGGGCCACCACGGTATTGGCCTTCACTGTCTTTTACTTTATAAACTTGAGCCAGTGTTGATTCAACAAAAGCTGTCGCCATACCAAGAAGTGCAATGAGCCACATCCAGAAGATTGCGCCAGCACCACCGACAGTAATCGCTACTGCGACACCGGCCATGTTACCTGTGCCGACTCGTGCAGCCATAGAGGTACAGAAAACTTGAAATGATGAGATACCATCAACTTTCTCTCGGCCTTGGATGACAAGCTTGGCGCCATGGCCAAATAGGCGGAACTGAATAAAGGCTAAACGTAGTGTAAAGAAGACACCTGCAGCGACAAGTACATACATAAGTACGCTGCCCCACAGTAAGCCATTTAACTTGTTAATCACCAACTCAATGGTACTTACAAAAGATTCAAACATATTTTTATATCTATCCCCATGACAGTGGCGAAGTGGTTATTAGCCTCTAAGCAAAACTGTCTTGTTTAAGTTCCTTCCATCTGTTCGATAAAAATGGTGAATTTTTCTTTTAGAATTTTCCTTTCGTGAATTTATTACATCACGCTCACCAATTTTCGCTGCGGCAAAATAGCATACCATTAAAAACAACCCATGTGAGCCAGATCACAATTAATCATTTACATAACACTGCAATCACACCTAAAAACAAAACTAAGTTACGGTAGCAACTGATTCAACAACTATTTCACCTAGTGACCGCAACAAAATTGAGATGTTATGACTTTACAAAACTAAGATATAGAACACATTTTTGTAATAAAATTACAAATATAGTATTTCACATCAGCTTTGATTAACTTTTTGCTAACTATAAATGGGGTTATTTATGTCACAACAGCAAGAGATCAGCGCACTAAAGAAGTTTGTAAGAGCCACCAACTTTCTGGCGACTTCACAAATTTACTTAAAGCAAAACGTGCTACATAAACGTCCGCTTTCACATCAAGATATTAAGCCACGTCTATTAGGTCACTGGGGAACTTGCCCCGGTATCAACTTTGTTTATGCTAACGTCAACCGCCTAATCGTCAAAAACCAACGCTCATTTGTATATCTGGTCGGCCCAGGTCACGGTTTCCCAGCTGTTCAAGCAAACCTATTTATGGAAGGCTCACTGAGCCATTACTATCCAGATATCATTCCGTACAATGAAGATGGGATCACAGATATCTGTCAGAAGTTTTCAGCAGCATATGGTTACCCTTCACATGCAAACCCTGAAGCCCCTGGACAAATTCTAGAAGGTGGTGAGCTAGGTTATTCATTATCAGTTGCATGGGGAGCCGTATTAGATAACCCAGATCTTATTGCAGCTTGCTTAGTCGGTGACGGAGAGTCAGAAACCGGACCTTTAGCGGCATCTTGGTATGCAAACCGTTTAGTAGACCCTGCAACCAATGGTGCAGTACTCCCTATCGTACATATCAATGGTTATAAAATTTCAGGTCCTACTCGAATGGGACGTATGAGCCATGAAGAATTAGACCTTGAGTTTCGCGGCCTAGGCTACCATCCAATCATTGTCGATGATGAACTTGAAGAGGATATCTACGTTCAGATGGCGAATGCCATGGATCTGTCCTATGAGATGATCAAAGAGATCCAAACAAGAGCCAGAAGCGGTGAAGATGTCGTCAGACCTCGCTGGCCAGTTATCCTAATGCGTACTGCTAAAGGCTGGACTGGAACAACTACATATAATGGTAAGAAACTCGAAGGTAACTGTGAGTCTCACCAGGTTATTGTCAACAAGTGTGCTACTGACAAAGGCCACCTTGATGCGCTTGATAGCTGGTTAGCAAGTTACAAATTCAACGAGCTTTATCAGATCAACGATAAAGGTGAGCTTATATTTGATGAAGAGATCCAATCACTTCTACCACCTAAAGAGCTTACTTGCGGTCAGCAACACCTTAGTTATGGCGGTGAAGTCGTTCGAGCTCTAGAGCAACCAGACTTACAAAAGCTCGCTTATGGTCCTGAAACACCTCGCGGTGCTCGTGGATTATCTATGTACAAGATGGGCGAGTGGATGCGCGATGCGATGAAGCTTAACCGCGAACAACGTAATCTACGTATCTTTAGCCCAGATGAAACCTACTCAAACCAGCTTCAAGCCGTATTTGAAGAGACAGATCGTGCTTGGCAATGGCCAATTGAAGAGTGGGATCAAGATATGGCTCGTGACGGCCGTGTCATCGAGCTGCTATCTGAAAACCTATTATTTGGCATGATGCATGGTTACACAGTTACAGGTCGTCATGCCATGTTCCCAACTTATGAGGCTTTCTCACAAGTTGTGTCATCAATGGCTGACCAATACTGTAAATATGTCTATGCGAGCCAAGGGGTGCACTTCCGCAAGCCCGTACCGTCATGTAATGTCGTCCTATCATCTCTGTTAGAGCGCCAAGATCATAACGGCTACTCGCATCAGAACCCATCTTTCTTGGGCGCAATGCTAGAGAAGCACCCTAAGATTATTTCAGCTTACCTTCCAGCCGATGGTAACAGCACCTTAGTTTATACAGAGCGTGCATATGAAGACCGCGATAAACTTAACATTATAGTTGCAGGTAAGAAGGATCTGCCTCAGTGGCTTACCCTTGATGAAGCCCGCAAACAAGCAAAAGATGGTGTTATGGTTTGGGACTTTGCATCCGATGACAACCCAGATGTTGTACTTGTTGGTTGTGGTGATTATGTCACACAAGAAGCGATGGCGGCGCTAGTGGTTATCAGAGAGTTACTACCAAGAGTTCGCATCCGTTTTGTGAGTGTCACAGAACTGACTAGCAGTGGCTTAGGTAGCTTAGACTTCCAAAGCAAGCCTTGGTTGATGGATGAGATCTTCACCGAAAATAAAGGCGTTATCTTCAACTACCATGGTTACCCTAACACGATCAAAAAGTTAGTCTTTGATTATAAAGGTAGTGATCGCTTTAGAATTAAAGGTTACGAAGAGGAAGGTTCAACCACAACACCATTTGATATGGGCGTGCGTAATGGTACCTCTCGCTACCATTTAGTGATCGACATGGCTTATAAACTATTCCAGCAAGGTGTAATAGATGAGACTCAGCATGTTTCAATTACTACCGATATGCTACAGCGATTAGTTGAGCACAGAAATTATATTAAGGCTAACGGCGTTGATCCTATCAGCTTAGAAAACTGGGTTTGGACTCGATAACACCAACTCCATCAATCTAAAACAAAAAAGCACGCTCAACGCGTGCTTTTTTTTGAGTGTTTTTGTTCTAAACTAATTAGCGTGAATAAACAGCTAAACAGAGTCCCCCTCCCCAGCTCATTACTTATCACTTACATATAGACCATAAAAAAACCACATACACTCACATCAAAGCTAGAAAACCAACCAAAAACAATTGATAATATCGCCGTCAGCGACAAAACCAAAGGAATCCCCTTTTAAAGTGCTGGCAGTGCTTTATATAAAAATAGAGCAGCATAGGGGAATGACAAAAACTCAAAGGATTTGGAAATGATGAACAATACACTTAAAGCTATTTTGCTTACATCAATGCTCCCTTTCGCTGCAAACGCAGCACAAGAACTTACTCCTTGGTATGTCGGTGGTGGACTTGGCGTAAATAATTACGAGCCAAACTGCGACATGAAAACCATGAAAGTCTGCGGTGAAGACGATCCCTACGCATGGGATGTATTCGGTGGCTACCTCTTCAACGACTATTTTGGTGTTGAACTGGGTTATCGCGATCTTGGCCGTGCTGAATGGGTCGATTATGCCAATAAAATGAATGATGTTGGTGTAACGGGTGTAAGCCTAGGCGTAGTAGGCTTTTGGCCATTAGCCGAACGCTGGAGTATCTCGACAGAGATGGGCGCCATGAACTACACGTTGTCTAACAACAAGCAGTGGGGCAGTGAGTACTATAGCGACAGTGGCGTCGCTCCCTATGTTGGCGCGGGTGTCGGTTACAACATCACAGAGAACCTCAAACTTCAGGCTAAATATCGTCGATATGAAAATTTAGATGAAGATAAATTAAACTCATTTGAGATGGAGAGTAACTACTGGGGACTTGAACTTAGCTACCGCTTCGGTACACCAGCACAAGCAGCAACTCCACTTGCCGTTGCAGCAATTGACTCTGACAATGATGGCGTTACAGATGACTTAGATAAGTGCCCCGATACGCCAAAGACTCATAAGGTTGACTCTAAGGGCTGCACGATTTATATAGAGACAGCAGAGCAAAGAGATGTTGGCTCTATTCAGTTCGCTAACGATTCATCAAAGGTCAAAAGTGAATCTTACCAGCGTATTGAAAAGCTCGCGGCCTATATGAACAAAAAACCTAAGTCTACCGTGTTGATCTCAGGCCATGCCTCTGATGTTGGTAAGGCTGATTACAACATGACCTTGTCAGATAAGCGCGCTCAAGCTGTGGCTAAAATTTTGATAGAAAAATACGGTATTGACCAATCTCGCGTAGAAGCTAAAGGGTTCGGTATCACTCAACCTGTTATCGAAGGCAGAACAGCCGAAGCTAACAAGGCCAACCGTCGAATTGAAGCACATGTCACAGGTGTAAAAAAGGAAGCCTTGATTAAATAAGCGCTCCATAACCCAGTACAAAAAATCGTTGCCTATAATGCAGCGATTTTTTTTATCTGTATCCAAACTCAACTTACAAGCTATACTCTTCTCTACCTATTTCTAGCTAGATTATTGGGTGTTCTAACATTTTAATGGTGCTTTTACTGATATTTTACAACTTTCCTGTAATTTTTTTTCATTTATGGTTGGAAATATCATCAAGATCGCTTCTAATACTCCCAAGCAATCACAAACCTTAAGCTGCTTCTTAAGAAGGATGTAATTTTTATGGCTAACACTCTCGAACAATTAAAATCTTTTACTACCATCGTAGCCGATACTGGTGACATTGAAGCCATCAAGCGCTATCACCCTGAAGATGCGACCACCAATCCATCACTGATTTTAAAAGCAGCTCAAATTCCAGATTACGCTCACCTGATTAAAAACGCCATCACTTGGGCTAAGTCACAAAGTGATGTAATTGAGCAACAGGTAGAAGACGCAGGTGACAAGCTAGCGGTAAATATTGGTGTAGAGATCTTAAAAATAGTGCCTGGTCGTATCTCTACTGAAGTCGACGCTAGACTCTCTTTCGACCAAGCCGGCTCAATCAAAAAGGCACATAAGCTAATAGCCTTATATAAAGAAGCTGGAATTGATAAATCTCGAATCCTGATAAAGCTAGCTTCTACTTGGGAAGGGATCTGCGCGGCTAAACAGCTTGAGCAAGAAGGCATAAACTGTAACTTAACCTTGTTGTTCAGTTTTGCACAAGCACGCGCTTGCGCAGAAGCTGGTGTTTACCTTATCTCTCCATTTGTCGGTCGAATTCTTGATTGGTACAAAAAAGACACAGGCCTTGATTATAGCGCCAGTGAAGATCCAGGTGTTGTCTCTGTCACTGAGATCTATAACTACTACAAGCAGCACGATTTTAAGACCGTTGTTATGGGTGCAAGCTTCCGTAACACAGGTGAGATCATCGAGCTAGCAGGCTGTGACCGTTTAACGATTGGCCCTGCATTACTTGAAGAGATGGCTAACTCTCAAACGCAAGTTACACGCATGCTAACTCCAGCTAAGACAATCGAAAAAGCGCCTCAACCTCTTACAGAGAGTGAGTTCCGCTGGGAATTTAATGAAGATGCAATGGCAGTTGAAAAGCTTGCTGAAGGGATCAGAAACTTCGCTATCGATCAAGGTAAGCTTGAAGTCATGCTAAAAGAGAAACTAGCCTCTTAAAGGAGTAAGACCGAATGACTGAGCTAACTCAGAGTCGAATTTGGAATGAGCTGAAATCTCACAGTGAAAGCCTGCCTCATATGAGAACGCTTTTTGCGGCTGACAAGCAAAGGTTTGACAAGATGTCGACTCAAGCTTGTGGTCTGTTTTTGGATTACTCAAAAAATAGAGCCACTGAAGAGACACTATCACTGCTATTCAAATTAGCAGAAGAGACGGGTTTAGAGTCAAAGATTAAAGCCATGTTTGCCGGTGATATCATTAACACCACAGAACAGCGTGCTGTACTTCATACCGCTCTAAGAGCAAAGCCTGATCAGAAAATCATGCTCGATGGTGAGGATATAGTACAAGAAGTACAGCAAACTCAGCAGCAGATGGAAACATTCATCGAGTCTGTCACTTCAGGTGAGTGGAAAGGTTATACAGGCAAGCCTATCTCTAACATCGTCAGTATCGGTATTGGCGGCTCATTTCTTGGACCTAAAATAGCTTCACAAGCTTTAAGGCCTTACTGGAACAAAGAGATTAACTGTCACTTTGTCGGTAATGTTGACGCAACTTCGATTACGGAGAAGCTGAAACACCTTAACGCTGAGTCGACTCTGTTTATCATGTCTTCAAAGTCATTCGGGACTCAAGAAACGTTAACCAATACCCTAAGTGCTAAAGATTGGTTTATCAATCAAGGCGGCGCACAAGCAGATATTGCAAGTCACTTTGTCGCTGTAACATCAAATGTTGCTAAAGCCACTGAGTTTGGCATAGATGCTAAGAACATTTTCCCTATGTGGGATTGGGTTGGTGGTCGATACTCTTTATGGTCTGCAATCGGGCTGCCTATTGCCCTAATGATTGGTATGGATAACTTTCGTGAGATGCTTAACGGTGCTCATGAGATGGATCAGCATTTTGCTAATACCCCGTTATCGGAGAATATGCCTGTACTAATGGGGCTATTTTCACTCCTCTACGGTAATTTCTATCAAGCTCAGTCCCATGTTGTACTGACCTACGATCACTACCTCAGAGGTCTGCCTGCTTACTTCCAACAACTAGATATGGAAAGTAATGGTAAATCGGTGACCTTAGCTGGTGAACAGGTTGATTTCAGCACAGGTCCAGTGATCTGGGGCGGTGAAGGTACCAATGGTCAGCATGCGTACCACCAGCTGCTGCATCAAGGAACAGCACTCATCCCTGCTGATTTCATCATGCCTCTAAAGAGTCACAATCCTCTTGGAGAACATCATGCTCAGCTTGCTTCTAACTGTTTTGGTCAGACCCAAGCACTGATGCAGGGCCGCTCATTTGAAGAGGCTATTGCAGAGTTAGAGGGCAGCTCACTATCACAAAGTGAAAAAGAGCTGATTGCCAAGCATAAAGAGATGGCAGGAAATAAACCAAGTAACACAATACTTATGGATAAACTGACCCCAGCAACATTAGGCTCACTCATAGCACTTTATGAGCACAGAACCTTTGTTCAGGGCGCTATCTGGGATATTAACTCTTTCGATCAGTGGGGAGTTGAGCTAGGTAAAAACCTAGGAAACGATGTACTTTCCAGACTCAATGCTGATAAAGATGCCACTGAGCTAGACAGTTCTAGTAATGGATTGATCAATCTCTTTAGGCAACAATCAATTTAGTTTATAAAATAAGCTCATCTTTAAAAAAGCCAGTTTACACTGGCTTTTTTTTATTCTGTAGTTCATAAAACTGATTTTAGCAAAGATTCTTTATAGTTAGAGTAAAAAACAGGCTCATTCCGCCATAAAAACTTCACCTCACGTTAACACTAATGAAACATTTCTCTTGCAGACTATTTTAAAAGTGTGGTATTTAATTGTTGAACAAAAATACAATAACAGGAGGTTGCCATGAATCGTTTAGATTATGGTAGTGCGTTAGACACCGTCGTAGAAAGACCAAGTCGCTCGAGAAGCTCCAACAAGAAGCGTAAGTGGCGTGAAATAGAGGCACTTAAAGAGAAGCACCGTTTACTTAAAGAGCTACAGGATATCGATAGCAGTTTCGATTGCGAGCTTGATAACCTCCTGATGTAAATGACATCATAAAAAAAGAGCGCTAATAGCGCTCTTTTTTGTGTCTGGAACACTGATGTAAATTTCCCAAGGATGGATAGAAATTTACTTTGTGTCTGGCCTTCTTGTAATAAAAAGTTATGTCGCTTTTTATATATAGTACCCAAGGGCCATAGATGCTCCAGACTTCTTCATGGCATTCCCTCTATCCTGGAGGTCAAGGATAGAAATTTACTTTGTGTCTGGCCTGCTTGTAATAACTTCTTATAAGTAAGCGGTATACAGCCCTCTTCCTTACTAAAATACATTTTGACCAATAACTAATTCTCTTAGCCCTCAAGAACCTCCAAGCTCCAGTCTCAAACTAAGAACAGCTACTCATCCTTAGAGATATACTCCCTAAGCTCTTCAAAGAGTACATTATCATTATCACTAAAGAGCGGGTCATCGATAAGCTTTAAGGTACAAAGCGCCTGAATTTCACGCCAGTCAGTATCATCAATCACTTTTGCCCATTGAGGAAAGACGACTGAATCCTCATAATACATGTGCTCCTGCTGTAAAGAGACATATGACTTCAGATCCAGCACAAGTTGCTCCTTTGAAACGACGACATCACTTAAGATAAGATTCAATGAAGACATCAAAGATGCCGATGCTTCAATCAATTCTTGATGTTGTTGAGCTAACTTATCGTCAGGCTCAGTCATAGCAAGTTTCTTCAAGTAATAACTGTATATCAAGTCTTCTAAAGGATGATGGCTATGCTCAGCATAACTTTGCATATACTCAACAACATCCCTAATAAGGTTAAAGTTGATCGCTTCACCATCTGCAAGCCGTCTATATTTGACCTTCAAAATGTTAAGTAAAATTGCAATATGCCGATGATCTTTGTTCAGCCTAGCAAGCATAGTTGTCTCCATATCCCGAGCACCCTTATATATACAATATTAGTAAACAGATGAAATATTACCCAATATATCAAAGACCCTTATTACGGTGTTCTGATTAAGATCAACTAAACAAGCACTATTTAAATAGTATAAATCAATAAGCTAATGACAAAACCTTACTGTTGCACACTCGATTCAACGACGTTTTTAACGGTATTGAGTGAGCCCTGTAATCGATAAAAAGCATCTCCTGCTGAGTTAGCTTCTTTTAAATTCCGCTCAACTAAAGAAGCAAAGTACTCCTCCTGCTCCTCAGTCATATCTAACACATGGAAACTGGTTCTTATCTCTGTAGTCATACCGGTTAGCGCCGCACTGAACTTCTCATCATGTTCTAAAATCGCACCACTTATATTGCCAAGCAAACTTTGTATCTCCATAAAGACATGCTGCAGTGTTTGTTGACGCCTAATATCCATCACTCTCGCCTCTAAGCCCTCGACAATGACAGCAATAACATCCCTTAGCCTGCCATAAAGCACTTCGTCATCCATTGGCATATTTTTAATCAGGAAGGACACGTGTTTATCATTACAGATAGTGCGACTACCGAAATCATAGAGACGACCATGTTTATCTAGTAACTCTAAAATATTTGCTTCTATAGGAGAGATATCTGCATTTTGAGGTGCAAAATAGTGCACTTCGTTATCTCGAATCTCTAAACAGGTATTGAGATTAAGCTGCTGCATCAAATCGAAAAATGCATCGGCAAGACTCTGATAATCTTGGCAGAGAAAACACTGTCTAAAAAACTGCAGCACTGCGCCATATTGCGATGACTCAGTCATAGACTGAAATGCCATGTTTCTGGACATAGATTCAGCCTGCACTAAAGTACGTTTCTTAGCTTGATAGGAAGCCACCGCTTGTACCTTAGCCAGCAACTCTTTCAATTCAAATGGTTTAGCAATAAAATCAACAGCACTGACTTCATATGCCCTCAACCTCTCCTCTAAGGTATTCATACCTGAAACAAAGATCACGGCACAATCTTTACCCGACTCAGTTAACTCACTGCATAACTCAATACCACTCACATCAGGTAAGTTAATATCCATTAACACTAAGTCAGGTGTATGCTCAGCTAAGGCCCTGCGATACTCTCCTGCTTCGTGGAATACTGAAACTTGATAATCATCAGCAAGTACCTCCTGAATCAGCTCGCAGTAATCTTTATCGTCATCCACTATCCAAACTAAAATCTGATCCATTACAAAATCCCTCTTAAACGTAAATCGATGTGACCTATTACTAAGTTATTTTTACAGATAATCACGATATCTATGCCTTTCTTGTCGATGAAAAACTTCACCATTTAGAACATCCTTGTTAACTTGATAAATCTAACCTAAATCATTATTTGAAAAATTAACGCCAACTTGCTGCAACGCTGCGACTAGGCCCTCTATTGCAAAAGGTTTGTGTAATACTTTGTAGGGCATCTCTTCGTTACTATTGATCCCTATATCACCAATAAACCCTGAAATAAGCAGCACAGAGATATCCTCTTTGGCACAAATATCCTTAGCCAACTCATAGCCATTAATTCCCCCCGGCATCAATACATCAGTGATCAATAGCTCAATACCATTCAATCCATCCCTATACTTCTCTTTAACTAGCAGAGGGTCGCTATATGCTTCGACATCCATGCCTAAAATTTCGCAGTAATCCTTTAAAACATTCAAAAGGTCCTCTTCATCATCAACGATAAGTACTTTTAATCTTTGAGAAACCTTAGGTGCAATATGCTTTTTTTCATCAATAAGCTCATCTTTTACTTCACTTTTAGAAACAGGAAACCAGAGCCTAAACTCAGTCCCTGACCTGTCAGTCTTGATAACACTCATATAGCCATTAGATCGCTTAACAAATCCATAAACCATAGATAAGCCCAAACCTGTCCCATTACTCTTATCTTTTGTGGTAAAAAATGGATCGAAGATCTTTTCAAGTAGATGAGATGGGATTCCAGTCCCGGTATCGAGAACAGACACAGTAATATACTCCCCAGCCACCACCATAGGGCGACCTGTTAACCCTGGAAGAAATCCGGCAAGTTGCTCTCTACCACTGCGAATAATGATCTTGCCCTCCCCGCCCATTGCATCCTTTGCATTTAGCACAAGATTTAATAGCGCATCTTCAAGATCGCCTCGATCGACTAATATCTCCTCCACGCCATCTTCAGGTTCGAGTAGAAGTGTGACCTGAGTCGTCAATGACTTGCCGATTAGCTCCTCAATCCCACTGATAACATCGTTAACTTGATATAACTTGGCACTGAATTGCTCCTGGCGGGAAAACTGTAGTAAGCGGCGAGTCAGATCTGTGCCTCTTTTACAGGCTTTAAAAGCGGTAGTAAGGTAACGAGCAATTTTATCCTCACTAGACTTAAGCTCCATGAGTTCAAGGTTACCTCTCAGTACGCCAAGGATGTTATTAAAGTCATGTGCAATTCCGCCCACCAGCTGCCCTATTGCCTGCATTTTTTGCGTTCGAGCCATAATGTTCTGCAGTTGCTTATGCTCAGTAATATCTCGGCCAACTAATGCAAACAGGCTGCCGTGTTCATTTCGCTCCTCTAAAGCCACTAAGTGCATATGTAATAGTGCAGTATCATTATCAGCCTTAGTACAGATAAGCTCGCCATCAAACTCACTGCGAGAGTTAATTGCAGTAAGTAACTCACTCTCCTCAGTAGGAGCTCCTTTAAATTGAGCGTTCTCCTCTTTAAAGAGCAAAGTAATAGGCTTGCCAATGAGTTGACTACGCGGGTAATGAGTAATGCTTGTTGCTGCGGCATTGGCATACATGATACTGGCTACACCAAAGGGAGAGCGACTAGCCACCAAGATCAGATCTTCACTGTTGCTAACAATCGACTGAAACATCTCACTATCTACAGCATGAATAACTCTCTCCTTTGCCTTCTGCTGCCACTCAACAGTTTGTTGAACCAGCATTCCCATAATGATGTCCGATAAGAGATCGCTTGAGCCTAAAAGAAACGATAACCATTGGTCACTAGAGGAGTGGAAATATATCTGAATATTCACCTGTTTGGCCGGCCATATAACAAACGACTGCCAACGGTGCACCATAGGCTCCTGATTAGAAAAAGGCCAAGCTTTAGCCTCCTTCCAGAGTGTGAGATACCTGACAGGGTCTCGACACCAGCAGGTTGCTGACGATGGCATATCATCTGAATCAAGTGAGTCTTTCGGTATGATCAATACAGCTTGTGACTGACTCACCTCGGCTAGTATCCTGCATAAAGGCAACAAGATATCTTCCCCGTTGATGAAGTTAGCTTGTAATTTACCGAGCTCAGCCAACAACCTTGGCCAAAGAGTATTGATATCTGTTTGAGAGAATTCTTTAAACACTGTAGAGTCCGTTCCCTTTAGTCTTTAAGACTATCGCTTATCCATTTAATATCGAAAGTTCAAATCGCGTTGCTGAATAAAGCATAGTAAAACTAGAACAGTTCGCGAAATATTCGTCACAAAGCTTGTAACTAATTTTGTCTGTAAAATGAGAGGGAAAGAATAAAATGACTGTATCTAGGTGGATAGGGGCTCACGTCAGTGCAGCAGGAGGCGTACAGAATGCGCCACTGAATGCACTTGAGTTAGGGGCCAATGCATTCGCACTTTTCACCAAAAACCAACGGCGCTGGCAAGCTGCTCCCTTAACAACGCTTCAAATAGATGCCTTTAACAGTAACTGCCTTAAGGCTAACGTAGCACCTGAAGCAATACTTCCTCACGACAGTTATTTGATAAACTTAGGACACCCTGACCCTATCCAGCTAGATAAGTCTCGGCAGGCCTTCTTCGACGAGATGACTCGTTGTGAGCAGCTAGGGCTGACACTGTTAAACTTTCATCCAGGTAGCCACTTAAGAAAAATCCCAATCGATGATTGCCTAGCCTTAATTAGTGACTCGATTAATATGGCTTTAGACAGAAGTTCAACAGTCACAGCCGTCATAGAGAATACTGCAGGCCAAGGTTCGAATTTAGGCCATAGCTTTGAACAACTCGCTCAAATAATCGATAAAGTTGAAGATAAAAGTCGAGTCGGGATCTGCATAGATACCTGCCATATGTTTGCAGCTGGGTACGACCTCACCTCAGAGCAAGCGTGTCAGGCTAGTTTTAAGCAATTTGATGACATCGTTGGTGATAAATACCTCAAGGCCATGCACCTTAATGACAGCAAAACCCCATTAAATAGCCGAGTTGATAGACACGACTCCTTAGGGGAAGGTTATATAGGTAAGGCAGCCTTTGAGTTTATTATGAATCATGATGCCACCAAAAATATTCCTATGGTGCTAGAGACTACGAACTCAGAAATATGGTCACAGGAGATAAGCTGGCTGCGTAGCTTAACAAGGGAAGAGGAATAAGTTGATCCGTTTCATGGTAGCAAGTTTTGGCTACCATGATGGTTAATGTTACAGGCTAAAACAAGTCTAAGGATTAAGCTCAATCACCTGAGGCACTTGTAGATAACAGCAACGACTTTAGTTTCTTCACCTTCGCCGCCTTCATCGACCTGTAACCACACAATATGGGTACCGCCAATCTCTTCACCGTAGCTCATCGCCTGCATCTTGGCATCTCTTAAGGCAAACTCTCCAACTCCTTTGCCCCTTGCCATTGCGAAGCTATCACAATGTGTCACTTCAAAGTCATACGCCTCATCAATTCGATGATAAAACTGTTGCTCTTCTGGAGTATTGGAACATCCGCTAAGGGTAATAAATAGCAATAGAGATATAAAAGCTTTAAACACCGCACGTGAACCTTTTCGATAGAGTGTGGCGCAAGATATAAAAAATCGCCGCCAAAAAGCGTGATCAAGATCACCTTGTGAAAGTCAGGGTTGATACAAGCGGTTACACACGTTACTACCTACAAAGCAATTCACCTAACGCAGCGTAAAAGCAACATAGAGAATACATACCACGATAAAGATGACACTTGTTACATACATGGTGCTATTTAAATCAAAATAAAAAAAGAGGAGTTACCTCCTCTTTTACAATTAAGCTTATGACACTGCAGCCTCTTTATAACACTTTAAACAAGTGCTCCTTCAGTGCACTAAAATCATCAGCTAAGGTCACTGACAAAATGGCTTTGTTATCAACTGCAGCCAAAGCCTCTGGCAGTGGTAGCTCAACATTGAGCTCTCTATCTACCACATCTTTAAATTTAGCAGGATGAGCAGTACCGAGGAAGATCCCCTTCTCATCACCTGACATATTTAGGGTCAAAGCCTGAGCTGCGATTGCAGCGTGTGGCTCTGAGAGATAGCCTGCTTCATTTAAATCAGAAAGTGCTGCTGATGTGTCAGACTCTGATATCGCTACACCTGTGATGTCAGACAGAGACCAGCCCATCTTATCAACAATTGCTTCTACTCGCGGCCAGTTACTTGGCTCAGCAACATCCATCGCATTCGACATTGTTGCGACTGTTTGATGAGGTAGCCAATCGCCTTGCGCTAAATATCTTGGCACTGTGTCATTACTATTAGTTGCAGCAATGAAACGCTTAACAGGCAGCCCCATAGCTTTAGCAAATAAACCAGCAGTTAAGTTACCGAAGTTACCACTTGGCACAGAGATCACAGGGTCTTGGTTATGCTGGCGCTTAAATTGAGCAACAGCTTCAAAGTAATAACAGATTTGAGCAAGTAAGCGGCTGATATTAATTGAGTTAGCTGAATTTAGATGTAATCCATCACGTACATCACTATCTTCAAAAGCTTGCTTAACTAACGACTGACAGGCATCAAAATCTGACTCAACAGCAACAGTATGAATATTATCGCCTAGTGTGGTGAACATCTTCTCTTGCAGCAGACTGATCTTACCTTTCGGATAAAGAACCACCACCTTGATCTTATCTAATCCAAAGAAGGCATCAGCAACAGCAGCGCCTGTATCTCCAGATGTCGCAGTCAAAATATTGATTTTTTCATCAGACGCTAAAGCATTTAAACACTGAGCCATAAAGCGAGCGCCGAAATCCTTGAAAGCTAATGTCGGACCATGAAATAGCTCTAAACAATGCCTATTTTCATCCGCTTTCTCTACAACAAGATCAAAGTTAAATGCTTTTTCAACAAGCGCATCGACTCGTTCTTGGCCTATCTCATCAGCCAACCATGCACCCAACACTTTCTTGCTACGCTCTACAAATGGCAGCGCCAGTAGAGAGTCTATATCTTCGAGTACAGGAATAGAGGTTGGGAAAAATAGCCCTCTATCTTTTCCAAGTCCAAGCTTTAACGCCTCTGTAAAACCTACAACCTGTGACGGATGCTTTAAATTGTACAATTCCATAATCGGTAACCTTAATTCTAAATCTTATCAATAATTAAACTAAATCAGTTCTGCGAGTCCCTTGGGTATCGATTTTACAGATATGAGAAAACCCTTTGCCCGCTTCTACATAGTTCTTCTGCAACCAAGCTTGCGCCTTTTGCGCAGTTTCTAAGTTATCGGTAACTGAAAAAAGTGTAGGGCCGCTACCAGATATACCTGTCGTTAACATACCAATTTGTGACAAGGCTGCTCGAGATGCCTCATAACCAGGGATAGCACCAGCACGATAAGGCTCTGCAAGCACATCTTTTAAGACTGCGATGGCCATTGATGCATCTTGTTGATAGGAAGCATGTACGAAAGCACTTAAATAACGGCCAAAGTCGATTGCAGTAGACTTATCATATTGCTCTGGCAGTAAAGCACGCATTTTAGCGGTAGAAAGTGAGATACCAGGATAAGCAACCACCCAGTACCACTCATCAAAAGTTGGAATAGCATCACATACTTTTGCAGGCGTATCTAACATCAACTGCATACCGCCTAAGTAGCAAGGAGCGACGTTATCATAATGAATTGACCCACTTATCTTGCCCTCAAACTCTCCCATCAATCTAAGTAATGCTTGCTGATCATAGGGAGAGCCAAAGTGTTCATTTAATGCATAGAGCGCCGCAACGACTGAGCTAGCACTTGAGCCCAAGCCACTGCCTACTGGCAGGTTTTTCTCTAAAAGTAGCTCGACACCGTCATCTCTACCTAGTTGCTGTAGAAAAAACTCAGCACATTGAAAAACAATATTCTCTTGAGGGTTCTGGGGAAGCTTGTCAGCCCAGCGCCCATCAAGCGCAAGAGCGATCCCCGCTTTAGCCGCTTTAATTGAGACTCTATCGCCAAGCAAACTACCATCAATCGGTGCTAAAGCTCCACCAAGTAGATCAAAGCCAACACCGACATTTCCCATTGATGCTGGTGCGTAAACTGTTACGCTCATACAAAAGCTCCTATAACCGGGGCAACACAATAAACATTCAAACTCATGCGCTCATCTCCCGCGTCCAGTTCAGTGTTCTTAGCAAATCTGCAAACGCTCCCGCTGCAGTAACATCAGTTCCGGCGCCATAGCCTCTTAATACGAATGGAATCGGCTGATAATAACGGCTGTAGAAGGCCAATGCATTCTCGCCCCCTTTCACACTATAGAGTGGGTCTTGTGCATCAACTTCTGCAATCTTGACTCTGCAGCCTTCATCATCAATCTGGCCGACATATCTAAGGACTTTCCCTTCGCTACGCGCTTTCTCAACCCACTGTGCAATATGCTGATCTAGTTGAGGAAGGTTAGCCATAAATGTTTCAACATCGCCACTTGCATCAAAACTATCAGGCAGAACAGACTCAATAGAGATATCTGATAATTCAAGCTCTAGTCCAACTTCTCGGGCCAGAATAAGCACCTTTCTCGCCACATCCATACCGCTAAGATCGTCACGAGGATCAGGTTCTGTAAAACACTTATCTCTTGCGATTGCAGTTGCCTGTGAAAGCGTCATTCCTTCATCAAGCATGCCGAAAATGTAGGAGAGAGAGCCTGATAGAATACCGTTAAATTTAAGCAGCTTATCACCTGCAAATAACAGTTTTTTGAGATTATCAATAACTGGTAAACCAGCCCCAACAGTGGTTTCATACAAAAACTGTCGACGTTGCTTCAGTGCTGTTTCACGAAGTTTTCGGTAATAGGCGATGTCACGGGTGTTAGCTTTCTTATTAGGAGTTACGACATGCAGACCTGCATTCATTACATCAACATAGCGATCTGAAACATGCTCACTCGAAGTACAATCGACCAGTACTGGGTTTAAAAGCTGCTGCTCTTTGGCCCACTTAAGCATCAATGGGAGATCACACTCCACCTGACAATCTGACAACAAGCCTTGCCACTTATCCAGTTCAACCCCTTTAGCATCGAGTAACATATGACGAGAGTTCGCGATACCACATACTCTGATACTGATGTGCTCCTGCTTAAGCATCTCAGTTTGTTGCTTAATCTGCTCTAGAAGCCCTGCGCCAACGTTGCCGCTACCGACAAGGAAAACATCTAGGTAATGCTGTACATCAAAGAAACTCTGATGGCAGGCCGATATGGCATGCTTAGTTTTACGCTGCTCAATAACCGTCGAGATAGAGCGCTCTGATGAACCTTGAGCAATAGCAATAATATTAACAGTAGCTTGTGCGAGTGCCTGGAAGAATTTACCCGCAACACCTTTGTGAGTACGCATACCATCACCGATTAACGAGACAATAGCTAAATTATGGCGCATCTCAATAGGTTCAAGGATGTCACTTTTAAGCTCAAGTTCAAACTCAAGCTCTAATGCTGACTTGGCCTTATCGGCATCAAGCGTATTAATACAGAAACTAATGCTGTATTCAGAGGAGCTTTGGGTAATTAGTGAGATAGAGATCCCGGCACGTGAAATAGCCCCTAAAGTGCGGCTAGCCATGCCAACCATGCCTTTCATACCAGGGCCTGAAATATCAAACATTGTTTGATCATCAAGGTTTGAGATAGCTTTAACATTTAAGCCACTCTGATCAGCCTCATTAGAAACTAATGTTCCCGGTGCTTGAGGATTGAAGCTGTTTCTGATGTAGCATGGGATATGATATTGAGCGATGGGTGATATCGTTTTGGGATGCAGAACTTTAGCACCAAAGTAGGAGAGTTCCATCGCCTCTTGGTAGCTTAACTGAGAAAGTAGTTTAGCATCACTAACCACTCTAGGGTCGGTATTATAAACACCATCTACATCAGTCCAGATCTCACAGCAACTGGCATCAATACAGGCTGATAATACTGCCGCCGAGTAATCAGAGCCATTACGACCAAGCGTTACCGTGCGCCCCTCTTTATCACCGGCGGTGAAACCTGGCATCACCCAGACTTGATAATCCTTAAGTGCGACTTGGCTAAAACGTGCCTTACTTGACTCTATATCAACTAATGACTCCAGTGGATCGCCTGCACCAAGGAAAAGTGTTTGCGGCACAAACTGCTTAGCACTATGGCCTTTCGCTTCCATCAACTGAACCATTAACGCAGAAGAGAGCTTCTCCCCGCCAACTAATATTTCAGCTCGAACGAAATCAGGACACTCTTTAAGTAAGCTAATTCCAAGTAGCTTGTTTCCCCAAAAACTCAACTGCTCAGATAAAGTAGCCATTAGAGGAGCCACTTGATCCGCCTGTAATACAGAGGCTGCATCTTGATATAAGCGGTTGAAAACCGATTCAACATTAGCTAAAACTGGCTTAAAATCTCCGCCCGATACAGCAACATCTACCATCTCTAGTAAACCATTAGTCACAGTAGCTGGTGCAGAAAGCACCACGGCTACCTGCTCTGACTTTGCGGTATCTACAACGATATCAGCAGCAGTATTAAATCGTTGCCAATTGGCCAGCGAGGTACCACCAAACTTCATTACTTTCATATCTTCTCCTTGTACCACGCTACCTTAGAAACAAAAAAGCCCGCTCCTTGGTGTGGGAGCGGGCTATTGTTTACATTCTTTTAGAGTATGCTTAGCCGGCCCCCACGATAATAATCGTGGTGGTTGTAATAATGGTGGTTACAACACTATTAAGGCTATGCATTAAAAGGACTCTTCTAAGAAATATTAAAATCTGTGACTACAGAATTGCTTTTTTTCTATGGGGATGTCAACCCCTTATTGTTAAGTTCATCCAGAAACTTCAGCTTGCTGCTGATCTTTAATAGTACCTATTAGTTATCTAACTTTACCCTTAGACATCAGTCATAACGGCCCCACAAAGAAAATATATATGCCGTTTACGCAAACGTAAGCATTTCAGTATGCCTTTGTAATTTAATATATTATTAATACTGAAGATAACACGCTTTCACTAAACCTGCTTAAATAACAATTATGTTAGCTAATGTTCACCTATAGCCTAAAACTGTCACTATTGCTTTTTTAAACCTCTTTAGAGCGCCTGTGACTTTTTTTTCATTTAATATAACTAATTATTCACAATTGATACTTATAGCCTCTCATCCCCTACCTCGAGTACTTTGCCTTACTTCTAGTATTGAACATATATATAGGCATTAGGTGATTCAAGTCATCGCCAACGGGTTAAAAGCAAGCTAAAATGCGCGCACATTCTGAACTGGAGGCGATATGAAAATCACCCAACACTGCGCTGTAAGCATTCACTACCGTTTAACTGATGAAAAAGGTGAGTTAATTGAAGACTCATTTACTTCAGAGCCAATGCTCTATCTTCATGGCGCTGAAAACATGATCCCAGGCCTTGAGTCAGAGTTAGAAGGTAAAGTTGCTGGTGATAAGCTAGAAGTAACAGTCAACCCTGATAATGGCTATGGCCCATATCACGACGGTCTACGTCAAGAAGTTCCTTTAAGTGCATTTGGTGATATCGAAGATATTGTACCTGGTATGCGCTTCATAGCAGAAACTGAGATGGGTCAACGACCTGTTCAAGTTAAAGAAGTAAGAGATGATGTTGTTGTTGTTGATGGCAACCACCCATTAGCAGGCCAATCACTGAGCTTCAGTGTTGAGGTGCTTGAAGTTCGTGAAGCAACGGCTGAAGAGATAGCACATGGCCATATCCATGCACATGGCAGCTGTGGCGGCTCAGATCACGAGCATAACCATGAAGGTGGTTGTTGCAGTGAGAAAGAAGACCAGCCAGCTAAAGAGGGATGTGACGGTAACGGCGGCTGTGGTTGTAAGCACTAAAATCATTATTTTTCACTAATAAAATGAGTGACTAATAGCGTTTCATACTAGCCCTGTTGCATTTTAACTAGTGCAGCAGGGTTTTGTTCTCTATACTGTACGATAATCAATCAGCGATGGAATGACGCTGAGCTCAAACAAAGGACTGTAATATGCTTACTAAACCCATTTATGAGATTTTGCCTATCGGTTATATCACCATAGGTACAGTCAGCTTACTCTTATTAGATCAAGGCTACGGTCTCGTTTCATCGTTAACAGTCTATATTATTGGCGCCACTATTTATAATATGCGCTCTCAAAATAGGCGCACCGATCCCATTAGAAAGCGTAAAGCGGGCAAATTTCCGACTTCAATATACAACTACTTACCTTTTGCCTACTTATTATTAGCAACCGTAATATTTAAGCTGTTTTCTACCGGTGTTGGACCCGTAATTGCGATTAGCTTGATGACCTACTCTCTGTATATCCTTATCAGGCGCTCATCAAATAGACGCCATACAGCGCCTTGCTCACAAGAAAACCCAAATTTTTAATTACTCTAAAATAAGTAATTTTATCTTTTCTCGCTGCTCGAGTGTCATATGCTTTAAATAGTTAGAGCAGCGAGTAATTGTCGCAATACTGATCTGGAACTCTTGTGCGATCTGCCGTTGACTCAAGTCCCCAGCCAATAATGCTTGAAACACCTTTAAACGACTGGCTATAGCACTTCGCTCATCTTGAGTCAGTAAGAGTTCAAACAATTCTATTAATGCATTATGGTCATGATGATTAACCACTTTCTCTAAAACTAATCCCCACTCAGCTCTCATAAACACTCTCGTACTAGTACACCATTACTGGAAGTTTACCAATAAACCATGAAAAGCCAAACCATTATCAAATCGTGTCATAAATTGTTGCATCTTTACATGTAAACCCTTGAGTTTTTTCGTAGATCAAAAACACAAAAAAAGAATACAATGGCTCGAGACAGATCACATAATCATAAAAACCGTGAGAGCAATAAAATGAAAAAAGCAAAAGTAGCCCTTCTAGCATTAGTTTCTACGAGCATATTGTCTACTGCAGCAGTTGCAGCACACTTTAAAGACAGTGACCACGCTATTGATTACCGCCAATCAGCTTTCAGCTTAATGGCTTATAACTTTGGCGATATGGGTGCGATGTTAAAAGGCAAGAAGCCTTTTGATGCTGAGGTTTTTGCATTACGAGCAGATAACGTAGCAGCTATTTCAAAGTTACCACTTGAGGGTTTTATAGCGGGTTCTGATAAAGGGGATACTGGAGCACTTGCTAAAGTTTGGTCTGAAAAGGCTGACTTTGATGCGCAGATGAAAACCTTGCAAAAGAACGCTGCCGCACTTGCTATAGCCTCTTCATCTGAAGATAGAAAAGTATTGCAACAAGCTTTTATGAAAGTAGCTAAAAGCTGTAAAGGTTGTCATGACGTTTATAAAAAAGATTAATTCTTAGACGTTAATAAAAAGGCTATTGTTTACCGAACAATAGCCTTTTTTCTTGTCCTCAAAAATGCTGTAGCATCTATAACATCTGAGCAATTGGAAGAATTAGGTAATTACCGACCAATATTGCTAAAACAGAGAATAGTGCAATAGCAACAAAAATTGATCTAAAACTCAGGGACACGCTCGTTAACTGAGAAACTCTCTTATAGCCAGTGATCATAGGTAAGATAAGCTTATCGCCTTTAATTGTATGAACCAGCACAGCCAAGATATGTATCGAGGCTAATAGCAAAATACCATTGAAGGTCTGTTTATGCAGCCAAGTTAACCATAATGCAGTTTCATTAGAGACATAACTAAATAGCGGCCCCTCAGTAAATATCTCATCGGTAGCAAACAAACCTGTTGTTAACTGTAAGGCCAAAATCGCGATCAGTGCGATAACCATATAACCGCCAAGTGGATTATGGCCAACGCTAGGAGAAACACCGTGACGTCTAATACTCGCGACATACTGCAATACCGTTTTCGGATGCTTGATAAAATGCGTGAACTTAGCGGTATCACTTCCCACCAACCCCCAGATGATACGAAACACAATCAATACCATTAGCGAATATGCTAGCACTTGATGCCACACTAACTCTCCGGCATCAGCTGACCACCATAACCCCGCCAAAAGACCTATCATCCCCCAATGGAATACTCTAGTAGGAAAATCCCAGACTTTAATTTTATGATTCATGTTTTACCTAATAGAAACCTAACAGCTAAGCATCGAAGTAGATGCTAAAAAGGATGTGTTAACGATGATATTAGAAGAGGATTTGCGAGGCAAGTTTTGAAGCGTAACCAAATTTATCCATTCAAATATGAGCCTGTTTTAATAAGTTTTCAAGCACTATTTGGAGGGATTTACGCAAAAGTGTCTAAGTGATCAAATTAAGCACGAACAGCAAGAAATAGGCTTAAAAACGTGATTTAGATCACGACTTTCGTCGCTGAGGTTGGTAGTCTGAATTCAAGGAAACAACAAAAGGTTCAATATATGACAAAGATTACCAGCAAACACCTTGAAGTTACTCCACTCATTCGCGAACGTATAGAAGCTAGGTTAGAGAAGCTTTCTAGACACGATGTACAGCTCATTAACCCTCATGTGATCATTATTCAGGAGAAGCAGCAGTTTAAAATTGAAGCCGCTGTTGGTATCCCAAATCACAAACTCTTCGCGCAAGCAAAGCATGAGGATCTCTATTCAGCAATTAATGCCATGGGGCAAAAGCTTGAAAAACAACTCAATCGTCTGACACATAAAGGTGAATCACAGCGTCATACCTCGCTGAAAAGAGAGGAGGAGGTAATTGAAGCTCCGCTTGAAGATGAGTTAGAAGAAAACTACGCCGCATAACTTAAGCGAGTAGGGATTGAAAGCATTAGCCGCCCCTACAAGCTCTCAATTTTTCTTTAGCCATAACAGCTAAACATGTTGGCTAAAGTAGTACACAGAAAACAGGCGAAACCGCTTCACCATGCTAATATTAATGTATGGTGGAGCAATAAAAATAACCGCACTACCATAGGAGCTAAAGTCTTATCTGAACATGTTAGGCGTCAATAGGTCATTTAGCCTGCTATTCAAAGCACAGATGACAGACTACGAGTCAACAGTTCGCCTATTTGTTAATGCGGCCGTGCAACCATTAAGGTTTGAGCTGCACTTTCATGCCCATATTCGTACTTTCCACATCGCAAGTTGGTGAAGTATCTCAAATAGGGCTATTTCAGAGGAAGCAAAAAGTTAAAGCAATTAAGTTAGTTTGGAACAAGGGACAGGCAATAGACATGCCTCAATGCAGCTTGTACTAACAGATTAAAGTCTAGCAATGCATTCGGCTTTTAAGCTAAAAACAGCTAAACATGCCTGATTTTGTAATAGGTGTCTCAGTATGCTGAGATACAATGAGATTCACGACTAAATTTTCGCGGAAAAGCGTCAAATTTAAGGATTGAATTTCAATAATAAAATAGAAGGCTTAAAGACAAATTAAACCCAATATACAGCTAATCATGCACGATATGGGTACAGGCTAAAAGATACCGATATGTTCCGACAGCTACCGACAGTAGCAAATGCATCGCAATCGGTCAGAAAGCTAAAAACAGCGAATAAGCCTGTTCAGATAACGATTTCTCCTTATGTTGATGGAGAATACAATGAGACTGATATCACGCTTCCCTTCTCAAAAGTATGAAGCGATAGATTGAAGATTCAACTAGCGTTATGGAGGAGTTTTTAGTTTGATTTTTTATTGTTCAATCCAAAGCGCACCTCATGTGCGCTTTTTTGATCTCTCAGTACAATTTAATAGATCTAAAATATGCATAAGTTTTCATTGACAGCTGAGTGCACGCGCTTTACTTTTATAGCCATGAAATTGTTTAGCGTTCACTTTTTTACTTTCTTTTTTATTCCACCCATTCTGGGAGGCGGAATTTCGGTGTAAAAACGAAAGTGAAAATTCCAAAGCCTCCCACTAGGGAGGCTTTTTTGTAACCGCATTTTGTAAAATTCATTCGCTATATAGAGGGCAGTATGAGCAAACCACAGGCTTTAAACCAGACACGTGAACAGATCACCGCTTTAGATAAAGACCTATTAGCTCTATTGGCAAAGCGTAGAAATTTAAGCCTGGACGTGGCACGCAGTAAAGAGGTCGATATACGCCCTATTCGCGATACCCAAAGAGAGAAAGAACTACTCGCTAGACTCGTTAAGCAAGGTCGTGAGCAAGGGCTTGACGCGCATTATGTTATCTCGCTTTATCAAAGCATTATCGAAGACTCAGTCCTAAATCAACAAGCCTACCTGCAAGGAAGGGCTAACCCTGACATTCAGAAGCAACAATATTGTGTCGCATATCTTGGCGCGAGAGGTTCATACTCATACCTTGCAGCAAGCCGTTACTGTGATAGACGACAAGTAGACATGCAAGACCTAGGCTGCAAAAGCTTTGATGAAATTGTTCAGGCCGTTGAATCAGGCCATGCTGACTATGGCTTCTTGCCAATTGAAAACACCTCCTCTGGCTCCATCAACGAAGTGTATGATGTGCTGCAGCATACTAGCTTGGCAATTGTAGGCGAAACAACCATAGAGGTTGGCCACTGCTTACTCGGTAAAAATGGTGCAGCTATTAATGAAATTAAAACGGTTTATGCTCACCCTCAACCAATCAGCCAGTGCAGTCGCTATCTCAGCCAACATCCAGAATTTAAGCTAGAGTATTGTTCAAGTAGCGCCGAAGCGATGGAGAGAGTTTTAGAAAGCGAGGAGCTCAATGTCGCAGCTATCGGTAGTGCAGAAGGCGGAGCGCTTTATCAATTAGAAGCTATAGAGCAAGACCTAGCAAATCAAAAGATAAACCAGAGTCGTTTTATCGTTGTTGCACGTAAAGCGATTGCAGTGCCTGAGCAATTACCAGCTAAATCGACACTGATCATGGCAACAGGGCAAAAGCCTGGCGCCTTGGTTGAGGCTCTGCTGGTCTTAAAAGCACATAACCTAAACATGAGTAAACTTGAGTCTCGCCCTATTCCTGGTACGCCATGGGAAGAGATGTTTTACCTCGATCTTGATGCCAATCTATCTAGCGATGCGATGCAATCAGCATTAAAAGAGCTTGAGCGTATTACTCGCTTTATTAAAGTATTGGGCTGTTACCCATGTGAAACCGTCAACCCGACACAGCTTACCAATAGTCAATTGATGATAGAGCCTGATACGAGTCGAGCACAGAATACGGCCAAACAACTGAGTGATGAGCCAAGCTCTGCTCAGCTTCGCTATACCAAAGAGCATCATCAAGACGCCTCACAGCTCACCTGCGGGCAACTTCAAGTCGGAGATGGCCAGTTTGGTGCGTTTGCTTTAGTTTCTCTACCTCAGGATGTTGAGCAATTTAGCCAAAAAGCAAAGTCACTTAAAGAAGCAGGCTTCCAGGCCATCATCATTGAAGGTATCTCTCACCAACCAGAAGCAGAGTCGAGCCTTGTTAACCTTAAAAAGGCCCTTTATCAATTTGGCTTAGAATGCGTTATCTCAGTTGAGCATGAGTCTGAGTTAAAGCTTGCTACCGAACATGCCAGTATTTTACTAATTACAGGTAAGCAGATGCATAACCACTCACTGCTGAAAGAGGTTGGTTCGCTACACGTTCCTGTTATCTTAGAGCGAAATACCATGGCCAGTGTCGAGGAGTATTTTGAGGCTGCAGAGGTTATCTTATCTAATGGCAACCAGCAGCTCATACTTTGTGAGTCTGGTGTGAGAACCTTTAACGACTCCAACAAGCCAGTCTTAGATTTAGCCGCACTTGTCGATATTAAAGCTATCTCTCATCTTCCGGTACTGGTCAATCCAAGTTATGCATCAACGGAGCAAACACTGTCACAACATGCAAATGCAGCAAAAAAGCTTACAGCTGATGGCTTAGTCCTTAACTTCTCTTCTGATGTAGAGACATTTAACACTGAGCTCGCTCGTCATAGTGAGCTACTCAGGGTGCTGTATAAATAATCTCACTAAGTATAAGTTTTTCAGCTTCAGATATTTAGCAACAAAAAAGAGGACCATTTGGTCCTCTTTTTATTTGAATAACCGCTATTTGGTTAGGCTTATACAGCTTCACCGTCAGTTAAATTCAACCATCCCTTAAGAATACGGTGGCAAAACCACAAAGTCGCCACTAAGTAGACTGTCAAACTCATCCAAATCTGAGTCAGTGACAACCCGACGCCTCCCAGAACCATAAAGCCAATGATAGAGTGTCTCTGCCAACGTAGATGAGAAGAGAGCAACTCACCTGAACTCGAGGTTTTTTGCCCTAAATTAATAAGAAGGCTGACCAATGTCGGTAAAAAAAAGATGGGAAAAGCTGACATTAATGCATAAAGAAAATGCGCTAAACTTGGATCGTCTCCAGACACTCTTTGAGAGGTTGTCGTTATCATAGATAGGCTCCAATACGGCAAAAGCAAAGATAAAAAAACACTACACATCTTTAACAATACGTTGTCAAAGCCTATAGCGCAAACAAAGGGGATAAAAAGTTTGCTCTTCAACTCTTACTAGAGGTAGGACCCAGAGAAAAAGCTAGCGAAGCGCTAGCTTAAGATAACGACTACCAGCATAATCTTTTCTTAAAGCGCTAAGGTCACATTGCTCTTTATCTTAGTTGAGCAAGCGAGCACATACCCCTGAGCAATCTCATCGGCAGTCAAGGTCATCTCACTTGTTGACTCCGTCTCTCCCTCAATGACTTTGCATTTACAGGCGCCACATACCCCAGCTCGACAGGCGGCGATAATAGGTAATCCCTCAGCTTCAATGCCATCTAACAAAGTCTGATTCGGATCCATCTCTCGCTTGTTATCGCCTATTCTCAACATAAATTTGGCAGCCGAGGAAGTCGCTAGAGGCGCGTTATCGACTTGAGGTGCATTGCCGAAACTCTCTTGATGGTAGTTATTCATATCAAAGTTGAGTGACCCAAGCAGCGCTTTCACGCCAAGCATAAATGGCTCAGGTCCACACACAAAAATGGTTCGTTCTTGATAGTCATCAGCAAGTTTCTTTAAGCTGTCAGCATTAATTCTTCCAGTTTCTCCATCGAAAGATGCCGGCATACTCTCACTGCCAGACTCAAGAATATACTTAAGCTTAAATTCTGGGTTATTAAAATTAACGGTATCTAGCTCATTTCTGAAGATCAGATCTTGAGGGCTTTTAGCACAGTGAAGAAATGTGATATCTGCGCCAACTTTAGTATCGGTTAACCAGCGAGACATCGAATACATAGGGGTGATGCCACTGCCTGCACTTAAAAACAGGTATTTATCGGCTTTAATATCGACGATATTAAACACGCCATCAGGGCCGCTTGCTGAAATAGTCTCACCGACATTCAGGGACTCAGCAATATAGTTAGAAAATATCCCACCTTCGATACGCTTAATCGTCACAACAATAGAGTAAGGACGTGATGGTGAAGATGAAATAGTGTAGCTACGGTAAACCAGCTCCCCTTCAACTTCAGCTTTAAAAGTCACAAATTGGCCAGGCTTAAATTGAAACTTAACTGGCTCAACGCCTTGAAACCTAAAACTGACTACATCATGGGTTTCTTGCCATTTCTCAACACAAAGCAGGGTTACTTCACCGTGTTGCCAAGTAGGGGAATTTAACTTTTGCTCATCGCAGTGGGCAGGAGAGATTAGATCAGTACTCATGAGTAACCTTATTTGTTAGAAACAACAAACTGGCCAGCTAAAAAAGCATGGCCAGTCATTCTAATTGCAGATTATGCGACGTTTAGAATAGTCTTCAGATCTTCTTCAACTGTGGTTGTGTTTCGAAGACCAAACTTATCCTCTAAAATGTTAAGCAAGTTCTCTGTTAAGAAAGCCGGTGGTGTTGGACCAGTACGGATATTTTTAACACCAAGAGAAAGCAGTGTAAGCAAGACAACAATCGCTTTTTGCTCAAACCATGATAACACTAGGCTCAAAGGTAGCTCATTGATCTCACACTCAAATGCTTCAGATAATGCAATTGCTAGTTGGATAGCCGAGTAGGAGTCATTACACTGACCAATATCGAGTAAACGCGGGATACCATTGATATCACCGAACTCTAGTTTGTTGAACTTATACTTGCCACAACCCAATGTCAGAATTACTGAATCATCAGGTGCTTGCGTTGTAATATCAGTGAAATAGCTACGCTCAGCCTTATCACCATCGCAGCCACCGACAAGGAAGAAATGCTTAATAGCACCACTTTTCACATTTTCTATCACTGCCGGAGCTGCTGCCATAAGCGCATTGCGAGCAAAGCCTATCGTGATTAGATGGGGGATCTCATCATAGGCAAAGCCATCTAGCGCCAACGCTTTTTCGATAACAGGGGTAAAATCATCACCCACAAGGTGAGTCACACCAGGCCAACCTACAATACTGCGGGTAAAGATACGATCTGAGTAATTACCAACATTTGGGTCAATAATACAGTTGGATGTCATAACAACCGCACCAGGGAAGTTGGCAAACTCCTTCTGCTGGTTTTGCCAAGCACTACCATAGTTACCGACTAAGTGCGGGTATTTTTTAAATTCAGGGTAAGCAAGTGCAGGCAGCATTTCACCATGGGTAAATACATTGATCCCCTTGCCTTCAGTCTGCTTAAGAATAAGCTCAAGGTCTACCATATCGTGACCTGAAACTAAGATAGCTTTTCCTTTAACAGCAACAGTATTAACTTGTGTTGGCTCAGGATGACCGAAAGTCGCAGTTTCGCCCTCATCTAGCATCGCCATCACCTTGTAGTTAAGCTGCCCAATCTCCATGGAGGTGGCAAACAACTTATCTACGTCAACAGAGTCTTCACCAAGGAATGCCATGATCTCATGGAATGCACCCGCTATTTCAGCATCCGTTTGGTCTAATACTCGCGCATGCTCCATATAAGCAGCAGCACCCTTTAGCCCATATAAACAGAGTAAACGAAGGCCTAGAATATCCTCATGTACATCACCGCGATTTGGTGCAGCTTGGGCCGCTTGAGTAATCATCTCAGGCTTTGAAGTTGCAAGAATAAGTTGTGCTGGTGCACTCATCTGCGCTGGAGTGATGCCTTTAGCAGCACAAGCCGCTTCATAAGCACCTTTTAAACGAGTTCGGTATGCACTGGCTTGCTCGGCATACTCAACAAGACGAGCATCGTCGAAATTGACATTGGTAAGCGTCGCAAAGAAAGCTTTAGGGACAAATGTATCAATTTCTGAATCAATAATATCAAACTCACGTGCTTTTACTGCGTAAGCTGATACTCCTTGAAGTATGTAGATAAGTAGATCTTGAAGGTCTGAGGTTTCGGCAAGCTTACCGCACATGCCTTGAGAATAACTACAGCCATTACCAGCCGGCGTTCTAATTGTCTGTTCACACTGAATACAAAACATTATTACTGCTCCTGTTATCATGCTTTTATTTTACATGTTTTAACAGATTGTAATGCTTTAACTATTAGTACCGAAGTGATTTTTTAACCAATGGCTAAAAATTAGAGACAGATCACCTTCAATGGATTCTAATACAGCTAGGAAGAAATTATTTCTTGCTAAACTGAAAATGAAAAAGGGGCCAGAGCCCCTTGTTTAAATATTGCTATAAGACGTGTCCTTAAGCTGTTAGTCAGTCTTCATATCATTAACTGACTGTAACATAGCCCGGCTCTCACGCTGGAACTGAGGGGCAAAATCTCCAAACCACTGCGCAACTTCTTTAAACTGATTTACAAACGCATCACGGTCACCCGCCTGGAGCAGGGCTAGCGCCTGAGAGTAGTTATCAAGGTAATCGCCGATTGCATGCATGCTCTCTTTCTGAGCAAAAATAATATCGGCATAAAGATCGGGACTTTGCGCAAACAAGCGTCCAACCATAGCAAGCTCTAATCGATAGATAGGTGAGCTGAACTGCAGCAGAGACTCAATATCAGCCTCCTCTTTATAAAGGTTCAAACCATAAACAAATGAAGAGAAGTGACGCATTGCTTGTACAAGCTGCATCGCTTTATCGTGTCTCTGTGCCTCAGCTTCTACTATTCTCGCTCCCCAGATCTGGATCTGCTCAAGCAGCCATTGGTACTTATCACTCTCTCGACCGTGACAGACAACCACTACTTGCTTAGCTAAACTGCCTACATCTGGACCAAACATTGGGTGAAGGCCCACCACTGGTCCCTTATGTGCTTCTAGCATCGCCTTTACTGGCTCACTCTTAATCGACGTGAGATCGGCCAAAATACAATCTGAAGATAGACTCGATAATTTGCCCTTTATCAATTCACAGGTAATTGATATCGGTACCGTCACTATAACCAAGCCTGCACCATCAAAAATCTCTTCTGCACGAGCCCAGTCATCCTTGTCTAACACCTTCACTTGATAACCAGACAGCGTTAGCATCTGAGAAAACAGCCCACCTAGCTTACCCTCACCACCAACGATAACGACATGACCCAGCTCGGTATTGACCTGCTTAAAGCCGACATCTTTCTCATTAAGGTACGACTCTCGCATTAAGCGACGTAATATATCTTCAATCAACTGAGGTGATACATTCATGCTTTCTGCTTCTGAGCGGCGCTTAGCAAGCATTGAAGCCTCTCGCTGTGGTGCATAGATCGGTAAACCAGCCCCATGCTTCACCGCACCAACTTGGGCGACCAGATCTAACCGCTTTCTCAAAAGGTGGATCAATTGCTGATCGACGCTATCGATCAAGCCTCTTAAGTTTTCTAGATCCGCCGTAGTCTTCTCATTCATTAATCATCTATCCATCAAGAAAGCAAAATTGGGTTACTTCATTACCTGTGAGCTTAGCCACACCGCCTCTCTATCTCTGCGGCTCTCTAGCTCATCACGAGTTTTAGCAATTATTAGCCGTTTACCACTTTAAGTGTATCAAAACGAGTAGCAAGTACAGGTGACAAGTTTGCAGCACCATCACGCAATAGCTGCTCAGTATCTTGCCAGTTAATACACGCATCAGTGACTGAAACACCATACTCAAGCTCAGCCATTGGCTTGTTACTGCTCTGATTTCCCTCTTTGAGGTGACTCTCAAGCATAACACCGATTATTGATTGATTACCTTCAATAATTTGATTAAATACATCTTCACACACTGCGGGTTGTTTGCGATGATCTTTCGACGAATTTCCGTGACTACAATCAACCACTAATCGCGCATTGAGCTTTGCGCCATGCAATTGATTTTCACACTCTGCGACGCTGACCGCATCGTAATTGGGTGTCTTACCACCACGCAAAATAACATGCCCATCTGGATTACCCGCTGTTTGTAATAGTGCCACCTGCCCCTGCTGATTGATCCCCATAAAGCGGTGGCTGCTAGCAGCTGACTCTAACGCATTGATTGCTACACCCAGTTTTCCATCTGTACCATTTTTAAAGCCTACTGGCATAGACAGTCCTGACGCCATCTCTCTGTGCGTCTGTGACTCAGTAGTACGCGCACCAATTGCAGACCATGTTACTAACTCTGATAGGTATTGAGGGCTAATAGGGTCTAATGCTTCAGTTGCCACAGGCAAACCAAGTTCAGCTAAGAAAATCATCAATTCACGCGCTTGGCGCAAGCCTTTTTCAACGTCGAATGACTCATCCATATCTGGATCGTTAATCATCCCCTTCCAGCCAACTGTTGTTCTTGGCTTTTCAAAGTAAACCCGCATCAAGATGTAAAATTCATCGCTTAGCTCATCATGTAATGTCTTTAGCTTCAGTGCGTACTCTTTAGCGGACTTGATGTCATGAATCGAGCATGGTCCAGTGACGATTAACACGCGGTTATCGCGTTTGTGAACAATATCAGCAACGGTTTTACGTGCATTTAAAACATAATGATAGGCATCTTTAGACAGTGGCAGTTCACGCTTTAACTCCTGTGGAGTCACTAATACTTTTTCAGAACTAATATGAACGTTGTTAATTGTATCTTGCTGCATACTTACCACCTAAAACCTATCCGTTATATATCAATGAAGTCATTAAGAACTTGTTCAATTCGTAACGCCGTACTGCTACACCATTACGCTCATGAGCTAACTATGCCTGCCATACAAAATAAGATCAAGTAAGATCGACGAACTAAAGCAAAATCCACTAGATAAGGTGTGAGTTACTAGGTTCTAGGCGCCAGGAAGCCAGCGATATTACAACTCAATTATGTTTTTTGACTTTTCTAGGAACCCGAACTTTCTTAGCTCTGTCTTGAACTCGAAACTTTTCTTCCCCCCTAGATCACAAAAACCCGCCATTAGGCGGGTTATTGTGCGAACACTGCATCTTTTTCTTACTGCGTACTACTAAATTACTTAGTAGAAAGCTTCTCACGGATACGTGCAGACTTACCTGAACGCTCACGTAGATAGTAAAGCTTAGCACGACGAACACGGCCGCGACGCTTAACTTCGATGCTAGAGATGATTGGGCTGTGAGTTTGGAACGCACGCTCAACACCTTCACCATTAGAGATCTTACGTACTGTGAATGCAGAGTGAACGCCGCGGTTACGCTTAGCGATTACAACGCCTTCAAACGCCTGTAGACGCTCTTTACCGCCTTCTACAACACGTACTTTAACTACTACTGTATCACCTGCACCAAACTCTGGTACATCTTGCTTCATCTGCTCTTCGTTGAGCATTTTGATGATGTTATTCATGAATAAACTCCATTACTAGATATAACTGTCCGTAACTATCCGCTTTGGTTTGTTTGTTCAACAAACTCATTTAATAGCTTCGTTTGTTCGTCAGTCAGAGCTAGATTTTCTAATAAATCTGGCCGTCTTAACAAAGTTCTACCGAGACTTTGCTGTAGACGCCAGCGTCTAATATGTTCGTGGTTGCCACTTAACAACACTGCCGGTACATCTAAACCATCCAAGGTCTCAGGACGAGTATAGTGGGGGCAATCCAGTAAACCGTCAGAGAAGGAATCCTGCTCTGCCGAGGCTTTTTTTCCTAGTACACCAGGAACCAGCCGTGATACTGAATCAATCAAAGTCATCGCAGGAAGTTCACCGCCCGAAAGCACGTAATCTCCAATTGACCACTCTTCATCCACTTCAGTTTGAATAATGCGCTCATCGATACCTTCGTACCGTCCACACACTAAAACCAAACTGTCTGATTTAGCTAACTCTTCGACGCCTTGCTGTGTCAGCTTGCGCCCTTGAGGAGAAAGATAAATCACCTTCGCACTGTCGCCACTTGCAGCTTTCGCTGCTTGAATAGCTTCGCGTAAAGGTTGCACCATCATCAACATGCCAGGGCCACCGCCATAAGGTCGGTCATCCACTGTCTTATGTTTATCATGGGTGAAATCACGAGGATTCCACGTTTGCAACTCAAGCAGGCCATTTTTAACGGCCCGACCCGTTACTCCAAAGTCTGTTACGGCGCGAAACATCTCAGGAAACAGGGTTACTACCCCTAACCGCATATGTTCTACCTCGACTTAAAAGTCCGGATCCCAATCCACTGTGATCTGTTTTTCCGTTAGGTTCACCTCAATGATGAACTGCTCGGTGACAAAGGGGATCATACGTTCCGCTTTGCCGAAGCCATCTTTTGCATTAGCTTTCACAAACAAGACGTCATTTGATCCTGTTTCCACGATCTCCTGCACCTTACCCATGTTATAGCCTTTGGTATTTATCACTTCACAACCGATAAGATCTCGCCAGTAGAACTCGTCTTCTGGCAATGTTTCCATCTGCTCTGGAGTAACCGCAATCTCACAATTTGTAAGCATTTGCGCGTGTTCCCGTGTTTCTACACCTTCAAGACAAGCGACAACCGCTTTACCCTGAAAACGCCACTGGAGCACCTTAACCTCGCGCCATTCACCTTGCTCTTTAATCAACCAAGGAGAATAGTCAAAAATACCTTCAACAGAATCGGTATAGGTAGTGATCTTCAACCAACCCTTAATGCCATGACTGGAACCTAATTTGCCCAGTACGACAGGTTCTTGTTTACTACTCATCAATCTATACCTTAACGCTATTAAGCAGCAGCTTTACGAGCGTCTTTGATCAGCTTTGCTACACGATCAGATGTAGCAGCACCAGTAGCAACCCAGTGCTCAACGCGATCTAGGTCTAAACGTAGAGTTTCTTCCTGGCCACGAGCCATTGGGTTGAAGAAACCAACACGTTCGATGAAACGACCGTCACGAGCATTACGGCTATCAGCAACTACGATGTTGTAAAATGGACGCTTTTTTGCGCCGCCACGAGCTAAACGAATGGTAACCATGCGTCTTTTATCCTCTAATGATTTGCTTCTTATTGAAGCAAAAATAAAAACTGGAACCCCGTGTTCGCGAAGAGTCCCAGATAGAAAGCCGGACGATTTTACCTTACTCGCCGACGAATGCAACAAATTATACCAATTCTGAGTAAACTCTACTCAATTGAGTCTGAGCGACAGCTTACTAGATTGGGTAAATAAAAAGCCCACAGACAACAATATTAGCATCTGTGGGCTATTAAATTGATTAAACTGGCAGAGATTATCTCATCAGCTTAGCGGCCTGGCATCTTCATACCTGGCGGTAACATACCGCTCATGCCTCTCATCATCTTCTTCATGCCGCCTTTACCCGACATCTTCTTCATCATCTTCTGCATCTGGGTAAACTGCTTTAAAAGACGATTTACATCTTGGATCTGTGTACCAGAACCTGCAGCAATACGGCGCTTACGCGAGCCTTTAATGATATCAGGGCGCTTACGCTCACCGGGTGTCATCGAATTAATAATAGCTTCCATCTGATTAGTCATCTTGCCATTTTGTACTTGGGCAAGTGCTTCAGGGGGAAGTTGGCCAACACCAGGGAGCTTTTCAATCATCCCCATCATGCCGCCCATGTTTTTCATCTGGCTAAGCTGCTCACGGAAATCTTCTAAGTCAAAGCTACCGCCCTTCTTCACTTTCGAAGCTAGCTTCATCGCCTTGTCTTTATCGACGCCGCGCTCAACCTCTTCAATCAGTGAAAGTACATCTCCCATACCTAATATACGAGATGCGACACGATCAGGGTGGAATGCTTCTAATGCATCGGTCTTTTCGCCGACACCTAAGAATTTAATTGGCTTACCTGTGATATGTCTAATAGAAAGTGCAGCACCACCTCGAGCGTCACCATCAACCTTAGTCAATACCACACCAGTCAAAGGCAGCGCTTCATTGAATGCTTTAGCAGTATTAGCTGCATCTTGACCAGTCATTGCGTCAACAACGAATAGGGTTTCTACCGGATTGACTGCAGCGTGTAGCGCTTTAATCTCGTCCATCATACTTTCATCAACATGCAGGCGACCTGCAGTATCGACAATAACAACATCAATGAACTTAAGCTTAGCGTGAGCCATCGCCGCGTTAACGATATCTATTGGCTTTTGACTAACATCAGATGGGAAGAACTCAACCTCAACTTCTGTCGCTAAGGTTTCAAGCTGTTTAATCGCCGCTGGGCGATAAACATCGGCACTAACTACTAAGACGGATTTCTTTTCCCGTTCACGCAGAAACTTTGAGAGCTTAGCAACACTGGTAGTTTTACCCGCACCTTGCAAACCCGCCATCATGATCACAGCAGGCGGCTGAGCTGAAAGGTCTAGGCCTTCATTAGCTTCGCCCATGGCATTTTCAAGTTCACTTTGAACTATCTTGATAAATGCTTGACCTGGACTTAGGCTTTTAGAAACCTCCTGCCCTACGGCACGCTCCTTAACGCTGTTGACGAAAGATCGTACAACAGGCAAAGCAACATCCGCCTCAAGTAGTGCCATACGCACTTCTCGTAGGGTTTCCTTAACATTCTCTTCTGTTAAGCGACCACGACCACTGATATTTTTCAGCGATCGTGACAATCTGTCCGTTAGGTTCTCAAACATTATCGCGTTCTTACCATATAGAATTTCATTTATTGGGCAGTATTATAGCGAGGCTTAGATAATATGCTACTGCATGGAACAAGATATATAGGCACTACAGGCGCATTATTTTTTAAATAAAGTGTAAAACTTAGGTCTAACGCTCAGAAACCACTAATTTTTGTACGTCTGTCTACTGCACAATACACTACTGCTCGTGTTACTCTAGGAGTCCGTTTTTCAGATAGGCTTTGCTCGCTTCTCATTATGTTATCGATGAACTGATGAGTTAAGTATTCCCGTAGCAAATAAACGATAGGTTAATACTCAATGGTTATATTCTCCGCTTCAGCCATGTTCTTTTACAGCATAGCGCTAGCCCTAGTAGCCGGACGCCTTTTCCATGCCGAAGGCCCTAATCGTCGTCTTGTGGCGGGATTTGCAGCTATCGGTGTAGTGCTACATGCCGCAGCACTGTCTCAAGCAATCATGACAGGTGACGGGCAAAACTTCAGTCTAACCAATGTGATATCTATGGTTAACTGGATAATCGCCTTCACCTTTACTGTGATGCTATTTAGACTCAAGATGATTGTCGTCGTGCCTGTGGTCTATGCCTGCTCGGTTATCTCCGTCGCCCTTCTCTGGTTAGTACCGCCTGAGTACATCACCCATTTTGAAATTCATCCAGACATCTTAGTTCATGTCGTGCTCTCACTTATGGCCTACAGTGCCTTGATGATTGCTGCGCTCTATGCGATTCAACTTGCCATTATTCAAAATCGTTTAAAGAGTAAAAAGTTGATGATGAGCCCAGCAATGCCTCCATTGATGACTGTTGAAAAGCAGCTATATCATCTAGTGATTGTCGGCGTGATCTTGTTGAGCTTGTCGCTCGCAACAGGCTTCATCTTCCTCGATGATATGTTTGAAGAGGGTAAAGGCCATAAAGCAGTACTTTCAATACTGGCGTGGTTCACCTATATCACTATGCTAGCTCAGCAGTATTTAGTGGGATGTAAAATACGGACAGCAGTACTCTACACCTTAACTGGTGCAACTATGCTATCGCTGGCCTACTTTGGCGCAAGAATTGTCAAAGAGTTGATATTAACTTAATCAGCTTTAGTTTAAGTATTTAGCTTAAGTCACGGTACTTTAGGCTCGAACCTTAGTCATAAATTACAAACAGCCAATGCAGGTTTTCCTACATTGGCTGTTTGTTATCTAAGGTCTAAACTTGACACCCTTATCAATTCACTGTAATTACTAACCTTTAACCCAAATAGTTATTAAAACGTGCTTAATAAACAGGTATTCAGCCAGTTTATTATTTAATTAAAGCATTGAACAAATCACGTTTATAACCCTAATGGAGCCCCTTTTTGGACGCCATATCAACCAGCGTACTTCTACTTGTTCTTATTGTATTACTGATCATTTCAGCCTACTTCTCAGGCTCTGAAACCGCGATGATGTCTCTCAACAGATACCGCTTAAAGCACCTCGCGTCTAAAGGACACAAGGGAGCAAAGCGCTCAATTAAGATGTTGGAGCGTCCCGACAGGTTAATTGGCCTCATTCTTATCGGTAATAACTTAGTTAATATTCTGGCATCAACAATTGCAGCCGTTATCGGCATTAGGCTCTATGGTGACTTTGGTTTAGCCATCGCCCCTATAATATTAACTCTCGTAGTATTGGTATTCGCTGAAGTCACACCTAAAACTATCGCAGCTCTACACCCAGAGCGAGTCGCATTTCCTTCCAGCTTTGTGCTTAAGTGGTTACTACTAGTGCTTAACCCACTTGTAAAAGCCGTCAACTTTATTACATCAGGCTTCCTGCGCCTGCTGGGGATACGCTCTATTAAACCCTCTGACGCGTTGAGCCAAGAGGAGCTTCGCACCGTTGTGCATGAGGCTGGCGCATTGATCCCTACACGTCACCAGGAGATGCTGTTATCGATAATGGATCTGGAAAAGGTCACAGTCGAAGATATTATGATCCCCCGCTCCGACCTATTTGCTATCAATATCAATGATGAATTTAAAAGTATCACCAAACAGGTCATTCAGAGTCCACACACTCGTGTACTGCTTTACAGAGACAATATAGATGATGCTGTCGGATTCGTGCATCTGCGTGATGCCCTTCGATTGCAGTCAAAAAACCAATTCAGTAAGTCATCACTGCTTCGTGCTGTCAAAGAGCTTTACTTTATTCCTGAGGGTACACCGCTTAATGTTCAGCTCAGTAATTTCCAGCAAAATAAAGAACGCATAGGTCTTGTTGTCGATGAGTATGGTGATATACAAGGTTTAGTCACCTTAGAGGATATCCTCGAAGAGATAGTTGGTGACTTTACTACCTCACCAGAGCCAGCCCCGAGTGAAGAGATCAATCAACAACAGGACGGTAGCTTTTTGATTGAAGCCACGATAAATATTCGTGAGCTCAATAAAGAGATGTCATGGGATTTCCCTATCGACGGCCCTAAAACACTTAACGGTCTCGTTGTCGAATATTTAGAGGAGATCCCCACTCCCAATACCAGTATGCGTATCGCAGGCTACCCTATCGAAGTGGTTGATGTAGCAGAAAATAAGATTAAAACCTTACGCATTATGCCGCAACACTACAAGAAGCCAAAAAAGAAGAGCCACGATTAGCAGCTTATACCAATCAGCATAAGAAAGTGATCTACTCAGAGTGTTTTTTGACAACTAATTCAAGGCGAATAGCTGATGGAATGGTTATTCCCTTGTGAAGCTATTCAACGAAGAAGTAGGCAGTAAAAAACACTCCTGAAAGGCGAGTTTTAGCACGTCATATGCTTTGTTAACGAGCTAAAACGTAGAATGACTATGCGCTTCACTCGTTGCAAAGAACATGGATGTTCTGAATGTCATTAATGCAGGAGCAATTTATGACCTTGCCTCTGAAGTGCTAACCTCTCGCTGAGCGATCACATCTTTATGCTGATTGGTATTAGAAATGACGACTAATAAAAAAGGCGCTATCAGCGCCTTTCTTTTTAGAGGAGTTACATCCTAAACCTAAATTATCAAACTGCAGCCTTTCTTGCCGCTTCTAACTCACGACGCTTAGTAATCGCTAACGGCGTGATCTCTTTCTCTAATGCTTTCTCCCAGCCAAACATAAAGTAAAGCTCTGCCATCAGAAAAAATGGCCCGATAAGTAACTGATTAAGGTCGTCAATAAATGCAGGCTTCGCCTTCTCATACTTATGACCAAGAAGCTGAAGAATCCAAGCAATAATAAACACAGCAATGGCTATCCAAAGTCCAAACTCATGCTGCGCAACCATATCTGACGTATAAAGCACAGGTACAATAAACAGCACCATGCCAACAGCCAAACGAAAATGTAGTTTCATATAGTAGAGAAGCACGCCGATAGTGAACACATCAGCGACATTGACGAAAATCCCCTGCTCCGGCAACGCAACAAAGTTAATAGGGATTAAGTTTAGCAACACAAAGAGTGACCAGATGATCAGAGGTATGCCTACAAAGTGCGTCTTAATATTTTTCGGATTCAGGTGGACACTTTTATAACGAGATAACTGCTCTACGGCGGATTTCATCTGCTCTTCTCCAGGGTACGCTTGTTTAATTGTAGTGATAAAACGTTTCACTGCTTGTCTAGCTTAGCCAGGTTTAACTGACAGACAGAGACAAAACAAACGTTTGTTTGATTTAACACAGTATTAACCTAAAGGATTTTTCTCTTTTTTAATAGAGTCAATTTGTGACTTGTTGGATAACAAGTTTCAAATATCTTTCTTGAACGGGCTCATTGGGCTCTGTTGGTATTTGGTTGTTACCTGAAATGCATAGCTTCATTGTTATCTATTGCTTGCAGCAGGTGCTGTAAATGGATTTACGAATGTCACGGTCACAGCCGAGTTCACTCTAGAGTGTTTATCTCTTCGATTTGAGTGCAAGCTCAGAAATTCACTTTTGGACAAAAGTGGGATTACTTGTCGATTCACAAGTTTCAATTCTTTCTTAGTAGACTTAATTTAGCATTATTACAATTTGGTTATCTTGCTAACGACCATAGCCTAAATGCAACCTATTGCCTGCAGCAAGCTAATGTGTAAACACTTCTGCGACACGCTGTGAATATGTCCCTATACGCTCTGCGACATCATCCCTGATGCCGAAGGTCACAGCCGCGTTCACACTAGAGTGTTTATCTCCTCGATTTGAGTTTTCAAGGAAATTCAATGTAACTGCTTCCAAGAAAATTTCTAGTTAGCACTATGGTATCATTACCTTTTTTGAAAGCTCCCCGAAGGTTAAAAATTCAGTGATGAGAAAACTAACTAACGATATCGACAAAATCGCTTTTTTTGATGGCCGGATTTATCCTGATCATTGGGAGCTTACAAATTTAAAACAAATAAACTGTTTTATTGGACCGAATAACTCAGGTAAAAGCCGAAAAATCCGTGAAATATTTACCAGTAATATCGATCAATGGATTATTGACACATATTCGCAACCCACGGTTGACATATTGGTTCGAGCTAATGAAAAAATCAACTCTCCCACAGGTCTTCGCACGATAAGACAACAGGCCAATACAGTCGATACGAGTAAACTTACAGGTGCTATTAATAATGCTATAGAGAATAAGCCACCTATAGGATTACATGCTTTAGGAGGATATTTATACTCCAAATCAAAAGGCAGTAGGTCTCAAGACTCCCATATCAACCTGCTTACTAGTTGGATTTTGTCCGAGCCAAATAAACCTATGCAGGATGTACTTGAAATCCCCAACCAATTTAAAAAGACTCGTTGGTTAACCTGTTATATCCCTACTCTCAGAGGTCTGCGTAACTTGCCTCATCAAACTGATAACAATGTTGACCTACTCAAAGAAAGGACAGTTTTAGACTATTTTAAACAAACTAATAAGCTCGGAGTTATATTTACTGGCCACTCTCTATACCAAGACCTAGTTAAGCATCTACTTGGCACTCATGAGCAACGCCAGAAAGTTCAGAAATACGAAAAGTACTTATCAACTCGTTTTTTCTCTGGGCAAGAGATCTCATTAGTCCCCATGGTTGAAAAAGATGTGGTTTACTTTAAAGAGGGGGACAAACCAGAGCGGCCGATTTATGACCTCGGCGATGGAATTCAATCCATTATTATTTTGACATTCCCAGTGTTTATGGCTGAAAAGCCAACTATGTTCTTCATTGAAGAACCTGAACATTTTTTACATGCCGGACTTCAAAGAACTTTAATAGAAACGTTATCTTTGCATGATGATCATATGTTCTTTCTCACAACTCACTCCAATAACATTCTCGATATTGCCCAAGAACGAGACGATATATCTATACAACACGTAAGTCAAAAAGAACAAAAAACGGCCGTACAGGCAACAAAAGAGTATGAGGACTTACTGAATAGTTTAGGAGTTCGAGCTTCTTCAGTTTTATTAGCAAACTGTTCAATATGGGTTGAAGGTGTTACCGATAAGCTTTATTTGCGTGCATATCTAAAAAAGTACATTGAAGAGTTGGAAGAAAGTGGTGACCAGGATAGAGCGGAGAGACTCACTAGCTATCACGAGAATCTACATTACGTATTTACCGAATACCAAGGTAGCAACATAACTCACTGGGCATTTGATAGTGAGGGTTCTGATACCCAAACCCCAGCCAAAAGATTAAACAAGAACATTCTCCTTATTGCCGATGCAGACATTGACGATAAAGGGGATAGAGTTGAAAAGTTACAGCAGGCTCTTGGGGAAGGCTTTTATCTCCTAACCTGGAAAGAGATCGAGAACTACATCCCTTACGATATTTTAATGGAGACTGCAAAACGTCGCTGGGAAACATTTACTCAACGCACAGAGTGTTCCAATCGCTTTACCAATATTGCACGGGACCGATTCGAAAAAGATAACGAAGGAATTGGTAAAATTTTAGAGTTATATGTTAATAAGCCTCCTGTGCTAGAACGAAGGTTCTATAGCGAAAAATCTGGAACAATCAAAGACAAAGTCAAATTCTGCCATACCGCTATTAATGTTATGGCAGAAGAAAACTGGGAGCTCTCCCCTCAATTAAAAAATCTATGTGAAAAGATTTGGAGCCACATTGAGAAGCACAACTCTTAAAACAATCGCGGACATATTGAAAACAAAGTGATCGTAGCTGAATCTAAATTGGTTAAAACTGAACGATTTATCTTTTAAAATTAAATCGAAGAGGAAAGCCTCTTGTGAATAACCGAGTGTAGATACGGCTGCGAGCTTCCAAAACAGGGACGTTTTGGCAGAGCCCACAAGGAAGTGCTTGTGGCGACTCGCAGAAGTAGCTGCACATATCCCGCTGAGCAAGCGATAGATTGCAATGAAGGTGTGACCTTTAACTAACTTCCAAGTACCAACTTAAAGGGATAACAAGTCTTATCCTTAAGACTCAACTCTTTATGACTCAAGGATGACTGTTGCAGTTGCATAGTGCTTCTCATCGGCAATCGAGATATGTCCGCGTACGCCGCCTAGCAGCGCTAGCCTTTCAGCTGCGCCGCCGCTAAAGCTGACTAACGGCGCGCCATTATCATTATTGCTTATCTCAATATGCTGAAACGAGACGCCGCGCCCAATGCCTGTACCTAGCGCTTTTGCAGCTGCCTCTTTAGCAGCGAAACGTTTAGCGAGGTATCGTCCAGGCATTGATGAGGCGATAAAAAGGGCCATCTCAGACTCAGTTAATACCCGCTTGGCTAAACGGCACTTAGCCAAAGCATCTGTATCACCTGCAGCGGGAACCTTTTGCTCAATTCGCGCAATCTCAGCAATATCAGTCCCTAGACCAACAATCATAAATATCCTTGAAGCTAAGAAGTTGTAAGTCTTAAGCTCAAGACAGAGCCAAGAAAGTCTTAAGTTAAAGCTAAGAAAGTTGCGAGCTACGAGTCGCGAACACCAAGCAACACTTGTAGCTCGTAGCTTACAGCTTACCACTCGTAACTTATAACTCATTATCAGTAAAGACTATTCGCCTCTACGGCCTTCGTTCATTAGCTGCTTCATATCTTTAACCGCAGTCGCTAGACCATCGATGGCTGCACGGGCAATAATGGCATGACCTATGTTTAGCTCATAAAGCTCTGGGATAGCAGCGATAGGCTTAACGTTGTGATAGTGAAGTCCGTGACCTGCATTAACCACTAAACCTTTAGAGTGAGCATAAGTGGCCATCTCTTTGATACGGGCAAGTTCTTTAGCTTCTTCAACTTCATTTTCAGCATCGGCATAACAGCCTGTGTGAATTTCAATGAGAGGTGCACCGACTGCCACAGCGGCATCAATTTGAGTTTTATCAGCATCGATAAATAACGATACTTTAACGCCAACATCGCTTAAACGGCGAATAGCAGCCTCAATCTTACCCATCTGCCCTGCGACATCTAAGCCACCTTCAGTTGTTAGCTCTTCACGCTTCTCAGGGACTAGGCAGACATAAGTCGGTTTAACTTCACAGGCAATATCGAGCATTTCATCGGTAACGGCCATCTCAAAATTCATGCGAGTCTTGAGGGTTTTGGCCAACAGATAGATGTCTCTATCTACAATGTGACGTCTATCTTCACGCAGGTGTACGGTAATGCCTTCCGCGCCTGCATGTTCTGCAACTGCTGCTGCATGGACAGGATCTGGGTATGAGGTCCCACGGGCCTGACGAAGAGTTGCAATGTGATCGATATTAACGCCAAGTAAGATACGGCTCATGGAAGATCCTCTAAATATAGGGTGAATTTGCGGCCTCTTTTTATAAGCCATCAAACGGATTTTGGTATTGTACTCAGGTTGTATGAAAAGGTGAAACAGCAAAACAGATACAAAAGCAGATAGTATGAACAAATAGCATTTTATGCATAGATTTCACAAGGGTTTTATACCAATCAGCATAAAGATGTGATCGCTCAGCGAGAGTTTAGCGATTCAGAGGCAAGGCAACGAGTGAAGCGCATAGTTATTCTACGTGCTAGCTCGTTAACACAGCATATGAAGCGCTAAAACTCGCCTTTCAGGAGTGTTTTTGGCTGCCTACTTCCTCGTTGAATAGCTTCACAAGGGAATAACCATTCCATCAGCTATTCGCCTTGAATTAGTTGCCAAAAAATACTCTGAGTAGATCACTTTCTTATGCTGATTGGTATTAATCCTTTACTGCTTCCGCCATACGAAATGAGCAGCTATCAAAAACAGCAATCGATGCGCGATAACTACTTAGGCATTGGGTTGCTCGTTTTATACTTAAACAGGGCTCTAGACTTAAGCGGTTTATCACCTAAACAGGGAGCAAGCATAAGGCGCATCAAATACTTTGCCTGTTTGAGATGGTGCAGCTCAAGCCTATTTTCATTTAATGCTAACAGCATCTCCCCACTGTAGTGAGACAGCTTAGGGCCAAGGGCATTAATAAAGCCTTCATCAGGCAAGAGACGGTAGTAGTAATCAGGTTCGATAGCCTCCTGACTAAGGTCTACCGTTAAAGTTGGCATTAAACCTAACTCTTTAAGCAGTGCCAGTTCAAAGTACCTAAGCTGACTTTCACAAAATCCCGCCGCCATGGCCATTAAGGTTTTGTGATAGGTATAAAACAGGGCTTCGGCGCCGTGATCCACCGTAATACAGCGAACCATTAACTCATTAAGATAAAAGCCGGCAAAGCTTACTTCACCTGACAATGGAACTGCGGGGCTCGCCGCTTCAACCATAGATAAGGTCTTTAAACTTGAACGGCCAGAGAGCTGGAAAATAAGCGGCTGGAAAGGTTGTAAAATACTCTTAATTGAACTCTTACCACTCCCTAGACGGGCAACACAGTCGACGCGTCCGCGGCCATCGACTAACACATTCACCAGTACACTAGAGTCTTTAAAGGGGCGAGTATGGAGCACATAGCCGCGCTCCATTAAATATATCTCAAGGGCAGTCTGAAGCACTTCAGACTTAGTAGGTGTAGCATGTTAATGCTTATTTGAACAAAGTTAGGCTCAGTAGCGAAATGCTGATGAGCCTTAGTCAGATACTTACTCTTCGCCATAGCCTAAGCTGCGCAGCGCACGTTCATCGTCGGCCCAACCAGATTTGACCTTAACCCACATCTCTAGGAATACCTTGTTATCAAACAAGACCTCCATATCGACACGAGCCGCAGAGCTAATCTTCTTGATACGTTCACCCTTATTGCCTATAACCATACGCTTTTGGGTCTCGCGCTCAACAAGCACTAAGGCATTTATCTGATAAACGCCATTCTCCATCATCTTGAACTGCTCGATCTCAACCGTGCAGTCATAAGGTAATTCGTCACCTAAAAAGCGCATTAGCTTTTCACGTACGATCTCTGACGCCATAAACTTTTGCGATCTGTCAGTCACATAATCTTCAGGGAAGAAATGCGGACATTCAGGTACTGATTCAACGGACATATCTAATATACGCTGAACGTTCGTCCCTTTAGTGGCTGAAATTGGTAGAATCTCATCGAAAGGAAACTTCTTGGACAACTTATCAAGATAGGGGAATAACTCCTCTTTATCTTTAATGTTATCGACCTTATTCACCGCAAGCACGGTTTTACGACCATCATCACGGCTCTGCAGTTTACGCAGCACCATATCGTCATCTTCAGTCCAGGTCATGCCATCTACGACAAAAATAACCAAGCTGACTTCAGCTAATGAACTCGCAGCCGCACGATTCATCAAACGGTTGATGGCACGCTTCTCTTCCATATGTAAGCCTGGGGTATCAATAAACACCACCTGGCGCTCAGCGTCAGTATGAATGCCCATAATACGATGACGTGTTGTCTGTGGCTTTTTAGAGGTAATACTGATCTTCTGTCCAAGCAAGTTATTCAGCAATGTCGACTTACCAACATTAGGGCGTCCAACAATGGCCACCATGCCACAATAGGTCACATCATAAGTAGCAGCTGATGACGGATTATTCATCTGTGCGAGCAGATCATCTAAATTCGGCTCATTACTCTGCTCAGGGGCTTTTTTCTTACTCATCGCTTTAATAACTCCAACACCTGTGCAGCAGCAATCTGCTCAGCTTTCCTACGTGAACTAGCAACCCCTACAACAGGTTTATTCAGTTCATCTACATAGCACTCGACGGTAAAGGTCTGTGCATGGGCTTCACCACGTATATCTGTCACTTTATAAACGGGTAATGGCTTTTTAAACCCTTGCAGTAACTCCTGCAATAGCGTTTTAGGGTCTTTCTGATTGACAGGTTCTATGACCGCTAAGCGAGTTGCGTACCACTTAAGTACCAATTCACGGGCTGTTTCAAGCTCAGAGTCTAAATAGACTGCACCAATTATAGCTTCTACAGCATCGGCAATAATCGACTCTCGTCTAAAGCCGCCACTTTTAAGCTCTCCAGGACCAAGCTTGAGGTAATCACCTAACTTAAATTCAAAGCCTATCTCAGCCAACATCTTGCCACATACGAGTGTGGCTCGCATTCGGCTAAGATCGCCCTCTGTCGCTTTAGGAAATTGATGGAAAAGCGCATCTGATATAATAATAGAGAGAATTGAATCACCTAAGAATTCAAGTCTTTCATTATGTTTACTCGCAGCACTTCTATGAGTCAGTGCATGCTCTAGCAATCCTTGATCTTTAAAGTCATAGCCTAAAGTTCGACAAAGACGAGGAAAGTTTTTAATCGGTTCCATCTTAAGTTATTCCGCCAACACGCTCAAAACGAACCCCAGTTGGGATCCAGGTAGGTAGGAAATCAGCTGGTGTACGATCAAATTCAAAACTGATCCAAATAGCAACGGCTTTACCTACTAAATTCTCTTCAGGTACAAAGCCCCAGAAACGGCTATCAGTACTATTATCGCGATTATCACCCATCATGAAGTACTGGCCTTCAGGAATGATAAACTCACCAACAGGCAGCTTACCTTCTCGGTAATAGTATCCAAGTGGATCAGGACGCTGTGGGTTGATCAAGATATCGTGACTCACCTCGCCAAGTGTCTCAGTGTGACGAGATAGGGGAACACCATTTTGTGAAAACTCACCTTGGTTCACACCAACTCGAGCAACCTCAGTTAGCTCAGGGCACTGCTCTACACCTTCTGCACATGCGGCTTGGATGTAGAGTTGCTTATTGCGATAAACCACTCTGTCGCCAGGTAGACCAACGACACGTTTAATATAGTCAATACGTGGATCAACAGGATACTTAAACACAGCAACATCACCGCGCTCCGGCTTACCGTTATTCACCAGTTGACTACGCCAAACAGGATCTTTCAAGCCATAGGTAAATTTTTCCACCAAGATAAAGTCACCAACCAGCAAGGTTGGCATCATTGAACCTGATGGGATCTGAAATGGCTCATAGATAAATGAACGTAAAATAAGTACGAATGCGATCACAGGAAAGATTGAGCGAGATGTTTCTACAATTGCTGGCTCTCTGGTGATCTTCTCGGCACTTTCCTCACTAATTTCTGCGTCTACAGCCTGCGCCATCGCAAGCTTTTCTCGGCGCTTAGGTGCTAATAACCACGCATCAGCCATCCAGATGAGGCCACTACACAAGGTTACTATTACCAAAATGAGGGAAAAATATGCTGCCATACTTTATTAACTCCTGCCTTTAAACAAAATACTGAGATAAACGGCTGTGATTCTTGATAACAGCGACAATAACTCATTTATACGTGAGTAACGAAAGCGCCGCAAACTGCGGCGCTAGATATTGCTCACTATTAACAATTTTTAACGATTTAGTCGTTCAGCTTAAGCACTGCTAAGAAAGCTTCCTGAGGTACTTCAACATTACCTACCGACTTCATGCGTTTCTTACCATCTTTCTGTTTCTGCAATAGCTTCTTCTTACGAGAAACGTCACCACCGTAACATTTCGCCGTTACATCTTTTCGCATTGCTTTAATCGATGAACGAGCAATAACCTGACTGCCCACAGCTGCTTGAACCGCAATATCAAACATCTGGCGTGGAATCAGCTCTTTCATCTTATTAACAAGGGCTAAGCCCTTAGAGCGGATCAAACCTTTATGGATGATCATAGCTAATGCATCGACTCTGTCACCATTGATAAGAATATCTAGGCGAACCATATCGGCAGGTTCAAAGCGAACGAAGTTATACTCAAGTGATGCATAACCACGACTCGTTGACTTAAGTCTGTCGAAGAAGTCCATAACAACTTCAGCCATAGGTAGCTCATAGCTGATTGCAACTTGGTTACCGTGATAAACCATGCTCTTTTGCACACCACGCTTTTCAACACATAGCGTGATCACATTACCTAAGTACTCTTTCGGTACTAAGATATTGGTTTCAACAATAGGCTCACGCATCTCTTCGATATTATTTATCGCAGGGAGGTCTGAAGGGTTATCTACGTAGATAATATCGCCACTGGTAGTAACAATCTCATAAACAACCGTAGGCGCTGTGGTAATAAGGTCGAGATTATATTCACGCTCAAGACGCTCCTGGATAATCTCCATGTGCAGTAGGCCAAGGAAACCGATACGGAAACCAAAACCAAGTGCAGATGATGTTTCAGGCTCAAAGAACAGCGAAGCATCATTAAGGCTTAACTTGTTCAATGCATCGCGAAAGCTTTCATAATCATCAGTCGAGATTGGGAATAAACCGGCATAAACCTGCGGCTTAACCTTTTTAAAACCAGCAAGAGGCTCTTCTGAACCGTGTTTTGCATGAGTCAGGGTATCACCTACTGGTGCACCATGGATCTCTTTAATACCAGCAATGACAAAACCAACTTCGCCAGTTTTTAACTCTTTAGTATCTGTTTGCTTAGGGGTGAAAATCCCCACGCGATCAGCATTATAGTTTTGTCCTGTGGACATAACCTTAAATTTGTCACCTTTTTTCAATGTACCATTTTTAATTCGAACGAGAGAGACTACGCCCTGGTAGCTATCGAACCAAGAATCGATAATCAATGCTTGAAGTGGTGCTTCAGGATCGCCCTCTGGTGGTGGGACCTGCTCAACAATGACTTCGAGTACGTCTTTAATACCAATACCTGTTTTAGCCGAACAGCGAACAGCGTCTGCCGCTTCGATACCAACAATATCTTCAATCTCTTCAGCAACACGCTCAGGATCAGCTTGAGGGAGATCAATCTTGTTAAGCACAGGTACAACGTCTAGATCCATCTCTAGTGCTGTATAACAGTTTGCTAAGGTTTGAGCTTCAACACCTTGGCCAGCATCAACCACCAATAGCGCACCTTCACACGCTGCAAGAGAGCGTGAAACCTCGTAAGAAAAATCTACATGGCCTGGTGTGTCAATGAAGTTGAGCTGATATGTTTCGCCATCATTCGCTTTATAATCAAGCGTTACACTCTGTGCTTTAATGGTGATACCGCGCTCACGCTCAATATCCATTGAATCTAAAACCTGGGCCGCCATCTCACGATCTGAAAGACCATCACAATACTGAATTAAACGATCAGAGAGTGTTGATTTGCCATGATCAATATGGGCAATAATTGAAAAGTTTCTAATGTGCTTCATGATGCGAAATGACTGACTCAAAGTTGGAATATTTTTAAGGTGCCGAATTGTACCCGATCGGCGCTACAATACCAATCTAAACCGCTCTTTCGCGGCTGAAAGTGGCAATAAAGCCGGACTAGATAGAATAGCCCAGCTCTGAAATTATGACTGGTTGACTTGAAATCTCCATCTGCTTTGCTACTTTCTTGGCGAAAAGCCACGCCATCACAGCGCCAAACAGAGCCACAGGCATGATATGGAGGTCGCTTACCTCAGGTAACAGATAGGGCAACAGCAGTGTTGCTAAAGAGGCGCCAACAAACAATCCAAGCAAAGGTAGTAGATAAACGAGTGCTGCGGCTTTTAGAATCACGCTTTCGGGTAAGCCCAGCTTGAGTAACTGACCGGCTTGGTAGTCTTTATCTGACTGAATAGAGAAGATCTGCACTTTAGGTGAGAAAGCAGATGCAACGGCGGAGGTACCGCAAGATTCGGTATTATCACAGTGATTACAAGCATTTTTGACCTGCACCTCTACGGTAACCCAACCATCTTTTCGATTACTCAAGACTTTAGCCATCTCTTCCATCATAAGCTTGTACCTCGTTTACGCTCCAATAACGCTTTCGCGCTATTGGATAGCAATACTTTTAGCAACACGAGTTAATGTCTCTGAAGGCACCTTACCCACAGCGACCACTTCAAAGTTACCGACAACTTCAGTGGCTAATGATAAACCGTTGCGTGTCACAAGCTCCTCGGGCATTGGCGTTTCACCAACACGAGCAACATAGACAGAGATATTAGCCATGCCATCACTTAAAGCAATATATTCAACCGACTCGTGGCTTCCCATCAGCCTATGGCTATCCTTAACAAGAATACTAAAACCCTGAGGTAGCCACTTAAATGTCCAATTGTCTCCGGCATCACGCTTTGACTGAGAAATAACTGGCGGCCACTCCTGCTTGTAAGCTTCGATGAGTATTGCAGGCGCTTCATCTAGCACCAACAACTCAACAACTAAGATCTGCTCAAGAAGTTGTTTATCTTGGGTCAGCATATCGTATCTAAGGGGGAGATATGATTCCATATCAAGCCACACCTGATACCCATAACGGTAATCGTCATTGGGTATGATACGCACTAACTGACTTGGGCGCCCCGCTATTCTGCTTCTGCCACCAAGAACAAATTGATAGCCCGCTTCAAGTTTAGAAATATCGCCAGCAAACGCAGGTGGTAATATTCCCTGAATTCTAGAGGCACTCACGCTATACGCAGGTTGGTCGTGCTCGATAAAGGTAACGGTATTGCCCACGCGTACCGCGTTTTTAGGCGGGCCATTGAGATGTTCAAGAAAAGCAACTTCTTGCTGCTCTACTTTGCCATGAATATAGACTAATGGACGGATATGGTCGGCTTGAAGCTGGATCAAAGAGATTTTAAACTCTTGTTCCTGCAGAGCTTGGCTCATATTTTCTAGCCAAGCCTTTGGTGACAGATCTTCCTGTGCCATCACAGGAAGATGTAAAACTAACAGAGCTAATAGAATAAAACGCAAGCTAACTCCTTAAAGTTTAGAGCTTATTTGAACTAGTGATTCGCAGAAGTAGAATCTAGTTCTCTATTGTCTTCTATTTTAGTCCCATTATTCAATCTTTGTTGAAGCATATGGTCTTGAAAATATGAATTAATGCGCTGACGCTGCTCTATCACCTGTACATTCGTAAAGCTTTGGCTCTGTTGTACTGGCCCAGTCTGTAAACTTACCGGTGTAACACTACCAACAAGTGGACGTGTATTTAGCACTGGCAGTGGCGAAGCATCTATTGAGGCTTCTTGATTGTAGTTTTGTACACCTACAATCGCGAACAGTGCCACACTGGCAGCAATGGCATATTGACCAAACTGCTTAAACATAGGGATCACATTGGCAAAACCTTTGTTATCGCTTTGAGTTGGCTCAGTCACAGTATCAAGGCTAGGCTTGTGAGCCGGAGCGATGATTGTCGGTTCTTTGTCGATAGCAGCTGCAATACTGGCACTGAGATCCAAGTTAATTGACTTGGGTAACTCACCACGCATAGCGTCACCGATCATATGATAATCACGCCACTGCTGATGTGAATCCTTATCGGCTGTTAATTCAGCCAATGTCTGCTCATCAACTTCACCGTCGACGGCAGCGGACACCCATTCCTGACCTAATTTATCCATTTGTCACCTGTGTTGGTACTAACATTAAGTACCTGTAATTAGTAAAAGGCTGTTATTGCTGCAGCAAAGGCTGCAGTTTTTTATCAATTGCTTCACGGGCTCTAAAGATACGAGATCTTACAGTTCCAACGGGGCAATCCATAACACTTGCTATCTCTTCGTAGCTCATACCATCAAGCTCACGTAACGAAATAGCCATCTTTAACTCTTCTGGTAAAGACTCTAATGCATCGAAAATTACATTTTGAATATCATCAGCCATCAGTAAACGCTCTGGAGAAGCAAACTCCTTTAGCGCATCACTGCCGTCGTAATATTCAGCTTCTTCTGCATCGACATCATTTGCCGGAGCTCTTCGCCCCTGAGCAACCAGATGGTTTTTAGCTGTATTTACCGCTATGCGGTACAACCACGTATAAAAAGCACTTTCACCTCGAAAGTTTGGTAGCGCTCGATAAGCCTTAATAAAGGCTTCCTGAGACACATCAGCAACGTCTGCTTGATTGCGCACATAGCGTGAAATCAAGTTTATAACCTTGTTCTGATACTTCTGAACCAAGAGATTAAACGCATTTTTATCGCCTTGTTGAACACGTTCAACAAGCTGTTGATCACTTATTTGTCCACTCATCCGAGCCGACTACTCCTAAATCTAAAATGCTGATTTCTCAGTCGCTCGAATCATATGCACATATGTAGACTAGCGAACTTTAAAAAAGTTCTAAAAAAATTGCATCGAAATGAATTTATTTTCTGTTAACTATGAATCTATCCAAAAAAGCTCGCTTAGTTTAACATAGTTAACACTCACAGAATTTACCATGATACCTGATGAAACAAGTAGTTGAACACCAATCTGACCTTTTGGTTATCGGTAGTGGCGCAGCTGGGCTGACTTTAGCTCTGCATCTAGCTGAAAAGTCGAAAGTTATCTTATTATCTAAAGGCCCTCTAAGTGAAGGCTCTACCTACTATGCCCAAGGCGGGATTGCTTCAGTATTCGATGAAGGTGATACCGTAGCGTCACATGTGGCCGATACACTCGTTGCAGGTGCAGGACTTTGCGATGAGCCTGTTGTGAAGTTTACGGCTGAAAATGCCAAAGCTTCTATGGAGTGGTTAATCAAATGTGGTGTTGCCTTTGATAAAGAGGAAAACTACCAAGGTGACTCAAGTAATGCACCTTATCACTTGACCCGCGAGGGAGGGCACAGTCATAGACGTATTCTCCATGCAGCTGATGCAACCGGGAAAGAGGTACAAGTAACCCTTGAAGATAGAGCCAGAGCCCACCCAAACATTCAGGTTTTAGAGCGCTATAATGCCATTGACCTGATTACTTCTCGTAAACTTAATCGCCCCGGTAATCGTGTTTTAGGCGCGTATGTTTGGAACCGCGATGTCGAGCAAGTTGAAACCGTCAAAGCACGCTTCGTTGCATTAGCAACCGGAGGTAGCTCAAAGGTCTACCAATATACCTCCAACCCTGACATTGCATCTGGTGACGGTATTGCTATGGCTTGGCGTTCTGGCTGCCGTGTTGCCAATATGGAGTTCAACCAATTCCACCCCACTTGTCTGTACCATGCTGACGCACGAAACTTTTTGCTTACCGAAGCGCTTCGTGGCGAAGGTGCCTACCTAAGGCGCCCTGATGGCACACGCTTTATGCCTGAGTTTGATGAGCGGGCAGAACTTGCTCCTCGTGACATAGTGGCAAGAGCGATAGATTATGAGATGAAACGCTTAGGATCAGATTGTGTCTACTTAGACATTACCCATAAACCTGCAGATTTCGTCATCAAACACTTTCCAACCATTCATAAGCGCTGTTTAGAGTTCGGTATTGATATCACAACAGATCCAATCCCGGTTGTACCTGCTGCACATTATACCTGTGGTGGCATCATGACAGATCTCCACGGACAAACCGATCTTAACGGCTTATATGCCATAGGTGAAGTTGCATATACCGGCCTGCATGGTGCTAACCGTTTAGCCAGCAACTCACTACTCGAGTGTCTGGTTTTTGCCAGAGCGGCAGGGGAAGATATAGAGGGGTTGCTGCATAAAATCCCTATGCCAGGACAACTGCCTCCATGGGATGAGAGTAAAGTTTCCAACTCTGATGAAGAGGTCGTTATTGCCCATAATTGGCATGAGCTACGTCTGTTTATGTGGGATTACGTTGGCATAGTACGTTCAGATAAACGCTTAGAAAGGGCTCTGAGGCGCTGCGCTATGCTCCAGCAAGAGATCCAAGAGTATTACAGTAACTTTAGGGTCAGTAATAACTTGCTCGAGTTAAGAAACTTAGTACAAGTTGCTGAATTAATTATACGTTGTGCCATGGAGCGAAAAGAGAGTCGTGGTCTGCATTACAACATAGACCACCCTCAGCTATTAGATAATCCTAAACCAACTATCTTACAACCTGACTAATACCAATCAGTATAACGATGTGATCGCTCAGCGAGCGTTTAGTAATAAGCGGCACAGGTGCCTAAAACCTGTGTCGTCTAGCATATCAGCCCAAACAATCATTAGCCTTTTCCGGTGACTCCCCTCAAGTTGAATATAAAACAGTACGATAAAGGAAGTGATAACAGGTTTTCGTATAAGTTTGAACTTTTTAGCGACTTGCGTGCTATCGGCTATGTATCTGTTTGGCGCTTTGATACTTAGCATCCCCTCACCTCGATCGCCGAGAGTAAATTGACAAGACCATTGCTTTAATTGGTAAAACTGGTAGATAAAGAACAAACAGATAAGACTAAAAAGCAAGTATTTGAACAACTGGAAATAAGCATTACCGAAATATGGCCACGCTAGAAAGGAGGTTAAACAGATACAAGCAGCGACGACCAACGAGAGCCGCTGGTCGAATGAAGCGGTTAAGGTAAAACTATGGCGCGGCTCGACCACGGACACGAATAACCATCTCGGCTAACTCAGGGTCAGGGCACTGTTCATGACCCATAAACCAAGCAAATAATACAGGGTCTTCACCTTCAAGCAGCCTAACAAAAATCCCTTTATCTAAATCATTCATCTGCTCATAATGTGCTTCGACGAAAGGTTGAAAAAGAACGTCTAGCTCTAACATACCTCTACGGCATGCCCATCTTACTCTCGCGATGTTCATTGGTTCAGCCACAAACTTGCTCCTACTTCTCGGTATCGGGCTAGTTTACCCCTAGTTAAAGCCTGAGTCGATGGCTTGCCCAGTTGAAAAGGGATTTAAATTAGCCTTTGTACCTGTTCATCTTTGCCTGCAAAAAGTTCAGTAAAGTCAGTCTCTAATAACCGCTTAACTGCTGGGTGCTGAATCATTCTTTCTGCAAACATGACATGATAAACCTCTTTAACATCGTTGGTTTCACCGATTAGGTTCATGCCATGAGCAAGAATATCTTGTTTATAGATAGAGGGAGCAACAAATATTCCCTGCTTAAAATAGCCGAAAGCCTTCATCATTGCCGCATCGTCAAACTCACCTAAGATATTAACGTTTAGGCCATTTTCATCAAACCAATGATGCAACTGCTGCCCAAGAGAAGTTCGCTTTCCAGGTATTAATAGCTTCCCGTCTTCTAAGCATTCAGGAAATGGCTTGGTATACTCATCAGCGGAGAAAAAAGCAATTCCTGACTCGCCAAGCTTTTTAGAGAGGATCTCAGGATATTTTAAAGACTCACCAGCACAATCAGACAAGATCATATCCAATTTATGCTCTCTTAATCGAGTCATTAAGCTTTCGTGCGTCGCCTCAAAACACGCCAAGTGCATAGAACCATCGCTTGGTACGACTGAGAGTAAAACTCGACTGGCTAGGGCTTTAGATAAAGCATCGGCAATTCCCACCTCAAAGAGAATATTCTCATCTTTTTGATAGTTAAGAAGATCCAGCATTTCGTAGCTTAAACTGAACATCTTATCAGCGTAACGAAAAACCAGTTCGCCTAATTCAGTGGGCTCAAGTGAACGCCCAACTCGTTTAAAAAGGCTGCCTTTAAGACGAGTTTCTAAAACTCGTATCTGACCAGTTACTGTTTGTGGTGCTAAGCATAAAGCCTCGGCAGCTTTCGCTACCGAGCCTTTTTTATGCACCATCCAGAAGTAGTACAGATGGTTATAATTTAAATGAGACATTAGCTACTATTTAAGGCGCTGACAGTCCATCAGACTGAACATCACACTGTTAAGCTCTTCGACACTATTCACATTTCCAGCACTGAACGCTTCAGCAAGGCCTGTAACTAGCACATTTCGATCAGGGAGTCGGCTTTCACAATAGGTTCGATTAGCCTCCTGAAAACGTTTTCCGCTACGGTACTTAAGAGCCCTTGACTCATAGGTATCGGTTTCAATACGAGCACCCATTGCATCAGGCTTGTACATCATAGCGCCATCGACAACGCCCTCTAGGTAATGCTGACAAGACTCACTGTTAATGTCAGCGTTGCAAGCCTTTAACTGATCGGCTTGCACACTAGAAACAAGGCCTAAACTCAATGCTATAGTAAGAAAAGCGACTCTCATAATAAATTCCCCCGAACTTCTATCTATTTACTTTCTTGCGCCTTAGCTGCCGGTAAGACTTTGTCTAACCAGAAGTAACCAATAAGCGCAGATAACAATGAGCCAACTAAAATCCCTAATCTAGCAAAGTCTCCATTAACCGCACCTTCACCCACAAAGGCTAATGATGAGATAAACATAGACATGGTAAAGCCGATACCACAGAGCACAGATACTGGTGCAATATGCCTCCAACCCATTCCTTCAGGTAATACAGCAAGCTTTAATTTTACAGCAATATAACTACATAGCATCACACCGACTGGCTTACCAAGCAGCAGACCTAATGCAATACCTACTGGTACGGGTGAAACGAGCGCATCTAAGCTCATACCACTCAAACTTACGCCCGCATTGGCAAAGGCAAAAATCGGTAGGATGATAAACGTACTCCATGGATGCAAGCTGTGCTCTAGGCTTTCAGAGGGCGAAGAGCCATCTTTTGCTCTAAGTGGAATACAGAAAGCGATGATCACACCAGCAAGGGTTGCGTGAACGCCTGACTTCAATACTGCTATCCACAATATAATGCCCAGTACGCCATATGGCCCTAGTGCGGTAACCCCTTTACGGTTCAATCCTATTAAGCCTGCTATAGCAACAGCCGCAACAATCAAACTAATCGTAGACAGATCTGTACTATAGAACAGTGCAATGATCACAACAACGCCTAGGTCGTCAATGATAGCTAGTGCAAGAAGGAATACTTTTAATGCTACAGGTACGCGGCTTCCAAGTAGAGCCATGATCCCAAGGGCAAATGCAATATCAGTCGCAGCTGGAATAGCCCAACCTACCTGTGTAATTGGATCGCCATAGTTAAACATCAAATAAACAGCTGCTGGGAATACCATGCCACCAATTGCTGCAAATGTAGGTAAAGAGGCTTGAGCTGCACTTGATAGCGCCCCCTCTAATAACTCACGCTTGACCTCTAAGCCGATTAGCATAAAGAACAAGGCCATCAGACCATCGTTGATCCAATGAATGAGCGTCTTATCAATATCTAGACTACCGACTCTAACTTGCATCTCGGTATCTAAAAACCCTTGATACATACCAGCAAGTGGTGAGTTAGCCATAATCATAGCGAGTACAACCGCTACCATAAGCAGGATCCCGCCTGCCGATTCTTGGCTTAAAAAATTCTTTATAGCCCTTTCCATATTACGCTCCAATAAATCTTAATGATCTGAGTGTAGCCGAATACAAATCTATTGAATATTCGATTCCATCTGCTATAAACATCGGAAATGCCGATGTTTAGAGTGTAGCTATAGAATGACTAGCTATCAATAGATTAATTGATGAACATTATAAAATTTACAGGAAAAACAGGAATGTGACTTAAATCACGCAAGAAGGTAAACGCTTTACTGATGAATTTATATGCAAGTTAAACGAAATAAAAAGCAGGCAATATGATCTATTACCTGCTTGATAACTCTGAAATAACAATTAATTAGCTAAAGTAGAGATAACTAATCAGAACTAAACAGAGAAGGGGTATTTGATAGCTTCGTGGTGCTGATAACCTGTTACTTCAAAGTCATCCATAGTCACCCAAGTCTCAAGATCTTCGAGAGATTTAATATCAGGATTAATGATTAAAGAAGCTGGTTCAAACGGCTCTCTTTTCAATTGTACGTCGCGCATCAGCTCTAATTGATCTTCATAAATGTGAGCGTTGACAATTTTATGGTACGCCTGCCCAGGTTTCTTGCCTGTAATTTGTGCGATTAAAGCGAGCAGAGTAAACACTTGAACCTGATTGAAGTTCAATCCTAGTGGCACATCACAGGAGCGTTGAAAACTATTAAGGTAAAGCGTATCACCTAATAAAGAAAAGTTATGAGTGTGCATGCAAGGGCGAAGGCAACCCATATGGAACTCACCAGGGTTATAGAAACTTAAAATTTCACCTCGATCATCGACACCCTTTTTTAAGTTGTCGACAATTTTTTTCAACTGATCGATACTGCCACCATCAGGCTTGCTCCATGCCCTACCCTGCACACCATAAACCCGGCCCATATCATCTGGACCTTTACGGTGAGGATTATTTAGCCACGCTAAATTCTCATTAGCATTCGCGTCCCAGGTTTTGGCACCAATTTTCCTAAAGTCTGCAGCATTATCATAACCACGAATATAGCCAATCATCTCGGCGATGGCTGCTTTCCAGAAGCTCTTCCTCGTTGTGATGAGAGGAAACTCATTTTTCTCTACATCATAAGTCAGATCGGCATTGATCACAGTAAGGCATCTCTTCCCCGTACGCTCATTTTCAATCCAGGTTCCCTCATCGAGGATCCTATTACAGAGTGATAGATATTGCTTCATTATGATTTACCTTAATCTTGAGCTTAACAAATATGAATATATAGCAATTAATTAGCAAAGCTATGTCAATGCCAACTTAACTCCAACAATGATAAGAAGGAGTGCAAAAATTTTCTTTAATACAGGGGTCGGCCATACACTGGCAGCTTTCACACCTAAAGGCGCCATCACCACAGAGGTCATGACGACACCAACAAGAGCAGGCAGATAAACAAAACCTAATGTCCACTCTGGAAGCCCCGAAATGTTCCAACCAGCCATCACGTAACTGGCACTGCCAAACAATGCAATCACCCCGCCAGAAGCTGATGAGAAACCTATAGCCTCCCGAAGCTGTAGTCCACACCAAGCTAAAAACGGAATTAATAAAATACCACCACCTATTCCCATCATAGCCGCAATAATAGCAATCAAGAGTGAGGCAATAAACAACCCCCCTCCAGAGGGCAACGATTTACGACTCTCCTTCACTTTAAATGGAAAGATCATCTGTATTGCCATAAAGATCACGAACAGTGCGAATGTCTGCTGCAAAAGCGTGGCGCTAAATCGCTGCGAAATAAAGCCTGCCGAGATAGCCCCTAATACAAGCCCAGGGAGAACAAATTTAAACAGTGGCCAAGGAATATTACCGCGTCGATGGTGAGCAGTTGCAGATGAAAATGAGGTTAATATTATTGCGGCTAAGGAAGTGGCAATGGCTACGTGCGGTACATTTTCAGCACTAAAACCTGCTAAGGGGAGCAGATAAATAAGTACAGGCACAGCAACAATACCGCCACCAATCCCCAAAAGGCCCGCTAAAAAACCGACAACAGCCCCTAGAGCCATACAAGATAGAATTAGTAGATAAAGATTATCCACAGTACTTCCCTAAAGCGATATAGCTAAGTAAGGCGTTAATAAAGCAATTCAAAAGTCAGCCTAATGGTTAAAAGAAGCCGTAGTTTACGGGATTTACATTCATTAGTTAAGAATTGCACCAAGTTCTCTGGACTCGAAATACTCTCTCACTAAATCTCTCACTTCTTGACCACTTGTTAAAGTTAACGCCATCTCAAGCAACTCACTGAGATCTGAGTGGGATACACGCCTCAGCAAATAGTTTATACGTGCCAAACTTCCCTGGTTCATACTTAGCTGATCATAACCCATAGCAACAAGCAAAATCACACCAATAGGTTCACCGGCCAGCTCACCGCATACACTGACGGGCAAGTGATATTGCCAGCAATCAAATCTTGCGCGCTTTAATGCCCGGAGGATCCCAGGATGATAGCAATCATACAGTGAGCTCACTCTTGGATTATTTCGATCAACAGCCAACATATATTGAGTGAGGTCATTGGAACCTACAGAAACAAAATCGACACGCTTAGCGACTTCTGCAAGCTGATAGAGTAATGCGGGAACTTCAATCATGATGCCTATTTTAGGACGAGAGAATGTTTTACCCGAGTCACTTTTTAGTTCAAAGAATGCCTGTTCCAGATAGGCTATGGCTTGATCTATCTCATCTAGATTACTCACCATAGGGAGAAGAATATGCAGCTGGTTACTATCTCCGCCGGCCTGAATCATCGCCCTGAGCTGGACTAAAAAAAGCTCTGGGTGATCTAAAGAGAGCCTAATACCCCGCCACCCTAAAAAAGGGTTCTCTTCATTAATGGGAAAATAAGATAAAGGCTTATCACCACCCACATCTAATGTTCGCATCACAACTGGCTTACCCGTAACACTAGCAAGCACTTGCTTATAGACTTTTACCTGCTCAGATTCACTCGGAAACCTTTGATGCAACATAAAGGGGATCTCAGAACGGTATAAACCGATCCCATCGGCACCATCTGCTATTTCGGAGGCTAGACTACTGAGCAGGCCTGCATTGAGGTAAAGGTGGATCCTTTTTCCATCTATGGTTTCAGCGGGAAGATCTAACTCCTGTGAATATCTGTCCTGCAGTGCTTTTTCTGCCGAAATAAGGTTTCGGTATTCATTAATGATCGTGGGTGTCGGTGAAACTAATATTTGACCGCGATTTGCGTTGATAATCAGTAACTTTTTATCAATCCCTGCAGTTAATATCCCTTCGACACCGATAATGGCTGGTACTCCCAAGGCTCGAGCAAGTATCGCAGCATGAGAATTAACGCCACCCTGTTCTGTCACTATGCCAACAAGTTTGTGCCGAGGAAACTCAGCTAACATGGTGGCATCGGCCTCTTTTGTCACTAAGATGACAGGGACATCAGGCTCAACGCCCATTCTTTCAGGTTCAATAAGAAGGCGAAGCACTCTAAGGCCAAGATCCCTAATATCACTTGCTCGCTCTTTTAAGTAGAGATCTTGCATCTGAGTAAACTGCTCGATATACCTCAAAGACACGCGACTCACAGCAGAGACAGCGCTCCATCCCTCCCGAACCTCCTTAATATATTCACCACCTAAGCTGGCGTTATCCAGTAATTGTTGCAGGGCAGAGAATATAGAAACAACTTCATTGTCTTCCTCTTGATCGAAGCGCTGGGATAATGAGGATAATGTCTCTTTACATGCTTCAATTGCCGTTGTGATACGCAGCACTTCAGCTGCTGTATCCGTCCGCTTTTCATCAGCTTGTTCAAGCTCTATCTGGCCACCTAGCACCAGCCCATGAGCTATCGCAACACCATTCGCTGCAGAGGTCCCCTTAAAATGAAGTAGATCAGGCGCTTCGGCTTTCTTCGTTAAGTTTCTTATTGCCATTGCAAGTTGTGCAGCTAAGGTCATTAAGAAAGCTTCTTCACCTTCATCAAACTGCCTTGGATCAACTTGTTGAACAACGATAACGCCTAAGATTCGCTTCTGATAAATGATTGGGGCGGCTAGAAAAGCATGAAACTCTCCCTCGCCAACGCCGTCGAATGCTTTAAACCTAGGATGTTTATGGGCATCAGCAAGGTTAATGGGCTCTTCGCGCTCAGCGACAAAACCCACCAAACCTTCAGAAAGTGACATTTTGATATGGCCAACGGCACTCGGTTCAAGGCCATCAGTTGCAGATAGCACAAGCTGCTCAGACTCTAAGAGATAGATAGAGCAGCATTGGGTTGCCATTGCTGTTTTTGTTCGAGAGACAAGCAGGTTTAATGCTGAGTGGAGGTCGTGCGCTGCCGCAACCGCTTGTGTAATATCTCTTAGCGTTTTAAGCACTTAATAACTCCCTTTACCACTCAGTTAAGTTTATTTACAACAGCTATAACCCCTCAGTTATTAGCGTCGCCTTGTTCTTCTTTTATTGCTGTTATGATTGCCTTGATGAAAGTCCTTCGCCTGAAACGGCAGTGCAGTAGGTGCAAACTCCTTCATCACTTTCCTGTATACATCTCTTTTAAAGGAAACCACTTGCCTAACAGGGTACCAATAACTCACCCAACGCCAATCATCAAATTCAGGATGACCACACGCATTAAGATCGATGGCACTCTCATTACTTTTTAACTGTAGTAAAAACCACTTTTGCTTCTGCCCTATACAGACAGGTTTACTGTCTTGCCTAATCAAACGTTTGGGTAATCTGTAACGCAACCAAGAGCGAGTTGATGTCAAAATCTGAACATGCTCAGGCCTTAAACCAACTTCTTCGTATAACTCTCTATACATTGCCTCTTCAGGAGATTCACCTTCATCAACCCCCCCCTGAGGAAACTGCCAGGAATGCTGACCAAATCTTCTGGCCCACATAACCTGCCCAAAGCGATTACAGATAATGATGCCCACATTCGCGCGAAAGCCGTCACTATCAATCACATGGACTCCGTATTTTACAATTTTAATCTATCGATTGTTTCATAAAGAAGTGGCCGCGGCAAATACCATATAGCAGATTGTCACTGGATAAAAAACTCAAAACTCAACTTTTATCAACAGAAAGTTATCACCAGTCCCAATTATATCCACAATTTCTGTGGATATCTCTGTTCTTAACTCATATATACTCATAAAAAGTGTCGAACTAAGTCAGTGAACTTTGAGTCTGACCAATTACCCGTAAACCATATTTACAATTAATATCAATAAGATAAACAATATAAAATTTATTAACCACTCATCAAAGACGTTAGTTGTTCACTTTTTGGCCTGCACGTAATTTTGAATAACTTTAATCAATGTTTTCTCATGTTATACACAGATTATAAGTAGCAATCGATCTTCACTGGAAAAAATAGCAAGATTTATTCTGAGAAAATGCTATTTGCGCCAGTTTGATGACATATATTCCAAGTTATCCAATAATTCTGTGGATAACTATGTTGGAAAAGTAAGGGCAATAAAAGGTTAACTGAAAACTAGTAGCTCAAAGTGAGAAGGATTAGATAAATATCACTGGTTTTTTAATAACTTAACCAAGCTCAATCAAATGCACTTATCAACACCACTTAGCAAGTGCGTTTTTTAACCAAGATTGTATTATCTAAGATCTTAGGTAAAATCCCCACCATGAAAAAAGCGCCTTTACCACCAAGTACGACTGAAGAACTCATGCAACGTGCCAACGATATGGCAGGTTTAACTTTAGGGCAACTAGCCCAATCCCATGGCTTTTCGACGCCTGAAAACCTTAAAAGGGACAAAGGCTGGGTAGGACAACTCATTGAACATGAGCTAGGCGCGCTCGCGGGCTCTAAACCAGAACCAGACTTTGTTCATTTAGGAATCGAACTTAAAACGATTCCGGTTGATGATAACGGCAAGCCTATAGAGACGACTTATGTCACTGTAGCCCCCTTAATCGATATCCAAGGGCTCACTTGGGAAAACAGTGTTGTTTGTCATAAATTGAAGACTGTACTTTGGGTGCCGATACAGGGCAATCGTGATATTCCTGTTGGCCAAAGGCAGATCGGCACACCTATTTTGTGGTCTCCAAACCCCGTAGAGCTTGCTTTATTAAAGCAGGACTGGGAGGAGATCATGGAATTTATCTCCATGGGGCAGGTTCAAAACCTTACCGCGAGACACGGTGAGATACTTCAACTTAGGCCGAAAGGCGCTAATAGTCGTTCAGTAACCCAAAGTATTGGCGTTGACGGGCAAACAGAAATGACTAACCCTAGAGGCTTTTATCTTAAAATTCCCTTCACTCACGCAATTCTAACGCGTTTTTTTAACTGAATTTCATCTGATATCATCTTCATTTGACTAAGATCACAAATACTACTGGAAATCATAGGGTCATATTCTATAAACTAGCGCATCCTGAATCAAAAGTCGCATTAGGATAAACCCAATACAGTGAGAGCACGTATACAAGCAAAAAAACTTCTTTTTGCGATCTTCGCCTGGGGAATAGCCATGGCGGCATTTGTGTTCTTTAGATATGCCCAAGCTCCGGACCTTCCGCAGTGGGCGGTAGGTACTGCCGATCTCGCGACATTAGCGATTTATATGGGAATAATCTTCGGTAGCTTACACTGGATGTCCAATCTAATTGCTGACTTTAGTGCAATCAATCGTCTTCCATACCTCTTCTCTGTTATTTTTAAAGGCTTGTTCCTTCTGCTAGGCGCGACCACGTTAGCCTATATTACCCAGTTTTTGAATATGTGGGCGATAGAGAATCATATGGCAACATTACGGCAGATGCTCACAGCCCATATTCTCTACAGCCCCTCTTTCCAGGCTTTAATTATCTATTTAGTCGTTGTTAGGGTTGGTCTCGCTTTTATTGAACAGATGGCACTTCTGGTCGGCCCACGAGTGTTATTCAACATTGGCTTGGGTAAATATCATAAACCTAGATATGAACAGAGACTATTTCTCTATCTAGACATGGTGGCCTCGACGACACATGCAGAGTCACTTGGTGATTACCGTTTTAGCCGCTTAATCCAGGACAGCTTTAGCTTACTATCCGATACCGTTGTAAATAATGAAGCCGAAATATATCGATATATGGGAGATGCCGTGTTAATTCATTGGCCGCTAGAGGACGGTATACAAAAAGATCGAAGCTTCAATATCTACTATGAGTTTAGTCAGCAGCTTAATTGGCAAAGACAGTACTTTGAAGAGCAATATGGTTTTGTACCTAAATTTAAAGCTGCCGCGCATTGTGGTCAGGTTGTCGCTGCTGTTGTTGGCGTGCAGAAGCAAGAGATAAGCTTCTTTAGTGATGTACTTAATACCCTCGCAAGACTTCAAGATCAGTGTAATCCGCTTGGGCAAAGAATGCTTATTTCAGGTTCTCTTGAGTCACGTATAGATAGTGACAGCAGCTTATATGATATTAAAAGCCTTGGGCCAATAAAGCTTAAAGGAAAGCAACATTCTACAGAAGTGTTTAGCGTAAACCCTAAACAGAACTAACATTAATTATCAATTGCTGGCCAAATAAGGCTTAAACACATATTTAAGCCTTAGTAAGCATCAAGTCTAAGCCTGTTTACTCTCAGCCTCATCCAATATATTTTGAATCGTTAACCCTAAGGTCCTAAAAGTTAGGATACGGCTTGATGTCTGTCGCCAAACTAAACCAATATCTCGATATGGCGCTTCACCAGGCGGCTGCATAACGGTCAAATCAGTATCATTTAAGATGCCAGTATCTATGGCCATTTGAGGTAAAAACGTTGTTCCAAGCTTACTGTTAACCATCTGTACTAAGGTATGTAGGCTAGTGGCAGCAAATGGATTTACCTTTGCACTATCTCCCAGTTGGCAAGCACTAATCGCATGCCCAGTAATACAGTGTTCTGCTTGAAGCAGGAAAATACTTTCATCGGGTAGCGATTGATAATCGAGTGGCTCAATGATTGAATCGGCTAAGTCTTCATGAGCAACCAGTTTGAACGGGTCAATACCGACCTTCATACTGTGATACCCACTGGTATCTACAGGTAATGCAAGCAAGAGCAAATCGAGCTCACCTTTACCTAAAGCATCCAGTAAGCGCTCAGTAGTATCCTCTTTTAGAAAGAGTGTCAGATCCGGAAAATTATGCTGGCACTGCTTAACCACGCGGCTCAATAAAAATGGGGCAATCGTTGGGATACAACCTAGGCGTATATCCCCAGTCATAGGCTCGCCCTGATGCTTCACCAACTCAACAAGATCATCGACATCAGTCAACAGCTTCCTTGAACGGAGCACAACCTCCTCGCCAATAGCTGTAAATATAAAAGATTTATGATCACGCTCTATTAATTGGTGACCAAGTTGTTCTTCTAAATTTTGGATTCCGCTTGAAAGTGTAGACTGACTGACATAACACTTTTTTGCAGCTCGATTAAAATTCTGCTCTTGATATAAGTTAACCAGATAGAAAAGGTTTTTTAAACTAGGTAAGTGTTTCATAAAATCGATTACCAACTGCAATATTTATTCAAATCATCAATATAACTTTACCATAGAAGTTTACTTTATCTACTAAAGTGAGCGCGAATAATGTGAGGTCAATCGACATAAATCGTTAAAAACTGGCCGAAATCAGGTCGGCTTCTATACTCAGAGAGACCAATTTATAGGAGCACTCAGGGAATGAGGTTTGCTTTTACTTTTATTTTAATACTTATGCCCTCTATATTCATAAATGTTGAGGCGCATGTTAGCTTGACTGAAAGAAACAGGCTAATCCCGATATCTGTACTCTATGAGGTCCCAACGCAGAAGCAGATCTCCCTATATCAACAGCTTGCCCCAGAAGCTTTCCTCCATGAAAATGAAAATGGAGGTTCAGCTAAGCTATTAATATTAAAAAACAATACAGATCAACAAAGAAACTGGATACTCACTTCACTATCGCCATTTGAGGCCGAAAAATCCCCAATACTCATTCGATATCCAAATAAAACAGTTACCAAGCTAAGCGGTCAAATAATACATTGGCCAGCTCAAGTAGAGTTACATGAGATCACGATTCGAGCGAATGAAAGAGTTGAGATTTTATTTAACCAAACAGACTTACCAACTCAATTATGGTCACAAGAATGGCTAACTAATAAGCTTGGGCAATATAGCCAATATTCCTCGCTTATGTGGGGGGCAATACTCTCTGTACTATTGCTACACCTTTGTAACTGCACCTTGTTAGCAGGTCGCAATCTCAAATCGGTACTACTTCAAATCTCACTTGCCGCAGTATTGGCCAATGAATTAGGCCTGTTTAAGCTAGTGATGCCAACCTCCTACCAGGAGGCATCAACTCATTTGTTATTGAGCATCTCACTCCTTTTGATGATCCACATCCTTGAACATCAGAGCAAAACATCCCAATTCACACAAAACAATCAATTACTAACTGTGCTAAATAGTGCTGCCATTTTGGGGATAATCACTTCATTAGTGCTAACTCAAGTAACCATAGAAAGCCTCGCTTCCCTGCTTCCTCATTACCTGCTTAGTTGCTTTGTAATCTTACTATCTATTTCAATCTATGGCTTATTCAAGACAAGAGGATTTGAGTACCTTTGCCACTTAGGTTGTATCCTATTCATTACTCTTTTTTGCGGCCTAATACAAAATAGTGCCAACATAGCCGATAAGCTATTGCTTTACCTCCCCATATTAGGCGTATCGCTCTTAAGCTTTACCTCATTACAAGCTAAGCTCGCCGAGCTCTCAATCAACACATTTAAACCTGAATATAATCCAAGCCTTAATAAAGCTGAGCTACAGCACAAGTTTCAAGAGCTTGAAATGAGCCATCGACTTCTTCAGGAAAAAAATGCGATCGATTTTCTGACCGGTCTAAAAAACAGGCAGTTCTTTGATGATAGTTACCACTCTGAACTTGCAAGAAGTGCCAGAGAGGGGACACCATTGAGCCTTATTCTTATCGATCTTGATCACTTCAAAAGTGTTAATGACAACTATGGCCATCAAGTCGGTGATGAAGTATTAAAAATGGTCGCAAAACGTTTCTATTACGCGCTCAATCGACCAGCTGATGCGATCTGTCGCTATGGTGGAGAAGAGTTTGTCATCTTGTTACCCAATACCCATATTCAAGGTGCAAAACATATAGCAGAACAAATAGGTAAAGCAGTAAACACTAAACCGATTCTCACCGCTCAGGGGGATATCAATATAACGATAAGCCAAGGTGTTGCATCATTAACTCATCACTCCAGCATTGATGATTTACAACTGCTAAATTTGGCGGATAAAGCCCTCTATAGAGCGAAAGGCTTAGGAAGGAACAGATTTGAAGTGGCAAGTTCAAAGCCATATATCGTCAAAGAGCAAGCATGATATTGAATCATAAAAAAAGCACTAATGAATAGAAAATTCAATAGTGCTTTTTATCTGAAACAGTGAATGCTTCAGCAAGTGTTTAAATATTAAGCTTTAGATTCAAGGTATTGCTTTAATTCTGCAAGGTCATTACTTGCATTATCAACAATAGCTTGTAACCAAACATCATGTTCAGCAGCCCAAGCCGCTTCTTCACCATGTTGAAGTAGTTGAGCAAACTGCTGGATGCGTTTCAAACCCACTGAACCAGCTGCGCCTTTGAACTTATGAGCTTCTGAACAAAGGGTATCTTTATCTTCTGCTTCTTTAGCATTAACTAGGTTGCCTACATATTCTGGCATTAGCTGCTCAAATAAGACGACACTTTTAAGCAATGTACCCGCGCCAATTGCACTACAGTATTGCTCAAGTGTATTAAGATCCAATATTGATTCTATTTCAGCTGTTGCCATCTTTAGGCACCTCTCAAAAATTTTGACTGTATAAAAACTGATTTACCACATAATACCCGCTATAAATGCTGGTGCAACTAATTGAGCGATATGTCAGTAAAATCCGTCACATTTTAACCAAACATTAACTATTTATTAATCAAATCTGCTATTTAACTGCTTTTTTTACGGTTTTAAGAAAAGTTTACTTTAGAATTCAAGTAACTCCCCTGCCCACCTTTGGCCTTCAAATCATTTACAATCGCGACCAAACCATCCCAACGAAACGCACACCAATCGGGCCCCAGTAGCATAGGCTTCTTTGCATAAGCTGTAACCCTATGAAAAATAATTTCTTTTGGTGTATAGCGGATAAGCTCACCAACACTATAAGCATATTGCTCTATGGTCAGTAGTGACATCCGATCATTGCGCCAAGCTTTGGCCATTGTACTCCCCTCAACAATATGTAAGGGGTGAAGCTTGATACCATCAACACCTGTAGACAAAACGGCATTTAGTGAAGCAAGATAATCCTGATGCGTTTCACCTGGCAGGCCAAGAATGAGATGAGTACACACTTTAATACCGCGAGCTCTCGCCCTAGTTACAGTATCTTGGTAATCACTGAAAAAGTGCCCTCTGTTTATCCGCTTTAATGTCTTATCATTTGCAGACTGAAGCCCAAGTTCTAGCCACACCTCAATACCACGTTTCTGGTAACTAACAAGTAGCTCTATCACTTCATCTGACACACAATCAGGCCTAGTACCAACACATAGCCCCACGATATCTGGGTCATTAATTGCTTCGTCGTACTTAGCTTTCAGCACTCGATATTCATCATAAGTACTAGTGTATGCTTGAAAATAAGCGATGTACTTTGATGTTTTTCCTGCCAATCTTTCACGGCCCTTTTGTAACTGTTCAGGAATAGAAAGCTCAGTGCCATGTTCATAACTAAATGAGGCCACATTACAATAGGTGCAGCCGCCCTTACCAAGGGTTCCATCACGATTAGGACAGGTAAATTTGGCATCGATTGTCAGTTTCTTCAGCTTTTCACCGAACTGTTTTTTGCAGGCAACACCGAATGTATTGACGTATGTATCAAGTCCCACTAACTGGTCTCTATTCATTAAACTAACGTCATTTTAAAACATTCACCTAGCGCAAACACGGCGCTATATCAAACAACTGAAAATTAACCTGGTATTAGCACTCATAAAGCACATAAATCGGGATACAAATGCATAAACTGCAATTTTATACAGTTTTTGAGACTTGAATCATCGAAAGTGCATAAACAATCAGGCCAAAAACTGATGAAAATTCACTGTACGTGCAATAAAAATCACTTTCCACAATATGGAAGCAAAGGCTAGCTTTGTTACACTTTAGTAAACCCTAAACAGGTTGAATACTAAAATTCTTTTTATTCATAAGGTTATATAGATCAATCCTCAGTTGACGTTAACGTAAGGTCATTGTTAAATCTGTATTAAACACCAGTTAACAGTCACGTTTTATGCAACTTTTCAGTTTGACCTTTGCGCTTTCAAGGGGTAATTTGGATCGTTCGGGTGCATATATATATAACTACAATCTCCCCGAGCAGTATTTTAGTTTTTGCAGTATTTTAGTTTTAGGAGTTTGTGTATGAGCTTATATCACCCCAGTTTCGAACGGGAAAATTGCGGATTTGGTTTAATCGCCCAGATGGACGGCGAGCCAAGTCATCGAATCGTCAGAACGGCGATCCATGGGTTGGACCGCATGAAACACCGTGGTGGTATCGCAGCTGATGGGAAGACAGGAGATGGTTGTGGCTTATTGATGCAACTACCTATTAAGTTCTTCGAAGCTATTGCCGATGAAAATAACTGGCACTTAAGTCGCAAGTTTGCTGTAGGTATGCTTTTTCTCAACCAAGATGACAGGCTAGCCAACGAAGCTAAACAACTGCTTGAGCGAGAGTTAGAAAAGGAAACCCTAAGTGTCGCAGGCTGGAGAAAAGTACCAGTAAACCCTGATGTACTTGGGCCTATTGGCAAAGAAAGTTTGCCGCAGATATACCAAGTATTGATCAACGCACCTATCGGCTGGCGTGAGAAAGATTTAGAACGCCGACTTTATATGGCTAGACGTCGACTTGAGCAACAGCTGCCACATGATAAAGAGTTTTATGTTGCCAGCTTATCTGGTCAGGTCATCGTATATAAAGGCTTGATGATGCCTGTCGATCTGCCAGAGTTTTATGACGACCTTGCAGATATACGTCTACAAAGCTCTATCTGTCTTTTCCATCAACGCTTCTCAACGAATACTTCACCTAAGTGGCCTCTTGCCCAGCCATTTAGGTACCTTGCACATAATGGTGAAATCAACACTATTACAGGTAATAGACAGTGGGCACGAGCACGTGCTTATAAGTTCAATGCACCGCTTCTTGCCGACCTTCAACAAGCGGCTCCTTTTGTCAATGAGACAGGTTCAGACTCATCTTCACTTGATAACATGCTTGAGATGTTACTTGCTGGCGGTATGGATCTTTATCGTGCTATGCGCCTGTTGATTCCACCAGCATGGCAAAGTAACCCAGAGATGGATGAAGAGTTAAAAGCCTTTTACGACTTCAACTCAATGCATATGGAGCCTTGGGATGGACCTGCGGGCATTGTGATGACTAACGGTCGTCATGCAGCCTGCGCCGTTGATCGTAATGGTCTACGCCCCTCTCGTTACGTGATCACGAAAGACAGAATACTGACCCTCTCCTCAGAAGTAGGTATTTGGGATTATGCACCTGATGAAGTAGTTGAAAAAGGCCGTGTAGGACCAGGAGAGTTACTGGTTCTGGATACACTTAATGGCCAACTCTATTCCTCTTTTGAAATAGATAACGACCTTAAACGTCGTCATCCATACAAGGAGTGGATGGCAAAAAACAGTCGCACTTTGACCGCCGCAGAAGATATGCCTAATGAGGCACAGGGCGTGAGTGAGCTAAACGATGACCAGCTATTGCAATACCATAAGCAGTTTGGTTACTCCCGTGAGGAGTTACAAGAGGTCATCTGGGTTCTCGCTAAGAAGGGAGAGGAAGCCACTGGCTCCATGGGCGATGATACCCCTATGGCTGTTTTGTCTAAAAAGTCGCGCACTATCTACGATTACTTCAGGCAGAAGTTTGCCCAGGTCACGAACCCACCGATTGATCCATTACGTGAAAAACATGTCATGTCGCTTGCGACCTGTGTCGGCCGCGAACAAAACCTGTTTAATGAAACGACAGGCCACGCCTATCGCGTCATGTTCAACTCACCGGTACTACTATTTAGTGACTTCAATCAATTGATGGCGCTAGATTCAACCTATTACCGAGCCAATACGGTTGATCTAAATTATGACCTTAATGAAGGGTTAAAGCAGGCTATCGTCCGTATCTGTGACGAAGCGGAAAGACTCGCGAGAACCGGCACGACCTTGCTTATCCTCTCAGATAGAGCGACAGACAAATCTAAGCAAGTCATTCCAGCGGCAATGGCTGTTGGCGCGGTGCAAAAAGTGTTAGTAGATAAAAGCTTACGCTGCGATACCAATATTGTGGTTGAAACCGCTTCAGCACGTGATCCGCACCACTTTGCCGTACTTCTTGGTTTTGGCGCTACTGCTATCTACCCTTATCTAGCATATGAAAGTATCAGTGCTATGGCTAAGCAAAACCAGGTAACAGATACGCGACAGTTATTACTAAACTTCAGGCAAGGGATCGACAAAGGTCTGAGAAAGATCATGTCTAAAATGGGCATTAGTACTGTCGGTTCATATCGCTGTAGTCAACAATTTGAAGCCATAGGCCTGGCTAGCGAAGTGATTGAACTTTGCTTTAATGGCGTCATTAGTCGAATCGAAGGCGCTGATTTTGACCTGCTCGAGCAAGACCAGATTAAGCTGCATAAGTTGGGCTTTCGAGCACATCAGCCGCTTAGCCAAGGTGGACTACTCAAGTATGTTGAAGGTGGTGAATACCACAGTTTCAACCCTGACGTGGTCAATACCCTGCAGGCTTGTTTAAAAGACAAAGACTACGCCAGCTATAAGCGTTTCACCCAGCTAGTCGATGACCGCCCCGTAGCAACTTTAAGAGATCTCATTGCCGTCAAAGGGAAAAACCCTTCAATTGAAGTTGATAAGGTTGAATCAGCCGAAACTTTGTATCCGAGGTTTGACAGTGCAGCGATGAGTATCGGTGCATTAAGCCCTGAGGCACATGAGGCACTTGCCGTTGCTATGAACCGCTTAGGTGGCCGCTCTAACTCTGGCGAGGGCGGTGAAGACCCTGCGCGCTTTAATTCTGAGAGAAACTCAAAGATTAAACAGATAGCTTCTGGACGATTTGGGGTTACCGCTCATTACTTAGTGAATGCTGAAGTCTTACAGATCAAAGTCGCTCAAGGTGCAAAACCAGGAGAAGGCGGACAGTTACCTGGCGATAAAGTGAGTGTAGAGATTGCAGGACTGCGTAACGCACGACCTGGGGTGACACTCATATCACCACCACCGCATCATGATATCTACTCGATTGAAGATCTTGCTCAACTTATCTTCGATCTAAAACAGATTAACCCTAAAGCGCTTATCTCGGTCAAGTTAGTATCAGAACCGGGTGTGGGTACTATTGCTACGGGTGTAGCCAAGGCTTATGCCGATATGATCACCGTTTCTGGTTACGATGGCGGTACAGGGGCAAGTCCGATTACTTCGGTCAAATATGCGGGTAGCCCATGGGAGTTAGGACTTGCAGAGGTACATCAATCTCTAGTCGCTAATGGACTTCGTCATAAGATACGCCTACAGGTCGATGGTGGGCTTAAAACAGGTAGAGATGTTATCAAAGCGGCCCTACTAGGTGCTGAGAGCTTTGGTTTTGGTACTGTGCCTATGATAGCCCTAGGGTGTAAATATCTGCGTATTTGCCATCTCAATAACTGTGCAACTGGTATTGCAACCCAAAATGAACAGCTGAGAAATGAGCATTATCACGGCCTACCAGAGCGGGTAATGACCTATTTTGAATTTGTGGCTAAAGAGATCCGTGAAGAGATGGCAGCTTTAGGTGTCACAGAGTTTGAGCAACTTGTTGGTCGCAGTGACTGGTTGCAAGCATTAGAGGGGCAAACAGCAAAGCAACATAAGCTAGTACTCGACCCTATACTGTTCACCCCTGAAGTCCCTGAAGGCTGCTCATTAACATGGAAAGAGTTAAACCCCGCCTCAGATGTAGGTAAGTTAAACCTTAAACTACTCGATGCTGCCAAACTTGCAGTTGAGCAAGGCACTGAATACTCAGGAAGGTTCAGCATAAGTAATATCGACCGCTCTGTTGGCGCGGCTCTTTCAGGTCATATCGCCTCTACAGTGGGTAAAGAGGGAGCTAAACAAGCCATTAAGCTGCAATTTAACGGTAGCGCAGGTCAAAGCTTTGGCGTGTGGAACAGCCCAGGCCTTGAGTTAACCCTCTGTGGTGACGCTAACGATTATGTCGGTAAAGGAATGTCAGGGGGTAAAATTATTATCCATCCACCACTCGGTAGCACCTTCCAAAGTGAACGCTCTTCCATTATCGGTAACACTTGTCTTTACGGCGCTGCGGGCGGAAAAATGTTTGCAGCAGGCACCGCTGGTGAGCGTTTCGCAGTGAGAAACTCGGGTGCTACTGCTGTTGTTGAGGGAGTGGGTGATAATGGCTGTGAATATATGACTGGGGGTATTGTCGCAGTGTTAGGAAAAACCGGCGTTAACTTCGGTGCAGGTATGACAGGTGGCTTTGCCTATGTATTTGACCGCTTTGGCCGTTTTAACCGCCGAGTGAACACTGAGCTCGTTGATACTCATAAAGTTGAATCACCCATCTTGCAGGCACATCTAAAGGGCCTTATTGAAGAGCACTTAGCTGAAACCGGTAGTGAGCATGCAAAAATGTTATTAAATGATTTCGAAAATTGGATTGACTGCTTTGTGGTTGTTAAGCCTAAAAGTGTCGAGCTATCCGATCTGCTTAGATTGGAACAAGCACATCCAGAACTTTCAGTAGTAGCGGGGTAACTTCAGATGAGCAATGATTTTCAATTTATTGAAGTTGGCCGTAAAGATCCAACTAAACATGCGGCTAAAGAAAGAGCGACACAGTTTATAGAGATATATCAGCCATTCGTTCAAACTCAGGTTAATGAGCAAGCCGATCGCTGTTTAGACTGTGGTAACCCCTATTGTGAGTGGAAGTGCCCCTTGCATAATTACATTCCTAACTGGCTAAAACTCGCCAAGCAGGGACGTATCTTAGAGGCGGCTGACTTAGTCCATGAAACCAATACCCTGCCCGAAATTTGTGGTCGAGTTTGCCCTCAAGACAGGCTGTGTGAAGGCGCATGTACACTGAACGATGATTTTGGTGCTGTAACTATCGGTAACGTTGAGAAATACATCACAGATACCGCGATATCACAGGGCTGGCGACCAGACTTATCTAAGGTCACTCCACGCAAAGAGCGTGTCGCCATTGTAGGCGCTGGTCCTGCAGGCCTTGGGTGCGCCGATATTCTTGCCCGTAATGGTGTACAGGCTGTCGTATTTGATAAAAACCCTCAAATTGGTGGACTGCTAACCTATGGCATTCCATCCTTTAAGCTAGATAAATCCGTAATGGCAACACGCCGCACAGTGCTTGAAGGAATGGGAATAGAGTTCAAACTAGGCGTCAACATAGGTGAAGATATCGCCTTTGATGAGCTTATTAATGATTATGACGCGGTTTTTCTCGGTATGGGAACCTATACAGCAATGAAAGCTGGGCTACCTGGTGAGGATGCTCAAGGCGTGATTCAAGCCCTTCCTTACCTTATCGGCAATACTCATAATTTGATGGGGACTCAGGATGATGCTGCACCTTATCTCAACTTAGCGGGTAAAAAGGTGGTTGTTCTTGGTGGTGGTGATACAGCGATGGATTGTGTCCGTACTGCGATTCGTCAAGGCGCTAAAGAGGTTACCTGTGCTTATCGCCGAGATGAGGATAATATGCCTGGTTCTCGCCGTGAAGTTCAAAATGCTAAAGAGGAAGGCGTAAACTTCCTGTTCAATCGTCAACCCGTTGCAATTGAAACTCACCAAGGTCAAGTATCTGGACTGACATGTGCAGAAACTCAAATGGGGGCAGCTGATAGCAGTGGCCGTCGCCGTGCAGAGGTCATTGCGGGCAGTGAAGCGCTGCTTGAAGCTGACGCTGTTATTATAGCTTTTGGTTTTCAACCAAGCCCTGCTGCCTGGCTTAAGGATCATGATGTTAAGTTAGATCAGTGGGATCGTGTCATAGCACCAAAAGTCGCCGACAACCCATTTCAAACAACAAATCCTAAGGTATTCGCCGGTGGAGATATGGTACGTGGATCAGATCTCGTTGTGACTGCGATTGCCGAGGGTCGTGATGCGGCTTTAGGTATTTTAAATAGCTTTGAAGATTAATACGAAGGCAAGTATTTATAGGCTTATCTAGTCTGCCAGATAAAATGTAACCATTGCTTGTGATTAGCGCACCGAGAGGTGCGCTTTTTTTTGTCCCGCTCTAAAAGCTAGCTCAGCTCTCAGTAAAGATTACGGCTAAAACTAATTTGAATGCAAAATTAATTTCAGCGACTTAGTTTCCGCCTTGGACAATAAATAGACCCCAATTTACCCTATAAAAAACAATAAACTAAACGCAAGCTGAACCTTTAGAAAATGAACGAAATAAATCCGTGAACTAGGTCTCAGTTTAGAATAAAGGTTGATAGTTACAGCTCTAACCATTAGAGTTGTTATTAATTGAACGTTCAATTAACTATTCGAACAAGTAAAAATAATAACTATAACTCTCAATATGAACGCTTAGGATTTTGCCTTTTATGCCGCGCCCGCCAATGAAAACCGTCCGACAACAACAGCTCATAGAAGCCACTCTCATCTCCGTTGAACGTCATGGTCTTCACAATACAACAATCAATACCATCAGTGGTTTGGCAGGACTTTCATCGGGCTTGATTAGTCACTACTTTGGCGGCAAGCAAGGGTTAATTGAAGCAACCCAAAAATATCTGCTCGACCAGCTTAAACAAGCATTATTAAGTCGAACTTCCGATAAAAACTTACTGCCCCTTGAGCGATTACACGCCATCGTAGAAGCTAACTTTACCGAGCTACAACGTTCAAGGCCGGCGACCAAAACCTGGCTGAGCTTCTGGTCCCAAGCCATGCATGAGCAAGGGCTTGCCAGATTGCAAAATATCAATAGTCAACGTTTGTACAGCAACCTTTTATTCTCTTTCAAACATCTCCTTCCTCCCAGTGAAGCCATTACAGCCGCAAAGCAAACCGCTGCCATGATTGATGGTTTTTGGCTACGTAGCGCACTTAGTGCCGCCCCAGAGAAAGAGTTCGAACAAGCCCAAATATTATGTAAAGCCTTTATTGAGGCAGTGACCATGCAGTACGGAGAACACCGATGTCACTAGTTGTATACCCAAACTATATACACGGAAAAACGCTCAGCAATGAGACAGGCGAGACCTTTGAGGTCATCAATCCAGCCAATGGAGAGGTGAGTTATCTCGTAGAGGTCGCCGATAAGAAGATACAAAACGCAGCCATTGCCAGCGCAGAAGCAGGGTTTAGGATCTGGTCAACTATGACCGCAATGGAACGCAGCCGAATTTTACTCAAAGCTGTGGCGCTACTTCGTGAGCACAATGATGAACTTGCCGCGATTGAGGTACAAGATACAGGTAAACCTTGGCAAGAAGCCTCTGTGGTCGATGTCGTAACTGGCGCCGACTCCATTGAGTTTTTCGCCGGCCTCGCCCCTAGCATTGAAGGCAATCAACAAAGCTTAGGTGAAGATTTCTATTACACTCGCCGTGAGCCGCTAGGCATATGCGCAGGTATTGGCGCCTGGAACTACCCGCTACAGATTGCATGTTGGAAATCAGCCCCCGCACTTGCTTGCGGTAATGTAATGATATTTAAGCCTTCTGAAGAGACCCCATTGGGTGCTTTAAAGTTAGCAGAGATATTCACCCAAGCTGGCCTTCCTGATGGCGTATTTAACGTTATCCAAGGTGACGGCCGCGTAGGCGCTTGGCTCACTAATCATGACGCTATCGCTAAAGTCTCTTTCACTGGTGAAGTCGGCACAGGCAAGAAAGTCATGGCTGCAGCCGCTAGCACATTGAAAGAGGTCACCATGGAGCTGGGTGGTAAATCACCACTCATCATCTTCAGCGATGCTGACATAGATAACGCCGTATCCGCTGCCATGCTAGGTAATTTTTATACACAAGGTGAGATCTGCACCAATGGCACTCGCGTATTTGTGCAGCAGGATATCTACGCCAAGTTCATTGAGAAACTCGTTCAGCGCACTCAAGACAACATAGTCTGCGGCGATCCTATGGATCCTGCGACTAATTTTGGTGCGCTTATCTCAAAGTCTCATCAAGATAAAGTGCTCAGTTTTATTGAGGTTGGTAAAAAAGAGGGCGCTAAACTGCTTACCGGTGGGCATGCGCTGACACCTGATAACAGCCCAAATGGTTACTTCGTCGCACCGACAATATTTGGCGATTGCACTGATGAGATGACGCTTAGCCAAGAGGAGATATTCGGCCCTGTGATGTCGGTATTACCTTTCAAGGATGAAGAGGAAGTTATCCGCCGCGCAAACGATACTCGATTAGGCTTAGCCGCAGGTGTGTTTACCCAAGATATCACTCGGGCTCATCGGGTCATTCATCAGATGCAAGCTGGGATATGCTGGATAAATGCCTATGGTGCATCGCCAGCAGAGATGCCAGTCGGCGGTTATAAGATGTCTGGGATCGGCCGAGAAAACGGTAGTGAGACACTCAAAGCATACACACAAATCAAAGCCGTATACCTTGGTATGCAGCCTCTTGAAAGTCCATTTTAAGGCGCTGACATGACACAGATTAATCAAGACAAATACGACTATATTATCGTTGGAGCCGGTAGTGCTGGCTGCGTACTCGCTAACCGTTTATCGGCTGATGCGAATAACAGGGTACTATTACTCGAAACCGGTGGCAGCGATAAAAGTATCTTCATCCAGATGCCAACCGCGCTTTCAATCCCAATGAATACGCCTAAATATGCTTGGCAGTTCGAAACCCAGGCCGAGCCCTATCTTGATAACCGCCGTATGCATTGTCCACGAGGCAAGGTATTAGGTGGGTCATCGTCGATTAACGGTATGGTCTATGTACGTGGTCATGCCCGAGATTTCGATGAGTGGCAGCAAGAGGGTGCAAAAGGTTGGGATTATGCCCATTGCCTACCCTACTTCAAAAAAGCCGAAACCTGGGCATTTGGCGAAGATGATTATCGCGGTATTGACGGGCCACTATCAGTAAATAATGGCAACCAGATGAAGAACCCGCTCTATCAAGCCTTTGTCGATGCAGGAGTCGATGCGGGGTACTTATCAACATCTGACTACAATGGTGCTCAGCAGGAAGGTTTCGGCCCGATGCATATGACCATTAAAAATGGTGTCCGCTGGTCAACATCTAATGCCTATTTAAGACCAGCCATGAAGCGCACTAACCTCACTGTTATCACCCACGCCTTAGTGCATAAGGTGTTATTTAGTAAGAACAAAGGTGAAAAGAAAAAGGCCGTTGGTGTTCACTTTGAGCGTAAGGGTAAGCAGATAGAAGTCAGCGCCAATAAAGAGGTCATACTCTCTGCAGGCTCCATTGGCTCACCGCATATTTTACAGCTCTCAGGTGTAGGGGAAGCACAAACACTTGCAGCGGCAGGAATAGCGCAAGTGCACGAACTACCTGGTGTCGGTGAAAACCTGCAAGATCACTTAGAGTTCTACTTCCAGTTTAAGTGCCTTAAACCTATATCTCTTAACGGTAAGCTCGACCCACTCAATAAGTTATTTATTGGTACTCGCTGGATCTTAAATAAATCAGGACTCGGTGCAACCAATCACTTTGAGTCTTGCGGCTTTATCCGCTCAAAGCCAGGGCTAGAATGGCCTGATCTTCAGTATCACTTCCTGCCTGCAGCCATGCGCTATGACGGCAAAGAGGCTTTTGCAGGTCACGGGTTCCAGGTACATATCGGCCATAATAAGCCTAAGAGTCGAGGCAGCGTCAAAGTCGTATCAAGCGATGCCCATACCGCTCCTCGCATTCAGTTTAACTATCTAGAACACCAAGATGATATCGAAGGGTTTCGAGCCTGCGTACGCCTGACCCGAGAGATCATCAATCAGCCAGCCTTAGATGAATATCGCGGTGAAGAGATACAGCCAGGCACAGGTATACAGACCGACGAGCAGATTGATAGTTTTGTGAGAAGCGCGGTAGAGAGCGCATATCATCCATCTTGTTCATGCAAGATGGGCGAAGATGCGATGGCCGTAGTCGACTCCCAAACTAAAGTACATGGAATGCAGGGGCTAAGAGTTGTCGATTCATCTATCTTCCCGACGATTCCCAATGGCAACCTTAACTCGCCAACAATCATGTTAGCCGAGCGAGCTGCCGACCTCATCTTAGGGAAAACACCGTTAGCGCCAAGTTCGGCTAAAGTCACCGTTAGTGATGATTGGCAAACACAACAAAGACTGAAACCACCAGCAAGATAACCCTCTTTACTGGCTTAAGTGACTCAGTTTTTCTAATTAAGTCGCTCGAGTCGATATAGGCAAAAGGTCAGCCTAAGCCCATTGAGGCTAAATGGCCTAAATCGCCTTGATTAATTTATCAAACCTTAAGTTTCGTTAAAACGATAGTTAAGGTTTGAGGGATTTTTGCAGCCAAACTTTACTGCAACCAGGCATAAAAAAAATAAAAACAAGGAAGCAAGCCCATGTTTTACAAGATAAATAAGTTAGGAGTCAAATAATGACGACTTGGCTAACAATAGGGATTCTATTTACCTTCGCCGCCATCGCCTTTGTGATCTATCGATGGGGAAATGTCAAGTGTATTGGTGTCACTCCTGTGCGCACTTTTACCTTTATCGCCATTCTGTTTACCTCAGGATTAGACGTTGGCTTGATCATGTTCCCGTTGACTGAATTTGCCGGTTACGCTGATATTGGTGCAAGCCCTGAATATGGCTTTACCAACCCGCTGGCCATCGAGTTTGGTTTCTGGGCTTTCTTGATCTGGGCATTTTACTTTTTAACTTGCTTCTACTTCTGTGTAATAGAGCCAAGAGTGAAGTTTTTTGAAATCCCAGTGATCAAGTTCATCAATAACTTAGTGATAATTGGCACCTGTGCTTTCACAGCTTACCTATTGCTAAGCAACTTGCCGTGGTATTTGCCTGAGATGGGCGATGGGGAAACCATAGTGAGCAGCTTCTATCTTATTGTGTTTGTGATCATCGCCGCAGCCGTTTACTCAAGTACCAGCATTCGCTATGTACGTAGACTCAGTCTCGTTAGCACTGGATTATTTATGGGGCTGATTGTACTTATGTGGGCGGGTGCCTTCCTATCTGAAGGTTCAGGTATTGGAGAGTTTGTCACGACCTTTGCGCTACTTGGGGATTACTTTGGTAATATCCATCACTTCGTTTTACCTATCAATGATTACCATGAGTTCTACCTCTTCTGGTGGTTTGCTTGGAGCATCATGATCGGTCAGTTCACCGCTCGCTTCGTTGGTGGCCTTAAAACCTACCAAGTATTGATAGCTATGATGGTATTCCCATCATTACCGATCGCAGTCTGGTTTACTGTGTTGTATTACTACAGCGCAAATGAGATAGCGACGACAGGCTTCTATAATCTAGCCATGGTACTTGTTGGCATCACCTTTGTGGTGAATTCACTCGACTCACTGATCCGCCTCTACACAGATAATCTTAACCTGACCGTTCAGCGCTTTGGTAAAACTAAGTACATCGTAGGCAATATTGCACTGATGAGTGGCCTGACTCTGCTATTCCAACTGAACTTCTTAGAGATCCAGTGGGTTGGCGCCTTAGCGATTGCGCTTATTTTGGGTTGTTTTGGCTATATTTTAGCGACCAAATACAAAAAGGTTGCGGCGATAGAGCGCTCGCCTAAAGAGAACAAAATTGATTTTAACAAAATTGAATTAGCTAACTAATCTTAAGACGTTACTAGCAATCGAACGAATATAAAAATGATAAATAGAGAAAGAGAAATGATGAAAACGACAATCAAAAGTATCGCCTTACTGGGCCTACTGACTTTACCTACAGCTGCAAGTGCAAACTTCAGTTCAACAGTGACAGCCGTTTCAGATTATACCTTTAATGGTGTCAGCCAAACAGATAACGGGCCAGCTTTACAGGCAAGCCTTGATTACGCATCAGACTCTGGCTGGTATGTAGGCAGTTGGGCTTCAAATGTTGATTTTGGTTCTGAAGATGATACTTGGTTAGAGCTCGACTTTTACGGCGGCATGTTCTACCAACTAAGTGAAAGCGTATCTCTTGATGCTGGTATAGCTTACTACACTTACCATGGTGATTCGTTCTCTGACGAGTATCAGTATCCAGAGCTATACACTAAGTTTGGGTACGGCTCATCACTGGGTCAAACTGAGCTGAATTTTTGGTATACCTGGGATTACTTTGGCGTTGATGCAGGTCATTACATCATGATGGCAGCACACACTTTTACCATTGCCGAAGGTCATGATATTCGTATTAGTTTTGACCGTTCAACCTCAAACGACCTAGACAAATGGTCATGGGATGGCGACAAATCCTACAACCATTATCGCGCAGAATACATGACTAGCTGGAAAGGCTTTGACTTCAACTTAGCGGTTGAAGATACAAGCATGGATATTGATACCGCCGATACGCGAGCCGTCCTATCTGTCGCTAGAACTTTTGCTTTTTAAATATGCTGATTGATATAAGCAAGTACTAGGTAAAGGCTTATGCTAACCATGGTCTTGCACCTAGTATAAAAAATGCGGTATAACGCTCTGGCGATATACCGCATTTTTATTGAGTGACATATCGCTCATAGCTCAATACCACCGGCATAGGGTAAATTATGGAAAAGTACGAACAGTTATTGGTGTCACTACGCCGAGTGATCCGAGCCATTGATATACACTCGCGTAAATTGAATAAGCAGTCTGGACTCACAGGTCCGCAGCTTCTGGTAATGCAAAGTATCGCTCAACTCGAAAGTCCATTAGCCAAAGATATTGCCAAAGAGATCGCTTTAAGCCCTGCCACTGTCACCACCATAATCGATAGGCTCGAAAGCCGACAGTTAGTGATAAGAACGCGCAGTGAAACAGATAAACGTAAGGTTCATCTGTCACTGAGTGAAGCCGGTCATGAGCTATTGAGTGACTCACCAAAACCCTTGCAAGAGCATTTTATTACCCGCTATCAAAACCTCGAAGAGTGGGAACAAAGCCAGCTACTCTCGTCAGTGGAGCGCATAGCTTCCATGATGGATGCCAATGAGTTGGATGCAGCCCCTGTATTAGTAGTCGGCCAAATACAAGCTGATGAACCCTTGTCGAATAACAAGATGTGACTCACTTTTGGGATTGGTTTCAATTGGCTAGTTTCGTATTTGGTTGGTTTACTGAGTACTAATACTTCATTGGTACTTATGGCCTGCAGCAGGTACTGTAAATGGATTTACGAATATCACGCTCACAAGGTCAGAGATGCTCGCAGCCGTATCTACACCTGAAAATTTGTTTCTTCGATTTAGGCTTACTGGCCGTAACTCGCCTTTGGACAGAAACAGCTTAGTTAACCTTAACCGATATTGGAGTTGCAGAGCATGAGCTATGAGTCTTTGCGACACGCCGTGGCTTTTGAACTCATAAGAAGTATCCCTATAGGCTCTGCGAAAAAATCCCTTTTTTCGAAGTTCGCACGCCTCTCAGCAAATGCTCTGCTAGCGAATTCATAGCTGCTTTTTACTCTTTTTTGAACAGAAACGCGTTAGGGCTAAGCGTCTAAAGGTGGTTCATAGGATTAAAAAAGGTATGGTAATCAAATAAAGTTTACTCTGACCCCCACACATATACATGACCTGCATATATAGCCGGATACGTTACCGCCTAATACCTATTGTCCAAAGGGATTAGGCGGCTATTGAGGTTCAGAAAGTTATTGAGCATCTACTTGTTCGATGTAATCCCAGTCAGTAAATTCATCAATTTCTCTTTGAATATTCATTCTTGCAGGAATAAAGGTTTTCCATCCTTGTCCATAATCTCTCGCTTCACGCTCAATAACGTAGAAAACTCGCTGGCCATCAATGTCTGTTGACGCAACCGGGAACCAATATCGTCTCGCAAATGAGAATCTATCCAGTCTCGCAATACCGGCATCAACCTCCCAGCCATGCGTTGCTGTAACAATGAGCCCAAGGTCGTTGTTACCATCCCCATCATAATCACGATTTTGATCGACCCAGTAATTGTCTAGCCCGCCTGCCCCATCAAATTTCCAACCGAATCTATTACTGGGTAAACGTACTCCATTAGCATCGAAACCACCTGGTATCCATGAGTTTATCTCGCCATTCCAATACCTGTTGGACGCAGAGGGAGTAAGGTAACTCCCTGATAAACTAAACTGACTGTCACCTCTTACCCAAAGGTTGTAGTCAGCATAACGCTCGCCTCCATTTTCAAAAATTGAGAATACGCCGTACTCTAAGCCGATGTTGTCGATAATTTGTAGCGTCTGTACCGTACCATCGGCATAGTCGATGATAAGTTTGCCTTCACTGTCTATATTCCAAGATGCCGATTCACCCGAGATTGCCCCTGAGACGCTGGTATCATTGTTAAAAGTTAATAGCTCACCATAACTGGACGTAGGATAAATATAGTCATCGTATACCCGCGTACCAGCAGCATAGTGGAATACACCTCCCCAGTTTCCTAGTGCACAAACTTCGCCAGTAAGACAGCTGGTTGTGAATGGTATATTTTGGATATCTAAGCTTGAGCGAAAGGACTGATTACTCGTTGAGATATCAAGCTTATCGACTTCTAGCTCCAACATAGAACCATCTACGAGCTCAAATGGAGGCGTATGCAATACCGTTTTCACCTCAGTCGAGATCATATCAACTAAATTGCCATCCACCACTCGCGTATACTTGCGTTGAACTTCTGAGCTTTCATACACAATATTATCGTGAACACCGCCCCCAGCATAATAAGCATCAATTTTACTCTGATCGTCAGTAAGATCTTCGATATGACTTGTCAGTAACGCTACCGCTTGAGGCGAGTCATAATTTAGCTCTAGACGGCCACCGACAACTGCCCAGCTATAAGTTTGGTTTATCGCTTGTCCATTCCAACCAGCAAATGAGAGGTATTGTCCTGTCCCAGTGCTCCCATCAAACTCTAGCGCTGCACCACTTCTTGCCATATAACCGGGCTCTGCGGCTGCAATTACATAATATCGGGCAGGTATTTCATCGACTGTAAAGCCTGCAACTAGAGAAGTGTCATTGAGTATCTCGCTTTGGGTATTTTCTAATGCTTGGGGATCGATAGCAGCAACGTCTTCAATAAAGCTTTCAACTGCACTATCGTTAGCAACAAAGTCTATCAAGCTATCGAAGCCATCAGGTAGCTCAAAACGTGGGTCATCAACAACCAGCTTTATCACTGCCGCTAACTCAAGGAGCGTTGAAGCATCTATTGACGTTTCTGCAGCGGTTAACTCTTCAATATTATTAGGGGCGACTCCTCCATTGGCCTCAACGGCGAGTATATAAGATGCAGTGGTAACGTTGGTCACATTAGCTTCGGGATCGCTCAGTAGTTTAGAAAATGTGCCAGCCATATTTACAAAGTTAATGGGATCGCCTGTTTCAGCATCTGTTGCACTCGACTCGATAGTCACCAGTTCATCTAAAGAAACGGTGAGAATATCCAGTGAAAACGCACCATTTTCATCGGCAACTGTCGTATAAGTATTACCATTAAGGGTCACTGTCACAGTCGCGAAGGGAATGGGGGAATCTGTAACTAATCCCGTTATAGTGACCTGATATTGACCACAATCTTGGGGGGCACGCTTTACTTTCCGGCTACTACTCTCCCCTGCCACTCGCACCTCAATGCGACAAGGCACGATATCGCCCTCGCTCAAAGCATATTTAAACTTGAATTTGTCCTTTTTGGTTACACCACTTGCAAGCATAGTGTTTAGATCTGCATCCCAAAGTGTGACTTCGTCACCTGAGCTATCATTGCCCACTCGCCCTTTAACATCGAGTCGATTATGTTTCTTATTGAATTGTGCCTTATTGACCTTGATACCTGCTAAGTTGTTATTCCCTGCAAACGCTTGGGGTGTTAGGACTATTCCTATAGAAACAACACATACAAGCATAAAATTAAACAACGACTTACCCATGATTAAGCTCCTTTAATCAAAAGATTTTTGTAATAAGTTTGGGTAAGAAGAATAAGGCTAAGTAGACTCACTTTCCCGCTAGTTGTGAAAACCTATACTGCAGGTACTTGTTTAGAAATTAACCATTAAACCTAACAATGTCTATCAATCATTAGTTCCAAACTTTTTGTACTACACACCAGCTTAAAAGGAGCCTAGCTCGACCACACAAAATAAAGCCAAACACATCACTGAACCGATGGATTTTTCACTAAACCCCTCCCACCATGGTATATTAGCGCCCATCAGATCTCGTATGACAATTTAAGGCTAAATCAATGAAAGTAGGCATCATAGGCGCAATGGAGCCAGAAGTGGTTCATCTAATCGACGCAATGACTTCACCTGAGTCACAAACCATTGCAGGGATTGAGTTTATCTCAGGCACATTAGATGGCACTCAAGTCATTGTTACTCGCTCAGGTATTGGTAAAGTCGCAGCGAGTATCGCAACCACATTACTTATCGAAAAATATGCGCCTGATGCTGTTATCAACACGGGTTCTGCAGGTGGTTTTGTCGATGAACTCGCTATTGGCGATATCGTGATATCAACAGAAGTTAGACACCACGATGTTGATGTTACCGCTTTCGGTTATGAAATTGGTCAGATGGCGAGTCAGCCTGCAGCCTTTGTCGCTGATGAAAAGTTAAAACTGGCGGCGCAAAAAGCTGTTGCCAGCCTAGGTGACGTTAAAGCAATAGAGGGGCTTATCTGTACTGGCGATAGCTTTATCTGCGATCCAGAGCGTACTAAAACCATGGTCAGTAATTTCCCAACTATGGCAGCTTGCGAGATGGAAGGTGCGGCGATTGCTCAGGTATGTCATCAGTTTAACATTCCTTTTGTCGTGATCCGCTCACTCTCTGACAATGCGAATAACGACTCCCCTGTCGATTTTGATTCTTACATCGTCAAAGCAGGTCATCAGTCAGCCTTAATGGTGATGGCACTACTTAAGCAGCTATAATATTTCAATAATTACGCTTTAATCTTTTGTAAGTGTTAAATCGATAAGGTCAAAATCATGGTTCCAGAGTTCGCCAACCAGCTACTCAATGACAGCCCGTTTTATCAAGGAACCATGATCCTTATTGTTAGCTTACTCCTTTCTAGAATCGCCCCCTTGCCACGAAACTTTCAACCTATAGTCTGGTTTGGTTACCTAGCCCAAGAGCTGGCGAAAAAGGTTAACCATTCAAGCCGCGCGCCTTCGCAGCAGATTATCGCAGGGACAATGGCGGCAGTACTTCTAATGGTGCCTTTCTGGTCCATTATCTATTTTTTGCTACAACTGGCAGCTTTTCCTTGGTTTTTTGAATTTATCATCCTATACATCTGCCTCAATGATGATAATTTCAAACAGGTTGCCGTCGAGATAAAACACTCTCTTAAGCGTGAAGACAAACCAGCTGCCAGAGCGCTACTGTCTGATTGGTTATATCGAGACACCAATCAACTCAGCGTTGTGGGGATAAGCAAAGCAACCATAGAAAAATTAGTCACAGCCCCCGTTTACGGCACAGTGGCCACTATTGTTTTCTTCAGTATTGGCGGAGCCGCTCTGGTGCTCGCAGCCAGAATGCTCAAGAAGCTCGAGCTGTGCTGGCCGCCGATCAATCCCAAGTTTAGGCACTTTGGTAAACCCGTTTACTACCTCAGTGCTGCACTATTTTGGCTGCCGAGCTTACTTTGGAACTTCAGCATCGCCATACAGGGCGGGCCTAAAACTATTCTGATGTTATTCAAGCCTCTAAATAACACAGGACCCTTTTATAATTGCATTAATACCTGTGCAATTACCGCCGCGATCCTTAGAATCGAGTTAGGGGGGCCGATGAAATTCGACAATCAAAGAGTCACAGTGACTAAGCTTTCCTATGGTCCTCCCCCAAATAGCCACTCAATCTCTGCGGCAATTAAACTTGCAAGCACTGGCTACACACTTTGGTTAAGCTTTCTCATCATCATTCCGCTTATTTGGGCAGCACTACGCTATTTACAAGCCTAAAGCGGGCTATCAAGTCTAGACATCAGCTAAACCATAGGTATCATCTTAATGACAGACTTTATACATACCGATATAGGCTAGAGAAATTGTTCGACAATATTCATGTATCTTTAACAACTCCAGCACTGCTATTCCCAGCGATATCCTTATTGCTGCTTGCATATACCAATCGCTTTTTCTCGCTTGCCGCGTTAATTAGAAATTTAAGTAACGACGGAAAGCCCGTTCATAGCGAACAGATAAAGAATTTACGCCAACGGATAACGATAATCAGACGCATGCAAGAAGCTGGGGTCATGAGCTTTGCGCTTTGTGTGCTATGTATGATCTTTATTTATATTGGTCTTAATAAAACAGGTTCTCTCATATTTGGCTGTAGTCTACTTCTACTGCTCTACTCTCTATTACTGTCGGTTATCGAGATCCGTATCTCAGTCGATGCATTAAATCACCACCTTAAAGATATGGACCAATGATAGAGCTCATCTACTTCTTCGACCTTTGTGGTACAGCTGTGTTTGCCCTTTCTGGGGCGCTAGCCGCTGGTCGACACAGAATGGATCCCTTCGGTGTTATTGTGCTTGCCTCAGTGACAGCGGTGGGAGGAGGCAGTATCCGTGATGCACTGTTAGGTACAACGCCAGTATTTTGGATACGCGATCCTAACTATATTATCGTCATCTTAATCACAGTATTATTAACCCTAATTTTTGTACGAAAACCTAAAAAGGTACCTCAACATACACTGCCAATTGCCGATGCCCTTGGGCTTGCTCTATTTACCGTGATTGGTGCAGAGAAAGCATTGAATATGGAGCTAGGCGGAATGATTGCAGTGGTAATGGGACTGATAACGGGCGTGGGTGGCGGTATCATCCGCGATCTACTCTGCCGTCAGATACCTATGATATTAAGAACTGAGATCTATGCAACAGCCTCTATTCTTGGTGGAATAAGCTATAGCTTGAGCCTCTATTTTGGCGCAAATAATATGCATGCCATACTATTTTCAATGACAGTTGCACTTGCAATCAGATTAGCTGCGATTAAGTGGCACCTGTCGCTACCTGCATTTGATTTAAAAAAGAGTTTGAAGAGCTAACCATGACGATTTTACGCTACCTTTGCCTCACTTTTCTATTGACCAGTTTTGCCTCCGCTGCGAATACCGGTGAAATGCCAGCCGAGCAACAGCTGGCAGTCAGGTATATCCAAGCTGTTACGGATCATGACTATCAGGCACTGAATAGGTTTTATAATAGAGAGAGCGTCTTCAATGATAGAACCGCTAGCAAGACCTATAAAGGTCGCAGACATATCATCAGCTTTTTAAGACGCGCCCACCAAGGTGTGCTTGAATATGGCTTTAATATCGAGCATATGTTTAACTCTGGCTCACTAGTCGTCATGATCGGCAGCTATCACTATAAGGGACCTGGCGAGCAATTTGGGAAACCAGGGAAAATAATTGATTTAGCGATCCCCGGAGTAACAACTGTTAAGTTGGATATGGATAATCATCGCGTGTCTAAACATGAAGATCTGATGGACTACCAAACCATGGTCGATCAACTTGCAGTTCAATAGGTCCCTTTTCCATAAGTTTCAGATATAAAAAAACCTGCCAATTGGCAGGTTTTTTTATATCGAGAGAGTGTAAACCTAAACTAAGGTAACCTTAGCAAATTTACGCTTACCGACTTGGAAGATACCACTGGTTCCAGCAGTCAATTGCAGGCGTGTATCTTCAATTTTCTCGCCATCAATTTTGGCTGCACCCTGCTTGATCATACGCATAGCATCTGAAGTTGACTTAACGAAACCTAACTCTTTGAGCAAGTTAGCGATGGCGATACCTTCACCAACATTAATCTCAACCTCTTCGATATCATCAGGAATAGCACCTTTCTGGAAGCGATTAATGAACTCCTGATGAGCAGCATCTGCAGCAGCTTCATCATGGAAGCGTGCAATAATCTCTTTAGCAAGTGCTATTTTGATATCGCGTGGGTTAGTACCCGCTTCAACATCCGCTTTAAACTGCTCAATTTCGCCTAATGGACGGAATGAAAGCAGCTCAAAGTAACGCCACATCAATACATCAGAGATAGACATGATCTTACCGAACATCTCACCTGCAGGCTCACTCACACCTATGTAGTTGTGAGCAGACTTAGACATCTTCTTAACGCCATCTAGGCCTTCGAGAAGTGGCATCATGATAACCGTCTGAGGTTTTTGGCCTTCAGATTTTTGCAGCTCACGCCCCATCAACAAATTAAACTTCTGATCGGTACCACCAAGCTCTACATCTGATTCAAGTGCTACTGAATCATAGCCTTGTAGTAGTGGGTACATAAACTCATGGATAGCAATCGATTGACCAGAACCATAACGCTTCTTAAAGTCATCACGCTCCATCATACGGGCAACAGTCTGCTTGGAAGCTAGACGAATCATACCAGCAGCGCCTAAAGGCTCTAACCAAGTAGAGTTAAACTCAATACGTGTTTTTGCAGGGTCTAGAATCTTATACACTTGCTGCTTATAGGTCTCTGCGTTAGCAAGTACTTGCTCACGGGTCAATGGAGGGCGAGTACTGTTTTTACCACTTGGATCGCCAACCATACCGGTGAAATCACCAATCAAGAAGATCACTTCATGACCTAATTCCTGAAACGTACGCATCTTGTTCAAGATAACCGTATGACCCAAATGAATATCTGGTGCGGTTGGATCGGCTCCAAGCTTAATACGTAAGGGACGTCCCTCTTTTAGTTTTTCCAGCAGATCTGCTTCGAGTAAAATCTCATCGGTACCGCGTTTAATCTCTGCTAATGCTTGGTCTAAATCAGCCATCTCGCCAACTACTCCTGGGAGCTCAATCAAAAAATAGAGAGTCATGTTACTTGTTAGCCAGCACAATTGAAAGTGTGTACACTAAGGGGATCTCTATTAGCAAAAAAATTGCGACTTAGCTCAACAGGAAAAGGTTAGATGGGAAAGGTTATAACGTTCTTAAAATTACTACCGAAAGTGCATCAACTTCTTTTGTGTTTCTTAGTTTTAGTGACCATAATTGCTCTCCTTTTACCTTCAAGTGATAGTGACACCTCCCAAGGTAGCCATTCAAAACTCTCTGGAACCCTTGACTTAGGTAACGGCGCTTCATCTAACTCATCCGCTCAAGGCGATAACAGTGAACGCTTAAAAACGCCGCTTGCTTTTAGAAAGCCGACTCCACCAGAAAGTCCACTTCAGCTAAAAGCTAATGAGACAAGCAATACCACAACAGAACCAGATGCTGACGCCGATGCTCAGGCACCAGCTAACAGACATATAAAACAGTTTGAAGTAGAGCGCGGCGATACATTAGCGTCACTGTTTAACCGTGCAGGCTTATCCTCTCGTGATGTCTATGAGATCACCTTACTTCCAAAAGCCAAAAAGAACCTGTTGAAAATAATGCCTGGCGACGAAATCATCATAGTTAAAGATGATGCAGGTGATCTGCTGGAGGTTAATTATCATATCAACCCTATTTCAACTTTAATCATTGAAAGAAGTGATAAGGGCTACAGCGAGCATATCTCAGATAAAAAAGTTGAAAGTCGTAACAAATTTGCCAGTGCGACTATCAGCAGTAACTTCTGGAATGCAGCAGTCAATGCTGACCTGACTCCTAATCAAATCATGCAACTTGCAACAATATTCGGCTGGGATATCGACTTTGCATTAGATATTAGAGAAGGGGATAACTTCTCTATCATCTTTGAAGAGGAGTACGCCGATGGTGAATTCCTCAGAAATGGTAATATTCTTGCTGCTGAATTTAGTAACCAAGGCGATCGCTATACAGCAGTGCGCTATACCGATGGTAATTACTATTCAGAAGATGGTCGTAGCATGCGCAAAGCCTTCCTACGATCTCCCGTTGATTTCAAGTACGTCAGCTCAAGCTTTAATCCGAGGCGATTGCACCCTGTAACAGGACAAGTTAGAGCCCATAGAGGAGTGGACTATGTTGCTGCGGTTGGCACCCCGATTAAAGCCGCGGGTAAAGGCCGTGTAATAAAGTCAGCCTATAACCAATATAATGGTAACTATGTATTTATTAAACATAACGATACCTACACAACTAAATACCTCCACCTGAAAAAACGCAAAGTTAAGCAGGGAGCTACGGTAAAGCAGGGGCAGATCATCGGTACCTTAGGCTCAACAGGGCGAGTAACTGGCGCTCATCTACATTATGAGTTTATCGTTAACGGTACCCACAGAAATCCAAGAACCGTAAAACTGCCTAAGTCTCTGCCAATTGCTAATGCTGAAAAAGCGAACTTTTTGGCTCTGAGTAAGCAGATCATGACTAAACTTCAACAGAATAAGCAGATCCAGCTTGCCTCATCTCAATAGGCTTAAGGCGTTCCCCGCTTGTGAAAAATTAGGAAACTAGTGCTATGAACAAAGACTATTATATTGGCTTAATGTCAGGTACTAGTATGGATGGTGTCGATGCTGTTTTAGTCGACTTTAGTGGCCAGCAGCCTAAGCTTATTGCCAAGCATAGTGAGCCAATACCTAAGCATACTTTAAAGGGGCTGCAGCGCCTTTGTCTGCCGGGAAGTGACGAGGTTAACCTGCTTGGCCAACTTGACCGTAACGTTGGGCAACTATTCGCGCTTGCTGTCAATGAACTATTATGCAAAGCCGAAATATCAAAACAAGCCATCATAGCGATCGGCAGTCATGGGCAAACCGTCAGGCATATGCCTAATCTAGATACTGGGTTTACCTTGCAAATTGGCGATCCAAACACGATTGCGGTGCTAACAGGGATTGATGTTATTGCTGACTTTCGCCGCAAAGATATCGCATTGGGCGGCCAAGGCGCGCCACTTGTACCCGCTTTTCATCAGCAGATATTTTCTAATAAAGACAACTCCAGAGTCATCCTTAATATTGGTGGGATATCTAATATCACCTATCTACCTAGCGAGCTGCACGCCAGCCACCAGCAAGTAGTAGGGTTTGATACGGGTCCAGGTAACAGCTTAATCGATGTTTGGTGTCAACATGCTAAACATCAAGCTTATGATAAAGATGGAGAGTGGGCTGCAAGCGGGCAAACAGATGAGGCACTATTAAAGCATCTACTCTCCCACAGTTACTTCTCACAAACTTTCCCTAAAAGTACAGGCAGGGAGTTATTCAATCAGGCGTGGTTGGAGCAGCAATTAGCCGCTTTTGCTCACCTCGATGAAGCAGATATTCAGTCTACCCTACTCGACCTAACGTGCCAGAGTATCGCCAATGATACACTTGCACTGTGCTCACATGGCGAGCTATTTGTCTGTGGTGGAGGCGCATTTAACAGCGAATTAATGCGACGACTCAAGTTGCTGTTGCCTAGCTATCAAATATGTACAACATCAGAGCTTGGTATCGCACCACAATGGGTTGAGGGCATCGCCTTCGCTTGGCTTGCCATGCGTCATCATAAAGGGTTATCTGGAAACCTTCCTGCCGTCACAGGGGCAAGCAGAGAAGCAGTGCTGGGCGCACTGTTTCCAGCAAAGTAAAAGTAAATGCTTTAGCACACCTTACAAGGTGTGCTAAACCTGTTATTGCAGTAACTTATGGTTCAACATAATGATGTCTCGCTTAGAAGACTCTGACAGGGTTAACAATATCCTATGCTCACTAGGAATATAACTCATTGAACCATAGCCATATAAGCTTCTTGGAGGCAGTTTTAAAATAGGGGTAATTAAGTCTGTGTTGTAGCGCCAAAAGTTAATCAAATGATATCTGCCATGCACCTCTCTAAAATAGACCCCTTTGTCGGTAACAACCCAGTTATAACCTTCATCAAACTTCTCTGCCGAGATCACCTCTTTTATCTTGTCTGGCTCACTTAATGCCATGCTCCAAAGTCCGCCTCTATCTAATCGCGTAAACATGATATTAGTGTTATTAACAAGCTTACCTAGGCGCATTCCCATTTTGCTGACCTTTTTTGGAGGCTGATTAGAGAGTGAAAATGCCATCAACCCATCATCAGTTGAAGAGAGCACCTCATTATCATCTCTTCCCCAGATAGGCCTTCTATGATCTGAATAGCTCGAAGCAATAATGCTGACACCACCGTTAGAGAGATCCAAGATATGGATTTTATTGCCTTCATTTTTATCATCAGGTGCTAAGAAAGCAAGCTTATTGCCATCTTTAGACCAGGTAGGATATGCGACTCGTCGCTTCAGGTCGGTATGTTGCTTTTTATCACCACCTTCAATATTGGAGCTCCATATCTCATTATGTCCAGTTTCATTAGACACATAGACAATGCGCTTAGTCACAGCTGAATAGTCAGGATTTCTATTATTAAACTCTGAGTTAGTTAAAGGGAAAACGGTAGAGGGGATAGCCTGATCAAGCTCAAGATATGCAACTTTAAAGTCTTTTATATATTTAGCAAAAACTAACTGATTCGAGTTAGGAATAAACTTGGGGTAACTGAAGCCAACCACGGATAAATTAGTTATTTTCTTACTATTAATATCAACAACATAACCAGCCCTCACACCAGAGTTTTCGGTACTAAACACTAATTTATCATTGTCAGGATGCCAACTTAGCCCCCTAATATCTTCTAAGCCTTGAGTAATTCGTATCTCATCACCACTCTCGGTATTTCTGATAAATATGTCTTCAGATATATTGCCAAAGCGTCTTGAGATTGCATACCAACGACCATCTGGACTAAAGGCGATATCCCTATCTCGGTAACTACAATCTGAGCTGCAAGAGATTCTTTTGGGCACAGCTGTTTCAGAAGTTAAATCAAATTTATACAGCCCACCAAACTCATCCGATGAACTTTCCCATATATAAACTAATTCACTGCCATCTTGAGAGATATCCAAAGCTGCAGATGCATTATAACAAGGTGTGATTTGAATTATCTCATGGCTATCTAGCATTAATTGAGATAGATAACACTCACCGCTGTCTCGACTTTCACTAGGGAAATAAAGCGACTTTCCATCAGGTGACCAGATAGATCTAAGCTCTTTTGTCTGCTTTGAAGTCAAACGCTTAGGGGTGTCAGTTGGTGTTTGAAGATCTTTTAGGTACAAGTTAGATTTCTTACCGTAAACCAACCAACGTCCATCTGGTGACACGGCAGGATAAAGTTCTGCGCCTGCAGTTCGGGTCAACATCTGCTCTTCTGTTTGCATCAACTGCTTACTATCTTGATATAGGTGAAAAAAAGCACCTGCCCCAACAAAAATAAACAGTATAACGATGGCAACAACAACTCTGCTAAGTTTATCTTTAAGCTCCTTAACTTTCGCTTGCTCCACCTCTAACACTTCAGGTTTTGACACAAGATCTTCAGGCTTAAATTCAGGCTCAATCAATAAGCGATAACCCGTCTTTCTCACTGTTTCAATCGCTTCAGTGCCACTTATGTCAACTAAAGGATTAAGATGTTTTCTCAAATGCCATATCGCATTGGTAAGCGCCTTAGTCCCTACATAGCTGTTGCCCTCCCAAATGCTTTCTATTAACTCCTCACGAGTCACGACATTAGGATATTGCCTAGCCAAATAACTAAGTAGCTCAATAAATTTTGGCTGTAAAGAGATTTTGTCTGCTGAACCACCCGCTGCTAAGCCTCTGTCCAACTGAACACAATTTTTAAAGTTGAGGCTGTTATCACTAGGGGTGATCTCACACCCAGCCAAAGTAAATACCGCCTCTTTTTTTATCTCAATCATTCTCTCCCCTAACATGTAGTGCCGAGTTATTTCTTATAGTTTTAATTGCGCAACAATCTTTATCGTCTCGACCCAGCAATAAACAGTTTACAGCCTGTCAACACACAAGCGCAAGCGGTAACGGCCACCACCACACAAGCATAAGCATTTAATAATAAACAAGATAGATATTAAATAGATATATAAACAGCATATAAACGACACTCAGACCATTGCTTGAAATAAACATTTTCTTTACAACTTGAGTCAGCTGAAAGATTGAGAGTGCCTTTTGCGAATCGACAGCGTTAACAACTAAAAATAACTAGGGGAAGCTTTAATTACCTCTAGAAAATTATAAAAACAAGGACTGGAATCAGATGAAAAATCAGATGAAATTATCAGCTTTGACATTGGCCATGACAATGGCAGCGCTAACAACGTCATCGCTACATGCTGCAGAACAAACTGCAGGCAAAGATGCTAACAATGAAGAGATGGAGAAAATAGCAGTCACAGGCTCGCGTATTAAGCGTGCCGATTTTGAAGGTGTTGCACCTGTCACTGTGATTACTGCTGATGATATTGAAAACAGCGGCCTCTCTTCTATCGCAGAGGTTCTTCAATCTTCTGTAGCTAACAACGGTGGTTCACTCAATGGTGAAAGTGATGGCTACACTGATAGTGCAAGCTCAGTCAACCTTCGTGGTATGGGCGCCAACCGAACACTCGTACTGATCAATGGTCGTCGTCAGGCATCTTTTCCTTCAGCAGCAGGCGGTACATCAAACTTTGTTGATGTTTCTGATATCCCAACTGCAGCCGTTGATCGCGTCGAAATTCTTACCGGTGGTGCATCGGCAATTTATGGTTCTGATGCTGTTGGCGGCGTAGTGAACATTATCCTTAAAAAAGAGTATGACGGTGCAAAAGTAGAAGCTAAGTACTCTGACACCACACAAGGTGGCGGCGAGCAATTTGATTTCTCATACCTTCAGGGCATAAACACTGAAAATAGCCAAAGTCTTATTATGCTTGAATACCGTCAAGTCGGCGCAATCCAAACTTATCAACGTGACGACCTATACAACCCCGCTTATTACGAAGATGAAGATGGCGATACTCGCTGGGGAGCAGGTCCTTTTGGTGATGCATCGCCATCAAGCTGGGCATCTTGGGTAAGAGATTACTCAAAGGTTTATACCGATGACAAATACAGCCCTGTCGACGAAGCCCAATGTACAAATCTATTTGGTGATAAAGGCATATATGTTGAAGCTGGCAGCTATGACTGTTACTACGATAAGTATGCCGATCGCGGACTTCAATCAGAATATGACAGAGTCAACTTAGTCGTTAACAGCACATACGATCTTAATGATGATTGGCAGCTATACGGCATGCTTAACGCTTCATACAAAGAGTCGACTAAATATAAAGATGAAAAAGGCTTTGGCGATTACTTCTATCAAGATGAAGTAACTGGAGCAATGAGCTACGACAAGTATGAATTTGAAGATTACAACAAGTTCCAGATGCGCCGCCGTATGGAGGAGTATCCTGGACCACGTACTTACGACACTCAAAATACTAAAGCCTCTTTAGCCTTCGGTGCCAACGGTACAATCGGTGATTATGAACTCGATATTTCTTGGTCTAGCGGTTATGCATTATATGAAAAGCAGAATCACCATATGGTGAGTGCTGATGCACTACTTGATATGGTGACATTTGATCCAAATAACAGTGACCCAGCTAAATGGTACCCAAATAACAAGTTAACTAGCGAACAAGCTGAAGCCCTGATAGGTGACTCAACCAAGAAATCAGACTCAAGTATGCATCAGTTCCAAGCCGTATTTACTGGTGATTTAATGGAGCTAGAAGCCGGTACAGTAGGCTTTGCAACCACTGCAGAGTGGGCCCGTGAAAGCTATGAAGATACCTTAGATGAAACTACCATGAGCGGTGGCTATATCGGTATGGGTGGTACAGGCGGTAAAGGTGACCGTGATCGCGTCGCGGTGGCAGGTGAGCTACAAATTCCGCTTTTAGCAAACATGACTGGTGTTAAATCTTTAGATCTATCTGCAGCACTTCGTTATGACCAATATCTAGATGATTCTGATGTAGGCGGCGCTACAACACCTCAAGTCGGTCTAAGTTACCGACCAATCGATGAAGTCATGGTACGCGCAAACTGGGGTAAGAGTTTTAGAGCACCCGATATGCATCGCCTATATTCTGGTTTAACAAGAGGTTTTGGTGGTACAGAGTACCCACACCCGACTATCCCAGATGAGATCTATGAAGATGATTATGAGAGCTTTAACTCCGGGAACCTTAACCTAACTGAAGAGAAAGGTGAATTTTGGAACTTAGGTTTTGTAGCGAATGTTTCAGATAATGCAGATCTAACATTAGACTGGTGGAATATCGAGCTTGAAGGTGCGGTTAAAACAATCTCAACTGATGAGATGCTAGAGGATCAAAGCTACAACAAGGATGGTCAATACACAGCCTGTTCAGATATGCCTGAAGTGGGTTACTTGACTGAATTTGATGATGACGGTATCCAAAATATCGCTTGTATGCGCAAAGGACCTATCAACAGCGCCTATGAAGCATCTGAGGGTATCGATGCTAGCTTCAACTACCTTTTCCCAGAAACCGCTGCAGGTGAGTTTAAGTTTAAACTAGCAGCCTCTTACCTTCTTAAGAAAGAGTACCAAGAGAAAGAGGGTGATGAGATTGAGGAGCAGACTGAAACTGATTACTTCCCTAAATGGAAAGGTAATGCCAGCCTAAGCTGGAGTTATGAAGACTTCAGAGCAACGATTGCTTACTACTACACGGGTGAAGCTGTTGGTACGGACCTGTTTGAGTACGTCGATGCTGATGGTGAAGATGTTGAGTCAATTGAAACGGATACCTTAGATCCTTATCAGACAATCAATATTACGCTTTCTTATACAGCACCTTGGAAAGGTAAGTTCACCGCAGGTGTTAAAAACCTGACTGATGAGATGCCGCCACTTTACGATGTTCGTAACGATAAGCATAACGACTGGCCTTTCTATGAGGATGATAACAGCAGCTACTCTGCTAAGGGTCGTAGCATGTTCTTCGGCTACTCACAGAAGTTCTAATCTAACCACTAATATAAGCACCAATATAAGTACTACTTAGAGTATAAAAGCGCCCTGCAAGGGGCGCTGATTCTCTTCTATATCAGTTCTATCCCCCTTTTTATCAGGAGATAAAAATGTCTCGAATGTCCATCTTTATGTATTCCCTGATAGCTTTTTTTAGCAGCGCAAGTATGGCCGCAGAGTATCAAGCTCCCTCTCAAGCATTAAAAGAGGTCGTAGAACAGAAAAAAAAGCTAAGCACTCGTTTATCAAACAACAAACAATGGCTGGCACTGTTAACCCCTAAAGCGCACCAGGATATTGAAGCATTAGCTAAGCCAGAACTTAAACTTGCAGGTCTTAGGTTATCCCCAACCCAGCTTGCTCCAAGCCGTATAAAAACCCAGTACCTTAAACTCGAGCTTGTTGAACTTTCAGAAATAGCAGATCAAGCCAAAGCGTACTCTAGCAATGCCCCTCAAGTAGACTTGGCTAAGCGAGTCATAACTCTGCCTGCAAAGTCCATTGCAAAAGTCGAGTTTTCACCTAATAGTCAATACATTAGCTTTATTGCTCTCACTGAGCACGGCACCGATCTTTACCTCTATGATATAAAAAAAGATCAATCACGAAAGCTCAACGCTAATCGATTAAATGCCACACTCGGCCTTAACTATAAATGGCTGCATAACAGTCAAGGTTTGATAACGAGTATCGCCTTTAACAACCCCATAGCTAAAAATAATACTGAACTTGGGCCAAATATCAGCGTCACAAGCGCAAAAAAAGCTCCGCGACGAACCTACCAAGATCTACTAAAGAATGCCCAAGATGATGCACTATTTAACTCATTAACCCGCAGTCAATTAACCCTGTTATCGTTAGATGGCACAACGACAGCTATCGGTGAGCCAGCAATAAATATTCATTATCAAGTCTCCCCCAATGACGAATATATTCTCACCAAACAGATAGCTCCGCCCTTCTCACATGTCGTAAAATACCGCGACTTTGCCCAAGACGTAGCGCTTTATAAACTGAATGGCCACCACCTTAAATCACTCGCAAAACTCGAAAGCAGTGAGTTCAGACCTTCTGGCAGTGACTCAGTACGCAAAGGGCCAAGGCTAATACATTGGCGAGCAGATAAACCAGCTACATTAGCCTTTGTCCGAGCGCTAGATAATGGAGACAGCAATGTAAAAGTTGATTTTCGCGATCAGCTAATGCAACTAGCAGCTCCCTTTAATAACCTTGCAGAGCAACAATTTAAAACCCCTTGGAGAATTGCTAACATTCAGTGGGGAGAAGGCAAGCTTGGCTTAGTAACAGAAAAAAATTCGACTAAGAAGCAGATGCGAGTCAGCTTTTTCAACACAGATAAACACTCAAGCTTGACGCTCTGGTATCAAAAAGCGATAAGGGATAGCTATAGAGATCCCGGCTCTCTTGTCTCCCATAAGGCCATCATAGGTGGTAAGCAGTTTGGCAGACTATTCACAGTAGAAGATAATCAAGTACTACATTTTGGACTCGGTGCCTCCAAAGAGGGTTATCAGCCCTTCCTTAAGACGCTAACAGTCAGTGAAGCATCAACCAGTGAGCAACTCGTCGCTGACGCCCCTAAAATAGTGTGGCAATCATCAAAGGATAAACTGGAAACAGTCCGCTATGTCATCAGTAGAGACCCTCTCAGGCTCATCATAAATAGACAAACTAAAGATATCCCATCTCACCTTGTCTTCATCGATACCAAGTCAAAAGGTGAAACTGTCATTGAGCCCGCAACGGCCGGAGTTGATGCTTTTAAAGGAATGACGAGGCAATTAATCACTTATAAACGTGCAGATGGCCTGCCACTATCAGGCAACCTTTACCTGCCACGAGGGTATAAGAAAAGTGATGGCCCATTGCCCGTCCTAATGTGGGCTTACCCTAGAGAATATAAAAATGCCGAGGTTGCCAGTCAGGTAAACTACTCGCCAAACCAATACAACTATATTAGCCCTAAGGGCCCAGTCCCCTTTGTAGCCAAGGGCTTTGCGGTATTTGATCGTGTAGCCATGCCGATTATCGGTGTAGGCAAAGAAAAACCAAACGATAACTTTAGAGCCCAGCTTATTGATAATGCGAAAGCCGCTATCGACACCTTAGTTATGATGGGCGTTGCAGACAGAGACAGAGTAGCAATAGGAGGTCATTCATACGGCGCTTTTATGGTGGCTAATCTGTTGGCACATTCAGATCTTTTCGCAGCGGGGATCGCCAGAAGCGGTGCATATAATAGAACACTCACCCCCTTTGGTTTCCAGCATGAGAAACGTAACTTCTGGGAGGCTCCCAGTCTTTACCAGCAGATATCTCCCTTTACCCATGCCGACAAGATAGATGAGCCCCTCCTCATCATGCATGGCGAGATGGATTCTAACTCAGGCACTTACCCAATGCAGTCTGCACGGCTGTTTAAAGCGATCAGAGGCCTTGGCGGACAAGCAAGACTCGTCACTTTCCCCTTTGAGAGTCACAGCTATAAGGCCAAAGAGTCAATACTGCATATGCTATGGGAGCAGGAGGAGTGGTTAAGTAAACACCTTAGCCAAAGCACTGGCGCCCCAGATACTAAAGCAAGCTTTCATTAGCCTCTCAAGTACAAAATCAACTGCATATTTCAGTTAAAGATAAGCAAGCGGCGCATATAAGCCGCTTGCTTAACAAATTTCCACTCCCTGCGTTCTATAAACCGGAGCCCAAGATGAAAACAGTTAAATTAGGCCTTGCCCCTTCACCTATCATTAGTGCATTGCTCCTATTCAGTGCCAGCCTGAGTACACTCGCGTGGTCTAACGAGCAGATAACTATAGCCGAGGAGGAGCTTCCTAAAAATATTATCTACCTGATAGGTGATGGCATGGGACCCGCTTATACCAGTGCATACCGATACTTCTCCGATAGACCCGATACAAAGCCTGTAGAGAAAACGATCTTCGATCATCTTCTCGTGGGTATGTCCAGCACCTACCCCGATGACGATACCTATGTCACTGACTCCGCAGCATCAGCAACGGCTTTGGCCACCAGCGTAAAAACATATAATGGTGCAATATCGGTTGATCACCAACACGATAAACTCCCCACTATGATGGAGATGGCAAAAGAGATGGGAAAAACCACTGCTATCGTGGTGACCTCCCAGATAAACCACGCCACTCCAGCCAGCTTTTTAGCCCACAATGAAAGTCGCAGAAACTATGATGAGATTGCCGATAGTTATTTAACGAATCTTATCAATGGTCAACCAATTGCCGATCTAATGCTTGGTGGAGGAACTAAATACTTTCAACGAGAAGATAGAGACTTAACCAAAGAGTTCCAAACCTTGGGATATAAATATATCAATAAGTTAACTGACCTTAGCAGTGTACACAGCTTACCGGCACTCGGCCTATTTGCGCCATCTGGGATGGATGCAGCACTTGGGAGCAATGACCCGTACAGACTTAACGCCATGACACACGCTGCGCTAAGATTACTCGGCACTCAATCAGCTCCCTTTGTCATGATGGTTGAAGCAAGTCAGATAGATTGGTGTGGTCACAGTAATGATATCGCTTGTGCTATGAGTGAAATGGATGATTTTGCTAAGACATTGGAAACAGTAAAGCACTATATCGACACCCACCCAGACACTCTACTTGTCGCTACTGCCGATCACTCAACAGGCGGGCTCACTTTAGGGCGTGGCGGTAAATATCAATGGAAGGGGAAGTTATTAAAACAGGTAAACAAGCTCCCAGAGGAGGTTGCTAAGCAACTCGTTAAAAGCCCATCTTTGCTCGATACCCCAAAAAGTTTCTCCTCCTTTTGGGCAAACAGCATAGGCATTAAGATGTCCCCTGAAACCCAAGAGATATTCAGAGTGCAATTAATGACTCAGTTAAAGTCCCATCAAGCAGTCGAACGTCTTGAAGACTTGATTAAAAAGCGGATTGACAAGCTAACGTATACAGGGTGGACCACCAGTGGTCATGACGGTATAGATGTGCAAGTTTTTGCTTATGGCAAAGGCCAGCAACACTTTAGTGGTCATTTAGACAACACCGAAATTGCGGCAAGACTTATCGAAATGATAACCGCTGAGCGCTACCGTCATAAGCAGTAGAGTCGGTATCAAGCTGTAATAAACCAGCCAAAAGGGTGAAAACGTTCACATCAGCACTCACCCTTTCAGATATGTAGCTCATTTTGTGTAAACAGTTCAACATTAGCTTCCCATCTTTTGATGAAGCTGTAGAGTACACCTACTCATTTCGCTCAACGCTTGTTAAGCTTTAAAGTAGTCAAATGGTAATAAAAACTCTTTAACATGGATAATGAGCGCTAAAACACAAGGAACTGTTTATGAACATATCTCAAAAAATGGCGGCCGAATTCATCGGTACACTTTGGCTCGTACTTGGCGGCTGTGGTAGCGCAGTACTAGCAGCAAACTTCCCCGATATCGGTATAGGCCTACTCGGTGCCTCCTTTGCTTTTGGTCTCACCGTACTGACAATGGCATTTGCCATTGGCCATATTTCTGGTTGCCACCTTAACCCTGCAGTTTCATTTGGTCTATGGGCTGGCGGACGATTCCCAGCTAAAGAGCTTCTGCCCTATATTATCGCTCAAGTTACTGGTGCTATCGCTGGTGCAGGGATCTTATTTATCATTGCATCTGGTAATACCGACTTTAGCTTAGCCGATGGTTTTGCATCAAATGGCTTCGCAGAGCACTCACCGGGTGGTTATACCATGACCTCTGCCTTAGTCACTGAAATTGTCATGACGCTCTTCTTCCTCTTGATCATCTTAGGCGCTACAGATGACAGAGCGCCGAAAGGCTTTGCCCCGATAGCAATCGGACTTGGACTTACCCTCATTCATTTGATCAGTATTCCAGTCACAAATACCTCCGTGAACCCAGCTCGTAGTACAGGCCCTGCTGTTTTTGTGGGTGATTGGGCATTATCTCAATTATGGCTATTTTGGGTTGCCCCCATTGCAGGGGCTATCATCGCGGGCTTTATCTATAAGTTTTTCAACAGTAAAGCGCGCTAAATTTAGCGCATAGCGCCCTTCTCTTCGCTGGCTTCATTTAAACGAAGCCAGCAGATAACTCCCATTTTTCCTATCGAGTAAAAATCTGCTCTATATCCTGTCACTGAAATGGTATGATCCCGCCATTAGAGTAGTACACAGCAAGTTGTACTAGCACACAGTAATCCTGATTAAGATGAGATAACCATGAGCAAGAATGCCAAAGATGCAAGCCAGATGACACCAGAAGCCCGCTACGATTATCTTGTTGAGCAGGCAAAAGCAGAAAAGACCCTGTGGACACTTCAAGATGATGATGGCTGCGTGATGCTTACTACTGAAGAGGAAGACTGTATTCCTATGTGGCCAAGTGAAGAGGCTGCTAAGTTGTGGGCAGTTGATGATTGGGAAAGCTGTATTCCACTGGCTATCCCTGTTGCAGAGTGGCTAGAACGTTGGGTTCCAGGCATGCAAGATGATGATCTATTTGTTGCTATCTTCCCAGTTCAGGAAGACCTTGGGGTGGTTATTCCTCCTTACGAACTTGAGCAACGTTTAACCCCTAAGCAGCGCCACTAATACCAATCAGCATAAGAAAGTGATCTACTCAGAGTGCTTTTTGGCAACTAATTCAAGGCGAGTAGCTGATGGAATGGTTATTCCCTTGTGAAGGCTATTCAACGAAGAAGTAGGCGGCCAAAAACACTCCTGAAAGGCAAGTTTTAGCGCTTCATATGCTGTGTTAACGAGCTAGAGCGTAGAATAACTATGCGCTTCACTCGTTGCAAAGAACATGGATGTTCTGAATGTCATTAATGCAGGAGCAATTAATGACTTTGCCTCTGAAGCGCTAATATCTCGCTGAGCGATCACACCTTTATGCCGATTGGTATAGTATCGCTCTGCGTTGATTAATCAGAGAAAAATGGGAGATATAGCTTGAGTAACGTTCAGAGTGAGTCTGCTACAACAAGCCAAACAGAAGTTAAATCGCCGTTACCAAAGCGCCTTGCAGCACTTTGTGCTTTTTTTGCTATTGCATCAATCAGTGGCATCATGGCAAAACAGGGGGTACTTTTTTGCGTACTGACCTTAATCATGGTGATAGCAATTCTGGGCCGCCAACGTACAGCAATGTACTTCCTTCAGGGCTATACGGTACTCCAGCTGGTACTGGTCAGTGTATTGCCTATCTTTCTGTATGATCCTGATAACTTGCTTGTAGGTAATCCCTCGACGTTTCAGCTCGGAGCATTAGAAGGAAAGATCCCCGATTACATCATCTTTGGTTTACTGATTTTACTGGCAATGTTGCAAGTGTGGATAGCCTTTACGCCTAAAGTAAAAGCCTACTTTCACACTAAGATCAATATGAACATTATGAGTTAAGCAGCGAGATGCAGTAAAACAAAAAAAGCCAGTTGCAAAGCAACTGGCTTTTTTAAAATTATTTTCTATAAAGCAACAGAGTGCTTATACAGAGAAGCTCGCACCACAACCACAAGTTGTTGTTGCATTAGGGTTTTTCACAAAAAAGCGAGAACCTTCTAAGCCAGAGGTATAATCAACTTCACCACCAACAAGGTACTGTAAGCTCATAGGATCAACAACCAGTTGGACCCCCTGCTTCTCAACGGTAAAGTCACCTTCGTTCACTTTCTCATCAAAAGTGAAGCCATACTGAAAGCCAGAACACCCACCACCGGTAACGTAAACACGAAGCTTCAGTGCATCGTTTTCCTCTTCATCAAGCAGCGTTTTTACTTTTGAAGCTGCCGCATCGGTAAATTGAATCGGCAACGCATCATCAGCTTGCTCTGTCGCTTGTTCAGCTGTTTGTTCAGTCATGAGAACCTCTACATCTAATTTCTTTGCGGGATTATCCAATACCTGACCAATTTGTTCAAGTAATAACCCCTGCTCATTTAGTTTCTGTGATAAATAATAACACCAGTATATGAAATCACTGAATAGGTTTATCTTGGCCTTTATCTAAGGAGTCATTACTCTGCGTTGCTACATCGGTCTGATTGACCTCAGTCGCTAGTGCTTCATCTGGCGTTGTGACTTGCTGAATTGAAGGTAAGCTTTGCCCAGGTTTAACCTCAATTTCAGCCTCAATATCCTCAACAATTACCTCCTCTGCGCTAATCGGCTCAGTAACCGGTAATAACTCTGATGCAGGAAACTCCATCTCAGCTTGAGAACCTTTAGTCCATCGACTGGAAGGAACGTTAACTTTAGCTATCACCCTAGACAGCTCAAAGCCTACCGGGAAAGTCACCTCACTCTCTAACACTTGAAAATAGCGGAACTGAAAAGCGAGCTGTTTGTCTACAGAGACAGACTCCAGTGAAAGCTCTACAAACTGACCGTCTTGCAGGCCAATGAAAGTAAACTCAGCTCTCCCTTTCAGCGATTGTTTACGTTTTTGTAGCTGAGTTAAAATAAGTTTAAGTCGGTAATGATCGGGCAGCAGGTTTTCAGATAGCTCTAAACCATGAATGGCGACACCATCGGCATTATTTTCTGGAGCCATAATACTGCGATAAAAGGCCAGCTCTCTGACTAGCTCTTGCTCTTTTATATGTTGCTTAGCAAACAGCCCTTGCATCTCGTCATTTGTTTCTTCGGCCAATGCAAGTTCAAGGTTTCTAGACGCGAGAACTTGAGCTTGATTATTCAGCTGTTTACTCAATTTTTCAATGGCTTCTGTGTTACTCTTCACCACAGGTTGGTTTGCCTCAGTCCAAACATCATAACTAAGTACACCTAATGTAAATGCGACGGTAACAAGCAAAAGTAGATAGATACTCGATGGCCTGAGCTTGCGCTCCCTCACTTGAACACGGTCGAGCCAACGATGAAAATTAGCCATGAACTAACAACCTCTTAAATCAATACAATGTAAAATAGCCCCATGCCTAGATATGGTGGCTGGCAATGGAATTCCAGGAAGGCTCCGGTGCAAAATAGAATAAAGAGCAGCTACGCGCGATGCCAGATGTATATGAGAACAGAGCTTAAAGATAAGCTGTCTCAACCCAAACTCAGCTTACAATTATGTATGCTGGCTCTGCTATTTGCGCTTATCGCTTCCGGTGTCATTATTCTATTTAGGCTGATACTCCTCTGGCTTAATCACTATACTCAAACCAGCGAGCTAGAGTTTACTGAGATCATTGACGACTGGCGAGTGCTTTTACCCCTGTTTGGTGCACTTTTAATCTGGCTAGTCGCTCGAGTGGGATCTAAACGCTATAAACGTATGGGAATCGCCTACGTTTTACACCGAGTTAAGCTTCATTATGGCAAGGTGCCCCTCCAATCAGCTCCAGGCCAATTCTTTCAAGCACTCTTTGCCTTAGCAACTAACTTTTCGGTAGGCCGTGAGGGACCAGCAATACATTTAGGGGCTGTCAGCGCCAGTGTTTTAGCCGAAAAATTTAACCTCCCAGATAATAGCGTACGCATAATGTGCTCCAGTGGCATTGCAGCAGGCATAGCTGCCACCTTTAACGCCCCTTTAGCCGCTGTCTTCTTTGTTTTTGAGGTTATCTTAAGGGAATACAAGCTGCATTATTTTTTCCCTATCATGATCTCAGCCATATGTGGCGCAGTATCGAGTCAGCTAGTATTTGGCAATATCCATGAGTATGAACAGATTGGTGTCATTCAAATTCCGCTATCCCAATACCCTATTTTAGCCATCACGGGGGTTTTGATCGGTGTCACTGCCGCCCTCTTTAATTACAGCTTATTAAAAGTGACCGCTACTGGCCAAAATTGGCCGCTCATCTACCGCCTTTTACTCGCCGGATTGATCACAACCATTGTTGGTGTATTTCTCCCTGAAGCACTAGGCAGTGGCGATCTCGCTATCGAGCGGGCGATAAGCGAACACCCTGGGTTGATGTTTTTAATTGCCCTGCTTATTGGCAAAATTATTGCGACGATTGCAGCATTAGGACTCGGTATTCCAGGGGGGATCATCGGGCCACTCTTCGGCATCGGTGCGCTCATCGGCGCCATATTAGCCATTATTACAGCGGCAATCTTCCCATCAACAGACCCTTACATAGGCATTTATACCATCATAGGTATGACAGCTATGATGGGCGTCTGCTTAGGCGCTCCTCTCGCAGCACTCATTGCGCTACTGGAACTAACAAACAATGCTTCAATGATTTTACCAGCCATGTTTGTCAGCATCCCAGCTTTCCTGGTTGCTCACCAAGGATTTAACTCAAAGTCTCTCCTGTATAAGCAGTTAGAGATAATGGGGCTAGGCTATAAAGTCTCTCCGGTGAAGCAGGGCTTAATGAAAACAGGCGTTCGCGCCCTGATGAATACACGATTTGTTATCGTCCGTGACAATGATGAGTTGCTATTGGAAGTGCTAAAGCGTGCAGAAGGCCGCTCAGTCCTTGCTAGAAATACTTTTGGCGATATTCAAATGTTGCAGCTGGAATTACAGTTCACAGATGATACCACCACACTGACACGTCACTCCATAGAGGGGCTAGCTGATACTGCAACGCTGAATGAAGTCTACCAAATATTATCTAAACATCGTCGTGGTGAGGTATATATTTATCAAGGCCACAAAGACAATATTGTTGGCGTGATAAGTTGGGCTGCACTTCAAAAAGAGATCCGTTCAGGTCAAGTTTAAACGTTATTAGTTCCATAAAAGTGAATCGACATATAATGAAACAAGCATTAAAAGGAGTGATATTAGCCCCTAATAACTATCCATTATTTTTTGGTAAACCCCATTGAGCCTAATGCGCTTCATCCCAAGATCAAACTGCTGCGAGTAATACAACCCCTGTGGATGGGTTCTGGAAAATGCGAGATAGATGGCCGTCGTTTCATTTTCAAAACCGAACCTAATTTTAGACTCAAGTTGCAGCTGTTGAACTAAAATATTGGCGGTTTTATCATAAATGATAGTGAAGTCTATGCGCCCTAATGCAAGGTTTCTTAAGTTATCCACTTCAGAGTTAGCTATCTCTTCAAGGATATGTCCCTCTTTTACTAAAGATAGATAATGGTCGCCATAACCATACCCTCTAACCACACCGACAACCTCATGATTGAGGAGCTGCTCCCTATTCATAATCGTCACCTGTTTATCACTACAATAATAATAGGCTGACACAGCATCAAATAACTTCTCCTCACCGAGGATATACTTTTCGTTACTTTGAGCATCTAGTGGCACATTAAACGCGGCGATGATTTTCCCATGTTCAATATAGGACAAGGCTCTCGCATAGGGCATGACTCGAAAAATAATACTAATATCTACACTTTGAAAAGCAGCGATAATAATTTCATTGGCTAGGCCTGTACCATCAGCTTGGGCATAAGGAACCCAATCATCTTCAGCAGCTATCTCGATTGTTTCTGAGTGTGCTGGTAGCACAATTAACAGTGCCCAAATGGATATAAGGCAAAACAGCGAATAAGACTTATGAAGCATAAATTACCTCTTCAAGGGGCCTATCTGCAGTTTAGTTGAGTTTGATTCAATTGTAATTTTGAAGCTTCTCCGTTAATTTCAGTTAACAAGAGAAATATCAACGACTTATTTAAGAGCTTAAAATTCTAACAACGCCAAATAATATTTCATTGAAATATACCCCATACTAAAAGTAATCAAGCTTTATATTTCTAGCCCAAAGGTCAACAAGGAGGCATAAAATATTGACCCATTTCTTCAGCACAAAGGTACATATAGCACTTTATAGCCTACTTGCACTTGGCTATTTAAGTATCAGTTCTGCTCAAGGTGAAACCATTCAGTCTTCATCAATAATAGAGATCCGCACCATAGACATTCTTCCTTATGGAATACGGACTCGGATAAAAGGTCAGACCCCACCTGAATTTCTACCTAGCGGCATCTATTTTGATATGGCGAACCAACTGGCAATAGAGTCGGGTTACCAACCTCATAATAAGATATACCCTTATGCCAGGATCATGCTTGAGTTAAAGTCAGGCCAAACAGATATGACCATCATGTTCAAATATAAAGAGCTAGAGGACTACGTCACTTACATCGCCGCATTGCCTAGCTTAAAAAACGTCGTCATAGGGCTCAAGGGGACCAATTACGCCTCTTTCGACAGCCTAAAGGGAAAAAGAATTGCCTATTTAAGGGGGGCAAAATTTAGTGATAGAGTCGATAACGATCCAGATATTTATCGTTTCGAGACATTAGATTTCGTCCAAGCCATAAAGGTGCTCATAGCTGGTCGAGTTGATGCTGTAATTGGGCCGATGGATCCCATTATCAGTGCAGCAAAGCAACTTAATAAAGATATAACGCTTTTTGGTGAGCCCTTTGTGGTATCTGAAAGAACGCCATGGGTACAGGTTTCAAACAAAAGCTTAGCGAAGATATCCGTTCCTCAATTAAAGTCTCAATTTGACAAACTAATCCAACAAGAAGCACTACTAAAAATACGAAAAAGATACCTAGGTAAGCAGTAAAAACCGCCGTGATTTGCCCGCTTCACTCCGTCTTTATCAGTGATTTGTTAGTCATCAAGTGCTGCAGCGAATGTTTTCAATGCAAGTATAAATGCCTCTAAACTATTTAATTTTCATCATCAATAGCGACAAAAACTCAACCAACTCTTCTCCTCAAACCGATACAAAAAGCCCTACACCTATTTTTACTGTAAAAAAACCTCAAAACAAAACATTCATAAACAATTGTTTTTATATGCATTTTATAACTTTTTATAACTTTTTACATGCCTTAGCTCACAAAAATAAGTACATTCGTGAACTACAGTAAAGTTAGCGGTAAAACTTTGATCTTGGTCAAGTGGGTCTAACTCTTTACTAATTAATGATTCTAACAAAAAGAAAAACTGTGACTTTTAGAATAACCCCAACTTTCATTTTAAGGAAAATTATGGGTGTGATGAACGCAAGCAAGCAACACGTACTTAAGCTAGTTAAATTCTCATTCGTACTGCCTTGCATTTTTGTCAGCCAATCAGCGATTGCTGATACTGACCAAAGGCTTTTAGAGATGTGTAAAGCGTGCCATGGCAAAGACGGGAGTAGCGAGTTCAGCTCAATCCCCAACCTTAAGTGGCAAAACCAGCAATACATAGTCCAGCAACTAGAACAATTTAAAAGTGGCCAACGCCAAGATAAGACAATGACTAAGGTAGCTAAACTGCTTTCTACTGAGCAGATGGAAACCATGGCAACCTATTTCAGCAAGGGTGAGGAAAAACAGTAATGACTATCGATAGACGCAAATTTCTAAAAGGCGCTGTTGCGACCTCCGTCACCGCAATGTGGCCACTTAACTGGGCATTTGCTCAAAATCGTCCAGCCGGTATGCCTCCCCTCGATGTATCTGCAGTCACTTGGTCAAAAGCTGAGGATATTCCATCTCACTTTAATGTGCTAAACACCAACCCACTCAATGCCATGCCAGCAGAGCACTTGCTTGCTCCGGCAAAAACACCTGCAGACATAGCCTTTATTCGTTGGAATGGCCAAATGCCAGATTTCAAGAATATCGATCCTGATACTTGGGAGTTCACTGTTGACGGTGAGTCTATTGAAACCCCTAAGACTTACACCATTGCAGAGTTAAAAAAGAAATTTAAAACCCATACCCAGCAGCTAGTGCTTGAGTGTGGCGGTAATAGCCGTGAAAACTTTTACCCTAACGCAAAAGGAAACCAGTGGAGCAACTCTGCGGTATTCTGTGCCGAATGGACAGGCGTTTTAGTGAAAGATGTCTTAGCCGACTGTGGCGTTAAGAGCGATGCGGTATATACGGCTCACTACGGTGCAGATAAGCACATTAGTGGCAAAGGCGCGGCTATTTCACGTGGCGTACCTATTGAAGCAGCCATGAATGAAAATGCCATGATAGCTTGGGGAATGAATGGTGAAGATATTCCATTTATGCACGGCTACCCACTACGTATTGTCTTCGGCGGCCGACCAGGCTCCGTATCTCAAAAATGTGCAACAGGGATGGGCGTTCGTGACCGAGTTCATGATGGCAAGAAAATGGGGGCTCCAGCCTACCAAGTGCCTAAAAACCCTGTAGCGCCAGGCGAGAAAGTCGATAATAAAGACTTTAAGATCATCGAAGAGATGATAGTTAAGTCATTGATCACGTCTCCGCAAACGGGTGGTGAACTCAGCTTAGGTCAATCTCTTGAGGTCAGCGGCCACGCATGGGCTGGTACTCGCGATGTCACGAAAGTAGAAGTCAGTTACGACTATGGAACGACTTGGCAAACCGCATCTTTGACAAAACCTGTTAACCCTATGGCTTGGCAGCAATGGAAACTTAACGTGAAGCTACCTCAGACAGGTTATTACGAGATCTGGGCACGCGCGACTGACAGCAAAGGTGATACTCAGCCTATGGTTCAGCCTCAATGGAACCCTAAAGGTTACCTATTCAATGGCTGTCACAGAGTTGCTGTAAGGGTGGTGTAATGAACAGACATCTACTAGCAGCCTCAATCGCACTAGCCGGAGTATTCTCCCCAGTGAGTGCAACCGAGCAATACCCTGTCGATGAAGTGACAGGGCTTATTATGGCACCCGGTTGGGAGATGGTTAAAGCCCAGTGCAACGCTTGTCATACTAGCCATATCATTCCACAGAACCCCGGCAACCGTGAAGTTTGGCGTGACACCATACAGTGGATGATTGACACCCAAGGTTTATGGGATCTCAATGATACTTGGGAGCCTGTACTGGATTATCTATCTACCTATTACAATGAAACGGGTATTGATATGAAAATCTTTAGGCGTAAGCCATTAGAGGCCTCTCAAATGCCTCCTATGCCAACTCAACAGGAGCGCTAACGTCATGAAGATGATGAATCTATCTATGCTAGTGATTGCCGCAGCCTTGTTCAGTCCCTACAGCTCAGCCTCAAGTGCTGAAGATAATGCAGCATTCAATGCAACCTTAGCGGTATCAGGGTTAAAGCTTGATGCTGCAGTGCTTGAACACCAAGCGAACCCAGCCAATGGTGAGATGCTTGCGAATCAGCGCTGTATCGCCTGCCATGGTGAGGCTATGCTAAAAATGATGCCTATATACCCGAGTTTAAAAGGACAGAAAGCCGCGTATCTATTTAAGCAGCTGATTGACTTTAAACGAGGTGAACGGACTAGCCCACTGATGCAGGCACAGGCAGGCATGCTATCTGAAACAGAGATGAAAGATGTGGCACTGTATTATTCACAACAGGCCCAAGCCAAAATTAAATAAACTAACTCGTTATAAGTGATTAGGTTAAGACTTACTATCCACAAGCCAACCTATATCAATTTGCTACCCAACATCAGTTGGGTAGCTTTTTTTCACTGCACTACCACCTTTTAACTCCCCTATCGCAAGCTTATACCAATCGGTATAAAGGTGTGGCCATTCAGCGAGAGTTTAGCGATTGTGAGACAAGGCAACGAGTGAGAAACATAGTTATTCTACGTTTAAGCTCGTTAACGCCGTATAAGAAGCGCTAAAACTCGCCTAACAGGAGTGTTTTTGGCTGCCTACTTCCGTGTTGAATAAGTTCAAAAGGGATCACCATTCCCTCACTCATTCGCCTTGAATTATGCTGCCAAAAATAACTCTGAACTGACCACTTTCTTATACCGATTGGTATTTAGCTTCACACTTGTCCAACGCCATACGCTTCCTATGCTTGACTATGTGAGCAATGACATTGAAAATGCCGAGCATAAGATCACAATAACAGATCAACTTGAGGGAAATTTAGTTCAGGCTGATATACTCTAGCTAGAATTCAAGAAGCACAACTCCCTTCTCTGTAAATAGATATTAACGAATAAATAAACTATAACCAGGCGACTGATTTTAAGGATTGATAATGACCCGTTCCGACACACTTTTTGAGCAGGCTAAAAAAACCATCCCAGGTGGTGTTAACTCACCTGTGCGTGCATTCAATGGCGTTGGTGGTTCACCACGCTTCATCGAAAAAGCAGATGGTGCATATATCTATGATGCAGACGGTAAAGCTTACATCGATTACGTTGGCTCTTGGGGCCCAATGATCTTAGGCCATAACCACCCTAAAATCCGCGAAGCAGTACTCGCAGCCGTTGAAAATGGTCTATCTTTTGGCGCGCCTACTGAGCTTGAAGTTACTATGGCTGAGAAAGTCATCGAAATGGTTCCATCTATGGAGCAAGTTCGTATGGTAAGTTCAGGGACTGAAGCCACCATGAGTGCAATCCGTCTTGCACGTGGTTTTACAAATCGTGACAAGATCCTAAAATTTGAAGGTTGTTACCACGGTCACGCTGACTGCTTATTAGTAAAAGCGGGTTCTGGTGCGCTAACCTTAGGTCAGCCAAGCTCTCCAGGGATCCCTGAAGACTTTGCAAAGCACACACTAACCGCAACCTACAATGAACTAGATTCGGTTAAGGCGCTATTTGAACAGTACCCAGAAGAGATCTCTTGTATCATTCTAGAGCCTGTTGCTGGCAACATGAACTGTATCCCACCAGTAGAAGGCTTCCTTGAAGGCTTACGTGCTATCTGTGATCAGTACGGCGCCCTAATGATTATCGATGAAGTGATGACCGGTTTCCGTGTATCTAAAAGTGGCGCTCAAGGCCATTACGGGATCACACCAGACTTAACGACATTAGGTAAAGTGATCGGTGGTGGCATGCCAGTCGGTGCTTTCGGTGGCCGTAAAGATGTGATGCAGTTTATCGCACCTACAGGTCCTGTTTACCAAGCGGGTACGCTTTCTGGTAACCCTATTGCTATGTCAGCAGGTCTTGCTCAGATGGACGCACTTTGCGAAGAGGGTGTTTACGAAGAGCTTGCAGCTAAGACTAAACGTATCGCTGAAGGTTTCAAAGCTGCTGCTAATAAGCACGGTATCCCAATGTCTATCAACTATGTTGGTGGCATGTTTGGTTTCTTCTTCACTGAAGAAGAAAAAGTCACCACGTTTGAGCAAGTCACTAAATGTGATGCTGAAAAGTTCCCTATCTTCTACCATGGCATGCTAGATGAGGGTGTTTATCTAGCACCGAGCGCTTATGAAGCAGGTTTCCTCTCTATGGCTCATGGCGAGAAAGAACTTGAAGAGACACTAGCAGCTGCAGAACGTGTGTTTGCTAAAATGGCAGCTAAATAAGCGGTTACTTAGACTTAGTACTTAAGTCATTCTTATTAAGAAAAGGACGCTTATCGCGTCCTTTTTTATTGTCTGCCCTTTGCCAACATAAGCAAGTTCCCCTACCTACAACTCATGGCGAGAAAGAGCTTGAAGAGACACTAGCAGCTGCAGAACGTCTCTTGATGAATATGAGTGCTAAAATGGCAGCTAAATAAGCGGTTATTTAGTATTTAAGTCATTCTTATTAAGAAAAGGATGCTTATCGCGTCCTTTTTTATTGCCTGCCCCTTGTCAACATAAGCAAGTTTCCCTAGCTAAACACACGGCGACAAAGAGCTCGAAGAGACACTCGCAGCTGCAGAACGTCTCTTGATGAATATGAGTGCTAAAATGGCAGCTAAATAAGCAGTTATTTAGTATTTAAGTCATTCATATTAAAAAAGGACGCTTATCGCGTCCTTTTTTATAAATCATTTTCTACAAACAGAGACGATGAACTAAAAGCTATCTCGCTTTTTATTTGAACCCCAAGTTGATCGTAAGATGATAAACGCAATCAAACTTTGAATGAGCAAGGTGGTATGCTCCATCGCAATAGAAGGGTTTTGTAATACGCCTAAGCTTAGTAGTTGCTCAGCAGAAATAATCAGCCAAGCTAACGAACCCAACAATAAAATCGATCTCAATAAAAACTTCATCTGACTACTCTTTATCACTCGCCTTTCACTTAGGCTTTCCTGACGCCTCTTTCCTTCGATGCGATTGCGACTAATTCTGTATTTAGATACTGTATTTAGTATCTCTACCTAGTTTCCGACACAAGATACTGTTTATTTTTCACTCGGTCAATAAATTGACTTAGACAAGTTTCTGACTCTCAGTCCCTAAATTAACTTAGCAACGGCCTCTAAAAAAACGCTCCTAAAAAAGCATTAATTATTAAGCAGTTCCTTAACCAGTTAACCATCCTGCCTTGAAAAAAATTATTTACGCCAGCCAAGTTGTTTTTTTATCCACGAACTAACTCCCCCTCTTACTAAACACCTTCTCACTAAACACTTTTCACCATGAACAAACATTAATCTAGCCAAAGCAGCCCGCCCACCGTGAGATAGATAGCACTTTCAACCAAAAAGTCGATCAAGTTAACACTTGTATTATCAGTGGCCATGTGGCCTAATCCGCGCCTAACACACCAAGCTTAATTTAACCTTGATTTTGAGCGCTGTTAGCCTAGATAAAGCAAAGTGCCAAATCAGTAGTAGGAACTGATGTATGTTGAACATTTTCCTGATCTCTCTCGCTGTTTTAGCACTCTTAAGCATTATTTTTGAAGAGGTAACTCATCTAAATAAGGCCAAAACAACCCTCTTTTTTGGCTGTATATCCTGGATTGTACTATTCGCTTCAGCAGGAGCTCCCAGCCAGCAGCAGTTAGTAGAAGCTGAGCTAAATGAAAACTTGCTAGAAATTGCAACACTTTGGCTTTTTCTCATGTCTACAATGACATTTGTGGCTTACCTTAATGCTAAGGGAATGATTCAAATACTGGTTCAGAAGTTGTTTCCCCAGCGCGTGTCCGTTCGCATGTTAATGATACAGGTCGCACTCTTTTCATTAGTACTTTCAGCCATCTGTGACAATGTCACAGCAACGCTTGTCTCCCTAGGCTTGTTGACCACCTTTAAACTTGAAAGCCAGATGCGACGTCGTATGGCGGTATTGATCATATTTGCAGTCAACTCAGGCGGCGTCGCATTGATCACCGGTGATGTCACCACCTTGATGATTTTTCTCGGTGGCCACGTACAGATGTCAGAGCTATTAGTTCTCTTCGTCCCAGCAGCTTGCAGTGTCATGCTCTTAGCCGTACTGTTTTCTCTTAAGGCTGAAGGACATGTCAGCACAAGCCCAATCAAACGGGAGTATCGTAAGGTCGACCTCCTCATAGCGCTTATTTTCTTTAGTACTATCATTGCCACTATGGCGCTGAACGTTTTATTTGGCATACCACCCGTACTGACTTTTCTTACCGGGTTATCTGTCATGTTTTTAGTAGGACATACCAGCCATAGCAATAAAGAGGAGTTACAAATTCTCGAATATATTCGCCAGGTTGAGTTTGATACCTTGTTATTCTTCCTTGGTATCTTGCTACTTGTAGGCATGCTCAAAGAGATAGGAACACTCGATCTACTGACCGAGGTATACACACAATTTAACCCTAATATCTCTAACTTTGTCACTGGTATCGGTTCAGCTCTGCTCGATAATGTGCCACTAACCGCTGCATTATTAAAAGCTGAACCTGTTCTCAACACGCCAGAGTGGTTAGGGCTAACCTATTCGGTAGGGGTAGGCGGGTCACTGCTGGTGATTGGCTCTGCATCAGGAATTATTGCGATGAGTAAAGTTAAGGAGCTGACCTTTGTTAGCTACCTTAAGTATGTCCCAGCCCTGCTGCTTTGCTACAGTGTTGGTTACGCTTTGACACTGCTGCTTTCATACCAGCTTTATGGTTAAACTATAATAGAGATTAAACGATAAAAAGGGCGCTTATGCGCCCTTTTTAGAATGATTTTTAATTGTTTTCAAACGATAAATTGAAGCGTTAAATCGCTGGAACCTTAAACTCTGTCCCCTGAATAGAGAGCACCACATCCCTTGGTCTTATCTCAACAATTGTCAGCTTACCGCCTATGCTATCCCCCTCCTGAAGCTCACTACCATCGACATTTAACCATCGATTAGTCGCAACACTAGAGTAAACATGAGCATTAATATTAAACTCAGGCACCTGCAATTGAATGCCAGCAGGTAGCTGACCATACTTAGGTAACTCATCTGGCTGAGTCGTTGGAATTGGATCTAATTTCTCCGGTGTCACAGGGGTTGCTACCGAGTTTTCAATCTCAACCTCTTTCAAAGCCGCCTCAAATGCTGCAAGCAGATTATTCTCGCTCTGATAGTCCCGAGGCTGAGTATCAGCTCCCTGCATACCGACCTCTTCTGCTGCAACGTTAACCTGATACTTCAGTGAGTCGAGGAGTGCCTGCCCTTTATCATTAGCGTTAGCACCTAAGATGATAGGCTCATCCGAGTTCACTTGATAACTACCGCTATCGATGGCTTGACTCGCTTCGATAACACTTTGCCTTAAGGCTGCATCACTCGCTTTAGCTTGCGAGGCTAAGTTCAAAGTAGAGCTAGAGCTAGAGTTAGATTTAGAGCTGGATCCAGTGTTAGCAGTAACTTTTGACTCATCTCTGGCATATACAGGCAGTTGCCTAGCGATAGGCAATGCGACTTTTCCTGCCAATGAGATCCCCTCTTGCTCAGAAGAAGTCACTGCGGCTATTGGCTTAGCCACTGTCTGTTTAGCTTCTTTTCGCTCAGCGTCATCAGCCTTTGAGGTAGCGGTATCATAGGCACTTTGGCTATGCGCACCTTGAGCCCCCATATCGGTAAAATAGCTTTTACTGAGCCAGGCAATCACGCCAAGCAGTAATACAATTAAGCAAGCTAAAGCAATAAGCATGCTACGATTCCCACGCTGGGAAAACTGGTCATACTGCGCTCTAGGGCTTAAAACAGGATCTAAGCTACTGTCTAACTCCTGTTGCTTCGAGCGAGTCACAGCATCGAGTAAGATAGACATTAGTAGTTCCTTTTGGCTTCAACTAATCTAGGCCCTTGAGCACTAAGGTATAGATTAAGCTGAACTAAGGTCTGGCTTCCAGCAATAGCATCGGCTCTCAAACCATGCTCTCGTTGAAAGCGCATCAGTTTGCCCTCTAATTGTGCGTCAAATGAATCGACAAGCCTTGGCGCCGTATTATCTATTTTTGCTAAACTATTCTCTAACCACTGTATCTGCTCAGCGCTCGCCCCTTGTCCAATCTCCCTTGGTTGCCCCTCTGGAGCCTGCCACAGTATTTCAAAAGTACCGCTAAAGTGTCTAGTAAACCAGGCTCTATCAACCCAAAGCTGCTGCTCATTGAGTTGTAGCAATAACTGCTCCCCATGACGTGAGACGACGGTGCCGTAGAATGCTTGCTGTTGACCATCAATCAGGTATACCACAGCTGGGAAGTTCAAGCGGATAAGGGAGTTCCAATTGCCCTGCTGCTGGAAGCAAGATAGCCCCTGCTGATGGGCCGATTGACACGCAGATAGACCTAAGTATGGCACCTTGCCCCAAAGCCCTAAGATACTCGCGTAAGCAGTATCTATTTCACGGCTCTGCTCAATAGCGGCTTGAAGCACTCGTTGACCAGAACTTGTTGGACTAACCGGCTTGGCAAGCTCACTACTGCTCGTTTGCACCTGCTCTGCAGGTGAGTGTTCACCCTGATTCATAGTATCTGTTACCTTGCTACCACTGAGTAAGGTAAAGGCTATTACACCCGTTAACGCGATCGCTGATACTGCCGCAACAGGAAGAAGATAGTTAGCTTGTTTAACATCTTCTCCTAGCACTTCAGAAGCCGCACTATTCACCATTTTACGATCGATAGGTACTTTTGACTGAGCATAACTTGCCATTAACGCTCTTTCACAGAGCAGGTTTATCAGCCTTGGAATACCACCACTGAACTTGTGTAAGGCTTTAATCGAACCTGAGTTAAATAATGGCTCGTGCCTGCCGGCAACTTGAAGTCGATGCTGTACATATAAACTCACCTCCTCTGGCGTTAATGGCAGTAGGTGATAACGTGCGGTGATGCGCTGGGCTAGCTGGCGCAACTCCTGCCGTCTAAGCAGTTGCTGCAATTCAGGCTGACCAATCAAAATAACCTGAAGCAGTTTTTTGGTATCGGTTTCAAGATTCGTCAATAAACGTAACTGCTCTAACACTTCAGCACGCAGATGTTGGGCCTCATCGATAATCAGAACCGTATTTCTACCTTTCTCATGGTTGCTGAGTAAAAACTGACTCAAGAGATCGGTAAGCTGCTTTAAACTTGGGTCTTTTTCATAAACGATCCCTAACTCATCACACAGCGTCGCTAACAACTCGAGCTCTGTTAAAGAGGGGTTTAGAATAAAAGCGGTATCTGTATTTTCGGGTAATTGATTAAGCAAGCAACGTGAAACTGTGGTTTTTCCAGTCCCCACCTCACCGGTTAATAGTACAAAGCCCCCAGTTTCCCCTAGGCCATAAGTTAAGTGAGCGAGTGCCTCACGATGCCTATCACTGAGGAAGAGATAATGAGGGTTAGGTGCGATAGAAAAAGGGTTATCGCTTAATCCAAAGAAGGCCTTGTACATACTGAATTCAATCCTTAACCGGTCACTTAGAGGTTATAAAATACAAAAAACAGTTAAAACTAAAGCTAAGTGCTCACCTTGTCAAAAAATGCTTAACAAAAATGAAAAAAATACCGTAAATAAAGAGCTAGAGGCTGAAATGACACAAAATAAAAACAAGGCATGGTAAGATTTGATTCATTGGATAAACTAAAAATATTGTGAGCTTGTTTGTGAAATTTTACCTTGTTGGCGGCGCGGTACGCGATAACTTACTCGACCTTCCAGTTAAAGACCGAGACTATATGGTTGTCGGCGCAACGCCAGAGCAGATGTTAGCTCAAGGCTATCAGCAAGTAGGTAAAGATTTCCCAGTATTCTTGCATCCAAAAACCAAGCAAGAATATGCCTTAGCACGCACAGAGCGCAAAACAGGCGCAGGTTATGGCGGATTTAGCTGCCACGCTAGCCCTGATGTCACCTTAGAGCAAGATCTGCTACGCCGTGACTTGACCATTAATGCGATTGCGCAAGATGATGACGGCAAACTATATGACCCCTTCTCTGGCATTGCAGATATTAACAATAAATGCCTTAGGCATGTATCTGATGCATTTATAGAAGACCCCCTACGCGTACTTAGAGTTGCACGTTTCGCCGCACGATTTCATAAGCAAGGTTTCACCATTGCAGATGAAACAATGAAGTTGATGACAGATATTAGCGCAAGTGGTGAGCTAGAAGCCTTAACCTCAGAACGCGTGTTTCTCGAACTCGATAAAGCACTAAGTAGTGACAGTCCCCATATCTTTATTAAAGTGCTCAGGCAGTGTAGTGCATTAGCCGTTCTATTCCCTGAAATCGATGCGCTATTTGGTGTGCCTCAACCTGCTCAATGGCACCCTGAAATTGATACCGGCATACACACTCTTATGGTCGTTGAGCAGGCAGCGAAGTTAACAGAAGATAGAGCTGTACGCTTTGCAGCGCTAGTGCATGATCTGGGCAAGGCGCTTAGCCCGAAAGAGCACCTACCAAAGCATCATGGCCACGGACAAAAAGGCCTAGCACCGATCAAAGCGCTGTGCGCCCGTGTAAAGGTGCCCAACGAGTATCGAGACTTAGCACTCCTCGTTAGCGATCAGCATCAAAACATCCATAACATTGAAGAATTAAGGCCGGAAACTTTAATTAAACTCTTCGATAAGGCCGATCTGTGGCGAAAGCCCCATCGATTACCCCAGATAACATTAGCCTGTGAAGCAGATGCTAGAGGGCGATTAGGTTTAGAGAGCCAAGATTACCCTCAGGCCAAATACTTTACTCTCGCGTTTGAGAGCGCAAGTTCAGTGCAAGTAAAGCCTATTGTTGATGCGGGGTTTAAAGGTGCTGAAATTAAGCAGCAACTGCAAATACAGCGTATTGAACGAGTCTCAGAAGTTAAGAAAAAATTTAACAAAGGTTCAAATTTGTAGGGGTAATAAAAAGAGGATATGTCTACAAAATGTTAATTTTTAATGATGAGTGCTCAATTAAACTGCGTTCAACTTGCATTTAGAGCTATATTAGTTAAGGTATTCAGGCCTTAGGGCGAAAAACCGTAGCATTATAAAATAGCTATGACATAATCTAGTTGTTGCAGTTGTATAGTACAGCTGTTTAATTTCTATCCAACCTATTTAAAGGGATTTCCCAATGAACAAAAAAGTACTGATGATTGCTGGTGTAGCAATGACTGCCCTACTAGGTGGCTGTGCAAACACTACTGCTCTAGAAGAAAGCGTTGCTAACCTAGGTAACAAAGTTGACCAGCTATCTTCTGAAGTTAGCTCTCTGAAGTCTGAGCAAGGCGCTCTTTCTGCAGACGTTAAAGATGCAAAAGCTGCTGCTATGGACGCACAGGCTGAAGCTAAGCGTGCTAACGATCGCATCGACAACGTTGCTTCTTCTTACAAGAAGTAATTTGTCTGTATCGGCAGCACATCAGTGTTGCCGATATGTTCCCCCCCCCCCTTTTTCCAAGCTTAACCCCCCTCTCTATAAAAATTTCTATAACCACTAAAGCCACTAATTCATGTCGGATTAAATTTATTCTGGCCACAAAAAAGCGCCCACAAGGGACGCTCTTAAAACTACGCTAACTAGTGTTATTTAAAGCCTGATATCAACCGGTAAGCCATTTTGAGTCAGTAGTGCATCATTAGCTTTAAAACTATCAATATCATCTTGGCTGATGAACTTAACGATCTCTGAACTCATACTCACGACCTTCTCTTGCTGCATCTCCAGCTCAGTTTTAGACAGTGCAGAGTGAACCTCTATGATATGTCGGCCATCAGGCTCTGTAGATATCTTAACGGTTTGGTTGATCACTCGGACGGGATCGCCATACTTAGTTTGGTTAAATAACCACTCAATATCGTCTGGATTTAAACGAACGCAACCAGAGCTGACTCGCATACCGATACCGAAATCTTTATTCGTACCATGGATAAGGTAACTGCCATCGCCGTAGGAGAGCTGCATTGCATACTTGCCAAGCGGGTTATCAGGCCCAGGTTGGACGACTCGGGGCAACACTTCACCTCGCTCTTCAAGATGTTCTTTTCGAATACTTGCAGGTGGAGTCCAGCTAGGGTTGGGGATCCTCGACTTAATTCGAGTCACCATCTCAGGGGTCTCTCGACCTATACGACCTATGCCGACTGGAAACACATGAACATCTTTACCGTTTTTAGCAAAGTAATAGAGCCTAAGTTCAGGAAGGTTTAACACGATACCTTCACGTGGCACGTCTGGCAGCAACATTTGAGTAGGGATAACAAGCTTAGTGCCAGGCGTTGGCAGGAATGGATCAACGCCAGGGTTAGACTCCATAAGCTCTAAAATACCGACATTGTATTGCTTTGAGATTGTTTGAAAGTAATCACCTTTCTCAACAAGGTGTTCTTGAATCTCGCCAATAAGCCGGCTTCCCTTCTCTGGCAAGGTATACACATTTGCCATAGAGATAGCTGGGGTTAAGCTTAAGATGAACAACAGCACTATTCGCATCATCAGTCTCAATGTTTCCTATAATCTTTCATCATCTAGTAGAGTTAACTAAAATACTTAACTCTGCTTAATCTAAGGTTAAAGATTAACCTCTATAAGCCATAAAACCTAATACTTATCCTTGCAGACCATTCATTTTTTACAATCACTTTGCACAGGTTTAGGTAGCCACTAATCAATACTATAGCTTCTTCGATAGGGTGATCACAAAATCAATTTCTAACCCAGCAAAACTAGCCTGGGCGATCTGCTTCCTGACTTTATCATTTGCTCGCCATGCATAAGGCGTCATCTCAAGCAAGGTCAGCGCTTGCTCACCCTCTATTGATAGATTGAAAGAGACTCTTTTACTCTGCAACTCCTCAAAACCAGCAATCAAACTTGATTGCAGCTCCTTCTCCTTCATATCCGGATACAGATACTCTTTTAGCTGCCACAAATGACGTGGCGCGGGAGAGACTTGCAGCAGATAACCGCCCTGCTTTAGCACCCGAATAGGCTCTTTACCCTTTAGCTGCTTATCGATCAAACTGACTAAATCAAAGCTCTCTGGCGCAAAAGGAAGCAGCTTAAGGTGACTGACGATGAGTGTCGTTTTCTCATCGTCATCAAGCTCGCTTTCAATTTTAGCCGCAGAAAAAAGGGCATTTTCAGCCTCTGAGATCCCATGTTGAACAAGGGTGAGCTTTGATTGATTAAGACGTTCAGCTAGCTGCGACTTTATGACTCGAAGATAAGACCCCTCTCCACAATCATAATCTAAATGCTCAATGACACCGTCTGTCGCCATAGCCGCTAGCTCTGCGCCCAGCACCTCAGTAATCGCATCGTTTACTGGAGAAAAAATGCCAGATTCCAACAAGAAACGTTTCGCACGCATAACCTGACGCGAATCTACTCTCGGTTTTTTGGCTTGACTAAATTCCCAGTATCCATGCTCATTTTTATCAAAATGGTGCTTCTTACTACAATGCAATCCTTTAGACTCCTCATGGAGTAAAAGGGGGTCATTACATACTGGGCAGTGGTAGATACTCTTCATAATTTCTCTTTCAAAGGACTAAACTCGCGCCTAATTGAGTATAGGCGCAAGAAGATTAAGCTATTTAAATAAAGATAAATGCACATAGAAGTGCACCTAACGCAAGTCGATAGATAACGAACGGCGTCATTCCCATGCGACTGATTATTTTTAAGAACATGTGTATGCAGGCGTAAGCGGCAACAAATGACACCCCAACACCAAGCGCTAATGAGCCGTAGTCAATATCGACGCCCGTCTCAACGAGGTCTTTCCCCATTAATATCGCCGCACCTAAAATGACCGGAATTGACATTAAGAATGAAAATCGAGCGGCAGCTTCTCGATTAAGACCAAGCATAAGGGCTGCGGTAATGGTCGCACCAGAGCGCGATGTACCAGGGATCAATGCCAAAGCTTGAGCAAAACCTATCAATAACGCTTTTTTCCAACCTGTTTGATACTCACTGAGTTCACAACGAGACATTCTATCAGCCCACCAAAGTAGCAGACCAAAAATAACGGTGGTAATAGCGATGACACCAGGGCCTCGCAGGTAAGTTTCAATCATATCTTTAAGCGCAAAGCCGAGAAAGACCGCTGGCAGCGTCGCTAAGATTATCCACCAAGCAAGTTTGCTGTCTTCTGAGTGCTTCCCTTTAAAAATACTTGCTATCCATGAGGTGAGTAAAGCAACGACCTCTTTTCTGAAGTAGAGCATTACCGCCGCTAAAGAGCCTATATGTACAGCAACATCGAAGGCCAAGCCTTGATCTTCCCAACCCAATATCTGTGAAGGTAAAATAAGGTGAGCTGAACTTGAAATAGGTAAAAACTCGGTCAAGCCTTGAATCAAGGCTAAAACGATGACCTGAAAGGTATCCATGTGTAGTTCCTGTATTTTTATTCTGAAAGTGCTAGTTCAACTTTAACTAGTCGATCGTTTCATCAACTAACGCTTGAACCCAGGTGAAGGGGATTGGCCACAGTTTCTGCTGTGATTTATCATACTCTTTCCACAAAACCTGATAACTCGTCTCCACCACCGGATGAAGAAGATCTGGCTCTATCTCAGCCATTGGCCAGAGCACAAAAGCATTGGTCAATATCTCAGCCCTTGGCAACTCGACGGGAGTATTGGCGACAACATCATCAAAGAGAAGAAGATCTAAATCTAAGGTTCTTGGCGCAAACTTTTTCGCCCCTACTTTTCGACCGTTATCTTGCTCAATCTTTTTAAATAGCGCCACAACTTCACCAATACTCAAATCAGTATCGACAGCCGCAACCATATTAAGAAAGTTACTTCCCTCAAAACCAACCGCCTCGCTTTCATAAACAGAGGAGAGGGTCAATTTACCAAAATGGTAACCTAGCTCAGTTAATCCAGCCTTAAGGTGTCTTTCTGGCTCAATATTACTGCCTAAACTGATATAAATCCTTGCACTCATTTAACAATGACCTCGCTCAATTTCGACCCCAACAGCAGCGGCAGTAGGAACCGCTCCAGGCTTCATTACCGTCACTTTAACCCAAGGCACATCAAACTCAGCCATCAAGCAACTGGCAATCATCTCAGCCACAGTTTCTATAAGCTCGATGGGTTTCTCTGTAATGAGCGCCGTCAAACGGTTAGACACTGTTTCGTAGCACAGAGCATGCTGGTAGTCATCACTAGCGGCTGCTGGTCGGTTATCCCACGCCATATCAAGATCGATTAAGAGGTTTTGATGTATCTGCTTTTCCCACTCATAAATGCCGATAACAGTTTCTATTTTTAATTGTCGTATTAATACTCTATCCATGACGCCTCCAAACGATCTTGCTAACCATTTAAATGGTGAAAATAAGCCTTTCTATTACACTCGGACCTATGAGGTCTAATAAGCTGTATAGAATAAAAAAGATATAATGCAAATCTTATTGATTAATTTGCTAGATGGCTCTTTCTAACAGCATTAATCCCAAGTAGGATAAGGCGCTAGAGAAGGATTTTAAAGCCCAAGTCGTGCAGATTAAAAAACAAAGCTATTTTTATGCATTTAGGGCCAGCAAATATTGTGGCGCGATGATACCTTAAGAAGGATAAGGAAACCAATTTGACCTTAACAGTACTCACTCTGGTAATGATATTGGCAGCCTATTTGGCTGGTTCAATTTCCAGTGCCGTGCTCGTTTGTCGAATGAGAGGACTTCCAGACCCGCGCAATGAAGGTTCAGGCAACCCTGGAGCCACGAATGTGCTGCGTATTGGCGGTGCAAGTGCTGCGGCTATGGTGTTGTTTTTCGATATGCTCAAAGGCGCCCTTCCCGCTTACCTCGCCTTTAGGCTCGGTGTTGACCCCGTTTCACTCGGCCTCATCGCAATTGCAGCTTGTGTTGGCCATATTTTCCCAATCTTCTTTAAGTTTAAGGGCGGAAAAGGTGTAGCAACCGCGTTTGGCGCCATGGCTCCTATTGGCCACGATCTTGCCTTAGCGTTAATAGCGAGTTGGATAGTTATGGTACTCATCACTCGCTACTCATCATTAGCCGCAATCATTACTGCCGTGCTCGCCCCTGTTTATACCTGGTACTTAGATGACAGATTCACTATTCCTGTCACTATGCTCTCTGCTTTAATCGTCATCAGACACAAAGACAATATTCGCCGTCTACTCGATGGCAATGAGAGTAAAGTGAGTCGTAAGAAAAAAGGCTAGCCTAAGTAATGGTGTCTAAGAAGAGTGGGGAGTATGAGGAAGGCACTGCTTTTGATATTACAGTGCCACTCAAGCGTATTAATCTAGTCACTATCAATAAAGGCCAATTATCGATAGCTTTCAAAGATAACTAAACTGCAGGTAAAGAATCTAACGGCCAACGCGGCTTGCCTTTCACCTCTAAATTCTCTTGTTGACCCGCTTTTAGTCGCTGTAAACCCGCATAGGCGATCATCGCCCCATTATCGGTACAGAACTCGCCGCGAGGATAGAATACTTCACCGCCTAAGTTATTCATCATCTCAGCTAATGAACTACGAAGACGCGAGTTAGCACTTACGCCGCCAGCAATGACTAAGCGTTGATAACCCGTTTGCTTCAGCGCTCGCTTACATTTAATCGCTAATGTATCAACCACAGCCTCTTCGAAGGCACAAGCAATATTCGCGCGGGTCTGTTCATCATCACTTTCACTGGCAATCGTGTTCGCAGCAAAGGTCTTTAATCCAGAAAAGCTAAAGTTCAAACCAGGCTTATCTGTCATCGGACGTGGGAAACGGTAATGTCCAGACTCACCTTTAGCGGCCAGCTTTGAAAGCCTAGGGCCACCCGGATAATCGAGCCCCATAAGCTTGGCAGTTTTATCAAACGCTTCACCGGCAGCATCATCCACAGACTCGCCCAGCACATCGTACTGACCAATGCCTTCAACGGCGACCATCATAGAGTGTCCGCCAGACACTAATAGTGCGAGAAATGGAAACTCAGGGACATTATCTTCAAGCATTGGCGCAAGTAGGTGCCCTTCCATATGATGAACACCAATAGCAGGTTTATCCCATGAGTAGGCAAGCGAGCGGCCCACACAGGCACCCACTAAAATAGCGCCCACAAGCCCTGGACCTGTGGTGTATGCCACACCATCAATATCATCAATGCTGCAGTTTGCATCAGCAATGGCTTGCTTAATTAACGGGACAATTTTTCTCACATGATCACGAGATGCCAGCTCAGGTACAACACCACCATAATCGGCATGTAGCTTAACCTGGCTATATAAAGTGTGTGATAATAAGCCAAGCTCATCATCATAAATGGCTATCCCAGTTTCATCGCAAGATGTTTCTATACCTAAAACCCGCATCGTATCCCGTCAAAGTGTCATAAAAGGCTGCTAATTCTACCTGCTGTGCTTTAATTATACCAATAGACTATGCAGAGTTTTATTTAAGATATTTTAGCTACTGTACGCACAGTAAAAGCCAGCGGATCAAAAAATCGATCGCTTGACGATAAAAGATCTTATTTTGATCGCAATATAGGCTTTACAAACACGCTTAAGTCGGTATAGAATTCCGCACCATTTTTAAATTAACTTGAGTCGAGCGATTGACTCATTACAAACTACACCTAAGGGGTGATGGCGTATGCCAATAATTAAAGTACGCGAAAATGAACCATTTGACGTAGCTCTACGTCGTTTTAAGCGCTCTTGTGAAAAAGCCGGTATCTTAGCTGATGTTCGCGCTCGTGAGTACTACGAGAAGCCAACTACTTGCCGTAAGCGTGCTAAAGCCGCTGCAGTTAAGCGTCTTGCTAAGAAGCTTTCTCGCGAAAACGCTCGTCGCGTACGTTTATACTAATCTATTATGAGCCTAGTTGATCAGCTAAAAAGCCAGATGAAGGATGCCATGCGTGCCAAAGAAAAGGTACGCTTGGGAACTATTCGTATGGCACTAGCCGCCGTTAAGCAGATTGAAGTGGATACCCGCGAAACTCTGACTGACGACCAAGCTATAGCTGTCTTAACCAAAATGGTTAAACAGCGTCGTGATTCAATTGCACAATATAGTGCAGCTGGACGTGACGAACTAGCAGCAATTGAAGCAGCAGAAATCAAGGTTCTTGAAGACTTCCTGCCTCAACCTCTTACTGAAGAGGAAATTGCTGTTCTAGTTGATGCAAGCATCGAAGAGATGGGCGCATCCTCCATGGCGGATATGGGCAAAGTAATGGGCGCACTGAAACCTAAAGTCTTAGGCAGAGCTGATATGGCGGCAATTGGCGCTACTATCAGAGCTAAACTTAAGTAACTTTAAGTACAATGCGTAAATAAGCCGTGCTCTTGCGCGGCTTGTTTGTTTATAGCGTTTCATTTTCACTTCAACGTTTAGCGAAAGGCGGCCTTAACTAGATAATGGCGATACCTCGTGATTTTATTAATGAGCTAGTTGCTCGTATTGATATTGTCGATATGATCGACGCTAAAGTACCCCTTAAAAAAGCGGGTAAAAATCACTCTGCCTGTTGTCCTTTCCATAGTGAAAAATCCCCCTCTTTTACAGTAAGTAGAGATAAGCAGTTCTACCATTGCTTCGGTTGTGGTGCTCACGGCAATGTTATCGACTTTGTCATGGAGTATGACCGCCTAGATTTTATCGATGCTATCGATGAACTTGCAGGCCAACTAGGTGTGGAAGTACCTAGAGAGCAAGGAACGGGGAAAAGACGTGACGAAGGGCTGAGCCGCGATCTCTATCAATTGATGGAGGAAGCAAGCCTCCACTTTCAGAGTCAACTTAGACAGCACAATGACAAACAAAAGGTTCTTGATTATCTCGATCATCGAGGACTGTCCAATAAAGTGGTCGAACACTTTAATATTGGATTTGCACCTGACGGCTGGGATGGACTATTAGGTCGATACCGCCAAAATCAGGATGCACAAGATAAGCTCCTCACTGCAGGAATGGTCATAGAGAACGATAGCGGTAAACGTTACGACAGATTTCGTGACAGGCTAATGTTCCCCATTCGTGACAGAAGAGGACGTGTTATCGGTTTTGGAGGAAGAGTTTTAGGCGACGGTACGCCAAAGTACTTGAATTCTCCAGAAACGCCCATATTTCATAAGGGCAATGAGCTATACGGACTGTATGAAGTAAAGCAAAGACACAGAGACCCTCAACAGATACTGATTGTTGAAGGCTATATGGATGTCGTAGCCCTAGCTCAATTTGATGTCGATTACGCTGTAGCGTCATTAGGCACCTCGACTACCGCAGAACAATTTCAATTGTTACTTCGCAGTGCTAAAGAGGTTATCTGTTGCTATGACGGCGACAGAGCTGGCACTGAAGCAGCTTGGCGTGCATTGGAGACGGCATTGCCGTTATTAAAACCAGGCAACCAAGTAAAGTTTATGTTTCTACCTGAAGGTGAAGACCCAGATACTATGGTTCGTCAGGTGGGAAAAGAGGCTTTCGAAAGCCAGATTAGTGAAGCCACAGAGCTACCAGAGTTTCTTTTTGATACGCTCGCACAGCGATACGGTGGTGACAAAGGTAATCTGGCAAAACAAGCGATAGCCCTGATTGAAAAGATACAAGACACGGTACTTCAAAGTTTACTGTTAGAAAATCTAGCGCATAAACTGAGAATGGATAGTGCAGAGGAGTTAAAGCGTAAATTCGCATTCTCCTCTAAAGAGCAAGTAAAACCGCTTCAAACAAAAGCGTTGAAAGGACGAGGAACACCATTGCGATTAGCCATCGCTTTGCTAGTACAACATCCGCTGTTAGGAGAAGGTCTGCCAGTGCAGCCAGCCTTACAGCATCTAAAGATGGCAGGTATAGATTTACTTACCCATCTGTTAGACGTAACTCGTGTACAGGTTAAAAACAGCGCACAACTACTTGAGCAGTTTAGGGACGAGCCACAATTAGGCACCCTAAAAAAACTGACCAGATGGGATCATCAAGTGGCGGATGAAAACCTGCAGCAGGAGTTTAGAAAAACCCTTATCTGGCTCAATAATCAATATATTGAGCAACGATATCAGGAATTGAGTCTAAAACAGAACCATACTAAAGAGGAAAGGATTCAGCTGAGCAAGCTGATCGCAGTCATACAAGGGCAAAATTAAGACACTTTATGTCTTTAAAGTAAGCACTTGGACTAGCACACGGAAGCGCACAAGGCTATAATTGACGATTTGCGCGGCAATAACTGCGCGTCGTTTTAACTAATACCCAACTTGGATGATATCTATGGAGCATACTCCTCAGTCGCAACTTAAATTGTTGCTAGCTAAAGGTAAAGAGCAAGGCTACTTAACCTACGCAGAAGTGAATGATCACTTGCCTGCAGATATGGTCGATGCCGATCAAATCGAAGATATTGTCCAGATGATTAATGACATGGGTATTCGCGTCTATGAACAGGCGCCGGATGCTGATGATATCATGATGTCTGAAGACAGCACCGATGATGATGCTGCAGAAGAAGCTGCCGCGGCACTTGCCACGGTAGAAGCTGAACTTGGTCGTACAACCGATCCTGTTCGCATGTACATGCGTGAAATGGGTACGGTTGAGCTACTAACTCGTGAAGGCGAGATTGTTATCGCTAAGCGTATCGAAGATGGTATTAACACAGTACAGGCTTCTGTCGCTGAATACCCTCAAGCAATCGCAATGATCCTTGAGCAGTTCGATCGTTATGAAGCTGAAGAAGTGCGTCTATCTGACATCATTTCAGGCTTTATTGACCCGAATGCTGAAGATGTAGCACCAACAGCAACTCACGTTGGTTCAGAGCTGTCAGATGAAGATCTTGATGACGAAGACGACGAAGAAGATGATGAAGATGAAGAGGAAGAGGGTCCAAAAGGTCCTGATCCTGAAGAAGCTAAAGAGCGTTTTACTCAGTTAAGAGAAGTTCATGAAAACGCACTTAGAATCATCGGCGAAAAAGGTCGCGGCCATCCTGAAGCGACAGTAGCTCTTTTTGAGATTGGTGAACTATTTAAAGAGTTCCGTCTCATGCCTAAGCAGTTTGACCGCTTAGTGAAGAGCATGCGTTCAACCATGGATAAAGTGCGTGTTCAAGAACGTTTGATCATGAAGCTTTGTGTTGAACAAGCTAAAATGCCAAAGAAAAACTTCGTTAAAGGTTATACCGCTAACGAAAGCAGCATCGAATGGTTTGACGAAGAACTCGCCTCTAAAAAGCCGTATGTTGAAGGCCTAGAGATGGTTGAAGACGACGTGCGTCGTTGTCGTTACAAGCTAGACCTTATCGAATCTGAAACAGGTCTTGCGATTGCTGCAATAAAAGATATCAACCGTCGTATGTCTATCGGTGAAGCTAAGGCTCGTCGTGCAAAGAAAGAGATGGTTGAAGCAAACTTACGTCTAGTAATTTCAATCGCGAAAAAGTACACCAACCGTGGTCTTCAGTTCCTTGATCTTATCCAAGAGGGTAACATCGGTCTAATGAAGGCGGTTGATAAGTTTGAATACCGTCGTGGTTACAAGTTCTCGACTTACGCAACTTGGTGGATCCGTCAGGCGATCACTCGCTCTATTGCTGACCAAGCAAGAACGATCCGTATTCCAGTGCATATGATTGAGACTATCAACAAGCTAAACCGTATCTCGCGTCAGATGCTACAGGAAATGGGTCGTGAACCTTCTCCTGAAGAGTTAGCTGAGCGTATGTTAATGCCTGAAGATAAGATCCGTAAGGTATTAAAGATCGCCAAAGAGCCTATCTCAATGGAAACACCTATCGGTGATGATGAAGATTCGCACTTAGGTGACTTTATCGAGGATACCACCCTCGAGCTACCGTTGGATTCAGCCACAGGCGAAAGCTTGAAAAACGCAACTCACGAAGTCTTAGCTGGCCTAACCGCTCGTGAAGCTAAAGTACTACGTATGCGTTTCGGTATCGACATGAACACCGACCACACGTTAGAAGAGGTAGGTAAGCAGTTTGACGTAACACGTGAGCGTATTCGTCAAATTGAAGCCAAGGCGCTGCGTAAGCTACGTCACCCTTCTCGCTCAGAGATCTTAAAGTCTTTCTTAGACGAGTAAGCCTCTGCTCAGTAGTCAACTTGACTCGCTGATAAGCCAACAAACAAGCCCTGCTATCTGATAGCGGGGCTTTTTATTAGCTGATGAATAGTCGTTTAACCCAGTTTATTGTTGATTATTGATTAACAGATAAGCAATTGAATTCAAACTTGTGATTTCTTATGGGATCACAGGTGACAACGGCATTTAAACCTCGTATACTTCTCGTCGCTTTCGGTAGTGACGACTTCCTTAAGTAGGCCCCTTAGCTCAGTTGGTTAGAGCATACGACTCATAATCGTCAGGTCCCCAGTTCGAGTCTGGGAGGGGCCACCAATACAGATAGGCCGTAGTAGGTTAGTACCTACTACGGCTTTTTCGTATCTGGAGTTCTGTGTAGCAAATATGTAGCAGATTACTCCTCAATCCATCCAGTTTGAGCGCTCATATATTTTTTGATTTTTATTAACGGACTTCAAACCTCTGAGCACTAAAACCCATAGACCTTCATTCCACCTCTTACTCATTCATCCTACACAGAATACAAATAACCAGCTTTTGTCCTCACAACGGTTTAGCCGAATGAAGACTGATTAAACTTCTTCATTCATGGTCATTTGTAATTCGCTCGTTCACATGAAGCTTGTCCCTTTATTGTGATCAAGTACCTGCCGTATGTGTCGTGTACATGGATGTATCAATCAAGTGAAAGCAGGACGACCTTATGCGCAGTGACTTCTGCAAAGTGCCGCTACCACCTCCCTATGGGCTCGGCGGTTACATTCATGCCACCAAAATCAGCAGCCGTATCTACACACGATTATTTGTCTATTAGATTTAAGTTTCTCTCTGGCAATAAAATTGCCCATTGTGATTTACAGATGATAAGCAGCACAGATAAATATCCAGTAACTTGCCTATTTAAACTAATCCCAAAATGGCATTCAATGATGACTTTCAGTAAGACGTTACTACTAGCGCTCACATTATCAGTATAGTGTGCTCGTTTTCCTCATTACGATTTGATAATGTCTTTATTATCAATGTATTCAGATCTCCGAATCTTAATTTATTGTACCTGCGCGTTTTGCTAGGCATGCATGGATGCGTACTATTACAAATATGGACGACAAGTATGAATGCTGAGTTGATCGAAGGTTTCCTAAAAAACAATCCAAAAGCTCGCAAGGCTAAAGATGGGGTTCTTATAGATACAGGACATGGATTCATGCACCTCACAGGATTTATTGAGGGCGATGATTACAAGGGATTTGGCGATGATGCTATTTTTTTCACTCCTTTTTGTTCAAAGTCTGATATCGAAAAAATATACTCTCCAAAAGTAGCATCAGACTTTTTACTGCAATTACGAGCTGAATCAATTGTAGATAATCCAAGGCTTATTAGGGTATTTAAAACTAGGAAAGGCAAGAAGACCAATTGGTCACTAGAAAAATATTATCAAGAACGAAAGCGAGAAGATGTATACCTATCAAATCTGTCAAAAGGTAATCACGAAAAACTTAAAGACATTCCTGCTGGTAGTGTATACCTTGCTGGTGCCAATGCAATATGTTCAAAGACTAAGGCTGGAAATATTATTGCAGTATCAGAGCCTTTAGAATACTTCCTTTATTTTATGAATATATTTTTTTATGGAGAAGATTTTGGAATAAAAGATATAGATATTAATGCATCATTTATAATTGCCCAGAGGATTATGGCTGGCCATGAGTCTTTTGATTTTGATATAGACCCTAGGGGGGTATTGCCAAAACATATTGACATATGGATGAAGTCGCTAACTGATTTACAATATCAATTTGTATTAGGTCATGAGTACTCTCATCATTTGCTTGGCCACGTCAAGGATTCAAACTTGCACTCTAATTCGTTATCTTCCTTTATGGCCATGCATGAAGGAAAAGATATAATTCAACACTACAAATACTCTCATAAACTAGAATATGATGCTGACTGGCATTCAATAAAAAACATAAAAGGTAACTCAAAGTTTAAAAATGACTTATCAAACGCTGCTTTCTTAACATTAATGTATTTGGATACAAGTAGGATAGTACTTGATCATATAAACCCAAGAAGAGGTAACCAGGTAAGTTCTCACCCTGATCCAACCTGCCGAATTTATAAAATACGGAAAAGGCTGAACAATAAATATGGCTTACCAAAAGACACACTGGAAAACAACTTGAATTACTTAAACAATTATACTAAACAGTTTATCAATCAATACTTAGTGTTTAACTTTGATAGTTTTGAGCGGTATGGCTCACATTATTTACCAAGTTATAAGCCTATGCTTTTAAATGACCGAGTCGATTTCTAGTCGCCTACCCCAAGTTGCTAAAACGGTCGAAAAACAGTTGGCTATCGTTCCTAAAGGACTGTGGTTTGTAAGTATTACTAAATTTCACTCTGACCCGACTTACTTATTCAGAGTTCTAAATGAAAAATTAAAAAAGGCTCCTAAAGGAGCCTTTGAAGATTAAAGAGATTGTATCTTCCAAATAGACTTAGCCTGTTTTGCGAAGAACTTTTGACGAGATTCAATTGTCTCGGTAGTCCAAGTATCAAAGTTCGAAGCTAGCCCAGAAGTTAAACCAACAGAGCTTCCTTCAAATGCTTTCCGCTTCACCTCATACGAATCATTACCAATATCGCTGTTTATAGACTTCTCTAAAATAACCATATTTCCTAGTCTATACACAGATTGAGAATGGGCTACATCAGTAAATGCATCCCAACCAGTAGTTATTTTTTGTGGTAAAACATGTTCAATATTAAAACGATTAGTCGATAAGTCTATCGCATTACCGGACTCATGTTCTTCTAACTTCTTGAGAATGTATTGAACAACTTTTTGGTTACGACTATTGGTTGTTCTTAACTGCTTGCTTGCAAACGCCCCATTAAAATGAGCGTCATCAGGGTAGATATCGCGAAGAGCAAAAATAATTTCTCTGTAGCTTTTCAACTCCTTCGCCTCAATATTCATGGCAACGGAACTGTACAAACCTTCTTGATCTTGTGGTGGTAAACTGCAAATAACATTGTATCTGAATGAAATGACAGAAATAGCATTCAGTAACTTAGTAAACACCTCTCGATCATTGTCATAGAATTCTCTATAGGCAGACATTAGCATAGCAATTGGCTGCTTAACGCCGAACATACTAAGAAGACCTAACGACTCTTTTTCACTGCAGTTCCATACTGTAGAGCTCGGATCTCTTAGATTGGCATAGATTTCAGAGTTATACTCTAAGTCTCTAACAAGTTGAAATGCTTTCGCTTGGTCATTTATCGACTTCTGAATAGTTTTAAATAAGTCTTTCTTTCGAACAAGTCTGTTCTTACTATTCCAGAAAATTCTCAGTAACTCAGGAAAACTTTCGTTACTTAATAAGCCAGTAATTCTTTCCCATGAAGTCTCTAAGTCTTCTAAGACGGAGTCATGGGGATCATCACTGCTTAATACAGAGAACAAGTAGTTTTTTAAGAGATCTGTTGAAGACAATTTCACACCACGAGCATTAAGAGTTTCAAATACCTTAAAAGCGTTCAATTCATCAGTCACCGTGATGACGGTAAAAAACAACTTATCAACTAACGAATCGATAAACCTTGTCACGTCTGGACCACTAGTGTCGCCATACCCAAAACGGCTTTCTACTTTTTGCGAATACCAAAGGTAAGACTTTCTCAATAGGTGCTCAGATGCTTTAAGGTTTCTTGCAGGGATTCTATCTGAATTTGTAGCGATATATGTCTGGTAGAACCTATCATTGTGCTTATTAAGCGTTAGCTTCGATTTGGATTTCAGCGTGATCGGATCTATAAAGCCAATATAGCTCTCCCTAAGTACTTTCTCACGCTGTTTGTTATTTTCCGAGTCGATATCTTTCGCTATCAGAGAATGGAGGTGATTCAGTGCAGCAAGCACAATAATGCTAACAGTTGTCATCCTTTGCTGACCATCAATGACAGAGCTAAATTTTTTGTTATCAGACTCCTGTAAAACCAGATAGCCCATATAATGCTCATTCTCAGCATCATCTTCACCGCTGTACATCGCCATTATATCAAACCAGAGCTCTTCCCAGTTTTCCTCTGACCAAGAGTAATCACGCTGAAAGGGAGGAATACTGTAGGTAACATTGTGTCCGACTAACTGACGAAAGTTTTCATTTGCAGTACTGAGGTTCATATTTAGTCTCTTGTTATAATAAGAAAAATTTAGATATTAGAACTTTTAATCAGTTCGCCGAAACATCATAAAACCCACTAAATTTCAATGTTAGAGTGATAATCAAATGGATAGCTATAATTATTAAGAAATCTAAGAATAACGCTCCATTAGGTCACTTATTATCAAAGCCTATTATCTCTTTAAATTCACCATCCAAGAGTGGCAAAATAGTATGAATAGCTCCAATTGAGGAATTCCACATTTCTGGAACTTTCGGATTAACACGATAGTTACCACTCTCATCTTTTAAAGCTAAATTAGAATAGTTCATTGAAATAAATGATGAAAGCTGCGTAACTCGACTCATCAAATCACAACATTGAGAAGAAAGGTATAATTTATGACGTCCATAAAAATTACTTAAATCATTCACTGAATCCTTCAAAGCACCTACCATAGCTTGCTCTTCATCCGTTAATGTATGAACGCCATAAACATACTCCCACGACTCATATGTTTTATATTCTTTTTCATATTTCTCTTTAATTTCTCGACACTGTAATTGAAGTGTAAGTGTATCTCTGCACCTATTGACTTCGTAAAGTTTATTGTATAGCTGTGCAATTATCTCTGCTTGTTTTTCATGTAACCTCGTAAACCTAACTGTATGCTCGGTTTCGAGCTTTTTGAATTCGCTTTTCAACGACTCTAGTTTTTCGGCATGCTTGGAAACTTCAGCTTGCATGAGCCTGCTAGCCCATACCTTTCCAAGCCAAGAAGATAAAGAAAAAATAATCAAGCTTGCACCACCTACCGCACCTATTACAGCAAAAGCTACTTCATATATATTTGATATGCTCATAAAGTTCTCTAGTGACCTAAAGCTGCAATAAAATGCGAGCGTTAGCGAGTCCAGTCCACGTAACTTGTTTTTGTGGATGATTATTCAGTGCCTTGCTAAAACCAGTCATCAGATACACGAAGGTCTTTGTTAGCAGAAGCAACGACTGTTTTAAGACATTTATCCGCAACTGCAAGATAGCTATTAAGATGCTCAAAGTATGTGTGGTGACTTTCGTTTTTTAGGTCCATAAACTCTTTGAGAGCGACATTTACATCTTTTGAAAAAAGAAACACCCCGCTGTCAGCTGCCTTCCTTATTTTGTGATAGCTATCATCCCAAAACATACCTAGCTCAGCCTCATACTCATCACTTAACTCTCGTGATTCTATTTCTGCTTTGTATTTCCGATCATAGTAGTGAGTCAAATCAGACAGCGCCTCAATGACCGATTGGTATGCCGCCACGCGAAGTTCCCACCATTTTTTATTTCGGTGACCACGGGTAGCTATGTACGCCGAGAATAAACCAGATATTATTCCGACTGAGCCTAGCTTTAATAATTCGCTAATAGTGTCCATGCTCACCTAGTTATCACAGCTTATTGAAGGGATAGCTCAATAAATTTGGCTGTTTGAATTATTGAGCTACCATCACATTTTACAATTGCTATCTTATTGATGTAAAGAGATTAAATCCATATAAAATAAAAGAAAAGGTAAGCATGGTGAAGTGAAACAACAGCTCTAACAAGGGTATGGCGTACAATCTTATTCGTGAGTTAGAAATTGGGCTATCGCTGGTCAACCCAAACTGTTGAATACAACAGTAGATATTGTATCTGCCAACTTCTTTCAACAACCTCCTCGGTCATTGGCTTTGTACATCAACCTCATTTCATAGCTTTAGGGTTTTACATAGGAGCTTTCTAGAAGTGGGACTGAACAGACCACAAAATAGGGAGCCCATAGAACTCCCTGAACCACAGCTAGTTCTTACACCCATTTTTATCACAGGTGATCTTGCTATGCGAGTCAACCCAGTGAAATAACGAAGACACCCATAATTATTTCTATTTCGTCGCTTCTAATCTTTGCATAAGACTCATTGGATGGATTTATCATCCCCTTAGATAAATAGTTATTTTATCAATGACATTTCTGACTATCTGTAAAATATCGGCTATTTAGTTGAAGTCTGGACACACAGTAATAACGAAGACACCCATAATTATTTCTATTTCGTCGCTTCTAATCTTTGCATAAGACTCATTGGATGGATTTCTTATCCCCTTAGATAAATAGTTATTTTATCAATGACATTTCTGACTATCTGTAATAAAAAATAACGAAGACACCCATAATTGAAATAACGAAGACACCCATAATTGAAATAACGAAGACACCCATAATTGAAATAACGAAGACACCCATAATTATTTCTATTTCGTCGCTTCTAATCTTTGCATAAGACTCATTGGATGGATTTCTCATCCCCTTAGATAAATAGTTATTTTATCAATGACATTTCTGACTATCTGTAAAATATCGGCTATTTAGTTGAAGTCTGGACACACAGAAAAGCCAAGCTGCTGCTTGGTTAGTGATAAAGTATCGTAATTTTTAGCTTCTGTTATGCGATATCAAGCCATCGATGGCAGTTCGCTGCCCCTTGCCTTCGCTTGCGCTCTAAATGTTCGCAATACCTATCCAGTTCTTGAAGTGTCCCTACGGGGCCTTTAAATAGCTTCGTAAACTCACAGCTCAGTTTCAGCCAGTTTTCTTGAGGGATATTGAGTCTGTCCAATAATTGTTGTGAGCTTTGGCTAATCGCTCCACGCTTATCATCTCTTATGATGCGCCCTGTATCATCTACAAGTTGTAGGTAATCCTTGGGATTAAACATCAGACCTTTAGGCATATCTCTACGTTCGTTTCCAACAAATGGCAACAATGTTGGAGGCTGCTCACCTTTCATGGCTGCATTGATGCGTTTTTGAATGCTGGTAAAATCTGAAGTATCTGGTGTCTTGGCGACTTTGGCTCGAACAGGATTTAGGTCAACGTAAGCCATACAGGCTAATACCGCGGTTTCATCGAGTAGCGCTTGAGACTTGAACCTTCCCTCCCAAAATCTGCCTTTACACTTATCCTCTGCATTGGCTTTTCTGGCTATCGGCTCATTCAGGGCGCGCATAAACCACGAGATATCAATCAGCCTTAATCGGTACTCTTTTACCCGCTTATTGATGATGGTTTGTTGATAAGACTCAAGCATTTCGCCTTTAACGAAGTCGTGATTCAAGCTGTCGCCTTTGAACAGCTTTTGCCATTGAGTTACTACGTCTATATCCGACCAGCACTTAACTAACTCAGCATCCACCCGTAACACTAAATGTAGATGATTACTCATCACGGCATAAGCACAGATATCAATAGCGAACACTGAAGCTAACTCTAACAGCCGACTCTCAACCCAATCACGCCTATGTTCAAAAGATTGTCCTGTATACCTATCAACCCCACACAAGAACGCCTTTCTTACACAACGACTTATGCAATGATAATAGGGCGTATCCTCTAAGCTCACTAACGCTTTTCTTGGTGTGGGCATAACCCCCTCCTCAACTACTTTTATTTAAGCTTAGTTAAGCAATCTCTCTCTGACTATTTTGGGTGTCTTAGTTGTGTTAGTGCCATTCAACTTTACCCTTTGGCTGGTTTAGGCTTAACCGTTGAAGATGATATGGGGTATACAGTCCCCGCCTCATTCGGCTTGGTTGGCATGTACAGTAAAATAGAGCTTAATGACGCAATCTGGCTGAACTATAACCCCATGTATACGACACAACTGGGAGGTGATGATCGACTCGATGACGCTTTTGGTCTTACACATGAAGCTGCAATTAGCTATCAGATAACACCAACAAAGAATATTCGTGCATTTTGGAATTGGGGGGAGACCTTAGAAGGGACAGACTTTCGTATTGAGATGAATATCCAGTTCTAAACTGAGTATGACATCAAGAGACAAACAGAAACTTAAACATAAGCTTAGCAGTATTTAGAGAGGGGGATACCTCCCCTCTCATGCACAATCAGCATCATTTTAGCGTTAAGTCTTCAGCCTATCGAGCTGTTCATGTTGTTGCTGTACCAATCCCGCTAAATTGTTACTGCTGTCTAGTGCCTCATCGGCAAGCCTTGCTAGCTCAGAAGCTGAGTCTGAGATACCAGTAATATTCTTATTGACCTCTTCAGTCACCGCGCTTTGCTGCTCTGCTGCAGTGGCAATATGAGTCACCTGACTGGATACCTCGTCAATCTGCCCTACTATGGCATTAATCGATACTAAGGCCTCTTCTGTTTGCTGAACGGCTAATAGTGCCTTTTCGGCGCCACTTTCAATAATACCTGAAGCACTACTCACTTCTGATTGCAGTGCATTAATCAACTGGGTGATGTCGTCGGTCGATGTTTGAGTTTTTGAGGCTAACGCTCTGACCTCATCAGCCACTACAGCAAAGCCTCTGCCCTGCTCACCTGCCCGTGCAGCCTCAATAGCCGCATTAAGCGCTAACAGATTAGTCTGTTCAGCGATTGAACGAATAACTTCGACTATGGTACTAATATTGTTACTGCTATCAGAGACCTTACCAACAGCCTCCTTTGCCAGCAGAGATTCACTAGACATCGTCGTGACATGCTCCATGGCTGTCGTTAGCCCCTGCTCACTTTGCTTAACGTTATCAGACATAGCTTCGGTTTCAGCTGCTGTCTGTTCTGAAGCTTTAGCTACCTGCAACGCAGTAGCACTCATCTGATTGACAGCGGTAACCACACTCTCTATCTCACTGTACTGACCATTTACACTATCTCTAGTTTGCTGTGCAATTTGTGCCGTTGAAGCGCTCACTTGCTGAGATTGTCCCGCTAACCCTTTTAGCTCAATAATGAGTGACTTGAGCTTACTCAAAAATGCATTAAAACCATTGCCTAAAGCGATAAGCTCAGCATGAGACTCAACCTCAATTGATTGAGTCAGATCGCCCTCGGCACTTGCCAAACTCTCAACTCGAACTTGAATCTTCTTTAACGGAGATATGATGCTACGTATCACCACCCAGATGCTAAAAACTGCGATGATAGAAACAAGGATACCTAAGGTCAGCTGCAAACTCCCAAGGGACTGCGCCATCGCCATCATATCCTCTTTTAAGACCATAGCACTTTTATACGCTTGCTCTTTGGGCACCTCAATAAGCAGAGACCAAGTACTATCAGCAAGAGGAATGTATATGGGGTGAGCTACCACTATCGCTGTATCATTTTCAAAATAGCGGCTAGCCTTATGTAAATTTTGCAGTTCATTGGCCAAACTGGCATCAACAGCTTCTTTGAAGGGTCGAGCTAATTTATTGTAATGACTCGCTGCGACGATCAGCCCCTTGGTACTAAGCAAGGTCACCTTTGCTTCGCCGCCATATAAGTTATTCGATAGCTCTTTAATCAGATCCTGAAAAACAGGCAGATTGATATCAACGCCAACAAGACCAGTAAATGATGAGTCTTTGATCACTGGCACGGTCAGCGAGGTCATTAACGCGTTGTTGCCCGGCATAATCTCATAAAGATACGGCTCCATTAAACAGGGTCTTTTACTATCTCGACTACATAGGTACCACTCAGCCTCTCTAAGGCCGAATTCATTTAAAGTGGCAATATACTTTTCATCGGCATCGGTCACCGCCTCCTGCTCAACACTGCCATCATCATTTCTAATGAAATACAGCTCCAGGCTGCCCACTTCGGGAACGCTGTGCTCATAGCCTGACACAAATGAACTGTCATTACCGTCAAAACCATTAGGTTCAAACTGAGCGTACATGGAGGATAATTGGCTGCTTTTCTTAAGAATAGCCGCAATGCTCGACTCGACACTTTCACGGCTTAATAGCTCGCCGCCAGACATCTCCTCTAACTGCCCAGCAAAGGCGAAAGGGATCCGATAAGCCTCATTGATAAAGCCTGCGATCCTCTCACCATATTCACCAGCCCTAGCGGCTAACTTTGCTTTTGTCTCAAGGTGAATAGCTTCTTGAACCTCATCAGATACCGCTGCATTTTTATCTGTTAAGGCCCACCATAAAGAGATAGATAAGATGGCCACAGTTGCTAAAAATAACGCTGATGTGATCCACAAAAGCTTAGTGCTAATTGCCATTGTTTTCATTAGGTTCTCCAGTTCCCTTAAGCCTAATATAAGGACTACCTTTAAAAATAGCATTCACGGGGAAGAGTGCCATTGAATCAATGGCATTTGATCAAATTGATTAAGTTGAGGTAAATCTGTCGCTGTTTACAATACAAAGTGTCAGCTGCAATAAAAGTGTGAGCAATAACTGGGGGAGTTACTACTCACACTAGGCACTCTTAGCAAACTAAGCACTAAGCACTAAGCAAATTAAACGCCTAGCTTATCCCTCATGGTGTAATACCAAGCGCCGATGGCACTAAAAGGTACTTGGAGTATGTGCCCGCCAGGAAACGGGTAATGTGGCAAGCTAGCAAACGCATCAAAACGCGTCGCCTGACCATGGATAGCATCGGCTAAAATCTTGCCAGCCAGATGGGTATAAGTCACTCCATGACCACTACAGCCTTGAGAGTAATAGATATTATCGCCAATACGGCCAACTTGCGGTAAACGAGACAGCGTCAGTAAAAAGTTGCCCGTCCACGTATAATCTATCTTCACATCTTCAAGCTGTGGAAATGTTTGCAGCATCTTAGGTCTAATAATCGCTTCTATATCGGCAGGGTCGCGTGCACCATAGACAACACCGCCCCCATAGATGAGTCGTTTATCCCCAGACAATCTGAAGTAATCCAATAGGTAATTGCAATCCTCTACACAGTAATCTTGAGGCAGTAGTTGATTGGCAAGCTCATCACCCAGTGGCTCAGTGGTGATCACCTGAGTGCCACAGGGCATAGACTTAGCTTGTAACTCGGGCATCAAACCATTGAGGTATGCATTACCTGCCACCACAACAAACTTAGCCTTCACAGACCCCTTCTCTGTGTAAACTTTAGGATTATCTCCCTGTTCAACCTTAACTACCGCCGAATCCTCAAAGATCTGCCCGCCTAGTGATTCAACAGCTTTGGCCTCACCGAGTGCAAGGTTTAAAGGATGGATATGGCCACCACTTTTATCTAAGAGCCCGCCGACATAGCGTTTAGAATCAACCACACCCTCGATGTCATTACCATCTAAAAGCTCTAGGTGACCCATATGACCATGCTTCTCCCACAAAGACTTTTGAGCTTCAAGATGCTTCATCTGCTTTGGGTTAATAGCAGCAAATACACCGCCATCTTTAAGGTCACAATCGATATTATGCTTGGCGATTAAACTCTTGATAATTCGGGAACCTTCAAACGCCATCTCACCAAATAGTTTACCGTTTTGCTTACCTACCGTTTTTTCTATGGAGTCAATATCTCGGCTGAAGCTATTCACTATCTGGCCACCATTTCGCCCCGACGCTCCCCAGCCAACGCGGGCAGCTTCTAAGATGGTCACACTAAAGCCGAGCTCTAGCAGGTGCAGTGCCGTCGATAGACCGGTATAACCAGCCCCTATAATGCAGACATCACTATCAATATCCTGCGTGAGTTGAGAACGCTCTACTTTGTCGTTTGCAGAGGCTGCATAATAAGATTCCGCATGAGGTACACTCGCCATAACGCTACCCTACCTTTATATTCATTTTTCTTGTTTTCAATACTGGATTTAAGCGCGATCCCGCGCCGACAATTTACACCTGCAGCCAAGACTTTTAGGCTGCAGGATTCAGCCTACATGGCCGGCGGTAAACTTTTCCTATCGCTTCGTCTTGCAAAATACCAAGAGATAAATGCAATCAGAGACACGGTAAGAATGATCAAGGTCGCCAAAGCATTTATCTTAGGCGAGACCCCCATACGTACTGAGGAGAACACCACCATAGGTAACGTCGTGGCGCCAGGTCCAGATGCAAAACTGGCTATCACTAAGTCATCTAACGACAGACTAAATGACAGTAACCAACCCGCCATCAGCGAGGGTGAGATCATAGGAACTGTAATATAGAAAAAGGTCTTTAAAGGCGTTGCACCTAAGTCTTGCGCCGCCTCCTCAACAGACTGGTCTATCTCACGTAACCTTGCCGATACCACCACAGCCACATAAGCTGCACAGAAGGTCGAGTGGGCAATCCATATCGTCAACATGCCGCGCTCAGCAGGCCAACCAAACAGATCGGCCATATGTACAAACAGCAATAATAGCGACAAACCAGTGATCACCTCTGGCATAACCAGTGGTGCAGTGATCATGTTTGACAGGGTTAGCTTGCCCCAAGAGCGTCTAAAGCGAGTCATCACAAATGCCGCCATAGTGCCCAAAATCACCGCCATACTCGATGCAAAAAATGCCACCTTTAAACTGGTCCAAACCGCATCTAAGATCTGCTTATCTCGAAACAGCTCGCCATACCACTTAGGTGAGAATCCCCCCCATACGGTTACTAGCTTAGACTCATTAAATGAGTAGATAACTAAGATAAACATAGGGGCATAAAGGAAAAACATCCCCGCCCACAGCATGATGGTCGAAAAACGTAAACTCTTTATCCGGCTACTCATGCGTCTTTCTCCATACTTCTTGATTGGTATCTATGGAACAAGGTAATAGGAATGATCAATAGGCCTAACATCACAATGGCAAGGGCTGAAGCCACTGGCCAATCTCGGTTATTGAAGAACTCCTGCCATAACACTTTACCTATCATCAAGGAATCTGGGCCACCAAGGAGCTCAGGAATAACAAACTCACCCACCACAGGAATGAAAACCAACATAGAGCCTGCGATAACCCCACCTTTAGACAAAGGCAGTGTCACTTTCCAGAAGGTATTTAAGCTACGCGAACCTAAGTCTGATGCTGCTTCCAACAAGCTGCCATCAAGCTGAGACAGCGTTGCATACAGCGGCAATATCATAAATGGCAGGTAGGTATAGATGATGCCGATATACACAGCAAAATTGGTATTGAGCATCTGTATTGGCTCGGAGATAACCCCAAGCCACATGAGTACATTATTGATCACGCCATTATTACTCAGTATGCCCATCCAGGCGTATACCCGAATTAGAAATGAGGTCCAAGATGGCAACATCACTAAGAGTATCAACACGGTTTGATGCTGCTTTGGGGCTCTTGCGATGGCATAAGCCATTGGATAACCAATCAACAAACACCCAGCCGTAGTAATACAAGCCATCTTCAGCGAACCTAAGTAGGCATTTAGGTAGAGGGAGTCATCGAAGATCAATAGGTAATTACCTAAGTTCAGCATGATCTGTAGCGACTCATCTGCATAGGTATAAAGAGATTCGTAAGGTGGAATAGCAATCGCAGCAGAGGATAAACTTATCTTAAGCACGATAGCGAAGGGGAGTGCGAAGAAGAGCAGTAACCAGAAATAGGGAACACCTATTGTCCAGCATTGTCCTTTGGGTAGTCTAAACGTTAATGGCTTTTTCATGTTGCCCCCTTAGGATCTGAGGACCACACCACTGGTGGCCTCCCAGCTGATGAATACCTTATCTTCCCAAGTTGGAGGGTCTGAACGCCTATCTCTATTGGTCATCACAGATTGGATAACCTGATCGTTATTGAGACGAATATAATAGACAGAAATTCCACCTAAATAGGCGATATCTTCAACCACACCACTGCACCAGTTATACTCGGCCTCAGGTTGCTCTCGGGTGATCCTGGCTTTTTCAGGCCTCACTGCAAGCCAGACACTTTTATCTTCAACATTCGTCGATACGCCATGGCCAATATAGAAGTCTTGTGGCAGGTTCGGTGAGCGAATAATGGCATGATCAAACTTATCCACCACTATGCTGCCTTCAAACAAGTTAACAGAGCCAATAAACTCAGCGACCATTCGACTTGTTGGGCTCTCATAAATATCCATCGGTGTGCCAGTTTGCGCTATCCAGCCATCATTCATAATGGAGATCCGCTCGGCCATGGTCATCGCCTCTTCCTGATCGTGAGTCACCATCACACAGGTCACCCCAACCGCCTCTAGAATATCGACCACCTCTAGCTGCATCTGAGTACGTAGTTTCTTATCCAATGCACCCATTGGCTCATCGAGTAGTAGCAGCTTAGGGCGCTTTGCAAGGGATCTTGCCAGTGCGACACGTTGACGCTGACCACCAGAGAGTTGATTCGGTTTACGTTTGGCATACTCTTCCATATGCACCAACTTAAGCATCTCTTTGACACGCTGCGCTATCTCATCTTTTGGCAATTTGTCTTGCTGAAGACCAAATGCGATGTTTTTCTCTACCGTCATATGCGGAAATAGGGCATAGGACTGAAACATCATATTGATGGGACGTTCATGGGGTGGCATGTCGGTGATATCGACGCCATCGAGATAGATGCGCCCTTCTGAAGGCTTCTCAAAACCTGCTAGCATACGGAGCAAGGTCGACTTGCCAGACCCCGAACCGCCAAGCAGAGCAAAAATCTCCCCTTTATTGATATTCAGTGACACATCATCGACGGCACGAACATCATCGAATAACTTACTCACCCGCTCAATCTTAAGCAGGATCTCTCCTTGCGTCTTTGTTGTTGGTTTATTAGCGACGCCTGCGGTGTTAACCATATTACTTCTCCACAAAAGGCTGTGAATATCACCGCCTAGAGCAATACAAAACTAAGTGACAAAAAGATTTAGACAAAAAAGGGCAAGCCATGCTTGCCCTTAATACTGCTTAGTAGCCCGATTTCACCTTGGTCCACACGCGAGTCATTGAGCGCTGTGCCTTCAGAGGGCGCACTTCACCCACATAGAGACGTTTAAGCACCTCTTCGGTCGGGTAGATTGAAGAATCAGTACGTATCTCTTCATCGACAAACTCTTGTGCCGGAACATTTGGATTTGCGTAAGCCACATAGTTAGTGATTGGTGCAATCACATCAGGACGCAATAGGTAGTTTATGAAGGTATGAGCATTCTTCACATTGGCGGCATCAGCAGGAACAGCTAACATATCGAACCATAAGTTAGCGCCCTCTTTAGGGATTGAATAGCCAATCACTTGACCATTTTCCGCCTCTTCGGCACGAGCCGCAGCCTGGAAGATATCTCCCGAGTAACCAAAGGCGACACAGATATCACCATTTGCGAGATCGGTTATGTAACGAGATGAGTGGAAGTACGTAATATGAGGACGAACCTTAGCTAGTACCTCTCCCGCTTTCTTGTAATCATCAGCCTTAGTGCTGTTTGGATCTAGCCCTAAATAGATCATCGCCATCGGCAACATCTCATCGGCAGAATCTAATAGCGCTATGCCACATGACGCCAGTTTCTCAGCATTCTTTGGGTTGAAAATCAGCTCCAACGAATCAATTGGCGCATCTTCGCCCAATGCCGCTTTTACTTTAGCTTCGTTATAACCAATGCCATTGGTGCCCCAAAGATAAGGAACTGAGTACTGGTTTCCAGGATCGGCCGTCTCAAGTTGCTGCATCAACTCTGAATTCAAGTTCTTATGATTTGGCAATTGATTGGAATCTAGCTTTTGAAATGCGCCCGCCTTAATCTGTTTAGCAAGAAAACTGTTTGACGGTACCACGATGTCATAACCAGAGCGACCCGAGAGCAGCTTAGCCTCAACGACTTCGTTGCTGTCAAAAACATCATATACAACGCGGATCCCTGTCTCTTTTTCAAAGTTAGCTAAGGTGTCTTCTGCTATATAATCAGACCAGTTATAGACCCGAACAACCTCTTCAGCTATGACACTCGTGCTTGCCAGCACACCTGCACCCAGTATGGCTAATGTGGTCATCTTCTTTAAAAGCTTCATGCTATCTCCTTGATTTAGCGTAGCAGTAACCTAAAGGCTACTGTCTGTCATTGTTTACCGGTCAAACCGGCTTTAATTTTTATTGTTAACCAATGCTACACCTGACAACTGCATCGGCAGTTTTGACTGCTCTACTGCTAACCTATGCCCATCTTCTGACAAAGGTGATTCTCTTTATTTCCTCAAAATTTGAGTGCTTCCCCATCAAGCACTCATGCAAACTGGATCTGTTTAGATACGAGCTAAACCATTAAACTGTCAGTAACAGGAACTCACGTTCCCATGAACTGATCACACGCTTATAACTGGCAAGATCCGCCTGCTTCACCGCGATATAACCTGTGGTAAATGCTTCGCCTAGGTATTCACGGCACGCGGTACTTTCAGACATAACCGCTAAGGCTTCTTCCAGTGTCAGCGGCAGACTAATACTCTGACGACTCTCGTTAGCACGCCCCTGTACTGGCGTTGACGGTTTAACATCATCGACCATGCCGATATACCCGGCTAACAAGCTACCAGCAATGCCCAGGTAACTGTTTGCATCGGCGCCCGCTATACGGTTTTCAATTCGTAGGTTTTGTGGTGAAGACTCTGGAATACGCAGTCCACAAGTGCGGTTCTCTTCGCCCCACTCAAGGTTGATTGGCGCAGAGGTACCAGGCAGAAAACGTCTAAATGAGTTCACTGTTGGTGCCAGTAAAGGCAATAGCTCAGGGATAAACTTCTGCAGGCCACCAATATAGCTATAAAACAGCGGGCCTTTAGTGCCGTCCTCCAGTGAGAAGATATTTTCACCGGTTTTGGCGTCAACAATGCTTTGGTGTAAGTGCATAGCACTACCCGGTTCATCAGCAACAGGTTTAGCCATAAACGTCGCACACACATTATGCTTAAGCGCGGCTTCACGAAGGGTGCGTTTAAATACAAACACCTGATCTGCCAGAGATAACGCATCACCATGACTGAAGTTAATCTCCATCTGGGCTGTGCCCTCTTCATGGATCAAGGTATCGATATCTAACCCTTGGATCTCACACCAGTCATACATATCTTCAAATAGCGGGTCATACTCGTTAGCCGCATCGATAGAGAAAGACTGCCTGCCTGACTCTTGACGCCCGCTACGACCAACTGGCGGAATAAGCGCTTGATCAGGATCTTCATTTCGACGTGTCAGATAAAACTCCATCTCTGGTGCGACAACAGGCTTCCAGCCTTTATCTTCGTAGAGCTTGAGTACTTTCTTGAGTACGTTTCGTGGAGAGAGTTCGATTGGGTTACCCATCTTGTCATAGGTATCATGGATAACTTGCGCTGTCGCTTCTATGGTCCATGGCAGTTTAAACACCGCATCCTCATCAGGCACGCAGATAAAGTCGATATCGGCTTTATCTAATAGGGCGTCATAGGGCTCATCTTCAACATAATCACCCGTCACCGTTTGCAGCAGAACACTTTCAGGCATTCTCATGCCCTTCTCATCGATAAACTTATCGACAGGCGCTATCTTGCCACGAGCAATCCCCGTCATGTCACTGATCACACATTCCACTTCGGTAATTTTATGTTCTTTTAAATATGCTGTTAACTTCTTCATTTTTTATCTCGTTCGGCTGTTTGCACGGCGTTCACACGCATCACTAAAGGCTTTAAAAATCGAGGTGTAAAAAGGGTTTTCTAACACCTTCCACTCAGGATGCCACTGCACGCCCAGTGCAAAATTCTTTGCGTCTTTAATAGAGAATGCCTCTATTAATCCATCTGGAGCATATGCTTCTGGCCGTAACCCAACACCTAGACGGTCTACGCCTTGGGTATGCACAGAGTTCACCTGTGCAGAGCTACGGCCCCATGCCTCGTGGAGCAGTCCCCCAGGCTCTATCTTGACCTCGTGTGACAAACCGTATTGCACATCAACTGATTGAGTTTTATCTTCTCTGTGCTCTAAAAAGCCGCCCACCTCATGAAGCTTTTGGTGCAAGCTGCCGCCAAAGACAACATTCATCTCCTGAAAACCACGACAGATAGCCAACACAGGAATACCAGCATCGATAGCCGCTTTAAGGAGAGGAAGCGTAGTCGCGTCACGTTTTGGATCATGATGAGAGCCAGGCTCGCTTGGCGCACCTTGAAAATGATGCGGTTCGATATTTGAAGGGGAACCCGTAAAAAGAATGCCATCGAGGCGAGGTAAAATAAGCTCTGCTGGACAATGGCCCAATGCTGGAATAACCAAAGGCCACGCCTTAGTCGCATCAGCAATGCTGAGCAGGTATTTTTCACCAACTATATTGAATGGATGTAAGCCTAAATCCTGATTGCACGCTGTCACCCCAATGACAGCAAGCCCTGCATCCGACATAAATCACCTTTATTGTTATATTTTTGATTTTATCTTTACCACGCGCTTTAACATACGAACATAAACTAAGCGCGTGTTCAGTTTTTCAAACACTACACGGAAAATAGTGAACAGGCAAGAGGCGAAATGAATACAATTTGAAATGAAGTAAAATTAAAATTTAAAATGATAGATAACAGAAACTTAAAACATTAGCCAATAGTCGAACTCTATTAGCAACATGGCTTTTTACAGTTTAACCATTGAAAATGATTGACTTAAGCGGAGAGATTTAGATCACATATATGGCAGGCTATTGACCATTATTATTTACATCAAAACAGCAGTTAATTGAAGATTGGCTTAAACTGCCAAGCTAAATGGCTTAATGCCCTACACCTTAGAGAGATAAGCACGAGCAAGAGGCGCCTGAAGCATATGATTGAGGGGGAAAGTCACTCATTAAAAGCAAGGTTTAGCGGTTATTCAGGGCTGAAAACAAAAATGGACCTATGCAGGGCATACGTCCATCTATCTTTCGCTAATTTAGGTATATATAAGCTTGATTGGGCTTAGCTTAAACATTCTAAGCTTAGGTATTCTTAGCTTAGGGCTTTAGCATTAGAAATTAGCTGGAGTCGTCGCACTCACGATGCGGCACTCCTCATCGAAAGGGTTTCTAAACCTATGGGGAGATTCACTGTTAAAGTAATAACTATCGCCCTCCTCAAGGATAAATATCTCTTCGCCAACCGTAAGCTCCAACTTTCCATGAATGACCATAGCAGCCTCTTCACCTTCATGCTTAAGCATCTCAACGCCCGTATCAGAGCCTGGGGGATAGGTCTCACTCATGACTGACATGGCACGGTTTGGATAATCTCGCCCCACCAGCTTGTAATCTAAGTTACCATCACCGATATCAAGCAGCTCATCACTGCGATAAACAATTTTAGCCTCACTTTCGCCCGAATCTTCCATCGCGAAAAAGTCAACGAGAGACATAGGTAAGCCAGATAGGACTTTTTTCAATGAACTTACCGACGGGCTGACACTATTTTTCTCGATCATAGAGATAGTGCTATTGGTCACTCCAGCTCTTTTTGCAAGTTCACGTTGCGACAGACCTTTTACTTTACGGACCGCCTTAAGGCTAGCTCCAATATCCAAATTGCATATCTCCTGTAAGAATATACGTAATTGCTATTAATCGATCAGAATTGTGTACAAATTAATCTACATACTAATTTGTATCAAACAAAAAAGCATGTTAAATATAAACAACACTTGTTAATTATATAGCACTCGAACCCAAATGCAAAAGCATACTGTGCTAACAAGCAATAATTCTCAAGGTGTAATAGATATAACTAATAACCTAATTAGCCTGCTGTAGGCGAATAATAACAAATATCTGGAGATATGATGCAAGCTAAGCGCCCCGTTCACAGCGACCAATACCCCCCATCATACTATTTTGATACGGCAAAAGAGCTGTATCAACACCCACAACTCGAGGAGTCAATCTCTGTAGACGTTTGTATCGTTGGTGGCGGGTTTAGCGGCATAAACACCGCCATTGAATTAGCTCAAAAAGGCTTTTCAGTGGCGTTATTGGAAGCTAAGCGTATCGGTTGGGGGGCATCTGGTCGCAATGGTGGCGAGCTTATCCGTGGTATTGGCCATAATATTGAACAGTTTAAGAATGTCATCGGCGAAGAGGGTGTTCAGGCAATCAATCAGATGGGGTTTGAAGCCGTCGACATTGTCAGGCAAAGAGTTAAAGAGCATAACATCGATTGTAACTTGCAGATGGGCTATTGCGACTTAGCCATTAAGCCCCGCCATATGACAGAGCTGCAAGAGGATTATGATGACCTGCTATCTCAAGGGCGAGGTGATGGTTTTACGCTTCTTGAAAAGCAAGATATCAAGCAGGTCATAGGCTCAGATTGCTATGCCGGCGCCTTAGTCGATATGAACAGTGGTCATCTTCATCCACTCAACCTAGCGTTAGGTGAGGCTCGAGTCGCGCGCATGCTTGGGGTAAAAATGTATGAGTACAGCGCTGCTGAAAAGATTATCAAAGGGGATAAACCTAGAGTACTTACAGCAAAAGGTGAAGTTAACTGCCAGTATTTAGTCTTAACGGGTAATGCTTATATCGGTCATGAATTAGAGAGTTATGTTGGTGGAAAAGTCCTACCCGCTGGCAGCTACCTACTCGCCACTGAGCCGTTAACTGACGAGCAGTGCAAAGATATCATCCCGCAAAACATGGCGTTTGCCGATCTACGTATCGACTTGGACTATTTCCACCTATCTGAAGATAACCGCCTACTCTTTGGGGGCCTATGTACTTACTCAGGTAAAGACCCTAAAGACATTGAAGCCGCACTGAGACCCAACCTTGAGAAGGTTTTCCCACAATTAAAGGGCGTTAAAATCGACTTTGAATGGGGCGGCATGATTGGTATAGGCGCCAACCGACTGCCTCAGATAGGCAGACTGCCCGATTGCCCTAATATCCTCTACGCCCAAGCTTATGCGGGCCATGGCGTTAACGCCACCCATATGGCGGCTAAGCTGATCGCCGAAGCGCTGACCGCACAGGCTGAGCGCTTCGATATCTTCGATAAAGTGCAGCATATGACCTTCCCCGGCGGACCCACGTTTAGATCGCCGATGCTCGCGGCGGGAATGCTTTACCATCGTTTTTTGGATATTTTTTAGAAAATATCTTTTAAACTTTTTGGTTTCATTCAATGGTTTTGGTACTTGGTGAGTTTGATGAGTACCAAAGCTTCATTGGTGTTTATCACCTGCCGTGGGTGCTGTATAAGGATATACGAATGTCGTGAAGACATGGATGCCTATAAACGACCTTAAGTGCAAACACTTCTGTGACTCGCTAGCTCCTGATTTCATAAGAGCCCATCCATGGGCGCTCTGCGACATCATCTGACCTACATGGACGTAGGGAATGCCGAAAAATATATGGAATATTTTTGGCCTTGCTGTCGAAGGTCACTGCCGCGTTCACACCTGATGATTTATTTCTTCTATCTAGACTTATTGGTAGGTAAGTTGTTTTTTAGACAAAAGCCGCTTTGGGTAGCTCATACAGCCAAAAGCAAACAATCTAACTTCAATAAAATGCAGCTCATCTGCCAGCAAGTTCAATGTAGCGCCTGGCATGTTTTTGGACAAAATCGAGCTAGTTTACATCTAACATCTAAGCAATCATCGTCATCCCAGCAATGCTTTTGGGCTGGGATCCAGAGCCTTTAAGCTTGAAACTATTAGGTTGTATTGTAGTTGCAGAGCACCTGCTCTGTGTCTTTGCAAGACGCGCAAGTACGTCCGTGTAAGCTCCGCGAAAAAATCCTTTTTTTCGAAGCTTGCACGCCCCAAATCAGATACCCTGCTAGCAAGTATATCGTAGCTTGTAACTCATTAATGGACATAAATGATTTAGAGCTAAAAATCTTGGAGTAATGAATCTCATTAGGGAAAATATGGCAAACGGATATGCGGTAACGCCCAGCTCAACTGCGTAGCGAACTGGCGATTTTTGTGTGGTTTTCGCACAAAAAGTGACAGTTTGCGGAGTCAGGTTGCAGCTGCTTGTTATACCATCTTTCCGACTTCACAATCATGTCCTTAAGGGAATATCTGATACTGTAATTTTAGAAACAGGGTCTTCTATTCCTGCCTCGTTCATCGAGATACAAAAAGCATCATATACAGCCAGTGGGTATTGAGTTGGGCCAATCAAAACTTTATCAATTAGTTCATGAAGACCTAAACCTGTGATCTCAAGTTCATCATCATTTTCTAACGGAATTTTATAAACTACCTGCGGAACACCCGATATAGTTTCAACAGAACTTTGTATCCATCCATTTGGATTAGTCATTTGTGGTAGATGAATAATTCTCCATTCCTGCTCTTCTTTAAACCCAGGGTGTTTTAGGCATACAGCTAAAATTATTAAAGAAACTATTGTAGTGCCGACAACAGCTTGTTTATCTAGTGATTTCAAATAATCAATATTATCTTCGATTGAAGAGATAATATTTAAAAGCTCATTTTCAAGATCTTCATATGTGAAATACGCTGCAGGACTTAGAATTAATCCAATATTTTTATTCGATTTTGGCGGGTTATTAAGGACAAGAGCTGCTTTGGCAGGCTGCTCACCATATGCACGCCACATAGAAAGTCTTCCATGCAAGTCTTCTGACTCTGGATGTACAGATATCGAAGCAATGAAGGTGTCATTCTGAATTTTGTTCCACCATTCATCAAATTGATTCAGTACTTCTTCAGCAATACCTGCTTCATAATCGTCAAGTGCAGCTATAAACCTTTGTCTATGTTCTTTGGTATTAAAAAATTTCACCAGCTGTTGATGACCAAATGAAATCTCCATGTAATCATTCATACACCTAGGGCTTCTCATCCATAAGGTCTTTGAATTTAAAATATTAATTGCATTTTCTGCAGATGTATAATGTACAAACTTATTATTTGCACTAGCGTGATTTTCTTTACCTTTAGCCATATGCGGCATAAAGATTTTCTCTAACTTTTCTATATTATCTGGGTTTTCTAAATCCATCTAAAATTCACTCTTGGTATAACGCCCTGCTAATAAGTGAACCATGTGCTGGCGGGCGATTTGCTCAGCAAATGGCATGCCTGCCTTGGTGAATCTGAATTTAGCAGCTTGTTAAGTGGCATTTTCATTCTGGTCTACGGAGTTCCGAATTACAGGCAATTGGTACTGTAGTATGCCAAAAACTACAATCAGGGGAATTAATGCAAGCCATAAAAATCCATCGAGAAACCACAATGAGGCGAATAAGATTTGAATACATACATATGAAGTCAGCTTGAGCCAAGATGGAAGTATGAGCATTTGCCCAATTGCCAGAAGTGGTAAAGCAAAGAGCAAAGAACCAAGCACTACAAGTCCTGGATGAAAGCCAAGAGCTTCAGCGCCAACGAACCCTCGATAGAAGTCATAGCCAAAAATTACAAATATTGGAAATAATGCCAGAGCCAAATAGACCGCACTATGCCTTTCCTTAGCGATCAATTTCGAATGCTCATCATTTTTCTGCTGAAGTGTCTTCATGCCATCCTTGCCATTTAACGCCGCATTAAGCGGACAAAAATAGTGGGTTAAAATGTGTAGCGAAGCGAAACGTAACCCACTGTTTTTTGTTCCGTTTAAATACCTTGTTAGCTGTTTATTATAGGGGATGCTACATATAAGTACCTAGCAAAAACTGCTGTAGCCAATAGGCCGACTAAGCATAACCCTAAAGCGATCCTCTTGTTTTTTCTATAGCCCTTCTCTCCTATTTTAACTCTTTCCCATTCAGCCTTAAGAAGTGGCTTTGAGTTTTCGACTAAATGTTTAGATAGAACATGAACTTCAGAATATTTTTGATTATTAAAACTATCTCTTAATTCGGTTAATGTTTCTAAAAACATAGAATTTGTATGTTTTGTTCGAATATCTGGATCTTGAGCATTTAATCGCGTAATTAAACCGGCACAAGCAGCAACATAATCTTTGTAAGACTCTTCAATATCTTGAGTTTGAGGTGGAGTTTCTCGAATTGATTGATAGTAAAATGAGATATATGCAACAGATGAAACTAGAAGAGAAACTTCACCACGAAATGAATCAATCCACGCCTGCCTAAATTCAGATACTTTTTGCTCCTTACTATTAACCAAATTAAAAAATGAAAATACTCCTGCAATAAATGCCGCAAAAACAGTTCCAAAAACAATAATTGATTTATCCATTCAAACTCCAGAAAACAGCTAACGCCCAAATAACAGGCTAAGTAATGGTTGGCTAAAATTGTGTAGCGAAGCGAAACGTAGCCAACTGTTACGTGTCCTTGTTGATTTACTTGTTAGCAGTACTTTGCACTTCACTATTAAGTTGCGGCTTAAATTTGTCGTAAAGTTCATTTTTGATGTCTTCAGGAACATGCGCAACACTCTTTTCACTACTAGAGTCTTTTACCCAATTATTTGCTTCAAGAACACAGTTAAAACAAAACCAAGATGCAGCAACAAACAGCCAGTCACCATTTAAAATTGATGATAACCCAGAGAAAAATATAAAGATTAATAAGGCTCTTATTAGCCAACGACTAGCGTGAAGTAAAGCAATAGCGGAACCAAAAGTTGAAAACTGCATATTGTTAGTATTTATATATTCTTTATGAAGGGTATGTTTAACCACATCAATTTTTGAGTACTCTTTAAAGAATACCTTCCCACTACTTTTAGCTTTATTAAAAATAACTCTAAATAACCAAGAAGAAAATAAAAATACAGCCGAACCAATCAAGCTTTGCTCAAATGGTGTATAGCTATTTATGATCTCTAATATCGAACTCAAACTGAACTCCTTTTCTGTACTGCTAACGCCCACATTAAGCGGACTAAAATTGTGTGCCAAACTTGTTGAGGAACGAAACATGGCACACTGTTTTAGTTCCGTTTAAATTGCCTTGTTATAAGGCACACACTTGCTTTAAGACGTGGCCATCTTTAAATGCAACATACTCGATGCATTTCTTGCCTTCTAAAATCACTTCGACTTCGAAGGACTCACTAACATACATTGCTTCTAGAAAAGAGACATAACCGTTATTGTTAAGGTCCATTTCTTCAAAAGAATATCTAGAATCTGATAGGCAATAAAGATAATAGCCAATGCAAACTACAATCGGAGTTGCAAAGATTGAGACCAAAACTTTTTTAGTGCTGAATATCAATTGCAAGCCTTATAACATTTTTATATACGGCTTGCGCGTTTTGCCAAGCCCTCTTGGGAAAGCGTGCGCTCAACTCATTGATAAAAGCCTATTAAAAACAGCTCAATAACTCAATAGCTGTCGAATAGTATCCAATACACTCTTGGTGTAAACGCGCATGCACACTTTGCTTGCCTGTTATCTCAACTTTTTATGGCCGCACACTTTTAGTTACTTGAATTTACTCTTCTTTTTGTTTTCACTCAATAGTAAACCGTGAACTGGTTGCGCATAATTTGATGATTATCCGCACAAAGCCAATAATGCTGTATAAAAACACAAACACTGACCTCTCCGACTGATGAGAAAAATATTGCAAAGAGGTTAATGCTGCATTGGACGAATTGCTGACGTAAACTCGTTTTGGGGCAGGAGTTAGTTGAACGATACCATACACTCGCTAGTAGCCTGTGCGCTTTGTGGTGTGCAAGCTTCTAAACCATGGATGGTTTAGTAGAGCCATCAGGGAAGATTTTACGGCGTCTTGCAAAGACACTAGCGCATTGGCTGCTGATCAATGCTGCCCACTCCAGTACATAGCAAAGAGCACTAGACTCCGGCTCAAAAGCATTGCCGGAGTGACGATGGAGGGCACACTTAATCAAATGAGCCAACAACAAAAAATGTCATCAAGCTTCATTCGAAGCCCTCACCCTTTGATTAAGAAAACAACACCAAATACAGATATCAAAATAAGTCCTGCTAAATACAGCCTCAGTTTATAGATAAACAAAACTTTACCCTCATTTATTGAGAATATCTTACCCATAGCCAGGTAAAACAATAGTTAATCACATTAATCCCCTAGTTAAGTGCTGTTTCACAGTGTCTTAAACTCTGCTGTGATAACTTTACGCCCCTTCAAAAAAGCGTAACAGATCAGTTCCAATTCAATAATGGGGTTAACGTGGCTATTCGAGATAGAAAATTATTTAATAACATAGGGCTTCAGGTGGTTATCGCCATGATAATTGGCGCCTTAGTCGGCCTCTATATGGGCGAAAGCGCCGCTATATTTGGCCCTTTAGGCACCATCTTTATTCATCTGATTAAGATGCTAGTCATCCCCTTAGTCGTTGTATCCATTATCGCTGGCGCCGCAAGCTTAGGTAACAGCCCATCCGCTGGTAAAATCGGTATTGGCACGTTTGCTTTCTTTATTTTGACCTCAGGTGTTGCCGTTACACTGGCGCTAGTGATGGGCAATATCTTCAAACCTGGGGCTGGCATAGATTTTAGTACGCAGAATCAATCGCTAACCCAAGTCACTGCAGAGCAAGGTGCGCTGCCAAGTGCCATGGATACTTTTATTGGGATGATCCCGACCAATGTATTTGAATCTATGACCTCAGGGAATATTCTACAGATCTTGGTGTTCTGCATTTTCTTCGGTATTGCGTTGAGTAAAGTTAAAGGCGATGGGGCTAAACCACTTATCAGCGGCCTTAACACTATTGTTGAAGCGTTTGTCTGGATGATCAATTGCGTGATGATCATTGCGCCTATTGGTGTATTCGGACTAATGGCTGAGTCTGTAGGCACATTCGGCTTTCAAGCCCTTGAGGTCGTACTCAAGTTGTTCGTAGTATTCGTCGTGGCGATTATTATCTATGGCTTTATCTTCTTTCCTTTGGTGGTGAAGTTTTTCTCAAACGTACCAGCCATAAAGTTTGTCTCGGCAATGAAAAAAACCCAAGCGATGGCATTATCAACCGCCTCATCGATGGCTACGTTGCCCGTTACTATGGAGACCTGTGAAAAGGAGCTCAATGTCTCAAAGGCCACCACAGCGTTTGTATTGCCACTGGGCGCGACTATCAACATGACTGGTAACGCCATCTATTATGGTTTAGTCGCCATGTTTTTCGCACAGATGTATCATATCGATCTCACCATGACCGCCTATGTCGCTATCATCTTCACCTCAACATTGGGCGCGATAGGCCAAGCTGGTGTCCCTGGGCCCTCTTTTCTCGTTGTCGCCGTGTTACTTGCCGCGGGGATCCCCATTGACGGTCTGCCACTCTTGTTCGCACTAGACCGCATATTTGACATGATCCGCACCTCACTGAACATTACAGGTGATGCCGTCTGCGCTGTCGTCATGGAAAGGTTCAGTCCAGAAAGTAAGTAGTCTGGCGCACGAATATTAGCGACAAAAAAAGCCCGCGAGCATAAGCTAGCGGGCTTTTTTAAGTTAGTCCCTAGGTTCTAGTATCTAGGGCCTAGCTCCTCGAACCTTAAACACCTAGTCCAACATAATCCAAGTCGCTTTTATTTCAGTGTACTTATCAAATGCATGCAGTGACTTGTCACGGCCATTACCCGATTGCTTATAACCACCGAATGGGGCTGTCATATCACCGCCATCGTAATGATTAATCCACACCATACCACTGCGTAGCGCCTTAGCAGTCTTATGTGCTTTACTAATATCAGATGTCCACACCCCAGCAGCTAGGCCATAGATACTGTCATTGCCAATCTCGATAGCTTGCTCCATGCCATCGAAGCTTAACACTGATAGTACCGGGCCAAAAATCTCCTCTTTAGCTATCGTCATCTGATTGTTCACATCACTAAAAATCGTTGGCTCTACATAGACGCCACCACCATCAGCCATCACCTGCTCACCGCCTTGAACCAGCTTTGCACCTTCATCGATACCTGATTTAATGTAACTCAGTACATTATCTAACTGTTGTTTATCCACTACTGCGCCGCACGTAGTCGCAGGATCTAGTGGATGCCCCGGCTGCCAAGCCTGCATCTCTTTGGCTATCAATGTGAGCAACTCATCTTTAACCCCCTCCTCCACCAGCAGGCGAGAACCTGCAGTGCAGACCTCGCCTTGGTTAAAGGCGATGGCCGCAGCGGCGGCCTCGGCGGCTTTTTGTAGATTAGGTGCATCATTAAAGACGATATTTGGGCTCTTACCACCCGCCTCCAACCAAACGCGCTTCATGTTTGACTCACCCGCGTAGATCATCAACTGTTTAGCTATCTTAGTTGAGCCGGTGAAAACCAAGGTATCGACATCCATATGTAGGGCTAAAGCCTTACCAACAGTGTGACCAAATCCAGGCAATACGTTAAGCACACCTTTTGGGATACCAGCATCAAGAGCTATCTGCGCCATACGAATTGCGGTAAGCGGTGATTTTTCAGATGGTTTAAGGACAACACTATTACCCGTTGCTAACGCTGGGCCGAGTTTCCAGCACGCCATCAAGATAGGAAAGTTCCACGGCACAATAGCCGCAACAACACCAACAGGTTCACGGGTGATCATACCGATTTCGTTGTGAGCGGTGGGCGCTATCTCATCATAAATTTTATCAATAGCTTCGCCGGACCAACGAATAGCTCGGGCGGCGCCTGCCACATCGACAGCACCAGAATAACGAATGGGTTTACCCATATCTAACGTCTCTAATAGGGCCAACTCATCCTGATGTTGTTCAAGTAACTCGGCAAAACGTATCATTATCTGCTTACGCTTTACTGGCGCAAGTTCTGACCAAACACCTGAGTCAAACGTCTGCCTAGCATTCGTTACTGCTAGATTGGCATCTTCAAGATCACAACTCGAGACTTGGCACAACACACGGCCATCAATCGGACTCACACAATCGAAGCGCTCTCCTGATACAGATGTAAGGTACTCACCATCGATAAAGGCATTAGCCTGGATCTCATTATTGGAAATAAGTCTGTCGGCTAGGCTCTGCCACTGCTTGAGATTGTTCGGTGTACTCATGATGACCTCTTGATGGGTAATATGCTTAACATTTGATAAGTAGGTGGTCAGATTACGCCTTAAATGGGTGAGACTTCAATCAAAATTCAATATATTTTACAAAAAGTGCTTTTTTGCTATAAATAAATGAACAAAAAGCTTTCATGTTCGTTATTTCTGACATAGCATGAAAAATATCAACCGCTCAGAAAAACAACTAATAACGGATTAGGGTAGATGATATGGCAGATAATCAACATCAAGCGACAAGCGAAAAGCAATCTTTAGAGCATTACTGGATGCCTTTTACAGCCAATAGGCAGTTTAAAGCTAATCCTAGGTTACTCGCTGAAGCCGAAGGTATGTACTACAAAGACACAGCGGGCAGACCAGTACTCGATGGTACTGCAGGGCTTTGGTGTTGTAATGCAGGTCACGGTAGAAAAGAGATCTCTGAAGCTGTTAGTAAACAGATCCATCATATGGATTATGCACCTTCATTTCAGATGGGCCACCCCCTCGCCTTTGAGCTTGCCGAGCGTTTAGCTCAGATAAGTCCTGATGGCTTAAATAAGGTGTTCTTTACCAACTCAGGCTCAGAATCTGTTGATAGTGCCTTAAAAATTGCCATTAACTACCATAGAGCCAATGGCGAAGCGACTCGAACCCGTTTTATTGGCCGTGAGCTGGGTTATCACGGCGTTGGATTTGGTGGCATCTCTGTCGGCGGTATAGGCGGTAACCGTAAAACCTTTAGCCAACAACTACTCCCTGGAGTTGACCATCTTCCTCACACATTAGATATGCAGCAAAATGCCTTTAACAAAGGCTTGCCGCAAACTGGCGCCGAGAAAGCTGAAGTATTAGAGCAACTTGTTGCTCTACACGGTGCAGAGAATATTGCCGCTGTGATTGTTGAACCTATGTCGGGTTCTGCAGGCGTCATCTTACCGCCTGAAGGGTATCTCAAACGTCTACGCGAGATCACTCAAAAGCACGGCATATTACTTATCTTTGATGAGGTGATCACCGCCTTTGGTCGTGTTGGCGATGCTTTTGCCAGCCAGCGCTGGAATGTGACACCTGACTTAATCACTACCGCAAAAGCTCTCAATAACGGGGCTATCCCCATGGGCGCTGTGATGATCCATGACAAGATCTACGATGCTTGTATGCAAGGCCCCGATGGCATAGAGCTTTTTCATGGTTATACCTATTCAGGCCATCCGGTTGCAGCGGCAGCGGCCTTGGCGACATTAGATATCTACCATAATGAAAAGTTATTTGATCGAAGCCGTGAGCTAGAGGGCTATTTTGAAGATGCTATGCACAGCCTCAAAGGCCTGCCTAATGTTATCGATATCCGCAATACAGGCTTAGTCGGTGCTGTTCAATTTTCTCCTAGCAGCAAAGGCATCGGTAAACGTGGTTTTGATGTATTTGAACGCTGCTTTGCTAACGGCACATTAGTCAGGGCTACCGCAGATATTATTGCCATCTCCCCACCTTTAATCATCGATAAACAAGAGATAGACCAGATCGTCAATACCTTAGGTGATGCTATCAGAGCTGCTGATTAGCACTCACTGAAAGGGATCGACAAATACGTCTAACTCAAAGTGATTCAAATTCAAGGTAATTGAACTTTACATCAGCCTTTGGCATCGCCGAAGGCTGCAATTAACAGACAGGATTGATGTTTATGCAAGTTGTTAATAATCAAGTGATTAACCATTACATTAATGGCCAACATACCGCACCGAGTGAGCGCAGTAGCCAAGTATTTGAACCCGCTACTGGCGAGCAAAAAGCAAGTGTATCCCTTGCTAGTGCAGCTGAAGTCGATGGTGCAATCGAGCTTGCAAAGAAAGCCCACAAAAGCTGGTCTCAGGTCTCTCCGCTCAATCGTGCCCGTGTGCTATTTAAGTTCAAAGCGCTAATTGAAGCCAATATGGATGAGATGGCTGAGCTTATCACCCGCGAGCATGGCAAGGTACTCGATGATGCTAAAGGCGAAATCATTCGCGGATTAGAGGTCGTTGAGTTTGCCTGTGGCATCCCTCACCTATTAAAGGGTGAACACACGGAACAGGTAGGCAATGGTGTTGATGCTTGGCATGTTAATCAATCTTTAGGTGTCGTTGCGGGTATCGCGCCATTTAACTTCCCAGTCATGGTGCCTATGTGGATGTTCCCCATCGCCATAGCAGCTGGTAACACCTTTATCATGAAGCCCTCAGAGAAAGATCCAAGTTCAGTGATGCGTATCGCTGAGCTGCTGACTGAAGCGGGGCTTCCCGATGGTGTATTCAATGTGGTTAACGGCGATAAAGAGGCGGTAGATACATTACTGACCCACAAAGATATTCAAGCCGTGAGTTTTGTCGGCTCGACACCGATTGCAGAATATATCTACGAAACCGCGTCTAAACATGGCAAACGCGTTCAAGCCTTGGGCGGCGCTAAAAACCATATGCTACTGATGCCAGATGCAGATATGGACCAAGCGGTAGGCGCATTAATGGGCGCAGCCTTTGGCTCAGCAGGTGAACGCTGTATGGCAATCTCTGTTGTCTTAGCTGTAGGTGACTCTGGTGATGCGCTAGTTGAAAAGCTACTGCCACAAATTGCCGCACTGCGTGTTGGTAATGGCGTATTACCAGATATGGATATGGGTCCACTTATTTCAGCCCAACACTTAGATAAAGTCAGAGGCTATGTTGATGCCGGAGTAGCAGAAGGCGCCACCTTAGTTGCCGATGGACGACAGCTAAGTGTTGCCGATCATGAGCAAGGTTACTTTCTTGGCGGCTGCCTATTCGATAATGTCACCCCTGAGATGAGCATCTATAAAGAGGAGATCTTCGGTCCGGTACTCGCTATTGTGCGAGTAAAGGATTATGCAGAAGCCCTTGAACTCATCAACGATCATGAATTTGGTAACGGCACAGCGATATTCACCCAAAGTGGAGAAGCTGCACGCCACTTCTGTCATCACGTGCAAGTGGGTATGGTTGGCGTTAACGTGCCTATCCCCGTTCCTATGGCTTTTCACAGCTTTGGCGGCTGGAAACGCTCACTGTTTGGTCCTCTACATATGCACGGTCCTGACGGCGTTCGTTTTTACACCAAACGTAAAGCAATCACCGCCCGTTGGCCTAAAGCGAAAGATGCCAAGGCCGAGTTCGTTATGCCAACAATGAAGTAACTCACTTGAAGGAGTGACTAAAATGTCACTCCTTAGCTGCAATATATGAGTCACTCAATTCTAAGTCATATCGAGAAAATATGGGGCTAACACTATGAGCATTAACATCAATGCCATCGTAAATTTTGCTACGGCAGTTAATGAGACTGAAAAATATCTTCCTGCTGAAGATAAGATTATCAACGGGGCACCTCATCAGGAGGTAACTAATCACTATGCCAGCCCTTGCGATCAGATGAATAGCGGTATCTGGCAAGGCGAAATCGGTCACTGGAGAGTCAATTACAGTGAACACGAATACTGCGAGATCCTCGAGGGCTGCAGTGTCATTACCGATAAGAATGGCAACTCAATGACTGTCAACAAAGGAGACAGATTTGTCATACCCGCAGGATTTAGCGGTTCATGGCAAGTCACCGAACCATGTAAAAAAATCTACGTGGTATTCGAGTCAAAGTGACTATCTGGCTTTAGTCACTCATTAAAAGAGATAGTAAAACAGTCAGTAAAAGTAACATCACGATTTTAAAACCGTCGCCATGTGGTCTCAGTGCAGTGAACTGATGTTTGGCCCCCCCTTTGTTGTTTTAAGGGATATTTCAACACAAAAATGTACACCATTATTTCAACAAAAATATGTCAAAACCATTATTTCAAAACCACGAAATGGAGAAACTACCGTGTATAAAAACTTCAATAAAAAACGGATTGCCCAACTTACCAGCCTAACCTTAGCTGCTGCGCTAATCACTCCTCTTGCCCAAGCAGAGGTATCTGGTGAAGTCAGTGTCACCAACGATTACCGCTTTCGCGGCGTATCACAAACGGCTGGAGACTTTGCTCTACAAGCAGGCATAGATTACAGCACAGAAAGTGGTTTTTTCTTCGGCGCTTGGGGAAGTAACGTTGATGATGAAAGCTACGACTCAAATATTGAGATCGATGTTTACGCTGGTTATTGGGGAGCGATTGGTGAGGATGAAGAGTTTGAATATGATGTCACTCTGACCTATTACACTTATCCAGGGCAAGACGAAAGCACTAAGTATCTAGAAGCTAATGTGGGCTTCTATTATGCAGGCTTCCATTTCGCCCAGTGGTATACCAATGACTATGCTAATGCCGACGTATCACTGCACTATTCAGAGCTTAACTACTCGTTTGAGTTTGCCGATAACTGGAGCATAGATGCCCATGCTGGTTACAGCTATGGGGATGGTGCAGATCTAGATTGGGGCGAAGATTACTATGACTACTCGATAGGGATCTCTACAGAGCTCGGTGGTGTGGGCTTATCGGTTGCTTGGATAGACACTAACTTAAGTGATGACAACATCATTAAAGACGGCCCATGGCAGAATGATGGTACGGTATTGGCTACTGCTAGCTATGCCTTCTAGCGCTTTATTCACGATCAAAAAAACCGCCATCTAGGCGGTTTTTTTATACTAAGAACAAGATACATCAGTAATGAGTAACGTTACTTATTAAATGAATCCAGCGTATTTATAGACTGACCACGGCTCACTTGATCGCCTAGACGTCGCCAGCAGATCCCTAGATCGCTGTGATTCTCTCTACGTTCAGGAAATGTTTTTGATAGGTTTTCAATGATTTCAGCTTGGCGCTCACAAATTGTAGCCCAGCGTTGTGCATTTGATATAAACATATAACATCCTTGTATTGCTACGTCCTAATCTACAATCATAGCTCACTATCACGGTTAAACAAGTAAACTTACTTAGTCTAACAATTCAAACGAAAAGTGTGCGCTATCAGACTTTAAAATATTCCCTGACAAGCGTATTGTTAATCAAACAGGCATAAGGAAATTTGAGATGACACCGACCTTTTTAAAAGTACTCTTTATCGTTGTTGGGCTTTTCATCGCTTACAAACTAATCTTTAGTGGAAAAAAAGGGCTCACCATTTTTGAGATGCACTTTAAAGATGGCAAACTTAAATCCCACAAAGGTAAGATCCCAGAGAAATTTCAAAAAGATTGTCGAGCGATAGCCAAGGCTGAAAAGCTCACCTGTTCAGTTAGGTGTGAAAAGCTATCAGGCGCAGTAAGGTTACATGTATCAGCAAATGTCAGGGATGGTATCACCCAAAGAATTCGTAACCTGTTCCCCTTTGAGTATTACGACAAGAAGCAGGTAGATAATAGTCGACAGGCAGGCTAATAAGATAAGCAGGTCCCGAAGGACCTACTTCTATTGAGAAGCTTGCGACTATTTGCGCTCTAGCTCACCGCGCTCCCGTGCATCGTCAATAATACGCTGGTTATTTTCAACCATAGCATCTTGGGCTGGCGCGCCTTCAACAGGAGTCTGCTCATCGTTACTCATGTCGAAATTGATATTGGTTGCACAGGCTGAAATACCAAGCAGTGCGGTGACAATAAGGACTAGTTTCACTCAATTACCCCTCTTTATTTTGATTGTTTTCATCAGGTTCCGCATTACGCCCGGCAATTATTTCCATTCCCCATACCAACAAAATACCACAAGATAACGCTGCAATGGCCCAAGCAATATTTGCAGGCTGGCCAGTTATTTGTTCAAACTGCATAGGCGAAAGGTTTTGCTCTAGCAGGGGAACCTGCTCTCCAGCTGAATTCTCTCGCCAGCTAACCACCTCTTTCCATGGCCAGATTTTGCCTAGCGTCCCCAGCATTAAACCCGTAAGGAAAATCAACGTCGCGTCATGAAACTTTCTAAGTAGTGCAGAAAGCAGATGACTAAATGTCAGTAAGCCTGCAACACAACCCGATGCAAAGATAGCCAGTACTGTAATATCTAAATTTTTTGCTGCTGCGAGTACCGAAGGATACAAGCCCAATAAAAGTAGAATAAAGCTCCCTGAGATCCCAGGCAACAGCATGGCGCAGATAGCGATACTACCGCCGATAAATACGTTTAAATAGGTCATCTCCAATGAGATAGGGTTGAGCATAGTTATCCCCCAGGCAAAGAGCACCCCGAGGCCAAACAGCATGATCCGCACAGCCGAGAAACCTTTGACCTGTTTGAGCATATGAACAACAGAGATCAAGATGAGCCCAAAGAAGAAGGACCAGACCGGGATTGGGTGATTAACAAGTAGGTAGGAGATAATTTTTGATAGGGTAAAAATGCTCGTTAATATGCCACCAAATACACATACTAAGAAGGGACCATTGATATAATGAAACGCTCCCTTTACTCCCCGTTCTTTTATCACACTAATCAAGCTCGGATTAATACGACGAATACTGTCGAGCAAGGTATCTAAAATACCTGTAATAAATGCAATAGTTCCACCTGAGACACCTGGGACTACATCAGCAGCACCCATTGCCATACCTTTGAGGTAGGTAAGCAGATAATTCAATTTTTAGCCCTATTTGGTTAATAGCTTTCATTAATGAAGCTGAGATTATACGGGTCAGGATCCAATAAAGGAAAATGAACTTTGATTCATTTTAATTTATTAAGCTCATTGCGCTTTTAAGCTTGTGTCTGCTCAGATAAAAATTCAGCTTGTTACTTTTATGTTATCGAGATAACCTTGACTCATCCGACCAGAACAAGCTGATGATATTTAGCCCGACATGATAAAGGCACAATAAGATGACCCAGAATAAACCCACTAAAGTTATGGCGCTGTATAACAAGGTCACTCGCTTTCCTTTTGGTAACAAGATCTTCTCTATCATGGTCGCTCGCATGGCCCCCTATTTCGGTACCATTAGACCGCTGATCACTGAATTAAAGCCAAACTACTGTGAATGTTTTGTCAAAAAGCGCAACGCCGTACATAACCATATTAAAACAGTCCATGTGATTGCTATCTGTAATGGGCTTGAGATGGCGATGGGCGTGATGGCTGAAGCCTCTATCCCTCATCATTTAAGGTGGATCCCTAAAGGCATGTCTGTGGACTATACCGCCAAAGCGGGCAGTGATATTCGCTGTGTCGCCGAAGTCAAACCAGAAGACTGGGTTGAAGGTGATCTGCTAGTGCCTGTCACCGCTTATGATGACCAAGGTATCGTAGTGGTAAAAGGACATATAAAACTTTGGATATCCGCTAAGCCTGCTAAGAATAGCTAAAACAAACAGTCCGCTAAGAAATCTGACAACAATCAAGTCTGATCGAAATGAGTAACTAGCTTAGTGATCACTTTCAGCGTGATCGCTAACTCCTCTTCAGAAATACCTTCCAAGGCTGATGCACTCCAATCAGGAAGCAGCAAAGAGAGCTTTTCGAATAACTCTGCGCCTTTGGGCGTTCTTGCAATTAACTTAGCTGTCTTGTGACTCGGGTTATCTTCAAAGCAAACAATTTCAAGCTTCTCTAATTCATTAGCGATCCGCTGTACACTTTGACGCGTCTGCCCCATGGTTCGAGCAATTTCAGAAGCTGTTTGTGCACAGTGCTCAATAGCCCCTAACACTTTCCAGCGCGCACTCGTTAGCCCAAAAGGCTGACTCAGTGCATCACCTTCGTTGATTAATAAGCCATTAAGCCTAAATACACTTAATACTAGTTGCGTAAAGCCTTCATCTTCAGCCATCTATCTTCTCGTAATTTATCCACCGCAGCTCATGCTCGATTGGATTCATTTTCTATTTCTGTCTCTGACTATAACAAGGAAACACAAATACGACAACACGCTGTCACTATTGACAACCTACTGTCAAATATCCTAGACTGCAGACATTGACAATACACTGTCAATTATAAACGTATCGCTTTTAAACATTGTCAGAGGCAAACCTATGAAACTTAAAATTCATCTAACAGCAGCAACTCTAGCGACGTTATGTATCGTCACATTCTTCACCGCTAGCTTATTGAGTGAGCTGCTCGGAAGCTTACAAACGGTAGCCCAAGTAAAAGCGAGTATTTTATTTCCTGGGTTATTCATTTTAATCCCAGCAATGGCTCTGACAGGTATCACGGGAAATCTTTTAACTAAAGGAAGACACAACAAATTAATTAAACAAAAAATGCTCAGAATGAAACTTGCGGCAGCCAATGGCTTACTGATATTACTTCCCGCTGCAATTGTGCTTAACAATTGGGCTCAGGCTGGCCAGTTCGACACTTATTTCTATCTACTGCAAGCGATTGAATTAACAGCAGGTGCCTGTAACTTATATCTACTTGGACAAAATGCCCTTGCAGGGCGAAAGCTATCGAAAAGAGGCCGAGCATAAACAGAATAGCTCCGAATAAATTTGACTGATGCCATAGAAGCAAGCACTTATCGCTTGAGCTGTAAATGCACATTGTCAGCATTAGTCGCTATGAAAGCTGTAAATGCGCACTGTCAGCACTAGTAGTTATGAAAGCTGTTGCATTGGAATGCTCAACGCATTCAACACGCAACAGAAAAAGCTCAAAGTTTGACTTATGCCATAGCAGCAAGCACCTATAACCTGTATTGTAAATACATATTATTAGCATTACTGTCTATGGAAGCATTGATTATGGAACAACATCACTATTTTGTTATTGCTAGAGCCATCCATGTTTTAGGGGTTGTACTCTGGATTGGGGGAGTAGCGTTTGTGACCACTATTTTATTGCCTGCGATCAAACAGCTCACCTCAGCCGAGAAGCGACTCGAACTGTTTGAGCAGTTAGAGAGCAAGTTCTCCTTCCAAGCTAAGTTTGTCACTTTAGCCACAGGGATCTCTGGCTATGTCATGTTAGAAATCATCAATGGTTGGGATCGCTACTTATATCCACAATTTTGGTGGATGCACTTAATGACGTTGGTTTGGGCAATATTCACCTTAGTTCTTTTTGTTTTAGAACCCCTCTTTCTACATCAGTGGTTCCATAAAAAAGCAGCGCAAGATAGTGAAAAGACCTTTAACTTAGTCCATAACATGCACATATTATTGCTGAGTTTAAGTTTAGTTGCCGTTGCTGGCGCTACAGTTGGTTCGCATGGTTATACTTTTATTTACGGCTAATCATCAATATCGTTTTCAGCTATTCAAGGTTACAAATTAAGCCATTGACACATGTAGCCAGCTAGTGAAAAATGGTTACATTAAAAGGACTTAAGGGCTAACCAGTGAACACACATAGATTTTTTCTATCCAGTCTTACCACAATGGCATTTTTAGCCTCTCTATCGACTTCAACCCAAGCTGAAACATTGGCCACACTTTTAGATTATCAACCGAGCTGTATCGATAAAAGCCTTCCACCATTAACCATCGAAGTGGTTGCTGGTGACTATGTAGATGATGGCGCACCGGAAGAAAGCCAAGCGTTTAAACAAGCCCTAAAAGCACTGCAAGTCCAAGCGAGCGAACAAGGCGCAGATGCCGTTGCTTTGACTAAGGTGAACAACCATGTCACCAACGCCACTAAAAAGCTCGAGGTTAACTATACCAAGTCGAGAAGCAGTTATGACAAATCATTCACTCGGCTCACGACCCACCTAGAAGCTAAACTATTCAAGCTTTGTTCATCAGACAAAAGCCTCACCAGTCAGCGAACCAAGTTTAATGCTCAAGGTTATCAGATAAAAAGTTTCAGCTATGCCTATACCATGGAGCTGCCAGTCGATGAGTCGCCGGCAATCTTGGCCAAGAATATCCAAGTCCCACCCGCTGAAGTCTCGCTCAATACTGGTGTATATGGATTAAATTTAGGGGCAAAGAGTGAACAAGTCAGCGAGCGGCTTGGACCACCTAGTATTGAAATTACTTTAGAGGATGATATGGCTGTGTGGGGCTATGGTCGCTCCCACTGGTTTATATTTTCTGACCACCAGCTGATAGAGGTGAGAAGCCAGTCTCCTTATATGAGCGCTTATGGTCGTAACCTTATCGAACCAAGAGATGGCTTTGATGATATTAGTTGGAAAGTAAATGGCACCATCCCTCAAAAAACCAGCATTGATAAAGTAATAAATCAGCTAGAACAAACCAATAACTTGGTGGGTACTAACTTCATCTCAATGTCCCATCAAGATACACAACTGAAATTAAGCTTTGATCTATTCCACCCTTCAAGCATGGAGGAGCCAGTTGCTTTACTCACTCAATATCAGCTCAAATCTAATGTTAGTCATAAAAGCTATACCCCTAATACGCCGACAAAGTCACAACTTAATCAGCTTGAATCACTGCTCAACCTCAATAAGAGCAGACAACCTAGCCTAGAAGAGTTGCAAGATATTTACCCAGCGATGAGCCGCCTAAACATCTCAGGCTCTGGAGTGTGGTGGCTGCTTGGCAATCACCTACAAGTGCAGTTTCAGGATGACAAGCTGACAAAATTACGTGTATCACCCGCTGTTTTTGCACAAGAAGATTCACTTGAGAGCTACTACTCATCAATTAAGGGTTTAGGTTTACCTACTAATAAACAATCGCTGCTAAAGCAATACACAGATGCCAGCGATAACTTCGATATGGTCGATCTCTATCGTGATGATTTTGCCTTAATAGCAAAATATGAATCAGATGAATTACGCGCTGAGATCTACGAGCTAGAGGTGGAGTACTTCTGATAGACTGAAGTGAATCAATACTCTTAAGCACACTCTTATGAATCAAAAAATCAAGGTCGGCGCAGCACTGCTGTTTTTAGCCGGCCTTACTGTTAGCGCTATGCTCGACAAACTGCCTTTGACAGTTTTGTACGTCTATTTAAGCGTAAGCTTTATCACCTTTCTTGCCTATGCCAGAGATAAGTCTGCAGCTATCAAAGGTCAATGGCGAATAAAAGAGCGTACCTTACAGCTACTCGCGCTTTGCTGCGGCTGGCCTGGGGCGTTAATCGCACAGCAATATTTAAGGCACAAATCGCAGAAAGTCAGCTTTAGAGTCATACTCGCTTGCATGATTATTATAAATAACCTGCTCCTGTTTGGCGCACTGTCAGATAGAGGGCAGCAGCTAGTTTATTCAATTGTCCAATAACGCTCCTAATAAAAAAGGCGCTTAAAGCGCCTTTTTTACTCTCTACTCTTTTACGCTTTACATAGGGTTAACTGGCTGGTACTACTTCTACATTAGCAGTGCCACTTTGCCCATCAAAAGTGGCTGTGACTATTGCCGTCCCAACGCCTTCACCATCAACCTCGTGTCTGTTTGGATAAGCGACACTGTAATCACTACTGTTCCAATCAACATAGTCGGCATAGTTTTCTGAGCTGCCATCATTAAAATGAACCCAGACCTCCACAATTTGATACCCTCCCACCTCAATCGTCATCTGGTTGGGAAGAATCTCAACCGATACCGCTTCTCTAGGTGCAACACCAAGGGCTAATTGATCGCTTAACCCTTTATACGTGGCTGAAATTGTGGCGCTGCCACTCTCATACTGCCCTACCGCTATCCCAGCACGTTCACCTCCAGTCCCGATCTCAACTTCTCTAGGATTGCTACTCATCCATGAAGCATCTCTGGTGACATCTAACTCAGACCCATCAGAGAATGTGGCAGTGGCAAAAAATGGGGTAGCAACTTGGGAGATTATCCATTCGATTCTTGGCGTGATCTCAAGCTTTACTAATGAAACGGCATTCACTTGTGTTGTCACTGCATCAACGGCACCATCATATTCCGCAGTGATAGTACTTGAGCCTACACCTACCGCCGTCGCTGTCCCACCATCAGAACCTGTCGTCACCATATGGATCACATCAGTGTTGCTTGAAGACCAAGTCGCCTTATCTGTCACATCGACGAGTGACGCGTTATACATGGTCGCAACTACGGTATAGCGTCCCTTGGTGCCGACAGGCACCGCTAAATTATCAGGCGTAACCTTGAGGCTTATCACTTCACTGTTAAGCACATTGACTCGTCCCTCACCTCTGAGGCCCTGAAATTCAGCATAAACTGCAGACTCTCCAGCCTCTAGCCCTGTCACTAGCCCAGTAGTGTTGATGGTTATTTTCTCCCGCTTCTCAACAGACCATATACTTTGAGGCGTGACATCTTTAGAGACAATGCTACCGCCACTATCTTTATATATCGCTAGCGCTTGCATCTGAATCGTCTCATTGACAATCACATGACTGTCAGCAGGCTCTACATCCACCCCAAGATATTCAAGTTCTGTCACTACTATTTCAGCTTGAGCATCCATACCATAATAGTGTGCATTTATCTGAGTCGTACCTTGACTATCTCCAGTCACGCGCCCTGCGGCAAAGCCTGAAGAAACGACATGGGCAACACTGGAGTCGAGGACAGTCCAAGTTGCAGCACCACTTATATCTGAAGAGTAACCGTCAGAATAAAACGCTGTCGCAATGTACTGCTGAAACTCATTAATATTCACCTCTGACGTTGCAGGCGTGACTTGAAGCTCTACAAGCTGTGCTTCACCAACATACAAGTTCGTCTCTGCCGTTAAGCCCTTATATGTTGCCTTAATAACTGTTTGATACTCTCCACCGCCTACCGTGGTTTGTGCCAATCCCTGCATATCGATTGTGGCAGCTTTAAGGTTTGAACTTTGCCAGCTAGACGCTAAAGTCACCTCTTTACTGCTTCCATCAGTGAAGCGGGCAAAAGCTTGATAAGGCTGACTTAAACCTAGAGGCACCGTTTTGTTTTCAGGCGATATCGTCAGTTCAATAATATCGGCATCATTCACCCTAACAACTGCAGTATCAGTTTCGGTTTTATACTGCGCTGTAATTGATGTCTGCCCGACACCAACTCCTATACCGTAGCCAGCATCCAGTGCGCCCGTACCAATATGAACAATGGACTCATCTTGACTGCGCCATGTAGCAACATCAGTGATATCTTCTGAGCTATTGTCAGTATAGAAAGCCTGAGCAGTAAACTGCCCTTCGGTGCCTAAAGGCACTTCAACAAGACTTGGTGTGACCTTGATATAGCTAAGCGCTTTATCATTGACGACCAAGGAAGCGATATCGCTAAAACCAATATATTGAGCCGTCACAGTGATCTGGCCAGATGTGTAGCTGCTTGCAACGCCCTGTTTATTTAAGCTAGCTATGCTGGTATCCGAGCTTTGCCAGTTAGAGAACTGAGTGAGGTCCTTATTGCTACCGTCTGAAAAGATACCTGTCGCTTGATAAGACTGAGTAAGACCTGCAGCAATAGTGGCCGAAGTTGGGCTGACCACATAACGCTCTAGTACAGCATCGGTGACAGTCACATCGACCGAATCAGTTAACGTTTCAAAGCTCGCCTGAACTTGAGTATCGCCAACGGTAATCGCCTCAGCAAATCCCCCAGTGGCTCCAGTTGCGACAATATTAACAATTGAATTGTCTACAGCACGCCAAGTCGCTAATTGGCTGACATCACTGCTATGCCCATCTGAGTAAAATGCCGTCGCAACAAACTGACCACTTGTCCCTACAGGAACCTGAGTGTTTGCCGGAGTAACCTGAAGCCCTGTCAAGCTTGCATCGGTGACATCAAGCGTCGCGGTGGCGCTAAAGCCAATGTAACTTGCACGTATCTCTGTCATCCCTTCAACATAGGAAAGCGCGAGACCAAAGCGATCGACACTTGCCACGGAGGCAAGACTTGACTGCCAATTAGCAACCTTAGTCAGATCTCTATTTGTACCATCAGAAAAGATGCCCATAAATTGGTATTGCTGACTATTGCCCGCTGCAACTGATGAGTAAACAGGAGAAAGGGTCACAGACTCCAAAATTGCATCAGTCACAACAAAGGTCGCACTGGCTTGCATGCCATCAAAATTAGCTGTGACACTGGTATCCCCAGCACTCAAAGCATGGCTTAAACCTGCCTCGACACCGAGAGATACCACCTCTACAATACTTGTATCAACTGATGACCAAGTCGCCAATTGAGTCACGTCACTAGCATGCCCATCGGAGTAAAAAGCCGTTGCAATTAGTTGCTGCGTCTCCCCTTCTGGCAATTGGTTCTGTACTGGCGTCACTTGTAGGCTTTCAATAACTGCATCGGTCACAATTAACTCAGCGCTAGCTTGAACGCCTAAATAGGTCGCCAATATCCCGGTCGTGCCAGAGCTCAAGCCTAAGGCGTTGCCTTTAGCATCTATTGTCGCAATCTTCGAGCTTTCAACTTGCCAGTCAGCAAATTCGGTAACCTCTTTACTACTGCCATCAGAGAAGATCCCAGTTAAGTTATATTGCTGGTTATTCCCTGCCGAGACACTCGCCGTTACAGGCGAGATAACCAGTTTCTCAAGCACCGCATTTGTGACAGTAGCAGGGGTCGAATCTGAGCTTGCCCCCGAGGTTTGTGCACTGACTTTTATTAGTGAGGTGTTAGCTGATGATGCTTTCAGACCTGCGTAAACAGCCTGAATATTCGTGGTACCCACCTCATTGGCGGTTGCATATCCACCACTACTGCCTGAAGTTATAATGCTCACAATGCTTGGGTTAGCTGAGCTCCATGTCGCTGTCGATGTAACATCTTCAGTATGGCCATCAGTATAATTAGCTATAGCCCGATATTGACCGCGAGTGCCTTGAGGTTTTTGCAAATTCTTTGGGGTCACCTGTAAACCTGAGATAACCGCATCAGTCACAGTTAACGTCGTTGTCTGCTTCATCCCCATATAATCTATGCTGATATCTGTTACGCCTACCGCTTTGGCATGGGCAACTCCCGCTTTGGCCCCACTAATACCAATATTCGCAACCGAGTCTATCGTGCTCTGCCAGTAGCCCAGTAAGGTAATATCATGAACACTTGCGTCTGAAAATCTTGCTCTGGCGCTGTAAACAACTTGCGTGCCTGCGGGGGTTACATAATCAAGAGGCGTGATCTCTATACTTTCTATCACAGCCTGGGTCACTTCAGCCGTCACGGCGCCGCTTTGGTTACCAAATGATGCCGTCACTTCCACAGAACCTGGAGAGATAGCTGTAGCATGGCCCCCCATGTCACCGGACTCTACAATCACAGCAATGCTTTTATCATCGACCGACCAAGTGGCATCATGGGTGACATCTGCTGTGGTACCGTCTGAATAATATGCCGTTGCTAAATAATCACCTTGAGTCCCTACAGGTTTAATCAGGTTATCAGGGCTTACAACTAATTGAGTTATCACGCTTTGGGTTACTGTGGCGGAGGTCGAATCTGACACATTCACATCAGCAAAGTTTAAGTTAGCTGAGACTTGTGTTTTACCCGTTTGCAGTCCAATTAAACGCGCATCTGAATTTATGCTAGCCACAGCCGTGACACTACTGGCCCAACTTGACTGTGCCGTGACATCCATACTTAGACCATCAGCAAAAATAAGATCGGCGCGGTACTGTACGCCCGTACCGACTGGAAAACTGATATCTACTGGGCTAACAACAAGCTTTTCAACTGCCGAATCCAGTACCACTAATTGCGCTTCTGCATTCATATTCGCATAACTACCAATGACTTGGGTCGTACCAGGCATCACACCTGTAGCAAGTCCTTTGGTTAACTCCTCGTTGGAGATAGTTGCCACTGTTGGCTCTGAGGTGCCCCAATCAGTATAGCGACTCACATCTTGTATATGAGAATCCGCAAATAAGGCGACAGCTCTATAGCCTTGCGTTAAACCCACTAAGGTTTCGGCTTGACCAGGCTCTATCGTCAATGAGGTAACAGCGGCATCTGTGACATGAAGAATCGCGCTATCGCTCACTTCAGGGCCAGCTTGGCTCGCTGCAAGTGTGGCGATAATATCTGTTGTACCTACCGCCTCAGCGCTCGCTATTCCAGCCGCTTCAATTGAAGCCACATCAGGCATGCTACTTGACCAGGTCACCTCTGTGGTTACCTCTCTTTGCGTACCATCACTGTATGTCGCCCTCGCTATATATTGCTCTTCGGTGGCAACCGCTAATGTACTCAGCTGAGGAGTAACGGTTAACTCAACAGCATAAGGAGGACAAGGGTCCCCCTCTCCGCCACAGCCACCAGTAGGAAAGCCATCGTTATCGCCTCCACAACCAGAAAGAAGCGCCAATGAAATGAAAAGAAAATAGCTATAGATGGAGTTGACATACTTCATCAGAATGAATCCTTATTCTGCATTAATTATGTGGTGTCAAAGCGGTAGGTATTCTCATATAACGCTTTACCACTCTAGTAAGGTATATAAAAACTTAGAAATTATGCTTATTTAAAAAGAGTTATTGGTTACTTTCAAGCCAACACTATCACAACTTTTCTATTAAAAATATTGCCCAGACAACTTTTGACTATAAGCAAATCAAATATACTTAATTGATAAAATACAGATAATGTTCAGCTCTAATTTACCTATAGCAAACGATTAGATATCATAGCTTCAGACATTACACTGATTGAATTAATTATATGAAAATGCTTTTAGCCGTTGTCGTCATTGCTGGCGTCATTTTTTACTTTTTCACTTCGATGAATAATCAAAAAGTTTCAAAAGAGAATATTGCTATCGGTAATGCCTTTTTGGCCGAAAACAAAAATAAAGAGGGTGTTGTAGAGACACTGTCGGGCCTGCAATATAAGGTGCTCAATAAAGGCGATAGTGAAATTCACCCAAAAGCCAGTGATACAGTGACAGTGCATTATCACGGTACCTTAATCGACGGCACAGTATTTGATAGCTCGGTGGAGCGCGGTGAACCTATCGCTTTTCCACTTAACCGCGTGATCAAAGGTTGGACTGAAGGCGTACAGTTGATGGTACCCGGTGAGAAGACACGCTTCTTTATTCCTAGCACCTTAGCTTATGGCAACCGCTCAACAGGCAAAATATCTGGTGGTTCAGTGCTAATTTTTGACGTTGAGCTTATCAGCATAGATTAAGTCATTTTTACGCTATATTAGAATTAAAAAACGCGCCTTTGGCGCGTTTTTTATACTCTAGATTCACGCTATTTTATCTTTTCAACATAAGCTATCTCGCTATCCATGCATCTTCCCATGCAACGCCTACTCCCGGCTCATAAGCCCAGGCAGCGCCCGCACACCAAGCTGTGTAAGGAAATGGTTTACACTCATAGATACCACCAGCATTACTCACTCTATCTCCTGCCGCATATGCATAGCCCGCTTGATAAGGCGCTACACCATCGGGCGGCGTTCCATCAACAAGATTAACTAAAATAGCATGGCTAATATTGGCACTTAAGCCTTTATCATCTGTGACCTTGAGTGACACCGTCACTGTTTCGGTCTGACTAAGTGCAGGAAGGGTTAATGCCAATGTCTCATCCACAAGCGACGGTGCACTCGCACCTGCTGGTAATGTCCAAAGGTAATTGAGCGCAGCTCCTTCAGGATCGCTTGATTGCGACGCAGATAATGTGATTAATGCGCCACTTTCAGCTTCTGCAGCTCCTTGAATATCTGCAACTGGTACACGATTCACAGGATCTGTTGGATCCGTCGGTGTACCAGTGTCATCAATGACAACTTCAGGAAAAAAATGCAGTAAACATAGACTGTAATCGCCGGATTTAAAGGCACTGTAGCGAGTCTGATAGCCAACCAATTTACACGCATAACTCTTACCGCCATTGGGGTTACCTGGAATATAGGACCAATCCTGCTCCCAATAGATCAACATGGCGCCAGCGCCTTGGTTATCGAAAGGTTTCATATCTTTGCAACCTAACACCTCATCAGCCTCAATAGGCACGCCTAGGTATTGAGCATGAGCTTGGTAGTACTCCATCCGGTTCAGAGATTGCGGCTTTTCACTGCCCGCCCCACACTCAATCCCACCATTGATGATATGGGTCGTCGCACCAAAACCTGCAGACAGCCCATTTTGGCTATCTTTAGCATTGGGCTGCCAAGTCCCATCAATGACATGCAGCATCGAAGGTTTAGGAGGCTGAGGGTAGGTAAAGAAGAAAACTGCACTGGCTAAATTTAACCAGGTATCGGCTACCCACTCAGGGTTATTAAGCAAGGTCGCAACATCACCGAACATGGCATCGGAGAAAGGACCGTAATTATAGTTGTACGAAAGCTGTTTAGCCCCACGACCAAAGTAGCTCTTATAGCTACCATCAGCAAAGGTGCCACAAGGCCAAACTTGTCCCTGCCAAGTATCAGGATTGCACTCCATATTGTAGCCACCACGCTTGGTTTCATCCCAGCCGACCTCCCGCACCCAATACAAGCCTTGTCGCCATTGGGGCTCAGTCATCCACTTATCATGGGCGCCTGTCTCTTGGGCAAAATGTGCAAACATAGTGGCTAACGATTTTCGGCATATTGCCTCTGCATCACGAGCATCGCTATAACTTCCACATAACGCCGGAAACTTAGCAGCCGCTTGCAATAAGCCTTGATAGGTATATTCAGACGCCCGCACAGGAAACAGAAATTCAAACTGCGCTTCACTGAGTACTGACTCGAGCCGCTTAACATTGTCAGGATTCGTTGGATTTAGTGGTGTGATCGCCTCGACGATGGCATTATCTCTGGTAGCGATAGATGACTTGACCGCTTGCATCAAAGGAAAGTCTGTCAATGTCGCTTCTTTAGCATCAATCTCGGCTTGAGTGAAATGTACAGCTTCTGCAGCCAATAGAGGAAACGCTAGAGATGATGCCATGATAGAGATGGCTAGATGATGTTGTTTCATAGGAACTCTCCACCTAAATCTCCAAAAGGGCAAGACAGCTAGCCAGATTCCGATTGCAAAATTTAGGCATATTCAAAGGAAAAAGAGGGGAAGAACTTCCCCTCTTACTAGATAGAAAACAACAGATTAGTTAGCTGTCGCGCCGAGGTCTGTCCAAACATCAGCAACGCCAGGCTCTTCACCTTTCGTCCACCATTTAGCCTGCCAAGTATGGCCATTATGCGTTGTCTGCTCACCACCGTTATATGCAACGCCCGCATTCCAGCCGAGCTCGACATTACTTTGCAACGCCCATTGATCCGCTGTAACAGTAGGCTCGTTACCTTGAGTCCAATACTTAGCTTTCCAGACCAAACAGTTATGACTCACAGTATTACCACCAGTATAAACAGTGCCAGACTCCCATGCAGGGTGATTGCCGGCATCAGGGTCAGTTGAGTCACAGCCTCCCGTTGTTGGCGCTTTCACTGTAAGCAGTGTTTGCGCTGAGGCATCAAGAGAGCCGTCGGACACCAGAACACTTAAGGTATAACTTGTATCCTCAGTAACAGAAGGGGCTGTGACCACTAATGTGTCAGTTGCTTGGCCCGTTGCAGTTATACCAGCAGGCACTGTCCAGCTATAAGTCAAGGCGTCACCATCGGCATCGCTCGCAGTCGCAACCACACTGACCTGCTTGGCTGAATCAACTGTTACAGCAGCATCAAGAGAGACCTCTGGTGCGCGGTTAGCTTGAGGTGCCATATTAGTCACAGATGTTATTGCAGTGCTTGATAAGCCTTCAGGATCGGTCACTGTCACAGAGAAGCCATACACTACATCGGCATCCGTTGCATTTAGGCTAAAACTGGCTTGAGCCATATCGGCATTGACCAAAGTAAGTGCAGGACCAGAGGTCTGACTCCAGGCATAGGTCAGTGCTTTACCTTCAGGATCCCGTGACAAACCAGCATCCAATACGACATCACTGGGCCCTGTCACACTCTGGGCACTCCCCGCATTTGCGATAGGCGCTTTATTGACTGGAGGAGTTGTGCCCTCGCCGTGGCCTAAACCCTCATGCATAGCATTAAGAATATCCCCATTATCAGCATCAATCTCCCACGAAAACAGTCCACCTAATTGATTAGCCGTAACATACTGACCTTTTGCTTTCACAGATCTTGGGTTATCAAAAGTAATAAGGTCCCCTGTCGATGCTTTAAACACGTAAGGTGCTTCAGCCACTTCATCGTAATCATATTGCCATTCACCAGACATATACTCATTGATAATTTGACGATAATCGACCACCCCATCTTCCCAGGTACCTTTCACTTTTCCGGTTGCCGTTCCTGTAAACGGATTACCATCTTGATAACCGCTGACACCAGTCCAACCTCGACCATACATGGCTGTCCCAATAACGATTTTCTCAGGCGTCACGCCTTGCGCAAGCAGCGCATTGACACCGATATGAGTGGTATTTTTGGTATCTGGCTTCCAGCTCGCAGCATACAGTGCCGTCTGATGGTTGAGATCTGTATTAGACCAGCCACCGTAGAAGTCATAACTCATCAAGAAGATGTTATCCATATACTGCTGCGCGTCTTGATAATCCACCATGGCAATTTTATCAGAGCCAGCACTGATCGCAGATGTCAGCTCATAGGTTCTGCCCGTTTCTGCGCTCAGTTCATCGAGCATGGCTCTTAGCTCTTTCATCAAGAGCACATAGGTCGCACCATCAGTGGCTGGATCGCCAAGATCTGGGTTAGCGCCTTTACCACCAGGAAACTCCCAATCGATATCGACACCATCGAAGAACTTCCAGGTTTGTAAGAACTCTTTTACCGAAGCGACAAACCGGTCACGCTTAACTTTATCGCCTAAGAAATAGAAAGGATCAGAGAGTGTCCAGCCACCAACCGAAGGGAGGATCTTCAAATCAGGTTGAGCCTGCTTTAACGCCATCAACTGACCAAAATTGCCCTTGTATGGATCTGAAAATTCACTAACACCAGCTTGGGGCATCTGCACAGCAGCCCATGGATCATGTATCGCCACTTTAAAGTCTTCACGACCACTACAAGCGCGCTGCAAAGCTTGGAAGCTCCCCTCAATCTCCTTTAAGCTATCGTTAATGCCATCGCCACCACAAATAGGCGTGAAGCCATATAAAATGTGGGTCAGGTTTTGTGCCGGTACTTTATCGACCGGAAATTTGCGGCCATATACGCCCCACTCAACAAAATAGCTGCCCACAACCTTGCCTGACTTGTTGGCATAAGGTTTGTTGTTTTCCCCTAGCTGTGTCTCTAACGGCAATAAATGACTGCCATCAGTATCGGCGACAATGATCTCTTTAGCATCACTGAGCGTGCAACCATCAGCATTACAAAGTTGGATTTGCATTTGATAGCGACCACCTTGACTGATGTCGAACGTCGCACTGCCCGACGCCGTAGAAGCGCCTGACCAAACCTCAACACCATCAAATAGCACCTTGGCCGTGTCACCAAGTTCGCCAGACCATAAGTTCCAAGTAACAGAAACTGCTGCGGCATCTTTAACGGTAACCAGTTGGTTGTATGCGGTAGCAGATTGATTGACTTCAATAATTGAAAAGTTGGTTTCGCCCCAGCCTATTGTTGGCTTACCGGGTACAGAGGCATATGCAGATGTTGCAAATACGCTAGCCACGACAAGCGCAGCAGATGAGAGTTTAGTGTTAAACATAGGGTATCCTTATTGCTTTTTATTTTTATAAAACAATCAATAAGGCAAACAAAGCTTGAACAGGATACCAACCTATTCTTAATACCATGGATATGGCTAGTACTGACCTTTTCGGTTCTTTATACCATCACATCACACGAAGAAATTCCTGAAACATCCCCGCTATCTTAGGTACTTCGACAATATTGAAAATGCGACCTTTTCAATATTGCCCCCTTAGACCGGTGGCTTTGCGTCCCAACCTTTCGATTGGTTTGCCTTTCATTAAATTTTTCACAGGGCAATGACAACGCTGTCATCACTTATTTAGCATAGGCTTAAATTGAACGTAATTGCAACACCTAGTTTTACATTAACGCAAGCATATGATTATAAATGGTTTAAATAATGGCTTACGCGGGCTTTAGCGAGATTTAAAAAAGGAGAAAGCAGTAAAAAAGGAATATATCACTGAATATGTTTTGTATATGGGATGGCTAAAACTGAGAAAAGCAAGCATCAAATATCATCACTATCAGCAAGCTATACGCAGAAAAAAGCGGAATGACTCAACATCATATCCGCTGTCTATTTCGCACTGTCTATTTCGCGCTGTCTACTTCCAGAACTTATGGCTCAGCACGAGTAAAGGTTACGACTTAGTCTTCGTAACCAAAAGGATCATCGATAGAATGGGCAGGCTTTGTAAACCATACCGGGCCTTCATTAGTCATATAGAAATGGTCTTCATGACGTACGCCAAACTCACCAGGCACACATAGCATAGGTTCATTGCTAAAACACATGCCAGCAGCCAAAGGTGTCTGGTCATTAAGCACCAAATATGGCCACTCATGAATATCGAGTCCTACACCATGGCCAGTACGGTGAGGTAAGCCTGGTACATCATACCCAGGACCAAAACCAGCCGCTTCCAGTACATCACGAGCAGCTCTATCAACACTGGCACAGGTTGCCCCTACTTTTGCAGCTTCGAAAGCTGCAAGCTGAGCATCTTGCTCATGCTGCCATAACTCACGCTGTCTAGCACTTGGTTTACCGAACACAAATGTACGGGTGATATCTGAGTTATACCCTTGAAGCTGACAACCTGTATCAATGAGCACAGTGTCATTAAGCTCAAGCGCTTTAGGTGACTTAACCCCATGTGGGTAAGCACTATCTTCACCAAATAATACGATACAGAAATAGGAACCTGCTGGTGCACCAACCGCCTTATGCGCGTCATTGATAAAGGCTTCAATTTCACCAACAGTGATACCTTCCCTCAATATACGTGCAGCAGCTTTATGTACCTCTAAGGTCATATCCTTAGCGCGCTGAAGTAGACTAAGTTCTGTATCTGATTTGATCATACGACACGCTGCAGTCACAGGTTTTGCATTTACATAATCAAATTGGTTATGAGCAAGGCGCACACCATCGAAGATAAAGAAAGCAGCCGACTCATCAATCCCCACTTTACCGCTATCTATGCCCATATTTTTTAGCACATCGCCAAACAGAGCATAGGGGCTTTCATCTTCTTGCCACGTATTCACCTTGCCTTCGATAACCATAAAGCCTTCTAAAGTATCGACCTCAAAAGCAGGCGCGATATATTCAACGTCACCGCTCGCTGGGATGATAGCGCCAACCATACGCTCGCTGGCATACCAACGTGTTCCGGTATAGTAGTAGAGATTGGTTCCGGCATTAATATAGATGGCTTCAAGCTCCTGCGCCTTCATTAGTGACTGCGCTTTCTCAATACGCTCACGGTATTCATTTTGGCTAATAGGATGAGACCCTTTGGTCATATCACTCAACTTAGCCAACTCTTGCACTGCGGTCGAACCGCCCACACCTAAGGTCATAGGATTACCCTTTTTATTTTATCTCAAACTCAAAGCTTAATGCTTTGCCAGATTTTTTTATTTTTTGGCTCAGATACCTGCTATTAAAAACAGTGACTAAATAGCGACACTCAACCAATACAGAAATTAGAGCTACTTTCTAGCATAAAATATACAAAGTGTCAGTGGAAAGTTTTTCAAATGAGAGATCGTAGTTGAAAAACCTCCCTTAAATGATTCAGAAAACCAATTGGTAGAATAGATTGAAGAGTAAACTTATTGAATAGCAAAAGGTGCTGCAGAGTAGTGACGCGAACAAGGACTGAAATACACGCTAGCAATGCGCGCCAATGGGATGACGCGCTTAAAGTACGGCTATACTGCTTTATCGAGTAACACTTTCAACCCCCGACAAACTAAGGTCTCCATATCATCAACTCGAGCAACTTTAGTTTCAGATAATGGTGCTGTTAATGCCATCTCATTCAAGGAATCTATACAACCCCTATAGTAATCCGAGCTGTTCATCATTCCACCAGCTAACCAGATACGATTAGGGTTAAATAGATTAACAGCCCAAGATATGCCCATACCTAGGTAGCGTCCTGCACGATTAAGCTCGTATGAACTTTTTAGCTCACGGGTTCGAATCGAATCACCACTCGCTAACTGCTCCAGACTAAACTCACCAGATTCTGTCATTACTCGGCAATGGCCTAATTCACCAGCAAATCCACTCGCTCCAGAGAAGAGCTGCCCATTGACAGAGATTGCCAAACCGATCCCGGTACCACACATGATCAACAACTCACAATCTTGCTTAGGATCGATCACAGCCCCCAGACCCGCATCCAGATCATTACTTAAAAGTATCCTTTTTGCCTTAGAATTTAGATCTGATTGAGACAAACCATTTAAGCATGGAAGAGATTTACTAGAGAGCAGTTCATTACGTTTGACTAGGCCAGGTAAAGCAACAGCAAGCTGATATTCATCTAAGCCATAGTCCGCTTCCAACTCAATGAGGTGCCTATTGAGATCTGCGATATCGAATCCTTCACCCGTCGGAACCTTATACTGTTCAGTACGCCCATCAAGGTGCAACTCAAATAATGCTTTTGTACCACCAATATCGATTGTTAACGTGTGCATCGCTTGCTCCAATAAAACTCGATTCCCTGAGTTAGTTAATAACTTTTTGTAATAATAATCTATTTAACAATAACTATACAACATAAGAGAATCGCTTAATCACTGGTTTTTGCCGTTAAAAACTTACTACGGCTGAATTTCAACCAGCTAATTAAGGCCAGTTGAACTGCAATAAAGGGTAAGCAGATCACCAATAACAGCTCCCAACCAAGTTGATGGATCACCCAGCCTGCACTGAGCGAAGCGATGGCTTGGGCACCAAAAACCACAGTATCGTTAAAGGCTTGAACCTTAAAGCGCTCACTAGGCATATAGCAACGGGGCAACATGACGGTGCCGCCAACAAATAATAGATTCCAACCCAAGCCAAGCAAAACGAGTGCAGTCCAATAGTTAAGCAACTCGTTACCGACTAAAGCTGTCATAATTGTTACAGCGTAGGCAGCGAGCCCTATCAACATCATCTTAGACACTCCCCACTTGGCCACGAGGTAGCCAGTAAACAGCGACGGTAGGTACATAGCGATAATATGGCTCTGAATAACCCATTTAGTATCTGCCAGTGAGTGATGCTCAATATGATGCATGTGCAGAGGCGTTGCAGTCATTACGAATGACATCATGGCGAAACCTATCATAGCGCCAGCAATGGCAACCCAGATCTGAATATTTGATAAAATCTCACGCATACTCCGAGACTCACCTTTTACTTGCTCTACACTGGCAGACTCAGCTTCTATTTGTGTTTCTTGGTAGAAACTCAAAGTGATCGCGGCGCATATGGCCATTAAGGTTAAAAATAGAAAGGCACCAACGAAAGGGGTCGCAACAATTTCACTGCCTAAGACTGCCAGTTCAGGACCTAAAAAGGCAGCAACTAATCCACCTAATAAGACTCTAGATGCGGCCTTTGCTGATAGCTCAGCAGTAACGGATTCCATGGCAGCAAATCTATATTGCTGAATAATGGCACCTGCACAACCAAGAATGACACCACTAATGCAAAAATAGCTAAACACTTGCTCTGCCACGGCATATGCAGCAATAAGACCTGCAAAAGCAGCAAGTACCGAGCCCGCAATAAATACCTTCTTACGCCCAAAAGCACGCATTAATTGAGTCACAGGAAGTATAGAGATAGCCACCCCAACAACCATAGAGGCTATCGGTAAAGTGGCCAATACTGGAGTGGGAGCAAGCTTTGCACCGATAATTCCACCTAGTAGCATCATCATAGGGGCAGCACTCATGGCAAAGGCCTGAGCAATGGTCAGCACCCACACATTAAAAGGCATCAACTATCTCCATATCATTAAGGTTTTCTAGTTATCGAAACATCCGTAACCATTAATCTAATTGATTTAGCTACAGATGTAACAGTAAATATGTAGTGACACATACATATCTGTCTAAATTGAAGAGTTTGGACATCTGTTTGTGCTTCCCACTCAGCGTTTCTGCTGCGATAATCCCCGCATTACTAAAACTATAATGACACTAACGAGCGAATGTTAGTCGTAACCGGAGTATCCATGCCCCAATCTATTGCTTCACGTCTTGCAGCGGTTCGTAGCGAGATGGCTAAAGAAAACCTAGATGCCTTTATCATTCCTCGTGCCGATGAGTATTTAGGTGAATATGTGCCTGAGCGAAATGAGCGCATGCAGTGGGTCAGTAACTTTACTGGCTCTGCGGGGATGATAATCGTTTTAAAAGATAGCGCAGTCATCTTTATTGACGGCCGTTACACTGTGCAAGTTAAACTTCAAGTTGATAACACTTTATTTGACTATTTAAGCCTCACTGATACGCCGCAGATCCCATGGCTTGTCGAAACATTAAGTGCCAATGCACGTATCGGATATGATGCGAGGCTTCACCCGCTCAGCTGGCAGCAAGCCGCTGTTAGCCAGTTATCACAAGCTCAAATGTCGCTGATCCCACTAGATAACAATCCAATCGATCTTCATTGGCAGCAGAGACCTGAACTTACTGACACACCAGCCATACTCTTTGATGAAGCGCTAGCAGGAAGAACGAGCGTAGAAAAACGTCAGCAGAGCGGTAAAACTGTCGCAAAAATGGGCGCAGATATGGCTCTCATCACCTCGTTAGACTCATTTTGCTGGCTACTAAACATTCGAGGCAGCGATGTTCCTCGTCTACCGGTTATATTAGGCTCTGCACTATTAAGCAGTAGCGGTGAAATGACACTGTTTACTGACCTGAGCAAACTCCCGACAGGCATAGATAGCCATGTTGGCCCAGGCGTGAGCTTTAAAGATGAAGTGGAGTTAAAAGCATCTTTGACTCAACTAAATGGCGTCAAACTACTCGCAGATCCTAATGCCAGTAATGCTTGGTCACAACTCACCGCTCAGCAGGCTGGGGCGATATTAATCCCAGGCAGTGACCCAATCGCTTTGGCAAAAGCACAGAAAAACACCGCAGAGCTAGATGGAATGAGAGCTTGTCACATACGTGACGGTGTCGCTGTTAGCCGTTTTTTAGCTTGGTTAGACAGTGAAGTCCTAGCAGGTAACTTTTATGATGAAGCCGTTTTAGCCGACAAACTTGAAAGCTTCCGCCTAGCAGATAGCCTTTATCAAGAACCTAGCTTCGACACCATCTCGGCTGTCGGTGCGAATGCTGCCATGTGCCATTACAACCATAACAATGGCACTCCAGCACAAATGACCAACAACAGTATCTACTTGGTCGACTCTGGTGCCCAGTACCTAGATGGCACCACAGATGTCACCCGTACCATCGCCATAGGTCAAGTGACTAACGAGCATAAGAAGATGGTCACCTTAGTACTTAAGGGACATATTGCTCTTGATCAGGCGAAGTTCCCACGTGGCACCACAGGTCAACAACTTGACAGCTTTGCCCGCCAACACTTATGGCAACATGGCTTCGACTATGATCATGGAACAGGCCATGGTGTCGGACACTTCCTCAGCGTACATGAGGGACCACAACGGATCGCAAAAAACAGTAATAACGTGCCACTGCTAGCTGGAATGGTTGTCTCTAATGAGCCTGGATACTACCGCGCTGATGAATTTGGTATTCGACTCGAAAACCTTATCGCCGTCAGACCTTGTGAAGCTTTAGCGAATGCTGAGCGTGAAATGTTTGAATTTGAAGCTTTGACATTTATCCCTATGGATTCACGCCTAATCGACAAGAACCTATTAACGGGTGCTGAAGTAAACTGGTTTAATGATTACCATAAGCAAGTTTATCAGACGCTTTCTCCCTTAATGCAAGGCGCTGAACTAAGCTGGTTGGAAAATGCGACTAAAGCAATTTAATACCAGTTGCATTAAAAGTTTGACCATTCAACGGGAATTCAAAGCCCTGTAGGCGAGATGGACGATTGAAGCTAATAGTTATTCTATATCGAAAGCGTTCATCGAAGTATAAAGGGCTTTGCCATTGCTTTGAACATCAGCCGCACTACGTGAGCGTCTTAGGCTTCCCACTTCTGCTTTGCATTAGCTCAAAAGGGAATAACCATTTGCTCACTAATGCGCCTTGAATTGAAAAGCCTAAGGCGCTCTGAATTGATCAAATACTTAATGCAATTGGTATCACGTATAATCCTCATAAAAAAAGCAGGCATTTTTGCCTGCTTTTTTATTAGCATATTTACTCATACCAATTGAATCGCTAGATAGTGTAATTTGACCTTCTATCATCAGAGTGTTCAGCGGTGATAACAGCCTTTACCTTTGAACCACTTTCAACTCTGTTACTGTTAGCTTTATCACTATTAACTCGAGAGCTCTCAAGTTTAGCGTTACCCACTTTTTTATGCGCTTTTAACCAGCGCATTAACTCAGTAAATGGTTTTGGCCTACAGATTAGAAAGCCCTGTAACCGCAAATTATCTATACGCTCAAGATAATTTAGATCGCGCAGATCCTCTACGCCTTCAGCCACAAGGCTTATACCAAGGTTTTGGCTGATATTTTGCAATGATTTGAGAATAGCTTGCGCTAATGGATCTAAGTGTATTCCTCTGACAAAGCTCATATCTAGCTTTAACTCACTGATAGGTAAACGACAAAGTTGAGTTAGATTTGTATACCCCGTGCCAAAATCATCTATCGCAACACCAAACTTATGCAAGCGAAGGCGACTAATGCTTGAATACTGGCTCTGCTGATCTAAGGCCTGGTTTTCAGTTATTTCAACAGTAATTTTCGCTGAATCTACTTGGTTTTCATCACAATACTTAAGCAACTTATTAGGCCACGATGCTTGGGCTAACTGGCTGGGATTAAGATTAATAGAGAGACTAGTGTTGATACAAGATTCATCTTGGCAAATTTGGCTCCACTCCACCATAGCTTTACTTAGTAGCTTTTCAGTAAGCAGGTTAAGGAGATCATGACTCTCAGCAACCTCTATAAAACTATCCGGGGATAGTAGCTTTAATTGATTACCCGATTGGATCCGGCAAAGCACTTCAAAGCCAACAATATCCCCTGACTCGGCATCCATTTGAGCCTGAAAATAGGGGATCACTTTATCCTGATTCAATGCATGCTGTAACTCATCAACAGTCATTGTAGCCGGCTTTGGACTTAACTCTGTCTCCATCATAAATAAACGTTCGATACATAACTTTAGCTGGTTTACTGATACAGGTTTTACCAAGGAGCCTAGCAAGCGCAGGTTTGAGTTGATCACTATTTGGGATGCCGCTTCAATGATACGGTTCTCCATGGCAGAAGCGATAATAATCCCCCCTTTGTAGCCCATTTCACTCAACTGCATCAGTAATTCAATGCCATCCATATTGGGCATATGTAGGTCAACGACAACCAGGTGATAATCCTGTGAATATCTGGTCAAGATCTTAATAGCGGAACCACCACAGGTGCAATATTCCACTCGATTGACCGTCAGCTGCATCAGGTATTCACTTAAAATTCGGCAAGAGGATAAAGAGTCATCGATAACGAGTACATTAATAGACATATTGGTTCTCTATCAGTAGTGCAATGAAAAAAGAACTTAAGCGAGAGAATTTAGCACTACCACTTTTGAGAAGAGTCAGCATAGAGAGGGTAAAAGGATCTGTCAGCGTTGAAACTTTCCTTTTCACAGCAAGTATCCAAGGTGCCATATTGCCTCCATGCATTAGCGCTACAGTTAAATCAACTAAAGCCTAGTTCATAGGTCCACTCTGTCAAATAGCAGCTTGTAAATCTTTGACTGAAAGTCTATTTCCCCTATCAAAATCTAACCCAATAGCGCTTTTAAGGGGATGAATGATATGCTGTTAAAATCATCATAAACTTGCTATACTCCGCCGCCGCATTTCATTCGCGGTTTAGGCATTGAAAGCCTAGTGAATAAAGCATATTGCCTGCATTAACGTAGGTGAACATATAAGTAAGGTAGAGGCCCCAAGATGAGATTTGAATCTTTTAGTTTTGCTCCCGAGATTTTGCGTGCTATCTCTGAATGTGGTTATCAAAAAATGACGCCTGTTCAGCAAGAAGCTATTCCAGCCATTCGCCGTGGTCAAGATGTGCTTGCAAGTGCACAAACCGGAACAGGAAAAACAGCAGCTTTTGCTCTGCCTATCTTACAGAAGATGCTTGATAACCCAGCCGAAACTCAACGCTCTAACACTCGTGCGCTGATCCTTACGCCAACACGTGAGCTCGCCTCACAGATCGCCGATAACATTAATGATTACAGTAAGTATATGGATGTCTCAGTACTGACCATTTACGGTGGTGTTAAGTTAGAAAGTCAGGCACAGAAGATTAAACGCGGCGCAGACATCATAGTGGCAACACCAGGTCGCCTTTTAGAGCACCTTCAAGCGTGTAACTTGAACCTTTCAAATGTCGACTTTATGGTGCTAGATGAAGCCGATCGCATGTTAGATATGGGCTTTATTAGCGATATCCAAAAGATCATGCAGGCCGTTAATAAAAACCGCCAAAACTTACTCTTCTCAGCGACTTTCTCAAGTGCTGTAAAGAACCTTGCCAATGAGATGCTAGTTAAGCCTAAGCTTATTGCGGTAGATAGCCAAAACAGTACAGCTGATACAGTAAGCCAAGTGGTCTACCCTGTGGAGCAACGCCGTAAGCGTGAGCTATTGTCAGAGTTAATTGGTAAGAAAAACTGGCAGCAAGTACTTGTATTTACAGCGACTCGAGATGCAGCTGATAAGCTGGTAAAAGAGTTAAACTTGGATGGCATTCCATCATCTGTTGTCCACGGAGAAAAAGCACAAGGTAATCGTCGCCGTGCACTTCGCGAGTTTAAAGAGGGGAAGATACGCGCCCTAGTCGCTACTGAAGTCGCCGCTCGCGGTCTAGACATTCAAAATCTTGAATATGTCGTTAACTATGATCTGCCTTTCTTAGCTGAAGATTATGTTCACCGTATTGGCCGTACAGGACGTGCAGGTAAATCAGGTGTCGCCATCTCACTCGTTAGTCGTGAAGAGGAGCGAACCCTCTATGATATCGAAAAGTTGATCGGTAAAAAAATTAGTCGTATCACCATTCCAGGTTATGAAGTAGGTAGCCGTGATCTACTGATTAAGCAACTTCAAAAACGTCGTAGTTTTGCTAAAAAGCAGCAGCGTGAAGATAATGCAGGTGCTCAGGTTGTCGCCGAGAGAAACATGGAAGGCCGTAGAGTTAAAGTTAAAAACTCATCGAACAGCCCAAAGAGCAAAGCGAAGAAGATCCGCTAAGGAAAACCGATGAGCAGTTATAACCAAGCTATCTTAGAGATAGCTCAAGCAGGACTTGCCGCACTGGATGAACGTAGTAACGGCAAAAATGTAGTTAAAACAGTCGATGCAGAAAGTCATTTTCTCTGTAACTGGATGGTTCAGGCATTGAAAGAGCGACGCTTTTCTAAGCTGATAGCCAAAGAGCTTACTCAATGGATCCGAGATGCTCGTAGCATGGGCGCTGCCGCTCAACTGCCTTCGTTACTGCAGCGCATTGAGCAGCAATATTTAGCGGCAGAGAAAAGCCAGGCATTAGGCTTATCTCTAAATACTATGCTCACAGAGCTGGCTGAACTTGACTGGGTGGTCATTCTTGACTGTGAGGTCACTACAAAACTTAAACTTGAAAGTAGCGGCCAGAATAGTTTAGTGATTTCTGATGAGCAGTATCAAGGTCATATCAGCGGTGAAGCGTTAACAAAAACTATCACCATGTATGTTCGCGCTGATGAGCAAGCACTTGCCAAAATCGCTGCTAAGCATGGCCTACTCCTTAGCCAAGGAGATAAAAAGGCAAGCTTAGTTAAACATCATAAGGCTTATAAGGTATTTCCTGGTAATCAACAGCCAGAGATGGCTCTACTGGTTAGATAAAGCATTTAGTTTTATACCTCGTGGCGTGACTTAAGTCGCGCCTAGCTAATTTAAGAATCAAACCTAGCAGCGGACCAGACCCCCCCCTCTCTTCTTAGCAAGACCACTTGAGTTCCACTATTAAATTCAATTCCCTTAGATTCTGGCTCGACTAAAACATAATGCTTCTGCTGGTACTGATCTTGAACCAATGCCTCACTGGGGTTACCTTTGATCGCACAACCAACGGTGACAGTGCCAACACTTCCAAGTAAGCCATCTGTTGATACTATGCCCAACTCATTTCTAGGCAAGACGCTCGCAATGGCTTCCCCGATATACCGACAAGCAAAGGCAGTAACAAACAGTGCAATAGGCAATGCAGCGCTTTGAGGAAGCAGATTACTATATAGAGTAAGTGCAATATAGTTGCTAACAAAGCCCGCCAGAGTAAAGCTCACTAAGGCGAGAACAAACCAGATAAGCAGTGGAAGTTTATCTAAACAAAGCCAGCTAGCGACACTTGCTAAGCCATTTACAGAGACATCTGTATGCTCTAAACCTGTATCTCTTGGCGCCCACTTCTCTAGTGCCTTCACTAAACTAAAGCCCACGGATAAAGATAAAGCCTCTAATACTGCAAGTATGACCACGAATGAAAGAGAGATAGTAAAAGGTAAGTTGGCTTGAGTGAGCAGAAAGTCCACCATAGTCGTCGCATCCATGTGCATAACAAAGTCCATTTTATTGAAAAAAAAGAGAATTTAGTCAACAAACCATGTTAACCAGAATCCATCTGTATGAATAAAATCATAGCAAAGCTTTTTTGAATATGGAAATCAACCGCAACGAGTTTTACAGCAAAAGCAATTTGCAGCAGCTAAGTGATTAAGTGAAAAGCAGAAGGAAAATTGCCATTGCTTGGTATACCATTGGGATATTCATCGCTCATAGAAAAAAGTTATGACAGATTCTCAATCGACACCGTATTACACTAGCCTGACAGAACACTTTCAGAAAATCTCCCATTTTGAGCACCTCAGTGCATTAGGGGATTGGGATCAGGCCACAATGATGCCAATTGGCGGCAGTGAAGGACGCGGCGCAGCGATGGCTGAACTTGCACGCCATATTCATGAACTCAAGACAGCCCCCTTCATTGAAGACAGTTTAGAGCAAGCCCAAGATGAGCTGCTAAACAGTCACCAGATGGCTAACTTAAGTGAAATGAACTACCAATTTATGCAAGCCAATGTAGTGCCTGCAGATCTAGTACAAGCCAAAACTCAATTGGCATACCGTTGTGAGCATGCGTGGCGAGATCAGAGAAAAAATAATGACTGGCAAGGCTTTAAACCTAACCTCGAATCACTGATAAGCCTAGTGAAAGAGGAAGCGGGTATCAGAGCTCAAGCCCAAGACCTCTCCCCTTATGATGCCCTACTCAATAAGTTTGAACCGGGTATGACTACGAGCCGCTTAGAGCATCTATTTGGCGATCTAAAAAGTTGGCTTCCTAACCTTATTGACACCGTTAAGCTGCAGGGCCGAGATAATATTGCGCTGCCAATTCATGCTAGTGCTCAAGCTCAAGAAGCGCTAGGCCGAGATGTGATGGCTTTTCTTGGCTTTGACTTCACCCAAGGTCGCCTCGATATTAGTAGTCACCCTTTCTGCGGCGGCGTCCCTGGTGATATACGCCTAACAACACGCTACGATGAAGCAGACTTTACCAGTGGCTTAATGGGAATCATCCACGAGACGGGTCACGCACGTTATGAGCAAGGCTTACCTATAGAGTGGCGTGGACAACCAGCAGGTAACCACCGCTCTATGGCTATACATGAAAGCCAAAGCCTTTTTTGTGAGATGCAACTTGGTCGCGGAAAAGGTTTTCTGAGCCAGCTCCAACCCAAAATAAAGCAACATTTAGCCAGTGAATTGTCTATCGATCAGCTGAGCGATATTTACACTCGAGTAAAGCCAGGCTTAATCAGGGTCGATGCCGATGAGGTAACCTATCCATGCCATATTTTACTGCGCTTTGAAGCTGAGAAAGGGCTCGTTGATGGTAGCTTGAGTGTCGCAGAGCTGCCTGAATTCTGGCAGGAACAGATGGGAAGCCTATTAGGCGTTGATACCCAAGGAGATTATCGAAATGGTTGTATGCAAGATATTCACTGGGCTGTGGGTGAATTAGGCTACTTCCCTAGCTATACACTCGGTGCCATGTACGCAGCACAATTTAGATTCGCAATGGAAGCCAGCCTTGGTCCTGTCGATGAACTCCTTGCTAACGGGAAAATCGGCCTAGTATTTGATTGGTTAAATAAGAACATCTGGTCTCAAGGCTGTTTAATGACAACTGAAGAGTTAGTTAAACACGCAACAGGCGAGTCATTAAACCCTAAATTCTTTAGACGTCACTTAGAGCAAAGATACCTTAAATAACGTATCATACAGCCACGAAAGCGCATGATGAGGGCAAAACGATGAAACTGAGAAGTATCTCCTGTGATGATTGGGCTGAGATCCTATTGATTCAAGACGAATGCTACCCAGATTTAGAACCAGAGTCCCTGCAAGCGCTACAAAGTAAGTGGCGGGTTTCCCCCCTAAGCTGCTTTGTTATCGAGATACACAAACAAGTTGTTGGTTACTGTTTAGCTCATCCATGGCATCTAGGTAACCCTCCATCTCTCGAGCAAGTGATAACTGCAGATAAACAAGCGAACAGCTTGTATCTCCATGATATCGCGCTTTCAGCTAAAGCTCAGGGCAAAGGCGCTGGGCAAGCTGCTTTAAAAAAACTGATGCAGCTAGCTAAGCAAAGCGCTTATAGCAGTCTCTCTTTAGTTGCAGTGCAAGGTGCTAGTAGCTATTGGATGAAACAAGGCTTTGTTGTTCAAGAGATTGAAAAGAGCTTAACCGGATACACACCAGATGCCTGCTATATGGTGCTGGAAATATAAATGCGCACCGCCGCAATGAATATATTACGTAAAAGAGTGAACAGAGAAAATTATGGCCGTTAGAGTAACTTACACCTACAAGAAACAGGCGAAAGAGATCAACTTCGCTTATGACAAACATCATGATATCCATGAAGCAATTGCAGCTGCAGAAGGCATCGACCTAACCAGCTATCATATGATGGAGCAGCAGGTTGCTATGACATCAAAAGGCTCTGCGGCTGTTAGAGACTTTAGAGATAAAGAGTTTGCTCGCATGGGATTTAGTGACATTTATTACATCAAAGATGAGCCCAAAAACAAGTAACTGAGTACCACCTATTATCACCGACTATTTTATCAATGTTAGCGCATCAAACATAACGTCGAGTGGTGATGAGTAATAGATATAAGCCAAGATTATCTCAACGCTAGAGAGCCTAAAAATGACCGAAAGCTCAATGCCAAATAGTGAACATGCTAACTTTCCCCGTGCCGGATTCTTTCGCCGTTGCGGCGCTATAGTTTATGACCTGTTACTTGCAGTGGCCGTATACATGATTGCCGGAGCCATTGGCTTTGGCGTATTTACCGCGCTCACTTCTTATGGGGTGATTAACATGGGAAATTATGAGCATGTATCAGATCTACTAAATGGAAACTCCCTATATAAAGGGATTTATCAATTTTGGATCTCTTTGTGCGTGGGGCTTTTTTATATCTCTTTCTGGAGTTATGGCGGTCAAACACTGGGAATGCGAGCTTGGAAATTAAAAATCCAACACCCCAATGGTCAAAGCCTAAGCATGATAACAGCAGGTGCAAGGCTAGTATGGTCTCTACTTGGGATCGGTAACTTGTGGATCCTCATCAATGGCGACAAGCTGGCACTGCAAGATATGATGACCCGCTCAGAGGTTGTTGTACTTTCAAAAGAAGCGAATCAAATGCGCAACTGGCGAGGCGTTTAATTCAGCTTTAACTGCAAAGACAGTCACGAGTTACGAGCTAGGCACTAGCTCGTAATTCCTAATTTACGATTTTGCACATCTTTACAAAACTCATAGATTGATTTACCTCCGCTGCTTTATAGTTAACATGTAAATAAAACGTTAACCACCAGTGACTCGCAAAGGTAAGTAATACATGAGATACATCAACCCTTCTCAATTCCAGCTCTGCTCAGTACTCCTTACCTCTACGCTGGTTTTAACCGCTTGTGGCGGCCAAGATTCAAGTGAAGAGACTAAGACGCCTGTAACCCCGCCAGCAACAGATACACCAGTGGTTAATACCGCACCTGTGCTAAATTTGTCTTTAGATACCATCTCTTTAACGTCTGACAGCACACAAGTTATTGCATTCACTGCTAGCGATGCAGATAACGACCCTTTAGTGATACAAGTATCATCCAGCGAAGCGCTACTTGTCAGCCATAACAGCAATGAAATCACCGTTAGTACTGGGACGGTAGACGCAGCCTCAGAGGAGCTTATCTCAGTATCTGTCAGTGATGGACAACAAGCTGATATTCAAACTCTCACAGTCATATTAACTCCCCCACCGGAGCCAGAACCTGAACCTATTGTCATTCAACTCCCTGAAACACTGTTCGACTATGCAGGTATCGTTTTGCCGCAGCACTTTATTCAAAACGATTTTCCCGATAACTTTCAGTTTCAGACCGCTGCGATTGAGAGTGATAACACACCAGCAGATAACCCAATCACCAATGCTGGAGCCACACTTGGCAGGGTTCTTTTTTATGATACGAAACTCAGCATCAACGACACAGTGTCATGCGCCTCTTGTCATGTTCAGGAATTCGGTTTTTCAGATCCCAGCGCCTTAAGTATCGGCTTTGCTGGCGGCGAAACTCGTAGACACTCAATGGGATTAGCTAATGCACGCTTTTACCAAACGGGTAAGTTTTTCTGGGATGAGCGTGCATCAACACTTGAGGAGCAAGTGTTAATGCCTATTCAAGATGAAGTTGAGATGGGGATGACATTAGCTCAATTGGTACAAACAGTCTCAGCGCAAAGCTACTACCCTGAACTGTTCAGCAATGCTTTTGGTGATGAGCAAGTTAGCAGCGACAGAATTGCCAAAGCGCTAGCTCAATTTGTTCGCGCTATGGTCAGTGTTGATGCCAAATATGATCAGGGGAGAATACAGGTTACAGATCCCTTGCGAGATTTCCCTAATTTCAGTCGCGAGGAGAATGCAGGTAAGCGCTTATTTATGACCTTCAGAGAGGGGATCCCTCCCTGCACTAGCTGTCACAGTTCGGAAGCTTTTGTCGGCCCATTAATCGGCCCAGACTCTAATGCCACTACCATCGCCAGTAATAATGGCTTAGATGAGCAATCGAGTGATGACCTTGGTGTATTTGAAACCACTGGCATAAATGGTCATACAGGCAAGTTTAAAGTGCCATCCTTAAGAAATGTCGCTGTCAGACCACCCTATATGCATGATGCTCGCTTTAACAGTTTAGAGGAGACCATAGAGCATTATAGTAGTGGTATAAAGCCACACCCTACGCTACAAGCCCTGTTAAGAGACCAAGATGGCAACCCGGTACACTATAATTTTACGGCGGTTGAACAGGCAGACTTAATCGCTTTTCTGCACACCTTAACTGATGAGAATTTTTTATCTGATGAGAAGTTTAGCGATCCGTTTGTCAGGTAGGGAAGTTTTAAGTGCTAAGTAGAAGATATCACTCTTACAACTTATCACTTAAAACTTATAGCTTGCTTTACCGCCTAATAAAATAGATTGCGACAGCACTGAATATCAAAGCGGGCATCATGGCGCCAATAAAGGCCGGTAAGCCATATACTAAGGTCAAGGGGCCAAAGATCTCACTGCTGATATAGAAGGTAAAACCTGCGATAACCCCAAGTAATACTCGTGCACCCATAGTCACTGTACGCAGTGGACCAAAGACAAATGAGAGGGCTACTAGCATCATCACTGCCACCGTCACCGGTTGCATTATTTTACGCCAAAGCGCCAGTTCATAACGCCCTGAATCTTGGTTATTAACTTCTAAGTAATCGAGGTATCCCATTAAACCTTGAATCGATAAAGATTCAGGTTTTACAGATACCACACTCAACTTATCTGGCGTCAGTGTTGATTCCCAGCGGTATAGCGTCAGATCGGTTAATGTCACCTTCTGTTTGGTGATATCTGTTTGCCTTACATCTAGCAAGCGCCAGTGATCATTTGAATAAATACCACGTTCAGCATGGATCGTTTTAACTAAAGTCAGAGTATTATCAAACTCATAGAGGGTGATATTACGCAGACTATTAATATTTTCGACTTCGCCGATATTAACAAACAGATCGCCATCTTTTGCCCAGATCCCTCGGCTAGACTTGATTAAGCTACCACCAGAGACTTTGAAGGCCTGTAACTCATTAGCGCGCTGCTCGGCAACAGGTGCGCCCCACTCTCCGAGAGCCATAATCATCAACATCAAAGGAACCGCAGTTTTCATTGCTGATATGGTGATCTGAAAGCGTGACAGTCCGGCAGACTGCATGACAACTAATTCAGAGTTTGAAGCAAGCATCCCCATACCGATAAGTGCACCAAGAAGTACAGCCATAGGGAAGAACATTTCGATATCACGAGGGATCAAAAAGAGGACATAAATACCAGCATCAAGCATGGTATAACTACCCCGGCCAACAACCCTTAGCTGATCGACCCATTTGATAATCCCAGATAGCCCTGTAAGGATCAGTAAACAAAGTGCAGATGTACTAATTAATGTACGTGCGATATACAGGTCTAATATTCTCACGCAGAAGCCCTCTTACGCTTAAATATACCAGTTAACTTAGCACCAGATGGCCGCTCTTTACCTAAAAGCAAAATCCCTAAGAAAAGCGCGGAGGCATGGATCCACCACATCCCAAGGTACTCAGGTATCACCCCATCCTCTAGTGCTTTACGCCCAGCGATCATCAAACCAAAGTAACCAAGGTAAAGTAAAATTGCAGGGAACATCTTAGCAAACTTACCTTGGCGCACATTCACACGTGCCATAGGTACAGCAATTAAGGTCATTAAAGGAATCGCCAGAGGAATAGCAAGGCGCCAATGAAACTCTGCGGTAATTTCAGGCCCTTCAAGCTTCATTAACTCATTAATAGGCAAGGCAGAAAGTTTACGTCGACGCTCGTCGACCTCCTGCTCTTTAATCTGCATCTGATAACCACCAAACTCGATGATCTGAAAGTCCACTTGCTTGGGAGTTGCCTGGTACTGCACACCATCATTGAGTTGCAAACGCTGCCCACCAGTATCATCTTCGACGACCTTACCACCTTCAGCAACCACAATATTACTAAGTCCAGACTCATCTTCTGGATCAGGTAACTGGGCAACAAAAACTTTATCTAACTTGTTATCACGGCCGATTCGCTCAACAAATAGTACGGCTCTGCCGTTCGGGCTCGTTTGGAAGCGCCCCTGGGTTATCGCCGCAAGACCTGCTTCTGATTGCGCATGCTCTAGCACCTGATTTTGCTTCTCCTCCGCCCAAGGAGTGACATAAACAGAAAGCCCCAGAGTGATCAACATATTGACCACCGCAAGCAATAACGTCACTCGAGTGATATACCACTCACTGACCCCAACGCCATGAAAAACAATCATTTCACTATCGGCATACATACGCCCATGGGCGAGTAAAATACCGAGGAATAAACTAAGCGGTATAACAAGGACTGCGAGGTAAGGTAAATTCAATCCTAAAAGGGTTAATACCAATGAGGCAGGAAATTCACCGTCAGAAGCATCTGCAAGTACACGAACAAAGTGTTGGCTGATAAAAATAGCTAAAAGTACTAAAAGTACGGCTATTTGTGCCTTTAAAACTTCTCGAATCAGGTATCTAAATACAATCACAGGCAGGATCCGGTCCCTAAACTTATAATTATGCTGGTGTAAGGCCAACTTTCATGTAGACTGTCTACTTTTGGTAGTTTTGTAACCAGCTATTAACTAAATATGGTATAAAAACACCTAAAAAAACAAACTTTGATGTACCAATATTTAGGCCCGTTTTGGGCACAAGCAGACATTATCTAATAAATAATAAAATTTGTCTTTAAGAATCTAGGAGAGCTCATGGAGTTTAGCGTTAAGAGCGGTAGTCCGGAAAAGCAACGTTCGGCCTGCATAGTGGTTGGCGTATATGAACCGAGACGCCTATCGGGTATTGCTGAGCAGCTTGATAAAATTAGTGAAGGCTATATCAGCAACTTGCTACGTCGTGGCGATCTTGAAGGAAAGCCTGGTCAGATGCTACTTTTGCATCATGTACCTAACGTCCTAAGTGAACGCGTTTTATTGGTTGGTTGTGGTAAAGAGCGTGAACTTGATGAGCGTCAGTACAAGCAGATCATCACTAAAACGATCACAACACTTAACGAAACAGGTTCAATGGAAGCTGTTTGCTTCCTGACGGAACTTCACGTTAAGGGCCGCGATACATACTGGAAAGTACGTGAAGCTGTCGAAACAACTCAGAATGGCCTTTACAGCTTTGATGCACTAAAAAGCAACAAAGGTGAAACTCGTCGTCCACTTCGTAAGCTGGTTTTTAATGTACCGACACGTCGTGAGTTGACTGTTGGAGAGCGCGCGATTGAGCATGGTATGGGTGTTTCTGCCGGTATGCATCTATGTCGTGATGTAGCTAACATGCCTCCAAACATTTGTAACCCTGCATACCTTGCTTCACAAGCTCGTCAAATTGCTGAAACAAGCGAAGAGCTAACGGTAACAACCGTAGGCGAAGAGCAGATGGCAAAGTTAGGTATGAACTCATACCTTGCAGTTGGCCGTGGCAGTGACAACGAATCAGTGATGACTGTGATGGAGTATAAGGGCGCTGTCGATAGTACAGAAAAGCCTATTGTCCTTGTCGGTAAAGGTCTGACATTTGATTCAGGTGGTATCTCTCTTAAACCTGGCGAAGCCATGGACGAGATGAAATACGACATGGGCGGCGCAGCAGGCGTAATTGGTGCAATGAAAGCGTTATGCGATCTGAAACTGCCAATTAACGTGATTGGTATTCTTGCAGGTTGTGAAAACATGCCTTCAAGCAATGCTTACCGTCCTGGTGATATTCTCACAACTATGTCTGGTCAAACTGTTGAAGTGTTAAACACTGATGCCGAAGGCCGCTTAGTACTGTGTGATGTGTTGACCTATGTTGAGCGTTTTGATCCTGAGCTAGTTGTTGATACAGCAACATTGACAGGTGCTTGTGTTATCGCATTAGGTAAACATGCTTCAGGCCTATTCTCTGGTCATAACCCACTCGCTCATGAGTTACTGAATGCAGGTGAGCAAAGTGGCGATAGAGCTTGGCGCATGCCTTTATGGGATGAGTATCAAGAGCACCTTGAAAGCCCGTTTGCAGATATGACTAACCTTGGCGGCCGCGCCGGTGGTTCAATCACTGCAGCTTGCTTCCTGTCTCGCTTTACTAAGAAGTACAACTGGGCGCATTTAGATGTGGCAGGTACTGCTTGGAACAGTGGCGCGAATAAGGGCTCGACTGGACGTCCTGTACCTCTGCTGACTCAATTTCTGATCAACCGAGCGGGTGTTCCTCAAGGAGAGTAAAGCTTTTAGTTATGACTAAAATCTATCAAGGGCGGCACTCAAGTGTTCGCCCTTTTTATTTACAGCTCGGCTATATCTAACTCTAATGCACCAGGCCCTAGGGGTTGGCCATAACTAAATTCGATAAAATTACCATCAGGATCCCGAACTCCACAGTAATACCCCGCTGGGTATTTGTCTTCACGCACTCCCCAAACCAGCCTCCCCTCCTCTAGTGCCAGTTTTGCAACCTTATCAACAGCAGCTTTGTTCTCCAGGGCAAAACCAAGGTGAGAAAAATCATCAAGTTGTTGCTGATGACCCCTTCCACCAGGAATTAAAACAATGATAAATTGAGACTCTTGCCCGGGCTCACTAAGCCATACGATGCGCGTGGCTTCACACATACCTACAGATTTAGACTCAGGGGAGTCCTCATAACTTCTTCCGCACTCTCGCTCATGGATTATATGCATACCTGCATATGAAGAGTAGAAATCGACACAAGCTTGGACGTCTTTGACATGCAGTGCCATATGAGTAATAGCTACAGCCATTTCGCCTCCTCTCTTTTTAAACGAACAAAAGGTAACGGTAAAAATTACCTTCCCCTTAAATTCTAGACCAAGTATTCACTACTTCTGCCAAGGCTTTGAAACTTGGTAGGGGTCAATCACAATGCTATATTCCTTCTGATACGCAGGCTTTTTCACTATTCAGTTACTGAATTAGCGCTAGTCACAGGGAGTCATAGTTATTTATTAAGGATAGAGATGTATATTGAAAGAGAAGAACAACTTAGAGAGCTCTACGCACCTGCAAAAGGCCGGAGCCTAGACAAACAACTCGATGCATTAGAGAAACATTCAATCAATTTTATCGAGCACTCGCCATTTGTTACCGTTTCAACAGCCTCAAGTTTAGGTAAACTCGACTGCTCTCCCCGAGGAGGAAAACCAGGCTTCATAAAAGTTCTCAATAACAGCACTTTGTTAATCCCAGATGCCAAGGGAAACAATCGCCTCGATAGCCTGAGCAATATTATTGAAACAGGCAACATAGGTTGCTTGTTTCTTATACCTGGCGTCGATGAAACCCTAAGAGTAAATGGCACAGCCCGCTTATCAACGTCCCCTGAACACCTGAACCTATTTACAGAAGACACAAAAGCTCCCATAACCTGTATAGAGCTAGCTGTAACAGAGGTTTTCTTACATTGTGCTAAAGCGCTGATGCGCTCCAAGCTTTGGTCACTTCAAAGCCAAATAGAGCGTTCATCATTTCCTACTATGGGGCTAATGATAAACGAGCAGCTATCAGTAGATAGCACACCAGAAAGCCAAGAGGAGATGGTAATGCGCTATCTAAATGATCTATAACCATAGCAATTGAGGAGTACCTAAGTCTTATAGGACTCCTCCTCTTTTATCGGCTCCTGCACCGCTAAAATCTAGCCTTAAACTAGATTCAAACAAATTCTCAGTAAAAATACTTAGGGTGAAACTATCCAGAATGTTCTATCTTTAAATTCTGGCGCTAATAGAAATGTCATATAGAGTCAGCTCAGTTCGAATTAAGACCTATCAATATTGAACCATCATCATTAATCCTTATGTTAAGCCTTCTCAAGGATAAAGGTTCATTGCTCCACTCAAGATTGTTATGCATTCATTTACTCTAACCAAGCCCTTGCTTAAGGGCGTAGGAGAAGTCTTATGGAAAAACTTAGAAAAGGTCCAATGACCATAGATCTCAAAGGAAAGAAATACCCTGAATGGGTCGAAAATGCTGAAGGATACTGGGACTTTCACCGTGCATTTAACAACGACAGATACAATGACTCCCCCAATAGCCAAGTCGGACAAGACGAATGTGTCCTCTCTGAAGCTGGGATATATCGATTAAGGATAATTCATTAAATCATTCCTCCAAAATAGAGATAAATATGTGAAGCTCTTAGTTTCATCGCCATTTACAGTCTGCGACAACAGGCTGTAAATGGCTCTATAGATATCTTTAACTATACCTTCATAAACCATTTCCCTACCTGCGACTAATTACCAATCACAACCTAGCTTAGCGACTGTTAAGTAAGTTGGTGGCATAAGGTGTTGACCCTCCTTTTATTCCACTGTATTAATTAACAATAAATAACATTTCAGTCGCTGATAGCACTGTGATTACTAACATACAGGGAGAGAAAATGGATTTTGATTGGGTTGAGTGGTTTGGTTATCTGGCATCACTAATCGTCCTCGTTTCTCTAACGATGACATCCATTATCAAGTTAAGAGTCATTAATCTAGTGGGTTGCTTAGCGTTCGCAGGCTTTGCTTACCTAATAAACTCCTACCCGACTATGTTTATGAATTTAGGTATAGCTGGAATTAACGTTTATTATTTATGGAAATTTTATTCAACCAATGAGCAGTTCAAGTTGATTGCCGCATCGGTGAATACTGAGTTTTTTGAGCACTTCATCTCCGAGAACCAGACCGGCATAGAGACACAAACATCTATCGATGACCTAAGAAAGGCCAACACTGCGTTTTATATGCTAAGAGATAACAGCATTGCCGGAGTACTTGTAGGCAATAACAATGATAAGGGCGAACTTTCCATTCTGCTCGACTATGTCACTCCACAATACCGCGATTTTAAGCTGGCAAACTATTACTTTGTCTCGCACCCTAATGAAATAAAACAACGTGGAGTGAACACCTTAATAGCTAAAGCGGCAACAGTAGAGCACAAAGAATATCTATTCAACGTCGGCTTTGAACTCGCTGATAGTGCTGATTGCGCAGAAGGTATCTATCAAAAACAACTTTAGCTTTGAATGAAGCTAGATACCCACATAAAAGAGCTTCAAATTTGTGATCTGACAAGTTAAACCAAGCCGTGTCACAGAAGCATTTGCATAAAAGCACGCTGCAAGCGATAGGTTAAAATGTGGGTTAATGCTAAAACAAGGCTTATGTGTCCAATTGAAGTTCAAATCAACAAAAAAAGAGGCTGATAACTAACCTCTACTCTGGTTTAAAGCATAGGTTTTGGTGTAAAATTCCTCCCTTCGACAGTAAATTAAGCTCAACTGATCCCAACTATGCCAAATGCCCTATTTTATGTGATGCCTGCTGAGGCTAATAGCCCCTCGGAGGCGACTGAACAGGTTCACCGACTGGCTTGCGAACTTGCACAAAACGCATATGTGAATCAGCAGTTGGTTTATATCCATACTCAGGATAGAGCACAAGCTTATGCTGTCGATGAATTACTCTGGCAATTTGAGCCAAATTCTTTTGTACCCCATAACCTAAAAGGTGAAGGCCCGACGACTGGTGCGCCTGTGGAGATCGGCTTCGATACCTTAGGACCCAATAAAAATCGTCACCTTCTGATTAATCTTGCAGACCAAGTACCCTCATTTGCGGTAAACTTTGGTCAGATTATCGATTTCGTTGCCAATGATACTGGCTTCAAGGCGATCGCACGCGATCGCTACCGCCAGTATAAGAGCCTTGGAGTAGCATTAACTACTCAAGACCTAGCAGCACAACCACTTAATTTTGTTTGAGAAAATACTAGCTCCCATGGAAAAAACATATAACCCGCAGTCTATAGAACAGTCTCTTTACCAAAGCTGGGAAGAGAAAGGTTACTTCAAGCCACATGGCGACGAGTCCCAAGGCAACTATTGCATCATGATCCCGCCACCAAATGTGACGGGTAGTCTGCATATGGGTCATGCCTTCCAAGATACGATTATGGATACGCTTACCCGTTACCAACGCATGAAGGGTAAAAATACCCTTTGGCAGGTCGGTACCGACCATGCGGGTATCGCCACTCAGATGCTAGTTGAACGAAAAGTTGCTGCCGAAGAAGGCTTGAACCGCCACGACTTAGGCCGTGAAAAGTTCATCGACCGTATCTGGGACTGGAAAAATGAGTCTGGTGGCACTATCACTAAACAGCTACGTCGCCTTGGCGCATCGGTTGATTGGGATCGTGAGCGTTTCACCATGGACGAAGGCATGTCTGAAGCGGTTCAAGAAGTATTCGTTCGCTTGTATGAAGATGACCTGATCTACCGTGGCAAGCGTCTGGTTAACTGGGATCCTGCGCTTCACACTGCGATTTCTGACTTAGAAGTTGAGAACAAAGAGAAGCAAGGTAGCATGTGGCATTTCCGCTACCCGCTAGCCGACGGTGCTTTGACTGCTGACGGTAAAGACTACCTGGAAGTGGCGACTACCCGCCCTGAGACCATGCTTGGTGATAGCGCCGTAGCCGTTCACCCAGATGATGAGCGTTATAGCTCACTGGTAGGCAAATTTATCCTTCTGCCAATCGTTAATCGTCTTATCCCGATTGTGGCCGACGATTATGTCGACATGGAGTTTGGCACTGGCTGTGTGAAGATCACTCCAGCCCATGACTTTAACGATTACGAAGTCGGTAAGCGCCACGCTCTACCAATGTTTAATATTTTAACTATCGATGCTGCTATTCGTAGTGCAGCCGAAGTGGTTAACACAGATGGCACCGCAAATAATGAGCTAGATAACAGCCTACCTGAGCGTTATGCAGGTCTTGAGCGTTTTGCCGCTCGTAAAGCGATTGTTGCCGAATTCGAAACCCTCGGACTACTAGGTAAAATAGACCCTCACGGGCTAAAAGTGCCTTACGGCGACCGCTCTGGCGTGGTTATCGAGCCACTATTAACAGATCAGTGGTATGTATCCGTTGCACCTATGGCAAAAACTGCCATGGAAGCGGTTGATAACGGTGATATCAAGTTCGTACCACAGCAGTATGAGAACATGTATAACTCTTGGATGCGTGACATTCAAGACTGGTGTATCTCACGCCAGCTTTGGTGGGGACACAGAATTCCAGCTTGGTACGATGAATCAGGTAAAGTCTATGTCGGCCGCGATGAAGCAGAAGTTCGTGCTAAGCACAAGCTTGATGATTCTGTCGTACTACGCCAAGACAATGATGTACTCGATACCTGGTTTAGCTCTGCACTTTGGACCTTCTCAACCTTAGGTTGGCCGAAGAACACCGAAGAGCTTAAAGCCTTCCACCCAACCGATGTGTTGGTAACTGGTTTTGACATCATCTTCTTCTGGGTTGCCCGCATGATCATGATGACTATGCACTTCATCAAAGATGAAGATGGCAAGCCACAAGTGCCATTTAAGACGGTTTATGTGACAGGCCTTATCCGTGATGAAGCGGGTAATAAAATGTCTAAGTCTAAGGGTAACGTACTCGATCCTTTAGATATGATTGACGGTATCGATTTAGAGTCGCTAGTGACCAAGCGTACTGGCAACATGATGCAGCCAAAACTTGCCGCTAAAATCGAAAAGAGCACCCGTAAAGAGTTCTCTGACGGCATCGAAGCCCACGGCACCGATGCACTGCGTTTCACCTTAGCATCTATGGCCTCTACTGGCCGTGATATCAACTGGGACATGAAACGCCTAGACGGTTACCGCAGCTTCTGTAACAAGATCTGGAACGCATCACGCTACGTGCTGATGAACACCGAAGTACAAGTTGAAGATGCAGCAGAAGATGCTATCGGCGAAGCACTCGATTGTGGTCAACTACTTGTTGATGGCAAGCCTGGTGAGATGGAGTTGTCACTTGCCGATCGCTGGATCATCAGCCTGTTTAACGAAACCGTTAAAGCTTACGATGAGCACATGGAAAACTACCGCTTCGACCTCGCGGCAAATACCATCTATGAGTTCACTTGGAATCAGTTCTGTGATTGGTACCTAGAGCTTACCAAGCCGGTAATGCAAAGTGGCACTGAAGCTCAACTTCGCGGTACACGTCATACTTTAGTGACTGTGCTTGAGAAGATGCAGCGCCTCATGCACCCAATGATGCCATACCTAACAGAAACTATCTGGAAGCGTATTCAAGGCCTTGCAGGCATTGAAGGTGACACCTTGATGTTAGCCGAGTTCCCGCAATATCAAGCCGATAAGGTTGATAGTGAAGCGATGGCAGATATCGAGTGGGTTAAGCAAGTGATCACCGCCGTACGTAACATTCGCGCCGAACTGAACATTGCCCCATCTAAGCCACTTAATGCCCTACTACGGGGTGTGAGTGAGCAAGACAGGGCTCGCCTTGAAGCTAATCAGACTTTCTTCAAGACGCTGGCTAAGCTTGAGACTATGACAGTCCTTGGCGAAGATGAAACAGCGCCTATGTCGACCACTCAGTTGATTGGCAATATGGAGCTCCTTATCCCGATGGCAGGTCTTATCGATGTGGCTAAAGAGGTCGCTCGTATCGACAAGCTTTTAGAAAAGGCTGCTGGTGAGTTTAAGCGCATCGAAGGTAAGCTTTCTAACCAAGGTTTTGTTGCCAAGGCTCCAGCTGCCGTGATTGAAAAAGAGCGTGCTAAGCAAGCTGAATATCAACGCGATATCGAAAAGCTAACCGAGCAGAAAGCTGAGCTTGCAAAGCTAGAAGCTGAAGGTTAATGCTATCGTCGGTCGCAAGCTTCTATCTTCAAGTTTAGCTTGAAGATAGAAAGCTATCAGAAAGAGATGCATAAATAGGCAGCTATTAAGCGCCGTTTACATCATCTGGACCTACATTAAATAATGTAAAGCGACTTTATCAGCCCTGTATTATCTACAGGGCTTTTTTATGGACGACTCTGACAAAAAGTCAACTTTACGTTCAAGAATAAATTAATGCACCTTAAGTTATATAAAGCATTATTATTAGTAAGGATAATGCTAACTTTTTATATTGTTGTTAGAAGATAAATAAATTTATTTTCAGCAAATACAACTTTGTAGACATTTTACAGGGCTGAATTTTAATAAATCCCCCTCTGTTACTCCCCAAATAATCATCAACCAACCAAACCGATTAAAATCAAACGATTACAATCAACTTAATGACTTACACGCCCCCAAAGTTAAAGTGATTTACCTATATACTAAGGCCATATATTAAAATATTTCTTATACGTTATTAATACAATAAAACATTCACCCTGTACTATATTTATTACTGCTAATAATCGAGTTGAATATATAACACGGGAATCATAATTTGATTATAAAACCGGAGTTTAATCAATGATAGGGATAGTGTTTATATTGCTCGAGTGTCGAAATTGACTGACATCAGTTTCATTTTAAGGAAAGTACTATGATAGCTACTAAGTATAAAATTCCAGCTTTAGTGATCACATTCCTACTGCTGATGGCTTCCACATTTGCTCAGGCAGATGAACCATTTTTAGGTGAAATTAAATTTGTATCTTTTGATTTTTGTCCCACCAGCAATAGCTCAGGTCATTGGGTTGAAGCTGATGGTTCACTTCTCTCCATTGCTCAGAACGCTAGTTTGTTCTCCCTTCTTGGAACAACTTATGGCGGAGACGGGGTTGAGGATTTTGCGTTACCCGATCTGCGCCAGCACATAGTGGTTCAAACGGACGATGGAAATGGTAACGGAAATGGCAACGGTAATGGGAATGGCAACGGAAATGGAATTTCGTATAAATCACTTACAGCTTGTATAGCTGTAACTGGGATTTTCCCGACCGCCGAATAAAATTAATTCCCTTCGGCATATCAATACAGGCTGAATATCAACGTGATATAAAAAACGAGTAGAAAGGTGGCCTTTGGGTCACTTTTTTAATGCCTAAAATAACGTATTACCAATGCTTTTACTTACCACTTATAACTTACTGCTTGCCCTCTGCTTTTACCCAATCTTTATCGGAATTCGAGTTCTACCGAAATGCTCACAAGGGCCGTTGAACCTGCCAGGTATGTGTGTGCCACAGTGCTGGCACTTGCCACTATGATCTAAGTGATACTCACCCAGCTCATACCAGTCTCGGTTGATAACGAGTTTATGGCAACTTGGGCAATAACTACTCCCACCAGCGCTATCATGAATATTACCAGTGTAAACATAGTTAAGGCCTTGAGCTAAGGCTATCTCTCTGGCGCGTATTAAGGTCGATGTTGGCGTTCTAGATTTGTCTAACATATGAAAGTCTGGGTGAAAGGCGCTAAAGTGCAGTGGAATATCCGCCCCTAAATTATCGGCTATCCATCTGCTCTGAAGCTCTAAATCCTTGATGCTGTCATTTTCATCGGGGATCAATAGTGTAGTGATCTCGAACCAGACTTGAGTTTCATGTTTAAGGTACAACAAAGTATCGAGTACATCGTTCAGGTTTCCGCTACAGATCTTATGATAAAAGTCTTGAGTGAAGCCCTTAAGATCTACGTTGGCAGCGTCCATAAACTTAAAAAACTCGGCTCTTGGCTCGGGGCAGATGTAGCCTGCAGTCACAGCAACTGAGTTTAACTCTAGCTCATGACAAGCCTGGGCAACATCGATGGCGTACTCATGGAAAATAATCGGATCATTATAGGTGAAGGCAATGCTTTTACAGCCCATGCGCTTAGCCGTCGCCGCCAACGCCTCAGGACTGGCTTTTGAGCCTAGAATATCAAACTCTCGTGACTTGCTAATATCCCAATTTTGACAGAATTTACAGCAGAGGTTACAGCCAGCAGTGCCGAAAGAGAGCACAGAACTCCCGGGATAAAAGTGATTGAGTGGCTTCTTCTCTATGGGGTCGATACAAAACCCACTGGAACGGCCATAGCTAGTCAGTTTTATTTCATTTTCAATATTTTGCCTGACAAAACACACTCCCCGTTTGCCTTCCCGTAGCTGGCAATGCCTAGGACAAAGATCGCACTGAACTCTACCATCCTCCAATTGATGCCAGTAGTTCGTCTTTACCGTACTCGTTTTAGACATCATCTATATGTGTCCACCTTGGCCTATACTTAAAGCCTAGTTTAAAACCTCTGCCAAGGTATCAGATGTTTAGCTCTACTCGCTCTCCCGCTGTCGCTGGGCTTTTTTACCCAGCAGATCCTGTCGAGCTGACTAAACAGCTCAAAAGTTACTTAGCAAAAGTGGGAACACAGCAAGACCTATCCAGCAAGCGCCCTAAGGCGATTATTGTTCCTCATGCAGGTTATATCTATTCAGGTGAGGTAGCAGCCCATGCCTTTGCCAGTATCGGCGCTAACGCTAATAAGATTAAGCGAGTTGTTTTAATCGGCCCAGCCCATACCATTTACTTGCAAGGCTGCGCCCTACCTGAAATGACTCACTTTGAAACTCCTTTAGGCTTTTTAGATATCGATAAACACAGCATAAACAGCTTGTCATCCTATGAGGGCGTAACCACTTCCGACCTTCCACACCAAAACGAGCACAGCCTAGAGGTACAGCTTCCTTTTCTTCAGCACCTAATCTCCGAATTCACGCTAATCCCCATAGTTGTCGGCGATATCATGCCCAATATCATGGCGGACATTCTACAGCGAGTATGGGGAGGTGATGAAACCTTGATAGTGGTTAGTACTGACTTGAGTCATTTTCACCAATATGAAGAGGCGCTGTACATAGACAGTAAGACCTGCCAAAAAGTGTTAGCCCTCAGCTGTGATATCTCTTCTGAGCAGGCTTGCGGTTGCCGTGCACTAAACGCAATAGCCTTACAAGCCAGACGCCATAACCTCAATATTACTCAGCTCAGCTATAGAAACTCAGGTGACACAAGCGCAGGAGATAAAGAACGGGTGGTCGGCTATGCCAGCTTTGTCATCGATTAATATTAGCCAAACTGAGCAACAAAAACTGTTGAAATTAGCCCGAGATACCTTAATCAACAGCTTTGCCTCGAACCACACGTTTACGCTATCAAGCATAAATGATGACCCATCAATACTTAACCTCCCCCTAGGCTGCTTCATCACCCTAACTATTGATGACGAGCTTAAAGGTTGCATTGGAACAATTGAAAGCGATCGCCCTTTAAGCCAAAGCATTCCAGATCTAGCCACCAGCAGTGCTTTTTATGATAGAAGGTTTTCCCCTTTGCTAGAGGAGCAACTTGAACAAGTACGTATAGAGATATCATTACTATCTCCGCTGTCAGCAATCGATGTCAGCAGTCAAGCTCAACTAGAGGAGTATTTGAGTATTAATAAGCTTGGTGTATTACTCTCAGAAGGGGATAAAAGGAGCGTTTTTTTACCTCAGGTATGGCAACAACTACCGCAGCCAAAGCACTTTCTTGATGCCTTGAAGAACAAAGCAGGCTGGCCTTGCGACTATTGGTCTAAGCAATTGTCAGTTAAAGTATTTTCTGTCGTTCATTTTAGTGAGCCTAACTAGCCAATTAAAAGTGCAACAGCTACAAAGAGACGTTACAAAGCAAAGTAAAAAGCAGCTTAGGTAAAATAGCTGCTCTTCAACCTTGCGTGCCCCGTAAAGGGATTAAACAACGGGTATTACACAACTTTGAGCATCTGTGGTGACTGGGTCTGAAACCTCTCTATCAACTTGAGTAAGCTAGTAGCTTGCTGCTTCACATCACCGACATTTTGATTAAGGTTTTCGAGCATCGCTGCACTTTGCTGAATAGTGCTGTCGACATTCTCCATCGCTTCAGACACGTAGAGCACTTGGCTCTGCTGCTCTTTCATTGATAGCGTCACCTCATCGACATTATTCTTCACACCTTCGCTAGAGACGGTGATCTCTTTAAGCAATTGACCAGATTCAGTGACTAGGCCAGCTCCTGCATTCACTTTTTCAACAGAGTCATTGATAAGGTTGGATATCTCTTTAGCTGCATTAGCACTACGCTGGGCAAGATTTCTAACTTCACCTGCAACTACAGCAAAACCTCTACCTTGCTCGCCAGCTCTGGCGGCTTCTACAGCGGCATTGAGCGCAAGTAGATTAGTCTGAAATGCAATCTCGTCAATAACCCCTATGATGTTTGACATCTTAGCGCTAGATTGAGTAATGCCATTCATTGCTAAAATGACATCATCGACCACCCTCTCACCTTCAATAGCATATTTATGAGCTTGCACTGACATATTCGCCGACTGGTGGGCCTTTTCTAACGTACTATTGATAGACGATTGCATCTCAGTCATCGAGCTGGCAATACTTTCCACACTTGCAACTTGCTCATCGACCTGTTGATTGAGGCCAAATGTTTCATCCGAAGCTTCCTGAGTTTTATGATTAACCACATCTGCTGCACTACGGATCTCATCAATCATAGCGACAAGGTTATCAACCGTGCGGTTGATACTCTGCTTTAAGGCTGCATACTCCCCCTCTACCGCCATATTAAATGACTGTGACAGATTACCTCCCGCAACGGCTTCCATCACCTCTTTTGACTCATTGAGCGTTGCTTCGATTGCATCACAGGTTTGGTTAACAGCCCCAGACAATTGATTGAAGTCTCCATAAGTTTGAATTGTCACCCTTTGCTCCAGTTGGCCATGAGCTAAAGACTCCATCACTTGAGATATCGCCTTCACCACTTGATCGCAAGCAATTGCAGCAGAATTAACGCCTTGCTTTAAATCCAAAAGCTGCCCTTTAGCATCGACGGTAACGAGTTGGTCAAACTCACCTTCAGCAACTTTTTTCATTACATGAATGATGTTATCAATGACATCCTTAGTGCCAGACGCTGCCAAGTTAATACTCTGCTTCAACCTGGCTAAATCGCCTTTGGCATCTACTGAAACTTGATGACTAAAATCACCTTGAGCCAGTGACTCCATCACCTGAATAATTTCACGAACAATATCATCGGTGATTTTAGAGGCCGTATTGACACTATCTTTAATTTGAGCAAGTTGCCCTTTAGCATCACACTCCACTTGTTTACCGTAGACACCTTGCTGAATTTGTTGCATCACACAGCCGATCTCTGAGATCACCGTTTGTGTATTCATGATATTTTGATTAATAACGTGTTTAAATGTATCTAGCTCTCCGGCTACATCGACCTTAACCCTAACACTGTAGTCACCAGCTTCTAATTGCTGCATCACACCAGTCGCATCTTGAATAAAGCTCGCCATCCCTTCTGCCGTTTGGTTAATGGTCACTTTCAGGGTATCTAATTGCCCCTGGGCAGGTACATTCACGGCTTGAGTGAAATCCCCTTGCTGAATTGCATGCATCACTTGCACAATGTCATTAATAACCAGCTCTGTGTTTTCGATATTTTGATTAATGGCATGTTTAAACGTATCCAGCTCTCCGGCTACATCCACCTTAACCCTGACGCTATAATTCCCAGCCTCTAATTGCTGCATAACACCTGTGGTATCTTGAATAAAGTTCGCCATACCTTCTGCTGTCTGATTAACCGTATTTTTAAGTGTATGCAGCTGCCCCAGGGCGGGTACATTCACAAGTTGAGTAAAGTCCCCAAGTTGAATAGCTTGCATTACTCGGCCTATATCTTCGATAACTAATGCAGTGTTTTGAATATTTTGATTTATGACATGCTTGAACGTATTTAGCTCACCTGAGGTCTCCACTGAGACCCGAACGCTATAATCCCCAGCTTCAACACCTTGCATCACAGCTACCGCATTATCGATAAACATAGCGGTGCTTTGAGCTGTAGTATTTACCATGGTTTTCAGCTCGAGTAATTGCCCTTGAGCATTCACTTCAACTCTTTGAGTAAAGTCACCAAGCTCGATGGCTTTCATTACACGACCAATATCATCAATAGAGTCAGTAATGGATCGAGCTGAATCATTAATGGTGCATTTAAGATCATCCAGATCACCCGCCATCTCGGTATTGACTCTTCGTTTGAAGTTACCTTTTGCTAACTCTTCAACCGTTCCATTGATATCCTGCACCGCAGAGTCGAGCGAGCTTAGCATCTCATTAAGGGCTTTAGCCGCCTGACCAGTTTCATCAGCACTAGACACCTTAGTGCGCATTGAAAATCGCCATTGAGATTTCAAGTCGAGAATAAATGCCGACAAGTCTTGAATGGGCGATGCGATAGAGCGGCCGAATTTAATGGCAATTAACACCGTAAAAATTAATAACCCCAACATCATAAAGATAAATAACAATCTCAGTGAGGAGATGGCGGCATAAGCCTCCCCCGTACTTTGCTCAACAATTAAGGCCCATCGGCTGCCCATAACAATTAAGGGAGCATAAGCCGCGACAACTTCCTCTCCTTGATAGTTTGCACTTTCAATAAAACCTGATTCATTCGCTAAGGCTTTATCAACTTGGCGAGTACTGTTCTGAACATTACTGTAAGAATTAAAAGATTCCTTCACTGAGTATTTAGTGTCGAAGAAGCTATCGGAGCGCATCTTATGATCGCTACCGACCAGATAAGACTCACCCGTTTTACCTAATCCAAATGTCGAACTCATGACTTGCGATACTTGATCTAGCGGGAGCTGAAAAATTAATACACCTTGCAACTGCTCTCCATCAAAAATAGGACTGGCAATAAAGCTTGCTGGCGCTTCATAGGAGGGAGTGTAGGGAGCATAATCCACAAACACCGTAGACTTATTGGTAACAGCATTTCGATAAGCTTGTGCAAGTCCACTTGTCATATAGGGACCAGACTCTAAGTTCGTCGCATAATCCAGTTCCTTATAAACAGAGTAGACAACCTGATGGCTCTGCGCATCAATAAGAAAAATATCATAATATCCAAACTCAGAAACATAACTACTGAAGTCTTGATGGTACTGCTTATGGGCACGATCATAGAGAGTCGAGACGCCGTTATCAGTGAGTTTATCTTTCTCACCTAAAGGGTAAGGGTTCAAACTGATATAACTTGTTTGCAATGCAACGGCAACCTCAGAAAGCGATGATACTAAACCTGCATCATCAACTTTCTGTGCTGTGTCAGACAGATATTTAGCACCAAACTGATCTCGATAGTATTGCCTTAACGTATTCGTATTTAGCGCTTGATGCTCAGCTAAATATTGATGAAAGCCTTGGGAAAAACTATTAAGCGCATTCCGTGCCATGCCACTCCGACTCAAATTTTCTAACTGTGACTGCGCGGTATTGAAGTATTGACTAATAATACTCGTTTTCAGTTCTGCCACCGCAGTTAACGCTGATGATTTGTCATTGGATAAGGCTTGTGAGCTATTAAAAAGGGCTAGAGAAGCGATAATAATCGCTGGGGCGAGTCCAACAGCACAGAGAACAAACGTTAACTTTCTCGCTAGTGGCATATTATTAAAATAATGATTCATGTCCAGCCTCCATTCATGACACAGATAAACGTAAGCCCCATACTCCTTGGCGCTTGTCATTTTGACACATATCCGATTAACTATAGTTCAATAGGCTGAAGAGGAGATGTTAAAAAGCAAAAGGCAAAGATAAACCTACATCTCCCGTTTACATCGAGAGTAAAAGTCATTACTTTTCAGTCGGCTGCAACTCCTATAATATTTAAAACTATATAAATGATTATCCGTTATTGGACATTAGCTGTTTCTATTTGAGTTAATCATAATTTAAGACGTATATTAGTATAGRAATATGARTTGCMATCTATCCTGAACATRTCCTCTATTTCACYATTTTTGATAAAACCTGTCTTTTGATATGTAGGGRTCGCAGGCAAGCCATTGAACACGGGAAAAGTTACAGCTTCAGGCTCATATTGATATAGGAATATGAATTGCCATCTATCCTGAACATGTCCTCTATTTCACCATTTTTGATAAAACCKGTCTTTTGATAAAGAGCGATAGCAGGCAGATTATTAGACATCACCCAGAGATCAATCCATTGCAGCTCAGTTTCATCTCTTGCCCATGACACTATGGTTTTAATCAACTGTTTACCTAAACCTGTGCGTCTAGCATCATTATGTACTCCCATGCCTAATAGGGCTCTGTGCTCTGTATGAGCTTCGGCTAAGGGCCTTAAATCTATATGACCACAAATTTGCTTTTTCTCATCAGTAGCAATCCACAGTTTTCTCCAACCAGCATCGGGAAAATGAGTAGCCACTCCCTGAGAAAACCTCAGCTTCATCTGTTCAGACATAACAGAAACATCAGCCGACATTGGTTGAAACAGGGGAACGTCTCCTTGACCATTTTCTGCAATTTGCAGGCTTAGATACTCAAAGAAGTTATGTAGCTCATTCTCTGCTATGAACCTTATCTCTTTAGTCACTCTTCTTTCTTTATCAAGCTGCATTTTATCTATCCCTAAATTAAAACTGACACAATAAACAGTATCTTCAAACATAAGATTAACAACTGATAAAGACTAGCGATACTGCTGTTTAAATAAGTTTATGAGATTGGTTTTGGTGTTTTGCAGTAAATTAGGTAAAGTGTCGAGTGTTATCACAAGTGAACAACCTAAAAACAATCAAGATGTGCGTTTAAAACATTATAATTCAACATAGCCACATCATTAGTAGCAAGCTAACAAATATCATTAATAACAAGCTAATAATTATAATATTTAAAGGAAGAAGATGAGCGATTCCAAAGATGCTTATGCAGACAATGATCTGCGGGAAGTGAAACAACTGGGCATGTGGGCCTCTATTGCCAGTTTAAGTTATATTTTCTGGATAGTTGGCGGCATGGAGCTCGTTGAGCGCATTGCCTATTATGGTGTGAAAGCCAGTGCGGGTCTTTATGCTAAAGCACCTGTTTCAGAAGGCGGTCTTGGGATCAGCCTTAATGACTACGGTATCATTATCGCTATCTGGGCAATGATGCAGACTTTTATTCCTGTATTTACAGGTGGTATTTCAGACCGAGTCGGCTATAAGGAAACCATCTTCGCCTCAACCTTAATCAAGATTGCTGGTTACTTGGTCATGGCGTTCTTCCCAAGCTTTTACGGCTTCCTTTTCGGTGCAATATTACTCGCAGCGGGTACAGGGGTATTTAAACCCGGCATTCAAGGCACACTAGTATTGTCGACGGGTAGGCAAAACACCTCAATGGCTTGGGGTATCTTCTATCAGGTGGTCAATATTGGTGGATTCTTAGGTCCGCTAGTTGCAGTGCATATGCGTCAGCTATCATGGGATAATGTATTTTATGCTTGTGCTGCAATTATCTCTCTTAACTTCCTATTTTTACTCGCTTATAAAGAGCCGGGTAAAGAGGAACGTTTAGAACGTAACCGTAAAATTAAAGCCGGTGAAATCCATCAAGAGGTGCTTTGGAAAGATGCTTGGCATGAGTTAAAAAAGCCAATTGTTATCTACTACATGCTCGTTTTCGCAGGTTTCTGGTTTCTATTTAACTCTCTATTTGATGTATTACCCATCCATATTGCCGAATGGGTAGATACTAGCGTGATTGTTACCTCACTGTTTGGTCCAGAGGGGACCTCCAACGGAATATTACAGTTCTGGCTAGGACTTGATAACACAGGTACAAAAGTGATGCCTGAGGGTATGCTCAACCTCAATGCGGGTATGATCATGACCTCCTGTTTCCTTGTTGCAGCCCTTACAGCTAAATACCGCATTACAACAGCTATGTTAGGTGGCTGCTTACTGAGTATTTTGGCATTTTTCCTTATTGGCGCGACTAATGCTGCTTGGATGATGGTACTGGCGATTGCTATGTTCTCATTCGGTGAGATGATGATTAGCCCGAAAAAGAATGAGTTTATGGGCAATATCGCACCTGAAGGTAAAAAAGCCATGTATCTAGGCTTTGTTATGTTGCCTCAAGGTATAGGCTGGACACTTGAAGGATACTTTGGCCCTAAACTCTATGAGATTTATGCATCGAAAGAGATCTTCTCATTGGAACTACTCGCTCAGCGTGGCATGAGCGCCAGCGACGTGAGTGCAATTCCTCAGGGTGAAGCCTTTACGACACTTGTAGCCTACACAGGCGAACCAGCACAAGAGCTAACGACCTTGCTCTACAATACTCATAATATTGGTATGGCTTGGTATATCATTGCTGCTATCGGCACTATCTCTGCCGTAGGTATCTACCTATACGGAAAGTGGCTACTCAAGCTGCAAAGAAGCTAAGCAAGTATCGTTAAGTTTAAGCGAAAGCTAGAACAAGCTATAAAATAAAAGGGGCTTCGCCCCTTTTTTCAAACTTCCCTACAGATTAATGGGACTCACTAGCTTTTACGCCTAACAGTGATGATAATATTGCGTAACGCTTCGCCTCCTGGCGAGGCAGCGCTTTAGCGTAAAGCCAACCTTGAACATAATCCACACCACTTTGCTTTATAAATTCAACTTCAGCGACTGTTTCAACCCCTTCAGCAACGAGTGAAAAACCTAAGCTTTGACACAACATACAAGTATGTCTATATAGCGTCTTCCCTTTATCATGGGTAATATTCTCTAAGATACTTCTATCTAATTTGACGCCATCAATATTAATGCGGCTCAATAAACTGATACTCGAAAAACCTGTGCCAAAGTCATCGAGCAAAAACCTAAAGCCATAGCTTCGCAAGTTAGCAATCGACGATTCAACATGTTCTAAATCATGCATAAATGCAGATTCCAATACTTCAATCTCGACTTTATCAGCGACCTCGCCAAGCTTATCGATGAGTAGCGCTTGAGTTTGGCTGTCTAAAATATTATTGGGATTTAAGTTGATACTTACAGTTGGGAAAAACTCTTCTGCTTGCCATCGAGACAGATCCATAGCAAGGGTATTAATTACAAAATGGTCAATGAGCTTGGCATAACCTGCCTGCTCAAACTCCTGAATAAAGTAGGGGCCAACCACCTCACCGGACTCACGCTTTAACCTTATCAAGGCTTCAAAGCCAACGACCTTATTGGTAGATACCTCTATCTTAGGCTGATAGTAGAGCAACAACTCGCCATTAAGTACCTCCTTGAGTGTTTTCTCAAGGTTCCTATTGGCAGCTAATACTGCTGATTGCTGCCGACTATAATTTCTCTCCGAAATACGTTCCATATCATTTTGCAATTTCACTTTATTCACTAAATCATGCTCAAAAGCCTTATTGGCCTTCAATAAGTTGAACTGCTTAACGAAGGGAAGATAGATAAATACTCCCATAATAATAAGTAAAAACTGAAAACCAACCACAGTAAAATTCCCACTTGCAATATAGCCATTTAACAGTGCCGGTGTTACCCAAGGAAATGATCCACCTGTAAAATCAAGTATGCCTGATGAGATAGCTAGATAGGCAAGCGAGGTATTTAATATAGGCAGTAATACAAAGGGCAGAATGAGCTTAGGGTTGAAGATAATAGGCAAGCCATAGATTAGGATTTCATTGATATTAAATAGGGTAAAAGGCAAAGAGAGCTTGGCAATATTCAACGAGTTGTGATCTTTAGAAAATACAAAAATAGCGATCACTAAAGAGAGCGTTGAACCACTGCCCCCAAAGAGAACAAACAGATCCATAAACTGAGAGATTGTTAGGTTAGGTATTAGCTCCTGTAAGCCATTATCAGCACCAACAATCATCATATAAGCAATATCGCCATGAACGCCAAAGCACCACAAGGTATGGGTCATCAACACCCTAATAAATAACTGAACAACTGAGCTAGAGTCAGTCAAGGCAAGAAATAAAGGCTGAAAAATCATTTCTAGTAAATATGTAGCTCCATAGACAAAGCAAGACACAAAAAAGAAACAGAAAAGCATTGGAATAACTAAATTTAGGTGCGACTTAAGGTAGCTGCTTAAACTGGTACTAGTGACGATTTTCAAGCGTTCAATAGAGACTGTAAATTTAAGCAGGTATGCAGTAATAATAGGTAAGAGTAAAACTCTGGGGTCGCTAAACATCTCATTAAACTGTTCTACACTCTCCAACGGCACTGAAGGGTTAATATGCAGTGCCATCAAAGAACCAATGGATATTGATGCTACAACCACAGCTGAAACATTGAGGTATTTGGCAAAATGAAATGAGAGCGACAAGATAGCAAGCAAAGGAAACAAGCTGAGTAAGCTTTCGATAAACAAGGTGAGCCATACATAAACTTGGCCCTCTAGCCAAACTGGATGCCATAAGTTAACGAGCGCTAGAACTAGGGCCATAAATGAATTAACGAACAGGAATGGCAGCAGGGCTATAAAGGATTCCCTTACAGCGATAAGAAAGGTACGCTCAACGGACTGCCAAGCACTGGGCATAAAATGCCTTAAGATAAGTATAATTACACTTAACTTAGCTCAAAAGTGGCTATTTTTCCAAAGCACTGAGTGTCCCTCCCCTCAAACGACAACATGGCAACCAATTGAATGAAAAGGTTAAACTGATTTATCACTCTTAAGTGCTTTTCTAAATAATCAAGGAGCGAACATGCAGGTTTCGCTGGGGTGTCGATTAATAATTGAGAGAAGCGGCTAAGCTCCTCTCAACAAAATAAAACTATTTATCAATCTATTAATCTTTGCTCAATTCACCAACAGGTAAAATAGTACGGCCATATTCAGCATTTAACACCTGAGCCATAGCAAAATAGATAGCGCTCGCGCCACAAAAAATCCCTTCGATACCAGCAATGGTTCCTATTAGTTCACTACCAGTAAAATCTCTTGCTGCAAGCAGAAAGAATAGAATGGTAAGCGAGCCAAAAACTACCTGCTTAGCACGTGGGTAACGCAATGAGCCAATAAACATAAAGCCTGTGAAAATCCCCCACAATGTTAGGTACCACCCCATAAATCCTGCGGAACTTGGCTCAGAAAGCCCCATTTTAGGCATCACTAACAGGCCAACTAAGGTCAACCAAAACAAGCCGTATGAGGTAAATGCTGTTGTGCCGAAAGTATCACCACGCTTAAAACACATCAAGCCAACTAGCACTTGACCGATACCACCATAAAATATCCCCATAGCCAATATCATTGAGTCAATCGGAAAGAAGCCGGCATTGTGAATATTCAACAGGACAGTGGTCATACCGAATCCCATCAAACCAAGTGGAGCGGGATTTGCGAGAGAGTTTGTAAGCTGTGTAGACATTGAATTCCCCTACAGGAAGTAATCAATAGAATAGGTAGCAACGAGGGTATCGTCGCACTAGATTAACTTTGGTTAATCTTAGCGACGCGGATTCTAGTGCAAGCACTTAGGCCAAGCAAATCTACAATTACAACTTACACAGCGCAGCAATCCCCATAAAAAATCAAGAATTACACTTTAGTTTCAAATGATTACAAAGGTAAAAAACGAGACTTTACTTTAACCAACAGCGGCAAACAACTCACCTCACATTTAGGTGATCAATTGAGACACTCCTCACACACTTAAGCAGTTATTACTTTAGCCATTACTGATAGCTGCGAGGCTCAGGCATAGATTATCGATCTCGATCACAGAATTGAGCTTTACCTATTTTTTAAACCTCAAAGCCAAAAAAGGAGCCCTAAGGCACCTAAAATACTCAAATTACATGACACGGCAGAGGGTAAAGCGCTATCTCGCGATAAAAAAAAGCATGACCCAGAGCTGTCAACGTTAATTTATGGTGTCAATATTAGTGATAGCCCAAGTTGATGAATACCGAATGAGTCAGCAGGTGAGCCAGGATATCTAATGACTAATAACTAATAAGCAGCGGCCTTGGGCCTTGCTGTTAAATAGCTCGCCTCTATAGCAATATTTCTTGCTGAGTTAAGGTTCGGCTCATTCCCGGTGTCAATTGAGGATCGAGTATGATGTTTCCCACTGAAATTCGATGTAAGCCTATAACAGGATTACGAAAGCGACCAAACATTCGCTTAATCTGATGATACTTACCTTCGGTTAAAGTCACTTCAGCAATATGTTCAGAGATCAGCTCAAGCTGAGCTGGCTGAGTGGTAATATCTTCGAACTCAAAATAAAAGCCTTTAGCAAACGCCTCGATATAATCCTCACTGATCGCGTTTTTCAAGGTAACTCGATAACGTTTAGCCACCTTTGACTCCGGAGACATGAGTTTCTTGGACCACCGACCGTCATTAGTCAATAGTAGTAAACCCGATGTATTGAGATCAAGACGCCCAACAATATGTAACTCATCACTATCTTCGCGATCAAGCAGATCGATGACAGTCTTATGCTTATCATCTTTTGTCGCGCTAACCACGCCGACAGGTTTATGCAACATCACATAGCTTGGTCTGTTATCTTTAAGTACCTGTCCATCGCAGGTCACATGGGTAAACTCATCAACAGGAAGCTGAATATCTCTCGCAATCACACCGTCAACGAAAACTCGCCCCTTGGCTAGCATAAGGCGAACGTCTTTGCGGTTGATATTTAGCTCACTGCTTAGAAAACGGTCGAGCCTTGCACGTTTTGATTCCATAATCTGTCTATCGGTTCTTCCTAGTCAGTCAAGGTACTTAGATTTGAGTTAAGGGTGTGATTTTGTAAGCACAGCGCCTTGCGCCTTCTATAATGTGCTCCTCACGACTAACCTTGGCCTCCTTGCTTAAAATCGTCTGGAACAAGTTAAGCTCAGAGCGACAGAAGTTCAAACATTTGCTCGCTGCTGCGCAAATTGGACAGTGGTTCTCCATTAACCAAAACAAGTCTCCATCTTCAACAATTGTCGCCATGTAACCTTCGCGACTTCTGATCTCAGCAAGCGTATCAAGCTTTGATTTAAGGCTAGTCTTATCTTGTAAACTCGTTTGATAGAGTGAAAGTGATGCCTGCTCTCTATGGCTAATCAGCTTGTCTAACCCCGTATCACCAAACACTGTGATCACCGAATCGATCAGCTGTAGAGACAGCTCTTCGTGAGTATCAGAAAAATGACTATTACTTTGAGGTGTCAGCGACCAGTATCTTGTTGGACGCCCTCTAGCCGCTTTTTTGTCCTCAAAGATCACATCGCCATCATCCTCTAAACCTTGCATATGCTGACGTACACCCATGGTTGTTAAGGACAACTCACTCGCCAGTACTTTGGCAGTTAAAGGCCCTTGAACTTTTAGCAGTTGAATGATTCTTTCACTGGTTTTCATAAAATATCTCACCTTTAGCAGGCCTACTATTATTACTGAATCAGATATTAAGTAAACATTTTTATTTACTTTACCCTTTACAAACTTATGTAAAGCATTTACATTACAAAACACTTAATAAAGAAAAAGGTTTATTAAATGAAGTTACTCATCGTCAGTGGCAGCCAAAGAGAAAATTCACAAAGCGCTAAAGTGGCTAACTATATCGCTAAGCATTCATCTGAATTTAACGACATAAGCCATATTGAGCTTTGCCGTTACGACTTACCTTTTTGGGATGGTGAACAGGAGAGTAAATCAATGCAAAGCAGTCCATGGCCACTTATTAGCCAAAAAGTTCGCCGTGCAGATGCCTTGGTATTAATCACTCCAGAGTGGGGAGGAATGGCTTCGCCATTACTGAAAAACTTTCTTTTGATGTGTGATAACCAAGACACAGCCCATAAACCGGCATTATTAGTCTCAGTTGTCAGTGGGATTAGTGGGGCCTACCCTATTGCAGAGCTACGCATGAATGCGCTGAAAAACAATAAACTCGTCGCACTTCCTGATCATCTCATCATTCGTAATGTAAATGATGTGCTCAACACTTCCGAGCTAGACAATCCAGTGATAAAGGATAGAGATCAAGACCTAAGGCAAAGAATTAATTACAGCATGTATATGCTCAATCAATACAGTGAGGCACTCGCAGAGATCAGAACTAGACATGAGAACACCCCATACCCTAAACAACAAGAGTATTGCTACGGCATGTAGAAGACCATGAGCTTTCCTATAATGGAAAACAGTTAAATAATTAAACACGTTCTAATAGGAACAATAGGAGTGAGTTATGTTACATCTGGAACATCTGAATTTAGTAGTGGAAGATATCCCAACGACGCTAAAATTCTATCAAGCAGCTTTTCCGCACTGGTCAGTAAGGGGTGGAGGCGAAGGAGTATGGCACGGAAAGCCACGTAACTGGGTACATTTTGGTGATGACTATCAATACCTCACTTTTAACGACGATGGAGTCGGTCAAAATCGAGACCTTACTGGTCACCAGGTTGGTTTAGCTCACTTTGCCTTTGTTACCAGTAATATTGATGCAGTGATCGAACGTTTAGCTCAGGCTGGATTTTTAGCAGACAAAGATGGCGCTATCGATGAGTTTAGAAAAAATGTTTATTATCTAGACCCAAATGGATATGAAGTGGAATTTGTGCAATACCTGAGTGATATCCCCTCACAGAGAAATCGATATGAATAGCACGCAGCTTTGAGCCCGAGGTTTGAGTCTATTTATCTTAAAAGTATTGAGCTTGATCACCTCAATCTTTCCCTCTTGCCAGCACAACTCAAAAGTAGAAATTAACATGTCATAAAGCACAAAACAGATAACATAACTAAGTAGACAGTATAATCAATCTGCTGATACAGCTTTGTTTTCTATGAGCAAAATTACTTTAGCCAGACAATCAAAGCTAACAAGATTAAATAGAAAAAGAATCCAGATATATAGGCTGAAAAAAAGTCATTCTTTGCCAAACGTTTTTCATTACTAAATACATGGGGAACAAAAAGGGGCTTTTTTACTTGCCCAAATGAAACAACCCTTAATACTAGAGCACCCGTTGTATATAAAATAAAAGACAATAATAGGTCCCAGAAAAACCAGAAGAACAGTTCGGCTATGCTTCCAATTAACATACCTTCTCCTTACTCGTTTCTTCCTTGAATACTGCTAGGCTAGTCACTTTTATATATGTTTAGCCAAATTTCTAGATTAAAAAATGCACCAATACAATCAGATGCGAGAATTGTGGATGAGCTTCCACTCTACCTTTTAACCTTGTGAATGTCATGTTAAGAATTGTTAACCGCAGGTATATTGTACATATCACAGTTCATTCTGAATGGCTGATTAAAAAACACTCCCCCACTTAGAGATACTAAACCTTCTTAAAAAAATGAATTTCAAACTCGGTGTCATCAGTTAGAGGCTCTATTCTATGCCAGTAATAGGGGTGGGATATGGCGGTTTCATTCTGTTTAACTCTTACCTGCTTATCTGTTTTTGTATGATTATCGCAATAACCATAAAATGCCAGCTCTCCATGTAAAACATGGACCTGCTCGTAAAACCCTGGCTTAGTGATATGAGGTTCAAGCAGCGCTGCTGGCGTTGAGGTTTTGGTAAACACCTTTGTCGACTTGTAGCTTACATAGCCTTTTGGAACACAAGACATTAGCTTTTCTCTTAAATACCATAATCTGATTTTAAGTTTAGCCAGCATCTGCACAAATTACCTAGATTGAATAGCTGAAAACTCTGTTTATCCGTTAAACTAGGGAAAATTACAATCACAGCCACAATGAATTAATGAAAGAGCCATTTAGCTACACCACCAACTACATTTTAGATAAACAGCATTTCAATGAATGTTTCGATGAGTCTGTGACCCTCGATTTTTCAGTAAAAGCCTATGCCAAGGCAATCGGCTTCTTCCTGATAGGCGTTGCATTGCTACTCACATATACAAACGCTTATGCATCCTGGTTTCTCGTAGGCTTAGGCGTTTTAGAGGCATTTCACGTCAAATTTAAAAAAACGTGGTGGCTGTGGCGTCAGATGATGAGCAAGGCGGCAGGTAATGAAGTCAGCCTAACTGTCAATGAAGAGGGAGTGATAACTCACTCTCTCTATGTCGACAGTAAGATTAATTGGCATGACACCAATGAAATCACTGTCACTAAACAGGGCTTCTTGATTAAACACTCGGGAGGAACCAGTTACCTTTCGAAGCGCCCTCTCAACAGTGAAGCTATCGATTTTATTATAGAAAAGTCTGGCTCTTAGACGGTACAAGGACTCAGTTAAAGCTGAGCCCTTGCTCATTTCTGGTGAGCTAAAGCAATTGCTTATGCTGAACATTTCAATCAGCTAATACTCTGAGCATTAGCGCTGAATATGCTCTTTGAGAGTTAATCTTTTACGCTTGCCATCATAAAGACATCGACATATTCACCAGCACGAAATGCATAGTCTCGAGCTTCCCCCTCAATAACAAAGCCATTTCGTTTATAAAGGGCAATGGCGGCGTGATTATCGGTATAAACCTCCAGCTCAATCCTTCTAATCGCTAACCAGTTATAAGCGAGCTCTATTACAGCCTTGAGCATAGCTTCGCCGACTCCCCGACCGCGGAATTTTTCATCGACCCCCATGCCTATATTAGCCACATGCTTACGCCTCGGGCTCGACATCACCTCCATACCAATTTGCCCGACGACTTGATTGTCAATAACGGCGACTAAACTATGGCTATTTTCAGGAAGGTCACTCAAGCGCTTTTGCCAAAGCGCTATCGATGGATATGGATGTTGTAAGGTTCCACTATAACAAGAACGCTGTGAGTAGATACCGTGTATTGCAGCGATATCATCAGCGTGACTATGGCGAACCTCTATCTCTCCTTGTACCTCAAAATCCATATTAAACTCCAATAATCATTCACACCCAAAAGATAACTTTACACACTTTTTTTTATGATTGTAAAAAGGTTTTCATATCAATCGAGATCAAAAAAGCGGTAGATAATTTAAATAAAATGCCTTATAGCAAGGTGAATTTTTTTATAGCGGCTAGGCTTAATCATAATAAGCCCCACTTTTAGAGAGTACAAAAGGATATGTACGATTACTCAGCATTGAATGCGACTCCTTTTCCCATTTTAGTGTGTAATAGACTCGGTGGAATTGTTTTTATAAATCAATGTTTCACAGAGACATTCCATACTTCTGATGCCTCTTTAAACGATATGATGGCGCATACAATCTTTAATTTTTTCGATATTGAAGCTAAGTCATGTCATCGTATTTTTTTACAGCACCTCGTTAATCAAGATAACTTTCTCTCATACTTAATTTTAGGCCCAAACAAATACAGCGTTAACGTAGCAATCAGTGCAAGCTTAAGCTCTCCCGATGAATACTGTTTAGCCGTGAACACCTGTCACGAATCTCAGATAAAAAGCAACTTAATCAGGAATAAGCTGCATAGATTAAACCACGCAATGAAAGGAGCCGATATAGGGACTTGGGAATATACCCCGCAATCAGCACGCAGTTATTTCTCCTTAAAATTAAAATCCCTCATTGGTGTAAAACTTGATACTCAACTCTGCTGGCAACAATTTAAAGCATTAGCCGTCGAAAAAGATCGTTATAAATTTAATCAATTAAATGAAAAAGATATCACTCCAGGCTCTCAGATCAATTTTGAGTATCGAATTTTTAAGGAAGGGAAAGAGCACTGGTACAAACTCAACAGTGAAGCATTTCTCTCAGATGGTGAGCTATTAACGATTACTGGTTCACTAATTGATTGCACAGAGGAGAAAGAAAACGATTTAGCACTCCGAGATGCTATTGAATCAAAAGTGTTGGCTCTCGATGCCGGTAATATAGGAAACTGGCGTGCAGAGCTAGATACTGAGCAAGTATGGAAATGGAACTGGGATGAAAGAGCTAATGATATGTTTGCGCTTAACCCTGAAGATATTGGTAACTTACAAAGATGGGTAGACCGGCTTCATCCACAAGACTCTGAAGAAGTTTTAGCCGCTGTCGAGCATTCGCTAACGACTGGCACCCCCTTCAGTATGCAGTACCGTACAATCCTGCCTGATGGAGAGGTCAAATACATTCTGGGAAAAGGCAAGGTAGGCAAAGATAGAAAAAATAATATATCTAGAATTGATGGGGTCTGTATTGACCAATCGCCTATATTTGTCGCTCAAAAAGAGCTAGAAGAGATCAATAATGAGCTCGAGGAGAGAGTAAACCTCAGAACTTTAGAGCTGCAACAAGCAAAAGAGAGAGCCGAACAAGCCAATCAGACCAAGAGTGAGTTTCTTTCCATGATGAGCCATGAATTAAGAACGCCAATGAATGCCGTTCTCGGCTCTTTAGACTTACTCACCTTATCCAAACAGACACCAGAATCTACTGAGCTCATTGAAACTGCAGCCACATCGGCAAATAATTTAATTGCCATTCTTAACGACATACTCGACATCAATAAAATTGAGGCAGGGAAAATACAACTAGAGGAGCGGGATTACTCCATTGCTGAAACCATAGATAATGTTGTAAAAATATTTCTGCCAGTAGCCAATAAGAAGCAAATTTCACTGCATATTGAAGAGGATCCTAACATTCCAAGGTTTATGGAAGGGGATGCCCTTAGAGTCAGGCAGATACTGTTTAACTTGCTTGGTAACGCTATAAAGTTCACCTCCACAGATAGCAATAAAAGAGGCCAAGTCAGGCTAAAGGCTGAAGTCGTTGAACACAATAATATCGTCTATCGCATCGCGTTCAGCATCTCAGATAACGGAATAGGTATTGATAAACAGACACAAAAAAAACTCTTTACCCCATTCACACAAGCCCAGCGTTCTACCACTAGAAAATACGGTGGCACAGGCCTAGGTCTGGCCATATGCGGTAAGCTAACCAATTTAATGGGGGGGGCGATTGAACTTTCAAGCTCACCAGAGGTGGGTTCAACATTTCGTGTTGAGCTACCTTTCTGGTATTCAAAGACTCCGCAACCAGATGACAGTTACCACCTTAGTGCCTCCAAAATTGCCATCGTTCAACTCGAGAAGCAGGCCGATCAACGCCAGCTCAATATTAAACGACATCTCGAGAGTGAAAAAGCGATAGTTACTGTATCTAAGATTGATAATATCAGCTCAACGGTCAGCTCTAGTGATGCCGTACTCTTGTTAGTTAATGATATTGAACGTCATCAACAATCACTCATCGATATCTACCAGAGCTACCAGCAATCCCCTAACCTTATAATTGGTGTTGATGCTTCTCAAATGAGCCAAGCAAGAAAGCTCATGCCACAAGCGACTTTAATATCAATAGAACCTATGACCCGTTGTCAGCTGATTGCATCCCTAAAGAAGGTTATCGACAAAGAGCTCTGTTTAGATCTCGATGAGTTAGAGACAGATACCCTCCCCCCAACCTCTCCGAATTCAGCAAATTGCCAGTCGCTAAGTGACATTCTCGTGGTAGAAGATAACCCATTAAACCAAAAGTTGATTGCTAAGCAACTCGCCGCTTTAGGCTACCAGTGTGATCTAGCTGATGATGGGGTGCATGGTATTGAAAGGTGGCTGTCAGCAGACTATAAAATTATCTTAACTGACTGCCATATGCCAAATCTTGATGGCTACCACATGACAAAAAAAATTAGGGGAATTGAGCAGGAACAAAACAAAGAGTCTATTCCAATTGTGGCCATAACAGGTGCAGCAATGGCTGGTGACGCAGAGCATTGTTACTCCACGGGTATGAATGACTTTGTCAGTAAACCTATAGTACTTAAAGACCTAAAAAAAGTGATGAACAAATGGTATTTACAGCGCTCTGCTGCCACAGAGTTTCATGAGGAATATGATATTTAAACTAACAAGCACGCACTTTTTTACTCGTGCTATTTGACGAGAAAGCTAAAGGAATAGACAGGTGGGATAGATATGAATGAAGGGAATCAACAGATCTTAAATCGAAATGTCATGATTGAGCTCATTGGAGATGAACCTGAGCTAATAAGACAGTTTGAGATTGATTTTTTAAAGCAGGCAAAATCCTCTTTGCAAAAAATTGCAGATCTCTATAACAGAAGTAAATTCAGTGATATCAAAGAGGAAGCTCACTTTCTCAAAACCTCTGCAAAAGCGGTCGGAGCCGAGCAAGTATCACACCTGTTACAAACATTAGAAGAGTCAGGAAATGAGCTCAATAAACCTGAATGCAGAGAGCTTATCTTAAATATTAAAGTTGCCTTACAGCAGATACATGGGGTAATAGCTAATGAAAAATAACGTCAAAATTGCTTGCCGGCAGCCTAAGGTGATCATGATCTATGAAAATGAAGATGATATTCTTGGCGCTGCAAGTATTATTGCCGATCAAGTCGATGAATATCGAACTGTGCTGCTCAACAGCGAGATCGGTGAAAAAATCAAAATAATTAAACCATCAGTGATCCTATTTGCACTCTCAAGTGTTCAAAGAAGCATCGAGCTATATACGAAACTCATTCAAGACACACACTTAAACTACCCTCACTACGGCATTCTGCTATGCAAGAACAGAGAGTCAGGAGTCGCTTTCAGAAGTTGTATCAAAGGTTTATTCGACAACTACTTTGTTTATCAACCACTTTATGAAAAATTTCGTCTAAAAATGATTGTCCACAATGGATTGATGGTCAGCCAATCAGCAGAGCAGTATAGAGGGTTAAATGATGAGCAATTTGAATATGTCAACGATGAGTTAGCGAGCCTCATTGACTCTGGAGGTCAGTGTAAACAGTCTTTATTAGATTCAATAGCTAAGTGCAAACAAGATATTACGGACTCTCAAACTAACCTAATAGAAGATACTAAAACGACTAAAATCACATCCAAAGCAATGATAGAGAAGATAAATAAGACACACATTGAACCACTTCTTGCAGAACTTGAGACAAATATAAAAACAGGCCTAGATGACATGATACAGCAGCTGTTATCTAAGCAAATTGGGCTTAAAGAACTAGAAAGTAAAGCCATTGAATTAAACAGTGTAAAACTCCCTAGCGCCGCAACAATTGCAGAAGCAATAACAGGTGAGAACAGCGTAATAGATAAAGCCACTAAAGCCAGCGATAGTGAAAATAAGGCGAAAAGAATACTCGTCGTCGAAGATAATCAAATTTACCGAGATATGTTAGTCAGAGTGTTAGCTAAAGAAGACTATCAAGTTGATGATGTAGGAGATGGACTCAGTGCTCTGAAAAAAATACGCGCTAACCAATATTCATTAATTTTGATGGATCTATTTATGCCAAACCTTGATGGTATCAATACCACCAAGCAGATAAAGACCATTAATGGTGGCGAAGAAGTACCTGTAATTGCATTAACAGGTAATAAAAATAAAGAACTCATTAAAAAGTGGGCCGAACAAGGCCTGCAAGGATATATTTTAAAGCCATCAACCAAAAATGAAATTTTAGAAGCTGTACATAAAACAGCGATTTAAGTCCAAAGCACGCTTTAGGTGTGCAGTGAACGACTCATCATCTTTGAAGTGCAGCTATGTTTGTGAGCATTTCGAAGAGATTGTTGAGTAATCAATGAGAGCTGTCCGAAACGACTGCTTAATACGGACTCTGAGATAGGTTGAACACACGAGATAGAAACAGGGACAAAACACGACCGCAACAAAATACATAAAAACTGTTTTCACAACAGGTGTTCGTGTAAACACTACCCCCACAAATGAAGCGCCGCTGTATCATTTTGCATCAGTTAGCGTTAAAAAACTACCTAAACGAACCACAGATGATACTCTGTTACTTATTATGTTAATTCTGTGATGAGTATATAAACGGGCAACATGAAAAAGCTTAGAGCAATACTGCTAACATGCATCCTATTTCCCCTTTTTGCTTGGGCAGACACTGTCGACTCTTGCGGCACTGAATATGAGTGTATCGAAATCGGCAGATGGGATGTAGGCCTAGCATTCGGCTACGGCTCTCGCAGTAATCCTCTTAAAGATTATGATGATATTCCTATCTATTTAGCTCCGACCTTTGCTTATTACGGTGATTCTTGGTATTTCGACAACGGTAATATCGGTTACACCTTAGCCGAAGATGAAAGATATACCATAAACCTGACCACCAGCTTTAGTACTGACAGTGCTTTCTTTCATCGTTGGGATCCCTCTAACATATTTCTTACAAGCACGAATAAATTCGAGCCCGGCGTCTTATCAAGATCGATTCAACCAACATTGATGGGCGAAGAGCCAACGACACTGAATATCGATGAACTGGGAAGCCGTAACTTTACCTACCTTGGTGGCGTTGAAGCCTATATTTATACGCGAGTAGGCATAGTTAATCTCTCTTTGACACATGATCTTCTCAATGTTCACCAAGGTACTGAAGCATCATTAAAGTGGCTTTATAACCTTGCTATAGATGAGTGGAACTTTGAATTAGCGCTTGTCTTCGACTGGAAGAGTGAAGAGGTTGTTGACTATTATTACGGTATTCGGCCTTCAGAGAATGCGTATTGGAGCGAAAACTACAAAGCGGAGTCTGCGCTCAATACGGGGATAGAGCTCACGAGTCATTATGTGCTTTCCGATCATTGGAAATTACTGTTTCTTGCCAGATACACGCAAATTGCTGACGAAATAGTTGCAAGTCCACTGCTTAATGAAGATTATACCAGTACCTTTTTTGTTGGCACAGCCTATAGGTTTTAATACGTGTGTTAATTCAGGTACTTGTGTCAGCTTATAGATTATTACCCGTTGGAATACTGAGCCTCATATTATTGAGCGGCTACGCTGTTGCCGATGATTTAGATGATGAAATCACTTCCAAACTCAAACTTTCCCCTGAGTTTTGCATAACTTCTGAAGATGAGCTTATGTGTGAACTTACCCTAGTGCTAGAATGGGAAAATAAAGATTTTAGACCCATCTGTATTTTGTCTGACTACAAAGAGATGGCAAAGTGGTGTGCCGAGTCAGCGGATACTCACTCATTAACCTTGAATATAAAAGCTACTGACGATATTCAATTTGTGATGATTGATAAAGAAACACACCAAACATTAGCTGGAGTCAAACTCAAAGTCACACCGGCTGCTGAGCCTAAAGTGCGACGACGCTACCGCAACCCATGGAGCTTATTCTAATGACCGACCCCCAATCTACCCATAGAGTTTTACTGGTAGAGGACGATATCCGCCTTGCCAATTTGATTGTGGATTATTTAAAGTCGCATGGAATGCACGTTGAAGTAGAACGCCGAGGAGATACGGTTTTAACTCGGCTTATTAACTATAAGCCCGATATCATACTTCTTGATATTATGTTGCCAGGAATGGATGGCTTAACCCTGTGCGAAAAGTTGCCTGATTATTTTGCAGGTCCTATTTTACTTATGAGTGCACTTGGCTCAAATGAAGATCAAATTAAAGGCTTAGAGTTAGGTGCTGATGATTATGTCGTCAAACCTGTTGATCCAGCTCTACTTATCGCGCGAATTAATAACCTTTTACGCCGAACAGCAAAACCACCAAAGGTTGAGTCACACTGCTTAAGTTTTGGAAAGTTAAGTATCGATCCTCACACCCAAGCTATCCGTTTAGGAGAAACAGAGGTCGATCTGACCAGCCATGAATTTGAGTTGCTTTGGTTACTCGCTTCTCAGGCTGGACAGGTACTAAGTCGTCAATACATCTATCAATACCTACTCAATATCGACTTTGATGGTAAAGATAGAAAGATTGATGTTCGAATATCTCGTCTTAGAAAAAAGCTTGGAGATAATATCGAAACACCATTTAGAATCAAGACAGTATGGGGTCAAGGCTATCTATTTGCTCCAGAGGCTTGGGCAAACTAAGCTTACCCACTGTCAGATATAGTCAGTTTATACGGAACTAAAAGTTGAAAAGACTCTTTATCAGTCTGTACCTATTAGTAAGCTTAAGCTTTCTAGGAATAGGCTGGACTCTTGATAGTATCTGGCAAAACAGTGTCGAAGATAGTGGTGCAATGGATGCACCACTTATCGCTTTAGCTCAAATACTTGCTAAACTTCCCATTCAAGATCGCAGTAGCTATATTGATCAGCTTGAGCAAAACGCTGACTACCCACTAAAACTTCTAAATTCAAGCAAAGTAGCCCTACCTAACAACCATAAACTTGCATCAGACTCAGTGCTGATCACAGCCCAAGGCAAAGAGCATGAACTGCACTTTATTAAGGTTGATACACAAGTTTTAATTGCAGGCCCGGTAGAGATAGATCCTCGCGCTCAGTTGCGCGGTCTGTTCACACTCTTTTTCTATCTGTCGCTGGCCTTTGTTGCGCTGATTTGGGTCTGGCCCTTATCAAGAGATCTCAAAACATTGAAGAGTGCGACAAAAGAGTTTGGCCAAGCGAAATGGGATACACAAATAGAGCTGTCACCTCGCTCTCAAGTACTGCCACTGGCATTAACCTTTAATGAGATGTCACGGCAAATCAGTACCTTGATTGAAAACCAAAAGCATCTGTCCAATGCGGTCTCACATGAAATTAGAACGCCATTGGCAAGACTAAAATTTGCATTAGCCTTGATGCCGCAGTATTGCCTACCCAACTCAGATGAAGCCCGCAGAGCGGAGTTTCTTGAGGAGATGCAGCAAGATGTCAAGGAGATGGAAAACCTGCTTCAGGAGCTATTGACCTACGCTAGCCTTGAATCGCAGCAAAAAGAGATACAATTCGAGCATTGCGATCTTAATGTGATAGCAGAGCAGATTATCGAAAAGCTTCAGTCTGATACTTCTGCGCCTATCACCCTAAATAACAACACTGAAGATGCATTTATTCTTGGCGATCCTCTACTTATCGAAAGGGCAATACAGAACCTAATCACCAATGCCCAGCGCTTTGCAGAACAATCAATTAGTATCGATATTCAACTCGATCACAAGTACCTATCACTTAGGGTTGTTGACGATGGGCAAGGAATACCAATAGAAGATCAAAGTAAGATTTTTGAACCTTTTTATCGAAGTAAATCAGTTCAAAATGGTAATAAAGGTCATGGGCTTGGGCTGGCGATTATTAAGCGCATTATGGAGCAACATAAGGGAAAAGTGAGTTTAACAAGCCAGAAGGGAGTGACCTGCTTTACGCTTTATTGGCCGATAGCCAAAAACACAAAGCATAAATAACTAATCTAGTGAAAAATCATCGAGTGATAAGTTAACCTCACTTTCCTCTGTTTTTTCAAAATCTAGTGATGTATTAAGTTCAGCCCTTTCAAGCTGCAATTGCGCCTTTTTAGCCTTTAAAATCGCTAATTTTCTTCTTCTCATACGCTGCTTGCAAAGGCGGATAACATCCGTTTTTTTTGCATCCGAAAAATCTAGCCAATTAAAGCGTTCTTCACGGCTGCGCAGGCAGCCCTTACAATAGCCTCGAGCATCGGTTTGACACACACCGATGCAGGGACTAGGGATCTCAAAAAACTCTAACTGCTCCATCATTATCAGCGTTCTTTACCGATTCGTTTTAATTGTCATAATTTAACCATAACTGATTTATCTCATACTGGCTATTTTTCGCGCAGAAAGTTCTGTAGTAAAATAATAAAATACCTTGCATATAGAGCAAGTTAATATCAAATTATGCATTGAGGTTCTATTTGGAGAGAAAGATGAAAGTTTCAACATTAATTGCTGCGTGTGTTTCAATCGTGCTCCTTAGTGCGTGTGCCAGCAAACCTAAGAGTGATTACGATACTGAGTTTGATTTTAGTCAACTTCACTCCTTTGCGCCCTTTTCTCCAGCTCAGAGTAACGATCCTCTGAGTTCAACAAGAATTGAAGAATCAATTACCTCATCCTTGTTACAGCAAGGGTTTGTACTCGACAGAAACCAAGCGGACTTTACCGTGACTTATTCATTTCAGGTTGAAGATAAACCTAAAGATTCAGGCGTCTCCATTGGATTGGGTACAGGGACTTGGGGGAGCAGCGGCGGTGTAAGTATTGGTACGAGTGTGGGCGTTCCCATCGGTAGCGACACAGCAAAAATTCAGACGATACAAATAGATATCATTAACCCAAAAACTAACCGGCTAATCTGGCGTGGCACAGATAAATTTAACTTTGATGCTGGCGGTGAAGAGAAGGTGGCCGATACTCGAGCCACTGTAGCCAAAATATTAGCACTTTTCCCTCCCCATAAGCAGTAACACAAGATCGCGCACCAGCTAAGACTACCAACATACTCTTAGCTGGTGCGTATTGTACTAAGTGGCTCACCTAGCTGGTGGCAAGCTAAAATCGAGTCTCACCCCAAGGCAAGGAAGCATCTCTCCTTGATAAACCCAAGTCGATAGCGCGTCAATGCCAGCTTGATCGAATACTCCTGCAGGATAGGATTTCAAAACAGATATATTAATAGGCTTACCATTATCAGAGAGGTCAAACTCGAGTGATACGTATCCTTCTACCCTTAGTTTTTCCGCAGTTTCAGGATAGACAGGCTCTTTGATAATTTTGGTTCTTGCTAGGCGGTTATTATATACATGATGCTCAAACAAGTTTTCATCAAGGCGCGTGCATCTGCTGGGGTGCTGCTCAATCCCTTTACTTATTAAAGCATCTCTCTCTAACTGCTCCGCATTAGTCATCCCACAACTTGTTAGAAAAATTAATACCAAACCACTTAATGCGACTTTTGATAATATGAGTTGAACTCCATTCATTTCATAATCCTTAGCTCTATATTTACTTTATCTTCCTGATACAGAATTAAAATTATTCATAAAGTTAAGGACAAATCAACGCTGGAGATCGCGAGTTCATTTAATAGAGTTAAAACAGATAGAAAATAGATAAAGAAAAGAGTTTAATCGATGATTAACTGTTAACTCGCACTGACAGAGCAAATGCCTTCAACGAAAAAAAACCGCCCTATGCCAGTGAAATCGATATCAAAAATCATGCTGTTTAAGCATTTGCACGCACTCTCACTCTCATTAACATAAGCAGATGTAAAATCTACTTATGTGCATTAACCGTTCGTCCTGAAGCCCACAGCCTTAAAGCTTGCAACTTTTCACGCATAACTACGGATAGTGGACGTGTTTTCATTAGCTCCTCTATGAGTAGGTGTTGATCGACTAGCCTATTCGCTGCCTTACCGGTATAAATAGCCGATATCACCGCCTGCTCAATCTCGGCACCAGAAAACCCTTCACTCGCCTTAGATAGCGGACTCAAGTCTAAACTAGAGATATCTAACCCTCGGCGTTTGGTATGAATAAGAAAGATTGCACGGCGAATTTCATCATCTGGCAGATCAACAAAAAATACCTCATCCATTCGGCCTTTTCGCATTAACTCTGGTGGTAACACCGAAATATCATTTGCCGTCGCGACAAGGAACACATCAGACTTTCTCTCAGACATCCAAGTCAAAAGGGTACCTAAAATACGCTTAGAGGTGCCATCATCACTGTTACCACTACTCAAGCCTTTCTCTATCTCATCGACCCAAAGCACACAGGGAGACATAAGATCGGCTAGCTCCAATGCACTGCGTAGGTTCTTTTCTGTCTCACCAATATATTTATTGTATAAAGCAGACATATCCATTCGTAATAAGGGCCGTTGCCACATTCCCGCTACGGCCTTAGCTGCTAAGCTTTTTCCGCTTCCCTGAACCCCAAGAAGCAATATTCCCTTCGGTTTATCTTCAACGTTTTCGGTATGCGCTGTAGGGGCTCTTTGCTCTAGCCAGTGCTTAAGGTTATGTAGGCCCGCAACTTGAGAAAAGTTACTGGTGTCATACTCAAATTGCAGCACTCCCTCCATATCGAGCAACTTGAATTTTCCCTGATTAACCATATCGATATCAGAATGAGTGATGGCACCGTCATCGACTATCGCCTTATGTGACAAACGCTTTGCATCATCGAACGTCAGTCCGCGTAAATTATCCGCCAATTTTTCTACAGCCGAGTCATCTACGTTAAGCATCATACCTTCGCTTTTGACCTGCTCAACCTGCTCATAAATGAGGTTTTGAAGTTGTGCACTATCTGGCAGCGATAAACTAAAATGGGCGCAATACCGTTGAATTTCAGGCGGGATCTCAAACGCATGACTAACCAACACAATTGTGTGCTTAAGGGATGCATATTCAAGTGCAATCTCTTTGAGTAAACGGACATTTTTAGGCGCATTATCGACAAAGGGGTGAAAGTCACACAGAACATATATCCCTTGCTGTGACGTTGATTTTATCTGGCCTAGAATATCAGCAGGCTCACTATTAAACTTTTGTGTCCCCATGGCTAGGTCAGCACGGGTTAAACCTTGCGTAATGCTCCAAGTAAAAAGCGGTTGATACAGCACCGCAGAGACTCTTTTAAGCAACTCTATAACACGGTATTCCTCATAGGTTTCTATGATCACAATGGGCGTGTTCGATCTTAACACTGAAGTCAGATCTCTAATATCTTGCATGCTAATCCCTTAAATTACTGCTAAATATTCAGATAAAAAAAGGGACACATGGCCCCTTTTGCTATCAATAATTAAGTCTGTCAGTGGTCTAGTGGAACAAGTAGTTCAACCACCCCTGCATTCTTAGCAATACCCTACGCATCACTGCAACATGAGAGAAGTGTTCAGTATAAATAGCAGCTTGTCCCGCTACACCCGCAGGAAACTGCTTCTTAGCTTCATGATCGTCAAGCTCTATAAGCACGATTGCTCGTCCTCTTGGCATTAATGCCATTGACGAAACAAGTACGCCTCTAGACTGTAATTCACCTTCAGCTAACGCTGGTAAAACCTGAGAAACTCGGCCTTTAAATACCTGACCCGGCGCTGCATCAAGGATAACCTCCGCTTCGTCTCCCTCTTTGAGTCGAAGCAATGAGTTTTGCCAAAATGCGCCAGCAAAATACCTTTCCTCGTCAGGAATAAAGCTGACTAGTGAGCGAAGTGGCATAGGCACAGCGACAATGCCTGGACGCAACAACATCTGAGTGACCATACCGTCAGCAGGCGCCCTCACCACGGTCATCTCTAGGTTAAATATGGCTTTATCAAGCTCAGCTCGAATTCCTGCCACCTTAGTGTTCACGCCATCGACGTTTGACTCGAAAGCTAATCGCATTCGCAACTCTTCAGCTTTTGCCGCTGAAAGTGTCGCTTCAGATCCTAAATAGAGCTGACGCTTGTTATCAAGTTCAAGCTCAGTAAAGGGAGAGTTTGCCCCTCCTCTTTTCTTTCCTTTGGCATATCTATCATAGGCCGACTTAGTTCTATCTCTATCAGCTTCGGCTCTTGCAACACTCGCAGTCGCAGTATTCCAAGAAGCTTCAAGCTGAGGCACTTCAAGTTCTGCAGCAACTAAAGCTGCTCGCTTTTGCTGAACCGTTGCCTCAAAAGGGGTTGGATCCAATCTGAACAGTACATCGCCTTTTTTAATTGGCACATTTGGCTTAACTTCAACCTCAGTCACTATCCCCCGTACAGCGGGATTGATAGGCACAGTAACAAATACTTCCCTAGCGAAAGGAGAGTATGGGTGGTTGTAGTTCATCAATAAAACAAGTGCACCAACAATGAATATTCCACCTAAAATAGCCGTTGGAACAGTCCATTTATTTAGCGGGATCTTAAAAATCTTGAAAATAGCAATACAGATTGCGGTATAAGTAAGAATGAGTAATAGATCCATCTTATGCCTCCTTCCCACTGGTTGATTGAGTTGACTCTGCTGGCGTTGAAACAGCTCCTTGCTCTATGGTTTGTAACCGTAATTCAAGCTGCGCTACCGTTTTATTGAGTTGCTTGACCTCATCCTCAAGAGCGAGCTCTCGCTGAACAACGTTATTAAAGCCCCACCCCCTGTCCTCTCGGTAAAGCGTTGCCCAAATCCACAAAAATGGCCAGATAGCATGCAAGGTAAACAGGCTAACCCACCCCGCAATATGTAAGGCATCCTGTTGTGGGTGATTGCGCTCCTTAGCAATCTCGTAGGGAATATCATGAATGACTATAATTCCGTAAAACAGAAATATAGCGACGAAAAAGATCACACCCAATGCAAAGTAATCTAAAAACACCTTAGCTCCTTATATCTAAATATTTTCCACTAACCACTGATATTTAGATCATTATTTTTATTAGTTAAAGTCCCCACACATTAAAAAACATTCTCTCAACATTCTGTTATCAACGCCAGTGAATTTTCTATTTGCCGTAGGTGTGAACAGTCTGTTTCGGTGATCGAGCACACACTTGTTCCTGCCCGATACTTTATTACTGCTCGTTATCGGTAAAATGCCCCCAAAAAATAGCAGCAAATAATTAACAGCAAAAACTGTAGTTAATTACTGACCATAACGATAATGACTAAGGTACCCACAATGATAGGCACTCCCCACTCAAAAGGTGCAACACGTGCGATGTTGCTTGGCTGCGGCGAACTAGGTAAAGAGGTTGCAATTGAACTTCAACGCTTAGGAGTCGAAGTGATTGGCGTCGACCGTTACCCAAATGCGCCAGCGATGCAGGTCGCTCACCGCTTTCACACTATCGATATGCTAGATCCACAAGCACTGAGAAGTATCATTGAGCAAGAGCAGCCACACCTGGTGATACCAGAAATAGAAGCTATTGCGACGCAAACCTTAGTGGATATGGAAGCCCAAGGGATTAATGTCATTCCAACCGCTAAGGCAACGCAGCTCACCATGGATAGAGAGGGGATCAGGCGTCTAGCTGCTGAAACCTTAGACATACCAACCTCCCCTTACGTATTTTGTGATACTCAGGCTGAGTTTGAAGCCGCTATTGAAAAAATTGGTATTCCATGTGTCGTAAAACCTGTGATGAGCTCATCAGGTAAAGGACAAAGCGTTATCCACTCTAGCGAACAGGTCGATAGCGCCTGGCACTATGCCCAAGAGGGAGGCCGGGCAGGTAAAGGTCGTGTTATCGTCGAAGGCTTTGTCCCCTTCGATTATGAGATAACGCTACTAACAGTAAGTGCGGTAAATGGGATTCACTTTTGTGATGCTATTGGCCATAGGCAAGAGGATGGCGATTACAGAGAGTCTTGGCAACCACAGGCAATGTCTAGTGTGGTACTCGAAAAGTCTCAAGAGATTGGCAAAAAAGTGGTCGAAGCGCTTGGTGGATATGGCTTGTTTGGCGTAGAGCTATTTATTAAAGGTGATGAGGTCTATTTCTCAGAGGTATCACCACGACCACACGATACTGGCCTAGTCACCCTGATCAGCCAAGATCTATCTGAGTTTGCTCTGCATGCACGCGCTATTTTAGGCTTACCTATTGCAAATATCGAGCAGCATGGTGCTAGCGCTTCAGCTGTCATTCTTGCAGAAGGGAGCTCTCAGGATATTCGCTTTGAAGGTGTGGCTCAGGCACTTGAGGCCTCCAACACACAGATCAGACTATTTGGTAAACCTGAAATTGATGGCAAACGGCGTTTAGGGGTTGCCCTAGCCAGAGCTGAAGATATAGCCAGCGCTATAGACAAAGCTAAAACATCAGCTAATTGTGTACAAGTTATTTTGTAACGCTTCAAAGCGTGCCTGAAAGTCTCTGATTTTCAGGCACTCACTTAGGAGATGAAGTTTCAGCCTCTCCGGCTACAACAACCTTTCCAGTTTTATCATCTAGATACGCACCAATAACTGGCATATCGGTGGTTTTAGCTTTCATCTCTAAAAATTCAGCCTCTGTCATAGTGATGCGGTTACATTTACATGCTCCCTCATCTTCAGCGACAGGAACCTCAGTCGCAACAGCATTCGCTGTCGCCAATAGTGCAATAAAAAAAAGTGGTTTTATCATAGTTAGCCTCAGTGCCAGTACCTTAGTACTAATAGAAATGACTCTTTGACTAGATTATGAATCTTCTCTTAATACTTTAATTAACTAAGGTAATTAATGAAGCTTACTAATGATAAGAGCTAACGTTAATTCACTTGGTTATTACACTTATCTTGCACGTTTCTCTGAGCAGATAGAAAGTGAGCCAAATTATCACAGGCAATATCGAGGAGTTTCTGTCTTGCCTCTATGGTTGCCCAAGAGTTATGAGGACTAATTGAGATGTTTTTAGCACCAAGAAGCGGATTGTCAGCCTGGGGGGGCTCAGTTGAAAGCACATCAACACCAGCGCCAGCTATCTCCCCTTTCTCAAGTGCTAGCGCAAGCGCCAGCTCATCGATAAGCCCACCTCGGGCCGTATTAATCAATAGGGCGCTCGCCTTCATTAACTTGAGAGTATCACCGTCGATCAGATTCTCAGTACTAACCGATAAAGGGCAATGTAATGACACAATATCCGCCAGTTCAAACAGCAAGCCTCGCTCACACCACTCAACACCACAGGGTAATTGGATCTGCTTAGAGCGAGTATTGACTTTGACACTCATCCCAAAGGCAAGCGCGATATTTGCTACTCTCTGCCCTATGGCGCCATAACCAATCAAGCCGATGCACTTACCTTTAAGGGATTGCAGCGGAGAGAGCGTAAAACAAAAGTCATCACATTGTGACCAAGTACCTTGTATAACAGCATCATGGTGCAGTGCCAACTTTTGTGTATGATGCAGAATATGCGCAAAGACCATCTGAGCGACAGCATCAGGGCCATAAGCAGGCACATTGGTGACGACAATCCCTCGCTTTCTTGCAGCTTCAAGATCAACAACATTAGTGCCTGTCGCCAACACTCCGATGTACTTCAGCTTAGGTAACGCATTCAATACTTGGCTATCAAGCACTGTTTTGTTGGTAAAGACAATTCCTGCTTCACTCGAGCGAGGGACAGTTAGCTCAGCAGGTGTCCTATCATAGCAGTGTAAATCACCGATCTCCTTTAACCTTTCCCAGCTCAAGTCACCAGGGTTAAGCGTAAAACTGTCCAGTACAACAAGCTTCATCTGATACTTCCCGAAACGGTATTCTAGAATGTTAACTTAACGCCCGCATTAACTTGGCCCTGCCACATAATATCTGCATGAATATTCCACACACAATGGCCTCCATCGCAAAACAGTGCGTTATCACTGCTCACAAAGGTCGCATAACCTCGCGCATCGGCAAATAGGGAAACGGCAGGCGTAACTTCGTATTCAACACCAGCACCAAAGCCCATAGAGAAGCGTGACTCATTCGAGTAGTCGCCACTGGGGCGCATATTGGTCATACCGACGCTAGCAGTTACATAAGGTTTCAAGTTGCCATTGGGAAAGAATAAAGAGCCACCAATATGAAAGTAGTCTACGGTCAAGTCTGTGATTGAGTCAGGGCTGAAGTTTCCACCGGAACGCAAATCTGTGCTTTGGCTGCTATATAAAAAATAGATATTGCCCGGATCTTTTGTCGTTACCCCAAACATCACGCCATAATTTGCAGACTCAGCAATTTTTACATTACCTTGCTCATCCGTTTCAGTTTGAGTCACATCAAACTCGCTCGCAGCGAAACTATAACCAGCAAAAGGAGCAACGAAGACCTCAGCTAAAGCCGAGGTTGAAAACAATCCTGATGAGCCAGCTAGCATGGCTACAAATAACTTAGTACGCTTGTTCATCCTTAATCCCTTCTTTATTTTACTTATCCCAAATGACCCTTTTTATGAGTTCATTTGACCCATTTAACGCATGCCTCTATCCGTTTTGACTCTATCGTAGGCCGCCTGTATATCCTGTGCTTTACGCTTGGCTAACTCCATCATCTCTTCGGGCAATCCTTTAGCCACAAGCTTGTCGGGATGATGTTCATTCATAAGCTTACGGTAGCTTCGCTTCACCTCTTGATCCGATGAGGATTCGCTCAGACCTAATAGGTCATATGCATCACTAATTGAAGTTTGATTCCCCCCACCGCCACGATGGAAATTAAACTCAGCTTGCCATCGCTTTAACAGCTCATCAAGCTGACTTCTGCTATAACCTAGCTCTTGGGCAATGGTAAGTAAGATAGCATGTTCTTTAGGGTCAAGCTCAGCATCAGAAAGTGCAGTTTGTATCTGGATCTCCAGAAACATCTGTAATAACTCTCTGCGCCCCATAGAGATAATTCTGAACGTTTTTAGGCAAGCCTTTACATCGAAGTCACTCGCTTTACCTTCATTAAACGCTTTTTGTGCCTCTTTCCTTGCCTCGCCTTCAAGTTGCATCTGATCCATCAGCATAGTGGCGATACGTATATCGTTTTCAGTCACCTGACCAGAAGCCTTAGCGACATGTCCCATTACTGCGAAGGTTGTATTAAAAAACAGCGCCTGTCTGTTGGCGCCTTTACCTATGATGCCACTCAGTTGAGCACTCTTTTTATCATAGAGGTGCCCCAACCAAAGACCAATCAAGCCACCTATGATACGGCCAAACATAAAACCTATGGCAAAACCAAAGAACTTACCCCAAATACGCATTAATAAACCTTACTCATGAAAATAGTCAAACCAAGATAAAAATAGAATATATTAGCCGCTTACTCTAACCGCTAGCCTTCAACAAGCTTTTCTCTAAATTATTCAGCCTTTCAACTGTCCCAACATCACACCAAAAGCCATCAAAATGACTACCAGATATCGTTTGTTCTGCCATCTTATCTCGCAATAAAGGGGCCAGAGGAAACCCACCGGATGGCGTATTATCAAATAGAGATGGATGATATAAACCTAAGCCAGAAAAGGTCAACGCCGACTCTCCCTCATTTGAATATGGAGCGAGTACTCCATCACGAAGTGGAAAATCACCATTGGGGTGTTGTTCTGGATTATCGACTAACCAAAGGTGCGCCAATTTCCCAGAGGTAAGCTTGTTCAGCGCAGAGTCGATATCTTCAGGCAAGCGATCGATAAACAGATCCCCATTAATCACCAAAAAAGGTTCATCGCCTAATAACGGCAGGGCTAACTTGATACCACCACCTGTCTCTAAAGCACTTTTTTCCGCACTGTAGATAATATTGACTCTCCACTGACTACCATCACCGAGTTGATTAACCAGTTTCTCTCCAAGCCAAGCATGATTAATGACAATATCTTTAACCCCAAGGTCTGCTAAGCGCTCTATATGGTAGACAATCAGCGGTTTACCTAATACTGGCACTAAAGGTTTAGGCAAGGTATCCGTAAGGGGACGCAATCGCTCTCCTCTGCCAGCAGCAAGGATCATCGCCTTCATGCTTTTTCCTTAAATTCGCAGATAACAGTCTCTTTAACCCAGCAACTGAACTTTTCAAGTTCTGGATATCGTGCAGAAATATCTACAATGTAATCTAATGTCATTGGGATATCAGCCATGTAAGCAGGTTTGTTGTCCCTATAGTTTAAACGAGCAAAAATACCTGCAGCCTTAATGTGACGTTGTAACCCCATAAGATCAAACCATCGACGATAAGTTGATAGCGAAACATCGGCTGCGATTAATCCAATTTCAACTTGGTGTTGATAGTGTTTTTGCATCAAATCTTCCACCAAAGCATCAGGCCAACGGATATAACAGTCCCTTAATAGTGAAACTGTGTCATAGGTCACTGGGCCCAATACCGCATCCTGAAAGTCGATCACACTCAACTGTTCAGAGCCATCCGTAACTGGGGTAAGCATCAAGTTACGGCTATGGAAATCTCTATGCATGCCAACTTTAGGTTGCTCGTCTGCATTCACCACCAAGAACTCGAACGCTTGTTCAATCATCTGTTGAGTTTCTACATCGAGCATTAGATTTAGATGATGTTTTATCAACCATTCAGAAAAAATATCTAACTCCCTCTGAACAAAGGCTGAATCATAAAGAGGCAGTGCTATTTCACCGACATTTTTTATTGTTGAGATCTTATCTAGCAGCAACAAGGCTTGGCTGTAATAGCCACTAACAGTATCGATATTTAGCCGTGAGAGCAGCTGTACGTCTCCAAGATCGCTTAAGACTAAAAACCCATCTTCAACATTAGATTCAATGACTTGAGGAGATAGAATACCGTTATTTTCATAGGCTTTTGCTAAATTAATAAATGGAGTCACAGGAATGAGTTTAGGTGGTGAGTCCATAACGATATAAGTTTTAGAATCAAGGCTCAGCCTAAAATATCGTCTAAAACTCGCATCTCCAGAGATCAATGCTAGCGTTACATGTGTATCAAAAATCTGGTTTAGCCAAGCTTTTAACTGAAGAAATCTAAGATCTGACAAGGGCGCCTCATGGCTCTTACGTAAAAATTGCTTTATTATAAAGCAAAATGGAATTAGCTAAACAGCGCATTATTGATATTTAGCTGAGTTGCCTATAAAAAGTGCAACTTTCTCCCCAATGTTTATCCAGACTAAGAAATCATATTAACGACTTAAGATGCAGATCCGATATTTATTGGCACTAAGCCTACTTCCCCAATTAGTCTTGGCTGAAGAAACCGAACTGGAAAACCAAACCAGTGCACAATGTATTGTTGAGCCGCCTGTACCGCGCATGCCAGTAAATAATGCAGACGAGCTTGCTCTAGACCTCCAAGAGATCAAAATCCTATCAGATCGCTCAGAAGCTCAGATGGGAAGACAAGCAAAATTTAATGGCGATGTATCATTTACTCAAGGCGGTCGCCATATCGCAGCCGATGAAGCCATTTTAGATCAACAGAGCGAGCGATTAGATGCGAATGGCAACTTGGTCTTTCAAGATCAAATGTTTACCATCACAGCAGACTCCTTAGTTGCTCAAATGCGAACTAACAGCGCTACACTGTCAGGTGCGCAATATTGGCTACATGGCCAACAGATCCACGGTGATGCAGAAAAGTTAGAGATAACACCTGACAATAATCTGCACCTGACCAAGACCAATTTTACCACTTGCCCGCCAGGTGATAACTCATGGTTACTCGAAGCTGAAAAGATCAAAATTGATAGCAAAGAGGAGTGGGGAGAGTTATGGAATGCCAAATTGAAGATTGGTGATATACCCGTTTTCTATATTCCCTACATGACAATACCTGTTTCAGATAAACGTAAGTCAGGTTTCTTGTTCCCCACATTTAGTACCAGTACCACCAATGGTGTTGAAGTCGCTACGCCCTATTACTGGAATATCGCACCAGAATATGACTTAACATTTACCCCCCATTATATGTCAGCAAGAGGAATGTTCCTTAAGACTGACTTTAGATACCTTGCAGGGGAATCACAGCAGGGACAACTCAATGTTGAGTATCTTGCTGATGACAACATGTTAGATAAAAGCCCTAACCGTTACCTATATCACTGGGAGCATCAAGGCGCGATAAATGAAAATTGGCGCGTATTGGCTAACTATACAGATGTATCTGATAACAACTACTTTAATGACTTAGACTCTGACGTACTGAGAGCAACAGATAACCAACTTTCACGAGTTGGAGAAATTAGCTACTTTGAAAGCAATTGGGATTTCAGTGCCAGAGTTCAAGATATAAAAGTACTGGGTGAAGATGAAAAACCTTACCAGGTCATGCCGCAGTTAAATTTAAACTACCGCGCGCCTAACCTATGGAATGGTATTGATTTCGATCTGATGAGTGAAGTCACCAACTTCAGACATCAAGAGAATGAGTTTTCAACCGCCACTCGTGTTCACCTTGAGCCAAGCATCTCCTACCCTATCCATGGACCAGCGGGCTCATTTACGAGTGAAGTAAAATTACTCCAAACTAATTATTGGCAAGATGACCAAGGTTATGTGGGGAATGAGCATCTCGACAGTCAGGTCAATAGAACGCTGCCACAGGTTAGGCTACATGGTCAGATAAATTTTGAACGGTATACTGAGAACTATCGCCAAACGTTAGAGCCACAGTTTCAATACCTGTATGTGGGATATGAAGATCAATCTAATATTGGCATTTACGATACCGCTCAACTCCAAGAAGATTACTATGGTCTGTTCAGGGAAAGACGCTTTTCAGGTTTAGATAGAATTGCAGATGCCAACCAGATGACATTAGGTTTAACGACCCGTTTATTTGACGATCATAACGTTGAAAAATTAAAGTTTAGCTTGGGTCAAATCTTCTATTTCAACGATAGTCGTGTTGGTATCTCAGATCCAAGTATGCCTGAGCAGACCTTTACTCAAGAGAACACCTCAAACTCAGTGTTAGCTGCCGAGTTAAATGCTCAGCTATATAAAGACTGGTACATGAGTGGTTCAATTCAGTATGATACTAAGCAAAGTGAAAATAAAAAGAGTGAAGTAACACTCGACTTTAGACCTGGTGCTAATAAACTGCTTCAGTTTAGTTATCGTTACGTCCCCGACCTACTCAATACTAATACCAATGAGTCTGTAAACATTTCCCAAACGGGTATGCGCGGGGCATGGCCAATTAATGACAGCTTATATCTCGTCGGAAACTGGTATTATGATCTTAATGAAAGCCGTAGTGTTGAAACTTACGCAGGTTTCCAATATGAGTCATGTTGCTGGGCTTTACGTTTAAGCTATCACTACCGCATCAAAACCAATTATGATGACGACTACAATCCAACACTGGATAATAGAGAGTTGTTCGAAAGCGGAGTTTACTTAAACTTCGTCATTAAAGGATTAGGTGGTTCAGGTCCTCTGGGCGTATCCGATATGCTCAATGATGGATTATTTAATTATAGAAAACCGCTTTACCTTAAGAACTAGTTAAGCAAATATGTTTGTTTGCTTTGAACCATGAGCCGGTCTTATAGTCCAATCATGGTAATCGATATTAGAGACATCAGTTGTAGTGCCACAACTGACATACATATGCCAAGGATTTTTGTGGATGAAACCCTGTAAACAGTTAATTTTTGCCTTTTTAACCTTGGCTTTAAGCCATACGGTTCAAGCAGCTAACGAGCCTCTAGACCGGGTATCAGTTCAGATCAATGAAGGTATCGTATTGGAGAGTGAAATCACCAATATGCTAAAAACAGTTAAATCAAATGCAACCGCCGCAGGTCAGTCACTGCCTTCTGATCAAGCCCTAAGAACCCAGGTCATTGAGCGTTTGATTATGACACGGCTACAGATGCAGATGGCAGACCGAATTGGTTTGCACATTGGTGATCTCCAGCTAGATCAGACGATTGGCAATATAGCCAAAGAACAGAAGATGACCACTGAGCAGATGAAGCAGAAAATCAGCGCAGAGGGGATGAGCTGGAGTCAGTACCGTGAACAGCTTCGCGAAGAGATCACTTTAGGTGAAATTCAGCGTATTCAAGTTCAGCGCCGTATTCAGGTATCTCCGCAAGAGATTAATAACCTGGTCGCTATGATTGAAGAACAAGGCCTTAAGCAGATTGAATTTCAAATTGGTCACATTCTTATTGAGATCCCAAATAACCCAAATAGTGAACAGTTAGCAAAATCGAGTGAACGTGCCAACACCGTATTAAAGCGCATTAATGATGGTGCAGACTTTAGACGTACAGCCATTGCTGCATCAGCAGGCCCTAAGGCCCTTGAAGGTGGTATTTGGGACTATATGAATGTTAACGAGATGCCGACTTTGTTTGCAGAAGTACTTTCTGATGCAAAATCTGGTGATGTTATCGGCCCAATCAGAAGTGGAGCTGGTTTCCATATCATTAAGGTCATGGATGCCCGCGGTCTACAAACAAAAGAAGTCGATGAAGTTCGCTCTCGTCATATCTTAGTTAAGCCTTCGCCGATCCTTTCAGAGGAGAGAGCTAAGGCAATGCTTGATAACTTTGTAACCCAAATCCGAGCTGGTGATGCTGACTTTGCAGCGCTTGCTCGTCAATACTCAGAAGATCCAGGTTCTGGGGCTAAAGGTGGTGAGTTAGGTTGGGCAGATCCTTCTGTTTATGTACCTGCATTTTCACAAACCTTAAATGAGTTAGAAATTAATGAGATCAGTGAGCCGTTTCGCTCAAGCCATGGCTGGCACATCGTTCAGCTAGAGGAGCGTCGAAAAACAGATGCAACTGATCAATTCAATACCAATAAAGCACATCAGCTTATCTTCCGTCGTAAGTTTAACGAAGAGTTACAGAACTGGTTAGATGAGATGAGAGCGGAAGCTTATATCGAAGTTTTCGATGCTGATTTTAATAGAGGTTAATCATATTGACGACTAAACGTATTGCCATTACTGCGGGTGAACCCGCAGGAGTTGGTCCAGATTTAGTTATTCAACTAGCTCAGCAGGCTTGGCCTGCTGAGCTAGTTGTTTGTGCTGATCCCGATCTGTTGATCTCTAGAGCAAAAAAACTGGGATTGCCGCTACAGCTGAAACCATACCAGCCTAGCCAAGAACCCAAAGCTCAAGAGCAAGGCACGCTTACAATAGCCCCCTTCCCACTAGCCGCAGAAAGCACATGTGGCAAGCTCAATGAGCAAAATAGTGCCTACGTAGTTGAAACGTTACGCTATGCCGGTGAGAAGAATATGAATGGCGAGTTTGATGCCGTTGTAACTGGGCCTGTACACAAGGGAATTATTAACCAATCAGGTATCCCTTTCAGTGGCCATACTGAGTTTTTTGCTAATCAAGCAAATTGTCAAGATGTCGTCATGATGCTTTCAGCACCTGGCTTACATGTGGCGCTTGTTACCACACATATCCCGCTGGCCTATGTGTCAAAAGCGATCACTCGCGACCGCCTTCACCAAATCGTCAAAATCTTACACACAGATTTAGTCAACAAGTTTGCCATCAAGCAACCTAAAATATATGTATGTGGACTCAACCCACACGCAGGTGAGGATGGACACTTAGGCCGTGAAGAGCTTGATACTATCATTCCCGCACTTGAAGAGTTACGTGCAGAAGGAATGAGTCTTGTAGGTCCGCTGCCAGCTGATACTATCTTCCAGAGTAAATACTTAGAAGATGCCGATGTAGTATTGGCCATGTATCACGATCAGGGTCTACCTGTTTTAAAATCACAAGGGTTTGGTAGTTCGGTAAATATTACCTTAGGACTCCCCTATATTCGTACCTCTGTCGATCATGGCACCGCTCTTGATCTAGCAGGCACAGGTAAAGCAGACATAGGAAGCTTTGTCTGTGCACTAAATAAAGCCATAGATTTGGCAGCAAAAGCTGGATAATTTAATCGCAAATGAGTAATAAAGTACATTTAGGCCACACAGCCAGAAAGCGTTTTGGACAAAACTTTCTAACCGATAATAACGTAATCAATCGTATTGTTGGTGCGATTGCACCTGATAATGAGCACGTTATGGTTGAGATTGGTCCAGGCTTAGGCGCCTTAACCGAACCAGTTGCTACTAGTATTGATAAACTGAAAGTGGTTGAGCTCGATAAAGATCTTGTTGAGCGCCTGCAGAAGCACCCTACCTTGAAAGATAAGCTTGAGATCCATCAAGGTGATGCGCTTAAGTTTGATTTCAGTCAGTTAATTGAAGCGGGCAAAGAGCTGAAGGTTTTCGGTAATCTACCCTATAACATCTCAACCCCATTGATGTTCCATCTGTTCGAGTTCGCAGAGCAGATAACCAATATGCACTTTATGTTGCAAAAAGAGGTTGTGTTAAGATTATCGGCTTCTCCTGGCACTAAAGCATATGGCCGTTTGACTGTCATGGCTCAGTACCATTGCCAGGTGTTACCAGTCCTAGAAGTGCCACCAGGATGCTTTACCCCTGCCCCGAAAGTCGACTCTGCAGTAGTACGCTTAGTGCCATATAAGACTAAACCTTGGCCGTGTAAGGACGTTGACCTTTTAAGACATTTAACCACGACTGCTTTTAATATGCGCCGTAAAACGCTGCGTAATAATTTAAAACAGATGATCACCGATGAAGAGTTTGAACAACTCAACATAGACTCATCCCTCAGACCTGAGCAGATCACAGTCGAGCAATATGTTTCAATGGCTAACTTAGTCATTGAAAAAAAAGCCAAAGATCCTATATAGTTAGCAATATCTATGCATTGACTCGCTCATAATAGCTTTCGCATTAAGAGCGCTTAAATAATGGAGGGCTTGCCCTCCTTTCTTATGTCAAAAGGTAAGCAATGTCAGAGCTTGAATCGACAATCAAAATTGAAGTTAAAACTGAGTATATCGAGGAGCAATCATCCCCAGATGAAGATCGATATCTTTTTCGCTATACGATAACAATCATAAACTTAGGCCTTGATCCAGTCACACTTAAAAGCCGTAGCTGGTGCATTACCGACTCCAACAACCACAAAAGCGAAGTCCAAGGTGCAGGCGTAGTAGGTGAAACACCGACCATAGATCCTGATACAGCATATCAATATACCAGTGGTACGGTACTGGAAACGCCAGTAGGTGTAATGCAAGGTTTCTATAATATGGTGACCGAAGAAGGCCAGCAGTTTAAGGCATTTATAGCCCCATTCAGACTCGCTGTTCCAGGTTTACTTCATTAAATTTAAGGCTAGTAGCAAATGGCAAATTATTTTGTAGGGGATATTCAGGGCTGCTTCGAAGAGCTGCAACTGCTCCTCAACAAAGTGGCCTTTAACCCTTCAACGGATATGCTTTGGGCGGTAGGTGACTTAGTCGCCAGAGGGCCGGGCTCCTTGCCCACGCTTAGGTATCTTAAAAACCTTGATGGCTCTGCGAGAGTCGCATTAGGCAATCACGATCTACATCTTCTCGCTGTTTCAAAGAAAATCAAACGGGCGAACCCAAAAGATCAGTTAGCTCAATTGTTAGAAGCACCAGATCTATCCGTACTCACAGACTGGCTTAGGGTACAGCCACTCATTCAAGAGCTACCTGAACACAATATAATAATGAGCCACGCGGGTATTCCACCAAACTGGGATCTTAGCCAACTGCGAACTGAAGCACGCCTAGTCAATCAATCCCTTAGTGCGCCTGATTATATCTCATCATTAATCGCTCATATGTATACTAACGGCTCAAACAAGTGGAATAACGCTTTATCAGAACTAGAACGGAAAATATTTTGCATTAATGCATTAACCCGCATGCGATACCTACATCCTGATATGAGTCTCGACTTTGACTGTAAACTGGCACCGAAAGATTGCGATAATAAAGCACTTACTCCTTGGTTTGAAGTTGAAAACCAGATTGCTGCTAGCCATACCTTAGTGTTCGGACACTGGGCAGCAGTTATGGGTGAGGTGCCGGTCGCAAACATGCATGCGCTCGATACAGGCTGCTGCTGGGGGGAGCATATGACCTTATGGCATTTGGAATCAGACCAAAAAATTACCCAAAATAAGTTAAAAAAGAGTTAAACTAGCGTGAGTTTTGGCCGATATAACAAAAATGAAAGCGCTAGTCAGCCAGACAAGCCCTGAATTATAAAGACCTTTTTTATAAGGGTGAGTTGTTGTTCAACCAGTTTATAACTGTAAATATATTTAGTAACCTCCCCCTTCAAACGCGCTGATTGAAAGTAGGCTACGAGATAAATATATCAAAATACAGATGGATGAACATTTACGGGAAAATATAATAATAACTGGAGTACCCTATGAAGATGAATGTCGCCACGAGAGTCATTGGCGGATTTAGCGTTGTCACCTTATTATTGATTGCATTAGGTGCAGCATCGCTACTAACCAATAGTAAACTCAAAACCAGTACTCAAGTATTACAAGAACTAAGCATCCCAGCGCTCGAGTCTACAAGCCATCTACTACAAGGTGTTTCTCTGCAGGAGAAACAAGTTTTACTGGCTTACCATACTAGTCAGTCAAGTGAACTACCTAAAATCACCTCACAGCTTACTAAGCTTGATCAGGAGTTCAGTAGCGAGCTGACTGAGCTCGCGCAGATAATTAGTGCACAGAAACAAGCAGAGTTCTCAACAGCAGTTTCAAATCTTCGCCAAAGCTACCAAGTTTTCTCCTCTAATGGCGAGAAGATGATCAAAACCCGCGAGAATGCGCTAGTTACTCAAGAGAAGTTATCGATAAAATTAGAGGATCTTGAGTTAGCTGCGGATGATACTGCATCTCTGCTATTGGATCTTATTGATCTTGAGATGAGTGAAGATCCAACAGAACAAGAGATCGCTGCAACAGCTGGTAATATTGATAACAGCTTCAGCGGCATCGTTAGCACTAGTTATGACCTAGTCAATAGTGAGAGTAAACAACAGCAAGAAACTATCGCGAAAGAGTTAGATTTCATTGTAAGTGAAGCTAGAAATAAACTTGAATTCGTTTCTCGCCACTGGGATGGTGTTATTGACGAAGGGCTATTGAACGATATTAACCTTGAAGCCAGCAAAGTATTCAAACTACTAGAGGGAAGTAGCTCTCTACAAGCAATGAAAGGCCGTCAGCTTAACTTTATGACTTCAGCCACAAGCATGTTAACTCAGGTCGACAGGGATGCACTGCATGTCAATGAGAGCATGCAAGCCTTAACCGCTAAAGTTGAAGCAGTCTCTCGAGTGGTAAGTCAAAGTGCTATCGATGACATTGATTCAGCCAGCGTAAATACCTTTATTCTTATCATTATTGCAATTGCGGTTGCTATTGCTATCAGTATCGCAGTGATCACCCCACTGAAGCGCTCTCTCGATAAGGTCAACAACGCCCTCAATATCTTAGCGTCCGGTAACCTAACCCATAAACTCGATGACTCTGGTCATGATGAGTTTGCCGAGCTCTCTCGTAACTGTAACCGACTCGTTGATAGTTTAAGAGAACTTATTCAAGGGATTTTAGACCGCTCTAATCAGCTAGCAGCTGCAGCAGAAGAGACATCAGCAATTACAGCTCAAACAACCGCCGGGATTCAAGAGCAGAAAAGCCAAGTTGATCAGGTTGCTACGGCGACGACTGAGTTAAGCTCGAGTGCAGAACAGGTCACTACAAGTGCAGACGATGCGCTGATTCAAATTAAACAAGCCGATGATGAAGCTCTGCATATGCGTTCAATTGCTGATGAAAATAAGCAGACAATTCTTCAACTTGCGGACGAAGTAGCTAAAGCGGGTGTAGTGATTAATAAACTACACTCAGACAGTGCTTCTATAGGCTCTATTCTCGATGTTATTCGTGGTATTGCTGAGCAGACTAACTTACTCGCACTTAATGCCGCCATTGAAGCTGCTAGAGCTGGTGAGCAAGGCCGAGGCTTTGCAGTCGTTGCAGATGAAGTACGCAGCCTAGCATCTCGCACACAGGACTCAACACAAGAGATCCAGCAGATGATTGAAGTATTGCAGCAAGGGGCTAAGGAAGCCGTTTCAGTGATGGAGCTTGGTAGAACACAAGCTAGCTCATGTGTTGAGAAAACAGAGCAAGCTAACTTAGCACTAGAGAGTATCAGTGAAGCCGTACATAAAGCCCATGACTCAGGCACACATATCGCTCATGCGGCCCAAGAGCAAAATCTTGTCAGCCAGCAGGTTTCTGAAAAGTTAGAGCACATCGCTGCAATTTCTGAGGAAACCTCGACGGGAGCAGATCAAACGGCTCAATCAAGTCATCAGGTGGCCCAGCTTGCAGAAGAGCTACAAGCATCTGTTAAAGAGTTTAGAGTCTAAACTGAATAGGCTACTCCTATAAGGATAAAACTCACGTTCTCTAAAAAAGCCAGAGCATTCGCTCTGGCTTTTTTATGTAATAGTTTTCTGTAAATGCACAAGTAATAACGACCTTCAGAGAAGATAGTTTAAAGTTGAAAACAAAAATGCCGGACAGATGTCCGGCATTTTTATTATCTCAATTTTATAAGCCTATTAACCGCCAGCAATACGCTCTTTAATTGCAGAGGTTATAGCACTTCCACCATGGCCATTTCCATCGGCCCACTCGACAATTGTCTTACCATCTGCTTCTGAGGCACTTAGATCGGCGACAGATAGGCGTTTAGCGACAAAAGTACCGACTTTATCTGAACCGCTCTTCATTGCTGTGCGAAGTAAACTATCACCACCGCAAGTGACACCAGAATAGATATTACGAAGTTTAACTCGGTTCTCTTTTAATTTTTTACGTAAGCGGTTTTTATCATCTGTCTGTACATAGTTACAGATGTTCGCAGCAAGTTGATCCGAATTAGCTTGTACAGGCAGTGAAAAAGCCGACGCTGCGAGAATGGCAGCAATAGTCGTAGGTAACAGACGCATCTGATACTCCTTTCTTATTATTTATTTTTATACTGTAGAGCATCAAACAGAATACTTTATATGCCCCACCCAGAATCTGAAACATAACAACGGAGACAATTTAACATTTTTTCACCAATTTGATAAAGCTATATTCCAAACCTTTATCATTTTTTGACATCTCTTGGCTAATTTGTTGCCAAGATCCATCATTCCAGTCTGGGAAGTAGGTGTCACCTTCAACATCAAGCTCAATATGAGTCAAATAAAGAATATCGGCCTTTGGCAGTAAGGAAGCATAAAGTTGCCCACCGCCGATAACGACTAGCTCCTCGCAATCAGTCCCTACAAAACTAACAGCTGATTCGAAAGAGGTCACACAAGTTACCCCATCGATAATAAGGCCTTCTTGTCGGCTCACTACAATATTTAGCCTTCCAGGTAACGGACGGCCAATAGACTCGAAAGTCTTACGCCCCATCACTATCGGCTTACCTAAGGTCATCGCTTTAAAATGTTTAAGATCTTCAGGAAGGTGCCATGGCATCTGGTTATCTTTGCCGATAACACGATTGTTAGCCATCGCTGCAATCATAGCAATTTTCATTTATAACTCCGGAGTGTATAAGTAATAATGCGAATTAGATGTAAGTGCTAGCCAGTAGCAACTGACAAGACTAAATAACAGCTCTTGTTCTAAAGTAGAGCAGACTTGGCATTGCTAACCCCACCGATAGAGCACCTAGAATAAATACAGTTTTCAGGCCATTCGTTATCACAGCAGAAGTTAATTCTGGGCTTACTTCTGATTGTGCTGTTAGCTGAACTAAAGCAATAACAGTATTGAATGCGTAGGTACCTGGGATCATAGGAATGATAGCAGCAACAGCATACATTAAAGGAGGCGCTAAGTGGCGCTTAGCAAACCCTATCGTGATTAGCCCTACCAGCGCAGCAGCAACAAATGTCGCCCATTCTATTGGCAAGCCAACATGCAGCAGTAACGTACGACAACTATGGCCAAGAGCCCCCGCTAAGGCACAGTAAGGTAAAAAACGTTTAGGTACGTTAAATACCATAGCAAAGCCCACGGCAGGAATAGCAGAGAAAAGCGCATCATTAAGCAGTGAGAGTATTAAATTCATGCTGAAGGCTCCTCACATATATTTATAGCCATAGAAATTCTATTTAAATGAATAAGCCTTGGAGATGAGACGAGTAGGCGCATTATAAAAAGAGCCCGCCGATTTGCATGGCAATTGTAATGCCGATCACAGAGGAAACCGTTAAGAGTGTCGCATGCCCCCATCGAGATATCCCAACATTAAGGTGGCCTTTCACCATATCAGAGATAGCATTAATCATAGGGAAACCTGGCACTAACATAAGCACACTAGCAGCCATCGGAAGTTTAGGAGTCTCTGTAAACGGTAAATGGTAACCAAGCTGAGCAATGAGCGTAGTCACAAACGCTGTCACCGCAAAGTTGATTAGCAAGTTAAAATGATGCTTTGCGATTGATACCCTGACAAACATGCCAATAGATGAAGCAATAAAGGTCAGCAAACTTGCCGCTAAATCACCACCAAACAGATGGCAAAAGCTGGCGCAAGATAAACCAATCATAGGGACGAGGTAGCGCTTAGGGTAAGTCCTTGGCTCAATACGCGAGACACGTTTCCTGACCTCATTTAACCCATAAAGGCCCTGTTCTGTCAGTAAACAGATCCTTTGCAGTTCACAGATAATAGTCATATTGATGCCATGCTCTCGCAAACGTCGGGTAGTGGTAATACATCTACCATGAACTAGGCTGGTTAACACGAGGGAATTTGAGGAGATGGAAATTTCTACACTGGCTAATCCCAGTGCATAACCTAAGCGCTGACTGATCTCTTCAACAAGTTCAGAGTCAGCGCCATAGGCTAATAGGAGTTGAGCAACTCGGACGACTTGCCGAGTTATATCGTTTTGAGTATCTGCGTACACATCAATCCCGAAGAATAAAAACTCAAAAAAGACTCCAATAGTACTGTATATCTAGATAACGTCTCCCTAAAGGAAAACGAACTTAGATTGATTATCTTTGATAGATCACTTTAACATCGTAATCGTCATCATCAAAATCATCGTCATCTAAGTCATCGTCATCTAAGCCTTCGTATGCTTCATTCAGTGAATCGCTATCCTTATGATAGTTATCCCACTTAAATTCAACTTCTTCATCCTTATCAATCTCCTCCTCCTCAGGAAGTGCATCAATAAAGTCAACAAGCTTAATACTTAGGTCTTCGGTTCCATCGCGGTTATAGGCTGAGATGGTGTAAACTTCACCTTCCCACTCTAGCTCTTTGACAATATGATCAACGCGCTCTTTAAGCTCATCTTCGAGTAAAAGGTCGGTCTTGTTAATCACAAGCCATCTTGGCTTACCTGCAAGCTTTGGTGAATGCTTCTCAAGCTCTCCAACAATTGCACGTGCAGACTCAACCGGATCGCTGCCATCGATAGGTTCTATATCGATAAGGTGCAGCAATACACGACATCTCTCAAGGTGCTTTAGGAATCGAACTCCTAAACCAGCGCCGTCAGCAGCCCCTTCAATTAGACCTGGGATATCTGCGATAACAAAGCTTTGTCCATGTCTTGGTGTTACAACACCTAGGTTAGGAACTAAAGTCGTAAACGGATAATCAGCAACTTTTGGCTTAGCACGAGAGACTGAACGAATGAAGGTAGATTTACCCGCATTTGGCATCCCAAGTAGACCCACATCAGCAAGCAGCATAAGTTCAAGCTTTAAGCTGCGAACCTCACCAGGTGTACCTAATGTTTTTTGTCTAGGAGCACGGTTAGTACTACTCTTAAAACGCGTATTACCTAGGCCGTGAAAACCACCTTTAGCCACTAGCATTTTCTGACCATGGGTCGTCAAATCGCCAAGGGACTCTTGAGTGTCTTCATCGATAGCACGAGTTCCAACAGGCACTTTAAGAATTAAATCTTCGCCGCCATGACCAGTACAATCTCTGCCACGACCATTCTTACCACGTTCTGCACGGTGAAAACGTTCGAATTGGAAATCGATTAATGTGTTGAAGCTTTCATCTGCTTGCAGATAAACATCACCACCATCTCCACCATCGCCGCCATCTGGGCCGCCATCGGGTACATATTTTTCACGTCGGAAACTAACGCAACCACTACCACCATCACCAGCTTCAACTCTGATCACAGCTTCATCGACAAACTTCATATCTACTCCTGGCACCACAGACTAAAAGAATTATACTTCTTTCTGGATAAGGTCGCCAAAAAACAATTTATAAATAACTAAAACAATAAAGCCCCACCAAAGGCGGGGCTTTAATAAGCAATCTTAGCGTGAGCTAAAGATTAGCCTTCGATGCTAATGAACTTACGGTTCTTAGGACCTTTAACTTCGAACTTAACTTTACCGTCAGTCAAAGCGAATAGAGTATGGTCACGACCAATACCTACGTTAACACCAGCGTGGAATTTAGTACCACGTTGACGAACGATGATGTTACCAGCAAGAACTGACTCACCACCGAAACGCTTTACACCAAGACGTTTGCTTTCTGAATCGCGGCCGTTACGAGTCGAACCGCCAGCTTTTTTATGTGCCATGAGTTAGACTCCTAATTAAGCGCTAATAGCTGTAATTTTAACTTCGGTGAACCATTGACGATGGCCCATCTTCTTTTCGTGGTGCTTACGACGGTTAAACTTCTGAATGATTACCTTCTCGCCACGACCGTGACTGATAACTTCAGCTTTAACCACGCCACCTGATACTAGAGGGGCACCTACGTGTACAGTTTCGCCGTCTGCAACCAAAAGAACTTGGTCAAATTCAACAGTTTCACCTGTAGCAACTTCAATTTTTTCTAAACGTAATGTATGGCCTTCAGCAACACGATGTTGCTTACCGCCACTTTGAAAAACAGCGTACATAGCTATTTTACTCCGGTATTCTAACACGCCGGCTCAATATGTTGAGGCAGGGGTGCTATAAAAGCTTTAATGACAATGGTCGCGGAGTTTACGCTAAGAACCGTAACCTGACAAGCCCTAATTGAGAAAGAATAAAAAAAGATCGGAATTACTCCCACAATTCCTCTCTAGTGCTGTCTTACCGCGCTTTTTTAGGTAGAATCTCATAATTATAACATTATATGCCCAAGCAGCTTTCATCAATTGTCACGCTTGCGACTTTTGTTCGATGTTTAGGTATAAGCCTTAATTTGGGTTGTAGTTAATTCAGCCCCACAAATCAGAGTCTATTTATGGATTTGAATGCCATCCGCCAGTTAGCTGAAAATGACATGCAAGATGTTAACAAGCTAATTTATAAACAACTTGAATCTGATGTAGCCCTGATCAACCAGTTAGGCTTCTACATCATTAATGGTGGCGGCAAAAGAATGCGTCCCCTGCTCTCTATTTTGGCGGCTAGAGCAATCAACTACCAAGGTGATGCTCATCTTAAGCTTGCTGCGATAATTGAGTTCATCCATACAGCATCGTTACTGCATGATGATGTCGTTGATGAGTCACTGCTTCGCAGAGGCAGAGAGACGGCCAACGCACTTTTTGGCAATAGTGCGAGTGTATTAGTTGGCGACTTTCTATATACTCGTTCATTTCAGATGATGACAGAGCTCAGCAGCATGCAAGTGCTTGAGATGCTCGCTGATGCCACAAACGTTCTCGCAGAGGGTGAAGTACTACAGTTGATGAACTGTAACGACCCCGATACCACTGAAGAGAGCTACATGCGTGTCATCTACTGTAAAACAGCTAAGTTGTTTGAAGCGGCGACACGTTTGGCCGGAGTACTTAACGATAGTCCTGTCGAAGTTCAAACTGCGCTGGCCGATTACGGTAAGTACCTAGGTACGGCATTCCAGTTGACCGATGATCTATTGGATTACACTGCTGAAACAGAAGAGCTAGGCAAGAATATAGGTGATGACCTTGCAGAGGGTAAGCCTACCTTGCCACTCATCTACGCGATAGCGAATGGTACGGAAGCAGAACAAGTGCTCATCCGTGAAGCTATTGAGAAAGGCGATGGTACGGAGCACATTGAAACAATACTCAATGCACTTCATAACTGCGGCGCCCTGAAATATACCGAGCAGCGCGCGATGGAAGAGTCTGAAAAGGCAATAGCCGCCTTATCTATCATCCCTGATAGTGAATACAAGCAAGCCTTGGTTTCGTTGGCTAAGATAGCGGTAGCGAGAAGCCACTAATCATTAGCTTTTATTGCTAACCTAGTTAACGATCAAAAAAGGAGCCAATAGGCTCCTTTTTGTTAGGGTGAAATCAAATCACAAGTGTGATTATTTAACGAATTCAACGCCTAGTTTAATATCAGCTTTTAATGTGTCTAACATAGCATCACGAGCATTAGCTTCGAACTCGCTAACATCGCCATAAGCTAGCACTTTCTCTACGCCATTTTTGCCAAGCACAACAGGCTGAGCGAAGAATTCTGCATGCTCACTGCCACCATCGACATATGCACATTCAACAACATTCTCTTCGCCTTGAAGACCGCGAACAAGTGATAGACCAAAGCGACAAGCCGCCTGACCCATAGATAATGTTGCGCTGCCGCCACCGGCTTTAGCTTCAACAACTTCAGTACCAGCATTCTGAATGCGAGTTGTCATTGCAGCCACTTCTTCGTCAGTGAAGCTTACGCCTTCAACCTGAGACAGTAATGGTAGAATCGTTACACCGCTATGTCCGCCGATCACGTTAAGCTTAACGTCTTCAACATTTAAACCTTTTGCTTCAGCAATGAAGGTCTCAGAGCGGATAACATCAAGAGTCGTTACACCGAATAGACGGTTTTTATCATAAACACCCGCAGCTTTAAGTACTTCTGCGGCAATTGCCACTGTAGTATTAACAGGGTTTGTAATAATTCCAATAAGTGCTTTTGGACAAGTTGCAGCACATTTTTCAACTAGGTTTCTAACAATACCCGCGTTGATGTTAAACAGATCAGAGCGATCCATACCTGGCTTACGTGCAACACCAGCAGAAATAAGTACCACATCGGCACCTTCAAGAGCGTCTGATGGATCTTGTCCAGCAAAGCCTTTTACTTCCACAGCAGTAGGGATATGACTTAGGTCAACGGCAACACCAGGTGTTACAGGAGCAATATCATAAAGGGATAGTTTCGAACCGGCTGGCAATTGAGTTTTTAATAGTAGGGCAAGAGCCTGGCCAATACCACCAGCGGCACCAAGTACAGCAACTTTCATAGTTATCTCCGTCAATTCTTGGATATTTGTGATATAGATCTATCTTTTCCAGATGCCGCAACATTACTGGAATAATGAATAAATTTCAATTATCCCTTAGTCTTGATTAGATTTAATTTTTGATTAATATCAATAATTCTTCTAAAGGAGCTGGGCTTCTTTAATAAAATCGCTTTGATTTCCCAATAAACCCTCCTCTATATATGCTAGCTTTCTCCCTAAAAGGGCTGCACCAAGCAGTGTTCCAATCTTACATAACAATAAAAACCTGATTGCAACCTGAATTTTTATTCATTAAAGTCGAGTATTTGTTGACAAATAAGCGTCAGATATTCAAAATACTCTGGATTTTTGAATAAAAGAATACAAAAACTATGCAAGCAAATAAAAATCAAGACGAACTTGTTAAGACCTTTAAGTCGATTTTGAAAGAGGAACGCTTTGGTTCCCAGAGTGAAATTGTTGTAGCCCTTCAAGCTGAAGGATATGGCAATATCAATCAATCTAAAGTTTCTAGAATGCTGAGTAAGTTTGGGGCTGTTAGAACCAGAAATGCTAAGCAAGAGATGGTGTACTGCCTTCCGGCTGAACTAGGTGTTCCTACGGCTGGTAGCCCGCTAAAAAACTTAGTACTCGATGTTGACCATAACCAAGCTATGATCGTTGTTAGGACAAGTCCTGGAGCCGCTCAGTTAATCGCTCGCTTACTCGACTCAATAGGTAAGCCCGAGGGGATTTTAGGCACCATTGCGGGTGATGACACTATTTTTATCACTCCGGCTAACATCCAAGAGATCGATAACACCTTACAAACTGTTAAATCACTATTCAACTATACTGACTAAGTCTATCCAATAAGAACCTTAATGATTATCACTATAGTATTAGCTACTTAGCAACAAGTCGCTATTGTTACCCCTCCCCTAAAAGACGCTCCGGCGTCTTTTTTTTTGGCATAAAACTCATGACAGATTGCATACAACATATTGAATCACAGTTTGATTCATGCGAGATTAGTATTACAAAAGCAGTACTTTCGGGCTAAGGATTTACAATGACAACAACAAAAATAATTAAAGTCGATGATGTTTGCTGGGAGTCTTGGCAACATTCAGAAGAATATACCAGTCAACAAAAACACATTGGAGACGCTGCTGGTTGTGAAAAAATAGGTGTGACCATGGAGAGGCTAGCACCTGGCAAGTTATCCACTGTTGCCCATTATCATACTAAAGAAGAGGAACATCTATACGCGCTTGAGGGAGAGGCAACTCTACTCATTGATGGTAAAGAGCACCCTTTTTCTAAGGGAGACTATATCTGCTTCAATGCTGCTACAGCCATATCCCACACATTAAGAAATGACTCAGATAAAGAGTTTTTATTTCTCGTTATGGGTAATCGTGATAAACATGATGTTGTTGTCTATCCAGAAAATAATAAAGTCTTAGTTAGAGCCGTTGATGAGATTTACGCTAAAAGACCCACCAATTACTGGGACCCTGATACAGGTAAGTAATACCAATCAGCATAAAGATGTGATCGCTCAGCGAGATATTAGCGCTTCAGAGGCAAGGCAACGAGTGAAGGGCATAGTTATTCTACGTTCTAGCTCGTTAACACAGCATATGAAGCGCTAAAACTCGCCTTTCAGGAGTGTTTTTGGCTGCCTACTTCCTCGTTGAATAGCTTCACAAGGGAATAACCATTCCATCAGCTATTCGCCTTGAATTAGTTGCCAAAAAATACTCTGAGTAGATCACTTTCTTATGCTGATTGGTATAATCATCAAATGTAGAGAAGCCGCCTACTCAAGTAGCAGGTTTCAGGCTGAAAACAAAAACGCACCAATTAAGGTGCGTTTTGATCATTGCTAGCAGCAGAGTATCACCCGATATTGATGCACTGACCTAGCGATTAGCTTCGCTTTCTAGGAAATCGAGTGAAGCTGCAAAGAATGAAGACCCCGTCAACGCCTGGGTGAAATGTAACAGGTGATCATGGTTGCCCTTGTCATCACCGTGAACCATGCTCTCAAGCATCTTCTCAAAGTTAACCGAGTTACGACAGGTTGAAACGAACATCAAACCTTGCTCTTTAACTGAGCCATAAGGCATGCTCTGCCTTAAAATCTCCATCGACTTACCATCGGCATCTTTCAAGTTTACACGCTTGATATGACTCGTTAATGGCTTATCTTCTGAAGCATATTCGATATTATCGACCTTAGTTCTGCCAACAATATCTTCCTGTTTCTTTTGTGGCAGCCTATTCCACTTACTTAAATTATGCGCAAATTTTTGCACATGGATATAGCTTCCGCCTTTAAAAGCTCCATCTTCTTCACCAATTAAAGCAACCTCTTGACGACTGCGTCCTTTAGGGTTCTCTGTGCCATCAACAAAACCGGTAAGGTCGCGGTTATCCATAAAGCGGAATCCACGCTCTTCGTCTACAAGTTCAACCAGACCTTCAAACATCTGACAAACTTCATTTGCAACTAGGTGTAATATATCGAAACGGTCACAGCGTATATGTACAAACAGATCATATTCAAGTGCAGGCGCATCTCGGTTTTCGGCGCTCATGGTCGGAAAAGGCTTTAACTCTGCAGGGCGCGCTGAAGGGTAAAGGTTATCCCAGTAGTTGGCACCAATAGCTAAAAAGCCATTAAATGCACTATCGGCATACTGATCAGCCAACTCATAGATATATTGAGCGACATTTGCAACACAAGGGCGCAATTGTGACTCTACACCTTCATTGGCATTTAACATCAAATATACGCTGTGCAGATTTCCCTCTGCACACACACCTAACTGTTCACGAGGCATAACCTGATTATCCATCTCTCTAATTACCTTCTGCACTGATTAATTTTCGGCACCATTATCTAAAACTTTAGATCACAATGGTATTAACTAACGCACAATTAATACCAAATAATCTTTAAGTAGAGATTAAACTTAGCGTCCATTTAATCGAACCCTGTACTATATAGAAGCAAGTTAGCATAGGTAAACGGATAATACGCTAGAATACCACTAAAGAATGCGCTTGCGCTTGAAGGTGAACCTTCTGCCCTGGCATAAATTGGCTTAGTTGACTTTTAACATCATAAAACTGTTGAGCAACTTGCACTTGATAATGACAAATATTACCTAAGAAACGCCTCTCTGTAATAACCCCTAACCCTTCATCATCCGCTGTGATCTCTATTTGCTGAGGCCTCAGTAAAATCTCTCCTTGATAACGAATTGGGTGGGCAAGCTCAGAAGTACTGGTGAGAGTGCCTATAGGAGTATCGACATTAAAACTATCTGTCACTGATACAGGGATATAGTTGCCGCTACCTAAAAAGTCAGCAACATAACGATCCTTTGGAGAGGTATAAAGCTCTTCTGCTGTACCGAACTGCACGATATAGCCATCTTTGAACAAGGCTAACTTATCAGCAAAAACAAACGCCTCATCTTTACTGTGAGTAACAAAAACAGCACTGACATTTCGCTCTTTTAAGATAGATCTAATCTCTAACATCATCTCACCGCGAACTTTGGCGTCGATATTAGAAAAAGGCTCATCAAGTAATAAAATCTCAGGCTCATAAGCTAATGCTCTTGCGATAGAAACACGTTGCTGCTGTCCACCAGAGAGTTCATGAGGGTAACGCTCTTGGAGATCATCAAGTTTAACTAGCTCTAGCATCTCTTTAAGTCGAGTCGCTTTCTGTGCTTTACTGCCTTCCTTTAGTCCAAAAAGTACATTGTCAGCAACGGTTAGGTGCGGAAACAAGGCATAATCTTGAAATATCATGCCAACCCCTCTGCGCTCACTGGGTACAAACTTATCTGTACTAGAGAGCACCTCGCCATTGATGCAGATCTGGCCTTGGCTTATAGACTGAAGGCCTGCGACCGCTCTAAGCAAGGTTGTCTTACCACAGCCACTGGGCCCTAATAGAGCGACTATTTCCCCCTTCTCAAGGTTTAAATCAAGTCCTTTAAGTACTTGCTGACCTTGATAATCGCTATGTACACTCTGAATACTTAATGTCGACATACTGGCCTTGCTCCGACTGAAATAAAACAATTAAACACGATCATCTGTCCTCTAAAGAACGATTAAGGTATATCAAGGGGACGAGACCAACGACAACAATGACAATAGCAGCTAATGCTCCATGCTCAAGTTGTTCATCAGAGACGAACTGAAACACATAGGTGGCTAAATTCTCAAAACCTACAGGGCGAAGCAAGAGTGCAGCTGGTAGCTCTTTCATACACTCAATAAACACCAATAAAAGACCTGCAAAAATCCCCCTTCTCAATAAAGGAATATGCACTCGCCATAATAAAGCCTTAGGTGTTAATCCCATTGTAATTGCGGCCATATCTAAAGATGGTGATATCCGCTTATAACTATTCTCTACACTACCAATCGCAATGGCAGCAAAGCGAATGCAAAAAGCAAAAATAAGAATAAAAACACTACCGGTAAATAATAGCCCAGGCCCAGGAAAACCTAGGTACTCGTATATATCATTTACAGCAAAGTCGAGGTAAGTAAAAGGCACTAAAATGCCTATCGCTAACACAGTGCCGGGTAATGCATAACCGGTAGAAGACAAGCGTGAAGGAAGTAGATCGGCACCTCTAGGGCTAATTCTTCGTATAAACATCAACAGTGTGCCAATAGCAACACAGATAACACTGACAATAGCGGCGATATAGAAACTGTTTAAACTGTACTCCCAAAACGCACTGTTCCAGCTCTCATCAAAGTAGTGCCAGGCGTACTGAAGTAAAATCAAAAAAGGTAAAATAAATGAGAAGAAAAGTAGTAAACCACAATAGGAAAACGCCATCGCAGCCTTGATACCAGTCAGTTTATATAGCTCCTGTTCATTGCCGCCAGACTGCTTTTGAAACAACTGTTGCTTTCTACGGGCAAATCGCTCAAAGCCTATCATAGAAAACACCACTAATAGCATTATTGCCGATAGCTTTGCCGCTGCAGATAAACTGCCATATCCAAGCCAGGTATCGTAAACAGCAGTGGTTAACGTCGGTACGGCAAAGTAACTCACTGTTGCAAAATCAGCTGCTGTTTCCATAGCAACTAATGAGGCACCTACAGCTAATGCAGGTCTTGCCATTGGTAAGCTTAAACGCCAAAAGCTTTGCCAAGGCCCCTTCCCCATCACCCTTGAGGCATGCTGAAGGCTCGCTGACTGCTCCATAAACGCGGTTCGCGCCAACAGGTATATGTAGGGAAACAATACCAATGCCAGCATGATGGATGCGCCCGCTAACGTTCTCACATCAGGAAAGTAGTAATCACTGGGAGATTGCCAGTTAAAAAAGCCCCTTAAGGCACGCTGGACTGGCCCCGAGTAATCGAGTAGGTCGGTATATACATAAGCAACAACATAGGCCGGCATTGCTAGCGGCAATAGAAGCGCCCACTGAAACACCCTACGTACAGGAAAGTGACATCGAGCCACTAGCCATGCGGCTGGCGTTGCGATAACTAAGGCGCCAAAACAGACGCCAAGCATCAGTATTATCGTGTTTTGTATATACGTTGGAAGCACAGTATCGAGAAGGTGGTCGAATACAGCTTCATCGGGGACTAAAGCTTGGCCGATTATTGCCAGAAGAGGAAGAATGATGATAGCGGCGATGAGGTAACCACTAACAGACCAGCTTCTTGATAAACCTAAAATCATTAAAAAATCCACTGTGATTTGTCTTGGTATTATCCACTACAAACCTAAACCTAAGCTTAAATAAAAACGATTATAACTTACAAAAAAGAGTTCTGTATTCGTTCAGATCAAAAATAGCCTTCAAATGAAGGCTATTTGCGCTTGTGCAAGTTGTGGCTTATAGGTCGAACTTAACTTCGTCCAATAATTTTACTGCAGCATTATGGTATTCAGCTAACTTGAAGATAGGTAACTCATCAGCCTTGAACTCTCCCCATGAAGAGACAAGCTCTGATGGCTTAACATCCGCTTTTACAGGGTATTCAAAGTTCACTTCAGCATAAGCCTTCTGTGCATCATTACCCGATAGATACTCCATTAACTTAACTGCATTGTCTCTATTTTTAGAGTGCTTAGCTAACGCCATTCCCGATACATTGATGTGAGAGCCACGGTTTGCTTGGTTAGGGAAGTTGATCTCAACAGCCTCTGCCCATGGCACCTGCTTAGGATCTTGTAACATCTTGCCTAAGTAATAGCTGTTACCGATGGCAATATCACATAAACCCTCTTTAACTGCTTTAACTTGTGCACGGTCATTACCTTGTGGCTTACGGGCTAAATTAGCCTTTAGGCCTTCTAACCAAGTTTTTGCATCAGCTTCACCGTGATGAGCGATCATAGAGGCAACCAATGAGATATTGTATGGGTGCTTACCACTACGAGTACAAATTTTGCCTTTATATTTAGGGTCTGCAAGATCTTCGTAATCAAGATCTAGCTTACCCATTCTATCTTTTGATGAGTAAACATTACGCACTCTCATCGTGAGTGAATACCAATCATTTTCTGGTGAACGGTATTTCTGAGGGATATTGTTCGCAAGTACGTCACTGTCTACAGCTGAGACCAGTTTTTTATCAACCAAGTCCATCAAGCGCGAAAAGTCAGAGGTTAATACGATGTCAGCAGGAGAGAGTCGCCCCTCACGCATCATGCGCTCGGCAATACCTTTCTTTGAGAATACGACATCAACATCAATGCCAGTCTCTTTGGTGAAGTTCTCTAGAATAGGCTCAACCAAAAAAGCTTGTCGATATGAGTATACTGTCAACTTCTCTGCCGCATTCGCAACCGAAGCGAAGCCAACTAAGCCTAAAATGGCTAGACTACTTGCAATTTTCATTTCAAAAACTCCCTCTGCAACATCAATATGCTAAGATTTATTTAATGATAATTATTATCAATCGCAGTGAGGATAAAGAATCTAATCCTGATGAGCAAGCTTTATGAGATAAAGCCAACAAAAACAACATTTAGATCACATAATCAATATGAACAAGTCATAAATAACTCACCGACCAGATAACTAAATAGGTCGCGTCGACTTAAACACTTGTAAATTCTCAAAACTATCTAGCCAAATACTGGTTGCAGGAGCAAGCTTTCTCCACTCCATATCCTCATGTCTAAAATCTAGATACTCCAATAAACAAGCTAACATTATCTGATGTATTGTCAGGTACGATTCTGTAGTGATACCACTATGCTCAATAGCGCTCAGTCCTCTATATATTGCTTGCTCTAACCTTGCACACCAAAAAGGCGAGCGATTACCCTCCTCCTCTCTCATTTGCTCCTGCCTTAGCGCCACAGCGCTATCTAGCATGCCTTTAATTAAAGAGAACTGAGTTTCACTGCTCCAGTTAGTCTCCCGCTTACCAAAAAAGTAGTCATCACCAAACTCATGATCGAGAAAACGTAAAATCACTTCGCTATCAAATAACGAGGAGCCATCACTAAGTTGTAAGCAGGGGATTTTTGCTAAAGGGTTAGCATTGAGCAGTTGCTCACTATTTTCCAATGGATTGATTTGAACTTCACTTATTGTCGAGATCTCAAAATATCGAATAATGACCCTAACACAACGTGCATAGGGGGAAGCATCGGAGTAGAAAAGTTTCATGTTCAATTCCTTTGAAGTAACGTGAAAATATCACCAATATTTTTCTGTAGTTATCTGCCCAGGCGCTCTGCGCAAGTTTTTCGACAGCCCCTTATCAAGCAATATTTTATTAGTATCCGCTATCATCTCTGGATTGCCACATAACATCACTTGGGAGTTTGTAGCTGTAATTTTTACCCCAGCAAGCGTTTCAACGGCTCCAGACGTCAGACCGTCTGATATCCGGCAAGATAATGCACCTGGGAGACTCTCTCTAGTGACTGATAGTACAAGCTCTAACTTATCTGGATAGGTGTCCTTAAGTGTAAGCAAGCGCTCTCTATAAGCGAGATCCTCAATCATCCTTACGCCATAGACCAAAATAACTTTTTCAAACCGTAACCAGGGCTCATCGGTCTCTAGCATGGAGATAAAAGGACCAACGGCAGTCCCAGTGGATATCATCCATAACTGACTCCCATCTTGGGCCACTTTAGGTATCTCATCCAATGTCATAAAGCCTGACGCTTTTGGTGATACATCAATAACGTCACCAATGTTTAATTGCTGAAGATTCGGGGATAATTGGCCATCAGCAACCGAGACGGCTAACACTTCAATAAAACCTGAACCCGGAGCATTAACAATGGAGTATGCCCTGCCAATTCGTTTATCGTCGATGACCTGACTAAGCTTAATAAATTGACCCGCTATAAAGGGCTGTATGTCGGCTTCTATCTTTAAAGAGAATAGCTTTTCATTCCAATCAATACGTTCTATGACTTTTCCTTCAATCCACATTCATAGCTCCATCGAAAAATTCAACTAACTGATCTTTAGCATAAAGCAGTGGCATTATCTAATAAGAATAAAAAAAGCCTCTAAATATTAGAGGCAATAGAAGGCATAATTTTACTGAACATTACGCTTCAGGATCTTCACTCTGCTCATAAAAGCTATCTCTAAATAGCTGGAGCCCTTCTTGAACTAGAGAATATGTCTGCTCAACACCATCAGCGATATCCCCCTCAAGTACCTGCAGGCCCTCCAATATATCTTTAGCTTCATTAAACCCCTGATCGATTGCACCACCGATAATACCCATGAACGAAGACAGCTGCTCGTCAAACTCCATGTTAGAGTTTTGCTCTTGATAGAGACTAAAAAACTGCGTCGCAAAGCTCACTATCCTATCGGCAGTGGCTTCGGGTGAGGTGTCGACCCCATTATCGTAAGCAGTTTGTAGCGCATTCTCACCCATAGTAGGGGCAAGCTCTTCATTGATCGCTTCAATAGCAGCTCGATATAACAAGATCATAGGTTCATCAGCAGAACTTAGGTTAACCTCCTGCTGCGCAGCTATAATCGCCTTGTTCATCAGCTGCTTGCTCGTTGCTGAGGCTGATTTACTACTCGCGACTTCTGATACTAATTTACCATGATTAGCTTCCCCGTCCGTTTTATTACGGGCAACATTTGACACCTCTGCGCCATGGTTCCGAATTTCCATAACAGCCTCTTTAAGTGAAACCTCTACCTAACTATTATCGACTACTTTTTAAACAACTTTAGCAAATATTAACACTCCAACTTTTATAATCATTAGTATTTCGCTATCTTGATAAAAAATAGAGAGAATGACTTATGTCTAGATTGATATTGTTAGTTACGAGCTTAAGCTTAGTACTGAGCTTTTCTATGGCAGTTGAAGCACAAGATAACCCAACAAACATAAAGGGTGCGACAAAGACCATAGTATTGGTTAGGCATGCAGAGAAACTCAAGGGGTCAAAAGATCCAAACTTAAGCCCAAAAGGCGCAGAAAGGGCGAAGCAACTTGCAGCACTATTAAAAAATACCCCACTAACGTTACTCATTGCCTCTCCATTAAACAGAACTCAAGAAACATTACAGCCTATAGCGCAAGAGAGAAACATGCCGATCACCACAATTGGTTTAAGTGAAGGCCTCGAGGCACATGTGAACATGCACCTTGAAATGATTAACTCTCACCAAGGAAATGTGCTTGTTGCTGGTCACTCCAATACTATCCCTATGATCATAAGCGCCCTAGGTGCCCCGGAAGTCGAAGCTATTGCAGAGACTGATTACTCAAATATTTATTATCTTACTATTGATGAAAAAAATAAGGTGCTAGTTCAACACGCTCATTACGGCGTGAGCTCAGCTAAAGAGTAAAACCAAAAGTGTAAAAACAATAAGAAGTCGAATTCACTTAAAATTAATATTTATAGGGTAACTTAGTAGATTGGGTATGGGTTTATAAGTACTTAAAACTAGCGTTAACTGGTATGATAGTAAAACTATCTAGTGAATAAATAAGCAATATTAAAGGAGTTAATATTGAAGTTTAAGTATGTAGAACAAAATGAAACAACCACAGAGCACTCATTAAGTTGCAAAAGTTGCGATCGTCTAACTTGGATAGAGGGAGAAGCAGTCTGTTTTAAAGCAGGTGAAATAATAAGCATTAGCGACCTAAGTCAAGCCACGAGTTTTAGCTCAGTAAACCTCACCTGCACAAATTGGAGTGCGAGTTACACAGCGAAAAGCAAATAACATTATTACGCGCTAATCATACCTGCATAATCACGGGCCGAAAACTTAGGCTCACGAATTAAGCCCTGTAGTTCCATGCTCTGACTCTGCTTAGCTAAGCTCAAGCCTCGTGTCGTCACTCGCATACCTGAGGTTAGCTCCAGATAAACACACATCAGTTCATCTTGCTCAAGTCCACGTTTTTTTAGCGTCGCCATAATAGCTAGCCAATCTGTATCGACGAAACTTGTCTGACCTTCAATGTTTACCTGTAAAGGAATGTTCTTCATAGTTATCATCTCACCGTCATTGCTTTCAATATATGTTGCCATTATAACCACTGAACCTGAACTCATGCTGAACTATTGAGCATACCTGAATGGATATTCACTTTCAGCTAATTTTGAATATTCCACAGTTTCGAATACAAGCCTTTTGCTGCTAATAAAGTTTGATGATCGCCTCGTTCTACTATCTTTCCCTTACTTAACACTATGATAAGGTCTGCATCGACAACCGTTGATAATCGATGGGCAATAACTAAACTCGTATGACCCTTAGCCATCTCTTTTAACGCCGTTAAAATCGCCTGCTCAGATTGACTGTCTAAAGAAGAGGTCGCTTCATCAAATACCAATATCTGCGAGCCTTTTAAAATGGCTCTAGCAATTGCAACGCGTTGCTTTTCACCACCAGATAGCTTTAACCCCCGCTCTCCAACTGTGGTATTCCAACCATCAGGAAGTGCCTCGATAAACTCGCTCAGGTGCGACATCTTAATGGCTGTGGCGATCTCCTCATCTGAGGCTGTAGGCCGGCCATAGCGAATATTTTCGAGTAAGGAATCATTAAATAGCACTGTATCCTGAGGCACTATGGCAATTGACTGCCTTAATGCACTTTGTGTCAGCCCATTAATATTAATCCCATCTAGGCTAATACTGCCCTTAGCTACATCATAAAAGCGAAATAACAGCTTAACAATCGTCGACTTCCCAGCGCCGCTGTCTCCTACTATGGCCACTTTCTGTCCAGGTAAAACGGTGAAGCTGATATCATTTAAAATTTTACGGCTATCGTAGCTAAAGCTGACAGCATCAAATTTGAGCTCGCCAACTGCAAGTTCCAACTCTTTTGCTCCAGGCTTATCTTGAATAAGTGGCGTTCTATCTAATAACCCAAACATTCTTTCAATATTAGCCAATGCACCGCGGATCTCTCGATACACAAAACCAAGGAAGTTAAGCGGAATAAATAGCTGCATCATAAAGGCATTAACCAAAACAAAATCACCAATGGTCATAGTGCCATCAACCACATGACTCGCAGCCAGAGCCAACATTAAGGTCATTGCGACAGAGATAATCAATGCTTGTCCTGCATTGAGCGCAAACAGTGATAAGCGATTTTTCCGTTTTGCGATCTCCCACTCTTCAAGCGCCGAATCATAACGCTTAGCTTCATAGTCCTCATTATTGAAATACTTAACCGTTTCATAATTAAGTAGGCTGTCTACAGCCCGAGTACTAGATTGAGAGTCAGCCTTGGCAGCTTCTCTAACAAATTCTGTTCGCCACTCTGTAGCAAAAACTGAAAAAAGGCCATAAGCCAATACAGAGCCTAACGTTATAGCCGCAAACATCACTCCGTAGTTATAAAATAGAATGCCAACGACCAGCGCTATCTCCAATATCGTTGGCACGATATTAAAAACCATAAAGCGCATCAAGAAGTTGATGCCACTCGTGCCCCTCTCAATATCCCTCGATAACCCACCAGTTCTCCTCTCTAAATGAAACTCGAGATCGAGTCGATGCAGATGCTGAAACACATTAAGGCCAAGCCTTCTTATTGCTCGTTCTGTTACTCGCCCAAACAGGGTGTCTCTCACCTCTGAAATAATGGTGTTAAGCAGCCTTAAACTTCCATAAGCAACCACCAGAGCAATAGGTACGCTAATGATCTGCTCTGGCGAAGCATTACTTAATCCATCGACTAAGGACTTTAAAATGAAGGGGAGAGAAACACTGGCAATTTTAGCAATAACTAAACAGAGCAAGGCTAAACCTACTCTGGCTTTGAATTCAAAAAGGTATGGCCAGATCAGTTTTAATACATGCCAGTTAAGCTTATCAATTGGCCCATCGAAGTAGAGTGAAGGTCGCATATCATTCCATTATTTAGCCCAAAGCTTCACTGTACAGCTACATAGCATGACTGTGAGACGAGGAGGTTAGACTAAGTGCCGTATCACTTAATTTGACGAATTTCAGTGCTTTTTAGCAAATATTAAAAGCTGGCAGAAAAAAGCACCTTTAAACGGTACAGGCTCTTTGCCACAACAAGCTAATACGTTAGACTGACAAATCGTCAATTATAACTATACCAAAGCACTATAAATTCCAATTATTTTTATAAAAGCGTTAAATGGGAGTAATTCTTGTTAAACAGCATAAAATAATTTGGTACTCTTTTTTTACGCAGACCAAGTAAGGGACAAGACCAGCCCTTATTAGCGATTTTAAAGGAAATACACATGCTGGATTCATCAAAAAAACAATATCCGCCATTACCACTTATCCAAACTTGGATATGGATGATGACCCAATCCGGTGATGCAGATATTCAACAAAAGGGCCAAAATAACTTAATAGCCTCTTTTGGAAGCTTAGCAAAAGCTAATGAATATCTGGTGAATCACAACCAGAATTAATTTAAGTAGCTGTAAGGTTAGTTCTAATAGCTACTGTCTATCAAATAGATATTAAAAAAGGAGACCTAGGTCTCCTTTTTTAATATCTGGTGTTACTCAACTATTTTACAATGCTACGGCGTACTTTTACGCTTTCATTAAGAGTCGCTAAGATAGACTCTGTATCGTCCCAGCCAATACATGCATCGGTAATACTTTGACCATAACATAAGGGCTGATCTTCAACGTAATCTTGACGGCCTTCGATTAAATTACTTTCAATCATTACGCCGAAAATACCAAGGTTTCCATTAGACACTTGAGCAGCAACATCTTCACCAACTAGCATCTGACGCTTGAACTGCTTTGAGCTATTTGCATGGCTGAAATCGATCATGATGTTTTGCTCTAAACCAGCTTTATCAAGCTGCTGACTGATCGCATCAACATGCTCAGCACTATAGTTTGGCTCTTTGCCACCACGTAAAATGATATGGCAATCAGTATTCCCTTTTGTCTCTACAATCGCAGAATGACCAAACTTAGTCACAGACAAGAAGTGATGGGGAGCACTCGCGGCGCCAATAGCATCAATGGCTACTTTGATTGTACCGTCGGTTCCGTTTTTAAATCCGACGGGAGATGATAAACCCGATGCAAGCTCTCTATGTACTTGAGACTCAGTCGTTCTTGCGCCTATCGCGCCCCAACACATCAGATCGGCCACATACTGCGGCGTGATCATATCAAGGAATTCACCTGCTGTAGGAATGCCCAAATCATTAAGATCGAGCAGAAGTTTACGCGCGGTTCTCAAACCATCATTTAGCTTAAAGCTATTATCCATGTAGGGATCATTAATCAATCCCTTCCAACCTACTGTTGTACGAGGTTTTTCAAAATAAACCCGCATAACAATCTCTAATTGATCTTTATATTGCTCACGTAAAGCAACCAATCGCTGGCCATACTCTAAAGCGGCTTTAGGATCATGGATTGAACATGGACCAATGACAACCAGTAAGCGGTCATCATTTTTCTTCATTATCTGGTGAATGCTCTCTCGCGCATTAAAAACGGTAGCCGATGCGTTCTCAGTCGCCGGAAATCGCTCAAGAATTGCGATTGGTGGCAGTAACTCTTTGATTTTATTAATTCGAACATCATCATTTTTGTAATACATGGTATTTAGCTCACTCCGGCTATCGTTGAAACAGATTTCTCTCTATTGCGCTACTGAGTTCAATTTATCCAGTATTAGTAAAGATTGCAACAAGATATAAGCCACAACAACAAATATTATTTAATTGTTTGTTTTTTATGAAATTAATAATTTGTTTTTTTAAATTATAATGAGAGTTTGCGGGTTTAAACTGCGGAGTTAACTTAAACCAGAGCGTATCTTTTATCGCTTTAACAAAAAAAACACGAATAAAACACTAATTTTATATACTAACAAGGTAAACGAGTTCTATTTCGATTGATGGGTATCCCCGCCAAAGTGACTCACATATATTATCTCAAAACGAGCAGGTGTTAGGACTGGTCTACTCAATGACTCGCTACTGAATTAAATTATCGAGCCTAGTTTCTTCAATACCGCACACAGATAGTTAGCCTATAGGGTCGCTTAACCCCCTGCTATTTAACCCAGCTTTAACCTACTCCCTAATACAGAACTTGCCCGCTCTAAATGTAGAAGCACACATCTCTTATATTTGAGGCAATAACGCTCATCGCACTTCACTTTGGCGTTAATTCTCGCTTAAAAACCAGCTTAATGCATGCCGTCATCTGCATACTTTACGCGCTAAAACGTGCAATTCAAAAAACTACAAAGTGGAAAATCCATAGACATTTACGCTGCAAAACCCACCGAATGAAAGATAAAGAGTAAATTAGATGAGAAAATATCACTTTTATCAAATTAATTTTTAAACACGAAAAATTAACAAGGCGTACCACAGCACCCTACCATCAACACCCCAGCTTTTGTTTAAAACATCACACCTCGCCACGTACATTAACCAGTGCTAATTAACCTTGATTGCTCAATTACTAGTCGCTAAGTTGGGCAAAGAGGTCTGACATCAGACCTCTTACCTGATTAACATAAATTAAATAAGAGATAACCCAATGAAGACATATTACACGTTAATACTCTTGGGCATGTTTATATTCAGCCCATTAGCCTACTCAACAACTGGCATAGCCTTTATTCACGGCACTGGAAATCAAACCGACGCAACATCCGATTACTGGACTCGAGAATTTGTCGACTCAGTTAGACAAGGCATCTCCACGCCAGCTAACTTTCAAGTGATAAATTGTGATTTCGACCAATATATGTGGGACGAAGCAGCTGCGGGTTGCTTGAGCTCACAACTTCATAGCTTTATTCAAGCAAAAAATATCGACAACCTCCTGCTACTCACCCACTCAAACGGTGGCAATGTTGTCAGGTGGATACTATCCAACCCAACTTGGGATAGCCGTTATATCGATATCATTAATGCGACTAGTCGGGTGATCGCCCTTGCCCCCTCGAGTGGCGGGACACCTTTGGCCGACGCAGTTAATCAAGGCAGTGTTTTTGAAACAACATTAGGTTGGATATTAGGCTACGGCAGTGATGCAGTAAAACAACAGCAAGTGGGCTGGATGAGTTACTACAATGACACTTGGCTTAATGGTACACAAAGCCGGCCATCACTGGGCAAGCCTTTTGAAGTCGTTGTTGGCTCAGATGTTGATTCAGCAATTTGGGATGGTGACAGTTACTGTGCGGGCTACCAATATCAGGTGGCGCTTGAAACCACGCAGAATTGGTTAGATGACTGTTCAGATGGTTTTCTAGAGTGCAGTTCACAAAGTGCAGCAGGCACAGTTTGGTTCACAGATAAACAGAAAACAGCAGGTAAAGAACCACTTAGTCATCAACAAAGCAGACGAGCTTGTTTTAACCTCGATAGCTTGATCCGCAACCATATTTAATAGGAGTCAGCAATGAAGAACCTAACATTGATACTCGCAACATTATCACTCTCCCAGATTCTAGTCGGCTGCCAAGGTGAAGAGACGACAACCACGCCGGACAGCGAGATTCAAAGCTTTACTCAAGCCTCGTTATCAACGCCGCAACCTGATGACTATGGTGTTGATGAAATTGAAGCTCCTCAGCTTCCCCCCATAAACAGCAACACAGAGGCGCTGAGCTTTATCAGTACGCCTTCTGCATCATTCAAATTAACCGCCCCAGTCAACCAACACTCAAGCAGTAGTGACGAATACTGGACAACAGTCTCAGGCGCCCAGTTAAATAACGGAGTAAACCTTGCCATTAGCCAAGGTTCCAGTGTTATACGGATCTCGCCAAGAGCCGACTTTAGCACTGGCGCGTTACAGCACAGCAAGGCTATAACACCTGACAAGATTCAGCTTTTCAAGATTGATAATAAGTCTAGTGTCAACAAGTCATCATCCTATATACATTCAATGGCAGATCCTGAAGCCTTAGCAACCGCTGGACTCGATGATGACTCAAGCGCATTAACTATGTCAGCTTCTGCCAAGCCAGGACAATATCAACTTAAAGTCAGCCAACCACTTTCGGTTAACTCAAGTTATCTAGTCAACGTAAAAGAGAATCAATCTCCTTATAAACTGAAAGTCAGTAGCCAAGCTAGACTGCCTCACTCTGCCAACTCCCTTGAGCTCGATCTACAACTCTCTGGATCTAACACAAGCTTTACCCCGCAGGCGAGTCTAAAACATGAAAATGGCCACTATCAGCCATTAAAAATCAGCGCGATGAACGGTCGATGGATAGCACAACTACCAGAGGCCTCCTCTATGCCTGCAACTAACTCAGGCTTAACAGAAATCCAGATAGATATGAAGTCTAAGGTCAATGGGTTCGAGGTAAAGAGAACCGTCAAAACTGTGTTTAAGCAATATGCTCCATCAGCTAAAATTCAGCCACTCGCTAACACAGGGTGGCAAGAGGACGTACCTACATATATCACCTTTGACTTAGCTATCGAAGAACCTGGGCGCTTCGCCATATCAGGATACCTAACAGGAACAGACAGCGCTGGTAATGATCAAATTATCCTAAAGTCAGAATCTGCGGACTGGCTGACTCCTGAAAACACCAGCATAATTTTAAAGCTCGATCCCCAATTAATATTAGCCTCGGGCGTAGGTGCGCCTTTTAAAGTAAAAGGCTTAGAACTCAAAGATCAGGGGCAGATGGCAAGGCTTAGTTATCAGCAAGAGGCACTGATTTTAAATAAATAATATGGGTTTCATTGCCAAAAAGTAAGTAATCCACCTTCTGAAGAAGGTGGCTTTAAAATGATTCCCTATAAGGGAGCTTTAGTTACTGAGCATCTGCAAGTCGCCGTTGATATATCCCTATAGGCTCTACTAAATCACTGACCGCTATGGATGGCAGGGAATGCAGGTAAATGTATGGAACAGTTCCAGCACTGATTTAGAAGCTTGCACTGCACTATTCACTAAACCTCTGCACAAAGTTCGGCATAAAAAGGCTCTATTAACGACTTCAGGCAAAGCCTATGGATGATAACCACTTACTGAAGTAGGTGGTTTAGGGCAGAAAATAAAAAAGCACTCTAGGAGTGCTTTTTTATTATAAGACCAATACTCACCTTAAGGGCTAGTGGGTTTTCATCGCGTTTAACTTAGCCTGATACCGGACTTTATTATCATCGTCACGCGTCAGGCTTAATGCCTTTTGCATGTTTTTCTTCGCTCTACGTTCATCACCCGTTGCCCAATATGCTCTTGAGAGACCAAAGTAAAACTCATGACGATAATCCGCTTTATCCACCGCCCGTTTATACCAAAGCAATGCATCTTGGTACTCTCTGTCAAAATAGGCCTGCTGTGCCATATCAAAGTAATAGTAGGGATTATTAATACGTTCTAACTCAAGCACTTTATGTACCTCAGCCCACTCATCTAGCCTGTCTTGCGATCCCAATAAAATGGCATAGTTATATAATGCGTTCATATTATCCGCACTCATATCTAGTGCCAATTTATAAAGAAGCTCAGCTTGATCATCTAAGCCCTTATAGCGATAAAGAACAGCTAAAGTATTTAAAGCTGGTACATAATTAGCTTTCTGCTTAATCCCTAATTTAAGCAAAGCATACGCTTTATCATACTCACCAATGACTAAAGACTCGGCAGCGACATTGTTATAATACATCGCCAATACAGTGTCTTTATCTACCTTGATTTTACGGTAAGCTCGAACTGCTCTTTCAGGCATGAAATCAACCTGAATGGCTTTTTTAGTAATAAAAACAGTGTCTGTACTGCTCCTTGGTAATAATCTCAAGTTCACATGACCGTTAATCAGATAAAAATTGCCCTGCTTATCCCATACTGGCGGCACCTCAATATCCTGAAACTCCACATCGACCCCAACCTCACGAGCTATTGCCGCAGTAAGTAACACTAATGACATGCAGTTTCCGGCTCGATCGCCATAAGTTTGTGCTGCAGTTCTTGTGACATTATCTTGGTATTCAAAGCCACCATTCTCAGCATCAATATAATTCGCTAACCACTCATGAGGTAAGATGCGATTACTGCTAAGTACAGTGTCATGCCTAAATTGCTGAACGATCTCTTTCTTTGCGGTATTGGGAAGTGATAATAGCGTGTCGGCAGGCGGTAAGTTATCGACGGCTTCGAAGTGTTCATCAAAGAAGTATTGCTCGATGTTCTTCAGCTGTTGCTGCTCAGGGGTTGCGCTGCAGCCCTGAAGTAACAAGAGTAAAAAAGCCCCTACTAAAAATGGAATTTTCACCATAGGTCTCAACCCTCAAGTTTCGATATCCTAAAGTGTAGCTTACGCCATAGGGCTTAGATGTGTAGCAAACAAAAGTTACAAAAAGTTAACAAGAGCACCGTTAACGACACTCTGTAAAAATATCACAAATCACTCATCATTAAGCTCAGACTGCTCGCCCACTGCATCGACACGAATATACACATCTTGATTCTGATATTGATAAGGACGATAGAACGCTCCCTGACAAGAGTAATAAGCATAAGGTCTAGGCACTAAGATACAACCAATGGGCAAAGCCTGTAATATCTGGATCTGCTGCTGCATTCTTAAGGCTTCTTGCCACTCATGTTCACGTAGTACCTGATCTCTAACGGCAAAAGCATCAAATGGCTCGCTGGATTTACGTACCACAATCTTTCCTGCATTTGCAGTGATAGGCAGTACTAGCAAAGCGGCTATAACGATGGCCAAGCAGGCTTTGATTCGCTTAATTACATACCCCATGACAGCCCCCTATACTTGCTATTGTACTTATAATACAAAAAAACAGGGCATAATGCCCTGTTTGTTTATTCAGCAATAAAAGAGGTTTATCGAGCGCTCTTAATGGAGACAAACTCTGGGTATGCATCGATACCACAATCTGATGCATCCATCCCCTTGTACTCTTCCTCTTCGGTAACACGGATCCCCATAGTTAACTTCAAGGCATACCAAGTGGCAAATGATGCAGCAAAGACCCAAGCAAATATCACTCCAGCACCATAAAGTTGGCCTAACACTGTCGCGTCAGCATTCGACAGCGGTACTAACATCAAACCGAAGAAACCAGCTACACCATGAACAGAGATTGCACCTACTGGATCATCAATCTTAAATCTATCCAATGCTACAATTGAGAATATAACTAGGCCGCCAGAGAGCAGTCCTATCACACCAGCAAAAGCGATTGATGGCGATAAAGGATCCGCAGTGATAGCCACTAGGCCCGCCAATGCTCCATTAAGGATCATAGTTAAATCCGCCTTGCCCCACACCATTTTGCATACAATCAATGCTGATACTGCACCAAATGCTGCTGCTGAATTGGTATTGAGAAAGATTTTAGCCACTGCAGTCGCATTTTCAGCGTCTGACACCAATAACTGAGAGCCACCATTAAAGCCAAACCAGCCCATCCATAAAATAAACATACCGAGTGTAGCCATAGGTAAGTTTGAACCAGGAATGGGATTAACTTGTCCATTAGGGCCATACTTACCTTTACGAGCCCCAAGTAAAAGGACGCCGGCAATCGCTGCAGCCGCACCAGCCATATGAACGATACCACTACCGGCGAAATCAACAAATCCAGCCTCAGACAGGAAACCACCGCCCCATGTCCAATACCCTTCAACTGGATAAATAAACCCTGTCATCACAACAGAAAATGCGAGAAAAGCCCAAAGTTTCATACGCTCAGCAACGGCGCCTGAAACAATAGACATTGCCGTTGCAACAAAAACAACTTGGAAAAAGAAATCAGATTCAAGCGCATGATCAGCCCCTTCAGCCTGGCTACCAATTAAGGTACTAATAGAAGGTAACCAGCCTCCTTCGCCATTATCAACATACATGATGTTGTAACCCACAATCAGAAACATCACACAGGAGATAGAGTAGAGACACACGTTTTTAGTTAATATTTCAGTGGTGTTCTTAGAGCGGACCAAGCCTGCTTCTAACATGGCAAAACCTGCAGCCATCCACATAACCAGTGCGCCCGAGATTAAAAAGTAAAATGTATCTAGCGCAAACCTGAGTTCAGATACCGTAGCGCCTAAATTAGCTAAATCATCCATCATTGCTCTCCCTTAAAGTGCTTCGCTGTCTGACTCACCCGTACGAATACGAATAGCCTGATCGAGGTCAGTTACAAAAATTTTGCCATCACCAATCTTGCCTGTACGTGCTGCATTGGTAATTGACTCGATCAGCAACTCAAGGTTTTCAGCTTTGGTTGCAATCTCTAATTTTACTTTTGGAAGAAAATCCACCTGATACTCTGCGCCTCGATAAAGCTCAGTGTGTCCTTTTTGACGACCGAAACCTTTCACTTCGGTGACCGTCATTCCCTCTATACCCACTCCGGCAATGGCTTCGCGGACATCGTCCAACTTGAACGGTTTAATGATAGCGCTGACCAGTTTCATTCTGACCTCCAAAAATATAAATGCTTTTTTATCCTAACTTTAACTATTCAATCATTAGGCCAACTAAATAAAACAATATATTTTAAACACTTATGTCACACACCTAAATTATGCACGAATATAAATGCACCAAACGAGTGCAACTATTCATAGTTCGCACAAATGTAGCGCAAGGTTTTCGTTGACCGACTTTCAGTCAAAGCTATCCAGTCACTGACGCTAATTAGACTAAAAGTGTATGGGAATATGAGAGCAGAAAAGCAATAGTGTAGCGAGCAGTGACCTTAAAGAGCTCAAAGATATATTAAAGCCTCAAAAAGCAGTATTAGATATTGATAGTGGTCGATGCTCAGGGGAAATTGGCTCACCTTGTAAACATGAGCGATGTAGTCATGAACGAAGATGTAGATATGAACGATGTAGGCATGAACGAAAAGTGTAACGAGCAGTCACCTTAAAGGGAACAAAGATATATTAAAGCCTCAATAAGCAGTATTAGATATTGATAGTGGTCGATGCTCAGGGGAGTTGGCACGCCTTGTAAACATGAGCGATGTAGATATGAACCAAGATGTAGATATGAACCAAGATGTAGATATGAACGAAGAGTGTAGCGAGCAGTCACCTTAAAGGGAGCAAAGATATGTTAAAGCCTCAAGAAGCGGTATTAGTAGTGGTCGATGTTCAGGGAAAACTAGCACAAGTGGTCAATATGAGCGATGAGTTGCAGCTTTGCATCACTAAGCTGATAAAGGGGTTACAGCTATTTGAACTTCCCATGCTTTGGCTTGAGCAGCTACCTGAGAAACTCGGCCATACTAGCCCAGCTGTTCACGATGAATTAATTAAATGCACTAAGCCAATCAGCAAACAACACTTCAGCGGTTGGCATTGCGATGAGTTTCGCAGCCAACTTATCGGCGCTCACAAGAAAGAGGTCATCTTAGTAGGCATCGAAGCTCATGTATGCGTTTATCAAACCTGCATCGATCTGCTAGACAATGGTTTTAATGTGCATCTCGTGGTCGATGCCCTCTCCTCCAGAACGGTAGAAAATAAAGCGCTGGGGATCGCTATGATGCAAGCTAAAGGGGCACAAATCACCAATATGGAGTCTTTACTATTTGAGCTTCAACATGAGGCGGTTGGTGAATGCTTCAGGCAATTAATCAAAATTATAAAATAACGGTCGCCTCAGAGAATGTCGAGTGGTACACCAAGCAAGTCAGCGAGGACATAGTAAATAAGGGAGAGTAAGCTTTATATGAGTGACTCATACCCTTAAATAGTACTAGGTCAAATCAACAACATATCAGCAACCCTCAAAACCAAAACCTAGTCAGTTAGAACCTCATTCAATTGTGTTCAAGCTTCACTTTAAACTCGATAACTAGGACTTACAGGCATAAAAAAGCCCCGAATAATCGGGGCTTTTAGATTAGTTGGCTAGTGAAGTACTAGCTGACCAATTTATTTAGTAAGTTGCTTCGCGCTTAGCAGCTTCCGCATCCCACTTAGGTAGTTCAGTTTTCTTGAACTCAGCTTTATCAGCATTCATCTTCTTCATGTCCATACCTAAAGCAGCTTGTGCCTTAGCTTTAGTAGAAGTGTCTGGGTATGCGATAGGTTGCTTAACACCTTTGTTAGCAAGTAAATGAGCTAGCTTAATACGAGCATCAGCTGCTTTATCTACTGCGCTGCCAAGAACACGTAGCGCTTCATCTGGAGCGTGAGATGCAACACCGTGAGAAGCGATTGCATAATCCCAACGCCATTGAGCGTGACGGATATCAGTTAGAATTGGCTTCATTTCAGCTTCAGTAGCACCGGCTTTCCAAGCTGCACCAGCTTCGAAGTGAGCTTTAACTAGCTGGTTTTCAGCTTTAAGCTGTACTTCTTTAACCTTAGCTTTACGCTCTTTGTCTAGGTTAACCATGAACTCTTTGCTCTGGTCATGACAAGTACCACAAGTTTCTTCGAAACGATCGAATGGGTTACCCACTTTGTGATCGGTGAACTTACGGCCTTCAGCATTTTTAACCTTAGGCATATGACAGTCAGTACAACTTACGTTGTTCTTACCGTGCATACCTAGCTGCCAAGTTTCATAACCTGGGTGCTGAGCTTTAAGCATTGGCGTCTTAGAAACGGCGTGAGTCCAATCTTTAAACTCGATAGCGTCGTAGTATGCTTCCATATCTTCGACTGTCGTGCCTTTGTCCCAAGGGAACTTAACAAAACCTTTCTTATCAGCAGTCTTTTCGAAGTAGTACTCTACGTGACACTGACCACAAACCATAGACTGCTTATCTTTACGAGAAGCTTTATCAAATGGTGTGCCGATAGCCTCCATACCGCGCTCAGCGAATGGACGAGAGATACGTAGCTTAGACTTACCGCTTACGTGACAGTCTGAACAACCGATAGTATTAACGATTTCAGCACCACCTTTGTACCACTTACCAGTGAAGTAACCATCTTCACCTTGCTCTTCGATCATACGAGGTACATCAGGGCTCTTACAAGACCAACATGCCATAGGCATTGGGCCATCAGCATCTGACTTAGGAGCGCCAGTACGTAATGTGTTACGTACATCAGTTACCGCGTACATATGACCACGTGCTTTGTTATAATCTTTAGCAAAGCCGTAACCTGCCCATAAAATAACTAGGTTAGGATCTTGCTCTAATGCATCAGTGATCTCAACACTTTCAGAAGTGTCATGCCAGCTGTTGTACTGCTTAGAGAACTTATCTTTATATACTTCGTTTCTAGGCTCAGTTTTATCACCAGCCATTACGCCTGAAGTCATTAAACTCGCAGCGACCAGTGCACTTAGTGCAAAGGATTTTTTAGTTAATGTTCTCACCATCTCATCTCCGTGTTACTTTTATAGTAGTCTTAATAACCACATCATCTCCAAGGCCAAAGTTAGACGCTTATCAAGAATTAAAACATACCCCTAAGGGGGTATCCTGAGCAAAGTATGCGGTAGATCAAAATGTAAACGTGTTGTTGCTCACACTTTTGCTGTTTTGTTAAAGCGGTTAAGAAGTAACTAATTTAGCGCCCTAATAAGTGATAGCCCAATCAGCGTAATTTAGCGAGTTTTTATATAATGAAAAAAGGCAGTTTAACCTCAACCATTTTAGGGCTCATGTTGACCTTAATTCTTTTGTCCAGTGGTTTAGCAACTTTCGCAATAGTTAACCTTGCTTATAGCTTAGGTGATGCAAGAGCTATTAATGCTTCAGGCTCACTGCGTATGCAGAGTTATCGACTCATGTTTTATGCAAACTCTGGCAGCAAAGACGCCCAAGAAAAGATAGAGGAGTTTGAAAATACACTATATTCAGATGCCCTCAAGCGCTCTCTCGACTGGAAAACCCCAGACGAACTCGAAGCACAATACCTGTTAGTTATTCATAAATGGAAGGTGATGAGATCCTATATAGAGGATGAGAATTCACGGCTCTATGCCGCTGCGCTTAAAGACTTTGTCGACACTATCGACCTGCTCGTACTTGAGACTGAGCATTATGCCGCATTTAAATTAAAGCTATTGGCAGCCAGTCAAATTATCGGGCTGGGTTTAATGCTGTTTATCGCTTTTCTTGCAGTACGCTTTACCAAAAGAAAAGTCGTCAAGCCGCTGCATCAATTAATGGAGTCAGCAAACACTATCTCCAAAGGGAACTTTAATGTAGAGATGCCTAAAACGGAGTATGTAGAGTTAAGTGCATTAAGCAATGCATTCGAATCTACAGCGAAAGAGCTCTCGACCTTATATCAAGGCTTAGAGTCACAGGTAAAAGAGAAAACCTTAGCACTCACTCGCAGTAATAATGAACTAACGCTGCTTTACGATAACTTAGTGATGTTGCACTCAGGTCAATTAGAAATTAGCAGTTTAAAAAAGGCTCTGAATCAGCTTCGCGCCCATGAGCCTGAAACCTTCCTTCGATTAGTCATAGTGCAGGATAATGAGGAGGAGCTAGTCATTGAAGCTGATGGAGGCTGGCCAAGCGAAGCGAATAACCAAACCCACTTCCCACTTAAATTTGAGAACAATGAGCTAGGTTACTTAGAGGCGAACTCAAGTAAAAAACCTAATCATCAACTTTTTGAAAACTTTGCCATCATGCTGGCTCGCTCTATTGTGATCTATAACGCGGGTGAGCAGAGGCAACAACTCGCCCTCATGGAGGAGCGTGGCGTTATTGCCAGAGAGTTGCATGACTCACTGGGGCAGATCCTCTCCTTCTTAAAAATTCAAGTTAGCCTGCTATCAAAAGGGCTAGATAGTAGCTGCCGCAATCCTCAGGTTGAGCAACAGATAACTGAGATTAACGAGGGGGTTAACACAGCTTACGTTCAGTTAAGAGAGCTGCTATCGACCTTTAGGTTGACCATCAAAGATCCAAATTTACATCATGCTATTGAAGCGATGCTAGAACAACTGCGCTGTCAGTCCAATGCTAACATCACTTTGGACTATAAATTACCTATGCAAATGCTGGGTGCTCATCAACATATACATGTGTTGCAGTTAACCAGAGAAGCAACCCTAAATGCGATTAAACATGCTGAAGCAGATCAAATAGATATCAGGTGCTTTAAGGATTCAGACACTGACGTCACTATCACTATTAGTGATAATGGCGTGGGTATTGACCAAGTTAAAAAGCGTGATCAGCACTTCGGCATAGGTATTATGCATGAGCGCGCAAGCCGCTTATCAGGTATAGTAGAGTTCAGTGGCAATCCCGAGGGTGGAACTAGAGTGAAACTGACCTTTCCACCTCAGCAGGAACCAGCCTAGACAAATGATTTAAATAAACGTTTTTCTTTGTATACAATACAAGACTTAAGACTACACCCTTGCAGGAGGCGCTACATAAAATGGGTAAACCTTACTCTGTGCTCGTTGTCGATGATCACCCGCTGCTACGCCGCGGTATCTGTCAATTAATCACCTCTGACTCAGATTTCACCCTTTTTGGTGAAGCGGGAAGTGGTTTAGATGCACTAGCGGCTATTGAAGAGAATGAGCCCGATATCGTATTACTAGATCTTAATATGAAAGGGATGACAGGATTAGATACACTCAACGGTTTACGTCAAGAGGGAGTCACCTCTCGCATCGTTATCCTTACCGTATCTGATGCTAAACAAGATGTTATCCGCCTAGTAAGAGCTGGTGCTGACGGCTACCTATTAAAAGATACAGAGCCAGATCTTTTATTGGAAAAGTTAAAAAATGCCATGCAAGGCCATAGGGTGATCAGTGAATCTGTCGAAGAGTTCCTTTATGAACTTAAAGATGCGGCAGACGAGCAAGAATGGTTAAACAACCTAACACCAAGAGAGCTGCAAATATTACAGCTTGTCGCTGAAGGCAAGAGTAACCGCGTTATTTCAGAGCAGTTACATATCAGTGAGGGGACGGTCAAAGTACACGTTAAGAACCTACTGAGAAAAGCCAATGCAAAATCAAGAACTGAGATGGCGGTTAGATACCTAAATCAATAGGCGAAAATACTTCCCAGTTCTTTCAATAAAGGCAGCCTACTGGCTGCCTTTATTACTTAAAGACTGATAAAACTATTAAGACTCATCGAGAAATTCTCGCCAACTCAATAAAGCAGCCTGAAAGTCCTCTAGACCGCAAAATGCTTCTGATTCCCCTTCATACAGAGACATAGACTCTTCAAACTCATACTCTGCGTCTTCTTCTAACTCATTGGCAAACACTCTCGCACTATCATTATCTAGCTCTAATGATAATCCCCTACCCACCAAGCGCCATTGAGACAGCGAGCCCACTTGTAATCGTTCAATGATCTGGCAAACCTCATTGTACTTGTCTCTCTGCTCACCCAGCTCCTCTACAAGCCAAAAACCTAATATCTCATGATCCATACTGAAATTCGCAATCACAGTACCTGTCATGGTATTTCGCCGAAATTCATATTCCATATAAAACCTACAACTCATCAAACGATATCTCTCACCCAATTTTACCCTAAAGCAGAAATTAATGCGCCGCACCTGTCCACTAAGCCCCACCAAAACTCTTGGTGATCCCTCAAAACCAACAAAGGAATAAGATCTCTACCAACTTCAACGGCTTCGATTAAGCCTAGTAAACCTATAAAGAGTCCTAATGATGAACAAACGTCAATATCTAGCCTCAAGTTTGCTTGCCAGCTCAGCTTTACTGGGCTTAAGCAATTCAGCGTTGGCGGAAAGTGAAATATACGCCACTCAATCTGGCAGTTTTTCCGATTTTGGCGATATGATGCAGATATTGCTCCCTGCTGGTGCATTAGCTGGCAGTATGGCGATAGGTGACTCAGAAGGGGCCTGGCAACTCTCTAAAGGCATGGTCACCACAGGTGTTATCACTCATGGCCTGAAATTTGGTTTTGCTCGTTTAAGGCCAGATGGCAGCTCATACAACTCATTCCCTTCAGGTCACACCTCTGCGGCATTTTCCGGAGCGGCATACATACACCATAGATATGGTAATAGCTGGGGAATACCAGCTTACGGGCTTGCAAGCTTAGTTGGAGCTAGCCGAGTATGGGCTAATAAACATTATTTAGATGATGTGATGGCGGGCGCGTCCATCGCAGTCATGTCTAGTCTCTATTGGACAGATCCTTACAATCAATCCGATCTTATGATCACGCCCTCTTTAGGGTCAGACAGTGTTGGCTTAATGGTTAATTACACGCCAGGAAGAGGAAAAAAGACAGCGCAGTTTGCCTCTAACTCCTATGATGATTGGGGACGTAACCCGCAAGCGACTTATCAACATAGCTATGAGTTATTTGTCGGCGGAGCATCAACACAGCATAACCAAGTACAAAATGGCAATAACGCCATGTTCGATCTCAAAGACTTTGGTAGAGAAAATGAGCCTAATACCTACGCTTCAGCAAGAATCAAATGGGGGCTCGATAATGGCCAATACCTCTCTATCAATTTAACCCCTTTTGAATCCAGAAGCACAAGTGTAATAGATCAAGACATCAACTTTGGTGGTAAGCACTATCAGGCAGGAAAAGAGGTTATCTCAGCCTACCGTTTATGGGGGGTAAACACTGATTATATGTTTGAGTTGCTGCCAAACAGTGACTGGAAACTCGATATCGGTGCAGGTATTAGTGTTAAGCAGCTATCCGTTAGGTTAGACAACGCCAAAGGCAATAACCTCAGCGAGCAAGCTCAGTGGCTGTTATCCCCTTCTGCAGTGGCTGAACTTGGCTATCAATTTACGCCTAAGCTGTCTGCGAATGTTGGCTTACATGCCACGGCCTCTAAAAAGGTTAACTCGCAAGAGTATTGGGTCAGCTTGGATTATCAATTAAGTGAGCGCTGGGCAACCTCTTTGACTGCTGGTCACTTTAAGCAAAAAGTTGATACAAATGAGCTTGTTAATAGCTTAGCAATGGATTATGCAGGGTTTACTGTGCGTTATTCGTTCTAAGAGTGAGTATTCTAAAACGCTAAAAATCAGATAACAAAAAGGACGCCTAGGCGTCCTTTTCTATCATCACTCTTTATTCGCTCTATCAGCGATAATTAGTGAGCGTGACCATGATCTGCTGTTTCAGCTTCTGCTGTAGGCGCAGCTGCTTTCTCGATAGAAAGTAACTCAACTTCAAATACGAGTGTTGAGTTTGCTGGAATAGTACCTGTATCACGATCGCCATATGCAAGCTCTGCAGGGATAACGAACTTGTACTTAGCACCAACAGGCATTAGTTGAACACCTTCAGTCCAACCAGGAATAACGCGATTTAGTGGGAACTTAGCTGGCTCACCACGGGCAACTGAACTATCAAACTCAGTACCGTCAGTCAGCGTACCGACATAATGTACTTCAACAGTATCTTCAGCAACAGGCTTATCACCAGTACCTGGAGTCAACACTTCATACTGAAGACCAGATTCAGTCGTTACAACACCCTCTTTTGCCTTGTTAGCTTCTAGGAATGCAGAGCTATCAGCAAGTGCCTTTTCAGCAAGTGCAGTCGCTTGAGCTTGACGCTTCTCATTTAACTTTTCATCAAGTCCTTGAAGAACGGTCTGCATCTCCTCTTCAGTCAGCTTAAGCTCGTCATTAAGACCATTGCTGAAACCAGAGATAATTAGGTTACGATCGACTGCCATACCAAGCTCTTCTTGCTCTTTAATATGACCAGACATGTACTTACCGATAGATGCACCAACACTATAAGCTTCTTTTTGTGCTTCTGTTTTCAATTCAACATTGGCTGCAGCTTCAGTTGTTTTTTGCTCTTGATTACAAGCTGACAGGCCAACAACAGCCAACGCAACCAGTGATAATTTATAAATAGATTTCATTAAAAAGCTTCCTCAGGATCTTCTAGTCGTGACAATAACCTTATCTTATAAGGCGATCCACTTTATACTAGTTAAATATGTTATTCCAACTACATTACTGATGTTTAATCATTAGATGTAAATACAGACTCACTTGAGCTAAAGACAACAGTATGGGGAGCAAGTTCATGAAAAGTTTCTTTTCGGCTGTTTTTTGTGCACTCATACTCACAGCTTGCCAACCAAAACCGCTGCAAACTAGCCTGTTGGTCAATGAACCAAGTTATGACGCCGCCCTATCCCAAAAGGGCGATCTGGCGTTAGTCAGTACCGCAAACAGTGGGATTCAGCTCTGGGATCTCAACCATCAAAAGCAGCTGCTCACCCTGCTTCATGGCGAGAGCGATAATACCGCTTTTGATATTGCATTCTCATCAAATCAAGCATTTGCAGCCTCCTTAAGCAGAGACTCAGTGGCACTTTGGCGTGTTGCTGATGGTGAATCATTAGGATGGTGGTCTCTGCCATCAACCGGACAAAGTGTCGCTGTATCCGATAATGGCGCATTGCTCATCGGGCTGACTGATGGCAGCGTGATGTCTTTAAAATCGACCTCATCAAATAAGCGCGCACCGTTAATAAAGTTTCTTGGACATTCGGAAAAAGTAAATAGTGTCGCCTTATCATCCAACGGAGAGTTAGCACTATCAGGCTCAAATGATAAACAAGCTATTTTATGGAATGCTCATTCAGGCCAGCCTATCCATAGTTGGAAGTTTGATAATAGGGTTATAAAGGTTAACTTAAACACAGATGGCAGCCTTACCTTTATCGGTGACAGCACCAATATTGCCAAAGTCATGGATAACCAAACTGGCTCTAAGGTGAGTCAGTTAAATATCACCCGAAGAAAAATGAACTTTTCGAGTGCTCGCTTTTCAAATGACGATAGCTACCTACTTACAGGCACTCCAGCAAGAGAAGTGGCTGTTTGGGATGTCAAAACAGGTCAATCTCTCGCCACTTGGCAAGTTCAGCGCACCAAACATGCCCAAATTAAAGGAGCCGTTGTATACTCTGTCGCAAACACAGATCAAAATCAGATCCGTACAATCAGCAGTAATGGCTTAGTTGAAACTTGGCCTATGCCTGTCCATTAGAGGTAAAGATGGAACATTTAGAACAGAGAGTAGAAGATCTTGAAATGAAATTAGCATTTCAAGAGGGAACAATTGAAGATCTTAATTTACAGGTTATCAAGCTCAACGATCTACTTTCAGATCAGCAGCAAGCCATACGTCTACTTGTCACTAAGTTGCAGACTGTAGAACCGAGTAATATGGCCAGTCCGTCAGAAGAGACGCCTCCGCCGCATTATTAGTCTGTGTCGATAGTACTAATAAATAGTTTTAATCAGTAGTATCAGTTCAGCAAGAGACGACAGAGAGTGCAATGAGATGAATAGAGTCGCTCAGATAAACACTGGCAAGCGTGAAGAGACAAGATGCTAGCCATAGCGCAAGCCGGTGAACCCGTTCTCAAACAGCAGGCGCTGCAGGTGACTGAATTTGATTCAACACTCTCTCAGCTTGCTAAAGAGATGCTCGACACTATGCTCCAAGCTGATGGAGTGGGCATTGCTGCGCCACAAGTTCATCAAAGTCTCGCTATGTTTATCATAGCTTCAAGACCTAATGCACGTTACCCTGATGCTCCCTTGATAGAACCAAGTGTAGTGATTAACCCGCAAATCGTGGACCGTTCAGTTGCAAAGGTCTCCGGTGAAGAGGGCTGTTTATCTATCTCTACGCGACGGTTCAATATCTTACGGCATGAGTGGATAGAGGTCAGATTTCAAGACCTTAGTGGCCAAGCATATCATCAAACATTATCAGGATTTCTTGCGCGCATATTCCAACATGAATATGACCACCTTCAAGGGATCACCTTATTCGAAAAGTACGACATGCAAACTCAGAGTAGCCTTAATGGAGCGGTACAATGAAGGGAGTAATAAAGGCTCTACGGAGTAAAAAGATCTGGATTTATCTACCTTTACTCACTTTTAGTCTATCGGGTTGTGCTTTTAATAGTGTTTTTATCAACTACCCATCACAAATTGCCCCAGTAAAAGCGCAGCTCAATACTCACGAGCCGATGAAGCAACTTAATGACGTTGCCGCAAATATCTCTGGGGCCGATGGGCTTCTCTATGCGCAAGAAGCTGGTCGCGTGGCTCAGATAAGTGGCGACTTTACGTCCAGTAAAAAATTCTATCAAGATGCGGTCTCTGCCTACAGCAAGTTTGATGATAAAGCGACGATAAGCGCTAGTGACATGGGGGCGACAGCAAGTAGCCTATTTATCAATGATAATGTCATTCCCTATCGAGGCCCTGGCTATGAGCGAGTCATGCTGCATCAGTATCAAGCGCTTAACTATTTATTTAGTGGTGATCAGCAAGGAGCTCTAGTCGAAGTACGCCGCAGCAATCAGCTTCAGAGTTCAGAGCAGGCTAGGTATCAAAAGTCACAAAAGTCTGTACAAGCTATGGCTAATGGCACTATTGATGCTGAAGTGAATAAGCTCGGCAAAGCGGCTGGTACTGTCACTAGCTCCTTTCTCAATGCTTATAGTTATTACACTACTGGCTTATTACACGAAATATTAGGTGAGCCCAATGATGCGTTTATTGACTACCGAAAAGCGGCTCAAATAACCCCAAATAACCCGTACCTGCAGCAGGATCTTGTCAGGTTAGCCACACAACTCTCTATGCCTCAGCAAGAGGAGTTTGAACGTCGTTGGGGAAAAGCCACCTTCCAAAAAGAGGGACAAGGGCAAGTCATCGTATTACTTGAGCGCGGCTTTGTACCTGAAAAGCAAAGCTTAACAGTGCCTTTCACTATCCATGGAAACTGGCAAACGGCTTCATTAGCCACCTATACTTCAAATTCAGCGGCCGTTAAAAGTGGCAAGATAAACGGTCTAGGCTCCCCCTTAATCGCAGCGCCTATTGCAAACTTAGATGCCCTCGCCATTACGGCATTAAAAGAGGAACTTCCTGCTGCACTTGTTAGGCAGGCCGCAAGGGTTTATGCCAAGTCAGAGATGGCGAGAAGCGTAGAGAGTGACAGTAAAAAGCGGCACAATGAAACAGATTTTGCAGCCATTGCAATGCAGATATTTAATGTAGTTACCGAGCAAGCTGATAGGCGTAGCTGGCTCACATTGCCTAAGCAGGCACAGATAGCCAGAACTTATCTTAAAAGTGGTAGCTACTCTGTAAAACTCGATAATGCGCCAGCGAAAGAGATAAAGGTGCAGAGTGGTCGAACGACACTCGTTTGGGCAATAGATACTGGAAATTACACACGTTTTTATTCAATAATCATCTAATACACACTTAATGGAAGCCACTATGAAAAACTTTAAACTCATTTTTATGCTAGCTGTCGCGGTTGGGCTTGCTGGTTGTCAATCAAAAGTAGAATACGGTGACGCCACTGAAGTGGAAACTGTGAATGAAAACTTTGGTTCTGCAGATCTGCAAGCTATTGCCGCTAAAATGGTCGACAGCATGTTGACCTTCCCACCTATCGTGGCCATGACTGCAAATGATCGCCCTATCATGTTTGTCGATAAGATTAAAAACAAGACCTCAGAGCATATCGATACAGAATCAGTGACTGACTCAATCAGCAACAAATTGCTACGCTCAGGAAAGTTTCGCTTCATCGACATGACTAAAGTGGATGCTGTGCGTAAACAACTTGATTACCAAAACAACGCTGGCATGGTTGACCCATCTACAGCGATCAGCTTCGGTCGTCAAATTGGTGCTCAGTACATGCTTTACGGCAACCTTTCTAGCATAGTGAAGCAAGAAGGCAGCACTAAAGATGTCTATTACAAAATGACTATGCGTCTAATGGATCTAGAAACAGGCTTGATCGAATGGTCTGATGAAAAAGAGATCCGCAAGGTAAAATCTAAGTCTTTCCTAGGGCTATAAACAAGCCTATTAACTCAATGCCAGTCAAGAATTTTGACTGGCATTTTTGTATCTACAGCCAATTTAGCCTGTGTCAGTTATTGTTATCGCGCTTGTGACTAAAATCGGTTAGTGTTTCAGCCATAAAAATAAAATCATTATTTAGTCAGGTACCCTGTTGTGAATGTATTGCGTGTCAGTCTTCTTATCTTCTGCTCATTACTGCTGATATCATGCAAGAGCACCACTCAAAAACAGCCTGATAGCAAAGATAACGCCTCCACCATAACCAATAAGCCATTTTCAAAAGCTGAGCGTCAGCAAGCTAAAACGAGGAGTGAACGTCTCTCGGATATCAGTTATCAATTAAGCTTAGATCTGAGTCAAGCAGGCGGCTTCCAAGCCACCAGCATAGTGACATTTAACCTGAGTAATCCAGAAGATGAGCTGACCTTAGATCTTGAGCAAGCTAATATCACGCGCTTTATCATCAATGGCCACAAGATCTACCCTCGATATGATAGCTCAACATTTACCCTAAGCCCCAACTTACTGCTATCGGGTAATAATAGCGTCGAAGTCAGCTACTCACTCAACTACGCAAACGATCAGCGAGTGGGCTTAACTCGCTCAATAGACCCGCTTGATAACAGTGTCTATATTAGCTCAAGCCCATCGGCTCATTGGGCCAAAAACGTATTCCCCACATTTGACCAACCCAGTTTAAAAGCAAGCTATAACTTAGATGTTATCACCCCCAAAGAGTGGGTGGTACTCAGTCCAGTCAAAGAAACAAGTGTCACTGAACAGGGTCAATTCAACCATTGGCACTTCTCTGCTACACCAAAGCTTAGCCCACATAGTTACTCAATCAGTGCAGGCCCATTTAGTGTTTTGCAAAGTAATGATACTCAATATCCACTTAGGCTAATCAGCAGAAAATCATTAAACCTAGAGGTTGAAAACTCAGCCCTATTTAATGATATCTCAGCACTTATCACTGAGTTCGAAGCCTACCTAGGCACTTCCTACCCTTTTGCTAAATTCGATCTAGTCTTACCTGCGACTCAGAGCGCAACGTCAAATATAAGGCCATCTGAGCAAAATACCATTGAGCAAGCAACATTCGCTCAGGTAACTACCCAGCGGCTATATACACACGAGCTCACACCTGATGAGAGAAAGCAGCTAATTAAAGCCATTGCCGATGACCTAGCAGCGCAATGGTTTGGCGCTATGGTCACCGAAAACTGGTGGGACGAAAGCTGGCTCAATCGGAGTTTAGGTGAACTCATCACTGATAGGGTACTTGCCGAAATTGGGCATACCTCGCAGATGCAGGCTAACTACTACGACGCAAGTAAAGCCCAAGCCTATGAAGAAGATACCTTGCTCGCAAGTTATGCTTCAGGCACAAGCTTAACAAACATCGGGCCTCATAAAGGCAAGACAACGCTTATCAGGTTGGCACATCTAATTGGGGACAAAGATTTCAAATCGGGTGTGCAAGATTACCTAAAACGATATCAATATCAAAATGCTAGCCCAGCTGACTTCTTTGCTAGCCAAAGCATCACAGCTAAGCGCTCACTAACTCAATGGCAGCAAGATTGGCTTTATACTCCTGGGGTCAACACCATAGAAGCTGAATTTAGTTGTGAAGATAATCGCATCACCGAATTTGCGATACTTCAATCTCCTGCGAGTAAGCAAGTGCCAACTCTAAGGGAACAAAAGGTCGCTGTAGCCTTGTACACAAAGGGAAGAAATCAACTCCATCAAGTGCGTAGTATTGACATTGATTACCGAGGAAAACGTACCGATGTGACACGGCTTATAGGGGGCCGCTGCCCCGATCTTGTCTACCCAAACTATCTTGATTTAGGTTATGTGAAAGTCAGCTTAGATAAACGCTCATTAGCGACAGTAAAGCTCGGATTAAATCAGCTTAAAGATAACCAACTTCGCTCTATGTTATGGCAAACATTGTGGGAAAATGTATCGGCAGGAAATTTAGCCTTAAATGAATATTTAGGTATTGTGTTTATCAACCTTCCTCAAGAGAAAGATCCACAACTATTAGCTCAAGTCATAGAGACACTTTATCAGAGTAAAACGCTTCTTGAGCAGATGTTGCCTAGCCATAGCAGTTATATTCAAAGTGCGCTGAAAGGCTTAGAGCAGATGAGCCTGAGAAAGGCGATGGTTAATAGCGCTAACCAACAAGTCCAATCAGTCTGGCTAAATGCCTATATAGGGCTAGCGCAAAGCCCGCAAGCTAAACGTCACTTAGCTAAGTTACTCGACGAGCGTGCCAGTATTAAAGGCATATCGCTCGATCAGGTAAGCCGCTGGAATATTATTAAACAACTCAACCGATACGATTATCTAGGCAGTCGAGCATTAATAGCGAAAGAGCTCAAGCAAGATAAAAGCAACTCAGGCCAAGATGCAGCACTCACAGCAGAAGTATCTAGACCAGAAGCTGGCATTAAACGCTATTGGCTAACGCATATTCAGCATGATACTCAACTCGCATCATCAAGATTAAATATTGCCATGAGCAACCTTTACCCTAAGGAGCAGCAAAGACTGAGCGCGGCGAGTTCAGAGCTAAGAATAGAGTCGTTAGCGCTACTCGATAGTCATAAGAGCCATGAGTTTATGGCAGTATACAGCCGTTACTTGATCCCCACGCAGTGTAACTATGCAGGCATTGCAACGCTTGAAAAGCTAATGAGTCAAACCCAAGGTTTGTCTGTGACCACACAAAGAGAGCTAATTAAGCTTCATCACAATGAGCTCAGGTGCGTAACCATCAAGGAGCAGCTCCTGAAGTAGCCTCTCAAACTTGCCCTTGGTGATCTTTGTCAAACTGGCTTGTATGATAACTCATTAGTGAAATGAGCCTCTGGTTGGTAATTTTGAGCAGCAACAATATAGCCAAACTGCTAACCCATTGATCTTTAAGGTTCTGTGTCTTGGCACAGCCATTGCTTATTCATAAGATATAAACAGAGATTGCTCATCGATACAAAATGCATAAGTATCATCGAAATATATGCAGCACCATATTGACGCGTTAACCCAATTTAAAAAGAACAGATAGAGGGAATTAGACACATGGGACCATTTGAAGTGATGACCGTTGCCATAATCGCAGTGTTTGGCGTAAAGGCATTTAAAGAATATAACCACAGAAAGACCAGCGTCGATAACAGTGAAGTCGATGCGCTTAAGGCGGAACTCGTCAAGCTGCAAGATCGCGTCGCTACGCTTGAGGTCATAGTCACCGATAAGTCATACCAGCTGGGTGAACAGATCAACAAGTTATAGTAATACCAATCAGCATATGAAGCGCTAAACCCAAAGTCAGGCGTAATTAAAACAAAAAAACCAGCGCATAATACTATGCACTGGTTTTATTATTGCTAATCAGTTATCTGTATTAAACAAATAGCTCTTTGATATTAGCCAGATCGCCTTTACCTTCGGCAATCTCCTCAGGTGATAAACCTGAAACTTCATGTGGGAACACAAGCCACTCTTCGGACTCATGGATAAAGTAGTCCGGCTTTAATGGTACAGAGGTATTTTTAGGCTTGTAGTAAGGGCACGCAATACGTACATCCTTTGGCATATTCAGGCGCATAAGCTCACTAAGCTTATCTTTAAGGGCATGTATGCTACGGCCAGAATCAAACACATCATCGACAATCAAAAGTCCATCATCAGCGTTGGCGTTCTCAACAATATAATGCAGACCATGCACTTTAATTTTTTTACTCTGCTTATCTGTGCCGATGCCGTAGTAAGAGGAGGTACGAACAGCAATATGATCTGTCTCTACTTCCTTAAAATCGAAATATTCCTGAACAGCAATACCGATTGGTGCTCCACCACGCCAGATCCCGACAATAAACTGCGGGCGAAAACCGCTTTCGTAAACCTGCGCCGCTAAGCGAAATGAATCTTCAAGCAACTCCTTTGCTGTAATAAAGTGCTTATCTGACATTCGACCGTCCCCATCTTGTTATTTAATTTGGTCAACATGGTAGGTGAAACGATCATCCCAAAGACGGAATGCGCGCTATTTTCCCCTGTGATCACATCACAGGTTAAAGTGTAGGCACCTACCAGATTTTGGGAGCGAATTTTATACTAAAATGCGATGTGATGCCTCATATAAAATAAAAACTTAGACACCTAACCAAATTTTTTGACAAATATCTCAATTACGAAGCAGTAAGAGGTTTAGAAAGCAGAGGTTAGCAGAAATGAGCCACACCATAGGTCTAAGTCATTCCTGCTAAAAGATAAACGAATACTCGTTAACAGTTAGCCAATATCAGCCACCATAGCACTTCCCATCATACAAACGGCACTATGCTTTTTGCTCATATCTTCACTGTATTGCTCAGATAGAATGGTATCGACATAATGCCAATCACTACGAACTTGCTCTTTAGTAAATGTCAGCACCATAAAACCACGGTTTCTCAGGTTGGTGTATTTGAGACCCGAAACCATCTCTAAAATACCCGCTTCGACTTGTGCTTGTTGATCTTCAGGGATCCCTAAATAATACTCAAGTCCTGGTGAGGAAACGGAGCTAGTTGCAAACTCAACCCCAACCTTGTCACCATGACTATCTGTGAGCTCATTTGCCCAAGCATTATGGGTATCACCCGCTAGCACGACTAAGTTACAGCCATTAGATTTAGCTGTGGCTAGCACGACTTCACGCTCATAAGCATAGCCATCCCACGCATCTAAATTATAAGGCACTGCAGGCATCTGCAGTAACGCCATCGCTTCAGGTGTTAACCTATGCTGGTTTTCGATTAAAAAGGTATATTCAAAAGTGGTAATAGTCGGGTCTTTTGCTTCCCAGCGCGCCGCTATCTGCGCCAGTGCAGCTAACTCGCCAAACTCAGTAACACTGAGCTTTTGCATTGCAATAGCTGCCGGTAGCATCATGCTGCCCATCAATACTTGTTGCCCAAGAACTTGCCACTTCCCCGTTGCCGTTAACAAGTTTGCTTGTAGCCATTGCAACTGCTCCGCTCCCAGTAAAGTACGCTCAGCACCCGTGACTTCAGCCATAAACTTCTGACTATCCATTGCTTGCGTGACCGGATCGATATAGTCAGCATAATCTAGCGGCTTATCTCGAGCTAAGACTCGAGTATCAAGCATATGCAGATCAACGAGATCACCAAAACTGAATGAACGGTAGATCTCTTCATGATTGCCCTCTCGCCAAGGACGAATAGGTAACCATTCAAAATATGCTTGTAGCGCAGCCTGCTTTCTTGCATCGAAATCGCCGTCATCTTCATTATGGTTCTCTGCACCATGCTGCCAAGTATCATTAGCAACCTCATGGTCATCCCATACTGTGATAAATGGCACTTTGGCGTGAAGACCCGCTAAACTCGAATCGCTACGATATTGAGCATATCGAGTTCGATAATCAGAGAGAGTCAATAACTCGCCTTCAGGCAGAACTTCGCGACCCAGTTCGGCAGCATTTTCACTGGCATACTCACCTCTAGCATACTCATAGATATAGTCACCGAGATGAATAACCGCGTCTAGCTCCTCTTGCTGAGCCGCTAAGGCGTATACATTAAAGTGGCCAGCTGGAAAGTTTGCACAGGAGAGCACCGCAAATTTAACTTGCTCGATCGCCCCTTGTGGGAGCGTAATGGCACTGCCTACTTCAGAGCTAATATCGCCCTGCTTAAAGCGATAAAAATACTGAGTACCAGCCTCAAGCCCAGTAGCATCAATCTTGACGGTATAATCTCGCTCAGCGCTGGTGATCATCTCTCCATTAGTGACTAGATTTTTAAACTCTGTGTCACTAGCAACTTCCCAACCCACAGTAATTTCACCATCGGTTTCGGGGGTCACTCGAGTCCATAGAATGACAGCATCGTGACTTGGGTCACCACTGGCCACGCCATGTAAAAATTCAGCAGTGCCTGCATCATCTGTTGTGCTGCTATTGTCACTGTCACTACAACCCATCAAGCCGTATGACACCACGGCTGCACCAACGCCTTTTGCAGACATCTCTAGGAAGTCCCGTCGAGTAAAGCTCCGTTTCATTATTATTATCCTTGTAAAACATGAAGTGGTAAGAGGTCTAACAAGTATCATGCAACCTTAACATTACATTTTTGCTACAAGATGTCTATTTTAAGAGCTTTTGCTTTAAATGAGGTATATTGATTGCTTAGCCTATTGATTTACGAGAGCCACTGGCCAATCAGAAAAACAGGTAAAGGGAGAAGAAAATGAACGTACGAGAGATAATGACAACCCAAGTGGTGTGTATCAGCGATGAGGCGAATCTAAAAGATGCCCACTCTCTTATGAAAAGTAGAAATGTCAGACACCTTCCCGTTATCTCAGAGCAAGACTCACGCTTGGTTGGCATCTTGACCCACAAAAAAATGGTCTCGACTGTGATGTCTTTAGTCACTAAGTACGGTAGCGATGCCTTAGATAGAAAGGAGCGAGCCCAAACTGTTGCCACCATTATGGATAAGGACTACCAGCACCTCACCGCTGATGAGCCACTATCGATAGTTGTTGAGTATTTTATCGAGAATAAGCTTGGCTGCTTGCCTGTGATAGACGCCTCTGGACACGTACAAGGTATAGTCACCTCATCAGACTTTGTGAAACTCTGTGCCAAGCTACTAAAGCTATAGTCACTCAGTAGTTCAAATAGAATCGCTCAAACTAAAAAGCCCTGCCGATATAAGACAGGGCTTTTATACTTAACGCAAAGCAGGAACTTATGCTGAGGGGCAGCTCATTTCAGCAATTGAGTTAATCACAATATCTTCAACAGGCACATCTTGATAGATCCCCCCGCTGCTCGAAACAGCATTTGCGGTATCAACGATATCCATTTGATCAACAACTTCTATGCCTTCGATAACTTGACCAAAAACAGCATAACCATGACCGTCTGATGCATTCGCTTTATCTAAAAACTCATTATCAATTGAATTGATAAAAAATTGCGATGTTGCTGAATCTGGATCACTGGTTCTAGCCATCGCTAAAGTTCCACGCAGATTACTAAAGCCGACACTCGCTTCGTTCTCGATAGAAGAATTACCATCCTTTCCAACCAAACCAGGCTTAAAGCCGCCAGTCTGTACCATAAACTGATGGATCACACGGTGAAATATCAAGCCATCATAAAAGCCTGAATCAACATACTGTTTGAAGTTCTCACCAGTAATAGGTGTGTTCGTCGTATCAATCGCTAAACTAATCTCTCCCATGCTCGTGCTCATTGTATAGCAGTAATCCTGAGACATCGTTGGCGGAGGGGTTGGCGTTGGAGGCGGCGTTGGAGTCACACCTGAGTCATCAGAATCGCTCCCACCGCCACAGGCTGTTAGTAAAGAGGCTACAACTAGACTTGACGCTAAACTCAATGCAAATTTTTTCATTTATATCCCTATCGACTGCTGGCCGGCTTGTTATTTTTATTAGATCTCTATTATTTAATACCTGATATTTAATACGTATGGGTATTAGTCGGGTATTTAGTCCGGACAATGACTGCTTAGACCGAAGCGATGTTACAAACTTGTAGCAACGGATACAACAAAATAAACAAGCTTAGATACAAACTAAAACATTTAAGCGGCTTTGAGTTGTTGCACGCTAGTCAGTAACAGCAAAGCAACGGCTCCTGCAATTACACCAAAGATAGTGTTAAGTAAGCTAGGCGTAATGAATGAGAGCAAAGGGCCAATTACTGCGATGGGTTCAAGCCAAAGTGCTACAGCTGAAAACTGTGCGCTTATCCAATGTAATCCATGGGTCAAAATCCCCCCACCGACCATAAACATGGCAATCGTGCCGACAACGGTGAGCCCGCGCATCAAGTGAGGTGCAGCATTAACCAGTTTGACACCGAACCAACGCCCGAAACGTGTCACGAGTCCCTCACCTTCCCGCTTACTCAAATAAAGCCCAGCATCGTCAAGTTTAACAATACCTGCGACTAAACCGTATACACCGATAGTCATCAGCAAGGCGATAACAGAGAGGGTGACAACTTGAGTTAAAAAGCTACTCTCGGCAACTACGCCTAACGTTATCGCGATAATCTCAGCTGAAAGTACAAAATCAGTGCGAATTGCGCCTTTGATTTTTTGCAACTCAAAAGCTTGCAGGTCATCAATTTCAGGCACGTCATCGTCGGCAATAACTTCTTTGCCATTATTGAGTTGAGCTTGTTTGGCTTTTCGCTTTTCATAGGTGTGATGCAACTTCTCAAAACCTTCGAAGCAGAGAAAAAGCCCACCAAACATCAACAAAGGGGTCACAGCCCAAGGGATAAATGCACTAATTAGCAGCGCTGCAGGTACCAAGATGCACTTATTACGAAACGAGCCCATAGCCACAGCCCACACCACAGGAAGCTCTCTATCGGCATTCACACCTGAAACCTGCTGTGCATTGAGTGCTAAATCATCGCCTAAAACACCCGCGGTCTTTTTAGCGGCAACTTTACTCATCAAGGCCACATCATCCAAGATAGCGGCAATATCATCTAATAATGTTAATAGGCTAACTCCAGCCATAGTGTTTCCTTACTTTTTTATTGCACTGACCAATATCTTTGATGACCCCAAGCGCTAATCAAACCGGTATCAAAAGCTTAAGCCAAACTTAATTACATAATGCAAACTTACTCTTAGCCCATGATTTAAGCTAGTAATATGAGATTAACGAGTCTTAATTAATACGTTAGATACACACTTGATTGGAGCCTGACTTAAACCAAATAGGCTGCAAAGTCGCCAAATAAAAATAGGAAAAGTGATAACTTCCGCTCTTTGTGGGTCGCTGCAGATCGAGCATTTTTATCTGGCTTGGGTATAATGGCGGCAGAATTTTAAATACCCCTTACAGGAAACGACCATGACACAAGATGAGATGAAAAAAGCCGCTGGTTGGGCCGCTCTACAATATGTTGAAAAAGATAGCATTGTAGGTGTGGGCACAGGCTCTACCGTTAACCATTTTATCGACGCTCTAGCGACAATGAAGGCCGATATCGATGGTGCAGTGTCTAGCTCTGAAGCTTCAACAGAAAAGATGAAAGCGTTAGGTATTCCAGTTTATGATCTTAACTCAGTCAATGAGCTATCTGTCTATGTCGATGGTGCCGATGAGATTAATGGCCAAATGGACATGATCAAAGGCGGCGGTGCCGCTCTGACACGCGAGAAAATTGTCGCAGCTGTTGCCGATAAGTTTATCTGTATCGTAGATAACACTAAGCAGGTAGATATCTTAGGTGAGTTTCCACTGCCTGTTGAAGTCATCCCAATGGCGCGTTCATATGTTGCACGCGAACTGGTTAAGCTTGGCGGAGATCCTGTATACCGTGAAGGCTGCATCACAGATAACGGTAACATCATCTTAGATGTGTACAACATGAAGATCATGAAGCCAAAAGAGCTTGAAGAGCAGATCAACCAGATCGTTGGCGTAGTGACAAACGGCTTGTTCGCTAAGCGCGGCGCAGATGTGCTATTAGTCGGTACCCCAGAGGGAGTTAAAACGGTTAAGTAGACCGTTTTATTGCTACTTTGCACGTAGCTCGTAGCTCGTAGCTCGTAGCTCGTAGCTCGTAGCTCGTAGCTCGTAGCTCGTAGCTCGTAGCTCGTAGCTCGTAGCTCGTAGCTCGTAGCTCGTAGCTCGTAGCTCGTAGCTCGTAGCTCGTAGCTCGTAGCTCGTAGCTCGTAGCTCGGCAGCATCATAGCCACTCTTTTAACGGGTGGCTTTTTTGTGTCTTCATTTAGTTAAAATTGAACTGGAAAGTCTACTGTATGGCATAGCTGTATTGTTATCTATCACCTGCGGTGAGCTTATGTGCAGGTGCTTCTGCGAAACGCCGTAAACGCATCCCTGTGGGCTCTACGATGACATCCGTGTCATCGAAGCTCGCAGCCGCACCTACACTTGGTCATTTTTCTCTTCGATTAAGGTTTTGTGAGTAACTTTAGGCCGAGTTTCTAACTCGCTTTTGCCCCAAAATCACTTAGAGTAATTGCTCTTAACACTTTTTAAGTTTGCCATTTGACCTAGTTTTTCTGATGTATCAATATGTATCTGGTTGATTAAAATTCCTCATTTTTCAATGGACTCAAACGTGGGGAGCTGGTCAGAATTTATAAGTGGGGGATTACATGGACGATGAACAATTAGATTTAACTGTGAATATGGTAAGCCGAATACACCCAGTATCAATAGTAATTAACTTTTTGTTTATGGGGGTTTTGCTTTCTGGGCTATATGGTTTACTTTTCGATAACAAGGCATTTAGCGGTATAGCAATTTACATCTTTATTGGCTTTGTTGTTAGATTAGTGCTTAGCGGTTTTTTAAAAGCATACTTGCGCTCGAAGTATAGAAAACTGCAACAGAGTGATAGTGAAGCCTAAGTAAAATAGCAAACAAACGACTATTGCTTCAGGGTAAATAACCTATATCTGACACTAAATGGTGAGTATTGTATCCCTAAATAAGTTGAGTGCTATTTAGGGGCAAGGTGACATCTACAGCACACTTGACTAAGGCTTCAAGGATAAACGATGAAGAGCGTAAATACGGGAGTTATAGTAGCATTATTCTGGTTAGGAGTTGCCTCTCAAGCAAATGCCTATACCGTTTACGGACAAGGTACAGCCACATGCGGAACATGGATTAAGGAACGTGAACAAAACGGATATAAAGACATGGAATATTGGATTCTTGGGTACATAACCGCTTCGGGTTTTTATGAGACTAATGAATTAAAGAAAAGTGATGTAAATGCGTTTAGTGTATGGATTGATAATTATTGCCAGAAAAATCCGTTAGATCAGATAGTAGATGGTGCACAAGCATTAGTACGAGCGCTCAAATAGCTGATGATTAATGCTTGCGGCTATCATTGGTATCTAAGTATTGATGGCTTAGCGTGATCGAACTAAGCCATTTTGCCCCATTATCACTTTCTACGAAAACAAATCTATATCTAACTCAGCTTAATGTGCAATAGAAAAAGTTATCCAAATAACTTTAGGGAAAAGGCTTCTAAGAGCGTGGTTTAGTCGCAAAGTGATACTTAACAGGCTTTCGGTATAATAATTTTCAGGGATTTTTAATAAGCCATTGATTATTATAGAGTCATAATTGTATATTTTTAGTTAAACGACTATAGTTGCTTGATTTAAAACCAAAAATAAGGACATTTTCATTCCATGAAAAATCTCATAATTATATTAACCATTACTCTATTAGCAGCATGTGCATCGACTAAGATTAATTATGCTCAAGAAGCATCAAAAATTGAGTTAGGGATGACTAAACAAGCGGTTATATCGTTACTTGGAACGCCTAAAAAACTTCATTAAGAAAGCGAAATGATTCAGTAGTTGAAGAAATGTCTTATTGGTCAGAAAAATCTATTGGATTTAGCACTTTTGATAATGAAATGATGGCAGACGATAGAGTTATGGTCGTTGTTGTTGATGGAAAAGTAACCGAATATGGCGACCTTATCATGAATATGAATCGTGCCATGGAAAAAGCAATGGATAACAATCTTGAAATGATGAAAGCAATGCCTCCGGCAGAAGTCAAAGTTACAGTAGAATCAAACTAACGAAACTATCCCATTACTTAGATTTTTCGAGCTTATTTGATTCAGTTAATCATTGTGCCAGGATCTCTTACTGACACAATGAATTATATCCAAATAGCTTCGTTAACTTTTTTTACTCCCAATGCGTGCTTACAAGATCAATCATGTCGGCAGACAATAAGATTGTCACTTTTATCGGTATAAACGCGAGTTGGTAGAATGATACTGACTCAGTTATGCCCCAAAGTGTGTCAGGACGGGATTGACCCTAGTTTCAAACATCTGCTGTTTGACTTACTTTCCCTCATGCCCAGGGCTCTAACTCTATGGCCAAATTAGCTAATCCACTACACCTCCCCCCCCCAAAAAAAAATAATGCATGTGCTCAACCAGACTACTATACCGTCGGCCATAAGAATTCTTTGATTGTTGAAAATTTCCCCGTCTTAACCAAATTCGGGTCTCTGTAATTCATATTCTTATCGTATTCAATCATAGATAATCTGCTTGCACTAACTTATTCAGTACCTAGTTTTTTATCGGAGTACCTATGAAATCGATCCCCAAATTATTAACTTACGTGCTGTGCACTTCTTTCACGCTTCCTGCGTTGGCAGAATCACCACTAGATTTCCAATTCCCGCGAGAATGCCGATTAACAGAGGCAGGGTATCCAGTCCCCTTATGTGGACAACCATTAACTAAACACAATGTTATTTCAAAAACTGACGGCGAGCATCGTCAATATTCAGAGCACTTTATAGCAGGGCAAGAATCAATCGAGCTTGATGAAATGCGAATAACGACAATCGGCTCTGGTAACCCACCTGTACGTATGGGACAAGCATCCACAAGTTGGTTAGTAGAACTTGGAAATGGTGATAATTTCATCTTTGATGTAGGGGGTGGAACAGTACCAAATCTCTGGAGTCTTGGTTTACCTCACGATTCATTGGATAAAGTCTTCGTCACTCACTTACACTTAGACCACGTTGGCGGAATATTTAATTTATGGGATTCAATGGGCTGGGGGCGCAATGCACCTTTAAATGTGTATGGATCTTCTGGTCATACTCCTGAGCTGGGAGTTGCAAGCTTTGTCGAGCATGTTGAAAAGGCGGCGGCTTGGCATGTACTTAGTAAAACCGGGATCGCCGCAAATGAAGGCATGCAAATCCAAGCCCATGAATTTGATTACTCGAAATTTAGCCCCGAAACGCCGAAACAGTTAGTATATTCAGAAAACGATGTGAAAATATATGCGTTCCCGGTTGATCATATTCTGGTTGGTTCAGTGGGTTATCGACTAGAGTGGAATGGGTTATCAATGGCATTTACTGGCGATAGTGAGCCTACAACACATGAAGCTGAAATGGCGAAAGGTGTAGATGTGTTCATCCACGAGCTGTTTATTGATGCTCCAACATTTTCAGACAAAAACAATATGCCTATAGAAGTCGCTGAGAATATTGTGCATAAACATACTTCAGCAAGTGAGCTTGGAGAAATATTTACAATTTCTAAGCCTGGTTTAGGGGTAGGAACGCATTTCTTCACTAATGAAGATACGATTGATAGGGCCTTTAAAGGACTTGTCGAGTCATATGGTGGCCCAGTTGCTATTGCTCAAGATCTTATGGTTATTAATGTAACTAAAGAGCAAATTGTCACTAGAATGGCACGAACAGATTTGTTGAGTTGGTCTGCACCATCTGAGCCTGGTGAAGTGACATTTGATGAAAAACCCACGGAAGGGCTAACGCCTAAATGGGTATCCGACACTCGTTTGTAACAATGAACAATATATTGGCTTGATCATGTAAAACTTAAAACGCCCTGACTGGGCGTTTTTTAGCGATAAAAGAAAATGTTGTTTAGCGTTAGGGCTGTTCAACAGAGTTAAAAAAATCTTGCAGGGTTTGATGTAAGTATTGATTTAAAGGATAGCTCCTACGTGTTTGCAGATACCCACCAATAATATCAAACCGTTTATGTTCATCCGCAACTAGTGGTAGCGGATGAACGTCTAAATCTTCTCCCAATTCGGCTACATAACTGCTGGAAAAACAAATCGCGTCGGTTGTTTTTACGGTATGCAACGCCGCTTTGAGACTGTGTGTTTTCAGTACTACATTAGCTTGATACCCTTTTAATTGGTAGATGTCGTGTAGCGCGCTTTTGTCGTAGTTGACACCTGCTAAATAGAGTTGAACAATAGGTAATTCATGAATTCTTTCCCACTCATTCCCTTCTTTTAAAACTGGATGATTCTTTCTAGCAAGAATTCCTGAAGTCACGGTTTTTACATGGTGGCTGTAAATATCTTGAGGGAATGGAAAGTTTGAAATTTGTAAAGCATAATCAATTTTTCCATTTAACATATCTCTTAAAGACTGATTCTGCCAAAAGTCTAATTCGACTTTCGCATTTGGAAGCTTAGAAAAAAGCAGTTTTATTAACCGTTCTCCGAACACTTCTAATATGTAAGTATTAACGGAGATCGACACGGTGCCACGAAACTGAAATGGTTCGAAGTTACTAAATGAATCAATAACTTTTGCGACAGGGTTGAGCATTTCTACGGTAGCTTCGGAAAGCTGGATTGCTAATTCAGAGGGTTCGATGCCGTGCGCTTTTCTTAGAAATAGGTGGTCTCCAAACGTTTCTTTAAGCTTTGCCACACCACGACTCACACTGGTTTGTGAAATACCCAATATTTCAGCAGTTTTGTAGGTATTCCGAGTTTCAACCAGCACTTTCAACATTCTGAGTAAGTTCAAATCCATTTCGGTCAGTGCTTTGTCCATTAAACTTCCCTGATAAGTGAAATATCGACATTGTATTGTAGCTGTATTGAACGCTATGTAGTAATGATGTGGAACAAATATGCTGAGTTCGGCCCATGAAAAAAGCCAACTGAATAATCAGTTGGCTTTGATAAAGTCTATAACGACCGTTATTTCTGAGTTAGCTCTGGGAATCGCCACTCTCCATTGATAATTTCAGATTGAGGTTCATACATGCGGACAAGATAGTTCCAACCATCCGTTGTAGGTAAACAAAGAGACAGGACAGCCATATCTTTTGTACTTTAGTATTTTCTTAACTAGGCTTTTAGTTATCTCAACATAGTGTTGTATAGGATGGTTATTATGACTTCTGCTCGAAGAACCCTTATTGATGCTGAGTCGACGCCGTTTTATCACATAATAAATCGTTGTGTAAGAAGAGCCTACCTCTGCGGGGAGGATAACCTCACAGGTAAAAGCTATGAGCATAGACGCTGCTGGATTGTCGATAAAGTCAAAGCGCTTTCTGCCATATTTTGTATCGATGTATGCGCCTATGCGGTGATGAATAATCACTATCACCTAGTCCTTAAAATCGATACCAATAAAGCGA